>NZ_JBGORK020000001.1:2435929-6631167 GCF_041538145.2 Streptomyces sp. MMCC 100
CGTGCCCGATCCCGTGCCCGTGCCGCGCCCGATCCCGCGTCCGTGCCGCCCGATCCCGCCCGCTCAGCCCGCCGACGCCGCCGCCCGGTCCGAGCCGCGCCGGACCTCGTGTCCCGGGACCTCCGCCCGGCCCAGCACCCAACTCACCCCGCGCAACGCCTTCGCGGCCTGTTTCAGCGGCGCCAGACAGGCCGCCGCCCGCCGGTGGTCCGGCACGCTGCCCGGCGCGCACAGGACCGTCGCCAGGGAGAGCGTCACGGGCCGCCCTCCGGCCGACCACGGCACGTCCAGCACGGAGGCGGCCAGCGGATCCAGCCCTTCCGGATCGGTCAGCACCAGGAAGTCGTCACCGCCGATGTGCCCCACCCTTGTCTCCCCGGCCGCCGCCCGCAGCAGCGCCCTCCCGACGGCCCGGATCAGCTCGTCGCCCGCGGCGAACCCGGCCCCGTCGTTGACCTGCTTGAAGTGGTCCACGTCGAGCCAGCTCAGGGCGAACGCCCGCCCGGTCGTGATCCTCCGGTCCACCTCGTCCGTGATCGCGTCCGAACCGGGCAACCGGGTCAGCGGATTGAGCCCCGCCGCCTCCTCCACCCGGCTCTCCGCCAGCGCCCGCACCAGGTCCGCGAGCCGCACGACGCCCACGCACCGCCCGGCGGCGTCCACCACGGCCACGTCGTCCGACGTACGGTCCGGGCCGCCGTCCGCCACCACGTCCAGCACCTCCCAGGCCGTCGCGTCGACGCCCACCGTCCGCGGCGGGTCGCCCAGCTTCGCGGCGGGCCGGTCGGCGTACAGGGCGTGCCCGTAGCGCCCCGACATCGACAGCAGGAACCGGGAGCGGTGCACCGAGCGCACCGGAACGCCGTCCCGGTCCACGAGCAGCACCCCGGACACGTCCGGCGACCCGGTCAGCAGCGCCCGCACCCGCCCCGCCGAGGCCGTCGCCGGCAACAGCGCCGCCGGCCGTACGAACTGCCGTACCGGCGGCCCCGACCGAGGCGTCGGCACGAGGCCGGGGGAGCCGGGCGGAACGTACACGTCCGCCACGGGCAACCGTGCGGGAGGCGCGAACAGCTCGCCCTGCGCCAACTGCGCTCCCGCCGACCGCGCGACGGCGTACTGCGCCTCCGTCTCCACCCCCTCGACGGCCAGCAGCGCCCCCGACTCCTCGCACAGCACCCGCATCGCCCGTACGGCCGCCGGCCGCGCCAGCAGCGAAGCGTCGAGCTTCACCAGCTCCGGCGCCAGATCCGCCAGCAGCCGCAACGGCGCGTCCCCGTCACCGACCCCGTCCGCGCAGATCCGGAACCCCTGCTCCCGCAACACGGCCACCGCATCCAGCAGGGCCCGCCGCGGCACATGCGTGAACGGCGGACACACGTCGAGTGTCACCTCCCAGGGCAGCCGGCCCACCTCGCGCACGGCGTCGTGCAGCAACTGGAGACCACCCAGGTCGGCGAGTGTGCCGGCGAACACGTTGACGTGCAGCGGCAGCAGCGTCTCCCGGCGTACCGCCGCCCGCAGCGCCGACACCGCCAGCAGGCCGTCGAGTTCGGGATCGCGCCGCGCCTCGGCGAGCACGTCGCCGGTCTCCGGCCGGGCCAGTATCTCCAGCGCCACGACCCCGCCGGTCATCAGGTTGACCACCGGTTGGAAGGCGAAGCGGAGAGTGTCCGTCCAGGAGCGCACGGGAGCAGGATGGCGTGACCGGCCCCTGCCCGGGCCCAGTTCATACGACGTTCACGCACAATTCCGGCGCGCTCACGCAGCGTACGCCCGGCGCGTCGCCGGGCCGTCCTCTTCCCCCGTCGAGCCCAACCCTGATAGATGCAGGGGACATGACACGATTCTCCACCGCTCTCCGCGGTCTGGTCACCGCCTTCGCCGCCCTGCTCGCCGTCACGGCCGTCCCCGCCACCGCGCAGGCACGGCCTGAACCGAGGGCTCCGGAGGACTTCGTCGCCCTGCGGAGCGTCGAGCCGACGATCATCGAGGAGATGCGCTACGTAACCGCGCACAACTTCGTCGGCGAGCGCGTCGACGGCTACCGGCAGCCCCTGTGCATCCTCACCCGCCCCGCGGCCGAAGCCCTCCACCGCGCCCAGACCCGGCTGCTGCGCCAGGGCTACTCCCTCAAGGTGTACGACTGCTACCGGCCCCAGCGCGCCGTCGACCACTTCGTCCGCTGGGCCGAAGACCTCGACGACCAGGACATGAAGGCCGAGTTCTATCCGGAGGTGGACAAGACCCGCCTGTTCGCCGACGGCTACATCGCGGAGAAGTCCGGCCACAGCCGCGGCTCGACCATGGATCTCACCCTCGTGCGGCTCCCCGCGAAGCCCACCCGCCCCTATCACCCCGGACAGCCCCTGGTGTCGTGCTTCGCGCCGCAGGCCAAGCGCTTCCCCGACAACTCTGTCGACATGGGCACCGGCTACGACTGCTTCGACACCCGCTCGCACACCCTCGACCCCCGCATCCAGGGCGTGCAGCGCGCCAACCGGCTGCTGCTCAAGAACACCCTGGAGGACGTCGGCCTGGTGAACCTCCCCGAGGAGTGGTGGCACTTCACGTACAAGCCCGAGCCCTACCCGGACACCTACTTCGACTTCCCGGTCTCCGCGAAGTCGCTCGCCGGCCGTCGCTGACCGGCCTGCCGGAGCCGCCCCCTCCGCGATCGGATACAGTCCGCCGCGTGTCCGAAACTGAAACCTCCGTTCCCAACTCCGCGCCCGACTCCCACTGTTCGAGCTGCGGATCGCCCTACGGAGAGGGCGTCTCCGGCTGGCCCCGCACCTGCCCCGCGTGCGGCACCGTGGCCTACCGCAACCCGCTGCCGGTCGCGGTGGCCCTCCAGCCCGTGTACGACACACAGGGCACCGCCCTGGTCGTCATCACCCGCACCGTGAACCCCGCGCGCGGCGGCGTCGCCCTGCCCGGCGGCTTCGTCGACGACCGGGAGGACTGGCGACAGGCCGTCGTCCGCGAGCTCAAGGAAGAGACGGGCATCGACGCGGCGAGCCGCGACGTACGGCTCGCCGACGCCATGAGCTCGCCCGACGGCCACCTGCTGCTCTTCGGGCTGCTGCCCGAGCGGCCGGCCGAGGGTCTGCCGCCCTCCGCCGCCACGGACGAGAGCGAGGGATGGCACCTCCTGCGCAGGTCGGAAGAGCTCGCCTTCCCGCTCCACACCCGGGCCGTACGGGCCTTCTTCGAGGGCCGCTACATCTGAGCGGAGCGCTCCGCGAGCCCACGGACGCGGACCGGGCAGGACCGGTCGCTCGCCCCGTCCTCGCCCGACCGCTCCACGACCACCCGCCGCCCCTCCCAGCGGGACACATACCGTTCGATCTCCGGTTCCACCCAGCCGTCGCCCGCGTCCGGCACGACCAGCCCACCGCCGGTCCGCCCCCGCGCGGGCGCCCACACCTCCAGTTCCGGCGCGCCGTCCTCCCCGCGCACCGGAAGGACCGCTCCCGCGCGCGCGAACACCGGAATCCGCGTCACAGGGGCGTCGACGAGCACCTGCGCGGGCCCCTCGTACGCCCGCTCCGTCAGCACGTCGTACCAGCGCCCCCGCGGCAACCGCACCGCCCGCCGGTCCGCTCCCGGACGGAGCACGGGGGCCACCAGCAGACAGTCGCCCAGCAGAAAGGCGTCCTCGCAGTCCCGCAGCGCCCGGTCCTCCGGCGCCTGCCACCACAGGGGACGCACATACGGAGCACCCGTACGCCGGGCCAGATGCGCCAGCGTCACGAAGTACGGCAGCAGCCGCCGCCGCTCGACGAGCACCACACGCGCGTGCCCGAGAACCTCGTCCCCGAACTCCCACGGCTCCCGACGCCCCGCCCGCAGTCCGGCGTGCGTGCGGAACAGCGGCAGGTAGGCGGCCAGCTGGAGCCACCGCAGATACAGCTCCGGCGTCGGGCTCCCGTCCGACCCGCCCACATCGGACCCCGCATACGGCACCCCGCACAGCCCCAGCCCGATCACCCGCGCCAGCGACGCCCGCAGCCCCGCCCAGTCCGTGGCCACGTCCCCGGACCAGGTGCCGCCGTAGCGCTGCAGACCGGCCCACCCGGAACGGGAGACGACGAACGGCCGCTCCTCGGACGCCAACGCCCGCAGCCCCTCGTACCCGGCCCGCGCCACGCACAGCGCGTAGACGTTGTGCGCTTCCCTGTGGTCGCCGCCCCGGCCCTCCAGCGCGTGCCGGGCCGACCGCGGCAGCGTCGACTCCCCGAAGGCGGCGAACGACGTGGGCTCGTCCAGGTCGTGCCAGAACCCGGCGAACCCCCGCCCGAGCCGCTCCTCGTAGAGACCGCCCCACCACTCACGCACGCGCGCGTGCGTGAAGTCAGGGAAGACCACGTCCCCGGGCCGCCCCACACCCCGGACAACCGCCCCGGCGGCGTCCCGCACGAACACGTCCCCGCGCGTCCCCCCGTCGTAGACGGCGTCGCCGGGCGCGGCCACGACCGCCGGCTCGACGGCCGACACCAGCCGCACGCCCTCCCTGCGCAGCTCCTCGGCGAGCACGGGCAGCTTCGGGAACCGCTCCTCGTCGACGGTGAACACCCGCTGGGCATCGGCGTGCCCGATACCCAGGTGCACCGCGTCCAGCGGCAGGCCACGCTCCTGATGACCGGCCACGACCCGCCGTACGTCCTCCTCGTCGCCGAAACCGGACTGCGCGTGCTGGTGCCCGAGCGCCCACGCCGGCGGCAGCGCGGGCGCGCCGGTCAGCGACGCCCAGGCCAGCAGCACGCGCGCGGGTGTTCCCACCAGCACCCAGCACCGCAGCGGACCGCCGTCCATCCGCAGCACACTCCGCCCCGGCCGGTCGTGCCCCGACCCGGCTCCTTCCTCGCCCTCCCGCAAGGCCACCGTGCCGTCCCACGAACTGTCGTGGAAGACCAAATGCGTCCCCGCGTCCGCCACCACCATCTGCACCGGCATCGTGACGGACGACGCGTCCCCACCGGCGGCGAAGGGCAGGCCGGGACCGGAGTTCCACAGCCGGTACGTGCCGTCGCGCAGCCGGGGACCCACGGACCGCCCACCGAGCCCGAAGAACCGGGCGTCGGCCGCCACCTGCGACCGCTGCGTCCAGCGCGCCGGCCCGCCGTCGACCGGCTCCCACCAGCGGGGCGGCAACTCATGACGCAGGACCACACCCCCGGGCGTGCGGACCTCGACGGCGCCGTGCCGGGAAACGGCCACCGTCGCCCGCTCCGCCACCACCCGCCAGCCGCCGTCCTTGTCCGGCTCCAGCACCGCCCGCGGATCCGGCTCGGGACAGCGGCCCGCCAACGCGTACGAGGGTTCCGGCCCGGCTCCGTCCCAACCCCAGAACACGGCGCCGTTCACCGCCACGAGGATGCGCAGCTCCGAGCGCCCGAACCGGACGACACCGCCCCCGGGCCCGGGCTCCACCTCCCGCATCGGCCCCGGCACCCGCGCCCGCTCCGCACCCCGCGGCGGCAGCGAGGCGGCATCGGCACGCCGCCTGCGCCACGCGGCTCGCACCGTACGCAACCCCTGCGCCACCCCCGCGGAACCGACCGTCTTCATCGAACGCACCAGGTCACGACCGTCCATGCCGATCACCCTGCCATCGACCACCGCGCGCGTGGGCGTCGTTCAACTGCCGTTCACCCGGGACCGGACCACATCTTCATGTCGCCGACTATGTGGGGCGCGCCCTGGTGCGGAAGTCGATCACATGGCATCGTCCCTGTCAGCCGCGTCACGCGCACACCCCAGCCCGTGCGCGGAGGACGCACACGACGCGCACAGTCCGGGAGCCGCCCCATGTCGACCGAGAACCCCCAGCCGCTCTGGCAGCCGGATGCACAACGCATCGCCCAGGCACGCATCACCAGGTTCCAGACCTGGGCGGCCGAACACCACGGAGCCCCCGCCGACGGCGGGTACGCCGCCCTGCACCGCTGGTCCGTCGACGAGCTGGACACCTTCTGGAAAGCCGTCACGGAATGGTTCGACGTCCGGTTCTCGACCCCCTACGCGCGCGTGCTGGGCGACCGGACCATGCCCGGCGCCCAGTGGTTCCCCGGCGCCACGCTGAACTACGCCGAACACGCCCTCCGCGCGGCCGACACCCGCCCGGACGAAGCCGCCCTCCTGTACGTCGACGAGACCCACGAACCGGCCCCCGTCACCTGGGCCGAGCTGCGCCGCCAGGTCGGTTCGCTCGCCGCCGAACTGCGCGCCCTCGGCGTACGCCCCGGCGACCGCGTCAGCGGCTACCTCCCCAACGTCCCCCAGGCCGTCGTGGCGCTCCTCGCCACCGCCGCCGTGGGCGGCGTCTGGACCTCCTGCGCGCCCGACTTCGGCGCCCGCAGCGTCCTGGACCGCTTCCAGCAGGTCGAACCCGTCGTCCTGTTCACCGTCGACGGCTACCGCTACGGCGGAAAGGAACACGACCGCCGCGACACCGTCGCCGAACTGCGCCGGGAACTGCCCACCCTGCGCGCGGTGATCCACATCCCGCTCCTCGGCACCGAGGCACCGGACGGCGCGCTGGAATGGGAGAACCTGACGGCCGCGGACACGGACCCCGCGTTCGAGCAGGTGCCCTTCGACCATCCCCTGTGGGTGCTGTACTCCTCCGGCACCACCGGCCTGCCCAAGGCCATCGTCCAGTCCCAGGGCGGCATCCTGGTCGAACACCTCAAACAGCTCGGCCTGCACTGCGACCTCGGCCCCGAGGACCGCTTCTTCTGGTACACCTCGACCGGCTGGATGATGTGGAACTTCCTCGTCTCCGGCCTGCTCACCGGCACCACGATCGTCCTCTACGACGGCAGCCCCGGCTTCCCGGCCACGGACGCCCAGTGGCGCATCGCGGAACGAACCGGTGCCACACTCTTCGGCACGTCCGCCGCCTACGTCATGGCCTGCCGCAAGGCCGACGTCCACCCGGCCCGCGACCTGGACCTCTCCGCGATCCAGTGCGTCGCCACCACCGGCTCCCCGCTCCCGCCCGACGGCTTCCGCTGGCTGCACGACGAGTTCGCCTCGAGCGGCGCCGACCTGTGGATCGCCTCCGTCAGCGGCGGCACCGACGTGTGCTCCTGCTTCGCGGGCGCCGTCCCCACCCTGCCGGTCCACATCGGCGAGCTCCAGGCCCCCAGCCTCGGCACCGACCTCCAGTCCTGGGACCCGAACGGCCACCCCCTCACCGACGAGGTCGGCGAACTGGTCGTCACCAACCCCATGCCCTCGATGCCGATCCGCTTCTGGAACGACCCCGACGGCAGCCGCTACCACGACAGCTACTTCGACACCTACCCCGGCGTCTGGCGGCACGGCGACTGGATCACCCTCACCTCCCGGGGCTCCGTCGTCATCCACGGCCGCTCCGACTCCACCCTGAACCGGCAGGGTGTCCGCATGGGCTCCGCCGACATCTACGAAGCCGTCGAGCGGCTCCCGGAGATCAGGGAATCCCTCGTCATCGGCATCGAACAGCCCGACGGCGGCTATTGGATGCCCCTGTTCGTGCACCTGGCCCCCGGAGCCGCTCTCGACGACGCCCTCCTGGACCGCATCAGGCAGACCATCCGCGCGAACCTCTCCCCGCGACACGTCCCCGACGAGGTCATCGAGGTACCGGGCATCCCGCACACCCTGACCGGCAAACGCATCGAGGTCCCGGTCAAGCGCCTCCTCCAGGGCACCCCGCTGGACAGGGCCGTCAACCCCGGCTCCATCGACAACCTCGACCTGCTCCACTTCTACGAGGACCTGGCCCGAAAGCGCTCCTGACCAGCACACCGACGAGCCGGCCGCCCCGCACGGCGGCCGGCTCCCGCGCTCGCCCGACGCCGTTGTCAGTGCCGCCGATTACTGTGAGTGAGCATTGATCGACCGTGCACAGGGGGAAACATGGCGCACACCGACCAGACCGACCACACCATGCGACGCGTCCTGCGCCGCGAAATCGCGGGCACCATCGGCCTGCTCACCGACGAACACGACTTCCACGCCATGCGGCGCTACCGCAGCTTCACCTTCCACGACCACACCGCCTACCTACGCCAGGTGGAATCCCTGCTCAAGACACGCGCGGCACAGGGCACCCACACCACGGTCGCGCTCTTCGACCCGGAGGAGTACGCCGACTTCTGCACGGCGGCGGGTCTCGACGCCGACGCCCCCGCCAGCCGCGCCCGGTTCACCGCCGAACTCGCCGCCCACGGCCCCACCGTGCCGTACGAGGGCCAGTCCCTCGCCGACCTGCTCCCGGCCCTCGTCGACGAAGCCGTCCGCCAGGCCACCTGGGAGTACACGTCGACCCTCCTCGCCACCCTCGGCAGCTGCGCCACCTGCGGCCAGGACCTCGGCCGGGCCGCTTTCACCCGCGCCTCCCGCCTCCTGCACCGCGTCCTCGAAACGGCCCCACCGGGCAGCCGGCACCTGGTCTGCAGTGTCTCGGGCCATCCGGAGGAGACCCTCCTCTCCGTCCTCCTCGTCGACGAGGAGACCGACGGCACCCCGCACATCGACAAGGCGGAGGCCCTGGAGTTCACCAGCGTCCTCGCGCTCGGCCTGGCGACCCACAGCCCCGGCGGGCTCGTCATGCGCATCAGCCCGCCGAGCGGTCCCGACCGCATCCACGGCTGGCGCCTGCGGGGGTATGGCCTCGAACCCCTCACCGCCGCCGAGGTCTTCGACGCCTACTGCACCGACGTCGAGTCCGGCGACCTCATCTCCCCGGAATCCAACGTCGACTACTGCGCACCGCCCGACCTCGGAGACGACCGCCTCCCACCGGGACACCACCACTGAACGCGGGCGGGGCGCCCCACCCGAAGGTGGAACGCCCCGCACCGAAGCCTCAGCGGCAGCCGCACCCGGCCCCTACTCGCCGGACAGCACCGCCTGCGCGGCGTTCCGCGCCTCCTCGGCACTGTCCGCCGCCCGGGCGGCAGCCGCGGCACGCTCGCACTGCGCCAGCGTGAACTTGGCCAGCGTCGCCCGCACATACGGCAGCGACGCCGCACCCATGGACAGAGAGGTGACACCGAGACCGGTCAGCACACACGCCAGCAGCGGATCCGAAGCGGCCTCACCGCAGACACCGCAGCTCTTGCCCTCGGCCTTCGCCGCCTCGGCCGACAGCGCGACCAGGTCGAGCAGCGCCGGCTGCCACGGGTCCTGCAGTCGGGACACCGCGCCCACCTGACGGTCGGCGGCGAAGGTGTACTGCGCGAGGTCGTTCGTCCCCAGCGACAGGAACTCGACCTCCTGCAGTACGGAGCGGGCCCGCAGCGCGGCCGACGGGATCTCCACCATCGCGCCGAACTTCGCCCGCAGCCCGGCCTCCCGGCACGCGTCGGCGAACGCCTTGGCGTCGGCCCGGTCCGCCACCATCGGCGCCATGACCTCGAGGTAGACCGGCAGCCCCTCCGCCGCCTTCGCCAGCGCCGTCAGCTGCGTACGCAGCACGTCCGGGTGGTCGAGCAGCGTCCGCAGGCCCCGCACGCCGAGCGCCGGGTTCGGCTCGTCGCCCGGGGTGAGGAAGTCCAGCGGCTTGTCGGCACCGGCGTCCAGCACGCGCACGACGACCCGGCCCTCCGGGAACGCCTCCAGCACCTGGCGGTAGGCGGTGACCTGCTTCTCCTCCGACGGCGCGTTCTCACTGTCGTCGAGGAACAGGAACTCGGTCCGGAACAGACCGACACCCTCCGCGCCGGCCTCGACCGCCGCGGGCACGTCAGCGGGACCACCGATGTTCGCCAGCAGCGGCACCTTGTGACCGTCCGAGGTCGCACCCGGCCCCGTCGCGGCGGCAAGCGCGGCCTTGCGCTCGGCAGCCTCGGCCGTCAGCCGTGCCTTCTTCTCCTCACCCGGGTTCACGAAGATCTCCCCGGTGCTGCCGTCGACGGCGACGACGGTGCCCTCGGGGATCTCGCCGGCACCCGGGAGAGCCACCACGGCAGGGACACCGAGCGCCCGGGCGAGAATCGCGCTGTGGCTGGTCGGCCCACCCTCCTCGGTGACGAAGCCCAGGACCAGCGTCGGGTCGAGCAGCGCGGTGTCGGCAGGCGCCAGATCCCGCGCGATGAGGACGTAGGGCTCGTCGCTGTCCGGTACGCCCGGCATCGGCACTCCGAGCAGACGGGCGACGATACGATTCCGCACGTCGTCGAGGTCCGCCACGCGGCCGGCCAGGTACTCACCGGCACCGGCCAGCAGGGCGCGGTACGCGGCGAAGGCGTCGTACACCGCGCGTTCGGCCGTGCTCCCCACGGTGATCCGCCGCTCGACGTCGGCCATCAGCTCGGGGTCCTGGGCCATCATGGCCTGTGCCTCGAGCACGGCCTGGGCCTCGCCCCCCGCCAGATTGCCGCGCGCCATCAGATCGGCCGCCACAGCTTCCACGGCCTTGCGGGCGCGCCCCTGCTCACGCTCCGCGTCCTCGGCCGGGATCTGCTTCGCCGGCGGCTCCAGGACCGCCGTCCCCATGTGCCGGACCTCGCCGATCGCCACACCGTGGCTCACACCGACGCCTCGCAGCGTTGTCTCCATCTCACCCGTCCCGATAGTGCGGCGGGTCCCGCCGCCGCGGTGGTTGTCCTACCAGCCGTCGATGCCGCCGTGTGACGGCACGGACGTCACTTCCAGAGGAAGAGACTCTCGCCGGCCTTCACGTCGCCGTCCTCACGGAGCTCGGTGAGCGCTTCGGCCGTGGCCTCCAGGGCCACGATCGGGCAGACCGGCGACTTGCCGGCGGCCTCGACCGCGGCCGGGTCCCAGCGCACCACGCCCTGACCACGCACGACGGTGTCGCCCTTGTTCACCAGCAGCTCGAAACCCTCGCCGTTGAGCTGCACGGTGTCGATGCCCAGATGGGTCAGCACACCGTGCCCGCTGTCGTCGACGACGACGAACGCGTGCGGGTGCAGGGAAACGATGACGCCGTCGACGGGGGCGACTGCCTCGGAGGGCTCCCGCACGGGGTCGATAGCGGTGCCCGGGCCGACCATGGCCCCGGAGAAGACGGGATCGGGCACGGCGGCCAGGCCGATGGCGCGTCCTGCGAGCGGGGACGAGACGGTGGTCATGGGAAGCCTCCCAGGGCGGAGATCTGTACGAGCCGTCACTGCTTGTCCCGGACGGCACACTGAGCAGCAGGGTATGTCATAGGAAGTACCGGTTCCGCATGAGTCTTCCCAATAGAGGTCTAGACCACACTCCCCACGGATTTGCACCCGTTCCGCGGCCCCGTGTACAGTCGTTAGTCCTGCCTGAGGTTGAGCGATGCGAAGCAACGCGTCCTCGCCCCGGCAGTACCTAACTCATCAGATCCTATCTCTGGATCACTTTCTGCATGTGCGCAGGACGGTGGTCAGAGGGACCGGAAAAGCCTGATAGTGTTGGGAACACCGAAGGGAAGCGCCCGGAGGAAAGCCCGAGAGAGCATCTCGAGTGAGTACAAAGGAAGCGTCCGTTCCTTGAGAACTCAACAGCGTGCCAAAAGTCAACGCCAGATATGTTGATACCCCGACCTGATCGGTTCGATCGGGTTGAGGTTCCTTTGAAACACACAGCGAGGNTTCATAGTGTTTCGGTGGTCATAGCGTAGGGGAAACGCCCGGTTACATTTCGAACCCGGAAGCTAAGCCTTACAGCGCCGATGGTACTGCAGGGGGGACCCTGTGGGAGAGTAGGACGCCGCCGAACTCCTTTTAGAGCTCTGGCTCTTGGGCATGCAGCCCGAGAGCCAGAGCTTTTTTGCGTTGAGGTAAGGTCAGTGAGCATCATTGGCTCGTTTCCCCAGGAGGCCCCCGCGTGGAGGTCCAGGAGACCCGCGTGCAGACCGACCGGGTCCTCACCATCCCGAACATCCTCAGCATGGCGCGCCTCGTCGGCGTGCCCGTGTTCCTGTGGCTCATCCTGCGGCCCGAGTTCGGCGGCCCGCAGAGCGACGGCTGGGCGCTGTTGGTGCTGGCCCTCAGCGGGGTCAGCGACTACCTGGACGGAAAGCTCGCGCGGCGTTGGAACCAGATCAGCAGCCTCGGCCGGCTCCTGGACCCGGCGGCTGACCGGCTCTATATCCTGTCGACGCTGGTCGGTCTCACCTGGCGGGAGATTCTCCCGCTCTGGTTGACCCTTGTACTGCTTGCGCGGGAAGCGGTGCTGCTGGTGATGGTGGGCGTCCTCCGGCGGCACGGCTATCCGCCGCCGCAGGTGAACTTCCTGGGCAAGGCCGCCACCTTCAACCTCATGTACGCCTTCCCCCTGCTTCTGCTCAGTGACGGAAGCGGATGGATCGCGTCACTCGCCGCTGTTTTCGGATGGGCGTTCGCCGGATGGGGTACAACCCTGTACTGGTGGGCAGGTGTTCTCTACGTGGTGCAGGTCCGCCGCCTGGTTCGTGCGGACGTCGCAGCCGATTGAACCCGCTGATTGTGCGGCCCCGGTGGCCGGATGGCCCGCACTGGAAAAGTGCGGGACCCTGGACGGGTGAAGTCGGCTAAACCGTCGTCTCTCAGAGGAGGACGCTTCCGACATGAAGGCCGTCGTGATGGCTGGAGGCGAAGGCACGCGCCTTCGTCCCATGACCTCGAGCATGCCCAAGCCGCTCCTGCCGGTGGTCAACCGGCCGATCATGGAGCATGTGCTTCGCTTGCTCAAAAGGCATGGGCTCAACGAGACCGTCGTTACCGTCCAGTTCCTGGCCTCGCTGGTCAAGAACTACTTCGGTGACGGCGAAGAGCTCGGAATGGAGCTCACCTATGCCAATGAGGAGAAGCCACTCGGTACCGCCGGAAGCGTCAAGAACGCCGAGGAGGCGTTGAAGGACGATGCCTTCCTCGTCATTTCCGGCGATGCCCTCACCGACTTCGACCTCACCGACCTGATCAATTTCCACAAGGAAAAGGGTTCGCTCGTCACCGTGTGTCTGACGCGCGTGCCCAATCCGCTGGAATTCGGCATCACGATCGTCGACGAGGAGGGCAAGGTCGAACGCTTCCTGGAGAAGCCGACGTGGGGCCAGGTCTTCTCGGACACCGTGAACACCGGGATCTACGTCATGGAGCCCGAGGTCTTCGACTACGTCGACCCCGATGTTCCCGTGGACTGGTCCGGTGACGTCTTCCCGCAGCTGATGAAGGAAGGCAAGCCCATCTACGGCTACGTTGCCGAGGGCTACTGGGAGGACGTCGGTACCCACGAGAGCTATGTGAAGGCCCAGGCCGACGTTCTGGAACGCAAGGTCGACGTCGACATCGACGGCTTCGAGATCTCTCCCGGCGTGTGGGTGGCCGAAGGCGCGGAGGTACATCCCGACGCCGTGCTGCGCGGGCCCCTGTACGTCGGCGACTACGCCAAGGTCGAGGCCGGCGCCGAGATCCGGGAACACACGGTCATCGGGTCCAACGTCGTCGTCAAGAGCGGCGCCTTCCTGCACAAGGCCGTGGTGGCGGACAACGTGTACGTCGGACCGCACAGCAATCTGCGGGGCTGTGTGGTCGGCAAGAACACCGACATCATGCGTGCCGCGCGGATCGAGGACGGCGCGGTCATCGGCGACGAATGCCTGGTCGGTGAAGAATCGATCATCCAGGGGAATGTGCGGGTCTACCCGTTCAAGACCATCGAGGCCGGTGCCTTCGTCAACACGTCGGTG
The DNA here is from genome assembly GCF_041538145.2 of Streptomyces sp. MMCC 100. NCBI lineage: Bacteria > Bacillati > Actinomycetota > Actinomycetes > Kitasatosporales > Streptomycetaceae > Streptomyces > Streptomyces sp. MMCC 100. Next base: position 2,449,593 of record NZ_JBGORK020000001.1, read on the forward strand.
ATCTGGGAGTCCCGTGGGCAGGCCCACCTGTTCGGCGCACGCGGGGTCTCCGGCATCCTGAACGTGGAGATCACTCCGGAGCTCGCCGTGCGGCTGGCCGGGGCGTATGCGACGACCCTGAAGAAGGGGTCCACCGTCACCACCGCCCGCGACCACTCCCGTGGTGCCCGTGCGCTGAAGCGGGCGGTGATCTCCGCACTGCAGGCCAGCGCCATCGACGTACGCGACCTCGAGAACGTACCGCTGCCCGTGGCGCGGCAGCAGACGGCGCGGGGCAGTGCCGGCGGGATCATGATCCGTACCACGCTCGGTGTGCCGGACTCCGTCGACATCATGTTCTTCGACGGCCAGGGCGCGGATCTGTCGCAGGGCAGCCAGCGGAAGCTGGACCGCGTGTTCGCGCGGCAGGAGTACCGGCGGGCGTTCCCCGGAGAGATCGGGGACCTGCACTTCCCGTCCAGCGTGTTCGACTCGTACACCGGGTCGCTGCTGCGCAACGTCGACATCACCGGCATCGCGGAGTCCGGGCTCAAGGTGGTCGTCGACGCCTCCAACGGCAGCTCGGGGCTGGTCCTGCCCAGCCTGCTCGGGAAGCTGGGCGTCGACTCGCTGACCATCAATCCCGGTCTCGACGAGGCCAGGCCCACCGAGTCGGCCGACATGCGGCGGTCCGGTCTTGTGCGCCTCGGGGAGATCGTGGCGTCCTCCCGGGCCGCGTTCGGTGTGCGGTTCGACCCGGTCGGTGAGCGGCTGTCGCTCGTCGACGAGAAGGGCCGCATCATCGAGGACGACCGGGCGTTGCTGGTGATGCTGGACCTGATCGCGGCCGAGCGGCGCAGCGGCCGGGTCGCGCTCCCGGTGACGACCACCAGGATCGCCGAGCAGGTCGCCGCGTACCACGGCACGCAGGTCGAGTGGACGACCACCTCTCCGGACGACCTGACGCGGGTCGGGGGTGAGGAGGGCGCGATCTTCGGAGGCGACGGCAAGGGCGGCTTCATCGTCCCCGAGTTCAGCAGCGTCTACGACGGCACGGCGGCCTTCGTGCGGCTGATCGGACTGGTCGCGCGCACGCAGCTCACGCTGAGCCAGATCGACGCGCGGATCCCGCGGGCCCACGTCCTCAAGCGTGATCTGGCCACGCCGTGGGCCGTCAAGGGCCTGGTGATGCGGCGGGTCGTCGAGGCGGCCGGGGACCGGTTCGTGGACACCACGGACGGGGTGCGAGTGGTCGAGACCGACGGGCGCTGGGTGATGGTGCTCCCCGACCCGGCGGAGGCGGTCACCCACCTGTGGGCCGAGGGCCCCGACGACGCCTCCGCGCAGGCGCTGCTGGACGAGTGGGCCGCGGTGGTGGACAGCGCGGGCCGGTAAAACACACCGCACGCGTGCGTGCCGGACAAGTGTCCCCAAGGGGGCCTGTCCGGCACGCCGGTGGGGCCGTTCGGAGGTAGTGGCGGTGGCGTGCGACGATGTGCGGCATGCCGCAGCCACCCCCCGTTCGGAGCACATCCACGCGGCCCGCGCGCCCGGACGCGTCCATGTCATTGCTCACGAACGTCATGGACCACAGCCTCGACGACGGATACGCCGAGGCCGCCGCGCGGAAGAAGGCCGACGGCAGCGGCGGGATGCCCAAGACGCTCCGTGCCAAGCTGGGCCTTGCGGCCGGGCTCGTGCTTGCGGCCCTGGTCGTGACGGTCGGGGCTGCTCAGGCGCGGGTCGCCGCTCCCGCCGTCGCCAAGGAACGTGAGGAGCTCGTCGACCGCATCGAGGGGGAGACCTCGGCGGCCGACAAGCTGGAGAAGAACGTCGACGAGCTGCGCGACGACGTGAACGCGCGCCGGCGCGAGGCGCTGGAGAAGAGCGGCGAGGGCGACCGGTCCGACCTGGTGGGAACCCTGGCGGGCGCGGTCGAGGTGCACGGTCCGGGTGTGAAGCTCGTGGTCAACGACGCCAAGGACGTGGGCACCGGGGCCGACGGGAAACCGCGCGGCACCTCCGGCTTCTCCGACACGGGCCGGGTACGGGACCGGGACATGCAGCGCGTGGTCAACGGGCTGTGGGAGTCGGGCGCCGAGGCGATCTCCATCAACGGACAGCGTCTGACGGCGCTGTCGGCGATCAGGGCCGCGGGTGACGCGATACTGGTCGACAACAGGCCGCTGGTGCCGCCGTACACGGTGCTCGCGGTGGGGGACGGCGAGCGGCTGAGCACCGCGTTCCAGGACAGCGCCGACGGGCTGTACCTGCATGCGCTGCAGGAGAGCTACGGCATCCGGACCGCCATCTCCGTCGCGGACGACCTCAAGCTGCCGGCCGCACCGAGTCTGATCGTACGTACAGCACAGCCGATAACCGAGAAGGGCACATCGTGATCGCCGTACTGGGCCTCGTCGTGGGAGTCGTGGCCGGATTGCTGGTCCGGCCCGAGGTGCCGGCGGCCGTGGAGCCGTATCTCCCGATCGCCGTCGTGGCGGCGCTGGACGCCGTCTTCGGTGGTCTGCGGGCCATGCTCGACGGCATCTTCGACGACAAGGTCTTCGTGGTGTCGTTCCTGTCGAACGTGGTCGTCGCCGCACTGATCGTGTTCCTGGGCGACAAGTTGGGCGTCGGCGCCCAGCTGTCCACCGGTGTCGTGGTGGTCCTCGGCATCCGCATCTTCTCCAACGCCGCGGCGATCCGACGCCACGTCTTCCGGGCGTGAGGCCGATGAGCGAGCACGACGAGCAGGGCGCGAACCGGCTGCGCAAGGAGCTGCCCGAGGAAGTGGCGCCTGCGGAGAACCCGGACGCGGACGCCCGGACGGTCGACCCGCCGCAGGGCACGCAGCAGGAGCGGAACGGGCTGACCGGCAGGCAGCGGCTTCTGAAGGGGCTGTGGCCGCCGCGCCTCACGCGGGCCCAACTCATCGTCGCTCTGCTCCTGTTCGGGCTCGGCTTCGGTCTCGCGGTCCAGGTGGCGTCCAACAGTGACAGCGACAGCGCGCTGCGTGGCGCCCGCCAGGAGGATCTGGTCCGCATCCTCGATGAACTGGACGACCGTACTCAGCGTCTTGAAGACGAGAAGCAGGGCCTCGAGAAACAGCGCGACGAGCTGGAGAACAGCTCCGACCAGGCGGAGGAGGCCCGCAAGCAGACGCTCGAGAAGGAGCGGCAACTGGGCATCCTCGCGGGCACCGTGGCCGCGCAGGGGCCCGGCATCACGGTGACCATCGAGGACACGAAGGGGACGGTCGAGGCGGACATGCTGCTCGACGCGATCCAGGAGCTGCGCGCGGCGGGTGCGGAGGCGATCCAGGTGAACGGCGTACGGGTCGTCGCCGGCACGTATCTCGCCGACTCCGACAACTCCGTCAGCGTCGACGGGAACAAGATCAATGCGCCGTATCGTTTCCAGGTCATCGGCAAGCCGCAGGACCTCGAACCGGCTCTCAACATTCCTGGAGGAGTGGTGCAGACTCTGGAGAAGGAACAGGCCACCGTTACTGTTGAGCGGTCGAGCAAGATCGTCGTGGACGCCTTGCGAGCGGCGAAGCGGCCTGACTACGCTCGGTCGTCCTCCTAGTGAACCGGCGGTGCATGGGGGGCGTCCGGCGAGGGCATGAGGTTGCGGGGGGTCGGCGCACCGATTGGGTGGTGCGTGGTGGAAACTGTCTGGTGGAGACGGACGTTGTGAAGGTGTCCGGGTCGGTCAGTGCGTTCAATAAGGGTTCGTCCTGCCCCACGGGCGGGTCTGTTTCGGTCAAGGGGAATCGCCCGTGAAGTTGTTTGCGAAGTTGTTCGGCAAGAGCGCGCGAGAGGGCAGCAGCGACAACGCGACCGCTCGCCATCGCGCACAGCCCGACGCGGAGGGCTCACGCCCGATGTTCCGGGACCAGGTGGGTGGTCCGGGCGCGCCGTCTGTTGACCCTGCTCAGTCCGGCGGCATAGGTTTCGGCCAGCCCTCGGCCTCGGGTACGGGTGGAGGGTTGAACCCCGACCCGTACGCGTCGAACGCCCCGGCGGGGCAGCCGCGGCAGGAGGATCCGTCCATGTCGGCCCTGGTGTGTACGAGGTGCGGCAACCGCAACGCGGAGAACAGCCGCTTCTGCTCCAACTGCGGCGCTCCGCTGCGGGCCGGCGCGGTCCCGGAGCGCGCGTCCGAGACGACCTCCACGATCTCCATCTCCGGCCTGGAGGCCTACGACGCCGAGGTCACCGGCCAGACGGCGATGCCGGCGCTCTCTCCCGAGGCGCAGGCGGCCGTCGACGCGCTGCCGCTGGGCTCCGCGCTCCTGGTCGTACGCCGGGGTCCCAACTCGGGCAGCCGCTTCCTGCTGGACGGCGAGCTGACCACCGCCGGGCGTCATCCGCAGAGCGACATCTTCCTGGACGACGTGACGGTCTCGCGTCGGCACGTGGAGTTCCGTCGCAGCCCGGACGGTTCGTTCACGGTCGCCGACGTCGGCAGCCTGAACGGTACGTACGTCAACCGGGAGCGCATCGACCAGGTCGCCCTGTCGAACGGTGACGAGGTGCAGATCGGCAAGTACCGGCTGGTGTTCTACGCGAGCCAGCGGGGTTACTGACCCGCCCCCCGGGCCGCACGCCCGGGGAACCTCCAGGGAAGGTCCATGTTTCAAACACCGAGCGGCGGCGCCGGGCAAGGCGCCGCCGCCACGGACAGTGGGCTGATGAGCATCGGCGCGGTGCTGAACGCGCTGCGTGACGAGTTCCCCGACATCACCATCTCCAAGATCCGTTTCCTGGAGTCGGAGGGTCTCGTCGAGCCGCGGCGGACCCCGGCCGGGTATCGCAAGTTCAGCGCGCACGACGTCGAGCGCCTCGGCGAGGTGCTGCGCATGCAGCGGGACCACTATCTGCCGCTCAAGGTGATCCGCGAGCATCTGGACGCCGTGGAGCGCGGTGAGGCCGTGGCGCTGCCGAGGGTCGGCCGGCAGCGGGAGGGGGAGGCGGCCGTACCGGAGCCCGCCGAGAGCCCGACGGTGGCCAGGATCGGGCGGGACGAGCTTCTCGCCACGGCCGGGATCGGCGACCAGGAGCTGAAGGAGTGGGAGTCGTACGGACTCCTCGTCCCGCTGGCCGACGGGGCGTACGACGCCGAGGCGGTCACCGTGGCGTCGCTGGTGGTGCAGCTGGGGCGGTTCGGGATCGAGCCGCGGCACCTGCGGGTGATGAAGGCGGCCGCCGACCGGGAGGCCGGTCTCGTGGACCAGGTGGTGGCCCCGCTGAAGCGGCACCGCAACCCCCAGACCAGGGCACACGCGGAAGCCCGCACCAAGGAGCTGGCGGGCCTGGCGGTGAAGCTGCACGCGGCGCTCGTGCAGACCGCTCTGGGCGTGCGGCTGCCCTGAAACGGGCGGGACCGAGGATCCTGATCGCCCACCCGATCCAGACCCGGATCGCCCACCCGATCCCGGCCCGACTACCCAAACGTCCCGGGCACGGCCTAGGGTTGCTGTGTGAACGAGCTCGATGTCGTAGGTGTCCGGGTCGAGATGCCCTCCAACCAGCCGATCGTGCTGCTGCGCGAGGTGGGCGGCGACCGTTACCTTCCCATCTGGATCGGACCGGGGGAGGCGACGGCGATCGCCTTCGCCCAGCAGGGCATGGCTCCCGCGCGGCCGCTGACCCACGACCTGTTCAAGGACGTGCTGGAGGCCGTCGGCCAGGAGCTCACGGAAGTGCGCATCACCGACCTGCGCGACGGGGTCTTCTACGCCGAGCTGGTCTTCGCGAGCGGGGTGGAGGTCAGTGCCAGGCCGTCCGACGCCATAGCGCTGGCCCTGCGCACCGGTACGCCGATCTACGGCAGCGACACGGTCCTCGACGACGCCGGCATCGCCATCCCGGACGAGCAGGAGGACGAGGTGGAGAAGTTCCGCGAGTTCCTCGACCAGATCTCGCCCGAGGACTTCGGAAGCAGCAACCAGTGACGCATGCGGCCGGGGGCGGTTCAGGGCCGGGCGCGGCCCTGTCCGGGCACATCCGGCTAGCCTTTCCCGGGATCGGGCACGGGAAACCACTCGTAGGGTGATTATCACTCGGCGTGCCGAGTGTGGCGATCGTTGACGCACCCTTGGTGACTGCCTACCTTCGAGGAGGCACGTCAAGGACGGAGGTCGGCGTGAGAATCAGCGGCGACGGTACGGTTGGGGGTGGCCCCGGGCACAGCCTCGGGGCAGGCGGTCCGTACCCTCCCCCGGGCTCCCGGCTTCGCGCAGGCGCGGGCCACGCCCGGCACGGTGGCGCGGCCGATCCCGGTCCGCAGCGACCGGCAGCCGTGGCGACCAGCGGAGGGGCGACGTCCATGGCGTCCGAGCAGATCGGCTATCGCGGGCCGACGGCCTGTGCGGCCGCCGGCATCACCTACCGGCAACTCGACTACTGGGCCCGCACGGGCCTCGTCGAGCCCAGCGTGCGGCCCGCGCACGGGTCCGGAACGCAGCGGCTGTACAGCTTCCGCGACGTGGTCGTGCTGAAGATCGTCAAGCGCTTCCTCGACACCGGAGTGTCACTGCAGAACATCCGCACCACCGTCCAGCACCTGCGGGAGCGCGGCTTTCGCGACCTGGAGCGGATGACGCTGATGAGCGACGGCGCGACCGTCTACGAGTGCACTTCTCCCGACGAGGTGCACGCCCTGCTCCAGGGCGGCCAGGGCGTCTTCGGGATCGCCGTCGGCGTGGTGTGGCGTGACGTGGAGAGCGCGCTGTCCCAGCTGCACGGGGAGCGGATCGACACGGGGGAGACGCTGGTCGGGCACAATCCTGCCGACGAGCTGGCCCGGCGGCGGAACAACAGGGCGGTCTGAACCCCGACGCGGCCCCGGGTGTCCTCCCGCCGGTGGTGGCGCGACGCGCCCCGGGTGTCCTCCCGCCGGTGGTGGCGGCATTGTCAGTGGCGTAGGGCAGCATCGGAGATGTGAGAACCGCGCCCACGATCCTGCATCTCGACATGGATGCCTTCTTCGCCTCGGTGGAGCAGGCGTCCAAGCCGAGTCTGCGCGGGAAGGCCGTGGTCGTGGGCGGCCTCGGACCGCGCGGCGTGGTCGCCACCTGCTCGTACGAGGCGCGGGTGTTCGGGGTGCACTCCGCGATGCCCATGGGCCAGGCACGTCGGCTCGCGCCCCACGCCGCCTACCTCGTTCCGCGCTTCGAGCTCTACCGGTCGATCAGCGAGCAGGTCATGCGGCTGCTGCGGGAGCTGTCGCCCCTGGTGGAGCCGTTGAGCCTGGACGAGGCCTTCGTGGACCTGGAGGCCGGCCAAGCGGCCTGGGACGCGGAGTCGGCGCGGCTGGCCGGGGCGAAGCTGCGCACGGACATCCGCGCCGTCACCGGCCTCACCGGCTCCGTCGGGCTCGCCGCCTCCAAGATGCTCGCCAAGATCGGCTCGGAGGAGGCCAAGCCCGACGGACTCGTGCTCATCCCGCCGGGGACGGAGCGGGCCATGCTGGAGCCGATGACCGTGCGGACGCTGCCCGGGGTGGGGCCGGCCACGGGAGACCACCTGCGCCGGGCGGGGATCACCACGGTCGGCGAGATCGCCGAGGCCGGCGAGGACGAGCTGGTACGGCTGCTGGGCAAGGCGCACGGCCACGCGCTGTACGCCATGGCGCTGGCGCGTGACGAGCGGCCGGTGGTCGCCGAGCGGGAGACCAAGTCCGTGTCGGTCGAGGACACCTACGACGTGGACATCCACGACCGGGTGCGGGTCGGTGTCGAGGTGGGGCGGCTGGCGGACCGCTGCGTGCGTCGGCTGCGCGCCTCCGGTCTGTCCGGGCGGACGATCGTGCTCAAGGTGCGCAGATACGACTTCTCCACGCTGACGCGCTCGGAGACGCTGCGCGGACCCACCGACGACCCCGCGGTGGTGCGGGAGGCCGCCGCCAGACTGCTGGACTCGGTGGACACCACGGGCGGCGTGCGGCTGCTCGGGGTGGGCGTCAGCGGTCTCGCCGACTACACGCAGGAGGACCTGTTCGCACAAGCGGCGGGGGATCGTCCCGAGGTACCGGCCGAGGAGCCCGAGACCGGGCCCGTCGAGGAGCACAGCCCCTCGCCCGCCGAGCGCCGGTGGCCGGCGGGGCACGACGTACGGCACGCGGAGCTCGGGCACGGGTGGGTACAGGGCAGCGGCCTCGGGCGCGTCACCGTGCGGTTCGAGACGCCGTACTCCGAGGTCGGCCGGGTGCGGACCTTCCCGGTGGACGACCCGGAGCTGACCCCGGCGGACCCCCTGCCGCTGGTCGCCCCCGCGGTGCGAGGATCCGGTGGAGAACCCGCGGGAGGACCCGCTGGCGGACCCGGTGGGGGCGGGCCCGCGAGACGGGCGGCCGGGTAGCGCGGGCGGCCGGGTATTGCGGGCGGTGCGGCAGCTGTCGTCGTCAGCTGTCGTCGTTGCCCTTGCCGGCCAGCTTGCCGAAGTCGCGGTCGGGGGGCGGGGGAGCGGCCGCCACGTCCAGGCCGTAGTGGTGGTAGAGCTGGAGTTCCTGTTCCGGCGAGAGGTGACGGCCGACGCCGAAGTCGGGCGCCTCCTTGATCAGGGACCGGTCGAAGGGCACGCGCAGGGTGCCGTCGACCAGCTCGCTGGGCTCCAGGGGGACGAAGGCGTCCCTGCTGAAGAGGCCGGTCCGTATCGCCGCCCACTCGGGGACGCCGGTGGCATCGTCGAGGTACACCTCGTCCACGGTGCCGATCCTGGTGCCGTCGCGGTCGAACGCCTTGCGGCCGATCAGGTTCCGCGGATCGATGTCAGTACGCACGGGGCCCTCCACTTGATCGCACCACTGGGCCGCACTGGGGTCGCACACCAGCCGCCTAATCATCCGTAAGTACTACAAAAGAGCACATGTGGCGGGTCGGCCACTCGAAGTTCGCGCGAGTGCCTCGCTGGTACGCTGGCAAACGGCTGCTGACCCCGCGCGGGAGAGTTCTCCGGACACCGCCGGAGACGCCGAAGGAGCAAATCCTCCCCGGAATCTCTCAGGCTCACGTACCGCACGGACGAGGTCACTCTGGAAAGCAGGGCGGGTGTCGACGGCTTCCGCTCTCACCGACGGTGAAAGCCGGAAGGGCCCACGGGCTCGTCCGGTGAAGCTCTCAGGTTGAGATGACAGAGGGGGAGGCCGTCCGGGTACCCGCGCCGTGGTGCCCCTCGAAGGTCGTCAGACCAGGAGGCCTCCGCAATGACCGCCCATCGCACTCCGCTCTCCGAACTCGAACAGGCCATGCCGTTCGAGCAGCGCCACATCGGCCCCGACCACGAGGCCAGGGCCAAGATGCTCGCGCAGGTCGGTTACGGTTCGCTCGACGAACTGACGGCCGCCGCGGTGCCGGATGTGATCAAGAACGCCGACCGGCTCGACCTGCCGGGCGGGCGCTCCGAGGCCGAGGTGCTGGCCGAGCTGCGCTCCCTGGTCGACCGCAACCAGGTCCTCGACTCCATGATCGGCCTCGGCTACTACGGCACCTTCACCCCGCCGGTCATCCTGCGCAACGTCATGGAGAACCCGTCCTGGTACACGGCGTACACGCCGTACCAGCCGGAGATCTCCCAGGGCCGGCTCGAGGCCCTGCTGAACTTCCAGACGATGGTCGCCGAGCTGACCGGGCTGCCCACCTCCGGTGCCTCGCTGCTCGACGAGGGCACCGCCGCCGCCGAGGCGATGGCGCTCTCCCGGCGCATGGGCAAGAACAAGAAGGGCCTGTTCCTGGTCGACGCGGACGCCCTGCCGCAGACCGTCGCCGTGATACAGACCCGCGCCGAGCCGACCGGCGTCGAGGTGGTCGTCGCCGACCTGAGCGAGGGCATCCCGGCCGAGGTCGCCGAGCGGGAGATCAACGGCGTCCTGATCCAGTACCCGGGCGCTTCCGGGGCCGTACGCGACATCAAGCCGGTGATCGACCGGGCGCACGAGCTCGGCGCGCTCGTCACCGTCGCCGCCGACCTGCTCGCCCTCACGCTGCTCACCTCGCCCGGCGAGCTGGGCGCGGACATCGCCGTGGGCACCACCCAGCGCTTCGGCGTGCCGATGGGCTTCGGCGGGCCGCACGCCGGCTACATGGCCGTGCACGAGAAGTTCGCCCGCAGCCTGCCCGGCCGTCTGGTCGGCGTCTCCGTGGACGCCGACGGCAACAAGGCCTACCGCCTGGCCCTGCAGACCCGCGAGCAGCACATCCGCCGCGAGAAGGCCACCAGCAACATCTGCACCGCGCAGGTGCTGCTCGCCGTCATGGCCGGCATGTACGCCGTCTACCACGGCCCCGAGGGGCTGCGGGCCATCGCCCGGCGCACCCACCGGTACGCCACGATCACCGCTGCCGGCCTCGCCCAGGGCGGCGTCGAGATCGTCCACGGCGCCTACTTCGACACCGTCACCGCGCGGGTGCCCGGCCGGGCCGGCGAGATCGTCCACGCCGCCCGCGAGAACGGCATCAACCTGCGCCTCGTCGACGCCGACCACGTGTCCTTCGCCTGCGACGAGACCACCACGCGCGCCCAGGTCGGCGGCGTGTGGCTGGCCTTCGGCGTCGAGGGCGACGTCGAGGCACTGGACGCGGAGGCCGGGGAGACTCTGCCCGGGGCGCTGCTGCGCACCGACGACTTCCTGACCCATCCCGTCTTCCACCAGCACCGCTCCGAGACCGCGATGCTGCGCTACCTGCGCCGCCTCGCCGACCGGGACTACGCGCTGGACCGCGGCATGATCCCGCTGGGTTCCTGCACCATGAAGCTCAACGCGACCACCGAGATGGAGCCGGTCACCTGGCCCGAGTTCGGCGCGCTGCACCCCTTCGCGCCCGCAGATCAGGCGCAGGGCTACCTGACCCTCATCCGCGAGCTGGAGGAGCGGCTGGCCGAGGTCACCGGGTACGACAAGGTCTCGCTGCAGCCCAACGCCGGGTCGCAGGGCGAGTTCGCGGGCCTGCTCGCCGTACGCGGCTACCACCGGGCCAACGGCGACGAGCAGCGCACCGTCTGCCTCATCCCGTCCTCCGCGCACGGCACCAACGCCGCCAGCGCCGTGATGGCCGGCATGAAGGTCGTCGTCGTCAAGACCGCCGAGGACGGCGAGATCGACGTCGAGGACCTGCGGGCCAAGATCGAGAAGCACCGCGATGAACTGGCCGTGCTGATGATCACGTACCCCTCCACGCACGGCGTGTTCGAGGAGCACGTGGCCGACATCTGCGCCCAGGTGCACGACGCGGGCGGCCAGGTCTACGTGGACGGCGCCAACCTCAACGCCCTGGTCGGCCTCGCCAAGCCCGGCCACTTCGGCGGCGACGTCTCCCACCTGAACCTGCACAAGACCTTCTGCATCCCGCACGGCGGCGGCGGTCCCGGCGTCGGCCCCGTGGGCGTACGGTCGCACCTGGCGCCGTACCTGCCCAACCACCCGCTGCAGCCCACGGCCGGTCCGCAGACGGGTGTCGGCCCGATCTCGGCGGCGCCCTGGGGCTCGGCCGGCATCCTGCCGATCTCCTGGTCGTACGTCCGGCTGATGGGCGGCGAGGGCCTCAAGCGCGCCACGCAGGTGGCCGTGCTGTCCGCCAACTACATCGCCAAGCGCCTGGAGCCGCACTTCCCGGTGCTGTACACCGGCCCGGGCGGTCTCGTCGCGCACGAGTGCATCATCGACCTGCGCCCGCTGACCAAGGCGACCGGCGTGAGCGTCGACGATGTCGCCAAGCGGCTGATCGACTACGGCTTCCACGCGCCGACGATGTCCTTCCCGGTGGCCGGCACGCTGATGATCGAGCCGACCGAGTCCGAGGACCTGGCCGAGCTGGACCGGTTCTGCGAGGCGATGATCGCCATCCGCGCGGAGATCGAGAAGGTCGGCTCCGGCGCCTGGTCCGCCGACGACAACCCGCTGCGCGGCGCCCCGCACACCGCGGGCGCGCTGGGCGGCGAGTGGGACCACGCGTACACGCGCGAGGAGGCCGTCTTCCCGGCCGGTGTGTCCGCCGCCGACAAGTACTGGCCGCCGGTGCGCCGCATCGACCAGGCCTACGGCGACCGGAACCTGGTCTGCTCCTGCCCGCCGCTGGACGCGTACGAGGACTGAGTCCCGCCGCAGAGGTGAGAGAGGCTCCGTCCGGGCTCCCAGGGCCCGGACGGAGCCTCTCGGCGTCTCACACCGTGGCGAGCGACACCTCCGTCGCCTTGACCAGCGCGACGACGGGAACGCCGACGGACAGGGCCAGGTCGTCGGCGGCCTGCCGGGTGATGGCGGCGGTCAGCTCCGCGCCCTCGACGGCGACCGTGACGGAGGCCATCGCGGCGCCGGTGGCGAGGGCGGTGACCGTGCCCGGCAGCCGGTTGCGGATGGACAGGCCGTCGACGCGCCCGGTGGCCAGGGCCACCTCGGTGGACTTCACCAGGGCCCGGACGGTGGTGCCGGGGGCGAGCGCGAGGTCCTCGGCGGACGCCCGGGTGATCGCGGCGGTGAGGTCCTGGCCGCCGGAGAGACGGACCCCGACCGTCGCCATGGCCTCGCCCGGGGTGACGGCGGTGACGGTGCCGGGGAGCTGGTTGCGGATGCTCAGGCTCATGGGGGCACCGTAGCCCGGCGCGGGCGTTACGCCGGGTATGCATGGGTCTGCGTCGCCTTGACCGTCGCCCACACCCGGGCACCCGGATGGAGGCCCAGCTCGGCCGCGGCGACCGTGGTGAGGTCGGCGGCGAGCGGGAGTTCGCCCGTGAGGTCCACGCGGATCTGGTCGCCGTGGCTCTCCAGGCCCGCGACCTCGCAGCGCCACAGGTTGCGGGCGCTGGAGCCGGCGGGACGTTCGCCGTACAGCGTCACGGCGCCCGGCGGGAAGGCCACGAAGACGGGACCGGAGAGATCCTCGGTGGTGGTGATGCCCGGGCCGGTGCCGAGCCGTACGGTGTGCCCCTCGGCCTGCCCCCGGTAGAGGTTCAGGCCGACCAGCTGGGCGATGTAGTCCGTGCGGGGACGGCGGGCGATGTCGGCGGGCCTGCCCTCCTGGACGACCGCGCCGTCCTCGACCACGACCAGCCGGTCGGCCAGCACCATGGCGTCCAGCGGGTCATGCGTGACCAGTACGGCGACGGCCTCGAACTCGGTCAGATGGCGGCGGAGCTGGGCGCGCACCTCCAGCCGGGTCCGGGCGTCGAGGGCCGCCAGCGGCTCGTCCAGCAGGAGCAGCCGGGGGCCGGTGGCCAGGGCGCGCGCGAGGGCGACGCGCTGGGCCTGCCCGCCGGAAAGGCGCCGGGGCTTGGCGCCCGCGTGGGCGGCCAGACCCATGCGGTCCAGCCACGCGGCGGCCCGCGCCCGGGCCTCCGCCCTGCTCGCGCCCCGGCAGCGAGGTCCGAACGCGACGTTGTCGAGGGCGGTCAGGTGCGGGAAGAGCAGATAGTCCTGGAAGACCACACCCACCGGGCGGGACTCCGGCGGCCTGCCGTCCAGCGCGGCGCCGTCCAGGCGCAGGTGACCGCCGGCGAGGGGAGTCAGGCCGGCGAGCGCGCGCAGGGCGGTGGTCTTGCCCGCGCCGTTGGGTCCGAGCAGGGCCACGACCTCGCCGGGCGCGGCGGTGAGGGCGACGTCCAGGCGGAAGGCGCCGCGCTGCACGACGAGCCGGGCGTCGAGGCCGCCGTCGGGTGCGGCGTGGCCGGTGGCTTCTACGGTGGTCGGGTGCTCGGTGTCGGTCATGTCGCCCTCGTGCAGGTCTGTCGGCCGTGCCCGGTGGTTCGCCCAGTGGTCATGATGCCCTGATCCAGCGGTCCCGCAGACCGGCCAGTACCGCGATGGAGACGGCCAGCAGCACCAGGCTGAGGGCGATCGCGGCCGCCGGGTCGTTCTGCAGGGCGAGGTAGACGGCCAGCGGCATGGTCTGGGTCCGGCCGGGGAAGTTGCCCGCGAACGTGATCGTCGCCCCGAACTCGCCCAGCGCCCGCGCCCACGCCAGCACGGCGCCCGCCGCGATGCCCGGCGCGATCAGCGGGAGCGTCACCCGGCGGAACGCGGTGAAGCGGGAGGCGCCCAGGGTGGTGGCGGCCTCCTCGTAGCGTGGGTCGGCGGCGCGCAGGGTGCCCTCCACGCTGATGACCAGGAACGGCATCGCCACGAAGGTCTCCGCGAGGACGACGCCCGTCGTCGTGAACGGCAGCGTGATCCCGAACCACGCGTCCAGCCACTGCCCGATGACGCCGTTGCGCCCGAACGCCAGCAGGAGCGCGACGCCGCCCACCACCGGCGGCAGCACCAGCGGCAGCGTCACCAGCGCGCGGACGAAGCCCCGGCCGGGGAAGTCGGTACGGGCCAGCAGCCAGGCCAGGGGCACGCCGACGACCAGGCTCAGCACGGTCGCCGACGTCGCGCACAGCAGCGACAGCCGCAGGGCCCGCCACACCTCCGGGCTGGTCAGCTGCTCCGGCAGACCGCTCCACGGGGCGCGGACCACCAGGGCGAGCAGGGGCAGCAGCAGAAACGCCAGGCCGATCAGGGCGGGTACCAGCAGGGGGACCGGCACCATGCGTCCCCGGCGGCGGGTACGGCGCGGTCCACCGGCCACAAGGTCTGCCCCGGGTGGCGCGGGCGTCGTTCCGGCGGACTTGGTCACGGCGTGCGGAACCCGGCCCCGGTGAGTACCCGCTGCCCCTCGGCGGACTTCACCAGCTCGATGAAGGCCTTGGCCGCGTCGGTGTTGGGGGCGTCCTTGAGGAGGGTGATCGGGTAGTCGTTGACCGCCTTGGCCGACTCAGGGAAGTCGACGCCGGTCACCTTGTCACCGGCCGCCTTCACGTCGGTCTTGTAGACGACGGCGGCGTCGGCCTCCTTCAGCTCGACCTTGGTGAGGGCGGCCTTGACGTCCTGCTCGTACGAGACCGGGGTGAGCTCGAGACCGCTGGCCTCCAGTGCCTTCTGGGCCGCGGCGCCGCACGGCACGGTCTTGTCGCACAGCACGACCTTGAGGCCGGAGCCGGTGAGGTCCTTCAGGGAGGAGATCTTGTCGGGGTTGCCCGGCAGGGTGGCGATCTCCAACTGGTTGCGCACGAAGGTGGCCGGGGTGCCGGCCGCGGCCCCGGCGTCGGTGACGGTGGCCATCGTCTTCGGGCTGGCGGAGGCGAACACGTCCGCCGGGGCGCCGCCGGTGATGCTGGCGGCGAGGGTGTCGCTGCCGGCGAAGTTGAACGTGACCTCGGTGCCCGGGTGCTGCTTCTCGAAGGTCTCGCCGAGCGTCGTGAAGCTCTCCTTGAGCGAGGCCGCGGCGAAGACGGTGACCTGGCCGGAGACCCCCGCGGAGGAGGACGAGGCGCCGGCGGAGTCCGAGTCCTTGTCCGCGTCCGAGGACGACGAGCACGCGCTCAGGGCCAGCAGTGCGGCGGCCCCCGCACCGGCCATCCGCACGGCACGGCGGATGCGATGGGTCCTGCGCTCGGAACGGGTCATCACGGGCCACTCCCTCTGCGATCTGGGCAGGGGCCGACGGGCTCGGCGGCCGAGCGGACGGTGACCCCCATTGCGCAGATCATACTTCCGCATCTGCGAGGGATAAGTCTCCTGTCGCATCGCATGAGCAAGCATTGGGGAGGAAACGGCTGGCATGTGCGTTCGTACGGCTAAGGCTGTTGTTCGCACGGCTGTCGTCGTGCGGCTGTCGTTCGTGCGGCCGTAGTTCGGGCGGTCATCGGCCGCGTGATTCACGTCCTGTCGATGTGTACATTCGTCGACTTCACCCGGGCCGTGGCCTCCACGCCGACCTCCAGGCCGAGTTCCTCCACCGCCTCCCTGGTCAGCAGGGAGACGAGCCGGTGCGGCCCGGCCTGGATCTCGACCTGGGCCGCGACGTCACCGAGCTTGATCGCGGTGACGATCCCCGGGAACGCGTTGCGGACCGAGGTGTACGGCGTCTCCTCGTCGGCGCCGCCGGCGCGGGCGAGTTCGACCGAGAACGCGGCCAGGTCGCGCCCGTCGACGACGCGCCGCCCGCCCTCGTCGCGACGGGTGGTGATCCGGTCCGCGTCGGCCCAGCGGCGCGCGGTGTCCGGGCTGACGCCGAGCAGCCGCGCCGCCTGGCCGATCGTGTAGGACTGCATGCCGGTCACGATAGGCCGCGTGAGGGGGACGGTGGACGCGGGGCTGGCCGTTGGGTATAACGCGATATAGCGTTAGTGTGCAGCAGTGGTGAGGCGTTCGCGGGACGCCCGGGGAGATCGGGGTCGAGCTATGTCGGTGCAGCCTTCACGGGGCGGTGTGACGCCAGCACTCCGTGCCTCGCACGCGGACCGGGACCGGGCCGTGGACATACTGAGCGCCGCCGCCGGCGACGGCAGGCTGACCGCCGAGGAGCTGGACGAGCGGGTGGGGGCGGCGCTCACCGCGCGCACCCAGGGGGAGCTGGCCGCCCTGACCGCCGACCTGCCGCTCGCGGTGGACGCCGTCCCGGCACCCGCGGCCAAGGACGTCGTCCGCATCGAGCAGGAGGGCGCGTCCACCCGGCGGGGCGAGGGCTGGGTGGTGCCACGGCGGATGGAGATCCGGTCCGCCTGGGGCGAGGTGACGCTCGACCTCGCCCGAGCGGTGATCACGCACGACACCCTCCACATCGACCTCGACATGCGTGCCGGGGCGCTGAAGATCGTGACCCGGCCCGGCATCGTGGTGGACACCGACTCACTCGTGACGAACTACGCCGAGGTGAAGACCCCGAGGACCGTCGACACCGGGGCGCCCGTGGTGCTGAGAGTGGAGGTCGTGGGCGAGGTCAGCTGGGGGCAGGTCGTGGTGCGTGCGCCGCGCCGCAGGCTCGGGCGCAGGGCGTAGACGGAGGGCTCAACCGGACAGTGCCGCGGGACCCGGCGGGGGCGCCGTGCTGGAGCGGAGGATCAGCTCCGTGGCCAGTTCGGCCCGGGGTGAGTCCGGCCGTTCGTCGCGGGTCAGGCGGAGCACCGTGCGCGCGGCCACCTTGCCCATGTCTGCCAGCGGCTGGCGCACGGTCGTCAGGGGCGGCGCCGACCAGCGGACCTCCGGAAGGTCGTCGAAACCGACGACGCTCATGTCCTGCGGCACCCTCAGCCCGCGCCGGCGCAGCGCCTCGACCGCACCGAACGCCATTTGGTCGCTGGCCGCGAAGACGGCCGTCGGCGGTTCGGGCAGGCCCAGCAGGACTTCGCAGGCCGCGAAGCCGGATTCGTGGCGGAAGTCGCCGGGGACGACGAGGGACTCGTCCACGGCGACACCGGCGCCTTCCAGGGCGGCGCGGTAGCCGTCGTGGCGGGCCCGCGAGCACAGCAGGCGTGACGGCCCGGCGATCAGGCCGATCCTGCGATGCCCCAGTGCCAGCAGGTGCTCGGTGGCCGCCGTGCCACCCGCCCGGTTGGCCGCGCCGACGGTGGGCACGTCCAGGGCGGGGGAGCCCGCCGGGTCGACGACGACCAGGGGCACACCGAGGATCCGCAGTTCCTGGTGGAGCACGGGGTCCAGGGCGGAGGTGACGAGGACGACGCCGTCCGAGGCTCGGGCCCGCAGATTGCGCATCCACTGACGGGCGTCGCCCGAGCGTCCGTGGATCGCGGAGACCACGGTGCCGACCCCGGCGGCGTGGGCCACCTCCTCGACCCCTCGGATGATCTCCACGGCCCAGGGGCTGTCCAGGTCGTTGAAGACCAGGTCGAGCAGGGCGGCCCGGCGGCCGGGCGCAGCGGCGCGCTTGCGGTATCCGTGCCGGCGCAGCAGTTCCTCCACCCGCGCCCTGGTCCCGGGCGACACGTCCGACCGGCCGTTCACGACCCGGGACACGGTCGGCACCGACACACCCGCGCGGCGGGCGATGTCCGTGATCGTGACCCTGCCCCGGCCGCCGGACGGCGTTCCGGCCCGGACCTCGTCCACTGCCACTTCCCCCACCTCCGCCGACACCGACCGCGAGACTTCCAGGAGTCTTCCGGAAACCGGGCGCCCCGGGGAAGGCGTACCGGCCCGGAAAACCGGGTCGTCACCGCGTCGGAGTGGGCGGGCTACGGGGAGTGACCGGCCCCGGACACGCGCGAGGGCCGGTGCGCAGCCGTGGCTGCGGGCCGGCCCCGTGAGGCACCGGGCACAGTGGCGTCACACTGCCCGGCTCGTGTTCAGGCGGCGGTCGTCAGGCCCGCGCCGACGGGGCGGTGCGGGGCGATGACCTGCCCGTCCGGCAGTAGCTCACCGGTGTCCTCGAAGAGGACGACACCGTTGCACAGCAGGCTCCACCCCTGCTCCGGGTGGTGCGCCACGAGACGGGCGGACTCCCGGTCGGCGGAGACGGCTGACGGGCACGGTGGCTGGTGCTGACACATGGGTGGGATCTCTCGGTCCGTGATGACGGGTGAGTTCGCTGTCTTGTCTGTACCGCGGCGTGAAGCCTCGTTCATGGCCGCCCCCCGTTGTTCGAGTCGGTCCGGACCCAGTGTTGCCCCATGGGCGTCGATCCGCAGGTATTTCGCAGCACCGCTTCTCACAGGTTGATGACGCGTCACCCGCGCGGACGGTTCAGCCCAACTGCACTGTCGCTTCGGGTGGTTCGGCATGGCCGATTGGGGCTAGTCCGCGCGGGTGGGTTGGCGGTGCAGCTGAACAGAGCAGGTCAGCGGGCCGGGTGACAGGAGCAGGTCAGCCCGCTGGGGTCAACGGGGGAGGTCAGGCGGGAGAACCCAGCAGCCGCGTCGGAGTCATCCGGTGCGTGAGGACCGGCAGCAGTTCGGCGACGCGGTGCGGCAGGTGGGCCGCGATCCCGGGCGGGGCCGGTGCCAGCGGCACCAGCAGGTCGGTGGCCGCGGGGTGCCCGGCGGCGGGGTCCGCGGCACAGTCGCCGTGCAGCCACAGCGTGAGCATGTACAGCTCGGGAACCGACAACAGGCGCGGCTGGTAGGACTGGGCCATCAACTCGGCCTGCCGCAACGCGCGCTCGGTCGAGGAGACGTAGGGGCCCTCGAAGAAGTGCGAGAACGCCCAGCCGTCGGCGGTCAGCATCGTCTCCGCCGCCGCCACCGCCAGGTCGCCGCACCGGATGTGGAACCGCCACCCGGTCAGCCGCGTCGCCGTCACGCCCTCCGCCGTGACCCGGTCGAGGACGTGCACGGGAAGCGGCAGTTCCGGTGTGGCGGGTCCCTGGGCGCCGAGCAGGGCGGGGGTCCGGGCCTCGCGGACCGCGGTGGGCGAGGAGAGGGCGGTGAGGACGGAGCGCAGGGCGGGCGCGGGGGCCTGGGGAACACGCAGGGGCATGATGGGTCGCCTCTCATTCGAAGGCACGGTGGCGCGAGGGCGGAGCGGGGCGGACGACGCTGTCGGCTCACAGGGCTGGGAGAGGCAGGGCCCGGGTCCGGGAAGCGAGAAGTGGGAGAGGCCTGCCGCGCGTCGGTTCGACGGCAGGATCCTTCGACCGTGGGCGCCGGTCCGCTGCCTGTCCGCGGAGTTTATACGACATGTGTTCAGACTGTGTTTCGGCTAGCCGATTCCGGTAACCAGTACAAGGTTGAATTCGGCCGTCGATATGTGGGAATCCTCCGGGTTCCGGACCGGGTGTACAGCGATGACCTCGGGGAATGTTCACCGAGCGGTCGGCCAATTGTCGTCGGCGTTTTTCACGAGTTGTCGGCCCGGGAAACTGCTCGACGTGTCATGCCCGGTGAATGTGCCGCCGGTCACATCGGCACAGCGTAGCGGCTGCCGGGCCGGTACGGGGACGTTATCGATCGCTTCGGCTGGGCATCATCCCACCTGACCGGCGGCCGGCCAGCGGCGGCCGGATCTTCCGCACATCGCTCCGAGAAGGGACTCTTCCATGGGGGAGAAGGTCGTGGCAGGTCAGTTCGACCTGTCCGATCGCCAGCGCTACCGCGAGAAGCTCCAGCGGTGCCTGACGGGCCTGGAGCGACTTCTGGCGGAGAAGCGGTTCGACCGCCCGAAGAACCTGATGGGGCTGGAGATCGAATTGAATCTCGTCGGTTCCGACGGGATGCCGAAAATGTTGAATGCGCAAGTCCTCGAGCGCATCGCGAGCCGCGACTTCCAGACCGAACTGGCCATGTTCAACCTGGAGGTCAACATAGCTCCCCACCGCCTGGGCGGCCGGGTATTCGACCGGCTCGCCGAGGAGATCCGTACGTCATTGGCATATGCGGACCGCAAGGCCGGCGAGGTCGACGCGGGAATCGCGATGATCGGTATTCTGCCGACACTGGACCGGGACGACCTGGTCTCGTCCAATCTCTCCGCCGTCGACCGCTACGCCCTGCTCAACGAACAGATCGTGGCGGCCCGCGGAGAGGACTTCACCCTCGACATCGAGGGCGTCGAGCGCCTGACCTGCACTTCCAAGTCCATCGCCCCGGAGGCCGCGTGCACCTCGGTGCAACTGCACCTCCAGGTCACCCCGGACCGCTTCGCCGACGTGTGGAACGCGGCCCAGGCCGTCACCGCCGCGCAGATCGCCCTCGGCGCCAACGCACCCTTCCTCTTCGGCCGCGAACTGTGGCGCGAGTCGCGGCCCCCGCTGTTCCAGCAGTCCACCGACACCCGCCCGCCCGAACTCCAGGCCCAGGGTGTGCGACCGCGCACCTGGTTCGGGGAACGGTGGGTGACCTCGGCGTACGACCTCTTCGAGGAGAACCGGCGCTACTTCCCCGCGCTGCTGCCGATCTGCGACGAGGAGGACCCGCTGGACGTCCTCGACGCCGGCGGCGTGCCCTCGCTCTCCGAACTCGTCCTGCACAACGGCACCGTCTACCGCTGGAACCGTCCCGTCTACGACATCGCCGACGGCGTCCCGCACCTGCGCGTCGAGAACCGCGTCCTGCCCGCCGGCCCCACCGTCACCGATGTCATCGCCAACGCCGCCTTCTACTACGGGGTCGTGCGCGCACTCGCCGAGGAGCCCCGGCCGGTGTGGACCCGGCTGCCGTTCGAGGCCGCCGCCGCGAACTTCGAGGCCGCGTGCCGCCACGGCATCGACGCCCGCTTCGAGTGGCCCCGGCGGGGTCGCCTCGGCGGCACCACCGAGGTCGACGCCGCTGTCCTCGTGCGCGACGAACTGCTGCCGCTCGCCGAGGCCGGTCTCGACGCGTGGGGCGTGGAGCCCGCCGACCGGGACTTCTACCTCGGCGTGATCGAGGAGCGGTGCCGGCGCCGGGTCAACGGCGCCTCCTGGCAGGCGGCCACGTTCCACCGGGCGCTGGAGGCGGGCCTGTCCCGGGAGGCCGCGCTGGCCGCCACGACCCGCCGCTACGTCGAGCTGATGCGCGAGGGGGACCCCGTGCACCTGTGGCCGGTGGGGCTGCCGGAGACGGTGCCGCTGAGCTGACCGCCGCCGGGCCCGCCCCCGCCGCGCGCCGCCCCATACTGATCGGGCAAGCTGTGACGTCCCAGCTGGAGGCAGGTGTGCATGGCGGAGGCGGGCCCGGTGGACGATGCGTTCCCCCAGAAGCGACTCGACGAGCGGTCATTGACCGAGGAGCGGCTTGCGCGGCGGATCCTGCGGGACGAGACGCTGCTCGTCCTGGCGCTCTCGCTCGGCGCGAGCGGCGTGTCCGCCCTCATCAGCTTCATCGGCTCGGTCACCCGGCCCGGCGGGCTCAAGGACCAGGCGGCCACCCTCAACGCCTCCGCGGCGCCCGGCCGTCCCTGGCTCGACCTGGCCTGGCAGCTCTTCGGGATCACCACGGCCCTCGTCCCGGTCGCCCTCGTCGCGCACTTCCTGCTGCGTGAGGGGCGCAGTCTGCGCGCCCTCGGCTTCGACCGCACCCGCCCGTGGCCCGACCTGGGCCGCGGGGCCGCCGTCGCCGCCGTCATCGGCAGCACCGGCATCGCCTTCTACCTCGCCGCCCGCGGCCTCGGCTTCAACCTCACCGTGGTGCCCGAGGCCCTGCCCGACGTGTGGTGGAAGTACCCCGTCCTGATCCTCTCGGCGGTGCAGAACTCCGTCCTGGAGGAGGTCATCGTCGTCGGCTACCTGCTGCGCCGGCTCGACCGGCTCGGCTGGGGAGCGGGCGCGTCGCTGGCGGCCAGCTCGGTGCTGCGCGGGTCGTACCACCTCTACCAGGGGATCGGCGGGTTCGTCGGCAACATGGTGATGGGCGTCGTGTTCGTCTACCTGTACCGCCGTTGGGGGCGCGTGGGGCCGCTGGTGGTGGCGCACTCGCTGCTCGACATCGGGGCCTTCGTCGGCTACGGGCTGCTCGCCGGCAAGGTGGACTGGCTCCCGACGGCGTGACCGCGCGGCCCCCCGCGCCCGCGCGGGGTCAGGCCAGCAGCTCGCCGTCGATCACCGTCACCGCGTGCCCGCTCAGCAGCGTGCGCCCGCCGCGCAGTTCCGTGCGCACCCGGCCGGAGCGGGACGACGCCTGGAGCCCGGTGAGGTCGGGGCGGCCGAGACGCTCGGACCAGAAGGGCGCCAGCGCCGTGTGGGCGCTGCCGGTGACCGGGTCCTCGTCGATGCCGACGTTGGGGAAGAAGCAGCGGGAGACGTAGTCGTAGCCACGGGCGGGGTCCTCCGCGCGGGCGGTGGCGATGATGCCGCGCTCGGAGTGGGAGGCCAGTGCCTCGAGGTCCGGCGCCAGGCCGCGGACCGTCTTCTCGTCGGCGACCTCGACCAGCAGGTCGCCGATGTTCGGCCCGGTGTCCACGACGGTGCGGGGCTCGGCACCCAGGGCTTCGGCGACACCCGCCGGGGCTTCGACCGGGGTGAGCGGCGCCGTCGGGAAGTCCAGGGTGATCGAACCGTCCTCGCGAGGTGTCGCGGTCAGGACCCCGCTGCGGGTGGCGAACCGAACCGGTCCCTCGTGGGCGCCGGTGGTGTGCAGGACATGGGCCGTGGCGAGCGTCGCGTGGCCGCACATCGCCACCTCGGTGGCCGGCGTGAACCAGCGCAGCGCCCAGTCGGCCTCGCCGCCCGCGGGCAGCCGGTGGGCGAACGCCGTCTCGGAGTGGTTGACCTCCTGGGCGACCCGCTGGAGCCGGTCGTCGTCGGGGAAGGCGTCGAGGAGCAGGACCCCTGCGGGGTTGCCGGCGAAGGGGCGGTCGGTGAAGGCGTCGACGATTCGGATGCGCATGTCCCGACGCTAGACGGTGTCCGAAGCCGCGGGCCAAGGCCAATCGCGGAGTGCTGGACCGCCTTTCGCCGCCTCCTCCCACGCTCGTGCACGGTCAGCGGCGGATCAGGCCGAGGGACGTCGCGGTGGCGACGGCGGCGGTGCGCGAGTCGACGTCGAGCTTGGCGTAGATGCGGGCCAGGTGGGACTTGACGGTGCCCTCGGTGAGGTGGAGACGGTGCCCGATGGCCTGGTTGGACAGACCGCCGGCCACCAGGGCCAGGACCTCGGTCTCGCGCCGGGTCAAGGTGGTGCCGGGGGTGCGCAGCCGGTTCATGAGCCGGTCGGCGACGGCGGGCGCGAGGGCGGTGCGGCCGGCGGCGGCGGTGCGCACCGCGTCGGCCAGGTCCTCGGGCGGTGCGTCCTTGAGGAGGTAGCCGGTGGCGCCGGCCTCGATGGCGGGCAGGGTGTCGGCGTCGGAGTCGTACGTCGTGACGATCAGCACGCGCGGGGCCTCGGGGCGGGCGGCGATGGCGGCGGTGGCCTCGGCGCCGTTCATGCCCTTGCCGAACTGCAGGTCCATCAGCACGACGTCGATGTCGCCGCGTGCGGCGCGTGCGACGGCCTCCTCGGCGGTGGCCGCCTCGGCCACCACGACCATGCCGGGCTCGGTCTCCAGTACGGCGCGCAGCCCGGCCCGGACCACGGGGTGGTCGTCGGCCAGGAGCAGGCGGATGGGGGTGGTGTCGGTCACGGGCGGGCCTCGGGCTCGGTGGGCGGGGTGAGGGGCAGCCGGGCGGCCAGGGCGGTGCCGTGGCCGGGCGCGGACTCGATGGTCAGGGTGCCGCCGAGGGCGTCCAGGCGGGCCCGCATGGCGGCCAGGCCGAAGCCGCCCGCTTCGGGGTCGGCAGGGGGCAGCTCGTTCGGATCGAAGCCGGTGCCGTCGTCGAAGACGTCCAGGGCGACGTGGTCGCCGACGTGGCTGAGGGTGACCTCGGCCGTGGTGGCGTCGGCGTGGCGGACGGTGTTGGCGAGGGCCGACTGGGCGATGCGCAGCAGGGCGACCTCGTGGGCGGTCGGCAGCGGGACCGGGGCGCCGGCGAGGTGGAAGCGGGCGGTGACCCGGTGCCGGGCGGATGTCGTGGCACACAGGCGTTCCAGGGCACCGGCCAGGGTGGTGCCCTCCAGCGCGGGCGGGGTCAGGGCGGCGACGAAGCGGCGGGCCTCGGCGAGGTTGTCCACGGCGGCCTGCCGCGCCGCCACGACGTGGCCGGCGGCGACGCCCGGCCGCTCGGGCAGGGCGCGCTCGGCGGCGCGCAGCAGCAACTGGATGCTGGACAGGCCCTGGGCGAGGGTGTCGTGGATCTCGCGGGCCAGCCGCTCGCGCTCGGCGAGCACGCCGGCGGTGTGCTGGGCCCGCGCGAGATCGGCGCGGGTGGCGGTGAGCTCCTCGATCAGCAGCCTGCGCCGCTCGCTCTCGCGGTACAGCGCCTGGTAGCCCCACACCACCGCGACGGCGACGGCGGCGCCGAGCGCGGGACCGATCACCATGGCCGGGCCGAAGGAGCCGGTGTGGGCGGCGTACCCGGCGACGGCCGCCACGGCGGTGGCGGTCACGGCGGCCAGGCCGGCCCGGCGCGACAGCAGGTGGAGCTGGAGGAAGTACAGCGGGAAGGCCACCCACACCGCCTCGGGGGACAGCCCCAGCAGCACCAGCCATACGGCACCCACGGCGGCCAGCCACCAGGCGGCGACCTGCCGGACGAGACGGACGCTGGGCAGGACCGGACCGGCCGCGTACACCAGGCCGCACACCACCGCGGCGGCGACGATCGGTCCGGCGTGGGACCGGCCGTCCGTCACGGCGCGGGCGGCGACCAGGACGAGCAGACCGACGACCAGCAGGTGCAGGCACCAGGCCAGGGCCCGGGTGGTCGGGGTCAGGGCGGGGGCGGAAGCGTTCACAGTGCGTCCCAGGCTACGAAAGGCAGGCGCCGGGAACCTCCATCGAAAGTTACAACCCGGGTGCCGTCTTCTGGCCCGTCAAGTGCCGTCCTGTGCCGGACGCGCGGGAGGGGGGCCGGCGGCGACGGTGGGGTCGTACCGCTTCCACCGCCGGAAAGGACAGGCCGAGACCGTGTTCGTCGCCTGGAGAGACCTCAAGTTCGCCAAGGGGCGCTTCGCCCTGATGGGGACCGTCATCGTGCTGATCACCCTGCTGGTGGGGCTGCTGTCCGGCCTGACGGCGGGACTCGGACGGCAGAACACCTCCGCGATCACGGGACTGCCCGCCGACCGGATCGCCTTCCAGGCGCCCCGTGGCGGAGGTGACCTGTCGTACGCCGACTCCACGGTCACCGAGCGGCAGTGGCGGCAGTGGTCCGAGGCCCCCGGCGTTGAGGGCGCCGAACCGCTGGGCATCACCACCACCAAGGCCACCGCGGGCGACCGGAGCAGCGGGGTCTCCGCCTTCGGCGTGCGGCCCGGCTCCCGCCTCGCCCCCGACGGCGGCAGCATCGACGACCGCGCGGCGGTGCTGTCCACCACGGCCGCCGACGACCTCGGTGTGCGGACCGGTGACTCCTTCGCCCTGGCCGGGCAGCGGCTGAGGGTGGCCGCCGTGGAGGGGGACGCCTTCTTCAGCCACACCCCGGTCGTCTGGACCAGCCTGGACGTGTGGCGGAAGGCAGCGCCTCCCGCCGGCGGCGGTGCGGACGGGCCCACCGCCACCGTCATCGCCCTGAACACCACCTCCGGGGCCGACGTGGCGGCCCTCGACGAGCAGGCCGGCACCAGGACGGTCGCCACGGACGACTCGCTGTCCGCGATCGGCTCCTACACCTCCGAGA
Source organism: Streptomyces sp. MMCC 100 (assembly GCF_041538145.2). Classification (NCBI taxonomy): domain Bacteria; kingdom Bacillati; phylum Actinomycetota; class Actinomycetes; order Kitasatosporales; family Streptomycetaceae; genus Streptomyces; species Streptomyces sp. MMCC 100. Next base: position 2,475,475 of record NZ_JBGORK020000001.1, read on the forward strand.
ACGGCTCCCTGCAGTTGATGCGCGGCTTCCTGTTCGCCATCTCCGCCCTCGTCATCGGCGCCTTCTTCACCGTGTGGACGATTCAGCGCAGCGGCGACGTCGCCGTCCTCAAGGCGCTCGGTGCCTCCACGGCCGCCCTCCTCAAGGACGCCCTGGGCCAGGCCGTCGTCCTGCTGGTCGGCGGCACCCTGATCGGCACCGGCGTCGCCGCCGCCCTGGGAGCGCTCGTCGCGGGCTCGGCCGTGCCGTTCCTCCTCACTCCCGCGACCGTCCTCCTCCCGGCCGTCGTGATGGTCGTCCTCGGCGCCCTCGGCGCCGCCCTGTCCATCCGCCGGATCACCTCCGTCGACCCGCTGACCGCCCTGGGGAGCGCCCGATGAGCCTGAACCTGACCGACGTCACCCTCACCTACGCCGACGGCGAGGACCGCCTGACCGCGCTCGACCGGGTCGGCCTGGAGGTCCCCAGGGGCAGCCTGACCGCCGTGGTCGGCCCCTCCGGATCCGGCAAGTCCAGCCTGCTGGCCGTCGCCGCCACCCTCATCACCCCCGACGCCGGGACCGTCACCGTCGACGGCATCCCCACCACCGGCCTGAGCCGTGGCGAGCTGACCGCTCTGCGCCGCGACAGGATCGGCATCGTCTTCCAGCAGCCCAACCTGCTGCCTTCCCTCACCGCCGCCGAACAACTGCAGGTCATGGCCCAGATCGACGGCCGCAAGCCCCGCACCGCCCGGGGCCGGGCGATGGAGCTCCTCGACGCGGTCGGCCTGGCCGGCCAGGCGGGCCGCCGTCCCCACCAGCTCTCCGGTGGCCAGCGCCAGCGCGTCGCCCTCGCGCGCGCCCTGATGAACGACCCCACCGTCCTCCTGGTCGACGAACCCACCAGCGCCCTCGACCACGAGCGCGGCGCCGCCGTCATCGACCTGATCACCCGCCTCACCCGCCAGCAGGCGAGCGCCACCGTCCTGGTCACCCACGACCGCACCCACCTCGCGGCCGTCGACCGGGTGGCCGAGGTCCACGACGGCCGCCTGCGCCTGCCGGCCCCGACCCGCTGACGCGACACGCGAACCCACCGCCGTCGTCCGTCCGCACGGTGCGATGTCCCGACGGACGACGGCGGGGTTCTGCCAGCATGCCGCGCATGCAGCAGCAGCTGATGATCAGCGGCGGCGTGCCGGCACCGAGCCCGGACGGGTAACCCTCTCCGGCTCACCGCCCGCACGCAGACCTCTCGCGCCTCGCGAGGCGCTCCCACGCACCGCGTGCGCGGCACAAGCTGCGCAGGCTCATCGAGGTGATCGAGGTGACTCCAGAGCTCGGACGAACCCGGTGATCAGTGATGCCACCGCTGCCGGGGCCTCCAAGGGCATGATGTGAGTGGCGTCGGCGCGGCTGACTTCGATCGTCGGCCGGGCGCGGGAGAGCGCGGTCGGTTCGTCGCAGACCTCCCGCCCGAACCGGGCGTTGAACTCGTCGAACCACTCCATGCCGGGCGTGGGCGGCAGCCGTCGGCCGGCCCGCAGCAGCGGGACGTCGATCCCGTCCAGCCACGGGGTGACCCCGAGCGAGCCGAGGCGCGCAGTTCGTCGAGGACCTGCAGTGCCTCCGCCCGTTCAGGCAGCGTCTGCCACCTGCCGTCGGGCAGCGGACGGGCGGCCGTGCGGGCGGCGGCCTCCGCACGGCCGGCGGGAATCCCGAACCGAGCGGCGTCGGCGCCCTTGTCGTCGAGGTACCGGGTGGCGCGATCGCCCCGGCGAGCGTGAGCAGGCCCTCACCCACCTGCTCGGCGCCCGGTTGTTCCGGCCCCCACCAGAAGCCGTCGAGGTTCACCGCGGCCCGGGCGCGGGCCCGCTCCGGGGCCGCCCGGGCGTACTCGACGGCGATCAGTCCACCGAGGGAATGGCCCACCACGACGGTCTCCGGCACGCCGTGGGCCTCGAGGGTGTCCGCGATGTCCCGCACCACGTGCGGACGGTCCAGGGAGAGGCGCTCGGGGAGCGGCCGTGTCCGGGAAGGTCGACGGCGAGGACACGGTGCCCGTCGAGATCGGGTGATCAGGTCTGGTGCACGGCGGGGCGCTCAATGGCGATCATGACGGCGTCGTCGTCCAGGTGTCCGCCGACATGGTGCAGCAGGTCGCGCCGGAAGCGGTCGAGGAAGGCGTCGCTGTCGTTCTCGGTCCAGCCGGTGATGCGCTCGGCCAGCGGGTAGAAGGTGCCGTCGGGGTCCCGGGCCTCGGTGACGCCATCCGTGTACAGCAGCAGGAGATCCCCCGGCTCGAACGGGAAGCTCTCCACGTGGTACCGCGGGTCTGCCAGTTCACCCAGCCCCAGCGGTGGTGCGGGGCGAGCAGCGCTCATCGTCATCGGCCGGCCCCCGCGCAGGACGATCGGCGGCGGGTGCCCGCAGGAGATCATCCGTACCTGGCCGCTCCGGTCGGGGATCTCCAGAATGGTGGCGGTGATGAACGTCTCGCCGAAGCGGCCCGCTTCCCCCGGCTCCATCAACTCCCAGCACACGCTTCGGTCGAGGTAGGCCACCAACTCGTCCAGGGTCGCCCGACGGTGAGCCGCGACGCGGAAGGCTCCGATCAGCAGCGCCGCGTCCCCGACCGCGGTCATCCCCTTGCCCCGGACGTCGCCGACGATCAACCGGGTGCCGGAGACGGTGCGTGCCGCCGCGTACAGATCCCCGCCGATCTGGGCCTCCGCCTCGGCGGCGAGGTACAGGGAGGCGGTGCGCAGCGGGCCGAGCCGTTTGGGCAGTGGAGGCAGGACCACACGCTGAGCGGCCTCGGACACGTACCGGACTTGCGCCAGTTCTCTGGCGCGACGGTCTCGCAGTACACAGAAGATGACCAAGCTCGCTCCGACCAGTACCAGAGCAAGGATCTGTGCCTCGTGGTTGGCCGAGAGCAGTTCGTCCGGATCGCGCAGCACCCCGATGATCGTCTGTGCGATCACCGCCAGCGCGGCCACCAGACCGACCGTCCGGGGCCCACCGAACGACGGCGTGATCGCCGGGGCTGCGACAAGCAGCGGACCCAGATGGATGTGGGGTGGTGCAAGGACGTCGATCACGGAGATCACAACGATCCACGCGACCGGAATCGCGACCATGGCCCCGCCCGCCCGCCCGCGCCGGCCGAGCAAGTCCGTCGAGACCTTGCGACATGACTCCTCTCTACACCGCCCACGTCCCACTCGCACCAGCAGGGGAGCGCGATCCCCGCCCCACGGCCGGTGACTCACCCACTCACGCATCGATGGCACGAATTCGCGTCCGGCAAAGATCGATGGCACACGCTCGAGGTTCGCCGTCACAGGGCGGCCGAGCGTTCGGCAGGGGCTTGCCAGGGCATGCGTTCCGATATATCGTTGAGGTATCGTGACAGATCAACGACTGAATGGAGTGATGGCGATGCGCAACCACGGATACGAGCGTGGACACGGTGGAAACGGCCCCGGCCACGGAGAAGGGGGCCCCTTCGGTTCCTTCGGCCGAGGCGGTTTCGACGGCCGGCGTGCGGCGTTCGGCCCCTTCGGGCCGGGCGGCCCCGGCGGTGGCCCCGGTGGTCCCTTCGGGCCGGGCTTCGGCCACGGCGGGCCCTGGGGTGGCCGAGGTCGCGGCGGTCCGAGGGGAAGGGCACGGCGAGGCGACGTACGGGCGTCGATCCTGGCCCTCCTGAAGGACCGGCCGATGCACGGCTACGAGATGATCCAGGAGATCGCCGAGCGCAGCGGCGGGGCGTGGAAGCCCAGCCCCGGCTCGGTGTACCCCACCCTCCAGCTGCTGGAGGACGAGGGGCTGATCGCCAGCGAGAGCGAGGGTGGCAAGAAGCTCTTCGCGCTCACCGAGGCGGGCCGCACCGCGGCCGAGGAAGGCCCGGAAGCGCCCTGGGAAGAGGCCTCGCGGGGCGTCGACTGGGAGGCTCTCAACGACATCCGGCAGGCCGGTTTCGGACTGATGGAGGCCTTCGGCCAGGTCTGGAAGACCGGCAGCAAGGAGCAGCGGGAGAAGGCGCTCGCCGTCATCGGCGACGCCCGCAAGAAGCTGTACCTGATCCTCGCCGACGAGGACTGACGACATCCTCGCCGACGAGGGACTGACGACATCCTCGCCGACAAGGACTGACGAAGAGGGCCGTGCCCCGCGGAGTGGATCCGCGGGGCACGGTCGTGTGCGCGGGCGTTCGTGGAGCACGGTCGTGTGCACGGGCGTTCGTGGGGAGGGCTCGTCGGGGTGCTCAGTCGACCCGCCGTATCACGGCCGCGTCGAAGACGTCCCACGCGCGCGGGAAGGCGCTCTCGTCGTGGCAGTGCCACGCCTCCCAGAACAGGTCGGCGAGCAGCGCCTCCGCCGGGGCGTCCACCCGGTACACATACTGCCTGCCGTCGACGGCGGGCAGTGCCACCAGCCAGCACCTGCTCCTCATGCCCCTGTTCGACCCGCGAGGACACGGTTCGGTTGCCCCGGGGGGCGCGTGGCAAGGAGGCGCGCGCCTGGTCGGCCGAAACGGCCTGATCTCATCCGTAAGGAGGAGATTCCGTCCGGGCGGGTCCACTTTGTGTGGGACGGCGAAATGCTTCCCCCCGGGGATGACCGGGCTCCGAGGGACTGGTGAGCTGGGAGACGTGCAACCCTGTATCCCCCGGCAGTCGGCCGGTGAGCAAGGCGGCCGGTGGCCGGACGGCACCGACCTCGACGATCGGTTCAGCGCGGAACTGGCCTCGGCGGTCTCCGGTGCCCGCCGCCGGGCGGTGCGGGACGGGGACCGGCAGATCGACACGGCCCATCTGCTGCACTCGCTGCTGGAGTGCGACGCCGAGGCCCGTGCGCTCCTCGGGGAAGGGCCCCGGGTCGCCCGCGTCCTCGGTTACCTCGTGCAGCGCAGCATCGGCTACGGCCTGCGCTGGCAGAGCACCGTCGAGGACTCCGGCGCCGTGCCCGTCGTGACCGGCGCCGCCGGGTTCTCCCCGCCGGCCGCGGCTGCCATGGAGGACGCCTGGGTACGGGCGGCCCGGCGCGGGGCGGCCCGGGCCGGTGGCGTGGACCTGCTCGCCGCCCTGGTCGCGGACCCGCGCACGCGCGCCGTCGAGGTGCTGGCCCGCGCCGCCGTCGAGCCGCACGCCGTGCTCGCCCGGGTGGAGAGCCACTTCGAGTCGACATCCTGAGCCGCCCCTCCCACGCTCGTCTCCCACGCTCGTCCGCCTCGCTCGTCTCCCACGCTCGTCTGCCTCGCTCGTCCGCCTCGCTCGTCTCCGCCCACGGGGCCGCTCGGCCGTCCAGTCGGTGAGACAGGTGTCATTGGGGGTGACGGTCATGTCGACCCCTGTCATCATGTGCCGGTGCATACGTCTGACAGCGCCCGCGGCAACCGCGGCAAGAGCACCGGGCTCGGCCTGGCACTCGCCTCCGCGGTCGCCTTCGGAGGCTCCGGAGTCGCGGCCAAACCGCTGATCGAGGCCGGACTCGATCCGCTCCACGTGGTCTGGCTGCGCGTGGCCGGCGCGGCCCTGGTGATGCTGCCGCTCACCGTGCGCCACCGCGCGCTGCTGCGCCGCCGCCCCGCACTGGTCGCCGGGTACGGCCTGCTCGCCGTGGCCGGTGTGCAGGCCTGCTACTTCGCCGCCATCTCGCGCATCCCCGTGGGTGTCGCCCTGCTGGTCGAGTACCTGGCGCCCGCCCTGGTCCTCGGCTGGGTGCGGTTCGTGCAGCGGCGGCCGGTCACGCGGGCCGCCGCGCTCGGCGTGGTCCTGGCGGTCGGCGGGCTCGCCTGCGTCGTCGAGGTCTGGTCGGGACTGGGCTTCGACGCCCTCGGACTGCTGCTCGCGCTCGGCGCCGCCTGCTGCCAGGTCGGCTACTTCGTCCTGTCCGACCAGGGCAGCGACGCCGGCGACGAGGCGCCCGACCCGCTCGGGGTCATCGCCTACGGTCTGCTCGTCGGGGCGGTGGTGCTCACCGTCGTCGCCCGGCCCTGGTCGATGGACTGGTCCGTCCTCGCCGGCACCGCCCCCATGGACGGAACACCCGTCGCAGCGTCCCTGCTGCTGGCCTGGATCGTGCTCATCGCGACGGTGCTCGCCTACGTCACCGGCATCGTCGCCGTGCGCCGGCTGTCGCCGCAGGTCGCCGGAGTCGTGGCCTGTCTCGAAGCGGTCATCGCGACCGTCCTGGCCTGGGTGCTGCTCGGCGAGCACCTCTCCGCCCCGCAGATCGTCGGCGGCGTCGTGGTGCTGGCCGGCGCCCTCATCGCCCAGTCGTCGACTCCGGCGAAGGGCTCGGCGGCCCCGGTGGCCGGCGGGGGCCCCGAAAGGGAGTTGTCCAGCCGGGGAACGGCGACCTAAGGTGCGGATCATGCATGCCGACGCACTCGTCCTCCCGCCTCCGGCCGCCTGAGGCGGGCCCCTGTGACGAGCCCGGCGCGCAGTCGCCGGGCCGGACGGTGCTGCCCGCGGACGAAGGTCCCCGCGCCCCGGTGATTCGGGGCCGCCTCGAACTTCCGCGCCTCGTGCGCGTCTGCGGAGAGAACTCGTGTCGAATGCCGTCTCCGGCCTGCCCGTCGGGCGTGGCCTCCTCTATCTGATCGTCGCCGGTGTCGCCTGGGGCACCGCCGGCGCCGCCGCCTCGCTGGTCTACCGTGCCAGCGACATGGGCCCCGTGGCCCTGTCGTTCTGGCGCTGCGCGGTGGGGCTCGTCCTGCTGCTCGCCGCCCGCCCGCTGCGCCCGCGGGTGCGCCCGGCCGTCCGTGACCCGTTCGCGCGCAAGGCGCTGCGGGCCGTCGTCACCGGTCTCGGGCTCGCGGTGTTCCAGACCGCCTACTTCGCCGCCGTCCAGTCCACCGGGCTCGCCGTGGCCACGGTCGTCACCCTCGGCGCGGGGCCCGTCCTGATCGCCCTCGGCGCGCGCCTGGCCCTCGGTGAACACCTGGGAGCGGGCGGCGCCGCGGCCGTCGTCGGCGCGCTCGCCGGGCTCGTGGTGCTTGTCCTCGGCGGCGGGAGTACGGCCGTCCGCCTGCCGGGCGTACTCCTCGCGCTGCTGTCCGCCGCCGGATACTCGGTGATGACGCTGCTCACCCGCTGGTGGGGGAGGGACGGCGGGGCGGACGCCGCGGCCACGTCCGTCGGGGCGTTCGCCGTCACGAGCCTGTGCCTGCTGCCGCTCGCCCTGGCCGAGGGCCTGGTGCCGCACACCGCCGAACCGGTCCGGCTGCTGTGGCTCCTCGCGTACGTCGCGGCCGTCCCGACCGCCCTCGCCTACGGGCTCTACTTCGCCGGCGCGGCCGTCGTCCGGTCCGCGACCGTCTCCGTGATCATGCTTCTCGAGCCGGTCAGCGCGGCGGCGCTCGCCGTCCTGCTGCTCGGCGAGCACCTCACGGCGGCGACCCTGGCGGGCACGCTGCTGATGCTCGGCTCGGTCGCGGGGCTGGCGGTGGCGGAGACCCGGGCGGCGCGGGAGGTGAGGCAGGCGCGGACGCGACCGACGCCGGCGTGACGGCGGGGGCCCAGGTCCGGGGCCTCTGCGCCTCCCGCGCGGGCCGGTGTCACGGGGCCGACAGGTAGTCGGGCAGTGCGGTGGCGGGGTCCAGGCCCGGGTCGGCGACCGGAGTCCCGTACCCCTTGCGCAACGGGACCAGGCCGGCCCAGTGCGGGAGGGCGAGGTCCTCCGGTTCGTCGTTCACCCCGCCGGTGCGGAGCTTGGCGGAGACCTCGTTCAGGTCGAGGCGGATCACGGCGGTGGCGGCCAGCTCCTTCTTGTCGGCCGGCCGCGAGTCGCGGGAGCGGCCCGGGACGACGTGGTCGACCAGGGCGTCCAGAGCCGTGCGCCGCTCCTCCGGGTCCGTCACCTCGTACGCCGTGCCGTGCACCACCACCGACCGGTAGTTGATCGAGTGGTGGAAGGCGGAGCGGGCCAGCACCAGCGCGTCCACGTGCGTCACCGTCAGGCACACCGGCAGCCCCGGGTCGGCCGCGCCCGTCATCCGCAGCGGGCGCGAGCCCGTCGAGCCGTGCACATAGAGCCGCTCGCCCACCCGGCCGTACAGGGTCGGCAGGACCACCGGGGCGCCGTCGCGGACGAAGCCGAGGTGGCACACGTACCCCTCGTCGAGTATGGAGTGCACCAGCTCCTTGTCGTACGCGGCCCGCTCGGGCGAGCGGGTGGGGACGGTGCGGCCGGTGGGCGGATAGGTGTCGGTCGGTTGCGACGGCGTCCCCGTGGTCCCCTGCATGGCGTCCTCCATTGCACTAGTGCATAATCTTCTTTGTGCTAGGAGAGTATCGGATCACAGGGCGGGGTGCTGCGGAGATTTCCGCGAGCGTCGAGCGTGCGGTGGGCTCGGGGGAGCTGGAACCGGGGCAACCGCTGCCGCCGATGCGGGAGTTGGCGCAGCGGCTCGGGGTGAACCCGAACACCGTTGCCGCCGCCTACCGCACCCTGCGCGAGCGCGGGGTCATCGAGACGGCCGGGCGGCGGGGCAGCCGGGTACGCGCGAAACCGGCCACCACCGGACGGGAGTTCATCCGCGTCGAGGTGCCCGAGGGTGTGCGCGACGTGTCCGACGGCAACCCGGACCCGGTGCTGCTGCCCGCGCTGGGCCCGGTGTTCGCCGCCGCCGCCGGACAGGGCGACCGTGAACCGGTGCTGTACGGCCACGCGCCCGTCGATCCGGAGCTGGCCCGCGTCGCCCGGACCGAGCTGGACGCCGACGGTGTGCCGGACGGACCCGTGGCGGTGACGTCCGGATCGCTGGACGGGATGGAGCGGGTCCTCGCGGCCCATCTCAAGCCCGGGGACGCCGTCGCCGTCGAGGACCCGGGCTGGGGCAGCCTCCTCGACCTGGTGCCCGCGCTCGGCCTGCGCACGGTCGCCGTCAAAGTCGACGACCAGGGGCCGCTGCCCGAGGACGTACGCCGGGTCCTCGCGGCCGGCGCCCGCGCCCTGGTGGTCACGGACCGCGCGCAGAACCCGACGGGCGCGGCGGTGAGCGCGGCACGCGCGGGTGCCCTGCGGTCGGTGCTGCGCGACCATCCCGAGACGCTGCTCGTCGAGGACGACCACGGCCACGGCATCGTCGACCTCCCGCTGCACCCCCTCGCCGGTACGACCCACAGCTGGGCCTTCGTCCGCTCGGCCGCCAAGGCCTGCGGCCCCGACCTGCGGCTCGCCGTGCTTGTCGGCGACCCCGTCACGCTGGACCGGGTCCGGGGCCGGCAGCGGCTCGGCCCCGGCTGGGTCAGCCGCATCACCCAGCGGGCCGTGGCCCGGCTGTGGGCCGACGGCGCGGTGGACGCCCGCGCGGTGGCGGAGGTGTACGGGCGGCGCCGGGACGCGCTCCTCGGTGCCCTCGCGGAACACGGGGTCGCCGGGTACGGGCGCAGCGGAATGAACGTGTGGATCCCGGTGCCGGACGAGACCGGCGCCGTCGCCCGGCTCCTGCACGCCGGGTGGGCCGTGGCCCCCGGCGCCCGCTTCCGCCTGAGCGCCCCGCCCGGCATCAGGATCACCGTCTCGACCCTGGGGGAGGACGACTTCGGGCCGTTGGCGACGGCGGTCGCGGCGGCGGTGGGGCCGGGGGTCGGGCCGCCGCGGAGCTACGTCTGAACGGCCCCGCTCCTCAGAGCCGCGACCCTCGACGTACCGGCGTCGATGTCCGGGGCGCCGGCGTCGGCGCGGGCGCGGCCTCGCCCCGGTCGCTCCTGGGCCGGGACTGGGTCAGTGCCGCCCCGGCGAGGACGGTCACCGCGCCGACCGGAGTCGACCAGGACAGCGACTCGTCGAGGAGTGCGACGCCCGCGGCCGTGGCGATGACCGGGGTGAAATAGGTGACCATCTGCGCCGTCGTCGGGCCGACCTCGGCGACCAGGTCGTACTGGATCAGGAAGGCGAGCCCGGTTCCGACGACGCCCAGGGCCGCGACCGCCAGCAGGGGAAGCGCCGGGAAGCCGGTCGGCACCGAGGTGAACAGCGGTGTCACGACGACCAGTTGGAGCGTGGCCAGGCCCAGTTGGGCGCCGGTCAGCGAGAGGTGGGAGTGGCTGGAGCCGGCCAGGGTGCGGCGGACGTAGATCCAGCCGACCGGGTAGCTGAGCGAGGCCAGCAGGGCCAGCGCCGTGCCCGTGACGTCGAGGCCGTCGAAGCCCTGCCAGACGCCCAGCACCGTCAGGACGCCGAGGAAGCCGATGCCCAGGCCGGCCACCCGGCGTCGCGTCGGCCGGTCCTCGGACAGCGCGACCAGCGACAGGGCCATGCCCCACAGCGGCGAGGTCGCGTTGCAGATGCCCGCGAGTGACGACGGGATCGTCAGTTCCGAGAAGGCGAACAGGGAGAACGGCAGCGCGTTGAGGAGGAACCCGGCGACCGCCAGGTGCACCCACGTCCACGCCCCGCGCGGGAGCCGCTCCCGCTTCACCGCCATCGCCGCCGCGACCACCGCCGTGCCGAAGGCCAGCCGCCCGAGCGTCACCTGGAACGGGGCGAAACTCTCGGTGCCCACCTTCATGAAGAGGAAGCTGAAACCCCACACGAGGGAGAGGAGCCCGAAGCGCAGCCGCCAGTCGAGGACGCGGCGGGGCGTGGAGGGGGCGGAGGAGGACGGGACGCTGCTGCTCATGCAGGCAACGATGAGGCAGTCGTTCTCGTAGCACAATCGAGATTTCGCACCGAATATCTCGTAGTATCACTTACATGTTGAACCTGGAGCGCCTGCGGACCCTCGACGCCCTCGCCCGGCACGGATCGGTCAGCGGCGCCGCCGCCGGCCTGCACATCACCACGTCGGCCGTCTCCCAGCAGATGGCCAAGCTGGAGCGCGAAGCCGGTCAGCAGCTCCTCGCCAAGAACGGGCGTGGCGTTCGCCTCACGGACGCCGGGCGGCTGCTCGCCGAGCACGCGGCCCGCATCCTCTCCCAGGTCGAGCTGGCCCAGGCCGACCTGGAGGCGCAGCGCGGACAGGTGGCGGGCGAGCTGAGGCTGTCGGCGTTCCCCACGGCCGCCCGCGGACTCTTCCCCGCCGCACTGGCCACCCTGCGCGCCGAGCACCCCGCGCTGCGCATCCGCTCCTCGGAGCTGGAGCCGGAGCGCGGCATCAGCGGCGTGGTCCGCGGCGACCTGGACCTGGCCGTCGTACTCGACTGGTACAACAAGCCGATGCCGCTGCCCGACGGCCTGGTCAAGGCGCCGCTCCTCGACGACCCCGCCGACGTCGCCCTGCCCGTCGGCCACCGGCTCGCGGGCCGGGACGAGGTGGACCTCGCCGAGTTCGCCGAGGACGAGTGGATCACCTGGGGCGAGGGCGAGTTCTGCCACGAGTGGCTGATGTTCACGCTGCGTTCGAAGGGCATCGAGCCGATCGTCGGCCACCGCGCCGCCGAGACCCACACCCAGCTCGGACTGGTCGCCGCGGGGCTCGGCGTGTGCATCGCCCCGCTGCTCGGACGCCGTCCCATGCCCGCCGAGGTCGTCACCGTGCCGGTGAAGCAGCGGGTGCGCCGGCACGTGTACGTCGTCTGGCGCGCCGACGCCGACCGCCGCCCGTCGATCCGGGCGGCGGTGGACGCGCTGCGGGCGACGGCGCGGGAGGTGGGCCGGGCGGGGTGAGCCGGACCGGGCCTTCCCGGGCGGGCGCCGGACTACACGGACGCCAGCTTGCGGAAGTCCCAGGAGACGACCTTCTCCGGCGTCAGCCGCAGCCAGGCGTGCCGGCCGTCGTGCGGCATCTCCTGCAGACCGAAGTTCTTGCGGGCGAACAGCGTCTCCGGGAAGTCGAGTTCGGCGCACAGCTCACCGGTGCGCGGTGCCTCGCCCACGAACTCCACCCGGCCGGACAGCTCAGCGCCCCGCAACTCGTCGTACTCCTCGCCGGTGTCGACGACGATCGCCACCCGCGGATTGCGCCGCAGGTCCGTCCAGCGCCTGCTGCGCACGACCGAGTACAGCCACATCGACGAGCCGTCCCAGACGAACCAGAGTGTGCTCACGTGCGGGGCTCCGTCGGCCGAGACGGTGGCGACCCGGCAGGTGCGCTGGGTGGTGAGGAACGCCTCCAGCTCGCCGGGCCTCATCATGATCCGGCGCCCGCGACGCTGCGTCTCGGTCATCCGGCCAGCCGGATCGAGTCCCCGCTGACCGTGATCTGCACGGCGGGCAGCGGCTCGGGCGCGGGGCCGCCCTGCACGCTGCCGTCGGTGATCGAGAAGTTGCTGTTGTGGCAGGGGCAGTTGATGACACCGTCCGACACGCTCTTCACGGCGCAGCCCTGGTGGGTGCAGGTGGCGGAGAACGCCTTGAACTCGCCCGCCGCGGGCTGGGTGACCACCACCTTCTGGTCGGGGAAGACCTTGCCGCCGCCTTCGGGGATGTCTGCGGTCGCCGCCAGCGCCGGCCCCGCCCCGGCGTTCTCGCCGCCGCCCGAACCGCTGCTGCCCGCCTCCTGGGAGGCGGAGCCGGAGGAGGCGGTGCCGGTGTCGCTCGAAGCGTCGTCGTCCGAGCCTCCGCAGGCGGCCAGCACGGCGGTGAGCCCCGCCGCTCCGGCCGCCGCCACGACGGTACGACGGGCCGGTCCCGCTGCGGGATGAAACGGTGTGCTGGTCATGCTGGGGTTCCCTTCCGGGGGACGCGTGATGATCTGCCGAGAGGTACGGGCCCGTGTCGCGTGCCGTTCAGACCGTGCCGAGATGCTGTCGGGCCGGCGGTCGGGCGGGCGTAAAACACGGCTGTCGATTCGCTGTCGGCCGCACACCGGCCACGTGCCGCGCGTCCGCACCACGCCGGTAACCTGGGGCGATGCTCAAGGAAGTCATCGCGACCCGCTACATCACGCCGTTGCGCGAGGGCGGCTCGCTGCCGGGTCTCATCGAGGGCGACGACCTCGGGACCTACGTCCTGAAGTTCACCGGCGCGGGACAGGGCCGCAAGACGCTCGTCGCCGAGGTGGTCTGCGGCGAACTCGCCCGCCGGCTGGGCTTCCGGGTGCCGGGGCTGGTGACCGTCGACCTCGATCCGGTGCTCGGCCTCGGCGAACCGGACCAGCAGGTGCAGGAACTGCTCAAGTCGAGCGGCGGCACCAACCTCGGCATGGACTTCCTCTCCGGCGCGCTCGGGTTCGACCCGCTCGCCTTCGAGGTGAGTGCCGAGGAGGCCGGACGGATCGTCTGGTTCGACGCGCTGGTCAACAACGTCGACCGCTCCTGGCGCAACCCCAACCTGCTGCGCCTGCGCGGCCAGACGTGGCTCATCGACCACGGCGCCACCATGATCTGGCACCACAACTGGCCCGGCGCCGAGGCCTCCGCCGCCCGCCCCTACGACGCCGCCGACCATGCCCTCGCCCGCTTCGCGCCGGACGTCCGCTCGGCCGCCGCCGCGCTCGCGCCGCTGGTCACCGAGGAACTCCTCGCCGAGGTCACCGCCGAGATCCCCGACGTCTGGCTGCGCGACGAACCCGGCTTCGCCACACCCGACGACCTCCGCAGGGCCTACGCCAGGCCCCTGCTCGCGCGGGCCGCCACGATCCACGAACGCGTCAAGTGAGCCAAGGGGGAGCGGTGAGCGACCGCCACGTCTTCGAGTACGCGCTGCTGCGCGTCGTGCCGCGCGTCGAGCGCGGGGAGTGCGTCAACGCGGGCGTACTCGTCTACTGCCGGGCCAAGTCGTACGTCGGTGCCCGCACCCACCTCGACGAGGGCAGGCTGCTGGCCCTCGACCCGCGGGCGGACCTGCCCGGGGTGCGGGCGGCGCTGCGTGCCGTGGAGGGCGTGTGCGCCGGAGGGGGCGCGGCGGGCCAGGCGGCCGGGGACGATCCCGGCCGCCGGTTCCGCTGGCTGATCGCGCCCCGCTCGACCATCGTCCAGCCGGGCCCCGTCCACACCGGCCTCACGGCCGACCCGGCCGCCGAGACGGAACGGCTCCTCGACCTGCTGGTGCGGTAAGGGCGGAGGGGCCCGCCCCGGGCGGTCGGAGACGCGCGGGCCCGAGCCGCGCCTCAGGCGCGCGGGCGGAGGGGGCCCACCCGGACGGCCCCGACACGCGCGGGCCGAGCCGTGCCTCAGGCGCGGCGGCGGCGCCGGATCACATAACCCGTCGCGAGCGCGGCGCCGGTGACGAAGGTCAGGCCGATGCCGATGTCCCAGTCGCTGGGCCCGGTGCCCGAGGCGCCGCCCAGGCCGCCCTGTGTACCGAGCGTCGGCGTCACGGCGGGGGAAGCCACGGGCGCCGGTGTGGTGACGACCGGGGCCGGCGCCGTGGTGGCCGGACGCGGCAGGGAGGTGGCGGAGATCGTCGGGTCCTGGTCCCGGGGCTGATGCGCCGCGCCGCCGCCCGCGCCGCCGTCCGCCTCCCGGATCTCACGGAAGCCGCCCTGGCCGAAAGGCCCCTGGCCGGAGGAGTGCGACGTCTCGGGCCGGTTCTGATCGAGTCGGGCCTCGTCGAATCGGCCGTCTCCGGGCCGGCCGGGATCGAGGCCGCCCTCGTCGGGACCGCTTTCGTCCGGTCGCACCTGGCCCGGTCCGCTTCCGTCGGGCAGGCCCCCGTCCAGTCGCCCGTCGTCGAGTCCGTCCTCGTCGAGTCGGCCCCCGTCGAGCCGGCCCTCGCCCAGTGGGGCGTCGTCGGACGGGTCTTCGTACAGCGCGTCCGGGCACGCCGGATCCCGGTTGCCCGGATCCTCGTCCAGCCCGATCGGCACCGCTTCCTGGTAGGTGAAGCTCCGGCAGTCCTGTTCCAGGCCCGAGCTGAGGTCCTGGGCGGGTGCGGGGTCGGCCAGCGGCACGATCGCGGCGATCGCGACGGCTATGCCTGCTGCACCGGTACGACGGCGCATGGACGCCTCCTTTCCGGCCACGAGTGGCTCGCGCTTCGACGCTAGGGGCCCGGCGGCCCGGCGGCCCGCAGCGCTGGGCCGATCGGGGGACCGGGGCGAGGCGGCGCGCCGGGAAGGCCAGGTAATGGATCACACCGGCCCGGTGTCCCGTTGACACCGGGTGCCAGGGCTTCTAGCGTCACGTCTGCGGAAGGTACTAAGCGGTCGCTCACCCGAGGGCGCACGCTCCGCACGGGCCGCATCCCCAGGACGAGGAGAAGCAGCGAATGTCCACCACTGAGCAGCGGGTCGCCGTAGTCACCGGAGCCGCGCGCGGCATCGGTGCCGCCACCGCCGTACGCCTGGCCGCCGAGGGCCGCGCCGTCGCCGTCATCGACCTCGACGAGGCCGCCTGCAAGGACACCGTGGAGAAGATCACCGCGGCCGGCGGCAAGGCGATCGCGGTCGGCTGCGACGTCTCCGACGAGGCGCAGGTCGAGGCGGCCGTCGCGCGGATCGCCGAGGAGCTGGGCGCGCCGACGATCCTCGTCAACAACGCGGGCGTGCTGCGCGACAACCTGCTGTTCAAGATGAGCGTCTCCGACTGGGACACCGTCATGAACGTGCACCTGCGCGGTGCCTTCCTGATGTCGAAGGCCTGCCAGAAGCACATGGTGGACGCCAAGTTCGGCCGCATCGTCAACCTGTCCTCGTCCTCCGCGCTCGGCAACCGCGGCCAGGTCAACTACTCCGCCGCCAAGGCCGGTCTCCAGGGCTTCACCAAGACCCTCGCCAAGGAGCTGGGCAAGTTCGGGGTCACCGCCAACGCCGTCGCCCCCGGCTTCATCGCCACCGAGATGACCAAGGCCACCGCCGACCGGGTCGGCATGGGCTTCGAGGACTTCAAGGCCGCCGCGGCCACCCAGATCCCGGTCGCGCGCGTCGGCGAGCCCGACGACATCGCCAACGCCATCGCCTTCTTCACCGGCGAGGCCGCAGGCTTCGTCTCCGGCCAGGTGCTGTACGTGGCCGGCGGGCCGCTTGACTAGGAACACGGAGACCAGGAACGGTTGGGGAACACTGACATGACTGAACTGCCCGGACTCTCCGGCAAGGTCGCGCTCGTCACGGGCGCCAGCCGCGGCATCGGCTACGGCGTCGCCGAGGCCCTCGTCGCGCGCGGCGACCGGGTCTGCATCACCGGCCGCAACGAGGACGCGCTGAAGGAGGCCGTCGAGAGGCTCGGCGCCGACCGGGTCATCGGCGTCGCCGGCAAGGCGCACGACGAGGCCCACCAGGCCGTCGCCGTCGAGCGCGTGATGGAGGCCTTCGGCCGCGTCGACTTCCTGGTCAACAACGCCGGCACCAATCCGGTGTTCGGACCGATCGCCGACCTCGACCTGAACGTCGCGCGCAAGGTCTTCGAGACCAACGTGATCTCGGCGCTCGGCTTCGCCCAGCGCACCTGGCATGCCTGGCAGAAGGACAACGGCGGCGCGATCGTCAACATCGCCTCGGTCGCGGGCCTGGCGCCCTCGCCCTTCATCGCCGCGTACGGCGTCAGCAAGGCCGCGCTGATCAACCTCACCGCGCAGCTGGCGCACGAGTTCGCGCCCAAGGTACGGGTCAACGCGATCGCCCCGGCGGTCGTGAAGACCAAGTTCGCCGCCGCCCTGTACGAGGGCCGCGAGGAGGAGGCCGCCTCGGGCTACCCGCTGGGCCGACTCGGCGTGCCCTCCGACATCGGCGGCGCCGCCGAGTTCCTCACCTCGGAGCAGTCCGCCTGGGTCACGGGTCAGACGCTCGTCGTCGACGGCGGCATCTTCCTCAACGCCGGCGTGGCCTGATCTCGCCCACGAGGACCTCTCAAAATCGATCCCGGACACGGGCGCCGTCGACGAGAACGGCGCCCGTGTCCGGGTATCGGAACCCGGTGCACGATGACAACGTAGTCATCCCCAAATGATCAAAACCCCTGTTCAGAAGGGGGTTCAGGGGGCGTGGCGCTGCGGTATGGTCTGCCGACCCTTGGTACGGCGGATCGAGGAGCGTGCGCGTGTTCAACCGGAAGCGGGGCCTGCGGCGGGTCGCGGCCATCGTGTCCATATCGTCACTGGTCACCGGATGCGGCATCCTGTCGTCCGACAGTTCGGAGGACGAGGAGCCGATCGTCGTCGGGACGACCAGCGCCCCCAGCACCCTCGATCCGGCCGCTTCGTGGGACGGCTCCTGGGAGTTGTTCCGGAACATCTACCAGACGCTGCTCAGTTACCCCAGTGGTGCCACCGCGCCACAGCCCGACGCCGCCGAGCAGTGCTCGTTCACCGACACCACGAACCAGGTGTACCGCTGCCGACTGCGCGAGGGCCTGACCTTCTCCAACGGCGACGCCCTCGACGCCCAGGCCGTCAAGTACTCGATCGACCGGATCAAGGACATCAACGTCAACGGTGGTCCGGCCGGCCTGCTCGGCAGCCTGGAACGGGTCCAGGCGCCGAGCGAGCGCGAGGTGGTCTTCCACCTCAACAAGCCCGACGCCACCTTCCCGTTCGTGCTCGCCACGCCCGCCATGTCGATCGTCGACCCCGACGACTACCCCGCGGACGCCCTGCGCGAAGGCAGCGGGGTCGTGGGATCCGGCCCGTACACGCTCCAGTCGTACCAGGACGGCGAGCGCGCCGAACTCGTGCGCAACGACCGCTACAAGGGCTTCGCCGAACGGCACAACAAGGCGGTGAACATCCGCTACTTCAAGGACTCCGCCGACATGGTGAAGGCGCTGCGCGACGGCGGCATCCAGGTGACCTATCGCGGCCTCGCCGCCGACGACGTCATCACGCTCCAGGGCAAGGCGGGCAAGGAGGAGAACCTCCAGCTGGTCGAGGGAAGCGGTACGGAGATCAGCTACCTCGTCTTCAACCCCGAGGACCCGTGGGCGGGACGCAAGGAAGTGCGCCAGGCCGTCGCCCAGGTGATCGACCGGGCGGCGATCGCGCACAAGATCTACCAGGACACCGTCGATCCGCTGTACTCGATGGTCCCCAAGGGCCTCACCGGTCACACCACGGGCTTCTTCGACGACTACGGCGACCCCAGCGTCCCCAAGGCCCGCGAGCTGCTCGAGGACGCCGGCATCACCGACCCGGTCCCGCTCAAGCTCTGGTACACCACCGACCGCTACGGCTCCGAGACGGCGCAGGAGTTCAAGGAGATCAAGCGGCAGCTCGACGCCTCGGGCCTGTTCGAGGTCACCCTCGAGAGCCGCCCCTGGAAGACGTACGTCGCCGGCTACCAGAAGGGCGAGTACCCGGTGTTCGGACGCGGCTGGTCCCCGGACTTCCCGGACGCGGAGAACTTCATCGCCCCCTTCGTCGGCGAGCAGAACGCGCTCGGCACGCCCTACCTCACACCGGAGATCACCGGCGAGCTGCTGCCGCGCTCACGCCGGGAGAGCGACCGCGGCAACGTGGAGAGGGACTTCGAGCGGGCGCAGCAGATCATGGTGAACGACGCGCGGCTGCTGCCGCTGTGGCAGGGCAAGCAGTACGTCGCCGCCAGCACGGACATCTCGGGCGCGGAGCAGGCCCTGGACCCGTCGACGATCATGATGATGTGGCAGCTCCACCGGAAGACGAGCTGGTAGACGGCTTCGGGGGCCCGATGCCGGGATGACGTTCGGACGGTCCCGCGACCAGTCCGCTGTCACGCGTCACGAGACGAGGCGGACAGACGCTCCGTGGCGCCGCCGAAGGGAAGGAACAAGGTCCGCGCGGCGAGGAGCCACTCGCCGTCGACCTTCCGGAACGTGTCCTCGTAGTGGCCGACGTTGGCGGGGAGCCGCGGCGGAATCATCCCGTCGACGTATCCGTCGACACGGTAGGTCGCCAGGTAGGAGGTCGCGGTCGCCGTCGACGCGGAGTCCACGGTGACGAGGATGTTCGTCATCACCCGACGCGACAACCGGTCCGCCGGCCGAGAGCCGAAGTACGTGCGCAACGCTTCCCGGCCCTCGATGCGACGGTCCCCGTGGGGCCACTCCCAGACCCCGTCGGCGGTGAACAGATCGGCCGCCGAACCGGGGTCCGCCAGATCGAGGCGGCGGACCAGGTCGACGATCAGACGTTCGCACGCTCGCTCCGCGAGCAGGCGGTCCATCGGGCTCATCGCTTCAACGGTCATCTCCACTTCCTACCAGCCACGCCCCGCCACGGGACAACGCTTTTCCGGGCGCCGGCCGGCGCCCCTTGTCAGTGGTCGCCGGTAGGTTCTACGGGACTGGAAGCGACCGCACAGCGTAAGGAAGTTGACGTGACCGACATCGCCATGCTGCCCGAGTCCTGGCGCGAGGTGCTGGGCGGCGAGCTGCAAGAGCCCTACTTCAAGGAGCTGATGGAGTTCGTCGAGGAGGAGCGGGCGAACGGCCCCGTCTACCCGCCGCGCGAGGAGGTCTTCGCCGCGCTGGAGGCCACGCCTTTCGACCAGGTGAAGGTGCTGGTCCTCGGCCAGGACCCGTACCACGGCGAGGGCCAGGGACACGGGCTGTGCTTCTCCGTCCGGCCCGGCGTGAAGGTCCCGCCGTCCCTGCGGAACATCTACAAGGAGATGCACGCGGAGCTGGACACCCCGATCCCGGACAACGGCTATCTGATGCCGTGGGCGAAGCAGGGCGTCCTGCTGCTCAACGCGGTGCTCACGGTCCGCGCCGGCGAGGCGAACTCGCACAAGGCCCGTGGCTGGGAGCTGTTCACCGACGCGGTGATCCGCGCGGTGGCCCACAGGGCCGACCCGGCGGTCTTCGTGCTGTGGGGCAACTACGCGCAGAAGAAGCTGCCGCTGATCGACGAGGCGCGGCACGCCGTGGTCAAGGGCGCCCACCCCTCGCCGCTGTCCGCGAAGAAGTTCTTCGGCTCCCGCCCGTTCACCCAGATCAACGAGGCGGTCGCCGCGCAGGGCCATGAGCCGATCGACTGGACCATCCCGAATCTGGGCTGACCCGACGCCCGGGCCGGTCCGTCACCGACCGGCCCGCGCACGCCCCGGTGCCGCCTGACCGGGAAAGCGGGTGCGTGCGGTTAGCGTCGTCGGGACAGCTGACCCAGGCACGGAGGACGCGGTGGCGAAGGGACAGGAGCAGGCGGCGGCGGATGCCGTGCTGACGCGGATCGGTCAGGTCGCCATGCTGCATCACGCGGGCGACCGCGAGGAGGCCCGGCACCGCTACCTCGCCCTGTGGCAGGAGATCGGCGAGCGCGGTGACCCCCTGCACCGCTGCACGCTGGCGCACTACCTCGCCGACACCCAGGACGACCCGGCGGAGGAGCTGGCCTGGGACCTGCGGGCGTTGTCGGCCGCCGAGGAACTGACGGAGGGCCGGCTCGCCGACCGCCACGAGGGCACGCCCGCCGCCCGGGCCCTGTACCCCTCGCTCCACCTGAACCTGGCCGCGGACTACGACCGGCTCGGTCACCGCGAGGCGGCCCGTCAGCACCTGCGGCGTGCCCGCGCCGCGGCCGACTCCCTCGCCCCCGGCCGCTACGGGGAGGGCGTACGCGCCTCGATCGACCGGCTGGAGCTGCGCCTGGACGGCGTCGGACCGTGTACGGACGGCCCCGACCGGCCCGACGGGCCCGAGGGGTGGGGCCGACCGCCGCGGCAGCGGCCGTAACGCCGGCCCGGCCCCGTGGGCACCGGCCGGCCTCAGTGGCCGTACGCCTGCTCGCAGATGCGGGCCTCGGGGCTGCCCGGCCGCCAACCGCCGTACTGCTTGCCGAGGGAGCACACGTCCGCCTTCCCGCCGGTGCCGTCGCCGGAAGCGCCGGGCAGGTCCGGCACCCTGGGCCGGGGTGGTGCGGGGGCACGGGTGTGCTCGGGTGCCGCCGGGCGGGCGGGCCGCTGTCCGGGGGCACGGGCGGCCGGCGGATCGTGCGGCGCGGACGGGGGTGCCGGGGGCTTCGTGCGGCGCGGTTTCCCGCCGGCAGCTTCCGGAGCGGAGGAGGGGCCGATCATCTCCAGCGCCTCCCGGGCCGGGGCCTGGACGACCCGTGGCTCGGCCGGGCCGTCCGGGCGCGGCGCGGACGAGCGGGCGCCGGCCCCGGAGGGGTCGTCCACGGCCGGGCCCCTGACCGTCGTACAGCC
This sequence comes from Streptomyces sp. MMCC 100, assembly GCF_041538145.2. NCBI lineage: Bacteria > Bacillati > Actinomycetota > Actinomycetes > Kitasatosporales > Streptomycetaceae > Streptomyces > Streptomyces sp. MMCC 100. The sequence continues at coordinate 2,496,409 of NZ_JBGORK020000001.1, forward strand.
GGTCAGGGCCGAGACAGCCACGGTCAGCAGAAGCGTTGCGGTGGTCGTCGTTCGATGCACCCGCGCCACTCTGCTGCTTCGGACCCCCTGACCGGCGCCGGACGAGCGGAGGTTGCCCCGCACGGGTGATCTCCGGCCCCGTACGGAGGCCCGTGGGCAACCGGAGGTGACGTCAGTCGCCCGTGGCCCCGTCCAGGCGCTCGCGGATCAGGTCCGCGTGCCCGTTGTGACGCGCGTACTCCTCGATCATGTGGGTGTGGATCCAGCGCAGGGTGTAGCGCTCACCGGTGCGCAGGTGCTTGCCCCGGGTCGGTTCGCCCAGGGGAACGCCGGCCGCGTTGCGCCGGGCCGCCTCGATCTCCGCCTGCCAGGTGGCGTGGGCCTCGGCGAAGGTGTCGGCCTCGGTGAGCCGGAACTCGCCTTCCGGGTCCTCGTCGGAGTAGTAGATCGGGCCGGCGTCCTCGGCCGCCAGCACCCTGCGGTACCAGCTGCGCTCCACCTCCGCCATGTGCCGGACCAGTCCCATCAGGGACAGCGCCGACGGTGCCACGGCGGCCGTCCTCAACTGCTCGTCGGTGAGTCCTTCGCACTTCCAGGCGAGGGTCTGCTGGTGGTACTCGACCCAGCCCTCCAGCATGGCGCGTTCGTCGGCGTCGACGGGGGGTTCACGGCGTTCGGTCGTCATGGCGGCATCCTCGCCCAGACCGGCCGGTCCCACCAGGGGATTTCAGTCCTCCGGCAGAGCGCCGCGCAGGCCGCGACGCAGGTCGCCCAGCATGCCGTCCAGGAGTTCCCGCAGCCCCGACCGCACGTCCTGGAGGCTCGGTACCTCGGCGTGGAAGGTCCCGGCCACGCAGCTGAACATCAGGCCGTCCGCCCAGGCGACCAGTGAGAGCACGTGCCGGGCCGGGTCGGCCGAGCCCATCGCCGTGACGAGGGCGCCCAGCTGCTCCCGGAAGCGGGCGCCGGCCGCGTCGAAGTGCGCCCGCAGCTCGGGGCGGCGCGTGGCCTCCAGGGCCAGTTCGTACCGGGCCAGCGTCAGCGCGCGGTTGCGGGTCAGGGCGCGGTGCGTCGCCAGTGCCAGCGCGTCGACCAGGGCGTCGAGGCCGGCGCGCGGGTCCGGCATCTCGTGCAGCGCCAGCACCCGCGCCTCCCGGTCGGCCAGGCGTCGCACCGCCAGTTCCAGCAGCGCCTGCCGGGTCCGCGCGACGTTGGACGTGGAGCCCTGCGGGAGCCCGGCCGCCTCGTCGACCGCCCGGTGCGTGAGCCCGCGCATCCCGCGCTCGGCGAGCAGCGCCAGGGCGGCGTCGGCGACGAGGTCGGCGCGGGAGGCACCGGACGGGGACCCGGAAGGTGCGGCAGGAGCGGACATGGAGATCAACCTACCCGTCTCACTACGGCTGTAGTACAGTCGGCGGCAGGTGTTACTACATCTGTAGTGAGTTTCGCGTCGAGAAGAGGGTCGAGGAGAGTCATGGCAAGGACGAAGACGGCCGTCGTGATCGGCGGCGGCATCGGCGGCCTGACCGCGGCGGCCGCCCTGTACGAGAGCGGCCTGCGGGTCACCGTGCTGGAGCGCGCCCCTTCGCTCCGGCCGATCGGCGCGGCCATCTCGCTGTCGCCCAACGCCCTGCGCGCCCTGGACGTGATCGGTCTGGGCGACGAGATCCGCGACCTCGCCGCCTGGCAGGGCGACGGGGGACTGCGCACCCCCGGCGGACGCTGGCTCTCCAGGTCCAGCGCCGAGGCCGCCGCGGCACGCTTCGGCGGTCCGCTGGTGCTGCTGCACCGGTCCACGCTCATCGACCGCCTGTCCGCGCTGCTGCCGCCGGACGCCGTCCGCACCGGCGCCGACGCGACGCTCGCCGACCCGGGCGACCGTGACCGTCCGGCCAGGGTCCGCACGCCCGACGGCGAGCTGGAGGCCGACCTGGTCGTCGCGGCCGACGGCATCCACTCCGCCGTACGCCGCACGCTGTTCCCGCACCACCCCGGCACCGTCTACTCCGGCTTCACCACCTGGCGGGTCGTGCTCCCGGTCCCCGGCGCCGAGTTCGCCTCCCACGAGACCTGGGGCCGGGGCCGCATCTGGGGCACGCATCCGCTCAAGGACGGCCGGGTCTACGCCTACGCCGCCGCCGTCGCCCCGGCCGGAGGGCACGCGGCCGACGAGAAGGCGGAACTGCTGCACCGCTACGGCGACTGGCACGACCCGATCCCCGCCGTTCTCGCCGCCGCCCGCCCCGAGGACGTCCTGCGCCACGACGTGCACCACATCGCCGAGCCGCTTCCCGCCTACCACCGCGGCCGGGTCGCCCTCCTCGGGGACGCCGCGCACGCGATGCCGCCGAACCTCGGCCAGGGCGGCAACCAGGCCGTCGAGGACGCGGTCGTGCTCGCCCACCACAGCCAGGACCTCGCCGCCTACACGGCCGCCCGGCTGCCCCGCACGACCGCGATCGCCCGCAAGGCCGTGAAGGTCGCCCGCCTCAACCTGATGGGCAACCGTGCCGGGATCGCCGTCCGCGACGCCGCGATCCTCGCCCTGTCCAAGGCCGGACCGGCCCTGTTCCTGCGCGGCTTCGACGGCATCGCCGACTGGCGGCCCCCGCAGCCCCCGTATGCTTCCCGGCGGACCCAGGTCGGCGAGCGTTAGAGGAGCACATCCCGTGAAGGTCGGCTGCATCGGACTCGGCGACATCGCGCAGAAGGCATACCTGCCGGTGCTCGCCGCCCTCCCCGGGATCGAACTGCACCTGCAGACCCGGACCCCCGCCACCCTCACCCGGGTCGCCGACAAGCTGCGCATCCCGCCGGCGCAGCGCCACGCCGACCTCGACTCGCTCCTCGCCCAGGGCCTGGACGCCGCCTTCGTGCACGCGCCGACGGCCGTCCACCCCCAGATCGTGACGCGGCTGCTGGAAGCCGGTGTCCCCACCTACGTCGACAAGCCCCTCGCCTACGAACTCGCCGATTCCGAACGCCTGGTGTCCCTCGCCGAGGATCGACGCACCGGCCTCGCCGTCGGCTTCAACCGGCGCCACGCTCCCGGGTACGCGCAGTGCGTCGAGCACCCGCGCGAGCTGATCCTCATGCAGAAGAACCGCACCGGACTGCCCGAGGACCCGCGCACGATGATCCTCGACGACTTCATCCACGTCGTCGACACGCTCAGGTTCCTGGTGCCGGGGCCGGTCGACGACGTGACCGTGCGCGCCCGGGCCGTGGAGGGCCTGCTCCACCACGTCGTGCTCCAGCTCGCCGGGGACGGCTTCACCGCGCTCGGCGTGATGAACCGGCTCAGCGGCTCGGCGGAGGAGATCCTGGAGGTCTCCGGCCAGGACACCAAGCGTCAGGTGGTCAACCTCGCCGAGGTGATCGACCACAAGGGCCAGCCCACCGTGCGGCGGCGCGGCGACTGGGTCCCCGTGGCCCGTCAGCGGGGCATCGAGCAGGCGGTGCTCGCCTTCCTCGACGCGGTGCGCTCCGGCGAGGTGCTCAACGCCCGGGACGCGCTGGAGACCCATGAGCTGTGCGAGCGGGTGGTCCGGGCCGTACTGGACGGCTCCGCCTGAGCCGCACCGCCCGCACGCCCTCGACGGTGCCCCAGGCCGCGAGGCTCAGCAGCGCCGCGTACACCGTCCAGTCGCCGTAGCGGACGTACGGCGTGGTGCCGTGGGTGAGGGGGATCTCGTACACCCGCGAGGCGCTCGCGTCGGTGCCGAGCCAGGAGCCGATCCGCGCGCCGTTCGCGTCGTAGACGGCGGAGACGCCGGTCAGCGTCGCGTGCACCATCGGCCGGCCGGTCTCGGCGGCACGCAGCGCGGCGAGGGAGGCGTGCTGCTCGGGAGCCCAGGTGTGCTGGAAGGTCGACGTCGACGACTGGGCGACCAGCACCTCGGCACCGTCGGCGGCGAGGCTGCGGCTCATGTCGGGGAAGGCGCTCTCGAAGCAGACCATCGGCCCGATCCGCAGGCCGTCGCCGACGTCCGTCACCACCTGCTCGGTGCCCCGCCTGCGGTCCTCGCCCGCCGCCTTGCCCACGGAGGTGGCCCAGCCGAGCAGCGAGCGGAACGGCACGTACTCCCCGAAGGGGACGAGCCGCATCTTGTCGTACCGGTCGCCGGTCGGGCCCTCGGAGCCGACGAGCACCGAGCTCTTGTAGATGCCGGGTTTGTCGGAGCGCCGCGCGTCCACGTTGACCAGGATGTCCGCGCCGGTCTCCCGGGACAGCGCGGCGAGCCTGCGGGCGAGGTCCGGCCGGTCGTCCAGGTCGAATCCGACGCTGCTCTCGCCCCAGACGATCAGATCGAGGTCCCGGTCCGCGAGCCGCCGGGTCAGCCGCTCCTCACGGTCGAACCGCCGGTCGGCGCTCCCGGCCCCGGCGACGATGCCCGGCTGCACCACGGCGACCGCGACCCGCTCGTCGGTGCCGGGGCGCGGTGACCAGACCCAGGCCGCCGAGGTGGCCGCGGCCGTGGCGAGGAGACCGGCCAGCGCCGGCACCCTCGCCCGGCGGACGGCGACGAGGACGGCGACGGCGACGTTGACGGCCACCACCAGGAAGCTCAGCAGCCACACCCCGCCCACCGAGGCGAGCCGCAGCGCCGGAGCCACCTGCCACTGGCTGGCGCCCAGCATCCCCCAGGGGCCGCCGAGCCCCTGCCAGGAGCGGACCAGCTCTGCCAGCAGCCACCCCGACGGCAGCACCACGAGGGCCGCCGCGACCCGGCCGCCGGACGGCGTCCCGCCCAGTGTCCTGTGTACCAGCCAGCCCCACGGCACCCAGAGCGCGCCGAGCAGCGCGGCGATGACGAACGTGAACACGTGCAGGTTCGGCAGCAGCCAGTGGTGCATGGCCAGCACGAACCCGAAGCCGCCGCACCACCCGTCGTACGCCGCCCGCTTCCCGTCCGGCGCGGTACGGGCCAGCAGGATCCAGGGGACCAGCGCGAACCAGGCCCACCACCACAGGGCCGGGCCCGGGAAGGCGAGCACCGGCAGCGCGCCGGCGAGCGCGGCGAGGGCCGAGCGCCGCCACGGGGAGGCGAGCCAGTGGTCGAGCCTCTTCATGGGCGCCTCCTTACCGATGGTGCCTACCCGATGATCCGTACAGTGTGCGCCCGCGACGACGGCGAATTCAGTTGATCACACCGAGGTCTGTCCGGCGCGCGAGACGTTCCCTAGGATGATCGATGATCGATCAAAACGTGGAGGTATCAATGACGCGACCCATCACGGTGGTCACCGGCGGCAGCCGGGGGATCGGTGCGGCGACCTGTCTGCGCCTCGCGGCGGACGGGCACGACGTCGTCGTGGGCTACGCGCGGGACTCGGCGGCCGCCGAGACGGTCGTGGCAGGGGTGCGCGAGGCGGGCGGCCGCGGTGTCGCGGTGCGGGCGGACACGTCCGTCGAGGCCGACGTGGAGCGCCTCTTCGACGCGGCGGAGGAGCGGCTGGGCCCGGTGACGGGGCTGGTGAACAACGCGGCCGTGACCGGACCGCTGGGGCGGCTCGCCGACAGCGACACCGCGGACCTGCGCCGGGTCCTCGACGTCAACCTGCTGGGCGTGCTGCTGTGCGCCCGGCGGGCCGCGCGGCTGATGACACCGCGGGGGAGCGGTGTGATCGTGAACGTGTCGTCGGGCGCCGCGACCCTCGGCAGCCCGGGCGAGTACGTGCACTACGCGGCGAGCAAGGCGGGTGTCGACGCGCTGACGCTGGGCCTGGCCAAGGAGCTCGGCCCGGACGGGATCCGGGTCAACGCCGTCGCGCCCGGCGTGATCGACACCGAGATGCACGCGGCGGCGGGCGACGCCGGCCGGGCGGCCCGGATGGGGGCGGCGGTGCCGATGGGGCGTGCGGGACGGGCGGAGGAGATCGCCGCGGCGATCGCCTGGCTGCTGTCGCCCGACGCGTCGTACACGACGGGGACGGTGCTCAGGGTGGCGGGCGGACGCTGACTGAGGCCCGGGGACGGGGCCGACTCCGCACCGGGGCGGCCCCCTCGGCTCAGGCCGCCTCGATGACCTCGCCGCGGATCGCGGTCGCCCACTCGACCACCAGCAGCTCGTACTCCACGCGCTCCTGCGCGGACAGGGTCCCGCCCGCGCGCCGCCACAGCGCACGGATCTGATCGTTCAGTTCCGCGGCGGACCGCACGGAACCAGGGGTCGCGTAATCGGGGGACATGCGGACAAGCCTAGGGGCAAGCACTGACGCTGCGCTACCGGACGGCTACACAAGCGGGTGCGGTCAGCCGGAGGACTCCGCGGCGTGCGGGCTGAGGACGCCCGTCGCGACCAGGGCGATGATGACGATGCCGAGCGCGATGCGGTACCAGACGAACGGCATGAAACTCTTGGTGGAGATGAACTTCATGAACCAGGCGATGACCACGTACCCGGAGGCGAAGGCGATGACCGTCGCGAAGAGCGTCGGTCCCCAGGAGACGTGGTCGCTCTCCATCGCGTCCTTCAGCTCGAACACGCCGGAGGCGAGCACCGCCGGGACCGCGAGCAGGAACGAGTACCGGGCGGCGGCCTCGCGCCGGTAGCCCATGAAGAGGCCGCCGCTGATGGTCGCGCCGGAGCGGGAGACGCCGGGGATGAGGGCCGCCGCCTGGCACAGGCCGTAGATCAGGCCGTCCCGCACGCCCAGGTTCTCCAGCTCCTTGCGCTGCTGCGGCGCGCGGTGCCGGCCGCCCTTCTCGTCCCGGGCGGCCATCCGGTCGGCGATGCCGATGATCACGCCGACGACGATCAGCATCGTCGCGGTGATCCGCAGGTCGCGGAAGGGGCCCTCGATCTGGTCCTTCAGCGTCAGGCCGAGCACGCCGATCGGGATCGAGCCGACGATCACCAGCCAGCCCATGCGCGCGTCGGGGTCGTGGCGCATCGACTTGTCGGTGAGCGAGCGTGTCCACGCCGAGATGATCCGGCCGATGTCCTTGCGGAAGTAGATGAGCACCGCGGCCTCGGTGCCGATCTGCGTGATCGCCGTGAAGGCCGCGCCCGGGTCGTGCCAGCCGGAGAACGCCGCGGTCAGCCGCAGGTGCGCGCTGGAGGACACGGGGAGGAACTCGGTCAGCCCCTGGACGAGTCCGAGGACGAGGGATTCAAACCAAGACATGGAGTTGCGTCAGTCCAAGTGGCGATCGAGGAACGGCGAGAAACGGTCGGCGGACACGCCGAACCGTCGCGTGCGGTGATCGGGACCTGGCGTGCCGAGGGGCAGCGTAGCGCCCCGAAATGAACCCCCGGCGACGGGGGTGAGCGGGCCCCTACGCCGCCGCGGGCCCCGTCACCGTCCAGCCGGGGACCTGCGGATGGGCGGTCAGGTCCTCGTGGCGGACGGCGTCGCCGCAGGCCGGGCAGGTGACCTGCGGGAGGTCAACGACGGAGCCTCGGCCGTGCTGATCACGTCGAGCGAGACCGCGGCCCGCCTCGGCCTGCGCCCCCTCGCCCGGCTGCACAGCTTCGCCGTCACCGGCTCCGACCCGCTGCTCATGCTCACCGGCGTCGTCCCGGCCACCGAGAAGGTGCTGCGCCGGGCGTCGCTCTCCCTCGGCGACATCGACCTGTTCGAGGTCAACGAGGCCTTCGCGAGCGTCGTACTGGCCTGGCAGCAGGAGACCGGCGCGGACCTCGACAGGGTCAACGTGCACGGCGGCGCCATCGCGCTCGGTCACCCCCTCGGCGCGAGCGGCACCCGCCTGACCACCACCCTCGTCCACGCCCTGCGCGAACGGGGCGCGCGCTACGGCCTGCAGACCATGTGCGAGGCCGGCGGTCTCGCCAACGCCATGATCCTGGAAGCGGTGTGACGGCCCTTCAGTGCCCGCGCAGCCGGTGCCGCTTGCGCCAGGCCACCACCGCACCCGCGAGACCCGGCAGGGCGATGCAGGCCAGCGCGATCAGGAAGGCGGGAGAGGTCGGCGTCGAGGCACGGGCGCCCGCGACGACGTAGGCGGCGGTGTTGGGGATCGAACCGAGCCCCGTCGCCAGCAGGAAGGGCAGCAGGCCCATGCGGGACACGGCGGCGCAGTAGTTGGCGGCGGCGAACGGCACCCCGGGGAACAGCCGCGCCGCCAGCATCGAGCGGAAACCGTGCCGGCTGAGCTGCCCGTCCGCGGCCTTCAGCCACTTGCCCCGCAGCAGCGGACGAAGCGCCTCCTGGCCCAGCACCCGGCCGAGGCAGAAGGCGATCCCGGCGCCGAGCACCGTCCCCGCCAGCGCGGAGGCGAGGCCCAACTGCGACCCGAACAGGGCGCCGGCCGCCAGGTTGAGCAGCGGACGCGGCACGAAGGCGACCGTGCACAGCCCGTACGCCACCGCGTACGCCAGGGCCGCCGCGGCACCCCCGAGCTGCGGCGGCCAGCCGTTGGTCAGCAACTGCTGCGGCTGGAACAGCACCACCGTCGTCGCGGCCGAGGCCAGCAGGGCGACGAGCAGGGAGAGCCGAGACCACGGCGACAGCAGCACTCTCGTCACACGCGTGGCGAAGCCGGTCGGCGCGACCGGTCCGGCGGCGGTGGCGACGGCGAGTTCGGCGGCGGTCCGGGGAGAGACCGTGGCGGTGCCCCCAGAGCGGGTGGTGGCATCGAGCATCCGGTGACACTAACCGACAAATGTGTGTGATCGCCGTATGGTGCGTCTCATGAGCGTCACAGCCCGGCCGATTCCGGACGCGCCGCACAGTGCTCTCGCCGACACGGTACTGGAGCGGCTCATCGCCGAGTACCCCACCGCGGTCGACCCCGAGCGGGCCGCCGGGCTGCGGGCGTACATGAAGGACGTGGCTCCGTTCCTGGGCATGACCTCGCCCGTTCGCCGTTCCCTCTCCCGCACCGTCCTGGCAGGTGTGCCCCGCCCGGCCGAGCCGGACTGCGCCGCGGTCGCGCTGCGCTGCTGGCGGCTGCCCGAGCGCGAGTACCACTACTTCGCCGTCGACTACCTGCGCCGGTATGTGACGCACTGCTCGTCCGGTTTCCTGCCCGTGGTCCGGTACCTGCTCACCACGGTGCCCTGGTGGGACACCGTCGACCTGCTCGCCGCGCAAGTCGTCGGGGGCCTCGTCACCGCCGACCGCGGCCTCACGGCCGACATGGACGCCTGGATCGAGGACGAGGACCTCTGGCTGGTCCGCGCGGCGCTCCTGCACCAGCTGCGCTACAAGGAACGCACCGACACCGACCGCCTCTTCGGCTACTGCGCGCGTCAGTCGGGCCACGGCGACTTCTTCGTCCGCAAGGCCGTCGGCTGGTGCCTGCGCGAGTACGCCAAGACCGACCCGGACGCCGTGCGCGGCTTCGTGGCCGAGCACCGGACCCGCCTCGCACCGCTGTCCGTGCGGGAGGCGCTGCGGGCCATCGGCCCGTAGTGCCGCCGGACCGGCACCGATCTCGAACGGCTGTTCCCCCAAAAACCATTCGACGTGCGACGAAGCGTCGGCAATGATCGGCGTCATGTTCCGGTACGCCTTCCACCTCGCAGCATCCGCGGTCGCGGATGCCCCGAAGGCTGCCGTCGCCCACTTCACCGCCGCAGTCGACGGCGCCCGAAGCTGACCCTCCCCGGATCGTCCGGCGGACCCCGCAGGGGGAGGGTCGGCCGGCCCCAGGGGTCCCCACCACCGCCACGAGGCTTCGAGGTACCGCCATGTCCAAGACGGCGTACGTCCGCACCAAACCGCATCTGAACATCGGCACGATGGGCCATGTCGACCACGGCAAGACCACCCTGACCGCCGCCATCACCAAGGTCCTCGCCGAGCGCGGGGCCGGCACGTTCGTGCCGTTCGACCGCATCGACCGCGCCCCGGAGGAGGCGGCGCGCGGCATCACCATCAACATCGCGCACGTCGAGTACGAGACCGACACCCGGCACTACGCCCACGTCGACATGCCCGGCCACGCCGACTACGTCAAGAACATGGTCACCGGTGCCGCCCAGCTCGACGGGGCGATCCTCGTCGTCTCCGCGCTGGACGGGATCATGCCGCAGACCGCCGAACACGTGCTGCTCGCCCGGCAGGTGGGCGTCGACCACATCGTGGTCGCGCTCAACAAGGCCGACGCGGGCGACGAGGAACTGACCGACCTGGTCGAGCTGGAGGTCCGCGAACTGCTCACCGCGCACGGCTACGGCGGCGACGCCGTGCCCGTCGTACGGGTCTCCGGGCTCAAGGCCCTGGAGGGCGACCCGCGGTGGACGGCCTCCGTCGAGGCACTGCTCGACGCCGTGGACACGTATGTGCCCATGCCCGAGCGGTACCTGGACGCGCCGTTCCTGCTGCCGGTGGAGAACGTGCTCACCATCACCGGCCGCGGCACCGTCGTCACCGGCGCCGTGGAGCGCGGCACCGTGCGTGTCGGCGACCGGGTGGAGGTGCTCGGGGCGTCCGTCGAGACGGTCGTCACCGGCCTGGAGACCTTCGGCAAGCCCATGGAGGAGGCCCAGGCCGGGGACAACGTGGCGCTGTTGCTGCGCGGAGTCGCCCGCGACACCGTACGCCGGGGGCACGTGGTCGCCGCGCCCGGCAGCGTGGTGCCCGCCCGACGCTTCACGGCGCGGGTGTACGTCCTGTCGACCCGCGAGGGCGGGCGCTCGACGCCGCTCACCACCGGCTACCGGCCGCAGTTCTACATCAGGACCGCGGACGTGGTCGGCGACGTGGACCTCGGCGAGGCGGCCGCCGCCCGGCCCGGGGACACCGTCACCATGACGGTCGAGCTGGGCCGGGACGTGCCGCTGGAGACGGGGCTGGGCTTCGCCATCCGCGAGGGCGGCCGCACTGTGGGGGCGGGGACCGTGACCGCCGTCGGGTGAGGCCGTGCCGGGCACAAGCCGATCGGCGCAAGCGGACCGGCACAAGGTGCTTGGCACAATGGGCAGGTGAACGAAGCCATACCCGTCAGCCGCGTCACCGACCACGGCACCGCCAAGCTCATGCCCGACGTCGACCGGGAACGGGCCTGGCTGCTCACCGTCGACGGGGCGCCGCAGTCGTACGTCGACCTGGACGAGCCGGCGCACCTGGAGTTCGAGTACACGCGCCGGCTCGGCCACGTCCTGGACACGGTCGCCGAGCCGGGGCGCGCGCTGGACGTCCTGCACCTGGGCGGCGGCGCGTTCACCCTGCCCCGGTACGTGGCCGCGACCCGGCCCGGCTCGCGGCAGGACGTCGTGGAGGCCGACCGGGGGCTGCTCGACCTGGTCGCCGAGCACCTGCCGCTGCCGCCGGACGCGGGCATCACCGCACACGGTGCCGATGCCCGCGCCTGGCTGGCGGAGGCCCCCGCGGACTCGGCCGACGTACTGGTCGCCGACGTCTTCGGGGGCTCACGCGTGCCCGCGCACCTGACCTCCGTCGGCTACGTGCGCGAGGCGGCCCGGGTGCTGCGCGCCGACGGCGTGTATGTGGCCAACCTGGCCGACGGTGCGCCCTTCGGCTTCCTCCGCGGTCAACTGGCCGGATTCGCCATGTTCTTCGAGGAGCTGGCCCTGGTCGCGGAACCGGGGGTGCTGCGCGGGCGCCGCTTCGGCAACGCGCTGCTCGTCGCCGCGCACCGGCCCCTGGACACCGCGGCCCTGGCCCGGCGCACCGCCGCCGACGCCTTCCCGGCCAGGGTCGAGCACGGGCCCGCCCTGCGGGACTTCACCGGCGACGCCAGGCCGGTGCGCGACGAGGACGCCGTACCGTCGCCCGAGCCGCCCGCCGGGGCGTTCGGCATCGGCTGAGCGGCGCCGTCCGGCCCGGTGTGCCTACGACTCGGTCGGCGGTTCCTCGGTGAGGCGCACGGTGCTGAGGATCTTCTGGATCGTCGCCTCCGGGACCTCCTCGTCGACGCCCTTGGCGCCGTAGAGGTTCCAGGTGACGAAATCGCCCGCGCCGTTCTTGAAGGCGAAGGTGATCGCCTTGCCCTCGGTGTCGCACTTCCCCTTCTTGGCCGCGCCCTCCGAGTGCGCCGTGATGACGCTGCCCTTGATGCCGGACGCGGTCGTGTACGCCTTCGGCTTGCCGTACTTCACGGCCTTCTTGTCCGGCTCGGTGAAACCGCCGTAGATCCACCACGGCACCCGTGTCTCGGCCGCCATGTCCGTGTCCTTGGCGCCGCTCTCACCCCGGGTACCGGCGGTGGCGAGGGCGGTGCTCTCCTTGCGGCCGTCCTTGTTCTCGTCGGTCGTGCACCACTCGGACTTCAGGTAGGCCGGGGCGGTGACGGTGGTGCGCTCGATCTTGCCGTCCTCTTCCCACTCGAAGCCGACGCTGGTGTCGGTGGTCTCGATCTCCCACTCCGCGGGCACGTCGAACATGGTGCCGAAGCGCGGGTTGGCGACGACCTTCCAGCCGTCGACGGTGGCCTTCGCCCCCTCGCCGCCGCGCGGGTTGTCGTCGGAACCGGACGCCGTGGGGTCGGCGGTGGGGGACTCGGACTTCTCCACGGTCGGGCTCGCCGACACCTTCTTGTCCTTGCCGTCGTCCGCCTGGTCGCCCTTGTCACCGCCGAGCACCAGGAACCCGGTGACGCCCGCGGCCACCACCACGGCGAGGGACGCGATGATCGCGACCAGCTTCGTCCGGTTGCCGCCACCACCGCCACCACCGCCCGTCGCGGGCTGCGGAGAGGTGGCCGGCTGCGGAGTGCTCCACTGCTGCTGCCCGTACGCGCCGGGCTGCTGCTGGTAGCCGGGCTGCTGATACGGATTCGGCTGCTGATACCCCGGCTGCTGGTACGGATTGTTCTGGTTCTGCGGGTTCTGCTCGCCCCCGGGCGGCTGCTGTCCTGGCCACATGAGCAGTCACCCTAATGCCGCCCAGGACACGATTCGGTCACCGGCCCTTGTCAGGGACGTACCGAAGTCCGACGGACCAGCGGTCCGGCTGCCTAGGATTCCGACGGGGTGTACTCCCTGACGGTGGCCAGGATCTTGCGGACGGTGGAGTCGGGCACCTCGTCGGCGACGTCCGCGGCGCCGAAGAACGACCACGAGACGAAGTCGCCGTCGGCCGATTTGAAGGCGAAGGTGGTCGCCTTGCCGTTCACGTCGCACTTGCCCTTCTTCGCCACCCCGGACGACCGGGAGGTGGCGAGGCTGCCCTCGATGCCGGAGGCGGTGGTGAAGGGCGTCACCGGTCCCGTGGCGACCTTGTCCCGGTCCGGCTGGGTGAAGCCTCCGTAGACCCAGGCCGCGGAGTCGGTCCGGGCGATCTCCTCGGTGCTCCGCGCGCCGTTGTTGCCGCGGGTGCCCGCACTGGCCAGGGGGGTGTAGTCCACCGAGCCGTCCCGGTCGTCGTCCGACCCGCACCACTTCTCCTTCAGGACGGCGGGTGCCTTCATGCCGACCAGTGGCTTCTCTTCGGGGTCGTCGTCCTCGGCGACATAGGTGACCCAGTCGCGCGACTGCGGTGCCCAGGAGGCCGGCACGTCGAAGGCGAGGCCGTGGTCGGGATCGGCCACGACGGTCCAGCCCTCGACTGTGGGTTCCGGGCTGTCGTCACCGCCACGCGGGTCGTCGGCGGCGGAGGCGGACGGGGAGGACGCGGCCGGGGAGGAGGCGGTGGGGCCGGGCCGGGCCTCTTCGTCCTCACCTCCGCCCACAAGTACGGCCCCGCTCGCGGCTGCGGCGACCACCACGACCGCGGCGGCGACGATCGCCACCACCTTCGTACGGCTGTTCCCGGGCCCCCGGCCGGACGGCCCGCCGGACGTGACCGTGGGGGCGTTCCAGGGGCCGGGCGGCTGTTGTCCCGCGTACGGCGGCGGCTGCCGGTAGCCGGGCTGCTGATACGGGTCGGGCTGCCGCGGATCCGGTCCGCCGGTGGGCGACTGCTCTCCTGGCCACATGGGCGCTCAGCATACGGCGATCTTCCCGGGCGCCTGGTCCTGGATGCTACTCGCGGGTAACCTGCTTCCATGAGCGCAGATCAGATGTCGATCGGCGAGTTGCTCGCCGCCACGGTGCCGATGGTCAGGACCCTGAACCTCGAGTACCTGGAGACCACCCCGGAGAAGGCCGTCCTGGCCCTCCCGGACCAGAGCGAGTACCGCAACCACGTCGGCGGACCGCACGCCGGAGCCATGTTCACGCTGGGAGAGTCGGCCAGCGGCGCGATCGTCCTCGCCGCCTTCGGCGACCAGCTCTCCCGGGCGGTGCCGCTGCCGGTCACCGCGGAGATCGCCTTCAAGAAGATCGCCCTCGGCCCGGTGACCGCCACCGCGACACTCGGCCGTCCCGCCGCGGAGGTCGTCGCCGAACTGGACGCCGGCAGCCGCCCCGAATTCCCGGTGAGCGTCGCCATCCAGCGCGAGGACGGCGCCGTGACCGGTGAGATGACCGTCATATGGACCCTGCGCCCCAACAGCTGACCCCCGCCGACCCGGTACGCTTCCCGGTGCGCGTCGTTCGAGGCGCACCGGCAACAGGTATCCGAAGCGGAGGGTGGGGCGTTGCACGTCCAGGAATGGCTCGACACGGTGCCCGCGGCGGCCGTCTACGCCGTCGTCGCGCTGGTCATCGGTCTGGAGAGCCTGGGCATCCCGTTGCCCGGCGAGATCGTCCTGGTGTCGGCGGCCCTGCTGTCGTCGCAGCACGGCGGGATCGACCCGCTGGTCCTCGGCGCCTGCGCCAGCGCGGGCGCGGTGGTCGGTGACTCCATCGGATACGCCATCGGCCGCAAGGGGGGCCGGCCGCTGCTGGCCTGGCTGGGCAGAAAGTTCCCCAAGCACTTCAGCGAGGGGCACGTCGCCACCGCCGAGCGGTCCTTCCAGAAGTGGGGCATGTGGGCCGTGTTCTTCGGCCGCTTCGTCGCCCTGCTGCGCATCTTCGCGGGCCCGCTGGCCGGTGTGCTGCGGATGCCGTACTGGAAGTTCCTGATCGCCAACGTCCTCGGCGGCATCGTCTGGGCGGGCGGCACCACGGCCGTCATCTACTACGTCGGCGTCGTCGCGGAGGACTGGCTCAAGCGCTTCTCGTGGCTGGGCCTGGTGGCGGCGGTCCTGATCGGCGTCGCCTCGATGCTGATCGTCAGGCGCAAGGCGAGCAGGGCCCGGTCAGAGGCCCAGCCTGCGACCGCCGGGGAGTGAAGCACCCCGAAGGGGGCGGGGCTGTGCCGATGTGCGGCTCCGCCACGTGGGCGCGCCCGGCCGCGCACAAGCCGCGGACGGCGTCCTACAGGACCTCCCCCACCGCATCCCGATGCTGCCCGGCCAGCGCCGCGTACATCGTGCCGTTCAGCGTGACCCCCTGACGCTCCTCCTCCGTCAGCTCACGCTTCACCTTCGCCGGTACCCCCGCGACCAGTGAGCCCGGCGGCACCCGCATGCCCTGCGGGACCAGCGCCTGGGCGGCGACCAGTGAACCGGCGCCGATCACCGCGCCGTTGAGGACCGTGGCACCCATGCCGATCAGGCAGTCGTCCTCGACGGTGGCGCCGTGCACCACGGCGTTGTGCCCGATGGAGACGCGCTCGCCGACGGTGACGGGGAAGCCGGGGTCGGCGTGGAGCGTGCAGTTGTCCTGGACGTTGCTGCTCGCGCCCACGGAGATCCGCTCGACGTCGCCGCGCAGTACCGCGCCGTACCAGACGCTCGCCCCCGCGTGCAGCGTCACGTCCCCGATGACCGAGGACGTCGGTGCCACGAAGGCCTCGGCGTCCACCTTCGGGTCCTTGCCGCCGATGCCCGTGATCAGCGCCTTCTGCGTCATCTTCGCCTCCTGCTCGGGTGTTGTACGGCACCGTACGCCACCCGGTGGGGTGAAGATCACAGCACGGTACGGCCCTGGCCGCACCGCGCGCGGACTACCGTGAGCGGGTGCCCCACCGCAAGAACACGTTCTCGTCCTGGCGGAGCCGCCTCGCGCAGCGGGCCGTCCACGCGGGCTGGGCCTGGGTGCAGCGCACCGGTTCCGTCACCGCCGCGCGTCCCGGGCGCTTCCGCTTCGGCGCGCTGGGCACGGGCACCCGGCTCGCCTTCCCGCTCGGCACGGTCTTCGGCGAGCCCTGGATCCACGTCGGCGCCCACTGCATCATCGGCGAGCAGGTCACGCTGACCGCCGGGCTCATGCCCGACCTCGACCTGGGCCCGGAGCCGATCCTGCGCATCGGCGACGGGGTCGTCCTCGGCCGGGGCAGCCACGTCATCGCGGACACCACCGTCACCATCGGCAGCGACTGCTACTTCGGCCCGTACGTCTACGTCACCTCCACCAATCACTCCTACGACGACCCGCACCAGCCCATCGGCAAGCAGTGGCCGCGGATGGACCCGGTGGAGATCGGCCCCGGCTGCTGGATCGGCACCGGCGCGGTGATCCTGCCCGGGGCGCGGATCGGGCGGAACGTCGTCGTGGCCGCCGGTGCCGTGGTCCGGGGCACGGTTCCCGACCACGCCGTGGTGGCGGGCGCCCCCGCCCGCGTCGTACGGCGCTGGACCGCCGCCGAGGGCTGGCAGCCGCCGCTCAGGACCCCGGCTCCGGTGCCGATTCCCGACGGGATCACGCCGGGGCAGCTGCGGGAGCTGTCCAAGCTGGACGACGAGGCGGTGGCCCGTCTCGCCGAGCTGGACGACCCGGGGCCGGCGGCGGACAGGCTCGCTGAACCGGCCGCGGAGAGCTGAGCGCGAGCCGAGGCGCACAGCCCTGCCATCGCGCCTCGCAGTACAGTTCGGTGGATCTTCGGGTGCGGCGGACCACGGTTCAGTGAAGTGCACCCTGTCATGCGAAGTGATGCACAAGTCCCTGGACGGAACGTGGCGGACCTCGACCTGCTGACCCAGTCCCTCGCGCGCAACGTCAAGCGCTGGCGCGCCGAGCGCGGCTTCACCCTGGAGGCGCTGGCGGCGCGCGCCGGTGTCAGCCGCGGCATGCTCATCCAGATCGAACAGGCCCGCACCAACCCCAGCCTCGGCACCGTCGTGAAGATCGGCGACGCGCTCGGCGTCAGCATCACCACACTGCTCGACCGGGAGCAGGGCCCCACGGTCCGCGTCGTCCCCGCCGAACAGGCCGTACGCCTCTGGCACACCGACGCCGGCAGCTTCAGCCGGCTCCTCGCCGGAGTGGAGGCGCCCGGCCCGCTGGAGATGTGGGAGTGGCGGCTGATGCCGGGCGAGAGCAGTCTCTCCGACCCGCACCCCACCGGCACGGTCGAGCTGGTGCACGTCGTCGCCGGGGAACTCACGCTCACCGTCGACGGGGTGGCCCACCGCGTCCCGACGGGCGCGAGCGCCTCCTTCGAGTCCGACACCCCGCACACGTACGGCAACGAGGGCGACGCGCCGATGGAGATGGTCATGGCGGTCTCCGTGCCGCCCGTCCGTTGAGACGGCCGTTCTCCAAGGCCCCGGCAGTTGTTAGCGTGCGGCCATGCACGCACCCATCGGGAACTTCGACAGCGCCACGCCCGCCCCGGAATGCCTCGACGAACTGACCCGCCCGGTCGCCGACGCCGTACGCCACTGGAGCGGCACCGTTCCCGCCGACCAGATCCTCTACGTCGACACGGAACCGGAGTGGGCCGACACCGCCACCTTCGTCGAGCACTACGGCCGTGAGCTGCTCGAACAGTCCGCCAACTGCGTGGTGGTCACCGGCAAGCGGGGCGGCGGCACGACGCTCGCCGCCTGCGTCGTGCTCTCCACCACCCGGGTCGACGTCAACGGCGTCGTACGCCGTCACCTCGGAGCGCGCAAGGCCTCCTTCGCCCCGATGGACACCGCCACCGGCGAGACCGGCATGGAGTACGGCGGCATCACGCCGGTCGGCCTGCCCGGCGACTGGCCCGTGCTGGTGGACTCGGCCGTCGTCGACCTGCCGTACGTCCTCGTCGGCAGCGGAGGCCGGCGCGGCAAGCTGCTCGTACCGGGCAAGGCCTTCGCGGAGTTGCCCGGCGCCGAGGTTCTGGAAGGGCTCGGCGCCGCCTGACCCGTCACACGGTGGCGTGGTGGGCGATCACATGATGCGGATCCGCCTCGCCCGGGGACGGCGCGGGGTCGGCGTGGACCAGGGCCGCGGTGAGCCGCGGCACGGCGTGCAGCAGGGCGTGCTCGGCGGCCACGGCGACGCGGTGTGCCTCGCGCACGGTCGCCTCGCCGTCCACCACCAGCGCGACCTCGGCGCGCAGCCGGTGCCCGATCCAGCGCAGCCGCAGCTCTCCCACCCCGCGCACGCCGGGGGTCTCACCCAGTACCCGCTCCGCCCGGTCCACCAGCGCCGGGTCGACGGCGTCCATCAGCCGCCGGAACACCTCGCGGGCCGCGTCCCGCAGGACCAGGACGATCGCGGCCGTGATCGCCAACCCCACGACCGGGTCGGCGAGTTGCCAGCCCAGTGCCGCGCCCCCGGCGCCCAGCAGCACGGCCAGTGACGTGTAGCCGTCGGTGCGGGCGTGCAGTCCGTCGGCGACCAGTGCGGCGGAGCCGATCTCCCGGCCCACGCGGATGCGGTGGCGGGCCACCCACTCGTTGCCGGCGAAGCCGACCACGGTGGCCGCGGCGACCGCCGGGACGTGCGAGACCGGGCGCGGGTCGAGCAGCCGGTCCACCGCCGTCCACGCCGCGAGGACCGCGGACGCGGTGATCGTCAGGACGATCACGACACCGGCCAGGTCCTCCGCCCGCCCGTAGCCGTACGTGAAGCGGCGGGTGGCCGCACGCCGGCCCAGGACGAAGGCGACGCCCAGGGGCACGGCGGTCAGCGCGTCCGCGGTGTTGTGCACCGTGTCGCCGAGCAGTGCCACCGATCCGGAGGCCATCACCACGGCCGCCTGCGCGAGTGCCGTCGCGCCCAGCACCGCCAGCGACACCCACAGCGCGCGCAGCCCGCGGGCCGAGGACTCCAGGGCGGGGTCCAGCTTGTCGGCGCTCTCATGGGAGTGGGGAGTGAGCCGGTGGGCGAGGCGGTGCGTGACGCGGCGCCATCTGCCGACGGGGGAGCGGTGGTCGTGGTGCGGGTGCTCGTCGTGGTGGTGATGCCGGTGCGGGTCGCTCATGGTGCCCCTTCCGGTGTTCCTGTGTTCCGGTGTCTGGTGTCCGGTGTTCCGCGTGCCGGTGCGGTGGGTGGACGTGCGCCGTCCACGACGCCATTATGTGCGTATGAGCGCACGCATGCACCTGTCACCTGCGGACGATGCGCACCCGCGCACACCGGGCGAGGAGCAGTTCGCGCTCGCCGCCGAGGTCCTCGCAGTGCTCGGCGACCGCACCCGCCTGACCCTGCTGCACGCCCTGACCGGCGGCGAGGCCGACGTCACC
Organism: Streptomyces sp. MMCC 100; assembly: GCF_041538145.2. Classification (NCBI taxonomy): domain Bacteria; kingdom Bacillati; phylum Actinomycetota; class Actinomycetes; order Kitasatosporales; family Streptomycetaceae; genus Streptomyces; species Streptomyces sp. MMCC 100. Next base: position 2,515,664 of record NZ_JBGORK020000001.1, read on the forward strand.
ACCCTCACCGAGATGTGCGGGGCGGCCCGGCCCGCGGTCAGCCAGCACCTGGCCCGGCTGCGGCTCGCCGGACTGGTGAGCACCCGCAAGGAGGGGCGCCGGGTGGTGTACTCGCTGCGCGACGGACACCTGCGCCGCCTGGTCGACGAGGCGCTCAACGCGGCCGACCACCGCCTCGGCGACCGGCCGCTCCACGACTGAGCGAGGCCCTCGGCCGGGTCTTCTACCGGGGTCCTTTCGGCCGGAGCCTTCGGAGAGCGGTTCTCAGCCGGAGGTCCGCAGCCGGTGGTCCGCGCGGCGAGGTACCGCTCGGCGAACTCCGCCGCCGCGACCGGCGGCGGCCGAAAAGCGTGGCGCAGCAGCGGAGTCGGCGTGGGAGACGGGGGCGGTCACGCGGACGCCATGGCGACGGCGGGCGGCCCACGGGGCCTGCGCCAGTTCCGGCTCGGGCGGCTCACCGAGAGTATGGCCTGGCTGGACTGCGGCAGCGGAGCCGACGGCCTCGACCGGGACTGGGACCTCGGGCCGGACGGCGCGGACGGACTCAGCGAGCAGGAACGCGACGCGGTGCGCTTCCGGGTGGCACGGGGCATCAACGCCCGCCCGGGCAACGCCCCCAAGGGCTGGCAGCGGTGGGCCGAGCAGGTGTTCCATCCACCGCAGCCCTGGCGCGAGTTGCTGGGGGCGGCGGTCCGCTCGGCGACCTCCTCGGGCGGCGCGGGCGAGGACTACACGTACGGCAGGCCGTCGCGCCGCTCGGCCGGAACACCCGGCGTGGTGCTGCCCAGCCTGCGACGCAGACCGCCCCGGGTCGCCGTGGTCATCGACACGTCCGGATCGGTCAGCGACGCCGAACTCGGCAGCGCCCTCCTGGAGGTCGCCGCGATCGCCCGCGCCGTCGGCGGCCGCCGCGACCTGGTCAGCGTGGTGCCGTGCGACGCGGCGGCCCGGGTCACGCACTCCCTGTGCCGGGCCGAGGGGATCCCGCTGGTGGGCGGCGGCGGCACGGACCTGCGCACCGGCTTCGCGAAGGCGCTCCGCTCGCGTCCCGCGCCCGACGCCGTCGTGGTGCTGACCGACGGGCAGACCCCCTGGCCGGACACGCGGCCCGCGTGCCGGACGGTGGTGGGCCTGTTCCCCCGGGAGCGGACGAGCGGCTCCTGGGACGAGGACAACCCCGACTACGTCCCCGACACACCGCCCGACTGGGCCCGCGTGGTGGTCATCGACTCCGGTCCGGGCGCCGGCCGGTGAGCCCCGCTGCGATCAGCCCAGGCGCGGGATCTCGATCGCCGGGCAGCGGTCCATCACCATCTCCAGGCCCGCGGCCCGGGTCCGCTCGTACGCCGCCTCGTCGACCACGCCGAGCTGGAACCAGACGGCCGAGGCTCCCTTGGCCACCGCCTCGTCGGCGACCGGGCCGGCCAGGTCGCTGTTGACGAAGACATCGACGACGTCCACGTCGAACGGGATGTCCGCGAGCGAGGCGTACCCCTGCTCGCCGTGCACCGTCTCCGCCTTGGGATGTACGGGCACTACGCGCTTGCCGAAGCGCTGCAGCACCTCGGCGACCCCGTACGCCGCGCGCTGCCGGTTGTTCGACAGGCCCACCACGGCCCAGGTGTCGCCCGACTCGGTGAGGATCTTGCGGACGGTTGCCTCGTCGCCGTACACCGGCGGCCTCCTCGTACTCACGAGCGGCCCGCGGGTCGGGCCACCCGGTCGGGACAACGGACGGCGACGTGCCGGGATTCCCCGTGCGGCGGGAGCGGTACGGCGCGCGCCCCTGTGCGCCACCGCGCCGCGCCGCCTACGCTCGCCTCGTGCTGCGCACATCGACGCCCGGACCGGACAACCCGCCGCCCCCGCCCGACGGGCACCGACCCGTGTCGAGGCGCACGCGCCGGGGTGTGACGCCACCGCCCTGCGCGTCATGCTCGTCGCGGACCTGCTGGTGCGCGCCCTGGAACTCGACGGCACCCCCGTGTGGGCCGTGCTGACGGGTACGGAGGAGGCGGAACGGCTGCGGAAGGACGCCGCCGCCCTCGGCATCCGGCCCTTCGAGGACGGCGACACCGCCGGCCACGGACCGGGCACCGGGCAGAGCGTCCGCGTCGTGGGTGAGCGTGGGGGCGGGAGCGGGCAAGCCCCGGACGCGGCGACGGTCGCCGTCGCGCCCGTACACCCGGCCGGACCCGACCTCGCCGACCCGGACGCCGTGCGGCTCGCCCTGCTGGAACGGCACCACCGCGCGCGCGTGGAGCTCGACGCGGCCGCGCTGGACGAGGCCCGGGACACCCTGGCGCGCCTGCGCCGCGCCGTCGCCGACTGGGCCCGGCACCCCTCGCGTCCGGTCCCGGCCGAGGTGCGCGACCAGCTGCGGGCCGCCTGGGAGGACGACCTGGACGCCCCCGGAGTGCTGCGGGTCCTGCGCCAGGTGGAGACCGACCCGGACCTTGCGGACGGGGCGCGGTTCGAGATCTGCGCCTACGCCGACCGGTTCCTCGGCCTCCATCTCACCCGGGACGTCGGCACCTCGTACTGACCGCGGGCCCCGCCCCGGCCGCGACGACCGGCCCGAAGGACGCGGCACGCCGAGCGCATAGGCTGGCCGGATGCAGGACGAGTACCGAACGGTCGCCCGCGCGGGGGTGCACGAAACCGAGATCAACCGCTCGCGCTTCCTGTGCGCCCTCGCCCCGGCCGCCACCGAACAGGACGCCCAGGCGTTCATCGCCGTCGTGCGCAAGGAGCACGCGGACGCCAGCCACAACTGCTGGGCGTACGTCATCGGCGCCGACGCCGCCGTCCAGAAGGCGAGCGACGACGGCGAGCCGGGAGGAACCGCCGGCGTCCCGATGCTCCAGATGCTGCTGCGCCGCGACATCCGGTACGTCGTCGCCGTCGTCACCCGCTACTACGGCGGTGTCAAGCTCGGCGCAGGCGGACTCATCCGCGCCTACGGCGGCGCGGTCGGCGAAGCCCTGGACGACCTCGGCACCCTCACCCGCCGCCGGTTCCGCCTGGCCACGGTGACCGTCGACCACCAGCGGGCCGGCAAGCTCCAGAACGACCTGCGCACCGCGGGCCGCGCGGTACGCGACGTGCGGTACGCCGAGGACGTCACCATCGAGGTCGGCCTGCCGGAGGCCGACGTGGACACCTTCCGCTCCTGGCTCGCGGACGCCACCGCGGGATCGGCCGGGTTCGAACTGGGCGGAGAGGCGTACGGGGACGCGTAGCCGAGGCGGCCACGTGGGAAGAGCCGGGCCTCCTTCGACGACCTCACCGTCTGCTTCGACGAAGAGCTGATGACAGCCTCGTCCCCGTCCCCCCGAGACCGGCCGTCAGGGGGTACGGAAGCCCCGGAAGGTCACCTGTCTGCGGGTCTTGAAGCCGAGCCGCTCGTACAGCGCGATCGCGCCGGTGTTCGTCTCGGCCACGTGCAGGAACGGACGTTCCCCGCGCGCCAGGACGCGGGCGGCGAGCGCGCTGATCAGGCGGGCGGCGTGTCCTTGCCCGCGTGCGTCGGGAGCGGTGCAGACGGCACTGATCTCGGTCCATCCCGGAGGGCGCAGGCGTTCTCCGGCCATCGCCACCAGGGTGCCGTTCAGCCGGACGCCCAGGTAGGTGCCGAGTTCGTGGGTACGCGGCCGGAAGGGCCCCGGCTCGGTCCGCGCGACGAGGTCGAGCATCTCGGGTACGTCGTCCGCGCCCAGTTCGACCACGCCGGTGCCGGACTGCGCGCCCGGTCGGCCGGGGCGACCGCTGCCGGGCCAGATCATCTGGCGGCCTTCGAGGCCGAAGACCGGCTCCCAACCCGACGGCGGGAGGGCCGGGCAGCTGAACATGTCGGCGAAGGCGCCGGGGCCGAGCAGCTCGGCGAGATCGGCCCAGTCCTCCGCGTCCGGGGCGGCGGACACGGAGGAGAAGGTCGCCACGTCCGGGAGGTAGGTGGCGGCCCGGCCGAGTCGGCGTGCGAGACGGGCGTGCCGGCCGCCGAGCGACTGACCCACCGGGTCGTCGAGTACCGGGTCGTCGTCGTTCGTCATCGTGCTGTTCCTTTCCCGGTGGGCGCGGTCGTCGGGCGGCCCGGGCCGGTTCCGCCGGCGCTCCGGGCGCGGCGCCTTCGATGCGGGCGCATGAGCCCCGCCACGGACACTCAGGGCTGGGTCGTGGCGACCTCCAGTCCGAAACCGATCAGTACGACGCCGGTGACACGGTCCATGCCACGGCGTACGGCCGGCTTCTCGAAGAAGGCGCGTGCCTTGGACAGCAGCAGGACGTACCCGCCGAGCCACACCGAGGTCAGCAGGGTGTGGACAAGGACCAGCAGGGCCATGCCGGTGTGCGGAGAAAGCCCGGTCGGGGCCAGCGCAGGCAGCAGTCCCGTGTAGAAGACGGCGATCTTGGGATTGAGGACGTTGCTCACCAGACCGGTCCGCCAGGGGTTGCCGCGCGGCTGGGCGACGGCCGCGGCCGGTGCCTGGGATCGGCCCCGACGGCTCTGGAGCAGCGCCTGGACCCCGAGGAAGAGCAGGTAGACGGCGCCGGCCAGTTTGACCACCGTGTACGCGGCGGCGGACGCGGACAGGACGGCGGCGAGGCCGGCCACCGCGAGTACGCCCCAGACCAGCAGACCCGCGGTGATCCCGCCCACGGCCCGTAGTCCGTCCTGCCAGCCGGAGGCGACGGCCCGCTTGGTCACGACGGCCATGTCCGGGCCGGGCACCATGGTCAGCACGGCCAGGACACCGGCCGCGGTCACGAACTGTATGAGCATCCACCAAGTCTCACATCCGCGCTGTGTCGCTCGACAGGTGGTGAGGTCAGTGGTGGACCAGGTACCGGCAGGCGCTAGCGTGGTGGCTGCCGGCCCGGGGTTCCCGTGGCCGGCTTGTGCTGGTTCTTGGGATGTCGCCAAGAGAAACATGCAGGTCAGGGCCACTTTATGAGATTGCTGCACACTTCCGACTGGCACCTCGGCCGGGCGTTCCACCGGGTGAACATGCTCGGTGCCCAGGCCGGGTTCGTCGGCCACCTCGTCGCGACCGTGCGCGAGCACGCCGTCGACGCCGTGGTCGTGTCGGGAGACGTGTACGACCGGGCGGTGCCGCCGCTCGCCGCCGTCGAGCTGTTCGACGACGCACTGCACCGCCTCGCCGACCTCGGTGTGCCGACGGTCATGATCTCCGGCAACCACGACTCGGCCCGCCGTCTCGGGGTCGGTGCCGGGCTCATCGACCGGGCCGGCATCCACCTGCGCACCGACCCGGCGGGCTGCGGCACCCCCGTGGTGCTGGCCGACGCCCACGGGGACGTGGCCTTCTACGGGCTGCCGTATCTCGAACCGGCTCTCGTGAAGACCGAGTTCGGCGTGGAGAAGGCGGGGCACGAGGCCGTGCTCGCCGCCGCCATGGACCGGGTGCGCGCCGACCTCGCCACGCGCGCGCGGGGCACCCGTTCCGTCGTCCTCGCGCACGCCTTCGTCACCGGCGGCGAGCAGAGCGACAGCGAGCGGGACATCACTGTGGGCGGGGTCGCAGCCGTGCCCTCCGGTGTCTTCGACGGCGTGGACTACGTGGCGCTGGGGCATCTGCACGGCTGCCAGACCCTCACCGAGCGCGTCCGCTACTCCGGCTCCCCGCTGCCGTACTCCTTCTCCGAGCACCGGCACCGCAAGAGCATGTGGCTCGTCGACCTGGACGCGGCGGGAGCGGTCACCGCCGAGCGCGTCGACTGCCCGGTGCCGCGCGCGCTGGCCCGGCTGCGCGGCACGCTGGAGGACCTGCTCGCCGACCCGGAGCTGACCCCGCACGAGGACGCGTGGGTCGAGGCGACCCTCACCGACCCGGTCCGGCCGGACGAGCCCATGGCCCGGCTCACGGAGCGGTTCCCGCACACGCTGAGCCTCGTCTTCGACCCCGAGCGCACCCCCGACGGTCCCGGTGTCTCCTACGCCCGGCGCCTCGCCGACCGCAGCGACCAGCAGATCGCGGAGGACTTCGTGGCCCACGTGCGCGGAGCCGGGCCCGACGACCACGAACAGGGTGTGCTGCGGGACGCCTTCGACGCCGTGCGCGCGGACGAGACCGTGCGGGAGGTGGCCCGGTGAGGCTGCACCGGCTGGACATCACCGCCTTCGGCCCCTTCGGTGCCTCCCAGAGCGTCGACTTCGACGACCTCTCGGCCGCCGGGCTCTTCCTGCTGCACGGCCCCACCGGCGCCGGCAAGACCTCCGTCCTCGACGCCGTCTGCTACGCGCTGTACGGCTCGGTGCCGGGCGCCCGGCAGGGCGGCGGCCAGGGCATGACGCTGCGCAGCGACCACGCGGCCGTCGGCACCCGGACCGAGGTGCGCCTCGAACTGACCGTCGCGGGGCGCCGGCTGGAGATCACCCGGCAGCCGCCCTGGGAACGGCCGAAGCTCCGCGGCAAGGGCACGACCGTCGACAAGGCCCAGACGTGGCTGCGCGAGTACGACGCGACGACCCGTGACTGGAAGGACCTCAGCCGTTCCCACCAGGAGATCGGCGAGGAGATCACGCAGCTGCTCGGTATGAGCCGCGAGCAGTTCTGCCAGGTCGTGCTGCTGCCCCAGGGCGACTTCGCGCGCTTCCTGCGCGCCGACGCGGAGGCGCGCGGCAAGCTCCTCGGCCGGCTCTTCGACACCCGGCGGTTCGCCGAGGTCGAGAAGCACCTCGCCGAACGGCGCCGTACGACCGAGGCCCGGGTGCGCGAAGGGGGCGCCACGCTGCTGGCCGACGCGCACCGGATGCAGCAGGCCGCGGGCAGCGCCATGGAACTGCCCGAGCTGGCGCCGGGTGAGCCGGGCCTGGCCGAGGCGGTCCTGCGCGCCGCCGCCGTCGCCCGCGGCACCGCACGAGAGCTGCTGGCGGTCGCCGACTGCCGGCTCACGGCCACCGAGTCCGCCCAGGCCACCGCCGAACGCGACCTGGCCGACACCCGCGAACTGGACCGGCTGCAACGCCGGTTCGCCGAGGCGCGGGAGCGCGCCGCACGGCTGGCGGAGCGGGCCGATGCCCACCGCGCCGCGCAGGAGCGCATGGAGCGGGGCCGCAAGGCCGAGGCGGTGGCCCCCGCCCTGGAACTGCGGGACGCCGCCGACACGGAACACCGGGCGGCGGCGGCCGCGGAGGCACGCGCGCGTGTCCGGCTGCCGCAGGCGCTCGCCGACGCGGGTGTCACCGGGCTCACCGCCGCCGCACGCCGGGCGGCCGAGGAACTGGGCAGCCTGGATTCGGCCAGGCGCGCCGAACGGCGCCTCACCGAACTGGTCGAGGAGCGGGCCGGCCTCGACCGCCAGGAACGCGCCGACGACGACGTCCGGCAGGAGGCGGAGACCTGGCTCGCCGGCTGGGAGACCACCCGCGCCGGACTCCAGGGCCGCGTCGACGGCGCGCAGGAGGCCGCGACCCGCGCCGAACAGCTCGCCGTACAGCGCGATCCGGCACAGCGGCGGCTCGACGCCGCCCGGCAACGGGACCGGCTCACCGACGACACGGAAGAGGCGCGGCGGCAGGCGCTCGCCTCGGCCGAACGCGCCGTCGAGGCCCGCGCCCACTGGCTCGACCTCAAGGAGCAGCGGCTGCACGGCATCGCCGCCGAACTCGCCGCGAACCTCACCGACGGCGCACCCTGTGCGGTGTGCGGCGCCACCGAACACCCCGCCCCCGCGCGCAAGAGCGCCGGCCACGTCGACCGCGAGGCCGAGGAGCGCGCCCTCGCCGCCTACCAGGCCGCCGACGAGCGGCGCGCGGATGCCGAACGGCACCTGGGCACCGTACGGGAGGCACTCGCCGCCGCCACGGCGGAAGCCGGTGACGCGCCCACGGCCCGGCTGGCCGAAGCGGCCGGGGAACTCGAGCGGGAGTACACGCGGACGCGGGCGGTCGCCTCCGGGCTGCACGCCGCGCAGGAGGAGCTGCGGCGGGCCGAACGCGAGCGTGAGGAGCGTGTCGCCGCCCAGCAGCAGGCCGCCGTCCGGTCCGCCTCCCGGGTCGCGGGACGTGAGCGGCTGGAGCGCGAACAGGCTGCACTGGAGGAGGAGTTGACGCGGGCCCGCGGCACCGCCGAGAGCGTGGAGGCGCGGGCGGCGCAGCTGGAGCGACAGGCCGCGCTGCTCACGGAGGCCGCCGACACCGCCCGCGCCGCCGAGAACACCGCCCAGCGACTCAAGGACGCCGACGCCCGGCTCGCCGACGCCGCCTTCCGGGCCGGCTTCGACACCCCGGGGGACGCGGCCGCCGCCCTGCTCGACGACGCCGCCCACCGCGAGTTGCAACGACGGCTCGACGCCTGGCAGTCGGAGGACGCCGCCGTCCGCGCCGTCCTCGCCGAGGCAGACACCGCCGACGCGGCCCGGCGACCGTCCGCCGACCTCGCCGCGGCGGAACGGGCGGCCGCCGATGCGGGCCGACGCCTGCGCGAGGCGTCCTCGGCCCGCGACGCCGCCGCCCGGTGCTGCGCCGAGCTGGACCGGCTGTCCGCGCAGGCCACCGCCTCCGTGCGCCGGCTCGCCCCGCTGCGCGAGGAGCACACCCGGGTCGCCCGCCTCGCCTCCCTCGCCGCGGGCACCTCGGCGGACAACGAACGCCGGATGCGCCTGGAGTCGTACGTCCTGGCGGCCCGACTCGAGCAGGTCGCCGCCGCGGCCACCGCCCGGCTGCTGCGCATGTCCTCCGGCCGCTACACCCTCGTCCACTCCGACGACCGCACCGGGCGCGGCCGCAGCGGCCTCGGCCTGCACGTCGTCGACGCCTGGACCGGCCGTGAACGGGACACGGCCACGCTGTCCGGCGGTGAGACGTTCTTCGCCTCGCTCGCCCTCGCGCTCGGCCTCGCCGACGTCGTCACCGACGAGGCGGGCGGCGTCCGCCTGGACACCCTCTTCATCGACGAGGGCTTCGGCAGCCTCGACGACCAGACCCTCGACGAGGTCCTCGACGTCCTCGACGCACTGCGCGAGCGGGACCGCAGCGTCGGCATCGTCAGCCATGTCGCCGACCTGCGGCGCCGCATCCACGCCCAACTCGAGGTCGTCAAGGGGCGGTCGGGGTCGGTACTGCGGCAGCGGGGCGCCGGCTGAGCGTGCCCTCCCAGCCGGCGCGCGTGTCTCAGCGGCCCAGGGGGCGGCGGGGGAGCGGTGAGGAGTAGACGACGCTCGTGGTGACCGGACCCAGGGCGCTGATCCGGCCGGACACCTCCTCCAGATGCCGCATCGAACGGGCCGCGACCTTGATGACGAAGCAGTCGTCGCCCGTGACGTGGTGCGCCTCCAGGATCTCCGGCGTGACCGCCACCAGGTCGTGGAACGGCTTGTAGTTGGCGACCGGGTAGCGCAGCCGCACGAACGTCAGGATCGGCAGCCCCAGCCGCTCGGGGTCGACGACCGCCGCGTACCCCTGGATGACCCCGGCCTCCTCCAGCCGCCGCACGCGCTCCGTCACCGCGCTCGCGGACATCGAGACGGCACGGGCCAGTTCGGCGAAACTGGCCCGCCCGTCCCGCTGGAGGGCGTCGAGAATGAGCCAGTCGGTGGTGTCCGGGGAATACTCGGTCATCCGGGATGGATAGCAGGGATTCACCGGTGGAACAAGGGGAGGGCCGGGGAATCCCTCTTCAGGCCGGGGCGGTGGGAACCGTAGATTCCTGACCGGAAGATCCAACGAGGAGAGGCCGGACCATGAGCGCCACCACCCCCGCCGCCGTCCCGCACGACGGGTCCGCCCCGTACGACGGCCCCGCCCCGTACGACGGCCCTGCCCCGCACGGCAACCCCGTCCTGCGCGTCGCCCCCGCACCGCCCGCCGAGGCCGCCGCGTACTTCCGGGCGAGCCTCGCCTTCCACACCGACGTCTCCGACGTCGCCGACGCACTCGCGGCCGGCGGCGACCCGGGATTCGTGCTCGTCGACTGCCGGTCCACCGAGTCCTGGGACCAGGGCCACGTCCCCGGTGCCGTCCACCTGCCCACCGCGCTGGTCGCCGAGCGGGCCGGTCAACTCCTCGACCCGGCCGTACCGGTCGTCACGTACTGCTGGGGCCCCGCCTGCAACGGCGCGGTGCGCGCCGCCCTGACCCTCGCCGAACTCGGGTACCGGGTCAAGGAGATGCTGGGCGGCTTCGAGTACTGGGTGCGCGAGGGCTTCGACTTCGGGACGTGGCAGGGCACCGAGCGCCGCGCCGCCGACCCCCTGACCGTTCCGGTGGACGCGGCCGACTGCGGTTGCTGAGCGGCGTGTAGGTTCTGCCGCATGGTGCGATACGCGGAGCCGGGCGCTGTGGAGTGGGTCGAGTCGGGCGGAGGGCCGCTCATCGCGGTCCCGGAGACGGTCCTGCCGTTCTGGACCGGCGCCGACGGCGAGGAGACGGACTCCGACTACGACCGGGCCTGCGAGGTCGACGGCTACGTCGGGCTTCTTCCCGTCGGTGACTCCACCGCCCTGGTGCTCGGCGACGAACCCGCCGCCACCGCCTACCTCCCCGACCACGGCACCTTCGTCCGCTGGTGCGCCGCGGACTCCGAGGACGAGGTGCTGGCCGGTGTCCCCGCCGCCCTCGACACGGCCGAGTGGGAACCCGAGGTGTCCTGGCACGTCCCCGGCCCCGTGCTCCTGTTCGACGCCGCCTGGCCCGGCACCGCATCGGACCGCGCCGGCCGGGCGCGGGTCGCGCTGGAGTCCGGCCGGTACGCGGTGCGCGCGGCGGAGGTGCGCCCCGGGCCGGAGACCTGGCTGAGCCTCGTACACCTGCGGCGGCTCGCCGACCGGTAGCCGGGGACGATATTGGAGTGCGGGGCGGCCACGGCCCACCCATCATGGGTGCCCATGCCACGACTTCCCCACCCCGCATCCGAAGACCTGCGCCGCGATCCGCTGCCCCTGCGCGGCCGCACCGCCCTCGTCACCGGAGCCAGCCGGCGCGGCGGCATCGGCCATGCCGTGGCCCGGCGGCTCGCCGCGTACGGAGCGAGCGTCTACCTGCACCACCACGTTGCGCACGACGCCGCCATGCCCTGGGGCGCCGACCGGCCCGAGGACGTGGCCGACTCCGTGCGCGCGGCGCTCGGCGACCCCGACGCCGCCGTGCACGCGGGTCCCGGCGACCTCAGCCGCCCCGACGCACCCGGCGAACTCGTCGACACCGCCGCCGAAGTGCTCGGCGGACGGCTGGACGTCCTCGTCGCCAACCACGCGCTCAGCGGCTCCGACGGCAGCCTCGACACCATCGACGCCGCCATGCTCGACGCGCACTGGCAGGTCGACACCCGCTCCGTCCTGCTGCTGATCCAGGCCTACGCCCGCCGCCGTGCCGCACTGCCGTCCCGCACGCCCGGCGGACGCGTCGTGATGATGACCTCCGGCCAGGACATCGCGGGCGGCATGCCCGGCGAGATCGCCTACGCGCTCCAGAAGGGCGCGCTCGCCTCCGTCACGCGCTCCCTGGCGACCACCCTCGCCGAGCACGCCGTCACCGTGAACGCGGTCAACCCGGGCCCCGTGGACACCGGTTACCTGACCGGCGACGCCTACGACGCCGTCGCCGCCTGCTTCCCCGGCGGACGGTGGGGCATGCCCGACGACCCCGCCCGCCTCATCACGTGGCTCGCCACGGACGAGGCGGAGTGGATCACCGGTCAGGTGATCGACTCGGAGGGCGGTTTCAGGCGGTGAGCGGCGAGGCCGGCGGGCGTCACAGCCGCGACAGCTCGTCCACCAGGTCGTCCAGACCCAGCGACCCCTGGGAGAGGGCCGCCATGTGCCACGCCTTGAGGTCGAACGCGTCGCCGTGCCGCTCGCGGGCCTTCTCCCGGCCCAGCAGCCACGCCCGCTCGCCGAGCTTGTAGCCGATCGCCTGGCCCGGGATCGTCAGGTACCGGGTCAGCTCGCTCTCCACGAAGTCCGCCGGGCGGCTGCTGTGCGCGCCGAAGAACTCCTGCGCCAGCTTCGGCGTCCAGCGCTCACCCGGGTGGAACGGCGAGTTGGCCGGGATCTCCAGCTCCAGGTGCATGCCGATGTCCACGATGACCCGGGCGGCCCGCATCATCTGCGCGTCCAGGTAACCGAGGCGCTGCTCCGCGTCGGTGAGGTAGCCCAGCTCGTCCATCAGCCGTTCCGCGTACAGCGCCCAGCCCTCGGCGTTGGCGCTGACCATGCCCACGGACGCCTGGTAGCGGGAGAGGTCCTCCGCCACGTGGGTCCACTGGGCGAGCTGGAGGTGGTGGCCCGGGACGCCCTCGTGGTACCAAGTCGACACCAGGTCGTAGACCGGGAACCGGGTCAGGCCCATGGTCGGCAGCCAGGTGCGGCCGGGACGCGAGAAGTCCTCCGACGGCGAGGTGTAGTAGGGGGCCGCCGCGCTGCCGGGCGGCGCGATGCGCGACTCCACCCTCCGCACCCGCTCGGCGAGTTCGAAGTGCGTGCCGTCCAACTGCTCGATCGCCTGGTCCATCAGGCCCTGCAGCCAGTCGCGGACCTCGTCGACGCCCTCGATGTGCCTGCCGTGCTCGTCCAGGTGCGCAAGCGCCACCCACGGCGTCTCGGCGCCCGGCAGGATCTTCTCCGCCTCCGCCTTCATCTCGGCCAGCAGGCGGTGGTACTCGGCCCAGCCGTACGCGTACGCCTCGTCGAGGTCCAGGTCCGTGCCGTTGTAGTAACGCGACCAGCGGGCGTAGCGCTCCCGGCCCACCGTGTTCGGGGCGCCCTCGATCGCCGGGGCGTACACGTCGCGCATCCAGTCCCGCAGTTCCGCCACGGCGGCGGTCGCACCCCGGGCGGCCTCGTCCAGCTCCGCGCGCAGCGCTTCGGGGCCGTCGGCGGCGAAGTCCTCGAACCAGCCACGCCCCTCACCCGTGTCCGCCCACTCGCCGAGCTGCTCGACGAAGGTGGCCGTCGGACGCGGCGCCGCGTACAGCTCGCGCTCCAGGCCCAGCGACAGGGACTCGCGGTACCCGGCGAACGCCGCCGGCACCGCACGCAGCCGCTCGGCGATCCGGGCCCAGTCCTCGTCGGTCTGCGTCGGGGTGAGGGTGAACACCTCGCGCACCGAATGGGCGGCGGTGCCCATGTTGCCGACCGAGCGCAGGCCCTCGTCGGCCTCGTGCACCGCGAGTTCGGCCGTCAGACGTTCGCGCAGCAGCCGGGCACAACGCCGTTCCACGTCGGTGTCCCCGCCGGGCCTGCGCTCCGCCTCGTCCAGCCGGACGAGGGTGGTGCGGGCCAGCTCCGCGAGGGCCTCCTGCCCGGCGGGTGAGAAGTCGGGCAGACGGCTGGAACTCTCCGTGACACCGAGATAGGTACCGGTGACCGGGTCGAGGGCGATGAGCTCGTCGACGTAGGCGTCGGCGACCTCGCGGGGCAGCGGGTTGTTGATCTCTGACATGCGGACATCCTCGTACGGATTCCGGTGCCGCGTCAGCCCGGAGGACCGGGCCCGATGGCGCGGGCGGCCGGATTTCGCTCAGGGCGTGGCCGGGGGCGTGGATGCCGACGTCGATGTGGGGGCGGCCGTGGGCGCGGCCGGAGGCAGCAGAGGTCCGCACTCCCACTGCTGGAAGATCAGCCGGGTCTCGACCCGGGCCACCTCGCGCCGGGACGTGAACTCGTCCAGGACCAGCCGCTGCAGATCCGTCATGTCCGCGACCGCGACATGCACGAGATAGTCGTCCGGGCCGGTGAGGTGGAAGACGGTGCGCGACTCCGGCAGCGCCCGGATCCGCTCCACGAACGGCCCGACCAGCTCCCTCCGGTGCGGGCGCACCTGCACGAGCAGCAGTGCCTGGAGACCGCGGCCCAGCTTCGCCGGGTCCAGTTCGAGCCGATGGCCGAGGATCACCCCGGCCCGCCGCAACCGGGCCACCCGGTCAAGACAGGTCGACGGGGCGACTCCGACCTGGGCGGCGAGATCGCGGTAGGTGGTCCGGGCGTCGTTCTGCAGCAGCCGCAGCAGATGAAGATCCACCGGATCCAGTACGACGGAATCGGCCATGGCCCGAACGTAGCACGGAGTACGACCCCGCCGACCCGTTCGGTGTTCACTCTTCCGCCATGGACTCAGCGCGCACGCACACGTCAACACCCGACGACGTACGCACCACCGCACCCAGGGGCAGGGCACTGGCCACCGAGGCCGTGCACGCCGGCCGCGACGACCTCGCCGGCCGCGGACTGCACGCCCCGCCCATCGACCTGTCCACGACCTACCCGTCGTACGACAGCCGAGGCGAGGCCGCCCGCATCGACGCGTTCGCCGCCACCGGCGCCGAGCCGGACGGACCGCCGGTCTACGGCCGCCTGGGCAACCCGACCGTCGCCCGCTTCGAGACGGCGCTGGCCCGGCTGGAGGGGACCGAGGCCGCCGTCGCCTTCGCCAGCGGCATGGCGGCGCTGAGCGCAATCCTGCTGGTCCGCGGCTCGATGGGGCTGCGGCACGTCGTCGCCGTACGGCCCCTTTACGGCTGCAGCGACCACCTGCTGACCGCCGGGCTGCTGGGGTCCGAGGTCACCTGGACCGACCCGGCGGGCGTCGCGGACGCGCTGCGCCCGGACACGGGCCTGGTGCTCGTGGAGTCACCGGCCAACCCGACGCTGGCCGAGGTCGACCTGCGCGCCGTCGCCCACGCCTGTGGCTCGGTGCCGCTGCTCGTGGACAACACCTTCGCCACGCCCGTGCTCCAGCGTCCCGCCGAACACGGTGCCCGGCTCGTGCTGCACAGCGCCACCAAGTACCTCGGCGGGCACGGGGACGTGCTGGCCGGCGTGGTCGCCTGCGACGAGGAGTTCGCGGGACGGCTGCGGCAGGTCCGCTTCGCCACGGGCGGAGTGCTGCACCCGCTGGCCGGCTACCTGCTGCTGCGGGGACTGTCCACCCTGCCCGTCCGGGTACGGGCCGCCTCCGCCAACGCCGCCGAGCTGGCCGGGCGGCTGGCCGCCGACCCACGGGTGGCCCGCGTCCACTATCCGCGCATCGGCGGCGCGATGGTCTCCTTCGAGGTCCACGGCGACCCGCACGAGGTCATCGGCGGGGTCCGGCTGATCACCCCGGCGGTGAGCCTCGGCAGCGTCGACACGCTCATCCAGCACCCGGCGTCCATCAGCCACCGCATCGTGGACGCGGACGACCGGCGGGGCGCCGGGGTCGGCGACCGGCTGCTGCGGCTGTCGGTCGGCCTCGAGGACGTCGACGACCTGTGGGCCGACCTGGACCGGGCGCTGGGGGAGCGGGCGGTCGGCGCCATCCCGCTGCGGGAGGCGCTGTCGCGGACCGAGTGACAGCGCCCGTCACGCCCGTTCTGCCCGGCGCGCTCGTCTGCCGGTCTGCCGGTCCTGTGCGTCCTGCCGGTCCTGTGCCGGTCTTGTGCGTCCTGCCGGTCTGCCGGTCCTGTGCCGGTCCTGCGCGTCCTGCCGGTCACGCTTGTCCTGCCTGTCACTCCTGGCCGATCCGCTCCCCGTGCGGCAGGCGTGCCACGGACCGGGCGGACGGGTCCAGGCGGGCCGTGACGACCAGGGTCCCCTCCTCGATCTGGTAGTCGAGGGGGAGGCCCAGGCCGCGCATCGCGGCGACCATGCCCGTGTTGGACGCCTGCGTGACCGCGTACACGCTCTCGCAGCCCGTCTCCGCCGCCATCGCGACGAGCCGGCCGAGGAGTTCGCCGCCGATGCCGCGACGCTGCCACGCGTCCTCGACGAGCAGCGCGACCTCCGTCTCCTCCCCGTCCCACAGCAGATGACCGAGCCCGACGATCCGCCCCGAGGCGGTCTGCACGGCGAGGGTGCGGCCGAAGCGTGGGCTGAGCAGGTGGCCGAGATAGCGGTCGGCGTCCCGGACCGGGCCGTGGTACCGCATCCCGAGCGTCCGCGCCGAGCAGCGCTCGTGCATCGCCTTCGCGGCCGGGACGTCACGCGTGTCGGCCCGGCGGACCGTGATGTCGCTCCCCTCGGGAAGCGTCAGCACGTCCCGGCCGCGCGGGATTCGCGGACCGAGCCGGGCGTCCAGCTCGACCAGGGCCCGCGCCCGGGCGAACTCGGCCGGGGTGAAGGGCAGATGGGGGCGCTCCACGCTGATCACCCCGCCCTCCGGGGCGCGCAGCCGCAGCACGGTGTCCTCGAGGGCGCCCTCCGGCGGTACGGTCTCGGCGACTTCCGCCCCCGTGGTGACGGGCAGCGACCGGATGGTGCACCTGCCCAGCAACTGTCGCAGCGCCAGCGGAAGTTCGGCCGGGTCCAGGGCCGTACGGGCGGCCAGGCCCAGCACCCGGGTCGGCGCGTCCACCAGGTCGTGGGCGTCCGCCCGCTCCGTCCAGGTCCGCGTACCGCCCGCCGTCGTCACCACCTCGGCCAACTCGGTCCCGCTCAGCTCACCCGGGACACGGAGCAGGAACTCGTCCACCGTGCCCTCGGCCAGCGGGTGCGTCTGCAGGCTCAGGATGTCGATCCGCCGGTCGGCGAGGGCCGCGCACAGCACGGCCAGTGATCCCGGCGCGTCCCGCACCGTCGTCCGCATCCGCCACAACGCGCTCTCGCCGCCTGCGCCTTCGGTCCGCTCGGGCCCGGCCGGCCGCTCGTCGGTCGGCGGCCGGGCGCCGGTATCGTCCGCGGGCGGCGCGTGCCCGTGGCGGCGTGACCACCGGGTGCGGAAGCCCGCCGTGGCGATCAGCACCGCCACCGAGGCCAGCACCATGGCGGGCACCGCGGTGCCGTGCTCGGCGAGGCGTGCCACGGCATCCGTCACATCAGACATGTCTCGACTCATGCACCCACTGTGAAGGAAGGGTGTTGCGTGATCGCGAACGCTCTGTAACCGACGGGTAAAGAGGGCTTCCCGGATATTCGGGAGGAGTTGGCGCGCTCCCGCGCCGCGTCCCCGGGTCTCGCTCCCGCGCCGCGCTCCCCGGGCCGCGCACCGGGGGATGACGCCGGTGCGCGGCATACCCGACAGGCTACGGGACTACTGGCCGACCCGGCCCGGCCGCAGCACCTTCGTGAACAGCACCGTGCCGTCCTGCTCACGCAACCGCACCGTCATCTCGACGCTGTCACCGTCGATGTCGACCTCGCCGAAGAACTGGTAGCCGTCCGCGGGCGAGACGTTCGAGGCGGTCGGCGCCTTCACGAAGACGCGTTCGGGACCGAAGGTGCCGTCCAGCTCGCTGGCGGGGAAAGCGCCCGCGTTGAGCGGCCCGGACACGAACTCCCAGAACGGCTCGAAGTCGGTGAACGCCGCCCGCGAGGGCTGGTATTGCTGGGCCGAGGTGTGGTGCACGTCGGCCGTCAGCCACACCGTGCCGGTGATCCGCCGGTGCTTGACGAAGCGCAGCAGCTCGGCGATCTGCAGCTCACGCCCCAGTGGTGCGCCGGGGTCGCCCTGCGCGATCGCCTCCATGTTGGGCGCGCCCTCGGTGGCGTCCGGCACGACAAGACCGATCGGCATGTCCGCCGCGATCACCTTCCACACCGCGCGCGAGCGCGCCAGCTCCCGCTTGAGCCACTCCAACTGCTCGCGGCCCAGGATGCCCTGCGGGTCCGTCGTCTGTTCGTCGGGGGAGTTGGCGTTGCGGTACGTCCGCATGTCCAGCACGAACACGTCGAGCAGCGGGCCCTGGCGCAGCACCCGGTGCACACGCCCCTCGCGCGCGCCGGGGCGCAGGGTGGAGATCGGGAAGTACTCGCCGAACGCGCGCCGGGCGCGGGCGGCCAGGGCGTCGACGCTCTTCTCGGTGTACCGGTCGTCCGTGTCCGCGATCACCTGGCCCGGGTACCAGTTGTTGCGCACCTCGTGGTCGTCCCACTGGATGACGGACGGAACCCGCGCGTTGAAGCGGCGCAGGTTCTCGTCGAGCAGGTTGTAGCGGAAGTTGCCGCGGAACTCGGCGAGGGTCTCGGCGACCTTGGACTTCTCCTCGGTCGTGATGTTCCGCCAGGTGCCGCCGCCGGGCAGGGCGGCCGTCTCCGCGATGGGGCCGTCGGCGTAGATGTTGTCGCCGCTGCACAGGAAGAAGTCGGGGTCCAGGGCCCCCATGGCGTCGTAGATGCGGTAGCCGCCGAGGTCGGGGTTGATGCCCCAGCCCTGGCCCGCGAGGTCGCCGGACCACACGAAGCGTACGCCGTCGCGCCGGCGGACCGGCACGGTGCGGAAGGTGCCGGTGACCGGCTCGCCGGTGCGGCGCGGGTCGTCCGGGTCGGCGAGGAGCACGCGGTAGTGGATCTGCTCGCCCGGCGGCAGGCCGCGCAGCCGCGTGGTGCCGGTGAAGTCGGTGTCGCGTCCGAGCAGCGGGCCCTGCCACCGGTGCGGACGGCGGAACGCCTCGGTCGCCGACGTCTCGACGATCATCCGGGCCGGCCGGTCGGACCGCACCCACACCAGACCGGAGTGGGAGGTCACGTCTCCCGTCTGCACGCCCCAGCCCGCCCCCGGGCGCCCCGAACGGGCGAACGCCGGTGCCGCCCCGAGGGCTGTGGGCAGGGTCAGGGCCGCCGACGCGGCGAGCGAACCGCGCAGCACGCTGCGGCGGCCGGGCAACGGACGTGGTGACATGGATGCGCCTCCAGGGACGGGATCCGGCCCGCTTTCGGGTGGTGTTCGGGCCACTGTGCAGAGCCAGACCTACTGGCACGGCGCGGCGCCCACGGAAATTGCGGGTGAACAACCCGGACGATCGAGCGATCCAACGCCCGCGCGCCCGCGCGAGGCAGTCGCGCCGCGTCACACGGCCTGCGCCATCCTCGCCAGCCCCGTCCGGATCCGACCCGGCGTCAGGTGCGCGTATCCGAGGACCAGCCGCACCTCCTTCGAGGCCGTCGGGCCACCTGCCGCTGGGGCAGCGGCCGCTGGGGCAGCGGCCGTCGAGCCACCCGCCGCTGGGGCACCTGCCATCTGGTCTCCCGCCGCCGAGGTACCTGCCGCCGGATCACCCACCGCCCCGCCGTGCCCGTACGCCGTCAGCGAGCGCACCGCGACGCCCCCCTCCGTCACGCGCGCGAGGAAGTGCTCCTCGGGCCCGTACCGTTCGGGAAGCGTGGCGATGGCGTGCAGGCCGGCGGCGATGCCGCTGACCCGTGCGCCGGGGAAGTGCTCGGCCAGCGCCGCGACCAGGGCGTCGCGGCGCTCACGGTAGGCGCGCTGGCAGACACGGAGCTGGCGGTCGTAGTCGCCGCGTTCGACGAAACGGGCGAAGAGCGCCTGGTCGAGGGCCGGGTGCCCGAGGTCGGTGGTGCGCTTGCGCTCGACGACGTCGTCCGCCAGCCAGTCAGGCACCAGCAGCCAGCCCAGCCGCAGCCCCGGGGCCAGGGACTTGCTGACCGAGCCCGTATAGGCGACGCGTTCCGGATCCAGCCCCTGGAGCGCGCCCACGGGGGCACGGTCGTAACGGAAGTCGCCGTCGTAGTCGTCCTCCAGGACGAGGCCGTCCACGGACCGTGCCCAGGCGAGCAGTTCGGCACGGCGCCGCGCCGAGTAGCCGATCCCGGTGGGGAACTGGTGGGCCGGTGTCGTCACCACGACGCGGACGCCCGAGGCGTGCAGCGGGCCCAGGGCGAGTCCCTCGTCGTCCAGGGGCAGGGGCACGGTGCCCACACCCGCCGAGGCGTACAGGGCGCAGTGCTGAGGGCTGCCGGGGTCCTCGACACCGGCGGTGCGCGTCCCGCGCGCGTGGAGCACGCTCGCCAGCAGCGCGGTCGCCTGCGCCACCCCGGAGAGCACCACGATCCGCTCGGGGTCCGCCACCACGCCCCGGCGCCGCGCGAGCAACTCCGCCAGGGCGGTCCGCAGCCGGGGCAGCCCCCGCGGGTCGGGATAGCCGAGGCTCTCGTGCGGCAGATCCGCCAGCACCCTCCGCTGCGCCGCGGCCCACGCCGAACGGGGGAAGAGAGACAGGTCTGGTGTCCCCGGCACGAAGTCCGCCAGGTCGCCGCAGGAGCGCGGAGCGAGATCCCGCGCGCGGGGCCGGGCGGTCCGTACGGCGTCGCCCACCCAGGTGCCCGCACCCCGTCCGCTGCGCAGATAGCCCTCGGCCGTCAGCTGCTCGTACGCCTCCGTGACCAGCCCTCGCGACACGCCGAGATCGGCCGCGAGGTCCCGGCTCGACGGCAGGCGGGTGCCCGCGGCGAGCCGGCCCGAGCGGACCGCGTCCCGCAGCGCCTCCTGCAGTGCGCGGCCGCGCGCGCGTGCCGGTGCCGACGCGGCGGGCAGCAGCAACTCCCACGCTGACGTCATGAAAACAGCCCCCCGAGGATCACGCGCCCCAATCGCTCCCACTTTACGAGGGGTTGGACCCGTTGGTGCGTGAACCGGAGTGAGGTCGTGCCGGCCCCGCCGCAGCCGCGCGTGAGCATGCCCTACAACGCGACCGTCCTGAAGGAGGTCCTCGCCGCGCTCGTCTCCTGAGCGCGGCTGCCGTCCAGGACGACGCGGGCCACCAGCGCCGGGTCGTCGTTCATGGGGACGTGGCCGCAGCCGGGCAGCCGCACCAGTCGGGCGTGCGGGACGGTGCGCTTGGCGCGTATGCCCTGGCGGGGCAGGAGCAGCCGGTCCCGGTCGCCCCACGCCACGGTGACGGGGATGCCCGGCACGTCATCGGTGAACAGCACGCTCCGGCCGGCCCGCAGCGTCTCGGCGAACCCCTCGGCATGCGCGAGCGCGAGGGTCTCGGCGACCACGGCCTCGGGGGAGCGCCGGCCGGGGCGGGCGTAGATGGTGCTGGTCAGGGCGGTGCGGCCGACGGCCGTGCGGGACAGGCGCTCGACCAGGGGGAGCGGCAGAGCGCGCGCCGTGCGGCGCATGCCCGTCAGGATGCCGAAGGCGTAGCGGCGTTCGGCCTGCGTCCAGAAACCGGCGGGGGACAGGGCCGTCACCGACCGCACGAGGTTCTCGCGGCCGAGGTCCAGGGCCAGCAGGCCGCCCAGCGAGTTGCCCGCCACGTGCGGGCGGTCGAGGCCCAGCGCCGCGCAGAAGGCGCCGAGCACCGCGTTCGTCGTCGGCAGGTCGTGCGGCAGGCCGTGCGGCAGCGCGGACGACTCCCCGAATCCCGGCAGGTCCACGGCGATCACCTCGCGCTCGGTGGCGAGGATGTCGACCACCGGGTCCCAGGCCTGCCGGTGGTGTCCGATGCCGTGCAGCAGGAGCAGCGGCTCGCCGGTACCCACGCGCGCGTAGGCGAGGGTGATGTCCTGCGGGCCGTGCCCGGTGGGGGCCGTGAAGGAGAGCGTTGCGGACATGGGACTCCTTGTCGGGAACACGTAACGAGGGCGACGTCGGGTAGACAGCTTGTCAGTAAGGGCTACCGACGGGTAGCCCCGGTGCCGGACCGGGGCGATTCCGCCTGGACACCATCGGACGCGTCCGCTGGGATGGAGTGGTGACCACCGACACCGCGACCGACGTCTTCGAAGAGCACCGGCCCGTCCTCCTGGGCGTCGCCTACCGCATGCTGGGCCGCCTGGCGGACGCGGAGGACGTGGTCCAAGAGGCGTGGCTGCGCTGGTCCGGCGCCGACCGGGCCGCCGTGCGCGAGCCCCGGGGCTACCTGGTGCGTCACCGCCCGCCTCGCCATCGACCGGCTGCGCCAGGTCAAGTCGCGCGGCGAGACGTATGTCGGCCCGTGGCTGCCGGAGCCCTACGTCACCGACTTCGGGGACGCCGTGCCGGACACCGCCGAGCGGGCCGTCCTCGCCGACTCGGTCTCCCTCGCCGTCCTCGTCGTCCTGGAGTCGCTGTCCCCGCTGGAGCGGGCGGTGTTCGTCCTCAGGGAGGCGTTCGGCTACCCGTACGCGGAGATCGCCGCCATGCTGGAGCGCGGCGAGGCCGCGGTGCGCCAGCTCGCCGGACGCGCCCGCAAACACGTCGAGGAGCGGCGGCCCCGCTACGACGTCGACCCGGCGCAGCGCCGCGACCTCACCGAGCGCTTCCTCGCCGCGGCGGCCGAAGGTGACCTGGCCGGCCTGTTGGCCACGCTCGCGCCGGACGTCCGGCTGGTGGGCGACAGCGGAGGCCGGTCCAAGGCGCCGCTGCGCGTGCTGGAGAGCTCCGACAAGGTGGGCCGCTTCCTGCTCGGCGTCGCGCGGCAGGGCGTCCCCGACGCCACCTTCCACTTCCTGGAGCTCAACGGCGGCCCGGCCGTGCTGGTCCGCTCCGCCGGTAAGCCCGACTCCGTCATCCAGGTGGACATCGTCGACGGACGCATCCAGGCGGTGTACATCATTCGCAACCCGGACAAACTGGTATCTCTGGCCGACGCTCTCTAGCCCCGGCTGACCCTTCGCCGGCTCACGCCCCGGTCCCCGTCCCGCGACGGGGTCCGGGGGCGTCCTGTCGCGGGATTGGTCTTGACCAAGGGGGTGGGGCGTTTTATGGTCGCAGAGAACTGCAACAACCTTTAATAAACAAGGGCGTCAAAACGCCGCCGGACCATGGCGATTGCGGAGGACAGGGTGGGGACCACGCAGTTGGAATCGGTGCCGGAGCCGAAGTACTGGCACCTCAGGACCGTGCTCACCGAGGCTCTGGACTCGGAGTTCGAGGTGGGCGAGATCCTGCCCAACGAACGCGACCTCGCCGCCCGCTTCGGCGTCGCCCGCGCGACCCTCCGGCAGGCCCTGGAACAGCTGGAGCTGGAGGGCAGGCTCCAGCGCCGTCGCGGCGTCGGTACGACCGTGGCCCCGCCGCGCGTCGGCGTGTCCGTCGACACCAGGGAACACGCCTGGCCCGGAACGCCCGACGACGCCTGGCAACCGGCCGACTGTGTCCTCGCGGCACCTCCCGCGTCCGTGGCCGACGCCCTGGAGACGGGCCGCGACGAGCCCGTCCACACCATCCGCCGCTCCCGCGTGAGCCACGGCCAGCCGGTCGCCGCGGAACTGCTGTACGTCCCGTCGTCCTCGGTGCCCGGCCTCCCCGCCATCGACGCGCCCTCGGGCGCCGCACGCGCGCGTGCCGTGCTGCGCGAACTGCAGCGCGGAGCACTGGAGCGGCGGGAGAGCGCCGTCGAGCTGGGCTCGGCCGGCGCCGACGACGCGAAAGAACTGGACCGTCTCCCGGGCGCGCCCGTCCTCGTGGTCACCACCCGCTACCTCGCCGAGGGCCGCACCGCCGCGCTCTCCGTCGCCACCTACCGTGCGGACACCTGCCGGCTGACGTTCGGCGACTCCGGTGACGTGGAGATCCACCACGACCCCCGGACCCAGGCCTCCTGAGACCCGCGCGGCCCCCGGACCCAGGCCTCCTGACCGACCAGGCCCACCGCACCGGCCGTAGGCGTGCGACCGCCGTCGGCGGTGGGCGGGTCAGCGGCGGGCCGTCGCACCCTCGACCGCGAACAACTGCTCCTCCACATGGTCGAGGGCCAGCCGCAGCGCGCCCGTGGCCACGGCGGCCTCGCCGAGCAGCGACAGAGCCACCCGCGGCGGGCGCAGGCAGTAGCGGGCCAGTTCCCGCCGCAACGGCTCCAGTACGCCGTCGAGCCCGGCCGCCCAGCCGCCGATGACGACCATCTCGGGATCGAGCGCCAGCGCCAGCGCCGCCACGTCGTGCACCAGCCGCTGGATGAAACGCTCGACGGCCGCGCGGGCCCGCTCGTCGCCCTCCCGGGCCTCGGCGAAGACCTTGGCGACGGCCTGCTCGTCCAGCGGATGCAGCGGCTGGTCCGTGGTCGACAGCAGCGTCTCCGGCGTGACGTCCCGGCCCAGCAGATGCAGCGCGCCGATCTCCCCGGCCGCCCCGCCGTACCCCCGGTGCAGCCGCCCGCCGATCAGCGCCCCGGCCCCGGGACTGAGCCCGGCCAGCACGAACACGATGTCCTCGCACTCGGTGGCGGAGCCCTTCCAGTGCTCGGCGACCGCCGCGGCGTTCGCGTCGTTCTCGACCAGCACCGGGCACTTGAAGGAACGGCTCAGCCGCTCGCCGAGGCCCAGCCCCGTCCATCCCGGCAGCGCCGTGCCCAGGCGTACCGTGCCGTCCGCCTCGACGATGCCCGGCGTGGCCGCGCCGACCGCCCGCAGCGAGCCGCGCGCCACACCGGCCCGGCGCAGCAGCTCGGCGACGGCCGTGCGCAGCCGCTCCAGCCGCTCGTCGGCCGGCGCGTTCTCGTCCACGTCCTTGGCCTGGGCGCCGATCACCCGGCCGTCCAGGTCGGACAGGAGCGCGGCGACGCGGTGCGGGCCGATCTCCAGGCCCAGCAGGTGCCCGGCCTCCGCCCGGAACCGGAACCGCCGCGCGGGCCGGCCCTGCCGCCGGGCCGCGCCCCCGTCGGCGGCCGTCTCGACGACCAGACCGGCCTCGATCAGCCCCTCCACGACGCCCTCGACGGTCGGCCGGGAGAGCCCCGTCACCCGGGTGATCTCGGTCAGCGTCGCGGAGTCCGTCGCACGCAACGCGTGCAGCACCACAGCGGAGTTGATCCTCCGCAACAGCGACGGATCCCCGCCGGTCAGGCCTGCCAAGGTCCGTCCTCCCAGCTAGTGCGCGTGTTGGCCGGATCGTACTCGGCCCGCCGACCCCCGGCGAGCTCCGGTCCGCCCCTTCCCGGCCCGCGACCGGTCCTCACCCGGGTGCCACGAACCCCGACTCGTACGCCGTGATCACCGCCTGGGTGCGGTCCCGCGCCCCCAGCTTCGCCAGTACGGCGCTCACATGCGACTTCACCGTCTCCGTGCCGACGACCAGCCGCGCGGCGATCTCCGCGTTCGACAGCCCCCGAGCCATCAGCCGCAGCACCTCGCCCTCCCGCTCGGTCAGCCGGGCCCGCTCCAACGCCGCGCGGGCCGCGCGGTTGCCGCCGCCGTCGCCGTACTCGGCGGCCAGCTGCCGCACCGAGGCGGGGAACAGCAGGGACTCGCCCTCGGCGATCAGCCGTACCGCGTGCACGATCTCCGCCGGGCGGGCGCGCTTGAGCAGGAACCCGTCCGCGCCCGCGCGCAGCGCCTCGTACACGTACTCGTCGTTCTCGAAGGTCGTCACCACGAGGATCTTCGGCGGGTCGGCCACCGTCCGCAGCAGTGCGCGCGTGGCCTCGATGCCGTCCAGCAGCGGCATCCGGACGTCCATGGCGACCACGTCCGGCCGCACCTGCCGCACCAGCGGAATGACCGCCGCCCCGTCGGCCGCCTCCCCGACCACCTCGATGTCCGGCTGCGCCTCCAGCACGGCCCGCAGACCGGCGCGCACCAGGGGTTCGTCGTCGACGAGAAGCACTCTGACCGGCATCCGGCCAGCGTAGATCAGCCCAACGGCAGCTCGACCCGCACCTGCCAGTCGCCGGCGCCGTCCGGCCCCGTGTGCGCCCGCCCGCCCAGCAGCGCCGCCCGCTCACGTATGCCGCGCAGCCCGCTCCCGCGGCCGGGGGCGGCCCTGTCGTCCGGCAGCGGATTGCGCACCTCGAGGGTGACCACGCCGTCCGAGACCCGGACGTGGACCAGGGTGGGCACCGCACCCGCGTGCCGCAGCACGTTGGTCAGCGCTTCCTGGAGAATGCGGTAGCCCTCGCGGGAGACCGGGCCGGGCACGGCCTCCAGCGGTCCCGTGCACTCCGCGTCGACCTTGGCCCCGGAGGCACGCGCGGACTCGAGCAGCCGGACGGAGTCCGTGAGTGTCGGCCTGGAGCTCGCCGGCCGCTCCGCCTCCCGCAGCACGCCGAGCACCCGCTCCAGATCCTCCAGGGCCGCCCTGCCGGTCTCCTCGATCGCGGTCAGGGCCCGGTCGGTGAACTCGGCACTGTTCGCCGTACGAGCGGCCCCCGCCTGGACGACCGCGACGGTCAGCGCGTGGCCGATGGAGTCGTGCAGCTCGCGGGCGATGCGGGTGCGTTCCAGGAGCTGTTCGGTGCGTTCCTCGAGGGCACTGAGCCGTTCGGCGGCGGACGGCCCGAGAAGCGCACGGGCCCCTGCCGTGGCCAGGACACCGAGGCCGACCACGGAGCCGTACAGGGCGAGGAGGGGGAACGGGGTGAGGAGGAGGTACGCCCAGTGCGGCGCCGTGTCCCGCAGGAACGGTATGTCGTCCACCCGGTGGCCCAGGGCGTGTCGGACCAGCTCGATCGTGAGAACCGGCAGCCAGACGCAGACGCCCGTGGTCAGGGCGCCCAGCAGCATGCGCAGCTCCAGCCATGCCACCGTGCGCAGCCGGTCGCGCCGGTTCGCCGAGGGCGCCACCGAGAAGGCGGAGTCCTCGAGGCCGGGCGTGAGAAGCAGACGGGCCTGCACGCCTTCACCGGTACGCACCGCCGGGATGAAGCCGATCGGGACCAGCACCACCGCGGGCACCCACATGGTCGTCTCGTCGATGAACATCCACACGCTGACCACGAGCATGGGCACCCACAGGTGCAGCAGCCGGGTGTACGTCGTCCCCCGGCACAGCGGGCGCAGAAGGCGGATCATCGCGCCATCGTGTCAGCCGCCACCGACACCCGACCTCCCCCGCACGGGGGAGCCGGTCTCCACCGGCGGGGGAGGCACCGCCCCCGCAGCGACCGGCACGCTGCTGCCATGACCAGGATCGACGTCCACAAGCTCACCAAGGAGTACGGCACCCGACGAGCCGTCGACGACCTCACCTTCACGGTGCGCCCCGGCCGCGTCACCGGCTTCCTCGGCCCCAACGGCGCCGGCAAATCCACCACCATGCGGCTCGTCCTGGGCCTGGACCGGCCCACCTCGGGGACCGCGACCGTCGGCGGACGCGCCTACGCCATGCTGCACGAGCCGCTGCGGCACGTCGGCGCCCTGCTCGACGCGGACGCCGCCCACGGCTCGCGCACCGCCCGGAACCACCTGCGCGTCCTGGCGGCGAGCAACCGCGTCCCCTCGCGCCGGGTCGACGAGGTGATGGAGGAGACGGGCATCGCGTCCGTGGCCCGCCGCCGGGTGAAGACGTACTCCCTGGGCATGCGCCAGCGGCTGGGCATCGCCGCCGCCCTGCTCGGCGACCCCGACGTGGTGATGCTGGACGAGCCCTCCAACGGGCTGGACCCCGAGGGCATCATCTGGATCCGCGAACTGCTGCGCCGGCTCGCGGCCGAGGGGCGCACGGTCCTGGTCTCCAGCCACCTGATGAACGAAACCGCCTCCTTCGCCGACCACCTGGTCGTCCTCGGCCGGGGCCGCCTGCTCGCCGACATGCCGATGCGGGAGTTCATCGACGCGCGCGTGCAGCCACGGGTGCGCATCCGGACGCCGGACGCGACCGCTCTGAAAGCCGCACTCGCCCGGCACGGCCACGACGCCGTGGAACACGACGACGGGCACTGGACCGTGCACCACGCGCGCGTGGACGACATCGGCCGGATCGTGTCCGGCGCCGGCGTGCCCGTCCTCGAACTCGCCTCGGACGAAGGCACGCTGGAACAGGCCTACCTCGACCTGACCGCCACCGAGACCGAGTTCACCGCGCAGCACCAGGAGGCCTGACCATGGACTTCACGCCCGTCCTCCGCGCGGAGGCGCTCAAGGTGCTCACCCTGCGCTCGCTGTGCGGTACCCTGCTGGCCCTGTTCGCCGTCACCACCGCGTTCTCCGCGCTGGCGGGGGTGTCCGGCACCTCCGACCCGGACTTCGACCCGCTGTTCACGGCCCTGTCCGGGGGCATGCTCGGCCAGATCGCGGCCATCGCCTTCGGAGCCGTCGTCGTCTCCTGCGAGTACCAGGGCAACGGGATCCGGCTCACCCTGGCCGCGGTCCCGCAGCGGGGGCGGTGGTTCGCGGCGAAGCTGGCCGTCGTCGCCGTACCTGTCCTCGGGGCGGGGCTGGTCTCCGCACTCGCCGCCCTGCTCGCCGCTCGTGCGGGCCTCGGCGCGGCGGCCGACGGACTCACCGTCGGCGAGCAGATCCGCGGCGTCGTGGGCTGCGGGATCTACCTCATGCTCATGGCCCTGTTCGCGGCCGGGCTCACCACCCTGTTCCGCAGCGGCGTGGCCACCCTGTCCACCCTGATCCCGTTCATCCTGGTCGTCTCCTTCGTCATCGGGGACGCGACGGGTGCCGCCACCGACTTCCTGCCGGACAAGGCCGGGCAGATCGTCCTGTACCAGGCGCCCGAGGGGACCCTGGGGCCGTGGACCGGGCTCGCGGTGACCGCGTTGTGGGCGGCGGCCGCGCTCCTCGCCGGATTCCGGCGGCTGCGTCGCAGGGACGCCTGACCGCGGCAGAGCGGTGACCGAGGCAGAGCGGTGGCCGGGCTGACGCCCCGCCAATTGTCAGTGGCGGCGGGTTTACTGGAGACATGAACATCGCGCGGCACCTCGCACTCATCGACGAGCTGTGCTTCCGGCCCTTCCCGGCGGAGCACGGCTCGTCGGACGAGGGCGCCGCGGGTCCCGGGCGCTTCTGGGCGGTGCTGGAGAGCAGCCACGGTCTCGGCGGTCGCGACCCGGCGGAGCGGGCGGTGACGGTGGAGCAGTACGAGAAGGAGCGGGACGCCCTCTACGAACGGCTCGCCCCGCGCTGGGGCGAGACGGACCCCTGGAACCTGCAGACGGTCCTGCTGCGGACCGAGCGGGAGGAGATACCCGAGCCGTGGGCCGGCCTGAGCGCCCGCGCGCGCGTGGCGTATCTCTGGGAGGCGGAGGGCACCGGCCGCTGGGTCGCGGTGGCCGTCGCCGACCGCGACGGGACGGACGAGGTGCGGCTGCTGGCGCTGGTCACGGAAGAGGCACCACCGTGACCGCCCCGCCTACGTCCCCGACGGTGCTTGCGCCGCGACCCGCAGCCGGGCGAACTCCTCCGACATCGTCTGCGCCGTCCAGTGCGCGTTCAGCCCGCTCGGGTTGGGCAGCACCCACACCCGAGTGCTGCCGAACGTCCGCTCCTGCGGCCCCACTTGCGCCTTCCGGTCGTCGAAAGCGGTCCGGTACGCGGTGACGCCGACCACGGCCAGCCAGCGGGGCCGCAGCCGCGCCACCTTCGCGACCAGCAGCCGCCCGCCCTCCCGGTACTCCTCGGCGGTCAGCTCGTCCGCCCGCGCGCTGGCCCGCGCCACGACGTTCGTGATGCCGAGCCCGTACGACGGCAACTCGTCCTGCTCCGACGGCTTCAGCAGCCGCGGTGTGAAGCCGGACAGGTGCAGCACCGGCCAGAAGCGGTTGCCCGGACGGGCGAAGTGGTGCCCCGTCGCCGCCGACAGCAGGCTCGGGTTGATGCCGCAGAACAGCACACGGAGGCCGTCCGCGACGACGTCCGGCAGCAGACGGTCGCGGGCGGCCTCCAGGTCGGCCCGGGTCAGGCGGGTCAGAGGATGGCTCCGGGGGTGTAGCCCGCGGCCGCCGGGTGCTGCTTGACGACCTCCTCGATCCGGCCGACGACGACACCGACCTGGTCGGCGGCGGCGCCGGTGAAGGAGAGCTTGTCGGCCATCAGGGCGTCCAGAGCGGCACGGTCCAGCGGGATACGCTCGTCGGCGGCCAGCTTGTCGAGGAGCTCGTTGCGCTCGGCGCCCTGCTCGCGCATGGCCAGCGCGGAGGCGACGGCGTTCTCCTTGATCGCCTCGTGGGCGACCTCGCGGCCGACACCGGCCCGCACCGCGCCCATCAGCACCTTGGTGGTGGCCAGGAACGGCAGGTAGCGGTCGAGCTCCCGGGCCACGACGGCCGGGAAGGCACCGAACTCGTCGAGCACGGTCAGGAACGTCTCCAGGAGCCCGTCCAGCGCGAAGAACGCGTCGGGGAGGGCGACCCGGCGCACCACCGAGCAGGACACGTCGCCCTCGTTCCACTGGTCGCCCGCCAGCTCGCCGGTCATCGAGGCGTAGCCGCGCAGGATCACCATCAGGCCGTTGACGCGCTCGCAGGAGCGGGTGTTCATCTTGTGCGGCATGGCGGAGGAGCCGACCTGGCCGGGCTTGAAGCCCTCGGTGACCAGCTCGTGCCCGGCCATCAGCCGGATGGTCTTGGCCAGCGACGACGGCGCCGCCGCCAGCTGCACCAGCGCGGTGACGACCTCGTAGTCCAGGGAGCGCGGGTAGACCTGGCCGACCGAGGTGAAGGCCTGCGAGAAGCCCAGGTGCCCGGCGATCCGCTGCTCCAGCTCCGCGAGCCTGCCCGCGTCCCCGCCGAGCAGGTCGAGCATGTCCTGCGCGGTGCCGACCGGGCCCTTGATGCCGCGCAGCGGGTAGCGGCCCAGCAGCTCCTCCACCCGGCCGTACGCGACGAGCAGCTCGTCGGCGGCGGTGGCGAACCGCTTGCCCAGCGTCGTGGCCTGCGCGGCGACGTTGTGGGAGCGGCCGGCCATGACCAGCTCGCCGTACTCGCCGGCCAGCCTGCCGAGGCGGGCCAGGACGGCCACCGAGCGGTCCCGGATCAGCCCGAGCGACAGTCGGATCTGCAGCTGCTCGACGTTCTCCGTGAGGTCGCGGGAGGTCATGCCCTTGTGGACGTGCTCGTGCCCGGCGAGGTCGTTGAACTCCTCGATCCGCGCCTTCACGTCGTGCCGGGTGACCTTCTCGCGCTCGGCGATCGAGGCCAGGTCGACCTGGTCGAGGACACGCTCGTAGTCGGCGATCGCGGCGTCGGGCACCTCGATGCCCAGGTCCTTCTGAGCCCGCAGCACGGCGAGCCAGAGCTGCCGCTCGAGCCTCACCTTCTGCTCGGGCGACCAGAGGGTGGCGAGCTCGACGGAGGCGTAGCGTCCGGCGAGGACGTTCGGGATGCGGGGCTTGGCGGGAGCGGAAGTCACGTGGACGGATTCTACTGGCGATTCGTGCAGGTCGGCGCCGCGGGGCTGTTCGTCGGAAGCTACGAAGGGCCCGTGGCGCCGGGGATCACCGCGTCAGATCCTCGTAGGGCAGCAGCTCCGGGCGCTTGGGCGGCAGGCCGTCCCCGGACGAGCGGCCGGTCAGCCTGCGGCCTATCCACGGCAGCAGGTGCTGCCGGGCGAACCGGGCGTCCGCGGTCCTGCGCGCCATCCAGCCCGGCGGCGGCGTCACCGGGATCGGCGCGTGCCACTCGGGGTCCTCGGGTTCGTGGCCGAGCGACTGCCACACCGCCTCCGCGACCCGGCGGTGGCCCTCGGCGGTCAGGTGCAGCCGGTCCACGTCCCACATCCGCGGATCGGCCAGCGACTGAGCCGCGTACAGGTCGACGACCACGGCGCCGTGCCGCTTCGCGAGGTCGTCGATGACGGCGAACAGAGCCTCCATGCGAGGCCGGAACCGCTCGAGCACCGGACCCTGACGGCCCGGACTGCGCATCAGCACCAGCTGCTCGCAGTTCGGGGCGAGCCGCTCCACGGCCTGGGTCAGCAGGTCCCGCACGCGGGCCATGTCGCACTTGGGCCGCAGCGTGTCGTTGAGCCCGCCGACCAGCGTGATCACGTCGGCTCCCATGGCCGCGGCCACGTCCACCTGCTCGTCGACGATCTGCCCGATCAGCTTCCCGCGCACCGCGAGGTTGGCGTACCGGAAGCCGGGGGCGCGGGCCGCCATCCGCGCGGCGAGGAGGTCGGCCCAGCCCCGGTAGGAGCCGTCGGGCAGCAGGTCCGACATGCCTTCGGTGAAGGAGTCGCCGACGGCGACGAGACTGGTGTACGTGGGGTTCGTCTGCATGGCGACGGAAATGGTATCCCCTGCACATACCCGCCGGTCGGTCGCCCTCCGGGCCCGCCGCCGGGTCCGCGCGGGTGCCGCTCAGGTCCGCTGCCCGAACAGCTCCCGCAGTACGTCCTCCATGGTCACCAGGCCCGCGAGCCGCCCGTCGGAGCCGAGTACGGCCGCCAGGTGGGTGCGGCTGCGCCGCATGGCGGTGAGTACGTCGTCCAGCGGGGTGCGCTCGCGCACCCGGGCGATGGGGCGCATGTCCCGCAGCCGGAACGGCAGGTCCCGCGGCGAGGCGTCCAGGGCGTCCTTCACGTGCAGGTAGCCGACGATCCGCCGCCCGTCGTCCACCACCGGGAAACGGGAGAACCCCGACTGCGCCGAAAGCCGCTCCAACTGCTCCGGGGTGATGCCCACGCGCGCGTGGACGACGCGCTCCAGCGGCAGCACCACGTCCCGCACCGGCCGCCTGCCCAGCTCCAGGGCGTCGTACAGCCGCTCCCGGGCCCGGTCGTCGATCAGTCCGGCCTCACCGGCGTCCTTGACGATCTCCGCCAGCTCCGCGTCCGTGAAGGTCGCCGCCACCTCGTTCTTCGTCTCGACCCTGAGCAGCTTGAGCAGCCCGTTCGCGAGGGCGTTGACCGTGAAGATCACCGGGCGCAGGGTTCGGGACAGCGCCACCAGCGGCGGTCCGAGGATCAGCGCGCTGCGCACCGGCTCGGCCAGCGCGATGTTCTTCGGCACCATCTCGCCGAGCAGCATGTGCAGATACGTCGCCAGTGCCAGGGCGATCACGAAGGACACCGCGTGCCCCGCGCCCGACGGCACACCCACCGCGTGGAACACCGGCTCCAGCAGGTGCGCGATCGCCGGTTCCGCGACCACACCCAGGACCAGCGTGCACAGGGTGATGCCGAGCTGGGCCGCGGCCAGCAGCGCCGACACGTGCTCCAGTCCCCACAGCACGCGCTTTGCACGGGCGTCGCCCTCTTCGGCGTACGGCTCCACCTGGCTGCGACGCACGGAGATCAGCGCGAACTCGGCGCCCACGAAGAACGCGTTGACGACCAGCGTCGCCAGACCGATCAACAGCTGTACGGCGGTCACCGGCCGTCCTCCCCTTCGTCCTCCCCGCCGGAGTCCGAGCCGGAGCCGGCCGCGTCATCCAGGGGAGCGTGCATCAGCACCCGGGCGGCCCTGCGCCCCGTGGCGTCCACGACGTCCAGTCGCCAGCCGGCGACATCGAGACTGTCGCCGACGGCGGGGATGCGCCCGAGACCGGCCGCGACCAGCCCCGCGACCGTCTCGTACGGCCCCTCGGGCACCCGCAGCCCCAGCCGCTCGAGCCGGTCCACGCGCGCCGAGCCGTCGGCCCAGTACAGCGCGTGCCCCTCCTCGTCCGTGCCGGCCGGGTCGAGGTCGGGCGTCTCGTGCGGATCGTGCTCGTCCCGCACCTGGCCGACGACCTCCTCGACGATGTCCTCCAGCGTGGCCACGCCCGCCGTCCCGCCGTACTCGTCGATCACCACGGCCATCGTGCGCCGTCCGGAGAGCCGGTCCAGGAGCCGGTCCACGGTCAGTGACTCGGGAACGAGCAGCGGCTCGCGCATCAGTTCGGCGACCGGCATTTCGGGCCGCCGCTCGGCGGGCACCGCCAGGACGTCCTTGACGTGCGCCGTCCCGACCACGGCGTCGAGGGTCTCCCGGTAGACGGGGAACCGGGACAGCCCCGTCGCCCGCGTCGCGTTCGCCACGTCCTCGCACGTCGCCCGCGCCTCCAGGGCCACGACCTGGACCCGCGGGGTCATCACCTGCTGCGCCGTCAGGTCGGCCAGGTTCAGGGTGCGCACGAACAGCTCGGCGGTGTCGGCCTCCAGCGCGCCCTCCTTGGCGGAATGCCGGGCGAGCGCCGCCAGCTCCTGCGGCCCGCGCGCGGACGCCAGTTCCTCGGCGGGTTCCACACCGAAGCGGCGTACGACGCGGTTGGCGGTGTTGTTCAGGTGGGTGATGAAGGGCCGGAAGGCGGTGCTGAACCAGCGTTGCGGGCCGCCCACCCGCTTGGCCACGGCCAGCGGCGAGGAGATCGCCCAGTTCTTCGGCACCAGCTCACCGATGATCATCAGGAAGACCGTCGACAGTGCCGTGCCCAGCACCAGCGCCAGCGAGGACGCTGCCGAACGCGGCAACCCCAGGTCCTCCAGCGGCCCCGCGATCAGCGCCGCGACCGACGGCTCGGCGAGCATGCCGACCACCAGGTTGGTGACCGTGATGCCGAGTTGCGCGCCGGAGAGCTGGAAGGTGAGGTTCCGGACGCCCTTGAGGGCGCTCGCCGCGCCCCGCTCGCCACGCGCAGCGGCCCGCTGCAGTTCGCCCCGTTCGACGGTGGTCAGCGAGAACTCGGCCGCGACGAAGGCGCCGCACGCGAGCGAGAGCAGGATCGCCACCAGCAGCAGGAGCACTTCGGTCATCGGGTCACCTCGGATCCATGATCGGCCAGGAACCGGAGGTTCGCCCGATGTTCAAGCCTTCAACCTTTCGCCTCGCGGCCACTCAGCCGGTGAGGTGCTTCACCCAGCGCCGCCACTGCTCCTGCGGCTCGTACCCGGCGGCCCGCCAGGCATGCTGGGCCCGCTCGTTGCGCACCAGCACCATCGCGTCCCCGCGGCGTCCGCCGAGCCGTACGAAGCGCTCGTCGGCCGCCGTGAGCAGGGCGGAGCCGATGCCCCGGCGCCGGTGCTCCGGGTGCACCGCCAGCCGGTACAGATGACAGCGCCAGCCGTCGAAACCCGCGATCACCGTGCCCACCAGCTCCCCGCCGCGCTCGGCCAGGAGCAGCGCTCCGGGGTCGCGCGCCACCAGACGCTCGACGCCGTCCCGGTCGTCACTGATGCTCGTCCCCTCCGCGGCCGTCTGCCAGAAGGCCAGCACGGCGTCCAGGTCCTCGGGCCCGGCGGGCCGTATGCGCAGATCAGTCATGCCGCGATACCACCACGCGCACCGGACACCCGGGAGGCGATTCCGGCATGCGGACCGGCGCGGCACGCGCGGGGGTCAGGCCTCGCGCAGGGCCCGCAGCACCGGGGCGAAGGCCTCCATGTACGGCTCCAGCACGGTCAGGTAGGTGAAGCCGTACCGCTCGCGCTGGGCCCGCACCTGCGCGGTGATCTGCTCCAGGGTCCCGGCGAGGAAGACGGGCAGCTCCAGCACCTGGTCCGGGGTGAGGTGGGGCATGTACTCGAGGTAGGGGCGGACGGCGGCCGCACGGTCCTGCGTGACGACGACCATCTGGATGAGCAGGTTCAGCTCCGCCGGTTCCCTGCGGCCGGCCGCAAGCTCCCGGTACCGGGCGACGCGCTCGTCGAGTTCCTCGGCGGTGACGGGCGCCAGCTCTCCCGTCGTACTTCCCCGCACGGTGCGTCCGCCGGTGAACGCGGCGATGTGGGCGTGCCGGGCGGTCAGCTCCAGCATCCGGTCGCCGTTCGCGCCGATCAGCAGCGGCACCCCGGGCCGCTGCACGGGCCGGGGCAGGTACTCCGCGTCGCCCAGCAGCCGCTCCAGCTCCTCGACGGTGCGCCGCAGGTGGTCCACCCGGTCGCCCGGCGAGCCGAAGGCCAGGCCCGCGGTGTCGTGCTCCGCGCGTACGTAGCCGGTGCCGAGCCCGAGTTCCAGGCGCCCGCCGGTCAGGGCGTCCGTGGTCGCCACCTCCCGGGCCAGCAGCGCCGGGTTCCAGAAGCCCGCGTTGAGCACGAACGTGCCGAGCCGGGGCCGCTCGGTCGCCCGGGCCGCGGCGACCAGCGCCGGGAACGGCGCCGGCATGCCGAGGTGGTCCGGCACCAGGATCACGTCGTACCCGAGTTCCTCGGCCCGCCGGCACTTGGCGTCCCACTCGTCCGCAGGGGCGGCGCTCATCAGGTTGACGCCGAAGCGGAACGGACGCGACATGAACTCTCCTGACGCACGGGGACTTCCCCTGACGCACGGGGGACTTCCGGTCACGGTGAGTCAACCACTTCTGCACCACGAGCAGGAAGACCCCGGCCGGCCTTGCCGCTGCTAGCGTTTCGGCGCTAGCTTCTAGGTATGGCGAAGACCCAGAAGGCCCAGCTGAACGTGCGGGTGGACGAGGGCACCGCCCGGGCGGCCCGCGAGAAGGCCCTGGCCCGGGGGATGAGTGTCAACCGCTACATCGAGGAACTGGTCCGGCAGGACACCGGCGAGGCCGGCCACACCTTCGTGGAGGCCGCCGCCGACTTCATGCGGCAGTACGAGAAAGTGTTCGCCGAAGAGGCCGGCGAGGGCCGTCGCTGAGCTGTCGCGCCCCGGATGAACGACCTCACCATCGATCTCTCCTGGCTGCTGATGCTCGCCGAGCAGCGCACTCCCGGTGACCCCCAGGTCACCGACTGGGGAGCGCTCGTGGCGGCCGTCGCCCGCCACCGGGCCGAGATATTCGACACCCCGGTCTACACCACACCGCACGCCCGCGCCGCCGCCCTGCTCCAGCTGCTGATCCACGTCCCGGCGCTCGAGCGCTCCAACGCCCTGTTCGCCTCCGCGGTCGCCTACGCCTACCTGGTCGCGAGCGGGGTCAAGGTCGCCCCCGTGCCCGAGCAGGTGCGGGATCTCGCGCTGCTGGTCAAGAGGGGCGAGGTGTCGGTCGAGGAGATCGCGGACGAACTGCGCCGCTGGAGCGCGTGACCGAGCCACGGCTCAGGAGGGCCGCCAGGCCGTGCCCAGTACGCAGTACGAACTCGGCAGCGCCGGCCCGTTCTCCGGCATCATCATCCGCCGGTAGGGCCCGAGCACGAACCCCGCGTCCCGCAGCGCCGCGACCGGTTCGCGGGACAGGTGGCAGCCGCCAGACAGGGGAGGCCACAGGGTCCGGTCCAGTGCGCGCTGGGTGAAGGTCATCATCCGTCCGCCGCCCCGGCCGTGCTCGAAGAACCGCACCTGTCCGCCGGGCCGCAGTACCCGCCACAGCTCCGCGAGCGCCCGCGGCACGTCCCGGACGCTGCACAGCACCAGCGAGACCACGGCCGCGTCGAAGGCCTCGCTCTTGACCGGCAGGGCCTCCGCCGCGCCCGGCGCCACGTCGACCGGCACCTGGGCGCGCTGCGCCGCCTCCACCGCCAACTGCCGCAGTACGCGCTCCGGTTCGATGGCGACGACCTCGGAGACGGTGCCCGGGTAGTGCGAGAAGTTCAGCCCGTTGCCCGCGCCGACCTCGATCACCCGCCCGGACAGCCCGGCGAGCAGCCGTTCGCGCACGCGCGCCATGCCCATCCGGGTCTCGGCGCCCACACTGATCCGGGCGTAGTAGCGGGCGAACAGCGGATGGTGCACGGCGTCCCGCGGCACCCCGCGGGCCCGGACGGATCGCAGCGGCATGGGACCTCCCTCACGAGGCGGCGCCTTACCGCGATTCTCCCCCGCCCCGGCCCCACGCACCCACCGCGCACGCGACTCTCTGGGAGCACCCTCTGAATGAGCGGGCGTGGACCGCACGCCGGTACGGCACCGGCCGGGGCGGTCCGGGAGGCGAAGGAGGCGGAGACCTGCGCGACCGCGTCGTGAAAATGAAGGGTCCGCCCGGCCGGCCGACCTGTGAAGTGATCGGAACCACACAGTCGTCGTGGGTACTCTCCGTGCGCTGCGCCGCCCCACGGACCAGGCAGCGACCACCTGGCGCGGTCCACGCTCGGCCAACGGCTGGAAGATCCTCGCCCAGACCGAGTCCCACCCCATCGAGGGCAGCGGCCGGTCCGTACACCTGGCGGGCGGCGAAGCCGCGACGCTCCTGCTGCATGTCGCCCGCCGGTTCCACTGCGAGATCGACCAGCTCCGTGCGGACGACGTGACGGGTCACCGCACCTCCCGCACGGTCCGTCGGCCCCACGAGCCGAACTACCTCTCGGGAACGGCGATCGCGATCCGGCCCTACGCCTACCCGCTGGGTGTGAGGGGTGGGCTGTACCCGCACGAGCTGGTCGTGGTGCGGGACATCCTGGCCGAGCTGGACGGTGCCGTCGCCTGGGGCGGCGACTTCGACACGCCGCAGGAGCCGCACGTCGAAGTCGCTCTGGCTCCCGCCCGCCCCAAGGTGCGGGGCGTGTCCCGCAAGCTACGGACCTGGCGGGACACCCCGGGTCTGAGGGCGGGGACGGTGAACGCGTTCGAGCCGGGGCGCCGCGAAGACGTCAAGGCGTTCGCGCGCCGCAGCGGCCGGCCAGGTCCGCAGTCGGTCCGACGGACCGTTCCATGCGCATGTCGGTGCGCGTCCTTCTGTACGCCATGGTGCGGGACCTGACCCCCATGCCGGCCCGCACCCTGCGCCGGCGCGCAGCGCGGGGCGGTGTCCGTGCCGGCCGCCGGTCACGGACCGTGCCGGCTGCCGAACGCGTCCGCGTTCCAGGTGCCGTCCAGCGGCGGCGCCAGCCAATGCGGTGCCGCCGACCGGAAGTCGGCCGGGGCGAGGGATCCCGACCCGGCCGGGACTGCGCCGAGGAGGGGAGCACCTGACACGTCCGGGAGGTCCGCGAGGTTGCAGCGGGCGGCGAGGTCCGGGGATCCGGGCCAGCTGCCGATCACCAGCCCCGGCAGCTCCAGGCCCCGGGAACGCAGTTCGCGTGCCGTCAGCTCCGTGGTGTTCAGCGTGCCCAGTCCCGGCGACGTCACCACCAGCACCGGTGCGCCCAGCAGACCGGCCACGTCCGCCAGTGTGCCGCCGGCCTCGTCGAAGCGCACGAGCAGCCCGCCCGCACCCTCGACCAGCACCAGGTCGTGCCCGGTGGCGAGTTCGGTCGCGGCCTCCGCCACCTCCGGCGGGTGCACCGGCGCCCGCCCGGCCCGGCGCGCGGCCGTGCCCGGCGCCAACGGTTCGGGGAACCTGGCCACTTCGGCGACCGTCACGTCCCCGGCGAGCCGCGCCACCTCCTGGGCGTCCCCGGCCTCGTCCGGACCCACGCCCGTCTGCGCGGCCTTCAGCACGGCCACCGACCGGCCGTCCGCCAGGGCCGTCGCGGCGACGGCGGCGGTCACGACCGTCTTGCCGACCTCCGTGCCCGTGCCCGTGATCACCAGTACCGGCATGTCATCCCTCCCGTGCCGCCGCGCACACCGCGCGGGCGATGCGGGCCACGTCCGCGTCGCCCGTGACGTACGGCGGCATGGTGTAGATCAGGTCGCGGAACGGCCGCAGCCACACGCCCTCGCGCACCGCCGCCTCCGTCGCCGCCCGCATGTCGACGGCGTGGTCGAG
The DNA here is from genome assembly GCF_041538145.2 of Streptomyces sp. MMCC 100. Classification (NCBI taxonomy): domain Bacteria; kingdom Bacillati; phylum Actinomycetota; class Actinomycetes; order Kitasatosporales; family Streptomycetaceae; genus Streptomyces; species Streptomyces sp. MMCC 100. Next base: position 2,554,450 of record NZ_JBGORK020000001.1, read on the forward strand.
CTGCACCACCCCGATCGCGCCGAGTACCCGTACGTCACGCACACCCGGCAGCTCGGCGGCGGGCGCGAGCCCCTCGCCCAGGCCCGTCTCGATCCGCTTGACCTCCGCGAGCCAGTCCTGCCCGAGCAGCAGCCCGATCGACGCGCACGCCACCGCCGCGGCCAGCGGGTTGCCCATGAACGTCGGCCCGTGGGCCAGCACCGGCACCTCGCCGCGCGAGATGCCCTCGGCCACCCCAGACGTGCACAGGGTGGCCGCCATCGTCAGATAGCCGCCGGTCAGCGCCTTGCCCACGCACATCACGTCCGGCGTCACCGCCGCGTGATCCGCCGCGAACAACGCGCCCGTGCGCCCGAATCCGGTGGCGATCTCGTCGAACACCAGCAGCACGCCGTGCGCGTCGCACGCCTCGCGCAGCACCCGCAGATACGTGGGGGAGTGGAAGCGCATCCCGCCCGCGCCCTGCACCACCGGCTCCACGATCACCGCGGCCAGTTCGTCGGCGTGCCGCTCGATCAGTGACCGCAGGTGGCCGGCGTACGTCTCCTCGTACTCCGACGGCGGCGCGTCGGCGAAGACCTGGCGCGGCAGGACGCCGGACCACAGTTCGTGCATGCCGCCCTCCGGGTCGCACACCGACATGGGCTGCCAGGTGTCGCCGTGGTAGCCGCCGCGCCAGGTGAGCAGGCGGCGCTTGCCGGGGCGGCCGAGCGAACGCCAGTACTGCAGGCACATCTTGACGGCGACCTCGACCGACACCGACCCGGAGTCGGCGAGGAACACGTGCTCCAGGCCCTCGGGTGACATGTCGACAAGGAGCTTCGCCAGCCGTACGGCGGGCTCGTGGGTGAGCCCGCCGAACATGACGTGGCTCATCCGCTCCAACTGCTCGCGCGCGGCCTCGTTCAGCACCGGGTGGTTGTAGCCGTGAATCGCCGACCACCAGGACGACATCCCGTCGACCAGTTCCCCGGAGCCGCCGGCCGGCCGCAGCCGCACCCCGCTCGCCGACTCCACGACGATCGGGTCCTGCCGGCCGGGCATGGGTCCGTACGGGTGCCAGACGTGCCGCCGGTCCAGCGTCAGCAGCTCGGCGACGTTCAGCGCGGGCTCAGGCATTGGGCGCGAGGTCCGTCCCGGCACCGCGGCGGCGTACCGCCACCAGGTCCGTACGGGGCTCCTCGGCGAGGCGCGGCGCCGCGGGCGCGGGGGCGGCGGCGGGCGCCGGGGCGCACACCCCGCCGCCCGCGTGCGAGCCGCAGCCCCCGGCACCCGCGCCCTCGCCGTCTGCGCCGGCGTGCGACCCGCAGGCGCCACCGTCCTCGTGCGCACCGCAGCCGCCACCCCGCACCGAGGCACGGTGCTCCGGCAGGGTGACCTCGCCCGCGCCCTCCACCTCGAAGCCGGCGTCCGCGATCATCTCCAGATCCGCATGGCCCGCCTGGCCCTCGCTGGTGAGGTAGTCGCCGAGGAAGATCGAGTTGGCCAGGTGCAGGGCGAGCGGCTGCATCGTGCGCAGATGGACCTCGCGACCGCCCGCGATGCGCACCTCGACGTCCGGGCAGACGAACCGCGTCATCGCCAGGATGCGCAGGCACCGCTGAGGGGTGAGGTGCCACTCCTTGGCCAGTGGCGTGCCCTCCATCGGGATCAGGAAGTTGACCGGCACCGAGTCCGGGTCCAGCTCGCGCAGCGAGAAGACCACGTCGACCAGGTCCTCGTCGCTCTCGCCCATGCCCGCGATGAGCCCCGAACAGGCGGACAGACCGGCGGCGTGCGCCTTGTTCACCGTGTCCACCCGGTCGGCGTACGTGTGCGTGGTCGTGATGTCGCCGTACGTCGACTCGGAGGTGTTGAGGTTGTGGTTGTAGGCGTCGGCACCGGCCTCCCGCAGCCGCTCCGCCTGCCCGTCGGAGAGCAGCCCCAGGCAGGCGCACACCTCGACGGACTCGTTCTGCTCCTTGATGGCCCTGATGGTGTCCGAGACCCGGTCCACGTCCCGGTCGGTCGGTCCGCGTCCGCTGGCCACCAGGCACACCCGCTTGGCGCCCCCGGACACCCCCGCCGCGGCGGCCGCCGAGGCCTGGTCCGGCTTGAGCCAGGTGTACTTGAGGATCTCCGCCTTCGAGCCCAGCCGCTGCGAGCAGTAGGAGCAGTCCTCGGGGCACAGGCCCGACTTGAGGTTGACGAGATAGTTGAGTTTCACCCGTCGGCCGAACCAGTGGCGGCGCACCTTTCCGGCCGCGGCCACCACGTCGAGCACGTCGTCGTCGGAAGTGGCGAGGACGGCGAGCGCCTCCTCGCGGGTCGGCGACTCGCGCCGAAGCCCCTTGTCCACCAGCGTGTTCAGCAGGTCCATGAGAGCCGATCCTGTCCTAAGGGGCCGTCCGCGGCCAAGGAGACTTTGCACAACACTGACAGATCGACGTGTGGGTATTGCCACACCTCGCGGGGGTGGCCCGGCCGCTAATGTCTGTTCATTGCCTACAAAACCCCGGAGGACCGCCCCATGGCGTTCGGCTGGATCGACGAGCAGGACCGGGCGCGCCAGGAGGCCGGACTCGTACGGGTTCTGCGCCCCCGTCCGGCAGCCTCGCCGCTGCTGGACCTGGCGAGCAACGACTACCTGGGACTGGCCCGGCACCCGGAGGTCGTGGAAGGGGCGGTCCGGGCCGCGCGGACCTGGGGCGGCGGCGCGACCGGCTCCCGGCTCGTGACCGGCACGACCGCACTGCACACCGAACTCGAGGGCGAACTGGCCGAGTTCTGCGGGTTCGAGGCGGCCCTCGTCTTCTCCTCCGGCTACGCGGCCAACCTCGCCGCGGTGACCGCGCTGGCACCGCACGGCAGTCTCGTCGTCTCCGACGCGGGCAACCACGCCTCGCTGATCGACGGCTGCCGGCTCGCCCGTGGCACCACCCAGGTCGTGGGGCACGCCGACCCGGACGCCGTGCGCAAGGCGCTGGCGACGCACGAGGGCCCCGCCGTGGCCGTCTCCGACACGGTCTTCTCGGTCGACGGCGACGCCGCGCCCCTGGCGGCGCTCGCCGAGGCGTGCGGGGAACACGGTGCCGGACTGGTCGTCGACGACGCCCACGGTCTCGGCGTCCTCGGCGACGGCGGCCGGGGCGCCCCGCAGGGAGCGGGACTCGCGGGCCGCGACGACGTCGTCGTGACCGTCACGCTGTCCAAGTCGCTCGGCGCCCAGGGCGGCGCCGTGCTGGGCCCCGCCCGGGTGATCGACCACCTGGTCAACGCGGCCCGTACGTTCATCTTCGACACCGGACTCGCCCCCGCCGCGGCGGGGGCGGCCCTGGCGGCGCTCAGGCTGCTCGGCCGCGAGCCGCAGCGTGCGGCGCGGGCCCGCGCCGTCGCAGCCGAACTGCACGCGCGCCTGACCGCCGCGCATCTGGACGCGGTACGTCCGGACGCCGCGGTCGTCTCGGTGCGTGCGCCCTCCCCGGAGGGGGCCGTGCGTTGGGCGGCCGACTGCCGTGCGGCCGGCCTGTCCGTGGGCTGTTTCCGCCCTCCTTCCGTGCCCGACGGGATCTCACGGCTCAGGCTGACCGCTCGTGGGGACCTCTCCGGGGAGCAGATCGAACGCGCTGTACGGGTGATCGGCGAAACGCGGCCATGAGTCGGCGTGACACGGCCGTGCGTCGTCCGGAGCCCGGCGTGGTCAGCCGCGGTGGACGCCGGCGGTGAACGCCGTCCAGCTCCCGGGGGAGAAGAGCAGGGCGGGTCCGGCCGGGTTCTTGGAGTCGCGCACGGCGAGCAGCCCGGCCCAGGGGCCGGCCGACGGACGGGCCGTCTCCACACAGTTGTTCGCTCCGGTGCTGTAGCTGCTGCGCAGCCACCGGACACCGGTCATATCGGTGCTGACAGGGATGTTCCGGGGAAGTTGGGACATGGAGCCTGGCATGGTGCCTCCTTACGCGCCTGCCGCGGTCGCGGCGATGAAGTCCAACGAGTCCTCGGGCGAAAGGGCATGGATCAGAAGGGCGTTGAAGGCCTCGGTATAGGCCTCTAGGTCTTCTTTCCGTTCGAGGTGCAGGCTACTCGTCAAGTGGTCGAGAACAACCACGTCGAGATCAGAAGTGCTCGAAAAAGAGAAGATTACGAAAGGGCCGGTGACACCGATGTGCGCCCCGGCGGCAAACGGCAGGACCTGGAGCCGGACGTGGGGGAGCCGCGCGGCCTCGACCAGTCTGGCCAGTTGACGGGCCATCACTCCGGGCCCGCCCACCTCCCGGCGCAGTACCGCCTCGTCCAGGACCGCGCTCAGCTCCAGGGGCGGCTCGCCCCGCAGCACGTCCTGACGGGCCAGCCGGACCTCCACGAGGGTGTCCAGCCGTTCCTCCGGCAGTCCGTCCACCGCGGCCCGCGTCACCGCGCGGGCGTACTCCGGCGTCTGGAGCAGGCCGGGGACCACCGTGGTCTCCAGTGTGCGCATCGCGCTGGCCTGCGACTCCAGGCTGATGAAGTCGCGGTAGGTCGGGGGCAGCACCCCGCGGTAGGCGTGCCACCAGTGGTTGCGGCCCCCCGCGTCCTCGGAGCGTGCCAGCATCACCAGCAGCCCCCGCAACTGCTCGTCGTGCACGCCGTAGACGTCCAGCAGTAACCGCACGTCGGCCGGTTTCGCCCCGCTCGTCCCGGTCTCGATCCGGCTGACCTTCGACTGGTGCCAGCCCACGAGCCGGGCCGCCTCGCCGCTGGTGATGCCCGCCGACGTGCGCAGGGCGCGCAGTTCCGCGCCCAGCTTCCGGCGGCGCACCACGGGACCGTGCTGCATGGGACAACTCCCTTACTCCTTATGAGCCGCCCAAATACGCTCTGCCGTCGCAGAGTTCACCGCTTCGAGCGACAGATATATGCATATCTTGGTGGATCGCCGCCCTTCACGGGTCTGGTGATGGCAGTCTGGCGGCGAAGCACCAGTCCGGGACCGTACTCGAACCATCCGCTCCGTGTCGGGCCTGCGGTCCCGTGAGAAAGGGACGACGTCGCCATGGCAGACCATCTGGAAGCATCCGTCACTCTGCCGAGCGATCCGGCCTCGGTGGCCGCCGCGCGGACCTATGTGGTCGGCACCCTGGCGGAATGGGGGCTGCCGGCCGACGCCGACGTGTCCGAGACCGTCCGGCTCATCGTCTCCGAACTGGCGACCAACGCGGTCCAGCACACGTTGGGACAGTCGCCCACCTTCACGGTGGACCTCGTCCTCGACCGCGACGAGCGGCTGCGTATCGGCGTCACCGACAGCCATCCGCGCTTCCCCAAGCGCCTGCCCGCAGCCGTGCAGCAGGACAACGGGCGGGGCATGGTGATCATCCGCTGGCTGACCGCCGAGTGCGGCGGCAAGCTGAGAGTCCGGCCCACGCGCGAGGGCGGCAAGACCGTCTCGATCGAACTGCCCTGGACGCCCCCGGGCCGGCCGGCCGCACCCGCGGGGGTGACGGCGGTGCAGAACGCCGTCACCCCCGCGGGCGGGCTACTTGACCCGGCCGTACCAGACGCTTGACGTCCAGATCTTCTCCAGGCGCACCACGGCGCCGGTCTTCGGTGCGTGCCAGATCCTGCCCTTCCCGGCGTAGATGCCGACGTGGTAGACGCTGCTGCCGGAGTGGAAGAACACGAGGTCCCCGGCCTTGCGGTTCTTCACGGAGACGCGGCTGGTCTTGTTGTACTGCTGGGCCGCGGTGCGGGGCAGCTTCTTGCCGGCCTTCTTGAACGAGTACAACGTCAGGCCGGAACAGTCGAACCGGTAGGGGCCGGTGGCGCCCCATCGGTACGGGGCACCCTTCTTGGAAGCCGCGATCTTGAGGGCTTTCGTCGCATGGCTCGCCGCGGCCGCCTCGGAGGCGACACCGGGGACCACGACGGAGCCGCCCACGGCGGCGAGGGTGAGGGCCGAGGCCGTACCGGCACGAGCCATCAGGGACGGGACACGATTGAGCGCGGACATGCGCAACCCTTCGTCAGCCGCCTGTGAAGGATGACCTGTCGGATTCGGGCTGGCGAAGTTGCCCGGCCGCACGTGTGCGGCTTCACCCCAAGGGCCGCTGGGCCCGGCGCCTCTCGCGGAGGCGGCCGTGCCGGCGACCCGTCGTGCTCGGGTCCTCCACTCCTGCCGATCCACTTCCCTCGCGACCGGTCGTCCGGACGGCGGCAGGACTCGGCGTCCGCCCGGACCGCCCCGCCGCTGCGGCGGGGGCTTGTCGTCAGTCACGGATCTTGTCGCGCCCCAGGGGGAATTCCCAACGGAACGTGCTCTTTGTGTTGTTACGTGCCGCTCAGCCGTTCGGGTTGACGCCCTCTCGCCCGAGGCGCCGTCGAGTGCGGCGGCGGCCCCGGGACCAGCGGCGCAGTGGTGCGATCCGCACACCGTGAGCGCGGGTGCCGCAACTTCGACCAGTTGCGAACCGGGTGTGTTCCTACGCCGAAAGGGGGTACGTCGTTTGGTCCGTTTCGACTCAGTCCGTTTCGGCTCGGGTTCGCTTCGGCTCTGGCTTGTTCCGGCGCGGGCTTGTTTCGGGCCGGGTGACTCGGCTCGGGCTTCCTCAACTTCCGGAACGCGGCGGAAGGCCGACCCGCGCCGTCCGCCGCTCGCCGTCCAGCACCCGCAGCGCCCGGGCCAGGGTGGCGGCGTGCATCTCCGTCTCGCCGCGGCGGTGCATCAGCGCCAGCGCGTCCCGCAGTGCCGTCGCCTTGCCGACCAGCGCCTGGGCTGCCCGCAGCCCGCGGTACGTGTCGCCGTCCCGCCCGGGGTTGATGCGTCCGAGCAGGTCGACGACGTCCAGATAGCGGTCGATCAGCTCCGCCTCGGCGCGGGTCAGGGCGGGCAGTGGGGGCAACTCGGGTGGCTGCACGGGCGGGATCACCTCGCGCCGGGCGAGGCGGGCGCGGCGGACGGCGTCCTGCGGTCCGGCACGATCCGGTCCACCAGGCCGTACTCCAGCGCCTGTTGGGCGTCGAGGATCGTGTCCCGCTCGATGTCGGCGTTCACTTGCCGGGGGGTGCGGCCCGTGTGCCGTACGAGGATCTCCTCCAGGCGGGCGCGGATGCGGACCAGTTCGGCGGCGTGGACGGCGAGGTCGCTCGCCTGCCCCTCCACCGGTTCGGTCAGCGCCGGCTGGTGGATCACCACCCGGGCGCCCGGCAGTACGGCGCGCTTGCCCGGTGTGCCCGCCGCCAGCAGCACCGCGGCGGACGAACCGGCCTGCCCGAGGCAGGTCGTCGCCACGTCGCAGGCGACGTAGCGCATCGTGTCGTAGATCGCCGTCATGGCGGTGAAGGAGCCGCCGGGCGAGTTGACGTACAGCTCGATGTCGCGGTCCGGCGCCTGATGCTCCAGGTACATGAACTGCGCCATCACGTCGTTCGCGGAGGTCTCGTCGATCGGCGTGCCGAGGAAGACGATCCGCTCCTGGAGCAGCTTGGAGTAAGGGTCCATCGTCCGGGCCCCGGCACTCGTGCGCTCGGTGAACTCGGGCAGGACATGGCGGGCGGACGGTCGGTTCACGGTGAACCCCTCCTTGGGGCAGAGCCGTCTTCTGCTGCGCTGTCTCCGTAAAAAATGTACAGGACGTACGTTTTCCAGGGGAGTGGATTCGGCCGGAACCGTAAGCTGGAGTCATGGCCTACGAGATTCCGGTGACGCAAGCCAGGGCTGAGCTCGCCGACCTGATCAACCGGGTGGTGTACGGCGGTGAGCGCGTCGTCGTGACGCGGCACGGCAAGCCTCTCGTCGCCCTCGTCTCCGCCGCCGACCTCGAGCGACTGGAGGAGGTCCGGGAGTCCTCGCACGCCCAGGTGATCACCTCGGTGGCCGCGGTCCACGACACGGCCGCCGCGGCACCCCGTGAGCACCACCGCTTCGGCATCGCCGCGGAGCACCGCGGGCCCGACCCGTCCTAGAACGCGCATGCGGGATGTCCCCGTCCTGGGGTGGGCATGCGGGACGTCGTCGACCGAGAAGGGGCATGCGGGAGATCGCCGACGGCACCGGTAATCAATCGGTCAAAACCGGGTGACGTGGCCGTAACACTCTAGCCCTACTCTGCACCCCGATCCACCTGCGGCTTTGCAATACCGGTGGGTGCATTCCGGCCCATTCATGTGTGTTACATCTAGAGCCGTCGCGGTGGCCGCGGCAGCCGGACCGTCGGGTCCTGGCGTCATGCCCTGTGAGGTGGTAAATGCAACTGACCCCGCACGAGCAGGAGAGACTGCTCATCCATGTGGCCGCGGACGTGGCGGAGAAGCGCCGCGCCCGAGGCGTCAAGCTCAATCATCCCGAGGTCGTCGCGCTGATCACCGCGCACATCCTCGAAGGTGCCCGTGACGGGCGCAGCGTCGGCGAACTCATGTCGTCCGGACGCAAGTTGATCCAGCGCGACGAGGTCATGGAGGGCGTCCCCGAGATGATCCACGACGTGCAGGTCGAGGCCACCTTCCCCGACGGCACCAAGCTGGTCACCGTCCACGAACCGATCATCTGACGGGGGCGGCAGTCGTGATCCCCGGAGAGATCCTTTTCGCCGACGAGCCGGTCGCCTTCAACGAAGGCCGGGAAGTCACCCGCCTGACCGTGCTCAACACCGCCGACCGGCCCGTCCAGGTCGGCTCCCACTACCACTTCGCCGAGGTCAACCCCGGTCTCGAGTTCGACCGCGCCGCGGCGCGCGGCAGGCGGCTGGACATCGCCGCCGGCACCGCCGTCCGGTTCGAGCCCGGCATCCCCGTCGACGTACGGCTGATCCCCCTCGCGGGTGCCCGTGTCGTCGTGGGCCTGCGCGGCGAGACCGGAGGTGCCCTCGATGCCTGAACTGTCCCGCACCGCCTACGCCGACCTGTTCGGCCCGACCACCGGCGACCGCGTCCGCCTCGCCGACACCGACCTCCTCGTCGAGATCGAGGAGGACCGCTCCGGCGGCCCAGGCCGCTCCGGCGACGAAGCCGTCTTCGGCGGCGGGAAGGTACTGCGCGAGTCCATGGGCCAGGCGCGCACCACCCGTGCCCAGGGTGCCCCCGACACCGTGATCACCGGAGCCCTGATCATCGACCACTGGGGGATCGTCAAGGCCGACATCGGCATCCGCGACGGACGGATCACCGGCATCGGCAAGGCCGGCAACCCGGACACGATGGACGGCGTCCACCCCGACCTGGTCATCGGCCCCGAGACGGAGATCGTCGCGGGCAACGGCAAGATCGTCACCGCGGGCGGCATCGACACGCACGTCCACTTCATCGCGCCGAACGCCGTCGACGAGGCCCTCGCGTCCGGCATCACCACCCTCATCGGCGGCGGCACCGGCCCGGCCGAGGGCAGCAAGGCGACCACCGTCACGCCCGGCGCCTGGCACCTCGCGTGGATGTTCGCCGCCCTGGAGTCGAGCCCCGTCAACATCGGCTTCCTCGGCAAGGGCAGCACCATGTCGAAGGAGTCCATGCGCGACCAGCTGCGCGCCGGCGTCCTCGGCTTCAAGATCCACGAGGACTGGGGAGCGACCCCCGCCGTCATCTCCGCCTGCCTGGACGTGTGCGAGGAGTCGGGCGTCCAGCTCGCCGTCCACTCCGACACCCTGAACGAGGCCGGCTTCGTCGGCGACACCTTCGACGCGGTCGCGGGCCGCACCCTGCACGCCTTCCACGTCGAGGGCGCCGGCGGCGGCCACGCGCCTGACATGATCACGGCGGTATCGCTGCCGAACATGCTGCCGGCGTCCACCAACCCGACCCGGCCGCACACCGTCAACACCGTCGAGGAACACCTCGACATGCTGATGGTCTGCCACCACCTGAACCCGGCCGTTCCCGAGGACCTCGCCTTCGCCGAGTCCCGGATCCGGCCCAGCACCATCGCGGCCGAGGACATCCTGCACGACATGGGAGCGATCTCGATCATGTCGTCGGACGCCCAGGCCATGGGCCGTATCGGCGAGGTGATCCTGCGGACCTGGCAGACCGCGCACGTGATGAAGCGGCGGCGCGGCTTCCTGCCCGGTGACACCCGTGCCGACAACCTGCGGGCCCGTCGCTATGTCGCCAAATACACCATCAACCCCGCCGTCGCCCAGGGCATCGAGCACGAGGTCGGCTCCGTCGAGACCGGCAAGCTCGCCGACCTGGTGCTGTGGGACCCCCGCTTCTTCGGCGTGAAGCCGCAACTCGTCGTCAAGGGCGGCCAGATCGCCTACGCGCAGGTGGGTGACGCGAACGCCTCCATTCCCACGCCGCAGCCGGTCCTGCCGCGCCCGATGTTCGGCGCGACGGGGGCCGCTCCCGCCACCAACTCGGTCAACTTCGTTTCCGAGCAGGCCGTCGAGGACGGGCTGCCGGAGCGGCTCGGGCTCGGGCGGGCGTTCGTCCCCATCCGGTCCACGCGCGGCCGGACCAAGGCCGACATGCGGCAGAACGACGCACTGCCCCGCGTGGAGGTCGCCGCGGACTCCTTCGCCGTGACCATCGACGGTGAACTCGTCGAACCCGCTCCCGTCGCCGAACTGCCGCTGGCCCAGCGGTACTTCCTCTTCTGAGCGCCGACATGAGCCGCGCCGCACTGCTCGTCCTCGCGGACGGCCGCTTCCCCGCCGGAGGGCACGCGCACTCCGGCGGGGCGGAGGTCGCCGTCCGGGCGGGACGCATCACGGATGCCGCGAGCCTGGAGGCGTTCTGCCGGGGGCGGCTGCACACGAACGGGGTCGTCGCGGCATGCGTCGCGGCGGCCGCCGCCCTCGGTGTCGACCCCGGGGAACTCGACCGGGCCGCCGACGCCCGCACCCCGTCCCCCGCTCTGCGGGTGGCGGCGCGCAGACTGGGACGGCAGCTGATGCGGGCCGCCCGGGCGACCTGGCCGAGCCCCGAACTCGACGCCCTGGCCTCGCTGTTCCCCAAGGGCTCCCACCAGCCCGTCGTGCTCGGGCTGGCCGCACGCGCGGCCGGGCTCGGGGCGCTCGACGCGGCGTACTGCTCCCTCTACGAGGGGGTGAGCGGCCCCGCGACGGCCGTCGTGCGGCTGCTCGGTCTCGATCCGTTCGACGCGACGGGGGTGCTGGCGCGGCTCGCGGGGGATGTGGACCGGGCCGCCGCGGACGCCGTGGAGGTGGCGGAGCGGGTGGTCACCGACGGGGTCGGTGTGCTGCCCGCACGGTCCGCGCCGTTGCTCGAGATCGGGGCGGAGGCGCATGCCGCTTGGCCGGTGCGGTTGTTCGCCTCGTAGGTGGGTCGGTTCGCCCCCGCCGCCCTTTCCCGTTCCCTACCCCAGGGGCTCTGCCCCTTCGACCCCGCCAGGGGGCTTTGCCCCCTGGAACCCCCTTCGGCCTGAACGGCCTCGTCCTCAAGCGCCGGACGGGCCGAGGGGGCCGACCCCAGATTTCGTAGGAGCTGTTTCGTGCATCTTGACCATCACCTCGAACTGCCCGCCGCCGTCTCCGCCGACGCCCGTCGGCCCGACGGGAGCAGGCGGGCGCTGCGGATCGGGCTCGGTGGGCCCGTCGGGTCCGGGAAGACCGCGACCGTCGCCGCGCTGTGCCGGGCGCTGCGGGCGGAGTTGTCCCTCGCCGTGGTGACCAACGACATCTACACCCGGGAGGACGCCGAGTTCCTGCTCCGCGAGGCGGTGCTGCCGCCCGAGCGGATCACTGCCGTGGAGACCGGCGCCTGCCCGCACACCGCGATCCGGGACGACATCTCCGCCAACCTGGAGGCCGTCGAGGACCTGGAGGACGAGGTCGGGCCGCTCGACCTGGTCCTGGTGGAGTCGGGTGGGGACAATCTCACCGCCACCTTCTCCCGGGGGCTCGTCGACGCGCAGGTGTTCGTGATCGACGTGGCGGGCGGAGACGACATCCCGCGCAAGGGCGGACCTGGTGTCGCCACCGCCGACCTGCTGATCGTCAACAAGACCGACCTCGCGCCGTACGTCGGCTCCGACCTCGCGCGCATGGCCGCCGACGCCAAGGCGGCGCGCGGTGAACTGCCCGTCGTCCTCCAGTCGTTGCGGAGCGAGGACGGGGTGCGGGAGGTCGCCGACTGGGTGCGGGAGCGGATCGCCGCGTGGACCGCGTGACCACCGCCCCGGGCGGTGTCCGGGCGAGCGCCCGCGTTCTCGCCCGCCGCGACGGGCGCGGTGGCACCGTGCTGCCGGTCCTCGAGGGCGAGGGGCCCCTTGCCGTGCGGCGGACCCGGGGGAGCGGTGCCGAGGCCCGGGTGATGCTGGTCGGCGCGATGAGCGGGCCCCTCGGTGGCGACCACTTCGAGGTGGGGGTCCACGCGGCCCCGGGAGCCCGGTTGCGGGTCGGCTCGGCCGCCGCCACCCTCGCGCTGCCCGGCCAGGACAAGGCCGGGGCCCGCTACGACGTCCGGCTCAGCGTCGACGACGACGCCGAACTGTGCTGGCTGCCGGAGCAGTTGATCTGTGCCGGGGGCAGCGACCTGAGCGTCACCACGTCCGTCGACCTCGCCGCCGGGGCGCGGCTGCTGCTGCGCGAGGAGCAGGTGCTCGGGCGGGCCGGGGAGGAACCGGGGCGCCTCACCAGTCGTCTGACCGTACGGATCGACGGGCGGTGCGTTCTCGACCAGGAGCTGGCCTGCGGGCCCGGCGCGCCGGGCGGCTGGGACGGACCGGCCGGGCTGGCGGGACACCGTGCGGTCGGCCAGCTGGTCGTCGTACGGCCCGGGTTCGCCGGCGAGCCACCGGCGGCGCGCGTGTTCGAGGAGGGCGCGGCCGTCATGCCGCTCGCCGGGCCCGCCGCGCTGGTGACCGCCGTGGCACCGGACGCGCTGCGGCTGCGACGGCTGCTGGACGGGGCGCTGGCCACGCTGGACTGAGGTTCCCGTCGACGAGTCGGCCGACGGGTCCGCCGATCGAACGCCTTTCTCCGTTTATCGGATTGGCAAAGAAGTAGCACTGGCTCTGTTCTCAGGAATCCCACAGCCGCGAGGATCCCCGTACTTGTCGCGAACACGTACGGGGAGGGTCACTTGAGGAAGAGCAGCATGCCGCGGAGGGCGACCGCGTTCGGCACGGCCGGAGCGCTGGTCACCGCCACGCTGATAGCCGGTGCCGTCTCGGCACCCGCCGCGAGCGCCACCCCGTCAGACGGCCACGGGCACGCGCGGGGCTGGGACCGGGAGGCGCGCGGTGCCGCCGTCGCCGCCGCCCGCGCCGCCCGTGCGGGCGTCGACTGGGAGGACTGCGCCGCCGACTGGAACCTGCCGAAGCCCATCCAGTGCGGTTACGTCACGGTGCCGCTGGACTACGCCAAGCCGTTCGGCAAGCAGATCAAGCTCGCCGTCGACCGCATCGGCAACACCGGCACCAAGAGCGAGCGCCAGGGCGCGCTCGTCTACAACCCCGGCGGCCCCGGCGGCTCCGGCCTGCGCTTCCCGGCCCGCGTCACCAGCAAGAGCGCGGTGTGGGCCAAGACGGCCAAGGCCTACGACTTCGTCGGCTTCGACCCGCGCGGCGTCGGCCACTCCGCGCCCATCTCCTGCGTCGACCCGCAGAAGTTCGTCAAGGCGCCCAAGGCCGACCCCGTGCCCGGCTCGGAGGCCGACAAGCTCGCCCAGCGCAAGCTCGCCCGCGAGTACGCCGAGGGCTGCTTCGAACGCAGCGGCGCGATGCTCCCGCACATGACCACGCCGAACACCGCGCGCGACCTCGACGTCATCCGCGCCGCGCTCGGCGAGAAGAAGCTCAACTACCTCGGCGTCTCCTACGGCACCTACCTCGGCGCCGTCTACGGCACCCTCTTCCCGGGCCACGTGCGCCGGATGGTCGTCGACAGCGTCGTCAACCCGTCCCGCGACAAGATCTGGTACCAGGCCAACCTGGACCAGGACGTCGCCTTCGAGGGCCGCTGGAAGGACTGGCAGGACTGGGTGGCCGCGAACGACGCCGCCTACCACCTCGGCGACACCCGCGCCGAGGTGCAGGACCAGTGGCTGAAGCTGCGCGCCGCCGCCGCGAAGGAGCCGCTGGGCGGCATCGTCGGACCGGCCGAGCTGATCTCCTTCTTCCAGAGCGCCCCGTACTACGACTCCGCCTGGGCGCCGACCGCCGAGATCTTCAGCAAGTACGTCGCCGGTGACACCCAGGCCCTCGTCGACGCCGCCGCCCCCGACCTGACCGACACCGCGGGCAACGCCTCCGCGGAGAACGGCAACGCCGTCTACACGGCCGTCGAGTGCACCGACGCCAAGTGGCCCACCGACTGGCGCACCTGGGACCGCGACAACACCAAGCTGCACCGCGACCACCCGTTCATGACCTGGGCCAACGCCTGGATGAACCTGCCGTGCGCCACCTGGCCGGTCAAGCAGCAGACCCCGCTGAACGTCAAGACCGGCAAGGGACTTCCGCCGGTACTGATCGTCCAGTCCGAGCGGGACGCGGCCACCCCGTACGCGGGCGCCGTCGAACTGCACCAGCGGTTCAAGGGTTCCCGGCTCATCACCGAGCGGGACGCCGGCTCGCACGGCGTCACCGGACTGGTCAACCCGTGCGTCAACGACCGGGTCGACACCTACCTGCTCACCGGCAAGGTGGACGCCCGCGACGTGACCTGCGCGCCGCACGCCACGCCCAAGCCGTAGCCCGGCGGGCGGATACGAAGGGAGGGGGCGACCGGTCCGACCGGTCGCCCCCTCCCTTGCCTGTCGCTACCGCCCCTCGGCCCAGGCGTCCTCCGCCGCGTAGTCGAAGAGGTCGCCGTACGCCTGGAACATCTTCGGGTACGCCTCCCGCCAGTCCCGCCCGGCCAGCCGCTCCTCGATGAAGGCGACCGTCTCCGGCAGGGTGTCGGCGTACCGGGCCACCGGGCGGTAGCCCAGTTGCTCCCGGGCCGCGCTCATGTCGCACACCACCGGCGCCGACCCGGACCACGGGGTGTCTCCCACGCCCTCCACCGGCGGCGGGCCGTCCACCAGCACGTCCCGCGTCCGGACGCCCATCACCGCGTCGATCGCCGCCGCGATCTCCGCCACCGTCGGGGCGTCCGGGTCCACCGCGTTCAGGACGCGCGTGCCCGGCCGAGGCGCGGCCAGCCGGATCAGCTCGGCGATGTTGCGCACGCTCGCCGGGTGGAAGCGGCTCGCACCGGCGTACGCGAGCACGCGCCGGCGCCTGCCGTCGAGGTTGCGCTTGACGAAGTACAGCTCGCGCGGACTCCGGCAGTACGGGCCGTGGATCGCGCCCGCCCGCAACAGCGTCACCGGCAACCGGTCGCCCGCCGCGAGGAGTTCCCGCTCCAGCGCCGCCTTGCCGGTGCTGTACGTGTCGTCGCCCGGGCGGACGGTGCGCTGCGCCTCCGTGATCGGCACCGGGTACTCGGGGAAGCCGTCGGGCTCGGCCTGCGTGTCGAAGTTGCGGCCCTTGTCGTCCTCGTAGACCGACACGCTGGAGATGACCACCGCCGAGCCGACCCGCCCGGCGAGCGAGACCAACTGCCGCGCCTGCCGCTCCCCGTAGGCCACCATGTCCACGAGGACGTCGCAGCCCTCGCCCACCGCCGCGGACAGCGCCGCGTCGTCCTCCCGGTCGGCCCGCACCACCCGTACGTCCTCGGGCCACCCCGCGTCCCGGTCGCCGCCCCGCGAGACGGCCGTCACCGCCCAGCCGTCCCGGGCCAGCGCGTCGACCGCCGCCCGTCCGATCTGTCCCGTCGCCCCGATCACCACTGCACGTGTCATACGGCGACGGTAGGCGCCCGGCCGCCCGTCCGGCCACGTTCTTCTGCCGAGGGCAGACGAGGGCTCCCCGGCCGGACGCGGCCCTAGCGGTGCGGCAGCCGGGGGAACCTACGGCCCTGGGCGGCCTTCGCGGCTTCCTCGGCCTTCACGTCCGCCGCGTACCGGTCGACGTACTCCTGGCCGGAGAGGGAGAGGATCGCGTAGACGATCTCGTCGGTGACGGCGCGCAGCACGGCCTTCTCGCCCTCCAGGCCCGCGTAGCGGGAGAAGTCGAGGGGCTCGCCGAAGCGGATGACCACCGGGTGCAGCTTCGGGATCTTCCGGCCCGGCGGCTGCGCCTCGAAGGTGCCGATCATCGCGCAGGGCACGACCGGCACCCCGGCCCTGAGCGCCATCACCGCGACGCCGACCTTGCCCTTGTACAGCCGGCCGTCGTGCGAACGGGTGCCCTCCGGGTAGATGCCGAGCAACTCGCCCCTGCCCAGTACACCGAGCCCCTCGCGGATCGCGGCCTGTCCCGCCTCCTTGCCGGAGCGGTCGACGGGGATCTGCCCGGCGCTGCGGAAGAAGAACGCGGTCAGCCTGCCCTTGAGGCCCGGCCCGGTGAAGTACTCGGCCTTGGCGAGGAAGGTGATGCGGCGTCTGAGCACCGCGGGCATGAGGAAGTGGTCAGAGAAGGAGAGGTGGTTGCCCGCGACGATGGCCGCCCCCGACCCCGGCACATGGTCCAGGCCCTCGATCCGGGGGCGGAAGACGACCCTCAGCAGCGGGCCCAGCAGTACGTACTTGAGCACGTAGTAGAACACGGTGTGTCTCCCAGTTCTCCGGGCTCTCGGCCGGTCGTCCGCGACCGGTGATCGATCGTAGCCCGACCGCGCCGAAACCGGACGGGACC
The DNA here is from genome assembly GCF_041538145.2 of Streptomyces sp. MMCC 100. Taxonomy (NCBI): domain Bacteria; kingdom Bacillati; phylum Actinomycetota; class Actinomycetes; order Kitasatosporales; family Streptomycetaceae; genus Streptomyces; species Streptomyces sp. MMCC 100. The sequence goes on from NZ_JBGORK020000001.1 coordinate 2,571,041, forward strand.
GGTTCGGCCGCTCTTCGGTCAACTCGATTGACGCGGCATACCCCGTCCTCTGTGCTGTCCGGTAGCGGCATGCGCGAAGCCCGGGCGGCGCACGGCCCGCGGCGGCGGCACGACCGGGGGAGGGCGGATGACCGGTGGATCGGCACGGGCGGCGGCCGGGGCTCCGTGGGCGGAGTTCGGGCGGCAGTTGCGCTCCCTGCGCAGGGCGGCCGGGCTCACCCAGTTGCAACTCGGCCTGCGGGTGGGCTACCACCACTCGGCCGTGAGCAAACTCGAGGCGGGCCTGCGCGAGCCGCCCGTGGGACTGGTGCGCCGGCTCGACGCGGTGCTGGAGACGGGCGGTGAGCTGGCCGCGATCGTCGCCGCGCCGCGCGAGACGCCGCGGCGACCGGGCCGGTTTCCGGCCGACCCGGCGCTGTTCGCGCCGCTGCCCGGCGCCGGCGCCCCCGAGGGGCGGGGGGCACCGGACCCCCGGATGTGGCCCGCGCGGCTGCCCGCCGAGGGGCTGGTGTGCCCGCTGCACGGCACCGCCGGGTGCGCGGTGCCCGAGCCGGGCGAGTTACCGGCGCTGCTCGACGGGCCGGTTCCGGCGGGCGGCGGTCCGGCCCCTTGGTGGGGCACGGGCACCGGAGCGGCGGTCGCCGAGGGGGAGTTGCTGCACGGCCTCACCGCCGTCCTGGCCTGTCTGATCCGCGAGGCGTTCCGGCACGAGGGCCGCGTGACGGCCGTCGAGGGGCTGCTGCGGGCCCTGGCGCGCTGGGCCGGTGAGGTCAACTCCGCGGGGCGGCTGCCGTACGGGCAGTTGCGGCTCGCCGCGCAGTACGCCCAGGTCGCCGGCCGGCTGCGGATGGAGCGCGGGCAGATCGGCGTGGCGATGGCCTGGTTCGGCCACGGGCTGCGCTGGGCGGACGCCGTCCAGGACGCGCCGGCCCGCGCCACCCTGCTCAGTGACATGTGCACCCTGGTCCGGCTCGACGGGGACCCCTCGCTGATGCTCGGGTACGCGCAGGGCATCGGCGCGGTGGACGGGCGGCGCCGGTGGACGGCCACCCTGTCGGACCTCTATCAGGCGCGGGGCCACGCCCTGGCGGGCGACGCGGCTCAGTGCCGCCGTCACATCTCCCTGGCCCGGCGGGGATTCGCCCGCCTCGACCGGCGGGACCACCTGGAGGCGCCGTGGATGGCCGGGGCCGAGGGCGCGATGCGGGTCGACTCGGCGATCGGCGGCGCCCTGCGCGACCTCGCCGTGGCGACCGGGGACCGTACGGCGGCCAGGCGTGCGGTCGACGCCACCGCACGCTCGCGCGCGCAGGTACCGTCCCAGATGCGGGGCGCCCGGCTGCTGCTCACCTTGCGGCTGGCGGACAGCTGGGCGTGTGCCGGCGATCCCGGCGCCGCGGTCGCCCTCGCCTCGGAGGTCCTGCCGGAGGCCCTGCGCTCGCGCGAGTCGATGGTCACCGCCGAACTGCGCGGCCTGCACAGCCGGCTCGCCGGGGAGTGGGCCGACCTGCCGGAGGTCAGGGCATACCGGGAGCGGCTGCTGGACGCGGGGGAGTGAGGCGCGGGGGCACCTCTCCGACGCGCACCGGTACTTGCCGGATTTTGACAGGACGGTACCGCGCCCGCGGAGCCGTTGATTCCGGTGCGGCGGGGTGTGAGGGTTCCGCCAGCCCGCGACATGACATGCAAATGACACCCGATGGACGCGTCCCCGCACCCCAGGGGTGCGCGTCCGGCATGTCACGGCCCGGGCCGGCCCGCAAGGAGCCTCCCCACTCTCACAAGGAGCCACGATGCTCAGACAGACCGCGGTGGCCGGGACAGTCCTGGCCATGACACTCGCAGGGGTGGTGGTACCGACCTCCCTCGCCTCGGCCTCGGAGCGGTCCGCGCCCTCCGCGGCGGAACCCACCCCCGTCGAGAGGGCCGTCGCCGCGGCCGACCAGGCCGTACGCAGCGGGCTCGACGCCCTCGTCGCCGGCGGCCCCGACGAGCAGTACGACCGCCACCAGGTCACCCCCTGGGACAAGGACCTGTTCTCCGTCGCCTACGAGCGCACCTACAACGGTCTGCCGGTGGTCGGCGGCGACGCCGTCGTCCTCGCCGACGGCAAGGGGAAGGTCCGCGCCGTCCAGTCCGCCACCGAGGCCGCGATCGCCGTCCCCACCAAGGCCGGGATCAAGGCCGAGCAGGCGGTGAGGACCAGCCGCGAGCGGCTCGCGAAGGTCGACAAGGTCGACTCCGAGCGGCTGGTGGTCCGGGTCAAGGACGACGTCCAGACCCTCGCCTGGGAGACCGTGCTCACCGGCACGACCAAGGAGCACGTGCCCAGCAAGCTGCACGTCTTCGTCGACGCCCGCACCGGCAAGGTCGTCGACAGCTACGACGACGTGAAGGCCGGCACCGGCCACAGCGAGTGGAACGGCCCGAACCCGCTGACCATCGACACCTCCCGCTCCGGCAGCCAGTACGCCCTGCGCGACACCACCCGGCCCGGCCTGCAGTGCTCGGACTACAACGGCGGCCTCTTCACCGGACCGGACGACGACTGGGGCACCGGCAACGCCTCCAGCAAGGAGACCGGCTGCGTCGACGTCATGTACGCGGCGCAGAAAGAGTCGGACATGCTCCGCGACTGGCTCGGCCGCAACGGCCACAACGGCAACGGCGGCAGCTGGCCGGTCCTCGTCGGCCTCAACCAGCTCAACGCCTACTGGGACGGCTCCCGGGTCACCATCGGCCACAACAGCGCCGGCAAGTGGATCGCCGGCATGGACGTGGTGGGCCACGAGTTCGGCCACGGCCTTGACAGCTACACCCCCGGCGGCGCCAACCACGAGAGCGGCCTGGGCGAGGCCACCGGCGACATCATGGGCGCCCTGACCGAGGCCTACGCGAACCAGCCGTCCCCGTACGACACCCCGGACTACACCGTCGGCGAGGAGATCGACCTCCAGGGCCGCGGTCCGATCCGCAACATGTACAACCCCCGGCTGGTCAACAACGACCCCACCTGCTACTCCGCCTCCATCCCGAACACCGAGGAGCACGCGGCCGCCGGGCCGATGAACCACTGGTTCTACCTCCTCGCCGAGGGCTCCGACCCAGGTGGCGGCAAGCCCTCCAGCCCCACCTGTGACGGCAGCCAGGTGACCGGCGTCGGCATCCAGAACGCCGGAAAGATCTTCTACGGCGCGATGCTGCTCAAGACCAGCGGCATGACCTACAAGCGGTACCGCACCGCCACCCTCACCGCGGCCAAGAACCTGGACGCGTCCTGCGATCTGTTCGACGCCACCAAGGCGGCCTGGAACGCGATCGACATCCCGGCCCAGAGCGGCGAACCCACCTGCGCCGGGCAGGAGACCGACTTCTCGCTGGCCCTCAGCCCGGCGAGCGGCAACGTCGAGGCCGGCTCCGCGGTCAACGCCACGGTCAACACCACCACCGTCACCGGCAGCGCCCAGCAGGTTTCCCTGACGGCCACCGGCGCCCCGGCCGGCGTGAGCGTCACCTTCAGCCCGTCGACGGTGACCTCCGGCGCCGGCTCGACGATGCGCGTCGCCACCACGTCCGGCACCGCCGCCGGGACGTACTCGATCACGGTCAAGGGCACGGCCGGCAGCAAGAGCCACACCGCCCAGTACACCCTCACCGTGGGCGGCGGCAACAACCCGGGCACGCCGCCCGACGTCGACGTCGCCCAGGTGCAGGCCCACCTGGCGCAGTTCGGCTCCATCGCCGCGCAGAACGGCGGCAACCGCCGGTCCACCGGCTCCGGATACGACGCCTCCCTCGCGTACGTGAAGGGCAGGCTCCAGGCGGCCGGCTACACCGTCACCGAGCAGACCTGCGCCTCCGGCTGCTCCGCCGGCGCGGGCAACAACCTGATCGCCGAGTGGCCCGAGGGCGACGCGAACAGCGTCTACATGTTCGGCGCCCACCTCGACGGCGTCTCGGCCGGCCCCGGCATCAACGACAACGGTTCCGGTTCCGCCGCGCTCCTTCAGACGGCACTCACCCTGGCCGAGCAGAACCCGACCATGAAGAACCGCGTCCGCTTCGCCTGGTGGACCGACGAGGAGCAGGGCCTGAACGGCTCCGACTTCTACGCCCGCAACCTCTCCACGACCGACCGCTCCAGGATCAAGGCGTACTACAACTTCGACATGGTCGCCTCCGTCAACGGCGGCTACTTCATCAACAACCTGACCTCCGCGGCCTCCGCCCCGATGCGGGAGTACTGGACCTCCCTCGGCCTCGCGCCGCAGGAGAACGTCGAGGGCCAGGGCCGCTCCGACGACTACTCGTTCCAGCAGGTCGGCATCCCCACCTCGGGCTACGCCACCGGTGCCTCCGCGATCAAGTCGTCCACCGAGGCCGCCAAGTGGGGCGGCACCGCGGGCCGGTCCTACGACCCGTGCTACCACTCCGCCTGCGACACGACCTCCAACATCAGCGCCACCGCCCTGAACCGCAGCTCCGACGGCATCGCGTACACGATCTGGAAGACCGCCGTCGGCGACACGTCCACCCCGGCCGACGACTTCTCGCTCTCCGCCGACCCGTCCTCGGGCACGGTCGAGCCGGGCAGCTCCGCGACGGTCACCGTGAACACCGCCACGACCAGCGGCGACGCGCAGAACGTGCGGCTGTCGGCGTCCGGTGCGCCGACCGGCGTGAGCGTGAGCTTCACTCCGGACGCGGTCACCTCCGGCCAGTCCTCGACCGCCACGGTCCAGGTCGCCGCGGGCACGAGCGCCGGTACCTACACCCTGACCCTCACGGGCACGGGCACCGTCACGCACACCACCACGTACACCCTCACCGTGTCCGGCGACGACGGCGGTGAGACCACCTGGCAGCTGGGAGCCACCTACGCGGCCGGTGACGTGGTGACCTACGACGGCGTCAGCTACCGGTGCATCCAGGGCCACACCGCCTACCCCGGCTGGGAGCCGCCGAACGTCCCCGCCCTGTGGCAGCGCCTCTGACACCCGTCTGCCGGCACACGACTGAACACGCCCGACACGCCGACGGGGCGGTGTGGTTCGCACAGAACCCCACCGCCCCGCCGGCGCGTGCCCACGCCTCCGGCGTCAGAACTTCGGCGTCGGGGCCTGCGCCTCGACGATCTCCGCCGCCTCCTCCTCGCTCCCCACCGACGGCGGGGAGCCCGCCAGCGGCTTCTGGGCCGTCTCCCGCATGCAGGCCACGGCCACGACACCGACCAGCGCGGCGGCCATCGCGTAGTAGGCCGGCATCATGTCGGAGTCCGTCAGGCTGATCAGCGCGGTGATCACCAGCGGCGTGGTGCCGCCGAAGATCGACGCCGACAGGTTGTAGCCGACCGACAGCGACCCGTACCGGACGTTGGTCGGGAACATCGCCGGGAGCGCCGCCGACATCGTGCCCAGGAGACAGACCAGCGACAGGCCGAGCATCAGCATGCCGCCCGAGACGGCGAGCAGACTGCCCTCCTGCACCAGCAGGAACGCCGGGGCGGACAGGACGAAGAACCCGATCATGCCGGTCATCAGGACGGGCTTGCGGCCGAAGTGGTCGGAGAGCCGGCCGACCTGGTTGATGATCAGCATCAGCAGCACCATCGTCGCCACCAGGATCATCAGACCGTGGCTCTCGCTGTAGTCCAGCTCGTCCGACAGGTACGTCGGCATGTACGACAGCAGCATGTAGTCCGTGATGTTGTACGCGCCGACCAGCGCGATGCACAGCACCAGCGCCCGCCAGTGGGTGCGGAAGATCTTGGCGAGGTCGCCCCGCGCGGTGGTCTCCACCGCGGTCGCCGCATCCGAGATGTGGACGTTGGAGTCCTCCAGCTTCAGGAACGCGGGCGTGTCGTCCAGCTTCAGCCGCAGATAGATACCCACGATGCCCAGCGGCGCAGCGACGAGGAAGGGGATCCGCCAGCCCCACGCGTCCATCGTGTCGCTGCCCAGCCCCGCCGTCAGCGCGGTGACGAGACTGGCGGCGCCGGTGTACCCGGCCAGCGTGCCCAGCTCCAGGAAGCTGCCGAAGAAACCGCGCCGCTTGTCGGGCGCGTACTCGGCGATGAAGGTGGACGCGCCGCCGTACTCTCCGCCGGTGGAGAAGCCCTGGAGCAGGCGGAACAGGATCAGCAGCAGCGGCGACCAGAAGCCGATCGAGTCGTAGCTGGGGATGAACCCGATGGCGGCGGTGCCGATCGCCATGAGGATCATCGTCAGCGCGAGCACCTTCTTGCGGCCGATCTTGTCCCCCATCGGGCCGAAGACCATGCCGCCGATCGGGCGCACCAGGAACGCCACGGCGAACGTGGCGAACGAGGAGAGCAGCTGCGCGGTGTCGCTCCCGGACGGGAAGAACACGCGGCCGATGGTGCCCGCGAGGTAGGCGTAGATGCCGAAGTCGAACCACTCCATGGCATTGCCGAGAGAGGCCGCCTTCACGGCTCGCTTGACCGCGGCCTCGTCCGTGATGGTGATGTCCGACCGGCGCAGTCGGGGGTTCTTCCGACGCTTGATGGCCCGGAACAGGGCGGGGTGGCGGCGCACCGCCGCGGCGTCGGTCTCTGGGCCGTTCTCGGTGGGGGACGTGGCGGCCTCCCTTTCCACGCGCAGACACTCCGGGCGGAGTCCTGCTCGGTCGTACGTCTCTCAGCTCGTACCCGTTCCCCCGATCATGCTGGGTATGGTCGTGACTTCGGTCATGTGATTGAGCCGATGAGGTGAGCGGCCGGTGAGTACGCTTCGCACATGCGTATCTCCGTCTCCTCCGACATGGACGAACCCGTCGCCCGGCTCCTCGTCGAAGAGCTGCGCGGTCGCGGCCACGAGGTGCGCGCGTACGGCGCGCTGGACCGCGGGGCGGACCCGCGGTGGGCCGTCTGCTCCGAGCGGGCGGCGCGCGAGGTCGCCGAGGGACGGGCCGACCAGGCCGTGGTGTGCTGCTGGACCGGCACCGGCGCGTCGATCGCCGCCAACAAGGTGCCGGGCGTCCGCGCGGCCCTGTGCACCGACGCGTACACCGCCGACGGGGCGCGCCGCTGGAACGACGCCAACGTGCTCGCGATCGGCCTGCGGCTGACGTCCGGGCCGCTGCTGCGGGAGATCCTCGACGCCTGGTTCGCGGCCGGGCCGAGCCAGGACGCCGAGGACCGGGACAACGTCACGCACGTGGAGCGGCTCGACCGGGGCCGAGCCGCTCGGTGAACCCCGGCGGACGGGTCAGGAGGTCAGGACCTTCTCCAGCGTCCCGAGGGCTCCCGACAGCTCCTCGGCCGTGACGGTCAGCGGCGGGGCCAGGCGGATCGTGGAGCCGTGGGTGTCCTTGACGAGGATGCCCTCGCGCATCAGCCGCTCACTGATCTCGCGTCCGCTGCCCAGCGCCGGGTCCACGTCGACGCCCGCCCACAGCCCCCGTGCCCGGAAGCCGACGACGCCCTTGCCGACCAGGGCGGCCAGACCCTCGCGCAGCACCGTGCCCAGCTCGGCCGCCCGGCGCTGGAACTCGCCGGTCTCCAGCAGCTCCACCACCGCCGTGCCCACCGCCGCGGCCAGCGGATTGCCGCCGAACGTCGAACCGTGCTCGCCCGGGTGCAGCACACCGAGCACGTCCCGGCGGCCCACCACCGCCGACACGGGGACGATGCCGCCGCCCAGCGCCTTGCCGAGCAGCACCACGTCCGGCACGACCGACTCGTGCTCGACGGCCAGGGTGTGCCCCGTGCGGCCCAGACCCGACTGGATCTCGTCCGCGACGAACAGACAGCCCTTGCGCCGGGTCAGCTCCCGCACGCCCGCCAGATAGCCGTCGTCCGGGATGAGCACGCCCGCCTCGCCCTGGATCGGCTCGATCAGCACGGCCGCCGTCGTCTCGTCGACCGCCGCCTCCATCGCCGCCAGGTCGTTGTACAGGACGATCCGGAAGCCGGGGGTGAAGGGGCCGAAGCCGGAGCGGGCCGTCTCGTCGGTGGAGAAGCTGACGATCGTCGTCGTACGGCCGTGGAAGTTGTCCGCGGCGACCACGATCGTCGCCCGGTCGGCCGGGACGCCCTTGACGTCGTAGGCCCACTTGCGGGCCACCTTGATGCCGCTCTCCACCGCCTCCGCGCCGGTGTTCATGGGCAGCACCATGTCCGTGCCGGTCAGGGCGGCCAGGCGCTCGGCGAAGCCCGCGAGACGGTCGTTGTGGAAGGCGCGCGAGGTGAGGGTGAGCCGGTCCAGCTGCCGGTGGGCGGCCTCGATCAGCGCCGGGTGGCGATGGCCGAAGTTGAGCGCCGAGTAGCCGGCCAGCATGTCCAGGTAGCGGCGGCCCTCCACGTCCTCGACCCAGGCGCCCTCCGCACGGGCGACCACGACGGGCAGCGGGTGGTAGTTGTGCGCGAGGACGGGCTCCTCGGCGCGGATCAGTTCCTCGGAGCCGCGGGTGGCGCGGGCGGGTGCGGTCATGAGCGGGTCTCCCGGATCTCCTGGGTGCAGCACTTGATGCCGCCACCGGCCTTGTGGAACTCGGACAGGTCGACGGGGACGGGCACGTAGCCGAGCCCGGCGAGCCGGTCGGCCAGTTCCCGCGCCTCGGGCGCGATGAACACGTGCCGTCCGTCGGACACCGAGTTGAGCCCGAACGCCATCGCGTCCTCGCGGGTGGCGATCACCGCGTCCGGGTAGAGCCGCTCCAGCACCTCGCGGCTGCCGGGCGAGAAGGCGCCGGGGTAGTAGGCGATGTTCCCGCCGTTCCCCCCGTTCCCGCCCGTTCCGTCGTCGAGCACGAAGAGTGCCGTGTCCAGGTGGTAGAAGTACGGGTCCACGAGGGTCAATGAGATCACCGGCACGCCGAAGAACTCCTGCACCTCGCGGTGCGCCGCGCGGGTGGTGCGGAACCCCGTGCCGGCCAGGATCCAGCGGCCGGCCGGGACCAGGTCGCCCTCGCCCTCGCAGACCGACTCGGGATGGTGGACCTCGAAGCCCTCCGTCTTGAACCACGCCTCGAAGGGCACGGACTCCGGGCGTCGCTCGGGCGCGTGGAAGAGGGAACCGAAGACCCGGCCCTCGACCACGACCGCGCAGTTCGCGGCGAAGACCATGTCGGGCAGGCCGGGAACCGGGGCCACGGTGTCCACGGTGTGGCCGTGGGCACGGTAGGTGTCGACCAGCGCCTGCCACTGGTCGAGGGCGCGGATGACGTCGACCGGTCGGTCGGTGGCCATCCACGGGTTGATCGCGTACTGCACGGCGAAGTGTCTGGGTTCGCAGACCACGAAGCGCCGCCGGCGCGGCACACGGGACTCGGTCACAGAGGGGTACCTCCGCTTTTCACGGTGTGTGACGGGGTGTTGACACCACGGTAGGAAGTGACGCCCGAGCCCGACAAGCGATGAAAGCTGCGTGTTCCCGCAGGATCGCTGCGTTGTACGCCCGGTCAGCGCACGTCCGCTGCGCCGTCCGGAGCGAGCAGGGCGGCTCCCGCCTCCGGACTGTCCGGGATCAGGTGGGACAGCACCATCACACTGATCGTCTTCCGGATGAACGGCTCCGCACGGATCCGCTCCAGCACCTCCTCGAAGTGCTCCACGTCCCGCGCCCGCACGTGCAGCAGCGCGTCCGCGCCCCCGGTCACCGTCATCGCCGCCGTGATCTCCGGGTAGCCCCGTACGACCTCCGCGAGCCGTCGCGGCGGCGCCGCACCCTCGCAGTACACCTCCACGTACGCCTCCGTGCGCCACCCCAGCGCGGAGGGCCGTACCGTCGCCGTGAACCCGGTGATCACATCCGTCTCGCGCAGCCGGTCCACCCGGCGCTTGACCGCCGTCGAGGACAGTCCGATCTCCGCGCCGATCTCGGCGAAGGACGTCCTGGCGTTCTCCATCAGGGCGGTGACGATCTTCCGGTCGAGTTCGTCGAAGGAAGCGGGCCTGCTGTTCATGCGGGCACTGTATCCAGCGGATACCGGCACGTCGCAGGCGTGTGCAGGCGCTCGGATCGCCCCTACACTCCACCTTCATGCTGCGCGCCCTGGCTGTCGACGACGAACGCCCCACGCTCGAGGAAGTCGTGTACCTGCTGAACGCCGACCCCCGCATCGGCACCGCTGAGGGCGCGAGCGACGCCACCGAGGCGCTGCGCCGCATCAACCGGGCCCTGGAGTCGGGCCCCGACGGTCCCGACGCCATCGACGTCGTCTTCCTCGACATCCAGATGCCGGGCCTCGACGGACTGGACCTCGCCCGGCTGCTCACCGGCTTCGCCCGGCCGCCGCTGGTCGTGTTCGTCACCGCGCACGAGGACTTCGCCGTCCAGGCCTTCGACCTCAAGGCCGTCGACTACGTGCTCAAACCGGTGCGCAGGGAGCGGCTGGCGGAAGCGGTGCGCCGGGCCGCCGAACAGCGCGGCACCACCGCCGTGCCCGCCCCGCGCATACCCGTGCACGAACCCGATCCCGACCACATCACCGTCGAACTCGGCGGCGTCACCCGCTTCGTCCCCGTCGACGACATCACCCACGTCGAGGCCCAGGGCGACTACGCCCGTCTCCACACCGACCGGGGCAGCCACCTCGTCCGCATCCCGCTGTCCACCCTGGAGGAGCGCTGGCGCGCCCGGGGCTTCGTCCGCATCCACCGCCGCCACCTCGTCGCCCTGCGCCACATCGGCGAACTCCGCCTGGACGCGGGGACCGTCAGCGTCCTGGTCGGCACCGAGGAGCTCCAGGTCAGCCGGCGTCACGCCCGCGAACTGCGGGACCTGCTCATGCGGAGGCCGTGAACCGTGCCCCAGGACCCCGCCGAACGCCGCGTCACCGTCACCGGCCCGGCCCGGCGCACCGTCCCCCACGCCCGGCTCCGCTCGCGCGGGCGGTACCCCCAGTCCTCCGGCCACTACCGACCGCGCACCGAGATCGACGAGCAGACCACCCTCGGCCACACCTACGTGCGTTCCCTGATGCGCAGCCAGTTGCGCGCCGGTCTCACCGCCCTCGCGGTCCTCGGCCTCCTCGTCGGCCCGCTCCCGCTGCTGTTCGCGGCGCTGCCCGACGCCCGCCACCTGGAGTGGGCCGTCCTCGGCTTCGGCCTGTACGCCCCGCTGGTCCTCCTCGCCCGCTGGTACGTGCGCCGCGCCGAGCGCAACGAACGCGACTTCGTACGCCTCGTCGAGGACCGATGAACTCCGGCTACGCCATACCCGCCGTCGCCCTCGTCGTCGTGGCCACCGTCCTCGTCGGCGCCTTCGGCCTGCGCATCTCCCGGACCACATCCGACTTCTACGTCGCCTCCCGCACCGTCGGCCCGCGCCTCAACGCCGCCGCCATCAGCGGCGAGTACCTCTCCGCCGCCTCCTTCCTCGGCATCGCCGGACTCGTCCTCGTCCAGGGCCCCGACATGCTCTGGTACCCGGTCGGCTACACCGCCGGATACCTGGTCCTGCTCCTCTTCGTCGCCGCCCCGCTGCGCCGCTCGGGCGCCTACACGCTGCCCGACTTCGCCGAGGCCCGGCTCGCCTCCCAGGGGGTACGGCGGCTCGCGGGGGCCTTCGTCGTCGGGGTGGGCTGGCTCTACCTGCTGCCGCAGCTCCAGGGCGCCGGACTGACGCTGACCGTGCTCAGCGGGGCCCCCGACCGGCTCGGCGGAGTGATCGTCGCCGTCGTCGTCACCGCCATCGTCGCCGCCGGCGGCATGCGCAGCATCACCTTCGTCCAGGCCTTCCAGTTCTGGCTCAAACTCACCGCCCTGCTCGTCCCCGCCCTCTTCCTGGTGCTGGCCTGGCAGGGCGACGGCGCCCCCGGCCGCCCCTTCGAGGAACCCGCCACGTTCCGCGAGCAGCGCTCGGTCCGCGTCCACGACACCCTCACCCTCAAGCTCGAGCAGCCGCTGACGGTCACCGTCGACGGCACCGTGGACGGCCGCGCCCACGACGGCACCCGCGTCGCCCTGCCCACCGGCACCCACCGCATCGAGGCCGGCACCCGCCTCACCTTCGCCGCGGACACCCCCGTCCCGGCCGCCGGACGCGGTGCCGACGACGCCCTGTCACCCTCCCGGGCCGAGAGCCGCACGGAACGCCCGCTGTACGCCACGTACGGCCTGATCCTGGCCACGTTCCTGGGCACCATGGGCCTGCCGCACGTCGTGGTCCGCTTCTACACCAGCCCGCACGGCGTCGCCGCCCGCCGCACCACCGTCGCCGTGCTCGGCCTGATCGGCGCCTTCTACCTGCTGCCGCCCCTCTACGGCGCCCTCGGCCGCCTCTACGCCCCCGAGCTGACCCTGACCGGCGAAGCCGACGCCGCGGTCCTGCTGCTGCCGGACCGGGTGATCGGGGGAGTGGGCGGCGACCTGCTCGGCGCGCTGGTCGCGGGCGGCGCCTTCGCCGCGTTCCTGTCCACCGCGTCGGGGCTCACCATGGCCGTCGCGGGCGTGCTCACCCAGGACGTGCTGCCGTCCCGCGCCGTGCCGCACTTCCGGCTCGGCACCCTGCTCGCCATGGCCGTGCCCCTGGCGGCGAGTGCGCTGGTCGGCGGGCTGCCGGTCGCCGACGCCGTCGGTCTCGCCTTCGCCGTGTCCGCCTCCTCCTTCTGCCCACTGCTCGTGCTCGGCATCTGGTGGCGGCGGCTGACCCCGCCCGGCGCGGCCGCCGGGATGCTGGTGGGCGGCGGCTCCGCCCTGCTCGCCGTGGCGGCCACGATGGGCGGCTTCCCGGGCGGCGGCGGGGCGCTGCACGCGCTGCTGGCCTGGCCCGCCCTGTGGTCCGTGCCGCTGGGCTTCCTCACGATGGTGCTGGTCTCCCTGGCCACCCCGGGCCGGGTCCCGGCCGGGACGGCGGCGATCCTGGCCCGCTTCCACCTGCCGGAGGAGCTGGGCACGGAGGACCTGCGCGCGGAAGAACTGCGTACGGAGGACCTGCGTACGGAGGATCCGCGTACCGACGATCCGCAGGCGGCGGTCGGTCGGCGCAGGGAGACGACGCGGTGAGCGGCTCCGTGGGCGGTTTCCTGGCGGGCCTGGCCGTCGCCCTGCTCCCCCTGCTGGCCGCCGGTTTCTGGCTGGGGCGGCGCACGGCCCGGCCGCAGCACCTCGGCGGCCTGGGCACCCCGGTCGAGCACGCCACCTTCCAGACCCTGCACACCGCCTCCCTGGCCACGCCCCCGCTGCGGGCGGGCCTGACCGAGGAGACCGCCGGGAAGTCGGCCCGCAAACTGCGCTCCCTGCTGGGCACGGACGCGCTGTGCCTGACCGACCTCGAAGAGGTCCTGGTCTGGGACGGCGTGGGCACCCACCACCGCACCGAGATCATGGAGCGCCTCGCGGGACCGCTGGCCACCGGCCGCGGCGAGGCCTTCCGGCTCACCTGCGACACCCCGGACTGCACGGTGCGCTGGGCCGTCGTCGCCCCGCTGACCGTCGACGACCGGGTGCACGGCGCCCTCGTCGCCTGCGCACCCCGCGAGTCCGCCGTCCTGGTCCGCGCGGCCGGCGAGGTCGCCCGCTGGGTCTCCGTCCAGCTGGAGCTGGCCGACCTCGACCAGTCCCGCACCCGCCTCATCGAGGCCGAGATCAAGGCACTGCGCGCGCAGATCTCCCCGCACTTCATCTTCAACTCGCTCGCGGTGATCGCGTCCTTCGTGCGCACCGACCCCGAGCGCGCCCGCGAGCTGCTGCTGGAGTTCGCCGACTTCACCCGCTACTCGTTCCGCAGGCACGGCGACTTCACCACCCTCGCCGACGAGCTGCACGCCATCGACCACTACCTGGCGCTGGTACGGGCCCGCTTCGGCGACCGCCTCGCCGTCACCCTCCAGGTCGCCCCCGAGGTGCTGCCGGTCGCGCTGCCCTTCCTGTGCCTTCAGCCGCTCGTCGAGAACGCCGTCAAGCACGGCCTGGAGGGCAAGGCCGACCGGTGCCGCATCCAGATCACCGCCCAGGACGCGGGCGCCGAGGCCCTGGTCGTCATCGAGGACGACGGTGCCGGCATGGACCCGGACCTGCTGCGCCGCATCCTCGCGCGCGAGGTCAGCCCGTCGGGCGGCATCGGACTGTCCAACGTCGACGACCGTCTCCGCCAGGTCTACGGAGACGACCACGGCCTCGTCATCGAGACGGCCGTCGGCGCGGGCATGAAGATCACGGTCCGGCTGCCGAAGTACCAGCCGGGCGTGCACTCGGCGGGCCGGCTCGGCCGTGAGTGAGCCGTGCGTCGGGTGAGCCGTTCCGCGAGTGGGTCGGGGCGCCCCGGGCGGGGCTCAGGCGCTGCGGGTGGCCACCATCCCCAGGGTGATCAGACCGAGCACGACCCAGCCGAACCACAACCAGCCGTTGCTTCCGAGCGCCACCGTGTAGGCCGTCACCGCGACGAGGCCCCCGATGGTGAGCGCCCCCATGGTCTTCGTCGAACTGTCCGTGGAACCGGGCATCGCAACACCCTCCTCGTGTCCGTTGCCCTCCATGGTGCCCCGTTCAGCCGCCGCGTGTGTTCAGCGAGGCCAGATAGGCGTTGTACGCCGCGAGTTCCTTGTCGCCGTCGCGGTCGGCGGCACGGTCGCTGCGCCGGGCCTGACGCTCCTCCGAGGCGTACCACTGGAACAGCAGCGCGAGCAGCACCAGCACGGACGGGACCTCGCTGAACGCCCAGGCGATGCCACCGGCCGCGTTCTGGTCGGAGAGCGCGTCGATGCCGAGCGAGGCGGGCGGGTTCTTGAACGTCTCGACCATCGGGGAGGAGGCCATCATCAGCGCGATGCCGAAGAACGCGTGGAACGGCATGCCCGCGAACAGCTCCAGCATCCGCATCAGGTAGCCCGGCCGGTGCGGGCCCGGGTCCACGCCCATGATCGGCCAGAAGAACACCACACCGACGGCGAGGAAGTGCACCATCATCGCGATGTGCCCGGCCTGGGAGCCCATCAGGGCGTCGAAGAGGGGCGTGAAGTACAGCGCGTACAGGCTCGCGATGAACAGCGGGATGGTGAACGCCGGGTGCGTGATGATCCGCATGTAGCGGCTGTGCAGCAGCATCAGCAGCAGCTCGCGGGGTCCCTTGCGGCCACGGCCCGCCGGGGGCAGCGCGCGCAGGGCCAGCGTGATCGGGGCGCCGAGCAGCAGCATGATCGGCGACACCATGCTGATCACCATGTGCTGCACCATGTGCACGCTGAACATGGCCATGCCGTAGTCGTTCAGCTTGGTGCACATCATCAGGGCGACGCTCAGCACACCGGCCACGAAGGACACGGTCCGGCCGACCGGCCACTTGTCACCGCGCCGCACCAGGCGGACGACGCCCCAGCCGTACAGCGCCAGTCCCAGGAGGCAGGCGATCAGGAAGAAGGGATCCGCCGACCAGGCGAGACCCCGCCCCAGCGTGAACGGCGGCAGATCCATCGTCATGCCGTGCCCGCTGTGATCCATCCGCCCGCTCCTGTTTCGTGGGGGTTGAGCGCGGTTGAACGCCGCTTGTCCGAAGCAAGCGTAGAACCGCCCCCGTCCGCATCTGCGACCGGGGGCGGTGAAACGCGCCTTGAAGGGGCGCGGGGGACTGCGCGATCAACCACGTACTGCCCGCAGCCCGCGACGAACCAGTGGACCCGAGTTCTCAACGGTCCCGAAAGATCAGAGCACGCACTCCGCCTCCGCGTACCGCGCATCCGGCACCGTCTTCAACGACTCCACCGCCTCGGCCAGCGACACCATCTCGATGTCCGTCCCGCGCAGCGCCGTCATCTTCCCGAAGTCCCCGCGGTGCACCGCCTCCACCGCGTGCCACCCGAACCGCGTCGCCAGCACCCGGTCGTAGGCCGTCGGCGTCCCGCCGCGCTGGACGTGCCCGAGTATCACCGGCCGGGCCTCCTTGCCGAGCCGCTCCTCCAGCTCGATGGTGAGCTGGCGGGCGATACCCGCGAAGCGCTCGTGGCCGTAGACGTCCTTGCCGCCCTCGTCGAAGTCCATGGTGCCGGCCTTCGGCTTGGCGCCCTCCGCGGCCACCACGATCGCGAACCGCTTGCCCGCGGAGAAGCGCTCGCCGACCTTCGCGGTCAGCTCGTCGATGTCGAAGGGCCGCTCCGGGACGACCACGGCGTGCGCGCCGGCCGCCATGCCCGAGTGCAGTGCGATCCAGCCGGTGTGCCGGCCCATGACCTCGACGATCAGCACCCGCTGGTGCGACTCGGCGGTGGTCTTCAGCCGGTCCAGGGCCTCGGTGGCGACGGTCACCGCGGTGTCGAAGCCGAAGGTGACGTCGGTGACCGCTATGTCGTTGTCGATGGTCTTCGGTACGCCCACGATCGGCAGGCCGTTGTCGGACAGCAGCCGGGCCGCCTTCAGCGTGCCCTCGCCGCCGATCGGGATGATCGCGTCGAGGCCGAGTTCCTCGACGTGGCCGCGGGCCCGTTCGACACCGTCCCGCAGATGCTCGGGACGGACCCGGGAGGAGCCGAGGATGGTGCCGCCGCGGGCCAGGATGCCGCCGACCGCGTCGAGGTCGAGCTTGAGGTAGTCGCACTCCAGGAGGCCCTTCCAGCCGTCCCGGAAACCGATGACCTCGTCGCCGTGGTCGACGACGGCACGGTGCACGACGGACCGGATGACGGCGTTCAGACCAGGGCAGTCGCCGCCGGACGTGAGGACACCAATGCGCATAGCCCGAAATACCTTCTCAACGTGGCACGGGTCCGGACCGCGCTGTCCGGCTCGATCCCCGCCACCCTAGCGGTACGAGGGGGCGGGGCCGAAGCACGCGTCCGCCTACTGGACGCACCCGCTCACCTGTGCGGATGCGTCATCAGACGGGCTGTCGGGAAGGGTTCGGGCCGGCTGCTGCGCGGCTGTGTTCACGCAGGCTGCTGCGCAGCTGTGCCTACGCAGGCTGCTGCGCAGCCGCGATGCGCTCGTTGCGGAGCGCCTCGTACCAGCGGTCGTCGGTCGGCGGCAGCGCGTTCACGTCGAGGGCCAGCTTGAGCAGCAGGTCCGCGATCTGCGGGTTCCGGGCCAGCACGGGGCCGTGCATGTACGTACCGAAGACCGTGTCGTTGTACGCGCCCTCGGTGCCGTCCCCCGTGCCGTTGCCGTTGCCGAAGCGGACCTGGGCGAGCGGACGGGCGCTGGGCCCGACGTGGGTGACACCCTGGTGGTTCTCGAAGCCGGTCAGCGGGGGCAGGCCGAGGCGCGGGTCGATGTCGCCGAGGACGTCGCCGACGCACCGCGCGCCCTCGCCGCGGGTCGAGACCACGTCGAGCAGGCCGAGGCCGGGCTCGCGCTGGCCGAGGTCGTTGATGAACTCGTGGCCCAGGATCTGGTAGCCGGCGCAGACGGAGAAGACGATCGCGCCGTTCTCCACCGCCCGGTGCAGGCCGCCGTCGCGGCGCAGCCGCTCGGCCGCGAGCCGCTGCGGCCGGTCCTCGCCGCCGCCGATCAGGTAGATGTCGCCGGAGGTCGGGATCGGCTGGTCGCTGCGCACGTCGAGCCGGGCCACGTCGAGGCCGCGCTGGCGGGCCCGGCGCTCCACGACGAGGGCGTTGCCCTGGTCGCCGTAGGTGCTGAGCAGGTCCGGATAGATCCAGACGATCCGCAGTTGGTTGTCGCTCACGAAAATCCCCTGAAGTCTCGCGGTCAGTTGCCGACGCGGCGGCGCAGGTCCTGGAAGGCGGTGTAGTTCGCGATGACCTCGATGCGTCCCGGCGGGCACAGCTGCACCGCCTGGTCGAGGTCCTCGCACACCTGGAACTGCTGGTTCGCGACCTCCAGGCGCACCGCGAGGTCCAGCTTCCGGTCGCCGACCACGCAGATCGGGTGGCCGGTCAGCCGGGTGTAGTCCACGTCCCACAGCCAGGAGGTGTCGGTGCCGTCGGCGCCGCGCGCGTTCACCGAGAGGATCACCGGGGCCGGCGGCGGGTCGATCAGGGAGAAGGTCTCCAGCCAGCCCGCCGGGTTCTTGGCGAGCAGCAGGCGCAGGTCGCGGCCCTGGAACTGGACGACGTCGTAGCGCCCGGCGACCGCCTGCACCTGGTACATGCGCTCCAGGGCGACCTGGGGCGGCACCCCGAAGACGGCGGCGACGGCGGCCGAGGAGGCGGCGTTGGCCTTGTTGGCGCGGCCCGGCAGCTGGAGGTGGATGGGCCAGGCGGAGCCGTGCGGGTCCAGGACGTGGTCGCCGGACAGGGCCCAGCTCGGCGTCGGGCGCCGGAAGCCGCACTCGCCGCAGAACCAGTCGTCGCCGGGGCGCTGCATCACGCCGCCGCAGGACGGGCAGGACCAGGCGTCGTCCTTCCACATCTGCCCCGCGGCGACCCAGATCACGTTGGGGGAGGAGGACGCGGCCCACACCACCAGCGGGTCGTCGGCGTTGGCGACGACCACGGCCTTCGAGCCGGCCAGGCCCTCGCGCCAGTTCTCGGCGAGCATGCGGGTCTCGGCGGCGCGGTCGAGCTGGTCGCGGGAGAGGTTGAGCAGCGCGATGCACTTCGGGTCGGTGGCCTGGGCGACGCCGACGAGGTACTTCTCGTCGACCTCGATGACTCCGTACCGGGACTCCGCGCCGCCCGCGAGCGCCGAGGTGATGCCGGCCGGCATGTTGGCGCCGAGCGCGTTGGAGACGACCGGGCCGGCCGCCTTGAGCGCCTCGGCGATGAGCCGGGTGGTGGTGGTCTTGCCGTTGGTCGCCGAGACGAGGGTCACGTCCAGGTGCCCGGCGAGCCGGCCGAGGAGGTCGGGGTCGAGTTTCAGCGCGACCCGGCCGCCGATCACCGAACCGCTGCCGCGCCCCGCGGCGCGCGATGCCGCCGCGACCGCCTTGCCCGCGGTCACGGCGATCTTGGCCCGCGGCGTGAGCGGGTCCGAGTTGCCTGCCATCAGTTCTCGATCCTCCTTGCCGTACGCGCCGCGCCTGAAGCCTGTGAAGCCTGACGGCCACGTGGTGTGGACCTCAGCCTATCGAGATCCATTCGCACTCCCGAATCGCGGCACCGGCCACCGGGTTCCGGCGGTGGGCGCGTGCCGCCGGGGGACACAGGGACCTTACTCTGACCGCCATGCGACACGGCTCCATCCCGGGCGCCCACGGGCGCGTCCGTTCCCTCGGCCTCCTCGGCGACCCCGTCCTGCACGCCCCCTGCGCGGAGGTGACGGACTTCGGTCCGGAACTCGCGGCGCTCGTGGAGGACTTGTTCGCGACCATGTACGCCGCCCACGGTGTGGGCCTGGCCGCGAACCAGATCGGCGAGGCGCTGCGCGTCTTCGTGTACGACTGTCCGGACGACGAGGACGAGCGGCACCTGGGGCACGTGGTGAACCCCCGGCTGGTGGAGACCGGCGGAGTGGTGGTGCGCGGTCCGGAGGGCTGTCTGTCGCTGCCGGGTCTGGAGGCGGGGACCGAGCGGTACGACGAGGCGGTCGTGACGGGCTTCACGCTGACCGGGGAGCCGGTCACCGTAAGCGGTACGGGGTTCTTCGCCCGGTGCCTCCAGCACGAGTGCGACCACCTGGAGGGGCGGGTCTACGCCGATCGCCTGACCGGGCGGCGGCACCGGAAGCTGATGCGCCAGGTGGCGCGGGCGTCCTGGAACCGCTGAGAGGGCCGCGCCGAGGGCGGGGATCAGGCCCTCAGAACCCCGGGCCGCCCGCCTTGTCCCCGGCCTCGGCGAGGCGGCCCCACAGCAGGTCGGCCAGGGTACGGACCAATTCCTCCCGGGGGCAGGGCCGTTCGCCCAGCCACCAGTCCCCGGCGGCGTGCATCATGCCGACGATCCCGTGCCCCCAGACCCGGGCCAGCTGCTGGGTGCCCGGTCCGACGTCGAGGCGCTCCTCGATGACCTGGGCCAGCTCCTCGCCCATGCGGCGCAGCAGCGGCGCCGAGTGCTTGCCGATGTCGAAGCCCTGCTCGGCCTGGTCGCCCGGGGCGCCGGCGCTCTCCGCCGGGTGCATCAGGAAGCGGTACACCTGCGGGCGGGCCTCGATGGCCGCCAGATAGGTGTCCAGGGTGGACTCGACGCGCTGCCGCCGCTGAGCCGGGGCGTCCAGGGCGGCCCGCAGTGAGGCGAGGAGGGCGTCCGTGTGCCGGACGGCGAGGGCGGCGTAGAGTCCGCCCTTGTCGCCGAAGTGGCGGTACAGGATCGGCTTGGTGATCCCGGCCTCGGCGGCGATGGCGTTCATCGAGGCGTGCGGACCGTCGCGCAGCACCACCCGGTCGGCGGCCTCGAGCAGCTCGCGCCGTCTGCGGTCGGCGGTCGTCTGCTGATCGGTCCGCTGCGTGGTGTTCATGTGCTCTCCCCACCCGTGCTGTTTCGGTGACGCCTGCGCAAACTAACACTCACGGGACGAGGGCCATCGAACGGGAGGGCGAGGGGGTCCCGGGAGTTGACTTTTCCTACCCGTGGGTAACACACTCGGGGTTACCGCAAGTAACATGCACGGGCGTCACTGGAGGGGACATGGCCGAGTTCACCATGGAGCTGAGCGACGAACAGAAGGAGGTCCGGGACTGGCTGCACGGCTTCGCGGCCGACGTCATCCGCCCCGCGGCCGCCGAATGGGACGAGCGCGAGGAGACTCCCTGGCCGGTCATCCAGGAGGCCGCCAAGGTCGGCATCTACTCCCTGGACTTCTACGCCCAGCAGTACTTCGACTCCACCGGCCTCGGCATCCCCATGGCGATGGAGGAGCTGTTCTGGGGCGACGCGGGCATCGCGCTGTCGATCGTCGGCACCGGCCTCGCCGCCGTCGGCGTCCTCGCCAACGGCACCGAGGAGCAGATCGGCACCTGGATTCCGCAGATGTACGGCGACGCCAACGACGTCAAGGTCGCCGCCTTCTGCTCCTCCGAGCCCGACGCCGGCTCCGACGTCGCCTCCATGCGCACCCGCGCCGTGTACGACGAGGCCAAGGACGAGTGGGTGCTCAACGGCACCAAGACCTGGGCGACCAACGGCGGCATCGCGAACGTCCACGTCGTCGTCGCGGTCGTCGACCCGGACCTGGGCTCCAAGGGCCACGCCTCCTTCATCGTCCCGCCGAACACGCCGGGGCTGTCCCAGGGCCAGAAGTTCAAGAAGCACGGCATCCGTGCCTCGCACACCGCCGAGGTCGTCCTCGACAACGTGCGCGTCCCCGGCTCCTGCCTGCTCGGCGGCAAGGAGAAGCTGGACGCCCGCCTGGCCCGCGCCCGGGAGAAGGCCAGGAAGGGCGGCGAGCGCGTGAAGAACGCGGCGATGGCCACCTTCGAGGCGTCCCGCCCGGCGGTCGGCGCGATGGCGGTGGGCACGGCCCGGGCCGCGTACGAGGTGGCGCTGGAGTACGCGCAGACGCGGGAGCAGTTCGGACGCCCCATCATCGACAACCAGGGCGTCGCCTTCCAGCTCGCCGACATGCGGACGTCCATCGACGCGGCGCGGCTGCTGGTGTGGCGGGCCTCCTGGATGGCCATCAACGGCAAGCCGTTCACGGCGGCCGAGGGCTCGATGTCCAAGCTCTTCGCGAGCGAGACCGCGAAGAAGGTGACCGCCCAGGCGGTCCAGATCCTGGGCGGCAACGGCTACACGCGGGAATACCCGGTGGAGCGGATGCACCGCGACTCCGCGATCTACACGATCTTCGAGGGCACGAGTGAGATCCAGCGGCTGGTGATCGCGCGGACGCTGGCGGGCATGCCCATCCGCTAACCGTGCCTGAGCGGGGTCAGCTGCTCGATGTCGTACTTGGCCCGCAGTGCCTCGATCGCCTCGTGGTCCGGCGGCCCCCCGTCGCCCAGGATCTCCAGCAGCTCCTCGAAGTAGCGCTCGTGGTCCGGCGGCGGGCTGGCCTGGAAGAACATCTTGGCCGGCTCGCCCGTCGGGTTCGCGAACGCGTGCGGGCAGCCGGGGGGTACGACGATGACCGTGCCCGGGGTCGCGCGGACCACTCGGTTGCCCGAACTCGACTCCCACTTCTGCCAGTTGTCCGGCGTGCGGATCCTCGGTTCGAAGGCGAGCACGTCCAGCTCGCCCTCGAGCACGTAGAACAGCTCCTCGCTGCGGGTGTGCACATGGGCGCCGACGTCGAAGCCCGGGGGCACGATGACCTCGAAGGTGGAGGCCATGCGCGAGTGCGAACCGGTCACCTTGAAGGTCACGTGCTGGGCCGGCGCCTGCACCACCCGGCCCTGGCCCGGCGGCACCAGCAGCCCCTCGGCCGCCGCCACGAGGCCGCTCACCAGGTCACCGGCAGGGCCTCGGGCCCGCGGATCAGCGCACCCTTCTTGAAGGGCACGTCCTCGGGCGCCACCGCGAGCTTCAGCCCCGGCACCCGGTCCAGGACCGCGTCGACGAGCAGCTCCGACTCCAGCCGGGCCAGCATCCCGCCCGGGCAGTAGTGCGGGCCGAAGCCGAAGGACACGTGCGGGTTGGGGGAGCGCTCGAAGTCGATCGTGTCCGGGTCGGCAAAGACCTCCGGGTCGCGGTTGGCCGCCAGGTAGGACACGTAGACCGCGTCGCCCGCCCGAATCCGCACGCCCTTGATCTCGACGTCCTCCAGGGCGATCCGGGACAGCCCGACGGCGTTGCGGTGGGGGATCCAGCGCAGCAGTTCGTCGATGGCGCGGGGACGGATCTCCGGCTCGGAGCGCAGGCGTTCGGCCAGCTCCGGACGAGTCAGCAGCAGGTGGAACATCTGCCCGCTGTTGTTGGTGACCGCCTCGCCGCCGATCTGGAGCAGCACCGCGAGCCCGACCGCCTCCGCCGGCGTGATCTCGCTCCGCCCCACGGCGGCGCCCAGCAGCGAGGTGACGTCCTCGCCGGTGCTGTCCGACCGGAGCCCGATGAGATCCGAGAAGTAGGCGTTCATCTCGTTCTTGGCCCGCTCGCTGACCTCGGCGCCGTGCGAGGAGGACAGGATCAGCTGGGTCCAGGTGTGCATGGCGTGCCGGTCGGTGGCCGGCACACCCATCAGCTCGCAGATCACCGCGGTGGGGAAGGGGCTCAGCACGGCCTCGGTGAGATCGGCGGGCGGTCCGGCCTGCAGCATGGCGTCGACCAGTTCGTCGAGCATGCCGCGGGACCGCTCACGCACGCGCTCCACGCCCCGAGCGGTGAATGCCGCGGCCACCGAGCGGCGCAGCCGGGTGTGGTCGGGCGGGTCGAGGAAGCCGACCGCGCCGCGCGCCGGGATGAAGTGCGGGGCCAGCCGGGTGACCTGCCGGTCCATGACGGCCTCGCGGCCGAACCGGGGGTCGTTGGTGACCAGGCGGACGTCGTCGTGGCGGGTCACCAGCCAGGCCCAGCCCTCGCCGTTGGGCAGCGAGATGCGGGTGACGGGGCCCTCGCGCATCAACTCGGTCAGCACCGGGTCGAAGTCACTGCCGGGCAGGTCGACGGCCGGCCAGTCCCGGACGGGCGGCACGGTCTGGGGAATCGTTTCTTCGCTCATGCCTGCCTCACACTCCGCGTCACACCCTGGGACACGTCCCGCGCCATGTCCTGCCGCACGCTCCGCCGCACGTCCGCGGTCTGCCAGCAGCCCACGGACATCTCCGCGGTGATGCCGGGGCCGAAACCGGCCAGCAGCCCGCGTGCCCCGTCCTCGACGCCGCCTTCGTCGAAGAGCCTGCGCAGCGCGTCCAGGACGACGGCGCTGGCGATGTTGCCGTACTCGGTGAGCGTGGCCCGGCTGAAGCGGAAGGCGTACGGGTCGACCTGCAGAAACTTGCTGAGATCGTCGAGGATCCGCGGACCGCCCGCGTGCACGATGTAGAAGTCCAGGTCGGAGGCGTCCCAACCGTGTTCGCCCGCCAGGCTCTTGAGCGCCGGCGCGAGCGGTTCCATGGTGGCCGGCACCCGCTTGTCCAGCAGGAAGTGGAAACCGGTCGCCTTCACGTCGTACATGATCCACTCTTCGGTCTTGGGGATCAGGTACGAGCCGTTGCGCTCCAGGCGCACTCCGGTGCCGCCCCGGCCGCGGACCACCGCGGCGGCGATGCCGTCGCCGAAGAGGCCGTTGGAGAGCAGGGAGCCCACGCCGATGTCGGTGGGCTGGTAGCACAGCGAGCAGAACTCGCAGGCCACGATCAGCGCGTTGGCCTCGGGATAGGCGGTGCAGAAGTCGTGCGCCCGGTTGATCGCCGCGCCGCCGGCCGCGCAGCCCAGCTGGGCGATGGGTATCTGCCGCGTGGTGCTGTCGAAGCCCATCTCGTTGATCAGCCACGCCGTGAGCGAGGGCATCATGAAGCCCGTGCACGAGACGTAGATGATCACGTCGATATCGGTGGTGAGCAGCTCCGCGTCGTCCAGGGCCCGCTGGATCACGGCCGGGACGCGGGACTTCGCCTCCCGCTCGTAGAGCTTGTTGCGGTCCTCGAAGCCGGGGTGCTTCAGCGTCTCCTCGATGGGCTGCACGATGTGCCGGGTGCGGACCCCGGTGTTCTCTATCAGCCGGAGCGCGAGCGGCAGTTGAGGATGGTCGGTGTGACGCCGGCGCGCCAGCTCCAGCGTCTCCTCCATCGTGATCACGTGCTCCGGGACGGACACCGAGGGTCTGCACAAAGTCGCCATGAACCGTGCCTGCTTTCGCCTCGCGGAAGGCTTGCGCCCCCCGGCCGGAAAGTGGTGCACCTTTTCAGGGGTGCCCATCCACGATCACCCACCGGGGCGGTGATCTCTCGCCGGGTTACTCCGTCTCGGGGACAGCGGGGACAGCGGGGACAGCGGGGACAGCGGGGACAGCGGGGACGGCCGGGCCAGGCGCCGTCAGGAGGAGCGGTCGCTGCTGTGGGCGATGCATGCCACGTCGATCCGGTCGGCCAGCTTGGCCAGCTCGATGGTGAGGGCCGCGACGGTGTCCTCGTCCAGGCTCTCCTCGCCGGTCTCCACCAGCCGCAGCCACCGCCCGCCGACCGTGCGCAGCAGCTTGCTCACGTCGGACGCGGCGACCTGGAGCGTGCCGCGGTCGTCGACGATCAGAGGCAGGGTCACTTCGCGGTTCACAAAGGGGATCGTAGTCGCGGAAGGCTCACGCTCCGTGCCATACGGTGGTGATGTTGCAGAACTCCCGGATTCCGTGCCCGGACAGCTCACGCCCGTAGCCCGAGCGCTTGACCCCGCCGAACGGGAACGCCGGATGGGACGCCGTCATGCCGTTGACGTACACGCCGCCCGCCTCCAGGTCCCGGACGAACCGGTCCACGTCGGCGTCGTCGCGCGTCCACACGTTGGAACTGAGCCCGAAGTCCGTGTCGTTGGCGATCAGCACCGCCTCGTCCAGGTCGGCCGCCCGGTACAGCGTGGCGACCGGTCCGAAGGCCTCCTCGCGGTGGATGCGCATCTCGCGGGTGACGCCCGCCAGGACGGTCGGCGGGTAGTACCAGCCGGGACCGTCCGGGCGTTCGCCGCCGCACAGCACCGTCGCGCCGCCGCGCACCGCGTCGTCGACCAGCTCCACCAGGTCGTTCAGGCCCTGCTCGCTGGAGAGCGGACCGACCTCGGTCTCCTCGTCCATCGGGTCGCCGACCCTGAGCGCCCGCATGCCCTCGGTGAAGCGCTCGGCGAAGGCGTCGTACACGTCCGTGTGCACGATGAACCGCTTGGCGGCGATGCACGACTGCCCGGCGTTCTGCGTGCGCGCGGTCACCGCCACCCCGGCGGCCCGCTCGACGTCGGCGGACGGCATGACGACGAACGGGTCGCTGCCGCCCAGCTCCAGCACCGTCTTCTTGATCATCTCCCCGGCGGTGGAGGCCACCGCGCGGCCCGCGGGCTCGCTGCCGGTGAGGGTGGCGGCCCGCACCCGCTCGTCGCGCAGGACGTCGTCGACCTGGGCGGAGCCGATGAGCAGGGTCTGGAAGCAGCCCTCGGGGAAGCCCGCCCGGTGGAACAGGTCCTCCAGGTACAGCGCGGTCTGCGGCACGTTCGAGGCGTGCTTGAGCAGTCCGACGTTGCCCGCCATCAGCGCGGGCGCGGCGAAGCGGATCACCTGCCAGAGCGGGAAGTTCCACGGCATCACCGCGAGCACCGGGCCGAGCGGCCGGTAGCGGACCAGGGCCCGGGAGGCGCCGGAGTCCTTCACGTCGGCGTCGGCGGGCTCCTCGTCGGCCAGCAGCTCCGCCGCGTGGTCGGCGTACCAGCGCATCGCCTTGGCGCACTTGGCCGCCTCCGCGCGGGCCTGCTTGACCGGCTTGCCCATCTCCGTGGTGATGACCTTGCCGATCTCCTTCTGGTCGGCCTCCAGGAGATCGGCGGCCCGGCGCATCAGCCCGGCACGCTCGTAGAACCCCGTGGTCCGGTACGTGCGGAAGGTGGCCTCCGCGAGCTCGATCCGGCGCTCGATCTCCTCCTCGCCCATGGCCTCGTACGTCCTGAGCGTCTCGCCGTTCGCCGGGTTCACCGTCGCGATGGGCATGGCCGACCTCCCTGGGTGCGCAATCGTGCTTCGACCTTGGCGCGCGGCGTGGGGTGCCGCAACGCGGACGGGTCGCGTCGTTCCTCGTGGCGTCTCGTCAGTGCGAGTGCTCAGCCAGCCGGTCGAGAAACGCGGCCTGCGCCTTCACGATCACCTCGCGGGCCCTCTCCAGCCCGATCCACGCCACCCGGTCCAGCTCGGGGAACTCCTCGGTCCGTCCCGACCTCGGTGGCCACTCCATGCGGAAGGTGCCGGGGACGACCGTCGCCGGATCGAGGTCGGCCTCGACGGCCCAGACCGTGACGACCTTCCCGCCCGCCTGCCGCACCTCGCCGAGCGGGACGGCCTCGCCCTCGGGCGGCGGCAGCCCCAGCTCCTCCTCGAACTCGCGCCGGGCCGCCTCCCACGCGGGTTCCGCCGGGTCGTACTCGCCCTTGGGGACGGTCCACGCCCCGGCGTCCCGTCGGGCGTAGAACGGGCCGCCCATGTGACCGAGGAGCACCTGGAACTCCCCGCCGGGACCGCGCCGGTGCAGCAGCAGGCCCGCGCTGCGTCTCACGGGGCCACCCCGGGGTGAGCGGCGAGCAGGGCCTCCACGGTGTCCGCGTCCTCGGGGCGCTTGTCCTCGCGGTAGCGGACCACGCGGGCGAAGCGGAGGGTGACGCCGGCCGGGTAGCGGGTGGAGCGCTGGAGGCCGTCGTAGGCGATCTCGACGACGAGTTCGGGGCGTACGGTCACGCCCCAGCCGTGTTCCTCGACGGCCAGCTCCCGGAGGCGCTCGGTCTGCCAGGTCAGCAGCGCGTCGGTCATGCCCTTGAAGGTCTTGCCGAGCATCGCGAAGGAGCCGTCGGGGGTACGGGCGCCCAGGTGGAGGTTGGAGAGCTTTCCGGTGCGGCGGCCGTGGCCCCATTCGGCGGCGAGCACCACCAGGTCGAGCGTGTGGACCGGCTTGACCTTCAGCCAGGACGCGCCGCGCCGGCCCGCGCTGTACGCGGCGTCGAGGCCCTTGACGACGACGCCCTCGTGCCCGCGCGCCAGCGTCTCGGCGAGGAACTTCTCCGCGGCACCGGTCTCCTCGGGGCCGTGCACCAGCGTGCGCCGTACCCGCAGGGGCTCGGGGACCAGCCGGGCCAGCTCCGCGTGCCGCTCGGTCAGCGGCAGGTCGAGCAGGTCGCGGCCGTCGACGGACAGCGCGTCGAAGAACACCGCCGAGACGGGGACCGTCCGCGCCGCCGTGGCCACGTCGGTGCGGGAGCCGACCCGGCCGGCGGTCTCCTGGAAGGAGCGGGGGCGCCCGCTCGCATCCAGGGAGATCGCCTCGCCGTCCAGGATGAACCGCTCGCCGGGCAGCGCCAGGGCCGCCTCGGTGACCTCGGGAAGCCGGTCGGTGATCTCGTCCAGGGTGCGGGTGTAGATCCGTACGGCGTCGCCGTCCCGGTGCACCTGGACGCGGATGCCGTCCAGCTTCTCCTCGACAGCGGCGGTGCCCAGCTTGCCGACGGCCTCGGCGACCGATGACGCGCTGTGCGCCAGCATCGGCAGCACGGGCCGGCCGACGGTGAGCCGGAACCCGTCCAGGGCGCCGGGACCGTCGGCCAGCAGGGCCTCGGCCACCGTCTGGAGCGACCCCGCGAGCATCACCGCGCGCCGCACGTCCGCCGGGGGAGCCTCCGTGGCCGCGGCCAGGCCCTCGACGGCGGCCGCGTCCAGGGCGCCCTGGCGGACCTCGCCGGTGAGCAGCCCGATCAGAAAACGCTGCTCGTCCTCCGTGGCCGCGCCCATCAGCTCGCCGACCAGCCGGGCCCGCTCGGCCTGCGAACCGGCGCCCGACACCGCGCCGAGCCGGGTGAGCCGCGCGTCGACGTCCCGGACGGTCAGGGTCGGTTCGGCGGCGGGCGCGACCCGGCGGCTCAGCACCTTCCAGCCGACGCCGATCCGGCCCTGCGGGAGCCGTCCGGCCAGGTACGGGATGACGACCGGTACGTCCGCCGCCTCCGCCTCACGGAACAGCTCCGCGAGCAGGACGGTCTTGCGGGACCGCGCCGACGTGGCGGCGACCTCCCGGGACACCTGGGCCAACCGGGCAAGCAGCATGCAGTCATGGTGCACCGGAGAGGGCGTACGTACACCCCGCGGACGCCGGGCTGCCCCGCGGGGGCGTCGTGTACCGGGTGCACCCTCCCGAGTGCTTTGCGGGGCCCTCACTCCGCGACGGCCGCGTCCAGGTCCGACATGATCAGGTCGCCGACGACCGCCGCCGCCGCGCGGTAGCCGCCGCCGGCCGCGTGGACGACCTGCTCGGCGAAGCCCATGGCGTTGCCGGCGGTCCACACGCCCGGCACGGTCGTCCGGCCCGTCGGGTCCACCACGGGGTAGGCGCCGAACGGCGTCTCCTGCAGCTCCGCCCCCAGCCGCTCCATCAGACCGGTCTGCGGGACCGCCTTCGGGGCGACGAACAGCACCGTACGGTCGTGCGCCGTGGCGTCAGCCAGCCGGACCCCGGTGAGCCGGTCGTCCTCGACCCGCAGGCCGGCCACCTCGCCGGGCACCACCTTGACCCCGGCCGCGGCGAGCCGCCGCAGGTCGTCGTCGGACAGTTCCCGCTCGGCGACCGTGTGCAGGAAGAGCGTCACGTCGTCCGACCAGCCGGACACCATCAGGGCCTGGTGCACACTGAGCGGACCGGTGGCCAGGACGCCGAAGCGCTCGTCCCGCACCTCCCAGCCGTGGCAGAACGGGCAGTGCAGCACGTCCCGGCCGTACCGCTCGGCGACCCCGGGCACGGCCGGCAGCTCGTCCCTGAGCCCGGTGGTGACGATCAGCCGACGGGCGTGCACGGTGTCCCCGCCGGCCAGCTCCACCGCGAAGTCCTCGCCGCGGTGGACGTCCACGGCACGGTCGCGGACCAGCTCCACTCCGTAGCGCGCGATCTCCTCCCGGCCGAGGGCCAGGAACTCGGCGGGTGGCATGCCGTCCCGGGTCAGGTAGCCCTGCATGTGGTCCGAGGGAGCGTTGCGCGGCTCGCCGGCGTCGACGACCAGGGTGCGCAGCCGTGAGCGGCCCAGGACGAGCGCGGCGGAGAGTCCGGCCGCGCCGCCACCGACGACGACCACGTCGTACTGCCCGGTCAGATCCTTCTTCTCGGTCGTGGTGCTGTTCTGGGTCATGGTGACCACCTCCACGTAGAAGGTCGCTCGATGCCCCGGGATTGACAAACGTATTTGCCGGTTCTGCAATAAGCACATGACGACTGCAGACGACGTTCTCGCCGGTGTCGGAACCAGGCTCCGCCAGCTTCGCAGGGAGCGGGAGGTGACGCTGGCGAGCCTGTCCGAGACCACGGGTATCTCGGTGAGCACCCTGTCGCGGCTGGAATCGGGCCTGCGCAAACCGAGCCTCGAACTGCTGTTGCCGATCGCCCAGGCCCACCAGGTGCCGCTGGACGAACTGGTCGGCGCCCCGCCGGTCGGCGACCCCCGGGTGCGCGCCGAGCCGATCGTGCGCCACGGCCGCACCCACTGGCCGCTCACCCGGCAGGCGGGCGGCCTCCAGGCGTTCAAGGTGCTGGAACCCCAGCGCAGGCAGGAGCCGGACCCGCGCACCCACGAGGGGTACGAGTGGCTCTACGTCCTCTCCGGACGGCTGCGGCTCGTGCTCGGCGAGCACGACGTGGTGCTGTCGGCGGGGGAGGCCGCCGAGTTCGACACCCGGGTTCCGCACTGGTTCGGGTCGACGGGGGAGGGGCCGGCCGAGTTCCTGAGCCTCTTCGGCCCGCAGGGGGAGCGGATGCACGTACGGGCGAGGCCCGCCCGGTCCTGACGGTCGTGACGTACGACTGCGTGGAAGCTGTTCCCCGAACGGCAAGCGACCGCTTAGTATGCGGAGGACCCGGTCGGACGACGCAGTCGGTGGAGGCCCCGCATGCAGGCATGGCAGGTGCACGAGAACGGCGAGCCGGGCGAGGTGATGCGCCTCGCGGACGTGGCGCCGCCCACGCCCGGCGAGGGCCAGGTCCTGCTGAAGGTCCGCGCCGCCAACATCAACTTCCCGGACGCCCTGCTGTGCCGGGGCCAGTACCAGGTCCGGCCGCCGCTGCCGTTCACGCCGGGCGTCGAGATCTGCGGCGAGACCGAGGACGGCCGCCGCGTCATCGCGAACCCGGCGCTGCCGCACGGCGGCTTCGCCGAGTACGCCCTCGCGGACGCGCGCGCCCTGCTGCCCGCGCCGGACGCCCTGGACGACGCCGAGGCCGCCGCCCTGCACATCGGCTACCAGACCGGCTGGTTCGGCCTGCACCGCCGGGCCCGACTGGAGGCCGGCGAGACCCTGCTCGTCCACGCCGCCGCGGGGGGCGTCGGAAGCGCCGCCGTACAGCTCGGCAAGGCGGCCGGCGCCACCGTCATCGGCGTCGTCGGTGGCCCGGAGAAGGCGGCCGTCGCCCGCGAGCTGGGCTGCGACGTGGTCGTCGACCGGCACGGCGAGGACGTCGTCGCCGCCGTGAAGGAGGCCACCGGCGGCCGGGGCGCCGACGTGATCTACGACCCCGTCGGCGGCCCGGCCTACGCCCAGTCCGCCAAGGTGGTCGCCTTCGAGGGCCGGATCGTCGTCGTCGGCTTCGCGAGCGGCACGATCCCCAGCCCGGCACTGAACCACGCGCTGGTGAAGAACTACACGATCCTCGGCCTGCACTGGGGCCTGTACAACACCAAGAACCCCGCACTGGTCCGGCACTGCCACGAGCAGCTCACCGAGCTGACCGCACGGGGCGCCGTCAAGCCGCTGGTGAGCGAGCGGGTGCCGCTCGACGGGGCGGCGGACGCCGTGCAGCGCGTCGCCGACGGCAGGACCACCGGCCGGGTGGCCGTCGTACCGGAGAAGGCGGTACCGGAGAAGGCGGTACCGGAGAAGGCGGTACCGGAGACGGAAGTGCCGAAGAAGGCAGTACCGGAGAAGCTGGAGAAGGGAACCGCCGCATGACCGACGCAGCGGAACTGCGCCGACGTACCCGCGAGTTGCTGGCCGCGCACCCACCGGCCGCCACGGACCGCCTGGACTTCCTGCGGGCCCGCTTCGACGCCGGACTCGCCTGGGTGCACTACCCGGAGGGGCTCGGCGGACTCGGTGCCCCGTGCTCCCTCCAGGCCGTCGTGGACGCCGAGTTGGCGGCCGAGGGCGCGCCCGACAACGACCCCCGGCGCATCGGCATCGGCCTCGGCATGGCCGCACCGACGATCCTCCAGTACGGTACCGACGAGCAGAAGCGCCGGCTGCTGCGCCCGCTGTGGACCGGGGAGGAGGTCTGGTGCCAGCTGTTCAGCGAGCCGGGCGCCGGGTCCGACCTGGCCGCCCTCGGCACGCGCGCCGTCCGGAACGGCGAGGACTGGGTCGTCAACGGGCAGAAGGTGTGGACCTCCAGCGCCCATCTCGCCCGCTGGGCCATCCTCATCGCCCGCACCGATCCCGAGGTGCCCAAGCACCGGGGCATCACGTACTTCGTGTGCGACATGACCGACCCCGGGGTCGAAGTGCGGCCACTGCGCCAGATCACCGGCGAGGCCGAGTTCAACGAGGTCTTCCTCACCGACGTCCGCATCCCCGACTCCCGGCGCCTCGGCGAGATCGGTGACGGCTGGCGGGTCGCGCAGACCACGCTCAACAACGAGCGGGTCGCCATCGGCGGCACCCCGATCCCCCGCGAGGGCGGCATGATCGGCAAGATCGCCGCGACCTGGCGGGAGCGCCCCGGACTGCGCACCCACGACCTGCACCAGCGGCTGCTCGGCCTGTGGGTCGAGGCCGAGGTCGCCCGCCTCACCGGCGTACGCCTGCGCCAGCAACTGGTGGCGGGCCAGCCCGGCCCCGAGGGCGCCGGCATGAAGCTGAACTTCGCCCGCCTCAACCAGGAGATCAGCGGCCTGGAGGTGGAACTCCTCGGCGAGGAGGGCCTGCTCTACGACGACTGGACCATGCGCCGCCCCGAGCTGGTCGACTTCACCGGCCGCGACGCCGGGTACCGCTACCTGCGGTCCAAGGGCAACAGCATCGAGGGCGGGACCAGCGAGGTCCTGCTGAACATCGTCGCCGAGCGCGTCCTGGGCCTGCCCGCCGAACCGCGCACCGACAAGGACGTCGCATGGAAGGACCTCGCCCGATGAGCGCACAGTCCGAACCCGCTCTCCTCTACTCGGAGGAGGAAGAGGCGCTGCGCGCCGCCGTCCGGGACCTGCTCACCGACCACTGCGACCCGGCGGGCGTCATCACCCGCACCGAGTCGGCCGCTCCGCACGACGTTTCGGTGTGGAAGGCCCTCTCCGACTCGATGGGCCTCGCGGGCCTGCTGATCCCCGAGGAACTGGGCGGGCAGGGCGCCACGCACCGGGAAGCCGCCGTGGTCCTGGAGGAGTTGGGACGTGCCGTCGCGCCGGTGCCGTACCTGACGAGCGCCGTCGTCGCCACCGAGGCGCTGCTGGCCTGCGGGGCCGAGGACCTGCTCACCGAGCTGGCTGCCGCCACGACCGTCGCCGCGCTGGCCGTCGGGCTGCACGTCGCACCGGGTGGCGCCGTTCCGAGCGTGCGACTGGAGAGCGGGGGCCTGCACGGGGAGTTGACGGCCGTCGCGGACGCCGCCGTCGCCGACGTGCTGCTGGTGCCCGCCGACGACGGGGGCCTGTACGCGGTCCGCGCCGCCGACGCGACCGTGACTCCGCAGGTGTCGCTCGACCTCACCCGGCCGGTGGCGCGGGTGACCCTCGACGGCGTGTCCGGGCGTCGGCTCGGCGACGCGGGGCCCGCCGTGCGCCGGGCCCTGCGGGCCGGTGCCGGGCTGCTCGCCTCCGAACAACTGGGCCTCGCCGACTGGCTGCTGACCGAGACGGTCCGCTATCTCAAGGAACGCAAGCAGTTCAACCGACCGGTCGGCGGCTTCCAGGCGCTCAAGCACCGGCTCGCCCGGCTGTGGCTGGAGGTGGCGGGCCTGCGCGCCGCCGCCCGCAGCGCCGCCGACGCCCTGGCGACCGGCGAGGACACCGACGTGGCCGTCGCCGTGGCCCAGGCGTACGCGGCCCGGGTCGCCGTCCACGCCGCCGAGGAGGCGCTGCAACTGCACGGCGGCATCGGCATGACGTGGGAACACCCGGTCCACCTCTACCTCAAGCGGGCCAAGGCCGACTCGATCGCATACGGGGCCGCGGGCACCCACCGCGCGGCGCTGGCCGAACTGGTCGACCTGCGAGCTCCCTGACACCCGTACACCCGTACGCGTGTGCGCGTGTGCGCGTGTACGGCCGCGTCGACCGGGAATGCCCGCTCCCCTCGTCGGGGGCGGGCATTCCCGTGCGCCCGGCGCGGGGAAGTGAACGACCGGCGGCGGTCCGGCCAACTCCCCGCACGGCTCTGCTCCGTGAGGCCACCGGGACCCCATACTCACTGGGTCCCGTACGGCACTTCCAGGGAGGCAGAGCATGGCCCTCACCACCCGACGCAGAGCCCTCACCACCCTCGGCGCCGCCCTCGCGGGCGCGGTCGCCCTGCCCGCCGGCACCGCGCTGGCGTCCGAAGGCAGGCACGGGCCGCGCCCGTTGTGGCGCGCGCACGCCCACAACGACTACGAGCACCCCCGTCCCCTCCTCGACGCCCTCGACCACCGCTTCGGCAGCGTCGAGGCCGACATCTACCTGGTCGGCGGCCAACTCCTCGTCGCCCACGACCCGGAGGACCTCGACCCGTCCCGCACCCTGGAGTCGCTCTACCTCGACCCGCTCGCCGCCCGCGTCCGCGCGAACCACGGTCGCGTGTACCGGCGGGACCGCGGCTCCCTGCAACTCCTGATCGACATCAAGACCGAGGGCGAGTCGACGTACCTCGAACTCGACCGGCACCTGCGCCGCTACCAGCACCTGTTCACCTCCTGCGCCCACGGACGCGTGTTCCCGGGCGCGGTCACCGCGGTGGTCTCCGGCGACCGGGCCGCCCGCGCGCCCATGGAGGCCCAGCGCACCCGCCGGGCCTTCTACGACGGCCGGCTCACCGATCTCGGCACCGCCGCACCGGCCTCCTTCGTCCCTCTGATCAGCGACAACTGGACGCTCAACTTCACCTGGCAGGGCGTGGGCGCCTTCCCGGCGGCCGAGCGGCGCCGGCTGCGGGAGATCGTGGGTGCGGCCCACGCCCGCGGGCAGCGGGTGCGCTTCTGGGCCACGCCCGACGTGGCCGGGCCCGCGCGGGACGCCGTGTGGGGCGAACTGCTCGCCGCCGGTGTCGACCATCTCAACACCGACGACCTCGCCGGTCTGGAGGCCTTCCTCGACGCCCGCCGGGAGCGGTAGGGGCAGGCGCCGGAATACCACTCGTTCGGAGGACAGGTCAGCCGCACGGACGAACCCTCCGCTACGCCACACTTGCGGCCGAACGCCGCGAAGTGGACGTGGCGGAGGAGGTTGACGATGGCCGTTTCCATCTCTGTGGTGCTCTTGCTGTTCATCCTGGCGGTGCTCTTCCTGCGCAACGGCGGGCTGAAGGTCTCGCACGCACTGGTGTGCCTGCTGCTCGGCTTCTACCTGGCGAGCACGAGCATCGCCCCGACCATCAGCAGTGGGCTGACCGCGACGGCGGAGATCGTGAGCAGCCTCAGACCGTAGAACGTCGAGGAGGTGCGCGAGGGCTAGGCGTCCACGACCCGGGAACGGATGAGGAAGCGCACCCCCTCGGGCGCCTCCAGCGAGAAGCCGCTGCCCCGGCCCGGGACGACGTCCACGATCAGCCGGGTGTGACTCCACACCTCGTACTGACTGCGCGACATCCAGAACTCCACCGGCTCCGCGACGCCGTCCACGGCCAGTTCGCCGAGCAGGACGTCCGAGGCGCCGGTGCGGAACTCGCCGGCCGGGTAGCACATGGGGGCGCTGCCGTCGCAGCAGCCGCCGGACTGGTGGAACATCAGCGGGCCGTGCGCCTCGCGGAGCCGCCGCAGCAGTGCGGACGCCTCGGGGGTCAGCTCGACGCGCGGGGTCTCCTCGTATGTGTCGCCCATACCGCCATGTCAGCACGGGGAACGTTGCGAGTGCGTTGCGCGGCGCCGGTGGCGGGAGTCAGGCGGCCGGGCGGCCGGGCAGCCGGGTGGCGGTCGGACGGTCGCCCCTACTGCCTCTTTTGACATACCTATCTGTTCATATCTATTGTTGGCGGGTGACCGACTCCAGCACCCCTCGCCGGGACATCGACCGCATGGCCTCCGGGCTCGCGGCGTGCCTTCCCGCGCTGCACAGGGCGCTGGACCGGCAGGTCGCCGCCCGGTACCCGCACCCCAAGCCCCCCGAGGGGCAGCTCGCCCTGCTGCGGTTCGTCGCGCAGCACGAGGGCGCCACGGTGCGCGAGGCCGCCGAGGCCCTGCTGATGAAGCCGAACAACGTCAGCGCCCTGGTCTCCCAGCTCACCGAGCAGGGCGACCTGGAGCGCAGGCGGGACAGCGCCGACAAGCGGGTCGCCCACCTCCACCTCACGGCCATGGCCCGTGAGCGGCTGTCCGAGGTGCGGGAACTGGAGACCGCGTTCATCCGCCACGCCCTGACCGCCCTCACCGAAGGCCAGCAGGGCGCGCTCGGCTCCGCCCTGGACGCCCTCGACGCGTTGACGCGGCACCTCCACCCCAGCGCTCGCTGACACACGCGCCCGCCCCCCGCGGCGCGCCGTTCCCTTTCCCGCAGCACCCCTTCTTGCGCTACCGCCCCCTGCAGCACCCCTCGCTGCGGCACCGCCGAATCCGGAAGAGAAGGCTCCGCCATGCCGTCCACGTCCGTGGATCACCCCCTCACGCCCGCGGCCGAGACCGCCACCGCCCCACCTGCGGCCGGCCGCCTGCGGTCCAACCCGTGGCTGACTCTCCTCGCCGTCGCGTTCGGACTGTTCATGGTCCAGCTCGACGGGTCCGTCGTCGCCATCGCCAACCCCGAGATCGGCAGCGACCTGCACGCGTCCACCGCCCAACTCCAGTGGGTGACCAACGCCTACCTGCTCGCGCTCGCCGCCACCCTCATCCTGGGCGGCAAGCTCGGTGACCGGTTCGGCCGCCGCACCTACTACCTGGTCGGCGTCGCCGGCTTCACCCTCGCCTCCGTCGCCATCGGCCTGTCCGGTTCGATCGAGGGCGTCGTCGCCTTCCGCGCCCTCCAAGGTGCCTTCGGCGGACTGCTGATGCCCAACACCCTCGGACTGCTCCGCTCCGTCTTCCCGCCGAAGAAGTTCGCCATGGCCGTGGGCATCTGGGCCATGGTCTCCGCCGTCGCGACGGCCCTCGGACCCATCGTCGGCGGCCTCCTGGTGGAGCACGTCGACTGGGAATCCGTCTTCTACATCAACGCCCCCATCGGTGTCGTCGCCGTCGTCTTCGGTGCCCTCGTCCTCCCGGAGAGCCGCAACGCCGCAGGCCGCGAGCGCTTCGACATACCCGGCCTCGTCCTGCTCGCCGCCGGCCTCCTGGCCGTCGTCTTCGGCGTCGTCAAGGGAGAGACCTGGGGCTGGACCTCCGCAGGCACCCTCGGCGCGGTCGCCGCGGGTCTCGTACTCCTGCTCGTGTTCGGCCGGCACGAGACCCGCGTGGAGCACCCGCTGCTGCCGATGCGCCTGTTCCGCAGCCGCGCGCTGACCATCGGCGCGATCGTCACCGCGCTGAACTTCTTCGTCCTGCTCGGCATGATCTTCTTCGTCATGCTGTACCTGCAGAACGTGCGCGGCTTCACGCCGGTCGAGGCGGGCGTGCGGACGCTCCCGCTCAGCCTCGCCTCGCTGGTGGCCTCGCCCCTGGGTGCGGCCCTGACCCAGCGCTTCGGCCCCCGGCTGACGATGCCGCTGGGCATGCTGCTCCAGGCGGCCTCCTGCTTCGGCATGCTCACCTGGCAGACCGACTCCTCCTACGCCACGATGTGGCCGCCGTTCATCGCGCTCGGCCTCGGCGTCGGCATGGTGATGTCCGCCTCCTCCGACGCCATCGTGGGCAACGCCCCCGTCAAGGACGGCGGTGTCGCGGGAGGCCTGCAGGCGACGACCCTGCAGATCGGCGGGGCCCTCGGCACGTCCGTGCTGGTCTCCCTGATCAGCGCCGAGGTCGGCGCCACGCTCACCGGTGAGCTGACCGGGGCGGGGGTGCCCCCGGCCGTGGCGGACGGTCTCCAGGAGGCCAAGGACGCCGTGGCGATGGGCGTGGCACCCGTCTCCGGTGACATGCCGGCCGGGCTGCGGGCCGCCGTGGTGGAGGGCAGCGGGCAGGCGTTCATGAACGGCGTCCACGTGGCCGTGACCGTCACCGGCGCCCTCTGCGTGCTCGGCGCGGTCCTTGCCGCGGCGGGGCTCAGGCCTCCCCGGCCGCGGAGCGCGGAAGCACCGTGACCCGGTGGAAGTTGCACCCCGGGGGCGCCGAGGACCCGGAGGACCCCGAGGGTCCCGAGGTGAGGTCGGTCGGGGGCCGGGACTGGTGGGCCTTGAGCGCGATGCTCGTCAGGCTCAGCAGCAGGTCGACGTCCGCGTCGCAGTCCAGGTGCACGGTCACCCAACGGGAGCCGGGCACCAGGCGGATGGCGGTGGAGCCGCCGAGGTCGTACTGGAAGCGCTGGATGGCCCGATGGGTGAGGTGGAGGTCCACGTCCCGGTCCGAGTGGAAGTGGACGATCTCGTCGCGGACGGAGCGCAGCGCCCGTCCGGTTCGGCAACTGGCCGGACCCGCGGAGAGGTCGGGCCAGGCGTGCAGCCGCTCAAAGGCGCGCTGGGCCAGAGTCATGGCCCTATCGTCGCTCGATCACCGCTTCGCAACCAGAGGTTGAGCGATTCGTAACCGGCACGTGAGGTCGGCGGGGAACCCAGCGGGGGCCCCGCCGACCGTGTGCCGACGTGTGTCAGGCGGTTCAGAGGATGTCAGGGGGTGGCGCAGCCGATCGAGCCGGCCGGGAAGTCGTTGCCCGTCGACGTGGCGGTGAAGCCGAAGGTCACGCTCCCGTCCGGTGGTACGACGCGGTTGTGGTCCACGTTCCGGACCGTGACCGTGCCGTCGGCGTCACTGGACAGCGAACCGTTCCACACCCCGCCGAGTGTGGTCCCGCTGCCCGGCTGCCACTGCACGGCCCAGCCGTTCAGCGGCTCGGTGCCGTGGTTCATCACCTCGACCGAGCCCTGGAAGCCGCCGCTCCAGGAGTTCTCCACGGAGTACACGGCCATGCAGGAACCGGTGTGCGTCGGCGGGTCCGTCGGGTCCGTCGGGTCCGGCGTCGGATCCGGGCCCGGAGTGCTGCCGGAACCGCGGATGCCGGTGACCTCTCCGTTGCCGCCGTCGAAGACGACGTCCGAGCAGGAGAAGAAGTTCTCCTGGCTGTCCGAACGCACCCACTGCATGAAGATCAGCGCGTCGCCCGAGCGACCCGAGGGCAGCGCGAGGTCCCAGTAGTAGTGGCCTCCATCGGTCCCGGGAGAGCCCTGCTGGGGCGGGTTGGTCACCGTCCGGATCAGCTCCAGGTCGTCCCAGCCCAGCTCGGAGGTGGGCGACCAGCCCGGCTTGGTCAGGTACACGCGGAAGTCACCCGGGTGGGCCGCCCAGTTGCTGTACTGCACCGGGATCGTCGCCCCCGACGTCAGATGCGTCCGGGGCCAGTCACCGCGGGGGGCGTTGTAGGCGGAGAAGTCGTACGGGGAACGGTCGCCCGCGCTGCACAGGGTGCCGTCCGGCACGTAACCGGCGCCGCGGCCGCCCGCGTTGGAGTCGAGCACGGCGAACCAGTTGTACAGCGCCGTCGCCCCGCTCTGGTCGAGCGCGGCCTGACAGGCAGGGTTCGTCGGATCCAGGGCACCGGTGCCGGTCTTGGCGTCCAGCTGGCACAGGTAGGTGCGGGAGCCGGGCATCATCGCCACGCCGTGCGCCTGGGCCTGCCCCTGCCCGAGCAAGAAGCTCACGCCGAGCGCGCTGAGCAGGGTGGCCATCACCGCCGCTAAAGACAGGAATCTGCTGCGTCGAGCCATAGGGGTCTCCTGGTTCGGTTCCGGTTCCGGTTCCGGTTCGGGGTACGGGTCTGGGTCGGGGTACGGGTCTGGGTCGGGGTGGGTCCTCTGTTGTGTTCTCGGTGCAGGTCGCGTTCTTCGTGTTGGTCGGTTCATGTCAAAGTGAGGACTGGCTGTGATGGAACCCCCGCCCGTCCGGGGCGGGCGCTTCGACCGGACGGGCGAGGAGGCGGTGGGGCGGGGAGGCCGGCTGCTAGGCCGTGGTGCAGGCGATGCCGTTGAGGCGGAAGCCGGCCGGCTCGGCGAACGCGCCGCTGTACGTGCCCTGGAAGCCGAACGACAGGCTGCCGCCGGGTGCGATCCGGGCGTTGTGGCTCACGCCGGTCGCCGTGACACTGCCCGTGGACGGCGTGACGGAGGCGTTCCAGGCGTTGCTGATCCGCTGGCCGGAGGGCAGGGCGAAGGCGAGCTGCCAGCCGTCGACCGGAGCCGTGCCCGTGTTGGTGACGGAGACGTCGGCGGTGAAGCCGCCCTGCCACACGTTCGTGCCGTACGACACCTCGCACGCCGACGCGTCACCCGGGTCGCCGGGGTCCGGACCGGGGTCCGTGCCGCCCGGGGTGCCGCCGGTCTCGACGGTGGAGGAGAAGGAGTTCACGGCCAGTCCGGCGCCGTTCTGCCAGGGCTCGAACCCTGCCTGCACACTCGTCAGGTACCAGTCGTCCTCGGCGAGTCCGCGCGCTACGGTCGCCCGGACGAAGTCCATGACGTCGAAGCTCCAGCCGGTGATCGCCGACGGCGCGACGAACGACAGCACGTCGTTGGATCCGTTGCCGCCGCTCCACACCTCCCAGGTCCGTCCGCCGACGGTCGCCGTGCCCACCGGTGAGCCGATGGGCTGGATCGGGCCCACCCTGTTGAACCAGATCATGATCTCGGTCTGGTTGACCCCGTCGGTCCGGGCGGTCGGGTCGAGCCATATGTCGTACGAGGCGTTGTAGACGGCGTTGTCGACGAAGCCGTACGAGATGCTGGAAGGCGCCTCGGAGACGGTGTCGAGCCGGACGGGGAGGTTGGTGCCAGGCGAACAGGCCGTGTAATGGCAGCCGTTGAAGACCGACGGGTACGACTTCGGCGCCCCGTTGGTCGGTGCCGAGCCGTCGGCCTGTGTGACCCGGAAGCCGGTGTCGGTGGCGGTGACGCACTGGGTGGCGCTGGAACCCCAGCGGTTGTTCTGGACGACGTACCGTCCCTGGATCGTCGTCGTCCCGAACGGTTCGCAGATCGTCGTGTCCGCCTGGGCCGGCGCCGCGGCGGTCGCGAGCGACGCGACGAGGGCGAAGGCCACTGAGGCAGCGCTCAGGGCGCCCAAGAGGCCACGCCGGGCGCGGAGTCGGGGCCGTAACGTTCGCATGGGGCCTCTCCGGGGGTGCGGGGGGAAGGAGGGGGCCGGTGCGGGAGCGCTCCCAACTCCCCACTGATGGGAGCGCTCCCACTTACCGGTTGATTGAGGACTGTAGGAGTGGTTCATGTTCCTGACAAGACTGTGCGCGCCCATGTTGTCGAACGAATCTCGAAGACACAGGTGAGAGGCGCCCTCGCCGGGAGCGCTCCCGGCGGACATGGCACTCAGGCGTCGTCCCAGGCGTCGTTCCAGGCGTCGTGCCAGGCCTCGCTCAGGCGGAGTCGCGGATCACCAGCTCCGTACGGAGGATGACGTGCCGCCAGGCGGCGGGGGAGTCCTCCATCTCCTCCTGCAGCAGCCGCACCATCGTGCGGCCGATCTCCTCCAGCGGCTGCCGGACCGTCGTCAGCGGCGGGTCCGTGGGGCGGGCCGGGTGAAAGTCGTCGAAGCCGATCACCGCGACGTCCTGCGGCACCCGGCGGCCCGCAGCCCGCAGCGCGTTGAGCGCCCCGGCGGCCAGCGTGTCCGACGCGGCGAAAACCGCGTCGAGTTCCGGGTGCCGGGCGAGCAGGCCGGTCATCGCCCGGTACCCGCTCTCCTCCGCGAAGTCGCTCCCCTCGACGACCAGCGACGCCGCGGCCGCCACGCCCGCCGACTCCAGCGCCTCCCGGTACCCGCGCAGTCGGCACTGGGCGACGTACATGTCGAGCGGTCCGCTGATGGCCCCGATCGTGCTCCGGCCGGCGTCCAGAAGATACGTGACCGCGACCCGCGCGCCGCCCGCGTTGTCGGCGTCGACATACGTGACGCCCTCCTCGCCGGAACGCCGCCCCAGCATGACGGTGGGCAGTCCCGCCTTGGCGAGCATGTCCGGCAGCGGATCCTCGGCGTGCACGGACATGAGCAGCACGCCGTCGACCCGGCCGCCGCGCGCGTACTCCACGAAGCGCTGCCGCTCGGTGTCCGTACGGACCAGGGTGAGCAGCAACTGCACCGGGGTGTCGGTGAGGGCGTCGCCGACCGCGTGGACGACCTCGGTGAAGAACGGCTCCCCGAACAGCCGCCAGTCCGGCTCCGTCATCACCAGCGCGATGGCGTCGGCGCGGTGTCCCGCCAGGGAACGGGCCGCGAGATTCGGGACGTACCCCAGTTCGACGATGGCCCGCTGCACGGCGCGGCGCGTCGAATCCCGCACGCCCGCCGCGTTGTTGACGACCCTCGAGACGGTGCCCCGGCCCACGCCGGCGAGGGCGGCCACCTCCTCCAGGGTCGGCGTACCGGGACGCTGCCTGCCCATGTCCGCCGCCTTCCCCCACGAGATCATCCGATACTACGGTGACCCGCCCCGGCCCGGCGGGGCGATCGCGAGGGTGGCGTCAGACCATCGGCCCGTTCCGTGGTGCCCGCCGGGACGGTGGGGTCACCGCGCGGTGAGGCCGGGGAGGCTCGCGCCCCATGCGGCGGCGCACAGGGCCCGGTCGACCTCCTCCGTGTAGAGGGCCGCGCCGAGCCACGCGCGGGCGAAGCGCCCGGTGTCGGCAGGGAGCAGTCGGCCGAAGGGGTCGCGTGCCCGTTCCGCGGCGGTGGCGTGCAACTC
The DNA here is from genome assembly GCF_041538145.2 of Streptomyces sp. MMCC 100. Taxonomy (NCBI): domain Bacteria; kingdom Bacillati; phylum Actinomycetota; class Actinomycetes; order Kitasatosporales; family Streptomycetaceae; genus Streptomyces; species Streptomyces sp. MMCC 100. The sequence goes on from NZ_JBGORK020000001.1 coordinate 2,613,362, forward strand.
GGCGAGCAGCTCACCGGCGGTGCCGAGGCCGTACCGGCGCAGCCGCGTGGCCTCCGACTCCCGGCTTCCGGGGAAGGCGAGCACGCGGCGGCCCCCGGACACGGCCTGGTGGACCCGGCGCCGCAGCAGATGCACGGGAGCTTCGTCGGCGACGGGCGCCGGCTGCACGGCCGGTGCGCTCCGGGCGCCGGGTGCGGTGCCCTGAGCCGGTTCTGCGGGCAGGTCCGCGCGCCGGAGCCGGTCGAGGCCGAGGTCGACACGGGCGCCCGGATCGGTGGGATGGCTCGCCGCCAGCAGCAACGCGCGGGGGAGCGGGGCCGGCGTGAGCCGGGCGACCACGCGCAGCCGGGCGCCCGGCGCGGACGCGAGGAGCGCGAGGAGACGGAGGTTCTCACGGTGGTACAGCGCGGGGTCGTCGTGGGCTGCGGCGAGCCGGACGGCCAGACCGTCGCAGTCGGCGAGCAGACACTCGCCCGCCGCCTCGCGGACCGTGCCGATGATTGAGACGTCGAGGAACAGCAGGTCTTGGCCGTCCCGATCGTCCCGCGCGCTCGCACCGCCGGCGTCGGGCAGGTCGAGGCCGCTGGCCAGCGCCCGGGAGACCTGTTCGGTCACCGGCACCGCCCACAGGCGGTCGAGCGGCTCGGCGTACCACGAGGCGCCGGGCGCACGCACGGCCCGTACACCCGCCCCCGCCCCCAGACGCCCCGTCGGGGAGACCGTCGCCCCGGACACGGCGAGTCCCGCACGGGAGAGTTCACGGTGGGTCAGAGTGGTGTCGCCGATGCGTACGGCTCGGTCCGCCGACGCAGTGGCCCGGTCGGCGCCGCCCGGGGCCACGTCCGAGACCGTGCAGAGCCGCCCCGAGGCATCGGAGGTCCAGGTGACGGTGCCCGCGTAACCGGTCGCCGTGAGGACCGGTTCGGCGAAGAGCCCGTACAGGCGCAGTGAGCCGTCCGGTGTGTATGGCTGCCGTACCCTGCCGCGCAGCCCGGCGAGTTCGGGCCCGGTGGCCTCCGGGAGGCGGTGGGCGATGACCAGGACGTCGCGCAGGGCGGCGGCGAGGTCGCTCAGGCGGTGGGCGGGGTCGGCGTCACGGGCCGCACGCAACGCCGTGACCACGGCCACGGCACGGCCGGCCGCGCGCGGGAGTCCGGCGAGCCGAGCGGTGTGCGCCGCCCGCAGCAACTCGGCCTGGAGTACGGCTCCGGCGCCGTCGGTGCCGGCCTCCAGCACCGCGGCCGCCGCATCGCGCAGGGCGGCCGCGGCGGCGCACTGGGCGGGGGTGGCCGATTCGGGGTAGGGGTCGCAGGCGGGAGCGGGAGCGGGAGCGGGAGCGGGAGCGGGAGCGGGAGCGGGGGTGGGGACGGCAGCGGGAGTCGAGGCCGAGGCCGACGTCGGCTGTGCCGTCTTCGGTGGTTCCGTGAGGTCGGCGACCGGGGCCGCCGATGCCGCGGCGGCCCGGTGAAGGCAGTCGGGCGCGAGCAGGCAACCGCAGCGGATCGCCTCGGCACTGGTCACGACCCCACCGGACGCGTGCAGTTCGAGGTCGGTGTCGTCGTCGACCGCGATGCGTACGACGTCGCCGTCCCGGACCACGGGCCGCCCCGTGACCTTGGCGACACCGGCGTCCAGCCGCTTGCGCAGCCTGGGGGAGAGCGCCGCGACCAGTTGGGCGGTCACCGAAGGGCTGACCGGCGGAAGGTGCGGGCTCATGCGATCTTCTCCCCTACCCAGCGGGCGAGTTCGAGTGGACTGAGCGCGGCGACCGGCATGCCCGCGGCGACCAGCTGCCCCGCCACCCCGGTGGAGTAGCGGGGCCGGCCCGCGTCGTCGAGGCTCGCGCAGCCCAGCACATGGCAGCCGGCCCCGACCAGTGCGCGGACCTCGGCGAGCAGCCCGCCCAGCGGACAGCCCTCCTCGAAGTCGCTGACGACGACCACGAGGGTGCGGGACGGCACGGTGACGAGTTCGCGGGCGTGCCGCAGCCCCGCGGCGATGTGGGTGCCGCCGCCCACACTGACCTCGAGCAGCAGGGACAGCGGGTCGTCGACGTGGTCGGTGAGGTCCATGACCTCCGTGGAGAAGGCCAGGAAATGCGTGGACAGCGTGGGCACGCCCGCCAGCACCGATGCGGTGAGAGCGGCCCATACCGTGGACGCCTCCATGGAGCCCGACACGTCCGTCACCAGGATCAGCCGCCAGTCGGCGGTTCTCCTGGCCCGGGTGCGGAAGACGGGGTGCTCGGGGAGGACCCGGACCGTGCCGTCCGCACCGCGGTGCGCCGAGGACAGGTTGGCCCGCAGGGTGCGGGGCAGGTCGAGGCCACCGCCCGGGCGGCGGCTGGGACGCGGTACCACGGTGCCGTGCAGTGCGGGGCGCAGGCGCGTGGCCAGCTCCCGGGTCAGCGCCTCGACCAGGCGCCGCACGAGCGGCCGGAGGGCGGCCAGCCGCGTCTCGGGCAGGCCGCCCGCATGCCGGAGCACGGTGCGCAGCAGGTCGACGGAGGGCCGCACGCTGTCCGGGGCGAGTTCGGCCAGGACGTCCGGCCGGCCCGACGAGGCCGCGGCCGCCAGCACTTCCTCGCGGATCCCCGGCCCGAACAGCGCCGCCAGTTCCTCCGACCACTCACGCACACTCGGGTACGACGGCTCCCGGCCGCCGCCCGAGCCGCCCCGACCGGGCCCGGTCAGGTCCCCCCGGCTGCCCTCGCCGCGACCGCTGCCGTACAGCTCGTCCAACGCGGTGGCCGGTGCGACCGCCGCCGGGGACAGCCGGTCGGTACGGCGACCGAGCACGAGCCGCCAGCGGTCGGCCGGGGTGAGGTGGTGATCCCCGACGACGGACGGGGCGGCGGCAGCCGCGGCGGTGCTGTCGGGTGTCCCCGCTGCGTCGGCCTTGTCGGCCGTGTCGCTCCTGATGGGCTCTTTGGCCTTGCCGGGTTCGTCGGCCGGGTTGGCTGCGGTCGGGGCCGGGGCCGGGGCCGGGGCCGGGGTCGGGGTCGAGGCCGGGGCCGGGGCCGGGGTTGGGATTGGGGTCGGAGCCGGAGTCGGGGGGAGCAGCCCGAGCCCGCCGAGGAAGGACCGTGCCGTGAGGTCCGCGCGGGTCCACAGGGCGAGCGCGGCAGGATCCACCCCACCCGTGTCGGCCGGCCGGTCGACGTCCAGGCGCTCCTCGACGATGGAGAGGAGGCGGTCGCGCGCGGCCGGGCTGAGCGTGTCGAAGCCGCCGCGCAACGCCGGCAGCCGGTCAAGGAAGTCCTGGTCGGCCAACTCCGACACCCGGTCGAGGAGCGGCTGGAGCGCCGGGGCCGCCGACTCCAGCAGCGGACCCGCGGCCGTCAGCAGCCCCGTGAGCCGGGCGGTGAGCGCGGCTCGGGACGCGCGGTCGCGTGCCGTGTCGACCCAGGACGCCACGCGTTCGCCGAGTACGTCGGGGTCCTCGTGTCCCAGGAGCACCCGGACGGCTCCCGCGGCGCCGCGCATCAGGGGCGAGCCCTCACGGGCCAGCCGGGCCAGCGCGTCGGTCAGCCGGACGCCCCCGAGCACGTCCGCGCGGTGGGCGAGCTCCAGCAGGGCGTGCGCGTCCGCCGGGTCCTCGGCGCCGCTGAGCCCGTCCACCTGGCGTACCGCCGCGGCGGTGAGGAGCTCGGCCACGGCGGTGGCCCGGACCGCACGCTCCTCGTCGGCACCCAGCCCCGGGACGTGCCCCGCCCGCAACCGGTCGAGCAGGCCCAGACCGCCGAGGAGTTCGGGCAACGTGGCGGCACCGGGCAGCACGTCGGCGGTCTCCGCGAGCCGTGCGTCCGTCAGGTCAGGCAGGCCGCACTCGGCCGCCTGCCGGAGTCCGTCCAGGGTCTGTGCGGCGGTGGGTCCGCCCTCGTCCCGCTCCGCCCGCCACCGCTCGCGCAGCACCCCCTCGGCGGCCTGGGCGGGCGTGACACCGTGAACGCCGACCGCGTTCAGCATCGCCTCGGTGGCCGGCGTCCAGCGCACCTCCCACCGTGTCGTCAAGGTCTCGGCGCCGCCCGCACCGACGACGCCGCGCGCCTCGGCGTACGGCACGCCGCACACCGTCAGGCGGCGCAGCAACAGATCGCGCGCGCGGTCGAGGTCGGACCGCAGGGGGTCCAACCGCAGATCCCGTGCGGTCGCGGCCGAAACGGTGGTGCCCGACGCGATGGTTCCGCGTGCGGCGCCACCCGTCCCCGTCGGTCGTGAGCCGGCGGCCGAGTCCGGGCCGGGCAGCCCCAGAGCCGTCAGCTCGGCCTCGACCGCTGGAGCGAGGCCGCTGCGCGGCGCGCCCGGGGCGGGACGGCCGCTGCGGGTCCCGACGAGGACCTGTTCCATCGCCCTGGCGACGGCCCGCCCCCTGCCGTACGGCTCGCCCTGTGCGAGCACGGTCTGCACCGCCTCGACCAGCTCACCCCGGCCCGCCGCGGGCAGCCCGCGCAGCCGTGCCAGGTCCGAGGCCAGCCGCACGATCTCGCGCGCGTCGGCGGGCCCCGACGGATGCCCGAGGTCACGCAGTGCCGCACACACACGTACGGCCGCGTGCGTCAACGCCTCCTCCAACGCGGCGGGATCACCGGCCGCCCGCACCACCAGATGCTGCCACTCGGGATCCCGGATACCCGCGGGGTACCCGGACCGCTCGTCCAGGAGGGCGTACGTGTACGGGATGAGGGACGTGACCCACCCGGGCCGGTCGGCCGAGCCGGGCCGGTCGGCCGAGCCGGGCCGGTCGGCCGTTTGCGCGGGCTCGCCGGAGCCGCTCCGACCGGGTTCGGCCGCCGCGGCCGGGGAGACCAGTGCCGGCGCGTGGAACGCGCCGACGACCAGGGCGGCCCGTGCACCGTCCGCGGTAACGGCGGCCAGACGGGAGCGCATCCAGGCCTCACGCCGCAGATCCAGCTCGGGGACGCCTCCCGAGGCGACGGCCTCTTCCCGCAGGGCCCACCCGGTCAGGAGCGCGGCGCGGCGCAACGCCTCCGGCCCCGAACCCGGCGCCGTGGCCTCGACGAGACGGTCCCACAGGCCCTCGCCGGGACGGCCGGTGAGCCTCGCCCGCAGCGCCGTGCTGAGCCCGGCACGGTCCCGGTCCACGCTGCCCGGACGGTCCGGCTCCGGCGCGGTGAGTGCCGTGCGGGTTGTGGGTGCGGTGCCGGTGCTGGGCCCGGTACGTGTGGTGGGCCCGGTGCGTGCGGTGGGTGCCCCTGAGCGCCTTGCCTCCCGCCACGTCCGGTCCGCCAACGGCAGGTCGCAGGCGACGACCGGGACGCCCTGCCGGGAGGCCCAGCGCACGGCGGCCAGCTCCGGGGAGAAGTCGGCGAACGGATAGAAGGCGGGCCCCGCCCCCTCCTCCGCGCCGGCTGCGGCCAGCGCGACCGGCGCCCGCGTCTCCACGTGGCCCAGCCAGGGGAGCCACTCCTGCATCTCGGCGGGCAGCTCGACCAGCAGCACGTCAGGAGCGGCCCGGTCCAGCAGCGCGGGCACGGCCGCGGCCAGGGACGGAGCATGGTGCCGTACGCCGATGAGGAAGGGCGCCGAGGGATCGGTGAGCGCTTCCACCGCTTGGTCCGCGGACAGCGGTGAAGAGGAGGAAAGGGCGCCGGGGGAGGACGAGGGGCGGGACACGGCCGTCAGCCCTCCAGGACCGTGCGCAGGTCCCACAGGGTGCGCCAGGTGGCCGAACCCTGCTCGGCGCGGCGCCGGACCGGCCCGTCCCAGTACCCGCGCAGCCGGGCCGCGTCGGCGGGATCGTCCTTGCGGACCACGCCGAGGAGATGCCCGGGCAGCAGCCCCAGTACGTCGCGGTCCCCGGGGAAGTAGGCCGCGGCGAGCCCCAGCGCGCCCGCGACCGACACGGCCTCCGCGGTGCTCATGACCGTGGAGGGGCGTTCGACCTCCCAGCCCTCCGCCGACCGCCCCTCGCGCAGGTCGCGGAACGCGACGACCAGTGCTTCCAGGACCACCTCGTCGACCTGGAAGGGAGCCCCGGCCCGTTCGACCGAGGCCCGTGCCTGGCTGCGGACCAGGGCCGTCTCGGCGTCGAGGTCCGGGATGGGGCCGACCGTCTCGAAATTGAAGCGGCGCTTGAGCGCGGCGGACATCTCGGAGACGCCCTTGTCGCGGAGGTTGGCGGTGGCGATCAGGTTGAACCCGGGTGTGGCGTGTGCCAGGGCGTCCTCGGTGCCCGAGAGCTCGGGGACGGCGATGCGCCGCTCGGAGAGCAGGGAGACCAGGGCGTCCTGCACTTCCGGCAGGCAGCGGGTCACCTCCTCGACGCGGGCGATGCCGCCCCGGGTCATCGCGGTCAGGACCGGTGAGGGCACGAGCGCCGTCCGGCTGGGGCCCTGGGCGAGCAGCAGGGCGTAGTTCCAGCCGTACTTGAGCTGGTCCTCGGTCGTACCCGCCGTGCCCTGCACCACCAGGCCGCTGGTGCCGCACACGGCCGCCGACAGCAACTCGGACAGCATGGACTTGGCGGTACCGGGCTCACCGACGAGCAGCAGACCGCGCTCCCCGGCGAGCGTGACGACGCACCGCTCGACCAGCGCCCGGTCGCCGACGAACTTGCCCTCCACCACCAGTCGGCGCGGCACCCCCTCGGGTGCCTCGGCGTCCTCGGGAAACTTCAGGGCACGGCCGTCGCTGCCCATGACGAAGGTGACAACGGCGCGGGGGGTGAGCCGCCAGGCGGGCGGGCGCGGACCGTCGTCGTAGGCGGCGAGGAAGGCCAGTTCCGAGGCGTACCGGTCTTCGGGCGGCACGATCTGGCGGGCAGTGTCGGGGGAGAGGGTGGTGGTCATCGACGGATCTTCCGGTGGGATCGGGCGGCGGTCACAGTGGCTTCGCGCGGGGTCACCGGCGGCGACCCTTGCGCGTGGCGCGGGTGGTGAGTTCCTCGTAGGCGGGAACGTCCTGGGCACGCATCCGCTCCCAGGCACGGGTGAACAACTCGGGCACCGGGAGCAGCGGAAGGGCCCGGAACCCTTCGCCGACCGGGTAGAGGCCCTCCTTCCACGTCTCCACCGGCAGGGCGGGCGACTTGAGGTCACGCCAGCCACAGGGCAGGAAGAGGGAACGGCCGGCCCGCGGCCGCTTGGCCTCGACGACCAGTTCCGTGGCGGCGAGCTCGGCCCGGGCCTTCTTCGACCGGGCGGGCCTCCAGCCGGTCCAGCGGGCGCAGTTGCGGTCCGTCGGGTCGGGCAGGGCGAGCAGTTGCAGGTAGAGCACGGCCGCGTCCTCGCTCAGGCCGTGGGCCGCCGCCGCCTCGGTGACGAGTGCCGGAACACTGACCGCGGGATTCTGGGCGGACCCGGTGGTCCCCTCGGGATCCAGACCGGCGTCGAGGGCTCGCGCGAGTTCGTCCCCCAGGATGGTGCGCAGGGTCCGCACCCCGGCGCCGTGCGCGGCACCCACGAGCCCTTCGACCAGTCCGAACACGGCGTCGTCCGGGCCGGTGAGACCCGCCGGTCGCACCAGTACGGTTTCCCTGTCACCGTGCCAGGGGCGCAGGACGAGGGCCTCACCGATCCGGGTCGTACCGTCCGCGTCGGCGCCGCCCGCGGCGGGCAGCCCGTAGACCTTGCGGAGTTCGGCGGCGGTGGTGCCGCCCTTCTCCGTCCACTCGAGACCCAGGTCGAACAGCAGTCCCGGGTCGGCGAGGCGGCTGCGCAAGGCGGCCAGACCCTGCGGCAGGGCCGCGCGCAGCGGGTGGCCGTGGGGGAGGGCGTAGGCGAGCGAACCGAGGGCGTCGACGGCGCCGGTCAGCGCATGGCGGCGGGGTACCGCGGCGGGGTCCTCCGCGACCAGCCGGCCGTTCTTGTCCGGCCGTTGGACCGTGGTGCGGCTGAGCCAGGGGGTGCGCGCCGGGTTGAGCACGGCCTCGGCGGACCCGGTCGGCAGGCCGTCCAGCGCTGCGGCCAGGTCCTCGGGCACGCGGACGAGGGAACCCAGACGCTCGGCCCACGTCCTGCCCACGGCGCCCGTGTCCGGCCCGGCCGTCCACAGTTCGGCGGGGTCGTCGGGCAGCAGGGCGCCGATGAGCGCGGCCCGGTCCGTGTCGGGGAGCGCGTTCAGCATGCGGTTGCCCGCGTCCAGCTGACGGGGCTTGAGCCCGGCCGTGGCGAGCGCGCCGGCGTCGAGACTCTCGACTTGTCCCGCGAGAAGCACGGTGGCCTGGAGTGGTCCGACGCCGCCGTGGGTGGCGGCGGCGAGGGCGGCGGGCGCCTCGGACTGCCAGGGCGCGGCTCCCTTGTCCCGGGTCAGCCGGGTGACCGCGGCGAGCGTGTCGGCCGGGAGCGTCGTGGCGTGCCGGGTCTCCCTCTCCAGCGTGAAGTGGGCGACCGCCCCGAACGTGTCCGCCGGATCGTGGTCGAGCGCGAGCCAGTTGACGCGGTCGCGGGCGTAGTCGATGTTCTGGCAGCCGAGGACGACCACGGTTCGGCCGTCCCTTCGCAGGACCTGGCCCGCACGCTCCTGCTGCCGCTTCTTGTCGTACGGCTCGCCCAGGACGATCTCCCGGAGGCCGTCACCGGGAGCGGCGAGAGGTCCTTCGGCGAGTGCCTCGAACAGGAGGAGCAACGCCTCCCGTTCGGCCTCCGGCGTGGTCGGTGCGGTGGCCCGGTAGGCCAGCGGCCGCAGTGCGCCCAGCAGCGTCGGCCAGACCATGCCGATGCCGGGGACGGTGTGCTCGTCGCTGTGCCACCCGTCGCCGAGGGCGGGCAGACGGGTGCGGTCGGGCAGCCGCCTGCCGTCGGCGGGCCTTCCCGAGAGCACGTGGTTCACGGCACGGATCTGCCGGAGCGCGGTCCACTGACCGTCGCCGCCCCACGACCCCCACATCCGGGCCAGGCCGTCGGCGGCCGCGCGCAGGGTCCGGTCGTCGCCGTGCCGGGGCCGGTAGTCCGCGAACATCCCCTCGGTCCGCTTCCGTTCCGGCTTCGGCTGCTCCGCGGGCGGTGTGACGAATCGGGTGACCGTGTCCGCGATCTGGACCGTGGTGCGGACCAGGGCGGTGACACCGGCGAGGAGCCGCTTGTCGGTGAGGCCGGGAAGCGTACGGGCCACGGCCCGCCGTACCACCTCCTCGGCGGACGGCACCGCCGGCCAGTTCCCGGCGGCGGTCGAGCCGGTGGCCGCTTCCGTGTCCGCGCCGGGATCACCGGCCGCTCCGTCCGCGGCCTTCGCCGCGCTCACCTGTGCCTGGCGTTCGGCCAGTGCCCGCGTCGCCGCACGCAGCAGGCCGGCCGCCTCCTCGTCGGTGAAGGCACGCAACACGGCCGACGCACGCTCGTCCCGGGGCCGCAGCGCGTGCCAGAAGGCGACCGGCGGGACGAGAGGTGTGCCCGCGGCGAATTCCCCGCCCCGCTCGTTCGGTGTCACTCGGCCGAGTACGCCCGTGTCGCTACCGTCGTCCTGTGCGAACAGGGCGATCTGGCGTCGTGTGCGGGCCACGACGGGCGCGGCGCCCCCGGGCAGCCGCAGCGCACCGAGCGGGGCGACGCGTTCGCCGTGCCGGGAGGTCCGCAGGGTGACGGTCCGGCCGTCGGGCGTACCCGCGGTGGTCAGTGCCTCACCCGCCTCCTCCTCGGCCCTCACCCAGCGCCCGAGTACGGTGCCGTCGGTTCCGAACGGGCTCTGCTCCAGACCTGGTTGCAGGGGCAGGACCTCGCACCGGTCCTGCAGCAGTGTCGCGTCGTCGCTGATGCCGAGGCGGAGGAAGGCGGGCAGGGACGCGCGACTGTGAGAGCCCGTCGCGGGGTCGTACTCCAGCCACACGTGCTGTCGCCCCTGCCTGCCCTGCCGCCAGTACGAGGTGCCGTCCCCGATGACGGGCCGGCTCGCGGGCAGGACGCTGTCGCCGGCGTGCAGGGTGCGTCCCCCGGTGGCCCGGCCGCCGCCCGGCAACGGGATGGAGACAGCGCCCGCGTCGTCGTTGCGCCACCAGTGGGAGATCCGCTCGCCGGTCAGTGTCAGGACCTCGGCCGGGCGCGTGGACCAGTAGCCGCGCTGCTTGCCGTCCTGCCACCACACCACGAGCAGTTCCCCGTCGGTGTAACGGAACTGTGGACGCTGCCAGCGGTCCAGGTCGGGCGGGAGCCGCAGGTCGTGTTCGAGCAGGATCCTGTCCGGGCCCACGACGACCGCCTTGTGCCCGCGGCTGAGGATCAGAAAGGGCCACGCCTCGTTCACGACCAGAGCGGTGTCGCGGTCCCTGTGCGCCCCGGCCCCGTTCCCCTTTCCGGCCCGGGCCCGGGTCTCGGCGTCGAGCAGCCGCAAGGCCTCTTCGAGGGCGGGCCAGCCCAGTTCGTCGAGAATGCCGGCCCGCACGGTACGTCCGAGCAGCGGTGCCGCCTCGTACCCGGCGACACGGGTGACGGCCTCGGGGTTGGCCCGGGGAGCCACCGACCGGTAGGGGCTCAGCCGGTTCAGTGCCTCGCGGGCCCCGGGCAGGCCCGCCGCGCCGGCGAGTGCACCGACGGCGCCGTCCAGCCACTCGCGCAGCACTCCGCCGAGTACGGGATGGTCGGCGAGGTGGTCCAGCACCTGGCCGGACCGCCGTTCGTGTCCCGCGGCCCCGACCGCCCGCAGCAGCAGCGGGCGCAGTCGCGCGTCCGCCGCGACCGCGGCCAGATCGCGCCGCCCGGGCCGGGCGTCGCGCACCCAACGGTCCAGTCCGAGGTGGACCTCGACGTCGGGGGCCGGCACGGCGAGGGGGATCTCCTGCGCCGCGCACAGGTCGAGCAGGGCGATGTCGACGCCCGCGTGCCGACGGCCGGTGAACAGGTCGACTGCCCGTCCCTCGGCGCGCAACCGGGGTGCCATCCGTGCGACGAGGGCGAGCGTGGCCGGGGAGCTGTCGCACACCGTGGCGCCGCGCTTGCGGTGCGCGGCCCAACGGCTCAGCCAGTCCGCCGCGTCGACACCGCACGCGACCTCGACCGCCGCCTCGCTCCCGCCCGCCGTCCCAGCGTCCTCGCCGGTCAACAGCCGGTCGGCACCGCACTCGGCCAGCAGTTCGAGCCAGAAGTCGTCACTCTTGGCGTCGTGGTCCAGTCCGGCCGGCATGATCTCCAGCAGCCGCTCCCTGACTGCGGGCCGCCGTTCGGCGAGGACACGCAGGGTCGCCCGGTAGGCGGTCCAGAAGGAGGCGGGTGCCCGGACCGCGGCGGGCGAGGCGACCAGGTCGGCGACGAGGTCGCACTCCGCTTCCACCCTGGGCAGCCCGGCCGCCTTGATCAGCACGCGCGCGTCCTGCGGCAGCGACGCGTACGGCGGCATACCGGCCGCACAGCGTTCCACGGCCAGCTGACGGAACTGCGCCCACGCCTCGGCGGCGTCCAACCGGGCGGCGAGATCCTTCACATGCTGCTTCAGCGCCTTGACCGTCAGGGCCCCGGCGAAAGCGAACTCCAGGAACACGGCACGCTGTCGCTGCTCGTCGACGGCGAGCGCGTGCACCCGCTCCGCGTCACGGGCCTTGCCGAAGAAGGCGGCGGCGTAGGTGGTGTTGTCGAACTGGAGGAAAACCCGTGCGGCCTGCTCGTAGAAGGTCGGCAGGAAGTGCGGCACGGCACGGCCGAGCCGATCGCCGAGCTTCTCGAAGCCCTCCTTGGCGGTGCCGGGGCGGGACTTGGCCTGGCGCGCGAGCCGCTCCACGTCCTTGACCAGGGCCAGCGCGTGGTGTCCGTTGGCCGGGTCGTTGACCAGGGCCCAGGCGGGGAATCCCAGGGTCTCCCGCCTGACCTGCCCGACTTCGGGAGTCTCCGCGTCCCGTACGAGTCCGAGGAAGTCGAGAGCGAGGTCCTCGGCCTCCCCGAGGGTGCCCGGCACCAGCCGGACGACGCTGCGCTCACCCAGCGCGGCATGGGTGTACGTACGGACGGTGAGGGTGTCGGCGTCCTCCCGGCCGCTGCTGCCCGGCGGCAGCAGCGCGCCGGCTTCGAGCAGGGCGGAGGCGGTGGCGTCGTCGGGGCCGCTGGCCCCGTGCGCGGCGGTGCCGCCGTGGGCCGTGGTGGTGGTGTTCATGGCGCTCATGCGGCCCGCTCCTCGTCCTCGATGTCGCGACCGGCGTACAGCGCGGCGGCCATGCGCATGCCCTCCGACCAGGCCACAGGACCGACCCGGCCCAGCTCCAGCACCCGCCCGGCGGTGTCGGTCCACATCAGGGGACCGGTCTCCGTCTCCTCGTAGCCGTCGTAGTCGCCGACCCAGACGCGGGCCTCCACGCCCCGGCCGTCCTCCCAGGCGGAACAGACGGCGTACCCGCCACGAACGCGGTGACCGAGCTGGGCGACCCGACCGTGCAGGAAACGCAGTTCCTTGAAGGCGCCGCCCGCGTACTCCTCGACGGAGGTGGCCTCGGCATCGAGTGCGGCGGGGCGGTGCCACACCTCGCGGAAGAGCTGCTGAGCCCGCTGCTCGACGCCGAGTTCTACGGCGAACTCCCGCAACTCCTCCAGGTCTTCGAGGAGCACGGGATGCGGAAGACGGACGAGGTCGGGAGTGATGCGCACCGTGTCTCCGTCGAGGTCGACGAGGCCGAGGCCGCGCTCCGGGTCGGCGTCCCGCAGGAAGCCCGCGACCTCGCCGTCGGCGCCGGTGACCACGAGGTCGCGCAGGGCGGAGCGCCAGGCCGGGTCGGGCCACACCCGGGTGAGCACGGCCAGGGGCACGGGCAGTGACCGCACCATCCACCGCTCCACGTCGCTCAGGCACTCGCGTTCGTGCCGCCCCAGCCACTCGGCGAGCTGCCGCAGTCCGACCACCGCGGGATCGTCCGCGAGCTTGGCCGGCACCGACTTCAGCCGCCGTCCGGTGGCGTTGCGGCACACCACCTTCCCGTCGTCCAGGGCGACCTCGTAGTCCCCGGCCGTCACCCACCCCATGAGTGCCTCCCCGCACCGCAGTGATCAAGTGCTGACGACTTTAGGCGAGGCCACTGACAACGCCGTGAGCGCTGGGGACGGAGGGCGGGGCGGCCGTGGGGGAGGGTGCGGGGGCTCGCCGTCAGTGGTCCAGGCGGACCGGCATCAGCAGGGAGAACGTACCCTCGTCGTCCGCCCTTCGGATCGCCAGCGGTGCCGTGGGGGCGGCTCCGAACTCCAGGACGAGCCGGTCCCGGTCCGCGGCGGCGAGCGCGTCCAGCAGGAACCCCCGGTCGACGCCGACGCTGTTCCCGTCCTCGTCGCCGTCCCCGCAGACGGTCACCGTACGGTCGTCCGTCGTCGCCAGCACGCTGACATCACGCGCGGTCCGGCCGGGCTCGCTCGCCTCGGTCACGCGGACGGGCCCGGTCTCCAGCGCCTGCCGGAACGCGGGCACATCGACGACGATCCGCCGCCCGGCCGGCAGCTGGACGAGACGGCGGTAGTCGGGGAAGTCGTGGGCCAGGCGCTCTCCCGACACCTCGCGCTTCCCCGCCTCCAGCGTCACGCGGTCGGCCTCGACGGCGAAGCGGGCCGGTTCGTCGTCACCCAGCAGCGCACGCATCGCGTCGACGAGCGGGGCGGGCACGACGACCTGTTCCCGCGGTTCGTCGTGTCCGACGGCGTCCACGCGAGCGACGGCCATCCGGTACCGGTCGGTGGCCACGACGTGGAGCGCGTCGCCCTCGACGTCGAACAGGACACCGCCGAGCATCGGCAGCTCGGGGTCCTGGCCGGCGGCGAAACGCACCGCGTCGAGCGCGGTCGCCAGTTCGGGCGCGGGAAGGGACAGGCGGACGGTGCCGGTACGCGGCGAAGAGGTCATGGGGTTCTCCCTGTGATCGAGTAGTGCTCGGAGCGTGGAGAACTCGCTGCACGTCTCGGCGAGCCCCATTTCCAGACGGCGCACGTGCGCCTGGAGGAGCTTTCGCACCAGGTCCGTGTCCGCGCCCGTCCAGCCGGCCAGCACCAGCCGGATGTCCGCCAACGGCATGCCGGCCCGCCGCAGCCGGGCCAGCAACCTGGCCTCGTCGAGCTGCTCGGGGGCGTACCAACGGTAGCCACTCACCGGATCGACCCAGGCGGGGACCAGCACACCGGCACGGTCGTAGAACCGCAGGGCGCTCACGCCCAGTCCGCTGTCGCGGGCCATCTCCCCAATGCTGCGCATCTCGCTCTCCACGTCCGGAACTCTGACCCCTTGACCAGGTCGAGGGTCAAGAACGGGGCGTCCCCGTAGTGGCCGGCCGGCTCGCACGGCCCGGCCGTCTGTCATTCTTGCGCCGTGCACAAGCCCAGCGCCGTCACGCCGGACGCCCCCACGGCGATACGGATGCCGCTCCTCACCCAGGAGTGGCTCGGCCTCGCCTTCGTCCACTGGGCCGTAGAGCCCTCCGCCGTGGCGGGACTGATGCCGAGCGGCACGGTTCCCGACACCCACGACGGGCTCACGTACGTCGGGCTCGTCGCGTTCCGGATGCACCGGGTCGGGTGGTTCAGGCTGCCCGGGATCCCCTACTTCGGCTCGTTCCCGGAGACCAACGTGCGCCTGTACAGCGTGGACGCGCACGGGCGGCGCGGCGTGGTCTTCCGGTCGATGGACGCCTCACGGCTGATACCGGTGGTGATGGGACGTGTCGGCTTCCGGCTGCCCTACCTGTGGTCCCGCATGACCGTCCGCTCGGTGGGCGACACCGTGACCTACACCAGTACCCGCCGCTGGCCGGGACCGCGCGGCGCCCACAGCCGCATCACCTTGCGGACCGGCGAACGCATCCACGAGCCCACGCCCCTGGAACACTTCCTCACCGCCCGCTGGGGCACGCACAACATGTTCTTCGGCGGGGCCGCGTACCTCCCCAACCACCATCCCCGCTGGCCCCTGCACCGGGCCCGACTCGTCTCCTGCGACGAGGACCTGGTCGCGAGCGCCGGGATACCCGCCCCGACGGACGCCCCGGTCAGCGTCCTCTACTCACCCGGCGTACCGGTGCGCCTCGGGCGCCCCGCCCGGCCGGTCGCCGCCGTGCCCGTCGGTCCTTGACCGCGGGCGCGCTTGAGGTACCACGGTGGCCCGCCTGAACCCACAGGGCGCACCCATCGAACCCGAGGCCGCGGACATCGACGCACATTCCATTTCGTGGATCGCTGCAGCGACCGGCCGTATCCATCTCCTGCGGTCCGTTCGCGTTGGCCTGAGCAATCCCGCCGAGACGGGACGACCTCCAGCCCGAGTTCGTCGGGGATCTGTGGATGCGGATCACGCCGGTGCGTTCGATCCCGGCCTCGCCTTTCATTTTTCACCCGCCGGGAACGGCTCACTATTCAAGCGACGCCGACAGTCGTGGTCTGGACGCGGGGCTGCGAGGGCCGCGTTCTCTACTGGACGGAGTCATGGGGGCACGCTTGGGAGGAAGCCGCTGCTCCGAGTTGGTCCAGAGGGACGCGGAACGTCTCCCGCGAGAACAGCACTGTGACAGCGGCGATCAGGCTTGCGGCCATGGCGAAGACGCATGCCGGCCACCACCGCGAGCCGTCGGCGCCGGCCATCGCTTGGGAGATCGACGGTGCGAACCCCGAGATCACAGCGCCGAGTTGCAGGCCGAGGGCCATCCCTGTGACCCGGTAACGCACGCTGAACAACTCGGCGAAGAGGACCGGGTGTATGACGTTCACCGGACCGTAGGCGACGGCGAGGGCGAGGATCAAGCCTGCGACGATCAGTCCGACGTTGGCGGTGCTGATCGCCCAGAAGTAGAACCAGACCGCTCCCGCGCAAAGCAGGCAGCCGCCGATCAGCACCGGACGGCGTCCAATTCTGTCACTGACGATCGCGGCGAGCGGCTGAGTGATCAGACACCCGGCGTAACCCGCGATCATCACCCATAGCATCACGCTTCCGGATATCTTCACGAAGCTGGTCGCGAATGCGAGGGGCATAAACGCACTCAGTCACCTTGTGGAACACTGGACTGAGATGGTTCTGCTGCGCGGTTCGGCCTGGAGCGTCCTTGATCGCTCGGTGATTCGGGAGCCAGGCGTGCAGGCCACGATGAGACGGGAATGTAGGGCGGGAAGCAGGCCGCTGGAGCCGACATTCCGCAATGAGGAAGATCCTCGATCTTGTCGGCGCCGCATGGACGACAACGCAACTCGCGCAGATCCTGCGCGCGGACCTCACGGCAGCGTTCGATCGCATTGTCCGCGACCACTTCTAAGGTCGTGTATGAAAAGTGGATCTTGGACTGTGAATGATCACGGTTCATGGGGCGGGGGATCTCCCGGACGAGCAGTGGGCGGTGTTGGAGCCGTTGTTCCCGATGGGCACGAGGGCGGGTCGGCCGCCGGTCTGGCCTCGGCGGCGGCTGATCGACGGCATACGGTTTCGGGTCCGGACCGGTGTTCCGTGGCGAGACGTGCCTGTCGAGTAGGGGCCGTGGGGCCCGGGTCTACAGCCTGTTTCGCCGGTGGCGGCGGGATGGCACCTGGCACCGCATCCTGACCCGGCTGCAGTCCCTGGCCGATGCGAGAGGTGCGATCACGTGGAACCTGAGTGTCGATTCCACGGTGTGTCGTGCCCATCAGCATGCGGCCGGGGCCCGCAAGCAGGGTCCTGCAGAAAGAGCCGCCGGGCGGTGTCTTCACTGAGCCGGGTGGTCACGGGCCGGGACGCTCGCGCGGCGGGTTCACCACCAAGCTTCACCTGGCGGTCGAGCAGAGCCAGACTGCACCATCCCCGACAAGGCCGACCAAGCGCGCAACCGCCAGAAGCTCGGTTCCCCCGGTGGCCGCCGGCCGCCACGCGTCGACCCAGTCGACTACCGCGAGCGTCATTCGGACTCGAGTGCGGGATCAACCGCCTCAAGAGACACCGAGCTGTTGCCACTCGGTGCGACAAGCCCGCGGTGCGCTTTGAGGCGACTGTGCTGGTCGCAGCGACCAACGGATGGCTATGACCTTGTCTCGCGCGTCATCACGTATGTGTTCCCGGTGTCGGGATCGCCGTAGAAGAAGAACAGCTTCAACTCGTCGTGCTGACCGCGATCCACGTAGAAGGACCACACGTATGTCGATGGGGGTTCGGGAGCCGAGGTGTCAGTGGCCGTCGCGGGGAAACGGCTCTCCACTCGGGTCCGGGCTGTCAGCGCGAGTCGGACGACCTGTCCGCCGTCGTCGTCATTCAGTTGCCAGGTTCCCGTACCGGACAGACGCCAGCCGTCCTCGAAGTCGAAGTCCTGCCCGTCGAGCTTTTCGAGAAGAGCCGTTCCGTCTTTACGAAGCGCCACGCGGGTCCCCTCGACGTTTTCCCAGCCCCCAGTGACTTCGGCCGTCGTGGTGTCGTGGATCCCTGTTCCCCCGTAGTACTGATAGGGGCCGGCGCATGCCGTCAGAAAAGCCAAAACCACCATCAAGCCGCCGAGAGCCGCCCCCCACGCACGCAACCTGCTGCCGCCCGCCACCAGGACCCCCACCCTCAGCCTGCATCGGCCAACCGATAGGGGTGAGCCGTGGAGAGATACCTTGTCAGACATGTTGAACGTGTTCAACTCTGTGACTGAGCGGGTGGCGCGTACAACCCCCGGCTCGTGCATCTAGCCCTGCCCGTAGTCACCGACGAGCACCGCGAACAGCGTTCTCAATACAACTAGGTCATGTCCGCGGGGCCCTGGCTTCAGAAGCCACAGGTTCGCCAAGTTGCAGTTTCAGGCCCCTGGTGACTCTCAGGCCAGCGGGCCCCAGCGGACGTTCCACTCGTCGATCGAGCGGTCGGCGACGAGCCCCCTTGTCCAGAGCGGGTCAGCGTCCATGGTGGAGGCCGCCGCGGCCGCGTCGGGGGCCACGATCGCGAGTACGGCGCCGGTGCCGTCGCAGAAGGCGCCGGCGGTCAGCAGATCGCCTCGGGCGTCAAGAGCGGCGAGCCACTCGCGGTGGTCGTCGAGCTGCGTGGCGCGGTCGTCGGCGAGGGCGGCGTCGTAGGTGTACCGGACGAGGAACTTTGCCATCTCAGGACTCCTTCTGGTGGGTGGAGACGAAGCCCCAGCGCGCGCCGAAGCTGGTGCGGGGGCCGGTGACGAGCTCGTCACCGACCCGCCCCAGGCCGACGCCGTGGCTCTTCAGATGTGCCTCGACCGCATCGAGGTCGACGACGTCGAAGGTCATCCGAACCAGCAACAAGGAGGCAATCGTGACATCGACTGACAGCGCGCCGAGCGCGGTCCCCACGAGTGACTACGACCCTTTCACGACCGAGGCGCTCGCCGATCCGATCCGCTATGACGGAGAACTGCGCGAGTACGCGTCGGTGGTCCACCTGACCAAGTACGACGTGTACGCGGTGACCCGCCAGGACCAGTTGCGCCAGGTGGGACGCGATCGCAAGAAGTTCTCGAACAAATCGCGCGCCTTCGCCGACCTGTCGCCCTACAAGCCGACGTTGATGCTCTTTCAGGATCCACCCGAGCACACCGCGATCAAGAAGCTGGCCCTGGAGCTGTTCTCCAAGGAAAACCTGCAAGCACTGGATGCCGCGTTCAGGGACGAGGCGGAACAGCTCATCGCCGGCGTGATGACCGATGGTGCGGTGGAGTTGGACGCCGTCGACGCGATCGGCACGAAGTTCATCACGAAGGTGTTCCTCGACGCCCTCGGCGCACCCGAGGAAGGACGTGAGCTGCTGAAGCATTTCGCCGATGCCGCGCTCAATTCGACGGCACCGAAGAACGACCTCTACTACCGCAAGCACGCCATCGGCGCTCCGGCACTTGAATGGGTCGAAGAGAACACCAAGCGGGAGACCGCCGGACAGCAGGGCTGGGGCAAGCAGGTCTATACCATGGTCGACGAAGGCAGGTTGAGCGAGGAGGACGGCCAGCAGCTCGTCAAGCTCGTTTTCGCCGCGGGCTTCGACACGACCGTGGGATCGATCTCGAACTCGATCCGCGCCTTCGCGGACAATCCGGACCAGTGGGCACTCCTCAAGGAGAATCCGGATCTGGTCGACAACGCGATCGAGGAGGTCCTGCGGTACTACCCGCCGGTCCGCTACACCGGACGCGTAGCCGCAGTGGAGTCGGAAGTCGACGGATATGTCATCCCCGAGGGCGCTCAGATGATGACGATGTGGTTGAGCGGCAGCCGGGACCCGAGGTTCTGGGAGAACCCGGATGCCTTCGACATTCGGCGGGAGAACATCTCCGGGCACATGTCGTTCGGCGTCGGAATCCACGCCTGCCTCGGACAGCACATCGCTCGGATGGAGACCCGGGCCGTACTCACCGCCTTGCTGTCGCACGTGGACAGCATGCAGCTGACCGGGGAACCGGAAGTGTCCGACAACATGCAGGGATTCGGCTTCACGAAGATTCCGGTGAGATTCCTCTCCAAGCGAAGTTAGAGACACGACGACCGGCAGCGCCGACGAGAGATGACTGAAGGAGCAAAATGACCACGCCGTACCGTCCCACTCTCATGTTCGAAGTCTACCGTTGGGCCGGCACCACGCCCGAGGAATTCCGCGAGCACTACATCAAGGTGCACGCTCAGCTGGGAAAGAAGATCCCGGGCGTCATCTGGTACGAGACCTTCCTCAACGAGCACCCGACTCCGAGCTGGCAAGCTCAGGAGCGCCCCCGCCCTGACGCGTACGTCATCATGAAGATTGAGTCTGAGGAAGCACTCGAGGAAATGCGGAATACGGAGGATTGGAGGATCGCGAAGGACGATGACATCGGCTTCGCGAGCCATTCCTTCTCGCAGCGCGTCGAGCGGATCACCTGGATACCCGACGCTGATCCGGTGGTCGTCAACGATTACTCGGCAGACTGAGCAGTTCGAGTCGTTGCTGCCGTATCTGGATCGAGCGGCGGCAACGGCTCGTTCTGGTGCGCCGCCCGTGCGGAAGCCCGGTGGGATACGTGCCTGGTGGCTGGTGCTGCCGGAGTTGCGGAGTCCACGAGGTCGAGCCGGACCAGCGGTGGAAGTCCGGCGCCTCCGCCGCGACGGATTTCTCCACCGCATCGAGAGCGGCGATCTGCCGACCTGACGTCTGCGACGTCCGATCTCTTCTCGGTGACCGAGAAGCCGTGTTCCGCAGGGGCTCACGCGCGGAAACCATGGCGGGCATGACGTCCACATCTGTGGGGCCCGGCTCCAACGACATCGAGGCCCCTCGCGTACCGGCCATCTACCACCCGACCCTGGGGGTACACGACCTCGAGGCAGCGCGCAGCTGGTTCTCCCGCGTCTTCGAGCTTCCGACACTGCGCTGGGAGGACACTCTCGATCTCGCGCAGCTCGAGCCGGACTACCCCGTGAACTACTCCTTCTTCATGTTCATCAAGGACTTTCACTTCGTGGTCCTCTGTCCTGAGCTGCACGCGCGGGGAGCGCTGGCCGGGCAGTCCCGATACCGTGGCGTCCCTGACGGAATGATCGGAATCGGCTGGTACACCGACGACGCGGTTGCGATGTTCGACCGTCTCGCGCGATTCGGTTTTCCGGCCCACGACCAGCGGGGACGGACGATCGGCGCGGACAACCCGCCGGTTTCATCGATCGCCAAGGACATCCTGGTCGGCTTCACCTTTCCGGAGCAGGCAGGCATGCGCCACGAGTTCGAGGAACTCGGGCACCGGCACCACGAGTTCTACTCCCGCAGGGCCGATCCCCGGCTGCGCCCTGGATGGACGCGGCCCGGTGTCGCCACCGACGATCCGCTTCGGATCGTCCGCAGCTCGCACCACACGATCGTCACGACGGATCTCGCGCGGGCCTTGCGGCTCTACGTCGATGCCTCGGGTGGCACCGTGCTGGCCGAGCGACTGAACCGGGAACTCGCTGCCACCAGCACGTTCGTGGCGCTGGGGGACTCGGTCGTCGAGTTCGCGGTGCCCGATCCCGGCAGTCCGCTCCTGGCGACGGTGGCCGACGGGCAGGACCACTACACGGAGATCAGCCTGCAAGTGGCCGACCTCGACACGGTGGACACGCATCTGCGTTCTGTAGGGCTCACGCCGCAGCGCCTCGGCGACGATGTCGTCACGATCGAGCCTGGTGAGGCCTTTGGCGTGCGCTGGCGGTTCATCGCGGAGCTTCCGTATCAGGCATGACTGATCAGCTGGCTGCCGTCGCGCGGCGGACCTTCTGCTTGAGCACGTTCAGTCGGGGGTCCGCCGCCCGCACGTCCGTGTCGGCGGCTCGCGCAATGGCTCGGGCGGCCGTGCGCAGCGCGGGAACGAGGGTCAGCCGTTCGTCCGTGGGCAGCGGCGTTGTCACGGACAGGGCCGCCATGGCCGTGCCGTCCCTGCCGAGGATGGGGACCGCAGTCCCGGATGTGCCGGGATGTATCCAGGCACGGGCCACGGCGAAACCGGTTTGGCGGACATCGGCAACGAGTTCACGGAGTCGCCCACGGTCGACGACCGTGGACTCGGTGAACCTCGTGAGCTTCGCTGTCGTCAGGATGCTCTCGCGGTTCTGACGGGAGGAGAACGCGGTGAGCACCAGGCCCGCAGCGCAAGCGAGCACGGGAAGACGGCTGCCAGGCTGAGTGATGTTGGTCGAGCTGCTGCGCGGGGAGGTGAGCTTCTCGACGTACAGAACATCGTTGCGGTCCAGCACCGAGAGTTGCGTGTGCTGTTGGACCGCCGCGTGCAGGTCCTCCATGTAGGGCAGGGCGACGTCTCTGAGCGTGAGCGCACCGGACGCACGGGTGGCGAGCTCCCACAACCGCAGCCCCATACGGATGCCGTTGCGCCCGTCTCGTTCGAGCAGGCCCGAGCGGATGAGATCGGTGACGATCCGATGAGCGCTCGGTACCGGGATGCCGGTGCGGCGCGCGATCTCGGACGCAGTCAGCGACTGCTCGTCGTCGAACACCTCAAGTATACGGATCACACGTTCGATCATCGTCTCGCCGTTGGCCGGCATGAGCCGCTCTCCTTCGCCCGACGCACGCTCAGGGCGGCGGCCGGGAACCTGCGTACATACTGCTGTGGGGCCACGGTGAGCCAACACCGATCACCTTTCACGTTAGCCCCCGAGGCGAGGCTCTCGCCTCAGGAAGTACCGGTTGCGCCGGCGGATCGCCGGGAGGGTCGGACGGGGGCTCCAGATGTACCCAGCCAGGAAGTTGGTGACGCAGCGTAGTTCCCGGGACCGCCCGGCGTGCGGCCGCGGAGGGCCGTGCTCTGGTCCCGTGCCGCCCGGTGGGCGGCACGGGACCGTCCCGATCCGACCATGGGAGGATGGGCGACGTGGTCAGGATCGGACCTCTCGGGCGAAGAACGCACGGCCGTTCGAGCGCGCGATGGCATCGATGTCGGTGCGGCTCAGTCCGTGGTCGAGGCCGCCGGCGAGGAGACCGGCGAGTCCGGTGAGCCGGCCGGGGATGAAGGGGCTTCGGTCCCGAATGCCGCGTGGCGACTGCCTCGGGTGGGTCGCCGACGGGTTCGACGAGGGGCCTGGTGGACTAGCGCAGTCACCTCGGCCTTCGTGACACCGAGGCCGTGCGCTCTGGGCGGTTGGGGCGTCGTCGAGGCCGTTCGTCTCGGTGGTCGGGCGCGAAGGCCGTGCCCAGGCGCACCCCGTGCAGCGCGGCGAAGACGATGGCGGCAAGGAGGAGCGAGCCGGGCCTGGACGGCACTCGGCCCCGCTGGTCAGCCGGTGAAGGGCATGGGACCGAACCGGCCCCATGCGACGAAGGCAGCCAGGGCGGGGTAGATCACATCGCCGGAGACGGTGGCTTTTTCGCCACGGCGCAGGCGCATGGTGACGGCGCAGGCAAAGAGCAGAACGAGTCCGGTGGCGGCCAGCGGCACCAGCACCGGCGCGATGTCGAGCACTGCGGGCAGAAGCAGGCCGACCGCAGCCGGCAGCTCGACGGCGCCGATGGCCTGGAGAGCGCCGGGGCTGAACTCCAGGACCCACTGCGCGGAGGGGCCCACCGCGGCCAGCTTCTTCTGCGGCACGAACATTTTGGAGCTGCCCACCAGACAGACAACGGAGAGACGTGGGTGACACCGTGCCATGTCACAGGAGTGCGGGCCGCCTCGTCTCGGGGGTGAAGGCATCGATGGACGTGGAGGAGCACATGATGGACTCGCGCCTGAACTACTTCGCCAACCCGGCCGCCGGCAAGACCCCAGGACGCCGGTGTTGCTGTCAGAGGTGCTGACAGGCGGCGATCCGGACCGTGTCGCGTTGGGGCACTGTCATCCGGGTCTCAGGCCGGCGCGCTCATGCCGAATTCGGCGTCCACCCGATCACGCCGGCGAAGTGGCTGCGCCGCTCCTGCACCGACGAGGGCGCCAGCCCCGCAACGACGCCGGGCGAGTCGGCCGAGCTGCGCGAGGTCCGGAAGCGGATCCGGCTGGCAACACCAGTGAGGAACAGCCGATCAGCGCCCGTGTCTCCTCGGTCAGGCGGTCGGTCTCCTTGCGCAGCGAGTTCGGGTTCGGCTGCGGGCAGAGCTCGCGCAGCTGGTCCGGGCTGGTGAGGGCGTCCACCCGGAGGGAATCGAATAGCGAGCCGGAGGCATCGGTGTCGATCACCATACGGACGACCCTAGAAGGTGACCTGGTGACCTGAGCCGGAAACTGGAACGAGTGCCTGCCCGAAGAACCTCCGACGCACGTCACGGAGACGTGCGCGGGCGATCTTCGATGGCACTTGCTATGAGGTCGTGGATCACGAACTGCCCAGGTGCGCAGTTCTCCTTGAGGCGGGCGAGATTGTCGGAGCCGAACCAGTCGTAGGCGGAATGCTTGGACCATTCCAGCTTTGGGTGGTCCAAGTCGCCGTCGACCTCGACCAGGTAGTCGGCCTCGTGACGCAGGCCACCGCCGTCGTTCCCCGTCCAGGTCGTGGTGCCGAGGAACCGCCGCACGTGGGTCAGGCGCCAGCCGGTCTCCTCCTCGACTTCACGTGCGAGAGCCCCCAGAAGCGATTCCCCCTTCTCGACATGACCGCCCACAACGTCCCAGGCACCGGGAAACAGGCGACGGTCCCAGCTCCGCTTCTGGGCAAAGGCACGCCCCTCCCGGTTGAGGATGACAGTGCCGACGGTCCAGACCTCGTCCGCACCGGGTCTGGGCACCTCGACATCGTCGTTGACGGTGAACGACCGTTTGGGAGTGGGCATGACCGATAGCGTAGAGCTGGCCCTCGCCCGGCTGGCCGGAGTCGTCGTGGTCGGTGACAGCGAGCAGCCGCCGGGGACCGGGCTGCCTGCGCCGCAGACCGCAGTGGCCGCGATGCACCGCACCCCCCGATCCACGAACCGCGAACCAGGAACCAGGAACCAGGAACGACAACATGAGATGGGACAACCACCGCGTCGTCATCACGGCCGCCGGCCGGGACTTCGGGCGAACCCTGGCCATCCGCCTCGCGGACCTCGGCGCCGAGGTCTTCCTCTCGGCACGCCACCTCGCCGCCGCCCAACGAGTCCGCGACGAGATCCGCGACCGTGGCCATCAACGGGTGCACGCCTTCGCCTGCGACCTGACGGAGCCCGGCTCGATCCGCGACTTCGCTTCCGGCGTCGCGGAACACACCGAGCGCGTCGACGTACTCATCAACAACGGCTCTCGCTACCTGACAGGGCCGGACCTGCTGTCCGCAACCGACGCCGACGTCGTCGACACCATCGCCTCCGGCGCCACCGGCACGGTCCTGACCACGAAGAGCTTCCTCCCCCTCTTGCTCAACTCGGACAAGCCGGATGTCGTGACGATGGTCTCCGCATGCGGAACACCGGGCCACCACCGGTCCGACGCGCACGGCGCCTTCTACGCGGCCAAGAGTGCCCAGACAGGGTTCACCGAGATCCTCTCCAGGCGCCTGCGTCCTCAAGGAGTCCGGGTGATCTCGCTCTACCCGCCCGACTTCGACAATGCCGACCCGCTCTCCGAGGAGTGGGAGACCACTTCGCGCGAAGCCGAGGACGCGCTCACGGCGCAGTCGCTCGTGGAGTGCATCCTCTTCGCCGTCGCCCAACCTCGTGACTGCTTCATCAAGGCGTTCCACTTCGAACAGGTCTGACCCGTGCACTCGCCCGTCGCCGTACGACGGCTGACGCCAGGCCGCCCGGACGGCCATCGCCGACGGGCCGCGGGCATTCAGGCAGCTCCCGTTGCCGACTGTCACTCGGGCGGCCCGGGAGACGTCCCGCGGGGTCGTCGTGAACGTGTAGCCACAGGCGGTGGCGTTCTTCCCTATCAAGTCGGTGATGTTCACCGTTCCTTCGATGCCGCCGGCGTATCCGACGCCGAGGTGGACACCTCCGCGTGCGAGGGAGGCGATGCAGTCACCGAGCAGCAGGCCGGCGACGCCGTCGACCACGATGTCGACGCCTCTGCCCTCGGTGATGCGTGCGACACCGTCGGTCAAGGATCTGCGGGACAGGTCGATCACGTGCTGGTGACCAGCGGCGCGAGCGTGTTCCGCCTTGTCGGTGCGGCTTGCCGTGGCCAGGACCAGGGATGCGCCGAGCTCGCGGGCCACCTCCACGGCGCTCATGCCGACAGAGCCGCCGATGCCTGGTGCCAGGACGGTGCAGCCGGCCTTCAGCCAGGCCACCCCGGTCAGTACAAGGAAGGCGTCGTGCCCTGATGGAGTGGCATTCGGCCGGCGCTGCGCGGCGTCTATGCCGACGCGGAGGAGGCCGTTCGGCAGGAGCCAGTAGTTCCAGATCCGGGCCGACTGCGGGACCGAAGTGTCGATGTGCTGCAGGGTAGCGGGGTCGCGGGGTCGCTCACGGAGGGCGTCCGTTTCGGCCGGGAGCGGTGAAGCGCTACGACTGTCCAGTGCCGTATCAGACAACGTTCGCCCCGTCGGCACCTTCGCCCGGGTCAGGGTGGAGCCCGTCGTGATAGGTTCCTGCCGCCGTGCATCGCTGCAACTGAGGAGGTGAGACCGATCAACGCATTGACAGGTCGGGCCTCCCTCCCCCGCATGGCCTAGGGAGCGCCCGTAGAGGCATCCCGAAAGGCATGAATCGCTATGCGCTTCATCTCTGAGACGTCGTCCGACGGCGTCCGCGAACAACTCTTCACCCTCGGCGAGATTCCTGGCGTGTTGTGGACGCCGGAGGGTGCCGTCGCCACTCGTCCGCTCGTCTTGATGGGACACGGTGGCGGTCAGCACAAGAAGGCCCCTGACGTCCTGGCTCGTGCACGCCGCTTCGTGACCGAATGCGGGTTCGCGGTCGTGGCGGTCGACGTTCCCGCCCATGGCGACCGGCCGAAGGTTGAGGAGTACGACCGGATCGCGACTGAGAACCAGGCTCGCGTGGACGCCGGTGAAGAGTTGGCCCCGCTGATCGCCGACTTCCAGGCGCTCGTGGCCCGCCAGACCGTGCCGGAATGGCGGGCGGTCCTGGACGCGGTCCAGCAACTCGAGCACGTTGGCGCCGGCCCGGTGGGCTACTGGGGGGTCTCGCTGGGATGCGGACTCGGTGTTCCGTTCGTCGCTGCCGAACCGCGGATCCGCGCGGCGGTACTGGGCTTGGGCGGGATGCCGGCGTCGGCCGAGGCCGCCACGCGGATCACCGTCCCAGTGGAGTTCTTGGTGCAGTGGGACGATGAGCGGGTGCCGCGGGCTCAGAGCATGGCGCTGTTCGATGCCTTGGCCTCGGCCGAGAAAACGATGCACGCCAACCCCGGCAAGCACGGGGAGATCCCGGCATTCGAGCTGGAGAGCACGCTGAGGTTCTTCGCCCGGCACCTCGGCTGATACCGCGGCCTGCGACGCGCCGATCGGGAACCGGATCCCGATCGGCGCGTTCGCTGAAACCGGTCGGCATGGCCGACAGAGTTCAGCCTCGACAGATCGACGATGACGAGGGGCAGCGCCTGCTGCGGATCACCTGCAGAGGCACCGGGTCAGTGGTGACATGGCGGCGGGCCCAGATGGTCCTGCTGTCCGCGCAGGGCATGCCGGTGGCGAAGATGGTCTCTAGAAGAAGCCCAGCTTCTTCGGCGAGTACGACACCAGGAGATTCTTCGTCTGCTGGTAGTGCTCCAGCATCATCTTGTGGTTCTCCCGCCCGATGCCCGACTGCTTGTAGCCGCCGAAGGCGGCATGCGCCGGGTAGGCGTGGTAGCAGTTCGTCCACACGCGTCCCGCCTGGATCGCGCGGCCCGCGCGGTAGGCGGTGTTCATGTCGCGGGTCCACACTCCGGCGCCGAGGCCGTACAGGGTGTCGTTGGCGGTCTTGATCGCGTCGTCGAAGTCGTCGAAGGACGTGACCGACACGACCGGGCCGAAGATCTCCTCCTGGAAGATCCGCATGCGGTTGTGGCCCTCGAAGATCGTCGGCTGGACGTAGTAGCCGCCCTTCAACTCGCCGTCGTGCTCGATCCGCTCGCCACCGGTGAGTACCTTGGCACCCTCCTGGCGGCCGATGTCCAGGTAGGAGAGGATCTTCTCCAGCTGGTCGTTGGAGGCCTGCGCGCCGATCATCGTGTCGGTGTCCAGGGGGTGACCCGGCTTGATCAGCTCGGTGCGGGCGACGGCCGCCTCCATGAACTCGGCGTAGCTGCCGCGCTGGACGAGCGCCCGGGACGGACAGGTGCAGACCTCCCCCTGGTTCAGCGCGAACATCGTGAAGCCCTCGAGCGCCTTGTCGCGGAAGTCGTCGTCCTGCGCCCAGACGTCGTCGAAGAAGATGTTCGGCGACTTGCCGCCCAGCTCCAGCGTGACCGGTTTGATGTTCTCCGAGGCGTACTGCATGATCAGCCGCCCGGTGGTGGTCTCCCCGGTGAACGCCACCTTCGCCACCCGGGGACTCGACGCCAGCGGCTTGCCCGCCTCCACACCGAAGCCGTTGACGACGTTCAGGACTCCGGGCGGCAGCAGGTCCGCCACCAGGCTCAGCCAGTAGTGGATCGAGGCCGGGGTCTGCTCCGCCGGCTTCAGGACCACCGCGTTTCCGGCGGCGAGGGCGGGGGCGAGCTTCCAGGCCGCCATCAGGATCGGGAAGTTCCACGGGATGATCTGTGCCACGACCCCCAGCGGCTCGTGGAAGTGGTACGCCACGGTGTCGTCGTCGACCTCGCCGAGTGAGCCCTCCTGGGCGCGGACCGCACCCGCGAAGTAGCGGAAGTGGTCGATGGCGAGCGGGATGTCCGCCGCCAGTGTCTCGCGCACCGGCTTGCCGTTCTCCCAGCTCTCGGCGACCGCCAGGCGCTCCAGGTTCGCCTCCATGCGGTCGGCGATCTTCAGCAGGATGTCGGAGCGCTCGGTCACCGACGTACGTCCCCAGCCCGGAGCGGCCTCGTGCGCGGCGTCGAGTGCCCGCTCGACGTCGTCCGCCGTGCCGCGCGCGATCTCGGTGAACGGCAGGCCGTTCACCGGGGACGGGTTCTCGAAGTACTGCCCGCGCGCCGGCGGCACGTACTCCCCGCCGATGAAGTGGTCGTAGCGCGACTGATAGGAGACGATCGCGCCCTCGGTGCCGGGCGCCGCGTAACGGGTCATCCTGTGTGCCTCCCTCAACGAGCGCTGCCCGCCGTTGGACAGCTCTGCGCGTGAGGCTAGGAAGCGGGACGTTGCAGTGACGTTGCGTGCGCCGTCGTCACCGCCCGGTTTCCCGGAGCGCCGCCGGCCGGCGGGCGCTCACCACATGTCCGCCGCCGTCAGCTCGGACTCCAGCGCCGCGAGCCGGGAGCTGGTCGCCGCCGTGGGCCGGACCGCCGCGAGCGCGCGCCATACGTCGAGATCGTCCTCCCCCCACGGTGCGTGTGCCCAGTCGGCCAGCAGGTCGGGATCGCCACAGGCGATCAGCGCTGCCCGCAGACCGTCGGCCAGCCGGCGCCTGAGCCGTTTCACCGCCGGAGCCTGGGAGCCGGGCAGCAGTGGACCCGCGTACTCCGTCGCGGCCGCCGTGACCGCACCGGCCCGCAGCCGACGTTCGACGACGGCGGCGTCGGTCTCGACGGGCATCGTGAGCCGGTACGGCCGGGAGGCCAGCCGGCCGGGTCCCAGGATGCCCCGCAGCCGGGCCAGTTCGGCCCGCAGCGTCACCGGCGGCACCGCCTCGTCCTCGTAGAGCGCACACAGCAACTCGTCGCCGGTCACGCCCTCCGGGTGGTGGGCCAGCAGCACGACGATCTCGCTGTGCCGCCGGCTCAACCGGACCCGGCGACCGTCCGCGCTCAGCAGGGCCTCGTCCCGGCCGAGCGCGGTCAGTTCGGCCGACTCGGTCCCGGGCCGCTCGGGAGTGAGCAGCGCCAGCTGCGACTCCGCGGCACGTGCCACGGCCTGTACGAAACCCAGGCTGTGCGGATGCGCCAGACCGTCCCCACCGGTGATGTCCACGGCGCCCAGCACCCGCCCCGTGCGGGGATCGTGCACCGGAGCGGCGGCGCAGGTCCAGGGCTGGACCCGGCGTATGAAGTGCTCGGCCGCGAAGACCTGCACCGGACGTCCGACGGCCACCGCCGTGCCCGGTGCGTTCGTCCCGACGGCCGACTCCGCCCAGCGGGCCCCGGGCACGAAGTTCATCCGTCCCGCCCGGCGTCGGGTGGCCGGATGCCCCTCGACCCACAACAGCCTGCCGTGCGCGTCGCACACCGCGAGCAGATGCTCGCCGTCGGCGGCGAACGTGCCCAGGAGCTCCCGGACCAGCGGCATCACCCGCGCCAGCGGGTGTTCGGACCGGTAGGCGCCGAGGTCACCGTCCATCAGCTCCACGCTCGCGGTGCCGTCCGGGCCGACACCCGCCCGGACGGATCGCCGCCACGAATCCGCCACCACGGCGCGCACGGGCCGGGGCACCGTCCCCGCTTCGGTGAACGTCTCGTGGGCCCGGCGCAGTGTCCGCGCACGCTCCACGGGGTCGGCCCCCGGTTCCAGAGCCAGCCATGAATCAGTCAACTCGGCCTCCCCGGACGCTGTTGCGGTTTGGGACATCGTGACTCCGTGGATACGCACGGACAACCACTTCGACCAGCCGGATCACCCGAATGTGGCATCCCGAGCGGACGGGACGAAGACCGGCGAGCAGGTCAGGCGAAGTTGACCAGTCTGATGTAGCGGGTCCAGTCCCAGAAGGGTCCCGGATCCGTGTGGTCGCTGCCGGGTACCTCGTGGTGCGCGATGATGTGCGTGCGGTCCTTGGGGATGCCGTAGGCGGTGCAGATCGCCGCGGTGAGCCGGGCCGACTGCTCGTACAGGGCGTTGGTGAAGTACTCGGGCCGGTCCACCCAGCCCTCGTGTTCGATCCCGATGCTGCGGGTGTTGTAGTCCCAGTTGCCCGCGTGCCAGGCGATGTCCGCCTCACGGACACACTGCGCCACGTGCCCGTCGGAGGACCGCACGACGTAGTGCGCGGACACCTGCTTCTCCGGATCGCGGAAGATGGACAGGGCGTCGGCGTACGTCTCCTGTGTGACGTGGACGACCACGTAGTCGACGGGATAGGCCGTGGGGCGGCTCGATCGGCTGTAGTTGGACGCGCTCGCCGGCTGCCATTCGGCGGCGGGGTAGTCGACGGCACGTACCTGTGCTGCGGCCCGTGTACCGGAGAGCAGGGTGTACGGGACGGTGGCCAGCGCGGCACCCTTCAGGAGCCGCCGCCTGGTCGGAACGGGTGCTGTCCTTTCCCTGTCCATGGGGATTGCCCTTTCGTCGGTGGGGCTCTGGGCCCGGTGGGGGGTGGGTGCTCAACTGTTCGACATGACGGAGCGACATGGTTGCGGAGCAGAACGCCGACGCGGACGTCCGACCGCCCCGTGGGCGAGGTGCGTCCGCGTGAATCACCGTACGGGGACCGGGGGTTGTGCAGTAGAGCGCCGCGCCGTTCCGTGGACAGCCGCCGCCTTGTGGACACCGCGCTCACTCGATCGAGTGAACGGGGGGTGCGGGGCAGCTCCTCGGTGAATCCTCCGGCGGTGCGGTTCAGCCGTCACCGCGACGGTCGTCGCAGCATGTGGCCGACGTGTGGCACAGTGCCGTGCGATCGCTCCGTGGTCGCCGGTGGCGGGGCGCGGTGGGTGTCAGGCCCGCTCCGCCACCGCGCCCGGGTCGTCCAGGACGGCCCGCACCACGGAGTGTGCGGCGCCGAGCAGTGGTCCCTGCGGGCCCAGTTCCGACACCGCGACCGGGCAGGCCGGGCCGGCCGTGCGCCGGGCGAGTTCGTCGCGCAGTGACGGCACCAGCCAGGGCGCGAGTCCGGCCAGGGCGCCGCCCAGCACCACTCCCTCGGGGTCCAGCAGGTTGACCGCACCGGTGAGGGCGATGCCGAGCGCCGTGCCCGCCTCGCGCAGGGCACGCCGTACGTCCTCGTCGCCCTCCGCGGCACGCCCCGCGAGCAGCCCGACCCGGTCTTCCCCGGGTCCCACGCCCGCCGCGCGCAGTACCGCCTTCTCGCCCGCGTACTGCTCCAGGCACCCTCGCCCGCCGCAAGCGCACTCCGGCCCGTCGGGACGGACCGGCACATGACCGAGCTCACCAGCGAATCCGCGGGTACCGCGAAGCAGCCGGCCGTCGAACACCACGGCCGCACCGATGCCGATCTCGGCCGAGACATGCAAGAAGTCCTGGGGGGTGCCGTCACGGAGCCAGAGTTCGGCGAGTGCGCCGAAGTTGGCCTCGTTGTCCACGGTCAGCGGTATATCCGCGGGCAGCAGCGCGCCGAGGTCCGCGTCGTGCCAGTCCAGGTTCGGGGCGCGTACGACGGTCCGGCCGTCCCGTGCCACGAGACCCGGCACGGCGACCGCGAGCCCGGCCGGCCACAGTCCCTCGGCCTCCGCCTCCGAGACGACCTGCCCCACCAGGCCGGTGAGCTGCTCGAGTACCGGCTCCGGCGAACGGCCCCGGTTGCTCCCGTGCCGTACGGCACGCGCGCGTACCTGCCCGCGCAGGTCGACCGCGCAGACCGCGAGATGGTCGACACCGACCTCCGCCCCGATGCCGGCCGGGCCCCGCGCACTGACGGCGAGCGCGGACCCGGGCCGGCCCACGCGGCCGGGGCGTTCGGGGCCCAGCTCCTCCAGCAGGCCCGAGCGGACGAGTTCGTCCACGAGGGTCGACACCGCGGCTCGCGTCAGCCCGATCCGTGAGGCGACGGCGGCCCGGGACAGCGGGCCCTCGGCGCTGACGGCGTGCATCACGCGCGCGAGATTGCGGCGGCGCATTCCCTGCTGGGTGTCCGGCAGCGCGCGCCCGGGGCGGGCCGGGTGGGCTTCGTGCGGCGGTGCGGTCATGCCTCCGTCAGTCCTTGGTCTGTCGTCGCTCGGTCCGGTCCCGGGCCGCCGTCCCGCCGGAGCGGGTCGCGGCCGGCACCCGGAACGGGACCTCGGCCGGTGACCACTGGTCGCGGTCCACGTGCCCGGCGGTTGACGGCGGGACGCGCCGGTCGCGGTGCCCTGCCCCGTCCCGATCTGAGGGCGCCCCGTTCCTGCGGCGCCCCGCAGGAACGGTTCACGGGTGTCGGCCGGTGGACCCGCTCGTGCGAGCGCGTCCTCAGTGGGAGGCCGCGTCCCCTTCCAGCAGTGGTGCCGCGTCGGAGACTACCCCGGTGATCCTGTTCAGCGTCGCCTCGTCCCGTTCCACTGCCTCGAGCACCGGCCCCGCGGCCGTGTTCCAACGCCGGGCGACCGCGGCCGCGTCCTCGCCGGTCAGCAGGCCGGCCGCCTGCGCGGCGGCACCGAGCGCAACCAGTTCCCTGGCCTCCGGGATCTGGACCGGGCGCCCCGACAGCCGCCGTACCGTCTGCTGCCAGGCCGCCCCGCGGGCGCCGCCGCCGATCAGGAGCAGCGGCGCGGACGGATCCGCGTCGGCGTCGAGGACCAGGTCGAGCGCGCCGAGCAGCGAGTGGACGGCGCCGTCGTACGCGGCCTGGAGCAGCTGGCCGGCGGTCGTGTCGTGGCGCAGCCCGTACAGGAGGCCGGAGGAGTGCGGGAGGTTCGGGGTGCGCTCGCCGTCCAGGAAGGGCAGGAGCGTGGCGTCGGTGCCGGGCTCGACGGCTTCCCGGTCCAGGTGCAGCAGGGCAGCGACGCGGTCGACGGCGAGCGTGCAGTTGAGGGTGCAGGCCAGCGGCAGCCAGTCGCCGCGCGCGTCGGCGAAGCCGGCCACGGTGCCGGTCGGGTCGGCGGGCCGGCGCTGCGACACCGCGTACACCGTGCCCGACGTGCCGAGGCTCATCACGGGGACGCCGGGGCGCAGTCCGAGGCCCAGCGCGGCGGCCGCGTTGTCGCCGGTCCCGGCGGCGACCAGGGTGCCCTTGGAGAACGGCAGGCCGTGGCCGTCGCGCACGGTACCGGCCACCTCACCGGGCCGGACAACCCGGGGCAGCAACGCCGGATCGAGCCCCACGCGCGCGAGGATCCCCTCGTCGTACGCCTCCGTGCCCGACGCCCACCAGCCGGTGCCGGACACGTCGCCGCGGTCGGTGGTCCCCTCACCGGTGAGGCGCTCGGTGAGGTAGTCGTGGGGGAGGCGTACGGCCTTGACCGCGCGCGCCGCGTCCGGCTCGTGCTCGGCCAGCCAGGCCCACTTGGTGACCGTGAAGGAGGCGCTGGGCACACTGCCCGTGCGCTCCGCCCAGGCCTTGGCGCCGCCCAGCTCGTCGATCAGACGGCGGGCCTGAGGGGCCGAGCGCACGTCGTTCCACAGCAGGGCGGGGCGCACCGGCTCGCCCTGCGCGTCCAGCGTGACCAGACCGTGCTGCTGCCCGCCGATGGACACCGCGGCGGCCTCGCGGGCGGCCTCGCCGCACTGGCTCAGGGCCTCGCTCAGCGCGTCCCACCACTGGCGGGGATCGCTCTCCCGGCCGGTCCCGGAGGACACGGTGTGGGGCGCCTGGCCGCTCGCGACGACCCGGCCGGTGGCCGCGTCGACGACCAGTGCCTTGGTGGACTGGGTGGACGTGTCCACGCCGACGACGAGCGGACCCTCGGCTGCTGACATCGGGCTTCTCCCTCTTCCGGCGGGTCCTGGGACCCGGACTTCACTCCTTCGGGGACACCTTGTCCCTTCCCAGGACCGTGTGTGCATACTAATTTGTAAAGCGCCATGACGAAATAGTCGGCAGCGAGTGATCGGCAGCGAGTGAGGAGCCGCGGAATGAACTACCAGCCCACTCCCGAGGACAGGTTCACGTTCGGTTTGTGGACGGTCGGCTGGCAGGGCCGTGACCCGTTCGGTGACGCCACCAGGCAGGCCCTGGACCCGGCGGAGTCCGTGCGGCGTCTGTCGGAGCTGGGCGCGTACGGCGTCACGTTCCACGACGACGACCTGATCCCCTTCGGGTCGAGCGACACCGAGCGGGAGTCGCACGTCAAGCGGTTCCGGCAGGCGCTGGACGCGACCGGCATGAAGGTGCCGATGGCGACGACCAACCTGTTCACGCACCCCGTGTTCAAGGACGGCGCCTTCACGGCCAACGACCGGGACGTGCGCCGTTACGCGCTGCGCAAGACGATCCGCAACATCGACCTCGCGGTCGAGTTGGGCGCGAGCGTCTACGTGGCCTGGGGCGGCCGGGAGGGCGCGGAGTCCGGCGCGGCCAAGGACGTGCGGGACGCCCTGGACCGGATGAAGGAGGCCTTCGACCTGCTGGGTGAGTACGTCACCGAGCAGGGCTACGACCTGAAGTTCGCGATCGAGCCGAAGCCCAACGAGCCGCGCGGTGACATCCTGCTCCCGACGGTGGGACACGCCCTGGCGTTCATCGAGCGTCTCGAGCGGCCGGAGCTGTACGGGGTGAACCCGGAGGTCGGCCACGAGCAGATGGCCGGTCTCAACTTCCCCCACGGGATCGCCCAGGCGCTGTGGGCGGGCAAGCTCTTCCACATCGACCTCAACGGCCAGTCGGGCATCAAGTACGACCAGGACCTGCGGTTCGGCGCGGGCGACCTGCGGGCCGCGTTCTGGCTCGTCGACCTGCTGGAGCGGGCCGGGTACGCGGGTCCGCGGCACTTCGACTTCAAGCCGCCGCGGACCGAGGACCTCGACGGCGTGTGGGCGTCGGCGGCCGGCTGCATGCGCAACTACCTGATCCTCAAGGACCGGGCGGCGGCCTTCCGTGCCGACCCGCAGGTGCAGGAGGCGCTGGCCGCGGCCCGGCTGGACGAGCTGGCCCGTCCCACCGCCGAGGACGGTCTCGCCGCCCTGCTGGCCGACCGGAGCGCCTACGACACCTTCGACGTGGACGCGGCCGCCGCGCGCGGCATGGCCTTCGAGCACCTCGACCAGCTCGCCATGGACCACCTCCTCGGCGCTCGCTGATCGGGCTGGCCCCGTGTGCGCGCTCCGGCCCGCTCGGCGCTCGCTGATCGGGCCGGCCCCCGTGTGCACGCTCCGGCCCCCTCCATCGCGGACGGGGCCGGAGCGTGTGCGGGGCGTCAACAGCCCGAACCCGTGCGCGTCGTTACGGGACGGGAAAGAGACGAGGAGGCGGGGCAAGGCAGGACAGGACGGGATGTCAGGGCTCGTCCCCCGTGGCGAGGGCCGCCGACGCCAGGGCCGTCGCCGGGTCCCGGGCCGCGCCGCCGACGGGGACCCATCGGCCGTGCTCCCTGCGGTACGGCCACCAGCGCCCGTCGGGGTCCAGGCGGAGCTGGTGCGGCGCGCCGACGACGGTCCACCGGTTGGCCCGCGCCCGCAACGAGGGGCGCTCGTCCTCCTCCCAGGCCGACTCCAGTGCCGCACGCGCGCGTGCGAGCGTGTCGCCCTCCACCGCCCACCCCTCCTCGAGCACGGACAGAGCAGCCGCGCCGCCGAGCCGCCACGCGCGTACGGCCACGGCCAGTTCCTCCGGGGTGCGCCCCGAGCCCTCGCCGAGGCGGTCCAGCATGCCCGGTCCGGGATCTCCCGCGGCCAGGCGCACCGCATCCTGCGCCACAGTCGGCTCCGGGCCCACGGCCTGCCGGCCGTGCCCGCTCCGCAGGGCTTCGGCGAGCAGACGGTGGGCCTCCGCCGCCGTCCGCGAGGCCAAGAAGGCCAGGTCGGACGGGTCGACGCCAGGCGGGGGCGCCACCTCCGTCTCCAGGGACGGAGGTACACCCGGACCCACCCGGAGGCCGGGCGGTGCGGGCAACGGAGGCAGCACCTGCCCCACCGCGTACGCCTCGGCGGCGTCCACGCCCTCCGTCCGGGAAGCGACCTCCTCCGCGGGGGCGGAGCCGTGTGTCTGCAAGGCGTCGAGAACGGCGTTCTCCGCACGCCCCCGCATCAGCAGCAGGACGAAGGGGTCCTGGTCCAGCAACCTGGCGACCTGGTAGCAGAGCGCCGCGGTGTGCCCGCAGTGGTCCCAGGCGCCGCAGTCGCACTCCGGTTCCAAGTCGCCCATGCCCGGCAGCAGGTCGATGCCCGCGGCCGCGGCGTCCTCCACCAGATGCGGCGGCATGTCGCGGTCCAGCAGCGCCGCGACATGCCCGGACCGCTCGATCGCCATGTCGACAAAGTGATCCCACTGTGTGTCGGAGAGCTGCTCCAGCAGGACGTCGGCCCGATGCGCCGTACGGTCCCGGTCCTGGACGACCGCGGTGATGCGCCCCGGCCGCACCGAAACCGCGCCTACCGCTCCCGCCCGCGCGAGGCGGCGCCCCGTCTTCACCTGCGCCGTGTCCATCGCCGCGTCCTCCAGCGCCTTCAGCCAGGCGCGGCCCCACCAGGTCTGCGCGAAGCCCCGTCCCTGCGCGGGCGGCAGCGCGAGGAACGTCCGTTCCACGTCGTTGTCGTACCGAGTCATCGCGTACCCCCTCGCAGCTCGACCAGGTCGGCCAGTTCCGCGTCCGTCAGTTCCGTGAGTGCCGCCTCGCCCGTGCCCAGAACGGCGTCGGCGAGTTCCCTCTTGCGGTTCAGCAGCGCGGCGATGCGGTCCTCGATGGTCCCCTCGGCGATCAGCCGGTGCACCTGCACGGGGCGGGTCTGCCCGATGCGGTAGGCACGGTCGGTGGCCTGTGCCTCGACGGCCGGGTTCCACCAGCGGTCGTAGTGCACGACGTGCTCCGCGCGCGTGAGGTTCAGTCCGGTGCCGGCCGCCTTCAGCGACAGAAGGAAGACCGGGACCTCGCCGTCCTGGAACCGCCGCACCAGCGACTCCCGTGCGGTCACGGACGTGCCGCCGTGCAGGAACAGCGACGACACGCCGCGCGCGACCAGATGCTGCTCGAGGAGCCGCGCCATCTGCACGTACTGAGTGAAGACCAGCACGCTCGCCTCCTCGGCGAGGATCGTGTCGAGCAACTCGTCCAGCAGTTCCAGCTTCCCGGAGCGGCCGGTGATCTTCGGCTGGCCCTCCTTCAGGAACTGTGCCGGGTGGTTGCAGATCTGCTTGAGGCTCGTCAGCAGCTTCACGATCATGCCGCGCCGCGCCATGTGATCGGCCCCGGCGATCTCCGCGAGTGCCTCGCGCACCACCGCCTCGTACAGGCCCGTCTGCTCCGGGGTCAGCGATACGGGATGGTCCGTTTCGGTCTTGGGCGGCAGCTCCGGTGCGATTCCGGGGTCCGACTTGCGCCGTCGCAGCAGGAAGGGCCGTACGAGCCGGGCCAGTCGCTCCGCCGCGGCCGGATCCTGTCCGCCCTCGACGGCCTGGGCGTAGTGCCGGCGGAAGGTACCGAGGCGGCCCAGCAGTCCCGGGGTGGCCCAGTCGAGGACGGCCCACAGTTCCGAGAGGTTGTTCTCCACAGGTGTGCCGGTGAGCGCCACACGCGCGCGTGCGCCGATGGTGCGCAGTTGCCGCGCTGTCTCGGAGTACGGGTTCTTCACGTGCTGAGCCTCGTCCGCCACGACCATGCCCCATGGCACGGCGGAGAGCCGGTCGCTGTCCAGACGCATGGTGCCGTAGGTGGTCAGAACGAACTCGCCGTCCGCCAGGTCGTCGAGGTCGCGGCGGGCGCCGTGGAAGCGGCGTACCGGCGTTCCGGGCGCGAACCGCTCGATCTCCCGCTGCCAGTTGCCCATCAGGGAGGTCGGGCAGACCACCAGAGTGGGACCGGCGGCGTCACCGTCCGTCTGCCGGTGCAGATGGAGGGCGATCAGCGTGATGGTCTTCCCGAGCCCCATGTCGTCGGCAAGACAGCAGCCGAGTCCCGAAGACGTCATGCGCACCAGCCAGCCGAGGCCCCGTCGCTGGTAATCGCGCAGCGTGGCGTCGAGGGCTGCGGGCTGCGACACGGCCTCCTGCGCCTCGGGGTCGGCGAGGCGTTCCCGCAGGGTCGCCAGCCACCCCGTGGGGCGCACCTCCACGCGGCGTCCGTCGACCTCCGTCGAGCCCGTCAGGGCCGCGGCGAGCGCGTCGACCGGCGTGACCTTGTGGTCCTGTCGGGCGCGGGCGCGGCGGGCCTCCTCGGGGTCGACGAGCACCCACTGATCGCGCAGGCGCACGACGGGGCGGTTGGCCTCGGCGAGCAGGTCCAACTCCTCGCGCGTGAGGCCCTCGCCGCCCAGGGCGAACGTCCAGTTGAAGGCGAGCAGCGCGTCGGCGGAC
Source organism: Streptomyces sp. MMCC 100 (assembly GCF_041538145.2). Taxonomy (NCBI): domain Bacteria; kingdom Bacillati; phylum Actinomycetota; class Actinomycetes; order Kitasatosporales; family Streptomycetaceae; genus Streptomyces; species Streptomyces sp. MMCC 100. The sequence goes on from NZ_JBGORK020000001.1 coordinate 2,651,737, forward strand.
AGGAACGACGACCCGGCCTCGGACGCGGCCGCACGCGAGGCCGGGTCGCTGTCGGGCGGTCCCACCTCGGCGTGCTCGGTCAGGTCGCGGGCCAGCTCCCTCGGCCAGTGCACGTCGACTCCGGCGCCGGCGAGAGCCCGGGTGCCGACTCCGAGAAGCTCGGTGATCTCTTCGTCGGTGAGCTCGACGGCGTGCGGAACGGCCGCCGACAGCAGGGGCGTGAGGGAGGGCCAGGCCCGTGCCGCCCGGCGCAGGGCCAGCAGGGCGTCCATCCGCGCGCGCGTGCCGAACGCCTCGCCCACGGCGCCGGCCCACACCTGAGCGGTGTCCGCGACGAGTGCGGGATCGCTGACGCTGTGCACCTGGGGCACCACCCGGAACGCCGGCCGGACGTCCGCGGCAGCCGACGCAGACAGCCCTCGCACCTCGACGCGCAGTGACAGCCGCACGCCCGTGTCGTGTGCCGCGGCGACGTCCGAGGCCCACTCACGCAATTCGGGCGACCGCCGGGGCTCCCACGAGGCGAAGGCGGGCCCGGCCGTCAGGAGTTCGGCGGCGGGGGAGCGGGGCAGCGTGTCCGCGACGGCGTCCAGGAAGGATCGCACCAGGCCTTCCGGGTCGGGCAGTCGCAGGGGATCGGTGCCGTCCATCGGGACCGCGTACGCCTCGGGAGGCATGGCGGCGGCGAGATGGCGGACCCGCTCGGTCTCCTCCGCATCCAGTGGGCCCGCGCGCCAGACGTCGTGGTCGGCCGCGGACAGGCCGGGCAGCAACAGCCCGCGCGCCACGAGATGCAGGGCCTCGACGGCGACCGCGCCCCAGAAGACCGACGCCCGGTGGCCGTCGGCGCCGGCACGCGCGCGCGTGAGCACCGGCAGAGCGGCCCGTACCGGCAGCAGCACCGCGGGCACGCTCACCGCTTCCACGCCGTCGCCGTCGGGCAGTACGACCGTCAGGCTTCCCGCAGTCCCCGACGGGAGGGCGCCGGGTGCTTCGCCGTCGGGCCGCCAGAACGCGACCGTGCCGGTGCGGCCCGGGTCGCCGGGCAGGAAAACAGCGCAGCAGCCGACGAGTGCGGAGATCTCGGAGGGAGTGGGAGAAGCGTTCTGCGCAGCGATGATGTATTCCTCAAATTTGACTAGCCGAGACGCGGCGGCCGATCATACCCGATTGTCGGAGCTGCGGGCTGCGATCCAGGTGTGGCATGGGTCACTATTCAATGGGTCACTATTCAGAAGGGGAAGGGCTTCTTCGGTGCCTCTCCGGACTCGGTCGCCGACGAGCTCTCGGGGGCCCGTAGGGGTCGTTCCTCAGGGGGTTCTCAGGGTCGAGGTACGGAACTGCCGGGAGCGCGGGCCCGTTTTCAGGACAGAGAGCGGCAGTGGCCGCGAAGGAGGCGACACCATGTCGAACAACGCCAAGGTCGCAGCGGGGGGTGTGGCGGCCGGACTCATCCTGCTGATCTGGCTGCCCTGGTGGGCTGCCCTGCTGATAGTTCTGGGAGTCCCGGCCGCCGCTTACCTCGCCCTGGACCCCTCCCAGCGGCGCAGGCTGCGCCGTGTCTCGCGCAAGGAGATAGGCCGTTGAAGCGCTAACGCCGCGACGTGGCCGGCTCGGCCAGACCGCAGGAATTGAGCACGTCGCCGCCCGCGGGCTCGCCGACCGTGTGGTCCGCGGGCGGCAGGGTGCCCCGCTCCACCCACCCGGTCAGCGCGTCGAAGGCGGACCGGAAGCAGGGGAGGATCGGCCGCAGCCTGTCGGGATACGTGTCGTACAGCCCGTCGACGTGGGTTCCGCCCCGAATCGTGTAGTAGCGGTGCAGCCCGCCCCGCCCGCTCGCGTCGATCATCCGGGCGTAGACGTCGGAGTCGGCGGCCTTGGGCAACAGGGCGTCCAGATCGCCGTGCAGCGTGATCAGCGGCTTCCCGATGCGTCCGGTCAGTGCCACTCGTGCCACCGCGCGGTGGACGGAGGCAGGGCGTGCCGCGTAGTCGTACGCCGCGTCAGAGGGGCACGGCGCCAGGATCTCCTCGAGTGAGGTCCCGGCGCCGGCCCCGGGGCAGTGGGGGTCGTAGGCCGGGTCGAAGTCGGCCCGGTAGATCTTCTGCGTCACGCCCCAGTAGGCGTTCTCGTGGTATGGCCACAGAAACTCCGACCCGCGTGCGAACCCCACCGCGTACAGATCCTCGTCCCGGGCCGCGCCCAAGGTCCGGGCCACCGCCGCCGGAAGCGAGGTGAGCAGATTGGGGCCGTCGGAGGTCCACAGTGCCCCCTCCCAGTCCACGCCGCCGTCGTAGAGCTCGGGGTGGTTCTCCAGCTGCCAGCGGGTGAGATAGCCGCCGTTGGAGATGCCGGCGACGTACGTGCGCCGTGGCGCGCGTCCGTAGCGCTGCGCGGCGACCCGCCGGGCGGCCCGGGTGAGCTGGGTGGTCCGTGTGTTCCACTCGGCGACCGCGTCTCCGGGGTGCTTGCCGTCCCGGTAGAAGTCCGTTCCGCTGTTGCCCTTGTCGGTCGCGGCGTAGGCGTACCCCTGCGCCAGTACGCGGTCGGAGATCGCCTTGTCCATGGCGTACTGCTTGCGGGTGCCCGGTGCCCCCGTCACCACCAGGCCGCCGTTCCAGTGATCCGGCAGCCGGATCACGAACTGGGCGTCGTGCCGCCAGCCGTGCGTGGCATTGAAATGCGAGGAATCCGGGAAGTACCCGTCGACCTGGATGCCGGGAACCCCGGACGGCGTCCTGGTGCCGCCAGCCGTCAGCCCGGCCTGGTCCGCGAGGTCGGTGTACGGGGTCCCCGCCAGCCCCGTGGTCGTCAGATCGCCCAGGCAGGCGCTGCGCTGAACAGCCGCGCCCGGTACCCGCACATGCTCCTTCCGGGCGCAGTGTGTGCCGGCGTCGGCCGCGGCGGCGGTGGGAGACGGTCCGGTGAGCGCGACGGCGGTCAGAGCGGCGGCGAGAAACGGGACACCACGGGACAGACGCATCGGGTCCTCCGAGCACGACGGGGAAGTGGAGCTGAGGGCTGCCCCATCGTGCGGGCCCACCACGACCTGTTCCATGGGCCGGCGCCACATGCGCGGAGGGCGGACCATGGCGGTTGAAGACAGCCGGGGACCCGTGGTTCCTCGGCTCCCGGCGGTGGAACGCCTTCCCTGTCCCCGCTCAGCTCGGCCGTACGGCCATCTTGTCGAGGGCCGCCAGGAGTCCGGGCAGCGACGGTCCACGCCCCACCGGCAGCACCTCACCGGGCTCCTCGTCGAGCAGGATGAACGCGATGTCGTCGGTCCTGGCGACGAGCGACCAGCCGGGGCCGTCCGCACGCAGCGTCCGTGCGTCCCCCGGCGCGAACGACGACCGGACCCGGCCGAGCGGCGGCGGCGTGTCGACGTAGGCGCGGGCCTCCGCGAGAACCCGCCGGACGCCGTCGTGCCCGGAGGTCCCCGCGACCGTCCGGTCGTCCGTGGCGACGGCCCCGCCCACGGCGGCCTGCGCGCCCTCGCCGGTGCTCGCATCGGCTACACCGTCGCCGTCGGGGGCGTCGGCCGCGGAACCGGTGGCGCCGCCCGGCGTCGGGAACTCCGCGTCGTCGATCTGCTCCCGCCACTGTGCCCACTGCAGGGCGATCTCGTCGGCACCCAGACGGCGCTGAGCCGGACCCCAGACAGTGGTGTCCGGCGGGCACAGAGCGGGCTGGTCGGCGGACTCGGGCCCCGGGTCGTGCGGCACGGGCACACCGGGTGCCGCCACAGCGACCGCGAGAGGCCAGCCGGGCAGCGCGGTGACGACCGTACGCTCGTCCGGAGACAGGTCGTACTCCATGCCGCAGTCCCAGGACGCCACGGCGACGGCGACCAGGGAGACGTCGTCGACGACGACGGTCCACCGGGCGCCGTCACTGTCCTGACCGAGTACCAGGCCGTAGCCGTCGGCCAGCGGTGGGAGACCGAGCGCGGCGCACGCCTCCGGGTAGTCGTCGCCCAGCACACTCGGAAACTTCGCCGGCGTCAGCAGCACCGCCGTGAGCACATAGAGCGCATCGTCCGCGGCGGCGACGGTGTCCTCGTCCGTCCCGGCCATCCCAGCCTCCCCATCGGTTCGTCCAATGGCGGGCACCCTAGTGTGCCCGGGAAGCCCTTGTCACGACTCCCAGACGCACCCGAGCTGCAGCTTTCCGGTTGGACAGGGGCGAATCGACCGCTCGGCGCCGAGGAACGACACTCAGGTCACCGGCAGCCCCAGGAGTGCGCGGGCCACGTCCCGCGGGGGCTCGTCCCGTTCCCGCGCGAGTGCGATCACGGCCCGGCACGCCAGTTCGTTGACCCCGAAGGACAGGGCCTCCGGCGACACCCGGCCCGCCGCCTCGTCGATCCGGTCCTGGTCGTCGTCCACACACGCCGAGACGTAGGCGGCAGCGGCCTCGAACAGGTTGTGCGAACGCGGCCCGCCCCCCGCACCCCCCTCCTTGGACGCTTCCGTGCGCCGAGCGGTACGAGATCTTTCCCAAGCCTCGCGGATCCTGCCGAACAAGTGGACCACCCTCCCCTTGCGATCACCCTGTCTGACGGTACATCTCCTGCTGCTCAACGTAGAGTTGAAGTTCCGACGGCAGAAGGGGGCGACGATGGTGCGGCGCTTCGAACTACTGGCACGGATCAGGCGCATGGATCCCTACGAGAACGCCTCGGAGATCTACCGGCTGTCCTCCGCCCATGAGTTCCCCTGGGATTTCGCCCGCGCCCTGGAGTTGGCGCTCTACCGTACCTACGCCGTGCCGAGCATCGGCCGGCTGCTCGCCGAGACGGCGGAGTTCACCGAACGGCCCCAGAAGCGGTACGACGACACGGCGCTGCTGCTCGACGCCGTCGTCGAGCACGGCTTCGACAGCGAGCAGGGCCGCACGGCGATCCGGCGCATCAACCGGATGCACCGCAGCTACGACATCACCAACGACGACATGCGGTACGTCCTGTGCACGTTCGTCGTGATCCCCAAACGCTGGATCGACGCCTATGGATGGCGCCGGTTGTCGCGCCACGAGACCGTCGCCTCCGCCGTCCACTACCGCACCCTGGGCCGGCACATGGGCATCAAGGACATTCCCGGTTCCTACGAGGAGTTCGAAGCCTGTCTCGACGCCTACGAGGAGGCCCACTTCGCCTGGGACGAGGGCGGGCGTCGCGTCTCCGACGCCACACTCGACCTCATGGCCTCCTGGTATCCGCGCCCCCTCGCACCGCTCCTGCGCGCCGGGACCCTCGCCCTGCTCGACGAGCCCCTCCTGCGGGCCTTCGGTTACGCCCCTCCGAGCCCCGTCACCCGCGCGGTCGTGCGCCGCGCCGTCAGGCTGCGCGGGCGCGCGGTCCGCCTGCTGCCGCCGAGGCGTGCTCCGCACCATGCCCGTCAGAACAGGGAGATCAAGGGCTATCCGAAGGGCTACCGGCTGGCGGAGCTGGGCACCCGCCCGGTCCCCGGCGCCCGGGGCTGCCCGGTCCGCGACATCGACACGTCAGCCGTCGAGTGAAGCGATCGTCTCGCGCAGCCAGCTGAGTTCGGCACGTGAGGTGGCCCGCGCGACGGGCAGGACGCCATGCCGGAACGGGTCGTCCAGCTCCTCGGCACTCAGTGGCCGGTCGCCGTCGGCGCAACTCCCGCCGGCCCTCCTCGGTGAGCGTGAGAACGTGACGCGGCGCGGCCACGGAGCCGGGCTGCGTGGTCCGCGCGAGGAGGCCCGCCTTCTCCAGGCGTTCGATCGCCTCCTACAAGGAGGACGATTTCGTCGACGGCGGCCACGCGCGCGTGCTGGAGGACGTCGGCCCCCGGTGGGCGGCGACGATGCGGCTGGCCGATCCCCGCGCCATGCACCGCTCCGCCGTCGGGCTCTGCCGGGGATCGGATCCTGTCACGCGCATGCTTCTCGAGGGGCTCGCGATGGAGCGTGTGTACCTTCAGAGCGAACTCAGTGGTGAACTGGAGGGCCGGGAGGCCCTGGAAGCAGCGGACGTGCGCGTGACGACCGCGCCGGGAGCCGGGCACAACGTCATGCTCGACCGCCCCGACGCGTTAGCGGCGGTGGTCGACGGGCGGGACTGACTCAGCCCGCGCGGACCGCCAGGGCCAGGAAACGGGCGTCCTCGTCGACGTATGCCGTCATGTCCCACCCGGAACCGGCCAGCAGCGGGCGGAGGTTGGGCTCGGCACGCAGGTCGCCCGGAGTGAGCTGCCGCCCCTGCCGGGCCGCGAGCGCCGCCCGGCCGATCGGGTGGAAGAGCGCCAGCACACCACCGGGACGCACGACGCGGGCCAACTCCTGCAGATTTCCGGCCGGGTCGGGCAGGTGGGCGATGAGACCCGCAGCGAAGACCGCGTCGAGCGACCGCGAACGCAGCGGCAGCGCGGCCACGTCGGTCAGCAGCAGGCGCCCGTCACGGTCCCTCCCGGCCCGTACGGCGGCCCGAAGCATGGCAGGCGTCAGATCGGCGCCGACGACCAGCCCCGACGGCCCCACCGCCGCACGCAAAGGGGACAGGGCGCGCCCGGTGCCGCACCCCGCGTCCAGCACGCGATCACCTTTCCGAAGTCCGAGTTCGGCGACCGCGGCCGCGTAGGCCGGTCCGTCGTCGGGGAACCGGCGGTCCCAGTCGGCGGCCCGGGAACCGAAGAATTCCTGCACGTGCGTGTGGTCGTCGCTCATGCTTCGCATGATCCCCCCGAGAGCGCGGATGATGCCGCAGCGCACACGTTCGAGCATGACGCGATCGTTCCAGCGCTCCTCTGCGTCAGATAGCAACACCTTTCGAAATGCGCCCCCGTTGTGCGCCCGTTCCGGGACTACCGTCCCGGGGCCATGGGACACCTGCACCACGCCGCCCTGGGCTGGCTGACCCCCGCGCTGTCGTACGCGATGGCCTGTACCGGCGCAGCCCTCGGGCTGCGCTGCACCGTGCGCGCCCTGGCCGCCACCGGGCGCACGCGCCGCAACTGGCTCCTGACCGCGGCCTCGGCGATCGGCACGGGCATCTGGACGATGCACTTCGTCGCCATGCTCGGCTTCCGGGTCAGCGGCACCGACATCAGATACGACGTACCGCTCACCCTCGTGAGTCTGCTCGTCGCCGTACTCGTCGTCTGCGCCGGCGTCTTCGCCGTCGGCTACGGCCGCAACCGTGCGCGAGCACTCATGCTCGGCGGTCTCACCACGGGGCTCGGCGTCGCGAGCATGCACTATCTGGGCATGGCGGCCATGCGCCTGCACGGCGAGGTGAGCTACGACCCGGTACGCGTGGGACTCTCCGTGCTCATAGCCGTCGCAGCCGCCACCGCGGCCCTGTGGGCGGCGCTCAACACCGAGTCGCCCCTCGCGGTCACCATCGCCTCACTGACCATGGGAGCGGCGGTGAGCAGCATGCACTACACGGGCATGTACGCGGTGAGCGTGCGGGTCACGCCCTCCGGCGAGGCGCTGTCCGGGGCCACGGCGATGCAGTTCATCTTCCCCCTCGCCGTAGGCCTCGGGTCCTACCTCTTCCTGACATCGGCCTTCGTCGCGCTGTCGCCGACGGCCGGGGAGCACGGGGCGTCCGCCTCGGCCCGGCAACACCAGCCCGCTGGGACCACCACCGCCCCGTAACGGCGGATCCGGGCGTCAGGGCCCGGCGACAGCGCACCGACCCCGTCCCGAGCGAGGAGGCCATGCGTCCACCCCGTACCAGCCCCGCCCGTACCGTGCCCGAAGCAGGCGCCCGGACGCCGCCCCAGCCGCCCCTGCGCGGCCGTCGCGCGCACGCCGGACCACCGGCGGACGAGGGCCCGGCGGAGCCCGCGGGCGAGGCACCCAAGACACCCGACGCGCCCGCCACGCGCGCGTGGCGCGGGCGCGTACAGCCCCGCACCGTGCGCGCCAGGGTCATCTGCCTCCTGATGGTGCCCGTCGTCTCCCTGCTGGCCCTGTGGGCCTACGCCACCGTCACCACCGCACAGGACATCTCCCGGCTGCGGCAGGTTCAGCGCGTGGACGCCCGCGTCCGGGCGCCCGTCAGCGCCGCCGTCGCCGCCCTGCAGGCCGAGCGGTACGCAGCCGTCCGCCACGCCACCGATCCGTCGTCGGTGCCCGGCGCCGACTACCGGGAACTGTCCGCGCGCACCGACCGCGCGGTCGGGGAACTGCGGCTCGGCGACCGCCACACCGTCGCCGACGGCGAGGAACTGCCCGCCGGAGCGGCCCGGCGGCTCGAGGCGTTCGTCAGCGGCGCCGAACGGCTGGCGTCGCTGCGTACCGCCGTACTCGACCACCGCGCGGACTGGGAGGAGGCCTACCGCCGGTACACGGCGGCCATCTCGGCGGCCTTCCCCGTGGGCGGTGCGCTGAGCGACGTCCAGGACGCCGGTCCGGGATCCGACGCACGCGTGCTGGTCGAGTTCGCCCGCGCGGGTGAGGCACTGGCCCAGGAGGACGCCCTGCTGGCCGGCGCCCGCCTGGCCGACGGGCTCGGCGGGGAGCGGCTGCGCCTGTTCACCGGCGCCGTCGACACGCGCCGCACGCTGACCGAGTCCGCCGTCACCGATCTGCGCGGCTCCGAGCGCGCCGCCTGGCAGGAACTGGCCGGCAGCAGCGCGTACATGACCGTGGGTGCGACGGAGGACCGGCTGCTCGACATCGGTTCGCAGGGACAGCCGGTCGAGGCCACGGCGCCCCGGTCCACCTGGAACGGCGCACACGCGCGCGTGCGTGACGGCATGCGGGCGATCGAGCAGGACGCCGGACGCGCGGTCGCCGACCGGGCCGACCCGTTCACCCGCGGTGTGCTCACTCCGGCCGGGGCCGCGGTCCTGTTCGGCCTCCTCGCCGTCGCCGCGTCACTCGTCATCTCCGTCCGCATCGGCCGTGGCCTGGTGGTCGAACTGGTGAGCCTGCGCGACAGCGCTCTGGAGATCGCCCGGCACAAACTCCCCGATGCGATGCGCAGGCTCCGCGCGGGAGAAGAGATGGACATCCGGTCCGAGGCGCCGCCGCTGCCGCACGCCGAGGACGAGGCAGGGCAGGTCGCCGAGGCGCTGGCCACCGTGCACCGGGCCGCCCTGCGCGCCGCCGTGGAACGCGCCGAACTCGCCGGTGGCATCGCCGGGGTGTTCGTCAACCTCGCCCGCCGCAGCCAGATCCTCGTCCACCGTCAACTGAGCCTCCTGGACAGCATGGAACGCCGTTCCGACGACCCGAACGAACTCAGTGACCTCTTCCGGCTCGACCACCTCACCACTCGCATGCGGCGCCACGCCGAAAGCCTGATCATCCTCTCCGGCGCGGCGCCAGGACGGGCCTGGCGCATGCCGGTCTCCCTGACCGACGTGGTCCGTGCCGCCGTCTCCGAAGTCGAGGACTACGCGCGCGTGGAGGTACGACAGCTCCCCGGGGCATCCGTCGTCGGCGCGGCCGTCGCCGACGTCACCCACCTCCTGGCCGAGATCATCGAGAACGCCGCCCAGTTCTCGCCACCCCACACGCGCGTGCGGGTCACCGGTGAACCCGTCGGCAACGGCTACGCGATCGAGGTCGAGGACCGCGGCCTCGGCATGGGCAAGGACACCCTCGCCGAGGCCAACCAACGCATCACACGGTCCGAGACGCTCGACCTGTTCGAGAGCGACCGGCTCGGCCTGTTCGTCGTCAGCCGGCTCGCCGCCCGGCAGGACATCAAGGTGCACCTCAAGACCTCCCCCTACGGCGGCACCACCGCAGTCGTCCTGCTGCCCACCGCGCTCCTGCACACCGAAACGGCGGCAACTCCTCCCGGGGCGGCACACGAGGCGGCCCGGCCCGAGGAGCGCCTGCACGCGCGCGTGTCCGACGTCGGCGGTCGGCAGGAGCCCGTTCCCGCACCGGTCGACCGGCCTGCGCTGACGTCCGCCCTACCGGCGGCGACGAGCACCACCACGACGGGCAGGCCTCCGGGAGCCCCGGCCCTGCGACTGCACCGATCCTCTGACGCTCCCGACGCTCCCGACGCCGCCGACGCCTCCGCGCAGAGGGAAGGTATTCACCCGCCGCAGCCGACAGGGGAGTCCGACGACCTTCCCCGGCGCGTACGGCAGGCCAGCCTCGCCCCCCAACTGCGCGACGGGAGCCCCGCGGAACCGCCGGCGCGCCCCGGCCGGCTGCGCGGTGACGAGGAGCGCACCCCCGTGGCCGTGCGGGACCGCATGGCCGCATACCGCGACGGCTGGTCGCGCGGCGGCGGCCGTCGTCCCGGCCGGCCGGTACCGCCGCAGCCGCCGTCCGGCAACAGCACCGAAGGAGACCCCGCATGATCCAGGATCCCGGCACGGGGACCACCCGGCGGACCCGTGAACTCGACTGGCTGCTGGACGACCTGGTCGTACGCGTACACGACGTGCGGCACGCCGTGGTGCTGTCGAACGACGGACTCGCCGTCGGAGCGTCGAACGGACTCGACCGCGAAGACGCCGAACACCTTGCCGCCGTCGCTTCCGGCTTCCACAGCCTGGCCAAGGGAGCGGGCCGGCACTTCGGTGCCGGCGGCGTGCGCCAGACCATGGTTGAAATGGACGACGGGTTCCTCTTCGTGGCCGCCGCGGGGGACGGCTCCTGCATCGCCGTCCTCACCGGCGTGACCGCCGACATCGGTCTCGTGGCCTACGAGATGGCACGGCTGGTGAGACGCGTGGGCGAGCACCTCCGCACCGCGCCACGTGCCGCCGCCCGGCCGCCCTTCGGCCGATGACCCGGAAGGGCCTCACGGATGACCGACGACGACATGACGGGTGGCGGCCGGGAAGGGCCGGGCAGCCAGTGGTACGACAACGAGGCCGGACCCCTCGTCCGCCCCTACGCGATGACCGGCGGCCGCACCCGGCCGGGCCCCACGGGAGTGCGGTTCGATCTGATCGCCCTCGTCACGCGCGCAGTCGGCGCACCGGACGTCGACGACTGCGCGCTCGGACCGGAACACCGGACACTGATCGACCTGTGCCGCACGGAAACCCAGTCGGTCGCCGAGCTCTCCGCCGACTCGGATCTGCCCGTGGGTGTCGTCAGGGTGCTCCTCGGTGACCTGGTGGAACTGGGTTGCGTGACCGTCAGCCGCCCCGTGCCGCCGGCGCAGTTGCCCGACGAACGGATCCTGCGCGAAGTGATCGACGGACTGCGCGCACTGTAGGGAAGGCCGAAAGACCATGTCCGGCACGCACGTGCACCACCACCCGCACCGAGAGAAGTGATCGATGGTCACCGAACGCTCCGACGCCGTGGACGGCGACGACACGACCGCGCTGGCCCTGAAGATCCTGGTCGCCGGAGGGTTCGGCGTGGGCAAGACAACCCTGGTGGGCGCGGTCAGCGAGATCAGGCCGCTGCGCACGGAGGAACTGCTCAGCGAGGCCGGCCAGCTGGTGGACGACACCGACGGCATCGACCGGAAGGTGACCACGACCGTCGCCATGGACTTCGGCCGCATCACCATCCGCTCCGGACTCTCCCTGTACCTCTTCGGCACCCCTGGGCAGGACCGGTTCTGGTTCCTCTGGGACGAACTGGCACAGGGCGCGCTCGGCGCCGTCGTCCTCGCGGACACCCGGCGCCTGGCGGCCTGCTTTCCCGCGGTGGACTACTTCGAACACCGGCACATCCCGTTCGTGGTGGCCGTGAACTGCTTCACGGGAGCACGCCACCACGACGCCCACAGCGTACTGCGCGCTCTCGACCTCGACCCGGGAACGCCCGTGGTGCTGTGTGACGCCAGGGACCGGGACTCGGGCAAGGAGGTGCTGATCCGGCTCGTCGAGTACGCGGGGCGGATGCACACCGCCCGGCTCCTCGACTCCGTCCGCTGACCGGACCGGCGCCCACGACAGACAGCGCTCAGTCCGCCACCGACTTCTGGGCGAGGACCTTCTCCACGGTGACACGGACGAGGAGTTCCCCCGGGACACCGTTGCGTGCCCCGAACTCCTCGGCGCGTTCCTCACCCATGTACCGGGCAGCGATGCGGGCGGCCCAGTGCCGCAGTTCACCGAGGTCCTCCGAGATCCGCGCACGCCCCTGCAGCACGACGAAGTCGAAGGGCGGCCGGTCGTCGTCCACACACAGGGCGATGCGGCCGTCACGGACCAGATTGCGCCCCTTCACCGTCTCCTTGCCGGTGTTGAACACCAGGTCGTCCCCGTCCAGCAGGAACCAGACGGGCGCCACATGCGGGCTGCCGTCGGCCCGAACGGTCGAGAGCTTTCCGGTGCGGGTGCCGTCCGAGACGAACGCCCGCCATTCCTCATCGGTCATCTTCTGTGCCATGCCCCCATCCTCCTTGCCCGGAGCACGGGCGTGGTGAAGGCTGGCGGACGGATCCCCCGGCCAGGGGGAGGCAACGCGTACGGGGAGACACGGGGAGATATCGGACCATGGTGCAGAACCAGGGACTGGGCTGGCTGCTTGACGACCTGACGGCGCGTGTCGAACACGTACGGCACGCGTTGGTCCTGTCCAACGACGGATTGGTGACCGGAGCGAGTACGGGCCTGCGACGCGAGGACGCCGAGCACCTCGCCGCCGTCTCGTCCGGACTGCACAGCCTGGCCAAGGGCTCGGGCCGCCACTTCGGCGCCGGTCAGGTACGGCAGACGATGGTCGAGTTCGACGACGCCGTGCTGTTCGTCACCGCGGCGGGTTCGGGCAGCTGCCTGTGTGTGCTCAGTGGGGCGGAGGCCGACATCGGGCAGATCGCGTACGAGATGACACTGCTCGTGAACCGAGTGGGTGAGCACCTCGACGTCGATGCGCGGCAGCCGGGACGCATATCGCCGACCGAGCTCTGACCTGCGTTTTCGGTGCGCCGACGGGGTCGGACGGAGGGTTTTCCACAGGCCTGCCACGGATGTCGCGGCTGCGGCTACGGTTTTGTGTCAGCGGGTGCGAACGGCACCTGCTGCCACACACTCCACGGGGGAGACGAACCATGTCCGGCGACACCGTCACGCACCAGACCGCCGTAGCCGCCGAGCGGACCTGCACCACCCGCGACACCTCTGTCGCGCCGAATCGCGCGGCACGGGAACTGGGGCTCAAGCGAAGCGAGTTCGACCTCGCGGTGCACCTCGGCCGTATCCGCACGGTCCCCGACGACGGAGGAGGCGGGCGGCGAGTCCCCCGCGACGAGATCGACCGGATCCGGTCGGCGGACGGTTTCCCCGAGGAGCTTCGGACCGGTGTCCGGGCCGTCGGCACCACACAGGGTGCGGCCCTCATGGACGTGACCAAAGCCCGGTTCACACGTCTGGCACGGCTGGGGCTGCTGGTGCCGGTGAAGTTCTACGTCAACCGATACCGCGCCGTCGTCTGGCTGTATCTGGCCGAGGAGCTACGGCGCTTCGCGGCCGACGAGCGCAACGCCGCACTGCTGAAGGGCCGCACCCCCGAAGTACTCCGTGCCCAACTGGGGGAGGGGCTGGACCTGAGGCCCCGCAACTGGCGGGGAAGGCACCTGGGCTTCCTGCTCCGCCAGGCGACCGACGACCCGTGGGCCCGGGCCGCGGCCGTGGCGTCGCTGCTCGACGCCGCCGAGGTCTCGGACGTCGTCTCCGACCCCTACGAGCGGTCTCATCTGCGCCGGTTCCGTCCCGCTCCGACGGCGCACGGCTCGCCGGGCTCCCCGGTCGCACAGCTCGTCGGGGAGATCGTGACGGCTGCCGACCAGGACGAGATCGACTGGCTCCGCTCCGACCTGGCGGACGCGATGGAAGCGGCCCGCCGGCAGTGTCCGGCACCCCGCCCGGCTCTGCACGCCGTGCCGGCCCGGCCAGGCCCCGGGGCCGTGCCGCATGAGGCGGCGGAGCTCCTGCCGCACGAGACGGCGGGACGCGTGCCGCCCGAGACGGAGAACCAGGAGCCGCGCGAAGCGGAGCAGCGACCCGGACGGCTGAGCGGCCTGTTCGGCCGGCTGTGGCGCAGAGACTCCTGACCTGCCTCCTGACCTACAGGGACCGGAAGAGCCCTTCCTGGACGACGGACACCAGCATCCGTCCTTCCGTGTCGTAGATCCGCCCACGGGCCAGACCGCGCCCACCGGTCGCGATCGGCGACTCCTGGTCGTACAGGAACCACTCGTCCGCCCGGAAGGGCCGGTGGAACCACATGGCGTGGTCCAGCGACGCCATGTCGAACCCCCGGGGACCCCACAGCGGCTCCACGGGGAGGCGCACGGCGTCCAGGAGCGTCATGTCGCTGGCGTAGGTCAGGGCGCAGGTGTGCACGAGCGGGTCGTCGCCGAGCGGCCCGACCGCGCGCATCCACACGGCGCTGCGGGGCTCGGCTCCCTCGACCTCCTCGGCGCTCCAGCGCAGCCGGTCGACGTAGCGGATGTCGAAGGGCTGACGGCGGGCCATCAGCTCCAACTGCTCCGGCAGCGCACCCAGGTGCTCCCGCACCTCGTCGGCGACCGTCGGCAGGGACTCCGGAGCGGGGACCTTGCGGGCCGGCGGCAGCTGGTGCTCGAAACTCCCCTGCTCAGGCTTGTGAAAGGAGGCGGTGAGCGTGAAGATCGTGCGGCCCTGCTGCACGGCGGTGACCCGGCGGGTGGTGAACGACCGTCCGTCCCGATCCCGTTCGACCTGGTACACGATGGGTACGCCGGGGCGACCGGGACGCAGGAAGTACGCGTGCAGCGAGTGCACCGGGCGGTCGCCGTCGGTGGTGCGGCCCGCGGCGACCAGCGCCTGGCCGGCCACCTGGCCGCCGAAGACCCGCTGCAGCGACTCCTCGGGGCTGCGGCCACGGAAGATGTTGACCTCGATCTGCTCCAGGTCGAGCAGGGCGACGAGGCTCTCGGCCGGATTCGTCATCGGTGGGTTTCTCCTGTGCTCACAGCTGGCCGACATCGGTGACGCGGACGACCGCACGGCCCTCCGCGTCGGAGGCGGTGAGGTCGACCTCCGCACTGATGCCCCAGTCGTGGTCGTCGTTCGGGTCGTCGAAGATCTGCCGCACGCGCCACAGCCCGTTCTGCGGCTCCTCCTCGATGAGCAGCAGCTTCGGACCGCGGGCGTCCGGGCCGGTGCCGAGGTCGTCGTACTCGTCCCAGTACTTGTCCATGGCCTCGCCCCACGCGTCGGCGTCCCAGCCGGCGTCGGCGTCCATCTCGCCCAGCTCGTCGACCTGGTCGAGGGCGGCGAGCTCTACACGGCGGAACATGGCGTTGCGGACCAGCACACGGAAGGCGCGCGCGTTGGCGGTGACCGGCCGTACCTGGTCGGCCTTCTCCTGGGCCTCCTCGGCGGTCATCTCCTCCGGGTTGGCGAGCTGCTCCCATTCGTCGAGGAGGCTGGAGTCGACCTGGCGCACCATCTCGCCGAGCCACTCGATCAGGTCCTGCAGGTCCTCGGACTTCAGGTCGTCGGGGACGGTGTGGTCGAGGGCCTTGTAGGCGCTGGCCAGGTAGCGCAGCACGATGCCCTCGGTGCGGGCCAGTTCGTAGTGGGAGACCAGCTCGGTGAAGGTCAGTGCCCGCTCGTACATGTCGCGGATGACCGACTTCGGGGACAGCGGGTGGTCACCGACCCAGGGGTGGCTCCTGCGGTACGTGTCGTAGGCGTGGAAGAGCAGCTCCTCCAGGGGCTTCGGGTACGTGATGTCCTGGAGGCGCTCCATGCGCTCCTCGTACTCGACGCCGTCCGCCTTCATGGCGGCCACGGCCTCACCGCGAGCCTTGTTCTGCTGGGCGGCGAGGATCTGCCGCGGGTCGTCCAGCGTGGACTCCACGACCGACACCATGTCCAGCGCGTACGACGGCGACTCCGGGTCCAGCAGTTCGAAGGCGGCCAGGGCGAACGTGGACAGCGGCTGGTTCAGCGCGAAGTCCTGCTGCAGGTCCACCGTGAGACGCACGATGCGTCCCTCGGCGTCCGGCTGGTCGAGCTTCTCCACGATGCCCCCGTCCAGCAGCGAGCGGTAGATGGCGATCGCCCGCCGGATGTGCCGGAGCTGCTGCCTGCGCGGCTCGTGGTTGTCCTCCAGCAGGTGCCGCATCGCGGAGAAGGCGTCACCGGGGCGGGCGATCACCGACAGCAGCATGGTGTGGGTGACCCGGAAGCGGGACGTCAGCGGTTCCGGATCGGAGCCGATGAGCTTGTCGAACGTGCTCTCCGACCAGGCCACGAAGCCCTCGGGAGCCTTCTTCCGGACGACCTTCCGCCGCTTCTTCGGGTCGTCACCGGCCTTGGCGAGCGCCTTCTCGTTCTCGACGACGTGCTCGGGAGCCTGGGCGACGACGAAGCCCTCCGTGTCGAACCCGGCGCGCCCGGCCCGGCCGGCGATCTGGTGGAACTCCCGCGCCCTCAGCGTGCGGACCCGGGTGCCGTCGTACTTCGTCAGCGCCGTGAACAGGACGGTGCGGATCGGGACGTTGACGCCCACGCCGAGCGTGTCCGTTCCGCAGATCACCTTCAGCAGGCCGGCCTGCGCGAGCTTCTCCACCAGCCGCCGGTACTTGGGCAGCATGCCGGCGTGGTGGACCCCGATGCCGTGCCGCACGTAGCGGGAGAGGTTGCGGCCGAACTTCGTGGTGAAACGGAAGTTGCCGATCAGCTCGGCGATCCGCTCCTTCTCCTCCCGCGTGCACATGTTGATGCTCATCAGCGCCTGCGCCCGCTCCACGGCCTGCGCCTGGGTGAAGTGCACGATGTACACGGGGGCCTGCCGGGCCGACAGCAGATCGGTGAGCGTCTCGGTGAGCGGGGTGTAGCGGAACTCGTAGGACAGCGGCACCGGACGGGTGGCCGAGCGGACCACCGCGGTGGGACGGCCGGTGCGGCGCGCGAGGTCCTTCTCGAAGAACGAGACGTCACCGAGCGTCGCCGACATCAGCACGAACTGGGCCTGGGGCAGTTCCAGCAGGGGGATCTGCCAGGCCCAGCCGCGGTCCGGCTCCGCGTAGAAGTGGAACTCGTCCATGACGACCTGGCCGATGTCCGCGTGCTTGCCGTCACGCAGCGCGATCGACGCCAGAACCTCGGCGGTGCAGCAGATGACGGGGGCGTCGGAGTTCACGGAGGCGTCGCCGGTCAGCATGCCCACGTTCTCGGTGCCGAAGATCTTGCACAGCTCGAAGAACTTCTCCGACACCAGCGCCTTGATCGGAGCCGTGTAGAAGGTGACCTCGTCCCGGGCCAGGGCGGCGAAGTGCGCGCCCGCCGCGATCATGCTCTTGCCGGAGCCGGTGGGCGTCGACACGATCACGTTCGCGCCGGAGACCACCTCGATCAGCGCCTCCTCCTGATGGGGGTAGAGCGTGAGACCGCGTTCCTGGGCCCACGCCTCGAAGGCTTCGTACAGGGCATCGGGGTCGGCGGTCCGCGGCAGCTGATCGATGAGGGTCACGCCCCCATCTTGCCTGCCCGGGGCCGTGATGGGGGAATCGGCTGTCCGCGTGAAGATCACGAACGCTACGCTGGGTCGCCGACGCGGCAACAGCGGACCCGGACAACTGCACAGCGGCACACGAGGAATGGGGCGGGCAACGGCGATGATGGGACCAGCACACTCACTGTCGGGCGCCGCGGCGTGGCTCGGCGTCGGAGCGGCGACCGCCGCCGCGGGACACCCGATGCCCTGGCCGGTGCTGCTCGCCGGAGCCCTGATCTGCGCCGGAGCGGCGCTCGCTCCGGACCTCGACCACAAGGCGGCCACCATCTCCCGGGCCTTCGGGCCGGTCTCACGGGGGCTGTGCGAGATCGTCGACAAGCTGTCCTATGCCGTCTACAAGGCCACGAAGAAGCGGGGCGACCCGCGTCGCTCCGGCGGCCACCGCACGCTGACGCACACCTGGCTGTGGGCGGTTCTGATCGGCGGGGGGACCTCGGTCCTGGCCATCGCGGGTGGCCGTTGGGCGGTCCTGGCGATCCTGTTCGTGCACATGGTGCTGGCCATCGAGGGGCTGCTCTGGCGGGCCACCCGCGGCTCCAGCAGCGACGTCCTGGTCTGGCTGCTGGCCGGGACCAGCGCGTGGATACTCGCCGGGATCCTGGACAAGCCGGACGGTGGATCGGACTGGCTGTTCACCGCGCCGGGCCAGGAGTACCTGTGGCTGGGGCTGCCGATCGTGCTCGGCGCGCTGGTGCACGACATCGGGGACGCGCTGACCGTCTCGGGCTGCCCGATCCTCTGGCCGATACCGGTGGGCCGCAAGCGGTGGTACCCCATCGGCCCGCCGAAGGCCATGCGGTTCCGGGCAGGCAGCTGGGTGGAGCTGAAGGTACTGATGCCGGTGTTCATGCTGCTCGGCGGAGTGGGCGGCGCGGCGGCACTGAACTTCATCTGAGCGACGCGGGCCCGGCCGTCTCAGCCGGTTTCCCCGGCGTCCTGTCCCTCGCCCGCGCCGTAACGCCGCTCGAAGCGGGCGACGCGCCCCTCCGAGTCCACCGTTCGCGCCTTGCCCGTGTAGAAGGGGTGGCTCTCCGAGGAGATCTCCACGTCCACCACCGGGTAGGTCTCGCCGTCGTCCCACGCGATGGTCTGGTCGCTGGTGGCGGTGGACCGGGTCAGGAAGGCGTACCCGGCGCTGCGGTCACGGAAGACGACGGGCCGGTAGTCGGGGTGCTTGTCCTGCTGCATGGCTGCTCCTCGTACGGCAGGGATCATCGGGGCGACGGCACGGGTCCGCCGTCGCGAGTGGCGTCAGCCCGGCAGGGAGTCCTCGTCGACCACGTGCATCGCGGCCTCTTCGGCGGAGGCGGCCGCGCCGTCGATGCCCACGTCCATGGCCACCAGCGCCGGTTCCTCGTCCTCGTGCGCCCCTTCGTCGGGTGCCACGAGCCGGCCGGACCGGTCCGCGCCGACCTCGTTGTCCAGCAGTTCTCCGTCGGTGCCGTCGGAGTCGCCCAGCCCGTCGCCGTCGGGCGCGAGCCGGTCCGGACGCTCCTCGGCGAGTCGCTGGTCCAGCGTTTCACCGCGGTGGCGTTCGGCGGCCGTCACACCGGTGTGCTCCACCGCCCAGGGGCGCTCGGGCGGGGACCAGCCCCGGTCGAGCGGATCGTCGACACCGTCCTCCTCGAGGGTGTCCTCGCCGTCGAGCAGGCCGGTGTCCTCCCTCTGCTCGGATCCGTCGGGCTGGTAGACGTCATCTCCCCATCCGTCGACGCTGTTCACGGGTACCTCCAGGGGGTGGGGACCGGCCCCTTCTCACCGTGGACCGCGGCGGGTCGCCGCTGCACGGGGCACAGGCGTCACCCGTCGCGGAACCGCACGGTTCCGGGGCCTGCCTCGAGCCGGTGCCTCTTCCCAGCCTTCCACTCCCGTTCGGGACCGCGCAACGGCACGGACCCCGCCGGGGTACCTGCCGCGCCCGCTCCTACGGTTCCACCGGGCCGGGGCCGGCCCACGCCGACCGGCCCGGCCCGGGCGACGTGTCGGCCCCCTGCCCACCGCCCGGCCCTTCACCGGGACCCCGCCCGAGTCGTCCGGCAGCACCGTGCCCTGCCCGGCCCGGCCGGAGCCGGGTGGCTCCGAGCCGGCCCGCATTCGACCGGCCCCGGCCCTGGCCCGCCGGTTCCGTCCCAGTCACCCGGCCCGGGACCACTCCACCCTCGAAGGGAGACGCGACCCTCGAACGGAGGCGCGCACGGCTACCCGTGCCAGGACCGCCACAGCGCCGCGTAGGCGCCGTCCGCCGCGACGAGGTCGCCGTGGCTGCCCAGCTCACTGATCCGGCCGTTCTCGACCACAGCGATGACGTCCGCGTCGTGGGCGGTGTGCAGGCGATGTGCGATCGCGATCACCGTGCGGCCGTCCAGGACCCGGGCCAGGGACCGTTCGAGGTGGCGCGCGGCCCGCGGATCGAGCAGCGACGTCGCCTCGTCCAGCACCAGCGTGTGCGGATCGGCCAGCACCAGGCGGGCCAGCGCGATCTGCTGGGCCTGCGCCGGGGTGAGCGCGAAGCCGCCCGAGCCGACCTCGGTGTCCAGGCCCTCGTCGAGCCCACGGGACCAGTCGTCCGCGTCGACCGCGCCCAGTGCCGCCCACAGCTCGGCGTCGGTGGCGCCGGTCCTGGCGAGACGGAGGTTGTCGCGCAGGGAGCCCACGAAGACGTGGTGCTCCTGGTTGACCAGGGCGACGTGCGAGCGGACCCGTTCGGCGGACATCCGGGAGAGTTCCGCGCCGCCGAGGGTGACCCGGCCCTCACGAGGACCGTAGATGCCGGCCAGCAGCCTGCCCAGGGTGGACTTGCCGGCGCCCGAGGGGCCGACCAGGGCGAGCCTGGTACCGGGGGCGACCTCCAGCGACACCTTGCGCAGAACGTCCACGCCCTCGAGGTAGCCGAAGTGCACGCGGTCGGCCCGCACGTGCCGCCCGTCGGGGGCCAGCGTGGCGTCACCGGCGTCCGGCTCGATGTCCCGCACGCCCACCAGCCGGGCCAGGGAGACCTGGGCCACCTGCAGCTCGTCGTACCAGCGCAGGATGATGCCGACCGGGTCGACGAGCATCTGCGCGATCAGGGCCGCCGTGGTCAGCTGGCCGACCCCGATCCAGCCCTGGAGGACGAACACACCGCCGATGAGCAGGACGGAGGCGAGCACGGTCACATGGGTGACGTTGATGACAGGGAAGAGCACCGACCGCAGCCAGAGCGTGTAGCGCTCCCAGGCCGTCCACTCCCTGATCCGGCGCTCCGACAGTTCGATGCGACGGGTGTCGAGGCGGTGGGACTCGACGGTGCGCCCGGCGTCCACTGTCTCGGCGAGCGCGGCTGCCACCGCCGCGTACCCGGCGGCCTCCGAGCGGTAGGCGGAGGGCGCCCTGCGGAAGTACCAGCGGCAGCCGATCACCAGCAGCGGCACCGCGATCAGCACCGCAGGCGCCAGCGGCGGCGCCGTGACCACCAGCCCGGCGAGCAGCAGCACCACCCAGACGGCGCCGATCGCGAGCTGGGGCACGGCCTCGCGCATGGCGTTGGCGAGCCGGTCGATGTCCGTGGTGATCCGGGAGAGCAGGTCACCCGTGCCGGCCCGCTCCAGCACACCGGGCGGCAGTCCGACCGACCGCACGAGGAAGTCCTCGCGCAGATCGGCCAGCATCCGTTCGCCGAGCATGGCCCCCCGCAGCCGTACCTCGCGCACGAACACGGCCTGCACGACGAGGGCGAGCACGAAGAGCGTGGCGGTGAGGCCGAGACGCAACTCGCGCGTGTCGTCCGAGACCCGTTCCACGAGCCCGCCCAGCAGGTAGGGACCCGCCATCGAGGCGATCACGGCGACGGTGTTGACGGTGACGAGGAAGAGGAACGCCCGACGGTGCCGGCGCAGCAGTTCTCCCACGTAGGCGCGCACGGTCGGGCGAGCGCCGACGGGCAGGGTGCTCGCCGTCGTGGGAGCCGCCGGGTCGTAGGCCGGGGGTGCGACGCCGATCATGCCGTTTCCTCGATCTCTTCCAGTCGGTGCAGTACGTCGTCGTCGCTCAGGGCGTCGTCACGGCCGTCACGGCGGCCGTCGTCGCGGCCCTCGTCGGTCAGGGGCTTCGCCGGCCTTCTCCCGGCCGGTACGCCGTCGTGGTGCGCCGCGGTCTCCTCGTCGGTCTCGCGGGTCACCACCGCCCGGTACCTGGGCTCGGTGTGCAGCAGTTCCCGGTGGGCGCCGGCCGCCGCGACCTCGCCGTCGTGCAGGAACACGGTCCGGTCCGCGCGGTCCAGCAGCAGCGGGGACGAGGTGAACACCACCGTGGTGCGCCCCGCACGCAGGGCCCGCACGCCTTCCGCGATCCGCGCCTCGGTGTGCGAGTCCACGGCCGAGGTCGGTTCGTCCAGGACCAGCGCCTCGGGGTCCGTGATCAGGGACCGGGCCAGTGCCAGCCGCTGGCGCTGGCCCCCCGACAGCGACCGGCCCCGCTCGGTGATGCGGGCGTCCATCGGGTCGTCGGCGCCGAGCGAGCCCTGCGCGAGCGCCGTCAACACGTCACCGCACTGGGCGGCGCTCAGCGCGTCCTCGGCGGCGACGGCACCGGACGCGGGCACGTCCAGCAGTTCCCGGAGCGTGCCGGAGAGCAGCACCGGGTCCTTGCCCTGGACCAGAACGGCGGTGCGCGCGGACTTCAGGGGCAGCTCGTCCAGCGGCACCCCGCCCAGCAGGGCCGATGTGCCCTTCTCCGAGGGGTGCCCGCCGAGCCGTTCCGCCAGCCGTCCGGCCGTGTCCGGGTCACCGCACACCACGGCGGTGAACCGGCCCGCCGGAGCCAGGAGACCGGTGGCCGGGTCGTACAGGTCCCCGGTGGGGATCTCGGCGGCGCGCGAGCCCGCGGTGTCCGTGGCGCGCTCCAGGGACAGCACCCGTGCGGCCCGCTTGGCCGAGGGCCGGGAGAAGGAGTACGCCATGGCGATCTCCTCGAAGTGCCGCAGCGGGTAGGTGAGGATCATGACGGAGCTGTAGACGGTGACGAGTTCGCCGACGCCGATGCGGCCCTCGCGGGCCAGGTGGACGCCGTGCCAGACCACCGCGATCAGCAGCAGCCCCGGCAGCAGCACCTGGATCGCGGAGATCAGGGACCACATGCGGGCGCTGCGCACGGCCGCGTGGCGCACCTCCTGGGAGGCCTCGCGGTAGCGGTCGAGGAAGAGTTCCTCGCCGCCGATGCCGCGCAGCACGCGCAGCCCGGCGACGGTGTCCGAGGCGAGCTCGGTGGCGCGGCCGGCCTTGTCGCGCTGGACGTCGGCCCGCCGGGTGGCGCGGGGCAGCAGGGGCAGTACCGCGAGGGCCAGCACCGGCAGGCCCACGATCACGACGACGCCGAGCGCCGGCTGGTAGACGACCAGTGCTACGCAGACCAGCACGATGGTGACCGCGGCCGCGGTGAAGCGGGAGACGGCCTCCACGAACCAGCCGATCTTCTCGACGTCGCCGGTGGACACGGCCACGACCTCCCCGGCCGCGACGCGCCGGGTCAGTGCCGAGCCCAGTAGCGCGGTCTTGCGGGCCAGGAGCTGCTGGACGCGGGCCGCGGCGGTGATCCAGTTGGTGACGGCGGCGCGGTGCAGGAAGGTGTCGCCGAGCGCGTTGCCGGCGCAGCACAGGACCATGAGGCCGCCCGCGAGGGCGAGTCGGGTGCCGGAGCGGTCGACGACCGCCTGGATGGCGAGACCGACGCAGAAGGGCAGGGCGGAGACGGAGGCGAAGTGCAGCAGGCCCCAGGCCAGTGCCTTGAGTTGGCCACCGAGCTGGTTGCGGAACAGCCACCACAGGAATCGGGGGCCCGAGCGTGCGTCAGGCACGCCCGGGTCGGGATACGGAAGGTCTTGGATCTGCATGACGTCCCAGTGGCTCGTGTCAGGAGGTGCCGTTGCTGTGCGGCATCAAGAGGCTGCAAACCGTGAAAGGTTCGCGTCGCCACGTGCCCAAAATCAAGCGGTTTTCCGCGATGGGGCACGAAACCGGCTGCGGCCCGCCGCACGTCGTCCACACGCGCCCCCAGCGCCCCCAGCGCCCCACCCGCGCCGGCCCGCAGCGCCCCACCCACGCCCGCCCGCAGCACCCCACCCACGCCCGCCCGAGGCACTCCACCCGCGTTCGCCCGCCGCAGTCCTGACGGCATGCCCGGGACGAGTGCGACGATGGACGGATGGTGAGTGGTGGCGTACGGCGTACGGCGGTCGCGATGGCGGCCCTTGGCTCCCTGCTGACGGTGACGGCAGTGTCCGCCTGCGGCGGCCCGACGGGGCACGGAGCGGACACCGGGGCGAGCGCGCCCCCCGGCGGAGCGGGCCGGAGCAGCACGACGGCCGACCCGACCACGATCCCCGGCGTCGGCGACCGGCTCCAGCGTCGCATCCCCGACGACTCGCGCCAGGTCGTCGCGGTGTACGGCGACGGCAGGGATTCCGCCGATTCCACGGCCGTGCTCTACACGAAGCAGGGGTCCGCCTGGCAGCGCGCCCGCAGTTGGGCGGCGCACAACGGCACGAAGGGCTGGACGGCCGGCCACCACGAGAACGACAAGCGCAGCCCTGTCGGAGTCTTCACGCTCAGCGACGCGGGCGGCGTGCTCCCGGACCCGGACCCGACCCCCGGTACCGGCCTGCCGTACAGCCGGTCCTCGAGCTTCGCGGCACCGCGCTGGTGGGCGAAGTCGTACTGGCACGACTTCGACTACGTCATCGCCATCGACTACAACCGTGTCAAGGGGACCCCGCCGAACGACCCGACCCGCCCCGAGGGTTTGTCCAAGGGCGGTTCGATCTGGCTCCACATGGACCACGGCAGCGGTACGTCGGCCTGCGTCAGTCTGCCCAAGCCGGCGATGGAGTACCTGCTGCGCACGCTGGACCCGGACCAGCACCCCGTGGTGGTGATGGGGGACAGGGCGGAGCTGAAGGCCTGAGCACGGGCCTCCCGGCGCCCGGATCAGGCCGTGTGACGATGGTCCCGGCCGCTGTCGGGCCCGTCGATCAGTGTGTCCAGCAGTCCGCCCAGCACCGCGCGCTGATCGTCGGTCAGCGGGGCAAGGATCTCCTCGGCGGCGGACCGGCGTGCGGCGCGCAGTTCCCTGAGGGCCGCGCGCCCGTCGTCGGTCAGCTCGATCCGGATGACGCGGCGGTTGTCGGGGTCCGGGACGCGGCGCACCTTCCCGGCCGTCTCCAGTCCGTCGACCAGTGTCGTCACCGCCCGGGGCACGACCTCCAGGCGCTCGGCGAGGTCGGCCATGCGCGGGGGCGAACCCCAGTGCGCCAGCGTGCGCAGCAGCCGGGACTGGGCCGGAGTGATGCCGAGGTCGCGGTGCTCGAGATGGCGCTTCTGGATGCGGTGCACCCGGCGGGTGAGCCGCAGCAACTGCTCGGCGAGCAGGCCGTCGGGATCGGGGGCGGTCATGCGGGAACAATATCAGGATGACGTTCATTGTGAGTATAGGTAACAATGACCTACGATCCGTAAGGTCCCCGCGTGCCCGTGGCAGTATCCGAAGGTCTGCCGCCCGGAGGGCTTCGCGGACCTCCCGTCGCCGCCTCCGAAGGAGCCCATGCACCCCGATCGCGAATCCGCCTGGACCGCACCCGCCGACGCCAAGGAACAGCCCCGGCAGGTGCGCCGCATCCTCAAGCTGTTCCGCCCCTACCGCGGCCGCCTCGCAGTCGTCGGCCTGCTGGTCGGCGCCGCCTCCCTGGTGTCGGTCGCCACGCCCTTCCTGCTCAGGGAGATCCTCGACGTCGCGATCCCCGAGGGGCGCACGGGCCTGCTGAGCCTGCTCGCCCTCGGCATGATCTTCGGTGCCGTCCTCACGAGCGTCTTCGGCGTGCTGCAGACCCTGATCTCCACCACCGTGGGTCAGCGAGTCATGCACGATCTGCGCACCGCCGTCTACGGCCGGCTGCAGCAGATGTCCCTCGCCTTCTTCACCCGCACCCGCACCGGCGAGGTCCAGTCCCGCATCGCCAACGACATCGGCGGCATGCAGGCCACCGTCACCTCCACGGCGACCTCCCTGGTCTCCAACCTCACCAGCGTGGTCGCCACGATCGTCGCCATGGTCGTCCTCGACTGGCGCCTGACCGTCGTCTCGCTGCTCCTCCTCCCGGTGTTCGTGTGGATCAGCCGTCGCGTCGGCAAGGAGCGCAGGAAGATCACCACCCGGCGCCAGAAGCAGATGGCCGCGATGGCCGCCACGGTCACCGAGTCGCTCTCCGTCAGCGGCATCCTGCTCGGCCGGACCATGGGCCGGTCCGACTCGCTCACCCGTGCCTTCGCGGACGAGTCCGAGAGCCTGGTCGACCTGGAAGTGAAGTCGAACATGGCGGGCCGCTGGCGGATGGCCGTCATCACGATCGTCATGGCCGCCATGCCGGCCGTCATCTACTGGACCGCCGGCATCGCCCTGCAACTCGGCGGACCGGACGTCTCCCTGGGCACGATCGTCGCCTTCGTCTCGCTCCAGCAGGGTCTGTTCCGCCCGACCGTGAGCCTGCTGTCGACCGGAGTGCAGATCCAGACCTCGCTCGCGCTCTTCCAGCGCATCTTCGAGTACCTCGACCTGCCGGTCGACATCACCGAGCGGGAGGACCCCGTCCACCTCGACCACGTCAAGGGTGAGGTCCGCTTCGAGAGCGTCCGGTTCGGCTACGACGGCAAGGGCGGCCCGGTGCTCGACGGCATCGACATCACCGTCCCCGCCGGAAGCAGCCTCGCCGTCGTCGGTCCCACCGGCGCCGGCAAGTCCACGCTCGGCCACCTGGTGCCGAGGCTGTACGACGTGACGGACGGCCGGGTCACCCTCGACGGGGTCGACGTGCGCGACCTCGACTTCGACACGCTGGCCCGCGCGGTCGGCGTCGTCTCGCAGGAGACGTACCTCTTCCACGCCTCCGTCGCCGAGAACCTGCGCTTCGCGAAGCCGGACGCCAGCGACGCGGAGCTGGAGGCGGCGGCGAGGGCCGCGCAGATCCACGACCACATCGCCGCCCTGCCCGACGGCTACGACACCGTGGTCGGCGAGCGCGGCCACCGGTTCTCCGGCGGCGAGAAGCAGCGCCTGGCCATCGCCCGCACCATCCTGCGCGACCCGCCCGTCCTCGTCCTGGACGAGGCGACCAGCGCCCTGGACACCCGTACCGAGGCCGCCGTGCAGGGCGCCATCGACGCCCTGTCCGCCAACCGCACCACGATCACCATCGCCCACCGGCTCTCCACCGTTCAGGGCGCCGACCGGATCGTGGTCCTCGACTCCGGACGCCTGGCCGAACAGGGCACGCACGAGGCATTGCTGGCGCAGGACGGGAGGTATGCCGCGCTGGTCCGCCGGGACGCCCGACTGGAGCCGACAAGATGAAGATATGCCGGGTTTGTGTTCATTTGGGGGTTACCGTGCCCGCATGCAGATGAACACTCCACCACGGAGCGCGAGGAGCGCGAGGAGCGCGAGGAGCGCCAGAGGTCCCAGGAGGAGCCTCGGGAGCCCCAGAGACCTCAGAGGTCCCAGAAGCCCCAGGAGAGCGATCCGGCTGACGCGCCGGGGCCGTATCGCCCTGATCGCGGTCGGCGCCGTCGTGGCCGGTACCGCGGTGGCGGTGCCGCTGCTGACGACGGACGAGGAGGGCGAGTCCCGTCCCACGTCCCTGGTCGTCCCGGAGGGCTGGCGCGCGACCCAGGTCTACGGGGCCGTCGACAAGGTCCTCGCCCTGCCCGCGGGCACCACCAAGAAGTCCCTGGCCAAGGCCGACCTCAAGCTGCCGAACGACGCCGAGGGCAACCCCGAGGGCTATCTCTTCCCGGCGACCTATCCGCTCGGTGAGAATCCCACCCCGGAGAAGCTGCTGACGGCCATGGTCGACAAGGCCAACAAGAGGTTCACGGGCGCGCCGGTCGCCGCGGGCGCCCAGCGCAACGCGCTGAACGTCTATCAGGCGGTCACCATCGCCAGCATCGTGCAGGCGGAGGCCGCCGACGAGGAGGACATGGGCAAGGTGGCCCGCGTGATCTTCAACCGGCTGGAACGCGGCATGCCGCTGCAGATGGACTCCACCATCAACTACGCCCTGGGCCGTTCCACTCTGAAGACCACCACCAAGGACACGAAGATCGACAGTCCTTACAACTCGTACCAGCGCATGGGTCTGCCGCCCACCCCCATCGCCAATCCGGGCGACGAGGCGATGAGCGCCGCGATCGACCCGACCCCCGGTGACTGGCTGTACTTCGTCACGGTCAAGCCGGGCGACACCCGCTTCACCGCCGACTACGCCGAACACCAGCGCAATGTGGCCGAGTTCAACCGTCTCCAGGAGAGCGCCTCGAAGAAGGCCGAGGCCGCCACGTGACCGGTCGGGGCGTCACGCGGCGACCGGCTCCCCCTCGGCCGTCAGCCGCCTGATGTCCCGCACGGCCGCGCGTCCCGCCCGGTTGGCGCCGATGGTGCTGGCGGAGGGTCCGTAGCCGACGAGATGGATCCGCGGGTCGGCGACCGCGCGTGTTCCCTCGACCCGGATACCGCCGCCCGCCTCCCGCAGCCGCAGCGGCCGCAGATGGTCGAGGGCGGGGCGGAACCCGGTCGCCCAGAGGATGACGTCCACGGCCACCCGCCGCCCGTCGTTCCACTCCACCCCCTCCGGCGTGATCCGGTCGAACATGGGCTGCCGGTCCAGCACGCCCGACTCCAGCCCGGCCCGGATCGTGTCGTTCAGCGGCAGACCCGTCACCGACACGACACTCTTCGGCGGCAGCCCCTGCCGCACCCGTTCCTCCACGAGTGCCACCGCCGCCCGGCCCGCCTCCTCGTCGAAGGGCCCTTCACGGAAGACGGGGGGCCTCCTGGTCACCCACGTGGTGGCCGCCGCGTACGGGGCGATCTCCAGCAGGTGCTGCGTCCCCGAGGCGCCGCCGCCCACCACGATCACGCGCCGGCCGGCGAACTCCTCGGGCCCGGCGTACTGCGCGGTGTGCAGCTGCCGCCCCCTGAAGGTCTCCTGCCCCGGGTAGCGCGGCCAGAAGGGCCGGTCCCAGGTGCCGGTCGCGTTGATCAGCGCACGCGTCGACCACGACCCGGCCGACGTCTCGACGAGCAGTCGCCCGTCCGTCCCCTCACGCACGGCGCGTACGTCGACCGGCCGCAGCACCCGCAGGTCGAAGGTCCGCTCGTAGTCCGCGAAGTACCCGCTCACCACCTCCGCGGACGGCCGCGCCGGATCCGCGCCGGTCAGCTCCATGCCCGGCAGGGCGTGCATCCCGTGCACCTTGCCGTACGTCAGCGACGGCCAGCGGAACTGCCAGGCGCCGCCGGGCCCGGGGGAGTGGTCGAGCACCACGAAGTCGCGCTCCGGCTCGAACCCCGTGCGCCGCAGATGGTAGGCGGCGGCGAGTCCGGCCTGACCGGCCCCGATGACGACGACCTCGACCTCGCGTGTGTTGTTCACGTTTGTACCAACGGCGCCGGAGGCCCCGGTCTTCCCCCGGTGTCAGGATGGGGTCATGCCAGATGCCTTCACCACCCGAGTCCTCAACCTCGCCACCGGCTCGGCGGAGCGGGTCGCCGACATCACCGGTGACTGCGAGTCCTTCCTCCGCGAGGCGGCGTCCGGCCGCGACGGCCTCCTCAACATCTTCGTCCCGCACGCCACCGCCGGGATCGCGATCATCGAGACCGGCGCCGGCAGCGACGACGACCTGTTGTCCGCCCTGCACACCCTGCTCCCGGCCGACGACCGCTGGCAGCACCGCCACGGCAGCCCCGGCCACGGCCGCGACCACGTCCTGCCCGCCTTCGTACCACCGCACGCGACGCTGCCGGTGATCGGCGGCCGCCTGGAACTCGGAACCTGGCAGTCGGTGTGCCTGGTGGACACCAACAGGGACAATCCCCACCGGCAGGTGCGGTTGAGTTTCCTGGGATGACCCGGGGCGACCAAGATCGTCCTGGGTGCGGCCGCCGATTCTCCCTACGCTCTGGCTCGAAACGGGAGAAGGGTGCGTGGCACCACCTTGGAAGAGATCGAGCGGCCGTACGACGGCTGCGGGAGGATGTGCTGCCGCTGCCGCTGCCGCTGCCGCTGCCGCTGCCGCTGCCGCTGCCGCTGCCGCTGCCGCCGCCGCTGCCGTCGGCGGGCACATCGTCGCCTGGGCCGATGACTGGATGACTGGGAGGTGTCCGTCGCCACCGACCCTATGACCGCCGAAGCTCGGTCCGTGGCTGCGCGATGAACGGGGCAAGTACAACGGGATCGTCGCTGCGGCTGTTCACCGGCTCGGCCGCACCGTCGTCGACTGCCTGAACACCGGCTACAAAATGCGCGACGGGGGGAAGCTCCTCGTCACCTACGGGCACGAGCCCGTTCGGAACCCCGACGATCCGAAGAACGACGAGAACCGCTTCGCCATGGAGGCCTGGGGGAGCATGTGCCGACCGTCCCTCCAGGGCGACGGTGTCAAGTGCCTTCGGTCCTGCCGTGTGTCGGCCGCCGAGGGTGGCCGATTCCCCACTGAATCTTCACGAACGGTATCGATATCGTGTTCGTGTGGTGACTTCTGCGTGCGAGCAGGTTTGCGGCCACGAACATGTGACCCAGCACTCGTGTACGTAGTACGCTGGCACGTGTACGATGTATCAAGAAAGGCTGGAACACGTCTGTACGGGGGGCTGGTGCAGTTGGCGGCGTGACGATTTTTCTTCGTTTGGCCGTTGTTTCCTCGGGGGCAAATCGCTGTGCACCGGACGGCTTTTCCGACGAGGTCGGTTTCATTATGTTTCGCCGGTGTTTCGGTTTCCCATTTACTCGGGTCGTCAATGGTTAAACTTTGGCGGATCGATTGCGTCGTCTGTACCCTTCCCGTAGATCTGCTTTGACGTTGGCTCGACGCTCCGCTAGATCAGACGAATATGGGGGATTTTCGGATGGGGCATCAGTCCGTGAGGCTTCTTGAACCGCGCGCTCCGCGTCAGGTACCCCTACGGGGTGCGCACACCGTGCCCGGCGTGAGGCGAGTCCGTAACGCTTTACGGGTGCTCGCGGTGGAGAGCGAAACCGAAGTGGCCAAAGAGTTGGTTCGTGACCTGTGGCGGCACGGATACCACGCGGAGAGCGTGGCGACGGGCGCACAGGCCCTGCAGCAGTACCGGAACGCCGATCTGCTCCTCGTCGACCTGAACCTTCCCGATCTGGACGGGGTCGAACTGTGCCGCAGCATCCGTGCGGTGTGCGACGTGCCCATCATCGTCGTGACGTCCCGTGACTCCGAGCTCGACCGGGTCCTCAGTCTGCGGGCCGGCTCGGACGACTACGTGCCCAAGCCCTACAGCCTGGCCGAGCTCGTCGCCCGCATCGAGGCCGTCATGCGCCGGGTGCTGCGGCAGCCGGTCACGGTTGACGAGGTCATCACCGTCGGCCCGCTGGGCATCGATCCCCGCGCCCGGGAAATCCGTCTGGACGGCCGTCCCGTGGAATTGACACGCAAGGAATTCGATCTGCTCTACCTGCTCGCCTCCCGCCTGGGAAGTGTTGTCACCCGAGGGCAGATCATGGCGCAGGTCTGGCGGGATTCCCGGTCGGAGCCGGGGCGCACCATCGACACCCATGTCAGCAGTCTGCGGAGCAAGCTGGGGTCGAGCAGCTGGATTATTACGGCCCGTGGAGTCGGCTTCCGCCTGGGGCATCCCTGACATCGTCTCTTTCTTGAGGGTTCTTCTCGTATTCGAGAACGGACCCCGTGAAAGAGCCCAGGATCAGTGATCCGGAAAGGGGCCCCGGTCAAGGGCGATCGGCGGTCCTTCTTCGTTGTTGAGTCGTACGAAATGGTCCGCCGCGGAATGCGGGATCATGACCAAGTGGGAATCCGCCCGGGTCGGGGCGGACTCAGGCCGCGCCGCGCCACCCCGGCAGCGGTCCGGCAGCCCACGAGGTGGCCGTCCTGCGCCTGGCTGAGAACGGCGTCCAGGGCGCCCCGCGACGACCGGCAGGAGCGTCCGCCGGCTGCGCCGCCTGGGCGGCGTTCGCTGCGAGCGCGCCGGCCAGTGCCACCGTCACCGCGGCGACCTCCTCGGCGGTGGGGTCCCCGCTCGTGATGCGCCAGTACCGCGTGCTCAGCATGGTGGTGGTGTCCACCGTGGTGTTGCCTTCTGCTGTCATGCTTCCTCCTCGTACGAGTCGGCGGCCCTTTGGAACCGGTCGGTTCCAAAGGGCCGCCGGGCGGCTGTGCCGTGTCAGACGCGAGACCGGCGGATCGCCTCCAGCGCGGCCACCGCGACGATTCCGACGATCAGGTGCATCGCGATCAAGGTGGCTGCGGTCTGGCCGTCGGTCTCCTGGGTCAGCGGGCCGATCGCGGTGAGTACCGCCACCGCGCCGCCCGCGATCTGCCCCACCCGCAGGAAGGCCGGCTTCCAGCGGGCCAGGAGCACGGCGGCCGTAATGCCGAGCACCGGTGCGGCCACCGACATGAAGATCACGTCACTGGCGCCGATCTCGTCCGGTTTGCCGTTGAGCTCCAGGACCAGGGAGGCTCCGGCGGCATCGCCGATGAACAGGACGATCAGGTTGACGACCGCGGCGATGGCCGCGCCCCCCACCACGGCCTGCCACGCGGGCAGCGCGCGCCGTCCTTGAGCGGAACGGGTGGCAGCGGGGTTACTGCTGGTCATGGAGCCCTCCGGGCTGTCGTATTCATGGGTGGTGCGTACTTCCGGCGCGAGGACCGACCGCCCGACCGATCCGTCAGGTGGGGTTCAGGGACAGGGCGTGCCGGAAGACGTTGTTGGGGTCGTAGGTGTTCTTGACCCGCTGCAGTCTGGGGTAGTTGTCCTTCCAGATGATCGAGTACCAGGGCACACCCGAGGTGTTCTGCTCCGGGTCGCGCATGTCGACGTCGGGGTAGTTGATGTAGCCGCCGTCCTGCTGGCGGTTCGGCACCGGGAAGCCGCCTGTCTCGCCGTGGACGTTCTTGCGCAGGGTGCGCAGCCAGTTGACCTCGATGTCGTCCTGGGCCGGATCGGCCCAGTTGTTCGAGTACCAGAGCTTGAGGATGGAGTCGCGCTGCGGGATCGCCCTCGCCGACGACGAGACGGTGTTGATCTCGCAGCCGTAGGCCGCCAGGTACACCAGGCCGGCCCCGTAGTGGTTCGGGTCGGTCAGCGAGCGGTAGAGCGCGCCGACCTGAGTCCGGTTCAGCGGCTTGCGCAGATGCCCGCCCATGGACTTCTGCCGCGAGTAGGCGCCGTAGCTGGGGGTCGGCTCCAGGGCGATCTCCAGCCAGGTTCCCTCCGTGACGTCGACCGTCGGCTCCAGCCCGACACCCGAGTTGACCGCGCGGATGTAGTCGTCGTGCAGCTTGGGGGTGTCCGCCAGCGTGGCGTCCATGCGGATCTCCAGCTCGACCGTGCCCGCGAGCGACGAGTGCAGTTGCAGCGAGCTGTGCATCGAGTTGTACGGGGAGCACGGATCACTGTTCGCGGCGTGCCAGGCACCGTGGTTGAGCACCAGACGGGTGAAGCCCGCCTCGGTCAGCTTCGCCCAGGGCCACGTCACGATGGTCTTGCGCATCCGTGCGGGCGGCTTCGGCAGCAGCGCCGACGGGCTGCCGTGCGCGCCCGGGCTGCGGAACCAGAACCGGGTCACGATGCCGAACCCGCCCCCCCCGCCGCCGGTGTGCGCCCACCACAGGTCGCGGTTCGGGTCCCTGGCGTCGCGCGTGGCGATGACGGTGCGTGCCTGGCGGCCCCGGTCCGCGACCACGACCTCGACCGCGTACAGGTGATCCACGATGAGGCCGTACCGGCGGGACAGCGGGCCGTAGCCGCCGCCGGTGACGTGACCGCCGACGCCCACCTCCGGGCAGACACCGCCCGGCACCGTGACACCCCAGCCCTGGTACAGCGCCTCGTACACCTCACCGAGGCGGGCCCCGGCCTGGACGGCGAAGGCGTTCATCGTCGGAACGAAGGTGACGTCCTTCATCTCGGACAGATCGACGAGGATGCGGAACTGCGGGTCGTCGACGAGCCCCTCGAAGCAGTGGCCGCCGCCGCGCACCGTGATGCGCTGGTTGTTGGCGATGGCCTGGTTTACCGCCTTCTCCACCTGGGAGGCGCCGTGCACGAGCCAGATCTCGTCCGGGGTGGCCACGAAGCGGTTGTTGTATCCGCGCTCCGCGAGCTCGGCGTAGCGAGCGTCGCCCGGTCTGACGATCACCTCCGGTGCGGCCTGCGCGGCCCGGGCCGTGGGCGAGGTCAGTGCGGTGAAGCCGGCGGTGGCGCCGGCCACCGCTATCGAGGAGCCCAGGAACCTGCGTCGCGAAACCATGTTGTGCCCTATCTGTGCTGGGATGTTGAGAAATCACCGCATGGACGCATGCGGCCCGGGGGTGGACGTCAGCCAATCAGTCCCCGGGGGCCGCCACCCCGCGCTTGACGTGGATCTGTGGTGTCTCGATGCAAAAGTTGAGGTTTCGCACACTCCGGTCAGAACCCGTTCCCTGTCCCGGCCGCCTCCCGCAGCGCCGCGGCCAGCGCCGCCTCCGACTGGGAGCCGGTCAGCTGCCGTACGCCGTCGATGAAGAACACGGGCACTCCGGTGACGCCGAGCCGGCGCACCCGGACGAGTTCGGCGCGCAGCCGTTCCGTCTCCGCGTCCCTCTTGGCCTGTGCCGCACCGGGGCTGTCCGGCGTGACACCGATCTCGTCGGCGAGCCGCGTGAGGGTGGCGGGGTCGCCGATGTGCAGCCCGTCCGTGAAGTGCGCGCGGAAGAGACGCTCCACCATCGGCTCGGCCAGGCCCTGCCGAGCGGCGCGCGCGATGAGCCGGTGGGCCTCGAAGGTGCCTGTGGCCACAGCGCGTTCGTAGTGCAGCTCCAGGCCCTCCGCGGTCAGCTGCCGGGCGAACTGCAACGTCTGCTGAACGGCCTGTGCTCCGAACACCCGCTCCAGCACGGGGAGCAGCGGCTCGCCTTCGGTACCCGCGCCGGGCGCCAGTTCGAACGGCAGGAACTCCACCGCCAGTTGGCGGCCCTCGGCGCGCAGCCGCTCCGCCACCCGGGTGAAACGGGTGTAGCCGAGATAGGAGTGCACGCAGATCACGTCCAGCGCGATCCGTACGCGCACCGTCGCGTTCCTTGGCGTCTGCTGTTCCAAAATTCCTGCCTCCAACGGGACGAATTGGTCAAGTGCGTTCTCATTGTGGGGGGTTGCCGTGCTTGCGGGAGGGCAGGTCGGCGTGCTTGGTGTGGAGCATCGCCAGGGACTTGATCAGCACCTCGCGGGTCTCGGCGGGGTCGATGACGTCGTCGACCAGGCCGCGCTCGGCCGCGTAGTAGGGGTGCATCAGCTCGGACTTGTACTCCTTGACCATGCGCGCCCGCATGGCCTCGGGGTCCTCGGCGTCGGCGATCTGCCGGCGGAAGATGACGTTGGCGGCACCCTCCGCGCCCATCACCGCGATCTCGTTGGTCGGCCAGGCGTAGGTGAGGTCGGCGCCGATGGACTGGCTGTCCATGACGATGTAAGCACCTCCGTACGCCTTGCGCAGGATGAGGGAGATCCGGGGCACGGTCGCGTTGCAGTACGCGTAGAGGAGCTTGGCGCCGTGGCGGATGATGCCGCCGTGCTCCTGGTCGACGCCCGGCAGGAAGCCGGGTACGTCCAGAAGGGTGATGATGGGGATGTTGAAGGCGTCGCACATCTGGACGAAGCNGCGTTCACGAGCCGTCAGCTTGCCCTTGGCGTGCTGCTTCTCGACGGCGCGTGCGGAACCGGCGTGCGTCGCTTCCTCGATACGGCGCCTGAGATCCGCGAGCTTGCCCGCGGTCGTGTGGATGTCGATGTCGTTCACTGGTTGTTCCACCCCGGGGTCGTCGGATCAGAAGGTGTCGTGCGGGACGTGGACGCCCCAGATGTCGCGCAGTGCGTGGGAGACCTCACCGACCGTGGCGCGCTGCCGCAGCGCTTCCCGCATCGCCGGAAGCACGTTGTCGGTGCCCCGCGCGGCGGAGCGCAGTGCGTCCAGGGCCCGTTCGACGGCGCCGTTGTCGCGCTCGGCACGCAGGACCGCCAGGCGTTCGCACTGGTCGGCCTCGATCTGCGGATCGACGCGCAGCGGCTCGTAGGGCTCCTCCTCGTCGAGGGCGTACCTGTTGACGCCCACCACGGTCCGCTCCTCGTTGTCGATCTCCAGGGCGATCCGGTACGCGGACTTCTCGATCTCGGACTTCTGGAAGCCCTGTTCGATCGCCGCCACCGCGCCGCCCCGGTCCTCGACCGCCTGGATGAGTTCCAGGGCCGCTCCTTCGACGTCGTCGGTCATCGACTCCATGACGTAGGAGCCGG
This sequence comes from Streptomyces sp. MMCC 100, assembly GCF_041538145.2. Taxonomy (NCBI): domain Bacteria; kingdom Bacillati; phylum Actinomycetota; class Actinomycetes; order Kitasatosporales; family Streptomycetaceae; genus Streptomyces; species Streptomyces sp. MMCC 100. The sequence continues at coordinate 2,687,506 of NZ_JBGORK020000001.1, forward strand.
CGAAGGGGTCGACCGTCCTGGTCACATCGGTCTCGTAGGCGATGACCTGCTGGGTGCGCAGCGCGAGCCGGGCCGCCTTCTGCGTCGGCAGGGCGATGGCCTCGTCGTAGGAGTTGGTGTGCAGGGACTGCGTCCCGCCCAGGACGGCGCCCAGTCCTTGCAGGGCGACCCGGACGAGGTTGACCTCCGGCTGCTGCGCGGTCAGCTGCACGCCGGCAGTCTGTGTGTGGAAGCGCAGCATCTGCGACTTGGGGTTCCTGGCGTGGAACTCGTCGCGCATGATGCGCGCCCAGATCCTGCGGGCGGCGCGGAACTTCGCGATCTCCTCCAGCAGCGTGGTCCGGGCGACGAAGAAGAACGACAGGCGCGGCGCGAAGTCGTCCACGTCCAGGCCCGCGGCGAGCGCGGCACGGACGTACTCCTTCGCGTTGGCCAGGGTGAACGCGATCTCCTGCGCCGGCGTGGCCCCGGCCTCGGCCATGTGGTAGCCCGAGATGGAAATGGTGTTCCAGCGCGGCAGCTCCCGATGGCAGTAGCCGAAGATGTCGCTGATCAGGCGCAGGGACTGCTGGGGCGGGAAGATGTAGGTGCCGCGGGCGATGTACTCCTTGAGCACGTCGTTCTGGATGGTGCCGGTCAACTGCCCGCCCGAGACGCCCTGTTCGGCAGCCACCAGTTGGTACAGCAGGAGCAGCGTCGAAGCGGGGGCGTTGATCGTCATCGACGTCGACACCTTGTCCAGGGGCAGTCCCCGGAACAGGGTCAGCATGTCCTCGATCGAGTCGATCGCCACGCCGACCTTGCCGACCTCACCGCGGGCGATGGCCTCGTCGGAGTCGTAGCCCATCTGCGTCGGCAGGTCGAAGGCCACGCTCAGGCCACCGGTCCCGGCGGCCACCAGCTCGTGGTAGCGCTCGTTGGACTCCTTGGCGGTGCCGAATCCGGCGTACTGCCGCATCGTCCACGGCCGGCCGGTGTACATCGACGGATACACGCCCCGTGTGAACGGAAACCCTCCGGGGGCGCCCAGCTTGGCGTCCGCGTCGAAGCCCGTCAGTGACCAGCCGTCGTAGACCGGCTGGATGGGGAGTCCGGACTCGCTCTGCGCAACGGAACCCATGCCCCGACCTCCTCTGGTACTGAATATCTTATAGACGGTACTCAGTACCGTTGGACTGGGCAAGTGGTCTCCGGGAGCCGAGACAGGGAAGGATGGCCGCCCATGAGCAAGCCACCCGCGCGCATCCGACTGGCGGACGCCGCCTTCGCGCTCTTCGACGAGCGCGGTTACGAGCAGACGACCGTCGACGACATCGCCGAACGGGCCGGAGTGGGACGTACGACGTTCTTCCGGCACTACCGGTCCAAGGAAGCGGTGATCTTCCCCGACCACGACCGGCTGCTGGAGCTGATCAGGGACCGGCTGGCGACGTCCAGCCACAGCACCGCCCTGGTCGCCGTGTCGGACGCGGTACGCCTGGTCCTCCTGCACTACATCGAGGAGGGTGAGCTCGCGCGGCGGCGCTACGCACTCACCAGCAAGGTGGCCGCCCTGCGCGACCGGGAGATCGCCAGTGTGGCCCGCTATCAGCGACTGTTCCGCGAGTTCATCGCGGAGTGGATGGGAGATCCGACGGCGGCGGCCTCACTGCGGGCCGAACTCATGGCGGCCTCGGTCGTCGCCGCGCACAACCACGTGCTGCGGCGGTGGCTGCGGGGCGAGTCCTCCGACCCGGTCGACGAGGTCGACGAGGCGATGCGCGAGGTGCTGGCCCTGTTTCCGGCGCCCGCGGCCCGGGAGGGCATGCCCGAGGGGGGAAGCACGGTCGTCGCCTTCCGGACCGGGCAGGACCTCGCCGTGCTGCTCCCGGCGCTGCGCCGGCTCGTCGAGGGGGGTCCGTGAGGCGGGTTCCGGTGTCCAAGTAGCTGGACACATCGCGCGGACTCTCTCCGGTAGACAGAGGAGCACCTCGTCGCGCGGCTTCCTGGACAGCACCGGCCGGACGCGACGGACGGCGAGACCTCACCCGAGCGCGCCCCGGACAGGGGTGCCTCTTCGATCCAGGAGAGAGAAGAACCGTATGGCCAGGTTCACGATGGCTCGTTCCAGGCATGTCGCACTCGCCCTGACCCTGCTGGTCGCTCCGGGGGTGGTCGCCACTTCGGCGTCCGCCACCGGAGTCCCGGCGGCCACCGACCCGGCCCCGTCCGCACCTGCGCAACGGCACAGACACCTCTACGTCGGTGGATTCGCCTCCCCGGCGATCGCCGGAGCGTCCGTGACCAGGGACGGCGCGATGCGCCTGGTGTCCTCGTCCCCGTTCCCCTCCGGTCCTTCCTCGTTGGGAATGGCCATCACACCGGACGGCCGGACGCTCTACTCGGTGAGCGCGGGGCTGCAGCTCAGCTCCCTCCCGCTCCAGCCGGGGAGCATCACCCGCTATCGGACAGCTGCCGACGGCACACTCACCGAGACGGGCGAGACCGTTGCCGCGGGCCCGGTGATCGGCGCGGCGATCACTCCGGACGGCTCACGCCTGTTCGTGACCGTCGCCACGGGCACGACGGGCGAGGTGCTGTCCTACTCGGTCTCCCCGTCCGGGGACCTGATACCGACCGGCGCGCCGCCGGTACCGGTGCCCAGCGCGGTCAGCCAGGTGGCGATCAGCCCGGACGCGCGGCACCTCTTCGTGAGCAACTTCCTGACGAACAACATGTCCAGCTTCGAGATCGCGTCCGACGCCGGCCTCAGCCCCGTCGGCGCACCCGTCCCCACAGGGGACAAGCCGGCGCTTCCCGCGATCTCGCCCGACGGCCGGCGCCTCTACGTCAGCAACGAGGGCAGCGGCGACGTCTCCGGCTACGCCATCGGGCGAAACGGGCGGCTCAGTCCCCTTCCGGGTTCCCCCTACGTCAGCGGCGGCACGCCGCACGGGGCGGTCTTCACCCCGGACTCCCGCCGCGTCTATGTCGCCAACGCCGCGGGCGACACGATCACCGGCTGGTCGATCGGCCGGGACGGCCGGCTGAGCCCGCTCCCCGGTTCGCCCTACTCGAGCCCCGGTGTCGCACGCGTCGTACTCAGCGCCGACGCGCAGGTCCTCTACGCGATGACCGGTGCCCCGCGGCGCAGCGGCAAGGTGTCCAGTCTCGCGGTCCGGCCCGACGGCAGCCTGACCCCGACCGGATTCCCGTCCATCAGCACCGGCCTGTTCTGGCACGACGGCTCGAACGCGTTCCTCACGCCGAACCAGGGCCCGATCGCGGCGCTCCGTGCCGAGGGGCACGGCCGCGGACCCACCCGGACGTTCTCGGCCGCGGGGTCCTCCGATCCGGACGGACGCGTCGCCCGCTACCGGTGGGACTTCGGGGACGGATCCGCCGAGACCACCACCACGCCCCGTGTCACACACCGGTACTCCACCGCCGGCCCCCGGACCGTGTCCGTGACCGTGACCGTGACCGTGACCGACGACGAGGGCTGCTCCACCGTGCTGGTCTACAACGGCACCACGGTCGAGTGCCGTGGCGGCGCACGGGCTCGCGCGACCGAGCGGATCGACGTGGGCCGTCCGTAGGTACCGCGGTGAACGTGCCGGCCCCGAGGGCGGTCCGTCCACGGCGTCGCGGGCCTGCCGGAGTCAGCGTGAGCTCTCTGTCTCCGGGGAGGCGTCGCTCGCGGCCCAGGAGGAGAGGAACCGCAGACCGTCCTGGGAGGGACTGCCGGGTTCGGCGGTCCAGGTGACGAGCTGCTGGTCGGGGTTGGAGGCGGAGGTGAGCGTGTCCCAGTCGAGGGTGAGGTCACCGGCCACCGGGTGGCGGAACACCTTGGTGCCCATGCCCCTGACCGCGACATGATGGGCTCCCCACCAACGGCGAAAGTCCTCGTCCTGCACCGACAGCTCGCCCACGAGGCTGGTCAGCCGCGGATCGTTGGGGTCCCGGGCGGCCTCCATGCGCAGCTGGGCCACGCAGGTGTGGGCGACGCCCTCCCAGTCCGGGTACAGAGCCCGCACGGCGGGGTCGGTGAACACCAGGCGCACGTAGTTGCGCTGCTTCTCCGGGATCCGCGCGAAGTCCGTCAGCAGGGCCGAGGCCATCGGGTTCCACGCGAGGACGTCCATGCGGCGGTTCAGCACGGTGGCGGGCACGGTGACCAGCCCGTCGAGCAGCCGTTGCAGCTGGGGGTGAACCTTCTGCGTCGTGCGTCGGCGGGGCCGGGTGGCGTCCTTGCCGGCCAGCTCGAACATGTAGGCGCGCTCGTCCTCGTCCAGTTGCAGGATGCGGGCCAAGCTGTCCAGCACCGGATGCGACGCCTGTCGGCGGCCCTGTTCCAGCCGGGTGTAGTAGTCGGTGCTGATCGAGGCGAGCTGAGCGACCTCCTCGCGCCGCAGCCCCTTCACCCGACGCCTGCTGCCGGTGTCGGGCAGCCCGACGGCGGCCGGGACGAGTTCCATGCGGCGGGCCTTGAGGAAGTCACCCAGCTCACCGCGGTGCGCGTTGCGATCCATGCACCCAGTCTCGCAGTACACCCGGCCTTCGTGAGGGGGCCGGTTCTGTCCCAGGACACCGCTGTCCTGGGCTGATTCCCGCCCCTTTTGCCCAGGACCCGTGGGCGCGACTCTCGAATACGTGGCCGCAGGAAACGGCGACCACGCACCGGATCAGCGCAACCGCGCGAACAACGGCAAGGATGCACCACCAGCTCATGAAGACGAACGTCACCTTCCCCAGCGCCGGCCTCAACCTCGCCGGCATCCTGTTCACCCCGGACTCCCACACCGGCGCACCGCTGCCGGCCGTCGTGGTCTCCCACCCGGGCGGCGGCGTCAAGGAACAGACCGCCAGCACCTACGCCGAGCGCCTGGCCCGCCAGGGCTACGCGACCCTGGTCTTCGACGCCGCCTACCAGGGCGAGAGCGAGGGCACCCCGCGGGGCCTGGAGAACCCCTTCCAGCGCGCCGAGGACGTCCGCGCCGCCGTCACCTACCTCACCACCCGCGACGACGTCGACCCGAACCGCGTCGGTGCCCTGGGCATCTGCGCCTCCGGCGGCTACGTGCCCTTCGCCGCGCAGACCGACCACCGGATCAAGGCCGTGGCGACCGTCTCCGCCGTCGACATCCGCAGCCTCCTCGTCGAAGGCCTCGGCCGTACCCAGGGCCCCGAGGTCCTCCAGGCGATGCTCGACCAGGCCGGCGCCCTGCGTACCGCCGAGGCCCGCGGTGAAGCCCCCGCCACCCTCAACTGGGCTCCCGAAAGCCCCGAGGGCCTGGAAGAAGCCCCCGTCCTGTACCGCGAGGCCCAGGACTACTACCGCACCCCGCGCGGCGGCCACTGCAACTCCACCAACGAGTGGGTCCTGCGCAGCATCGACCAGATCGCCCAGTACGACTCCTACGCCATGATCGGGCTGATCGCCCCGCGGCCGCTGCTGATGATCGCGGGCACCGCCGCGGACACCGCCTACTTCAGCCACGAGGCGGTCGAGAAGGCCGGCGCCAACGCCGAGCTCTTCGAGATCGACGGCGCCACCCACGTCGACCTCTACGACAAGGACGAGTACGTCACCCCCGCCGTCACCAAGCTCACCGACTTCTTCGGCAGGCACCTGAGCGCCTGAGCATCCGACCGGTGCGCCCGGCCCCTCAGCGGGCCGAGCGCACCGTGTCCGACGGAAGCACCCCGAACCGGTCCCGGTACTGCTGGGCGAACCGCCCGGGGTGGAAGAAGCCCCAGCGCGCCGCGACGTCGGTGACGGATCCGGGCGCTCCCGTACTCAGCTCGAGATGGACCCGGTCCAGCCGGACGGCGCGCACGTACGCGCGTGGTGACATCCCCACCTGGTCACGGAAGCCGGCCTGCAGGGACCGTTCACCGATCCCGGCCATGGCGGCGAGATCGGCCGTACTCAGCTCCAGGTGCGGGTGTTCGTCGATGTACTCCACGACCTGCTGGATCCTGGCCCGCCGACTGGGCGCGGGCCTGCCGTGCAGCGTCTCGCTGAGCTGGTTGGGGACGGTCATCAGCAACTGGGTCATCAGTGCCGACTCGAGTTCGTGCCGGACGGTCGGCATGGTGGCGAGGCCGTTCGGCCGGAGCAGCTCCGTGTACAGGAAACCCACCGTCGCATCGAGCATCTGACCAGGTGCGCCACTCAGATCGAATTCCAGGGCGAACCGGATGTGGCCGTCGACGGGCCGGCCGGTCAGCTTCGCGGCGTGGGCCTCCAGCAGCTCCCTGGGGATCTTGACCGCGTGCTGCACACCGTCCGGACTCCACCACATGGTCACGGGCCCGCTCGGAATCATGGCGATACCACTGCGCCCGGCCGTCGAAGTGCGGGTCGTGCCGTTCTGCTGCACCGTGCTGGCGCCGGAGAGGGGCAGGTTGACGTGGTAGACGGACCCCATCGGAGGACCGAAGATCGTGACGTCGGTGCCGTATCCGAGCCGTGCCAGTGTCAGTCGGCCCGAGGGTGTCAGATCGAGCCGGCAGTCCAGCGTCGCTCTGTCGCCGACCGACATCTCGTGCTCCGCGAACGTCTTCGTGACCTGGGTGCGGGCGACGTCGAGGTCGGTGGTGCGAAAGCGCAACCGAGGCTCCGGTCGCACCGTTTGCCGATCGGTGTTCATATTCCCTCGCGTGTTACGGGTTCCCTCGCGTGTACGGGCCGGCTTGCGAAGCCGATGGCGGCGAGAAGCGCACACACGATATTCGATATTTCCCTCCCCGAACAGGGTCGCCGCGGGCACGGGGACGAGCGCCCGGAAGCGCCGTTCGGTTCGCGGATGTCCTCCTGCGGTCCGCGGATGGTGACGTGCTTGTGCCGCGGCCTAGCGTCTGCCGTCGACGCGCAGACCTGCGCCGTCCTTGAGCCGACCTGTGGAGTTGTGCGACATGAGCGAGGACTCACGCACCACGATCCGGCCGCTCCTCGTCGAGCGGCAACCGAGGCGGGGCGCCTGCCCCCGCTGCGGCGCCGAAGAGTTGCGGGGCTATCCCGTCAACTCCGAAGGAGGGTGGTTCGACGTCGTCAAGTGTCAGAACTGCCTGCTGTCGGTCAGCCGTGACCGCGGACCGCGCCTCGGACCTGTCCGGCTCCTCTCCGACCTGCTGTAGCAAAGGATCGACGATGATCGCAGTGGACGTAGGAGGCACCTTCACCGACGTGGTCGCCCTTCGGGACGGGGCCATCCACACGGCGAAGGTGTCCACGGACTACACGGACGTGACGAAGCCGGTGCTGGAGGGGGCGGCGGCGCTGGGGGTCGAGGGCTCCCACGTCTTCAACCACGCCAGTACCCACGGACTCAACGCGGTGATCACCCGCCGGCTCCCGAAGATCGGGTTCCTGGCCACCGAGGGTCACCGGGACATCCTCGACATGGGCCGTGTGTGGCGGCCCGCCGAGGCGATGCTGGATCCGCACTGGCGGCGCAGCTTCGGCGACGCCGCGCGCCCGCTGGTGCCGCGGTACCTGCGGCGCGGGATCCGGGAGCGGATCACGGCCGACGGCGGAGTGCTGTTCGGCCTGGACGAGACCCAGGCCCGGGCGGAACTGGAGGTCCTGCGCGGCTGCGGGGTCACCGGGGTGGCGATCTGCCTGATCAACGCCTACGTCAACCGGACACACGAGGAGCGGCTGCGCGAGCTGGTGCGCGAGGTGCTCGGTGACGTGCCGTGCTCCATCTCCAGCGAGGTCTCCCCGCTGGCCAAGGAGTACACCCGCGCGTCGACGACGGTGGTCGACGCGCTGATGAAGCTGATCTACGCCGACTACACCGCCACCCTCGAGAAGGGGCTGGCGGACATCGGCTTCACCGGGCAGCTCAACTTCGCCGACTGCGCCGCCACCCTGGTGCCGTCGAACCGGGCCATGGAACAGCCGTTCCGGATCGTCTTCTCGGGGCCAGCGGCGGGCACGGTCGCCAGTGCCCACTTCGGCTCGCTCATCGGCGAACCGGACCTGCTCTGCGCCGACGTCGGAGGCACGTCCTGCGACATCAGCGTCGTCACCGGAGGCGAGCCGTACGTCGACACGACCTTCGAGCTGGAGCACGACCTGGTCGTCAACGCGCTCGCCAACGAGGTCACCGCCATCGGCGCCGGAGGCGGCAGCCTCGTGACCATCGGGCAGTCCGGTGAGATCCGGGTGGGGCCGGGCAGTGCCGGTTCCACCCCCGGACCGGCCTGCTACGGCCGCGGCGGGACCCGGCCGACGACCACGGACACATGTCTGATGATCGGCATCATCGATCCGGAGACCTTCGCCGGCGGGAAACTGAATCTCGACGTCGAGCAGGCGCGTGCGGCCTTTAAGAACCTGCGCACCGAGTTCACGCTCGCGCAGCGCGTCCGCTACGCCTACGAGATGGCGGTGCACAACATCGCCGAGGGCGTGTTCAACGTGGCGATCAAGAACGGCGTCGACCCACGCGACTACACCCTGATCGCCTACGGCGCGGCGGGCCCGATGCTGCTGCCGGCCACCATGGACGCCGTCCACTGCAAGCAGGTCGTCGTCCCACCGAACCCCGGACTGTTCTCGGCCCTGGGGCTGCTCTCGGCCGACCAGGTGTTCACCGCGAACCGCAGCGCCTACACCGTCCTCACACCCGAGGCGGCACCGGGCATCGACGCGCTGTTCACCGAGATGGAGACCCGGCTGCGGGAACGCGTCGACTCCGACGCGACCGTCACGTTCGAGCGCAGTTACGACGGCCATCTGGTCGGCCAGAGCTGGGAGACCCCGTTCGTGCCGGTTCCGGCCGGTGCCGTCGACGCCGATGCCGTCGCCGCGATGATCGCCTCGTTCCACGACACGTACCAGGAGCGGTCGGGCAACCGTTTCGACACGCTGCCCGTCGAGGGCGTCACCTTCCGGGTCCGCGCCGTGCTGGACACGGAGAAGGTCGAGTATCCCGAGCTTCCGCGCCGCGGCCCGGACGAACAGCTCGCCCCGACCCGGACCGTCCGGCTGCGCTACCTCGGCGACCTGGACGCGATCGACGACGACGCCGGTCAGGAGGCCGCCGTCTACGACCGGGCGGCGCTGCGCGCCGGTGACGAGATCGAGGGCCCGGTCATCGTCAACGAGCGTCTGTCGACCACCCATGTCGGCGCCGGCCAGCGCCTGGTCGTCGGCCGTCACGGCGAACTCGTCATCCGGAGGAAGTGAGCGGCGTGCATACTCTCGACATTCCCGCGACCGAGCCGACGCGCATCCGGGACCTGACCGACGAAGCCTTCGAAGACGCGTACGGCTGCGACCGCTTCACCGCGTCCGTCATCGTGAACCGGCTGAAGTACGCGGTCGGCCACATGAGCACCGCGTTCCTCCGGGAGGCGTTCTCACCCATCATCCGGGACTGGTACGACTTCGCCTGCACGGTCAGCGGGCCCCCGGAGCAGGACTACCGGATGGCCGTGGTCAGCAACAGCCTCACCCCGTTCCTCGGCACCATGCCGGACGCCGTACGCAACACCGTCGAGGAGTACGGACCGGACAACCTCGCCCCGGGCGACGTACTGATCTGCAACGACCCGTACCGCGGCGGCACACACGTCAACGACGTGCTGTTCACCAGGCCGGTCTTCGTCGACGGCCGGATCGTGTCCTTCGTGAGCATGCGCGCCCACCAGCTCGACATGGGCGGCACCGTGCCCGGCGGCTTCTCGGCCACGAAGGCGAACGTCTACGAGAACGGCCTGGTGATCCCGCCCGTCCTGCTGTGGTCGAAGGACGAGCCGGTGCGCTCGGCCTTCAGCCTCATCTTCGACAACACACGCTGGGGCGCGATACTCCTGCCCGACTTCAAGAGCATCCACCAGCAACTGCGGCTGGGCGAGCGGCTCGTGCGGGAGAACATCGAACGCTACGGGCCCGGCGCCCACCTCGGCGCGCTCGCCTACGCCTGCGACACCTCGGCGGAGCTGATGCGCGAGGCGATCGCACGCATCCCCGACGGCGACTACACCGGGTCCGCGACGATCGACGCGGACGGACTGGACGACACGGTCGACTACGCCGTCCACGTCACCCTGCGCAAGCGCGGCCACGACGTGGAGGCCGATCTGTCGGGGACGTCGGCGCAGGCCAGGACCTGTATCAACTGCGGCATCTCCGACGCGAAGACCGCCCTGGGCGTCGCCCTGACGATGCTCCTCGACCCGGCGATCCCGTTCACCTCCGGCACCTGGCGCCATCTCGACCTGGTGGCGCCCCCGGGGACCCTGCTGACGGCGTTGCCTCCGGAGGGAGCGCCCATGATGTTCTGGGAGGCCTCCGGAGCCCTGATCGCGGCGATCTTCAACGCGCTCAACCCGGCCCTCGGCGAGAACGCCGTGGGCGGTGACTACGGCTCCACCAACACCCACAACGCCAACGGCGTGCGGCAGGACGGCACCCCGTGGACGAGTGCCACCCAGTGCGGCGGCGAGCACGGGCCCTGGGGAGCCACCAAGGCGGGCGACGGCGACAGCTACACCGTCCTGTTCAACCTGAACAACCTGGACCCGGCGACCGAGACCATCGAGCACGATTCCCCCGTGGTGGTGCTCCGCAAGGAGCACGCGATCGACACCGGCGGGCCCGGCGTCCACCGCGGCGGTGCCGCCAACCTCAAGGACACCCTCTGGCTGACCGAAGCCGACCACTACCTGTCGCCGTTCCGTACCAGGGAGCCGAGCGGAGTGGGTGCGGGCGGTGGCCAGGCCGGACCGGCCGGAGCCATGTGGATCTTTCCGCCGCGGGATGGGACCGACGGCCCCGCAGGCCTCGTCGCAACCGTGCCGGCCGCCTACGCCGACAGCGTCCCGGTGGCCGGTGTGCTCGACCCGGAGACGAACGTCCTGGACCCGGTGAACGGCACGTACCACTACTTCGCCAGCCGTAAGACATGGCGGACGGGGGCCGGCGCGGTGCTGCGCTGCCTGACGAACGGCGGCGGCGGCTGGGGGGCGCCCTTCGCACGCGACCCCGAGAAGGTGCTCGCCGACGTGCGGGACGAGTACGTGAGCGTCGAGGGCGCTGCTCGCGACTACGGCGTCGTCGTACTGGGCGACCCCCACTTCGACCCGGAAGGGCTCCGCATCGACATGGAGGCCACCACGGCCCTGCGCACCGGCCACCGGGCGTGAGGTGAGTGCGCCCCGCTTTCGACGAGTCCGGCTCTAGCCAAGCCGTCAGCAATAAAATATATTTCATTTCTCCCTAGGATTTCGCCGGAAGCGAGGCGCACGTCGTGCAGAACATCCCCCCAGTCGAAGCAGCGGTAGCGCGTTTGGTGGTCGAGCTGGAGTACGACTCACTCCCGCCCGAGGCCGTACAGGGCGCCCGGCGGCTGATGCAGGACCAGCTGGCCGTGCAGATCGGGTGCGCGAGCCTGCCCTGGAGCCAGGTGGTGCTGAACCTGACCCGGGACCGGCACGCTCCGGGCACGGCACACGTGGTCAGCGCCGGCGACACGATGAGCGCGGCGGACGCGGCCTTCGTCAACGCCACGTTCGGTCACGGCTTCGAGTACGACGACGCCCACCGCGCCAGCTCCAGCCACCCCGGCAGCTGCGTCGTGTCGACCGCCCTCGCGGTGGGAGAGGAGATCGGCGCGTCCATGCGGGACGTGCTGCTCGGCATCGTCGCGGGCTACGAGGTGTACACGCGCATCGGCGTGCTCGCCGCACCGGAACTGCTCGAACGCGGCTTCCACCCGCACGCGCTCCTGTCCAACTTCGGCGCCGCCGCGGTGGTCGCCAAGATGCGCGGACTGGACCTGGAGCAGACCACCCATGCCCTGGCCATCGCGATGAGCCACTGCTCGGGAACCACCGAGTACACGTCGTCGGGCGGCTCCGTGAAGCGGGTGCACGCGGGTATCGGCACCCGGAACGGGATTCGCTCGGCCGAGATGGCCGAGGCCGGCATCACCGGACCCACGGCCTACCTCACGGGAGCCAAGGGCTTCTACCGCACCTTCGTCGGGCGCGAGGTGGGCCCGGACGCCGCGTCCGCGTTCGCCCCCGGTGCTCCCTTCGAGATCACCCGAGTCTGGATCAAGCCCTACTGCTGCTGCGGCATCAACCACGCCTACATCGACGGCGCGCGGCGGTTCGCGGACCGGGTGGAGCTCATCGACACCGTCGAACTGGGCATCCAGACCGGTGGGAACATCATCGTCGGCGCACGCAACGCCAACGCCTACGCGCCGCAGAGCATCGAGAACCTGCAGTACAGCCTGCCCTTCCAGTTCGCCCTCTCGCTCCTGGGCCGCGGCAACGGCTTCACGCCGCACCGTGCCTTCATGGACGGAGGCCTCGACCTGTCCGAGGGCAGCGAGGCGGCGGAACTGGCGAACCGGATCCGCATCACGCCCAAGCCCGAGCTCGACACCGCCCACCCCGGCAAATGGGTCGCCGACATCACCGTCACCTACCGGGACGGCACGGGTGAGCACCTCTTCGTCGAGAACCCGCTGGGCACCGCCGAGAACCCGGTGTCGCAGACGGACCTCGACGCCAAGTTCCGCGACCTGACGGTCACGAGCATGGGCGAGGAACGCAGTGAGGCGCTGCTGCGGGCCATCAACGACGGCGACGAGGGCCTGGCCGCCGGGACGATGGCCAAGCTCCTGCTGATCTGATCGCCCGGCCTCTCCCGCACGACCTCTCACCGAGCCGCTTCTGCGCAGGGAAAGCAGAAATGAGGAGACCGAATGCCTACGCCCACCCGACATGAGACACCACCCGCGGTCCCGGAGTTCGTCACCGGCCCGAAACGGCTTCTGATCGGCGGCAAGTGGGTCGAACCGACTTCCGGCGAACAGATCGACGTCATCAACCCCGCGACCGGGCAGGCGCTCTGCAGCATCGCCCAGGGCGGCGCCACCGACGTCGACCTCGCGGTCGCCGCGGCGCGGCGCGCCTTCGAGGGGGACTGGAGCCGCTGGACGCCGCACCAGCGCCGCAAGCTGCTGCTGCGGATCCACGACGTCGTCCTCGACCACTTCGACGAACTGGCCATGATCGAGACCCTCGACATGGGCGCGCCCCTGTCGCGGACCAAGGGGCTCAAGGAGTGGACCTCGCAGGTCCTCCAGTTCTTCGCCTCGCAGTGCGACAGCGCGAGCGTGTCCGCGCCGCAGAACTCGCTCCCGGGCAACTTCCTGACACTGAAGCACCTCGCCCCCGTCGGCGTGGTCGGTGGCATCATCCCCTGGAACGGGCCGCTGATCGGCCTGTGGTGGATCTTCGGCCCGGCGCTGGCCACCGGCTGCACCGCCGTCCTGAAGCCCGCCGAGGACGCCTCCCTGTCCGTACTGCGGCTGTCCGAACTGCTGCTGGAAGCCGGTGTGCCCGACGGCGTGATCAACGTCGTGACGGGCTACGGCGCCGACGCGGGCCAGGCCCTGGCGGAGCACAAGGACGTCGACCGCATCGCCTTCACCGGTTCGGTGGGCACCGCGCGGGCGATCGTCCAGGCGTCGGCCGGCAACCTCAAGCGGCTGCAGCTGGAGCTGGGCGGCAAGTCGCCCGACATCGTCTTCGCCGACGCCGACCTGGACAAGGCCGTGCCCGGCGCTGCCATGGGCGTCTACACCAACAGCGGTCAGGTCTGCGTCGCCGGTACCCGGATCCTCGTGCAGCGTTCCGTCCACGACGAGTTCGTCGAGCGCATGAAGGACTTCACCAAGACGATCCGCGTGGGAGACGGACTCGACCCGGACACCCAGATGGGGCCGCTGATCTCCCAGCGGCAGCTCGAACGGGTCATGCACTACATCGACGTGGGCGGCGGCGAGGCCCGGCTGGCCGGCGGCGGCAGCCGCCTCGGGGGCGACCTCGCGTCGGGCTACTTCGTCGAGCCGACGATCTTCGCCGGTGCGTCGAACGACATGACCGTCGCCCGGGAGGAGATCTTCGGACCGGTCGCCTCGGTGATCCCCTTCGACGACGTCGACGACGCGCTGCGCGTGGCCAACGACACCCCGTACGGCCTGGCGGGCGGTGTGTGGACCCGCAACCTGTCCACCGCGCACAAGGTCTCGCGGGGGATCACGGCCGGGACGATCTGGGTGAACTGCTACGGGGTCCTGGACCCGGCCATCGGCTTCGGCGGCACCAAGATGAGCGGTTACGGCTGGAAGGGAGCGAGGGAACACGTGGAGAGCTTCCTGTACCCGAAGGCCGTGTACATCAACCTCGACTAGGGTGCGAGCGCGGGTCGCCAGGGGCCCCGGCCCCCCGGGGGGCCGCCGAGGACACGGAAGGGTGCGAAATGAGCTCTGCGGGGCCGGCACGGGTGCAGTGCGACGTGTGGATCGGGGCGGCCGTGCGGCGCGTCTGGGACCTCGTGACGGACATTCACCTGCCGGCCCGGCTCAGCCCCGAGCTGCAGCGGGTGGCCTGGCTCGACGGCGCGCTGCGACCCGCGGTCGGGGCGCGCTTCGAGGGCCACAACAGCCACCCGCTGCTGGGTGAGTGGCGGACCGTCTCCCACGTGGTGCGGCTCGACGAGCACCGGGCGTTCGGCTGGGCCGTCGTGGACGAGGACGGCCGTTTCGGGGAACCGGCCGGCGGCCCCGCCGAGGCCCTGGCCTCCTGGCGCTACGAACTCGAGGCGGAGGGCGACGGCACCCGACTGCGACAGGAGGCGGTCCTGGGACCGGGCCGCAACGGCGTCACCCTCGCCGTCGAGCGCCGGCCGGACCGGAGGGAGGAGATCCTCGCCTTCCGGGTGGGCGAACTCCGTGCCGGGATGGAGAAGACGCTGGCAGGCATCAAGGAACTGGCGGAGCGGGCCGGCTGAGAGGGCTCGGGAGCCGGCGCCCAGACGCGGCACGGCAGGTTGAACGTCCGGTCACACCGACGAGGCGCTTCCGCGCGGGCCGGGCCGCTCGTGAGCCCCGGAAGCCCGCGGTGCCTCCGTGGTGTACGCGTGCGCCGCGGACTCCAGGACGGCCCCGACCACGTCCGGACTCGTCCGCGCCAGGGCGTCGAAGTGGCCGCTGGTGCGCAGCGCGATCACCCCGACCAGGCACGCGACGAGCAGCTCGGCCCCGGCCTCCGGGTCGTCGGCGCCCTCGGCCGACAGCCCGGCGGCCAGCGGCTCCACCAGACGCGTGCGGATCTCGTCCGCCGCCGCGCCGCGCACCTCCGCGGCACCGCCCCGGGACAGGAGTGCCTGGACGAGCGGCCCGGGGGCGCCCCTGAGATCGGCCCGTTGCAGCGAGCCCACGGTGTAGGGGCGCAGCTCAAGCCCCTCCGCGGGCGCGGCCGCGTCACGGCTGTCCTCGGCGACGGCCGAGCGGTACAGGGCGGCCTTGCTGCCGAAGTACCGTGCGATCAGGGAACCGTCCGCTCCGGCCCGCTCGCCGATGTCCCGGAGCGTGACCGCCTCGTATCCGTGGCGGCCGAACAGTTCCCGGGCGGCGTCGAGCAGTGCGGTCCTGGTCGCGTCCGCGTCACGTTTCCTGCCTCGCGGGTGTTCGGGAGGCGAGCTCATGCGGATCCTTTCGAAGCGGGGTCCGGTCGGCTGCCGGATCCGAGGGGGACGGCATCCGCCTCGGACTCCTCGGACGACGTGCGGGCGGCCGGACCACGATGCACCACACCGCGAACCGGCGCGCCGGCGGTGTCGCGCCGCGGCGGCAGGGCGACTGCGGCGAGGACACCGAGGAACGTCACGCATCCGGTCATGAGGAACGCCGTGGTGTATGCGGAGTCCCGCGGGACGTGACCACCGGACGGGGTGCCGGCGAGCATGACGGCCGAGATGGCGGCACTGCCGAGAGCGCCTCCCACGGTGCGCAACACCTGGTTGAAGCTGGTGGCGCTGCCGGTCTCGGAGGGCGGGACGTGGCGGACGATGAGCAGCGGCATCACCGCGTACGCCGCGCCGACACCGGCGCCGAGCAGGAAGGTGCCGAGGACGAGTACGGACAGGTGGTCGCGCCACAGGGCGAGCACGACCAGGTCGATCGTGACCACGAGGGAGCCCATGGGCAGGACCCGGTGGGGTCCGAACCGGGACACCAGGGCCGAGGCGAGACGGTTCGCCGCCAGGCTGCCCGCGGACATCGGCAGCAGCACCAGCCCCGCGCCGGTGAGGGTGAGCCGGAATCCGTACCCGGCTCCCGCGGGCACCTGGGTGTAGAGGTTGACCAGGGACAGCACACCGAACATGCCGACGCCGGTGAGCAGGGCGGTCGTGTTGGCCGCCAGCACCGCGCGGTTGCGCATCAGCCGCACGTCCACCAGCGGATGCCGGGCCCGGTGCGCCTGGACGGCCCAGAGGGCCAGCAGTGCGGCCCCGACACCTAGGCACCCGAGCGTGGCGCCCGACCGCGGCCCCCACGCCATGCCCTGGCTGACCGCCAGCAGGACGAAGGCCAGCCCCGAGCAGAGCAGCGCCGCTCCGGTCACGTCGAGGGGACGGCCGGGGGTCGACGACCCGACGGGCACGACTCGCCGCACCACCACGAGCGCCAGACCGCTCAGCAGCGACGCGAACCAGAACCCGGCACGGTAGTCCAGATGCTGGGCGATCACGCCCGTGAGGGGATAGCCGATGCCCGCGCCGACCGATGTCGTGATCGAGAGCGACGCGATGCCCGAGCGCATCCGGTCCGCGGGGAGGTGCTCACGGGCGACGGAGATCGCCAGCGGCAGCAGGCCCATGCCCACGCCCTGCAGGACGCGCCCCGCCAGCAGCAGCGCGAGCCCCGGTGCGGTCGCGGCGAGCACACTCCCGGCGCACACCGCGGTGAGGGCTCCCTGGATGGCACCCCGGCGCCGCGGCCCGTCACCGAGCCGGCCCAGCACCGGGCCGGCGATCGCCCCGGCGAGCAGGGTGGAGGTCAGAACCCACTGGGCGGCGCTGAGCGACACCCCTTGCTCCCGCGCGATGGTGGGCACCATGGGCGCCCCGAGCGTGCTGATCACGGACACGGTCAGCGCCGTGAACATCAGGGATGGCAGGAGGAGGCGCGATCGTCGAGCGCCGGTCATACTGCGGTGTCCTTCCCACGAACGTGTCCTCAATGCATGTCATTGAGCGATGACATACTATATCGGCGACGACCGGACCTGATCCTGCAGTACCCGTGCGCGAGGAGAACGATGTCCGACACCATGAGTGCGCTGCTCGGCGGCTCCGGCCCCGACTGGGAGCTGCGCGAGGTCTCCGTCCCCACGGTCGGACCGGGACAGGTGCTGGTCCGCGCCCGCGCCGCGGCCCTGAACAACGGTGACGCCGTCGCGCTGGCCGCCGCCGACCCCACGGCCGGCGGCACCGGTGAGGCGTACACGGCGGGCTACGAGTTCGCGGGCGACGTCGCGGCCCTGGGGGAGGGCGTCACCGGACCGGCGCCCGGGACACGGGTGATGGGAACCACGCCGGGAAGCTTCGCCCAGTACGTCCTGGCCGACCACCGGCACGTGGTCACCGTGCCCGACGGCGTCACGTACGAGGAGGCCTGCGCGCTGCCCACCGCCCTGCTGACCGAGCACGGAGCGTTGGCGCGTGGTGGTTTCTCGACCGGGCAGTCGGTCCTGATCACCGGCGCGACGTCGGGCATCGGCCTGATCGGCGTCCGGATCGCCCGGGCCCTCGGCGCGGGGGCGGTGATCGCCTCCACCCGAAGTGCCGCCAGGCGTGACCTGCTGGAGCGGGTGGGGGCGGACGTCGTCGTCGCGACCGCGGAGCAGGACCTCACGACCGCCGTCCTCGACGCGACCGGCGGGCAGGGCGTGGACCTGGTCCTGGACCATGTCGGCGGGCAGACCTTCGCCGCCTGCCTGCCCGCCACCCGTGTCGACGGGGCCGTGGTCAACATCGGCCGTCTCGACCGGGCCCAGTCCACCGTCGACCTCGACGTCCTGGCCTACCGTCACCTCAAGGTGCGTGGAGTGTCGTTCGGGTTCTCCCGGCCCGCGGCACTGGGCGCCGTGCTGTCCGAGGCCGCGGCCGGTCTCCGGTCCGCCGTCGCGGACGGCCGCGTGCGCCCGCTGATCGACGCGACCTACGACTTCGGCGCGGCCCCGGAGGCCGCACGGCGCCTGCGCTCGCACCAGGCGTGCGGGAAGATCGTCCTCACGGTGCCCTGAGGGGCGGGGCACGGCACCCCCGCCCGTGTGCGAGCGCTCTTGAGCCGGCCCGTCAGACGGTCGCCCCGCGGAGGATCTGGCCGCCGTCGACGACGAGTTGCGTACCGGTCATGAAGGCGCCGAGGTCGGAGGCGAGGAACAGCACGACGCGGCCGATGTCGTCCGGCAGGCCGATGCGGCCGAGCGGGATCCGCTTCTCCAGTTCCTTGATGCCTTCGTCGTCCATGAACGGAGCCAGACCCGGCGTCTTCGTGCCGCCGGGGCACACATTGTTGACCGCGATGCCGTACTGCGCGAGTTCGAGGGCCATCGTCTTGATCATGCCGGCGACACCGTGCTTTGACGCGGCGTAGTGACTCAGGCCGATCACGGACGGATTGACGGACTCGACGGAGTTGACCGTGATGATCCGGCCTCCGTGTCCCTGCTCGATCATCTGGCGGGCGGCCGCCTGCGAACAGAGCATCACGCCCAGCAGGTTCACCTCCAGGGTGCGCCGCGCGACCTCCAGGCCCACGTCGAGGAACAGGGAACCCTGGTAGATGCCGGCGTTGTTCACCAGGATGTCGAGAGGGCCGAACGCGTCGACGGCGGTCCGCACCATCGCGTCCGCGTCCTCCGGCTTGCTCACGTCGGTCACGACCGTCCGCACCCTGGACGAGTCCTCGAACTCCGCCGCGGCGGCCTCCGTGGCCTCCTTGTTGATGTCTGCGATCACGATGTTGGCGCCGGCCTCGTGGAGGCGGCGTGCGGTGCCCAGGCCGATCCCCATGGCGGCGCCGGTGACGACTGCGGTCTTGCCGCTGAGGTCCATGAGCTCGCCGATGGACGCGGATGCGGGAGAAGTGAAGTGCCTCATATGCATGATGTATCATGCAGAAAATATTTGGTCTAGGCTTCAGAGGCACTCGAACCTCCCGCCGACGGATTGGCCGGGGCGGAACGCCGCACGCCGACATCCTCATCCTCGGCAACCGTCGTCGGGACGGCGCTCCGCGGCACCTTGCCGACCCGCATCGACCACAGGAGCCCATTCATGGCACTCGCCCACGACTTCTCCGGCAGGACCGTCCTCGTGACCGGCGCGGCATCCGGGATCGGCCGCAGTACCGCCCTGGCCTTCTCCGCGGCCGGGGCCGGCGTGGCACTCGTGGACCTCGACGCCGGCGGCCTCAAGGAAACGGCGTCCCTGATCGAAGGCGGGGGAGGTACCGCGGAGGCCCTCCCGACCGACGTGGCCGACCCCGCCCAGGTCGAACGCGCCGTCGCGGCGACCGTCGCACGCTTCGGCGGTCTGGACGTGGCCTTCAACAACGCCGCCACGTTCGACACCCCGATGGCGGCCAGTTTCAGTGGAGGCACCCCGGAGGGACGCGCATCCATGGTCGCGCTCGAGCCCATGGGCCGCCTCGGGCGCCCGGAGGAGGTCACCGAGGCGGTGCTGTGGCTCGCATCCGACAACGCCTCGTTCGTCACCGGCCACGCGTTGGCGGTCGAGGGCGGCTGGCTCGCGCGCTGAGACCGCGCCAGGGCGGTGCTGCCGTGGGCGCGGAGGCCGTCCGGAACCAGGACGACACTTTCGAATCGTGACTTCGAAGATTTGCAATTGGCCTGCTTCGCAGCGCGGGATAGTGTCCCGGCCACGAGACAGGAGAATGAAATGGCGAATAAATCGAGCGGACCGCTCGCCGGCATCAAAATCGTGGAGCTGGGCGGTGTCGGACCGGTGCCCTATTGCTGCATGCTCCTTTCCGATCTCGGCGCGGACATCATCCGCATCGACCGGCCCCCGGGCTACGACGGTGGAGCGCCGGTCGAGCCGCGGTTCAACCTGCTCAACCGCGGACGGCGCAGCGCCGCACTGGACCTGAAGAAGCAAGGAGCCGTCGAAGCGGTCCTGAAGCTGGTGGAGGGGGCCGACGCACTGGTCGAGGGCTTCCGCCCGGGTGTCGCGGAGAAACTGGGTCTGGGGCCCGACGACTGCCTGGCCGTGAACCCGGCGCTCGTGTACGGCCGGATGACGGGCTGGGGCCAGGACGGCCCGCTGGCCCACACTCCCGGCCACGACGTCAACTACGTGTCGCTCACGGGCGTGCTGCACTCCGTCGGTACCGCGGGCGGGCCGCCCACGATCCCGCTCAACCTCGCCGGCGATTTCGGCGGAGGATCGCTGTACCTCGCGCTCGGCGTCGTGTCGGCGCTGCTGGAGAGCCGGCGTTCGGGACTGGGGCAGGTGATCGACGCCGCCATGGTGGACGGTTCGGCGTCCTTGATGACCCTCTTCTACGGACTCCACGCGGCCGGGTACTGGAGCGACGAGCGCGGCACGAACCGCCTGGACTCGGGCGCTCCCTGGTACAACGTCTACGAGACCAAGGACGGGCGCTGGCTGAGCGTCGGGTCCAACGAGGCGCGGTTCTGGCGCAACTCCCTGCGGCTGCTCGGACTGAACGAGGACGACATGCCGGACCAGCACGACAGGTCCCGGTGGCCGGAGGTCCACGACACGTTCGCGGCGGTGTTCCGCACCCGGACGCGCGACGAGTGGTGCACGCTGGCCGAGGGCGAGGACGTCTGCTTCGCCCCGGTCCTGTCGCTGGCCGAAGCGCCCCACCATCCGCATCTGCGGGCGCGAGGGACGTTCGTCGAGGTGGAGGGCGTACTCCAGCCGGCGCCGGCCCCGCGCTTCAGCCGTACCCCCGGAGCCGTCCGGAGCGCCCCCGCCCGGCCGGGGCAGCACACCGAGGAAGTCCTCACCGACTGGGGCCTCACGTCCGACGACCTGACCGCGCTGCGCGCGGCGGGCGTGATCTGCTGACCGGTGCCCGGACCGAACCTGCGGAACATGCCGGTTCACGCCCTTCGAATCGCGGCTTCGAAACTTGCCACTTGGATCGCACGTAACCCGCCTTTAATGTTCGTGTAACCGCAATGCCGGGACCGATCACAGTGATTTGAAGAGGTGGCGAAATGTCTTCGAATTTCCTCAGCGAAGCCCAGACCGACTGGCTCAGGACCGTGAATGATTTCATGGACAATGAAGTCACCGTCGAATACGTGCGCAAGTGCGACACGGAACGCGAATACCCCTACGAGGCGTACGAGAAGATCGCGCGCCAGGGGTGGCTGGGCATCCTCATCCCCGAAGAAGAGGGCGGCTCCGGCGGCGACATCTTCGACTACTCCCTGATGGCCGAGGGCCTCGGCAAGTTCGGCTTCGACTTCGCCTGCTCGGTGCTGGTCCCCACGTTCACGGCCATGAACATCATCAAGTTCGGCAGCGCGGAGCAGAGGGCCAAGTACGTCAAGCCGTTCATCGACGGCAGGATCCGCTTCTCCGTCTCGATCTCGGAGCCGGACGCCGGCTCCGACGCCTCCAACACCAAGACCCACGCCCGCCGCGACGAGAACGGCGACTGGATCGTCAACGGCTCCAAGCTGTGGTGCAGCGGCGCCGCCGCCAAGGACACCGTCATCGCCATGCTGGTCCGCACGGACAACAACGACAAGCACGGCGGCCTCTCGGTCCTGCTGATCCCGAACGACACCCCGGGCCTCGACATCCGCAAGCTGCCGACCCTGTCGCGCCACGCGACCGGCACCACCGAGATCTTCCTCGAGGACGTCCGCGTCCCCGCCGACGCCCTCCTCGGCGAGGCCGGCCAGGGCTGGAAGATCATCACCGACCACCTGGAGCTGGAGCGCTGCGCGGTCGCCGCGGCGTACACCGGCAACGCCCAGGAAGCCGTGAACGCCGCCAACCGCTACGCACAGCAGCGCATTCAGTTCGGCAAGCCGATCTACGAGTTCCAGGTGCTCAAGCACATGCTCGCCGAGAACCAGACCCGCGTCGACGCGGCCCGACTGCTCTGCTACCGCGCCGCCCAGATGAAGGCCGAGGGCCTGCCCGCCGCCCGGGAGACGTCGATGGCCAAGCTCTACGGCTCGGAGACGCTCAAGCAGTGCGCCCTGGACGGTATGCAGATCCTGGGCGGCTACGCCAACCTCCCCGAGGCGGACATGGAGCGCTACCTGCGCGAGAGCGTCCAGTCCACGATCGGCGGCGGCACGTCGCAGATCCAGCGCACCATCATCGCCAAGTCCATGCGACTGTCCGTCGGCGCCTGAGCCCAGGAGAGGACACCACCCACCATGACCATGATCGACAACCGTATCGACATGCCGCTCGACGAGATCGAGGTCGGCCGGGTCTTCCGCTCCGGCGGCCGCACCATCACCGAGACCGACGTCGTCAACTACTGTGCGCTGACCGGCAACTGGATCGAGATCCACTCCAACGTCCACTACGCGTCGCAGACCCGTTTCGGTGAGCGCCTCGTCCAGGGATCTCTCACGTACTCGATCATGACGGGCCTCATCACCTTCGGCCCGTCGATCCAGGCCAACTACGGCATCGACAACCTGCGCTACCTCAAGCCGGTGCACATCAACGACACCATCTACGTGACCTGCGAGGTCGTCGGCAAGAAGGAGAAGGACGACAAGTTCGGCGTGGTCACCTTCCTGATGAAGGCGCTCAACCAGCACGGCGACGTGTGCCAGAAGTCCGAGTGGAGCCTGCTCATGCTGCGCAGGCGTGAGGATCTGGAGGCCCTGGTCTCCGGGTCGGTGCCCACCGAGAAGCCGCGCCAGAAGGCCTGAGGTCCACCCTATGCCCTCCGCACCCGTCGCCGCCGTCGTCGGCATGGGCGACGCCTACGCGTCGCTCGACAACCGCAAGGACCCGCTCCAGCTCGCCGTCGAGGCCACCACGGCCGCCCTGTCCGACGCGGGGATCCGCAAGGACCAGGTCGACGCGGTGTTCACCGGCCGCTCGCCATGGGCCGACAAGCGCTCGCAGTGGAGCAACATCTTCATCTCGCACATGCAGATGCCAGTGACGCTCACGAGTGAACTCACCATGCACGGCGCCGGCCTGACAGCGACCATCGCGGTCGCCTCCCACATGATCGCCGCCGGCGCCGCCGAGTACGTCCTCTGCCTCCAGAGCGATGCCACGCAGTTGTTCGTCGACGCGGTGGCGATGGGTGCCGAGGCCGACGCCGACCCGCAGTTCGAAGTGCCCTACGGGCCCACGATCCCGGCGCTCTACGCCCAGGCCGCGCACCGCTACTTCCACGAGTTCGGCCTCACCGAGGAGGACCTCGCGGACGTCGCCGTCGCCAACCAGCGCTGGGGAGCCGGACATCCGCACGCCGCGAAGCGCAAGCACGGCGAGATCGACCGCGCCACGGTCCTCGCCTCGCCCTACGTCGCCACCCCGCTGCGCCGCTGGATGTGCTCCACCTGGGGCGGCGGCACCGGCGGCGCGCTGATCGTCACCTCGCCGGAAAAGGCACGACAGGCCCGCAACCCGGTGTACGTCCTCGGCCACGGGTCGGCCACGACCCACGAGTACCTGGGCGACCGCATGAACATGCGCCACTGCCGGTACCCCGGCCTCGGCGCGTTCCCCAACCTGACGCACACCGCGACGGCGGAAGCCGCCCGCCAGGCGTACGGGATGTCAGGTCTCGGCCCGAGTGACGTCGACATGATGCAGATCTCGGTGAACTTCGCGCACATGGGCCCGATCGTCATGGAGGACCTGGGCTTCGCGAAGAAGGGCCACGGAATCGACGTCTACCGCGAGGGACGCACCGGCATCGACGGAGACCTCCCCACCGACACCAACGGCGGCTGGCTGTCCTTCGGCCAGCCCGGCATCTCCTGCAACATGGACAGTCTGGTCGAAGCGGTCCGTCAACTGCGCGGACAGCCCCTGGGACTCGCACCGGCACGCCGCCCGCGGACGGCGCTGGTGCAGGGCGCCGGCGGCATGCTCGCCGCCGGCAGCGTGGCACTGCTGTCCTCCTCGACATGAGCAGCCGACGGAAGCTGGGAGCACGGCATGAGTGAAGCGAAAGCACCGAACGACTGGCCGCAGCCGTACCGCCTCATGGACGCGCAGCCGTACTGGGAAGCCCTGTCGGACGACCGGCTGACCTTCCAGCGCTGCGCCGACTGCGAGCAGGCGGTGTGGCCGGCGCACTCCGTCTGCACACACTGCGGCGCCTCCGGACTGTCGTGGGAGCAGTCCGGCGGGCACGGCACCGTCTACTCGTACAGCACGATCATGCGGGGTCCGACCCCCGTCTGGTCGGCCATCGCCCCGTACACCGTCGGCTTCGTGCGGATGGACGAGGGGTACTTCCTGTTCACCCAGATCGAGGGCGAACCGGACGACATCGCGATCGGCGGGGAAGTCTCCGTGCGCTTCGTGCGGCGTGGCGAGCAGAAGCTTCCCGTGTTCACGCTGGTGACCTCCGACGAGGAGGGCTGACATGGCCGGTCCCCTGGACGGAGTGCGGATCCTGGACCTGACGTCCAACTTCATGGGCCCGTACGCCTCCTTGCTGCTCGCGGACATGGGCGCGGACGTCTCGAAGGTGGAGTCCCGGCAGGGTGACACCACACGCGGAGTCGGGCCCTGCCGCCACCCCGGAATGAGCGCGATCTTCCTGCACCTCAACCGGAACAAGCGCAGCATCGTCCTCGACCTCAAGAGCCGCGACGGCAACGCCGCACTGAAGCGGATGATGCGCACCGCGGACGTGCTGCTGTACAGCCTGCGGCCCAGGTCCATGGCCGGGCTGGGACTGTCGTACCAGGAGGCCAGGGAGATCAACCCCCGGATCATCTACTGCGGCACCTACGGATTCGGGCAGAACGGCCCCTACGCGGACCGCCCCGCCTACGACGACCTGATCCAGGCAGCGGTCGGCATGCCGGTGCTGCAGAGCCGCAAGAGCGGCCCGCCCGACTACGTGGCGACCGCCATCGCCGACCGTGTGGTCGGCATGGCCGCGACGTCCGCCGTGTCCATGGCACTGTTCCACCGGGAGAGAACCGGCAGGGGGCAGGAGGTCCAGGTCCCCATGTTCGAGACCTTCGCGCACTTCGTCATGGGCGACCACCTGTACGGGCACACGTTCCGGCCCGCGATCGGTGACTGGGGCTACGCCCGCATGATGAACCCCGACCGCCGGCCGTACCGCACCCGGGACGGCTACCTGGGAGTGAACGTCTACACCGACCAGCACTGGCAGCGGTTCTTCACGCTGGCCGGGCACCCGGACATGGGCCGGGACCCGCGCTTCGCCGACATCCACGGCAGGACGCAGCACATCGGCCTGCTCTACGAGTTCCTGGCGCGGACCTTCGAGACGAGGACGACCGCCGAGTGGGTGGCGCTCCTCACCGAGGCGGACATACCCGTCATCGAGATGAACACGCCCGAGTCGCTGCTCGACGACCCGCACATGAAGGAGGTCGGCTTCTTCGTCGACCAGGAACACCCCTCCGAGGGCAGGCTGCGCGCACTCGGCATCCCGCAGCAGTGGAGCGAGAGCAGCCCGGAACTGCGCCACCCCGCTCCGCGACTCGGAGAGCATTCGGCGCAGCTGCTGGCCGAATACGGCTTCAGCGAGGACGAGATCGGCGATCTGCTGGATTGCGGCGCCGTCCACGGACCGCGGGTGCGCGAGGTGGCGGCCGACGACAGGGAAGGCGGTGGGCACGATGCCGGGTGATCTGCCCTTGGCGGGTGTCGTGGTGGTGGAGCTGAGCGACAGTGCGTCGGCACCGTTCAGCGGCAAGATCCTCGCCGAACTCGGCGCCGAGGTGTGGAAGGTGGAGCGTCCGTCGGGCGATTCCGCGCGGGGCTGGGGCCCGAGCACGTGGAAGGGGAGCGGTGCCGCCTTCCATGCCCTCAACCGCGGCAAGCGGTGCCTCAGCATCGACATCAAGGACCGGGACCAGCTCGCCGTACTGCACCGGCTGATCGCCGAACGGGCCGACGTCTTCCTCCACAACCTCCGGCCGGGCTCCAGCGGCAAGTACGGGCTGGACGCGGACAGTCTGCGGGTGACCAAGCCGGAGCTGATCTGCTGCGAGATCGGGGCGTTCGGGCACGAGGGCCCCATGAACACGCTGCCCGGGTACGACCCGCTGATGCAGGCCTTCTCCGGCATCATGAGCATCACGGGCGAGGAGGGGCAGCCCCCGGTGCGGGCCGGCGTCTCCATCGTCGACTTCGGCACCGGGATGTGGGCCGTCATCGGCATCCTGGCGGCGCTCCACCGGCGGCAGGCCAAGCACTGCGGTGCCACGGTGAACGGCTCGTTGCTGGAGACCGCCCTCGCCTGGATGTCCGTCGGCATCGCGAACCACAACGCCGACGGCGAGCCGGGCGGACGTCACGGCTCGGGTGTCGCCTTCATCGTGCCGCACCGCGCCTACGGGACCGCCGACGGGGACCTGGTCGTCAGCTGTGCGAACGACGCGCTGTTCGCCCGGCTGTGCGAGGTGCTGGAGCACCCGGAATGGGCCGCGGACGACAGGTTCGCCACGAACGCGGGACGGCTGGAGAACCGCAAGGAGATCGACCGGCTGATCGGGGAGTGCCTCGCCGGGAGGTCCCGAGCCCACTGGCAGGAGCGGCTCCAGGCACACGGCATACCCGTGGCACCCATCCAGACCACCGCGGAGATCGTGGACCACGAGCAGACGCGCGCGCTCGGCATCATCGGCAGGCCCTCCGAGGACGAGATCGGTCTGGTCGGTCTGCCCCTGTCGTTCGACGGCAGGCGTCCGCCGCCCCTGCACGCCGCGCGTGCGGTCGGCGCGGACAACGACCAGGTGGGCCCACTCCGGTGAGAGGCGAAGCACCGCCGATCCGGGAATCCGCGCGAACGCGAGGGCGATGACATGGGGACCTTCAACCGGCTCCACCTGATCCGCCAGGTCGACCTGTTCACGCTGAGGCTGTTCCTCTCGGCCATCGAGGAGCAGCAGATCGGCAGGGCGGCGATGCGAGAGAACATCGCCGCCTCCACGGCGACCAAGCGCATCCAGGTCCTGGAGGACATCGCCGGCATCCAGCTCCTCGAACGCGGGCCCAAGGGCGTGGTGGCGAGCCCCGCCGGGGCGGTCCTGGCGAGATACGTCCGCACGATCTTCGACAGCCTCGAAGACATGCGCTCCGAGATCGCCTCCTTCACCGAAGGCGTACGCGGGGACCTCTCCATCGCGTCGGCACGCACCATTCTCGTGCCGTTCCTCGCACGGGAGCTGGGTGCCTTCAGCCGCGAGTACCCGCTGGTCGACCTGGCGGTGCACGATGTCGAGAACGCGGAGATCGCGCGGCAGGTGGCCCACGGCGAGGCGGACATCGGCGTGTTCGCGGCGGCGTACGAGCTCGACCTCGACGGTGTCGACGTGACGCCCTACCGGCGAGACCGCCTGGTCGCCGTGGTGCCGCAGGACCACCTGCTCAGCGAACGGGCGAGCGTGACGTTCCAGGACCTGCTGCCGGAGAACCTGATCGCGGCCGACTCCCTGCTGGGCGCCTTCCGCGCCGCCGCACGCCGGCTGAAGCAGGAGTTCGAGCCGGGCTACCACGTGCGCGGCGCGGATGTCGCGATCAGCCTGGTCCAGGCGGGGCTCGGTGTCACCGTGCAACCCGAATGCCTGCTCACCCCGGACGTGCTGGCCCGTGTGACGATGCTGGAGCTCGCCGAGCCGTGGGCGGTGCGGAAGATTCACATCGCCACGGCGCACGGGCGCACGCCGGGCCCGGCCACGCGCGCCTTCCTCCACCAGCTGCTCGACCGCCCGGCGGACGACGCGTGTCCGAGCCGCGGCTGAGCACGGCGGTCGTCCCGGTGGGGCCGGTCCGGACGGACCGGCCCCACCGCCACTCAGGCCCGTGCCTCCAGCCGGGGCGTCATCGCCTCGAACAGCAGGCCCAGCCGCTCGGGGTGGAGCGCCTCACTGATGGCCATGGCCGGGGTGTTGTAGCGCTCCGCCAGGGCGTCGACCGACTTCTGCAGGTCGTCGGTCTCCAGTTCGTAGATCGCCAGGTACCGCCACGGGTAGGGCCTCTCGGCGCGCTGGGCGCCGGCCAGTTCGAACCGCTGGGCGGAGACGAAGCCAGGCACGTCGAGCGCGTCCCGAAGGTGCGTGTTCGTGTACCAGTCGTTGAACTCGTCCTCCTTCCCCTCGACCGGATTGGTCAGCACGATGTACGTGTACTTGGGCACGGTGTCGCCTCCTGCGATCGGCACTCAGACAGTGGTGGGGGGCGTCCCGAGGACGAGCCCGTAGGCGCGCCGGTCGACGCGGCCGGAGAGGTCGACGGTCACGGACTTCTGCTCGGTGAACTCGTCGAGGGCGCCCGGTCCCAGCTCGCGGCCGTTCCCGCTCTGCTTGAAGCCGCCGAAGGGCAGGTGCGCGGCGATGTTGTGCCAGTCGTTGATCCAGACGCTGCCCGCCTGCAGCTGCTTGGCCACCTCCAGGGCGCGGGGGACGTCCCGGCTCCACACCCCGGCGGACAGGCCGTACTCCGTGTCGTTGGCGATCTTGATCGCCTCGTCCACGGAGTCGTAGCGCAGCACGGACAGCACCGGCCCGAAGATCTCCTCGCGTGCGATGCACATGTCGTTGCGGACGTCGGTGAAGACCGTCGGCTCCACCCAGTACCCCTTCTCGAAGCCCGGACCGCTCGGGACGGCGCCGCCGTGCACGAGCGTGGCCCCCTCCTTCCGGCCGCGCTCGATGTAGCCGAGGATGCGCCGGTGCTGGGCGGGTCCCATGACGGGGCCGATGTCGGTGGCCGGATCGAGGGGGGCGCCGATCCTGAGGGTCCTCAGGCGCTCGACCAGTCGGCGCACGAACTCGTCGTGCAGCGAGGACGGCAGCAGGAGCCGGGTGCCGGACTCGCACGCCTGCCCGGCGTGCAGCAGGAACGCGTAGGCGGCACCGTCGACGGCCGCGTCGAGGTCGGCGTCGTCGAGGACGATGTTGGGTCCCTTGCCGCCCAGTTCGAGGGTCACCTGCTTGATGGTGTCCGCGGCGTTGCGCATCACCTCGCGACCGACCGCCGTGGACCCGGTGAACGACACCTTCCGCACGTCGGGGTGTGCGACGAGATGGGCGCCGACGCTCTCGCCGTCACCGGTGACCACGTTGAAGGCGCCGTCGGGCACGCCGGCGTCGCGCAGCATCCGGGCGACCTCGAGCGCCGCGATCGGGGTCTTCTCGTCGACCTTGATGACCACGCTGTTGCCGGCGGCGAGCGCCGGGATCGCCTTCCACACGGTCAGGACCAGAGGGAAGTTCCACGGGACGATGCCGACGCAGACACCGAGGGGCTCGCGGCGGATCAGGCCGGCGCTCAGCACCTGCCCGGCCACCGGACCCGGGCGCTCCCATTCGTACCGGCGGGTCAGGTCGGCGTAGTGCTGCATGTGCAGCAGCGGGAAGCCGACGCAGATCGCCTGGGACAGGCGCAGCGGGAAGCCGCATTCACGGGAGCCGGTCTCGGTGAACTCGTCCATGCGGCTGGTGAGGGCGGCGATCACGCGGTCGATCACGGCGGCCCGTTCGAGCGGCGGGGTGGTGCGCCACTCGCCGCCCTCGAACGCCCGCTTGGCCGCAGCGACGGCGGCGTCCGCGTGGCCGGCGTTTCCCTTCGCGGCGGTGGCGACCAGTTCCTCCGTGGCCGGATTGATCACGTCATAGTGTTCGTCGGAGTCCACCCATTCGCCCCCGATGAACATGCGGTAGTGCGGGACGCCCTGACGGTCCGTCGCAGGGCCCTCGGCGCGAGTCGCCACCATCCACTCCTTGCTTCGCTCACGGTCGCACCGCCGAAACCTCGTCCCGGCGGCCTCGCTGCAACGGTAGGAAGGCATCGGGCGTGAGCGTGTCCAGGAATTTGGACACCTCGTGCCGCGGCCGGCGTCGTCGAGCGGACCTCCCCGGCCCTGCGCGGGCGTGCCGCGGATCGAGTGTCCAATTTCCTGGACACTTCCGGGAAGGCACCTTCCCCGCCGCGAACGAGCCGGATCGAATGACCCGGAAGCAACGACGGACAAGGGACGGCCTCGCGTGAACAGTACTTCCCGGGATCTTCGCGCAGGACGGCCGCGGCCCGAGATCGAGTCCTCGTGGACCCGGTCGCGCCTGAGCGGCCTGCACGAGGAAGGCGCACCGGCCTTCAGCCACGGACCGGTGACCGGAGAGGGTGCCCTGGCCCGGGCCGCCGCACCGGTGCTGGAGCGCGGGCGGACGGATCTCGACGGCTCCCGGTTGGCACTGGTCCTCGCCGACCGGGAGGCGCGCGTCGCCGACATCCGGTGCTCGGACACCTCGTTCCGCCACGCCCTTGCGGACCTCGGCATCGTGCCGGGCGTGCGGCTCGCCGAGGACCAGGTGGGCACCAACGCGGTCGGCACACCCCTGGAGACCCGGCAGGGCCTGATCGTGCGGGGCGCCGAACACTTCATGACGGCGTTCCACGCGTTCACCTGCTACGGGCATCCGGTCATCCATCCGATCACCCGGCGGCTGGAAGGAGTCGTGAACATCGGCGGACTTTCAAAGGCGCAGCACCAGCTGTTCCCGCCCCTGGTGCGACGGATGGTCCGGGACATAGAAGACCGGCTCCGGCTGGACTCGACGCAGGGCCAGCAGCGCCTCCTGGCCGCCTTCCAGACAGCGGCGCGCTCTCCCCGGCGGGCGGTCATGGTGGTGGGGCAGGGCGTCG
The DNA here is from genome assembly GCF_041538145.2 of Streptomyces sp. MMCC 100. NCBI lineage: Bacteria > Bacillati > Actinomycetota > Actinomycetes > Kitasatosporales > Streptomycetaceae > Streptomyces > Streptomyces sp. MMCC 100. The sequence goes on from NZ_JBGORK020000001.1 coordinate 2,718,221, forward strand.
TACTGGCCACGCCGTCCGCACTGGCTCTCCTGGAACCGGCGGACCACGCGGCTGTCCAGGCGTGCGTGGAGGGCGTGCGCGCCGGGGCCGACCACCGGTTGACCCTGTCCACCGGCCGGACGGTCGCACTGCGGTGCACACCGGTCGAAGGCGCGGAGGGGGTCCTGGTCGACATCGATCCCGAGCGGCTCGACCGCCGTGCGCCCGGCGCCGCCGACCACGCGGACGGCTGGCCGCTCCTGGTCGTCGGCGAGCCCGGAAGCGGACGTACCACCGAGGCGCGGCGAGCGGCCGGTGCCGACGCCCGCACCCTCGACGCGACCGACGCCGTGTGGCAGGGGGAGCGGGAGTGGGTCGAGGAGATGTCGGCGCTGCTGGAGAGCGACGGACCCGCGGTGATCATCGAGAACGTCCAGTTGCTGGCCGAGGAGTCGACGGCACCGGCGGCCGGATGTGTCCGCTCCGCACGGCGCAGGACGGTCCTGACCGCGACGCCCGGCGAACATCTCGACGGGGTGCACGCGCCGCTGGTCGCCGTCTGCGACGCGCGCCGGGACCTGGTCCCCCTGCGCCGCCGCCGACAGGAGATCCCCCGCCTGGCACAGAGCATGCTGGCCGAAGCGGCGGGCTCGGGGCAGGTCCGGCTCACCGCCGACAGTCTGCGGGTGCTGGCCGGGCAGCCGTGGCCCGGCAATCTCGCCGAGCTGCGGCGAGTGATCGAGCTCGTCGCCGGCACTCGGGCGGCGGGGGACATCACCCCGTCGGATCTGCCCCTGTCGCACCGCGGTGCGCCGGCTCCGACGTCACCGCTGCGCCAGGCCGAACGCGAGATCATCGTCGCCGCCATCGAGGGCGCGGGCGGGAACAGGCTCAAGGCGGCCCGTGCGCTGGGCATGAGCCGGTCGACGCTCTACAACCGGATGCGGGCCCTGCACATCCACTGACCCCGGGCAGTCACCCGGCCCTCGTCGTGCGTCGGCCGACCGCCGGACCGCTGGACCACCGGACTGCCCAGGGATGCGGTCAGGACGCGGGGGCGTCCTGCCACAGGCCCCGGGCCTCAAGGGTCTCGATGAGGTGGTCGGCGCTCTCGAGCATGTGCTGCTCCATGAGCGACCGGGCCATGCGTGAGCTGCGCCGGCGCAGGGCTTCGAGGATCAGCGGGTGTTCCTCGCGGGTGGCGGACGCCCGCCCCTCGATGCTGATGTAGAAGCGATTGGGCAGGTGCTTGACCACGGAACGCAGGAGCAGGGCGAGACGGTGGGAGTCGGCGGCGAGGTTGATCTGGCGGTGGAAGGCGTGACCGTACTCGACCATGCCCTCCTCGTCGTCGGCCTCGATGGCCTCTTCCTGCTGCTTGACGATGGTTTCCAGTCCGTCGAGCTGTTCGGCGGTGATGCTCTTGGCCGCGCGGGCGGCGAGTTCGCCGCCGAGCTGGGCCTGGACCCAGAACAGGTCGCGCACGTCCTGGGGGGAGAAGGCGGTGACGACGAAACCACGGCGGGGGACCAGCTCGATGAATCCCTCGCTGCTCAGGGTGAGGAGCCCTTCACGGACCGGGGTGTTGCTGACCCCGACGGCCTCGGCGATGGGTTCCATGCGCAGGAAGTCCCCGGGGCGGACCTCGCCGGAGATGATCAGCTCACGGACGTAGCTCGCCACCTCTTCGGAGAGTTGCTGCCGCTTGGGGTCGCGGTCACGTGCCATGAAGATCTGCCTCGCATCACCCGGGCCGACTGCCAGAAACAGAAACATCATATAGGGTCGGCCGGCCGCCGGACCCGCGATTCACTGCTGCGGGCCGCCGTGGGCGGCTGCGACCTCGCCGACCAGCCGACGGTGGACGCGCGAGAGCACGACGGCGACAGTCACCAGGATCACGTCGAGGAGGGCCAGGGAAGCCGGCGCCAGGAGCGCCGCGCCCCGGCCCACCACGACAGGCGTGAGTCCGGTGTCGCGGCCGCTCCTGCCAGCCACAGCGGTGTGGACGCCGCGGTCCACACCAGGCCGCGCCGGTAGTGACGGCGCAGCGCGGCGGTGGGCGCCGTCAGCGCCTGGACACCGAGCACGATCAGCAGCAGTGGCACCACGAACAGCCAGGCGGCGGTGGTGAACGCACGGGAGACGGCGGCGTTCATGAAGAGACCCAGCCCCATGACGACGACGACCGTCAGCCGGGTCCGTGGACGGTCGGTGTCGAGCAGCGTGGCCACGAAGCTGGTGAAGGCCCAGGTTCCGCACACGGCCACCAGCAGCACCGCGGTCTCGGCCCCTCCCCTCCACGTCAGGTGGTCCACCAGGTGGTGGGAGAGCTGGGAGACGGCGAAGACGAAGACGAGGTCGAAGAACAACTCGAGCGGAGAGACCTGCAGCCGGATCGCCAACCCTCGCTCAGTGGGGGCATATTTCGCCATTCGCCCACCATACTGCGGCGGTGACGACGCCTGCGGGAGCCGTGCAGCATGCCCCTGCCCCCGGTCTCAAGCGGTTCCCCGGGCGATGCGCCTGACCACCTGCCCGAAGAGGTCGTAGAAGCGCGGCACGTTGACGCGGGCCTCCGGGGTGTCCGGGTGGGTGACCTTGACGTAGGTCCGGTCCCAACGGCGGTTCACCCACATCAGGACCTCGTTGCTCGGGCTCGAGTCGTACAGCCCGTTGCACTCGGCGGCGTCCCAGTCGCGGGAGCCCGGGACATGCCGTCCGTCGATGTAGGAGACGATCGGCAGCACCGCGGAGTCGTCGGGTTGCAGGGGCAGACCGGCGAGCTCGGCGACGCGCAGCGGTGAGACTCGGGCCAGTTTGCACGCGTTGCGGAACGCGGTGCCGGCGTTCGCGAGGAGTTGGGCAGGGCCAGGGCATCGCCGGCCTCGGCGAGGGGGAAGGCGACCGGGACCAGGGATGAACCAACCCTGGGCGGTGAGCCAGCGCCTCTCGTGCCGCGTGTGCACGACCGACAGGCCGCGGTACTCGGCAACGAAGTTCCGCCATCCCCGGACCAGGCCGTGTCGCTCGTGCAGCAGGTCGGCGGCCTTGCGTTCGGGACCGGTGAAGTCCAGGTAGCTGCCCACCGGTGAGAGACCGGGACCGCGCTTCTCGACCGCTGCCAGGTACAGCTCGTGTATCTCGCCCGCGGTCAGAAGGATCGAATAGCCGTCCGCATGGTGGTGATCCAGCCCCACGTACACCGTGGCGGCGTCCGGCCGCGTCACGGTGAGGAACACGAAGGACGGCCAGCCCAGCGGGTCGGTACCGCGGTCGAGGATGTCCTCGATCCGCGAACGCAAGTAGGGCGGGGTCGGCGAAGGCGCCGCAGTCGTCACTGGCCAGCCCGACCGTTCCCGGCGGCAGGGTCGCGCGGGCCATCCGGACGGTGCCCGCCTCGGAGTACGTGGTCAGCCTGCTGCGGAGGGTCTCGTGCCGGTCGACCCACCCGAGCAGCGCCGTCCGGAGCGCGGACGGGTCGAGCGGGCCGGGCAGTTCGAAGGAGAGGGCCAGCCAGGAGGGGCTGCGGTGGCCGGCGGCGGAGCCGAGGGCTTCTCCGAGATGCGCCTCCTGGAGGTACGACGCCGGCCTGCTGTCGGGGACCCAGCCGGTGGTGCGAGGGGCGCCGGTCGCCGGCCGCCACACGGTCAACCGGCCGGGGCGGACGTCCAGGTCCCACATGTCGATGAACTTCACGGGTTGCCTTGCTGCTCGGGCGGTACCTGATGGGGGAGCGCCGGCAGTCGGCCCCGGCACTGCTTCCGGAGGCGGGGAAGTCGGGCCCCTTCGGCTTCGACGCGGGGCGCCGACCGATGCTGCTCGGCGGCTGCCGTTCACGTTAGAGAGGGCTCGCGGGCGCGGATGTTCAAGAAATTGGACAGGGCGCCGAGCTGCGGGCAGAGGTGCTCCGCCGCGGCGCGGTGCGCCTCGCGGGGTACCGACGCGGCGGTCGCGGAGCCCGGTCAGTGGATGCGCAGTGCGCGCATCCTGTTGTAGAGCGTGGACCGGCTCATCCCGAGGGCGCGCGCCGCCCGTACCTTGTTCCCGCCGGCCGCGTCGATGGCGGCGACGATGATCTCTCGCTCGGCCTGCCGGAACGGCGAGGCGGGCGGCGGCGCGCCCCGGTGCGAGACAGGGAGGTCCGAGGGGATGACGTCGCCCGCCGAACGGATCTCCGCCAGGATCCCGACCACCTTGCGCAGCTCGGCGAGATTGCCGGGCCACGGCTGTTCGGCCAGCATGCGCAGGGTCTCGGACGTGAGCCGCAGCCGCCCGGAGCCCTCGACTTCGGTGAGCATCTGCCGAGCCAGTCGCGGGATGTCCTGCCTGCGGCGCCGCAGGGGTACCAGGTCCCGGCGGGTGGCACACACCGCGACGATCGGCGCGTGCAGGGCTTCGAGGCGGTCACCCGGGCACGAGGTCAGGACGACCTTCCGCGGTGTGGCACGCAGGTACCGGGCCAGCAGTGTCCCCAGCCGCTCGGACAGAAGGTGGAGGTTCTCGATGACGACCGCCGGCCCGTCCGCCTCCAGGAGTGCGCCCACGGCCCTGGCCCAGCCCGGCTCGCCGTGCCCCAGGACGTCCGTCGCGTCGAGCGCGGTCGCGCCGAAGCCGGCCGCCCGCCGTGCGGCGGTGGTACGGCCGCTGCCCGGTTCCCCGACGATCAGCAGCGGCCAGGCCGTCCCCGGGCCGGGCTCGCCGCGCAGAGCGTCCTGTTCCGGGACGATGTGGACCAGCACTCCTTCGACTCCGTCGGTCCGCGTGCAGCGCAGGCGGACCGTCCGGCCCGAGCTCAGCGTGATCCGCTGGACGCTCTCACCGACAGCGCCCGTCGTCTCCGCACACGCGCGGACGATCGCGTGGTCGGCGGGCTGGAGCAGGTCGAGCGCCGGGGGAGTGGACAGGACGAGCCCTTGCCCGATGACCATGACCGCCCGTCCCCGTCGGCGTGCCGCCGCCTGGAAGGCGGACACGAGCAACCGTTGGGCGCGGCTCACGTCGGGCTGGAGGCGGTCTTCGATGTCCTGGACGACGCGCCTGGTCAGGGGCCGTAGGAGCGGGTGCTCCTCCGTCGAGCGGCTGCCGATGTTGAGGACACCTTCGAGCCGGCGCGTCACCGGGTGGACCACGGGATGCCCGTAACAGGTATAGGGATTGAACGCCGCCATGAAGTGCTCGGACCCGCGCAGCAGTACGTCCCGCCCGGTCGCCGCGGGGGTTCCCAGAGCGTTGGTGCCCAGCTGGTCCTCACCGGCCCGGACGCCCACCGCGATGCCGAGATCGGTCATCTCCCGGTACACCGAGCGGTCGGCGCACTGGACATCGACGATGCAGGCCGACCGGTCGGCGAGAAGGAGCAGGGCCGCCGCTCCGTCGAGTTCGTGTCTCACCTGGTCCAGCACGGGCCGGGCGGCACGCACGAGCGCGTCGTCCGTGGCGATCGGAGCGAAGGTGACGTGCGGCTGCGTGTCCTCGGTCAGTCCGAGTAATCGACTGCGCGTCCGCGACGACTCGATCTCGGGCTGCATCCTTCGCGCATAGAGGTACGGAGCATCGTGCACGCGGGACCCCTCCACTCCTGGGGACGCCGAACCCGGGGTGGGCCACCGCTTCGCGGTTCAGGCCGGCGCGCTCTGCGGTTCAGGTTGTCGACGCGACGGGAACAGGATAGAAATAAAATATACCATCTTCTGGACGGGCTCAGACCCAGGAGTTCGACATGGCCAACCTCTTCGACCCGTACCGCACGCTTCCCCCCGTCCCCACCTTCACCCTGCGCAGCACCGACATCGCCGACGGCGAGACGCTCCCCGTCGCCCAGCGCAGCGAGCTGTTCGGCGGCGCGGGTGGGGACCGCTCACCGCACCTCGCCTGGCACGGTCACCCGGCCGGGACCAGGAGCTTCGCGGTGACCTGCTACGACCCCGACGCGCCGACGGTGAGCGGCTTCTGGCACTGGGCGGTTCACGACATTCCCGCGACGGTGCACGAGCTCCCCGCCGGCGCGGGTGACCCCGGAGGGGAGAGCCTGCCCGACGGGGCCAGGACGCTGGCCAACGATGCCGGGCGACGGGGCTTCCTCGGCGCCGCACCCCCGCCCGGGCACGGTCGGCACCGCTACATCTTCGTCGTGCACGCGCTGGACGTTCCCACGCTCGACATCACGCCGGAGGCGACCCCTGCCTGGCTCGGCTTCCAGCTCTTCGGGCACACCCTGGCGCGGGCGATGCTCACACCGGTGCTCGCGACTCCGGCCTGACGCCCACGGCGACGACCCGATGCCATACCGGTTTCGAAATGACGAAGTGAGAATTCGAGAATTCTCACTTGAACAATGAGGAGAGATCTGTGCAGGGAGTTACGTTCCCCGGTGACCGTCGTACGGTTCTGAAGGAATTCTCGGACCCCGAGCCCGGGCCGGGGGAAGTGGTCGTGCGTATGCGGGCCTCCGGGATGTGCGGCAGCGATCTGCACTTCTACCGCGGCACCGCGTCGTTCGGCGGGGGCGAGAACACCATCCAGGGCCACGAACCCTGCGGAGACGTCCATGCGGTGGGCCCCGGGGTCACCGCGGACATGGCGTCCGTCGGCGACCGCGTCATGATTCATCACTACTGGGGCTGCGACGCCTGCGAGCACTGCAGGTCCGGGTGGCCGCAGATGTGCGACCGGCAGAACGGGCAGACGCTCAGCATCACCGCGCACGGCGGTCACGCCCCCTACATGGTGGTCCCGGCCAGGACACTCCTGCCGCTGCCCGACGCGCTGAGCTACAAGGCGGGTGCCGCCATCGGCTGCGGGACCGGAACGGCATGGGGCGGCATCAAGCGCCTGGGCGACATAGGTGGCGCCACCATGGTGGTCATGGGACAGGGCCCGGTCGGCCTCTCCGGGACCATGTTCGCGGCGGCCCTCGGTGCCCGCGTCGTCGCCGTGGACGTCAAGGACGCGCGGCTGGACCGCGCCCGCGAGTTCGGTGCGGCCGAGGTCGTCAACTCCGCCGAGACGGACCTGGCCGAGGCGATCGCCGACATCACCGGAGGCCGGGGAGCGGAGGTGATCCTGGAGACATCGGGCGTGGCCGGCGCCGACGCGCTCGAGATCCTCGGCAAGTGGGGCCGGGCCTGCTTCATCGGGCTGCCCGGCGACGTGGGCTTCAGGACCGAGCAGCAGTACAAGAAGCAGTGGACCCTCATGACCTCGTGGACGATGTCCTCGGTCGAACAGGCCCGCTGCGCCGAGTTCGTCGTCACGCACCGGCTGCCGGTCGACGGCCTCTACACCCACAGCTGGTCGCTCGACCGCGCGGCCGAGGCGTACGCATGGTTCGACGAGCAGGCCGACGGCAAGGGTGTCTTCGAGTTCTGACGGCCTTCCGACGACCTGCAGCGCACCGACCCCAGGTCCTCGAGCCGATCGCAGGACCTGGGGTCGATGTCGTATGCCGCCCCCCGTCCGGGTGCGGCAGCGCGCTACGGCTTCACGCGCTCGATCAGGGCGACCTTGACGTGGTCCGGGCGCTTCAACGTCCCCTCGGGGACGAGTTCGACGACCGTCTTCACATTGAGCGCCGACCTGATGCGCTGCTCGAGCGCGGCTCGCAGGTCCTGCTGCTGTGCCTGACCCATTCCCGCGGCGTGCTCCACGACCAGGGGGAGCGGCCGCTGGGTCGAGTGGCCCTCGAAGTCCGCGCGGATGCGCATCTCGCCGGTGGCGGCCGGAGCCAGCTCGACGACGAGCTGCTTGATCGCCGACGGGAAGACGTTGATCCCGCGCACGATGAGCATGTCGTCCGTGCGGCCGACGCACCGGATCTTGTACCCGGTGCGACCGCAGGAACAGTCGGTGCCGGTGACCACGACGTGGTCCCTGGTACGGAAACGCAGCAGCGGGGACGCCCGGCGGCGCAGAGCGGTGTAGACGAGCTCACCCTGCGCGCCCTCCACGGGTGCGACCTGCTCGCCGGTCGCGGGGTCGATCAGCTCGGCGATCATGAGGTCGGGGGAGAGGAAGTGCATTCCCTCGCCCGCCTCGCACTCACCCCAGTAGGTGCAGGCGATGTCGGTGCCGCCGAGCATCTCGCGCGCGGTCGCGCCCCACAACGACTCGAGCTTCTCGCGCACGGCCGGCAGTCCGCCGCCGGGCTCGCCGCCCACACTGATCGCCCGGACGCCGAGTTCGCGTGCGGCACGGCCGACGATCCGCGGTGCCTGTTCGGCGAGGTGCGTGAGGAAGTAGGGCGTGCCGATCAGTGCGTCCGGCCGTTGGTCCGCCTGCACCCGAAGGAGCCGCTCGGCACCGGCCTCGGCGCCGATCGGGATGTCTACGATGCCCATGTACTGGAGTATCTGCACGACGGGAAGTCCGCCGACGAAGCCCTTGCTCATGCCGAAGGCGTGCAGGAGCCGGTCCCCCGGGCGGAACCCGTTCGCGTACAGTGCCCGCGCGCCGAGCTCGCACCAGGTGACGATGTCGCTCGCCGTGAGCCCCACGTACGACGGGCTTCCGGTGGTGCCGGAGGACGCCTGGATCTGCACGATGTCCGCGTCGTCGACGGCGACGTGCGCTCCCAGCGGCGGTGAGCCGGCCAGACTGTCGCGGAGCTCCTGCTTCTCGGTGAACGGGAGGCCGGCCAGGTCGTCGACCGTCCTGATCCTCGACACGTCGACGTGGTGTTCGGAGAACTTCTCGCGATAGAAGACGCTGTTCGCAGCCAGGTGAGCGATCTGTTCTCTCAGGCGTTCGTCCTGGACTGCTCGCGACTGGGCGGGAGAAATGGTCTCGACCGAATTCCAGTACTTCTCCGAGAATGGCGCTGCTGCCATGACGCCTCCTTCTTGTTATCGAAATGCCTGCAGGCGTCTCGATCCTCATTGCACGCGCTGTGCGGGTGTCATCGAAATCCCGAAAAACTATATATCATATGTGACTTCTCTAGGGGGTTCCGGGTCGAGGCAGGTCGAGGTGTACCGCGGGACGTCGCCGCGGAGGGTCCGGCACGGCCGGCGCCTACGGGTAAGTCGTCGTCGACGAGGCCCAGGAGCTGTCTGTGGCGGGCGATTTCGCGCAGGCGGGCCCCGCGACCACGGCACGCGACTGGTCCCAGGCGCTTGACCCGCGTCTCGGCACCCGGTTCGCAACGACCGGTCCGAGGTCAGCCGTCGGCGGCGGCGAGGATGCGCCGGGCGCGCTCCAGCACGGGCTTGTCCACCATCTGACCGTCGACCACGGCCACCGAGTCGCCGATCTCCGCCACGGACCGGGCCCACCGCAGTTCGTCCTCCGTGGGGGCGAACCGCTCCCGCACGGACACGATCTGACCGGGGTGGATGCAGAGCTTCCCGGTGAAGCCCAGCCGACGTGCGTGGGCGATGTCCGCGGCGAGGACGCCGAGGTCCTTCACGTTCGTGGTGACACCGTCGACGGGGGCGCCCAGGCCCGCGGCCGCCGACGCCGAGACCAGCCGGGAACGGGCATAGGCGAGCGCCGCGTGGTCGTCGTGGGCGACGCCGAGCTGACCGGCGAGGTCGACGTTGCCGAAGGCGATCCGTACCGCGCCGCTGGTGCCGCACACCTCCGCCGCACGCTCGACACCGGCCGCCGTCTCCACGAGCGGGATCAGGAGGCACTTCCCCGCGGTACGGCAGGCGAGGTCGGCCAGCACGGCGGGGTCCTCGGACTTGGGCACCATGACGGGGGCGCCGTGACGGGCCGCCATGTCGAGGTCTTCGTCGCACCAGGGCGTGCCCGGCGGGTTGATCCGGACCACGGCGTCGTTGCCCTCGCCGAGCCAGGCCGCGGCGTTGTCCCGCGCGCGGTCCTTGTCCGCCCCCGCGACGGCGTCCTCCAGGTCGATGATGACCGCGTCCGTACCGGACACCAGCGCCTTGGCGAAGCGGTCCGGGCGGTGTCCGGGCACGAACAGCAGACTGCGGGCGGTTTCGAGCCGCCTGCTGGAGAGGGTCATGCGAAGGTCACCTCCGCCGTGGCGTGACGCTCTTCGCGGTGCGAGGCGATGCGCAGCGCGGCCCCGTGTCCGTCCGGTGTCCCGGAAGCCAGCAGGCGCTCACCCGCGAACGCGGGGCGGCGCAGACGGTAGGACAGCGATCCGACGGGACGGGAGGGCACGTCGCGGCGTACGAGCTCCAGCATCGTGAGTACGAGCAGCGGGCCGTGGACGACGAGGCCGGGATAGCCCTCCTCGCCGGTCGCGTACGGCATGTCGTAGTGGATGCGGTGGGCGTTCGCGGTGACGGCGCTGAACCGGAACAGCAGCGTGGGATCCGGATGCGCGGGCAGCTGCCACGCCTCGTCGGAGCCCGGCTGCGCGGAGGTGTCGAGGCCCGCCGGATGCCGTCCGGCGCTCCGCCCCGACCGGTAGACGATGTCCTGCTCCTCCACCAGGCACGTCGTGCCCCGCTGGAGATACTCGCTGCGCACCGTGACGAAGAGGAGTTCCCCGGTGGAACCCTGCTTGGTCGTCACCGTGCTCACGCTGCTGATGCGCTGGGCCCGTTCGCCGATGCGCAACGGCGAGGAGATGTCGCAGCGCCCGCCCGCGAACATGCGTTGCCGGTCGGGAATGGGCGGCAGGAAATGGCCGTGCTGAGGGTGCCCGTCCGGCCCCAGATCGCGCTGCGCGGGCCACTGGAGGAAGTACAGCCAGTGCCAGAGCGGGGGGAGTGGATCGCCGGCCGCGGCGACGGCGCCCGGCCGGTCCAGCAGGGCCGAGAGCGCGGCGACCGGGCCGGGGGACAGGACATCGTCCTCGGTGACGGCCCCGGGACTCCACGACTCCACGTACGGGCCGAGCCCGCTGTGTGTGCTCTGCACGGGTCTTCTCCTCAAGCGGTTTGGGCGTTGGCGACCGGCCGGACCCATCATGCGCGCTGATGGATGACGCTGAGTAATAGAAACGTCTGATGGCGGCATGTCGCAGGGGCATGACGGTCGTGCCGAGGCAGGTGCCTTCATGCGTCCTTCGCGGTGTGCAACTCCGCGGACGGCCACAACCCCTGACGCACCGACGACTGGATCCGGCGGGTCAGCTCGCGGGCCACCACTTCCGCGGCGGGGGTGATCCGCCCGGACCTGGAGGTGCCGAGCACGATGGAACGCCACACCTCGGGATCGCACAGCGGCGCGGCGCTCAGCGAGCCCCGCTCGACGTCCTCCGCGATACCGACACCGGGCAGGATCGTCCACCCGTGCCCCGCCAGCACGAGCTGCTTCTGCACGTGCATGGAGTTGGTCTGAACGATCAGGTTCATCTCCACCCTGGCCTGCGCCGCGGCCGCGTCGATCACGGCGCGCAGCCCGTGACCGGCCGCGGGCACCACCAGCGGATGGGCCACGGCCTCCTCGAACGGGACGGGGCGGTCGGCCCGCAGGCCGGCGGACGGCGGCGCCACGGCCCACAGCCTCTCGCGCACCAGCGGTTCGACGTTGAGCGAGGGGGTGCTGGAGAGGTTGTACAGCAGGGTCAGATCCAGGTCGCCGTCGTCGAGCCACTGCTGCAGATGGCCGGAGTACGCCGTGAGCAGGCGCAGCTCGATGCCCGGGTGGTCGCGGAGGACGACGGAGGCCAGCGGTTCGGCCAGCAGGTTGCAGGCGCTGTCGAGCAGGCCGACGGTCACGATGCCGGAGACCGCGCCGGGGGTGGGCCGAATCTCCGCACGGGCCCGCTCCAGCTCGTTCAGGGCACGCCGCGCGCGCTCGACCATGGTCGAGCCGGCCGCCGTGGGCTGCATCCCCTGCCGGGTGCGCTCGAAGAGGGCGACGCCCAGTTCATGCTCAAGGGTGCGAATCTGCCGGGTGACCGCCGGCTGGACCAGGTGCAGGACTTCCGCCGCACGCGTGACGCTGCCCACCTCGGCCACCGTGACGAGCGCTCTGAGCTGCTTGACGTCCATCGCTTCCTCCGCTCCATCGGCCCCCGGCATGGGGTCATCATGGATTGGCATTTTACGGGCCGCTCCATGAGCAACCATGATGGCTTTGCTGCGGGAACGAGGGAGGTTCCCAGAGTGCGCCTGCCCCTTGGCGCATCGGGCGGCTCGAGGGTTACCGCACAGCCCTCGGCACCGGCGGATCTTCGTGTGATCCCTGCGCGGAGATCCGCCGTCCCCCACCCGGCAGCACCTTCCCCGTCGAGTCCCCGGAGGCCGCAGTGACCGCACTCCCGCTCACCGGCATCACCGTCGTGAGTGTCGAGCAGGCCGTGGCGGCGCCCTTCGCGACCCGCCAGCTCGCGGACCTGGGGGCGCGCGTGATCAAGGTCGAGCGCCCGGGAGGCGGAGACTTCGCCCGACGGTACGACACCACCGTGCACGGGCAGTCCAGCTACTTCGTCTGGCTCAACCGGTCCAAGGAGTCCGTTGTCCTGGACCTGAAGGCCCCGTCCGGCCGGGACGTGCTGGAGGAACTGCTGGGCCGGGCCGACGTGTTCGTGCAGAACCTCGCGCCGGGGGCGGCGGCGCGGCTGGGACTTGACACCGCGTCCCTCACGGAGCGGCACACGTCGCTGATCCCCTGCACCATCTCCGGCTACGGGACGACGGGCCCCTGGGCGGACCGCAAGGCCTACGACCTGCTCGTGCAGTGCCAGACGGGGCTGGTCTCACTGACCGGCACACCGCAGGAGACCGCCCGGGCCGGAGTGTCCGTCGCCGACATCGCCGCGGGCATGTACGCCTACTCCGGGATCCTGACCGCGCTGTACACCAGGGCCACCACGGGAGTGGCGCGAGCGGTGGAGGTGTCGCTGTTCGAGGCCCTCGCGGAATGGATGAGCCAGCCGGCCCACTACACCCGGCACGGCGGCACCCAGCCCCCGCGGATCGGCACCCAGCACGCCACCATCGCACCCTACGGCGCCTACACGGCCGCCGACGGCAAGCAGGTGCTGCTGTCCGTCCAGAACGAGCGGGAGTGGGCGGCGCTGTGCGAGGACTTCCTCGACCGGCCGGACCTGGTGGACGATCCACGGTTCGCCACCGGCTCGGGGCGCGTGACCCACCGGGACGAACTCAACGCGATCGTCGCCGAGCGGTTCGGACGGTCCGCCGGCGCCGAGGCCATGCGGCTGCTGACCGAGGCCGGGATAGCGAACGCGGGTGTCAACGACGTACGGGAGTTCCTCGACCACCCGGTCCTCGCCGGCCGGAACCGCTGGCACGAGGTGGGCATCCCCGGCGGGGCCCGGGTACCGGCCCTCCGGCCCCCGGCGGACCTGGCCGGAGTCGACCCGCGCATGGACTCCGTGCCGGCCCCGGGCGAACACACCGACCGCGTCCTGCACGAACTGGGAATCACCGCACCGCGGATCGCGCAACTGCGGACCGACGGCGTCGTCTGACAGCCCGCTACGGCACAGAACGAGTTCGGCATGGAACGAGTTCGGCACAGAACGAGAAGGAGTACACCGTGAGCACCCTGGACGCCCTGTCCGACGACGAACAGTCCGTCGTACGTACCGTGCACGACTTCGTCAACAAGGAGGTGAAGCCCGTCGTCCAGGAACTCGACCACTCCAACACCTACCCCGAGGCCCTGATCGAGCAGATGAAGCAGCTCGGCATCTACGGGCTGGCCATCCCCGAGGAGTACGGCGGCAACCCCGTCTCCATGCCCTGCTACGTGCTCGTCACCGAGGAACTCTCCCGCGGCTGGATGAGCCTGGCCGGCGCCATGGGCAGCCACACCGTGGTCGCCAAGCTGCTCGTGCACTTCGGCACCGAGGAGCAGAAGCGCCGCTACCTGCCGCGGATGGCCACCGGCGAGATGCGCGCCACCATGGCCCTGACCGAACCCGGTGGCGGCTCGGACCTCCAGGCCATGCGCACCGTCGCCCGCAAGGACGACGAGGGCTACCTCGTCAACGGCTCGAAGACCTGGATCACCAACTCCCGGCGCGCCAAGCTGATCGCGCTGATGTGCAAGACCCACCCCGACGCCAGCCCCGCCCACAAGGGCATCTCGATCCTCCTCGTCGAGCACGGCCCCGGCCTCACCGTCTCCCGCGACCTGCCCAAGCTGGGCTACAAGGGCGTGGAGAGCTGTGAGCTGGCCTTCGACGACTACCGGGCACCCGCCGACGCGGTACTCGGCGGCGTCGAGGGCAAGGGCTTCGCCCAGATGATGAAGGGCCTGGAGACCGGCCGGCTCCAGGTCGCCGCCCGCGCGCTCGGTGTCGGCCGGGCGGCCCTGGAGGACTCCCTCGCCTACGCCCAGGAGCGCGAGTCCTTCGGCAAGCCCATCTGGCAGCACCAGTCGATCGGCCACTACCTCGCGGACATGGCCACCTCGCTGACGGCGGCCCGCCAGCTCACCCTGTACGCGGCGCGTGAGGCCGAGGCCGGTCGACGGGTGGACATGGAGGCGGGGATGGCCAAGCTCTTCGCCTCCGAGACCGGCATGCAGATCGCGCTCAACGCGGTGCGTATCCACGGGGGTTACGGCTACTCGACCGAGTTCGACGTCGAACGCTACTTCCGTGACGCCCCGTTGATGATCGTCGGCGAGGGCACGAACGAGATCCAGCGGAACGTGATCGCGAGCCAGCTCGTCAAGCGCGGCGGCATCGACGCGTAGGACGTGCGCGGCAAGCACCGAGGCAAGCGGCCCCTTCGGGCCGCCGTGGAGAACAGGAAACACCCTCATGGTGAACATCGTTGTATGTGTGAAGTACGTGCCCGACGCCACTGGCGACCGGCACTTCGCCGATGACCTGACCGTCGACCGGGACGACGTGGACGGTCTGCTCTCCGAGCTGGACGAGTACGCGGTCGAGCAGGCGCTGCAGATCTCTGAGAACTCCGACGACGACGTGGAGGTCACCGTTCTGACGGTGGGTCCCGAGGACGCGAAGGACGCGCTGCGCAAGGCGCTGTCCATGGGTGCGGACAAGGCGATCCACGTCGAGGACGACGACCTGCACGGCACCGACGCCATCGGCACCTCCCTGGTGCTGGCCAAGGCGGTGGAGAAGGCCGGTTACGACCTGGTGGTCTCGGGCATGGCCTCCACCGACGGCACGATGGGTGTTGTTCCGGCGCTGCTGGCGGAGCGGCTGGGTGTGCCGCAGGTGACGCTGCTGTCCGAGGTCTCGGTCGAGGGCGGCGTGGTGAAGGGCCGCCGGGACGGCGACTCGGCCACGGAGCAGCTGGAGGCGTCGCTGCCGGCGGTCGTGTCGGTCACCGACCAGTCGGGCGAGGCCCGTTACCCCTCCTTCAAGGGCATCATGGCGGCCAAGAAGAAGCCGGTGGAGTCCTGGGATCTGTCCGACCTCGACATCGAGGCGGAGGAAGTCGGCCTGGAGGGCCGCTACACCACGGTCGACGACGCGGCGAAGCGTCCGGCCCGTTCCGCGGGGACGATCGTCAAGGACGAGGGCGAGGGCGGCAAGCAGCTCGCCGCCTTCCTCGCGGAGCACAAGTTCGTCTGACACAGCCTCGCGGGCCGGAAGTTCATTTGAGAAAGGTCAAGGATCCATGGCTGAAGTTCTCGTCTACGTCGACCACGTGGACGGTGCCGTCCGCAAGCCCACTCTGGAGTTGCTGACGCTGGCCCGTCGTGTCGGCGAGCCGGTGGCCCTCGCGCTCGGCGCGGGAGCGGAGAAGAGCGCCGCGACGCTGGCCGAGCACGGTGCGTCCCGTGTGCTGACCCACGAGGCGTCCGAGTACGGCGACTACCTGGTCGTGCCGAAGGTGGACGCCCTGCAGGCCGCGGTCGAGGCCGTCTCGCCGGCCGCCGTGCTGGTGCCGTCCTCCGCGGAGGGCAAGGAGATCGCCGCCCGTCTGGCGCTGCGTCTGGGCTCCGGCATCATCACCGACGCCGTCGACCTGGAGGCCGGCGCCGAGGAGCCGGTGGCCACGCAGTCGGTGTTCGCCGCCGCCTTCTCCACCAAGTCCCGCGTCTCCAAGGGCACCCCGGTCATCACGGTCAAGCCGAACAGCGCGGCCGTGGAGCCGGCGCCGGCCGCCGGTGCGGTCGAGGCCCTGTCGGTCACGTTCTCCGCCGCCGCGACCGGTACGAAGGTCACCTCGCGCACGCCGCGCGAGTCGACCGGGCGTCCGGAGCTGACCGAGGCCGCGATCGTCGTCTCCGGCGGCCGCGGCGTCAACGGCGCGGAGAACTTCGCGATCATCGAGGCCCTCGCCGACTCCCTCGGCGCGGCCGTCGGCGCCTCGCGCGCCGCGGTGGACGCGGGCTGGTACCCGCACACCAACCAGGTCGGCCAGACCGGCAAGTCCGTCTCCCCGCAGCTGTACATCGCCTCGGGCATCTCGGGTGCGATCCAGCACCGGGCCGGTATGCAGACCTCGAAGACGATCGTGGCGATCAACAAGGACGCCGAGGCCCCGATCTTCGACCTGGTCGACTACGGCGTCGTCGGTGACCTCTTCGACGTCGTCCCGCAGCTCACCGAGGAAGTGAAGTCCCGCAAGGGCTGAACCTCCACCGAGACACAGAAGGCGTTCCCCATGCAACTCGCCGCGATCACCGTGTCGCTGGTCCTGGCCGCGGTCGGCGCGGCGCTGTTCGCCCGAGCCGTCGTGCGGATCCACCGCTTCGTACGGCTCGGGCAGGACCTACCCGCGGGCAGCCGCACCGACCACCCCAAGCAGCGCAGCCTGACCGTGCTCAGGGAGTTCCTCGGCCACACCCGCCTCAATCGCTGGGGCGTCGTGGGCGTCGCGCACTGGTTCGTGGCCGTGGGCTTCTTCACTCTCGTCCTGACCCTGGTGAACGCCTTCGGGCAGCTCTTCCGGGCCGACTGGTACCTCCCGCTCATCGGGGACTGGGCGCCGTACGAGGTATTCACCGAGCTCATCGGCCTGCTCACCGTAGGCGGCATCCTCACGCTCATCGTGATTCGCCAGCTGAACCACCCGAGGAGCCTCGGTCGCAAGTCCCGTTTCACGGGCTCCAACTTCGGCCAGGCGTACTTCGTCGAGGCCGTCATCCTGATCATCGGCCTGGCGATCCTGACGCTGCGCGGCCTGGAGGGCGCACTCCACCACGTGGACGGCTACGAGGCCTCGTATCTCATCTCGTACCCGCTCGTGTCGATGTTCGCCGGAGTCAGCACGTCCGCCTTGGAGGACCTGGTCTACCTGGTGGCCATGCTGAAGATCGCGACCTCGTTCATCTGGATGATCACGGTCGCGCTGAAGACCGACATGGGTGTGGCCTGGCACCGCTTCCTGGCCTTCCCGAACATCTGGTTCAAGCGCGACGCGAAGGGCGGCACCGCGCTGGGCGCGCTGCTCCCGATGACCTCGGGCGGCGAGCCGATCGACTTCACCGACCCCGNGCCTCGGCGCCGAGCAGGTCGCGGACGCGTCGGCCGAGGGCGACGCCGTGGCCGTACACGACGGAGGGCGACTGCGGGACGTGTTTGCCGAGCACGCACGCCGGCGTGCGCGACCCACCCCCAAATCGTTGCTGAGATTGTTAACAAAAGCGTTGACACTCCCGGAGTGCGGTCCTTAGCGTCGCCCCATCACACGTCCCCTCCAGGCACCGCCTCCTGGACGAGAGGAAACAACGATGTCCTCCTCACCCGCGCTGTCCGTCCGCGGCAGCAGACTGGCCCTGCTGGTCGTCGGCCTCTGCTGGCTGGCCGTCCTCTTCGACGGCCTGGACATGTTCATCTACGGCTCCGTGCTGCCCCACATGCTCGAAGAGAAGGCTCTCGGCATCACCTCGGGCCAGGCCGGCGACCTCGGCAGCTACGCCACCTTCGGCATGCTGGTCGGCGCGCTGGCCGCGGGCACGATCGCCGACCGGATCGGCCGCAAGAAGCTGATGGTCTCCTGCGTCACGCTCTTCTCACTGGCCTCCGGCCTGTGCGCGATCGCCGGAAGCGTCGCCGTCTTCGGGCTCGGCCGGACCCTCGCCGGTGTGGGCCTCGGCGGGCTGTTGCCGACCGCGATCAGCATGGTCTCCGACTACGCCCCCCGGGGCCGTGCCGCGATCACCATCGGCCTGCTGATGACCGCCCACCACGCCGGCGGCATCCTGTCCGCCTACGTGGCCCTGTGGATCGTCGAGCCGCTCGGCTGGCGCTCCGCCTTCTGGGTCTGCGTGGTCCCGCTGCTCTTCGTCCCGGTGCTCCTGAAGCTCCTGCCCGAGTCGCTCAGCTTCCTCGTCGCCCAGGGCCGCACCGAGGAGGCCCGCGCACTGGCCGGCCGCTACGAGGTAGAACTCCCCGCCACCCCGGCCGGCAAGCCCGCCACCGCCCGCTGGGAGAGCCTCGCGGGCCTCTTCCGCGGCCGCGAGTGGATCCAGACCCTGCTGTACTGGCTGGCCTCCTTCGGCGGACTGCTCCTCGTCTACGGCGTCGCCACCTGGCTGCCCACCCTGATGCGCAGCGAAGGCTACGAACTGGGCTCGGCACTCACCTTCGTCGTGCTGTTCAACCTCGGCGGCATCGTCGGCATGCTGGTCGCGGGCCGCGCCTCCGACCGGTTCGGCGCCCCGCGCATCTCGGCGATCTGGTTCGCGCTGACCGCCTGCGGCGTCTTCCTGCTCAGCATCCACATGCCGCTCGCACTGACCTTCGTGGTCGTCTTCCTCACCGGCGTCTTCCTCAACAGCGCCCAGACCATGATCTACGCGACCGTCTCCATCGGCTCCGCCCCGGCCAACCGCGCCACCGCCGTCGGCTGGACCTCCGGCATGGGCCGCTTCGGCGCCGTCTTCGGCCCCTGGCTCGGCGGCCAGCTGCTCGCCGCGGACAAGGGCGACTGGGGCTTCACCGCCTTCGCGATCGCCGGCTTCTCGTCCATGGTCTTCATCGGCATAGCGGCCCTGCGCACGACAGCCGCCCCGACCGAGCACAAGCTGGCCCCGGCCCACTGAACGCGCCCCGAAGGGGCGCGGGGCTGTGACATTGTGCGGCTCCGCCGCGCGGGCGCGAGCCACAACGCATCCGCAGCCGGACCGCAAGCAGGGACGACACGGCGCCCCCGCTCAGCCGACCGCAGGTCACGTCACCGCCCCCGGCGCGACAGCCACGCGGCCACCACCGCGCCGGAGACGTTGTGCCAGACGGAGAAGACCGCGGCCGGCAGCGCCGCCAGGGGGCTGAAATGGGCGGTGGCCAGCGACGCGGCGAGGCCGGAGTTCTGCATGCCGACCTCGAAGGCCATGGCACGGCTGCCGGGCTCGCCCAGCCGGCCGAGGCGCCCCGCGCCGTAACCGAGGGCCAGACCGAGCCCGTTGTGCAGCACGACGGCGACGAAAACCAGCCCGGCGGCCGACTTGATGGCGTCCGCGCTGCCCGCCACGACGACCGCCACGATCACGGCGATCGTCAGCGCGGACAGCCAGGGCAGCGCCGGCAGCGCCCGCCGCACGAACCGTCCCGCGAGCAGCCGTACGACGACGCCCGCGAGGACCGGCAGCAGCACCGTCTTGAGGATGTCCGTGACCATGGACCCGGCGTCCACCGGGAGGTACTCGCCGGCCAGCAGCAGCGTCAGCGGCGGGGTGACCAGCGGGGCGACCAGCGTGGAGACGGTCGCGACGGAGACCGACAGGGCGACGTCGCCGCGGGCCAGGTAGGTCACCACGTTGGAGGCCGTGCCGCTGGGCGCGCAGCCCACCAGGATGACGCCGGCGGCGAGCTGCGGGGGCAGGTCGAGCAGGTGGGCGATGGCCCAGCCGAGCCCCGGCATGATGACGTAGTGCGCGACCAGCCCGAGCGCCACCGCCCAGGGACGCTTCGCGACCCCGCGGAAGTCCTCCGGGGTCATGGTGATGCCCATGCAGAACATCACGACGCCCAGCAGGTACGGCACCGCCTCGCTCCACCCGGTGAAACTCCCGGGGAGCAGCAGGCCGAGGGCGCCGGCCAGGAGGACGAGGACCGGGAAGACGGTGACGGCGCGCCGCGCGGAGCGGTCGCCGGTGACATCGTCGTTGCCCAGGTCTTCGCCGCGTTCGGTACTTTCGGTTCTTTCGGTTCGCACCGTGCGAGACAACGCCTGGTGGGCGGCGCGACGCAAGGCCGTCTCGCGATGTGATCATCGGGACGGCTCGCGGGGGTGACCGGCGGACGGGCTCAGTCGCGGCCCATCTGGTCCTCGGCCGACAGGTGCTCCACCGTCCTGCCCGTCTCCGTGAACGTCCGCGTCACATGGCCGGACGAGTACACCCACAGAATGCGCAGCGGGGTGTCGCCGACGTTGCGGAAGAGGTGAGGGACGGGCGACGGGACGTAGGTGGTGTCGAACCGCTCCAGCCTCGTCACCTCGCCGTCGACCCAGACCTCCGCCTCACCCTCCAGGATCGTCACGTGCTCGTCGCAGTTGTGCGAGTGCAAAGGCGCCCCGGAGCCCACCGGATACACACTCATGCCGCTGGTGATGCGGTTCTCCCCGCCCGCCGAGGGCGTGGTGATCAGGGGCGTCGTCACCACGGCGCCGCCCCGGTCGAGCAGGGGCACCGTCGCGGCCTTGATGATGGTGGTCATCCCGGGATTCCTCTCCAGTCCAACGTGTAGCGACGACCGACGTTAGGTCGCGCCGACGCGAAACGGTGCCCTCCGGCATGCAGGTTTACGTTGCAATCCGAGAGGGGTGAGCATCCTTTCCCCGGCTGTACCGTCACCTGTCACCGCACGGCTCTCGTCTCGTTGCGGAAACGCGCCGGAAAGAAAAGGCAGGTATCGGCCAGATGAGGCTCCCCGTTCTCACCGAAGAGGAAATGGACCAGCGGCAGCAGGAGCTGGCCGCTCGTATCGCCGGCCGCCGCGGCGCGGTCCGCGGCCCCTTCCGGGTGTGGCTGCACAGCGCGGAGATGTGCGAACGGGCCGAGTCCCTCGGCGCCTTCGCCCGCTTCGACTGCAGCCTCCCCAAGCACCTGCGCGAGCTGTCGCTGCTCATGGCGGCCCGCAACTGGGACGCGCAGTACTCGTGGAACGCCCACGTGCACCAGGCCATCGAGGCCGGCATCCCCGAGGCCGCCGTCAAGGCCGTCGCGGAGAAGCGCGAGGCGGTCTTCGACAACGAGGCGGACCAGGCGTTCTACCAGTTCTGCCGCGAGATCCTTGAGGAGCACTTCGTCACCGACGAGACCTTCGCCGCCGCGCTCGCGCACTTCGGCGCCAAGGGTCTGGTCGACACCATCGGCGCGCTCGGCAACTTCACCATGCTCGGCATGTGCCTGAACACCTTCCAGGTGGACCTCCAGGCCGACAAGGAGCCCCCGTTCCCCGACGTCCGCGGCTACGGCCGGGTCGCCGCCGCCCCGGGCAACGACGGGACACGGGCGTGAGCTCGCCCGCGACGACGACCCGGACCGTGCTCCGCGTCCGCGGCGTCACCAAGAGCTTCGGCGGAGCCGCCGCGCTCAAAGGCGTGGACCTCGACCTCTACCCCGGCGAGATCCACGCCCTGATGGGCATGAACGGCGCAGGCAAGTCGACCCTGGTACAGGTGCTGAGCGGCGTCCACCAGCCCGACGGCGGCACCATCGAGGTGGGCGGACACCAGCACGCCGGACTGACCGTCCGCAAGGCCCGCAGGCTCGGCATCTCCTCGGTGCCGCAGCGCCGTGAACTGGCCATGGGCCTCACCGTCGCCGAGAACGTCATGCTGGGCGACCTGCCGACCCGGGGCTTCGGCGCCGTCAACTGGAAGGCGGCCCGCGTCCAGGCCGGTGCCGCCCTGTCCGGCCTCGGCATCGACATCGACGTCGACCGGGTCGCGGGCACGCTCACCGTCGCCGAGCAGACCATGGTCGAGGTGGCGCGCGAGGTCCGCCGCGGCGGCAAGGTGCTGATCCTCGACGAACCGACCGCCTGCCTCAGCGCCCGGGACGCCGGGCAGGTCCGCGCCCTGGTGCGCCGGCTGCGCGACGAGGGCGTCGCCGTCGTCTACATCTCGCACTACATCGACGAGGTCATGTCCATCGCCGACCGGGTCACGGTGCTGCGCGACGGCGGCCTGGTCCGCAGCGCGCCGGCCGCCGAGCTGGACCCCGCCTCGCTGGTGCGCAGCATGGTCGGCCGGGACGTGGTCTCCACCCGCCCCGAGCGCCCGGCTCCCAAGGACGACCACGGGCTCGTCGTGCGGGGTCTGAGCCAGGGCCGCGCCATCCGCGACTTCACCGTCGAGGTGCGCAAGGGCGAGATCGTCGCCGTGCTCGGCCCGGCCGGCGACGCCCAGTCCCGGCTCTTCGACCTGCTGTCGGGACGGCAGCGCCCGGACGCCGGAGAGGTCCGCGTCGACGGGCGCGCCGTGCCCTTCGGCCGGGTCCCGGCCTCCCTCGCCAGCGGGCTGCGCTGCGTCACCGGGGACCGCCGCTCGCTCGGCCTGGTCCAGGGGATGACCGTGGACGAGAACCTGATGCTGGCCGGCGACCGCTTCGCGCGGCGCAGGCTGCACCGCACCGGACACCTCGCCCGCCGTGCCGCTCCGGTGCGCGACACCTACGGCGTCGTCGCCCTCAGCGGCAACCCGCCCGTCGGCTCCCTGTCCGGCGGCAACCAGCAGAAGGTCCTGCTCGGCAAGTGGCTGGAGACCGAGCCGGTCGCCTGCTTCCTGGAGGACCCCACCAACGGCGTGGACGTCGCCGCCATGGCCGACATCCACACCCTCGTCGACGACCTCGCCGCCCGCGGCGTCGCCGTCCTGCTCGCCTCCTCCTCCGCCGAGGAGGTCATGCGGCTGGCCGACCGGGTCGTCGTCGTGAGCGCCGGCCGCACGGTCGCCGAACACGACATCAACGCCATCACCCGCGACGAGCTCGTCGCGACCGCACTCGGAGGTCAACCGAAGTGAGCCTCAAAACCCCCTCCGCCTCCCCGGACGTCGCGGCGCCCGGCCCCTCCGAACGCCGTGCCCCCTCCCGCTCCGGAGCCCGTGGGCTGCTGCACGTCCCGCACGGCGGGCTGGTCGTCGTACTGATCCTGGTGTGCGTGTTCACCGCCGTCCAGGCCGACGCGTTCACCTCCTCGCAGAACCTGCTCAACGTGCTGCGCCAGGTCAGCGTGAACGCCGTCATCGCGGCCGGCCTGACCCTGCTGATGACCGCCGGCGGCATGGACTTCTCCATGGGCAGCAACGCGGCCGTCACCCTGTGCGTGGGCGCGCAGCTGATCGACGGCGGCTGGTCCACACCCGTCGTCGTGGTCGTCTGTCTGGCGCTGGCCACGCTGATCGGACTGGTCAACGGCCTGGTGGTGACCTACACACGGGTCGCCCCGTTCGTCGCCACCCTCGCCTCGGCGATGCTGCTGGACGGCGTCGCCCTGCTGGTCCTCGACGGCATGAGCGTCACCATCGGCGACAAGATGTCCTCCCTCGGCAACGACGAGGTCGTCGGCGTGCCCTATCTGACCGTCGTGGCGGTGCTGATCCTGGCGCTGGTCGGCGTGACCATGCGCTTCACCACCTTCGGCCGCGACGCCTACGCCATGGGCGGCAACGAACACGTCGCCCGGCTCAGCGGCATCAACGTCAACGCGCGCAAGCTGGCCCTGTACGCGCTCGCCGGTGTGCTCGCGGGCCTGGCCGGACTGATGCTGCTCTCCCGGCTCGGCGCCGCCGCGCCCAACACCGCGGGCCTGCAGACCCAGCTGACCGCCGTCGCCGCGGTGGTCATCGGCGGTACGTCCCTCGCCGGCGGCCACGGCACCATCATCGGCACCGTCATCGGTGTGGTCCTGCTCGGCGTGGTCGCCAACGCCCTGAACCTGCTCCAGGTCAACAGCAACTACCAACTCGTCGTCACCGGAGGCGTACTCCTGGTCGCGGCGGTCATCAACGAGTTCCAGCGCAAGTCCTCACCGGGCCATTAGCGGCCTGCCGGAGCGACCCCATGTCCTCGCGCCTCCCCACACTCCGCGCGGCCCCCACGCAAGCACCTTCTCTTCAACGACGCAGGAAAGGCCCGACCCCATGAAGTCCATCGCCCCCTCCCGCCGCCGCGCCGCCGCGGCCTCGCTCGCCGGCGTCGCCGCCCTGGTCCTCGCCGGCTGCGGCTCCGGGAACGACACCGGGGGCGCCGCCGACGGCTCGGTCTCCCTCGGATTCGTCAACGGCTCCAACACGCACTTCCACACCTGTCTGCTCCGCGCCGTCGAACAGGAGGCCGAGGCGCAGGACGCCAAGGTCTACTCGGCCAACTCCAAGCAGGACGCCGGCACCGAACTGTCCAACATCGAGGACATGATCGCCCGGAACGTGGACGCCCTCATCGTCCAGACCGTGAACGTCGACGCGCTCGAGGGCGACATAGCCAAGGCCAAGAGCGCGGGCATCCCGATCTACCTGACCTCCGTCGCCACCTCCGACATGGACGAGGTGCTCGGCGCCGCGGTGGTCGACCTCAAGAAGGCCGGCGCCCTGGACGCCGAGTGGATCAGCAAGGACGCGGGCGGCAAGAACGTGAGCGTGGGCATCGTCGCCGGTGCCCCCGGCGCCGCCTCCGACATGCTGGTCGGCGGCTTCAAGGACGCCCTGCCGAAGACCGCGAAGGTGGTCGCCAACCAGCCCGGCATGTTCAACCCCGCCAAGGCCCAGGACGTCGCCGAGAACATGATCCAGTCCCACCCCGACCTGGACTACGCCTTCGTCGCCAACGAGGAGATGGCCTTCGCCGTCCGCAAGGCCTTCGACGCCGCCGGAGCCAAGGACGTCAAGATCGTGTCCGTCAACGGAACCGAGGAGGGCGTCGCCGCGGTCAAGGACGGCCGCCTCTCCGCGACCGTCGCGAACTCGGCGGCGACCATCGGGCAGACCGCGGTGAAGAGCACGGTCTCGCTGCTCGACAAGAAGGAGGAAGGTGTTGACAAGATCTCCGACATTCCTCTTGTCTTGGTCACCAAGGACAACCTGACCGAGGCTCCCCAGTACTGCCCCAAGTAGGGCCCCCACCGGGAACCGGCGCCCGTCACGGCGGAACCCCTGCTCCTCGCCCGGCGCCGGTCGGGCGGGGGGCGGCCTTCGGAGGAAGAACATGGATCGCCTGCTTCTGATGCACAGCTTCGTCACCGTCGCCCAGGTGGGCAGTTTCGCCGGGGCCGCCAAGAAACTCGGCTCGTCGGGCTCCCTGGTCTCACGGCACGTGGCGGAACTGGAGCGTCAGATAGGTGTCCGCCTCGTCAACCGCACCGCGCGCTCGGTGAGCCTGACCGAACCCGGTCAGCGCTACGCCGAATTCGCCGCCCGCATCCTGGACGAGATCGAGGCCGAGGACGCCGGCATCGCCCAGCGCCACGACCGCCCCGAAGGCACGCTCAGCGTCATCTGTCCCAAATGGATCGGCAGCCTCGATCTCGGCGACGCCATCGCCGCGTTTTCCGCCGCCCATCCCAAAATCCACATCCGGTTCGAACTGGGCGGGATGTCGGACCGTACCTACGATTTCCTGGACAGCGGCTTCGACGTCGCCTTCCACACCAGAGACCTCCGCGACTCGAGTGTCCGCCTGAAGAAGATCTCCTCGCTGCCCTTCGTGCTGTGCGCGTCCGCGGAGTACGTCAAGCAGCACGGCACGCTGTCCCACGTCAACGACCTCGCCGCACACGACTGCCTCGTGCACGTCAACGACCCGGTGTGGCGCATCGGCCACGGACACGCGAGCACCCTGCACAAGATCCGCAACATCGCCTTCTCGTCGAACTCCTACCTCGCCCTGCAGAAGGCCGCGGTCCACGGCCGGGGCATCGCCCTGCTCCCGCAGCGTCCGGTCTACGACGAGCTGGTCTCCGGCGCCCTCCAGGAGCTGCTGCCGGAGCTGGCCGTGCCGGACCGCCCGCTGTACGCCATCTACGGCCCCGGCCAGGACACCCCGCGCAAGGTCAGTGTCTTCCTCGACTTCCTCGCCGACTGGTTCTCCCGGAATCCCACTCCCGCCATCCGTTCGTAACCGCCGACGACGGCGCAAGAAACGATTGCGAACTCCGGGGACCTCGGGCCATTGAGACGGGCACGCCCCCAAACCTACGCTCACCGGGCGAGACGGAAACGAGGAATCCATGGGAATCCAGAGAATCGAATCGGCCACCTACGGCATCGACGACCTCGACACATGTGTGCGGTTCTTCGAGGACTTCGGGCTCTTCCTGGTGGAGCGGACCGACGAACACGCGGTCTTCGAGACACTCACCGGGCAGACGCTCCACCTCGACACCGCCCCCGGACCGCTGCTGCCGGCCCCCGTCGAGAGCGGCCCCACCCTGCGGGAGGTCGTCTGGGGCGTCGACACCCGTGCGGAACTGGACCGCCTGGTCGCCGCCGTCGGCCGGCACCACGACGTCCGCGAGAGCGCCGACGGCGTGCACCACACCGCCGACCTGAGCGGCTTCGGCGTCGGACTCACCCTCGCCCGGCCGAAGAAGACGACCGTCGAACCCCGCCGCGCCAACACCCTGGGCAGTGTCGACCGCTGGAACCAGGCACTGGACCCGATCACCCGCGCCCACCCGCTGCGCATGTGCCACGTGGCCCTCAACATCGCCAAGGAGGGCAAGGAGGAGGCCGTCGCCTTCTACACCGACCTCCTCGGCTTCCGCCCCACCGACGTGGTCGAACCCATGGGTGTCTTCATGCAGGCCCCCGGCGACGACGACCAGCACACCATGCTGCTGTGCCACCGCCCCGACCGGGTCGGGGTCAACCACATCGCCTACGAGGTACCCGGCTTCGACGACGTGATCGAGGGCGGCAACTTCATGATCGAGCGCGGCTGGCGCGAGGCCCGCAGGCTCGGCCGCCACACCGTCGGCTCCAACGTCTTCCGCTTCCTGCACGCCCCCTGCGGCGGTCGCGTCGAGTACGCCGCCGACATGGACCGGGTCGACGACACCTACGAGACCCGCGTCCACGAGACCACCCCGCCCCACCACATCTGGGCGCTGCGCACCAACCGCGACCAGGACGCCCCCGCCTCTTCCTGACGCCCCTGCCTTGTCCCGACACCCCCGCCTCGTCCTGACCCACGCGCCCCGCCCTGACCTCCGCCCCGTCCTGACCCTGAGAGGGCATACATCCATGACCACCGATCACGGCTACCCCGCCGTCCGCATGTACATCGCGGGCCAGTGGTGCCAGGGCGGCACCGAGGACACCGCCCCCGTCGTCGACCCGGCCACCGAGGAGGTGATCGGGGAAGTACCCCTGGCCACCGCCGCCGACCTGGACCGGGCGCTGGACGCCGCCGCCAAGGGCTTCGAGGTGTGGCGCGCGACCCCCGTGGCCGAGCGCACCCGCATCCTGCACGCCGCCGCCGACCTGATCGCCGAGCGTGCCCCCGAGATCGGCCGGGTCATGACCCGCGAACAGGGCAAGCCGCTGCGCGAGTCCACCGGCGAGGCCCGCCGCACTGCCGAGACCCTGCGCTGGCACGCCGACGACGCCCGCCGCGCCTACGGCCGCATCATCCCCTCCGCCCCCGGCACCGTGCTCACCGTCCGGCGCGAACCCATAGGCCCCGTCGCCGCCTTCGTCCCCTGGAACTTCCCCGTCGGCGGGCCCAACCGCAAGATCTCCTCGGCCCTGTCGGCCGGCTGCTCCCTGGTCATCAAGGCCTCCGAGGAGACCCCGGCCACGGCGATGGAACTGGTCCGCTGCTACGCCGACGCGGGTCTGCCGCCCGGCGTGCTCAACCTCGTTTTCGGCGAACCCGCCGAGGTCTCCGAGCACCTGATCTCCTCCCCGGTCACCCGGCTCGTCGCCTTCACCGGCTCCGTCCCCGTCGGCAAGCTCCTCGCCGCCAGGGCCGGCGAGGTCATGAAGCCCTCCCTGATGGAACTGGGCGGCCACGCCCCGGTGATCGTCTGCGCGGACGCCGACCCCGTGACGGCGGCCCGCAGGGCGGCGCAGGCCAAGTGGGCCAACGCCGGGCAGGTGTGCACCTCGCCCAGCCGCTTCCTCGTCCACGAGTCGATCGTGGCGGAGTTCACCGCCGAGTTCGTCCGGGCGGCCGAGGCGGTCGTCGTCGGCGACGGACGGGAAGAGGGCACCACCATGGGCCCGCTCGCCAACGAGCGCCGCCTGGTGGCCATGGAACGCCTCACCGCCGACGCCGTCGCCCGCGGCGCCAAGGTCCTCACCGGCGGCGAACGCCTCGACCGACCCGGCTACTTCTTCGCGCCGACCGTCCTCACCGACGTACCCGAGGACGCGGAGCTGCTCTCCGAGGAGCCGTTCGGGCCGCTCGCGCCGATCGTCCCGTTCGGCGACCTCGACGACGCCCTCGCCCTCGCGAACGCCCTGCCCTACGGACTGGCCGCCTACGGCTTCACCGGCTCCGCCGCGACCGCCGAGAAGCTCTCCGGGGAACTGGAGGCCGGCATCCTCTCCCTCAACCACTGCGGCGGCTCCGTCCACGAGGCGCCCTCCGGCGGCGTCAAGGACAGCGGCTACGGCCGCGAGGGCGGCCCCGAGGCGCTGGACGCCTACCTGATCACCAAGCGCGTCTCCCACCTGCTGGCGCCATGAGGTACGCGCGCATCTCGGTCGGCGGGCGGGCGGTCTGGGGCCGCGTGGGGGAGGAGCACGTCGAGCTGCTGTCCGGCTCCCCGCTCGAAGAGGCCGGCTGCGACGTCATCGCCACCGTCCGGCGCAGCGACGCGCAGTGGCTGCCGCCCGTCGTCCCGCCCGTCTTCTACGCCGTCGGCATGAACTACCCCCGGCACATCGCCCACGCGGGAGCCGCCACCCCCGAGCGCCCCGAGGTCGGCTACCGCGCCAACAACGCCCTCACCGGCCACCTCTCGCCCATCGTCAAACCGGCCGACGTCACCGGCCGCTTCGAGGCCGAGCCCGAACTCGTCGCCGTCATCGGCCGCACCCTGCGCCACGCCACCCACGACGAGGCCCGCGAGGCGATCTTCGGCTGGACCATCGGCAACGACGTCAGCGCCCGCACCTGGCAGCACCAGGACCGCACCTTCTGGCGCAGCAAGAACAGCGACACCTTCAAGCCGATGGGCCCCTGGATCGAGACCGACGTCGACGCCCTCGCCCAGACCACCACACTCCGCGTCAACGGCGTCACCCGCGCCGAGTTCCCGACCGGCGACATGGTCTTCGACCCCTTCGCCTACATCGTCGAGATCACCAAACACAACACCATGCACCCCGGCGACGTGCTGTGGATGGGCGCCGAGTCCGTCTGCCGCCTCGAGCCCGGCGACACCGTGGACGTCGAGATCGGCGGCATCGGTGTGCTGTCCAACCCCGTACTCCTGGAAGGAAATCAGTCATGAGCGCGGAACCCCGCTACATCCACCACGTCAACTTCCCCACCACCGACCCCGACCGGACCGCCGCCTGGTACACCAAGGTGTTCGGGATGAAGCGCATCCAGCCCAAGTCCAACACCCGTGTGGTGCTGATGACCCGGGGCAACTTCGACCTGCACTTCACGCCGGTCGAGGAGATGGAGCGCATGGCGCCCTACCACTTCGCCGTCGAGGTCGACGACTGGGACGAGTTCCTCGCCCACCTCAAGGAGCTGGGCATCCGGCACACCCGGCCCATCCAGCGCCCCGAGAACCAGTCCAAGTTCTGCTACATCCACGACCCCGACCACACGATGATCGAGCTGGTCCACCACGCCAAGCGCCCCAACTAGACCGGCACGCACAGGAGTTCAGGAGTTCATCCCATGCCCCTCGCCGACTCCTACGGCACCTCCATCTACTACGAACGCCACGGCAGCGGCCCGGCGATCCTGTTCGTGCACGGCAGCGGCGGCCACCACGCCGCCTGGTGGCAGCAGGTCGCGGCGCTGCGCGACGAGTTCACCGTGGTCACCGTCGACCTGCGCGGTTTCGGCAAGTCCGACTCGTCCATGCCCGAGTTCGACGGCCAGGACTTCCCGGGCGACGTGGTCGCGGTCCTGGAGGCCGAGGACCTCACCGACGTCATGCTGGTCGGCCAGTCCATCGGCTCGGTCGCCGCGCTCCGCGCCGGTCTGCTGCGGCCCGAGCGCGTGAGCAGCGTCGTCCTCGGCCACTCCCTCGGCGGCATCAGCCACCCCGAGCTGAGGGAACTGGCCGCCGCCGACCGCGCCGAGGCCGTCAAGCTGCCGGTCATCGACCGCCTGCTGACCAAACCCTTCCAGACCGGGCGCGCCGACCTCACCTTCCTGTTCCAGCAGATGGGCACCTTCAACGTGGCCAGGATGCAGGACCTGCGCAACCTCGACACCGACGGCCCCTCCCTGGAGGAGATCCAGGCCTCCGGCGTCAAGGTCGCCTTCCTGGCCGGCGAGAAGGACGCGGTCCTCGGCGTCAAGACGGTGACCCGCGCCCACGAACTGCTGCCCGGCTCGCACCTGGAGATCGTCCCAGGCGCCCCGCACTCCATGTACTGGGAGACACCCGAGCCGTACAACGCGGCCGTCGCCCGCCTGCGCCGCACCCTCACCGCCCCGAAGGAAGCCGCATGAGCAACATCACCCTCGACGCCGCCGAGGAGATCATCGCCGCCGCCCACAAGCGCGCGCAGGCGATCGGCAAGGCGGTGAGCGTCGCCGTCGTCGACGCGGGCGGCTTCGTCGTCGCCGTCCGCCGCCCCGACGGCGCCCGCCCCCTCACCCCCGACATCGCCCGCGCCAAGGCGTACACCGCGGCCGTCATGCAGCGCCCCGGCAAGATGCTCAAGAAGTGGCAGGAGAGCCAGCCCGTCTTCTTCTCCCAGCTCTCCCAGCTGCCCGGCGCCGCGATGCCCATCATGGCCACCGACGGCAGCGTCACCATCAAGAAGGACGGCGAGATCATCGGCGGCCTCGGCATCGCCGGCGGCACCGCCGACGAGGACCAGGTGATCGCCGACGAGGTGCTCGCCGCCCTCGGCTACGAACTGGAGTTCGCCGCCTGGGGTGTCGCGGGCACGCCGGCCGGCGACTCCGGAAAGGACGCCTGACCCATGGCCGACACGTTCAACTACCGCATCGACCACCACGGCAGCCTGGTGCGGCCCGCCGGGCTCGCGACCGACGACCCGGAGTCGGTGGACGCGGCCGTGCGGGAGGCGGTCGTCCTCCAGCGGGGGCTGCGCTCCACCGTCGTCACCGACGGCGACTTTCCCCGCGAGGACTTCCGCGGCGCCGTCCTCGACGCCGTCGACGGCTTCCGCCGCACCGGCGAGACCGGTCCCGACGGCCTGGTCCGCTGGGTCGCCGAGTCCGTGCCGAAGGCGAACGGCGCCCTGCTCCCCGACTACGGCACCCGCCTCGCCGCGCTGACGGTGATCGCCCCGAAGGCGACGCTGCCGTCCCCGGCGTACCTCGCCGCCACCACGTTCCAGGCCGGGCTCGGACCGGCGTCCGCCCGCGAACTGGGCGAGGCGCTCGCCGAGATCGTCCGGGCGGAGATCGCGCTGCTGGTCGCCCAGGGCGTCCGGCTGATCCAGCTGGACAACCCGCTCCTGCTGGACCACGTCGCCGTCGATCCGGCCGGCGGCAGCGCCCTGTCCTTCGCGGACGCGCTCGCGGTGGACGCGGCGGCGGTACGGCTGGACGAGCGCCCCGAGGGCGTACGCATCGGTGTGGCGCCCGGCTGGGCGGCACCGGCCGCCGTGGACCGGGCACGGGCCGAGCGCCTCTACACCGAGGTGCCGGCGGACCGCTGGGTGCTGCCCTTCGACCAGGGCACGCGGGCCGAACTGGACCTCGTACGGGCGCTGCCCGAGGACCGTGACGTGTGTCTGGGCGTCGTGGACGCCACCGTGCCCGAGCTGGAGGACATCGACACGGTGATGAGCCGCGTCGACGCCGTCGGCGAGTTCAAGGACCTCGAGGACGCCGCCGTCTCCCCGTCCCGCGGCTTCGCCGACATCGCCTCCCGGCCGCTGCTGAGCGCGGAGGACCAGCGCAGGAAGCTGGTCCTGGTCGAGACGATCGCCCGCTACTGCTGGGGCAACGAGTTCTGAAAGGTGGCGGGGAGGACCGGGAGCACCCGGTCCTCCCCGCCACCTTCCGTTTCACAGTGCTTCGGCGAACGTCACCGACCGCTCCGTCAGCAGCGGCCACACCGTCTCGACGATCTGCTCCTTGAAGTGCGGCGCCGCCTTGTGCGCCTCGAACCCGGCGGCGTCGTCGTACCGCTCGTAGAGCAGGAAGCCGCCGGGCTCGTCCGCCACGGCGTGCACCTCGTAGAGCTGGTTCGCCGGTTCCGCCCGGGTCCCCTCCCGCGCTCTCAGCAGTGCGGCGCGCACGGCCGCCTCGTCGGCGGGGGCGCAGCGGTAGCGGGCGACGACTGCGTAGGCCATGTCTCGACTCTCCTCGGTTCCCGGCGGCGTCGTGCACACCGTCCGGCCGGCCGATTCCAGCACGGAACAACCCCGCGCCGACCTGCGCGCGCTGCAACCAATGCCTGCCGTCGCAGGGCTGGTGAACCAACCCTCGCATGGTGTGTTGTCGCATCCGGCCCCGCATGGCCGACCAGCTGGGACCGCGGGCATTCGCACCTCGGTCGAGAAGGAAGAAGTGATCTGATGCGCACTGTGGAAACGCTCCTGGGCGGAGAGTGGGTGACGACCGGCGAGTGGATCGACGTCCACGACCCGGCCGACGTCCGCGCCCCCGTCGCCCGTGTTCCGGCCCTGTCCGCCAAGGACGTCACCCGGGCCTACGACCTGGCCGAGCAGGGCTTCGCGGTCTGGAAGCGCACCAGCCCCTTCGAGCGGGCCCGCATCTTCACCGACGCCGCCCGCCTCCTGCGCGAGCGCCTCGACACGATCGCCGCCGACGTCACCGCCGAGAACGGCAAGACCCTCGCGGAGGCCCGCGGCGAGGCCGGCAAGGCCGCCGACTTCCTCGACTACTACGCGGGCCTCGCCCGCCAGGGCTACGGCACCCTCCTGCACGACGCCCGCCCCGACACCCGTACGCACACCCAGCGCGAGCCCATCGGCGTCATCCTGGTCATCAGCCCCTGGAACGACCCGCTGATCACCCCGGCCCGCAAGCTCGCCCCGCTGCTCGCCACGGGCAACGCGGCGGTGTTCAAGCCGGCCACCGAGACCCCGGCGTCGGGACTGCACCTGGCCCGTGCCCTGCACGACGCGGGACTGCCCGCCGGCGTCCTGAACGTCGTCACCGGCCGCACCGCCGAGATCGAGGAGGCCCTCCTCGACGACCCCCGGATCACCGGCATCACCTTCACCGGATCCAACGCCGTCGGCAACCGCATCCGCCGCCGCCTCGCCGACCGCAACGTCCGCTTCCAGGGCGAACTCGGCGGCAAGAACGCCTCCGTGGTCCTCAAGGACGCCGACCTGGCCGCCGCCGCGAAGGGCGTCGTCGCCGCCTCCTTCGGCCAGGCGGGGCAGCGCTGCACCGCCACCAGCCGGGTGATCGTGGAGCGGCCGGTGTACGAGGAGTTCGCCCGCCTCCTGGTCGCCGAGGT
This sequence comes from Streptomyces sp. MMCC 100, assembly GCF_041538145.2. Lineage (NCBI taxonomy): Bacteria > Bacillati > Actinomycetota > Actinomycetes > Kitasatosporales > Streptomycetaceae > Streptomyces > Streptomyces sp. MMCC 100. Next base: position 2,751,579 of record NZ_JBGORK020000001.1, read on the forward strand.
CGAGGCCCTCACCGTCGGCCCCGGCACCGACCCGGCCACCACCCTGTGCCCGCTCTCCAGCCCCCGCCAGCGCGACAGCGTCCTCGCCGACCTGGAGCGGGCCGTCGAGCAGGGCGCCACCGTACTCACCGGCGGCACCGCCGACACCGAGGGCGACCGCGCCCACGGCTGCTACGTGCGGCCCACCGTCCTCGCCGACGTCACCCCCGGGACGGCGATCTGGCGCGAGGAGGTCTTCGGCCCGGTCCTCGCCCTGCGTGCCGTGGACGACTTCACCGCCGCCGTCGCGGCCGTCAACGACTCCGACTACGGACTCGCCGCCGCCGTCTTCACCCGCGACCTCGCCGCCGCGTACCGCTTCGCCGACGAGGCCGAGTGCGGACAGGTCGCCGTCAACACCACCACCACCGGCTGGGACGTCCACCTGCCCTTCGGCGGCTTCCGCGAGTCCGGCACGGCGTACAAGGAGCAGGGCGAAGAGGTCCTGCGCTTCTCCACCCGCGTCAAGACGGTCGCCGTCCACTTCGGCGCGTGAGCACGCGGGAGAGCGGCACGAACAGGAAGGAGGATGCCGATGGCTGACGAGACGGTCGGCATCGTCGGCGCCGGCATCGTGGGCCTGGCCACGGCCCGCGAGATCGCGCTCCGGCGCCCCGGCACCCGGGTCGTCGTGTTCGAGAAGGAGCAGAGGGTCTCGCAGCACCAGACCGGACACAACTCGGGTGTCGTCCACGCCGGCATCTACTACACCCCCGGCAGCCTCAAGGCCGACCTGTGCGTACGCGGGGTGTCCCTGCTGCGCGAGTACTGCCAGGACCGGGAGCTGCCCTACCGGGAGATCGGAAAGCTGGTGACGGCCGTCCGACAGGACGAGCTGGGCCGCATGGAGAACCTCTACGAGCGGGCGAAGAACAACCACGTGCCCGACCTCAGGAAGGTCTCCAAGGACGAGATCAAGGAACTGGAGCCGCACGCCGGCGGCATCGCCGCCCTGCACTCCCCGCGCACCGCCATCACCGACTACCCGGCGATCGCCCGCGAGTTCGCCAAGGACATCGCCGACTCCGGGGGCGAGGTGAAGCTCGGCTTCCCCGTCACCGGCATCACCACCGTGCCCGGCGGAATCGAGGTCGCCTCCGGGCAGGACCAGGTCAAGGTGGACCGGCTGATCCTGTGCGCCGGCCTCCAGTCCGACGCCGTCGCGAAGCTCGCCCGGGACGGGCGGGAGCCGAAGATCGTCCCGTTCCGCGGCGAGTACATGCTGCTCAAGCCCGACCGCACCCACCTGGTCCGCGGCCTGATCTACCCGGTGCCGGACCCGCGCTACCCGTTCCTCGGCGTCCACTTCACCCCCCGCGTCGACGGCTCGGTCGAGGTCGGCCCCAACGCCGTACTGGCCCTGGCCAGGGAGGGCTACACCCTCGGGCGGATCAGCCCACGCGACCTGCTCGGCCTCGCCGCCTACCCCGGCTCCTGGCGGATGGCGGCGCAGCACTGGCGCACCGGCGTCAAGGAGTACCGCGGCGCCCTGTCCAGGACGGCCTTCATGAAGGACGCCGGGCTCTACGTCCCCGGCGTCGGCGCGGCGGACGTCGTACGCGGCGGAGCGGGCGTACGCGCCCAGGCGCTGGACCGGGACGGCACCCTCGTGGACGACTTCCGCATCCACCGGGTGGGCCGGATCACCGCCGTGCGCAACGCGCCCTCGCCGGCCGCCACGGCGTCCATGGCGATCGCCGAGCACATCGCCGGCGAGGTCTTCGGCGACGGCTGACGCATGCTGAGAATGCCCTGCTCACAGGGGTCCTCCGCGCAACAAGAGCTTGCATCCCAGGCTCTCGGCAAGTCCCCGGCACCCGCCTAGCGTTCTTGCCGCACCACCTCACCACCCCGTCGGGCACGTGACAGCACGTCCGAGAAGAGAGAGGCCACGACATGTTCGTCGTCGACACCCAGATCCACATCTGGAAGGAAGAGACCCCGGACCGCCCCTGGGTCCCGGGCGCCCGCGAGCGGATCCGCCTCAACGGCCACCGCGAGGACCCCTTCTCGTACGAGGAGGCCCTGGAGCTGATGGACGAGGCCGGCGTCAACCGGGCGCTGATCCTCCCGCCGTCCTGGGAGGGCAACCGCATCGACTACGCCCTGGAGGCCTGCGAGGCCCACCCGGACCGCTTCGGCATCATGGCCCGCGTCCCGCAGGACAACGAGGCCGAGGGCACCGCGATGCTGAAGGACTTCGCCCAGAACCCGCACATCAAGGGCACCCGGCTCACCTTCCACCGCCCGCAGGACCGCAACTGGATGATCGACGGCACCAACGACTGGTACTGGCCGATCGCCGAGGAACTCGGCATCCCCACCATGGTCCACGCGCCGATCTGGAAGCGCGAGCTGGGCGAGATCGCCGCCAAGCACCCCGAGCTGAAGATCATCATCGACCACATGGGCATCATGGCCCGCTGCGTCGACGACGCGATCGGCTACTGGGTGTCGGAGACCGCCGACCTAGCCGCCCACCCCAACATCTACGTCAAGGTCTCGGCGCTGCCCGGCTACTCCACGCAGCCCTTCCCGAACAACAACATCCAGAAGTACGTCCGCGAGATGGTCGACAAGATGGGGCCGCAGCGGTGCTTCTACGGCACCGACATCACCCGCCTGCTCGGCCACGGCATCACGTACACCGACACGATCGAGCAGTTCACCAAGCACTGGGACTTCACGCCCGAGGAGCTTGAATGGATCATGGGCCGCGGTATCTCCGAGGTCCTGAACTGGCCGATCGAGGGCTGAGGACACACACGAGATGACGGACAGCAAGAACAAGCCGGGCGCCGACGGCGGTGACGCCGTCGTCTCCGCCCTGAACGCCGTCGGCGCCGAGTACATCTTCTGCTCATCGGGGTCCGAGTGGGCCCCGGTGTGGGAGTCCCTGGCCCGCCGCCACCGCGACGGGGAGCCCGCGCCGCGGTACCTGGACCTCACCCACGAGACGGTGGCGGTCGGCATGGCCACCGGCTACGGACTGGTCGAACGGCGCCCGCAGGGCGTGCTGCTGCACGCCGCGCCGGGCCTGCTCCAGGGCTCCATGGCCGTGCACGGGGCGCTCCTCGCCGGCGTCCCGATGCTGGTCGCCTCCTCCGAGTCGACCACGTACGGCGACGGCCCCGGCCAGGACCCGGGCGGCCAGTGGTACCGCAACCTGTCCATCGTGGGCGGCCCGCACCACGTGGCCCAGCCCTTCACCAAGTGGGCCAACGAGGCCGCCGACATCAGCACCCTGCCCACGATGATCACGCGGGCGGCCGAACTCGCCTGGCGGGCCCCGGCAGGACCCGCCTACCTGAACATCCCGCTGGAGATCCTCCTGGAGGACTGGGACGGGCGCGAGGCCAAGCCGACCGTGGCGCCGGGCTCCACGCACTCCTCGCCCGAGGAGGTCGACCCGGTCGCCCAGCTGATCCGCGAGGCGAAGAACCCCGTGATCGTCACCGAGACCGCGGGCCGGGAGGCGGGCGGCTTCGAGGCCCTGGTCGCCTTCGCCGAGGCGTGGGACATCCCGGTCGTCGAGCCCGACTCGGCGGTGTGCGGCAACTTCCCGCGCACCCACCCGCTGCACGCCGGCAGCGACATCGGCCCGTGGATGGACGAGGCGGACCTGATCCTCCTGGTCAACTGCCGCGCCCCCTTCTACCCGCCGAGCCGGAAGCCGTCGAAGGCGAAGATCGTCGTCATCGACCAGGTGCCGCAGCGCCCGCACATCGTCTACCAGGTGCTCTTCGCGGACGTGTACCTGGAGGGCAACGTCGCCAACACCCTGCGCCAGCTGGCCAAGCGGGCGAAGGACCTGGACGGCCGGGCGGTGGCGGCGCGGCGTGCGGCGCAGGAGGAGCGGCACGCCGCCGAACAGGCCGCCGTCGCCGCCGCCGAGGCCAAGGCGGAGCAGTCCGAGGGCGTCGACCCGGTACTGGTCGCCGCCACCCTGCGCAGACTGCTGGCCGGGCAGGACGGCATCGTCGTCGACGAGACCATCACCCACAGCCGCGTGGTCAAGCGCCACCTGCAGACCGCCGACCCCGACTCGTACTTCTACGTCCAGGGCGGCCTCGGCCAGGGCATCGCCGTCGCGCTCGGCGTCAAACTGGCCGCGAAGCAGCGGCCGGTGGTCCTCACCATCGGTGACGGCGCCTTCACCTACAACCCGGTCATCCAGTCGTACGACGCGGCCAAGGCCTACGACCTGCCGGTGCTGATCGTGGTCTTCAACAACCGTGTCTACAAGTCGATGAACCTCAACCACCGCCGCTTCTACCCCGAGGGCGCGGCGGCCGACACCGGCGAGTGGCTCGGCACCGACCTGCACCGGCTGCCCCGCCTCGCGGCCTTCGCCGAACCGTTCGGCATGCACACCGAGACCGTCGACACCACCGACGCCCTCGCGCCCGCCCTGGAGCGCGCGCTGAAGGCCGTGGCGGAGGGCACCACCGCCGTCGTCGACGTCCTCGTCACCCGCTGACCCAGGAGACCCGCACCATGACCGACACCGCCACCCCCAAGCCGGGGAAGGTCCGCGTCCCCGCCGACGACCTGCGCGCCTTCGCCGCCGCCCTCCTGGAGAAGGGCGGCCTGAGCGCCGAACACGCCCGCACCACCGCCGACGTCTTCGTCTGGGCGGCACAGCGAGGGGTCGAGTCCCACGGCATCGCCCGCGTCCCCGCCTATCTGGACCTGCTCGCCAAGGGCGTCGCCAACGCCGCGCCGGATCTGAAGGTCGAGTCGACCAGGCCGGCCGCCGCGGTGATCGACGCCGACCGCGCTCCCGGCCCGGTCGCGCTCACCGCCGCCGCCGACGAGGCCATCGAGCGGGCCCGCGCCTTCGGCATCGCCTCCGTCGGCGTGCGCCGCACCGTGCACACCGGCGCCATCGGCTACTACGTCTCCCGGATCGCCGAACAGGGCCTGGTCGGCCTCGGCTTCGTCGCCGGCATGCCCAACATGGGCTACACCGGCGTCAAGGGCGCCGCCGTCGCCACCAGCCCGCTCGCCGTCGCGGTCCCGGCCGCGGACCGCGCCCCGCTCCTCCTGGACATGGCCACCGCCACCATCGCGCTCGGCAAGATCCGCCAGGCGAAGACCAACGGCACGCCGCTGCCCGAGAACGCCGCCGCCACCGCGGACGGCACCCCCACCACCGACCCCGAGCAGGCGGTCATGCCGCTGCCGCTGGGCGGCGCCAAGGGGTCCGGCATGTCCCTCGCCTTCGAAATGCTCACCAGTGTGCTCGTCGGGGCACCGATCTTCGCCGCCTTCCACTCCGACGACCCGGCCGGCCGCAAGCACCGCCAGAACGCCCTGCTCAGCGCCCTCGACCCCGCCGCGTTCGGCGGCAGTGCGGAGGACTTCACCGACGCCGTCGACGACACCCTCGCCACCCTGAAGGGCCTGCCGGTCGCGGACGACGCGGACGGGGTGTACTACCCCGGCGAACGCAGCGCCGCCCTCGCCGTGCAACGCGGCGCGGACGGGGTACCGGTGGCACCGAAGGTGTGGCGCGACCTCACCGAGCGGGCGGCCGCGTCCGGGATCACCCCACCCGCGACCGTGTAGCGCGCACCCTTACGTCGCCGGCCGCCCCGGAGGGGAGGGGCCGGCCGGCGACTCCGCCCTGCCGCGTGGATGGGGTAGGCTTGACCAGCGCGATCACGGAAAATGCGGATCGCGCACCGGGACGTGGCGCAGCTTGGTAGCGCACTTGACTGGGGGTCAAGGGGTCGCAGGTTCAAATCCTGTCGTCCCGACGGTGTGCGGAGGGTCTTCGCGGGCGGAAGCTCGCGGAGACCCTTTTCGCTGGGGCACGGGCTTCGTCCCGTCTGATCACGTCGAACGCATGGCCGTGTCCGCCGCCCCCAGCGGCGGACACGGCGTGGGCCGCGGAACGTCCGCCCTCCCCCGAAGGGGACGTTCCGCGGCCGGCCCCCGGCGCCGGTTCGTGGCCACGGCGCCCGGGCGTCTGCGAGCCGTGCGGTCACCAGTACATGACCGCCGTCTCGCCCGCACCCCACGCGGAGTACAGGCGCACCCGGACGACATAGCGGCGGCCCTTGACGAAACGGGCCCTGATCGTGGCGTTGCGGGGGCTTCCCCCGTCGTCCTGTCCGGCGAAGTAGCGGGGCACGCCGTCCCGCTCCTCGAAGACGACGACGACGGCGTCGCTGTCGCCGAAGGTGCCCACCGTGTACTCGCGGGTCTCCGGCGGGTCCACCCGGAAGTCGGCCTGCTCGCCGGGCCCGAGACCCAGCGGCACCGAGCGGAAGGGCACCAGCGGACCGGGCCGGCCGGTGGGCGGGTACCAGCGCAGGGCGAACTCCTTGTCGGCGGCGGAGAGGACCCCGGGCGGGTGCAGGCCGGAACGGTAGTGCTCGGGCTCCAGTATCAGACCCGAGGGGAAGGGGTACTCCATGATCGACTGTGGGTCCCAGACCGGGCCGTTGGCCTCGTCGCCGTCGAGCTTGCGCAGGATGTTGTGGAAGGTCCGCTCCCGGCTCCAGTGGTTGGGCGGGCCCGCCAGCTCGGCGTAGACGGCCTCGTCGTCCCAGAGGATGCCGGCGAACGGGCTCTGGTGCTCGTGCAGCATGCCGAGCGCGTGCCCGATCTGGTGCAGGGCCGTCGCACGCTCACCCGGTGCGGTCAGGTCCCAGCCGAAGTTCATCGTACGGTCGTTGAGCCCGACCCGGAGCGCGTCCTTGCCCACCGCCGACCAGGAGCCGTCGCCGGGCTGGAAGCCGATGCGCAGCTCCGCCTCCGACCGGTCGCGGACCTCAGTGAGATCGAGCCCGATGCCGAGGTCCCGCCACTCCCGGAAACTGTCGCGGACCACGTCCCGCTGCTCCTCGGTCCCCACCCACGAACCCCGCCGCGGCCGGCCGGTGCCCGGCATCGGGACCACCGAGGTGTCGATGTCGCCGCCGAGGAAGCAGTAGTGCAGCACGGTTCCGTTGACCCACATCCGCTGCCCGCCGACGAGCGCGGCGGCGCGCTCGGCGGCCAGCCCCGGCGCGAGCACGGGGGCGGGCTGCCGCGCGAGCGAGCAGTAGCGTGCGGTCATGGTCGTCAGGGTGCCGTCCGACCCGCCTCCGACGCCTGAGTCGAGGGGTACTCAAGTCACCCTGTATCACGGCTGAGTAGGCCGACTCATGTTCCCGTGACGACTTCTCTGCGGGACGCGAAGACGCTGGAGGCCCCCTGGCCGTTCACCGGGCGGGCGGACGAACTGGAGCTGGTGCGCAGGTCCGTGGCGGCCGGACGGGGCGGCCTCGTGGTGACGGGCCCGGCGGGTTCGGGCAAGACGAGGCTCGTGACCGAGGCCGTGCGCGGCGCGGACTGGGCCCGGGCCGCCGGGACGCCCGAGACCCGGGACATCCCCTTCGCCGCCTTCGCCCACCTGCTGCCCGGGACCGTCACCCTGCACCGGGCGGTCCGTCTCCTGTCCGGAGTACGGCTGCTGCTGGTCGACGACGCGCACCTGCTCGACGGTTCCTCCGCCGCCCTCCTGCACCAGCTCGCCGTACACGGCCGCACCCGCCTCCTGGTCGTCGCCACCGACGGCGCCCCCGCACCGGGCGCGGTGTCCCGGCTGTGGTCCGGGGAACTGCTGCCGCGCCTCGCCCTGGAACCGCTGCCCCGCGAGGAGACCGCGGAACTCCTCACGGCAGGCGCGGACACCGTCCTGGAACCGCTCACCGTCGACCGGCTGCACCGCCTGTGCCGGGGCGACCTGCGGCTGCTGCGCGAGCTGCTGACCGCCGTGCGCGAGGAGGGCCTGCTCGTGCCGGTGCCGGGCACGGACCAGCGCGCGTGGCGGGGACCCGTACCGATCACTCCGACGGTACGGGAGCACACCGCCCGGGTCCTCGACCGCGTCCGCACCGAGGAGCGGGAGACCCTCGACCGCCTAGCCTTCGCCGAGCCGCTGCCCCTGGGCCTCGACGCCCTCGACCTGCGGACCCTGGAGAACCTGGAGGCCGAGGGACTGGTCACCGTCGACGACCACGGCGCCACCCGTCTCGCCCACCCGCTGCACGGCCCGGTGCTGCGTGCCGCCGCGGGCCGGCTGCGGGCCCGGCGCCTGGCCCGCACCCCCGACCGGACCAGACCCGCCCTGGAGGCGGAGCGGGCCGCCCTCGCCCTGCGCGTCGAGCAGGCGGACGTACGACCGGTCGAGACGCCCGTGGGAGACTGGCTGGCCGCCGAGGGCGCACCGCTGCCGGCCCCGTACGCGGCGCTGCGTGCCCGGTACGCACGGCTGCGCGGCCGGCTGCGCGACGCCGCGGCCTGGGCCCGCGAGGGCCTGCGGAACGCCCACGACGATGCGGCCTGCCGCGGCGAACTCGCCCTGGCCGTCGCACAGTCGGGCGACGACCCGGCGGGGAGCGGCGGTACGGCGGGGGCCTGCGCCGCCTGGGCCGCCGCCGCGCGCGGTGACCTCGACGAGGCGGTCCGGGCGGCCGCCGCGGGCGACCCGTACGACGCCGTCCGGCTCGGCGCGCCCGAGCAGGCGGCCGGCCGGCTGACCGGCGTCTTCGCGGCACACGCCGACGCCCTCGCGCGCCAGGACGGACCGGCGCTCGACCGGGTCGCCGAGGAACTGGAACGGCACGGCTTCCTGCTGTTCGCGGCCGAGGCGCACGCCCAGGCCGTACGCGCCCACCGCGACCCCCGCGCCGCCCGCACCGCCCGTACCCGCGCCGCCGCCCTCGCCCGGCGCTGCCAGGGCGCCCGCACCCCCGCGCTGTCCGGCCTGGTGCTCGGCGAACTCACCGCCCGGCAGCGGCAGATCGTCACGCTCGCCGCCGCCGGCCTGAGCAACCGGCAGATCGCGGAGCGACTCACCCTCTCCGTCCGCACCGTCGGCAACCACCTCTACGGCGCCTACACCCGCCTCGGCGCGGGCGACCGTGGCGCCCTGTCCTGGCTCATGGAACTGCCCGAGCCCCAGCCCGCCTGACCCGTGGCCGGGTCCCGGGGTGTCAGGCCGCCCCGAACGCCGAGAAGGCCCACCCCGTCGCCTGGTGCACCGCGTCGTCCGGCAGTGAGGCCCGCGCGTCGCGCAGCGCCTCCGCCAGGGACAGTCCCGCGTCCAGCCCCTTGTGCAGCGCGAGCATCAGCGGCACCGCGGCGGCGTCGTTGACCGGCGCGGTGCACGCCACCACCCCGGCCGTGCCCAGCGGCAGCAGCGCGGTGACGAGGCCGAGCAGCTCGTCGGCGCCGACCGACGCGAAGCGTGCGGTGTCGCAGCAGGGCAGGATGATCCGGTACGGGCTGCGGTCGAGCCGCTCGAAGTCGTGCACGATGAGCGGCCCGTCCGCCATCCGCAGCGAAGAGAACAAGGGGCTGTCCGCCCGGAAGGTCCCGTGCGCCGCGATGTGCGCCAACGCCGCCCCGTCCAGCTCCCGCAGCACCCGCGGCACCCGCGCCGCGTCCCCCTCCAACACGGTGGGCCCACCGTGCGGGGCCGGGCCGCCCGGGAGCTGCGCCGTGGACGCGCGCGGTGAACGGCCGTCCGCGGGGCGCGGTTCGGCGCACGGCTCAGAACCCCCCACGCCCTCGCCGCCCGTCGCGGACCGGCTCCCCGGGGCGGCCGTCGCGGGCGGGCGCCCTGGCCCGGCCGTCGCAGAGGGGTCCCCATCGCCTGCCGCCGTGGCAGGGATTCCGCCGACGGTCACCCGGGTCTGCGGTTTGCCGTCGGCCGGCCCGCGTGGGGCCCCGTACCCGCCCCCGGGCGGCGGGCGCCACGTATCCCCGTCCCCCGGTGTCCGCGCCGCACCGTACCGTTGCGCGAGCTCCGTGATCTCGGCGCCGCCGGTCGCCAGGCCCGGGCCGCGCACCAGTACCTGGCGGCCGCCGGTCGGGGGAGCGGTGTCCTTCGCGCGCAGCCAGCTGCTCGCCGACGGCGACACGCTCAGGACCCGCTCGCGCAGGGCGGGCAGCAGGGCCCACGGCACGCGATGCAGCCGGCCCGGCGGGACCACGACGACCGGACCGGAGCCCAGGTGCGCCGCGGCCGGCCCCAGCAGCAGGTGCTCAAGCCGCGCGCCGGCCGCCTCCACCAGCGGCAGCCGCGCCTCGGCGCCCGGATGGGCCAGCCGCCGCAGACCGGCCTGTACGTGCTCCGCCTCCGCCTCCGCATCGGCCAGCAGCCCGGCCTCGAACCGCCGTACCCGTCCCTGCCCGCACAGCAGCACCTGCACGCGCCCGTCGAGCACCGCCAGTTCCACCAGCCGCACCTCGTCGCCCAGCCGCCGCAGCAGCCGTCCCACGTCGAACCGGTCGCCGTCGCCCGGTGCCTCGCCCCGCATGTGCAGGGTGCGGGAGCGGATCTCCCGCTCCAGGCGCCGCTGTTCGCGCTCCAGCGCGGGAGCGGGCCGGCCGCCGTCCGAGCGAGCCTCCTCCGCGCGGGCCGCGAGCTCCCGGAACGCCGTCATGGCGGTCAGCAGCACCGGATCGGCCGGCGGGCGGGTCGGCGGCGCCGACAGCACCGTCGCCCGCCAGCGCTCGCTCCAGCCCAGCAGCCGCCGCGGCCCGCCCGAGACCAGGGACGCCCGCTGCGCCAGCGCCGCCAGCTCCGCGCCCTGCGCGGTGGCCCGGGCCCGCAGCTCCGAGGCGCCCAGCGTCATCCGGTGGTCGTCGAGGACGTCGAGACCGCGCCGGCAGGCCTCCAGCACGCCCCGCGCCGAACCCGCCGCCCGCGCCCGCAGCGCCTGGGCCGCCCAGCCGGTCATCCGGGCCAGCGGCGGCCCGCTGTGCCGGCTGCGCGCGGCCACCGCCAGATGCCGTTCCGCGTCGGCCGTCCAGCCGAGGCCCAGCGCGATCCGGCCCGCCAGCAGTGAAGCCTCCGGCGCCGCCGGAGCCCCGAAGGCCGCCAGCCGTTCCGCCACCGCCGCCGCGTCCGCGACCAGCCGGCCCGACCCGCGCCCCGTGGCGACCCGCGCCTCGAGCAGCACCAGCCGGGCGTGCGTCTCGTACCAGGTGCGCCGCTGCCCGGCGAAGAGCCGTACGGCGACGGCCGCGCGCGCGAGCGAGGTCTGCGGCTCGCCCGCCAGCCGGGCCGCCCGCGCGGCGACCAGCAGCAACTCCGCCTTGCGAGTGGACTGCCCGCCGATCCCGTCCAGCGCCGCGACCGCCCCGTCCGCCTCCGCCAGCGCCTCCGTGGCGAGACCCGCCGCCATCAGCACCTCGCAGCGCCGGATGGTGAGCATGAACGTCGGCGTGCCCAGCTTCGCGTACCGCTCCTCCGCCTCGTCGAGGAGCCGCAGCGCCGCCGGCACGTCACCCGACCGGAACGCCGCCAGCCCCCGGCTCTCCACCGCGTCGGCCTTGTCGTGCTCCTGGCCCGTGGTGTCCCACAACGCCTCCGCCGCCGTGAAGTCGGCGTCGGCCCGCTCCACCGAGCCCTGCGCCAGATGCACGGTCGCCCTGAGCGTCAGCGCCCGCGCCGTCCAGATCACATCGTCCACCTGACGCAGCACCGGGATGGCCCGCCGTACGTCCTCCAGCGCCTCGCCGTGCCGGCCGAGCACCCACCACACGTACGCCCGCCGGAACAGCACCCGCGCGCGCGTGTGCCCGCTCCCGCGCGCCACGCCCCGCTCGAACGCCGCCAGCCCCGCCCGCGTACGCCCGGCGTGCACCAGCGCGACCCCGAGCGTGGCCAGGACGTCCGCCTCCCGCTCGGCCGAGTCCGCGCGGGCGGCCAGGTCACGGGCGCGCCGCAGATGGGCCAGGGCCCGCCGGGTGTCGCCGAAGTCCCGCTGCCAGATGCCGATCACCTGATGGGCGACCGAGGCGTGCAGCGGCGAGGGATCGGAGCCGAGCACCTCCTCCGCCCGCGTCAGCGCTTCGCCCGGGGCGGCGAACACCATCGGCAGCAGTTCGAGAACCGAGTCGTTTCGCGCTGTCACCCCACGGATGGTAGTGCTCCGGAACCACGCCACACAGGTTCGAGTCTGTATCAATCGGCCACCCCGGGACTCTGATTGACGACCGCAGCCACCACCGTGGTCACGACCGCGGCCCAGACCGTCGTCACCGCCGCCGCCTCAGTGGAGGACAAGAATGGCACCACAGCGATTCCGCGAGCAGTTCGACCAGATCCAGCGCTCGATGCCGGACGTCCCGCTGGCGATGGGCCCGGACGACTCCGCCGAGTTCTTCTACGAGAAGGGCGTCGTCCTCGCCCGCGACGGCGAGGAGGCCCGCCTCGTCGAGGACACCGTGCGCGACCACTTCACCACCATGTCCGATCTGACGCCGGACCACGTGCGCCGGGCGAGCCCCGAGACCAACCGCACCGGCATCACCCGCATCCAGGTCGCCGACCCCGGCCAGGGCGACGGCGACGGCGATCCCACCGTCGCCCACGCCCTGCGCTCCCTCAGGACGATGGAGGGCCGCGCGGGCCGCCGGCTGATCAGCCGCAACCACGTCGTCTCCATCGCCGTCAACGCCTGCCCCGGCGACGAACCCGTGCCCGTCCCGCTGAGCGAGCCGCCCAACCCGGCCGCCGACGGGACGCCGTACGACGCGGCGACCGCGGTCGGCGTCCTCGTCATCGACACCGGTCTCATGCACGACTACCGGTCCTACCCGCTGCTGGCCCACACCGAGGGCGACGCCCAGATCAGGGAGTGCGACGACGACGGCGTCCTGTGCCAGTACGTCGGACACGGCACCTTCATCGCCGGGCTCGTCGCCGCCGTCGCGCCCAACACCGACGTGACCGTCCGCAACACCCTCAACGACGCGGGCGCGATCCTGGAGTCCGAGCTGGGTGAGAAGCTCTTCGAGGCCGTCGACCGCGGCGGCTGGCCCGAGGTCCTCAGCCTCTCCGCCGGCACCTCCAACGGCCGCACCGACGGCCTGCTCGGCGTACACGCCTTCATGGAGGAACTCCGCGGCCGGCGCACCCTGCTGGTCGCCGCCGCCGGCAACAACGCCAGCGCCACGCCCTTCTGGCCCGCCGCCTACGCCACCCTGCCCGGCTGGGAGAACTCCGTGCTGTCGGTCGGCGCACTGCGCTCCGACGGCGAGTTCGGCGCCTGCTTCAGCAACCACGGCGGCTGGGTACGGGCCTACGCCCCCGGCGAGCGCCTCACCAGCGCCCTCACCGGCTTCGGGACACCCGTGCCGTACGTCTACCGGCACTCCACGTACGACGCCTGCCGGTTCGGCTTCACCTACGCCTGCACCTGCCAGTACCCCCGGCACAACGGGGTGCTCAGCGAGCCGGGGGAGGCACCCGCCAAGCCGGACCAGGTGATGTTCGAGGGGCACGCGCAGTGGAGCGGCACCTCCTTCGCCACTCCGGTGGTCGCGGGCCTGGTCGCCTCCCACATGACGGCGCACAAGGAGACCGATCCGCGCGCGGCCGGCCGGCAACTGCTCGCGGCCAACACCGAGTACGCCGAGGTGCGCGGGGCGCACGTGCCGGCGCTGCTGCCGCCCACCTGGCACCGGGTCCCCGTCGACCCGTCGGCCGGCGGGTCGTGAACGGTCTGATGCCGGTCGGAACCACCTGCTCCACGGCGTACGATGGCACGTCGTACACGAGGGGTGGGACCGTGGACCGTGCAGATGTCGGGGCGCTCGTCCAGTCGGCGGCCGACGGGGACGCGGCGGCCTGGAAGTCACTGGTGGACGGACTCGGCCCGCTCGTGTGGTCCGTGGCCAGGTCGCACGGGCTGTCCGACGCCGACGCGCACGAGGTGTACCAGACCGCCTGGTTCCGGTTCGCCCAGCACCTGGGTCGGATCCGGGAACCGGAGAAGACCGGCTCCTGGCTGGCGAGCACGGCACGGCACGAGTGCCTCAAGCTGCTCAGGGCCTCGAAACGGTGGGCGCCGACCGACGATCCGCAGCTGCTCGACCGGCCGAGCGAGGACCGCACGCCGGAGGAGTCGGTGCTCGACTCCGAGGAGGCCGCCGCGCAGACCGAGCGCGTCCGGCTGCTGTGGCAGGAGTTCGAGGAACTGGGCGAGCGGTGCCGCCAGTTGCTGCGGGTGCTGATCTCCTCGCCACCGCCCAGTTATCAGGAGGTGTCCGCCGCGCTGGGTATCGCGGTGGGCAGCATCGGGCCGATGCGCCAGCGCTGTCTGCGCCGGCTGCGGGCCCGGATGGAGGCTCGGGGGACGAAATGAGCGGTCTGAGCGACGAGCACGACGAGCGCGGCGAGTACGACGAACGCAACGAGCCCGGCGAGTACGACGAACGCAACGAGCGCGGTGCCTACGACGAGCGCGACGGGGAGCTGCACGACGGTCTCCTGGAGGAGGAACTGCGGCAGGCCGCCGCGATCCTGGACCCGGTCCCGGCCGAGCTGAGGCGCGTCGCGGTCGACGCCTTCGCCCTGCACGACCTGGACGCCCGCGTCGCCGAGCTGACCTTCGACTCCCTGGTGGACGGCATCCCCGTCAGGGGGGAGACGGACCCGCCGAGGATGCTGACCTTCAGCACGGACGGCGTGACCGTCGACGTCGAGGTGACCGCCGACGGTCTGATCGGCCAGCTGTTGCCGCCGGGTCCGGCCGGCATCGAGGTGCTGAGCGGCCCGCGGGCGCACGCGCGGCTGACGGCCGACGACATGGGCCGGTTCACCGGCGAGGCCCCGCCTGCCGGCCCGTTCGCGCTGCGACTGCGCACCGGCCGGGAGGTGGTCGTCACGGAGTGGCTGCGGGCCTGAGCGCGCCGCCTCCCGGATACGGGGCTACCAGGTGCAGGGCAGCGTGCGCGGGCCCCTGATCATGGTCTTGCGGCGCCAGGCCACCCGGTCGGCGGGGACCGCGAGCCGCAGCCCCGGCAGCCGTTCCAGGAGGGTGTCGACGAGCAGCTCGGTCTGCATCCGGGCGAGCACGGCGCCGGTGCAGAAGTGGTGCCCGTTGCCGTACGCCAGGTGCGGGTTGGGTTCGCGGTCCAGGTCGATGCGGTCGGGGTCGGGGAAGACGTCCGGATCGCGGTTGGCGGCCAGGTAGGAGACGTACACGGGGTCGCCGGCGGCGATGCGCGTCCCGTGCACCTCGACGTCCTCCAGCGCGATGCGGGCGAGGCCCACCGAGGTGCGGTGCGAGATCCAGCGCAGCAGCTCGTCCAGCGCCGTGCCGCGCGCCTCGGGCCGCTCCCGCATCCGCGCCATCAGCTCGGGGCGGGTGAGCAGCAGGTACAGCATCTGGCCGACGTTGTGCGTGACGGCCTCGCCGCCGATCTGCAGCGGCCCCGCGAGCCCGACGGCCTCCGTCTCGCCGACCTCGCCGCGGCCCACGGCGGCGCCCAGCATCGAGTACACGTCGCCGCCGTCGCTGCCGGCCCGGGCGCGGACGGTCTCGGTGATCCACCCGTACAGGCCCTGTTTGGCCCGCTCGGCGGCCTCGGCGCCGCCGGAGGTGGAGATGATCTGCCGGGTCCAGGAGTGCACGCGCTCCCGGTCGGCGGCCGGCACGCCCATCACCTCGCTGACGACGGCGATCGGGAAGGGCTCCAGCACCCGCTCGACCAGGTCCGCCGGCGGCCCCTCGGCAACGATCCCGTCCACCAGACCGTCGAGGATCTCCTGCGCCCGGGGCCGCAGCCGCTTCGTCGCGCCCACGGTGAACGCGCCGGCGACCGCGCGCCGCAGCCGGTTGTGGTCGGGCTGGTCCGCGAAGGCGAGGGAGCCGGGGCGCGGCTTGAAGTGCGGCGCCAGACGCGTGACCTGACGCCGTGTCACCTCGGCCCGTCCGAAGCGCGGGTCGTTCGTGATCGCCTTCACGTCGTCGTAGCGCGTCGCCAGCCAGGCCCAGCCCTCGCCGTGCGGGAGCCGGACGCGGGTCAGCGGCCCCTCGCGCATGAGATCGGCGAGGACCGGGTCGAACTCCGGGCCGTCCAGGTCGAGGGCGGGCCAGTCCCGTACCGGGGGCGGCGACTGGCCGGTGAGGGTGGTGGTCTCCTGCGTCATCCCTCCACCCTCGCCGCGCACCCGCCCGGCTGTCGCGCGGGAGTGCTCCAGCCGGTGGGCGGCCGGCCGGCGGTCAGCGGGACACGGAGTCCACGAGCGCCGCGAGCGACTCGGCGAGCCGGGACAGGCCCGGCCCGGCCGGACCGCCCGGCTCCGTCATGTAGGTGTCCCGGCGGATCTCCACCATCAGCGCGCCGACCTCGCTCCGCTTCCGGTAGAAGTCCAGCGGCACGTACGTCCCGCCGAACGGGCTGTCCAGGCCGGTCTCCCCGCAGGGAGCGAACGCCTCCCGGGCCGCGGCGAGCAGCTCGCGAGGCGTGTGGAAGCCGTCGGTGCCCAGGCAGACGGGCGGGCGCGGACCCTCGCCGTGCAGTTCGTAGGGGAGCGGCTCGGTCGGGTAGGAGTGCACGTCGATGATCACGGCCCGTCCGGTGGCCGCGAGCCGGTCGGCGACCGCCTCGGTCATCGCCCGCGCATAGGGCCGGAAGTACCGCTCGATCAGCGGTGCGGGGTCTGTGCCGTCCGGGCGCAGCACCTCGCGGTGCGACGTCCGCGTGTACACGGCGCCCATCCCGACGGCCGTCATCTCCTCCCGCTCGTCCGGGAACCGCTCCGGGTCCACCACCAGCCGCGACGCCCGGTTCACGAACCGCCAGGGCGTGAGACCGGCCAGTTCGGCGGCCCGCCCGGCGATCTCCGCGGTGTGCGAGTCGGTCATGTGGTCCAGCTCCCGCTCCAGCTCCGCGTCGGACAGGACGATGCCGGGCCGGACGTCGGCAGGGACCGCGCGGGAGGAGTGCGGCACGTGCAGCAGCACGGGGGAGTGCGGGGCACCCGGGACGAGCTCGAAGGAAGCGGGGGCGTCGGTCATGCGGAGCGCTCCGGAGGTCTGGGGACGACAGACGGACGGGCACCCCGTCTCCGCCGAGCGGAAACGGGGTGCCCGTGGGACGCGAAACGGTTCCCGAGGATCAGGCGAGGGAAGCCAGCGCCTCGTTCCAGGTGGTCGACGGGCGCATGACCTCGGCGGCCTTGGCCGGGTCGGGCTGGTAGTAGCCGCCGATGTCGGCCGGCTTGCCCTGGACGGCGTTCAGCTCTTCGACGATCTTCTGTTCGCTCGCGGTGAGCGTCTCGGCGAGCGGGGCGAAGGCCTTGGCCAGGTCCGCGTCGTCGGTCTGCTTCGCCAGCTCCTGCGCCCAGTACAGGGACAGGTAGAAGTGGCTGCCGCGGTTGTCGATGCCGCCGACGCGGCGGGTCGGCGACTTGTCCTCGTTGAGGAAGGTCGCCGTGGCGCGGTCGAGGGCGTCGGCGAGGACCTTGGCGCGGGTGTTGCCGGTGACCTCGGCGAACTGCTCCAAGGACGGCACCAGCGCGAAGAACTCACCGAGGGAGTCCCAGCGCAGGTAGTCCTCCTTGACCAGCTGCTGCACGTGCTTCGGGGCCGAGCCGCCGGCACCGGTCTCGAAGAGGCCGCCGCCCGCCATCAGCGGGACGACCGACAGCATCTTGGCGCTGGTGCCCAGCTCCAGGATCGGGAAGAGGTCGGTCAGGTAGTCGCGCAGGACGTTGCCGGTCACCGAGATGGTGTTCTCGCCGCGGCGGATGCGCTCCACCGACAGCTTGGTCGCCTCGACGGGGTTGAGGATCCGGATGTCCAGGCCCTCGGTGTCGTGCTCCGGCAGGTACGCCTTCACCTTGGCGATCAGGTTGGCGTCGTGGGCGCGGCCCTCGTCCAGCCAGAAGACGGCCGGGTCGCCGGTGGCGCGGGCCCTGGTGACGGCCAGCTTCACCCAGTCGCGGATCGGCGCGTCCTTGGTCTGGCAGGCGCGGAAGATGTCACCGGCGGAGACCGTCTGCTCCAGGACCGCGTTGCCGGCCGCGTCGACCAGGCGGACCGTGCCCGTGGTGGGGATCTCGAAGGTCTTGTCGTGGCTGCCGTACTCCTCGGCCTTCTGCGCCATGAGACCGACGTTCGGGACCGAGCCCATGGTGGAGGGGTCGTAGGCGCCGTTGGCGCGGCAGTCCTCGATGACGGCCTGGTACACGCCGGCGTAGGAGGAGTCCGGGATGACGGCGAGGGCGTCGTGCTCGCCGCCGTCCGCGCCCCACATGTGACCGGAGGTGCGGATCATGGCCGGCATGGAGGCGTCGATGATGACGTCCGAGGGCACGTGCAGGTTGGTGATGCCCTTGTCGGAGTCGACCATGGCCAGCTCCGGGCCCTCGGCCAGCTCGGCGTCGAAGGACGCCTTGATCTCGGCACCCTCGGGCAGGGACTCCAGGCCCTTGTAGATGCCGCCGAGGCCGTCGTTCGGGGTCAGGCCGGCCTTGGCGAGCACCTCGCCGTACTGGGCGAAGGTCTTCGGGAAGAAGGCGCGGACCACGTGGCCGAAGATGATCGGGTCGGAGACCTTCATCATCGTGGCCTTCAGGTGCACCGAGTAGAGGATGCCCTCGGCCTTGGCGCGGGCGACCTGCGCGGTGAGGAACTCGCGCAGCGCGGCGACGCGCAGCACGGAGGCGTCGACGACCTCGTCCTTCTTCACCGGTACCGACTCGCGCAGCACCGTGGTGGTGCCGTCGTCGCCGACCAGCTCGATCCGCAGGGTGCCGTCCTCGGCGATCACCGCGGACTTCTCGGTGGAGCGGAAGTCGTTCTCGCCCATGGTCGCGACGTTGGTCTTGGACTCGCCGGTCCAGGCACCCATGCGGTGCGGGTGGTTCTTGGCGTAGTTCTTCACCGACGCCGGGGCACGGCGGTCGGAGTTGCCCTCGCGCAGGACCGGGTTGACCGCGGAGCCCTTGACCTTGTCGTAGCGGGCGCGGACGTCGCGCTCCTCGTCGGTCTTCGGGTCGTCCGGGTAGGCCGGCAGCGCGTAGCCCTGGCCCTGCAGCTCGGCGATGGCGGCCTTGAGCTGCGGGATGGACGCCGAGATGTTCGGCAGCTTGATGATGTTGGCGGCGGGCGTCTTGGCCAGCTCGCCCAGCTCGGCGAGGGCGTCCGGGATGCGCTGGTCCTCGGTCAGGTACTCCGGGAACAGGGCGATGATGCGGCCGGCCAGCGAGATGTCGCGGGTCTCGACCGCGACACCCGCCTGCGAGGCGTACGCCCGGACCACCGGCAGGAACGAATACGTCGCCAGGGCCGGGGCCTCGTCAGTGTGTGTATAGATGATGGTCGAGTCAGTCACCGGGTGCTCCGCTCCACGTCTGCAACATTGCTCGACATCAAGATATCTCGTGACCGACCGCGGCTCGACAGGGGTCGCGCGGTGATTCCGGACAACCGGCCACGCGACCCCGATATCGAACGTGCATACGGCGACGGATGCTCAGGTGAGCGGGACGACGTCCTCGCCCGCCCGCTGCTGCGGGAGGACCACGGCCCCCTGCTGGAGCGCGACCGTCCGGGCGGGCGACGGAATCCGGATCCCCTCCGCGCGGTACCGCTTGTGCAGCCGTTTGATGAACTCGTGCTTGATCCGGTACTGGTCGCTGAACTCGCCCACGCCGAGGATCACCGTGAAGCCGATCCGCGAGTCGCCGAAGGTGTGGAACCGTATCGCCGGCTCGTGCTCCGGCACCGCGCCGCCGACCTCCGTCATCACCTCGGCGATCACCTCGGTCGTCACCCGCTCCACGTGCTCCAGGTCGCTGTCGTAGGACACCCCGACCTGGACCAGGACCGTGAGCCGCTGCTCGGGCCGCATGAAGTTGGTCATGTTCGACTTCGCGAGCTGCCCGTTCGGGATCACGACCAGGTTGTTGGACAGCTCGCGGACGGTGGTCTGGCGCCAGTTGATGTCCTCGACGTAGCCCTCCTCGCCGCTGCTGAGCTGGATGTAGTCGCCCGGCTGCACGGTCTTCGAGGCGAGGATGTGAATACCCGCGAAGAGGTTGGCCAGCGTGTCCTGGAGGGCCAGCGCGACGGCCAGACCGCCCACGCCCAGGGCGGTGAGCATCGGCGCGATGGAGACGCCCAGCGTCTGCAGCATCACCAGGAAACCGATGGCCAGCACCAGGATCCTGGTGATGTTGACGAAGATCGTGGCCGACCCGGCGACCCCCGAGCGCGAGGTCGTCACCGTCCGCACCAGACCGGCGACCACCCGGGCCGCCGTCACCGTCGCCACGAAGATCAGCAGTACCGTCAGCACCTGGTTGACACTGTGCTGCACGGTCCGCGTCAGCGGCAGCGCCGCCCCCGCGCCGGCCACCCCGCCCGCGACCGCCGCCCACGGCGCCACCGTGCGCAGCGCGGCCACGATCACGTCGTCGCCGCTCCAGCGGGTGCGCCCGGCGTGACCCGCCAGCCACCGCAGCAGCATCCGCAGCAGGAACGCGCCCAGCAGCCCCGCCCCCAGCGCGATGCCTGCGGGCAGCAGGTGGTCCACGGTCAGCTCGTCGGTCACCGGCCACCTCCAAGGGGCACGGCCGCGGCGAAACCCTTCGCCGACGGCCGGATGTGATTGCTCGTCACGTCGTCACCTGCTCGATACCTGCGGGAAGTCGGGGATGCGCGATCCGGCGGAACCGCAAGACAGTTCGACCGGCGCGAGGGCTCATCCTGCCGCATCCCGGGCGGTGTTCCGTACCGTGCCGAGGAGCGGAACGGGGCGTTTCAGACGATGCCCTCGGCCAGTTCCGCCTGCTCACGGTCGTCGCCGTAGGCCGCGGTCGTCGGGGTGCCGTACGAACGGCGGGCGACGAACCACCACACCGTGGCCAATACCAGTACGACGACCAGGGCGACGGCGGCGTAGTTCATCGTGTCGACCGTCACCGGGGACGACTGCGGGAGGCAGAACAGCACGGTGACCAACGCCACCCACACCACCGCGATCCACCCGACCGGCCTGCTCCACCGGCCCAGGTTCCAGGGCCCCGGCGTGAACCGGTCGCCGGCCCGCAGCCGCAGCAGCACCGGGATGGCGTACGCCGGGGTGATGCCGATGACGTTGATGGCGGTCACCGCGCCGTACGCCGTCGCCGAGTACAGGGACGGCAGCGCCAGCAGACAGGCCACCACCACCGACAGCCACACCGCTGCCACCGGGGTCTGGGTACGGGCGGAGACCCTGCGCCACAGCGACGAGCCGGGCAGGGCGCCGTCCCGGCTGAACGCGAACACCATCCGGCTCGCGGCGGCCACCTCGGCGTTCCCGCAGAACAGCTGCGCCACGATCACCACCAGCAGCAGCGCGCTCGCACCGTCCGTGCCCAGCCCGTCGAGGAGGATCTGCGCGGGCGGCACCCCCGTCGCGGTGTCGCGGGTCGCGTCGTAGTCCTGGATCGCGAAGGTCAGCCCGGCCAGCAGTACGAAACCCGCCAGCCACGACACCCAGATGGCCCGCACGATGCCGCGCGCTGCCGACACCGACGCGTTCGAGGTCTCCTCGGACAGATGGGCGGAGGCGTCGTAACCGGAGAAGGTGTACTGCGCGAGCAGCAGGCCGATCGCGGCCACGTACAGCGGATTCTCCCAACCGGTGTCGTTGACGAACTCGGTGAAGACGAAGGACGGCGACCGGTGGTGGTCGGGGACGATCACCAGCGCGCCGACGATCAGCGCCACACCGGCCAGGTGCCACCACACGCTCACCGAGTTGAGCACACTGACCAGCCGCACCCCGAAGAGGTTGAGCACGGCGTGCAGCAGCAGGATCGCGGCGAAGATCAGCATCGTCTTCTCCGGCGTCGGCTCGAAGCCCCACTGGAGATTCAGGAACGCGCCCGTGAACAGCGCCGCCCCGTAGTCGATCCCGGCGATCGCGCCGAGCAGCCCCAGCAGGTTCAGCCAGCCGGTGTACCAGCCCCAGCGCCGTCCCCCGAGCCGGTCGGCCATGTAGTACAGCGCGCCGGACGTCGGATACGCGCTGGTCACCTCGGCCAGCGCCATCCCGACGCACAGCACGAACAGGCCGACGCCCGCCCAGCCCCACAGCATCACGGCCGGGCCACCGGTGCCCAGGCCGAAGCCGTACAGGGTCATGCAGCCGGACAGGATCGAGATCACCGAGAAGCTGATCGCGAAGTTGCCGAAGCCGCCCATACGGCGGGCCAGCACGGGCCGGTAGCCGAGTTCGCGCAGGCGGTGTTCCTCGTCGGTGGCAGACGGTTCGGACGGGCGGGACATGGCGAACCTCCGGGGACGGAAGGGTGGGGGGTCAGGGTTGCCGTCGGTCACGGTCACGGCCATGGCTGCGGCCGCGGCCGCCGGCGGCCGCGCGGCTGCGCGTGCGGGCCTGGAGGAAGACCTCCACCGCCCGCCTGGACGAACCGCCGCCCGGGGCCCGGCATGCCCAGGGCAGCGGCGTCCAGTAGGGGCCGAGCGCGTCGAACACCTGGTTCGCCTCCCGGAACCGGAGGGCGCCCCACAGCGCGTGGGCCAGGTGGTTCAGATCCGGCAGGGAGCGCTCGTCCCGCGGACAGAGCGCGAACCAGGAGTGGAACGCCTGCCGGGCCTCACGGGCGGCGTCCTCCGCCACCCAGTGCAGATCCAGCGCCGCCTCCCGCGCGCCCGAGCGGCGGTAGCGCTCCACCCGCACGTACAGCGGCAGCACGTGCAGCGCCGAGCCCGGCGGGGCCGATTCCGCCGCCCAGTGCGCGAACCCCGCCGCCCGGGCGAGGCGTTCGCTGCCGCCGCGCGGATACAGGAACTGCAGCATGCGGTGGTGTGCCTCGCGGTTGTACGGGTCCCGCTTGCCGGCCTCGGCGAGCAGGCCCCACGGGCCCGGGGGCAGCATCGGCTCGGGCGGAGCCATCCGGTGCTCCTCCCAGCGCTGCCCCTCGTCCAGCCGGGCCAGCGCCAGCAGACACACCCACGGCACCGGGTCGTACGGCGCCGAGCGCGTCGCCGCGTCGCAGGCGTGCCAGGCCTGCAGCCACAGCTCGCGCGTGCGGGGGTGCTCCTCGCGGTGCGCCCGCAGCGCGCGCTCCACGACCACCCGGGCGTGCATCACCGCGGCCGCCACGCTGTGCGGCTCCTCCGCGAGCCAGGCCCGCACCACGTCCGTACCGGCCGCCGAGGCTGCCAGCACCTGGCTGCGCCGCGTCCACTGCGACCAGGAGCCGGTCTGTTCCAGCAGGAGGCGCATCGACATCCAGCGCCCGGCCCGCACCTCCTGAAGCGCGGAACGCAGCGCGGTGTCGTGGCCGGCGGGGTCGTAGGCGGGCTGTGCTCCGTCTCTGGCCATCACACGCCCGCTGTCGGGAGCGGAACGGGCCGGACGGCAGCATGGAATGACAAACAGCCCTCCCCGGGGGCGGCGGTGCGGTGGTCGAGCGGTCGGCGCACACTATAGAGGCGGAGGTTCCGCCTCTGTTCGGTTTTGGCGCAGCGACCCAAATACGTTGCCACCAGCGTCAACTGACTGCCAGTCAGTCACCCTTGACGCAGAGTGCCCGCGGGGGCAGGCTGGCGCGCAGTGATCGCCGAGACCGTCGGCGCGGGAGCCGGGAGGTGCGATGCCGGACTCGGTACTCGCCGTCGACCAGGGCACCTCCGGCACCAAGGCGCTGGTGATCTGCCCGGAACGGGGCGTCGTCGGCACCGGATTCGCCGAGGTCCGCCCCCGGTACCTGCCCGGCGGCCTGGTGGAGGTGGACCCGGAGGAGCTGTACGGCTCGGTGGTCGACGCCGGCCGCCGGGCGCTCGCCGACGCGGGCGAGCCGGTCACCGCGCTGGGCCTGGCCAACCAGGGTGAGACGGTGCTCGCCTGGGACCCGGACACCGGCCGCCCGCTCACCGACGCACTGGTCTGGCAGGACCGCAGGGCGGCATCTCTCTGCGCCGAACTGGACGACCACGCCGACGAGTTGCGTCACCTCACCGGCCTGCCCCTGGACCCGTACTTCGCCGCGCCGAAAATGGCTTGGACACGACGGCACCTGACCCGCGAGGGCCGGGTCACCACCTCCGACACCTGGCTGGTCCACCGCCTCACCGG
The DNA here is from genome assembly GCF_041538145.2 of Streptomyces sp. MMCC 100. NCBI lineage: Bacteria > Bacillati > Actinomycetota > Actinomycetes > Kitasatosporales > Streptomycetaceae > Streptomyces > Streptomyces sp. MMCC 100. The sequence continues at coordinate 2,775,513 of NZ_JBGORK020000001.1, forward strand.
CGCCCACGTCACGGACGCCGCGACCGCCTCCCGCACCCAGCTCCTCGACCTCGACCGCGCGGACTGGTCGCCACGTGCCCTGGAGCTGTACGGCCTGACCGGCGAACGGCTCCCGGACATCGTGGACAACGCCGCCCACGTCGGCACGACCAAGGCCTTCGGCCCCGAACTCCCGCTCACCGGCCTCGCCGTCGACCAGCAGGCCGCGCTGCTCGCCCAGCGCGTCACGGAACCCGGCACCGCCAAGTGCACCTACGGCACCGGCGCGTTCCTCCTCGCCCATACCGGCGGCACACCACGGCGGGGCGCCTCGGGCCTGGCCGCCTGTGTCGCCTGGCGGCTCGGCGGACGCACCGACCACTGCCTGGACGGCCAGGTGTACACGGCCGCCTCCGCCGTACGGTGGCTCACCGACCTCGGCGTCATCGCCGGCGCCGCCGACCTCGACCCCGTGGGCGCCGCGGTGCCGGACGCCGGCGGCGTCACCTTCGTCCCGGCGCTGGCCGGGCTCGCCGCTCCCTGGTGGCGCGGCGACCTGCGCGGCTCGCTCACCGGTCTCGGCCTGGACACCACCCCGGGCACCTGGTGCGCGCCCTGTGCGAGGGCCTCGCCGCCCAGGTCGCGGAACTCGCCGACGCCGCGGCGGCCGACCTCGGCGCCGCGCTGACCGTACTGCGCGTCGACGGCGGCCTCACCCGCTCCGCGCTCCTCATGCAGACCCAGGCCGACCTGCTGCAACGCCCGGTAGAGGTATCCGCGTTGCCCGACGCCACCGCCCTCGGCGTCGGCGTCCTCGCCCGCCTCGGCCGGGACCCGTCCCTCACCCTCGCCGACGCGCTCCCCGCCATCGGCCCCACCACCGTGTACGAGCCCCGCGTCACCGCCGACGAGGCCACCGAACGCCGTACCCGGTTCCGCACGGCGGTCGCGGCGCTGCTCGCCGGGGGCCCGGCATGACCGTCACCGCGTCGGGCTCCCTGCCCGTCGAGCCGTACGACGTGGCGGTCGTCGGGGCCGGGGTCGTCGGATGCGCGATCGCCCGTCGGCTCGCGCACCACCCGGGGCTGCGGGTCGCCCTCGTCGAGGCGCAGGACGACGTCGGCCAGGGCACGTCCAAGGCCAACACCGCCATCCTGCACACCGGGTTCGACGCCGTGCCCGGCTCGCTGGAGGCTCGGCTCGTCCGGGAGGGCGCCCGCGAACTCACCGCGTACGCCGCCGAGTCGAACATCCCCGTCGAACGCGTCGGTGCCCTGCTCGTGGCCTGGGACGAGGAGCAGCTCGCGGCGCTGCCCCGCCTCGCCGAGAAGGCCCGGCGCAACGAGTACCACGACACCCGTCTGCTCGGCCCCGCCGACCTCTACGCCCGCGAACCCCACCTCGGCCCCGGTGCGCTCGGCGCCCTGCACGTGCCCGGCGAGAGCATCATCTGCCCGTGGACGACGACCCTGGCGTACGCCACCCAGGCGGTCCGCGGCGGAGTCGACCTGCACCTCAACTCGCCCGTCGCACACGCCGGTCACGCCGACGGCGTCCACCGGCTCACCACCCCGCGCGGCCCGCTGCACGCCCGGCGGCTCGTCAACGCCGCCGGACTGCACGCCGACACCCTCGACCGGAGCCTGGGCCACGACGACTTCACCGTCACCCCGCGCCGGGGCCAGCTCGTCGTCCACGACAAGTTCGCCCGCGCTCTCGTCCGCCACATCCTCCTGCCCGTCCCCACCGCCCTCGGCAAGGGCGTCCTGGTCGCCCCCACCGTCTACGGCAACGTCCTGCTCGGACCCACCGCCGAGGACCTGGACGACAAGCGCGACACCGGCTCCACCGCCGAGGGCCTGAGCCGCCTGCGTGAACAGGGCCGCCGCATCCTGCCCGCACTGCTGGAGGAGGAGGTCACCGCCGTCTACGCCGGCCTGCGCGCCGCCACCGAGCACGACGACTACAAGGTCGCCGCTCACCCCGGCCAGGGTTACGTCACCGTCGGCGGCATCCGCTCCACCGGCCTCACCGCCTCCCTCGCCATCGCCGAGCACGTCACCGGCCTGCTCGCCGGCACCGGCCTCGACCTCGGCCCCCGGCGCCCGCCCGAACCGGTCCGCATGCCCAACCTCGGCGAGGCCTTCCCCCGCCCCCACCAGCGGCCCGACCTCGTCGCCGCCGACCCGGAGTACGGCGCCCTGGTCTGCCACTGCGAACGCGTCTCCCGCGGCGAGATCCGCGACGCCCTCGCCGGCCCGCTCCCGCCCCGCTCACTCGACGGACTGCGCCGCCGTACCCGGGCCCGGGCGGGGCGTTGCCAGGGCTTCTACTGCGGGGCGGCGGTACGGGCGTTGTTCGAGGAGGCGCAGGGGTGACAAGTCGACAGGTCGACGTCCTGGTGGTGGGGGCCGGCCCCGCCGGACTCGCCGCCGCGTCCCTGCTCGCGACCACCGGCGTCCGCGTCGAGGTCCTGGAGCGCGAGCAGTCGCCCGGGGGAGTGCCCAGGCACTGCGCGCACCGGGGCTTCGGCACCTGGCCGCACGCGCTGACCGGCCCGGCCCACGCCCGTCTCCTCACCGACGCGGCCGTCCACGCCGGCGCGGACGTACGGACCGGCGTCACCGCGCTCGACTGGGCGGGCCCCCGCACCCTCACCACCGTCGGGCCACAGGGCGTCCGGACGCTCGCCGCCCGCGCGGTCGTCCTGGCCACCGGCGCCCGCGAACGCCCCCGCGCCGCCCGCCTCGTCCCCGGCACCCGACCCGCCGGCGTGTACACCACCGGCGAACTCCAGCAGGCGGTCCACCTGTACGGGCAGCACATCGGCACCCGTGCGGTGATCGTCGGCGCCGAGGACGTCTCCCACGCCGCCGCCGACACCGTACGGGCCGCCGGAGCCGAGGTCGTCGCGCTGGTCACGGAGCTGCCCCGGGCCACCGCCACCCGCACGCGGACCCTGGACGCGCGCCTGCGGCACCGCACCCCCGTCCTCACCGGCACCACCGTCACCGAACTCCTCGGCCACGGCCGCCTGGCGGGCGTGCGGGTACGCCACCGCGACGGCCGTACGGCCACGCTGCGCTGCGACACCGCCGTGTTCACCGGCGACTTCGTCCCCGACCACGAACTCGCCCGGCGCGGTGCGTTGACCCTGGACCCCGCCACCGGCGGCCCTGCGGTGGACGGCGCCCTGCGCACCTCACGGCCCGGCGTCTTCGCGGTCGGCAGCGTGCTGCACGCGGTCGAGAGCGCGGCCACGGCGGCCCGGGAGGGCGCGCACGCCGCGACCGCAGTGAGCCACTGGCTCACGAGCGGCACAGAGACGGACCCGACGGACCCGACGGACCCGACGGACCTGTACTGGCCCACCGGCGTCCCCCTGGTCGCCGACCCACCCCTGCTGCGCATCGCCCCGAACCGCGTCACCCCGGCCGACCGCCTCCCGTACCTCCTGCGCACGGCGGTCCCGCTGACCCGCCCCGTCCTGTACGTCACCCAGGACGGCCGCCCCCTGCACCGCGAGCGGTTCCACCTCACCACGGCCCTCCCGCACCGCCCGCTGAAGCTGACCGCACGCTGGACGCACCGGGTCGACCCCGAGGGCGGGCCGGTGCACGTCACCGTCGCCCGACCGCACCCGGGATGACCCGCACGGCCCGTTCTGCCGTGCCCCTCAGACCACCCGCATCCGCACCAGCGCCGCCAACGTCAGCGCCCCCGGCAGCAGCGGCAGCCACACCGTCAGAAGCCGGAACGCCAGCACCACCGCCGTGGCCACGGCCGCCGGCCCGCCCGCCGCCACCAAAGCCACGACCAGCGCCGCCTCGACCGAGCCGATGCCGCCCGGCGTGGGCACCAGCGCCACCGCCACCGTCGCCGCGAGATACGCCACCGCCATGTGCCAGGCCGGCACCTCCAGCCCCAGCGACCGACCCACCAGGACCAGCGCGGTGGCCTGCAACGCGGGGAACGCCAGCGCGCCGCCCCACAGCGCCAGCGCCCGCGCCGGGCGGGCGTGCACCGACCGGGCCTCGCCCAGTGCCGTCCGCAGGAAGGAGACCAGCGCCCCGCGCAGCCGCGGCAGCAGTGCCAGCGCCACCGCCGCCACGACCGGGACCGCGCCCGCGACGGCCAGCAGTGGCCCCACGGCCCCCTCGGGCAACAGGACACCGAGCCGCAGCGCGCCGGGGAACGCGATCAGCAGGGCGCCCAGCAGGGCGAGACGGCCGACGCTCTCCGCCAGCAGATACAGCGCGAGCGCGGCCGAGGAACGGGCGAGCGGCAGCCCGCACACCGTCATGAACCGCAGGTTCACCGCGCTCGCGCCCAGGCCCGTCGGCAACAGGTGGTTGGCCGCGCCCGCCGCGAACTGCGTGGCCAGCAGCCGTCGCCGGGGCAGCCGCTCCACCACCGCGCCCTGCCGGGTGCAGGCGGCGGCGACCCAGGTCAGGCAGGTCGCGCCGGCCGCGGCCAGCAGCCAGGGCCAGCGGGCCGTGGCGAGCTGACCGAAGCCCTCGGCCAGCACGGACCGGTGCCGCACCGCGACCACGCCCACCAGGAGCAGCGGAAGCACACACAGCACCCGGCGGACCGGGATCCGGTGCAGGAGTGGCTTCTCGGAGACTCGAACCGCTGCCGTCACACCACAAGACATTCCCCCAGCCGCGCCAACTACGGATGGCCGACGCGCGGACACGGGCTTACGGACCCCCGGCGGCGCCTCCTTGACCTCAAGGTTGGTCGAGGTTCTACGGTCATCGGCATGAGTATGGAGACCACGGCCTGGACCCAGATGTACAGCGTCATGAACGCCGAGCGGGAGCGCCGCCCCTTCGCCCGCGCGACGGTGCGCCGCATCGGCGCGTTCGCCCGCCCGCACCGCCGCCGCATCGTCCGCTTCCTGCTGCTCGGGGTGGCGACCGCACTGCTCGCCGTCGCCACCCCCGTCCTGGCCGGACGGGTCGTCGACGCGATCGTGTCGGACGGCGACGAGGGCACGGTCGTGCGCCTCGCCCTGCTCATCGCGCTCATCGCCCTCGCCGAGGCGGTGCTCGGCATCCTCTCCCGCAGGCTCTCGGCGACGCTCGGGGAGGGACTCATCCTCGATCTGCGCACGGCCGTGTTCGATCATGTGCAGCGCATGCCGGTCGCGTTCTTCACACGCACTCGTACGGGAGCGCTCGTCTCCCGTCTCAACAACGACGTCATCGGCGCCCAACGCGCCTTCAGCAACACCCTGTCCGGCGTGGTCAGCAACGTGGTCACCCTGCTGCTCACCCTCGCCGTCATGCTGACCCTGTCGTGGCAGATCACGCTGCTCGCCCTGGTGCTGCTCCCGGTGTTCGTGCTCCCCGCCCGGCGCATGGGCCGCCGCATGGCCCGCATGCAGCGCGAGGCCGCCGCTCTCAACGCCGCCATGGGCACCCGCATGACCGAGCGCTTCTCCGCGCCCGGCGCCACCCTGATCAAGCTGTTCGGCCGCCCGGAGGAGGAGTCCGCCGAGTTCGCCGACCGCGCCCGGCGCGTCGCCGACATCGGCGTGCGCACCGCCACCGCCCAGGCCGCCTTCATCACCGCGCTCACCCTGGTCTCCGCGCTCGCCCTCGCCCTCGTCTACGGCCTCGGCGGCTTCTTCGCCCTGCGCGGCACCCTGGACCCCGGCGCCGTCGTGGCGCTGGCCCTGCTGCTGACCCGCATGTACGCGCCGCTGACCGCGCTCGCCGGGGCCCGGGTGGAGGTCATGAGCGCCCTCGTCAGCTTCGAGCGGGTCTTCGAGGTCCTCGACCTGACCCCGCTCATCGACGAGAAGCCCGACGCCCGCCCGGTCCCCGACGGCCCCGTCGCGGTCGAGTTCGACGACGTCCGTTTCGGCTACCCGTCCGCCGACAAGGTCTCCCTCGCCTCGCTCGAAGAGGTCGCCTCCCTGGACACCCGCGGCGGCGAAGAAGTCCTGCACGGCCTCTCCTTCCGCGCGGAACCGGGCCAGACGATCGCGCTCGTCGGATCGTCCGGCGCCGGCAAGTCCACCATCGCCCAGCTCCTGCCGCGCCTGTACGACACCGACGGCGGCACCGTCCGCGTCGGCGGCGTCGACGTGCGGGAGCTGAGCGCGCGGTCGCTGCGCGACACCGTCGGCATGGTCACCCAGGACGGCCACCTCTTCCACGACACGGTCCGGGCCAACCTGCTGCTCGCCCGGCCGGGCGCCACCGAGGACGACCTGTGGGAGGCGCTGCGCCGCGCGCGCCTGGCCGACCTCGTACGGTCCCTGCCGGACGGGCTGGACACCGTGGTCGGCGAGCGCGGCTACCGGCTCTCCGGCGGCGAACGCCAGCGCATGACCATCGCCCGCCTGCTCCTGGCCCGCCAGCGCGTCGTCATCCTCGACGAGGCCACCGCCCACCTCGACAACACCTCCGAGGCGGCCGTCCAGGAGGCCCTCACCGAGGCCCTGCAGGGCAGGACGGCCGTGGTGATCGCGCACCGGCTGTCCACGATCCGGTCGGCCGACCGGATCCTGGTCGTCGAGGCCGGCCGCATCGTGGAGAGCGGCACCCACGAGGAACTCCTCGCGGCCGACGGCCGCTACGCCCAACTGCACCGCACCCAGTTCGAGCGGCCGGCGCTGGACAAGGCCGCATAGGCGGCCCTCGGGAACGCTACTGCGGGCCGGACGCCCCGGCCCGCACCGGCAGGTCCTGCTCGGCCCAGACGACCTTCCCGCCGGGCGTGCGGCACGAACCCCAGCGCCGGCACATCATGTTGATCAGCTGGAGACCGCGCCCGCTCTCGTCGCTCACGTCCGCGTGCTGGATCTGCGGCAGGTCGGGACCGGAGTCGGAGACCTCCACGGACAGCCGCTCGTGCCGCAGCAGCCGCAGCTCCTCGGGGGCGTTCCCGTACCGCAGGGCATTGCCGACCAGCTCGCTGACCACCAGCTCCGTGGTGTCGACCAGCTCCTCGAGGCCCCACCGCTCCAACTGCTCGCGCACCGCCGTACGGGCCTGCCCGGCGGCCTTGCCGTCCGGCGGCAGCGCCCGCACGTACACGTCGCCGTCCGGACCGAGCGGCCGGGCGAATGCGGCCAGGACGATCGCGTCGTCCGACCGGTCGCCGCCGACCCGCTCGGCCACCGCCCGGCACTCGGTGCCGTCCTCGGGCACGCCGCCGCCGACCGCCTCGCGCAGCCGCTCCAACTGGGTGCCCAGGTCGGCCGTGCGCGACCTGATCAGCCCGTCCGTGTACAGCGTCAGCCGGCTCCGCTCGGGCACCGGCCGCTCGACCGGGTCGTACGGGATCACCCCCGCCCCCAGCGGCGCCCCCACCGGCACCTCCAGGAACGAGACGGCGCCGTCGGGCCCGGTCAGCAGCGGCGGCGGGTGACCGGCGCTGGCGATGCGGAAGGTACTGCCGTACGGGTCGTAGACCGCGCACAGACAGGTGGCGACCTGGTCCTCCTCCAGATCGCGGGCGGCCAGGTCGAGCCGGGCCAGCAGCCGCTCGGGCGCGATGTCCAGCGCCATCAGGGTCCGGGCCACCGTGCGCAGCCGGCCCATGGTCGCGGCGGCGGCCAGGCCGCGCCCCATCACGTCGCCCACCATCAGCGCCGTACGGCCGCTGGGCAGCGCGACCACGTCGAACCAGTCGCCGCCGACGGCGGCTGGATCGGCGGCCGGGTCGTAGCACGAGGACACGTCCAGGCCGGGGGTGCTCGGGCTGGACCGGGGGAGCAGCGCCCGCTGGAGGGTCACCACGTGGTCGCGCTCGCGCCCGTAGAGCCGGGCGTTGTCGATACAGACGGCGGCCTTGGACGCCAGCTCCATGGCGAGGGCCACGTCGGTCCGGTTGAACGGCGCCCGGTGGCCGGCCCGGACGAAGTCGGCCAGCCCCAGCAGCACCCCGCGGGCGATCAGCGGCACCGCCAGGTAGGAGTGGACGCCCGCCCGGCGCATGATCTCCGACGACTCGCGCGAGGGGGCGATCACGGCGAAGTCCGACCGCGTCATCCGGGACACCAGCACGGGCCGGCGGGTGACGAGACACCGCTGCCCCAGCCGGTCGGCGGTGTGCACCGACAGCTCGCCCACGGGATCGGGCGCGAGGTTCAGGCCCTCGACCTCCGACACCGCCATGGCCCTGAGCCGCGGCGCGTCACCGCCCGTGACCCGGTCGCCCTCCTGGAACCGCAGCACCGAGTCCAGCAGGTCCACCGCGGCGCCGTCGGCCAGCTCCGGCACGGTGAAGTCGGCCAGCTCCTCCGCCGTCCGCCGCACGTCGAGGGTGGTGCCGATGCTCAGGTCCGCCGCGTTCAGCCAGGCCAGGCGGCGTCGCGCACCCAGCGCCTCCGTCATCGACCGCAGTGCGCCGCGCACCGCCCGGTGCCCGCTCACGAGGGGATTCGGGGGGCGGCGCAGCCCGTCCAGCCACGGTCGTTCCCGCACGCGTCGCCTCCTCCCACGGCCTCCTGTCCTGATTCTGCCCTGCCACGGGACGACCGGCGACGGCGGCACCCCCGTCGGCGTCCGCACCGGCCGGGGCGCCGCCTCGGAGTGGCTCAGGCGCGCAGCCACACCGCCGTGTCGGACGGCAGCCGGCCGGCCTCGTCCAGGGGCCCGCTGGCGAGCAGGACGGCGCTGTGCGCGGGCAGCCCGACCGGTGCGGCGGACAGGTTGACGACGCACAAGGGGCCGTCCGCGCGCCGGAACGCGAGGACGCCGTCCGGCGCGGGCAGCCAGTCCAGCGGACCGTCACCGAACTCCGCGGTGGAGCGGCGCAGGCGCAGGGCCTCGCGGTACAGCGAGAGCATCGACTCCGGGTCCGCGCCCTGGCGGTCCGCCGCGTACGCCGACCAGCCCTCCGGCTGCGGCAGCCAGGGCTCGGTCTCCGAGCCGAACCCGCAGTACGGCGCGTCGCCGTCCCAGGGGAGGGGCACGCGACAGCCGTCCCGGCCCGGATCGACGCCTCCGGACCGGAAGTGCATCGGGTCCTGAATGCTCTCGCGCGGGATGTCGGCCTCGGGCAGGCCGAGTTCCTCCCCCTGGTACAGGTAGACGGAGCCGGGCAGGGCCAGCGTCAGCAACGCGGCGGCCCGTGCCCGCCGGGTGCCCAGGGCCAGGTCGGTCGGGATGCCGAAGGCCTTCTTCGCGAAGTCGAAGCCGGTGTCCGCACGGCCGTACCGGGTCACCGTGCGGGTCACGTCGTGGTTGCAGAGCACCCACGTGGCCGGGGCTCCGACGGGGGCGTGCTCGGCCAGGGTGTCGTCGATGGTGCGGCGCAGCCGGTCCGCCTCCCAGGGGCAGGACAGGAAGTTGAAGTTGAAGGCGGTGTGCAGTTCGTCCGGCCGAAGATAGCGGGCGAAGCGCTCGGCGTCGGGCAGCCACACCTCACCGACGAAGACGCCTCCGTACGCGTCGGCCACCTTGCGCCAGGAGCGGTAGATGTCGTGCAGCTCGTCCTGGTCGATGTACGGGTGCGGGTCGACGCCCTCCACGAAGTCCGCGAGCGCGGGATCCTTCGCGAGCAGGGCCGCGGAGTCGATGCGTACGCCCGCCACCCCGCGCTCGAACCAGAAGCGCAGCACGTCCTCGTGCTCCCGGCGCACCTCGGGATGGGCCCAGTTGAGGTCGGGCTGCTCCGGGGTGAACAGGTGCAGGTACCACTCGCCGTCCGGGACCCGCGTCCAGGTACGGCCGGAGAACTGCGAGGGCCAGTCGTTGGGCGGCAGTTCGCCGTGTTCACCGCGGCCGGGGCGGAAGTGGAACCGCTCCCGCTCGGCGCTGCCCGGGCCGGCCTCCAGCGCCGCCCTGAACCAGGCGTGCTGGTCGGAGACGTGGTTGGGGACGATGTCGACGATGGTGCGGATGCCCAGCTCCCGCGCCTCGGCGATCAGCTTCTCGGCCTCGCCCAGGGTCCCGAACGCCGGGTCGATGGTGCGGTAGTCGGCGACGTCGTAGCCGCCGTCGACGAGCGGTGAGACGTACCAGGGGGTGAACCAGACGGCGTCCACACCGAGTTCGGCGAGGTAGGGCAGTCTCGCCCGGACGCCCGCGAGGTCACCGGTGCCGTCGCCGTCGCCGTCGGCGAAACTGCGGGGGTACACCTGGTAGATGACGGCGTCGCGCCACCAGTTGTCGGTGCGGTGCGAGTTGGGGGCTGCCACGTGACGGTCCTTTCGGGCAGAGTGGATCTTCGCCGCCGATCCGGACAGAGCGGGGCGTCGGACGGGCCGGCGGCGAAGGTTGACGGGACGTGCCGGGAGGCGGGGAGGAGGGCGGGCGGCAAGCGCCTCGGCCCGGAGCCCTCAGCCCTTGAGCCCTCCGGCGGTGAGTCCGCTCATGATGTTGCGCTGGAAGATCAGGAAGATGACGAGGGTCGGCAGCGAGGCCATGGTGAGCGCGGCGATCAGCACGTTCATGGGCACCCCGTTGGACAGGGAGTAGATCCCGACGTTCAGGGTCTGCTTGGCCGGGTCGGGCAGGGTCAGCATGGGCCAGAGGAAGTCCTTCCAGACGCCCACGATCGCGAAGATGGACACCACGCCGAGGATCGGCCGCGAGATCGGCAGCACGATCGACCAGAGCGTGCGCATCGGCGAGGCACCGTCCATGGAGGCGGCGTCGAGCAGCTCCCGGGGGATCGAGTCGAAGAACCGCTTCAGCAGGAAGATGTTGAAGGCGTTGGTCACCGACGGGAGCCAGATCGCCCACGGCGTGTTCAGCAGGTTGCGTTCGAAGATCGGCACGTCCAGCACCGTCAGGTACTGCGGCACGACCAGCACGGTCGCCGGGATCATCAGCGTCGCCAGCATCAGGCCGAGGATGGCCTTGCCGAAGACCGGCCGGAGCTTGGACAGCGAGTAGGCCGCCGCCACGTCGAAGACCAGCTGGAAGGCGAGCGCGCCGAACGCGTAGAACAGGGTGTTCCCCAGCAGGCTCGCCAGGTCCATGACGTTCCACGCCTGCGAGTAGTTGTCGGGCTGGAAGGACTCGGGGACCAGCGTCGGCGGGGTCTGCACGGCCTCCTGGGTGTTCTTGAAACCGCTGGAGACCATCCAGTACATCGGGCCGAGGAAGACCACGGTGAAGAGTGCGACGACGAGGCCGAACACCACCCAGTACAGCAGCTTCCCGCGCGGGCGGGCGAGCTGGGCCGGTGAGACGAGTGTGCGTGTGGACATCTGTGGTTTCCCCCGGCTCTACTCGTCCTCGGCGCGGCTGAGCTTCACGTACGCCGCCGAGAACCCGGCCAGCAGTACGAGGAGCAGCAGGCCGAGGGCCGCCGCGGCACCGTAGTTGTTGAAGTTGAAGGCGTACTGGTAGATGAGGTAGACGACCGTGGTCGTCGAACCCTCGGGGCCGGCGCCGCCGGTGAGCAGGAAGGGCTCCACGAAGACCTGCATGGTGGCGATGACCTGCATCAGCAGCATCAGCGAGAGGATGAGCCGCGTCTGCGGGATCGTCACGTGCCAGATCTTGCGCAGCAGCCCGGCGCCGTCCAGTTCCGCCGCCTCGTACAGCTCACCGGGGATGCCCTGGAGCGCGGCCAGGTAGATGAGTGCCGCGCCGCCCATGTTCATCCAGGTCGACGCGATGACCACGGAGAGCATGGAGAGGTCGGGATCCTGCAGCCACTGCTGCTCGGGCAGCCCGAAGAACCCGAACACCTCGTTGAGCAGGCCGTAACCAGGGTCGTACAGGTACTTGAAGAGCAGCACCGAGGCGACCGGGGGCAGCATCACCGGCAGGTAGACGAGCAGGCGCAAGTACCCCTTGCCGTGCCTGAGTTCGTTGATGACGATGGCGACGACGAACGGCACGGCGAAGCCGAGGACCAGGGCCAGCACGGTGAACAGCGCGGTGTTGCGCCAGGCCTGCCAGAAGGCCGGGTCGTTGAAGACCGTCTCCAGGTTTTCCAGGCCGACCCAGGAGACCTCGCCCTGGTCCGTCTTCTGGAAGGCGAGGAAGAACTCCCGGACCATCGGGTACCAGGAGAAGAACGCGAAGCAGAGAACCGCTCCGATCAGGAAGCCGTGCGCGGTGAGGTTGCGCTTCAGGCTCCTGCCGAACGCCCCGCCGCGCTGGGGCGGGCCGTCCACCGGCGGCTGGGCGTGGCGGACTCTCGCCGCCTTGCTCGGAGTCAGGCTGGGGGCCGACATGGTCGCTCCTTGGGGCTGATCTCATGGGCCCCGGGGGGCGGCGCTGCCCGCCCCCCGAGGGAGCCGGTCACTGCGTGGCCAGAACCTGGTTGACCTGCTGCTCCGCGGTGGAGAGCAGCTTGTCGATGTCGGCGTCCTTGTTGGTGAGGATGCCGGACATCACGTTGTCCAGGACCTTGTAGACCTCCTGGGCCTTCGGCGGCTCGGCCATCCCCGGGACCGGGTTGTCCATGAACGTCTTGAAGTTCTCGACCGGCATGGTGGCGTGCTCAAGGCGGGCCGCGTCGTCCTTCTTCTTCGACTCGTTCAGCCAGAAGTTGGGCTGCGGGAGGCCGACCGGCAGCTTGTCGGTCTTCTTGCGCGCCCAGTTGAACTGCCCCTCACCGACGGTGAGGTTCTGGAAGTTCAGCCAGGCGACGGCCGCCTTGATCTTGTCGGAGGAAATGCCCTTCTTGACCATGTAGTTGTTGCCGCCGGCGAGGGTGTTCTTCTCGCCCGGGATGGGGCCCATGCCGAAGTTCTCGTAGTCGGCGCCGAGTTGCTGGACCATGTACGTGATGTCGTCCGGCGCGGCGAGGAACATGCCGAGCTTGTCGGTGGCGATCTGCTTCTGCAGGTCGCCCCACTTGAGCAGCTGGGTCTTGCCCATGCTCTCGTCCTCCCAGCGCATGGCGTGGAGGTTCTCGGCGACCTCCTTGCCCACCTCGTTGTTGAAGCTCGCCTTCTTGCCGCTCTCGTCCACGACGTCGGCGCCGCGGCTGTACATCTGGGCGGTGAAGTGCCAGCCGCCGGTGTTGCCCGCGCTGTACTCGCCGAAGCCGGCGATGCCGTCGCCCAGGTCGGAAATCTTCTTGGCGGCGGTGCGGACCTCTTCCCAGGTGCGCGGCGGGGCGTCCGGGTCGAGCCCGGCCTGCTTGAAGAGCTTGCGGTTGATCAGCAGGCCCATCGTGTAGTTGCTGGTGGGCAGGCCGTAGAGCTTGTTCTCGTGCTTGAGCGAGCCGAGGACGTTCGGGTCGATGTCCTTGAGGGCGGGGACCGTCTTGTCGTTGACGTATGCGGTGATGTCCTCGGCGCCGTCGTTGTCCAGTACCTGGGGCAGGTCGGTGAAGTACGTGTAGAAGACGTCGGGCTGCGACTTGGCCTTGAGCATCGCCGTGAAGCGCGGCGGCTCCAGACACTGGCCGGGGGTGGAGCGGCCGTCGATGGTGACGTTGGGGTACGTCTTGTTGAACTCCTTGACGTCCTCCTGCCACTCCTTGAGTTCGGCCGCCTTCGCCTTCGGCGGCATGCAGTCGATGGTGATCGTCACCTTGGTCTTCGGGTCCAGTGGAGCGGCCGGGTCGGAGGACCCGCTGCCGCCTTCGGAACCGCCGCCGTCGTCACTGCTGCTCGTGCCGCAGGCGGCAAGAGCGGTCAGGGTGAGAGCGGAGACGAGCGTGATGGCGCCGGCACGGCGAGTACGGCGGAACCGAGCACTTCTCATGGGTGGTCCCCTTCGGGCATGAACGTGGAAGGCGCCCCACCGCCGATGCGTTGTGGGGCGCCGCTCACTCAACCACCGTGAACAAGTGAACGCAATATCTCGCGCTGATTTCGTAATTGTTTGACAGTCCGCCGTAGAAGTTGAGGTTCCGCTACCGGGCGGAAACCTGTGCCGTGGAGCCGCGGACGACGAGTTCGGGTTCGAAGAGCAGCTCGCTGTGCGGGACTTCGGTGCCTTGGATTTGTGCGCAGAGGAGGTCGACGGCGGCGCGTCCCATGGCTTCGATGGGTTGGCGGACGGTGGTGAGGGGTGGTTCGGTGCAGGTCATGAAGGCGGAGTCGTCGTAGCCGACGACGGAGACGTCGTGGGGTACGTGGTGTCCGCGTCGGCGGGCGGCGCGGACGGCGCCGAGGGCGAGGGGGTCGCTGGCGCAGATGATGCCGGTGACGCCGCGCTCGAGGAGGCGGGAGGCGGCTGCCTGGCCGCCTTCGAGGGAGAACATGGCCCGTTCCACGTACGCGTCGGGGAGGATGCCGCCGGCCGCCTCGGCGGCCTCGCGGGCGGCGGCCAGTTTGCGGCGGGACGGGATGTGGTCGGAGGGGCCGAGGACGAGACCGATGCGCTGGTGCCCCAGCGATGCCAGGTGCCGCCAGGACTGCTCGACGGCGACGGCGTCGTCGCAGGCGATGCACGGGAAGCCGAGGTCCGCTATGGAGGCGTTCACGAGCACCACGGGGATGTTGCGCTCGGCGAGCAGCCGGTAGTGGTCGTGCGGGGCGTCCGCCTGCGCGAACAGTCCGCCGCCGGCGAAAACGACCCCGGAGACCTGCTGCTGGAGCAGCAGCTCGACGTAGTCGGCCTCGGAGACGCCGCCCTTGGTCTGGGTGCACAGCACCGGCGTCAGCCCCTGCTGGGCGAGTGCGCCGCCGATGACCTCGGCGAACGCGGGGAAGATGGGGTTCTGCAGCTCCGGCAGCACGAGCCCGACCAGGCGGGCGCGCTCGCCGCGCAGCTGGGTGGGCCGCTCGTAGCCCAGGACGTCCAGCGCGCTGAGCACGGACTGCCGGGTCGCCGCCGAGACCCCCGGTTTGCCGTTGAGTACCCGGCTGACCGTGGCCTCGCTGACCCCAACCTTCTTCGCCACCTGAGCAAGTCGTCGCGTCACAAACGCAAGACTAGCGCAAGTCTCGCAAGAGACTTGCGCCAGTCGGTGACCTGTCCGACAAAAACTGCTGTCGGGCCCCGGTGCGGACCGGGGACGGGTCTACGGGTTGCGGATGATCTCGAAGGTGGACGTCGTGTTGCGGATGTCCACGGCGTTGTCGCTGAGCTTCAGGCCGTTGAAGGTGACCTCACCGACCGCCGGTCCCTGTCCGCTCTCGGGCATCTCGTTGGCCCACAGGCCGAAACCGGACTTGGCGTCGAACTCGTCACCGCTCCTGTGCGCGCCCGTGACGGAGACGTCGGTGAAGACCGTGTCCTTGATCGGGTACTGCGGCTGACCTCCCGAGTAGTTCGTCTGGAACATGATGCCGCTGTACGTCGGATCGACGATGTCGACGTTGTTGACCCTGATCCCCTGGAACACCTTGGACGCCGAGAACACCCAGATGCCGGGGAAGGTCTGCCCGCCCCAGAAGTGCCCGCCGGCCCGGACGATCGAGACGTTCTCGAAGGTCGTCGGATCGGTCCCGAAGCCGTTCATCGGGTAGCCGAAGTCCAGCGAGCTGATGGTGATGCCCGAGTAGACCAGGGTGTCCGCGATGTGGATGTTCCGGAAGGTGTTGTTGTAACCGCCGTAGACGGCGAGACCCGCGGCACGCCAGGTCAGCGTCGTCGTGAGGTTCTCGTACAGGTTGTTCTTCATGTCCGCGCCGCCCGCGTCGATCGCCGAGAAGAGCGCGAAGCTGTCGTCACCGGTCGCGCGGGCGTCGTTGTTGGAGACGAGGTTGTCGGTCGAGCCGTTGGTCATGTTGATGCCGTCGGCGAACATGTCGCGGATCCGGGAGTTCTTGATCGTCATCCGGTCGGTGTTGGCGCCCCAGTACAGGCACACCATGTGCTCGTTCCAGATGTTGTCGATCACGATGTCCGAGGTGTTGGAGAAGTCGAACACCTTGCCCGGCCCGTCGATGCGGCTCGTGTAGTTGCCGAAGTAGGCGAAGTTCGCGAACGTCGAGCCCTTCGCGCTCGCCTCGGCACGGAACCCGATGTCGGTGTTGTCCTGCGTGGTGGGCGCGTGGAACTTCGTGAACCAGGGACCGGCGCCGACCACCTTCACCGCCTTGCCGTACACCTGGAACTTGCTCGACGTCTGGTAGTCGCCGGGCGGCAGGTACACACCGACCAGCTTGCCCGAGGTGTCCATGCGGACCGTGTCGAGCGCGTTCTGCACGTCCTGGTGCGTGAACCCGGCCGGCACCGCGTACGCCGCCGGGTCGGGGTTCGGCACCGCGGCGACCTGCTCCAGGTTGACGAAGTCGATCGCGTAGTCGGAGGAGTTCGCCGCGTCCTTCTGCAGCCGGATCGTGCTGCCCGCCGGGACGGTCTCGCCCAGCATGAGGTGCGCCTCGTCGTAGATGTGCCGCGGGGCGCCCGCACCGGGGGAGTTGCCCGGCGAGGCCTCGGAACCGTACAGCCAGGCGTACTTCGACGTCAGCGGCAGTGCTTTCTTCATGACGCCGTCGACGTACACGTCGAGCGTGGCGTCGATGCCACCGCCACCCGGCGCGTCCGGGATCGAGAAGCGGGCCACCAGGGTGTTGGTATCCGCCTTGGTGGTGAACTCGACGTACTCGCCGGTCTTGTCCAGGTGGACGGCCTTGCGGCCGGACGCCTCGCCCGCGATGTCGCCGATGGTGCGGTTGGGCCCGACCACGGTGGCACCGCCGCCGACCGTCCCGTCCTCCGCCTCGTACATGTCGTACGGCATGTTCGCGCCGCGCCCGACGAACAGCGGCTGCGTGGAGGTGTTGTTCTCCCGCTTGACCGGCAGTTCGTTCGCGTCGTCGCCGACCGTGACCTTCAGGGAGTACGAGCCGTTGGCCGCCTGCCAGGTGCCGAGGCTCACGGCCGGGGCCGTCGAGCCGGCGGCGATGACACCGGAGTGCGCGCCGGTCAGGGTCTTGACGGTGCTGCCCTTCGCGTCGACCAGGGCGACCGTCACCGGGTGGCTGCCGCCCGCCGAGTCCTGGGTACCCTGGTTCCTGAGCGCGACCTTGAAGGTCACGTCGTCACCGGCGGCCGGACTGGACGGCGCCGTGGTGACGGCGGCGGCGACCAGGTCGGAGCTCTGCACCGGCTTGACGACCAGCGGGTCGGGCCGGGTGTAGGTGTTGTTGGTCTCGTTCTGCTCGATGATCTCGTTCGCCTCGTCGGCGACCGCGCTCAGTTCGTACGAACCGGCCTCGCGGGCCCCGACGGACGCGCTGACCGTGCTCTGCGCACCGGCCTCCAGGGCGGGGACGTCGGCGGTGGCGACCTCGGTGTCACCCAGCCGGACGGCGACCTTGCCGGCCGGAGCCTTCGCGGCGCCGCTGTTGCGGACCGTCGCCGACACCGTGATCTCGTCCGACTCGACGGGGGAGCCCGGCGACGTGGTCAGCTTCGTCACCTCGAGGTCGGGGTTGGGCGCCGGGGTGCCGACGACCTGGAACTCGGCGATTTGCCCGGCAGTCGCCCCCGTGTTGGCGGTGAACTTCAACTGGACGTCCGCGGCCCGCTCACCGACGGGTATGGACACGCTGTTGCCGCCGCTCGCGGGGTCGAAGACGTAGTCCTTCGCGTCGACCAGGGAGGAGAAGCCGGATGCGTCCTGGGGGCGGCCGAGCACCTGGATGTTCTGGGTGCGCTTCGACCAGCCGGTGTCGGGATTGAGCTTGAGGACGACGCGGTCGACGTCCGCGTTCGCGCCCAGCTTCAGGGTCAGCGTGTTCGGGTAGCTGCCCGCCGCTCCCTCCCAGTAGGTCGACGTGCTGTTGTCGTTGGCGTTCTCGGCGACGTAGGTGTGGATGAAGGACGAGGCGCTGATCGGCTTGCCGACGGCCAGGTTCGAGCCGTCGCCGCCGCTGCCGGTGCGGGTCACGGAGTTGCTGTCGCCCGACTCGTTGCCGGCCGCGTCCTTCGCCCGCACGAAGTAGGTCACGCTCGCGGACGCCGGCTGGGTGTCGGTGTACGTGGTGACGTCACCGGCGACGCTCTTGCGGAGCTTGTTGTCGGCGTAGACGTCGTAACCGGTGACGCCCTTGTTGTCGGTCGAGGCGTCCCAGGTCAGCTTGATCTGCCCGGCGGCCGGTTCGGTGAGGGCGAGGTTCGAGGGCGCGGTGGGCGCCTGGGTGTCGCCGGTGTCGGCCCGGCGGGTGACGGAGTTGCTGTTGCCCGACTGGTTGCCGGCCGCGTCCTTGGCGCGCACGTAGTAGGTGACCGTCGTGCCGGTCGGCCTGGTGTCCGTGTACGTGGTGACGTCACCCGCGACCGAGGTCAGCAGCTCGCCGTCGGCGTAGATGTCGTACCCCGTGACGGCCGTGTCGTCCGAGGACTCGTTCCAGGTCAGCCTGATCTGCCCGGTGGCCGGCTCGGTGAACGCCAGGTTCGCCGGGGTGGTCGGCGCCTGCGTGTCGCCCGTCTCAGGGCCGTAGACCTCCAGCTCGGAGACCTGGGCGGCGGGCTGTCCGGTGTTGGCCGTCACCAGGACCCGCACATAGCGCGCGGTGGCCGCGTCGAAGGTGACCGTGGCCGACTGACCGCCCGCCGCGTCGAAGGTGTACGCCTTGGCGGCGGTCAGGTCGGTGAAGTCCGAGCCGTTGTCACTGGCCTGGATCTTCAGGGTCTGGCTGCGGGTCGGCCACCCGTCCGGCAGCCGCAGGACGACGCGGTCGATCCGGCGCGAGGAACCGAGGTCGGCCTGGAGCCACTGCGGCAGGGCGTTGTTGGCGCTCTCCCAGTAGGTGGCCTTGTTGCCGTCGTTGCCGTTGCCGGCGGTGTACGCGCCCGTGGAGCTGCTCGCCGTCAGTCGCCGGCCGGCGGCGAGGTTCACGGACGACTCCCCGGCCTCGTGCACCTCCAGCTCGGAGAGCTGAGCCGCCTGCCACCCGGTGTTCGCCGTGACGTTCACCCGCACGAACCGTGTCTGCGTGGCGGGGAAGGACACGGTGACCGTGTTGCCCGAACCCGGATCGAAGGCGTAGGTGGCGGACGTCTTCAGCGTGCTGAAGCTCGTGCCGTCGGCGCTGCCCTGGACGGAGAGGGTCTGCTCGCGGCTCTCCCATCCGGCGGGCAGTCTCAGGACGACCTCGTCGATCCGCTCGGTGGCACCGAGGTCGGTCTGGACCCACTGGGGCAGGCTGCTGCCGGCGCTCTGCCAGTACGAACTCTGGTTGCCGTCGGTGATGTTGGCGGCGCCGTACTCACCGTGCGAGCTGCTCGCCGCCGTGGCGTCCCCCACGGCGATGTTGGGACCACCGGCTGCCGTGGCCGACAGCAGCGGTCCTCCCAGCGCCAGGAGACTGGTCGCGACCACCGTGCACAGGGCACGCGATCTCCAGTTCCGGTTTCTCATCTGTCCCCACATCAGGTAGACACTCAATGTTCTCTGTCATTTACGTTGAGCGCTCGCAGAGTTGCAGAGAAATGTTGAGTCGTCTACAGGATGGACAGCGCGAAGTCGCCGCACGGCAGGGCCGGGTGTGGTCGGTGAGAGCCGGGCAGGCACCGGGGCACGCTTCGGATCAGCGGCTTTCACGCGCTACGTCGAGGAGTCGCAAGCCGCTGTCATTTCCCGCAAGGGACTTGCGGTCAAAGGACGGTGATGAGAGGACCGCTAGTCGGCGGTCGGCCGTGCCGTGGAGCCGCGGACGACGAGTTCGGGTTCGAAGAGCAGCTCGCCGTGGGGGACTTCGGTGCCTTGGATTTGTGCGCAGAGGAGGTCGACGGCGGCGCGTCCCATGGCTTCGATGGGTTGGCGGACGGTGGTGAGGGGTGGTTCGGTGCAGGTCATGAAGGCGGAGTCGTCGTAGCCGACGACGGAGACGTCGTGGGGTACGTGGTGTCCGCGTCGGCGGGCGGCGCGGACGGCGCCGAGGGCGAGGGGGTCGCTGGCGCAGATGATGCCGGTGACGCCGCGCTCGAGGAGGCGGGAGGCGGCTGCCTGGCCGCCTTCGAGGGAGAACATGGCCCGCTCGACGAACTCCTCGGGCAGTTCCGTGCCGGCGGCCCGGGCCGCCTCGCGGGCGGCGGCCAGCTTCCTGCGCGAGGGGATGTGGTCGGAGGGGCCCAGCACAAGGCCGATGCGCTCGTGCCCCAGGGACGCCAGGTGCCGCCAGGACTGCTCGACGGCGACGGCGTCGTCGCAGGCGATGCACGGGAAGTCGAGGTTCTCGATCGACGCGTTGATGAGTACCACGGGGATGTTGCGCTCGGCGAGCAGCCGGTAGTGGTCGTGCGGGGCGTCCGCCTGCGCGAACAGCCCGCCCGCGAACACCACACCGGACACCTGCTGCTGGAGCAGCAGCTCGACGTAGTCGGCCTCGGAGACGCCGCCCTTGGTCTGGGTGCACAGCACCGGCGTCAGCCCCTGCTGGGCGAGCGCGCCGCCGATGACCTCGGCGAACGCGGGGAAGATGGGGTTCTGCAGCTCGGGCAGGACCAGGCCGACCAGGCGGGCCCGCTCGCCGCGCAGCTGGGTGGGCCGCTCGTAGCCCAGGACGTCCAGCGCGCTGAGCACGGACTGGCGGGTCGCCTCGGAAACCCCGGGCTTGCCGTTGAGTACCCGGCTGACCGTGGCCTCGCTGACCCCAACCTTCTTCGCCACCTGAGCAAGTCGTCGCGTCACAGACGAAAGGCTAACGCAAACACCGCAAGCGGCTTGCTTCAGTCCCAGCTGACCCGGGCGGCGACCGGAAGGTGATCGCTGCCGGTGGCGGGCAGGGTCCGGATGGCGCCGACGGTCCCGGCGCGGGCCATCACCTGGTCGATCCGGGCCAGCGGGAAGCCGGCCGGGAAGCTGAGGGCGAGGCCCCGCTCGGCGACGTTCAGCCGGGTGGTCAGGGGGTCCAGCCCCCGGTCGTCGACCGTGCCGTTGAGGTCGCCGAGCAGGACCACCCTGCGCAGCTCCTCCCGGGCGAGGGCGTCGCCCAGCAGACCGGCGCTCTCGTCCCGCCAGGACGACGCGAGGCCGCTCGCCCCTACCCGGACGGACGGCAGGTGCGCGACATGGACGGCGACTTCACCATGCGGTGTGTGCGCCACGGTCCGCAGCCCGCGCTCCCATTCCTCGTGGATGCCCTGCGGCTTGATGCCGAGGGGCCGGGAGCCGGAGAGCGGGTACTTCGACCAGAGCCCGACGGTGCCCCGGACCACCCGGTACGGATAGTGGGGGGCCAGGGTCTTCGCGTAGACCTCCAGCGCCGGCGGCACCAGTTCCTCCAGCGCGACGAGGTCGGGCTCGGCACGGGCCAGGGAGCGCGCCGTGCCCTCGGGGTCGGTGTTCTCGTCGCTGACGTTGTGCTGCACCACGACCAGGTCGTCGGAGTGGGGCTCCGGCGCGGGCAGGAGCAGCCCGCCGAAGAGGTACGTCCAGGCGGCCACCGGCAGGAGCAGCGCCACCAGGGCGAGCGCCGAGCGGCGCACCAGCGCCAGGACGAGCAGCACCACGACGACCACGCCGAGCCACGGCAGGAAGGACTCCAGCAGGCTCCCCAGCCCGCCGGCGCCGTTCGGCACCGATCCGTGGAACGAGAGCAGGAGCGCGGTGCACACCGCCACCCCGGCAAGCACCCGTCCACGCCCGCGCGTCCAGGCCGCCCAGTCGGTCATCGCACCCGTTCCCTCGTCCTCACCGGCAGTTCACCAGTCAGGACGAGGGAACGGTCGTTCGAGTTCCGGCGGCCGCCGTCGGCCTGCCTCAGGATCGGCTACTTCAGGTAGGGGCCGTCCGCTCCGATCTTCCCGGCACCGTTCAGGACGTACACCCGCAGGTTGCCCTTGCCGGGGGCGGCGACGGTGAGGGCGCCGTCGGTGACGGTCTTGGTGTCGCCGGTGACCGCGTCCCGGTACGTGCCGTTGGGGATGCCGCTGTAGGTGGCGCCGCCCGAGACGGTGACGAGGGCGAAGCTGTCCGTGCCGCCGTCGGTGTAGCGCCGCTTGAAGGCCATGTCGCCGGTGATGCCGTCCGTGGAGTACTGGCCCATCTGCAGGGCGGGGACGGCCCGGCGGATCTGGTTCAGCCGCTGTACGTGCTTGACCAGTGGCTGTTCCAGGGTCGTTGCGACGGCGCCGGTGGCCGAGTCGACCTCGGAGAAGTCGGAGGCCTTGACGTCGCCGGCGATGTGGTCGCCGTAGTAGGCGCGGCCGGTTGTCGCGAGGGGGCAGGTGGGGCCGCAGTCGATCTTCTTGCCCTTCTGGAACTCGATCTCCGATCCGTAGTACAGCGTGGGAATGCCGCGGAAGGTCCACATCAGGGACATGTTCTCGGCCCAGGCGTCGGTGCCGCCCGTGTAGCGCTCGCTGCTCTTGTTGGGGCCGTAGTCGTGGCTGTCGACGTAGACGACGTTGTACGTGGCGTCGTTGTAGCTGTCGTCGGAGTCCTTGCCGTTGTGGAAGGCGTTGTTCGCGTCACCGAAGTTCATGTGCATGCGCATGTCGATGACGTTCATGCCGGAGAAGCGGCTGTGGTCCGGGGTGTGGTAGCTGTTGCCCTCCAGGAAGGCGTTGGTGGACGTGGGCTGGTTCCCCGGGCCCTGCTGCTGCTCGTACTCGTACATCTCCAGGGCGGCCTTCTCGTCGTCGGCGCTGTACTCCTTGCGCTCCTTCCACGTGTAGAACTGCGCCGAGTGGTTGACCGAGCCCCGGTTCCACTTGTCATTGACGAAGGCCGCGACCTCGCCGAAGACGAAGAAGTTCTTCGCGGCCTCGGCACCGTGCTGCTGGGCGACGCGCTCCTGGATCGCGGGCAGGAAGCGGCGGTTCCAGGTGGTGCGCGGGACGTGGACGGCCGTGTCGACCCGGAAGCCGTCGACGCCCATGTCGATGTACTTGTTGTAGGCGCCGATCAGGTAGTTCTGCACCTGCGCGTTCTCGGTGTTGAAGTCGGCGAGGTCGTCGTGCAGCCAGCAGGAACGGGAGTCCTCACCCTCCCAGTTGCCGATCCAGCAGTTGTGGTAGAGCGCCTTGGGGAACATCCCGGACGTCGGGCTGGGCCACTGGCAGTTGTAGATGGTGTAGCCCTCGGGGCTCTTGGCGCCGGTGGGCCTGCCCCAGTCGACGCAGGTGTTGCCGCTCGGTTCGGCCGTGGACCAGAGGTCGCCGTTGTAGTACGACTTGCCGCTCTTGGGTTCGACGGTCAGGCCGTCGTACTCGAAACCGGGCTGCTTCTCGTCGTAGTACCAGCTCCACTGGGAGTCGCGCACGCCGTAGACGGTCGGGGTGAACAGGCCCTTGGCGCCCCAGCGCGAGGAGTGGTTGTAGACGACGTCCTGGTAGATCTTCATGCCCTTGGCGTGGGCGGCGTTGATGAGGTCCTGGTAGGAGGCGCCGGCGGACTCCAGACGCGGGTCCACCTTGTAGAAGTCGTAGCCGTGGTAGCCGTGGTAGTCGTAGTCCGAGCGGTTGAGGACCACCGGAGTGATCCACACGGCGGAGAAGCCGAGGCCCTTGATGTAGTCGAGCTTGTTCACCAGGCCCTTGAAGTCGCCGCGGAACATCGGGTCGTTGTTCGCCGCGTTGCCGGACCTCTCGTGCTGGTTGCCCCCGCGGTTGTTGGAGTTGTCACCGTCGTTGAAACGGGCGGTGAGGACGAAGTAGATCGGGTCCTTGCGGGGATCGGTGGCCAGGGGCTTGCCCGCGGCGGGCGCCGGCGGTTTCGTGCCGGTGGTGGCGATCCCGGCGGCCGAGGCCGCGGAGACGTTGCCGGCGGCGTCCACGGCCCTGACGGTGTACGTGTAGGTGGTCTTCTCCTCGAGGCCGGTGTCGGAGAAGACGGTGGAGCCGACGTCGCTCACGACCTCGCCCCTGGTGCCACCGGTGCGGGTCACCTGGTACTTGGCGACGCCCGTGTCGTCGGTGGACGGCTCCCAGGTCAGCACGACGGACACGCCGTCGGCCTGCGCGCTCACCCCGGCGGGAACGGTCGGCGCCTGCGTGTCGGGAACCTCCTCGGCGCAGGGGTCGTCGGCGTCCGCGGTGACCGTGTTGTCGGCGACGGTGGTGACGCCGGTGGGCAGGGTGTAGTCGGCGCCCTTGTTGTTGTCCCACACGCCGTTGCCGTTGTTGAAGGCGGCCTTCATGGAGGTGGCCGTGCCCAGGTCGACGTCCTTCTTCCACCAGCCGGCGCAGGCGGTCTGCATGCCGACGCCCGGCACGGCGGTCCAGGAGCCGCCCGCCGGCTGGTAGTGGAGGTTGGCGGTGGTCCAGCCGAGGGACCGGGTGGAGTAGTAGACGGTGGCCCGGTTGCCGTCCCCCGGCGTCGGGTCAGGGTCCTGGCCCCCGTCGCAGGGGTCGGAGTGCGCGATCACGCCGTCCTTGACCGTGATGTCTCCGGTGCCGAGGGCGTAGTTCTTGCCCGCGTTGTTGTCCCAGGTGCCCGAGCCGTTGTTGAAGGTGGCCCGCAGCCCTTCGGCGCTGCCCAGGGTGACCGTCTTCTTCACCCAGTCGGTGCACGCGGTCTCCATCGCCACGCCGGGGACCTCGGTCCAGGAGCCGCCGTCGGGCGCGTAGTGCAGGTTGTACCGGTCCCAGTTCTTCGTCTTCGTGTAGTAGAAGACGGTCGCCGTGTTGTCGGCCGTGGCTGCCGCCGCGGCGGGGTCGGTTGCGGGGGAGGGGATGCCCGGTGGCGCGGGCACCATTGCGAGAACGGCGCCGGCGGCGACGGTCGCGGCCAACGGCCGTCCGAGCAACCGCATGCGGCTGCGTCTCATGCGTCTCATGCGTGTCTCCAGGGAAGCGGGGGCGGCGGTGCCGCGGCCGGTTCGAGCCCAGGATCTGAAAGGGTGAACGGAAAGTTTCAGAAACTCCTTTCGGCAGCGGGAAGTTACCCGTGGGCGACGGCGTCGTAAAGGGGTCTCGCTCCAACTTTCTGGACTGCGCCGGACCGTGAGCATCTGTCTCGCGCATGAGTTGACGCCACGTCATGTGGCTCGTGTGCAGGACTCGTCCAAAGGGTTGACCGTGGTTGAACGCCACCCTTACGGTCACGACCGCAACATCTTGCAGACATCTTGCTGCAACGTGTTGCAAGCGGGTGTCGACTCCCCGGACACCCGTCGGCACCGCCCCCCGGCACACCCGCACCCTCACACGGGAGACTCCATGCACGGGAACACCAGCACAGCGCGAAGAGTCACCGCCACCGCGCTCGCCCTCACCGCCGGCGTGGCCGGCAGCCTCCTGGCCACCGCGGCGCCGGCCCAGGCGTCCCCACCCGGAGACAAGGACGTCACCGCGGTGATGTTCGAGTGGAAGTTCAGCTCCGTCGCCCAGGCCTGCACCGACACCCTCGGACCGGCCGGCTACGGCTTCGTCCAGGTCTCACCGCCCCAGGAGCACATCCAGGGCGGACAGTGGTGGACGTCGTACCAACCGGTGAGCTACAAGATCGCGGGCCGCCTCGGTGACCGCGCCCAGTTCAAGAGCATGGTCGACACCTGTCACGCGGCCGGCGTGAAGGTCGTCGCCGACTCGGTCATCAATCACATGTCGGCCGGCAACGGCACGGGCACCGGCGGCTCGTCGTACACCAAGTACAACTATCCCGGCGTCTACTCGTCGAACGACCTCGACAACTGCACCTCGCAGATCAACAACTACGGCGACCGCTTCAACGTCCAGGAGTGCGAGCTGGTCGGGCTCGCGGACCTGGACACCGGCGAGGACTACGTACGGGGGAAGATCGCCGGTTACCTCAACGACCTGCTGTCCCTCGGTGTCGACGGCTTCCGGATCGACGCGGCCAAGCACATGGCCGCCGGCGACCTGGCCGACATCAAGTCCCGCCTGAGCAACCCGAACGTGTACTGGAAGCACGAGGCGATCTACGGCGCCGGCGAGGCCGTCTCGCCGACCGAGTACCTCGGCAGCGGCGACGTACAGGAGTTCCGCTACGCACGCGACCTCAAGCGGGTCTTCAACGGCGAGAACCTCGCGTACCTGAAGGACTTCGGCGAGGCCTGGGACTACATGCCCTCGGACGAGTCCGCCGTCTTCGTCACCAACCACGACACCGAGCGCAACGGCGAGACCCTCACCTACAAGGACGGCGCCTCCTACACCCTGGCACACGTCTTCATGCTGGCCTGGCCCTACGGCAGCCCCGACGTCCACTCCGGCTACGAGTTCACCGACCACGACGCCGGGCCGCCCAACGGCGGTCAGGTGAACGCCTGCTACAACGACGGCTGGAAGTGCCAGCACGCCTGGCGCGAGATCTCCTCCATGGTCGCATTCCGCAACGCCGCCCGCGGCCAGGGCGTGACCGACTGGTGGGACAACGGCGGCGACCAGATCGCCTTCGGACGCGGCTCGAAGGCGTACGTCGCCATCAACCACGAAGGCTCCTCGCTCACCCGTACGTTCCAGACGTCGCTGCCCGCCGGTGCCTACTGCGACGTCCAGTCGGGCAAAGGCGTCACGGTCGACGGGGCAGGCCGGTTCACCGCCACCCTGGGCGCCGACACGGCCGTGGCCCTGCACGTGGGCGCTCGTACGTGTGACGGCGGAAGCGATCCCGGCGACCCCGAACCGGTGGCCTCCGGCGTGTCCTTCGCGGTCAACGCCACCACCAACTGGGGCCAGAACGTCTACGTGACCGGAAACCGGCCCGAACTCGGCAACTGGAACCCGGGCAGCGCCCTCGAACTCGACCCCGCCGCCTACCCGGTGTGGAAGCGGGACGTCGCACTCCCCGCGGGCACGACCTTTGAGTACAAGTACCTCCGCAAGGACCAGGCGGGCAACGTGACCTGGGAGAGCGGCGCCAACCGCACCGCGACGGTGAACACCACAAAGATCGAGCTCAACGACACCTGGCGCAACTGAGTACCGCTCGATGAACAGTTGCGTGTGAGCAAGCTGACACACGCGGGGAGACCGTGGTGGGCCGTTCGGGGGAAGGTAATGTGTTCAAGGCTCGAACGGCCCACCACGTGACCCGCGGTGGCGACGGCGGCGGCAGCCGTCCGTCTGAGCCGCCCGCACGCGACCTCTGAAAGTGGAGCTCATGAACGTGTCGACCGGCGGCAGACGGTTACTGAGCCGGGGCGCCACAGCAACCCTCGTCTGCGCGATCCTCCTGTCGCCCGGCCCCGGTTACGCGGCCCCGGGCGAACCCGACCCGCACACCGACAAGTCGATCGAGGACATCCGCGACGAACTGGACGGCCTCTACCGCGAGGCGGAGGTGGCCACCGAGGCGTACAACGCCGCCAACGAGAAGGCGGCGAAACAGGAGAAGCGGCTGTCGACCCTCCGCAAGGACCTGACCCGTGCCGAGAAGCGGGTGAAGGACCTGCACGACCTCGCCGGAGCGGCCGCCCGCACCCAGTACCGCGGGGGCGATCTCGCCGCCACCGGCATCCAGCTGCTGCTCGGCGACCACCCGGAAGGGGCCCTCGACGAGGCGTCCCAGGCCCGCCAGGCCATGCGCGGTCTGGTCAACGTCTCCGAGACCCAGAAGAGCGCCCGCGAGGAGCTGAGCGAGCAGACCGAGGCCGCCACGAAGGAACTGCGGGAACTGAAGAGCAGCCGCGCGGACAAGGCCGCCGCGAAGCAGAAGATCGAGAAGAAGATCGCCACGGCCGAGCGGATCGAGGCGGGACTCGAAGAGGAACAGACCCGCAGACTGGCCCAGTTGGAAAAGGAGCGGGCCAAGCAGGCGGAGGCCGGGTGGACCGGCTCCGGCGGCTCCTCCGGCGGTTCGGCGGGGAAGGGGAAGGGCAAGGGGGGAGGGCCCGGCGGCGGGACGCAGGTGAGCGGAGCTGCCGGGAAGGCCGTCGGCTTCGCGATGGCGCAGATCGGCAAACCGTACGTGTGGGGCGCGGTCGGCCCGTCCTCGTACGACTGCTCCGGACTCACCTCCGCGGCATGGGCGGCGGCCGGACACCCCATTCCCCGCACCTCGCAGGCACAGTGGAGCGGCCTGACTCGCGTCAGCCTGTCCGCCGCCCGTCCCGGAGATCTGATCATCTACTACGACGACGCCACCCACGTGGGCATGTACATCGGAGGCGGACAGATCGTCCACGCCCCGCGGCCCGGCCGCAACATCACGACCGCGCCGGCCGCCTCCATGCCCGTCCTCGGCGTCGTACGACCCGGAGCCTGAGCCGGATGACCCACTCACTGACCCCCCGTGACGAGGGGAACCTGCCCGCGCTCGGTGCCACGCCGCTGATCCGCCTCGATGCCTACGTGGCCGAGGACGGTTCGACGGTGGTCAACGGTCACCTGCTGGAGATGGGAGGCATGCGGCCGCCCAACGAGGCCATCCTCGACGCCGTCGCCATGTTCGCCCGCACCCTCGGGGCTCCGGTCGCGGCCACCGTCATCGACCGCACCGTGCAGCAGGTGGCACGGCTGCGGGTGCACCCCGACGGGTCGAGCCGGACCATCGCCGACGAGGACGACCTGCCGCCCGGGCGTGAGCGCACCGCCGCGGAGGAGGCCGCGTTCCCCCCGCTCGCCCGCGTCGAGCGCATCATCCAGCACGCGCAGCGCGAGGAACTGCACGCCGCGTTCGTCCTCGCCAGCGCACTGCGGGAGCACCTCACACTGCGCCGGGGCGCCGAGGACGAACTCTCCCTGGAGGCAAGGGCGATCGAGGCGTACCTCGCGTATCTGCGCGGCGACCACATGCTCTCCACCGTCCTCGCGCTGACCGTCGCCCGCATCCGCTGCCGCACCGACCTGAACCGGGCCGCCCCCGACGTGGCCCGCGCCACCGCGGCGTGGCAACGACTGTGGGACGAGGGTCAGGTGGCCACCCGGGGCCAGGAACTGCTGCACATGTGGGAACGGCTGTCCGCGGCGGGCCTGCTGCAGGAACCGTCCCACCACGCCATGGCCCAGGCCGTACGGAGCCGGCTCGCACAAGGCGGCCGCCCCGTGGCGCCGCCGTCCGCGCACGCGGCCCTGACCGCGGGTCCCGGCGCGGCCCCGCCACCCGACGCCCCCGAGGACAAACCCCTCAAGCCCACCCGGCGCGGTCTGCGGCGCTTCACCCGACGGGCCGGCCGGTCACCGGGGTCGTCCGCCTGAGGGCGGGGCGCCCAGGATGCCGTCGGCGAGGGCGGAAGAACCGTCCGGCGGCCCGCGCCCGGTCAGCTCCGGCGGGCGGCCTCCAGCTCCCGCTTGAGGCTGCGCAGGGTCCGGTCGATGTTGCCGACCTGGAACTCGGCGAACGTCCGGCCGCCGGTGACCACCCGGTCGAAGGCGGCGGCGACGGCGTCGGGCCAGGCCCGCCGGTCGTCGGTCCACGTCTCCGTCACCCGCGTACCGGTCCCCTGCGGAGCGAAGCGGTACTCCCAGGTGGCGATCGGGCCACGCAGGCGCGGCCGCCGTACCCCGATGGCGTGCACCCGGAACGCGAACCGGCGCCCGGGGTCGGCCGCGGTGACCGTGCACCGGGTCACCCACCGGAACGCCCCGCGCTTGTTGCGTCCGACGAAACTGCTGCCCGTCGTCGCGGGCCCGTCCGGCGTGCCCGGTGCCGTCCCGAGGTTCTCCGGGCTCCACCGGCCCATGTCGCCGGGGCGGGACACCGCCGCGTAGGCCGCGTCGGGCGGGACGTCGACGAGGATGCTGCGGGTCACGGTGAGAACGCGGGGCACGGCGGCACCTTCCGGGGACGGCAGAGCTACTGGCAAGTAGCCTCATGGTACGGCGGCCGGTGCGGACGGCCGACCGGACCGGTGTCGGCCCCCTTCAAGTGGCCGGCCGGGTAGGTCAAGATGCAGACATGACAGAGGGTTCTCTTTCCAGACTTCCGCGCGAGAACATCCAACTGCCGGACGGTTCCGTACTGCGACGGCGTTCCCTGGTCTCCGACGACGCGTTCATCGACGCGGTCGCCGCCGATGTCGAGCACCTCGGTGAGTGGCTTCGCTGGGCCCAGCACCCGCCCACCCGGGAGGAGACCGAGGGGTTCCGCGCCGCACAGGACGCGGACTGGGACGCCGGCCGGTCGTTCGTCTACGTGCTGACCCCGCCGGACCGTCTCGACCAGGTGATCGGCGGAGGCGCGATGTTCCCGAACGGCGAGGACGGCGTCCTGGAGATCGGCTACTGGGTCTGTTCCCCGGCCACCGGCCGCGGGCTCGCCACCCGGGCAGCGGCCGCGCTGACCGAGGAGGGCCTCGGGCTCCCCGGCGTCAAGGCCATGGAGATCCACTGCGACCGGGCCAACGTCCGGAGCGCCGAGATCCCGCCCCGGATCGGCTACCGGCTGCTCCGCGTAGAACCGGACGAGCCGCAGACCGCGGCCGAGGCCGGGCAGAGCATGGTCTGGCGCCGAGACGGCGCCGGACCACACTCCCTGCTTCAGGCGCCCTGACTGTTGCTGTCGCCGGTGGTTTCCTTCTTGTCCAGCGGGCGTATCTCGATCTTCTGCGCCATGTCGCGTCCTTCCGTTGAAGATGGGGTGACGGTGGTGCGTGACGGTGATGCTGGTGGTGATAGTCGTGATGCGTGGTGCTGGACGTGCTCATGCCAGAATTCGGGTAGGCGTCGCACTTGTCAACGACTGGTCGGCGGCTGATCCCGGGCCCCTTCGCGTTCGAAGCGGTCGATCCTCTCCCGCATGCGATGAACCGTGTCAGCCCGGGCATGTGGGCCGCGCGCGTGGAAGACGTCCCGTTCAAGCTCCGGAAAAATGGTGGTCCGGTACGTCACGGGGGCGCGGATCCAACTGCTGTCCCGGCAGCTGGACGGGAGGCGGGAAGACGAAGGCGAAGACGAAGACGATCCGGTCGTACGGGGCGCCACCCGGATCGTTCGTTGCGACGACCTGGACGAGGCCGCTGAAGTCGACGACGCCCGCGCGCCAGGCGGGCGCGCCGCAAGGCCCCGTCACGCCCCCTTCTCCTGGAGCGACCCGCGGGCACGGCCGTGCTGCCGGCCGCCCCGGACCGGCCCAGGGTGGAGAACGGACGAGTGCCGCCGACTCTTGACGCTGGGTCCGAGGGCTCCGCATACTGACGGCCAAATCGATTTGGCCAAATCGATTTGGCTCTCCGTCCAGGGCCGGATCGCGGCTGAGAATCCGAACGTGCCCGTATGCCCGAACGGAGCCCGAAACGTGTCCAGTCCCCGTCAGAACCGTCCCCCGGCCGGTCCGGTGCCGACCACCGGTCCTGCCCCGCAGAGTGCCGACTCCCACGCCACACGGACCGTCCGCCCGGACGGGAACCCCCGCTCCGAGGGCGACAGCCCGAACGACACCCTGTCTCCGGCCGACGCCGGCCCCCCGCCCCCGGCCACAGATGCCGACAGCCGGGCCGGGGTGCACCCCGTGGACGAGGCGCGTCCGCTCGGCCGGATTCTGCTCTTCGGCATCCAGCACGTCCTCGTCATGGCCGCGACCCCGATCTCGGCGATCTTCCTGATGAGCGCCACCCTCGGGCTCGACACCGGTCTCACCGTGGACCTGCTCTCGGCGGCCTTCGTGCTGTCCGGCGTCGGATCCCTCGTCCAGTCGCTCGGCATCTGGAAGTTCGGACCCCGGCTGCCGTTCGTGATGCTGCCGGGCGGGGCCCCGCTCATCCTCTTCCTCGCCATCGCCGAGCAGCACGGCCTGCGCACCGCCACCGGCGCGGTGATCCTGACGGCGGTGTTCACCTTCGTCGTCCTGCCCCTCTTCTCCCGGCTCCTCGCGTACTTCCCCGCCCTCGTCATCGGCACCATGATCGTCATCGTCGGCGTCAACCTGGTGAAGGTCGGTGCCGTGCTCGTCACCGGCCAGCCCGGCTCGCCCGGCTTCGCCGACCCCGGCAATCTGGGCCTCGGCATGGCCACGATCGGCTTCACCGTCGCCTTCTACCTGTTCTTCACCGGCGTCCTGAGGCAACTCGCCGTGATGCTCGGCCTGCTGGCAGGCGCAGCGCTCGCGGCCGCGACCGGCGCGATCGACGGGGCGGGCGCCGATGCGATGGGCGGCGGCCTGGTGAACCTGCCGCACCTGATGCCCTTCGGCTCACCCCAGTTCAACCTCGTCGCCGCGCTGCCCCTGATGCTCTACACCCTTGCCTCCATGGCCGAGGCCACCGGTCAGACCGTCATCAACGCCGAGGCCGTCGGCAAGCGGATCGACACTCGCACCGACGTGCCCAAGACCGTCCGCGGCGACGCCCTCACCTCACTCTTCGGCGGCTTCTTCGGCCTGCCGCTCATGGTCACCAGCGGCGAGAACATCGGCATCGTCCGCGTCACCGGCGTGCGCAGCCGCTTCGTCACCGCCGCGGCCGGCGCCGTACTCATCGCCATCGGCATCCTCGCCCCCGTCACCCGCGCGATCAGCGTGATCCCCACCGCGGTCGTCGGCGGCACCGCCATGGTCGTCTTCGGCGTCATCACCGTGCTCGGCGTCCAGATGCTCGGCCGGTCCGACCTCGACAAGCACACCAGCACGTTCGTCTGCGCCGTCGCCCTCGCCCTCGGGCTGCTGCCCATCCTCGTACCCGGCGTGTACGGGGGCTTCCCGCCCAACGTCCGCATCCTCATCGAAAGCGGCGTGGCCGTCGGCACGTTCACCGCCGCCGTCCTCAACATCCTCTTCCACCACGTCAGGCCCGGCATCGTCGCCCGCCTGACCACACCGCGCACAGGAAGCGACCGATGAACCGACCCGACCGTGACGCCCTCGCCCACCCCGGCCCGCTCCTGCTCGTACCGGGCTCGGTGCTGTTGCCCGAAGGCCCCGTCGACCAGTGGGCGATCGTGGTCGACGACGGCCGCTTCGCCGCCGTGGGACCGGCGGACGAACTGGCCCGCACCCACCCGGACCTGGACGCCGTCCGGCTCCCCGGCCATCTGCTGATGCCCGGCTTCGTCGACACCCACCACCACCTCACCCAGAGCTTCGGCGCCGCACTCGCCTTCGGGGAGCCCTCCGAGATCTTCCGCCGGGTCTGGGTACCGCTGGAGGGCGCGCTGGACGAGGAGGCGGCCTATACGGCGGCCAAGTTGGCGGCGCTCGAGGCACTGCGCGGCGGCTTCACCACCGTCGCCGACGCCGGCACCCGCGCCGACGTCGACGTGGACGTGGTCGCCTCGGCCGCGCGGGACGCCGGGATACGCTGCGTGCTCGGGCTGATCTGCAACGACGCGGACGGCACGGGCGGCGCGGACGGCACGGGCGGCCCCGGAGACCCGGCCGTCCTGGAGAACGCGGAGAAGCACCTCGCCCGCTACACCGGCGACCCCCTCGTGCACCCCTCTCTGGCCGTGTCGATCCCCGAGGCGGCCACCGAGCACACCCTGCGCGCAACGGCCCGCATGGCCGCGGAAGCGGGTACCGTCGTCCAGATACACGTCAACGAACACCTCGCCGCCGTGGAACGCTCCCTGATACGGCACGGACTGCGGCCCCTCGAACACCTGCACCGCGTCGGCGCGCTGGGCCCCCAGTTGCTCGCCGCGCACGCCACGCTCCTCACCCCGCGCGAGCTGACCCTGCTCGCCGACACGGGAACCGCCGTCAGCTACAACCCCGTCGCCAGTGCCTGGAAGGGCAACGCGGTCGCGCCCGCCACGGCCATGGCCGAGCGCGGCGTGCGCTTCGGCATCGGCACCGACGGCACCCGCGGTGACGGCTTCCGGCTCGCCGACGCCGCCGAGTTCGCCCAGCGGCTCGCGTACGGGCTGGCGACCGGCGACTCGTCGTGCGGCGCCGGCTGGACCTGGCTGGAGCGCGGCGCCCGCGGGGGAGCGGACGCCGTCGGCCTCGGCGCCCTCACCGGCACCGTGGAACGGGGAAAGGCGGCGGACTTCCTCCTCGTCGACGTCGACACCCCGGAACTGGCCCTCTCGTGGGACCTGCCGTGGGAACTCGTCCGGCGCGGCAACCGGGACCAGATCACCGCCGTGTTCGTCGCCGGACACCTGCGGATGTGGCAGGGTCGGCCCACCGGCTGGGACGGGCCCGCGCTGGTGAGCCGGGCGGCCGAACTGGCCCGCGCCGCCGTCGCCAGGGCCGACGTCACCCGGGTGCATCCCACGTCGACGGCGGCCCGGGCGCGGCACGAGGACCGGAAGGAGAGTGCACGGCGTTGAGCGCGCAGATGCTGGCGGTTCTCGCCGCGGCGGTGGCAGTCGCCGCGTTCGTCCAGGGCAGCAGCGGACTCGGCTTCGCGCTGATCGTCGCACCCGTCGCCGGGTTCATCGACCCCGGCCTGGTCCCCGTGTTCGTCCTGGCGTCGATGATCCCGCTCAACCTGTACGTCGCCTGGCGTGAACGGGCGTCGCTCGACCTGCGCGGCGCCGGCTGGATCACCGGGGCGAGACTCGCCGCCACGCCGGCCGGGCTGGCCCTGCTCTGGCTGATCCCGGAACGCAGTCTCGGCCTGTTCGTGGGCGTCGCCACGGTGCTCGCGGCGGTGGTCAGCCTGACGGCGCCCACGTTCGCGCCGGGGCGGGCGGCGTACGTCGGCGCGGGCGCGGTCACCGGACTGACGGAGACGGCGACCGGCGTGGGCGGCCCGCCGCTCGCGCTGGTCTACCAGCACCGGCCCCCTGCCGAACTGCGCTCGACGGTCGCCGCCTGCTTCCTCGTCGGCGAGGTCGCCTCCCTGCTCCTGCTCTTCGCGACGGGGAAGGCCGCACCCGCCGAACTGGGCCAGGCCGCCCTGCTCCTCCCGGCGATCGCCGTCGGCGCCTGGCTCAGCCGCTTGGTGCACCACCGCCTGGACGCCCGCAGGATGCGCCTGTTCGTCCTGGTCTTCGC
The DNA here is from genome assembly GCF_041538145.2 of Streptomyces sp. MMCC 100. NCBI lineage: Bacteria > Bacillati > Actinomycetota > Actinomycetes > Kitasatosporales > Streptomycetaceae > Streptomyces > Streptomyces sp. MMCC 100. The sequence goes on from NZ_JBGORK020000001.1 coordinate 2,810,055, forward strand.
ACTGGTCTCGGGACTCGTGCTGATGCTGGGGGTGTGAGGTCCTGCGGCCTGGGCCTCTCCGACCGGGGCAGGTGCCCGGTCCGGGTCAGGTTGTCGGTCCGGGTCGGCCCCCCCCGGTCCGGGTCGGCCTCCCGGTCCGGGTCGGCCTCCTGATCCGGGGCAGGCCCGCGGACCGGTTCAGGCCTCCGCACCGAGTCAGGCCCCCGATCCGTGACAGCTTGCCGTCCCGGTTCAGCCCCTGATCCGGGGCAGGCCCGCGGACCGGTTCAGGCCTCCGCACCGAGCCAGGCTCCCGGTCCGTGACAGCTTGCCGGACCGGGCCAGGCCACCTGATCCGGGACAGGCCCCGGACCGGTTCGGGCCACCTGATCCGGACAGGTCCGCGGACCGGTTCAGGTCTCCGCCCCCGAGTCATCCCCCGCACCGGGTCAGGCTGCTGTCCCCGGGTCAGGCTCCGGTCGCCCGTGTCGACGACGCGCGGGCGATCACCCGTGGCGGCGGGGGTACCGTCACCGACGCGGTGGCCGTGTCCCCGCGGAGCCGGGCCAGGAGCAGCTCCACCGCGTCGGACGCGGCACGGTCCAGGTGCAGGTCGACCGCCGTCAGCGGCGGCTCGCAGGTGCGGGCACGCAGGCCGTCGTAGCGGGTGACGACCATGACGTCGTCCGGTACGGTCCGCCCGCTGTCCCGGATCGCCCGGACCGCGCCCACCGCGAAGGCATCGACGAGCGCACAGACCGCGTCGGTCGCCGGGTGTTCGGCGAGCAGGGCGGCACAGGCGTCGTACCCGGCCTGCTCGCCACCCGACTCCACGACGCGCGCCACGACCGGATCCCAGCCGTACCGGTCGGTGGCCCGCTCGTAAGCGGTGAGCGCGTCGACGGACGAGTGCCGGGAACCGGAGCCCACGATCAGCGCCGGCCGCTCCGCCCCCTGTTCTCGCAAGTGATCGAGCAGCAGCTCCGCCACCAGGCCGCCGCGCAGATCGACGTATGGGACGTCCTCGTCGGGCGAGACGGGCCGGCCGAGTGCCACATACGGCAGCCCGCGTTCGCGCAACTGGGCTGCCGCCGCGTCGTCCACCTCCGGCTCGACCACGATGGCTCCGTCGATGTCCACGGAGTACAGCGCGGAACCCGACTGCACGGGCGGTACGAGCACGAGGGCGTAGTCGTGCAGGAGGGCGCTCTCGGCGGCGGCCGCCGCGACCTCCATGTAGAACCCGAGCCGCGAGGGCCCGCCCGCCACCGCGAACGGCATGGAAGAGGCCAGCGCGATGGCCTTCGCCTGCCCCCGCCGCAGGCGCTGGGCCCGCAGGTTGGGACGGTAGCCGAGCTCCGCCGCGGCCTGCCGGACACGCTCCCGGGTGCGGGGATCGACCTTGCCCAGTCCGTTCAGGGCGTGCGACACGGTCGTGCGCGATACACCGGCGAGACGTGCGACGTCGGCGATCGTGGGCGGCCTCGGACCGGGTGCGGAAGTGGCCATCTGCGCGAAAACTCCTCACCGACGTGGACGGTGGACGTGACCATCTTCGCCGACGGGCGGCGCACGGGTGCCATCGAGTATCCGTCGGTGCCCCGTGCTGAGGTCCTTGCGCAGCTGGGCGCCCATGGGGGTCAGTTCGACGCGGCGGCTGTTGCGCACGAAGAGGCGCCCGCCAGGAAGATCTCGACGTCTCGTGGTTCCACCGATAACCCCAGGCCTATCCGATCACGCGAAACCGGCGATTGTCCGTGCCTTCGCTCCACGGCATCCTGAGGTACGGGTCGGCCCCGGGGAAGAGCAGTGGCTCGGCCGACAGTCTTCGTGGCCGCCTTGACCGCCTGCGAGGCCGCACGTGTGAACCACGGTGAGAAGAAGGCGGTTGACGGCGAGTGAAGCAAGATCGGGGACGGGGGGATCTTTCGTGCGCAGGGCGAGGTCAGCCACGGGCGTGATCTGTGTTGCGGCAGCGGGAACGATGGTGCTCGCGGGGTGCTCCGGAGGATCGTCGGACGACGGGGGCGGTACACGTCCGGTGCGGGAGGAGGCCTCGGCCGCTCCTGCTTCCGCGTACGTAGCTGCGGGAGTACTTGCCCTCCAGGTCCGCGTCGATGTCGAGCACGACGATGCGGGATCGGAGTGAGCCCAGTACGACGGGGCCGACCGTCGGCGACGGTCGTACGCACAGCGTCCCGGTGCCGCGACCGTACTCGTCGGTGACGACCCCGCCAGTGCCGTCGCACGTGTCGCCGAACGCCGTGCCGTCCGCGAAGCCGGGGCGCTCGACCTCCGCCGCCGCCCGCCTCGGCGCCCCCCCCAGGAGCGAGGTGGCCGCCGTCAGTGACGAACTGGCCTCCGCCCTCGATGTCTCCGGCATCCTGCGCCGGCCGCCCTCCCGGGACCGTCGTCCGGCGGCATCTAAGGCTGCGCGGCCTGCACGGCCGATTCGTACTGCGCTGTAGACAGCCTCGCGGCCGGTGAACAACCGTGCCCAGTACGACGGGGCCGACCGTCGGCGACGGTCGTACCGCTGCGGCCCTGCCCGCAGGACACGGCCAACGACGCGCAGAACGATGCCCGCCTGGCTCGCTGCGCCCGCCCCCAGGTGCGTTCCGGGCCGTGTCGACGGCCACTGATTGTCACACAATCCTGATCTCTCTCGGCGTTGGCCGACGTTCTTTGTGCAGGATTTCCTTGCGTGCATCTTGCTGAGGTGGGTCACAGGGGTTACGTTCCACTCAGATCTTGTCGGACAATCTCGATGACTTCACCGAACCGAGGCTGTCCGCAGGCGAGTTCGGTCCCGTGCGGTTCCGCGTGCCGTCAACAGGCCTCGTGGTGATCGACCGCACCTGCACACCCCATCCACCGCACAGACGATGCGCCAGGCCGCTCCCTCGCACGAGGCGTGGCCGAGGAGACGAAGATGTCGACCAACAAGCGCGCTCCACAAGCGGAAGCCCTCCGCTTCGAGGACGTGACCCTGGAGTTCCCCGGCAGCCATCGACCCGCCATTCGGGACGTGTCGTTCCAGATCGAACGTGGCACGTCCGTCGCAGTGATCGGCCCCAGCGGCTGTGGGAAGAGCACCCTGCTCAACCTGGCCGCCGGCCTGCTCAAGCCGTCCAAGGGCCGGGTGTACTTCGGCGGCGAAGAGGTCACCGCCGTCAACTCGGACGCCGCGTACGTGACCCAGCAGACGGATCTGCTGCCCTGGCTGACCGTCAAGGCCAACATCGGCCTGGCTCTGAAGTTCCGCAAGGTGCCGAAGGCGGAGCGGGAGGAACGCATCGCCCACTGGATCGGCGTCGTGGGCCTCACCGGGTTCGAGGACCACTACCCGCGTGAGCTGTCCGGAGGCATGCGCAAACGCTGTGCGATCGCCCGCGCGCTCATCTACGAGCCCTCCATCGTGCTGATGGACGAGCCCTTCGGGCCGCTGGACGCCATCACCCGGCTGGGGCTCCAGCAGGAACTGCTCAACCTCTGGGAGGAGCAGCAGGGCACGCTGGTCTTCGTCACGCACGACCTCAACGAGGCCATCTACCTGGCCGACCAGGTCGTCGTCATGTCGGAGGGGCCGGGCACCGTCCGGCGCGTCCTCCCCATCCCCTTCGGGCGGCCGCGCACCATCGGCTCCCTCATCGAGTCGCACGAGTTCTCAGAGCTCTACAACGACCTGTGGAGCCTGTTCAAGTCGGACGTGAAGGCGTTCGACGCCGCATAGCGATGCGCGAAACGAGGTTCAACCCTTGATATCCCTTGCGGAACTGATCGACGTACCGAGCCCGCCGGACCGGGTCTGGGAGGTCGTCTCCGACCCCTCCGCCGTCGTCTCGTGTGTCGGGGGCGCGGAGCTGGGTGAGTCCCACGACGACGGCTCCTTCGACGCGCTCCTGGTCGTCAGGTTCGGCGGCATCCGGGTCAAGTTCGCCGCCCGGGTCACACTGGAGCTGGACGAGGCCGAGCGGGAGGGCCGGCTCACCGCACGGGGCCGGGACGGCCAGGGAGCGACCCGGTTCCACGGGACCGCCGTCTTCGCCGTGACCGAGGACCCGGCGACGGGCGGCTCACAGGTTTCGATGAACGGTGAGGTCAACCTCTCCGGCAAGCTCGCGCCCCTCATCGAGTCGGGTGCCGGTGTCGTGGTGAAGAAGATGACCCGGGAGTTCTCGGAGGCATTCACCCAGCTCTGCGCCGAACCCGTCCACGCCGAACCCGTCCACGCCGAACCCGTCCACGCCGGTTCCGTCCACGCCGGACCCGTCCACACCGAAACCGCGGCCCCTGTGGCCGACGAAACCGTCCTGGTCGCACCGGCTCGCCCGGGGCTCTGGCGGCGGATCCGTGAGCGGCTGGCCCGTCTGTTCGGCCGCGGGCGTTCCCTACCGCCGCCCTCCCGCCCGGACCGGTCCCCGTCCACCGCCTCGACCGCACCCTCCCGAGGAGGCCGTCCGTGACAGCCCAGCGGCTCAACAAGGTCATCCGCCGCCTCGCGGCCGGCGAGCACGTCTTCGCGTCCTTCTCGCCGGCCGAACCCGCCGCGGCGATCGACTTCTCCACCACCTCCTACGACGCTCTCGTCTTCGAGATGGAGCACAAGCCGTGGGACGCCGTCGCCCTGCGCGACACCTTCCAGTACCTGCTGAACCGGCGCCAGATCCGCACCTCCGACGAGCCGGGGCCGGCACTCACCCCGATCGTGCGCATCCCCGCCAACGGGGCCGAGCGGGCCCAGTGGCACGCCAAGCAGGTCCTCGACCTCGGCGCCTTCGGTGTCGTCTGGCCGCACATCTCCACCGTCGAGGAGGCGCGCAACGCGGTCGCGGCGTGCCGCTACCCCTCCCTGGCCGGCGACCCGCGGTACGAACCGGCCGGGCTGCGCGGCGACAGCCCGGGGACGGCGGCCCGCTACTGGGGTCTGACCAATCAGGAGTACTACACCCGCAGCGACGTGTGGCCGCTCGACCCGGACGGGGAGATCCTCGTCGCCCTCATGATCGAGGACCAGCGGGGCATCGAGAACCTGCCGCGCATGCTCGACGAGGTACCGGGCATCGGTCTCGTCGTCATCGGCGAGGGCGACATGAGCCAGGAGCTCGGCATCCCTCGCCAGTACGACCACCCGCGCATGGCCGAGTGCAAGCGCCGTGTCCTGGACGCGTGTCATGCCCGGGGCGTTCCCGTGGGCCACCCGCACGTCACAGCCGACAACGTCAAGCAGGTCCTCGACGACGGCTACCGCTTCCTGATGACCGCGCCGGTGCGTACGTACCCGGGCCTCGACCTGGGGCATTCCCTCACCGGCCGCGCCTGAGACCGGCCTTCTCCTCCCACCCCCTGCTGAACACCTCCGGAGTCCCCGTGCTCATCGACTGTCATGGTCATTTCACCACTGCTCCTCCCGCCCTCGGTCAATGGCGGGAGAAACAGATCCGCGCCTTCGAGGAATCGGGCACACATCTCTCGCCCGACGAACTCCACATCGACGACGACGCCATCAGGACCGCCATCGAGAAGGGCCAGCTCAAGCTCCAGGACGAGCGCGGCGTCGACGTGGCACTGTTCTCCCCGGGCGCGGGCAAGATGGCCCACCACTACGGCGACGAGCGGACCAGCCTCGACTGGTCCCGGGTCAGCAACGACCTGATCGCCCGGGTCTGCGGCCTCTTCCCCAACCGCTTCGTGGGCGTCTGCCAGCTTCCCCAGTCGCCCGGCGAGGCCCTCGCCTCCTCCGTCCGCGCCAGCGCCGCGGAACTGGAGCGCTGCGTGAGCGAACTCGGCTTCGTCGGCTGCCTCCTCAACCCCGACCCCTCCGACGGCTACTGGCAGGCGCCGCCGCTCACCGACAAGGTGTACTACCCGCTCTACGAGAAGATGGTGGAGCTGGACGTCCCCGCGATGCTCCACGTGGCGATGTCGCGCAACCCCGCCCTGCAGGGCACCTGCGCCCACTACCTGGCCGGCGACACCGCCGTCTTCATGCAGCTGTGCACGTCGGACCTGTTCAAGGACTTCCCGACGCTGAAGGTCATCATCCCGCACGGCGGCGGGGCCGTCCCCTACCACTGGGGCCGCTACCGGGGCGTCATGCAGGACCAGGGCCGGCCCCCGCTCGAGGAGCTGGTGCTGCGCAACGTCTTCTTCGACACCTGCGTGTACCACCGGCGAGGTATGGAGCTGCTGACGGACATCGTCCCCGCGCAGAACATCCTGTTCGCCTCCGAGATGATCGGCGCCGTCCGCGGCATCGACCCCGAGACGGGCCACCGCTTCGACGACACCAAGCACCTCCTCGACTCCGTCGGCACACTCACCGACGACGACCGCCGGCTCATCGAGGCCGAGAACGCCCTGCGCGTCTTCCCCCGGCTGCGGAACGTCCTGGACCACTCCGAGAACAACGAGGCGGGTGCCAAGTGAAGGTCTACGAAGCCATGGCCGAGGCGTTCCTCCGAGAAGGCACGCGGGACGTCTTCGGCATGATGGGCGACGCCAACATGCACTGGATGAACGCCCTCGCCGAACGGGGCGTGAACCTGTACGAGGTGCGGCACGAAGGATCCGGCCTCGGCATGGCCGACGGCTGGGCGCGAGCGGCCGGGCAGCCCGGCGTGATCACCACGACCAGCGGGCCCGGGGTCTCGCAGCTCGCCACCTCGATGATCGTCGCGGCGCGGGCCCGCACCCCGCTGGTCGCCTTCTGCGGAGAGACCGCCTGGGGCGACAAGGCCGCCGCCCAGTACCTCGACCAGGCACGTTTCGCCGCCGCGATCGAGTGTGCCTTCATCCACCTGGACCGCGCCGACCAGGCCGAGGACGTCGTCCAGCGGGCCTTCCACCTCGCCCGCACCGAGTCCCGCCCGGTGATGCTCAGCGCGCCGATGGACATCCAGCTGCACGAGTACTCCGACGGCGACGACGCCCTGCCCTACGTACCCTCCACCGAACTGATCGACCACCAGCGTCCGTTGCCGGACCCGGACCGTATCGCCCGCGCCGCCGACATCGTGCAGGCGAGCAAGCGCGCCGTGATCGTCGTGGGCCGCGGAGCGCGCCGGGCCGGGGCCGCCGACCAGATCCTGAGCCTGCAGGAGCGCACCGGCGCCCTCGTCGCCACCACGCTCCAGGCCAAGAACTGGCTGCGCGACCGCACCGACCACCACGTCGGCATCGCCGGCCTGTTCGGCAACCGGACCGCGATGGAACTGCTCCAGGAGGCCGACTGCGTGATCGCCGTCGGCGCCAGCCTCAACCACTACACCACCGAGCACGGCTACCTCTTCCCCGAGGCGAAGTACGTACAGATCGACACCGCCGAACACCTGGTCATGGGCAACGGCGCCGCGGCCGACTGCTACCTGCGGGCCGACGCCGTCACCGCCCTCACCGCGCTGGAGCGGGAGCTGGGCCGGCGCAACGTCCACGTCGAGGGTTTCCACACCGCGGACGTACGCAACCGCCTGACCGCACCGCTCATCGACCCTGACGAGTACGTCCGGGAACCCGGCCGGATCGACCCGCGCGAGGCGATCGCCGTCCTCGACGCCGAACTGCCCGGCGAGATCGACCTGGTGCTGGGCAGCGGCCACCAGACGGACTTCGGCACCATGCTGTTCCAGCGCTCGCGCGAGATCGTCTCCAACTACGGCATGTTCGGTGCCATCGGCCAGGCCCCCCTCATCACCATCGGCAAGATCGTCGCGGACGGCGGACGGCCTTCCTTCGTGGTCGAGGGCGACGCCAGTTTCCTGATGCACCTGCCCGAGTTCGAGACCGCCTGCCGCTACGGACTGCCGCTGCTGGTCGTCGTCATGAACGACGAGGGGCTCGGCGCCGAGTACCACAAGTCGGCGGCCAAGGACCTCGATCCGGAGCTCGCCGTGATCCCGACGCCCGAGCTGGGACCCGTCGCGGTGACACTCGGCGGCTCCGGCGCGACCGTCCGCACCGTCGAGGAACTCCGCGAGGCCCTCGCCGACTACGTCCGCGATCCCCGCCCGACCGTCATCGACGTACGCATCACCCGCAGCGTGCTCAGTCCGCCCTACCGCCGCCTCTGGTACGGCGAGGACGTGTGAGGGGGACGGACATGACGAAGCTCGACGTCCTTCTCGGGGACTACCCGCACACCCGCCCGCTCAAGGACGGCACGGTCCCGGTCGACGGGGTGGAATGCCGCTTCCGGACGGCCAAGCCGCTGTACTCCGCCTTCCCGCGGATGGTCCGCGACCTCGCGTTCGACGTCTGCGAGATGCCCGTCGCCACGTTCCTCCAGGCGCGCGAGGCCGGGGTGCCCGTCACACTGCTCCCGGTCGTCCTGATCGGCGCCGCCCACCACGGCTCGCTCACCCGGCTGCCCGACTCGCCGGAGCTCGACCCGCGGCGGCTGGCCGGCAAACGGATCGGCGTCCGCTCGTACGGCCAGACCACCGGCCTGTGGGTGCGTGGCATCCTGCGCGAGGACTACGGCGTCCACGCCTCCGAGATCACCTGGGTCACCACCGAGGAAGCGCACGTCGCGTCGTACCGCGACCCCACGAACGTCGAGCGGTGGGCGAGCGGGAGCGTCGCCGAGCTGCTCCGCGCCGGTGATGTGGACGCGGCGGTGCTGGGCCCGCGCGCGATCGGCACGCAGGGCACCCCTCTCGTTCCGGTGATCAAGGACGCGGAGGCCGCGGGCCGGGCCTGGTGCGAGCGGCACGGCACCGTGCCCGCCAACCATCTGCTCGTGGTCCGCGACGACGTCCTGAAGACCGAACGCGACGCGGTCACCGCCCTGTACCGGGCCCTCGCGCAGACGATCGCGGACACGGCGGCGCAACGCGACCCGGCGACACCGGCCGGCCGCGCGGTCGCCGCCGGTTGGAGCGACGCCCTGGTCAACTGCCTCCACATCGCGGCCCGATACGCGCTGGAGCAACAGGTGGTGCGCACCCCGGTCGACCTCGTCGGCATCGAGAGGGACATGGCGTTCCTCGCCGACTGAGCCGACCGACCCGTCGCGCACACGAGAAGCACACGAGCAGCAACGAGAAGCACACGAGAAGCACACGAGAACAAGAGAGGAGGCAGTGATGGGACTGCGCAACCGCGGTGCCGCCCCCACCCGCGAACCGGCCGAGTGGACGCCGGAGCTGCTCGCCAAGGTCGAATGGCGCCGCAAGGCGGCCGACGAACCCTTCCGCGGGCTGGCCACGTCCGACGGCGTGCGCGAGGGACTGTTCCCGCTGACGGGGACAGGTGTCGACACCACCGGCATCCGTCGGGCGACCGAGGCATACCTGGCTCAGCTCAGCCCGAAGGAACTGTCCGAGGCGCGCTTCCCCATGGACGACGTGACCTGGCGGCACTGGGCCAACGGGGCGCGCTACTTCCTGCGCCACGGCCTGTGTCTCGAGGACCTCGACGACACCAAACGACACCTGGCCCTGGACCTCGTCCGCACGAGCCTCAGCAAGGCCGGCTACCAGCAGGTCATCGATCTGATGCGCCTGAACCTGACCATCGGCGAGCTGCGCGGCGAGACCGAGATGCTCAACGAGTGGATCTACTGGTTCAGCGTCTATGGCGACCCCGACGGTGACGGGCCCTTCGGCTGGCAGCTGGACGGACACCACGTGAACGTCAACTGCGCGATCGTCGGCGACCACATGGTCCTCACACCGACCTTCCTCGGAGCCGAACCGGTCGTCGACGTGTCCGGGAAGTACGCGGGAACGACCGCCTTCCGGCTCGAGGAGGCAATGGCGGCGGAGCTGTTCGCCGGCCTGTCCGCACCGCAGCGGGAACGGGCGGTGATCGCCGACAGGCTGCCCGAGGAGCTGTTCGTCGGCGCCTTCCGCGACAACTTCGAACTGAACTACGAGGGGATCCGGCTCGCGGACCTGACCACCGACCAGCGCCGTGCGGCACGGGAGTTGATCGGTCTCTACACCGGCCGTGCCAACCCCGGGCACGCCGCCGTGCGCATGGACGAGGTCCTCGCACACGAGGGCGACACGCACTTCGCGTGGGCCGGCGACCCGGACGGCGTCTTCTACTACCGCGTCCACAGCCCCGTGATCCTCATCGAGTTCGAGCACATGGCCGGGGTGATGTTCGACAACGACGTGCCCAGCCGGCGCCACATCCACACCGTGGTGCGCACCCCCAACGGCAACGACTACGGCGTCGACCTGCTGCGTCAGCACCACGAACGCCACCACTCCAGGAGGAAGCAGTCATGAAGGTGGTTCTGGGCCGCGACGATCTCGCGGCGGCGGCCGAAGCGGCCGTCAAGGACAGCGGGGAGCAGTTCGAACGCCTCGCCGTCCGGCCGGTCCACAAGGCCTCGCGCGGGTTCGTCGACGGCAACGGGCCCGACGTGTGTGAACTCGCCATCGTCACCCTGCTCCAGGCGGTCGCCCAGGACCGGCCCGTCCTGCTGCTTCCCGTCACCGCGCTCGGCCGCGACCAGCACCAGACCCTCGTGACCCTGGGCCGGCTGACCGTGGAGGACGTCGAGGGACGCAGCGTCGGGGTCCGCGCCTGGAGCCAGACCACGGGCGTGTGGGTACGCGGCTTCCTCACCGAGCAGTACGGCGTCGACCTGCGCAAGGTCGACTGGCGGACCTACGAGGGCGCGCACGTCGACGGCTACGAGGACCCCTCCTGGGTCACCCGCGCTCCCGAAGGCTCCAAGCTGCCGGCCGACTTCCTCGACGGGCGCGTCGACTTCGGGATCATGGGCAACGAGCTGCCCGCCGACGACCGCGTGCGCACCGCCATCGCCGACGCGCGCAGGGTGGCCGCCGAGTGGTCGGCGGCCACCGGATTCACCCCCGTCAACCACGTCCTGGGCATCACCGATGCCGCCGCCCGCGAGAACCGGGCCGCGGTCCTGGCCGCCTACGACGCGATGCGCAAGGCGGCGGCCGCGGCTCCGACCGCCGCCATCGACCCCTCCGGGTTCGAGGGGCTGCGCGGCCCGGTCACCCGCGCCGCCGCCTATGCCCTGGAGCAGGAGGTCATCGCCCGCCCCGTCGACTACGACGAGCTGGTCGAGCGGACCTGCGCGGCCCTCGGCGTCCCCGCCTCCCGCCTCGGCGGCTGACCCGGACACCACCGGCACCGCCGTTCTTCCCCCGAACACCATCGCGCTCCGCGGAGCGCAACAGAAAGGCAGGAGATGCAGAAGCTCTCGACCGCCCTCGGCGACTACCCGCACGTGCGGGCCGTGTTGGACAACACCGCCGCCGTGCCCGGTCACCGCGTCGAGGAAGTACAGGTCAGGCCGGTGATCGGCGCCTACCGGCGCATGATCCGCGACCTCGAGTACGACGTGTGCGAACTCGCCCCGGTGTCCTACCTGATGGCCCGCCAGGCCGGTGTCGCGCTCACCGCGATCCCCGTGTTCCTCAACCGCCGGTTCCACCACGGCGACGTCCAGTGCGGCCCCCACTCCGGCATCAGGGTCCCCCGCGACCTCGAGGGCCGCCGGGTGGGCGTGCGCGCCTATTCGGTGAGCACCGGAGTGTGGGCGCGTGGCGTCCTCACCGAGGAGTACGGCGTCGACATCGACAAGATCACCTGGGTCGTGGACGACGACGACCACGTCGAGGGCCGCGTACCGTCCAACGTGGAGCGGGTCACCGACGGCCGCTCACTCGGCGAGCTGCTGCGCGCCGGTGAGATCGACGCCGCGTTCACCGGCAACGCGGGCACCGGCCGCGCGGGAGCTCCGCGCAGTGGCTGGACCGCGACGCCCGAGCCGCAGCCGGCCGACGGCGGCGCCCCGTACCCGCTGTTCCCCGAGGCCGACATCCTCGCGTCGGACCACTACCTGCGCACCGGCGTCTACCCGCTTCACTCGGTGATCGCACTGCGCAGCGACCTGGTCGCCCGCGACCCCTCGCTGCCCACCGCGCTGTACGCGGCGTTCACCGAGGCCAAGCGGCAGCACCTGGCCGAGGACCCGGACTGGACGGAGCTGCCGCGGTTCGCCCGCCAGGCCGACCAGACCGGCGGCGACCCGGTGCCCTACGGCGTGGCCGCCAACGAGCCGAGCCTGGCCGCCCTCGTGCGCTACTCGCGGGACCAGGGCCTGCTGGACGCGGACTTCTCCGACGACACGCGCGCGCTGTTCGCCGACGGCGACTACCCCGACGCCTGACAGGAGCCAGGACCATGGACATCATCGACACGCACTGCCACGTCATAGCGGAGGACCGGGAGCAGTATCCCTGGTCGCCCATCGGCGGCAAGGCATCCGCCTGGGCCACCTCCCGCCCGGTCACCACCGAGGACATGGCCGCCCGCATGGACGAGGCGGGCATCCTGCAGTCCGTCCTCGTCCAGGCCACGACCGCCTACGGCTACAACAACTCCTACGTCCGCGACAGCGCCGCCGCCCACCCGGAGCGCTTCCTCGCCGTCGGCACCTTCGACCCGCTCGCCGCCGCGGCTCCGGAGCGCCTCGCACTGGCCCTCCAGGGACAGGGTCTCGCCGGAGTGCGACTGTTCACCAGCGGCAGCACCGTGCCCACCCAGGGGGAGTGGTTCGCGGCGCCCGAGACCTACCCGTTCTGGCGCGCCGCCGCCGAGCTGGACGTCACCGTCTGTCTCCAGCTGCGGCTGGGCGCGGCCACCGGGCAGCTCGTGGACGTACTCGAACGCTTCCCCACCGTCCGGGTGCTCCTGGACCACATCGGCTACCCCGACATCGCGGCAGGACCGGCCCGCGCGGGCAAGGAGGTCGCCGAGCTGGCCGGCCACCCGGGTCTGCACCTGAAGCTCACCCACCGCAACCTCGAACCGCTGCACGCGGTGGGGGAGGAGGCCATCGAGTTCCTCACGCCCGTGGTCGAGTCGTTCGGTGCCGGGCGTATCGCCTGGGGGTCGAACCTGCCGGCGGCCGAGCAGTCGCTGCCGGAACTCGTCGACCTGGCGCGCACGGTGCTGGCACCGCTGCCCGCGGCGGCGCGGCAGGAGATCTTCGCGGGCACCGCCCGGCGCCTGTACTCGTCACTGGGCCGGCTCGGGAGCTGACCCGCCATGTGCTCGGTCAGGGTTCCCGCCTCGGTTCTCGTCCCCACGGAAGGCAAAGGCGGTCAAGGTGGACAACGGCAGCATCGGTGCCGACTCCGGAGCGAACACGTCGGCCACCCGCTACGGCCAGGCCTACGAGGGGCTTCGTTCCCTGCTTCTCTCGGGGAGCATGGCTCCCGGCACACGGTTGACCGAGGCGGACCTGACCCGGATGTTCGACGTGTCACGGAGCACCGTGCGGTCCGCGCTGGTGCGGCTGGTGCAGGAGGGCTACGTCACCAGCGAAGTCAATCGCGGGGTGCGGACGCGAAGCTTCACCGTGGCGGAGGCGGCGGACATCCTGGAGGCCCGCGAGACGCTGGAGTCGGCCCTGGCCGGCAAGGCGGCCGAGCGGGCCACCCCCGAGGAGATCGCGGACATGCGCCGCACGCTGCGGGACATGGAGGAGGCGAAGTCCCGCGGCGACCAGGACGCGTACTCCCGGTGCAACCGGCGCTTCCACCAGCAGATCAAGCAAGCCGCGCACCAGACGACGCTGGCCCGTGCCTACGACACGCTGCTCTACCCGCTGGTGATGCGCCAGTACCGCAACCTCTCGGCCCAGCACCCGAGGTCCGGGTCGCTGGAAGAGCACCAGGCCATCTTCCTCGCCGTCGTCACCCGCAACCCCGATGCGGCCGTCGCGGCGATGCGTCACCACGTCGGCTCCGCCCGCCGGGCGCTGCTGCTGGACAAGTCCCGGGCGCCGTCCGCCTGACGGCCCACCGGGACGGGAAGGACCCCATGCGCCACGTCGTGGCCACCGAAGCCGGTCCGGTCGAGGGCATACCGTGCCGGGACCGCTCCGTCACCGTCTTCCGTGGCATCCCCTACGCCGCCGCGCCGGTCGGCGACCTGCGCTGGCGACCGCCCCAGCCGCCGCCACGCTGGCCGGGAGTCCGGCGGGCCGACCGCTTCGGCCCCATGTGCCCGCAGGCACCGACCGACGCGGCCGCGACCGGCGTCGACGTGCCCATGAGCGAGGACTGCCTGTCCCTGAACATCTGGACGGGCGCGCCCTCTTCGGCGGAACTCCGCCCGGTCCTGGTGTGGATCTACGGCGGCGGGTTCCGCGAAGGCACCGGAGCGCATCCTCGCTACGACGGCGAGAACCTGGCGCGCGGAGGCACCGTTGTGGTTACCTTCAACTACCGCCTGGGCGCCTTCGGTTTCCTCGCCACCCCGGAGCTGAGCGAGGAGTCCGGGCACGGCTCCTCCGGCAACTACGGACTGCTCGACTGCGTCGCCGTCCTGCGCTGGGTGCGCGACAACATCGAGCACTTCGGCGGCGACCCGCGCCGGGTCACCGTCGCCGGCCAGTCCGCGGGCGCCGGCATGGTCAACTTCCTGGCCATGTCCCCACTGGCCAAGGGCATGTTCCACCGCGCCATCGCGCAGAGCCACGCCCGGTACGCAGGCGATCCCGAGCTGCGCTACCTGTGCACCTCCTACCGGCTGCCCGCCGACGCGGAGAAGGCCGGGGACCGCTACGCACGGGTGCACGGCGCACACACCGCCGACGAACTGCGCAACCTGCACTGGAGCAAGCTGATCGACGGCCACCAGCCGGTCGACACGGTGGTGGACACCGGCGGCTCGGCGGGGCCGCCCCTGTTCCGTCCCGTCGTCGACGGTTGGGCGATCCCCACCGGCTACGACGAGACATACGCCAAGGGTCTGCAGAACGACGTCGACTACCTCACCGGGAACAACCTCGACGAGGGCGGCGCGATCCCCGAGACGATGGTCGCCGGAGTGCGCTCCGGCCGCCAACGCGTCCGGCCGGGATCACCGCCCGTCCATGTGACCCTCGAACAGCACCGGGCGGCGGCACGACGCAAGTTCGGGCCGCTCGCCGAGGAGTTCCTGCGGCTCTACCCGGCCGGCACGGACGACGAGGCCGCACGGGCGAGCAGCCGCGCGGCGCGCGACAACTCACGCGTCTCCACCTACCTGTGGGGCGTGGACTGGAGCCGCCACACCGCCGGCAGCCTGCACACCTACTTCTGGACCCACCGTGCTCCGGCACCCGGTCCGGGACTGAGACGGGCCGGTCACGGTTCCGAGATCGACTACGTCTTCCGGAATCCCGTCGGCGGTACCGCGTCCTGGACCGAGGAGGACCAGGAGATCGCGCGGACCCTTTCCTCCTACTGGACCAACTTCGCCGCCACCGGCGATCCCAACGGCACCGGCCTGCCCCGCTGGCCCGCCTTCTCGCCGGACGCCGGCTCCGTCATGGAGATCGGCGAGCACTTCCGGTCCATCCCGGTCTCGGATCCGGTGCGCACCAACTTCTGGATCCGCTTCTTCTCCGACCAACAACCCTGGTGAACAAAGGAGTTCCCATGAGACAGCGCACGACCACCTCGACCCTCGCCCTGGCCTCGGCCACGATACTCGGCGCCGCCCTCCTGACCTCCTGCGCCGACGACGGCGCGACCTCGGTCGGCGCGGACGGCAAGACCACCGTCTCCGTGGGCGTCAGCGGCAACGTCTTCGACCTGTCCATCCGCCTCGCGGACAAGAACGGCTACTTCGACAAGCAGAACATCAAGATCAAGTACGTGACCCTGACCGCCTCGACCGGCACCTCGGCCCTGCAGTCCGGATCGGTGCAGTTCCTCAACTCCAGCCCCACCAGCTTCCTGGCCGGTCTCTCCAAGGGGCTGCCGGAGATATCGGTCGCCACCAACGGCGGAGGCAACCCGCTCGGCGTGGTCGTCAGCGACGAGTTCGCCAAGAAGCACAACCTGACCGCCGACACCCCCGCCGACCAGGTGGCCAAGGCCCTGGCCGACTCGACGGCCGGCGCCAGCTCCGCCAACACCAAGGCCGAGGCCGGCATCTTCCTCAGGGCCCACGGTGTCGACCCGGACAAGCTGAAGTGGGTCTCCCTGCCCAGCCCGGCCGCCGACAAGGCCTCCCTCGCCAAGGGCGAGGTCGACTGGTTCATCACCTCCCAGCCCATCCCGCTGCAGGTACAGCACGAGGGCGACGGAGTCGTCGTGGCCGACTCCTCCAAGGTCCCCGAGTGGGCCTACGAACAGGCGGGATACGGCCAGGTCGTCGTCGTGAAGGAGAGCTACGCGAAGAGCAACGGCGACACCGTCAAGGGGTTCGCCACCGCCGTCCAGCAGGCGACCGCCTACCTCGGTACGCACCCGTCCACCGACGAGAAGGTGCTGGCCGCGGCGCGCAGCACACTGCGGAGCGTGCCCGACGACGTGCTGAGCTCCTCCGTCTCCCAGGTGGACTGGCCCCGGACCGCCAAGCAGGACGCGGACGGATGGAAGAAGACCCTCGCGTTCGTGAAGGACGGCATCAAGGCGGTACCGGACGCCTCGGTGTCCTCCGACGACTGGACCAACACCTACCTGCCGTGAACGACCGACCCCAACCAGAAGGGAGCAGACCATGGCAACCGTCGCTGACAAGGCCGTGACCGAACCCGACGCGGACATCCCACCCCGTCCCGCCAAGAACGCCCGGGCACGCCTGCAGAGCACCGCCTCCGTCATCACCCTGCGCATCCTGGTGATCGTGGTCGCTCTGGTCCTGTGGCAGGTGATGAGCGGCCCCGTAGTACCCGAGTACGCGGTCAGCAAGCCCACCGAGGTGTACGACGCGCTCATCGACATGCTCGGTTCGGCGGCCGGATGGACCGACATCAAGGTCACCGCCATCGAAGTACTGGCCGGCTTCGGTCTCGGCGTCGCCGCCGGCACGGTGATGGGCCTCGTACTGGGGTCGTTCCCGCTCATGGGGCGGGTGCTCGAACCGCTCGTCGCGGCCATCAACGGAATTCCGAAGATCGCGCTCGCTCCGCTGTTCCTGCTGTTCTTCGGCATCGGTTCCTGGTCGAAGATCACCATCGCCATGACCGGTGTCGCCTTCGTCGTCTTCTACAACATCTACCTCGGCCTCCGGCTGAGGGAACGCGAACTCGTCGAGGTCGTCCAGGTCATGGGCGGCCGCAAGCACCACGTCCTCGGCTACGTGACGATCCCGACCCTGGCCGCCCCGTTCTTCGCCGCACTCAAGACGGGCGGGCCGCTGGCCATCCTCGGCGTCATCGGCGCCGAGTTCATCGCCTCCTCCGAGGGGGTCGGGCACGAACTGTTCACCTCGGCACAGAACCTCGACGCGGCCCGCGAGTTCGCCGGCCTGATCGTCCTCGTCGCCATGACACTCACCCTCAACGGCGTCCTGTCCGCCCTCGACGGATACGCGCTCAAGCGCCTCGGACTCGCCGCCCGCCGCCGTCCGCAGCCCAAGAGCTGAACTCGCACATCTCACGAGGAGAAAGGCGCATCCCGATGAACGACTTCCCCCACGCTCCACCCGGCGCCTCCCAGGAGGGCGAACCACCACCCCGGCGCCCCTCCCGCAGAAAAGTGCTGGCAGCCATCGCGGTGTCGGCCGCGGCCACCGCGCCGCTGCTCTCGGCCGGGCCGGCCGACGCCGCACCGGACCGCCGCGGTGACCTGCTCTACATCGGCACCTGGAAGCAGAACCAGGTCCACGCGGTGCGTTTTGACCCCGGAGACGGGACCATGACGTCGCTCGGGCCCGTGGCCCAGGTCAGCTCGAACTGGGTCGTGGCACACCCCGCCCGCCCGGTCCTCTACGTCGCCGGCGACGAGCAGGGCGGGTACATCAGGGTCTTCCACATCGACGACGGCTCGGGCGCGCTGCACCAGGTCGGCGAGCTCGCGACCGAATCGGCCCCGGGTGTCACCGGCGGCCTGTCGTACTTCGGGTTGACCGCGGACGCGGAGACCCTGCTGGCCGCGGACTTCCCGGCCGGCACGGCGGTGACCGTGCCGGTGCACTCGGACGGCGGTCTCGGTTCCGTGGCCTCCCGCGTGCAGGACACCGGCTCCGGACCCAACCCGCGTCAGCAGGGCCCCCACCCCCACCACGTGGTCGTCGACCCCAGCGGCAGCTACGTACTGGTCGCGGACTTCGGCGCCGACCGTGTCTTCGTCTACGAGTACGACGCCGCCACACGGCGGATGTCCCGCGGCACACCCGACGGCCCCGGCGCCTACGCGACGGCACCGGGATCGGGCCCGCGGCGCCTGGCCTTCCACCCGCATGGACGCGCGGTCTACCTGCTGAACGAACTCACCGCCGACATCCAAGTGCTGCACTGGGACCGACGACACGGTGTGCTGACGACCCATCAGATCCTGTCGACGAACGCGCCGGACCACACGGGAACGACGAGCGCCGCCGAACTGGCCGTCAGCCGGGACGGCCGCTTCGTCTACACGTCCAACCGCGGCGACAACACCCTGGTCGTCTTCTCGGCGAACCCGGGAACCGGCCTCCTCACCGAGATCCAGCGCATCCCCTGCGGGGGCGTCACCCCTTGGAGCTTCTCCCTGCACCCCGACGGACGGTGGTTGTTCGTCGCGAACGAGGCGAGCGGCACGGTGAACCTCTTCCGCGTCGACCCGTCATCCGGGCGCCTCACGGACACGGGCAACTCGGTCGCTGTGCCCTACCCGGACTGCATCACCTTCCGCGTCGGAGGCCGTCGGCACGCTGCCGGACGCTCCTGACCCCCCCCGGGGGATTCTCCGAGCGAGGGAGCCACTACGGAGCCCTGCGCCGCGCCTACGTGCTCACACAACACCGCACGGTTGTCCGGTGCCGCTGCACCGCTTTCAGGATCTGGTGACAGGAGAAATGCCATGAGGCTCCACCACAGACGTTCCCCAGTCTTCGCGGGAGGCTCGCCGTCGGCTGCCGCCGGCAGCCGGACCGTGGCCGTGGTGACGACCGTGGCGCTCGGTTCCGCGTTGCTGTCGGCGTGCGGCGACACGGCCGCACCCGGCTCGGACGGGACCGACACGGTCACCGTCGGGGTTGCGGGCAACATCTTCGACGTTCCACTGCGGGTCGCGGATGCTCAGGGCTACTTCAGCAAGAGGGGGCTGAAGGTCGAGTTCGTGACGGTGACGGCCGCGACGGGTATGCCGTCCCTGCAGTCGGGTTCCCTGCAGTTCCTCAACTCCAGCCCGACCGGTTTCCTCGGTGCCCTGGCCAAGGGCACTCCAGTGGTCGCGGTCGGGGTGGACGGGCTCGGAAACCCGCTGGGTCTCGTCGTCAGCAAGGATTTCGCCCAGCAGCACGGGCTGACCGCCAAGTCTCCGGCGGACACCGTGGCCAGGGCGCTGGAGGGGTCGACCGGCGGTTCCAGCTCGGCCAACACGAAGGCCGAGGCGGAGATGTTCCTCAAGGACAACGGTGTTGACCCCGGCGAGGTCGACTGGGTGTCACTGCCCAGTCCGAGTGCGGACAAGGCCGCACTCGACGAGGGCCGGATCGACTGGTTCGTCACTTCGGAGCCGCTTCCGCTGCAGATCCAGCATGCCGGCGATGGGGTCGTGGTGGCCAACTCGCGTACGGTGCCCGAGTGGTCGAGCGACTATGCCGGCTACGGCCAGGTCGTTGTGGCACGCAAGAGTTTCGCCGGTGAGCACGCGGACACGGTCAGGAAGTTCGCCGGCGCGGTGCGGGAAGGAACCGCCTACCTGGCCAAGCACGTGAACGACCCGTCCGTGGTGCCGGTCGCGAAACAGGTCATGCCCGGCGTCCCCGACTCGGTGGTGCAGGCCGGCATCCAGGAGGTCGAGTGGCCGCTGTTCGTGGACATGGACGCGCCGACCTGGAGGAGGACGCGCGCGTTCGTCGATGAACTGGGCGCCCTGCCCGACGGGGCGAAAATCACCACGGACGACTGGACCAACGAATACGTGCGATGACACGGTGCGACGTGTTTCCGGCCGACTGTGGAGAGAACGGGCGGGAATCTGCGTAGGGGCAGCGCGGCAATATTAATTCCTCTTCTGTATCCATTCGGAAAATCCAGTAGTCGACGAACAGGAGCTGGTAAATCCATGTCACCCAGCATGAAACGACGAGCATTCCTGGCGGCCGGTGCGGGCGTTGCGGGTGCCACCCTGTTACCCCGGCCGTTCGCCGTTGCGGCCGCGGGCCCGGGGAAGAAGGGCGTGATGCTGATGAACCGGATCGGACCGTCCTCGTCCGATCTGTTCATCTCCGACCTCGACGGCTCGAACGAGCGCAAACTGCTGCGAAACACGGGTTTCGACCACCACGGCACTTTCGCTCCCGACGGCCGATCGGTGGTCTTCACCTCGGCACGGGCCGGCGACGGCAACTCGTCCCTGTACCGGGCTCGCGCCGACGGGAGCGGGGTCGAGCCGCTCGTGACCGGGCCCGCGGTCGACGACGTCGGCGCACTGTCTCCGGACGGGAACAGGCTGGCGTTCGTTTCCACACGCGGAGACCACAAGGCGCACATCTGGCTGCTGGATCTGCGCTCGCACAGACTGCGAAATCTCACGGCGAGCAAAGAGGTGGCAGGTGATCCCGCGGGCCCCGACTGCTACTTCCGTCCCGCGTGGTCGCCCGACGGCCGGTGGATCGCGTTCTCCAGCGACCGGAACACGATCTGGCGGGGCCACGACAACGGGGTCGGCTGGGAGCACACGCAAGAACTCAGCATCTACGTCATCCGGCCGGACGGCACCGGCTTCCGTCAGGTCGCGAGCAAGCCTGGATACTGTCTGGGCTCGCCGAAGTGGTCGCCGGACGGCCGGCGGATCGTCTACTACGAGATCACCACCGAAGGGACCTGGAACGCCCACCGTCCCGAGGGCATCGGTCGCGTCGAGTCCCAGATCGTCTCCGTCGACGTCACCACCGGGGACCGTGTCGAGCACACGACCGGCCCCGGCCTGAAACTGGCTCCCCAGTTCATCGACGCCACCGAGATCGGATACCTCGTCAAGGGCGGTCCCGACGAGGGGCTCGCCTACACAACGGACAGGCCGGCCGTCAAACGGTCCCTGCGCTCGCCCGCCTGGTCGCCGGACGGCAAGTCGGTGATCTACGAGAAAGTCGGCTTCACGACCCGACCGCTGGACTCGCCCCTGTACAGCTGGGACCGGGATTGGGAATACCGCCATTGCGACGTCTTCCCGGTGCTGTCCCGGCAGGGCCGCATCGCGATCACGGAGAAGCAGCTCGGCAACTCCTCGATCGTCACCATGCTCCCCGACGGCTCCGACCGCCGCGTCGTCTTCGACCCCGCGGGCAAGATCAGCGACCCGCTACCGGGCTCGATCGGCGCCTACCGGCCCGCGTGGTCACCGGACGGCGAGTGGATCGTGTCCGGCCTGGGCACCTGGTTCCGGGAAGACGCTCCGAGCAACGTCGTCATACGGGTGCGCAGCGACGGGTCGGAGTGGGAGACACTGACGGACGGTACATCCAACTCCGGCTTTCCGAGCTACTCGGCGGACGGCAACGAAATCGTCTATCGCGTATGGGGCGGGGAGGAAAAGGGGTTGCGCATCCTTGACCTACGCACCCGCACGACGCGCGTGCTCACCGACGACTACGACAATCTCCCCGACTGGTCGCCGGACGGAAAGCTCATCCTCTTCACCCGCAAGACGGCCGGCGTCAATTTCGACGTGTACACCATCCGTCCCGACGGAAGCGACTTGCGGTGCCTGACCGACAGCGGCGCCAATGACGCCCACGCGGTCTGGAACCACGACGGGCGCATTCTGTACAACAGCGGCATGTACGGATTCCGGGAAGAAGCCGCCCTGTACGACGACACCTTCCAGTCGTACGGCCAGATCTTCAGCATGAACGCGGACGGCTCCGGCAAGCGGATGCTGACCGACAGCCTGTGGGAGGACTCGATGCCTCTCTTCCTCACCCAGGACGTGCTCCGCCGGCAGGCATAGGAATCCTGAGCAGTCGCCGTGTCGTGGTCATGGGCGACACCCATTGCCCGCGACACGGCGACCGCACTCCAGGCGGTGGGCGGGTCGTGTCACCTCACTGGGACAGCACACTCTGCGGGAGGTAGATGGGCATGGAGTCCTCCCACTGGCTGTCGGTGAGCAGTCGCTTGCCGGAGCCGTCCGCCTTCATGCTCATGATCTGGCCGTAGGGCTGGAAGGTGTTGTCGTACAGCGCCGCCTCCTCCCGGAAGCCGTACATTCCGCTGTTGTAGAGGATGCTCCCGTCGTAACTCCAGACGGCGTGCCCGTCATTGGCGCCACTGCTGGTGAGGACCCGCAGGTCGCTGCCGTCGGGCCGGATGGTGCACACGTCGAAGTCGGTCGCGCTGGTCTTGCGGGTGAAGAGGACGAGCTTGCCGTCCGGGGACCAGTCCGGCAGGTTGTCGGACTCGGTGGTCAGTACGGTCGTCGACCCGGTGGTGAGGTCGAGGATGCGCAGGCCGTTCTCCTGTCCCCACACGCGGTAGACGATCCTGTTGCCGTCCGCGGAGTAGCTCGGGAAGCCGGCGTTGGTGGAGTCGTCCGTGAGCGCCTCCGCTCCCGTGCCGTCACTGCGCACCCGCCAGATCGCGGCCGCCATGGTCGCGCGCTCCTGGAACCATCCGCCGAGACCGAACGCGAGCCATTCTCCGTCCGGCGACCATGCGGGCCGGAACGCGCCGGCCAGGCCCTTCGCCAGCAGTTCCGGATCGAGTCCGCTGTCGGCGGTGTTGAACACCACCTTGAGGTCGGAGCCGTCCGGCTTCAGGGTGACGATCGAGGAGTTGGCGAAGCCGGTCTGCTTCTCCGTGATCGCGAGCCGGCCCTGCCGGGAGACGATGGGGAAGACGTCGCAGAAGCGGTACTCCCAGTCCGAGTCCCAGGTGTAGAGGGCCTGGTCGAGCTCACGGCTGGTGAAGTCCTGCTTCTCGTAGATCACCGACTTGCCGTCGGGTGACCAGACCGGGGAGCGCAGCGACCGTTTGAGGGGAGCCCTGCCGGATGTGTAGGCGAGGCCTTCGTCGGCTCCGCCCTTGACGAGGTAGCCGATCTCGGTGTTGGTCACGTACTGGGGCGAGACCTTCAGGTTGGGCCCGGAGGTGTGCACGACGCGGTCGGCGCCCGTCTCGGCGTCGACCGAGACGATCTGGGACTCGACGACCCCGATGTCCTCCGGGCGGTGGGCGCCCCAGGTTCCTTCGGTGGTGATCTCGTAGTAGACGATCCGCCGGCCGTCCGGCGACCACTTCGGTGAGCCGAGACAGTACCCGGGCTTGGTCGCGACCTGGTGGAAGCCGGTACCGTCCGGCCGGATGACGTAGATGCTCAGCTCCTGGGTGTGTTCCCAGCCCTTGCCGTCGTCGTGGCCGCGCCAGGCCGTGTTCCGGTCGGAGGAGAACGCGATCCACTGCCCGTCCGGCGACCAGACAGGCCGGAAGTGGCAGTCGGGACTGCTGGGGTCGCCGGCGAGTGCCGCGGTACCGGTCAGGTTGGTCAGGGCCCCGGTCTTCATGTCCCTCAGCCAGATCCTCGAGAGGTGATCGGCCGAGCGGGTGGAGGAGAAGGCCAGTGTGCGCCCGTCCGGCGAAAGGACGGCGCTGTCGTTCACCGACGGCCCGGTGACGAGGGGCTGGACACCCACCGCCTGACCGGATCCGTTCAGGCTGCCCCAATAGATGTTGGAGTTGCCGTCTCCGGTGCGTTCCGAGGTGAAGAACACGCTCTTGCCGTCGGGGGAGAAGTTGGCGTGGCGGTCGAACGCGGCGCTCTTGCTGTCCAGCAGCCTGCGTTCGTTCGATCCGTCGATCTTGGCGATGTACAGAGTCGACGAAGACGGGCCGATGCGGTTCATCAGCATCACACCCTTCTTGCCGGCGCTCGCGGCCGCCACGGCGAAGGAGCTGGGCAGTAAGGCGGTGGCAGCTGCCGCACTGGCTGCCAGGAACGATCGACGATTGAGCTTGTGTGTCATGTCTGCGTCAAGCCTTTCGTTGTTGTTGTGCGTGCAACTTCAGGGGAAGGGGGTGCTGTTCGGCGGAGGCCGTCGTCCTGCCGGTGAGAGGGGTGGGCAGGCCCGGGCCGCGCGTCCGTCGGCTGTGGCTCGGTTCGTGCCCCAGCGGCTGCGTGGTGGTACGTGGTGCGTACGGTCACGCGCCGTTGTGCAGATTGTCGAACAACTTGCGAGCGACCGTAACACCGCCGTAAGAGACCGACAAGAAGTCTGCACGAGATGGTGTGTGGCTAACCGGTGACCTCTCGCGGGTGCCTCGGGTATTGTTGGACAAAACTTCAAGGAGTCCGGTTGTCGGACTGCGTCAGCCGTGCGAACGGGCGGTGGCCGGCCCCGCAACTCCCTTACAACGAGGGCGGGCACCGCCGCGAGTGCCGGACATACTGCTCGGTAGCCAGCACTCCTCTTCGAGAGTTACAGGTGATCATGTGAACGCCAGTTCCGACGACAGGGCGGTCGACACCGGCAAAGCCGCCTCGAACCGGCACGGTCGGGCATACGAGGGCCTACGCTCGCTGCTGCTGTCGGGGAGCTTCGAACCGGGCACGCGGCTGACCGAGGCGGAGTTGACCCAGAGGTTCGGCGTCTCGAGGACCACCATGAGAGCCGTCCTGGTCCAGTTGGCCCAGGAGGGATACGTCACCAGCGAAGTCAACAGAGGTGTTCGCACACGCCACTTCTCGGTCGAGGAGGCGATGGACATCCTGGAGGCACGCGAAACCCTGGAATCCGCTCTGGCCGGCAAGGCCGCCGAACGCGCGACCGAGGAGGAGACCGAGGAGCTGCGCCGAACCCTGGACGCCATGTCGGACTGTCAGGCACGAGGGGATCAGGCGGGATACTCCCAGGGCAATCGCACCTTCCACCAGCAAGTGAAGCTCGCGGCTCACCAGCAGACCCTGGCCCTGGCCTACGACAGACTCCTCTACCCCCTCGTGATGCGGCAGTACCGCAACCTCTCCGCGCCGCATCCGCGTTCCGGTTCGCTCGAGGAACACCAGGCCATCTTCCTCGCGATCCTCACGCGCAACCCCGACGCGGCCGTCGCCGCGATGCGTCACCACGTCGGCTCCGCACGCAGAGCCCTGCTGCTGCGGGCGGGCCGCAACGGCGCGGAATCCGAATCCGAATCCGAATCCGGATCCGGTGTCACGGGCGGCGACTTGGCCACGAACACGGCCGACCCACTGCAGACGTCGGAAGTGTAGGGAACCCCGACGTCAGCCCGTCCGTGCCATCGTCGCGCCACTTCGATGCGGGGCGTGGCCCACCCGCGGCTGCGAAACACAGGACGGAGGCACGGAACTCAAGTGACGGACGCGCAGAGCCGAGCAGATACGCATGCCGCGAGGGCGGAGAAGCCGAAGGAACCGATCTTCACGCTTCCCTTCATCGGTTTGATGACGTCCAACGGACTGCTGCGCATCTGCACGAACATGCTCATCACACTCGTGCCGCTCTACGTCCTCGAGCACGGCGCCTCCACCACGGTGGCCGGGCTGACCACGACGGTCTACATGATGGCGGCGATGGTCGTGCGGCCCTTGTCCGGAAGACTCGTGGACACCCGTGGCCGCTTCGCCGTGATGGTGTTCGGTTCCCTGCTGTTCTGCGTCGCGACCGGCCTGTACGCGCTCGCGATGCCCGTGTGGATGCTGCTGGCGGTTCGTGTGATACAGGGGCTGGGCTTCAGCTTCAACGGCACGGCCGTGATGACGCTCGCCACGGATCTGATTCCGGAGAGCCGAATGGCGGAGGGAATCGGCTACCTGGGCATGGAGCAGACGGTCGCCCAACTCTTCGCTCCCTGGCTCGCCCTTGCGGTGAAGAACGCCTACGGGTACAGCGCGGTGTTCGCTCTCGTCTTTGGGTTCGCCACGCTGAACCTGGTCCTCCGTATTCCGCTGAAGCGCGTGGCGGCGCAGGTGCGCGCCGGCCAGAGCAGGGACGACCGCGCTGTACCCGCCGCGGCCGGGACAGAACCGGAAACGGGCGGTCCCCCGTCGAGTGGGGCCGAGGCGGTCCGAGCCCGGGAGCCCTGGTGGAGCAGGGTCATAGAGCGGAACGTGTGGCGCCCTGCCATGATCATGTTTTTCCTCATGCTGGGACCGACGTCCATCAACACGTTCATGGCGGCATACACGGTCGGGCGCGGCATCTCCAACCCCGGTTCCTTCTTCACCGCGAGCGCGGTGACGCTCGCGGCCGCCCGGCTCTGCACCGGTCGGATGCAGCGCCGTTTCGGAACGGCATGGACCATCGCCCCGGGCATCGGGTCGGTCGCCGTCGCTCTCGCGCTCGTGGGCTGGTCACCGAACCTGGTGGTGCTCATGGCCGCCGGCGCCTGCTACGGCTGGGGCATGGGCACGGCTCATCCCGGGATCAACGCGCTCGCTGTCCTGTCCGCCGACAGG
Organism: Streptomyces sp. MMCC 100; assembly: GCF_041538145.2. NCBI lineage: Bacteria > Bacillati > Actinomycetota > Actinomycetes > Kitasatosporales > Streptomycetaceae > Streptomyces > Streptomyces sp. MMCC 100. The sequence continues at coordinate 2,836,370 of NZ_JBGORK020000001.1, forward strand.
ACGAGGCGGGGCCGGTCGAACGCCACGTTGTTCATGGCCATGGACCTCTCCAGAGCGTTCGGCGCGGTGGCGCTGGGCGGACTGGCGGGTCTCACCGGCATCGGCAGTGTCTTCGTCGCCTCGTCCGGCGTGGTCGCCGCCACATCCTTGACCTACCTGGGGCTGCGGGCCCGCGGCCTGGTGAAGTGAGCCTTTGAACCACTCGCTGAGGAATTCCAGAAAGACGGTGACCTTGCGAGGCGCGGGCTGTCCGGGGCCGTAGATCGCGTACAGCGAGCGTTCGGGGACGGCGTGGCCGGGGAGCAGTATCTCAAGATTGCCGGCGAGCAGATCGTCGCAGGCCGACCGCAGCGGCAGCAGAGCAATGCCGCGACCGTGGATCGCCGCCTTCTGCAGGGCGGAGTAGGAGTTGGAGGAGAACACCACGTTGCGGATTTTGTGCAGGGTGGACCCCGGGCCATGGCCCAGTCGCCAGACAGGTTCGTTCACGTGGACGAGACAGTCATGTGCAGCCAGGTCGTTCGGGTGTGCCAACGAGCGGTGCCGGTCGATGTAGTCCTTGGAGGCGCACAGGACGAACGGGAGGGAAGTGATCTTCTTGAGCCGGACGCCCGAATCCGGCAGGTCCCGGGTGTGCAGTGCGACGTCGAAGCCGCTGTCCAGGAAGTCGTAGGTTCGGTCCGACATGCCGCCCATCTCGAAGCGCACGGCAATTTTGCGGTGCGCGGCGGAAAACGCGGCGATCGCGTCGCCGACGTCAAGACTTCCGATCCACTTGGGGGAGATGACGCTCAGGCTTCCTTCCGCCCGATCATGCAGATCCGCGATGCTGGCGTCCTCTGCCTCTATCTCCTTGAGGATGCGAGTGGCGAAATCCGAGTAGCGCACACCTGGTTCGGTGAGAGTCACGGAGCGGGCCGTGCGATTGACGAGTCGCACACCGATCTGCCGCTCCAGTTCCGCGACGTGACGCGAAACGAGCGAACCCGAGGAGTTGAGAACTCTGGCGGCCGCGCTGAAGCTGCCGAGCTGCGAGACAGTGACGAACGTGCGCATCAGCAGGAGACGGTCCATGGGGTTTCTCCCCTCCTCCTCGCCTCGGAGCCGTACGAGGGTCTTGCGAGGTCAGGCGACATGATCGCTGCCTTGACCTGATGGGGCCGCCGGCTGATCGACCGGCCTCGGCGGCGCAGTCCCGCCCGGACAACCAGATCGTTTTAGTGATGATAGCAGGAGAAGCGGGAAGAGCTGAGTTCGTGGGTGGCCGGCCGCCTCGGGTTGTCGCGCGGACGAGAGGGGAGGAATGGCGGGGTCACCGGTATGTGGATAGCATCTTCGCTGGGTATTTGTCGCGGGACGATCACTCCTCGAACTCTCGTTACTCTTCTCATCCATATTCCTGCTGCGCAGGTGAAAAGGGTGGATGTGCACTCGTTCAGTCGGCTGCGAGATTCGGCCGGCACTCGGCGTACGAAGCCGACTCCGCCCGGACGGTGGAGCGGTCTCGGATCGCTCCTGAGTACACGCAGCGTCGTCGGTCAGATGTTCGTACTTCAGGTCGCGATCGTCCTGCTCCTTGCGGTCGTGGCCGTCGTACTGCTGGTGATGACCGTGCAACGCGAGGCCACCCGTTCCGCAGCCGATCGGTCCTTCGCCGCCGCGGAGGTCTTCGCCCACGCTCCGGGAATCGTCACCGCCCTGAAATCACCCGATCCGACCGCCGAACTGCAGCCCCGGGCCGAAGAGGTGCGTGAGGCCGCCGATCTCGATTTCGTCGTCATCGTCGACAAGCAAGGAATCCGCTACACGCAGGCCGACCCCAGCCTGATCGGCGAACGCATCCCCGTCACTCAGGACCTCCAAGCACTGCGGGAAGGCCGCACCGTCAGGGGGCGCAACGAGACGGGGAGCCACACCGCGATGCGCACCTTCATGCCCATCAGGGACACCGACGGTTCTGTGATCGGCGGAGTCGCCGTCGGTGTCAGGGTGACGAGCATCAGCGCCGAAGCCATGAAGCAATTGCCCGCGCTGCTCGGTGTCACCGCCGCCGCCGTGATCGTCGGCACCGCCGGTGCTGTGGTGGTCAGCAGACGTCTGCTGCGCCAGACCCACGGTCTGGGTCCCGCCGAGATCACGCGCATGTACAGACATCACGACGCGGTCCTGCACGCGGCCCGGGAAGGCATCGCCATCGTGGACGCCGATCGCCGGTTGTTGCTGGTGAACGAGGAGGCGCAGCGGTTGCTCGACCTGCCTGCGGATGCCCAGGGCCACCGGGTGAGCGAGCTTCATCTTGCACCGCCCATTTCCGATCTGCTGGCATCCGGGCGGGAGGCCACCGATGAGGTCCACCTGTCCGAGGGCCGGGTGCTGGCAGTGAACCAAAGGCCCCTGGACGGGTACGACGGTGCGTCCGGGAGCGTCGCGACCCTGCGGGACTCCACAGAACTCAGCGCAGTTTCCGGCCGGGCGGAGGCAGCGCGGGAACGTCTGAACGTGCTGTACGGCGGGAGCATCGGCATCGGCACCACCCTGGACGTCACACGGACCGCGGAAGAACTGGCAGAGGCGGCCGTACCGGACTTCACCGACTACGTGACCGTCGACCTCGCAGAGCCGGTACTGCGGGGTGACGAACCGACCGGTGCGGAACGGTCTCTTCGCCGTGTTGCCGCTGCCGGCATCCGCAAGGACGCTCCGTTCACTCCCGTGGGCGAAAGCGTCGTGTTCGTTCCGCCGGAGTCCGGGGCGGGTGACCTGAAGACCGGCCGGGGACTGATCGATCCCGACCTGCGCGCTGTGGTGGGGCACGTGCCCGGACACGTGCCCGGCTTCGGTTTCCGGGATGTCGAGCGTGGGCGGCGCATCGTCGAGCACGGAATCCACTCGCTCATCACGGTCCCGCTGTGTGCTCGGGGTGTACTCCTGGGCGTCGCGGGCTTCTGGCGGGCGCACAAGCCCGAGCCCTTCGAGGAGGACGACCTCGAAGTGGCCCAGGAGCTGGCCACCCGGGCTGCGGTGGCCATCGACAACGCCCGCCGGTACACCCGTGAGCACTCCATGGCCGTGACGCTCCAGCGCAGTCTGCTCCCAGGTTCCCTTCCTGCCTCCAGTTTCGTGGAGGTGGCTCATCGCTACCTGCCCACGGAGTCCGGGGGCGTGGGCGGCGACTGGTTCGACGTCATTCCACTGCCGGGCGCGCGCGTGGCCCTGGTGGTCGGTGACGTCGTCGGCCACGGGCTGCACGCGGCAGCCACCATGGGCCGGCTGCGCACCGCGGTGCACAATCTGTCGGCGCTCGACCTGGCACCCGACGAACTCATGGCCCACCTGGACGAACTCGTCACCCGCATGGACGACAGCGAAGTGGGCGAGGACAGCGGCCAGAGTGTCAGCGGAGCCACCTGTCTGTACGCCATCTACGATCCCGCCTCCGGCCGGGCCGGCATGGTACGGGCAGGGCACCCGGGGCCGGTGCTGGTCCGCCCGGACGGTTCGGTACACCTGCCCGACGTGCCCGTCTCCCCGCCCCTGGGCCTGGGAGGCGCGGAACCCTTCGAGACCGCCGAGCTGCAGATCACCGAGGGAAGCCGGCTGGTGCTGTACACCGACGGTTTGCTCGAGAGGCCCGGGCACGACATCGACTTCGGCCTCGATCTGCTGCTCGACGCGCTGTCCGGCCATCCGGACCAGGACCCCGAGGAGACCTGCCGGGCCGTCATGGCCGCTGCGCTTCCCGTCGAACCCCGGGACGACGTCGCGCTGCTGGTGGCCCGTACCCGCATGCTCCCGCCGGATCAGATGGCTCAGTGGGAGGTCCCTCCCGACGCTGCGGCCGTGCCGCAGGTCCGTGCCGCGTGCGGGCGGCAGTTGCAAGCGTGGGGGCTCGACGACATCAGCTACGTCACGGAGCTGATCGTCTCGGAGCTGGTCACCAATGCCATCCGCTACGGGAGCCCGCCGGTCACCCTTCGCCTCCTGTACGACCGGACCCTGATCTGCGAGGTCGCCGACGGCAGCAGCACCTCACCGCATCTGCGCCGGGCGGCCACCACTGACGAGGGCGGGCGGGGCCTGTACCTCGTGGCCCGCCTCGCACAGCGCTGGGGGACGCGCTACCTGCCCCGCGGAAAGGTCATCTGGTCCGAGCAGGCCCTGGTCGACGGCACCGCGGAGCCCAGCGAGGACGCGACCGATGCCCTGCTGGACCAGTGGAGCGACGAAGTCCTCTGAGGAGGAAGCCGACCCGGTGCTTCGAGCGCTGCGACGGCTCCGTCAACGTCCCGGCACCGGCCAGTCGGAAAATGCCTGCGAGATTGCTGGGCATATTGTCAACAATCTTGTAGCGTGCGTCACGCCCCGGACCGGGGCCTTGGCGAAGCACTCGGTGCTCGATGAGGGGAGACCCATGCAGAGGCTCTCGGCGTCCGTCGGACGGGACGCGTTCACTCACCCGGCGGGTACAGGCACAGGACGCCCCGCGTTCCGAGGCCGCCTCCTCGGAAGCGTGGCGCTCGCGGGCTCCCTGGTGCTGGCGGCGGTCGCGGTGCCGACCTCCGTCGCCGGGGCGGCGCCCGCCGCCGGCCGCGGTCACGCCGTCGACCCGCAGGATGCCGCGCTGGACTTCGACTCGGCCGCGTACACGACGATCACCGTCGTGGTGGACGGCCGGCCGGTGAACGTGCGCTGGTACAAGGAGATCTGCTACGTCGCGAGCCCTGTCGCTGCGGCGGCCCAGCAGCCCGGCGGGCCCGGCGGCGGCACCACCACGATCCCCAACACCGCCTGCGGCTACCAGAGCATGAACGTCTTCGTCCCCGAAAGCGCCTTCGGCGACCAGCGGGCACCGATCTATTTCGCCGTCAACAACAGCGGCTGGAAAGCGAGTTACATACGGGCAAGCGTCAGCGCGGGCGCCTCCTACAACAGCGCGACGAGCAACGTCGGCGCCGCCCTGAAGGCGGGATACGTCTTCGTCGACGTCGCCAACCGCAGCCGTGGCCTGGTCGGCGCCGACGGCTCGGCCCCGGGCAAGGCTCCGGCGGCGGTGGCCGACGCCAAGGCCGCCGTACGCTACCTGCGCCTCAACGACGCCACGATGCCCGGCAGCGCGGAGCGGATCGTCGTCAACGGCACCAGCGGCGGCGGCGCCCTGGTGTCCATCCTGGGCGCGTCCGGCAACAGCGCCGAGTACCACCCCTACCTCGCCGCGATCGGCGCCGCCGGCATCGACGCCAAGGGCCGCAGCACCCTGCGGGACGACGTCTTCGCCGTCAACGCGTACTGCCCGATCACCGACCTCGGCAACGCCGACATCGCCTACGAGTGGCTGTACAGCGTCCTGGGCACCCGCGACGCCACCGGCTCGAACCCCTCGCCCGAGGACGCCGCCGCGATCGCGGAGCGGTTCGCCGCCTACGAGAGGAGCCTCGAACTGCGCAACCCCGATGGCTCCCGGCTCACCACCGCCACCCTGCTCGACACCATCAAGAAGGAGGTCGTCCGCTCCGCCGAGACCTACCTGAAGGCGGACCCCACCCACACGATCCCGCCGCTGGGCGGCACCTTTGAGATCACCTCCGGTGCCCCCGGGGGCACGCCCACCACCAAGTCGTACGTCAACGACTGGATCGACGTCGACACCGCCACCGGCACGGTGCGCTCCGTCGACATGACGAAGTACCTCGTCTTCGTCGCCACCCAGGCCACCCTGAAGACGACCCCCGCCTTCGACGCCGTGGGCGTCGACGGAAACACCACCAGCGGCACCGAGACCGACCTCTTCGGCCCGCCGACGCAGAAGTACCTCAACTACACCGAGTACAGCTGGAACCACAACGACGTCGCGGGCGACGGCAGCGGCCTCGACGACACCGGCCTGACCTGGAAGCGGTACACCGCGAAGAAGAGCACCACCGTCGACGACCAGGTCCACCTGATCAACCCGATGGACTTCGTCGGCACCGGTGCCGACACCGCCCCGAACTGGTACGTGCGTCACGGCACCCGCGACCGCGACACCGCGTTCACCGTCTCGGTCAACCTCGACCGTGCGCTCGCCGCGGACCCGCAGGTCGAGGACCTGGACTACCGGCTCGCCTGGAACCAGCCGCACGCCGGCAACTACGACGTGCCCGAAGCCATGGCCTGGATCGCCAGGGCCGTGCAGAAGGCCGGCGACCCGCTCGCCTCCCGGCACAAGGGATAGGACGGCGGTCCGCGGCGGCCAACGCCCAGACGCCGGTCGCGACCCGTCCGGTACGCTGCGGACACAGCCCTTGACCTGCACGGCAGGCAGGGAGCCGACAAAACTGGAGCTCCTTCATGTTTCGTACAGTCTTCAAGTCCAAGATCTAGCATCTGGGTGTTTTTGCAGGTCAGAGGCTTGATGACCCCGCTGAGGTCAGCAAACGGTCAGCATCAGGCGCGGGAGCGTCCCAGCTTGCTGACGGGTGGCCGCCATGATGGTTGACCTCGACAGGTCTCTTACTCCCACCAGGCCGCAGCCGGACCCGCCGTGGCGGCCCTCCGCGTGACCTGCTGCGTCATGATCACCCGCGCCCCGAGCGGGGCTGGTCCCGGGCCTGCAGGGCAGCCGGTTGCCGCGCCACCTGTGGGCCTGTACGGGTAGGCGATGATGCGCCAAGCGCCCACTGGGTGAGATGCCCGAGGGAAGGGCGGGCGCCCGCCCGACGTACGTACGTACGACAGGAGACCCCCGTATCCGCCATGCCGCCGCCTCCGAGCAGCGATACTGGATGCATGGACGCGACGATCACCGCCCCCCGCGCCGAGGTGCTGCGGGACCGCTACCGCAGCCGACTGCCCGAGCGCTTGCAGGAACTGACCGGCCCCGTCGAGGGCAACGTGGACCTGCCGCTCCACATCGTCTGGTCCGGACGGACGAGCTACAGCCTGGACCGTCCGAAGTCCCGCATGACGCTCTACCGGACCGTCCTCGCCGAAGGACTGCGAGAGGACCTGGTGACCCTCCTGCACCACCGGCTGCTCACCGAGCAGTGGCCCGTGCTGCGGCGCTTGATCAGCCCCTACATCCGCGAGGTCTGGGAGGACGCCTTCCCCGAGCTGCTCCGCACCGCTCCGGCCGACACGACCGCCGCGTGAAGCTCACTCCGCTCCACGAGCGTCTCCTCGCCGACATCCTCGACCTCGGCTCCCCCTACCCTCTGGTCCTCACCGGGGGATACGCCGTGCAGGCCCACGGCCTGGTCGAACGCTTCAGCCGTGACCTCGACGTCGCCACCGAGAACTCCGCTCCGATGGAGGAGATCGTCGCCTCACTCACAGCAGGGCTCAGCACGCGCGGATGGCGGACCACGCACGTCCAGACAGATGCGCTCAGCGGCCGGTTCCTCGTCACCGATCCGGACACCGGCGAGGAGTGTGAGGTCGACGTCCTCAAGGAGGCGTTCTGGGCTCCGCCCGCCCATACCCCCTACGGCCCCGTTCTTTCCCTCGACGACGTGATCGGCACCAAGGTCCGGGCCCTCGCCGACCGCGGCACCGTCCGCGACCTCATCGACGTCCAGGCTGCCTCCCGCCACCGCTCCACCGCCGACCTCGAATCCCTGGGCCGCCGTCGCGCCCACGACGAGTTCAGCCTCGAAGACCTCCGGGACCGGCTGATCGGCGCGGACTGGTACGAGGATGAGGACTACACCGCGTACGGGCTCACCTCTCGGCAGATCGAAGAACTCAAGGCGTGGGCGCTGGAGTGGGCGGAGGATCTGGGCGCGCGGATCCACGACGAGAACGCCTGAGAGGCGGTCATCGCGTCCATCCCCTCCACCGCCGTTGCAGCGAGAGCATGCGGTGTAGCCAGTAGGTTCCCACCCGGAGCCGTCCACGGTGGGTGGCTGCCCTGCACGACGGATGTGCATGGCGGCCGCGCGATACCCCGCAGTGGACTCACGGCGAAACCGGGCTGCGGTAACGGTCAAACACTGCACCCGCTCGCATTCCCAGGTCCAGTCCGGGCTTCAACGGTGGAACTCGGTAACGGCCACCTTGAAGAATTGGTCGGAAGGCTTCCGGCTGGATCCGCTGCCGTCCTTCGGGGCGGGTGAGCAAGACCATGCTCTGCATCGCCCGCGCCTACACCGTCACCGCGAGTCGAGGCCCACGCTGCTGGCCGTCATGTGGTTTGGTCGTCCGCCCAGAGGCCGTCTGGACGGAACTGTCGTCTCAGCGGTGCGTCAGCGAGCCGACGACGCGCAGGGTTCCTCGTTCTGCCCCGGCAACAGTCGCAGGGCAAAGACAGAGCCGTCGGCGTGGACTGAGACCGGACCGCCCCAGTCCTCGTCGATGGTGAGGCGGGGGCGGACATGGCGGGTCGCGTGGACGAGGGCGCGGTACTGCTCGATGTCGCCCCTGGCGAGGAGTCGGAAGACCCCCTCGTCCACACCGGAGAACGCCTCGACGCGGGGGCCGTTGAGGCGGAAGACGTGGTCGGTGCCGACGTACTCGTTGCCGAAGAGGGTGTGGGCGGCGTCCTGGACGCTCATGCTGGCCGCGTGTTCGAGACCGGTGTAGCGTTTGCGGCCCTGTCGGTCGGTCAGGTGGCGGGCGGTGGCGTGGCCGGAGCCGGTGAAGGCCATGAGGCCCGCCGCGGTGGTGTGGGCCAGGGACTCCTGGAACCAGGCGTAGTCCTTCGGCTGCACGTGGCAGCCCCGTACGGTCTCCGGTGCCAGCAGGCCCTCGGCCGGCGGATGGATGTCCGGCATCACGTTCGCCTGGAGGGGCGGGGCGTTCCGGTTCGCTTCCCGTCCCTCTGCCGGGGACAGCCGACCGCCACTGCCCGGCGCTTGGAGGGCGTAGACGGTCATCGTGCCGCCGTCCGTCGGAAGTTGTGTGCTGAACAGCAGGCCGGGAGTCTCGTTCCACGCGCCGATGTGGACCGCTTCAGCGTGGGCCGAGGCGGAGGCCAGCTGCTCGGCGGAAGTGGCGGAGTCGCTGTGGTTGCCCTTGCAGGCGAGGGGGATGGCGAGGGACGGCTCGCCCGGCCGCCAGACCTCGGCGAAGTACTGGGGACGATACCGGTACTTCACCTTCTCGCCCTTGTCTCTGCTGGTGAGGGCCCAGCCCGCGCGTAACGTCGTGTCTGCGGGGGCGATCGTCACCGAATGGTCGGGGAAACGGCTGCGCAGCATGTGCTCGCTAAGCGTGAGCGCGAAGCCGATGCCGAGTTCGCTGGACTGCAGCGACTTGTAGTGGTCCGCGATGCGGTGGCCTTCATCGGTGAGGCCGAGGAAGGAGTCACGACCGCCGGCCAGGGCCTGGGTGTACTTGAGTGCGCCCCAGTGCTCCGCCAGCCCCCGGCCCGCACCGCGCCACGACAGGGCAGTGGCCCGGGCGAGGGTGTGGAGCACGTCCCAGAGGGTCACTTCGAACTGCCGGGGTAGCTCTGTCGGCAGGATCGGGACGATGGCGGGCTTCCGGCGGAGCGGCTCGTCCTCGTTTTCCTTCCGCTTCTCGTCGTCCGCCGTGATGGCGGCCTTCACCTTCCCGATGAGAGCGTCGTCGGAGTGGACGGAGACGTTCGAGGGCCGGGTCAGGTCCTGGAGCACTTCCTCGGGCGGCTTCAACAGCTCTCCTTCACGGTGTGCGAGGGCGGTTCGCCATCGGCTGGACCGTACGGAAGGGAGGAGCGGCGCACGCAAGTGCGCAGGGGCGCGTGAGCTGGACTCTGGCCCGGGCGGTCCGGTGTCAGCGCCTTGGCCCCGCCTCACTCGCGAGGTCCACGCTGCCGAGGAGCCTCGGGCGGGCGGCAGGCAGCAAGCAGGTTTCCGTGCGGTCGAGCGCCGACCGGGTGATGACCAAAAGGAACAGTGTCCCACGAACCACAGCGATGTCGGGTGCCCGACTGGTCGGCGCGTGGACGCACGTCGTCCGTGTGTTGAGTGGTCTCCTGCACCTTTGATGGCTCATCAGGCAAGTCAGCATCCGGTCAGCATGAGTTGCTGAGCTCTCCCGGACAATTGCCCGAACAGGCGCCGGCGCGGCGCGAAAGCCCAGGCGTGAAGCTATCCCGTCCGAGCGGAGCAATAATCCTCACAATCCTCGACCGGCGTGTCCCGGTGTAAGGTCGAGACTGCCCTTGACCTGCATAATGCAGGCAGCGAGCCGTCTGACTATTTGGCGTCGCCGCAGGTCAGTTGGCATCACATGCCCCTCTCAGGTCAGCAAGATGGTCAGCATGCGTCCTGCCGTGCTTCCCCTTACTGACCTTCGACCTGCTCGCCCGCTGGTAGTACAGCGGGGTGCCCATGCTGACCTGGCAAGACGGCAGCCGGTGTGGCCTCCTGGCGTGAGCTGGTCCGGGAATGGTCCGGATCTTGGTGCGCGCTGGCCATCGCAGAACCACCCGGCGGGATAGAAGTGCGCGGGCGCGCTGCATGGCTGTACCCCTGCCCCGGTAGGCGTTCGACAGTGCTCCTGTCACCGCAGGTACCGTGCGCCTTCTGTGGATTGACGACATCCCGCCATTCCCAGACAAGCCTTGCCGTCCGGCGGCCAGGTGAAGCAGGCCGGACCGGTCAGCGTGTCACCGCCCAGGGCTGGTCGGGGGCAGGGCAGAGAACTAGGTTGTCAGTGAGACTGGCAGCGCTTGGGGGATATGTGGACGAGCGGGAGTTCAACGAGACCGTTGCCCGGCTGATCCGTGAGGCGCGGATACGGGCCGGGGTGACGCAGGAGTACGTAGGGCGTCAGGCGGGGCTGACGCGCGGTTCGATCACGAACATCGAGTCCGGAACCCAGACCCCACCTCTTTACCGGCTTGCTTTGATTGCCGCAGCGGTCAACGCGGACCCTGCCGACCTGCTTCCCTCGCTCCACTTGAACGAAGCGTCCGGACTTGCCGCGCGGCATGCCGCCGATGTTGCCGCAGTGTGGGCGCAGGCCTCGAAGAGGAGGGGTGCCCGTGGCGAAGGCTGACCTGGCGGCCCGCGGGCTGCTGCGGGAATTCCGGATTGACGCCCCGCCAGTCGACCCCTTCGCCCTGGCCGAACACCTCGGCGTCCTGGTCGTCCCGCAGCACATGGACGACGACGTCTCTGGCATGCTCCTGCGCAAGGATGGAGCCTGCGTCATCGGCGTCAACGAGGCGCACCCCTTCGAACGGCGGCGCTTCACGGTGGCGCACGAACTGGGGCACCTGCGCCTGCACGAAGGACGCCCGCTTATTCTGGACACCGACGCGCGCGTGAACTACCGCAACGCGGTCTCGAGCATGGCCACGGACCGCGAGGAGGTCGACGCCAACCGATTCGCTGCGGCGCTGCTGGCTCCGGAGGACATGGTCCGCCGGGCGGCACAGCACATTAGCTTCCGCACGACGGGCGACCTCGTGCGGGTCCTGGCCAAGCGTTTCCAGTTGAGTGAGGTGGCCATGACTTACCGCCTGATGAACCTCGGCATCGTCTCCGGTCCCGCTCACTGACACCATCTGTACCCGGCCGTCGGCCCGACCCTCTGCCGTGCGCTGCGCGTTCCCGGCGCCGCCTGCCACGCCCGATTGGGAACCGTGGCCCTCCTGCCCAGGTAGGCCGAAGGCTGAGGGGCAGGAGTCGAACCAACCACTGTCTGGCCCGCAGTGAGGGGTTGTCAGCCAGACTGACCTTCAAAAAGGGTATTGCGTGAGTGTCGCTGCGCGTGGTGTACTTGTTACCGCAGAGAGTGACGGGTCTCTGTGCATAACGGGTGGCTCCTGCTCGGCGTGAGGCTGACGGGATATTCCACCCCCGGGCAGTACCGAGTACGCGTGCCTGGCCACGATGGCTGGCATCGTCGTCCGGACTGCACCGGCTCCCCCCCCGATGGTCAGCCGTCACCCAAGGCCATCCGCTGATGCTGTGCATCGGCCGACCCTCTGCCCAGTGCCATGGCCGGCCCCCTCCGCGAGCCCACTCCAGGCCCCTCGCGCAAGCACGCACATGTGCGCACCCCCGCGCCCCATCGCGGGCAAGCCCACATGCCTTCGCGGTCCCTTCATGCCCCATTCCGTCACGTCTCCCGTCGGCATGCCCGCACACCCATTTCGTCACCCTGAGCCCTAAGCCGGCTCGCCGCAGAAAGGACTCCTCGCGATGCAGTGCCGCAAGAACTTCGACGCCTTCCTCAAGAACACCGTGAACCTCAGCCAGGCCAAGCTCACCCTCCTCGACGTACGCGTCGAGGCCATCTACCAGGCCCTAAAGGCCGACTCCGAACTCGGCTCGCTCATCCGCGGTAAGAAGCCTCAGGGTTCCTGGGCACAGCGCACCATCATCAACCCCGTCGGCGACAGCGAGTTCGACGCCGACTTCATGCTCCACCTCATGGAGAACACCGAGTGGGCCGACAGCCCCAAGACCTACATCGACAAGGTCTACGCCGCGCTCCACCGTCACAGCATCTACGGCGCCATGCCTCACACCCGCAAGTGCCGCTGCGTGCAGCTCAGCTACGCCAACTCCATGCACGTCGACATCGTCCCCTACCTTCAGCTGGCCGACGGCCGCGAGGTGATCGTCAACCGCGACGCCAACGCCTGGGAGCAGACCAACCCGGCCGGGTTTACCGCCTGGATGCAGAAGAAGGACGGCATCGCGAACAACAACCTGCGCAAGGTCATCCGCCTGATGAAGTACCTGCGCAACCACCGCGGCTCCTTCACCGGCACTCGCTCCATCATCCTTACCACCCTGCTCGGCGAACGCGTCGAGGAGATCAAGAAGCTCATGGACCCCGGCTGCTACAGCGACGTGCCCACTACCTTGCTCACCATCGTCGAGGACCTCGACCTATGGCTGCAGGAGCGCCCCTGCAAGCCCTCCATCGCCGACCCTTCCGGATCGGGCGTCACCTTCGACCACCGCTGGGACCAGACGACCTACAGCTATTTCCGGGCCCGAATCCACGCCCACGCCCGCGAGATCCGCGAAGCCTACGACGAGCCGGATTACGACCGCAGCGTGCGGCTGTGGCGCAAGCTGTTCGGCGACGCCTTCCCCAGCCAGCCGCGTGCTGCCGCCTCCCCCACACCCACGGTGGCCAAGTTCGCCACCCCGCTGCTCATCACCACGACCTCCCGCACCGGACGTGCCGGATGACCAAGCACAAGTCGCCCGCAGCCCGCCCCAGCCTCTCCCAGCGTCGCCTCTTGGAGGAGCTCACCGCGCTGGCGGCCGCGCACGAGCCGGACCTGCGCATCACCGGCCGCCCCCGTACCGACACTGACGGCCTGGTCACCATCCCCATCAGTGTCTGCACCGGCGGCATGCCGCATGCTCCAGGAGGACTGCAGCTCAAGGAGAGTGAGGACTTCCTCCTCACTCTGCCCGCCACCCCGATGATGCCGCCCCAGGTGCGCACCCCCCACATTCGGTTCGCCGGCACCCCGCACGTCCTGCAGGGTGATCGACTGTGCCTCTACCTCGACCCGGCCCGCGAATGGGACCCCGCTGCCGGAATCGCCCCCGTCATCAACCGCCTGTGGCAGTGGCTCACCGACGCCGCAGCCGGCAGGTTCGATCCCGCCACGGCGCTCTACCACCCCGTAGGCGGGGTCCTGCACCACACCCCGGGCACTCCCACCGTCGTCGTACGAGAACCTGTCTCCCACCGGTCGGCCACGGCATGGCTCACCCAGCGCACCACCGACCGGTTCGACCTGACCAGCGCCCCCGCAGACTCCCACAGCCACCGCACCCCGATCCTGCCAGCGGACGCGCTGCCCCTGGGCGCGGGCAGCACTTTTGCCGAACTCCTCACCCTCACCCACTCTGCCGCTGCCCACACCCCGCAACCGGCCGACGCCCCATCCCCGGCGCTGCTGACCGCACTCGCCGCCAGCGCCCTGCGTAACCCCGAAGGCACCGCCCAGTACTTCGTCCTCGCCGTCCGACACCCCGCCACACCCGCAGTGTCCCCCTTCCTCCTCGCCGGCCGCCTGCCGCCCCAGGCCGGCGACACGCTGCGCCGCCTCGCACGCCGCGCGACCCCCAGCCGCCTGGGCAGCCTGCCCGAGGACCTGGCCCACGCCCCCATCGCATGGTGTTACCTCTCCGACGAACGCGTCGAAGTCACCACCCGCCGTGACACCCTCCGCCCCGTCCGCGCCTTCCAGGACTGTCACATCCACATCTGGGGCTGCGGCGGCATCGGCTCCTGGGCAGCCGAGATGGTGGCCCGGGCCGGCGCCTCACATCTCACCCTCAGCGACCCCGGCCGTGTCACCGGCGGCCTGCTGGTGCGGCAGAACTACACCGAACACCACATCGGCATGACCAAGGCGACAGCACTGGCCTCCCACCTGCGGGCCATCCGTGACGACATCCGCATCGACATCGCCACCCCGCCCCCCGACCCCGCCCTCCTGACCGCCGCGGACCAAGCCGACCTCATCATCGACGCCACCGTCAGCATCACCGCCGGACGCTTCCTCGACCTCCTTGCCCAGCAGCCCCACCGCAAAGCCGTCCTGGCCCAGCTCGCCACGGACAGCCTCACCGCCAGCCTAGGAATCCTCACCATCGCCGCCCCCGGCACCCACACCCCCCTGTCCAGCATCGATCACACCGCTGGCGGCCACGTCCTTAACGCCCCGAACCTTGAGGCGTACCAAGCATTGTGGGCCGAACCCTCTCCGGACGACGAACTGCGCCCCACAAGAGGCTGCTCCACTCCCACATTCCACGGCTCCGCCGCCGACCTGATGGCAACCACCGCCACCCTGGTCACCCTGCTGGGCATCCAAATGCGCCACCCTGTATCCGGGACCCACCTGTGCGCCCAGCCCCACACCGGGACAGCCCCGGCACACCGCTTCATCCCTCACAGCGAGTAGGGAGCACTCCCCGCGTCTCTGGACCTGCGGCCCTGCATCCCCGGCAGGGCCGCCAGCCCCTTGAGGCTGCCCGGCGTCGGCAAGACCCGCACCCCCAGCGCCGCTCGGGCAGAACTCGGCATACCTGGCCGCGGCTACACACCTCCAAGCCCTGATGAGAAGGCGCTGCACGGCGCCGCACGGCGGGCCGCCGTGCGCAGGTCAGCCGGGAACCTGCCCCACCTCCAAGGTGGGCACGTAGCTGCCCGCCAAGCGCTCGTAGATCACGAGCTGCGGGTGCACCTGTGGATGGTGAGCACGGCCCAGGGCGATAGCCGCGGAGAGGGGAACGGCAGGCAGGACATGCAGGCGGCGCAGCGACTTAGCCTCCCTTTCCAGCCGCGCGAGAAGCGTCCGTAGCGTTTCCTCCATCTGTTGCAGTGACGCCCGGCACCGCAGTATGTCCGGACCGGCCTGCGTGCCCATCGGGCTGATCTCGTAGCGGCGCAGCGCCGAAAGGTCCCGCGGAACCTCCGAAGGCGCGATGATCCCGGAGATGTTCATCACGACGACAGCCTCGTCCCGGTCTTGCCCGGCCTGAACCGCATGCGCGGCGAACTCGGTCACCGGGCCGCTCTCGGCAGACCACACCCAGGACTGCTCGTGTCGGTGGCGTTGGTAGATGTGCGTCGGCACGGTGTCGTCCAAGAGCGACCCGAGATAGACCAGTAATGGCAGACGCGCGAATCCGAACACGCTCAGATGCTGCACGGATTCCCGCTCTATCCCTGGTCGCAGCCGGTTTCGGACCACGTCATCGATGACTTTGGTCGCCTGCCCATAGTAGTGACGGCTGGCCTCGGCGGCAGATTCCGCGTCCCAGGCAGCGGCTGCCTGCTCGCCGGGAATGTGCCGCAGATCTATCTCGACACCGTGCCGGGAGTAGGACTCCAGATACAAAGGAAACCGGCGGCCTGCCGTCACAGCGTCCGCAGCGGTCTCCCGCGACAGCTCAACGGCATTTCCGTGTACCGACCCCACCATCCGCACCACCGTGGTGGCCCTCTCCGGCCCCAACGCGGTCAAGTGCCTGACACGGTCCTCATGCTCCTGCTTCACACGGCGCAGCCACTCGACGGTGAAGACGTCCAGCGCGGCCTTCGCATCGATCTCCATATGTTGCTGGGCACACAGCAGCATCAGATTGTCCGCCTCATCCCGCAACGCCTTCTCCAACAGATCCCCGCCGCGCGGCGAGCGCGGATCAGTGCTCTGCCCAACGATGTGCGCAACCTCCCCCAAAGGAAGCGTCCGTCCCGACATCGCCCCCTCCAGCAGGTACGCGTTGCACAGCATGCACCTGCCTCCACTGCGCACCCACACGGCGAGAACCGCCTTGGATGAAAGACGGCTCCGTTTCCCATCGCTCCCGCTCATCAGCGCTGCCTCCATCCTTTCGCGACAGACCAGACGCTAGACGACACCTCCCCTGACACCAGGGGGATTTGACAAAGCGCGGCGTACCCTGGAAGTGCGGCTCCGCACGAGGGCGTGTCCGTGGCGGACCGATACGCGCCCGTAGTGGGCGTCGTCGAAAGCCTCAGCAGAGCTGCCGGCGTATCCAGTCCCTGCTGCACCTGCAAGTCATGCGGGCGGTTGGACGCTAGCTGCGCCTCGACTTCACCGAGCCCCGGGGTGCCGGTCCTCATCGCGTCCGCGGCGCTCACTGACACCGATCACCTCGTGGCCGTGCCCTCACGCTTCTGATATGCCGTCAGGTAAGTCAGCGTTTCGTCAGCATCGGTCCTGGCGTGTTCCGCGAAGAGTGCTCGGGGAGGGGCGTGATCGACGAGCCACAACAGCCTGGTTCGTACGGAAGCCCAGGCAGGGAGCCGGCTCACCGAAGTGACGCGATGTTCCTCACAATCTTCGACTCAGGCGCGTGCCAATTGTAGAGTGATACCGCCCTTGACCTGCAGAAAGTGGGCAGGGAGCCGTCATCTAGGAGTCCAAAGTGCTGCGCACTGTTCTCAAGTCCAAGATCCACCGCGCCACCGTCACCCAGGCCGACCTGCACTACGTCGGCTCGGTGACCGTCGACGCCGATCTGCTGGACGCCGCCGATCTGCTGCCCGGTGAGCTCGTGCACATCGTGGACATCACCAACGGGGCCCGGCTCGAGACGTACGTCATCGAGGGGGAGCGAGGATCCGGGGTGATCGGGATCAACGGGGCCGCGGCCCACCTCGTCCACCCCGGTGACCTGGTCATCCTCATCAGCTACGCGCAGGTCACCGACGCCGAGGCACGGTCGTTGCGGCCCCGGGTCGTGCACGTGGACGGCGACAACCGTATCGTCGCCCTGGGTGCCGACGCGTCCGAGCCGGTGCCGGGCTCGGACCAGGAACGCAGCCCTCAGGCCGTGTCGGCCTGACGTACCGATGTACTGACCTGCTGATCCCGCGGGGACGAGGAGCGTGGCCGTGAGTGACATCGAGATCCGTGACGACCGGGCGGCCGGACGGCTGGAGGCGATCACGTCCGGAGAGGTCGTCGGCCGCATCGAGTACTTCGTGCTCGACGCTCCCGAGCGGGCCCTCGTCCCCGTCCACACGATCGTCGAACCGGCCCACGAGGGTCAGGGCATCGCCGGTTCCCTGGCGCGTGAGCTGTACGGGATCGCGCGGCGGGAGGGCGTCACGGTCGCCCCGCTGTGCCCGTACGTCGTGAAGTGGGCCGAGCGGCACCCGGACGAGGCGCCCGCCGCCGACCCGGAGCTGCTGCGCGCGGCGAAGGAGTGGCTCGTGGCGCACCCCGGGCTGTTCTGACACCCAACGGTGACAGCATCCGACGGTGACGGCAGAGAGGCCTACGGGACCCGCGTGCTGGCGCTCCTGCACACCTCGTCCGTTCACGTTCCCGTCTTCGACTCGCTGCGTGACGCGGCGCATCCGGGGCTGGAACTGCGGCATCACGTCGACGCCGGGCTGCTGGAGCGGGCGCGGAGCGAAGGACCCGATGCGGTGGCCGACGCCGTCGCGGCCGTGCTGGGGCGGGCGGTGGCGGAAGGGGCGGGCGCCGTGCTGTGCACCTGCTCCACCATTGGCGGCGTCGCCGAGGAAGCCGGGGTCCGGGCCGGGTTCGGAGTACCGGTGCTGCGCGTCGACCGGCCGATGGCCGCCGCCGCGGTGGCCATCGGTCCGCGTGTGCTCGTCCTCGCCGCCCTGGAGAGCACCCTCGCTCCGACGGCGGCCCTGATCGAGGAGGAGGCCCGGCGCACGGGGCGCCCCGTGACGGCGCGGACCCGGCTGGTGGACGACGCCTGGCCGCGGTTCGAGGCCGGCGACACCGAGGGCTACCTGCGACGGGTGACCGAGGCGGCCGACTCCGTGACCGGTGCGGACGTGATCGTCCTGGCCCAGGCGTCCATGGCGTCTGCCGGGAAGACGACGACGGCCCGCGTTCCCGTGCTGGCCAGCCCCGCGCCCGGACTGGCCGCCGCGGCGGTGGCGGCACGTCTGGGTCGCTTGGACCCGCTGCACCCGCTGGGCCACCCGGGCCCGGGGGTTCGTACGGCCGGGTGAGTGGGGAGGCGGCCCTCGGGTAGGCGGGGGACAAGTCCAGAGAGCCGACGTCGACCGACTGGCCGGAGGACAGCGCCATGACGAACCCCTATCCGGATCCCGTCCCGCCCGGGCCCACCCCGGGTCCCACGCCCGGCCCGGACCCGGAGCCCCCACAGCCGCACCCGGACCCGGCGACGCCACCGGTCCCCGGCCCGGAGCCGACCCCTCCGCCTCCGCCCCCGGGCCCCGGTCCGGAACCCACACCCCAGCCTCCGGGGCCCGGTCCGCAGCCGACCCCCCAGCCTCCGGGGCCCGGCCCGCAGCCGACGCCTCCGCCTCCTGGCCCTGGCCCGCAGCCGCCGCCCGATCCTCCCGGGCCTCCCGGGCCCTCGCCGTCTCCGATTCCGCCGGGGCCCGAGCCCGTACCCAGCCCCGAGCCGGGGCCACCGCTCACCTGAGTGACGGGCGGGACGCGCCTGCGGCGGGCCCCGGGAGAGGGACTACGCGGTGACCTCCGACCGGTCCCCGCCCCACAGCGTGTGGAACGCGCCGTCCCGGTCCGTCCTGCGGTACGTGTGCGCCCCGAAGAAGTCCCGCTGCCCCTGGGTCAGCGCGGCGGGGAGCCGCTCGGCGCGCAGGGCGTCGTAGTAGGCGAGGGCGGCGGCGAAGCCCGGCGTCGGTACGCCCTGCCGGGTCGCGGCGACCAGGACCTCGCGCCAGTCGTCCTGCGCGGCGGCGATCTCCTGCGCGAACGTCTCGTCCGACAGCAGGCTCGGCAGGTCGGGCCGGGCGTCGTACGCGGCGCGGATGCGGTCCAGGAAAGCCGCCCGGATGATGCAGCCGCCGCGCCAGATCGCGGATACTGCGCCCAGGTCGATGTCCCAGCCGTACTCCTCACTGCCGGCCGCGATCTCGTGGAAGCCCTGTGTGTACGACACGATCTTCGACGCGTACAGCGCCTGCTCGACGCGGTCGGCGAAGGCGGCCGCCTCCGACTCGCCGAGCGGCGACGCCTTCGGGCCCGCCAGGCCGCGCGAGGCCTCGCGCAGCGCCGCGTGCCCGGAGAGGGAACGGGCGAAGACGGCCTCCGCGATGCCCGACACCGGCACGCCCAGGTCCAGGGCGATCTGCACCGTCCAGCGGCCGGTGCCCTTCTGCTCCGCCTGGTCGACCACCACGTCCACGAACGGCTTGCCCGTCGCGTCCACGTGCGACAGCACCTCCGCCGTGATCTCGATCAGGTACGAGTCCAGGCGGCCGGTGTTCCAGGTGCGGAAGATCTCCGCGATCTGCGCGGGGGAGTACCCGGCGACGTCGCGCAGCAGCTGGTACGCCTCGCCGATCAGCTGCATATCGGCGTACTCGATGCCGTTGTGCACCATCTTCACGAAGTGCCCGGCGCCGTCGGGCCCCACGTGCGTCACGCAGGGCGCCTCGTCCGCCGCCTTCGCCGAGATCTTCTCCAGCATCGGGCCCAGCGACTCGTACGACTCCTTCGAGCCGCCCGGCATGATGCTCGGGCCGTGCAGCGCGCCCTCCTCGCCGCCCGAGATGCCGGTGCCCACGAAATGGATGCCCTGCTCGCGCAGTTCTCGCTCCCGGCGCCGAGTGTCCGCGAAGTGCGCGTTGCCCCCGTCGATGATCATGTCGCCGGGCTCGAGCAGCGGGGCGAACTCCCGGATCACGGCGTCGGTCGGGTCACCGGCCTTCACCATGATCACCAGGCGGCGCGGCCGCTCCAGCGCTGCCACGAACTCCTTCGCGGTCTCGGTCGCGACGAAGTCGCCCTCGCTCCCGAACTCCTCCACCAGCGCGTGCGTGCGCGACGCGGTCCGGTTGTGCACCGCGACCGTGTAGCCGTTGCGGGCGAAGTTGCGGGCGAGGTTGCGGCCCATGACCGCGAGACCCGTGACGCCGATCTGCGCTGTAGTGCTCATTGCGTTGGCTCCTAGTGACCTTGGTGTCTGTGGTGCCTTGTGTCTGGGGTGCCTTGGTATCTGTGGTGCCTTGTGTCTGTGGTGCCCTGTGTTCGTGATGCCTTGTGCCGGTGGTGCGTGGTGTCCGTGCGGCCGGTGCCCGCCAGTATCGCCGGTTTCGTCGCTCGACCATGCTGACGTGCCGAGACACCGGTCGCACTTTCGGCTTCCCGTTCTCCTTCCGGGACTTCAGTACGGGCGGAAGGGGCCCAGCGCCTCAGTGGGCCGACGCACCATCCGGTCAACGGCCGCCCGATCCCGGCCACTCGGGGCGACCAACCGGCCGGTTGCCGTCTTGTCATGGCCTGTTCGCGGCGCTTACTTTTGCCGCTCCTGACGCAATGTCGAGGGGGACCTCCATGGCCGTACGCGGCCGGCACCGCCGGTATCAGCCGAACAGGATCAACCGCGCCTCACTGACCGTCACCGCGGGGGGCGCCGGACTGGCCCTCCCCCTCGTCGGTACCGGCACGGTCCACGCGGCCGACGTGGCGACCTGGGACAAGGTCGCCGCCTGCGAGTCCACCGACGACTGGGACATCAACACCGGCAACGGCTACTACGGTGGGTTGCAGTTCACCCAGTCCACCTGGGAGGCCTTCGGCGGCACGCGGTACGCCCCGCGCGCCGACCTGGCCACCAAGGAACAGCAGATCGCCGTCGCCGAGAAGGTGCTCGACGTGCAGGGCCCCGGTGCCTGGCCGGTGTGCTCGCAGCGGGCCGGACTGACCCGCGGGGGCGACACGCCCGACATCCGGCCGGCCGGGGGAGCGGGGCCCGAGAAAACCCGCGAGAAGTCCGCCGACAAGCCCGCGGTCACCCCCGTGAAGAAGGCCGGCTCGGTCAAGGACGTCCAGCCGCAGACCACACCGCAGTCCCGGGCCGGCAAGGCGCGGATGTACACGGTGGTCACCGGCGACACCCTCTCCGGCATCGCCGACGCCCACGAGGTCCGGGGCGGCTGGCAGCGCCTGTACGAGGCCAACCGCGGCGCGATCGGATCCGATCCCGACCTGATCCTGCCCGGCCAGCGTTTGTCACTGCGCGGCGACGGGGCCACCAAGACGTCCGGCGCCCAGGCCGGGAAGCAGGAGAAGCAGGACAAGCAGGAGAAGCAGCAGAAAGAGCAGAAGCGGGAGCCGGCGCAGCAGAAGCGGCAAGAGCGGCAGAAGGCGCCGAAGAAGTCGTCCTCCGACAGCGGCAAGGCCGAGGCCGGCAAGAGCAAGGCCGGCAAGGCCACCACCCACCGAGCCGTCGTGGCCCCGGTCGACGCCGCCACCGGCACGCCCTATCACCAGGCGGGCTCCTCCTGGTCCAAGGGCTACCACACCGGCGTCGACTTCCCCGTCCCCACCGGTACCTCGGTCAAGTCGGTCGCGGCGGGCCGGGTCGTCAGTGCGGGGTGGGGCGGTTCGTACGGCTACCAGGTGGTGGTCCGGCACGGTGACGGCCGCTACTCCCAGTACGCACACCTCTCGGCGATCTCCGTGAAGGCCGGTCAGTCGGTGGGCGTCGGTCAGCGCCTCGGACGCTCCGGCGCCACGGGCAACGTCACGGGCCCGCATCTGCACTTCGAGGTGCGGACCGGGCCCGGCTTCGGTTCGGACGTCGACCCGCTGGCGTACCTGCGGGCCGGCGGCGTCAGGATCTGATCCGTACCCGTCGGCGGCTGAGCATGGGCGGCGGGATGAACGGACCGCCGTAGAAGGGGCCGTAGGAGAGCGTCGTGTCGTCGCTCTCCGCCGGTGTCCGGACGTCGTACGCCTCCTCGGCGGGGGCGGCGTCCGGAACCGGCGGTGCCACCGGGGAGGGCACGAGGACCTTGGCGGACAGCCGGGCCACCGGAGCTGCCGGCACCGTTGCGGGAGCTTCCAGATCCACCGGAACCACCGAAGCTTCCGGAACCACCGCACTCACCGGAGCTTCCGGCACCACCGCGGACGCGGGCACCGCGGGCTCGACAGCCACCGCACTGCCGCGCTGACCCCGCTCCCCGCCCCGGACCTGAGCCGCCGCGGTGCCCTCCCTCGCGATCCGCTCCGTCGTCAGCATGATCAGTCCGCCGGCGGCCACCACACCGCAGCTCAGGGCGAGCGCCGTGCCGGTCGTGCCGTAGCGGAACGTCTCGCCGAACATCGTGATGCCGACCACCGCGGCCACCACCGGGTTCACGACCGTCAGCGTGGCCAGCGGGGCGGCGAGACCGGCGCCCCGGTAGGAGGCCTGCGAGAGCACCATGCCGGCCGTGGCGAGCACACCGATCACGGTCAGCGACGGCAGGTCGGAGGCGGTCACCCCGCCGGTCCAGTCGACCGCGACCGTCTTGGTGAAGACCGAGGACATGCCGAAGGCTATGCCGGACGCGGTCGCCAGCAGGATGCTGCGCACCGCCGGGTGCCGGTGCGCGGCCCGGCCGGCGATCATCAGCGCCACGACCGCACCGCCGGTGACCAGCGCCGCCCCGACCCGCTGCGCCGTGTCCAGCGACTGCGCGTCGGAGGCGCCGACCAGGGACAGCAGACCGGCGAGACCGACCGTGGCCATCAGCGCGCCCCGCCAGGCGGTCGCACCGGCCCTGCGCCCCACGAAGAACGCCGCCATGGGCAGCGCGAACACGATGGTGAGCGCTCCCAGCGGCTGCACCAGGCTCAGCGGGCCGAGCGCGAGGGCGACCACGTGCAGCAGACCGCCCAGGCCGTTGAGCGACACCGCCGCCCACCAGGCGGGCCGGCGCAAAGGAGCGTACTGAGCACCCGGGGACGACGCCGCGACCTGCTCCTGCACGATCGCTCCGCCCGCGTATGCCACTGCGGAGACGAGCGACAGCAGCACGGACAACGCGAGGGCGCTCATCGGCAGCTCCTCTGCGTGAGGCGGGGGCGCTGGGCCCGGCGCGGCGAACGGTCGTCATCCATGGACAACACGATGCCGTCCCAGGGTCTTCCCGTCGTCGTCCCTGAGCATTCTTTGGGTCCTACTACCGATGGAGTACGACGGGGCCGCCGTCCTCCCCAGGGTGGGCGACTTCCGACCCCGGACCCCAGGACCAGCCCCCTGAGGGCCCTGATACTACTGCTCTCCGTGGACCTCGACCCCGGCCTCTCCGCCCTCCACCCGCTCGGCGGCTTCTCCGTCCTGCGCGTCTCACGGCCCGCGCCGCCGCGGCGGACCGCCACCTCCACGCCGCTCGCAGACGGGCCGCCGCGGCGGTCCGCCACCTCCGCGCCGCTCGCAGACGCCTACACACCGGGATACGCGGACCCGGCGGCGGACGTTCACGTTCCGGTTCAGCGCCCCGACCCGCTGGGCCTCCGCGTCCGCAAGGTCGCCGCCGCGCTCGGCACCCCCGAGACCCGGGTCGCCGCCTCCGTGGCCCAGCAGGGGCTCGCGGCCCGCCTCTGGTCGGTGACCCTGGCCTGCGCCGCCCTCTACGGGCACGTCCCGGACCTCGACCCGCGCCTGCTGCAGTGGGACCCCGAGGCCACCGCCCCCGACGACCTGTGGCTCCCCGAGGTAAGCGCCCTGCCCGGGGACGCCGCCACCGTCGCGGACGTCGTGCTCACCACCCACCTCGCGCCCCTCGCCGAGGCCGTGCACGCCCGCTACGGCGTCGCGGCCGGGCTGCTGCGCGGCAACGCGGCCTCCGCCCTGGCCGGCGCCGGACGCGAACTGGACCGCTGGGCCCGCCGCCACGGCCGTACGGACACCGCCGCCCGCGCCCGGTCGCTCACCGCCGACCTGCTGGCCCACCCCCTGCTCGCCGGAACCGGGACCCTCACCGGCACGTCCTTCCGGCGCCGCAGCTGCTGCCTCTACTACCGGGTGCCTGGCGGGGGCGTCTGCGGCGACTGCTGTTTCCCGAGTCCACCCGGAACCGCCCGCTCCCCGCGCCCGCCCGGGGCCGCCCGTCCGCCGCGCCCGCCGGGGCCCGTCCGCTCCCCGCGCCCTCCGCGGTCTTCCCCAGGCGCCCGCTCTGGGTGACCATGAGGGAACCAGCCGCCGAGACGGGAGGTTCCGGGTGCGCGTGGGACTGCTGACCCGTGAGTTCCCGCCGGACGTCTACGGCGGCGCCGGTGTCCACGTCGAGTTCCTCGCCCGGGAGCTCGCCCGTCTCGTCGAGCTGGACGTGCACAGCTGGGGCGAGGGCCGCAGCGAGGGCCTGCTGCGCCACCGCCCCTGGTCCGCGCTCGACGGCGCCAACGACGCGCTGCGCACCTTCTCCGTGGACCTCGCCATGGCCGCCGCCCTCGAAGGGCGCGAACTGGTGCACTCCCACACCTGGTACGCCAACCTCGGCGGCCACCTCGCCAAGCTCCTGTACGGAGTCCCGCACGTGATGACCGCCCATTCCCTCGAGCCCCTGCGTCCCTGGAAGGCCGAGCAGCTGGGCGGTGGTTACACCCTGTCCGGCTGGGCCGAGCGCACCGCGGTCGAGGCGGCGGACGCGGTGATCGCCGTGTCCGGCGCGATGCGCGAGGACATCCTCGGCTGCTACCCGGCCCTCGACGCCTCCCGGGTCCACGTCGTGCACAACGGGATAGACACCCGGCTCTACCGGCCCGACCACGGCACCGACGTACTGGACCGGATCGGTCTGGACCGCTCCCGCCCCTACGTCCTGTTCGTCGGGCGCATCACCCGGCAGAAGGGCGTGCCCCACCTGCTGCGCGCCGTACGGGACATCGACCCGGCCGCGCAGGTCGTGCTGTGCGCCGGTGCCCCGGACACCCCCGAGATCGACCAGGAGTTCCGTGACCTCTTCGCCGGGCTGAGCCGGGCCCGCGAGGGCGTGCACTGGATTCCGCGCATGCTGCCGCGCCCCGAGGTGATCCAGCTCCTGACGCACGCCGCCGTCTTCGTCTGCCCCTCCGTGTACGAGCCCCTCGGCATCGTCAACCTGGAGGCGATGGCCTGCGGCACCCCGGTGGTGGCCTCCCGGGTGGGCGGTATCCCCGAGGTCGTGGCCGACGGCGAAACGGGGGTACTGGTGCGGAGGGAGGACGTTCGGGACGACGACTTCGAGGCGGGTCTCGCGCGCGCACTGGACTCCGTGCTCGGCGACCCGGTCGCCGCCCGGCGGATGGGCGAGGCGGGCCGGGCCCGCGCGGTGGAGGAGTTCGGCTGGGACGCGGTCGCGCGCCGCACGGTCCGGCTGTACGAGGAGGTCCTCCAGCAGGCTTGAGCCGCCCCGCCCCGGGGCGGCCGAGAACGAGGGTGAGGGGAGCGGCCATGCGTCGTGGAGGTCCTTCGGTGCTCGGCATCGTGCTGGCGGGCGGAGAGGGCAAACGCCTGATGCCCCTGACCGCGGACCGCGCCAAACCCGCGGTCACCTTCGGCGGCACCTACCGGCTCGTCGACTTCGTGCTGTCCAACCTGGTCAACGGCGACATCCTGCGGATCTGCGTGCTCACCCAGTACAAGTCGCACTCCCTGGACCGGCACATCACCACCACCTGGCGGATGTCCAGCCTGCTCGGCAACTACGTGACACCGGTCCCCGCCCAGCAGCGTCTCGGCCCGCGCTGGTTCCTCGGCAGCGCCGACGCGATCCTGCAGTCCCTGAACCTGGTGTACGACGAACAGCCCGAGTACGTCGCGGTCTTCGGCGCCGACCACGTGTACCGGATGGACCCGCGCCAGATGCTCGCCCAGCACATCGAGTCCGGCGCGGGCGTCACCGTCGCCGGGATACGGGTCCCGCGCGCCGAGTCGCCGTCCTTCGGCGTGATCACCCCGGGCTCCGACGGGCAGACCGTCACCGGCTTCCTGGAGAAGCCCGTCGACCCTCCCGGGCTCGCCGACGACCCAGGGTGCGTCTTCGCCTCGATGGGCAACTACGTCTTCACCACCAAGGCCCTCGTCGAGGCCCTGCACCGGGACGCCGAGGACGAGAACTCCGTGCACGACATGGGGGGTTCGATCCTGCCCCAGCTCACCGACCGGGGCGAGGCCGCGCTGTACGACTTCAGCGCCAACCACGTGCCGGGGGAGACCTCCCGGGACCAGGGCTACTGGCGGGACGTGGGCACGCTGGACGCCTACTACGACGCCCACATGGACTTGATCGCCGAGCGGCCCGCGTTCAACCTCTACAACCGCGACTGGCCGATCTACACCCACTCCACGCAGCTCTCGCCCGCCCGCTTCAACGGCGGTGGCATCGCCGGCGAGTCGATCATCAGCGCGGGCTGCCTGATCCGTGGGCAGGTCACCCGGTCCGTGCTCTCACCGGGCGTGGTGGTCGACCCGGGGGCGGTCGTGCAGGGCTCGGTGCTGCACGACAACGTGCACATCGGACGGGGCGCGGTGGTGCGCGGGGCGGTGCTGGACAAGAACGTGGAGGTGCCGCCGGGCGCGACGATCGGCGTCAACCCGCAGCGGGACGGCGAGTTGTACACGGTCTCCAAGGGCGGCGTGATCGCGCTGGGCAAGGGGCAGCGGGTGCCGTGACGGACGGACGCCCCGACGGAAGACGGCCCCGGGCCGCGCGATACGCGCGTTGAGTCCGGGGCCGTTGTCATGTCCCTGGACGTCAAGCGGAATCCGTGTTGTCATGCCTCTGCACCTCTGCAGTTACATCGTTGTATGACATCGATGTCTGAGCGATCAGCCACCACCCGTTCTCGAGGAGAGGGTCAGTGCGCACCAAACGACTCAGAGACAGACTCGCGCTGCTGCTAGCCGCCGCACTCGGCGTCGCGGGCCTCGCCGCCGTTCCGGCCGCGAACGCGGCCGACGACAACGACGCCGCGGAGATCCACGGCCTGAAGGGCGAGTACTACACCCAGTCCGCCCCCGGCGCCTTCGACTTCCACGAACTCAAGGCCACCGGATTCGACCCGCAGCTCGACTTCAGCACCCTGGAGCCGCGACTCGCCTTCGTCACCGGGCAGTCGGACGACGTGAGCGTCCGCTGGACCGGCAAACTCGTCCCCGAGAAGACCGGCGCCCACACCTTCTCGATCACCGGCGACAACGGCTTCCGCCTCTGGGTCGGCGGACAACTCGCCATCGACCACTGGGTCGACGACTGGGACATCGAACAGACCGCCCAGCCCATCGAGCTGACGGCCGGCCAGTCCTACGACATCAAGCTGGAGTACTTCGAGCACTACGGCGGCTCCAACCTCCACCTGCGCTGGACGGAGCCCGGCGGCAGCAAGGAGGCGATCCCGCAGTCGGCGTTCCGCCTGCCCGACGGCTTCGACTACAACGGCGCGACGGCGACCACCGTCCAGTCCACCGGCCGCACCCTCAGGCTCGACTTCGCGAACCCCCTCGCCGCGCCCCCGGCCGGTCTCACCGACCACCTGGAAGCGGTGATCGGCGGCGCCACCTGGCCGCTCGGCGAGACCAAGGTCGACCCCGCCGACCCGAGCGCCCTGCTCGTGGCCCTCGACGAACCCGTCGTCGGCAACAAGAACGGCGACGCTCCCGGCACCGCCGACGTCCGCTACGACGGCGAAGGCGGCCTCACCGACACCGAAGGCAACGTTGTCAGCGCCTTCTGGAGCAGCGGCGGCAACGAGTCCACCTACGAGCTGCGCACCGACTGGGCCGACGAGGTCGGGCCGGACAACGCCCTCCCGGAGTACCCGCGCCCGCAGCTCACGCGTGACGACTGGCAGAACCTCAACGGCCGCTGGCAGTTCGCGGCAGCCGAGGCCGGCGAGCAGCCGCCGGTCGGCAAGAACCTGAAGGAGCGCATCCTCGTCCCGTACCCGGTGGAGTCCCAGCTCTCCGGCATCCAGCGGCACGAGGACCGCATGTGGTACCGCCGCACCTTCACCGTGCCCCGCGACTGGCACATCGGCTCGGGCCAGCGGCTGAAGCTCAACTTCGGCGCCGTCGACTGGCAGTCCGAGGTGTACGTCAACGGCACCGAGGTCGCCGACCACAAGGGCGGTTACGACAAGTTCAGCGCCGACGTCACCGACGCCCTCAAGCCCGGCCGCACCCAGGAGCTGATCGTCGGCGTCTACGACCCGACCGACGCGGCGAACGGCGAGAACCCGCCGCTCGGCAAGCAGCGCCTGGACCCGAGCGGCATCTGGTACACCCCCAGCTCCGGCATCTGGCAGACCGTCTGGATGGAGCCGGTCGCCCGGGACCACGTGGACTCCCTCAAGCTCACCCCGCACCTCGACGGGGCGGCGAGCACCCTGACCGTCGAGCCCAAGGGCGTGCGCGACGGACTGGGGATCACGGCCACGGCGTACGCCGGGCACCGCAAGGTCGCCACGGTGAGCGGCCGCACCGGCGAGCCGCTGACCCTGAAGATCCGCGACCCGCGCCTGTGGTCGCCGGACGATCCGTTCCTGTACGACCTGAAGGTCACCGTCGGCCGAGACCACGTCGAGAGCTACTTCGGGATGCGCTCCATCGCCGTCGAGAAGGTCAACGGCGTACCGCGCACCCTGCTCAACGGCGAGCCCACGTTCCTGATGGCCACCCTCGACCAGGGCTTCTGGCCCGACGGCCTGCACACCGCCCCCACCGACGAGGCCCTCGCGTACGACCTGAAGGCGCACAAGGAGATGGGCTTCAACTCCGTGCGCAAGCACATCAAGGTCGAACCCGACCGGTGGTTCTACTGGGCGGACCGGCTGGGCCTGCTCGTCTGGCAGGACATGCCGGCCATGACGGCGGGCGTGAACCCGTCCACCGCCGCCCGCGCCGAGTACGAGCGGGAGATGAAGGAGATCATCGACGAACACATCAGCAGCCCCTCGGTGATCATGTGGGTCACCTTCAACGAGGGCTGGGGCCAGTACGACATCGGCCGCGTCGCCGAGCAGGCCAAGGCCTGGGACCCGACCCGCCTGGTGAACAACCAGTCCGGACTCAACCTCGGCGCCGACGGCCACGCCGGCGACATCATGGACGAGCACGGCTATCCGAGCCCCGCGCTGCCACCGTCGCCCGACGGCGAACGCGCCCTGGTCAGCGGCGAGTACGGCGGCCTGGGCCTCGCCGTGCCCGGCCACGCCTGGTCGGTACAGCAGTCCTACGTCGACGTCGACCCGGCGACGTACACCGACGACTACCTCACCAAGCTCGACGAGGTGCACGCCCTCGCCTGCAAGGGCGGCAACGGCGCGGTCTACACGCAGATCACGGACGTCGAGGGCGAGCTGAACGGCCTGCTGACGTACGACCGCAAGGTCGTCAAGCCCGATGTGCGGCGGCTCAAGGCGGCCCACGAGCAACTGATCGACGACATCTCCCGGGCCACCCCGGCGAACTGCGCCTGATCACGCGACACCCACGGCGGGGCGCCTCCGCGCGCCCCGCCCCCGCACTTCGGCACCCTGCCACCTCACGTCCCGTCTGGAGCCCCATGACTCTCGACCGACGCCGCTTCCTGCACCGCGGCTCCCTCGTCGTCGGCGCGCTCGCCGTCGGTGTGCCCGCACTTGGGGGACCCGCCGCCGCGGCCGGCGACCTCGCCCCCGACACCTTCACCCGGCTGGCGCCCGGCAGCGTCACCGCGCGCGGCTGGCTGGCCGGACAACTCCGCCTCCAGCTCGACGGGTTGTGCGGCCGCTACGCCGAGCGCTCCCACTTCCTCGACTTCGCCACCACCGGCTGGGTCCGCCCCGAGAACGGAGGGTGGGAGGAACTGCCGTACTGGCTGCGCGGATACGTCCCCCTCGCGATCGCCACCGGTGACGACGAGGCGCTGGCCCAGTCGCGCCGCTGGATCGACGCCATCCTCGCCACCCGCCAGGACGACGGCTTCTTCGGCCCCCGGGCGCTGCGCACCTCGCTCAACGGCGGCCCCGACTTCTGGCCGTTCCTGCCCCTGCTCCAGGCGCTGCGCACTTGGGAGGAGTACGCCGGCGACCAGCGGATCGTGCCCCTGTTCACCGGGTTCCTGCGGTTCATGAACGCCCAGGGCAAGGGCGCCTTCGACTCCAGCTGGGTGTCGCTGCGCTGGGGCGACGGCATCGACCTCGCGCTGTGGCTGCACCGCCGCACCGGCGACGCCTTCCTGCTCGACCTCGTCGAGAAGATGCACGCCTGGGGAGCCGACTGGACCGGCCCGCTGCCCAGCCCGCACAACGTCAACATCGCCCAGGGCTTCCGGGAGCCCGCTCAGTACGCCCAGCTCTCCCGCTCCGCCGCCGACACCCGCGCCACCTATGACACGTACGAGCAAGTCATGGGCGGGTACGGGCAGTTCCCCGGGGGCGGCCTCGCCGGGGACGAGAACATCCGGCCCGGGTTCGGTGACCCCCGGCAGGGCTTCGAGACCTGCGGCGTCGTCGAGTTCATGGCCGCCCACGAGCTGCTGCTCCGGATCACCGGCGACCCGGTCTGGGCCGACCGCTGCGAGGACCTCGCCTTCAACGCGCTGCCCGCCGCCCTCGACCCCGAGGGCCGTGCCGTCCATTACGTCACCAGCGCCAACAGCGTCGACCTGGACAACGTCCGCAAGACCCAGGGACAGTTCCAGAACGGCTTCGCCATGCAGGCGTACCAGCCCGGCGTCGACAACTACCGCTGCTGCCCGCACAACTACGGCATGGGCTGGCCCTACTTCACCGAGGAGCTGTGGCTCGGCACGCCCGACCGGGGCCTGACCGCCGCGATGTACGCCCCGTGCGAGGTCACGGCGGCCGTGGGCGCCGACGGCACCCGCGTGACCGTCACCGAGGACACGGACTACCCCTTCGACGACACGATCACCCTCACCGTGTCGACCCCGCGCCGCGTCGCCTTCCCGCTGAGCCTGCGCGTACCGGGCTGGTGCAAGGGGCCGCAGGTGCGGGTCAACGGCCGGGCCGTGCCCGCGTCCGACGGCCCGGCCTTCGTGCGCGTCGAGCGCACCTGGTCCGACGGCGACCGCGTCACCCTGCGCCTGCCGCAGCGCACCACCCTGCGCACCTGGCCGGGCAACCACGGCTCGGTCGGTGTCGACCGCGGACCCCTGACGTACGCCCTGAAGATCGGCGAGCGGTACGTCCGCTACGCGGGCGACGACACCTTCCCCGAGTACGAGGTCCACGCCACCACCCCCTGGAACTACGGTCTCGTGCCCGGCGCCGCGCCCGCCTTCCGCCGTACCCGCGCCCGGGTCGCGGACAACCCCTTCACCCACGACACCGTGCCCGTCTCGCTCACCGCCGAGGCCCGTCGCATCCCCGAGTGGGTCGCGGACGACGAACACGTGGTCGCCCCGCTGCAGCCGAGCCCGGCCCGCTCCACCGCGCCGGTCGAGAAGGTCACCCTGATCCCGATGGCCGCCGCCCGGCTGCGCATCGCCTCCTTCCCGACCGCCGCCCCGGACGGCACCCCGTGGGTCCCCGAGCCGCCCTTCCGGCGCGTCCAGAACAAGCACAGCGGCAAGGTGCTCGCGGTCGACGGGATGTCCACGGCCAACAGCGCCCGGGTGGTGCAGTTCGCCGACACCGGCACCGGCGACCACGCCTGGCAGCGGATCGACAAGGGCGACGGCTGGTTCCTCGTCCGCAACGGCCACAGCGGCAAGGTCCTCGGCGTCGACGGCATGTCCACGGCCAACAGCGCCCGCGTCGTGCAGTACGAGGACAACGGCACCGACGACCACCTCTGGCGCTTCGTCGACCAGGGCGACGGCTGGTTCCTGGTCCGCAACAAGCACAGCGGCAAGGTCCTCGGCGTGGACGGCATGTCGACCGCCGACAGCGCCCAGGTCGTGCAGTTCGACGACAACGGCACCGACGACCACCTCTGGCGCTTCGTCTGAGAAGGCCGAGCGGCACCGGAAAAGCACGAGAAAGAAAGACGGAGGCACCTTCCATGAGCTGGACCCAACGGCTGCGCGGCGCGGCGACGGCCGCCGCCGCGGCGGCGCTCCTCGCGGGCGCCGTCGCCGTCCCCGCCGCCCAGGCGGCACCCGACGGACCGCTGACCGACCTGGTCAACCCCTTCATCGGCACCGAGAACGAGGGCAACACCTATCCCGGCGCCGCCGTGCCCTTCGGCATGGTGCAGTTCTCGCCGGACACCGGCCACAACACCGGCTACGACCACTCCGACACCCACATCCGCGGTTTCTCCCTGGTCCACCTCTCCGGGGTGGGCTGCGGTCTCGGCGGCGACCTGCCGGTGCTGCCGACCACCGGCGACGTCACCGAGACGGACTACGCGAAGTACGCCGCCTCCTTCAGCCACGACGACGAGGAGGCGAGCCCCGGCTACTACCGCGTCGGTCTTGACTCCGGCGTCGAAGCGGAGCTGACCGCCACCGAACGCACCGGCGTGCAGCGCTACACCTTCCCGGCCACCGGCAAGGCCAACGTCCTGCTCAACGCCGGCCAGTCGCTGCACAAGAACATCTCGACCAAGGTCGAGGTCCTCGACAGCCGCACCGTGCGCACCGCGATCACGGGCAGCGGCTTCTGCCAGGACACGAAGCCGTACACCGTCTACACGATCACCCGCTTCGACCGGCCCTTCGCCTCCTACGGCACCTGGGACGACGGCACCGTGACCGCGGGCGCGAAGAGCGGCGGCGACGGCGCCTACGTCCGCTTCGACACCACGAGGGACCGCACCGTCGAGGCCACCACCGCCCTGTCCTACGTGGACGCGCGCGGCGCCGCGCTCAACCTGCGCGCCGAGGGCGGGCACTCCTTCGACTCCGTGCGCCGCGGCGCCGAGCGCACCTGGGAGAAGCGGCTGGACGACGTCCGGGTCAGGGGCGGCGACGACACCCTGCGCCGCACCTTCTACTCGTCCCTGTACCGCTCCTTCCTCGCGCCCAACGTCGGCAGCGACGTCGACGGCCGCTACACCGGCTGGGACCAGAAGACCCACCGCGCCAAGGGCTTCACGTACTACCAGAACTGGTCCCTGTGGGACACCTACCGCACCCAGTCCCAGCTCCTGTCCCTGCTCGCGCCCCGTGAGGCCCGCGACATGGCCATCTCCGTCATCAAGATCGACGAGGAGAGCGGCTGGCTGCCGAAGTGGGGCTACGGCACCGTCGAGACCAACATCATGACCGGCGACCCGGTGACCCCCTTCCTCACCAACGCCTACCAGCAGGGCCTGCTGCACGGCTGGGAGGAGCGGGCCTACCGGGCGCTGAAGAAGAACGCCGACGGTGTCCCGCCCACCGACTCGCCGGCCGTCGGCCGGGAGGCCAACCGGGAGTACCTCGCCGACGGTTTCGCGCCGTACATCAAGGGCCGCCCGCACGCCAAGCCCGGCGACTCCGACTACGACCACGGCGCCTCCGCCACCCTGGAGTACGCCCTGTCCGACGCCATGCTCTCGCGCATGGCCCGCGACCTCGGCCACGACCAGGACGCGAAGCGGTACGCCCAGCGCGCCCAGAGCTACCGCAACGTCTTCGACCCCTCCACCGGCTTCTTCCGCGCCCGTGACGCCGAGGGCGCCTTCACCGGACCGGCCGACCCGGCGCAGAGCGAGGGCTTCCACGAAGGGACGTCCTGGCAGTACCAGTGGCTGGTGCCGCAGGATCTGCCCGGCATGATCGACCTCATCGGCGGCACCGATGCGGCGAACGAGAGGCTCGACTCCTTCTTCGCCTACGACCAGCTCCTCGCCGACCCGGCGAAGACCGCCCGCGAGGTGTGGGTGAACGGGCCGTACGACTACTACAACGCCGACAAGTACAACCCGCAGAACGAGCCCGACCTCATCGCCCCGTACACCTACCTGTCCACCGGGCAGCCCTGGAAGACGACCGACGTGGTGCACGCGGCGCTCACCCTGTTCACGGACACGCCGACCGGCATGACCGGCAACGACGACCTCGGGACCATGTCCGCCTGGAACGTGCTGTCCTCGATCGGGATCTTCCCGATCCAGCCCGGCTACGACACCTGGGGCCTGTCCACCCCGGTCTTCGACCGCGTCGACGTCACCCTCGACCGCCGCTACTACCCGCGCGGGGCTCTGACCATCACCGCGCCCGGCACTTCCGACGCCGACCGGTACATCCAGTCGGCCCGCACCGACGGCTCGGCCTACGCCCGGACCTGGCTGACCACCGACGCCCTGCGCTCCGTGCGGTCGCTCGCGTTCACGGTCGGCCCGCAGCCGTCCGGGTGGGGAACCTCGGCAGAGGCGGTACCGCCGCCGCTCACGTGAGCTGACGTCGGCGCAGACGCCCCATGAGTCACAGCAGTCCCGCCCCGGGCGACCGGGGCGGGACTTTAATCTCTTGTTAACTGTGCGTAGCGCGATCGTACTTGACCGTAATCAGCGAAGGGCGATTGACTGTTTGTCCATCCGTCGTCCATGCGAGGCAGCCCCGTGACTCCGCCCGATCCGCTCGCTCCCCTCGACCTCGCGTTCTGGAACATCGAGTCCGCCGAGCACCCCATGCACCTGGGTGCGCTCGGCGTCTTCGAGGCCGACTCGCCCACCGCGGGCGCCCACGCCGCGGACCTGCTCGCGGCCCGCGCCCCCGCGGTGCCCGGACTGCGGATGAGGATCCGGGACACCTGGCAGCCGCCGCTGGCCCTGCGGCGGCCGTTCGCGTTCGGCGGCGCCACCCGCGAGCCCGATCCCCGGTTCGACCCGCTCGACCACGTGCGCCTGCACGCCCCGACCACGGACTTCCACGCCCGGGCCGGGCGCCTCATGGAACGCCCCCTGGAGCGCGGGCGGCCGCCGTGGGAGGCGCACGTGCTTCCCGGCGCGGACGGCGGGGCCTTCGCCGTGCTCTTCAAGTTCCACCACGCCCTGGCCGACGGACTGCGCGCCCTGACCCTCGCCGCCGGGGTCCTCGACCCGATGGACCTGCCCGCGCCCCGGCCCCGCCCCGAGCGGCCGGCGCGCGGACTCGTGCCGGACGTGCGCGCGCTGCCCGACCGGCTGCGCGGTGTCCTGTCCGACGCGGGGCGCGCCCTGGACATCGGTGCCGCCGCGGCGCTGTCCACCCTCGACGTGCGCTCCTCGCCCGCGCTCACCGCCGAGTCCTCCGGCACCCGCCGGATCGCGGGCGTGGCCGTCGACCTCGACGACGTGCACCACGTCCGAAAGACCACCGGCGGCACCGTCAACGACGTACTGATCGCGGTCGTCGCCGGCGCCCTGCGCCGCTGGCTGGACGAGCGCGGCGACGGCAGCGAGGGCGTCGCGCCCCGGGCCCTGATCCCCGTGTCCAAGCGCCGCCCGCGCACCGCCCAGCCGCCGGGCAACCGGCTCTCCGGGTACCTGATACGGCTTCCGGTCGGCGACCCCGACCCGCTCTCCCGCCTCGGCACGGTCCGCGTCGCCATGGACCGCAACAAGGACGCCGGGCCCGGCCGCGGCGCCGGAGCCGTCGCCCTGCTCGCCGACCACGTGCCGGCGCTCGGCCACCGGCTCGGCGGGCCGCTGGTCTCCGGGGCCGCCCGGCTCTGGTTCGACATCCTGGTCACCAGCGTGCCCCTGCCCAGCCTCGGACTGCGGCTCGGCGGGCACCCGCTCACCGAGGTCTATCCGCTGGCGCCGCTGGCCCGCGGCCACTCGCTGGCGGTGGCCGTCTCGACGTACCGCGGACAGGTCCACTACGGCCTGGTCGCCGACGCGAAGGCGGTGCCGGACCTCGACCGGTTCGCCCTGGCGATGGCCGAGGAGGTGGAGACCTTGCTCACGGCGTGCCGTCCCTGACCCCGGCGGGTTTGGATCCGCGCCGCGCGCTGAATAAAATCCGCTGTTCGACAGCGGTCGCCTCCCGGAGCGCCGCAACGGTGACCAGGGAACGGCAACGGCGATGACGGTGACACAGGACGGCTCGGCGACCACGGACGAGGCACCCGCGGGCCAGGTGTCCACGCAGGGGGTGTCCACGCAAGAGGCGACCGCCTCCGCGT
Source organism: Streptomyces sp. MMCC 100 (assembly GCF_041538145.2). Taxonomy (NCBI): domain Bacteria; kingdom Bacillati; phylum Actinomycetota; class Actinomycetes; order Kitasatosporales; family Streptomycetaceae; genus Streptomyces; species Streptomyces sp. MMCC 100. Next base: position 2,872,560 of record NZ_JBGORK020000001.1, read on the forward strand.
ACGGCCCCGGCATCGATCCGGAGCGGCTCGCCGTCTGCCTGAGCGTGCTGGAGGAGCTCGACGGACTCGACGTCGACCACCCCGACGCGATCCGGGTCCGCCGGGCCACCTCGCACATCTACCGCATGGTCAAGCAGCGCCGCCGCCAGGAGCGCCGGGCCGCCAAGACCGCCCACGACAAGTCGGTCACCGAGGCCACCGCCACCGGGTCCGCCGAGCGCATCGACGACGAGACCGAGGGCCTGCTGCCCTCCTCGCGCACCGAGGAGGGCACGATCGCGGGGATACTCCAGCGCCCCCGCTCCTGCTACATCTGCAAGCAGCGCTACGTCGAGGTCGACTACTTCTACCACCAGCTCTGCCAGGACTGCGCCGCCGAGAACCGGACCCGCCGCGAAGCCCGCGCCGACCTCACCGGCAAGCGCGCGCTGCTCACCGGCGGCCGGGCCAAGATCGGCATGTACATCGCGCTCAGGCTGCTGCGCGACGGCGCGCACACCACGATCACCACCCGCTTCCCCAAGGACGCCATCCGCCGCTTCAAGGCCATGGACGACTCCGCGGACTGGATGCACCGCCTGGAGGTCGTCGGCATAGACCTGCGCGACCCCGCCCAGGCCGTGGCCCTCGCCGAGCAGGTCACCGAGCGGGGACCGCTCGACATCCTGATCAACAACGCCACGCAGACCGTGCGGCGCCTGCCCTCCGCGTACGCCGCGCTCGTCGAGGGCGAGAGCGCCCCGCTGCCCGCCGGCGAACTGCCCGCCCACCACGTCATCGGCGCCTTCAACTCCGGCGCGGTGGACGCACTGGCCGCGCTGCCGCTGGGAGCCTCCGGGCTCGACGCGCAGAAGGTGGCCGACCTCGCCCTGGTCGCCGGCAACGCCAGCGTGGTCCGCCACCGCGAGGGCACCGCCATCGACGCGGGCGGACTGGTCCCGGACGTCGTCGACTCCAACACCTGGGTCCAGACCATCGAGCAGATCTCACCGGTGGAACTGCTCGAGACCCAGCTGTGCAACTACACGTCGCCTTTCATCCTCGTCAGCGCGCTGCGCGCGTCGATGGCCGAGGCCGCGCGCAAGGCTCCGGCGGGACGCGCCTACGTGGTCAACGTCTCGGCGATGGAGGGCGTGTTCGCCCGCGGCTACAAGGGCGCCGGCCACCCGAACACCAACGCGGCCAAGGCGGCCATGAACATGGTCACCCGGACCAGCGCCCAGGAGATGTACGACACCGACCGGATCCTGATGACCTCCGTCGACACCGGCTGGATCACCGACGAGCGTCCCCACTACGACAAGCTGCGCCTGGCCGAGGCCGGCTTCCACGCCCCGCTCGACCTGATCGACGGCGCCGCCCGCGTCTACGACCCGATCGTGCGCGGCGAGGCGGGCGAGGACCTGTACGGCGTCTTCCTCAAGGACTACGCACCCGGCAAGTGGTGAGGGAGCCTCAGTCCACGAGGCCCAGCCGCGAGTTCCGTGCCGCCGTCAGCTCCAGCACCGTACGCCAGTCCTCCAGGACCCCGGCGTCGAAGACGGCGGTGCGGGCCTCCTCGTCCGCCTGACGCAGACTGACCAGGTCGTCGTCGTGGGCCCAGGCCTCGGGGTGGGCCTGACGGCGCACCAGGCGGGCGACGCGCGCGCCCAGCAGCGGTCGTACCGCCTCGGCGGTCCGGCCGGCCGGGTCGCCCGGCCACAGCAGCCGGCCCACGGGCGCCACCAGGCCGGCGACCTGGAGCTCCTTGTCGGCCGGGCGGCGCCGGCGCAGCAGCGCGGCCGTCCGCAGCGCGTGCCCGTACGGATCCCCGGGCCCCCCGCCGGACTCAGCGGCGTGCCGCTCGCCCCGGCAGGCGTACAGCAGGTCCATCAGCTCCTCGACGCTGCGCAGTTCCATGCCTCGGTCCTCCCACGAGACAGCCGTTGCCGACGGGCAGCAGACCATGGCGAGCTTGCGACCCAGCCAACGGCAACTTAACTACGCCCGCGCCCTTCCACCCGCATTCGAAGGTGCGGACGCCGATGTAGGCCGAACGGGTGAGTTGCGCGCGGTGCATAAGCGGAGGAATCGGGGCACACTTGGGCCAACTGCGCACGGAACGAAGGGCAATGGTTCTCCCATCTTTTGAGCCCCATAGAGCGCACCCCCGCTCATTTGGTTAATCTGGAGCGGACGGACGGCAGCACAGGGCACTACCCACACCCAAGGTCCGTCATGGGACAAGCCGGTTCACAACGGCCTGTTCCCGCACGAGTTACCGGCGCCACCGCGTCCGAACTGCATTCGACCCACACCCGAGCGGGCGCCGGGTGCCGGACAGGAGACTGGCGTCGGCAGGCCCCGAGGGTGACCCGACACATAAGGAGTGCGCGGTGACACCGGAAACGACGACGAACCCAGAACAACGCACCGAGGAACGCACCGGTCGCGCGGGCCGCCGGCCCGGCGAGATCGGCAGCCTCGACGTGTGGGCGCGCTCCGCCCCGATCCGCCTCGCGGGCTACGAGGAGGACCTCGCCGAGCCGCACATCCTGCCGAGCGTCGACTGACCCGCCCGCCACCCGCCGAGGTCGCCGAGCGCATGGGCGTGCCAGACTCACGCCCATGCTGATCAGGGAAGCCACGGCCGGCGACTGGCCGCACGTCTGGCCCTTCTGGCACCGCATCGTCGCCGCCGGCGAGACCTACGCCTGGGACCCGGACACCTCCGAGGAGGACGCCCGGGCCCTGTGGATGAACCCCGCCAAGCGCGTCTACGTCGCCGAGGACGACACCGGCACCGTCGTCGCCTCGGCCTACGTCACCCCGAACTACGGCGGCCCCGCCGCCCGCATCGCCAACGCCGGTTTCATGGTCGACCCCGACCGGGCGGGACGCGGCACCGGCCGGGCCCTCGCCGAGTACGTCCTCGACGCCGCGAGGGCCGACGGATACCGGGGCATGGTCTTCAACGCCGTCGTCGAGACCAACCCCGCCGTACGGCTGTGGACCTCCCTCGGCTTCACGATCCTCGGCACGGTGCCGGACGCCTTCGACCACCCGCGGCACGGGCGGGTCGGCCTGCACATCATGCACCGCGCCCTGTAGCCCTCCTCAGTCGAGCGGCGCCGTCCGCCGCCAGGGCCGCAGCGCCTCGATCCGCTCCGCCAGCTCCAGCAGCGCCGCCTCCGAGCCCGGCCGCCCCACCAGCTGTACGGCGCAGGGCGCGCCCGAGTCCAGTGTGCCGAACGGCACCGACATCGCGGGCCAGCCGGTCAGGTTCCACGGCGGCGTGAACGGCGAGTACGCGGAGTTCGCCACCACGTTGCGCAGCCAGCCCCGTTCGTGCCAGGGCCCGGCCGCGGGGGAGCGGCGGGCCAGCGCCGGGGTGAGCAGGACGTCGTACTCGGCGAAGAACGGCTCCAGGCGCCCGCGCAGCCGCTCCCGGCCCCCGCCGTCCGCCACCCGGCCGACGAAGCGCCGCCCGAGTGCCGCGTGCACCCGCGTACGTCTGGTCAGCAGCCGCCGGTCGAGGTCCCGCGCGTCCACCGACGCACCGGCCGTCCAGTGGGTCAGGGCGGTCACGCCCAGCGACGCCGGGTAGGGCGGATCCGCCCGCCGCACCTGGTGCCCCGCCTTCATCAGGACCCCGGCCGCCTCGCGCACGGCCCGCGCGTACGGCCGGGAGACGGGGACGCCGGCCAGCGGGCTGCGCAGCGAGGCGGCGACGCGGAGGGCGCCGGAGTCCTCGCGGTCCGGCAGGGCCCGGTCCGCGAGGACCGAGAGCAGCAGCCGGGCGTCCGCGACCGTCGTGGCCAGCGGCCCGTTCTCGGACATGCCGAACCAGTCGCCCTCACCGATGCCGGCCGGCACGACACCGGGGCCCGGCTTGAGGGTGACCAGACCGCAGTTGGCCGCGGGGATGCGCAGCGAGCCCATGCCGTCGTTGCCGAGCGCGAGAGGCACCATCCCGGCGGCGACCGCGGCCGCGCTGCCGCCCGAGGAGCCGCCCGCCGAACGGGCCGGGTCCCACGGGTTGCGGGCCGTGCCGAGCACTCCCTCGGTGGTGCCGAACACGCACAGTTCCGGCACGTTCGTCAGCCCCACGACCACCGCGCCGGCCGCCCGCAGCCGGGCCACGGTGACATGGTCGACGTCCGCGGGCGTGTGCGGCGTGGCGGCCGAGCCGACCCGCGTGGACTCCCCGCGCACCGCGAGATTGTCCTTGACCGCCACCGGCACGCCGGCCAGCGGCAGTTCGCCCAGATCACCCCGGGCACCCACCTCCTCGGCCTCGGCGAGCGCCGCCTCGGCCCGCACCGCGCGGAAGGCGCCGACGCGGCCGTCCAGCCGCTCGATCCGGGCCAGGTGCTCCGCCACCACCTCGCGGGGCGTGGCCCGCTTCTCCCGTACGGCGGCGGCGATCTCGGTGGCGGTCCGGCCGGCCCAGTCGGTCACGGGGGGCTCCTAGGGGTGCGGTGACGGGGGTTCGGGATTACTGGTGAGTACGCCAGGACAGCACTCTGCCCGTCCCAGGCGCGCACGTCGAGAGCGCGGGCCCGCCCGGCGGGTGCGCATGTCGAGAGCGCGGGCCCGTCCGGCCGCGTTCAGGCCGGCCGGGCCGGCCCCGTGCTGTCCCGCTCGATCAGGCGCGGCACCGGCACGCGCACCGTCCGGGCCGGGCCACCGTCGAGCAGGGCGGTCAGCTCCGTGGCCGCCGTGCGGCCGAACTCCACGCTGTCCCGGGACAGGGCGGACAGCCACGGCTTGACCATGCGGCACAGTGCCGAGTCCTCCCAGGCCACCACGGACACGTCCGCCGGTACCGAGAAGCCGAGTTCGGCCGCCGCGGCGACGCCGGCGACGGCCATCACGTCGTTGTCGTAGATCAGGGCGGTCGGCGGAACGGGCGCCTCCAGCACGCGGCGGGTGACGGCCGCGCCCTCCGCGTCCGAGTAGTCGGTGGTCACCGACTCGACCTCGCCGAGACCGCGCCGCCCGGCCTCCGCGCGCAGGGCGCGGATACGGCGCTCGGTGTGGGCGAGGCCCGGCAGCCCGGCGATGTGCACGATCCGCCGGTGCCCGAGCGCGTGCAGCCCGTCCACCAGCGCGGCCATCGCGCCCGCGTCGTCCGCCCACACCGTCGACAGCCCCGGATGACGCTCGTCGGGCGCGCCTCCGATCACCACGGCGGGCAGGCCGAGTTCGTCGAGCAGGTCCGGGCGCGGGTCATCGGTGCGCGGGTCCACCACGAGGACGCCGTCCACCCGGTGTTCGGCCCACCAGCGCCGGTAGACCGCGCACTCGTCCCCGACGTCCTGCGCCACCTGGAACAGCAGCCCCAGGTGCCGCCCCGCCAGCACCTCCTGGATGCCCGAGACCAGCTGCAGGAAGAAGGAGTCGACACCGAGGGTGTGCGCGGGCCGCGCCAGCACGAAGCCGACCGTCGCCGCACCCTCCCCGGACAGCGCGCGCGCCGCCGTACTGGGCCGCCAGCCGAGCTGCTCGGCCACCCGGCGCACCCGGTCCCGGGTGATCTCGGAGACCCCCGGCCGGTCGTTCAGCGCGAACGACACCGCGCTCTCGGAGACCCCGGCCCGCCGCGCGATGTCCTTCATCGTCGGCCGGCGCGCGGCGGGCCGCTTGGCCGGCATGCGCGCTCCTTTCCTCGATCAGAGCTAAAGCGCTTGAGTAGAAAGATCCTAAAGCGCATTAGTAGCCCCTGGCAAGTTACCTGCTGTGCTACTCTGACCTGCACTAATGTCGCACCTTCCACTTTAGTTGGCCGGAATCCATTGACTTTCCGAGGAATCGCCGGGCATGGTCGCTGACATCCCACCGCCGACGTCCTTCAGGGAGACGTGTCACCGTGCCCACCTCGCGCAGAACATTCGCCGTCGCCGCCGTAGCCGCCCTCGTCCTGCCGCTCAGCGCCTGCGGCTCCGGAGACGACGGCGGTGGCTCGACCGACGCCTCGGGCAAGGTCGAGGGCGACATCACCTTCCAGACCTGGAACCTGCGGGCCAACTTCAAGGACTACTTCGAGGGCCTGATCGCGGACTTCGAGAAGAAGTACCCCGGCACCCACGTCAAGTGGGTCGACCAGCCCGGCGAGGGCTACGCCGACAAGATCAGCGCCGACGCCGCCGGCGGCACGCTGCCCGACGTCGTCAACGTCTCCCCGGACCTGGTCGCCCCGCTCGCCAAGGCGGGCCTGGCCCTCGACCTGGACAAGGCGGCAGGGCAGTACGAGAAGGAGTACCTGGAGGGCGCCTGGGCCAGCCACCGGATACCGGGCATGGACGGCACGTACGCCTTCCCCTGGTACCTCAACACCGGTCCGCTCTTCTACAACAAGTCCCTCTTCGAGAAGGCCGGACTCGACCCCGAGCAGCCGCCGAAGACGTACGACGAGGTCTTCGACGCCGCCCTGAAGATCGCCGACAACACCGACGGCGAGGTCGCCACCCTCGCCAACGTGCCCACCATCGAGGACTTCGGCCGCTACGGCGTACCGCTCATGAACAAGGAGGGCACCGCCTTCGCGTTCAACGACGCCAAGGGCGTCGAACTCCTCACCCACTACAAGGAGCTGTACGACGCCAAGGCCCTCGACCCGCAGGCGCTGACGGCCACCCCCGAGTCCACCGGGAAGAAGTTCCTCACCGGGGCCGTCGCCATGAACCCGGGCAGCGCGCTCGACCTCGCCAACTTCAAGAAGCAGGCGCCCAACCTCTACAAGAACATCGGCATCACCGACCAGATCACCAGCACCGGCCACGTCAACATGTACGTGATGGGCCTGATGGTGAACTCGCAGAGCGAGCGCAAGCCCGCCGCGGTCGCCTTCGCGCACTACGTCACCGACGCGGCGCACCAGATGTCGTTCGCCAAGCAGGTCGCCATCTTCCCGAGCACCGCCGGTTCGCTGGACGACCCGTACTTCACCAAGGAGGACGGCACCGACGAGACCCGCGTCCGGGTCGCCGCCGCCAAGTCGCTGAAGACGGCCGTCAACTACACGCCCGTGCTGTTCAGCGAGCAGATGAAGACCGAGCTGCGCAACGAGGTCGCCAAGGCGCTCCAGGGCAAGCAGAGCCCCGAGGAAGCCCTGGACAACGCTGTCAAGGCGTGCGACCGGCTCCTTCAGCAGCAGGGCTGAGGCGTCATGGCGAGTCCCACCCTCACCACCGGCACCCCGGGCGCCCGCAAGAACGGCGGCGCCCGGCGCGTGCGGCGGCAACTGCCCGCCAGCCCCTGGCTGTTCGCCGCGCCCGGCCTGCTGATCACCGGCGCGTTCATCCTGTACCCGTTCGTCTCCACGCTCGTCAACTCCTTCACCGACCGCCGCACGCTGGTGCCGGGCGAGTTCGTGGGCCTCGCCAACTTCCGCGAGCTGCTCCACGACGACATGTTCTGGATCGGCCTGCGCAACAGCTCCCTGTACGTCCTCGGGGTCGTCCCCGCGTTGGTCCTGCTGCCGTTGCTGCTCGCGCTGCTGGTGCAGAAGAACATCCCCGGCATCACCTTCTTCCGCTCCGCCTTCTACACCCCGGTCGTCGCCTCGATCGTCGTCGTCGGGCTGATCTGGGTCTGGCTCCTCGACGAGCGCGGTCTGGTCAACTCCCTGCTGGAGACGCTCGGCGCCAGTCCGGTCGGCTTCCTCAGCGACCAGTGGCTGATCCTGCTCAGCGCGATGGCCGTCACGGTCTGGAAGGGCCTCGGCTACTACATGATCATTTACTTGGCGGCGCTCGCCAACGTGCCCCGCGAGCTGCACGAGGCCGCCGCCGTGGACGGAGCGGGCGCGGTCCGCCGCTTCCTCACCGTCACGGTGCCCGCCGTCCGCTCCACCATGGTCCTGGTCGCGGCACTCTCCTCGGTCGCCGCCTTCAAGGTGTTCTCGGAGGTCTACCTGATGGCGGGCCCCAGCGGCGGACCGGCCGGCGAGGACACCACGCTCGTGATGCTGGTCCAGCGCACCGGCACCGGCCTGACCGGCCGCGTCGGCTACGCCTCCGCCATCTCCGTCGTCGTCTTCGTCGTCACCGTCGTCCTGATGCTGCTCGTCCTGCGCGCCGACCGGAAGGAGGAGTCGTGAGCCTCGCCGAGAAGACCCGGCCCGCCGAGAGCACCCGGGCCGCCGACCGGACGCGGGAACGCGAACCCCGGATCACAGACGAGCACGGCCGCCGCATACGCGTGTGGGAACTGGTCCTGCGCTACCTGCTCCTGCTCGGCGTCCTGGCCCTGACCATCGGCCCGTTCCTGTGGCAGCTGTCGACCTCGCTCAAAGGTCCCACCGAGGACATCTTCAGCTCCCCGCCGAAGTTCCTGCCCTCCGATCCCACCCTGCACAACTACGAGCGGGTCGCCGAGACCATCCCGGTGTGGGACTACGCCCTGAACTCGCTGAAGGTCGCGGCGGCCAACGTCGTCACCAACTGCGTCGGCGCCGCCCTCGCCGGCTACGCCCTGGCCCGGCTGCGCTACCGCGGCCGGCGCGTCGCCACCCTGGTGTTCATCCTGGCCATGCTCGTGCCGGTGGAGGGCATCATCATCGCCCAGTTCACCACCATGCGGGAGCTCGGCCTCAACAACACCCTCGTCGGCGTGCTGCTGCCCGGCTGCGTCAGCGCCCTGAACGTGCTCCTCATGCGCAACGCCTTCCTCAACCTCCCCTACGAGATCGAGGAGGCGGCCTTCGTCGACGGCGCCAACGTCTGGCAGCGGTTCTGCCGGATCGCGCTGCCCGCGGTGAAGGGCACCCTCGCCGTCGTCGCGATCTTCGCCTTCATGGGCGCCTGGGACGACTTCCTGTGGCCCCTGATCGTGCTGAGCGACCCGTCCAAATTCACCCTCACCATCGGCCTGAACTACCTGCACGGCACCTTCGCCAATGACGAACGCCTCGTCGCCGCGGGCACGATCATCGCCGTGGCGCCGCTCATCGTCCTCTTCGCCTGCCTCCAGCGGTACTTCTTCCGCGGCGTGGGCGAGGGCGCCGTCAAGGGCTGAACCACCCGCTTCCCCCTCACAAGGACACCGCATGCCTTCTGCCGTGCGCTTCGGCGTCAACTACACCCCGAGCGAGGGGTGGTTCCACCACTGGCTCGACTTCGACCTCGACTCCGTACGCGCCGACCTGGACTCCATCGCCGCCCTGGACGTGGACCACGTCCGCGTCTTCCCGCTGTGGCCCTACTTCCAGCCCAACCGCGCCCTGATCCGCGAGCGCGCGGTCGAGCACCTGGTGGCCCTGGTCGACGCGGCCGGCGAACGCGGCCTCGACGTCAACGTGGACGGCCTCCAGGGCCACCTGAGCAGCTTCGACTACGTCCCGGCCTGGACCCGCACCTGGCACCGGCGCAACCTGTTCACCGACCCGGAGGTCATCGACGGCCAGGCCGTCTACCTGCGCACCCTCGCCGCCGCCCTGGCCGGCCGGCCCAACTTCCTCGGCATGACCCTCGGCAACGAGGTCAACCAGTTCTCCGCCGGACCCCACCCCGACCCGGACCGCGCCACCAGCGCCGAGATCGACGCCTGGCTGGAGCGGATGCTGGCCGCCTGCGAGGAGGGTGCCCCGGGCCGCATGCACCTGCACGCCGAGTACGACGCCACCTGGTACCAGGACGACCAGCCCTTCACTCCGGCCCAGGCCGCCCGGCGGGGCGCCGTCACGGCCGTGCACTCCTGGGTCTTCAACGGCACCGCCCAGCGCCACGGCCGCACTTCCGTGCCCAGCGAGCACCACGCCGCCTACCTGATAGAGCTGAGCAAGGCCTGGGCCGACGACCCGCACCGCCCGGTCTGGCTCCAGGAGGTGGGCGCCCCCGCGCCCCTGGTTCCCGCCGAGCACGCCGCCGCCTTCACCGAGGCGACCGTCGAGAACGCCCTGGACTGCCCCGACCTGTGGGGCGTCACCTGGTGGTGCTCCCACGACGTGTCCCGGGCGCTGGCCGACTTCCCCGAGCTGGAGTACGGGCTCGGGCTCCTCACCAACGACCGCCGCCCCAAGGACACGGCACGGGTCCTGGCCCGTGCGGCGCGTGCGGCCCGAGGGGGAGCCCGCCCCGCCCCCGCCCCGCGCACCACGGCCCTCGCCGTTCCGGCCGACCCCGCCGCGCGCTCGGCCTGCGCCCCCGGCGGTGCCGTCTTCGACGCCTTCTTCCGGCTGGTCGCCGACGGCGCCCGCCCCACCACCGTCCTCGACACGCGCGCCGCCGACACCGGGCATCTCGCGGCGCGCGGCATCACCGAGGTCGTCACGCCCGACGACGTCCTCGCCGTCCCCGGCCCGCACGGTTCGGACCGCGCCCCGCGGGGGAGCTGTACCTGACGTCGGCCCCGTCATCGTGACCCACCCCTGGTAACCACCCGCCCCCGACCCCGGAGCACCCGCATGCATGACGACCGCAACCTGGTCGAAGCCCGCCTCAAGCGCGTCCTCGACGAGCGCGTCCGCCCCGCCCTCTACCCGGAGTCCGTGCCGCTGGACGTCGCGGTGTGGAACGCACCGGGCGAGCCCGTCCCCGTAGAGGAGGGACTCGCCGCCGAACCCGAGCCCATCGAGGTCGGCGCCCGCTGGGGCGCGCCCTGGGGCACCAGCTGGTTCCGCGTCACCGGCACCGTGCCGAAGGAGTGGGCCGGGAAGACCGTCGAGGCGATCCTCGACCTCGGTTTCGACGAGAACATGCCCGGCTTCCAGTGCGAGGGCCTGGTCTACCGCCCCGACGGCACCCCGGTGAAGGGCCTGAACCCGCGCAACCAGTGGGTGCGGATCGGCGCCCCCGTCGAGGGCGGCGAACAGGTGCGCCTGCACGTCGAGGCCGCCTCCAACCCCGTCATCCTCGACTACCACCCCTTCGTGCCCACGCAGCTCGGCGACAAGGACACCGCGGGCAGCGAACCGCAGTACACCCTCGCCCGCATGGACCTCGCCGTCCTCGACGAGACGGTGTGGAACCTGGTGCTCGACCTGGAGGTGCTCGGCGAGCTGATGGCCGAGCTGCCCGTGGAGTCGCCGCGCCGCTGGGAGATCCTGCGCGCGGTCGACAGGGCACTGGACGCCATCGACCTCCAGGACGTCAACGGCACCGCGGAGGAGGCCCGTTCACACCTCACCGAGGTGCTGTCCGCCCCCGCCGTACCCTCCGCGCACCGCATCAGCGCCGTCGGGCACGCGCACATCGACTCGGCCTGGCTGTGGCCGCTGCGCGAGACCGTACGCAAGGTGGCCCGCACCACCTCCAACATGACCGCCCTCCTGGAGGACGAGCCGGACTTCGTCTTCGCGATGTCGCAGGCCCAGCAGTGGGCGTGGGTGCGCGACCACCGGCCCGAGGTGTGGGCGCGGGTCAAGAAGGCGGTCGCCGACGGCCGGTTCGTGCCGGCCGGCGGCATGTGGGTGGAGTCGGACACCAACATGCCCGGCTCCGAGGCGATGGCCCGGCAGTTCGTGCACGGCAAGCGGTTCTTCCTCGACGAGTTCGGGGTCGAGAACGACGAGGCGTGGCTGCCGGACACCTTCGGCTTCGCGGCCGGACTGCCGCAGATCATCAAGGCGGCCGGCGCCAAGTACCTGCTGACCCAGAAGATCTCCTGGTCCCAGACGAACAAGTTCCCGCACCACACCTTCCGCTGGGAGGGCATCGACGGCACCCGGATCTTCACGCACTTCCCGCCCGTCGACACCTACAACTGCTCGATGAAGGGCAGCGAGATCGCCCACGCGGCGAAGAACTTCAAGGACAAGGGCGTCGCCCGGCACTCCCTGGCCCCCACCGGCTGGGGCGACGGGGGCGGCGGCACCACCCGCGAGATGGTCGCCAAGGCGGCCCGGCTGCGCGACCTCGAAGGCTCGGCCACCGTCGAGTGGGAGACGCCGCACGCCTTCTTCGAGAAGGCCGAGGCCGAGAACCCCGAGCCGCCGGTCTGGGTCGGCGAGCTGTACCTCGAGCTGCACCGCGCCACCCTCACCAGCCAGGCCAGGACCAAGCAGGGCAACCGCCGCAGCGAGCACCTCCTGCGGGAGGCCGAGCTGTGGGCGGCCACGGCTGCCGTGCGCGCCGGGTTCCCCTACCCGTACGACGACCTGGACCGCATCTGGAAGACGGTCCTGCTGCACCAGTTCCACGACATCCTGCCCGGCTCCTCCATCGCCTGGGTGCACCGCGAGGCCCGCGCCACCTACGACCGCGTCGCCGGGGAACTGAACTCGATCATCGACGCCGCCCAGCGCGCCCTGGCCGGCGAGGGCGACACCCCGCTGGTGTTCAACTCCGCGCCGCACGCCCGGGCCGGAGTCCCGGCGGGCGCCGCCGCGTCTCCCGCCACGGAGGGCCGGACGGACCTGACTCCCCGCCCCGGCGGCGGCCACGTCCTCGACAACGGTCTGCTGCGCGTCGAGATCGACGGCCGCGGCCTGGTCGTCTCGGCGTACGACATCGCCGCCGACCGCGAGACCATCGCGCCGGGCGGCGCGGGGAACCTGCTCCAGCTCCACCCCGACTTCCCGAACATGTGGGACGCCTGGGACGTCGACGAGTTCTACCGCCACACGGTCACCGACCTCACCGGCGCCGACGAGGTCGCTCCCGGCGACGACGGCACCTCGGTGCGGATCGTCCGCTCCTTCGGCTCCTCCCGGGTCACCCAGGTGCTGACCCTGGCGCCGGGGGAGCGGCGTCTCGAGGTGGACACCGAGGTCGACTGGCACGAGACGGAGAAGTTCCTCAAGCTCGCCTTCCCGCTCGACGTGCACGCCGAGCGGTACGCGTCGGAGACCCAGTTCGGCCACTTCCACCGGCCGACCCACACCAACACCAGCTGGGAGGCCGCCAAGTTCGAGGCCTGCAACCACCGCTTCGTCCACCTGGAGGAACCCGGGTGGGGCGTCGCACTCGTCAACGACTCGACGTACGGCCACGACGTCACCCGCACCGTCCGCACCGACGGCGACGCCGGTACGACGACCACCGTGCGGGTCTCCCTCCTGCGCGCCCCGCGCTTCCCCGACCCCGAGACCGACCAGGGCGTGCACCGGTTCCGGCACGCGCTGGTGCCCGGCGCGGGCATCGGCGACGCCGTGCGCGAGGGCTGGCGGATCAACCTGCCCGAGCGACACCTCACGGGCGGCGACGGGAACGTCGCGCCGCTCGTCACGGTCGACCGGGACGCGGTCGTCGTCACCGCCGTCAAGCTCGCCGACGACGGCAGCGGCGACGTCGTGGTCCGCTTCCACGAGGCGCACGGCGGCCGGGCCCACGCCACCCTCACCACCGGGTTCACGGCCACGGACGTGCAGGTGACCGACCTGCTGGAACGCCCGCTGGCAGATGCGGAAGCCCCAGGGCTGGACGGCGACCGGATCACCGTACGGCTGCGTCCGTTCCAGCTGATGACCCTGCGGCTGAAGCGCGCGTAGCACCTTCGGCGGGCCCGGCTCACGCGGAAGCGGTGAGCCGGGCCCGTGCGGCTACGACCGCTCCGGCGCCCCGGTCAGCCGGGTCGGCGGCAGGTACTCCCGCACATACGTCCGCTCCCAGCACGCGCCCGTCTCCCGCAGCTCCCGCCACGTCGTGTACCGGTACCGGAAGAGCCGGGCGCGCACGAAGCGGGGCGGCGCGTCGGGCGGGAACGGGGAGCGGCGCAGCAGTCTCAGCGTGGCCCGGTCGTTCTCCAGCAGCCGTTCCACGAAGGTGCTGAACCACGGCCCGGCGTAGGAGGGCGACAGCGCGGCGAACCACATCAGCCAGTCCAGGCGCAGATGGTACGGCGCGAACTGGCGCGGCCAGCGGCGTGGATCACCGGGTTTGCCCTTGAACTCGTACTCCCGCCAGTCCCCGTCCTTGCGGGCCACCTCGTCGGCGGTGCCCTCGATCACCACCTCGTACCGGACCCGGCTGACGGAGCCGAAGGCGCCGTAGGTGTTGACCAGGTGGAGCGAGTCGAAGGAGCGGTTCATCACCTGGCGGCGGGAGATCATGTTGCGCACCGGCCGGTGACTCAGGAACACCAGCAGCACCGCCACCGCCAGGACCACCACCTCGTACCAGAGCGGTGTGGCCGCCACGGACGGCGGATCGGACGGGAACCGGACCACCGACAGGGCCAGCACGATGGTGATCCAGTTGAGCCAGGAGAAGTTGCCCGAGAGCACCAGCCACAGCTGGGTCGCGATCATCAGCGCCGCGGCGACCGTCGACACGGGGTGCGGGGCGAACAAGAGGAAGGGCACCACCAGCTGCGTGACGTGGTTCGCGGCGACCTCGACGCGGTGCAGGGGCCGCGGGAGGTGGTGGAAGAACCAGCTCAGCGGGCCCGGCATCGGCTGGGTCTCGTGGTGGTGGTCCAGACAGGTCAGCTTCCGCCAGCACTCGTCGCCCCGTATCTTGATCAGTCCCGCCCCGAACTCCACCCGGAACAGCAGCCAGCGCAGCAGGAACAGGACCACGATCGGCGGGGCGACCTCGTCGTTGCCGAGGAACACGGCGACGAAGCCGGTCTCCAGCAGCAGCGACTCCCAGCCGAACGAGTACCAGGTCTGTCCGACGTTGACGATCGACAGGTACAGCGCCCACGGCACCAGCCACAGCAGCATCGCGCCCCACAGCGGCAGCAGCGAGTCCAGCCCCGCCACCAGCGCCGCCGAGACCGCGCAGCCCGCCCAGGCGCAGCCGGCGAAGAGCCGGTCCGAGTAGCGCCACTGGAACAGGCTCGGCGCCCGCTTGAAAGGCACCCGCTCGACGAAGCGGGGCACGGGCGTCAGACCGCGCTCGCCGAGCAGCGCCCGGAACTGCAGGGCGGCCGTCAGGAACGCGACCAGGTACACGGCGGCCAGGGCCCGCTGGAAGACCAGCCGGCCCAGCCAGTAGTCGGGTGCGGTGAACCACTCCACGGCCGGGCTCCTCTCGTACCCGCTCCGTGTACCCGTTCCGGCGGCCCGGCCCTCCTCCTGCCCGGCACGGGGGACCAGGAGTCGAAGATTCCGACAAATCCTGGCAAGGTGGGGTCCATGTCTGATCGGGGAGCGAGCGCCCCGTCACTCCCGGACGACTGGCCCGCCCAACCGGACCCGATTCTGGCGCTCAACCGCATGGGCAGCTTCGACTGGGACCTGGACGCCGGGCTGTTCCACATGGACGCCCAGGCCCACGAGGTGTTCGACCTGCGCCCGGAGGAGTACGACGGGCGCCCCGAGTCCCTGGCGCTGCGCGTGCCCACGGCGGAGAGAAGCCGCATGGACACCATCGTCGCCCGGGCGATGAAGGACGGCAGCGAGAACTACGGCACCTACTTCCGGCTGCGCCGCCGCGACGGCACCCTGCGCTGGACCCACACCCAGGGCTACATCCGCCGCGACGAGACCGGCCGCCCCCGCCGGATCATCGGCATCGTCCGCGACGCCACCCAGGAGATGGCCGACATCGCGGCCAACCGCGAGCAGGCGGCGCATGACGAGGCCCGCCGGCGGCTCACCAACGTCGTCCAGCTCGCCACGGCCGCCCTCGCGCACGCCCGCACCGTGGACGACGTCATCGAGGTGCTGCGCGACACCCACGGGCTCACCCGGCTGGGCGCCACCAGCCTGGTGATGGGTCTGGTCGAGGCCGGCCGCATCCGGCTGGTCGCCGACGGCCCCGAGAACAGCTTCATCCCCGGCACCCGGGTCACCCGGATCGACGAGCCGTACCCGATGAGCGAGGCCGTACGGACCCTCAGCCCCCGCTTCATCGAGTCGCCGGAGGAGTTCGCGGAGCGCTACCCCCTGCTGTGGCGGGACATCACCCACCTCGACATCACCTCGGCCGCCTACCTGCCCCTGATCGCCCAGGCCCGGCCGATCGGCGCCATCGGGCTGCTCTACAGCGACCGGCACGGCTTCTCCCCGGAGGACCGCAACGTCCTGGTCGCGCTCGGCAGCGGCATCGCGCAGAGCCTGCAGCGGGCCATGCTCTACGAGCAGGAGATGGACCTCGCCGAGGGCCTCCAGCAGGCCATGCTGCCGCGCACCATCCCCAGCGTGCCCGGCTGCGACGTCGCCGTCCGCTACCGCGCGGCCTCCATCGGAGGCACCCTCGGCCGTGACATCGGCGGCGACTGGTACGACCTGATCCCGCTGCCCGGCGGCCGCGTCGGCGCCGTCATCGGCGACGTCCAGGGCCACGACACGCACGCCGCCGCCGTCATGGGCCAGCTGCGCATCGTGCTGCGCGCCTACGCCGCCGAGGGCCACCCCCCGGCCACGGTGATGGCACGGGCCTCGGTCTTCCTGCACGAGCTGGACACCGACCGCTTCGCGACCTGCCTGTACGCGGAGGCCGACCTGGGCACCGGAGTGGTCCAGGTGGTCCGTGCCGGACACATCGACCCGCTGCTGCGCTTCGGCGACGGCAGCTGCCGCCTCGTGCGCGTCGAGGGCGGGCTGCCGCTCGGCCTGTCCGCCGAGTTCGGGCGCCTGGCCTACCCGGTCGCCACTCTGGAGCTGGACCCGGGCAACACCCTGCTGCTGTGCACCGACGGCCTGGTCGAGCAGCCGGGCGCCGACCTCGACGAGGGCATGGAGGTCCTCATGGCGCTGATCAGCTCCGGGCCCGAGGACGTGCGGGACCTGGCCGACCGGCTCATCGACGTGGCCGACGAGCGCCGCGGCGACGACGACGTCGCGCTGCTCCTGCTGCGCCGCCACGGACTCGGCGCCCCCAAGACCTTCGGCAGGGTCCAGCAGCACGTCTCGCCGGGCGACCCGGAGGGCCTCACCGAGGCCCGGCACATGATCCGTGCCGCGGTCCGCTCCTGGGGGGTCAGGGGCCGGAGCGACGAGATCGAACTGGTCGCCGACGAGCTGATGACCAACGCCCTCATGCACACCGAGGGCTCCGCGATCGTCACCCTGCGACTGCTCACCGGAACCGACCGGCGGCTGCGGGTCGAGGTCGAGGACTCCTCCAGCGCCCTGCCGCGCCGCCGCGAGGCCGGGGACGACGGGGTCTCCGGGCGGGGGCTGCTCCTGGTCGACACGCTCGCCGACGCATGGGGCGTGGAGGCACGCGGCGGCGGCAAGGTCGTGTGGGCGGAGTTCGTGGTGGCGCACGGCACGGGCTGACCCCACTGGCACTGCCGGTGGCCGGTGGCACTCTGGACGTATGCCAGAACTGCCCGAGGTCGAGGCGCTCCGCGACTTCCTGACCGAGCACCTCACCGGCCGCGAGATCGTCCGGGTCCTGCCCGTGGCGATCAGCGTCCTGAAGACGTACGACCCCCCGCTCACGGCACTGGAGGGCCACCGGGTGGCGGGCGTGCACCGCCGCGGCAAGTTCCTCGACGTCGAGACCGCGGACGGCCCGCATCTGGTGACTCATCTGGCCCGGGCCGGCTGGCTGCACTGGAAGGACAGTCTCCCCAGCGGCATGCCCAGGCCCGGCAAGGGCCCGCTCGCACTGCGTGTCGCCCTGGAGACCGGCGCGGGCTTCGACCTGACGGAGGCGGGCACGCAGAAGCGGCTCGCGGTGTACGTCGTGGCCGACCCGCGGCAGGTGCCCGGCGTGGCCCGGCTCGGACCGGACCCGCTCGCCGACGACTTCGACGAGGCGCGCTTCGCCGCCCTCCTCGAGGGTGAGCGGCGGCAGCTCAAGGGCGCTTTGCGCGACCAGAGCCTGATCGCGGGCGTGGGCAACGCGTACAGCGACGAGGTCCTGCACGCCGCGAAGATGTCCCCGTTCAAGCTGGCCGCCTCCCTCACCGACGAGGAGACCGCGCGCCTGTACGCGGCCCTGCGCGACACGCTCACCCAGGCCGTGGAACGCTCCCGGGGCGTCGCCGCAGGACGCCTGAAGGCCGAGAAGAAGAGCGGACTGCGGGTCCACGGGCGTGCCGGAGAGCCCTGCCCGGTGTGCGGCGACACCGTCCGCGAGGTCTCCTTCAGCGACTCCTCGCTCCAGTACTGCCCGACCTGCCAGACCGGCGGCAAACCGCTGGCGGACCGCAGGATGTCCCGGCTGCTGAAGTGACTGCCTCGCGGGAGTGACGGCCTCACGGGAGTGACGGCTTCGCTCGAAACGGCGGCCTCGCGGGAGTGGCGGCTTCGCCGAAGCGGCGGCGGTCGCCGGGGCGGCGGTCACCCGGCCGGCAGGGTCACCAGGTGATCGCCGTCCGCCGTCCGCACCTCGTAGCGGTCGATCTGGTCCGGATGCAGGGCGGCCCCGCCGTGCACGGTGTGCGGCCGGTCCTCCTGCCCGGGCACCATCCAGCTGGTGATCGTCTGCTCGGACCCGTCGCGGGCGACGGCCACGAGCCGGCACGAGCGCGGGCCCGCCCCGTCCTTGACCTCTAGTCGCACGCCCGTGCCCCAGGCCTCGTCCTCGGCCGTGATCCGCGCCCACACCCCGGTCCGTGTGTCGGTCGCGGTGAGCGGCACCGCCGGGTCGCCCTGGCTCGCGTACAGCACGGCGCCGGGCCCGGCCACGGCGCACACGACGGCGGCGGCCACGGCGTACAGCACCCGCCTGCGGCCCGCCCGGTGGCGCGTGGCCACCTCGGACAGCAGCCGGTCGAGCAGTCGCGGTCCCGGCCTGGTCAGGGGGTGGACGATACGGGGTGTCGCCTGCCGGTACAGCATCAACTGGCGGGTGGCGGGACCGAATTCGGTCACCTGGGCCGCGCACCTGGGGCACTCCATGAGGTGGTCCTCGAAGCGGAACGCTTCCGCCTCGTCCAGCACGCCGAGCGCGTAGGCGCCGACGTCACCATGCCTTTCCAGGGACCTCATGCCGAATCCTCGTACCGTTGGGTGCGGGTGGGGTTACTCCTTGCTCCCACCCGTACGCACCGGACAGCCGAATCACTCAAGCCGCGATCGAATCGCAACCGAGGTGTTCGGAGCGGTCGCAGGCGCGGATCGGTCCGTCTTCGGGGAAGCCGGCGAGCCGGCCGGGACGGCTAGAACAGGTGGATGGCGAGGTGTCCGAGCGGCAGCCCGAGCTGCCAGGCCGGCGTCCACACCTTCGGTCCCTCGTCCTCTCCGGTCACCGCCGCACCGCCGGGAACCGCGTTCAGGTCCGGGGCGAGGAGTTCGGTGTCCTGGAGCCAGCGCCAGGCCGCCCGGGCCAGCTCCAGGTCCGGGGAGTGGCGTCCGGCGGCGACCGTGTCGGCCGTGACCTCGGCCAGCCGTCCGTGCACCCACTCGTGCCACGGCTGGTCGTAGGCCGTCAGGGACAGCCAGGTCTCCAGGTGGGTGACGACGCGGATGCCGCTCAGTTCGTCGTCCGTGTCGGACAGGAAGACGGTGAGCGCCAGCGCGTCCCGTCCGGCGCGGAACTCGAAGGATGTCGGCGGCATCAGGTCGCCGGTCCGCAGCAGCTCGTCGGCGATGTACTCGGCGTACAACCACGCCATGGGAACGCTCAGTTCGCCCCCGCCGGTGCCGTCCGTGCTCTCTTGACCTCTGTGCAGCATCCCTTCCTGCCTTCCTCCGATGCGTGCGCGTCGCCCGACCCGGGTCATGGACCCCCGTCCGGAACACGGATGAGGACAGCCGACTGCTCAACCGGGGTCCTGGGCAAGGCGCTTTACGGAGGCTTGACCAACGGGTCGGTTTCACCGCAGGTCGGCGGCGTATCCCGGTAGCACCCTGCGCATGGCGCGCAGCGCGTAGTACGCGCGGGACTTCACGGTACCGGGTGGGATGCCTAGGGCCGCCGCGGCTTCCGCCACACTCGCCCCCTGGAAATACACCAGCACCAGGACTTCACGGTGCTCCGGAGTGAGTGTCTTCACAGCCTCGCGCACATCGAGGGCCGCGGCGGCCCGTTCGGCGTGGTCCGCGCAGACCCGCGCGTTCTCCAGCACGGCGTCGCCGACCTCCGGGGGACGCGCCTGGCGGGCGCGGCGCGCGTCGATCGCGAGCCGCCGGGCCACGGTGAGCAGCCAGGGCCGTACAGAGTCGAAGTCGTCGGCGCGCAGGGCCTCGGGGTGCTGCCAGGCGCGGACCAGGGTCTCCTGCACGAGGTCCTCGGCGCGTTGCCGGTCGCCGTCGCTGAGCCGCAGCAGCAGCGCGAAGAGCGGCCGGCCGTGCTCGCGCTGCAGTGCGGCGAGCTCGTGC
This sequence comes from Streptomyces sp. MMCC 100, assembly GCF_041538145.2. Lineage (NCBI taxonomy): Bacteria > Bacillati > Actinomycetota > Actinomycetes > Kitasatosporales > Streptomycetaceae > Streptomyces > Streptomyces sp. MMCC 100. The sequence continues at coordinate 2,892,646 of NZ_JBGORK020000001.1, forward strand.
TCGGCGGTCGTCCCGTTCGCTGTGTCCGTGAGGGTGATTCCGGCCGTCATGGCCGTATGGCACCGCAGGGAACCGGGCGGGGACAGGGCGCACACACGGGCGTGCGGCGGACGGTCGATCGCGTCGACGAACGGTTCGACGAACGGTCGGCCCGCGGACCCGGCACCCCGTTCGCGCACGCCGGACGGGCTAATGGGCGTGTCGGAGCCGCCTGTGACGAGCCGTGACTCATTACCTGTTTATAAGTAAATGCGACTTTTCATCGGTGTGTGCGACCCAGCGGGGTGAACGGATGATCACACGCAGTCGTCAGGTGGCCCTTGCCCTGACCGCCCTCCTCACCGCCGGCGCGGCCTGCCAGGCCCGCGACCACGAACCGCCGAAACCGCCGGCGCCGGCCCCGCCCGCCGCCGTCGAGGGCGCCTTCACCCTGGTCGCCTCCGGTGACGTGCTCCCGCACGACTCGATCATCGAGCGGGCCCGCTTCGACGCCGGCGGCGCCGGTTACGACTTCCGCCCCATGCTCGCCGGCGCGCAGCCCGTCGTCTCGCGCGCCGACCTCGCCCTGTGCCACATGGAGACCGTCTACGGCGCGAACGGCGACTACAGCGGCTACCCCCTCTTCAAGTCCCCGCCCGAGGTGGCGAAGGCGCTGGCCGCCACCGGCTACGACGACTGCTCCACCGCCTCCAACCACAGCGTCGACGACGGCGCGGACGGCATCCGCCGCACCCTGGACGCGCTCGACCGTGCCGGTGTACGGCACGCCGGGACCGCGCGCACCGAGGCCGAGGCGGACACCGCGACGGTCCTGCGCGCGGGCCGGGCCCAGGTGGCCCACCTCGCCTACACCCTCCACACCAACGGCCACCCCCTTCCCCACGGGCAGCCCTGGGCGGTCGGGATGATCGACGAGGCGCGCATCGTCGAGGACGCGCGGGCCGCGCGGAAAGCCGGCGCCGACGTCGTCGTCGTGTCGCTGCACTGGGGCACCGAGTGGCAGGACGCCCCCGACCAGGACCAGTTGGCGCTTGCGCGGAGCCTGACCGCCGCACGCACCGGCGACCGCCCCGACATCGACCTGATCCTCGGCACCCACGCCCATGTCCCGCAGGCCTACGAGAAGGTCAACGGCACCTGGGTGGTCTACGGCATGGGGGACCAGATCGCGGGCGAGATGGTCAACGACGAGGGTGTCCGCGACGCGCGCGGCAACCAGTCGACCATCGGCCGCTTCACCTTCGCCCCGCCCGACCGGACCGGCGAACGCTGGAAGGTGACGAAGGCCGAGTTCGTCCCGCAGCTGTTCGACGTCGACGCCGGCCGGGTGGTGAACCTCAACCGCGCGCTGGAGAAGGGCGCCGAGCTGCAGGGCGTGCGCGACCGCATCCGCGACGTGGTGCTCAGCCGGGGCGCCGCCGGGGACGGGCTGGTGATGGGGAAGTAGCCGGTGACGGGCAAGTGGGGGAGCGGGTCAGCCGACGTCCACGGCTAGCGCCGTGCCAGCTCCGACTTCCGGTACGAGTACGCGAAGTAGATCACCAGTCCGACCACGAACCACACGGCGAACCGCACCCAGGTCTGCCACTGCAGGAACGTGATCAGCCAGATCGAGAAGACGATGCCCAGCGCCGGCACGAACGGCATCCACGGCGTACGGAAGGTGCGCGGCAGGTCCGGCTGCCGGTAGCGCAGCACGATCACCGCCGCGCACACCACCACGAAGGCCAGCAGAATGCCGATGTTGGTCAGCTCCGCCGCCTCGCCGATCGGCAGGAACCCGGCGATCACGGCCGACGCGACCCCGACGATCCAGGTGACCCGGGTCGGCACGTGCCGCGTCGGGTGCGTCTTCGCGAACCACTTGGGCAGCAGCCCGTCGCGCGACATGGAGAACCACACCCGGGTGACGCCCAGCATGAACGTGAACATCACCGTGAGGATGCCGATGATGGCGCCCACCGCGATGACGTCGGCCAGCGAGCTGAGCCCCACCGACTTGAACGCCGTCGAGAAGCCGCTCTCCGGGTCGATGCTCTTGTAGTTCTGCATGCCGGTCAGCACCAGACAGGCGGCCACGTACAGCACCATCGAGATGATCAGCGAGTAGATGATCGCCTTCGGCATGTGCCGCTGGGCGTCCTTCGACTCCTCGGCCGCCGTCGACATGGCGTCGTAGCCGAAGACCGCGAAGAACACCGTCGCCGCACCGGTGAACGCCCCGCCGACCCCTAACGGGAAGAACGGGTGGTAGTTCGAGGTGTTGATGTGGAAGACGCCGACCCCGATCACCAGAAGCACCACCAGCACCTTCAGCACGACCACGACCATCTCGAAGCGGGCCGCGTTCCTGATGCCCAGCGTCAGCAGGTACGCGATCAGCAGACACAGCGCGGCGGCGAACAGGTCTACCCGGTGGCCGTCCCCGGTGCCGGGCGCCCCCAGCATCCAGTTCGGCAGGTCGGCGCCCATCTCGCCGACCAGGAAGCTGAAGTAGCCCGAGATGCCGATCGCGACCACCGCCACGATCGCCGTGTACTCCAGAAGCAGGTCCCAGCCGATGAACCACCCCACCAGCTCGCCCAGGACCGCGTAGCCGTAGGTGTAGGCGGAGCCCGCCTTCGGGATCAGACCGGCGAACTCGGCGTACGAAAGGGCGGCCGCCGCACTCGCGACACCGGCGATGAGGAAGGAGACGAGGACCGCCGGACCCGCTGTGCCGTTGGCGACCGTGCCGGCCAGCGTGAAGATGCCGGCCCCGATGATGCCGCCGACGCCGATCGCGGTCAGCTGCCACAGCCCCAGCGAGCGCACCAGGCCGCCGCCGCTCTCCGTCTCCTCGATGTGTTCGATGGGTTTGCGGCGGAGAACACCCTCACCCATGCGGAACCGGGCCATGCGCCTCACCTCTTCGTGAACGGCAAACGGCTGACGGTGGATCATGATGACTCACACACGACCGCGACGGAAGTCACGACGCACAAAGCACCCAAGACGCACACACGCACCCGGGTACTACGGCACCACCGTCACCGGCCAGCGCCCCGACTTCACCAGCCGCACCGCCACCGAGCCGACGAACCGGTGACCTGCCTGCTCGGAGGCGCCCACCACCACCGCGTCCGCCTTCAGCTGGTCGGCCGTCTGCACCAGGCCGCTGAACGGGTCGCCGCGGAACGTGTGGAACTCCCAGCGGATGTCGAATATCCCCTTCACCCGCTCGGTCGCCTCCCGGATCTGGGCCACCAGCTCCTCGGCGATCTCGTCGGTCGTCTCCGCCACCGACGCCCCGAGCGCCGCACCCCCCGCCAGCACCGGCTGCACGTACACCACCGCGAGGAGGGCACCCTGCCGCCTGGCCAGCCCACCGGCGTAGGCCGCGGCCCGCAGCGAGGAGTCGGAGCCGTCCACACCGACGACGATGACCTTCGGTCCGTCCGTGCCGCGTTCGAACTGATGGGAGTGCTGTTCCGTCACGCGGCGAGGTTATCGGAGCCCGTCGTGATCTTGAGCCGGGCGGGTGGTTTTATGCCGCCGCACCGGTGTTGCTCAGGTGCGGCGCACCGTCGCCGGGCGACTGATGAGTCATGGAGAAGGATCAGTTGCTCACCCGCCGCACCCTGCTCACCGGCGTCGCGGCCCTGGGCGCCGCCGGCGCCGGCGGCGCACTCGCCATGGGCCTGGGAGACGGCTCGGCCCGGCCGCCCGCCCCCGTACCCGCGCCCGGACCCCCGCAGCGCAGCCCGCTCAAGCCCTCCGCCTACCGCCTCCAGCCCCTGACCGGATACGGGGCACCACGTGCCGCGCCCCGGCAGCCACCGGTGCGCAGTGAGCCGATCCTGCGCATGACGGGCCGGGGCCGCACCATGCTGCTCACCTTCGACGACGGCCCCCACCCCGAGTACACCCCCGAGATCCTGGACACCCTCGCGAAGCACGAGGTGCACGCCACGTTCTTCGTGTGCGGGGAGATGGCGGACTACAACCGGGACCTGCTCTCGCGGATGGCGGACGAGGGCCACGTGGTCGGCAACCACACCTGGTCCCACCCGCTGCTGACCAAACTCAGCCGGCGCCGCATCCGCTCCGAGATGGAGCGCACGAGCGAGGTCGTCGAGAAGGCCTACGGTGAGCCGCCCCGCTGGTTCCGGGCCCCGTACGGGGCCTGGAACCGCGCCACCTTCCAGCTCGGCGCGGAACTCGGCATGGAGCCGCTCGCCTGGACCGTGGACACCCTCGACTGGACGACCCCCGGCACCGGCAACATCGTCGACCGGGTCGAGGAGGGCGCGGCCCCCGGCGTCGTGGTGCTCTCGCACGACGCCGGGGGCAATCGCTCGCAGAGTGTCCGCGCCCTGCGGCGCTACCTGCCCGAACTGCTCGACTCCGGCTACCACCTCACCGTCCCCCGGCGGCGCCTGATCTGACCGCGGCCGCGCCCGCCGGGCCGGGGCACGCTCAGCGGACCTCGACCAGGCGGGCGAAAGCGACCACGTTCCCGTCGTAGCCGTTCTGCTTGGTGAATCCGCCGCCGCAGGTGATGACCCGCAATTCGGGGCTGCCCTTCGAGCCGTAGACCCGGTCGCCCGGGAAGTTGTTCTTCTCGAACACTTCGATGCCGTAGATCTCGAAGACCGCCGTCTTTCCGTCCTGGCGGTGCACTTCCACCTTGTTTCCCTTTTTCAGGGCGCCGAGCCCGTAGAAGACGGCGGGGCCCTGCTGGTTGTCGACGTGGCCGACGACGACCGCGGTGCCCTTTTCCCCCGGGGAGACCGCGCCGGTGAACCAGCCGGCCAGGTTCGGGTCCTCGGGCGGCGGTGCGTCGACCCAGCCGTCCGCGTCCAGGCCGACCCCCATGACCGGCGCGTCGACCTGGATGGCGGGGACGGACACCCGGTCGGGCACCGAGTAGGGCAGGGGCGTGACGCCGGGGGCGGCGGCGTCGCCGGCGGCCGCGCGGGTGTCCGGGGCGGCCGCGGCCGACGCCGGCTGCGGCGGGCCCACGTCGAACTCCCCGGAGCCGTTGCGGATGAGCGCGAGACCGGTCAGCAGAACAAGCGCTATCACGCCCCAGGGAGCGCGCTTCCTCCGCCGCTCCTCCTCTTCGGCCAACTCGGAGTCGTACATTCGCCTTCCCCTCTCGACCCGGCCGTCGCCGGATCATCCGCGCATACGAGCACGCTAAGCGGCGTGCGTGGGACCGGCGACGGGGCGGCGGCGAACGGGTGGTGCGCGCCTCCTTCCGTGCGCCATCCGGGAGATGGCAGGCGGAGATTTTCTGACGGTGCGTGACCTGCGGCGATATCCACTCGCGCGGTTTCGGCCCGCCACCCCTCTCACCAGGACGGACCATTCCCGAAATGCGGCCCCGCGCGGGGCAACTGAGGGTCTTTCTGGGAGGCGCTTTCTCGCCGATCGACCGGGGACGGGACCCGGGGCGTCTTCCGCGGAGGATCACATGCGCAACACTCGTGCCCTCGCGGCAGCCGGCGCCGCGGTCGCTGTCCTCGGTCTGGCCGCCCCCGCGGCCACCGCCGGAGGGGACCACAACCAGCCGAGCAACATCGTCGCCCTGCCCAGCGTCATCGCCCGCGGCGGCCAGATGACCGTCACGGTCGACGGCTGCCCCCAGGGCGGCACGATGACCTCGGACGCCTTCCGGACCACCCACCTGACCCCCGTCAGGGGGGCGAACGAGACGTCCAAGGGCACCGCCACCATCAAGCAGGACGCCAGGCCGGGCTCGTACGACATCACCGTCAACTGCTCGGGCCGGCGGCTGACCCGGCCGGCGGCCTTCACCGTCATCGGCGGTGTCCGCGGCGGCCTCGGCGGCAGCAGCTCCAGCGGGGCGACCTCGACCGACATCGCCATCGGCGGCGGGCTCGTCGCCGCGGCCGTCGCCGGCGGCGGACTGTTCTGGCTGCGCCGCCGGTCCGAGCGGCGCATCTGACCGCGCAGCCGGAACACGACCCGCACGGCTTCGCCCCGGAACCCTGTCGGATCCGGGGCGAACTCCTGCGCGCGGTGGGGGAGGGTCAGGCGCCGCCCTCGCCGGAACGGCGGCGCGAGAGGTGGTACGCCGTGCCCACCGCCCCCGCGATGAGCACCGCACCGAGCCCGATCTGCTTCACGTCGAACCCGGCGACGCTGCCGCCCTCCCCGGCGTGCACGCCCTTGGGGTGCCGGGGCTCGTCGGTCGGGTGGTGCGGGCCGCCGCCGGCGATGGTCAGGTCCACCGTGCCGGTCTTGTCCCGGCAGGCGAACGTCACCTGGTAGACCGCCCCGCGCCGGGCGTCCCGGTCGACCCGCGCCGTCGCGGACGACTCGTGCCGGGGGATGGTGACCGTGTCGAACACCGGCGAGGTGACCGTGACCCGCCCCCGGCAACCCGCCGCGGTACGGCCCACCCCCAGCGTGACCTCGCCGCCCGGCGCCACGGTGGCGGGGGAAACGGTGAAGCCGAACGTGTTCGAGCCCACGGCCCCGGCCGGCACGCAGGCGGAGAGGGCGGCGGCGCCCAGCAGGGCGACCGAGGCGACGGGTATCGCGCGCATGGTGAATCCTCCGGGTCCCCGAGGAGCAGCGGCGGACCTGTTCCGCTCGCGCCAGGAATGCACCTCGATGTCCGAAACGCTAGGAAGCCGTGCACGTCGCCGCGATCGCAGTCGCGCGAATGGGGCAAGAACGTGGGCCGCTCAGGGGACGGTGACGGCGTGTCGGCCGTCACCGTCCCCGGCGGCGTGTCAGTCCCCGGCCCCCGGGAAGAGGCTCAGGAACGGGTCGGTCGACGCCGAGACGCCCCTGCTGAAGGGCGCGTCGAAGTCCCAGATGAGGAAGAGCAGGAAGGCGATCAGCGCGGAGAACAGCCCCGCGAGGACCAGTTCGCGGGGCGTGCGCCGGATCTGCAGGGCGAAGACCATCCCGATGGTGATGACGGCCCCGGCGACGAGCCCGAACCACACCACCCCCGGCATGGTCGCCCCGGTCGACTGCGCCCGGGCGTTGCGGGCCTGGTCCGCGACGGCCACCTGGTCGACGAGGGGCTGGTACGCCTGGGCCTCCAAGTCCGACCTCGGCTCGTAGTCGGTGACGTCCGCGCGGACGCGGTCGAGCAGCTCGGTGCCGCGGTCGGTCACCTCGCCCTGGTCGGCCATGGTCTTCCACTCGGTGGTGACGACGTGTCCGACATAGGCGTTGACATCCGCCCGGATGCGGTCACGGACGTCGGGCGGATAGACCCGGGCCCGTTCCGAGATCTCGTGCAGCGCGACGGCCTCCGTCTGCACGTCGGCCTCGGCGGCGCTGCGTGCCTCCCAGACACCGGCGATGGCCAGGCCCAGGACGATGGCGTACACCACGCCGATCCACATCGTCATGTACTCGATGACGTCCGGGGTCTCGGTGATGTCCTCGTCGTCGGACGCCGTGCGGTGCCGTAGGAGGGTGACGACGACCACCACGACACAGGCGGCCAGCATCGCGAGGGTGAGAACAAGCCATTCCGGCAAGAGAGGCCTCCAGGAATCAGCGCGCACGGAGCGCGGCGACGGCGACCACCGCGGGCACCGTGATGAGCAGGACGAAGACGAGGGGCGACGCGGCCCCGCGCGAGGACCGCTGCGGCGGCCGGGCGGCGCGGTGGCGCGGGTAGCGCACGGGGCTGAGCGACGGCCGGGGCGTCGGCGTCGGCGTGACCGACGGAGCGGGCGCGGGCGCCTCGGGCCGCGCCGGTGGCGGCGTGGGACGGGGCGTCGGAGTCGGGGCGGGCCGGGACGGCGCCGGGCGCGGGGCCGGGGGCGGCGGCTCGGGCTTCGGCGCCGGTGGCGCGGGCGGGGGAGGCTTCGGCGAGGGCGGCGGCGGGGGAGTGGGCTTCGGCGGGGGAGGCGGGGGAGGCGGGGGCTCGGGCGTCGGGGTGGGCGTCGGTGTCGGTGTCGGAGTCGGCTCGGAACACGGCGGGAAGGTGGGCCAGGAAAGGCTCCCGGTGACCGCCACCGCGTCGGTGCCGTCCGGTCCGGTCGAGGCGTACGCACAGGCGTCGGCCTGCGCCGGGCCGACCGGTATGCCGACGAGGGTGAACGTCAGCGTCACCAGGGCCAACACCCGTCCGGCAACGGCGGATCGGGTCGGTTCGGGTCCATGCACGACGCAGATAATGAAGCCTGGCGCACCGGCCCACGCCCGAGTGCCCGGCGATTGCCCCGAAGGAGGGACACCCTCCCACCAGGGGTTTGACGGCGGCGGACCCGTCCCCGCCGGAGCCCGGAAGCCTGTACGAGGGGCCGCGCGCCGGTGGCGGCCGTAAAGAAAGCGCGCGTCCCGTTGAACACAACGGGCTTCCCCGTGCGTACCCAGTGTCGTGCCGGGGCCGGCAGGGCGCCCCAACACCTTCGTGACGATCGGGGATTGACGATGAAGACCTCCTGGCGGAGCGCCTCACTCGTGGCGAGCGCTGCGGCGGTGCTGGCGCTGACGACGGCGTGCGGTCAGGACGGCGGCGGCGCCACCGGCAGTCAGAACGTGGGCGCGACGGCCGCGCCCGGCGACGTCGGCGACATCGGCGCGGGCGCCGGCGACGGACTCGGTACCGGCGCCGACGGCGGACAGGCCTCGGCGAGCGCGCCGGAACCCGCGGGCAAGCTGTCCGTCTCCACCGACGCCGAGATCGGCGATCTGGTGACCGACGGGGCGGGCCGCACCCTCTACCGCTTCGACGCCGACACCGCCGAGCCGCCCAAGACCACCTGCGAGAACGACTGCGCCACCACGTGGCCGCCCGTCGGCGCGGACGACGCCCTCGCCGGCGAGGGCATCGACAAGGACCTGCTCGGCGAGGTCACCCGGCCCGACGGCACCAAGCAGCTGACGATCGGCGGCTGGCCCGCGTACCGCTACGCCAAGGACACCGCCGCCGGCGACGTCAAGGGCCAGGGCGTCGGCAAGAAGTGGTACGCGCTGGCCGCGGACGGCAAGAAGGCCCAGGCCGAGCCGGCCGCCGGGCTGTCCACCCGCAAAGACCCGAAACTCGGCGAGATCGTCGTCGACAAGAACGGCATGACCGTCTACCGCTTCATGAAGGACGAGGCCTGGCCGAAGCCGGTGTCCGCCTGCACCGGAGCGTGCCTGGAGAAGTGGCCGGTCGTGGCGCCCGTCGAGGCGAACGACACCAAGGGCGTGGAGAAGAAGGGGCTGATGAGCTTCACCCGGCCCGACGGCGCCGCCCAGCAGACGATCGACTGCTGGCCCATCTACACCTTCGCCGGCGACAAGAAGGCCGGCGACACCAACGGTCAGGGCGTCGGCGGCACCTGGTACGCCGTCAAGCCCGACGGAAAGCCGGTCGGCGCGCCGAAGAAGTAGCGACCTCCCGCCTGCCAACCTTCGGCGCACGACCAGCGGGCCGTCCCCTCCGTACCCAGACGGAGGGGACGGCCTGGTTCGTGCGCTTTGGCATGCCTTCGCCCACGGCACGTGCCCGGGGCAGTGACCGGGAACGGACGGTCAATTTCCGTTTGGACTCGCCCCTTTGGCAGGCGATCAGTAGCCTCAGCTCGAACACCGGATCGCCTATGCCTTGGAGAGCTAGATGGAGCGTCCCGCCTGGGCCCCTCGCAGCATCGACATCTCGGTGCCCAGCGTGTCCCGGATCTACGACTTCTACCTGGGTGGTTCGCACAACTTCGAGGTCGACCGGGAAGCGGCCCGCAGGGCCATGGAGTTCATGCCGGGACTCCCCAAGATCATGCAGGCCAACCGGGCGTTCATGCGCCGGGCCGTGCGCTTCGCGGCCGACGAGGGCATCGACCAGTTCCTGGACATCGGCTCCGGCATCCCCACCTTCGGCAACGTCCACGAGGTGGCCGGACGCAGCCGCCCCGGCGCCCGCGTGGTGTACGTGGACCACGACCCGGTGGCGGTCGCGCACAGCGAGGCGGTCCTGGCGGGCAACGACGACGCGGACGTCGTGGCCGGCGACCTCCTCAAGCCGGCCGAGATCCTGGCCGGCCCCCAGGTGGAGCGGCTGATCGACCTGAATCGACCGGTCGCCCTGCTGCTGGTTGCCATACTGCACTTCGTGGAAGACGAGGACGACCCGTACGCGGCGGTGGCCGAGCTGAGCGACGCGCTCGCCCCCGGCAGCCTGCTCGTCCTCACGCACGCCTCGTACGAGAACATCCCGCTGCCCGCCGAGCGGGCCGGGGGCGCGGTGGACGTGTACAAAGACATTCGCAATCCGCTGATCATGCGTTCGCGCGAGGAAATCGCGCGGTTCTTCAAGGGGTACGACATGGTGGAACCCGGACTGGTTCCGATGCCGCGCTGGAGGCCGGAGGGGGAGCCCGAGGAAGAGGACCCGTACGCGTTCTCCGGGTTCGCCGGCGTGGGGCGTACGGCGTGAGCGCGGAGCCGGACGGGCCGGAGGACAGACTGCGCCGGTTCGCGACGATCTGGAGCCGGGCGGTGTTCCCGGTGACCTCGACCTCGTCCACACGGCCGGAGTTCGAGGCGCAACTGCTGCCGCTGGCCCGTCGGCTGAGCGAGGTGCTGCGCGCGCGGAGCTTCGACGCGGCCGAGGCCCGGGCGGTCGGCGCCGCGCTCGTCGACTCGCACTGCACCGACCCCGAGGCGCTCTCACGGACGCTGGACTGCGTCGACGCCTACCTGGTGCTCTACTGCGGCGAGGAAGGCGACCCGGAGGACCTGCGCGCCCGTTCGGCACGGCTCCAGCACGCGATGGCGGCCGGGTTCGCCGGGGCGCTGCGCACCCGGACCCTCGCCGAGCAGGAGGCCATCGCGCAGGCCGCCCTGAGGGCGCAGGGCGTGGTGGCCGAGGCCCTGCACGCCAGCGAGGCCCGCTTCCGCGCGGTCTTCGAGGGCGCCGCCATAGGCATCGGCATCGCCGACCTGGACGGCAACGTCCTCCAGGTCAATGACGCGTTGATGCGCATGTTCGGCATGGCCGACCCCATGCTGGGCGGCCGCAGGGCGACGGAGTGGACGCATCCCGACGACGCGCCGCAGACCTGGCGGCTCTACGAGGAGCTGGTGCGCGGCGAGCGCGAGCACTACCACGTGGAGAAGGCCTTCTACCGGCCCGACGGCACGGTCCTGTGGACCAACCTCACGGTCTCCCTGCTGCGCGACGCCGACGGCATCCCGCAGTACCAGCTCGCGCTGATGGAGGACACCACCGAGCGGCGGCTGCTCAACCTCCGGCTGCGCTACGAGGCCACGCACGACGCGCTCACCGGCCTGCCCAACCGCAGCTTCTTCTTCGAACGCCTGGAGAAGGCCCTGAACGCGGGCCCGGGCCAGCGCTTCGGCCTGTGCTACCTCGACCTCGACGGCTTCAAGACAGTCAACGACAGCCTCGGCCACGCCGCCGGCGACCGGCTGCTCGTGGAGGTCGCCGACCGCCTCCAGGCCTGCGCCACCGCGCCCGGCGAGATGGTGGCCCGGCTGGGCGGCGACGAGTTCGTGGCGCTGACCACGGGCCCGGACACCCGGCACGAGGTCGACGAGCTGGCCGGGCGCATCATGAACGCGCTGCTCGCCCCGATCAGCGTCGACGGCCGCGAACTGACCGTGCGCGGCAGCATCGGCATCGTCGAGGGCCCGGCCGGCGAGCGCAGCCCGGCGGAGGTGCTGCGCAGCGCCGACATCACCATGTACCGGGCCAAGTCGGCGGGCGGCAACCGTTTCGAGCTGGCCGACCCGGAGGCCGACGCCCGCGTCATCACCCGGCACGGGCTGACCACGGCGCTCCCCGCGGCCCTGGAGCGGGGCGAGTTCTTCATCGAGTACCAGCCGCTGGTCCACCTCGGCGACGGCAGTGTGCGCGGCGCCGAGGCGCTGGTGCGCTGGCTGCACCCGCAGCACGGGGTGCTCGGCCCGGACCGCTTCATCCCGCTCGCGGAACACACCGGGCTGATCGTGCCGCTGGGCCGCTGGGTGCTGGAGCAGTCGGTGCGCCAGGCCCGCGTCTGGCGGGAGCGGTACGGCGAGACGACCGCCGCCGGGCCGCTGCGCATCAACGTCAACCTCTCGCCCTGCCAGCTCACCCACCCCGGTCTGGTCCAGGACACCGTCGAGATCCTGGAGCGGACCGGCGTCGCGCCCGACGCGCTGTGCCTGGAGGTGACCGAGTCGGCGCTGATCGGCGCGGACGACGGCCTGCTGAAACCGCTGCGCCGGCTGGCCGAGATGGGCGTGGACATCGCCCTGGACGACTTCGGCACCGGCTACTCCAACCTGGCCAACCTGCGCCGGCTGCCGGTGAGCGTCCTGAAGCTGGACCGCTCGTTCACGCAGAGCATGCAGCAGTTCCCGGCGGACCCCGTCGACCTGAAGATCGTCGAGGGGATCGTCGCCCTCGCCCACAGCCTGGACCTCGCGGTCACCGTGGAGGGCGTGGAGACCGGCGCCCAGGCCGAGCAGCTGCGCATACTGGGCTGCGACACGGCCCAGGGCTGGTACTACGCCCGTCCGGGCCCGCCGGAGCGGCTGCACGAGCTGGCACTGGTGGACGCCACGGGCTGAGCGCGGCCGCCGGTCCGCTCGGGCCCTGTCACGCGCGGTTCGGCTCGGGCTCCGTCACGCGCGGTTCGGCTCGGGCTCCGTCACGCGCGGTTCGGCTCGGGCTCCGTCACGCGCGGTTCGGCTCAGGCCCCGTCACGCGCGGCCTCGGCGGCCTCCGTCGCCGCGCGGACGAGGGCCGCGGTGGCCGTCGAGCGCGACTGCTGGGGCCAGGCGAGGGCGAGGACGACCGGAGGGGCGTCCAGGACCGGACGGTAGGCGACGCCCGGGCGCGGATAGCGTGCGGTGACCGACGCGGGCAGCAGGGTGACGACCTTCCCGAGGGAGACGGCCGTGAGCACCTGGGCCAGGTCGCCGTGGCCGCGCCGGGCTTCGTCGATGTGCCGCTCCACGCTGCCGACGTCCAGGCCGAGGTCGGCCAGCTCCAGCCGGTCGCGGGCGGCGAGCGGATGGTCCGCGGCGAGGACGGCGACGCGTGGTTCGGCGGCCAGCGTCTCCGTGTCGAGGCCGGTCCCGTCGAACGGCGCGTGGACCAGGGCGACGTCCGCCTCGCCGGCCCGCAGCAGCCGCGGCTGCTCCTGCCACCCGCACAGCCGGACGGCGACCGGCACGGACCCGGGTTCGCGGGCGTAGCGCGCCAGGATCGGCTCCAGCAGCCCCGCGTCCCCGTCGGCCTTCATGGCCAGCACCAGCTTCGGCTCCTCGGCCGCCCGCCTGGCCCGCCGTCCGGCGGCCTCCAGGGCGTCCAGCGCGACGCGGGCCTCGGCGAGCAGTACGTCCCCGGCCGGGGTCCGGGTGACACTGTGGGTGGTGCGCTCGAACAGGGTGACGCCCAGCTCGTCCTCCAGCCGGCGGATCGCCCTGGACAGGGGCGGCGGGGAGATGCCCAGTCGCTCGGCGGCGCGCGCGAAGTTGAGCTCTTCGGCGACTGCCACGAAGTAGCGCAGGGACCGCGATTCCATGCTCCGCCTCCCCTCCGGTGCAGGCCGGTATTGCCCTCAGGGTAACAAGCGGGATCCGATCGATCCTTCAGTTCCGCCGGACCGGCGAACAGGATGAAAGAGCGCCGGGAAGCGAACGGAACGGGCTTCCCCCCGGCGCGGTCCCTCTCTCCTCTCCTTCCCTGAACCGGAGTTGTGCTCGTGATCGTCATCACCACCCCGACCGGCGGAATCGGCCGGCAGGTCCTCGACAACGTCCTGGACGGCCTCGACGCCCAGGGCGGCGGGACCTCCCTGCGAGTGATCGCCCGCGATCCCGGCCGCCTCACCGCCCGGGCCCGGGAGCGGGCCGGAGTGTTCCAGGGCTCGCACGCCGACCCCGAGGTCCTGGGCGCGGCCTGCGCGGGTGCCGACCAGGTGTTCTGGCTGGTGCCGCCCGCGCCCGGCGCCGACAGCGTCGAGGGCCACTTCCGCGACTTCACGCAGCCGCTGTGCGAGGTGATCGCGCGGCAGGGCGTCGCACGGGTCGTCGCCGTCTCCAGCCTGGGACGCGGCGTGGCGAAGGACGCCGGGCCGATCTCCGCCTCGCTCGCCATGGACGAGCGGATCGCGGCCACCGGCGTGCGCTACCGGGCGCTGTGCCCGCCCTTCCTGATGGAGAACCTGCTCGGGCAGGCGGCCGGCCTGCGCGACACGGGCGAGTTCCGCATGGCGTACGCCGCGGACCGGGTCCTGCGGACCTGTGCCACCGCCGACATCGCCGCCACGGCCGCCCGCCTGCTGCTCGACGACTCCTGGACCGGCCGCGCCGACGTCCCCATGGTCGGCCCGGACGAGCTGACCCCCGCGGGCATGGCGGAGGTCCTGTCCGAGGTACTGGGCCGTCCGGTACGGGTACGGGAGACCACCCCGGAGGCGTACCGGGCGTCCGCCCTGCGCTTCGGGGCGAGCGAGGCGGGCGCCCAGGGGCTGGCGGACATGGCCTCGGCGATGGACGAGCAGGGCTTCTACGGCGTGGCCGAGCCCAGCACCCCGGACACCGCGCCCACGAGCTTCCGCCGCTGGTGCGAGGAGGTCCTCAGGCCGGCCGTGCTCGCCTGAACCGCACCGTCACCGCGCCGGCGGCATCCGCCGTCACCGCTCCAGCAGCATCCGCTGCAGTTCCCGTGCCGCCCTCGGCGGTGCCGCGTCGCTGCGGTGGGCCAGGGCGATGGTCCGGTACAGGCCGGGCCGGGCCAGCGGGGTCACCCGCAGCCCGCGCCCGGAACGGGCGGCCACCATCCGCGGGACGACCGCCATGCCGAGCCCGGCCCGCACGAAGCCCAGCACGGCGTCCATCTCCCCGCCCTCCACGGCGAAGTCCGGCTCGAACCCGGCCGAGCGGCACGCGGCCACGGTCAGCTCCCGCAGGTCGTAGCCGTGCCGGAACATCACCAGACGCTCGCCCTCCAGGTCGGTGATGCGCACGGCACGGCGCCCGCCGCCCGGCCGGGGCGACTCCGGGGACGACACCACCACGAGGTCCTCCCGCAGCAGCTCCACCGTGGTCAGCGCCGGAGACGCGGTGGGCAGCGGCAGCACGACCAGCGCGAGGTCGAGCGCGCCGCGCGCCAGCTCGCGCACCAGGTCGTGCGAGCCGCCCTCCTCGATCAGCAGCTGGATGCCGGGATAGCGGTCGTGGAAGGCGCGCAGCACGTCGGGCAGCAGGCCGGTGCACAGGCTCGGGGTGGCGCCCAGCCTGACCCGGCCGCGGCGCAGCTGAGCCAGCTCCAGCACCTCGTGCCGCGCGGTGTCCGCGTCCGCCAGGATGCGCCGGGCCAGCGGCAGCAGCGCCTCCCCGGCGTCGGTGAGCGTGATGTTCCCGCGCGCCCGCAGGAACAGATCGGCGCCCAGCTCCCGCTCCAGCGCCTTGATCTGCTGCGACAGCGACGGCTGCGCCACGTGCACCACTTCGGCGGCCCGGGTGAAGTGCCGGGTCTCGGCGACCGCCACGAAGTACTGGAGCTGTTGCAACTGCATACCGCAAGCATACGTTGTTGATAGACAAGGCCTATGGAAACCAGGCGTTCCATGTCTTGGACCGATGAGGCCCCGTACCCGTAACGTCCTGTGACATGGCTCTGGCAACGCGGACGGACCGACGGCCGTCCATGGCGCGCACCGTGTGGGACTCGACCGTCGGCAAGAAGACAGTGATGGCGGTCAGTGGTCTCGTCATGCTGCTCTACCTGGTCGCCCACATGATCGGGAACCTGAAGATCTACTTCGGGGTCGAGGAGTTCAACCACTACGCCCACTGGCTGCGCACGGTCGGCGAGCCGTTCATGCACTACGAGTGGACGCTCTGGCTGATCCGCGTCGTGCTGGTCGTCGCCGTCGTCGCCCACGCCGTCTCCGCGTACCAGCTCAGCCGCCGCGACATCAAGGCGCGGCCCAGCAAGTACGTGCACAAGAAGGCCCGTGCCGGCTACGCGACGCGCACCATGCGCTGGGGCGGGATCATCCTCGGCCTGTTCATCGTCTGGCACATCCTCGACCTGACCACCGGCACCGTGCACTCCGGCGGCTTCGAGACCGGCAAGCCCTACCAGAACGTCGTGGACACCTTCTCCACCTGGTACGGCAACGTCATCTACATCGTCGCGATGCTCGCCCTCGGCCTGCACATCCAGCACGGCTTCTGGAGCGCCGCCCAGACCCTCGGCGCCGGCAGCCGGACCCGCGACCGCGCCCTGAAGACGACCGCGAACGTCCTCGCGCTGCTGCTCACGATCGGCTTCATCGCCGTCCCCGTGGGCGTCATGACCGGAGTGGTGAGCTGACATGACAACCTACGCCGACTACACGACCGGTGCGCCGGTCGCCGACACCAAGGCCCCCGCCGGGCCCGTCAACGAGCGCTGGGACACGCGCCGTTTCGAGGCGAAGCTGGTCAACCCCGCCAACCGGCGCGGGAAGACCGTCATCGTCGTCGGCACCGGCCTCGCGGGCGGCTCCGCCGGCGCGACCCTCGCCGAACAGGGCTACCACGTCGTCCAGTTCTGCTACCAGGACTCCCCGCGCCGCGCCCACTCCATCGCCGCGCAGGGCGGCATCAACGCCGCGAAGAACTACCGCAACGACGGCGACTCGATCCACCGCCTGTTCTACGACACCGTCAAGGGCGGCGACTTCCGCTCCCGGGAGTCCAACGTGCACCGGCTCGCGCAGATCTCCGTCGAGATCATCGACCAGTGCGTGGCCCAGGGCGTGCCCTTCGCCCGCGAGTACGGCGGACTGCTCGACACCCGCTCCTTCGGCGGCGTCCAGGTCTCCCGCACCTTCTACGCCCGCGGCCAGACGGGGCAGCAGCTGCTGCTCGGCGCCTACCAGGCCCTCAGCAGGCAGATCGCGGCCGGCAACATCGAGATGCACGCGCGCACCGAGATGCTCGACCTGATCGTCGTGGACGGCCGGGCCCGCGGCATCGTCGCCCGGGACCTGATCACCGGGAAGATCGACACCTACTTCGCGGACGCCGTGGTCCTGGCCAGCGGCGGTTACGGCAACGTCTTCTACCTGTCGACCAACGCCATGAACTCCAACGCGACCGCGATCTGGCGGGCGCACCGGCGCGGCGCCCACTTCGCCAACCCCTGCTTCACGCAGATCCACCCCACCTGCATCCCGCGCACCGGCGACCACCAGTCCAAGCTGACGCTGATGAGCGAGTCGCTGCGCAACGACGGCCGGATCTGGGTGCCGAAGGCCAAGGGCGACGACCGGCCCGCGAACGAGATCCCCGAGGACGAGCGCGACTACTACCTGGAGCGCATCTACCCGTCCTTCGGCAACCTCGTCCCCCGCGACATCGCCTCCCGCGCCGCGAAGAACGTCTGCGACGAGGGCAGGGGAGTGGGTCCCGGCGGCCAGGGCGTCTACCTGGACTTCGCCGACGCCATCGAGCGCATGGGCCGGGGGGCCGTCGAGGCCAAGTACGGCAACCTCTTCGACATGTACCAGCGGATCACCGACGAGGACCCGTACAAGGTGCCGATGCGGATCTACCCCGCCGTGCACTACACGATGGGCGGCCTCTGGGTCGACTACGACCTCCAGACCAGCGTCCCGGGCCTGTTCGCGATCGGCGAGGCCAACTTCTCCGACCACGGCGCCAACCGGCTCGGTGCCTCCGCGCTGATGCAGGGCCTGGCCGACGGCTACTTCGTCCTGCCGGCCACCATCAACGACTACCTCGCCCGCAACCCGCTGGGGGACGAGGTCGACGACGCGCATCCGGCGGTGCAAAAGGTGCTGGCCGAGACCGAGGACCGGCTGAACCTGCTGCTGTCCGTCGACGGCGACCGCACCCCGGACTCCTTCCACCGCGAACTCGGCGAGCTGATGTGGGAGTTCTGCGGCATGGCCCGCACCGACTCCGGACTGCGCAAGGCGCTGGAGCGCATCCCGCAGATCCGCGAGGAGTTCTGGCGGCGGATCAAGGTCCCGGGCACCGGCGAGGAGTTCAACCAGTCACTGGAGAAGGCCAACCGCATCGTCGACTACCTGGAGCTCGCCGAACTGATGTGCCTCGACGCGCTGCACCGGGCCGAGTCATGCGGCGGCCACTTCCGCGAGGAGTCCCAGACCCCGGACGGCGAGGCGGCCCGCAGGGACGACGAGTTCGGCTACGCCGCCGCCTGGGAGTTCACCGGCACCGGCGAGGCCCCCACCCTGCACAAGGAAGACCTGGTCTTCGAGTACGTCCACCCCACCCAGCGGAGCTACGCATGAAGCTCACCCTGCGCGTCTGGCGGCAGAAGAACGCCGACGCCGACGGCGCCATGTCCACGTACGAGGTGGACGGAATCTCCAGCGACATGTCCTTCCTGGAGATGCTCGACACCCTCAACGAGGAGCTCATCCTCAAGGGCGAGGACCCGGTCGCCTTCGACCACGACTGCCGCGAGGGCATCTGCGGCGCCTGCTCGCTGGTCATCAACGGCGACGCCCACGGCCCCGAGCGCACCACCACCTGCCAGCTGCACATGCGGTCCTTCAAGGACGGCGACACCATCGACATCGAGCCGTGGCGGGCGTCCGCCTTCCCGGTCGTCAAGGACCTGGTCGTCGACCGCTCGGCCTTCGACCGGATCATCCAGGCGGGCGGCTACATCACGGCGCCCACCGGTGCCGCGCCGGAGGCGCACGCCACGCCGGTGCCCAAGCCGGACGCCGACCTCGCCTTCGAGCACGCGGAGTGCATCGGCTGCGGCGCGTGCGTGGCGGCCTGCCCGAACGGGGCGGCGATGCTGTTCACCTCCGCGAAGGTGAACCACCTGAACGTCCTGCCGCAGGGCGCGCCCGAGCGCGAGACGCGAGTGCTCGACATGGTGGCGCAGATGGACGACGAGGGCTTCGGCGGCTGCACGCTCACCGGCGAGTGCGCGACGGCCTGCCCCAAGGGCATCCCGCTGGTGTCCATCACCAGCATGAACAAGGAATGGCTGCGGGCCACGCGCAAGGTGGCGAAGAAGTAGCCCCACCGACGTTCGCCGACAGGTGCGGACGGACGGGGCCGGGAGAGGTGCTCCTCCCGGCCCCGTTTCGCTTGTGCGCGCCCGGCGTCCGGGAAGGACGGCCGGGCTCCCGGCATTCAGGAAGCGCACATCCGCGCTCCCGGCAGTCGTCATGCGCAGTACAGCCGACGTCGGAAGAACTGGGGCGGAGCCGTCCCCACGACCACCGTTCTCACGACCAGGAGAGCACCCATGACCGGCGTACTGACCGCTGACCGCCCCCCGAAGCCCGCCGCTCCCCGCCGCTACACCGTCGCCCTCGCCCGCGACGAGGACGACGTGCGGGCCGCGCAGCGGCTGCGGCACGACGTCTTCGCCGGGGAGATGGGCGCGCTGCTGGCGAGCCCGCAACCCGGGTACGACGTCGACCCCTTCGACGCGTACTGCGACCACCTGCTCGTGCGCGAGGAGACCACCGGGCAGGTCGTCGGGACCTACCGGCTGCTGCCGCCGGAGCGCGCGGCGGTCGCCGGACGGCTGTACGCGGAGGGGGAGTTCGACCTCGCGGCGCTGGACGAGATCCGTCCCTCGCTGGTCGAGGTCGGCCGTTCCTGCGTGCACCCCGACCACCGCGACGGTGCCGTCATCGGGCTCGTCTGGGCGGGCATAGCCCGCTACATGACCGACCGGCGCCACGAGTGGCTGGCCGGCTGCTGCTCGCTCCCCCTCGCCGACGGCGGGGCCCTCGCCGCCGGTGCCTGGGACCGGGTGCGGGCCAAGCACCTGGCGCCCGAGGAGTACCGGGTACGGCCGCTGCTCCCGTGGATCCCGCGCGCCGCGCCGCCCGCCGCCCGCACCGAGCTGCCGGCCCTGCTGCGCGGCTACCTCCGGCTCGGCGCCTGGGTCTGCGGGGAACCCGCGCACGACGCGGACTTCGGCGTCGCGGACCTGTACGTGCTGCTGCCGATGAGCCGGGTCGACCCGCGCTATCTGCGGCACTTCCTCTCGCTGGTCCCGGCCTGATGAGCGGTTGGCTGCCCGCCGCGCCCTGCACCCCCGGGGCGTGCGTGGAACCGGCCCGTACCGCGGCGGCCGTGCCGCGCGCCGTGCTGCGGCTCACCGCGGTCGCCGTGCTGCTCCTCGCCGGGATCGCCGTCGTGCTGGCGCCGTCCGGCCTGCGGGGGAGGCTGCCCGCGGCCCTGGTGCGGAGCTGGTGCCGGTGGGTCGTGCGGGCCGCGGGGGTACGGGTCCGCGTCACGGGCGCCGCCGTCCCCGAGGGCGGGCTGCTCCTGGTCGCCAACCATGTCTCCTGGCTCGACATCCCCCTGCTCGCCGCCGTACGCCCCGCCAGGATGCTGGCCAAGAGCGAGATCCGGCACTGGCCGGTGGCGGGCGGGCCGGCCGCCCGCGCCGGGGTGCTGTTCATCGAGCGGGACCGGCTGCGGGCCCTGCCGGACACGGTCGACGCGATCGCCCGGGTCCTGGGCGCGGGCGCCGCGGTGGCCGCCTTCCCCGAGGGCAGCACCTGGTGCGGACGCGCGCGAGGGCCCTTCAGCCGGGCGGTGTTCCAGGCCGCCCTGGACGCCGGGGTGCCGGTCCAGCCGGTCCGGATCCGCTACCGGTCCGGGGAGCGGGCGGTGAGCACGACACCCGCGTTCGTCGGCGTGGACACACTGCTCGCCTCCCTCTGGCGGGTGGCGTCGTCGCGGGGACTGACCGCCGAGGTGGAAGTGCGTCCGGCCGTACCGCCCGGCCGTCACCGTGACCGCCGTCGCCTCGCCGAGGCCGCTCAGCAGGCGGTCCACGGCCGGGCCGGCGGTCACGGGCACCACCACACCATCGATCACGCTCACGGTCACCGGGGGAAAGCACCTTCGAAAAGTATGTGTGCTTTGTGAAGTTTGTGCCGTTTCCTCACCGCTGGATGCGGACAATCGGAAAGCAGGCACCCGAAAGGAGGGTGATGGCAGATGATCACCCGTGAAGAGATCGCCAACGTCCTGGACCAACCGGTCTACGACGGGGACGGCAACAAGATCGGCGACGCGAAGCATGTCTTCTTCGACGACATGACCGGGCGCCCCGAGTGGGTGAGCGTCAAGACGGGCATGTTCGGCTCCGCCGAGTCCTTCGTGCCCATCCGCGACGCCGCGCTGGTACAGGACCACCTCGAGGTTCCCTACGGCAAGGACCAGGTCAAGGGCGCGCCCTCTGTCGACGTCGACGCGGGCGGCCATCTGTCGGAGACCGAGGAGCACCGGCTCTACGACTACTACGGCATCAACTGGGACAGCGTGCTGTCCGAGGCCGAGCGCACCGACGACGGCCGCTGGGCCGCGGGACCGGGCACGGCGGGAGCCGCCGGGGCCGCCGGAGCGGCGGGCGCCGCGGGCGCGGCCGGTACGGCGGGCGGTATGACCGGCCGCCAGGACGCCATGCGGCGCGAGGGCATGCGCGACGACGATGCCATGACCCGCTCCGAGGAGCAGATGCACGTCGGCGTCGAACGGCACGAGTCGGGCCGGGCCAGGCTCCACAAGTACGTGGTCACGGAAGAGGTCCAGCAGACCGTTCCGGTGAGCCACGAGGAAGTGCGCGTGGTGCGCGAGCCCATCACGGAAGCCAACCGTGACGAGGCCCTGGCCGGACCGGAGATCAGCGAGGCCGAGCACGAGGTCACGCTGCACGCGGAACGCCCCGTCGTGGAGACGGAGACGGTGCCGGTGGAGCGCGTCCGGATGACCACGGAGGAGCACACCGAGAACGAGACGGTGCGCGGCCAGGTCCGCAAGGAGCGCATCGAGGCCGAGACCGAGTCCTTCACCGAGGACGAGACCCGGCGGGGTGACAAGCGCCGGGGCCGCGAGTGACCGTCCCCCCGACGTCAGTGCGGGACCGTGCGCCGGTGAACCGACTTCACCGGCGCTTCCCGCCGTCCAGGGCCCGGGCCAGATAGGGCGCCGTGGCGCTCCCCCCGGCCCGCGCCACCTCGACGGGCCGCCCCGCGGCGACGATCCGGCCCCCGGCGTCTCCGCCGCCCGGCCCCAGGTCGATCACGTGGTCGGCGCCCGCGACCACGCTCATGTCGTGCTCGACCACGACCACCGTGTGCCCGGCGTCGACGAGACCGTGCAACTGGCGCATCAGCACCTCGACATCGGCCGGGTGCAGACCGGTCGTCGGCTCGTCGAGGAGATACAGGGTGTGCCCGCGGCGCCCCCGCTGCAGCTCGCTCGCCAGCTTGATGCGCTGCGCCTCTCCGCCGGACAGCTCCGTCGCCGGCTGGCCGAGCCGCAGATAGCCGAGACCGACGTCCAGCAGCGCGGCCAGACTGCGGGCCACCGCCGGTGTGTCCGCGAAGAACTCCGCCGCGCCCTCCACCGTCAGGTCCAGCACCTCGGCGATGTTCCGTCCCCGGTACGTCACTTCGAGCGTCTCGGGGTTGTAGCGCGCCCCGCCGCAGTCGGGGCACGGCGCGTACGTGCTCGGCAGGAACAGCAGCTCGACGCTGACGAAACCCTCGCCCTGACACGTCTCGCAGCGCCCTCCCGCCACGTTGAAGGAGAACCGGCCCACGCCGTAACCCCGTTCCCGCGCCTGGTCGGTGGCGGCGAAGACCTTGCGCACGACGTCGAACAGGCCCGTGTACGTGGCCAGGTTGGAGCGCGGGGTGCGGCCGATCGGCCGCTGGTCGACGGAGACCATCCGGTCCACCCCCGCCAGTTCCTCGGTGAGCTCACCGACCAGCGTCGACTTCCCGGAGCCCGACACGCCCGTCACCGCGGTGAGCACCCCGAGCGGGAACCGCGCGGTCACCCCGCGGAGGTTGTGCCGGGTCACCGGACCGACCGTCACCGTGCCCCGCGGGGTGCGTACCTCGCGGACGGGCGCGGCAGAGCGGCCGAAGAGGTGACGGGCGGTGGCGGACTCCGCGACCTCGGCCAGCCCGTCGACCGGACCGCTGTACAGCACGCGCCCGCCGTGCTCGCCGGCCAGCGGACCGACGTCCACGATCCAGTCGGCGCCGCGCATCACGCCCAGGTGGTGCTCCACCACGAACACCGAGTTGCCGGCCGCCTTCAGCCGCTCCAGCACCGTCAGGAGCGCCTCGGTGTCCGCCGGGTGCAGACCCGCCGAGGGCTCGTCGAGGACGTACACGACACCGAACAGCCCGGACCGCAGCTGGGTCGCCAGCCGCAGCCGCTGCAGTTCGCCCGCCGACAGGGTGGGGGTGGGCCGGTCGAGGCTCAGATAGCCGAGCCCCAGCTCGACGACGGGCGCGATGCGGGAGGTGAGGTCCTCGGTCAGCACCCTGGCCGTCTCGCCCTCGGTCGGGAGCAGCCCGGCCAGCTCGGTGAGCGGCAGTGCGGCCAGCTCGGCGACGCTGCGGCCGCCGACGGTCACCGCCAGGGCCTCGGCCCGCAGTCTGCCGCCGCCGCACACCGGGCAGGGCGCGCTGGTCAGGAAGCGCTCCGCCTTCGCCCGCAGCGTGGCGCTCTTCGAGTCGGCGAACGTCTTCATCACGTAGCGCCGGGCGCTCATGTACGTGCCCTGATACGGCCGCTGGATGCGGCCCGCGTCCCGCACCGGATGCACCGTGACCACCGGCTGGTCGTCGGTGAACAGGATCCACTCCCGCGCTTCGGCGGGCAGCTCGCGCCAGGGCCGGTCCACGTCGTACCCGAGCGCGTCCAGGACGTCGCGCAGGTTCTTGCCCTGCCAGGCGCCCGGCCACGCGGCGATCGCGCCGTCCCGGATCGACAGCGAGGGGTCCGGGACCAGCAGCTCCTCGGTGGTGCGGTGCACCCGGCCGAGCCCGTGGCACCGGGGGCAGGCCCCGGCCGCCGTGTTCGGTGAGAAGGCGTCGGAGTCCAGCCGCTCGGCGCCCGGCGGGTAGTCGCCCGCGCGGGAGAAGAGCATCCGCAGGGAGTTGGAGAGGTTGGTGACCGTCCCCACCGAGGAGCGGGACGTCGGGGCCGCCCGCCGCTGCTGCAACGACACGGCGGGCGGCAGCCCGGTGATCTCGCCCACCTTCGGCGCGCCCACCTGGTGGATGAGCCGGCGGGCGTACGGCGCGACCGACTCGAAGTAACGCCGCTGCGCCTCCGCGTAGACCGTCCCGAAGGCCAGCGACGACTTCCCCGATCCCGAGACGCCGGTGAACACCGCCACCACGTCCCGGGGGACGTCCACGTCGACGCCCTTGAGGTTGTGCTCGCGGGCGTCGCGCACGCGGACGTACGGGTCGTGGGGGCTGTGCATCGCGGGGAACTCCGTACGGTGGGGGGACAAACTCCGCGATTCTACGCCGGGGTGCCGAGCGGCCCGGTGCCGGTGACACGGGCGAGCCGCCGGTAGGAGTCGAGCAGCGCCTCGCGGTCGTACGTGCTGGTGGTGACCAGGACCTCCTGCGCGCCCGTCTCCTTCAGGAGCGTCTCCAGCTCGTCGGCGACCTGCTCCTCCGTGCCGGCGACGTGGCCCGCGAGACCCGCGTCGTACAGGTCGCGCTCCTTGCCGGTCATCGTCCGGGCCTCGACCTCCTCGGCCGGGGGCAGCGGCGGGAAGGAGCCGCGCGTGCGGGCGTGGGCCATGGACCATGCCTCCGGGACCAGGAGCCGCCGGGCCGCCTCGGGCGTCGCGGCCACCGCCACGGTGCCGGAGACGACGACGTACGGCTCCGCGCTCCACTCGGAGGGACGGAACCCGGCGTGGTAGCGGTCGATGCCGCGGCGCATCCGGTCCCGGTCGCGCAGGTCCCCGATGACCATCGGCAGCCCCGCACGCGCGGCGACGGCCGCGCCCTCGCCCATCGCCAGCACGAACGGCGGCACGGTCAGCCCCTCCGCGGGGCGCGCGTGCACGCCCGTGGGCGAGGTGCCGCGGAACCAGCCGAGCAACTCGGCCAGCTGCGCGTCGAAGCCCTCCGCGTCGTCCTTCTCCCGGCCCAGCGCCCGGCGGACGCCGTCGGTGAAGCCCACCGAGCGGCCGAGCCCCATGTCGATCCGGCCCGGGAAGAGCGACTCCAGCACGCCGAACTGCTCGGCGACGACCAGCGGCCGGTGGTTGGGCAGCATCACGCCCCCGGTGCCGACACGGATGCGGTGCGTGGCCCCCGCCACGGCGGCGGCGAGGACGGTCGGCGCCGACCCGGCAACGCCGGGCACGCCGTGGTGCTCCGCCACCCAGAACCGGTGGTAGCCCAGCCGCTCCGCCTCCCGTGCCAGCTCCACGGTGTCGCGCAGCGCCTCCCCGGCGGTATGGCCCGCCCGGATGCGGGAGCGGTCGAGGACGGAGAAGCGGGTGGTGGCGAGGCTGGAGGTCACATGGTGTTCAACGCCCGCACGCCGCACAGATTCCCGGTACCCGCTCCCCGCGCGGACTGCGGCACCCTTTCCCGGCGGCGCGCTCTAGGGTGGGCGGGTGAGCGACAGCAGCAAGCCCCCGGTGGCCGTGTTCGACCTGGACAACACCCTTGCCGACACCGCGCACCGGCAGCGGTTCCTGGAGCGCAGGCCGCGCGACTGGGACGCCTTCTTCGCCGCCGCGCCGCACGATCCGCCGCTCGCGCAGGGCGTCGCGCTGGTGCGCGAGAGCGCGAAGGAGTGCGAGATCGTCTACCTGACCGGACGGCCCGAGCGCTGCCGGCGCGACACGCTCGTCTGGCTGGCCGCGCACGGCCTGCCGGAGGGCCCCGTGCACATGCGCGGCAACGCCGACCGCAGGCCCGCCCGGCGCACCAAGCTGGAGATCCTGCGGCACCTGGCACGGACCCGTGAGGTGCGGGTTCTGGTGGACGACGACGAGCTGGTCTGCGACGACGCCGAGCGGGCCGGTTTCACCGTGCTCCGGGCGCGCTGGGCGGCCCGGTCGGCCGAACTGCGCGTGGCGCAGGAGCGCGAGGGGCGCACCTGACGGACGTCATCGTCCAGGTGGGCTCCGGGCGCCTCAGTCCGACTCCTCCAGACGGAAGCCGAGCTTCAGGCCGACCTGCCAGTGCGCGACCTGCCCGTCCTCGATCTGGCCGCGCACCTGCGTCACCTCGAACCAGTCCAGCTTGCGCAGGGTCTGCGAGGCGCGGGTGATGGCGTTGCGGACGGCCTGGTCGACGCCGTCGGGCGAGGTTCCGACGACCTCGGTGACCCGGTAGGTGTGGTTCGACATCGGGTGCTCCCTTCCGAGGGACAGCGGTGTGCCCCGCGTCACTCCACCGTGCCCCAAGTCGGGACGGAGCGCGAGGCATCGGCGTTCGGGGTGGAAACCGTCCGGTACCTCCCCTTGACCTTTGTAATGGTCCATACCAAAATCCCAGACACCCGTTCGAGCCTCGGGCTCGTCCCCCACGTCGGGTCTCCCTTCGCGTGTGCAGGACGCACCTGCCTCCGCCCTCTGTTCGTCAGTCAGAAGGACCCCTCGTGAGACGTCGCCTCCTTGCCCTTGTCTGTGTGTCCGCCTCCGTGCTCAGCGGCTGCGGTCTGATCTCGCAGGACGGCGGGGGCGACCGCCGCACCGTCACCGTGTGGCTGATGAAGGACAGCGCCTCGCAGGACTTCCTGAAGCGGTTCACCGAGGGCTTCGAGGCCGACCACCCCGACCTCGACGTGGACATCCGCATCCAGGAGTGGACCGGCATCGGCGACAAGGTGCAGTCCGCGCTGAAGGCCGACGGCACGGACGGACCCGACGTCATCGAGGTCGGCAACACCCAGGTCCCGCAGTACGCGGAGGGCGGCCGGCTGCAGGACCTGACCCTGGAGTCGATGCGCGACTGGGGCATCCGCGACTGGCTTCCCGGCCTCGCCGAACCCGGGCTGTGGATGTCCCAGCAGTTCGGCGTCCCCTGGTACGCGGCCAACCGCGTCGTCATCTACCGCAAGGACCTCTTCGAGCAGGCGGGCGTCAACGAGCCGCCCCGCACCCGCGAGGAGTGGATCGCCGCCACGGAGAAGCTCGACAAGAACGGCGACCAGGGCATCTATTTGGCCGGCCAGGACTGGTACACGCTCTCCGGCTTCATCTGGGACGAGGGCGGCGAGCTGGCCACCCAGGCGGGCGAGGGCGGTGT
Organism: Streptomyces sp. MMCC 100; assembly: GCF_041538145.2. Lineage (NCBI taxonomy): Bacteria > Bacillati > Actinomycetota > Actinomycetes > Kitasatosporales > Streptomycetaceae > Streptomyces > Streptomyces sp. MMCC 100. The sequence goes on from NZ_JBGORK020000001.1 coordinate 2,919,684, forward strand.
CTGGACGGGCGCCCTCGACTCCGAGGCGGCCCTGCGCGGCATGGACTTCTACCGCGAACTGCAGGCCCTGGGCGACGGCCCGGTCGACGCCGACGAGGAACACCCGCCGCAGGCCGGGGTCTTCGCCAAGGGACAGGTCGCGCAGATCATCGCGGTGCCGGGCCAGGCCCAGTCCATCCTGCGCGAGAACCCCGGCCTCAAGGGCAAGATCGGCTTCTTCCCCGTGCCCGGCAAGAACGCCGACAAGCCCGGCGCCGTCTTCACCGGCGGCTCCGACCTCGTCGTCCCGAAGAACACCGACCAGGAGGAAGGCGCCCTCGCCGTGATCGAGGCGCTCGCGGGCGAGAAGTGGAACACCGACCTGGCCCGCACCATGAACTACGTCCCGAACAAGAAGTCGCTCGCCAAGGAGGTCTCCGGCGAGGAGGGGATCGAGGCCATGGCGGCCGGCGCCGCACAGGGCCGGGCGACCCCAGGCACGCCCCAGTGGGGTGCCGTCGAGGCGGACAACCCGATCAAGGAGTACATGACGAAGGTGCTCAAGGGGGCGGACGCGAAGTCGGAGGCCCGGAAGGCCTCCGACCGCATCACCGAACTGCTGGACGCCAACGCGCGCTGACCGACCCGCGGCGGGGCCGGCCCGCACGGCTCAGCAGGGCTCGCTCAGCGCGCCACGCTCAGCGACAGGGCGAAACGGCCGTCGCCGTCCGTCCACCAGTGGGCCAGGTCGAGCCCGGCCGCCGCCAGCTCGGCCCGCACACCCTCCCGCCGGAACTTCGCGGACACCTCGGTGCGCAGCTCCTCCCCGTCCGCGAAGTCCACGGCCAGGTCGAGCGCCTGGACCTTGACGGTCTGCGCGGTGCGCGAGCGCAGCCGCATCTCGATCCACTCCCGTTCGGCGTTCCACAGCGCCACGTGCTCGAAGGCCGCGGGCGCGAAGTCGGCCTCCAGCTCGCGGTTCATCACGGACAGCACGTTCTTGTTGAACTCGGCCGTCACCCCGGCCGCGTCGTCGTACGCGCGGACCAGCACCCCCTCGTCCTTGACCAGGTCCGTGCCCAGCAACAGGCTGTCGCCCGGGGAGAGCAGGGCGCGGACGGAGGCCAGGAACACGGCGCGCTCCTCGGGCAGCAGGTTGCCGACGGTGCCGCCGAGGAACGCGACCAGCCGGGGGCCCGGCGTGTCGGGCAGCGTCAGTCCTCCCGTGAAGTCGGCGATCAGCGCGTGCACCTGGAGGCCCGGACGCTCGGCGACGAGCGCCTGCCCGGCCTGGGTGAGGGCGCTCTCGCTCACGTCGACCGGCACATAGCCGCGCAGCCCGGTCCGCTCCGTCAGCGCGTCGAGCAGCACACGCGTCTTCTCCGAGGAGCCGGAGCCCAGCTCCACCAGGGTGCGCGCGCCGGTCGCCGCCGCGATCTGCCCGGCCCGGTCGACGAGGATCTCCCGCTCGGCCCGGGTCGGGTAGTACTCGGGCAGCGCGGTGATCGCCTCGAACAGCTCGCTGCCCCGCGCGTCGTAGAACCACTTCGGCGGCAGCCACTTGGGCGTGCTCGTCAGGCCCGCCAGGACGTCGGCGCGCAGGGCGGCGTCCGTGGCGTCCTCGGGCAGCGTCCGGGTCAGACGGAACTGGCTCACGTGCGGGGCTCCTTCGGGGAGACGAAAGCGTCTGCGGGGGCGGATGCGCCCGGGACCTTGAGCGCGGTGAGCCGCACCTCCGCGTGGCTCGCCACGAGCAGGGTGCGGTCGGGGACCTCATGCCAGCCGGGGTCGTCGTCGTAGGGCTCCGAGGCGACGACCGTGCCGCCACCCGGACGGGACAGGTACCACAGGGTGTCGCCCCAGGTGGTGGCCGTGACGGTGGCGCCGTTCGTCAGGAGCAGGTTGAGCCGGGAGGCGGGGGCCGCCGCGGCGACCTCCAGCACCGTCTCGGCCAGCGCCCTGCCCTCGTCGTCCCCGGCGCGCAGCCGGGCCAGGACCAGCGCCCACACGAGCGCCGAGTCGTTGCGCGCCTCCAGCGACAGCAGCTCCCCGGGCGGCAGCGTCGCGGCCACCGGAGCCAGCGAATCCGGCCAGCCCGCCACGGCGCCGTTGTGGCTGAACAGCCAGGTCCCCGCGGCGAACGGCGCCGCGGCCGCCTCCGCGTCGGCGCCGGCCAGCGTCGCGTCCCGTACGGCGGCGAGCAGCGCGCCGGTCCGTACCACCCGGGCGAGGTCGGCGAAGGACTGGTCCGCCCAGATGGGGCCGGCCCGGCGGTACCGGGCGGGCACCGGGTCCCCCGCGGCGTACCAGCCGACGCCGAACCCGTCGGCGTTGACCGTGCCGTACCGCTGGTGCCGCGGTGCCCAGGACTGGCGGTACAGACCGTGCGGCGGCGTCACGAGGAGATCGCCGAGCGGCTCCCCGGGGCCCACGTAGGCCAGATGTCGGCACATCAGACGCCTTCCTGCGACCGGGCCGTGCGGAACCCGGAGAAGATCTGCCGCCGGATCGGATAGTCCCAGTTGCGGAACGTGCCCCGGCAGGCCACCGCGTCCACGGCGAAGGAACCGCCGCGCAGCACCTTGTACTCGGGCCCGAAGAAGACCTCCGAGTACTCCCGGTACGGAAACGCCCGGAAGCCCGGGTACGGGGCGAAGTCGCTCGACGTCCACTCCCACACGTCGCCGATCAACTGCCGTACGCCGAGCGGCGACTCACCGGCCGGGTAGCTGCCCGCGGGCGCCGGACGCAGGTGCCGCTGCCCGAGGTTGGCGTGCTCCGGACCCGGGTCGGCGTCGCCCCACGGATAGCGCATGGCGCGGTCGCCGGCCGGGTCGTACCGTGCGGCCTTCTCCCACTCGGCCTCGGTGGGCAGCCGGCGTCCCGCCCAGCGGGCGTACGCGTCGGCCTCGTACCAGCACACGTGCAGCACCGGCTCGTCGGCCGGGACCGCCTCGGTCACTCCGAAGCGGCGCCGCAGCCACTGCCCGCCGTCCCGGCGCCAGAACAGCGGGGCGGTGATGGAGTGCCGGCGGATGTGGTCCCAGCCCTCGGGGCTCCACCAGCGCGGGTCGTCGTAGCCGCCGTCGTCGATGAACGCCAGGTACGCCCCGTTGGTCACCGGGGTGGTGTCGATGTGGAACGGCGCCACCTCGCGCCGGTGCGCGGGGCGTTCGTTGTCCAGTGCCCACGGCTCGGTCGACGTGCCCATCGTGAACGGGCCGCCCGGAACCAGGACTTCGGCCGGTCCGGTGAACAGCGGTACCGGGTCCGGGTCGGGCGCGGTCAGGGCCTGCGGGCCCGTGCGCAGCTGATGGGTGATCAGCATGGTCTCGTCGTGCTGCTGTTCGTGCTGGGCGATCATCCCGAAGGCGAAGCCCGCCTCCGTCAGCCGCGTCCCGTCGAACGCGGTGCGCTCCAGCACGTCCAGGGCCCGTCCGCGCACGTCCGCCGCGTACCGGCGGGCCTCGGCGGGTGACAGCAGCGGCAGGCTCGGCCGCTCGGAGCGGGGATGCTCGAAGGCGTCGTACAGGCCGTCGATCTCCGGGCGTATCGCCTCCTGCCCGGCGACCGCGCGCAGCAGCCACTGCTCCTCCTGGTTGCCGATGTGCGCCAGGTCCCACACGAGCGGGGACATCAGCGGCGACACCTGGGCGGTCAGGTCGGGACCCTCCACGCAACTCGTCAGCACAGTGGTGCGCTCCCGGGCGGTGACGAGCGTGGTCAGGGCCCGCTCCCGCAGGGCCTCGGCGGTGGTGGTCGTGGTCGCGTCAGTGGGGTCGGTCATCAGCGGGTCTCCCTCCCGTGCGGGCCACGGCCGGCGCCGCCCGGCATGTCCAGCAGATCGTCGGCGGGACAGCGGCCCCTGAGGACGTAGCGCCCCATGTACTCGGCGACGGCGTCCGTCACCTCGGCACTCGCGCCGAGCCGGGGCAGTGCGGCGAGCGTCGCGGCGAAGCAGGTGACGGCCGCCTCGCGCAGCTCGGGGTCGGTCAGGGCGTCCCGGGCCGCGGCCTCGTACAGCGGGTTGTGCGGCGCGGGCAGGCCGAGCGTGCGCTCGGCCAGGGGCTTGACGGCACGGTAGGCGGTCTCGGTGGCCTCCGGGTCGTCGAACAGAGCGGCGGTCACCGCCAGCGGCACGATCCAGCCGTCGTCCCCGGGCTGCGCGTCGATCATGCGCAGTTCCAGATGACCGCGCGGCCGTACCGGCGGGAAGAGCGTGGTCAGGTGGTAGTCCAAATCCTCCCTGGTCGGTGGCCTCGGCACCAGCTCGCGGGTCCACTCCCGCAGGGTCAGGCCCTCCGGCACGTCCCAGGGACCGCCGTCGCGGCGTACGCACATCACCGGGGCGTCCAGCACGTGCCGGGCCCAGGCGCCGCGCGGGTCGCTGTCCAGCGGGGGACCGCCCGCCCGGCCGGCGCCGATCTGCGTCCACCGCAGCTGCCGGGTGGACCGCCAGCCGGTGGGACGCCCGCCGGACAGCGGGGAGTTCGCGAACGCGGCCAGCAGGACCGCACCCAGGTGATGGGCCAGCCACCACCGGCGCACGTGACCCAGCGGCCCCGGCTCCTCGTGCCCGGCGTCCACGCACACCTGCACGGAGGCGGAGGCGCACATCATGAAGCGGCCACCGGGGCCGGTGCGGTCGAGACAGGACTCCATGGCGTCGTAGCGCGGCTGCCGCAGGTAGCGGCGCGGCGCCTGCCAGGGATCGTGGCCGAGGCCGACCAGGGCGAGGCCGTCCTCGCGCAGTACGGCGCGGACGGCGTCCAGGTCGGCGGAGACGGAGCGGACGCACTCCATCAGGGAGGCGGCGGGGAGCGAACTCAGCTCCAGCTGGCCGCCGGGTTCGACGGTCAGCGCCGACCTCAGGGGCACGGCCCGCAGTGCGGTGTACACCGCGCGGAGCCGTTCGGGTGACACGGGGAGCCGCGGCGCGCGCAGCTCGTGGACGAGCCATTCCACCTCGACGCCGAGGAGCCTGGGCGGACCGGTCTTGAAGCAGATGCCGTGGACCAGCGCCTCGACCTCGGCCTCACTGACGGCGGTACGTGGCCGGATACAGCCACCAACCGGATCGGACATGTCGGGATCCTCCTGAGATTCCACCATGCCGCCGGCCCTTCTGCGGTGGGCCGGGCCGGCACACTCGTCCCACCCAAGACCCTTGCGTCGCTCCGCACAAGGGTGCATATCGGGACGTTCCTGCTCGGTAATCTCCGCGATCCGCCCGTTTCCGGGGCTTTTCCCGGGCGTTCGCCGGTCGGGAAACTCCGTTGCACCGCATCCCAGCATCACCCAGGATTCCCGCATGAGCACGACGGGGAAGACCGCGCCGCGCGCGGTCACGGCGTCCACGGGGGTGGCGCCGTGAGCGCGCGCCTGCGAGGCATCGCACAACAGACCGAACAGATCGTCGCGGCCGGGGCCTACCGCAGGTCCGACGGCCGCGAGGTGTCCGTCGCGGCGGCGATCGAGGCGGCACGGGACGGTACGCGCATGTACGGACCCGGGCCCGTCGAGCCGGCCCTCTCCGTCCCGGTGCGGACGGTCTTCGAGGTCACCGGCGAGAGCAGCCTGGAGGCCGCCCGCCGCCTCGGCGGCGAGGTCGCCGTGCTCAACTTCGCCTCCGCGCGCAACCCCGGCGGCGGCTACCTCAACGGCGCCCAGGCCCAGGAAGAGGCCCTGTGCCGGGCCTCCGCCCTGTACACCTGCCTGGTGCGGGTACGCGAGTTCTACGACCACCACCGCGCGCACCGCGACCCGTTCTACACGGACCGCGTCATCCACTCGCCCGGCGTGCCCGTCTTCCGCGACGACCGCGGCCGCCTGCTGGACGAGCCGTACACGGCCGAATTCCTCACCTCCGCCGCGCCCAACGCCGGCGTGGTGCTGCGCACGGCCCCGGAGCGCGCCCCGGAAGTGCCCGCCGCCCTCGCCGTGCGCGCCGAGCGGGTGCTGGAGACGGCCGCGGCCCACGGATACCGGCGACTGGTGCTGGGCGCCTGGGGCTGCGGGGTGTTCCGCAACGACCCCGCCCAGGTCGCCGGCGCGTTCCGTGCGCTGCTCGGCCCCGGCGGGCGGTTCGCCGGTGCCTTCGAACGGGTGGCGTTCGGCATCCTGGACCGCACCCCGGGCGCGGTCGTCCGGGCGGCGTTCGACCGCGCCTTCCCGGAGGGCGCGGCCCGCTCCGGTCAGCTCCAGCCGTAGCGCTCCCGCAGCCGCTGCCGTACGAGGTCGAAGCGCATCCGGTCCAGGGCGCAGGCCTCGCGGCGCATCCCGGCGTCGTGCAGGCGCAGCACCCGGTCCACGCCGACCCAGGAGTCGCGTCCGGAGCGGTCCCACGGCCCGCTCCCGATCGGTACCCACTCCCGGTCCCCGTCGTGCCGCTTGCTGGACAGCTGCACGGCCAGCACCGTCCCGGCCGCCTCCCGGGCCACGACGAGGACGGGCCGGTCCTTGCCCCGGCCGTCCGCCTCCTCGAAGGGCACCCACGTCCAGACGATCTCGCCGGGATCGGGGTCGCCGTCGTGCGCGGGGGAGTACTCGGTCCGCACCCGGCCCACGTCCCGGGGATCGGCCTCGGCGGTGGCGGAGGGACCGTAACGGCCGGGGACGGTCTCGCCGTTGCTGTCGATGTCGTCGGTGAAGGCGCTCACGGCCGTACCGTACGGGACGTTCCCGCGCGGACGCGCGGGGACCCGCGCCGAGTGGCAGGCTGGCCCCCGGGCCCGACTTCGAGAGGCCCGGCCACCGACCGCACGAGTCGGGCGAGCCAGTACGAATCGGTACGAGTCAGTTCGAGGCAGAAGGCGACGTCATGACCGACCAGCTCACCGTGAGCGTCCTGGGCACCGGCATCATGGGTGCCGCGATGGCCCGCAACCTCGCCCGCGCCGGGCACACCCTCCGCGTCTGGAACCGCAGCCGGGACAAGGCCGAGCCACTGGCCGCCGACGGCGCGCACGTCGCCGGCAGCCCGGAGGAGGCCGTCAGCGGCGCCGACGTCGTCCTCACGATGCTGTACGACGGTCCCGCCGCCCTCGACGTCATGCGGCGGGCCGAGCCCGGCCTGCGTCCCGGCACCGTGTGGGCGCAGTCCACCACCGCGGGCGTCGACGCGGTCGCCGACCTGGCGGCCTTCGCCCACGAGCAGGGCCTCGTCTTCTTCGACGCCCCCGTCCTCGGCACCCGTCAGCCCGCCGAGGCCGGTCAACTGCTGGTGCTGGCCGCGGGGCCCGGCGAGGCACGGGACAGGGTGGTGCCCGTGTTCGACGCCGTCGGCTCCCGCACCGTGTGGACCGGCGAGGACGGCGCGGCCGGCAGCGCGACCCGGCTGAAGCTGGTGGCCAACAGCTGGGTCCTCGCCGCCACCAACGCGGTCGGCGAGGTCCTGGCGCTCGCCAAGGCGCTGGGCGTGGACCCGGACGGCTTCTTCGACGCCATCGCCGGCGGTCCGCTCGACATGGGCTACCTGCGCGCCAAGGCCGGTCTGATCCGCGACGGCGCGCTGACGCCGGCCCAGTTCGCCGTCGCCACCGCCGAGAAGGACGCCCGCCTGATCGTCGAGGCCGGCGAGGCGAACGGCGTCCGTCTGGACCTCGCCGCGGCCGGTGCGCAACGGTTCGCCCGGGCCGCCGCCCAGGGACACGGCGACGAGGACATGGTGGCGGCCTACTTCGCCAGTTTCGAGGAGAAGACGACCGACTGAGCCCGCCCGGGGTACCGGGTGCCCGAGACCACACCGACACCGACACCGACACCGACACCGGCGACCGGAACCGGTGCCGGACCACACCGATCCCGAGGAGCCCGCATGTCCAAGCCGCCGCTGCCGCCCGAGGCCGTCGAACTGCTGCGCCGCCCCAACCCGTGCGTCATGGCCACCCTCCGCTCGGACGGCGCCCCCGTCTCCACGCCCACCTGGTACGCGTGGGACGACGACGGCCGCGTGCTGATCAACCTCGACGCGGGCCGCGTACGCCTCGGACACCTGCGCCGCGATCCGCGTGTCACCCTCACCGTCCTCGCGGGCGACGACTGGTACACGCACGTCACCCTCATCGGCCGCGTCGCCGAGACGCGCGACGACGAGGATCTCTCCGGCATCGACCGTCTCTCCCGGCACTACACGGGCAACCCGTACCCGGACCGGGAGCGTCCCCGGGTGAGCGCCTGGATCGAGGTGGAGCGCTGGCACGGCTGGGGGGAGATGAAGGACAGCGACCAGTCCGGCTGAGCCCGGGGCGCGGGGGCGGAGCGGGCGTATGATCGCCGCGCGGCATCGCGTGTCGGTCACCGTCCGGGTGAGGCATGGAGGCGCCGCGGAGATGCCCGTGGAGGCATTGACCGTGTCAGTCGAGTTCAACCACACCATCGTTCTCTCCCGCGACCGGGAGAAGTCCGCCCGCTTCCTCGCCGGAATCCTGGGTCTCGAGGTCGGCGATCCGGCCGGAATGTTCCTGCCCGTGACGACCGCCAACGGCGTCACCCTCGATTTCGCCACCGTCGACATCGACATCCCCGTGCAGCACTACGCGTTCCTCGTCTCCGAGGACGAGTTCGACGGCGTGCTCGCCCGCCTCGTCGCGGGCGGGACACCCGTCCAGGCCGACCCGCACGGCCGGCACCCGCGCCGGATCAACCGCAACGACGGCGGCCGGGGCGTGTACTTCACCGACCCGTCCGGGCACGGCATGGAGGCCTTCACCCGCCCCTACGGCAGCAACCCGTCCTCGCCGCTGAACGGCGTCACGGAGGACGTGCCCGGGGCCCGCTGACGGGCGTCCGCCCGTCGCGTCCGGACCACCGGCCCCGGGATCTCACCCGTCACCGGCGGGCTCCACCGGGGCCGGACCGGAGGCGTGGTTGCGCCGCGGCAGCAGCAGCGGCGTCGCCAGGAGCAGGACGCCCGCGAGCGCGACCGCCGTACGCGTTCCGGTCAGGCCGGCCAGCAGGCCCCACACCGCGGTCAGGGCCGCGGTCGTCAGCTTCCCGGTGACCGTCCAGGCGGACAGGGTGCGCGCGACCCGGTCCGCGGGCGTCAGCTCCAGCCGACGGGTGGCGTACACCGGGTTGTAGACGCCCACGGAGGTGATCAGGCCGAACTCGACCACCATCACCAGGACCAGTCCCGCCGTCCCCGGGCCGACGAAGGCCAGCCCGACGGGCCAGCACACGCGCAGCACGCCACTGGTCACCAGTACCCGGTGCTCCCCGAAGCGCGCCACGAGCGGGCCCGCCAGCCGTGAGCCGACCAGCCCGCCGACGCACGGCACCGCGAACGCGAGCGAGTACTGCCAGGGCGCGAAGCCCAGATCGCCCAGCATGAGCACGGCGAGCAGCGGTGCCGTCGCCATGATCAGGCCGTTGACCAGGACCGTGTTGAGGAACAGCGGGCGCAGCACCGGCGAGGCGAACACGTACCGCCAGCCGTCCAGCAGGTCACCGGCGCGCAACCGGGCCGCTTCCGCGCGCCGCGGGTGCGGCTCCCCGCCGCCGATCGCGCGGATCCCCAGCGCCGAGAGGAGATGGCTGACCGCGTCGGCCGCCACCGTCACCACCGGACCGAAGAGTCCGATCGCGGCCCCGCCGACCGGGGGCCCGAGCATGGCCGCGGTCCAGGTCGTCGCCTCGAACCGGCCGTTGGCCCTCAACAGGTCCCGCGGTCGCACCAGCGCCTTGAGGCAGGAACCGGCGGCGGCCCGGAACGTGATGTCGGCCGCGGCGACGACGACCGACACGACCAGCAGCTGGGCGAAGCCGAGCCGTCCGCACGCGTACGCGAGCGGCACGCTCAGCAGCACCGCGCACCGGAGCAGGTCCGTCGCGACCATCACCGGCCGCTTGCGCCGGAACTCCACCCACGGCCCGAGCGGCACGGCCACCACCGCACCCACCGCGAGACCGGCCGCCGCGAGCGCCGCCACTTGCGCGGGCCCGGCGTCCAGCACCATGACCGCGATCAACGGAAAGGCGTCGAAGGCGAGCCGCGTGCCGAACGTGCTGACCGCGAACGCCGCCCACAGCCATGCGAACCCCCGCCCCAACGACCCGCCGCCCACCACGTCCGACTCGACCACACCCGACTCCGTCACGCCCGACATCCAAGCGAGCCGGGGCCGAACGGATCAAACAACCGGCCGGGCAGCAGGTACAACCAGACGTTGTACGCCGGGGTGCTGGTGTTCCTACCGGGTCAGCAGCTCGCGCAGCGCCCCGGCGACCTCGCCCGGCGCCTCCTCCGCCATGAAGTGCCCGCAGCCCACGGTCTCGTGCCGCAGGTCCGGCGCCCACGCCCGCCACAGCGCGGCGGCGTCGTAGCCGAGAGCGACGCCCCAGTCCTGCTGGAGGACGGTCACCGGCATCCGCAGCCGGTTGCCGTTCTCCCGGTCCGCCCGGTCGTGGTCGACGTCGATGCCGGCCGAGGCCCGGTAGTCGGCCACGATGGAGGGCACCGCCTCGCGCGACGCCTTCAGGTATGCGGCGCGGACGTCGGCGGGCAGGGCGTCCGGGTCCCGGGTCCAGATGTCGAGGAAGTGACTGAAGAACGCGTCCGGCGCGGCGCCGATCAGCTGCTCCGGCAGTCCCGGCGGCTGCGCCATCAGATACAGGTGGAAGCCCACCGCCGCCGTCGTGCCGTGCAGGACGTCCCACATGTCGAGCGTCGGCAGCACGTCCAGCGCGGCCAGGTGCGTCACCGCGTCCGGGTGGTCGAGCCCGGCGCGCACCGCGACCAGCGCGCCCCGGTCGTGACCGGCCAGCGCGAACCGCCCGTGCCCCAGCTTCCGGGCCAGGGCGACCACGTCGGCGGCCATGGCCCGCTTGGCGTACGCGGTGCCGTCCGGGTCGGCGGGCTTGTCGCTGGCGCCGTAGCCGCGCAGGTCGGGGCAGATGACCGTGTGGTCGGCCGCCAGGTCGGCGGCGACGTGCCGCCACATCAGGTGGGTCTGGGGGAAGCCGTGCAGCAGCACGACGGGGCTGCCGGTGCCGCCGACGGCCACGTGCAGGCCGATGCCGTCGGCGACCGTCACACGGTCGTGGGTGAAGCCGGGGATGGTCGGTTCCATGGCTGGTCGTGCCCTTCTCTTTCTCTCGGTTCTCTGCGCTGCGTGCCCACATCGCGTGGGCGACGCCCTCGAGCCTGCCGCGCGCGAATCAGCAACCGATCAGCAAGCGGCCGGGGACCGCCCCGCACGCGTACCGTGGTGATCGCACGAACGGTGGCGGATCGCAGCGGACGGAACACGGAACATGGACGCGGTCACGTTCGGCGTGCTCGGAGCGGTCACCGCCGGACGCGGCGGACATGTACTCGCTCTCAAGGGCCCCCGGCACCGGGCCGTGCTCGCCCGGCTGGTCCTGGCCCGCCGGCGGGTCGTCCCGGTCGACCGCCTGGTCGAGGACCTGTGGGACGCGCCGCCGCCGCGGGCCGTGGGAGCGGTACGCACTTTCGTCGGGGACCTGCGCCGCGCCCTGGAACCCGACCGCCCGCCGCGCGCCCCGGCCCGGCTGCTGGTCACCGAGGGCCCCGGATACGCCCTGCGCGCCGCGCCGGACACCGTGGACGCGTGGCGCTTCGAGGCCGCCGTCGCCGAGGCCGACCGGCTGCCCGCCGCACAGGCGCCCGACCGGCTGCGGGCGGCCCTGGGGGAGTGGCGGGGGCCCGCCTACGCCGAGTTCGGCACGGAGGGCTGGGCCCGGGGCGAACGCTCCCGGCTCACCGAGCTGCGGCTGCGCGCCGTCGAACGCCGGGCGGAACTGCTCGTGGAACTCGGCCGCGCCGCCGAGGCGGTCCCCGACCTCGACGCACACCTCACCGAGCACCCCTGGCGCGAGGAGTCCTGGCGCCTGCTCGCGCTCGCCCTGTACCGGACCGGACGGCAGGCGGACGCCCTCGCCGTACTGCGCCGGGCCCGCGCCCTGCTGGCCGGACGGCTGGGCATCGACCCCGGACCCCGGCTGCGCCGCCTGGAGGCCGGCATCCTCGCCCAGGACCCGGACCTGGACCCGCCCGGCGAACCCGCGGACGCGGCGGCCCGGCTGTGGGCCCGGACGACCCAGGCGTACGACCGCACCGTCGCCGCCGGTGCCCGGGCCCGTCTGGAATCCACCGTCGGCCTGCTGCGGAGCCTCGCGGTCACCGGCGGCGGTGGTCTGGAGGCCGCCCGGGAGCACCGGACGACGGCGATCCAGGCCGCGGAGGAGACGGGCGACGCGGAACTCACGGCCCGGGTGATCGGCGCCTACGACGTCCCCGCCAACTGGACCCGCGGTGACGACCCGGAACTGGCCCGGCGGATCGTCGCGGCGGCCGAACGCACCCTCGTCGCCCTGCCCGACGACCCCGCCGCCGACGCGGCACGCTGCCGCCTGCTGGCCACCGTCGCCCTGGAGTCGCGGGGCGTGCGCTCCCCGCGCGGGCCGCGGGCGGCCGCCGAGGCCGAGCGGATCGCCCGCCGCCTGGACGACCCGGCGCTGCTCGCGTTCGCCCTCAACGGCGTCTTCATGCAGTCCTGCACCCGCGCCGGGCTGGCTCCGCGCCGCGACGCGATCGGTGCCGAACTCGTCGCCCTCGGCATCCGGCACGGCCTGGTCAACCACGAGGTGCTCGGCCACCTGATCCGGCTCCAGGCCCGCGCGGCCCTCGCCGACCTCACCGCCGCCGACGAGCACGCGAGGGCCGTGGACCGCCTCGCCGAACGGCACGAGCGCCCCCTCGTGGCCGTCTTCACCGCCTGGTACCTGGCCCTGCGCGAGGCCGTCTCCGGCAGCCCGTACGACAGCGCCGAATCCGCCTACCGGTCGGCCGCCGCGCGGCTCGACGGCGCCGGGATGCCGGGTCTGGAACGCGGGCTCCTGCCCCTCGCCCTGCTCGGCCTGCGCCTGGCCCGCGGCCGTCCCGCGGAGGTGGACCCGCGCGCCGACTGGGGGCCGTACCGGCCCTGGGCCGAGCCGTTCACCCTCCTGGCCGAAGGCCGCGACACCGAGGCCCGCGGCGCCCTGCGGGCCCTGCCCGAACCGCCGCCCGACCTCCTCTACGAGGCCCTGTGCTGCGCCGAGGCCGCGCTCGCCCTCGACCTCGGCGACCGCCCGGCCCTGCGGCGGACGTACGAGAGGCTGCTGCCCGCGGCCGGCGAACTCGCGGGCGCGGGCAGCGGGCTGCTCACCTTCGGACCGGTCGACGGATGGCTCGCCGCGATCCGCCGGGCACTCGAGGCGTGAAGGCGGGGGAGCAGCGCGACGAGAGGGGTCCGAAGGCGAGCGAGGAGGAGCCGGCCGACGTGTACGCGCCCGAGCGCTGGGCGGCGCACCGGCTTCGCCGTGAACCAGGAGCGTTCCGAGCGGGGGCCGGTCGCGGTGGGCGTCCCCGTGTGCGACGAGGGGGCCGGGCGGTGGCGGCATGGTGGTTTCGATGCCGAGCGTGCGCTACGACCCGCACCGCCTGCCGTTCCTGGTGGCGACGCTCAACGCGGCCGCACGGGCACCGGAGGCGGACCTCGCGTCGGGTCCCGCGGCGGGACGCCGACCGGGGGTTGCCCGGGCCCGCTCCGGGTACCCGCCGGCCATGAAGTGGCAGCAGGTTCAGGAGGGTCCGTCCGCGGTGTACGTGGTGGTGCTCGACCAGGGCGAGGACGCCGTCGCCGAGCTCACCGCCTTCGCCCGTGACCGGTCGCTGGGAGCCTCCCAGGTGACCGCCGTGGGCGCCTTCTCCGAGGCGGTCGTCGGCTGGTTCGACCGGCAGGCCAAGGACTACCGGCACATTCCGGTCCAGGAGCAGTGCGAGGTGCTGTCCCTGATCGGGGACATCGCCGTCGCCGACGAGGGACCGACCCCGCACCTGCACGCCGTGCTGGGCCTGTCCGACGGCTCCACCCGCGGCGGCCACCTGCTGTCCGGCAAGGTCTGGCCGACGCTGGAGGTCGTCGTGCGCGACAGCCCGGCGGAGCTGGCCAAGACCCACCGCCCCGACATCGGCCTGGCCCTGATCGACCCGGGCTGAGCCGGCCGTCGCGGAACGGTTTACCGGCCCGGGTGCGGGCTACGCGGCCCGCAGACAATCCCCTACCGACACCCCGGGAGGCGCGAGATGACACGGCGCATCCGAGACGTGATGTCACCGGCCGCGGTGGCCGTCGAGCCCATGACGACCGTGGCGCGGGCGGCCCGGTTGATGCGCGAGGAGGACGTCGGCGACGTCCTGGTGACCTACGACAGCGACCTGTTCGGCGTCCTCACCGACCGCGACATCGTGCTCCGCAGCGTGGCCGACGGCCGGGACCCGGACGCCACGACCGTGGGCGCGGTGTGCACGCCGCCGCCCGTGGTCACCCTCGAACCCGACGACACCACCGACCGCGCCGCCGAGCTGATGCGCCGCCACGCCGTGCGCCGGCTCCCGGTCGTCGAGCACGGCGGCGTCCCGGTCGGTGTGGTCACCCTCGGCGACCTCGCCGCCACCGACGACCCGCACTCCGCGCTCGCGGACATCAGCCGGGCCGCACCCGGCCACTGACATCCGGCCACTGACATCGGCCAACGGCAGACGGCCGCCGAACCCGGCCACTGACACCCGGCCACTGACACCCGGCCAACGGCACACGGCCACCGAGCCCCCGATCACCGGGGAGGAACGGCATGAGTGACAGACACAGCCCGCACCGGGCCACGGAACCCGTCCCCCGTTCCCGTTCCGGCGCCGTCGGCCGCCGCTTCCCGCGCACCGGGACCGAACCGGTCCGCGCGCAGAGCCCGCTGCGGCTGCGCCTGCTGCTGTCGGCGGTCTTCCTGCCGCTGTTCCTCGCGGGGGCCGTGTTCTTCGGCGTGTGGGCCGCCGACACCGGCTCCGGGGACAGCCCGGGCCGCGGCATGCTCGTGGTCGTCGCCGTGGTGTGCGGAGCGCTCGCCCTCCTTGCGGCGGCCGACCTGCTGGTGGTGATCCGCCGGCTGCGGAGCGAACGCGGCACGCCCGCACCGCACTGACCCCCAGGACCCGAGGAGACCCGAGGAGGGGGACGGAGGAAGCGACATGGCGCCCACGGCACGCACACCCACCGCACGCACCCCGGAGGACCGCCGCGCCACCACCCGCACCGCACGGCTGCGCAGCCGGATCCCCGAACCCGACGAGGAACCCGACCTGCTCGGCCAGTACCTGACCCAGATCGGGTCCACGCCGCTGCTGACCGCCGAGGACGAGGTCCGGCTCGCCACCCGCATCGAGGCCGGTGTCCGGGCCAGGGAGGAACTCGAGACGGCCGACACCGGCGAGCCCGCCCCGACGCCCGGGCGGCGCCGCGCGCTGGAGAAGACGGTCCACGACGGCCAGGCGGCCAAGGACCACATGGTGCGGGCCAATCTGCGGCTCGTGGTGTCGATGGCCAAGCGCCACGCCCACCGCGGGCTGCCCCTCCTCGACGTCATCCAGGAGGGCAACCTCGGACTGATCCGGGCCGTGGAGAAGATCGACCACACCAAGGGCTTCAAGTTCTCCACGTACGCCACCTGGTGGATCCGCCAGGCCATCGAACGGGGCCTGGCCACCCACGCGCGCACGGTACGGCTGCCCGTCCACGTCGTGGAGCAGCTGCAGAAGCTCGCCAAGGTCGAACGGAAGCTCCGCGCGGGCCTCGACCGCGAGCCGACGACCGAGGAGGTCGCCGCCGAGAGCGGCATCGACGCGGGCAAGGTCGTCTGGTTGCGCAGGGTCGGACGGGACGCGGTCAGCCTGGACACCCCCGTGGACGAGACCGGCGACACCGTCGTCGGCGACCTCATCCCCGACACCGAGGTGCTGCGTGCCCCGGAGGTCGCCGAGTTCCAGGCGCTCGCGGCGGAACTGCGGGAAGCCGTCGGCACCCTCGCGCCCCGCGAGTCCCTGATCCTCAGCCTGCGCTACGGACTGCACGACGGCCGCCCACGCACCCTGCAGCAGGTCGCCGAGCACGTGGGCCTCACCCGCGAACGCGTCCGCCAGCTGGAGAAGGCCTCGCTCGCCCATCTGCGCGCCCCCGAGAACAGGGAACGCCTGCTTGACTGGGCGAGCTGATCCGGCCCGGGCGTCGGTCCGGGGAAGTCCGGGGAAGTCCGGGGCGTCAGTCGGGCTGCTCCGTCCGCAGCCGAGCCCCCTGCCGCAGCAGTTCGCGCTGGACCAGCCGGTAGGGCAGCCCGCGCGGTCCGCGCCCGTGCCGGACGGTCAGCGCCGCGCACACCCCGGCCGCGTGACCGGTCGCCATGGCGATGGGCATCACCCGGTACGACGAGTGCGCCACGTGCGTCCCGGAGATGCAGCGCCCCGCGACCAGCAGCCGCTCGGTGTCCCGGGGCAGCAGGCAGCGCAGCGGGATGTCGTAGAAACTGCCCTGCGGCACCCGCTTGAGGACGGTGCCGGAACCGCGCGGGTTGTGGATGTCGACCGGATAGGCACCGTGCGCGATCACGTCCGGGAAGGTGCGCGCCGCCAGGATGTCGTGACCGGTCAGCTGGTAGTCGCCGAGCACCCGCCGGCTCTCCCGCACCCCGATGTGCGTGCCGCTCTGCACCACGTACGACTCCTCGAAGCCGGGCACGCGGGTGCGCAGGAAGCGGTCGATCTGCGCCAGTTGGTGCCGGGCCGTGTACTCGGCGCGGGTGAGGTCCCAGACGCTGGTGCCGAGGACCCGGGTCACCCGGGTGCTGTTGACGGCGACCTCGCGCGGGTGCGGGGTCGCGAAGAAGAGGATGTCCTCGCGCGGCAGCCGCAGTTCCCCGTTGGCCCTGGCCTCCTCGATCAGGTCCCACAGCCCGTGCACGCCGCGCCACTGGTCGGGGTGCTCGCGCACGTAGTCGGCGAAGTCCGGCCGGGCGAAGTCGGCGACGCGGAACATCAGCGTCATGGGCTGCACCAGCCCGTCCTCCGGCCGTCCGATCTCGTACGGCGCCCCGCAGGCCGTCGCCACGTCGCCGTCGCCCGTGCCGTCCACGACCACCCCGGCGTCGATCACCACCGGTCCCGACTTGGTCTCGAACACCACCCGCCAGCCCGAGCCGTCCTCCAGCGGCAGCGCGCCGGAGGCGAAGGAGTGGAACAGCATCCGCACTCCCGACTCGTCCATCATCTCCAGCAGGGAGAACTTGAACAGCTCCGGGTCGAAGGGGACCGTGTACCCGGTCTTCGGGGAGGGCGGCAGACAGCCGCCGCGGCCCATGAGCCGGTCCAGCAACTGCCACAGGACGCCCGCGACCACCGGCTCGCCCTCGCCGTGGTCGGTGGGCAGCAGCCGTGAGGTGTCCCCGGCCTCGGTGAACGCGGCCTGCTTGTGCTCGTTGTGGAACGACATCAGCGGCATCACCAGCGCCACGGTCGCGTTGCCGCCGAGGAACCCGTACCGCTCCACCAGTACGACGTCGGCCCCGGCGTCGGCCGCGCCGATCGCGGCCGCGAACCCGGCGGGGCCGCCGCCCACCACCAGGACGTCGCAGCGGCCCCCGTGCCGGGCGGGCCGCGGCGGCAGCGTGACGGTACGGGACTCGCGGGGCTCTTCCAGGATCGGCATCGCTCACCCTCCGGGTCAGGCGCTCAGCGGCCGTGATTCGGCACGGTACGGCTCGTCACCCGCCGGCCCGCCACCCGCCGGCCCTTCGCCAACCGGCCCTTCGCCCGCCGGCCCCTCGACGGCCGGCCCGGCGTCCGCCGCGGGCGCGCCGCCCGAGCCGCGCGCGGTACCGATCTCGTCGAGCAGGGACCCGCACCGCGCACAGGTCTCCCGTGCCGACGCGGTCAGCTCCGCCATCCGGGACCTGAGGTCGTCCCGGCGCTGCGGGTACTCGTCCCAGAGCCGGTCCACCTCGGCCAGCAGCAGTCCGGCCTGCTCCCGCGCCACCCCCACCAGCGCCGGGGCGCCCAGCCGGCGCGCGAAGTCGAAGACCTTGCCGGAGTACGGCAGCGGCAGCACCGGTACGCCGGTGAGCGCGGCGAAGATCACGAAGTGCAGCCGCATGCCCACGGCCACGTCGAGGTGGCGCATGAAACCGAGGACCTGCCCCGGGCTGTAGTCACCGTGCAGGATGCGGCCCTGGTCCGGGGCCGTCATGTGGGACAGCACGGCGTGCGCGTGCCGTACGTCGTGCCGCTCCATCGGCAGGAACACCACGTGCGCGTCCAGCCGGCGGACCAGGAAGTCCGCGACGTCGGCGAGCAGGGCGTGGTAATCGCCCTCGTCCAGCTTCTCGGCCGCCCGCCCCGGCTCGCGCACCGACATCCCCACCAGCCGGGCGCCGGACGGGATGCCCTCGTCGCGCATCATCGCCTCGGTGAACGGCTCCGGGGCCAGCAGCAGCGCCGGGTCCGCGGTGACCGCGACCTCGCGCTCCAGGCCGACCTCCTCGAGCACCAGCCGCGACTCCTCGTCCCGCACCACGACGTCGTCCATCTCCGCCAGCACCGTGCGCACCGCGTCCCGGTCCTCGGCGTCCGTCAACGGGCCGGCGCCGACGGCGTAGGCGAAGGTGGGCACGTGCCGGATCTGCGCGGCGCGCACCAGCCGCAGATAGCGCCGCGCCTCGCCGTCGTAGAGGATGCCTCCGCCGCCCAGCACCAGCAGCTCCAGGCCGGGCAGCACGTCCACGACGTGGTTCCGGCTGACCCCCTCCCAGGGGACCACCTCGTCGGCGTCGGGGTGATGGGCGCGGGTGTGCTCCGCGTTCCGGCTCAGGACGACGAGGCGCGCGTCCGGCCGCCGGGCGCGCAGACAGCTCAGGACGCAGGTCAGAATCGCCTCGTCGCCGGTGTTGAAGCCGCCGTAGGAACCCAGCACGCCGATGCGCGGGCCCCGGTGGGCGGGGTGCGGATGCGAGGGCCGAAGAGTCATCCGGAGCTCCCGTCACGTCGGCGGAGTCGGCCGTGCGCGCCGGTCACGGTGCGTGGGCCGCGCACGGTGCCGGGTTGCCTGCCCGGCATCCCGGAAACACCCTGATCAGGAACCACCCCGAACGCGACCCCGTCCCGTACGAGGAGCACCGGTGAACGTCTCCCTCAGCGTCTGGCTGCTGACCGTCGCCGGCCTGTGCGTCCTCGTCGCCGCCGACTTCTTCATCGGCCGCAAGCCGCACGACGTGTCCCTCCGGGAGGCCGGGATCTGGACGGCCGTCTGGGTGGTGCTGGCCTGTCTGTTCGGGGTGGGGCTGCTCGTGTTCGGCGGCGGCGGGCCGGGCGGCGAGTTCTTCGCCGGTTACCTCACCGAGAAGTCGCTCAGCGTCGACAACCTCTTCGTCTTCGTCCTGATCATGGCGAAGTTCGCGGTCCCCTCGCAGTACCGGCAGCGGGTGCTGATGGTCGGCGTCCTGGTGGCGCTGGTGCTGCGCGCCGCGTTCATCGCGGCCGGCGCGGCGATCATCTCCGCCTTCTCCTGGGTGTTCTACCTCTTCGGCGCCTTCCTGATCTGGACCGCCTGGAAGCTCGTCCAGGACGCCCGCGAGGGCGGGCACGAGCAGGAGGAGCAGGAGGAGTACGAGGAGAACAAGCTGCTGAAGTCCATCGAGCGCCGCTTCGGCGTCGCCGACCGCTACCACGGCACCGCACTGTGGGTCGAGGAGAACGGCAGGCGGGTCATGACCCCGATGCTGGTCGTGATGCTGGCCATCGGGTTCACCGACATCCTGTTCGCCCTGGACTCCATCCCCGCCATCTACGGCCTGACGCAGGACCCGTACATCGTGTTCACGGCCAACGCGTTCGCCCTGATGGGCCTCAGGCAGCTGTACTTCCTCATCGGCGGTCTGCTGAGGAAGCTGGTCCACCTCTCGTACGGCCTGTCGGTGATCCTGGGTTTCATCGGCGTCAAGCTGGTGCTGCACGCCCTGCACGAGTCCGGCGTGCACGTGCCCGAGATCGGCATCCCCTTCTCGCTCGGGTTCATCGTGCTGGTCCTCGTGGTCACCACGGCGACGAGCCTGTGGACCACACGGCGGCAGGAGCGGGTGTGACGCCTGCCTTCGAGCCCAGGAGCTGCTCCACCAGTTCCTGGGTGCCCAGGACCGTGAGCAGGGCGAGCCGCTCCGCGTCGGCGGTGTCCGGTTCGGCCGTGTAGACCATGATCCGCAGATCGCTGCCGGCCACGCCGAGCACGTCGCAGTCCAGGGTGAGGGGCCCCACCCGCGGATGGTCGACGACCTTGCGGGCCGCCTCGTGCCGGCCGACCGCGTCCGCCCGCCACAGCTCGGCGAACCGCTCGCTGCGGGCACGCAGCTCCGCGACCAGCCGGGCCAGCCGCCGGTCGGCGGGATAGCGGACGGCGGTGGCGCGCAGGTCCGCGACGAGGGCCGCCTCGAAGGCGCGGCGTTCCTCGGGCGTGTACCGGGCCCGGCTGCCCGGGCCGACGAAGTTGCGCCACACGCCGTTGCGCTCCGGGCCCCGCCACCGCGAAGGGTCGCCCATCAGCGCGGCGTAGGGCGGGTTGGCGAGCAGCAGCGTCCACGCCGCGTCGTACACGGCCACCGGGGTGCCGGCCAGGCGGTCGAGGAGCCGGTGGACGCTCGGCGGGATGTACGCCGGAACCGTCTCGGGACCCGGCGGTACCAGCCCGGCCAGCCGGAACAGATGCGCGCGCTCCTGGGCCGGCAGGCGCAGCGCCCGTACGAGGGCCTCGACGACCTGGGCCGAGGGGTTGGCTGCCCGGCCCTGCTCGAGGCGGGTCACGTAGTCCACGGAGACACCGGCCAGCAGGGCCAGCTCCTCGCGCCGCAGCCCCGCCGCCCGCCGGTGCCCGCCCGAGGGCAGCCCGGCCGCCTCGGGGGAGACCCGGTCCCTGCGCAGCCGCAACGCCCGCCCGAACTCCGTAGCCGTCATGCTCCCCAGTGAACACCGCGGGCGTCCGGTCTTCCTGGTACCCGCGGTCCCAGGAAGACGGGACGCCTGGCTGTCGGCACCGGCGCGCCACAGGCTGGATTCCATGACGACCACACTGATCACCGGAGCCAACAAGGGCCTCGGCCTCGAGACGGCCCGCCGCCTCGTCGCCGCCGGCCACACCGTCTACGCCGCCGCCCGCGACCCCGAGCGCGGCCGCCGCGCCGCCGCGGAACTGGGCGCGCGCCCCCTCGTCCTGGACGTCACCGACGACGCGTCGGTGACCGCCGCCGTGAAGACCGTGGAGGCCGACGGCGGCCTCGACGTCCTGGTGAACAACGCCGGCATCGAGCAGCGCGGCGCACACAACACCGTGGCCGGGGCGCAGGACACGACCCCCGACTTGGTGCGCACGGTCTTCGAGACCAACGTCTTCGGCCTGGTCCGCGTGACCTGTGCCTTCCTGCCGCTGCTGCGCCGCTCCGCCGCCCCCGTCGTGGTCAACGTGAGCAGCGGACTGGCCTCGCTGACCGGACTGACCTCACCGGCAAGTCCGGGGTACGGCTACCCCGGCCTCGCCTATCCGGCGTCGAAGACCGCGGTCAACGCGCTGACCGTGCAGTACGCCAAGGCGTTCCCCGGGATGCGGATCAACGCGGTCGAACCCGGCTTCACCGCGACCGACCTGAACGGCAACACCGGCACGCAGACCGTGGCCGAGGGCGCCGAGGTCATCGTCCGGATGGCCCGGCTGGGCCCGGACGGACCCACCGGGGGCTTCTTCGACGCGGCGGGTCCGATGCCCTGGTAGCGCCTCAGCAGCCCGCCGGAGTGGGCCTGCCGCGCGAGATCACACGGCTGCCGTGCTCGTCGACGAGGCGGGCCTGGAGCGAACCGCAGGCGCACCGGGTCCACAGGGTGCCGCCCGCCCCGGTGGGGTGGGCGGACAGCACCTGGAAGGGCTCGGCAGCGTCGGGCCACCCGCAGTGCGGGCAGACGACACCGGTCGTGCTGGGCATGGCGACTCCTCGTGCGTCAGTGGTACGTCGGGATGCTGGTGTGGGTGTTCGGTCCCACCGTGGCGCCACTGACAGGGTGCGGCCACGGATCCGTTCACGTCCAGGTTGACTTTACGGACTCCACCGTGAAGCGTGCACTTCATGATTGATCTGCGCAGGCTGCACGTGCTGCGGGCCGTCGCCCACTACGGCACCGTCACCGCGGCGGCCCGCGCCCTTCACTTCACCCCCTCGGCCGCCTCGCAGCAGATCCGGCAGCTCGCCCGGGACCTGGGCGTCGACCTGCTGGAGCCGCAGGGGCGCGGGGTACGGCTCACCGCGGCCGCCGAGAGCCTGCTCGCACACGCGGACGCGATCGAGGCCCGCTGGGACGAGGCCGAACAGGATCTGCGTTCGGGGGAGGGCGCCCCAGCCGGGCCGCTGCGGGTCACCGGGTTCCCCGTGGCCGTCTCCGTCCTGCTGGCCCCGATGGCGGCGCGGCTGCGCGAGCGGCACCCCCGGCTGTCGGTGCGGATCCGGGAGGTCGAGGTGGCGGAGAGCTTCGACCTGCTCTTCGAGGGGGAGAGCGATCTGGCGGTGGTGGAGGCGACGCCGGCCAGCCCGCCGTCGGCCGACGCGCGCTTCGACCAGCGGCCGCTCCTGGACGAACCGTTCGACCTGGTCGTCCCCGCGGACCATCCGCTGGCCGGACGGGACGGCGCCGACCTCGCCGACGCGGCGCACGAGGCCTGGATCGCGCCGCTGCCGCAGAGCCCCTGCCGGACGCACGTGATGTCGGCGTGCGGTGCGGCCGGGTTCACCCCCGACGTGGTCCATCACGCGGTGGACTGGAACGTCACCGCCCACCTGATCGCCCACGGGCTCGGCGTCGCGCTGGTGCCCCGGCTCGCCCGGCTGACCCCCGAGCTGCCGATCGTCCGCGTGCCCTGCGCGAACCGGCCGCACCGCAAGCTGCTGACCTGCACGCGCAGCGGCGGTCACCGTCGTGCGGCGGTCGCGGCCGCGCTGGAGGAGCTGCGCACGCTGGCCGCCGCGGCGGTGGCCTGACACACGGCGGGACCGGAGCTCGGCCGAGCTCCGGTCCCGTACAACGTCCTCTCGCGCCGGTCAGGCGGCGATGGCCTCGTCCGCGTGGCCGTGCAGCCGGGCGACGACCTCGGTCAGCTGCGCGGCGACCTCGGCGTCGTCCGCCGGGTGGGTCTCGGCGAAGCGGGTCACCGAGCCGGGGATGGCCAGCTTGATGTCCTCGATCACCTTGCCGCCGGCGATGCCCACGGCCTTGCGGGCCTCGTCCTGCGCCCACACGCCGCCGTACTGGCCGAAGGCGGTGCCGACCACGGCGACGGGCTTGCCGGTGAAGGCGCCGGCGCCGTAGGGGCGGGAGAGCCAGTCGATGGCGTTCTTCAGGACGGCCGGGATGGTGCCGTTGTACTCGGGCGAGAAGAGCAGGAAGGCCTGCGCGCCCTGGGCGGCCTCGCGCAGCTTCGCGGCGGCGGCCGGGACGCTGCCCTCGACGTCGATGTCCTCGTTGTAGAAGGGGATCTCGGCGAGCCCTTCGAACAGCTGCACCTCGGCGCCCTCCGGCGCGAACTTGGCGGCCGCCTCGGCGAGCTGGCGGTTGTGCGAACCGGCGCGAAGGCTGCCGACGAGCGCAAGGATGCGGACAGACATGAGTACTCCCAGTGCTGGAACAGGTGCTGAAGGTGCTGAAGGTGCTGCATCGCTGCAGGTGATGCGGGTGCCGAAGGGCGGCACGCAACATCGGCGCAACGATCCGGACCGAGGTCCGTTTAATTTCTAACATCTCAAACGGACCGCGGTCCAGTTCTCTTCCCGATGCTCTACGCTGGCTCCATGTCCGCCGCCCTGCCGCCCTTCCCGACGCCCCCGGACGCCGTCGGTCCGTCCGAACTGCTGCAACTCGGCACCGGGACCGAGGAGGACGAGCCCTGCCTGCGGGCCGACGCGGCACGCAACCGGGCCCGGCTGCTGGAGGCCGCCGAGCGCCTGGTCGCCGAGCACGGCGCGGCCGCCCTCACCATGGAGGCGGTGGCCGCCGCGGCCTGCGTGGGCAAGGGCACCGTCTTCCGCCGCTTCGGCGACCGCGCCGGGCTGCTTGCGGCACTCCTCGACCACTCGGAGCGCAAGTTCCAGGCCTCGCTCCTGAGCGGCCCCCCGCCCCTGGGCCCCGGCGCACCGCCGGTCGAGCGGCTGCGGGCCTTCGGCTGCGCGCTGCTGCGCCGCTTCATCGACGAACTCGACCTGCAACTGGCCGCCGAGCCGAACGCGGAACGCCGCCACACCGCCCCGCCGCGCCGCTTCCTGCGCGGCCATGTCGCCCTGCTGCTGCGCGAGGCGGCGCCGGACGGCGACAGCGAACTCCTGTCCCACACGCTGATGGCGTACCTCGACGCCGCGCTGATCCACCACCTCACCGAACAGTGCGGGCTGCCCGCCGAGCGGCTGCGCGCGGGCTGGCTGGACCTGGTCGCGCGGGTCACCCGCACCGAACCCCCGGCCCCAGGGACCGAGTCCCCGGCCACCGCGCCGACGGCCTGAACTCCGCCCGGGGCGGACGACGTTGCCCCGCCCGCCGCCCCGCGGCCGGGCTTCTGCCAGGATGCCGTACGTCATGGCGCAGATACCGAATCAGCCGGCCTCCGAGCCCCCCGCACCGCGCTCCGCCCCCACGAGCGCCGATGTGGCCCGCCTGGCCGGCGTCTCGCGCGCGACCGTCTCCTACGTCCTCAACAACGCCGACGCCGTACGGATCAGCGAACCCACCCGCCGCCGCGTCCGCGAGGCCGCCCGGGAGCTCGGCTACGTCCCCCACGCCGCGGCCCGCTCACTGCGCGCCGGGCACAGCCGCATGGTCCTGATGCCGGCGCCGTCCTTCCCCGCCGGCCCGCTCTACAGCCGCTTTCTCACCGAACTCCAGTGGGCCCTGGGCCGCCTCGACTACACCGTCGTGCAGTACGGCACCGTCGGCGTGCACGGCGACGAGGCCGCCCGTGCCTGGGCCGAGCTGCGCCCGGTCGCCGTCCTCGCCCCCGGCTTTGACCTCGGCCCGCAGGGTGTGGAGATCCTCAAACGCTCCGGCGCCCGGGCGGTCCTCACCCTCGGCCCCGAGGCCGTCGACGGAGCGCACGCCCTGCTCACGGACCAGGAGGGCGTCGGCCGCAGCGCGACCCGCCACTTGTACGACCGCGGACGCCGCAGCATCGGCGTCGTCGTGCCCGCGGAACGCGGCCTGGACGTCTTCTCGGCACCGCGCCTCGCGGGTGCCCGCCACGCGGTCGGCGGCACCGACGCCACCGTCACCGAACTGCCCCTCGCCTACGACGAACGGGACGCCGCCCGCCTCGCGGCACGCTGGCGCCCCCTGGGGCTGGACGCGGTGTTCGCGTACAACGACGAGTACGCGATGCTGCTGATGCGGGCCCTTCAGGACGAGGGCCTCGGCATCCCCGGCGACGCCGCCGTGATCGGCGCCGACGACCTGATGCTGGGCCGGCTGCTGCGACCCCGGCTGAGCACCGTCCACCTGGAGCTCCCCGCCGGCCGCGACCTGGCCGCACTCGTCGACCGGGCGGTGCACGACCCCGGCGCCGCGCCCGAGCGCCACAAGGTGCTGAGCGCGACGGTGGTGCACCGGGAGTCGAGCTGACCGGCGGCCGAACCGCCCGTTACTGGCCTTCCTGGCCGTTCTGACCGGCCTGCGCCTGCTGCTCGGCGACCGCCTTGCGGACCTCGTCCATGTCCAGCTTGCGGGCCTGGCCGATCACGTCGGTAAGGGCCTCCTCCGGCAGCGCGCCCGGCTGCGCGAACACGGCCACCTGGTCCCGCACGATCATCAGCGTCGGAATCGACTGGATGCCGAAGGCCTGCGCCAGCTCCGGCTGCGCCTCGGTGTCCACCTTGCCGAACACCAGATCGGGATTGGCCTCGGCGGCCTTCTCGTACACCGGGGCGAACTGACGGCACGGACCGCACCACGACGCCCAGAAATCGATCAGCACGAACTCGTTGTCCGTGACCGTCTGGTCGAAGTTCTCCTTGGTGAGTTCCACGGTGCTGGTCATGAGGTGATCCCTCTTCCTGGTTTCGGGGGAGAAGCCGTCGGCACAACAGTGCCGACCTGGTGGGTATTCCGCGCACGTACCCATGTGGCCACGTCGCACACCACCCACCAGACTGACCCCATGACGCAATCGGATTCCCTCACGTACGACGTCGTCGTGATCGGTGCGGGCCCCGTCGGGGAGAACGTCGCCGACCGCACCCGCGCGGCCGGGCTGTCCACCGCCATCGTGGAGAGCGAACTGGTCGGCGGCGAATGCTCCTACTGGGCGTGCATGCCCAGCAAGGCCCTGCTGCGCCCGGTCATCGCCCACGCGGACGCCCGCCGCCTGCCGGGCCTCGCCCGGTCGGTCCGGGACCCGCTCGACGCGCAGGCCGTCCTCGCCCGCCGCGACGAGTTCACCTCGCACTGGAAGGACGACGGCCAGGTCCAGTGGGTCGAGGGCATCGGTGCCGACCTGTACCGCGGGCAGGGCCGGCTCGCCGGACCGCGCACGGTGGAGGTGGCCGGTCCCGACGGCACCCGCCGGACCCTGACCGCCCGCCACGCCGTCGCCGTCTGCACCGGCAGCGCCGCCGCCCTGCCCCCGCTGCCCGGACTCGCCGAGGTGCGCCCCTGGACCAGCCGCGAGGCCACCAGCGCCGAGAGCGCGCCCGGCCGCCTCATCGTCGTCGGCGGCGGAGTGGTCGCCGCCGAGATGGCCACCGCCTGGCAGGCCCTCGGCTCCCGGGTGACGATGCTGGTGCGCGGCGACGGCGGCCTGCTCGCCCGCATGGAGCCGTTCGCCGGGGAACTGGTCGCCGAAGCGCTCACCGAGGCCGGCGCGGACATCCGCACCGGCGTCTCCGTCGAGTCCGTCACCCGCGAGAACGGCAGCGTCGTCGCCGTCACCGACACGGGCGACCGCCTCGAGGCCGACGAGATCCTCTTCGCCACCGGCCGGACGCCCCGCACCGGAGACATCGGCCTGGAGACCGTCGGGCTGGAGCCGGGCTCGTGGCTGCCGGTCGACGACAGCCTCCGGGTGGAGGGCCACGACTGGCTCTACGCCGTCGGCGACGTCAACCACCGTGCCCTCCTCACCCACCAGGGCAAGTACCAGGCACGCATCGCCGGCGCCGCCATCGCCGCCCGCGCCTCCGGGGTGCCGATCCTGGAGTCCGACCCGTGGGGCGCGCACGCCGCGACCGCCGACCACGACGCCGTGCCCCAGGTGGTCTTCACCGACCCCGAGGCCGCGTCCGTCGGCCTGACCCTGGCCGAGGCCGAGCAGGCGGGCCACCGCGTGCGCGCCGTCGACCTCCCCATCGCGGTGGCGGGCTCGAGCCTGTACGGCGACGGGTACAAGGGCCGCGCTCGCATGGTGGTCGACCTGGAGGACGAGATCGTGCGGGGCGTCACCTTCGTCGGCCCCGGCGTCGGCGAGTTGATCCACTCCGCGACCGTCGCCGTCGCCGGCCGGGTGCCGATCAGCCGCCTGTGGCACGCGGTCCCGTCGTACCCGACGATCAGCGAGGTGTGGCTGCGGCTCCTGGAGACCTACCGGGACAACTGACGGGGCCTGTCGCTGTCGCGTGAGCGTGGGCCCGGCGGCCGGTCAGACCGCCGGGCCGGGCAGCTCGAACCCCAGCGCCGACGCCGCCCGCTCCGGCGTCGGCTGGGACCACAGGTCCGCCATCGCCGCGTTCGAGGACAACGAGCGCGGCTCGGCCCGGTCCAGGTACAGCGTGCCGTCGAGATGGTCCGTCTCGTGCTGCACGATCCGGGCCGGCCAGCCCGCGAACACCTCGTCCACCGCCCGCCCGTGCTCGTCCCGCGCCCGCAGCCGCACCTCGGCATGGCGCGCCACCACCGCCTGCCAGCCCGGCACGCTCAGACAGCCCTCGAAGAACGCGGCCCGCCCGGCGCCGACGGGCTCGTACGACGGGTTCACCAGCACCCGGAACGGCTGCGGCACCCGCCGCCGCGCCACCCGCACCTCGTCCGGCACCGGCGCCGGGTCCTCGATCACCGCGATCCTGAGCCCCACCCCGACCTGCGGTGCCGCCAGGCCCACCCCGGGCGCCGCGTGCATGGTCAGGCGCAGCGCCCCGACGAACCGCGCGAGCAGCGCGGGCCCCAACTGCCCGTCGTACGGCTCGGCCGCCCGCCGCAGCACCGGGTCCCCGGCCGCGACGACGGGCAACGGGCCGCCGACGGCGAGCAGTTCCTCGACCCGCTCGGCAAGCGGGGCACGTTCACGCGGAGTTCCCATCGCGCCAGGATGCCATGGAGCGACGGGCCCGCCGCCGGGGACCGCGCAGGCACGGGCACGAGGGCGCCGTCCTCGCTCAGAGTTCGGCGAAGTCGCCCGCGAGGGCGGAGGCGATCCGCAGCTGGGCGTCGGCCTCCTCCTGCCGCCCCTGCCGTTCGAGGGTGCGGCCCAGCATCAGCCGGGCGTACTGCTCGACGGGATCGCGCTCGACGACGATCCGCAGCTCCGCCTCCGCCCGCCGCAGCTGGGCCGAGTGGTAGTAGGAGCGCGCCAGCAGCAGCCGCGGTCCGGTCTGCTCGGGCACCTCCGCGACCAGTCCGTCCAGGACGCGTGCCGCGGCGGCGTAGTCCTTGGCGTCGAAGAACATCCGCGCGCGCTCCCAGCGCTCCGCCGGCGTTCCGTGGTCGTAGTACGTCGTGTCCACTCGAAACCTCCTTCGACCTCCTGCAACCACGCCACACGGTTGAACATTCCACTACCGGGGGCTGCCGTCGCCCGCCACGGTGACGCCCCGGGCACCGCCCCACGCGGAGAGCCGGCCGGGGGCTACGTTGGGCGGCATGAGCAACCTTGACCGGGACGCGGTTCCCAGCCTGTGCGGCGGCCGCGGCTTCGTGGTGACGGAGCCCGTGCGTGAACTCCTCAGCCCTCGCAACGTCAAGCTCGGCGAGTCGACCGAGGTCCGCCGACTGCTGCCCAACCTGGGCCGGCGCATGGTCGGCGCCTGGTGTTTCGTCGACCACTACGGCCCCGACGACATCGCCGACGAGCCCGGCATGCAGGTGCCGCCGCATCCGCACATGGGCCTGCAGACGGTGAGCTGGCTGCACGAGGGCGAGGTACTGCACCGCGACTCCACGGGCAGCCTGCAGACCATCCGCCCGCGCCAGCTGGGCCTGATGACCTCAGGCCGCGCCATCAGCCACTCGGAGGAGAGCCCGCGTCCGCACGCCCGCCTCCTGCACGGCGCGCAACTGTGGGTGGCCCTCCCGGACACCCACCGCCACACCGACCCGCACTTCGAGTTCCACGCCGAGCTGCCCCGGGTCACGGCCCCGGGTCTGGCGGCCACCGTACTGCTCGGCACCCTCGACACCGCCACCTCGCCCGGCACGACGTACACCCCCCTCGTCGGCGCCGACCTCGCCCTCACCGGCGGCACGGACGTACGCCTGCCGCTGGAACGGGACTTCGAGTACGCCGTACTGGCCATGAGCGGCGAGGCCCACGTCGACGGCGTGCCCCTGGTGCCGGGCTCGATGCTCTACCTCGGCTGCGGCCGCGACGAACTCCCGCTGCGGGCCGACTCGGACGCGGGCCTGATGCTCCTGGGCGGCGAGCCGTTCGAGGAGGAGCTGATCATGTTCTGGAACTGGATCGGACGGTCGCAGGAGGAGATCGTACAGGCCCGCCGGGACTGGATGGAAGGGACACGGTTCGGTGAGGTCAAGGGGTATGACGGCGTCCCGCTGCCTGCCCCTGCGCTGCCGACGGTGCCACTGAAGCCGCGCGGAAGGGAACGCTGACCTGCGAGAATGGCTGATGAGCTGGTGCCGGCCAGTCGGCCGGCCGTCCTCCGTCGTCACTCATGGGTGCCTTGCGGGCGAGGGGCGGCAGGGCGTGCTGTTAGCTCGATGCGCTGCGCCATGCCTGTCGAGGGTGTGGCCATCTGTGGGTGGCTGTGGCAGGACACTTGCTAACCCTTTGCTCACTCTACTGACGCGTCATCATGTTCCGGTGGCCTTCGTGGCTGACCTCTGGGCGCGGTGGCGTCGTCAGCGTGGCTGGATGACCACCGGGTGGATAGCGAGCCTGTGGGCGACGGGCACACGCTCTGCCGCACGGACTCGCTGCTTGGCCCATCGTATTGTGGGGGTTCTACAAGCGGCGTCAATGGCTGTGACGGTGAGGCTTGTGGTGCTGCCTTCTTGGAGGAGAGCCGTATCGGAGCGCTCGTAGCAGGCTTCTCGGCGGCTGGTCGTACCGCGTACATGAGCCTCTGAGAGGGATCAGTGAATCACGGCCCTGTCGTGGCCTGGGGAGCCGGGTCCAGAATGGAGCGGATCCGGCGCAGTCCTTCGTGGTTGACGGAGAACCAGGCCCAAGTACCGCGCCGTTCGCGGTCCAGGAGCCCTGCCTCAGTCATGATCTTCAAATGGTGACTGACTGTGGACTGCCGCAGCCCCAGGCTGTCGGCCAGATCGCACACGCAGGCCTCGCCATCGGGGGCCCGTTCCAGGAGTCGGAACAATTGCAGGCGGGTGGGGTCGGCGATGGATCTCAGTATCGTGGACAGCTGTTCGGCTTCTGATCGCTCCAGGGGCTGGCAGTTCAGCCCGGGCCCGCATGAGCCGCCTTCGAAGAACCCGTCATCCGACATCTGCAGATCTATGACAGTCACCCGTCAACCATAGACGCAGTGTGATCACCTTGACACGATCGAATATGGCCGGACTGCGAGTTCACCTGATGTTGGGCGGATGCTAGGGCAGGCCCCTCCGTTTCGGTCCTTGGTGGCTATGGCCTTGTGGCAGCCGTAGTTGGTGCCGTGTACCAGGCGATGAGCGCAGCGGCGGACGAGGTCAACGCGAGAACGGCGAACAGGTGAGGGTAGCCGCCGAGAGGGGCGGCCAGGGCGGTGCCGGCAAACGGAGCGAGTGCGGAGGCGGTCGTCGTGGGGGCGGCGAGGATGCCGGAGAGGCGGCCGTAGCGATTGGCGCCCCATCGGTCTGTGATGGCGGTGGCCTGCAGCAGGGTCAGGTTGCCGCGGACGGTGCCGGCGATTACGGCCAGCGCCGCAAGCACCCCGTAAGGGCCGGGAATGAGCGCGAAGGCCGCGGTGGTCAGTCCTCCCATGCCGATCAGCACTGCTGCGCGCAGAGCGGGGGAGCTGCGGCGGGCCAGTGAGGCGTAGAGGGTGCGGCCGAGGGTCTGGCCGGCTCCGCCCAGCCCCAGGGCCCAGGCGGCTTCGGCAGCGGTGTAGCCGCGGTCGAGCAGCAGGGGGACGAGGGTGATGACGACGGCGTACGCTGCGAACGCCGACAGGGTCAGAGCCGTTGCCAGAAGAAGGAAGGGACGGCTATGCGTGATGACGACTGTAGATGCGGTCTCACCTGTTGTGCTCGGGGATGGGGCGGGGGGCCATGGGCCGCGCAGGGCATAGGCGTGTAGGGGCACCGTCACTGTGGCCAGGACGAGAGCCAGAAGCAGGTAGGTGTGCCGCCAACTGAAGTGGTTGGCCAACTGGGCGGTGAGTGGTGCGAAGGCGGTCGATGCCAGGCCGCCGGCAAGAGTGACGATCGTCAGCGCACGTACGTGGTTGGGGGCCCACCAGCGGGTAAGCGCCGCGAACGCGGGTTGGTAGAAGGTGGAGGCCATGGCGAAACCGGCCAGTAGCCATCCGGCGGTGAACAGGGTCAGGTTGGGGGCGCTGGCGATGAAGACCAAGCTGACTGTGCCGACCACCGATCCGACGGTCATGACGGTGCGAGGGCCTCGGGCATCGAGGATACGGCCGATGCTGATGCCCGCAACAGCCGACATCAGCAGGGCAGCGGAGAACGCGGCCGTGGTTGCGGTGGCGCTCCAGCCGGTGGCCATGGTGATCTGTGGGTTGAGGACCGGAAAGGCGTAGTAGACGATGCCCCAGCTGGTGATCTGAGTCAGGCACAGGGCGGGGAGAGCCGCCCCCGGCCGCGCCGGCCGGTCGAGGGCGGTGGTCGCGGGGGAGGCGGGGGAGCGGTAGCTCATGCGCCGGTCAGCAACAACTGGTTGTGGTGGTCTGCGGCCCGGTCTGGACGGCATCGGTGGACGCGCAACAGGTGCTGCTGGGTTGCTTGGCCAGGGTGTCGGCGTCCGCCTTCACGACGTACACCTCCCACGCCTCCTGGCCGGGGCCGTGTACCCACACCTTGTCCTGCAGGGCGTAGCAGCAGGTGGTGTCGTTCTCTTCGCGGGTGCTCAGCCCGGCCTGGTTCAGCCGGGCGGTGGCTGTCGCAACGTCCTCGGTGGATGCCACCTCGACACCGAGGTGGTCCAGGCGGGTGTCCGCACCTCCTTCTCCCTCGATCAGAACCAGCTTGAGCGGCGGCTCGGTGACGGCGAAGTTCGCATAGCCATCACGTAGTTTGGCCGGTTCAGTGTCGAACAGCCTGCTGTAAAAGGCGATGGCTGACTGCAAATCGGGTACTCGCAGGGCGAGTTGTATCCGGGACATGGGGACATTGCTCCTGCCGGTTCAGTGGGGCGCTTTTCCCGTGGCCGCAACGGCTGCGGGTGGGGACGATCAGGCGTTGCTGCTGCTGCCGGGTGTCGTGGCAGGCCCGGGGGAGATGGTGGACAACTGGACCAACTGAGGAGCCGAGGGAGAGCAGCAGCCTTGCGTGTCGGGCTCGGCGGCGTAGTCCGTGTCGAAGAGTCCCGAGCCTCCGCAGACGCCGGTTTCCGGCAGGACCAGCTCGACGCGGTCGGCCGCTTCGGTTTCGCCCGCCAGGGCGGCCGCGATGGAGCGGACCTGCTCGTAGCCGGTCATCGCCAGGAACGTGGGAGCGCGTCCGTAGCTCTTCATACCGACCAGGTAGACACCGGAGTCCGGGTGGGACAGTTCTCGATGGCCGTGCGGGTAGACGGTGCCGCACGAGTGCTGGTTGGGGTCGATCAGTGGAGCGAGCTCGACCGGTGCCTGCAGGCGTTCGTCCAGGCGCAGGCGGACCTCGGAGAGGAAGGACAGGTCGGGGCGGAAGCCGGTCAGGACGATGACCTCGTCCACTGCCTGGAGCCGCCGACCGTCTTCCGCGACGAGGATCAGCCGGCCCTCGGCACCGCGTTCCACGGCCTCGGTGCGAAAGCCCGTGACCGCCTCTGCGTGGCCCTCGTCGACGGCGGCCTTGGCAGCCAGACCGAGGGCACCGCGCGCGGGCAGCTGGTCCGCTTCGCCGCCGCCGTAGGTGGAGCCCGAGAGGCCGCGGCGCAGTACCCACACCGTCTTTGTCGTCGCGCTGTTCTGGGACCGCGCGAGTTCGGCCAGTGAGGCGAGCGCGGTGAATGCCGAGGCGCCCGAGCCGATGACCGCGGTGCGCCTTCCCGCGTAGCGTGCGCGCACCGCCGGGTCCGTGAGATCGGGGACGCGGTAGGTGACATGCTCGGAGGCCATGTGCTCACCGAGGGCGGGCAGACCGCTGCTGCCGGCGGGGGAGGGCAGGGACCAGGTGCCGGAGGCATCGATCACTGCGGAGGCGGTGATCCTCTCTTCCCGGCCGTCCGCGTGCTTCACCTGGACGACGTAAGGCTGTGCGTCGCGGTCGGCGTCCACGACGCGGTCCCGGCCGGCCTTCGAGACGCCGGTGACTCGGGCTCCGTAGCGGACCCGGTCGCCGAGGGTGTCGGCAAGCGGCTGCAGATAGTGCTGCACCCAATCACCGCCGCTGGGGTAGGTGCTGCTGTCGGGCCTGCTCCACCCGGTGAGGGAGAGGAGCTTTTCGGCGGTGGGGTCCACGACCTCGCCCCATGTGGAGAACAGGCGGACGTGGGCCCACTCGCTGACGGCGCTGCCGGCGGTGGGGCCTGCTTCTAGTACGAGCGGAGGGAGCCCTTGTTCCAGCAGATGAGCTGCGGCAGCCAGCCCGATGGGTCCGGCGCCGATGACGACTACGGGTGTGGTGGGAACGGCGGGCGCATTCACGACGGCTCCTCGGCTTCGATGTTTGTCGATGCCGCCAGGATGCATCCGGAATCGACGTTCGTCAACATAGAAGTTCATCTAAGCTGTGCCCGTTCGGGCGCAGAGGGGTTCCGCATGCCGCTTGGCAAATGATTAGATGCCTGTCAACATAGAGGTATGTCGAATCTGGCTCTGGACTCCACCAACGTGAACGCCACCGCGTCCTGGTGCTGCCAGCCGCTGGGCAAGGAAGAGCTGTCCGCTGCGGACTCGGAAAAGATCGCCGTGATGTTCAAGGCGCTGTCCGATCCCGTCCGGCTGCGGCTGTTCTCGAAGATCGCCGCTCGGCCGGGTGGAGAGGCCTGTGTCTGTGACATTCAGGATGTCGGAGTCTCTCAGCCCACGGTCAGCCACCACCTGCGCAAGCTGCGAGAGGCCGGACTTCTCGAGTCGGAGCGCCGCGCCAGCTGGGTGTACTACCGGGTTGCGCCCGGCGTTCTGTCGGCCATGGCGGGACTGCTGTCGCAGACCACCTGAACCGGTCGGCTCCGCCCGTCCGCAGGTGCACGCTCGGACCGTATGCTGCGGTCCCCTGGGTGCCAGGACATGCCCACCGGTAACGGATCCCAGAAGGGACGCTGGGAGGGAGATGTCATGTGTCAGAAGGGGGCGGGCTCCGCTTGTGACGGGACGTGTCTGGAGCTGAGCGCGGCCGACATGGTCTGGTGGTCCGATGTCTTCAAGACCCTGGGAGACCCCGTTCGTCTGCAGTTGCTGATGAAGCTCGCGGAGCGGTCAGGAGGTGAAGCCGCGGTGCATGAACTGGCGGACGTCGGCGTGTCCGCTGCCACGGTCAGCCATCACTTGAAACGACTGCGCTGCATAGGTCTGATTGAGAGTCGACGTGAGGGTCGCCTCGTCTACTACAGGCTGGGTGCCGGTGTGCGCGCTGCGCTGATGCAGATCCTGCATCAGCGCAGCCAGGTGGGTACGTAGGCATCGTCGGTCGGGACCGACGCTCCGCCCCTACCGTTGCGGTCAGGCGCTGCAACGCCCCAAGACGCGGCTTGAGTCGAGGACTTGTGAGGGCGTCGGACCTGCACTCACATACTGACGATCAGGCCACGGCGGCAGCTGTTGATGCCGTCGCGGGTTGATCCAGGTGGACGGTCGTATCGCACAGGCGCTCCACCTGCGCCGGGTCGTGGGAGACCAGGAGGACGGCACGGCTTCCGCGCAGCGCCGAAATGGACTGTTCGACCTTGTCCCTGCTGCGTTCGTCAAGGGCGCTGGTGGGCTCGTCGAGCAGCAGTGCGGCCGGCTCCAGAGCAAGGGCCCGGGCAAGGCAGAGTCGTTGGCGCTGCCCCGCGGACAGGTTCTGCGCGGGTGAGTCGAGCCGGTCGGCTACTTCCTTCCACAGTCCGGCTTCCTCCAGCGCCTTCTCCGCGCGCTCGCGCAGGACTTCCTGGGAAGCCCGGAGGAGATGACGGAGCCCGAACAGGGCGTTGTCGAGGATGCTGCCCCCGAAGACGACGGGCGTCTGAGGAACAAGGACGATCTTCGCCCTCAGGTCGGCGTCTCCCTTGCCGGGTGCGATCGTGCGGTCCAGCGCCTGGAGTTCCCCGTCGCGGGTCAACCCGTTCGGGAGCAGTTCCACCAGGGCGCGCAGAACTGTGGATTTGCCGACCCCGGACGGTCCGCACAGGCCTGTGGTCGACCCGTGCTGGAGACTGAAGGAGACGGGGCCGACCAGAGTTTTGTCCTTGCTGCGTACGCGTAGCTGGCGCACGGTGATCACGTTGTCCATCGTTCCCCCTCGGAGCGGTTGCGCAGCGCGACCGCCGCGCTGAGAAGTACGGCTGTGATGATGACCAGCACCATGGCGCTTCCCCATGCCTGGGTGACGGCCTGTGGGTCGCCCGAGTCCTGGGAGAGCGTGAAGATGTGGGTCGGTAGTGCCTGCACCGGCGCTTCCACGATGCCGCTCGGCAGGGCGGGTGCGCCGAAGAAGACCGTCGCGGTGAAGATCAACGGGGCGGTCTCGCCGGCGGCGCGGGCCAGTCCGAGCAGCAGTCCGGTGATCGTCGCGGGCCAGGTGTACGGAACGACGACGGAGCGGACGAACTGTGCGCGCGTCAGGCCGAGGGACATGGCACTTTCCTTGAGTTCCGGGGGGATGCTCCTGACGCGGGCGGAGGTCGTCAGGGCTATCACCGGCACCACGACGGGAACGAGTACGATCGCGCCGGCCAGCCACGACCGGCCCCAGCCCATGGTGGTGGAGAGGATCACGAATCCGGCCAGGCCCAGCAGGATGGTCGGGGCCCCTCCGAGGACGACCGTGAAGGTCTGCAGCACTCGCGCGGTGCGCTCGGATGCGTGGACGCCGATCA
This sequence comes from Streptomyces sp. MMCC 100, assembly GCF_041538145.2. Classification (NCBI taxonomy): domain Bacteria; kingdom Bacillati; phylum Actinomycetota; class Actinomycetes; order Kitasatosporales; family Streptomycetaceae; genus Streptomyces; species Streptomyces sp. MMCC 100. The sequence goes on from NZ_JBGORK020000001.1 coordinate 2,955,893, forward strand.
GGATGCCCGCACCGAATCCGAGGGGCAGGGCCAGGATGCCGGTGGCGGTGATAAGGAGCACGGTGCCGACGATCTGGTCGCGGACGCCTCCCCCTGCCGCGCCCGTCGCTGATGAGAACCAGAAAGAGGGATTGAACGCTGAGCTCCCTCGCGTCACCAGCAGACCGAGCATGCCGAGGAGGAGTGCACTGGGCAGGAGCAGGGCGCCCATCCGCAGCGTCATGACCAGCCAGTCCCGCTGCAACCGCATCCGCGATGTCCCCCGGAAGCGCGGAGTGCGTTCCGCCGCGTCCTTGCGGGTGCGGCTTCGTGTGCCCCAGATGGTCGCGACGGCCACCAGCGCCAGGAGGATGAGACCGAGTGCGCAGAGCGCGGCGAAGTAGGGGCCAGAGGTCCCGGCAAGGACGGGCTCCGGACCGGCGAGTTTCGTCGTCAGAGTCTGGCCGGGGTGGGACAGCGAGTCGAGGAACCCCCCGAAACTGGTGGGCAGTCGTCCGTCCGCCCGGCCGACGACCAGGAAGACGGCGATGGCTTCGCCCAGCGCTCGGGCCAGTCCGAGCAGCACAGCCGCTCGCATGCCAGACCGGGCAAGCGGCAGTACTGCCGAGCGGACCACTTCCCGGCGGGTCAGGCCGAGGGAGTACGCGGATTCGCGGACGCGGTCCGGTACAGCGGCGAGGGCGTCGACGCTGACCGCCACGATCGTCGGAGTGATCATGACGGCGAGGACGATGCCGGCGGCAGCGAGACTGTCGCCACCCGGTACGTCGCCGATCTGCGCGATGACCGGGCGGACGACCATGATGCCGATGAGGCCGTAGACGATGGACGGTACGGCTGCGAGCAACTCCACGCACATGCGCAGCGGCCGGGACAGACGGGGCGGGAGGTACTCCGACAGTGCGACGGCCGCGGCCCAGCTGATCGGCACGGCGATGACCAGCGCGAGGGCAGACACCACGGCGGTTCCGTAGATCATTGCCAGGCCGCCGTACACGGAGCTCGTCGGGGCCCATGCCTTCTCGGTCAGCAGTTCAAGCCAGTCGACGCGCCCGCTGGCCAGTCCCGCGCCGAGGTATCCGATGACGGTCAGGAGCAGGGCCGCCACGGCGAAGGCCCCGCCGTACAGCCAACTCCAGATCCATGTGGAGGGGCGGGGGCGGCTGCCGATGTCGGGTGCGTCGGGAGGCCGAGTCAGGGTCTTGGTGGTCATCGACTACTTCCCGATTTCCTTGAGGGTCAGGTAGTCGTGCTTGGTCATCAAGGCCTGACCCTTGGCGGAGAGTACGTAGTCGATGAACTTCTTGGCGGTTCCCTCCGGCTTGCCGTTGGTGATCAAGTAGAGGGGACGGGACATGGGGTACTTGCCCGTGGCGATGTTCTCGGGGGACGCCTCTATGCCGTCGAGCGTGACCGCGGCCAGGCGGTCGCGTCCCTCGACGAAGCTGGTGGACAGCGGCGCCACGGCCCCAGGCGTGGACTCCAGCTTGTTGCGGGTCTCCAGATTGCCGCCGACGATGGCGAAGTTGCCGGACTCCGGCGGCGGCGGGGCCTTCTCGTCCCCGTAGATGTACTTGTCGAGGACCTCTCGCGTGCCTCGCCCCGGTTCCTTGTCGTAGACGAAGACGTCGAGATCCGGGCCGCCGACTTCGGACCAGTTCTTGATCTTGCCCTCGAACAGGTCACGCACCTGGTCGGCGGTGAGGTTCTTGACTCCGGCGTCGGCGACCTGCTTGGTAACGATGATGCCGACGGCGTCGGCGCCGATCTGTGTGGAGACGAAGTCGGTGTTGGGGTTGGCGGCCTTGTCCTCGTCGGACAGGGGCTTCGAGCTCAGGGCGACGGTGATCTGCCCGGAGGCGAGCTGCGAGATGCCACCGGCCGAGCCGCCCTGGGTGGCGACGGTGATGTCGAGTCCGTCAGCCTTGAGTGCTTCGGCCGCGTCGGCGGCGACCGGAGCCACGGTGGTGGATCCGCTGACCTGCAGGGCGCCACTCTTTCCGGCTCCGCCGTCGGCGCAACCGGCCAGGGATACGACCGCCAGTGCCGAAGTTGCGAGGCATGCGAGGCGGCGCTTCTTGCTGAACATTTCTGAGGCCCTTCCTTTGCGCGTGACCGTGGTACCTGGGGTGTAGGGGGACGGGGCGCGATGCGACGCCCTCTGGACGGTCACCGGTGTGACAGACGAGGAAGGACTGGGCTGGTAGGCGGACTGTCCCCGTCGGTCATGCCAACGGCAGACGGACGGGTGTCCCGAGTGCTGGATGGGGCATGGTCGAACGCTGAATGCGTGCAGACGTGCATGTCAGATCCTTCGGGGTTGGCGGTGCCCTGAAAGAGAACGCGAGGAATCTTCCGTGGGAGGGTTGCTCGCGCAGGCTGCGGGGGGATCTGGTGGCGCGGCCCTCGCTAAGTGGTGGCGGTGAGCCAGACGGTTTCGGACGCGGCCAGGTGAAGGTGAAGACCGTCGGCTGCTTCGCTGGTGTGCATGGAGCCGCTGAGGAAGTGCCAGGTGCAGTCGGTGTGTTCGGGCAGCAGGGCGCGGAGATTGACGCGACTCTCGGTCGTGGACGGGTTGTGCAGGCCCAGCACCACTAGCGAGCGGTCGGCGGGCTCGTGCAGTACTCCCTCGACGCCGTCGGCCTCCAGCTCGCGGACGAGAGCATCACCGGCGAAGGCGGCTGCGATGTGAGGCAGTGCCAGGCAATCGGACAGAGCGGGTGTCCGATGCCACAGGGCGTGGTCGGGTGTGGGGGTGAGTGGACTCACAGCAGGGGCCTTCCTGTCATGGCGGGTCCGGGTTTGTGTCCCAGCAGGTGCAGGATGGTGGGGGCTACGTCGGCCAGCGTGGCCGTTCTCGACAGCGTGGGTGCAGGCGTGTCGGTCCGGTTGGGGACGATCACCAGCGGGACCGGGTTCGTCGTGTGGCCGCCGTAGGGCCGTACGCTGCCGTCCGGAGCCTGCTTGGTCATGCGTTCGGCGTTGCCGTGGTCTCCCACGGCCACTACCCATCGGCCGCTGTTCCGGGCCGCTTGCAAGATCTGGTCCACGGCGGCGTCGGTCGCCTCGCAGGCTGTGACGGTGGCGGCGAGGTTGCCCGTGTGCCCGACCACGTCGATGTTGGCCAGGTTGGCGATTACCAGGTCGACGTCGACGCGGCCGGCCGCCTCGGCCACCGCCTCCGTGACACGGTCGAGGTTCATCAGGGGACGGGCGACGTAGTCGGCCTTGCCCTCACCCCTGATCCGCACATGCTCCTCGCTCTCGCGTACGGTCGCGTCCCGGCCGTTGATGTAGTACGTGACGTGTTCGAACTTTTCGGTCTCCGCGATGCGGACACTGCGCAGCCCGGCTTCCTGGAGCTCATCGGCCAGACCGCCGGAGGCGTCCGCGCGGTTCACGAGGGCGGGTATCGCGGTGTGGGTGTCGTACTGGGCCAGGCTCACCGTGTTCACCGTGCGGCCGGTGGCTGCGAGGTGCTCATGGAGCCTGTCCGCGAACTGCTGGATACGGTCGCTGCGGAAGTTGAACCACAGCACCGCGTCCCCGTCGGTGACCCTCGCGTCACCCGCTTCCGTGAGCACGGAGGCGGGGACCCACTCGTCGCCGCGTTCGCTTGAGTGGACCGCCGAGTGGGCGCTGTCGGCCGGGGAGCCGCGCCCGTCGGCGACCAGGGCGACCGCATGCTCGGTCAGGTCGAGATTGCCGGCCTTGTCCATCGCGTAGCCGCGGCCGATGACTGTGGCGATCTGCCCAGTTCCGGCTGCGGCGGCCAACTCGGCCACCCGTGTCAGATACGCCTCGCCCGTGTGGTCGGCGACATCCCGGCCGTCGGTGATCGCATGGATGAAGACGCGCTCCACCTGGTGCGTGGCTGCGGCGGCCAGCAGCTCGCTCAGGTGCTCGACGTGGGCGTGGATCTGCCCGTCCGAACACAGACCGATCAGATGCAGCGTGCCTGAGGCGCTGGCGACCTCGTTCAGCACGGTGTCCAGCCGCGGATGGCTGCGCAGGGTGCCGCTGTCGATGGCCTGTTGGACCAGGAGGCTGTCGTAGGGGAGGGGCCTTCCGGCTCCGATGACCATGTGGCCGATCTCGGAGTTGCCGACCGTACCGGGGAGCAGCCCGACCGCTTCGCCGGAAGCTTCGGCCAGCGTGCTCGGGTGCTGGGCCACGAGTTCGTCCAGCACCGGGGTGCGGGCGAGGCTCAGGGCGTTGTCGTCGGCTGCGTCGGCGGAGCCCCAGCCGTCGAGGACCAGGAGAATTCCCGGGCCGGCGAGCACCGGGTCGGGTGTACTCACTTGGTGCTCTCCAGGTCCGGGTGCAGGGTGTCGAGGGTCTGCCAGAAGGCGGGGAAGGACTTGGCGACGCATCCCGGGTCCTTGATGACCACGCCCTCGGTGCGCAGACCGGCGATGGCGAAGGTCATGGCGATGCGGTGGTCGTCGTAGGTGTCGATGACCGCGCCGTGCGGTGTGCCGCCGGTGATGTACATCGCGTCGGCGTGTTCCTCGACGTCGATGCCCATCTTGCGCAGCTCGGTGGTGACGGCGGCGATGCGGTCGCACTCCTTGACGCGCAGGGAGGCGATGTTGGTGATGCGGGTGGTGCCCTCGGCGTACGCGGCGGCGATGGCCAGGGAGGGCACGACGTCGGGCATGGCCTCCATGTCGATGTCGATGCCGCGCAGGGGACTGCCGGTGACCGTGATCGAGTCGTCGCCGACCTCGGTGCGACAGCCCATCCGCTCCAGGGCCTGGACGAGGTGGACGTCTCCCTGGTGGGAGCCGGCGCCGATGCCCGGGATGACGACACGCGACTGGAGGACGGCGGCGGCCGCCAGGAAATAGGACATGCCGGAGGCGTCCGGCTCGACGGTGACCTGCCCGCCGCGGGCCTGCTGACCGGACGGGACGGTGAAGCGCCGGTAGCCGTCCCGGTCGACGCTCACGCCCATCTCCGCCAGCGCGGCGAGCGTCATCTCCACGTAGGGCTTGGAGACCAGGTCGTCGCTGATGGTGATCTCGGTGTCGGTCTGGGCGCGCAGCGCGTTGATGATCAGGCTGGAGGTGAACTGGCTGGACACGGCTCCGCTGATGGAGGTGGAGCCGCCCTTGAAGGAGCCGCCGACGACGCGGATGGGCGGGCTGCCGTTGCCGCGTACCGCGGTGGCGTCCACACCGAGTGCCGGCAATGCCTTGAGCAGGTCGCTCATGGGGCGCTCCTGCATGCGGGAGTTGCCGGTGATGATCGTCGTGCCGTCGGCGTGACCGGCCATGGAGATCAGGAACCGTAGGGGCGTGCCCGCGCCGCCGACGAAGATGTCCTCGCTCGGGGCGCGCATTGGCTTGCCCGTGGGGGTGACGCGTATGCGGGCGGTGGCGTGGTCGATGTCGCAGGTGACGTGGCCGAAGGATTCGATGGCGCGGGAGAAGTAGACGGTGTCGTCGGACAACAGGGCGTTGTCGATGACCGTTTCCTGCCCGGACAGCGAGGCGATGGCGAGGTATCGGTTGGTGTAGCTCTTGGAGCCCAGGACGCGGACGGTCTCGTCGAAAGCGGTGAGGGTTCGGATCGTGAGGGTCTCGGCCTTGAGCCGTGGGTCGGGCGTTGCGGACATGCGTTACCTCCTGCGGTGGGGACGGGTGAGGTGATGTCTGTACTCGGTGATGAGTTCAGGCTTTGACGACCCGGCACGCGAAGCACTTGAAGGCCTGTTGGCCGGACAGGTTGTCGTAGAAGCGGTCGTCGGGCAGGGTGTTGGCCGCCTCGTAGTGGGGGTCGTCGAAGAGGTCACCCTGCTTTTGGGCCGGCCCGAAGGTGTTGGGGACGAACACGGTGTCCGCTCTGATCCCCTCCCAGAGGAGTGCGGTACCGGTGACCGATCCGCGAGGGCTCTCGACGGTCACCTCGTCGCCGTCGGCGATGCCGGAACGGCGTGCCGTGTCGGGGTGGATCTGGATGAAGCGGATGCCGTTGAGCTGCTTGCCGGTGGGTGTCCAGTGGGTCACCTCGGCGAAGTGGACGACGCTGGGCCTCCCCGTCATGCCCATGAGCGGGAAGTCCCGGTGCACCGCGTCGCTTCCGGGGACGCCCAGGCGTACGGGATGGGTGACTGCCTGAGGGTTGATGGGGTTGGTGACGAACTTGCGGCCGTAGGACAGGGTGGGGTTCCTGCCGGTGACCTCGGGGTGTGTGTAGAAGATCGGCAGGGCGCTGTGCCCGGTGACGGACAGCTTCTTCTCCAGGGCCGGTGTCGAGATCTCGACCTTGCCGCTGGGGGTGAGGAACCTCTTCCCGCGGTTGGCGGGGTCGAGTGACTCTGCCGCCTGGTACCAGCTGGAGTGGTCCAGGTAGAGGGTGCTCACGCCGGGGTGGTCCTCGGTGGGGCATGGCCAGCGCAGCGGCTCGGTACGCTGTCGCATCCTTGCGCGGGTCATTCCGCCCACGCCGGGGGTGTGGGTGACGAAGTCGTCCCACAGTTCCCGGTAGTTCATCCACCGCTTGGGGAACGCTGTACGCCACTCGGCGGCCGGCCGACGGCTGTCGAGTTCGGCCAGCGCGTGTGCGAGCCCGACCCAGATCTCCCAGTCCGGCCGGGACTCGCCCACCCGCTCGACCGCCTGGTCCTGCCAGCGAATGGCCCGGTCGTCGCGGCGCATGTAGACGCCCTCCATCTCCAGACCACTGCAGACCGGCAGGATGATGTCGGCGTAGTACGCGGCCTCTTCCATGAACAGACCGGTGTAGACGTAGAAGTCGAGGTGCTCGAACGCCTTCTTGACCTTGGTCGTGTTGGCCGAGGACACCAGCGGATTGCCCTGGGTCACCACCGCGCGCAGTCGGTAGGGATTGTCCGTGAGGATGGACTCGGCGAAGTAGTCCGGGCCGACCGGCAGCGCCTCGCGCCGCTCGGGCACGTTGGCGTCCAGGGGCGGCAGGTGCAGGTCGCCGGGCCACGTGTTGTGCATGAAGTTGCAGCCGCCGCCCGGCTGCCCGATGTTGCCTGTCACCGCAGCCAGGAATGTGGCCACCCGATAGGTGTCGAAGGCCCCGAGCTGGTGAGAGATGCCCGCGTTGCAGAAGATCGCCGCCGGTTTCGCCGTCGCGTACTCCACCGCCATCTTGGTGATGACGTCAGCCTTGACTCCGGTTACCCTTGCCGCCCACACGGGGGTGAATCGGTGCTTCGCGAGATGCTCGCGCAGCTCGTCAAAACCTGCTACCCATCGTTTGACGAACGTCTTGTCGTACAGCTTCTCCTGCACGATGTGGTGGAGCATGGCGAGCAGGAGCGCGAGGTCTGTGTGCGGCTTCGGCGCCACCCAGCGGTCGGCCGCGGCTCCGGTGGGCGTCAGGCGCGGGTCCACGACCGTCAGGGTCGCGTTGTTCTCCTTGCGGCCGCGCAGGAGGTAGTCGAAGGTGACCGGGTGGGTCTCGGCCTGGTTGGTGCCCAGGAACAGGTAGTGGCGCGCCGAGCCGAGGTCGTCCTTGCCGGTCGCGCCGTCGGTCCCGTACCCGTTGGTGAAATTGCCGAGTCCGAAGGTCATCGCAAGGGCGTTGCCGCCGGCGTCGTTGCAGACCGGGCCGACGTCCGTGTTGTTGGGGCTGCCCAGCATCGCGAACATGCGGGCCACGAGAGATCCGGTGCCTCGGGGCATCCGGCCGGTGGTGCGGTTGGCGATGGTGTGGGCCTGACCGGCGTCCCGCAGCGCCAGGAACTTCCTGGCGATGGTGTTCAGGGCCTCCTCCCAGCTCACCGCCTCGAACTTGGAGTGCGGGGAGCCCTTCGCACCGGAGACGCGGCGAAGTGGACGGGTCAGCCGCTCGGTGTTGTAGACGAGCTGCGGCATCAGCTCGGCTTTGACACACACCTGTCCCTGCTGGACCGGGTCACCGTCCTCACCTCGCACGGCCAGTACACGGCCTGCTTTGAGGTCGACGTTGAGCCGGCAGTTGGAATTGCAGAACTGGCAGGCGGTGGCGACTGTCTTGTCAGGGGTCAAGGCGGCGGACTGGTCGGTGAAATCCGCGCCGGACCGGCCGCCCGTACCGGAAGGTTCTCCCGGGGAGCCTGCGGCATCGGCCGCGTGTGCAGAGACCACCGGAAGCAGGACGGGCGTTCCAAGGCCTGCACCGCCGACGACGCTCCCGCGGACGAAACCGCGCCGGGACAGGCCGTGCTGATCGTGCTTCATGAAGACGTGGGGATCCTTCCGCCTGGTGTGGGGTACGAGGCGGGCATGGCGGTGCCCGGGCCGTGCGGGTACGCCGCACGGCCTTGTCTGATGCGGATGTGCCGTGGTGATCAGGGTGTGGGCATCGGCAGGGCGCCGGCGTCGGCCTTCGCCCGTACGGCGGCCAGAAACGCCTTGAGGATCTTGTGTTCGCTGCCCGGGGCCGACGAGAGCTCGGGCTGGAAGAGGCTGCCCAGGAAGAAGGGGTGCCCGGTGATCTCCAGGGCCCGGGGCGCGCCGTCGCCGTCCCAGGCGCTCAGCTTCAGTGAGCCCTGGTTGGCCGCGTTCATGAAGGTGTCGGTCAGCCCGTAGTCGCAGTGGAAGATCTCCTCGACCTCGGTCGTGCCGTAGATGCCGGCGAGCCGGGAGTTCTCCTTGACAGTCAATGGAGCCTTCTCTCCGCGGAAGGAGCACTTCAGCGGCGTGACGAGAGGCATCAGCTTCTCGGGGTCCTCGTCGACGCCCTCTGCCTCCGGGAGGTGGAGCACGTTCTGGGCGTGTTCGATCAGGGCGCTGAAGAATCCGCCGCAGGTGCCCAGGAAGGGCAGCCCGTTCTCACGGGCGTGGCGCACGGCGACGTGCACGCCCTTCTGGTTGAAGTACGGGGCTCCCGGCACGACCCATATGCCGTCGAAGCCGTCGACAACCGAGGCGTCGTGTATGTCGGTGGTCGGTATCCATTCGGTGGTCAGGTCCCATTGCTCACGCATCGCGTCGATCCTGGGGTGGGACGGCTCGTCGTGATTGCCGCGGTCTCCCACCAGGGCAAGGCGTGGCTGTGCAGAGACTGACATCGTTTTCCCTTCAACGGTTCAGGAGGGCGAATCCGTCTCGCCTGTGACGGTTCCAGCCCAAGTGGCGCGGCAGAACGCGTGCCGTGCGTTCCGCTGCGCGGGTGTGGTCGTGCCTGGGGTGATGTCAGGACCGTGCCGCCACGCACGGGTCCCGTGAGGAAGGAAAGGTGGGGAACTACCGCCGTGTGGACGGCTGGGCTGTGAGTTGTTGCCTACTGGATGTGCGCATGTCTGCCAGCCCCCTGGTGTGCCCCGTGTGGGAGCCCTCTGCAGGCCCCCCGTGCTGCTTCTCGCTCAATTTATCGATGGCGGTCAAAGTATTCGAGGGTTTCCGGGTCGGCCTGGAAACGATCACGCCATCTCTGTCGTTCGACGGGACTGCCGCTGCGCCGGCTGTCAGCGGCGGTAAGGAGGCGCTCTGACCAGCCGTGTCGGTGGCACTCCGGTGCCTGTGGATCGGAGGGGGTGGGGGAGCCCCGCTCGACGGTGATTCGTCACCGTGAGTACTGCCGTGCACGCCAGTGCGGTGAACGGAACCTCGCATGCCGGATCGCGGGAGGCACTGTGAGTTGGCCGGATCCAGCGTACAAACCCGGCCGTTATTAACAGTGATGGCTGTTGATAGCGATGGATGCTGTTTAGTTTGGGCTTGGCTGATGGCCGGCCTGCTCGTCATTCCCCCGTGCGACGGCCGGCCACAGCCGCTCCCCGGGACTCCAACCTGTTGCGTTTGAGGAGAAGCAAGTGAACAGCTCCGCCGGCCATCCGCGCCGATGGCAGATCCTGAACATCCTGTGCCTGAGTCTCGTGTTGATCGGCCTGGACACCCTGATCCTGAACCTGGCGCTGCCCAGTATCCAGAAGGACCTGGATGCCACGAGCAGCCAACTCCAGTGGATGGTGGACTCCTACGCACTGGCATTCGGCGGACTGCTGCTCATGGCCGGCGGCTTGTCGGACCGGTTCGGCCGCAAGAGGCTTCTCTCCGTCGGTCTGGGGGCCTTCGCCCTGACCAGTCTGGGCGCCGCGTTCGCCTCCAATGCCGAGATGCTGATCACTTTTCGGGCCCTCATGGGCATCTCGGCGGCGCTGATGATGCCCGCCACCCTTGCCATCATCAAGGATGTCTTCCCGCGCGAGGAGCAGGGCAAGGCGATCGGCATCTGGTCGGGCGCCGCTGCGGTCGGCGTGCCGCTGGGCCCGCTCGTCAGTGGTTTGCTGCTCGAACACTTCTGGTGGGGCTCGATGTTCCTCATCAACGTTCCCCTGGCGGCCATCGCCCTGATCGGCGGAGCCAAGCTCATCCCCGAGTCCAAGGCCGAAGGCCACCCCGGACTGGACCTCGTCGGCGCCCTCCTCTCGGTGGCGGGGCTGGTCGCAATCGTCTACGGCCTGGTCGAAGCCCCGCACAACGGCTGGAGCGACATCATCACCCTCGGCTCGCTGTTCCTCGGCGTGGTGCTGATGGTCGCCTTCGTTCTGTGGGAGCGGAAGACGGCCCATCCGATGCTCGACGTCGGCCTGTTCCTGAACGCTCGCTACGGCGGGGGCGCGCTGGCCATCGCCTGCACCTCCTTCGGCCTCTACAGCGGCCTGTACCTGCTCACCCAGTACCTGCAGTCGGTGCTCGAACTCGACCCCCTGGGCGCGGGCCTGCGCATGCTCGCCATCGGCACGATGATGGTCGGCGCGCCGCTGTCCGCCAAGCTGGTGGAGCGCACGGGGCTGAAGACGACGGTGGTGGTCGGCCTGCTGCTGTGTGCTGCGGGACTCGGTGTCCTGGCCGGGCTCAGCGTCGACGACGAGACGCAGGCACTGATCGGCCTGGCCGTGTTCGGCCTGGGCATGGGTATCGCGCTGCCCGCCGCCGTGGATGCCATCCTGGTGGTCTCCGCCGCCCGTCAGGCGGGCGCCGGGTCGGCCGTCGCCGATGTCGGCATGCAGGTGGGCGGGGCGCTTGGCATCGCGATCAGCGGCAGCGTGATCGCTACGCTGTACCGTGACGACCTGCCGCAGGCGGCTCAGCTGCCTGGTGAGGCCGGAGAAGCGGTCCACGAATCCCTGGCGGGCGCTTCCGCGGTGGCCCAGCAGCTCGGCGGCGACACGGGCCGGCGCGTGCTGGACGCGGCGCAGGAGTCCTTCGTGGGCGGGTTCACCGGCACGCTGCTGATCGCCGTGGGTGTCGCGGCGGTCGGTGCCCTGGCCGCCGCGTTCATTCTGCCCCGAGCCCGAGTTGCCGACGAGGACGGCACAGCGCAGTCCGAAGCCGCCGCCCCCAGTGACAGCGCCGACGCCGCCGCTACGTCCTGAAGACCGGGGAGCGGACAGTGCGTAGGATCGACTCCGCAGCCCGGCCCGCGGGTGAGAGGGAGGTGGCGATGGCCCGGCCGTCGAAGCTCAGGGTAGCGGTCAGTGATCCTGACCAGTGGCTCAGCGAACGCGAGCGGGCACAGATGCTGGCACCGAAACTGCGGGCCTTGGCGGACGAGACGCGACTGACGCTGATCCTGCTCATCGCGCAACGTCCCCGCACCGTCAAGGAACTGCAGGAGGCCACCGGCTTGAGCCAGACGCTGGTCAGCCATCACCTGGCCCCGCTGCGTGAGCAGAACCTCGTAGAGGCGATTCCGAAGGGCCGCAGCAATCAGTACGTGATGTGCTGTCAGACGTTGGCCGAGCCGTTGCGCATGTTCGCCAGCCTTGCCGCCATGGACCCTGAGACGGTTGCGGCTTGCCTCCAGACGGGGGCCGGACAGCCGGCCGCGGTGCAGGGAGCCTGAGCCCGCCACTCGCCACAGGGGGCCGTGTTCCACGCAGACGCGTGGGATACGGCCCCCTGTGGCGTGCCGCTGTTGCTACTGCCGAAGATCGTTCTGGAAGCGGTCCCGGATGTCGAGCGTGCTGAGGGCATTGGTCGCGCGGGGCGGGATCGCGCCCGTGCGAGGCAGCGTCTTGATACAGATCAGGTGCGGGCCGGGAGCGGCCTGGGCCCTCAGCATCGCGGCCCGCACGTCCTCCTCCCGGTCGCAGACGACCGCGTCGGCGTATCCGGCGGCCTTCGCCATCTCGGGGAACGAGGTCGTCGCCGAGGTTGTCGCCTGTCCGCCCGTCGACTCGTGCACCCGGTTGTCGAGCACGACGTGGATCAGGTTGGCAGGCGCCTCGCTGCCGATCATCGACAGGGCGCCCAGGTGCATCAGCAGGGCTCCGTCTCCGTCCAGGACCACCACGGTCCGCTCCGGTTGGGTCAGCGCCACGCCGAGGCCGATGGAGGAGGCGTGGCCCATGGAGCCCTGCATGTAGAAGGTGCTGGGCGTGTCGGCCACCGCGAAGGTGTCACGGCCGGTGAATCCGGTGGTGGCGACGACGGCCGCCTGCGGCGCGGCAGAGGTGACGATGCGGATGGCTTCCGCGGCGGGCAGTCCCTCGGTGTGAGGGGAGTTGGCCGCCGCGGCCTTGCCGATGGCGCCGCGTTCAACCAGCACGAACGGCGCCCGCTGCTCGGCGAGGTCCTTTTCCGCCTTCTCCAGGACCGCGGTGAACTCCTCGACCCCGTCCTGCGCGTACAAGGTGTGGTGCGGGGTGTCGACGCTGTCGAGAAGGCCGGGAGTCGCCGGCCCCATCACGGCGTGCTGGGGTTCGTCCGTTGCGGGGTCGGGCCAGCCCCGCAGGCTGGTGAAGGTCAGGATCGGCAACTGGTAGGTCATCACCAGCGAAGTGAGCGGATTGATGAGGTTGCCCAGACCGGAGTTCTGCAGCATCACGTAGGCGCGCTGCCCGCCCAGGGCGGCGCCGGCGGCCACGGCGAGCGCGCTGCCCTCGTTCGGGGCGGGTACGTAGCGACCGGGCTCGGTGCTCAGGTGCGCGATCGGTCCACCGAAGTGGGAGCAGGGAACGCCGCTGGCGAGGGTGAAGCCGCGGTCGGCCAGGAGGTCGCAGAATTCTTGTGCCGTGATCATGGACGGGGCAGCTCCGTTTCGGGGGTGGTGGACGGCGTGACGGGCATCTCCTGGCCCGCCGCGGGCGCGCTGCGGGCGCGGCGTCGCATTTTGATGCCCTCGATGATGATGGGAATGCCGGAGATGAGCACGATGCCGATGACGATGCCTTCGATGTTGTCGCGGACGAAGGCGACTTGGCCCAGGTAGTAGCCGACGAGAGTCAGGCTGACCGACCACAGCACCGCACCGATCACGTTGAACAGGAAAAACGTGCGGTACGTCATGCGTCCGATGCCGGCGGTGATGGGGATGAAGGTACGGAAGACCGGGATGAAGCGGCCCATCACCAGGGCCTTGGGGCCGTGCTTGAGCATGAACTGCTGGGCCCGCTCGGCATTTTCCTGCTTGAAGAAGCGGGAGTTGGGGCGGCGGAAGAGCGCTCCGCCCACTTTGCGGCCGAAGGCGTAGCCGAACTGGTCGCCCAGGACGGCGGCTGCGGCGATGGCGAGCATGACCAGCCACAGGGGCTGGTGGAGGAACTGGTCGTTGGCCACGAGCAGCCCCGCCGTGAACAGTAGCGAGTCGCCGGGCAGGAAGAAGCAGACGATCAGGCCGGATTCGGCGAAGACGGTGGCCATGATGCCCAGCAGGCCGAAGCCGGAGATCAGGGCCTCGGCGTCGAGCAAGGGTGATGAGGCGAGGTTTTGCACGCGTGCCCCCCAGGACGGTGGTGCGAATGAGCGGACATGCCGCCTGCCGGCCCCGTCGCGGGACCGGCAGGTGGGCGGGGTTGATCAGCCGGCGGCCCAGTCGGGTCGCTGGTCGATGCGTACGACGGCGCAAGTGATGGACACCCCGCCGCCGTGGGCGACGATCAGTACGTGGTCGCCCGGGCCGACCTGCCCGGTTTCCACCAGGTGCGTCAGGCCGACAATCTGGTCGTTGACCGTCATGTGGCCCAGGTTGCGGCCGAAGTCGAGCAGGCCCTGGTCGGGGGAGAGGCCCATGGGGTCGAGGATGACCTTCAGGTAGCTCTCCTGGCCGGTGAACACGTGGCAGACCCTGGTGACGTCGCCCGGTTCCAGGCCGGCTTCGGCCAGGGTGCGCAGGGCGATCTCCGTGCGCAGCTCGCCCTGGCGGCGCACGACCTCGGCGACGGTCTCCTCCAGCCCGCCGGCGGCGGCCAGACGCTCCTTGAAGTCCATGCCGCGGCCGACCGTCAGCGACGGGGGGAAGAGCGGCTCCGTACCGCGGTACTGCTCCTCGACCTCCGCAGTGGAGCCGGTGTTGATGGACAGGAGGCTCGCGAAGCCCTCGGACTTCGACAGCAGGATCGCACTGCCCCCGTCACCGAGCACCCCGTTCTGGATGCCGAAGGCCCACCGGTTGAAGTTGGGGGTTCCGACGTTGTCGGCGCCGGTGAGCAGAGCGGCGCTGCGTTCGGGTACGGCCTTGAGGTAGCAGGCGGCCAGCTCCAGCGAGCCAATCAGTCCGCTGCAGGCCTGCCAGACACGGAAGGAGGGCACGTCGCGGTCGGTCAGGTGACGCAGGATGTAGTGCTGCGGGGACCAGCCTTCGGGGCCCTGTTCGTGCCCGCAGGCGTGGATGTGGAAGTCGATGTCGTGCGGGTGCAGCGCGGAGCGTTCCATGGCCTGCCGGGCAGCGGCGACCGCCATGTCCGGAGCGGGCATGTCGTCGGCGACGGCGGCGCCGGTCCAGCCGTAGAACTCGTAGTCGTCGGCGTCGTACAGACCCAGCGCGACTGCCTTCCGGGCGTCGACGATCTCAGGGATGTACGTGCCGAGCCCGGCGATGCGAATGTCGGTGGTCTTCATGAAGTCGGTCCTCGTCCCTCGCTCGGTCAGGCCGAGGCGTCTGCGGAGTTCAGTTCGTTGGCCAGGGCTTGGGCGACGGTGGTGATGGTGCCGTCTTTGAGGAGTTGCACCATGGGGAGTTTGACCTGGTAGCGGCGTTCGACGCGGTTGCGGAGTTCGACGGCCATGAGGGAGTCCATGCCGAGCCGGTTCAGCGGTCGGTTGATGTTGACGCGTTCGGGCCGCAGCCCCATCACGACCGCGACCTCCTGCTTGAGGAAGTCGAGGAGCTCGTCCGTGGGAGGCGCCTGCGCTGCTTCGGGGGCCTGCGAGGCCCTGGCATCGGGCAGGGACGGTGCTGCGGCCGCCGGGGCCGTGCTCTCGCCACTGGCCTCGACGGATGCGACCTCGGCTACCGGAGGCACGCTGTCCGTTGCCGCCACAGGTGTTGCGGAGTCGTCCGCCTTGGTGCCGGACTCCTCCTCGACCGGCTCCAGTTCGTTGGCGAGGGCTTGGGCGACGGTGGTGATGGTGCCGTCCTTGAGGAGTTGCACCATGGGGAGTTTGACCTGGTAGCGGCGTTCGACGCGGTTGCGGAGTTCGACGGCCATGAGGGAGTCCATGCCGAGCCGGTTCAGCGGTCGGTTGATGTTGACGCGTTCGGGCCGCAGCCCCATCACGACCGCGACCTCCTGCTTGAGGAAGTCGAGCAGTTCGGTGCTGGGCGCTGCTTGTGCAGGAGCGGTGGCCTGCGGTGCGATCCGGTCAGTGGCCGGCGGCTCGGCGACCGTTGCAGAGGCGGCCGGAGCCGCGGCTGGCGCGGATGCGACCCGACGGGACACGTCAGGTTCGGTGACCTGGGACGACGGGCGGGGTTCGGTGTTCTGCTTCTCAGGAGCGGGAGTCGGGTCCGCCGACTGATCACGGTTGGTGAGGTGCTGCACCAGAGGGGCAGCAGCCGCGTTCGGGTAGGCGCGGGCCCAAGCCCGCCAGTCCGCCGGCAACACCGCCGTGTGGAGCCTGCCTTCGGCCAGAATCCTGCCCAGCACCGACAGACCGTCGTCCGGGCTGAACGAGGTCATGCCGTGCGGCAGCAGCGTGCGCTCTTCCTCCTGCTCCTTGCGCGCCACCATCCCGACGCTGTCCCAGAACCCCCAGTTGACGACTGTGCTGGAGAGGCCCTGGGCATGCCGGTGGTGCGCCAGCGCATCGAGGAACGCATTCCCTGCCGCGTACCCGCCCAGCATGGGGGAGCTGAGGAGTGCGGAGCCGGAAGAGAACATGACGAACGCCTCGACCGACTCCTCGCGCAGCAACCGGTGCAGATTCCACGCGCCAGAGACCTTCGCCGCCAGGACTCGGTCCATCTCGGCGCCACTCATGTCACTGAGCAGGGTGTAGTCGATGACCCCGGCCGCGTGGAACACACCGCGCACAGGTGGCTTCCCCGCGCGGCGTCGCGACTCCAGCGTCGTCTGCATGGCCCGGGCGTCGGCGACGTCCACAGCCTTGTACGTCACGTTCACCCCGCGCTCGCGCAATTGCCGGAGCACGGCGACGGCGGTGGCCTGCGGATGAGTCTCGCTTACTACCGCGTCCTGCTCGGGCAGCGCACTGCGGCCGGTGAGCAGCAGGTGACGGGCGCCCTGGTCGGCCAGCCACAGCGCCAGCCGGCCGCCGATGCCGCCCGCACCTCCGGTGACCAGGTAGGTCCCGTCGGCATGAACGGTGACCGAGCGGCCGCGTGCACCGCCGGCCGTGACGGATGACTGGCCGAAGGACAGCACGACCTTGCCGGTGTGCCGGGCCTGGGCGATCAACCGGAAGGCGTCGGCGGCCTTCTCGACCGGGTACACCGTGTGCGGCAGTGCCTCCAGAGCGCCCTCGTCGACCAGGGCGGCAGCGGCCCGCAGGACACGTCCAGCCCGTTCAGGCGCGTGTTGGATCATGTGCACGACGTCGATGGCGTGGAAGGAAAGGTTGCGGGCGAAGGCACCCATCGGCAACGCGTTGTTGTCGAGGATGTCGCGTTTGCTGAGTTCCAGGTAGTGCCCGTACGGGGCCATCAGGGACAGGTTCGCCTCGATGGCGTCACCGGCCAGGGTGTTGCAGATGACGTCGAAGCCCTCTGCGACAGCCGGCTTGAAGGCGTCGGCGAAGGCAAGACTTCGGGAGTCGGCGACCTGCTCCACGCCGAGCTCGTTCAGCAGCTGCCGCTTGGCGTCACTGCCGGCGGTGGCGAAGACGCGGGCTCCCTTCCAGCGGGCGACGTTCAGCGCGGCCCGGCCGGTGCCGCCGGTCGCGGTGTGGATGAGTATCTTCTGCCCCCGTTCGAGGCGGGCCATGTCGTGCAGGGCGTGGTAGGCGGTGAGGTAGGCGGCCGGCAGGGTCGCGGCCTCGGCCGCGGTCAGCCTGGCCGGCTTGGGTGCCGTGAGGCAGGCGCGGGTGACGACCTCGGAGGCCAAGGCCCCTTCGGCGAAGGCGATGACCTGGTCGCCCACCGCGACGTCGGTCACGCCCGAGCCGGTCTCGCTGACCGTGCCGGCGCACTCCCAGCCCATCACCGGCGGCCTGTCGTCCTGTCCGGGATACATGCCCAGGCTCAGGAGCACGTCGCGGTAGTTGACCCCGGCGTGGCTGACCTGGATACGGACTTCGTCTGCGGCGAGGCCGCGCGAGGGGGCCGCGGTCAGCTGCAGGTCGTCGATGACGCCGGGTGCAGGCAGTGACAGCGCCTGCGGCGGAGGGGTGGCGGCCGCCGCGGGGCGCAGCCGGGCTGCCAGGCGCCGGCCGTTGCGCCACGCGACCTGGTTCTCCTGGTCGGGGTCGAGCAGTTGCTCCGCCAGGGCCGGGACACTGGCCGGGGAACGGTCGAGGTCGACCAGGCGAGGGTTCAGCGCGGGTGCCTCGGCAGCCAGCGTGCGGCCCAGCCCCCACGACATGGCCTGGAAGGGATGGCGTACCCGTTCCCCGGTTCCGGTGGCCTGGGCGAGCTGGGTGACCAGCCACAGTGGGGGGTTGCCGAGCGGCTCCTTCTCCAGGGCCCTGGTCAGGTGCAGGACGCTGTGCGCGGCGAGCACCTGGGTGCGGTGGATCTCGGTGGGTGTGGCGTCCAGGCCGGTCTGGGCGTCCAGGGCCCACAGATGGATGATGCCGCGGCAGGCACCGTAGCGGGCGACATCGGCCAGGACCTCGCGGTAGTGCTCTTCCTTGGCGGGGTCGATGCGGTAGCGGTCGCCGCCCCCGGACAGCTGGCCCGCGCCGGCGGTGACGGCGACGACGCGCTGGCCGCGGCCGTTCAGTTCACGCGCCAGGGCGCGCCCGGTGGGCCCGCTGTCGGTCAACAGCAACCAGAAGCCGTCGGGGTCGGTGGCGCCCGTCGCTGGGGCGGGAAGGGGAGCTTCGTCCCAGGTGAGTGTGTGCAGCCAGGTGTCGCGGTCGTCGCTGGCCGGGGCAGCCGGGGAGCCTGGGGTGCGGGATGGCGTCACGGGATCCTCGGTACGGGCGTTGAGCAGGGCGGGGGCGTGGCCGGCCAGGTACTGCAGGCGCAGTCCGCGCATCTGGGCGATCAGACGGCCGTCGTCGGCGCGGATGTCGATGTCGGCGCTGAACGAGTCCTCGCGCGGGGATGGCAGCAGCCTGGCGTGGCTGAACAAGGAGGCGGGCGGCTGCTGGTAGAAGCGGACTTCGTCGATGCCGCCGAGGACGAAGACGCCTTCGTCACCGGGAGCAGTCAGCTCACGGGCGGCGGCCATGGCGTGCCCGCTCGCGTCCAGGAGGGCCGGGTGGAAGTGGTGGTGGGCGAGTCCGTCGAGGAGTGCGGCTGGGCAGGTCAGCTGGGCGAGGACCTCGCCGTCGGCGCGCCACAGTTCGGTGATGCCTTGGAAGGTGCCGTTCCACTGGTTTCCGCGGGCGGCGTTCCACGTGTAGAAGTCGCCGGCGTCCTGGTGTTGGGGCAGGCGGGCACGAATGGACTGCAGCGACTCGCCCGCTCGGGGAGTGCCGCCCTCCACCGCGCGAGCAGTTGCTTCGGTGTGCAGAGCCCAGTCGTCGTCGGCGGATTCCCGGCTGAGGATGCGGCAGTGAAGTGAGGAGTCCGGGCGCGGAGTGACAGTGACCTGGACCTCTGGTGCGGGCCCGTCCTCGTCGAGGAAGAGGGCCCGGTGGTAGCGCACCTCGCTGACCGACAGCGCTCCGGATCCCAGTTCGGTGCGTGCGGCAGCGCTGACGAGCTCCAGGTGGGCGGTGCCCGGCAGGATGATGGTGTCCTGAATGCAGTGGTCGCGCAGGTAGGGGTGGTCAGCGAGCCGAAGTGGACCTTGCCATGTGCGGGTCGCGCCCTCGGTGGGTGACGGCTTACCGAGCAGTGGGTGCGTCGCGTGCTCCTTACCCGATGCAGGCTCGGCGGGTGCCGCGGTGGCGGCCGCGGGACGGGCTGGGCCGGGGCTGATCCAGTGGTGGGTGCGCTGCCACGGATACGTGGGCAGGGCCACGTAGCTCCCGTCGGCGGTCAGCTTGTCGAGGTCGAGACGGGCACCGGCTGTGTGCAGGGCGGCTGCGGAGGTGAGCAGGGAGCCGCGTTCGTCCGCGTGCCGGCGCAGGCTGCCGACCGCGGTGGTGTCGGCGCCGGTGGCCATGCGGCTGGTCTCGCGGATTCCTGACACGAGCAGCGGATGAGGACTGACTTCGACGAACACGGTGTCGCCGAGGTCGAGCTGCCCCTGTACCGCGCCGACGAAGTCGACCGGTTGGCGGATGTTGCGCACCCAGTACTCGGCGTTCATGCCGGAGCCGTCGATGACCTCGTTCAACAGGGTGGAGTGCAGGGGGATGGTGCCTGCCCGCGGTGTGAGGTGGGACAGCTCGGAGAGCAGATCCTCCTGAAGCGCGTCCATCTGCGGGCAGTGCGACGCGAAGTCCACGTTGACCCGCCGATTGTCGACACCGCGCGCGTCGAGGCCGGCCAGTACCTGGTCGAGAGCCTCACCATCACCGGACAGGAGGGTGGAGGTGGGGCTGTTGATGGCGGCTACGGCCACCGTGTCCTCGTGACCGACCAGCGCTGCCGCTGCCTCGTCGGCGGGAAGAGCGACCCAGGCCATGGTGCCGCGGCCGGAAAGGCGCTTGGCCAGTCGGCTGCGGCGGCAGATCACCGCGGCGGCGTCAGAGAGTGACAGAGCGCCGGCGATGTAGGCGGCGGCGGACTCACCCATGCTGTGGCCGATGACCACGTCCGGTTCGATGCCCCAGGAGCGCCAGAGTTCGGTCAGGGCGATCTCCATGGCCCAGAGGGTGGGCTGGATGACGTCGAGTTCCTTGAGCCGCTCTTCATCCGCCGAGCGCAGGAGCTCGATGACCGACCAGCCGTTCTCCGTCCTGATGGCGTCGTCGCAGTCCCGCATGGCCTGGTGGAAGACCGGCTCGGTGTCCAGGAGCTCGCGGCCCATGCCTGGCCACTGCGAGCCCTGTCCGGGAAACACGAACGCGACCCGTGGCGTCGCGTCGGAGTCGGTGTAGTCGCTGAAGGACAGGCCGGGCTCGTTGTCGCCGTCGGCGAACCCCCGCAACGCGGCGGCGGCCTCGGCGTGGCTCTGGAGGGGAAGGGCGAGGCGGGCGTCGTGAACGGTACGGCGCAGCGCCGCGGAGTGGGCGATGTCCCTCAGCTTCTGGCGCGCGCCGGGGTCTTCGAGGTGGTCGGCCATGCTGCGGGCTGCTTCGGACAGGGCTTCGGGGCTGAACGCGGACAACACCAGCAGCTCGCTGCGCGCGTCCGGCGCTGTGTCCCGGGCGGTGGTGCGCGGCTCGGGGGCGGCTTCGAGGACGAGGTG
Source organism: Streptomyces sp. MMCC 100 (assembly GCF_041538145.2). Classification (NCBI taxonomy): domain Bacteria; kingdom Bacillati; phylum Actinomycetota; class Actinomycetes; order Kitasatosporales; family Streptomycetaceae; genus Streptomyces; species Streptomyces sp. MMCC 100. Next base: position 2,976,507 of record NZ_JBGORK020000001.1, read on the forward strand.
GGCGTTGGTTCCGGAGAAGCCGAAGCTGGAGACCCCGGCGATGGCGGGCCGGTCCCGCTGCGGCAGGGGGGTGGCGTGGGTGGGTACGGCGAGCGGCAGGTTGGCCCAGTCGACGGCGGGGTTGGGGTTCTTCAGGTGCAGGTTGGGCGGGATCGTCTTGTTCTCCAGGCACAGCACGGCCTTGATGAGACCGGCGATTCCGGCGGCTGCCTCGGCGTGGCCGATGTTGGTCTTCACTGAGCCGACCAGGCAGCGATCGTCCGAGGCCCGGGTGCCGACGATGTCGGCCAGGGCCTGCAGCTCGACCGGGTCGCCGACGCTGGTGCCGGTGCCGTGGGCCTCGATGTAGTCGATGTCGGCCGGGTCCACGGCGGCGTTGGCGTAGGCGCGGCGCAGCACGTCACGTTGGCCCTCGACGGCGGGCGTGACCAGGTAGCCACTGCTCTGGCCGTCGTTGCCGACGGCGGACCCGCGGATGACCGCCCGGATGCGGTCGCCGTCGGCGAGAGCGGCCGACAGCGGCTTGAGGATGACGGCCCCGATGCCGTCGCTGCGGACGAAGCCGTCGCCCGAGGCGTCGGCGAACTTGCAGCGGCCGTCGGAGGCGAGCATGCCGGCGCCCGAGTAGACGACCCCCTCTTCCGGCAGGAGTACGAGGTTGACCCCGCCGGCGATCGCCAGGGGGCACTCGCCGAGCCGGATTGCCTGGACGGCGTTGTGGACGGCCACGAGCGCGGAGGAGCAGGCGGTGTCGACGGTGAAGCTGGGTCCCCGCAGGTCGAATGCGTAGGACAGCCGGCCGGAGGTGATGGCGCGGGCGGCCGCACCGGTCATGGCGTACAGGTCGAGCTGATCGCGGTCGTCGTACTGCAGATGCCAGTAGTCACCGCCCAGCTGGCCGATGAAGACGCCCGTGTCGGTGCCCGCGATGCGGGGCAGGGGCTGCCCCGCGTCTTCGAGGGCTTCGTAGGCGACCTCCAGGAGGAGCCGCTGCTGGGGGTCCATGCGGTCGGCCTCCCGGGGGGAGATGCCGAAGAATTCCGCGTCGAAGGCGTCGATGTCGTGGAGCAGGCCGCCCCACCGGCTCACCGTGCGGCCGGGCGTGCGGGGCGTGGGGTCGTAGACGGCGTCGACGTCGTAGCGGTCCGGCGGGATGTCCGTGATGGCGTCGCGGCCCTGGAGCAGCATGTCCCAGAGTTGTTCAAGGCTGGTGGCATCGGCGAACCGTCCGGCCATGCCGATGATGGCGATCGGTTCACTGGCAGTCCCAGCCGCGCGGGTGGAGTCGTGAGGCATGAATGTCCTTCCGGGCATGACGAAGCCGTTCACTGGTGAAGCAGCACGGAAGGATCTGCGGTGCGGGCGCGGCAGACCGGCAGCTGGGCCGGTCCGGTGGCGGGCGATCGCACCGAGGACAGAACGAGAGTGAGGCGGGAAGGATTCGGTCCGTTGGCTGAGCGGTCAGGTGCGGGGCGAGCGCACTTGACCGTTCACGGGCCGGGCGCGGCTATCGGCACAGCCGCTGCTTCCCGATGTCGCTGTGGCACTGGGCGGTTGTCCTGGTGCCACTACCCCCGCTGTTTCGACATGTATCGAGATTGACCCGGCGTGGGGCGCCCGCGCAACGCGGCACGAGGTGACGCTCGTCACATCGTGGCAGGCTGTGGCATGAGGTTGACATTCATCGAAACAGGGGTGAAGGTGGAACTCTGATTCGTTGTTTATCTATATAGGCGGTTGTGATGCGCTTGCTTCGCGTCGCCCTCCGAGCCGCCGCGACAGGAGCCGCTTGCGATGAGTGATTCCATCGGCCTCGACGCTGAGCAGACCGGCTCTTGCTGTGCCGCGATCGCTGAATTCCGGCGGCGGGCTGCGGAGCGCAGCGAACAACACAAGCAGGCGGACACCGCAGAGGATCTCGCGGCTTCCTCGTCCGATCCCACGCGAGATGCCTGACTGCCGCCCTTCCCTTCGTGAAAGGACACCGCACAGTGGTTGACCTCGGCTCCGACCGCCTCCCAGTCGCCGTGATCGGCGCCGGCCCCGTCGGGCTGGCTGCTGCCGCGCACCTGGCCGAACGCAGCGTCCCCTTCGTCGTCCTGGAAGCCGGAGACGCTGCGGCGACAGCCGTGCAGGCCTGGTCCCACATTCAGCTCTTCAGCCCATGGGAGTTCAACACCGATCCCGCTGCCCGCCGACTGCTCGCGGCCGCCGGCTGGGAGGAGCCCGAGGCGTCCGCCCTGCCCACGGGCGGGGATCTCGTCAAGCAGTACCTCCAGCCGCTGGCCGAGCTTCCCGCGCTGGCTTCCCACATCCGCTACGGCGCCGAGGTCACCGCAATCAGCAGGCTGGGCATCGACCGTCTGCGCACCGCCGACCGGGACGCGGCCCCGTTCGTCCTGCGCCTGGCTGACGGTGAGGAAGTGCTGGCGCGCGCCGTCATCGACGCCTCGGGGACCTGGCGTCAGCCGAACCACGTCGGCGCGAACGGCCTGCCCGCCCACGGCGAGCAGGACGCCGCCGCCTGGATCAACCACGGCCTGCCCGACGTCTTCGGAGCGGACCGCGACCAGCACGCCGGCCGTCACACCGTCGTGGTCGGCGCCGGCCACTCGGCAGCCAACACCCTGCTGGCCCTGGCCGAGCTGGCCGACACCGCACCGGGCACCACCATCACCTGGGCCATCCGCGGCGCCGACCCGGCCGCCTCCTTCGGCGGTGGCAGTGACGACGAGCTGCCCGCACGAGGAGCCATCGGCTCCGGCCTGAAGATGCTCGTGGAAACCGGCCGCGTCACTCTTGCCGCCAACTTCCGCACCCACGCCGTCCGCCGCCTGGGCGACGACCCCTCGCGCGACCAGGTGGAGCTCGTCTCCCGGGACCTGGACGGCACCGAGCGAAGCCTGACCGCCGACCGGGTCGTCGCGGCCACCGGCTTCAGGCCCGACTACCGCATCGTCGACGAGCTGCGCCTGGAGCTCGACCCGATCATGTCCGCACCCCGCGCCCTCGCCCCGCTCATCGACCCCAACCAGCACTCGTGCGGAACCGTCACCCCGCACGGCTACCGCGAACTGGCCCACCCCGAACCGGGCTACTACACCGTCGGCATGAAGAGCTACGGCCGGGCTCCGACCTTCCTCATGCTCACCGGTTACGAGCAGGTCCGCTCCATCGCCGCCGCGCTGGCCGGTGACTTCGAAGCGGCTCAGTCGGTCGAACTGCAGCTGCCAGAGACCGGAGTGTGCTCGGTGACTGCCGGGGGAGAGGCGCTCGCCCTGCGTCTCGGGTTGACCAAGGATCAGCACGAGCAGCTTCTCCACGTCACCGCGAAGCACCTGGGCACATCGGCCACGGCTTCGGACGCCGTGCTGTCCGCCGCGACGGAACTCGGCATCGACCACACCGCGGCCCTGCAGTTGGCCGCCTACGCCGCTGACATGTTCGACGCGCCCGGCGCCCAAGGCTGCTGAACCGCCCCGGCGGGGTCGCCCCTCCCCGTCTTGGGGGAGGCGACCCCGTCGGCAGTCCGGTCAGGTGGTGCGGTGCACCTTGTGCTGCGCCGCCTGTGCTCTGGGGCGGACCACAAGGAGGTCGATGTTCACGTGAGGCGGCCGGGTCACCGCCCACGTCACCACGTCGGCGACATCATCGGCGACCAGCGGGTCCGGAACACCCGCGTAGACGGCGTCCGCCCTGTCCAGGTCACCGCGGTAGCGATTCAGGGAGAACTCCTCGGTGTGGACCATCCCCGGAGCGATCTCGACCACCCGCAAGGCCTCCCCGCACACCTCCAGACGCAGAGTCTCGGCCAGTACGTGGGCGCCGTGCTTGGCGGCGCTGTAACCGCCCCCTCCTTCGTAGCAGGTGAACGACGCGGTGGAGGAGATCACGACCACCACCCCGTCACCAGAGGCCTTCAGGGCCGGCAGCAGGGCCTGGGTCATGTGCAGGGCGCCGACGACATTCACCTCGTACATCGACCGCCAGTCACCAGGATCGGCGTTCTCGATATGCTCCGTTCCGTAGGCCCCACCCGCGTTGTTGACCAGCACGTCACACGCCGGAAACTGGGCGGCGAAGGCGAGGACGGCCTCTCGGTCGGTCACGTCCAGGGGGAACACCTGGGCCGTTCCTCCGTCGTTTCTGATCTCCTTGGCGACGGCCTCCAGGCGGTCGACCCGGCGGGCTGTCAGGACGACCTCGAACCCTTCGCGAGCCAGCGCCCGCGCGGTTGCCGCCCCGATGCCGCTACTGGCTCCGGTGACGACGGCCGTCCTCGTGCGAGCTGCCTGTGTATCGGCGGTACGCATGCTTGTCGTGCCCCCAGTGCTGATTAGACGCTCATCGAATCAATCGATCTTGGCAGGAGACGAAACGAGTGTCAACATAGATGCATGTCGAAGCTAGCGCAGTTGGCGGCCACCGCCTCCGCTCCACCGTGCTGCCCGTCCCTCACGGACCGGGAGCTCACCGACGAGGAGGCCGAGGTCACCGCCGCCATGTTCAAGGCGCTGGGTGATCCGGTGAGGCTGCGGCTGTTTTCCAAGGTTGCTTCCCACCCTGACGGGGAGGCCTGTGTGTGCGACATCGCCGACGTCGGCGTCTCCCAGCCCACGGTCAGCCATCACCTGAAGAAACTCCGCGAGGCCGGCCTGTTGCTGTCCGAGCGGCGCGGCACCTGGGTCTACTACCGACTCGCCCCGTCGGTGCTCGCTGCCCTGTCCGGATTTCTTACCACCCGCGACTGATCCGCATCACGGAGTATCCATCGAGCCTGGTCTGCGCGGCTGACATCTGCCGCGCCACGTGATTTCTGCGTGCTGTGCATGCCCCGGCCCGTGGTGACGCCCCACGCGGCCAGCGGTCCGTCGAGGGTGGTGGCTCACTCGTCGTGCTGCCTCTCCTGTGTCTGCCCCGGCTGCGCTTCGGGGCCTCTCGGTGCGCCTTGATCTCCTGAGGGCACCGCCAGTAGTCCCCAAGGATGCGCTGCACTTGGGTCCCGGCAAGTGGTTGACACCCGCCATAGATCGACGCCAAGCTGATTCCTGATTCGGCAACAGTCGATATAGCCAAGTCGCGGCCGGCTCTATGCAGCGCCCTCGTGGCCGCAACGTTCCCGTGCGCACGGATGCGCCCGGGACCTCCGCACCCTCCAATCCGGCAGTGCCACCCGTCGGGCTGCCCACTCCCTCCCCCGCCGGTTCGGCTGTCCACAGTGCCCTTGCATGAGAGGACTCGCACATGACCAGCACCATCCTCACCACTGCTCAGGCCCACTCCAACAACATTCTGCGAAGCGACGGCGACCGTGCTGCGGAGCCCAACATCTTCCTGGCGGGCGGGAAAGACATTCCCGAGGACCAGCGGATGCACGAGGTGGAACCGCTCACCGACCGGGTCAAACTCAACGTCGAGAACCGCTACGAGCACTTCGAGGCGACGTCAGAAGTACGAGAGGTCGACGGGCGCTCCCTGCGTGTCTACGGCTGGATCTATCGGACGTACGTAGCCGAGTAGCAGGCCAGTCACGCGAAGGGCGGGGCGAATGTCTTCCAGAGAGGATCCCCTCAGAATGGCGCGCGAGTCGGCCAGTGCTCGGACCAGCGAGTCCGGGCTGCCCATCGAACCGGTCTACGGGCCCGACGCCCTGGCGGACTGGGACGCGGCCGAGAAGCTGGGCGAGCCCGGGAAGTACCCCTTCACCCGGGGCGTCTACCCGTCGATGTACACGGGCCGGCCGTGGACGATGCGCCAGTACGCCGGTTTCGGCACGGCGACGGAGTCCAACGCCCGCTACAAGCAGCTCATCGCCAACGGCACCATGGGCCTGTCGGTCGCCTTCGACCTGCCCACCCAGATGGGCCACGACTCCGACGCGCCGATCGCGAGCGGCGAGGTCGGCAAGGTCGGCGTCGCCATCGACTCCATCGACGACATGCGGGTGCTGTTCGGCGGGATCCCGCTGGACAAGGTCTCCACGTCGATGACGATCAACGCCCCGGCCGCCCTGCTGCTCCTGCTCTACCAACTCGTCGCCGAGGAGCAGGGCGTGAGCGCGGACGAGCTCACCGGCACGATTCAGAACGACGTGCTGAAGGAGTACATCGCGCGCGGGACGTACATCTTCCCGCCGAAGCCCTCGCTGCGGCTGATCGCGGACATCTTCAAGTACTGCGGGGCCGAGATCCCGAAGTGGAACACCATCTCGATCTCCGGCTACCACATGGCCGAGGCGGGCGCGTCCCCCGCGCAGGAGATCGCGTTCACCCTCGCGGACGGCATCGAGTACGTGCGCACCGCGGTCGCGGCCGGCATGGACGTGGACGACTTCGCGCCCCGCCTGTCCTTCTTCTTCGTGGCCCGCACGACGATCCTGGAGGAGGTCGCCAAGTTCCGCGCGGCCCGCCGGATCTGGGCGCGGGTGATGAAGGAGGAGTTCGGCGCGAAGAACCCCAAGTCGCTGATGCTGCGCTTCCACACCCAGACCGCGGGCGTGCAGCTGACCGCCCAGCAGCCCGAGGTGAACCTGGTCCGGGTCGCCGTGCAGGGCCTGGGCGCGGTCCTGGGCGGTACGCAGTCGCTGCACACCAACTCCTTCGACGAGGCCATCGCGCTGCCCACCGACAAGTCCGCGCGCCTGGCCCTGCGCACCCAGCAGGTCCTCGCCTACGAGACGGACGTGACGGCGACCGTCGACCCCTTCGCCGGTTCCTACGTCGTCGAGCGGATGACCGACGACGTCGAGGCGGCGGCCCTGGAGCTGATGGGCAAGGTCGAGGACCTCGGCGGCGCGGTCAACGCCATCGAGCACGGCTTCCAGAAGAGCGAGATCGAGCGCTCCGCCTACCGCATCGCCCAGGAGACCGACTCCGGCGAGCGGGTCGTGGTCGGCGTCAACCGCTTCCAGCTCGACGAGGAGGAGCCCTACGAGCCGCTCCGCGTCGACCCGGCCATCGAGGCCCAGCAGGCCGAACGCCTGGCCAGGCTCCGCGCGGAGCGCGACCAGGCGTCGGTGGACTCGGCCCTCGCGGCGCTGAGGAAGGCCGCCGAGGGCGAGGACAACGTCCTGTACCCGATGAAGGACGCGCTGCGCGCCCGCGCCACCGTCGGCGAGGTCTGCAACGCCCTGCGCGAGGTCTGGGGCACCTACATGCCTTCCGATGTTTAGGACGGGCGGCCCAATCCGTGCCTGTGTGTTAGGAGTTCATTGATGCGGTTGTTACCGCTGCGGGTCGTCGTGGCCAAACCCGGCCTCGACGGTCATGATCGAGGGGCGAAGGTTGTCGCACGAGCTTTGCGCGATGCCGGTGTGGAAGTCATCTACACGGGTTTGCACCAGACGCCGGCACAGATCGTCGCCACGGCAGTCCAGGAAGACGCTGATGGCATCGGACTGTCCGTACTGTCCGGAGCACACATGACCGCGTTTCCGGAAGTCGTGAAGCTGCTCCGGAAGGAGGAGGCATCGAACATTGTCGTCTTCGGGGGCGGCATCATTCCCGAGGACGATGTTGCGAGCCTCCTCGGAGGGGGCGTTGCGGCGCTGTTTACGCCGGGGACTTCGATGACGACGGTCGTGGACTGGGTGACGAATCATGTGGGCGCGGGCAGACTTCGAGCCGACCGGGTTTGACGCCACCTGTGCCCGTCGGCGGGTAGGCCGGGCTTGCTGAGGCCCCTCTTCCAGCGGAGGGCCGGCGAAGCTTGCTGAATGCAGGAGTTCAGCTACTGACGACTGCGAGAGCCCTGTCCGGTTCGGCCCGCTCGGCGCGCCCTTCCGCCGCAAGATGACGCTCGGCGTCCAGGGCCGCCGCGCAGCCGGAGCCGGCGGCGGTGATTGCCTGACGGTACGTGTGATCAACCACGTCTCCGGCACCGAACACACCGGGGATGTTCGTCCGGGTGGAGGGAGAGGCGACCCTCAGGTAGCCCGAGGGGTCCAGCTCCAGCTGTCCGCGGAAGATATCGGTGCGCGGGTCGTGGCCGATGGCGATGAAGAGGCCGGTCGCGGTCAGCTCACGCTTCTCGTCGGTAAGGGTGTCGCGCAGCGTCATGCCGGACAGCATGCCGTTTTCCTCGTGGAGCGCAGCGACCTCGCTGTCGAAGGCGAAGGAGATCTTGTCGTCGGAGAACGCGCGGTTCTGCATGACCTGGGAGGCGCGCAGGATGGAGCGCCGGTGTACGACGGTGACCGAGCGGGCGAAGCGGGTGAGGAAGGTGGCCTCTTCCATGGCGGTGTCGCCGCCGCCGACGACCACGATGTCGCGGTCACGGAAGAAGAAGCCATCACAGGTCGCGCACCAGGAGACGCCCCGCCCGGACAGCTCGTCCTCCTTGGGCAGGCCGAGCTTGCGGTATCCGGAGCCCGTGGCGACGATCACCGTCCTTGCACGGTGGACGGTACCGGCGGTGTCGGTAACGGACTTGATGTCACCGGCAAGGTCGACGGCGACGATGTCGTCGTCGAGCATGTCGGCGCCGAACCTTTCGGCTTGGGCCCGCATGTTCTCCATGAGCTCGGGGCCTTGGACACCGTGGGGGAATCCGGGGAAGTTCTCAACCTCGGTCGTGGTCGTGAGCGAGCCGCCGACGAAAATCGCACCGCCGAAGACGAGGGGCTTGAGGCTGGCGCGGGCAGTGTAGAGCGCGGCGGTGTAGCCGGCCGGGCCCGAGCCGATGATGATGACGTCGCGCACGTTTGTGGTGCTGCTCATGACTGCGGCTCCGGGGCGATCTCCTTGATCAGGCCCTCGACCAGCACCTTGATCTCGTCGCGGATCGGGCGGACGGCCTCGACGCCTTGGCCGGCGGGGTCGTCCAGTGTCCAGTCGAGGTAGCGCTTGCCGGGGAAGACCGGGCAGGTGTCGCCGCATCCCATGGTGATACAGACGTCGGACTCCTGGACCGCGTCCACGGTCAGCATCTTGGGCACTTCGGCAGAGATGTCGATGCCGACCTCACGCATGGCCTCGACGGCGGCCGGGTTGACGCTCTCGCCCGGGTTGGATCCGGCGGAACGGACCTCGACGCGGTCCCCGGCCAGGTGGGTCAGCCACGCGGCAGCCATCTGGGATCGGCCGGCGTTGTGGACACAGACGAACAACACGGAGGGCTTGTCGGACATCAGGGCGTCTCACTTGTCTCGCAACGACATCAGGCGCGAATGACTTCAGCACCCGGTGGTGTCAGTCACCACTGATGTGAGAGTATCAGTACATGATGACGTCAGTCGACACTGACCTGATTCGGGTTCTGGCGGACCCGCTCAGGCTTCGGATCGTGACCCTGCTCGCCCAGGAGACGCTGTGCACCACCCACCTCGTGGAGGAGACCGGCGCCCGGCAGACCAACCTCTCCAACCACCTGAAAGTGCTGCGTGAGGCCGGGGTCGTCGAGACCGAGCCGTGCGGCCGCTACACGTACTACAAGCTTCGCCCCGACGTCATCGCATCGCTCGCCGGCCAGTTCGCCGGCCTGGCGGAGTCCGCCCGTACCGCCGTCGAGAACAAGAGGGCCTGTCCGTGACCCGCACCGAAGCCCCCGCAACGACCGCCGAGGAGCCTTCCGTCGTCGCGAAGCTGTCGACGCTCGACCGCTTCCTCGCCGTCTGGATCCTCATCGCCATGGCTGTCGGGCTCGGCCTGGGGCGAGCCATTCCGGGCCTGAACGACGCCCTAGCCAAGGTCGAGATCGGCGGCATCTCCCTGCCGATCGCCATCGGTCTGCTGGTCATGATGTATCCGGTCCTGGCCAAGGTCCGCTACGACAAGCTCGACGCCGTCACCGGCGACCGCAGGCTCATGGCCTCCTCCCTGGTGATCAACTGGATCGTCGGCCCGGCGGTGATGTTCGCGCTCGCGTGGATCTTCCTGCCGGACCTGCCCGAGTACCGCACCGGTCTGATCATCGTGGGCCTGGCCCGCTGCATCGCTATGGTCATCATCTGGAACGACCTGGCCTGCGGTGACCGCGAGGCGGCGGCCGTCCTGGTCGCACTCAACTCGGTCTTCCAGGTCCTGGCATTCGGCCTGCTCGGCTGGTTCTACCTCGACCTGCTGCCCGGCTGGCTCGGCCTGGGCGACGGCGAGCACCTGGACATCTCCATGTGGAAGATCGCCCTGAACGTGGTCATCTTTCTGGGTGTCCCGCTGCTGGCCGGCTTCCTCACCCGCCGCATCGGCGAGAAGAGGCTCGGCCGCGAGAAGTACGAGTCCAATTTTCTGCCGAAAATCGGCCCGTGGGCGCTCTACGGCCTGCTCTTCACGATCGTCATCCTCTTCGCCCTCCAGGGCAAGACCATCACTTCCCAGCCGCTCGATGTCGCCCGCATCGCACTGCCTCTGCTTGTGTACTTCGCCGTGATGTGGGCCGGGACCTTCTTGCTGGGCAAGGCGATCGGCCTCGCCTACGACCGCACGGCCACCCTTGCCTTCACCGCCGCGGGCAACAACTTCGAGCTGGCCATCGCCGTCGCCATCGCCACCTTCGGCGTCACCTCCGGCCAGGCCCTGTCCGGCGTTGTGGGACCGCTGATTGAGGTGCCCGTCCTGATCGGCCTGGTCTACGTGTCCCTGGCCTGGCGCAAGAAGTTCACTCCGTCCGCTCTGACCACTGAGGGCAGGGACTACTGATGCACTGCCTGGACTGCCGCGCACGGGGAACGACCAGCACGGCTGTCGGCGTTTGCCGCGACTGCGTAGCCGCCGTCTGCCCCGAACACACGCTCGTCGCCCACCGCGTCGTGCGTGAGGGACCGCTCCTCGGACGACCCGGCGAGGTCACGGCCCGCACTGTCCAGTCCTCGGCGGGCTGCTTACTCATCCGCTCCAGGACCTTCTCAGCGACGGCCAGTTCGTCGCGCTCGGCCCGTACCTCCGCCAGCTGCTTGGCCAGCTGCTCTTCGAGTTCGTCCAGTTCCGCACGCCGCGCGGTGATCCGTTCCAGCAACTCGGGATCCATACACCGGATCGTAGAAGGCCGCTCGCCCGCCGCGAGTGGGAATCCGGCAAGCCGCCCCGTGACGGACGATCTACGGCGCGGACTACCGCCCACGACCAGTACGAGCGTCCCGGAACACGTCACACCAGCGCTGCTGACCTGGGGTTTTCAGGTTGGCGGAGGTTCAGTCGACCAACTGCATCGCGGCGATCGAGACCCTGCCGGCGGCAAGCGTGACTTTGTGTGCGCTCTTGAAGTCCAGCCCGGCACGGACGCCATGCCGAAGCTCCCGCCCATTGCGCAGCCGGTGAGACAGCGCAGTGCCGCGTTGCCTGCCGTTCCGGGTGAGGCGCCGACGCGCGAGCCGTAGTCGGCGCGGCCATGGTGACCCTCGCAGCGAGCGTTGTGGGCAGCGTGGTCCACGACCATTCTCCCCAGCCCCGTTGAGGTGTTGACCCGTCCCCTCTAAAGGCACGGCGATCTACGTATACGCGGAGGGGGCTTCTGGGCTTCACATATACCCCTGGGGGGTATATGGTCGCCGTCAGCGTCCTGAACGGGCGGCTTCGGTAGGCGCTTCTATTTCTTGGGAGATGTCATGCGGAATCACTCCGGTCACCGTGGTCACGGTGGAGCCCAGCCCGGTGGGCTGTCGGTGTCGCAGAGCGGGTACACCCTGGAACTCGAGTCGGCGGTCCTCGCCGCCGGGGTGCAGCCGGTGCGCTTCCGGGTCGTCGGCCCCGACGGGCGGCCGGTGACCGACTTCGTGGCCGAGCACGAGAAGGAACTGCACTTCATCGCCGTACGGCGGGACACGGCCGGGTTCCAGCACGTGCACCCCGTGCGCGACGGCAAGGGTGACTGGAGCGTCGAGCTGGACCTGACGCCTGGCGACTGGAAGTTCTTCACCGACGTCCACCCGGCCGGCCACGACGGGACGCTGACGCTCGGGATCGACGCCGCGGTTGCCGGGGTGTACGAACCCCGCCCGCTGCCCGAGGCCACCGGCGTCGCGCGGCTCGGCGAGTACACCGTCGCCCTCCACGGTGCACTCATGCCCGGCGAGGCGAGCGAGTTGACCCTCACAGTGAGCCGCGACGGCCGCCCCGTCACCGACCTGCAACCCTACCTGGCCGCGTATGGGCATCTCGTCGCCTTGCGGGTCGGCGACTTGGGCTATCTGCACGTCCACCCGGAGGGCCAGCCCGGTGACGGCGCAACCGCCGCCGGACCCGGCATCACCTTCCTGGCCGTCGCACCCACCCCCGGTACCTACCGGCTGTACTTGGACTTCCGGCACGCCGGCGTCGTCCGTACCGCCGAGTTCACCGCGCGGACCGCGGACACCGCCCACGTGGCCCAGACCGCCGCGGCCGTGCCCGCGCTCCAGGGCCACCAGCACGGCCACCCGGCACACCACACCCACCACTGATCGTGAACGAAAGGAGCGTCATGACCCGCCTGACCCGCCTCACGCCCGACACGGCGGTCGGCGCCTCGCGCGATCTCCTCGCCGACCTGGTCTCGCGCCACGGCCAGGTCGGCGACATGGTCGCCACGATGGCGCACTCCCCAGCCGTGCTCGGCGGCTACCTCCAGCTCAGCCGCGCCATGGGCCGGGCCAAGCTGGACCGTCGGATCAGCGAGCGCGTCTCGATCGCAGTCCAGGCCCAGCAGGGCTGCGGACTCTGCCTCGACGCGCACATCCGTGCCGCCCGCGCCCTGGGCGTGGACGAGGAGGAGATCGAGCGGGCCCGCGCCGGCACCTCGGCCGATGCCGCGATCGCCGCAGTCGTCGCCATCGCCCTCCAGCTTTACCGCGAGCCGGCCTCGATCACCGACGACCAGGTCACCGCCTTGCGCACGCACGGTTTCAGCGACCGCGCGATCGCCGACATCGTCGGCGTCGTCGCGCTCAACCTCCTCACCGGCGCCTTCAACCTACTCGCCGGCCTCACCCCGGAGAGCACCACTCGTGCCTAGAGACCTCCCCGCCTGTACCCGCGGGGCACGGCCTCCGTCCCGGAGCCGTGCCCCGCCGCATGGACACGGAAGGAAACCGCCATGCGTCTGTTCGCCCTACGCGACTACCGCCACCTGTTCGGTGCCCAGGTTATCGCCCTGTTCGGCACCGGGCTGACGACAGTGGCCCTCGGTCTGCTCGCCTACGACCTAGCCGGTTCGAACGCCGGCATGGTCCTCGGCACGGCCCTCACCATCAAGATGGTCATGTACGTGATCATCGCCCCATTGGCCGCCGCGTACGTCGACCGGTTCCCCCGAAGAACGCTCCTCGTCCTCCTCGACGTGGTCCGCGGTGCGGTGGTCCTCGCGCTGCCGCTGGTCACCGAGGTCTGGCACGTCTACGTCCTGATAGGTCTGCTCCAGGCTGCTTCCGCGGCGTTTACGCCGACGTTCCAAGCGGTCATCCCCGACATCGTCACCGACGAGTCCGCCTACACGCGCGCGCTGTCGGCGTCCCAGGTCGCCTCCACCATGGAGAGCCTGCTCAGCCCGGTGCTGGCGGCCGTCGCCCTGGCGTTCCTGAGCTTCGACCGGCTGTTCCTCGGCACCTCCGCCGGATTCCTCCTCTCCGCTCTCCTCGTCCTGTCGGCGCACGTCCCAGACGCCCGACCGAGCGTCCACACCAGGGCGTGGGACAAGGCGGCGGCGGGGGTCAGGACCTTCCTCCGCACGCCGAGGCTGCGCGGGCTCATGGCGCTCAACCTCGTGGTCGCGGCCGCCGGGTCGATCGTCGTCGTCAACACCGTCAACCTCGTCCGTGACCGGCTCAGCGGATCGCAGTCGGACGTCGCCTGGATGCTCGCCGCCTCCGGCACCGGCACCCTGGTGGCCGCCCTCGTGCTGCCCCGCGTTCTCGACCAGGTCGCCGCCCGCACCGTGATGATGACCGGCGCCTCCGTCCTCGTCGGGGCCACGGGTGCCGCTGTGGTGCTCGTCGCGACGGGGATCGCCACCTGGGCCGGCACGGCGGTCGTCTGGAGCGCGATCGGTGTTGGCATGGCGCTGATCGTCACGCCGACCGGCAAGGTGCTGCGCGCCTCCGTCGCCCGGAACGCGATCCCCGAGGCGTTCGCCGCCCAGTTCTCCCTGTCGCACCTGGCCTGGTTGATCACCTACCCTGTCGCGGGCTGGGTCGGCACGGCCGCCGGCCTCACCCTCGCCTGGTCCGTCCTCGCGGTTCTCGCCGGGGCGGGAGCGGCCGGCGCCCTCCTGCTGTGGCCACGCCACGACACCCCGGCGCCGGTCACTGGCCCCGTGTCCTCCGCCCCGGCGAAGGACCGCTCCAGCCTGGCCAAGGCCGCCTGAGCCCGCTCCGGATGCGGCGGCGTCGACTCCCCGTCTCGGTGGAACGGTGGAAACCCCGCTCGATACCGACGCTCGGGCGATCGGCCCCACTCAGCCGACGTCCTGGTCCGTCCGATGGCGTTACTCCTCAAGACGGGTCCTGGACGTCGGCTGCCGACCGGCGTACGCGCGGTCATGGCCGCGGAAGTTCGCTGGTGCCGATCAGTGTCCGCTGCTGCTCTCCACGTCCATGCGCCTCGTGAACGTCTTGCCGCCGTCCTTCGACTCGTATACCCCGGTCTGTGTAGCAACCAGGACGTGATCGGCTCCCGCGGCGGTGAGTGCTTGTGGCTGCCCCCCGGGCGCCGTGCCAGCCTGCTGCCACGTGGTCCCTCCGTCGGAACTGCGGTGCAGCGTGCCAGCGGTGTCGATGCCGTAAAGGGTGTCCTTCGTCGGCCAGGACAGGAACGCCATCATCGGCTGCCGGCCGGCGGTGAAGGTTGTGCCGCCGTCCGTGCTGCGGGCGACTCCCTCTGCGGTCGTGGCGAGGAGGAGGCCAGGGTCCTCGGGGCTCACCGTGATGTCGAGAGCCTGGATGCTTGCCCCGTCCTTCCAGGTCTTGCCGTCCTTGCTGGTGCGCAACAGGCCGCCGGTGGAGTCGTAGCCGTAGACGGTGTCATGGACGTAGTCGAGCGCGTGGAAGTCGGACTCGCCGGAGAGTGACAGAGACTCCCAGGTCTTGCCCGCGTCCGTGCTCTTGATCAGTCCTTTGTTGCCACCGGTGGTGGGATGGCCGCTGGCGTAGAAGGTTTTGGCCCCGGCCACCGTAAAGCCCATGAAGTCGTCCTTGCTGTCACCCACCAAGGTCGGCTCTCCCTGGGCGCCGGGGGTATAGACGCCCTCGTGCGTCGCGACGTACAGACGCTGGTCTGAGGGGTCCAGGCCGATCCCATGGATGTGGCTCACCGTGACGCCGGGTGCGGAGGCATCCGTGTCGGCGTCGTCGCCGGAACATGCGGTCAAGGTGAGCGTGAGCGCGGCGGCGACGGCTGCCGCAGCGGCAAGGCGCGAGTTCATAGGTCCTCGATGAAGAGTTGGACGGGGCAAGCGCGCCGGGCGCAGAGACCGGCACGCGAGGGGAGGAACGACCACCCGGGCCCCTAGCGGGCCCGGATGGCCGGTGGCGCTACGCGAGACCGATCGTGCGGTCGCGTCGCCCGGATCAGAGCCGGTCGAGAGTGCTCTGGAGCTGCTCCACCTCGGCAGACTGGCCCTTGACGATGTCGTCGGCCATCTTCTTGGCTTCGGCGTACTTGCCGTTCTTCTGTTCGTCCTTGGCCATGCTGATCGCGCCGTTGTGGTGGTCGATCATCATCTCGGCGAACGCCTTGTCGAACTCGGTCCCCTTCATGCCCTTGAGTTCTTCCATGTCCGCCTCGGACATCATGCCGTCGCCGCTGCCGTGGCCTCCATGGTCCATGCCGGGCATGGACTCCATCTGGGTCGGCTGCCCCCAGGCCTTCAGCCAGCCCTTCATCGTCTTGATTTCCGGGTCCTGTGCATTCTCGATTTTCTGTGCGATGTCCTTGACCTCGGCGTCCGAAGCGCGGCCGTCGGCCAGCTTCGCCATCTCCAGGGCCTGCTCGTGGTGCGGGATCATCATCTGAGCGAACGCGACGTCCGCGTCATTGAAGTCCTTCCCCTGTTCCGCACTCCCGGCCGCCTGGCTGGTAGCCGTCGCGGACGCCGAGCTGCTGCTGCCGTGGTCCATGCCGCTCATGTCGTCACCGTCACCACCGCAGGCGGCGAGGAACAGCGAGCCGGTAGCGATGAGGCCCACTACGGCGATGCGACGGGCGGGCTTGCGGCGCAGGGCAGCGCGAGTGAAGGCAGTCATGGTTCGTGTCACCTTTTGTGTCGGTTTTGGGTCTGTTTTGCCGTACGCGAAGTCGCGGGATCACATGTATGTGCGCCCGTGAGTGCGGTTCGGTCTACAGCCGCAGGACCGACAGCTGGGTGAGATCGGGGCAGCGTGGGGGCGGATTCGGTCGCAGTACGGCGGCGACCTGGGCGAGGAGCCGTGCCAACCACTCGCGATGCCGGGCGAAAGCGGACTTCAGCAGCGTGACGAGCATCCATGCGCTGAACAGGACCGCCACGCACAGCGAGAGCATGTCCATCGCCGCACCGGGGTCGTGCGCAGGTGAGGAGTCCGTTGGATCCCCTACATGGTCGACCGACTTGGTGTCCGTCATGGTGAGCGGGCTCACGGCATTGTGAGCTGTTGCGGTCCCGTCCACCGCCGACATGTGGGATGTGGTGCTCATGGCGGAACCGGAGGAGTCGTCGGGATGCCCCATGGTGTGCATCGCGAGAACCCCGAACGCGAGCACGATGACGAGCAGTAGGCGCCCCAGGGCTCCTCCCGCGCGTGCATGTCGGCTCGGCCGCATTCCTCGAGACTCCGTTCCTGACCGTTGAACTTCGGTCCATCCGACAGTACCGAACGGACGCGGGTCACGCCGCGAGAGGTGCGCCCGAACGAGGTGGCCCGCGGGTCATGGAAAGCTGATCACTTTCGTTCGGAGGGGGTCGGCCGGCTCGTACCTGGTGAGGAGTCCATCGGGCCCTGCAGTGATGCATGGGTGCGGCGAAGGAGAGCTGGCCCCGATGATCCAAGATATCTTGAATTCACGAATTCGTGTACCTTTCCATTCATGCTCAGCCTTGCGACTGACCTCGACGCGCTCACCCGGTTCGGGCGGGCGCTGGCCGATCCGATCCGATGCCGGATCCTGCTCGCCCTGCGGGAGGAGCCGGCACCCCCGGCCGCGCTGGCCGATCTGCTGGAGATCTCCCGCACGCGGCTGTCGAATCACCTGGCCTGTCTGCGGGACTGCGGCCTGGTTGTCGCCGTGCCGGAGGGGCGCAGGGTGCGCTACGAGCTGGCCGACGAACGCCTGGGACACGCGCTGGACGACCTTCGTAATGCGGTGGTCGCCGTCGAGGCCGACAGGACCTGCGTGAATGCCGTAAGGAACGGCTGCTGCTGATGACCGCGGACATCTCCACGTCCCTCGGCTCGTCCCCGGTCCGCCGCGATGTCCTGGCCAAACGGATACGGTTCCTCGTGGCCGCGACGATCACCTACAACGTGATCGAGGCGACCGTCGCCATCACCGCTGGCACCGTGGCCTCCTCCGCTGCACTGATCGGCTTCGGCCTGGACTCGATCGTCGAGGTTTCCTCAGCGGCGGCGGTTGCCTGGCAGTTCTCTGCGCGCGACCACGAGCTGCGCGAAGCCCGCGAGAAGATCACGCTGCGGATCATCGCGGCTTCCTTCTTTGCCCTCGCCGCCTACGTCTCCTTCGACGCCGCCCGGGCGTTGATGGGCACTGGCGAGGCCGAGCGCTCCATGCCTGGCATCGTCATCGCCGCACTGTCGCTGGTGCTCATGCCGTTCCTCTCCGCCGCCCAACGCAGAACCGGACGCGAACTCGGCTCTGCCTCGGCCGTGGCGGACTCCAAGCAGACTTTGCTGTGCACCTACCTCTCCGCGGTCCTCCTCGTCGGCCTGGTCCTCAACGTCACGCTCGGCTGGTCCTGGGCAGACCCGATCGCCGCCCTGGTCATTGCGGTCATCGCCGTCAAGGAGGGCATTGAAGCCTGGCGGGGCAAGGGCTGCTGCGCGCCCAGCGGCACCGCCTCGAGCTCTGGTGCGGGCAAGGCCGAGGCAGACGCTTGCGGCAGTCGTGGAGGCTGCGACTGCTGTTGACCGGCACCAGTCGGACGAGAGGGCTTCGTCTGCGGTGTCATGATGCGGGAGATGGAGCCCCTCCTCATTGTCAGCGGGTGCTCTTGACGAGCAGCGGCAGGTCGTGGGCGTAGTCGTCGGTGGTGGTGCCCGCGGTGTAGATGACGTGGGCCTCGTCATCGGCGGGAAGGAAGGCCGCGACCTGGGCGCCGTGGTCGGAGGTGACCGTGCCGTCCTGGTGCTCTTTGGGCTCCTCAACGGAGATGCCGATGCTGCGTGCGGCCGTCTTGACCTTTGCGAGGTCGCCGGACAGACCGATGAAGTTCGGTCCGAACGACTCGAGCCACTTGCCGAGGCTCTTGGGGGTGTCACGCTCGGGATCGGTGGTGATGAAGATGACTCGGACGTTGTCCTTGACCGTCTTCAGCTGCTTGGACAGGGCGAGGGAGATGTCTCCCATGGTGGTGGGGCACACATCGGGGCAGTTGGTGTAGCCGAAGAACAGCAGCGTCGTCTTGCCGGTGGTCTGCTTGCGCAGGTCGAAGGGCTTGCCGGTGGTGTCGGTCAGGACCAGGTCGGGTTTGGTGAACCCGCTGTCCAACGCAGTGCCCCGGTATGGGGAGGTGTCCAACTGGGAGACTGCGGCAGCGGGCTCCTCCTTACCGTGATGATCCGTTCCGGAGGTGCCGCACCCTGCCAGGAGCACTGCGGCGGCGGTGGCGAGGACAGTGGTGGTCAGGCGGATGGGGCGCGTGCGGTGGTGCATGGTGGTCTTCTCAATTCTTTCGGGACTCGGGTGTGGTGATGGTCGGAACGAGGTCAGAACCACCGGGCGAGGTGAGGGAAGACCACGTTTTGGGCCTGGCTGACGACCAGAGCAGGCCGTATCCGCACAGCTCACCGCCTGTGGCCAGAGCGGTGGCCGTCTTCAGCGGAGTCGGTTCATGGGGCACTTTCGCCGGTGATGCCACGTTCTTCAGCACTTGCACCTAGGCTCTGCGGTCACGGATGGACTCCGCCACCGGCAGCTCCCGGTATGGGAGGTCGCCGGCGTCGTCACCGTTCGCGTCACTCACGTCGAAGTCCCTCGTTCTCGGGCGGGTATGGACGGGGCGGTCTAGATGCCGATGGTGTAGTCGGCCGTCCAGGACTGCATCTGGCTGAGGAGTGCACTCCACACGCCGGTGACCATGAGCAGGCCGGTCGCGATCATCATGCCGCCGCCGACGCGCATGACCCATTGGTAGTGGGCCTTGACCCAGGTGAAGACACCGAGCGCTTTACGGAAGGCGAGGCCGGCGGCGAGGAATGGAACACCGAGGCCGAGACAGTAGGCCACGGTCAGCAGGGCGCCGCGCGAGGCGCTGGCCTCGCTGAACGCCAGCGCCTGCACCGCTGCCAATGTCGGGCCGATGCACGGCGTCCAGCCCAGTCCGAACAGCACTCCCAGCATCGGCGCCCCGGCAAGGCCGGCGGCCGGGCGCCGGTGCAGGCGCCATTCGCGGCTCATACCCGGCAGTACGCCCATGAACGACAGGCCCATCACGATCGTCAGGCCGCCCAGCACCCGGATCAGCAGATCCTGGTGCTCCAGCAGGGTGTTGCCCGCGTAGCCGAACGCGGCGCCGAAAGACACGAACACACCCGTGAACCCGGCCAGGAACAGCGCGGTGCCGGCAAGTATCCGGCCGCGGCGTACGTCGGCCAGGTCCGCGCCGCTGACCCCGGTGACGTAGGACAGGTAGCCGGGCACGAGCGGTAGAACACAGGGTGAGAAGAACGACACAAGCCCAGCCAGGGCGGCGATCGGGATGGCCAGCAGCACCGAGCCGGTCAGCACGGTGGACTCAAGTCCGGCAGCCACCAGCATGGCTCGACACTCCTTCGTACAGGGCCTCGATCGCACGGGTAGCGACAGGGAAGCGGGGGAGGCCGTGGCATACCCGAAGCAACAAGCTAACGGACGTTGCTACGGAGCCTGACCTCGCCCCTACCACACCGACCAGGACACCAGCAGAGTTCTGCCGTTGTCCCTCGAGTTATACAGTCGGGTTTTCGGGGAGTGCGTCCCGTTGACGGGGCGGGGCACACGCTTCCGGGCGTGACGAGCCGGCGGCGCCCTTCTGCGTGAGGTGGGTCGCCACGGCTTGGAGCAGAGCAGCGGCCGTCATCCGTACCACCGGATGCCGGATCACCTTTCGAAGCGTGTCTGTTCGTGACGTCTGGCTCATCGGTGCACCTCTCTCGTTCTATCGCTGAGCCGTTGGTTCGCCGGGTGTGCGCCGACGGCCTGCCGGGCTTCGGGGCTCGGCAGGCCGTCGGCCGCTCCATCGCTCTCGTGCTGTTCGGTGGTAACCGAGTCGGACTACTTGAAGGACCGCAGGCGCAGGCTGTTGGTGACGACGAAGACCGAGGAGAAGGCCATCGCGGCTCCGGCGATCATCGGGTTGAGCATCCCGGCCGCCGCGAGCGGGAGCGCGGCGACGTTGTAGCCGAAGGCCCAGAAGAGGTTGCCCTTGATGGTCGCGAGGGTCTTCCGGGACAGCCGGATCGCGTCCGCGGCGACCCGCAGGTCCCCGCGCACCAGTGTCAGATCGCCGGCCTCGATTGCCGCGTCCGTGCCGGTGCCCATGGCCAGTCCGAGGTCGGCGGTGGCGAGCGCGGCGGCGTCGTTGACGCCGTCGCCGACCATGGCCACCGTTCGGCCCGCCGACTGCAGCCGCTTGACCACGTCCACCTTGTCCTGGGGCAGGACCTCGGCGATTACTTCGTCGATTCCGACCGCCCGCGCAACCGATGTGGCGACCAGGTGGTTGTCGCCGGTCAGCAATACCGGCTCCAGCCCCAGCTGCCGCAACTCGGCGATCGCTTCGGCGCTGGTCTCCTTGGCCGTGTCGGCGACCGTGACAACGCCGCGGGCCTCGCCGTCCCAGGCGACAGCCACTGCAGTGTGTCCGTCGGCCTCCGCAGCCGCCTTGGCCTCTGCCAATTCACGGGGCAGCTCGATAACCCACTGGGTGAGGAGTTTCTCGCGGCCGACCAGCACCGCGTGACCGTCGACCACACCTTGTACACCGAAGCCGGCGACATTCTCGAAGTTCTCCGGTAGGGGCAGGCTGCCCACCTGTTCGATCGCTCCTGCGGCGATTGCTCGGGCGATGGGGTGCTCCGAGGCGTGCTCCAAAGCGCCGACGAGTCGCAGAAGTTCTGCCTCTTGGACGCCCTCGGCGACATAGACGTCCTGGAGGATCATTCGGCCCGTGGTCACCGTGCCGGTCTTGTCGAGGACGACGGTGTCGACGCGCCGGGTGGATTCCAGGACTTCGGGACCCTTGATGAGGATGCCGAGTTGGGCACCGCGCCCGGTGCCGACCATCAGCGCGGTCGGCGTGGCGAGCCCCAGCGCGCAGGGGCAGGCGATGATCAGAACCGCGACGGCCGCGGTGAACGCCGCAGCCGGCTCCCCGGTGATGAACAGCCAGGTCAGGAGCGTGCCCAGTGCGACGAGGATGACTGCGGGGACGAATACGGCGGAGATGCGGTCGGCCAGACGCTGAACAGCCGCCTTGCCGTTCTGTGCGTCCACGACCAACCTCGCCATCCGTGCGAGCTGGGTGTCCGCCCCGATTCGCGAAGCCTCGACAACCAGCCGTCCACCGGCGTTCACGGTCGCTCCGGTGACGGCATCCCCCACGGCCACGTCCACCGGCACCGACTCGCCGGTCAGCATGGAGGCGTCGACGGCCGAGCTGCCCTCGACGACGGTGCCGTCGCTGGCGATCTTTTCTCCGGGCCGTACGACGAATCGGTCGCCGACCGTCAACTGGGATACCGGGATCCGCACTTCCGTGCCGCCGCGCAGCACGGCGACGTCCTTGGCACCCAGCTCGAGGAGACTCCGCAGAGCCGCGCCCGCCTTGCGCTTCGACTTCGCCTCCAGATAACGCCCGGCGAGGATGAGTGCGGTCACGCCGGCCGCGGCCTCCAGGTAGATGGAGGAGGAGCCGTCCGAGCGGGAGATGGTGAACTCGAACCCGTGCCGCATGCCCGGCATCCCGGCGTGCCCGAAGAACAGCGCCCACAATGACCAGCCCAGCGCGGCGAGCGTACCTATGGAGACCAGTGTGTCCATGGTCGCGGCGCCGTGTCGGGCGTTGGTGAAGGCGGCCTTGTGGAAGGGGAACGCACCCCAGACCACGACGGGGGCGGCCAGCGTCAGCGACAGCCACTGCCAGTTGTCGAACTGCAGAGCAGGGACCATCGCCATGAGAACGACTGGCACTGAAAGTACGAGGGACACGAGCAGGCGCTGACGGAGTGAGAGCAACTCACCGTCCGCCGTCGCCTGGACGGTCTCGGGTCCGCTCTCGGAAGGTGAAGCGGGCGGGGGCGGCTCCTCGGCCGTGTACCCGGTCTTCTCGACGGTGGCGATGAGGTCGGCAACCTGGATGTCTCCGCCGTACGCGACCTTCGCCTTCTCGGTGGCGAAGTTGACCGTGGCGGTGACGCCGTCCATGCGGTTGAGCTTCTTCTCGACGCGAGCCGCGCACGACGCGCAGGTCATGCCGCCGATGGAGAGCTCGACCTCCGCGCTGGGCGGCGCCGTCTCGGAAGTCGCCTTCTCGAGAGCCGTGCTGCTCATGGACGTCACTCCTGGGATGGGCCGGGGCGTACCGCGTCCGAGTGAGCGGAGCGGTACGTACCGACGCGGAAGGGGAATGCGGGTGTTGTCTGCGCGGGGCCCGGGACGGGCGTCAGTTCTGGCCGACGAGCTCGTAGCCGGCCTCGTCGACGGCGGCTCGTACGGCCTGCTCGTCGAGCGGGGCGGCGGAGGTGACGGTCACCTCGCCCGTCTTGGCGACCGCCGCGACCGCGGTGACGCCGTCGAGGGCCGAGATCTCTTTGGATACGGCGCCCTCACAGTGGCCGCAGGTCATGCCGGACACCTTGTAGACCGTGGTGACGCCGAGGTTCTGGACCTCGGACGTGGTGCCGGTGCCGCAGGAACCGCAGCACGAGCTTGAGTTGTTCTGATCGGTCATGGCTTCTTCCTCGGGGTGGGGTGCGTGTGTCGGTCTCTGTCGTGAGAGGAGCTACAGGGTCCCGCGCGTCCCTCGCACGACAGAGAACACTATACCCCCCTAGGGTATTTTTTGGTCAGGTGCTCCCGTGAGGGAAGCCACAGATGTGCCGGCGGGGAGCGGGGTGCATGGCCTCAGTCGCGGCGGACCGTGGTGATGTCCCGCGCCTACTTCATGGCGCGTACGTCATCGGGCCGTCTCGGCGAACGCGGGCGCTGGTGGCGCCGGGGGGCGCGAGCGGGTCGATCACCCGGGTGCATCGTGTCCATCGGGACACGACCCGGTCGTGGGGATGGTCGATCTCGTCCGGGTTCTCGGCGGGGACGTGGCCGAGAAGCTGATTGGCGAGGCAGTAACTGTCGTCGAAGACGGTACCGACGTACCGCTGGGGCCCATCGGGGAAGACAGCGACGACACGGTCCTCGGCCGGCCGGGTGCGGGCCAGCCAGCGAGCCACCAGGGCGACGGCTCCGACGCTCCACCCTCCGGTGGCGTAGTGGTGGTGGGCCAGCTGCCGCGCCGCCCAGACGGCCTCGGGGGCGGCGACCCAGTGAATCTCGTCGAAGAGGTCGTAAGCGACGTTACGAGGATGGATGCTGCTGCCCAGACCCCGCATGAGGCGAGGCGCGGCGGGCTGACCGAAGATCGTCGAACCGGTGCTGTCCACGCCGACGACCCGCAGCCCCGGAAGAATTCCACGAAGGACCGAAGCGACGCCGGCGGAGTGGCCGCCGGTGCCCACCGCCACCACAAGTGTGTCGATCCGCCCCAGCTGAGCGACGAGCTCGTGAGCCAGAGGGGCGTACGCGGCGACGTTGTCCGGGTTGTCGTACTGGTCGGGACACCAGGCGCCGGGGCACGCAGCGAGGAGTTCCGCCACGCGTCCAAGGCGGGCCTGCTGCCAGCCCCCGGTCGGATGTGGCGTGGTGACGACATCGACGTCGGCACCGTACGCGGTGAGCAGGCCGGCCACCAGCGGTTCCATGCCGGGGTCGGTGACGACGGTGACCGGGTGCCCGTGTACGGAGCCCGCGAGGGCCAGGCCGAGCCCGAGCGTGCCGGAGGTGGACTCCACGATGCGGGCGCCGGGCTGCAGATCGCCGCGTTCCCGGGCGGCGAGGACCATGTGGAGGGCGCTGCGGTCCTTGATGCCACCGGGGTTGTGACTCTCCAGCTTGGCCCAGAAGCCCCGTCCGGCGGCGGCGAAGGGTTCGCCGATCCACAGTACGGGGGTGTCCCCGACGAGTCCGGCGGGCGAATGGGCGGGGCGTTTCGCGTGGGCGAGGAGCTGGGCGGGGGACGCGAGGGCGGTGAGTGGGGCTGGGTAGTTCATGGCGTGCCTCTTCCACGGCCGACGGCCTCAACGGACCTCGGTCGTCGTGAGGTTGTGGGGGAGGGGGAGACCAGTGATGGCCGCCACGAAGGTGGGCGAGGCACCGCTCGCCGACGCTCGGGTGGCTTGAGTGTCGGTCAGGTCCGCCACACGCCGAGCCGGGATCGTGACTGCCCTCCGTGAGCTGCGCCGGAAGGCTCGAAGGTCGACGCCTCGCTTTGCCTGACAGCAGGGGGCGCGTCAGCTGGCCGGGCCGACACGGTGTGCGCATCCGAGTCGGGCGCGGGGGCGGTCGTACGCGCTGGTTGCACCGTCGGTTCGTCTTCGTCCAAGCAGCACCCGTGACCATGCCCGGCCGGTTCCTCAGCCGTGAGATGTGCTTCCTGCGGCACGGTGTACGCGTGACTGTGCTCCCCCTGCGCGCGGTCGGCGGCGTACGCGTAGTGGTGCACGGCGGACACGGAGAGAACGTTGTGCGCATGGTCCGTCGCTGCCGGCTTCGGGCCGTGGACGCACGCCAGCACGTGGAGGAGCGCGGCCAGCAGCACGGAGAGGACCGCTCCGGTCGATGACCAGGAGCGGCCGCTGCGCCGCAGGGAACGGGCCTCCATGGGCACACACGGTAATCGCACAAACGCGGTCGGTCCTGCCGCGTCCTGGGTGGTGCGGGTCAGTCGGGTCGAATCGACCTGGTGGGATGCTGTGAAGTTCCGGCAAGGCGGCTCGTCCGGCGGAGTGAAGTCGTCGGCCGGCCGGGCGACGACTTCACTCCGCCGGACTGGGACCCGTGGGTTCAATCTGCTACGTCGGGTCGAGGCCGTGGTTGCGCAGCCACGCCAGCGGGTCGACGGGGGCACCTCCGACCGGGCGTACTTCTAGGTGCAGGTGCGGGCCGGAGGAGTTTCCGGAGCTGCCGGCGTAGGCGATGATCTGGCCGGCCTTGACGTGGCCAGAGCGGATCCTGGCGGAGGCGAGGTGGCAGTACCAGGTCTGCGTGCCGTCGGGGGCGGTCACGATGACCATGTTCCCGTAGAACTGATGCCACTTCGTCTGCACGGGTCCGTCCGTCACCGCCATCACCGGCGTGTTCATGGGAACCGGGAAGTCGAGCCCGGTGTGCCGGTTGGACCACATGAAACCGGCCGCCCCGAACAGTTCGCCCACCCCGCGCTGGGCGACCGGCAGTGCGAACTTCGGCCGGAGTGCCTCTTGACGGGCCGCCTCGGCCTTCTTCCTGGCCGCTTCCTCCCGCCTGAGTTTCTGTTCCTCCAGTCGCCGCTGCTCCAGATTGAGCCGTTCCTGGGCCCGACTGACACGGCCAGCGAAGCCTCGGGCGTCTTCCTGGAGTTGGGTGAGTTGTCTGTCCACGGCGGTATCCGGGCCTGACGGCGTGGACAGCGGGCTTGAGCCGGCCTCGGCCTGCGCCGTCTCTCCGGCCGGGGCGCCGAGGCCGACGGAGGCCGCGGCGAAGCCGGATATCCCGAGGAAAGCGACCGAGGGAGCGGTGACGCTGAAGAGTGCGGACCGTCGGGTCGAAACTCGCCGGTTGCGGAGATCGGCCCGGCACGGTGCCGACGTGACTGCATCCGCGCGCCGGGCGTCCCGAGAACGTCCCGGCTGGGAGTCGTACGCCGGGGCGCTGTCGATGCCGTGGGCGGGGAGCAACGTCTCGAACTCAGGAGGCGACGACTGGTGATCGGGGGAGTGGTCTGGCTCTTGAGGGGCGGGTGCGTCGAGGAACGAGCCGCTGCCCGGATACGGCACCGCCTCCCAGTCGGACGGCCTCGCACCGACCGGAGAGCTCCACATGTCGTAGGCGCCGTCCGGATAAACGGACGTTTCGCTCCACCACCCCTTTGAACCGTTGACGGCCTGCAGTTGCCCTGTGTCGTCCGCGCCGTGCCACGGCACCGAGTTGTGCTCCCAGGTACTGGAATCGGTGCTGCACAACGGGGCATCGCCGTGGGCTCGGCCTCGCCGGTCGGCTTGGACGTGCGATAGCTCCACGATGCCTTCGGGCCCGAAGCCCGGGTGTCTGTGTTCGGCGCCCAATCCGGGCGAGGTGCTTGGCGCATGGGTGGATGGGATCGCGTCCTGGTAGAAGTACTGCTCGTCGGTCACTGGTTCTTCTCTCGCCTCTGACAGTGGGACGTGGACGCGTCCAGCACCTATGTTCAGCCAATCTACTAAGGTGCTTAGTGCACGCGATGCGCGGTGCTACGACTTCGCGTCGAAGACTCCCGCCCGCCACGCTCCAAGGGCGACTCCAACGACCCCGCCAACCAAATACAGGACGGAGTGGCCGCCCGGGAGGGCGTTGAGGTTGCTGAACTCCTCGATCCAGTTGAGCGCGATCACGACCAGGCTCAGCCACAGCAGGGCCCAGCCGAAAATCCGGGACGGCGCCGAGCGGGTGTGCAGCCGACCGATCTTGGTCTGCGGTTGCTTGGTCCTCTTGGTGTTCATGCGGTCTTCTTCTGCTCGTGTGCGGCCGATGGATCGGGGGACAGTTCTTCGCGGCCGGGGTGTCGCTGTGCCGAGATCGCGAGATAGGCGACAGTCGCGGTGAACAGAAGGATCGACGTCCAGTCGTTCAGGCGCAGCCCGAGGAGGTGGTGGGCCTCGTCGATGCGCAGATACTCGATCCAGAAGCGGCCGACGGTGTAGGCGGCGACGTACATCGCGAAAGCCCTGCCGTGGCCCAGCTTGAAGCGACGGTCGGCCCAGATGACCAGCAGGGCGACGCCGATGTTCCACAGGGACTCGTACAGAAATGTGGGATGGTACGTTTCCGTGTGAGGGCTGCCCGCCGGCCGGTTCTCGGGGTCGATCTCCACGGCCCAGGGCAGGGTGGTCGCCCTGCCGTACAGCTCCTGGTTGAACCAGTTGCCCCAGCGGCCGATCGCCTGTGCCAGGGCGAGACCGGGGGCGGCAGCATCGGCGAAGGCGGGCAACGGTACCTCGTGTCGTCGGCAGCCGATCCAAGCGCCCAGCGCGCCGAATGCGACGGCGCCCCAGATACCGAGGCCGCCCTCCCAGATTTTGAAGGCGTCGACCCAGTTCCGGCCCTCACCGAAATACAACTGGTAGTCCGTGATCACGTGGTAGAGCCGACCGCCGACGACGCCGAACGGTACGGCCCACATCGCCACATCGGCGACGAGGTACCTGTCGCCGCCGCGCCGCTGCCAGCGTCGGGAGGTGAGCCAGACGGCCACGAAGATCCCGATGATGATGCAGAAGGCGTAGCCCCTCAGAGGGATGGGGCCCAGATTGACGACTCCGGTCGGCGGACTGGGCAGGTAGGCGAGCTGCATGTCTCGCAGTATAGACAGGTGCTGCTAAGTCGCTTAGTAAAGAATCGGTTGGGTTCCGGCGCGGTCGTGGACCGGGCACTGCAGGCAGTGGTCCGTAGCAACAGGCACCAAAGCTTCGTCAGTGTGTGCGAGCCCGGCGGCCGGCAGCGTTCTCTGCGGCGCGGTCGCAGACCCGATCCTGCACCGCCCCGGACGCGCCACCTCGTGGGTGTAGAACAGCCAGTACCTGCCGCAGGACTACAGGGGGAGCTCGAACCCGGTGATCAGCGATTGCACGCTCGCGATCAGCTCTCCCCACCAGCCGGTGATCTGCATCACGCCCACAATCACGAGCAGCGCCCCGCCGAAGCGCATCACGGCGCGGGCATGCCGTCGCGCGAACGCGAACCGCCGTACTGCCCCGCTGAAGGAGAACGCCGCGACCAGGAACGGGACACCCAGGCCAAGACTGTAAGTGAACGACAGCAGGGCCCCGCGCCCCGCGCTCGCGCTGTCGGCGGCTAGCGTCAGGACAGCGGCGAGCGTGGGGCCGATGCATGGGGTCCACCCGATCGCGAACAGTGCCCCCAGTGCAGGCGCGCCCAGCAGCCCGGCGCGCGGACGATAGGCCGGGCGCCAGCTGAGCCCGCTGAGTGGCAGCCGTTCGAGTACCCCGGCGAAGAGCAGCCCGAGAATGACGGTGAAGGCACCGAGTACAACGGTCAGCGTGCGCTGGTGCACCAGCAATGCGGCGCCGGCGCCGCCGAACAGCGCACCATAGCTAGTGAACACCACCGCGAACCCGGTGACGAACAACAGTCCTCCCACCGTCACCCGCCAGCGGGAACTCCCCCCATCTGTCGGCCCGGAGGCGGTCGCGCCTGTCATCCCGGCCACGTAGGACAGATAGCCGGGTACCAGCGGCAGGCAGCAGGGCGAGAAGAACGACAGCAGTCCGGCGGCGAGCGCAAGGAGAAGAGCGAGCAGCAACGGACCGGCCGTCACGGTCTCGCCGATGCCGGCGGCCAGAGTCATGAGCCCGCTCCCTTGTCCGGCTTCTCGGCGGCCAGTTCCCGGACCACCGTGTTAAGCGTGTCGTAGGTCGTCGGTCCGATGATCCGGGCCGCGATGTGTCCGGATCGGTCGATGAGTACGGTGCTGGGTACCGCTGATACGGGGACCAGGCCGTCGAAGCGCAGCACCAGTCGGCCGTCACGGTCGCGAAGGCTGGGATAGGTGATCTTGTAGCTGCGCTCGAAGGCCATGGCAGCCGAGTCGTTGTCCCGGGTGTTGAAGCCGACGAACCGCACGCCTAGTTTCCCGGTCGCGTCGGAGATCTTCTTGAGCGCGGGAGCCTCTGCCCGGCAGGGCGCGCACCATGAACCCCACACGTTGATCACAATGACGTGTCCGCGCCAGTCGGCCAGGTCGAGCGTCCCGCCGCCGACCAGCTCGCCGCTGATCGCGGGAGCGGCGGGCCGTTCGCCGGCCGGGTATTGGGTGAACCCGGACTTCTCGCGTTGCGAGGAGGCAGTTGATGCCCCCGACCCGTCACCGGAACCGCAGGACGCCAGGGTCAGGCTCGCGGCGGCGGCCAGGGCGGCAGCACGCCAGGTACGGAGACCCCGTGTGAAGCGGGGGTCCCACCGCGCCGACGGAACGGAACGCTGATCGGCACTCGGCGGCGCTGCTGCCATGGGCGGTGCTCCTTCGCTTCGTATGGGTTCAGGTTCCGTGAGGCGTGAGATGAAGCTGGTAACTGACTAAGCAGGTTAGACATGGAACCGGACGCCGCACTGACCGGGGGTGCCCTGCAGTGCAACGGGAGTGCTGTGCCACACTCGCCGCGTGACTGCTAAGAGAATTCGTAGCTCTGCGAGTGCTGTCACGCAGGAGGAGGGGCGCGGTGAGTCCAGCCTGGGGAGCGCGCCCGACGAGCTGAGGGCCGACGAGGCGCCGACCGCACAGGGCGCCTCCGTGGGCGGGCCGCGACTCGGACCGGTCGGCTGGCTGCGTTGGCTGTGGCGTTCGCTGACCTCGATGCGGACGGCGCTGGTCTTGCTGCTCCTGCTTGCCCTCGCGGCCGTTCCTGGTTCCCTGGTGCCTCAGCAGGATCGCCAGCCCGCGCAGGCAGCCGACTTCCGCCGGAACAACCCGGACCTGTCGAATGTACTGGACACGCTGGGCGTCTTCGACGTCTTCGCCACGCCCTGGTTCGCCGCCGTCTACCTGCTGCTGTTCGTCTCGCTGGCCGGTTGCCTCGTGCCGCGTTGCCGGCAGTACCTGCGTACTCTGCGCGCCCACCCGCCGGCCGCGCCCCGCGTCCTGTCCCGGTTGCCGGGACACGTGCACTGGATCGCTCCGGCAGCCACCGCGGACGAGGCGCTGCGCGCGGCCGCCGACGTCCTGCGCGGTCGCCGGTTCCGCGTCGCTGCCGGACCCGGCGGCGATGGCTGGGTGGCGGCCGAGAAGGGGTACCTACGCGAGGCCGGGAACCTGGTTTTCCACCTTGCGCTGTTCGGAATGCTGATCGCTTCGGCGATCGGCAGCCTGTTCAGCACCACCGGCCAGAAGCTGATCCTTCAGGGCGGGGGCTTCACGAACACAAGCACCCAGTACGACGACTTCACACCTGGCACGCTCGCCACCGGCGACGACCTCGAACCGTTCTCCTTCCGCTTCAAGAGCTTCCACGCCGCCTACCAGCCCACTGGCCCGCACCGCGGCACCGCCAGTGCCTTCGAGGCCCGCATCAGCTACACCGCAGCCGAGGGTGCCACCCCGCGTGACGCCCGGGTGCGGGTCAACGAACCGCTTGAAGTGAACGGCACCAAGGTCTTCCTCGTCAGCCACGGCTACGCTCCAGTCGTCACCGTCCGTGACGGCAAGGGCGACGTGGCATGGAAGGGACCGGTCGCCTTCCTGCCCCAGGACAACAACCTGCGCTCGGTGGGTGTGGTCAAGGCCCCGGACGCGGTGGACGCCCAGGGCAGACCCGACCAGCTCGGATTCACCGGTCTCTTCCTGCCCACCGTGCAACTCGATGCGAACGGCTGGGTGTCCACCTTCCCTGCCCCCGACGACCCGGTCCTCGTCCTGACGGCCTACCACGGCGACCTCGGCATGAACAGCGGGATCCCACAGAACGTCTACCAGCTCGACACCGAGCGGGCGACCCAGTTCCGAAACGCAGATGGCACCCCCTACGCCAAGGCCCTGCGCCCAGGCGACAAGATGACGCTTCCGGATGGAGCCGGCTCGCTCAGTTTCGACGGCATCCAGCAGTGGGCCGGCTTCCAGATCGCCCGTGACCCCAGCAACGGCACGGCGCTGTGGAGCTCGGTCGCCATGGGCGCCGGACTGTGCGCCTCCCTGTTCGTGCGCCGCCGCCGCGTGTGGGTACGTGTCCGACCTCGGACGGGCACCGATACCGGATCCGGCGTCGAGATCGAGGTCGCAGGGCTGGAGCCCGGCTCATCCGACCGCCTCGGCGAGGAGGTTGGCGAGATCGCCGCCGAACTTCGCGTTCGGACCCTCGAACTATGTCACGACACCTCCGACTATCGTCCTGAGGAGCGCCTGTGAACTCCAACTCTCTCGCGGACCAGACGCTGGCCCAGCTCTCCAACTGGCTCATGTACTCGGCGATTGCCGTGTACCTGCTGGCCTTCCTCGCCGCCTGCGCCGAGTGGGCCTTCGGCAGCACGAGCGGTATGGCCCGCGGTTCGGCGGTGGCCGCCACAGGGGCGGTCGCACGTGACGATGAGTCGTCCGCTCCGGTAGGCAGTACCTCCTCCGGCAGTACCTCCGTTCTGGTCCCTACCAGCACGGAGGTCCGACTCAAGGCGCCGCCGGACAGCCAAGGTGCGGCCGGAGACAGCCCGCGCGCCGACGTGCTCGGCCGGATTTCCGTCTCACTCACCTTATTGGCTTTCGCGTTGCACGCCGGCTCGATCGTGACCCGCGGCCTGTCCGTGGCACGCCCGCCATGGGGAAACATGTACGAGTTTTCCACTGCCTTCGCCTTCGCAGCCGTCGGCGCCTACTTGGCCGTCCTGGCGCTACGCAAGAATGTCCGCTGGCTGGCCGTGCCCGTCCTGCTGTCCGTCCTGCTGACCCTGGGCCTGGCTGTGACGATTCTGTACGTCGACAGTGCCCAACTCGTGCCCGCGCTGCACTCCTACTGGCTGTGGATCCACGTCTCCGCCGCCATCGTCTCCGGTGGCGTCTTCCACATCGGGGCGGTCGTCACTTTGCTGTTCCTCGGACGCGACCGATGGGAGGCGGCGGTCGCGCAGGGCCGGGCCGGCGGACGTCTGGCGATGGTGTGGGGCCGTCTGCCCTCAGCGGGGTCGCTGGACAAGCTCTCCTACCGGCTCAACGTCCTGGTATTCCCGTTGTGGACCTTCGCCGTCATAGCGGGTGCCGTGTGGGCCGAGGCAGCGTGGGGCCGCTACTGGGGCTGGGACCCCAAGGAGACCTGGGCATTCATCACGTGGGTCGCCTACGCGGCGTACCTGCACGCCCGTGCCACGGCCGGCTGGAAGGGACGCCGTGCCGCCTGCCTCGGCCTGATCGCCTTCAGCATGTTCGTCTTCAATTACTACGGCGTGAATATCTTCATCACGGGATTGCACTCCTACGGTGGGCTGCCGACCAAGTAGCCGCCCCTTAAGATCGGCCATACCCCTCCGGGGTACAGTGGCTCCGGCTGACAGACCAAGCAGATACGGAAGGCGATGACGGCAGTGGCGAACCGACGGGGCAACCCTCGTGTCAGCGCCGTGCGCGGTGCCTGGGGCGCCGTCCTGGCGTTGCTCGCCGCCGTAGCTCTCCTCATCCACCACGACACCACCGTCATGCGTCCGGCCGCCATGAACTCCATGAGCTCGATGTCTGGCATGGGTCACGGATCTGCGGCGATGATCGTGCAATCCGCCATGCCCGGGCACGGGGCAGCGCCGCAGGCAGCCGCACCGGCCACGGGCATGGGGGGTGCCCCCGCATGCGCGGGCCCGGCCATGTGGCACTGCTCAGCCGGGGATGTCAGCGCCGCGAAGTTCGCCCCACCGCCTGCCGTTTCGACAGTTGACGGGGCCGACATCGCCTATGGGGTACACACAGGGGTTCCCACGGGTGTGTCCCATCGTGCGCCGCCCGACCTCTCCGTCCTTTCCCGATTGCTGATCTAGGCCGCTTCTCCACGGGCCACCACCGCGTTCTCCACCTGAACGCGCGGGGTGCCGCCCGCAGGCCCACCTGATCGACGCACATCGAGAAGAGGACTTCCATCATGAACAGCATCAACCGCCGCTCGGTCCTGCTGGCCGGGCTCGGCGTGGCCGGTTCCGGCGCTCTCGCCGCGTGCAGCAACGGTTCCGGCGGTTCCCCCGCCCTGGTCAGCCCTTCGGGCTCGGCTGTGGCAGCGGCAGAGAAGAAGCGCCCCAGTACCGGCCGGGTGCACAACGTCAACCTGACGGCCGCCGCCACCACGGTGGATCTCGGGGGCGGCATCAGGGCCAAGACCTGGGCTTTCAGCGGTCAGACGCCCGGCAAGGAGCTTCGCCTCTCCGTAGGCGACACGCTCGCCGCCGAACTGTCCAACCAGCTGCCGGACAAGACCGCCACATCCATCCACTGGCACGGGCTCGCGTTGCGCAGTGACATGGACGGTGTGCCTCCGGTCACGCAGACGGCCGTGCGGGCCGGCTCCAACTTCACCTACCGGTTCATCACCGACCACCCCGGCACGTACTTCTTTCACCCCCACGTCGGCGTCCAGCTCGACCGCGGCCTGTACGCGCCGCTGATCGTCGAAGACCCCAAGGAGCCGCTCTCGTACGACGACGAGTGGGTCCTCGTCCTCGACGACTGGCTGGACGGCGTGACCGGCACACCCGACGAGGCGTTTGCCGAGCTCAAGCAGGGGATGGGTGGGATGCACGTGGAAGGGGGCTCCGGCGAGTCGTCGTCCAGCTCCTCCTCGGCCGGTCACGACATGGGCGACATGGACGGGATGGACATGAGTGGCGGGAGCATGGACGGGGCGAGCCCTTCCCCCTCCGACTCCTCCGGCGGCATGTCGATGAAGTTCATGTTCATGGGAGCTGAGAGTGAGCTGCTCGGCGGCGACGCGGGCGACGTCAAGTACCCGTACCACCTGATCAACGGGCGCGTGCCGACGGACCCCGACGTCTACACCGGCAAGCCCGGCAAGCGTGTGCGCCTCCGCATCATCAACGCGGGCGGCGACACGGCGTACCGGGTCGCGCTCGGTGGCCACAGGATGACCATCACCCACACCGACGGCTTCCCGGTCCAGCACCAGGAAGTCGACGCTCTGCTGCTCGGTATGGGCGAGCGCTACGACGTCCTGGTGACCCTCGCCGACGGCACGTTTCCCCTCGTCGCGCTCGCCGAGGGCAAGGACGCGAGCGGTATGGCGGTGATCCGCACGGGCTCCGGCGCAACTCCGAAGCCCACAGTCCGGCCGAAGGAGCTGAACGGCATGATCATGACCGCCGCGCAGCTGAAGGCGGCGGACGACGTCCGCCTCGACGCGAAGAAGGCCGACCGCGTTCACCGCGTTGAACTGAGCGGTGGCATGGACAAGTACGACTGGGGCATCAACGGCAAGCGTTTCGACATGAAGAATCCTGCCTCGAGTCCTCTACGTGTCAGGCAGGGAGAGCGGGTCCGCCTCGACCTCGTCAACAGCACCGACATGTGGCACCCCCTCCACCTGCACGGCCACACCTACCAGCTCGGTACCGGCGGCCCGCGCAAGGACACCACGATCGTGCTGCCGAAGAAGACCGTGTCCGTCTTTTTCGACGCCGACAATCCCGGGCAGTGGATGCTCCACTGCCACAACGCCTACCACGGGGAGGCCGGGATGATGGCGTTGGTGGCCTACGAGGCGTGACCGCAGGTCTGTTCCGGGGCGTGCGGTGACACGACCGTTCCGGAACAGCCCGCAGGGGCGGGTGCACGCTCACGCCATCACTGCTGAGGTCTTGCTGCGCGCGGCGGGCGATCCGCTTCGGTGATTGGAGCGCCCGAATACGTTCAGGTAGGAAGGTGGACCGGAACGTCGGGTCCGAGGCGTTCGGCGATCATCTGCCGGAAGTTCGAGCACAGGGTGAAGTCCTCGTGGTCGCACTCCAGAGCGCATTCGATGAGCTCGAGTGAAGCCTGGGCAGCGGCGATGCGCGAGCGCAGGGCCTCGGCCTCCCGGCGAAGGATGACCCGCCGCGCGGCAGGTTCGATGGCAGTGGCCAGCGAGCGGATGGTGTCCAAGGAGAGTCCCGCTTCTTTGGCGCGGATGATGACCGCCACTCGAGTGAGATCGGCGGGGCCGTAGCGTCGGCGGCGTGCGGCGTCGCGTACGGGGGAGATCAGTCCCATGGTCTCCCAATGGCGCAGGACATGAGTGGCCAGGCCGAACCGCTCTGCGAGGTCGCCGATGCTCAGAGTCGAGTCTTCGCCGCTTGACTTCATGCCGACATTAAGGCGCAGCCTGACGGTCATGTTCAAGGAACAAGGAAACGAACACGGGGCGGACCAGCTCATCGCACTGCTTGACGTCGCCGAGCAGTTGCCGGGTGCGACGGGACTGCGTAGTCGCTCCTACGAGTTGATGGGCGCAGCGCCTGGAAGGACGGCCGTGGATGTCGGCTGCGGTTCGGGGCGGTCCGTGGCCGAGCTGACGGAGATCGGTGTGAAGTCCGTCGGCGTGGACCCGGTCGAGCGGATGATCGAGGTGGCCCGGCAACGGTGGCCCAGGGAGGATTTCCGGATCGCGGACGCGTACGAGCTACCGTTCGCCGACGCCACGGTGGACGGCTATCGCGCGGACAAGGTGTTCCACGAGCTGGGCGAGCCCGACAGGGCGTTGGATGAGGCGCGCAGGATCCTCGCCCCGGGCGGCCGGATCGTGCTGGTCGGGCAGGACTGGGACACGTACGTGATCGACTCCGACGACCTGGCGCTCACCCGCACCATCGTGAGGGCCCGGGCCGACCTGGTGCAGGGCCCCCAGACGGCGCGACGTTACCGAAACCTGTTGCTGGCGGCAGGCTTCACCGGGGTAGCCGTTGAGGTCCACACCGGTGTATTCACCGGACCGGCGATGCTGCCCGTAGTGATCGGACTGGCCGAGGGCGCCTGCTCGGCCGGCGCTGTGATCCGGGAACAGGTTGACGTGTGGATCAACGAGCAGCGTACCCGTGCCGAGACTGACCGGTTCTTCCTGGCACTGCCACTGTTCGTAGCTGCTGGCACTGCTCCCCGATGAGTGAGCAGGTACTCGAGAAGCGTCCCGCTCTTCAGCCCTCAGAAGAGTGGGGACGTCGAGTAGGTCCGGAATCTCCTGCCGCCCTACTAAGCTGTTTGGCACTATTCGTAGGTAGAAAGGCAGGCGCATGCGTACATGGACGCCACGTCACTGGGCGGTGGCGGTGGTTGTGGCCCTCCTCGCGGGCGTCGCGGTCGGTGTGCCGACCGGGGTCGTGCCCACGGACCTCTACACCCGGATGACTCCGGTGCTGTGGTGGAACTATCCGGTCTGGGCTGCCTCGTCGTTGCTCATGGGGCTGCTGGCGGCTACCTATGTGGGGCAGCACCTCGCAGTGCGCTCCCAGGGTCCCAGAGGACGCCGGGCGATGTTCGCCGGCGTGCTGGCCGCATTCGCCGTCGGCTGCCCCATCTGCAACAAGCTGGTAGTGATGGCCATCGGTGTCAGCGGCGCTCTCTCCTACTGGGCGCCTGCGCAGCCGGTTCTGGCCATCGCGTCGTTGGCGTTGCTCGCCCATGCCTTCACTCGACGTCTGCGTCTGGCGGCAGCTTGCCCGGTGGGCGTCGCCGCGTCGTCGACCGGTGACCCGGTAGGGCACGCGGGCTCCGCCGAATACGATGGACGTTCACTGGTACCGGAGGGTTCGCCCTCCGGGAGAGAAGGGAGCGGTCGTGCGTCAGCTGGGTGAGCTGGAGGCGGAGATCATGTACCGCCTGTGGGCCTGGGGGCGTCCGGCGACCGCCCGCGACGTGCTGACGGACATCAACAAGAAGCGGCCCCTCGCCTACAGCACGGTCAAAACGGTCGCCGACATTCTCCACGGCAAAGGCATGCTCAAGCGGCACAAGGAGGGGCGGGCCTGGGTGTACACGCCCACCTGCACCCGCCAGCAGTACACGGCTTCCCTGATGCAGGATGCTCTAGGCAACAATCCGGATCCGGCTGGAACCCTGGTCAGCTTTCTCGAGCAGCTGACGCCGGAGGAGGAGGGCGCGCTACGCTCGGCTCTCCGAGCTGCGAAGAGGCGGAGCGAGGCATGATCACACCCTTGGCGCTGGTGGGATACGCGGCCCTGGTGGGTGCTTTGGCGCCGTTGCTGCTCGCCCGAGCGCGGTGGTCTCATCGCGCACCCGGCCTGGCGGTCCTTGCTTGGCAGGGCCTCATGGTGACTTTCGTCGTCGCCGCCGCGCTCGCGGTCTACCACCTGGTCCTCACTGAACAGCATGTACACGACGGCCTCGTCGGGTTCCTCAGCGCTTGCGGTCTCTCTGGCGACGCACCGCCTGGAGGGTCCACGCCTACTGTGATGGACGGCCTGCTGCTCGCAGCTCCTGCCGCGATCCTCTTGCTCCCCATCGGCTGGTTTGTGCGCTGTGCGTGGCAGGCGCGCCGAGCGCGGCAACGCCACCTCGATGTTCTGGCCCTCGTCGGAGAGCCTGCGCCCGAATACGAAGCCACCATTCTCGACCACGCAGTGCCGGCCATCTACTGTCTGCCCGGCCGCTGCCGTCGGGTCGTCGTCACTCGAGGTGCCCTGGAGGTCTTGTCCGAGGAGCAACTGCGAGCCGTCCTGGAGCATGAGCGGGCGCACATCGAAGGCAGGCACCATCTGCTGCACGCGCTCGCGGACGCGTTCTCCCGCGCCTTCCCCGGCCTGCCGCTCGCTCGGCACGGCAAGGAGCAGACCGGGCTACTGACCGAAATGATCGCGGACGACCGTGCTCTGCGTTTTCACTCCCGCGACGTGCTGGCCACCGCGATGTGCGAGGTGGCGGCAGGCCGCACACCGCGGGCTGCTTTCGGTGCAGGCGGAGCGGGGGCCCTCGTCAGGCTGCGCCGGATCCTCGCGCCACAGCCACGGCCGCATCGTGTGACATGGCTGGGCCTGGCGGCGGCTACGGTCGCTGCCCCGCTGCTGCCCCTGCTGGTGGCGTGCGGACCCTGAGACAGCAAGGCCCGCACCTGTCGCTCTACGGCAGGACTCACTGGCCAGGAACCCCAGGCCGATTTCTCTGGCCTGACAGGGTCAGGGTCGCGAGGCCGCGAAGAAGGGCATCGAGTCGAGGGGCGTGATCTCGACGTTCTTCCCGGTACGCGGAGCGTGAATTGCCTTGCCGTTGCCTATGTACAGGCCATTGTGCTGGTTGTTGTTGTACCAGTAGATGATGTCGCCCGGCTGCAGGTCCGATTTCGCCACCTTGCGTCCCGCCGAGTACTGCTGGATGACGGTGCGCGGCAGCGAGACGCCGGCTGCGCGCCACGCGGAGCCGGTCAGCCCGGAGCAGTCGTATGAATTTGGTCCGGTCGAGCCCCACTCGTAGGGCTTGCCGAGTTGGGCGTAGGCGAAGGCGATGGCGGCACGGGCGCGCCCACTGGCGGGACCGTTGTATGTGGCCGGGCTGTCGCTGTTCCCGGCGGCCTTGTCCGCCTTGGCCTCCTTGGCCTTGAGCTCGGCGCGCTGTTCGGCCGTGAGGCTGTTGAGAAGCTTCCGGGCTTCGCGCAGCTTGCCCTGGATCTCCTCCTTCTTGCCGCCGAGCTGCTTGCGGGCCTTCTCCGCCTCGCTCAGCTTCTTGACCGCCTCGGTACGGGTCTGGGCCAACTTGCGCTGTTTGGCTTCCAGGCTGCTCAGCATGGAGACCTGACGCGAACTCAGGCGATCGACCCTGGTTGCCTTGTCGAGGTAGTCGTCCGGGGCGGAGGAAAGGAACAGTTGGACACTCGGGTCCAAGCCGCCCTCGCGGTACTGTGCGGCGGCCAGCGGGCCCATCTGATCCCGCAGTTCGTTGATTTCCTGCTGCTGTCTGGCGACTTGCTCCTGGGCGCGCTCGGCTTCCTCCTGAAGCTTGTCCCTCTTGACGAGGATGGCGTTGTACTCCTCCGTCGGAGCCTCCGCCTCCTCGTAGAGTTCCTCGACCTGCTGTCGCACTTCGTCTATGGACGGTTCGGGCGCGGCCTGACTCTGAGTCGGCAGGAGAGAGACCGTCCCCGCCGCGGCGGCCAGGACTGCGAGCCGGGAACGGCCCGGCGGCTTCGGACGGCGGTGGGTTCCCATCCTGTGACAACTCCCTTGTTTCACCCGTGGAGGACGGCGAGGCCATCTACTGGGGGGTGCCGTTGATGTCGATCAGTCTGCGCTAGCAACTTAGTAGCTTAGTAGTTCCCGTCGCAATCCTGATCTGAGGAGTGTGTTGGTTTGTGAGCGATTGCCGCCTATGTCTGGTGATGGATCCGTCGCCAGGTGGGTGCAATCAGTTAGGTGTCGCAGTGGTGGAGGCGTTCGTGTCAGGGTGAAGGCCGGGCGGTGTCCTGTTGCGTGGCCCCAACGGGACCGGCGCGCGCTCAGAAGCGGTTCTATCGTCCCGCGTCGCGCAGCGCCTTGCGCAAGGCGCTGACCTCCTCGGGGCTCATCTGCTCCACGAAGTGAGCGAGGGCGACCGGGTGGTCCTCGCTGGCGCCGAGTGCCTCCTCCATGAGCCCCGCCGAGTATTCTTCGCGGCTGCGGACCGGTGTGTACACCCAGGCGCGGCCTTCTTTGCCGCGCAGCAGCCAGCCCTTGTTGTAGAGGATGGTGGCCACCGTATTCACGGTGGTGTACGCGAGCGGGCGCTGTTCGTTGATGTCGTCGACGATCTCTCGCACCGTCGCCGGACGCTTCCAGCGCCACAGGCGGTCCATGATCTCCGCTTCGAGTTCCCCCAGCCGCCGCATGGTCACTCTCTCCTCTTCGCCGTGCTACGCGAGCCCATAGTAGAACGCTTCTTCGGGTTGATCAGAGTTCGGTCGTGACTGCCTGCTGTCAGCACTCGCCAGAGCAAATAAGTCATTTGCGTGGCGCGTTGTCGCGCTGCATCAGGCGTCTTGACGGATCAGGGGCCGAGAGCCGCTACCATCACGGCATGATTACGGCTTGGTCGCCTCCGCGCATGCTGTGGGCCCGTGCTGCTGCGGGCCGGCTACTGCGTGTGCTCGGTTTGGCCGTGCTGCTCTTCGGTGTCGTGTTCACGCACGGACTGCATGCCGAGGGTGTCCCCGGCCACTCGGTGACCAGCTCAGCGGTACCCTCGACCGTGCTGTTCGTGGAGCCTCACGATGCCTCGGGGACGCAGGCCTCATCGGGCCTTGTCGCAACGGGCGACGGCCGTGACGATCATGGTTCGTCGTATCCGGGTGAACACTGCGTGGCCGGCCAACCGCTTCCGGGTCCGGTGGTTGCGGCGCCATGCTTTGCAGCCTCCACCAGTGAAGCGGCGACCGCCGAGCGAACCCCTACGAACCAGCGCCTGGGCCCGCCAGAGCCCGATTCCGCGGCATCAGGGGCCCTGAGATCCTCTGTGGTCCAACAGGTCTAGATCTCGAGGTCCTGTCACGTCCGGCCGTTCCGGCTCACCCGTTCAGACGGGCGAGTGGTACGTCGGGCTGTGCGTGACGAGAGTAGGATCCCGCTCCGCCGATACGGATCTTGCGCCAAATCGTCGACGCCCTCCTAAGCCCCCACTCACGCCTGCCGCTTCTCTGCGCCATAGCCGCTGCCGTGGTCAAGTCGGTTGGCACACGGAGGATTTGTGCTGACAAACCATGATGCGAGGCTATCCATCAGGTGGGTCCTGAGCGACCCGCGGTGGCGCCGCCGACTCGCTTCGTTGCTGTTCGGAAGCCTGCTGGCGGTGATCAGCGTCTGCGCCCTCACGCATGGGCTGGCAGGACACGCGATCCGGCCGACGACTGTCGTGTCCGTAGCAGCCGCGCCAGACGTGAAAGGTGTGGTCCACCACGGACCGCATGCACCTCATCAAGACGAGGATTGCTGTGCGGATGGAGCGGCCCGTATAGCGACCCAGTTCGTCGACTACTCACCTGCCGGAGTAGGGGCGACGGCGCTCGTCGTCCTCCCCGCCCTCGTGAATCGATGGCCTGTGCGTCGACGACCGTACAGGCGTCGCAGAGCACGCACGGGTCGAATCGAGCTAGCTCGCACCTCACGGTGGCGCATCTAAACCTCTCGAACGCAGCCGCTTCGTCGTGGCTGCCGTGCGACGGCTCTACGAACGGGGCTGACCACCCCTCTCGTGGCCGTGGCGCGAGATGAACACGCACGACGCATTCATCGATCGAGAGCGAAAGAGATGAATCCACTGATGAACACCGCCGTCACACCGGACCGTTCCGCCTTGTCTGGCTTGGTGGGCAACACTCCGCTGCTGCGGGTGTCCGAGCCGCTGACACCGGCCGACCGTGGCTTCTGGGCCAAACTGGAGGGGTTCAACCCCGGGGGGATCAAAGACAGGCCCGGGCTGCACATGGTGGAGCGGGCCCGTGCCCGCGGCGACCTGCGCCCCGGCGCGCGCATCGTCGAGTCCACCAGCGGCACCCTGGGCCTGGGCCTCGCCCTGGCCGGAATGGTCTACGGCCACCCGGTCACCCTCGTTACCGACCCGGGTCTGGAGATGTCCATGTCCCGGCTGCTGACGGCGTACGGGGCCCAAGTCAACGTGGTCTCCGAACCACACCCCACCGGGGGGTGGCAACAGGCCCGCCGCGACCGCGTCCAGCAGCTCATGGCACAGCACCAGGAGTCCTGGTGTCCGGACCAGTACAACAACCCGGACAACACCACCGCCTACACACCGCTCGCCCTCGAACTCGCCACGGAACTCGGCCACATCGACGTCCTGGTGTGCAGCGTGGGCACCGGCGGTCACTCCGCCGGCACCTCCCGAGTCCTCAAGCAGCTGTATCCGGAGCTGAGGGTGGTCGGAGTCGACACCG
This sequence comes from Streptomyces sp. MMCC 100, assembly GCF_041538145.2. Lineage (NCBI taxonomy): Bacteria > Bacillati > Actinomycetota > Actinomycetes > Kitasatosporales > Streptomycetaceae > Streptomyces > Streptomyces sp. MMCC 100. The sequence goes on from NZ_JBGORK020000001.1 coordinate 3,018,283, forward strand.
TCGGATCCACGATCTTCGGTCAGCCGGCCCGTCCGCGGCTGATGCGGGGCCTGGGGTCGAGCATCTACCCACGCAACGTGGCCTACGAGAACTTCTCCGAGGTGCATTGGGTGGCTCCGGGGGAGGCGGTGTGGACATGCCGAGAGCTGGCCGGTTCGCACTACGCCACCGGCGGCTGGAGCGTGGGGGCGGTCGCCCTGGTTGCAGGGTGGCTGGCCCGGACGATGCCGTCCGACACGCGCATCGCGGCAATCTTCCCGGACGGCCCGCAGCGCTACCTCGGGACGGTGTTCGACGACGACTACTGCGCCGCCCACGGCCTGCTCGACTCGCCGCCCGCGCCTGAGCCGGAGACGATCGGACGCGGGGACGAGAAGGAGATCACCCGCTGGACCCGGTGCACCACCGTGGTCGATCCACTCACGCTCTCCGAGCCGTCGGAGGAGGACCGGTGAAAGGCACCCTCGCACAAGTACGCACGTACGAGCGCAGTGTCCAGCTGTTGATGGTGAACCAGTTCACTATCAATCTCGGCTTCTACATGCTCATGCCCTATCTGGCCGCCCATCTGTCCGGAACACTCGGCCTGGCCGGTTGGGTCGTCGGACTCGTCCTCGGGGTACGGAACTTCAGCCAGCAGGGCATGTTTCTCGTTGGCGGCACGCTTGCCGACCGGCTCGGCTACAAGCCGCTGATCGTCGCCGGCTGCGTGCTGCGTACGATCGGCTTCGCCACGCTCGGCCTGGTCGACTCGCTGGGCGCGCTGATCGCAGCCTCCGCGGCGACCGGGCTCGCAGGGGCACTGTTCAACCCCGCGGTCCGGGCCTATCTCGCCGCAGACGCGGGGGACCGCAGGGTCGAGGCGTTCGCGTTGTTCAACGTCTTCTATCAGGCCGGCATCCTGCTCGGCCCCCTGGTGGGGATGGTGTTGACCGGAGTGGACTTCCGCATCACGTGCCTGGTGTCGGCTGGGGTATTCGCGCTGCTGAGCATCGTGCAGATCCGCGCTCTGCCGGCACGGCGGGCCAAGGATACCAAGGAGAAGGAAGAGGGCCGGGCCCGAGAGAGCGTCCTCGCCCAGTGGCGTGGCATTCTTGCCAACCGTCCCTTCCTCCTCTTCTCCGGTGCCATGGTCGGCTCGTACGTCCTCTCGTTCCAGATCTACCTGTCCCTGCCGCTGGAAGTGCGCCGACTCGGTGGAGACGGAGAGTTCGGCACGGTCGCTGTGGCGCTGCTCTTCGCCGCGTCCGGACTGAGCACCATCGTCGGCCAGACGCGGGTGACCGCTTGGTGCAAGGCCCGCTACGAGCCCGGCCAGGCACTGGTCCGGGGCCTGACGGTCATGGGCTTGGCGTTCGCGCCGCTGCTGCTGGCCACAGCCGTGCCTGTCCCGGCATCCGGTGTCGCGCTGTGGCTGCTTGCGGCGGTGCCACCCATGCTTGCCGCGCTGCTCCTGGCCATCGGCACGATGATTGCCTACCCCTTCGAAATGGACACCATCGTCCGGCTCTCGGGTGACCGGCTCGTGGCCACGCACTACGGGCTGTACAACACCATCTGCGGCGTCGGCATCACCGTCGGAAACCTGCTCACGGGAGCGTCCTTGGACGCGGCTCGTGCCGCGGGAGTGCCTGCGCTGCCATGGATCGCGCTACTCGTCCTCGGTCTCGCCTGTGCGGCGGCTTTGTACGCACTGCACCGCACAGGTCGGCTTTCGGAGCCCGTACGGTCGCACGACCCGGAGCCCGCGGCGGCCTGATCCCGACTACGTAGGCGCGCGGGGCGGGCGGACCCAACCGCCCGCCCGCGTGGTCACCCGAGGCTGGTTCGCTTCCACGCCTGCCGTGTGGCGGTCTCGCGTGACTGGGCTCAATGCACCACAGTCCGATCCACCACCTGCTGTACCCAGGGCGGGTGCTGAACGGAACCCGCCCTGCCGGGCTGTGCTACTCACCAGGGAGCAATCCATGTCCACCCCAGCTGCTCCAGAGCCGGAGCCGACATTCCTGCGCCTCCGCGCTTTTCGGGCCGTGCGCTATGACGAGGGAGTCGTCGGCGACCTGTCCCGCCTCGTGGCTCCGCCTCAAGACGATCACGGTCTGGCGCAGGCGCGATCGCAGAGCTGTGACCCTCACCATGTGACCCGCCTTCTCTACACACAAGATCCGCCGGCAACCGCTCGGCGGCTGAGGGGCTGGCTGCACCGCGGAGTGCTTCGACGTGACGATCGGCCCGCCGTCTACGTCTACCAGCAGCAGCGGGGCGCGCGAATCCTGCAGCGCGGCCTGATCGGTGAGCTCGTGGTGCCACGACACAACAGCGCGGGGGAAGATCGCCTCCTGCTGCCCCACGAAGACGTGTCTCCACAGGTCGTCCAGCAGCGAGCCGCCCACATGTCCGGTGTCCGGGCTCAGTTGCAACCCTTGCTGCTGACCTACAGTGCTACGGAGCCAACGGCCGGCCAAGTCATGGGGCACGTCGTGCGTCGTCCACCGGCAGCGGTCGCCTGTGTCGCGGGGATCACTCACACACTGTGGGCCTGTGACGACGACCAGGAGATTGACTTGCTGACCAGGGGAGTGTCCCGGGGGCAGGCGCTCATCGCGGACGGTCACCACCGTCGCGCCGCTTGCCTGCACCTTGGCCGACGACCTGGCAGTCCATGGAAGAAGTCTCTTGCCCTGCTGGTCGACGCTGACGCGCACCCTCTGCGGCTCTCCGCGAATCCACCTGGTGCTGCCCGGACTGGACGCGGAGAAGGCGGCCTCCCTGGCGGCTGATGTCGCCCGTGTCCTGCCCCTGCCAGACGGGCTGCGGAATCCAGGGCCGAATGAACTGGTCCTGGTTGGCGCGGGACAGACATGGTCGGTCACCGACCCTGAGCCCAGGGCATTGCATGAAGCCCTCGCATCCTGTCCCCGGGAGTGGGCCGCGCTCCCCGCAGCCGTCAGTGATCACCTACTGCTGGACACCGTATGGGCCGTGCCGGATCTGCCCGGCGCCGTGAGGTACGTCCACGACGACCGGCAAGCAGTCGCGGACGTGGCCACACCTTGAAGGGGCACGGCTCTGCTGCTCCCCGCGATGACGGAGGCGGGGGTGCGTCAACTGGCTGGTGCCGGAGTTTTGATGCCCCGAAAGTCCACCTCGTTCGGTCCCAAGCGCGTGGTCGGCCTGGCGTTTCGCGTTCTCGGGTCACCGTGACACGAACGGTCACGTAGAAGCGTCCAGCGATGATGCCCACAATCTGTCGTTCTACAGCACCGCAGCCTTATTCTACGAAGCGATTTAGTAGACTGGCTGACAGTCGCCTGGTTGGCTCCTGCGGTGCCGCAATTGCCCCCGCGCAAGGCGCGGGAACCGGGATCGCGCGGCCAACGTCTACTAAGTTAGTTAACTGAACGCGATGGAGGATCACCGTGCAAGACAGCCGAAGCGGGCGCCTCGTGCCCCAGCAGCAGCGGACCGGGCGCAGGCGGCTCGCTGCCGCGGCCCTCGCCACGGCCGCACTCGTGACCCTGACCGCCTGCTCCCAGACCGCTTCTGGGTCGACGAGCGACGACAAGGCGCAGAACTCATCCCCCTCGAAAACTGGCTCGGGGGCTGGAAAGGCCGGGTCGGCCGTCATCACGGTCTCACCCATGGTGAGGGGCGAGAAGGTCATAGCCGACGAGCCGCTCGTCGTGACGGCCAGCAACGGCAAGTTGACCTCGGTCACAGTGACGGGGCCCGGCGGCAAGCCGCTGGACGGGGAGGTATCCGCCGACGGACGCACCTGGACCTCGACCCACGACACGGAGTACAGCACTGCCTACACGCTCGAAACGCAACTCACCGCATCCGACGGCGGCAAAGTCTCCCGCAGCAGCAGTTTCACGACTGTGAGCAAGGACGAGATCTTCGTGGGCACTTACAACGTCAACCCCGACTCCACGGTCGGCGTGGCCCTGCCTGTGTCGGTGGTGTTCAACAAACCCATCCAAGACAGGGCGGAGGTCGAACGCCGACTCAAGGTCACCTCGTCGCCGGCTGTCGAGGGCGCGTGGAGCTGGATGAAGGACCGCGACGGCAAGGACCGTGTGGACTTCCGGCCCAGGGAGTACTGGCAGCCCGGCACGAAGGTGAAATTCACGATGGACCTGGTCGGAGTGAAGAACGGCGATCTGGTCGGCACCCAGCGGCGCGAGATCGACTTCACCATCGGAAAGGCCGTTGTGAGCACGGTCGACGTCGTCAAGAAGACGATGACCGTCAAGGAGAACGGCAAGGTGCTCAGGACACTGAAGGTGTCCGCCGGAAAGAAGACCTTCGAGACCTGGAACGGCACCATGGTCGTACTGAGCAAGGTCCCCACCATCCGGATGGACTCGGCCACCGTCGGCATATTCGGCCCCGAGGCGTACGACCTCGGCTCGGTCAAGTGGGACGTTCAGCTCACCCCGTCGGGTACGTACGCGCACGCCGCTCCCTGGAACGAAGGGAAGTTCGGCCTTGTGAACGGCAGCCACGGTTGCATCGGCATGAGTACGGCCGACGCCAAGTGGTTCTACGACCAGGTCGACTACGGCGACCCGGTCACCGTGATCAAGTCCAAGGACACCGTCGCCGCCAACAACGGCTACGGCGGCTGGAACGTCGACTGGGGCACGTGGCAGAAAGGCAGCGCCCTGAAGTGACCATGTGACCCACGCCGGCCGAAGTGGAGCCGTGCCCGCCGGACGAGTGCCGGTGGGCACGGCTTCAGCATTCTTCGGAGCCCTGGCTCGTTGCGGTTCCGCGCAGAGACTCGTTCAGGCAGGCGTCCGTCCGGCTGTCGGGATGCGCGTGGTTGTAGGCGACCGGAGTGGAGACCGCGAGGACGGCCACGCGGTTGTCCGACTGGGCCAGCGTCACCCGGAGGGAGCCGTCCCTTCCGGAGGTCAGCACGTATTCGTGCAGGCCGGCCGGCGTCGCACCGGACGATGCGTCTTGGCCGGACGACCGTGCCTCCGTCGCTCTGGTCTCGTGCCAGCCGCATCCGCGGAGACGGGAGCCGAGCGTCGCTGCGGCCTGGGCTGCGTCGGAGGGGACCGCGAACGCCGCGATCCGGTGCTGGGCGGTCGCCGGCCCTTGACCGTCGTAGGTCTGTGTGACCGTGCTCGTGGTGCTGAGATCCTCGAACCACTGGACATGGCATCCGCCCTTCCCTGTTCTCGGCAGGGCAGGGGTCGTTCCCCGGCCAGTGCCGGTGCTCCGCCAGCGATAGGTGCCGTTCCAGGGCAGGGCGGAAGGGGACAGAAGCGCCTTCTCGGTGAGTTTCCCGTCAGGTTGCGCGGGAGGCAGGAGCGCGGCAGCGGACACCAGGTCGCGGGCTTGCCGGTCCGTTGCCGGTCCCTCCGTGCTGTCCTGGACGTACGGGAGCATGCCCCAGGCGGCCGCTATGGCCAGTGCCGCGCCGCCCACGAACGTCGCGGCCCCGGCCCGCCGCCGGGTTCGGCACCTGCGGGCACGCATGCGCACGACGCTCGGGCGAGCGCTCAGCCTGACCAACTGCTCGGCGTCCTCCGCGAGACCCCGCAGTCGCAGGCTGATGTGCGCATCGGCGGTCGTGGCCGGTGGGTTCTCCTTGCGACCGGGAGTCTCAGTCATGCGTAGGCACCTCCTCCGGCCGTCCCCTTCGGGCGTGTCCGGGAGCGTATCGGGTCGTCCGTTGCGGCCGACGTTCGGTGTCGGCCTCCTCGAGGTGTGTGCCGAGTGCCCTACGGGCGCGCACGAGGCGGGTGCGCACGGCGTCCCGAGTCGAACCGGTCTCCCGCGCGACCTCCTCCACCGGCAGGTCCAGTAGGTGATGCAACACGATCACGCGGCGCTGTTCCGGCTTGAGCTTGCGAAGGGCCGCGACGAGGGCCACATGATCCGGGGCCAGCCCCGGTAGGTCAGTCGGCGGACCGTGGCGGAAATGAGCCCGGACACGGTTGCGGGACTTGCGCCAGGTGCTGACCGCCAGCCGCATCGCCACGGTACGCACCCAGGGCACCGGGTCACCGGCCGCTGCGATCCGGTCCCAGCGCAGCCAGGCACGCGCGAATGCCTCCTGGACGGCGTCCTCGGCCTCGGCCAGGTCGCCTGTCACGGCATAGACGATCGCCACAAGCCGCCGGGCGTGGTCGGTGTAGCACTGGTCGAAGTCATTCGACTTCCCCGTTCCGTTCACGGGCGGGGCCCTCCGGTTGCGCGATGGCGGCCGCGGGGACCGAAGCGGCGCACCAGCGGTGTCGTCAGCGCTTGCACCTCGGCGATGCGCAGCGGCCAGGCGAGAGTGACCAGGGAGACGGCAATGGCCGTACCGCCGAGCAGGAGACCGGGCAGGTCACCGGCCGGTCCGTTGCCGAGGCGGGCCGTGCTCCAGCCGGACAGCAGGTAAGCAGCCACCGCTCCCGGCAGGCAGGCGACGGCCAGCTTCAGATGCGTGAGCCCGACATACGCGGCGTCGATGCCGCGTTCGGCTCCTGCTCGCCGCAATCTCCGGCTCAGAACCTGTGAGGTGCACACCAGCCCCGCGGTGCAGGCCACCGCGTACGCACCGGCTATGCCGGCCACTGCCCATCGGGCCGGGAGAAGCACATACGCTGCCGTCGACAACCCGGCGTTGGTGCCGGCGACGACCAGGGTCAGGAAGAACACGGTCCGGGTGTCACCGAGCGCGTAGAAGCCGCGGGAGAGGACGTACTGTGCAGAGAAGGCCAGCAGGCCGGGCGCGAAGGCCATGAGGACCCACGCGATCGCTTGGGTGTCTTCCTCGGTGGCCTGCGCGTATTGGTAGGCCACCCCCGTCAGCTGCGGGGCCAGCACGAGGAACGCGATTGTGGCGGGGACGATCGCGACGGCCGTGGTGCGCAGCCCCCGCGACAGGTCTTCGCCCACGCGGCCGTGTTCCCCATCCACGACGGCCCGGCTCATGCGCGGCAGCAGAGCGGTGACGAGGGAAACCGTGACGATGCCTTGTGGCACGACCCACAGTTGGTAAGCGCTGCTGTAGGCGGTGTAGCCGACGCCGGCCGTGAGGCCCTCGGCGTTCGCGCGCACCCCTGCGGACGTGGAGAGCCGGGTCACCGCCCAGTACGCCACCTGATTCGCCAGGACCAGCATCAGGGTCCATCCGGCGGCGCGCAGCGGCCGGGTCAGCCCCGAGTGCCACCAGTCGAACCGGGGTCGCCAGCGAAAACCGGCCGCGCGGAGTGACGGCAGCAGTGCCAGCGCCTGAACGGCGATACCTGCAGTGCTGCCCACCCCGAGGAGCAGCATCTGCGAGTCGGTGACCTGATCCGCCGAGTCCGCCTCCGCGGCGATGACGAGGTACAGGCCGAAGACGGCGATGACCACGGTGTTGTTCAGGACGGGCGTCCACATCATCGCGCCGAAGCGGTCCCGGGAGTTGAGTACCTGACCGAGCAGGGTGAACACGCCGTAGAATAGGATCTGCGGCAGGCAGAACCGCGCCAGGGCGATGGTCAGGTCCCGCTGCGCGCCGGTGTAGTCGGCGTACGCATCAACGACCCTAGGAGCGGCGATCACGGCCGCCGCCGTGATCGCCGTCAGGACCAGCAGACAGACGGTCAGCAGCCGGTCGGTGTAGGCGGTACCCCCGTCCTGGTGCTCCTTTGTGGCGCGGACGAGTTCGGGGACGAACACGGAGTTGAGAGCGCCGCCGATCAGCAGGATGTAGATGATGTTCGGCACCGTGTTGGCGACGTTGTACGCGTCGCCGAGCAGCGCGGTGCCCAGAGCGGCAACCACAATCGCGCTCCGGACGAAGCCGGTGAGCCGTGACGCCAGGGAGCCGAGCGCCATGGTCACCCCGCCGCTCATCGCCGGCGGCCGCCGAGTCCGGGCGGCCGCAGGCGTCTTGGCGGGAGGCTCGTTGTTCGTCTCGACGGTCATGGCCGCTGTGTCGCCCTTTCGTTCGTCTCTCGGTGGCCGGCCATGCCGGAATTGGTCTGTCACCGGGCTGTGGGCCCGCGCGTGAACCAGGTGAGCGGGCGATGCTCGCCGCCCTCCAGGAGGAGGGGTACTGATCACGACGAGGAGGCCGCCGCTGTGACCGCCATGGTGCAGACGTCCGAACCCCATCGAGCACTTCAGCTGCATCCGATGCCGCGTGAGCGATACGCCGACTACGTGCGAACCCGCAGCATGCAGAACGGTGGCGGGCAGGTGAGCTTCCTCCAGTGCCCCTCGTGGGCAGAAGTGAAGGAAGGCTGGAAGCCCGAGTACCTGGGTTGGTTCGACGGAGCTGGGAACCAGGAGGGCGCCGCGCTGGTGCTGTATCGCCAGATGCCTGGTGTACGCCGGTACTTCGCCTACATTCCTGAAGGTCCGGTACTGGACTGGGCAGCACCCGGAATCGGCGTCCGACTCGACTTGCTCCTGGACCACCTGCGGAACACCGGCGCATTCGCCGTGCGCATGGGACCGCCGCTGACGTACCGCAAATGGTCCGCCTCGACGCTCAAGAACGCCGTGGCGCCCGGCCGACGGCTCGGGGACGTGCTGCCGGACGCGGTCGATCCGCTGGGGGCAGCTGTCGCCGACCGGCTGCGGGAGGCCGGCTGGCGGCGCTGCGGCGAGGACGGCCAGGGCGTCGGCGACGCACAGCCGAGGCATCTCTTCGAAGTCCCCCTGGACGGCCGGACGCTGGAGGACGTGTGGTCGGGTATGAACCAGGAATGGCGGCGAAACATCAAGAGGGCGACCAGGTCCGACGTGCAAACGGTCATAGGTGACGACAGCTGCCTGTCGGACTTCTATGCGCTGCTGCAGCAGACCGAGCAGCGTGACGGCTTCCGTCTGGGCCGCTCGCTGGAGTACTTCCAACGCCAGCACCAGGCCCTCAATGCCGAAGAGCCAGGCCGTATGAGGCTTTATCTTGCCCGCCACGACGGCGGGGTGCTCGCTGCGCACACCCTCATCACGCTTGGTCGACGGGCCTGGTACCTGACCGGCGCCTCCGCCGACACCGGGCGCGAAGTCCGCCCAAGCAACGCGCTGCAGTGGCGCATGATCCGCGACGCTCACGCGCGAGGGGTTGCCACGTACGACATGCGTGGGGTGCCTGACACCCTCGATCCCGAGGACCGGGCTTTTGGCTTGATGCGCTGGAAGCTCGGCACCGGAGGTCGGGTGGCCGAGACGCTGGGGGAGTGGGAAGTGCCGCTCCAGGGGGCGGTCAACAGGACGCTGCACCGGGCGATGCAGGCGTATCTGACCAGGCGCTGAGCAGTTCGGACGCTGCTTGCGGGCGGGGTATTCAGCGACTCCCATGGAACCACCATAAACTAAAGTGTGAAGTAGATTAGTAGTAGGCGAGCCGGTCCCCGCCGTGGCCGCCTGTCGCGGATCGGCGGGGCAAGGACATCAGCATGGGTTCCAGCAAGTCGACAGCGCGGAAGGCGGCTCGCCGCGCACACATAGAGCAGATGCGGCGCGCCGAACAGGCACGCGAGCGACGTAACAAGATCATCGCCGTTACCGCTTCCGCCGTGGTCGTCGCCGGCACCATCGGTGGCGGTTGGTACCTCCTGTCCAGCGCGAACGACAAGGAACGGCAGCGGGCAGCCCCCGTCCGTGGAGAGCAAGCCTGGTCGAAGCTGAGCCAGAACCATGTCGAGAACAAGGTCGACTACCCGATGACCCCTGGGGCGGGCGGCGACCACGACCAGATCTGGCAGAACTGCGATGGCGACGTGTACACCAAGCGGATAGAGGAGGAGAACGCCGTGCACTCGCTGGAGCACGGCGCGGTGTGGGTCACCTACAACGACAAGGCGGCCGACGCCGACGTCGCCGCCCTCAAGAAGAGGGTGTCCGAAACGAAGTACACGCTGATGAGCCCGTACAAGGCCCAGCCGTCACCGATCACGCTGACAGCCTGGGGCCAACAGTTGAAGTTGGACAAGGCTTCCGATCCGCGGGTGGCGGAATTCTTCGACAAGTACGTGCAGGGCGAGCAGACCCCTGAGCCCGGTGCGGCGTGTACGGGGGGTGTCGGCTGATGTTGGTGATCTCCCCTGGCCCTCGGCGGCCGGGCCCACCTGCACGGCGCGAATTCAACGGGGCAGCGCCTGGAACCGCCGCGCCGGAGGCAGGGCGAGCGAGTCGGTCGGCCAGCGTCTCGTTTCCTGTCCGAGTTTCAGGGCCCCATGACACTCGCCTGGTGCGCATACCACCGCTTGCCCGGCTGGCCTTCCTCATCGTGCTGATGGCGGCTGCGGCAAGCTCTCTGCTCCTGTGGAGCCCACGTCGACTCCTGTCCCAGGGGTTCTCCTCCGGGCCGTTCGAGGGGTGGACCGCACCCGCCTTCGTCCTCGTTTTCGCCCTCGCCACCCTTGCATTCTTTCCGAAGCCCCTGCTCAACGCGGTCGTCGGAGTTCTGTTCGGTGTCGAGGGCGTGGCGCTGGCTGTCGTCGGAACCACACTGGGTGCAGTGCTGGCCTTCCTCCTCGGTCGAAGCCTTGGACGAGAGGCACTCCGGCCACTGCTGAGGAAGAAGGTCCTTGTAGCCCTGGATCGCCGCCTTACCGATCAGGGCTTCCGAAGCATGTTGCTGCTCCGCATCGTCCCCGGCATTCCTTTCCAGATGGTCAACTTCGCCGCCGCTTTCTCAGGTATCCGGCTCTGGTCGTTCGTCGCCGCGACGGCCGTCGGCGTACTGCCCGGTACCGCCGCGTACGTGGTCGTCGGCGCCTCGGCCTCTGAGCCGACCTCCCCCGCCTTCCTGATCTCGACCACCGTCATGATCGCTATGGCGGTGATCACCCTCCTCTCGCTGCGAGGGAACCGACGTGCGCAGGACGGGCAGCCATGAGTGCATCCGCTGGCACGGCCGACGCGCTGAACGGCCGTGAGCCTTTTCGAGGCCACGGTTCGTTGCGTCCCCTGCCTAGTCCCGCGGGGCCCCTCTGACTTCTGTCCCCGCGGCCCGCATCGTCCGTGCGGCACCGATTGACTCAGCCGTCTCGCGCGGGGCTCCCCCCTCGGGCACCGTAGCGGTAGCGCCTTGTCCACAGCACGGCCGGATGAGTCGCAACCATGCCGGTGCTTGGGCCTGGAGCTTCCCGGATTCAGCATGCCCCACGGGGGTACCTGCAGTGTTGTCTGGCAGCGGAGGGAGTAGCGGAACATGGTATGGGCGACAGACCGCACGGGCGGTGTAGGCAGCGAGCGCTCGGACATGCCTGTGGCCGCCGCTCTCCTGCCGGGGTGCGTGGTGAGCGGTGCGCTCCGGTGAGCGGCTTTACGGCTGCGCTGTCCCTGCTGGCCGTGGCCCTGCTCGCGGTAGTGGGTCTCTACGGGGCCGCGTGGGCGCTGCGGATCTCATCGGCACCGCTGCCCGTGCAGCCGTTCGGGTCGGGGCTGGAGCCGTCCGAACACGCGGTCAGTCGTTTTCATGCGCGCTGGTACACGGTGACGATGCTCTTCCTCGCGTTCGACATGGAGATGGTCTTCATGTACCCGTGGACGCTCGTGATCTCCGCGATGGGGCCGAGCGCGGTTATCGAGATGTTCGTCTTCCTCGCGGTCCTTCTCGCCGGAGTGGTCTACGCATGGCGCGAGGGAGCGCTGCGATGGGCCTAGCAGCCGTCCTGACGCGCGCAGCCGCGGCCCGGCCACGTGTGCTGCTGGCGGTTACGCCGGGCGGGACACGGGTGCGGCTGGCCCTCGAGAAGGAGTTGCGGTCGCGGGACTGGCCGGCGGCAACGACCCCTGCCGAGGCCGACCTCATGCTGGTTGTGGGCCCCGACTGCCCGCAGCTACGTTCAGCAATGGATCGGCTGTGGCAGGACATGCCGCAGCCACGTGTTCGCATGCAGGTGACGACGGTCGGCGAGGTGGCATCGGTTCTCGATGCCGGCCGGACCCGGCTGGGCGCAGCGGACCACTCGCACATCGGTCCGGACCGAGCCGACGGGCACCACACACCTGGGGAGCATGGCAGCGAGGCGCAGGTGCCGTCCGACCGGGAGGCGGACAACAGGGGTCATAGTGGCGACGCAGAGACCGGACGGCACCACGACGGTTCGGCGGGCGCTGGCAGCGGCGGCGAGCACCAGGGAGACGGCGATGCCGGCCACCGAGGCCATGGTCACGGCGATGCCGGCCACGCGGGATCCCATGGAGAAGCGGAGCACGAGCCTGACGGTCGTAATGGCGGGGACGGTCAGCAGAACCATGGGGGCCGTGGCAGCGGCCCCGGCGGTCATGAAGGCCACGGCGGTCACGGGCACGGGGACATGGAGATGCCGGGTGGGCTGCCGATGGCCGAGCCGGGCGAGGACCGCGACGGTCTGACGCTGGACCGCCTGCACGTGCCGCTGGGGCCGTTCCTGGCTGACTGGCCCATAGGACTGGTCATCCGTGTGGTGCTGCAGGGCGATGTCATTCAGCAGGCCGATCTCGCCGCGCCGCCCTCCAGCGGGTCGGCTGATGCCTTCTGGACGAGGCCCTGGCTACGTGCCGCGTCGGGTGAGGTGGTGCACGCGGGGGAGGCCGCCCGGTGGCGAGCGGCTGCGCATCTGGACAGTCTGGGTCGGCTGTTGTCGGTGGTCGGCTGGCCCGCCCAGGCAGTAGAGGCGCAACGGCTTCGCGACGACATGCTGGACGAGGCGCAGACCAAGGAGGTACTGCCACGTGTAGAGCGCCTTGCCCGACGCGTCGGAAGGTCTCGGACCTTGTACTGGCTGAGTCGCGGCATCGGCCCAGTGAGTACGGCCGATGCGCGGGCCGCGGGCGTCACCGGTCCCGCAGCGCGGGCGGGCGGGGACGTGCCGGCCCGTTACCGGCAGTGGCTCACCGATGTAGTACGAGATGTACTGCGGTTGGACGACACCGCACCACTCGATCCAGCGACTCAGGAGAGTCCGCGGGGCCGGTGGGACGCCGCGCGGCCGCCTTCGGTCGCCCTGGCGAAGCTGCTGCCCCAGATGTTGGAAGGAGCCGAGCTGAGCGCGGCCCGGCTCATCGTCGCCAGCCTCGATCCGGACCCGGACGAACTGACCCTCACCCAGCGGGAGCTCGCTCGTGGTTGATGAGGGAGAGTGGTGGATGCTGCTGGCCACCCCGGCCGCGCTGTTTGGCTTCGCCCTGGTGGCCGTGGCCGGCAACGCGGCGCTGGAGGCCCGAAGCGCGGGCCGGCCGGTCACCCCGACAGCTATGGTGCGGCCACTTCTTGCCGTGCCTCAGGCACTGCTGACACAGCAGCGCCGTATGCCCGCTCCGGACCGGCTGCTGTGGCGGATCGGCGTGGTCGTCGTGCCGGTGGCAGCCGTTCTGTCCACGCTGGTCATCCCCTTCGGGAACCACGTCGTCGCCGATCTCTCGGTGGGGGTGGTGTGGTTCAACGCGATGGAGGTGATGACCTGGGCCGCGCTGTGGCTGGTCGGCTGGGGCCCGAACGCGGCTTTCAGTCTCATCGGCGGATACCGCTTCCTCGCCCAGGGCCTGGCATACGAACTGCCGCTGATGTTCGCCCTGATCTCGGCTGCCACCGGGGCGCAGTCCCTGCGGGTCACCGAAGTCGCCGGTGCTCAGCACGGCCTGTGGTACGCGGTGTGGATGCCGCTCGCGTTCGTCGTCTACTTGGCCGGTGTGCTCGCGTTCAGCTTTCTGGGCCCCTTCGCCTACCCGGCCGGTCGTGATGTCGCCGGTGGCGTGCTGGGTGAGACGTCCGGCGTGGACCGGCTGCTGCTGCAGGCGGGGCGGTGGCTGTGGCTGGCGGCCGGTGCGGCGATGGCGGTGCCGCTGTTCCTGGGAGGTGGAGCCGGACCGGGACTGCAGACCTGGGCGTGGTCGCTGATCAAGACTTTGCTGGTGCTGGGGCTGCTGGTGTGGGTGCTGCGGCGCATGCCGGTGATCCGTGCCGACCGGTACGTGGAGCTGGCCTGGGTGGTACTGCTCCCGCTGTCGATCGTGCAAGCCCTGGTGCCGGCCCTGGTCAATCTCAACCTGTAGGGAAGGAGCGTCATGGGCCTGACGAGCACGGTGCTGCTGGTGGTACTGGGCGTGCTCGCCCTCACCGGCGGCGTCCTGGTGTTCACCCTGAACTCCATGGCCCGAGTCACTTTCGCGCTCCTGGGCTCCCTGGTGTGCGTCGGCGGGGTGGTGACCGTGCTGGGGCTGCCGTATCTCGGCGTGGTGATCGTGCTGATGATGGTCATGGAGATGGTGATCATGGCGGTGTTCATGATCGCGTACATGATGAATCCGGCCGGTCTGATGCCGATGTCGATGCTCCACAACACACGCGGCTCACTGGTCATCAGCGGCCTCGTGTTCGCCGCGATGGTCGCCGGAATCTTCCTCGTGCCCTGGCCCGACCGCAGAGGGACGCGGCCCAAGGACACCACGTTCCAGGTCGGCATGTCGTTGATGGGCGACCAGATGCTGACCATGGTCACGCTCGGATTCGTGCTGCTGGCCACCATGGTCGGCGCCGTCGTGCTCGCCACCCACCGCGGGCGCTACGACCGCTTCGGAGACGACCTCGACCAGCGGCCCGCGCAGGATCCGGCCGGCGGGGGAGTGGGCCGATGACGTTCGAACTTCTCCTGGTCCTCGCCGCCGGCCTGTTCTCGACGGGCCTGTTCGGTGCCCTCTCCCAGCAGTCCATCGTGATGATCATGATGGGGATCGAGCTGATGATCGGCGGGGTGATCGTCGCCGCCGCCGACTTCTGGTACTTTCTCGCCCCCGCCGCCGGCAGCGGTCAAGTGGTGATCGTGGCGGCCGTGGTGGCGATGGCCGTCGAGATGGCCATGGGCTTCGCCGTCACCACCGCCATCTACCGCGCCCGGCAGGTCGACATGACTGACATGGCCGAGGACCTGAAGGGATGAGCGCGGTGCTCTGGCTACTGATCGCGCTCCCCCTCGGTGGGGGAGCGGTGCTCACGCTCATGGGGCGGAGCAGCAGCCGGCTGGTTCCCGCCATCGGCGTGACGTTGGCCGCGGCCACGCTCGGTGTGGCGGTGGCTGCCGCGGTGACCAGGCCTGCCGCCAGTGCGTCACTGTTCGCCGGGATGGACGCGGGGTTGGCGGTGGATGGCCTGTCCGCGGTGATGGTGGTCACTGTCGCCGCCGTCACCACCGCCGTCCTGGCCTTCGCAGCGGGGGAGATCAACGCCGACGACAACCGGGGCCGGTTCTTCGGGCTCATGCTGGTCTTCGCCGGCGCCATGCTCGTCACCGTCACGGCGACCACGCTGCCGCTGCTGCTGATGGCCTGGGAGGTTATGGGCGCGACCAGCTGGGCCCTGATCGGCTACTGGTGGCGGCGACCCGAGTCCACAGTGGCCGCCGATGTCGCGTTCCTCACCACCCGCGCCGCCGACCTCGGTCTGTACCTGGCGGCAGGAGCCGCCGTGGCCGGCGGTATCGGGTCCTTGGAGCTGGATGCTCTTTCGCGCGCGGACTCGCCGTGGCTGCATGTGATCACCGCGGGCATCGTCGTGGCCGCCCTCGGCAAGTCCGCCCAACTGCCCTTCTCCTTCTGGCTATCGCGGGCCATGCAAGGCCCAAGCCCGGTGTCGGCGTTGCTGCACTCGGCAACCATGGTCGCCGCCGGTGCCTATCTGCTGCTGCGCCTGGTCCCGCTGCTGGACGCCACCACCTGGGCCGGTCCACTGGTCGCCTGGACCGGCGCGGTTACCGCCTTGGCCGTGGGGTTGGTCGCGGTGGCCCAGACCGACCTCAAGCAGCTCCTCGCGGCCTCCACCGCCGCGCAGATCGGGTTCATGGTTCTCGCCGCGGGCAGCCGCGGAGTTGCGGCGGGTACGACGCAGCTCCTCGCCCACGCAGCCACCAAGGCAGGTCTGTTCCTGGCTGCAGGCGCCTGGCTGACAGCGCTCGGCACCAAGCAGTTGCCGGCCTTGAGCGGCGCGGCCCGCTCGTATCGACTGGTCGGGGTGACCTTCACCGTGGGCGCACTCACCTTGGCCGGGCTGCCGCCCCTGTCCCTGTGGGCGGCCAAGGACGAGGTACTCGCCGCCGCCCGCACCGAGGGGACCGCGCTTTACGTGGTGGGCCTCGCGGCAGCCGCCGTCGCCGCCGTGTACAGCATCAAGGCCCTCTGGTACGTCACCCGCCCTCTCCCGGAAAGTCCGCAGGCCGGCTACGACACCGAGCAGCGCGGCATCCGCCGCGTCCCCCGTTTGGCATTGGCACCCCTCTGCACCCTCACCCTCGCCGCGGCGGTGCTGGGCGTACTGGCCCTGCCCGGACCGGCGTCCTGGTTGAAGCGGCTGGTCGGCGCCCCGGGCGAACCGTCGCCCGAGCCGTGGGAGCTCGGCCTGTCGGCCGGCGTCGCGATCGCAGCCGCAGCCTTGGCCTGGCGGCGGGCGTCCCACCCGGTGTCCGCACCGGTCGCTGCCGTGCGATGGGCCGAAGGCTGGTTCTACTTGGAGCAGATCACGCGAGCCGTAGTCGTCCGCCCCGTGCAGGGACTGGCACGAACGCTCGCGGACTTCGACGACCGCGTCGTCGACGGCGCCGTACGGCAGACCGCCCGCGGCGGCCTCGCGACGGCCCGGTTCACGCGGCGCCTGGACGACGGCGGTATCGACGCTGCCGTCCGTGCTGTAGCCACGAGCGCGCGGAATCTCGGCCGCTGGGCACGCCGACCGCAGACCGGACTGCTCCACCAGTACTACGCACAGGCCGCCGTCGGCATCGCCGTGCTCGTCCTGATCATCTTGTTGGTGAGGTAACCCCTGTGCTGAGCGTCGTCACTTTCCTGCCGCTGCTCGTGTGTGCAGCGCTGCTGCTTTTGCCGCGCCTCGTTCCCGATCGGGTGCTCGTCTGGACATGGATCGCCACCGCGGCGGCCGACCTGGCCCTCGTTGTCGCACTGTGGGTGGGCTTCGACCCCGATGGCGGAATGCAGTACCAGCAGCGCGTGCGCTGGATCCCCAGTGCCGGCGTCGGCTACCACGTCGGCGTCGACGGTCTGTCCCTGCCCATGGTCGCCCTGACCTGCCTGTTGTTCCTGTGTGTCGCCGTCCACTCTCTGCGCGAAAAGCGGCGGGTGCGTCCCTACGTCTGCCTGTTCCTGTTCCTGCAGACCGTGAGTGTCGGCCTGTTCGTCGCCCTCGACCTCATTCTGTTCTTCGTCTTCTTCGACCTCTCCATCGTCGGCATGTTCTTCGTCATCGCGGGCTGGGGACACGGCGAACGGGCTCGCGACGCAGCACTGAAGTTCTTTCTCTATACCTTTATCGGCTCCCTCGCCCTCCTGCTCGGCTTCATCGGCCTCTACCTGGCAGCCGACCCGCACACTTTCGACATCGTCGACCTCACCCGTAGCAACCCGCTCGCCGGCCGCGGCGTGTACGCCAGCCTGGTGCTGCTGGCCATCGGCGTCGGACTGGCGGTCAAAACCCCGACCGTGCCGTTCCACACCTGGCTGCCGCCCGCCCACACCGACGCTCCCGCCACCGGCTCGGCGATCCTCGCCGGTGTCCTTCTGAAAATGGGGACCTACGGGTTCGTCCGCATTGCCATGCCGCTGCTGCCTGGCAGCTGGCGCCGCTACGCGCTCGTCATCGTGATCGTCGGCGCCGTCTCCGTCGTCTACGGGGCCCTGGTGGCGCTGGCGCAGACGGACTTCAAACGCATGATCGCCTACACGTCGGTCAACCACATGGGCTACATCATCCTCGCCATCGGTGCAGCCGGGACGCTCGCCGGCAGCGACGCTCAGGCCCGCTCCCTGGCGGTGACCGGAGCGGTCACCCAGATGGTCAGCCACGGCCTGATCACCGGAGCCCTGTTCCTGCTCGCCGGAGTGCTCCACGACCGCGGTCGCACCTATGCGATGGATTCCTACTCCGGCCTGGCCGCCCACACCCCGCGGTTCGCAGCAGTCACAGCCGTCGCCGCGTTCGCCAGTCTCGGCATCCCCGGCTTCTCCGGTTTTATCGCCGAGTTCCAGATCTTCACCGGCAGCCTGGCCTCCCAGGCGATCGCCACCGCCATCTCAGTGACCGGCATCCTGATCACCGCGGCCCTGTTCCTGACCGCGCTGCGGCGCATGTTCCTCGGTACCCCGCGCCTGCCCGAAACCATTCCCACCGGTGGTATCGGTGACCTGAGAGGTACCGAAGCGTTGTCCACCGTCTCCCTGCTGGCGGTGGCCCTGGTGATCGGCGTCGCCCCGCGCTGGCTCCTGGACGTCATCGAACCGGCCAGCCGGACCTTGACCGGACAGGTGGCACGGTGAACGAGAACCTGACGGCCCTCGTGCCGGAACTCGCCCTCCTCGGCGCCGCAGTAATCGGCCTCCTCACCGGTTCCTGGCTCCCCCGCCGCCGTCAGTGGATCATCGCTGCCCTGGCAGCCGTGGCCTGTGCTGTCGGCCTGGTGGCCACCGCCGTCACCATGACTACGGACCGGGAACAGACCGTCTTCTCCGCCGCGTTCGCCGTCGACACCGCCACCGACGTCGGCCGACTCATTGTCCTCGCCGCTCTGCTGCTGATCATCGGCATGTCGGTGGAGACCGTGCGTGGCCACAAACGCGAAACCGAGTACTGGGTGCTCCTGCTGCTGACTGGCGCGGGGACTCTCGCCCTGATCGGGGCAAACGATCTCCTGATGCTGTTCGCCGCCTACCTGCTGGCGAGCATCCCCGCCTACGCGCTCGCAGGCTTCGCCAAGGACGCCCGCAGTACGGAAGCCGCTCTGAAGTACTACCTGATGGGCGCCCTACTCGGCACCGCTATGCTCGCCGGCACCGCGCTCCTCTACGGCGCCGGCCGCGGCACCCACTACAGCGAACTCCAGGCGGGTCAGCCAGCCGCTTCCTACGGACTTGTCGCTGTTGGACTCGTCGGGGTACTCGCCGGCCTGCTCTTCAAGGTCGGCGCGGTACCGGTCCACTTCTGGGTGCCCGATGTCACCGACGGCGCCCCGACACCCGTCGCCGCGTACGTCACCACCCTCCCCAAGGTCGGCGGACTGATCGCCGGATACCGCCTACTTCACCAGGCACTACCCAACAGCGACGTCAACTGGCCGCTGCTCCTTGCGATCCTGGCCGCGGTCACCATGACCCTGGGGAACCTCGCGGCGTTCTTCCAGACCTCCGTCAAACGCCTGCTTGCATACTCGACCATCAGTCAGGTCGGCTACCTTCTCATGGCGTTGGCCGTCGCCACCTACAGCGATATCGCCCAGAAGAGTCTGCTGTTCTACCTGGCCGCCTACGCCGCCACCAATCTCGGTGCCTTCGCTGTAGTCACGGAACTCCCGGCTGCTCGTACCCTTGCCGACTACCGGGGACTCGCCCGCAGCCATCCCGGCCTCGCAGGCGTACTTGTCGTCTGCCTTCTCGGCCTCGTCGGCACCCCGCCCACCGGCGTATTTCTCGGCAAGCTTGAGATCTTCAGCGCGGCTATCGACGGCGGCTACACCTGGCTTGCCGCCTTCGCCGTCGCCAACACCGTGGCCTCCCTCTTCTACTACTTGCGCTGGCTCGCTCCCTTGTTCACCACAGCCGATGAGACAATAGTCGACACGCACACTGTCCTGGGCCGTTGGTCGGCCGTCACCGCCTATACGGCGGCTGCCCTGTCCCTGGCGCTGGGCATCGCTGGGGAGGCTGCCCTCACGCTCACTACGGGACCGCTTCTGGCATGATGGCCCGCGCTGTGACGTTTGTGCGACTGGCCGAGCCCGCCGCCCTTTCCATGCCAGGCACGGAGCCGTCCGGGGCGAGGGTTTCGCCCCGGACGGAGGTGTGAGCCAGAGCGGGTGTCTACAAAGGCAGGAAGGCGTTGGCTCGGGCGTGGTGGGCCAGCGTCGCGCCGGTTTCGAGCTCATGGAACCACGCGTGCAGGCGTAGGGATCGGTCGGCCAGCCGTGGCACAACGCATGGGTAGTTGCTGAGGTTGTCGAGCTGTGCCAGGACGTGCCAGTGCCCAGCTGCGGTGAGGTCTCCAGTCAGCGGGACACGTTCGGCGTGGTCCGCCTCGGCCTTGTCCGAGGCTGCCAGGGCATCGCGCAGAGCCGTGGGAACGGTCTCGCAGTGTGAGTGGCCGCAGAGGATGATGTCCGAAACGTTCAGCTCATTGACGGCATGCTCAATCGTCCGTGACTCACCGGTCGGAGTGTCGGGAGTGTAGGCCGGGATCTCTCCGCCGTGCGTACGGAGTTCGAAAAGGTCTCCAGGCCGGGCCGCTGTGATCAGGGCGGGAGTGAAGCGGGCATCGGAACAGGCGATGAACATCGCTCGCGGCCTTGTGCGCTCTGTAAGTCCGCCCAAGTGCAGGGTATGAGCAGTGGCGCGAGCACGGTAGACGCGTGCCTGGTCGATCAAATACTGCATGACGTTACTGCCTCCCCCGTGTCGTCAATTGGTTGCCGATTAGGTCCTTGAAGACCTCATGGGCAGCAGAAGCGCGGATGAGGGCTGAGCCAGAGAGGAAGGGAAAGTTCCTCCGCGTACCCGTGCCGAGGACCGTCACCACTGCGGAGAAACTCCGGGCCGTGAGCTCGGCGGATACGACGAGACAGCGTGGCGTCGTGAGGACGGCACGCTCATGAATGACATTCATGGTGCGAAACTCTCTGAATCTCCCGGCGCAGCGTGGCGCCGGGAATGAGGGCACCGGCCTTCCGGGGCGGTCACCCTTGCGCCGGCCCCTCAGGGTAAGCAGAGACCGCCGATCGGCATCGGCCGGAGAGGGACGAAGGTGCTGTCCCGTCGCGGCGGCGGCGCTCTGCCTTCATGCAGCCCTACCAACAGCGCTGACTTCAGCGGTGCGCTGATTTGAGGGATCTTGTTATCAGGGCCGCTGCACTGGTGACGGCGTAGCAGCGGCCACAAGAAGGACAGCAAACGCCGGATGACGGTCGACAGCGTCTTGCTCCGCCACAGCAGGCGTTCGGTGACGCCTAGGAGACGAGCGGCCAGCAACACCATGGCCAGGTGGCCGGCCAGCATCGCACCGGGAGGTGAACCACCGGCTGCCTCAGGTTCGACCATCCAGGCCCAACCATTGTCGAAATAGCTGGCTGCCGTCACTGCCGCACATGCGTCAGGTAGGGAGTAGACGGCGTGGTACGCCAGCTGGGCAACGCCAAGTGCTGAGAGCAGCTGGGTATCCGTCAGCCGCTTCCGTGAGAGCACTGCCGCTCCGGTGCCAACCGCCGCAGCCAGTCCGGCCACGATGAGCCACTGAGGCGCGTGGCACTGCACCAGAACGTGTCCAGCCAACGGCAGCAGTACGCACAACGCCGCCAGCACGCTTGCCCGGAGCCCGCGCAGCACACCGGACGCTCCAGGAGCAGATCCCAGAGAGCATCGTGGCTGCATGGAGTTCAGAGCCTTCCAAGGCTGCCCAAGGTTGGGCGGAGTGGCGGACAATTCGGACGAGGTCGAGATGGCTACCCGTACGTAGGGCAGAATACCCGTCCCGCCTTGGGCTGGGGTACGACCGGTAGGTCTGCGGCGGGCCATTGCCGAGCTGCTGACTGATTGTCCATCGAGCCGTGGTGCGGTCCAGACGCGGGATCCTGCAAGCACTGCCAGCCAGTAACGGTTAGTCAGATATGCAGGAGTGTTGGGACGGCCTTTGCGGTGAGCCGTGGGATGCAAAGCCCTCCGGTGGTCTCGACAATGCCCCTCACGCCATCTTCACACCCTCGAAGCCCTTCGCGGAAACAAATCGGCACCTGTTCGGCGTTAGGGATCCCGAGTGGAGGAGGGGGAAGTGTCGGGCTTGACGTTGTTCCGCACGAATATGGCGAGCAAAAGCGTGATTGAGGTCACTCCGTGCCTTGCTGAGTTCGAGGCTGAGGTGCAGGATCTCGTCGAGGCACACATGGGGACGATGCTCGGTGTGCGGTTCCTGGCGAGCGAGTACGGCACCGGGCCGCTCCATGGGGGCCGGATCGACTCGCTTGGGCTGGATGAGAACGGGTCGCCGGTGATCGTCGAGTACAAACGAGGCACGGACGCCGGCGTCATCAATCAGGGCCTGTTCTATCTGGCCTGGTTGATGGACCACCGTGCCGAGTTCGAGCACCTGGTCCGCGACCGGCTCGGGGTGATGGCGGCGTCCCAGGTCCTGTGGAGCGGCCCGCGACTGATCTGCATCGCCGGCGACTTCACCCGCTACGACGTGCGTGCCGTGCGCGAGCACCGGCGCTCGATCGACCTGGTCCGCTACCGACTCTTCGGCAGCGACCTGCTCGGACTTGAGACCGTGGCCTCCGTGAGTAGCGGCATGCACGTGGCCCGCCGGGCACGGCGCCAGACGGTTGCCCGGGCGGCGGATGATGACCAGGGCGTGGCGATGCGCGAGTTGGCGGGCGCGGTCGACGAGGTTCTGCGTGGGCTTGGGGACGGCGTAAACCGGGTGGAGCGCAAGACCTACCGGGCCTATCAGCGGCTGCGGAACTTCGCCTGCCTGTGCCCGCCGCAGCGCAGCAAGCTGCTGGTCTACCTGAAGGTCGACCCGAAGGACGTCGACCTCGTTCCGGGCTTCACTCGGGATGTCTCCGGTCTCGGCCACCACGGAACGGGAGATCTGGAGGTGCAACTGCGTACGCCGAGGGACGTGGAGCGGGCGCAGGATCTGTTCCGGGCAAGCTACGCGGCGGCGTGATCGCCTGCAGCGGCTGGCCTCGTGGCGGGCTGCACTCTATGTCGTGTTTGCGGTCGTGGGAGGAGCCTCTCGACGTGCGGGAGAGCGTACCCATGGTGCGCGGGATCGCCGGTTTGGCCAACCGGCGATCTCGCGCGATGTTGCCCCGCTCGTGCGGGTCGCTGATCAGCGTGAACGGCTGACGGGTCGGCCAGCCGTGATCGCCAGAGCCGCCGACACGCCGGCGGTGAGGCGGGGCCTGTGTTCACGGCCCTGCTGCGCCTGGCGCGTGCCGGTCTCGTGGGCGAGAGTTTCGGAGAGGTCGGCAAGCAGCGGACTCGGGGTGTGTGGGGACGCGGTGATGGCCCATGTGGGGCGGTTCGAGTTGAGCCCGGCCCAGATGGTCCAGGTTGCCAGGTTCTGACTCGCGTGTTGTGCGGCGAAGGCGTCGAATTGGACGCCCGCGCCCCCGCCGGGGGAGGTCCAGCGGATCCATCGCCCGTTCACGGTGTGCTCCCATCCGGCGTCGGAGAGCGGCTGGGTGGCTGCGGTGACAATCTTCTCGTCCGCTGAGGTGCTGATGACCGCGTCCCAGCCGTCGCCGTCGGCGAGGTGGATGAGTAGATTTTGCAGCACCGGGGCAGGGGTGTCGCCGGTCGCGGTGAGGACCCACATGCGGTCGGAGACGGGTGTCTCGTAGGCGGCCACGGTCCAGGCAGTTTCGTGGGCAAGGGTTTCGTGGATGCGTTCGATGCGCAGGGTCTGCGATTCGTGGATGACGTGGGTCGTTTCATCGGACCAGGTCCGCCACTTCTCGAACTCGCCGTGCGCGTCGAGGAAGCTCTCGAGGAGGGCGTCGTGGTCGCCGGCATCGGCCAGATAGACGGGGACGGCCTCCGGTTCGAGGCGGGACGATCGGGGCTTGGCTGTGGTGACGTCGAAGACCAAGCGGGTTTCGAGGGCGGCGCGTTCGGTGTCGGTAAGGGGTGCCGGGCCGGGACGCATCTCGGCCGCGTGGACCTTCTCGAAGGCCACCAGTGCCTCCGCGGGGGAGTTGAAGGTGTCGGCGACCTGACGCAGATGATCCTCGCCGTGCAGGTAGACGGACTTGCCGCCCCGGTGGAGGTATGTGCCGACCGCGACGGTGGTGCGGCCGTCGTGGGCGTGGGCGTGGATGAGGAGGTGGCCGTTGCGGATGTCGTCGTGGACCTTCTGCGCCTGGTTGGAGACCTCGCGGATTTTGCTGCGGGTGCACCAGGGCATCGGGTCGCCCGTCCAGGTCCATTCCTCGTCGATGGCCTCTTGGAGGCGCGGGGTGATCTCGACGGTGATGCCTTCGCTGATCAGGTGCTGGGCGGCGTCGGCGGCCCAGTAGGGCTCCTCGTGATCTATGCGTGCCAGGACCAGGACGCCTGTGGCGGCGACACTCCAGCCGGCAGCCTCCAGAGCCGTGGAGGCGACGTGGGCCTGGCTGCCGGTCAGGACTGCTTGCACGGCGCTTGGGTGAGTGGGGTGGGTGTCGAGGCGGACATGGGCGTCGATGGCGGAAGTCACGTGGGGGTCTCATCTGTTCTGCCGGTAGCCGGACCTGCAGGCGTGGCCACCGGCGTACTTGGGAGTTATCGGGTCGCTCGTGTGGGCCGGGCGGCGTGTGCGGCCGTGGTGGTCGGCGGGCCGGCGCGGATGGCGGGCGCCGCTCGCCGCTGCTGTGGCGGGGTGGTTCCGGTGGCGTGCTGCCAGCGGGTGCGGACGGCGGCGATGTCGGCCAGGGCTCGGCGGGCGCCGACGACGAGTTGGAATGGAGTGTTCGCCGGGTCGTCGGCACACGCCTCGATGCGCCGTGCGGTGCCTCCGGCAGTGGTCAGGAGGGAGCGCTGCAGGGCGCGTTCGCCCCAGTGGCCGACGGATCCGGCCGGTTCGGCCAGCATGCGGAGGATTTTGCCTGGCTCGCTGCCGTCGTCCAGCAGGCCACGCTGCTGGGCTTCCCACAGGACGGTGACGGGGTCGACGGGCTCGTTGCGGCGGGCGAGGGTGGTCAGGCACTGCCACAGGCCGGCGTGCAGGGGCAGGGTGAGGTCGTCGGGGAGCAGCCAGCGGACGGTGCCGATGTCGTCCGGGCGGGCGGTGGCGGTAGCGAGCAGTAGTTGCTCTTCCTCGACCGCCTCGTCGTGGTCGGGGGCGGGGGTAGGGGGCGGTGCCGGGGTGCGAGGGAGGATGCCGGAGCGCGGGGGAAAGCGGTGCGCGGTGTCATCCACGACCGCGGCGAGCGTGTCGACCTGGGTGAGCACAGCATGGACGGGGTGCGGGAGAGAGCCGTCGTGGACGGTGTGGATGAGGCGCTTGACGGCCGTCAACAGGCGGCGGCGGGCGTGCTCGGCCTCGACCATCCGGGCGTAGGCGGGGGCGTGGCTGGGCCAGGGGCAGACCTGAATGAGGGCGTGCAGGTAGGAGGCGGTCAGTCCGCGCGCCTGCTCCCGGCCTGTGGTGAGCACGAGGTCGAGCCACTTGGTGTTCCTCGCGTGCTCGGTAGGGTCGGGCCGCGGCACGGTGCTGATTGCGGCGTACAGCGCGGCGTGCGCGGCGGTGGAGAACGAGTCGGCGGTGATGCCGTTCACGTCGTCTAGGCGGTGTGGGTCGAGGAGGAGGGCTCCAAGGAGGGCCTGCTCGACGTGGAACACCGGCTGGGGCGGTGGGACGGCGTCCAGGTCGTGTTCGTCGGGTTCGGGTGCGTGGGACATCAGGCGGCGAGGGTGAAGTCGTCGGGGTCGAGGGTGACGTCGAGGTGCGGAGCGAGGAGGTGGCCGGCGAGCAGTGGGGGAACGGCGTTGCCGATCTGCGAGAACTGCTGGCCCTTGTTGCCGGCCCAGGGGTAGTCGGCGGGAAAGGTCTGCAGGAGGCCGGCCTCGCGGGCGGTGATCCGGATCGGCTCGGGAACGGCCGGTGCATCGGTGTCCGTGGCCCAGGGTGTGGTGGATTCGGCGACCCAGGTGCACTCGTTCGCGCGATGCCCGAAGAACAGCGTGCCGGCCGGCTCGGACAGCGGACGGACGGTGGCGTTGGCCTGGTTGTTGCTGCGCAGGGACCACGCCCAGTGGTGGGCCTCTGCGGGGAACGTGGGCGTCGGAGTGTCAGCGGCGAGGTCGTCGCGGGCGCCGTGCCGGACCGCCCACCCTGCGTCTTCCCGGCGGGACTGCAGGACCGCCCCGTCCGGCCGGGGCATCCAGGTGCCGCGCTTGCGGGCGTCAGACAGCGTCTTGCGAGAACCCGAAGGGAACGGTTCGGGGCCGCCGCCGGGCCCACCTCCTGCGCAGACGGTGGGCACGGGCCGGTCGGTCGCTCCCCTTCCCAGGGCTTCGGCCATGCTGACCCAGCGAGCGCGGCCCGGGCCGAACAGCGATTCTGGCTCGGCGAGTCGGGCGTGCGTGGGCGTGGGCGGCTGCGCCGTGCGTACGCGGGAGGCCAGGAGGATCGCTCGCTTTCGGGTCTGCGGGACGCCGAAGTCGGCGGCGTTGAGGATGCCGTACCAGACGGAGAACCCCCAGCCGCGCAGGACAGCTGCGTACTGTTTCCACAGTGGCAGCACGTCCGGTACTTCCTCCATGGCGACCCATTCGGGCTCGCCGACCGCGTTCAGGGCGTAGAGGTAGCGCATCGGCTCGGCGGCGAGCAGGGAGCGCTTGTCATGGCAGGCGGCGAGGAGGCGTTCGCGGGTGTCGCGACCGGTGGCCAGCTCGGCGACCGCCTCGTGCACCAGCGGTTGGTCGAGCAGGCCCAGGCGCTTGCCGGCCATGCTCCACGCCTGACATGGCGGCGAGGCGATCACCCCTCGGGTGCCGCCGATGAACGGCCAGGTTGGGTACCCCGCCACGTCGCACCGGATGGTCAACTGGCCTGCCGCAGCTCGGGTCTTACATGCCCACGGGTCCCATTCCAGTCCGACGTCGCGCACGCCCAGGACGTGCAGGGCCCTGCTCCAGCCGCCCGGCCCCGCGAAGAGGTCGAGGATCACGTGGCCAGCTCAAAGTCGTCCCGCGTCAGCGTGTCGGCGTCGCCACGGCACGCCCAGGGCGAGCAGCCGTCCTCGACACCGTCCTCCGGCACGTCGGCGTCGCCCAGTTCGGGCTGCAGGGTGGCTCTCTCGGCGGCGGTGACGTGATCGATGGGGGCTTCGCTGAGCGGGACGCGGGAGCGGTGCAGGAACGCCTCGCCGAGCAGCCTGTTGCCGGTAGCGCTGGCGCGGGCATTGCCCTGCCGGATCGCTGCGTCGAATTCGACGACGTTCGCCCACTCGGACGGCGAGGTGTCCCTGATGTGCCGCCACTGCGCATTTCCGTGGAACGGGCATCCCAGGCAGCTCGACTTTGGCGTGTCGGCGAGGCCGAGTGAAGTCAGGTAGCGCACGCAGTCGGCTCTGCTCCAGGACATGTCCAGAAGGGGATGCCGGTTACGCATGTACTTGACGTCAGCGTCCTTCGCGCGGTGGAATTCATCCGTGGAGATTCCTACCCACTGCTCGACGAAAACGTCCTTCGGGATGCGTGCCGGGTAGGGGTAGCCGAGTAGTTCGCGCACCTTCTGCTTGATCGGCTTCACCTTATATTCCCCGGTGCACTGCCGTCGGGTCATCCCAGGTCGCCCGTCCTTGTTGAGGATGTGGAGCGGCATGGAGGCGAACCGGTGATCCGGGTTCAGGGCGTCGTCGCGGATATTTCCGGCCGATACGTGGAGTACGGGTATCCCGGCGGGAGCGGCTATCTCCTGTTCCAGGCGGTCAAGGTGAGCATAAACCGCTTCGGGTTCCCAACCGGTGTCGGCGAAAATCGCGTAGTCGACCTTCGGGAGGATGCCCTGAGCGGAGAGGGCAAGCATGGTGCTGGACTGGATGCCGGCACCGAGTGAAATGCAGACGAGCGTGGGAGATGCAGAAATCGGGCACTTCCTTGAGTGAAGAAGAGGGGGTCGGGCCTGCGCTGTGGGTGGTGTCAGCGGCGCGCGCGGGCGGTGGCCGCTGCTACTGGTGAGGGCACGGGGAGAGTCGGGGACGGGCTGGTGCGCAGCGGGGTGTCGATGACCGAGTCGAGAGCGGAGAGCCCTGGGGAGGTCAGGCACACGCGGTCGCGTGGTGGTCCGCCGGAGAGGAACGGGGGTGCGGTGGCGACTTCGCGGATCACCAGGCCCTGGGCTTCCAGGTGGTGCAGCACCTTGATGTCGACGGAGACGCTGTGGCCGTAGCCGCGCTGCCCGTACTGTTCGGTGACCAGTACGTGGCCGCGGGCTACTTCGAGCAGGACGCCGCGTTGCGCGGCGTCCATGTAGGGAACGGCGGCGCTGGTGCGCGTTCTGCCGGGCAGTCTGGCGGCGATGTGCTCGGCGGACTCGACGACCGCCGCTGGAGCGAGGGCGGTCAGTTCCCGCGCCTGACGTATGTGCTGGCCGAACCCACGGCGGGCATGGGGCCGCGCGAGGTGCACATCGTCAGGGAGCGCGTGTTGGGCGGCGGTGAGGTAGCGGGTGGCTCCACCGGTCAGGTAGGCGATCTGTTTGAGGCGCACGACGGCGCTGGTCACCGGCTCGATGGCGGGCAGACGCTGCTGCTGGACCGTTTTGACGCAGGCAAGGGCCTCGCGCTCCAGGCATAGGGCCGAGGCGACGTACGCGTCGGGCCTGACCGTGGAGCGGCCGGAGAACAGGAGATCGATCCGGTCGTTGTGCTGCGTGTACAGACCGGCGAGTGCCAGCAGCCGCTCCACCGGTGTCAGCGGTTCGGGTGCATTCATGGGGAACAGGGGGTCGGGGCTGGGCGGTGTCGTCATCCGTCAGCGGGCCGCCGAACGGGCCGCCGTGGGCCGGATGGCGGGGCGGCTGGTCGTGGGCGGTGCCGAGCGGGGCTGTTCCAGGACAGCGCTCAGTGCCCGGATGCCGTGCTGGGTGAGGCAGAGACGCTCGGAGTCCGGCGGGAAGGCAGCGTGTCCTCGGCTGATCAGGCCCCGGTTCTCCAGCGAGCGGAGGGTGGTGACGGCGAGCTGCTCCTGACCACGTTCGACCAGCGGCTTGTTCACCGCCTGGTTGATGACGACGTGGCCGGCGGCGACGGTGTGCAGCGCGGTGTGCTGCGCGGCGGTAAGCGCTGGTGGCCGTTGGGCCGGGATGAGGTTCTGCCGACACATCTGACGGGCGAGGAGGCCGGCGGCGGTGAGGCAGTCCTCGGCGCCGAGAGAGGTCAGCTGCTTGGCGCACTCGATGTGCTTCTCGGCCTTCGACAAGTGGGGGCGGTGGTGGACAGCCTTGTAGGAAAGGCCAGCTGCGGTGCTGAGGTGGTCGGCGGCGAGCAAGGCGAGGTTGGCGAGCTGCATCATCCGCTCGGCGGCGCAGCGCCCCTCCCAGGAGGGTGAATTTCCTGAGGCGTTGTCCAGTCTCTGGCGCAGGTCGAGCGAGCCGCGGGCAAGGGCCTGGGTCACGGGGATGTGCTCGGCCACCGCCTTCGTCAAGTCGAGGCCGTTCAGCGTGCTGATGAGCTTCAGGGCGTCGTGGTGGCGAGTGAAATCGGCGCCGAGGTCCAGGAGGCGTTCGGGCAGGGACGGGTCGGACGTGCGGATCGTCTCGGTGGTCGTCATCGGCTGCGGCCCCTCGGCGGGGAAGGCGGAATGGGTGCGGAACGTGCACGGGGCGGTGCCGGTGGGATGTCCTGCACCGTTGCGATGCCGAGGTCGACGCGCACGCTGACTCCGCAGAGGAACAAATGGGCCTCGGCGCGGACCACGGTGTTCATCGCGTCCGCTTCGCCGAGTCGGTCGGGCAGCGTGAAATCCCGGTCCGTGCCGGCGTTCGTGAAACCGTGCTGGGCGAGGACGGCCTGTGCCTGGTCCGTGGTGGCACTCGCCGTGACAGAGCCGTCGTGGAAGCCGATGTTCACGTCGGGGCGGGCTGTCGTGCCTGCGGGCCGTGGGCGTGTTGTCCAGGCGAGGTCGACCAGGTCGTGGGTGTGGCTCATCAGTCCGTATGCCGCGACGCCAACGCTTTCGTGGGCGTCTTCCGACGTCTCTGGCGGCAGGAGGTAAACGGTGCGGCCCCGATGCTCGCGCGCGGTGAAGCCGGCTCCAGCCAGAATGGGAGTGGCATGGTGGATACGGCGGTTGAGAAGGAGGAAGGTCCACCCGTCGCTGGTGGAGCCGATGAAGATGTCGTGGTGGTCGGTGATCGTCATGGTCGATGTATCCGGGTCAGCGGTGGGGCCGAGGGAGGAGGGGCGTCGCCGCAGCGGTGCGGACAGGCGTAGGAACCGGCGGTGACGTGCTGATGCGCGCCTGGATGGTGCCGTTCCGGCTGAGGGATGTCCGCTGCAGAGCGGCGGTCACGGCGATGCGCCGCACGTCCAGTGGTGTGGGGGCCCGTGCCGCTCGGGGCGGGGCCAACTCGAGCGGGGTGAGCTGTACGAGATGCTCCACCTTCGGGTGGATCATCCGCCGTGTCCTGACGACGGGTGCGGGGTCGACGAGGGCGGCAGCCGTGGCGGCGATCAGGTGCGGGGGCGTATCGGAGGTGAACGTCGCCTCGGCACGTGTGCCCCAGCCTGCTGGCCCGGCCCACAGGGTGACCGTGCGGTTGCGGCGCATGTCGATGACGGCGCCGGCCTGTCCGTCGG
The DNA here is from genome assembly GCF_041538145.2 of Streptomyces sp. MMCC 100. Classification (NCBI taxonomy): domain Bacteria; kingdom Bacillati; phylum Actinomycetota; class Actinomycetes; order Kitasatosporales; family Streptomycetaceae; genus Streptomyces; species Streptomyces sp. MMCC 100. The sequence goes on from NZ_JBGORK020000001.1 coordinate 3,048,543, forward strand.
GGGAGACGATCTCCACCGTTCCGTATTCGGCTGCTTCCCGCTTCCAGCCGGCGTTGAACAGCGGGGTGACACCGGCAGCCCAGTAGAAGGAGGGGCGGTCGAGGAAGCGGTCGCTGTCTTCGGACCAGTCGTCGGCCAGGGCAGCGGTCAGACCGAGAACGATCTCGGCGGGGGTGTTGTGGTTGAAGACGGCCGTCCAGCGTGGCGCAGAGACGGCATCGTCTGCTGCGGTGATCTTCCACAGGTCGAAGTCGTCACCGAACCAGCCGATCCTGATGCGGTGGTCGGGGGAGGTGACGACGAGTTGGCACGGGCCGTCGTCCAGGTGGTGGTGCGGCCAGTGGGAGACCGGGGCGAAGCCGGGGTCGGCGACACCGCTGGAACCGGCGAGATAGCGCGGGGCGACATGGTATTCGCGCCACTTCTCCTCGTCCGTGGTGGACTGCACGAGGGTTCGGGTCCTTCGATGGTGGGGTGGTGTTCGGGGCGAGCGGGCGCGTGTGGCGCTGCCGTGCCAGCGGGCGATCTGCCGGCCTCGGGGACGCCCACGAGCAGGTGGTGCGCGGGTCTGCGGGCAGGCGGCGTGGCTGGGGACGGGGCTGCGGTGCTCAGGCGGCTGGGCCGAAGACGCCCTGGTTCGGGGCGGCCTTGGCGATCGCTCGGGCGGTGATGGCCTTCGACGCCCGGTTGGATGCGGTGGACAGTTCGTCGGCGCCGGGCTCCAGGTACCAGGGCCTCAGGTCGAGAATGGCAGCGCGCATGCCGGTGGCGAAGCACAGCGCCGTGCCCTTGGGCAGCGCGCGGATGGCGTCGGCGGGCAGGATCCGCTCCTGGCGCATGCTGACCGACGTCGACTTCCCGGACTCCGAGTGGGAGGTGGACCGGGTCTCGACATCGTGGTCGCCGATCAGGCGGGAGAGCTTGTCCGCGAAGTCGGGGTCGTCGATGCCGGAACCGATGACCTTGACGGTGGAGGCGGACCACATGGCGTCCATGCCGGCGTCCCCCCACACCTTCTGGCCCTGGCGGTAGGACTGCAGGATCGTGATCGGGATGATTCCGCGGCTGCCGAGGTGGGAGTACAGGTCCGGCAGGTCGCCGATCTTGCAGACGTTGGCGGCCTCGTCGAGGATGGCCAGCATGGGTGGGTCGAGGCGTCCGCCGGCGCGTTCGGCCTGTGCGGTTGCGGCTCGCATGACGGAGTCCGCGCACGCGGCGATCAGCGCGCTGGCTCCGCCTCCGCCGTCTTTGCTGAGCAGGAACAGTGTGTCGGTGGAGGTGACGAATTGCTCCGGGCGGAACTCAGCAACGTCCTTCTGGGGGGTCACCCAGGCCGCGATTTCGGAGTTCAGGAGGGCGGCGGCGTACTGGCGGGCGGTCTCGTAGATGCCGTCGCGGGTCTCCGGCGGCCCTTCGACGGTGCCCTTGAGCTGGGCGGCGACGGCGGTGAAGTCGTGGTCGCGCAGGATGTCGAGCGGGGTGCGGTCGGCGGGGAAGGCGAGCCACTGCATGATGTCGGTGATCGGCCGCTCGTCGAGCGCTGCGGCCAGCAGGAGCTGGGAGAGGATGTTGCTGCCGGCCTTGGACCAGAAGTCGCCCTGCTGGGAGGCGTCCACTGAGGCGGCGAGGAAGTGTCCGGCGAGCCGGTTCGCTCCGTCCAGCGTTTTGGCGGAGGCGAGGGGGTTCCACCACATCTCGCGGGCGGCGTGCGCGATCTGCTGCGGGTCCATGGCCCACACCGCCCCGGCCTGGGCCCGGGCTTCGTAGGCGGTGGTGAAGGCGTCTCCGGCGGCCTTGTTAGACGTGAGGAGGACTGGGCCGGGTGCGTTGAGCATGGAGGGGATCGCGAGCGAGGTGGTCTTGCCCGAGCGGGGTGCCATGATCGCGACGGCGACGTCCTCGAACCCCATTCGGGCCTCGTGCCTGGTGCCCTGAAGGTTGCCCAGGAGGATGCCGGTGTCCTTGGCGTCGATGTGCTTGGCGTTCTTCAGGCTCGGCCGCAGGGAGCGGGCCTTGTCGGTGATCGCCTTGGCCATCAGGGGCTCGATGTCCCGGGCCTTGGCCATGCCGGTGATCTTTTTCTTCCGGCCACTGCCCCGGCTCTTGTGCCGGGCCCACAGGAGGCCGACCGCGGCGGCGAGGGCCAGGAGCAGGACGACGGGCACGATGCGGGCGCCGATGAGCAGGGACGTTTCTCCCACGGTGGGCCAGACCTGCTCGGGGTGGAGCAGGGCGGTGGTGGGCTGGTAGGGCGCCCAGGAGGCTCCCGTGAGGGTGGCGGTGATGTTGCCGCACAGCCAGGCGAAGTGGGCGAGCGGGACGGTGAGGGCCGCCAGGCCGAGCAGGAGGCGCAGGGCGAGGTCGTACCCGTCGGTGTTGCTGTTGGAGGAGGGGGGCAAGGGCTGGGTGCTTCCGGCGCGGGAACGGGAGGGCTAGCGGCTGTGGCCGCGCTGGGGCGGCGAGTGCCGCGCGGGGATGGGGGCCGTCGGCGTGCCGGCGGGCCGGGCGGCGAGGGAGCGGACGCGGTCCTCCAGCGCGGCGGCGAGGTAGACCGCGGGCACGTCGAGGAACCTGCGGGTGACCAGGTGGGGGTCGAGGGTCGGCAGCTTCTGCTCGCCGGCAGTGCGGTACACGGGATGCGAGTCGGTGAGCGCGGCGGTGAACGCGGTGACCAGACGGGCGGGAGTGTGCGTGCCGAAGCGGGCCTGCCACACCGGGCGGCGGTCCGGGCCGAGTGTGGCGGTGACGAACCAGGCGCCCGGTTCCTCTTCGCTGCCCAGCCGCTGGACGTAGGCGGTGCCGTCGGGTGAGACGAGGCCGTCGGCGCCGATGGTGGGAGCAGACCAGGCGGTCTGCCGGAGCGGCTCGAACGGATCGCAGGACTCGCCTGCCGGTGTGACCGGAGCGGTGAGGGCATCGGTGACGGCGGCGATCAGCTCGACCGGAGTGCGGGCCCCGAAGCTCGCGTACCAGGCGGGCCGGCCGGCCTCGGCCGTGTGCTGCAGCGTCCACCACTGGTCGTCGGGGTTAGGTTCCAGGCGCAGGAGCGCCTTCTGGTCGGGGCTGGAGAGCAGGACACGCGGCATCAAGGGGTCGAGGCCGTGGCTCCAGCCGCATGCGCGGTGGAGGGGGACGGTGATCCAGGCGGGGTCGCCCCCGCCGGCGAGGTGGCGTGGGGTGATGAAGTCGACCTCGACGCTGTCGGCTGTGGACGGCATGGTCACCGCCTCGCCGCGCGGTAGCCGCCGTGCCGGGGCTTCACGGTGGAAAGCCGCGGGCGTTTCGGCTGGGTTCCTGCCCGGCGGGTGGCGGCGTGGATGTCGAGGATGGCCCGGCCGTGGCAGGCCCAGTCGTCTAGGTAGCTCCAGCACTCGGCGCGGTGCGCGTCCAACGCGTCGACGTATTGCTCGGTGCCGGGCTGGGCGTCCGCGGGGAGCTGGGCCCGGGTCTGGATCCACTGGCTGTCCAGGGCGTCGAGGTGGTGCAGCGACTGCTCCAGGATGGTCAGTTGCCCGCGCCAGCTGTCCCGCGTGAGGTGTGCGGGCAGGTGCTGGAGCTGGAGCCGGGCGGTGGCCAGCAGCTGGCGGGCGCCGGAGCGGACGCCGGTGAACGCCGCCGCGGTGTGTGCGTCACGGAGGGCGGCCCGGCGGCCGTAGGCGTCCTGGTCGAAGGGCCAGCCGTCCAGGTCGGTGTTGAACTCGGTGAAGGCGTCCCAGGACGCCAAGATCCGTTCGCTGTCGCGCAGGTAGGCGTTGAGGAGCCGCAGGGAGGTGCGACGGTGGGCCATGGTGCGGGGGATGGGAAGGTCCTTCCGGGGCATCGGTGCGCAGCCGGCTGGACGGCGCCGGTCGGCACCGGGGCTTTGCGGGGTGGCGGTCTGCTGACGGCGCACGGCGCGGCGATGGCCCGGACTCCGCTGCGGTGATGGCCTCGTGGACCGTGCGCGTTCGGGGGTGCCGAGGTGGGAACGGGCGTGGGCGCCGCCGTCGGTGACCGTCTCGGGAACGAGGAGCCGCTATCGGTGTGCCGGGGCGGTCCGGTCGCCGGTGGGGGCTGCGGTCACCATGGGTGGGAGCGCGAGGGGTGACGGCGCTCGTCTGGCGGCGGTGTTGATCTCGGTCAGGGTGTGGCCATGGGTGGCCCAGTCGTGGAGGGCGTCCCGGCATTCGGCGTGGTGTGTGGCGAGGGCGATGTCGTAGGCGTCGGTGCCGCGATGGGCGTCGGCCGGCAGTTCGTCGCGGGTGGCCTGCCATCGCTCGGCCAGGGTGTCGAGACGTTCCAGGGCGTCCTGGAGGACTCCAAGTTGCCAGACCCAGCGGCTTTGCACGGAGCCGGAGGGCAGGTGTCCGAGCTGGGTCTGTGCGGTGGCCAGGAGAAGGTGCGCACGCTCGCGGACCGGTTCGAAGGCTTCTGCGGTCATGGCGTCGCGGGTGCCGGCCCGTCGGCCGTAGGCGTCTTCGTCGAAGGGCCAGCCGTCCAGGTCGGTGTGCTCCTCGGAGTAGGCGTCCCAGGCGTCGAGGATCTTCTCGGCGTCGCTCAGGTAGCGGTCGAGGTGACGCAGGAGGAGGCGGTGAGCGCGGTGATCAGTGGAGATGGGGTGGGGTCCTTGTCGGGTCAGCGTCGGGCGGCTTGCGGGGCGGGGCCGGCCTGTGCCGGGGCCGCCGCCGTGCGAGGCTGGTGCCGGCGGGCGGCACGGGCCTGCACGCGCAGTGCCTTGACACGGGCGGTGTGGGCGTCGACCACGTGCTGCGGGCGCAGCGGGCTGGGTTCCTTCACAGCGCTGTAGTGAGCCGTGCGGTCGAACATGCCGCGCTGGAGCGGGCGGTGGTCGGCCAGCGCGGCGAGGAACGCGCCGACCAGGTGGGTAGGGGACCGTTCGTCGAAGTAGGCATGCCAGATGCGCGGGCCGGCGAACGATCCGTGGCCGGGCTGGCAGACCTCGACGTGCCAGGACGGCTGCTTCCTGAATTCACTCCGCGGGCGCAGTTCGATCGTGCACATGGAGTCCGGCGAGTGCGCCGCACCGTCCGGGTCGCGGCGCCAGCCTGACGCGGTCACCGTCTGCCACGGGTCCGGCTGCTGCTGTGGCGAGGCGATGAGGGCGTCGGTGAGGTGGGCGAGGACTTCGGCCGGAACGAGTTGGCCGAACTCGGCGTACCAGCCGGGCTCTGTACCGGAGCGCTCGGCCTGCATCCGCCACCAGGCCGAGGTGTGGGACTGCGGGTCGAACTGGAGGCGGTAGCGGTGATCAGGGCTGCGCAGCAGGATCTCGGCGCTGAGCGGGTCGGAGGTCAGGTTCCATCCGGCGGCGGCCAGACCGTGGGTGACGTGCCGGGCGTCGCCGGGCCCGGCCAGGTGGCGGGGGCTGACGTCGTACGGGATCTGCCCGGCGTGCTGGTCGGCGAAGGCGGCGAGCTGGCGCTCACTCACCGGCACCGGCAGCACTCCCGATCGCGCCGAGCGTTGATGGAGTCGTACATCTCTGCGAGCCGGTAGGCGAGGTAGTCATGGGCGCGCTGGGCGGCCTGCTCCTGTTCGGCAGTCCGCGTCGTGAGCGGGTCGGTGGGCGCGGTGCCGGCGAGTGCGTGGAGGGCGTCCCCGAGCATGACGGGCAGATGGGGGTGCTGGTCGAGGAGCGGCTCGACGAGGGCGCGAGCCTGGCGGGGGTCGGGGCCTTCTCGCAGGTAGGCGAAGAGCCGGGCCAGGGTGTCGGTCGCGGCGCGGATGGTGTCCGGGGTCAATGCCGGCATGGAGTCTCCTCGTGTGTCGGTGTCAGCGGCGGGTGTGGGCGCTGCTGCTGGTAGGGGTGTGGGGGCGGGCGGGGGTGCGGGGCCGGGCGCTTCGGGCGCTGCTGCGGGCCCAGGTAGTGGCGCGTGCGGCCGTGATCCGGGCCTGCTGCCACGCGCTGAGCTGGGACGGCAGGACGGACACCGACCGGGTGCGAACCTGGTTGCTGTGGGGCACGCGTCCGCGTGGGCGCATCACCGGTTCGGGGCTGGCGAGTTCGGCTGCGAAGGCTTGCACCAGGTGCATCGGGGTGCTGGGCGTGAAGCGGGCGGTCCAGCCGTTGCCGTGTCGGTCCTTGGCGCCGGTCCACCACATGGCCTTGCCCTCGGGGCTTTGCCGGTAGTGCATCCATGCGTTCTCGTCGGGACTGGTGGCGGTGTAGTGCCGGCCTTCGAAACGCGTGTGCCAGTTCTGCTCCTGCACGGGTGCCCAGACGTTGGGGGCGTGTGCGGAGCGGGGACGGGTGAGAGCGTCGGTCAGGCCGGCGACGATCTCCACCGGCGTCTGCCGGCCCAGGTGCGCCGACCACTCCTGGTTGAGGCCGTTCGCGGCGCCGTGAATCGTCCATCCGCCAGGCAGGACATAGGGGTCGTAGACGATCCGCACCTGACGGTCCGGGCTCTGCATGGCCAACGGTCCGCCCGAGGTGGATCTGTCCCGCCAGCCGGAGGCGCGCAGGAACTCCGAGACGTGACGGATGTCGCCGCCTCCGGCGAGGGCACGGGGTTCGACGAGGTAGTGCTGCTCGGCTTGCTCACCGGCACCCCAGCCCTGCCACTGCTGCTTGCTCACCGGCGCCGCCGGACGACGAGCGGGGCGGGAGCGGGGGGCTTGGCCGGAGTGGTGGTGGGCTGGGTGCCGATACTGCGGAGGGTGTCGCGGTGTTCGTCCAGGTCGAGGCCGATGTCGTGGAGTTCGTTTGCCGCGCGGCCCAGGGCGAGCCACACCTCCGGTGGAAGGATGCCGCGTTCGGCCTGGTCCTTGGCGAAGTAGGAGCCGGTGATCATCAGTTGGGTGAATCGGCCGAGGACTCCGTCGTCCGCGTTGAGGACACGGGCGATGACCTGCGCGGCCTGGGGAGAGGGAAGCTGAGAGAGGTGGTCGGTGAGCCGGCCGAGCTGCACGGTGATCTCGTCGGCCAGCTCCACCGGGTAAGGGGCGGGGTCGGACATGCTCCTCCGGGTCCGTGGACGGTCAGTGGGGGTGACGGTGGGCTACGCGTTGCTGCTGGGCGGGGACGGCCTCCGGACCGGCATCGGCCAGCCAGGCGACGCGGTCCGGGCCGGTCGGGACGCAGGCGCGCAGGTAGCGGCGGAACAGGGCCGTGGCGAGGCGGGGCTTGAGCCGGTGGCTGATCGGTGCTGGTGCACGGGGTGCTACGGGACTTCTCCGGTGATCCGGGGCCGGGCCCTGCGGCATGCGGGTGGTGCCGGGGCCGTCGGGCGAGGGTTCAAAGGACACGGCGGGGCGACGCGGGAGGCGCCACGGGCGCTGATGTCAGGCGCCGCGGTGCTGCTGCGGGCCTGCTCGTCAGGGCTTCGTGCTCGGCTTGCTGGTATACGGCCTCGTCAAAGAAGTCGGGGTCGCAGTTGACCGTGTAGCCGGCCAGCAGGGCGGGGATGACGCGGGTCGCCAGGCGCTTGTGCTCGTGGGCTTCGATGTGTTCGGGCACGGTGTGCCAGATGCAGAGCGGCTCGGGGTATGTGTGGCGTTCGAGGCCGAGCTGTTCCAGCAGGTCGTGAAGTTCGGTGGGGGTGTCGGCGTGGATGGTGGTCGTGAGGGCTTTCATGTAGATCTCGACGTCTGTGCCGTACTCGTCGGCCAGGTTGGCCATACGTTTCTTCTCCGGGGTCAGCGGCGGCGGGCTACCTGGGACTGTGCGCGGTCCGGTGCCGATGCCGGTGTGGCGGTCGGCGACTGTGTTCGGCGGGCGGCGTGGTTGCGGGCGTGCAGGATGACGCGGGTGGCTTCGCTCAGGGAGTTGGCGGTGCCCGCGAGCCGTGCGAGGGGCTCGGGTTCCTCGCCGGGTGCGGCGCCGTGGAGTTTGCTGGCGGCGATCCAGGATCGGACGATCACTTCCCGGGTCAGGGGCAGCAGCCCGTGCACGGGGGCCGCGACCTCGGTCAGGACCTCGGCCACCTCACTGCTGGTCTCGGCGGCCGAGGCGCGCTCGGCGAGTTGGGTGAGGTAGCGCAGGGCCGCCTCACGTTCACCGTCTGGGGTGGCCAGCATGTTCAGGGCGGGGTCGAGGTGGACGCTATGCCCCGCGGTGAGCAGGGCATGTGAGGCGGTGGTCGCCTTCAGACGCTGCTGCTCGATGTGCAGGCCGTGCGGAAGATGGTGGTAGTCCCCGCGGGGGCCTGGAGCGGAGAGGAAGCCACCGGTCCGCTGGAGGATGTCCGCCGCCTGATCGGTGCCGCCGATGGCGACGACCAGTCCGGTGCGGGGGTCCTTGGTGATGGTGACGTACTCCAGGACCCAGAAGTCGGGCTCCGTCTCGTTCATCGCGTCCTGGCGGAGGGAGTGCGGGTGCCGGCAGGGGCCGGTGGCGCGGAAGCCGGGCCAGAGGTGGGCGCGGGTCGGCCGGCGGGGTGCTGAAGGGCGGTGCCGATGCCGAGCGTGTCGAGCTGCGGGCCGACCGCGCGCAGCGCGCGGGCCTGGGCCTGGGTGTCGTTGCCCTCCAGACGGTAGATGCCGGTGTGCGGGTCGTGGACGAAGCCGTGGGCGGCGAGGATCGTGCCGGCGCGGTCGTCGGCGGGAGCGGTGGCGACGCTGCCGTCCGGCTGCCAGGTCAAGACGACCTGGTCCGGATGGGAGGGCTGGATACCGTCCAGTGCGTTGTGCCGGACCTGGGCGAGCGCACGGTCGTAGCGGGCCAGCAGATCAACGGCGACCTGCTCCGCGCTCAGGAACGGATCGTCGGCCAGCGCGATGCCGTTGGGCTCGGGAACGCCGCGGTATGCCTCGTCAAGCAGGGCACTTGGGGCGACGGCGGCCATCAGGAAGCCGTCGCGTTCGTCGTGCCGGTCCACAAGGACGAGCTGGGCTCCGTCCGGGCGGCTGAGGATGGCGGCGTGCCGGAGCGGGTGCTCGGCGAGCGAGGCGGCGACCAGGTCCAGGTCCCAGATCCGGTCGGCGAGGTCGACGAGGTCGCCCTTGGCATCGGGCGCCAGGTATGTACTGGTCCAGGCGTCGGGGAGTTCACCGGCGAGGACGTCGGCGTATGAGGCGAGGCGCTCAGAGGTGTCGTGGTGGTCGTGCATGGTGTCCTTGGGCGAGGTGAAAGTCAGCGGCGCAGTCCAGCGGCCACCTGCGGCGGCGGGGCGGGGAGCGTGCGTGTCGGGGGCGAGCAGGCGCACACGGCGGAGCGCTCGCGTTCGGTGCTCAATACCTTCTAGGCGCAGGCTCTGCGGCCGGGGTGCGGAGCGTGCCGGTCGGCGAGAGCGTTACGCGTATCGACGAGGTCGGTGCGCATGGTGCGCAGGTGCTCGTCGGTGAGGTGGCGCAGCCGCCGGGCGATGTAGGGGTCGGTCGGCTCGTCGAGCCCGTCGTAGAAGTCGGCGGTGGCGGTGAGGACATCTGCCACCATGGCGAGGATGCCGTCGTGGGCGGCGGTCAGCCCGGTCAGTGCCTCCGCCACCTCGTCCGTGGTGGTGGCCTCGCGAATGCGCTCGGCGAGGTGGGCGACGGACGAGCCCAAGGTCGGGTAGATCGCCGGGCGGGCGTCGGTGTCGAAGTCTGCGTCGCAGTCGACGTGGTATCCCCTGGCTCGCAGACGCGCGACGGCGCCCGTGGCAAGACGTTCCTCGTCCCGGTCGGACAGACCGGTGGGGACGCGGTGGTAGGTCTCATGGAGGCGCGCGACGGAAACGAATCCGACTCGCTGCAGGACGCTGTGCGCCCCGGGGTCACCGCCGCGGGCGAGGAGTTCCCCGGAGTGCGGGTCACGGCGGATCTCTAGAAGACGGTCGATGGTGGGCAGAGACGTTTCTCCTACCGTGATAGGCGCCGGGTGGTGGGTGCTACGGCGGCGATCGGCGGCTGGGCCAGCTGAGCGGCGGTGGTGTTCAGGTCCTGCTGGACGGCGTGGAGGCGGCGGGCGATCAGCTCCAAGCGGTGGGCGGTGTCGGCGCCGTTGGTTCCGACCTGGTGGGCGACTCGGTGCGCGGTGTGCTCGATGAGTCCGCGGACGGCGGCCAGTGGGCCGGCCTGTTCGTCGGTGAGTTGAGTGAGGACGCTCGCGAGCTGCGCAGATGCGGCCGGGACCGTATGGGCAGTGGCCCGCGTCGTGGGGCCGGTGCGCACAGGGATCAGGTTCAGGTCCTGCTCGATGCGGCGCGCTTCACCGGCAAGGCGTCGCAGGATGTCGGTGGGCGGGGCGTGCCAGGCGCCGTCGAGGTGGATCAGGTTGGCGATCAGGTCCAGGCGTCTGGGCTGGGCGTGGACGGCGATCCACCGGCAGCCGCTCTCCTTGCCGGGAATCTCGATGTCGGCGGCCCGCGCGAGCCGTTGGGCGGTTTCGGCCCACTCTGGGCCGGTCAGTTCCCGGTCGTCCGGGTGGAGCCGGATGCTGAGGTGGAGGATTGCCCGCCGGTCGTCGTCCGGGCTGGCAGCGAACGGATGCTCAAGGTACGGATCTTCGAGGTGCTCGGCCCACTGAACGGACGTCCAGGTTCTCTGCTCGTCGTCTGGGGTGTAGTAGTCCAGGCCCGGCCAGTGGGCGACGACGGTGTACTCGGTCAGGCCCTCGGCCGGGGAAAGGGGCCGTCCGAGGGCTTCGGTGAGCGGGTCGCGTGGCGAGTGGGTCCGCCTGTGCAGGCGGGGGATCATGACGGCCTCCCGCTCGACGCCGAGGGCGGCGGTCCTGCCGTGAGCGTGCATGGGGCAGTCACCGGCCGCTCCTCAGGTCCGTGATGTGCACGAGCTGGCCCAGGGCGGTGGTGGTGTACCAACCGCAGTCGACCAGCTCGTCGCGGTCGGCGAACCGCGCAAGGAGGGCGTCCTCCACGGCCCGCAGGTGGATCAGGCAGTCCGGGCAGCGGCGCGAGAGGTGCACGAGGTAGCGGGGGTGCGCGGTGACGTAGGACTGGGCGCCGCCGGTAGCGTCCCGCAGCCGCCAGCCGTCCTCGTCGGTGGGGGTGTGCCAGGAGGGGGCGACGACGCGCATCGCGTCACCCCACAGTTCCCGGCCGGCCAGCCCCTTGAGGACGACGACGGTGTCCCCGGCCCGGAAGTGGGCGTGGGTGATGTCACGGGTGGGCGTGAGCGGGTCGGGGGTGAGGGCGGTGACGGGGGTGGGGTGATGGTCCCAGGACGGAGGGAGCACGCGGTTCCTTCCACGCGACGGTTGGACGGGGTGGGAGCATCAATAGTCCGGAGGACCGCCGGTTTGGCTAACCGGCGTTTCCCCGCTATGTTGCCCCGCCGTCAGCGGAACGGGTTCTCCGTCCCACGGTCCGCCTCACCGGCTGCGTCGAGGAGTTCGACCAGGTCAGCTCCTTCGGAGTCGCGCTGATCGATCCACCATCCGGCGCGGGTGATGGCGCGGGCCTTCTCCTCCAGCTCCGCCCAGTCCGCCTCGCCCCAACTGCCTTCTATGACGAGGGCGGTGTGCGCGGCCGTTATCAGCTGATGGCGGGACCGCTCGCCCCAGTGAAGGGCCTTGTCCGGTCCTTCCAGTGCCGGCATGTCGAACCGCTTCGCCCACGCGGAGGCGGCCTCCTGCTCTTCGCCGCGCCGGGCCGCGAGCCACTGAGCCCTGGACTCGGTGTCGGAGTCCCGCGCGGCCTTCCAGCAGTCGGTGCAGTCCTTCGACGCGAGCCAGCGGACGAAGCCGGCCCGCTTGTCGGCAGGGCGTTGGGACAGATCGTGATTCACACGGTGGGAGCAGGCGTGCTCCACGGTCCAGTGCGTACTTGACCCCGTGGAATTGCGTTTGATGCGTGATCCATTCGAGGTTGAGCTGGTGTTCTGCGGCTTCACGTTGTTGTCCCTTCTTTCGTACGCAGGCCGATGGCCTGCAGTGTTGTGCGGTGACCTGCACCTGATGCATGATTCGCGCATCAGACGAGGGGAGGGTTGGGTGAGCGGAGCGGGCGTCAGCGAGGCGTCAGCTCGCCTGGTCCTGGTGCAGGGCGTGTCTTTGCTGCACCCCGAAGACGCGGTCTTCGATGCGATGTTGAGCGGCTGGGAGCGGCAGCAGCGGGGCGGGCGACGGCTGCAGCCGGACACGATCGACGACCGGACGGGCATGGTGCGGCGCTTCGCGGCGTACACCAACTCCTATCCGTGGCAGTGGACGGCGTCGGATCTGGACGAGTGGATGACGTACCTGATCGGCGAGTTGAAGCGCGCGGAGTCCACGATCCGCGGCTATCAGGGCGCGATCCGGATGTTCTGCGACTACGTCACCTCGCCGCATTACCAGTGGCCAGCGGAGTGCGAGGCGCGGTTCGGGACGCATCCGGTGCAGATCTGCCACGAGTGGAACACCACGGCGCATCTGGTCGACTACGAGGGGCAGCCGGCGCGACGGCCGATGACCCGCGAGGAGATCCAGGCGTTTCTCGATCACGCCGATGCGCAGGTGGAGCGGGCGGTGCGGCACGGCCGCAAAGGGGCGCTGGCGGCGTACCGGGATGCCACGGTGTTCAAGGTGATGTACGGCTGGGGAACCCGCTGCACCGAGACTTCCCGGCTGGACGAGGCCGACTTCTACCGCAATCCCAAGGCGCCGGAGCTGGACAGGTTCGGCGCGCTGCATGTGCGCTACGGCAAGCGGACCAGGGGCTCCCCTCCGCGGCGGCGTACGACCTTGACGGTGATGCCGTGGGCGGCGGAGGCCGTCTGCGACTACGTGACGAACATCCGGCCGCGCTATCCGGCCGCGGCCAGCAGCGCGGCGCTGTGGCTGACCGAGCGCGGTGGCCGGCTGAAGCCGCGGGAGATCGAGGCACGGTTCGCCGAGTACCGTGACGCGCTGGGGCTGGAGGAGGCGTTGGTGCCGCACTGCCTGCGCCACAGCCACGTCACGCATCAGATCGAGGATGGGGCTGATCCGGTGTTCGTGCAGCGGCAGGTCGGGCACGTCTACCCGTCGACAACCGCGCTGTACACCGGGGTCAGCGGCGATTTCATGAACACGATGATGCGCAAGGTCTTGGACCGGGCGCTCGATGGAGGGGGGTAGGGAGCGACCGTGGCTGCGAAGCTGGATTACCGATGGCATCTGCGGGAGGTGATGGCCACCCGCGGCATGTTCTCCACCACCGATCTGGGCCCGTTGCTGGCCGAGCGGGGAATCGACCTCTCTCCCAGCCAGATCTACCGGCTGGTGGCCGAGCGGCCGGAGCGGCTGAGTCTGCGCACCCTGATGGCGCTGCTGGACATCCTCGGCTGCACCATGGACGAACTGATCGAGCCGGTGGCGGCGGCCGGTGCCAGGCGCCGCCGCGCCGCCGGAGCCGATCTGAATGATCCGCCGGGCCCCGGGGAGGCCGGGGTGGGCGGCTTCCGCCCGCGCCGGGCGCGGATCGTGCCGGAGTAGCCGCCGGTGGATGAGAGCCTGCCGCGATTCGCCATCGAACCCGAGACGGTCATCGGCGAGATCGTCCGGTCCGTCGACTCGAGCTGCGCGACGATCGACATCACGGCGCTGCTGGAGGAGGTCTTCTGCTACCGCAGCCAGCGCCGCACGCTCGCAGAGGTGCTGCACACGGATGCGGAGCTGCTGACCTCCGGCCGCCCGGAAGGCCCGCGCACGGTGGAGCGGCTGATCCGCGCCCTGCAGGCCAAAGGGGCTACGGGGCTGGTGCTGCCGCGGTGCGGGAAGTGCGGGCGTCAGCGGCCGTTGACGGCCCTGGCTGACGGTCGCCGGATCTGCCGCTCGTGCGCCAACCGACGGCAGGTCCAGGCGAATCCGTGCGGGATCTGCGGCAGTATCGACTATGCGGGCCGGGATCGTGACGGCACTCCGCGGTGTCGTGCGCACCCGCCCGGCGGCGACATCGACCCGGCCGTCGAACTGGCCGGCCGCCTGGCCGGGCCGACCGGCCTGCCCATCGAGACGGCGGTTGCGGCGATCCGCGCGGTCGCCCGCAACCGGGGTGGCCAGCTGCGGTTGCTGTGGGCGTTCGAGGACCACCCGGACTTGCTGTCCGGCGGTGGCGCGAAGGGCCCGCCAAAAACTGGAGCGTTGGCACGGGCACTGATCAACCGCGGCGCCACCGGGGTGCAGGTACCCCGGTGCCCGCTGTGCGACCGGGCAGCGGAGCTGCGGCTGCTGCACCAGGGTCAGCGATGCTGCGGACGCTGCTGGCTGGCGCGTCATCGGGAGGTCTGCGCGGACTGCGAGCGGCTGCTTCCGGTGGGCGGACGGACCTTCGACGGCAAGCCGGTCTGCGTCGGCTGCCGGCAGGCCGATCCGTTCAACCGCCGCCGCTGCGACGGCTGTGGCCAGCTGCGGGTGGTCAAGGCGCGCACCGGTGATGGCCGCGCTCTGTGCTCCACCTGCCACGACATCCCCCGGGCACGGTGCGCCACCTGCGGGGAGCTGGGTCCGTGCCGGTTCGTGACCAGTGAGCCGCCGCGCTGCCTGTCATGCTGCGCGAAGCAGCGCAAGGAAGCGAACTGCGTCGGCTGCGGCAACTGGCGGAGGGTCAACAACCGCACGGCGACCGGTGAACCGCTGTGCGGCAACTGCGGCAAGAAGCCCAAGCCGTGCGACGGCTGCGGCAAGGTCTACCGGGTCAGCGCCCGCACCACCGACGCCCGGGCGCTGTGCCAGACCTGCTGGGCCAAACACCCCGCCGCCCGGCAGCCGTGCGCCGCCTGCGGCAGCGTCGAGCGGCTTTACCACCACGGCCTGTGCGCCGCCTGCGCCGCCCCGCGCAGCCTGCACCGCGCTCTGGCCGGCCCAGACGGACAGCTGCGCCCCGAGCTCGAAGGGGTCTACACCGCGCTGCTGCGCCTGCCACCACATGCGAGCCTGCGCTGGAGCAACCGCCGGCCGACCCACCGCGCGCTCCTACAGGCACTGGCCGCCGGCACCGGCCCTATCACCCACGAAAGCCTCGACCCGCTGGCCCCGGCCCAGATCGTCGACCACCTGCGCGCCCTGCTGGTCGCCGGCGAAGCGCTGCCCGAGCGCGACGAACAACTCGCCCGCCTGGAACGCTGGGCAACCCGCACCGTTGCCCGCGTCCCTAACGCCACCGAGCGACGCCTGCTGACCCACTACACCGCCTGGCAGCCACTGCGCCGACTGCGTCGCGTTCGACCCGGACGGCACATCACCGTCGGGCAGAGTGACAGCGTCCGCATGGAAATCCGCAACACGGTACGACTGCTGGAATGGCTCCACGGCGGCGGGATTCCCCTGGCTGAAGCCACCCAGGATCACATCGACACCTGGCTCAGTCAGGGCAGCACCCAGCGTCACTGGGTACGCGCCTTCCTGCTGTGGACTTCCCGCAGCGGGCACAGCAGGCCGCTGACCGCGCCCGCCCACGGCAGCGAGCTCAGCTTCAACGTCATCGCCCAAGATCACCGGTGGGCGCTGGTCCGCCGCCTGGCCACCGACCACCAGCTCGCCGCCCCGGACCGCGCCGCCGGGCTGCTGGTGCTGCTGTTCGCGCAACCACCCAGCCGCATCACCCGGCTCACCACCGACCATGTCCTCGACACCGGCGAGCACGTCCGGCTGCGCCTGGGCCGCGAACCCGTGCTCGTCCCCGCACCACTGGATGATCTGCTGCGGGAGCTGGTGACCCGCCGCCGCGGCCGGTCGACAATCCCGCCCAGCCGCGAGCCCACCTGGCTCTTCCACGGCATCTACCCCGGCCGTCCGATGGATCCCAGTAGCCTCAGCCGCCGCCTGAGAGCCATCGGCGTCCAGCCGCGCCAAGCCCGCAACGCCTCCCTGATGGACGTCGCCTCCGAGTTGCCCGCCTACGTCTTCAGCCGCCTGCTCGGCTACTGCCAACAAACCGCCGACAACTGGAACACCGAAGCCTCCGGCTTCGGACCCGACTACGCCGCCGACCTCACCCGCCGCTGACCCCGGCATTCGCAGCGGGCGGGGATGGCCTGCTAGCGGGGGCATCGGCTGGTTCGGCGGCGCCGAGCAGGCGGAGCAGGCTGGCGTGCAGGACATCTCTGGCCACTGTCGCCGGCAGTCGGCCGGCGTCCTGCTCCGTGCTCGCCGTGTGCCCGAGAGAGATGGTCGAGGCGACGAGCCAGTCAACGGGTAGGCGGTCGTCGAATTCTCCTGCCTGCTGGCCTTGTTCGATCACCTGTCTGATCCGGTCAGCGACGGGCAGGTGTCGGTCGCGGTCGGCCTCCGCGCTGACGGGCTGGGCGCTGATCATCCGCAGCAGTACGGGGTAGCGCTCGGTCACCTGGGCGCCGGCGTCGATCATGCGGAGCAGCGTTTCCGTGGCGGTGCCGGCGCTGAGGTCTACGGCGTCCATGGCGGCGACGGCCTCGTCGGTGATCCGCTCGACCACGGCCAGCAAAAGCTTCTCCCGGGAGGGGAAGTGGGCGTAGACCGTCGGCCGGGTCACCCCCGCGGCCCCGGCGATGGCCTCCAGACCGGCGTCGGGATCCACGTTGAGGACCTGGGTCGCGGCATCCAGGATGGCGGCCCGGCTGCGAAGGGCGTCCGCGCGGCGGTTGCGGGCAGGAGGTGACTTCATCTCTTACATGTTGCCAAAATTGTCGGCCGCTGTATATTTGACAGCCCGTAAAAGATAGCGTCCCTACCTCGACAGCGGGAGCGACATGCGACCTCTTGGCAGCACCGACCCCGGGCAGTTCATCGCGGACTTCTACACCTCCTTGACCGAGGAGTTGCTGCAGTCGGACGAGGACGCAGCAGCGATCATCGACCGCTATCACACCCCGGACATCGTGGAGATCGCCGACGGGCACCGGATGGACCGCGACAAACTCATCGCGCATTGCCGTCCCGTGCGCAAGAACCGCCCCACATTGCGCATGGAGGTGCACGAGGCCATCGTCGACGGCGACCGGCTCGCCGCCCGGTACACCATGCACTCCTCGCAACGCGGCAAGGACCTCGCCACCGAGGTCTACTTCTTCGGCCGGTTCACGCCGGACGGGCGTATGAGACAGGCGCACATGACCACCCGCACTCTTCGGGCCGACGCAAACAGCGGGCAGCAGGCGGTGACACCGTGACCGAGCGCGTCTACACCGTCAGGGGCATGGTCTGCGGCCACTGCGCGGAGTCGGTTGGCGAAGAGCTCGAAGGCATCGCTGGTGTTACGGCTGTCAGCGTGGACGTCGACAGCGGCACGGTTGCGATCACGAGCGATGAGGCGCTGGACACCGCGGACGTACGCGCGGCGATCGAGGAAGCCGGCTACGAGCTGTCTGCCGAAGGCGCGTAGACCCCAGCTGGGGGCCGCAGCCACGCGGCAGTGACCCACCGTCGAACCGCACGCCGAAGTGTCCGAACGCCGGGCATCCCCACGGCCTTCGGTCGATCCGCCCGACAAGCGCATAGATGGTGCACCTAGGGACCTGACCGCGCGTCGCGCGCACCGAGCGGCAGCGTCAAGCCCGCCTCCGAAAACCGTCACCGAGAGGGCTGCCATGAAACCCCATGTGAACTCGGACGAACTCGCCGCAGCGTACGCGCGACTGCACGGATACGGTCCCGAATTCGGCGGGGACGAGGAGGGCAACCACGGGTTGACCAATCACGGCCCTATGGCTGTAGAGGTCATGGTCAGACGCGGGCTGGATATTGGCGTTCAGAAATGGCTCGACCGCTACGTTCACCGACTGGCGGAGCTTCCCGACGTCGGCGAACCCGTCCAGCCCGACGGGTGGAGCGCGGCGCTCGGTCAGGCACGGCGGCTGCCGGACTGGACGGTGTACTTCCAGCGAGAGCTTGCCGAACGTTCCTGGCAAGACGTGCTTACTGAGTGGTGGCCACGGTTGCTACCGGGCATCGTGGCCGGCTCGACCCATGGCGTGATCCGGGTCGGTCACGCGGTGAGGGCCCTCTGCGCCTTTCCAGGCGCGCCAGTGCGTCCGATGCTCGACGAGCTGGCGCACGGACTGGCGTTCTGGACGGCGCGCTACCGTGAGCTCACCGGGGTGGCCATGCCAACGGGCTCCCTCACACCGCAACAGGCTGTGACAGCCGTCAACCGGCTGGACAACCAAAGGGGCTTCATCGCCCACCGCCTCGACCGCCTCGAGCACAGCCCGGGTTGGACCGCGAGCCTACGCCTGCTGCAACCCGCCGCGTCCACCGAAGAGGTCCCGGCCCGGCTGGAGACGCTGGTCGACAGCGCCGCCAGGGCATACCTCGGGTTTGGCCATGCAGCTCCGGTCCTACTCGTCCACGCCGCGACCGCGCCCAACGCCGTACTGCATGTTCTCCCGGCCCTGCCGACAGAGCTGTGGCAGCGGAGCCTGACAGCGGCCTGGGCTGCCACAGCGGCGATCATCGCGACCTACGCACCGACCCAGTCGGCACCAGAAGCGGAGATCCGTGCGCGTCTACCCGAGCTCTCCCGCGAGGATGCGCTGTGCCGGGCAGCAGAGCACGGTGACGAGCACGTCTTGAAGTTCACCGACACCGCCGTCGAGTCCTACGACCGCACGGGCGACCCGGTGTTTCTCGCCACGACCAGCCTGGCTGGCGAGCTCATCGACCGGCCCTGATGCGGCACTAGAAGGACGGAGCCAGCTGGCGTCCAGGTTGAGTGTCGGCAAAGCGAATGTCTGAAAGCGACAGTTCAAGTCCTCACGTCAGGGGAACTTGCCTACATGGTCTCGGGGACCGCCCGCTGCGGTGAACGCGGACCATGCCGTGGGGTCAAGCCCGGCGGAATCCCGCATCTTCTGATAGCCGCGATTACCAATAACGGCCATGATTGAGGTCTCCTCGAAAGGTAGGAAGTGGTGGGGGGAGCTGCGCCCTGATCAGGGCTCTTGTGCCGGACGGGGGGTGAGGGCTTCGGCGGTCAGAGGTGGCGGGCGGTCGTGGTGGTGTGGGGCGGAGGCGCGGGCGGCGTGGTGTCCACAGCCGGGCGCGGGCGCATGCGCAGCACGGGGGTGCGGTGTGGCGGCAGGACGGCGACGGTCGCGCCGAGGTCCTCGGCCGCCTCTTCGACTTCGCGGGTGAGGAACTCGATCTGCCGGCCCAACGCCGAAAGACGGGCGGCGATCTGGCGCCCCTGCGCGGTTTCCAGAGCGCCGGCGAACTGGCCGCTCGTCTCCAAAAGTTCCTGCAGCCGGACCAAAGGGCCGGCCTGGTGGCCGCGCTGGACGGCGTCAAGGAGGGCGTTGGATGCGTCACCGGCACTGTGGCCTTCGACGACATCGCGCAGGAGGTCCTGCACGGACACCTCCGGGGCCGGTGCGGGGCGGTTGAACCGGGAGGTGTCCGCACACAGCACGCCGGGCGGGACCGCAGCGGGCAGCGCCTTGCCCGCCTCGTACTCGTGGGCGTAGTGCCCGATCACCCGCCAGCCCGGCATGCCCGGATCCCCGCGCAGCGCGACCACCGTCGAGTCGTCGTCCTCGACCAGGTACGCGAGGGTGATCGGCTGTCCGTCGGCGGCGTACCACGACTCGGTCAGATCCAGCGCGCCGCGCAGCTGCGCGGCCTGTGCCCTCTCGGTCCACATCCGCTGTTCCTCGTCGGTCAGCGGATCCTTCTGATGCTGGCGGTCGTGTTGGTCGGCGAGGCTGGAGGCGATGGAGCCGTGGTCCGCCCAGGCGGTGAGGTGCGGCCACAGAGCCCGGAACTGAGCGCGTTCGGCCGGCGAGCCGGGGGCGGCCGGCCGGTCGAGCGTCCGGCGGATCTCGGCGGTGCAGGCATCCAGCCCGTCCAGTACGGCCCGCCATCCGGCCAGGTGCCGGGCGGGCGGCAACGCGTCGAGGGCGAGACGGGCGGCATCCAGGAGAGCCTCGGCATGGGGAGCGAGGTGTGTGGTGTATGCCTCCACCGCCGCCTTGTCGCGGTGGGTTCGTGCGGCTGCGGCGGCGCCCGCGTGGACGGTGCGCCCGTGGCGGTCGCGTGTCCTGTCGAGCGCGGCCTCGGTCTCGCAGTCGATGACCGCCATCCGCAGCCGGAAGTCGCGCGCCGCGTTGCCGAGTCCGGCTGCCACCGGCCGGGGACTGTCGGGGACCGGAACGCCGGCAGGCGTCATCGGGACGGCCCGTCGCCGGAGGCCGTCAGAGGGACGGTCGGCTTGTACGCGGGCCTCGGCGGAACCGGCCGGGCGGCGTGCAGAGGGGCGGCGGGCGCTATGGCCCGCTGCGTGGTTCGGCCGGCGGCGGCCTGGGCGAGTCGGCTGCGGTGCTCAGGGAGTCCATGCGGCCGGACCGGGCGTGGCGGGCTGGTGGTATCGGCCGGATTGAGGCGGATGCCGGCCTGCACGGTGTAGCCGCGGCGGCGGAGATCGTGGACAGCCTGTCGGGTCCGGCGGGGACCGTCACGCTCAGGCTCGCTGAGCCGGTACAGCCCCGGATCGCCAGGGACGGGCTCGAACTCCTCGCGAACCAGGAACCAGTGGGCGAGGTGGCTGGGGATGGCGGAGGTGAAGGAGGCGACGAAGCCGTGTTCCTTGTGGTCGCCGAAGGCGAAATGGGGGGCGGGATGCAAGGGGGAGGGGTGCTCCTGACGTGGTCGGTGCGGGGCCGTCAGTGACTGCGGTACGCGGGCGAGGTGCGCGCTGGGTGGGCGTGCGGCGGTGCGGTGCGCTCGCGCGGGCCTGGCGCAAGCACGCTTCTTCTTCGGCGATCTACGCCTCACACACGGGCCAGGTCCTGGCCCCCGCGCAGGACGGCGCGCAGGCTGCGTCCGTAGGCCCAGGCGTGCTCACGGGCCGCCGCCTCCAGCTGGTCGTGACCGGCCTGCGCCGTCATCTGCCCCGCCCATTTGCGGTACCTGTACACGGGCACCGGAAGGAGGATTCCGGGCGCGAGCGTGGTCACGCCGAGGGCCGCGCAGTAGTCTTCGCCCTGGACCAGTCCGCCCATGGGCGCGGCGCGCACGAGGTCGGTGCGGGCGAGGATGGTGGTCGGTCCGATGGGGATGGTGTGCGCCGGCGACTTCCAGTACGTCCACACGTCACCGGCCTCGTGGCGGCCGGGCGGAGTGGGGCAGCGCCAGAGGGTGGTCGTGCCGTCGGGGTGCTGGTCCTGGCTCCATCCCGCACACCAGCCGACCCCGGTGGACTCCAGGGCATTCAGCCGTACGGACATCGCGTCATCGGTGAACTCGTCGTCATCATCGGCCCAGTTCACGTACCGGGTGCGGACTTGGGTGAGGGCGAGGTTGCGGGCACATGCGGCGCCCACCGGCCGGGGCAATACCAGCGTGCGGATGCGAGGGTCCTGCGCGAGCGGCGCCGGCAGGCGGTCGGGCGAAGCACCGTCGAGCGCGATCACTGCCTCCCACGGAACGGACTGCCGGGTGAGACTGGAGTGCATGGCGGTCAGGTAGTCCAGCCGGTCTTCGCGCAGCCGGCTGGCGATGACGACGGTGATCACGGGCGTGGTGTGTGGGGGCAGAGGAAGGCTCCGAAGAAGACGAGTCGGGGAACTAGCGGCGTGGGGCTGGGCGTTTGGGGTGGGCCATCGCCGGCACGGCGGCGGGAGCGTTCGGGGACCGCTTGCCGCCCCGTGGCGGGTGGATGAAGAAGGCGGGACGCGAGGAGGGCCAAGCGGCCGGGTGGTCGTTGAAGGCCGTGCGCGGGTCGATGCCCCAGTCCACGACCGGACCGATGTCCTCGTGCAGGAGGCTGATCACCTCGATGCCCTCCTGGTGCAGGACGCATCCCCACTGCAGGTCCTGCGCGTCGGCGGTCGCGTCGGTGACCGCCATGCGTACCGGCGGCGAGCCGTCCGCAGTGACCAGGTGGTCGAGGGTGCGGCTGGGCCAGTGTTCGCCGCCGGTCAGCGCCGCCACGAGCGAGGGCGGAGCATGGTCGAGGAGATCGGTGCCGAGCTCGTCCCAGCCGACGGCGACGTCGTCGATCAGGTGCCGGGCCATGGCCTTGACGTCGCGTCCGAACTTGTACTGGTGGGCGGCTAGGAGCAGCGGCAGGTGGTGGCTGGGTACGCCGTCGAGCTGGACGTGGATGCCGCTGTATCCCGAGCCGGTGGTGGGGCGGGCGATGAAGGAACGTATGGACAGGGGCTTCTCCGGCCCGAGCAGAGGGGGCTGGCGCCGTTCGGCGCCCGTGTGACGACGGGAAGGCGGGACCTGTGTTTACGCGCGGGCCGTCCAGGAGGGGAGCGGGGGGCCGGAGGCGTTGGTGCGGGCGCAGGTGTAGCCGATCAGCCGGGACGGCTGTGCCTTCGCGGGGACGGTGGCGGCGTCGTTGCACACGAACGTGAACGTGATGGAGGTGCGGGGCACGTCGTGGAGCCAGGCGCGGTCGTGCTTGCCCGGGTTGATCTGCAGGCCGGAGTGTGCGACGGCGTCGGTCTGGGTGTGCGTGTGAGAGAAGAGGATCAGCGCGCCGCCGTCTGTGGTCTTGAGGGCGTAGGCGTCCGTGTGAGGGTTGTCGGCTCCGTCGAAGACGCTGGTGCCCTTGTCTCCGAAGCGTGTTGCGGCATCGCTGTGGACCTTGATCTGCCGCTTGCTGGCCTTCGTCGGCGCGAACACCTTCGTCCCGGTGTTCGTGCCTCCGGTGGTGAAGTTGTCCAGGACCGCGGTGCGCAGAAGGTCGGCGTCGGCGGCCAGCTGCTTGTTGTCGTGGGCGGCGACCGCCGTCGCGTATCCCTCGCGGTCGAGGGCGATGTCGGGCAGCTTGTGGCTGTCGAGGTCGACGACGGAGACCATCTCCCAGCGTTCGTGCCGGGGCCGTTCGGTGAACACGGCCACGCGTGAGGGGGCCTTGCCCTTCTCGCTGGAGAGAGCGGCAGCGAACCATCGCGCCTGCCCGTCGGCCAGGCGCGGGATGTACAGCTTGGCGCTCGCGATGTCGTAGGACCACGGCTCGTACGGCTCGCGATCCGCCGTGGGGAGCCCTTCGGTCTCGGTGTAGTCCGATACGGACATCGCGTACAGCGGGCCGTCCTCGACCGTGTCGAGCAGCCGCCGGTTCCGCTCGGCGTTGGCCTCGTTGTTGATCTTCGAGTATCGGGCAATGGCCTTGCGGGCCTGGTCGGGACTGAGGGCGGGGTCGGGCTTCGGGGCGGTGCTGACGCTGGTGGTCGGCTTGGTGCGGGGGGTGGAGTGGTCGGTGGTGCAGCTGGTGAGGGCCAGGGTGAGACAGGCTGCGCCGGCCATCAGGCGCCGGGCGCGACGGGCGGTGAGAATGAACGACTCCAAGGAGGTGCGGACGGGGTGTGGGGTAGTGCGCCGGGCCGTTCGAGAGCGAGCCCGGACGACTGGCCTGGGCGGTGAAAGCCGGGGGCGTGGGTTCCATGACCTGGCCCCCGGGGGTTGAAGTTGCCGGGGCGCGGTGTGAACGACGGGGAGGGAGGCCGGTGTCAGCGCGTGTGCCGCGGCTTGCCCGGTGGGGGGACGGGCGGGGGAAGGGCGCGGGCTCCTGGTGGTGAGGCCGTCGGCCGTTGCGACTCCGGCTCCAGCGGGGTCAGTGTCCGCATGCGCTCCTCGGCCGAGTGCAGCACATCCGTGAGGTCGCGGATCTCGGCTGCTGCGTCGGCGAGGTCGTAG
The DNA here is from genome assembly GCF_041538145.2 of Streptomyces sp. MMCC 100. NCBI lineage: Bacteria > Bacillati > Actinomycetota > Actinomycetes > Kitasatosporales > Streptomycetaceae > Streptomyces > Streptomyces sp. MMCC 100. The sequence goes on from NZ_JBGORK020000001.1 coordinate 3,072,004, forward strand.
GACAGGTCGAAGCCGTCGTCTTCCTCGGCTTCCTTGGCCTTCTCTGCGGCGGCTTCGAAGAAGTCGCCGAGCGTGGCGAGCACGCCGTCGGCGGGGGCCAGGATCTGGTGCAGCAGAGCGGCGGCGTCCGCGTGCGATTCAGTTCCGTTGAGCTGGTCGGTCAGAGCGCGGATCATTTCGCCGTAGACATGGGCTGAGGTGAGGCCAGCGGAGTGCTGGGGAACCGCGGGTTCGGGCGTGGGGTGCCGTGTGCTTGCCGGAAGCGTGGGCGGGGTTTCGGTGGGCGTGCTGGAATGCGTCAGCAGTCCGAGCTGGTTGAGGCGATCATCGATCGCTTCAACCATGGGTTCGATGCTGCCGCCGTGGCGGGTTTCGGGCCGTAGAGGGGCATCTGGGTCATCGTTGGGAGCCGAGTCGTAGATGATCTCAAACAGTGCGCGATCGTCGGGATGGTTCCGGGTGACGATCCACCCCTCTGGGGTACCTGGCGGGCGGTCGGAAGGTTGCTCCTGCGGAGGGCTGATGATCAAGTAGCCGTCGTCGGGCAGTGATACGTACACGTAGTACGCGTTGAGGCCGAACTCGATGTCGCACACCAGCCCGCGCTCTCGCAGGGGTGTGGTGATGTGCGCGTGGTAACGCCACAGTTCCTGCCACCACCGCATGTTCACATTGCGGTGGTGGGGAAGGGGCGCGAGGGGGGTCGGCCGGCGGGCGTCGGGGGTGCTCGCTGCGTCAGCGGCCACGATGCCTCCTGCGGGAGGCCGACGCGCAATGCTGGTCAGGTGTCCGGCGGGCGGGGCCGGTTTCCCCACTGGGGACCGGACTGCAGGTGTGACCGTCGGTGGCCGGTAGGTCCTGTTCTCTCCGGGCAGCGGGGCGGTCGATCTGCGTCGTGGCGTTGGCGTGCTCGTCCTGGCGTGTCAGGGATGCGGTCCATTCGGCGGTGTTCCTGCGAAGGGGATGTGCCAAGAGGGCTCCGTTTGCGGGCGGGGGCGGGGTGCTGCGTGGAACGTGCTTTCCCCGGCCATGTCGCGGGATGGGGGAGGCGGAAGCGGGGTGCTACGGGGTTATGGTTCGTCGAAGGCGAGGTCGTCGAGCGGGTCCTGCCGGTAGTGGAAGACGGTCTCTTCGAGTTGGGAGAGTCGCTTGATCGAGGGATTCGCCCGGTAGGCGTCGGTGCGTTCGAGCGTGTACTGCTGCTTGTCTGCCTCTGCGGTGATGACCTGGACGCTGTTCCGGGAGGAGATGAGGGCCCATTGGGCCATGTCGGTGGGTGTGGAGTCCTTCATCCACACCCAGATGCCCTGGCCGAGCCGCATGACGCTGTGCGGGTGGTAGAAGCCGTTGTCCCTGCGGCGGCGGCGCGGGTTGCGGCGTTCGCCGAAATCCCGCGCGAGGGCCTGGGACGCCTTGTAGAGCACTGCTTCGCTCAGTCCCTGGTCCTGACGCAGGCGTTCGATCAGGGCATTCTGGAAGTCCGCGGTGTGGATGCGTCCGATGTCGTTGGTGGCCTGTTCGGCTGCTTCGAGGGCGAGCTTTCGCAGGGCCTGGTCGAAGGGGTGCTTCACGGAAGGTCACGCTCCTTCCACACCGTCGCGATTTCCTCCAGCGCGGTCGCCGCGTGCGCGATGACCGCCCGGGTCACGGCGCGTCCGGGGGGAGCGAGCTGAGGATCGTAGAGGGCGAAGGTGTCGCTGCCGCGGACCTGGGCCAAGGACGGCAGCACTTCACACAGGAGCTGCGTGGCCACCCGTCGCTGCCGCGTCTGTTCCTCCTGCCGTGCCTTGCGCTCGGCCCAGGCACCTTGCAGGGTCAGCTCGCCCTCCACCACACGGGTGGCGAGGTCGGGGTCCTCCTTGCGGAGACGGGCCAGCTGGGCCTCCGCCGAGTCGACCTGTGCCTTCTTTTCCCTGGCGGTTTCGTAGGCGCGGTCCAGTCCGAGGACGCCGCTGATCACGGAGTCGACCAGGTCGGGTGCGTGCTGCCAGACCACGTTCGCTCGTCCGACGACGGCCCTGGCGACGCCGAGCTGCGCCTCGATGTCCCGGACCGTAGGTCCCTTTTCGGGACGGGCGTCGCGTCCCCCCTCGGGACCAGCCTCTTGTCCCGAGGGGGGACCGGCTTCGTATCCCATGGTGGCCCGGGCCTTGACCGTGATCATCGCGGACTGGCCCTTGGTGAAGCTGCGGCGTTTGAGGTTGACCGACAGGCTGTAAATGTCGGATCCGGCGCCGTCGTAGGTGACGAAGTCCGCTTCGATACCGAGGCGCTCGCAGGCTGTGAGTCTGCCGCGGCCGTCGAGGACACGGCCCGAGCGGTCCAGCACGATGGGCTGGAGAAGCCCGTGGGCCTGGATGTCGTGCATGAGGACGGCCAGGTCGTCCTCGTCGAGCGGGGGGATGAGGGAGTTGGCGGGATGGGAATCGATGGTTCTTCTCCGGTAGGGAAGGCGTGGTGCCTGGTGGTTGTGGTGTGGCCGTGACGCTTTGCCGGCTGGCTCTCGGATGACTCCACAGCGGTTGTGTCGAGCGGGACCGCGGGGCGCGGGAGGGGTGGCTGTGGCGGGCCGTTCTGCCGAACGGCCCGCCAGGGCAGTTGGCGCGTCCGGTGAACGTCAGCCGCGATGGGTGCAGGGGGCGGACGGGCCCGGTCCCTGCGTCGGGTGCCGGCATCGGCTGGTCCGGTTCCCTTTTGCGGTCAGCGCCGGGGGCCTGAAGGTCCGTACTGCGGACCGGACGGTGCCGGAGGCGGACCGGACGCCCAGCGGGAGTGCTTCTGGAGCGCATCGAGATCCGGGGCCGGGTCGTAATGCGCGCGAAGGATCTTGACATCCGCTTCAGTGGCCATGGCCAGTCCGGAGGCGATGCTGCTGGCGGCGTTACGCAGCAGCCAGGGCGGAGACTCGACGTCCGCTCCCCGGTTCTGGCCGCGCCACCTTGCGGTGGCGGCCAGATGGTCGATGACCTCGTTGAGGAACGGTGCCACGGAGTCCAGCAGGGCATTGAGCACGTTGCTGAACTCGGCCGGAGACTCGGCTGCGTCCAAAGCTGCGCGGTAGGGGCTCAGGTCCGGCGTGGGGAAGGGCGCGTGCGGCAAGGGGTGCCGGGTGCGGAAGGCGGCAGCGTCGCGGTCGGCCCAGCGGCGCAGGTCGCTCCTGGTGGCGGATCGGGTGTGGTGGGCGCGGATCTGGTCGGCGGTGCGGCCGACGTTGTCGTACAGCTCGAAGTCGGGGTCGTGCAGGGGTACTCCACGTTTCGTGTCATTCTGGCGGGCGAGGCCGACGGTCGTTCTCGGGGGGTTACCTGTGGCGACCGCTGCGCTCCGGCGGTGGGGGTGCTGGGTTCTGTTGCTGGGTCATCGGGGTGAGGAAGCGGTGGAGGCCGAGGTGCTGGTCTAGTTCTGTGACCGCCTCGTGGAGGGCTTCCGATGAGCGCCGCAGGAACGCTCGGGCGTCGGCGTGGTCGACGACCATGTGGTTGGCTAGGTAGTGCTGTTCGGTCGAGTGGGTGGCCCGGGAGCGAAGCAGGGCGTGTTGCGCCGTGTCGGCGAAGTGCGGTGCGGAGTGGCTGGACAGGGAGGCTGCTGAGGCGAGACGCGTGAGGACGGCGCCGCCGACGCGGGTAGTGGCGTGCGGGCTCCGGGCGAAGTCAGTCGCCAGCCGTAGGACATCGCGGGAGAGTTCCTGTGCGTCGGCGGCGTGTTGAAGCAGCTCCGGGTAGGAGGGCGCGGTCGGCACGTGACCGTTCTCGTCCAGCAGGACCCAGTGTTGGAAGGCGTCGTGCAGTCTCTCCTTCATCGTGTTGAGGTTGCCGATGAGGCGGATGGTGTCGTTGCGCGGTATGAGTTCGCGCTGGATGTCGTGAGACATGAGCCCTTGCGTGCAGATCCGTCGGTTCACTGTTCGAGGGTTCTCAACGGCCTCGCGTTGGCTGTGTCTTGAGTTTCGCCACAGGAGATACGGCGGCATGGCGTATTTGTGGCTCGTCAAGTTGCTGGTACACGTGGATTGCCAGGGTCAGATGCTCGATGGCGTCGGCTCTGCGTGCTGCCAGGATGTCGATCTGCATTCCGCTGTTCTGCAGGATGCCGAGGGAATTGATCTGCCCCTTTCCCGTGGCGACCCGGGTGAGGGTGTCGGCGGAGTGCATTGCCTGGGTGACGAGTTGTTGGTGCAGGTCGTCGAGGCGGTGTGCGAGCGTGGCAACCCACTGCGCCAGGGCGTCATGGGGGCTCCCTGACGCGCACGCCTGTACGAGGCGCCGGGGAGTTGCACCAAGTTTCTGCGACACCATGGTCGAGCCGAGTAGACTTGATGGATCTGGCACTTCTATTTCTCTCCGAACCTTGTTTTCAGTGCATGCGGGCGTCGGTGTCGAAGAGCGCCAGCTCATGGCTGTGCAGCAGGTGCTGCACGATGAAGGATCGTCCTGCGACTTTCCACAATCCTCTGCCGCGGTTGAGGTGGGCGATGGCGTCCATTTCGACGGAGGTCAGGCCGAGCAGAGAGGCCGCGGCGTGGAGCTGGTCGGTCTCCTGGCGGTAGATGATCCGGGTGGAGCAGTCGGCGAGGAGGCCCTCGGCCAGAGCCCGGCCCTGTGATCCGGCGTCGCCGGCGGTGAGCAGGTCGGACAGCCGGTGGATGACCATGAGGTTGGCGATGCCGAGGCCGCGGGACAGTTTCCACTGGGCCTGCATGCGCTGCAGCAGACCGACGTGCCGCATCAGCCGCCATGCCTCGTCGTAGACGATCCAGCGTCGGCCGCCCGTCGGGTCGGAGAGGGCGGATTCCATCCAGGCTGAGGCGCAGGTCATGGCGAGGACGAGGGCGGTGTCGTCGCCGGAGCCGCCGAGCCGGGACAGGTCGATGGTGAGGATCGGCGCGGCGGGGTCGAAGGTGACGGTGGAGGGGGCGTCGAACATGCCGCCGAGGTCGCCGTGGACCAGGCGGCGCATGGCGTGGGCGAGGTCGCGGGCGGCGTCGCCGAGCCGACCGGCCATCGTCCCGGCGGCCTCGTCGAGCTGGGCGGGGTTGTTGAGGGTGGCGGCGATGTCGCCGAGGAGCGGGGTGCGGCCGGTGGCGGTGGCGCGGGTGACGGTGGCGTCGAGGGCCACGTCGAGTGCGGTGTGCTCCATGGGGAGCAGGTCCCTGCCCAGGACGGTCCGGGCCAGGGAACCGAGCAGCAGCAGGCGGCGCTTGCGGATCTCGCCGGCCCAGTCCGCGGCCGGGACGCTCGCGGGCTGCGGGGCCGCGTCCAGCGGGTTGAGGCGGCCGGGCAGGCCGGGCCCGAGAGCCACGGACACGCCGCCCAGCGCTCGTGCGACGGGAGTCCACTCGCCCTTGGGGTCGCACGGCACGTAGACGCGGTAGCCGAAGGCCACGCTGCGCAGGGCGAGGCTCTTGGCCAGGGCGCTCTTGCCCTGGCCGATCACACCGGCCAGCAGGACGTTGGGGTTGGTGAACCCGTCGACTTTCCCGTACAGGGCGAAGGGGTCGAAGACGAAGGATGCTTCGGCGTGGAGGTCGCGGCCGATGTAGATGCCCTCGGCGCCGAGTCCGCCTTCGGCGAGGAAGGGGTATGCGCCTGCGGCGACGGCTGTGGTCATGCGGTGGGCGGGCAGGGTGAGCCTGCTTCCGCGGGCTGAGGCGGCACCGGGCCGCCCGCCGGCTGGGTACAGCGGCGCCGTTACCTCCTGCTCTGCTGGGGCGGGTCCTGCCGGGTGCCGGGTGGCTTCGGAACGGGCTTTCGCGGTGGCCTCGGCGAGCCGGCGGCGGGCTGCTCTGCGGCCGGCCCGGTCGGCGTGGTGAGGAGTGAACAGCGGGCTGGCGGAAGCACGGCGGGCGCGGCGTTCGGGCCGATGGTTCATCCGGGCGTCTCGATTCGGCGGGCGGTGCTCATCGCTCGCGTGCGGTGGTGCGGGGGCGGTTCAGGTCGGTGGGGGTGGTCTTGCGGCGGACCGTGTGACCGGCGGCCAGGTGCCGCTGGCAGATGGTGAGGACCGGCGGTCCTTCGGGCAGCTGCTCGGGCCGGCACTCGGTGGAATCCGTCAACTCGGTCGGCAGGAGGTGGAAGGCCGAGTGCACTTCGGCACTGGCCTGCCACAGCCGGGTATGGGCGGTAGCGAGGTGCCTGCCTGCGCCGGGGTGCGCAGGGCGTGCCGCCTCCGCGAGCCGGTCGAGGAGCCGGTGCAGATCGGTGACGTGGGCGTGGAGTACGTCGAGATGGGCGCGGTCCACCGGCTGCTCCAGCACGGAGCGGTCGAGGGCACGGGTGTGGTGACGGACTCCGGCCGTGGCGGCGCGCAGGTAGGGGTGCGTGGTGGGTGCGCGGTTGGTTGTCACGAAAGTCCTTGCGTGAAGGGAGGGTTGAGCGACGTCGAAGGTGAGGGGCGGGCCCCGGTGCCGAGTCCGTTCCCCTGGGGGTTACAGGGCGGTGCGGGCGAGGGGGAGGGCGGCGAGGGTGAACGCGCTGGGTTGCTGGTAGGTGAGGCGGCGCAGGTCGACGCCGGCGGTGACGGAGGCGGTTTCGATCTGTGCGCAGGCGGCGTCGAGGAGGGCGTCGGTGTCGGCGCTGACGGTGACCAGGCCGGTCAGGGCGACATCGGCGTGGCCGGCGATGAGCTGGCGTTCGCGGGTTTTGACGTCGGCGTATTCGACGGAGTCTTCCTCGGAGTCGACTTGTCCGCGGCGGGCGCGTTCGTTGGCGTCGGCGATGATCGCGGCCTTCTTGCGCTGGACGTCGCGGAGCGCGGACTCGAGTCCTTGGGGCACGTAGATCATGGAGAGGCTGCGGCGGACGCCAGCGGTGAACATCAGGCCGTGCAGGAACCCGGCGTGTGATTCCGTCCGGGGCCAGTTCTCCACCCAGTAGGTGGCGTGGCGGGCGGTGTCGGTGGCGAGACGGTCGTATTCCTCGACCTGGACGACGGGCCCGGCGGCGGCGGGGTCGGCTTCGGCCCGGCCGGTGTCGGACCACTGCTGCAGGGCGGCCAGGGCGCCGGGGTCGTAGGCGGTGCGGATGACGGCGGCGATCTCCCGCGCGGACAGCCAGCCGGTGACCATCAGGCCGGCGTTGCGGGCGGCCTGGGCGATGGAGGAGGTGGTCTGCTCCAGGACGGTGAACGCGCCGGGCAGGCCGCCGCCCGCCTGCGAGATGAGCCGCCTGGCGGCCTTCAGATCCAGGGAGATGGCGAGGTAGGTCTCGTGCGGGGCGGCGGCCGGGCCGGCGGAGGCGACCAGCTCTTCGTAGACCCGTCCGGCGACCGGGGTGTCGGGCCGGCCGTGCTGCGTCCAGTGGCGGGTGAGGGTGTCGCCGGAGTCGGGCACGGTGCGCTCCAGGACCTGCACGGTGGCGACGTGCCCGGCGCGGGCGATGCCGGCCAGCGCACGGCCCCAGCCCTTGACGTGGGCGTTCTGGGTGGACGGGTCCAGCAGGGCGAACGCCCGGGAGGTGACGCGGGCGACGGCGGTCAGGGTCTGATGGTGCGGGTCGTGGACGGCCGCGGCGCCGTTGGCGGAGTCGCCGGGGGTGACGACCTTCAGTGAGGCGGCGGTTCCGGGCAGGTGCAGGATGCCGTCCTGCCGGGGCCGGGTGACCGGCCGGGCCAGCCAGAGCAACTGTCCGGTACGGGCACGGATCGCGTAGCGGGTGACGATGGGGGCCCAGTCGATCAGGGACCGGCCGTGGCGGCGGACCACCACCAGGACGGCGACGGCCGCCCACAGCGGGGTCAGCGCCAGAGCACCGAGCAGGCCGGTGAGGACCACGGTCACCAGGAGCAGTCCCAGTGCGGCGGAGACGAGGATGAGTTGGGCCAGGGAGAGGCCGAGGAGGATGCCGCGGCGTGAGCGGTGCGGGAATTTCACCGTGACCGGGGCGAGGGAGAGATCAGACAAGGGAGAGGCTGGTCCAGAGGGCGCGGGCGGGGCCCGGGGGCGGGAGCGAGGTCAGGCCTCCCGCCCCCGGGCATGGACAGGCCGGTCAGGCGTCGGCCGGAGGCGGCGGCGCGGAGGGCGTGCGGTGTTCGGCGCCGGCCTGCGGGCTGGGGGGCGGTGCGGCGCCCTGCGGCGGAGGCGTGGTGGTCGGAGGCGTGGAATTCCACCCACCGGCGCGACTGGGTACCGGAGGAGATCCGGGCCCGGACCCGCCGCCCGGACCGCCAGCCGGGCTGCCGCCGACCTGGCCGCTGGTGTCGTCGGCGACACTGGTCGGAGCCGGCTGCACCACCTTCTTCAGACCGGCCATGGGGGAGCCCGTGCCGGACGATTCGCCGCCCGCGCTCCCCTCTGCCGACCCCTCCGCGCCGGCCGTCCCCGAGGCGATGTCGCCGGGGAATCCGCCGCCCCCGGGGACGGCATCGGGGCCCTGCGGGGCAGCAGCCATTCCCGCGCCGGCGCCGGCCGCCGCACCGCCGGTCGAGGCGGTGGCGGCCATGGCGGCAGCCTTCTTCCCGGTACGCTCGGCGTGCTGCTTGGCGAGCTGAGCGCCGGCACCGCCGGCCCGGTGCAGCGTCTCACCGTCCGAGCCGTCGGCGGCCCAGTGCACGAACTTGAACGTCGCGTACGGGCAGAGCATCACCAGCACCATGATCACCATGCCGGAGAGGACATCGGCGAGTGCGGCCAGCCCGTCCTGGGCCTCGGTCTTGCCCATCGCGGCGACACCGAGAACGAAGATGATCGTCATCAGCAATTTGGAGACGACGAGGGTGGCGGTGGCCTCGATCCAGCCCTTGCGCCAGCGGCGGGCCACCTCCCAGCCGCCCCCTGCCCCGGCGAACACCGCCAGCGTGACCAGGACCAGGATGCCGACCTTGCGGACCATCATCACGCACCAGTACAGGACGGCGCCGATGGTGGCGCCGAGGGCGGCGAAGACCGCGACGAGCCAGCCCAGTCCGGCGAGTCCGGGAATCTGGCCGACCTTGACCATGCGGCGCACCGCCGAGGCGATATCGGTGTTCGCGGCTTTGAACAGGCCGTCGGACAGGGCGTCGACGACTTCGATCGCCACCGTGGTCAGAGCGATCGCGGCGACCGCGAAGATCACCCCGGACGCTGTCCCGGTGAACGCCTGGGTGAGGGCCTGTCCGTCGCGGCGGATCGCCGCGCGCACGAGCTGGGCGCAGAACGTCGCCACCAGCACGACCAGCCCGATGGGCAGGATCGTCTCGTAATTGTCGCGGAACCAGCCCGCGTTGAGGTCGACACGCGTGGTGACATCGACCGCCTCGGCGGCGAGGTCGGCCGCGGCGGCGGCCAGCTCACCGGCACTCTTCGCCATCCAGTCGCCGATGGCTCTGCCAGGGTTGGAGGCGAAGTCGACGGCCTCACCCACCGCGCAGACCTTGTCCGCGAGGGGGAGATCACAAAACCCCATGGGGGACTCCTTTCGGTCAGGGCGCGACGCGCGGGGCGACGGCGACGAGCGAGCAGTCGGCCGACGGATGGCACTGCACGGCGAGGGTGAGGGAACGGTCTTCGGCCCCGCCTCCGCCCTTGGCCCAGGCGATGGTCTGCTTGCCGGTGACGGTCACGGCGTAGATGTACGCCTCGGTGATCGCGGCAGGGTCCTCGGCCAGGGCCTGCTTGAACGCGGCCGGATAGTGGCCTTCGGCGACGTGGGCGGTGGCGTGCTGCTGCTGGTCGGCCATCCGCGACCACAGCGTCGGGTCGGGCATCTGCGCGGAGATGGACGCCCAGTCGCTGTACTGGCCCTCCCTCGTCATCCACGCCTTCATGCCGGCAAGCTGCTGCTCACGGCTGGTGTCGCGGGTGTCGTAGGACCACAGCATCGCGGCTGCGGCCTTGGCAAAGGCCAGAGGATCGGAGAGCCGTGGAGGCCGGGGCACCGATCCGGCCCCCGGAGTCGACTCGGCGGGAGCCGGGTTGGCCGGCATCGAGCTGGACGGTGCTGACGACTCGTGTTGACCGGCAGGCCCGGTCTGCCGCGTGTGGTGACCGGTGACGTAGGCGGTGACGCCCGCGAGGGCGAGCAGCGCGGCGAGGACGGCGGCGATCACGAGCATGCGGCGGTTGGCCGACCAGCCGATCCCGAACGCCGACAGGGAGAAGCGGTTCTTCACTGGACCTGCGATCCCAGGGCCGAGAAGAACGCGACGATGCCGTTGGCGGCACCGAGGCCGAGGGCGGCGCCGGCGGCGACGGTCGCCCCCTTCTTCCCGTTCGCTTCGGCCTGGTGGCCACCGGTGTGGTGGCCCCAGGCCCACACCGCCAGGCTGACGGCGAGGGCGCCGACCACCGCGATGATGCCGAACAGGTTGATGGAGTTGACGACGTTCTTCAGGACGGCGAGTCCGGGCAGGCCGCCGCCCTTCGGGGAGATCCCGGGATCGAAAGCGAGATAGAGACGGTCGGCGAGTGGAGTCATGGGCGGGGCAGGGGCTCCTTGCGTGAGCAGGCCAGGGAGGGCCGAAACAGGGGGGAAGGGGAGGAGAGGACGGCGCTGGAGGCGGCGCTAGATGACCCGGCGCACGGCGAGGACGTCCCAGTCCTTGAGCGGCGTGATGCGCACGGGCTTGCCCGTGCGGGGGGCCTCGATGACCAGGCCCTCGCCCAGGTACATGCCGACATGCTCGGGACGCGCGGCGGTGCCGCGGCTGAAGATCAGATCGCCGGGCTGCATGGCCTTCACGGAGACGGCCTTGCCCTCGCCGACCTGTGTGTACGTGGTGCGGGTGAGCGGGACGCCGGCCTTGGCGTACGCCTGCTGCATCAGGGAGCTGCAGTCGCAGCGGCCCATCGGGTCGCGGCCATGGGGTGCGGTGCACGTGCCGCCCCACTGGTACATCGTGCCGAGCTGGTGCATCGCCCAGACGATCGCCGTGCGGGCGCGCGGGTCGGCGTCCTTGGGGATCTCGTATCCCTTCGGGACGGTGCCTTCGGGGATCTTCCCGAAGGACGAGCCGTCTGCCGTCGTGCAGCCGGACACCGGGGGAGCGTTGCCGGTGCTCTGCTCGGGGTCGTCTCCCGTAGTGGGGAAGGTGGCGGCGATGGCCTTTTGCAGGGCGGTGGCCAGCGGCTCCCACTGGGCGTAGGCGTCCGGGTAGCCGGAGCGCTGCACGGCCTGGGCGGCCTGGGCCACGGTCATCTGCTGCCAGCCGTTCACCTGCACCAGCGCCTCGTAGAAGCGTGTGGAGGCGTGGATGGGGTCGCGGATCTGGTCGGCGGTTCCCCAGCCCTGGCTGGGGCGTTGCTGGAACAGGCCCAGCGAGTCGCGGTCGCCGTAGGCCAGGTTGCGCAGCCTGGATTCCTGCAGGGCGGTGGCGAGGGCGACGACCTGTCCGCGCTCGGGCACCTGGAGGCTGATCCCGGTGGCGACGATGGTTTGGGCGTTCGGTATCTGTTCACCGGGCAGGTCCAGGCCCTCGATCCGGATGTCCGAGGCGTCCGCGCCGTTGAGGATCTCGGTGATCTGCTCGGTGACCTTGCTGGTGTCCAGGTCGGGCAGGCACTGGAACAACGCGCTGCTCTGGGCGGCGGCTTCGCTGGAGGTGGCCATCATCATGGCCGCGCCGCCGAGGAGGAACGGGGAGAGGACGACGACGCCGATGCCGGCGGCGAGCGCCTTCAACCGGCCTGGCCCCCGCGCTCAGCAGGACGGACAGACGGGGGCGGGTAACGGGACGTCACGAAGATCTCCTTCTCAGACGGTGTCCGGTGCGCCGCATATGCGCCCAAGGTGGAAGGCAACACGGCGGCCGGGGTGGGCAATCGCGAGGGCCAGGAGGTGCGGACGAGTTGCCGCTCGGTCCGCGGGGCCCGGGGGAATTCAGGTGTGCCGGGGCAAGGGAGTATTTCCGTATGGGGGTGGTGGGAAGGCGTCGGCGGCGGTGCTCGCCGGGCGGTTCAAAAACAGTAGGCGCGAATTGGCGGTTGACCAAAAAACCGGTATGGGGGTGCCGGAATCCGGCACCTCCGGAGGCTACTTCTTGGTCGTCGACGCTTTCGCCTCTACAGTTTTATGACTCCCCTCGCCCTCCCCGGTCCGCGGCGCCGTGTGCTTCTCCACGCCCGCTTCACGCCCTGCGGGAATTCTCTGGAGCGACGGGTATCTCCCCCTTACCCCCTACCCGAATCGGGGTTTCTCTTTGCCCTTCTCCCTGCATCAGGGTGACGCGCTGAGTGTTCTGTCCGGCCTGCCGGACGACTGCGTCGACTCTGTGATCACCGATCCGCCGTACAACTCGGGCGGACGGACCGCGAAGGAACGCACGAGCCGGTCGGCGAAGCAGAAGTACACCTCCGCCGATGCCAAGCACACCCTGGCCGACTTCACCGGCGAGAACATGGACCAGCGCAGCTACGGGTTCTGGCTGACGCAGATCATGACCGAGGCGCACCGGCTGACCAAGACGGGCGGGACGGCGTTGCTGTTCACCGACTGGCGCCAGCTGCCGGTCACCACCGACGCGATCCAGGCGGCGGGCTGGCTGTGGCGCGGTGTGCTGGCCTGGCACAAGCCGCAGGCCCGGCCCCAAAAGGGCCGCTTCACCCAGAACTGCGAGTTCGTCGTCTGGGCCTCGAACGGGGCGATCGACGCCTCCCGCAATCCGGTCTACCTGCCCGGTCTCTACTCCGCCTCCCAGCCCTCCGGGGCGAAGCGGCAGCACATCACCCAGAAGCCGGTCCAGGTGATGCGCGAGCTGGTCAAGATCTCGCCGCCGGGCGGCACGGTCCTCGACTTCTGCGCCGGCTCCGGCTCCACCGGCGTCGCCGCTCTCCTGGAGGGCCGTGACTTCATCGGTGTGGAGAAGACCGAGCACTATGCCTCCGTCGCGGCCGACCGGCTCACCCAGACGGTCCGCCAGACCCTCACCCGGGACGACGTCGCCCTCGTCACCTGACCCGGGCCCCACGTCACCGAACGGTCAGCCGCCCGGCGGCGCCTTCGCTCTCACCCTTCACGGCTCTCAGGAGGTCGTTCCTTCTCGTGTCTGAATCTGTAGAACCCCCCACCGACGGGGAGATGGAACCGGTCCGCGTTCCGGATACCCAGCTGGAGGGCATCGAGGCCAGCGTGCGACGGCTGATGCAACAGTCGGCGCAGCAGGCCCAGCAACTCGACCACCTCTCCTCGGCCCCGCCATCTCCCGCAGGCCCCGGCGGAGCGCCGTTCGCGGCGTTCGGCATGCCCGCCTTCGCCGGCCCGCCCCCGCCCACGCCGCCGGAACCGCGCCCCATCCTGGAACTGGAAGGCGAGGAGTACGAGGACGAACTCGACGCGCTGTCCGACTGGGTCGATGATTTCCTGCTCCCCGTCTACGGCGCGGAGGTCACCACAGCGTCGCCGTGGTGCCTGCGCTGGCAGGAGCACGACGACGTCGTGGCCTGGCTGCATGCCCTGTGGCTGGCCTACCAGCAGCACCGGGACCCCGAAGCCGGGCTCTCCGGCCTGCTCGTGTGGCACCGGGACTTCCTCACCCACGCCGTCGCGGCGGTCCGCGCCCCCGGCGGCCCGCTGTCGGCCTGCATGACCTCTCCGGAGCGGCCCGCGCACCGGCTTCTGCCCGGCCCGCCGCCCTCGGTCCGCTCGGAGAAGACGGCGCCACCAGCATCCGGTACGCGTGAATCGTACGAGCTGGCCTCGTGAACCAGAGGCAGCCCTCCAGGCCGGCGTTCGGCCTGAGCTTCGATCCCCGTGCCCTGACCGACCTCCTCCAGGCCCCCGGTGACATCCGCGACCTGGCCCTCGCTCAGCTGCAGGAGGTGGTCAACGCCGAGCGCTTCGGCAGCCACCTCACCGGCGACCTGGAGGGCTACCGGAAGCTCGTGGTGGACGCCCGCAAGGAGTGGCGGGTCGTCTACCGTCTGCGCCCGTCTCCGGAGTCGGTGACCTACCGGCGGGAGGCACACGTGGTCGCCGTCCGCCCCCGGGCCAACAACGACGTCTACGACGAGGTCGGCCGCCGCCTGGGGATGCCCCGCCGGCCACTGAGCGCCCGCACACACGCGGCCCGCTCCCGGTCACCGCAGCTGGCTGCCGCACCTCCGGCACCACGGCCGGTTCCGCTGCCGTCCGCGATGCCCGGCCTGCCCCGCCCCGCAGCCACTCCCGCCCACCGTTTCGCCCGCTGACCCCGTGGGACCACGCGGCACTGCTCGCCACGGCCGGCCGTGCCGAGCTCCACGAACACCTCTTGTCCGGCAAGGCATCCGTAACCGCCTCCTCCGGCGCCCGCATCCCCTATCCCAAGATGCACAAGCTGGAACGCGCCGGCCTGATCGTCCGGGACACCAGCCCCCCTGCGCACGCCGGCCGCCCGTCTTCCTCAGCGAGGCCGGGCGAGCCGCCTTGCTCGACGCCCGCCGGACTCCCACGAGGCATGCGCCGAAAAGTTCGGCTCGCCCCGGCGCATCACCGTCCACTCCGGCGAAGCGGCGCCGAACTCCACCGAAAGGCTCTTGTTGTCCCCCACCGAACCGGCGTCGGCCCGCAAGCCCATCCCTCACGTCGACTTCGAGCTGGACGACCTCGACTCCGACGAGGAGCGACACCTCGACTTCTACCGCAAGGTCGCAGTCCACGAGGACATGCTCGTCCCCCTCGCCGAACACCACGACGGCCCGCACAGCTACTACGTGCTGTTCGACCGCACCGCCACCTGGGGACACCCCGGCATGGCCCAGGTGCTCGCCGTGCATCTGCAACGGGACAGCGAAAAGCAGACGTTCAGCTTCGAGCGGGCCCCGTTGCCGCTGCCCGCGATGGCTCAGTCCTGGCTCATCCACCGGGGCTGTTCACCCGACGCCATCAGTCTCGACCCGCAACTGGGCCCGCCCCCGGCGGACGAGGCCACGCAAGCATTGGAGCGCCGCCTCGTCGGCGACGGTGACCACTACGCCATGGGCCACTCCTACACCAGCGACGACCCGGACGACATGGTCATCGTCGTGGTTCTGCGTGCCCGAGACGAGCAAGCCCCCAGCCCCTTCCGCGTGGTGGTCGAGGAGGTCGATACCGAGAGGTGGACGCGAACCCTGCGCGAGGGCGGCTTCGACACGGCCGGTGAGGCCCTGCAGTGGTGCAACGACCGCCTCTCCGGCGAGGCCGACCCTCTGCCGCCGGTCCGCCTGGCAGCTACCGCCGGCCGCCCGGCCGGTGCCGCCAAGGCCCCTGCCCCGCGCCCGCCAGGCCGTTCGCGCTGAGCGCTCAGCCTCACGCGGGCGGCGCAACATATCCGACGATCGCCGGTTGGCCAAACCGGCGTTTCTCCGGACTCTTTTACCGGCCGCAGAAGTCGTCCTTCGACGGTCCTTTTCCGTAACAGCTTTCTGCCCGATGGAGGTTTCTTCCGTATGCGTTCACATCGATCCCTCCTTTCAGTAGCGATGCCCGCATCGCTCACCGTCCGCCATGCGCTGGTGTGCGGCAGCTGAGCCTGCCTCAGCAGCCCGGCAGCAGATCTGCCATGCCGGCGAACCCGTCCAGTCCCGAGAATGGAAACAGGAAAGAGAAGCCATTGTCCGACGACGGAATCGGCGCCGATGTGGTCGGCGTGCTCACCGAACACATCGAGGCCCGGTTCGGGATGAGCATGGATCAGCTGCAGGCGGCCGTGACCGCCGCACCGACCGCCAACCCCGCGGCCACGGACGTGGTCAAGTGGCACGGAATGCTCCTCGAAGCCCAGGCGGCCCTCGACCGCGCGGAGCACGATCTGCTCACCGTGCTGGACACCCCGCATCCTGACGCCGAAGGCCCGACACAAGACCTGGTCGAGCGTGTCGATGCGGCCGTGACCGCACGCGACGGGCGGGCCATGTACGTCCGATGGGCGCTGGACCCCCACGCTGCCGGCCAGCAGGACCTGGCCGCCGAACGGCGGGCCCACAACCGCGGAACGCGCCGGTACGGCCCGGCCGTACCGACCACCCCACCGCCCCGTCCCGCGACCACGGCACAGCCAGGACGGAGCGCGGTGCGGTGACCTCACCAACCAGGCCCAGCTCCGCGGACGGCCGGCTGACCGACGTCTTCGGCGCTCCCGTCGCCGACCTGTACGAGACGGCCACAGGCCCGGACGCTCCGGTCGCCCTGACCCGGGCGCTTCAGCTGCGCTCCTTCCTCGCCCTGGCCGAGGAACAGGTCGCCCGGGTTCGCGACCGCGTCCGCCAGGCCATGGACCCCGAGCGGGACATGAACGACCTGTCCGCGTCCGCGGACGATCTGCGGGAGGACGCGTACTGGCTGGAGGCTGCGCTGGATGCCCGCAACGGCTACCGCAGCGCACTCGACCATCTGCTGCGCAGCATGCCGCCCGTCGAACAGCCGCGGTCCATCCGTCTGTCACAGCCGACGGTGACCACCCTCTTGCCTGAGGCCGTCCCGGCACCCCAGCGTGCCGGGACGGCCCGGGCCCGCCGCACTTGAAAGCCCCTTGATTGCCCCACCCGACGTCCACCGACACCGCGCGCCAGATCGAGGACCTGTACGGCGCCCCGCTCGCCGACCTCGAAGCCCATGCCCGCGACCAGCCGCCCGGCATGCTCGCCGCGCTCCTCGCGATGCACCACGGCCTCCGCCACGCCGAACACAGCATCACCTATCACCGCGACCGCATCACCCAACTCATCCACCCGCAACGGCAGATCAGCGGGCACGAGGTGTCTCACCTCCTCGACTGCGCACGCCGCCTCGCCGAAGCCGTCGCCGTCCGCGACACCCAGGCCCACACCGCCGGGGCCGTGCTCCAGAGCCTGGGGCGCCTCACCCCGACCGAGCCGACACCCTCCGCGGTCCCCGCCCCGGCCGCCCCGGCACCCGCCTTCCCGGCCACAAGCGCTACGCCGAGTCGCTGAACCCATCCCAGCCTGACGCCACAGGAGTCTTTGCGTTGTCCCACACCGGTCTGCCGCCCGCCACCGACGCCGATCTCGCCCGCGTCTGCGAGGCCCTCGCGATGATCACACCGCGGTGGAACATGCGGGTCCTGCTCGCCCTGTCCGGCCCACCGGCCCGCTACACCGAGACCGCGCGGAAGGTCGCCTGGCTGAGCAACAGCAAGGTCCACCTCGTGCTGCGCAACCTGTGCGACGCGGGACTCGTCCAGCGCACCGAACACGATGCCCGGCACGTCACCTACGCCCACACCGACCGGGCCACCACACTGCTGCCGGTGCTTCCCGTGATCGCCACCTGGGCCGAGCAGTACCTGGAGCCGAAGCAGCCACTGCCCGCGATCGACCAGATCGAGGACAGCCTCACCCTGCTCACCCGGCGGCACGCCGCCCCGATCCTGTGGACGCTCAAGATCCGTGGGGAGACCAGCGGCCGGGCCCTGGCCCGCACGGTCATGCCCGACAGGAACTGGACCAACATCTATCCACCGCTGCGCCAGCTCGTCGCCGACGGACTGGTCGACACCGACGGCACCGGACACCCCTACCGCCTGTCCGTCTCGGGCGAAGGGCTCGGGCGGGTCTTCGGTGCCCTGTCCGCCTGGTCGGCGGGACAGCCGCTCACCCAGGCCGCCCGGCACCCCGTCTGGGGCCGGCAGACGACCGCCCAGGGTTCACGGGCCTGGGTCAGCCACCAGAACCGAACCCCAGCACCAGCCGCCCGCGCGGCTGTGGCGGTCGGCCCGCCCACCGACCGCACGGCGTGGAACAGCACCGACTTGTTCTCCCACGCCGTCCCGGCCCGCCCCATAGCCGCCCTGCCGACCGGAGGAATCCGCCGATGAACCCCGCCCACTCCCGCCACCAGCTCCAGCACATGGGAACGGCCTTGGCCTCGGCCGGCCTGATCCGCCTGATCAGCGAGATCGACGACCACGGCGCCATCCCATCCCGCGCCCTGGCCCGCACCCTGACCGCCCTGTCCACCGCACAGATCAGGCAGGCCGTCGAAAAGGCCGACGCGCTCAGCCTCCTCGACCGCTCCCACACGGGCCTGGGGCTCACCGAGGCCGGCCGCGACCTCGCCGACCTCTACGACACCGCGGCCCGCTGGGCACGCCACCACAACTACCCCCACGCGGTCAGCACCTTCGCCGAACGGATCCGCCGCGTCTTCGCCCTGCTCGCCGACCCAACCACGACCCAGCCGGGCCAGCAGGACGGCGAGGTGGACGCCAGCCTGCATCACATCCAGCAGTTGCTGACCGAGTGGGCCGACACCCACCACCAGCCCCAGCCGCAGCAGAGCGCGTACGGCATCGCCGCGTGAGACCACCAGCCGCCCCACGCCCACCGTCAGCCCTGGCAGGCACGCTCTACCTGCCCCGCGGGGCCGATGCCGCCGCGTCCGCGATGACGACCTACGGCGTTCCCTTGCTGGTCCTGGCCGCCACCGGCTCGGCGGCGTGGACCGGGCTGGCCTTCGCGTTGCAGTGGCTGCCACGGATCGGCGCGTTCACCGTCGCGGGGACGCTGACCGACCGCTTCGGCACGGCCCGCCTCTTCAGGGCGGCGACCCTGGCCCGGGCCGTGGTCACACTCCTCGCGGCCGGCGCCCTGGCCATGGGGGATGCCCGCAGTACCGTCGCGACGGTCACGGTCCTGCTGCTCGCCGCGTTCACCGGCGCGCTCACCGAGTGCAGTTACGTGGCGGCCGAGACCGCCGGCGGCGCGGCGAGCCGGGTCGCCGGTGTGCGGGCGCACCGTGTGCAGTCCACGCTGATCACCATCGACCAGACCGCCACCCTGGCCGGGCCCGCCGCAGCCGGCCTGCTCATCGAGCACGGTGGACCCGCCGCCATGCTCACCACCCTTGCGCTGTTCTCCCTCCTCGCCGCAGCCCTCGGCCCACGCCACGGCACCGCCCCGGTGGACCGGGACACCCGGCGGGGGCTGGGCGCTGGGTGGACGACGCTGCGCAGCCTGCCGGCGCTCGCCTGGCTCGTGGGCGGCCTGATCGTCTCCAACGGTGCCGTCGCCCTGCTGCAGGCCGCCGTGCCGGTCATCGTCGTCACCGACCTGGACCACTCCAGCGCGGACGCTGGACTCGTCTGGTCCGCCGCCGCGGTCACCTCCCTGCTCGCTGTCACGGCCTCCCGTTGGGCCATCGACCGCTGGGGACTGTGGCCGGCCGGCGCGACGGCCGCCACCGTGGCGGCCGGAGCGACGCTCGCCGTCGCCCACGCCGACACCTACCGCGGCTACTTCCTGCTCATCGCCGTCCTGATGGCCGGTGAAGGCGGCCTCGCCGTCGTCCTGCGCACGGTGCGCTCGCACGTGATTCCGGCCGACGTGTTCGGCAGCACCCTCGCCGTGACGATCCTGCTGCTCCTGCTGCCCTACCCCGCCGCCGGACTCCTCGTCGCAGCCCTCCCCACAGCCCATCTCGGGCACGCCATCACCACCGCTGCCCTCCTGCAAACCATCGGCCTGGCCATCGCGTTCGCCCGGCTGCGCCGGATGCCGGTCATGTCCGCCTGACCGCAGCCGGGGCGCACACAGCCACCGGCTCAGCGCCGACGCCACCAGGCCGGCCCATCCCCCTGTCCATATTGAGGAGTTCCTTCTTGTCCCGTCCTGTCGCTCTGGTCGTCGCCCCTCCCGACGAGGGATACCGCGGCTACTGCCTGCAGTCCATTGCCGCGGCCTATGACGTCGTCCTGGTCACCACCGAGGAACCCTCCTGGGAGGTGCCCTTCATCCGGGACTGCGTGGTGGTACCCGATCTGACCGACCAGGCCGCGCTGTCCGCCGCCGGCCGCACCCTGGCCGAGCGCTACGACCTGGCCGGGGTGGTCACCTGGAGCGAGTGGCACCTCGTCCAGGTCGCCCGTCTCGCCCGACAGCTCCACCTGCCCACCAGCGCGCCCGAGGTGATGCGGGCCTGCCGCAACAAGGCCGCCGCCCGCACGCTGTTCGCCCGCCACGGCGTGCCCTCGGCCGCATCGGTGAGCGTCCGCTCCCGCCAGGAGGCCGAAGCTGCCGCCGAACGGGTCGGGTATCCGGTGGTGCTCAAGCCGGCCGCGCACGCGGGCGCCATCGGGGTGCTCCGCGCCGACGACCGCGACCAGCTCACGGCGGCCTACCAGGCAGCCGAACGCACGGCCGGGCAGGACGCGGAGAACACGAGCGTGCTGGTCGAGGAGTACCTCGACGGGCCGGAGATCTCCGTCGAGTGCGTCACCCACCGCGGCAACACCACGGTGGTCGCGGTCAACCGGAAGACCCTCAGCCCGCCCCCGCACTTCGAGCAGCTCGCCCACAGGGTGGACGCCACCGACCCGCTCCTGGAGGCCGTCGCCCCGGCCGCCCGGGCGGCGCTCACCGCCCTCGGAATCACCGACGGCGTCAGCCACGTCGAGATGCGCATGGTCGACGGACGGCCCCGCCTCATCGAGGTCAACGCCCGCCTCGCCGGTGACATGATCGGTCACCTCGTGCGGCTGGCCACCGGCATCGACCTGGCCCGTGCCGCCGCCGACATCGCCTGCGACCGCATACCCGACCTCACGCCGACCAGGTCCTCGGCAGCTGCCATCCGGCTGCTCTACCCGATCACTTCGGGCACCCTCACCCATCTCAGCTATGACGGGGCCCGCCCGACGTGGCTGGAGCGGCTGCACTTCCAGTGCAGCCCCGGCGACCAGCTCCTCCTGCCCGCCGACGGAGGAAACCTGTACACGGGCAGGATCGGCTACCTGATCACCACCGGTAGCACCGGTGTACAGGCGCGCGCACGTGCCGACCAGGCCGCGGGTGACGTCACCGCGGTCGTCGGCCCGACCAGCATCGCGGCGTGAGCGGGGCGTTCGCGGCTGGGCCGGGCAGCCGGGCCCTCCTGACCGGGTACTTCCTCGGCCTCGGGATGATCATGGCGGTGTGGGGTGCCCGGATGCCCGCCGTGCAGGAGGCGGCCCACCTCGGCACCGGAGGGCTGGCCCTGGTCCTGCTGGCCGCCGCCGTCGGCATGGTCGCCGGGCTCCAGGTCGGAGGCCGCTGCGCCCGTCCGGCTCGGCTGCCGGCCCTGCTCACCGCCGGCTCCATCTCCCTGGCCGGATGCCTCGTCCTGCTGGGCCAGAGCGGGAGCCTGTCCACGTTGCTGACGGCGGCAGTCGCCTTCGGCCTCGCCCACGGTGTCCTTGACGTCGCCGCCAACACCGCGGCCGTCAACTGCCAGAACGCCATGGGCCGGCCCATCATGTCCGCCCTCCACGCCGCCTACTCCCTCGGCGCCCTGGCCGGCGCGGCCCTGGCCGCCACCACCGCCCACACCCCGCACAGCATCCTCTTCACCAGCACAGGAGTCCTTCTCGCCTGCGCCGCAGTCGCTGCTGTCCGGGCCACCCGCAGCCTGAGCGGCACCGACCACCACCCGACAGCACGCGACGGCACCGATCCCCACGAGGAGCGGCCGCTCCTCCCGTCGCCGGGACGGCTCTGGCTTCTGGCCGCGCTGGCGGCAGCGAGCCTGCTGGGGGAGGGGGCCGCCGCCGACTGGGCCGCCGTGCACCTCCACGCCCTCGGTGCCCCGACGGCCGCGAGTGCCCTCGCGTTCGCCCTGTACAGCGCGGCCATGGCCGCCGGACGGCTGGCCGGAGACCGGCTCACCGCAGCCTTCGGCGCGCCGACCGTCGTACGGGCCGGAGCGGTGCTCGCCGCGGCCGGACTGACCATCGGCGCCACCGGCACCAGCACCCCCCTGGCGCTGACCGGCTGGGCCTTGTTCGGACTCGGCCTGTCCACCACCGTCCCGTCGCTCATCACCGCGGCCGGAGCCGGCGGCGCCAGGGCCGTGGCCAGGGTCACCGCCACCGGCTACCTCGGCCTCCTCGCCGGCCCGGCCCTCATCGGTGCCCTGGCCAGCGCCACCACCCTGTCCACGGCCCTGCTGCTGCCCGCCGCCCTCGCAGCCGCCGTCGCCGTCCTCGCCCACCGCGCCCTGGAGAACACCACCCCGTGACCGCTTCGACACCCACCACCGCTCACCCGGGACTGGACGCCGCCATCCTCGACTACAACGGCGTCATCGGCCTGCAACCCACCACCGACCAGTGGCTCCGCCTGGCCCGCACCGCCCTGTGGCCCGAGAACGACCTCCCGGCCTTCCAGCACGCCTTCTGGAACGCCCGCCCCGCCTACGACGCCGGCCAGCTCAGCGATCTCGCCTACTGGGCCACAGTCCTCGGCCACCACCCCGGCGCCCGCCGGCTGCGTGAACTGCGCGAGGCGGACACCGACATGTGGACGTCCACCGACGACCGCGTCGTCGAAGTCCTGGAACACACCCACGCGTCCGGGCTACCGCTGGTGCTGTTGTCCAACGCACCCCGCCACCTCAGCAACGTCCTCGACCGCCATCCATGGCGCCGCCTGATGACCCACGCCCTCTACTCGGCCCGGCTCCAGGTCTGCAAACCCGACCCGGCCGCCTACCAGCACGCACTGAACGCCACCGGCGCCGCCGGCCCCGACCGCGTCCTCCTCGTGGACGACCGGGCCGACAACTGCCACGCCGCCCGCCGCCTGGGGCTGCGCACCCTGCACTACACCGGCCGCTCCACCGACCTCGCAGCCGCCCTGCACCCCGCGAACTGACCCGCCTTCCTCACCCCCTCCAGGAATCAGTGCCTCACCACGACCACGACACCATCGACGGCGACGTCTACGTCTCCCCGCGCCACCTCGCCTCCACCACCGGAACCGGCGACCCCGCCCTCGCCCCACTGCTCGACCTCGGCTGGGATTTGCGGCAGGACGAGGACTCCAACGTGTACGTGAGTGCTCCTGACCGGCGCGTACGCCTGGGCTACCTGCCCGAGGGCGACGACGACGGACTGTGGCGCATCAACGCCTACAAGGACTCCTTCGGACCGCCCGCGTGGGGCGTCTGCTTCAACGACCGCGTCCCCACCGAGTTCGTCCAGGCGTTCACCACGGTCCTGGCCACGGCATACGAGCAGGGACCGGATGCCTACCTTGCCCGGCCGGTCTACAGCATCGACGAGCACGATCCCTTCCTCGCGGTCGTCCCTCTGTTGAAACAGGGCTGGGAGATCGACCGTCCACGCTGGGGCGTCCTCGCGGTCCAGGCCCCGGACGGGCACGCCGGGATGGAGTTCACCACCGGCGACCTCGATCCGGAAACCGAACTGACCACGCGCGAGGCCCGCTGGCAGCTGTGGGCGGGCACGTCCATCGACCGGCCCATCTGGTACGCCACGGCCAGCACCGACACCCCCATCGCCCTGCTCACCGCCGTCACCGAGTGCGTCGCCGATCCGGCACCCCTGCCCCGGTGGCGCCAGGCGACCTCCAGCTACATCAAGGGGATGGCCCAGCTCACGCCGATCCTCCCGCCCGGCCCGGCCGCTCCTACTCCGCTCGACGTGCAGCGGGCCGTCTCCTCCCGCCGCCCGCCTGCGCTGCCCGCGGCCAGCGTCCCGCGCTGGAGCACCATCAGCCGACCAGCCCTGCCCGGCCCGCGCCGATAACACGCCCGACCGGAGATCCTCCTTGCCCCTGCAAGCCCCAGAGTTCTTCGCCGAACTCCGCCTCCCCTTCCACGACCACGCCGTCGTGGGCAACACCTACCTCGCCGCGCCGACTGCCGGCACGCACCTTCGGCTCCGCATCGACTTCACCCGCACTATCTACGCGGACACGTACGGCGGTCTACGCCTCGCGGTCGTCCCCCCGGAACGGGGCGCAATCGATGCGGTCACCCTCAGCTTCCTGGACCACGACACCTTCCACCGCCGCGACGTGACCAGCAACAGGGCCCTGAACGACTCCATGCACGGCACCTTCAACAAGTACCACCGTCCCGGTCAACCACCCTGGGAGGGAGCTGAGTTCACCGGGCTCCGCGACGCCATCGAGCAGTACACCACTGTCTGGTTCCCCGGGGCATGGGCGGCGTCTGCGCCGGACCGGGCCCCCACAGCAGCACGCACACGGCGCCCGCCCCGCCGGCCGCGCGCGGCGGCGCCCGCACTCGCTGAGCCGCGCCCCTTCCCCAGCAGTCCGCCCTTCCTCCGCAGGAGCCCCGCCCGTGCTCACCCACCCCCTTGAGAGCCTCGACCCGGCCCAGAGCGTGCAGGCTCTGCCGCGCCACCTCGCCGGCCCCGGCTCCGTCGACCCCCGCACCGTGTGGGCCTTCCCCATCGAGGAGGGCTGGACATTCGCCCAGACCGAAGCAGGCACGGCCACCGCATTCAGCCCGTGCCTCCGCCTGCAGACCACCTTCGACCCCCAGCCCGACAAGCCCGGCAAGGGCACATGGACGGTCAACGCCCACCGGGCCCCGTTCACCCCGCCCTTCTGGCGGATCACCTTCGACGCCACCACTCCCGCAGAAATCCTGCACGACGTCCACAGCGAGCTGCTCGACCTCTATCTCCAGGACGGGGACAGCGCCCAGAAGCGACTGTTCCAGGACGGGACACCGCCTTACGAGGCGTACGCGCTGCTGCTCACCCGCGGCTGGAGCCACGGCGTCAAGACCGACGGCACCCAGACCTTCCTCACCCCGGAGGGACTCGGCGGTGTACGCCACCGCTATGCCACCGGCGCTTCCAGCGAGCCGTCCTGGCGGGCGTGGGGCGGGTACCCCAGTGAACCGCACTGGACGGCGCGCTTCTCGTTCGGCACGCCCACCACGCTCGTCGCTGCCTTCACCGCCTCGCTCATCTCCACCGAACCACTGCGGCGCACCGTCCAGGACGTCCCCACCCAGACCCGCCGTGCCCTCTACGTCGCCACTGCGACAGGCAGGCAACCGCACAGCAACCCCTCCGTCGCTCCGCTACCTCCCGCCCCGGCCTCCGGCCACACCCGATGACCTTCCGTGTCCCCTGCCCCAAGGAGCCCCTTTCCTCGTGCCCGCACGATTCGTCCGATCCGCTACTGCCGTCGCCGTCGCGGCGGCCGGCACCCTGACCTGGGCGCCGACCGCCAGCGCCGAGCCCTCCGAACCGACCCCCTCGGCCTCCGCCGCTCCAGCGCAGACCCCGGCCCCGGACGCCGGCACCATCGAGATCACCACGAAGGACCAGGCCGGAGACGCCCTGCCCGGCGTCGCATTCCTGCTGCTCGACTCCACCGGTCAGGAAGCCGGACGAGGCCAGAGCGACGCCCAGGGGAAGCTGACCTTCCCCGACCTCGCGCCGGGCATCTACCGGCTCAAGGAGACGGCTTCGGGCAGCCGACTTCACGAGGTCGTCCCCGACCAGGACGTCATCGTCACCCCGGGCGCGACCACACAGCTGTCCATCGTCGACCCGTTCAAAGCCGCCAGCGTCCTCGTGCGGGCCAAGGACGACAAGACCGGCAAGCTGCTGGCCGGATCCACGGTCAACATCGGCAGCGGCAACAAGACCCTCCTGACGCTCACCACCGGCTCCGACGGCACGGCCAGCGGCAAGCTCCCCGTCAACACATCAACAGGCAGTGTCTTTTGGGTCAAGCAGATCAAGGCCCCCGCCGGCTACCACATCTACGAGCCCTCGAAGGAGTTCAAGGCCAAGCCGGGCGACCCCGTGACCGTGACCGTCACCCACGCCAGGACCGCCACCACCCCGCCGCCCAAGGAAAAGCCGTCAGGCAAGCCCGCTGAGAAGCCGACCGCCAAGCCCACCCCGAACCAGCACGGCGCGGATGAGGATGTGCCGACTGCGCCCGTCTCGGGGACCCCGACAGCCGACGAGACCGCCCCGAGTACCGCGGTCCCTGCCACTGCGGGCTCGCTTGCACATACCGGCGCTGACGCCACCCCGTGGCTGATCGGCGGCGCCGCAGCCCTGACCGCCGCAGGAGCAGGTGCCCTCGTACTGTCCCGCCGCCGACGCACGGACAACGCCAGCGACGATGGCTCCACCGAGAGTTGACCCATCCGCCCTAGAGGTTGTCCCGTAACCAATGGTGCGGCTGGTGCGTTGGTCGGGCATGGGTGGGGTGATCTCAGCAGATGATCCGAAGTGGATCGAGCCGTTTGCGGGTCTGACCGAGGTGCAGTTCGGGAGGACCCGGACTCCTTCACCTGCTTCCCGGCCGCCGACCGATACCGCACCTTGTACGCGTGCGGGCACTTCGACCACCGCGACCGCGGATGCTCACACTCCTTGAAAAACGAACCCATCCCACGAACCAAGCCAGTGGCACTCACGGTTGCTGACCCCTCCAGGACCGATGACGACAGTTTGCTCACCGTCGTCGATCCGGAACACCGCTGACCTGCGCAAATGTGTGCAGGATTCGCTATGTTCTGGAACTGGATCGGGCGCTCCCAGGAGGAGATCGTGCAGGCCCGGCGGGACTGGATGGAAGGGACACGGTTCGGAGAGGTCAAGGGATACGACGGCGCCCCGCTGCCTGCCCCTGTGCTGCCTCCGGTGCCGCTGAAGCCGCGAGGAAGGGTTCGTTGACCTGCGGGAATGACTGACGGGCCGGTGACGGCCGGTAGGGACCAGCCGTCCTGTGTCGACCTTCACAGGCTCTTCGCGGGCGCTGGACGGCTGGGTGTGCTGCAAGCCCGATGCGTTGCGCCGTGCCCGTCGAGGGTGTGTTCAGCTGTGGGTGACTGTGGCAGGACAATTGCTAACCCTTTGCCTCGGTCTACCTTCTGGGCTCCTACAGCGAGCGCCTCGCACACATCGGGCGGACTTTCGTCTTCGACACGCAGACCGCGGTCACGGCGGCCAACGGATACCGGACCGCTCAAGCAGCCGTTCATGAGCCGCACGGCGACGGCGCGCAAAGATCCGAGAAGCCGCCAACGCAATGAGCAGGGCCGCGACCATACCGGCCGCGACACGCAGCCCTGTCGCATGCAGCTCGCCGTTCACCAGCAGAAAGAGCAGGAACAGCACCGGAATACCGATGAGCCACGGGCGCATACGCTGCCGCCCCAGCGCACCGTAGTAATCGATGGCGATCCGGGCATGCAGCAGCTTCACCTCGCTCTGTGCCTTCGGCAGCGTCAGTACGGGCACAGGCCATGCACGCATACCTGGCAGCCGACCGTCTTCGGGGGCGTCGGGATACCGCTCTCTCGTACGAGTGGCGCGCTCGCGCGCGTCCGGCAGGCGTCGGAAGACGAAGAACGGTGTGCCGGAATCCTGCAGTTCCGGATCCAGGCCGGTGTAGCGGTAGCCGTACTGCTCGGCGATGTACGCGAACTGCGCGAACTTCCACAGCGACGGCCACGGGACCTCTGTCGTGAAGGACACTTCGGCTTCACCAGAGGCGCTCGGTGCGTGCGGGGACCCGCCAGGCCGACCACCCTCTCCGGTCTCGTCCAGGAACTTCCTGAGGTGTCGTCGAAGGCCCACTTCTCTCCTTCTGCCTCACGCGCCTTCTGAAGCTCGTCGTACAGTTTCTGGTCGAATTTCGTGAATTCTTCAGCGACCTTGTTGGCGAACTTCGACACGCCCTTGGTGAGTTTGGTGGGCTGCCCCGTAATCCCAAGAGTCCGCGAAGTCGTCACAAGCGGATTCCAGGCCCTTGTGGCCTACTCCGTCGTGTCGGCGTCTTTCCCCCGGGTCGTCGTGTCGAAGCACCTCATGCCATTGCGTCGTACAGTAGCGCTCGCCCGACCGGGGGCGTGTGCCAGATGCTGCAGGAATTTCTGTAGTCCGAGGGTGCGCCAACGCTTGTCGCCACCGGCGGTGGCCCCCGGAACCGACGAGCGGTTTCTCTTCGTGCGGCGTCCCAGCGACCTGCGAAGTGCAGGACCGCCCGCTCGGCGAGGACGACATCTGCCGTGCTGGGGGGGGTGGGTCCGGTTCTCACGGGACCGGAGAAGGCAATCGGGCCCCACCTCGGCTGCAGCGAAGCCGGAGGAGGTCGAGCGTGGTGTCACGCTGACCGCGAGGAGACGGCCGCCGGTCGGGCTGGAGACGATGGCCGACGCGGGACCGGTGTCGGGATCGGGCTTCGCCGAAGTCGTGGCGTCGAGCATTGCGATGCAGGCGTGGTGAGAGTGGTGAACGGGCCCGTGCTCACCCAGGCGCAGGGTGAGCACGGGCCCGTTCCTGAGGAGCCGGGCCGTGTGAGTGGTCAGACGGTGGTCTTCACCGGCTCCTGGTCGTCGTCGCCGTTGTCGATCTTCTCTCCCGCGTTCCGGGCACGGACGAATTCCAGGAAGCTCCCGAGTTCGCGCTTGACGACGGGGGCGAGGAGGTAGAGGCCGATGATGTTGGTGACGGCGAGGGTGAAGAGGAAGGCGTCGGCCATGTCGATCAGGGTCTGCAGGGTGAGCAGTGAACCGGCGACGGCGAAGACGGTGTAGACGACCTTGTAGGTCACTTCGCTGGCCCGGCTGCGGCCGAAGAGGTACGTCCAGGCCCTCGCTGGCGGGGTGCTTGGTCTTGACCGCGGAGTGGGCGATCGGGGCGGAGCCGAGGCCGGCCTCGTTGGGGAAGGCGGCCCGCTTGGAGCCGATGATCAGTGCGCCGAGGACGCCGCCGGCGACGCCTTCGGGGTTGAACGCGCCCTCGACGATGGAGGCGACGGCGTCGGGGACGGCGGTGACGTTGGCAAGGATCACGATCAGGCACGCGACGATGTAGATGCCGGCCATGGCGGGCACGAGCCTGCTGGTGACGTTGGCGATGGAGCGGATGCCGCCGAGGAGCACGATGCCGACGAGGGCGGCGATCAGGATGCCGAAGAACAGGGCGCCGGCGGAGGAGCCGAGCACGCCGTCCTCGCCGCCGGTGACCGAGACCAGCTGGGCGTAGGACTGGTTGACCTGGAAGAGGTTGCCGCCGAAGAGACCGAAGAACAGGATGAGGAAGGAGGCGAGGACCGCGAGGACCTTGCCGAGGGTCTTGCCGTTCTTGCCGAAGCGCTCGGCCAGTCCCTCGGGGAGGTAGTGCACTGCCCCCGCTGTTTCGACATGTATCGAGATTGACCCGACGCGGGTCGCCCGCGCAACGCGGCGCGAAGTGACGCTCGTCACACCCTGGCAGGCTGTGGCGTGAGGTTGACATTCATCGAAGCAAGGGTGAGGGTGGAAGTCTGATTCGTTGTTTATCTATATAGGCGGTTGTGATGTGCTCGCTCCCGCGTCGCCCTCCGAGCCGCCGCGACAGGAGCCGATTCCGATGAGTGACTCCGCCGACCCCGACCCCGACCCCGACGCCGAGCAGGCCGGCTCTTGCTGTGCCGCGATCGCAGAATTTCGGCGGCGGGCCGCGCAGCGCAGCGAACAGCACAAGCAGGCGGACACCGCCGAGGATCTCGCGGCTGCCTCGTCCGATCCCACGCGAGATGCCTGACTGCCGCCCTCCCTTCGTGAAAGGACACCGCACAGTGGTTGACCTCAGCTCCGACCGCCTACCAGTCGCCGTGATCGGCGCCGGCCCCGTCGGGCTGGCCGCCGCCGCGCACCTGGCCGAACGCGGCGTCCCCTTCGTCGTCGTAGAAGCCGGAGACGCCGCTGCGACGGCTGTGCAGGCCTGGTCCCACATCCAGCTCTTCAGTCCTTGGGAGTTCAACACCGATCCCGCTGCCCGTCGGCTGCTCGCGGCGGCAGGCTGGGAGGAGCCCGACGCTTCCGCCCTGCCCACGGGCGGGGATCTCGTCAAGCAGTACCTCCAGCCGCTGGCCGAACTTCCCGCGCTGGCTTCCCATATCCGCTACGGCGCCGAGGTCACCGCCATCAGCAGGCTGGGCATTGACCGTCTGCGCACCGCCGGCCGGGACGCGGCCCCGTTCGTCCTGCGCCTGGCCGACGGTGAGGAAGTGCCGGCCCGCGCCGTCATCGACGCCTCGGGCACCTGGCGTCAGCCGAACCACGTCGGCGCCAATGGCCTGCCCGCCCACGGTGAGCAGGACGCCGCCGCCTGGATCAACCACGGCCTGCCCGACGTCTTCGGAGCGGACCGCGACCAGCACGCCGGCCGTCATACCGTCGTGGTCGGCGCGGGCCACTCGGCAGCCAACACTCTGCTCGCCCTGGCCGAGCTGGCCGACACCGCACCGGGCACCACCATCACCTGGGCCATCCGCGGCGCCGACCCGGCCGCCTCCTTCGGTGGTGGCGGCGACGACGAACTCCCCGCGCGCGGCGCCATCGGCTCCGGCCTGAAGATGCTCGTGGAAACCGGCCGCGTGACTCTTGCCGCCAACTTCCGCACCCACGCCGTCCGCCGCCTGGGCGACGACCCCTCGCGCGACCAGGTCGAGCTCGTCTCTCGTGGCCTGGACGGCACCGAGCAGACGCTCACCGCCGACCGCATCGTCGCGGCCACCGGTTTCCGGCCCGACTACGGCATCGTCGACGAGCTGCGCCTGGAACTCGACCCGATCATGTCCGCGCCCCGTGCGCTCGCGCCGCTCATCGACCCCAACCAGCACTCCTGCGGCACCGTCACCCCGCACGGCTACCGCGAACTGGCCCACCCCGAACCTGGCTACTACGCCGTGGGCATGAAGAGCTACGGCCGGGCCCCGACCTTCCTCATGCTCACCGGATACGAGCAGGTCCGCTCCATCGCCGCCGCTCTCGCCGGCGACATGGAAGCCGCCCAGTCGGTCGAACTGCAGCTGCCCGAGACCGGGGTGTGCTCGGTGACCGCCGGAGGAGAGGCACTCGCTCTGCGTCTGGGGCTGACCAAGGACCAGCACGAGCAGCTCCTTCACGTCACCGCCAAGAACCTGGGCACCTCGGCCACCGCTTCGGACGCCGTTCTGTCCGCCGCGACAGAGCTCGGCATCGACCACACCGCCGCCCTGCAACTGGCCGCCTACGCCGCCGACAAGTTCGACGCACCCGGCGCCTCCGGCTGCTGAACCGCAGCGGCGGCTCGCCCCTCCCTGCTCGGGGGAGGGGCGTGTGGTCGACGGGGAGGTCAGGTGGTGCGGTGCACTTTGTGTTGCGCCGCCTGGGCCCTGGGCCGGACCACCAGTAGGTCTATGTTCACGTGGGGCGGCCGGGTCACTGCCCATGTCGCCACGTCGGCGACATCGTCGGCGACAAGCGGGTCCGGCACGCCCGCGTAGACGGCGTCTGCCTTGTTCAGGTCACCGCGGTAGCGATTCAGGGAGAACTCCTCGGTGTGGACCATCCCGGGCGCGATCTCGATCACCCGCAGCTCCTCCCCGCACACCTCCAGACGCAAGGTCTCGGCCAGCACGTGGGCGTCGTGTTTGGCGGCGCTGTAGCCACCTGCCGTATATCGGCGGTACGCATCTTTGTCATGCCCCCAGCGCTGATTAGATGCTCATCGAACCAATCGATCTTGGCAGGAGGTGAAACGAGTGTCAACATAGATGCATGTCGAAGCTAGCGCAGATGGCGGCCACTGCCTCCGTCCCACCGTGCTGCCCGTCCCTCACGGACCGGGAGCTCACCGACGAGGAGGCCGAGGTCACCGCCGCCATGTTCAAGGCGCTCGGTGATCCGGTGCGGCTACGGCTGTTCTCCAAGGTCGCTTCCCATCCTGACGGAGAGGCCTGTGTGTGCGACATCGCCGATGTCGGCGTTTCCCAGCCCACGGTCAGCCATCATCTGAAGAAGCTCCGCGAAGCCGGCCTGCTGCTGTCCGAGCGGCGCGGCACCTGGGTCTACTACCGTCTCGCTCCGTCTGTGCTGGCTGCCCTGTCCGGATTTCTTACCGCCCGCGACTGAGCAGCGTCCCGGCGTGTCTGCCGCGCCTGGTCGGTGGGGCTGGCATCTGCCGCACCGTGTGGTTTCTGCGTACCGCGCATGCCCGGACCGCAGGGCCCCTCGTACGGCCGGCGGTCCGTCGACAGGGTCTCCACGTCGATGACGATCGACGCCCCGGCCTCCCTGCTGAGGTAGCCCCCGGAGTCGAGGCGCAAATACCCCGCGAGGAGCTCGGTGCGCGGGTCGTGACCGATGGCGATGAACAGTCCTGTCCCGACCGGCGAGCCGTTCTTCTCGTGGAGCGCGGCGACCTCGCTGTCGAAGGCGAAGGCGATCTTGTCGTCGGAGAAGGGGCGGTTCTGCATGACCGGGGAGGTGCGCAGGGTAGAGCGCCGGCGCACGACGGTCCCCGACTCGGCGAATCGAGTGAGGAAAGTGGCCTCCTCCATAGCGGTGTCGCCGCCGCCGACGACCACGATGTCGCGGTCCCGGAAGGGAAAACCGTCACAGGTCGCGCACCAGGAGACACCGCCCGGACAGCTCGTCCTCCTTGGGCAGGCCGAGCTTGCGGTAGCCGGAGCCCGCGGCGACGATCACCGTCTTCGCGCGGTGGACGGTGTCAACCGTGTCGGTGACGGTCATGATGTCGCCGGTCAGGTCGACGGCGACGATGTCGTCGTCGATCATCTCGGCACCGAACCTCTCGGCCCGAGCCCGCATGCTCTCCCTGAGCTCGGGGCCCTGGACACCGTCGGGGAAGCCGGGGAAGTTCTCCACCTCGGTTGTGGTGTCAGCGAACCGCCGACGAAGATCGCACCACCGAGGACGAGAGGGTTCAGGTCGGCTCGGGCGGTGTAGAGCGCGGCGGTGTAGCCCGCCGGGTCCGAGCCGATGACGATGACGTCGCGTACGTCAGCGGCGGTCATGACTGCGGCTCCGGTGCTATCTCCTTGATCAGCCCCTCGACCAGCCCCTTGATCTCGTCGCGGACAGGACGGACGGCATCCACGCCCTGGCCGGCCGGGTCCTCCAGTTGCCAGTCCAGGTACCGCTTGCCGGGAAAGACCGGGCAGGTGTCACCACAGCCCATGGTGATGCAGACGTCGGACTCCTTGACCGCCTCCACGGTCAGTATCTTGGTCACCTCGGCGGAAATGTCGATGCCGACCTCACGCATGGCCGCGACGGCGGCCGGGTTGACATTGTCGCCCGGGTCGGAACCGGCGGACCGGACCTCGACGCGGTCCCCGGCCAGGTGGGTCAGCCACGCGGCGGCCATCTGCGAGCGGCCGGCGTTGTGGACACAGACGAACAGCACGGACGGCTTGTCGGACATCAGGAGGTCTCTCTTGTCTCGCGACGGCATCAGGTGCGAATGACATCAGCACCTGGTGGTGTCAGTCACCACTGATGTGAGAGTATCAGTGCATGATGACGTCAGTCGACGCTGACCTGATCCGGGTTCTGGCGGACCCGCTCAGGCTGCAGATCGTGACCCTGCTCGCCAAAGAGACGCTGTGCACCACTCACCTCGTGGAGGAGACCGGTGCCCGGCAGACCAACCTCTCCAACCACCTCAGAGTGCTGCGCGAGGCGGGGGTCGTCGACACGGAGCCGTGCGGCCGCTACACGTACTACAAGGTCCGCCCGGACGTCATCGCCTCGCTCGCCGGTCGGTTCACCGACCTGGCCGAGTCTGCTCGTAGCGCCGCCGACAACAAGCGGGCCTGTCCGTGACCCGCACCGAAGCACCCGCGACCACCGAGGAGTCCTCCGTCGTCGCGAAGCTGTCGACGCTCGACCGCTTCCTCGCCGTCTGGATCCTCATCGCCATGGCCGTCGGCCTCGGCCTGGGCCGAGCCATCCCGGGCCTGAACGACGCCCTCGCCAAGGTCGGGATCGGCGGCATCTCCCTGCCGATCGCCATCGGACTGCTGATCATGATGTATCCGGTGCTGGCCAAGGTCCGGTACGACAAGCTCGACGCCGTCACGGGCGACCGCAGGCTCATGGCCTCGTCGCTGGTGATCAACTGGATCGTCGGCCCGGCGGTGATGTTCGCACTCGCGTGGATCTTCCTGCCGGACCTGCCCGAGTACCGCACCGGCCTGATCATCGTCGGCCTGGCCCGCTGCATCGCCATGGTCATCATCTGGAACGACCTCGCCTGCGGCGACCGGGAAGCGGCGGCCGTGCTCGTCGCGCTGAACTCGGTCTTCCAGGTCCTGGCATTCGGCCTGCTCGGCTGGTTCTACCTCGACCTGCTGCCCGGCTGGCTGGGTCTCGGCGACGGCGAGCACCTGGACATCTCCATGTGGAAGATCGCCCTGAACGTCGTCATCTTCCTCGGCGTCCCGCTGCTCGCGGGCTTCCTCACCCGACGCATCGGCGAGAAGAAACTCGGCCGCGAGAAGTACGAGTCCAACTTCCTGCCGAAGATCGGCCCGTGGGCGCTCTACGGCCTGCTGTTCACGATCGTCATCCTCTTCGCCCTCCAGGGCAGGACCATCACCTCGCAGCCACTCGACGTCGCCCGCATTGCACTGCCGCTGCTGGTGTACTTCGCCGTGATGTGGGCCGGCACCTTCCTCCTGGGCAAGGCGATCGGCCTCGCCTACGACCGCACGGCCACCCTCGCCCTCACCGCCGCCGGCAACAACTTCGAGCTGGCCATCGCCGTCGCCATCGCCACCTTCGGCGTCACCTCCGGCCAGGCACTGTCCGGCGTCGTGGGACCGCTCATCGAGGTCCCCGTCCTGATCGGCCTCGTCTACGTATCGCTGGCCTGGCGCAAGAAGTTCACACCGTCCGCTCTGACCACTGAGGGCAGGGGCTACTGATGCACTGCCTGGACTGCCGCGTACCGGGAAAGACCAGCACGGCCGTCGGCGTCCGCCACGACTGCGGAGCCGCCGTCTGCCGCGAGCACACGCTCGTCGCCCATCGCGTCGTGCGCGGAGGGCGACTCCTCGGACGACCCGGTGAGGTCACGGTCCGCACCATCCGGTGCACCACGTGCGCGGCGGCACAGGCGGCATGACACAGCACACCGACGTGGTGGTGATCGGCGGCGGCCAGGCAGGGCTCGCCGCCGGCTACCACCTGCGCCGCCAGGGCCTGGACTTCGTCATTCTCGACGCCCAGCCCACCCCCGGCGGTGCCTGGCAGCACACCTGGAACTCGCTCCACTTGTTCTCCCCGGCCGCCTTCTCCTCCCTCCCCGGCCGCCTCATGCCGCCGCAGCCGGGCCAGGAGTACCCGGACGCCGGGCACGTGGTGGCCTACCTGAGCGACTACGAGAAGCGGTACGACCTCCCCGTGCAGCGACCGGTCCGGGTGGTCGGCGTGCACGACGACGGACGGCTGCTGAGAGTGGAGACGGACTCCGGCACGTGGCGCGCACGCGCGGTGATCAGCGCGACAGGCACTTGGTGGCGTCCCTTCCTGCCGGCCGTCCCCGGCCGAGGGGACTTCGAGGGACGTCAACTGCACACCGTCTCCTACAGCAGACCGCAGGACTTCACGGGCCAACGTGTGATCGTCGTCGGGGGCGGCAACTCCGGCGCACAGATCGCCGCCGACCTCACCCACGACACCGAACTGACCTGGGCGACCCAGCGTCCGCCCCGCTACCTCGCCGACGACATCGACGGCCGCGCCCTGTTCGACGCGGCCACCGCCCGCCGCCGCGCCCTCGACGAGGGCCGCACCGACACCGGCGGCGTCGCCTCGCTGGGGGACATCGTCGCCGTACCGCCCGTACGCGAGACCCGGGACGCCGGGTGGCTCAAGGCGTCGCCCATGTTCGTACGCCTCGACCGTGACGGCGTCGTCTGGGCCGACGGCACGCGGGCGCCCGCCGACGCGGTCATCTGGTGCACCGGCTTCCGGCCCGCCCTCTCGCACCTGTCACCTCTCGGCCTGCGGGGTCCGCGCGGCCACATCGCCACTCAGGGCACGCGCACCGTGGCAGACCCCCGGCTGCACCTCCTCGGATACGGCGACTGGACAGGCCCCGCCTCCGCCACGCTCATCGGCGTCGGACGGCCGGCCCGCGACGCGGCCCGAGAGATCGCCGGGCTCCTTGGCGGCGGAAGCCAAGCCTTGCCCAGCCGATGACTGCGGGCAGGCCGATCGGGTGTGCTCGGTCTCGACAGGGTGATGGGAATGCGCTGCTTCTACTGCTGCGCTGCGGTGTGCGGTTCCTGGCGCAGGCCGGAGGCGAACACGGCCAGGCCGTCCTTCAGCACGCCGCGATCAGCGAGCGAGACTTCCAGCGGCGGTGACCACGAGCCGCGGAACGACTACAGCGTCGACTTCAAGCCGGCCCAGTGCTCCTGCGCGACCCAGTGACGGCGAGGGAAGCGCTGCGTGACCTCGAGCCCTGGGTCACGACCCACGACCTGGTGGTCTGGCTCAGCGGCACACCGGGCCGGCGGGCACCACAACGACTGGCGTCTGGACAACCTCGTCCTCGACGAGACGGACCTGCGCGTCACCCGGGTCCTGGACTGGGAGATGGCCACGCTCGGTGATCCGCTGATGGGCCTCGGCAGCGCCCTCGCGTACTGGGCGCAGGCAGACGACGACCGCATCGCCCGCGCCACACGCCGTCAGCCCAGTCATCCGGCTGACCTTCAACGAGCACGCCCACTTCGCCGGCGACGGGGCGCGACATGCTCACCTACCGCTGACTGCGCCCTCGATGGCCGAGTCGGCGCCGACGGCTCAGGCCTCGGCCGGTGGGGCCGCCACCGTCCCGGACATCGCCGGGGAGGCCTTGAACAGCGCGTGGACGGCGGCGGTGACCTGGCCGGCGACCACCTCGGGGGTGGAGGCGTCGAGTTTGCCGTCGAGGTGCAGGAACGCCAGGCCGTGGACGAGGGCCCACACGGTGGTCGACAGGGCGTCCGCGTCCACGTCCGGGAAGGTGGCCCGGACGATGCCGCGGACGTACTCCGAGATCGCGGCGGTCGCGGCGACCCGCTCCTCGCTCGTCGGATCGCAGGGCTCGGCGAACATGGCCCGGAACAGGGCCGGGTGCTCCAGCGCGAACTGCACATAGGCGACGGCGACCGCGGCGAGTTCGTCGGGCGTCGAGGGCGCGGGATGGGCGCCGGCCAGGTGCCCGGCCAGTTCGCGATAGCCCTCGGCGGCGACGGCGGAGACGAGCGCTTCGCGGTCGGCGTAGTGGCGGTAGGGGGCCGTGGCCGACACCCCGGCGCGCCGGGCGACCGCGCGCAGCGAGAGACCCGCGCTGCCGTCCTCCTCGAGCAGTTCGCGGGCGGCTTGCAGGCAGGCGGCGCGCAGGTCGCCGTGATGGTACGTGCCGGTCGGAGGCATGGGACCCATCCATCCTTAATGTTTACAATGCCCACATTCCCTCTCAAATGTGAACGCCGTATACATCGTAAGTGATCGAAAAGGGAAGAGGGACCGGGACGGCCGGCGCGCTGGTCTCGCCCGGGTCGCCGTCCACGTCATCGGCAACGCCGTCAGGACCGGCCCCGCTTCCCCGATGCCGGCCAAGAGGACGGCCTGCCGGGTGGGCGGGCCGCCCGCTTCTCGCGGCGCGGCCCGATCGGGGCCGCCGACGCACGGCAGTCGCTGTTCAGCGGACGCCGGCCGCCTTGAGGACCTTGAGCGCTCGGGTCAGGAGACCGGCCCAGGACTCGGGGCGGATGCCCGACGGCGGGTAGAAGCCCTGGACGCGCTGGTGGGCGATGGTCTGCGGTTCGGTGTACTTGAGGATGCCGTCGGCGCCGTGGCGGCGGCCGAGTCCGGAGTCGCCCATACCGCCCATGGGGGCGTCGACGCTGCCCCAGGCGGCGGCGAAGGCCTCGTTGACGTTGACGGTGCCGGCGTGGATGCGGGCGGCGACGGCCCGGCCGCGGGCCCCGTTGCGGCTCCAGACGCTGCCGTTGAGGCCGTACGCGGTGGCGTTGGCCAGGGCGACGGCCTCGTCGACGTCGCGGTAGGTGTAGACGGAGACGACGGGCCCGAAGGTCTCGTGGTCGTAGAGGGTCATGTCGGGGGTGACGTCGGTGAGGATGGTCGGCTCGTAGAACAGCGGTCCGAGGTCGGGCCGGGCCTTGCCGCCGGCGAGGACGGTGGCGCCCTTGGCGACCGCGTCGTCGACGTGCTCGGTGACGGTCTTGAGCTGGGCGGGCGTGGTGAGGCTGCCGACGTCGACGCTGTAGTCGTACGCGGCGCCGATCTTGAGCTTCCTGGTGCGGGCGGTGAACGCGGCGACGAACTCGTCCCGGACGGACTCCGCCACGTACAGGCGCTCGACGGAGACGCACAGTTGCCCGGCGGAGGGGAAGCAGGCGGCGACGGCGCCGTCGGCGGCCTTCTCGATGTCGGCGTCGTCCAGGACGACCATGGGATTCTTGCCGCCGAGTTCGAGGGAGGCGCCGATCAGGCGGCGGCCTGCGTCGCTCGCGATCTGACGTCCGGTGGCGGTGGAGCCGGTGAACATCATGTAGTCGGCGTTGTCCATCAGCGCACCGCCGATGGAACTGCCCCGGCCGATCACCATCTGCCACACGTCCTTGGGCAGGCCGGCCTCGTACATGAGGTCCATCGACCACAGGGCGGTGAGGGCGGTCTGGGTGTCGGGCTTCTGCACGACCGCGTTGCCGGCCATCAGGGCGGCGATGGTGTCGCTCGCGGCCATGCTCAGCGGATAGTTCCACGGCGAGACGACGGTGACGACGCCCTTGGGGTGACGCAGTTCGGTGGTGTGGGTGAGCAGCGGGATCGCCCCGCGGCGCCGCTTGGGGCCGAGGTGCTTGGCGGCGTTGCGCGCGTAGTAGCGGGAGACGACGCCGATGTCGACGACCTCGAGGAACGCGTCCCGGCGGGTCTTGCCGTTCTCGGCCTGCATCAGGTCGAGCGCCTGGTCCTGGCGGGCCAGGACCAGGTCGTGGTAGCGCAACAGGATCCTCTTGCGCTCCGCGACCGAGGTGGCGGCCCAGGCCTTCTGCGCGGTCCGGGCACGGGCGAACGCGGCCTCGACGTCCTCGGGGGCGGAGACCGGGAAGTCGGCCAGGGGAACGCCGGTGCAGGGGGCGGTGGTGGTCACGCGGGCGGCGTTCGGCGCGGCCGAGACCTGAGAGGTCAGCCGCTGGAGGAAGGGCGGAGTGAGGGAGGCGGGAAGAGCCGGACCGCGGACGGTCGTCGGGCCGGCGGGTGCGAGGGACATGGCGGGGCTCCTTCGTTACTTGCTGCGGCTCTGGACCGAGGTGGGGACCGGCATGTGCAGGGCGGCCTGGCCCTCGGTCATGACGTCGAACTGGATGGTCCGCTTCGGCTTGAGCGACCGCAGGTCGTCGGACATACGGCCCTCGCCGAGCTGGAGGGTGATGCCGCCGGTGCTGCGGGTCGTGCCGGCGTTCAGCACGTTGGTCTGGTTCAGAGTGGAGTGCCACGCGCCGTCGATCCTCGTGTACGAGGTCAGTGAGCCGACGCGCTCCCCGCTCGGGTAGGCCCTCTGGGCGGGGGTGTTCGCCAGGAGCGACAGGTCGACTCCGCCGGAGTCGTTGGCCACGCGCGCGGTCGTCCGGTGGTTGTCGATGCCGACGTCGAGGTCGGTGACCCACTTGGGGAAGCCGTAGCCGTCGTGGCCGCGGACCTGCGCGATCTCGGTGCTGACCGGCAGCGAGAGGACGTAGGAGTCGAGGTGCTCGTTCTTCAGGCCGGTGACGAGGTCGAAGAAGCCGAGCCTGCCGTGGCGCGCGGGCTTGACCGCGATTCCGACGGCCGCTTCGGTGTAGAAGTCGATGTCGCACAGGTCGTAGCTGAAGAACATGACCGAGACCAGGCCGAGGCCGGGTACGACCTCCAGCGGCGAGAGTTCCTCGGGGAGCCGGGCGCGGATCGCGCGGGACGGTGCGAGCATCGTGAGGCGGGCGGTCGAGATGCTGTAGTAGAAGTTCGGGGTGAGCGTGGGACCGATCGGCGAGTCGACCTTGATCTTGGGGAGCTTCCGGAAGAAGTCCACGTCGCTGAC
The DNA here is from genome assembly GCF_041538145.2 of Streptomyces sp. MMCC 100. Classification (NCBI taxonomy): domain Bacteria; kingdom Bacillati; phylum Actinomycetota; class Actinomycetes; order Kitasatosporales; family Streptomycetaceae; genus Streptomyces; species Streptomyces sp. MMCC 100. The sequence continues at coordinate 3,111,550 of NZ_JBGORK020000001.1, forward strand.
GCGCGGGTCCCGGTTGACCGCGTCGAGGTCGGGGCTCATGCGGTAGCGGTCGTACATGCCGCCCTTGGGGACCGTGACCTCGCGGCCTCCCAGGTCGACCTTGACGGTGTCCTTCTGGTGCGAAGACATGGCAATTTCCTCACTCTGATGTAAGCGCCGTATACATTGACTGTAGGGGTGTCATGTTTGCGGCGTCAACACTGAGGTGCGGGGATTCTGTGGGGGGATTTCACGGCTTGCTGTACGGCCTTCATCGCCCGTTTCCGAGCCGCCGGTACGCGGTGGCGAGGATGCTGGACCACACCGTGGCCACGGCTCCGGGCAGGGCCGCGGGCTCGTGCGGGCTCGCTTCGTCGGGCTCGGCGGACGACGCCTGTGCCGAGGTGGGGGACGCCTGTGCCGAGGCGGGGGACGCCGGGGCGTCGCCGTCGCCCGACTGGCCTTCGCCCAGGTCCTCGTCGTTCCGTATCGGTTCCGCCATCCCCGTACTTCCTGTGCCTGAGTGGTGTGAAGTGGCGCCGCTCAGGCCGCGCTCCGGCGCTTCGACAGCCAGGAGCGGTAGCTGCGCAGTGCCGTGCGCTGCCTGCGCCGTTCGGAAATCAGGGCGATCACCGGGTGGGTGCCGGGCCTGGGGCTGCTTCCGCGGGCGAGGCGGCGCATCTGGTGGCGCACCTGAGCCATGCTCGCGGCGGACGCGAGGGCCTTGTCGGCCCAGTTCACCGGCCGCATCCGCCCATCGGCCTCGCGGCCCCGGCGCCAGCGGTCGGGCAGGTCGGGGGTCACGGCGAGCGCGGTACCCATGCCGACGACCGCCACGCCGCTGTCGAGGACCTGCTCGGCGGTCGCGCGCTGGGTGATGCCTCCGGTGAGCATCAGGGGAAGCGGGCTGGTCCTGACCAGGTCCTTGGCCAGGTCCAGGAAGTAGGCCTCACGGGCCTGGGTGCGGGCGTCGGCGGAGCGGCCGGTCATGGCGGGGCTCTCGTAGCTGCCGCCGGAGAGCTCGACCAGGTCGACGCCGAGGGGTTCGAGCATCTCGATGACCTGCCGGGCGTCGTCGGCGTCGAATCCGCCACGCTGGAAGTCGGCGGAGTTGAGCTTGACCGCGACGGCGAAGGAGGGGGAGACGGCGGCGCGGACGGCTCGGACGATGTCGAGCAGCATCCGGGCGCGGTTCTCCAGGGATCCGCCCCACCGGTCGGTGCGCCTGTTGACCAGCGGGGAGAGGAACTGGGAAAGCAGGTAGCCGTGTGCCGCGTGGACCTCGACACCGTCGAAGCCGGCCTGCTCGGCGCGGCGCGCGGTCACCGCGTACCGGGCCACGGTCTCCTCGATCTGCTGCGGGGTCATGGCGCTCGGACGGCCGAAGCGGCTGCTGTGCTTGCCCAGGCTGACGCCGATGTCGGTCGGCCCCCACACCACGCCGGGCATGTCGGAGGCCACCTGGCGGCCGGGGTGGTTGATCTGCATCCAGATCGCGCCGCCACCGGACCTGCCGGCCTTCGCCCACTCGACGAACGGTGCCAGGGGGGCGTTCTCGTCGAGCACCACACCGGCGGGACCGGTCAGTGCCTCGGCGTGGACCATGACGTTGCCGGTGATCAGCAGTCCGGTGCCGCCGGCGGCCCAGTGCCGGTACAGCGTGAACAACTGCTCGTCGGGCAGCTGGCCGTCTCCGGCCATGTTCTCCTCCATGGCCGCCTTCGCGATCCGGTTCTTCAATACCTGCCCGGAGCGCAGGGGCAGCGGTGAGAACAGTTCGCTGGTCATACGGGTCTCTCTCCCAACGTGAGCGCCTTGATGTTTGCACCACTCACATTAGCGGGCCGATGTAATCGGCGTAAACATCGGCAGGTGTGGCCTGCGTCGCAGGCGGGTGGCTCAGGATCCGACCATCGGCATCTCCCGGATGCGGCGACAGCCGATCGGAGGCATTAGGCATTCCGCCTGCGCGGGCACCCGCTCTCCCAGCCGTTGAGCCCATGAGGCAGAGCACCCCGAGCCCCCATGTACGCGGCGCTGCTGCAGCACCCAGTCCGAGGCGGACACCTCGACGCTGCGGATGTGCATCTCCGGAGGGGCATCGCTGACGGTGGAGATTCTGCACGGCTTCGAGCGGCGGTTCGGATGTCCGGTCCTCGAAGGCTTCGGCATGTCCGAGACCAGCCCAGTGGTCACGTTCAACGGGGGCCGAACGGCAGGATCCTCAAGAGGCAGCCCGGCCGTGCGGCGAAGCCACGGAGTGTCGTGAGTGTCCGGATGGCCGTGGACGCGTGGTCGCTGGTCGCCGGCTCCGGATTGCCAGGTGCGGGCTCTGCGTGGCTGATACCCAGTTCGGGAGCGGGACGATTCACCCAGGCATACACGTTCGGGGCCCGGTTGCCGGTGGCGAAGCTGGTGGGCATCGCCTGCGGGAACGCCCATGCCGACGACGCCACAGTGCCACCACCCGGCGATGAAAGCACCCCCCTGGCCCCTCACCCGGCGTGCACGGGAGGTGGCCGGGCTGATCGGCGAAGGCCTCACCCACCGTCAGATCGCCGAACGCCTCGTCATCAGGGCGCCGGGCCGCCGCCGGGTGCGGGAGCCTGGCGACTCGCGTGACCGGCCGCACAGCTCCTTGCCATCGACGCGTCGCGCCATGGCTCGGTCGGTCGGGCTACTCGGCCCGCGCATCACCGGCCTTCCCGCCTGCTCGTGGTCAGCCGATCGTGCGCCGGGCGACGGCAAGGGTCAACCGACGCGGAGCGAGAGCGGCGAGGCGTGCCGCGACGCGGTTCGCCCTCCCGGAGACGATGCTCGCCGGACCGTTGCGTCGCTCGAGGACGTCGAGCACGAGGTCGACGACCTGCGAGGGGGTCTGGAAACGGCCAACGGCGAGGCCTTCGCCGCCCGCGACGTCGAAGAACTCCGTGCGGGTGGGGCCGGGACTGATGGCCAGCACACGCAGGCCACTGCCGCGCGTCTCGGAAGCGATGGCCTCCGTGAGGGACAGGACGTATGCCTTGGACGCACCGTAGACCGCCATTCCCGGCGTCGGCTGGTAGGCCGCGGTGCTCGCCACGTTCAACAGGAACCCGCGCCCCGACGCGAGCAGACTCGGCAGGAGCAGGCGGGTCAGCTCCGTCAACGCCGTCACGTTCACCGAGATCAGCGAGGAGATCCGCTCCAGGTCCTCGTCGACGAAGTCGTCGCCGAGGCCGAAACCCGCACAGTTGGCCAGCGAGTCCACGGCGATCCGGGCCGCGTCGAGGTCCGCGACGAGTCGTCCTGACGCGCCGGGGGCCGACAGATCGGCGGTGATGACCTCGGCCCGAACGGCGTGAACCCTCGCCAGCTCGGCGGCGAGCTCGTCGAGCCGCTCACGACGACGAGCAACCAGGACCAGGTTCGCGCCACGCGCGGCGAGCCGGCGGGCGAGCTCGGCACCCAGACCGGAGCTGGCTCCGGTGACGAGTGCGGTCGTTCCCCGGTAGGACATCGGGCGCCGTCCGGTGGTCGTGGACGGCGCCTGGAGCGCCTCGACGAGCGTGGTGGCGAGGGCAGTGGCGGACTGGGGGTTCTGCCCCGTGTACAGGTTCCCGTCGACGACGACATACGGGCGCAGCGGCAGGCGGCCCTTGTCGTACTCGACGCCGGCCTCGATCATGCGGTCCTCGAGGAGCCACTTGGCCTTGCGGGAGAAGCGGTTGAGATGTTCCTCGGTGTTCGACAGGCCCGTCATTCGCCGACCGGCGAAGGGATTCGAGCCGTCGGGACGGCGCGCGGCGAGGATGGCCGCAGGGGCGTGGCACAGCAGGGCGAGGGGCCGGCCGGAGGCCAGACGGCGGGTGAGGAGCTCCCCCGAGACCGGGTCGGCCGCGAGATCCTCCATGGGGCCGTGTCCGCCCGGATAGAAGACGACGTCGTACTGGGACTCGTCGACGCTGCCGAGGCTGACCGGGTGGTTCAGCTCGTCGGCGATCGAGTCCAGGTAGGCGCGGACCTTCTTGCGCGTGCCCGGAAGGCCGCCGGCCGGGCCGAGGCTCAGTTCGTCGAGGGTGGGCGCAACGCCGCCGGGGGTGGCGACGGTGATGTCCCATCCGGCCTCCCGGAAGACGCGGTGGGGCTCGGCGACCTCCTCCGCCCAGTAGCCGGTGGGGTGGACGGTTCCGTCTGCCAGGGTCCACCCCGTGGCGGCGGAGACGACGAACAATACGCGGGTCATGAGGTGTTCCTCTCGACGCGGCCTCAGCGCGGGTGGCCGGCGACGAACTCGCCGACGAGACCCGCGCCGCTGTCCCAGCTCACCACAGAGGCGGCCCGCGACGTCCTGAACGAGCTGCAGACCGGTCCGGGGCTGCCGGTGGACCCCAGCCGCGGAGACCATGATGGCCGAACGAGACGGGTGAGGTTCCGTCAGCAGGCACTGTTGTACGACGTGGTCATCAAGGACACCGCTCCCCGCACAAATGACATCGGACTGCCCGGCGTGGCACGCATGCCGCGCCAGGTGGCTGATGTGGAGAGCTCTCAGTCGTCGTGGAGGGCCCTCCTGAGAGCGTCGACGGCGAGTTTGCGGGCGACGTTGGCGGCGCGGGTGTCGCGCAGGCTGTCCAGGAGGAGGAAGTCGTGGACCATGCCCGCCACCCGGACGGACGTGACGTCGACGCCGGCCTCGCGGAGCTTGTTGGCGTACTGCTCACCCTCGTCGCGCAACACATCGGCCTCGTCGGTGATGACCAGGGTGGTGGGCAGCCCGCGGAGCTGGTCGAGGGAGGCTCGGAGCGGGGAGGCGTACACCTCGGCGCGCTGGGAGTCGTCGCTCGTGTAGGCGTCCCAGAACCACTTCATGCCGTCGCGGGTGAGGTAGTAGCCTTCGGCGAACTGGAGGTAGGAGGGTGTGTCGAAGTCGGCGTTGGTCACCGGGTAGAGGAGAACCTGCGCCTTGAGGTCGACGCCGCCCCGCTCCTTGTTCATCAGCGCGAACACCGCGGACATGCAGCCGCCGACCGACTCGCCGGTGACGGCGATCCGTGAGGTGTCCAGGCCGTGCTCCGCGCCGTGCTCCAGGGCCCACTGGCCCACGGCGTAGTTCTGTTCGACCTGGGTGGGGTACTTGGCCTCCGGCGCGCGGTCGTAGACGGGGAAGACGCCGGCGGCCCCGGCGCCCACGACGAGCTCGCGGAAGAGCCGGTCGTGGGTCTTCTCGTCGCCGAAGACCCAGCCGGCGCCGTGGATGTAGAACACCACCGGCAGTGGCCCGGTGGCCCCCTTGGGGCGGACGATGCGGGTGCGGACCGTGCCCCACTCGCCGGCGTCCACGTCGACCCACTCCTCGTCGACATCGGGCCGGGGCACGCTCTGGTCGCTCTGCAGGCCGAGCAGGATGTCACGGCCCTTTTCCGGAGGAACCTCGTAGATCCGAGGGTGGGGGTCGGTCGCCTCGCACAGCTCCTTCGCGGCTGGTTCGAGGTAAGGGGTGATCGGAGGGGGAAGATCGGTCATGTCCACTCCATTCACGGACACGCACGTGCTCGCTCACGTGCTCGAACAGGCTGCCGCGCCTGCCGATGCAGATTCGTGCCGGGTTCCATGCTTCGCCCCCCTGACCCCTGCTGCAACCCGTCTTCCGAACCCACCTCTGGCCGGGTCCGGGGGCACGCGGTGGCCGAGGCGTCGGGTGTCCCCGGAGGAACGCTGTATCTGCTGGGCAAGGTCGTCAACGGGCGGTCTCCCTGATCTGCGCCGCGGCGGGTTCGCCACGGTCGTGCACGACCGACAACGGGCAAGGACCTGTAGGAAGACCTCGGCTCCCCTCGCACGGAGATGCACGGACCTCAGGGCCCGGTCGAGCTCTTGTGCCGGAAGGCGCCAGGCAGCCCTTGACGGAATGTCAACGCCCAGCCGAGGCAGTGCGTTCAGTCCGTCGGCATGGTGGAGGAGCGATGGCATCGCAGCGGGCGGCCTCTCTCGACCGTGGCATCCGGTCGGCGCGAGCGTCTGTCCGTCGTGCGGGGAGTGAGTGCCGCGCCGGTGCCGCCCGTCGGATCGGCCGACTGGCCTTCACCTCTCCGAATGTCCTGCACGCGCTGCCGGCACCGTCAACAAGTGGGGCCATCGCCGCCCGGATGATGTCCGGCCGTCGGTTCGTCGCGTACGGGACTGATCACCTGACTGGCCCGGCACACAGAAGCACCTGCGGTTTGCAGCCGTAGCGGGGTCCGCCCCAGGGCCTGCGCCGCGATGCGGGCGCTACCGACCGCGACGATGATGGGAGTACATGAGCGCGGCCGGAGTCCCGAGCTCGGCAGGGGCCACCGACGCACAAGTGAGCGCCGTAAACATTTGGGTGTACGTTTGTCGTGCAGTCGCCGGGACCGGGACCGGGATTGGAGCAGATCAAGTAGACACGAGGGAGTGGATCAATCCCATGCATACAGTTCTGGGCGCCAACGGGCCGATCGGCGAAGAGCTCATCCGCGAGCTGCACCGCACCTTCACGCACGACATCCGGCTGGTCAGCCGCAATCCTGTGAAGATCCACGACACCGATCAGCTCGTCCGGGCCGACCTGACGGACCCCGAGGCCACGGCCCGGGCGGTCGAGGGCAGCGAGGTCGCCTACCTCACCGTGGGTCTGCCCATGGATTCGCAGCTGTGGGAGCGGCAGTTCCCCGCCATGATGCGCAACGTCATCGACGCCTGCGCGAAGTACGGCACCAAGCTCGTGTTCTTCGACAACACGTACATGTACCCGGGCACGACCGCCCCGCAGAACGAGTCGACCGGCTTCGAGCCGAACGGCCGCAAGGGCCGGGTGCGGGCGCAGATCGCGACGATGCTGCTGGAGGCGATGAGCGCGGGTTCGGTCGACGCCGTCATCTGCCGGGCGCCGGAGTTCTACGGTCCGGGAAAGACCAAGAGTCTGACCAACTCGCTGGTCTTCGACCGGATCGCGGCGGGCAAGCGGCCGCTGGTCCCCGTCAGCGCGAAGACCGTCCGGTCCCTCATCTGGACGCCGGACGCCAGCCGGGCCATGGCCCTGATCGGCAACACCCCGGACGCCTACGGCCAGACCTGGCACCTGCCCGTCGACCCGCACCGCCTCACCTACGCCGAGATGGTCGCAGTGGCCGGACAGGTCACCGGTCGCCGGATCGGGTACACCGTGCTGCCACTGGCCGTCTTCAGGATCGGCGGCCGTTTCGTCGGGCCGCTCGGAGAGGTCCAGGAGCTGCTGCCGCGCTACCGCGGTGACAACATTTTCGACGCCTCGAAGTTCGCGGCGCGTTTTCCCGACTTCACCGTCACCTCCTACCGTGAGGGCATCACCGAGATCCTCGGCTGAACCGCTCCCCAAGCGCAGAGCACAGGCTGAGCGCCGACCTTCCCCGCGGCGATGCTCGGGACCCGCAACGCACCGCATCTGAGGCTTGCTGATGCCGGACTGGGGTCGGCACTGTACATACGGGGACTGGGCGCTCCCTCCCCGATCCACGACTTCGCGAGCACCGAGAGGGCGGTCCGCCGCCTCGCCGAGCAGGCCGGGGACCGGGGACCGGGGACGCACAGAGTACGGCTGGGAAACCGGCTTCATGTTCACCGAGCGCGGGATCGTCGACACCGACGGCGAGTTCACCGACGCCGGGCGCGAGATCAAGCAACGCATCGCAGCCCTGACCGACGAGCTCGCCGTCGCGCCGTACGACACACTGTCTCCCGCCGAGCTCGAACCCGTCACCGCGACGCCGGCGGCCGCGGGCCGCAGTGACGAGCCGTCCCCACGGGCGGCTTCACCTCTTGGTTCTCACCGCACGTACCAGTTCGAGATAGTGGTCCCAGTTCCAGTTGGCTCCGGGGTCGGTGTGGGTGGCGCCGGGCACCTCGTGGTGACCGAGGATGTGGGTACGGTCCAGCGGAATCGCGTAGCGTGCGCACACGGCCTCGACGAGCGTCGCGGACGCGGCGTACATCTCCTCGGTGAACCGCGCGGAGGCATTGACCCATCCCTCGTGTGTGATGCCGATGCTGCGGTTGTCGTGGTCGGGGTCACCGGTGTGCCAGGCGATGTCCTTCTCCCGGACGCACTGGCCGATGTGGCCGTCCGCCGAGCGGACCACGTAGTGGGCCGAGGTTTTCCGGCCGGGGTCCTGGAAGACGGCGATGGCGTCGTCGAAGTGCTCCTGCGTGACATGGATGACCACGCGGCCGATCGGATGGCTGCGGGGACGCCACGCGGTGCGGTAGTTGGCGGGGTCGGCAGGCAGCCACTGCGCGCCCGGGTGGTCGACGGCCGGGCCGTCCGCGGAAGCGGTGCGGCAGGTGGCCGCGGTGGTAGCTGCCGTGGCCAGCGTGAGGGCGGCGCCGCGCAGGACCGTACGGCGTGACGGGGACGGGTTCCGGTTGACGTCGTCGTGGAGGATCGGTCCGGTCATGCTCCATCCTTCTTCGAGGTCCGGTACCAGTTGTGCTGGGCGAGCCTGGCGGTGTAGCGACCTTGCGGCAGATCGTCGGTGAGCCGGACCGACCACCGGTGCAGTCGCTGCATGAGATCGGCCTTGACCTTGCGCAGGCTCGGGTCGTCCCAGCGGTTGTCCAGCTCCATCGGATCCTTGTCGAGGTCGTACAGTTCGCCGTCGTCGACGACGTGCTCGTAGAGCTTGTAGCGGTCGTGCCGGATCATGCGCGACGAGCCACTCTGGGTCACGCTGTTCAGCTCGTCGTACCTGGAGCCTTCGTAGGGGAAGTGCAGCGGTGGTCGGGCGTCGTCGGGATAGGGCAGGCCGCCGTAGCCGCGCTCGGTGACGATGTCGGAGAACTCTGCGGCCGGGTAGTCGGAGCCGGTGACCATCTGCCACAGGCTGCGGCCCTGGACACCCAGGGGGATGGGGCGGCCCACCGCCTCGCACACGGTGGGCAGGATGTCGGCGATCGAGACGAAGTCCTTCGTGTTGTCCTTGGCCCGGACGCCGCAGCCGTGCACGATCATCGGGATACGAGCCAGGGCCTCGGGGATGCCGGCGCCCTTGCGCTGCAGGCCGTAGTCGGCGACGTAGTCGCCGTGGTCGGCGAGGAAGATCAGCAGGGTGTTCTCCCACAGGCCCTGGGCCTTGAGGTGGTCCACGAGCCGGCGCACCTGGTCGTCGATGAGGCGGAGCATGCCGCAGTAGGTTGCGCGGTAGCGACGCCAGTTGTCGTCGTAGCCGGGGCGCTTCTCCTCCACCAGGTCACGCAGCCACTTGTAGGCGCCGCCCTTGGCCTGTGCGGCCTCGGGGCCGCAGGACCGGTGGGGGACCTCGTCCTCGTCGAACATCGAGAAGTACGGTTCGGACACCTGGTACGGGTTGTGCGGCTCGGGCATGGAGACCCAGGCGAAGAACGGCTTGTCGGCGTCCCTGGCGTCCACCTGCTGGATGGTGTCGGAGACGATCCGGTAGGCGTACTGCTGCTCCGCGGGGAAGGGGGTGGGCGCGCTCGTCGGGCCCATGTCGATGGAGTTCAGCCAGGAGGTGAAGGCGCGTTGCTCGGTGGTGGTGTCCGGCCCCTTGGTGTGCCCGTACGGGCCGGAGAACGCGTCGTACTCCTCCGGATCGTCTCGGTACATGTGTGTCTTGCCGGCGAAGAACAGCTGGTAGCCGGCTCCTCGCAGGACATCGAGCAGGTCGTCGCCGCGCGACACGTCCAGCGGGCTGAGAGTGGAGTTCTGCCGTGCCCGGTGGGTGCTGGGCCATCTCCCGGTGAGCAGGCTGGTGCGCGCCGGGACGCAGGCCGGGGCGGTGGTGTACGCGCGGCGGAAGCGGGTGCCCTCGGCGGCGATGGAGTCGAGAAACGGCATCGTGTCCAGGGCGAAGCCCACGCCCGCGGTGAAGTCGGCGCGGAGCTGGTCGGTCATCACCAGCACGATGTTCGGAGCGGTCGGACAGGTCACAGTGTCCCCTTCCAGGAGAAGAACGTAAGCGGAGTCATCGGGCGGGGACGAGGATCAGCCGGCCGGTGCGACGGGCGGGCCCGCGTCCTGCACGGGGAGATCGCGCTTCCTCGTGCCTTTACTTGCTGCCTCGGCTCTGACGCTGGACGTACAGGCGGCTGTCCTTCCGGCCGGTCCACTCCAGTCGTACGACGCCGGGGACGGCGGCGTCGTCGATGCGTGAAGGGTCCTTCCAGTAGCCGAAGTTCGGGTTGCGGAAGAACGTCGCCCACAGTCGGCCGGCGTGGTCTTCGAAGAAGTTGTTGTGTCCGGCTCCGACGCCCGCGGTCCAGCGCTGGGAGTACGGCCCCTCGAATCGGTCGGAGACGGCGACGATCGCGTCGTACTGGTACTGCACACGGCCCGGACCGGGCGGGTCGTAGGCGTTGCGTGTGCTTCCGTAGGCGTCGACCGACGTGCGGTCCCACGCGGCGTGGACCAGGTAGTAACTGCCCCTGTACTTGAACACATGTGCGCCTTCGAGGTACGGCTCGGGGGAGTAGGGAGACTGCTGGAACTTCGGGAGGTTCGTGGTGGTGACGATGTCCTCCATGTCGTCCCGGAACCTGGCGTAGAGGTCGTTGTGCAGGACCAGCCAGGCGTCCTCGCCCTCGGTGTAGAGGCCGCCGTCGATGTGAAAGCGTGCCCCGGGCTCGATGTGCGGCACGTCGGGGAGCGCATCGCCGAAGGGTTTGGCGAGGTTGCCTTCGACCAGCCGGTACGGGCCCTCGACGCCGCCCTCGCTCACCAGCATGAACGAGCCGACCTTGCGGGAGTGGTCGCCCATGCATGCGACGATGTACCACTTCCCCCTGAAGCAGTGCACCTCCGGAGCCCAGACGTTGGCCCGCTTGGCGAACTGGTCGTCGTGCCAGTACTCCTGCCACGGGGCGACGACCGTGCGGCCGGGGCGGTTCTCTCCGACGAACTCGGGCGACCACACCTTGCCCTTCTCGGCGTCCGGCCGTATCGCCGTCGTGTCGGCGAGCGTCCACGGCCCCTCGAGCGAGGGCGCCACCCAGACGAAGATGCCGTCGTTCCACGGCCCGGCCGCGTCCAGCCCGGGTACACGGGTGGTGCCGGTGGCGACATAGAGCGGACGGCCGCCGATCACGAAGCAGTTGACGTAGGTGTCCCGCATCCATACCCGGCCGAGTTCCCGATCACGGGGGCGCAGTTCCAGCGGGAGTACGAAGGAGTTGTCCTCCCGCGGCCACAGGTCCAGCCGGATGTCGGCGATGCCGTACGGCTCGGGGTCGGGCCAGTTCGACGGGCGACGCGGTACCGGCGCTGCAGAGGGCGGAACGGGCACGGCTGCTTGTGCGGCGGTCGTGGGAAGGGCCGCTGCGGCTCCCAGGCCGGCGACACCGGCCAGCAGGGAGCGGCGGCGCAAACGATTCTCGGCACCGGTCATCAGTCGTGTCTCCTTCGACGTCCCGCCCGGAATCCGTGGCAGCTCAGGGGGAGCTGGGTGACGGGTGTGTGCCGCACAGCATGCGAACGCCGAACCTTTACGTCAACACCCCGGATGAATAAACTTTGGAACGCAAGAATCCAGTGGTCCTAGGACGCCGGACTTTCCTGGCGACAACCTGTGCCACGGATTTTTTGTCGGGGTGTTGACGGAATAATTGGACGTCCCTACCTTCCTGGCATGCAGACGCCCAGCCCTCGATGTCAGGACGACGAACATCGCGTTCGGTCCCGACGGGCATACCCTTGCCACCGCAACGGGCCAGCGCCGGTGTTGACGGTGTGGCCTTTGCGCCCGGTGGCAGAACGGTGGTCGGCTGGGGGCGCGGACGGAGCCGTACAGCTCTGGAGCGTCCAAGTGAACGGTGGACCCGGTGCGTTCACTGTGCGGATGGTCGAAGGGGGCCTTCATCGCCGAAGGGGGCCTTCATCGCCGGTCGGTGGCGTGACGAAGTGCCGCTGGGCCCCGCTTATTGCCCTCTGTCCCAGGGCCTGAATGACGCGTCGGCGAGCCCGGCGCGTGGGCCGGGCTCGCCGTCGGTGTTCCGGGCGGTCAGTGGTGACCGTGCGGCCGCAGCCACTGCGGTCGGTGGGCGGCCGGGCGGCGGTGTCCGGTCGGCTCCTCCGCGTCGTTCGTGCTGCCCCCGCCCTCCAGCCGGCCGGCCAGTGCGTCGCGCTCGGCGGTGGCCTGCTTGGCGGTCTGGCGTTCCCTGCGCCGCTTCTTGCCGCGGTGGCGCGCCAGCACCGTCCCGGCCAGGAGCATCCACATGCCCAGGCCGAAGATCAGTGTCAGGGCGATACCGCCGAGAAACGCCCCGAGCGTACTGATCGTGAATGGCTCGCTTCCCAGCAGTGTCACGGTGTAGTCCGGACCGCCGGACAGGTTGTACGCGATCAGCAGGCCTGCGAAGGCGGCGGCGCCCGCCATGAGCAGGAGACCCAGCACCAGCATATTTCTCACCTCGTCGCACGTGGATGTCCTCCACCCGGGTCACCATGAGGAATGGTGCAAAACGCGCAAGTTGGACTTGTGGTCCGGGCGGGAGGTGGGGCAGGGCCGGGGGCTGCCCCGAAGGCGCGGCGCTCGCCGGTGACCTTCGAGGCCGGGAGCCGCCCCGCCTTCGACGTTCCATCGAGGCCGTCCCCGTCGACCCTCACGTCGAAGACCGGATTGAGTCGCACGGGATTGGTGACGGCCTGCTTCCACGTCAGCCGGTCTCCGTCGAGGACGACGTCGCCCTGCGGTACTTCCCCCCTCGCCGCCTGCGGTACCGGTCAGAACGCCGTCCCGGCGGCGGAACTCGGCCACGGCCTTGATCCGGCCGATGGGAAGGTGCCCCGGCGTTCACGGGCGAACAGCCCCTCGACGGCATGCGCGATGTGTGGGCCCAACTCGCGCTCCAGCAGGTACAGGCCCAGATCGAGCCCCGAGGTGACCCCGGCGCCGGTGACGAGGTCGCCGTCGTCGACGACGCGGGCGTTCACCGCGTGGGCGCCGGTGGCACCGAGCATGTCGAGGCCCGGTAGTGGGAGGAGGCGTGGCGCCCCTCCGGCAGGCCGGCCATGGCCAGGACGAGGGAACCGCCGCGGACCGTCGCCGGTGCCGCGCGACCACTCCTCCCCGCCGGCGCCTCCGGTGCCCCGGCCTCCGGACCAGGCGCGGGGGCGTTCTACGCTGGCCGCCGAGTGCCGCTGCGCGCCGACCGACCCGCAATCCCCTGATCCCCCGGAGAAGGAGCCTCGCCCGTGGACCTGCGAGCCACCCTCGCCGCCCACCGTCTCGTCGCCATCGTGCGCGGGAACGACGCCGACGCCGCGCTGCGCACCGTGCTGACCCTGGCCGAGGAGGGCCTGGAACTCATCGAGGTGTCGCTGACCGGCAAGGACGCCCTCCTGGTCATCGAACGGGCCAGGGCGGCCCTCGGACCCGACCGCCCCCTGGGCGCCGGCACGGTCCTCACCGCCGACGACGCCGTGGCCGCCCACCGCGCCGGCGCCGACTTCGCGGTCACCCCGGGCCTGGGGGAGGGCGTCGTGGCGGCCCGCGAACGGGGCATGCCCGTCCTGGCCGGCGTCATGACACCCACCGACATCATCACCGCACGCACCCTCGGCGCCACCGCGCTGAAGATCTTCCCGGCGGCCCAGGCCGGTGGGCCCGCGTACGTCAAGGCCCTGCGCGGACCCTTCCCGCACGAGACCCTGGTGCCCGTCGGCGGCGTCGACGAGGCGGCCGCCCGCGCCCACCTGGCGGCCGGCGCCACCGCGGTCGGGGTCGGTTCCCCGCTGATCGGTGACGCCGCCGACGGAGGCAGCCTCGACGCCCTCCGTGTCCGCGCCCGTGCCTTCCGCGCCGCCGTGAGGGAGGCCCGGCCGTGACCGGCGCGCGGCCCGCGTCCGAAGGGGGCGACGACACCTCCGTACGCCTGCGCGGCGGCAACGGCCTCGGCACCGACCCGCGGACCACGAGCCCCTGGCGGCCGCCGCGGGGACCCGTCGTGTGCCTCGGGGAGACCATGGCGGCCATGGCCCCGGCGCCGCCGCACTCGCTGGACGGCGCGGACTCCCTCCGTGTGTCGGTGGCGGGAGCCGAGTCGAACGTGGCCATGTACCTCGCGGACCTGGGCCTGCCCGTCTCCTGGCTCTCGGCGGTCGGTGACGACGCACTCGGACGACGAGTGCGGGTTGCCATCGAGCGGGCGGGCGTGGACGTCTCCGGCGTGCGCACCGACCCGGCACGGCCGACCGGCCTGCTCCTGAAGGACCCGGGCACCGCCGGCACTCGCGTGCACTACTACCGCCAGGGTTCGGCGGCATCGGCCCTCGGCCCCGACCTCCTGGACGACGAACGCCTCGGCGGGGCCGCCCTCCTCCACCTGACCGGGGTGACTCCGGCCCTGTCCCCGTCGTGCCGGGCCTTGGTGGAACGGGCGCTCGGCACCCCGCCGGCGCGGCGCACCCACGCCGTCAGCTTCGACGTCAACCACCGCCCAGCGCTGTGGCCGCCGGACACGGCCGCCCGGGTGCTCCGGGATCTGGCCGACCGCGCGGACATCGTCTTCGTCGGCCTGGACGAGGCACAGGACCTGTGGGGCGCCGGCCTGACCGAAATCGACGTCCGTGGGCTGCTGAGCCGCCCGCGCGTCCTCGTCGTCAAGGACGGCGGGCGGGGCGCCACCGCGTTCACCGAGCAGGGTGTGTGCACCGTGCCCGCCCTGGCCACCGAGGTCGTGGAGCCGGTCGGCGCGGGCGACGCGTTCGCCGCCGGATTCCTCGCCGGACTGTGGCGCGGCACGGACCTCACCCGGGCCCTGCGCCTGGGCCACATCACCGCGGCATCCGCCCTGAAGGTCGTGGGGGACCACGGAACCCTGCCCGACGAGGGCACCGTCGGGGCCATGCTGGCCCTCGCCGAGCAGGACTGGTGTCAGGCGCCGATGTCGTAGAGCACGAACTCCTCCCACGAGCCCGTGACCTCGGCGGAGCGGGCGCGCAGCGCGTACTGGAGCGAACCGGTGTAGCCGTTCTCCATGGCCACGAAGAGTCCGTTCAGCGTGGACTGGAGCGCCCAGCGGTCGAGCGTCTCGTTGTAGTAGAGGACGAACCGCTCCCAGCCGCCCACACTCGTGGAACGGGCGCGCAGTACGTTCTGGGCGCTGCCGGTGTAGTTCTTCTCCACCGCCACATAGCGGTTGTTCGCCAGGGACCGCAGCGCGTAGGTCTCGCTGGCCTCGTCCCACTCGAAGGCGTAGCTCTCCCAGGAGCCGCCGAACTCGGTCGAACGGGCGCGCTGGACACCGGTGTTCGGCGCGGCGTAGTTCTTCTCGGTGGCTACGAAACGGTTGTTGCGGACCGACTGCACGGCCAGCAGCTCGGGCTCCGCGGCCGCGGCCGCGGTGGCGGCAGCGTCCCCGGCGGCGAGCGGGGCCCGCCGTGCGTCCTTCTCCCCGGTGATCCGTGCCAGAGCGGCGGCGTCCACCGCCTCCCAGCCGGCGGGGGCGGCCGCCGGCCCGTCGGCTCCGGGCGCTGCGACGGCGGTGGGAACGGTCAGCGCGGATGCCGCCAGCAGGGCGCTCAGGGACAGCAGGACGGAGGTCGTACGTCTCACGGGAATTCCTCGGCTTTCGTCACACGGATACCGGGGCGGCGGGACGAGAATCCCGCGGGAAATGGCAACCGGACATGACGGCGGCACCCCCCCGAATTTCTCCGCACCCCCCACAAGGCCGCGGTCGGCACCCCTCCCCGGGTGCCTCGGCAGCCGCTGCGCCGACTCGGCGGAGCGGTTTCAGCATAGTGATGTTGAAGCGCGGACCGACACAGTTTCCGCCCGTGATCGAGCGATCCGGGGCCGGAATTGCTCGGCATTGCGGATTCCGTGGTCCGCTGTTAATCCAGCGTCCACTCTCCGTTGCTGCGGCGATCGCCGCACCGGCCGGGCGCGGTCAGCACGACCTGTTCGTGGCCCCGTCGACGACGAACCCGAGCCCGATGCCGAGCATCCAGACGTCCTTCGCCAGGGCCGTACCCTCCTGGGTCGGGCGCAGGCTGCCTTCCTCGCGCATTCCCGGGGTGCGCAGATACAGACCCACCAGTCCGGCCGAGAACGCGGTCAGGCCGGCGCCCGCCAGGGCCGTCGGCACGATCGGCAGGAGCAGCGCCGCGCCGAGCGTGATCTCACCGGCGGAAAGCAGACGGAGGAAAGTCGTGGGCTGCATTTTGCCGAGGAACGGATAGGTGTTCTTCGCCATTCCGTGCATCATGGCGGCGGTCTGCTCATCGGCTCCGCGCTTGGCCAGACCGGAGTTGAGAATGAAGGCCCCGGTGGCCAGTCGTGGGGCGACATGCCTGAGTTCGATGGGCAGGCGCATGGGAACTCCTAGCGGCGTTTACTGGAGACAGACTCAGGCTACGGCGCGCCGGTGCCCCGCGCAGCGCGGGCGTGCGAGGTCTGCTCCGATCGGGTCAGGGCGCTGCCCCGTCGCGTACGCCCGGGCCAGTACGCCGGGTTACTCCCGCCGCGGGACGCCCGGGCGGCCGCCGACCGGCAGCGTGGGTGGGGTGAAACTCAACCGCCCCGCACGCAGGGCCTGCCTCGTCGTCCATGCCGTCGCCTCCGCCGCCTGGCTCGGGCTCACGCTCGGTCTGCTGGCGCTGGGCGTGACCGCGGCGACCGGCGCGTCCCCGGCCACGGTGGAGGCCGCCGTCCGCTGCATGAAGCTGTTCGCCGACTGGCTGCTGCTTCCCCTCGCCCTGCTCACCCTGGGCAGCGGTCTGGTGCTGGCCCTGGGCACGCAGTGGGGTCTTGCCCGGCACCGGTGGGTGTACACGAAGTTCTGGCTGACCCTGGGCACGACCGTCGCCACGTTCTTCGCGCTGCGCCCCGGCGTGAACGCGGCGGTCGCCGCCGTGGCCGCCGGCCGGCCGCTGCCCGACGCGGGGGACGTGCTCTTCGGGCCGGTCGTCTCCCTGTCCGCCTACGTCTTCATGACGGTGCTCTCGCTCCTCAAGCCCTGGGGACTCACCCGGCGCGGTCGCCGGCTGCGCGCGCGTCCGGCGGATGCCCGTCCGCCTCTCGCCCGCTCAGGCAAAGGGTGAAATCCTTTTCAGACGCAGGTAGGGTGAGCAGGTGGACCTTACGCGGAGTGAGAGGGCGCGGACGCAGGTGGTGACGATCCAGGACGTGGCGCGAGCCGCCGGAGTATCTCCGGCGACCGTCTCACGGGTCTTCAACGGCGGCAATGTCACCCCGGCACGGGCCCAGTCCGTGCAGCAGGCCGCGGCGGCGCTCGGCTTCGCGCCCAACCGCCTCGCCCGGTCGTTGCGCAAACAGCGGTCGAGCGTGATCGCGCTGCTCATCCCGGACATCGAGAACCCGTTCTTCACCTCGCTCGCCCGAGGCGTCGAGGACGCCGCGCAGCGCACCAGTCTCTCGGTGGTCCTGTGCAACTCCGACGAGGACACCGACAAGGAGCGCCGCTACCTGGAGGTTGCGCTCGGCGAGCAGATGGCCGGCGTGATCGTGGCGGCGGCCTCCCAGGACGAGACGGACCTCGGACCGCTGATCGCCCGGGGTGTCCCGGTCGTCGCCGTCGACCGCCGTCCCCGGGACGCGGAGGTGGACGCGGTCCGCCTCGACGACCGCCACGGCGGTGAGGCCGCCACCCGGCACCTGCTGCGGGCGGGATACCGCAGGATCGCCTGCATCACCGGACCCCAGGGCGCCTCGACCTCCGAGGAACGCCTGGCCGGTCACCGGTCCGCGCTGCGGGCGGCGGGGCCGGAGGGGGGCGCGGACGACACCTACGTACGCCACGCCGACTTCCGGGTCGAAGGGGGCCGCGCCGCGATGCGCGATCTGCTGTCGCTGCCCGAGCCGCCCGACGCCGTGTTCGTCGCCAACAACCTCATGACCATCGGCGTGCTCGACGCCCTGCGCGAGGCCGGGCTCACCCCGCCCGGCATCGGTGTCCTCTCCTTCGGCGACGTCCCCTGGGCGTCACTGGTGCGGCCGTCCCTGTCGGCCGTGGAGCTGCCCTCCTACGAGCTGGGGCGTACGGCGGCCGACCTGCTGCTGCAGCGCATGGAGGGCGGCGACGCGCCCCTGCAGACCGTGGTGCTGCGCACGACGCTCCAGGTCCGGGAGAGCACCGGCGGCCCGGCCGGTCACTGAGCGGCCGGCCCCCGGGCGCACGTCCGCGGCGCCGCACCGGTCCCCTCGGCCGGTGCGGCGCCGCTCGACAGCGCTGAAGCGCTCCCCCTACTTGATGCCGGACGTCTTGATCGACTCGACGATCTGCCGCTGGAAGACGAAGAAGAGGATCAGCATCGGCAGCGCGGCCACCGTCGCCGCCGCCAGGATGTAGTTCCAGTTCGACGTGTACTGCGTCTGGAACGAGGCGATACCCAGCTGGACCACCGTCAGGTCCTGGTCGCTGGTGGCGACCAGCGGCCAGACGAAGGCGTTCCAGTTGGCGAGGAAGAAGAAGATCGCCAGCGCGGAGAGGATCGGCCGGGACATCGGCAGGACGATGTTCCAGTAGACCCGCCAGTGGCCGCAGCCGTCGATGACGGCCGCCTCCTCCAGCTCCTTGGGCAGCCCCAGATAGAACTGGCGCAGCAGGAAGATGCCGAAGGCGTTGAAGATCGCCGGGATGATCAGACCCGCGTAGCTGTCCAGCAGGCCCAGCTCGCGGGCGACCATGAACAGCGGGATCAGCACCACGGGCGCGGTGACCAGCAGGGTCGCGAAGATCGCGCCGAAGAGCTTCTCGCGGCCCGGGAAGCGCAGCCGGGCCAGCGCGTAGGCGGCCATCGAGTGGAAGAACAGGGCCGCGATCGTGATCACCGCGGAGATGAAGAAGCTGTTCCACAGGTAGCGCGCGAACGGCACCTCCGTGAAGACGTACACGAAGTTGTCGAAGGTGAAGTCCGTCGGGATCAGCTTGCCGTCGGTGACGGTCTCGCGCGTCTTGAAGGACGACGTGAGCATCCACAGGACGGGCAGGACGCTGATCACCGACAGGACGACGGCCAGGATCGTCAGCCCGGCGCGCGGGGAGAGCGGCCGGCGCCGGCCGGTTCCGGTGCCGGATCCGCCGGGGCTGCCGGACTTGCCGGCCCCGGTCGTCAGGGTGTCACTCGCCATCGTCGAACCTCCCGCCTCTCGTGAACTTGAAGATCACCGCGGAGACGGCGACCATGATCAGCACCAGGAACGAGCCCATGGCCGACGCGTAGCCGTACTCACCGAACCCGAAGGCCTGCTGGTAGATGTAGAAGATCGCCAGCGAGGTGCCGTTGGCGGGTCCGCCGTTGGTGAGGACGAAGATCAGGTCCAGGCCGCCGGTGATGGCCGCGACCGTGGACATCATCAGGACGAAGAAGCTGGTCGGGCGGAGCAGCGGCCAGGTGATGGAGCGGAACTGCCGCCACGGACCGGCGCCGTCCAGCTTCGCGGCCTCGTAGTACTCCTGGGGGATCTCCTGGAGACCCGACAGGAAGATGATCATGTAGTAGCCCATCATCACCCACACCATGACCGCGATGACGCAGCCGAGGGCGAGGGAGGGGCTGCCGAGCCAGGACTCGCCGTCCAGGCCGGCCGCCCGCATGGCCCGGTTGACCGCGCCGGTCTGCTCGTCCAGCAGGAACTTCCACAGCACGCCGACCACCACGAGGCTGATGACGTACGGCAGGAAGAGCGCCGTGCGGTACACGCCCATGCCGGGCAGCTTCTGCTTCACCAGCAGGCCGAGCCCGAGGCTCACACAGAACAGCACGGGCACGAGGATCACCACGTACAGGCCCGTGATCTTCATGGAGTCCCAGAACAGCGGGTCGTTCATCATCCTCTCGTAGTTGCCGAGCCCGATCCACTCGTAGCTGCCGAAGCCGCTGACCTGGAAGAAGCTCAGGGCGATGGAGAGCACCATCGGGACGGCGACGAAGACCAGCAGCCCCAGTACGTCGGGGGCGAGGAAGAGGGCGGCGGCCAGCCACTCGCGGTGCTTGCGGCTCAGCCCGGAACCTCTCGAGGAGGCCGGTGCCTGCGCGGGGGCCGCGGCGGCCCGGCGCTCCTTCGCGGCGACGCTGCTCATATCAGGCTCGCCCCCTTGTAGCTCTTGGTGTAGGCGTTGATGGACTGGGTGGCCCGCTCGATCTCGCTCTGCACGCCGCGGCCGGCGAGCATGGTGCCCTGGATGGCGTCGGAGATCGCCTTGTAGACCACCGGGGGGTAGCGAGGTTCGGCGCGGCCGCCGGGGAAGACCTCGTCCTTGAACTTGCGCATCACCTCGGAGTCGTAGCCGCCCTTGGCGGCGCCGCGTTCCAGGGCGGTGGCGCGGGGTGCCACGTCGGACTTGGCGCCGACGCACCAGTCGACCATCCGGTCGATGGACTCGTCCTTCATGGAGCCCAGCGCCCAGACGCAGAACTCGGCCGCCGCCTCGGGATCGCGGCCCTGCGCGTTGGCGCAGAAGGACCAGCCGCCCAGCGCGGTGACGTAGTCGCCGCCCGGGGGAGTGGGGAGCTTGAAGACGCCGTAGGGGTAGTCGGGGGCGAAGGCCTTGAAGCTGGAGACGTTCCAGATGCCCTGCTGCCACATGCCGACGTTGCCGCCCTTGAAGCCGCCGATCACGTCGCCCGCGGCGGGCACGGTGCGCGGGGCGATGCCGTGCCGCACGGCGTCCTGCCACAGCGCGAGGGCCTGCCGGGTGGCCTTGGAGTCGAAGGCCACGTCGCCGCGCTCGTCGAGGACGTCGCCGCCGCCCTGCCACATCCAGGGGTACCAGGTGAAGTTCTGGTAGTAGCCCGGGTTGGTCTCGAAGACGAGCCCCGCGGTGGTGCGGCCGCGCAGTTTGTCGCCGACGTCGAGCATCTGGTCCCAGGTGGTGGGGATGTCGGCCTCGGACAGGCCGGCCTTCTCCCACAGGCCCTGGGAGTAGAACATCGCCAGCGGCTCGACCTCCATGGGGAGGGCGTAGACCTTGCCGTCGACCTTGCGGCTGTCCAGGGCGGAGCCGAAGTCGTCGATGGCCGCCTTCTCCATGTGCGGCGTGAGGTCCTCCAGGACGCCGCCGTTGTAGTACCGCAGGAAGTCGCCGGGGGAGAGCATGAAGATGTCCGGGCCCTCGCCGGTGGCGAAGGCGGAGGGCAGCTTGAATCCGTTGAGGTAGGTGGGCTGCGGCAGGTAGACGAGGTCGATCTGCGTCTTGTGGGTGGCGTTCCACTTCCCGACCATGTCGGTGAACCACTTGGACTGCGCGTTGATCGCCGGGTCGGGCGAGCGCTGGGGTCCGTAGAAGTTCCAGAACTGGAGGTTGCCCCCCTTCGCCTGGGCCGAGCCGCAGCCGGTGAGCAGCGCCGGGGCCGCGACGGCCGCGCCGATGCCCGCCGTGGCGGTGAGGAAGCGGCGGCGTGAGGTGCCGGCCGGGGACGGGGCCGGGTGCCCGGCTTCGTTGCCGTGCTGGAGCATGCGTGCGCTCCTGTCGGAGTGGGATGGGGTCGGAGGTGGGACGGGACTCGGAGGGACGAGCGGGGTCAGTCGACCTCGAGCGTGAGCAGGTCCGGAGTGGCCGGACGGGAGGCGCAGGCGGGCGCGTCCAGGTAGAAGAGCGAGGTGCTCGCGATGTCGTCGCTGGTGTGCCGGTAGCGGTGCGGCAGGCCGTTGCCCTGCCCCGGGCCGATGCCGAGGCTCTGCACGGTGACGCGGAGGTCCTCGGCGAAGCGGATGGGGTCCAGGACGTGCCAGCGATACATCCCGAACCGCTGCTGGCTGCCGTACAGCCCGTCCGGGCGCAGGATCTGGTTCAGACCGAGGTACGGGGTGGTGTACGCGGTGTAGCCCTGCCCGGGCACGTCGAAGTTCCAGGCGCCGCCGAAGTAGTCCTCGGTGCCGGTGCCGCAGATCGTCGGGTACTCCTCGTCGCCGTCGAGGTAGAACTTCAGCTCGCCCTCGCCCCACCAGCCGGGGCTGTTGACGCCCCACGCCATGTACGTGCCCACGTAGCTGCCGGCGCCGGTGACACCGTCGAGCAGGGTGTGCACCTCGCCGAACGGCACGGGGTGGCTGCGGCGCCACTGGGCGTGGAAGTAGGAGGCGTCCTCGCCGACCTCGTCCAGCTCGTAGTCCACCTGGTAGTACAGCGTGACCTTCTCGGCGGTCAGGTTCTCCAGGGTGATGCGCGCCTTGCGGCGGAAGGGCATCGGCCAGTACGCGTTGAAGCCCCCGTTGGGGTTGGCCGCGACGGGGACGGAGGAGACCTGGCTGAAGACGTTCCAGCCGTTGCAGAAGAAGTCGCCGAGCGGGACCTCCACGGCCGGGGTCTCCTCCCCCTCCCAGTACATCCGCAGCAGGGTGCCGCGCCAGGCGCCGTGCGGGTCGGTGGTGCACCACAGGTGACGGATGGTGCCGGGACCCTCGATGTCGGCGAGCACCGCCGTCTCACCGGCGGCGATGTCGATGCTGGGGGAGATCTTCCAGCCCGGCCCCAGCCGGCTCGCCGCGACCGCTCCGGTGCCCTCCGTGGCTCGGCCGCCGCCGGCCCTGGCGCCGGTGAAGTTCTCGGCGCTGATGGAACGGCTGACGGCTCGCGTCCTGCGGGAGATGCCGTCGAGTCCAAAGGTCGTCATCGTGTCTTGCCCTCAAGGTGGAGTTGCGGAGTGCGCCGTGGGCCCGAAGGGGCGTCGTGGGCGCGGGGAGGACGGTACGCCGTCGTCGATGCCGCGTGGCGTTCCCGCATCCCTGAAATCCATTTCACCGAAACGTAGAGCTGCCTCCAAGGGGTGTCAAGAGCTGAGACGGTCGCGCGTTTCCGCGCGTGGCGCACCCCGTCTGACCCGGCCTTCTACGGACAAGTCCCGTCTTGTGCGCGCTCCCTTGACGCTGAAATCGATTTCTGCGAACGTGCTGGCCATGCCTCGCAACGCAGTCATCGGTGTGGACATCGGCACCTCGAGCAGCAAGGGCGTACTCGTCGGTCTCGACGGCGCCCTGATCCGCTCCGCCGTACGGGAGCACACCCCCGCCAGGCCGGGCCCCGGCCGCTTCGAGATGGACGCCGCCGTCTGGTGGGACGAGTTCACCGCCCTCGCCCGCGAACTGACCGCCGCCGGCGACGTCACCGTCACCGCCGTCGGCGTCAGCGGCATGGGACCGTGCGTCCTGCTGACCGACGAGCACGACACACCGCTGCGCCCCGCGATCCTCTACGGGGTGGACACCCGCTCGGTCCGCCAGATCGAGCGCATCGAGGCCCGGCTCGGCGCGAAGGAGATCATCCGCCGGGGCGGATCCGCCCTCACCACCCAGGCCGCCGGACCCAAGATCGCCTGGGTCGCCGACGAGGAGCCCGAGCACTACGCCCGCGCCCGCCGCCTCTACATGCCCAGCTCCTGGCTGGTCCGCAGGCTCACCGGTGCCTACGTCCTGGACCACCACTCGGCCAGCCAGTGCACGCCGCTCTACGACACTCACGCCCGCCAGTGGTACGCCCCCTGGGCCGCGGAGGTCGCCCCCGGCATCGAACTGCCGCCGCTGCGCTGGTCCGGTGAGGCCGCGGGCACCCTCACCGAGGACGCCGCCCGGGAGACCGGCCTGCCCGCCGGCATTCCCGTCACCACCGGCACGATCGACGCCTGGGCGGAGGCCCTGAGCGTGGGCGCCCAGCACACCGGCGACCTGATGCTGATGTACGGCACCACCATGTTCCTCGTCCATACCGTCCCCGAGCCCCTCACCAGTGAGTCCCTGTGGGGTACGGTCGGCGCCCTGCCCGGCACCCGCAACCTGGCCGGCGGCATGGCCACCTCCGGGGCGGTCACCAACTGGCTGCGGGACCTGTTCGCCGACGGCGACCACGCCGCCCTCACCCGGCAGGCGGCCGAGTCCGGCCCCGGGGCCAACGGCCTGCTGATGCTGCCGTACTTCTCCGGGGAACGCACCCCGGTCATGGACCCGGACGCCCGCGGCGTGATCGCCGGTCTGACGCTGTCCCACACCCGCGGCGACCTCTACCGGGCGGCCCTGGAGGCCACCGGCTTCGGCGTCCGGCACAACATCGAGGTCATCGAGGCGGCCGGCGGCGACATCCGCCGCGTGGTCGCCGTCGGCGGCGGCACCCAGGGTGCCCTGTGGACGCAGATCGTCTCCGACATCACCGGCCGCCCGCAGGAGCTGCGCACCATCACCATCGGCGCCAGCTACGGGGGCGCGCTGCTGGCCGCCGGGCTCGTCCAGGGCGTCTCCGTCGACGACTGGAACCCGGTGCGCGAGACGGTGACACCACGCGCCGAGCACACCAAGCGCTACGACGACCTCTACGCCCTCTACCGGCGCCTCTACCCGGCCACCTCGGACGTCGTCCACACCCTGGCGACGCTCCAGGACCGCTGACCGACCGCCCGCCCGGGCCGAGGAGCGACTGCCCGTACGGGCCGTCGACCGACTGCCCGCACGGGCCGCTGACCAACTGCTCCCGGGCGGCCGACCGACCGCCCAGGAGCCGTGAACGACCCGCTCGACCCGCGCCTGCCCCACCGGCCGGACGCACGACCAACGGAGACCGCATGACCGCGTACACCCTGCCCGTACTCCACGAGCCGCCGGCCGCCGAGCCGGCCACCGTCTACACCGTGACCAGCGGCGATCTCCGCCCCGCCGCCAACACCACCTGCTGGCCCACCCAGGAGAAGCTGGAGAAGGACCTCGAGGCCGCCGTCACCGCCCTCGGCCGGCAGGTGCGCCGCGGCCATCCGGTCGACGAGGCCAAGGGCCACGGGTTCATCGACAGCCAGCGCGCCGGTATCGAGGTCTTCAAGAACCTGCCCAAGGACGCCCCGCTGATCGTCGTCGAGGCCGTGTGGCAGTACAGCCACCACGTCCTCGCCGGGCTCCGCGACCACCGGGGCCCGATCCTGGTCGTGGCCAACTGGAGCGGCGAGTTCCCGGGCCTGGTCGGCCTGCTCGGCCTGGCCGGCAGCCTGACCAAGGCGGGCATCGACTACTCCGTCCTGTGGAGCACCGACTTCACCGACGAGTGGGCGCGTGAGGGCCTGCGCACCTGGCTGGAGACGGGCACCCTCACCCACGACACCAGCCACGTCCGGCCGCTGCCCGAGCTGCCGAAGGACGCCGAGACCGAACTCGGCACGGCCCTCGCCCGACAGCTGCGCGAGGAGAAGGCGATCATCGGCGTCTTCGACGAGGGCTGCATGGGCATGTACAACGCCATCATCGACGACGAGTTCCTCAACCCGCTCGGCATCTACAAGGAGCGCCTCTCGCAGAGCGCCCTGGTCGCGGAGATGAGCAAGGTCTCCGACGAGGAGGCCCAGGCCGTCCGCAGCTGGCTCGACGCCGCCGGCATGACCTTTCACACCGGCACGGACGAGGCCACCGAACTCACCGACGCCCAGCTGCTCAGCCAGTTCAAGATGTACATCGCCGCGCTGCGCATCTCCGACGACTTCGGACTCGACGCGGTCGGCATCCAGTACCAGCAGGGCCTCAAGGACACCGTCCCGGCCAGTGACCTCGCCGAGGGCCTGCTCAACAACGTCCAGCGCCCGCCCGTGCGCAGCCGCGACGGCGCCCGCGAGCTGTACGCCGGCGCGCCGCTGCCGCACTTCAACGAGGTCGACGAGGGCGTCGCCGTCGACTCCCTGGTCACCAACCGCATCTGGACGGCGATGGGCCTCGACCCGGCCACCACGCTGCACGACATCCGCTGGGGCGAGGAGTACGACGGCCGCTTCGTCTGGGTCTTCGAGATCTCCGGCTCCGTCCCGGCCTCCCACCACGGCGGCTACGACAAGTCGTACAGCATGCGGCAGCCGCCGATGTTCTTCCCGCTCGGCGGCGGCACCCTCAGCGGTGTGTCCAAGCCGGGTGAGATCGTCTGGTCGCGCGTGTTCCTGATGGACGGCCGCCTCCACGTCGACCTCGGCCGCGCGAGCGTCGTCGAGCTGCCCGAGGAGGAGACGCGGCGCCGGCTGGACGCCACCAACCCCCAGTGGCCGATCATGCACGCGGTCCTGCACGGCGTCACCCGCGACCAGTTCATGGCCCGCCACCGCGCCAACCACCTCAACGTCGCCTACGCACCCGACGCGGCCACCGCCGACCGGGCGCTGCGCGCCAAGGCCGCCCTCTTCGCCGAACTGGGCGTCGAGGTGCACCTGTGCGGGGATGTGGCGCTGTAGTACTCCCGGCGTTCCGCCCGTCGCCCCCGACGGGCGGAACGCACCCACGATTCCGAGGAGTTCCGCATGTCTGAAATGGCAGGTTCACGACATGAAGAGGGGCGGGGCCGGCCGGAAGCGGCTCGAGGGCCGAGCCGACGCCTCCTGCTCCGCACGGGCCTCGGCCTGACGGCGACCGGCCTGGCCACCGGCGCCGCGACCGCGAGCGCGGCGCCGGCGAGTGCGGCAGCCGCGAGCGCCGCCGCCGTCACCGGCAGGAAGATCCGCGACCTCACGGGGCCCGCAGAGACGGGCCCGTTCGGCGCCGCCTGGACCGACCTCGGCATACCCGTCCGCTGTCCCGACGGCACGATGCTCTTCGTCTGCGGCGACACCTTCGACGGCGACGGTGTGGGCGACGGCGACTGGCGGGCCCCGGTGGGCCTGCGGGCCCGGCGTCCCGACCTCGACGCCCTCGTCATCGACGACAGCGTGGGGGGCGCGCACGCCGTCGGACTGGTCCCGGAGGGCCACGAGAACAACACCACCGCCATACCGTCGGACGTCTTCACCGTCGGCGGCACGATGTACATGCACCTGATGCGGGGTGTCCTCTACCAGACCCACCACTCCGACTTCTGGCGCTCGACGGACAACGGCCAGACCTGGCAGTACCTGTGCCAGTGGCCGGGCGACCAGTACGGCGGCCAGTTCCAGCAGAAGACGTACGCGGTCGCCGACGACGGCTACTGCTACGTGCTGTCCACGGTGTTCAACCGGGACGTGGCTTCCGACCTCCTGCTGCACCGTGTCCGTCAGGACCGGGTGGGCGACCCGGCGGCCTACGAGCCGTGGGGATACGCGAACGGCGCCTGGGCGTGGGGCAACTACCCGACGACGATCACCGCCCGTCGCCGGTGGGGCGAGATCTGCTGCCGCGCGATGGGCGGCCGGTACGCCCTGACCTGGCTGAACATGGAACCCCTGTCGATGCGCGCCCAGATCTTCGCGCTCCCGACGAGCAACCTGTTCACCGCCCCCGAGCAGACCGTCATCGTGCCGACCACCCCGGGCCACGAGTCGGGCAACGCGGTCGCCAGCCCCTACGGCGGCTTCATCGTCCCCGGATCGACCTTCAGCGACTTCGACATCGCCGTGAGCCAGTGGTACGACGACCGCAACTACCGGGTCATGCAGTACCGGATCAACGGTCTCGCGGTCTGAGCACGTTCCCCGTCCCACCCCTCGAGGAGTACTCGTGCGCAAACGCAGATTGCTGGTCGCACTCGTGGCCGGGCTGGCCGCCGTCACGGCGTCCACCACCCCGGCCGTCCAGGCCGACACCGGGACCCCGCCGGCCCCCGCCGCCGACACCGCCACGCTCGCGAACGCCCCGGAGAGCACCTACTTCTCCACGGTCGGCATCGACCCGGGAGCCACCGTCGGTGCCCCCGCCGCCGGCGACAACAAGGAGCACGGCGACCTGTGGCCGTCGTGCTGGTCGAACGACGACAACGTCTACGCCGCGTACGGCGACGGCGTGGGATTCGGCGACACCTGGCAGGACATCGGCGTGGCCCGGATCAGCGGCATGCCCGGCAACCTGACCGGCGCCCAGCGCGCGTCGGGCGACGGGGTGGGCCGGATCTGGGGCGACCCGCAGCAGTACTACCGCAAACCCACCGGCATGGCCTGCGTGAACGGCGACCTGTACCTCGCCGTCCAGGACCTCAAGCGCGGCACGCTCGACAACGCGCCCAGCGCCACCGTCGTCAAGTCCACCGACAAGGGCGCGACCTGGACGTCGGACAAGACCACGCCGATGTTCTCGGACGAGAAGTTCACCACCGTCATGTTCCTCGACTACGGCAAGGACAACGCGGGCAGCCCGGACGGATACGTCTACGCCTACGGCCTCGACCACAACTGGCGGGACACCTTCGACCCCGACCCGGA
Organism: Streptomyces sp. MMCC 100; assembly: GCF_041538145.2. Classification (NCBI taxonomy): domain Bacteria; kingdom Bacillati; phylum Actinomycetota; class Actinomycetes; order Kitasatosporales; family Streptomycetaceae; genus Streptomyces; species Streptomyces sp. MMCC 100. The sequence continues at coordinate 3,139,607 of NZ_JBGORK020000001.1, forward strand.
CCCCACCGACCTCTACCTGGCCCGGGTGCCCGCCGGCTCCGTCCAGGACCGGTCCACCTGGCAGTTCTACGCCGGTGACGGCGGCGGCACCCCGCGGTGGACGTCCGACATCGATCAGCGGGTGGCGGTCCTGCACGACGACCGCCGCGTCTACCAGAACGTGGGGACCCCGGGCCGCGTCAGGGACCTCAGCGTGATCAGCCAGGGCGGCGTCGTCTACGACAAGCCGCTGAACCGCTACATCTACACCTCGTGGACGGAGTACACCTTCGAGTTCTACGAGGCGGCCACTCCCTGGGGCCCGTGGAAGCGCTTCACCCCGAAGGACTTCGGCGGCTACCCCTGGACGCACACGAAGCACGGCGGCTACGCCACCACCATCCCGTCCAAGTACATCAGCGCGGACGGCAAGTCGATGTGGCTGCAGTCCAACGTCTGCCCCTGCGGCGGCGGTTACCCGGCCGGCGACTTCTGGGCGTACACCTACTCGCTGCGCAGGATGTCCCTCACCCCGTCCGCGCCCACCACGCCCGACAACGCGCCGGACGGCGCGCGCAACCTCGCACGCGAACCCGGCACCGTCCCGGTCGAACGCGCCACGCACTTCGGTACGGCGGTCTACAACGACGGCAACAGGGCGCAGAACGAGGACGACTGGAACGACGAACGCAAAGCCACGAGCTGGTGGGGCTACACCTGGCCGCGCGAGTACCGCCTCAACCAGGTGGCCTACACGACCGGCAGGATGTTCGGCGACGGCGGCTGGTTCAGCAGCGCGCCCCGGATCCAGGTCCGCCGCGACGGCGTCTGGAGCGACGTCGAGGCCCAGCGCGTCACCCCCGCCTACCCGACCTCGTCGGCCGCCGGCACGAACCGGACCTACGTCTTCGACTTCGCCACCACGAGCGGCGACGGCGTGCGCGTCGTCGGAGGCAGCGGAGGCACGCAGACGTTCACCTCGATCGCCGAACTGGAGGTGTCCTACCGCTAGCGGGGCGGCGGCCCTCCACTGCGTCGCCACCGGGCAGTTCGTAGCATGAGGCCATGAACGGCACAGTTCCGGACACGATGCCGGCGGCGTACATCGACGCCGTCGGCCCCGCCGACGCCATCCGGCACGGGGAACTCCCCGTGCCGCCCGTGGGCCCCACGGACGTGCTCGTGCGGGTGGCGGCCGTCGCCGCCGACCCCGTGGACACCTTCGTACGGTCCGGCGCGTACGCCACACCGCTGCCCACGCCGTTCGTCGTCGGCCGCGACCTGGTGGGCGAGGTCGCGGCGGCCGGGCCCGGCGCCGCGGGCTTCACCGTCGGACAGCGGGTCTGGTGCAACAGCCTGGGCCACGGCGGCCGGCAGGGCTCCTTCGCCCAGTACGCGACGGTCGCCGCCGAACGCCTCTACCCGGCGCCGCCCGGCGTCGACGAGGAACACCTCGTGGCGGCCGCCCACCCGGCCGCCTCCGCCTGGCTCGCCCTGTTCCGGCACGGACGGCTGCGGGCGGGGGAGACCGTGTACGTCGGGGGCGGCGCGGGGAACGTGGGCGGTGCCGCCGTCGCCCTGGCCTCCCGGGCCGGGGCCCGGGTGGTCGCCACGGCGCGTGCGGAGGACGCCGAGGGGGTCCGGGAACTGGGCGCCGCCGAGGTCCTCGACCACCACGAGCCCGACCTCGACGCGCGCGTGCGCCGGGCCGCTCCCGACGGCTACGACGTGCACCTGGACACCTCCGGGCACGGGGTGCTCGCCGACGCCGTGGAATCGCTGGCCCGTGGCGGGCGCCTGGTCGCCATGGTGGGACTGGGCACCGGGCCCGCCGCACTGCCGGTGAGCCGGCTCTACACCCGCGACGCGAGCATCGTGGGCTTCGCCATCAGCAACGCCACGACCGCCGACCTCGCCGAGGCGGCACGGGGCGTCGTGGGCGTCCTCACGGACACCCCGTGGCGGCCGCGCATCGCCGACCGGATGCCGCTGTCGATGACGGCCGAGGCCCACCGCAGGCTGGAGGCCGGGCAGGTGCGGGGGCGTCTGGTCCTCACGCCCTCTTGATCGTCTTTCCGGCCGGCCGGGCGCGGTCCATGATGGTCGTGACGGAGGAAACCAGCCACCAGCGTGGGGGTCCAGGAATGCGCCGTGAAGACCTGCCGGCACCCGAGTCGGGACTGCTGCTCACCCACTTCCTCACCGTGGCCGACGTGCCGCGCTCGCGTGCCTTCTACTCCGAGGTGCTCGGCGGCGAGGTGGTTCTCGCGGAGAACCCGTGCATCGTCAAGCTCGCGAACAGCTGGATCATCATGAACCCGGGCGGCGGACCGACGCCGGACAAACCCGACGTCACCCTGCGCCCGCCGGACGACCCCGGGACGGCGACGAGCTTCCTCAACATCCGGGTCGCCGACATCGAGCGCTGCCACCGCGAGTGGAGCGCGCTCGGCGCCGAGTTCCTCACCCCGCCGATCGACCGCAAGGCCGAGCTGCGGTGCTACCTGCGCGATCCGGACGGCTACCTGATCGAGGTCGGCCAGTCCACCGGACTGCTGCAGGGCATCCTCGCCGATCCGCCCGCGGGCCCGGGACAGGGCTGAGCCGTCGGGCCGGGCCCGGGCCGCTCAGGGCTGCGGGCGGACGGTCAGCATCTGCTGGGCGTGGCCCACGGGCCCGTCCACGTCGTGCAGGACGGTGCTGGTGATGCCCTGACCGGTGGGTCCGAAGACGACGGTGGTGTCCAGGCCGGTCCAGCGGCCCCGCGGTGCGCGGTGCAGGTGGAGGGTCAGATCGACGTTCGGGAACATCCACTCCCGGGGCGACTGCCGCACCGCGATGCCGTTGGCCGTGTCGACCAGCGCGACGTAGGAGGCCAGCGGGCTCGCGCTCTCCCCGGCGACCAGGTCGAGGCCGGTGGAGACCCAGGCGGTGGTGCGGCCCGGCCGGGGCGGCGCGAGCGGGCGTACGTCCAGGGAGGCGATGTATCCGCCGGGCCACTCGGACTCCATCGGCCAGCGGGCGAGCGTGTCCGGTGCGGTGAGCCGGTCGGCGCCGCCGCCCGCGACGGCACTCGTGTCCCCGTCCGCCAGCAGCCACGCCCTGGCTCGCGCCACCGACCGGTCCGCTATCAGCACGGTCGCCTCGACCAGCTCGATGGTGCGTCCCGGACGTACGGTCTCCACCCGTATCTCGCACTCGTCCAGCGCCGGGCGGCCCAGGATGTCGAAGCTGATCCGGCTCAGTGACATGCCCGCACCGGTCCGGCCGGCCAGATGGCGGTCCACGGCGTGGACGATCAGGCCCCCGAGCGGACTGAAGTGCTGTTCGTCCGAGCTCCACGCGCCGCCCGCGTGCGGGGTGGGCTTGTAGCGGTGCTCGTCGATCCGCTCGTAGTAGCTGTCCGGGGTCGCTGTGCTGGTGTTCAACGGGCTGCTCCTGGAACGACGGCGGTGACGAGGGCGACGACGGCCGGCCGGGACGGCGGCTGCCGGGGCCGTGACCAGGATAGTTCGGCGGTGAATCAGGTCCGTGCCCGAGTGGGGCGCGCCCGGCTGGGAACCCAGGCTGTCCAGGAACCCGAGGGGGCGCGCAGGCGAAGGAGCACCGCGATGGCGAAGAACCGTGACGACGGCGAGCGCCTGGAAAGGGGCGACAAGGTCACCTGGAGCAGCCACGGCTCCCGCACCGAGGGCGAGGTGGAGAAGAAGATCACCGAGCGCACCGAGGCGGCGGGCCGCACCGTGGACGCCTCTTCCGAAGACCCGCAGTACCAGGTCCGCAGCGACAAGTCGGACAGGTCGGCGGTGCACAAGCCGTCCGCGCTGAAGAAGAAGTGAGGTGACATGGACGGCGACGAGCAGGACGAGACCCGGGACGCGTTCCACGAGCTGGTGAACATGACACCGGCCGAGCTGGACCGGTGGCTCGACACCGACGAGTCACGGGACGCCGGGCACCACCAGGACGGGGGCGAGTCCGTCGGGCACGCGTCCGGCCGCCGGATCGTCGAGATCCTCCACAAGAACAAGGGCGACCTCTCGGACGACGACTACGAGCACATGCGCAAGGTCGTCGGCTACGTCCGCCGGCACCTGGCCCAGCGCCCGTCGGGCGACGTCGCGGACACCCGGTGGCGGTACTCGCTCATGAACTGGGGCCACGACCCCCTCGAGCGCCATGGATGACGACCCGCACCGGCGCCCCGAGGGCGTCAGCGACGCGACGGTCGAGGCCCTCGGGTCCCTGTCCAAGGCGCTGGAGACGACCGAGTGCGCCCGCGGCCACCTGTTCGCCTTCCACCAGTTCACCGGCTCGGCGGACTTCGAGCTCGACCGCGCGGTCGCGCTGCTGCGCGCCGCCGGTCACGAGGACTGGGCCGAGCGCGTCCGCACGGAGATCCTGGGCCGCGACGTCATCCCGGGCCACTGGACGTTCCAGATCGTCGAGGCGTACGACCGGACGTACTACCAGGCGTTCCGGGACCTGGAGCGGGAAGCGGTGGCGCGCCTCGCCGGGGGACGCGACCACCTGTACGAGGCGGAACTGAAGGAGGCCCGCCGGACCCGGAACCACCCGGACCACACGTCCCGCCCCGACAGCCGCGACTGACGGCCGTACGCGTCCCGCCGGGGCTCAGCCGCGTCCGCGGGCCCGCCGGAAGCGGTCCGGGCCGTCGGCGAGGTCGACGATCGGGTCCGGACGGGCACCGTACGCGGGCCGCTCCGCATCCGGCAGCCGCCAGGGCTCGTGCACGGAGCGGCCCTCCAGCCCGGCCGGCTCGGGCACCAGCGCCGGACGCACGCCCGTCGGGGTCGAACCGCCGTGCACGGGGCGTGGGGCTGAGGATGCCGTGCGGGCGGGTGTCGGTGCCGGACCGGGGAGATGCTCTGCCCGGGGACGCGCGGTGCGCGCCGTGCCGGACACGAGGAGCGGCGGGAAAGGGGTGCGGGAGGGCATCCTGCGCGGTCTGACGGCCACCTGCGATGTGATCACCTCGGCCGGGGTCGTCCTCGCCGCCACCTTCGCCGCGCTCGGGGTGATCCCGCTCGCCCTCCTGGTGCGGATCGCCTTCATCGTGGCCTTCGGCGTCCTGCTGGACACGCTGGTCGTGCGCTCCCCGCCGGTCCCGGCGCTCGCCCGCGACATCGGCGCCGTCGCCCGGTGGCCGGGGCGGCCGGGCCGCCGGACCCGGGCCGGGAGTGACCCGGCCCTCCCGCCGGGCGCGTCACGCGTCCGGGCGTCCCGGCAGGGGCCGCACCGTGCCGAGGAAACGCCGTACGTCGATCTCGATGACGACCCGCTCCGGATTCGCCCGGGGCTGCCGGTAGCGGGCGGCGTACCGGGCCTCCGCGTCGCGGACCGCCGCGGCGTCGTCCCGCACGGCCGCGACGCCCTCCAGCGTGGACCAGCGCCTGCCGTCCACCTGCCCCACGGCGACGACCGCTCCGGCGGCCCGCCGCACATTGCGGGCCTTCGTGGTGTCCCGGCTCGTGATGACCCGCGCGGTGCGGGTGGCGTGGTCGTACGTCACCCCGACCGGGACCAGGTGGGACGTCCCGTCGGACCGCGGCGTCGACAGGAAGCACACCCGGCGCTCCTGCCAGAACCGGACGAACTCCTCGTCCGCGTCGTGCTGTTCCCCGGTGTCCATCCGCTCTCCTCACCCGCGCCGCGTGCGTCCCTTCCGGGACAGCATCGCCCGGCGGGCCGGGCGCCCGCTCGGCGGGGTCCGCGGCCGCGCGGGCGCCGCGGCGGTGACGGCCTCAGGCGGCGTCCCGCTCGGACGCCGGGAGCTCGGGTGCCTCGCGGTGGCCGGGCGGGGATTCGTGGGCCGGGGCGCCACCGTCCCCGCCGCCCGGCAGGAGCCGCAGATGACGGCGCCGGGCGTGCCGGGGCGGCCCCGGATCGCCGAACAGCCGGTCCTCCAGATACGTCATGGTGAACAACAGCAGCCCCAGTCCGGGCAGTAGTAGGACGGCAACGATAACCACGCCGCAGGTCCCTCCCCCTCCGCTGTGGGATGACTTCCTGCGAGTGCCCCCGCGGGCACCGGTGATGGCCGGTCACGAGTGAAGATGACGCAACTGTCGGACATAAGGGGCAAATGGCGGAAAGGTGATGAGTGTCCCGGCGTGCGCCGGGCGTCATGTTCGGACGGTCCGTGGGTAGGCGGCTCCGACGGCAGACAAGTCGTCCCCGAGGAACGGAGCAGCCGAGCCGATGTCGCACACCTCCCCGCCCGCCGAAGCGGCCACGAACCCGCAGCTGGCGGTCTCGTGGTCGGACTGGATCGGCGACCACACCACGTCACTGATCGGGATACCGCTGCGCATCGCGCTCATCGTCGTGATCCTGCTCGTGCTGCGCGCGGTGGCGAAGCGGGCGATCACCCGGGTCGTCCAGCGGGTCCTGGAACCGTCGGCGGGCGAGGCCGAACGCAGCCGCCCCCGCAGGCCGGCCCGCGGCGCCGCCGTCCTGCACCGCGACCGGTCCCGGGCGCGGCAGCGCCGCGAACAGCGGGCCCGCACCATCGGCTCGGTGCTCAGCAGCGCCGTGACCATCGTGCTCTTCATGGTCGGCGTGGCCATGGTGCTCGACCAGGTCGGCATCGCCCTCGGCCCCCTGCTGGCCAGCGCCGGGGTGGTCGGTCTGGCCATCGGTTTCGGCGCCCAGAGCCTGGTCGCGGACTACCTGTCCGGGCTGCTCATCATGGTCGAGGACCAGTACGGCGTCGGTGACTCCGTCGACCTCGGTGAGGCCGTCGGCGAGGTGGAGCACGTCGGCCTGCGCCTGACCCACGTGCGTGACCTCAACGGCGGCCTGTGGCACATCCGCAACGGCGAGATCCTGCGCGTGCGCAACGACAGCCAGGAATGGGCGCGCGCCGTCCTGGACGTCGCCGTCTCCCACGACGCGAACCTCGACACCGTCTACCGCGTGCTGGAGGACACCGGCCGCGCGCTGCGCGAGGAGCCGGACTTCGCGGACGTCCTGCTCGAGGACCCCGCGGTGTGGGGCGTGCAGTCCCTGGACGTCGAGGGCGTACTGGTGCGCCTCGCCGCCAAGACCGCGCCGCTCCAGCAGTGGGGCGTCACCCGCGAGCTGCGGCGCCGGGTCAAGGAGGCGCTGGACGAAGCGGGCGTGGAGACCCCCTTCCCGCGGCGGGCGGTGTGGGTGCACGCCGACGGCTCCGAGGGCGGGTCGCAGGCGCTGACGGGCTGACGGGCTGACGGCGCAGTGGCCTGACTTGCCGGACCGGCAAAGACCTTTGGCGCCTCCCGCCGGGCCGGGGCAGTCTGCACCCGGGCGCGCGACCGTCGCGCGCCCCGCGGAGCAGACGCCCGCGCCCACCCCGGGAGGCACCATGACCGACATCCCCGCGCCGGCTCCCGCCGCGGAGTTCTGGGAAGCCCGCTACCGCGACACCGGCCGCGTCTGGAGCGGGCGCCCCAACGAGCCGCTGGTCCACGAGGCGGGCGGCCTCGCCCCCGGTACCGCGCTCGACCTCGGCTGCGGCGAAGGGGCGGACGCCGTGTGGCTGGCCTCGCGCGGCTGGCGGGTCACCGGCGTGGACATCTCCGCCACCGCCCTCGAACGCGCCGCCGGGCACGCCGCCGAGGCCGGGGTCGGTGACCGCGTCGCCTGGGAACGCCACGAGCTGGGACCCTCGTTCCCCGAGGGCTCCTTCGACCTGGTGAGCGCCCACTATCTGCAGTCCCCGGTCGAGCTCGACCAGCAGGCGGTGCTGCGCGCCGCCGCGCGCGCCGTGGCGCCCGGCGGCACCCTGCTGGTCGTCATGCACGCCGGCTGGCCCTCCTGGCAGACCGAACCGCCTTTCGACGCCGTCTTCCCCACCCTGGACGGAGTCCTCGCCGAACTCGCTCTGCCCGAGGGTGAGTGGAGTGTCGAGACCCGCCGGACCGCTCGTCGGCCGAGCGTGTCGCCCGAGGGCGTCGAAGGCTTCCGCGAGGACCACGTGTGGCGCCTGAAGCGCGCGATTGTTGTTGAATGAGTGACCTTCTGAGAATTTTGTGAAGAAAGGCATGTTCTGGGACTTATCGGACACCCTTGGGTGTGAAGGCCATTTGGCTACCAGAGGGAGATGGTGAAATGCCTTCCAAGGACAAGGTGCTCGAGGAAGTCACCCGCACCGAGAACATCGACATCGACGCGGTACTCGACCCCGCCGAGCCCGACGGAGTCTTCCGCGACAGCCGCGAGTGCGCCGCGCTCGCCCTGCAGTCCGGAGGTACCAACCTGCTGCTCTCGCCGCCGACCCCGCGCCCGAAGAAGGGCTGACGGACCGACGGGAGAAGTGAGATGGAGCAGTCGAGCACATCGGCCCTCCTGCAGGGAACGGTGCTGGACCTCGCTTCCGACGTGGTCTCCGCTCTTCGGAGCGGAGACCACGTGCGAGCGGGGAGCACCCTGACGGGAGGCGGCGCCGGTGAGGGCGTCGCACGTGCTGCGGTACGCGTCCTGGGCGCCGACATCCTGTTGCCCGGCGTCCTGCTGCGCGTTCCGCCCGAGCCCGCACAACTCGCCGTGTTCAAGGACGCCGTGGCGGCCCATCCGCCGCGCGACGACGCGGCACCCACCGTCGTATGGAGCCACTGGGCCATGGCCCGCGCCCTGCGCCGGACCGAACAACCCCTGGACGGCCCGCCCGCCGACGAGCCGGGCACCGAACCCGACGCCCGCTGGCTCGACGACGCCGGCTGGCAGTTCCTGACCCACCAGCTCGCCGTCCTCGCCCCGCTCGCGCTGCCCGGTGAGGAGTGCGCGGTCACCCGTGCGGCACGCCGCCGTCCCGTGGACGTCGCCCGCGGCTTCGTACGGGCGGTGCGCCGCCGCGACTGGCAGCAGGCGGCCGGGGCCGGACGGTGGCTCACGCTCCTGGACGGGGTGCCCGACACCCTCGGCCTCGAGGCCGGGCTGGACTTCGTACGCCTCATGGGCGGCTCCGACCCGCGGGTGGCCCTGCAACTGGAGGCGGCGCGGCTCATGCCGGCCGGAGTCCTCCTGTGAGCGTCCGGGACGTGAGCGTCCGCGGCGTCGAGGAGGCCGCACTGGACTGGGTGTGGGCCCACCGCGACCGCTTCGCGCTCGGCGAGGACGCGCTGGCGTCCGACGGCCAGGTCAACCGGACGTGGAAGCCGCTGGGCGAACTGACCCAGGTCTGCGCGTCCGTGTCCCGGTGCACCCCGCCCGGGGACCCGCTGCACACCCGGGTGTCCGAACTGCTGGACTTCGCCTGGCAGCAGACCCACCGGGGCGAACTCTTCCCGCTCATGCAGTCGCTGGAGCCCTTCGCCACCTACCCGCTGGAGGTGTACGCGGCCTTCGCCTCGGCCGGACTGCGGCACCCCGGCTACGAGGCGTCCGCCGCCGTGGTGGCCCGCACCCGCGGCTGGCGGCTGACCGAGCAGTACCCCACCCGTCGCCTCGGCGTGCTCGAGGCCGAGCGGCGCAGCGGCATCCACCCGCACGGGGACGTCCCGCAGGCGCTGGACCGCACCTGGCTGGGCGGCCTGCCGGAACCGTGGACCTTCGAACGCGCGGCCGGTTACGCGCTCACCCACGTCGTCTTCCACCTCACCGACTGGGGACGCGCCGCCCAGGGCGTGCCGGCGGACCTGGCGGAGTACCTGCTGCACTGGCTGCCGCCCTGGCTCGACACCTGCCTGGACGCGCGGATGTGGGACCTGAGCTGCGAACTGCTCGCGGTCGCCGCGAGCCTGCCGCGCCCGCCGGAACCGGCCGTCCTGGAGGACGCCTGGCAGCGTGTCGCGGCCGCCCAGGACAGCTCCGGCGCGATCCCCGAGGAAGGCGCCGCCCAGGACGCCGCCGGGCCGGACCCGGGGCCGGACCCCTACGACTTCACCGACTGCTACCACTCCACCCTCATGGCCGCGTTCGCGGCGGCCCTCACCACGGCGGCCACGGCACCCCCGCCGGACGTGCGGAACGCCGCCCGACACGCCGCACCCCGCACGGGACAGCACGCCGGACAAGGAGCGCCGGGATGACGGACACCCGCCTGATCCACCGCGTCGGAGCCGGCGCCCTGGAGTGGCTGTGGGCCCACCGCGACGGATTCCGCCTGGAGCCGGACGTGGACCCCGAGATCGGTTTCCTCGAACGCTTCAAGCCGATCGGTGAACTCGCCCTCATCTGCAAAGTGCTCTTCCGCGAGGGCGTCGCCGGCTCCCGGCAGGCCCAGCTCGCGCGCCAACTGCTCGACCACACCTGGCGCGAGACCCTCGACGGGGGCCGCATGCTGGTGCGCGGCCAGCGCATCGAACCCTTCTCGCCCGCCCCCTTCGAGGTCTACCTGCCGTTCAAGGAGCTGGGCTACAGCCAGCCCGAGATCGAACGCGCCACGGTCCTCAACCACCGGCTGGACAGCTGGGCGCGATTCCCGGTGACCCCCACCCGGCGCCTCGGCCTGTCCGCCTTCCAGCGCCGCTTCGGCCTGACCGCGCGGCCGCCCGAGGCCGACCTGGTCGCCGCCACCTGGCTGGCCGGCACCCCCGAGCCGTGGACGGTCGAGGGCCACACCGCGTACGACATCACGCACACCGTCTTCCACCTCACCGACTGGGGCGAGAACCCGGGCGGGCTGCCGCCCGAGGTCGCCGACTACCTCGCCACCTGGCTCCCGGTCTGGATCGACGACTGGCTGGACCTCGAACGCTGGGACCTGCTCGGCGAACTCCTCGTCGTGGACGCCTGCCTGCCCCGGCCCGCCCTCGACGAGGCCGCCTGGCAGGGCTTCGCCGCCGCGCAGCAGCCCGACGGCGCCATGCCCGCCGTACGCACGATGCCCGAGGGCGAACCCGACACGGTGTTCGACGTGGTCTACCACCCGACCCTGGTCGCCGCCTTCGCCTCCCTGCTGGCCACCTCCCGCGCCCTCACCGAGCTGGCGCACTCCGCGTCGTGACGGGCCGTCGCACGCCCTGGCCGGGCGCCCCCGCCGCCGAGGAGTACGCCCCGACGGAGCCCGCACCGGCCGACGAGAGGGCACTGCGCGAGCGGCTGACCGCGGCCGTGGACGCCTCCGACGCCCCGGACGTCGTCTTCGCCGTCTCCCGGCGCGGCCGGCGCACCCTGCACAGCGGCGGTACCGCCGCACCCCCCGACGTCCCCCGCGAGGACCTGCGCTACGAGACCGGGTCGGCGTCCAAGACGTTCACCGCGCTCCTGCTCACGCGCCTGATCCGGCGTGGTGTGCTCACCGGCGGCGAGGCGGCCGCCACCTGCCTGGACCCCGGCGCGAAGGCCGGCCCGCACCCCGTCACGCTCGCCCACCTCATCACCCACACGTCGGGACTGCCCGCCCTGCCGGCCGACTTCGTGCGCCGGGGCCTGCCCGCGTGGCGCACGAACCCGTACGCGCGCTATCCGGCCGAGCGGCTGACCGGCACCTTCCTGCGCCACACCCCCAGGCACCGCCCCGGAACCCGCTGGCACTACTCCAACTACGGCGTCTCCGTGCTCGGCCACGCGATCGCCGCGACCACCGGCACCGCCTGGGACGACCTGATCACCGGACAGGTGCTGCGCGCCCTCGGCCTCAGCGGTACGGCCCTGCGCGCGGAGGGCCCCGGGACCGACGCCGTGGGCCACCGCAAGGACGGCCGTACGCCCGTCCCGGCCTTCGACGCGGGCGGCTTCCAGGCGGCCGGAGCCGTCCGGTCCACCCCGAACGACCTGCTCACCTTCCTCGAGGCCCACCTGGACCCGGCCCGCTCACCGGCCGCGGGGGCGCTGCGGGCGGTGCGGGTGCCGGTGCTCCGGCGGGGGCTGGGCCACCGGCACGTGCACACGGTGGGGTGGTTCCGGCACCCCACGGACGGCGGACCGATGTACTTCCACAGCGGCGCCACCCTGGGCCAGCAGGCGTTCCTGGGCTTCAGGCCCGACACGGACACCGCGCTGGCAGCGGTGTGCACCCGGCGGTTCCGCGCCCGGGACCCGTTCATCGCCACCGCCTACGCGCTCCTCGCGGAGGGATAGCGACGGGACGACGGCGGGACACGGACCGGCGCGGGGCCGCCTCGGGCGGCCCCGCGCCGAGTGCGGGAAGAAGCCCTGCCCGTCAGACCCGCTGCCACAGGGCCGGAGTGCTCTCCGGTGATCCGGCGCCCTGCGCCTGGTGGCTCTGCAGACACCGGTACCGCACCCCGTCGAAGGACACGGTGGTGCCGACCTCGTAGACCCGGCCCGCGGCCCACGCGTCCGCCGCCGCGTTGTCCTGCGGCGCGGGCGTTTGCGACGCGGCGGAGGTGGTCTTCAGGGTGAGGCCGAAGTCGCTGAGCAGGGGATTGATCGGCTGGTAGAAGGTCGTCCCGCCGTTCGTGCAGTCGCCCGAGCCGCCGGACGTGGTGCCCTGCGCCTGGGTGCCCGACACGAAGGGGCCGCCGGAGTCGCCGGGTTCGGCGCACACCGTCGTCCGGGTCAGCCCGTCGACGGTTCCCTCCGGGTAGGTGACACTCGTGTCGTGCTGCTGGACGGTCCCGCAGTGCCAGCCCGTGGTCGAGCCGGAACGGCACACCGACGCCCCCACGAGCGCCTCCACCGACCCGGCGATCTGGATCTTCTCGCCGTCCTGCGCCTTCACGTCCGGCGTCGCGGTCCAGTCCGAGTTGACGCCCACCCAGGCCATGTCCTTGCCGGGGAAGGTCGAGGCCTGGAAGGTGCCCTGGGCGGCCTCGTTGAACCCGGTCGTGGTGGCGCCCGGGTCGCCGCAGTGTCCGGCCGTCGCGAAGCCCTGCTGGTCGTCCTTGGTGACGGAGAACCCGATGGAGCAGCGGGCCTGGTCGTTGATGTAGTAGGCGTCGCCGCCGACGAGATCCTCCATCACCCGCGGCTGGTCCGGCGAGACACGGACGCCCACGTCCTGGCCCGACACCCCGGCGGACGTGAGGAACGCGGACGCGGCCGACTCGCTGGTGGCCTGGACGGTGACCCGGTTGGTCTTCACGTCGACGTACCAGACCGGCGTCTGCCGGGTCCGGGCGCGGACGGCCGCCGCGTCCAGCTTCTCTTTGACCGCGCGCAGCTCGGCGAGGTTCCTGCCGACGACGGCCGCCTTGGCGCCCTGTGCCTCGATGGCCGCGGTGTCGGCGGCGTCGGTGGTGGCCACGGTCAGCTCGGCGGAGGTGGCACCGCTCACCCAGGCCCCGGCGAAGCGGTCGCCCAGCGTGTTGCGCAGCATGCCCGCGCGGGTGCCCGCCTCCGCCTCGTTGACCAGCCGGGCCGCCGCCTGTCCGGGGGCCAGCTTCAGGTCGCGCTCCATCGCGCTCAGCACGCGTGCCGGGGCCACGGTGGCGTCGGGCGTGCGGGCCACGGCGGGACGCGGTCCCGGGCCGGGCGGCGGTGCGGCCGACGCGGCCGAGGGGAGTGCGGTCAGGACCAGGGCGCCGAGCGCGGTGAGGGCTGCGCGGCGGCTGCGCGCGGCATGTCTGCCGACCATGCGATGTGCCTCCTTCGAGTGCTGTGCGAGACAGCGGTGTTCGGTGGGCGGCCGTGGGTCACGGTGCGCCCGCGGCGAAGTCACAGGCCTTGCCGCAAAGTTCCGCGGCGATGCCCGACCCGGGTCTGTTTCGCGCTATGGGGGACGTCACGGGTGCCATGTGCAGTACGCGGACGCGCCCCCGCGGGGCGGACCGGGATCAGGCGGGTTTCAGCCCCGGCTCGCCCGCCTCGGTGACGAAGGACGCGGCGGTGGTGACGGGAGCGCCGGGCGTGCTGATGGCGGAGACCGTCTTGAAGTCGAGGCGGGTGGCCTGGCGGCCGAGTTCGGCCCGGACGTAGCCGCGCTTGCCGTTGTAGAACTTCATGTGCGGGTTGGCCTTCATGTACAGGTCCCAGTTGGCGGGCTTCTCCACGCCGTCCCGGCCGCTGGTCACCGAGGTGCAGGTGACCTCGGTGCCGATGGTGGCGGACGCCGGGTCGTCGAAGTCCTCCTTGACGTCGAGGGCGTAGCCCACGTGCACGTCGCCGGTGAGGATCAGCCAGTTGTCGACCCCGGCGGCCTTCGCCCCGGCGACCACCCGGTCGCGCGAGGCGCGGTAGCCGTCCCAGGCGTCCATGGAGAGCGCGGCGTCGGCGGTCACGTCGAACTTGCGCTGGGAGAAGCACACCTGCTGGGGCATCACGTTCCACAGCGCGGTCGAGCCCTTCCAGCCGTCGAGCAGCCACTGCTCCTGCTCGGCGCCGGTGATGGTGCGCGCCGGGTCGTCCGACTCGGCCCCGGGGGCGTGCGGCCGGTCGTCGTAGGCCTGGTCGGAGCGGTACTGGCGGGTGTCGAGGATGTCGAACTGGGCGAGCGTGCCCCACTGCAGCCGGCGGTACAGCCGGGCGTCCGGGCCCTGCGGCAGCTGGGCGGCGCGCAGCGGCTGGTTCTCCCAGTACGCGCGGTAGGCGGCGGCCCGGCGCAGCAGGAACTCCTCCGGCGGGATGTCGTTCTCGGGGATGCCGCCCGCGTAGTTGTTCTCGGTCTCGTGGTCGTCCCAGGCGACGACGAAGGGGTGCGCGGCGTGCGCGGCCCGCAGGTCCTCGTCGGTCTTGTAGAGCGAGTAGCGCAGCCGGTAGTCCGCGAGGGTCATCGTCTCGCGGTTGAACACGTCGGGCAGCGTGACGTCGGTGTAGCGGCGCTCCCCGCCCTCGGAGTTCACCGCGTACTCGTACAGGTAGTCGCCGAGGTGGAACACCACGTCCACGTCGTCCTGGGCGACATGGCGGAGCACGGTGTAGTAGCCGTCCATGTAGGCCTGGCAGGCGACCGCCGCGAGCTTCAGCGACGAGGTGGCGCTGCCGGCCGCGGGGGCGGTGCGGGTGCGGCCGGTGGGGCTGAGCCAGGCGCCGGCGCGGAAGCGGTAGTAGTAGACGGTCCCGGGCGTCAGGCCCTTCACGTCGACGTGAACACTGTGGGAGTACTCGGCGTGGGCGTCGGCGGTGCCCCGGTACAGGACACCCGCGAAGTACTCGTCCAGGGCCACCTCCCACTCGACCGTGACCCGCTCCGTGCCCATCCCGCCGTCCTCCAGGAACGGCTCGGGCGCCAGCCTGGTCCACAGCAGCACCGAGTCCGGCAGCGGATCGCCGGAGGCGACGCCGAGGGTGAAGGGGTCCTTGCTGATCCGTGCGGCACGTTCGGGGGCGGCGACCGCGCCGCGGGCCGGCAGGTTGGTGGTGAAGGCGAGCGCGGCGGCGGCCGCGGTCACGGTGAGGAAGCGCCGGCGGCCGAGGTGCCGGACGGCGGCGCCCATCACGGCGTCGTGCGGGGAGAAGGCGTGCTCGGCCAGTGCGCTGGGACGGCCCGTGGGCGCCATCTGCTGTCCTCTCGTACGGGGCGTGGCAGTCCGTGCCGGGGCCCCGTCGCGCGCTGGCGCCGGCCCCCGCGATGCGCGGACCCCGCATGTTAAGCAGACAAAACGCCCCAAACGGGCAGGGCTTGCGGAGTGATCACACAGGAGGAGGTACGCGCGTGTGGGCGCGGTCCCTCCGGGGCACCCGGCCCGAACGGAGGAACGAACGCGAGGAACGGGCAGGACACGGGCGCACGGGAGAGGGAAAGGCGGCGGGCCGAGCCGATGGCCAGGACACGGCGCTACGACGTGGCGGCCTCCGGTCGCTGGTGGGACGAGGACGACAACCGCTGGCTGCCGGCCGGCGAGGTGCACGCGTGGGAGCAGGGCAGGAACGAGACCGTGTGCGGACTGTCGCTGCACCGCTCGCGGCTCTCGCGGTTCCCGGGGATCACCTGGACCGACGTGCTGCCCGAGTCCGGCGGTGCCGCCGACGCCGTCCGCCGGGTCTGCCCCCGCTGCGCCGCCGCGGCCGGTCGCCGGGGCGCGGACTCCCGGCCCGCCTGGCGGCGGGTCGACCCACGCCCGTAGGGGCCGGACGCGCGGTCCGGCCCCTCAAGGTCCGCGATCGGCCGCCTACGAGGGCAGCGGCGAGCGGCTCACCCGGATCTTGGACTGGCCGTGCGGCCGCTTCTCCCAGTCCTCCATGAACCGGGCGTGCAGGTTGTGCTGGGCGGCGAGCGTGAGCAGGGTGTCCGTGCGGTAGTAGAAGTCCTCGCGGAGCACTTGGTGCTCGGTGCCCTCCGTCCGGTCGAAGGTGAAGTCGAAGAACCCCGTGTCGGTCAGGACGCGGCCGACGTGCGCGAGGCACTCGTCGATGACGTTCAGCGGCGAGTGCGAGAAGACGCTGTGCGCGTGGATGACGTCGAAGTGGTCGTCGGGCAGGAACTCCAGCCGCAGGTCCCCGGTGACGGTCAGATGGGGCAGCTTCGCCTGGAGCCCGCGCTCGGTCAGGGTCTTCTTGGCGGCGATCAGGATGTCCGGCGAGATGTCGACGCCGTAGTAGTGACCGGTGTCGAGGTGGTCGATGAAGCGCCAGCCGCCGCGCAGGTTGCCGCAGCCGATGTCGAGCATGCGGTGCTCGGGACGCAGCCCGTGCTCGATCAGGTAGTCGAACTGCATCTGCCCGAGCGCCAGCCAGCGGTCGTGGGTCCGACTGCCGACCGCGGCCTCCGGATCGCGCCGGGTGTCGGAGGCCATCACCGCCCGGTAGTAGCCGACGTGGTCGGGATGCTTGATCCGCAGCCACGCGTCCCGGCCGGCCCGGCGGACGTAGGGGCCGACGCGCTCGGGGTGGCGCAGCGCGTACCCGACCTTGTGCGTGAGCGCGGCACGGTTGCTGCGCAGCTTCGGGGACTTGGCGTCCTTGGGCATGGGGGACGACCTCCGTACGAGTGACTCGGACAGTGAGAGGGGCCGGGCAGGGTCGAGCAGTCGCCGGCCGGGTTGGCCTCGCAGTAGCGGGAGACATACCCGTGCCGGGCCTCGCACTCCCGCAGCGCCCGGCCGGAAGGGAAGGCGCACTCCCGGACGGGATCCCGGCGGCCGGAAGCAGTGATCGGACCGCGGATGTCGAACGACGAGGTCTCTGGACCCCCCGTCCAGGAGCTGGATGTGTAGTCTGAGTCTCCTCGGAGTCGAGCAAGGAGACCCAGATGACCGAACGCGCACTGGACGCCGAACGCGACGCCGTCCTCGCCGCACTGCGCCCCGTGGTCGACGGGATCGCCGCGACGTTCGGACCGGTCTGCGAGGCGGTGCTCCACGACTACCGGCACCCCGAGCACTCGGTCGTTGCCGTCGCCGGGTCGGTGACCGGGCGGACGGTGGGCGGGGCGATGAGCGAGATCGGCATGCGCGTGATGGCCCGCGGCGACGAGGCACGCGACGAGCTGAACTACGTCACGCGCACGGCCGAGGGCACGCTGCTCAAGTCCTCCACCATGGTGCTGCGCGACTCCACGGGCGCCGTGTTCGGTGCCCTGTGCGTCAACCTGGACGTCACCGCCGTCGACCGGGCCCACGCCCTCCTCGGCGCCCTCGCCGGGACCGCACGCACCCCCGCCGCAGTGCCGGCCACCACCTTCGGCGACGACATCGACGCCGTGGTCGACGCCATCGTGGACGACCATCCACTGCGCCGGGACACCAGCTGGGCGGCGCTGGACCGGGACCGGCGCCTCGAGCTGTTCCGCGACCTCGACGGGCGCGGTGTGTTCGCCGTACGCCGCTCGGTCGAGCACGTCGCCACCCGGCTCGGCATCTCCCGGGCCTCCGCCTACCACTACCTCTCCCAGGCCCGCGCCGCCCACGGCCCGGCCGCCGACACCCCCTGAGGACACCCGTGACGACCACCACCCCGCCGGTCACCCTCGACGACGTCCGTTCCGCAGCCGCCCGCATCGAGGGCGTCGCGCACCGCACCCCGGTCCTGCGCTCGCGCACCCTGGACGCCCTCGTCGGCGCCGAGGTCTTCCTCAAGTGCGAGAACCAGCAGCGGGTCGGCGCCTTCAAGTTCCGCGGCGCCTACAACGCGGCCTCCCGCCTCACCCCGGACCAGCTGGCCCGGGGCATCGCCGCCTACTCCTCGGGCAACCACGCCCAGGCGGTCGCCCTGGCCGCCCGCGAACTGGGCACCACCGCGGTGATCGTCATGCCCGAGGACGCTCCGCCCTCCAAACGGGACGCCACCGCCGGCTACGGCGCCGAGATCGTCACCTACGACCGCTACACCGGCGACCGGGTGGCCATCGCCGAGGCCCTGGCCGCCGACCGTGGCCTGACCCTGATCCCGCCCTACGAGCACCCGCACGTCATCGCCGGCCAGGGCACCGCCGCCCTCGAGCTGGTCGAGGAGACGGGAGAGCTGGACGCGCTGGTCGCACCGGTCGGCGGCGGAGGACTGATCGCCGGGAGCGCCACCGCGGTCAAGGGCCTGCACCCCGGCACCCGGGTGATCGGCGTCGAACCGGAGGCCGGAGACGACACCAGGCGCTCCCTGGAAGCGGGCCGGCGCGTCGCCGTGCCCGTCCCGCGCACCATCGCCGACGGCCAGGCCCTGCCCACCCCCGGCGAACTGACGTTCTCCCTCAACCGGCGCCTGCTGGACGGCATCGTGCTGGTGTCCGACGACGAGATCCGGGACGCGATGCGGTTCGCCTTCGAACGGCTGAAGACCGTCCTGGAACCCAGCGGCGCCACCCCGCTGGCCGCCCTCCTGAACGGCCGGATCGACGCCCTGCCCCGCCGCGTCGGCGTGATCCTCTCCGGAGGCAACGTGGACGCCGCCCGGTTCGCCGAACTCTGCGGCGCGCCCCGCTGACGCCGCGCGTCCCCCGGACGGCGCCGCCGAGTTGACAGGCGGACGATGCAGTGGTGGGGCCAGGGAAAGGAGGAGCGTCATGCTGGAGGCAAAGACGCTCGACCTTCACCGGCAGCATGGCGAAGGAGTACGCCAAGGCCGACTAGCCGGACGTCCGGACGGACTGTGGGGAGGGGGGCGACCGCCGCGGCGGCCGCCCCCCTCCCCACAGTCCGTTCACGCGGCCGCGGTCACCGCCCCCACCGCCGGCGTACGCAGCACCCGCCGCGCCGTGCCCAGGCTCGTCCCCAGCGTCGCGGCCGCCGACACCGCCACCATCGCGAGCCACACCCCGAGGAACTGGTCCGGCAGGACCGCGTCGGTGCGGACCACCGTGAACGGCACCACACCGGCCAGCGCGGCCACCGTGCCGAAGAACACCCCCGTCACCGTGAGGACCACGCCCTCGGCGGCCACCACGCCAAGCACCTGCCCCGGCGTCGCCCCCGCCAGCCGCTGTTGACCGAATTCACGCGTGCGGTACGTCGTCGCCGCGTACAGCCAGTTGACCAGCATCACGCAGACGAACACCGCGATGATGCCGACCACCGTCAGGTTGAGCGTCTCCAGGTTCTTGGCGTCGACCGACTTCACCAGACCCGAGGCCTTCACCGCGTCGCTCTCCACGGCCTGCATCGTGACCGTCGCCGTCGACACGGCCGTGAACATGATCAGCGACACCAGGATCCCGGCCAGCTGACCCGCCCGCTCACGCAGGTTCCGTACGGCCAGCCAGCCGCTCGCGCCGCTCAGCGGCAGCCGGTCGAGCACGCCCTTCAGCAGCCGCGGCGACAGCAGCGCGAAGCCGACCGACAGCAGGATCGCCCCGTAGGCCGGCGCCGCCATCAGCGCCTCGTCCGTCGCGGAGAAGAAGAAGGTGGAGCAGGACCCCGCAGCGCCGGTGGCCAGCGCCCCGTAGGCCAGGAACCGCTTCGCCCCGGCCCGCTCCCTGCCGCCCCGCGTCAGGCGCCGTACCGCCAGGAACGCCGCGCCCGCGGACGCGAGCAGGGTGATGTCCACGCCGCTCAGCAGCGCGACGGGGCCGAAGGAGTAGTCCACGGACGGCGCCACCTGGCCGCTGTCCTGGAACAGGTCCAGCAGCGCCCGCCCGCCGAGCATCGCCGGGCCGATCGCCAGCGCCGCGCCCACCAGGGCCACGGCCACCGCCTCACCCACGACCATCCGCTTGATCTGCGCCGGGGTCGCCCCCGAGCAGCGCAGCAGCTCGAGCTCGGCGGTGCGCTGACGCACGTTGACCGTCAGCGTCGAGGCCACCGCGAAGAACACCAGCAGGGTCCCGTACCCGCCGACGACCCCCGCCGCCGTGCCCAGCGTCTCCGAGCTGACCGGGTCGACGCCGTCCTGCCCGGCCGTGTCGTGCATCGAGTTGAACGTCATGATGATCGCCGCCCCCAGGAAGGCGGACAGCAGCGTCGCGAGGAACCGCCCGGGGCGGCGCCGGATCGACCGAAGAGCCAGTACGAACATCGCTCACACCCCCGCCGGCACGTCGTCGCCCAGGTGCGCGAGGCGCTCGGCGACCGCGTCCGGCGTCGGCGCGTCCATCCGCCCCGCCGGCCGGCCGTCGGCGAGGAAGACCACCGAGTCGGCGTACGAGGCGGCGACCGGGTCGTGCGTCACCATGACCACGGTCCGCCCGTGCACCCGCACCGTCTCCTGGAGCAGCCGCAGCACGTGCCGGGCGCTGCGCGTGTCCAGCGCGCCCGTCGGCTCGTCCGCGAAGATCACCCGCGGTTCGGTGACGAGGGCCCGGGCGATCGCCACCTGCTGCCGCTGACCGCCGGAGAGCTGGTCGGGACGGTGGCCGAGCCGGTCCCCGAGACCGACCGACGTCAGGATCTCCCGCGCCCGCTCCCGGTCGACGCGCCGCCCGGCCAGCTTGAGCGGCAGCACCGTGTTCTGCGCGACGGTCAGCGTCTCCAGCAGGTTGTACTGCTGGAACACGAAGCCGACCCGGCCGCGCCGGAACTTCGTCAGCTCCGCCTCGCCGCCACCCGTCAGCTCCGTGCCGTCCACGCACACGATGCCGCTGTCCGGCCGGTCGAGTCCCGCCGCGCACTGCAGCAGCGTGGACTTGCCCGAACCCGACGGCCCCATCACCGCGGTGAACGTGCCGCGCCCCAGGCTCAGCGTCACACCGTCCAGAGCGGTCACGGCGTTCTCCGCCGAGCCGTACGTCCGGGTCACCTTGACGAGCCGGAGGGCCTCGGGGGCGGGGCCCGGGTCGTGGGTGCCTCGTGCGCCGGAGCGAAACATGGTCATCACCTTCCGTGCGGCCCGCCCTGTGCGGTGCCTCGGGGAAGACGCTACGGAGAGCGGGGCCGGGCCACACTGGGCGCAGAGCCCGTACCGGGGGGTGTACTCAGCGACACCCTGCCCGGCCCGCGTCACGGTGACCGCGCTCAGTCCTCGACCAGCACCACCTCCAGGGTGCGCGGACCGTGCACCCCCTCGACCCGGTCCAGCTCGATGTCACTGGTCGCGGAGGGACCGGAGATCCACGTCAACGGGCGCCGGGGATCCAGGCGTTCCAGGGCCTGGGGGACGGACGACACCACCTGGTCCGGCATCCGTACGACACAGATGTGGTGGTCGGGGACCAGGGTGATGCGGCGGCGGCCCTGGTCGGGGGAGCCGTCCAGGACGATGGTGCCGGTCTCGGCGACGGCCACGGCGCAGCCGGTGACCACACTGTCGATCCGGTCGAGTTCCGGTGCCGTGCTCGCCGCCCGGTCCTGGACGAGGGCCGCGTCGACGGCCCCCAGCCATTTTGTCGGCAACCCCGGCGGTACCACCACGGTCCCCGAGCCGTGCGCGGACAGGAGACGGGCGAGCAACCCGGGCAACTGCCCGCCCGCGCACCGGTGCACGATCGCCCGGTAGTCGGCCAGGTTCTCGGCGAGGAGGTCCACCCTCTCCGGGGCGGACCGCTGCCCGTGCTCGCGCAGATAGTTCCGGCTGATCGGTGCCTCGTCGCCCGGCACGTCCGCCAGCGCGCGCCGGACCCGGCCCAGGATGCGTTCCCTGCTGCTCACTTCGCGCCGTCCTTTCCACCGTGCGTGCGCTGCCACCAGTCCCGGAACGGCTCCGCGGGCACCGCCGGCAGGTCCCGGCTGCCGCTCCACGCCCGGCCCGGACCCGGCAGGGTGCGCGGATGCAGGCGCCGGGTGCGCGAGGCCAGCCGCTGCCCGGTCCGCAGCGCGCCGGGGTGCGTGAATGCCCACTGCGCCGCCCGCATCGCCGCCCGCTCGGCGGCGTGCCCCTTGGCGGGCTTCAGCACCACCCGGTTGCCGTTCCGGACCGCCGGCCCGCCCTGGACCACCCGCTCCCGCAGGTGCACCAGCACCTCGGGGATGTCGATGGCCACCGGGCACACCTCGTAGCAGGCCCCGCACAGCGAGGACGCGTACGGCAGGGACGCGTCGATCTCGCTTCCGGTGCCCCGCAGTTGGGGGCTGAGGATGGCGCCGATCGGCCCCGGGTACACCGAGCCGTAGGCGTGGCCGCCGGCCCGTTCGTACACCGGGCAGACGTTCAGGCAGGCCGAGCAGCGGATACAGCGCAGCGCCTGGCGGCCGACCTCGTCGGCGAGGGTGTCGGTGCGGCCGTTGTCCAGCAGCACCAGATGGAAGGTGCGCGGACCGTCCTCGTCGGTGGTGCCGGTCCACATGGACGTGTACGGGTTCATGCGCTCGGCCGTCGAGGAGCGGGGGAGGGTCTGCAGGAAGACCTCCAGGTCCTGCCACCTCGGCACGATCTTCTCGATGCCGACGACCGAGATCAGTGTCTCGGGCAGGGTCAGGCACATCCGCCCGTTCCCCTCCGACTCCACGACCACCAGCGTGCCGGTCTCGGCCACCACGAAGTTGGCGCCGGAGATGCCGACCTTCGCCCGCAGGAACTTCTCCCTCAGGTGCAGCCGCGCCGCCTCCGCGAGTTCGGCGGGCGTGTCCGTCAGGTTCTCGGGTGCGGGGCGGCCCCACTCGCTCATCTCGGAGCGGAAGATGTCCCGGATCTCACCCCGGTTGCGGTGGATGGCCGGCACCAGGATGTGCGAGGGCCGGTCCTTGCCCAACTGCACGATGAGCTCGGCGAGATCGGTCTCGTAGGCGTGGATGCCCTGCGCCTCCAGCGCCTCGTTGAGGGCGATCTCCTGTGTCGCCATCGACTTGACCTTGACGACCTCCGACTCGCCGGTCTCCTTGACCAGGCGGGCGACGATCTCGTTGGCCTCGTCCGCGTCGGCGGCCCAGTGCACGGTCCCGCCGGCGGCCGTGACCGCTTCCTCCACCTGCACCAGATACCGGTCGAGGTGGCGCAGCGTGTGGTCCTTGATCTGCTTCCCGGCCTCGCGCAGCGCCGCCCAGTCGTCCAGTTCGGCGACGGCGCGGGCCCGCTTGTCCCGGATGGTGTGGGTGGCGTGGCGCAGGTTGCCGCGCAGCGTCGCGTTGCCCACGGCCTCCCGCGCCGCATCGGGAAAGGCCGGCATCCCTACGAACGTCCCGCTCATACGGCCGCCGCCTCCTGAGTGCTCGCCAGAATCTCCGCGATGTGCACCGGCCGCATGTCCGTGCGCAGCCGCGTCATGGTCCCGCCGATGTGCATGAGACAGGAGTTGTCGGCCGCGCACAGCACGTCCGCGCCGGTGGACTCGGCGTTGCGCACCTTGTCCGCGCCCATCGCCGCCGACACGTCGGAGTTCTTCACGGCGAAGGTGCCGCCGAAGCCGCAGCACTCCTCGGCGCCCGGCAGCTCCACCAGTTCCAGCCCCTTCACCGCCTCCAGCAGTCGCCGAGGCCGGTCGCCGAGGCCCAGGCTGCGCAGGCCGTGGCAGGTCGGGTGGTACGTCACCGTGTGCGGGTAGTACGCCCCCACGTCGGTCACCCCCAGCACGTCCACGAGGAACTCCGTCAGCTCGTACGTCTTCGGTACCACCGGCGCCAGTGAGGCCGCGAGCGTGTCCCCGCGCCCCTCCGCCCGCGCCCGCTCACCCATCCGCGGATACAGCTCCCGCACCATGGCCCCGCACGAGCCCGAGGGCGTCACGATCGCGTCGTAGTCCGCGAACACGTCGGCGAAGTGCCGGGCCAGCGGTTCGGCCTCGTGCCGGTAACCGGTGTTGTAGTGCGCCTGACCGCAACACGTCTGGGCCATCGGGAAGTCGACCTCGACGCCGAGTCTGGTGAGCAGCTTCACCACGGCACGGCCGGTGTCCGGATAGAGCGTGTCGTTGACGCAGGTCAGGAACAGGGCGACACGCATCGCGGCTCCTCGTGTTCGATCGTCGGGCGCATGCCCAGTGCAGGGTAATCGGCGGGGCGGGGAGCGGGGGAGACCCGGTTCACCGGTCGGCGAGTCGGGCCTCGGCCGCCCGCCAGCGCGCCGTGTCGCCGCGCGGTTCGTACCGGGTCAACGACTGGGTGCGCGCAAGCAGTCGGCGCATCCCGCCGAGGTCGCCGACCAGTCCATGGGCGCGCGCCTGCACCAGGACGTTGCCGAGCGCGGCGGCCTCCGTCGGCCCCGCCACCACCGGCAGCCCGCAGGCGTCGGCGGTCAGCTGGCACAGCAGCGCGTTG
The DNA here is from genome assembly GCF_041538145.2 of Streptomyces sp. MMCC 100. Lineage (NCBI taxonomy): Bacteria > Bacillati > Actinomycetota > Actinomycetes > Kitasatosporales > Streptomycetaceae > Streptomyces > Streptomyces sp. MMCC 100. The sequence continues at coordinate 3,163,924 of NZ_JBGORK020000001.1, forward strand.
CGGGTGCCGCCGCCGACCACGTGCACCACGTCGACGGGGTGCCCGGCCAGTCGCTGGGCGTCCTCCACGGCCCTGCGGTGGGCCAGCGCCAGCGAGTCGAGGATGCACCGAGCCACCTCGGCGGGCGTTTCGGGCACCGGCTGCCCGGACGTGCGGCACGCCTCGGCGATCCGTTCCGGCATCCGTCCCGGCGCCAGGAACGCCGCGTCACCCGCGTCGACCACCGAACGCAGCGCCGGCACCCGGGCCGCATCGAGCAGCAGCCCGCCCAGGTCGGGGCCGCCCCAGTCCCGTACGCACTCCTGGAGCAGCCACAGACCCATGATGTTGCGCAGGTAGCGGACGGTGCCGTCCAGCCCGAGTTCGTTGGTGAAGTTGGCGGCGCGGCTCTCCTCGGTCAACACCGGCGCGGTCAGTTCGAGCCCGGCCAGCGACCAGGTACCGGTGCAGATATAGGCGAACCGTTCGCCCGAGGCCGGTACGGCGGCCACCGCGGAGGCGGTGTCGTGCGAACCGACCACCGTCACCGGCACGGGCCCGGCAAGGCCCGTCTCCTCCAGTACCTCGGGCCGCAGCAGTCCCGCCGCGTCACCGGGCCGGCGCAGCGGCGCGAACAGGCCGAGGTCGATCCCCAGCCGGTCCGCGACCTCCCGCGACCAGTCCCGGGTGCCGGGGTCGATCAGCTGGGTGGTGGAGGCGTTGGTCAGCTCCGTGCCCTGCTCGCCGGTCAGCCAGTACGTCAGCAGGTCCGGGATCAGCAACAGCCGGCGGGCCGCCGCCAGCTGGGCCGTGCCCCGGGCGGCGACGAGCTGGTACAGGGTGTTGAAGGGCGCGTACTGCAGCCCGGTCGCCGCGTACAGCTCCCCGGCGGGCAGCGTGGCCCACACCTTCTGCGCGACGCCCTCGGTGCGGGTGTCGCGGTAGTGCACGGGGTTGCCGAGCAGCGCCCCGTCCGCGTCCAGCAGGCCGTAGTCGACGGCCCAGCTGTCCACGCCCACCGAGTCCACCGGCCCGGCCGCCCGCAGCCCGTCCAGCACTCCGGCGTACAGCGCGAGGACGTCCCAGCGCAGGCCGTCGGGCGTACGCACGGGCCGGTTGGGGAAGCGATGCGCCTCGGTCAGCTCCAGCCGATCGGGGCCGACCCGGCCGACCATGACGCGCCCGCTGGACGCACCGAGGTCGACCGCGGCGTACGCCTTGACGTCCACGGCGGTGCTCATCGCAGGAACGCGGCGGCGACGCCGGCGTCGACCGGGACGTGCAGGCCGGTGGTGTGGGTCAGGTCGCCGCCGGTCAGCGCGAACACGGCGTTCGCGACGTGCTCGGGCAGCACCTCGCGCTTCAGCAGCGTCCGCTGCGCGTAGAACTCGCCCAGCTTCTCCTCCGGCACCCCGTACACCGCCGCGCGCTGGGCACCCCAGCCGCCCGCGAAGATCCCGGAACCCCGCACCACGCCATCGGGGTTGACGCCGTTGACCCGGATGCCGTGCTCGCCCAGCTCGGCGGCGAGCAGGCGCACCTGGTGGGCCTGGTCGGCCTTGGTGGCGGAGTAGGCGATGTTGTTGGGGCCGGCGAACACGGCGTTCTTCGACGCGATGTACACGATGTCGCCGCCCAGCTCCTGCGCGGTCATCACCCGCGCCGCCTCGCGCGAGACGAGGAAGGAGCCGCGGGCCATGATGTCGTGCTGGAGGTCCCAGTCCTTCGCCGAGGTCTCCAGCAGCGGCTTGGAGATGGAGATCCCCGCGTTGTTGACCACCAGGTCGACCCCGCCGAACGCGAGCACCGCCGCCTTGAAGGCGTCTGCGATCTGCTCCTCGGAGGTGACGTCGACGCCCACGGCGACGGCCTTGTCGTCCCCGCCCAGCTCCTGCGCGACCGCGGCCGCGTTCTCGGTGTTCAGGTCGGCGACGACGACGCACGCGCCCTCGTCGACCAGCCGGCGCGCGATGGCCTTGCCGATCCCGCTGCCCGCGCCGGTGACCAGGGCGACGCGGGTGGCCAGCGGCTTCGGCTTCGGCATACGCTGGAGCTTGGCCTCCTCCAGCGCCCAGTACTCGATGCGGAACTTCTCCGACTCCTCGATCGGCGCGTACGACGACACCGCCTCGGCGCCGCGCATCACGTTGATCGCGTTGACGTAGAACTCGCCGGCCACCCGCGCGGTCTGCTTGTCCTTGCCGAAGCTGAACATGCCCACGCCCGGCACCAGCACGATCGCCGGATCGGCACCGCGCATCGCGGGGGAGTCCGGCTCGGCGTGCCGCTCGTAGTAGGCGGCGTACTCCTCGCGGTAGGCGGCGTGCAGCTCCTTGAGCCGGGCGACCGCCTCCTCCAGTGGCGCGGTCGGCGGCAGGTCCAGGACCAGCGGCCGCACCTTCGTACGCAGGAAGTGGTCCGGGCAGGAGGTGCCGAGCGCCGCGAGCCGCGGGTGTTCGGCGCGGGCGAGGAAGTCGAGCACCACGTCCGCGTCGGTGAAGTGCCCGACCTGCGCCCGGTCCTGCGAGGCCAGACCACGGACGTACGGCGCCAGCGCGGCCGCCCGTTCCCGCCGCTCGGTCTCGGGCAGCGCCGCGTACCCGTCGATCACCGCGCCGAACGGCTCGGCCTTCCCGCGCTCGGCCAGGAAGACCTCGGCGGTGCGGATGATGTGCAGCGAGCTGCGTTCGCACTCCTCGGAGGTGTCGCCCCAGGCGGTGATGCCGTGGCCGCCGAGCACACACCCGATGGCCTGGGGGTTGGCCTCCTTGACGGCCGCGATGTCCAGCCCGAGCTGGAAACCGGGCCGCCGCCACGGCACCCACACCACGGTGTCGCCGAAGCACTCGGCGGTCAGCTTCTCGCCGTCCGCCGCACAGGCCAGCGCGATCGCGGAGTCGGGGTGCAGATGGTCCACGTGGGCGGCCTCGACCAGCCCGTGCATCGCCGTGTCGATCGAGGGTGCGGCACCGCCCTTGCCGTGCAGGCAGTAGTCGAAGGCGGCGACCATCTCGTCCTCGCGCTCGACGCCCGGGTAGACGTCCTTGAGCGCCCGCATCCGGTCCAGCCGCAGCACGGCGAGCCCCGCCTCGGTGAGCGTCCCGAGATCCCCGCCTGACCCCTTGACCCACATCAGCTCCGCATCACCCCCGGTGACGGGATCGGTCCCGGTGCCCTTGGCGGACGCGTTGCCACCGGCGTAGTTGGTGTTGCGCGGATCGGCGCCGAGCCGATGGGAGCGGGCGAGGAGGGCGGAGGCTTCAGGGTGAGATGCCATGACGGTGCCTTTCGATCGAGGGGTGGTGACGCGCCCCTGCAAGGGGCGCGGGGAACTGCGCGATCGACCACGAACGACCCGCAGCCGCGAACAACAGAAACCCGGCAGACGCCTACGCCCCCCACCCGGCCTGCTCGCCACCAACCCGCTCGGCGACGACCTTCTCGCCCCAACCGGATGCCCGGTACGCCTTCAGGGGCTCGGGGTCCAGCCCCGACTCCTCCCGCACCTCCCGAAGAAGCGGACGCACGTCCGTGTCGTACGCGTCCATCAGCACCGCGTTGGCCTCCAGCACATCCCCGGCGGCCTGCGCCTCGGCCAGGGCCGAACCGTCGACCAGCAGGGCCTTCGCCGTGGCCTCCTGAACGTTCATGACCGACCGGATGATGGCCGGGATCTTCGCCTCGATGTTGTGGCACTGGTCGAGCATGAACGCCACGTCGGAGGTGAACCCGCCCCCGCGCACCACCTCGTACATGATGCGGAACAGCTGGAACGGGTCGGCCGCCCCGACCATCAGGTCGTCGTCCGCGTAGAACCGGGAGTTGAAGTCGAAGCCGCCGAGCTTGCCCTCCCGCAGCAGCGTCGCCACGATGAACTCGATGTTCGTGCCCGGCGCGTGGTGCCCCGTGTCGACCACGACCTGCGCCTTCTCGCCCAGCTTCAGACAGTGCGCGTACGCCGTGCCCCAGTCCGGCACGTCCGTCGTGTAGAACGCCGGCTCGAAGAGCTTGTACTCGAGCAGCATCCGCTGCCCCTCGCCGAGCCGCTCGTACACCTCGGCCAGGCCCTCGGCCAGCCGGTCCTGCCGGGCGCGGATGTCGTCCTGGCCGGGGTAGTTCGTGCCGTCGGCGAACCACAGTTTCAGGTCGCGCGAGCCGGTGGCGTCCATGATGTCGACGCACTCCAGCAGGTGGTCGACGGCCTTCCTGCGCACCACCGCGTCGGGGTGGCAGATGCTGCCCAGCTTGTAGTCGTCGTCCTGGAAGGTGTTGGAGTTGATCGCGCCGATCCGCACGCCCCGCTTCTCGGCGTGCGCGGCCAGCGCGGCGTAGTCCTCGACCTTGTCCCAGGGGATGTGCAGGGCCACGGTCGGGGCCGCGCCGGTGAACTCGTGCACCTTCGCCGCGTCGTCCAGCTTCTCGAACGGGTCGCGCGGGACACCGGCCTGGGCGAACACCTTGAACCGGGTGCCCGAGTTGCCGTACGCCCACGACGGCGTCTCGACGGCCTGGGTCTTGAGCGCGGCTTTCACCGCGGCGAGCTCGGTCACTTCGGCGCTCCTGTGGCATCGGGTCGTGGCCTGCTGCGAGCACGACCATCTGTGAAACGATTCAGAACGCGAAGTTATGAGCCGCTCGAAGGAGTGTCAACCCTTCTGGCGGCGCCGATCGTCCGTGACTCGGTCGTGACCTTCAGAGATCGAAAGTTTTTCGACCCGGAACCATTGACGTGACATACCCGCGCTGCCTAACGTCCCCGGCAACCGAGTTGAAACCTTTCACGACGCCGTGAGGGCCGCCCCGCCCGGCGTCGTCGAGGAGCCCCCAATGACCCACCCGTCCGACACGGGTACGGCCCCGGTTCTGGCGCTCAGGGACGTTTCCAAGTCCTTCGGCGCGGTCCGTGCGCTCAGGGACGTCTCCCTGGAGCTGTTCCCCGGCGAGGTGCACGCCCTCGCCGGCGAGAACGGCGCCGGAAAGTCGACCCTCATCAAGACGCTGGCCGGAGTGCACCGGCCGGACGCCGGCCAGGTGCTGCTCGACGGCGCGCCGGTCGTGTTCCACGGCCCCGGCGACGCCCGCGACGCCGGCATCGCCGTGATCTACCAGGAGCCCACCCTCTTTCCCGACCTGTCGATCGCCGAGAACATCTTCATGGGCCGCCGACCGCGCCGCGCCCTCGGCCGCATCGACCACAAGGCGACCCACGCCGCCACCGCCGAACTCATGCTGCGCCTCGGTGTCGAACTCGACCCCGACCGGCCCGCGCGCGGCCTGTCCATCGCGGACCAGCAGATCGTCGAGATCGCCAAGGCGCTCTCCTTCGACGCCCGCGTCCTGATCATGGACGAGCCGACCGCCGCCCTCACCGGCAGCGAGGTGGCCCGGCTCTTCGGCGTGGTGCGCACCCTGCGCGAACAGGGCGCCGCGGTGCTGTTCATCTCCCACCGCCTGGAGGAGATCTTCCGCATCTGCGAGCGGGTCACCACCCTGCGCGACGGCGCCTGGATCGCCAGCGAGTCCCTGGAGGGCATGACCGAGGACGACCTGGTGCGCCGCATGGTCGGCCGCGACCTCGACGAGCTGTACCCCAAGCAGGAGGTCACCCCGGGCGAGACCGCCCTGAGCGTGCGCAGGCTGACGCGCGAGGGCGTCTTCACCGACGTCTCCTTCGAGGTGCGGCGCGGCGAGATCGTCGCGCTGGCCGGACTGGTCGGCGCCGGACGCACCGAGGTCGCCCGCGCCGTCTTCGGCGTCGACCGCTGGGACGCCGGGGAGGTCGAGGTCGACGGCAAGCCGCTCGTCAACGGTGCCCCCTCCACCGCGATGGCCGCCGGCCTCGCGCTCGTCCCCGAGGACCGCCGCGCCCAGGGCCTCGTGATGAACATGTCCATCGAGCGCAACATCGGCCTCACCGGCCTGCGGACGACCGTGAAGGCCGGCCTCATGGACCGCGGCGCCGAGCGCAGCCGCTCCCTCGACTGGGCCGTCAAGCTCCAGGTCAAGTACGCCCGCATCGCCGACACCGTCGCCACCCTGTCCGGCGGCAACCAGCAGAAGGTCGTCCTCGCCAAGTGGCTGGCCACCGGCCCCAAGGTGCTGATCGTCGACGAACCCACCCGCGGCATCGACGTCGGCACCAAGGCCGAGGTCCACCGGCTGCTGAGCCAACTCGCCGCCGACGGCGTGGCCGTCCTGATGATCTCCTCCGACCTGCCCGAGGTCCTCGGCATGGCCGACCGCGTCCTGGTGATGCACGAGGGACGTCTGACCGCCGAGATCCCCCGCACCGACGCCACCGAGGAGACCGTGATGGCCGCAGCCACGGGGAGGGCCGCCGCATGACGGTCACCGCACCCGACCAGGCCCCCGTGGCCGACGTGCCCAAGGCCGGCGCCACCCGGCTGGTGGACCGCATCTTCAAGATGCGCGAACTGGCCATCCTGCTCGTCTTCCTGGTGATGATCGCCATCACCCAGGCCGGCAACAGCGAGTTCCTGTCCGAACAGGGCATCAAGGACCTGCTGCTGAACGCGACCATCCTGGTCCTGGTCGCCACCGGACAGTCCCTGGTCGTCATCACCCGCAACGTCGACCTGTCCGTCGGCTCCACCCTCGGCATCAGCGCCTTCGCCGCCGGCACCTACCTCCAGGGCGGCGGCAACCCCGTGGTGGCCGTACTGCTGGCGGTGCTGCTGGGCATCGGCTTCGGACTCCTCAACGGCCTGCTGGTCAGCCTCGGCCAGGTGCCCGCCCTGGTCGTCACCCTCGGCACCCTGTACATCATCCGCGGCATCGACTCGATCTGGGTCGGCTCCCGGCAGATCACCGCGGCCGACCTGCCCGGCGGCTTCGTCGACTTCGGCTCCGGTGGCATCTCCGCGGTTCCGTGGCTGGCGCTGATCGCCCTCGCGGTGCTCGTCGCCACGGCGTACTACCTCAAGCACTACGGCAGCGGACGCGAGCTGTACGCGCTCGGCTCCAACCCCGAGGCCGCCCGGCTGGCCGGCATCCCCGTCCGCAAGCGGATCCTCGCCGCCTACACCTTCTGCGGCGCCCTCGCCGGACTCGCCGGCGCCCTCTACCTGGCCCGGTTCGGCAACGTCGACTCCGGCACCGGCAACGGCTACGAACTGACCGTCGTCAGCGCCGTGGTGGTCGGCGGCGTCGTCTTCACCGGCGGCTCCGGCAGCGTCTACGGCGCGGCCCTCGGCGCGCTGCTGCTCACCTCGATCAACAGCGTGCTGCCCGCCCTCGGCGTCAGCTCCGTGTGGGTGCTGGCCATCAACGGCATCCTGCTCATCCTCGCCATCGCGGTCGACCGGATCGTCGCGCTGCGCGTGGCCAACGCCCTGAAGAAGAGGAACGCCCGCCATGGCTGACAGCTCCCTGACGCGCGCCGTCCGCTGGGACACTGTGGTGGGCGCCCTCCTCGTGGTCGTGCTGCTGCTCTCCTTCGGCTTCGTCGACGGGTTCGGCAACGCCCTCAACCTGTCCTTTCTGATCGGCAACACGCTGCCGATCGCGCTCATCGCCCTGCCGATGACGCTGCTGGTCGTCTCCGGCGAGATCGACCTGTCGGTCGCCTCCACCGCGGGGCTGTCCGGCGCGGTGATGGGCGCCCTGTGGAACCAGGGCATGACCATCGAGACGATCATCCCGATCTGCCTGCTGCTCGGCGTGGCCTGCGGCCTGTTCAACGGCCTGCTGGTGACCCGGCTCGGACTGCCCTCCCTCGCCGTCACCATCGGCACGCTGGCCGCCTACCGGGGCATCGCGCAGATCGTGCTCGGCTCCGACGCGGTGACCGACTTTCCCTCGCAGTACCTGGACTTCGCGGCCGGGCGCGTCGACGGCACCTTCCTCCCGTACGCCTTCCTGCCCTTCCTCGTGCTGCTGGCCATCGCCGTTCTCGCCCTGCACGCCACGCCCTTCGGCCGGTCCCTGTTCGCCATCGGCGCCAGCGAGGAGGCCGCGCGCTTCGCCGGCATCCGGGTCAAGCGGCAGAAGCTGATCCTGTTCACGCTGACCGGCCTGATGTCGTCTCTCACCGGCGTCTTCTGGGCCCTGCACTACGCCAGCGCCCGCTACGACAACGCCACCGGCCTCGAACTCTCCGTCGTCGCCGCCGTACTCCTGGGCGGCATCGACTTCGACGGCGGCAAGGGCACGCTCGGCGGGGCGATCGCGGGCGTGTTCCTGCTCGGCGCGCTGCAGAACGTGATGAGCCTGCAGGACGTCTCCGCCCAGTCGCAGATCGTCGTCACCGGCGTCCTGCTCGTCCTCTCCGTGCTCGGCCCCCGGCTCGCACGGCAGATCTCCGTCGCGAGGGCCGGACGCAGGGCGGCAGCGACGCCCCCGTCCAAGGCGCCCGCGCCCACCCCGTAACGCTGTCACCGGCTCCGTCCACCCTCCTAAGGAACCCACCATGCGCAAGTCGTCCATCCGCCGTACCTGCGCGGCCCTCGCCGCCGTCACCTCCCTCGCCCTGGCGGCCACCGCCTGCGGCGGCACCACGAAGGAGGACGTCAAGGACGAGGGCGGCTCGGCCGCCGCTGCGGGCAAGGCCGACCCGAACGCCGCGACGAAGAAGGGACTGACCGTCGGCTTCCTGCCCAAGCAGGTCAACAACCCCTACTTCACCGTCGCCGACAAGGGCGGCGAGAAGGCCCTCAAGGAGCTGGGCTCCAGCTACAAGGAGGTCGGCACCTCCAGCGGCACCGACACCGCCGGCCAGGTCTCCTACGTCAACACGCTCACCCAGCAGCAGGTCGACGCCATCGCCGTCTCCGCGCAGGACCCGGGCGCGCTGTGCACCGCGCTCAAGCAGGCGATGAAGAACGACATCAAGATCGTCACCTACGACTCGGACACCAACCCCGAGTGCCGCAACGCCTTCATCTCCCAGGCGTCCGCCGACGACATCGGCCGCACCCAGGTGCAGCAGCTGGCCGAGCAGATCGGCAACAAGGGCGAGATCGCGATCCTGTCCGCCGCGCAGACCGCGACGAACCAGAACGCCTGGATCGAGATCATGAAGGACGAGCTGAAGGACCCGAAGTACAAGGACATCAAGCTGGTCAAGGTCGCCTACGGCGACGACGACGCCCAGAAGTCCTTCCAGCAGACCCAGGGCCTGCTCCAGGAGCACCCGAACCTGAAGGGGATCATCTCCCCGACCACCGTCGGCATCAAGGCCGCCGCCCAGTACCTGTCCGGCTCCAAGTACAAGGGCAAGGTCAAGCTGACCGGCCTCGGCACCCCCAACGACATGCGCAAGTACGTCAAGAACGGCACCGTCGAGGCGTTCGAGCTGTGGGACCCGGCCAAGCTCGGCGAGCTGGCCGCGCGCACCGCCGTCGCCCTGTCCTCCGGGCAGATCACCGGCAAGGAGGGCGAGACCTTCAAGGCCGGCGCCATGGGCGAGTACACCATCGGCAAGGACGGCGTGATCAACCTCGGCAAGCCGACCGTGTTCACCGCCGACAACGTCGACCAGTTCAACTTCTAGTCACCACCCCTCGTACGGGAGCGGCAGTCCATGCAGCGCGTCTGTTTCCTGCTCAAGGTCCGCCGGGACCGCATCGCGGAGTACCGCGAACGCCACGCCGCCGTGTGGCCGGAGATGTGCGAGGCACTCTCCGGCACCGGCTGGCACAACTACTCGCTCTTCCTGCGTGACGACGGCCTGCTCGTCGGCTACCTGGAGACCGAGGACTTCGCCGCCGCCCGGGCCGGCATGGAGGCCACCGAGGTCAACGCCCGCTGGCAGGCGGAGATGGGCCCGCTCTTCGAGTCCCTCGACGGGGCCCGCCCCGACGAGGCGATGAAGCCGCTCACCGAGGTGTTCCACCTCGCCTGACGGGAGCCCCCGCAGGGGCGGCACAGGTACTGTGTGAAGGGTCCTGCGGCCGCCCCCCCACATCCGCCCCGACCTCGGAGGTCCCTGCCAGATGGCCCATTCCGTGGGTATCAAGGATGTCGCCCGCGCCGCCGGAGTTTCCGTGGGCACGGTCTCCAACGTCATCAACCGCCCCGACACCGTCGCGACCGAGACCCGGGCGCGGGTGCTGTCCGCGATCGACCGGCTGGGCTACGTCCGCAGCGAGTCCGCGCGTCAGCTGCGCGCGGGCCGCAGCCGCATCATGGGGCTGCTCGTCCTGGACATGGGCAACCCGTTCTTCGTCGACGTCGCACGCGGTGCCGAGCGGGCCGCCCGTGAGGCAGGGCTCGGCGTGATGGTCTGCAACAGTGCCCAGAGCCCGGGCGAGGAGGCCGAGTACCTCTCGCTCTTCGCCGAGCAGCGGGTGCGGGGCGTCCTGCTCACCCCCGCCGACGCCACCGGCCGCAACATCGACGGCTTCAGGCGCCACAACATCCCCTTCGTTCTGGTCGACCGGGTCGCCGAGGGCACCACCGAGTGCTCGGTCTCCGTCGACGACGTCGCGGGCGGCGCGCTGGCCGTGCGCCACCTCGTGGACGCCGGGCACCGCTCCATCGCCTACGTCAGCGGCCCGCCCGGCCTCAATCAGGTGCGCGACCGCCGCACCGGAGCCCTCGCCGCGCTCGCCGAGGCCGGACTCGGCCCGGACGCGCTGCGCGAACTGCCCACCGAGCGGCTCGACGTCGCCGCGGGCCGGGACGCCGGCGCCCGCCTCCTGGGCCTCGCCGAGCGGCCGACCGCCGTCTTCTGCGCCAACGACCTGCTCGCCCTCGGCGTCCTGCAGGCCCTGTACGCCGCCGGGGTCCGCGTCCCCGACGACCTCGCGATCGTGGGCTACGACGACATCGAGTTCGCCGCCGCCGCGGCCGTCCCGCTCACCTCCGTGCGCCAGCCCGCCGTCACCATGGGCGCCATGGCCGCCGAGCTGCTCCTGGAGGAGACCGAGCTGGAGGGCACGGACCGGACCCACCCGCACCGGCGCGTCGTCCTCCAGCCGGAACTGGTGGTGCGGCGCTCCAGCCTCGCCGCCCGCTGACCGGTCGTTCAGCACGATTCCATGATCCCGGGGGTCGGCGGCCGCAAGGCCGTGTGCTGAACTGGGACACGGCCGAAAGAATCGGCCGTCGCATCCGTCCGCCGGATCCGCGCCGCGAACCGCACCGCCGGATCCGCACCGTCAGGTCCGTCCGCCCCCGGGAGCCCCGTTGAGCGTCAGCTACCGCCAGCCAGGCGTCGTCCTCACCGACCGCCGTTTCACCGTACCCCTCGACCACGCCGACCCCACCGGGGAGACGATCGAGCTGTACGCCCGCGAGGCCGTCGCGAGCGACAAGGCCGACGAGGACCTGCCGTGGCTGCTCTACCTCCAGGGCGGCCCCGGCGGCAAGGCGGACCGTTTCGTCGGCCGCCCCGCCTGGTTCGGCCGGGCCCTCGAGGAGTACCGCGTCCTGCTCCTGGACCAGCGAGGCACCGGCGCCTCCACGCCGGCCGGCCGCCAGACGCTCCCGCTGCGCGGCGGCCCCGCGGAGCAGGCCGACTACCTCACCCACTTCCGCGCCGACGCCATCGTCCGCGACTGCGAGGCCATCCGCCCCCAGGTCACCGGTGGTGCCCCCTGGACCGTCCTCGGCCAGAGCTTCGGCGGCTTCTGCACCGTCGCCTACCTCTCGCTGGCCCCCGAGGGCCTGAGCACCGCCCTGATCACCGGCGGCCTGCCCTCCCTGGACGCTCACGCGGACGACGTCTACCGGGCCGCCTACCCCCGCATCGAGCGCAAGGTCGTCGCGCACTACGCCCGCTATCCGCAGGACATCGAGCGCGCCCGCCGCATCGCCGACCACCTCCTCACCCACGACGTGGTCCTGCCGAACGGCTACCGCCTCACCGTGGAGGCCTTCCAGTCGCTCGGCATCATGCTGGGCGGCGGCGAGGGCAGCCACCGGCTGCACTTCCTCCTCGAGGACGCCTTCGTCCGCACCCCGAACGGACACGAACTCTCCGACGCCTTCCAGGAGCAGGCGCAGAACCTGCTGTCGTACGCGGGCCGCCCGCTGTACGCCCTCGTCCACGAGGCCATCTACGGCCAGGACGCCCGGCCCACCGACTGGTCCGCCGAGCGGGTCCGCGCCGAGTTCCCGCGCTTCGACGCGGCCAAGGCCCTCGCCGGCGACGAACCGCTGCTCTTCACCGGCGAGTCCATCCACCCCTGGATGTTCGACTGCGACCCGGCCCTGCGCCCGCTGCGCGAGACGGCGGAACTGCTCGCCGCCCGCACCGACTGGACCCCGCTGTACGATCCCGCCCGCCTCGCCGCCAACGACGTGCCGGCCGCCGCCGCCGTCTACCACGACGACATGTACGTCGACACCGCGCACGCGCTGACCACCGCCCGCGCGATCCGGGGCCTGCGCACCTGGGTCACCGGCGAGTTCGAGCACGACGGCGTACGGGCCGGCGGCCCCCGGGTCCTGGACCGGCTGCTCGCGCTCGCCCGCGACGAGGCGTGAGGCGGGGTGTGAGGGGCGAGGCGCGAGGGACGAGGGGCGACGTCTGAAATCCGGGTGGGATGTCAGCGGCGCGGGTTAGTGTGCGGGCATGACGGAGCCGACGATCACGCAACTGGAGCCCATGCCCGGCGACTGGCGCCGCGCCCTGGCCGTCGTGGCCCACCCGGACGACCTGGAGTACGGCTGCTCGGCGGCGATCGCGTCCTGGACCGACGAGGGCCGCGAGGTCGTCTACGTGCTCGCGACCAGGGGCGAGGCGGGAATCGACACGCTGCCGCCCGACGAGTGCGCACCGCTGCGTGAGCGGGAGCAGCGCGCGAGCGCCGCCGTCGTCGGGGTGAGCGAGGTGGAGTTCCTCGACCACCGGGACGGCGTCATCGAGTACGGCACCGCGCTGCGCCGCGACATCGCCGCCGCGATCCGCCGGCACCGGCCCGAGCTGGTCATCACCCTCAACCACCGGGACACCTGGGGCGGTGTCGCCTGGAACACCCCGGACCACGTCGCCGTCGGCCGCGCGACCCTCGACGCGGCGGCCGACGCGGGCAACCGGTGGATCTTCCCGGAGCTGACCGAGCAGGGCCTCGAACCGTGGAACGGCGTGCGCTGGGTCGCGGTCGCCGGCTCCTCCTCGCCCACCCACGCCGTGGACGCGGCGCCGGGGCTCGAGCGCGCGGTGCGCTCGCTGCTCGAACACCGCACGTACATCGAGGTGCTGACCGAGGAGGCCCCGGAGACGTATGTGCGCGGATTCCTCACCGGCTTCGCCGAGGCCGCGGGGGAGCGGTTCGGCGGAAAGCCGGCGGTGACCTTCGAAGTGTTCGGACGGTAGCGGCATGGCGGGGGAGCGGGGGCAGCAGGACATGCTTGGGCAGCAGCTTCTGGCGGAGTGGTTCGGGGCTGCGTGGGCCGTCGGCGTGGCGGCGTGCGGGCGGCCCGTATCCTCGACGACATGCGAGAACACACGGCGGACCGGGTGGACCGGGCAGATCCTTCGGGCCGGGCAGATCCTTCGGGCCGGGCGGACCTCCTGGCCCGCGAGGAACTGCGCGGCGACTGCGGGAGCTGCTTCGGCCTGTGCTGCGTGGCCCTGCCGTTCGCCCGCTCGGCGGACTTCGCGATCGACAAGGACGCCGGCACACCCTGCACGAACCTTCGCACCGACCACCGTTGCGGCATCCACGCGACGCTGCGGGAGCGCGGCTTCACCGGCTGCACGGTCTACGACTGCTTCGGCGCCGGGCAGCGGGTCTCGCAGGTCACCTTCGGCGGCGAGGACTGGCGCGGCGGCCCTCCGGAGCGGGCCCGCCGCATGTTCGACGTGTTCCCGGTCGTCCGGCAGCTGCACGAGCTGCTCCGGTACCTGACCGAGGCACTGACCCTGCCCGCCGCCCGCCCGGTCCACGCCGACCTGCGCCGGGCCCTCGCCGGCACCGAACGCCTCGCCGGGGGAACCCCCGAGGAGCTGGCCGCCCTCGACGTGGCCGCACACCGGCAGCGGGTCAACGTGCTGCTGCTGCGCACCAGCGAGCTGGCCCGGGCCGGCACCCGCGGCCGGGAGAAGAACCGCCGCAACGCCGATCTGATGGGCGCCCGACTCAGGGGAGCCGACCTCGCCGGCGCCGACCTGCGCGGGGCCTACCTCATCGCCGCCGACCTCACCGGTGCCGACCTGCGGAGCGCCGACCTGATCGGCGCGGACCTGCGCGACGCCGACCTGACCGACGCGGACCTGACGGGCGCCTTCTTCCTGACCCAGCCGCAGGTCAACGCGGCCCGGGGCGGCCCCGGCACCAGGCTGCCGGACTCAGTCACCCGCCCGGTGCACTGGACAGCGGGACGCTGAAACGGCGTCCCCGGCGCCCTCGGCCTCCCCGGCCGTCCCGCCCTTCCCGGCGTCGGACGTGCGGGGAGCGGACGTCGGCGTCGAAGGCGCCGACGGGGTCCGCCGGTCCAGGTGCAGGCGCAGCCCCTCCGGCATCAGCGTCAGCCGTTCGGTCACCCGCAGCCGGTAGCCGGGGTCCGGCCGCAGCTCGTAGCGGCGCAACAGCAGCCCGAGGACCAGCGTGGCCTCGTGCAGCGCGAACTGCCGCCCGATGCACGCCCGTGCCCCCGTCCCGAACGGCTTGAACGTGTGCGGGGCGCGCGACCGTACGGCCTTCGCGTCGAAGCGGTCCGGGTCGAACCGCTCGGCGTCCGGCCCCCACACCTCCGGATCGCGGTGCAGCATGCCCGTGAGCACCAGCGCCCAGGCCCCGCGCCGCATCGGGTACGCGCCGCCGAGCACCGTGTCCTCGCGGGCCTCCCGCGCGAAGCCCGGGGCGGTCGGCCACAGCCGCAGCGACTCGTCGAGCACCCGGCGCACGTAGCGCAGCTTGGCCACCTGGTCGTATCCGGGCGCCTCGGTGTCGCCCCACACGCGGTCGACCTCGGCGCGGGCGCGGGCGGCGACCTCGGGGTGCTGGGCGAGGTAGTGCAGGGCGAAGGAGAGCGCGCCCGAGGTCGTCTCGTGACCGGCGACGAGGAAGGTGATGACCTGCCGGCGGACGTTCTCCGGCGACAGCCGCTCACCGGTCTCCGGGTGGGCCGTCTCCAGCATCCGGTCGAGCAGGTCTCCGTCACCGCCCTTGCTGCCGCCGTCGCCCTCGCCGCCCGTGCCGCCGGCCGCCCGGCGTTCGCGGACGAGGTCGTCGACCGTGCGGTTGAGGTACGCGATGTCGGCGGCGTTGCGGCGGCTCGCACCGCGCAGCAGCCAGGGTGCGAGCGGAGCGGGCACCGTGTTCAGACGCTGCGCGTAGCCGAGCGTGCCCACCATCGCGGTGACGAAGGGATGGAGGCGGGAGCGTTCGAAGGAGCCGAAGTCGTGCCCGAAACCGGTGCGCGCGATGGTCTCCAGCGTCAGCTTGGTCATGTCGCCGGGCACGTCCACCGCCCGGCCCGACGCCTCGGCCAGGTCCCAGTGGGCGGTGAGCCGCGCGGCCACGTCCAGCATCATCACGTGGTACCCGGCCATGGCCTCGCGGCTGAACCCGGGCGCCAGCACGTCGTGCGCGAGCTGCCAGTTGGGCTCGTGGTTGTACGCCGTGAACAGCCCGTCCCCGGCGACCGGCCGCAGGTTGGCCACCCCCAGGCCGACGTGCTTGGCGAACCGCGCCTCGTCCGCCAGGTCGGCGGCGAGGGAGGCGCCCCACACGAACACGAACTCCTTGCCGAAGGCCCGCCGCCGGAATATCGGCCCCAGCCGCCGCGCGTACCGCAGCGAGTCCTGCATCGGGGTCCGCCTGCTCGCGCCCACGACGTCACCGAGCAGGGGCAGCCGGTACGGGGGGTGCGGGATGCGGTGCAGTTCGGGCCAGCCCAGCTCGGCGCTGCGGAAACCCTTGGGCAGCCCGTCCCGGGCCGTTTCCCTCGCTGTCTGGGCCATGACGCGATCTCCCTTGACGCAGCGGCGTGTTGCACGAGCCGAGGCGAGCGTGTTGTACATGGATTCAATAACGCGGCCCCAGTCTCGTACCGTTGTTGAACCGACGTCAAGTAAGGTGCGGGCATGGCCGCGAACCAGGGCGAACGCACCCGCCGCCGGCTCAGCACCGCCGAGCGCAGGGAACAGTTGCTCTCGGTGGGCGCGCGGCTGTTCTCGGACAGTCCCTACGACGAGGTCTGGATCGAGCAGGTCGCCGAGATCGCCGGGGTTTCCCGCGGGCTGCTGTACCACTACTTCCCGAACAAGCGGGACTTCTTCGCCGCGGTCGTCGAGCGGGAGAGCGAGCGCATGCTGCGGATGACGGCGGCCGTGCCCGGCGTCCCGGTCCGCGAGCAGCTCACGGCGGGCCTCGACGCGTACCTGGAGTACGTCCGGGCCCACGCGCACGGCTACCGCGCCTTCCACCGCGCCGACGCGACCGGTGACCAGGCCGTGCGCCGCGTCTACCAGAAGGCGCTCGCCGCGCAGGAGCAGCAGATCCTCGCCGCCCTGGCCGCCGACCCGGAGTTCGGCCCGGCCTTCGAGGAGCGCGGCGACGTACGGCTGGCGGTGCGTGGCTGGCTGGCCTTCACCACCGCGGTCTGCCTGGAGTGGCTGCGGGATCCGGAACCCGCTCGCGAACAGGTGCGCGACCTGTGCGCACGGGCTCTCCTGGGAGCCATCGCCCCCTGACGACGCGGGCCGGCGCGGCGGATCGAGCCGGTGTCGTGGTTGGCGCACTCCCCGAACTCCGGTAGGTTAGGTGAGCCTTACCTAATGAATTGCCGAACGGAGGTTGGGATGGGTGACAGCCACGCCTGGACGGCCGCGCCGGCCGCGGCGGAGCAGGCCCGGTCCGTGCTCGCCGCCGCCTGGTCCTGCGCGGTGACCGCGGAGGGCGGCCGCGAGGAGTTCGTCGGCGCGCACACCATGGCCGACGACGGCCGGGTGCTCCTGCACGTGCCCGAGGACAGCGCGCTGCTCGCTGCGGCGGTGTGCGCGCCCCGCGGGGAGCCGTCCGCCGTGCTGGAGTTCGCCGACGTGGCGCCCGTCCCGGTGCGGGGCCGGATCAGGGCCCGGCTCTGGCTCGCCGGCTGGTTCGCCGTGACCGACGGGCACTTGGCCTTCCGGCCCACCCGCGTGGTGCTGCGGCGGCCGTCCGGGGCCGTGGTGGTCGACGTCGACGAGTTCACCGCCGCCGCGCCCGATCCGCTGGCCCTGGCCGAGGCACGGCTGCTGACCCATCTCGCCGACTGCCACGACGACGCCGTCCAGCGGCTGACCCGGCTCGTGGACCCGGACAGCCTGCACGGAGCGGTCCGGGTGCGGCCGTTCGCCGTCGACCGGCACGGACTGACCCTGCGCATCGAACGCGTCCGCGACCACGGCGACGTACGCCTGCCCTTCCACGCGCCCGCCGACGAGATCGCGCAGCTCACGGAGCGGGTGCACGTGCTCCTCGCGCAGGCGAGCGCCGCCTCCTGCCCCCGGGCCCTACAGCGGCAGCGCGCAGACGGCGACGGGTGAGGCGAACGGCTCTCCCGCAGGGCGCAGTTCGCCACCGTCCTCGCTCACGCGGAACGCGCTGACGGTGCCGGACCGCTGGTTGGCCGCGAACAACAGCCCGCCGTCCGGTGAGAAGGCGATCTGCCGGGGGAAGCCGCCGCCCACCGGCACCGTGTCGAGGAGCCGGAGCCGGGCGCCCTCCGCCTCCACCGCGTACCGGCTCAGACTGTCGTGCCCCCGGTTGGCGAGGAAGGCGTAAGCGCCGTCGGACGTGACCAGGAACTGCGCGGGGTAGTTGGTGCCGGACCCCGGGCTCGGCTCCGCCCCGGTGGACTGTGACTCGCCCACGGTCAGGCGTCCCGTCCCCGGGTCGTACGCGCAGACCGCGACGGTGTTGTCGACCTCGTTGGCGAGATAGGCGTGGCGCCCGCCGGGATGGAAGGTGAGGTGCCGGGGCCCGGCGCCCGGGCGGGCCCGTGCCCGCGAGACCTCCACGAGGGTCCCCGCGTCCTCGTCCAGGCGGTAGGTGTACACGGTGTCCGTGCCGAGGTCCACGGCGAGGACATGGTCCCCGTCCGGGCCGGTGACGACCTGGTGGGCGTGCGGACCGCGCTGTCCGGG
The DNA here is from genome assembly GCF_041538145.2 of Streptomyces sp. MMCC 100. Taxonomy (NCBI): domain Bacteria; kingdom Bacillati; phylum Actinomycetota; class Actinomycetes; order Kitasatosporales; family Streptomycetaceae; genus Streptomyces; species Streptomyces sp. MMCC 100. The sequence goes on from NZ_JBGORK020000001.1 coordinate 3,181,943, forward strand.
GCCCGGCGGGGGAGTGGAGTGCGTGACCAGGTCGGTGCGCTCGCCGAGCGCGCCGGAGGCGTCGATCGGGTGCACCGCGACGCTGCCCGAGCCGTAGTTGGCGCTGAGCAGCCAGCGTCCGCCCGGATGCACGGACAGGTGGCAGGGCGCCACGCCGCCGGTGCTCCGGCTGCCCAGCACCCTGTGGTCCGACAGCCGGACGGCGGTCACCGCCCCGTCCTCGCGCTCGTTCACCGCGTACAGGGTGCGGCCGTCGGGGTGCACCGCCAGATACGAGGGATCGTCCACCTCGGCGAGGATCCCGCGGCCGGTGATCCGGCCCGTGCCGGGGTCGTACTCGGCGAGCCCGATGCCCTCGCCGCCCGCCTCGGCGGAGGTGTAGGTGCCGAGGAGGAGCGGGCGCGGTCCGGAGGACTCCCGCCGCCTCCCCGACGCACCGCTGCTCGCCCCGGGCGCGGTGGCCGTAGTGGCCGGTCCCTCCGACTCCGCCGGTCCGCCACAGGCCGCTGCCGCGGGGAGGGCCGCTGCCGCGGTGGCGGTCCGCGCGAGGAGCGCGAGGAATCGCCGCCTGTTCCGACTGTCACGGTTCATGCCGCTCTCCTGTGGGGGCCGGGGGCCGGGGGTCGGGGGCCGTGGGGCGGGCGGTGGTGACGGTGACGCTTCCGGCTCAGCCGGGCCGGCGCACGGCGCTGCCGCGGGAGGGCCGTTGCCGGGGGAAAGCCGTTACCGGGGGAGGGTCGTTGCCGGGGGAGGGCCGCTGCCGCGGGGAGGGCCGCGAGAGGAGCCCGACGAAGCGCCGTCTGTTCCGGCTCAGCGCGCATGCCGCCCTCCCGTCCGGTCCCGTCCGTCCGCCGCCCGCGGCGTTCCCGCCCCGTCTCCTGCCCGTCCCCGCCGTGCGCACGTCCTGTTTCTCTACCGGTCCCCTACCAGTCCCCGTCCTGCACCGGCTTGCCCGAGGCGTCCTTGAGGGGGTGGACTTGGTGGGGCGTGGGCGCCTGCCACGGCTCGTGGTCGTCCCCGATCCAGTCCCCGACCGGCTTGACGTCCTGGAGCGGCTCGGCGGCCGCGAGGTCGTGGGCGTCCTGGTCGTAGTAGTCGTACCAGGGCAGACCGGCCCGGGTGTACGCGGCCCGGTCCACGGGGGACGGCGGCGGCGCCTCACCGGTGATGCGGCGCCACTCCGGCGGCGTCACCAGGTGCACGAAGACCCGGCCGGCCGGCCGCTCGGCCCAGTCCGTCAGCGGCCGTTGGTCGCGGTACACCTCCTGGCGCATGGAGCCGCCGACGCCGAGACCCATGGCGGGCGCCGACCGGGGCCGGGGCGCACCGCCGTAGCCCGGGGCCGCGCCCGGCGCGGCCGGGGCCGCCGCCGGCGCCGGCGCCGCAGCTCCGAAGGCCCCGCCCGAACGGGCCGCCCCGCGGGCCGGCTCGGTGCGCCGCCGCTCCTCCTTGCGCCAGCGGGCCAGCTCCGTGGCGCCCAGGGCGAACGCCTGCAGCTGGACGCCTCCCCAGACCTCCTCACCGGTGACCTGGCCCTCGACGGTCGCCCCCATGCCGAGCGGCACCGCCACGAACTGACGGACCGTGCCGGTCCCGGAGTTGATGCCGTCCAGCCAGGGCTGGCGGGGAAGGACCACGTAGTTCTGCGGATCGCGGGACAGCCGGTCGCTCCACGGCCTGCCCGAGACCGCGCACACCTTGCCCACACCCACCTGAAGGGCGGCCGGCTCCCTCGTGCCCGCGAAACTCAGCCACATGGCCTCACGCAGGTACACCGGCAGCATCACACCGCCGCGGGCACGCCACTCCTCGGGCACGGTGTCGGCGTAGTCGGAGACCCGGCGGACCGGGAACTCGCCGAGCCCCGGCGGCAGCGGGTGCGTCCCCGTCTCGGGCAGCCGAAGCGTGCGTATGAAGCGCACCGCCGCACCGCCCGGCAGCGACAGCCGGTTCCCGTCGATCCGCACACTGGTGTCGGTCATCCGAACGCCCCCTCGATCGCTGTGCCTGTGTCATACGCCTGCGCACTGTTCGTTGTTCGTCGTTCCTCAAGAGGAACGCCGGGCGGTGGTGCCGCGGTTCCGCCTGCGCGGCCGGGCCCGTACCCGGTCCCACAAGCGGGTCAGCCGCGGCATGCGCTCGCGCTGCTCGCGCGTGTGGCGGTCGAGCTCCTCCAGGAGCCGGCGGGAGCGGTGTTCGGTGTCCATCTCGTCGATGATGCGGTTCACCTCGGTCAGCACCGCGCCCCGCAGCTGCCACTGCCGGGCGTCGCGCCGGACCTCGTCCAGCAGCAGGTCGGCCAGCCTGTCCCGGGTGGCCGCGGCCTGGCGCAACTCGGTGGCCAGACGCTCCTCCGCGGACTCGGCGTTCTCACTCGCGCTGCTGGTGACCAGCACCGAGAAGCTCACCACGGCGTCGGCGATCTCGGACAGCAGCTGCTGGACGGCGGCCCCCGTCTCCGGCGCGAACAGGGGCTCCGGCTCCCGCTCCTTGGCCAGGTCGGTGAAGCTGCGCGCGAGGACCCGCATGACCACCGTGCAGATCTCCAGGGTGTCCAGACCGGTGCGCAGCACGACCCGGTGCAGCAGTCCCTCACGCACCCGGGGGTTGAACCGCAGGCTGTCCTCGGCCTGGCGGAGGTCCTCGTCAACCTCACCGATGTCGTGGTCGAGCCGGCGCGCCTCGTGCAGCCGGGCCGCCGCCTCGTGGAACGGCGTGCTCCCCGCTGCCTCCTCGCCCATGCGCAGCAGCAGTTGACGCACCTGCCTGGCCAGCCCCACGACGGACTCGCCGGCCTGCTCCACCCACACCGGGGGCGCGAGGATCAGGTTGAAGACCAGACCGACGATCGCCCCGATCAGCGTCTCCACCACCCGGGCCCACGCCAGGCTCCCGTGCGAGGTCACGCCGAGCACCAGCATCGCGCTGATCGCCACCTCGGCGGTGAACTCCTCGGCGCGCACCAGGTGCCCGACGCCCAGTGCCGCCAGGATGATCAGGGCCAGGCTCCACCAGCTCAGCCCGACCAGCTGACTGAAGGCGATGGCGACCAGGACACCGGCGACCACGGCGTTCACCCGGCGGAAGCTCATCTTCAGCGTGGCGTACAGGGTGACCTGGACGACCAGCAGCGCGGTCAGGGGCGCGGTGAGCGGCGCCGCCGACTTGTCGGGGGTCAGCCGTACCGCGATGACGTAGGCGATCGAAGCCGCGGCGGCGGAGCGCACGGCCTGCACGACCATGGGGTCCCTCAGCCACTTCACCCGCCGCAGAGCCGCCCTCGCGGCCTCAAGCACATCCCGCATCCTCGGGCTGTTCCCTTCCGCAGACGCCTCGAACGTGTCCGATCAGGACGGTAGCCGGACGCGGGCGGCCGGGCCCTTCTCACGCGCCGGGCGCCGCCGGACGGATCAGCCGGTCACCTTGGCGACGAACGCGGACAGGTTGCCCAGCGTCCGGGCGATCTGCTCCTCCAGGGTGAGGGTCTCCTCGAACCGGCCGCCGTTCTCCGGCACCTTCATGCCCCGCAGGTACAGGGAACAGGCGAGATCGGTGCACATGTACAGGCCGACCGAGTTGCCCTCACGGCCGGCCGCCCCCGCTTTGCGCGCCGTCATCAGCGACACACCGCCCCGGGGATGGGTGGTCAGGCACAGCCCGCACATGCTGCGCTGGAAGTAGCCGCTCCGGGCCTGCTGGAACCGCAGCGCCACACCGGTGAGGCGTCCGTCGTGGTCGGCGACCAGGTAGCTGCGGTCGGGTGCCCCGGGATCCCGCCAGCCGAGGAAGTCGAGATCGTCCCAGGGGCGCTCGTCGAGACCGCGGGGAACGGTCAGGCGCTTGGCCTCGCCCTTCGAGCAGTTGATGAAGGAGGTGCGGATGTCCTGCTCGTCGAGCGCTCTCATGGGAGCCTCCCCTTGGTCGAAAAAAGGTGTCCTAGGGTCTCTAGGTTTCCACCTAGCGTAGATAGCCTACGGGGCGAGTCGCCATCTGTTTTCGCAGAGCGCGAGTTCATAGCATGAATTAAGGGTGAAGGGAAGTCGCGTGCGGCTGTCCCGCAGAGGTATGTTGCAGACCGGGCACGGCAGGGGAGGAGCCACATGGCGGGGCGGAACGGGCGCACGGTGCGCGACCTCAGGAGGGCCAACCGTACGGCCGTGCTGCAACGGCTCTACTTCGACGGACCGCTCAGCCGGTTCGAACTGGGCCCGGCCACCGGCCTCAGCTCCGGTTCCGTCAGCAACGTGGTCGCCGACCTGGTCGCCGACGGACTGGTGGAGGAGGCCGGCAGCGTCGACTCCGACGGCGGCCGGCCCCGCACCCTGCTGCGCGTGGCTCCCGCCAGCGGCCACATGATCGGCGTGGACGTCGGCGAGACCCGTGTACGGGTCGAACTGTTCGACCTGACGCTCACCGAACTCGCCCGCGCCGAACGCCCACTGGCCCAGCAGCGCTACGACGTCGACGTCATCGTCGGCCACATCCGCGACGGCATCGCCGAGGTGCTGGCCGCGGCCGGACTCCCACCCGAACGGCTGCTCGGCGCCGGGATCGGCGTCCCCGGCATCGTCGAGCACACCGCCGACCGCGGGGCCGTGGTGCACGGCCAGACCATCGGCTGGGACGCGGTACCGCTCGAGGCCCTGCTCCGCGCCGGATCCCCGCTGCCCGACACCGTCCCCTATCTCATCGACAACGGCGCCAAGACCCTCGGCCAGGCCGAGATGTGGTTCGGCGCCGGACGCGGCGCCCGCAACGCGGTCGTGGTCCTCTTCGGCTCCGGCGTCGGCGCCAGCCTCGTCACTCCCGAGGCCGAGCAGGGCCGGGCGGTCGAATGGGGGCACCTGACGGTCCGGGTCAGAGGCCGCCGCTGCCGCTGCGGAGCCCTCGGCTGCCTGGAGGCCTACGCGGGCGCCGAGTCACTGCTGGCCCGCTGGCGGGAGGAGGGCGGCCGGGTGCCGGAGGGCACCGACGAGGAGACCGCCCTCACCGCGCTGCTCGCCGCCGCCTATCCGTCCGGCGGCGAGGCGGCCGACCCGGTCGCGCTCGCCGTCCTGGAGGAGACCGCCGAGTACCTGGGCGCCGGCCTGTCCGACCTGATCAACCTCTTCCAGCCCGAGCGCATCCTCATCGGCGGCTGGGCCGGCCTCCAGCTCGGCACCCGCTTCCTGCCCGCCGTACGCCGCCACGCCGTGTCGTACGCGCTGCGCCACCCGGCCAGGAAGGTGACGGTCGACCTGGGGCGGCTCGGCCCGGACGCCGTCACCGTCGGCGCCGCGATCCTGCCCCTGGCCGACTTCTTCGCGCGCGGCGGCAGACGCCCCGAGCCGGCCCCCGAGTACCCGGTTCCCGCCTGGCGCACCGCGCTCGAGGAGCGGGCGCCGCACTGAGGTTTCGCCGGTCACCGAGGAGGTACCCGACGCCGCCCCGAAGGCCGTCGGAACCACTGCCGGACGGCCTCGGACGAACGGAGAACCACGGGAAGGAGCGCGCCGTGTCCGACCACCGCCACGAAGGGCCGGGTGAGAACGGTGCCCCCGTCCCGCGCGACATGCCGGACCAGCAGGCCGGGGACCACGACGACCCGTGGGAGGCCGCCGCGCCCACCCGCGAGCAGCGCGAGCAGCGGCAGGGCCTGGAGGACGAAGGGCCCGAGGGCGACGGGGAGGCCGCCGGTGACGCGGAGACCGGGCCCGCGACCGACGTGCCCGACACCGACGAGGCGGGAACGGGCCGGCAGGGCGCACCGCACTCGGGCGCCGTACACCCCGAGCACCCGGTGCCCGACGAATCCTCCGGCTGAACGGGCCACCTGAACGACCCGGGCGACCGAGCGACCGAGACGAGCCACCTGAACGCCCCGGGAGTGAGGGGCCGTGCGTGAGGGGCGGCGGGCACCCGCACCGCCGCCCCTCACGCGTCGCGCTCAGCCGACCTTGCGACCGCGCATCGGCTCCGTGTCCGCCCCAGCGCCCTGCTGGAGCCCCCGCAGGAACTCCTCCAGCACCTCCGTGGCCGTACGCGTCGCGCGCCAGCCCAGTTCCACCCGCGCCCGCGTGCAGTCCATGATCGGCAGCCGCAGCACCGCGTCGAACAGGTGCGGCGAGGCCGGCAGCAGCCGCAGCCCCCACGCGGCGGCGATGGCCGAGCGGGCCGCGGTGCGCGGCAGCCGCACCGGACGCACCCCGATCAGCTCGCCCAGCAACTCGGCGTCCACCGGCGGCTCGGCCGCGAGGTTGAACGCGCCCCGGGCGTCCTCGGAACGCGCCGCGAGCCGGTAGGCGCTGGCCGCGTCGTCCGTGTGCAGGGCCTGCACACGCAGCCCGGGGATGTCCGGCAGGAACGGGAGCAGCTCCGGACGCGCCGCCGGACCCGGCAGGAACCGGCCGCCGAAGATCCGGCGCTGCTCGCTGGCCGACTCCCGCTTGAAGAGGAAGGCCGGCCGCATCCGCACCACCCGGATCCCCGGATGGTCGCGCTCGAAGGTGTCCAGGGCCCGTTCCAGATAGGCCTTCTCCCGGCAGTACGCGGCGTCCGGCCAGCCGTGCGTCGGCCACGACTCGTCCACCGCGTGGTTCTTGGGTCCCGGCGAGTACGCGCCTACCGACGAGGCGTGCACCAGCGCCGGCACCCCGGCCGCGGCCACCGCGTCGAAGACCCGGATGGAGCCGAGTACGTTCGTGCGCCAGGTCGTCGCCGGATCGTGCGTCGGCTGGAAGGCCCAGGCCAGATGGACGACGGCGTCGGCGCCGGCGAAGTGGCCGGTCAGGTCGGTCTGCTCCGAGGCCAGGTCTACCGCGGCCCACTCGGTCTTCGCGGGCGACCACTCGGGGATTCGCCGGGCCAGCCCCAGCACGGACCCCACCTCCGGATCCTCGGAGAGGAGCCGCACCACACTGGTGCCCACGTTGCCCGTGGCCCCCGTGACCACGATCCTGCTGCCCGTTGCGCTGCTCACCCTGTGCTCCTTTCGGCCGCCTGCCCGTGCGGAGAGCACCGGGTACCCGTCGCCCGGGCAAGGCACGCGCGGGAAAGGAACGCGCGGGAAAGGAACGGGCGGGAAAGGCACGCCTGGGAAGGCGGGCACCCAGAAGGCGCACAAGGGGAAGCCCCGACCGCGACGGGGGAATCACGGCCGGGGCGGCTTGAGGCGGATACGGATGGCGGTCGCCTCGCGGCGAAGGGCTCCACAGGGCTTCAGCCGAACGATCGTCCCTGTGGGCAATAGGTGAGGCCCGGGGACACTGTCCCATCCGTACCCACGTTCTGTTCAACGGCGAACGACCCGCCGGTGTTCCACGGTCTGTCGCGGTTTGGGGTGATGTGCGTCACTGGTCGCGGGGGTCGTTCGACTCACGGGGGTCGTTCGACTCGCGGGGCTCGGGCACGACCTCGGTCCACAGGTTCTCCGCCTGCAGCAGCAGCGTGCCGAGGACCGCCGTCCGAGCGGCCCCCTGTCCGGCGTGTTCCCGCAGCCCTTCCTGCACCCGCCGGTGCAGTTCCTCCATCGTCTCCTCGGTGGCTGCCGCCGCGTCGCCCTCGCTCCGCTCGCCCACGAGCCGGTTCGCCTCGGCGTGGCAGGCGTCGCCGATCAGCCGCAGCAGGCGCGCGTACAGGTCGAGGACCGGCCCCTCGGGCGGCGCGGGAGTCCGGTGTTCGTCGGCCGCCACGGCCAGCGTCCGGGTCAGCGCGCCGATGTTCCCGGTGACCCGGCTCCACCGTTGGTCCTCGTCCTCCGGCGGCGCCACGGTGGGCCCGCGGTGCAACCGGCGCAGTGGGCCCGAGGTCAGCCGCAGGCTCTCCCGGCTCCACGACCGGGCGGAGTACAGCGCGTCCAGCCGCCGTTCGAGCCGTGCGGCGTCATCGGACCAGCCGGCCGCGCTCTGCGAGTCCCACTGGGTCTCCCGCAGGTCGGCGGCGACGGTGCACAGGAGGTCGCCCGACTCCCGGGCCAGCGCCGCGAGGTTCTCCCGTACGTCCCTCAGATGGATCGGCGGCAGCACCAGAGCGTTGACCGCCACTCCGATGACCGCGCCGAGCGCCGCCTGTCCCACCCGGTGGCCGACCGCGGCGGCCGACACGGTCGTACCGGAGGCCAGCACGAACACGGCCGTGGTGGCCGTGTAGATGCCCTGTCGGCCGAAGCGGGACCAGTTGGCCGCCAGCATCAGCACCGGCAGGGACAGCACCAGCGCCCCCGTGTTGTCCTCCGTGATCGCCTGCGCCGCCGAGGCCACCAGCGCCCCGGCGCAGATCGCCGCGAACTGCTGCCCGGCCTGCCGCACCGAGCTGTAGACGGTGGCCTGCACGAGGACGAGCGCCACCCAGGGCGCCATCAACGCCATCGGATCGCCGAGCCACACGCCCGCGACGGCCCAGGCGATGAGCGCCGCGCCCGCGGCCTTCAGCGACTGCACCACCAGGTCGCGTTCGCGTCCCGGCTCACGCCAGGCCGCCCGCACGGCCCGTCCGACGGCACACGCCTCCCACCACACCGCGGCCACGGGCCGCCTTCCCCGGAGCGCTTCCCGGAGGGTGTGTGTCACAGCGGTCATGCGGTACCGGCCGTCCGCACGGCGCGCGGACTCGTCTCGCAGTGCAATGTCTCCCTGTGGAACACGGACCCGCGGCTCATGCGAACGGGCTCTCGCGCAGGCGGGCCAGCAGGTCGGCCGGGTCGGCGTAGACCGCCTCAGCGCCCGCCTCCTCCAGGTCGGCGCGGGTCAGACCGCCGCACAGCACGCCCACGCAGCGCACCCCGGCCCGGCTGCCGGCACGCATGTCCCACACGGTGTCGCCGACGAAGACGGACCGCTCGGCCGGTACCCCGGCCAGGTCCAGGGCGTGCTCGACCGGCTCCGGCGCCGGCTTGCCCGCGTCCACGTCGTCGGCGCTCGCGGTGGCGGCGATCGCGTCGTCCGCGTCGATCGCCCGCCGCAGCGCGCCCAGCTCCGCGCCGCCCGCCGAGGTGGCGAGGACCACCTTCCAGCCGTCACCGGCCAGGCGGCGCAGCAGCTCACCGGCGTCCGGCAGCGCCGGCAGCCGGTCGAAGTACTGTCCGTACAGTGCCTTGTGCGCGGCGCTCAGTCCGGCGTCCTGGTCCGTGTCCCGGTCCTCGCCCAGCAGATGTGCGATCAGGTCGGTGGAGGCGAGTCCCACCGCCCGGTGGATCGCGTGCATCGGCACCCGGTGACCCGCCTGCCTGAACGCCTCCCACCAGGTCGTCACATGCAGGTGATTGGTGTCGACGAGGGTTCCGTCGACGTCGAACACGGCCGCCCGTTCCATGCACTGTTCCTTTCCTGTCCTGGTCCCTTCCCGGCCCGGGACCGGCGGACGGGTACCACGTCAGCGGCCCGCCACTCCGGACGGTGTACGGCCCTCACGCGTCCAGGCCAGCAGCTCGTCCAGGGACCAGGCGGTGACCACGCGCTCCGGGGGCACCCCGCACTCCTCGGCCCGTGCGCAACCGTGGATCTGCCAGTCCAGCTGACCGGGCGCGTGCGCGTCGGTGTCGATCGAGAACAGCACGCCGGCCGCCACCGCCCGGCGCAGCAGCCGCCGCGGCGGGTCGAGCCGCTCCGGGCGGCTGTTGATCTCCACGGCCGTGCCGGACTCCGCGCAGGCGGCGAACACCTCGTCCGCGTCGAACTCCGACTCCGGCCGCCCCCGCCCGGTCAGCAGGCGGCCGGTGCAGTGCCCGAGCACGTCCGCGTGCGGGTCGCGGACGGCGGCCACCATCCGGCGGGTCATCGAGCGGGCGTCCATCCGCAGCTTGGAATGTACGGACACGACGACCACGTCGAGCCGCTCCAGCAGCTCCGGCTCCTGGTCGAGCGAGCCGTCGTCGAGGATGTCGCACTCGATGCCGGTCAGCAGCCGGAACGGCGCCCAGGTGGCGTTGAGCTCCGCCACCACGTCCAGCTGCTCGCGCAGCCGCGCGGGGGAGAGCCCGCGGGCCACCGTCAGCCGCGGCGAGTGGTCGGTCAGGGCCGCCCACTCGTGCCCGAGCGCCGCCGCGGTCCGGCCCATCTCCTCGATCGGGCTGCCGCCGTCGGACCAGTCCGAGTGCAGATGACAGTCGCCGCGCAGCCGCTCCCGCAGCTCTTCACCGCCCCGGGCGAGCGGGGTGTCCGCCTCGCCCTCCAGTTTCGCGAGGTAGCCGGGCACTTGTCCGTCCAGCGCCTCGCGCGCCACCTGCGCCGTCTTCGGTCCGACACCCTTGAGCGACTCCAGCGAGCCGGCCCGCTCGCGCAGCTCGGCGGCCGGCAGCCCGCCGAGCACCCCCGCCGCGGTGCGGAAGGCGCGGACGCGGTACGTCGGCGCCTGGGCCCGCTCCAGGAGGAACGCGATCCGCTCCAGCGCCTCGACGGGGTCCATCGCCACCTCCTCGTCCGACCTCGACCGGCCCCCACCCGACCTCTGCCGACAAGTCCAGGGTTCCCCACAGCACCGGGACCCGCACCACGAGCCGGGCGGTCGTGCCCGTACCGGAGCGGGACGGTTCCCCGCTCCGGCGGGTTGCGGCCTACCCTCGATGCATGACCGAGATCGACAGCCCGCACATCGGCAGTCCGCGGATCCTCGTGTTCGGCGTGCACCCGGGCCCGCCCCCGTTCCGGATCGTGGAAATCGACGGCCAGGTGGTCGGTGAGGCCAAGGCCGTCACCGACGTACTGGAGGCCGCCGCAGCCTTCGGCATCACCGTCCACGACCTGGACGATCCGGAAGTCGTCCGCTGGGTGGGCGGGGACAAGTTCACCTGGACCGCGCACTAGGACGAGTCCGGGCCGCCCCGCCCGGTGCGGTGCCTCAGCCGACCGTCCACTTCTGGTTGGCGCCGCCCGTGCAGGTCCAGATCTGCAGCCGGGTGCCGTTGGCCGAGTTGTTGCCGGTGACGTCGAGGCACTTGTCGGCCTGGGGATTGACGATGTCCTGCGCGGCGGTGACGACCCATCGCTGGGCCGCGCTGCCGTTGCAGTCCCACAGCTGGACGACCGTGCCGTCCGCCGTGCCGCCGGCGTTGACGTCCAGGCACTTGCCGAGCGCCCGGATCGTGCCGTCGGAGCCCACCGTCCACTGCTGGGCCGCGGTGCCGTTGCAGTCGTAGAGCTGTACCGGTGTGCCGTTGGCGGTGCTCGCCGCGGCGACGTCCACGCACTTGCCGGCCAGGCCCCTGATCGCGCCACCGGTGGAGGAGTCGCCCGTCGTCACCGAGACGTGGTCCACCACCAGTGTCTGCGGGAATACCGTGGAGCCGTCCGGGTCGCCCGGCCAGTAGCCGCCGACCGCCAGGTTGAGGATCAGGAAGTACGGCCTGTTGAACACCCACTGCTTCCCGCCCAGGTCGGCCGGGGTGCGCCGCTGGTACACGTTGCCGTCCACCGACCAGGTGATCGAGTCGGGCGCCCAGTCGACGGCGAAGGTGTGGAAGGCGTCCGCGAAGGCCTGGCCGCCCGGCAGGGTGTAGCCGGCGCCGATGCCGCCGGAGCCGGAGTAGCCGGGGCCGTGGATGGTGCCGTGCACGGTGGAGGGCTCGAAGCCGACGTTCTCCATGACGTCGATCTCGCCGGAGTCCGGCCAGTTCACCGGCGTGCCCAGCATCCAGAAGGCCGGCCACATGCCCTGCCCGCGCGGCACCTTCATCCGTGCCTCGACGTGCCCGTACTGCGCCGTGAACTTCCCCGAGGTGTTGAGCCGTGCGGAGGTGTACTGGCAGGTGCCGTACCAGCACTGGTAGTTGGCCGGGTTCTCCTTGCGGGCGGTGATGACCAGGTGGCCCTGGCCGTCCAGGGCGGCGTTCTTGTTGCCGGAGGTGTAGTACTGCCGTTCGTGGTTGTTGACGTTGTCGCCGGTCTCGATCTGCCACTTCGAGGAGTCGACCGCGGCTCCGGCCGGACCGTCGAAGGTGTCGGAGAAGGCCACGGCGGCGGCCGCGGCGGACGAGGCGGACGAGGCGTCGACGGCCCCGGCGGTCCGGGAGCCGTCCGGTTCCGCCTGGGCGGGGCCGGCCACGAGGGACGCGGCCAGTCCGGCGGACAGGGCGGCGGCGAGGAGACATCTGCGGAGCAGGCGTGGGCGGGCCACGGCTCTCCCTTCCGTACGGCGCCCCGCGGGGCGCCGACCGAGGTGGGGGGTGGGGTGGTGTCGCCTCTTTATTCAAGTAGTGAAATAAGGGCCGGTCAATACCTTGGTACGGACCAGATTCTCGCTCTCAGGTACGCGCCGCGCGCGCGTGCACCGTGCGGCTCATCCGCCGGCCGAGAAGCAGGTAACCGACCAGCGCGCCGCCCGTGTTGAGGATGACGTCGTCGATGTCGAAGGCCCGCCCCGTGACCAGGGCGCCCTGGGCGAACTCCACCAGCAGCATCACGACGGCCGTCAGCAGCAGCACGCGCAGCACCCCGCGCGTACGCGGGGCGACGACCGGGACCAGCACCCCGAAAGGCACCCCGAGCAGAATGTTCCCGCCGATCTGCTTGACGGCGTCGCGCAGCGCGGGCTGGTCCAGATAGGCCTTCAGCGAGCGCCCGGGGTGCAGGTTGGTGTGCGTCAGGGCCTCGGACGCGGGGGAGGGATGCAGGGTCAGTCGCGCCAGTACCACCGCGAACACCACCATGAAGACGAACGCGCACGCCGTCGCCAGCAGCCGCAACGGCAGGGCGAGCGCGTGCCGTTCGCCACGGCCGGAGTCCCCCGTCCTGGTGTTCCCCGTCTTGCTGTTCGCCGTCTTGGTGTCCCGCGTCCTGGCGGCACGGGGGCGCGGCCACGAACGCGGCCGTGAGGCGGCACGAGCCATCTCGGTCCTCCAGTCGTCAACTTCCCCGCGTGGTAGGGCGGTTACCCGCCGAGCCGTCGAGGATGCCCGGCGAACCGCACGACCGGCCGCGCCCGCCCCGGCCCGTCGGCTCGCTGCCCCCCGGGTCCCGCTCCCGGTTTTCCCTCGCCCGGCCGGGGCACTCCGGCCGGTGGAGCCGCCGCGCGCCGCCGTCGGCCGCCCCTCGCACGGTGCTTGGATGACGGCGAAGTCGGAACGAAAAGCAATAGGAGCGGCACAAAGGGCATCCGGGGTCGAAACACCGGGCCCGGCCGTGACGGGCCGTGGAGGTGGCGTGTGAAGGGCCGTAGGACACTCCTCGCCGTGGCCGAGGTGGCCGCGTGGTGGGTCCCGCTCGCCGCGCTCTGGCTGGTCCTCGTCAGCACCGTCGACCCCCTGGAACTCGCCGTGGGCGCGGGCGCCTCGGCCGTGACGGCGCTCGTGGCGCGCGGCGCTCGGCAGGCGGTGACCGGGCGGTGAACGGCTGGATCCTCGCCGCCGTCGTCGTCCTCGCCGCCGGAGTCGGTGCCACCCTGTGGGGCGTGGCGACCGGGCCCCTGCGCCGCCGCGCCACCGCCCAGAACCTCTCCACCGCGCTCGCCTGCCCGGCCCTCCTGCTGCTCGCCCAGGGCTACGACCGCCCCGCGTACGTCGACCTCGCCCTGGTGCTCGCCGTCCTCGGGCCGGTCGGCACGCTCGTGTTCGCCCGGCTGCTCGCCGACGACCTGGCCGACGACCCGCCGCACGCCCGGGGCCCGACCTGGACGGCCGCGGCCCTCGGCGCCGGGGTCGTGGTGGCGGTGGGCGTTGCCACCGGGCCGGGCAGGGCCCTGATCAAGCTGCTGGTGATCGGGGCGCTGCTGGTCGGCGGCAACCTGGTCGCCTCCCGCGCCCTCGCCGGCGGGATGCAGGAGGGTCGTCGTGACTGAAACCGTGACCGTCGTCGCGCTGCTGCTGGTCGCCGCGTCCGCCACGGCGGCGGTGGCCGTCCGCGACCCCGTGCGCCAGTCCCTGGTCCTGGCCGTCCTCGGCGTCGTCCTGGCCGTGCTGTTCACCGTGCTCCAGGCACCCGACGTCGGTCTGTCGCAGCTGGCGGTGGGCTCCGCCCTGACCCCTCTCCTCCTGCTGCTGACGGTCCGCAAGGTGCGCAGGCGAGGTCGGGGCGGGCAGCGCGGTCAGGCCGGGCACGCCGGGCAGCGCGGAAGGGAGAGCGGATCGTGAGCTCACGCATGCGGCTGTGGCTGGTGGCCGTGGGCGGCGCCGGCCTCGCCGCGCTCCTCGTGGCCGCCTGCCTGCGCCTGCCCGGCTTCGGCGGCGACCGCCACCCCTACGGCGACCGGGCCGTCGAGGCTTCCCTGAGCCGGCACACCGCCAACACCGTCGCCTCCGTCACCTTCGACCAGCGGGCCTTCGACACGCTCGGCGAGATGAGCATCCTGTTCGCGGCGGTCCTCGGCAGCGTGGTCCTGCTGCGCCAGACCCGCGACGAACACCGGGCCGCTCCCGAACCCGCCGCCGTCTCCCGGCCCGTGCGCCGCTACACCCTGCTCGTCCTGCCCGTCGCCCTGCTGACCGGCCTCTACGTCGTCGCCCACGGCCAGGTCAGCCCCGGCGGCGGCTTCCAGGGCGGCGTCGTCGCGGCCACCGCCCTGCACCTGCTGTACCTGGGCGCCGACTACCGCGCCCTCGAACGTGTGCGGCCCATCGCCCCCTACGAGGCGGGCGACGCGCTCGCCGCCTCCGCCTACCTCGTCACCGGCCTCGCCGCCCTGCTCGGGGGCTCCGCCTTCCTCGCCAACACGCTGCTGCCGTACGGCACGTTCAACACCCTCGCCTCCGGCGGCACCGTCCCGCTGCTGAACGCCGCGATCGGCATGGAGGTCGCCTGCGCGGTCGTCGTCCTGCTCGCCGGGTTCCTGGACCAGGCCGTGGAGATCGTGGACCAGGGCGAGAGCGGCGACAGCCACGACACCTTTGACAAGCGCGGGAAGTGAGAGCGCCATGACCGCCCTGACGCACGTACTGCCCTACCTGGTCGCCGCCTGGGTCTTCCTGGCCGGCTGCTACGGCCTGGCCACCAGCCGCAACCTCATCCACGCCGTCGGCTGTCTGTCCGTGTGCCAGGCCGCCACCTACGTCCTGCTGCTGGCCGTCGGCTACCGCGACGGCGCCACCGCGCCGGTGTTCTCCGACATCACACCCGGCTCCCGGCCGGTGGTCGACCCCGTGGTCCAGGCCCTCGCCCTGACCGACGTCGTCGTCGGCGCCACCGTCACCGCCCTCCTGCTGGCCCTGGTCGTGCAGGTCGCCAAGCGGCACGGCACGGTCGACCCCGACGAACTGAGCGAGCTGCGCGGCTGATGCACCACCTGCTGCCCCTCCTCGTCGCCGTCCCGCTGCTCGGCGCCGCCCTGCTCGCCGCCGGGGGCCGGCTCGTGCCCCGCTTCGTCGCGGAGAGCGTGGCCTGCGCCGTCGCGGCCGGCACCGCGGCGCTAGCGGTCCTCCTGCTGACGCACTCCTCCCCGCCGCTGACCGAGTGGGCGGGCGGCTGGGAGCCCGTGGAAGGCCACAGCGTCGGCATCGTCCTGACCGGCGACGGACCCGGGCTCGGCATGGCCGCGCTGGTGTCCGTGCTGACCCTGGCCGCCCTCGCCTACTCGTGGCGCTCCTTCGACGAACCGCCGCACGGCCACGCCGGGGCCTTCCCGGCGCTCGTGCTGGTCTTCCAGGCCGGCATGTGCGGCTTCGCGATCGCGGGCGACCTGTTCAACGCGTTCGTCTGGTTCGAGCTGATGAGCGTCGTCGCCTACGCCCTGACCGGCCACCGGGTCGAGGAGGCGAGGGCCGTACAGGGCGCGCTGGCCTTCGCGGTGGTCAACTCGCTGGGGGCCTACGCCCTGCTCATGGGCATCGCCCTGCTCTACGCCCGCACCGGGGAGCTCGCCCTGACGGAGATCGGCGGTGCGCTGGACTCCCACGGGCCTCCCGACGCGCTGGTGCTGGCCGGCTTCGTCCTCGTCCTGACCGGGCTGCTGGTCAAGGCGGCGGCCGTCCCGTTCCAGTTCTGGCTGCCGGACGCGCACGCGGTCGCCCCCACCCCGGTGTGCATGCTGCTGTCCGGCGTCATGGTCGAGCTGGGCGTCTTCGGCGTCTGGCGCGTCTACGACACCGTGTTCTCCGGTCCCGGCGGACTGCCCGCCGCCGACGCGGAGCGGGTCCTGACGGTGCTGGGCGCGCTGACGGCGGTGATCGGCGCGGTGATGTGCTGGCACCAGCGGCACATCAAACGGCTCCTCGCGTACTCGACGATCGCGCACACCGGCCTGTTCCTGCTCGGTATCGGCACCCTCACGCCCGAGGGCGACGACGGGGTCGCGCTGTACGTCGTCGGGCACGCCGGGGTGAAGGCCGCGCTGTTCGCCTGCGCGGGCATCCTCCTGGACCGCTACGGCAGCGTCGACGAACACGTCCTGCACGGCCGCGCCCGCCCGTTGCGCGGCGTCGCCGTGATGGTCGTCGTCGGCGCGCTGGGCCTCGCGGGGCTGCCACCGTTCGGCACGGCGCTCGGCAAGTCCATCGCCGAGGAGGCGGTGGGCGGCCCGCTCACCGTGCTCTACGTCCTGGCGAGCGCGGTGACCGCGGCCGCCGTACTGCGGGTCGCGGCACGGGTGTTCTGGGGGCTCGGCCCGGCACCGCGGGACGCCGGGGGAGAGGGCGCCGCCGACCCGGACGAGACGACGGGCTCCGGGGAGGAGCCCGAAACCACGCAGCGCCTCGGCCGGGTGCCCGACACCATGACGACGGTCCCCGCCCTCCTGCTGGCCGGGGCCCTCGCCGCCGGCGCCGTCCCCGGCTTCGGTGACGCGGTGGCCCACGCCATGGGCGAGGCCACCACCGCCGGACTGGTTCACACCTCCGCGCACTGGACGCCCCTGGGCGTCGGCCTGGGACTGCTGTCGACCGTCCTGGCCGTGGCCCTGGCGGCCGTCGCCGTCGCCCGCCCGGGGCGGCTCATCGCACCGGGCTGGGCGACGGTACTGCGGCGGCTGCAGTCCGGGCACGTCGGTGACTACGTGGCGTGGCTGCTGGTGGGCACCACCGTGCTGGGAGTGCTGGCGCTCCCGGCGGTCCTGTCCGGGTGAACCGGGCGGTGTCCGCGGGAAGAGCTCACGTCCCGTACGTCACCCGCACCTTCTCGAAGCCGAGGGAGGTCAGCAGCCCCCGGAGCATGGCGGTGGTGTTGCTCTCGGCACGCGCCTTCAGCTCACTGTCCTTCGCCGCGTCACCGATGTGCCGGGCCGCGAGCTTCTGCACGGCCTGCTCGCCGTTCGGGTTGTCCGAGAACAGGTCGCCGAGCCGGTCGAGCAGCCCGCGCTGCTTGGAGACGGCGTAGGAACGGTCGGGGTCGAGGGCCGGCTCGCCCAGCGCCGCGTGCGGCAGCCGCAGCGTGGCCGACGTCCGCTCCTCGTCGACCGCCACGTCGTCCTCGCCCACCTTCCCGAGGTCGACGTAGGCGTCGACGGTGCCCGCCCCGACGTACAGGGTGCGGGTGCCGCGGATCGCGTCGGGCAGGAACTTGGCGTCCTTCTCCAGGTCCACGACGACCTGGAAGTTGCCGGACGCGGCATCGTAACGGCTGATGTCCTGGACGGACTGCAGCAGCGCGGGACCCGAACGGTCGTGGGTCTCGGAGCCGAACAGGTCCTTCAGCCCCGGTACGACACTCAGCCGCAGCCCCGCGAACAGCACGACGAGCACCAGCACCACCGCGGTCAGCGCCTTCGCCCAGCCGGGCATGCGCCTCGCGGGCCGCTCGACGGAACTCGTGGGCTTCCTGACGGGAGTCGTCATGGCGACGGCCCTCCTTCCTACTCACCCGCATGCCCCCCATCTCCCGCGCCAGACAGCGCAGTTGGAGCACGGCACGGGGAGAGGGAGTACGCGGGGTGCACGGCGGCGGCTCAGCGCCCCGGCTTGAGCGGACGGTCGGCGGACCGGCGCGAGGACCAGACGGCCTCCCCGCGCGTGAGCCCCGGCAGCCGCAGCTCGGCCTCCCGCACCCGCCGGGCCGGCAGCTCGCCGGTGACGATCCAGGCAGGGTCGCCGCCCACCGTCCCGGTGAAGTCCGCGCCCAGCGAGGCCAGCAGGGCCGTCACGGCCGCCAGCGCGTCCGGCGGGACCTCCGCCTCGAAGGCGAGGTACGGCTCGTACAGCACGGTCCCGGCCCGGGCGAGGGCGCGGCACAGCACGATCGGCGTCAGCCCGCGGAAGTCGGCGGCGGTGCTGAGCGCGACGAAACCGGAGCGGGTCAGCGTCACCCGGTAGTCGGTGACCGCGGCCCCGGTCAGCCCGGTCAGCAGCGTGGCGTGGACCGTCTCCTCGACCGCCTGGTGGAAGGCGCGGGGCAGCGCGCCGAGTTCCGTCTCGTATGCGAACACCCCGCCCGAACCGTACGGACCCGGCTCGACGCGCAGCCCGATCGTCGCCCAGTACCGGGTGTGGTCGAGCCACGGCATCTCCTCCGCGGCCTCACCGGTGCCGGCCGGGCGCTCCAGGAACCGGACCCGTCCGGGCGCGAACTCCGCCTCGACGCCGAACTCCTCGGCCAGCGTCGCCGCGAGCACCTCCATCTGGACCTCGCCGTACAGGAGCAGCGCGGTGGCGCCGGACGCCGCCGGGCGGGCGTGCAGCAGCGGATCCTGGTCGGCCAGCGCCAGCAGGGCCGAGCGCAGCTTTGCCGCCTGCTCCGGGTGCCGGGCCCGGACCAGCGTCTGCAGGGTCGGCGGCGCGAACTGCGGTGCGCGGTCGGCCGGCTCACCGAGCCGGTCGCCGACGCGCAGGCCCCCGGGGACCGTGAGCGCGGCGATGTTCCCGGCGGTGAGTGTGGCGTCCCCGCCGACCACGTCGAGGCGGGTCACCCGGCCGGAGACCTCGGTGGTCCGCCCGTCGGACTCGCGCCGCAGGAACGTCAGCCGCCGGCGCGGGCGCACCTCACCGGCGTACAGCCTGAGGTACGCCGTGCGCTCGCCTGCGGGCCCGGGGCGTACGGCGAACACCGTGCCGCGCGGTTCCGCGGCTCCGGCCGTGCCGGGCGCGGCGGCCGGGACCAGCGCGACGACGCCCGCGACCAGCTCCGCGACGCCCTGGCCGCCGAGCGCGGAGCCGTGGAACAGCGGGTGGAACGAGCCGTCGGCGGTACGCGAGGCCAGGGCGGCGGCCAGTTCCCCCGCGGTCGGCTCGGGGCCGTCCACCAGCGCGGCCAGGACGTCCGGGTCGACCTCGGCGAGCGCCTGTGCGGTCCGCCCGTCGGGCGGGCGGCGGATGACCCGGGCGTGGTGGGAGCCCGCGCCCGTCACCTCGGTGAGCGGCGCGACGTGCGGCGTCAGCAGGCGCCGGACGTCGTCGAGCAGGCCGTCGGTCCGCGCGCCGGCCCGGTCGATCTTGTTGACGAACACGAGGGTGGGCAGCCGCAGCCGCCGCAGGGTGCGCATGAGGACGCGGGTGCGCGCCTGTACGCCCTCGACGGCGGACAGCAGCAGCACCGCGCCGTCGAGCACCTCCAGGGCGCGCTCGACCTCCGCGACGAAGTCGGAGTGTCCCGGGGTGTCGATCAGGTTGACGCGTGTGTCGCCGACGGTGAAGGCGGCGACGGCGGAGCGGACGGTGATGCCGCGGCGGCGCTCGATGCCGCCGTCGTCGGTCACGGTGTCGCCGGTGTCGACGCTGCCGAGCCGGGCGATGGCGCCGTGGTCGAACAGGAGCCGTTCGGTGAGGCTGGTCTTACCGGCGTCGACGTGGGCCAGGATGCCGATGTTCAGGGTGCGCATGCGTGGACGAGTCCTCGAAAGCCGTGGGCCGGAAGGGGCACTGGGGGATTCCGAGGAGTCGGCGCATGCGAGGAGTCCTGACGTGTGAGGAGCGGAGGGACCGCGGACGGCGCCATCATGGCGCGGGGTCCCGGGAGCGGCGCAACAGGATTTCCGTAAGCTGGGGATCCCGGCCGGACAGGATCACGCGAGGAGCGGTCCGTGCGAGACATCGCCGTGTTCAGCGGTAGTGCCCACCCCGAGCTGGCCGAGGAGGTCTGTGCCCAGCTGGGCGTGCCGCTCAGTCCCACCCGGGTCAGCCGGTTCGCCAACGACTGCCTCGAGGTGCAGCTGATGGCGAACTGCCGCGAGCGGGACGTGTTCCTCGTCCAGCCGCTGGTCAAGCCGGTCCAGGAACACCTCGTCGAGCTGCTCCTGATGTGCGACGCGGCCCGCGGGGCGTCGGCCGGCCGCATCACCGTGGTCATGCCGCACTACTCCTACGCCCGCTCCGACAAGAAGGACGCGCCGCGCATCTCGCTGGGCGGGCGCCTGGTGGCCGACCTGCTGGTGGCGGCGGGAGCGAGCCGGGTCCTCGCCATGACCCTGCACTCGCCCCAGGTGCACGGCTTCTTCTCGGTCCCGGTCGACCACCTGCACGCGCTGCGGGAACTCGCCGCGCACTTCCGGCAGTACGACCTCTCCCGCGCCACCGTCGTCTCGCCGGACCTGGGCAACGCCAAGGAGGCCGCCGCGTTCGCCCGGATGCTCGGCGCCCAGGTGGCGGCCGGCGCGAAGCAGCGGTACGCCGACGACCGGGTCAGCATCAGCTCGGTGATCGGGGACGTCGCGGGGCGGGACGTGATCGTGCTCGACGACGAGATCGCCAAGGGCAGCACAGTGCTGGAACTCCTCGACCGGCTGCGGGAGGCGGGCCCGCGCACCATCCGCCTCGCCTGTACGCACGGGCTGTTCGCGGCCGGTGCGCTGGGGCGGCTCAGCGAGCAGCCGGACGTGCTGGAGATCGTGTGCACCAACACCGTGCCGGTGCCGGTGGACGACCACACGGACAAGCTGCGGATCCTGTCCATCGCCCCGGCGCTCGCCGAGGCGGTGCGCCGCATCCACAACGGCGAGTCGGTCAGCGCCCTGTTCGACGCCCGGCCGGCCGGCTGACGCCGAGGGCCTCGTCCAGGGTCGGCCAAGGCGGCAGCAGCCGCCCCAGACCGGTGATCCGCAGCATGCGCAGGGTCAGCGGGTGGGCGCACACCAGGTGCACCTGCCCGCCCTGTTCGAGCACCTGGCTGCGGGCCCGGTACAGCAGGCGCAGCCCGGAGCAGTCGAAGAAGTCGATGCCGCCGAGGTCCAGGACCACCCGGGCGCCGGGGCGCCGGGTCTCCCGGTCCAGGTGCGGGGTGATCTCCGCCGCCGAGGCGATGTCGATCTCGCCCCGGAACTCCAGCACCGTGTGCCCCCGGTGGTGGCGCACACGGAGGTGCCGGGTGGGCGACGCCGATTCCTGCCGCACGAACCTTGCCTCCAGCCTGTTGCGGGCCCGTTCCGGCCTGCTTCCGGTGGCTCAACTACCCAGTCCGTTCGGAAAGTTACCCCGATCGAGCGAGTTTGAGCATGTTCGATTGACATATGTCAGCGAAATCTCACGCTGACGCCCACGCCGGTGGGGCCCCGCGACCCGTCCGCGAGCCGGAGGACCGAACGGTCAGTCGACCACGAGGACGAGCTTGCCCGTCGTACGACCGGTCTCGCCCAGCTCGTGCGCCCGCGCCGCCTCCGCCAGCGGGAACGTCTCCGCGATCGTGGCCCGCAACTTCCCCGATTCGACCAGGTGGGCGATCTCCTCCATGTCCGCCCGGTCGGCGTCCACCAGCATCGGCACCGCCCGTACGCCGAGCCGGCCGGCCTCCTCGACGAACTCCTCCGCCCCGAAGGCCAGGATCGACACCACGACTCCACCCGGACGCAGCACCCGCAGGGACCGCAGGGACGTGTCGCCGCCGATCGTGTCCAGGACGACGTCGACGTCCTTCACGGCCTCGGTGAAGTCCGTCTCCCGGTAGTCCACGGTCTCGTCCGCCCCGAGTGAGCGCAGGAACTCGTGCTTGCCGGCGCTGGCGGTACCGATCACATGGGCGCCCCGGGCCTTGGCGATCTGCACCGCCGCATGGCCCACACCGCCGGCCGCCGCATGGATGAGCACCCGTTGCCCCGGCTGCACGTCCGCGCGCTCCACCAGGGCCTGCCACGCCGTCAGCGACACCAGCGGCAGCGCGCCCGCCTGGACGTGGTCGATCCCGGCCGGCTTGCGGGTGAAGGTGCGCGCCGGAGCGGTGACGTACTCCGCATGGGAACCGTGGCCGAAGGGGTAGGACAGCATGCCGAAGACCTCGTCACCCGGCTGGAACGCGGCGACGCCGATCCCCACCGACTCCACCACGCCCGACACGTCCCAGCCCAGGACGAACGGAGGTTCGCCGAGGAAGGCGCCGGTCGCCCGGTGCTTCCAGTCGGTCGGGTTCACCCCGGCGGCACGCACCCGCACCAGCACCTCGTTCGGGCGTGGCTCGGGGCGCTCGAGCCGCACCTCCTTCAGGACCTCGGGACCGCCGAGTACGTCCTGGCTGATGGCGCGCATGGTGTTCATCGGGACCTCTCAACTCGGGGAGGGAACGGTGGCACGGTCTGCAACCTCCGACATGATCGTGCCATTCCCGGTGCCGCCCGGCACCGGGAGCCGGCGTGAACCGCCGCGTGACGGCCGGTGACTGCCCGCCCGACTGATTCGGCCGGGCCGGGATATCCGCAAGACAGGGGGCACGGGGCACGACGTCCCACGCCCGCGACCCATCGGAGGAGACATGGCACTGGTCAACGCGGGCGTCGTGGTGCTCGACTGCGCCGAACCCGAGCGGCTCGCCGAGTTCTACAAGGGGCTGCTGGGGGCGGAGGAGAGCGAAGTGAGCGCCAACCGGATCGAGATCGAGGGCCCCCGCGGTTTCCGCATGGCCTTCCGGCGGGACGTGAACGCCACCCCGCCGAGCTGGCCGCGCCCGGAGAACTCCCTCCAGGTCCACCTGGACTTCGTGGTGGCGGACCTGGACGAGGCCGAACGCGTGATCGTGGGGCTCGGCGGGCGGCCGGTGGAGGCGAAGGACCCGGCCGGCCCGCACGAGGAACGCGGCTTCTCCGACCCGGCCGGCCACTCCTTCACCCTCCGCCACGCCCTCGCGTCCACGGCACCCAAACAGGGATAGGGGGCGTCCGCGGGGGGTCAGTCCCGGCCGCCGCTCCCGGCGACCGGCCAGGCCCCGGTGGATCGCTGGATGACCTTGGCGCCCGTGCGGTCCACGGCGCTGCGCACCGCGGCGAAGATGGCGCCCTGGATCGCCGCGGCCAGCAGGATCTCGCCCCAGCCGCGGTCCGGGTCCAGCGCGTCGGGTGCGTCGTCCTCGTGCCGGATCACCTTCCAGGTCTTCTGGAACGTCATCCCGGCCAGCGTGCCGCCCAGCCAGCCGAGCGCGAAGCCGACGGGCTTGTAGGCGAGGGGGAGCTTCTTCTTCTTCGCTGTCTTCGCCATGGGAATCTCCTAGCCTTCTGTGTGCTTGCAGTCGTATGCGTACCGGGTCAGGGCCTGCCCCGTACCGGTACCTCCTCGTCGGCCCGGACCGGCCCCGGCGGGGTGCCGTCGCCGAACGGACGGCCGCCCAGTTCCTGCCGGTGGTGGGGCGTGAGCCAGCCGGTCAGGTCCGGGCCCATGGGCACGATGCCGGTCGGGTTGATGCCGGTGTGCACCTGGTAGTAGTGGCGTTTGATGTGGTCGAAGTCGACGGTGTCCCCGAATCCGGGCGTCTGGAACAGGTCGCGGACATACCCCCACAGCACCGGGTTCTCCATCAGCTTCCAGCGGTTGCACTTGAAGTGGCCGTGGTAGACCGCGTCGAAGCGGACCAGCGTCGTGAACAGCCGGATGTCCGCCTCCGTGATCGTGTCGCCGACCAGGTAGCGCTGCCGTTCCAGCCGGGGCGTCAGCTGCTCCAGCCGTCGGAACACCCCCGCGCACGCGGTCTCGTACTCCTCCTGGCCGGTGGCGAAACCCGCCCGGTACACGCCGTTGTTGACGTCCTCGTACACGTCGGACATCACCGTGTCGATCTCGTCGCGCAGGGCCTGCGGATACAGGTCGGGCGCACCCGGCCGGTGCAGGGAGGTCCACTCGGTCGCGAGGTCGAGCGTGATCTGCTGGTAGTCGTTGGTCACGAGCTTCCCGCTGGGCACGTCCACGACCGCGGGCACGCTCACCCCGCCCGGGTAGCCGGTCTCCCGCCGGTCGTAGGCCTCGCTGAGATAGCGGATGCCGAGGACGGGGTCCCGGCCGTCCGGGTCCAGCGTGAACCGCCAGCTGCGGTCGTCCTGGATCGGGTCGGCGACCGCCAGGGACAGGGCGTCCTCCAGACCGAGCAGCCGCCGGGAGACCAGGGCCCGGCTCGCCCAGGGACAGGCGCGGCTCACCACCAGCCGGTAGCGGCCGGCCTCCACCGGCCAGCCGTCCCGGCCGTCCGCCGTGATCCGGTCCGCGAAATGGCTCCGGGAGCGTTTGAACGCCTTCGTCCCGTAGCCGCTGTTGCCGGGGGTCCCGTCGTCACCGCTCATGGCACTGCCTCTCCGCTGTCCGTGTGTCCCTGTGTAGGCGTTCCCCGTTTTCGCCCGTCGGCACTGGTGGCCACCCGCAAGGCGGGGTGTGAGTCGCGCCGGCCGGGGCAGTCGGGGCTTCGTGAGTGGGACAGCCGGGGAAGAGAAGCCGGGCCGGAAGGCCGACCGCAGGACACGCGTCACCGTACTCGTGGCCCTGGCTGCCAACTTGATCATCGCCGTCGCCAAGGCGGTCGGCGGGTTCATCGCGGGGTCGCCCGCGCTGCTGTCGGAGGCGGCCCACTCGGTCGCGGACAGCCTGAACGAGATCTTCCTCCTTGCCGCACTGCGCCGCAGCCGTCGCCCCGCCGACCGCAAGCACCCCTTCGGCTACGGGAAGGAACGGTTCTTCTGGTCGCTGCTCGCGGCCGTCGGCATCTTCGTCATGGGCGGCTGCTTCTCCTTCTTCCAGGGCGCCGAGGCCCTGCGCAACGGAGCGGACGAGAGCCTCAGCGGCTACGTGGCCGGTCTGATCGTGCTCGGCATCGCCCTGCTGGCGGAGGGCGGCTCCCTGCTGCGGGCCCTGCACCAGGTGCGGGGCCAGGGCGGGCTCGCCGACGGGCTGCGGGACCCGGCGCTGCGCACGGTCGTCGCCGAGGACGGCACCGCGGTGCTCGGCGTCAGCCTCGCCATGACCGGCATGGCGCTGCACATGGTCACCGGGCAGGTGGTGTGGGAGGCCTGTGCCTCGCTCGGCATCGGCGCACTGCTCGTCTACGTGGCCTACCGGCTGGGCCGCGAGGCCCGCGACCAGCTGATCGGCGAGGCCGCCGACCCCGAGGCCAGCGGCCGGATCCGGGCGCTGCTGCGGGCCCAGCCCGAGATCGACAGCGTCGAGGCGCTGTTCACCATGAAGACCGGCCTCGACTCGACCCTGGTGGCCGCACGCGTCGATCTCGTGCCGGGCCTGGACAGCGAACGGGTGGAGGAGGTCGCCGTGCGCATCAAGAGGTCGATCGCACGCACCGTCCCCGAGGCGGGGCAGGTCTTCCTCGACGTCACGGACCGGCCCACGCGGGAGGCAGCGGAAGGCCCCGCCGCGACGGGGGAACGCGGCGGGGCCTGAACAACGTGTTCCCGGCACGGGCCGGTCCATGCACACCGATCCGGGAAACTTCGGCGCGCCCGGTTCAGCTCGCGTCGGACGGCTCCAGGACGAAGACGGGGATCTCCCGGTCCGTCTTCTCCTGGTAGTCGGCGTACGGCGGAAACGCCGCGACGGCGCGCTCCCACCACTCGGCCTTCTCCGCGCCGGTCACCTCACGGGCCGTCATGTCCTGCTTCACCGGGCCGTCCTGGAGCTCCACCCGGGGATCGGCGGTCACGTTGAAGTACCAGACCGGGTGCTTGGGAGCCCCGCCCAGGGAGGCGACCGCGGCATAGCGGCCCTCGTGCTCGACGCGCATCAGCGGCGTCTTGCGCAGCTTGCCGCTCCGCGCGCCCCGGGTGGTCAGCACGATCACCGGCAGGCCGGTGTCCCTCAGAGTCGTGCCCTTGGTGCCGCCCGAGCTCTCGTACAGCTCGACCTGTTCGCGCACCCACTGCGTCGGGCTCGGTTCGTACTCGCCGTCAAGAGGCATGTGCATCCGTCCGTAGTCGTCGTGACGTGAGGCCGGCCGGACCGGTGGACACCAACGACCGGCGCGTGACCATCCTTACCGCATCCTGCCCCTCGTACCCCGTGGCCGCGCGGACATCCGGACGGAGCCACTCCGGCCGCCGGTCGGTCGGACCGTGCCGCTCGGCCAGTTCCAGGGCGCGGCCGGGGCCGCCGGAGGTCCCGATCGCGCCACTCGCGCCGCGGACCCGACCGCCCGGAAGGGTTCCTGCCGCCCCTGACCGGTGATCCCCGGCCAGTCTGCTCCCGCCACCGATCTGGCCGAACTTGCCATCGCCCCATAGATGCCCGAGGCATCTAATGAAGATCGGTACGACGCTCTCTTCGTCTGCGAGGTCTTCCATGACGGACACCGACACGACGACGGACACCGACACGACGACGGACACGGGAACGGCGCACCCCGTCGCCTTCCCGCAGAACCGGACCTGTCCCTACCACCCGCCCGCCGCCTACGACCCGCTGCGCGCCGCCCGGCCGCTGGCCCGGATCACGCTCTACGACGGCCGCCCGGCCTGGCTGGTGACGGGACACGCCGCCGCCCGCCGGCTGCTGGCCGACCAACGCCTGTCGACCGACCGCACCCGCGACGGCTTCCCCGCCACCTCGGCGCGTCTGGCCGCCGTACGCGGGCGCAGGGCCGCCCTGCTCGGCGTGGACGACCCCGAACATCGCGCCCAGCGCAAGATGGTGCTCCCGGAGTTCACCCTCAAACGCGCTGCCGCGCTGCGCCCGCGCATTCAGCGCATCGTCGACGAACGGCTCGACGCGATGATCGCGCAGGGTCCGCCCGTCGATCTGGTGACGGCCTTCGCGCTGCCCGTGCCTTCGATGGTGATCTGCGCGCTGCTCGGCGTGCCCTACGCCGACCACGACTTCTTCGAGGAACAGTCCCGCCGGCTGCTGCGCGGCCCCCTGCCCGCCGACACCAAGGACGCTCGCGACCGACTGGAGGCGTATCTGGGGGAGTTGGTCGACCACAAGCGGAGGGCACCCGGCGACGGCCTGCTGGACGACCTGGTCCGGCGGCAGCTGGACGAGGGCGGCATCGACCGCGACCAGCTGATCGCGGTCGCGGTGATCCTGCTGGTCGCGGGCCACGAGACGACCGCCAACATGATCTCGCTGGGCACCTTCACTCTCCTGACCAACCCCCGGCGGCTGGCCGAACTGCGCGCGGATCCCGCCCTGCTGCCCGGCGCCGTGGAGGAGCTGATGCGCCTCCTGTCGATCGCGGACGGGCTGCTGCGGATGGCCACCGAGGACATCGAGGTGGACGGGCAGACCATCCGGGCCGGAGACGCGGTCGTCTTCTCGACCTCGGTCATCAACCGGGACGAGTCCGTCTACCCCGACCCGGACGCCCTCGACTGGCACCGCCCCGCCCGCCACCACGTCGCCTTCGGATTCGGCATCCACCAGTGCCTCGGTCAGAACCTGGCCCGCGCCGAACTGGAGATCGCCCTGCACACCCTCTTCGAGCGGCTGCCCACGCTGCGACCGGCCGTCCCGGCGGAGGAGATCCCCTTCAAACCCGGCGACACGATCCAGGGGATGCTGGAACTCCCCGTGACCTGGTAGGAGGGTCGCCACATGCGTATCGGCATCGACAAGGACACCTGCATCGGCGCGGGCCAGTGCGCCCTGACCGCCCCCGATGTGTTCACCCAGGACGACGACGGCTACAGCACACTCAGGCCCGGCCGCGAGGACGGCGGCGGCAGCGCGCTGGTACGGGAGGCGGCCCGCGCGTGCCCCGTGGGCGCGATCACCGTGTCGGAGCGGGTGGGCTGACCCCGGCACCCGCACCTCGCTCCCGGCCCGACGCCGGCGTCCGACGCCCGTTGAGTAGGGTTCCGGGGTGAGCGAACAGGCGGGAAATGACAACGGCGCGAGCCCCTTCCTCTACGTCGTCGTCTGCGCCGCGGGCGTGGCCGAAGACGTCGGCCGGCTGATCCACGCGGCGCGGGAACGCGGCTGGGAGGTCGGGGTCCTGGCGACACCGGTCGCCATGGGCGGCTTCTTCGACGTGGCCGCCGTCGAGGCGCGCACCGGCCGCCCGGTCCGCTCGGCCTGGCGCACACCGGGCGATCCGCGGCCCTTCCCGGCGCCCGACGCCGTCGTGGTCGCGCCCGCCACCTTCAACACGATCAACAAGTGGGCCGCGGGCCTGGCCGACACCCTTGCCGTGGCCACCCTGTGCGAGGCGAGTGGTCTGGGTGTCCCCGTCGCCGTCCTGCCCTGCGTGGCCGACGCGCTGGCCTCCCACCCCGCGTACGGTCAGAGCCTGGCCCGGCTGCGCGGCATGGGCGTGCGCTTCGGCGACCCGTACACCGGGGACGCGGGGGAGGACGGGGACCGCCCGGAGTTCGGCTGGGAGAGGGCACTGGACCTGCTCGAACGACGCTGACCGGACGGGGTTCGAGCCCGCACGAAGACGTACGCTCGCCCTGGTACCGATGATCGGCGAAGACAGGAGCGGCAACGATGCAGTACGTGAAGCTCGGTTCGACGGGCCTGGACGTGTCGCGGGTCTGCCTGGGCTGCATGACCTACGGCGTGCCCGACCGCGGCACGCACGAGTGGACCCTCGACGAGGAGGCCTCGCGCCCGCTGATCCGGCAGGCGCTGGAGGCCGGCATCACCTTCTTCGACACGGCCAACGTCTACTCCGACGGCACCAGCGAGGAGATCGTCGGCAAGGCGCTCGGGGACTTCGCGCGCCGCGACGACATCGTGCTCGCGACCAAGGTGAACGGCCGGATGCGCCCCGGGCCGAACGGCGCCGGGCTGTCCCGCAAGGCGATCATGACCGAGATCGAGCACAGCCTGCGGCGCCTGGGCACCGACTACGTCGACCTTTACCAGATCCACCGCTTCGACCCGCACACCCCGGTCGAGGAGACGATGGAGGCCCTGCACGACTTGGTCAAGGCGGGCAAGGTCCGCTACATCGGGGCCAGTTCGATGTACGCCTGGCAGTTCTCCAAGATGCAGTACACGGCCGAGCGGAACGGCTGGACCAAGTTCGTGTCCATGCAGAACCACTACAACCTCGTCTACCGCGAGGAGGAGCGCGAGATGCTGCCCCTCTGCGCTGACCAGGGCGTCGGCGTGCTGCCCTGGAGCCCGCTCGCCCGCGGCCGCCTCACCCGTGACTGGGACACCGCCACGGGGCGCAGCGCCACCGACAACTTCGGCAGCACCCTGTACCAGGAGGGCGACCGCGCCGTGGTCGAGGCCGTCACCCGCATCGCGGGCGAGCGCGGGGTCCCGCGCGCCCAGGTGGCCCTGGCGTGGCTGCTGCACCAGGACCCGGTGACCGCGCCCATCGTCGGCGCCTCCAAGCCGGGCCATCTCGAGGACGCCGTGGCGGCGGTCGAACTGACGCTCAGCGAGAAGGAGACGGAGGAACTGGAGCGGCCCTACGCGCCGCACCCGATCGCCGGTCACTGATCACGGACCGGCACTTCGAGGACGGGTGCCTCAGGGGCCGGTGCCCGCGTCCAGGGCGGTGACGGACACCGACGACGCGTTGCCGCCGACCGGGACCTCACCGGCCGTCCACTTCACCGTGAGGGGCTCCCGCTCGTCCGGCGGCGTGACGAGCAGCGCCGCCGGAGTGGCCGTGCGGGCGCCGCTGATCTGCGGACTGGAGAACGACAGCCCGGCCCACGCGCTCTTGCCCGGCGTCAGCGTGACCGTCTGCGGGGAGCCGGGCGCCCGCTCGGGGTCCGGGCCCAGCTGCTTGCCGGACGCGTCCACGAAGGCGGCGCCGGGATAGCCGTACATCGTGCAGGTGCGCTCCGAGGTGTTGGTCAGCACGACGGGGAAGTTGCGCTGACCGGCCCCCGGGTCCACGCGGCCGACGGCGGCCCGCAGTTCGGAGGTGTGGCATCGGCCGTCGGTGCGGGCCGAAGCGGAGGCCGAACCCGCGGTGTCGCTGGGCGTGGCACCGACCGCCGGGGCGGTGTCGCCGGGCGTCGCGGAGCCGCTGCCCGGGTCCGCGCTGCTGCTGCCCGGGTCGGTGCTGCTGCTGCGGGCGGCCTTGCCGGGCTCCGGGGTGCCGCTCGACGTGGCGCTCTCGCTGCCGCAGGCGGTCAGCAGACCGAGCAACGCGACCCCGCTCGCGAACAGGGCCGCCCGGCGTACCGGCTGGGACGTGTCAGCCATCGCTTCTCCACACTCCCGTCAGGTTCTCGCACCCGGTCCCTCGGCGACCGGCACCGTGTGCTCCCTCCTGTCGAGTGTCCCGTCGCGCGGTCCGGGAAACGAGGGGGCGCACTCCGCATCGAGGCGAGTTGTTCACTCCTCGTCGTCGAGCAGTCCCAGCTCCGCCCAGATCGTCTTGCCCTCGGCCGTGTGCCTGCTGCCCCAGCGCTGGGTGAGCTGGGCCACGAGGAGCAGGCCGCGCCCGCCCTCGTCCCAGGTCCTGGCCCGGCGCAGATGCGGCGCGGTGTGGCTGG
Organism: Streptomyces sp. MMCC 100; assembly: GCF_041538145.2. Lineage (NCBI taxonomy): Bacteria > Bacillati > Actinomycetota > Actinomycetes > Kitasatosporales > Streptomycetaceae > Streptomyces > Streptomyces sp. MMCC 100. The sequence continues at coordinate 3,212,357 of NZ_JBGORK020000001.1, forward strand.
TGTCGGAGACCTCGCAGATCAGCGTGGCCGTGTCGTGGATCAGCCGGAGCCGGATCGGCGGGGAGCCGTACCGGATGGCGTTGGTGACCAGTTCGCTCACGACCAGCTCGGCGGTGAAGGTCGCCTCCAGCAGGCCCCAGTTGGACAGTTGTTCGAGTACCTGCTTGCGTACCGGGGCGACCAGTGCGGGGTCGGCCGGGATGTCCCAGGTGGCGACCTGTCCGGCGGGCAGCCCCCGGGTGCGGGCCAGCAGCAGGGCCACGTCGTCGGCGGCGCTGCCCGCGGGGAGGAGGGTGTGCAGTACGCGGTCGCAGGCGGCGTCCAGGGAGTCGGCGGGGGCGGCCAGCGCCTCGCGCAGCAGCGCCTGGCCGGCGTCGGTGTCCCGGTCCCGGCTCTCGACCAGACCGTCGGTGTAGAGTGCCAGCACGCTGCCCTCGCGCAGCTCCAGCTCGGCCGACTCGAACGGGAGCCCGCCCACGCCCAGCGGTGGCCCGGAGGGCAGTTCGACCTGCTCGGGCGGGCCGTCCGGCGGGATCAGCACGGGTGCCGGGTGCCCGGCCCGTGCCATGGCGCAGTGCCGCGACACCGGGTCGTACACCACGTACAGACACGTCGCGCCGACCTCGCCCGCCCGGTCGTCGCCGGACTCCTCGGACAGCCGTACCACCAGGTCGTCGAGGTGGGTGAGCAACTCCTCGGGCGTCAGGTCGATGTCGGCGAGGGTGCGCACGGCGGTGCGCAGCCGGCCCATGGTGGCCGAGGCCGGGATCCCGTGGCCGACGACGTCCCCGACGACCATGGCGACCCGCATACCGGACAGCGGGATGACGTCGAACCAGTCGCCGCCGACGCCCGAGCGGGCCGCCGGAAGGTAGCGGGAGGTCGCCTGCACCGCGGCGGTGGGCGGCAGCCACCGGGGCAGCAGGCTGCGCTGCAGGGTCAGTGTGGCCTCGCGCTCGCGCGAGTAGCGGCGGGCGTTGTCGATGCAGACGGCGGCGCGGGCGCTGACCTCCTCGGCCAGCAGCACGTCGTCGTGCGCGAACGGGTCGGGACGCCGGAACCGGGTGAAGACCGCGACGCCGAGGGTGGTACCGCGGGCCTGGAGCGGCACCGACATCGTGGAGTGGATGCCGTACTCCTTCACCCGCCGCAGGCGGGCGGGGTCCCACTGCAGCCAGCGTTCCAGATCGCCGTATGCCTCGGCGGCCACGATGGCCTGCCCCGAGAGCAGGCACTCGGCCTGGGGGGAGCCGGCCGGGTAGACGTCCAGCTCTCCGGTCGCGGCCACCGCCTGCGGGCAGTCGGCGGTGACCGACCGGTGCGCCGTGCGGCGCAGGCCGACCGGCGGCTCGACCACGGCTGCGGGCTCACCGCCGTGCTCGTGCGGGTCCAGCAGGTCGACGCTGACGAAGTCGGCGAGCGCGGGCACGCACACGTCCGCCAGTTCCTGCGCCGTACGGGTGACGTCGAGGGTGGTGCCGATGCGCACGCTGGCCTCGTTGACCAGTTGCAGCCGCTCTCGGGCGCGGTGCTGCTCCGTGAAGTCGTGGGCGCTCACACACACGCCGCACACCTGACCGTCGGCGTCGGTGAGCGGTGCGATCCGGGCGTTCCACGCGTGGGCGCGGCTCTCGCCGACGGCCTTGAGACGGGTCTGCATGTCGTGCCGGCGGCCGGAGGTCAGCACTCGCCGCATCTGCCGTTCCAGTTCGGCGTTCTGCGGCCGGCCGCTGATGTCGGTGGCCCGCAGACCGCGCACCCGGTCCGGCGGCAGTCCCAGCAGACGCGCCATGGCGTCGTTGACCCCGCGCAGCAGGAGTCGGTCGTCGAAGATCATCATGGCGCAGGGCGACTGGGCGAGGGCCGCTCTGACCAGCGGATCGTCCTCCGGTTCGGGACCGGAGTCCAGCGGGGTGACGGCCAGCCACGTGGCCGGGGCGTCGTCCGCCGCCGGTCTGCGGTGCGCGAGCACCCACACCGACACGGTGTGCCCGTCGCGGTGCCGCAGCGCCAGGGTGCCGCTCCACTGTTCGTCGTCGCGTCCGGGGGGTGTGCCGTCGCGACCGTCCGCGAGCAGGTCGGCGGCAGGACGCCCCACCACCTCGGCGGCCGGGTGGCCGAGCAGCAGGCGGGCGCCCTCGTTCCACTCGCGCAAGGTGCCGGAGCCGTCGACGACGGCGCGGGCCGTGGCGGCATCGTCGAACGGGTTGACCGGACTCATCGTCGCCACTCCATTGCGCACACTCACAGTGATCAGCGCGTCACCTTGTTCCCAGCCTAGTGGGTTCGGGCCCCGCGCGGACCCCGAACTCACCGGCCCCACGGAGCCCGACCGTCGCGCAGGACGCCGGGTGGTCCGGGCGGGGCAGGGTAGAAAGTGCTTTCCGTGCCCTTGACGGGCGCGTATGGCCCGACGACAGAATCTGTTTGTTCGCGATCGCTTGTGAGTACTTCTGAGTTCTGATGAGCCTCGATGAGTTCTGCTGAGGGAGACCCGTCATGACGGTCACGCGTAGATCGGTTCTGATCGCCTCCGCCGCCACGCCCGCGGTGGGGACGGCACTCGCCGCCCCGTCGGTACGGGCCGCGGACGCGACCGGCGGCTCCGCAGGCCGCAGTACCGTCGCCCTGCGCGACGGCTGGCGCTTCAGACTGGTGGACCCCGACGGAGCGGCCGAGGACTCCACGGACGCCGCCGATCCCGCCCACGACGACTCGGCGTGGCGCGAGGTCGCCGTCCCGCACGACTGGAGCATCGAGCAGACGCCCACCACCGAGCACGGCACCACCAGCGGCACCGGCTTCCTGCCGGGCGGCCTCGGCTGGTACCGGCTCGCGTTCACGCTGCCGCCGGCGCTCGCCGGGAAGCGGATCTCGGTCGAGTTCGACGGCGTGTACATGGACGCCCGCGTCCACTGCAACGGCCGGGAGGCCGGCCGCCACCCCTACGGCTACACCGGCTTCGCCCTCGACCTCACCGACCTGGTGCACACCGACGGCCGCACCGAGAACGTCCTCGCGGTGCGGGTGCGCAACCAGCTGCCCAGCAGCCGCTGGTACTCCGGCAGCGGCATCTACCGCGAGGCCCGCCTCGTCGTCACCGAGCCGGTGCACGTACGGCGCTGGGGCACGTACGTCACCACGCCGCGGGTGAGCGGGGAGAGCGCCGTCGTCCGGGTGGAGACGTCCGTGGTGAACGCCTCGGGCAGCGCCCGCGAGGTCGAGATCCGGTCGACGGTCGAGGACGCCGACGGACGCACCGTGGCCCGCACCGCCTCCACCGTGGACGTCACCGACACGGCGACCGAGACCCACGAACTCACCGTCAGGCACCCGCGACTGTGGGACTTCGCGGAACCGCACCGGTACACCCTGCGCACCGAACTGCGCGTCGGCGGCCGGAGCGTCGACACGTACCGCACCCCGTTCGGTATCCGCACCTTCCACGTCGACCCCGACGAGGGCTTCCACCTCAACGGCGGGTACGCCAAGATCAAGGGCGTCGACCTGCACCACGACCTCGGCGCGCTCGGCGCCGCCGTCAGCATCGACGCCATCCGCCGCCAGATGACCCTCATGAAGTCGATGGGCGTCAACGCCTTCCGCACCTCGCACAACCCGCCCTCGCCCGAGATGATCGAGGTCTGCGAGGAAATGGGCATCATCATGCTGGTGGAGGCCTTCGACTGCTGGCGCACCGGCAAGAACCGCTACGACTACGGCCGGTTCTTCGACGAGTGGTGCGAGCAGGACGCCACCGAGATGGTGCTCGCGGCCCGCAACTCGCCCGCCGTCGTCATGTGGTCCATCGGCAACGAGGTCCCCGACTCCACCTCCACCGCCGGACTCGCCATGGCCGACCGGATCATCGACGCCATCCGCGCCGCCGACGACACCCGCCCCCTGGTCATCGGCTCCGACAAGTACCGCCGGCTGCCCGCCAAGGGCTCCGCCGCCGACCTGATGCTGGCCAAGCTGGACGGACTCGGCCTCAACTACAACACCGCCAAGTCGGTGGACGACCTGCACGCGGCCTACCCGCACCTGTTCCTCTTCGAGTCCGAGTCGTCCTCCGAGACCTCCACCCGCGGCACCTACCAGGAACCGGAGCACCTGAACACCGGCGAGAACCACACCCCGGGCGGGCGGGCCACCTCCTCCTACGACAACAACCTCGCCTCCTGGACGATGAGCGGCGAGTACGGCCACAAGAAGGACCGGGACCGCAAGTGGTTCGCCGGGCAGTTCCTGTGGTCCGGCATCGACTACATCGGGGAACCGACGCCGTACGACGTCTTCCCGGTCAAGGCGTCCTTCTTCGGCGCGGTCGACACGGCCGGCTTCCCGAAGGACATGTACCACCTCTTCCGCAGCCAGTGGACGGACGAGCCGATGGTCCACCTGCTGCCGACGACGTGGAACCACCGCGAGGGCGACACCGTCGAGGTCTGGGCGTACACCAACGTCGACACCGTCGAGCTGTACCTGAACGGGAAGTCCCTCGGCACCCGCCGCTTCGACAGGAAGAAGACGGTCGACGGCCGGACGTACCTGGAGACCACCGAGGCCACCGGCGACGACAAGACCTTCACCGACGGCCCCTACCCCGGCAGTTACACCAGTCCCAACGGCAGCGCGGGCAAGCTGCACCTGGCCTGGAAGGTGCCCTTCGAGGCGGGCGAGCTGAAGGCCGTCGCCCGGCGGAACGGCAGGGCGGTGGCCACCGACGTCCTGCGCACCGCCGGGACGCCGCACGCCCTGCGCCTCGCCCCGGACCGCGAGACCGTCGCCGCCGACGGCCGCTCCCTGGTCTTCGTGACCGCCGAGGTGGTCGACCGGCACGGGGTGGTGGTGCCCGGCGCCGAGCACCTGATCTCCTTCGACGTCGCGGGCGGCTCGCTGGCCGGACTCGACAACGGCCGCCAGGAGAGCGCCGAGCGTTACCAGGCGTCCACGCGCACCGCCTTCCACGGCAAGGCGCTCGCGATCGTCCGGTCCGGCACCGGGACGGGCACGGTCCGGGTGACGGCCCGCGCGGACGGGCTGCGCACCGGTACGGCGACGGTCCGCGCCCGGCGGGCCCCGGACCGGGCGACCACACCGGCCCAGGAGTTCCGCCCCGAGCACCCGGCGCCCGTGGACCACCCGCACGCCGACGCAAGCTACTCCGGGCGGCCCGACACCCTCCCCGCCGCCGTGCTCGACGGCGACCCGGCCACCGGCTGGTCCAACGGCTTCCACAAGGCGGCCACCGCCCTGCTGCCCGCCTTCGACGGGGCCCGCGCCGAGGACTGGATCTCGGTCGACCACGGACGCACGCGCGGCTACGACCGGGTGGAGGTCTCCTTCACCGTGGACGACGGGCACAGTCTGCCCGCGACCGTCGAGGTCGCCGTCTGGGACGGCCGTGCCTGGCGTACGGCCAAGGGGGCGCGGACCGACTGGGCCACCGCCTCCGACGCGCCCACGGTCGTCACCTTCGACCCGCTGCGCGGCTCCCGGGTCCGCCTCACGCTGACCAGCCGTCACCCGGGCGAGGCGCGGGGAGCGATCCGCGTCAGCCGTCTGGAGGCGCCCGCCGCCTGAGTCGCCGTACGACGTTCCGGGCGGGAGCCGGTCGGGAAACCGGTCCCGTCCGGACCGTTGACGGCGTGTCATGTCTGCCACAAGCATGTCCTGCGACCCGATTTGGGAGCGCTCCCATCAGCGGCGAGCGCCACCTCTCCCGAGGAGCCCGGACGTGAAAAGACGCAGAACCGCGCTCGTCTCCCTGACGGCCCTGCTGGCGGCGGCCGTCACCGCGCTGCCCGCCGCCCCGGCCGGCGCCGAGGAGACCGAGCAGGTCAGGAACGGCACCTTCGACAACGGCACCGACTCCTGGTGGACGAGCAGCAACGTCACCGCCGCCGTGACCGACGGCCGGCTGTGCGCCGACGCCCCCGGCGGCACCGCCAACCGCTGGGACGCCGCCCTCGGCCAGAACGACGTCACCCTGGTCGCGGGGGAGTCGTACAAGTTCTCCTTCACCGCCACCGGCGCGCCCGCCGACCACGTGGTCCGGGCGATCGTCGGCCTGTCGGTGTCCCCGTACGACACCTACTTCGAGGTCAGCCCGCAGCTGAGCGTTTCGGGCAACACCTACTCGTACACCTTCACCTCGCCCGTCGACACAGCCCAGGGCCAGGTCGGCTTCCAGCTCGGCGGTACGCCCGACGCCTGGCGGTTCTGCGTGGACGACGTGTCGCTGCTGGGCGGCGTGGAGCCCGAGCCGTACGTGCCGGACACCGGGCCCCGGGTGCGGGTCAACCAGGTCGCCTACCTGCCGTCGGGCCCGAAGAACGCCACCCTCGTCACCGACGCCACGTCCCGACTGCCGTGGCAGCTGAAGAACGACGCCGGACGGGTCGTCGCCCGCGGCTGGAGCGTGCCCCGGGGCGTCGACGCCTCCTCCGGACAGAACGTCCACTCGATCGACTTCGGCCGCTACAAGAAGCGCGGCGAGGGCTACGCGCTCGTCGCCGACGGCGAGACCAGCCGCCCCTTCGACATCGGCACGGCCGCCTACGAGCGGCTGCGCCTGGACTCCGCGAAGTACTACTACACGCAGCGCAGCGGCACCACCATCAGCGACGGACTCCGCCCCGGCTACGGACGCCCCGCCGGACACGTGGGCACGGCACCGAACCAGGGCGACACCGAGGTGCCCTGCCAACCCGGCGTGTGCGACTACACCCTCGACGTCTCCGGCGGCTGGTACGACGCCGGCGACCACGGCAAGTACGTCGTCAACGGCGGCATCTCGACCTGGGAGCTGCTCAGCACCTACGAGCGCTCGCTGCACGCCCGCACCGGGGAGCCCTCGAAGCTCGGCGACGGTTCGCTCGACATCCCCGAGAGCGGCAACAAGGTGCCGGACATCCTCGACGAGGCCCGCTGGGAGCTGGAGTTCCTGCTGAAGATGCAGGTGCCGGACGGACAGCCGCTGGCCGGCATGGCCCACCACAAGATCCACGACGAGCAGTGGACCGGGCTGCCGCTGCTGCCGAGCGACGACCCGCAGAAGCGTGAGCTGCACCCGCCGACCACCGCGGCGACCCTCAACCTGGCGGCGACGGCCGCGCAGGCCGCCCGCCTGTACCGCCCCTACGACCGGGAGTTCGCCGCGGAGGCGCTCGACGCCGCCCGCACCGCCTGGGCCGCGGCGCTCGCCCACCCGGACCTGCTCGCCGACGAGAGCGACGGCATCGGCGGCGGCGCCTACCCCGACGGCGAGGTCGCCGACGAGTTCTACTGGGCCGCGGCCGAGCTGTACCTGACGACGGGGGAGCGGGGCTTCAAGGAGTACGTGCTGGACTCCCCGGTCCACACCGCCGACATCTTCGGCCCGATCGGCTTCGACTGGGCACGCACCGCGGCCGCCGCCCGGCTGGACCTGGCGACCGTGCCCAGCCGGCTCCCCGGCCGGGACCAGGTCCGCCGCTCCGTCGTCCGGGGCGCCGACGGCTACCTGGCCACGCTGAAGGCGCACCCGTACGGCATGCCCTACGCCCCCGACGGCAACGTGTACGACTGGGGTTCCAGCCACCAGATCCTGAACAACGCGGTCGTCCTCGCCACCGCCTACGACATCACCGGCGGTTCCCAGTACCGTGACGGCGCCGTCCAGAGCATGGACTACATCCTCGGCCGCAACGCGCTGAACATGTCGTACGTCACCGGATACGGCGAGGTCAACGCGCACAACCAGCACAGCCGCTGGTACGCCCACCAGCTCGACCCGGCGCTGCCCGCGCCGCCCGACGGCACGCTGTCCGGCGGTCCGAACTCGAGCATCCAGGACCCCTACGCGCAGAGCAAACTCCAGGGCTGTGTCGGTCAGTTCTGCTTCATCGACGACATCCAGTCCTGGTCGACCAACGAGCACACCATCAACTGGAACGCCGCACTGGCCCGCATGGCCTCCTTCGTGGCGGATCTGGGCTGACCGGCTGACCCTGCCGCCGCCCCCCGTCGAGGGTCGCGCCGCTTCCGCTCGAGAAAGTGGAATGCCGGTGCGGCCCTCTTGGCATGCCGGGGATTCTGACCTTCTTTCAAAGGCGGCCGAGGTTGCTCGGTCGCCTTGTTGACCATGAGTGGTTTGTGCGAGAGTGAAGCACCCGTGCGGGGGGTAAAGGCCGGGTCTCGCACGCGCTTTGACGGGCCGGGTCCGATTTCGCCATGGCGAATTCACACCTCCCGCGCCACGCCCAAGAGGTACACACCAATCCGTGGGTCCTTTTCGGCGATCCGAACTTCTGAGTCACCTGCGCGTGGGAAGGAACATCTCAGTGCCCACCCCCCACCCCCCTCGGCCTGCCTACCCGCCCTCCGGCGGCGACCCCGGGGAGTCCGACGAGTTGCTGGCCGCGCGGCTCCGGGACGGTCCGGAGAGCGAGGCCACCCGGATCGCCGCGCTGCTGATGGCCCGCCACTGGCAGCCCGCGCACGACTACGCGACCATCTGCCTCGCCACGTCGGCCGAGGTCACCGCCATGGTCACCGCCGCCGCCTGGCACCGGGTGCTGGCCCGTCTCGCCCAGGGCGAACCGGCCACCGCGCTGCGCCCGCGCCTGCTGGTGGCCGTGCGTGACACGGTCCGCCAGTGGTCCGCCGACGACGCGATATCCGGCGTGCTGCCGCACCTGCTCAAACCCGCCGGCGGGCGCGGTATGCGGGCGGCGAAGTCCCTGACTCCGGAAAACCGCACGCTGGCCGCCCGGGCATTCGCCTCTCTTCCCGGACCGGCCCGTTGTTTGCTGTGGCACACGGAGGTTGAAGGGGAGTCCATAAGTGTCCCGGCCGGTCTGCTCGGCATGGATACCGACACCGCGTCGGCCACTCTCGAACAAGCGCGTGAGAAATTCCGCGAGGGTTGTCTGCACGCCCACAGGCAGCTCGCGCCGAGCCAGGAGTGCCGCTTCCAGAGCCGGCTGCTCGACGTCCCGATCCGCCGGGGCGGCGCCCTGCTGCCGGACGTCCGCAAGCATCTGGCGGACTGCCGGCACTGTCGGCACGCCGCCGACCAACTCGGTCACTTCGAGCGGGAGTTGGGCACGCTGATCGCCGAGGCCGTGCTCGGCTGGGGCGCCCGGCGCTATCTCGACTCACGTCCGGCGCGCGCGACGCTGGGCGCCCTGGCCAAGGGCGCCTCCCGGCACCGCGGCTCACGCCCCGGGCTGCTGGGCCGGATTCCCGTGCACGTGCGCAGGATTCCGGGCCGGCCGCGCTCGGGCCGGTCGGTGCTCAGGCAGTTCGGCGCCGCCTCCGCCGGAGTGCTGGCCATCGTGCTGGTGGTGAGCGTCTGGTCGTACGACGGCGGCGGCGCCGATCCGGCCGCCTCCACCAGCGCCGTCGACGGCGAGGGCGAGACGTCCGCGACGAGCCGCCCGAAACCGCCCGGAGCGGCCGGGATGCCCACGTCCGCCGACCGCACGCGGCTGCGCAACGTCGCCGCGAACCTGTGCCTCGACGTGCGGGGCGAGCCCAAGGCCGGAGCGGGCGCCCGGCTGGCGAAGTGCTCCGAAGCCTGGACCCAGCAGTGGACCCACGAGGACGACGGGCTGCTGCGCAGCGTCGCCGATCCGGGGCTGTGTCTGGACTCGCGGGCGGACGCCGGAGTCGTCATTCTCGGTACCTGCGCCGACGAGGGCACCGAGCGGGGCGACGACGTGCGCTACGACCTCACCGCGCAGGGGGAGCTGGTGCCGCGCGGGCAGAGGCTGCTCGCGCTCGCCACCACCACCCGTGCCCCGGACGCCGACATCGTCGTCAAGGTGCACGACGGCTCCGACGACCAGCGCTGGAGCACCGAACCGGTACCGGCGGCGGACGGCTCCCTGTCGATCGCCCGCACCGACGCCCCGGGCGCGCGGGCCGTGGACCTGTCCGGCGGCTGAGGGAACCCGCACCTTCCGGGGGGACGGCGCCACCGTCCCCTCACGCCGGGTCCTCGACGAGGTCGGCGGGCCCCGGCGTGGCCGGTGAGGCGTGCCCGGACAGGGCCAGGGTGAGGTCGAGTTCGGCGAGCAGACAGCGGATCACGTGCTCGACGCCGGCCTGTCCGTCCAGGCCCAGTCCGTAGACGTAGGGACGGCCCAGGAGCACCGCCCGCGCACCGAGCGCGAGGGCCTTGAAGACGTCGTCGCCGGTGCGGACACCGCTGTCGAACAGCACGGTGAGCCGGTCGCCGACCGCCTCCGCCACGCGCGGCAGGGCGTCGGCCGCCGCGACGGAACCGGCCACCTGGCGGCCACCGTGGTTGGAGACGACCACGCCGTCCATCCCGGCGTCGGCGGCGAGCCGGGCGTCGTCCGGGTGCAGGACGCCCTTGAGGACGATCGGACCGTCCCAGTTCTCCCGCAGGAAGGCCAGGTCGGGCCAGGACTTGGCGGGATCGGAGAACATGCCGACGAAATGCATCACCGCCGCGTTCGGGTCCTCGTGCACCGGCTTGGCCAGACCGGCCCGGAAGGCCGGGTCCGAGAAGTAGTTGGCGGTGCCCACCCCGTGCAGGAACGGCAGGTACGCCTGGTCGAGGTCGCGCGGGCGCCAGGACAGCAGCGGGGTGTCCAGCGTGACGAACAGCGCCGTGTAGCCGGCCGCCCCGGCGCGGTCCAGGAAGCTGCGCGCCACCTCGCGGTCCTTGGGCCAGTACAGCTGGAACCAGCGCTCGGCCTCGCCCATCGCCTCGGCGACCTGCTCCATGGGCGTGCTGGAGGCGGAGGACAGTATGTACGGCACACCCTGCGCGGCCGCGGCCCGGGCGGCGGCGGACTCCGCGTCCGGATGCATGATCGACAGGACGCCGACCGGCGCAAGCGCCAGCGGTGCGGGCAGGTCGCGGCCCAGCACCTCGGCCCGCAGGTCGCGCTCATGGACGTCCCGCAGCATGCGCGGGACGATCCGGCGCCTGGCCAGCGCCGCCCGGTTGGCGCGGGCGGTGCTGCCGTCACCCGCGCTGCCCGCGACGTACCCGAAGGGACCGGGGCCCAGGCGCCGCTCGGTGAGCTCCTCCAGCCGGGTCAGGTCGGTGGGCAGCCGCGGGACCGCGCCCGTCATGCCGTTCAGGTAGATCTCGTACTGGAAGTCCGCCCAGTGCTTCGGCATTCCACGTCCGCCTCTCGTCGTCGAGCTCGCGCAGCCAGCACCATACCCGTGGGTATGCCGGGAGTGGCCGCCAGGGTCGGCGGGCCTGTTTCGGGGGTGTTTCAGGACTATTGGCGAACGTGCGGATCACGCCATTCGGCCAGTTCTGATCTCAATAATCGATCAAGAATCGCCCAGTTCCGGACTTGGAACGTTCGAATTCCGTGACTTCACGCCACTGATTGAATACCCAAGGTTACTGAAATCCGTGGGGTCGAGATGAGTTCCGGTGCCGGACTCGGCAGACTCGCGCTCGCCGTTCCGGCACCGACCGAGCCGGGCCGGCACCACCCTCGAAACGAGCGGAAGGATGCACACAATGCGGAACACCGCGCGCTGGGCAGCGACTCTGGGCCTGACGGCCACCGCCGTCTGCGGGCCCCTCGCCGGGGCCTCCCTCGCCTCCCCGGCCACCGCCCCCGCGTCGCTCTACGCCCCCTCGGCCCTGGTGCTGACCGTGGGGCACGGAGAGAGCGCTGCCACCGCCGCACCCCTGCGCGCGGTCACCCTGACCTGCGCCCCGACCGTCTCCGGCACCCACCCGGCGGCCGACGCGGCCTGCGCCGAGCTGCGCGCCGCGGACGGGGACCCCGGCGCTCTGGCCGCCGAGGACTCGGTGATGTGCACCCGGGAGTACGCCCCCGTGGTCGTCACCGTCGACGGCGTCTGGCAGGGCCGGCGCCTCTCCTACGAACGCACCTTCGCCAACGAGTGCGTGAAGAACGCGGGCAGCGCGAGCGTCTTCACGTTCTGAGAGACCGGGACCGCCGGAACCGTGCGGCGTGACCGGCTGCTCGCCACTGGGGAGTGCGAGCGCCGCCGTACGGGTCCCGCGGGCCCGCACCGGGGACGGCGGACGGAGTGGGGCCGTCCGCCGTCCTCCCGGCCCGGGGGCCGGTCACTCCTTCGCGGCCGGCCCGTCACCGGCCCCGGACGACCGGGCGCGGTGGCTGGTGTCGCACCAGGGATAGCGCCGGCTGCGACGGCAGGTGCACAGTGCGACCCGGAAGCGGTCGGAGGACACCGTCGTCCCGTCCTCCAGCTCCACCTCCACCGGCCCCTCCACCAGGAGCGGCCCCCGGCGCTGGACCTTGATCCGGCGCGGGGCCCCGGCCGGGCGAGGGGTGTCAGACGGGGAGTTCGGCACGGACGACCACCAGCTCCTCCTCGTGCTCGGCCAGGGACAGCAGCCCGCGCTGCCGCAGCCAGCGCTCCCGGCCGCGCACCACGGGACCGAACGCGATCCGCCGCCGCCGGGTCACCGCGGCCTTCAGGCCCGCCTCGCGCAGCAGCGCCTCGGTCCTCGCGGGGTCGCTGAGCGCCGACTGCACGAGCAGCAGCACACCACCGGGCCGCAGCAGGCCGGGCACATCCAGGCAGATCCGGTCCAGGACCATGCGGCCGTCGTGGCCCGCGTCCCAGGCCCGGGCGGCACCACGCGGCCGGCGGCCGCCGGTGGGTGCCGGCACGTACGGCGGGTTGGCCAGCACCAGGTCGAACGACTCACCGCGTACGGGCGTGAAGAGGTTGCCGTGCCGGACGCGGATCCGCAGCCCGGCCCGGGCGGCGTTGAGCCGCGCGGCACACACCGCGCGCCACGACACGTCCACCGCGGTCACCCGGCCGCCCCGCAGCGCCGCCGCCAGGGCGAGTGCGCCCGTGCCGGTGCCCACGTCGAGCACGGCCGCGCCCGGCGGGAACGACTCGTCGGACAGCGCACCGGCCAGCAGGGCGGTGTCCTCCTGAGGGGCATAGACGCCCGGTAGCACCATGAAATTCACGGACCCCAGGTACCCCGGCCGTCACGAAATATGAAAAGTTCCCGCACGGACATGCGGCGTGGCCGGCAGCGGGGTGCGCAGCGACGACCGTCCCGCCCGCCAGGCGGCGAGCAACTGGGCGCCGAAGCGGTCCTCCAGATGCCCGGTGGCGTCGATGCCGAACGCGACGTCCGCCGCGAGCCAGGGTTCCTGCTCCAGCAGGCCGTCGATCACCTCGTGCCGCACGATCTGCTCGTGCACCGCGTCGGCCTCGACGTGCTCGTCGTAGAAGTGCTCGGCGGCCGGTCCGGCACCGGTGCGGCGCATCGCCTCGGCGAGCCGCCGGGACCCGGGCGACGAGGTGATCTCCACCGCCGCGAAATGCCCCACCAGCGCGCCGCGCAGGGCCCGGTGCAGGCCGAACAGGGACATCATGTTCACCGTGGCCAGGCACTCGGCCGAGGCGGCGTCGAGATGGGCCCCGTACGTCATGTCCAGGCCCAGGTCCGTCATCAGGTCGGCGAACAGGCGGGCGTGCACCCGGTCGGCGCGGCCGCCGCCGTACTCGTCGAACTCCACCGCCGCCATCGCCGCCTTCGAACGGCCCCACAGCCGCGGCAGCACCCAGGCGTGAGGGTCGGCCTCCTTGAGGTGGTACAGGGAGCGCTGGGCGGCGTACTCGCGCAGCTGCCACAACTCGCCCTCGTCCCGCAGGAAGTGACTGACGCCCTCGCCGTGGACGGGCTCGACGAGCAGCGCCCCGACCGCGTCCGCCACGCTCTCGTGGACCGGGGTGCCGTCCCGCAGGGCGGACAGGAAGCGCCGCTCCAGCTCGGCGCGGACGCCCAGCAGGCCGGGGTCCCACTCGAGGTCGGGGGAGACGCCCGCGAACCCCCGGTAGTGCAGCTCGTAGCACTGGTACAGGGCGAGCTGCAGATCGTCGCCGTACACCGGCGCGGCGGCGACGGTCTCGGGGCCCGGCAACGGTCCCGTCCCGCGCAGACGGGCGCCGACGGCCTCGGAGACCGGTCCCCGGGGCGTCGGCAGTCGTGGTCCTTCGCGGTCGTACTCCATGCGCCGCGAGTACCCGGACACCGCCGTGGCACCCCCGGCCGCGGAGCCGCGTGTCACTCGCCCTCGACGTCCTTCTGGGCGCCGGTGTTCGGAGAGGTGGCGTCCCCCGCCTCGCCCCGGTGCTCGCCCTCGTCGGACTCCGCGTCGCGGGGCCTGGACTCCTCGATCTCGCGCAGCACCTCCTCGATGGAGGTCTCGGGCTGTTTGTGGTCGTGCTCGCCGTTCTGGGACACGAAATTCTCCTCTCCTCGTACTGCTTCCGGTTGTTCAGTTGGACGTGGACGCCAGGCGCAGCGGCACCGGTGCCGCTGCCACGGCCTCGTCGCTGTGGCGGACCACCTCGGCCCACCAGGACGGGCCGTCCTCGATGTGGCGCAGCAGGACTCCCTCCCGGATCGCCCAGGGACAGAGAGTCACCGACTCGAGACCGGTCAGCTTCATCGCCGTGTGCCCCACGACGGCGCCGGCCAGACTCTGCGCCGAACGGGGCGCGGAGATGCCGGGCAGCCGGGCTCGCTCGTCGGCGGACAGGGCGGCCAGCCGGCCGACCGCGTCCCCGAGGTCCGAGCAGAGCATCCGCCGCTCCATGAACGGCCCGTGCCGGCCGGGCGGGGCACCGCAGAGCCGCCCCAGCTGCTGGAAGGTCCGCGAGGTGGCCACGGCGGTCCGCGGCCCCTCCCAGCGGATCCGCGCCGCCACGTCCCGCAGCTGGTGGCGGACCTTGCGGCGCAACGCCTTGACCTGGTCCCGCGACGCCGGGTCCTGGCCACCCGCCAGGAACTCGTGGGTCAGCCGGGCCGCCCCCAGCGGCAGCGAGGCCACGAAGCCGGGCAGCCGGCCACGCCCGAACGCGACCTCCAGCGATCCGCCGCCGATGTCGAGCAGGGCGAGCGGACCCGCACGCCAGCCCATCCAGCGCCGGGCCCCGAGGAACGTCAGCTCCGCCTCCACCTCGCCCGGCAGGGTGCACAGCGGCACGCCGGTGCGGGCCTGGACGGTGCGCAGCACCTCACGCCGGTTCGGCGCGGCGCGCACCACGGCGGTCGCGAAGGCCAGCGGTCCCGAGGCACCCCACCGGTCCGCGGTCCTGCTCGCGTCGGCGACCGCCGACACGAGCCGCTCCACGGCCTCCTCGGGGACCGGGCCGCCCGGCCTGACCTGCTCCGACAGCCGCAGTCGCCACTTCGCCGTGTGCACCGGCAGCGGGACCCCGCCCTCGGCGTCCGCCACCACGAGCCGGACCGTGTTCGACCCCACATCCACCACGCTGATCCGCATGAGGGCAACAGGTACCCATGTGAGCGCCGGTCAGGCCAGCTGCCGCCGCACCAGCTCGTGCAGCCGGCCGCCCGTGTCGGCGAGCAGCTCGGCCGGCGGGCCCTGCTGGGCGACCCTGCCGTCCTCCATCACGATCACGCGGTCGGCGTCCAGCACCGTGGACAGACGGTGCGCGATCACGACGCGGGTGGCGTTGAGCGCCTTGGTGGACTCGATCACCGTGCGCTGCGTCTCGTTGTCCAGCGCGCTGGTGGCCTCGTCGAAGAAGAGGATGCGCGGCCGGCGGATCAGCGCCTGCGCGATCATCAGCCGCTGCCGCTGGCCCCCGGAGACCGCCCCGCTGCCCGACACGATGGTGTGCAGGCCCATCGGCATCCGCCTGATGTCCTCAGCGAGCCCCGCCATCTCGGCCGCCGCCATCGCCTCCTCGGGCGTGTACGGCTCGGTGCCGCAGATGACGTCCAGGATCGAGCCGGTGAACGGCTGCGCGTGCTGGAGCACCACGCCGCACTGCCGGCGCACCGCCGACTGGTCCAGCGCGGCCAGGTCCTGGCCGTCGTACAGGACGCTGCCCGACAGCGGCCGGTCGAAGCCGATCAGCAGCCGCAGCAGGGTCGACTTGCCGCAGCCGCTGGGGCCGACGACCGCCACGAACTCGCCCGGCCGCACCGCGAACGACACGTCGTCCAGGACCAGCGGCCCGTCGTCGGTGTACCGGAAGGACAGCCGACGCGCCTCGATCGCCCCCGACAGCGGCCCCGGCCGGGTGCTCGCCGTCCGCACCTCGGGCGTCGCGTCCAGCACCGGCCTGATCTCCTCGAACAGCGGCAGCGCCGCCACCCCCGACACGAACGCGCCGGTCAACTGGGTCACCGAGGTCAGCAGCATCGTCACCGACGCGTTGAAGGTGAGGAACTCCGCCGCCGACATCGAACCGCGCGCCGGACCGGCGAGCAGCATGAACATCAACAGCGTGCACAGCGGCAGGTACACCGCGCCGAGCACCGCGTTGAGGTTCTTGATCCGTCCCGCCCGCTGCTGCAGCTCCCGGCTGTGCGCGAACCGCTCCGCCCACGCCGCATAGGCGTAGTTCTCGGCCGCCGCCACCCGCAGCTTGGGCAGCCCGCGCAGCGTCTGGAACGCCTGGTTGTTCAGCTTGTTGGTGAGCTTGACCAGCCGCCGCTGCCAGCGCACCTGCCACAGCCCGAGGCCCAGGAAGACCCCGGCGACGACCACCAGCATGCCGATCGCGGCCAGCGCCATCGGCACGCTGTACCAGAGCAACAGGACCAGGTTCACCGCACCGACGGTCACCGACTGGGCCACCGTCGGACCGACCCCCGCCAGCAGTCTGCGGATCGCGCTGATGCCCATGGCCGCGCTCGCCAGCTCGCCGGTGGAGCGCTCGGTGAAGAACTTCGTCGGCAGCCGCAGCAGCCGGTCCCACACGGCGGGCTGGAGCGTCGCCTCGATCCGGCCCTCCAGGCGCAGGATGGTGAGGTTCTGCAACAGCATGAAGGCCGCCGCGACGACACTGCTCAGCATCACCGCGAGACACACCTGCACGATCAGCCCGGTCTGGGCCTTCGGCACGAACTCGCCGAGCACCTTGCCCGTCGCGATCGGCACCAGGGCGCCGAGCCCCACCGTCACAAGGCCGGCGAGCAGCAGACCGGTCAGATCCCCGCGGGTGCCCGACAGACAGAACCGCAGCAGCCTGAGCGGACCGAGCCGGCGCTCGGGCAGCGGACGGTAGAACATCACCGCGCGCGGCTCGAACTCCCCGGCGTTCGCCTTCTCCACCGGCGTCTCACGACCGGTCGCCGGGTGCACGGCCACATAGCCGCCGCGCCGCCACAGCAGCGCCACCGGCGCCCCCGACAGGGTCCGGTGCCCGACCAGCGGCCCGACGTCGTCGCGCCACCAGCGGTCCTCGAGCCGTACGCACCTGGTGCGCACGCGTGAGGCGAGCGCGATGCGTTCCACCGGGTCGAGCCGGTCGCTCTCGGTGCCGCCCAGGGCCGGCTCGGCGAGCGGAATCCCGGCGGCGCGGGCGACCAGCCTGCAGGCCGCGTACGTGGCGTCGGCGTCGGCGGCCGTGGTGCGCTGCGCCGACCGCTTGCCGATGGAGGCCAGCAGCGTCCGGTCGGCCTGCGCGCGCACCGCCTCACCGGCCTTGATACCGGCCGCGGTACGCGTCTCGTGGGTGCGCTCCAGCTGCTCGATCCAGCGGTCCAGGGTGGTCAGCAGCCGGTACTGCTGGTCGACCACGCTCTGCCACAGCGCCGGGTCCATCAGCAGGTCGGCGGCCGCCTCCTCGCCGTACACCGCCCCGTACTGCACGCTGCCCGGCGGGACCTGCATCCAGAACACGTCGTCGTCGTTGGGCGCGTCCGCCCGCTCGGTGGCCATCGGCGCCTGGAAGAGGACCGTCAGACCGCGGCCCACGCCGAGGGCCAGGGCGTATTCCAGCGGGCTCGTCGTCGGCGGCACGTACTGCGGGTTGCCGTACGCGTCGTAGGACCACGTCTGGGTGTTCGCCGGCTGGTACAGCTCGCGCAGTGCGATGCGGTGCACGACGCAGTCCCTCAGCGGACGCGCCACCAGCGTGTGCTGCGGCCCGGCGACCGGCCCGAGCAGCACCGAACCCGCCTCCAGGCGCCCCAGGTGGTGCCAGTGCCCCTGTTCCCCGGCGTCGACCGCGAACAGGTCCACCGCGCCGGACACCACGAGCCACAGCACCTGCGGCCCCTCCAGGTCGAGGCGGTTGAAGCCGGCGCAGTCGACGCGGGTGCCCAGCGAGCCGAGCGCCCCGAGGACGAGGTCGCCGTGTCCTTCTTGCACGCTCGTCATCTCACCGCTCCCTGACCAGCGCCGCGTACGCGCCACCGTGTGCCACCAGCTCCGCGTGCCGCCCGCGCTCCACGACCGTGCCGTGCTCCAGGACGACGATCTCGTCGCTGTCCCGCACCGTGCTGAGCCGGTGCGCGATCACCACGCAGGCACAGCCGCGCCGGCGCAGGTTGTCCATGACCACCAGCTCGGTCTCCGCGTCCAGCGCGCTGGTCACCTCGTCCAGGACCAGGATGCTGGGCCGGCGCACCAGGGCCCGCGCGATCTCCAGGCGCTGGCGCTGCCCGCCGGAGAAGTTGCGGCCGTCCTGCTCGACCGGGCTGTGGATGCCGCCCGGCCTGCGCATCACCACGTCGTACAGCGCGGCGTCCTTGAGCGCGTCCACCACGGCGTCGTCGGGGATCGACGGGTCCCACAGCGCCACGTTGTCGCGCACCGAGCCCTCGAACAGGAACACGTCCTGGTCGACGAAGGAGACGGACGACGCCAGCGCCCCGCGCGGGATGTCGTCGAGCCGCTGCCCGTCGATGCGGATCACGCCGTCCCAGGGCGCGTACAGGCCCGAGATCAGCCGTGACACCGTCGACTTGCCGCTGCCCGAACCGCCCACCAGGGCCACCTGCTGCCCCGGCCCGACGGTCAGGTCGAAACCGGTCAGCAACGGCTTGTCGAGCGGGTTGTAGCCGAAGGAGACGTTCTGCAGCTCGACGTGACCGTGCAGCCGGCGCGTGGAGTCGCTGCCGCCGGGGCGGTCGTAGAGCGGGTCCGCCCGGAAGTTCTCCACGTCCTTCAGCCGGGCCACGTCGGCCGCGAAGTCCTGGATGCGGCCCGCGACACCGTTCAGCCGCGTCAGCGGGGCGGTGAAGCGGACCACCAGCGCCTGGAAGGCGACCAGCAGACCGACCGAGATGTGGCCCTCGACCGCGCGCATGCCGCCGATCCACAGGATCAGCGCGCTGTTCAGCGTCGCCAGCGTCGGCGCGACCACCCCCAGCCAGGCACTCGGCACCCCGAGCCGCTGCTGCTCCTCCAACGTGGTGGCGTGCTGGCCGGCCCACTTGCGGAAGTAGCCGTCCTCGCCGCCCGTCGCCTTCATCGTCTCGATCAGCTGGAGGCCGGTGTACGCGGTGTTGGTCAGCCGCGCCGTGTCCGCCCGCAGCTTCGCCGTACGGGTGGCGCGCAACCGGATCACCACCCGCATCGCGAGGATGTTGAGCAGCGCCACACCGATGCCGACGAAGGTGAGCTGGGGGTCGTACGTGTACAGCAGCACGGCGTACAGGACGACCACGATCGCGTCCACCCCCGCCGCGGCGAGGTCGCGGGCCAGCGTCTCGGCGACGGCGTCGTTGGACTGCAGGCGCTGCACCAGGTCGGCGGGGCTGCGCTGGGAGAAGAAGGTCACCGGCAGCCGCAGCAGGTGTCGCAGGAACCGGGCGCTGGAGAGGGTCGAGGAGATGATGCGGCCGTGCAGCAGGTTGGCCTGCTGGAGCCAGGTCAGCACCACCGTGAGCAGCACACAGGCACCCATCGACGCGAACAGCACGCCGAGCAGCGAGGTCTGCCCCCCGATCAGGAACATGTCGATGTAGGTGCGGCTGAGCGCGGGCACCGCCGCGCCGACCGCCACCAGGAGCAGGCTCGCCAGCACGGCGGCGGGCAGCGTGCCGGCGGTTCCGCGCAGCCGGGCGGGCATCGCGCCGAGCACACCGGGCTTGCGACCGCCGCGGGTGAAGTCGTCGCCGGGCTCCATGGTCAGCACGACACCGGTGAAGGACCCGTCGAAGTCCTCCAGGGACACGAAACGGCGGCCCTTGCCCGGGTCGTTGATGAACACGCCGCGCCGCCCGAACCGGCGCCCCATGCCGTCGTAGACGACGTAGTGGTTGAACTCCCAGAAGAGGATGGCCGGTGCCGTCACCTCGGCGAGGGCGGCCAGGTCCATCTGCATGCCCTTGGCGGTGAACCCGTAACTGCGCGCCGCCTTCAGCAGATTGCTGGCGCGCGACCCGTCGCGGGAGACACCGCAGGCGATACGCAGCTCCTCCAGCGGGACATGGCGGCCGTAGTGCCCCAGCACCATCGCGAGGGAGGCGGCGCCGCACTCCACCGCCTCCATCTGGAGCACGGTGGGCGTGCGGACGGTTTTCGCGCGGCCCTTCGGCACGCTGCGTCTCGGCGGGGCGGCACGGCGCCTGCCCCGGGTCTCCTGTGCGGTGCTCACGGCAGCAGCCAATCGACGGGACGCTGGTCGGCCAGCCGGATCGAGCCCGAGGCCAGGGTCATGGAGGTCAGCTCGAACGGCGGCCCGTCGGCCGAGGACCACTCGTAGCCGCTCTTCGTGGACTCGGAGACCGCCAGCCGGACCGTCACGGCCACCGGCCTGCCGTCCTCGGTGAACTGCTCGCCGAGCGAGCTGTCCCCGAGGAACGCGCCGATCGTCTGCGCCGACTGCGCCGAGCGGTCCACGGACTTCACCTCGCCGTGCAGGACGCCGTACTGCTGTGTCGGCACCGACTGGACGGTCAGGTCGACGGAGGCGTGCGCGGGGACGGCGGCGGCGTTCTCGGCGGGGACGTAGACGGTGGCGTAGAGGGGGTCGTCGGCGTGGGCGACCTTCTCGACCGAGGCGACGTTCGCGCCGGTCTGGATGATCTGCCCCACGGTGGCCGCGAGCGCGCTGACCCGGCCGGCGTCGACGGTGCGGACCACGGTCTCGCCCTTGGCGGTGCGGACCTTGAGCACCGGGGCGTCGGCGGCCAGCCGCTGACCCGGGCGGGCGAGGACCGCGGTGACCTGCCCGGAGACGGGGCTCTGCAGCAGGTAGCTGCCCTGCCCGTGGGTGAGGATGGCAGGCGCGGAGACCGTGGAGGTCACCGAGCCGCCCACCGCCCACACGGACGCGGCGGCCATCGCGACCACGGTCACGGACAGCACCAGCCAGCCCTGGGGACGGGCGAAACGCACCGGGAGGTCGAGCTCGTCCGGTGACTGGAGTTTTGTGAGGGCCTGTTGGCGGAACTGCACGGCTGACGTATCCCGGGCTCTATGAGAACGGCCGAAAAGTCCCGGAACCTGGACGGCTCCGGGACTCAGCGACGCAAGGGCGCGATCAGAGACCGGCGACCAGACCCGTGACCGGGGCGGTGTTCAGGCCGGTGACACCCTCGACGGTGCCGACGGCCGTGTTGAGCACGCCGGAGACCGGGGCGATGCCGTCCACCAGGCCGGTGACGGTGCCGACGGCGTTCACGTTCAGGCCGCCGGAGACGTTGTCGAGGTCGGCGTCGGAGATCTCGACGGTCTCAACCTGGGGGGTGGAGTTCATGATGGAACTTCCCTTCGTATAGCCATTTCACAAGGGGGGAGCGGCCCCCTCTGGGGACAGATGACGGCCGCGGCCGCAGGCGCCGGGCGCCCGTTTCCAGAGCCCTCCGCGGCCCCCGCGGTGCGATGGATCAAAGCACGCGGCCGGTCCGGGCTTCCAATCAATCACCCCTCTCACCAGCGCACTTGCAAGGTCCGGGCACCGAAGCGTGCAGGAGGGCGCACGCCTTCGCGGCGACTTCTTCACACGGCGGGCGACATCGGCCCGTGCGATCCCTTGCCCGCGCGTAGGCGATTGGGACACTCCCGCCCCAAAGGCGTACGGGCCGCCGCGGGCTTGTGCAGATGCGCCGACGAGAGTGACCGGGTTGGGCATTCGATGTGCAGATTCGCTGAAGCAGTCATTCCGCTCCGTGATCGGAACAGTACGTCGCCAAACGAACGCGGAGGGTGCCGAAGTGGCGTGCAACGGCGTGCCTCCGGTGCGACTCGACGGTCCGTCTGAACACCCCGACCGGCCCGTGCGTACCAACAGCCGTCCGGGCGCCCCCCAACAGCTGCCGGACCGGCGGCACCAACCCCGGTCCCAGGAGGTCGAGTAGGTTGAGTCACAAGCGAATCCCGAAGCGCAAGGCCGCGATGGCGGCGGGCGGTGTGGTCGCGCTCGGCGCCGCCGCCATCCTGCTGCCGAACGCCAACGCCTCGCAGGACGGCGGCTCCTCGGACGCCGCAGCGGCGCCCAGGACCCTCAAGGCGGCGGACGCGTCGGATCTCGCCTCACGCCTCGCCGGCCTGCTCGGCGACACCTTCGCCGGCTCCTACTACGACTCCGGCGCGCAGCAGCTCGTCGTCAACGTCGTGCCCGGAGACGACAACCAGGTCGTCGTGCAGGCGAAGAAGGCGGGCGCGGAGATCCGCGAGGTCGACAACAGCATGGGCGAGCTGAGGAGCGGCGCGCAGACCCTGAAGTCCGAGGCGAGCATCCCGGGCACCTCGTGGGCGATCGACCCGCGCACCAACAAGATCCTGGTGACCGCCGACAGCACCGTCACGGGCGACCGGTGGGACCGCCTCGAGTCGACCGTCGAGGGCCTCGGCTCCGGCATGGCGACCGTCAGGAAGTCCGCCGGCACCTTCAAGACCTTCGCGTCGGGCGGCGACGCAATCTTCGGCGGCGGAGCGCGCTGCTCGCTCGGCTTCAACGTCACCGCGGGCGACGGCTCACCCGCCTTCCTGACGGCCGGTCACTGCGGGGTCGCGGCCGACCAGTGGTCCGACGCGCAGGGCGGGCAGCCGATCGCCACCGTCGACCAGGCGGTCTTCCCCGGCGAGGGCGACTTCGCGCTCGTCAGGTACGACGACCCGGCGACCGAGGCCCCGAGCGAGGTGAACCTCGGCGACCAGACCCTGCCGATCAGCCGGGCGGCCGAGGCGACGGTCGGTCAGGAGGTCTTCCGCATGGGCAGCACTACCGGACTGGCCGACGGTCAGGTCCTCGGCCTGGACGCCACCGTCAACTACCCCGAGGGCACGGTCACGGGCCTCATACAGACCGACGTCTGCGCCGAGCCGGGCGACAGCGGCGGCTCCCTGTTCACCCGGGACGGCCTCGCGATCGGCCTGACCTCCGGCGGCAGCGGTGACTGCACTGCCGGGGGCGAGACCTTCTTCCAGCCGGTCACCACCGCCCTGGAGGCGGTCGGCGCCACCCTCGGCGACGAAGGGGCCGGCGGCGCGGGCGACCAGGCGGGCGGTGGTGAGCAGGCGGGCGGCGAGCAGCCCGGTGGCGAGCAGCCCGGCGGTGCGGGCGCGGGTGCCGGGGAGGCGGGGAACGCCGGTGACGGGCCCGGTGCGGCGGGCGACGACATGGGCAGCGGGGACGGCTCGGGGCCGACGGGCTGACGGGCTGACGGGCTGACGGGAATCGCCCTCCGGGCCGCTGCCCGGCCCCCCGGCGGACCGGGCGGGGCCGGCGGCGGCCCGATGGTCGTGCCGGCCGGGCGGGCGGTGTCCGGTGGACGGCGCCCGGGCCTCGGTCACCTGCGCGGCAGCCCCCGGGCCCCGGACCACCCTGCCCGGCTCCGTGCCGCGTCGCGTGCCGCACCGGTTCGTGTCCGGCGTGCGTGTACGGAACGTGTGATGTCCGGTCCCGTGTCCCGTGTCCCGAGGCCCGAGGCCCCTGTCCCGAGGCCCCTGTCCCTCGGCCCGTGTCCCTCGGCACGTGCCCGCCCGCGCCGCTCGGCGGCGCGAAGCGCATGTCCGCGAGCCCCTGAGCGCCTCTGAACGCCCGTACCCGGTCCGTAGGGGCTGCGCAGATGTCCCATAAGCGCTGTAATGGCGACGTGGTCGAAGAGGGCACTACGGAACGCGGACCGAAGGCGCTGCGTGCCGAGGGCGCCCTGAAGGCGATCGCGGCCGGCCCGGAGCCGGAGGAACGGCTGCGCGGGATCCTCGAGCAGGCGCTGGTCTTCGCGGGCGCCTCCTTCGCCGCGCTCTACACGCCCGGCGACGACCGCGAGCTGCTCTGCCTGGTCGCGTCGGCCGGTGTGCCGCGCACCCTGTACGGCGTACGCGACAGCTATCCCGCCGCGGGCGGCTCCCCGGTCGCCGACGCCCACCGCGCCGGCGAGACCGTGTGGATCGGGCCGGAGGAGTTCGCCGGATCGGCGGAGTCGCGGCACGTGCCGTCGAGCGGCTTCTCGCTGGCCGTCCTGCCCGTGCACGGGGACGGCGGCGGCTGCCTCCTCGTCCTGACCGAGCGCGCGGGCGGGTTCGACGCCGACGACCGCGAGTGCCTCGGACTGATCGCCGAGGCCATGACCTGCCCCGCCCCGGCCGAGGCCGTCGACACCGCCGAGTCCGGTGAGCTCCGGCCGGACGCCTTCACCCTGGCCATGGACACCGGCCGGGCGGAGGTCGGAGGTGACATCCTGCGTCTGTTCGGCCTCGCCCCCGAGGAATTCGACGGCAAGGTCGAGACGCTGCTCGGCCTCGCCGTGCCGGAGGACCTGCCGTCGCTGATGTCGGTGACCGAGTCCGACCACATGACCATCGGCGAGCGCGAGCTGGAGTTCCGGGTGCTGCAGCCCACCGGCCCGCCGAAGTGGCTCCGGCTCAGCGGGCGCCTGCTGCCCGGCGGTGACGGCCGGCCGGCCCGCCTGGTCGGCACCGTCGTCGACGCCTCCACCCTGCGCCCGGACGTGACCGACGTCGCCCGCGTCCAGCGGCTCGCCGCCGCGCTCGCCACCGCCGGGACCGTCCGCGACGTCAGCCAGGCCGTCGTCGCCGCCCTGCGCAGACCGCTGCGCGCCGACCGGATCGCGCTGGCCGAGCTGGAGAACGACCGGCTGGTCGTCACCGTCCTCGACCCGCCCGACCCCGAGTCCTGGCCCGAGCTGTGGCGCCTGGAGTGGCGCACCGAGTGGCCGGACGCGCCGGTACGGGCCATGCCCACCCTCGCCGCCGCGCTGCGCGAGGGACGGGCCCGGATCTGGCCCGCCGGCACCGGCGACCTGGAACCCGCCCTCGCCGACGTCGGCCCCGGCGGCCTGGCCGTGCTGCCGCTGCCCGCGGGCGGCCGTATGGCCGGCGCCTGCCTGATCGGCTGGGACGCCCCGCACGACTTCGGCCCCGACGAGCGCGCCCTGCTCACCGCCTCCGCGGGCCTCGCCGGGCAGGCCCTGATGCGCGCCCACGCCTTCGACGCCGAGCACGAGCTGGTCGGCATGCTCCAGCGCCAGCTGCTGCCGCGCCGCCTTCCGAAGCTGCCCGGCGCGGTCGCCGTGGCCCGTTACCTGCCCAGTACGGCGGGACTGGAGCTGGGCGGCGACTGGTACGACGTGATCCCGCTGCCCGACCACCACGTCGCCCTCGTCATCGGCGACGTCCAGGGCCACAGCGCCGGCGCGGCCACCCTCATGGGCCAGATGCGCACGGCCCTGCGCGCCTACGCCGTCGAGGGCCACCCGCCGGACGTGGTGGTCTCGCACGCCAACCGCCTGCTGACCGGCATGGAGACCGACCTCTTCGCCACCTGCGTCTACGTCGACCTCGACATGGAGCAGGGCTCCGCCTGGTGCGTGCGGGCCGGGCACCTGCCGCCGGTGCTGCGCCACCCCGACGGCAGCACGGAGATCGCGGAGGTGGAGGGCGGCCCGCCGCTCGGTGTGGTGACGCAGGCCGACTTCCCGATGAGCCCGCTGGGACTGCGGCCCGGCACCCTGATCGCCCTCACCACGGACGGCCTCGTGGAGTCGCCCGGCGCCGACATCGACGAGGGCATGGACCGGTTCGCGCACGCGCTGGCCGTCTCCGACCCCACCCACCTCGGGCTCGTCGCCGACGCCCTGCTCGGCAACGCCCGCCGCAACGACGACGTCGCCCTGCTGCTGGTGCGCTACGACGGCATGGCCCTGCGCCCGCTGCGCGAGAGCTGGTCGGTGTGGCGGCTGCCGGAGGCCGTGCGGCACGCCCGCCGCTTCACCCGGCGCACCCTGCGCTCCTGGGAGGTACCCGACGACGACATCGACGGCGTCCTGCTGATCGTCTCCGAGCTGGTCACCAACGCGCTGGTGCACACCGACGGCAAGGTGCGGCTCGACCTCACCCTGATCAGCGGCCGGCTGCGCGTCGCGGTCGCCGACGCCTCGCCGCGTACGCCCGTCAAGCCGACCAGCATCGGCTGGGAGGCCACGGGCGGACGCGGC
The DNA here is from genome assembly GCF_041538145.2 of Streptomyces sp. MMCC 100. Lineage (NCBI taxonomy): Bacteria > Bacillati > Actinomycetota > Actinomycetes > Kitasatosporales > Streptomycetaceae > Streptomyces > Streptomyces sp. MMCC 100. The sequence continues at coordinate 3,238,539 of NZ_JBGORK020000001.1, forward strand.
ATCCTCCTGGTCGAGGCGATGTCGGCGACCTGGGGGACCCTGCCGGTCAGCGGGGGCAAGCAGGTGTGGAGCGAGATCCCGGTGGGCGGCGGCTGAGCGCTCCGGGCCGCGCCCCACGGCACCGATGTCGCCGAGGTGCGGGCGGCGCCACGCCGGGTACCCGCCCGGTCACACCACGAGCCGGTGGCAAGGCCAGGCAGCCATGAACCAGTGGAGAAGCCAGGTGCCACGAGCGAGTGGAGAAGCCAGGCAACCGAGGAGCATCCCATGACCCAGTACGTCCGCGACATCATGACCGGCGACCCGGTGACCGTCGAGCCGCTGACCTCCGTCACGGCCGTGGCCCGCATCATGCGCGACCGGGACCTCGGCGCCGTCCTGGTCACGGAGGGCGACCGGCTGCGCGGCCTGGTCACCGACCGCGACCTGGTGATCCGGTCGCTCGCCGAGGGCGGTGACCCGGAGCAGACCACCGTGGCCGGTGCCTGCAGCGACGACATGGTGACCGTGCGGTCCGACGAGGAGCTGAGCCATGCCGTCGAGCTGATGCGCGAGCACGCCGTCCGTCGTGTCCCGGTCGTCGACGACGGCCACCCGGTCGGGATCGTCTCCCTCGGCGACCTGGCCATGGAACGCGACCCGGAGTCGGCGCTGGGTGACATCAGCGTGGCCCGGCCCAACCCGTAGGCACCGCAGGGCACATGCGCCCGGTGTTTCACGGCGCCCCACGAGGGGACCCGGGAGGGCGAGCGCACCATCGCGGAAGACGCGGAACCAGAAGGAAGATGATGCCCCGTGACCACGGACACCGGCGACAAAGCCGCTAGCCGTCGGCTGGAGACCGGCTGGTCAAAAGCCCGCCGCCTGCGGAGCAGGGGCGTGATGCGCACCTGCGTGCCGGCCGTCGAGGACGGCAGCGCCCCCCGCGCACCGCAGCCGGGCCAGGAGTCGAACATCGTCCGGGGCGAGGACTGAGCGAGCCCCGAGGGTGGCGACACCGCCCAGCGCGTCGGCCTCGAGGCCGGCGCGGTGCGCGTTCCGGGCCCGTGGCGAGCGGCGCAGCGCACACCGGTAGCGTCACCGGCGTCCGCAGCCTCCGTCCCCGACCGCAGCAAGGCACCGAACCGCTCATGAACATCCTGGTCACCGGCGCCGCCGGATTCATCGGCTCCCGATACGTCCGCAGGCTCCTCGCCTCCGACGAGCCCGGGGCACCCCGGATCACCGTGCTGGACGCCCTCACCTACGCCGGAACCACCGCCAACCTCGAACTCGGCCATCCCCGGCTGGAGTTCGTGCACGGCGACATCCGGGACCCGGTGCTCGTGGACAAGCTGACGGCCGGGGCGGACCAGGTGGTGCACTTCGCCGCCGAGTCCCACGTGGACCGGTCGATCCACGCCGCGGCCGACTTCGTCCTCACCAACGTCGTCGGCACCCAGAACCTGCTGGACGCCGCCCTGCGCCACGGCGTGGGGCTCTTCGTGCACGTCTCCACCGACGAGGTCTACGGCTCCGTGGAGTCCGGCTCGGCGACCGAGGAGCATCCGCTGCGGCCGAGTTCCCCGTACTCCGCGTCGAAGGCGTCGGGCGACCTGCTGGCCCTCTCGTACCACCGCACCCACGGCCTCGACGTACGGGTGACCCGGTGCTCCAACAACTACGGCCCGCACCAGTTCCCCGAGAAGCTCGTGCCGCTGTTCGTCACCCACCTCCTGGACGGCCGCCGGGTCCCGTTGTACGGGGACGGACGCAACGTCCGCGACTGGCTGCACGTCGACGACCACTGCCGCGGTGTGGACCTGGTCCGCACCGCCGGCCGGGCCGGCGAGGTCTACAACATCGGCGGCGGCACCGAGTTGAGCAATCGCGACCTCACCGGCCTGCTCCTCGACGCCTGCGGCGCGGGCCCGGACCGGGTCGTGCACGTCGAGGACCGCAAGGGCCACGACCTGCGCTACTCGGTCGACTCGAGCAAGGCCCGCGAGGAGCTGGGCTACCGACCCCGCCGCGACTTCGCGGCCGGGCTGGCCGAGACCGTCGCCTGGTACCGGGACAACCGGGCCTGGTGGGAGCCGCTCAAGCGGCGCACCGACGCGGGCTGACGGGCGGCGTTCGGCCCGTCAGCCGTGCGTCTTGGCGAGCAGCTCCAGGATCTCCCGCGTCGTACCCGTCTCGCCCAGGCGCGGGAAGATCCGCTCGACGCTGCCGCGGTGCGCCTCGGCGCTCATGTCGCTCATCGCGTCGGTGGCGAGCGTGACGTGGTAGCCGTGCTCGTGGGCGGCGCGGGCGGTGGACTCCACGCCGATGCTGGTGGCGATGCCGGTCAGCACGATCTGGGTGACGCCGCGGCGGCGCAGCTGGACATCGAGGCCGGTGCCGTGGAACGCGCCCCAGTTGCGCTTGGTGACGGTGATGTCGCCGGGGTGCCCGGCCAGTTCGTCGACGACGACGTCCCAGCCCTCGGGCCGCGGACCGCCGGCGCCTGTGGCTTCCGTGCGCCCGGGCACGGCGTCCGCCCCGTCGGCGGCGAAGGAGACCCGGACCAGCACCACGGGCAGGTCGCGGGCCCGGAAGGCTTCGGCCAGTTCGGCGCTCCGGGCGACGACCTCGGCGCCGGAGTACGGCTCGGTCGGCGCGGCGACGATACCGGCCTGCAGGTCGACCACGACGAGGGCGGTGCGGCGGTCGAGGGCGGTGACGGTCATGAGGTGGTGCCTTTCGGATGGTTCGGGGTTCGCCGGTGTCCGGCCCGGCCCGCGTCGGTGGCGGCGCCGTGCCTGCCGGCCGGCGCCTGGCCCCACCGTAAATTCGACAGCTAAAACTGTCCAGCCGAGACTGCACAGTTTTACCTGTCGATTAAACTGGACCACGTGCGTCTGCTGATCACGTCCGACACCCACCTGCCCAAGCGCGCGAAGGAACTGCCGGCGCCGCTGCTGGCGGAGATCCCGCGCGCGGACGTCGTCCTGCACGCGGGGGACTGGGTCGACACGGCCACCCTCGACCTGCTGGAGAGCCGCAGTCGCAGACTCGTCGGGGTGTACGGCAACAACGACGGACCCGCCCTGCGCGCCCGGCTGCCCGAAGTGGCGTACGCGGACCTGGGCGGCCTGCGCTTCGGCGTCGTGCACGAGACCGGCGCCGCACAGGGGCGAGAGGCGCGCTGCGCCGCCCGCTTCCCCGACCTCGACGTCCTCGTCTTCGGGCACAGCCACATCCCCTGGGACACCACCGCCGACACCGGCCTGCGGCTGCTCAACCCGGGCTCGCCCACGGACCGTCGCCGTCAGCCGTACCGCACCTACATGACCGTCACGGTCGCCGACGGCGGGGTCGGGGACGTCGAGCTGCACCGGCTGCCGCCGCGGTGAGGGGCGGCGGAAAGAGGGACGGGCAGCGCCCGTGAGGACGCCGCCCGGTGCGGACCGAGCCGCTCCGTGTCGGAGGAAGCGGCCCGGTCGCTTCTTCTGGAGTGCGCTGTCACGGACCTCCTTCCGGGGGAGTGGTGCAGAGAACATGCATGCCTCATCCGTTGACGGGCGACTACCCGTGCCGGGCCGGCTCACACATGCGGGCGAGGACGACATACGGGACCGGTCCCGACTGCACCCGTTCCAGGAGCAGGACACCCGCACACCGCGCACGCCCCAGCAGCCGGCGCCGCAGCGCCCGGCACCGCTCCTCGTACTCTCCGCGCAGCCGCCCGGCGCGCTCGGCGGCCGTACGCCCCTCCTCGCGGGCGGCGACGAGCAGATGGCCCTCGATCTCGTCGATCAGCACCCGGGCGGTCGAGGAACGGCTCTCCCCGCCGGTCACCGGAGGGTCAGCTCCCGCTCCGCGCCGGCCGTGGGGGAGCGGTGCAGGTCGAAGGCGGGGGACTCGCTGCGGATACGGGGCAGCGTGCGGAAGTTGTGCCGCGGCGGCGGGCAGGAGGTCGCCCACCCGGCTCCTCGCCGACACCGGCGGACTGCGGCCCGCCGGGGAGGTCACCGACCGCCTCGGCCGGCGCGGCCAGGCCCACGTCCACGGGGGGACCGGCGTGCGCCGCATGCTGATCACGAACCCGGCCACCGGCGCCGTACTCGGCCCGGAGACCACGTTCACCGAGGCACAGCCGGAGTACGGCGTCGCGGCGGGCGACGTCATGGAGTGCAGCGCCTGGACACGCTGACCTGATCGCCCCCGACTACTCGTCCCACGCCTGGATCATGGTCTGCTCGACGATCTCGCCGTCCCGCAGCGACAGCATCGACTCGGCAAGGACCCGCACGCCGTCCGGATAGGTGCACTCCTCGGTGAACGCGGCCTGGTCGCCCTGGACGACGCAGCGCGCCATCCGGTGGGTCATGTCACGGCCGTAGACGTCGTCGAGCATCTCGGCGATCTCGTCCCTGCCGTGCAGGACCTTGGGGCGGCTCGGCTGGTCGTACCGGTCGACGATGCGGACCTCCGCGTCCCGCGCGTACAGCGACAACAGGGGTGCCGCCGTCTTTCCTTCGATGCCCCGGCGCAGTGCTTCGGTGTCGAAGCCGGGGCCTGCCGTGGTGCTCATGACGACCTCCTTCGCACTTCGAAGGCCGCGGCCCGGATCGGGAACGGGCCGCTTCGGCCCTCTCCTTCGAGCTTCCTCCGTCCCGGCGCCCAGGGCAACGGCGACCGTCACGCTGGTCCTCACGGGTGACCGGCGCCGCCGGCCCGTGTCCGTCCCCGGCCCGCCGGCGTTGCTCAGCACATGATCTCAACACGACGTATCGTCGCCGTTGTCGGGCTCGCCGCCGGTGTCACCGGTCTCGCCGCCCCGATGGCGAGCGCGGCCGGCGGGGGCCCGCTGGGCACGGAGAAGCTCAGCGTGACGAACACCCTCGACTCACTCGCGGTCGGTGACATGCCCGTCGAGGACCGGGCGCAGATGCCCCTCCCGTCCCAGCAGCTGAACCGGCTGCACGACCTGGAGCAGCTCCAGCAGGTCACCGGTCTGGTCTCGCCTCTCTTCGGCGCCGTTCCCGCCCTGGGCTGACGCCTCGGTCAGCCGCCGGTCGCCAGGAACTGGGTGGCCGCCAGCTCCGCGTACCGCGGATCGGCGGTCACCAGTTCCCGGTGTGTGCCGACCGCGCGGACCCGCCCCGCGTCCATCACCACGATCCGGTCGGCCATCGTCACGGCGGACAGCCGGTGCGCGACGACCAGCACCGTGGTCGTCCGGGCCACGTCCGTCACGGTGTCGCGCAGCGCCGCCTCGTTGACCGCGTCCAGCTGCGAGGCGGCCTCGTCGAGCAGCAGCAGGCGCGGCCTGCGCAGCAGCGCACGGGCGATGGCCACCCTCCCCCAGTGCCTGAACGGCCTGGGGGGCACCCCCGGCGCTCGCCCCCGGACAGCTTGGTGCCGTGATGCCCGACCAGCGTCTCCAGTCCGTTCGGCAGCCGTTCCACGATCTGCATCGCGAGCCCGGCCGTGTTGCCCGCGGCGGCCGACCACTTGGCGGCGCGCACGCTCTGCCGCCGGGACTCCTCGGCCGCCTCGTGCAGCGCCCGCTCCTCACGGGGCTCGGCGCCCGACGCCTTCACCGTGCGCAGCGCGCCGAGGATCCGTTCCAGCGCGGCGCCCATCACGCCCACCGCGTCCTGCGCCTGCCGGCTCGCGCGATTGATGCGGGGCACGATCAGACCCGGCACCGTGCCCGCCCCCACGATCACCGCCGGCGTCACCCCGAGCAGCACCGGATCGACCACACCCGTCATCACCAGCGTCGCCACCAGCGTCAGCCCGCCGGTACCGAGGCCGATGAGGGGGTCGGTGGTGACCTTGCGCAGCAGGGTCGTGCCGGCGGTGATCCGGGCCATCAGGTCACCGGCTCGGTGCGGTCCACCGCCGTGATCCGCAGCCGCAGCAGACACGACGACAGGGTGCGCCGCGCCCCGAGGACCACCGACTCCGCGGTGCGCCGCAGCACGTACGAACCCAGCGCGCCGAGCGCCGTGTTGGCGACCACGAGCCCCGACATGGCCGGCAGCGCCCCGGTGATGGCCCGGTCGTGCGCCAGGTCGTCGATCAGCTCACGCGCCCCAGCGGCAGCCACAGCCCCGTGGCGCCGGTGACCAGGGAAAGCAGGACGCCCGCGAACAGGACCGTGCGGTGCGGTCGTACGTATGACAGGAGCAGCCGCCCAGGCGGGCGTACCGGTCTCCGGCTCCGCGGTGGTCACGTCGCTCCTTCGGCACGCGGGCGGGGCACTCAGGCTACGTGGGCGTCCGGCCGGGCGAGCCGCCGGTGTACGGGCGGCCGGCCGCACCCCGCGAACCGCCCCGTCACCTGCCCCTTTCCGATCACTTGCGCGTAGGGTCTGGGAGAAAGCTGAACGGCCGAGGAAGGGGTCAGAGCATGGCGCAGGAAGTACGCGGCGTGATCGCGCCGGGCAAGGACGAACCGGTGCGGATCGAGACGATCGTCGTGCCGGACCCCGGCCCGGGCGAGGCCGTGGTCAAGATCCAGGCCTGCGGGGTGTGCCACACCGACCTGCACTACAAGCAGGGCGGCATCAACGACGAGTTTCCCTTCCTGCTCGGGCACGAGGCCGCGGGCGTGGTCGAGTCGGTCGGCGCCGGTGTCACCGACGTGGCCCCCGGCGACTTCGTGATCCTCAACTGGCGTGCCGTGTGCGGCAAATGCCGGGCCTGTCGGCGCGGACGGCCCTGGTACTGCTTCGACACGCACAACGCCGAGCAGAAGATGACCCTCGCCTCGAGCGGCCAGGAGCTCTCCCCGGCCCTCGGGATCGGCGCCTTCGCCGAGAAGACCCTGGTCGCCGCCGGACAGTGCACCAAGGTCGACCCGGCCGTCTCCGCCGAGGTGGCCGGGCTGCTCGGCTGCGGGGTGATGGCCGGCATCGGTGCCGCCATCAACACCGGCAACGTCGGCCGCGGCGACACCGTCGCCGTCATCGGCTGCGGCGGCGTCGGCGACGCGGCGATCGCCGGGTCGTACCTGGCGGGCGCCTCCAAGGTCATCGCCGTGGACATCGACGACCGCAAGCTGGAGACCGCCCGCTCCATGGGCGCCACCCACACCGTCAACTCCCGCGAGACCGACCCCGTCGAGGCGATCCGCGAACTGACCGGCGGCTTCGGCGCGGACGTCGTCATCGAGGCCGTCGGCCGCCCGGAGACCTACCGGCAGGCCTTCTACGCCCGCGACCTGGCCGGCACCGTCGTCCTCGTCGGTGTGCCGACGCCCGAGATGAAGCTGGAACTGCCCCTGCTCGACGTGTTCGGCCGCGGCGGCTCGCTCAAGTCGTCCTGGTACGGCGACTGCCTGCCCTCCCGCGACTTCCCGATGCTCATCGACCTCCACCTGCAGGGCCGCCTGGACCTCGGCAAGTTCGTCACCGAGACGATCCGCCTCGACGAGGTGGAGCAGGCCTTCGACCGGATGCACGCCGGTGACGTACTGCGTTCGGTGGTGCTGCTGTGATGGCCCCCCGCATCGAACGCGTCGTCACCTCGGGGCAGTTCAGCCTCGACGGCGGCACCTGGGACGTCGACAACAACGTCTGGCTCGTCGGCGACGACCACGAGGTCGTCGTCATCGACGCCGCCCACGACGCCGACGCGATCGCCGAGGCCGTCGGGGACCGCCGGCTGACCGCCATCGTGTGCACCCACGCCCACAACGACCATGTCAACGCCGCGCCCGCGCTCGCCGAGCGCACCGGCGCCACCATCTGGCTGCACCGTGACGACCTGCCCCTGTGGCAGCAGACCCACCCCGACCGTGACCCGGACGCCTGGCTGACCGACGGCCTCGTCATCGAGGCCGCCGGCGCCGACCTGACCGTCCTGCACACCCCGGGGCACGCGCCCGGCGCGGTCTGCCTCTACGACCCGGGCCTCGGCACCGTCTTCACCGGCGACACCCTCTTCCAGGGCGGACCGGGCGCGACCGGCCGCTCCTACTCCCACTTCCCGACGATCATCGACTCGATCCGCGACAAGCTGCTGGTCCTCCCGCCCGAGACAGAGGTCCGCACCGGTCACGGCGATCCCACGACCATCGGCGCCGAGGCCCCCCACCTGGAGGAGTGGATCAAGCGCGGGCACTGACCCGCCCGGGGCGATCGCCTGCAAGATCGCCCCGGACACGCGGTAAAGGTGACAGAAGACGTCCGGCTTCCCGGGCACCCTCGAACACGACATCGCCCGTGCGGGGCGTGAGCCCGTGCGGGACATGAACTCGTGCGGCACGTGAGGGAGAGGAACGGGAGCCGGACATGACAGGGTCACCGAAGGGTCCGCTGGCGGGCAGGGTCGCACTGGTCGCCGGGGCGACCCGCGGCGCCGGACGGGGCATCGCCGTCGAACTGGGTGCGGCCGGCGCCACCGTCTACGTCACCGGCCGCAGCACCCGCACCCGGTGCTCGGAGTACGACCGCCCAGAGACCATCGAGGACACCGCCGACCTGGTCACCGAGGCCGGCGGCCACGGCATCGCCGTACCCGTCGATCACCTCGACCCGGCGCAGGTCGCCACCCTCGTCGACCGCATCGCCCGCGAACAGGCCCGCCTCGACCTCCTGGTCAACGACATCTGGGGCGGCGAGACCCTCTTCGAGTGGGACAGCCCGGTCTGGGAGCACGACCTCGGCAACGGCCTCCGGCTGCTGCGGCTCGCGGTCGAGACCCACGCCGTCACCAGCCACCACGCCCTGCCGCTGCTGCTGCGCCGCCCCGGCGGACTGGTCGTCGAGGTCACCGACGGCACCGACGCCTACAACCGTGACCACTACCGCAACTCGTTCTTCTACGACCTCGCCAAGACGTCCGTCCTGCGCATGGCCTTCTCCCTCGGGCACGAGCTGGGGCCCCGCGGAGCCACGGCGGTCGCGCTGACCCCCGGCTGGCTGCGTTCGGAGATGATGCTCGACCACTTCGGCGTACGCGAGGAGAACTGGCGCGACGCCCTCGACCGCGTCCCGCACTTCGCCATCTCCGAGACACCCCGCTACGTCGGCCGCGCGGTCACCGCACTCGCCGCCGACCCCGGCGTCGCGCGCTTCAACGGGCAGTCACTCTCCAGCGGCGGTCTCGCCCAGGAGTACGGCTTCACCGACCTCGACGGCAGCCGCCCGGACGCCTGGCGCTATCTCGTCGAGGTCCAGGACCCGGACAAGCCCGCCGACGTCACCGGTTACCGCTGACGGGCGGCAGCGGCCACCGGGCGCCGTGCCCCGGCGGCAGGGCCAGGTCCTCCCGTACGGCCGTGCAGCAGCCCTCGCGGGTGCGCTGCCCTTCCAGCAGGGCCCGCCAGGCTTCCGGATCGCGGGTCTCCTCGCGCAGGAAGCGTTCCGTCTCCAGCACCGCCACCACCCGGACCCGCGCCTTTTCGCCACGTCCTCGCTGCCCAGCAGGAGCAGTGCCTCACCGGCCGCGTCCCGGGCGACGGCGGCCTCGGCCTGGGCCGGCGCGGCCTCCCGGGGAGCCGGCGGATGCGGGTGCGGGTCGTTGCCGAGGGATGGGCGGCGACCCGGTACGTCAGCGTGACGGAGGTCTTCAGGGTCCGCGCGTGGTCGGCGTGCACCGCGGGCCTGCGCTCCTTCCAGCGGACCTCGCTCTCCCGCCGCAACCGGGCCCGGTCGCTGCGGACCACGGCGAGACAGGAACCGAGCGCTCCGACGACAACGCCTATGAGCGCGGGGAGTTGCCGCAGGAACGCGGACATGGCCGCACGGTATCTGCCGCTGTGATCGTCGCGGTACTACCGTCGGGCCCATGACGGACACCAGGCGTTTCACCGACCACACGGCACTCGTGACGGGCGCGGCCCGGGGCATCGGCGCGGCCACCGCGCGCCGGCTCGCGACGGAGGGGGCCCGGGTACTGCTGACCGACACGGACCTCGCCGCGGCGCGGCGCACGGCGGCGCAGCTGACGGAACGGGGACTGGCCGTCCAGGCGTTCACCTGCGACGTGAGCGACCGGGCGTCCGTCGAGGCGGCCGTCGCCCACGCCGTGGACGCCTTCGGCGGGCTTGACGTGCTGGTCAACAACGCCTACGCCTGCACGCCCGACGCACCGCTCTTCGAGGACGAGCCGGACGAGGTCTGGGCGCGCGACCTCGACGTCACCCTCACCGGCGCCTACCGCTGCTGCCGGGCCGCGCTGCCCCACCTCGCCGCCTCGGGACGCGGCGCGATCGTCAGCATCGGCTCCGTCAACGGGGTCCAGGACTTCGGCAACCACGCCTACAGCGCCGCCAAGGCCGGGCTCGCCTCGCTGACCCGCACCCTCGCCGGGCACGCCGCCCCGCGCGGTGTCCGGGTCAACCTCGTGACGCCGGGCACGGTGCGCACCACGGCCTGGGAGGGCCGGGACGAGGAGCTGGCGGCGGTACGGGGGCTCTACCCGCTGGGGCGGGTCGGCGAGCCCGAGGACATCGCGGCGGCCGTCGCCTTCCTCGCCTCGCACGACGCCTCCTGGATCACCGGCACCACCCTCGCGGTCGACGGCGGTCTGACCGCGGTCAACACGGGCTTCCGGCGGGCCGTGGAGGAGCCGGACGGCACGGACTGACGGGTAAGGGCCGCCCGGTGGCCTTGTCACTGTTTCGTCGCGGCGGCGGACGGCGCGCAACCAAAGCCGCCGGGCGGCGGTCCAACAGGCGGGGATCGCACCAAGGCGACCTTCCGCCCAGCGCACCGCCTCGACGTGAAAGGCATGACCGGCCATGGGGGACACACGCCGACGGGGAGCCGTCGCACTCGGGATCACCGCACTGGTGGCACCGCTCACACTCGCGCTCACGGCCGCACCGGCCCAGGCCGCGAGCTGCACCGCGAAGGCGGGCCCGTACCAGAAGAAGGCGGAGAAGTTCCTCGGCCGCAAGGCCGACGGCAAGCAGTCCACCGCCGACTGCAAGGCCATCCGCGCCTTCCAGACCAAGCACGGCATCACGCCCGACGCCGGCTACGCGGGTCCCATCACCTGGGGGGTGATGGACCTGATGACGAAGCAGAAGGCCGTCGGGAAGAACCCGAACAAATCCGGCAAGTGCCCGACCGACAAGGGCCGCATCGCCTGTGTGAACCTCAGCCTCCAGCTGAGCTGGATCCAGGACGGCAAGAAGCTGGTGTACGGGCCGGTCCCGGTCCGCACCGGGCGCAACGGCTACGAGACCCGCACCGGCCTGAAGAAGGTCTACTGGCGCAACATCGACCACGTCTCGACCATCTACCACGTGCCGATGCCCTACAGCCAGTTCTTCGACGGGGGCCAGGCCTTCCACTCCGTCGGCGTCAGCATGTGGAACCCGCCGGGCTCGCACGGCTGCGTCAACATGACGAAGACCGACGCCAAGAAGTACTGGTCGCTGCTGAAGAAGGGCGACGACGTCTACGTGTACGGCCGCAAGCCGGGCACCTGACGGACCCGGGCACCCGGCCCGCGCCGCGGCGCCTCACGGTGCTCGGAGGTGAGGCGGGCCGTGTGCGGCAGAACACATCGGGCGGGAACGAACTCGCCCGTAGGTCTTGACAGATGAGAAGATCGACGTGATCAGTAACACGGTCCGATATGTCCGCTTGGCTCGCGATTACTCACATCGTCTTCACGTCGGGCGCCGTATGCTTCACATCATGTCCACCACTGTTGAACCCTCCTCCGAGCGATCGGCTGCCGAGGTCAACGAGGAGATCCGGGCCCTGTGGCTCCGGTCGGGCGGGACACTGAGCGTCGAGCAGCGCGCGGAGTACCAGCGGCTCGTCATGGAGTGGGCCAACGCGGCCCCGGAGTCCGTGAACGCCGCCTGACCGGCGCCCCCGGACTCCTCGCCCCCGGCCCGTCGGCAGCGACCACGGGCCGGCCCTCGCACCGGCCCGGGTATCAGCCCCACGTCGCCGAGTACTGCCGCCGATAGGCCTTGCGGTCCTGCTCCGTCCGGATCCACCGCGTGGCCACCAGCGCCACCAGGCTGCCCGCGACGACCAGCAGCCCCGGGCCGACGTTCCGGCGGTCCGTGAGCCGGGCGAGCAGGGGCGTACCGCCGACGCGCGTCACCGGGGCGGACGCACCCGCGCCCGAGGTACCCGCCGCCGAGGGGGCCGAGGTGCCCGCGGCGGCACCCTCCTGGCCCGAGACGATGAGCCGGACCCCGAGCGACTCCATGGCCTTCGGCAGCGGCTGGAAGAACGTCGTACCGCCCTTGTCGCAGTCACCGCTGCCTCCCGACGTCACGCCGAGCGCGACGCCCTCGGAGAACATCGGCCCGCCGCTGTCCCCGGGCTCGGCGCACACGTCCGTCTCGATGAGGCCGGTGACCGTGCCCTCCGGGTAGTTGACCGTCGCGTCCAGCGCCGTCACCCGGCCGTCGCGCAGCCCGCTGGTGCTCCCGCTGCGGAACACCCGCTGCCCGACGGCCGGTTCACCCGTCCCCGTGATCCGCACGCCCTTGCCGCCGCCCACCGCCACCACTTCGGCGCCGTCGCCCGCCTTGCCGCCCGCGTACTCCACCAGGGAGAAGTCGTCCCCGGGGAAGCTCCCGGCGACCGTCCTGCCGATCTGCCGGTCCGCCTTGCCGTCACCGAACCAGACGGAGCCCGTCGGCCCGCAGTGGCCCGCGGTCAGGATGAAGTCGCTGGTGCCGTCGGTCACGTTGAACCCCGCCGAGCAGCGCCCCGCCGTGGACAGGATCGGCTCCGCCCCGTTCAGGCGGGTGGTGAACACGCCCTCGGTGCGCTCCATGCGGACGAACCCCCCGATGCCCTCGGCGACCCCCGTCAGCCGCGACCAGTCGGACCCGGAGACCGTGCGGTCACCGCGCACCACCACCTCGTTCGACCGGTAGTCCAGCGCCCACGCCGTACCGGTCACCCGGGGCGCCGCACGCAGCGTCGAGGCCGCCGACCTCAGCTCGGCCATGCTGTGCCGCACCACCTTCGCCGTAGCACCGGCCCGCCGCACCGCCTCGGCGGTGGACTCGTCCGTGACCGCCACGACCGGCCGCCCGTCGGAGCCGACCCAGTGACCCGCCGTACGGTCGCTGCCCAGCCGGGCCACGAGGCCGGCGCCGGACGCGGTCTGCGCGAGGGTGTGCGGCGCGGCGGACGGGCCGGGAGGTTCGCTCGCCACCGCCCGGGTGACCATGGTCCCCCCGAGCAGCAGCCCGCCGACGGCCGCCAGCCGTGCCGCTCGCCGGACGATGCGTCGTCGTGCGTGCCTCATGCGTGTGCTCCCGAACCCGACCGCGCGGCGTCGCCGCCGCGGGGGCCACCGGACGTCGAGCGCCCTCCTCCCATACGGCGGCGGGAGGCGCGGTGTTCACCGGGCCGGCGTCCTGTTCCCCCGTCTCGCCGCGGCGTCCTATCTTGGGCCCATGACCAGCATCCCGCGGGACCAGTCCGGTGAGCCGAACCCCCTGCACGCGCTCGGCCTGGAGCAGCTTCGCCGGCGTACGAGCATGAAGTGGCGCACCTACCCCGCGGACGTACTGCCGCTGTGGGTGGCCGAGATGGACGTGCCGCTCGCCGGATCCGTCGTGCGCGCCGTCACCGGCGCCATGGAACTCGGCGACACCGGCTACCCCGTCGGCACCGCCTACGCCGAGGCCCTCGCCGCCTTCGCCGGGAAGCGATGGGGCTGGGACGACCTGGCCGTGGAGCGCACGGCGATCGTGCCCGACGTGATGCTGGGCGTCGTCGAGATGCTCAAGCTGGTCACGGAGCCCGGCGACCCGGTGATCGTCAACCCGCCGGTGTACCCGCCGTTCTACGAGTTCGTCACCCACATGGACCGGCGCGTCGTCGAGGCACCGCTCGGCCCCGGCCTGCGGATCGACCTCGGGGTGCTGGAAGAGGCGTTCCGGCAGGCCGTCGCGGGCGGCGGACGGGCGGCCTACCTGCTGTGCAGCCCGCACAACCCGACCGGCACCGTGCACACCGCCGACGAACTGTCGGCCGTCGCCGCCCTCGCGGAGCGGTACGGCGTCCGGGTCGTCGCCGACGAGATCCACGCGCCGGTCGTCACCGGCGAGGCCCGGTTCGTGCCCTACCTGAGCGTGCCCGGCGCCGAGCGCGGCCTCGCGCTGATGTCGGCGTCCAAGGGCTGGAACCTGGCCGGGCTCAAGGCGGCCCTGGCTCTCGCGGGACCGGGCGCCGCCGCCGACCTGGCGCGGATGCCCGAGGAGGTCGGGCACGGGCCGAGCCACGTCGGCGTCCTCGCCCACACCGCCGCCCTGCGCGACGGAACCGCCTGGCTGGACGCGGTGCTCGCCGGGCTCGAGGAGAACCGGCGGCTGCTCACCGGCCTGCTCGCGGAGCGGCTGCCCGGGGTCGTCCACCGCCAGGGGGAGGCGACCTGCCTCGCCTGGCTCGACTGCCGCGCCCTGGGCCTCGGCGACGACCCGGCGGAGGTCTTCCTGGACCGGGGCCGGGTGGCCCTCAGTTCCGGCATTCCCTTCGGCAGCGGCGGGGCGGGACACGTACGGCTCAACCTGGCGACCTCGCCGGAGGTGCTCACGGAGGCGGTGCGGAGGATGGCGGCGGCCCTGGGGTGAGGCGGGGGGCCGCGGGCCGTCCGTGTACGGGTCTAGACTCCCGGATCATGGACGACGACGCGTCACTGGACCGGCTCGGCGCCGGCAAGTACCTGCTGGTCACGACCTTCCGCAAGAACGGCACCCCGGTCGCCACCCCGGTGTGGGTCGTGCGGGACGGGGACGCGCTCGGTGTCTGGACGGTGGCCGACTCCTGGAAGGTCAAGCGCGTCCGCAACCGCGCCGACGTCCTGGTGGGGCCCTGCGACGTGCGCGGCAGGCCGACCGGCGACCAGGTCCCGGGGACGGCGGAGATCTGCGACCCCGCCACCACGGCCCGCTACCGGAAGCTGCTGGTCCGCAAGTACGGCGTCGTCGGCCTGCTCACCCTCATGGGCAGCCGGCTGCGCCGGGGACTCGACGGCACCGTGGGGATCCGCATCACGCTGACGTCCGGACCGGCGGCGGCCGGGAACTGACCTGCCCTCAGGTCCAGGCCCGGTACGGCTCGTCGACCAGCTGGAAGACCGGCTCGCCGCGCACCGGGTCCTTGGCCGTGGACAGCCGCACCCGGTCACCGCTGTGGATGCCGATGAGCGGGCCCATGACCCGGCCGCGCAGCACGAAACCCTCGGCCATCTCGATGAGGGAAACGTTGCGCGCGGCAGGGGTGTTGCGGTGCACCACGGTGGCGTGGCGCACCGTTCCGGTGCCCTGGCTCCGTTCCGTCCGCAGCTCGCTGCCGCGACAGACCGGGCACAGCACCCGGTGGTACATGGCGGTGCCGCACCAGGTGCAGCGCTGGTAGAAGACGGCCTCGGTGTCCGGGGCCTGGGCCTTGGCCTTGGGGTCGAGCAGGCCCGTCGCGGGGCCGGCCGCCTGCTGAGCGACGTTTCCTGAGTGGTACACGCTGGTCAACTCCCTGCACTCGGGCCGGAATCCCGCGTGCGCGGTCACCGGGCACGCGTGTGCGCGGCTCACCGTGCCACCGTGCACGCACCACAGCGTATGGCACTCAGTGTCACTCGTAAAGGCACTCGGTACCCTTGATTGAGGACGAGTGAGTGAGCGGGCGCGGGGCGGGGCCCGGCCGTCAGTCCCGCCCGAACGCCGTCTCGACCTCCCGCAACACCTGCCACATGGGTGTCCCGCGGCGCGCGGCCACGACCACCACGTCCTCGGGCGACTCGCCGCGCGGCGGCACCGGCATGTCGCCGAACGCGGACTGCGCGTACGCCAGCGCGTGGTCCACCGCGGCACCCGCGTCGTCGCGGCCGTCGGAACGCAGCCAGGACCGCAGGGCGTTGTTGTGCGCCGCGACCACCGCGGCCGCGATCACGTCGGCGCGCAGGATCCCGTCCGGCCGCCCGCCCAGCCGGCCGCGCAGATACTCGGCGAGGGCGCGCTCGTAGCGCCACACCACCGACAACTCGTAGGCGCGCAGCCCGGGGACCTTCTTGGTGAGGTGGTACCGCTGCACGGAGAACGCCGGGTTCTCGGCGTACATGCGCAGGACGAGCCGGGCCGCGTCGCACACCCGCCGCACCGGGTCGGCGTCCTCGGGGGAGTCCGCCAGGAACGCCTTCATGTCGGTCAGGCACCGTTCGTGGTCGGGGAAGACCACGTCCTCCTTCGACGGGAAGTACCGGAAGAAGGAACGCCGTCCGACGCCGGCGAGGGCGACGATGTCGTCCACGGTGGTCTGTTCGTACCCCCGCTCGAGGAACAGCCGGAACGCCGCCGCGACCAGTGCGTCCCGCATCGGCGGCCGGACCTCCGCCGCGTCCGTCCCGTCCCCGCGGCGGGGCGCCGCACTGCTGGTGCTCATGGAGGGGAACGTAGCAGCCCGGCGAGGTCCGTGGCACTCAGTGCAGCGAGTGGAGGGAACTGAGTGCACCCGTCGCTGCGCCACGCCGGTCGCATACGATCACTTCCGGTCAGCCCCGGAGGAGTCCCGCATGCCGTTCGTCCGCCCCCGCATCCTGTACGTCACCGACCTGGCCTACCAGGCGCGCGGGCGGCGCTACTGCGACGAGGACATCTTCCTGACCTCCCGGCTGCGCGAGGAGTTCGACCTCGCCCTGTGCCATCCGCGGGACGCCACGGCGCTGCTGGACGCCTTCGACGCCGTCGTCGTCCGCAACAGCGGCCCCGTGCAGGAGTACAAGGCCGCCTACGACGCCTTCCGCGAGCGCGCGGCCGAGTGCGGGACGCGCGTCTACAACCAGCTCACCGGCAGGGCGGACATGCTCGGCAAGCAGTACCTGCTCGACCTGACCGCCGCGGGACACCCGGTCATCCCCACCGTCGACCGCGCCGAGGACCTGCACCTGCTGCCCGTCGCGGACGAGTACGTCGTCAAGCCCCGGCTCGGCGCCGACTCGGCGGGCCTGCGGATCGTCCCCGCGGGACGCGTGCCTCAGGAGCTGAGCGGCGCCGGGGACCTCCTCGTCCAGCCGCGTGTCGACTTCGCCTACGAGGTCTCCTTCTACTTCGTCGACCACGACTACCAGTACGCCCTCCACGCGCCGCACCCCGACCGCCGCTGGCGGCTGGAGCCGTACGACGCCACCGTGGCCGACCTCGACTTCGCGCGGCGGTTCATCGAGTGGAACGGTGTCGACCACGGCATCCAGCGAGTCGACGCCTGCCGCGCGCCCGACGGCGAGCTGCTGCTGGTCGAGCTGGAGGACCTCAACCCCTACCTGTCCCTGGACGCCCTCGACGAGCCGGTCCGCGACGCCTTCGTCACCGCCCTGCGCGCGGCCCTGCGCCGCCTGCTCGCCACCTGAGCCGCCCCGGCGGCCTAGCATGGCCGCCATGGACGTGTTCCTGGACCGGCTCGACCCGGACATGTGCGTGGTCACGGCCGCTGCGGGCGGGGAACGGGCCGGCTGCCTGGTCGGCTTCTCCTCGCAGTGCTCCATCCGGCCCGTGCGGTACGCCGTCTGGATCTCCGACGTCAACCGGACCTTCCGCGTCGCACGGTCCGCCGACGTCCTGGCGGTCCACCTGCTCGCCCGCGACCAGCGGGAGACGGCCGAGCTGTTCGGCGGGCGCAGCGGCGACGACGTGGACAAGTTCCGGCGGGTCCGCTGGCGGGAGGCGTACGGCGGGGCCGCCGTACTTGAGGACGCCGAGGCGTGGTTCGTCGGGCGGGTCGTGGAGCGCACCCCGGGGGGCGACCACGTCGGCTTCGTCCTCGAACCGGTCGAGTGGGGCGGGCGTGAGAAGACCGCCGGTGGCCCGCTGCTGCGCCTCGCCGACGCGCGCACCATCCGCCCGGGGCATCCGGTGGGCTGAGGGGTGCCGGCCGGTCAGCGTCCCGCGGCGCCCCGCTCGGCCAGAGCCTCGGTGACCGCCCGCACGCTGCGCGCGATGTGCTGCAGCTGGAGGACCTCCGCCGCGTACAGCTTGATGGTGTGCTCGATGGCCGCCTCGTGCAGGCCGAGCCGCGGCAGGTCCGCCCGGGCGGTCTGCAGCGCGGTGCGGGCCACCCGGATCTCGTGCTGGACCTGGATCTGCGCGTGCCGGGCGAGCAGCACCGGGTGCCGGATCAGGGCCGGATAGCCGGCATAGCGCGCCGGGACCAGCTCGCGCAGCCACCTGGTGGCCGAGCGTTCCCAGTCGTAGCTGCCGGGGGTCTTGACCTGGCAGGGCCAGTCCGGGCTGATGCGCGTGGTCGTCAGGGGCATGATCATCGCTTCCGGGAGGGCGGCGTCGACGGGGTGGGCGACGGGTGGGGGCGGCCCCGGTCCAGGGGACGACCGGGACCGCCGCGGGCGCTCGCGCAGGCGATGCCCGACCGGAACACCCGGTGCGCCGGAGCGGGTAGGAATTCGGCGGGCCGAGTGTTCGCGGCAGGTGCGGACGCGTTCCGGGGCGGCCGGGGCGCGATCCGTGAGCAGTATTTATATATGCCATCTGCTTTGCAAGACGTATGAAAACATTCATGTCTGCTTTGACGGGGATGGCCCCCGTCTGCGCCGACCAATCGCCGTCCCGGCCCGACCGGGGGAGGGGTCCGCTCGCCCGCTCAGTCCCGCAGGAAGAACTGGTGCTGGTCCGCGACCTGCTCGTACTCCTCCAGCCGGGCCTGCGTCCGCTCGGGATCCGCGTCGGTCATGGCCTGGAGCAGCGCCGCGCACATCACGCCCGGTGCCGCGTAGGAGTCGAAGACGAGCCGGGATCCCGTACCCGTGGCGAACGTGACGTCGGCCTCGTCCACGACCGGGCCGAGCGCCAGGTCGGTGATCAGCGCAACCTTGAGCCCGGCACCGCGTGCCACCCGCACGGCGCCCAGGGTCTCGTGGGCGTGCCGGGGCATGGAGAAGGCCAGCACCCAGGTACCGCCCGCCTCCCGGGACTGGAGCAGCGCGTCGTAGGCGACGGTGCCGCCCCGGGTCACCAGGCGTACGTCGGGATGGACCCGGCGGGCCGCGTAGGCGAAGTACTCGGCGAGCGAGACGGAGATGCGCAGGCCGAGGACGGTCAGCGGCGCGGAGGCGGCCAGCTTGCGGCCGACGTCGATCACCCGGTCCGCGTCGGCGAAGTCGCGCCGCAGGTTCTCCAGGTTCTCGATCTCGGCGTCCACGGCCGCCTGGAGCTCGTTGCCCCGGTTCTCCTCGGCCGCGGAACCGCCCCGGCCGCCCAGCGCGATCGCCTGGAGCTGCTCGCGCAGCGCCGGGTAGCCGCTGAAGCCGACCGCCGAGGCGAACCGCGTCACCGACGGCTGGCTCACGCCCACCCGGTCGGCCAGGTCGGTGATCGACAGGAACGCCGCTTCGGTGAGGTGCTCGATGAGGTACTGCGCGATGCGCCGCTGTCCCGGGGAGAGGCGGGGCCGGTCGAACAGCGTCCTGAGCCGCGATGTGGGGGAGACCTCCGAGGGCGGGGCCGCCCGTCCCGAGGTGATCGCCGACGCCTGTGCACGTGCCTGCTGCGGCGATGGCACGGGTGCGCCTCCTTTGTCTCCCATGTCTCCCACGGAGGTCAACATAGCTCACCCCCTGCGCCGGGCAGGGCGGACCGCCGCGCACGGGGACGGCCCCGGCGCGGCCCCGGAGGGGGCGGCACCGCACCGCCCAGGGGGACGACACCGGCCCCGCCCCGGAGGGGACAGCGGCGCCGCCCCGGAGGGGACACCGGCCCCGCCCGGCGGAGACGGCACGGTGCCGCCCTGGAGGGGACGGCACCCGCACGTCTCGGACCGAGGTGGCACGGTGCCGCTCCCGACGGGGGACGGCACGGCGTCACCCCGCAGGAGGAGGACGGCAGCGCCCGCCCCGGGGACGGCAGCGCCCACCCCGGGCGGAGATGACACCGCCCCGCCCCGGAGGGGAACCGCATGGCCCGGACGGGGATAGCACCGCGTCGCCCGGGAACCCGCCGCCACGGAAGGACCCGCAGACACGGACGAGGAGCCGACATCATGACCGTCCCGGAAGAGAACCGGCCGAAGACCGACACCACCGACGACGTTCTCGAGCAGCCCCGGAGCCGGCCCGAGGAGGACGAGCCCCGCCCGCCCGGCGGCACCGGCCGGACCATGCGCGAGGCCCTGGAGGAGGCGCACGTCCGCCCCGACGACTTCGACGAGAAGTGACCGCTTCAGACAGGCGTTGACGGCGCCGGACCCCGCGCGCCCGGGGGCGGGCCCGTCACCGCGTCCGCCGGTACCACCAGGTCGGCCAGGTGCCGGGTCGCGGCGACCAGGTCGGCGTTGCGCTGGTCGGGCCCGATCGTCCACGCGGCCGCGTCCGCGGGGGACTTGCCGAAGCGCTCGTGCCGCGCCGCGAGCCGCCGGACGCGCTCCGCCTCGTCCAGTGCGCAGAACCACACCTCGTCGAGCCGGGGCCGCACGCGCGCCCATGCCCCGCTCTCCAGCAGCAGGTAGTTGCCCTCCGTCACGACCAGCCGCGCGGTGGGCGGCACCGGTACGGCCCCGGCGATCGGCTGCTCCAGCTCCCGCTCGAAACCGGGCGCGTACACGATGTCGCCGTCCGTCTCCGCACGCTCCTCGCGCAGCCTCCCCAGCAGCGCCGCGTACCCGGCCGCGTCGAAGGTGTCCGGTGCGCCCTTGCGGTCCCGGCGGCCCAGCCGGTCCAGTTCGGCGTCGGCGAGGTGGAAGCCGTCCATCGGCACGTGCGCCACCCACGGCTCGCCCGTGCCGTTCAGTTCCCGCACCAGACTCCCGGCGAGCGTCGACTTTCCCGCGCCGGGACTGCCCGCGATGCCCAGGATCGCGCGCCGCCCGTCCCGGGGGAGACGGCGGGCACGGGCGAGCAGGTCGTCGAACGTCAGCGGCACACCCCACAGTGTGTCACCTGATCGGACCCGCCCCGGCGGGGAACTGTGGGGGGTATGACGACGCAGCTCGGACTTCCCGACGACATCCAGGCCTGCCTGTTCGACCTCGACGGGGTCGTCACCAGGACGGCGGTGGTGCACGCCGCCGCCTGGAAGGCGACCTTCGACGCCTTCCTGCGCGAGCGGGACGGCGCGGACTTCCGCCCCTTCACCGACTCCGACTACGACCAGTACGTCGACGGCCGCCCCCGCGCCGACGGCGTCCGCTCCTTCCTCGCCTCCCGCGGCATCGAGCTGCCCGAGGGCACCCCCGACGACCCTCCGGACGCGCGGACCGTCAACGGCGTCGGCAACCGCAAGAACGAACTCCTCCTGGAGAAGATCCGCACCGGCGGCGTGGAACCCTACGAGGGCACACTGCGCTACATCGACGCGGTCCGCGCCGCCGGCCTCGCCACCGCGATCGTCTCCTCCAGCGCCAACACCCGGGACGTGCTGCACTCCATCGACGCCGAGCGGCTGTTCGACGTACGGATCGACGGCGTGGTGGCCCGGGAGAGGAAACTTCCGGGCAAACCGCACCCCGACACCTTCCTGGCCGCCGCCCGCGACCTCGGCGTCGAACCGTCCCGCGCCGCCGTCTTCGAGGACGCGCTGGCCGGCATGGACGCGGGCCGCTCCGGACACTTCGGCTACGTCGTCGGCGTCGACCGCGTCGGCCAGACCGACGCCCTCTACGCCCACGGCGCCGACCGCGTCGTCAAGGACCTCGCCGAGCTGGGAGGCCGCGCGTGATCACCAACCGGACGTACACCGTGGAGCCCTGGCGGGTGCGCGAGACGGCGCTCAACCTCGGCCTCCTCGCGCAGAGCGAGTCCGTCTTCGCCCTGTCCAACGGGCACGTCGGCTGGCGCGGCAACCTCGACGAGGGCGAACCTCACGGCCTGCCCGGCAGCTACCTCAACGGCGTCTACGAACTCCACCCGCTGCCGTACGCCGAAGCGGGCTACGGCTACCCGGAGTCGGGCCAGACCGTCATCAACGTCACCAACGGCAAGCTGCTGCGGCTGCTGGTCGACGACGAGCCCTTCGACCTGCGCTACGGGCGGCTCGGCAAGCACGAACGCACCCTGGACCTCAGGCGCGGTGTGCTGGAGCGGAGCTGCGAGTGGACGTCCCCGGCCGGCACGACCGTCCGGGTGCGCTCCACCCGCCTCGTCTCCCTCACCCAGCGCGCCATCGCCGCCGTGGAGTACGAGGTCGAGCCCGTCGACAGCCGGACCCGGATCGTCATCCAGTCCGAACTGGTCGCCAACGAGAGCCTGCCGTCGGCCGACGGCGACCCCAGGGCGGCCCAGGCCCTGCAGTCCCCGCTGGAGCCGGAGGAGGACCTGGCCATCGGCTCCCGGCTGCGCCTGGTCCACCGCACCCGGCGCAGCGGCCTCAGGGTCGCCGTGGCCGCCGACCACGTCGTCGACGCCCCGGGGGAGATCACCACCAGCAGCGAGAGCAACACGGACGTGTCCCGCCTGACCATCACCTCGGTCCTCGATCCGGGACAGCGGCTGCGGGTGCAGAAGACCGTCGCCCACGGCTGGTCGGGCGCCCGCTCCCGGCCCGCGATGAGCGACCAGGTCGAGGCGGCGCTGGCCGCCGCCGCAC
This sequence comes from Streptomyces sp. MMCC 100, assembly GCF_041538145.2. Classification (NCBI taxonomy): domain Bacteria; kingdom Bacillati; phylum Actinomycetota; class Actinomycetes; order Kitasatosporales; family Streptomycetaceae; genus Streptomyces; species Streptomyces sp. MMCC 100. The sequence continues at coordinate 3,261,030 of NZ_JBGORK020000001.1, forward strand.
ACGGCGGCTGGGACGGTCTCGTGGCCGAACAGCGGGACTACCTCGACGACTTCTGGGCCCGCGCGGACGTCGAGGTGCACGGCGACGAGGAGATCCAGCAGGCCGTCCGCTTCGCCCTGTTCCATGTGCTGCAGGCCGGCGCCCGCGCCGAGCAGCGCGCGATTCCGGCCAAGGGACTGACCGGTTCCGGATACGACGGCCACGCGTTCTGGGACACCGAGATGTTCGTACTGCCCGTGCTGACCTACACCGCCCCCAAGGCCGTCGCCGAGGCGCTGCGCTGGCGGCAGGACACCCTGCCCGCGGCCCGGGACCGCGCCACCCAGCTCGGGCTGCGCGGTGCCGCGTTCCCGTGGCGGACCATCGACGGCTCGGAGGGCTCCGCGTACTGGCCCGCCGGCACGGCCGCCTTCCACGTGGCCGCCGACATCGCGCACGCCGCGGTGCGCTACACCGCGGCGACCGGCGACACCGGCTTCGAACGGGAGACCGCCCTGGAACTGCTGGTGGAGACGGCCCGGCTGTGGCGTTCGCTGGGCCACCACGACCACCACGGCGTCTTCCACATCGACGGCGTCACCGGACCGGACGAGTACAGCGCCGTGGTCGACGACAACACGTACACCAACCTCATGGCGCGCTCCAACCTCCTCGCCGCGGCCGACGTGTGCGAACGCCACCCGGCGGAGGCGACCCGGCTCGGCGTCGACGAGGAGGAGAGCGCCGCCTGGCGGGACGCCGCCGAGGCCGTCCACATCCCCTACAACGAGGAGATCGGCGTCCACGAGCAGCACGCGGGCTTCACCCGCCACCAGCGCTGGGATTTCGCGAACACCGGCGCCGACCAGTACCCGCTGATGCTGCACTTCCCCTACTTCGACATCTACCGCAAGCAGGTGACCAAGCAGTCCGACCTCGTGCTGGCCATGTACACCTGCGGCAGCTGGTTCGACGCCCACTGCGACGACGACCAGATGGCCGCGAACTTCGCCTACTACGAGCCGCTGACCGTACGGGACTCCTCCCTGTCCGCGTGCTGCCAGGCCGTCGTGGCCGCGCAGACGGGACATCTGAGGCTGGCGTACGACTACGCCACCGAGGCCGCCCTGATGGACCTGGCGGACCTGGAGCACAACACCCGCGACGGACTGCACATCGCCTCACTGGCCGGTACGTGGATGGCGCTGGTCGCCGGGTTCGGCGGCACCCGACGGGACGGCGACAGCCTGCGCTTCACGCCCCGCCTGCCCGAGAAGTTCAGCCGCCTCGCCTTCCGGCTCCAGTTCCGCGGCCGGTGCCTGCGGGTGGAGATCGGCCCCGACCGGGCGTCGTACTCGCTGCTGGCCGGGCCGCCCCTGACGATCCATCACCACGGGATCGAGGTCCACGTGAAGGGGGAAGAGCCCGTCACCCTCGGCATTTCCGCGCCGAAGTGGCGGCCCACCCCTGAGCAGCCCCCGCACCGCCGCCCGGGCGTCGCCGACCGGTCGGGTCCGGGAGACGGATGACAGCGCGCGACTGGCGGATTTCCGCCCTGCGTTTCGGAGACACACGGGTTAGTTTGATCATGTTTTCCGGGATTCCGGCCCCCGCCACGGGCGGCAGGAGGTGAGGAACGAGCGGCCCCGCGACGAGCGGGGGTGAGGGGTGCACGATGGCCGACGGCGTGAACGCCATGCTTGTCGACGGACGGCGGGGCGCGGCGACGAAGGCGTCCGGAACCCCACGGCGGTTACGCGGCGACGCGCTGCTCGCGGCGGTGGCCGCCGTCTTCACCCTGGCCCAACTGGTCTTCGTCCACCCCTCGATGGGGCTCGGCTGGGACGAGATCGTGTACACCAGCCAGGTCACCGCCCACCACCCCGCCGCATTCTTCAGCGCGCCCCGCTCCCGCGGCGTCTCCCTGCTGGTGGCGCCCGTCGCCTCCTGGTCGGCCTCCACCGAACTGCTGCGCGTGTACCTCGCCGTGCTCTCGGGCCTGGGTCTGTACCTCGCCCTGCGCGCCTGGAAGGGCCTGTTCCCCGCCCGGGTCCTCGCCACGGCCGGCGCGTTCTTCGCCACCCTGTGGGTGACCCTCTTCTACGGCCCGCAGGCCATGCCCAACTACTGGGTCGCGATCGGCGCCCTGGTCGCCGTGGGCTGCACCCTGCGGGCACTCGGGGCCCCGGGACGCCGGCGGTGGCGCTCCGCGCGGGGCGCGCTGTGGGGAGCGGCCGCCGGGGCCCTGCTGATGGCGATGATGCGGCCCACGGACGCCGTCTGGGTGGCCGTGCCGCTGCTGGTCCTGGTCCTCGTCCGCCGCCACTGGCCGCTGCTGCTCGCCCTCGCGGGCGGCCTGGCGGTCGGGGGAGGGGAGTGGGTCGTGGAGGCGTACGCCTGGTACGGCGGCCTCGGGGAGCGGCTGGGGAGGGCCTCCGAGATCCAGGGCGGCCTCGGCTGGAACATCGCCGTCGACGACCAGATGCGCAGCCTGGGCGGACGGGGCCTGTGCCGCCCGTGCACCGGAGACATGCCGCACCCGGTCGTCACCCTGTGGTGGCTGCTCCTCCCGGCCGTCGCCGTCCTCGGCGCGGTCGTCGCCGTCCGGGCCCGCCGCGCCACCGCGACGCTGGTCCCCCTCGTCTGCGCCGTCACCGCCGCGGTGCCGTACCTGTTCATGATCGGCTACGCGGCGCCCCGCTTCCTCCAGCCCGCCTACGCCCTGCTCGCCCTCCCGGTCGCCGACGCGTTGTGGCACCTGGTCAAAACTGGGCGCGACCGGTGGCGGCCGGTGGCCGCGACGCTGGTCGCGCTCGCGGTGGCCGGGCATCTGGCGGTCCAGTTCTCGGTCCTCGTGGGCACCGTGAACGGCAACGTCGACAGCCGCGGGGACTGGGCCCGGGTCGCCGACGAGCTGCACCGGCTCGGGGTCCGCCCGCCCTGCCTGCTCACGGGGCACGAGTCCATCCCGATCGGCTACTACACCGGCTGTTCCTCGGGCTCCACCAGCGGCAACAACGAGAACACCACAGCCGCCGAGATCGTGGACACCGCCCGGCGGATCCCGGTCGCCGCCCTCACCGGCCCCGGCGGCACCCCGCCCGCCTACGCCCGCGACTGGGCCCCCCACCGCATCACCGACCTGGAGATCCGCGTCGCACCCCCGGGTTAGAGATCGCGTATCGGGAAACGCGAACCGGACAGCGAGACCACCGAGCCGACGCGAGCGCGAGAGGGAGGCAGCGATGGGCACGGACCCGATGGCCGATGACGCCTACCAGCCCACCGGTAGCAACGAGGAGCAGGAGGACGCCGCGCCCCTCGACCTCCAGGACGCCCTCGACGAGCGGACCTACGACGACACCCTCGACGAGGGCTACTCCCCGCCGGAGAAGCCCCTGGGCGTGACCAAGCACGGCACCACCGCCGCCGAGCAGCACGACGGCGAGACCCTCGACGAACGGCTGGCCGAAGAGGTGCCCGACGTGTCGGCGCCCGACGGGGACGGCGTGGGCGACGAGCCCGAGGGCGAGGGAGAACCGGTCGACCCGGAGGCGGGCACCGACCGCTCGGGCCGTCTGGTCGCCCCCGACGAGGGCGTACGCACCGACACGACCAAGGAGACGGTCGCGGAGGACGTCGGCATCGACGGCGGAGCCGCCGGCGCCGAGGAGGCCGCGGTGCACGTGGTGGAGGACGAGACGGAGCTGCCCGAGTCCTAGCACGACGCGGTGATCCCCCGGCCGAGGAGTTCGTCCGGCCGGGGGCTCACCGCGGTCAGGGCAGCAGCTTGTCGAGGGCCGAGGGGCCCTCGTCGGCCAGCTTGCGCCTGGCCCACTCCAGGTTCTGCGGGGTGACGTCCCGGCCGGCCGCCAGGACGAGGTCCTCCGGGGACACCTCCGTGCCGGTGCGGGCGTGGAGCAGGTCGTCGGGAGTGGCGCGGTCGCCCCCCGTACCGGTTTCGGAGGGTCGGGAGGCGTCGGGCTGTGACGTCGACATGATCAGTGCTCCTCGGATCCGGATCGCTGCTTCGGTGCCGTGCTGTTGTCGGTCCCGAATATCCCGATAACACCATTCAATGCGGAACCGGCCCGCGCATCCCGGGAGCCGGCGGCGAGGGAGTGAGCACGAGCATCGTCACGTCGTCCTGCACGTCCGGGCAGAAACGCACGAGGTCCGCCCAGACCAGGTCCGGGAGCGCCGCGGATTCCTCGCCCGCGAGCGTGCTCAGCCGCTCGGCCAGCGGATAGAACGCCCCGCCGGCGTCCCTCGCCTCGACCACGCCGTCGGAGGCGAGGAAGAGCCGGTCGCCGGGGCGCAGCGCCACCGTGCACGCCTCGATCGCCCCGGCGTCCGCGAGGCCGAGCCCGAGCGGCGTCCACGGCGACACCTCCAGCTCCGTGGCGTGCGCACCCCGCAGCAGCAGGGGCGGCGGGTTCCCGCACACGACGACCCGCACCTCGAGGGCGTCGGCGGAGAACTCCAGCAGCGCGGCCGTCGCGAACAGTTCGGCGTGCCGCGCGTCCGCCGAGTCCACCAGCAGCCTGCGGTCGAGGCGCCCCGCCACCGACGCGAGGTCCGGCCGGTCGAGCACCGCCTCCCGGAACGCCCCCAGCAGCGAGGCGACCGTCGACACCGCCGCCAGGCCGTGCCCCTGCACGTCCCCCATCACCACCCGTACGCCGAAGGGACCGTCCCGCACGTCGAAGAAGTCGCCCCCGACCAGCGTCCCGCGCTGCGCCGCCCGGTACAGCCCGGTGCACCGCAGCGCCCCGACGCGCTCGGGCAGCGGGGGAGCCACGGCACGCTGGGCGGCCTCGGCGACCGTGCGTTCCAGACCCAGCTGGGCGTCACGGTGACTGCGCACGAAGGACACGAAGACGCTGAGCACGGCGACGAAGACGATGGTCAGCAGGTCGGCGTCGCCCGGCCGGTCGAGCTGGAGCGCCGGGGTGTGCAGCAACGCGATGACCACACCGCCCAGCACGGCGGTCGCCAGCGGTCCGTACGACAGAACGGCCAGCGGCGGGATGGCACCCAGCAGGAACCCGATCTCCAGCGGCTCGTGACTGAGCAGGGTGGCCGCGCAGATCGCCACGACGAGGGCCGGCGGGAGCACCCGGACCCAGCGGGGCGGCGGCGCCCCGCTCAGCCAGCTCCGCCGGTCCTCGTCCCGACGTGGTGACAGGGCGGGCACCTTTCGCACACCACCACGCTCCTACGCCACCGCACCGCCCGCACGCGGAGAGCCCGGCGGGTGGACGTCCGCGGCCGGTCCCTAGAAGGCGCCGAGCGTCAGCCGGAAGCCGGTGGGCGCCGTGTCCTGGATGTACGAGGCGAAGTCGGCCACGTCGTCGAAGGCGAAGCCGTACGCCCTGCCGTCCTCGGTCGCCGCGTGCACCGCCTTGGAGTAGTGGTTGGTCAGCGCGGTCCCGTAGAACGTCGCGGGGTCGGTCGTGGGCTGGTCGGCCGAGGAGACCAGCGTGGAGCGGTTGAAGCCCGCGCCGAGGACCGCGGCGACGGGACCGGTCGTGCCGTCGTTGGGCGCGGCGAGGTTCCCGTCGCAGAACAGCACGTCCCGGGTGGACGGCTTGGCGAAGGACACCTGGGCGGGCCCGTCGAAGGTCAGCCGGTCCCCGCGCACCCGGCCGGTGAAGGTCCCGGCGTTGGTGGTGATCCTGAGGTCCTTGCCGGTGTAGGTGCTCCACACCTCGTCGATGTACGGGGCGAGGTAGTCCTTCGGGAACAGACCGGCGTCCAGCCCGTGACCGGGCGCGATCACGCGGGTGTCGTCCACGACCAGCGGCGCGAACTCCTCCACCTTCCGCACCGCCTCGAAGACGGCGGCCCGGCCCCCCGGCCGTACGGTGCCGGTCGTCTGGTCGTCGGCGCCGGTCAGCCGGATGCTGAGCGGCACGCTGAACATGTCGACCATGGTGGTGTTGCAGAACATCCCGGAGGAGTTGTACGTGAACTCCGCGCAGTCGTGCAGCACCCCGTAGTTGGGGTCGGACTCGACCCAGCCCGCCGGGTACTGCAGCGCGGCGTTGCCGGCGCCGTCCGCGACGACCTTGAACCTCAGCTTCTCGCCCAGGGACACGTAGATCCGGCCGGAGAGGTGGGGCAGGTTCAGCTTGGTCTCGCCGCTGCCGGCGAGGCCGATCGCGTAGTCGGTGTAGCCGTCGGCGCCGTTGTCGGAGAGGGCCACGGGAGCGACGGTGCCGTCGGGGGTGACCCGCACCTGGCGGCCGTCCACGTTGCCGACGATGTAGACGTGCACGTCGGCGTTGCCGAAGGAGCCGGTGCCGTTGACGATCGTCAACGGCAGGCCGCCGTCGGCCTCCGCCTCGGGTGCCGCGTCGTCCGAGCCGACCTCCGCCAGGGCGTGCGGCGCGACGGCGGCGGCGACGGGGGCGGCCACGACCAGGCCGCCGAGGGCGACGAGGAGCTTGCGGCGGGCGAGCGGACGCTGGTGACGAGGGGTCATGTGGGGGGTCTCCAGAGTGATCGGGGCATGGCAGTGCGGGAGCGAGGTTCTGAGAGCGCTCTCACAACGTGGGCCGATGCTATGCAGCACCAGCGGTCCGGCCAACCTCCTCCGACCGGCCCCAAATACGTTTCCGCAGCTGGGAGTTGGGGTGAGTGAACCGCACGGAGGAACGCTTAACCGCTGTTTAAGGCCCGTTTAATCCACACCCGAAAACCGGTGGCCGAACCCGCCCGGCGTCTCGTAGCCTGTGCCCCACGCCCTGAGACCGACGGAAGGAGGGCAGAGCCGTGCAGTCCACCTCACTCTCGCGCTCCCTCCCCGTTGTCCCGGCGTACCTCGACTGACCGGGAGCGCACCACGCGTACATCTCCCGGAGGAACCCGTGACCGATCTGGTCATCCGCGCGCTCGACGCGAGCGACGCCCATCTCTTCGACACCCTGTCCGACCCACTGGGCGCCCGTGAGGGCCACCGGCTCACCCGCCACCGCCCCGACTGGAAGCGGGTCGCCCTGCGCGACGGCACCGTCGTCGCCCGGGCCGCATGGTGGGGCGGCCCCGACGACACCGAACCCGTCACCGTCAACTGGTTCGACGTGGCCGAGGGCGAGGAGGAAGCCGGAGCCGAACTCCTGCGCACCGCGCCCTGGCAGGTCGAACTCGAACTGAACCCGCCCGGTACCTGGCGCGAGGACCCCGCCGTGCGTACCGCCACCGAGGCACGCTTCACCGCCGCACGGGCGGCCGGGTACGACCTCCTGGTCGAACGCTTCCTGTACCGGTGGACACCGGAGTGCGGGCTCCCCGAGCGGCCCGGCCGACTGGACTTCCGCCCGGAGCCGGACGACGCGGTGTTCTTCGACGCACTGCGCCGTATCCACTCCGTCACCCTGGACGCCCACGCGCTGATGGACATCGCGGAGGGCGGACTCGACCGGGCCGCACAGGCGGAGCTCGACTTCTTCCGCTGGTGCCCGTCGCCGCGGGAGTGGTGGCAGGTGGCGTACACGCCGCAGGGCGAACTCGCGGGTATGCACATCCCCGCGCACAACCCGTCCGGCCCGTGCATCGGCTTCATCGGCGTCCTGCCGGAACACCGCGGGCGCGGATACGCATACGACCTGCTGGCCGAGTGCACCCACTTCCTGATCGAGCGGGGCGCGGAGTTCGTCTCCGCCGCCACGGACCGGGGGAACCATCCCATGGCCGCCAACTTCGCCAAGGCCGGCTACCCGGTCGTGCGGGAACGGATCAACTTCCGTCCCGCGGCGGCCGTGCGCTGACCGAATCGGACCGGGCCGGGGGCGACTCCGGCCCGGTGCGGGCGGCGAATGGCATGCTGTCCCCGCACAGGTGATCACCGGTGCGGGGCCGGCGGAGGCGACATGGGGTTCGAGGGCGAGACCTGGCACGTGCGCGGGATGCCGGGCAACGGGGACCGCGGAGAAGCCGGCGCGGAGATCGGGGAGATCCTGATCGAGGACGCCGACTTCCCCTGGCTGTCGGGACGGTTCCGCGCCGGCCCGGCCTACGGTGCCGTCCAGGACCTGTTCGCCCGCGAACTCGCCCTCGCGGAGCGGGGCGACGCCGAGCACTGGGCGGAGTGGGAGACGGCCTACGCCGAGATCGAACGACGGGTGCGGCTGGTGTCGCCCGACGGCCCGGTCGCCGAGTTCCTGCTGCACATCAAGGGCGACCGGGCCTGGTTCCGATGGAGCGACGAATCCTTCGACGAGTCCTTCGAGCCGGGGCGGACCGACGGCTGACCGCGGTCACCCCCGGTCGGTCAGCAGGGCCTCGGCCTCGGCGAGGATCTCGGTGACCCGCAGTCCGAACGCGGCGTCGCACGGATGCGGGCGCCCGCCGCCGACGGCGGCGAGCAGCGCGTCCGCGGCCCGGCGCAGGGCGGGCACCGGACCTTCGGCGGTCTCCGGGAGGAGTGTCACTCCGGACCTGCCGCGCAGTTCCACCGTGGCACCCGCCGCGGCGGGCGGCGCCGTCAGGCTGAGCGTGAGCGTGCTGGACGCCCCGTCCGCGTGGTCGAGAACCAGATGGACGGTGTCACCGGGGCCCGGCGCGGCCGCCGCCACGCGCCGGGCGTCACCGAGGACCGGCAGCAGCACGGACAGGGCGTGCGGTCCCACGTCCCACAGGGCGCCCTTCTCCCGCCGCCAGGGCGAGTCGGCGAACGGGCTGTCCCCGCCGCCGAACACGGCGCCGAGCCATTGCGCCCGCGCGGTGAACCAGCCGTCCCCGGCGGCCTGTTCGGCGATCCACGCTTCGGTCTCGGGCTGGAACCGGGTGGTGAAGAAGACCACCGAGGCGACGCCCGCCGCCCGGGCCGCCTCCACCACCGCCCGCCCTTGCGCCACCGTCGGCGCGAGCGGCTTGTCGAGCAGCAGATGGCATCCGGCCCGCGCCGCGCGCACCGCCAGGTCGGCCTGCGCGGCCGGGGGCAGCGCGACGGCGACAGCCTCCACGTCGGCCAGCAGGGTGTCGAGGTCGTCGTAGGCGCGCGTGCCGTGCCGCTCCGCCAGTTCCTTGGCGGCCTCCGGGCGGCGCCCCCACACCCCCACGAAGTCCAGCTCCGCGTGTCCTGCCAGCGCGGGGGCATGCGCCATGTCCGCCCAGGGGCCGGTGCCGAGCAGTCCGGTGCGCATGCGGTCGCCTCTCCACGGTGCCGGGCCCGGTACGGGGCCCGCCGACGTTCCTCCATGACGGCCGGCGTGCCACAGCCCGGCCGACGCCGAGCGTGCCACACCGACCGGGCGTCCGGACAGGGCGGACGATCGCGAAGTACAGCATTGCGGTCGCGGACACTCGCGGCCGTCGCCGGTCCGTTGTGCCGCCGCATCACCCCGGCCGGCGCCGGTTGGGCGCCGGCACAGTGCGCGGGCCGCCCGCACGGCGCACCACCGCAGGTGACAGCCCCGAAACCGCGACGGAGCCGGGCGGATGGGTGCCTTCCGCCTTGGGTTACGCGCGCGTAACCTCCCGGGAATGACCGGAGAGACGACCGTACGCACGGCCGTGCGGATCCACGGCCGCAGCGCTCAACGGAAGGCACTGCGCGCGCTGTTGGACAGGCTGCCCACCCGTGGCGGCCGGCTCCTGCTGACCGGCGAACCCGGGCTGGGCCGGACCACTCTGCTCCAGTGGGCCGCCCGCTCCTTCCGGGCCGGTCCCGTACTCCACCTCGGCCCTGGCCGTGGCCCGGGCCCGGACGGCGCGCCCGTCACCGACGGGCAACTGCTCGACACCCTGCGGGCGGCGGCCGGCGAGACACCCCTGCTCGTGTGCGTGGACGACGCGCACCTGTGGGACGCCCCGGCCCGGACCGCGCTCGCCCGCGCGGCGGAGCACCTGGGCACCGTCGGGCGGGTCGGCCTGCTCCTCTCCGTCGCCTCGGACCGTGCCGTCGCCCCGGAGTTCGCCCGCCTGCCCGTCGTCCGCCTGGACCCGCTGGCACCGCCGCGGGCGGCCGCCCTGCTCGACGACATGACCGACGGCGCCGCCGCCCCGGACGTCCGCGAGCAGCTCCTGACCGAGGCGGAGGGCAACCCGGGCCTCCTCGCCGCCCTGGTGCGCAGGCTGTCACCGGCCGAACTGCGGGGACACCGGCCCCTGTCCAGCAGCCCGCTGGCGGACGCCGCGGCCCTCGTCGAGGCCGCGGGCGGGAGGCCGACGGACCCGTCCGCCCAGGAACGGGACCTGCTGCTGGCGGTGGCGGCGGCCGTACGGGCCTCGGACGGGCCGGACGTCGACGCGGGCCTGGTCCGTGACGCGCTGCGGTGCCTGCGGCCGGCACCTGGGCCCGGGCCCTGTCCGGAACCGCTGCCCGCGCAGCTCGCCCTGGCCGACGACCGGCTCCGCTTCCACAGCCCGCTGGTCCGCCGTACGGTGTACGCCACCGCCGCTCCGGACCGGCGCCGCGCCGTGCACCGTGCGTTGGCCGACGTGCTGGAGAACGGCGGCCAACGGCTCCCGGGACTGCTGCACCGGTCCTGGTCCCTGAGCGGCCCGGCGCCGGTCCCCGCGCAGGCGGACCGGCTCGCGGCGGTGGCGGCCGACGGCACGGTGCCGGCCCCGCACCGGCTGCGGGCGACGGCGTACGCGCGTGCCGCCGAGCTGACGGCCGACGGAGCGGGGCGGGCGGAGCGGTACACCGCCGCGGCCGAGCAGGCCCTGCTCGCGGGGTGCCCCGAACGGGCCCGCCCGCTCCTCGCCGCGGCCCGAGAGTGCGCCGCACCCGTTGCCGTACGGGGCCGGGCCGAGCTGGTGCGCGGCCTCGTGGAACTCAGGGACGGCCCGGTCGGCGACGCCCACCAGTCCCTGCTGCTGGCGGCCTCCCTGCTCGCCGCGGACGCGCCCGCCGACGCCGCGACCGCCGCTCTGGCCGCCGCCGACGCGGCCTGGGCGGCGGGCGACCTGCCCGCGTGCCTGGCCTCGCTCGGCCCCGAACCACCGCGGCCGCTGCGCGGTGCCGGGTCCCTCGAACCGCACCGGCACACCGCCGCCCGCCCCACCGCGGCGCACACGGCGTCCGCCGTGCGTGATCACCGCGTCGGTATGCGGGCGCTGCTCGAAGGGCGGCTCGACCGGGCCGGCGCCCCGCTCGGGCAGGTGGTGGAGCGGGGCAGGACCGAGGACCGGCCCGAGCCGCTGCTGCGCTCGGCGGCGGCCGCGCTGCTGCTCGGCGACATGGACGCGGCCCGCGGCGCCGGCGCCCGGGCCCTGGCCGCCGCCCGGCAGCTCGGGTCGGACGCGCTGGAGCCGCAGGCACTGGAGTACCTCGCCTACGCCGAACTGCGCGCCGGCCGGCACCCGCAGGCCCGCACCCACGCGGAGGAGGGGCTGCGCACCGCGCTGCGGGCCGGGCAGCGCAACACGGCGGCGCACCACCGGGCCGTGCTGGCCCTCGCGGCGTCGATCGAGGAGGACCCGGACGTCGTCGCCCGGCACGTCACGGCGGCCCTGGACACGGCCAGGCGGCACGGGCTCGCCCAGGCGGCCACCCTCGCCCAGTGGGCGGCGGCCCGCGCAGACCTCGGCCGGGGACGTCCGTTCGACGCCGCCGACCGGCTCGGACTCCTCGTCCTCCCGGGGCCGGGGCGGGGCCACTTCGCGGTCTGGCGGCTGGCCGTGCCCTGCTTCGTGGAGGCCGCGGTCCTCGCCGGACGACAGGAGGACGCCCGTGAGGTTCTGACGGACTTCGCCGGCTGGGCGGCGTTCGGCGCCGACCCGCAGGCCGGCGCCCAACTGGCCCGCTGCCACGCGCTCCTCGCCCCGCCGGACCACGCCGACGACCTCTACCGGCGCGCGCTCACCCGGCACGACGAGGCGGGCGGCGACTTCGAACGGGCCCGCACCGCGCTGCTGTACGGCAAGTGGCTGCGCCGGCGCCGCAGACCGCGCGAGGCCCGCGGCCGCCTCGGTGCCGCGCTGGCCGGCTTCGAGCGCTGCGGCGCCGGCGTCTGGGCCGCACAGGCACGCGCCGAACTGCGCGCCCTCGGGGCCGCCCCGCACGCCACCGGTGCCGGAACGCCGACCCGCCTCTCCCGCCTGACGCCGCAGCAACTGCGCATCGCGCGGTACGTCGCCGAGGGCGCCACCAACCGCGAGATCGCGCTGACCCTCGCGGTGAGCACCCGTACCGTCGACTACCACCTCCGCAAGGTGTTCGCCGCACTCGGCGTCCGGTCCCGCCTGGAGCTGGCCCGCGTGGTCGGCCAGGCGGAACAGGCACAGGAGGCCCGGCGGGTGGCCGGACACCAGGAAAAGACCGGTGCACAACCCTAGGGACCGACCGGACGGTATGCCATCCTTCGGGGCAGGACGAGTCAGGGGGCAGGCCCGGCGCGGCGGGACGGCCCGTCGCGCGGCGGCGCCTCCGCAAGCCCTGCCCTGGGGAGGACCGCGATGCAGCACGCCGCCGTACGGTCACGAGCAGCGATCCGCACCGGGCTGACGCCCGTTCCACGCCCGCGGACACCCGGCGTCACGTCGTTGATCGACGCCGACGCCCTGCGTGTCCTGCACCGGGCCGCCCGCAGCCTGCTCGACGACCTGCCCGATCTGACCGACCGCCTGGTGGCCCTGCTGGAGGAGCAGGAGCCCGCCTACCGGGCCGCCGTCACGAAGGACCCCACCGCCACCTGGCAGGAGGCCCACCGCTCCCTGCGGCACAGCGTGGCCTCGCTGCTCGACCCGCGCGGCGCCCGCGACGCCGCCCGTCGCTGCTCCTGGCGGATCGGCGCCGCACGCGCCGGGCAGGGCCTCCCGCTGGACGCCCTGCTGCACGCCTTCCGCCTGGGCGGCTCGCTGGTGTGGCAGCGGCTGGTCGAGGAGACGTCCAGGGCCGCACCCGAGGACGTGCGGCTCCTCGTGCACGTGGCCGCCGACGTGTGGAACTTCGTCGACGAGCACTGCACCCTCGTCGCGGACGCCTACCGGCAGACCGAGTGGCAGATCGGCCGGCGCCGCGAGAACCGGGCCCGGCTGCTGGCGGCCGGCCTGCTCGACGGCACCGGCCGCATCGCCGACCTGCCCGAGGCCGCCCGGGCCCTGGACCTGCCGGAACAGGGCCGATACGTCGTCGTGGCCGTCACCGGCGGACCCCCGGCCCGGTCCGACGCCGCCCGCGCCGCCGCCGTACCGCCCGGGGCCCGCGTCCACTGGCACGCCGGGCCCGAGGTCGACTACGGCATCGTCCTGGTCGGTGCCCGCGACGGGCTCACGGACCCGCAGCAGCCCGGGACCGCGTCCCACGTCCCCTTCCCGGGCCTGCGGATCGGCGTCGGCAGCCCGGTCGACGGACTCGCCGCCGTCGGTGACGCCCGCAGGCTCGCGGACACCGCCCTGGCCATCTGCCCCGCGGCCGGCGGCACGGTGCGACTGGCCGACCAGCTCCCCGCCGCGCTGGTCGTCTCCAGTCCCGAGCTGGGCCGGGCCCTCGCCGAGAAGGCACTCGGCCCCCTGCTCCGCCTGGAGCCCGCCGACCGCGAGGTGCTGCTGGAAACCCTCACCACGTGGCTGGAGTGCGACGGTTCGGCCCAGCGCGCCGGCGAGCGCCTGTACTGCCACCGCAACACGGTCCTCAACCGCCTCCGCCGCTGCGAACAACTCACCGGCCGCTCCCTGGCCCGCCCGGCCGACGTCGTCGAGTTCAGCCTGGCCCTCACCGCCCGGCGCGTCCTGCGCGACTGAGGCGCGCGGTGGGGGATGTCCGGAAACCGTCCCCCGGAGGCCCGGAGGCCCGGAGGCCCGGAGGCCCGGAGGCCCGGAGGCCCCGGAGACCCGGAGGCCCGGAGCCGCCGGAGGCCCCGGAGACCCGGAGCCGCCGGAGACCCGGAAGCCCCGGAGACCGGAAGCGTCGGAGTCCCCCCAGAAGCCCCGGACCGGCGCCGAGCGGCCCGGGGCTTCCCGTCGGCCGGGCGGGGCGGCCGTCCGGGTTGCCCGAGGATCGCCCCGGTCGTCGGCTCCGACCGCCGAAGCCGGACGTGCGGCGTCCCGGGCAGTGCGGGCCGCGGGCGCCTCGGCGGCCGTCCGGCCCCCGCGCCGCGGTGGGGCTCCGGACGCCGCGGCACCCCGGACGGTCTCCGGGCGTTCCGGCGGGACGGCCGCCCGCACGGGAGCGTCCGGGGCGCCCCGCCCCGCGCCGTCGGTGGGAACCCCCGGACATCAGCCCGCCCCGCCCGTCTGGGCATCCGCACAGACTCGCCCGCCCCGGACTGGGACCCCGCAGCGACCCCGCCCGATCCCCCTGTACGGCCACCGGGGCCCGTGCTGTCGTGAGCTCCCCCGTTCACCCGTCACCGTGCCCCTCCGGCCCGGTCCCAAGGAGCCGCGATGCCCGCAGCACCACCGGACGGCGCGCCCGCGCTGCACGTCGAGAGCCTCGACGTGACGTACGGGCGCGCACTGTCCGCCCTCCGCTCCGTGTCCCTGACCGTCCCGCACGGTGCCGTCGTCGCACTGCTCGGCGCCAACGGCGCCGGCAAGACGACGCTCCTGCGGGCCGTCTCGGGCACCCTGCGCCTGCACCGCGGCGCGATCACGGCCGGCCGCGTCCGCTACGGCGACACGGTGCTCGACGGCCGCGACCCGGTCGCCGCAGTGCGCGCCGGCGTCGTCCAGGTGCCCGAGGGCAGGCGGGTGTTCGCCGGACTCACCGTCGACGAGAACCTGCGGGCCGGCGGGCTCGGCCTGAACCGGCGCGCTCCCGCGCAGGTCCGTGAGGCCAGGGAGCGCGTCTTCACCCTGTTCCCGAGGCTCGCGGAACGCACCCGCCAGGCCGCCGGTCTGCTGTCCGGCGGGGAGCAGCAGATGCTGGCCATCGGCCGCGCCCTGATGGCGGCCCCCCGCCTGCTCCTCCTCGACGAGCCCTCGCTCGGGCTCGCCCCGATGATGGTCGACCGCATCGCCGAGGTCGTCCGCGAGATCAACGCCCAGGGCACCGCCGTACTCCTCGTCGAACAGAACGCCGGGATGGCGCTGTCGCTCGCAGAGCACGCGTACGTCCTGGAGGTCGGCGAGATCCGGCTGTCCGGCGACGCCGCCGAACTCGCGCGCACCGACGCCGTACGCCGCCTCTACCTGGGCGAGAGCACCGACAGTGCCGACGGAAAGGGGGCCGCGTGACCGCCCCCGCCGCCGCACCGCCCGCGCTCGACGTACGCGGCGTGACCGTGCGCTTCGCCGGTCTCCTCGCCCTCGACGACGTCTCCTTCACCGTCGCCCCCGGCACCGTGCACGCCGTCATCGGTCCCAACGGCGCCGGCAAGTCCACCTGCTTCAACGTCCTGTCCGGCCTGTACCGTCCCACCGCCGGTTCCGTACGGCTCGGCGCCGCCGAACTGACCCGGCTTGCCCCGCACCGCATCGCCGCCCTCGGTGTCGCCCGCACCTTCCAGAACATCGTCACCACCCAGGGCACCGTCGCCGACAATCTGATGCTCGGCCGGCACGCGCTGTCCCACGCCGGTTTCGCCGCCAGTGCCCTGCGTCTGCCGCGCGCCGTGCGGGAACAGCGCGAACACCTCGCGAAGGCCCGAGAGATCGCCGGACTGACCGGCCTCGGCCCGCACTTCGACTCACCCGTCGCGCTGCTGTCGTACGGCGACCGCAAACGCGTCGAACTCGCCCGCGCCCTGTGTCTGGAGCCCCGTGTCCTGCTGCTCGACGAACCCGTGGCCGGCATGAACGCCGCCGAACGCACCCGGATGACCGAGGTCGTCCGGGAGATCCGCGCCGAACTCGGCCTGTCCGTCGTGCTGGTCGAGCACGACATGGGCCTGGTCATGCGGCTGGCCGACGAGGTCACCGTCCTCGACTTCGGCCGGGCCATCGCCCACGGCACCCCCGACGAGGTCCGGCGCGACCCCGAGGTGCTCCGCGCCTACCTCGGCACCGACACCACGGGGGAGGACGCGGCATGAACGGCTTCCTCGACAGCCTCCTGGGCGGACTCGCCCTGGGTTCCGTCTACGCCCTGATCGCCCTCGGCTTCGTCACCGTCTTCAAGGCCTCCGGCGTCCTGAGCTTCACCCACGGCTCCCTGCTGCTGCTCGGCGGCTACCTCGTCGCCGTCCTCCACGACGACATCGGCTTCGCCGGGGCGCTGGCCGTCGCGGTCCTCGCGACGGCCGCCGTGGCCGGGGCGTTGGACCGGCTGGTGCTGCAGCGCGTCGGCGGGAGCGACCCGCACGCCGCCCACATCCAGACCATCGTCACCATCGGCATCGACATCGTCCTGGTCACCGACCTCGCCCGGCGCATCGGCGGCGACCTGCTGCCGCTCGGCGACCCCTGGGGCTCCGCCGTGACCGACCTCGGCCCGGTGACCGTGGCCGACAGCCGCATCGCCGCCATTGTCGTGTCCGCCGTCGCCATCGGCGGCGCCTTCGCCCTCTTCCGCTTCACCCCCTGGGGGCTCTCGCTGCGCGCGGCCGCCGAGGACCGCGAGGCCGCCGCCCTCATGGGCGTACGGCTCACCCGCGTACGCACCGTCGCCTGGTGCCTGGCCGGCGGCCTCGCCGCGCTCGCCGCCGTCTTCCTGGTCGCCTTCCCGGCGCCGGGACTGGAACGCGCCACCGGACAGATCGCGTTGAAGGCATTCCCGGCCGCCATCCTCGGCGGCATGACCTCCCCGGTCGGCGCCCTGGTCGGCAGCATGCTGATCGGCCTCACCGAGGCGTTCGTCGCCGGCTACCAGTCCGACCTGCACGTCCTCGGCGAGGGCTTCGGCGACGTCGCGCCGTACGCCGTGATGGTGCTCGTCCTGCTGGTGCGCCCCGCCGGGCTCTTCGCGGCGAAGGGAGCGGCCCGTGTCTGACCCGCGTCCGCTCCTCCTCAAGCGCGGTCCGCTCCTGCTGACCGCCCTGCTCCTGTGCGCCCTGCCCTTCTACCTGGACGCCTTCTGGCTGCGCATCGGCCTGTTCTCGATGGCCGCGGCCATCGGCGCCGTCGGGCTCGGCCTGCTCAGCGGCACCGCCGGGCAACTCTCCCTCGGGCACGCCTTCTTCCTCGCCGTCGGCGCCTACGGCTACGTCTGGCTGGCGGGCGAGCCGGGCCCCGGGCTGCCACCCGCCGTGGCCCTCGTCCTCGCCGTCCTGCTCGCCGGGGCCGCGGGCGGCCTGTTCAGTCCCGTCGCCGGGCGCGTGAAGGGCATCTACCTCGGCGTGGCCACCCTCGCGCTGGTCTTCCTCGGCCACCACGTCCTGCTCACCGCGGACTCCGTCACCGGCGGCTTCAACGGCCGCTCGGTGCCACCGCTGGAGCTGGGCGGCTTCACCTTCGCCGAGTCCGATCCCGGCCTCACCGTCCTCGGAGTGCCGTTCGGTGCCGAGGAACGGCTCTGGTACCTGGGCCTCGCCCTGTTCGGCCTCACCTGGTTCACCGCGCGCGGACTGCTGCGCGGCCGGCCCGGACGCGCCCTGGTGGCGCTGCGCGACAGCGAGACCGCCGCGTCCGTGATGGGCGTGCACGTGGCCCGGTACCGCTCGGCCGCGTTCGTCGTCTCGTCGATGTACGCGGGTCTCGCCGGCGTCCTGCTCGCACTCTCCTTCCGCCGCGTGGTGCCCGACTACTTCTCCCTCGCCCTCTCCGTCGACTACCTCGCCATGATCGTCATCGGCGGCCTCGGCTCGGTGGCCGGAGCCACCGCCGGAGCCGTCTTCGTCACCGCGCTGCCCCTGCTGATGACCCGCTACGCCGACCAGCTGCCCCTGGTGGCGACGCCGGGGTCGGGCGGCGGCTCGATCGGCCCGACCGAGGCCTCCCGCTACCTCTACGGCGCGGCGATCGTCGTCATCCTCCTCTACGCGCCCGACGGCCTGCATGGACTGGCCCGCCGCACCCGAGCCCGCCTGCGCCGCCGCCCACCCGTCACCGGCCCGCCCGGCACCGGTCCCTCGCCCGGACCCACCGACGCCGGCCCCGCTGCCACCGCCACCACCGACACCACCGCACGAGCCAAGGAGCACACCCCGTGAACGTCACGCACCCCAGGCCCCGCACCGCCCGGACCGCCGCCCTGGCCGCGGCACTGGCCGCCGTGCTGCTCGCGGGCACCGCCTGCAGCTCCAAGGCGGACGGCGGGAGCACCGACGACGCCGCCGACGGCGTCAAGTCCGGCCCCGGAGTCAGCGAGAAGACCATCAGACTCGGCGCGCTGACCGACCTCACCGGCCCCTACGCCACCCTCGGCAAGAGCATCGTGCAGGCCCAGCAGATGTGGGCCGACGAGACCAACGCCGCGGGCGGCATCTGCGGACGCCAGGTGGAGATCGTGGTCAAGGACCACGGCTACGACGTGCAGAAGGCGGTCACCGCCTACGCCGACATCGCGCCGGACGTCGTCGCCCTGCCCCAGGTCATCGGCTCCCCGGTGGTCGCCGCCCTGCTCGACGACATCGAGCGGGACCACATGCTGACCTTCCCGCAGGCCTGGGCGGCCTCCCTGCTCGGCCGGGACTCCGTACAGGTCCTCGGCACCACCTACGACATCGACATGATCGCCGCCGTCGATTTCCTCACCCGCACCGAGAAGCTCGCCAAGGGCGACACGATCGGTCACGTCTACTTCGAGGGCGACTACGGCGCCAACGCGCTGGAGGGCTCCGAGTGGGCCGCCGAGCAGGCGGGGATGAAGGTCGCCGGACAGAAGATCAAGGCCACGGACACCGACCTGACCGCGCAGGTGTCCGCGCTGGGCAAGGCCGGGGTCAAGGCGATCCTGATCAGCGCGGGGCCCGCCCAGACCGCCTCCCTCGCCGGCGTGGCCGCCGCCCGCGGTCTGAAGGTGCCGATCGTCACCAGCGCGCCCGGCTACGCTCCCCAGCTGCTGAAGACGCCCGCGGCGGCGGCGCTGGAGGCCATGGTCCACGTGGTCAGCGCCGCACCGGCGGTCAGCTCCGACCTGCCGGGCGTCAAGAAGATGGCCGCCTCCTACAAGAAGGCGTACCCGGGCGAGCCCGTCGACTCCGGCGTGCTCTCCGGATACAACGCCGCCCAGCTGATGGGCACCGACCTGAAGAAGGCCTGCGCGGGCGGCAGCCTCACCCGGCAGGACGTGGTCAAGGCGCACCGCTCGCAGAAGAACGCCGACACCGGTCTCGGCACCCCGCAGAACTTCGCCTACGTGACCGCGCCGGCCAGCCGGTCCACCTATGTGCTGAAGCCCGACGCCAAGGCGCTCGGTGGCCTGGTCGGCGTGGAGGAGGCCCACAAGGCAGCCGGAGTGGACGCGTATCTGGCCGCGCGCGGCTGAGACGGGTGAGTGGCCGCCAACTCCGTTGCACCGAAAACAGGTTGGCGGCCACTTGTTCCGCCCTCTGGTTTGGCTGACCACCGGGTCCTTAGGATGTACTGTCTGTCATGCCAGTCCAGTTGGCGCCCGTACGGAGCTGGGGGAACGATGCAAGCCGACAAGCAGCTGTCCACGGAGATCGACGCCAACGTGCCAACAGCGGCACGTATGTACGATTTCTATCTTGGCGGCAAGGACAACTACGCGGCCGACCGGGCGGCCGTCGGTGAACTCGACAAGGTCGTCCCCAGCACGCGCCGGCTGGCGCTGAACAACCGGCGCTTCCTCCAGCGGGTCGTCCGCGTCCTCGTCGAGGACTACGGCATCCGCCAGTTCCTGGACCACGGCTCCGGCCTGCCCACCCAGGACAACGTGCACCAGGTCGCCCAGCGCGTCGCCCCCGACTCCCGGGTCGTCTACGTCGACAACGACCCGATGGTGCTCGTCCACGGCCGGGCCCTGCTCGACCAGAACGACCAGACCGCCGTCATCCACGCCGACATGCGTGCGACGGAGGAGATCTTCTCCCACCCGGACACTCAGCGCCTGATCGACTTCTCGCAGCCGGTCGCCGTCCTGTTCAACTCGGTCTTCCACTGCATCCCGGACAGCGACACCGACGGCCCCAAGGCGGTCGTCCGCCGGGTGACCGAGCGGCTCGCGCCCGGCAGCTTCGCCGTGATGTGCCAGCTGGTCAGCGAGGACGCCGAGGTGCGGAAGTTCGTCACGGACTTCATGGACCAGGCGACGCAGGGCCACTGGGGCCGGGTGCGTGAGCCCAAGGACGTCGAGGCCCTCTTCGAAGGCATGGACATCCTGGAGCCGGGACTCGTGGAGGTCTCGACCTGGCGCCCGGACACCGAGGTGGCGCCGCGTCAGCTCACCGAAGAGTGGATCGAGTTCGGCGGGCTGGGGCGCCTGCGCTGAGCGCCCGCGCCGACGGGCCGGTCACCGCACGACGGCACGAGGGGCCACACGCGACGCGTGTGGCCCCTCGTGCCGTGGCCGCTCTACTACTTGCCGGCGGCGTAGCGCGTCGCCATCGTCTCGCGCAGCCGGTCCAGTGACTCGCGCGGAGTCAGCGCCTCGTCGGCCAGCCGGTCCAGCGCGACCCGGTACTCCTCGGTCTCGTCCCGGTCCTCGAGGAAGTTGGCGCTCTTGATGTGCTCCAGATACACCACGTCGGGCAGATCGGCGCCGCCGAAACGCAGATAGGTGACGGGAATCGCGGGGGCCGACGCGTTCGTCACGTCCAGCGGCACGATCTGCAGCGTCACATGGGGCTTCTCCGCCATCCTGACGAGGTGCTCCAGCTGCTCACGCATGACGTCGCGGCTGCCCAGCACGCGCAGGAGCACGGATTCGTCGATGATCGCCCACAGCTGCGGCGCGTCAACACGGGCCAGCAACTCCGCCCGGCGCTTGCGCAGTTCGACACGGCGCCGGACCTCGCCCGCGGGGGCGTTCGGCAGACCGCGCTCGACCACGGCCTGGGTGTAGGCCTCGGTCTGGAGCAGACCGGGGACGTATTGGATCTCGAAGGTACGGATGGTCGCCGCGGCCTCCTGAAGACCGACCAGACGGTCGAACCACTCGGGCATCAGGCGCTTGTCGTACCGCTGCCACCAACCCGGTTCGCCGGCCCGCAGCAACAGCTTGAGCAGGACCGAGGCCTCGTAGGCGTCGGTGCCGTACTGCTCGAGGAGCGCACGGACGTCGCTCTCGGTAGGGGGCTTGCGGCCCTTGCCCGACTCGATGCGCGAGAGCTTCGCGCCGCTGAACCCCACGGCGCGGGCGGCCTGGTCCTGGGAGAGGCCGGCGTCCTCGCGGAAGCCCGCCAGCTGCACGCCGACGAGCATCTTCAGCAGGGTCGGAGCCGGCTCGGCCCGGTCCAGATAGGGCTCGAGACGGGAGATGCGATGCGACGCGGCGGACATCCTGACTCCCAGCAGACCGGCAGACTTGAGGGAAAGACTATCTCATCCCATCGGCGCTCGCCGCATCCACCCGTAGGAATCGGGTAGTTGGGCTCCGTTTGCGGGCCACCCCGCCGCCGCGTCGTCGCGCCGCGCCCGCCCTACAGCAGGTGGTCGAACTCGCCGTCCTTGGCGCCGGCCAGGAAAGCGGCCACCTCCGCCGGGGTGTAGACGAGTGCGGGGCCGTCGGGATAGCGGGAGTTGCGCATCGCGATGCCTCCGTCCACGAGGGCGACCTCGACGCAGTTGCCCTCGGCGTTGCTGTGCCGACTCTTCTTCCAGCAGGCGTCCAACAAGCTGGCCTGCACTCCGTTGCGCGCTGGTGGCACCGCGGTCTCCTTGCTGTTCGGGGGAGCGGACCGAGCCGTGCCGGTCCCCGAGCGCCCCCATCCGACTTTTTTCGCGCAATTTCTCGTGCAATTGCACGCGAGCGCTCTAAGCGTGGATAATAGCTGTGGCGTCAACCCCCCGGTTGAGGTCCCGTTCTGACGTCGCATCAGGGAGATGCTGTGCCGTCACCTGCGCATCCAACGCTCCGGTCGCCCGGCGAACCCGTGTCGGAGGCAGGCGCGACGAGCCGCTCCGGAGGGCTTCCGTTTCCGGCGCGAGGGGCCGTCGGCCGGACCGATCTGCCGCTGCCGGCTCCGCACGCGCGGCGTCCCGCCCCCGGCGGCCCGCCAGTCTCCGTCGTGCTGCGCGTCGCGTGCGGCGGGGAGGGGTTCGCCCGGGCCCGGAGCTTCACGCGGGACACGCTGCGCGGGTGGTCGCTCGAGCACCGCGGTGACGACGCGGTCCTCGTGGTCACCGAACTCGTCTCCAACGCCGTGACGCACGCGGTGCCGTCGGCTGCGGCCGGCGCGCCGGAGATCAGGCTCGGGCTCGTACTGGGCCCGGCCCGGCTGACGCTGACTGTCTCCGACCCCGGGGACAACGGACCCGTGTTCGACCCGTCCGACGGCTCCGCACTCCGGGAGCACGGACGCGGCCTGTGCATCGTCGACGCCCTCGCGGAGGAGTGGGGCTGGGCCCCGCGTCCTCCGGCGGGCAAGACGGTCTGGGCCACGTTGTCGACCCGCCCCCTCACCTGACCCGACTGCCGCGGAAGGGCCCCACACCATGCGCAGCGCTCCGACACCCGAGCCGAGCATCCAGCGCACCGACCGTCAGACGCAGCCGCCCGGCTCGCCCCGCACCGCCGCCCTGCTGGCGGGCCTCGACGGTGTGCCCTGGAGTGACATCCAGGACTCCACCGGCTCCGCGGCGGCCATTCCCCGGCTGCTGCGCAAGGTCGCCCGGGGTGACGCCGAAACCGCCCGCGCCGCCCTCGGCGACCTGCGCAAGCGCATCTGCCAGTACGGCTTCGTCGTGGAACAGGCGACCGCCGCGACCGTCCCCTTCCTGTGGGAGCTGGCGCAGCGGCCCCAGGTGAGCTGCCGGGCGCAGATCATCCAGCTGCTCAAGAACATCGCCGACGCCCGCCAGTGGGAGACCACCGCCACCGTCTACCCCAAGCTGCTCAACCACCGTGAGAACCCGGTGGCCTGGGAGCGGGCGGCGCGGCAGGCCGTCCGTGCCCGGCGGGACGGACTGGAGCGACTGCTGGCCGAGGACGACACCGAGATCACGCGCGCCACCACCGAGCTCGCCCGCACCCTCGGGGACTGAGACCCGCGCCCTCGGGGACCGAGGCCGGCAACCTCGCAACCGCGAACCACCGCACCCTCGGAGACCGGGACCCGCGCCCTCCACGGGGGAGAAGGCGCGGGTCCCCTTCCATGGTGCAAAACGGTGTGGCGTACTCCGCGGAACGGTGTGGCGTACTCCTGGCCGACGGGGTAGGAAAGCGCGGGAAGCAAGCGCTTGCCCCACTCGGTCACCAGGAGGACCACGCCGATGGCGTCGTCGATGGAAAAGCCGCTCGATCACCGCTACCGGGGCGAACACCCGATACGCACACTCGTCTACCTGTTCCGCGCCGACCGTCGCCGACTGGCCGGCGCCGTCGCCGTGTTCACGGTCAAGCACAGCCCCGTCTGGCTGCTGCCCCTCATCACCGCCGCCATCATCGACACCGTCGTCCAGCACGGACCGATCGAGGACCTGTGGACCAGCACCGGGATCATCTTGTTCATCCTGGTGGTCAACTACCCGCTGCACCTGCTGTACGTCCGTCTCCTGTACGGCAGCGTGCGCCGCATGGGAACCGCCCTGCGCTCCGCGCTGTGCACGCGCATGCAGCAGCTCTCCATCGGCTACCACTCGCGGGTCAGCGCGGGCGTCCTGCAGGCCAAGGTGGTCCGGGACGTGGAGACGGTGGAACAGATGGTGCAGCAGACCGCAGAGACCGGCCTCGGTGCGTTCACCGTGCTCACCGGCGGCCTCGTCATCATCGCCGTGCGCACCCCCGAGTTCCTGCCCGTCTTCCTCGTCGTCGTCCCCGCCGCCTCCGTCCTCGTGGCCAGGCTCCGGGCCCGGCTGCGCACCCACAACGAGCGCTTCCGGCACGAGGTCGAGACCCTGTCCTCCCGCGTCACGGAGATGACCCGGCTCATCCCGGTCACCCGCGCCCACGGCCTGGAGGGCAAGGCGCTGCGCCGCATGGACGGCACCCTGGACCGGCTGCTCACCTCCGGGATGCGCCTGGACCTGGTCAACGGCCGCTTCGGCTCGCTGTCCTGGGTCGTGCTCAACGTGGTCGGCGTCCTGGTGCTCGCGGGTGCCGCGCTGATCTCGTACTACGACGTCTGGGGGGTCACCGCCGGCGACGTCGTCATGCTCAGCGCCTTCCTGACCACGCTCACCAACTCCACGACGACGCTGGCGGGCCTCGCCCCGGTCATCACCAAGGGCCTGGAGTCCGTCCGTTCGGTCGGCGAGGTGCTCCAGGCCCCGGAACTGGAGGACAACGAGGGCAAGAAGGAGCTGACCTCGCTGCACGGAGCCGTCACCTTCGAGGGGGTCGGTCACCTCTACGAGAGCGACGGGCGGCCCGCGGTCAGCGACTTCACCCTCTCCGTCGAACCGGGCGAGACCATCGCCCTGGTGGGCGCCTCCGGCGCCGGCAAGTCCACCGTGCTCAACCTGGTGATCGGCTTCCTGCGGCCTACCTCGGGCCGGCTGCTGCTCGACGGCACCGACATGAACACCCTCGACCTGCGCACATACCGGCGCTTCGTCTCGGTGGTGCCGCAGGAGTCCATCCTGTTCGACGGCACCATCCGGGAGAACGTCGCCTACGGCATGGACGACGCCGACGAGGAGACGGTGCGCGGCGCCCTGCGCGACGCCAACGCCCTGGAGTTCGTCGACCGGCTGCCACAGGGCCTGGACACCCTGGTCGGGGAACACGGGGCAAGGCTGTCGGGCGGGCAGCGCCAGCGCCTCGCCATCGCCCGCGCCCTGATCCGGGATCCCCGGGTGCTCATCCTCGACGAAGCCACCTCGGCGCTGGACACCCGCTCGGAGGCGCTGGTCCAGCAGGCCCTGGCCCGGCTGCTGCGCGGGCGCACCACGTTCGTCGTCGCGCACCGGCTGTCCACCGTGCGGGGCGCGGACCGGATCGTGGTGATGGGCGAGGGCCGGATCCTGGAGACCGGCAGCCACGAGGAACTCCTGGCCGGGGGAGGCGCGTACACCGCACTGCACAGCGGCCAGGTCGCCTGACTGCGACTGCGACTGCGACTGCGACTGCGACTGCGACAGTGACGGCTGATCCGTCCGCTTTCAACCGACTCGTCGACCGCTCGTGGTGGCGGTCGGACAGGAAAGGACGGGATTTGGTCAATTGCGAACGGGGGCGTCCATGGTGCGACTGTTTCGACTGGGTTCGGGCATACGCAGCGAAAACCGAGAGAGGGGCGCTTCGTGCTCGAACCGGACCCGAAGGTCGTCAGGGAGTTGCTGACGCGGTACGCGTCACTGCGGATCGCTCAGGCGGAGAGGGAAAGGCCGGAGGCGGCGCGGGAGCTGGCGGACGTCAGTTACACACTGTGCGTGATGATGGCGACGACCGGCGTCCACGACGCGGTGGCGAAGGCGGACGCGCTGCTGCTCGCCAAGGGGCGTGCGCAGGAAGTCGGTGCGCTGGACGCGGAGGGTGAGGGCGGCCTGTCGCTGGCCGTGTGACACCGCCGCACCGCACGGCCCGTGTCGTGTTCGGACCGCCCGCGCCGGTCCGAACCACGACACGGGAACCTGTCTCGTGATCGTGCGGCCCGGCTCCACGACCGGCGCCCGAAGGGCCGTTCACATCCTGGCGGAATGCGCACCACCGCGTGAACGTGCGCCTAGACTGCTCAGTCGCGCCTCCGTACGGGGGCGGACGACACGAAAGGCACGTTGACGGGTGTTCCAGGATTCCCCCATCTACGACCGACTCGTCGCCGAACGCGGTGACGTCCCCGACCAGGTGCGGCGGGACGCCGAGCGTGTGAGCAGGGAACTGGAGGTGGTCATGCGTCCGTTGCGCGCCCCCGGGCACCTGCCCGGTGCCGAACGCCAGCCGTCCCCCGGCGCAGGCTGGCAGCGCACCGCCCTGCTGCCCGGCCCGCGCCCGCGCTGACGGACGGCCCGCGCGCGCCGACGGACGGTCGCGCCCGCGCCGACGGGCGGCCACGTCCCGGGACGGCCCCGTGACGGGCGCACCGAGTCTCACCCGACCGCCGCCGTGCCCGGACCGCCGCCCGCGTCCACCGGATCCGCGGCGTCGGGCCGGGCCAGCCACTCGGCGATGGTGCGGGCGATCGGCTGGCCCGTGTCCACCTCGACGAAGCCGAACTGCCCCGACTGGTTGCACTCGAGGAACCACCAGGTGCCGTCGCCGTCCTCGGCGAAGTCGAGGGCGCCGTAGGCCAGTCCGGCCGCCCGCAGGTAGGCCCTGACCCCCTCGGCGACGCGCGGCGGTACCTCGGCCGGCCGCCACGGCTCGTCCGACGCTGTGAAACGGACGTCCACCTCCGCGGGGTCCAGGCTCGAGAGTGCCGTCTTGCGAGCGGCCAGCAACGCGTCGCCGACGACCGTCAGCCGGATGTCGGCACGCTTGGCGACCCGGCGTTGCAGCAGCGTCGGGCCGTGCGCGACGGCGGAGAAGTCCGCCTCGGGCGGAACCCTGCTGGTCGGCACCGCCAGCGGCGGATCCTGCGGATGGGCGCCCGAGACGGGCTTGACCACCAGGTCCGGGTAGCGCTCGGCGAACTCGCGCGCCGCCCGGGGAAACGTCGTGATCAGCGTCGCCGGCACGGGCAGCCCGCACTGCTGGGCGAGACGCAGCTGCCAGGGTTTGTACCTGGCCCGGTGCGCGGCGTCGGGCTGGTTCATCCAGCGTGCCCCCGAGCCGCGGAGCATGCCGTACAGCGCCTGGCCGGCCTCCTCGGTCAGCCAGGGGGACGGTTCGGCGGCCCGGGTCGCCGCGCCGCCCGGCCTGCGCACCCAGACGGACCGCAGCCCCCCGATGCTCACCAGACGTCCCCCCGAGGACAGATGGCCCCGGAAGGAGCCGTGCACGAACTCGCCGGAGAGCGCGACGGAGTCGGTGAGGTCGGCGGGGTCCAGGCGGACCACCGGTACTCCCGACGCGTTCAGGTGCACCACCACCATGTCCGCGGTGACGTCCTCTTCACTGGTCAGGATCAACACGGTCATTCTCGACGGCCCGTGGTCAGTCGTCGAAGTGAGTCTTCGACCCCGCGGTGGAGGTCGTGGTCCCCAGCTCTCTCAGCAGTGCGTGGTCGCAGGCGGCCACCCGCCCGTCCAGGAGCACGTTCAACTGCAGCCCGGAGTCGTAGACGTACGGAGTGGTGGCTTCCAACTCCACTGCCGGCCGTGCGTAGTTGAGCGCGAACGGTTGCATCGTCTCTCCCTAGTCGGTGCTGCGCCGATCAGGTGACGACCCCTTGTGCCGTCACCTGGTCCGCCGACTTCCTTCGGCTTCCAGAGACTTATACGAATCGAACGGGTGAATGGTTTCCTTACGCTGCGTAGTCACCGGGCGGTCCGGTGGTCCGCCGCCGGTCCGGGACGCCGCGCCGGCCGCCGATCCGGCCGCGCGTGGAGCGCAGGGCGAGCAGCAGCACGCCGATGTCGTCCAGGTAGACCGGATCGGGCAACAGGTCCGCCGGGAGCACCAAATAGAGGACGGCGCCCCAGAAGACCCAGCGCGGCCCCGTGGGAAGGCCGGCCCGCCTGAGGTCCCGCCGGGTGCGCACCAGGCGCACCAGCACGGCGACCGCCGCCGCGAGGACGATCGCCGCGAGCAGCACCGCCACGACGATCACAGTGGTCGTGTCCACGTGCCCCCCTCCTCCGGCGCGCGGCACGCGCCTCCTTACCCGGATGCCCGCTCGCGGCGGCGGCAAGACCGCCGGACGGGGTCTCTCATCCCTGTGGCCCACCGGAGTGGCAGGGCACGGCGGACGTGCCTAGTAATGGGCAGCACACAGCGCGAGTCGCATGTCGGGGACGCAGGGCGGCCGCACCCCCACCACACGGAGAGATCATGACCACCGGCTCTTCATCACCTCGCTCGCCCGAGTACGCCATATCCGCCTTGGACCTTCCCACCGGGGAGACGACCGCCACCACCGGCACGGCGCGACCGCCCGGCGCGGACCACGGTGCCCGGGCCTCCGCCGAGCGGCCCTCCCCCGAGCGGGACAGCGACATGTGGGACGTCGACTTCGACGACGCCGACCTCCCCGAACTCGAGCCCGACCCCGACCTCCCCGTTTCCGGCCCCGACGGTCCCGGCTCCCAGGAGCCCGGGCCCGGCCCCCGCGAACCCGACGCCGACGCGCAAGCCGACGCCGACGCCCAGGACGGGGCAGCGCAGACGTACGGTGATCCCGTCGGCGACCTGGTGCGCGCCGCCGTGGCCGACCGGCCGCTGGACGAGGTCGTCGACCTGATCACGATGCTGGAGCAGTCGCCCCAGTACGCGCAGGCCACGATCGACGCGCTCCGCGCGGTCGGCGTGAACCGTTCCGTCGAGGACGTCACCCGGCTGGTCGGCCTGCTGACCCGGCCGCCGCGCCACTCGGACAGCGCGGACGAGGCGATCCGGGCCGCGGCGGAGTGCCGCTCCGTGGAGGACGTGACCCGGCTGATGGCGCTGCTGCACCGCACACCGCTGGAACCGCACTGCGGGCAGGAGGCCGTGCGGGCCGCCGCCACCGGCCGGCCCGTCGAGGAACTGGTCGAACTGATCGGCCGGCTCGCCGAGGACGGACACGTGCGCCCGGAGCGGCCCGACGCCCGGCGGTTGCGGGCGGCCCAGGACGCGGCCGACGAGGACGACGGACGGGAGCCCGCCGCCGGGCCGGCGGGACGCGCCGGCGCGTTCACCGGAGCCGACCGCCGCGGCCGCGAACGCCGCAGGCCGTCACGCCCGTTCCGCCGGGGACGCGACCGCGACGAGACCCGTACGGCGCGTGACCGCGACGAGGCCCACGGGGCGCGTGACCGCGACAAGGCTCGCACCGCGCGTGACCGCGACAAGGCCCGTACCGCCCGCGACCGCGACGAGGCCCGTGCGGCACGGCGGGCCGCCCGGGGTCCGGCCTGGCCGGCCTGGCTCACCGTCGCGGTCCTGGCCGGGTGCGGTGTGGCCTACTTCCCGCTGCACCGCGGCGACGCCTCCGCACCGGCCTACGGGGTGGCCCTCGGCCTGTCGGCGCTCTGCCTGGTGCTGGCCCTGCTGCTGACCGTGCGGCCGGCCGTGCCGCTGCTGGCCGCTGCCGTCGTGGGACCGGCGGCGCTGGCCGCGGCCAAGCTGTACGGCAGCGCCACCCCCTCGGCGCGGGTGTCCCCGGTCACGGATCTCACGCTGGCCCCCGCCTGGATCGCGGTCGCGGTGGCCGTGGTCGCCTCGCTCGTCGCGCTGACGGCGCTGTGCGTGCGGGTGGCCTCGCCGGCCTCCGCGCGGCGCAGGCCGGCTCGCCGCGTGGCCGTCGCGAGCCGTACCGCCGCGGACTGAGGTCCCCGCCCGCCCGAGCACACTCCCCGAGCACACGACGCGGTCCGCGCCGGAAGGTCGTCCGGCGCGGACCGCGCGCTCGTTCTCAGACCCCCAGCATGCCCGCGGGATGCTCGTGTTCGAGCAGCGCGGTGAGCACCCGGTCCGGGGTGAGCGGCAGTTCGCGGAAGCGGATGCCGGTGGCGTGGTGGACGGCGTTGCCGACGGCCGCCGCCGAGCCCACGATCCCGATCTCACCGATCCCCTTGCTGCCCATGGGGTTGAGGTGGTCGTCCTCCTCGTCGACCCAGTGCGCCTCCACGTTCGCCACGTCGGCGTGCACGGGCACGTGGTACGACGCCAGGTCGCGCTCGGCGAAGTCGCCGAACACCGGGTCCATCGTGCTGTCCTCGGTCAACGCCATGCCCAGGCCCATCGTCATGCCCCCGATGAACTGGGAGCGGGCCGTACGGGCGTTGAGGATGCGCCCGGCGGCGAAGACACCGAGCAGCCGGGTCACCCGTACCTCACCGGAGACGGTGTCCACGGTCACCTCGGCGAAATGGGCGCCGAACGCGTGCCGGGCGTAGGGGCTCTCGGCGTCCACCGTCCCGGAGGTGTCGGCCTCGGCGGTGATCCCCTCGTCGGGCAGTGGCCCCGAGCGCTCCGCCAGCCGGCCGGTCAGCCGGGCGCACGCCTCGTGCACGGCCGACCCCCAGGACGCGGTGCCCGAGGAACCACCGGCCATCGGGGCGAACCCGATGCCGCTGTCGGCGACTTCGATCCGCACCCGGTCCAGCGCGGCGCCGAGGGCGTCGGCCGCGACCTGCGCGAGCACCGTACGGGCGCCCGTACCGATGTCGGTGGCGTTGACCCGCACCAGGAAACCGCCGTCCGGCAGGGCCCGCGCCGAGGCGACGCACGGGGAGACCATGACGGGGTAGGTGGCCGATGCCACCCCACTGCCGATCAGCAGGGGACCGGCTGCGCAGGACCGGGGACGGGGGTCGCGGCCCTCCCACCCGAAGCGCCGGGCTCCCTCGCGCAGACACTCCACCAGGTGCCTGCTGCTGAAGGGCTTTCCGCTGTCCGGCTCGGTCTCCGGTTCGTTGCGGATCCTCAGCTCCACCGGGTCGACGCCGAGTTCGGCGGCCAGTTCGTCCATGGCGGACTCGAGCGCGTACATGCCGGGACACTCGCCCGGGGCGCGCATCCAGGAGGGCGTGGGCACGTCCAGCGCCGCCACGCGGTGGAGCGTGCGCAGCGCGGGGGTGCCGTACATGACCCGGGCGGGGACCGCGGCCTGCTCCACGAACTCCTTCACCCGTGAGGTGTACGTCGTCACCTCGTGCACCAGGGAGGTGAGCCGGCCGCCGGTGTCCGCGCCCAGGCGCAGCCGGTGCAGGGTCGGCGCACGGTGTCCGACGACGGCGGGCAGGTAGCGACGCGTCAGCGCGACGGTCACCTGCCGTCCGGTCTCGCGTGCCGCCATGACGGCCAGCACCACCTCGGGCCGCGGCGTGCCCTTCGAGCCGAAGCCGCCGCCCACGTGCTCGGCGCGCACCGTGATCCGGTCCTCGGGCAGCCCGAACATGCGCGCCAGTTCCTTCTGTACGGCCGTGGAGCCCTGGCTGGAGGAGTGCACGGTCAGCCGGTCGCCGTCCCAGTGCGCCGTACTGGTGTGCGGCTCCATGGGGTGGTTGTGCAGCGGCGGCACCGTGTACTCGACGTCCACCCGGGCCGCCGAGGAGGCGAGGGCACCGTCCGGGTCCCCGTGCTCGGTGACGGCCGGAAATCCTCCGTTGGCCGACTCGGGGACGTACGCCCCGGAGTGCGAGGCGGTGAGCGTCACGTCATGGGGCTCGGTCTCGTAGGTGACCCGGACGGCGGCGGCGCCCGCGCGGGCCGCCTCCAGGGTCTCGGCCACCACCAGACCCACGAACCAGCCCCGGTGCGGGACGTGCGGCCCCTGCAGCACGGCCAGGGTTGGGTCGTCGGGTTCCCCGAGGCGGGGCGCGTTCTCGTGCGTGAGCACCGCGAGTACGCCGGGCAGCGCGAGCGCCGGCGCGGTGTCGACGCCGGTCACCCGGCCGCGGGCGACCGTCGCCGGCACGGGCCAGGCCTGGGCGCGGCCGGGCGCGTCGAACTCGGCGGCGTAGCGGGCGGTGCCGGTGACCTTCTCCCGCCCCTCCCGGCGCTCGACGGGAGCGCCCAGGACGGCATCGGTGGCGGTCATGGAGTCCTCCTCGTGGACGCCGGAGTCGTCAGGTCGTGGCCGGCGGGGCGAGCCGGCCCAGTACGTCCAGGGCCAGCCGGCGGGCCAGCGGCACCTTGTAGGCGTTGTCCCGCAGCGGTTCGGCCGCGGCCAGCTCCAGGTCGACGGCGTGCTCGAACGCCGCCGTGGTGGGCGCCGCGCCCAGCAGCGCGTCCTCGGCCCGCCGCGCCCGCCAGGGACGGTGCGCCAGCGCCCCGAAGGCGATCCCGGCCCGCTCCACCACCCCGTCCGCCAGGTCCAGCACGACGGCGACGGAGGCCAGCGCGAAGGCGTACGACGCCCGGTCGCGGGCCTTGCGGTACGCCGAGGGGAGCCCGGCGGTGGCCGCGGGCAGGAGCACGCCGGTGATCAGCTCACCGGGGTGGATCTCCGTGTCCCGCTCCGGGTGCATCCCGGGCAGCCGGTGGAAGTCGGCGGCGGGCACGCTCCTGGTGCCCTCGGGGCCGTGCAGCTCCACGCGCGCGTCGAGGGCGGCCAGCGCCACCGCCATGTCCGACGGGTGGGTGGCGATGCACTGGTCGGAGTGGCCGAGCACCGCGTGGTCGCGGTGCACGCCCTCGAGGGCGCCGCAGCCGGTGCCGGGCTCCCGCTTGTTGCAGGGCTTGGACACGTCCTGGAAGTACGGACAGCGGGTGCGCTGCAGCAGGTTGCCGCCCGTGGTGGCGGCGTTGCGCAGCTGCCCGGAGGCGCCCGCCAGCAGCGCCTGGGACAGGGCGGGGTAGCGGTCGCGCACCGCGGGGTGGGCCGCGAGGTCGCTGTTGCGGACCATCGCGCCGGCCCGCAGCCCGCCGTCGGGCAGTTCCTCCACGGTGTCCAGGGGCAGCCGGGTGACGTCGACGAGCGCGGCCGGCGTCTCCACGCCGAGCTTCATCAGGTCGACGAGGTTGGTGCCGCCGCCGAGGTAACGGGCGCCGGGGTGGGCCGCGAAGGCCTCGGTGGCCTCCTCGACGCTGCCCGCGCGTACATAGGCGAAGGACTTCACGGGATCACGTCCTCGACCGCGTCGGCGATACGCGGATACGCACCGCACCGGCACAGGTTGCCGCTCAGCCGCTCCCGGATCTCGTCCCGGCCGAGCGGGACGGGCTCACCGGAGGGCGTCGCCGGGTCGGTGACGTGGGAGGGGTGCCCGGCCGCGGCCTCGGCGAGCGCGCCGACCGCGGAGCAGATCTGACCCGGCGTGCAGTACCCGCACTGGAAGGCGTCGCGGTCCAGGAAGGCGCGCTGCATCGGGTGCAGCTCCTCGCCGTCCCCGGCGAGGCCCTCGACGGTGGTGATCTCGCAGCCGTCCAGGGCGACCGCGAACAGCAGACAGCTGTTGACGCGCCGCCCGTCGACCAGGACCGTGCACGCCCCGCACTGCCCGTGGTCGCAGCCCTTCTTGGCGCCCGCGAGACCGAGGTCCTCCCGCAGGAGGTCCAGCAGGACGCGGCGGTGGTCGACGGTGAGCGTGTGCGGTTTGCCGTTGACGCGGAGTGTGGTCTCCGAACGGGAGGACTCCGGTGGGCGGGAAGCGGGGGCGCTCTCGTGCTGGCTGTCCATGGCGTCGCTGACCTTCCGGGACGGGCCGTGCTCCTGTGCCGTCCGCGTATCCACCTCGCGCCGGATGACACGTGAGGGTGCCCTCAGCGGGGCCTGGGGCGCCGGCTGCCGCAGTCTTCGACCGGCGCCGACCGATCGAAACGACGCCCCCTAGGGTGACGCCATGACCACACGATGCGGAGACCTCACGGAACCGGCGCACGTCGTGCGTGACGCCTACGAGGCGCTGGCGGGCGTCGTCCGCCCGCTCGGGGACGAGGAGTCGTGGCTGCCGACCGGCTGCACCGGGTGGGCGGTGCGCGACCTCATGTTCCACCTCCTCGCCGACGCCCAGCGGGCCCTGGTGGCCCTGCACACGCCGGCCGCCGCCCCGCCCGACCGGGACGCGGTCACCTACTGGACGGACTGGGCACCGAACCCCGTCGGCGCGGCCCACGGACGACGCTACAACCGGGTCGCCGCGAGCATGTTCCTCGACTTCGGGCAGCTCAAGGAGGTGTGTCTGGAGACCCTCGCCGCCGCCGCGCGGGCCGCGGGCGGCGCCGCTCCGGACCGGCCGGTCAGCACCCAGGGGCATGTCCTGACCGCCGGCGACCTCATGCTCACCCTGGCCGTGGAGGCGACCGTCCACCATCTCGACCTGACCGTCGCCCTGCCCGCCGCCCCCGGGCCGGCACCGGCCGGGCTGGCCGCGGTCCGCGCCACCCTGGACGGCCTGCTGGGCCGCCCGGTGACGATCGACTGGGGCGACGAGCACTACGCCCGCGCGGCCACCGGACGCACGCCCCTGACCGCCGCCGAACAGCGTGCCCTGGGAGCGGACGCGGCCCGCTTCCCCCTGTTCAGCTGAGGCCGGGGGACACCACGGTCGGCCGAGGCCGGGGGACCACCACGCCCGTCAGCAGGGCGGCGGGATCACTCGCCGGACCGGGGCGGTTCGCCGGCGGCCCCGCCGTCGGACCGGGGGCGCGATGCGCGGGCGGCGCCCCGGAACCGGTCCAGTGTGCGGGTCAGCCCGCGCAGCGGGGACGCCGGTGGATCGGCCGGGGGCGGCCCGGCCGGAGCGGCGCCGGCGGACTCCCGGTACACGGCGAGGGCCTCGGCCGCCCGTTCCGCCGCCTCCCGGTACAGGTCGCGGGACTGGGTCATGGCCTGGAGCGCCTCGGCGTACATCGCCACCAGCTTGCGCTCGCGCTCCAGTTCCTCCTCCAGCGTCAGCAGCCGCCAGTCCTCCCGCAGCGAGCCGAGGGCCGCCACCGCCTCGTCGGGCAGCGGCCTGGCCAGCGCGGCGAAGGACGTCACCGCGGCGATCAGTCCGGTGGGCTCGGAGCCGTCCAGGAAGACGGTGCGGACGGAGAAGTCGCCGGCGGCGTAGTCGGCCGGGGCCGGAGTGCCGGGCAGCACCACGGCGCCGCCGCGCGGCACCTGGACGCCGAAGTCCTCCAGGGCCCAGTTCACCACCCGCAACTGCTGCGGCGCGGCGCGGTGCTCGACCACCCGGTGCCGCAGGCCGGGCGGCAGCCACTGCGCCAGCGGCACCCGGCCGCGGTGGTCCGGGGTCATCGCCTCGTGCACCACGACATGGATGTTCCACGGGCTGCGCCCCGCCTCCTTGAGCAGCCTGCGTACGGCCTTGTCGTCGTCCGGCAGGGTGTTGATGCCCCGCAGCCGCAGCCCCGTGGCGGCGTCCCGGTCCCACGTGACGTCCGGGTCGTCCGGCCAGAACACGGTGGCGGGAGAGGGCCAGGCCAGGTCCCAGGCATCCTCGGCCTCCGCCAGCAGCGTCCACTCCTGCCTGCCCGCCGAGGCAGGCTCCAGGATCAGTCTGGCCCGCACCGTCACGGCCCCGGGAGCCTTCCAGCGTGCCTCGAAGATCCGCGGGCCGGGCGTCCCGGCGGCCCCGGACTCGGCCGTCGGCTCGTCGGGCGGCTCCAGGAAGTCGTCGACGACGTGGTCGTCCTTGAGCCGCTGCAGCGTGTGCCGGACGGTGTCCTCGGCCGCGGAGCCGACATGGCGGCCGCGAGCGGCCCACAGCGTGGGCGGATACGTGGGGCGGGCGGTGGAAGAGGTCGGCATGGGTCCATCGGGCAGCAGGGGCACGGACGTAGGCAAGTATTGTCGCCGCAGGTCAGCCGAGAGCACCGGGGGGTCCGCCGACCGGGCGTGCCGCGGCGCGGCGCACGTGCGGCCGGCCGGGTGACGGGTGGGTCGTGGGCGAGGGTGGGCAGGAGCAACCCGACCGACCGTACGGCACGAGAAGGAGCGACCTGATGAACCTCGACCTCGGCGGACGTACCGCACTGGTGACGGGCTCCTCGCAGGGCATCGGGGCGGCGATCGCCGCGGGGCTGGCCCGGGCCGGCGCCACCGTGGGCGTCAACGGGCGCGACGCCGGCCGCCTGGAGAAGAGCGTCGGGAAACTGCGGGCCGAGGTGCCGGACGGCGTGTTCGTGCCGGTCGCGGCCGACCTCGGCACCGAGGAGGGCACCGAGCGGGCCCTCCGGGCGCTGCCCGACGTGGACATCCTCGTGAACAACCTCGGCGTCTTCGGCGCCGCGCCCGCGCTGGAGATCAGTGACGACGAGTGGCGCCGCTACTTCGAGATCAATGTCCTCACGGGCGTCAGGCTGACGCGCGCCCATCTCCCCCGGATGAGGGACCGCGGCTGGGGCCGGGTGCTGTACATCGCGAGTGACTCGGCCGTCGTGATCCCGGCCGAGATGATCCACTACGGAGTCTCCAAGACGGCCCTGCTCGGAGTCGGCCGCGGCTTCGCCAAGGAGGCGGCGGGCAGCGGGGTCACGGTCAACTGCGTCATCGCGGGCCCCACCCACACCGAGGGCGTCGAGGACTTCGTGTATCAACTGGTCGACCGCGACCTGCCCTGGGACGAGGCGCAGCGCGTCTTCATGCGCGAACACCGGCCGCAGTCGCTGCTCCAGCGGCTGATCGAACCGGAGGAGATCGCCAACCTGGTGGTGTACCTCAGCTCCCCCCTCGCGTCCGCCACCACCGGCGCGGCCGTCCGGGTGGACGGCGGATACGTCGACTCGATCCTCCCCTAGGTCCCGGGCCTCAGCCGGGCCCGTCGCCCTCGCCCCCGGCCGCGCGCCGCCGGTCCGCTTCGTTCCAGGCCCGGGTGTCGCGCGGCTCCACGTACGGCTCCTCCTCGGGTGGATGGCCACCGTCGATGACCCGCTGCCGGGCCAGTTCGGCGTCGAACTCCAGGCCGAGCAGGACGGCCAGGTTCGTGACCCACAGCCAGACAAGGAAGATGATCACGCCGGCCAGGGTGCCGTACGTCTTGTTGTACGAGCCGAAGTTGGCCACGTAGAAGGCGAACCCGGCGGAGGCGAGCAGCCAGATCAGCAGCGCTACCAGGCTGCCGGGGGAGACCCACTTGAAGCCCTTGACCCGGGCGTTCGGCGCGGCCCAGTAGAGGATCGCGATCATGCAGGTGACCAGCAGGACCAGCACCGGCCACTTGGCGATCGACCACACCGTCAGCGCGGTGTCGCCGACACCGAGCGCGGTGCCCGCCTGCCGGGCCAGGCTCCCGGTGAAGACCACGATGAGCGCGCTGACCACCGCGAGCACGAGCAGCACCACGGTCAGGGCCACCCGCAGGGGCAGCACCTTCCACACCGGGCGCCCCTCGGGCATGTCGTAGACCGCGTTGGCGGAGCGGATGAACGCGGCCACGTACCCGGACGCCGACCAGACGGCGCCCACCAGGCCGACCACCGCCAGCACGGAGCCCAGGCCCGCCTTGGCCTGCAGTTGCTCCACCGCGTTCGTGATGACGTCCCGCGCGGATCCGGGCGCGAGCTTCTGTACGTTGTCCAGGACCTCCTGGGTGGCGGACTCCCCGGCGATGCCGAGCAGCGACACCAGCACCAGCAGGGCCGGGAACAGCGACAGGATCCCGTAGTAGGTCAGGGCGGCGGCGCGATCGGTCAGCTCGTCGTCCTTGAACTCGGCGACCACGCGCCGCAGCAGCGCGGACCACGAACGTTTCGGCAGTTCGACGGGGGAATCCGGGGCGGCGTCCTCGGTGGCCGCGTCCGGACCGTAGTCCTCGTCCGTCCGCTTCTCGGCCGGTTCGTCCTTCGTGTGCTTCCCGCGATGGGGGAGATGCAGTCGGGCCATGCCCCCCGGGTTGCCCGTCTCGGCCCGGGCACGCTCCTGTTCCCCGGACCGGCCCAAACGCCGCAGTATGCCGCAGTGGGCGCACGTTCCTCTGGAAAATGCCAAAGCGCTCACCAGATGCGTGCACTTTCCGTAGTGTCGTCGTCACGTTCGCGGTACAGCCGTGCAGGGGAGGGGATCCGGCGTGCCCGGAATCGACGAGAGTCTGCTGGAAGCCATGCGGCTGCCCGGCGCGCGCGGCGCGTCCCTGGTCGACTGGATCAGCGGGCTCGCTCTCGGCGCCGTCGGCGAGGCGCCGGGCGGCGACTGGGAGGCGACGGCCGCGGAGACGGCCGAGCTGGGCCGGCACGTCGCGGAGAGCGGCTCCCTGGCGGCGGGCGGCACGGGCGGCGGCGTCGAGCCGGGGAAGGAACCCCCGGTCGAGGATCTGATCGCCACCACGGGCGACGCCTACCACCTGCTCAGGTTCGTCAGCACCCCGTTCGACAGCACCGTCTTCCTGCACCTGTGGCTCGACCGCAACGACGGAAACCTCGCCCTGGCCCGCATCCGGCTGGCCGAGATGGCGGACCGGCTGGTGCTCGGATGACCCGGGTGACGACCACCTGGACCGCGCACGAGACGACGGCGGACGCCCTCGGCGCCCTCGCGCGCGAAGGAGCGACCGGCGCCCTGTCGGGCGAGCGGGGCATCGTCTACCTCAAGGCGGGCCGTGTCGTGCACGTGGAGTCGGCCTTCACCCCCGACCTGGGCGCGCTGCTCACCCGCAGCGGCGCGGTCCCGCCGGACGGCTGGTGGAAGGCGGTCGACCGGGGCGGGACACAGCACCGGGTCGGCCACCGGCTCGTGGACAGCGGCAGTCTCGCCGCCGGCGCGCTGGAGGTCTGCCACCTGGGCGCGCTGTTCGACGCCGCGTACTTCGTCCTGGCCCACGACACACGCGCCCGGCGCTTCCGGCCGGGCGCGGTGCACTGGCTCGGCGCGGTCCGTTCCGTGCCGGTGGACGTCGTCGTACGCGAGTCGGGACGCCGGCGCGCCCTGCTGGACCGCATCTGGCCCGACCCCGCCATCGACACCCTCCCGCTGACCCGGGTGGCGGGCACCGAGGCCGCCGCCCTGCCCGTGCGGCGCGGCCGCACCCTGACGCAGGTCGACGGCGTCCGTACCGCCGCGGAGATCGCCTCGGCGCTCGCCTGCCGCACCTACCACACCCTCGTCGAACTGCGCCGCCTGGCCGCCGACGGCCTCGTCCGCGCGGCGCCACCCGCCGCCCCGCCCCTGCCGCCCGGCCCGGAACCGCGGGCGGTCGTGTGGGACGACCCCGACACGGCCCTGCTGCGACGGCTTCGAGACGCCTTGGAGGCCCTGTGATCCGCGCGCGCCGCAGGCGCGACGAAAGGAGACTGCTCATGGCCGTCGAGAGCGACGTCCTGGACGAACTGCACCGACTGCGCAACCGCGTGCCCCAGCTGACGGGGTCGCTGGCGGCCACCGTGGACGGGCTCGTCCTGGCCCACGACGCGCCGGGCACCGAGCCCGAGGGACTCGCCGCGCTCACCGCGGCCGCCCTCGGGGTCGCGCACCGCATGGCCGAAGCCACCGCGCGCGGCGGTTTCCGCGAACTGCTGCTGCGCGGGGCCGACGGCTACGTCGCCACGTACGCCGCCGGTCCGGCCGCCGTGCTCACGCTGCTCGCCGACGGCCGGGTCAACGTGGGCCGGCTGCACCTGGAGGGCCGGCGCAGCGGCGCACGGATAGGGGAACTGGTCGTCGCCCGCATCGGGCCGGAACGCGGCCGTGCCCCGGCCGCCGAACCCGTCACGCCGCTCCCCGACCGGACGGCCCGCCCCATCGGCACCCTGCCGGTGCGCACCCCGCAGCGCCCCGCCCACGAGCCCACCCCCCAGGCCGGCGGCCACCACCGGCCGGCCTGAACCACCGATCGCCTACCGATCGCCCACCGATCACGTCCGGAAAGGAAACCACCATGGCCAACCTGGAGACCTCGCTCAAGGAATGCCTCAGCTCCATCGACGGAGCGACCGCCGTCGCGCTGGTCGACTACACCAGCGGAATGGCGCTCGGCACCCTGGGCGGCGGCAAGGACTTCAACCTGGAGGTCGCCGCCGCAGGCAACACCGACGTCGTACGGTCCAAACTGCGCACGATGGAGCACCTCGGTCTCAAGGACGAGATCGAGGACATCCTGATCACGCTGAACACCCAGTACCACATGATCCGCCTGCTCAAGGGTCGCGGCGGCAACGGGCTGTTCCTCTACCTGGTGCTGGACGCGAACCGCGCCAACCTGGCGATGGCCCGCCACCAGCTGCGCCGGATCGAGGGCGAACTGGAGATCTGAACCCGGCCGTGCGTCCACCCGTCGAGGGCCCGGCGGGACGTCCCCCGCCGGGCCCCGGTCACCGTCACCCACGACTGTCGGAGGCGGGCGATACGGTCGCCGTATGAAAGCGTCCGGAACATTCACAGTGAAAGCCTTCACCCCGGCGGACGTGACGCCGGGCATCGCCGTGACCACCGGGCTCCCGGTGGGCGTGGCGACGATGGAGAAGCGGTTCGAGGGGGCGATCAACGGCCGCTCGGCAACCGTGTTCACCGCCGCCTACGACCAGGAGACCGGCGTCGGCACCTACCTGGCCATGGAGTCCTTCGAGGGCACGCTGGACGGCCGCGAAGGCGCGTTCAGCTTCGTGCACTCGGCGACGACGACCGGGAGCGACCGCTCGGCGGAGTTCTTCACCGTGGTGCCGGCCAGCGGCACGGGCGAACTGACCGGCATCACCGGGTCCGGCGGCCTCGCGGTCGACGCCGACGGCACGCACCGGATCTGGTTCGAGTACGAACTCGGCTGAGCCCCGCCACCGACGGGACCGACCCGGCGCCGGCGCCCCCGAGGAGGCGGCCGGCGCCGGGCACCACGGCTCAGGCGCCGCTCTCCCGGAGCATGTCCTCACGCTCGACGTACTTCACGCGCTCACGTCCCTGCGGCTCGCCCTGCGCCTTCTCCGCGGCGTCGAGCCGGTACCAGCCGTCCCAGGTGGTGAAGCGGACGTTCCGTTCGTCGAGGAAGGCGTCCACCGCCTCCGGAGCGGGCGAGGCGGGCGTCTGGAGACGGCCGTTCGCGTAGTCGTCCAGCAGGTTGGACACCGTCTCGTTGGCGTCGCCCTTGGTGTGGCCGATCAGACCGACCGGGCCGCGCCGGATCCAGCCGGTGACGTACGTCGACTGCAGGTGCTCGCCGGACTCCTGGACGACCCGGCCGCCCACGTCCGGGACCGTGCCCGAGTCCAGGTCCCACGGCAGCTTGGGGAGCTGGTCGGACAGGTAGCCGACGGCCCGGTAGACCGCTTGGACGTCCCAGTCCTTGAACTCGCCGGTGCCCTTGACGTTGCCCGTGCCGTCCAGCTCGGTGCGCTCGGTGCGCAGGCCGACCACCTTGCCGTCCTCGCCGAGGATCTCCGAGGGCGACTCGAAGAAGTGCAGGAACAGCTTGTGCGGCCGGTCGCCGACGTCGCGGATCGCCCAGTTCTCCAGGGTCTTGGCGACCATGTCGGCCTGCTTGTTGCCGCGCCGGGTCGCGATCGAGCCCTCGTCGTAGTCGATGTCCTCGGGGTCGACGATCACCTCGATGTTGGGGGAGTGATCCAGCTCCCGCAGCTCCATCGGGCTGAACTTCGCCTGTGCCGGACCGCGGCGGCCGAAGACGTGGACCTCCAGCGCCTTGTTGGCCTTCAGACCCTCGTAGACGTTCGGCGGGATCTCGGTCGGCAGCAGCTCATCCGCGGTCTTGGCGAGGACGCGCGCGATGTCGAGCGCGACGTTGCCGACACCGAGGACGGCGACCTTCTCCGCCTGAAGCGGCCAGGTGCGCGGGAAGTCGGGGTGGCCGTCGTACCAGGCGACGAAGTCGGCCGCGCCGTACGAGCCGTCGAGGTCGATGCCGGGGAGGGACAGGGCCCGGTCCGCCGTGGCGCCGGTGGCGAAGATCACACCGTCGTAGAAGGCGCGCAGATCGTCCAGG
Source organism: Streptomyces sp. MMCC 100 (assembly GCF_041538145.2). Classification (NCBI taxonomy): domain Bacteria; kingdom Bacillati; phylum Actinomycetota; class Actinomycetes; order Kitasatosporales; family Streptomycetaceae; genus Streptomyces; species Streptomyces sp. MMCC 100. The sequence continues at coordinate 3,302,238 of NZ_JBGORK020000001.1, forward strand.
CTGACGTCGCTCGGGTAGTTCACGTTGCCGAAGAGGCGGATCTGCGGCTTGTCGAGCACCTGGTGCAGGGCCGTGATGATGCCCTTGATCCGCGGGTGGTCGGGGGCGACGCCGTACCGGATGAGCCCGAACGGGGCGGGCATGCGCTCGAAGATGTCGATGGAAACACCGGGGTCGGCGGCCACTTCGGACTTGAGCAGGGCGTCAGCGGCGTAGATCCCGGCCGGGCCGGATCCGACGATGGCTACCCGCAGTGGGCGGGGCATGTTCAGGTTCCCTTCGAGCGGTGACAGATCGACTCTCGGGGAAGCCTAAGCTAAGGCAAGCCTAAGTCGGTACGCGGGTCCGGTCTATGAGGTCATAAGAACACCTTATGGGATCTCATGGTTGAGGTTTGAGGGCTCCGGTCCGGCGCTCGGGTACGGGCCGGTACCCGGTGTTTGAAGAGCCGGTCACGGGTGACGCAGGCGTGGGGCGAAGTGGCGCGTCCCGTGCAGCCTCACGAGGGGAGCCCGTGTGCAGCGTCCGGACGACGAACTCGATCCCAACCGGTGGCGGGCCCTGTGGGTCACCCTGGTCGCCGGCTTCATGACCCTGCTGGACGTGACGATCGTCGCCGTGGCCCTGCCCTCCATGCAGCAGGGGCTGCACACTTCGCCGTCGTCCGTGCAGTGGGTCGTCTCCGGCTATGCGCTCGCGTTCGCCCTGACCCTGGTGACCGCGGGACGGATCGGCGACGCGTTCGGCAGGCGCCGCGTCTTCCTCGTGGCCCTGGCCGCCTTCGTGCTCTTCAGCGCGGCGGCGGGGGCCGCGTCCGGCATCGAACTGCTGGTCGCCGCCCGGCTCGCCCAGGGAGTCGCCGCGGGCAGCCTGGCGCCGCAGAACTCGGCGCTCATCCAGCAGCTGTTCCGGGGCGCGGAACGCGGGCGCGCGTTCGGGCTCTTCGGCGCCACCGTGGGAGTCTCCAGCGCCGTGGGACCGGTCGTCGGCGGTCTGATCCTGGCGCTGGCGGGACCCGAGGGCTGGCGGTGGATCTTCTACGTGAACGTGCCGGTCGGCCTGCTCGCACTGCTCCTCGGCTTCCGCCTGCTGCCCCGGGTGGCGCCCGGCGGCAGGGGGCACCTCGACCCCGTGGGGGTGGCGCTGCTCGGTGCGGGGATCCTGGCGCTGATGCTGCCCCTGGTCCTCGCCGAGGGCGGCGGCCTCACCAAGGTGTGGTGGCTGTTCCCCGCGGGAGCGCTGGTGCTGCTCGCCTTCGCGCGGTGGGAGCGCCGCGTCGCCCGGCGGGGCGGTCAGCCGCTCCTGGAACCCGGACTGCTCACCGAGACCCGCGGCTACGCCACCGGTGCGGGACTGGGCGCCCTGTACTTCGTCGGATTCAGCGGGGTGTGGCTCGTCTTCGCGCTCTTCTTCCAGAACGGGCTGGGCTACTCACCCCTCATGTCCGGCCTCGCGGTGACCCCGTTCGCCGTGGGCTCGGCCGTCGCCGCGGCCGTGGCGGGCCGGCTGGTGGAACGGCTGGGGCGGCTGCTGACCGTCTGGGGACTGGTCGCCGTCATGGTGGGTCTGGGCACGACCGCGCTGCTGCTCTGGCTCGCGCCCTCCGGCCTGGCCGCCTGGCTCGCCGTCCCGGCCCTGCTGCTCGGCGGACTCGGCAGCGGCTGCGTGATCTCCCCGAACATCACGATGACGCTCCGCGACGTGCCGGTACGGATGGCGGGCGCGGCCGGGGGCGCCCTGCAGACGGGCCAACGGCTGGGCGGCGCCGTGGGCACCGCCGCACTGCCGGGGCTCTTCTATCTGACGCTGAACGCCACCCACGACGACTACCACGAGGCCGTGGCCCTGTCGGTGGGCACCGGTGTCGCCGCCATGCTGTGCGCGCTGACCGTCGCGGTCCGCGACTGGCACCGAGACCGCCCCGGCGGGGACCGGAGCTGCCCGCCGGAGACGTCCCACAGCCACACTCACGCCGGTCAGAACTGACCGCCCCGCCGGCTCCCCGGCGCTCAGGCACTCAGCGGCGCTTGCCGAACTTGCGCAGCATCTCCTGGGCCTGCGCGCGGCGGCGCGGGTCCGAGGCGGCCCGGCGTACCTGCTCGGCCGCCCGGCGGCCCTGCGGGCTGCGCGCGAACCGCTTGATCCGGTCCAGTACTCCGGCCATGACGTTCCTCCGAGTCGACGACGTACTTCCTTGCCGGTGCTCGTACCCGGCGCCCTGCCGGACACCCCTGCCGGGCGTCCGCACGTTTGGACCCGCAGCACCGGGCGACCCGCCGGACAGGACATCGCAAGCGAACGCCGAGAGGTGAAGCACTGTGGCCGGCAATCAGAAGTCCAAGGCCAAGATGGAGCAGGCCAAGGGAAAGGCCAAGGAAGCGGTCGGCCGGGCCGTCGGCAACGAGAGGATGACGGCCGAGGGCCGCGCCGCGCAGTCCAAGGGCGACGCCCGGCAGGCCAAGGAGAAGGGCAAGGACACCTTCCGGCACTGACACCGGTACGGATCGTGCGGCACACGGGCCGCGGAACCCGGCATACGGCCGGTTCCGCGGCCCGCGTCGTGCCCGGCGGCCCCGGGAAGGGATCGATGGCCTCACCGAGGCCGAGGCCGAGGCCGGGGCCGGGCCGGGCCGGGTCAGCCGATGTGGTAGCTGTCCCCGTACACCTGCCAGTCCAGCGGCGGCTCCAGGTCCAGGTTGCCCTCGTTCAGGAAGACGCGCTGGGCCGTGTCGACCCGGCTGGTGTCGCTGTGCGCCTCCTCCTGCTTCATGGCCCACACCCGCTCGTCGAGGAAGGCGTGCAGGTAGGCGACCTCGTCCCCGCCCTGGGCCGGCGGCCGGGCCCTGCCCAGGGCGCGCTCCCGGATGCTGCCGAAGCTCAGCGGGTCGCCGCCGTCGCCGTGCATGACGATCGCGTCGTAGTACGCGAACTGCCCCAGAGTCCGCAGCCCGTCCTCCTTGCCGCGCCGTACGGCCGGGTCGAAGTACACGCGGTCGCGCTCGTCGTCCTGAGCCCGGCGGAACTCGGGGTCGCCGTCGGCGGCCCGGCGCCAGTCGTCCGGGAAGGCGGGGTCGAGGCCCTCGTGCGAGTCGGAGCCGTCCACTCGGCGCAGCGCCGGCAGATAGGACGCGAGGACGTTGCCGGGGCTGCGCTCGGCGTACAGCTCCACCAGGCCGAGCATGTCACCGGTGCCGGAGCAGAAGCCGATGATGCCCGCGGTGTAGCCGCGGCCGTCACCGATGTCCTCGATGTACCGGTACTGCGCCTTCCAGTCGAGCGAGGAGTTCTCCGCGCTCGACACCAGTTGCATGGCGATCTCCTTCTTCGCCGGGTCGTCGAGTCCCGTCGCGCGTGCGGACGCCGCCGCGGCCCGCGAGGGGGTGAGCAGGGGGACTGTCGCCAGGGACACGCATGCCATGGCGAGCACGGTACGGCGCGAGGGGCCTGCGGGGCGCGCCGGGTCGGAGGAGGGGTGCCTCACGGAATCTCCAGGTGTTGTGGGGGGTCGGGAGTGCCCGGGCACTGATAGGAAAGTTTCCTACCCGACAATCGGCGTACTGAACACCCGTCCCGCACGGCATTGGTACGGGATCGAGGGTGACCGCTTCCGCACCCCTTCGGGGGCGACCGCTGTCGCGCCCGCCCGGCCCGAAGGCGACCGTCCCGGCGCCCGTCAGGGCACCGGCTGCTCCGCCCAGATGACCTTGCCCGCCGGCGTGTAGCGGGTGCCCCAGCGCTCCGCGAGCTGCGCCACCAGGAACAGGCCGCGCCCGCCCTCGTCCGTCATGGCCGCGTAGCGCAGATGGGGCGAGGTGCTGCTGCTGTCGAACACCTCGCAGATCAGGCTGCGGTCGCGCAGCACCCGGACGTGGACGGTCTCGCCGCCGTACCGGATCGCGTTGGTGACCAGCTCGCTGAGGATCAGCTCCGTGGTGAACGTCAGCTCGTCGAGACCCCACTCGCCCAGCCGCCGGGTGACCTGGGAACGCACCTCGGCGACCGCCGCCGGATCGTTCGGGACCTCCCACTCGGCGACCTGGTCCGGGCCCAGCGTCCGGGTGCGGGCGACCAGCAGGGCGATGTCGTCGCCCGGCCGGTCCGGGAGCCGGGCGTCCAGGACGGTCCGGCAGGTCTCCTCCGGCGTTTCGCCGGCCGTCTCCAGCGCCCGGCGCAGCTGTTCCAGACCGACGTCGATGTCGTGCATGCGGTCCTCGACCAGCCCGTCGGTGTACAGGACCAGCCGGCTGCCCTCCGCCAGCCGCAGTTGCGTCGTCTCGAACGGGAGGCCGCCCAGGCCCAGCGGGGGCCCCGCGGGCACCTCGGGGAACTCCACGGTGCCGTCGGGCCGGATCAGGGCCGGCGGCGGATGGCCCGCCCGGGCGATCACACAGGAACCGGCGACCGGGTCGTAGATCGCGTAGAGGCAGGTCGCGCCGGTCACGGGAGCGGCGCTGTCGTCGGCCGCCTCGTCCTGGTCGATCCGTCCGACCAGCTCGTCCAGGAGCCCGAGCAGCTCGTCGGGCGGCAGGTCGAGGGCGGTGAAGTTGTGCACCGCCGTGCGCAGCCGGCCCATGGTGGCCGCGGCGTGCAGCCCGTGCCCGACGACGTCGCCGACGACGAGCGCGACCCGGGCCCCGGACAGCGGCAGCACGTCGAACCAGTCCCCGCCGACCCCCGCCTGCGCGGGCAGGTAGCGGTAGGCGACGTCCAGGGCGTTCTGGTCGGGCAGCCTGCGGGGCAGCAGACTGCGCTGGAGGGTCACCGCCATGCTGTGCTCGCGGGTGTAGCGGCGCGCGTTGTCGATGGAGACCGCGGCCCGTGCGACCAGTTCCTCGCCGAGCGCCAGCTCGTCCTCGTCGAACGGCTCGGGCTTGACCGAACGCCAGAAACTCACCACCCCGAGCACGAGGGTGCCCGCGCGCAGCGGGACGGTGATCAGCGAGTGGACGCCGTACTCCACCACCTGCGCGGAGCGCTCGATGTCCTGTGCCTGCCAGCCCGGGGCCTGACCGAGGCGGGGCTCCAGGACGGCCCGGCCGGTGAGCAGGGTGCGGCCCTGCGGGGAGGAGTCCACGTAGCGGATCTGCCGGCCCACCGGATAGAGCGGGGCCTCCTCGCTGACGCCGCTGAGCGCGGTGCGGCGCAGTGGCGTCGCGCCGTCCGGCTGGCCGCCGGCCAGCACGGTGTCGAACAGGTCCACGGTGACGTAGTCCGCGAACCGGGGCACGGCCAGCTCGCCCAGTTCCTCGGCGGTGCGGGTGACGTCCAGGCTGGTGCCGATGCCCACCCCGGCCGCGTACAGGATGTCCAGGCGCTCCCGGGCGGTCTCCGCCCGGCCGGACAGAGCCCGCAGCTCGGTGGAGTCGCGCAGCGTCGCGACGCTGCCGGCCGGACCGCCCCGTACGTCCGTGGGCCGCTGGTTGATGGCCAGCAGCCGGTCCTTGACCAGGTGCACCTCGTCGGTGGCGGCCTGGCCGGAGGCCAGCAGCTCCGCCAGGTCGGACGGCAGGCCGAGCGCGCTGACGTGCCGGCCCTCGGCGTCGGCGGGCAGGTCGAGCAGGCGCCGCGCCTCGTCGTTGGCGAGCAGCAGTCTGAGCTCCCCGCCGACGATGAGTACGCCCTCGCGGACGCTGTGCAGGACGGCGTCGTGGTGTTCGTACATCCGGGTCATCTCGTGCGGCCCCAGGCCGTGCGTCTGCCGCAGCAGCCGTCGGCTCACCAGGGCCGTGCCCCCCGTCGCCAGGGCCAGTCCGAGGGCCGCCGCGCTGAGCACGAGGGGCAGCTGGCGGTCGGCGACACCGCCCACGTTCTCCGTCGTGATGCCGGCCGAGACCAGGCCCACCACCCTGCCGTCGGGGTCCTCGACGGGCACGACGGCCTGGACCAGCGGGCCGATGGTGCCCTCGATCTCCTCGGTCACCGTCTTCCCGGCCAGCGCGGGGGCGATGTTCCCGACGAACTTCTTGCCGATGCGGTCCGGCTTGGGGTGGGTGTAGCGGATGCCCTCGGTGTTGGTGACGACCACGAAGTCCACGTCCGTGGCCCTGCGCACCGCCTCGGCGCGGGGCTGGAGCACCGCCGTGGGGTCGGGGCCGCGCAGCGCCTCCAGGATGCCGGGGGAGTTGGCGAACGTCTCGGCCACCGAGACGGACCGGTTGCGGGCCTCCACCGTGCTGTCGTGCCGCACCTGGAGCACCAGCGCGACCGCCGCGGCCACCACGAGCAGCAGCACGATGACCACGTTCATCACGAAGACCTGGCCGGCCACGCTGCGCCCGGACAGCGCAGAGCGCAGCGCCGAGGCGGGCCGCCCCGCGTCCGCTCCCCGCCGTGACCGGTCCGCGTCCTGCCGGTGTCGGGCGTGCGGGCCGCCGGGACGACGGGGTGACCGTTCTCCCGATCGACCCATCAGTCGGACCATGTGCTCATGTCTACACTGCCGGGCCCCGGGAGGCGAGGGGCACCCCGCGTGACAGGCGGTTCCGCCGGACGGGTCCCGCGGGCGTTCGCACCGGGTGTCTCCCGGGCGGGCACGGCCGTACTCATCCGGTGCTCCCGGGGCGGGCGCGGCGGGTGGCGAGCAGCAGGGCGATGTCGTCGGGCCGGTCCGTGGTGTGCCGGGCGGTCACGACGATCCGGTCCGCGACGCCCGCGAGGGAACGGCTCCCCGGCCGCGCGGCGGGCGCCCCGGCCCGGGCCAGCGCGAGGCGCAGGGCGGTGATCCCGTCGTCGATGTCGGTGCCGGGCCGCTCCACGAGGCCGTCCGTGTAGAGGGCGAGGACGGCACCGGGCTCCACTTCGAACTCGGTCAGTGGGTAGGGCGCGCACGGGTCCACCCCGAGCACCACCCCGCCGGGCAGGTCGAGGGTCTCGGTGCGTCCGTCCGGGTGGCGCAGCAGTGGTGGCGGGTGTCCCGCGCGGGCCGCGCAGGCCCGTCCGGTGGCGGGGTCGAGCCGGATGTAGCAGCAGCTCGCGAACAGGCCCGGGTCCAGGTCGGCCAGCAGGTGGTTGACGCCGCTCATCACCTCGTCGGGCGGACGGTCGCCGAGGGCGAAGGCGCGCACGGCGCTGCGCAGTTGCCCCATGGTGGCCGCGGCCTGCACGCCGTGCCCCTGCACGTCCCCGATGACCAGGGCCATGCCGTCCCCGGACGCCACCACGTCGTACCAGTCCCCGCCCACCTCCATCCCCTGGGTGCCGGGCAGATAGCGGCCCGCCGTCTCGAGAAGCGGGTGCGCGGGCAGCCGCCGGGGCAGCAGCACCTCCTGCAGCCCGCGGGCGAGCGCGGTCTCGGACTCGTAGCGCCGGGCCTTCTCCATGGCGTGGGCGATGAGCCCGGCGAGGGCGGTGAGCACCGTGCGCTCCTCGGCGCTGAAGCCCCGGGACCGCTCGAAGCCGAGGATGCAGGAGCCGACCGGCCGCCCGGAGGCGATCAGCGGCAGGAAGGCACGGGCGCCCTCCGTGGCGTCCAGCGGGATGCCCGGATACGCGGAGGCCAGCGCGTGCATCGAGTCGAAGAAGAGCGGCCTGCCGCTGGTCAGCGTCTCGACCCCCGGCAGCCGGGCGTCCAGCGGCACCCCCTCGAAGGGTGTGAGGAAGCCGGGCGGGAAGCCCGTCTCCCACGCCAGATGCAGATGACGGTCCTGGAGCAGATAGATGGCGAGCCGACGGCCGCCGAACGCCGACAGCAGCTCCCGTACGACCACGGCGGACACCTGGCGGGCGGTGACCGCCTCGGTGAGGGCCACGGCCAGGACGATGGGGCGGTACTCCGGTGCCGTCGTGGCGATCGGCGGAGCCGGGTCGCCCGGCTCGGGCTCGGGGGCGCCCTCGGGAACCCCGTGCTCGGGGGTGAGGCCGGCGGACGCGTCGGCCACCCGGTTGGCCGGGCGGAGCGTGGCCGTCAGGAAGTCCGGCCCGGGATACACGCAGACGGCGAGCCAGTCACCCTCGTAGGGCTGCGGCGTGGTGCGGCGGCCGGTGTCGGGCGGCCGCCGGACGTGGAAGCGGACCGGCTCCGGGGAGAGCAGGGCACCGCGCAGGTGGTCCTCGTAGGTGGCCTGGTCCAGCCAGGGCGCGGCCTCCCACAGGGAGCGGCCGAGCAGCCTCGCCCGTGGCCCGCCCAGCAACCGGGCGGCGCGGGGATTCGCGTAGACGACGGTGCCGAGGCGGTCCACGCACATGACGCCCTCGGGCAGCAGGTCGGCCGCGGCGTCGGCCACGGTGCCGGCGAAGGGGTCGAGCACGGCGCCGCGCACCGGCCCGCCGACGGGCGGTGCGGACTGCGGCCGCCACAGCTCCACCAGGCGCAGTGAACCGTCCGCGGTGCGCACGTACAAGGGCAGCCGCGGCGGCCGGCCCGCGGTGGTGTCCCGCAGCGCCGCGGCGATCCGGTGTCCGTCGTCGGGGGCCAGGACGCCGGTGAGCGTCTCGAGCGCCGCCCGGGTCCCGGCGACCTCGGCCGCGACGCCGAGCAGGGCGCACAGCGGCTCGTCGAGGGTGACGGTGCCGGAGTCCGGCTCCCAGCCGAAACTTCCGGCCCGCTGCGCGTGCCGTTGCGAGGCGGGCGGCCGCACACACAGCGGCTCGCCCTCCCAGGCGACCGGCGGCGCGTCGTGCTCGGCGTCCAGCCGCTCCAGGGCCGCGCCCAGGTCCTGCGCCAGCCCGGCCACGCGGTCCGCGCCCTCCAGCACGTCGGCGGCGTCCGGGGCGGGGGGACGCAGGACGGTCAGCACGCCGTAGGTCCGGCTCGCGCCGGCGACCGGCACGTACAGGGACCCGAAGGGGAAGGGCAGACCGGCCGCGAACTGCGGGTATCGGCGCATGGTCTCGGCGGCGTTGGGCAGCACCACGCGGACGCCCAGCCGGTAGGCGTCGGCGACCGGGAACGGGCTGTCGGTGTGCAGGCGCCACCAGGGGCGGAAGAGCTGTCCGGGCAGTCCGGTGAGGACGGCGAGCCGCAGCAGGCCGGGGGTGGGGGAACGCAGGTACACGCCGCCCACACGGCCGCCGGCCGCGCCGATCGCCCGGGTGGACGCGTCGATCAGCAGCGCCGTCAGCCGTCCGGGCATCCGGGCGGTCTGCCCCGCGTTCTCGGCGCCTGTGCTCATCGGCCCCACCTCGTCCGTGCGCCGCCGCGCGGGCGACACAGCAAGAATGCGCCACCACCCCCGGATCGCGCACGCGGTCGGGCCGCACGGGTGAGCGTGACGCGGTGGTGACGGGGCGTTGACCTCGCGGACGGGAGTCCGTAATCTCCTCCGCGACATTCGGAAATCAGTCCGAAACTTTCGACCTTCCCGGGCGAAGTTCGGCGGCTTCCGCCCTTCCGAACGGCCTCCGCACACCGATTCAAGGGACGGGATGACATGAGCATGACTTTGAGACGCCTGTCGAGAGCGGCCACCGCCGGTCTCGTGGCCGCGGCCGCGCTGACGGCCGCGGCCCACTCCGCCGAAGCCGCCGACACGCTCGGGTCCGCGGCGGCCGGCCAGGGCCGCTACTTCGGCACCGCCGTGGCGGCGAGCCACCTCGGCGAGGCCGACTACGCCGCCACGCTGGACCGCGAGTTCAGCTCGGTCACGCCCGAGAACGAGATGAAGTGGGACGCCACCGAGCCCAGTCGCGGCACCTTCACCTTCACCTCCGCCGACCGGATCGTGGACCACGCGCAGAGCCAGGGCATGGACGTGCGCGGCCACACCCTCGTCTGGCACTCCCAACTGCCCTCCTGGGTGGGCTCGCTGGGCGCCTCCGACCTGCGCACCGCGATGAACGACCACATCAAGGGCCTGATGGGCCACTACAAGGGGGAGATCCACAGCTGGGACGTCGTCAACGAGGCGTTCCAGGACGGCGGGAGCGGCGCCCGGCGCAGCTCGCCCTTCCAGGACAAGCTGGGCAACGGATTCATCGAGGAGGCGTTCCGCACCGCCCGCGCCGCCGACCCGGCCGCCAAGCTCTGCTACAACGACTACAACACCGACGGTGTCAACGCGAAGAGCAATGCCGTCTACGACATGGTCAAGGACTTCAAGTCCCGTGGCGTGCCCATCGACTGCGTCGGCTTCCAGTCCCACTTCAACAGCAACTCACCGGTCCCGTCCGACTACCGGCCGAACCTCCAGCGCTTCGCCGACCTCGGCGTGGACGTGCAGATCACGGAGCTCGACATCGAGGGCTCCGGCTCCGCGCAGGCCGCCGACTACACCGAGGTGGTCGAGGCCTGCCTCGCGGTGAGCCGTTGCACCGGCATGACCGTCTGGGGCGTCACCGACAAGTACTCGTGGCGCAGCAGCGGCACCCCGCTGCTGTTCGACGGCGACTACAACGAGAAGCCGGCCTACGACGCCGTCCTGTCCGCCCTCGGCGGCACGGGCGGCCCCGGTGACCCGAACGACCCGGGCGATCCCGGTGACCCGGGCGACGGCACCGCGAGCTGCACGGCCACGTACACCAGGACCGCGGACTGGAGCAGCGGTTACAACGGCCAGGTCACCATCACCGCGGGCAGCGAGCCGATCAGCTCCTGGACCACGACGGTCACCCTGCCCGCGCAGCAGTCCGTCTCCTCCCTCTGGAACGGCACGCCCACCTGGAGCGGCAACGTCATGACGGTGCGGCCGAGCTGGAACGGCACCCTGGCGGCCGGAGCGTCCACCAGCTTCGGGTTCACCGCGGCGAAGAACGGCAGCGACGCCGCGCCCACGGTCGGCACCTGCACCGCCTCCTGACCCGTCGATTTGTCCCACCGTTTCCGGTACCGCCCTCGTCCCGCACCGGCCGGGGGCGGTGCCGTTTCCCGCCGAGTCGGCCGGGTCCGTTCAAAAACCGGCGCGTCCGGCGGAAGTTGGGGCAAACGGATCGTGGGGAGCGCCCTGGTGCGTATCGTGAGAGCCGGGGACCTTCGCTCCCTCCACTCGGCCCCGGACCGGACGGTGAGGCTCGGTATGAATCCGGCGCACGGACCCGATACCGCGGACGGCTCCGTCGTGTCCGCGGTGGTGGAGTTCAGGGGCGGATCCGCGATGATCCCTGCCTCCAGGGACGTCGTGCAGGGCTTCGTCGCACGCCTCGCCGAGCGGGGCGTGGACCTGGCGGACACCTTCCTGGACGCCGCCCGCCTGGTCACGAGCGAACTGGTGACGAACGCGCTGCGGCACGCGCCCGGCCCCTGCCGGCTGGAGCTGACCCTGGTGGGCGACGGTGTGGAGATCGCGGTGTCGGACACGGGGGACGCGTTTCCCACGTTCCTGCCCCGTGACCCCGTGCGGGTCGGCAGGCACGGGCTGGAGATCGTGACGCGGCTGTGCGACGAGGTCATCACCAAGCCGCACGCGACGGGCAAGACGGTGTACGCGCGCCTGCCGCTGACCTGACCCCGTCAGGCGGTCAGGGCCTGCTCCACACTCGGGTAGCAGGGGATGAGCGCGTCGACGCCCACCAGCCGCAGCACGCGTTCGACGGCGTCGCGCGGCGCGGCGAGCCGGAACCAGACCCCCCGGGACTCGGCGGCCCGGTGCGCGGAGATGAGTACGTTGATGCCGCTGGAGTCCAGGAACCCCACCTCGCCGAAGTCCACCACCGTGCCCGGCCCCGACTCCACCGATGCCAGCAGGACCTCGCGCAGCTGACTGCTGCCGTCCAGATCGACCTCTCCGGCGAGGATCACGAGGCTGACGCCGTCGCCCGTGGTGGTGCGGGTGATCAGCAGCCGCTCCGGTACTGCCGCTCCCTCGATCTCCGCCACGCTGCCCTCACCTCTCGTGTGCCGCATATGCCCGGCCGTCGTCGGTGGCTTGATGTTAAGGCCCATCGCCGCTCGCGTGGACCAGTTGAGCGGACCGGAACGAATCGGCCGCAGCGGCCGTGCCGGGTTCGACGCGCGCGACGGCGCCGCGCTGACTACGGTCGAAGTGTGGTGGCACACACATTCGAGGAGCTCGTGCACAAGCGCCGCGCGGCGGACCTGGCACAGCACCGGGTCGAGGAGCTGCGCGACTCGTACGGGCCACCCACGCAGCATCAGTGGACCCCGCGGCAGTCGGACACCTATGAGACGGCCGTACGGGCCTGGCGCGACCTGGACCGGGACGCGCGGACCGCGATGACGGAGTACGTCAAGGAGGGAGGTCAGTCCCGGCACAAGATCGAGGCGAAACTCCGCAGGGCCGTCCAGGAGGACGACCGCAACACCTGACCGGGCAGGCGCCCGCTCTCCGGGCCGCCTGCCGCTCCGGCCGAGTCCGCTCGGCCGGCCCGCCCGGCTCGGCGCCCCAGCCCGCGAGCCGGGCGGCTGCCGTGCCGGCCGGGAGCCGCGGCCGGCTTCAGCCCCGGTCCGCCGTGAGCTCGCCGCTCTCGCCGCTCTCGCCGATCTCGGCGACGAGGCCGTGCACGGCGTTCAGGGCCGCCGCGCGGTCCTCGGGGACCAGGCCGATGCGGGTGCGCCGGTCGAGCAGGTCGGCCTCGTCGAGGGCGCCCTCGTGGCGCAGGGCCCACACCAGTTCCGCCCCGGTGACGGGGTGGTCCGGCAGTACGCGCTCGGCGAGGCGGGGATCCCGGGCGGCGAGGGCCTGGACGGCCGGGGCCTCGGTGCCGTAGCGGGATATCAGGCGGCGTGGCGCCCGCAGTCCGGCCAGGGCGTGCGGGGTGGCCGCGCCGACCAGGGGCAGCGCGGCCGTGGGGGACGGGCCGGCGGCCAGGCCGCGGGCGGCGACGGCGGCGTCCACGGCGTCCTCGGCCATGCGCCGGTACGTGGTGAGCTTGCCGCCGACCACGGTGATCACGCCCTCGGACGAGGTGAGCACGGCGTGCCGGCGGGAGACGTCCGCCGTGCGGGGCCCGGCGCCGGGCCGGCCCGAAGGCGTGGTGTCGAGCAGGGGGCGCAGACCCGCGAAGGCGCCCACCACGTCCTCGCGGTGGACCGGCATCTCCAGTACCGAGCCGAGCACGTCGAGCAGGAAACCGACGTCGGTCTCGGGCACCTCCGGCACGTCCGGGACGTCCCCGTCCACGGGCTCGTCGGTGAGGCCCACGTAGACCCGGCCGTCGCCCTGGGGCAGGACGAGGACGAAGCGGTTGGTCTCCCCGGGGATCGGCACGTGCAGGCCCGCCGGGAGCGGACCGAGGTGCTCGGAGCGCAGGACGAGGTGGGTGCCGCGGGAGGGGCGGATGCGGATGCCGTCCACGAGGTCGCCGGCCCACACCCCGGAGGCGTTGACCACCGCGCGGGCCCGTATCACGCCCTCCTCGCCGGTCAGCTCGTCGCGCACGCGGGCGCCGGACCCGGTCAGCTCCAGCGCCCTGACCCGGGTCAGGATCCGCGCACCGCGGGCCGCGGCGGTCCGGGCCAGCGCCGTCACCAGCCGGGCGTCGTCGGTGAGCCGGCCGTCCCAGGACAGCAGACCCCCGCGCAGCCGGTCGGAGCGCAGCGCCGGGGCGAGGTGGCGGGTCTCCACGGCGGACAGGCGCCGCGGCGCGGGCAGCGTGGCCCGTGCGGTGCGCGCCGCGAGGCGCAGGGTGTCCCCGGCCCGGAAGCCGGCCCAGGCCAGCGCACCCTGGCCGCGGGAGACCAGGGGGGTGAGCGGCAGTACGAAGGGCTGGGCGCGCACCAGGTGGGGCGCCGTGCGCTCCATCAGCACCCCGCGCTCCACCGCGCTCTCGTGGGCGACGTCGAGCTGGCCGGAGGCGAGGTAGCGCAGACCGCCGTGGATGAGCTTGGAGCTCCAGCGGGAGGTGCCGAAGGCCAGGTCGTGGGCGTCCACCGCGACGACGCTCAGGCCGCGGGCGGCGGCGTCCAGGGCGGCGCCGGCCCCGGTCGCGCCGAGACCGACGACCAGGACGTCCACGACGGGACCGCCCACCGCCTCGGTGAGTTCGCGCGAGCGCCGTGCGGCGGACAGGGAGGCTCCGGCGGCGGGGCTGTCGGTGGGGCTCATGGCGTGAGGGTCCTCTCCAGGATGGTGCGCAGCTCCGCGAGGAGGGCCGCGGGGGTCAGCTCGGCGTCGTCCTCGTCGGTCATGGTCCGCAGCGACAGGGCGAAGGACTGGACGACCAGCAGCACCGACCGTGCCTGCCGCCCGGTGTGCATCCTGCGTACCGACCCGTCGGCGTGGCCCTCCTCCAGCGCGTCCGACAGCAGCTCCAGCAGAGCCTCCTGGCTCGCCCCGCGCCGGTCGAGGACGTAGGGCAGGAGCAGCTCCGGATCGACGTCGACGATCTTGCGGAAGAGGGGGTGGGCGCGGAACGCCTCCACCCCGGTCACGAGGCCGTCGACGATGCGGGGGCGGGTGCCGGTGTCCTGCCGTGGTCCGGGGACGGCGCCGGTGGCCACCGCGATCCACTCCCGGGTCATCAGATCGCCGACCAGGGACCGCACGTCCGGCCAGCGCCGGTACAGCGTCATCCGGGAGACGCCGGCACGGCGGGCGACGTCGGTCATCGTCGTGCGGCGCACCCCGACGGCCATCACGCAGTCGCGCACGGCGTCCAGCACCGTGTCGTTGTCGGCGGGGGTCTGCCTGCTCGAGTGGTTGTGACGATTGGGCGTCATGTGTCACAGTGTAACGCCCAGCGGGGCGGTGCGGACGGCATCCCTCGAAGCGACCGTGAGGACGACAGGCAATGGACATGCTGTGGAACGGCTGGGGCGACCCGGCCAGGGCGACGCCGCTGCCCGACACAGTGACCGGGCTGCTGCGCGAACTGCTCGGCGTCACACCCCGCGACGCCGCCGCGCTCCCGCTGAAGGAGATCGCCGTACCGGAGTCACCGCTGGGCGAGGCCGCCCGGAGTGCGCTGGAGGCGGCCGTCGGGGGCCGTGCGGACGACGTGCGCACGGACGCGGAGAGCCGCATCCGGCACACCCGCGGCAAGTCCACCCCCGACCTGCTGCGGATGCGGACCGGCGACACCACCGACGCCCCGGCCGCCGTCGTCCTCCCGGACGGCCACGACGAGGTCCTGGCCGTGCTGGCCGCCTGCGCGGAGCACGGTCTGGCGCTCGTCCCGTTCGGCGGCGGCACCTCCGTCGTCGGCGGCCTCGCCCCCGGGCGCGACGGCGCCTTCGTCGCCCTCGACCTGCGCCGCATGAACCGCCTGCTCGACCTGGACGAGGTCTCCCGCACCGCCACCCTCCAGCCCGGCCTGCGCGCCCCCGAGGCCGAGGCACTGCTCGCCGAGCACGGGTACACCCTCGGCCACTTCCCCCAGTCCTACGAGTGGGCCACCGTCGGCGGCTTCGCCGCGACCCGCTCCAGCGGACAGGCCTCCGCCGGCTACGGCCGCTTCGACGAGATGGTCCTCGGCCTCACCCTCGCCACCCCCTCGGGCACCCTCGACACGGGCCGCGCCCCACGCTCGGCCGCCGGACCCGACCTGCGCCAGCTCGTCCTGGGATCCGAGGGCGCCTTCGGCGTCATCACCTCCGTCACCGTACGGGTGCGGCCCGTGCCCCGGGTCCGCCGCTACGAAGGCTGGCGCTTCGCCTCCTTCGAGCAGGGCGCCACGGCCCTGCGCCGGCTCGCCCAGGACGGCCCGCGCCCCACGGTGCTGCGCCTGTCCGACGAGACCGAGACCCTGATCGGCCTCGCCCAGCCCGACGCCATCGGCGCTTCTCTGGAGCACCAGGACGCCGGATGCCTCGCGGTCGTCGGCTTCGAGGGCACCGAGGAGGACACCGCGCACCGCCGCGAGGGCGCCGCCGCCGTCCTGCGCGAGAGCGGCGGCACCTTCGCGGGCGAGGAACCGGGGGAGCGCTGGGCCCACGGCCGCTACTCGGCGCCGTACCTGCGCGACTCGCTGCTCGACGCCGGCGCGCTCGCCGAGACCCTGGAGACGGCGGCCTACTGGTCCCGCCTCCCCGCCCTCTACGCCGCCGTCCGCGAGGCGCTCACCGCCACCCTCACCGAGGCCGGCACCCCGCCCCTGGTCATGTGCCACATCTCGCACGTCTACGAGAACGGCGCCTCCCTCTACTTCACGGTCGTCTCCGCCCAGGGCGAGGACGCCGTGGCGCACTGGGCCCGGGCCAAGCACGCCGCCAACGAGGCGATCCTCGCCGCGGGCGGCACCATCACCCACCACCACGCGGTGGGCACCGACCACCGCGACTGGTACGTCCGGGAGGCGGGCCCCCTCGGTGTCGGAGCCCTGCGCGCCGTCAAGCGGAGCCTGGACCCCGCAGGGCTGCTCAGCCCGGGCGTCCTGCTGCCCGTGGACTGACCCCGGCGAACGGCACGCGCCCAACCCCGTGAGACAACAGTCCGGCACCACCCGTCAGCCCGGAGGCACATCGATGCGACAGTTCACCGCCGTCGTCAACCCCACCGCGGGCGGCGCCACCTCGGCCGCCGCGCTGCTCGGGGTGGCCCGGCTGCTGCGGGAGGCGGGGGCCGGGCTGGAGACCGAGTACAGCCACAGCCTCGCGCACGCCCGCGAACTCGCCCGGCAGGCCGGGGAGCGGGGCCGCGTGGTGCTCGCCGTCGGCGGTGACGGCATGGCGGGCGGGATCGGCGGCGCCCTCAGCGGTACCGGCACCGTGCTCGGGCTCGTCCCGGCCGGACGCGGCAACGACTTCGCCCGGGCACTGAGGCTGCCCACCGAGCCGGCCGAACTGGCCGAGGTGCTGCTGCACGGCGACCCCCGCCCCGTCGACACCGTCGAGGTCACCTCCGCCGTCCACGACCGCACCGTGGTCCTCGGCAGCGTGTACGCCGGTGTCGACGCGCTCGCCAACCGGCACGCCAACACCACGCGCCTGCTGCGGGGGGCCGCCTCCTACTACGCGGGGGCGGTGCGGGCCGTCGCGGGCTGGCGCGCGACGCGCTACCGCGTCACGGTCGACGGCGAGGAGCACGCCTTCACCGGCTACACGGCGGTGGCCGCCAACTCCGGCTACTACGGCTTCAACCGCCTCATCGCCCCTTCCGCCCGCGTGGACGACGGCCTGCTCGACGTGGTGATGATCCACGAGGCGCCGCGGCGGCTGTTCTTCGCCCTGATGAACGAACTGTCGACGGGCGCCCACGTCCACCGGCCCCAGGTCCGGGTCCTGCGCGGCCGGGAGGTCCGCATCGAGGCGGACCGGGCGATACCCTACGGCGCCGACGGCGAGGTCGAGGCCGTCGTACCCGTCACGGCCAGGGTGCTGCCCGGCGCGCTGCGCGTCCTGTGCTGAACACACCAGGGGGCCGGGCACCGACGTCGGTGCCCGGCCCCGCGGTCCGGTGGATCAGCCCCGCGGTGTGGTGAAGCGTTCCCACACCCGGTGCGAGCCCATCAGCTCCGTGACCCGCTCCAGGGCGGCGGTGCCGGAGTCGGCGACGACCACACCCGGAGCGTCGGTGGGCACCCCCGACGCCTCGAGCGCCGGCGTGCCGCCGGCCCAGACACCGATCGCCTTGCCGTGCCGGAACGCCTCCGACAGCAGCAGAGTCACCCGCGGGTCGACCGTCCCCGGCCCCGCGGGCGCCGGACCCGCCTTGTAGTCCCGCGGGGTGTAGGCGTCGCCGCCCATGTCGGGCGTCCCCGCGATCAGCACCGCGTCGAACTCGACCGACCGCGCGGTGACATAGCTGCGCTGCACGGTCAGCGCGGCGTCGCCGGAGCCGAGGGTGCCGCCGGTCGGCGCCACGATCAGCGGCACCATCCCGGCGCTCAGCACCGCCTCCCGCACGGCCGCCACGCCTTCCAGGTCCGCGCCGCCGGTCACGATGCCGACGACCCTGCCGTCCAGCGGCCAGGTACGGCCCACCTGGGACAGCGCCGGGCTGGGCTCGACGTCGGCCAGGGGCACGGTCGGCTCCGGGACAGGCAGGCCGAGGCCCTCGGCGACGCCCGCGCACAGCTCGGGGTCGATGTTGGCCAGGACCTGGAGCGTCCGCTCCCGGATCGCCTGCTCGTAGCACTTGCCCAGCTCGAACGTGTAGGCGCCGATGATGTGCTCGCGCTCCACCGGGCTCATGCTCAGCCAGAAGCGGCGCGGCTGGCTGAAGTGGTCCGCGAACGACTCCGGCGCCTCACGGACCTTCCTCCCCTCCGGCACCCGCACCGGAGCCTCGATGAACGCGCTCGTGTCCGCGCCCGCGGTGAACGGGCAGCCGCCGTCGAGGGAGTTGGGCCGGTAGGGCGCCACGCCCCGGTGCACGGCCGTCTGGTGCATGCCGTCGCGCAGCATGTCGTTGACCGGCGCCTGCGGCCGGTTGATCGGCAGCTGCGGGAAGTTGGGGCCGCCCAGACGGGTGATCTGCGTGTCCAGGTACGAGAACAGCCGCCCCGCGAGCAGCGGGTCGTCGGTGACGTCGATACCCGGTACGAGGTGCCCGACGTGGAAGGCGATCTGCTCGGTCTCGGCGAAGAAGTTGGACGGGTTGCGGTTCAGGGTCAGCAGCCCGACCGGCTGCACCGGCGCCAGCTCCTCCGGCACGATGTTGGTCGGGTCCAGCAGGTCGATACCCTCGAACGTCTGCTCCGGGTTGTCGGGGAAGGTCTGGATGCCCAGCTCCCACTGCGGGTACGCGCCCGCCTCGATGGCGTCGGCGAGGTCCCGGCGGTGGAAGTCCGGGTCGACGCCGTTGATGAGCTGCGCCTCGTCCCAGACCAGCGAGTGCACGCCCAGCTTGGGCTTCCAGTGGAACTTCACCAGCGTCGTGGCGCCCTCGGCGTTCACCAGCCGGAAGGTGTGGACGCCGAAGCCCTCCATCATCCGGTAGGAGCGCGGGATGCCCCGGTCGCCCATGAAGAAGATGGTGTGGTGGGTCGCCTCGGTGTGCAGCGACACGAAGTCCCAGAAGGTGTCGTGGGCGCTCTGCGCCTGCGGGATCTCCCGGTCGGGGTGCGGCTTCACGGAGTGCACGACGTCCGGGAACTTGATGGCGTCCTGGATGAAGAAGACCGGGATGTTGTTGCCGACCAGGTCGAAGACGCCCTCACTGGTGTAGAACTTCGTCGCGAACCCGCGCGTGTCCCGCACGGTGTCCGACGACCCGCGCGAGCCGACCACCGTGGAGAACCGCGTGAACACCGGCGTCTCCACGTCCGCGGCCAGGAACCCGGCCTTGGTCACCGAGGCCGCCGTGCCGTAGCTCTGGAACACCCCGTGCGCGCCAGCGCCCCGGGCGTGCACCACGCGCTCCGGAATGCGCTCGTGGTCGAAGTGCATGACCTTCTCGCGCAGATGGTGGTCCTGCAGCAGTACGGGACCGCGCGGCCCGGCCTTCAGCGAGTGGTCGGTGTCGTACAGGCGAGTCCCCTGGGCGTCCGTCAGGTAGCTGCCGGACTGCGCCACCCGGGCCTGGTCGGCGCCGGTGGGCTGACCGGTCGGCGACACCGTGTCCGGGCCGGTCTGGTCCGGCTTCGGGGGCAGCGGCTCGCGGGGTTCGGTGGGTTCGGCGACGGGGGGCGACTCGGGGCTGGGCCTGCCGGGTACGCCGTCCGGCGGACCGCCGGCCTCGCCGTGCAGGCCCTCGGTCACCTTACGGGCCACTCGCTTGAGGGGGTTGGCCTCGCTCATCAGCCTTTCTCCGTTCTGGGCGGGCCGCTGCACGCGCCCGTTCGTGTTCGAGTACCGACTGCCGTGGTGGGCCGTGACCGCGTACCCAGCGTTCGGGACTCAAGGCATGGGTACACGGAGGCGGTTGGCTCAGATGATGGTTTGTCCGTCGTGGATGCCGCCCCGGCAGAGCTTCGTGAAGGAGTCGGCCCCCTCCCCGTCCGCCGAGATGATGATCACTCCGCCGCCCTGGATGCACTCGGTCGCCGTCACTTCGCCCGGAAGGTCCGGGGAGCGGAGCACTGCGGCCTCCGCTCCAGCGGCGCACAGGACCCACACGGCCAGGGCCGTGATCACGGTGCACGACGACTTGCGCATGGAGACGGCTCCTTCTCACGGGTGCCGTTCCAGCGTCACCGGCCCGGGCGCGGCGCGCCACCGGGGGCGTGCGCACGGGGGAGCGGGCACAGGGGAGCGAGCGCGGGGCAGCGGGCCGGTGGGGGAGGGCGCACGGGGAGAGCGCGCACGGGGAGAGCGCGCACGGCGAGGGCTCCGACCGCGACCGCGGATCGGAGCCCTCGAAGCGTCGTACCGAACTAGCCCTCCGTGTGCGTCACCCCCACCGGCCCGAACGAGACCCGGGTGCGGGCGCCGTCGGCCGACCAGACCACCTCCACGGCGTCCCCACCGGGCGCCACCTCCGCGACCGCGTCGGCCACCGGGACGTTCACCGGTTCACCGGTCAGCGCGGCCAGGCTGACGTGCACGGAGGTGCCGCCCGCCGCGCCGGACAGCCGGGGCACCTCCGCCCACGGCACATACGCGGTGCCCTGCGGGGCGCGCACGGTCTCCGCCCCGGGCTCCCAGCCGTAGAGGCCGTGCAGCGCGGAGGTCACGGGCTCCTCGGGACCGGTGGCCCACCCGGTGTGCGTGACCCGCGCCCCGGGCGGCGCCCCGACGACCCGGTGCACCCGCAGCTCGTACTGCCCCCGGGCCACCGTCACGCTCTCCACCCGCAGCCCCGGCACCATCGGCGGTCCGTCCACGAAGACGGGCCGGTGCCAGGACGCCGCCCAGCCCCAGCCGGCGCCGTCGCCCGCTCCCAGCGGATGGACGCGGCGCCGCACACTGGACCGGCCGTTCACCTCGACCGACAGGTGGTTGTCCGCCACGTTCTCCCGCGCCGTGGGACCCGTCCGGGTCGAGTAGGCCTGCCGGCCGTAGTGCGGGTCGTCGTCGGCCGCCGACTCGCCCTCGTGCGGCCGGACGTGGTCGCTGCCGTGGTTGTGCAGCCGTACGATCCCGTCGCCGCGGGTCGCCTGCACCAGCAGCCCCGGCGCGGACAGGGCCAGGACGCGGTCGGCCTCCTCGACCGGCGCGGGCTCCTCCGCCGCCGTCCACAGCGGGTGGTCCGCCGGGGCGAGGAGCGAGACGAACGCCTTCGACGCCCAGTACGGGGAGGCCGGGCCCGAGTACGGCTGCAGGGTCGCCTCGTGCGGACCGTACCAGCCCAGGCCGAGCAGCCCCTCGTCGGTCAGCGCCCCGCGGTCCACGAAGTACCGCAGGCTGCCGCTCACCAGCCGCCGCGAGGCACCCGGCGTCAGCGGGGTGTGCCCGGTCAGCGCGCCCAGGCCCACGGCCGCCGACGCGGCGAAGCGGTAGGTGAGCGAACGGCCGAAGTGCAGCGGCGCCCCGTCGGCCCCGAACATCAGGGCGAAGCCGTCGAGGTGGGCGCGCAGCCGGTCCCCGTAAAGGGCAAGGGCCCCAATGTCGCCGCCGAGGTGGGCGTCGAGCACCGGGTACAGGTGCAGCGCCCAGCCGTTGTAGTGGTCGAAGGCGCGTCCGTCGCCGTCGGCGTACCAGCCCTCGCCCCGGTACCAGCCCTCCATCAGCCCCAGCGCCCGCTCCCTGGCCGCGGCCGTCTCCGCGTCGCCGCGGCCGACCGACTCCAGGAACCCGGCGACCGTGTACGGGAACAGGTACCAGTTGTTCGGCGCCGGCACGTGCCGCAGCGCCCCGCGCAGCCACTCCTCCACCCGGTCCTGGACCCCGGAGTCGAGGTTCTTCCACAGCCACGGTGCGGTCAGCCGCAGCCCCAGCGCCACCGAAGCCGACTCGACCATGGGCTGGCCCTGCACGTCGTGGTCGAGGATCAGCGGCCAGGACTCGGTGTCGTCGCGACCGGGGGAGCGGGTGCCCGAGGCGAGGCCCTCCGCGTAGCGGTCCAGCCAGCCGTGCGGATCCTCGCCGCCCGCGCCCGCGACGCGGAAGCCCGCCGCGAGGAACGTCCGCGCGAAACCCTCCAGACCGTCGGAGCGCACACCCGAGCGCGAGGGCCGTCCCGGCAGGTCGAGCAGGGCGCGGCCCGGGGTGCTCCAGCGCCACGCGGCCCACAGCAGCCCGTCCGCGACGGCCTCCCAGTGGGCCCGGGTGTAACCGGTGTACGGGCTCGACGCACGGTCCTCGGTGGGCAGTTCGAACGGGATGCTCATGCCAGGAACGCCAGCCTTTCGCGTCGTACGGGATGGAGAAAGCCGGAACCGGACGCCCAGCGGGTCGTCTCGGCGAGGGCGAGATCGGCCAGCCGGCGCCACTCGTTGCCCTCGGAACCGGCCAGGTGCGGGGTGATCAGGGCGTGCTCGCAGTCCCACAGCGGGTGGTCCGGCGGGAGCACCTCGGGGTCGGTGACGTCCAGCACGGCCCGGATCCGGCCCGCCGCCACGGCGTCGGTGAGCGCCTCCTGGTCGACGACCGCCCCGCGGGAGGTGTTGATCAGCACCGCGTCGGCGGGCATCGCGTCGATCAGCGAACGGCTCACCAGGCCGCGGGTCGTGGGCAGCAGCGGGGTGTGCACGCTGACGGTGTCGCAGCGCGCGAACAACTCGGGCAGCCCCACGTTCTCGACGCCCAGCCCGGCGGCCTCCGCGTCCGTGACGTACGGGTCGTGCAGGAGGACCTCGACGTCGTGCGGCCGCAGCAGCTCGATGACCCGGCGGCCGATCAGCGAGGCCGACAGGATGCCGACCGTGCGCCGGTAGTTGCCGACACCGCGCGAGGTGCGCAGCCAGTTGCCGCGGGTCCGGGACACCCGGAAGTCGCGGGCCCGCTCCAGCACCCGCTTGCCGCTCAGCAGGATCATGCCGAGGGTGTACTCGGCCACCGGCAGCGCGTTGGCCGCGGCGGCCGAGGAGACCTCGACGCCCCGCTCCCAGCACGCGTCCGTGACATGCCCGCGGACACTGCCCGCCGTGTGCACCACGGCCCGCAGCCGGGGCGCCGCCCGCAGCACCTCCGCGTCCAGCGGCGGACAGCCCCACCCGGTGATCAGCAGCTCCACGTCCGCCAGTACGGATCTCGCCCGCGCCGTGGACAGGTCGTCGAGCACCGGGAACGGCGCGAGGTCGCAGACCCGGCGGAACGCGGCGAGGGACTGGGGGTCGAGGACGGCCGAGGCGGCGTCCGGGGACATGGCCACGGCGGCACGGGGCCGGCGGCCGGGTCCGGGGGCGTGCACGGTCACTTGACGGCTCCGGCGGTCAGGCCGCTGCGCCAGAATCGCTGGAGCAGCACGAAGGCGAGGATGAGCGGCAGTACGGCGAGCAGCGAGCCCATGATGACCACGGGGTAGTACTCGGGCGACACGGACGCCGAACTGTTCCACTGGTACAGGCCGAGACTGACGGGATACAGGTCCTGGTCGGACAGCATCACCATGGGGAGGAAGAAGTTGTTCCAGATCGCGGTCAGCTGGAACAGGAAGACGGTGATCAGACCGGGCCCGAGCATCCTGAGCGCCACCCGGGCGTACGTGGTCAGCTCACCGGCCCCGTCGACCCGCGCCGCCTCCAGAACCTCGTCCGGCACGTAGCCCCGCGCGAAGATCCGGCCGAGGTAGACGCCGAACGGATTGAACAGCACCGGGATGAACACCGACCAGAAGGTGTTGACCAGGCCGGCCTCGGAGGCCATCAGGTACAGCGGCAGCGCGAGCACCGTCTGCGGCACCATGACCGCCGCGAGGACCAGGCCGAACAGCTTCTCCTTGTGCCGGAAGCGGTACTTGTCGAAGGCGTAGCCGCAGGCCACGCTCACCAGCGCGCCGACGGCGGCGCCGATCACCGCGTACAGCAGGCTGTTGACGTACCAGCGGCCGTACAGCCCGCCGTCCATGGCGAACAGGTCCCCCAGGTTCTGGAGGAGCGAGAAGTCGCTCAGGGACAGCAGGTCGCTGCTGAACAGCGCGTCGCGGTTCTTCGTCGAGGCCAGCACCAGCCACAGCACCGGCAGCAGTGTGTAGAGGACGGAGACCGCGACGACCACGTTGACGGTGGCCCGGCCCAGCAGCTTCGGGCGGAGCAGGGAGCTGTCGGCGGCGCTCATCGGGCCTCCTCGGAGTCGGCGCGGCCGGTGAAGCGGGTGACGCCGTAGGACAGGGCGATGGTGCACACCAGCAGGACCACCGAGGCGGCCGCCGCGAGGCTGTAGTTGTTGCGGGTGAAGGCCGCGTCGTAGATGTACATGCTGGGCGAGAAGCGCGAGTTGATCATCGGGGAGGACTGGCTGAGCAGCATCGGCTCGGTGAACAGCTGGAGCGCCCAGATCAGGGTGAAGATCGAGACCATCACGATGGAGGCCCGCACCAGGGGCGTCTTGACCTGGAGCGCCGTGCGCACCGGTCCCGCGCCGTCGACGACGGACGCCTCGATCACCTCGCGCGGCACGGCCTGGAGCGCGGCGTAGAAGACCACCATGTTGTAGCCGAGGTTGCTCCACAGGGCGATGTTCACGATGGACGGGATCACCGTGTGCACGCCCAGGAAGTCGATCGTGATGTCGCCCTTCGCGAACAGCTCGATCACCGGGCTGATGCCGGGCGTGTACAGGTACAGCCAGATCAGCGCCGCGATGATGCCGGGCACCGCGTGCGGCAGGAACAGACCGAGCTGGGCGAAGGCGCGCAGCCGGACCACGCCGGAGTCGAGGAGCAGGGCGAGGGCGAGCGCGCCGACGACCATCAGCGGGATGTAGATCAGGCAGTACAGGGCGACCGTGCCGAGCCCGCCGAGGAAGGTGGGGTCGGTGAGGACGGCCGCGTAGGAGCGCAGCCCGACGAAGACCGTGCGCTCGGGGCCGAAGCCGAGGCCGGGCTGGTCGTCGCTGAAGAAACTGAGGTGGACGGCGGTGCCGACGGGAATGAGGAAGACGGTGACCAGCAGGGCGAAGAACGGTGTCATGAGGACGCCGGCGGCGGTCAGTTGACGGCGCTTGGCCGCTCTGCGGGCCCGCAGGCCCGAGGCGGAGGGTGCCGGGGAGGCGGCGCGGACGGCGCCGGCCGGCACCCGTGAGCGGGTGGTCGTGGTCATGGGTGTGTCACCTGCCTTTCGTCGGCTCAGGTGCTGTGCTGGGTGGTGGACAGGCCCAGGGCCTTGAGGTCGGGCATGGTGCCCTCCTGGGCGGTGCGCAGCGACTCGACGAGACTGCCCTGGCCGCCGCTGACGCGGGCGAAGGAGTCCTGCATGACCTTCTGGGTGGCGCTCATCCTCGGGCCCCAGAGCCACTGGTCGCCGATCTTCTCGGCCTCCTGCTCGAACAGGGTGTAGATGTCCTGACCGCCGTAGTACGAGCGGTCGAACGCGTCGCGGCCCGCCGCGACCAGGCCGGGGGCGGCCGGGTACTGGCTGCTGGCGCCGCTGGAGAGCCGGGCGCGCAGGGCGTCGGGGTGCGAGACCTGCCACTCGATGAACTCCATCGCGGCCTCCGGATGCTTGCTGTCCTCGGTGACCGCGAAGGTCGAACCGCCGTGCGTGCCGGCCGAGGGGCTGCCGGTGTCCCACTGCGGCAGCGGCGCGATCCGCCACTGGCCCTTCTGCCCGGGCCGCGCGTTCATCTGGGCGCCGGCGTCCCAGGCGCCGCTGAGCCGGGTGAGGACCAGTCCGTTGCCGATCTGCGCGTCCGACTGCCTGCTCTCGACGGCGTTCATGAAGACGTCGTCCCGGTCGATCAGCCCCTGCCAGTACTCCGCGACCCGCCGGGAGGGCGCGTCGGCGAGGGAGACGTTCCAGGCGCCCTTCGAGGTGTCGAACCACTGGGCGCCCGCCTGCCAGGCGTAGCAGGCGAACTGGGTCATCCCGTCGGTCGGGAAGAGCGCCAGCCTGCGGTCGGGTGCCTTGCGCCGCACGGTCGCCGCCTGCTCGGCGAACTCGTCCCAGGTGCGGGCGACTTCGAGCCCGTAGTGGTCGAAGAGGTCGGCGCGGTAGTGCATCACCATGGGCTCGACGTCCAGCGGCACGGCGAACACCCGGCGCTCGAAGGTGGTCAGCCCGAGCGCCTGCGGCAGCAGCTTGCGGCGCAGACCGTCACTGACCAGGTCGGTGATGTCGCGGGCGACGCCGTCGATGGCGAACCCCGGGACCTGCGGATACTCGAGGGTGGCGACATCGGGAGCGTTCCCGGCCCGGGCGGCGTTGCTGAGCTTGGCGTAGCCGCCCTGCCCGCCGGAGGGGATCTGCTGGAACTCCACCTGGGTGTTCCGGTGGGTGCGGTTGAACGCGTCGACCACTTCCTGGCTGCCGCGCAGGGCGGACCAGAAGGTGATGCGGGTGGTGGTGCCCGTGCGGGCCGACGATGCGCCATTCCCCCCGCTGCAGGCGCTCGCGGCTCCTGTCAGGGGGAGGGCGGTCATCGCGGCGAGCACGGAGCGACGGCTGGGTCGTCCGGGCATGGTGCCTCCGCGGCTCCTGCGGGTCCGCGCGGGCGCGGACACGACTCTTCGAGACACGGGAATCCTGAACGCCCTGACTCAAACGGTCAATAGATCGATCAGAAGAAAATGAAACGCTCAAACGCTCATTCGTCGAACGGTTCGACCGACCGGTCCGTCGATCCACGCACCATCAGCCGCGGCAGCAGCTCGACCCGCCGGCCCGGCTGCCGACTGCCGGGAGTCTCGGCCAGTCGCTGGAGCAGCAGCTCCGCCGCCGCGTGCCCGACCTCCGCCTTCGGCGGCGACACGGCCGTCAGCGGCGGCGAGGCGAGACCGGCCACGACATCGTCGTACGCCACCACCGAGCAGTCCTCCGGCACCCGCACGCCCTCCTCCGCGAGCCGCTGGACGACCATCAGCGCGTCCACGTCACCGTGCAGCACCATCGCCGTCGCACCCACCTTGCGCATCAGCGCCGGCAGCTCCGCCGTCTCGTCCGCCGAGTACGGCCCGTCGGCCCCGGCCTCCGGCGCGACCAGTGTCCACGCCCACTGCTCCACCAGGGGATGCGCCCCGGCGATCTCGGTGAAGGCGGCCCGCAGCGAGCGGGCGGTGGGGCTGTCGTGGCGGGTGGCGAACACGATGCGCCGGTGCCCGAGCCCCACCAGGTGCTCCACCGCCAGGTGCGCGCCGTACCAATGGTCCGAGCACACCGAGTCCAGGGCGTGCAGCGCGCTGCCGCGCCACGGGCGGCGCTCCATCAGCACCGTCGGCACCCCGATCCCGGCCAGCCACTCGTGGTCGGCCTCCTCGTCGGCCCGGCCGCGCCACCGCGGCGCTATCAGCAGCCCGTCCGCGCCGTCGGCCAGCGCCCGCTCCACCAGCGGGCGCTCCGCACCGGATGCCTGCGGCGCGAGATGCAGGGCCATGCGCACACCGGCCCGCTCCAGGACCGTGCGCGCCCCGTGCAGGGTCTCGGTCAGGTACGAGTGCCGTACGGGAACCACCACGGCCACCCGGTCCCCGCCCGCCGGGACCTGCTCGTGGGCCGTCTCCCGGGCCGGCAGCGTCGACCGCACGACCCCGTGGCCGCGGCTCAGCCTGCCCTCGCGCGTCAGCTCCTCGACGTCCCGGCGCACGGTGACCACCGAGACCTGCAACTCGTCGGCGAGATCACGCACCCGCGCGGTACCGCGCGCCTGGACCGCCGCAAGTATCCGCTGGCGCCTGAGATCGACCGGCTCCCGCATCAGGTCTCCCCACCCGAGAATGTTCGTTTGAGCGATTCTGCGCCATCATAACGATCGCTCGTGCCGGGCGTCCCTACGGTTCCGGGTCCGCCAGCAGCGGTCCGAGCGGTCCCAGGTCGAGGTTCAGATCGGCGCGGCTCAGGCCGTGCTGGGCACACAGGTCGTCCATGCGCTCGTCGAGCAGCATGAGCGCCGTACCGAGCCGGTCCTCCTGCTCCTCGCTCAGCGTCCCCTCGTCGAAGCGGCGCACAGCCTGGCGCTCCATGAGCTGGCGCAGCAACTCCACCACGGTGAGGACCAGCGCGGCCAGGTCGTTGGTGACCCGCTCGGGATCCAGGTCCAGGGCGTGGGCCCGGGGCGCGGTCACAGCGGCCCGCTGTCCGGCCAGGGAGCGGGCACCCGCTCGTTCACCGACGACAGCAGCGCGTGCAGGGAGATCCGCACCAGCGGCACGTCCGCGATGGCCAGCACCAGGTCGCCGCTGACCACGACTCCGGTCGCCAGCACCCGGTCCAGCAGGTCGACCAGGGGCACCCCGACCGGTGCGTACGGCTCCGGTCCGCCCCAGGGCACGGGGGCCGGGCCCGGCGTACGGGTGTCCGAGGCGGTCACGAAGCGGCCTCCCGGTCCGTTCCGGCCTGCGGGTCCTCGTCCCAGCGGGCGAAGGAGTACGGGATCCACGGGCCGGAGGCGTCGACCCGTACGGCCCGATGCCGGCCGTCGGCGGTGAGCCGCGCCAGGGCTTCGGCGAAGGCGGTACGCCGCGCGTCCTCCACCAGGTAGGCGATGTTGAGCAGTTGCGGGGCGCGGCGGCCCGT
Source organism: Streptomyces sp. MMCC 100 (assembly GCF_041538145.2). Taxonomy (NCBI): domain Bacteria; kingdom Bacillati; phylum Actinomycetota; class Actinomycetes; order Kitasatosporales; family Streptomycetaceae; genus Streptomyces; species Streptomyces sp. MMCC 100. Next base: position 3,330,498 of record NZ_JBGORK020000001.1, read on the forward strand.
CAGCCGCTCGCTCTGCGGGCGGTGCCGTGTCGCGGCGACCGCGTACCGCCGCAGCTCCGCGTCGACGGCCTCCGCCTCGGCCAGCGCCTCGTCGTGGGCGCTCTGCCGGTCGCGCCGCCGTGCGCTGACCCGGCTGAGATAGGCGCGTCCGCCGGAGCCGGTGCGGGCGCCGGTGTCCGCGGCGGACTCGGGCGGGGGCTCGGCGGCGTGCACCTTCACCGCCCACTCCGTACGGTCGCGGAGGCGGTCGAGCAGCGTGTCCAGCACCGGCCGCCGGGCGGCGACGGCCCGCGCCGCGGTCAGGTCGCCGCGGTACAGGGTCGCCATCGGCAGCGGCACGACGGGGCCCCGCCCGGCCGCGGCCTCGACGCCCCGGTGATGGGCGCGCGCGCAGCGTTCGAGGTCGTCGGGCCGGTTGAGACGCTCCGTCAGCGCCTCCTCGTCGAACAGGGTCGCGGGGACGTCCTGAACGACCAGGCACAGGTCTCCCGCGCTCAGGACGCGCAGCGGGCCACCCTCCTCGTGTCCCCTCGCCGCGGCCAGGGCGGCCGGATCCGGCGGGGTGCGGGTGACGGCGAAGGCGCAGACGATGCCGGGGGCCGCCGGTCCGGCGGCGGTCGTGCTCATCGCACGGCTCCGGTGGTCTCCTCGGCGGTCCCCTCCAGGGCGTCGAGGCGCTCCCGCAGCCGCGCGTTCTCCTCGGCGAGCGCGTCCCGGGCGGCCCGGGACGACAGCGCGGGATCGGTCTCCCACCAGTCGATGCCCGCCTTCTTCGCGGTGTCCACCGAGGCGATGAACAACCGCAGCCGGATCGTCAGCAGTTCGATGTCGAGCAGGTCGATCTTGATGTCGCCGGCGATGACGATGCCCTTGTCGAGGACGCGTTCCAGGAGGTCGGCGAGGCTGCCGGAGGGCGGACCGTAGGACTGCGTCTCCGGGCCCGGGTACCGGTGGTCGAGGTCGGTCACCGCGTACTCCCCGCGGCGGAGTCCTCAGCGACGCGGGCGGGAACGTTCGTCGTCCTCGTCGTCTTCCTCGTCTCCTTCGTCCGCATACGGCTCCTCCTCGTCGTCCTCGTACTCGTCCTCTGCGTCCTCTTCGTCCCCCTCATCGTCTTCGTACTCATCGGGTTCTTCGGCGTTCTCCTCCTCCAGCGCTTCCTCGTGGCTCTTGACGACCTCGCCGTCGCGGATCTCGCCGCGCCAGCCCTCGACCTCCTCGTCGTCCGCCAGGGTCACGTGCCGCGCGAAGTGCTTCAGGTCCAGCCGCAGCCGCCGTCCCTGGGCGCGCCAGAGGTTGCCGGTCTTCTCGAAGAAGCCCGCCGGGTAGTACTCGACGACCACGACGACCCGGGTCAGCCGGGGTGCCAGTTCGTGGAAGCTGACCACCCCGTTGGTACTGCCCTTGGCGCCCTCGGAGGTCCAGACGATCCGCTGGTCGGGGATCTGCTCCTGGACGGTCGCCTTCCAACCGCGGGTCGAGAAGGCGATCTTGGCGGTCCAGTCCGAGGTCACCTCGTCATGGGGGCTGACGCTCTGGACACCTTTGGTGAAGCCGCTGAAGTCCTGGAGCTGCGTCCACCGGTCGTAGACGGTGCGCAGGGGGACGCCGATGTCGACGGTCTCCATGATGTGCGTCGCCTTGACGCTGCCGCCGCCGCTCTTGGAACCACCGCCGCCGCTCTTGGAGCCACTGCCGTCGTTCTTGGAGCCACTGCCGTCGTTCTTGGAGCCACTGCCGTCGTTCTTGGAGCCACTGCCGTCGTTCTTGGAGCCACTGCCGTCGTTCTTGGAGTCACCGCCGTTGTTCTTGGAGTCACCGCCGCCGACCGACTCGGTCAGGCGGTCGGTCAGCGACCCGAGCCGTTCCCCCGCCCTGCCGACGAGGCTGTGACCTGTGGCGGAGAGGTAGCCGCCCAAGGCGTCCTTGAGGTCACCGAGCGGAGACGCTCCACTGTCACCCTGCCGGTCGGGGGTCATGCCCGCCCACCTCCGCGCCCGGTGCGCGGGGCCGCGGTCCGCTCGGCCGGTCCGGCAGCCTTCTTGGCGGCCGTCTTCCTGGCCGCCTTCTTCGCGGGAGGCGCGGCCTTGCGCGGCGGAGCCTTCTTGGCCGTCTTCCGGGGCGGCGCCGGCGCGGGCCGTCGGTCCTCCTCGCGGTCCTCCTCGTCGAAGTAGGCGTCCTCGTCCGGAGCGTTCTCGTCCCAGGAGTCGTCGTGGTCGTCGTAGTCGTCCTGGCCGTCGTCCCGTCGGCTCTCGTCGGTGAGCGCGTCGGTACGGTCGCGGAGGGTGTCCGCGAGGCCGGTGAGGCGGCGGTTCGCCGCGGCGGTGACGGCCGCGCGTCCGGCGGTCAGCAGCTCGCCCCGGACCTGGTCGGTCAACTCCTGGAACTGTGGCGCCCGTTGCAGGCTGCCCAGTCCCTGGCCGAGGACCTGGCCGGGGGAGAGGCCGACGCGTCTGCCCACGAGGTAGGAGCCGACCGCGAAGGCGAGCTTGGCCTTCTTGGTGCGCCCCAGGAGGTATCCGCCCGCCACGGCCGCCGCCATGGCCGTCCTGCTGTCGTTCATAGGTGTCGTCTCCGCGCTGGTTTCGTGGTGGTGGTACGGCCGGTGGGCCGGGCCGGGCGTTCGAGGAGGGTGAGCAGACGCTCCTCCTCCCGCTCGAAGGCCGCCTCGTCGATGGCGCCCTCGTCCAGGGCCCGGTTGAGTGCGGCCAGCCGCGCTTGTACGGCGCGCGGGTCGTGGGCCTGGCGCCGGGCCTCCTGGAGCAGGTGGTCCGCGATCCACGCCGTGCCGCGCACCGGTGCGAGGGGCAGCAGGAGGAGACCGCTCACGATGCCCATGCGGTCACCGGCCGGCCGGCGTCGTGGGGCGCGGGTCGACGAAGCTGTAGCAGGGCAGGGGGCCGGTCACGCTGAGGGTCAGCCGGTCGCCGCAGGCCCGGGACCGTTCCGCCAGCGCCTCCCTGAACCGCGGTTCGTCCGCCGAACGCAGCAGGAACGACGCGCTGAGGACCTGCTCGTCGTCGGTCGCGCCCTGCGCCGTGCGCACGGCGAGCGGGGCCAGTCGGTCGACGACCTCCCGGGCGGCGCGCCGTGCCTCGCGGCGCACGCCGAGGGCGATCGCCTCGCCCAGCCGGACGTTGGCCTCGTAGTCCGGCCGGCGTCGGGTCCGCAGGGCCAGGGTCCGCAGCTTGTCGTCCCGGCGCACCAGATCGGCGAAGTGGCCGGGCACGACAGTCCCCTTGACGTTGAGTTCCACGCACCCGCGTACGCCGTCGAGCTGTTCCGTCAAGTGGGCCGCGTCGGCGCGCAACTGGGCGAGCAGGGTGTCGGTCCGGGGGCTGAGGACCGCGAACCGCATGGGCAGCACCGGTCCCTGTGCCGCCAGTTCGTCCAGGACGGCCTGGTGGGCCAGCAGGTCCCGGCGGCGGGGCCGGAGCCGCGGGGGCGCGGCCGACACCGCGGCGCACAGCCCGGACTCGGTCAACAGCCGCACGGGGGCGCCGTCGACGCCCTGGGACCCGGGGGTGCGGATCCCGGCGGGGGCGATGCCGTAGACGTAGAGGGCCTTCGGTGCGGCGGCGGATTCGTGGGCGGATTCGTGGGCGGATTCGTGGGCGGATTCGGGGGCGGTGGTGGCGGGCGCGGTCATTCGTCCTCCGTCTCGGTGCGCCGGCGGGGGCGGGAACGGGGGCGGTCGTCCTCGTCGCGGGGGCGTGCGGCGGACCGACTGCGGGGCCGCTGCGTGCTCCGGGCGCGTTCCGCGCGTTCGCGGGGACGGGCCTCCGTCTCCTCCTCCGTCTCCTCCTCGTGCTCGGGCGTGAGGACGTCGCGCACCTTGTCGGTGAGGGAGCGCGCCGTCCGCTTGGCGCCCGCCTTGCCCACGGTCCTGGCCATGGGGCTGCCGAACATCTCGGGGACGGTCTTGGAGCGCACGTCGTGCTCCAGGTCCAGGCGGTTGCAGGCCTCGGCGAACCGCAGATAGGTGTCGACGCTCGCGACCACGATGCGTGCGTCCACCTTGAGGATCTCGATGCCGACCAGGGAGACGCGCACGAAGACGTCGATGACCATGCCGCGGTCGAGGATGAGTTCGAGGACGTCGTAGAGGGTTCCGGCGCGGGGCGCGCAGACGACCTCGTCGTCGTAGGTGATCATGCGGTGGTCCTTCCGGGTGCGGGCCTCACGTTCCGCTCACTGGTCCTGGGCACCGCGCCGGTAGCGCGCGATCCTGCGGTACTGGATCAGGTCGCCCGCCGCGTCCAGCTCGACCTCGTAGGTGGCGAGCAGGCTGGTGGTGTCGGGGATGCGCGCCACCTCCAGCACGTCCACGTTGACGATCCAGCCGCCGTCCTCGCTCCGGCACACCGCGGAGACCCCTTCGAGGTGGTGCCGGATCAGCTCGGACAGGGCGTCGGCGGCGTGCCGGGCGGCGTCGCGGGCGTCCCGCACGCCACGCTCGCGCGTGGCCGTTGAAGTGGTGTGGCGCCGTCGCTCGCCAGGTTCTGTCATGCTGCCCACTCTGACCGCGGGACCCCGGTCCGCGCGTGCGCAGTTACCCCATCCGGGGCTGCCCCGTGCGCCGGCAGTGCAGGAAGAGGTGCGGCTCCGGCCGGGCGTCCGGGTGGGCCGGAGTGAACATCGACGCCTCCTGCGTCAGCACCTCCAGGCCCGCGTCCTCGGCCAGGGCGATCAGCTCCTGCGCGGGGAAGCTGGTCACACGCACCGGCTGACCCATGAAGGTGGCGTCGACTCCCTCCACGTCGAGCGGCACGGTGGCCAGGACCAGGTGACCCTCCGGCTTCAGCAACCGCGCCAGACGCCGTACGAGATCCGTCTGCTCCCGCCGGTCCAGCTGGAGCAGCGAGAAGTACACGCAGACGGCGTCGAACGAGCCGTCCGCGAGCGGTACGTCACGGACGTCGGCGCACCGGAAGGTGGCGGCCGGCACCTGTCGTGCGGCCAGCTCCACCATGACGGGGGAGACGTCGATGCCCAGCACCTCGTGCCCGGCGTTCGCGAGGGTCTCGGCGGTGGGCCGGCCCGTGCCGCTGCCCACGTCCAGCACCCGGCTGCCCGGCGCGAGCCGCGCCAGCAGCCACTCCAGTGAGCGGCGGTGCGTCTTCGACCCGGCGAACGCCTTCTCGTACTCGGCGCCCAGCGCGTCGAACGCGGCGGCGGCCCGCGGGCGGTCCTGGTCGTCGGTCACGACGGTCCCTTCGGTGCGGTGAGCCGGTGCCCCGGGCATCCTTCCACCGGGAACGAGCCGCCCACAAGGGGCCCATCGGGCGACGGACGGGCCCCACGGGAGGTGCTAGCCGTCGTCGTCCTGCGCCGCCGTCCCGGGTTCGGCCATCCGGCGGTGTACGGCCGCCTTGACGCGGTCCGGCAGCACCTTGTCCGCCACCCCCTGGGCCTTGGTCTTCGCCGAACCGGTGACCAGCTTCCCGCGGCCCTTCATGACGGCGTCGAACGCCTGCCGGGCGACCTGCGCCGGGTCGTCCTTCGGCATGGTGCCGACCTTGGTGTCCTCCATGCCGGCCCGCCGGAAGAAGTCGGTCTCCGTCGGCCCAGGCATGAAAGAGGTGACCGTGACACCGGTGTCCGCGACCTCCTCCTGGAGGGCCTGCGCGAAGGACTGGACGAACGACTTCGACGCGTTGTAGACCGACTGGAAGGAGCCCGGCATCGTCGCTGCGACCGAGGACGTGAACATGAGCCGTCCGACCCCGCGCGCCACCATGTCCCGCAGGAGGGGCTTGGTGAGCCGCACGGTCGACGTCACGTTGAGGTCGATGACGGACTGGTCGTCCGCGAGGTCGGTGTCGACGAAGGCGCCGCCCTGCCCCACCCCGGCGTTGAGGGCCGCCACGTCCACCGTGAGCCCGGTCAGGGCGGCGACCAGGTGGTCCACGCCGTCGGGGTTCCTGAGGTCCGCGCGTACGGCCCGTACCTCCACGCCGGTCTCCCGCAGCCGCTGGGCGGCGTGCTCCAGCCGTTCGTCCTCGGCGTTGACCACGAGGTCGTAGCCGTGCTCCGCGAACAGCGCGGCGAGTTCGTACCCGATTCCGCTGGACGCCCCGGTGACCAGGGCGAGCGGCCTGCTGCCGTCCATGGTTTCCTCCGTCCTCGGCGCACCCGCGCCCTCGACGACCGCCGGGTTCCCCTGATCCCGGCCTTCACGTCACCGCCGTCGGGCACGAGCCGGACCGCTCACCGCGGACGCGCCCCGTCCAGGGCCAGGTCCACCAGCCCCCGTACGAGTACGACGTCCAGTGGCGCCCCGCTGAGCAGCACCCGCACGAACAGCGGACCGCTGACCGCCTCGATCAGCAGCCCGGGATCGGTGCCGGCGGCCAGCTCGCCCCGCTCGACGCCTCGCCGGACCATCACCACCGCCCGGTCGAGACGCTCGCTCCAGTAGGGGCCGCGCCGGTCCTCCAGGGTGTCGTCGTGCTCGACGCTCAGCCGCAGCAGCGCCCGGCCCTGCGGGGTGTCCAGCAGCCGGGCCAGCGCCGAGAAGAACGCCAGCAGGTCGTCCCGGACCCGCCCGGTGTCCGGCACCGGCAGCGCGGCGTCCAGCTCCGTGGTCAGCGCGTCCAGGATCAGGTTCTCGCGCGTGCCCCACCGCCGGTACACGGAGGTCTCGTGCACCCCGGCCGCACGGGCCACGGCGCCGACCGTCGCGCCCGCCAGACCCTGGCTCGACAGCAGGTCCACCGCGGCGTCCAGCACGGCCCGCCGCATCCGCTCCCCACGGCGGCGCAGGGGCGGGGCGACGGGTTCCGGTGAGCTCATCGGACCAGCGTAAAGCAAGTGGCCCTGCGTTGGGTGTACGGTTAACGCAAGTCGACCTGCGATGGACCGCTGGGGGCCGTCCGGGGTCGCCGCCGCACCGAGGAGGTCCCGTCATGGCGCAGATGCTCGCCGCCCGCCTGCACGTCCCGAGCCGCACCCTGCGACTCGAAGAGGTGCCCCGCCCGCAGCCGGGCCCGGGGGAGGTGCTGGTCAGGGTCGAGGCGGCCGGCGTCTGCCTGTCCGACGTGCACCTCATCGACGGCACCCTCACCCCGCTGCTCCTCCAGGGCGACACGGTCACCCTCGGCCACGAGGTCTCCGGCACCGTCGCCGGGACCGGGGCGGGCGTCACCGCCTGGTCGCCCGGGCAGCGGGTCGTGCTGCACGCCGGCGAGACGAGGGACGGTGTCACGTACACCCGCGGCGTCGACTACGACGGCGGCTGGGCGGAGTACGCCCTGTCCGCCGCCGACGCCATGACACCGCTGCCCGACGCCATCCCCTTCGAGCAGGGCGCGATCATCCCGGACGCCGTGTCCACCCCGTGGGGCGCCATCACCGAGACCGGCGCGGTCCGGCCCGCCGAGGCGGTCGGCGTGTGGGGCGCCGGCGGCCTCGGCGTCCACGCCGTACAACTGCTCCGGGCGATCGGCGCCTGTCCGGTCGTGGCCGTCGACCCCAACCCCGTCGCCCGCGAACGCGCCCTGGCCGCGGGCGCCGACCTCGCCCTGGACTCCGCCGACCCCGAGCTGCGCGGGACGGTCCGGGCGGTGACCGGCGGCCTCGGGCTCGCCGCCGCCTTCGACTTCGCGGGCGTGCCGCCCGTGCGGGAGCAGGCGGTCTCCGTCCTCGCGCCCAAGGGGCGGCTGGTCCTGGTCGGCCTGACCGACAAGCCGCTCACCGTCACGGACGGGACCCGCTTCAGCTACCTCCAGCAGCGCGTCCTCGGCCACTACGGCTCCGACATGCCGGTGGCCCTGCCTCAGCTCCTGCGGCTGATCCAGGGCGGACGGCTGGACTTCTCGGGTTCCGTCAGCGGGGTGCTGCCGCTCGCCGAGGCCGCCGAAGCGGTCGCGCGGCTGGAGAAGAAGGAGGGCGACCCGATCCGGCTGGTGCTGCGCCCGTGAGGTGAGGGAAAGCTGAGAATTCCAGAGGCGGTTGAACGCTCCGGCCCCCGGTTCCGTATGGAGCCGGGGGCATTTCATGTCCCAGTCCGTCACGACACAGGAGCACGCCTTGGGACACAACAGGCGCAGACGCCCGACCGGGGCGCGGCGCGCGACCTTCGCAGCGGTCGCGCTGATACTGGGAGGCAGCGGCCTGGTGGCCGTGAACGTCTTCGCCTCCGCGACGGAGTCCGGCAACGCCGCCGTTCCCCTGGGCAGTTCCGGAGTCGCGGCCACCGTCGACTGCCCCGACCTGACCGAACGGCTCACGGCCGTTCCGGAGCAGGCCAGGCCGGAGGTCGACACCGAACTCGCCCACCTCGACGAGCAGATCGCCGCCGCCTACGGCGGGCTCCAGGAAGCCGCCCGCACCGCGGACGACGGCACGATCGACGAGGGCGCGATCCTGGACCCGCTGAAGAAGGAGCGCGCGGCGACCATCGAACGCATCGCCGCCGCCATCGACAAGGCCGGTGACCGCCCCGAGGGCCTGGACACCCTCGCCCAGTGCACCCTGCGCCGCACCGAGATCGCGTCGGCGGACGCGGGGAGCGGCAGCCCGGACCCGCAGGGCAAGGGGGAGGAGCAGGGTCAGGAGCAGGGCCAGGGTCAGGGGCAGGAGGACGGCCAGGGGGAGGCGTCCGGTGACGGGCAGCAGTCCGGCAACGGAGGCCAGGCGGGCAACGGCCCCGTGGCTGCGGACTACGTCGACATCGAGTCCGTCCAGCCCGACGTCGTGCGGCCGCCCCGGCAGAAGAACGCCTCGACCGGCTCCTTCGCCACCAGCTGCGGCGTCAACGCCGAGGGCCTGTTCAACTCGGACAACCTGATCGCCGCCCCCGGCGTCGGCAACGGAGCCCACCACTTCCACGACTACGTCGGCAACCAGGGCAACAGCGCCTTCGCCAGCGACGACGACCTGGCCGCCGCCGGCACGAGCTGCGCCGACCAGGGCGACAGGTCCTCGTACTACTGGCCCGTGCTGCGGCTCCAGAACGGCACCGTCGAGCAGGACGCCCAGTCACCGGGCGGCGGCATCGAGGGCAACGCGGGCGAGATCGTCACGCCGGCGGAGGTCACCCTGACGTTCGAGGGCAACGAGCGCGGCAAGGTCACCGAGATGCCGCGGCTGCTGCGCATCATCACCGGCGACGCCAAGGCGTTCGTCAACGGAAACACCAACGCGAACGCCTCCTGGAGCTGCACCGGCTTCGAGGACCGGCAGCTGAAGGACAAGTACCCGCTCTGCCCCTCGGGCAGTGACGTGGTGCGCACCTTCACCTTCCAGAGCTGCTGGGACGGGCGCAACATCGACAGCGCCAACCACCGCACCCACATGGCCTTCGCCGCCGCCGACGGCAGCTGCCCGGAAGGGTTCCGGCCCGTCCCGCGACTGGTGCAGCGGATCGTGTACGACGTGGCCGCGCCGAGCCTGGCGGACGGGGGCAAGACCGCCCCGCTGTTCGCCGTGGACTCCTTCCCCGAGCAGCTGCACAAGCCGGTCACCGATCACAGCGACTTCATCAACGTCTTCGACGAGGACCTGATGCGCGAGATGGCCGATTGCATCAACTCCGGCCGCGAGTGCGGTCCGGACACGCCCCCGGGGTCCCAGCCGGGCGAGGGCGAGGAGCAGCCCGGCGGCAACGACGAGGAGCAGCCCGGCGGCAACGACGACGGGCAGACCGCCGAGCCCCCGGCCGAGCAGACCGCCACGGCCTCGGCGCCTGCGGACGCCGGTCAGGACGGCCAGGACGGGCAGAACGGTCAGGACGGCCAGGACGGCCAGGCGGGCGGAGAGGATGACAGGAAGGACGACGGGAAGGACGACGGGAAGGCCCCCGGCCAGAACGAGGGCCGGAACGGCGGGCAGCCCGGTGGGGACGAGACCGCACCCCCGGCCGCCGAGACCCAGGACGGCGATGCCTCCGCGAGCGCCGAGCCCAGGGCCGCGACGACACCCGCCGACACCCCGGACGACGTGAGCAGCGCCGTGGCCGCACCCGAGGAGACCGGGAACACCGGGAACGGTGGCAACGGCGGTGGCGCCGGGTCGGCGCCCGAACCGCAGGCACAGGGCGGGCTCGCCGAGACGGGTTCCGGGCTCGGTCTGTGGCCCGCGGCGGTCGGCGGCGTGCTCTTCGCCGGCGGGTGTGTGCTGCTGATCCGCTCCAGGCGACGTGTGCTGTGACAGCTGAGGCACCGGCATGACGACGGGGGGCGGGGGACGTTTCCCCCGCCCACCCGTCGGATCGAGAAGCGTCGAACGTATCGAACGTATCGAACGCGCCATCGCGCGGTGGGAACTGGCTCATTCGGGGTGTTGTCAATCTCTTTACCCAGACGCAGCCTGGTCTGCGAAAGACTTTTGGGAGCGCTCCCACCCGCGCTCGTGAGGCCTCTGCTCCGCCCTGTCCCCCACGCGAAAGAAGGACCCCATGAGTTGTCATGATCGCATCAATCTTGCCAGCGCCGCACCTTCCGGAAGGGCCCGACGGGCGACGACCCTCGCCCTCAGCACCCTGACCGCGGTCCTGCTCACCCTGCTCCCCTGGAGCGGCACCGCCGTCGCCCACGGCTCGGTCGTCGACCCCGCCTCCCGCAACTACGGCTGCTGGGAGCGCTGGGGCGACGACTTCCAGAACCCGGCCATGGCCGAGGAGGACCCCATGTGCTGGCAGGCGTGGCAGGACAACCCCAACGCCATGTGGAACTGGAACGGCCTGTACCGCAACGGCTCGGCCAGCAACTTCGAGGCCGTCGTCCCCGACGGTCAGCTCTGCAGCGGCGGCCGGACCGAGAGCGGACGCTACAACTCCCTCGACGCCGTGGGTCCCTGGCAGACCACGGACGTCACCGACGACTTCACCGTCAAGCTCTACGACCAGGCCAGCCACGGCGCCGACTACTTCCTGGTCTACGTCACCAAGCAGGGCTTCGACCCCGCCACGCAGGCCCTGACCTGGGGCGACCTCCAGCAGGTGGCGCGTACGGGCAGCTACGGGCCCAGCCAGAACTACGAGATCCCGGTGAGCACCTCGGGGCTGAGCGGCCGGCACGTCGTCTACACGATCTGGCAGGCCGCGCACATGGACCAGACGTACTTCCTGTGCAGCGACGTCGACTTCGGCTGACCCGCGCCACCCTCTCCCCCCCACCCCCGCCGGGCGCACCGCGTCCGGCGGGGACGCGGACGTACCGGTCGAGACGTCCTGCTTCTGCCGCCTCGACACCACCCGGGCCGCCGCCCCGGCCACCGACGGCGGGGCCGGCTGCTGCGCCTCGGACCACTGACCCCGCCGGACCCGCACCCGCACCCGGGCCCAGGTCCGGGCGTGGGCCCGGATCCGGCCCTGGAGCCGTACGCGGATCAGACGTTGACGCCGAAGTCCGCGGCGATGCCCGCGAGACCCGAGGCGTACCCCTGGCCGACCGCCCGGAACTTCCACTCGGCGCCGTGCCGGTACAGCTCGCCGAAGACCATCGCGGTCTCGGTGGAGGCGTCCTCGGACAGGTCGTAGCGGGCGAGTTCCTGGTTGTTCGCCTGGTTGACGACCCGGATGAAGGCGTTGCGGACCTGGCCGAAGCTCTGGCCCCGGTTCTCCGCGTCGTGGATGGAGACCGGGAAGACGATCCGGTCCACCTCGGCCGGGACCGCGGCGAGGTTCACCTTGACCGCCTCGTCGTCGCCCTCGCCCTCGCCGGTGAGGTTGTCACCGGTGTGCTCGACCGAGCCGTCGGGGCTGGTGAGGTTGTTGTAGAAGACGAAGTGCCCGTCCGAGAGCACCTTGCCCGACGCGTCGAGGAGCAGCGCGGAGGCGTCGAGGTCGTAGTCGGTGCCGGTCGTGGTGCGCACGTCCCAGCCCAGGCCGACCAGCACGGCGGTCAGGCCCGGCGCCTCCTTGCTGAGCGAGACGTTGCCGCCCTTGGCCAGGGAAACTCCCACTGTGTTCTCCTTCGTCGCGTTCCGTGTGCCTGCCGTCAATCTACAACACTGTAGAAGAAGGCCTTATACGATGTCGCTCCGGAAGACGATCGGTGGTGGAAGGAGGCGGGCCGTGACGGATGACCGGCGTCCGCGGCGGCGGGGGCAGGGCGAGCTCGAGGCGCTGGTGCTGTCCGCGCTGCGCGAGGCGGACGGCCCCGCGACGGCCGGCTGGGTGCAGGAGCACCTCGGCGGCGACCTCGCCTACACGACGGTGATCACGATCCTGACCCGGCTCCTTGAGAAGGGAGCCGTCAGCCGTGAGCGCGCGGGCCGCTCCTTCGCCTGGACACCCGCCTCGGACCAGGCCGGACTGGCCGCGCGCAAGATGCGCAAGGTCCTGGACGCCGAGAGCGACCGGGAAGCGGTACTGGCCAGCTTCGTCACCGGCCTCGACCCGGACGACGAGCGGCTGCTGCGCGAACTGCTGGGGCACGTGCGCGCCGCGGAGGACGGCTGACACCGTATGGGGGTCTTCGTCTTCCTGCCACTGGTCCTGCCGCTGACGGCGTGGCCGATCGCCAGGCTGGCCGAGCAGCACCTGCACCCGCGGACCGCGACCCGGCTGCTCACCGCCGTCGCCGCGGTGATGGCCCTGTGCAGCACCGTGTGCCTGGCCCTGGTGATGGTGGTCGGCACCGCCCAACTGCCGGGCAACCCGCTGCCCGACGGCTGGTCGGACCCCGAGGTGCGGGCGGCGGTGCCCTACGACGAAGTCGTCGGCAAGGCGGCGATTCCCGCGCTCTGCGCGGTGGTCGCGGCCTCGGCGCGGGCCCTGTGGCGACACGGCAGGGTGCGCCGCCGCGCCCATCGCGCGCTGGCCGGACTGCCGGGCACGGGGGTGGCCGTGCTGCCGGACGACGTGCCCTACGCGTACGCGCTGCCCGGCGGACGGCGGGACCGCGTGGTGGTGAGTACGGCCCTGCTCGACTGCCTCGAACCGGGCGAACGGCGCGCGCTGTTCGCCCACGAGCGTGCCCATCTCGCCGCCCGGCACCACCGCTTCCTGCTCGCCGTCCGGCTCGCCGCGCTGGCCAACCCGTTCCTGCGTCCCCTGCGGACGGCCGTGTCCTACACGGCGGAGCGGTGGGCGGACGAGGAGGCCGCAGGGGTGGTCGGCGACCGCCGCGCGGTCGCGACCGCGATCGGCAAGGCGGCCCTCGTCTCCCGTGGCACCCCCGTCGCCACCCTCGCCGGCCTCGCGGCGCCCGGCCCGGTGCCCCGCCGGGTGGCTGCCCTGCTGGGCCCCGCTCCCGCCGTCCGCACCTGGCCCCCGGTGTTCACGTCGGTAGGTCTGGCGGCCTGGGCCGCGGCCGCCGGAACCGCCGTCTCGGCGATGTCGTCCGCGAACGCCGCCGTCACGATGTTCCTCATCCTGCGGGCCGCGACGCCGTTCTGAGCACCCCTCACTCCTTGACGGGCGATTTCAGGGAAATCCGCAGTTCACAGAGGCGTCGCCGAAACTGCCTCACTCGATCGGGTGAGCGACCAATCCGGATCGGGGGCCGCTCCGGATTCCCCGTGTGAGGGAAGAACCGACACCACGCCGACAGCGAACCGGCGGCTGACCCCGGACCCGGGTCGGCCGGCCACCACGTAACGGCACCGCGTACTCGGCGGCCCGCCGCACATCACTTCAGCTCCGCACCACAACTCCGCGTCAACGCAGCCTTCGCGCTGCCCGTTTCCAGGGAGATCATCCATGAACACCCGCATTCGTCGCTCCGCCGTCGCCGTCGTCGCGGCCGCCGTCCTGCCCCTGTCCCTGGCCGCCTGTTCCGACGACGGCGACAGCGGCTCCTCGGACTCCGCGCAGGCCGCCTCCTCGGCCCCCGCGGCGACCGACGACCAGTCGGCCGACACCTCCGGCGGCATGGCGGACTCCGACGAGCCCTTCGGTCCGGCCTGCTCCACGGTGCCGAAGGAGGGCGCCGGTTCGTTCGACGGCATGGCCGAGGACCCGGTCGCCACGGCCGCCTCGAACAACCCGGCCCTGTCCACGCTGGTGTCCGCGGTGAAGAAGGCAGGTCTGGTCGACACGCTCAACAACGCCGAGAACATCACCGTGTTCGCACCGACCAACGACGCCTTCGCCAAGATCCCGAAGGCCGACCTGGACAAGGTCATGAACGACAAGGCGATGCTCACCGACATCCTGACCTACCACGTGGTGGGCCAGAAGCTCGCGCCCAAGGACCTGGAGAACGGCTCCTTCGACACGCTGCAGAAGTCCAAGCTGACCACCTCGGGTTCGGACGAGTCCTACAAGGTCGACGACTCCGCCAGTGTCGTCTGCGGCAACGTGAGGACCGCCAACGCCAACGTCTACATCGTCGACACCGTCCTCATGCCCAAGAGCTGACGCGCGGGCGGGCGCATGGGCCCGGGGAGCGGGGCCGGGCAGCGGCCCGCTCCCCGGCGACTGCTCCCTTCCCGCCGCGCCCTGCGCGGTCCCCTCCTGCTTCTGTCCGGCGCCCTGCCGGCCTCCGGCTGCCGTGCCGGTGCGGCCACCGACGACTCGGGCGCCCCGGTCGACGCGGCCGGTCACCCACGCACCGTCCGCGGCTGCGGGCACGACGTCCGGGGCACCGAGCCGCCGCGACGGGCGGTCTCCCTCAACCAGGGCAGCACGGAGATCCTGCTCTCGCTCGGCCTCGCGGACCGTACGGCGGGCACCGCCACCTGGACGGATCCGGTCATGAAGGGACTGGAGAAGGCGATGGCCGGCGTTCCCCGGCTCGCCGACGACATGCCCTCCTTCGAGACGGTCCTGGACGCGGAACCCGACTCCGTCGCCGCCTCCTTCGCGTCCGCGCTCGGCGCCGGCGGCGTGGCCACCCGCGAACAATTCACGGAACTCGGCGTGCCGGCCCGCCTGTCCCCGTCCGACTGCGCGGGCACGTGCGCTTCCCGGGCACCCTGCCGGGCCAGGTGGCTTGTGCGAGCGGTCACCGGGGGAGACGCCCGCGGGATCAGTCGTCCATCAGGCCGGCGGCGAGCGTGGCCCCCAGCTCCCAGCAGGCCTGCAGGTCGGCCTTGCCGGGCTCACCGGCCACGTTCACCGCGGGCGCCGCACGCTGCCAGCCGAGGCCGGTGGTGACCGACTCGATGCCGCGCACCGCGCCCGTGGTGTCGCTGCCCCCGTGCACGTAGTAACCGAAGGGGCGGCCACGCGTCTCGTCCAGGCACGGGTAGTAGATCTGGTCGAAGAAGTGCTTGAGCGCACCCGACATGTAGCCCAGGTTGGCCGGGGTGCCCAGCAGCCAGCCGTCCGCCTCCAGCACGTCGACGGCCGTGGCCGCCAGGGCCGCCCGCCGGACCACCCGTACCCCTTCGATCTCGGGCGCGGTCGCCCCCGACACGACGGACTCCAGCATCGCCTGGCAGTTCGGCGACGGCGTGTGATGCACGATCAGCAAAGTGGCCACACCAGCAGCCTGCCGCCCGGCACCCTCCGACCGCAAACGGACACCACGCCACCCCGGCACACCCCGGCACCACGATGCCCTGATCGTCTGCCCCGTCTGGCCCGTCCGCTCCCCGCCGGCGGCTCACATCTCGGGCGCCCCGGTCTCCGTCAGCACGCCGTCGGCCAGCCGCAGCCAGCGGCCGACGCCGATCTCGCGCAGGAACCGCCGGTCGTGGCTGACGACCACGAAAGCACCCCGGTAGGAGTTCAGGGCACTCTCCAACTGGCCCACACCGACCAGGTCGAGGTTGTTCGTCGGCTCGTCCAGGAGCAGCAGGTGCGGGGCCGGTTCCGCGCACAGGACGCAGGCCAGCGTGGCCCGCAGCCGCTCCCCGCCGGAGAGCAGGCCGACCGGCAGATGGGCGCGGGCACCCCGGAAGAGGAAGCGGGCGAGGAGGTTCATCCGCTCGGCCTCCGGCCGGTCCGGGGCGTAGGCGGCGAAGTTCTCGGCGACGGTGCGTTCCTCGTCCAGCAGGTCGAGCCGCTGGGAGAGGTACGCGACGCGCCCGTCGGCGCGCCTGATGTCGCCGCCGTCCGGGTCCAGGTCGCCGTTGAGCAGCCGCAGCAGTGTGCTCTTGCCCGCGCCGTTGGCTCCGGTCAGCGCGATCCGTTCGGGCCCCCGGACCGTCAGGTCGACACCCCTTGAGGTGAACACGTCCCGCTCGCCGAGCCGGATCCGCAGCCGCTCACCGAGGAAGAGGGTGCGTCCCGCGGGGACATGGGTCTCCGGCAGGTCCAGCGCGATGCGCTGTTCCTCGCGCAGCGACCGCTCCGCCTCGTCCAGCCGCGCCCTCGCCTCACCGACCCGGTTGGCGTGGGTCTGGCCCGCCCGGCCCGCGGACTCCTGCGCCCCGCGCTTCATGTTGCCCGCGAAGATGCGGGGGAGCCCGGCGTTCTTGAGATTGCGGGCGGCGTTGCTCGCGCGGCGGTCGGCGCGCTCGCGGGCCTGCTGCAGCTCCCGCTTCTCCCGCTTCAACTCCTGTTCGGCGTTGCGGACGTTCTTCTCGGCGGCCTCCTGCTCGGAGCGGACGGCCTCCTCGTACGCGGTGAAGTTGCCGCCGTGAAAACGCAGTTCACCGCGGTCGAGTTCGGCGATGCGCTCCATGCGGTCGAGCAGCTCCCGGTCGTGGCTGACCAGCAGCAGGCAGCCGTTGTAGTCCGTGAGCACGTCGTGGAGCCTGCTCCGGGCGGCCCCGTCGAGATTGTTGGTGGGCTCGTCGAGCAGGAGGACGTCGGGCCGCTTCAGCAGTTGGGCGGCGAGTCCGAGGGAGACGACCTGACCGCCGCTGAGCGTGCGCAGCCGCCGGTCCAGGGCGAGGCCGCCCAGGCCCAGGCGGTCGAGCTGGGCGCGGGTGCGCTCCTCGATGTCCCAGTCGTCGCCGATGGCCGTGAAGTGCTCCTCGGCCACGTCACCGGACTCCACGGCATCGATGGCCCGGATCACGGCGTCGACGCCGAGGACCTCGGCCACGGTGAGGCCGCCCGTCAGGGGGAGCGCCTGCGGCAGATGGCCGAGGACACCGGAGACCGTCACGGAGCCCGCGGTGGGCCGCAGCTCGCCGGCGATCAGTTTGAGCAGGGTGGACTTGCCGGCCCCGTTGGGGGCCACGAGACCCGTGCGGCCCGTGCCCACGGTGAACGACAGGTCCTCGAAGACGGGGGTGTCATCGGGCCAGGAGAAAGACAGGCCGGAGCAGCGAAGGACGGCGTCGGACATGAAGACGACCTCGTGGAGGTGAGGGGCAGGAAACAGACCTCTGCCCGGGAAGGAGGACGGGAAAAGGGAACGACGACGGGACCACTGCGACGGCGCTCCAAAGCGCCCGCTAGCGGCCTACCGGGACCGGGACTCACCCGGAGATGTCGTCGTCACCCACCATGTCCGCGACTCCTCGCTGCACGATCAACGTCTCCACCAGCCTAACAGCCGGGCTCCCGCACCGGTTCCGGCGCCGAGTCGCACGGGGCGCGCCGTGCCGAGCGGAGAACCGGTGGCTCGGCCGCCGCGAGGGCCGGGGCGAACAGCTCGGAAGGCGCCGTTTCCGGCGCGATCAGGTGGGCGACGGCCGCGGTCGAGGCGCGGTGCCGGCGGGCGTGGTGGCGGAGCGTGGCGTGGTCGCCGTTCGCCACGAGCAGCATGCCCGCCCGGGCCCCGGCGGCACGGGCCCGGGAGACGTACGCGACGGACTCGGCGGGGTCGGTGACGCGGTCGCGGTCGCCGTGCAGGCCGCGACGACTTCGGCGTGCACTGCGCCGAGACGCTGCGGCTGTGGCACGAGCGGTTCACCGAGCGCGCCGCCGAGGTGGACGCCCTCGGCATCGACGAGACCTTCCGGCGCCCGTGGACCTTCTGCCTCGCCTACTCCGAGGCCGGCTTACGCGCCGCCTGCCTCGACGTCCAGCAGTACCTGTTCACGAAGGAGGGCACCGGCCGGGACGGGCCGAGTGCGCGGCACGCACCAGCGGCTTCCTCCCGCGTCCGCCGCGCCGATCCGCGGAGGACTCGGGTGCGTGAGGGGTGAGGGCCGGCCCTCACCCCCTTCAGGCCGGCATGCTCAGCAGCGCGATCGGGTCGGAGGTCGGCTGCTTCGACCCGCCGGCCGGCTCGACCGTGATGCCCACCCCCGCCGCACCGTCGACGGCGCCCTCCATCAGCACCGCCTGACTGGTGCTGCCGGGGTCCATCAGGCCGGCCGAGCGCATCGTGCCGTGGTCGTCGAACCAGAGTTGGTAGACCTTGCCCTGCGGCGGTTCGACCAAGCCCGAGGCCAGGAAGACCGCCCGGTCCTGACGCTCGGAGACGACCAGTGTCCCGCTCGCCCCGTCGGCCAGCCGCGCCGTACGGGACTCGGCGTCCGGCGCGGCCAGCACCCCGGCGAGGGTCTCCGCCCGCTGCCCGGCCCGGGCGGCCCGCTCCCCGGCGTCCTGCGCGCGCTCGTACTGCCACACCGCCGTACCGCCGAGCCCCGCCGCCGCGGCCAGACAGGCGGCCAGCGCCCAGCGGGCCAGGCCACGCCCGCGGGGCACGACACGGCGCGCCTTCTCCACCGTGCCGCCGCCCGGCGGGACCTGACGCACGGTGGTGATGCGGTGCAGCACCCGGTCCTTGAGCGCCGGACCCGGAACGACCGTCCCGGCCAGCCCCAGCCGGGCCGTCGCGGCGGCGAACTCCCGGGTCTCCTGCTCGCAGGTGGCGCAGTCCGCCAGATGGCGTTCGAAGGCGTCCCGCTCGTCGTCGGGCAGGGCATGGAGGGCGTAGGCGCCCGTCAGGCTGTGCAGGTCGTCGGTGCGCATCACGCGCTCACCCCCAGGCAGTCACGGAGCCGGACGAGACCGTCGCGCAGCCGCGTCTTGACCGTGCCGAGCGGCAGCGCGAGGGCCTCGGCCACCTGCCGGTAGGTCAGGCCGCGGTAGTAGGCGAGGGTCACGGACTGGCGCTGAATCTCGGTCAGGGTGCGCAGACAGCGCCGCACCTGCTCCCGTTCCAGCCGGGTCTCGACCTGTTCGGTCACCTCGTCGTACTCCGGTGTCCGGTCGAGCAGGGCGGCCTTGTGGTCGCGGGCCGCGGCGGCCTCCACCGAGCGCACCCGGTCCACGGCCCGCCGGTGGGCCAGGGTCAGGATCCAGTTGACCACCGTGCCGCGCTCCGGCCGGTAGCGGGGCGCCGTGCGCCACACCTCCACCAGCACCTCCTGCGCGACCTCCTCCGACTGCGCCCGGTCGCGCAGCACGGCCCGGGCCACCCCGAGCACGGACCCCGCCACCGCGTCGTACACGGCGGCGAAGGAGTCCTGATCGCCCAGGGCCACCTCACGGATCAGCTGTTGCAGATCCGGTTGGGACGATGGATTTCTGCCGATGCGTACGGCTTCCTTCACGACGGTTGCTCCAAAAGAATGCGACGGGCGGGGATGCCCCCGCGTAATCCGGGCCCGCGCGGCCCGCGGATTGGTCCCGGGCCCCGGGAAACCGCGGTGACTTCGCCCGACGCAGACCTTCCCACGGGTAGAGTGGTCACCGTTCGCGTTCGATCGGGCTCCAGGGGAGCGGGAGGACAGGGAGGTGAGGTTGATGACCGTGCACGACGCCGTCCTTCGCGGCGCCCGGATCTCCCTCGCGTCCCGAGCGGCGGCCTGACCCCGCACCCCACGAACGCACACAAGAAACGGATTCCCGTCCCGTCATGTCTCCTTCTCGTTCCTGGAACACCCGCGCCGAGACCGGCGCCGACGTCCCCGTCATCCGTGACATCGTCCGCGCCGCCTTCCCCACCCCGGAGGAGGCCGCCCTCGTCGACGCGCTGCGCGCCGACCCGGGGGCGTGGATCGCGGGCCTGTCCCTCGTCGCGGTGGACGACTCCGGCCACCCGGTCGGCCACGCCCTGCTGACCCGCTGCCACATCGGGGACAGCCCGGCGCTGTGCCTGGCCCCCGTCGCCGTCCGGCCCGAGCACCAGAACAGCGGTGCCGGTACGGCCGCCGTCCGGGCCGGGCTCCTCGCGGCCGAGCGCCTCGGCGAGCACCACGTCGTCGTCCTCGGGCACCCGGAGTACTACCCCCGCTTCGGCTTCGGCAGAGCCTCGGCCCACGGCATCCGACTGACCATCGACGTCCCGGACGAGGCCCTGATGGCCCTCACCCTGAACGCCGCCCACCCGCTGCCCGCCGGCACCGTCCGGTACGCGGCACCGTTCGGTATCTGATCCGCGGCCGAACCGGCACTGCCGTGTGCCGTCGGGTAATCCTCCCGACGGCACACGGCACACGGCACACGGCACACGGCACACGGCACACGGCACACGGCACACGGCAACACGGCAACACGGCAACACGGCAACACGGCAGCGGGGCCGTCCGTCCGGATCGGACGGGCGGCCCCGCTGTCTTCTCGCCGGGTGCCTCAGGCTACGGGCGCCGGGTCCTTGGCGGTCGGCGTGGCGGGGCCCTCGCCGGACTCCTCGGCCAGACGCTCCATACCGCTGGTGGTCTTCAGCGGCTTCTCCTTGATGAACACGACGGCGACCAGCGCGAGCACCGCGAACGGCGTGGCGATCAGGAACAGGTCGGCCGTGGCGACGGCGTAGGCGTGCTCGACGATCGTCCGCATCGGGGCGGGCAGCGTGGACATGTCCGGGACACTGCCCTCGCCCGAGCTTCCGCCACCCGGCACGGTGATGCCCGCGTCGCTGAGCCCCTTGGCCGTCTCACTGGCGACCCGGTTGGCGAGGATCGCGCCGAGGACGCTGACGCCGATGGTGCCGCCCATGCTGCGGAAGAACGACAGCACGGAGGTGGCGGCGCCCAGGTCGGCGGCGGGCACGTCGTTCTGGGCGGCCAGCACCAGGTTCTGCATCAGCATGCCGACGCCGACACCCAGGATCGCCATGTAGAGGCTGAGCAGACCGAAGTTGGTCCTGGCGTCGATCGTGGCCAGCAGCGCGAGGCCGACGGCCATGATCACCGCCCCCGCCACCAGGTACCGCTTCCACTTGCCGGTCCGGCTGATCACCTGTCCGGCGACGGTCGACGACACCAGCAGACCGAGGATCATCGGCAGGCTCATCAGGCCCGCGACGGTCGGCGACTTGCCCAGGGAGATCTGGAAGTACTGCGAGAGGAAGACGGTCCCGCCGAACATGGCGACACCGACCAGGAGGCTGGCGACGGTGGTCAGGGTGACCGTGCGGTTCCTGAAGATGCCGAGCGGGATGACCGGCTCGGCGGTGCGCGACTCGACGAACACCGCCGCGACCAGCAGCAGTACGCCGCCGCCCGTGAGGGCACCGGTCTGCCAGGACGCCCAGTCGAACTCGTTGCCGGCCAGCGACACCCAGATGAGCAGCGAGCAGACACCGGCGACGATCAGGAAGGCGCCGAGCCAGTCGATGCGCACCTCGCGCTTCACGGTGGGCAGGCGCAGGGTGCGCTGCAGCAGGGCGATGGCGAGCAGCGCGAACGGCACGCCGATGAAGAAGCACCAGCGCCAGCCCAGCCACGAGGTGTCCACCAGGACACCGCCGACCAGCGGTCCGGCCACGGTGCCCACGGCGAAGACGGCACCGAAGATGCCGGCGTACTTGCCCAGCTGGCGGGGCGGGATGACGGAGGCCATCACGACCTGCGCGAGAGCGGTCAGGCCGCCCGCGCCGATGCCCTGCACGACCCGGCTGAAGATCAGCAGTCCGACGCCGTGCGAGAAGCCGGCCAGCAGCGAGCCGACCACGAACATGCTCAGCGACAGCTGGAGCAGCAGCTTCTTGTTGAAGAGGTCGGACAGCTTGCCCCACAGGGGCACCGTCGCTGTCATCGCGAGGAGCTCGGAGGTGACGACCCACGTGTAGGACGACTGGCTGGCACCCAGGTCGGCGATGATCGTGGGCAGCGCGTTGGCCACGACCGTGCCGGCCAGGATCGCGACGAACATGCCGGCCATCAGACCCGACATCGCCTGGAGTATCTGCCGGTGGTTCATGGAGGTGGGCGGCGCGTCGGCGGGCGCCTGAGCAGCGGTCACGGCATCTCTTTCGGTGGTGGTCCTGTTGGATCGCGAGCCCGGCGCGGAGGCTACGCGGAGGGTGCCGGGAGACCGGCGGCGAGGAGGGTGAACACCTCGTGGAAGACGTCGAGGAAGGCGGCTTCCTCCTGATGGGCGGACCAGTGGTCCATGCTGGTGCGCACCGCGGCGCCCGCGACCGCGGCCAGCAGCCGCGGGTAGAGCCCCGACCCGGGGCCGGTTCCGGGCCCCGACCCGGGTCCGGACCCGGTACCGCTCGTGTCGCCGACCCCGCGCAGGCGTTCGGCGATGGCGTCGGCCAGGTCCGCCTCGGCCGCCATGTGGGCCCCCACGCCACGCGCCAGGAGGTGCGGCGAGGCGTGCAGCACCTCGGCGTGCAGCTGCCACAGCTCGTGCTGTTGCTCCGCCTCGGCCAGTTCCGCCGCCATGGCCTCGCGCAAGGCTGTCAGCGGGGAGAGTCCGGCCGGTGCGTCGAGGACGGCGCGCCGCATGCGTGCGCCCGCGTCCGCGTCCATGACCACGAAGGCGTCGTCACGGCTGTCGAAGTAGTTGAAGAACGTACGCACGGACACCCCGGCCGCGGCGCTGATCGCCTCGACGGTGACCTTCTCCGCCCCGTGTTCGGCGGCGAGCCGCACCGCGGCCTCGGCCAGAGCGGCACGCGTGGCCCGCTTCTTCCGCTCCCGCAGACCGCCCCCCGCGGCACCCTTCTCCGACATAAGCTGCATGGTATGCAAAGATGCACGACATGCAAAATTGGCGGGCGCCGACCCCGGAAAGGGATCGGCGCCCGCCGTCGTAGGCGTGGCTCACGCCGCCAGTCGCGCCAGCGTCTCCTCGAAGGGGACGGCGTCCCCGCTGGGCCGGTTGTGCGGCAGCCGGGCCAGCGCCGCGGCCATGCCGCAGGTGTCGGTCACCCCGGAGAAGACCAGTCCCGCGCCTATCGCGCCGGACAGCCAGTGCGCGGGGCGCCAGAACCGGCCCGCCACGAAACCGGCGGCGACGAGCGACCCGGCGGCGAGGCGCACCTGCCGGTCCATGGGCCACGGCGTACGCGCCCCGGCCGGACGCTCGACGGGGTGACCGGCCGTCGCCCAGGCGTTCGTGCCGCCCTCGAGCGTGGCCGCCTCGACGCCCCGCGCCGCCAGGCGCGCGCAGCCCTTGGCGGACCGGTTCCCGGAGGCGCAGACGAGCAGCAGCGGTCCACGCGCGGCGGCCGCCGCCAGGGCGTCGGCCGCCTCGTCGAGACGCTCCAGCGGAACGTTGTGCGCGCCGGGCAGGTGACCGCCCGCGTACTCACCCGCGGAACGGACGTCGACGACGGTGAACTCGCCGAGGCGGGCCGCCGCCTGCCCGGTGGTCACGGCGGTGGCGGCCAGGGGGGTGGCCGGTTCGATGGGAGTGCTCACGTAGGGAAACCTTTCTCGTTGCTCGCCCCCCCCCGCGGGGTAGGATACCCGCGGGGGTATGTGGGGATCGGTGAGGTATCGGGTGGAGGACAGGGAGAACCGTGGAGCTCGACATGTCGGCCGACGAACTGAAGTCGGCGCTGAACCGGCTGCGGCGCGCCCAGGGGCAGCTCGCCGGAGTCATCCGGATGATCGAGGAGGGCCGGGACTGCGAGGACGTGGTCACCCAGCTCGCCGCCGTCTCCCGCGCCCTGGACCGGGCCGGTTTCTCGATCATCGCCACGGGACTGCAGCAGTGCATGACCAGTGACGATCCGGAGGTGCGGGACTCGGCGCAGATGCGGGCCCGGCTGGAGAAGCTCTTCCTCTCCCTGGCCTGACCCGGCCCGGCGCCCGGCCCGACCCGCGTCCGTCCGCCGGGCGTGCCGGGCGGATCACAGCACCGCCGTCGCGCCCATCGCCACGGCGACGGCGAGCAGCACGGCACCGAAGACGCGTCGCAGCGTCCCCGCGGGGACCTTCGCGGCCAGCCGCCTGCCGTCCCACGCGCCGAGGACGGCGGCGGCCAGGAACGGCAGGAGCAGCGCGAGGTCCAGGTGCACGGCGGTGTACGCCCGGCCCGCGAGGGCCACCAGGGCGTTGGCGGCGACCACCAGCAGACTCGTGCCCACCGCCGCGCTCATCGGCACCGCGAGAACGGTCACCAGCGCGGGCACCGCCAGGAAGCCGCCGCCGACCCCGAGGAACCCGGTCACCGCACCGAGACCGGCCCCGGCCCCGGCCGCGCGCGTCCCCGACACGGTGCCGTTCCCGCGCGGCGTGCGCAGGCGCAGCATGTGCAGGCCGGCCAGTGCGGCCAGGGCCGCGAACAGCAGCGTCAGCACCGCCTCCGGGACGCGCGCCGACAGGGCCCCGGCCCCGGCGGCGGGCAGCACACCCGCCGCCGCGAACAGCAGCCCGGCCCGCCACCGCACGGCCCCCGCCCTGGCGTGGGCCACCAGCGCGGTGACCGACGTGACGATCACGACGACCAGGCTCGCGGTGGTCGCCGCCGCCGGGGTGAAGCCGAGCAGATAGACGAGCGCGGGCACGGTGAGGATGCTGCCGCCGGCCCCGAGCGCGCCCAGGGACACACCGGCCACGGCGCCGGCGGCCAGGGCGAGGATCAGCGGCGTCATGCGGCGGTGTCGTCCGAGGGCGTCACGAGCGGGAGACCGGCCTCGGCCGCCGCGGCGAAGCCGTCGTCGATCGCGACCACCTCGCGCCCGGCGGCGTCCAGCACGGACGCGGCGACGGCCGCGCGCATCCCGCCCGCGCAGTGCACCCACACCGTGCCCGGCGGCACCTCGCCCAGGCGCCGGTGCATCTCGTGGACGGGCAGGTGCACGCTGCCCCGGACCCACCCGTGGGCGCGTTCGGCGTCCCGGCGCACGTCGACGACCACCACGTCCTCGTCGTCCCGTCGGGCCGCGGCCAGCTCCGCGAAGGTGGCGCGCCGGAACGAGGCCGGCCGGTCCCCGTCCGCGACCCAGTCGGCCGGCGAGCCCACCGCCGCCGCGGCCGGGCGGTCGATGCCCACCCGGGCCAGTTCGCGCTGGGCGCGGGCGACGTCGTCCGCGCTGTGCGCGAGCAGCGTCACCGGTTTGCCCCACGGGATCATCCAGGCCAGATAGGTCGCGAGCTGTCCGTCGATCTCGAAGTTGACCGACCCGGCGACATGACCGGCGGCGAAGGCCACCCGGGAGCGCAGGTCCACCACCCACTCGCCGGCGGCAAGGCGCCGGGCTATCTCGGCCGCGTCGGCGCGCCGGGGTTCGGTGAGGTCCAGCGGAGCGGGGCCGTCGGAGTTCACCGGCGCCATGTGCGCGTAGTACGCGGGCACGTCGTCCAGCCCCGCCAGCAGCTCGCGGACGAAGGTGTCCACGTCCTGGACGAGCGCCGGGTTGGCCGCCTTCTCGGCCCCGATGGTGCTGTGCTCGCCGCCGGAGGCGGAGGACGAGCAGAAGCTGCCGAAGCCGTGCGTGGGCAGCACGCTCACGCCGTCCTCCAGCTGGTCCGCGAGACGGTGCGCGGAGGCGTGCTGCGCGCGGGCCAGCTCCTCGGTCAGCCGTGGCTCCACGAGGTCGGGCCGGCCCACGGTGCCGATCAGCAGGGACCCGCCCGTGAAGGCGGCCACGGCCCGCCCCGCCTCCTGGAGGACGTACGAGGTGTGGTGCGGGGTGTGGCCCGGCGTGGCCACCGCGCGCAGCTCCAGCCCCTCGTCGACCGGCTCCACGTCGCCGTCGGCCACCGCCACGCGCGCGTACGCCACCTCGGCCCCGGCGGGCACCAGATAGCGCGCGCCGGTGAGGCGGGCCAGCTCCAGTCCGCCGGTGACGTAGTCGTTGTGCACGTGGGTCTCGGCGACGGCGGTGATCCGCACCCCGCGCCGGGCGGCCGCGGCGACGACGCGGTCGATGTCCCGCGGCGGGTCCACGACCACGGCCGAGCCGGGGCCGCCCGCCAGGTAGCTGCGATTGCCCAGCCCCTCGGTCTCCAGGACGTCGACAAAGAACACGGCACGCTCTCCTTCCGCTTCCGAATTACCCCCTGGGGTATCTCTCCCGGCCACCGTAACAGATATACCCAGGGGGGTATTGTCCGGCCGCTTGCCGGGAGCATCGCGGGCCCACCGCGCCGCCGTCCCGGAGCCGTGCCGCAGAAATTGGGCAACTCCTGCGTGTGATGCAGAAGTTGGGGTACCCGGTGCACCAGCACGGTCGACACCGGGGTCGGCGCCGGTGACGACCGTGCTCTCCTCGTCACGCACCGCCGGCCGCGGCACCGCGGTACCGGCGCTCCGTGACCCGTTCGGAACACCACGTGACCCGAACGGCCCTCTCGGGTACCCGCCCGGTCGGCGCAGGGTTGGGATGTGCACGGGCACCCCGTGCCCGCGCGCCCCGACCGGCTGTCCCGACACGGAAGGACCACCGATGTCCGTCGACACGCAGCAGGCGCCCCCCGAGCTCACCGACGAGGAGCTCGCCGGGCTGGACGCCCATTGGCGCGCCGCGAACTACCTCGCCGTCGGCCAGATCTACCTGATGGCCAACCCCCTGCTGGCCGAACCCCTCCGCCCGGAGCACGTCAAGCCGCGCCTGCTCGGCCACTGGGGCACCTCACCCGGCCTCAACCTGGTCCACACCCACCTCAACCGGGTCATCAAGGCGCGTGACCTCGACGCCCTGTGTGTCTGGGGCCCCGGCCACGGCGGGCCCGCCGTGCTGGCCAACGCGTGGCTGGAGGGCTCGTACACCGAGACCTACCCGGACATCACCCGCGACGCGGCCGGCATGGCCCGACTGTTCAAGCAGTTCTCCTTCCCCGGCGGCGTACCGAGCCACGTCGCGCCCGAGACGCCGGGCTCGATCCACGAGGGCGGCGAGCTGGGCTACGCGCTCTCGCACGCCTACGGCGCCGCCTTCGACCACCCCGACCTGATGGTCGCCTGTGTGATCGGCGACGGCGAGGCGGAGACCGGCCCGCTGGCGACGTCCTGGCACTCGAACAAGTTCCTCGACCCGGTGCTCGACGGTGCCGTCCTGCCGATCCTGCACCTCAACGGCTACAAGATCGCCAACCCGACGGTGCTCGCCCGCCTCCCCGAGAGCGAGCTCGACGAACTCCTGCGCGGCTACGGACACGACCCGATCCACGTCACCGGAGACGAACCGGCCGCCGTCCACCGCGCCATGGCCCGGGCCATGGACACCGCCTTGGACCGCGTCGCCGCGATCCAGCGGGCCGCCCGCGAGGAGGGAGCCACCGGCCGCCCCCGCTGGCCGATGATCGTCCTGCGCACCCCCAAGGGCTGGACCGGCCCCGCCGAGGTCGACGGACTGCCCGTGGAGAACACCTGGCGCGCCCACCAGGTGCCCCTGTCCGCCGTACGCACCAACCCGGAGCACCTCGCCCAGCTGGAGCAGTGGCTGCGCTCCTACCGTCCCGAGGAGCTGTTCGACGACGCCGGAGCCCCGCGGCCCGCCGTCCTCGCCGCCGTCCCCGAGGGGCCGCGCCGCCTGGGCGCCACCCCGTTCGCCAACGGCGGTCTCCTCCTGCGCGAGCTGCCCGTGCCCGCGCTGGAGAAGTACGCCGTGCCCGTCGACGAACCCGGCGCGAGCATGCACGAACCCACCCGGGTCCTCGGCGACCTGCTCCGGGACGTCATGGCGGCCACCACGGACCGGCGCGACTTCCGCCTCGTCGGCCCCGACGAGACCGCCTCCAACCGCCTCCAGGCCGTCTACACCGCCAGCGGCAAGGCCTGGCAGGAGCGGACACTGCCCGTCGACGAGGACCTGGACCGGCACGGCCGCGTCATGGAGATCCTGTCCGAACACACCTGCCAGGGCTGGCTGGAGGGCTACCTCCTCACCGGCCGGCACGGACTGTTCTCCTGCTACGAGGCGTTCGTCCACATCGTCGACTCGATGGTCAACCAGCACATCAAGTGGCTCCGGGTGACCCGCCGCCTGCCCTGGCGCGCTCCCATCGCCTCCCTCAACTACCTGCTCACCTCCCACGTGTGGCGCCAGGACCACAACGGCTTCTCCCACCAGGACCCCGGGTTCGTCGACCACATCCTCAACAAGAGCCCCGAAGCCGTGCGGGTCTACTTCCCGCCGGACGCCAACACCCTGCTCTCCGTCGCCGACCACGCCCTGCGCAGCCGCGACTACGTCAACGTGATCGTCGCCGGCAAACAGCCCTGCTTCGACTGGCTGTCCATGGAACAGGCCAAGGCGCACTGCGCGCGCGGGGCCGGCATCTGGGACTGGGCCGGCACCGAGGACGGCACCCGCGAACCCGACGTGGTGCTCGCCTGCGCCGGTGACGTGCCGACCCAGGAGGTGCTGGCCGCCGCCCAGCTCGTCCGCCACCACCTGCCGGAACTGGCCGTGCGCGTGGTCAACGTCGTCGACATCGCCCGCCTGCTGCCCAGCGGGGAACACCCGCACGGCATGAGCGACTTCGAGTACGACGGACTGTTCACCGCCGACAAACCGGTGATCTTCGCCTACCACGGATACCCCTGGCTGATCCACCGGCTCGCCTACCGGCGCACCGGCCACGCCCATCTGCACGTGCGCGGCTACAAGGAGATCGGGACCACCACCACACCGTTCGACATGGTGGTCGGCAACGACCTGGACCGCTACCGCCTCGTCATGGACGTCATCGACCGGGTGCCCGGCCTCGCCGTGCGCGCGGCGGCCGTACGGCAGCGGATGGAGGACGCCCGGCTGCGGCACCACGACTGGATCCGCGAACACGGGGTGGACCTGCCCGAGGTCGCCGACTGGACCTGGACGGGCTCGCGGTGACCGCGACCCCGTCGACCTGGGACTACGACCACTACGACGCCGCGGAGGAGCGGCTGCGCGAGTCCCTGTGCACCCTCGGCAACGGCTACTTCGCCACCCGCGGCGCACTGCCCGAGTGCGCCGCGGACGACGTGCACTACCCGGGCACCTACGCGGCGGGCTGCTACAACCGCCTCATCTCCACCGTCGCCGGGCGCGAGGTGGAGAACGAGGACATGGTGAACCTCCCGAACTGGCTGCCGCTGCGCTTCAGGCCCGCCGGAGGGGACTGGCTCACACCGGACACCGCCGAGGTGCTCGACCACCGCCAGACCGTGCACCTGGACTCGGGCGTCCTGGAACGGCTCACCCGCTTCGGGCTCGACGGGGAGCGTGTGCTGTCCGTGCGGCAGCTGCGCCTGGTCCACATGGCCGATCCCCACCTCGCCGCCCTGCGCACGGAGTTCACCGTCGAGGGCGGCCCGGCCGACCTGGAGGTGGCGGCCGCCCTCGACGGCGGCGTCACCAACTCCGGCGTGCCGCGCTACCGGGAGCTCGACGGCCACCACCTCACGCACGTGCACACCGGATGCGCCGACGACGACACCGTGTGGCTGCGCTGCCGGACCCGCACCTCGGACATCCGGATCGGCATGGCCGCCCGCACCACCGCCGACGCGCCGGTCACCGCGGCTCGCGAGCACCTGTGCGTCACCCAGCGCACGACGCTGCGCGCCGAACCGGGCCGCACCGCCGCCGTCGACAAGGTCGTCGCCCTGCACACCTCACGCGACCCGGCGATCAGCGACCCGCTCCAGGCCGCCGTCGACCGGGTGGCCGAAGTCCCCGGCTTCGACGACCTGCTGGTGACCCACCGCACCGCCTGGGGCCAGTTGTGGCGCCGGGCCGAACTGGAAGTTCCCGGCGAGGCGGGCAGCATCCTGCGCCTGCACCTCTTCCACGTGCTCCAGACCCTCTCCCCGCACACCGCCGACCTCGACGTGGGCGTACCGGCGCGCGGACTGCACGGCGAGGCCTACCGCGGCCACGTCTTCTGGGACGAGCTGTTCGTCCTGCCCTACCTGAACCTGCACTTCCCCGAGGTGTCCCGCGCCCTGCTGCACTACCGGCACCGCCGCCTGGAGAAGGCCCGCTCCGCGGCCCGCGCGATCGGCAGGCGCGGCGCGCTCTACCCCTGGCAGAGCGGCAGCGACGGCCGCGAGGAGACCCAGCAGCTGCACCTCAACCCGCGCTCCGGCCGCTGGCTCCCCGACCACTCGCACCTCCAGCACCACGTGGGGTCCGCCATCGCGTACAACGTGTGGCAGTACTGCGAGGCCAGCGGCGACGCCGAGTTCCTGCACACCAGGGGCGCCGAGATGCTCCTGCAGATCGCGCGCTTCTGGGCCGACTCCGCCACCTGGGACGAACAGGTGGGCCGGCACCGCATCCGGGGCGTCGTCGGCCCCGACGAGTACCACGAGGCCTACCCCGGCGCCGACCGACCGGGCCTCGACGACAACGCGTACACCAACGTCACCGCCGCATGGGTGCTGTCCCGCACCCTGGAAGTCCTCGACGACCTGCCCGAACCCCGCCGCCGCGAACTCGTCGAACGCACCGCGCTGGACGACGCGGAACTGGAACAGTGGGACAGCGTCTCGCGCACCCTCCACGTGCCCTTCCACGAAGGCGTCGTCAGCCAGTTCGAGGGGTACGGCGAACTCGCCGAACTGGACTGGGCGGGCTACCGCGAGCAGTACGGCGACATCCGGCGCCTCGACCGCGTCCTGGAGGCCGAGAACGACAGCGTCAACAACTACCAGGCGTCCAAACAGGCCGACGTCCTCATGCTGGGCTACCTGTTCTCCCCGGCCGAACTCCGCGCACTTTTCGGACGCCTCGGGTACCGCCTGGACGAGCGGACCTGGCAGCGCACCGTCGACCACTACCTGGCCCGCACCAGCCACGGCTCCACCCTCAGCGGACTCGTCCACGGCTGGATCCTGGCCCGCGCCCGCCGCGCCGACGCCTGGGACTACTTCCAGGAGGCGCTCAAGGGCGACGTCGCCGACCTCCAGGGCGGCACCACCGGCGAGGGCATCCACCTCGGCGCCATGGCGGGCACCCTCGACCTCGTCCAGCGCGGCCTGACCGGCCTCGAGACCCGCGCGGGCGCCCTGTGGCTGGACCCGGTGCCGCTGCCGGCGCTGTCGTCGTACGGGTTCTCCGTCCGCTACCAGGGCCACTGGGGCGTGCGGTTCCGGCTGGAGCACGGCCGGCTGGAGATCGCCGTGCCCGAGGCCGGACCGCTGCCCATCGACGTCCGGCTGCCGGACCGCGAGGTGCGCCTCCAGCCGGGCGACACCTGCCGGCTGGCGCTGCCGGACTGACCGGCGAGCCCGTCGGTCCGGCAGCCGGTCAGCCGGGCAGGGGGTAGGTCACCGTGCGGGGGGAACCGTCCGGCCTGCCGTCGGTGTAGGTGAGGGTGATCCGGGTGAAGTGCGGCTCGCCCGTGCCCTGACCGCTCGCCGTCGGCTGGTCGAGGCGGACGGTCACGGGGTAGGAGTGGAAGGCACCGGCCGCGCAGTAGGGGTCGCAGTCGTTGACCGCGTTCGTGCCCCGGCCCACCGCGGCCTGCGGGTCCCAGCGGTACCAGCGCATGGAGACCAGGCGGCTGTTGCCGTCCCCGCAGGCGAGCACGTACGCCTCGGGTCCGATCTGCGGCTGCCCGGAGCAGTCGACCAGTGCCGGATCCTGCGTCTGCTGGGTGTGTGCCCTCGGCTGCGCCGACGGCGCGGCGGAGGACGTGCCCAGGGGTACTGCCAGCGCGGCGGCGGCACAGAGTGTGACCGCTGCCCTCATCGGGTTCCTGCCCATGTCTGCTCCCGCCGTCTCGGGGTCGCTTGTCTCCGCTTTCCCCTTTCTCCGTTCCGACCGTACGACCGTGTCCGTGAACGCACCACTCGTACGGAGCAGCGGCCGGGACCCCGGGGGCGCCGGCCCGGGCGCCGGCCCGGCCGTCCGGTTCGTGCGACAAGACGCCGATTGCATCCCCCGTGTGGTCCTCGCGGCGGGCCGCAACCGCCGTGGACGCCCCGGTGTCTCATGCCGTCAAGAACGGCGCCCCATCGAGGCGACCCATCCAGTGGAGGACCGCGGTATGCACACGACGACTGCTCCGACCGCCGCCACCCCGGCGTGCTCGCGCGCCCGCGACACCCGGGGCGACTTCCTGCTCCAGCCGCCCGACCCCGCCGAGCGCGTCCCCTGCCGCGTCGACCCCGTCGACCTGCGCCGTCTCGACCTGCTCGCCCTGCTGACCACCGCCGGCATCGCGCCCTCCGCCGGGGACCGGGCCGCCATCGAACAGCTCAGCGTGCTCCCCGGCAGTGTGCACACGGCACTGCACCGGTGGCTGGAGCAGGCGTACGGCTTCTGCCGCTGAGGTCGCCGCGGTCAGAAGCCGACGGGGTCGCGCACCAGCGGACATGTCATGCAGTGCCCGCCGCCGCGCCCCCGGCCCAGTTCCGCGCCCACGATGGTGACGACCTCCACCCGGGCCTCACGCAGCAGCGCGTTGGTCAGGGTGTTGCGGTCGTAGGTGAACACCACACCGGGTTCCACCGCTACGGCGTTGTTGCCGCTGTCCCACTGCTGGCGCTCGGAGGCGTAGGCGTCGCCGCCCGTCTCCACCACCCTCAGCTTCGGCAGCCCGAGGGCCTTGGCGACGACGTCGACGAAGGGCGTCGATCCCTCGTCGACGACGTCGAAGCCCGGGGCCCGGTCGCCGGGGCGCAGCGAGAAGCTGTGCACCGCGTCCATGATGCGGGGGTAGAGGGTCACCACGTCGCGGTCGGCGAAGGTGAAGACCGTGTCCAGGTGCATGGCGGACCGCAGCTTCGGCATCCCGGCGACGACGACGTGCTCGGCGGCCCCGTTGCGGAACAGCGCGGCGGCGACCTGGGTGATGGCCTGCCGCGAGGTGCGCTCGCTCATGCCCATGAGGACGACCCCGTTGCCCACCGGCATGATGTCACCGCCCTCGAGGGTGGCCTGGCCCCAGTCCTGCTCGGGGTCGCCCCACCACACCGTCGAGCCCTTGAAGTCGGGGTGGAAGGTGTAGATCGCCTTCATCAGCAGCGTCTCGTCGTGCCGCGCCGACCAGTACAGCGGATTGAGGGTGAGACCGCCGTACAGCCAGCAGGTGGTGTCACGCGTGTACAGGGTGTTGGGCAGCGGCGGCATCAGGTACTCGCGGGCGCCGGTCGCCTCGCGGGCCAGTGCGAAGTGCGGGGAACGGAAGTCCTCGGGCAGGTCACTGGTGGCGAGCCCGCCGACGAGGTACTCGGCGAGTTCCCTCGGTGAAAGCGTCTCCAGATAGGCGCGGGTCGCGTCGATGAGGCCGGTGCCGACCTGGTTGGCGACGATCTTCCGGTCCAGGAGCCATGCCTTCGCCTCCGGCACCGCCATGATCTGCGCCAGCAGGTCGTGCAGCTCGACCACCTCCACCCCGCGCCGGCGCAGTTCACCGACGAAGGCGGCGTGGTCGCGCTGGGCGTTCTCCACCCACATGACGTCGTCGAAGAGCAGCTCGTCGGAGTTGGTGGGGGTCAGCCTCCGGTGCGCCAGTCCGGGAGAACACACCAGGACCTTGCGCAGCCTGCCGACCTCGGAATGGACGCCGAGCGCGGGCCTCACGGCGCTCTCGTTGCTGGTCACACGGCCTCCTTGAGGGATGCGGTACGAGGCGGGGAAAACGGACGGGGGAACGACTCACAGGCTGATCCACCCGGCCACCAGGGCGACGAGGCCGAGCACCGCGCCGGTCACGGAGACGGCCAGGACGACGAGTTCACCGGGCGAGAACAGCCGACGGCCCTGCTCCCGGCGGGCCATCACGAACAGGACGGTCGCCGGGGCGTAGACGATGAAGGACACCAGCACGAACTTCAGCCCCGCCGCGTACAGCAGGAACGCGGTGTACAGCGTGGCGACGACCCCGACGGCCGGCTCGCGCCGCGAGGTGCGGCCGCCCGCGGTGAGCGGGTCGTCCCGGCTGCCGATCCGCACCGCGAACGCCGCCGCCAGCAGATACGGGATCAGGGAGAGGGCGCTGGTCAGGTTGAGCGCGAAGTCGAACGCGTCGCTGGAGAAACTGGTGGCGATCAGCACCACCTGGGTGAGCAGCGAGGACATCAGCAGCGCCGGCACCGGCACGTCGGCGGCGTTGGCACGGCGCAGGAAGCGCGGCATGTCGTCGTCCTTGGCCGCGACGAAGAGCACCTCCGCCGCCATCAGCGTCCAGGCCAGATAGGCGCCCAGGACCGACACGATCAGACCGACGCTGATGAACACCCGGCCCCAGGTGCCGACGGCCGCCTCCAGGACGCCCGCCATGGACGGCTGACGCAGGTCGGCGATCCCGGCCATCGGCATGATGCCGTACGACACGATGGTCGCCGACGCGAAGACGGCGAAGACGCTGAGGAAGCCCAGCACCGTCGCCCTGCCCACGTCGGACCGGCGCCGGGCGTGCCGGGAGTAGACGCTGGCGCCCTCGACGCCGAGGAAGACGAACACGGTCGCCAGCATGGTGCCGCGCACCTGCGAGAACAGGGAGCCCGCGTAGTCGGCGCCGCCGAAGTTGTCCGCGAACACAGCCGGTTCGAAGTACACCAGGGCCAGGACGACGAAGAAGACGATGGGGACGAGCTTGGCCACCGTGACGATCCTGTTGATGGCCGTCGCTTCCTTCACCCCGCGCCGGATCAGCCAGAAGAACGCCCACAGCCCGACGGAGGACAGTACGACGGCGAGTGCCGTGTCCCCGTCGCCGAGGTCGGGCCAGACCGACCCGACGGTCGACATGATCAGGACCCAGTAGGTCACGTTGCCCACGCACGAGCCGGCCCAGTAGCCGAAGGCCGCGAAGAAGCCCAGGTACTCACCGAAGCCCGCCTTGGCGTACGCGTACACACCGGCGTCGAGATCGGGCCTGCGCACGGCGAGGGACTGGAAGACGAAGGCCAGCGTCAGCATGCCCGTGCCGGCGATCGCCCAGGCGATCAGCGCGCCCGCGACGCCGGTCTCCTCGGCGAAGCGCCCCGGCAGCGAGAACACACCGGCGCCCACCATCGACCCGACGACCATGGCGGTCAGCGTGAACAGCCCCACCTTCGCGGTGGGCGGGGCTGTGCTGTCGACGTCGGAAGCAGCGGCCTGCGACATGCCGTCCCTCCGGATGGCCGATCGATTGTGACCACTGTGCATCAGGTGGTCGCTTCGGGCATCTTGGTCAGCCGCGCGGGGCGAGGTGGGGCGAGCGCGAACAGCATCGCGATCAGGGCGTCTTCGGACGGCAGGCGGGCAGCGCGTGCGCGATCCGCCGGCCCAGCAGCGCTCCGCCGGCTCGGGGACCACGACCAGCACCGCCGGCTCGGGGATCCCGACCAGCACCGCCGGCCGCCGGTCGACGGCCGGAAACGACTGACCCGCGGGTCCGTGGGGGAGTGCGCACACTTCGCCGCCCGGCCCGCGGGACGCTCACTGGGCGGTGCGCAGATCCACGCCGCGCCGGGCCAGGCTGAGGACCCCCACGACGACGAGCGCCACCCCGAGCAGCTGCGGCAGGACCCACCAGTCGCCGCGTACGTCCTCCCGGTACAGGACCACGCCGAGCAGCAGACTCACCGTCGCGTCGCCCAGCGTGAGCGCGGGCTGGGAGGCGACGAGCGGGCCGCCCTGCATGGCGTGCTCCAGCAGGAGCACGGCGCACACCCCGGCCAGGGCGAAGCCGTAGGTCTGCCAGGCAGTGAAGAAGCCGACGATGCCGTCAGCGTCCAGGACGCGCATGGAGTCCTTCATCAGAGCCGCCGTCAGCGCGTAACACACCGCCGTGGCCGCGCCGAGGCACCCGGCGCGGGCCTTGCCGACGGGCCGCTTCAGGCCCGCCGCCGCCAGCAGTACGGCCGCCCCGGCGCAGGCCGCCAGCGCCGGCACCCAGCGGTCCAGGGGCACGTCGGCCTCGCCGCCGTCCGGCGCGGCCGAGGCCAGCGCGACACCGAGCCCCACGACGACCCCGCCCACGGCGAGCCACATGGCCTCCGGCAGCCGGTTGCCGGTCAGCAGCGAGGCCAGCAGCAGGGCCAGCGGAAGTTCCAGCACGAACAGGGGCTGTACGAGTGACAGCGGCCCCGTCGCCAGGGCCACCGCCTGCCCCACACCGGCCACCACCACGGCCAGCATGCCGCCGAGCCACACGGGCCGTCGCAGCAGATCGACGACGAGCCCGGGGCGGAAGCCCTGGGACTGCGGCACGCTCAGCGCGGCGCGTCGTTGGAGCACGGTGGCCAGCGCGTTGCTGAACGCGGCGAGGAGTGCGAAGAGCACCGGCAGTACAACACCCATCCACCGATACTCACCCGGTTCTCACCTGGCCGCGCGCCGCGTCACGCCGGGGTGCCGGGGGTTGCTCAGCTGCCGCTCTGCGCGGACGTGGCCTCGGCCGCGGCGTCCTGCTTCTGCGCGGTGGCGTCGGTGGCGGTGTAGTAGACCGAGGTGCCCTGCTTGGTGCGCTGGGCCTGGTTCTTGGCGACGAGCCCTTCGAGTGTGGTGCGCACGACCGTGGTCTTGACGGTGCGTCCGGAGTGGGCCTCGCCCAGCGCCGTGGCGACCTCGGCGGCGGAGCGCGGCTCCCGCTGCCCGGCGAGGTGCTCGCGCACCAGCTCCACCAGCGTGGGCTGCGCGGCGGCCCGGGCCGCCGTCTTCTTCGCCGCAGGCTTCCCGGCGGGCTTCCTGGCGGGCTTCCCGGCGGGCTTGGTGGCGGGCTTGGCGGTCGTCTTCGTGGGTGCCTCGGCGGCCGCCTCGGTCGCGGTCGTGGCCGTCGACCTGGTGGCCTTCTTCGCGGTCGGCTTCGAGGCCGGCTTGACGCCCGGCTTCGGGGCGGCGGCGCGCTTGGGCGCGGTGGTGGCCTTCTTGCCCCGTGTCCGCTTGCCCGTGGCCGACTCCGGGGCGGTACCGCCCCGCGGTGCCGGCACGCTGGCCGCGTCGGCCGCGGGCTCCGGCGCGGTGGGCGACTGGGGCGGCGAGGTGATGCCGAGTGCCTGCTGCATGTTCACCAGCAGGGCGTGGTCGTGCTGCAGCGCGGCCAGTTGCTGCTGGAGAGCCGTGATCTCCGTGCTGACACGTTCCTGCTCCTTGACGTTGCGCTCCAGGTCGTCGTTCACCTGGACGCTGTACTGCGAGGCCAGTTCCGTGGCGGACTGCGTCGTGCTCTCGGACATGGTGTTGACTCTCCTTGGTTCACGGCCGTGAAGGCTGACGAGCAGCCCCGGTTGTTGCCCTGTGCGTTGACGAGTCGGTATACCACGTATGGCCGCCGCCGTGGTATGTGCCGCCGCAACCCAGTGCGTGTGTTCGGACCGCGGAGACCGGCAGTCACCCGCCCTCGGGCACCTCCACGACCTTCCCGTGCTCGTCGACGGTGTGTGTCTGCCAGTAGGTGTCCCACTTGTCACCCACGTGCTGCGGGACCTTGCCCTCGGGGTAGCGGGTGTAACCCTCGGGAGGCTCCTCGCCGTTGGGCACACACGCCGCACCGGTGCCACCGATGGTCAGGACCGGGTACTCGCCACCGCCGCAGACGGCCTCCTCCATGGAACACCCGGTCAGGACGGCCACGGCGGCGACACAGGCCAGGACGAGACGGCGGACGGTTCGAGTGGCGCGTACGGTTCGAGCGGCGCTGACGGCTCGAGTGGCGCGGACGGTTCGAGTGGCGCGGACGGTACGCGCGGCCGACGGCCGGCGAACTGGGGCGGTGGTACGCACGGTTGGCTCCCTGTGGGCGACTGGTGCGGCAAGCGTCCCCCGGTGGAGGGAAGTGCCTCATGAGTACGGGTACTCAATCGAACGAGCCGTATTACTTGACCCGGCCGCTCAGACGGTCCGCCCTGCGCGTGCTCGCCCGTGCCTCGCGCTCGGCCTCGGTCAGCGCGTGCGCGGCCGTGCGGTCCCGTTCCTCGGCCTCCCGCCGGTTCCGTTCGGCCCGGTCGCGGTCCTCGTGTGCCGCCCGCAGCCGCTCCTCGGCGTCGGCCACCGTCTCCTGGACGTGGGCGAGTTCGTCGTCGGCCGCGCGAAGTGACTCCTCGGCGTCCGCCCGCTCCGCGCGTGCGTCGTGCAGTCGACGCTCGGCACGCTCGGCCTCCCGTTCGGCCCGCGCGAGTTCCTCCTGCCGTTTGCGGCGCCGCTCGGCGAGTTCGTCCTTCGCCCGGGACCCGGGCGTTGTGCGGGGGGACTTCGGGACCGGTGCCGGCTCCGGTTCGCTCCGGGCGGGTTCCGTCGGAGCGGTGCCCGAGGGGAAGGCCGACGGAGGGGTCAGGGAGACCTCCAGACGCCCCCCGGCCCACCGGCCGGCCGCGTCCGGGTCCGCGAGGGCCGCGCGCAGGGTGGACTCGACCTCCCGCTGCGCCGCCTGGGAGAGCCGGTGCCCGGCCTCGCCGGCGAGCTGTGCGGCCTGCCGGGAGAGGGCGGTCACGATGCGCCGGCGCTGCGCCGACAGCTCCTTGAGCCCGGCGGCGTCCAGGGTGCGGTGTGCTTCGCGCAGTGCCTGCCCCAGCTCCAGGAACCGCCGGGTCTCCTCCGGCCGGGAGCGCGCCAGCAGGTTCGCCGCCCAGGCCGCGAGCGTGGGCCGGCGGGCGGCGTGGATGCGGCGGGCGTCCTCCTTGCGACCGGCCGTTCTGGCGGCCGCGGCGCGTTCCTCACGGTGGGCGACGAAGGCGGACGGAGGCGTGGTGTAGAGCTCGTCCAGGACCTGCTCGACCGCTCCCGGCTCCTGGCCGCCCGTCTTCCCGCGACGCCCGCTCTTGCGCTGCATGGCCCTCCGCCTTCGCCTCCGCCTTGACCGCTACGAACGCCCCGACGCCGGGGCGGCCCACTTCGCCGCCGCCTCCTCCTCGCTGCCGTGGACGAGCAGGTCGTCCGCCCGCAGCCGGGCGCCCGGGGCGTCGGGTGAGTCGGGCGCCCGGCTTGCGGAAGCCGCCCAGACGCCGCTCCCACCCCCGGGTGGGCGAGGCCCTCCTCGGGCATCCACCGGGCCGACCGGTCCCGCAGCAGGCCGGGTCGCGGCGGCTGCCGGGGGGGGCATCCTGACGTCGACCACGGAGGTGACACCGGCATCACGCGGCAGTCCGGCCGGCTCCGCGCGCCCCGCGGTGCCGTGCCCGACCGTGACCGGATGAGGCCGCGACATGTCGTCGCCGGCCCCCTCGCCGCGTGCGCCCATGCCTCCTGTCTACGGTCACCGAGGCCGCGCCGCGACCGGGACGGGAAGGTGTTGTGCCTGCCGGGCGCGGGCACGGTGCAGCCACTGCAGCGCAGTGCTGCCGGCCTGCCCCCGGAACCGGCGGATCAGCGTCCGGGTGCTCATCCCGGCGTGGGTGGCGATGCCGGCGAGGTGAGGTCGCCGGCCAGGTTCTCCCGCGGCCAGGTCAGCCGGGCGGCGTGCGAGGCGACCGCCGAGCCGTAGTCGCGCCGGATCATGTGCAGGCACAGGTCGATCTCGGGGGGCTCGGTACACACACGGATCCGGTAGCGGCGATCGGTGCCTGTGGCGTTTTCCCGTTGGAAGCTGTCGCTCCTGCCACAGGAAGCCATGACCGCAATCCTGCGGGTCCAAGCAGCTTGCCTAACTCAATTAGGTTTATGCATAATCAACGAAGGAACCCGGGACTCGCAAGACGCACCACAGCCGGAGGCGACATGAACACCACGGACGACTGGATCACCACGCCGATCACCTCGGATCTCCTGCGGGGCGCCCTGGACCTGGAGCGCACCGAGCGCGGTCTGCTGCCCCACCGGCTGCCCGCCCGGGCCCGCGCGCAGAACAGCGACGGCCAGCTGGCCATGGCCGAGTCCCAGCCCTCCGGCGTACGCCTCGCCCTGCGCACCCGCGCCACCGTCCTCGAACTGGACACCCTGCCCACCAAGCGGGTCTACGTCGGTGTCCCGCCGCGTCCGGACGGCGTGTACGACCTGCTCGTCGACGGCCGTCCGGCGGGCCGGGGCAGTGTCGCGGGCGGCAACACCCTCACCATCGACATGACCACCGGCACGACGGGCCTCGAGCCCGGCCCGACCGGTACCCTCCGCTTCGCGGACCTGCCCGGGGGCAGCAAGGACATCGAGATCTGGCTGCCGCACAACGAGACCACCGAACTCGTCGCCCTGCGCACCAACGGCCCCGTCGAGCCCACCCCGGACCCCGGCCGCCGGATCTGGCTGCACCACGGCAGCTCGATCAGCCACGGCTCCGACGCCGCGAGCCCCACCACCACCTGGCCCGCCCTCGCCGCCTCCCTCGGCGGCGTCGAACTGATCAACCTGGGTCTGGGCGGCAGCGCCCTGCTCGACCCGTTCACCGCACGGGCGATGCGCGACACCCCCGCCGACCTGATCAGCGTCAAGATCGGCATCAACGTGGTCAACGCCGACGCCATGCGCCTGCGCGCCTTCGGCCCCGCCGTGCACGGCTTCCTCGACACCATCCGGGAGGGCCACCCCAACGCCCCGCTGCTCGTCGTCTCGCCCATCCTGTGCCCCGTGCACGAGGACACCCCCGGCCCGCTCGCCCCCGACTTCACCGAGGGCCGCCTGCGGTTCGTCGCCACCGGCGACCCGGCGGAACGCGCGAGCGGGAAGCTGACCCTGAACGTCATCCGGGACGAGCTGTCCCGGATCGTGACGGAGCGGGCCGCCGACGACGAGAACCTGTACTACCTCGACGGCCGCGAACTCTACGGAGAGGCCGACGCGGCAGACCTGCCCCTGCCCGACGACATCCACCCGGACGCCGCGACCCACCCGCCTCATCGGGGAACGCTTCGCCAAGCTGGCCTTCACCGACCGAGGCGCCTTCAAGGGCTGAATCCCATGGGCCCGGTATCCACCGACCGTTCTCACGACCCGACGACGACCGCGGCGAAGCGCCTGGCCACCTCGCGCCAGACCGCCTCGGCCGCGGGCTCGTCGAGTTCCGCCCGGCGGCAGAGATCCACCGGATCCAGCCCCCGGGCGCGAAGCCGACCGGCGTCCCACGACCTGACCCGGTCCGCTCCCGCCTCGGGGTGGAACTGAACGCCCCACGCCCGCTCGCCGACCCGGAAAGCCTGGTACGGGCACCGCTCGCTCGCCATGAGCCACACGGCCCCGGGCGGCAGCGCGGTGACCGCGTCCACATGGTGCTCGACCGCCGTCACCCGCTCCGGCAACCCTCGGAAGAGCGGGTCGGCCCCGGCCTCCGGCCGCAGCGTCAACGGCGTGCTGCCCACCTCAGGCTCGCCGTGTTCACCCCGTACCGTGCCACCCGCGACCTGGGCGAGGAGCTGTCCGCCCAGGCAGATGCCGAAGACCGGCACACCCCGCTCCACCGCCTCGGCGACCAGTGTCCGGGTGGGCGCGAGCCAGGGGGCGCGCACGTCGTCGTCGGGCAGGTAGCCACCGCCGAGCACCATCACGCCGTCGTGCTCCGGACGCCGGGGGAGCGGCACACCGGCGTAGGCGTGCACCACGTCCGGTGACACCC
Source organism: Streptomyces sp. MMCC 100 (assembly GCF_041538145.2). Classification (NCBI taxonomy): domain Bacteria; kingdom Bacillati; phylum Actinomycetota; class Actinomycetes; order Kitasatosporales; family Streptomycetaceae; genus Streptomyces; species Streptomyces sp. MMCC 100. The sequence continues at coordinate 3,371,766 of NZ_JBGORK020000001.1, forward strand.
CGTCCGCGAGCAGCCAGTCGCCGAACCGGCCCGGCCCGCCACCCCGATGGTTCTGCACGACCAGGAGCCGTGACATCCCCCACCCCCTCGCGGCGCGCCCTTCAGCGGCGCGCCATGTACAGGGCCACAGCCTTGTGCAGCACCCTGTTCAACGGATAGTCCCACTCGCCGAGGTACTCGACGGCCTGTCCGCCCGCACCGACCTTGAACCGGAGCAGTCCCAGCAGGTGGTTGTTCTCGTCCAGGGTGTCAGTGATGCCGCGGAAGTCGTAGACGGCCGCGCCCAGTTCACGGGCGTCGCACATCATCCGCCACTGGAGGGCGTTGTTGGGCTGTACCTCGCGCCGACGGCTGGTGGACGCGCCGTACGAATACCAGACGTGTTCTCCCACCGTCAGCATCGTGGCCGCGGCGAGCACCTCGCCGTCGTGATGGGCGAGGTACAGGCGCATGCGGTCCGGGTCCTCGGCCGTCAGCGCGGTCCACATCCGCTCGAAGTAGGCGAGGGGGCGCGGCACGAACCGGTCCCGTTCCGCGGTCTCCACGTACAGCTCGTAGAAGGTGGGCAGGTCCTCCTGGTCGCCCCGGACGACCTTGACGCCGGCTTTCTCGGCCTTCTTGACGTTCCGCCGCCACTGCTGGTTGAAGCCGCTCTGCAGATCCTCCAACGAACGTCCCGCGAGGGGCACCTGACACACGTACCGGGGCTGGCCCGCGGCGAAGCCGTCCTCGCCGCCCGGCTCGGTGCGCCGCCAGCCCATCCGGCGCAGGCGCTCGGCGACGTCGTCCGCGCCGGGCTCGCGCACCGTCGCCTCCACGTCGCCCAGCCGCCGGGACCCCGGGTCGGCGATCGCCGCCTTGACGGCGTCGGTGCTCCAGCGCCGCGCCACCACAGGCGGCCCCATCCGCACCGTGAAGGCGCCGCGTTCCCTCAGGTGCGCGAGCATCGGCTCCAGCCACCGCTCCAGACCGTCCGCCGCCCAGTCGATGACCGGGCCCTCGGGCAGATACGCCAGGTACCGCTTCAGCCTCGGCAGCGGCCGCAGCAGCACCAGCCCGGCGCCCACCAGTTCACCGCCCTCGTCGAACCAGCCCAGGCTCTCCGCCCGCCAGTCCGGCTTCACGTCGCCCCAGGAGGGGACCTGCAGGTGACTCACGGAAGGCCGGGCCGTGACGAAGCGCAGATGCTCCTCGCGGGTGATCGGCTTCAGGCGACAGCTCATGGGGCGTCCCTCTGTTCGGCTTCGTTCCGGCATTGCTTCGGAGTCGTTCGACTGTCCGACGGGGGAGACGGCCGGGGCGCTGGGCGCGGTTGCCGTCCCGCACCTCACAGGGAACAACGCCCGCGGCCGATCCGCGCGCTGTCACCCGGCTCCCCACCCGTGTGCTCCGTCCGGCGCGCGGGAACGTCAGCCGGATGGCAGCGTGGCAGGACCGGGCGGAGCGGGCACGCCCGGGCGGTGCGGGCGGCACGTAGGGAGCGGACGGCCATGGCGCGGGCGATCTGGACGGGCGTGATCACCTTCGGGCTGGTCTCGGTGCCCGTCGGTCTGTTCACGGCGACCGGGGACCACACGGTCCACTTCCACCAGTTGCAGCGCGGCACATCGGACCGGATCCGCAACCGGCGGGTCAACGAGCGCACCGGCAAGGAGGTCGACCCCGCGGACATCGTCAAGGGCTACGAGGTGAGCGAGGGCGAGTACGTCGTCGTGGAACCCGAGGAGCTCGACGAGATCGCGCCGGGACGCTCCCGCACCCTCGACATCACGGACTTCGTGGACCTGGACCGGATCGAGCCGGTCTACTTCGGCCGCACCTACTACCTCGCCCCGCGCGGCAAGGAGTACCTCAAGGTCTACGAGCTGCTGCGCACCGCCCTCGCCGAGGCCGGCAAGGTGGGTGTCGCCACCTTCGTCATGCGCAACCGGCAGTACCTGACCGCCCTGCGTGCCGAGGACAGGGTCCTGCTGCTCCAGACGCTGCACTGGGCCGACGAGGTCCGCGACCCCGTCGAGGAGCTGCCGGAACTGCCGGCGGAGCGGGTGGGCCGCGGCAAGGAGCTGGACATGGCGCTGCGTCTCGTCGACGCGCTCAGCGGCGACTGGGAGCCCGCCCGCTATCACGACACCTACCAGGAGAAGGTCCGCGAGCTGGTCCGCGCCAAGGCCGAGGGGGAGCAGGTCGCCGTCGCTGAGGAGGCGCCCGAGGCCACCAACGTCGTCGACCTGATGGAAGTCCTGCGCGGCAGCCTGGAGCAGGCGAAGGACACCGGCGGCAAGCGGGCCGAGTCCAAGTCCGGGAGCGCGGGCGGCAAGCGGGCCGCGTCCAGGCCGGGGAGCTCCGGCGGCAAGCAGGCTGCGTCCAGGTCCGGGAAGACGGGCGCCGACGGCTCGGACGCCGAAGGGTCTGCCACGTCGCGGAAGAAGGCCGCCACACCCTCCCGCCGGACGCCGGCCGCCCGTGGCGAGCTGCGGGAGCTGAGCAAGGCCGAGCTCTACCAGCGGGCCACCGAACAGGACATCGCCGGCCGGTCGAAGATGAGCCGCCAACAACTCGTCGACGCGCTCAGCGGCAGCCGCACCCGCGGCAGCCGGAAGAAGAAGACGACCGCCGCCTGAGCCGGACCGCGCCTCAGGTGGTGGTGAGCATGCCGGCCCGCAGGCGGGCCAGCAGTCGGGAGATCAGGCGGGACACGTGCATCTGGGAGACGCCGAGGTGCTCGCCGATGTCCTTCTGGGTGAGTTCCTCGACGAAGCGCCAGTGGATGATNTGAGCATGCCGGCCCGCAGGCGGGCCAGCAGTCGGGAGATCAGGCGGGACACGTGCATCTGGGAGACGCCGAGGTGCTCGCCGATGTCCTTCTGGGTGAGTTCCTCGACGAAGCGCCAGTGGATGATCTGCCGGTCGCGTTCGTCCAGCTCGGCGATCATCGGGGCCAGGGCGTGGAAGTCGTCGACCAGGGCCAGGGCGGCGTCGTCGGCGCCGATGAAGTCGGCGAGTGCGGACTCGCCGTCCTCGCTGCCGTTGATGGTCGCGTCCAGGGAGGCGGAGTTGTAGCCGTTGGCCGCCAGACGGGCCTCGACGACCTCGTCCTCCGGGAGGCTCATCAGCTCCGACAGCTCCTGGGTGGTGGGGTTGCGGCCCAGCCGGCTGCGCAGTTCCTCGGTGGCGCGGGCGAGCTGGACGCGGGCCTCCTGCAGGCGGCGGGGCACGTGCACGGCCCAGGAGGTGTCCCGGAAGAACCGCTTGATCTCCCCGACGATGTAGGGCACGGCGAAGGAGGTGAACTCGACCTCGCGGGTCAGTTCGAACCGGTCGATGGCCTTGATCAGGCCGATCATGCCGACCTGGACGATGTCCTCCATCTCCTCCGGCCCGCGGCTGCGGAACCGGCCGGCCGCGAAGCGGACCAGGGACATGTTCATCTCGATCAGCGTGTTGCGCGCGTACTGGTACTCGGGCGTGCCCTCCTCCAGCACGGTCAGCTGCCCGAAGAACAGCTTCGACAACTCCCGCGCGTCCCGGGGCGCCACCTTCGACGGGTCCGCGATCTCCGGCATGCCCGTCGTGGCGTGCTCGGCGGCTCGTGCGGTCGTCGTCGTCATAATGTGCCCTCCCGGTGAACAGCTTCGACAACTCCCGCGCGTCCCGGGGCGCCACCTTCGACGGGTCCGCGATCTCCGGCATGCCCGTCGTGGCGTGCTCGGCGGCTCGTGCGGTCGTCGTCGTCATAATGTGCCCTCCCGGTGGATCGGTCGTCGTTGTCACCCTGTCGGCCGACGCCCGGTCGCCTACCCCGTGGCAGGCCACGCACACCTGGCGGAGCGCCGTCCGGTCGGCGAAAGCCCCGGAACGGTGCCTCGGACACCCGGCGCAAGGGCCTCGGACGCCCGGCCGGAAGGGCCTCAGACGCCCAGGTAGAAGCGGACCGCGGTGCCCTCGTCGGTCGTGTGCACCCGCACCAGATCGGCCACGTAGTGGACCAGCAGCAGTCCGCGGCCACCGATCTGCCCGCGCTCCGGGGGCCGGCGTCCGGCGAGCGGATCCGTCAGCCGACCGGTGTCGCGGACCTCGCACACCACTTGTCCCGCCTCGGCCCAGACCGCGAGCGTTCCGCTGCCGCCGCCGTGGATCACGCTGTTGGTGGTCAGCTCGGCCACCGCCAGTTCCGCGTCCCGCAGCCGCTGCCCGGTCAGCCCGAGCGAAGCGGCCCGGTCGACCCCGAAGCGGCGTGCCTCGGGCAGCTCCCCGGACCCGAAACCGAGGACGTCGGCGTCGGGCGGGCAGGTGAGCGCCTCGTTGTAGCGGGCGACGACCGCACGCCAGTCGTACGCCTCACTGGCCCGCTCACGTCCCTGTGCGATGACCGTCGGGTGGGTGATCAGGGCGTCGGCCAGGACATCCGCGGCCAGCCGGGTCTCGTCGTACGGGCACAGGATCGTCGCGGGACGGCCCGCGAAGGCCGCGTTGATCAACGCCTCGTGCTGGGCGCACGCCGGGTACTCCGCGGCGCTGCGCCCGGACCAGACCGGTTCGCCGACGATCCGCACCCGTACCCGCGCGTGCGCGTCGGCGAACGCCCGCAGCACCCCGGGGATGATCCGGCCCGGGTTGCGCCCGGCCTCGGTCATGTCCAGGAAGGTGACATCCCGCGCGTCGGTGCCCAGCCCGTCCCTGACCAGCTCCAGGTTGGGGCCGGGCACGGCCACCGCCACCGGCTCGCCCGCGGCCAGCCCCTCCCGTACGAACGCCACCGTCCGGTCGGCGTACTCGCCCTCCGAGCGGTAGAACAGCGCCGGATGGGTGAACGTCCCGTCGGTGGTCACCGTGCTCATCGTGGCGTCACCTCGATCCGGTGCAAGGACGGCCAGAAGAGGTTCAGCACCCGCGGCAACTGCGGGGGCGGCCGCTCCACCACGACCCGGCCGACGGGCAGGTTCATGGCGGTGACGGCCAGCGCCGTCACCCCGGCCACGTCGACGAACCGCACGCCGGACAGTTCCACGTAGGACACGTCGGTGTGCCGCCGGGACAGCTCGGTCAGGGCGTTCTCCCAGGACAGCCGGGTGCTCACGCCGATCTCACCGCTGGCACGGATGCCGGGACGGCCGGGCAGCGGGCCCACGTCCAACACCGCACCGGTCCGCACGCGGGCCGGGCCACCCGGGGCGCCTGCGCCATCCACACTCGTACCCCCCTCCGGAACTCCACCGGGCACCCGTCCGCCGCCCGGGCGCCCCCTTCCGGCCAGGAAGCCTATCCCGGATCGGACTCCGTACGCCGCTGAGGGGACAAACAGGCGACAGCCGGGCGAAGTGGGGAACAAGACAGTGAGCGCGTCCTCGGAAGGGAAAACTGGGCATGTTTGAAGCCGAAAACATTCGTGACTGGCGCGGCCTCGACGTCGTGGACTACGACGGCCGCAAGATCGGGACCCTGGAGTCCATCTACTTCGACACCCTCACCGACCGGCCCGCGTTCGCCACGGTCACGATCGGCCTGCCGACCCGCCGGCGGCTCGTCTTCGTGCCGGTGGACAAGGCCACCGTAGGGCCGTCGTACCTGAAGGTGACCTACGACAAGTCGCTGGTCAAGGACGCCCCCGGGATCGACCCGGACGGTGAGCTCGCCGCCGAGGACGAGGGCGCGGTCTTCACCCACTACCACCTGCCCTACGAGCAGGGCAGTCGCGGCGAACGCCGCCTCGGCCGCCGCTGAACCGTCCCGGGGCCCGTGTCCCGGCCGCGCGGCCGGGACACGGGCCCCGGGAGCCGGACGACCCGGTCACGAGACGTCCGCACCGCGTGCCGCCGCCTCCGCCTCGGACGTCGCACTGCCCGTCGCAAGGGTGCCGCCCGCGCTCTCGAGATGCGCCCGCACGAACCACTGGAACTGCTCCAGGTCCCTGAGCTGACCGATCAGGAGATCCTCCGTGGCGGTGTCGATCTTCCCGGCCTCCTCGACCGCCGCGCGCATGCCCTCGACCACGCCGGTGTACACGACGTCCAGCGCCCCGAGGTGGGCGATGGCGTCGGCCCGGCCGATGGAGTAGTCGTCCCACTTCCGCTCGCTCACCAGCGCCCCGGGCGTGCCCTGGGCCACCCCGCCGAGCGCGGCGATGCGCTCCGCGACGTCGTCGGCCATGTCGCGCACCTGGTCGACCTGGGGGTCGATCATCTCGTGCACGGCGATGAAGTGCGGACCCACCACGTTCCAGTGCACGTGCTTGAGGGTCAGGTGCAGGTCGTTGAGGGCGTGCAGGCGCAGCCGCAGCACACCGATCAGCCGTCCGGCGGCCTCGCGCTCGATGCCGGGGACCGTGTACTTCGGGGTCAGGTCGTGCGTCATGGCGGACCTCAGCTCCTCATGCGTTTCGTACGTCGTTGCTCGTGCACGGATGCCCCGTATCCGCCCCGGCAGACATGCCCGGGCGGCGCCGCCATCAGGACGGCGGAGCCGGCAGCGGCATCGCACCGAGCGCGCGTGCCGCGTGCACGAGGTTGGACGCCATGGCCCGGCCGGTGGACACCGACCAGTCGTGGCCGCGCTCGTCGTCGAGGAAGTCCGGACCGGGACCGGGGCCGAGATGCCAGTAGGTCCAGGCCTGGCCGGGAATGGTGTAGCCGATGTCCGCGAGCCCGCCGCTGATCTCGCTGATGACGTGGTGGGCGCCGTCCTCGTTCCCGGTGACCAGGACGCCGGCGACACGGTTGTAGGCGACCGGGCGGTCCTCGTCGTCGGTCTCACTGAGCATGGCGTCCATGCGTTCCAGGACCCGCTGGGCGACGGAGGAGGGGCGGCCGAGCCAGGTCGGCGACGCGATGACCAGGATCTGCGAGGCCAGCAGCTTCTCGTGCACGTCCGGCCAGTCGTCCCCGTCGCCCATGTCGGTCTCGACCCCCGGTTTCAGGTTCAGGTCGACGGCCCGTACGACGTCCACCTCCGCCCCGTGGCCCTTGAGCGCCGCGATGACCGTGGCGGCGAGGGCTTCCGTGTTCGACGGCTGGGGCGAGGGCTTGAGAGTGCAGTTGATGACGAGTGCGCGCATGCCTACCCCTGTTCCCCGGCAGACCCGGCGCTATCGTCGGCCGTATGGCTGACGAGTGCTTCCGGCATCCGCGGCTCGCCGCGCTCTACGACGTGTTCGAGGCCGACCGCGGCGACCTCGGCCCGTACCTGCGCATGGCCGACGAGTTCGGCGCACGGAGCGTGCTGGACATCGGCTGCGGAACCGGGGTGTTCGCCCTGCTGCTGGCCGGCCGCGGCCTGGACGTCGTCGGCGCCGACCCCGCCGGGGCCAGTCTCGACGTGGCCCGGGGCAGGACGGGCGCCGACCGGGTGCGCTGGATCGAGGGCGACGCCACCTCGCTCCCCGCGCTGCGCGTCGACCTGGCGACCATGACGGCGAACGTCGCCCAGGCGATCGCCGGCCGGGCCGCGTGGCAGGGGACGCTGCGCGGCGCGTACGAGGCCCTGCGGCCCGGCGGGCACCTGGTGTTCGAGACGCGGGACCCGGCCCGGCGCGCCTGGGAGGAGTGGACCCGCGAACACACCCACCAGGTGGCGGAGGTCCCCGGTACGGGCACCGTCGAGAGCTGGTGCCGGCTCCTGGACGTGAGCGGACCGCTGGTCACCTTCCGGTGGACCTACGTCTTCGGCGCGGACGGCGAAGTGCTGACCTCCGACTCCACGCTGCGCTTCCGCGAGCGGGACGAGGTGGCGGCCGACCTGACCGAACAGGGGTACGTGCTGCGGGAGGTGCGTGGGGCCCCCGACCGCGAGGGCCGGGAATTGGTGTTCGTCGCGCGGCGTCCGGAGACGGACGGACGCTGACGCCGCCCGCACCGCGCCGACGTCCGGAAACCGGCAGCCAGCGTCGCCCCCTCATTGCCCGGCCGCCCTCGTGACGCGGCACCCTCCGGGCGTCCATCCTCGCCGCATGGCCCGTTTTCAGCACACCGTGACCCTGGTCCCCGTGCCGCGCCGCTGGTTCGAGTCGTGCGTCGCCACGCTGCACGACCTGGCGGAGGGCACGGACGTCGAGGGAGCGCGCCTGCGGCTGCCCGACGGCCGTCCACTGCCCGGCCTGGTGCTGGCACAGGGTCGGCACCTGCGGCCGGGCGCGCGGTACCGGCCCGTGAACGAGAAGGACGGGGAACCGGACGCGGACCAGTGCCTCACCGTGCTCGCCTGGGACCGCCGCCGGGAGACCGCGCTGGAGGTCGTCACCGTCGAGGACGACCCGAGCCACCCCGCCCGACTGGACTGCGTCCTCAGGCTCACGAGTGCCGAACGGCCGCGCGAGGCGTTGCTGTCGGCGACGCTGCGCCCGAGCGACGGCAAGCGGGAGAAGTACCTGGGCGGCACCGGACGCGCGCACCTCGACCTCGGCAGATGGTGGCAGGCGACGAGCGATGGCCGCCACCCTTCCCGCGCCCCCCTGAGCGGAACCCTGACGCACGCACTCGCCCGCGTCACCGTCACGGTCGTACCGTGCCCCGCCCCGGACGGACGCTGGCGGGTGACCGTGAAGGCGCGGGTCAGGGGCCGCTCCGTCGCCCGCCCGCTCCTGCCCCTCGCCGCGGCGGTGATGGGGCGCCGCGCCCGGAGGGCCTGGGCCGAGGCCCTGGAGCGTGCCGCGGCGGCGTGGAACGCACAGGTCCCCGCACTGGTCCGCAAGGACGGCGAGCGACTGAGCGCCGAACTGGCCGACGCGCTGCTCGGCCCGTGAGACGACGTACGCCACCCTCCGTACTGGACCTAGGGTTCCGTGGATGAACTCCACAACCGTGCGCGGCGCCACGCTCGAGTACGACGACTTCGGCCCCGGCGGCGGGCTCCCGGTCCTCCTGATCCACGGCCACCCCTTCAACCGCACCCTGTGGGCGCCGCAGGCCACGGCACTGGCGGCGGCCGGTCACCGGGTCCTCACTCCCGACCTGCGGGGTTACGGCCGCAGCAGCGTCAGCTCGGGCAAGGTTCTGCTCGCCGACTTCGCCGACGACCTCGCCGGGCTCCTGGACCACCTGGGGATCGAGCGCGCGGTGGTCGGCGGTGTCTCCATGGGCGGTCAGATCGCCATGGAGTTCCAGCTCCGCCACCCGCGGCGGGTACGGGCACTCGTCCTGTCCGACACCTCCGCACCCGCGGAGACGCCCGAAGGCAAGGAGTTCCGCAACCGGCTCGCCGACCGGCTCCTGGCCGAGGGCATGGACGGCTACGCGCACGAGGTCATCGACAAGATGCTCGCCGCCTACAACGTCACCGAGATGCCGGACGTGGCCGCCCGCGTCCTGGAGATGATGTGCGCCACCGACCCCCGCGGCGCCGCGGCGGCGCTGCGCGGACGGGCCGAACGCCCCGACTACCGGGACGTCCTGGCCGCCGTGGAGGCGCCCGTCCTCGTCGTCGTCGGAGCGGACGACGTCTACACCCCCGTGGCGGAGGCGGAGTCCATCCACCGCCTGGTCCCGCACTCCACCCTGGCCGTCGTCGAGAAGGCCGGCCATCTCCCGGGCGCCGAGCAGCCCGACCGGTTCAACGCCGCGCTGCTGGAGTTCCTCGCCACGCTGGTGTGACGGGGCGGCGCGTGAAGGGCGCACACGGGAAACGAGTGAGCTCTGTACGCGCCCCCTCCGCGGTACGGACAATCCCACTGACCGTGATCACCTGGCGGAAGACGCGGTGTCGTCCGGCCGCCGACTCCCGGGAAGCAGGTCGATCGCCATGCTGTTGCGTCAGCCCACGTCCGTGTCCGAAGCACAGGAGTGCATGGCGCAGGGGGCGGTGCCCATCGGCGGGGCCACGCTCGTGTGGGCCACCTGGCAACGCGACGGCTTCCCGGAGCTGGCCATGTCGCTGCGCGGGCTGCCGGAGGCGACCACCGTCGAACCCGAGTCGCTGGGCGCGGCCGTGGTGCTGCACCGCATAGACGACCGGGTACCGGAGGTACTGCGCCGGGCGGCGGGCTCGGTGGGCACCGGAGCGGTACGCCGGACGGCCACCGTCGGCGGCAACCTCGTCGGCAGCAGCCTGCGCTGCCTGCTGCCCGCGGCCCTCGTACTGGACGCCCGCGCCACGGTGCTGGGCCCCGACCGCCCCTACGAGACGGACCTGGCCGAGGTGATGGCGAAGCGTCACCTGCTGCTCGGTCTGCGCTGGCGCACCCCCGTGGCCAGCGGCTACCGCAAGCAGCCCGCCGAAGCCGGCGGCCCGCCGCCCCTGGTGGTCGCCACCGCTGTGCACGCCGACGGCGAGGGCCGGCACCGGCTGCGCGTCGCCGTCCGCGACGGCTACGACGTGCTCAGCGAGACCACTACGTGCGACGCGGGTGCCGACGAGGCCCTGCACACCCTCGAGCGGACGGACATCGGTGCCCTGCCCGCCGGGGCCCGGGACGTGGTGCGCGAGCAGGTCGCCGACATCCTGGGCACCCTCACCGGCCGCTGAACCGGCGGCCGGCGCTCCACCGGACCGCGTCAGCCGTTGGCCAGGGCCTTGACGCGGTCCAGCGCCCCGTTGAACTTGTCGTGGTCCCCGACGGTCGGCCCGGACGAGGTGTACTGCCACATCGTGTGGAAGTCCCAGCCGGCCGGGAGCGCCCCCACGGTCGAGGCGTACCGGGCGATCCACAACGGGTTGCTCGCGCCGAAACCGCTGTAGTTCCCGGTGCACTGCGTCCACCAGTTGGTGGAGGTGTAAATGGCGGCGTTGCGGCCGGTGCGCTCCTTGTACCGGTCCAGGAAGGCCCGGATCCAGCTCACCATCTGACTGTGCGTCCGCCCGTAACAGGTGGCCCCGTACGGGTTGTACTCGATGTCGAGGACGCCCGGCAGCGTCTTGCCGTCCTTGGACCAGGCCCCGCCGTGGTCGACGAAGTAGTCGGCCTGGGCGGCGCCGCCGGCGGTGTCCGGGGTCGCGAAGTGGTACGCGCCGCGGACCATGCCGACGTCGTACGAACCGCCGTACTGCTGGGCGAAGTAGGGGTTCCGGTAGGAGTTCCCCTCGGTGGCCTTCACATAGGCCCACTTCACGCCGCTCTTCCAGAGGGTCGACCAGGCGACGTTGCCCTGATGGCTGGAGACGTCCACACCCTCCGTCTGGGCGACACGGGTGCCGACGGGCCGGCCCTGGACCCCTTCGTGGGCGAGGACACCCGCGCCCATGTGCGCGGTACCACGAGCGGGCGTCCGGGTGTCGTCGGCCGAGGCCGAGGCCGAGGCCGAGGCCGGGACCGCGGACAGGGTCAGGAGGAGTGACTGGGCGGCGAGGATGACGCCTGAGGTGAGCAGGCGTGAGTGGCGTTTCGCCACGGTTATGGGTCTGCGCATGGCACCCATCCGAACCGGAGTCGGGTCCCACCGCATCCCACAGTCGCCCAGACGGTGTTGCGGGGCGGTCTCAGACGGATGCCCCGGGGACGGGCACGGCCTGACCCGTGACCCGCGTGCGCGGATCGCGCGGACTCACCTGGATCACCAGCTCGCTGGGCCGGCCCATGTCCTCACCCTGGCGGACCGCGATCGTGCCCGGCCGGGTGACCAGATCCAGCTCGCGGAGGTACCCGCCGAACGCCGCGGCGGCCGCGCCCGTCGCCGGGTCCTCCACGACACCGCCGACGGGGAACGGGTTGCGGGCATGGAAGCGCTCCGCCGACTCGCGCCACACCAGGTCCACCGTCGTCCAGCCGTACCGCCGCATGACCACGGCGAGCGCGTCGAAGTCGTAGTCGAGGTCGGCCAGCCGGGCCCGGGACGCGGCCGCGAGAACGAGGTGGTCGTTGCCCGCGAACGCCACATGGGCGGGCAGGGCGGGGTCCAGGTCGGCGGAAGTCCAGCCGAGCGCCCGCAGCGTGGCGTCGAGTTCGGCGGGGAGAGCCGGGCGCGACCGCGCCGGCACGCTGGTGAGGGTGGCCCGCACAGCCCCACTCCCGTCGCCGCGGTGGACACCGGGATCTCACCGGCGGGCGTGTCGAGGACGATCTCGCCGGGGCCCAGCCGCTCGGCCAGGGCGACGGCCAGCGCGACCGTCGCGTGACCGCAGAACGCCACCTCGACGAGCGGACTGAAGTAGCGGACCTCGAACCGCCGTCGCTCCACGTCGCTGCCGGTGACGAACGCGGTCTCGGAGTAGCCCACCTCGGCGGCGATCGCGAGCATCGCCGTGTCGTCCAGCCCGGACGCGTCGAGGACCACCCCGGCCGGGTTTCCGCCCGCCGGGTCGTGGGTGAAGGCCGCGTAGCGCAGGATCTCTGTCGTCATGACGGCCACGCTGCCAGCCGGGGTTGATCGTGTCCAACGATCGTTCGTGATCCCCTCCATCGGAAAACCGCATACCCTGGCTCCCGTGGACACCCGGCTGCTGACGACCTTCACCGTGCTCGCCCGCACCGGCGGCTTCACCGCCGCCGCGGCCGAACTGCATCTGGCCCAGTCCACGGTCACCGTGCACATCCGCGCCCTCGAACAGGACCTCGGTGTGCGGCTCTTCGACCGCCTGCCCACCGGCGCGCTGCTCACCGACGCCGGCCGCCGGCTCCTGGAGCGGGCCGAGGAGGTGCTCGACGCGGTGGCGCGGCTGCGGGCCGGGAGCGACGACGGCGGTGCCGTGTCGGGGCGGGTCGTGATCGGCAGTCCGGAGTCCTTGTGCGCGAGCCGGCTGCCCGGTCTGGTCGCCGCCCTGCGCACGAGCCACCCCGAGGTGGACGTCCACCTGTACGCGGCCGGGACCCGGGAGTGCGTGGAGGGACTGCGGTCCGGACGCCTCGACCTCGCCCTGCTGCTGGAGGAGGCGGAGTTCCCCGACGTGACGTCAGAACCGGTCGGCCGCGAGCCGCTCGTCCTCGTCGCCGCTCCCGGACACCCCCTGGCCGGCCGGGCGCGGACGGCGAGCTGGCCGGAACTCGCGGGGGAGACGTACTTCCTGCTGGAAGAGGGCTGCTCCTACAGCGACGCGCTGGCCCGCCGGCTGCTGGAGGTGCCGGACGGCAGGCCGAGGCTGACCAGGTTCGGCAGCGTGGACGCGGCGCGCAACTGCGTCGCGGCCGGGCTGGGGCTGACCCTGCTGCCCCTGACCACGGTGACGGAGGAACTGCGGCGCGGGCGCCTGGTGCGGGTCGAGGGACCCGGCTTCCCCGACGCGCCGGTACGGCTCGCCCGGCACCGCAGGCGCTGGACGGCACCCGCCGCGCGGGAGGTCGCGCGGGCACTCGCCCGCCATCTGGGCGACTGAGCGGCAGCCGCTCGGCGACCCCCGGTCCCACGACGTCCGCCCCGGGACATCCGGCCTTGAACGTCTGCCTTGAACATCTGCCTTGAACGTCCGGCCTGGAACGTCCGCCTGGAACGTCCGGCCCAGGCAGAACGCCTGTACCACATCGGTGCGTTCGATTGGCAAGATGTCGGGAAAGTTCGCTCCTCGGTGGGGTCTGCGGTCGGTCCGGCATGTGCGGTCAACGCCGTGACTAGCATGAGCCGCAAGCCCGCCGGAGTGATCACGACTCACCCGGTGGCACGGCTCCGGCCCGCGGCCGCCCCAGGTCGACCGGCCTTCTCCCCGCTCTCAAGGACCCGAGGGACCGCGGAATGTCAGTGTCTGCACCCCCCACCCCGCCCCGGACGCAGAAACCCCGCCGCTCCACCCCAGCCATCCCGCTGCTCGTGCTGCCGGCCGCCGCCGCGGCCGCGGGCGCCGCCTGGGCGGCCGCTCCGGAGGCGGCCCGCAGCTGGACCGCGACCCTCGCCGTCACGTCCTGGCTGTGCGTCGCCGTGTCCGTCGGCCTTGGCTCCTACCTGGTCGGACGGGCACGCCGGACGGCGGTGGCCCGGCGGTCGGAGATCGGCGCCCTCAAGGCCCAGCTCGCGCAGGAGAACGCCGGCCTCGTACACCTGGTCAACGTCGCGTTGCCGGGCATCGCGCAGCAAGTGCGCGACGGTTCCGGCGCGGACGAGGCCGTCGCCAACACCGCTCCCGCCTCCGGTCCCCACCTGCGTCAGATCGTCCAGAGCTTCGCCGTACTGGTGGAGGACGCCGTACGGCAGGCCGCGGACGCCGAGTCACGGCGGCAGCAGGCGGTGCAGGAGGCGCGCAGGGGCACCGCCGAGCTGGAGCAGCTGACGAACAGCACCCTGCCCGCCGCGGTGGAGAAACTGCGGGACGGCACCTCGGCGGAGATCATCCTCGCCGAGCTGGAGTGGCCGCGGGGGGCCGGGGCGCGTGCCTGCGCCGAGCTGTTCGTCCGGGAACTGGCCCACAGCGAACGGCGCACCGCCGCCGCGCAGGCCGCCTCCGCCAAGTCCCTCAGCCGCGTCCAGGCCAAGGCCGTCAGCATGCTCGCCGACCTGAGGGACATGCAGGATCGTCACGGCGAGGAAGTCCTCGGCGATCTGCTGCGCCTGGACCACAGCACCTCGCAGCTCGGCCTCATCACCGACCGCCTGGCCCTCCTGATGGGCGGACGCTCCAGCCGTGCCTGGAACAGGCCCATCGTGATGGAGAGCATCCTGCGCGGCGCCGTCGGCCGGATCGCCGCCTACCAGCGGGTCCGGATGCACTGCTCCACCAACGCCGCGATCTCCGGCTACGCGGCCGAGGGAGTCATGCACCTGCTGGCCGAACTCATGGACAACGCCGCCAACTTCTCGCCGCCCATCGACGAGGTCCACGTCTACGTGGAGGAACGCACCGCCGGAATCGTCGTCACCATCGAGGACAGCGGACTGAAGATGGCCGACGCCGCCATGCGCCACGCCGAAGAGGCGGTGTCGGGGCGGATGAACGACCTGGCCTCGCTGCAGGGCACGCGCCTCGGCCTCGCCGTGGTGGGGCGGCTGGCCGCCAAGTACGGCGTCGGCGTGAGCTACCGGCCCTCGTCACGCGGCGGCACGGGCGTCGTCGTCCTGGTGCCGCCCCAGCTGCTCGCCCAGCAACGGGACCCGGGCCCCGCCCTGACCGGCCGTACCTTCGGCGGTGGCGTCGCCTCCACCGTCCCCGGTCCCGCCCCTGCCGCGGAAGCCCCGGCACTCACGCGGCGCGTCCCGGACGTCCGGCCGGTGGAGCGGACCGGCCTGCCCCCACAGGCGGCGCGACCCGGCCCCGCACCGGCCACGCCGGGCGGCCTGCCCGTGCGTTCCCCGGGCCGCACCATGGCCGAGGCCGAGCGCGAACGGCGGGACCACCACCGGCAGCCCGCCGACCCGGCGGCTTACGCCCACCGCGACGCCGGGGCCAGCTTCGGCGCCTTCCACCGCGGGCGGCGGTCCGGGGCGGCCGGCGGGGCGCCGGAGTCCGAACCGCCCGCCCCGGACTAGGGGGTAGGACCGGCGCCCGTGTCGGCACCGCATCGCACCGTACGGCGCATGCCGGTCCCCCTCGGCCCCCCTCGCCCCGCCTCTCGCCCTTATCGCTCGTGTCGCTCGTGAGATTGGAGGAACGGGCCGGTGACCGCAGCACCAGGAACCACCGTCCCCGCACCCACCATGCAGACCACCGACAACAGCCTCACCTGGCTCCTGCAGAACCTCCTGGACCGCACCCCCGGTACCCGCCACGCCCTCGTCCTCTCCCGCGACGGCCTCAAGCTCTGCTGGACCGAGCACCTCACCCTGGACCGGGCCGACCAGCTCGCCGCGATCTGCTCGGGCATCCAGGCCCTCGCCCAGGGAGCCTCGGTCGAGTTCGGCAACGGAACCGGCGGCGTGCGGCACTCCATGACCGAGTTCCACGGTGGCCTGCTGTTCATCGTGGAGGCGGGCGAGGGCGCGCACCTGGCCGTCGTCGCGGTGGAGGACGCCGACCCCGGCGTGGTCGGCCACCAGATGACCGAGATGGTCGAACAGATCGGCGACCATCTGAGGGCCGAGCCGCGCCACGCCGTCCCCGGGAGCAGCTCGTCGTGACGCGCAGGCCCGTGGACACCGGCGCACCCGACCGGCTCTACACGGTCACGGGCGGACGCAGCCGCGCCGACGACTCGTTCGACCTCGTCACCCTGGTGGTCGCCGAGTGCGGGCCGTCGGCCGGCATGCAGTCGGAACACGTCCGCATCCTCGACCTGTGCCGGCACCCCACGGCCGTGGTGGAACTCGCCGCCGAGCTGGCCCTGCCGATCACGGTGGTCCGCATCCTGCTCGGCGACCTGCTCGCCACCGGAACCATCACCGCCCGCCATCCGCGCCTGGGCCAGACCGCCGCGTCGCACCCCGATACCGCCCTTCTCCAGGAGGTGCTCCATGGGCTCCGCAACCTCTGACCCGACGACCTCCGCAGCCGCGACCACGGCCTCGGAAGCCACCGCGCCCTCCGGACGCAAGCCCCTGACCGATGCCGCGGAGACCGGGCTGAAGATCGTCGTCGTGGGTGGCTTCGGAGTCGGCAAGACCACTCTCGTCCGCTCCGTGAGCGAGATCCGGCCGCTCAACACCGAAGAGGTCATGACCCAGGCCGGAGTCGGCGTCGACGAGACCGGCTCGGTCACCGCGAAGACCACCACCACGGTGGCCTTCGACTTCGGCCGCATCAGCCTCAACGACCGCATGGTGCTGTACCTGTTCGGCGCCCCCGGTCAGGAGCGCTTCTGGTTCCTGTGGGACCGGCTGTTCTCCGGCACCCTCGGCGCGGTCGTCCTGGTGGACACCCGCCGGATGGACGACTCCTGGTACGCGATAGACCGGCTGGAACACCACCGGACCCCCTTCGTGGTGGCCGTGAACCGCTTCGACGACGACACCGCCCGGCACTCCCTGGACGAGATCCGGCTGGCCCTCGCGCTGCCCGACCACGTGCCGCTGATCGACTGCGACGCGCGGGTGCGGACGTCGGGCAAGAACGTGCTGGTCACCCTCGTGGACCACCTCTACCAACTGGCCCTGGCCCAGGAGAGCGCATCGTGACCGACCTCGACCCCTCGCCCCACCCCGTCGCCGCGCCGGGCTGCCCCGCGCACCCGGACGCCGTACCGCTGGCCGGACTGGAGTACCAGCAGACACCGTCGGAGCTGTACCGCGGACTGCGCGGCGAGCACGGCCCCGTCGCGCCCGTGCTCCTCGACGGCGGCATCCCCGCCTGGCTGGTTCTCGGCTACCCCGAGGTCAGCTATGTCACCAGCCACGACGACCTGTTCGCCCGGGACTCGCGCCGCTGGAACCAGTGGGGCAGCATCCCGCCCGACTGGCCCCTGCTGCCCTACGTCGGTCATCAGCCGTCCGTCCTGTTCACCGAGGGCGAGGAACACCGGCGGCGGGCCGGCGTCATCACCCAGGCACTGGCCGGCATCGACCAGTTCGAGCTGGCCCGGGACTGCCGGCAGCTCGCCGGCCGGCTCATCGCCGCCTTCGCCGGCAGCGGCCGGGCCGAACTGATGAGCGGCTACGCACACCCCCTGCCCATGCTCGCCGCCGTGCGCATGTGCGGGATGCCCCACAACGGCGCCGAGACCCATCAGCTCGTCGAGGACCTGCGCATCTCCCTCGACGCGGCCGAGGGCGACGACCCGGTCGCCGCCTACACGCGCGTGGGCGAGCGCATCCACCGACTGGTCCGCCACAAGCGCGAACGCCCCGGACCCGACGTCACCTCCCGGATGCTGACCCACCCGGCGGGACTGACCGACGAGGAGACGGTCCAGGACCTGATCTCCGTCATCGCCGCCGCCCAGCAGCCCACCGCCAACTGGATCGGCAACACGCTCCGGCTGCTGCTCACCGACGAACGCTTCGCCCTCAACGTCTCCGGCGGCCGCCTCAGCGTGGGAGAGGCCCTCAACGAGGTGCTGTGGCTGGACACCCCGACGCAGAACTTCATCGGCCGCTGGGCCGTCAACGACACCCAGCTGGGCGGCCGGCAGATCCGGGCCGGCGACTGCCTCGTGCTCGGCCTCGCCGCGGCCAACACCGACCCGCAGCTCTGGCCCGAGGCACACGTCGGCGCCGAGAACTCCGCGCACCTGTCCTTCAGCAACGGCGAGCACCGGTGCCCGTACCCGGCGCCCCTGCTCGCCGACGTCATCGCCCGCACCGCGGTCGAGACCCTGCTGGAGCACCTCCCCGACCTCGTACTCGCGGTCGAGCCCGAGGAGTTGACCTGGCGCCCGTCCATCTGGATGCGCGGTCTGACGGCCCTGCCCGCCCTCTTCACTCCCGTCGTGGCCTGACGGCCGGCGCGCCGGTGCCGTGATGATGTCGGCCCGGTCGTTGGCGTACTGCTCCCGGTTGCCCGGGGTGCCCGCCACCAACAGGCCGCCGTTCCAGCGGTCGNGGCCTGACGGCCGGCGCGCCGGCCGTCAGGCCACGGGTCATCGGGCCACGGGTGTGAAGCGCACCGGCAGCGACTGCGGGCCCCGGGTGAACACGCCCCGCTCCACCACTTCGAACCCGTCCTCCGTGCGCAGGTCGGGCAGGGCGTCCAGGAGCTGTCCGACCCCGATCTCGACCTCGGCCTTCGCCAGCAGCGCCCCGACGCAGAAGTGCCGGCCGAGCGCGAAGGCGAGATGGTCGGCGGCGGCCGAGAAGGCGGTCGTCGCGGTGAGGTCGTCACGCATGATGTCGAAGCGGTCCGGGTCGCGGTAACGGCTCCCGTCCCGGTTGGCCGCGCCTATCAGGCAGGTGACGGTGGCACCGGCGGGTATCGTGCCGCCGCTCAGCGTGACGTCCGTCGCCGTCTGACGCATGATCATGTGCACCGGCGGGGTGTAGCGGAGCGTCTCGGCGAAGGCACGTGGAATCAGACTCCGGTCCTCGCGCACGGCCGCCAACTGCTCCGGATGCGCCAGCAGGTTGGCGAAGATGCCGGCGATCGCCTTGTCCGTGGTCTCACCGCCCGCCGCGAGCAGCAGGCTGCAGAAGGCCTTGATGTCCTCGTCGCTCATCCGGACCCCGTCCACCTCCGCGGCGCACAGCGTGGACAGCAGGTCGTCGCCCGGCCTCTCGCGGCGCTGCCGGATGATCGGGAACATGTACTCGGCGAACTCCACCCGGGTGCGCGCACCGGCGGCGGCGACCTCCTGGTCCCCCGAGAGGTTGCCCAGGAACGCGATGACCGACGTGTACCAGCCGTGGAACCGGTCGTGGTCGGCCTTGTCCAGGCCCAGCATGTCCGCGATGACGTTGACGGGGAACCGGGTGGCGTAGTCGGTGACCAGATCGGCGCGGCCGGTGTGCCGGAAGGCGTCGATGAGCTCACGGGAGTTGCGCTCGATCACCGGCAGGAACCGCTCCTGGAGGTCGGCCCCGCGGAAGGCCGGGGCGACCAGGGCACGCCGGACCGCGTGCTCCCGGCCGCTCAGCTGGAGGATCGTCCTGCCGTGCACGGGTTCGATCTGCCAGTCGTAGTTCTCGGTCGTGAACTGACCGCCGCGGTCCTTGAAGACGCGCTCGACGTCCTCGTAGCGCGAGACGATCCAGCTCTGAGTGGCCTCGTGCCGGATGAGGGGCGCGCTGTCCCGCATCGTCCGGTAGACCGGATACGGGTTCGCCGCGAACTCGGGGGAGAGGATGTCGGGTACCTGCTGCGCGGTGGACATGGGGCTCCTCGGTCGACAACGGCCTTGCCGCACCAGGCTATTGTCGACGAGGCGCCTTTGACAGACCGCTTTGTCAGTCGCGGGTGTCGAACTCGGACCGGACGTCGAGCAGTTCGGACAGGTCCGAGCCCACCGCGCACTCGCGCGGCTCCGCGCCCCGCCGGAACAGCCGGGCGTCGCGCTCGCCGCCGAGCACGGCCCGGTCGCCCTCGACCCGCAGCCAGGAACCCTCGCGCAGGCCCAGCACGGGAACGTCGTTCTCCTCCAGGAACTCCCTGAGCCGCTCCTCGCGGGTCTCGCCCTTGTGCGTCGAGTCGGGGTCCGGGTCGAGGTAGTGCGGATTGATCTGGAACGGGACCAGGCCGAGCGTCTCGAAGGACGGCGGCTCGACGATCGGCATGTCGTTGGTGGTGCGCAGCGAGGGCGCCGCCATGTTGGTCCCGGCGCTGGCACCCATGTACGGCAACCCGTCGGCCACGCCCTTGATCAGCGCCTCCCGCAGCCCCGTGCGGTACAGCGCGGAGAGCAGCCGGAAGGAGTTGCCGCCGCCGACGAACACGGCGTCCGCCTCGCCGAGCCGGGCGAGCGGATCGCCGCCCTCGTGCACGCCCCGCACCTCGATCCCGGCGTCGGTGAGCGCGCCCCGGACCCGGGCGGTGTAGGCGTCGTGGTCGGCGAGCGCGTACGGGACGAAGGCCAGCCGGGCCCCGGCCGGCAGGAAGCCGGTCACGGTGTCGAGAGCGTGTTCCAGGTAGCCGCGGCCGTGCTGGGTGGAGTTGGACAGGAGCAGGAGATTCACGGGGTCGGTCCTCGCAGACGGTGGATCGGTCGGTCAGGCGGTGGGGGACGTGCGTGGTGAACGCGGACGCCGGTGGTGCTGGGGCGGATGCGTCAGGCGCTGCTCCAGCAGCCGGACGGCGCGGTGCAGCACCTCCAGCCGGTCCTCGGGCCCCTCGGGGAAGCGCTCCTTGGCGGCGCCGAGGCTGAGGCTTCCGTAGGGCTCCGAGCCGAGGAACACCGGCATGGCGACCGTGCCGATGCCGGCGTCGTACTCGCCGACCGTCCACGCGTAGCCCTGCGCGCGGACGGTGCGGAACTCGCTCTCCAACTGGTCCGGGTCGGTGACCGTGCGCTCGGTGAAGCGCGCCATCGGGCGCCCGCGGAAGAGCCGGTGGCGCTGCTCGTCGGGCAGGAAGGCGTAGAACGACTTGCTGGTGGCGCCCGCGTGCGCCGGGTACAGCTCGCCGACCAGCGGGTAGTAGCGCAGCGGCCCCTCCTCGCCCTCGACGGCGGCGACACAGCGCATGTGGAAGCTGTCGGGCAGGCAGAAGAGCACCGTGTCACCGGTGGCGGCCCGCAGCTCCTGCAGCACCGGTTCCGCGAGCAGCTCCAGGGAGCCCGAGCGTTCCCAGAGGCGGCCCAGGCGCAGGGCGGCCGGGCCGATCCGGTAACGGCGGGTCGCCGGGTCGGAGACCAGGAAGCCGCGGCCCGCGAGCGTGGACAGCAGCCGCTGGGCGACCGAGGTGTCCCAGCCGAACTCCGCGGCGATCTCGGTGACGCCCCAGTCCGGACGGGTGCGCTCGAACGCCAGCAGCACCAGCAGGGCGCGGTCGACGGTCTGCAGCGCCCCGGCCGGCGTCCTGCGGTCCACGGGCTCGACGGATCGACCGGGCATGACGGCTCCTCTCCCTCGCATCTCACCATTCAGACCCGTATTGCAGATAACGGGAAACAGTTGCGGACAACGCTAGTCGATCCCGAACCTGCTGTGAGCACCGCCCCCGGTGCGGATCAGGAGAACTGCCCATGTTGAAGTACGTCCTGGACCTCGTGGATCTGCTCGACGATCCCGACGTCGACGGCAAGCGCGTCGCCGCCCACCTCGACTCCGTGGCGGGCCCCGAGGGCTCCGGCGCCGAGGTCACCACCGTCACCGGCGAGCGCGGCTCGACGGACTTCGTGCTCGTGCGGATACCGGGCCGGGCCGGCCGTACCAGCGGCGGTGCGGCGCGGACGCTCGGCGTGGTGGGGCGGCTGGGTGGCGTCGGGGCGCGACCGGAGGCGGTCGGCCTGGTCTCCGACGCGGACGGCGCCGTCGCGGCGCTCGCCACCGCCGCCAAGCTGCTCGACATGCGCCGCCGGGGCGACGTGCTCGACGGTGATGTGATCGTGGCCACGCACATCTGCCCGACCGCGCCGACCGCGCCGCACGACCCGGTGCCGTTCATGGACTCGCCCGTCGACATCGCGACCATGAACCGGCACGAGGTCACCGGCGAGATGGAGGCCGTGCTCTCCGTCGACACCACCAAGGGCAACCGGATCATCAACCACAAGGGCCTCGCCCTGTCGCCCACCGTCAAGGAGGGCTGGGTGCTCAAGGTGAGCGAGCGGCTCGGTGAGCTGCTGGCCGTGGTGACCGGTGAGCCCTTGGTCACGTACCCGGTGACCACCCAGGACATCACCCCGTACGGTAACGGTGTACACCACATCAATTCGATCCTGCAGCCGGCCACGGCGACGGCGGCTCCCGTCGTCGGCCTCGCGATCACCTCCGCGGCGGCGGTGCCCGGCTGTCAGACGGGCGCCAGCCACGAGACCGACATCGCGGCCGCCGCCCGGTTCGCCGTCGAGACCGCGAAGGCCTACGGCGGCGGACAGCTCGACTTCCACGACGACCAGGAGTTCGACGCCCTCGTGTCCCGCTACGGCTCGCTGACCCGGCTGCAGACCCTCGGCCGCGAACCCGGGGGATCGTGATCATGACCACGCACAAGAACCCCGCCGGAGAAGCGGCCACCGGAGCCGTGGGCAGCGACGACTACGCCCTCTCCCGCGTCCCGCGCGACAAACGGCTCGGCTTCTGGACGATGCTGCTGCAGTGGCTCGCGCAGTCCGGCTCCATCTCGCAGTTCACCCTCGGTGCCACCATCGGCGTCGGGATGACGTTCGGCGACGCGTTCCTCGCCTTCACCCTCGGCGCGGTGATCCTCGAGGTCGTGATCTTCGCGATCGGCCTCGCCGGCATGCGCGAGGGTCTGGCCACCCCGCTGCTCACCCGCTGGGCGGGCTTCGGCCGCAACGGCTCCGCGCTGGTCAGCCTGGTCATCTCGGTCAGCCTCGTCGGCTGGTTCGGCGTACAGAACACGATCTTCGGCGACAGCGTGTCCGCGCTCGTCGGCGGTCCCTCCTGGCTGTGGTGCACGGCCGCCGGTGTCGCCATCACCGTGCTGGTGATCTTCGGCTTCCGGTACATGGCCGTCTTCGCGAAGATCGTCACGCCGCTGTTCTTCGCCATGGTCGCCTGGTCGGTCACCGACGCGCTGAGCGACCACTCGTTCTCCGAGCTGATCCACTCCCCGGCGCCCGGCGAGACCATCCCGCTCGCCGTCGCCGCGACCGCCATCGCGGGCGGCTTCATGACCGGCGCGATCGTCTCCCCGGAGATGACCCGCTACAACCGCAAGGGCAGCCACGTCTTCCTGCAGAGCGCCTCGTCGATGATCCTCTCCGAGTACATCGTCGGTCTCACCGGCGTCCTGCTCGGCCACATGGTCGGCAGCGGCCAGGTCTCCCAGATCGTGCTCTCCACCTCCGGCGTCTTCGGCGTGCTCGTCGTCCTGATGTCCACCGCGAAGATCAACGACTGGAACCTGTACGGCTCCTCGCTCGGCGTCGTCAACTTCTTCCAGGTCGTCTTCGGCAAGCGCGTGCACCGCGGCGCGGTCACCATCGTCCTCGGCATCGCGGGCACCCTGCTCTCCGCCGTCGGCATGATGACCCACTTCACCGACTTCCTGTCCGTGCTGGGCGTCGCCATCCCGCCGGTGGGCGGCATCATCGTCGCCGAGTACTGGGTGGTGCGCCGCATGCGGGCACCCCTGGACGCCACCCGGGAGTCGGGCACCCTGCCCGCCACCTCGCCGACCTGGGTGCCGATGTCCCTGGTCATCTGGGCCGTCGCCTTCTGCGTGGGCAAGTTCTACGACGGCGGCATCCCCGCCCTGAACTCCCTGCTGACCGCCTTCGTCCTCTACTGCGTCCTCGGCCTCGCCGGCTGGGTCAGGACGTACGGCACCACGGCCCTGGACGACACCACCGAACCCACCCCGGCCGCCTCCGGCACGGCCACCGTAGGAGCACCGTGAGCACCACCGTCCCCGGCCCCGTTCCGGACGTTCCGGCCTCCGAGGAGGCGCAGCGGGAAGCAGTCGACCTGTGCGCGGAGCTGATCCGCTTCGACACCTCCAACCCGACCAGCGACGAGCGCGCCTGCGCCGACTGGGTCGTGGACAGGCTCGCCGAGGCCGGCATCGCCTCCGAACTGGTGGAGAGCGCCCCGGGCCGCGCCAACGTCGTCGCCCGCATCCCCGGCACCGACGCCTCCCGCGGCGCGCTGCTGGTCCACGGCCACCTGGACGTCGTACCGGCCGACCCGGCCGAGTGGCGGGTGCCGCCGTTCTCCGGGGAGATCCGCGACGGCTACCTGTGGGGCCGCGGCGCGATCGACATGAAGGACACGGTGGCCGTGATGCTGGCCACCGCCCGGCACTTCGCCCGCACCGGCACCCGGCCCGCCCGCGAGATCGTCCTCGCCTTCCTCGCCGACGAGGAGGCCGGCGGCAAGTACGGCGCCCACTGGCTGGTCGAGCACCGGCCCGACCTGTTCGCGGGCGTCACCGAGGCGATCGGCGAGGGCGGCGGCTTCAGCTACGCCCTGGACGACACCCGGCGCCTGTACCCGATCGAGAACGCCCAGCGCGGCATGGCGTGGATGGAGCTGACGGCCGCCGGGCGTGCCGGGCACGGGTCCTCCCCGAACGACGAGAACGCCGTCACCGACCTCGCCGAGTCCCTCACCCGCATCGGCCGGCACACCTTCCCCGTCCGGCTGATCGAACCGGTGCGCGCCCTGCTCGCCGAGGCCGCCCGCCTCCAGAGGGTCGACCTCGACCTCGACGCCGAGGACCTGGACGCCGAACTGGCCAAGCTGGGCCATGTGGCCGACTTCATGCAGGTCGTGCTGCGCAACTCGGCCAACCCCACCATGTTCACGGCCGGCTACCAGACCAACGTCATCCCCGGCCGGGCCACCGCCCGCGTCGACGGCCGCTTCCTGCCCGGCCACGAGCAGGAGCTGATCGACACCATCGACGCCCTGCTCCTGCCCTCGGTGTCCCGGGAGTGGGTCAACCACGACATCGCGATGGAGACCGCCTTCGACGGCCCGCTCGTCGAGGCCATGTGCGCCGCCGTACGCGCCGAGGACCCCGAGGGCCACCCCGTGCCGTACTGCAACCCGGGCGGCACCGACGCCAAGGCCTTCACCAAGCTGGACATCCGCTGCTTCGGCTTCAAGGGGCTCAAGCTGCCCCACGACCTCGACTACGGCCGGCTCTTCCACGGCGTCGACGAGCGGGTGCCGCTGGAGGGGCTGCGCTTCGGGGTGCGGGTGATGACCCGGCTGTGGCAGGAGTGCTGAGCCGGGACTGGGGCCGGCCGGTACGCGGGGAATGCACGGGCGGGGGACGGTGTTGAGCCGGTGTGACTGACATGCGCGGGTCAGAACGGCTGCCGCGCTTTCGGTCGGAAGGAGCACCCATGGCACGCAGTACCGCACGCCCGGTCGTCAGGCTGAAGTCGACGGCGGGGACCGGCGTCACCTACGTGACGCGCAAGAACCGGCTCAACGACCCCGACCGGCTCGTCCTGCGCAAGTACGACCCGGTGGCGGGGGAGCACGTGCCGTTCCGCGAGGAACGCTGAGCGACGCGACGGCACGACGGCACGACCGAGCGAGGAGAGACCCATGAAGGTGCGTAATTCCCTGCGGTCGCTCAAGGCCAGGCCCGGCGCGCAGGTGGTGCGCCGCCGTGGCGTGACCTACGTGATCAACAAGAAGGACCCGCGCTTCAAGGCCCGCCAGGGCTGAGCGGACGCGCGCATCCCGGCCCGGCCCCGCTTCGGCGGGGGCCGGGCCGTGGCGTGTACGCGCGTGCACCCGGCTGGGATCAGTCGGCCACGTCGACGCCGTAGCCCCGGGCGAGGGCGCCGAGGCCGTGGTCGTAGCCCTGGCCGACGGCCCGCAGCCGCCAGCCCTGCCCGCGCCGGTAGATCTCCGCCAGCAGCATCGTGCGCTCGGTGGTGGCCGCGTCCAGCGTGGCCTGGACGAGGGCGGCCGCGCTGGTGCCGGGGCCGGAGACGATGTGCAGGGCGCCCACGTCGCCGAAGGCGGGGGAGCCGTCGATCGCGGCGGCGACGACGACCTTGCGGGCCGAGGGCGGCAGCGCGGCGAGGTCCACGCTGACGGTCTGCTCGGTCGGGCCGTCGCTCAGCAGCCGCACCGTGCCGCCCGGGTTCTCCGGGGCACCGTAGAAGACGAAGTCCTCGTCGAAGGAGACCTGCTCGTCCTCGTCCAGCACGAAGGCCACCACGTCGATCTCGCACGCCGTCTGCTGGGCCCAGGAAGCGGTGACCGTCCAGCGGTTCGCCGGTCCCCGCCCCTTCGGCAGGGGAAGGTCGACGACGCCACCGCGCGGCAGCACGTGGGCGGCCGCGCGCCTGCCACCCGCCCCCGACGTCTCCGTGACCACCGGTGCGACCAGCCAAGCGGCGTCATGGACGGGCAGGAGCAGCGCGGTGATCCTGGGGAGCCGGCGGTCGGTGTGGCCGCCGTCGAGGACGACCACGTCGGTGACGCCGGCGGAGAGGTTGATGGCCGCGGCCCCGCCGAGTTCGACGACGCGGGTGCGGGCGGCGACCGCGTCGGGGTGGGTGCCGCCGAGCACGAGGACCCGCCGCCCGGAGAGCGGCCCGCGCGGCTTGGCGGCGCGCTTCTTGCCGGGGTCGGGACCAGCGGCGGCCTCGCTCGGGGACGGTTCGCGTGGCGTCGGCACGGCCGGCAGCGCGGGGGAGGACGCGGGCGCCGGCTCCGGGGCGGGCACGGCTTCGGGGGTCGGCACGGCGTGCGGGGCCTGCACGGGGTCGGGGACCGCCGCCCCCTCGTGCGAGGTGCCGGGGCGGACATCGCCGAGCAGCCGCAGGAAAGCCGACTCGTCGATCACCGGGACGCCTTCGGCGCGTGCCCGGCGCGCCTTGGCCGAGCCTCCGGCGGGGTCGTTGGTGACCAGCGCACTGGTGTGCTTGCTCACCGAGGTCATCATGTTGAGCCCCGCCGCGACGCCCCGCAGCACCAGGTCCGCCCGGGCGGTACGGGTCTCCCCGGTGACGGCGACCTTCATGCCCTGCATCAGCGGCCCGCCCGTGGTGAGCCGTCCCGGGTTGCGGAAGGCGCACGGCGTCTTCGGCGGCTGCGGCGCGAACCGCGGGTCCTGCCGCGGCGGGCAGGCCACCAGGGGCAGCGGCAGGTCGAGCTCCGCCGCCTCCCGCAGCGAGGCGCGCAGCACACCGGCCAGTACCCGGGTGTCGTCCAGCGCGTCGTGCGCCTTGAGCTGGGGCACGCCGTAGTGCGCGGCGAGCGTGCCGAGCTTCAGGTCGTCGGTCGGCGGGTCGACGCGCCGGTTCAGGGCCAGGGTGCACAGCCGCCTGGCCACGGGCAGCCGCAGCCGCGCCCGCGCGAACTCGTGGGCGAGGAAGTCGTAGTCGAACTGGGCGTTGTGGGCGACCAGCACCCGGCCCTCCAGCAGCGCGCCGATCCGCCCGGCCACCTGGTCGAAGGCCGGTGCCCCGAGCAGCCGCTCGGCCGTCAGGCCGTGCACGTGCACCGGCCCCGGATCGCACCCGGGATTCAGCAGGGTCGAGAACTCCCCGGTCTGCTCGCCGTCCGGTCCCAGTGTCACCACGGCCACGGACAGCACCCGGTCGCGGCGCGGCACCAGACCGGATGTCTCCACGTCGACCAGCGCCCATTCGAAGGCGTAGTCGCGCAGGTCGGACAGTTCGGAGGCGGCAGACGCGAGAGACATGAAGGAAGGATGGAGGTATGCCCACACCTTCTTCAACTCCAACGACCATTTATCCCGGTTTGCGACGACCTCGACCCGCACCGTTCGGCACTCCGAGCCTCCTGACACACTGCGTGCGTGTCATCCGCCCCACCCCAGGAGGACTTCGTGAGCGTCGAGCGGCTGCCGGACCGGCTCGTCGGGCATCAGCGGAGGTTCGAGAAGCTCTTCGCCGAGTACTTCGACGAGCTGGGGGCGGTGCTGGAAATACCGGCGTTCAGCCGCTTCGCACCGGAGTGCCTGGAGTTGCTGCGCGAGTTGTCGATGCGGGGCGGCAAGCGGATGCGGGTGGTGCTGCTGTACGAGGCCGCCCGCCTCGTCACCGGGGAACCCGTCGAAGGGCTGGACGCCGCCGCGCTGAGCGTCGAACTGCTCCAGACCCACGGCCTGGTGCACGACGACCTCATCGACGACAGCGCCACTCGCCGGGGCGGCCCCACCACGTACTACGCCTACCGGGAGCGGTTTCCCGCGCACCCGCGGGCGGCGCTGGGGCTCACCGTGCTCGCGGGCGACCTCGCGCTCGCCCTGAGCCTGCGGGTGCTGCTGGACGCCGGGCTGCCGCTCGGGGTGCGGCAGGCCATGGTCGAGGTCCAGACGCGGGCCGCCGCGGACACCTTCGTGGGGCAGATCGTCGACCTGGAACGGGACTTCACCGACACCCCGCCGGGCGACGACGTCCTGCACGCCGTCGCCGACCACAAGTCGGCCCGCTACTCCGTCCTCGCACCCATGCGCCTGGGACTGCTGGCCGCCGGCGAGCAACCGGCCGCCCACGAGTCCGAGTTGCGCGACTACGCCCGCCTGATCGGCATCTGCGGACAGATGCGCGACGACTACCTGGACCTGTTCGGTGACGCGGAGGCGATGGGGAAGCCGACCGGCACCGACATCCGCGAGGGCAGGCACACGTACACCGTCGTCCGCCTGCTGTCCGCCGTGAGCGGTTCCGAGCGGGCCTTCGTGAACGAGGCCCTGGGCAATCATGCCTGCACCCCGGAGACCATCGCCGAGATTCGCGCGATCGGCGAGCGTGTCGGCGTCGCCGACCGGATGCGCGCCGACATGCGGCAGTACGCCGAGCAGGCCCGCCTGGTGGCGGCCCGTTGGCGGCCTCGGTGGCGCGAGGACGCCGTCGCCTTCTTCGAGATGCTGCCGCGCTGGAGCGTCGAGCGGGCCGGCTGATCCGGTCACACGGCGGCCGGCCGGAGGGCCGCGGGCTCGTGCGCGCGGCCCAGCAGACGCGCCGCCGCGCCGTCCAGCCGCCGCCGCAGGACAGCCGTGTCGGGGGCGAGAGCGCTGAACAGCATCCCCCCGCCGGACAGCTCCATGAGGGCCGTGTCGGGTTCGGGGCACGCGCCGGGAGCGGTGTCGTCGGGCGCCGGGCGGCCGGGGTCCACGACCAGGAGAGTCCCGGCCGCGGCCCGCCCCGCGGTAACGGCCGGGCCGTCCCATCCGGGCGCCGCCGGGCCCGCGCCGAGTTCCTGGTCGTAGAGCGGGCCGCCCCCGGTCTCGACGCGAACCCGCTGGCGGAACCGGCCGCAGGGCTCGCCGTGCCGGCCGAACAGCACTTCCTCACGCAGGACGAGCCGGGCGCCCGGCTCCAGCACGACCCGGGTGTCCGTGACATGCCGGCAGCCCCGGGCGGCGATCACCAGCTCCGGGAGCCAGGCCAGGGCGGCACCCGCGCCCACGTGGATGCGGACGTCCAGGCGCGACTGACCGCCGTGGGTTCCCGGCAGCAGCAGGGTGGTGGCGATCTCGCCCAGTACGAGAGCGCTGCCGGGCCCCACCCGGACCTCCAGGCGCAGCCGGTCGCCGCCGAGCGGTCCCGCCGCGCCGGCCGCGAGATGGACGCGGGCGGCGTCGGCCGTGCGGCAGACCCAGGCCGTGGCCGGGGTGGCGGCAAGCGGTGCCGTCGCGCGCAGCATCAGCGGCCACCCCGAGCGCAGCACCGAGATCCTCGTGCGGGGCCGTCCCGGTCCGCCTTGGGCGAGCTCGGTGGCCAGCCGGGCGGATGCCTCGGTCATCGCACGCTCCTCAGCCGCCGTCGGCCAGTCGTTCGCGCACCCAGGCTGTGACCCCGCCCGCCGAGGGGTCCTCGACGAGGGACAGGAAGCACACGGGCAGGTCGTGGCGTTTGGCCTTGGCGTCGCGGGCCATCACCGACAGATCGGCGTCCACCTGACCGGCGAGGTCCGTCTTGTTGACGACCAGCAGGTCGGATGCGGTCACCCCGGGCCCGCCCTTGCGGGGCACCTTGTCGCCGCCGGAGACGTCGATCACGAAGATCTGTTGGTGGATCAGGCCGTGGCTGAAGGTGGCCGTGAGGTTGTCTCCGCCGCTCTCGATCAGGATCAGGTCCAGCGGCGGCAGGCTCCGCTCCAGGTCCTCGACTGCTTCGAGGTTGGCGGAGATGTCGTCACGGATCGCGGTGTGCGGGCAGCAGCCCGTCTCGACCGCCCGGACGCGCTCGGCGGGCAGCACCCCGTTGCGCAACAGGAAGTCGGCGTCCTCGGTGGTGTAGATGTCGTTGGTGACGACGGCCAGCTGCAGCTCGTCGGCCAGCGACCGGCACAGCGCCGCGACCAACGCGGTCTTGCCGGACCCCACCGGACCGCCGAGGCCGATCCGCAGCGGCCGCCCCGGAGTCCGGGCGAGGCGGCCCGGGGCGGGAGCCGGGTGCGGGTGCTCGTGTGTGTGCTCTTCCTCGGTATCGTGACGGTCAGGACGCAAAGAGACGCACCTCCCAGGTGGCGTGCAGTTCGGCTGAGATGTCCAGCGACGGGGCACCGTACGCGGGCAGTTCGGCGGCGGGAGCGTCGGCGTGGCCGGTGGCCGCGGCGGCCAGTCGGTCGAGGTCGGGTGCCAGCCGGGCGAGAACGCCGTGCACGGCGAAGGGGTCGAGCCCCAGCAGCCGGACCGCCGCCGTGGCCGGGCCGGTCGCGGCGTCGTGCAGCGCGGCCGCCGCCGCCGCGTGCGGGCCGAGCCCCAGCGCCCGGGCCGCCGCGCCCAGGGCGACGGGCTGATGCGGACCGCCCGGCAGCGCGGCGGCGAGCGCGTCGAGCCCGGGATGGTGACCGATCGCCCGGGCCGTGCGCAGCAGTTGCCGGCCGAGCCTGCGGGAGGTGGCACGCAACGCGGGAGCCGGGGTGCGCGCCTCCAACTCGGTGTCGAGCGCGCCGAGCCGACCTTCCCCGACCGTCCCCGTCTCCGCTTCCGGCAGCCCGCCGAACGCCGCACAGGCCGCGGCGGCGAAGGCGGCGGCGGTGGCCCCACTGGTGGCGACCCGGCCGCGCAGGAACGCCTCCAGCGTGCCGGGGTCCGACACGCGCCCCGCCACGACCGCCGCCTCCAGGCCGCCGGAGTGGGCGTGACCGCCCGCGGGGAAACGCCCGTCCGCCAGCATCAGCAGGGCGGCGGTCCCGGCGGACGGGTCGACGAGCCCGGTCAAAACAGGAAGTAACGGTGGTTCATCGGCAGTTCGGTCGCCGGCTCGTGGTCGACCACCTCCCCGTCGATGCGTACGGTGAACGTGTCCGGGTCGACCTCGATGTCCGGCAGCGCGTCGTTCTCCGGCAGGTCGGCCTTGGTCCGGCGGCGTACGTTCTCCACCGGGACGAGACGGCGGTCGAGCCCGAGCCGGTCGGCCAGGCCGTCCTCGATCGCGGCCGGCGCCACGAACGCCACGCTGGTCGCCCCGGCGGCCCTGGTGTGGACGTTGTAGCCCAGCCTCGGCAGCACCGGCTGCGGGGTGGGCACGGCGGCGTTGGGATCGCCGAGCAGCGCCATCGCGGCCATGCCCGACTTGTAGACCGCCGTCGGCCGCACCCCGAACAGCGCGGGCTCCCACAGGACGAGGTCGGCGAGCTTGCCCGGCTCGACGGACCCGACCTCGCGTTCGAGACCGTGGATCATCGCGGGGACGATCGTGTACTTGGCGACGTAGCGGCGGGCGCGGTGGTTGTCCGCCCGGCCGTCGCCGGGAAGGGGACCGCGCAGCTTCTTCATCACGTGGGCGGTCTGCCAGGTCCGCCGCACCACCTCGCCGAGCCGGCCCATCGCCTGGGCGTCGGAGGTCATCGCCGAGATGGCGCCCATGTCCTGGAGGACGTCCTCCGCGGCCATCGTGGACGCGCGCACCCGGCTTTCGGCGAAGGCGAGTTCGGCCGGGATGTTCGGGTTCAGGTGATGGGCGATCAGGCAGATGTCGAGTTGCTCGTCGGCCGTGTTGACGGTGAAGGGCCGGGTCGGAGTGGTCGAGGACGGCAGGACACAGGACTCGCCCGCGATCCGGATGATGTCCGGCGCGTGGCCGCCGCCGGCGCCCTCGGTGTGGAAGGCGTGAAACGTGCGGCCGTCGACCGCCCGCAGCATGTCCTCCACGAACCCGGCCTCGTTGAGGGTGTCGCTGTGGATCGCCACCTGGACCCCGGCCGCGTCGGCGACGCGCAGCGCGGTGTCGATGACGGCCGGAGTGGCGCCCCAGTCCTCATGGACCTTGAAGCCGCCCATCCCCGAGCGCAGTTGCTCCCACAGGGACTCCTCGTTCACCGTGCTGCCCCGGCCCAGGAAGAGCACGTTGACCGGCCACGGCTCGAACCCCTCCAGCATCCGTTCCATCCACCAGCCGCCCGGCGTGGCCAGGGCCGCCTTCGACCCGTCGGTCGGGCCCGTGCCGCCACCCACGAGGGTCGTGGTGCCGGCTTCCAGGGCGACGACCGACATGTCCGGGGAGACGAAGTGGACATGGGTGTCCACCGTGCCGGCCGTCAGGATCAGCCCGCTGCCGTTGACCATCTCGGTGCAGGGCCCGACGACCAGGTCCGGATGGACACCGTCCATGATGTCGGGGTTGCCGCACTTGCCGAGCGCGACGATCCGCCCGTCGCGGATCCCCACGTCGGTCTTCACCACGCCCCAGTGGTCGAGCACCACGACGCCGCCGATCACCAGGTCCACAGTTCCCTCGGCCCGGGTGGCGTGCGACTGCCCCTGCGACTCGCGTCCGGACTTGCCGCCGCCGAAGACGGTCTCGTCGCCGCCGACACACCGGTCCTCCTCGACCTCGATCAGGAGGTCGGTGTCGGCGAGCCGGATCCGGTCGCCCTTGGTGGGCCCGAGCGAGGCGACGTAGTCGCGCCGGTCGATCTCAGCCATCGAGGGCTCCTCCGCATGCGCCGCGCAGCCCGCGCACGATGCGCCGGCCGCCGAGTGGAACGAGTTCGACCTCGACGGTGGCACCCGGATCGAAGCGCCGCATCCCGCCGGCCAGGATGTTCAGCCGGTGCCCCCAGGCACGGTCACGGTCGAAGCTCAGCGCCGGATTGACCTCGGCGAAGTGATAGTGCGAACCGACACTGACCGGGCGGTCCGCCGTGTTGACGACCGAAACACTGATCACCGGACGGCCCGCGTTGATGGTCACCGGCCCGGGACCGTAGAGGATCTGGCCCGGCGCGCCGGGCTCGTCGGCCGACTCCGCCCCGGGCTGCACCAACCCGGTCGACTCCCCCTTGCCCGACCCCGGAACGAGGGACTTGCCACTGCCCGGACGCCGCTGCCGCTCGCTCACTGGATCGGCCCCTGTACCGCGATCAGCTTCGTGCCGTCCAGGAAGGTCGCCTCGACCTGGACCTGGGCGAGCATGTCGGCCACCCCGTCCATCACCTCGTCCCGGCGCAGCACGTTCCGGCCCGCGTCCTGGAGGTCCGCCTTGGTACGTCCGTCGCGGGCCCCTTCGAGAAGGAAGGAGGAGATGATCGCCGTGGCCTCCGGGAGGTTGAGCTTGAGACCCCGCTCCCGGCGTTCCTGGGCCAGTCTGGCCGCCGTGTAGATCATCAGTCGCTCCCGCTCCTGAAGACTGAGCAGCATCACCGTCTCCGCTCTGTCCGCGCCGGTCGGCACGGACCGGCGGTTGCGTGTACCGGGAGTCAGCCTGGCACGGAGTCCGGCGAAGGGAGGGCTGATGTTGCGCCACTGGGGGACCCCGCGGCGTGCGGGGCGCCTGACACCTGTTCCCCGCATCACTCCGCCGCCCGCGACCGTCTCCTGAACCACCGCACGTTCCGACCGGACGGCCCGGCCGCTCACCACGACCGATTGTCAGTGGCACCTTCTACGGTTCGGTCAGTGGAACCCGCGGAACTCGCCGCGGGGCCCGATCGGGGAGAGGTCTGCCATGTCGAGGACGTACCTGGAGCTGTCGCAGGACGACGGGAGCGCGCACAAGTTCTACGAAGTCACCGTCCAGGGACAGGTCGTGTCGGTGCGCTACGGCCGGATCGGCGCCACCGGGCAGATCCAGACGTCGACCTTCCCCACCGTCCAGAAGGCCGAGGCCGCCGCGGCCAAGAAAATAGGCGAGAAGATCCGCAAGGGCTACGAGCCCGCCGTGCAGGGCCAGCGCGCGCCCCGCGCGGTCACCCGCCGGCAGGTGACCTCCGCGCCCTCCACGGCCCGCGCCGTCGCACCGGTCCTGTGGCGGTTCCGCACCGGCTCCGCGGCGTTCGGCATCCACATCGACGAGGACAAGTGCT
Source organism: Streptomyces sp. MMCC 100 (assembly GCF_041538145.2). Classification (NCBI taxonomy): domain Bacteria; kingdom Bacillati; phylum Actinomycetota; class Actinomycetes; order Kitasatosporales; family Streptomycetaceae; genus Streptomyces; species Streptomyces sp. MMCC 100. The sequence continues at coordinate 3,405,788 of NZ_JBGORK020000001.1, forward strand.
GGGTGGGAAACCAGGCGGGCGACGTCTACACCCTCGCCCACGGCGGTGAGGTCCTCGCCCGCTACCAACTGCCGGACGGCGTCAAGTGCCTGGTCGCCGACGACTTCTGGATCTACGCGGGCTGTGACGACGGCCGGGTCTACGACCTGTCGTCCAAACTGCCCTTCGCCGCCTACGACATCGCGGCCGACGTGGACATCTTCTGGCTCGACATCCACGAGGGCGTGCTGAACGTCGCGGACCGCGCCGGACGGCTCACCGTCATCGACCACGAGGACGAGCACCAGTGGGCGCGCGGCGGACGCGGTGAGCACGCCTGGATGGTGCGCGCCGACGACCGCGCCGTCTACCACGGCCACACCCGCGGCGTGACCGCCCATTCCCCGGACGGTGGCACCGAGTTGTGGCACACGCCCACCCAGGGGGCCGTGCTCTTCGGCTGGCAGGAGGACGACGCGGTGTACGCGGGAACCGCGCGCCACACCGTTCAGCGGCTGTCCAAGGCGACCGGTGCCGTCGAGGCGACGTACCACTGCGACAGTCCGGTCTACTCGTGCGCCACCTCGCCCGGCGGCCGGTTCGTCTTCGCCGGGGACTCCGCGTCCTCGGTGTACTGCTTCGACCGGGACGGCACCCGGCTGTGGAAGCTCGGCACGGGCGGCGGCTCCGCGCTGTCCATGCAGTACCGCGACGAGCGGCTCTTCCTCGTCACCACGGACGGTTCCCTGGTGTGCGTGGACGCGAGCGAGGCGGCGGTGGCGGCCGCGCAGCAGGGCTCGGTGCCCGTCGCCCGCGACGTCAAGCTCGCGGCCACCCTGCCGACGTACGCGCCGGCCACCGCGGTCGCCGCCGTGGCGACCGTGACCGCGGCGCCCGCGGGCTCGGTCGTGGTCGAGTGCGTCCAGGAGAACGGCCGTACCCGGATCCACGTGGTGTCGGAAGGGTACGACCACTCGTGGAACGTCCAGTTCCCGAGGGCGATCAGGGAACCCGGCGCGCGGTACGTGGTCGACGCGCTGCACGCCGCGTCGGGCGGCTTCTACCGGGTGCGCGGGGACATCAGGCGCCTCCGGTGAAGAGGAGCGGCGTCAGGCGATGGAGTCTCCAGCTGAAGAGGAGTGGCGTCAGGCGATGGAGGCAGCGATGACGGCGGAGACCGCGAGGTTGCAGGACGCCGTCACCCACACGGCCGGGTGCGGCTCCGGCTCGACCAGCGTCGCGCCCAGCCGCCCCGGGGTGATCAGGTCGACCACCAGGAAGGCCACGGCCATCATCACCAGCCCCAGCAGTCCGAACACGGCCGTGGACACCAGGCCCTTGCCGAAGTCCTCGTACGTCGTCCATATGGAGGTGAAGACGATGCCGCCGATGCCCAGCAGCGCGGAGCTGAGCACCATGGCGGCGTTGCGGTTGCGCTGCTCCCAGATCTGCCGGCCGAGCTTTCCGGGTGTCAGCATGTCCACCAGGACGATGCCGAGGACCAGGAGGACCAGACCCAGGCCGCCGTAGGCGGCGGCCCGGCCGAGTCCGTTGACGATGTCGCTCATGGCGTTGCCGGCTCCGTAGCGTGAGAGATCGCGAGTGATCGTGGTCAAGGCGATGCAAAATGTAGCGCACCTGCCAGGTCGCTCAAGAGGCGGTCCGCAGAGCGCGGTTGCGGCGCACGGACGACCAGAACGACGCACCGATCAGGACGACGCCGACGAGGCCGGTGATGATCTCGTTGATCTGGTACTGGATGGTGACCAGCAGGATCAGCGACAGCGCGCCGATGGCGTAGTGGGCGCCGTGCTCCAGGTAGACGTAGTCGTCGAGGGTGCCCTGGCGGACCAGGTAGACCGTCAGCGAACGGACGTACATGGCGCCGATGCCGAGGCCGAGGGCCATCAGCACGATGTCGTTGGTGATGGCGAAGGCGCCGATGACCCCGTCGAAGGAGAAGGACGCGTCCAGGACCTCCAGGTAGAGGAACATGAAGAACGCAGCCTTGCCCGCCAGCTCGACGGGTGAACCCCGCCGTCCCGCGCGCCGGGCCGCCTCCTCCGCCTCGTGCTCCCGTTCCTCCTCGTCCTCCAGCCTCTGCTCGAAGAAGCCGGAGAGGCCGCCGACGACCATGTAGGTGATCAGACCTGCGATGCCCGCCAGCAGGACGGTCTCCGCCTTGTCGGCGTGCGTGCCGCCGTGCTGGTGGGCGTGGGCGCCGAAGGTGGTCGCGGAGATCAGCAGCACGATCAGGGCGATGCACACCGACAGCATGTCGACGCTGCCGAGCTTGGCCAGCGGACGCTCCAGCCACCCCAGCCACTTGATCTCCCGGTCCTCGAAGACGAAGTCGAGGAAGATCATCATCAGGAACATGCCACCGAAGGCGGCGATCGACGGATGCGCGTCCGTCACCAGCTCCTGATAGCGGTCCTTGTCGGTGAGCGCCAGGTGCACCGCGTTCCACGGACTCAGCCGGGCACTGATCGCCACGATCACCACCGGGAAGACCAGCCGCATCCCGAAGACCGCGATCACGATGCCGACGGTGAGGAAGATCTTCTGCCAGAAGGCGTTCATCTTCTTCAGGATCCCGGCATTGATCACCGCGTTGTCGAAGGACAACGAGATCTCCAGGACGGAGAGGATCGCCACGATGCCGAGGGCGGTCCAGCCGTCGTAGAGCACGCCCGCGGCCAGGCCGAGGGCGGTGACGACGAAAGCCCAGCGGAACGTCTTCAAAAGCACCGGCAACTCATTCCTGTCGACGCACTGTACGGGGCGGCATCCCATGCCAGTGCCCGCCACGCACGTTGTTTACCACGCTGGAGTAGCTCGTTTCCTTGAGTAGTTCGTGTGTCAGGGAGTAGGTTCGCCGCCATGACGGCATCCCGGAACTCCCGGAATCCGGCCACCGCCGACGAGCTGCGTCGGGCGGGACTGCGGGTGACGGCCGCCCGTGTCGCGCTGCTCGAGACCGTCCGGGCGGGGGACCACCTCGACGCGGAGGCCCTCACCTCCGGAGTGCGCCGGCGCGTGGGGCACGTCTCCCTCCAGGCCGTGTACGACGCCCTGCACGCCCTCACGGCGGCACGGCTCGTGCGCCGTATCGAACCGCCCGGCAGCCCGGCGCGGTTCGAGGGACGGGTCGGTGACAACCACCACCACGTCCTGTGCCGGTCCTGCGGTGCCCTCGCCGACGTCGACTGCGCCGTCGGCGACGCGCCCTGTCTGACCGCCTCCGACGACCACGGCTTCGTGATAGACGAGGCCGAGGTCATCTACCGGGGCCTGTGCCCCGACTGCTCCACCCCAGGCAGTTCCCCAGCACCTTGATCCGCCCCGTTCGGAAGGATTCCCATGTCCGAGAACCACGACGCCATCGTGACCGACGCGAAGGCCGAGGAGACGGGTGGTTGCCCGGTCCCCCACGGACGCGCCCCGCACCCCACGCAGGGCGGCGGAAACCGTCAGTGGTGGCCGGAGCGGCTCAACCTGAAGATCCTCGCCAAGAACCCGGCCGTCGCCAACCCGCTGGGTGAGGAGTTCGACTACGCCGCGGCCTTCGACGCCCTCGACCTGCCGGCCGTGAAACGGGACATCGCCGAGGTGCTGACCACCTCGCAGGACTGGTGGCCCGCCGACTTCGGCAACTACGGCCCGCTGATGATCCGGATGGCCTGGCACAGCGCGGGCACCTACCGCATCAGCGACGGCCGCGGCGGCGCGGGCGCCGGCCAGCAGCGCTTCGCCCCGCTCAACAGCTGGCCCGACAACGGCAACCTCGACAAGGCCCGCCGCCTGCTGTGGCCGGTCAAGAAGAAGTACGGCCAGAACCTCTCCTGGGCCGACCTGCTGGTCCTCACCGGCAACGTCGCCCTGGAGACGATGGGCTTCGAGACCTTCGGCTTCGCCGGCGGCCGCGCCGACGTCTGGGAGGCCGAGGAGGACGTCTACTGGGGCCCCGAGACCACCTGGCTCGACGACCGGCGCTACACCGGCGACCGCGAGCTGGAGAACCCGCTCGGCGCCGTCCAGATGGGCCTGATCTACGTCAACCCGGAGGGCCCCAACGGCAACCCGGACCCCATCGCCGCCGCCCGCGACATCCGTGAGACCTTCCGCCGCATGGCGATGAACGACGAGGAGACCGTCGCGCTCATCGCCGGCGGCCACACCTTCGGCAAGACCCACGGCGCAGGCCCCGCCGACGCCGTCGGCGACGACCCCGAGGCCGCCCCCATGGAGCAGCAGGGCCTCGGCTGGAAGAACACCCACGGCACGGGCAAGGGCGGCGACGCCATCACCTCCGGCCTCGAGGTCACCTGGACCAGCACGCCGACCCAGTGGGGCAACGGCTTCTTCAAGAACCTCTTCGAGTTCGAGTACGAGCTGGAGCAGAGCCCGGCCGGCGCCAACCAGTGGGTGGCCAAGGACGCTCCGGAGATCATCCCCGACGCGCACGACCCGTCGAAGAAGCACCGCCCGCGGATGCTCACCACCGACCTGTCGCTGCGCCTCGACCCGATCTACGGGCCGATCTCCCGCCGGTTCTACGAGAACCCGGAGGAATTCGCGGACGCCTTCGCCCGCGCCTGGTTCAAGCTGACCCACCGTGACATGGGCCCGAAGTCCCTGTACCTCGGCCCGGAGGTACCCGAGGAGACCCTGATCTGGCAGGACCCGCTGCCCGAGCCGGACGGCGAGGTCATCGACGCCGAGGACGTCGCTACCCTCAAGACCAAGGTCCTGGAGTCCGGCCTGTCCGTGGCGCAGCTGGTGACCACCGCCTGGGCCTCGGCGTCCACCTTCCGCGGCAGCGACAAGCGCGGCGGTGCCAACGGCGCCCGCATCCGCCTCGAGCCGCAGCGCGGCTGGGAGGTCAACGAACCCGACGAGCTGGCGCAGGTGCTGCGCGTCCTGGAAGGCGTCCAGCAGGAGTTCAACTCCGGGTCCGGTGCGAAGAAGGTCTCCCTGGCCGACCTGATCGTCCTCGGCGGGTCCGCCGCCGTCGAGAAGGCCGCCAAGGAAGCCGGCTTCCAGGTGGAGGTCCCCTTCGCCGCGGGCCGCGTGGACGCGACGGAGGAGCACACCGACGCCGAGTCGTTCGAGGCGCTCGAGCCGACCGCCGACGGTTTCCGCAACTACCTCGGCAAGGGCAACCGGCTGCCGGCCGAGTACCTGCTCCTCGACCGGGCGAACCTGCTCACCCTGAGCGCGCCCGAGATGACCGTCCTCGTCGGCGGTCTGCGCGTGCTGGGCGCCGGCCACCGGCAGTCCCAGCTCGGTGTCTTCACCCGGACGCCCGGTTCGCTGACCAACGACTTCTTCGTCAACCTGCTCGACCTGGGCACGACGTGGAAGTCGACGTCCGAGGACCAGACCACGTTCGAGGGCCGCGACGCCGCCACGGGCGAGGTCAAGTGGGCCGGCAGCCGCGCCGACCTGGTGTTCGGCTCGAACTCCGAACTGCGGGCGCTCGCCGAGGTCTACGCGAGCGACGACGCCAAGGAGAAGTTCGTGCACGACTTCGTCGCCGCCTGGGTCAAGGTCATGAACCTCGACCGCTTCGACCTGGCCTGATCCGCCTCGTCCGATCCAGCGGCCTGAGGGGCGGCCGGTACCGGCACCAGCCGGTGCCGGCCGCCCCGGGCGGCGCGAAAACCGGTGGCCCCGTACGGCGCACGATGCTGGGATGACCTGATGTTCAGTGACGCGCCGGTGGCCGTGGACCGGGGGCGGTACCAGGACACCGTCACCCCCTGGGAGGAACCGGCCTGGCGCGCCGAGGCACTCGACTGGGTGCGGGCCGGGCTCACCGCCCACGGTCTGCGGCCGACGGGACAGTGGCGGGTGCGGCTGCGGCCGTGGTCCGTCCTGCTGCGGCTGTGCGTGGAGGGACCCGGCGCGGTCTGGTTCAAGGCGAACCCGCCGGCCAGTGCCTTCGAAGGCGCGCTGACCGCGGCGCTGGCCCGCTGGGTCCCCGGGCACGTACTGCGGCCGCTGGCGGTGGACACCGACCGGGGCTGGTCGCTGCTGCCCGACGGGGGACCGCTCTTCCGGGACGTCCTCGCACGGGAGTCGGTCACTCCCGGCGCGTGGGAAGAACTCGTACGCCAGTACGCGGCCGTGCAACACGCCCTGAGCCCGCGCGCGAGCGAGATCGAACGCCTGGGTGTCCCCGCCGTGCCCGTGGGCGCGCTGCCCGGCGTCCTCGACCGGCTCGACGACACCCCGCTGCCGTCGCGCGACCGGGCCGCGCTGCGGGAACTGCGCCCCCGCCTGCCGGACTGGTGCGCGGAACTCGCCGCCCTGGGCGTCCCCGACTCCCTCGACCATGCGGACCTGCACGACGGTCAGCTGTTCCACCCCGCGCCCGGCAGGTTCACCTTCTTCGACTGGGGCGACGCCGTGGTCGCCCACCCCTTCTCCAGCCTTGCCGTCCCCGCCCGCCGGGCCGCCGAGCACCACGGACCACAGGTGCTTCCGCGTTTGCGCGACGCCTACCTCGAACCCTGGACGGACACCGGCCGTACGACGGCCCAGCTGCGGCGTGCGGCGAGCCTCGCCTGGCGGCTCAGCGCCCTGAACCGCGCCGCCGCCTACGGCAGGCTCTTCCCCACCGCGTCCGGCGCCGCCGCTTCCGCCACGGCCGCGGCGGGCGCACGCTGCCTTCTCGAGTTGCTGGACGAACCACCGTTCTGACAGCGGCTCGCCCCTCGGCGCGCGGGCCGTTGTCAGTGGCGGATGCGAAGCTTCACGTCATGGATGAGGTGGAGTTCATGCGCGGCAGGGTCTACGGCGCCGACCACGACAACCCCGGGCCGCGCGCCGGGCGCGTCTACGCGCATCTGGTGGGCGGCCCCCTGGACGGCCTGCTGCTGGACGTCACGGACCTCACGGAACAGGAGCGCGGCCGCGGGGTGGCACTGGCGACAGAGATAGGCCGCTACGGTCCGGGCGGCCGCTCCGCCTACGCCCCGCGGCCGGGCGACGCGCGCCGCTTCGACTGGCGGGGCGATGTGCCATGACCCGGCACCGCTCCCGCCCCGGCGGCCGGCCGTGCGCGGACCCGATGCTGCGCCTCGTCGGAGGCGATCACCAATCCGCGTGCCGCGCAGCCCCGGATTACCGACGTGAGTGACGAAGACAAGACCCCACGGAAAGCGTCGGCCGGGACAGGGACCCGCATCGGGCTGGGTGCGCTGAGCGGTCTCCTGGCGGGTGGCACCGCGCTCGCCGTCGCCGAGCTGGTGGCGGCGGCCCTACGCCCGCAGGCCGGCCCGGTCGTCGCGGTGGGCGCAGCCGCGATCGACCGTACGCCGACCGCCGTGAAGGACTGGGCGATCCGCACCTTCGGCACCAACGACAAGCTGGTGCTCCAACTCGGCATCCTCGCCGTACTGACCCTGTTCGCCCTGGCACTCGGCGCGTTCGCCGTCCGCCGTCGGCGCACCGGCACCGCGGGAGTCCTCGTCTTCGGGGTCGTCGGCGCCGCGGCGGCCCTCGGCAGGCCCGACTCCGCCGGCGTCACGGACGCCTTCCCCTCCGTCCTGGGGGCGATCGCCGGCGCGGTGCTTGTGTACTTCCTCGTCGGACTCCTCCCGGCACCGCGCCGGGAGGCGCCGGGGGAGCGGGGCGAGGGCTGGGACCGGCGCCGTTTCGTGATCGCGGCGACCGCCGCGGCCGCGGCCTCGGCCGGGACCGGTGTCCTGGGCCGGGCCCTGAGCGGCGCGGGCGGGCGGGAGGCGCTCGCCTCCCGGAAGAACGTCACCCTTCCGCCGCCCGGCTCACGAGCCCCGGCGGTGCCCCGGCGGGCACAGGTCCGGGTGGAGGGGATCAGCCCCTTCGTCACCCCCAACAGCGACTTCTACCGGGTCGACACCGCCCTGGTGGTCCCTAAGGTGGACGCCACGGCCTGGCGGCTGCGCATCCACGGCGAGGGGGTCACCCGGGAGAAGACGCTGACCTTCGACGACCTCCTGCGGCGGGAGCTGATCGAGCGGGACATCACCCTCACCTGTGTGTCCAACGAAGTCGGCGGCCCGTACGCCGGCAACGCCCGCTGGATCGGCGTCCGGCTCGCCGGCCTGCTGGAGGAGTGCGGCGTCCGGCGGCCGTCGGCGGGCGGCCCGGCGGATCAGCTCGTGGCCCGCTCCGTGGACGGCATGACCATCGGCAGCCCCGTGGAGGACGTCATGGACGGCCGCGACGCGATGCTGGCCGTCGGCATGAACGGCGAGCCCCTGCCGTTCGATCACGGATTCCCCGTCCGCATGCTCGTGCCCGGCCTCTACGGCTACGTCTCGGCCTGCAAATGGATCGAGGACATCGAGCTGACCACGTTCGACTCCTACGACTCGTACTGGGTCAAGCGCGACTGGGCCCGCGAGGCACCGATCAAGACCCAGTCCCGGATCGACACCCCGAAACCGTTCGCCCGGCCCAAGGCGGGCACGGTGATGGTCGCCGGAGTCGCCTGGGCCCAGCACCGCGGCATCGACAAGGTCGAGATCCGCGTCGACGACGGTCCCTGGCAGGAGGCCACTCTGGCCGCCGAGGACTCCCGCGACACCTGGCGGCAGTGGTCGTACGCCTGGTCGGCCACCAAGGGCGGCCACAACCTCACCGTGCGTGCGACCGACCGGACCGGCGAGGTGCAGACCGAGAAGCGCACCCGCACCGTGCCCGACGGCGCGAGTGGACGGCACTCCGTCGTGGTGACGGTGGACTGATCACCGGTTTCCCGCTCGGCGGGCCGGCGAGTCCACGTAGGGGGAGAGCTTGGCCGGGTTCATCACCCACATGATCCGGTCGATGCCTTCCGGCGAGACGTCGACGGACAGGAGGGCGACCGCGTCCTCGCCGACCTGGACGAGCACCGCAGGACGGCCGTTGGCCTCGACCCGGCGGACCCGTGACCCCGGCCAGAAACGGGGCGCGAAGGCCACCAAGTACTTGGCGACACGCGGCCGCCCGACGACCGGAACCCTGGACGCGCCCCGCATTCCTCCGCCGTCGGTGTAGCTGACCACGTCCGCGGCGAGGACGTCCTCCAGTGCCCTGAGATCACCGGTCCGGGCCGCGGTGAGGAACACGTCCAGCAGGCGCCGGTGCTCGGCCGCGCCGACCCGCTCGCCGCGCTCGGCGGCCAGGTGCTTGCGGGCCCGGCTCACCAGCTGACGGGTGTTGGCCTGACTCGTCTCCAGTATCTCGGCGATCTGCCCGTAGGGGTAGTCGAACGCCTCCCGCAGGACGTAGGCGGCCCGCTCCACCGGGTTGAGCTTCTCCAGGAGGTGCAGCACCGCCAGCTCGACCGCCTCCGCCCGTTCGGCACCCAGCTGCGGATCCGCACTCGTGTCGACCGGCTCCGGAAGCCAGGGCCCGACGTACGTCTCCCGCCGCACCCGGGCGGACTGAGCCGTGTTGATCGAGAGCCGGGTCGTCATGGTGGCCAGGAAGGCCGCCGGCTCCACCACCCCGGCGCGGTCGGCCTTCTGCCACCGCATCCATGCCTCCTGGAGGACGTCCTCGGCCTCCGCCGCGCTGCCGAGCACCCGGTAGGCGATGCCGAAGAGCCGCGGGCGCGCCGCGACGAAGTCCTCGGTCGCCTTCTCGAGTGAGTCGACGTCGTCCCCGGCGTGCATGGACGTTCCTTCCGGCCTGGAGGCCACCCACACTACAACCGGCGCCGAGCGCCGTCCTGTTCTCCCGGAGCGGGCCCGGGGACGTCTCGGACACGGACCACGCGCAGGCCCGGCCGGGCCTGCCGGCCGGGCCGGTGTCGTCAGCCGAACTGACCGGGCCGGTAACTGCCGGCGGGCTGCCGGTTGATCACGTTGATGCGGTTGTACGCGTTGATGATGGCGATGAGGGAGAGCAGCGCGACGAGTTGGTCCTCGTCGTAGTACTTGGCCGCGTCGGCCCAGGCCTCGTCGGTGACGCCGCCCGCCGCGTCCGCGATACGGGTGCCCTGCTCCGACAGCTCCAGCGCGGCACGCTCGGCCTCGGTGAAGACCGTGGCCTCCCGCCACGTGGCGACCAGGTTGAGCCGCTGCTGGGTCTCGCCGACGGCGGTGGCGTCCTTGGTGTGCATGTCCGTGCAGAAACCGCAGCCGTTGATCTGGCTGGCGCGGATCTTCACGAGCTCCTGGGTCGCCGTGGGCACGCCCGACTCGGAGGCGACCTTGGCAGCCGAGTTGATGTGCTTGAGTACCTTGCCGGCGAAGGGGTTGCCGAAGAAGTTGAGACGCGGTTCCATCAGGTTCTCCCGGTCGAGTGGTCGTTACCCCCTACTGACAGGGCAGCCCCGGAATGTGTGACAGGGGCCCTTCGCCGCTCGCCGCGCAGGCGGCGACCGGGCTGCGCCAGGGGGGGCCAACCGAGCTGCGCCAGGGGGCGACCGGTATCCGGGCTACCGGGTCGGGAACCCGTCGGCCGGTTCACTCCGGGAGACCGGTTCACTCCGGGAGAGACGGGCCGCCGTGTGGTCCAGCAGCATCTCCAGGGCGCCCGGATAGGCGCTGTGCGGCATCCGCGCGCTCAGGAGCCGGGCGGTGGCGGCGATGTGGGGGTGGGACGTCGCGGGCAGCCGTGCGTAGGTGGTGCCCCACATGTCCTCGTCCGCCGCGCGCGTCTCCGCTGTCAGCGCCAGCGCCCCGGCGTCGAGCGCCGCGAAGGCCAGGCTCTGGTCGATGAAGGTGTGATAGATCCGGACCGCGTCGTCGTCCGGCAGTCCCGCGCCACGCAGGATGCCGAGGATGGCCTCGTCCACCGCGATCTCCCGCGGACGGCCGGTGACCCGGCTCGCGGTGAGCACGGCGGCCTGCGGATGGGCGAGGTAGGCCGAGTGGATGGCGAGCCCGAGGGCACGCAGGTCGGTCCGCCAGTGACCGGTCGCCGTCCAGCTCTCCAGGGCCCGGCCCATCAACTCGTCGCCGATGGCGCGGGTGAGGTCGTCCATGCCCGCGAAGTACCGGTACAGGGTGCTCGGGTCCGCGCCCAGGGCGAGGCCCAAGCGCCGGGCGGTCAGTCCGGCGCCGCCGTGCTCGCGCAGCAGCCGCAGCGCGGTGTGCACGATGAGCGTCTCGGACAGCACCGTGCCCTGGCGGGTGGGCCGTCGCCTGCGGCGCGCCCCTTCCCGTACCACTGGCTTCGCCATCGCGTGCCCTCCTCGTCGTCCCGGTCTCCTCCGGCCGGTTCCGTGACCGGTGACCTTATGCCAACACGGTTGACCTTGTCGTGCGACGTCCCGTTGCATCGGGCGTACCCGGGGACGTCCGCCTCCCGGCAGGAGTCAGAAAGGTGTCCGGCATGCGTGTACTTCTCGTCGGTGCGGGCGGTGTCGGCACCGCCGTCACCCGGATCGCGGCCCGCAGGGAGTTCCTGACCCACATGGTCGTCGCCGACTACGACCTCGCCCGTGCGGAGGCGGCCGTCGCGACCCTCCAAGAGCACGGCGACCGCTTCACCGCCCTGCGGCTGGACGCCTCGGACCGCGACGCCGTGCGCCGGACGCTCGCCGAGCACCGCTGCGACGTCCTGCTCAACGCGACCGACCCGCGCTTCGTGATGCCCCTGTTCGAAGCGGCTCTCACGGGCAGCGCCGACTACCTCGACATGGCGATGTCACTGTCCGTCCCGCACGCCTCCCGCCCGCACGAGGAGTGCGGGGTGAAGCTCGGCGACGAACAGTTCGCCCTGGCCGAGCGCTGGTCCGGCTCCGGGCGGCTGGCCCTGGTCGGCATGGGAGTGGAACCGGGACTCTCGGACGTCTTCGCCCGGTACGCCGCGGACGAACTCTTCGACGACATCGAGGAGATCGGCGTGCGCGACGGCGCGAACCTGACCGTCGAGGGCTACGACTTCGCGCCGTCGTTCAGCATCTGGACCACGATCGAGGAGTGCCTCAACCCGCCCGTGGTCTTCGAGAGGGACCGCGGCTGGTTCACCACCGCGCCGTTCAGCGAGCCGGAGACCTTCGACTTTCCCGAAGGCATCGGTCCGGTGGAGTGTGTCAACGTCGAGCACGAGGAGGTGCTGCTGATCCCCCGCTGGGTGGACGCGCGCCGCGTGACCTTCAAGTACGGCCTCGGTGAGGACTTCATCGCCAAGCTCAGGACGCTCCACGAACTGGGCCTGGACTCCACCGCCGGGGTCCTGGTTCCCGGCGAGAACGGGCCGGTCGCCGTCTCACCCCGGGACGTGGTCGCCGCCTGCCTGCCCGACCCCGCCACCCTGGGCGACCGGATGACCGGCAAGACCTGTGCCGGCACCTGGGTCAGGGGCACCCGCGACGGCGCAGCGCGCGAGGTGTACCTGTACCACGTCGTCGACAACGAGTGGTCGATGCGCGAGTACGGCTCCCAGGCAGTCGTCTGGCAGACCGCGCTCAACCCGGTGGTCGCCCTCGAACTCCTCGCCACCGGCGCCTGGCAGGGCAGCGGCGTCCTCGGCCCGGAAGCCTTCCCGCCACGCCCCTTCCTGGACCTGCTCACCGCATACGGCTCACACTGGGGTCTGCGCGAACAGTGATGATGTCTCATCGCCCGTCCGCCACCCGACGGGTCCCCCTGCGGAAGAATGCGCGTCCCCCTTCCCCACACGCTTGCCACTGCCGAGGACATACGGGCGGCTTCCAGGGCGAGATCGGCGTCCGCAGCACCGAGAGCGCCGCCATCGGTCCGTGGACGCCGGCGTTCGCCTTCGGGGACGGCCAGACCATCACCGACATGGCGGGAGGCACCGCCACCCAGAACGCCGGCGCGGTGAGCGTCGCCCCGGCCTCCTGCACCTCCACCATCCCGGTCGGCGGCACGGTCACCCTCGGCTTCACCGCGCGGAAGGGCGGCACCAACACCGCCCCGACCGCGTTCAGTCCCGACGGAACGGCCTGCGCCACGACGTGACCGTACGTCCCGGCCGGCCGGCGGCGGGCAGGTACCGCCCCGGCCGGCCGGTGGCGAGTGAGGGAGTGGGGGAGGGTGAGGGACGTCACCATGAGACCTCGCGGACGTCGGCCCGGCTCTGCGGCTGCGTCGTCGCGGTGATCTCCGAGCGGTGACGACTCGCCGCGAACGTCACCTTCAGCGTCTGCGGCGCGCTCTGCTCCGTACTCACCGTGAAGCCCTGGTTCGGCACCGCCGAGATCAGGCACACCCCGCTGCCGCCGAACCGTACGGTCGCCTTGCCGCCCTCGGACGGCACCGTGTACACGCCGGCCCCGCCCTCCTCGCACCCCGGGTCGCCCCCGCCCGCGGGAGGTCGCGGGGCAGTGGTGCGGGGGCTCGGCGTCGGCGTCGGGGTCTCGGTCGGCTCCGGCGGCTCCTCGCTGGTGCGGGACGGCGTCGGGCTGGGCTTCCGGCTGGTCGGCGACGGGGTCGGAGAGGGGCGCACGGTCTTGGAGGCGGTCGGCCGGGGCGAGGCCGGCAGCTCCTTCGGCGCCGTCTGCGCGACCGGCGCGGTCGGCCGGGTCGAGCCCACCACGAAGTGGATCGTGATGATGACAGCCGTGACACTGGCCGCCGTGCAGGACAGCCAGATGATCAGGTAGCGCAGGAGGCGGGACACGACACCATAGTGACGGACCGGCTAACGTGCCTGCCCATGGCCTCCGTACTTGTCGTCGAGGACGACCCTGTGATCCGGGCCGCGCTGATCGAGGTCCTCACCGGACACGGCTACGCGGTGAAGACCGCACACCAGGGTTTCGAGGCGCTGCGCGACATCACGCAGAGCCCGCCGGACATCGTCGTGCTCGACCTCGGGCTGCCCGACCTCGACGGCCTCGACGTGCTGCGGATGATCCGGGGCATATCCCGCGTCCCGGTGCTGGTCGCCACCGCACGGGACGAGGAGACCGAGATCATCAGGCTGCTCAACGCCGGGGCCGACGACTACATGGTCAAGCCGTTCTCCGGCGGTCAGCTCGCGGCCCGGCTCGCCGCCGTGCTGCGCCGCTCCGCACCCGAAGACCTCCGGGCCGCGCGGCGGCCCGTCCTCCAGGTCGCCGACCTGCGCATCGACCCCACCGCGCGCACCGCCCACCTCGCCGGCCGGGAACTGCCCCTCACCCGGCGCGAGTTCGACCTGCTCGCCTACCTGGCCGCCAATGCCGACCAGGTCATCTCGAGACAGCGCATCCTCACCGAGGTGTGGCAGCAGCCGTACGTGGAGGACCAGACGGTGGACGTCCATCTCTCCGCACTCCGCCGCAAAATGGGTGAGAAGGCGCGAAAGCCCCGCTACCTTCACACCGTGCGAGGCATCGGCATCAAGCTGGTCAGCGCGCCATGAGACGTGCCCTCGCCGGGATCGCCCTGGCCGTCACCTCCATGGTGGCGCTGTCGTTCCTCATCCCGCTCGCCCTCCTCGTCCGCGAACAGGCCCGCGACCGGGTCACCACCGCCGCCGAGCAGCGTGCCGCGGCCCTGTCGCCGGTGCTCGCCCTCACCACCCGGCGCGCCGACGTCCAGCAGGCCGTCGCGGAACTCGGCTCCTCCGACCAGCTGGTCGTGCGGCTGCCCGACGGCGGCTTCGTCGGGACCCCGCACGCGCCCGAGGAGGCGCTCGACCGGGCCGTACGGGGTCGCGAGACCCTCGCCGTCGACACCGCGGACGGCTGGGCGTACCTCCAGCCCGTCGTCCTGCGGGGCGAGAGGGTCGCGGTCGTCGAGGCCTACGTGCCCGCCGCGGACCTCACCCGGGGGGTGACGGCCTCCTGGGGCGTGATGGCGCTGCTCGCCCTCGGACTGGTGGGCGGCTCGGTGCTGGTCGCCGACCGGCTCGGAGCCCGCGTGGTCCGCTCCTCCCGGGGACTCAAGCGCGCCTCGCTCGCCCTCGGCTCCGGCGACCTCGGAGTACGGGTGGAACCGGACGGCCCGCCCGAGCTCCAGGAGGCGGGAGTGGCGTTCAACACCATGGCGGACCGGGTCGTCGACCTGCTCGCCGTCGAACGCGAGCTGGTCGCGGACCTCTCGCACCGGTTGCGCACCCCGCTGACCGCCCTCTACCTGGAGGCCGACCGGATGGGCGCGACGCCGAGCGCGCAGCGGGTCACGGACGCGGCGGGGCAGCTCGAGCGCGAGCTGGACTCGATCATCGCGGCGGCGCGCACCCCGTTGGCGTCGGCGCAGCTCGCCGGGGCGGGTGCGGCGAAGCCGTGCGACGTCGCCGAGGTGGTCGCCATGCGGCTGGACTTCTGGTCGGTCCTCGCCACCCAGCAGCAGCGGCCGTTCGAGCGCTCCCTCACCCCGCGTCCGACGCCCGTGGCCTTCCCCGAGGACGACGTCGCCGCCGTCGTCGACGCCCTGATCGGCAACGTCTTCCGGCACACCCCGCAGGGCACCCGCTTCCTCGTGCGCGTGGAACGGCGGGACAGGCACGTGCACCTCACCGTCGACGACGCCGGACCGGGCGTGGCGGATCCCGAGGCGGCCCTCACCCGGGGCGTCAGCGTCGGCGGTTCCACCGGGCTGGGCCTGGACATCGTGGCCCGGGCGGCCCGCACGGCGGACGGCGAACTGACGATCACCCGTGCCCCGCTCGGGGGCGCACGGGTGACGGTGTCGTTCGCGCTGGCGGACGCGCGTGCGGTCGGCGGCGGTGAACGGTGAGGGGCGCGGGCCGGCAGCGGTGACCGGCGTCAGCGGCCGGTGCCGAAGTCCTGGGTCCACCAGGGGCCGCCGTCGCCGAAGTGGACGCCGACGCCGAGCTCCTTGAAGGAGCAGTTGAGTATGTTCGCGCGGTGGCCGGGGCTGTTCATCCAGGAGTCCATCACCGAGGCGGCGTCCGCCTGGCCCCGGGCTATGTTCTCGCCCAGCGTCGACCACTGGTAGCCGGCGGCCTCGACCCGGCTCGCCATGGTGGAGCCGTCGGGCCCCGTGTGGGACATCACACCGCTGTTCGCCATGACGTCGCTGTAGTCGTCCGCCGCCCGGGTCAGCTTGTCGTTCGCGGTGACCGGAGAGCAGCCCGCCGCGGCCCGCTCCTCGTTCACCAGCGCGAGGACCTGTGCCTCGGCTCCGCCGGTCGCGCCGGTGCCGGAGCCCGAGCCGGAGCCCGAGCCGGAACCGGAGCCTGATCCACTGCCCGACCCCGACCCCGACCCCGACCCCGAGCCGCTGCCGCCGCCGGACCCGTTGCCGCCGGACCCGTCGTTGCCGCTCTTCGTGGTGGCCCTGACGGGCGCCTTGGAGGTCGGCGCGGGAGCCTCGGCGGCGCTGGTCGTCGGGCTCGCCGTCTTCTTCGGCTTCTTCTTCTGCTCGGCGCTCTTGCTCGGGGAAGGGCTTGCCGTGGCGCTCGGGCCCGCCGACGTGGACACGAGCGGTGCCGTACCGCCCGCCGCGTCCTCGGCGTTCGGCGCCTGGCCGGCGGCGTTCGCGGTGACCCGGTCAAAGGCCCCGCCGTCGTCGCCGTCGGTGACGGCCAGCCTGATCCCGACGCCCGCCGTCAAGGTGACGGCGCCCAGTGCCAGCGCGGTACCCCGGGTCCTGAGCCCGCCACGGGGACGAGCGTGGGAGCGGGACGGGCGAGAGGCTCGGCGGGAACCCATACGCAGGACACCTCGGCTTGTCGGTCGGCTGACGGAGCCCCCGTACCCGGTGGACGCGACCGCGCCCACCGGGACTGTGGGGGGTGTTCGAGAGCCTAGGACGCGACCGGCGTGGAAACGGCCGTTCGAAGGTCATCTTCAGAAAGCCTTAAAAGAGCCACCAAAGTCCGTTGAGGAAGTGCGGCCCCGCCGCCCCCGGCCCCGCCCGCCCCCTCCCGCGCCCCGGCCGGCGTCGACGCATCCGCCACCGGCTCGCCACCGCCCTGCCGTGAACGAAAGCCGCTCTGCGGTGGACGCATGCCCCTCCGCGGTGCACGCAAGTCCTTGACCAGACGGCCGCGGCACGGGTTCATGACGGAGCCGGGAGTGGCCCGGCTCACATGGCGTACCGAGGGCGGCGCCGACACCATGGTCTCGTCACCCGGCAGGCTGAAGGGATCAAGAATGTTCCGCAAGGTGCTGGTCGCCAACCGCGGGGAGATCGCGATCCGTGCGTTTCGGGCGGGCTACGAGCTCGGCGCGCGCACCGTCGCCGTCTTCCCGCACGAGGACCGCAACTCGCTGCACCGGTTGAAGGCCGACGAGGCCTACGAGATCGGGGAGCAGGGGCATCCGGTGCGCGCGTACCTCTCCGTGGAGGAGATCGTCCGCGCCGCCCGCCGTGCCGGGGCCGACGCCGTCTACCCGGGGTACGGATTCTTGTCCGAGAACCCCGAACTCGCCCGCGCCTGCGAGGAGGCCGGGATCACCTTCGTCGGACCCAGCGCCCAGATCCTCGAACTGACCGGCAACAAGGCCCGTGCCGTGGCCGCCGCCCGCGAGGCCGGCGTACCGGTGCTCGGGTCCTCCGCGCCGTCCACCGACGTCGACGAACTCGTGCGCGCCGCCGACGACGTCGGCTTCCCGGTGTTCGTCAAGGCGGTCGCGGGCGGCGGCGGACGCGGCATGCGCCGCGTCGAGGAGCCCGCCCAGCTGCGCGAGGCCATCGAGGCGGCGTCCCGCGAGGCCGCATCCGCCTTCGGCGACCCGACGGTCTTCCTGGAGAAGGCGGTCGTCGAGCCCCGCCACATCGAGGTGCAGATCCTCGCCGACGGCGAGGGGAACGTCATCCACCTCTTCGAGCGGGACTGCTCGGTGCAGCGCCGCCACCAGAAGGTGATCGAGCTGGCGCCCGCGCCCAACCTCGACCCGGCCCTGCGGACGCGGATCTGCGCCGACGCCGTGAACTTCGCCCGGCAGATCGGCTACCGCAACGCCGGCACCGTCGAGTTCCTCGTCGACCGGGACGGCAACCACGTCTTCATCGAGATGAACCCGCGCATCCAGGTCGAGCACACGGTGACCGAGGAGGTCACCGACGTCGATCTGGTCCAGTCCCAGCTGCGCATCGCCGCCGGTGAGACGCTGGCCGACCTCGGGCTCGCCCAGGAGAACATCACCCTGCGCGGTGCGGCCCTCCAGTGCCGCATCACCACCGAGGACCCGGCCAACGGTTTCCGCCCGGACACCGGCCGGATCAGCGCGTACCGCTCGCCGGGCGGCTCGGGCATCCGGCTCGACGGCGGCACCACCCACGCCGGTACGGAGATCAGCGCGCACTTCGACTCGATGCTGGTCAAGCTCTCCTGCCGGGGACGGGACTTCACCACCGCCGTGAACCGCGCCCGGCGCGCGGTCGCCGAGTTCCGCATCCGCGGCGTCGCCACCAACATCCCCTTCCTCCAGGCGGTCCTGGACGACCCCGACTTCCAGGCCGGCCGGGTCACCACCTCGTTCATCGAGCAGCGCCCGCACCTGCTCACCGCCCGGCACTCCGCCGACCGCGGCACCAAGCTGCTGACCTACCTCGCCGACGTCACGGTGAACAAGCCGCACGGCGAGCGCCCCGAGCTGATCGACCCGCTGACCAAGCTGCCGGCCGTGCCCGCCGGCGAACCCGCGGCCGGCTCCCGGCAGTTGCTGGCCGAGCTGGGCCCCGAGGGCTTCGCCCGACGGCTGCGCGAGTCCTCCACCATCGGCGTCACCGACACCACCTTCCGCGACGCCCACCAGTCCCTGCTCGCCACCCGGGTGCGCACCAAGGACATGCTCGCCGTGGCGCCCGTCGTGGCCCACACCCTGCCCCAGCTGCTGTCCCTGGAGTGCTGGGGCGGCGCCACCTACGACGTCGCCCTGCGCTTCCTCGCCGAGGACCCGTGGGAGCGGCTGGCCGCCCTGCGCGAGGCGGTGCCCAACCTCTGCCTCCAGATGCTGCTGCGCGGCCGCAACACCGTGGGCTACACCCCGTACCCGACCGAGGTGACCGACGCCTTCGTGCAGGAGGCAGCCGCCACCGGCATCGACGTCTTCCGCATCTTCGACGCCCTCAACGACGTCGAGCAGATGCGGCCCGCCATCGAGGCCGTACGGCAGACCGGCACCGCCGTCGCCGAGGTCGCGCTCTGCTACACCGCCGACCTGTCCGACCCCTCCGAGCGGCTCTACACCCTCGACTACTACCTGCGGCTCGCCGAGCAGATCGTGAACGCCGGCGCCCATGTGCTTGCGGTCAAGGACATGGCCGGCCTGCTGCGCGCCCCGGCCGCCGCGACGCTGGTCTCCGCGCTGCGCCGGGAGTTCGACCTTCCGGTGCACCTGCACACCCACGACACCACCGGCGGTCAGCTCGCCACCTACCTGGCCGCGGTCCAGGCCGGGGCGGACGCCGTCGACGGAGCGGTGGCGTCCATGGCGGGCACCACCTCGCAGCCGTCGCTGTCGGCGATCGTGGCCGCCACCGACCACACCGAGCGGCCCACCGGCCTCGACCTCCAGGCCGTCGGCGACCTGGAGCCGTACTGGGAGAGCGTCCGCAAGGTCTACGCCCCCTTCGAGGCGGGCCTCGCCTCCCCGACCGGCCGCGTCTACCACCACGAGATCCCCGGCGGCCAGCTCTCCAACCTGCGTACCCAGGCCGTCGCGCTCGGCCTCGGCGACCGCTTCGAGGACATCGAGGCCATGTACGCCGCCGCCGACCGGATGCTGGGCCGCCTGGTGAAGGTCACCCCGTCCTCCAAGGTGGTCGGCGACCTGGCCCTGCACCTCGTGGGCGCCGGTGTCTCCCCGGCGGACTTCGAGGCCGAACCGGACCGCTTCGACATCCCGGACTCCGTGGTCGGCTTCCTGCGCGGCGAGCTGGGCACCCCGCCCGGCGGCTGGCCCGAGCCGTTCCGCAGCAGGGCGCTGCGGGGCCGCGCCGAGGCGAGGCCACTCGCCGAGCTGTCCGAGGACGACCGCACCGGTCTCGACAAGGACCGCCGCGCGACGCTCAACCGGCTGCTCTTCCCGGGCCCGGCCCGCGAGTTCGACGCCCACCGCGCCTCGTTCGGCGACACCAGCGTCCTCGACAGCAAGGACTTCTTCTACGGGCTGCGCCCGGGCAAGGAGTACACGGTCGACCTCGACCCCGGCGTCCGGCTGCTCATCGAACTCCAGGCGGTCGGCGACGCCGACGAGCGCGGCATGCGCACCGTGATGTCCTCCCTGAACGGCCAGCTCCGCCCGATCCAGGTCCGCGACCGGTCGGCCGCCTCCGACGTCCCGGTGACGGAGAAGGCCGACCGGGCGAACCCCGGCCATGTCGCGGCGCCGTTCGCCGGTGTGGTCACCCTCGCCGTCGCCGAGGGCGACGAGGTGGAGGCCGGAGCCACCGTGGCCACCATCGAGGCGATGAAGATGGAGGCCTCCATCACCGCCCCGAAGTCCGGCACGGTGACCAGGCTCGCCATCAACCGCATCCAGCAGGTCGAGGGCGGCGACCTCCTCGTCCAACTCGCCTGAGCGCTACGGGTCTTCGGCCCGGGCGGTTGTGACGCGCCCCGCACCACTGCGGGGCGCGTCACGCGTACTGGGGCCCTCTACTCGGCCCCGCCGTCGCCGGTCACGGGAACTGGACGACCTTGGACGGCACGGTGTCCGTCCCCGACGTGGCCGCGCCGGTGTCGTTGATGACATGGCGGTACTGGCCCATGCCGCCGAGCGAGATCACCTGGAGGTTGCGCATCTTGACGCCCGGCTTGACCGGCACCTGGAACCCGTGGTGCTGGACGATGCTCGGGTCGGACGTGAAGTTGCAGTAACTGCCCAGCGCCACCGCTTCGTGGACGTTGACCGAGTCGGCGACCTTGTAGGCCGCGTAGCCGACGATGCCGTCGTGGGTGACGGCGGCCTCGTCGGGGGCGTCGTAGGCCTTCTCGTTCTGGAAGAAGATGGTCCGGCCGCGCTCACCGTTCCAGTAGACGTCGTACTTGTTGAAGTGCTCGACGAACAGCCCCGTCGCGAGGACGTCGTCGCCGTTGACCCGCAGGCCGTAGTCGGCGCGGTTGGTCTCCCAGCCGACGCCCTCGCCGTGGTCGGCCCGCCAGATCCAGGTGTGGTCGATGATCACGTCGTCGCTCTCCACCACGACGGAGTCGGTGGCCTTGCCCGGTCCCGCGCCGCCGACGCGGATGAACACGTCCTGCATGGTCGTCGGGTTGGCGGAGTGGTCGGCGTTCCCGCCCGGCGTGCCGATCCGCAGCAGCGTGTCGGAGTTCACCGGGCCCGCGTCGATGAGGAAGCCCGCGAGCCGCACGCCGTCGACGTCCGCCACGTGCATGGCGTCGACCCCGCCGTCCGGAATGATGGTGGCCAGACCGAGGCCCAGCACGACGGTGTCCGCCCGGTCGACCTCGATGGTCTGGTCGATGTGGTAAACACCCGGCGTGAACAGCAGGTTGAGTCCCTGGTCGAGCGCGGCGTTGATGGTCGCCGCGGTCGCGCCGGGCTTGACGACGTAGAACTGGCTGAGCGGCAGGGAGGTGCCGCCCGCGTTGGCCGGCCAGGAGACGCCACGGGCGTTGGTGCGCTTGGCGGGCACGCGCACCTTGTACTCGTTGCCGTCCAGGTAGAGGAAGGGCTTCTCGCGGGAGACCGGCGTGGTGTCGAGGGTGGTGTACGGACCGGTCTCGAAGTTGCTCGCCGGAGCCCCTTCGACGCCCGAGAACGTCATGTTCCAGACGCCGTTGGTCCAGCCGCCGACCGAGCTGTCCCGGGTGTACCACTGCTGCTGGGAGTAGGGGCCCACCGTGCCGTCGACCTTCGAGTCGGCGATGTAGCCGCCGGAGGCCCAGCCGTAGCCGTTGGGGGCGAGGTTGAGGCCGCCCTTGACGTGGATCCGGCGGAACGGGGCCGCCTGGGCGACCGCCCAGCGGTCGGTGCCGTTGGACGGCGTGATGGCGAGGTTCTCGGCCGAACGCCAGAAGTTCTGCGTGGCGTTGCCGTTGAACCAGCCCGCGTCCACGGTGACGTCACCGTTGATCTGCGTGTCGTCCGGGTTGAGACCCAGACCGGAGATCGAGGTGTAGAAGCCGATCTGCGCGTTGATCCCGTTGTACGTGCCCGGCTTCAGCAGGAACTGGTAGCGCCCGCTGCCGAACTGGTTGGACTCCTGCTGGGCGAAGACCTGGTCGAACTTCTGCTGGAGGTTCGGCGTGGAGGGGTCCACGACGATGACGTTCGGTCCCAGGTCGCCGCCGCCCTCGACCGGGGGAGTGCCGGTGGTGCCGGTGTGCACGGCGACCTCCCAGAGCGAGTAGCCGTAGCCGGTGGCGCGGGCCGTGCCGTGGATGCGGACGTAGCGGCCAGCACCGCTGACGTCGTAGGAGGCCTTGCCGCCGGTGGCGCCCGTGACGCTCTTCAGCGTCTGCCAGCTCTGCCCGTCCGAGGAGGCCTCGATCCGGAAGTCCTTGGCGTAGGCGGCCTCCCAGTTCAGGTCGACCTTGCACAGGTCCCGTACGGCGCCCAGGTCGACCCGCACCCACTGCGGGTCGGAGGCCTGGCTGGACCAGCGGGTGCCGGCGTCGCCGTCGAAGGCCGCCGCGGCGGGAGTCCCGGCGTTCTCCACGGAGGAGGCGGAGGCGGGCCTGCCCTGCGCGGCGTCGGCGGTGTCGCACGAACCGCCGGGCGTGGTGCCGCCGGTGGTGCCGAAGACCTGGAACTCCCACAGGGAGTAGCCCCACGGGGTGGCCCGGTGCACGCCCTGCATGCGGACGTAGCGGCCCTGGCCCGAGACGTCGAGCGTGTCGGTGCCGCCGTCGCCGCCGGTGACCGTCTTCGCGTCGGTCCAGGTGTTCCCGTCCTGGGAGAGCTGAATCTTGTAGTCCTTGCCGTAGGCCGCCTCCCAGTCGAGCACGACCCGGGTGACGGAGGCGGTGGCGCCGAGGTCGACCTGGAGCCACTGGTCGTCGCTCGCGGCCGACGACCACCGGGTGTTCGTGTCGCCGTCGACGGCGTTCCGTGACGGAGTTCCGGAGTTCTCGGCCGAGGACGACGTGGCCGTCCGGCCCTGGGAGAGGGGAGTGTCGGCCGCGGTGGCCGTCATCGGGGCGGGGAGGGTGACGAGCGCCGCCGTGGCGACGAGCGCGACACCCAAGGATCTGAGTCTCATGCGAGAGCTTTCTGGGGAAGCGGACAGGATCCGCCAACCGCTTGGCGCGGAGGCTTAGTTCAAGGTGTGATTTAAGTGCTGAGTCATCGATCCGGCAAGACTCCGGGCAGGAGTTGTCAGTGCCGTGCTGAAGAATGCCGTCCATCGAGATCAACACCGGCCGGACCGGGTAGGCGTTCTCGAGTCACTGACCTGGAAAGGCCACAGCCGATGCCGCTCACCGCCGCCGCCCGCCCGCAGACCACCGACTTCCGTGGGGCCCGGCGCCCCGACCGGCTCGGTGCCGCCGAGGCCGAGGTCCTGCGCATCGTCACCGACGCGCGCACCCCCGTCTTCGTCACCGTGCGGGCGGACGGGCGGCGCAGATACAGCTACTGGCGCCCCCTGGACTCCGCCACCGGCCGGGGCGGCTGCTACGTCGCGCTGCCGACCGCCGAGTGCGACACGCTGCACGCCGCGGGCCGGATAGCGCTCGGCGAGCCGCTCGCCGACCCGGACCGGATCACCTACCGGGTCAGCGCCACCCGCACCCCGGCGGCGCCGCTGCGCGCGGTGCCGGAGCGGGCCCGCGCGGCGTGAGAGCGGACCGTCTCGCATGATCATGCTAGTCGGCCGTTTCGCATGCTCGTGCGAGTCGGCCGTCTCGCATGCTGATGGGGGTCGGCCGTCTCGCATGTTCGCGGGGGTCGCCCGTTTCGCGTGATCGTGCGAGTCGGCCCCCGATCCGGGCGCGACCGCCGGTCAGTGTTCGAGCGGTGCCCGCAGCGCGGGGTCCGACGCCGCCCGCCACACCTCGGGCAGCTCCAGCTGCCGGGCGTCGGCCCCCGCCCGTTCCCGGCCGTGCAGCAGTCCCCAGGTGAACGCGGACTCGCCCGCCCCGTGGGCGGCCACCGCCAGCCTCCGCAGGGTGTCCTGGGCGACCACGGCGTCCTGGTGCTCGCCGAGCAGCTGCTGCACCGCCTTGGCACGCTTGCCGAGCCGGGCGACCGGCTTGCCGAGGGCGGGACGCGCGACCTCGGCCGCGTAGCGGAGCTTCTTGGCGGCCTTGCGCGCCTCGTGCAGCCCTGTCTCCCGCGACCGGCCGGCCGGCTGCGCCAGCGCGTGGTCCATCCGTCCGGCGAGACGGCCGTACTCCTTGAGTACCGCCCGGGCCATCGTACGGGCGGGCTTCCCCGCGGCCTTGGCGCGCAGGGGCGGTTGCCGGACCAGGGCGTCCAGCGCGTCCAGGAGGCGCAGATAGCGGGGCGAGGCCAGGGCCTCCCGCGTACGGGACCGCGCCTCGCCGCCGTGGGACACCTCCCACACGCGCAGCCGGGCGGCGACGGGACCCAGCACGAGTTCGTCCGGCAGCTCCGCCAGCGCGGCGCCGATCCGTTCGCCCAGCACCTCTTGGTCGCGCGTCACTCCCAACTCGCCCGCCAGCCACCGCAGTTCCGCGCGCACGGGATCGGTGACCCGCCGGTCGAGCACCGAGCGGTAGGAGCGCAGGCAACCGCGCAGCCGTCGGCACGTGACGCGCATCTGATGCACGGCGTCGGGCAGGTCACGGCGGACCGCCGGATCCAGCGACACCAGCTTGCCGGCCTGCTCGCTCACGTACGCGAGCACGTACGCGCCGGGAGATCCGGCCACCACCTCCGAGGGACGCGCTCGTTCCACCGCCGCCCCCGTCTCCCGCAGCGCCCGGGCGAGCTTGGACGGGCTGTCGGCGCGGACGATCCCCTTCTTCCGGAGCTTCTTCTCGACGACGTCCAGCAGCCCGGCGTGAACACCGTCGGCGAGTTCGACCTCCAGCTCGCCCCACTCCGCACGGCCACCGCCGGACGCCGCCGCGTCCGCGCGTACCTCGTCGAGGCTCAGCTCGGCGAGCACCCTGCCCTCCGCGTCGCGCAGCTGCCGCACGGTCCGGGTGGACCGGATGCGCACGACCGGACGCAGCTGAACGCCTCGCGTGCGGGACAAGGTCAGCTCGCGCAGCGACTCGGGTACGTCGTCCGACAGGGGAGCCCACACCTCCTCCCGGGTGTCCCCGGTCAGTGGCAGCTTCAGATGCCAGCCCGCGTCCGGACCGCCCGTACGGCGGCGCAACGTGGCCGAGGAAGCGGCGAGCCGCAGATCCCCGGTGTCGTGGTACACCGCGTCGAGTTCCTCGGACCCGGTCGCGGTGACCGAGGCGACGGGCCCGACGCCGGTGAGGTCGGGCAGCCCGGCGACGCCGCCGGAGGGCGGCTCGTACTTCCGCTCTGTCTCGCGCTTGGACTGGGTCATGTTGAGTCCTTCGACACGATCCGCCGGATCAAACCCCGCTCGGGAGGACCCAGGGGCGCGGATCGGTGTAGTACCCGTCGAGGATGACTTCGAAATGCAGGTGGGGGCCGGTGGACAGGCCGGTGGAGCCGACCCGCCCGATCGGGGCCCCGGCCTCCACGGTCTGTCCGACCGTCGCCCCCAGGGAGGAGAGGTGGCTGTAGGTCGTCTCCACCCGCTTGCCCTGAATGGTTCCGTGGTCGATCACGATGCGGTTGCCGTACGCGCTGGTGAGCGCGGCGAACACGACACGGCCCCGTCGCGCCGCCACGACCTGCGCGCCCTGCGGCGCGGCGAAGTCCACGCCGGTGTGCAGCTTGGTCACCCCGGTCAGCGGGTGCTCCCGCGACCCGAAGGGCGAGGTGATGGTGAGCGGGTTCACCGGCGCGGTCAGCAGGGCGCCCGCCGCCGAGCCCGCGCTGCCGGAGTCCTCCCGGTCGAGTGCCTCGTAACGGGGCAGCAGGGCCTGGACCTCGGCGAGGTACGTCTTCGCCGCCGCGGGCACGCGCCCCGCCTCGGTCACGGCGTCCGGTCCCGCGGCGTACGCGGCGAGGGTCAGTTCCACGAGGTCGCCGTTGACCCTGCCCTCGGTGCGCAGTTCGGTCACCTTCCCGGCCAGCGAGCAGTCCCGCCGGCCCAGCGCCATGATGGCGTCCGCCGGATCGCGGGGCGAGGACCGCCCGTTGCCGTCGTCGTCCTTGCCCCAGGTCCGCCACTCGTCGTCGGTGAAGGCGGCGATGCCCTTCTGTCCCGAGAGTTCGTCCGAGTCGTCGCTCCAGCCCGAGAGCTGGTCGATCTGCGCGGCGAGCACGGACGGCTCGAGGACGGTGCAGGCCGAGGCCGCCTTGCGCAGCCAGGGGATGTACGAGGGGTCGACGCCGACCGCGGCGGACGGGTCGGCGGCGGAGTCGTCGTCGGGCCACGGGTTCGGCAGTCCGCCCAGCGCCAGGAAGGCGGCCACGCCGGTGACGGTCACGAGAGCCGGCAGCAGCAACAGGGCGACAGGCCCCGGCCCACGGCGCTTTCGCTTGCGGGGCTGCTCCGGCTGTTCCGGCTGCTCCGGTTGTTCCGGCTGGTCCGACCCGGGCCGATCGGGTTTCGGCCGGGGGCCGTGCGGGTCGTCGGCCGTCTGCGCCACGGTCAGCCGCTCGTCGTTCATCTGGCCGCTCGCCGGGACGTGATGCTCACGAGGTGACGCTATCGCCGCCCTCGCGCCGACGTCAGGAGCCGCCGAGGCAGAAGGAGATGCCCGAACGGGCAGGGCGGACGGCGCCCGGCGGCCCGATCGTCACTCCTCGTCCGCCCCGGGCCGCCCGGACGAGGGCGGCACGGGGCGGACGGCAAGGACCGCGATGTCGTCCGCGGTGTCCGCCCCCAGACCGATCAACAGCTCGTCGCAGAACGTCTCCAGGGGCTCGTGGGCCAGATCGGCGGCGTACCGGCGCAACCGTTCCAGGGCGTCGTCTAGGGGCTCGTCGCGGCGCTCGACGAGGCCGTCGGTGTACAGCAGGAGCGTCGAGTGGGCAGGCAGCGCGTCACGCGCCGTGCGACGGGCCGCGTCGGGGTCCATGCCGAGCAGCATCCCGGCACCGCCGTCGAGATAGCGGGCCCGGCCGTCCCGCGTGGTGAGCAGCGGCGGCGGATGGCCGGCGGAGGAGTGCGTCAGCTCCCAGGGGCCGTGCGCGGGGCCTTTGACCAGGCCGTAGACACAGGTGGCGGTCGCCTCCCGGTGGAGACTGTGGTTCGCCAGGTCCAGCCGGCGCAGCACCTCGGCGGGCGGCTCCTCGTGGTCCACGGCGATGCCGCGGAGCATGCTGCGCAACTGGCTCATCGCGATGGCCGCGTCGAGGTCGTGCCCCGTGACGTCACCGATGATCACCGCGGTGTTCCCGCCGGGCACGACGAAACTGTCGTACCAGTCCCCGCCGACCTGCGCGGTCGTCGAGGAGGCGGCGTAGCGGGCGGCCAGCCGCAGCCCCTCGACCTCCGGCAGCACCGGCAGCAGCGAACGCTGGAGCCGTTCGGCGATGGAGCGGGTGTCCTGGTACAGGCGGGCGTTGTCCACCCCCAGCGCGAGACTGTGCACCAGGTCGTCGACCAGCGTCAGGTCCTCCTCCGTGAACGGCCGGCCGCCGGGCGAGCGGGCCAGCGTGAGGGCGCCGAAGATCCTGCGGCGGGCCCGCAGCGGAGCGACGACGGCGCTGCCCGCCCCCAGCTCCCGGAACAGGGCGACGTACGCCCGGTCCAGCGCACTCTCGGTCTGGCCCGGTTGCGGGGCGTGCGTGAGCAGGAGTGGCCCGGCGCCGCGCAGCACCCGGGCCAGCGGGCCGCGCGACTCCTCGGAGACCTCCGGGAGCGTCCCCTCGTACGCCCCAGGACGCAGGGCGCGGGGATCCCGGTGGACGACACAGGCCCGGTCCACGCGCGCGTCGGCGGTGAACAGGTCCACCACGCACCAGTCGGCCAGCCGCCGCGTCAGCAGCCGACCGGCGCGCTGCAGCCCCTCTTCCAGGTCGAGCGTGTTGTTCAGCTGCGCCCCCAACTCGGCCAGCAGGGTGAGCCGGTCGAGCGCCGACAAGCCGTCCCGGGCACCGGCCGTCCCGGCGTCGGCCTCCGGGACGGTCCGTGACCGGCCTCCGTCGGGTTCCCCGCCGGCCGCCTCCCTGATTCTGCCGGGAGTCCTCGGCCCGTCGAGGAACGTGGTCGCCCGCGGGACGAGCTGGGCGACGAACACGGTGCGGCCCTCGGCCGTCTCCTGTGTCTGGATGTACAGCCGGACCGGGACCAGCCGCCCGTCACGGTGGAGCGCCGGAAGCGGTACGGAGCGTCCCACGATGCGGGTGCGACCGGTGAGCAGCATCGAGGTGAACGCGGCAGTGTGCCGCCCGCGCAGGTGCTCGGGGATGAGGGTGGTCAGGCGGCGCCCGACGAGGTCGTCCGGTCCCCAGCCCAGCAGGTCCGCCGCCGCCCCGTTGGCCGCGACGATCCGGTTGCCCTCGTCGGCGGCGATGGTCGGCATCCTGCTGGCCCCTACCTGGCCGACGTCCCACGGCACGAGCTCGGCGGAGCTGATCTCGGGCTCGCGGGGGACCACGGTCCAGGCGGTCGGCGGGTCCCCGGTCAGCTGTGCGGTGATCTCGTCGAAGAGCCACTCCTGGAAGGCGCGGCCGCGGGGCAGGGCCGGCAGGGCGAGAAGCCGTTCCTCCCGGGCCCGCTCCTCGGCCAGGTCGAGTACGCGGCGCAGGGCTCTCACCGCGGGCACGGCGTCGGCCGGCAGCGGAAGGGTCAGGGTGCGCAGGCCGGAGTCGGGGACCGGTCCCTCCAGCGCCGCCGTCACACAGGCACTGATCACGTTGTTGACGTCGTCGGCTGCCACGAGGTCCCTGGGCGGCACCCCGAGGAGGTCTCCCGCGGACGCGGCGAGCACCAGCTCGCGCAGCACCACGTGCCGGTGCTGTCGGCACGCCGACTCCAGGGCGGTCGGCACGTCGACGAGCGTCACCGTCCGCTCGCCGGCCCGCGCCGGCCCGGCGGCCCCCCACCCGGACGACGGCGGCGGGGGACCGTCGGGCCACAGCTCGAACCACACCGTCTTGCCCGCGTCACCACTGTCCGTCCCGTACCGCGAGGCCAAGTGCTCCACCAGCGCCAGTCCCTGTCCCGTACCCGAGTACGGAGAGCAGCGCTGCGGTACGAGTCCGCGGCTCGGCCGCCGGTCCCCGACCCGTACCCGCACCCGGCCGTCGAGGCGTGCCACGCTCACCTCGACCTCGGTGCGCGCGTGCAGCACCGCGTTGGTGACCAGCTCGCTCACCAGGAGCTGGGCCGTGCCCACCAGGTCCGAGGCGGCACCGTCCAGGGCGGCACGCACGAACCGGCGGGCCGCCGCCACGCTCATGGGCCCGTCGGAAAAACGCCGTGACACCGCCGTCGGCGGATCGGAGCTACCCATGACCTCAGTGTGTGCCCGGCACGGCCCGCCCCGCAGGCACGGCGTCGCGGCGCGCCCCGCTCCCGGCGACGCTCCTGTCCGCCGGTCGGGTGAAGGCGCCCGACGGAAGGCCGGGGCGGAGGGCCGAGTCGGGGCCGGGGGAGGCCGGTTCGTGGCGGTCGGGGCGACGCCGGGTCTGGCAGACGGCCGGTTACTCCGATAGCTTGCTGGTGCGGCCCCGCGTTCTCCCCCGTACGCGGGGCCGCACCAGTCCGGCCGCGTGACGGTCGGCTCAGAGGGCCAGTGCGCCCCGCAGCCCGGGTTGCAGCCGGTCCCTGTGGGCGCGGCCACGTCGTCGCACAGCCGCCAGATCTCCTCGACCCTGAGGGTCGCCGCCGTCGCCGGGTCGGCCGTCGCCGCGTGTCTGATGTGCCGGGGGCCGTCCTCCGTCGTCGCCCGCACCACCAGGTCGGTGGTGCTCAGGCAGGCCCGGTTGAGGGCCGCCGACTGCGGGGGCAGCACGCCGATGCGGGTGGGCTGGATGCCCGCGGAGTCGACCAGGCACGGCACCTCGACGGTGCCCCGGGCGGGCAGGTTCTCGATCAGACCGTGGTTCGGCACGTTGCCGCAGACCGTGCGCGGCGTGCCGGTCACGATGCTGTGGATGGTTTGCGGCGCGTACTCCATGGTGCCCTCGACCGTGAGCGGCGCCCCGCACTCCAGCGCGTCGCGGGTGCGCTCGTACTCGGCCACGTTCTCGTCCACGATGCCCAGACAGGCGCCTCCGGGCAGCCGCAGCCGGTCGATCTCGCTGTCGTGGTGCAGGTACCAGGGGACGTACTCGCAGGAGTGCTCGCTGGTCTCCGTCGGGGCGGGGGAGGCGCGGCATGGCGGTGTGGCTCCTCAACGCGGTATGAGCAGGGCGGCGTCGGCGTCGTCGGCGCAGGCCCGCAGCGCCTTCTCGGGGGTGCTGCGCCCCAGGAACACGGCGACGACCGCCTGCCCGAGCGCCTTCGGGACCTCCGGGTACGCCGGGTGGACGGGGGCGTACCCGCGCCGTCTCCAACGCCTTCTCGATGTCCCAGCGCACGTCCTGCTCGGGCCGGGCCAGCCAGGTCAGGAAGGTACGGGCGGCCTTCGGCCGGGCCTCGCCCTTGTCGAACACCGTCCAGGTGAGATCAATCATGATGCGTCGGGCCCCGGCTGTCCGGGAACGATGGATGCGTGCCGGGTGGGAGCCGTGATCACACGGCCCTCACGGGGCTGGTAGCGTCGCGTGGTCGCGGCGGGCGGCGCGAGAGAGGTGTCGGTGCGTGGGAGAGCGGCAGGACCGTGAGTGGGTGGCGATGACGCCGGGCGACTTCGACCGGGACGCCCCACTGGTCCTCAACGTCGGCACCGGACCCGCCACCGTCCCGGCCGAGCCGGACGAGTACGGCACCGCCCCCCTGTTCGGCGAGACCGCACCCGCCCCCGGCACCCCGCGCCGCAAGGGACGGGCACGGCCCTCGCCCGCTCAGGAGCGGCTGTTCTGACCGCCCTCCTCGGGGAGAGCTGGAAGGGACGACGACGCACCCGCACTTGACCAGTAAGGGACGCAGGGCTTACCGGTCGGCGTTGCTCGAAGGTGGCATGGACCAATGAGGGCGTCAACCCCTCACGTATGCGCGGTTTCTCGGCCGGTCCGGTGCGAGATGTGGCTGGTTCGCGGCCGATCTGGACAGGTGAGCTCGGCTGACCAGCAGACCAGTCAGGGAGCACTGCATGGAGATCGCCGCCGCCTCCGGTGCGGTGCTCAAGCGGGAGCGCGTCCGCGACGCCATCCTGGAACTCGTCGAGGAACGGCGCCCGGGGGACGCGATCCCCTCGGAGCGCACCCTGTGCGCCGAACTCGGCGTCTCCCGGCCCACCTTGCGGGCCGCCGTCGACGAACTGGTGGTCGCAGGACTGCTGGTGCGCGAGCACGGCCGGGGCATGTTCGTCGCCGCCGAGAAGATCACCCAGGAACTGGTCTCCGGCCGGCAGGCCTTCAGCCTCCCGCAGGCCTCCGGTGCCTGGACCAGCAGGCTCCTGGAGGTCCGCACCCTGCCCGCGGGCGCCCGGTTGGGCCGCAAGCTGCGCATGTCACCGGCGGCGCAGATCCACTACGTGGCGCGCCTGCGCCTGGTCGACGGCTCGCCCATGGCCATCGAGTACCTGCACGTACCGGCCGACCTCGTCTCGGATCTGACCAGTGAGGAACTGGAGCAGGGCGACCTGTACGAGCACCTGGGTGAGCGGCACGACGTCCGGGTCAGCGAGGCCGTGCAGTCCATCGAACCCACCGTGGTCACCCGCGCGGAGGCCGACCTGCTCGACGTGCCCGAACTCTCCCCGGCGCTGCCCTTCGAACGCCTGACCACCGACACCCGGGGCCGACCCGTCGAGTACGTGCACTCCCTCTGCCGGAGCGACCGGTACCGCGTCGTCTCCCGGCTCACCCTGGGCCCGCGCGACCAGGCGCCACCACCCGGCGAGGGCCACCACCCGGGCATCCCGCCGAGGGACTTCACCAACAAGGACCCCGTCACGCTCTCCACGCGCGGGGTGGTGCAGGACGGAATGTAGCGGCCCCTCCGGCGCCCCTCCGGCGCCCCTCCGGCGCCCCTCCGGCGCCCCTCAGGCACCTCGATAGGCCCATTTTGGTGCGCGGAAGTGCTCGGAACGGCTTTGTATCGAGCACGTATTGACATGTCACGGCAGACCCCGCAGAGTCATGCCCCGAAAGTGTTCGACAGCCCGACGTTGCCCGACCGCGCCCCGACCGTGATGCGAACGCCACGAGGAGTGTTGCCGTCATGCCCGAAACGCCCGCTGTCTCCCGCCGCCTGCTCCTGGGCTCGGCCGCCGCCACCGGCGCGCTCGCGGCCGGGCTCGGAACCGCCGCCCCCTCCGCGTCGGCCGCGGCCGAGCAGGCGCCCCGCCGCAGGCCCGGCCAGAAGTCGATGATCGGCGTGCCCTTCGCCGCCCACAGAACCGTCCGCGTCGGGATCATCGGCCTCGGCAACCGGGGCGGGAGCATGATCACCGGCTGGGCGGCCGTGCCCGGCTGCACCGTGACCGCCGTCTGCGACATCCGCGCCGACCGGGCCAAGAGCGCCGCCGACCGCCTGGAGAGCAAGGGCAACCCGCGCCCCGCCGAGTACGGCGGCTCCGCCGACTCCTACGCCCGGATGCTCCGACGCGACGACATCGACCTCGTGTACGTCGCCACGCCCTGGGAGTTCCACTACGAGCACGGCCGGGCCGCGCTGCTCAGCGGCAGGCACGCCGTCGTGGAACTCCCCATCGCGACGGAACTGCGCCAGCTGTGGGACCTCGTCGACACCTCCGAACGCACCCGCAGGCACCTGCTCCTGTCCGAGAACTGCAACTACGGCCGCAACGAGCTGGCCATGCTGAAGGCGGCGCACGACGGCCTGTTCGGAGACATCACCAACGGCCACGGCGGCTACCTGCACGACCTGCGCGAACTCCTCTTCTCCGACACCTACTACACCGACTCCTGGCGACGCCTGTGGCACACCCGCAGCACCGCCTCCTTCTACCCCATGCACGGGCTGGCCCCGATCGCGGCGGCCATGGACGTCAACCGCGGCGACCGCATGACCACCCTGCGCGCCACCACGACGGCCCCGAAGGGGCTGGCCGACTACCGGGCCCGTTTCGTCCCGCGGGACCACCCCTCCTGGAAGGAGACCTACATCAACGGCGACCTGGTCACCTGCATGATCGAAACGGCGAAGGGCAGGACGATCCGGGCGGAGCACGACGTGAGTTCGCCCCGGCCCTACAGCCGGATCAACACCCTCGCCGGCAGCCGCGGCATCGTCGAGGACTACGCGGGACCCGCCCCGACCGGCGCCCGCATCTACGTCGAACCGGACCACAGCGGCCACACCTGGCGCGACTTCGAGGGCTACCGCAAGGAGTACGACCACTGGCTGTGGCAGAAGGTCGGCGACGACGCCGCGAACAACGGCGGCCACGGCGGCATGGACTACGTCCTGCAGTGGCGCACGGTCCAGCTGATGCGCGCGGGCCTGGTGCCGGACATCGACGTCTACGACTCGGCCGCCTGGTGCGCGCCCGTTCCGCTGAGCGTCACGTCGCTGGCCAGGGGCGGCCGCCCCGTCGAGATACCGGACTTCACCCGGGGCGCCTGGCGGGAGCGCAGGGCCGGTCTCGACTCGAAGCCCACCGACATGCCGCCCGTCGGCTGAGCACGGCACCCGGGCCGCCACGCGGTCCGGGACGCCCTACCGCGTCAGGACCTCTCGAGGGCCCATGACGACGACCGGCTCCTTGTCCGGGTCCAGGGCGGTCAGCAACGCGCGCATGTGCTCCTGGCTCAGGGACACGCAGGCGTTGGTCGGCCCGTCGTGGTCCACGTGGATCCAGACCCCGCCGCCCTTGTCCTCGCCGAGGGGGCGGGTCTTGTCCAGCGGCGTGGTGCCGGGCACCCGGTTGTAGTCGATGGCGATCACGTAGTCGAACGACCCCTCCAGGGGCTCGCCCAGATAGCCGGTACCCGACACGGAGAAGTCCGGATCCTCGTCGTAGGGGAGCAGGGTGCCCGGGTCGGGCAGCCGGCCCCCCGCGTCACTGAGCCCGAAGACACCGATGGGCGTGTGCAGGTCGCCCGCCTCGTGGTCGTCGGTCCAGCCGCGCAGGCCGTTGTGGGCGGGCCACGGACCGGCGACCGCGCGCCAGCCCTCGGCCGGGTACTGCTCGTAGAGCACCACCTGGGCCTGCGACGAGCTCTCGGTCTCACCCGTGACCACCAGGGCCTGCCGGGTCCCGGCCGGGAGACGGTCGCGCAGGACCGGCCCGACCCCGGGCAGCGGACGGGGGAAGGAACGCGGGGGAGCGGGGCGCGGGGCCGGGGGCGGGGTCGCGGAACTCCCGGCTGCGTGCGCGTCCTGCGAGGAGGCGCCCGCGTGCTCCCGGGCGCAGCCGGTGGCCAGCACGCCGGTGCACATGACAGCGCCGATCACCAGGGCCAGCGCTTTCCTGACGGTCATATCGATCTCCGACTCCGTGTGTGGACTCTTCATAGCTAGACCACTTCCGGAACCGGGTCGTGCGGCCGCCTCGCCGTGTCCCCCGGATGGCGCAGCGAGGGCCCGCGAGGCGGTGACCGAGGGCCCCGGTCGGCAACAAGGTTCCCGCTCACACCCCTTACTCACTGGTGAGGCTCGGACATGCCGTGTAGCGTCAGCAGCAGATGTCGTGGTTCGCCCAGACCGCCCGCGCCGGAGTGCGGGCGGTTTGCTGTGCAATGCCGGAGGACCAGGACGACCACCTCCGGGTTCGCGCGGTGCGGATCCGATAACGGCTGAAAGGCAAAAAGGCATGGCCAGCGGAACTGTCAAGTGGTTCAACTCTGAAAAGGGCTTCGGCTTCATCGCGCAGGACGGCGGCGGCCCCGACGTCTTCGCGCACTACTCCAACATCAACGCTCAGGGCTACCGCGAGCTGCAGGAAGGCCAGGCCGTGACCTTCGACATCACCCAGGGCCAGAAGGGCCCGCAGGCGGAGAACATCACCCCCGCCTGACCGGGAGATCGCCCAGCAGGGCGGGGTCCCCGGGAAACGCAGGTTTCCCGGGGCCCCGCCCTGTGGCACGCCCGCCGCCCCGCGGGGCGCGCGGGCGTCAGGAGAGGCGGCGGAAGAAGTCGAGCAGGGCCGCCGTCAGCTCGGCGGGCGCGTCCTCCTGCACCAGATGGCCCGCGTGGGCGATCGGCTCCCACCGGGCGCCGGGGACGAGACCGGCGAGTTCGCGTCCCTTGGCCACGGGAATCCAGGCGTCGTCCTCACCCCAGCAGACCAGCGTGGGGACGTCGATACCGGCGTACCGGTCCTGTACCTCGTCGGTGTACCGCTGGTCCGCCTGGGCGATCTGCCGGTAGAAGGCCGGCTGCCCCGACTCGCCGAGCCATGGCTCGACCAGCCGGTCCAGGACCGCCGGGTGCAGCCCCGGGCCACCGGTGGAACCGACGTACTCGCGCACCAGCGCGCGGTGCAGCGCCTCGGGCAGCTGCCCGAAGACCTCGGCGTGGTCGCGGACCAGCCGGAAGAACGGCGATCCCCAGGGCGCCAGCGCGACCGGGTCGACCAGGGCGAGTGCCCCGTACCGGGCGCCGTGCAGCAGATGCGCCCGCAGCGCGACGGCACCGCCGAAGTCGTGGGCGGCCACGAAGGGCCGCTCCAGCCCCCAGTGGTCCAGCAGCTCCGCGAAGACCCGGCTCTGCGCGGCCAGCGACACGTCCTGACCGGCGGCCTTCTCCGACAGCCCGTAGCCGGGCATGTCCCAGACGAACACCTGGTGGTCGCGTGCCAGTGAGCGGGCCACCGCGCGCCAGACGTACGAGGAGAAGGGCGTGCCGTGCAGCAGGACCAGCGGACGCCCGCCCGGGGCGCCCAGCCGGTTCCAGCGGACGGTGCCCGAACCGCTGGGGAACGACTCGGGCAACGGCCATGTGGACATGGTGCGGTTTCCTTTCCGTACGGCGCGGGTCACAACGTCACGGCTTGCGGGCGAGTCCACCGTGTTCGCCGATGGGCTTCGGGTCGTCGGCGCCCGCCTCCGGACGCCACAGGGTCACCGGGACCACGCCGGGCTCCACCAGTTCCAGACCGTCGAAGAACGCCGTGATCTGGTCGACGGTGCGCAGGATGTACGGTGCGGCACCGCTCTCGTTGTAGGCGTCCTGGGCCCGCTCGAACTCCGGGTCGATCCCTCGCGAACCGTCGTTGATCGAGAGGTAGCTGCCGGACGGCAGGGCGCCGACGAGCCGGGTGACGACGGAGCGCGCCCGGTCGTAGTCGGGGATGTGGCCCAGGATGTTGCTGAGGATCAGGGCGACGGGCCTGTCGAAGTCCAGCGTCTCGGCGGCGGCCGCCAGCACGGCGTCGGGGTCGTGCACGTCGGAGTCGATGTAGGCGGTCGCGCCCTCGGGGGTGGAGTAGAGCAGCGCACGGGCGTGGGCGAGGACCATCGGGTCGTTGTCGACGTAGACGATCCGCGTCTCGGGCGCGATGCGCTGGGCGACCTCGTGGGTGTTGTCGGCGGTCGGCAGACCGGTGCCGATGTCGAGGAACTGCCGGATGCCCGCCTCGGCGACCAGGTGGGTGATGTTGCGGCGCAGGAACGCGCGGCTGCTGCGGGCGATGGTGACGATGCCGGGGAAGACGGCGGTGTACGCGTCGCCGGCCTGCTCGTCGACCGGGTAGTTGTCCTTCCCGCCCAGCCAGTAGTTCCAGATCCGGGCCGAGTGCGGCACGGACGTGTCGATCTTCTGCTGCGTCGCGTTGCCGGGGGTCGTCGAGGGGTCGCTCATGGGTGCGGTCCGTCTTTCAGCCGAGGCGTGGGTGCTTGACCACAACCTACGTCGCAACGGCCCCTTGCTGTAGACCGGTTCACCGACGCTGCACACCGGTTCACCGACGGGCCCGGCGTCGCTCCCATGCGGTCCCGGATCTTGGGCGTGCACGGCCGGACACCGACGGCCCCGGCGTACGGGAGACGGGCCGGCCGGAGCGAGGTCCGTCGACCTCCTCGGGTCCCCGCACGCCGCCCGGCGCCGCACGGAGGCCGGGCCGCATGGCTAACCGGCGCCCACCGCACCTCGTGCGGATGCCGTGCGGAGCACGTCGAAGCACTCGGTGAGCAGTGGTCGCAGCAGTCGCTCCTGCCCCCCGTCGATCCAGCGCCTGAAGGCGACCTTGAGCACGGCGATCGCCGCCTCGGCGGTCAGCCGCGCCGTCAGTTCGTCCACGCCGCGGTCGCGCAGCGCGTCGGCGAGCGCGTCCGAGAGGGACGCGAGCTTGATCAGTTCCCGCTCCCGCAGCTCCGCGTTCGCGTCGATGACGCTCTGCCGCCGGCCGACCAGGTCGCCGCGCTCCTCGAAGACGCCCGCCGCGGCGTCGAGGGCGGCGGCCACCGCCTCCATCGGCGTCGCCGTCGTGGGCGCCGCCGCGACGGCGCCCACGCACAGCTCCGCCAGCCTGCCGGAGCCCGCGAAGAGAACCTCCCGCTTGTCGGCGAAGTGCCGGAAGAACGTCCGCTCCGTCAGCCCCGCACGCTTGGTGATCTCGGCCACCGGGGTCTGTTCGTAGCCGCGCTCCGCGTACAGCTCCAGCGCCGCCTGCTCCAGGCGGCCGCGCGCGTTCGGCTCCCATCGACCCATGGCGCGGAGTCTACGCGAGGGCAGGCACTGTCATGCGGGTCGCGGTGCCCCGGGACGCAGGCCGTCCAGGGCGAGGACGGGAAGGCGTTCGGCCTGCTCGCGCCGGTCGGCGCGGGCCGAGGGCGGCCCGGGAGGACGGCGAACACGTCCGTCGACCTGATGCCGGACCCGGTCCCGCCGCCCAGGACTACGTCCTGGCTTTCGCCCGGGCCCGCGAGACCGGTTCCGGGGTGCCGCGGCGCCGGTAACCAGACAGGCCCGGACCAGGTATCCGACCGGTGCGCTCCAGACGTGCACCAGCCGGGTGAACGGCCAGGCCGCGAAGAGCAGGCAGGCGCTCAGCGCGTGCAGCCGGAAGAGCAGCGGGGCGTCGGCGATCGCCTCCGGCCGGGGCCCGAGCACGAACAGGGCGCGGAACCACACCGACACCGTGCCCCGGTGGTCGTACCCGCCGCCGAAGACGTTGTGCGCGGCAGCAAGGTCAGGGACAGCAGCGGGAACAGCACCTTGTCGCTGGGGTCGGTGCCCAGCCGGATCCGTCTGGACAGCAGCCGCCGGGCGCACAGCATGCCGAGCCCCGCGACCATGGCCACGCCCGCCACCGAACCGGCCCACACCGCACCCGCGTGGCAGAGGTGTTCGTCGACGCCCACGGCCTCTGGCTCCCGCCCGAGCGGCGCGGCCTCGCCATCGGCGTCTTCGGCATGGGCATGGGCGGCACCGCGATCAGCGCCCTGACGACGGTGAGACTCGTGGACGCACACGGCTTGTCCGCACCGTTCCTGATCACCGCGGCGGTGCTGGCGGTCTGCGCGGTCGCGGCGGCGCTGCTGCTGAGGGACGCCCCCGGACACACCGCGCCCACCGTGCCGCTCGCCCGCAGGCTGGCCGACCCTGCGCCTCGGCACCACGTGGCAGGCGTCCGCGCTGTACGCGGTGGCCTTCGGCGGCTACGTCGCCTTCTCCGTCTACCTGCCCACCTACCTGAAGACCGGCTACGGGCTCACCCGGGCCGACGCGGCGAACCGCATGGCCGGGTTCGTGCTGCTCGCCGTGGCGATGCGCCCGGTCGGCGGCTGGCTCTCCGACCGGATCGGCCCGGTGCGGGTGGTGACCGGCACGCTGGTGGTGGTGCTGGCCGCGGCGCTCGTCCAGTCCTCGACGCCCGCACTGACGCCGGTCGGCACCGCCGCGTTCCTGTCCCTGGCCGCCGCACTCGGCGCGGGCAGCGGCGCGGTGTTCGCCCTGGTGGCCCTGCTGCCGGCCCCGGCGAACAAGCTCGGGTCGGTCACCGGTGTCGTGGGCGCCGCCGGCGGCCTGGGCGGCTTCGTGCCACCCCTGGTCATGGGCTCCCGCTACGGCACGTACGGGTCGTACGCGCTCGGCCTGGTCCTCTTCGGCGCCGTGGCGGCGGCGGCACTGGCCTACGCCGCCACCCGCCTCGGCCGGACGGCCGCGGAGCAGCCGTCCGAACGCCTCCGCCGCCCCCGCCGACTGAGCCGCCGGGCCTTCGGGCCCGGCGTCCCCCGGCTCCCACCCTCTGCGAGACAATCAGGAGGCCGCGATGTGCGAGTACTGCGGCTGCCAGTCGCTGACCTCGATCGACGAACTCACCCGCGAACACGACGCGGTGGTGGCCCTCTTCAGCCGGGTGCGCACGGCCCGCGGCACGGGCGACACCGTCACCGCCGCCGGTCTCGCGCGGCGCATCGCGGCCGTCCTGGCGCCCCACACCCAGGTGGAGGAGCACGGCCTGTTCCCCGCGATGGCCGCCGAGTTCCCCGACCGGATCGCCGCCCTGGAAGCGGAACACCGCCGGATCGAGGCCGTACTGGCCGAGGCCGCCGACGGGGTGCCGGCCGACCCGGCCCGGCCCGACCGGCTGCTGGACGTCCTCGCCCAGCTGCGCGAGCACATCCTCAAGGAACAGGACGGCGTCTTCCCCGCCGCGTTGGCGACCTTGACCACCGAGCAGTGGGAGGCCGTCGAGGCCGTGCGGGCGCGGGCGGGCAGCGCCCTGCCCCCTCCGGCCGCGTGACCGGAGGGGGCAGGACACCGTCATCAGGTCTGCGCCGGCGCCGTGTCCGCGCTGTCCGCCAGCCACAGGTCGGGACCGAAGACCTCGTACCGGATGCGGCGGGCGGGGACACCGGCGGCGAGCAGCTGGGCGCGCACCCCGCGCATGAACGGCAGCGAACCGCACATGAACACCGCGGCCCCGTCAGGCAGTTCGAGGCCGGACAGGTCCATCAGGCCACTGCGCGCCTCCGGTTCCTCCGGGCCGGGGCGCTCGTACCAGAACACGGCACGGGCGTCCGGCAGCCGCTCGACCAGCTCCCGCGTCTCGGCGCGCAGGGCGTGCTCGGCGGGAGAGCGGTCGGCGTGCAGGACCAGCACCGGGCGGGTGGACCCGAGCGCCGCGAGGTGGGACAGCATGCCGGTGAGGGGCGTGCAGCCGATGCCCGCCGAGACCAGCACGACGGGGGCGGAGTCCTCGGCGTCGTCCAGGACGATGTCGCCGGACGGCGTCGACAGGGTCAGTTCGTCACCGCGGCACACGTCGCCGAACAGCAGGTTGGAGACCTCGCCGTCCGGTGCCCCCTCCGTGCCGGCGACCCGTTTGACGGTGATCCGGCGCAGTTCGCCACCGGGCTCCGAGGACAGGCTGTACTGGCGCAACTGCCGCACGCCGTCGGGCATCAGCACGCGCACACTGACGTACTGGCCCGCCCGTGCGCGCGGCGCGGGCTCGCCGTCGGCCGGGCGGATCACGAAGGACACCACGTCCGGGGTCTCCGTGCGGCGCTCGACCACCGTCCACCGGCGCCAGATGCGGCCGGGCCGCAGCCCCGTCTCGTGGTAGAGACGCGCCTCCATGGCGATCAGCGCACCGGCCATCAGCCAGTACACCTCGTCCCAGGCGGCCGCCACCTCAGGGGTGACCGCGTCGCCCAGGACGTCGGCTATCGCGGCGAACAGGTACTTGTGCACGATCGTGTACTGGTCGTCGGTGATGCCGACGGAGACATGCTTGTGCGCGATGCGCTCCAGCAGGGTGTCCGGACGGGTGTCCGGGTGGTCGAGCAGCGCGCCCGCGAACGCGGCGATCGAACCGGCCAGCGCCCGTCGCTGGGCGCCGCTCGCCTGGTTGCCCCGGTTGAACAGCCCGTCGAGCAGTTCCGGCCGGTCGTGGAACATCGTGCCGTAGAAGCGCGACGCGATCTCGTCGAGCGCTCCGGTCACGGCGGGCAGCGTGGCCCGGACCACGGACGCGGACTCTGCGGACAGCATGGAACCTCCCGTAAGGGGATGGGGGAGTCGGTGACCGCGGCACCGGATGCGGCGGCGAGTCCCTGTGTACCAGCGGGCGGCCCGCGTTTTCGCCCCGTTGTGCCCCCGGTGGCGTATGCAGGACCAACGGACGCCGGAACGGGGCCGTTGGTCCCCATGAGGCCGCGTCGTGCCGGGACTCAAGGTCCCTGGGACGGGCTCCCTCCGGCCCTGTCCCCGCGCTGCCGGACGGTGTCACACCCGGGTGGACGGCCGCGCCTCGGCGAGCCGGACGCCGGTGATCAGGTCGGGGACGATCCGGATCGCGTAGTCCATCGTCCGGTCGACCCAGGGGCGCAGCAGGGCCTGATAGCGGGCCAGTTCCCCGGCGTCGGTCACCGGCCGGGCGTAGCCGGTCACCACGACGCTCCACCCCAGGTGCGTGTCCGGGTCGATCGAGTCGGCCTCGTAGGCGACCACGACACCCGGATCACCGGCCTTCTGCGTACGGGAGGTCAGGGCCGCCCCCTCGTGGGTGCGGATGACGATGTCGCCGTGGTCCAGGACATGATTGACCGGCCGGATCGTCGGCAGCGCCTGCCGTGTGAAGACGACCCGCCCCAGGGAGACACTGCCCAGCAGCGCGAGGGCCTCCTCGGCGCCCAGCTCGATGCTGCGACGCGGCGCCACCGGGGTCGAGGGGACGTGCTCGCAGGTCATGGCATGCTTTCGTCGGAGTCACAGGTACGGTCGATTCATTGGAGCGCCGTCGGCGAGCCCCGGGCTAGGGCCGTTCGGCCCCCAGAACGGCTCAGCCCGGCCCGGCACGGATCCCGCGCCCCGGTTCACCGGGCTCGGACCGGCGGTGGCGGTGCCCTTCGGCGCCGCCGGCGAAGGCATGCGGGGCGTGGTCCTGCTGGTGCGGCAGGCGGGCAAGGCGGTGTTCTCCGCGAAGGAGACCGAGCCGCTGCAGGGATTCGCCGCGCAGGCCGCCCTCGCGATGGAACTGGCGGAGCGGCGCCGGGACGCCGAGCAGATCGCCGTGCTCCAGGACCGGGACCGGATCGCCCGGGACCTGCACGACCTGGCGATCCAGCGGCTGTTCGCCACCGGCATGACGCTCCAGAGCGCAGGCCGTCTGATCGACAACGGTTCCGCGTCGGAGCGGGTGCTGCGGGCGGTGGACGACCTGGACGAGACCATCAAGATCATCAGGTCGACGATCTTCGGTCTCCGGGCGCGCGGCACCGCCGCCGGCGCCGGGCTGCGGGGCCGTACGGTGCGGGTCGTCGGTGAGGCGGCCCCGGTCCTGGGCTTCGCCCCCAGCCTCCGGATGGAGGGCCTGCTGGACACGGAGGTGCCCGGCCGGATCGCCGAGCACGTGGTCGCGGTGCTGTCGGAGGCCCTGACCGACGTGGCCCGGCACGCGCGGGCCGACCGGGTCGCCGTGGCCCTGGAGACCGACGGCCGCGAGGTGCGGCTGACCGTCACGGACAACGGCGTCGGCATACCGTCCGGAGGCCGCCGCAGCGGGCTGCGCAACCTGGCGGAACGCGCCGCTCAGGTGGGCGGCGAGCTACGGCTCACCAGCCCCGCGGACGGCGGCACCACCCTGGAGTGGCGGGCGCCGGTGCCGGACGAGGGCTGATCGCGAGGTGCCGGCCCGGCCGGTCAGAGCAGTCCGCCGCTGCCGTACGGCGCGTACAGGTCGAGCAGCCTGATCCGGGCCGCCTGCAGCCGGTGGGCGACCACCTTGCCGACCCAGACGGCGACCGTGCGGCCGAACTCGGGATCGCGGGCGCACATCTCCCGCATGGCGTCCGCGTCGAACTCCCAGGCCCGCACCGGCGTCGTGGCCTCGCCGCCCAGTTGCCACAGGTAGGGCGGGAAGTGCCAGGACCAGCCGACGAGTTCGCCGTGGCCCAGCGTCTCGATGACGGGGGCCCGGCGGCCGGGGACGCGCAGGTCGAGGCTGACCGTGCCGGTCCGCACGATCCAGAACCGGTCGGCGCGCCGTCCTTCCTCGAAGAGGCGGGTGCCCTCCGCGACGGAGACCTCCCGTGCGATCCGCATGAGTCGCTCGCGGTGGTCGCTGGGGAGGGCCGCGGACAGGGTGGTGGCAGAGGTCATCGCTCCGGCTCCTTTCGTGCGGTCACCGCGGACGGACGGCGAGGGAACCGCTCGGCGGGGCGGTCGGCTGGACGGTCCGAGAACGCCGTTCGTCCGGCCGCCTCTCGCCGTACCCTTCGGGTGCACGCCGGGGGCTGTCGACTCGAGCGTCCCGCCGACCGGCACGGGACACCAGGGGCCACTCGGTCCCGACCGCGGGCCGTTCGGCCCCGGTGGCTCACGCGCCGCCCGGCCCCTGTCGCCGAGGACCGCGACGGCCAGTGGCCGCTCGCCCACCGGGACGCGCGTCACCCGGCCGGTGCCGACCTCGACGACGACGCTCAGGCCGTTCCGGTAGCCGTCGCGGGCGAAGCCGCCCGAGACGTAGGCGGTGCGGCCGTCGGCGAGCGGGTGACGGCCCGTGCGGGCCGTCCAGGGGGACGACCCGTTCGCCGCCGCCGGGCGTGCGGACGGTCAGGGACGGGCCGTCGTCCTCGGACGGGTCGATGCAGGGTGCCTTCCGGCGTGCGCGCGGACGCACCGCCGGATTCGGGCGTGCGCGTGCACGTGCCGCCGGAGTCGGGCGTGCGCTGGGCCGTGCCGGAGGGCCGGGCGGAGACCGGGGACGCGGCCCTGTCGTCCGGTCGGCTGACCCAGCAGCGGTGCGGGGCCGGACGGACCGGTCAGCCGACGGGAAAGGGAAGCCGAGCCGCCAACTCGCCCAGCGCGGCCGTCTCCGCCGAGGTCGGCGCTCGCCGTCCGGTGCCGATCAGCAGCGCGTCCCGGTCGGTGAACGACGCGGGGAACGGTGCCGCGACGACCCCTTCCAGCAGCTCCCGCGCCCGCCTGAGCCCCTCCGCGGGCGGTGGCGCCGCCTCCGGGAGGTGCGCGATCAGGTCGAGGTGGTGCAGGGACCACTCCAGTACGTACGCGCAGAGATAGTCCCCCGCCGTGAGTACCTGGTCCTGGGTGCCGACCCGGCCGACGGGATCCGCGAGCGCGGCGGCGCGGCCGGCGGCGGAACCGACGTCGTCGAGGTGGAACTTGAGCAGCCCCGGCTGCTCGTAGGCGGCGGCCAGGCGGACGATCAGCGCGTCGAGCGGATCGTCTCCCGTCGGGGGCTCGACCACCTGCCAGTAGGTCACCGCGTCGCGGGTCGGC
The DNA here is from genome assembly GCF_041538145.2 of Streptomyces sp. MMCC 100. NCBI lineage: Bacteria > Bacillati > Actinomycetota > Actinomycetes > Kitasatosporales > Streptomycetaceae > Streptomyces > Streptomyces sp. MMCC 100. The sequence continues at coordinate 3,449,797 of NZ_JBGORK020000001.1, forward strand.
TCCTCGGCGGTCGGGGTGGCCAGGGTGACCAGGACGTCCTGGGCGTCGACGACCAGGTGGCACACCAGGTCCCGGACGAGCCAGCCGGTGCAGCCGGACGGCCGGGCGAAGTCCTCGTCGGAGAGGTCGGCGACCGCGGCGAGCAGGGCCGACCAGGAACTGGAGAAGAGATCCACGCCCGACAGCCAACACCAGCGTCGGCCCGGCCGCGACCGAATTCGCGGTGTCCCCGGCCGCTACCGCGAGCACACCGCCCGCAGGGATCAGCTCTCCGGGACCTTGACCCAGTCGAGCGTGCGCTCCACCGCCATCTTCCAGCCCGCGTAACCCTCCGCGCGCCGTTCCTCGGACCACTGGGGCTCCCAGCGCCGGGACTCGCTCCAGTGGGTGCGAAGTTCGTCGGTGTCCTGCCAGAAGCCCGTGGCCAGCCCCGCCGCGTAGGCCGCGCCGAGGGCGGTGGTCTCCGCGACGACCGGGCGGCTGACGGGGACACCGAGGACGTCCGCCTGGATCTGCATGCACAGGTCGTTGGCGGTCACACCGCCGTCGACCCTGAGCACGTCCAGGTGGACCGAGGAGTCCTGCTCCATGGCCTCGACTACGTCGCGGCTCTGGTAGCAGATGGACTCCAGCGTCGCCCGTGCCAGGTGGGCGTTGTCGTTGTACCGGGCGAGGCCGACGATCGCGCCCCGGGCGTCGGAGCGCCAGTACGGGGCGAACAGGCCGGAGAAGGCGGGGACGAAGTACATGCCGCCGTTGTCGTCGACCGTGCGGGCGAGTTCCTCGCTCTCGGCGGCGGTCTTGATGATCTTCATCTGGTCGCGCAGCCACTGCACGGCGGACCCGGTCACCGCGATGGAACCCTCCAGCGCGTAGACCGGAGGGTTGTCGCCGAACTGGTAGGCCACGGTGGTCAGGAGGCCGTGCTGGGAGCGGACCAGTTCGGTGCCGGTGTTGAGGACCAGGAAGTTGCCGGTGCCGTAGGTGTTCTTGGCCTCACCGGGCGAGAAGCAGACCTGGCCGACGGTCGCCGCGTGCTGGTCGCCCAGGACCCCGGTGATGGGAACGGCGGCGCGCAGCGGCCGGGAGGTCCGGGTCGTGCCGTAGGCATCCGGGTGCGAGGAGGGGTGGATGGCGGGCAGCATGCTCCGCGGGATGCCGAAGAAGCCCAGCAGCTCGTCGTCCCAGTCGAGCGTCTCCAGGTCCATCAGCATGGTGCGGCTCGCGTTGGTCACGTCGGTGGCGTGGATGCCGCCGTCGGGACCACCGGTCAGGTTCCACAGGACCCAGCAGTCCGTGTTGCCGAACACCGCGTGTCCCTGTTCCGCCGCTTCGCGGACGCCGTCGACGTTCTCCAGGATCCACTGGATCTTTCCGGCGGAGAAATACGTCGCGGGCGGCAGCCCGGCCTTGCGGCGGATGACGTCTCCCCGGCCGGTGCGTTCCAGGTTCGCCGCGATGGCGTCGGTGCGGGTGTCCTGCCAGACGATGGCGTTGTAGTAGGGGCGGCCGGTGCGCGGGTCCCAGACCACCGTGGTCTCCCGCTGGTTGGTGATGCCGATGGCCGCCAGGTCGGTCCCCGACAGACCGCCGTTGCGCAGGGCGTTCTGCATCACCGAGTTGGTGCGCTCCCAGATCTCCACCGGATCGTGCTCCACCCACCCGGAGCGGGGGAGGATCTGCTCGTGCTCCAGCTGGTGCTTCGCGACCTCGTTGCCCCCGTGGTCGAAGATCATGAACCGGGTGCTGGTGGTTCCCTGGTCCACCGCGCCGATGAAGTCCGCCATGTTCGCTCCGCCTCTCCGGCCGGTGTCGGTCCTGGTTCGGGCACCTCCTCGGACAGACTAAGGCGGCTTCCGGCAAACCGCATATAAAGGACATGGTCGGCGCGGTGGTCGCCGGTGGCGGCCGAAGCCACCACCGGCCGCCGGTCAGGGAGCGATCGGCATCCGGCGCTTGTGGTCGGTCTGCCGGTAGCGGGTGACGATCGTCTCGAAGGCCTGCTCCTTCACCGGCTTGCCCTCCAGGAAGTCGTCGATCTCGTCGTACGTGACCCCGAGGGCGTCCTCGTCGGCCTTGCCGGGGTCGAGGGTCTCCAGATCGGCCGTCGGAACCTTCCGCACCAGCTCGGCGGGGGCGCCCAGCGCGTCCGCGACGGCGCGCACGCGGCGCTTGGTGAGGCCCGTCAGCGGTACGACGTCGGCGGCGCCGTCGCCGAACTTGGTGAAGAAGCCGGAGACCGCCTCGGCGGCGTGGTCGGTGCCGACGACCAGGCCGCCGTGCGCTCCGGCCACGGCGTACTGCGCGATCATGCGCTGCCGGGCCTTGATGTTGCCGTGCACGAAGTCCTGGTGCTGGGCGTCGCGGAAGGCCACGTCGGCGGCGAGCAGGGCGTCGAGCGTCGCGTCGCCGGCGGGCTTGATGTCCACGGTCAGCACCTGGTCCGGCTGGATGAAGGAGAGCGCCTGCTGGGCGTCGTGCTCGTCCGCCTGGATGCCGTGCGGCAGCCGCATCGCGTAGAAGCGGGCCTCGTGTCCCGCGGCGCGGGCCCGCTCCACGGCGAGCTGGCACAGCCGGCCCGCGGTGGTCGAGTCGACACCGCCGCTGATACCGAGCACGAGGGCGCGCAGACCGGTGGAGGTCAGCCGCTCGGCGAGGAAGGCCACCCGGCGCTCGATCTCCCGTTCGGCGTCGAAGGTCTCCGCGACCTCCAGTTCCCGGGCGATCTCCTTCTGCAGGGCGATGGACGCCGGCTCGCTCAATTCCGCTCCTTGTTCGACGGGCAGGTGTTTGTCGCCTCAGCCTACCCAGAGGCGCCCGCGGCACCGGTTCGCCCAGTGGACCCGTGGAGCGGGGGTGCGGGGCGGCGTTCAGGGACCGCCCCGCACGGCTTCGGGTCAGTCCAGCGGTTCGACCCGGATGTTGCGGAACCGGACCTTGTTGCCGTGGTCCTGGAGCCGGATCGCCCCGGCGGCCGGCGTCTCGGCCCTGCCCGCCGCGGTGGGCCCGTCGAGGGCGACGTCGTCGTGGACCGTCTCGCCGTTCCACACCACCGTCACCCGCGCGTCGGCGGTCTTGGCGCCGTTCTCGTCGAAGCGGGCGGCACGGAAGACGATGTCGTACGTCTGCCACGTCTCCGGGGCCGTCGCCGCGTTGGTGTCGGGTGCCTTCTTCAGGTAGATCGCCCCGGCCTCGTTGGTGTCGGGGGTGGTGTCACCGTAGGAGTCGAGGATCTGCAGCTCGTAGCGGTCCTGGAGGTAGATGCCGCTGTTGCCGCGGTCCTGCCCGGTCACGTCGTCCGGCAGCAGCGGCACGCGGAACTCCACGTGCAGCTTGAAGTCCTGGTAGGCGTCCTTGGTGCGGATGTCGCCGCAGCACACCTCCATCGACCTCTCCTCGGCCGGCGGCCACGCCACCTGCCGTCCGTCCGTGTGCTGCCACTGCTCCTGCGAGGCGGCGGTTCCGTCGAACAGGGCGACCTCGGCGCCGTGCGGGTGCACGGTGATCAGGTCGAGGTTGACGTGACCGGTGTCGCCGGGGTCGTACCGGTAGGAGACGGTGTTGTGGCCGGCGCGCAGCCGCAGGCTCTCGGTCCGCGTGGACCAGGTGTCCCAGTCCCCGGTGGAGGGGAGCTGCGTCTGGCGCACCTTTTTCCCGTTGGCGTACAGGGAGAGCGACTTGGTGCCCTCGAAGGGGTTCGGGCCGTTGGAGTAGCGCAGGCCCACGTCGTAGGTGCCCGGCTTCGGGACGGTCACGTCGAACGTGGTCGTGACCTTGTCCTCGGTGGCGTAGCGGTCGACGAACCCGCTGCCGGAATAGCCGACGTGGTCGGTGTTGATGCCCGCCTTGCCCGTCAGACGCGCCTCCTCGGCCTCGTACAGGGTGGCGGCGGGCGGCTGCTTGCCGGGCATCTCGTTGAGCGTGTACCAGGCCTCGGTGCTCCACAGCATCTCACCGGAGGCCGAGGTGAAGGGGCGCGGGGAGCGCACGTGCACGACCCGGTCGGGCTGGAGGCCGTCCAGTCGCAGCCGGACGGTGCGGCCGTCGTCCGAGAGCGTCGCAGACCGCACGGTCAGCTTCTCCTCGGCGATCTTCGGGCCGCCGTAGTCGCCGGTCGGCGTGTAGCGCCACTGCTCGGCCTCGTAGCGGGCGGCGAGTTCCGCGGCCGTCTCCTCGGACACCGGCTGGGTGTACGTCAGGTCGAAGCCGCCCGGTACCGCCCGCATCTTCTGGACGTCGAAGGTGTTGCCGCTGTTGGGCGTCAGCTTCTGCAGTCCGAACTTGAGCTTGCCCTCCTGTCCCCAGTTCCCGTCGGCGCCGAGACCGCCGGTGTAGATCGCACCGTCGGGGCCCATCGAGACACGGTTGACGCCCGCCTCCAGGCCCTGGGTGTAGCGGAAGACGGCGCCCTGGTACTGGCCCTTCACCTTCTCCAGATAAGCGCGCTGCAGACCGCCGTAGGTGACGTCACCGATCAGCATCTGGCCCGCGAACCTGCCCTTGGTGAGGTACAGCGGGGTGGAGGGCGAGTTGCCGATCTCGTTCTGCGGCAGCCAAAGCACCGGCTCGGTGACGGGGGAGCCCTCGAAGGGGCCGGCGGGCTCGGTGTAGTGGTTGAAGAAGCGGTCCTGCTTGATCTGGACGAGCTTCGAGGCGGGCAGCCAGCCGCCCTGGTTGTCGGTGGCGAACAGGTCGCCGCCCGGCCCCCAGCCGATGCCGTTGGGCGTGCGCAGCCCGCCCGCGACCGGGCTGATCTTCCCCGTCTTCTTGCTGATCCTGTAGGTCGTCCCGCGGTTGGGCGCGGGCTGCGGGGTGGTGGTCGCGCCGCCGAGGTCGATGGCGACGGAGAGGTTCACGTAGAAGTAGCCGTCGCGGTAGAGCAGGCCGAACGCGAACTCGTGGAAGTTGCCGCCGTAGGGCCAGGTGGCGACCGTGCGGTACTCGTCGGTCACGTCGTCGCCGTCGCTGTCGACCAGCCGGGTCAGCTCGTGCTTCTGCGAGACGTAGAGCGAACCGTCCACGTACTTGATGCCCATGGGCTCGCGCAGCCCGCTCGCCACCTTCTCGGCGGTCACCTTGTCGCGACTGGTCGCACCGGTGACGTTGTCCAGGAGGTACACCTCTCCGGCAACGTTGTCGGTGCCGCCCCAGGTGCTGATCGCCAGGCGACCGTCGGGCAGCCAGTCCATGCCGGTGACCTGCGGTTCGAAGCCGTCGGGGCGCAGGTCGGTGAGGTCGAGGTCGGGGCGCACGGAGGTGAGCGGAAGACCGTCGCCCGGGGTGTCGCGCCCCGCCTCGCACTCCTTGCGGCCCGGCGCCGTCACCCGGACGACTCCGGCGTCGGTGCTCAGTGCCTCGGTGGGTACGACGGTGAACCCGCTCTCGCCCGGCGGCATCCAGGACAGCTGCAACTGCTGGCCGCCGCCGCGGTCGAAGTGCTCGATGCGCAGCGGGTGCGCTCCCGCGGTGAGTTCGACCGTGCCGTCCTTGGGCTCCGCGCCGTGCAGTCCGTCGTGGTCGATCACCGTGGTGTCGTCGAGGGTCAGCCGGGAGCCGTCGTCGCTGACGAGCCGGAACACATAGGTCCCGTCACGCGGCGCGACCAGGTAACCGGACGCCTCGGAGACGAAGTTGTCCGCGATGCCGCCGAAGTCGGCGGTGGTGGACCAGTCGACCGTCGGCATCAGCTTGTCGTGGTTGGGGGTCTGGCCCGGTTTGAGAGTGCACAGCTCGTTCAGGGGCGTCTGTACGTCGAACACGCGCAGCGTGACCCCGGGTTCCTGCGGCGGGATGTCGGCGAGGGCCGCCGGGGAGGCCGAGGACGCCGGAGCGGCCCAGGCGCCACCGACCGAAACGGCCGACGTCAGCAGGAGGATGAGGTGTCTTCGGGCACGCGATAAGAGCCGTTGGCGCATTGGTCCTCCGGAAGATGGGGACCGGACCGTGCCGGATATCGCTCCGGTCTCGTGCGGTATGACGGACGTTCCGCCGACAAGGTAGGAGACTTCCGCTTGACATGTCCATACTTTGTCATCGGTGTGTTCAAAGTTCTTGGCGCAGTGGTCCGCGTTCCTGGCGCCGGGGGCCGTCCCAGGGGCCCGCCCCCGGGCAGCCGTCCCCCGGAGGTCAGCGGCCTCTGCGTACCCGGGCCGCCGCGCGGGCCTCCGCGGCCTTGCGCGCCTCGACGGCCTTGCGGGAACCCTTCGCGGCGCGGCCCGGGCGGGTGCCCATCCCGCGGAAGGGTGCGTTGCCGCCCTCCTTGCCGGGTCCGGCCGGCGGGCGCTTCGCGCCGGTGATGGCCGTCAGCTTCTGCTCGCCCGAGCGCACCGGGGTCACCGTCGGCCGGATTCCGGCCTCGGACATCATCCGGCTCACGTCACGCCGCTGATCGGGGGTGACGAGCGTGACCACGCTCCCCGCCCGCCCGGCGCGCGCCGTACGCCCGCCGCGGTGCAGGTAGTCCTTGGCGTCGGCCGGCGGATCGACGTTGACGACGAGGTCGAGCGCGTCGACGTGGATGCCCCGCGCCGCGACGTTGGTGGCCACCAGCACGGTGAGCTCGCCCTCCACGAACCGGGCGAGGGTGTGGGTGCGCTGCGGCTGCGACTTCCCGCTGTGCAGGGCGGCCGCGGACACGCCGGCGGCCCGCAGGTGCCGGGTGAACCGGTCGACGCCGGCCTTGGTGTCGAGGAACATCAGCACCCGGCCGTCGCGTGCGGCGATCTCGGTGGCGGTCGCGTACTTGTCGGCGGGGTGGATGGTCAGTACGTGGTGCTCCATCTCGGTCACCGAGGCCGATGCCGGGTCGACCGACGCGAGGACCGGGTCGTGGAGATGGTCCCGCACCAGCTGGTCGACGTCGCGGTCGAGAGTGGCCGAGAACAGCAGCCGCTGCCCGTCGGAGGGCACCTGGTCCAGGATGCCGGAGACCTGGGGCAGGAACCCCAGGTCACACATCTGGTCCGCCTCGTCCAGCACCGTGACGCGCACGTGGTTCAGGTGGCAGTCCCGGCGGGACACCAGGTCGGCCAGGCGGCCCGGCGTGGCGACGACCACTTCGGCGCCGTCGCGCAGCGCCTGGGTCTGCCGGTTGATCGACAGTCCGCCGACGACCGTGGTCAGGCGCATGTCCAGTGCCCGCGCGTACGGCGCCAGCGCGTCACTCACCTGCTGGGCGAGTTCCCGCGTCGACACCAGGACGAGGGCCAGCGGCCGCTTCGACTCCGCGCGCCGGCCCGCGGTCCTGGCGAGCAGGGCGAGCCCGAAGGCGAGTGTCTTGCCGGATCCGGTCCGCGCCCGGCCGAGGACGTCGCGTCCGGCCAGCGCGTCGGGCAGGGTCGCCGCCTGGATCGGGAACGGCTCCGTCACCCCGAGGCCGGCCATCGTCTCCACCAGCGCCGGCGGCAGCCCGAGGCCGTCGAAGGATGCGGTCGGCTTCGCGTTCATGGGGGACCTTTCTGATCAGGCGCCCGGAACGCGACCGGGCCCGTACCCCTCGGTACGGACCCGGGCGCCTCAAAGCGTGGGCCCATTTTACCAGCCGGCGGCCCTGCGCCCCGTGGCCGGTCGTGCGGTGCCCGCTCGGACCGGCCCGGCCGAGCGGCCGCGGCCGAGGCGGGGCTCCGCTGCCCCGGTCGCGTGCGCCGTGTGCCGTCCCGACGGCTCAGCGCACTCGTCCCGACTCCGGCGGTGAGCCGCGCCGCGCCGCCTGAACACGGCGGCGGCTCCACACGAGCAGGGCGAACAGCACGAAGCCGGAGATGATCAGACTCGAACCGGTGGCCCATCCGGAGTACGGCAGCTCGGGAACGAGGCCCCACACCACCCCGGCGGCGACGAGGAAAAGCCCCACCAGCACCGAGCCGGCGATACGCCATCGGGAGGAGACGCTCTCCTCGGCCGCGCGCATCGCCCGGACGCGGACGGGGGCGACGAACCGGTCCAACGCCGGAACGGCGCGCGCCAGCAGCACCACCCCCGCGAACACGAGCAGCAGGCCGGGCCCGGGCAGCACCAGCAGCGCGACGCCGACCAGCAGCAGGACGGCGCCGAGGACACCCAGGGCGGTCCGCCGGATCGACTCGACACCCCGCGCCATGGCACCCCACTCTCCTGCGGTCGGGAAGAACTCCGGTTCCGTCGGCGTGCCCAACCTTAGGCAGCAATCGACGCGCGGGCGATTTCGGCGGAGAACCGGCGACCGGCGCCCCGCGGAGTGCGGTGGGCCGGTCCGTCCCGCCCTGTCCGCCAATGCCCGCCACGGGGAAGGCAGTTGCGGGCAGGCCCCATCGACGTGCGCGGACTTGGCTGCTAGACCTGCACCACCCGTACCACCTGCACCCGCCGTCCAAGGAGGAGCATGTGAGACCACGTCGCGCGGTCGTCCGGACCGCCTCGGCACTCGTCGCCGCCCTCGCCCTGACCGTCGGCCTCGGCGGCCCCGCCGTCGCGGCGCACGAGGCGGAGGCCGGGCCGGCCACCACCGGCCCCGTCACGCACGAGGAGAACGACCGCGTCCCGGAGGGTTCGGTCTGGACCCAGCACTACTTCCCGTCCTCCGACCGCTCCGGCACCCGTCTCCACGCCGACGTCCTGCTGCCCGAAGGGCTGAAGCGGAAGGAGAAGGTTCCGGTCATCCTGTCGATCGGCCCGTACTTCGCCCACGCCGGCCAGACCGGCCCCGAGGGCTGGACCCGCAGCGGGCCGTCCGCCCGCTTCCAGGACTTCATCGAGGGCACCGACCTGTTCGACCAGGGGTACGCCTTCGTCATGGTGGACCTGCGCGGCTTCGGCGGCTCCACCGGCTGCCTGGACTGGGGCGGGCCCGGCGAACAGGCCGACGTCAGGGCCGCGATCGACTGGGCCGCGAAGCAGCCGTGGTCCACCGGCGCGGTCGGCATGTACGGCAAGTCGTACGACGCCGTCACCGGCCTCATCGGCAACAACCTGGACCAGCGTGCGCTCAAGGCGGTCGTCGCCCAGGAACCGCTGTGGGACATGTACCAGTACATCTACTCCAACGGTGTGCCCCGCCCGAACGTGACCGGGACCGCCGACGCGTACAACTCCATCGCCTCGATGCCCCCGATGGCGGACGACGACCCGCGCTACCGGGCCGCCGCACGCTACGAGGAGAGCCACCCGGAGTGCCTGACGGAAAACTCGGCCGGATACCGGATATCCGACCAGCGGGACGAGCACTGGACCTCCCGTGACCTGGCGAGGATGGCCAGGGGCAGCGACACCCCGCTGTTCGTCACGCAGGGCTTCGTCGAGAACAACACCAAGCCCGAGGAGATGGAGGAGTACCTCGACAACCACCGCGGCCCCGAGCGCGGCTGGCTCGGCCAGTGGGACCACGTGCGCGGCGGCGACCGCGTCGAGGACGGACGCCTGGCCATGGGCCGCGAGGGCTGGTACGACGAGACCCTCTCCTTCTACGACCAGTACCTGAAGGGCACCAGGCCGACGGTGCGCTACCCGGCCTACGCCGTCGAGGACTCCACCGGCGCCTGGCGGGCCCAGCGCACCTGGCCCGTCACCGAGCGGTCGGTCACCCTCCCGCTCGGCGGCGGCTCCTACGTGGACGACGGAGGAGCGTCCGCCCGCGCGGCGCTGACCGCGTCCGGCAGCCCGGCACCGAAGGCACCGCCGCAGCCGACCGGCAGGTGGGACATGGAGAACGCGCCGGCGACCGAGCAGCCGGCCCCGGCGGGGCTGGCTGCGGAACTGGCGAAGCGTCAGCGCGCCGGTGAGGTCGCCTCCAGCTTCTTCGTGTGGTCGAAACCGCTGGGGAAGGCCACGCGCGTCACCGGCACCCCGCAGGTGTCCCTGACGGCCCGCGGCGAGGGCAACGTCATGCTCAAGCTGTACGACGTCGCCCCGGACGGCACCGCCGTCATGTTCGACGAGCAGGTCTCCCTGGTGAAGTCCGGCCGCATGAGCGTCGATCTGAAGGCGACCGACTGGACCCTCGCCGCCGGGCACGTCCTGGCCGTGGAGATCGGTTCCGTCCAGACCGGCTCCTGGCGCGACACGCCCTCCGGCGAGACCATCGAGGTCAGCGGGGCCAGGCTGGGGCTGGCCCTGGACGATCCGGCCGACGACGTCGCCACCGCCGGTGCCAGGTCGCCGTACCTGGACACGTATCTGCGCCAGTACACGGTGAGCCTGCCGGACGGCCCGGGCACGTTCTCGGTGGTTCCGGGCGGCCGGCCGTGACAAGCTGTGCTCCTGTTGTCCGAGCCCAGGAGGTCGTCATGACTGAAGAGTCTTCATCGCAGGCAGGTTCGGAACCGGCGGAGGACGAGCGCACCGCCCTGACACCCGACGCCGACGGTCAGTACGACCTGAAGGGCAAGTTCCGCCAGGCGCTGGAGCGCAAGCGCGGCAAACAGGCGGAGGCCGCGGCCCTCGCCGCGAACGCCGACATGGCGAAGATCCGGGGTACCCACGGCCCGGCCGCCAGCCAGCGGTCGTTCCGGCGCAAGAGCGGCTGAGGCCGCGCGCGACCGTCCCGGGCAGGGCCCGACCGTGGCAGCACGGTCGGGCCCTGCCCCTCGTGGGTGTCCGCTCGGGGTGCTCAGGGACGGGCGGTGAGATAGCCGCCCATGGAGGTGAAGTACTCCGTCGCGGCCGACTCCCGCCCGTCCTCCGTGCGTACGCGCGTGACGGCGAGGCCGTGGTTGCGGCCCCGGCGCGCGTCGGCTCCGGCGACGATCACCACGCCCTCGCCCTCGCGGTAGAAGATCCGGCCGGGCGTGCCGCCGTAGCGGCCCTCGGAGACCACGGCGGCGAGGATTTCGAGCCGCCTGCCCCGGTGGAAGGTGAAGGCGCTGGGGTACGGCTCGGACTGGGCCCGGACCAGACGCTCCAGATCCTCGGCCGGCCAGTTCCAGTCGATGCGGATGTCCTCGGCGGAGCGCTTGTGAAAGAAGCTCGCCCGGGACCGGTCCTGCTCGGTGAACTCCGTCTGCCCGGCCGCGATGAGTCCGAGGGCGCCGATGGTGACCGGGGCGATGAGGTCGACCGTCTTGTGGAACAGGTCGGTGGCGGTGTCCGTCGGGCCCACCGGCACCGCCTCCTGCCGGACGATGTCACCGGCGTCCAGCTCGTCGTTCATCATGTGCGCGGTGACGCCCACTTCGGTCTCCCCGTTGATCAGCGCCCAGATCAGGGGGGAGAACCCGGCGTACTTCGGCAGCAGGGAGTCGTGCACGTTGAGCGTGCCGTGGCGTGGCAGGCGGAAGATGCGCGGGGGGATCCAGGTCCGCCAGTTGTTGGCCACGATGATGTCCGGATCGGCGTCCTCGAGACGCTCGAACAGCTCGTCGTCGTCCGGGCGGTTGCGGATCAGCACCGGGACGCCGTGCTCCTCGGCGAGGTCGGCGACGGAGTCGCTCCAGATCTTCTCGTACGCGTGCTCGCTCTTGGGGTGTGTGACCACGAGGACCACGTCGTGCTCGGAGTCCAGCAGGGCTCGCAGGGTGCGGTGCCCCCAGGTCTGGTAACCGAACATGACGACCCGCATGGGGTTCCTCCTCAAGGCAGGGGCTGACCCGGGTAGTTAAGCAAGGCTTACCTTAGTGCGTAACCTCCTTGTGTGACACCCCAGTTGGCGCGAATCAACTCCTGGTGCGCCCTATCGACAGCCGTATTTCATTAGCTTAGGCTCACCTAAGTTTCCGGCGCACGAGGGGAGTGACATGTCACAGGTTCTTCCTGCTGACTCAACGCTGGTCCACGACCTCATTGGTATCGGCTTCGGACCGTCCAATGTCGCCATGGCGATCGCGATCCGCGAACACAACGCGCAGGCCGGCGGGCAGGAGGCGCTCGACGCCCGCTTCTTCGAGCAGCAACCGCGCTTCGGCTGGCACCGCGGCATGCTGATCGACGACGCGACCATGCAGGTGTCCTTCCTCAAGGACCTGGTGACACTGCGGAACCCGGCCAGCGAGTACAGCTTCCTCTGCTACCTGCAGAGCAAGGGGCGGCTGATCGACTTCATCAACCACAAGAACCTCTTCCCGCTGCGGGTCGAGTTCCACGACTACTTCGAGTGGGCCGCGGCCAAGGTCGACGACATGGTCTCCTACGGCCACGAGGTCGTCGGCGTCGCACCCGTCGTGCGTGACGGAGTCGTCGACCACCTGGAGGTGACGGTCCGTTCCGGGGAGGGGCTCGAGATCCACCGGGCGCGCAACCTCGTCGTCGGCACCGGGCTGCGTCCTCTCGTGCCGGAGGGTGTGGAGCGCGGCGACCGGACCTGGCACAACTCCGAACTGCTGGCCAAGGTCGACGCGTTGGAGGGCACCTCGCCCTCCCGGTTCATCGTCGTCGGCGCCGGGCAGAGTGCCGCCGAGAACGTCGCCTACCTGCACCGCCGCTTCCCCTCGGCCGAGGTATGCGCGGTCTTCGCGCGCTACGGCTACAGCCCCGCCGACGACAGCGCGTTCGCCAACCGGATCTTCGACCCGTCGGCGGTCGACGACTACTTCACCGCGCCCGGCAGCGTCAAAGGCCGGCTGATGGACTACCACGGCAACACCAACTACTCCGTGGTGGACATCGACCTGATCGACGACCTGTACCGGCAGATGTACCGGGAGAAGGTCCTCGGCAGCGAACGGCTGCGCTTCCTCAACGTGTCCCGGCTCACCGACGTCAAGGAGACGCCGGACCGGGTGCGCGCCACCGTGACGTCCCTGGTCACCGGCGAGGAGACACTCCTCGACGCGGACGTGCTGGTCCTCGCCACCGGGTACGGCCCGGCCGACCCCCTCGGACTGCTCGGCGAGGTCGCGGACCGCTGCCTGCGCGACGACGAGGGCCGGGTGCGCGTCGAGCGCGACTACCGCGTCGCCACGGACCCCGGCCTGCGCTGTGGCATCTACCTGCAGGGCGGCACGGAGCACACGCACGGCATCACGTCGTCGCTGCTCTCCAACACCGCCGTCAGGGTCGGCGAGATCCTCGAGTCGCTCCTCGGCCGGGGGCTCAAGTCCGCGTCGGACGAGGTCCGTACGGTCGCCGACGGAACCGGCACCACCGCGCGTTAATGTACGGCGCTATGACCACGACTGCGGCCCAGCGCCCCGCGTCCGCGCCCAGGGGTACAACAGAGGCCCGACGGCGCCGGGTTGCCGGATTGGGCGTGCTCGCGGCGCTCCTCGTGGTCGCGGCTGCCGCGTCGCTGGCCGTCGGCGCGCGTGCGCTCAGTCCCGCCGAGGTCTGGCACGGGCTGTTCGCGGCGCCCGAGTCCGACCAGCGGCTCACCGAGATCAGGCTCATCGTGCAGACCGTGCGGGTGCCCCGCACGGTGCTCGCGGTCGTGGCCGGCATCGCCCTGGGCGTCGGCGGGGCGCTGATCCAGGGGTACACGCGCAACCCCATCGCCGACACGGGGCTGCTGGGGGTGAACTCCGGTGCCTCGTTCGCCGTGGTGTCGGGGATCGCCGCCTTCGGGTTCACCAGCCCGTTCCAGTACGTCTGGTTCGGCTTCCTGGGCGCGGCGGTCGCCGGTGTCGTCGTGTTCGGGCTGTCGAGCATCGGCCGGGGCGCGGGCAACCCGCTGACGCTCGCCCTGGCCGGGCAGGGCGTCACGGTGTTCCTCGCGGCGATGACCACGGCGGTCGCGCTGACGGACAAGGCCTCGCTGAACGCCCTGCGGTTCTGGAACGCGGGCTCGTTGACCGGTGTCGGCTTCGACGTCATCTGGCCCGTGTCCGCCTTCATCGCCGCCGGGCTGCTGCCGGCGCTGATGACACTGCCCTCCGTCAACCTGCTCAACCTGGGCGACGACGTCGCACGAGGGCTCGGGGTGAACATCGCGCTGACCCGCACCGTCGGCATCGTCGCCATCACCCTGCTGGCCGGTGCGGCGACGGCGGCCTGCGGCCCCATCGCGTTCCTCGGGCTCATGGTGGCCCACGTGGCCCGGTACCTGACCGGCCCGGACTACCGCTGGCTGGTGCCGTACGCAGGTCTGCTCGGGGCCGTCGTACTGCTGGTCTGCGACATCGTGGGGCGCCTGGTCGTACGGCCGAGCGAGCTGGACGCGGGGGTCGTCGTCTCGCTCCTCGGCGCACCGTTCTTCGCCGTCCTGGTGTGGCGCGGGAAGTTCAAGAACGCGTGAACGGGGCGGACGTGAAGGCGAACGGGGCGGACGGGGCGGACGAGGCAGTGGATGTGAAGGCGGATGTGCGGGCGTCGGTGGCGTCCGGTGTGCGGTTCGGTGGCGTGTCGTTCGTGTGGCGGCCCTGGATCGCGGGCGTGACGCTGCTCCTGGCGGTGGCGTGCTTCCTGGTGTTCTGCCTGTCCATCGGGGTGGGGGACTTCCCCATCGGCCTGCCCAGGGTCGTCGCCACGATCCTCGGCCGCGGCGAGCAGGTCGACGAGTTCGTGATCATGGACCTGCGGATGCCCCGGGCCCTCGCCGGGCTCGTCGTGGGCGTCGCGCTCGGGGTGTCCGGCGCCCTCACCCAGTCGATCGCCCGCAATCCGCTGGCCAGCCCGGACGTCCTCGGCATCACCAGCGGCGCCGGCGCCGTCGCGGTGTTCCTGGTGACGGTGTCGGGCGGCGCCGCGACGGCCGTGGCCGACGCCGTGGGCCTTTCGGCGGCGGCGCTCGCGGGCGGTCTCGGCACGGGGCTGCTGGTGTACTTCATGGCGTGGCGCCGCGGGATCGACGGCTTCCGGCTCATTCTCATCGGCATCTCGGTGAACGCCGTGATGCAGGCGATCACGACCTGGCTGCTGGTCACCGCCGACATCAGGGACGTGGCCCGGGCCCAGGCGTGGCTGGTCGGCTCGCTGGACAACCGGTCGTGGAGCGAGGTCCACGTCGCGCTGTGGTGCACGCTCGTCCTCCTGGTCGTCGTGGCCTGTGTCGCCTTCCAGTTCAAGCCGCTGCACTTCGGCGACGAGGTCGCCGCCGGACTCGGCGTCCGGTACGGCGCGGTGCGCGCGGTCCTGCTGCTGTGCGCGGTGCTGCTGGCCGGCGTGGCGGTGAGCGCGGCGGGACCGGTGCCGTTCGTCGCGCTGGTGGCGCCGCAGGTGGCGATGCGGCTGGCGAGGTGCCCGACGCCGCCCCTGGTGGCCTCCGGCCTGGTCGGGGCTTTGCTGCTGACCGGCTCGGACCTGGTCGCGCGCACGGCCCTGCCCGTCTCGCTGCCGGTCGGTGTGGTCACCGCCGCCATCGGCGGACCCTTCCTCGTCCATCTGCTGGTGCGGGCGAACCGCAGATAGCTGGTACAAAGTAAGGCGAGCCTAATCGAGGGGGCGTTGTGGTCGTTCAGTCCACCACCGGGACCGACACGGGAGTTGACGGCGCCTCACGGCTGGCGGCCCGGAAAGTCACCGTCGGGTACGGCGCGCGGTCCGTCATCGACGGCCTCGACGTGGCGATCCCGCCCGGCGTGATCACCACCATCATCGGACCGAACGGCTGCGGCAAGTCGACCCTGCTGCGCACCCTGTCGCGGCTGCTCAGGCCG
Organism: Streptomyces sp. MMCC 100; assembly: GCF_041538145.2. Classification (NCBI taxonomy): domain Bacteria; kingdom Bacillati; phylum Actinomycetota; class Actinomycetes; order Kitasatosporales; family Streptomycetaceae; genus Streptomyces; species Streptomyces sp. MMCC 100. The sequence goes on from NZ_JBGORK020000001.1 coordinate 3,465,294, forward strand.
ACCAGCGGCACGGTCGTGCTGGACGGCGAGGACATCGCCGCGCTCCGGACGCGCGACGTGGCCAAGAAGCTCGGCCTGCTGCCCCAGGCGCCGGTGGCTCCGGAGGGGCTGACGGTGTCCGACCTGGTGGCCCGGGGCCGCCATCCGCACCAGAGCTGGCTGCGGCAGTGGTCGTCGGACGACGCCGACGTCGTACGGCAGGCACTGGCCATGACCGGGGTGTCCGACCTCGCGGACCGTCCGGTCGACTCGCTGTCCGGCGGACAGCGCCAGCGCGTGTGGATCTCGATGACCCTGGCCCAGGGCACCGACCTGCTGCTGCTGGACGAGCCGACCACCTATCTGGACCTGGCGCACGCGGTCGACGTACTCGACCTGGTCGACGACCTGCACGAGTCCGGGTGCACCGTGGTCATGGTGCTGCACGACCTCAATCTGGCCACGCGCTACAGCGACAACCTCGTCGTCATGAGGGAGGGCGCGATCCTGGCCCAGGGCCATCCGCGCGACGTGATCACCGCCGACCTGCTGCACGAGGCGTTCGGGCTGCGCGCCAAGGTGATCGACGACCCGGTCGGGGACCGCCCCCTCATCGTGCCGATCGGACGTACCCACGCCGAACTCGGCCGATCAGCACCGGAGTTGTATCGGTGAGGGTAGGCTAACCTCACTCGGGCGCGATAAGGTTTGCTGCCCTCGGACGGGCGCAGTGGACGGCGCGACAGCAAAGGGATCTCCGGATGCTCCTCAGAACGACGCGTATGAAGCCCTGGCGACGACTCGCGGCGGTCCTGTCCGCCGTCGCCCTCGGCGTCGGACTCCTCGCGGGGTGCGGTTCCGACTCGGACGACTCGGCGGACAGGGCCGGCGGCGACACCCCGGCCGCCGCCGGTGCCTTCCCGGTCACCGTGGAGCACGCTTTCGGAACGACGAAGATCGACAAGGCGCCCGAGCGGGTCGTCTCCGTCGGTTACACCGACGACCAGACCGTCCTGGCCTTCGGCATCAAGCCCGTCGGCATGGTCGACCAGTACCCGAACCCGGCCGGACAGAGCCCCGACATCAACACCCAGTGGCCCTGGGTGAAGGACAAGTGGGGCGACAGCAAGCCCGAGGTCATCATGAAGAACGGTGACTCCGGCCCCAACTACGAGAAGATCGCGGCACTGCGCCCCGACCTGATCGTCGCGGTCTACTCCGAGATCGACCAGGCCGCCTACGACAAGCTCTCCAAGATCGCGCCCACGGTGGGCCGCACCAAGGGCGAGAAGGAGCCGTTCAGCGCTCCGTGGCAGGACAACGCGCTGCACATCGCCAAGGCCCTCGGCAAGGCCGAGGAGGGCGAGAAGATGGTCGCCGACATCCAGGGCAAGCTGGACGCGGCCAAGCAGGCGCACCCGGAGTTCGCGGACCGGACCGCCGTCGTACTGTCCTGGTACAAGGACTCGGTGGCCCCGTTCACCTCCACCGACGTACGCGGGCGGCTCGTGACCGGCATCGGCTTCAAGTACCAGACCGAGATCGACAAGGTCGCCGGCGGCGACTTCTACACCACGCTCTCGCCCGAGCGCGTCGACCTCGTCGACGTGGACCGTGTCTTCGTCATCAACGACAAGGCGGACCAGGACGCGTTGAAGAAGTTCGAGCTGTTCACCAACCTGGACGCCGTCAAGAACGGCAAGGTGTCGTACCTGCTGGACAGCGAGGGCCCGGCGGTCGGCGCGGCCATCTCCCAGGGCACCCTGCTGTCCATGCCGTACGCCGTCGACGAACTCGTCAAGTCGGCCGGGTAGGTGTGAACGTCACCGACACCCGCGCAGCACCGGCCGTCCTGCGTACGGCGACCGGACGCGAGGCCGGCCGATGGGTCGCGGCACACTGCCGCGAGGTGCCGTGGCTGACGGCCGCCACGGTGCTCACCACGGTGGCGGGAGCCGCGCTCCAGGTGCTTCCGGTGCTGCTGCTCGGCCGCGTGGTCGACGCGGTGGCCGGGGGCGAGTCGCAGTCCGTCCTCGTCACGATCGGGGCCCTGATGGTCGCCGCGGCGCTGCTCGGCGCGGCGGCGACCGCGGTGTCGACGTACCTGATCGGGCGGCTGGGCGCCGACCTGCTCGCCCGGCTGCGGGAGGGCGCCGTCCGCGCGGTCCTGGCCATGCCCAGCGCACGCGTCGAACAGGTGGGCCGCGGCGACGTGCTGTCCCGGGTGGGTGACGACGTCGCCGTCATCTCCAAGGGCATCCGCACGGCCGTCCCCACGGTGTTCTCGGCCGGCGTCCTCGTCGCCATCGCCACGGCCGGCATGTTCGGCCTCGACTGGCGGCTCGGCCTGGCGGGCGCCGGCGCGCTGCCCGCCTACGCGCTGGCCCTGCGCTGGTACCTGCCGAGGTCCGCGCCGCTGTACCGCAAGCAGCGGGTGGCACAGGCCGACCGGGCGCAGGCCCTGATCAGCGGCCTGAACGGCATCGACACGGTCCGGGCCTACCGGCTCGAGGACGCCTTCCGCGAGCGGGTCACCCGTCAGTCGTGGCGGGTGCGCGACCTCGGCATCGAGGTGTTCCGGTTCTTCGGCCGCTTCGTCGGCAGGGAGAACCGCGCCGAGTTCATCGGGCTGACCCTCATCATCGTGGTGGGCTACGCGCTGCTGGAGGCGGACGCCGCCACCCTGGGCGAGGTGTCGGCGGCCCCGCTGCTGTTCCACCGGCTGTTCACCCCGCTGGGCGCCATCATGTTCACCTTCGACGAGGCGCAGAAGTCGGGCGCGAGCCTGACCCGCCTGGTCGGCGTACTGGGGGAGGACGCGGAAGGCCGGCTGGTGGGCGACGAGTCCGTCGGCGCGGCGGCGGCCGGACCGTACCCGGTGACGGTGCGGGGGCTGACGTTCACCTACCCGGGTGCCGAGGAGCCGGTCCTCAGGGACGTCGACCTGACGATCCCCGCGGGTGGTTCGCTCGCCCTGGTGGGCGCCACGGGCGCGGGCAAGACGACCCTGGCCGCGCTGGTCGCGGGCATCGGTACCCCGCAGGCGGGATCGGTGCGCGTGGGTCCGACCGATCTGGCGGGACTCGACGAGGCCGGGGCGCGGGCCCTGGTGAGCATCCTGACCCAGGAGACACACGTGTTCTCCGGGCCGCTCGCCGACGACCTGCGGCTGGCCGCGCCGGGGGCGACCGACGCCGAACTCCTGGACGCCCTGCGCACCGTCGGCGCTGCCGGGTGGGTCGACACCCTGCCCGACGGGCTGGACACCGCGGTCGGTGAGGGCGGCGAGCGCCTGGACGTGACCAAGGTCGCGCAGATCGCGTTGGCCCGGCTGGTGCTCTGCCGGGCGCCCGTGGTGGTGCTCGACGAGTCGACCGCGGAGGCGGGCAGCGAGGGCGCCGCCGAGCTGGAACGGGCCGTGCTGGCCGCGTGTGCGGGCCGCACCACGCTGTTCGTGGCGCACCGCCTGACCCAGGCGATGGCTGCGGACCGGATCGCCGTCCTGGACGCCGGACGGGTCGTCGAGGAGGGTGCGCACGAGGAGTTGGTGGCGCTGGGCGGCCGCTACGCACGGCTGTGGCGGGCTTGGCGAGAGGGCAGTCAGGCGGGGTAGTTAGGTATGCCTTAGTTAGGTTAGCCTGCCTTCATTCCTTGGAAGGGGCGTTGAGTCTTCGATGATGGAACCGACCGCTTCTCTCGTCCGGCTTTCTCTTGGGCACCTGACCGGCATACGCCGGCGCACCGGCGACTTCTCCGACCAGGTCATCGCCGAGGCGTGCGCCGTCGCACTGTCGTACTGGGCCTCGGGTGACAGCCCCGCCGGCCTCGACCTCACCGCGGGCACCCTGTTCACCGACGTGCTCGCCTGGATCGACAACGGCGGTACGGCGCCAGGCGGTTGGGACGTCGGCGCGGACGGCCGGAGCATCACCCTCCCGGACGGCGTCGTACCGGACGACGCCCAGCTCGCGCTCGACGACCTGGCCGACTTCCCGGACCGGCCGATCGGCACCATCAGCCCCTTGGGCCCGGCGGAGCGGCTGGAGAACCTCGCCAGGTGGAACGACACCGACGCCGACCGGGCCCGCCCCACCCTGGTGGAGATGTTCCGCGAACAGGCACGCGCCAGGCCGAACGCCGTGGCCGTCGTCGACGAACACCGCACACTGACCTACCGTCAAGCAGCGGAGCTGTCGGCTCAGTTGGCGCATCACCTGATCGCAGGCGGCCTCACCGCCGAAGACGTGGTCGGCATCTCCCTGGAACGCTCCGCCGAGATGGTCGTCGGGCTGCTCGGTGTGCTCCAGGCCGGCGGCGCGTTCGTCCCGCTCGACCCGCACTGGCCCGCCGAGCGCCGGGCCGTCGTCATCGAGGACGCCCGGGTCGTCGTACAGCTCAACTCCTCGGGCGAGCACGCCGCGGACGAGCCGGAAGCCGTGGCCGTGGACCTCGGCGACTGGCGTTTCGACGCCCACCCCACCGAGGGGGCCCGAGTCACCCTGCCCGGCGACGCCCTGGCGTACGTGATCTTCACCTCCGGTTCGACCGGGCGGCCCAAGGGCGCCATGATCCGGCACGAAGCGATCAGCGAGCGCCTGTTGTGGCAGATCCACGAGATCCTGGGCTTCGGGCACGACGACGCGTCGCTGTTCAAGGCGCCGCTGTCCTTCGACATCTCCATCAACGAGATCTTCCTGCCCCTCGTCAGCGGCGGCAGACTCGTCGTCCTGCGGCCCGGCGGCGAACGCGACCCGCACCACCTGCTCAGCGTGATCGCCGAACAGCGCGTCACCTTCACCTACTTGGTGTCGTCCATGCTGGACGTGCTGCTGGAGATGGCGGGCGACTCGGGGCGCCTCGACAGCCTCCGACACGTGTGGTGCGGCGGCGAGGTTCTCACTCCCGAACTGTACGAGCGCTTCCGCACCCGGCTCGACATCCCCCTGTACCACGGCTACGGCCCCGCCGAGACGACCATCGGTGTCTCCCACGTCATCTACCGGGGAGCGGCGGAGCGCCTGTCGACGTCGATCGGCAGGGCCAACCCCAACACCCGGCTGTACGTCCTGGACGACGAACTGCGCCCGGTGCCCGTCGGCGTCGGCGGTGAACTGTACGCGGGAGGACTGCTGCTGGGGCGCGGTTATGTGAACGCGCCGGGACTGACCGCCTCCCGGTTCGTGGCGAACCCCTTCGCGAACGACGGCTCCCGGCTGTACCGGACCGGCGACCTCGCGCGCTTCGCCCCCGACGGCTCGCTCGACTTCCTCGGCCGCGCGGACAACCAGATCAAGATCCGCGGCATGCGCCTGGAGATCGAGGACGTCGAGGTCGGCCTCGCCGAGCACCCCGGAGTGCGCCACACCTGCGTCGTCGCGAAGAAGAACCCGGCGGGCGGCACCTACCTGGTGGGATACGTCATCCCGGCCGCCGGCCACGAGGACCTGCGCGCGGACGACGTCAAGGCCTGGGCCGGCGCGCACATGGTGGAGTACATGGTGCCCACCCACGTCGTCGTGATGACGGAGTTCCCGCTCACGGCGAACGGCAAGCTCGACCGGAACGCGCTGCCCGAGCCCGTCGTCGGCACGGCATCGGTCGTCCCACCCACCACCGACGAGGAGCGGGCGGTGTGCGCGGCGGTCGCGGCGCTGCTCCACCTCGACCAGGTCGGAGTCGACCAGGACTTCTTCCGACTCGGCGGAGACAGCATCCTGGCGATCTCCCTGCTGAGCGCGCTGCGCGACGCCGGGCTCTACGTCACGGCCGGGCAGATCTTCACCCACAGCACGGTGGGTGCGCTGGCGGCGGTGGCGAGCCGCGAGGACACCACGACCGTGGACCACCGCGACGTCCCGACCGGAACCGTCGTGGGATCCCCCGTCGTGCAGTGGCTCGGGGAGACCACCGACGCCATCGACGGCTTCGTCCAGTCCGTCGTGCTCAACACCCCGGCCGACCTGACCACCGACGCCCTCGACGCGATCCTCGCCGCCGTCGTCCGCCGGCACCCCATGCTGCGGGCCAGGCTGGTGCGCGGCGCTCGCTGGGGATTCGACATCCCGGAAGCGGAAGCGGAAGCGGAAGCGGAAGCGGCCGCGGCCCTCTGGCAGGAGAGCGACCGGCCGCTCGACGCGTGCCTCGCCCTCGCCACCGAAGAACTGGATCCGGCGGGCGGCGCGATGCTGCGCGCCGTATGGCGCCGTGAGGCACGACAACTGGTCGTCGTCGTCCACCACGTGGTGATCGACGGCGTGTCCTGGCGGGTACTCATGGAAGACCTGGCCACGGCGTGGCGGCAGTTCACCACGGGCACACCGGTCGAACTCCCGCAGGTGGGAACGTCGTTCCGGCGCTGGACCCAGCTGCTGGAGCGCGCGGCCTTCGACGCGGACAGCGCCTGCTTCCGGCGCCCACTGCCGGGACCGGACGCACCGCTGGGCAGACGCGCCCCGACCGTGGACGACACCGTGGCACGCGAGCGGATCCGGACCGTCCCGGTCGACGCCCGGACCACGGCCGCGCTCCTCGGCGAGACACCCGCGAAGTTCCACGCGGGCGTCAACGACGTACTGGTGACCGCGCTCGCCGTCGCCCTCGCCCGATGGCGCCGCGACCTCGGCCAGGACCAGACCTTCGCGCACATCGAACTCGAGGGCCACGGCCGCGAGGCACGATTCGTCGCCCCCTCCGCCGGCTTCGAGCCGGAACTCTCCAGGACCGTGGGCTGGTTCACCACCCTCTTCCCGGTGACCGTCGACCCCGGCACGGCCGCCGACCCCACCGCACCCGAGTACCTGGCCGCCGCTCTCAAGGCGGTCAAGGAAGACCTCGCCCGCGTCCCGGACAACGGCGTCTCCTACGGCGCCCTGCGCCACCTGGCCCAGGTCACCTTCGACGCCCCCGCACCCCAGGTGCTCTTCAACTACCTGGGCCGCTTCGACGCGGGCTCGTCCGACGACTGGCAACTCGCCCGCACCACGGGGCGGCTGGGAGAGAAGCGCGACCCGCGCATGCGCCTGCCCCGCGCCCTGGAGTTCAACGCGATCGCCGAACCCGCCGCCACCGGCGCCTACGAGCTGCTCACCGCCATCTCCTGGCCCGACGGCGTGTTCACCGACGAGGACATCGCGACCCTCGGCACCTACTACCAGGAGGCCCTCACGGGGCTGGCCGCGCTGGAGAACGGCGGCCACTCGCCCAGCGACTTCCGCCCGCTGCCGCTCACCCAGGCCGACGTCGACGCCCTGGACGGCCCGGCACTGCGGGACATCCTCCCCCTGACGCCGCTGCAGGAGGGCCTGTACTTCCACTCGGTCTACGACGACGAAGCCACCGGCAGCTATGTCGAGCAGCAACTGCTCACGCTGAAGGGCGAGGTGGACCCCGACCGGCTCGCCGCGGCGGCCACCCGCCTGCTCACCCTCCACCCGAACCTGGCCGCACGCTTCGTGCCCCTCGCCGACGGCCGCGTGGTCTCCGTGCTGGAGAGCGGAGCCGAGGCGCCCTTCACCACGCTGGACCGCCCCGGCATCACCGACGACGAGATCCGCGCCCACGCCGAGGGTGACCGCCGCGCCGGATTCGACCTGGCCGCCGGCCCGCTGATGCGGTACACACTGATCCGCGCCGGAGCCGGCCGGCACGTCCTGGTGCAGACGGTGCACCACATCGTCGCCGACGGCTGGTCGGTGCCGCCCATGCTGCGCACCCTGCTGGCCGAATACCACGCGCCCGGTTCCGGGTACGCGCTCGGCGGCTTCGCCGACCACGTACGCCGGCTCGCCGGACGCGACGACGAGACCGGCGACCGGGCATGGAGCGAGCAACTGGCCGGACTCCCCGGCCCCTCCCTGATCGCCGAAGGCCACACACCCTCCGGACACTTCGCCGACACCGCCGTGACGGCGGACACCGACATCGACGCGGCGGCCCGGTCGGCCGGTGTGCCGCTGAGCGTGGCCGTGCACAGCGCCTGGGCCCTCACGCTGGGCGGCATCCTGCACAGCCACGACGTCGTGTTCGGCTCCACGGTGTCCGGACGCGACGCGGACGTGCCCGGCATCGAGGACATGGTGGGCCTGTACATCAACACGGTCCCCCTGCGCGCCCGGTGGGCCGCCACCACGACCGGGCGCGACCTGCTCGCCTCCGTCCGGGCCCACCAGAGCGCGGTACTGCCGCACCAGCACGTCTCGCTGGCGCGGATCGCCCGCCGGGCCGGCGCCGGCGCGCTCTTCGACACCCTGGTGGTGTTCGACGTGGCGGCCGACCTGCAGGCACTGCGGCGACCCGGCGACACACTCGTCATCACCGACATCGTCAACGAGGGCGCCCCGCACTATCCGCTGACCCTGGTGGTGGAGCGCACCCCCGACGGCAGCCCGCGCTTCAACCTGATCCACGACGCCGACTTGCTGCGGGAGACCGACGTCCGCGAGATCCTGCGCACGTTCACGCGGAATCTCACCGGCCTGCTCACCCGGCCCGACGCCCCGGTCGGCGACCTGGCGTCCGAGAGCGCCGGGCACGCCGAGCCGGTCGCCTCCACCACCCTGAGTGAACTGTTCGACGCCGCGGCGCGCCGTGACCCGGCCGCCACCGCAGTCACCCAGTGCGCCCTCGACGGCGGCACCCGGTCCCTGACCTACGGCGAACTGGCTCGGCGCAAGGACGAGTTGGCCGCCGTACTGCGCGAGGCCGGTGTCGGTCCCGGCAGGCGGGTCGCCGTCGCCGTGCCGCGCTCCGTCGAGCAGGTCGTCGCCCTGGTCGCCGTCGTCGGCGCGGGCGGGGCCTACGTACCGCTGGACGTGGCGTACCCCGACGAGCGCCTTGAGTACGTCCTCGCCGACTCCGCCCCGCAGGTCGTCCTCGTGGCCCCGGAGCAGCGCGACCGGTTCACGCGGCTGCTGGACCGCGCGGGCGTGGCGGCCCGCGTGTTCGTGCCGGGGGAGGAGCACCCGCCCAGCGCCGCGGAGCCCGGGCCCGGAGCCCGCCGGCACGACCCCGCGTACGTGATCTACACGTCCGGCTCGACCGGCCGGCCCAAGGGTGTCGTCGTCCCGCACTCCAGTGTGGTGACCCTGCTCGCCAACACCCGGTCCGCGATGGCCTTCGGCCCGGACGACGTGTGGGTCCAATTCCACTCCTTCTCCTTCGACTTCGCCGTCTGGGAGCTGTGGGGCGCGCTCGTGCACGGCGCTGAGCTGCTGGTGCCGGAGTACGGGCTGACCCGTTCCCCGGTCGACTTCCACCGCCTGGTCCGCGAGCGCGGGGTGACGGTGCTCAACCAGACCCCGTCGGCGTTCTACCGGTTCGCCGAGGCCGACCGGCACGCGGGCGGGCCGCTGCCCGCACTGCGCCGGATCATCTTCGGCGGCGAGGCTCTGGACCTCGGGCGGCTGCGCGGCTGGGTCGAGCGGCACGGCACCGACTCGCCCGAGCTGGTCAACATGTACGGCATCACCGAGACCACCGTCCACGTCACCCACCGGGTGCTGACCGCCGCCGACTTCGCGCCCGGCTCCGCCACCACCAGCCCGATCGGCGGTCCGGTCCCGGGCCTCGTCACTCACCTGCTCGACGACCGGCTCCGCCCCGTGCCGCCGGGCCGGGTGGGCGCCATCTACGTCGCCGGCGACCAGGTGTCACTCGGCTATCTGGGCAGGCCGGGGCTGACCGCGGGGAGGTTCGTGGCGGACCCGTTCAGGGCGGACGGCTCCCGCATGTACCACACGGGTGACCTCGCCCGCCGCACGTTCGACGGCGAGCTGGAGTTCGTCGGCCGCGCCGACGACCAGGTGCAGCTGAAGGGATTCCGCATCGAGCCGGGCGAGGTGGAGTCCGCGATCCGGGACCTCGACGGCGTGGTCGACGTCGCCGTCACCGTGGCGGACAGCGAGGACCACCTGGTCGCGCACGTCGTGGGCCGGGTGCCCGCGGACCTCACCGCGCTCCTGTCGGCGAGACTGCCCGCGCACATGGTGCCGGGCCGGGTGCTGCCCTTGGACGCCCTGCCGCTGACGGTCAACGGCAAACTGGACCGCGGGGCGCTGACCGAGCGCGCGGTGCTGACACCGGCCGCGAGCGGCGGCGCGTCGAGTGGCGGGGCGCGGAGTGGTGGCGCGTCGGACGGGGGCTCGGGCGGCGGCGCGTCGGACGGCGGCGCCGCGAACGGCGGGAACGCCTCCGCGCTCGCCTCTGTCGTCGGCATCTTCGCCGAGACGCTGCCAGGCTCCACCCCGGATGCCGACACCGACTTCTTCACCGCCGGAGGCGACAGCATCGTCGCCATCACCGTGATCAACCGGGCCAGGGCACTCGGCCTGCCGATCACTCCCCGCGACGTGTTCCTGCTCCGCACCCCCCGCGCACTCGCCGAGCACCTGGACACCCGCGCACCCCGTGCCACGCAACCTGCACCCGCCCGCCACGAGGACGGCCCCCTGCCGCCCACGCCGATCGTCCTGCGCCAGCGGGGACTGGGCGGATCGCTCAGCCGGTTCGCCCAGGCCAGGACGCTGACGGCACCCGACGGGACCGGTTTCGCCGACGCGGAGCGCGCCGCGCGGGCCGTCGTCGCCACGCACCCGGCGCTGCGACTTCGGCTGCGCGTCGACCACGGTGTGTGGTCCCTGCGCACGGAACCCGTCCGCGAGGTCACGGTCGTCCGCGGGGCCGGCACCGACGTGACCACCGCGGCCGACGAGGCGGCCGGCCGGCTCGATCCCGAGACCGGGGGCGTCATCGCGTTCACGTGGCTGGAGGAGAGCCGCACCCTCGTGGTCGCCGTACACCACCTCGCCGTCGACGCCGTGTCCTGGCTGATCCTGCTGGACGACCTGGCCGACGCGATGCGCGGTGCGGACCCGGCACCGCCGACCACGTCGTACGCCGAGTACGCCCGAGCACTCACGTACCGGTCCGCTCACGAGACCGACGGCCTGGCCCACTGGATCACCACGCTGCGGGCCCCCGCACCGTTGCCCGCCGCCCGGAACACGCGCGAGCGGACGATCGTCCTGGCATCCGACGTGAGCGACCGCGTCACGCGAACCGCGCCCGCCGCACTGGGCCTCGGTCTCACCGAGCTGCTGTGCGGCGCCCTGCGCACCGCGCTGACCCGCGTCCAGCCGTCGCCCACCGATCTGGCGGTCGATCTGGAGCGGCACGGCAGGGTCCCGGCGCTCGACCACCACGACTACACCCGCACCGTCGGCTGGTTCACCGCCATCGCGCCCGTACGGCTCACCGCGCACACCGACGCCGTCGCCGCGGCCCGCGAGGTCGCCGAACGCCGGCCGGACGAGCGCGCGCACGTCGCCTACGGCGGGCTCAGGTACCTCAACCCGCAGACCGCCCCGCTGCTCGCCACCGCCCACCCGCAGGTCCTGTTCAACTACCTGGGCAGGGGCGACGAGTCGGAGACGCCGCAGATCACCGGCCAGGACCAGGGCAGCCCGTACGCCGTCGAGGTGAACGCGTGGACCGACGCCGCCACCGGCAGCCTGCACGCGGCCTTCACCCTCGCCGAAGGCATCCCCGACGAGATCACCGAGCACTGGCACCGCGCACTGGAACACATCGCGGACGCCGCCGCGACGGCCGAGCGCACGGCACCGGTCACCCCCCTCCAGCGGGGCCTGTACTTCCAGGCCCAGCTGACGGGCCCGGCCGGGCACTACGTCGCCCAGAGCTACTTCACCTTCGAACGGCGCCTGGACACCGACGCGTTGTCCCGGGCGATGTCATACGTACTCGCACGGCATCCGTCCGTGGGCGCGGGCTTCACCACGGACGAGGACGGGAACCCGGTCCAGGTCCTCGCCGCGGGGCGCCGCGTCGACGTACACACGGTCGAAGCGGCGACGGACGCGGAGGTCGAGGCCCTGCGACTCGGGGACCGGGAGAGGGGGTTCGACCCCGGCGAGCCACCGCTGGTCCGGCTGACCGTGGTCCGCCTGCCCGACGACCGCGACGGCCTGCTGCTCAGCTACCACCTGCTGCTCTGGGACGGCTGGTCGCGGGAGATCGTGCTGCGCGACCTGTTCGACGCCTACCGTGCCGTCCTCGAGGGCGCGCCCCTCGACGCCGTGCCGGCCACCCCGGGCTTCGAGGACCACGCCCGGGCCCTCGCCGCGAAGGACCCGGCAGCGTCGGAACGCTTCTGGGCACAGCACCTCGCCGGCCTGCCGGGCCCGACCCTGCTCGCCGGACCGGCGCCCTCCCTCCCCGACGACCTGCCGCGCGCGCTCGTGCACACGCTGACCACCGGACAGTCGGACGCCCTGCGGGAGGCGGCCCGGACACACGGCGTCACGCTGAACACCGTGCTGACCGGAGCCTTCGGCCTCCTCCTGGCCGCCCGCACCGGCCGCAGTGACGCCGTCTTCGGCGTGACCGTCTCCGGCCGGGAGGGCGAAGGACTGGCCGACATCGTCGGCGTACTGCTCAACACCGTGCCCCTGTGGACGCGGGCCCGGCCGCACGACACGGTCCGTGCCTACCTGACGGCCGTACAGGCGGCCCGGGTCGACGCCATGGAGCACGAGCACCTCGGGCTCGGCGAGATCCAGCGGGCCGGCGGCCACGACACACTGTTCGACAACCTGTTCGTCCTGCAGAACTTCCTGGACCTGGACGCCTTCGCGGAGATGAACGCCAGACACGGCATCACCTCGGTGCGGGCCGACGACTCCACCCACTATCCGTTCACATGGGTGGTCACCCCCGGCGACCGGCTCACCGTCAAGCTGGAGTACCGCGACCACGACACCACGGGCGCCCGGGGCCTCCTCGACGACTACCTGCGCGTGCTCGACGACCTGGCCGGGGCCACGGGTCCGATCGGGGCCCTTCCCGGCCTGGCGCCCGCGCCCGAGCCCGCCGAACGCACCGGCATCGGGACGGACACCGTCGTGGACCGCTTCGACCGGGCGGCCGACCGCGACCCGCGACGGACGGCGCTCGTCGCCCACGGCTCGACCATGACCTTCGCCGAACTGCGGGACCGCAGCCGGGCGCTGGCGGGCGTGCTCGCCCGGCGCGGCATCGGCCCCGGGACGACGGTGGGCCTCGCGCTCCCGCGCTCCCTCGACTCGATCGTGGCCCTCTTCGCCGTACTGCGCACCGGCGCCGCCTACGTGCCACTGGAGCTGGACCACCCGGACGAGCGGATCGCCGCGATCGTCGCGGACGCCCGCCCGGACGTCGTCCTCACGGTGAGCGCGGTATCGCACCGGCTCACCGGCGCCCTCGACCTGATCGAGCTGGACCGTCCGCTGCCCGGGGCCGAGCCGCTCGTGACCTTCGCGCCGGACGATCCGGACCGGCTGCGGCACCCCGCGTACACGATCTACACCTCCGGCTCGGCCGGCCGGCCCAAGGGGGTGGTGACCGAGTACGCCGGACTCACCAACATGCTGCTCAACCACCAGCGGCGGATCTTCGAACCCGTCCTGGCCGCGCACGGCCACCGGACCTTCCGCATCGCCCACACCGTGTCGTTCGCGTTCGACATGTCGTGGGAGGAACTGCTGTGGCTCGCCGACGGCCACGAGGTGCACATCTGCGACGAGGAACTGCGCCGCGACGCGCCCCGACTGGTCGAGTACTGCCTGGAGCACGGGATCGACGTCGTCAACGTCACCCCGACCTACGCGCAGCAACTGGTCGCCGAGGGACTGCTCGACGATCCGGCCCGCCGGCCCGCGCTGGTGCTGCTGGGCGGCGAGGCCGTCACCCCGGCACTGTGGCGACGGCTGGCCGAGACCGAGGGCACCGTCGGCTACAACCTGTACGGCCCCACCGAGTACACCATCAACACCCTCGGCGTCGGCACCTTCGAGTGCCCGGACCCGGTGGTGGGGGTCGCGATCGACAACACGGACGTGTACGTGCTGGACCCGTGGCTGCGCCCCCTGCCCGACGGCGTCCCCGGCGAGCTGTACGTCGCGGGCGTCGGCATCGCGCGCGGCTACCTCGGGCAGCCCGCCCAGACCGCGCACCGCTTCGTCGCCTGCCCGTTCGGCGCACCCGGCGAGCGCATGTACCGCACCGGCGACCTGATGGTGCGGCGGTCCGACGGGAACCTGACGTACCTCGGCCGCACCGACCAGCAGGTCAAGATCCGCGGCCACCGGGTCGAACCAGGCGAGGTCGAGGCCGTGTTCGCCGCGCACCCGGCGGTGCGGTTCGTCGCCGCCGTCGCCCAGCCCGACCCCCAGGTCGACGGCGCGTACCGGCTGGCCGCCTACCTCGTGCTGGACGGCGCCGACCTGGCCGAGGTCGCCGCCGAAGTGGGCGCCGGGCTGCCGGACTTCCTGCGTCCCACGCACTACGCCCAGGTCGACGGCATCCCGCTGACCGTGAACGGGAAGGCCGACACCAAGGCACTCCCGGAGGCCAAGCCGCTGGGCGCGCTGACCACGGCGGGGGAGCGCGCCCCGGAGACGGAGACCGAGACGACGGTGTGCGAACTCTTCGCCGAGGCACTGGACCTGGACGACGACGAGGTGAGCGCCGTGAGCGACTTCGCGGCCCTCGGCGGACACTCCATGCTGGCGGTGCGGCTGACCGGGCTGCTCCGCCGGGAGTACGGTCCAGTGATCACGATCCGCGATCTGTTCACCCTGCGAACCCCGGAAGCGATTGCCCGCCACCTCGATGACCACTCCTGACACCCAGCGGCCCCGCGCGGGGTCCGACATCCTCCGTACCGCCCTGCGGCGCAACGTCGGCGCGATGGCCTGGGGCACCGTGCTCATGGGCCTCTACCAGGCCGGCGAGACCGCCTTCCCCATCGCGCTCGGCCTCATCGTCGAGCACACCATGCGCCACCGGAGCCTCGACGCGCTCGGCATCTCCGTCGCCGCGCTGGCCGTGATCATCACGACCGTGTCGCTGTCCTGGCGGTTCGGGATGCGGATCCTGCAGAAGGCCAACACGACCGAGGCGCACCGCTGGCGGGTCCGGGTCGCCGGCTGCGGACTCCAGCCGGTGGCCAGGGACGTCGACCTCAAGTCCGGCGAGGTGCTGACCATCGCCACCGAGGACGCCGACCAGACCGCCGACATCATCGAGGTGGTGCCGCTGCTGATCAGCTCGCTGGTGGCGGTGCTGATCGCGGCGGTCGCACTGGGACTGGCCGACATCCGGCTGGGACTGCTCGTCATCGTGGGAACCGTGGCGATCCTGTCGGTCCTGAGCGTGATGTCCAAACGCATCGGCTCCAGCACCCGCGAGCAGCAGGCCCGGGTGGCACGGGCGGGCGCCAAGGTCGCCGACCTGATCATCGGCCTGCGCCCGCTGCACGGCTTCGGCGGCAACCACGCGGCGTTCCGCTCCTATCGCCGGGTCAGCACCGACGCGAAGCACCAGTCGGTCACCGTCGCCCGGGTGGGCGGCGTCTACGCGGGCACCGCACTCGCCCTCAACGCGGTGCTCGCCGCCGCCGTGACCCTCACGGCGGGCCGGCTGGCCTTCGAGGGACGGATCGACATCGGTGAGCTGGTCATGGCCGTGGGCCTCGCGCAGTTCATCATGGAACCGCTGAAACTGTTCTCGGAGATGCCGAAGTACGTGATGATCGCGCGCGCCTCGGCCGAGCGGATGGCGCTCGTCCTCGGCGCGCCGCCGGTGACGACACCGGGGCGGGAGCGGCCGGCCGACGGCGCGGACCTGGAGGTCGACTGCGTCCGCCACGGGACGCTGCGCAAGGTGCGGTTCCGGGTGTCCCCCGGCGAGTTCGTGGCCGTCGCCGCGTACCAGCCGCGCGCGGCGGCCGACCTCGCGGCGATCCTCGCCCTGAACGTCCCGCCCGACGCGTACGAGGGGACGGTACGGGTCGGCGGACGGGACCTCGCGGACCTGGAGGTCGAGGCGGTCCGCGAGCATCTGCTGGTCAACCCGTACGACGGCGAGATCTTCGCGGGCACCCTGCGTTCCAACATCGACCCGTCGGGCACCAGCCGCACGGTCCCCGAAGCCGTCGAGGCCTCGATGCTGACCGACGTCGTCGCCCTGCACCGGGAGGGGCTCGACTACGCCGTTCGCGACCGGGGCGCCAACCTCTCCGGGGGCCAGCGCCAGCGGCTCTCCCTGGCCCGCGCCCTCGCCGCCGACACCGACGTCCTGGTGCTGCGCGACCCGACCACGGCCGTGGACGCGGTCACCGAACAGCTCATCGCGCGGGGCGTCGCCGAGCTGCGCCGTGGCCGCACCACCCTGGTGATCACCAGCAGCCCCGCCCTGCTGGACGCCGCCGACCGTGTGCTCGTCCTGGACGAGGGCGTCGTCACCGCCGAGGACACGCACCGCCACCTCCTGGCCACCCGGGAGGAGTACCGCCTGGCGGTGACCAGGTGACCAGGTGACCGGGTGACCGGGTGACCGGGTGACCAAGTACCCCCGTGCGGAATGTTTGGCGCGGCGTCGACGGGAAAGGGGCTCTGTGATCACCGGTGGCGACAATCCGGTGCATACGTGTGGAAGTACGAGCACCAAGGAGGTATCGATGTCCTCGAAACGACGTCGCAAGAAGAAGGCCCGCCGCAAGAACGGCGCCAACCACGGCAGGCGTCCGCAGAGCTGAGGACGTCTCCGGTGCTTCGGGTGGGCGGCGTACGGCGCCGCCCACCCGACGTGTCGGCCCCCTAGGCCAGTGCCCAGGCCACGTCCCGCAGGAGTGCCTGCCGCCAGCCCGCCCGGTCGTGGTCCGACGCCGACCGGGAGACCCGCACGGTCGCACCGGCCTGCTCGGCGAGGTCCTCCACCAGGCCGCAGTGCGGGAGCATCCGAGTCTCGTGCTCGCCCGCGTCGAAGGCGATCCGCAGCCCGGACAGGTCGGGGCGCCCGCGCAGGCGAGCCGCGAGGACACCGCCGAGCGGGCCGCCCAGCGGGTCCGCGAGGTCCGCGGCCTCCGGCGTCCACCAGACCGACGGCGACTGACAGGCCACCCGCGACACCAGACCGGGGAACTCCACGGCGGCGTACAGCGCACTCAGCCCGCCCAGGCTCTGCCCCGCGACCACGAGCCGGTCCCGGTCGGCGGGCACACCGCTCTTTGCCACGAGGGGCAGCAGCTCGTCCCGTACCGCCTCCCACAACTCGGGCCGGCATCCGAACTCGGCCGCGCGGTCCTTGGCGGGAAGGAACACGAGCGTCACCGGCGGCATCTCACCGCTCGCGACGGCCGAGTCGAACGCGGTCGTGGCCGGGTGCAGGTACAGCCAGTCGTCCCCGTCGAGGAGCAGCACCACCGGTCCGCCCCCGCCCGCCGCGTGGACCCGCACGGTACGCCGCCCACCGAGCCGTCCGCTCGTCCAGCGCAGCCGGGTGCGGGGGAGGGGCAGGACGTCGTCGGCGCCGACCGCGGGCCAGTGCGGCTGGGGCGGCGCGTCCGGGGTCGCGGCGACGGACCGGTCGCCGCCCGCGCCGGCCGGGTTGCACGGGTCGGCGTACGCCGCGTCGCCCACCAGGAACTGGTACGTCACCCGCAGCCGCGCCGGCATGCGCACCTTCGCGTACCAGCAGTCCGTGGCACCCCACCGGCGCAGCGGCACCGGCTCCGACCAGCTCTCGAAGCCGATGGTCGCCGCCTCGGACCCGCGCCGCACGAAGAGGGTCGCCCAGCCGTCGCCGTCCGGCACCGACGCGGGCGTGCGCGCTGCGGCCCAGAAGGCATCGGTGCCGGGAGCACCGGGCAGTCCGAACCCGGCGAAGGGCTCTTCCCCCGCCAACTCCATGAAGGTCTCCTTGTGGAGCGCGAAGCCCAAAGGCTAAGCTCGTCGATTATTAGGCGAGCCTAACCTAATCTCCCGGGAGGCATCGGGTATGAGCACCAACCCGTTCGACGACGCCGACGGCCGTTTCCTCGTCCTCGTGAACCACGAGGGACAGCACTCGCTCTGGCCGTCCTTCGCACAGGTGCCCGGCGGATGGACCGTCGCCTTCGAGGAGAACACCCGGGACGCCTGCCTGGAGTACGTCGAGACCAACTGGACGGACCTGCGCCCCCGTTCCCTGGCCGAGTCCGTCGACTCCTGACCGGCACCACAACCCGCGCCGACGCACCGCACCCCGACGCGGGCGCCGCACGTCAGGCGGTACCGGTGAACTCCCAGGTGCCGTGGGCGACCCGGTGGACGTCGAAGCCGGGCACCGACCGCAGGAACTCCGCCCCACCGGGCGCCTCGGCACGTGACCCCTCGGCCACCGGGACGTGGACCTCGGCCCGCGACCCCACGGGTACCCGCACCGTCAGCCGGAGTTTCCCGCCTACGGCGGACCACGCCACCGACGCCTCCCCGCGCACGGTCCGGACCGAGGTCCGCGCCCAGTCCACGCCGGTACGCGCGTCCGGACGCACGCTGAACGTGCGGTACCCCGCGTCGCCCGGCCGCAGCCCGGCCACGTTCTCGTACAGCCACTGGGCGACGGTGCCCTGGAAGTAGTGGTCGCGGGAGCGGGAGTCCAGCGGCCACATCTCCCACATGGTGTCGGCGCCGTGGTCGTGCCAGTAGCCCCAACTCGGATAGGTGTGTTGGGTGGCCACGGCGTGGGCGACGTCCGGACGGCCGTGCGCGCACAGCACCCGCAGCAGCACACTCGTGCCCAGCGCGCCCGTGTTGAGGTGCTCGCCGCGCTCCTCGATGTCCGCCACCAGGCTCTCCAGGACCGTGCCCCGGGCGCCCGGCGGCACCAGTCCGAACGCGAGCGGTATCGCGTTGGACGTCTGCCGGTAGTCCGGGTCCTTGGCCGTGCGGTAGTGACCCTCCGGCCCGAGGAACGCCTCGTTGAACGCGCTCCGCAGCCCCTCGGCGGCGGCCCGGTAACGCTTCGGGACATCGTTGTCGCCCGGCAGTCCGGAGAGCGCCTCACCCAGCTCCGCGGTGTGCAGCAGCGCCCGGTACAGGTAGGCCGTCGCGGTCAGCCGGGTGTCCTCGGGCGGGTTGCCGCCGTACCCGGGGGCCAGGTAGTCGCCGAGCGCGGTGACGGCCAGCCCGTCCCGCAGACGGTCGAGCTCCCAGTCCAGGTAGCGGGTCAGGGTCTCCCAGTGTTCCCGGGCCGCCCGCTCGTCCCCGTACACCCGGTACAACTCGCGGACGACGAAGGGGTAGACGGTCGTCCACTCGGGGGAAGGGCCGAGGTCGCCGTAGCCCCAGCCCCCGCTGGGCACGATCACCGGCAGCTGACCCTCGTCGGTCTGGCTGTCGGCGAGGTCGCCGAGCCACTTGGACAGGAAACGCTGCATCCCGAAGGCGTAGGTCATGACGGGCGTGCCGAGCTGGGCGTCCCCCGTCCAGCCGTTCTTCTCGTACATCGGCGTGTCGGTGGGGATGCCGTGCAGGTTGTTCAGCACGGTGCGCCGCATCGCCTTGTCCAGCCACTCGTAGAACGGCTCCGAGCAGGAGAACGAGCTGACCTCGTCCACGCGGGAGTGCACCAGCCGTCCGAGCACGTCCTCCGGCTCCGGCCGCGCGGGCAGGCCGTGGACCTCGACGTACCGGAAGCCCTTGTACGAGAAGCTCGGCTCCCACACCTCCTCGTCCCGGCCGGCGCACACGTACTCGTCGGTCTGGAAGCGGCCCGGCACGTGCCCGGTCTCGGCGTGCACACTGCCGTCGTCCTTCAGCTTCTCGCCGTGGACGAGCCGGACCACGGCGCCCCCGGCGGCCCCGCGCACGGTCAGCCGGGTCCAGCCGGCCATGGTGCGTCCCATGTCCACGACGTACACCCCGGGGCGCAGTTCCTCGACCGCCTTCGGACGGACGGTCCCGACGACCTCGATCGGGTCGTGCGGCTGAGCGCGCAGCGTGCCCCCGGGCGCCTCGCGCACGCCGGCCGGCCGCCATCCCGAGTCGTCGAACCCGGGCCGGGACCAGCCGTCGGGTGCCCGGCGGGCGTCGTAGGTCTCCCCGGCGTACAGGGAGTTGGACAGGGTCGGCCCCTCGGTGATGCGCCACTCGCCGTCCGTGGCGACGGTGGTGCGGGTTCCGTCCGGGTGGTCGATCTCCAACTGCGCGAGAAGCCGGGGCTCGCCGTGCCAGGGAGCGCGGTGCCAGTTCCAGACGTTGGGTGTCGTCATGCCGTAGAAGCCGCGCCCGAGGGTGACGCCGATGGCGTTCTCACCGCGCCGCAGAAGCTCCGTCACGTCGTGGACGGCGTACAGCACCGTCTCGTCGTAGTCGGTGAACCCGGGGTCGAGGACCTGGTCGCCGACGCGGTGGCCGTTGATCTCCGCCTCGTAGTAGGCGAGTCCGCTGATGTGCAGGCGTGCGCGCGCGACGCGCCCCCGGACGGCGAAGGAGCGGCGCAGCAGCGGGGCGGGCGCCTCGGGAGCGGCGACACTCACGCCGTCGCCCCAGGGCCCCTGGCCGTACGGGGCCAGGACGGCGGCCGGCTGCCAGGCGCCGTCGTCGAACCCGGGCCGCTCCCAGCCCTCCGGCGCCGTTTCGGTGGTGCGCCAGCCGTCGCCGGTGCGGAGCTCGTGGGTGTGCCCGTCCCCGGTCTCGACGACGAGGCGGACGAGGAGGCCGCCGGGGTTCACACTGGCCCCGGGCCGGTTGGTGGCGAGGGCGGCGACGAGGACCCCGTCGCCGGCGGAGCGGGTCTGCTCCGTGACGTCGGCGGTGCGGCCGGTGCGCCATCCGTCGGTCTGCTGCGGTGCGTGGAGCACCTGCTGTCCGTGGACGTAGAGGGTGAAGTCGTCGTCGGCCGTGGCGCTCACCACGGCCCGCTTCACCACGGAGCCCGCCGGCAGGGCGAGCGTGGCACGGAACCGGCGTTCGCCCTCCGGGGCGTCCGAGGAGTTCGCGCCGGGGGACCAGATCCACGACGCGCCCTCCAGGGACGGCGGCGCGGGCGGCTGCTCGGCGCCGATCCAGCTCGCCCGCCAGCCGTCGGCCGGGAGGGACGTCTCCCACCAGCGGGTCTCGCTCCAGCGGGAGCGGCGGCCGGCGGCGTCCCAGACCCGGACCTGCCAGTGGTAGCGGGTACGGGGGAGCAGCGCGGGCCCGCCGTAGGGGATGCCGACACTGCGGTCGGAGGTGACCTTGCCCGAATCCCAGACCGTACGGGTGCGTTGGCCGCTGCCGGCGGAGTCCCCGGTGACCCGGATGTGGTAGGCGGTCTGCCGGGCGCCGTGGCCCGG
The DNA here is from genome assembly GCF_041538145.2 of Streptomyces sp. MMCC 100. Taxonomy (NCBI): domain Bacteria; kingdom Bacillati; phylum Actinomycetota; class Actinomycetes; order Kitasatosporales; family Streptomycetaceae; genus Streptomyces; species Streptomyces sp. MMCC 100. Next base: position 3,486,424 of record NZ_JBGORK020000001.1, read on the forward strand.
GGCGGCCAGTTCCCATGACAGGCGCGGGCGTTCGACGTCCGTGCCGAGCAGGTTCTCGGCGTGTTCGACACTGGTCCGGACGACGCGGAGTCCGGCACTCGTCCCCGGCCGGCCGTCGGCTGTTCCGGGACCGTCCGGCGCGACACCGGCCGCGAAGGCGGGTGCGCCGGTGGCCAGCGCCGTGACACCGGCGGCGCCCGCGGTCGCCACGGTGCCGCGGAGGAAGACTCTGCGGTTCCAGCCCTCGGTCGTGTCCTTCTCCTCGGGCGTGTCCTTCTCCTCGGGCGTGCCCTCGGCCGGTTCCTCGGTCATGTGTGTCCGCCTTTGCTCGTCGTGCCGACGCAGCGGGAAGGGACCGTGCGTGTGACTCGCGTCGGCTGTCTGAACCCATGGGGTGAAACGATTCAATCGGGCGTCTCACGATCCTACGCACGCCCTGTGGGACGCATCAAGGGATGTGACGACGGTCGTGCCGACGGCAGACGGCGCGGCGAGGCCGCCGGGGCGGCTCGGCCCGCGTCTCCAATTCCCGGCCTTTGCCGCTTCGGTGGAATGCGCCTGACGGGGCGTCGGTGAATTCCGGCAGAAACAGATGTCCGCAGTTCTGTTAATTTTTGCGCCGCTCACCGATCTTGTCATGGGCGCGTCCGACTAGGAAGGTTCTCCGTGCGGACAGGGCCTTCTTTCCTCGCCGTAATCCGCACTTCCCCCACATGCCGCCACAGGCGGCTGCCCGGAAATGGAGACAAGATGCTTCGTCTACGCGCGATCATGGCGTCAGGTGCCGCAGCGGCGGCGCTGGTCGTGTCCTCAGGCGCGGTCTCTGCGCACGGAACCACCGGGGCGGACTCGCCCACGCCCGGCGGGACGTACCAGCGTCAGATGGTGCGGGCTCTCGCCGACTCGCTGGGTGTCAGCGACGCGACCGCCGCACGACGGCTCGACTCGCAGGCCCGGCAGCAGTCGGTGCTCGGCACCCTGCGGTCCTCGGGTGTCGACCCCCGAGGAGCCTTCTTCGACCGCGACGGCCGTCTGACGGTGAACGTCACCGAGTCGAGCGCGGCCCGCCAGGTCGAAGCCGCCGGCCTCGAGGCACGTATGGCGCAGCACACCGCCGGTGAACTGGACGCCGTCAAGGCGGCGCTGGACAAGGCCGCGAAGCAGGACCTGCCCACCGGTGTGCAGGGGTGGGGTGTCGACCCGGTGACGAACCAGGTGGTCGTCCAGGTGCGCGACAGATCGACGGCCGCCGACAAGGCGTTCCTGAGCAAGGCCGCGTCCTACGGATCCGCGGTCGCCGTACGGAGCAGCGACGGCAAGGCCGTCTCGACCGCCGGCACCATCTACCCCGGCAGCCGGATGGACTACGGCAACCACTACTGTTCGGTCGGCTTCGGAGCCCGCGACTCGTCGGGCCGCCAGGTCCTGGTCACCGCCGGTCACTGTGTCGAGAACCTGCCCGACCTGTACTACGACGGCTCGCACTTCGCCAAGGGCACCACCAGCCGGTTCCAGCACGGGCGGAACAGCATAGACATGGGCCTCGCCTCCGTCGACGCGGGCACGACCATCGCGCCCCAGGTCGGCACGTGGAACAACGGCGGCAACGTCGCCGTCGAGGGCAGCCGGCGGGCCCCGGTCGGATCGGACGTCTGCAAGTCCGGTGCCACCTCCGGCTGGACCTGCGGCTCCATCAAGGCCTACGACTACTCGGTGACGTACACCGACCCCGGTCAGCCGGCCACCCTCGTGACGAACCTCGGGCTGAGCGACGTCTGCGACCTGGGCGGGGACAGCGGAGGCCCCTGGATCTCCGGCAACCAGGGCCAGGGCATGACCTCCGGCGGCCAGACCGACAACCGGTGCAACGGCGTCTACGGACAGGGCACTTCGTACTTCCAGCCCTTGGACGACGCGCTGCGGTACTACGGACTGAGCCTGAACACCGCCTGAGCGGCGCACTGGCCGGGCCCGGCGCGACGGTCTCCCCAGGTGCCGCGCCGGGCCGGTGGACCACCCGTACCCTGCGGTGATCCATGACGGCAGGGCTGCCCCGCTCACCGGCGGCGGCAGCCCTGCCGGCCCCTCTGACAGAACCGTTCGGGAGCCGTCGATGAACCAGCGGGACGACCAGCCGGAGTCGGACCGGACCGAGGAGCCGCGGTGCGCGGACGAGGCCACCTTCGGGGAGGCACTCCACCGGGCGCTGAAGGCTCGCGGCCTGTCCCTGCAGCGTCTGCACCACCACCTAGGCGAACGCGGCATCTCGGTGAGCCCGGTGACGTTGAGTCATTGGCAGCGGGGGCGCAGCCAGCCCGAGCGCCGGCAGTCCCTGCGGGCCGTGGCGGAGATCGAGGTCATCCTGAACCTGGCGCCGGGCACGCTGCAGACCCTGCTGGCCCACCGGCGCCCGCGCGGGAGGGCGCTGGCCCCGACGAACCGTGTGCCGGACGCCCTTTCCCGCGTTCTGAGTCCCGGCGCGCCGCTTGAGCGGGCCCTGGGAGCGGACGCCTACCGGTTCAACGAGAACCTCGTCACCCTCTCCGTGTCGGAGACCGTGCACCTCGACGACCACGGGTGCATCGCGCGCTACACGGTCAGCCACGTCGTGCGCGCGACCCGTGACGACGTACGGCACCTGACGGCCCACCACAACCTGGACGACCCCGGCACACCCTCCGTGCAGGTGACCGTCAACTGCGGGCGCCTGGAGGCGCTGTGTTTCCGTCAGGAAGTCAGTTCCGCGGTGTTCGACATCGGATTCGGGCGCGCCCTCCGGCGCGGGGAAACCGCGATCATCGATTACACGCTCGACATCGGCCCGCGGTGGAAGCCCTCGAACCACCACGAGCGCACCCTGCCCGTCCCGGTCCGGCAGTATCTCCTGCACATCTTCTTCCATCCCCGGCACCTTCCGTCAGCCGTGCACGGGTACTACCGCCACAACTCGCAAGCGGAGCAGGAGGAGATCCGCCCGCTCGGCCTGGACGCGTCCCACAGCGCCCACATACTGCCCGCGAAATGCCACGCCGGTATTTACGGAATCGCCTGGAGCCGGCAGGAGGACGCCGGGCCTCACAAGCGGCCACAGCAGTACCCAGCCGACTGACGCACGTCGACGACGACGGTACGCGTCCCCGCCAGGAGACAACGATGCTTCGATCCCGCTTCACCGTGGAAGCCACCCCCGCCACAGTCCGCGCCGCGCGCAAGAAGATCGCGGCCACCGTGCGGTCGTGGGGCGTCCCGCTGTCCGAGGAGCAGCGCGTGCGCCTCGAACTCGTGGCCTCGGAACTGCTCACCAACGGCCTCCTGCACGCGGGGGGACGGTTGGCCGTGGGCGTCGTCCTGGACGAGCACATCCTCGTCGTCGAGGTGTCCGACACGAACCCGGCCCTGCCCCGGCGGCGCCGTGCGGACCACGACGCCGAAGGAGGACGCGGGCTCACCGTCCTGGACGGCCTCTGCGTCCTGCGGGGCGCGGAGACCACGGGAACCGGGAAGCGCTGCTTCGCGGTCCTCGACCTGAACACACCCGTCCGGCACCGGGAAACGGCCCCGCCGCATGCCCTCGGCGGCGACGACGCCGGGCACGAGCGGTGGTCGCTCACCCCGGCCGGGGGCCGACTGCTGGGAGCGCTGCTCCCGGCGCCGGAGCGACCGGCCCGGTCGTGAACGCCGTAGGGCGGGATCCACGTGGCCCCGTCGCCGGAGAGGGACTGAGTCAGGGACTGTCGCCGCGCCGCTCCGCAGGCGGGGAGTCGAGCGCCCGCTTGGCGCAGGGGCCGTAGCAGCCCCTGCAGCGTGAGGGCGATCAGCCGGCGGGGGGCGTGGCGTCCGGCGGGCCGGCCTGTGACCGCCAGCCGTGCAGGAGCAGGTCGAACACCGTCTCCACGGTCGCCCGCGGATCGTGCCGTCCCGCGGTCAGGGCCGGTACCTCGAGGACGAACCGGGCCAGTGCCGCGCACGCCAGGTCGTCCGGCTCCCGGTCGAGCTCGTCCGCGATCACGGCGCCCGGAGCGTCGGCGTGTCGCATCCACATGCGCTCATCGAGGGCGGTGCCGGGTTCCTGCTGGAGGAGCCGGACGCCGACGAACTCGCGCGGTTCGGTGAGCCGGGCCGGCCGACGGCCCCCTCGCGACCGGGCGTGCCGGTGAGCACGAGGGGGCCGACGGTCCGGCTCGGGCCACTAGCAGCTGAGGTTGCCGCCGGGCTCGACGCCGAGGAGCTGGGTGAAGCGCTCGTAGTTGTCGATCCGGCTCTGGACCTGCCCGGGATTGCCCCCGTCGCACTCCAGGCTGCCGTTGATGGCGCGGATGGTCTCCCCGAACCCGGCCCCGTTGACCATCGCGTCGTGCGGGGTCATGGTGCCGGGCCCGTTCTGGGTGTTCCAGTACCACAGGCCCGTCTTCCAGGCCACGGCCGAGTCGTTCTGGACCAGGTCCGGATTGTTGAGCAGGTCGATGCCGAGGGCGTCCCCGGCGGCCTTGTAGTTGAAGTTCCAGCTCAGCTGGACGGGCCCGCGCCCGTAGTACTTGTCGTTGCCCGCCGGACAGCCGTACGGCTGAGAGGCGTCGCAGTAGTGCGGGTAGTTGGCGGTGTTCTGCTCGACGACGTACACGAGGCCGCCGGTCTCGTGGCTGACGTTGGCGAGGAAGGCGGCGGCCTCCTGCTTCTTCACCGTGTCGCTGCCGGTGTTGGAGAAGCCCGGGTAGGCACTGAGCGCGGCGGTGAGGCCGCCGTAGCTGTAGAAGGAGTTCCGGTTCGGGAACATCTGGTTGAACTGGCTCTCGCTGACCACGAATTCAGCGGCAGCGGTCTGGCCGGCGGGCTTCTCGGACTTCTCGGCGACGGCCGACGGGGCCATGGTCAGGGTGCACAGGGCGGCCGCCGCGCCGGTGGCGGCCAGCAGTGCGAGCTTGCGGTGCTGCACGATATCGACTCCTGCTCGATGGGAGGGACGGCGTGGGGAGGGCGGGGCGGGGGAGCGACGGCGAACCCCGGAAGGGGCGCGGTCGCTCCCGGACTGCTCGACCCGGCCCGTCAGCCGCCGACGTTGACGTCGATGCAGGCGTAGAACGCGTTGTCCGTGTCGGCGACGTTCCACACGGCGAGCACCTTCTGCTGTCCGGTGAGGCCGCCGAAGTCCACCTGGTGGTTCACGACGGCGCCCGGCTTCGCGCCGCCGTCGTCGAACAGCGCGATCCGCTGACCGCCGACGTAGTACTCCCAGGTGCTGGTGGCGTGCTGCGCGGTGAGCTGCCACGAGAACGTCGTGGTCTTCGACACCGGGGTGACCTTCCAGCCCTTGCTGTCGTCGTCCAGCTCCGCGAAGCGGCTGTTGCCGCCGCTGCAGCTGGTCAGGCCCTTGGGGCCCTCGACGCTCTGGGGCTCGTACTTGATGTCGCCGCAGGACACCGTGCCCGCGGCGCACTGGGCCTGACGGCTGGGCGGGTCGGAGATGTAGCCGTGTGCGCTCGCCGAGGAGGCGGGCAGGCTCACCGCGACGACGGGGGCGAGAACGGCGCCGATCAGGGCAGCGGTCTTCCGACGTGCGTGCATGGGGAACTCCTTCACATCCGGCCGTCCCAGGGCACGCGCGGTCATGTGTGGGGGTGACCGCGCACGCCGAGTACGGCCTCTCGTGGGTGGGGCCAGGAGGCGCGAAGGTGACGCGCACTCACCGTCCTCGCGAGGGAGTGGGACCCCGGCAAGGCTCAACTCCTTGAACGGAGCGGTGAGTTCTGTTGGACTAGACCATACAAGCGGTCGACGTGACCGTGTCAAGAGTGTGTGAGCGGCGAACCGGGACGCGCAGAGGGGCGGTTGATCGGATCCGCCATCACGGCGCGCGGCAGTGACGGATCGGCGGACGCCGCTTTCATCACCTGCCGGTCGGTGTCGTCCAGCTGGTCCAAGGAGCACCGGCGGCGGGAGTGCCGGATGACCCGCGGCCACATGCCTCGCCTCCTGGTCCGCCAGGCAGACGAGCAGGGCCGAGGCCGACGCCCGGCGGCGCCGCGCGACCTCGCGCCGCACCTGGTGGAACGGATCGCCGGACAGCGAGCGCGGCACGGCGCCCTCGACCGCGGGTTCGCGGCGACTTCGTCCCGGGCCCCGGGGAAGGGGGCCGCCGCGAGCCGGCGGCTCACCCGGGAGGTCAGCTCGGCGCGGGCGGCCGGCGTCCGACGCGCCGAGGAGTGGTCGACGACGCCACTACCCTGCACACTGTGATCAACTCATCTGCGAGTCATGACGACACCGAAGTGGCGATCGCCGCCGCCCGGGCCGGCGCGGAGGTCGTACGGGCCCGGTACGGGCAGCGGCTGGCCCGGATCGACAAGGGCGACGGGGACTTCGCCACCGACGCCGACGTGGCGGCCGAGGAGGCGATCCTCGACGTCATCCGTGCCGCCCGGCCCCGGGACGCGATACGCGGTGAGGAGGGCGGACGGCGCGGAGCGGCCGACGCGGTGCGCGAGTGGTTGGTGGACCCCCTGTGCGGCACGCTCAACTACGCCGTCGGCACCACGCTGGTGGCCGTCAACGTGGCACTGCGCGACGGCCCCGCGGCGGTGGCCGACCCGTTCAGCGGCGAGGTCTTCCACAGCGACGGCGACACCGCCCGGGTCCGGCGCGACGGCCAGGACACCCCACTGGCGCCCAGCGCGGCCACCCGGCTGGTCGACGTGAACCTTGATCCGCCGTTCCCGGGCGCGCCGGCGTTCCGTGCGGTGGACCTGCTCGCCCACCCCGGGTTCGGACAAGGGTTCCGGCCGCGGGTCGTGTCGACGACGCTGGCACTGGCCTGGGTAGCGGCCGGGAAGCGCGCCGCCTACGTCACCGACGGCGTCGGCCTCACCGAGAGCGTGCACTTCGCCGCCGGCATCGCGCTGTGCCGGGCGGCCGGCTGCCTCGTCACCGGAGTCGACGGCGCCCCGGTCGGACCGACGGGCCGGGGCCTGGTGGTGGCGGCCGACGCCGAGACCCACGGGCTGTTGCTGTCGCTGATACGTGAGCCGCTCGGCACCGGCCCCGACCGGTCGCCGGTAGGGCCGACCGGGTAGAGGATGCCCCACGCGGTGCCGCCCGCCCGGGAAACGGCCTCGTCGCTGCTAGTTTCGCCAGCCGTCGGAGAAATGCGGACGTCTCGCTCAGAGGCGGGCATCGCTTGCAGAGGGAGTACGGGTGACTGGTGTGCGCGAGGAATCGTCGGGGACGGGCGCCCCGTTCGGGCGAAGGACCTTCATGGCATCGGCCGCCCTGACGGCCGCCGCGCCCGTCTCGGCCGCCGCGCCCGTCTCGGCCGCCGCGCCCGTCTCGGCCGCCGCACCCGTTCGGGCGGCCGAGCGGCCGGAAGGTGCCGTGCCCGGCTGCCGGTCCGTGGCGCGGCTGCTCGCCGTCCCCCACAGCGGCCGCGGCGTCGACTGGCTGCGGGAGGCCCTGCAGGTCGCCGTGGCACTCGAACTCGCCACCATCCCGCCCTACCTGTGCGGATGGTGGTCCGTGGGGGACCGCACCAGCCATGTCGCACGACTCGTCCGGCGCATCGTCGGCGACGAGATGTACCACATGGGCGTCGTGTGCAACCTGCTGGTGGCCGTGGGCGGCCGGCCGCGGATCACGGACGCGGCCCTCTCCTACCCCGGCCCCCTGCCGGGCGGAGTACGCGACGGCGTGAACGTCTACCTCTCGGGCCTCAACAGGCCCTTCGTGCACGACGTGATGATGGCGATCGAAGCCCCCGAGGCCCCCCTGGCCCGCAGCATCAACAACTCGCCCAGCATCGGCCACTTCTACGACGACCTGCTGAACGCCTTCCGGACCACGGCGCCCGAACTGTCGGCCCACGGGCAGCTGTCCGAGCACATCGGCTCGGACGTCCTGGAACCCGTGACCGACCTCGACGGCGTCGAGCGGGCGATCGAGGTCATCAAGGAACAGGGCGAGGGCACCACCAGCTCCCCCGAGGACGCCTTCGGGGACGACTACCCGGCCCACTACTACGCCTTCGGCGAGATCTACCACGGACGGCAACTGCGCCAGGAGGACGACGGCTGGCGGTTCACCGGCGCCCCCGTGCCCTTCCCCGACGCGCGTCCCATGGCCCGGGTCCCGGCGGGTGGCTGGCCCGACCCGCCGAAGCGGGTCCAGGACCTCCTCGACCGCTTCGACACCGCCTACGCCAAGGTGCTGAGCACCCTCGAAGCGGCCTGGGCCGACGGCGACGCGCGCACCCTGCGCTCGGCCGTCCGTACCATGGGCGCGCTGGAAGCCCCGGCACTCGAGCTGATGGAGACCGCCATCCCGGGTGCCCCCGGCACCTACGGCCCCCAGTTCCGCCCGCCCCGCGCGTGACGCCGGCCAGGAGGGTCAGTGGTTGCCGGTGAGGGTGCCGCCGAGCCTTTCGCGCATCAGGGTGCTGTGCTCGTTGAGACCGACGATCTCGACCTGCTTGCCGCGCTGCGCGTACTTGGTCTCGATCGCGTCCAGGGCGGCGACGGACGAGGCGTCCCAGATGTGGGTGGCGGACAGGTCGATGACGACCTGGTCGGGGTCACCGGCGTAGTCGAAGCGCGAGACCAGGTCGTTGCTGGAGGCGAAGAACAGCTCGCCGGTGACGGAGTAGACGACCTGGCCGCCGTCGGGATCGGTCACCGAGGTGACGTCGGCCAGGCGGGCCACCCGCTTGGCGAAGATCACCATCGCGGTGACGGAGCCGACCACGACGCCGATGGCGAGGTTGCCGGTGGCGACCACGACGGCGACGGTGACCACCATGACGAGGATCTCGCCGGCAGGCATCCGCTTGAGGGTCCGCGGAGCGACGGAGTGCCAGTCGAACGTCGCGAACGACACCATCACCATCACCGCGACCAGGGCCGCCATCGGGATGTCGGACACGACCGGGCCGAATACGACGCACAGCACCATCAGGAACGAGCCCGCCAGGAACGTGGACAGACGGGTACGCGCGCCGGACACCTTCACGTTGATCATCGTCTGGCCGATCATGGCGCAGCCGCCCATGCCGCCGAAGAAGCCGGTGACGATGTTGGCGATGCCCTGACCGATCGACTCACGCGTCTTGTCGGAGTGGGTGTCGGTGATGTCGTCCACCAGCTTCGCCGTCATCAGCGACTCCATGAGCCCGACGAGGGCCATGGCGAGCGCGTACGGGGCGACGGTCGTCAGGGTGTCGAGGGTGAACGGCACGTCGGGCAGCCCCGGCACGGGCAGCGCGTGGGGCAGTTCCCCCTTGTCACCGACGGTCGGTACGGCGATGCCGGCCGCCAGGGTGATGACGGTCAGGACGACGATGGAGACCAGCGGCGCCGGGACCACCCTGGTGATCCGGGGGAAGAGCACCATCAGCACGAGCCCGCCCGCGACGAGCGGGTAGACGGGCCAGGGCACGTCGGTCATCTCGGGCACCTGCGCCATGAAGATGAGGATGGCGAGGGCGTTGACGAAGCCGACCATCACCGAGCGCGGCACGAACCGCATCAGCTTGGCCACCCCGAGCGCGCCGAGGACCACCTGGAAGACACCGGCGAGGATGACCGCCGCGACGAGGTAGCCGAGGCCGTGCTCGCGGTTCAACGGGGCGATCACCAGAGCGACGGCGCCGGTCGCCGCGGAGATCATCGCGCGGCGGCCGCCGACGACCGAGATGGTGACGGCCATGGTGAACGCCGCGAACAGGCCGATCTCCGGGTCGACCCCGGCGATGATCGAGAACGAGATCGCCTCCGGCACCAGGGCCAGGGCGACGACGAGTCCGGCGAGGACCTCGGTGCGCCACACCTTCGGGTCGGAGATCCAGTCGGGCTTGAGGCCGCGCAGGCGCGCGGCGGGGGAAAGCGCGGGAGCAGACAAGAGGGAGGTACCTGTCGTGGTCGGGCACGCCCGGCAGCGGGGGACGTGCGGGGGAGCGCGAGAGCCGGGCCGGTCCTGCGCGAGGGCCGCGCGGTGCCGGACCGAGAGTGAGGAGAGACGGCGTGCCGACGGGGACGGCCGCCGCTCAGGGGCGAAGCGTCACGGCGGGCAGACGGCGGCGCGGGGCGTCATGGGCATGCGCTCGCTCTCTCCTGCCGGCGTCGGTCTTCGCCGGGGGCTTCCTCGGCCCCCGGCACGGCATGGTGGACAGGGTCTCCCGCACCGTGTCGGGTCTCCCGCAACCATGGAGTGCCGAACGGCACAGCGGCCCGGCACCCGGGCAACTCTACCCTAACGTTACGGTAGGGATCCAAGCCGTCGCGGCGGCGGCAGGACGGACGACGAGGAAGGCGCACGCGTGAGCGGCGGGCACATGCAGATCGGCGAGGTGGCGGCCAGGACCGAGCTGTCGCTGCGCACGATCCGGCACTACGAGGAGACCGGGCTGGTCGTCCCGTCCGCCCGCTCCCAGGGCGGCTTCCGCCTGTACACCGAGGCCGACGTCGCCCGCCTCATGGTCGTGCGCCGAATGAAGCCGCTCGGCTTCACCCTCGACGAGATGCGCGACCTCCTGGAGGCCACCGACCGCCTGGACCGCGGCGACGGGCAGCTGCCGGCCGGCGAGCGCGAGCAGCTCCTCGAGCGCGTACGCGTCTTCGAACGGGCCGCCCGGCAGCGGGTCGCCGACCTGCGGACCCAGCTGGCGCGGGCGGAGGAGTTCGCCGCGACCCTGGCCGACCGCATCGAGAGCGCGACGGCCCCGTAGGCGCGGGACGCGCCGCCGGACGCCCTCGCGGCTACTGGCCCTGCATGATCTGGATCAGGTTGCCGCAGGTGTCGTCCAGGACCGCCGTGGTGACCGCGCCCGTCTCCAGCGGCTCCTGGGTGAAGCGCACCCCGAGTCCGCGCAGCCGGTCGTACTCCGCCCGTACGTCGTCCACGGCGAAGGAGGCGGCCGGGATGCCGTCCTGGGCCAGCGCCGTCCGGTACGGCCCCACCGCGGGATGGCCGGAGGGCTCGAGCAGCAGCTCGGTCCCGTCGGGAGCCTCCGGCGAGACCACGGTCAGCCACCGGTCCGTGCCCACCGGCACGTCGTGCTTCACCACGAAGCCCAGCATCTCGGTGTAGAAGCGCAGGGCATGCGCCTGATCGTCGACGAAGACGCTGGTGAGGTGGATCTTCATGGGGTCTTCTCCGGTGCGTCGGGGCCGAGCCATCGGATCATGATGTGCCCGAGTGGGTTGATGTGGGTGTTGACGTTGATGTTGGTTCTGGTGGGCGCGGGTCCGGTCAACGGTCGACGGGCCCCCGACCGGCGGGACGGTCCAAGGCGGCGATCAGGGCGTCCGCCGGAAGTGCGGGCACCGTCCGGCCGTGGACACCGGTCGTCGTGGTCGCCGCGAGCAGGGAGTTGAGCACCGCCTCCTCGACTCCGTCGAGGACGGCCTCGAACAGCGGGCCCAGATCGGCGTCCGCGACCGGGTGAGCGGCGTCCGGCCGCGTGCCGAAGGCGACGGCGTAGTCGCCACTGCCGTGGCTGTACGCCGCGCCCGTGCGGGCCAGCGCGAACACCGCGCGCCGTGCGACACGGGTGAGCTGCCGGGCGTCGAGAGGCGCGTCCGTGGCTGCCACGATCATGCAGGAACCGATGTCCGCCTCGGCGCCGGGACCCCCTGCCCCGAGACCCAGGGACCGCGGGGTGAGCGTCCGGCCGAGCACCCGCAGCGTGCCACCGAAGTTCGCCTGCACCAGCACGCCGACCGTGAAGCGCCGGCCTCCGAGGTCCGGGACCCGGGAGGCGGTGCCGATGCCGGCCTTGAAACCCAGCGCGACGGTACCGGTGCCCGCGCCGACGCACCCCTCGGTCACCGGACCGCCGGAGGCGGTGTCGAGGGCGGCCCGCACGTGCTCCTCCAGCACGGGCCGGGCCCGGACGTCGGACAGGAAGCCGTCGTTGCACTCGCCCACCACCGGGTTGAGGCTGCGTACCTCCTCGCATCCGGGCCGCCGGAGCACCCAGCCGACGAGGGCGTCGGCGACACGGAACGCCGAGAGGGTGGAGGTGAGCAGGACAGGGGTCTCCAGCGTGCCGAGTTCGGCGAGTTGGGTGGTACCGATGAGCTTGCCGTAGCCGTTGCCGGTGAACACCCCGGCAGGCAGCGGCGCGTGCGGGCCGACGAGGTCGGGCACGACGGCGGTGACGCCGGTGTGCACGTTGGGCGGCCTGCGGACGGTGGTGTGCCCGACGCGGACACCGGGCACGTCGGTGATGGCGTTGGAGGGCCCGGTGCCGCAGGACCCGATGACCACACCCAGGTCGCGTGCCCGGCCCCGGACGGCATCCGACGGCGAGCGCGGGTTCGACAGTGGTGGTTCCATACGGCCGGACGTTACGCGCCCGCGCCCGGAGGCCGCCGATGCGTGCCGCCGGAGTCGTCGGACACGTCCCTAGGACTGGGGTCGCTTGCCGTGGTTGGCCGCGTGGTTGCGGCGCGCCTTCTTCTTCCGGCGTCGTTTCGAGGACATCGGTGCCTCCTTCTGACAGTGCTCTCTCGCGGTGCGTCCGCGCATACCGTGCATCAACGATTCCACGCACGGCCGGGCGCTGCCATTCGACGCGGCCCGCACCCTGGGGACCGCGACGGCGACGAGCCGGGCCAGGCGACGTCGTCTATGGCGAGCCAGGGCACGTCCGCCACCGCCGTCGGAGTGAGCCCGGTGAACGCCTTGACCTCCCGGTGGAGGTGGGACTGGTCGACGTAGCCGCTCTCGAAGGCGACGGCGGCCGGGGCCAGACCGGCCGCGAGCAGGTGGGCGGCGTGGTCGAACCGCACCAGTCGGGCGGCCCGCTTGGGCGTGATGCCGAGCTGAGCGTGGAAGCGGGCCGACAGCCGCTTGCGGCTCCAGCCGACCTCGTCGGCGAGACCGTCGACCCGTACGCGCCCCCGGCCCGCGAGCGTCGCCCGCCAGGTGTGGGCGACCTCGGGATCGACCGGCGGCCGGTCCGCCATGCGGCGGCGCAGGATGTCCGCCGCGAGCGCGAACCGCGCGTCCCACGATCCGGCGGCGCGCAGCTCGTCCTGGACCCGCTCCGCCCCGGGACCCCAGACGTCCTCGAAGCACTCCACCCTCCCGTCGAGCCCGCCCACGGGGCCGAGCACCGCGGCCGCCACCGCCGGTTCCAGCCGGATCTGCAGGCACGAGCCCACCCGGCCCGCCGCCCTGACGCCGACCGGGGCGAGCCCGACGACGAAGCTGCCGTGTCCGTGCCGGCCCCGGGCGCCGTACAGGATGCCGTCGCCCTCGCTCAGGTCGACGAGGACGGTGACGGACGGATGCGCGACCATGGCCATGTCCACGAAGGCGGGCACGTGTTGACTGAACCCGGCCATGCTGACTCCCGGCAGCCAGACCGAGGGGCGCGGGACCACGACGTCCACGATCGACCAGTCGGGCGGCGCCCCGGTCCGTGCCTCGGTGGACAACACGCCGTCAGTCTAGGTGTCGGGGCCGACGGCCGGGAGGTCCACGTCCCGTGCGGTGAAGCCGAGCAGCAACTCGCCGGTCGGCCCGGGCGCTTCCAGCGGCGGCAGGTGCCCGACGCCCGGCAGCAGCTCGAGCCGCGCGTTCGGCACGGCCTCGTACCGGTGTGCCGACGACGGCTCCCAGCGCGGGTCGGCGGCACCGAAGAGCACCAGCACCGGGATGTCGAGGTCGGCGAGGCGCTCGGGCACGCCGCGCTCGGCGAGGTAGGCCGTGTTCCCGCGCGCCACCGTTCTGAAGCTGCGGTACGAGGTGTCCCGCACGTCGTCGATCATCCCGGCAGGGATGTCCACGGGCCCGGCGGCCGTCGCGGCGATCGCCTTGCGGAGCATCGCGTCCGTGCGCCGCGGCCACAGGAGCGGGCCGAAGGGCGGGGCCAGCAGCAGCCGGAGGACCATCGGCTGCGGAAGGAGCGCGTCCAGACTCGGACCCGTACTCACCAGGGCGACGGCGCCCACCAGATCGGGCCGCCGCTCCGCGAGCGCCGTGGCGACGTAGCCGCCGCTGGAGTGGCCGACCACGGTCACCGTACGCAGTCCGAGGTCGTCCAGGAGCGCCGCCACCCGGCCCGCCTGCAGGGGCACGTCGTACGACGGGGTGGCCGGTGACTTGCCGCAGCCCGGGAGGTCGATGCGCAGGACGTGACGGTGCTCGGCCAGCGCCGGGACCACCGGGTCCCAGGAGGCGCCCGAGGCGCCGGAACCGTGGATGAGCAGGAGGGGCGGCGCCTGCGGCGGGCCGTCGTGGACCACGTGCATGCCGTGCGAGAGATCGGCGTCGTACTGACTCATGCCGCAAGCGTGCGCCCGGTGCCGGTCACGGGTCTTGTACAAATGTCCCCGGAGCCGTCGGACGCTCGACGCCGACTTCGGGGACGGCTTGTCAGGTCTCCGGGCCGGCCGCCCGGCCGGGCTCAGCCGATGGACTTGACGAGTGACCACCGCACCGGCAGCGACCACTGCACCGGCACCGATGGTCACCCCTTGGGTGATCACGGCAGCCGTCCCGATCCAGGCGTCGTCCGCGATGACGATCGGGGCGAAGGAGAGGTGCTCGCGGCGCTCGGCCAGGGGCAGTGGATGACCTACTGTGATGAGGCTGACCTTCGGGGCGATCATGACGCCGTTGCCGATACGGATGCCTCCCTTGTCCACGAAGGTGCAGCCCTGGTTGACGAAGACCCTCCCGCCGAACGTCGTGTTGAGCCCGTGCTCCGTGTAGAACGGCGGGTAGATCGTCACCGACTCCGCCAGCGGGCCACCGAACACAACGGAAAGAAGTTCCGCGCGACCTTCAGTGTCGCTGAACGGAAGCACGTTCAGTCGAGACGTCGCATCGGTCACCTCCGCGATCCGCTCCACATAACGCGTGGACTCAGGCGTCCGGGCATGCATGACCTGCTCTGTGCGGGGAGACATGCGCCGATCCCACCACCGCGCAGGACCCTCGATCAAACAACCCCGCACCACACCGGACACAGCCAGTGGTTGTGGAAGCAGGGTGCGAGCGTGGACGTCGAAGCGCTGCGGACGTTCGTGGCCATCGCGCGGACCGGCCAGTTCCAGGCCGCGGCCGACGAGCTGGGGATCAGCCGGCAGGCGGTCTCCAAGCGGTTCGCGGCCCTGGAGAGGCACATAGAGGTCACGCTCCTGGTGGGCACCTCCCGAGGCTCCCAGCTGAGCCTGGACGGGCAGGTCTTCCCGCCGCACGCCAAGAAGGTCCTGGCAGCTGTCGAGCAGGCCGAGCGGGTCGTGCGCCCCGGCAGCCGTCCCTTGCGCGTCGATGTCCTCAACCGGCGCATCTCCCCGGCCCAGGCCGTCTACCGGTTCTACCGCTCCCACCCCGAGACGGACCTGGACGCGGTCACGCTGAGCACCGAGAACGCCGCCCAGGCCGCCCAGACAGTGCTCGAAGGGACCGTCGACGCGTCCTTCCGTGCCCTGCCCGCAGACCAGGTCCGGGCCGGGATCAGCGCCGAACGACTCCTCGACGCGCCCCTGGAGCCTCCTGGTCGGACCCGCCCACCCGCTGGCTGACGCACCCCGGGTCCGCCCTGCGGACCTGGCCGGCCACCGCGTCTGGATCCCCGGGATCAGGCCGGGCACGGAGTGGGCGGCGTTCTACCAGGCGCTGTCCGAGGCCTTCGGCCTGAGCATCGACGCGCTCGGCCCCCAACTTCGGTGACGAGGCCCTGATGGACGCGCTGGCCGACTCGGCCTCGCTGGCCACCCTCGTGGGCGGCGGGGCCCCGGTACCTGTGGCCCGAGACCCATGACCTGCGGCGCATCCCGTTGCACGACCCGACCCCGGTCTGCCCGCACGTGCTGCTGTTCCGCAGCGGGGACCAGCAGCATGTGCTGACCGCTGCGTGACCATCTGCGCACCGCGGGCCCGCGGACCCCGCACGACGTGTGGGCGCCGCACTGGGCGGACCGCTGACCGGACGACCGAAGTGACGGACACGCCCTGGTCGCTTCTCCTGCTCCCGCGTGGACGGCGTCAGTCCCTCGGGCTGCTGGACAGGACCTCGTCCAGGTCGGGCCAGAGGATGCGGCGCTCCAGGTAGGCGGGCTGGTGGGAGCGCAGCGAGTCGATCAGCCACTCGATCATGCGGCGGGTGTGTCGGCTCGCTCCCTCGCTGTCGCGGTGCCGGATCGCCTCGACCACCGCTTGCACGCGTTCGGTCATCTCGGGACGCCCGCCTTCGGGATAGCGCCAGGGGACCGTGCGGTTCATGGCGACGAGGGCGGGGACGATGGTGCCGAGTACGGCGTTGTGCGAGGCTTCCGCGACCCGCAGGGTGTAGGCGACGGCGTGCTCCGTGTACTCGGGCCCACGTTTCCGCTCGGTCGCGCGAAGCGCCTCGACCGACTCGTCGAGGAGTGCCAGGTCGCTGTCCTCGCGGCAGGTCGCGGCCAGGGCGGCGACCGACGGTTCGACGGCGTGCAACGCTTCGAACACCGTGGCGAGTGTGGCCCCCTGGTACTGGACGACCATACCCAGGGCACTTCCGACGACGGCTGGTCCGGGCAGGCCGAGCCGTGGTCCGCCTTGCGGCCCGGGTTTGACCGTCACCGCTCCCAGGAAACTCAGCAGCCGCAGAGCCTCCCGCAGGGTGCCACGGGAAACTCCGTACCGTTCGACCAGCGTCGCCTCGTCGGCAAGACCGTCGCCGGGCTTCAGTCCCTTGTCCGTGAAGTCGCGCATGATGCGTCGGGCGGTGTGGGCGGGGAGTGAGCCGCGCGGAATCTCCCGCTTGTTCCTGTCCATCGCGTGTCCCCCCGTATCCGTCCTGGTCATGCGGCGCCAGTCCCGACTGTATCGGCGGCCTCCCGCGGGATCGCTCGGGCCTCTTGCTCCACGACGGCCACATATATTATGTTTCCCAAAACTCTGATACTAGTTTCGCCAGGCGGGTCGACAGGCAGAACCCGGCAGGCAGGACGGAGTGGCGATGAGCAGGTTGGACGGCAAAGTCGCGATCGTGACCGGCGCCGGCCGGGGGATCGGGCAGGCCATAGCCGAGAAGTTCGCGCACGAGGGTGCGAGCGTCGTCGCCGCGGACGTGGACTCGGCTGCGTGCCTGGAGACCGCCGGCCGTCTCGGTGGTGACGCGCTGGGCATCGGCGCCGACGTGACCTCGCGGGAGGCGGTCGAGGCGATGGTGACACGGGTGCGAGACGCGTTCGGACGGATCGACATCCTGGTCAACAACGCCGGGTGGGACAAGGCGGGACCCTTCGCCGACTCCGATCCGCCGGACTGGGAGCGCATCGTGCGGATCAACCTCCACGGTGTGCTGAACACCTCCAGGGCGGTGCTCCCGTTCCTCGTCGAGCAGGGCTCCGGTTCCCTCGTCAACATCGCCTCCGACGCCGGACGCGTCGGGTCGTCGGGCGAGGCCGTCTACTCCGCCGCCAAGGGCGGAGTCATCGCCTTCACCAAGACGATCGCCCGAGAAGCCGCGCGGCACGGGGTCCGGGCCAACTCCGTGTGTCCCGGCCCCACCGACACGGACCTGTTCCAGTCGTTCGCCGGTCCCCGGCTGCGGGAGTCGCTCGTCCGGGCGATTCCGCTCGGTCGGATCGGCACACCGGACGACATCGCCGGTGCGGTGGCATTTCTGGCCTCCGACGAGGCCGCGTACATCACCGGGCAGACGCTCAGCGTCAGCGGCGGACTCACGATGAGCTGAGGCGACGATGACCGATGCCTTCCAGACGGACGAGCACGGCGGGGTCCCCGCCGAGCTGCTCGCGTTCAACCGCACCCTCAGGCTGACCGGTCCCGGCTCCGTCCTCGAGCTGCTCGGATCCTTCGACGCCTACACCAACCAGGACGGACCCGCGGTCGCCGGCATCGCGCACGGAGTACCGGTGCGGGAGATCGGCGGTTGGCGGGTGACGGCCGACGTGTACCGGCCGCTGGGCGAGCCACCGTTCCCGACCCTGCTCTACCTGCACGGCGGAGCCTGGGTACTGGGCGCCCCGGCGACACACCGCAGACTTGCCGCAGACCTGTGCGCCCTCGGACTGCTGACGTTCGTCGTCGACTACCGGCGCGCGCCCAAGCACCGGTTCCCCGCGGCCGTCGACGACACCCTGCACGCGCTCGACTGGGCGGCACGGTCCGCCGAGGAGTACGGCGGCGACCCCTCCCGCCTGCTCATCGGAGGCGACTCGGCGGGTGCCAACCTCGCCGCCGCCGCGCTCGCGGCGGGCCCGGCGACCGCCGTGCGGGCCGCGCTGCTGTGCTACGGCATCTACGACGTGCACCGGGCCCTGCCCACGCTGACCGACCTGGTCGGCGGGCCCGACCCCGACACCCAGCTGTACCTGCGACCCGACGACGCCCGACAGCTCCGCGACGACCCGCGACTGCACCCCGAACGGCACTGCGCCGGCTTCCCGCCCACCCTCGTCCTGGCCGGTGACGAAGACCCGCTCCTCCCGGAGTCGACGAGCCTCGCCGGCCGGCTGGACGACGCCGCCGTGCCGCACCGGCTGGCGGTCGTGGCAGGCGCTCCCCACGGGTTCCTGCAACTGCCCACTCACCCCGGCCACGCACAGGGGCTGCGGGCGATCGCGAAGTTCGTGGCGGACGCCTAGCGGTTCCTCGTGCAGACGCGGACGGCGGCGGGCGATGGCGCCCACGCCGGGCGCACCCCCGGACCACGGTCACTGACACCGCAGGCGGCACTCACCAGGAAAGGCTCATCTGATGCACATGACAGTTCGTCCCACCACCGAGGGACCGGAGCCCGGCCCGACCGTGGCCTCGATCCTGCGGCGCGGGCACGAGGAGTTCCGTGACCTCCCGGCCGTGGTGGAACCTACGGGTGAGGTCACGACGTACGGCGAACTCGGCGCCGCGGCACGGCGACTCGTCACCGGTCTGCGCAGACTCGGCGCGGCCAAGGGTGACCGGATCGTCCTGCTCACCAAGAACCGGTCGGAGTGTTTCACCCTGGACCACGCCCTCGCCATCGGCGGCTACGCGCGTGTGGCGCTGAGCTACCGACTGCATCCGCGCGAGATCGTCGACATCGTGCGGGACGCGGGTGCGCGGGTCGTCGTCTTCGACCGGGAGCGGAATGACGCCGCCGACGCCCTGGAGGCCGAAGGCGTGGACGTGGTGCTGGTCGGCCTGGACGAGGGCGTTCGCGCCGGTGCGGTCGACTTCGGAACCCTGTTGACCGGGCCCGAGGCCGCGCCGATCCAGGTCACGCCCGACGACGTGGCGTGGATTCCGTACACCTCGGGCACCAGCGGGCGGCCCAAGGGCGTCGTCCACACCCATCGAAGCCTGGCCTCCGTCGTGCGGAACATGCTGGTCGAACTGCCCGGGGCGAGCACCTCGGACGTGGTCGTACACGTGGCTCCGCTCACGCATCTGAGCGGATACGCCATGCTGGCCTACTTCTTCCGGGGGGCCCGCCACATCGCGCTCGGCCGCTTCGACGTCGACGACTACCTCACCGTGGTCGAGCGACACCGGGCCACCGTCCTGCCCCTGGTGCCGACGATGATCAACATGCTGGTCCCCGCTCTCGAGAAGGGCGACCACGACGCCTCGGGCGTGCACACCGTCATCTGCGGAGGCTCCCCGATCGCACCGGACCGGCTCGCCCGGGCCATCAACGTCCTCGGCCCGGTGTTCCTCCAGTCGTACGGCCTCACCGAGATGCCCTTCACGTCTTACCTGCCCAAACAGGATCATCTCTTCGATCCCCACGAACCCCTCCCCGAATGCCTCGGATCGGCGGGCCGGGTCAATCCGTATGCCGAAGTGAGGCTGGTGACCGCCGAGGGCAACCTTGCCGCGGAGGGGGAAGAGGGAGAGATCCAACTACGGGGCGACGCCCGGATGGCGGGCTACTGGAACCTGCCGGAGGAGACGGCCGCGGTGCTCCTCGACGGGGGCTGGGTCGCCACCGGTGACGTGGGCCGGATGACGGACGGCTTCCTGCATGTCGTCGACCGCAAGAAGGACATGATCGTCTCGGGCGGCTTCAACGTGTATCCCATCGAAGTCGAGAACGCCATCTACGCACTGCCGGACGTCGCCGAAGTGGTGGTCGTGGGCATTCCCGACGACCGGTGGGGCGAGAGCGTCCATGCCGTGATCGTCGTGCGCGAGGGGGGACGGATCACGGGGGACGACATCGAGCGGGTCTGCCTGGAGTCGATCGCGGCCTACAAACGGCCGCGCAGCATCGAGTTCGCCGACGAGCTGCCCAAGACCAGCACCGGCAAGGTGATGCGCCGCGTGGTCCAGGACCGGTTCTGGAGCGGCCGCGAGCGGAAGGTCAACGGATGATCACGCCCCCCGAGTCCTACGAGCGCATGGTCCGCGAGGCCGTGCGGGACGCGAACGTACCCACCTTGCTGATGGTGCTCGTGCAACTGACCGGCGACCTGCGCTGGCTCGAGGACCCGTACCGCCCCACCCGGGGCAAGGGCCTCAGCGAGAACGACAGCGGCGGGCTGCCGCCCGACGTGCAGGAGGAAATCCGCAAGGCGGCGGCGGAGGCGATCTGCGGCTGGCACGACGGCGTACCGGTCGCCCTTTCCGACCCGGACCCGCAGCTGCTGACGCGCATGCTGGCCGTGGCCATGGGCGAGGCGATTCCCGCCGAGTACGGACCGATGATCGCCGAAGACCTGGAGTCGGCACTCGGCGGCCGGACACCGACCGTCGATGTCCCCGCGCCGACGGGATTCTCCGCCGTCGTGGTCGGGGCGGGCATCTCCGGCCTGCTGGCCGCCCACCACCTGCGTGAGGCGGGTGTCGCGTGCACCGTCATGGAGCGTGGGGAGCGGGTGGGCGGTACCTGGTGGCACAACCGCTATCCCGGTTGCGGCGTGGACGTACCGAGCCATCTGTACTCCTTCGCCACGGTGAACGCCGACTGGCCCCACTACTACGCGAGCCGCGACGAGCTCCATGCCTACCTCGAGGATGTGGCCCGGCAGTGGGACGTGCTCGGGCAGGTGCGGTTCAGGAGCGAGGTGCGTTCGGCGCACTGGGACGAGGCGGACCAGCGGTGGTCGGTCACGGTCGCCGGCCCCGACGGGCGTACGGAAGTGCTGCGGGTCAACATCCTGATCAGCGCCGTCGGTGCGTTCGGCAAGCCGAAGTTCCCCGACCTCCCCGGGCAGGACAGGTTCGAGGGCGAGACCTGCCACACGGCCACCTGGCCGGAGGGGCTCGACCTGACCGGCAAGCGGGTCGGCGTCATCGGCAACGGGGCGAGCGCCATGCAGGTCGTTCCGGCGATCGCCGAGGAGACGGCCTTCCTGACGGTCTTTCAGCGATCGGCCCACTGGGTGGCACCGTTCGAGAAGTTCCGCACACCGGTGCCGGAGCCGGTCCGCTTCCTGCTGCGGGAGGTTCCGTTGTACCGCTCGTGGTACCGGCAGCGGCTGGCGTGGGTCCTCAACGACACGCTCTACGAGTCCTTTCGCAAGGACCCCTCCTGGGGGCACCAGGAGCGGGCCATCAATGCGATCAACGACGGCCACCGACGGTTCTTCACCCGCTACATCGAGTCCGAGCTCGAAGGACGCCCCGACCTGGTGGAGAAGGTCACCCCGACCTACCCGCCCTTCGGCAAGCGCATCCTGCTCGACAACGGGTGGTACCGGACGCTGCGCCGGGACGACGTCGACCTCGTCACGGACGGGATCGCCGAGGTGACCGGCGCGGGCGTCCGGCTCGCGTCGGGACGCGAGATCGACCTCGACGTCCTCGTCTACGCCACCGGCTTCGACGTGGTGAGGTTCCTGTCGTCCATCGAGCTGACCGGCCGTGACGGCCGGACGCTGGAGGACGCCTGGCACGGTGACGACGCGCGCGCTCACCTGGGCACGACCGTCCCGGGCTTCCCCAACATGTTCTGTCTCTACGGACCCAACACCCAGGCCGGACACGGCGGCAGTCTCGTGTTCTACCTGGAGTGCCAGATGCGGTACGTGCGGAGCCTGCTCGCGGAGATGTTCCGGACGGGCGCGACGTCGGCCGAGTGCCGGCCGGAGGTCTGCGACCGCTACAACGCAGAGGTCGACGCCGCACACGAACAGATGATCTGGACCGCGCCCGGTTTCTCCACCTACTACCGGAACTCGCACGGCCGGGTGGTGGTGGCCAACCCCTGGCGGGTCGTCGACTGGTGGGCGATGACCCGTGAGGCGGACCCGTCGCAGTACATGTTCGCCCTTCCCGAAGACGACAGTGAGGAGTTGGCATCATGAGCACCCAGTCCCCGGCGTCGGCAAGCTCGACCACGGAGGCCAGGAGGTTCACCGGTCGGTACGCCTTCGTCAATGCCGCCGCCGGCGCGGGCATCGGACAGGCGGTGGCCCGGGCCCTGTTGCGTGAGGGGGCGGACGTCGCCGTGACCGACGTGAGTGCCCGCCGGCTGGAGCGGCTCGAGGCCGACCTGACGGCGGCCTTCCCCGACAGCCGGATACTGGCGCGGGTGGCCGACGCGGGCGACGAACAAGCCGTGGCGGCCGTCTTCGACGACGTCCGCTCCGAGTTCGGGCGCCTGGACCTGCTGGTCAACAGCGTCGGTCTCAATCGGCTCAGTGCCTTCCCCGACACACCGCTGGACAGTTGGAACGCCGTACTCTCGGCCTCCCTCACCTCGCACTTCCTGCACGCCCGCGCCGCGTGGCCGCTGCTCGAGCGGTCCTCGGCGCCGGCGGTCGTCAACGTGTCCTCGCTCGCCGCCGAGGCACCGGTGCCCTTCGGTGAGGTCGCCTACGCGGCGGCCAAGGGCGGGGTGCTCGGCCTGACCCGTGCACTCGCCGCGGAGGGCGCGCGACACGGGATCCGTGCGAACGCGGTGATGCCGGGGCTGATCTGGAACGAACATCTCACCAACGGCGTCGCGGGGGAGTACGTCGAGGCGTACCGCGCGCGTCGACCGATGGGCCGCGACGGTGAGCCTGAGGAGGTCGCGGACGTGGTGCTCTTCCTCGGTTCCCCCGACAGCCGGCACATGACGGGACAGGTGCTCCGTGTCGCCTGCTAGCGACCACGCACCGGCCAACGTCACGACGAGAACGGAGACAACGACATGACGACCTTCGACAATGACGTGGCGGTGGTGACCGGAGCGGCCGGCGGCATCGGCCTGGCCGTCTGCCGGGCCCTGCTCGACGCCGGCGCCCGGGTCGCCCTGGCCGACGTCGATGCCGACGGCCTCGACCGCGCCGTCGAGGAACTGGGCGGCGAACGGGCGGCCGCGTTCGTCGTCGACCTGAGCGACGACGAACAGGCCACGGACCTGCCCCGGCGGGTGCGCGACCACTTCGGTGCACTGGACATCCTGGTCAACAACGCCGGTGTCCGTCAGGTGACCGACATCCTCGATCTCACCCCGGCGGAATGGCGCCGCACCCTCGACATCAACCTGGTGGCGCCGTTCGTGCTCGTCCACGCCGCGCTCCCCGGCATGGTCGCGCAAGGCCGGGGAAAGATCATCAACGTCGCCTCGCTGGCCGGTCTCACCGCCGTCCGGGGCCGGGCGGCCTACGGGGCGTCCAAAGCGGGCCTGGCCATGCTCACCCGCAGTGTCGCCGTCGAGTTCGGCGGCCGGGGCATCTGGTGCAACGCCGTCGCCCCCGGCGTCGTGGAGACGCCAATGGCCCGCGGCTTCTTCCAGGACGGGGCCCTGACCGAAACCCTGGTCCAGGTCACACCGATGGGGCGCTGGGGCCAACCCGAGGACATCGCGGCGCCCGTGGTCTTCCTGGCCGGCGGGGAGTCCGATTTCATCAACGGTGCGGTCGTGCCGGCCGACGGCGGGTGGACGGCCGGCTATCACAGTGTCGGGGCGGCGAGCGGATGAGGACGCCGCCGCCTATCCCTCGCGCGAGCCTGCGGCAGAGCTGCGGGCGGAAGCGAGCGGACCGGTGAACTCGGCCCGCAACCGGTGCTTGAGCACCTTGTGGCTCGCATTGCGCGGCAACTGCTCGACGAGGCGGACGTGCCGGGGCACTTTGAAGTTCGCCATGTTGTCGCGTGCCCAGGCGATGACCTGTTCCTCCGTCAAGCGGTCGCCTGGCCTCGGGACGACGAACGCGCACCCCACCTCGCCCAGGCGCGGGTCGGGGACGCCGACGACCGAGACCTGCTCCACGGACGTGCAGCGCTGCAGCAGTCTCTCGACTTCCGTGGGGTAGACGTTGAACCCACCGGATATGTACATGTCCTTGATGCGGTCGATGATCGACAGGTTGCCGTCCATGTCCAGGCAGCCCACGTCACCGGTGTGCAGCCAGCCGTCCTCGTCGATCAGCGCCCTCGTGGCGTCCGGATCCTCCCAGTAGCCGCGCGTCATCGTGTAACCGCGCATCACCACCTCGCCGGGCCGTCCGGGCGGCAGCTCCCGGCCCGCGGGGTCGACGATCCGGACCGCTACGCCGGGTATCGCGCGGCCGGTGGTGCGGGACACCGTGCCCACTCCGTCGCCGATCCGGGTGGTGGTCACCAGTGCCGACGCCTCGGTGAGACCGTAGGCACACATGACCACCTCCAGGGAGAGCTCGTCGCGCATGGCGTGGATGAGGGACTCGGGGACGGTGGTGGCCCCCGTCATGGCGAAGCGCAGGGACGAGAGGTCGTGGTGGGAGCGTTCAGGGCAGTCGATGAGGTCCTGGAAGAGAGTCGGAGGACCGGACAGGACGGTGACCTTCTCCTCGCCGACGAGTTCCAGGGTCCGACCGGGCTCGAAGAGCGGCAGGGGGACGACCGCGACGCCGTGCAGCAGGGAGGTGAGCCAGCCGGCCTTGGAACCGAAGCAGTGGAAGAACGGCGGGACGATCAGCGAGACGTCGGAGCGCTCGTAACCGTAGGCGTGCCCCAGCCAGCCGTACAGCCGCAGGGACTGACCGTGGGTCAGCATCACGCCCTTGGGGTGGCCGGTCGTGCCGGAGGTGAACATGATGTCGCACACGCGGTCCGGGGTCAGCCGGTCGATCGCGGCGTGTGCCTCCGACTCGGTGACGGCACGACCGGCGTCGAGGAAGTCGCTCCATGTGCGATCCGCCGAACCGCGCGGACCGGTCAGCGAGATCGTGGAGTGCAGCGCGGGCACGTCCGGCGCGGCCCGGCGCAGTTCCGCGACGTAGTCGGTGCCGAGGAAGTCCGCCGCGAAGAGGGCCTTGGCCGCCGACGCCCGCAGGACGTAGGCGAGTTCGGCCGGCTTGAACCGGGTGTTGAGCGGTACCACGATGCCCCCGGCGCCCTGCACGCCGAGCGCGGCGACGATCCACTCGGCCGAGTTCGGCGCGCAGAGGCCCACCCGGTCGCCGGGCCCTATGCCCAGGGCGAGCGCGGCGCGTACCGCGCGGGTCATGCGCTCCGCGAGTTCCCGGAAGCTCCATCGGTGGGTGCCGTCGATGACGGCCGCCGCGTCGCCGAAACGGTCGGCGGCGCGACGGATGGCGTTCGGGATGCTCGCGTACTCCTGGTCGTGTCGCACTTCGGCTCCGTTCGGCAGTGGAAGGAGGGAAGAACCGGTGACCCGGCACGCGGGAAGGCATCACCTGCCCCTTCCCGCGTGCCGGGTAGGAGATCACGGAACGCGTGCTGTGACGAGACCTCGGGGCGGGGCTCTTCACCGGCCGAGTGCCGCACGCACCTTCGGCAGCACGTCGGTGGCCAGCAGCCGCAGGGACCGGTCGACGTGGACGTCCTCCTCGTCCCGGTAAGGGGAGAGCAACCAGTGTTCGACGTTCCGGTGGCGAGCGATCTGGATCATCTTGTCCGCGACGGTGTCGGGGGAGCCGATGAGCAGATGGTCGCGCTCGAAGAGCAGATCGAAGGGCTGCTGCTCGCGGACGCCCGGATCGTCGGGGTCCTCGCCCTGGTCGAGCCAGACCTGGCGGCCGCGCACCCTGTCGATGAAGGCGACGTTCTCGTCGATCTGGGCTTCGGTCAGCTCCCGGGCCTCGGAGTCGGTCGGGGCGACCAGACAGCCCCGCAGGATCGCGGACGAGCGGGCGAGAGCCGGGTTCGGCTGCTCCGCGCGGTCCAGCTCCTCCTGGTAGGCGGCGTTGCGACCGTCGAGCACCCGCCCGGTGGGGAACCAGGTGATCACGTTCAGGCCTTGGCGCGCCGCGTCGACGAAGCCACCGACGGTGTCGGTGACGCTGAACAGAGGCGGGCCGCCGGGCTGGGCGGGCCGGGGCACGATGCTGAGACCGGTGACGCGGCCGTCGTCATCGGTGTACATCTCGCCTGCCCCGGGCCACTTGGTCTCGGGATGCGGGATCCGGAACCGCTCGCTGGTCCAGGAGAACGGATCCCGCGACCACGCCGCCCGCAGCATGTCGAGGCGTTCGGCGAAGATCTCCTTGCTGCGCTCGTCGTCGGCCCGGTCGGCCTCCGCGTTGAGATTGATGATCTCGGCCTGCAGGATGCCGCGGCTCAGCGCGACGTCGAGGCGGCCGTCGGTCATGTGGTCGAGCATCGCGAGATCCTCGGCCAGCCGAAGCGGGTGCCACAGAGGCAGGATGATCGCGGCTATGCCGATGCGGATCCGCGAGGTCCGGCCGGCCAGGTCCGCCATGAGCATCGCGGGGTTGGGCGACTGGTCGATCCCGGCGTGGTCGAAGTGGTGCTCACCGAGCCAGAAACCGTCGATGCCCAGCTCGTCCGCGAGCTTGATCCGGCGCCGGGCCTGGTTCAGCACGTCCCGCCAGGGCCGGACGTTTCCTTTGTTGGAGAACGAGTGCAGGATGTCGACTCTCACGAAGCTTCTCCCTCGTGGCGAACGCGTCCGTGCCGGTCGCCGCGCTTGCGGTGGTTGGGTTGTCGCCGCGGGCCCGGGACCCGCCTACGACCTGGCCGCGACCGCTTCGATCACGACGCGGCAGTCGCCGGGGACCCCGGCCCGCAGCGTGACGCGCTCGGGGTACACGCCCGGCACGCATTCGGCCAGGTACGCCTCGATGAACTCGGCCCGGTACGCGTCGTCGCTCACCCAGCAGGTCGTCTTGAGCAGATCGGAGCGGGTGAGGCCGGCCCGGTGCAGAACCTCGTCGAGGGAGGCGAAGCAGTGGTGGATCTCGTCGCGGATCGTGACGGCCGAAGCGGCGCGCCGACCCGTCGCCGGGTCGAGGGCCGATACCACGGCAAGGGTGAAGTCCCCCACGGTGACGCCGGACACGCGACGCGGGTGCGTCTCGTTCTGGGACTCGGCGCTGATGAAGGTAGGCATGGCCCTCCTCGGTCGATGGCAGGGTCGGTCTCGTCGGCCTGCAGACTAGAGACCGGTCGGTCTGATAGTCAATGGGACGGAGAGTCGGTCGCATCGGGCTAGAAAGCGCTGCTGATGGGCCGTACTCGGGCTATTGCCCCGCATCTCGAAGGGGGTTTAGCATACCAACTCGTCGGTACGTACGGACAGGGGAGATGGCAATGCGCGAACCCTCCGACTCACGGTGGTTCCGTGAGGTGCTCGGGCAGTACCCGACCGGAGTCTGTGTGGTCACGGCGGTGCAGGCGGACGGCTCGCGTGCGGGCTTCGTGGTGGGGTCCTTCACCTCGGTGTCGCTCGATCCGCCACTCGTGGCGTTCTTCCCCGACAAGGGGTCGACGAGCTGGCCCAAGATCGAGAGCGCCGGACGTTTCTGTGTGAACATCCTCAGCGCCGACCAGGAGCACCTGTGCCGGCAGTTCGCCTCGAAGGCCGAGGACAAGTTCCAGGGCGTCGCCGTCCGCGCGGCCGGCTCCGGATCGCCCGTCATCGAGGGCGTCGTCGCGTGGATCGACTGCGACCTCGAGTCGGTCCAGGAGGCCGGCGACCACTACATCGTGCTCGGCCGGGTGCGGGAGCTCGACGTCGAGGACCCCCAGCTGCCGCTGCTGTTCTTCCAGGGCGGCTACGGCCGCTTCGCCCCGCTGTCGCTGGCCGCCCCCGGCCGCCGGGGAGCGCTGACCGAGCAACTGCGCAAGGTGGATCTGGTGCGCCCGGCCATGGAGAGTCTCGCCGCGGACCTCTCGGCGCGCTGCATCGCGACCGCGGTCGTCGACGACGAACTCGTCGTCCTGGCGAGTTCCGGCAGCCCCGACGCGGGCGCGCGGGCGACGCTGGTGGGCGTACGTCTTCCGTTCGCGCCGCCCAACGGCTCGGCGCTCGCCGCGTCGTACGACGAGGGGCGTGTCGAGGCGTGGCTGAAGACGCTGCCCGAGGACACCGATCGCGACGAGCACCGGCGGCGGCTCGACCGGGTCCGGGAGCGCGGTTACTCGGTGGGCCTGCTCAACGAGGCGCAGCGCGAGTTCGCCAGTGCCCTGGACCGCCTGGCGGCCGATCCACGTTCGATGAGGACCGAGGACCTGCGTTCCCTGGTCACGCGGCTCAACTACGATCCGGCCGATCTGTCACCCGACGCCAAGCGGAGCATCCGGGTGATCGCCGTACCCGTTCCCGGCAGCACCGGTGAGGCCGACCTCGCGTTCACGCTGTACGGCTTCTCGAAGCCCGACGCCAACGGCGGGATCGACGCCTACATCGACCGAGTCCGCGAGGCGGGCAGGCAGGCGGCAGCCTCTCTGCACGGGCGCGGGCACGGGCCGGTGGGCGCCTGAACCCGCGCCCGACCCTGCCGCCCCTGCCCCGCGGTCGCCGTACCTCCGCGTGCCGAGGGAAGCGCCCCGCACGCGTCCGAACCGAAGGAGAGATCCCGTTGAGCACTGCTGTCGCCAAGAGCCCGTTCGTCTACGCCTCGAGCCTCGCCATCGACGTGGCCACGATGAAGCTCGTGCCGGAGGCCGACACGATCGCCGATGAGACGCGTGTGGTGTTCGAGCGCATCGCGGCCCGGCTCGCCCAGAGCGGCTTGACGCTTCGCGACGTGGTCAAGACGACGTGCTACCTCAGCGACGCGTCGCACCTGGAGGAGTTCGTCGAGGCGTACGAGGCCGTGTTCGCCCCCGGTCCGTACCCGGTGAGTGGCACGCTCGTCCTCGGCATCGCCGGCAACTGCCGTGTCCAGGTGGAAGTCGTCGCCGCGAGCTGAGCGGGAGAGCCGCGGGTCGGCGGGTCCGGGGAGGAGTTGATGGCGATGGTTGTTCCGGCACGGCGGCCGCCCGGGCGTGCGGTGGTCGCGGTCGTGCTCGGCCGACGTGGGCGTATCGCCCTGTTGCGGCGCAGCGCGCTGGTGGGCTCGGAACGAGGGCGCTGGCACTGCGTCACCGGATTCATGGAGTCGGACTCGCCGCTGCTCGACGCGGTGCGTGAACTGTACGAGGAGACCGGGCTCGGCGTCGCGGATCTGGTCGGGCTCAGCGCCGGCCCCGTCCTGTCGCTGCCGGACCGCGCGGAGTTGGTGTGGACGGTCCACACCTTCTGGGCCGAGACGGAGTGCCATCGGCTGCGGCTCAACTGGGAGCACGACGCGTACCAGTGGGTGGCTCCGGGGTCGCTGGCGAGCGTGGACGGCCGGGTCGCCTGGCTCGGTGCCGTGCTGTCGTCGATGCGAGAGGTGCGGGAGGTGCCGGAGGTGCGGGAGGCGGACCGATCCTGAGATGCGGAGCACGTCATCGCGAGGCTTGCCACGGAACAGGGCACTCGCTAAGGTCCCAACAGACCAACCGGTCGGAATGAGTCGCAGGCCGGCTCGTCCCCCGGACGACGAGCTGAGGCAGGCATGCATACCGGGCTCACGCTGATCTCCCAGAACCTCGGACGCGCGCGGAAGGACGCGGACGTCCACCGGAACGGACTGCGGTACGCCGCGCGGGGGCCGGGACCGGGCCGCGTCGAGTTCGAGGGCTTCCGGGTCGACATGGCCGGCCCTCAAGGCCCACGACGTCGGCGGGGACCTCGGCGTCACCTGCGCCGGCAGCGCCCCGGGCGCCGCCGAATGATCCACGAAACGCCGGGGCACGGACCGAGCACGCCGTCCCCCCTGCCCGCAGAGAAAGGGACCACAAGAACATGTCCGACACCGTGAAGTCGCCGCAGCACCTGATCAACGGCGAATGGCAGACCGGTTCCGGCACGGACGGGATCGCCGTCCACGACCCGTCCCGGGGAGAGCAGGTCGCCGAGCTGATCGCGGCCACCCCGGACGAGGTCGACGCCGCGGTCGCCGCCGCGTCCGCGGCCTTCGGCGGCTGGA
This sequence comes from Streptomyces sp. MMCC 100, assembly GCF_041538145.2. NCBI lineage: Bacteria > Bacillati > Actinomycetota > Actinomycetes > Kitasatosporales > Streptomycetaceae > Streptomyces > Streptomyces sp. MMCC 100. The sequence continues at coordinate 3,516,546 of NZ_JBGORK020000001.1, forward strand.
GCGAGATGTCGCTGCAGCGGCGCGTGCAGTACCTCTACCGGATGCGCCAGCAACTCGCCGACAACGCCGAGGACCTGGCCCGCACCATCACGCTGGACCAGGGCAAGACCCTCGACGAGGCCCGTGGGGAGGTGCTGCGGGCAGGCGAGTTCATCGAGACCGCGATCGCCGCGCCGATGCTGTACCACACGAAGGCCGGCAACATCGCCGGCGGCATCGACGCGCACCAGGTGCGCGAGCCGCTGGGTGTCTGCGTCGCGATCACCCCGTTCAACTTCCCGGTGATGAACCCCAGTCAGTTCTCCGCCTGGGCGCTGGTCACCGGCAACACGCTGGTCGTCAAGCCGTCCGAGCAGGACCCGCTGGCCTCGACCGCGGTGATCCGGCTGCTGCAGCAGGCGGGCCTGCCGGAGGGGGTACTCAACCTCGTTCACGGCCGGGCGGACGTCGCACAGCGTCTCATCGACCATCCGGAGGTCGTGGCGGTCTCCTGCATCACGTCCTCGCCGGTCGCGAAGGCCGTGTACGAGCGGGCCTCGGCGCTGGGCAAGCGCGTGCAGGCCAACGGCGGCGCCAAGAACCCCATCGTCGTCGCCGCGGACGCCGACCTCGACCTGGCGGCCGAGGGCATCGTCGCCTCCGCCTTCGGCATGGCCGGCCAGCGCTGCCTCGCCGGCACCCGCGTCGTCGCGGTCGACGAGGTCTACGACCAGCTCGTGGAGAAGGTCGCCGCCCTGAGCGACAAGCTGGTGATGGGCAGCGGGTTCGACACCGGCACCACCCTCGGCCCGGTGGTCAGCGGCGCTGCGCGGCAGCGGCTCGAAGACCTGGTCGAGCGCGCGCTCGTCGCCGGTGCGACAGCCGTACGCGACGGCCGCGGCGCTGCTCCCCAGGGCCCCTCGGCATCGGCCGACGGCTACTTCTTCGGCCCCACCGTTCTCACCGGCCTCAGTCACACCGACCAGGTCGAGCAGGAGGAGACCTTCGGCCCGGTCATCGCCGTGCACCGGACGGCATCCCTTCAGGACGCGATCGCGATCTCCAACGACACCCCCTTCGGAAACGCGGCGACGATCTACACCCGCTCCGGATCCACCGCGCGCGCGTTCACCAAGCACGTCCGTTCCGGCAACATCGGCGTCAACTCCTTCCCGGCCCCGCCGGCGAACTTCCCCATGGGCGGCCTCGGCGACTCCTTCTTCGGTGAGACCCACATCTGCGGTGACGCCCCGCTGCGTTTCTACACCGAGGCCAAGCTCGTCGTCTCCCGCTGGTGACAGCCCCGGCGGCCCACGCCCTTCGCACCGTCGACGGGCCACCCGGTGGCCCCGTTCCCCAGGAAGGTCTCATGAACCGGTTCATCAACGAGGCGGGCTCCGACCCGTCGAAGTACGGCCTGTCGTCGGGCGCCGTCGCCGGCAACATGGTCTTCGCGGCCGCGATGGCCCTGGACGGCCAGACCATGCGGCGTGACGCCGCCGCCGTCACCGTCGCCGACGAGACGCGCATCTGCCTGGAGCAGCTCGAGGGCGTCCTCAAGGAGGCCGGCTGCGGTCTCAAGGACATCGTCAAGATCAACTGCTATCTCACCCGTGACGAGGACCGCGCCGAGTTCTGGCAGACCTACGACCAGATCTTCGCGGCCATCGACACCCAGGCCGTCCGCATCACCCAGGTCGTGGGCATAGCCTGCGGCTGTCGCGTGGAGCTCGACGCCGTCGCCGTCGCGCCGTAGGGACCCGGTCGGCATGGACTCCATCTGGTTCGACGACGCACGCGTCGGCATGCGGTTCCGCACCGCCGCGCGCACCGTCACCGAGACCGACGTCGTCAACTTCGCCGGTGTCTCGGGCGACTTCAACGAACTGCACGTGAACGCCGAGCGGATGCGCGACAGCGGCTTCGGCGAGCGCATCGCGCACGGCGCGCTGGTGCTCTCGATCGTCACCGGACTGCGCGCCCAGCTCGGCATCTTCGACGAGTCGATCATCGCCTTCGCCGAGATCCGAGGATGGCGCTTCGCCGCCCCCGTGTTCATCGGCGACACCGTCCACGCGATGAACGAGATCACCGGGCTGCGGGAGACCTCCAAGCCCGACCGGGGGGTCATGGTCCAGCGGGTCGACGTCGTGAACCAGAAGGGCGACGTCGTACAGACAGGAGAAATGATCACGATGCTCAAGCGACGCGGTGCGGCATGAGGGTGCGCATCGGGGACCCGGCGGACCACGACGCGCTCGGGCACATCGGCGGCCCGGACGGTGACATCCGGGACGGCCTCGTGTTCGCACCCGCGCGCGGCCTCGAGGACTGGCGACAGGCCGAGGACGAGCTGACCGAGGCCTTCCTGCTCAGCCGTGCGGCGATGGCCGCCGAGGCACCGGTGGTCTACCTGCTGCGCTCGGCGACAGTCCTGGGCCGGTCCGGCCCGCTCGACTCCGCGGTCGCCGCCGGACTGGTCGGCGGCGCCCGCGCGCTCGCCTTCGAGGGGCAGCGGCGGGGCCGCTACGCCAGCGTCATCGGCGTCGACGGCGACGAGCCGCCCGGCAGGGTCGCCGAGGCGGTGGCGTTCGCCCTCACCACCAGAGCCGCAGCCGGTCAGGTCGTCGTGCTCGGCCGCGAACACCTGGGAGCGATGCTGCCGTGAGTCTCGCCGTAGTCACCGGAGCCGCGCGGGGTATCGGACGCGCCGTCGCCGAAAGGCTCGCCACCCGGCACAGTCTTCTTCTCGTGGACATGAGCCCGGCCGTCCACGAGACGGCGGCGCGGCTCGGTGCGGCCGCCGTCCGGGCGGACGTCACGGAGCCCGAGGGGATCGCGGCGATCGTCGCGGCGGTGGACGGCGCGTCCGAGGCGCCGGCCCTGCTCGTGAACAACGCCGGCATCACGCGCGACGCGCTCATCCACAAGATGGAGGAGGCCGACTTCCGTGCCGTGGTGCGGGTCAACCTCGGCGGGACGTACGCGCTGACCGAGGCCCTCGCGAGCCGCATCGTCGACGGTGGTTCGGTCGTCAACCTCAGTTCGCGGGCGCAGTTGGGCAACGTGGGCCAGTTCAACTACGCGGTCTCCAAGACGGGGGTGGTCGGCTGCACCCGCGCCTTCGCCCTCGCCCACGCGCCCCGCCTGCGGGTCAACGCCGTGGCACCGGGGTTCGTGGAGTCGGAGATGACCGGCGCCATGCCCGCCCATGTGCGGGAGCGCGTGGTGAACGGAGTGCCCCTGAGCCGTGCGGGACAGCCGCAGGACATCGCCGAGGCGGTGGCCTGGCTGGGGTCGAAGGAGGCCGGCTACGTCACCGGCCAGGTCCTCTACGTGTGCGGAGGCCGCAGCTTCGGCTGACCGAAGGTGCCGCACGACCGAGACGTCGACCGTGCTTCGACACGGGAAGTGATCACCGCGCCCGCGGTGGGGAGGGGCATCAGACCATGATCCTGGAGCGATACGAGTGGGGCGACGCGTGCGCACCGCCGCTGATCCTCGTCCACGGGGTCGGCTCCCGGGCCGAGTCCTTCCAACGCGTGGCCGAGGAGGAGTGGGGCAGACACTTCCGCGTCATCGCCTTCGACCTGCGCGGGCACAACCGCTCGGGCTGGGAGCCGCCGTGGACCCACGCGACGTACGTCGCCGACCTCGTGGAGTCGGTCAAGGCGCTCGGCATCGACCGCGCGCACTGGGCCGGCTACTCCTTCGGCGGCAGGCTGCTGCTCGACCTGGCGGCGGCGGAGCCCGGCCTCGTCGAGCGGGCCGTGCTGCTGGAGCCCGTGATCCGGATCTCCCCGGAGCTGGCGATGCGCCGGGCCACCGAGGAGCTCACCGGCGACGTCTGGGACTCCGTGGAGGCGTTCCTCAGGGGACACGGGGCCACCGGCGCGATCTCGCCGGAGCAGCTCGCGCAGGCCGCCACCTCTTTCGACGAGCTCCCGGACGGCCGCGTGCGGCGCCGGACCTGCCAGGCCGCGATCGTCTCCGTCTTCAGCGAGTTCGCCGCCCAGGCGCCGGCACCGGAAACCCTGACGATGCCGACCATGCTGCTCTACGCCCCCGCCTTCGAGCTCGTGACGCCCGACCAGCGCGCCGCCTACGAGCCGTACCTGGACACGGTCGTCGAGGTCCCCGGCATGCACGACATCTTCGCCACCGCCTACGAGCAGACGGCGTCGTCGGTCACCCGCTTCCTGCTGGCGCAATGACGCCGCGCACCGGCCACGCCGTCCACGTATTCTTGCGCGGCTCGAGCCGTGCCCGTCCTGAGGAGGATGCAATGTCCCGTTCGAAAGCCGAGGCCACGCTGGAGGTGCAGGAGGGTGTGGCCGTCCTGACGCTGGACGCCCCGGAGCGGCGCAACGCGCTCACCCTGCCGATGTGCGGCGAGATGGTCGAGGCCATGGAGGAAGTCGACCGCACACCGGGGATCGGGGCCCTCGTGGTCCGCGGGGCGGGCAAGGCGTTCTGCGCCGGTGCCGACCTGTCGACGCTGAGCGACGCCGGCCAGGACCCCCTGGAGGAGTCCGCGTTCGCGGATCTCGGCACGCTCTACGAGACGTTCATGCGACTGGGCCGGGTCACCGTTCCGACCATCGCGGCCGTCCGGGGGCCCGCCGTGGGAGCCGGCATGAACCTCATGCTCGCCGCCGACCTGCGGATCGTCACCCGGGACGCCCGGCTGATCAGCGGTTTCCTCAAGCGGGGGCTGCACCCCGGTGGTGGTCACTTCACCTTGCTCGACCGCGTCGCCGGGCGGGAGCTGACGGCCGCGATGGCGCTGTTCGGCGAGGAGATCAACGGAGAACAGGCCGTACGGGCCGGACTCGCCTGGGACGCCGTCGACGCGGAGCAGTTGGACGGACGCGCGCTGGAGCTGGCCCGGCGCGTTGCCAAGGACCCGGAGCTGTCCCGCGCGGCAGTGGCCAACTTCCGCCGTGAGACGGGAGCCACACCGATGTCCTGGGACGTGGCCCTCCAGTTCGAGCGGACCACCCAGATGTGGTCGATGCGCCGGGGGTAGCCACCGGGGGTCAGCCGTCGGACGCGGCGCCAGGCCCCCTGGCCGCGGACAGACTCCCGAGACTGCACGGACGTGCAGCCTCTCCGACCAACCGGTCCGTGTGCCGGCCGGATCGCAACGCATCAAAGGAGCGCACTCCATGCCCAGTCGTCCCGCCGGTGCCCGACCGGGTACGAAGGCCCCCACCCTGCGCGGCCCCTTCGACCCGGGCGGCCAGCCGCGACTGACCGTCGACCACCACCTGCACCTCTCCCTGTTCGCCTGGAACGTCTCCAGCGGCCTCTCGGCGAGCAAGGCCGTTCTCTCGGACGTCCAGTCGCACCGCGACTTCTGGAAGTGGCCGACCGCGTCGAAGCTCATGCGGGCCATCGAGGAGGCCGGCTTCGACAGCCAGCTCCAGTACGGCATGTGGAGCGGGTACGGTGGCGACACCGGGTGGAACGACGCCGGTCTGGACTTCGCCACCGCCGCCACCGCGTCCGCGGCCGTGACGGAGCGGGTCGGCATCTACTCCACGGTCCACGTCGGCTACCACATGTCGCCGCTCCTCCTCGCGAAGGTCTTCGCCGACATCGACCACATCTCCGGGGGCCGCCTGGGCGTCAACATCGTCGCCGGTCAGAACGCGGTCGACTACGCCCAGTTCGGCCTGGTGGGACCGCCGTCACAGGAGATCCGTTACGCGATCGCCGACGAGATGACCACCGCGCTGAAGCTGCTGTGGAGCTCGGACGAACCCGTCGACTTCGAGGGCGAGTACTTCCAGCTGTACGGCGCCCTGATCAACCCGCGCGCCACCAGCCGACCGCGTCCGCTGCTGATCTGCGCGGCGGCGTCCGACATCGGCCTGGACTACGCCACCCGACAGTGCGACGCGCTCTTCGTCACCGCCGACGACAACACCGTCGACGGCTACCGCAAGAAGGCCGCGAGGATCCACGGCATGGCCGCCGAGCACGGCCGGCAGGTCCGCATCGCCGCGATGTGCTACGTGGTCATGGACGACACCGACGCGAAGGCGCTCGAAACCGTGGAGTGGATGCGCGGGCAGATCGACCGGGGGGCGATCGAGACCTGGCTCACGCGGAGCGGCCACATCCTCAACAGCGAGGCCCGGACGGTCTCCGACGAGGTCGTCGGTGACGCGCGAGTCTCCTCGGGAGTCGCCCGGGACCCCTACCTCGGCATCGGCAAGGAGCACTACGAGGGCCTGGGGATGGGCATGGGCGCCTACCAGCTCTTCGGGTCCTACGAGACCGTCGCCGACCAGCTGATCGCCCTCTACGAAGCAGGCGTGGGCCAGTTCGCACTCTCCTTCTTCGACCCGCAGCGCGGCGTCCGCCAGATGCGCGATCACGTCCTGCCGATCCTGCGTGAACGCGGCTACAACCGGATACGCGTCTGAGGTTCGCAGTTCGACTACCTACGGTACCAACCGGTCGGAAGGTGACTCCCTGGGGCGGTAGCCTGCCAACCCGGCGGGGCCGGTGTTTTTCCCGGTACCGATCCGCTGCGCGCTTCGGCGGAGGGGCGACTGCTAAAATACTCCTTGGTCTGTTGGACGGAGCGGTACGGGACATGGCCCGCTCGGGTTTTGGAGAGGTGACGTGGTGGACCAGGCTTCCAGGAGTCGAGGCAGGCGCAAAGTCGTGCGCGACCCGGAGGGCGCCCGCCGGGCACTTCTGACCAGCGCCATCCAGCTCTTCGAGAAGCACGGGTACGCCGGAACGACGGTGCAGAGCATCATCGACGGGGCGAACCTGACCAAGGGCGCCTTCTACCACCACTTCAACACCAAGGAAGACCTGCTCGTCCAGGTGCACGACCAGTTCATCGACTACCAGCTCTACCGCGCCCGCAAGGTGGTCGCGGACACGAAGCTCTCGACCGACGAGGTCCTTCGCCGGCTGATCGTCGAGGCCCTGCTCGAACCCATGGCGATCTACAAGTCGGAGATCACCGTCTACCTCCAGGAGCACAAGTACCTGTCCGGGGAGGTCTTCGCGGGGATCCGCGAGAAGCGCGACGAGTTCGAGCGCTATTTCCTCGACGTCATCGAACGTGGCATCGAGGAGGGTGTCTTCCGCCCCGTCGGCCCGCCGCGCATCATGGCGTTCGGCATCATCGGGATGGGCGCCTGGACGTATTCGTGGCTCGACACCGAGGGTCCGGTCTCTCCCACGGACATCGGCAGGACCTACGCGGAGATGGTCGTCAACGGGCTGCGGAAGGGCGACTGACGCGGTCGGCCGCCGACTGAGGGGCACGCCCGGGCCCTGCCCGGGCGTGCCCTGCCCGTTTGCCGGGTTCACCGTCCCAAGTGCCGTGAGGGCGCGGGCCGCTTCGGCCCGGCCCGTTCGAGGATGCCCACCACCGTGTGGTTGGCAGGGGCTCGTTGCAGACGTAAGATACCAACTAGTCGGTACCTAAGGCCGACCGGTCGGTTTGATGAATGCTGCCCGAAGGGGGCGAGAACGCGATGCATACCGGTCTGACGCTGCTGTTCCAGAACCTTGATGGTGTGCGGTCCGACGAGGAGGTGGTCCGGGACGAGCTGGCGCTGGCGGAGCGAGCGGAAGGCGCGGGCTTCGACTCGGTATGGACGCCGGAACACCACTTCACGGGGTACGGGATGACTCCCATGGTGCCTCAGTTCCTGTCCTGGCTGGCCGGCCGGACCTCCTCGATCAAGCTGGGCACGATGGTGTCGGTCCTGCCCTGGCAGGACCCGGTCCGCACGGCGGAGAGCTTCTGCCTGCTGGACCACCTGTCCCAGGGACGCGCCGTGATGGGTGTCGGCCGGGGACTCGGGCGGGTGGAGTTCGACGGGTTCCGGCTGGAGATGGGGGAGTCCCGGGACCTGTTCCGCGAGTACAGCGAGGCGATCGTGCAGGCCCTCGAGTCGGGCGTGATGGAGTACGACGGCGACTTCTACCAGCAGCCGTCCGTCCCGCTGCGGCCCAAGCCGTACGCCTCCTTCCGCGGCCGGACCTTCGCCTCGGCGGTGTCGCCGGAGTCGATCGACCTGATGGCCCAGCTGGGGATCGGCGTGATGGTGATCGCGCAGAAGCCCTGGGACAAGGTCGAGGAGGAGCTGCGGTCCTTCCGGGCGCGCTTCCGCGAGATCAACGGGCAGGAGGCACCGAAGCCGGTCATCTGCGTGTTCGTCGGCGCCGGACGGACCCGTGCGGAGGCGGACCGGATGCGCCAGGTGTACCTGCAGCGCTATGCGCGGTCCACGGTCGAGCACTACGAGTTCGACAACGTGGGCTTCGCGAAGATCCCCGGCTACGAGTACTACGCCGGCCTGAGCCGCAACATCGAGAAGCACGGGGTCGAGGGGTTCTGCAACTTCCTCGCCGACCTGCAGGTCTGGGGAACCCCGGACGAGGTGGTGGAGCGGCTGCTCGGCTACGTCGAGCGTCTCGACGCCGGCGGGGTGCTGCTGGCGCCGTCGTTCGGCGGGATGCCGCCGGACGTCACCAGGGCCAACTTCGAACTGCTCGCCGACGAGGTCCTGCCCCGTCTGCGGGCCCACGACGTCGGGGGCGACCTGGGGGTCCTCCACGGAGCTGAGGGTGCCGCCGCCACAGGGGACGGGGCCGAGGCCACCACACTCGCGGCAGGGGCGCAGTCGTGACGACGCCCGCCGTCCACGGCACCGCCGAAGACGAAGGAGGCGGGGATTCATGAACCAGGCGGTGGTGATCGACGCGGTCCGCTCCCCGATGGGCCGCGCCCGGCCCGACGGAGCCCTGGCCGGACTCCACCCGGTCGAACTCCTGTCCCAGGTCATCGGCGCACTGCTCGAACGCACCGGCGTGGACCCCGCGACGGTCGACGACGTGCTCGTCGGATGCGTCACCCAGTCCTCCGAGCAGTCGGGGAACGTCGGCCGGATGGCCTGGCTCGCGGCCGGTTACCCGGAGCACGTTCCCGCCGTGACCGTCGAGCGCAAATGCGGATCGAGTCAGCAGGCGCTGCAGTTCGCCGCGCAAGGGGTCATGGCCGGCGGGTACGACCTGGTCGTCGTCGCCGGCGTGGAGTCGATGAGCCGCGTCCCCATCGGCTCCAACCGGCAGGGCGCGGACATCCACGGACCCTCGGTCGACAAGCGCTATGCGCCCGGCCTGATCCCGCAGGGCGTGTCGGCGGAACTCATCGCTCAGCAATGGAAGTTGACCAGGCAACAGCTCGACGAGTTCGCCGCTCGGTCCCATCGGCTGGCGGCAGAGGCGGCGGCAGCGGGCGCGTTCGAACGCGAGATCGTGCCGGTCCGGGTGCCGGGCTCACCGGCACCCGTCGAGGCCGACGAGACGATCCGGCCGGGCACCACGGCCGAGACGATCGCCGCGCTGCGCCCGGCCTTCCGCACCGACGAGTTCGCCGCGCGGTTCCCCGAGCTCGACTGGCGGATCACACCCGCCTCGTCCTCCCAGCTGACCGATGGCGCGAGCGCCGTGCTGGTCGCCAGTGAGCGGATGGCCCGGAGGCTGAAGCTGCCGGCCCGCGCCCGCTTCCGTGGCTTCTACGCCTGCGGTGACGATCCGCTGCTGATGCTCACCGGCCCGATCCGGGCCACCCGGCAGATCCTTTCCCGCACCGGGCTGACGCTCCGGCAGATGGACCACGTGGAGGTGAACGAGGCCTTCGCCCCGGTGCCCCTGGCCTGGCAGGCCGAACTGGACGCGGTACAGGACACACTCAACCCCCGTGGCGGTGCCATCGCCCTCGGCCACCCGCTCGGTGCCACCGGGTGCCGCCTGCTGACGACGATGCTCCACGCCATGGAGGACGCCGGTCAGCGCTACGGACTGCAGACCGTCTGCGAGGCGGGCGGCATGGCCAACGCCCTGATCCTGGAACGCGACTAGGCCAGTCCGGCGGATCCTGCCGCGGACGGCGGGGGCCGGCACGCCCTCCCCACGGCCTGAGGGATGTGGGCGTTGCCTCCGGCGGCGCTGCCGTCGGTCGCCGGCGCTCAGCGTCGCCAACCGCCGTGCATCCGGACGCACCAGAACCCGCCCACCTGCGCCGATCAGGCGCCGTCCACTTCCTGCGGCCTGATCCGCCGGACGGGCCCCAGGGCCCGGATCCCACTCCCGCGTCCCGCCCTCCCGCCTTCGGGGTGGCGCGGACGCCGTCCCCGAGGCGGGCATGCCCCGGCCGGTGCCGAGAGCGGACGCCGGCACCGGCGCCTGCCGCCTCGCCCGAAAGGTCACCATGGACCACACTCCGACCACCGACACCTGCGCGGCACTGCGCGCACAGGTGAGAGAACTGACCGACGCCTGGCGCGAGGCCGGCCGCTACACCCCGCGCAGTGACTCCTGGCTGCGCTCCTTCGACCAGGACTTCAGCAAGGAACTGGCGGCACGCGGGCTGGTCGCCATGACCTACCCGAAGGACCTGGGCGGCGCCGGCCGCACCCATGTGGAACGCCTCGCCGTGACGGAGGAACTGCTGCGCGCAGGCGCGCCCGTCGCCGCCCACTGGATCGGCGACCGACAGATCGGCCCCGCGATCCTCCGCCACGGCAGCCCCGAGCTCCAGCGGGAGATCGTGCCGCGCATCGCCACCGGCGACGCCGTCTTCTGTCTCGGCATGAGCGAGCCGGAGGCGGGCTCGGACCTCGCGGCCGTGCGCACGTCCGCCGTGCGCAGCGGCGACGGGTGGCGTATCAACGGCCACAAGATCTGGACCAGCCAGGCCCACCGCGCCACGCACATCTACCTGCTGGCTCGCAGCGAGCAGACCGGCAACCGGCACGAGGGGCTCACCGAGTTCGTCGTCGACATGGACGCGCCGGGTGTCACCGTCACCCCGATCCACGACCTCAGCGGCGAACACCACTTCAACGAGGTCCACTTCGAGGACGTCGCCGTGCCCGACGGCCGGGTGCTCGGCAGCGTCGGCGGCGCCTGGCGGCAGGTCGTCGAGCAGCTCTCCTTCGAGCGCGGCGGCGCCGAGCGCGTGCTCTCCAGCTATCCCGCGCTGATCGCCCTGCTCGACCAGTCGGCCCGGTACGAGAGCGACCGGGAACTCCAGGCCGTGCTCGGCGCGCTGGTCGCGCGTCTGGCGGTGCTGCGCCGGCTCTGCTTCGACGTCGCCACCGCCATGGACGGCGGGCAGGCCCCGGTGCAGCAGGCCGCCGCGCTGAAGTACCTGGGCAACACCTTCGAGCGTGACGTCATCGAGGCGCTGCGCCGTACGGAGCTGTACCGGGAACCGGCTCCCGACTCGGTACTCGGTCAGGCTCTGCTCGCATCCCCGGGCTTCGGCCTCCGCGGCGGCTCGGCCGAAGTCCTGTTGTCCCTCATCGCCCGGCAGGAGACCCGTTCATGAGCCAACTCGCCACGGAACTGAGCGCCCTGGTCGACGACCTGGTCCGCGGACACGCCGCCACGGGTGCGGCGGACGAGCGCCGGACCCTGTGGGAACAGACCCGTGAACTCGGCCTGCACCGGGTCGGCATCGCCGAAGAGCAGGGCGGTTCCGGGGGAGCGTTGGAGGACCTGGCGGCCATCGTCGGGGCCCTCGGCCGCAACGGCGTGAGCCTGCCGGTCGTCGAGACCGCCACGGCGGACTGGGTGATCGCCCACGGCACCGGACTGACGGACCGGGTCGCCACCCTCTTCCTGTCGGACCACCCCCTCGACACCGCCGCCGGAACGGTCACGGCGGAGCTCCGGGGTGTCCCGTGGGCCCGGGACAGCGAACTGCTGGTCGTCTGCGCGCCCGGCACGGCCCCGCTGCTCGTGGACCTCGGTCATCCCTCGGCCGAGGTGCGCCCCGGTGAGAACCTGGCGGGGGAGCCCCGGGACGTGGTGGTGCTGGACGGCGTCCCGGTCACGTCATCGGCGGACGGGGGACCCGACACGGAGCGGGTGCGGGCCCGGCTGGCGCTGCTGTGGTCGGCGGCCGTGACGGGCGCGGCACACGGGGCCTTCCGGCTCACCAAGACCTACGTGTCGGAGCGCCACCAGTTCGGCGGCCCGCTCCTGAAGATTCCCGCGGTGGCCGGCAACCTGGCCCTCATGCGGGTCGAACTGCTCCAGGCGGACGCCGCCTTGTCCCTGGCGCTCAGCGGCAGGCCCTCACCCTTCGCGGTCGAATCGGCCCGGCTCGTGACGGCGACCGCGGCCACCACCGTGGCCAGGATCGCCCACCAGCTGCACGGCGCCATGGGCATCACGCAGGAGTACCCGCTGCACCGCTTCACCCGCCGGCTGTGGGCCTGGCGCGACGCGGTGGCTTCCGAACGCGAGTGCGCGGAGAGCCTCGGCCACCGCGCCGTGGCCCTCGGCGAAGAGGAGACCTGGGCCCTGCTGACCCCGGCCTGAGCAGGGGCATGATGCGAGGCCGGCCCCGCCACGGGGCCGGCCTCGCTCTCGTACCGGGCGTCACGCAGTGTGCGACGCGTCGGTGGACGCGGCGGCGCGGTCCTGCTCCGACGTGATGGGCGACGCGTCGGCCGCCGCGCGGAGGCAGGCGGCGGTGAGGCCGCGGCTCAGCCCGAGGCGGCGGGCGAGTACGCCGATGTCGACGCGGCTCTGCGTGCCGTACCGCTGGGTTTCGCCGCGCCGCTGAGCCTCCAGCGCGGCGGCGACCCGCACGAGCGCCCAGCGCGGCGGGCGGCGGGCGGTCATCGGATGTCCGCGGCGCAGGAGACCGTGGCCCAGGAGCGCGCATGGCGCACATCCCGCGCCAACTGGTCCTTGAGGTCGCCGACGTCGGCGAACCGCCGCTGCGGCCGGATGCGCTCGCAGAGGTAGACCGAGATCTCCTCGCCGTACAGGTCGAGACCCTCGACGTCGACGAGGTGGGCTTCGAGCAGCAGTTGGCCGTCGCGGCCGTAGAACGTGCTCCTGCGCCCGATGGACACCGCAGCCGCCCAGTGGCGGCCGTCGGCGGTCACCACCACGGCCGCCCAGACGCCGTGCCGGTGTGGGCCGGGGCCCAGGACGACGTTCGCGGTCGGGAAACCCAGCAGCCGGCCGCGCCGGTCGCCGTGCCCGACCACACCGGTGACGACCAGTGCGGGATCGTGCGCGGAGAGGTCCGTCGGCATCCCGCCCTGCGGCACCACGCGTCGACGTGAGCCCTTGTCCGTGGCGGCCGTCGAGATGCTCTCCGGTTCGATGCTGTTCATTTCGGGGGCCCCCTTGGACGAGACGGAGACATTCGCAGATTGCGCTGTGAGGGAGGTCTTCGGTCGAAGCTAAAGACCAACTGGTCGGTATTGATGATTCCCGGCTGGGTGGCTGGAGTCAAGGGCCTGAGTGGCGGGTTGACCCCTTCGCTCCCGTGCACGGAATGGTGGGCGCTTGCCCGAATCGCCCCGCCCGCGTGGGCGTCCGTCCGAGAAAATGTGGAGTGCGCCAGAGCGTTGACAGCCATTTTGAGGAGTGGCTACGGTCGTCGCACCAGAGACCGACTGGTCTGTATCTAAGTGGGGGTGGCCCTTGCAAGCCGCTCAGCCGAAGTCCGTCCGTGTGCGGCGCCGTCGAGGACGATCCGGGATCTCCTGGAGTGTGGCCCGATGGTGAAGATGATTCTGTGGCGCTCTCTCTACGCCGTCGTCTCGCTGTTCGTCGTGTCCGTCATCGTCTTCGTGGCCACCCAGGCCCTGCCCGGTGACGCGGCCGTCGCCAAACTCGGCAAGAACGCGACCCCGGCAGCCCTGGAGAGTTTCCGGCAGCTCTACCACCTGAACGACCCCCTGCCCACCCAGTACGTCAACTGGCTCGGCAACATCCTTCAAGGGCGCCTCGGCGTCTCCTTCGCCACCGGGTTCCCGGTCGGTTCGCTCATCGGCGACCAGGTGGCCAACTCGCTGGTGCTGATAGCCGCCACGGTCGTGATCGCCATCCCCCTGTCCGTCGTGCTGGGAATCCTGACGGCCATCCGCAGGGATCGCGCGACCGATCACGTCTCGTCGGTCCTGATGCTGGTGATCTCCGCGTTGCCGGAGTTCGTCCTCGGGGTGGCGCTGGTCCTGCTGTTCGCGACCAACGTCTCGCAGGTGCTGCCGGCGGTGTCGCCCGTCGATCCCTCGCGCTCGATCCTCCAGCAGCTCGACCTGATCGTGCTGCCGACGCTGACCCTTGTCCTGCTGGTGCTGCCCTACGTGGTGCGCACCGTGCGGGCCTGCATGATCGAGGCGCTGGAGAGCGAGTACGTGACCATGGCACGGCTCAAGGGGATGTCCGAGCGCCGTGTGGTGCTGCGGCACGCGCTGCCGAACATGGCCGGACCGACCTTCCAGGTCGTGGCCCAGTCGCTCGCCTATCTGGCGGGCGGGGTGGTCGTGGTCGAGTCCGTCTTCCAGTTCCCGGGCATCGGACAGGCCTTCGTCTCGTCGGTCCTCAGCCGGGACCTGCCGGTCATCCAGGCCGTCGCGATGCTGCTCGCCGCCTTCTACGTCCTGGTCAACCTGCTGGCCGACATCGGCACGGTCGCCATGACGCCGACCATGCGGGGAGGAACCCGATGACACCTCCGGACGACACCGTGGTCGCCGCACCGGCGAGTGCGACCACCGGGACCGCCCGAAAGCGGAACGCGGCACCGCCCCGGAAGCAGGCGCCGGCCGACGGCGTCAGGGCCGTCCTGCGCCGTACCCTCCGGTTGCGCGGAGCGCGGATCGGCCTGGTGCTCATGCTCCTGGTGATGGGGATCGCCTTCCTCGGCCCGTTGTTCAGCCCACACGATCCGACCGTCACCATCGGATCGCCGTACGCCCTCCCGGGCGGCGACACACTGCTCGGCACCGAGCTCCTCGGACGCGACGTCCTCAGCCGTTTCCTCCACGGCGGGGCCGTGATCCTGCTGCTGTCGCTGCTGGCCACCGTGATCGGCTCGGGCACCGGGATGCTGCTGGGACTGGTGGCCGGCTACCGGCGCGGTGTCCGCGGCGAGCTGATCATGCGCTCGCTGGACGTGGTGCTCTCCTTCCCGCCGCTGCTGCTCGCGTTGCTGTTCATGTCACTGCTCGGCACCAGCCCCTGGCTGGTCCTGCTCACCGTGGCGATCTCGCACGTGCCCTACGTGGCGCGCATCGTCGAGAGCTCCACCCTGGCCGTGACGGGCCGGGGCTTCGTCCAGTACTGCGAGATGATCGGCGTCCCCCGCCGGCGGATTCTCACGGGCGAGATCCTGCCGAGCATCGTCGCACCGCTCACCGTGCAGTTCGGCCTGCGACTGACCTACTCGATCAGCCTGATCGCCTCACTCGCCTACCTGGGCTTCGGACGCCAGGACCCGGCGGTCGACTGGGGAATGATGATCAGCCAGAACCAGTCGAACGTCGTCGGCAGCCCCTGGCCAGTCCTGCTCCCCGTGCTCGCCATCACGATCGTCACCGTGGGGGCCAACCTCCTCACCGACAGCTTCGGCCGGGCCGTCGGTCTTGATCTCGGCCGGGAGGCGTGACCATGGGAACCAACGACGACCGGAACGCCGAGGGCCCCGCCGTCGAGGTGGCGGGACTCACCGTCGACCTGGAACGCGGCGCCGTCAACGTGGTGAGCGACATCGGCTTCAGCCTGGCTCCCGGCGAGATCCTCGGCCTGATCGGCGAGTCCGGCTCGGGCAAGACCACCGTCGGATCGGCCCTGCTGGGCCACGCACGCACCGGCACCGCCATCACCGCCGGGAAGATCGTCGTCGACGGCGTAGACCTGCTCTCGCTGGACCGCAGGGAGTTGCGCCGTTACCGCGGCCGCGTCATCTCGTACGTCCCGCAGGACCCGCGTGCCTCGCTGAACCCCGCCATGCGCCTCGGCGCACAGCTGCAGGAGGCTCTCGCCGTCCACGGTGTGGCGAGCAGGCAGCAGCGCCTGGAGCGCATCCGGCAGGTGCTCGACGAGGTGAGACTGCCGAACGACAACCACTTCCTCAGGCGCTACCCGCACGAACTCTCCGGCGGCCAGCAGCAGCGCGTGGTGCTGGCCCTGTCGTTCCTGTGCCGGCCGAAGGTCGTCGTCCTCGACGAGCCGACGACCGGACTCGACGTCACCACCCAGGCATACGTGCTGCGCACCGTCCGCGAGCTGTGCCGGTCGCACCGGACGGCGGCCGTGTACGTCAGCCACGACCTCGCGGTCGTCGCCGACCTCGCGGACCGGATCGCCGTCATGTACGCCGGTCGCCTCGTCGAGGTGGGCGCCGCTCGGGAAGTGGCCCTGCGGGCGGCCCATCCGTACAGCCGGGCTCTGCTCGACGTCGTCCCCGATCCGCACCGACGGCGGGAGATCCGCACCATCCGAGGCCGCGTATCCGCGCTGCACGAGCGACCCGAGGGCTGTGTCTTCGCCGACCGCTGCGACTTCGTGGAACCCGAATGCCGCCGGCAGCCGGTCGAACCGGTCCGGGTCGGCGACGGCCACACGGCGCTGTGCCGGCGGACCGACGCCCTCCCGGCGCGGGGCGGGCGGGCGGAGGAGCCCACCGCGGTCGGCGGGCCCCCCGACGAAGCCGCAGGCGAACCGCGTGAGGGGTATCTGGCGGTGCGCGACCTGCGAGCCTCCTACGGCGGGAAGGAGGTGCTCCACGGGATCGACCTCACCGTCGCGCGCGGCATCGTCACGGCGCTGGTGGGGGAGTCGGGCAGCGGCAAGACGACCCTGGCCCGCTGTCTCGGAGGCCTGCACGACGAGGCGACGGGTGAGGTGGCGGTCGACGGCCGACGGCTGGCGTTCGGAGCGCACAAGCGGTCCGCCGCCGACCGGCGAGAGGTGCAGTACATCTTCCAGAACGCCTCGGAGGCACTCAACCCCCGCAAGACCGTGGGGCGTTCGATCGAGCAGCCGCTGCGGGTGCTGGGCGGTGGCGGCGGCCCCCTTGCCCCACGGGTCGAGAGCCTGCTGGCCGACGTGGCCCTGGGCTCCGACGCCACCGACAAGTACCCCGCCCAGCTCAGCGGCGGCGAGCGGCAGCGGGTCACCATCGCCCGGGCCCTGGCGACCGCGCCGGCCATGCTGATCTGCGACGAGATCACCTCCGCGCTGGACGTCTCCGTGCAGTCGGCGATCCTGCTGCTGCTCAAGCGGCTGTGCGCGGACAGCGGACTCACGATGCTCTTCGTCACCCACAACCTGGCCGTCGTCCGCGCCATCGCCGATCGCGTCGTCGTGCTCAACGAGGGCCGGATCGTCGAGCAGGGACCGGTCGACCACGTCCTGGACCGGCCCCAGGACCCCTATACGCGGCAACTCCTGGGCGACACCCCCAGCCTCCTGCACGCCTGACCCCGCCCGTCGAACGGCGCCCTCGGTACGGAGGGCGCCCGGTGTCCGCGCCTGCGAAGGGTTCGACACCTGCGAACGGTTCGACCATCACAAGAGGTGAAGATCGTGAGCAACCTGCCCAGCCCGTTCGTCTCACGCAGAGCCCTGCTCGGAGCGACCCTCGCCAGTGGCCTCGCCCTGAGCGGCTGCAGCGGATCCGCCGCCCCGGTCAGCAGCCCCACGGGGCCGCCGACCGGCCCGCGCAAGCGTGGCGGTACGTTCCGTTTCGCGCCCTCGGACTTCGGCGGCACCGTCACCACGGACCCCCAGGCCAGCAATTCCTCCTTTTCGCTGGCCGCCGCCTACACCGACACGCTGGTGCGGCGCGACCACGACTGGGTACCCCGTCCCGCCCTCGCCGAGGAGTTCACCCCCGAGGGCGACGACCTCGCGACCTGGACGATCCGGCTGCGCGACGGGGTCACCTTCCACAACGGCAAGCAGCTCACCGCGGACGACGTCATCTTCACCATCCGCCGCAACCTCGACCCCGAGAACCCGGGCTTCGTCGCCGGACTGCTCGACTCGGTCGACCCGAAGCGGCTCACCAAGCTCGACGCGCGGACGGTGCGGTTGAAGCTGAAGTACCCCAACTCGATGCTCCGCGAAGGCTTCGCGGAGGTGCCCGCGGGCATCGTGCCGGTCGGTTTCGATCCGCGGAAGCCGGTCGGTACGGGGCCGTTCAAGCAGCAGGCCTTCACACCCGGACAACGCTGGGTCGGGATACGCAACGAGAACTACTGGATGGAGGGGCGCCCCTACCTCGACAGTCTCGAACTGATGGGTTTCGCCAACGCGGACGTCGCCCGGGTGAACGCGCTGTTGAGCCGGCAGATCGACGGCATCGACAGGGTCCCGGCCAGCCAGCTCGCCCAGCTCCGGCAGCGCGGTGAGCTGAACGTACTGGTCTCGCCCACCGGTGCCTTCCAGTTCGTCGCGATGCGCTGCGACAAGGGCTCCCAGTTCGAGGACAACCGCGTCCGGCAGGCGTTCAAGCTCATGGTCGACCGTCCTCAGATGGTCGACGTCGCCTTCGGCGGTCTGGGCGACGTGGGCAACGACGTCGGCTCCTGGGCCAGGTACGACCCGACGTACGACAGCTCGCTCCCGCAGCGCGCACAGGACCTGGAGAAGGCCCGCCACCTGCTGAAGGCCGCGGGACAGGAGGGGATGTCCGTCCGCTTCCGCGTCGGCGACGTCGAACCGGGCGCCAAGACCGCCGCCTCCCTGTTGATCCAGCATGCGAAGGCCGCCGGCGTCAAGCTCGAACTGGACGTCGTCGCCGACCTCGCCCAGTTCTACGGCAGCGCCAGCTACCGGACCGCACAGCTGAAGAACGACTGGAACTTCACCCAGTCCATCTACGACAACGCCTCCTACTGCTGGCTGCCGTCGGGCCCCTACAACAACACCGGCTTCGACCACCCGAAGGTCAACTCCCTCTACCGGCAGGCCCTGGCCACCTCCGGCTCGAAGAGCACGGAGCTGATGCGGGAGCTGTCCCGGGTCGTCTACGACGAGGGGCCGTGGATCGTGTGGGGCCGCCGGGACATCGCCGACGCCCACAGCCGGAAGTTCACCGGCCCCGTCGCGGACGCCTGTGGTGTCGGCTTCAACGGCTTCCACTGGGAGGAGATCTCCCTGGCTTAGGGGGTGTCGTTCGGATCAGGCCGGCTCCACACCCCCTGGGTGACCTGCCCACCTCCTTGAAGAGATCAACCCGAGTGAGCCCCGGAGGCCCTTCATGAGCGTCAGCGTCCTCGTCGGAAACCCGCGCCCGGGCTCCCGCACCCTGGCAGCCGCCACCCTCGTGGCGCAGCGGATCACGGGTGCCGAGCCCGACCACGTCATCGACCTGGCGGAGCTGGGGCCCGCCCTGCTCGGCGGGGACGACCCGGCCGTGGCCGGGGCCAGGGCGACCATCCAGTCGTCGTCGCTGGTGGTGGTGGGGAGTCCGACGTTCAAGGCGACCTACAGCGGCCTGCTGAAGCTGTTCCTCGACCAGTTCCCCGGCAACACCGCACTGGCGGGAGTCGTCGCCCTCCCGTTCATGCTCGGCGGCAACCCCGCGCACGCCCTTGCCCCGGAGACGGCCCTGCGTCCCCTCCTGTCGGAACTCGGCGCCGTGTGCGCGCTTCCCGGCCTCTACCTGCTCGACACCGCCTACACCACCGACCCTGCCCTGGACGCCTACGCGCAGCGCTGGTCAGAGGTCGTCAAGAGGCTGACCGGCCAGTGAGGCAGGGAGCGCGGGAGGACGGGAGGACGGGAGAGGACGAGATGAGAACGTTCGACTATGTGGTGGTCGGCGGGGGCAGCGCCGGATGCGTGGTCGCCGCCCGCCTGAGCGAGGACCCCGGTGTCTCGGTGCTGCTCCTGGAGGCCGGCGGGGATGAGCGCCGGCCCGACGTGGAGACGCCCGACGCCTGGTCGACCCTGCTCGGGAGCGAGGCGGACTGGGCGTACGAGACGGTGTGGCAGCCGGGTACCGGCCGGGTCCACCCGGCGCCTCGCGGCAGGGTGCTCGGTGGCTCCGGCTCGATCAACTGCATGGCCCATCTGCGCGGCCACCGGCTCGACTTCGACGAGTGGGCCGGCCTGGGTGCGAGTCAATGGGCGTACGAAGACGTCCTGCCGTACTTCAAACGCTCGGAGGACGTGCCCCTCGGTGATCCCGCGCACCGGGGCCGGGGCGGCCCCCTGCACCCGCGTCCCGACGGGAAGCCCGGCGCGCTGGGGACGGCGTACCTGGAGGGTGCGGTCAGCCTGGGACATCGGGTGGTCGACGACCTGAACGCCGGGGAGATGCTCGGCGTGGGCCGGGCCGACGCGCTCATTCGGCACGGCCGGCGCGAAAGCACGGCATCCGCGTACCTGCGGCCGGTCATGGCCCGGCCGAATCTGACGGTCCTCACCCACACGGTGGTGCGGCGGCTGACCATCGAGGCCGGTCGCTGCACCGGGGTCGAGTACGTGCGCGACGGGGTGCCGGGCCGTGCCGCGGCCGCCGCCGAGGTGGTGCTGTGCGGTGGCGCGGTCGCCTCGCCGCAGCTCCTGCTGCTCTCGGGCGTCGGACCCGCCGACGAGCTGGCGGAACTGGGCCTGTCCCCGGTGGTGGACCTCCCCGGGGTGGGGCGCAACCTCTCCGACCACGTGCTGCTGGCCGGCATCCGCTATCGCGCCACCCGGCCGGTCCGGGCGTCGCAGGACGACGGCGGCGTACCCACCCTCTTCGTCCGCACCGGTCCGGGCGAGCTCGGTCCGGACCTGCAACTGTCGGTGATGGCCGGTGACTACCGCATGCCGTGGCAGCAGCCCGTGGAGAACGGGTTCACCTTCCTCATCGGCCATATGCGCCCGCACAGCCGCGGAAGCGTCCGACTCGCCTGTGCCGACCCCACTGTGCCTCCTCTCATCGACCCGGCGTATCTGCGCGAGCGCCACGACCTGGACCAGCTGATCGAAGCGGTGGAGGAGACCGACCGGATCGTGCGCTCCGGGGTCTTCGAGGAATGGGGCGGGGTCTCCGAGACCTCGCTGATGCTGCGCAAGGAAGGCGCCGAGCTCGAAGAGGCGGTCCGGTCCACCGTGAGCAGCTACTTCCACCTGTCCGGTACGTGTCGTATGGGGTCCGATCCCGATGCCGTCGTCGATCCCCGGCTGCGCGTGAACGGTGTCACCGGGCTGCGGGTGGCCGACGCCTCGGTGATGCCGACGGTCGTGTCCTGCAACACCAACGCCACCACGGTGATGATCGGGGAGAAGGCCGCCGGGCTGCTGCGCGGCGGGGACGCCTGACGAGTTGTCGGCACGGGGGTATTGATCCGCGACGAAGGCCTCCGATAACCTGCGCTACAGACCAACCGGTCGGAACGATTGCCGCGGCAGCTCCGCACGATGCGATGCCGCGCCCGTGTACGGCGCAGGTGACAGCGGACCCCCGCCGCCGCACCGGCCGACTTCTTCGCGGTGCACGTGGTGTCGCCGTTTCCCGACGGGCCCGGCGACTACGACCACGTCGGACACGTCCGCCCATGCGACATGGCCGGATCGAGAAAGGTTGTGACGATGAGATTCGATCTCATGCACGTGCTGTCGAATCGCGGACGGAAACGGCCGTGGGGTGAGCTTCTCGACGATTCCCGGCGCCGGGCCGAACTGGGTGACGAACTGGGCTTCACCGGGCTGTGGCTGGGTGAACATCACTTCGACGCGGAGGGCAGCGACCAACTGCCCAACCCGGTCATGCTCCTCGCCGACCTGGCCGCGCGCACGTCCCGCATGCGGCTGGGCATCGCGGCGATCGGGCTGCCCCTGTGGCACCCGGTCCGCCTCGCCGAGGACCTGGCGATGCTCGACCACTTCAGTCGCGGCCGGGTCGACGTCGCCTTCAGCCGGGGCATCCTGCGCGGCGAGATCGTCAACCTCAACCCCGAGGCGGACCGGCGCGACGAGGAGAAGAGCCGCGCGATCTTCGCCGAGAACCTGGAGATCGTCAAGCGCGCCTGGACGCGCGATCCGTTCCGCTGGCACGGCGAGCGCTACCGGATCCCCTGGCCGGAGACGTCCTGGGGCGGGGACGCCCTGAAGGACTACGAGGACGAGAACGGTCACCTCACCGGGCTTCCCGTCATTCCGCAGCCCGTACAGAAGCCCATGCCGCCCCTGTACGCCGTCTCCCAGCAGACCGAGGGGTTCCGCCTCGCCGCCCGTCAGGGGATGGGCGTCATCAGCTCGCACCCGGCCGGGAAGAAGCTGCGCGCCCTCAACGAGGCATACGACGAGGAAGCGGCCGAGGTGGGCCGACCGGGCCACGTCTCCAAGGTGGCTCCGGCGGTCCGCGAGTTCTTCGTCGCCGAGAGCGAGCAGGAGGCGCGCAAGGAGATCGAGGAGTTCGTCAACGGCCGCTTCGAGGTGATCAAGCGCGTACGCGGCCTCGGGGCGTGGCTCGACGTGGACGAGGATCCGGAGGACCCCGGGCTGCAGGCCATGACGGGCTTCGACCTCATGATGGAGCGCGACTACCTGTTCGTCGGCACCCCGGACTCGGTGGTCGAGCGGATGGTGCGCCTGCACGACGAAGAGGGCTGGGACCACTTCATGCTCGGTCTGGGACACGCGCCGGCCGAGGCACTCGACCGCAGCATGCGGCTGATGGCCGAGGAGGTCGTCCCGCGCGTCCGCCGCGCCACGGGCAACGAAGTCACGTCGCGGTCCGGCGGATCGGCCCAGTCATGACGGAGGTGAACATGTCGGCGAAGGAGAACGGCAGCGCGGGAACCACCTTCCTGGTCGCGCCGACGGCGGACCGGGAGAGGATGGACAAGCTGGGACTCGGTGGCGCGGCGCTGGCCGGTGATCGGCTGTTCGCCGGCGCCATGGCCATCGACCTCACGACGCTCTCGCGCGTCGCGGATGCCAGGAGCGTCGCGGACGAGACCCGGATCTGCTTCGACTCGGTCAGGGCGACCCTCGAACGCGCGGGCGGCACGTTGCGGGACATCGCCAAGATGACCTGCTACGTGTCCGCCCAGGAGTACATCGCCGAGACCTGGCGGACCCTGGAGGAGATCTTCGCGCCGGGTCCCTGCCCCAAGCGCATCACCCTGGTCGCCGGTCTCGCCGGGGACTGCAGGGTCGAGTTCGAGGTCATGGCCGTGACACCGCGGGAGGACGGGCGATGAAGGAGCTGATCAGGTCCGGCACCGGGGGGCCGTCCGCCGGAGCGGTGACGGATCGATTCGTCTTCACCGCGGCGTCGGCCGTCGACCCGGCCACGATGCGCCGGGTCCCCGAGGCCGCGTCCCTGCACGACGAAGTGCGCGTGTGTCTTCGGCGCATCGAGAGGACCCTCGCCGAAGCCGGGCTCACCCTGAAGGACCTGACCAAGGTCACCTGCTGGGTGAGCGAGGAGAAGTACCGCCTGGAGTTCGCCTACGCGTACCGCGACCTCCTCGCGCCGGGCCCGTACCCCTCGCGCGCGCTGTTCGTCATCGGCCTGCCCGGTGACTGCCGGGTACAGATCGACGCGATCGCCGCCCGGCGCAAGCCGGCCTGATCGGAGGAGAACAGATGAAGACATTCCTGCCCGGACCCTTCCGGTCCGGCGAGGTCCCCTTCCCGGCCGGCGTCGACGTCGGCGACCTGGTCTACGCCGACGCCTCGGCCCTCGACCTGCCGGGGCTGGCGCGGGTCCCGGAAGCGGCGACGATCGCCGACGAGACACGCATCTGCCTGGAACGGCTGCGGCAGACCCTGGCGGACGCCGGCTGCACGCTCGGCGACCTCGTGAAGGTGAACTGCTACCTGACCGACGATTCCGACCGTGCCGAGTTCTGGCAGACCTTCGACGACGTACTCGCCCCGGGGCCTTATCCGGTCCGCATCACCCAGGTGGGCGGGCTGGCCGGCGAGGCCCGGGTGCTGCTGGACGCCGTGGCGGCCCGGTAGGGACCGCGGGAAACGAGTCTGCCTGGAGCACCCTGAGGAGGGTGCTCCAGGCAGACGGCGTTCGGGTGTCGGGCGTGCCACGTCCGCCGCGGTCAGCCCAGGACGACCGAGACGAGCTTCAGCTCCGTGAAGACGTCCTCCATCGGATAGCGCCCGAGGATCTTGCCGGTTCCGCTCAGCTTCCCCGCCCTGCCGCCGAACGGAAGATGGGTCTCCGTGTCACCCGGCCCGGCATTGACGTTGACCAGGCCGGACGGTGCCTTCTCGGCGAAGCGGAGGCCGCGTGCGACGTCCCTGGTGTAGACGGCCGCGCACAGCCCGTACGGCGACTTGTGCATGAGCTCCAGTGCTTCGGCCCCGGACGAGATGCGCTGCAGCGGTGCGATGGGGCCGAAGGTCTCCTCGACGGCGACGGCCATCGACTCCGTGACGTCCGTGAGTACCGTCGGCTCCCAGTACAGGTCCGTCGGGAAGCCCTTCGCGCGGCCGCCGCCGGTCAGCACCACCGCGCCCTCGTCGAGGGCCGTGCCGACGTGTCTGTCCAGCTTCTCGGCCAGCGGGGCGTTGTTCACCGGGCCCATGGTGGTGTCGTCGTCGAAGGGCAGGCCCAGCGTGACCTCGCGCCGGACGGCCTCGGTGAGGCGGGTGGCGAACTCGTCGTAGAGCGCGTCGTGCACCAGGAAGCGGCCGGACGCGGTGCAGGACTGGCCGGCCGCACCGTAGGTCGAGCGCAGTGCGTCCGGGAGCACGACGTCCAGGTCGGCGTCGTCCAGCAGGACCACGGGACCGTTGCCACCGAGTTCGATCAGCTGGGCCTTGCCGCTCGCCCGTGCGGCGATGCGCCGGCCCGTGGCGACCGACCCGGTGAAGGCGACCACCTGGACATCGGGGTGCGCGGTCATCGCGTCACCGACGACCGGGCCCTGACCGGTCACCAGGTTGAAGACGCCCGGCGGGAAGCCGGCCGCCTCGAAGCAACGTGCCCACTCGTACTCGATCAGGGTCGTGGAAGGCGCCGGGAGCGCCACCACCGTGTTGCCGGTGACCAGGGCGGGCGCGATCTGGGCCGAAGCGGTGCCCAGCGGGAAGTTCCATGGCTGGATGGCGGCGACGACCCCCCGCGGCACGCGGTACACGAAGGCACGCTTGCGAGGGTTCGCCAGCTGGGGCATCGAGCCCTCGAGATACTTCGCGAGCTCGATCGCCACGCGGATGTTCGAGACGGTCTCGTCGATTTCGGGCAGTGCTTCCCACCGGTACGGCTTGCCCTGTTCCAGGGCGAGCAGACGGGCGAGTTCCTCCCGGCGGTTCTCGATCTCCTCGATCAGCCGCTCCAGGAAGCGGCAGCGGTCGAAGACGGTGAGGGCCGACCACGAGGCGAAGGCGTCACGTGCCGCGGTGACGGCTCGATCGACGTCGCCCGGGAGGCCGAGAGCGAAGCTGCCCACCACCTGTCCGGTCGCCGGGCTGACGGTGTCCTGCCGCTCGTGCCCGGCCGACTCCACGAATCGGCCGCCGATGAACGGCCCGGCTTCGACCGGCGTATGTTGCACGGTTCTCATCAACGTGACACCCCTCTTGCAGCCAGCACTGGTCGTGGGAACGGATGGACGGCGCACACACGGGGCGGGTCGGCGGGACGACGGGCAAACGCGCGGTCGCGGCGGGCAGTGTCCCTGCGAGCCCTGCGGCACTCAATTCCAACCGGTCGGAATGCTAAGTGGGCGGTCATGACGTGTCAACGTCGCTCACTTTGCCGCTGTTTGGCGCCCCCCAGGCCCTTGACGCGGATCGAAGGTGTCTTGATACTCCAGTTACCGACCGACCGGTTCGTCTGTAACGGTCTACGGTCGACGGTCGACCACCCGAACCACTCGAAGCATCCGTGCCAGGTGGAGGAAACGTGACCCGCAAGCATGCAACGCGCCTCGCCGTCGCCGTGGCCGCGGTCCTGGCCCTCGCGGCCTCGGGGTGCTCGGTCAAGACGGCCGACTCGACCGGCGCGGGAAGCGACTCGAAGAGCGGCGCGTCGCACGCCCGGTTGCCGGCGGACATCAGGAGCAAGGGCGCGATCGACGTGGGGGTGTTCGTTCCCTACGCGCCCATCACCTACCTGGAGAACGGGAAGGTCGTCGGCACCGACCCCACCCTCATGAGGGCTGTGGGAGACAAGCTCGGGATCGAGATCCGGTTCCACACCCTGGCGTTCGAGGCGATGATCCCCTCGATCCTCAACAGGCGCAACGACGTCCTGGTCGGCAGTTTCCAGGACACGGTGGAGCGCCGGAAGCAGGTGGACTTCCTCGACCTCTCCCGCAGTGGCATGCGGGCCGTGGTTCTCAAGGGCAACCCGAAGAACGTCGACCCCGGCAACGCCTGCGGTCTCACGGGAGGCGAGGAGGCCGGCAGTTACCAGCTCACGGTCGCCAAGTACCTGGCGGAGCAGTGCGAGAAGCAAGGCAAGCCGCGTCTGAAGGTACTCACCTTCACCGACCCGGGACAGGCGTTCCTGTCGCTGGAGAACGGTCGTACCGACCTCACCCTCCAGGCACCGGCGGTCGCGAAGTACACGGTCCGGCGGAACGAGAAGCTCGAGGTGCTGCAGCCTCTCGTGGCCGTGCCGGGCGACAACTACGAGGGCTGGATCCTGCCCAAGGGGGATGCGGGACTGCGTGCGGCCCTCGTCCAGGCGATCCAGGAGCTGATCGAGGAAGGCCGGTGGCAGGAGCTGATGCGGGAAGCAGGCACCGGTGACGCGGCGCTCATTCCCCCTCGGGTCAACACGGAGGCGGTGGAGTCACGGTGACGGCGAGTGGGACAGCGGCCGACGAGGCCGAGACGCGGCAGGGGTGGGACGACACGGCGGACCCGCCGGTCGTTCCGCGACGGTATCCGTGGCGATGGGTGTGCGCCGGGGGAGTCGTTCTGGCGCTCGCCTGGATGGCCTGGGTCCTGGCGACGACGGAGACGATGGAGTGGAACGTCGTCGGGGAGTACCTGTTCAGTTCCGAGGTCCTGGCGGGTGTCAAGGGCACCGTCGTCATGACGGTGCTGAGCATGGCCCTCGGCATGGTGCTGGGGACCCTGGTGGCGGTGATGCGGCTCTCGCCGAACCCGGTCCTGACGGGTGTGGCGTCGCTGTACCAGTGGTTCTTCCGCGGAACGCCCACGCTCGTCCAGCTCATCTTCTGGTTCAACCTGTCGTCGATCTTCCCCGGCTTCGAGGTCGGAGTCGGCGCCCTCGGGTTCGACGTGGACACCAACCGGGTGATGACGCCGTTCCTCGCCGCCCTCCTCGGGCTGGGCCTGAACTTCGCCGCGTACTACTCGGAGATCGTGCGGGCGGGCATCCTGTCGGTCGACGAAGGCCAGTCGGACGCGGCGACGGCCTATGGTCTGAGCCGGTTCCGCACCCTGCGCCACATCGTCCTGCCCCAGGCGATGAGAGTCATCATCCCGCCGACCGGCAACGAACTGATCGGCATGCTGAAGTTCACCTCGCTGGCGAGCGTGGTCTCCTACTCCGAGCTGCTGCGCAGCGCGAGCGACGTGTACAACCGGACCTACCAGGTCATTCCCCTGCTCGTCGTGGCCGCGATCTGGTACCTGTTCATGACCACCGTCCTCAGCACCGGTCAGCACTTCCTCGAGAAGCGCTTCGCACGCGGTGCCCAGCGGGCCACGACATCGACTCTGGCCGAGCGGATCCTCACGGACGTTCGGGGAAGGTGGGCGAAGCGTCGATGACACCCATGATTTCCGCCCGGTCCGTACGGAAGCACTACGGCAGCACCCGGGTACTGGAGGACATCACGCTCGACGTGGCAGCCGGCGAGGTGGTCTGCCTGATCGGTCCGTCCGGTGCCGGCAAGAGCACGTTCCTGCGATGCGTCAACCACCTGGAGCGGATCAACGGAGGCCGGCTCCTGGTCGACGGGGAACCGGTCGGGTACTCCGAACGCGGAGGAAGGCTGCACGAGATGCGCGGCCGTGAGCTGAGCCGCCAGCGCTCTTCGATCGGCATGGTGTTCCAGCACTTCAACCTCTACGCACACATGACCGCGGAACAGAACGTGAGTTTCGCCCCGGTGACCGTGCACAAACGGTCCCGGTCGGACGCCCGGGAGCGCAGCCGGGAACTCCTCGAACGCGTCGGGCTGGCCGACAAGGCCGACAAGTACCCCCGCCAGCTCTCGGGCGGTGAACAGCAGCGGGTGGCGATCGCGCGGGCGCTGGCCATCGATCCGAGCGTCATTCTCTTCGACGAGCCGACGAGCGCCCTCGACCCCGAGCTCGTGGGGGAAGTCCTCGAAGTCATCCGTGGCGTGGCCGATCAGGGACTGACGATGCTGATCGTCACCCACGAGATCGAGTTCGCCCGGGAGGTCGCCGACCGGGTGGTCTTCATGGACGGCGGCGTCGTCGTCGAACAGGGTTCGCCCGCCGAGGTCCTGGAGAACCCGCGCGAAGAACGCACCCGCACCTTCCTGCGCCGGGTGCTCTGACCGGAAGGGACGCCCCGGCACCGGTGAACGGCCCGGCCGCGGACGTCCGGCAACGCACGGCAATCCGCCCACCGACGAACAAGGGAGACGCATGCAGCTCAGGACGACCGAGTGGGGCGACCGGTCCGGACCCCCGCTGGTCTGTGTGCACGGCGTCGGAGGCCACCACGGCAACTTCCGGCATGTCGCGGAGGACCGCTGGGGCAGGCACTTCCGGGTCATCGCCTTCGACCTGCGGGGCCACGGCGACTCCGGCTGGGAGCCGCCGTGGACCCACGGCACCTACGTCGACGACATCATCGAGACGATCGACATCCTCGGCCTGGAGCAGCCGGACTGGGTCGGCGTGTCCTTCGGCGGCAGGCTCATGCTGGAGCTGATCGCCCGGTTCCCCGAAAGGGTGCGCAGGGCGGCAGTGCTCGAACCGGTGATCCACATCGACCCGGAGCTGGCGATGCACCGCGCGGAACAGGAACGCCTGGGCGGCGTCTGGGATTCGCTCGAGGCGTTCGTCGCGGGCCGCGAGAACACGGGCGACATCGACACCGAGCGCTACATCGCCGACCTCGAGGGGCACTTCGAGACCTGCGAGGACGGCCGGGTCCGGCGCCGTACCTGCCAGAGCGCCATCGTGTCGATCTTCAGCGAGTTCGCCCGGGCGGCTCCACCGCCGGAGACGATCACCGTGCCGACGATGATGCTCTACGCGCCGGCCTTCGCACTGGTGACCCCCGAGCAGCGCAAGGCGTACGAGCCGCACCTCGCCCGCGTGGTCGAGGTGCCGGGGCTGCACGCGGTGCTGACATCGGCCTACGAGGAGACCGCGAGCGCGGTCGAGGACTTCCTGCTGGCGCCCGACTCCGGGCGGCGCGGCCGAGCCGGCGAGGCCGCCGGGTGACCGGGCCGCCGGGCACGGGCGCGGTCACGCACGCGTGAAGAGGCAGGACGGGATGACCGAACGACACCCGCTCGTGGTGCGGGCCACCGACGTGCACGGCGCCCGCGGCGACACCGACGAGGTGTGCGAGACGGCCGTCGTGTGCAGCAAGCCCCACTACGCCTTCCCCGGGCTCGTGCACGACGGGTAGACGGGGGCCTTCCCTGCGAAACATCCAACCGACCGGTGGGTCGACGCTACGGAGGAACGCCATGAACAACCGTCCAGCCGGCAGGCGCCGGGGTGTGCGGGCCGAGGTCCTGCGCGGGCCGTTCGACCCGGGTGGTCAGCCACTGGTCTCACGGGAGAACCACCTCCACCTCTCCCTGTTCGCCTGGAACGTCCGCAACGGGCTGTCGGCGAGCAGGGCGGTGCTGAGCGACCCGCAGCGGCACCAGGACTTCTGGCAGTGGCCGACGGCGTCCAGGCTGCTGAAGGAGGCCGAGCGCTCCGGGTTCGACAGCCAGTTGCAGTACGGCATGTGGAGCGGCTACGGGGGCGCCACCGGCTGGAACGACGCCCAGCTGGATTTCGCCACCGCCGCGACCGGCTCCGCCGCCGTCACCGACCGCCTCGGCATCTACACGACGATCCACGTCGGGTACGCGTTCCATCCGTTGCTCATCGGCAAGATGACGGCCGGCATCGACCACATATCGGCGGGCCGGCTCGGCGTCAACATCGTCGCCGGGTCGAACGCCGCCGACTACGCACAGTTCGGCCTCGACGGCCCGCCGTCGCAGCAGGTGCGCTACGCGATCGCCGACGAGTTCACGACGGCCCTGAAGTACCTGTGGACGTCCGACGAACCCGTCGACTTCGAGGGCGAGTACTTCACCATGTACGGCGCCCAGGTCAACCCGCGCGCGACGAGCAGGCCGCGGCCCCTGCTGATCGCGGCGGCGGGCTCGGACATCGGTCTCGACTACGCCACGCGGCAGTGCGACGCGCTCTTCATCACCTCTCAGGACAATGACGTCGAAGGCTATGCCAGGCGGGCGAAGAAGATCCACGACATGGCGGCGGAGCACGGCAGACGGGCGCGCGTCTGTGCCATGTGCTACGTGGTGATGGAGGACTCCGACGCCGAGGCCGCCGACACCGTGGAGTGGATGAAGAGCCAGATCGACGACGACGCCCTGCAGACCTGGCTGGTTCGCGCCGGGCACGTTCTCAACAGCGAGCGTCAGCAGCTCGACAGCGCCAAGGTGGGCATCGCGCGTACGGAGGAGGTGAAGCGGGACCCCTATCTCGGTATCGGGCAGAAGTTCTACGAGAGCTTGGGCCTGGGCATGGGTGCGTACCGGCTCTTCGGATCGTACGACTCGGTGGCCGACCAGTTGATCGACCTCTACGAAGCCGGCGTGGAACAGGTCGCGTTGTGCTTCTTCGATCCGCTGAAGGGCGTGCGGCAGATGCGGGAGCACGTGATCCCGCTGCTCCGTGCACGCGGCTACCACCAGAACCCGGCCTAGCGGGCTCGCCCCCTCCGGCGCACAAAACCTCTGACACCGCCATGCCGCCGTGTCCGTCCGACCCCGGGCGGACACGGCGGCACACGCATGTCGCGGGCCGTGTCCTTCGACCGCGGGCACCCCCGGCACCGCACCTGCGCGTCGCCCCCCGCCGGCGACGCGCTCTCGCATGTCGTCGACACCGCGCCGGGCACTGCTCGGCGCGGTGACCGCGTAGCCGCGCAGGATACGTAGTGGATACGTAGTTGCACGGATCGATCCCGCCGCCCGCCCCATGGATGCTGGCGTGAGCGTCGTCACGTCGCGGAATGCCGGGGCGGCCCACTCGGCGTACCCCCCGACGTCCGGGACGCACCGAGCTCCGGCCCGAGCCAGTGTGCCGAACACCGATCAATCGAGGTGGACATGGAAATCGACCTGCTCTACGCGCTGACGAACCGGTCGGGCGACATGACCTGGCACGAAGTCATGCAAC
Organism: Streptomyces sp. MMCC 100; assembly: GCF_041538145.2. NCBI lineage: Bacteria > Bacillati > Actinomycetota > Actinomycetes > Kitasatosporales > Streptomycetaceae > Streptomyces > Streptomyces sp. MMCC 100. Next base: position 3,547,686 of record NZ_JBGORK020000001.1, read on the forward strand.
AGACACGCCGGCACGTCGTGGCGGCGGACCGACTGGGCTACGACCGGGTCTGGCTGGGCGAGCACCACTTCGACGCGGACGGCACCGACGCGAGCCCGAACCCGGTCATGCTGGCCGCGGACCTCGCGGCCCGGACCGAGCGCATCCGGTTCGGCATGGCGGCGGTCTCGCTCACCCTGTGGCACCCGCTTCGCCTCGCCGAGGACCTCGCGGTGCTCGACCACTTCAGCGAGGGCCGCCTCGACGTGGCGTTCGGCCGCGGCATCCTTCCCATCGAGGTCATGAACCTCAACCCCGCGGCGGACCGCTGGAACGGCTCGGACAACAGCCGGGAGATCTTCGACGAGCACCTGGAGATCGTGCGCGGGATCTGGACGAAGGATCCCTTCAGCTGGAGCGGCAACCGCTACACCTTCCCCGAGCCGGGCACGAAGTTCATCCACTCACCGGGCGCGCGGATGCCGGAGGGCTGGGTCGGCGAGAACGACGAGCTCGTCGCCTTCGGCATGACGCCCAAGCCGTTCCAGCAGCCGACACCGCCGCAGTTCGCGGTCACCGAGTCGGTGGAGGGATTCCTCTCCGCCGCACGCAACGACCTCCGGCCGATCACCTGGTATCCCACCGGGCGCGTCCTGCGGAACCTGTTCGAGCGCTACCGCGACGAGGTCCGCGCCACCACCGGCGTCACACCGGCGCTCGGGGAGGGCTGCGGCGTCCTGCGGCTGTGCCTCGTCGCCGAGACCGACGAGGAGGCGCGCCGCATCGCCGAGCCGGGCGTCGTCGAGTTCTTCGACTTCCTCTGCAAGGTGCGCGGCATCGGTGTGTGGCTCGACGCCGACGAGGACCCCGAGGACGAGCGCTTCCGGCGGATGGACCCCTGGGAGCTGCTCATGGAGCGCGACCACCTGATGATCGGCTCGCCGGAGAGCGTCGCCGAGCGCATGTCCCGGATGACCGAGTCCCACGGCATCCAGAACTGGCTGCTGCAGATGGGCTTCCCCGGCATCGGGACCGCGGACGTGGACCGTTCGATGGAGATCTTCGCCCGCGAGGTCATGCCCCGGGTCCGCAAGCTCGACAGCTCGGCCACCGCGACCGGCTGACCACCACCACCGAGGAGAGACCGTGACCGAGTACCTCAACCCCGGCGACCTGCCCTACCCGCGCTATGGCATGACGCCCGGCGTCGCGACCAAGGACCTCGTGTTCGCCGGCGGGATGGCGCTCGACCTGGACACGCTGCGACGCAAGAAGGAGGCCGACACCGTCGCCGAGGAGACGAGGATCGCGCTGGAGGAGATCCGGGGCATCCTCGAAGCGGCCGGGTGCGGCCTGCGGGACATCGTCAAGACCACCTGCTACCTGAGCGACGACGCGTACCGCAAGGAGTTCTGGAAGGCCTACACGGAGGTGTTCGCCCCCGGCCCGTTCCCGGCGCGCAGCACGTTCGTGGCCGGCATCGCCGGCGACTGCCGGGTGGAGATCGACGCGATCGCTCTGCGGCCGGAACCGGGGCGGCGCTGACATGCCCGACCGGCCCTTCACCGACTGGCACACCCATGTCTACCGTCCCGAGCACCTCGGACCCGTCTGGACCGACCGCGGAACCGAACTCGTCGGACGCCCGGGGTTCGGCCGCGCCGATCTGCAGGAGCACACGCGGGCCATGGCCGCCGCGGGCGTCGACCGGTTCCTGATCGTCGGACTGCGCGTCGCACGGATCGGCATGGACGTCCCCAACGACTACGTCGGCGAGTACCTCGACGCCCACCGCGACCGCGCCATCGCGGTCGGCAGCGTGGACCCCACCCGGCCGGGAGCGGCCGGGGAACTGAGACGGGCCGTCAGGAGACACGGCCTGCACGGCGTCAAACTCTCGCCCCCGTACCAAGGGTTCCACCCGCACTCGGCCGAGGCGTACGAGGTGTACCGCACGGCGGCGGACCTCGGCATCTTCATGATGTTCCATCAGGCGAGTGTCTTCGCTCCCCAGGGCATGAACGAGTACGCGAGCCCGACGCTGCTGGACAGGGTCGCCCGGGAGTTCCGCGACACCAAGATCCTCCTCGCTCATTTCGGCAAGCCGTGGATGAACGAGGCCGTGGAACTCATGATGAAGAACGGCAACGTCTTCGCCGACGTCTCCACGCTGCCGGTCAAGACCTGGCAGTTGTACAACGGCCTGCGCCTCGCCATCGAGGGACACGTCACCGACCGCCTGGTCTTCGGTTCCGACTTCCCCTCCTTCGACCCGCGCGAGGCCGCCGACCAGTTCCTCGCCGTCTCCGACCTGGAGATGCCGCTGCCGATTCCGCGCGCCGTCGTCGAGGACATTCTCCACAATCGCCCGTTCGAGCTCCTGCTCGACTCCTAGGCGGTCCCGCCACTCCGTCGGACCGGCGGGGACCACAGAGAGGAACACCTGAATGGAATTCGGGATCTTCATCCCCAGCGCCCGCAACGGCTACATCATCTCCGAGTCGGCCCCGCAGTACTCGCCCACGTACGCGCACATGCGGGACATCGTCCAGGCCGGTGAGGAGAACGGGTTCTCGTTCGCGCTCTCGCTGTCGTGCCTGCGCGGGCACGGGGGCACGACCCGCTTCTGGGACGACGCGCTGGAGTCCATGACGCAGATGGCGGCCCTCGCACGCGACACGAGGTTCATGAAGCTCATCGGGTCGGTGAACGTCCTGGCCATCCATCCCGCGATCGCGGCGCGGATGGCGGTGACGGTCGACTCGGTGAGCGAGGGCCGCTTCGCGCTGAACATCGTGCCGGGTGGCTGGCACCCCAAGGAACTCGAAGTGCTCAAGGTGTGGCCCGGCTACGAGTACAACTCCTACCGGTGGGAGTACTGCGGCGAGTACTGCCAGGTCCTGCGCGAGTTGTGGGAGACCGGCGTCTCCCACTTCAAGGGCAGGTACTTCCAGTACGACGACCTGCGGGTCGGCCCGCTGCCGCCGCGCCACATCGACCTCGTCTGCGCGGGCGCCTCGCAGCAGGCGATCGAGTTCACGACCCGGTACGCCGACTACTCGTTCCGGCTCGCCTGGGGCGGCCGGGACGCGCTGGAGGACGTCGCCCAGCGGTTCGCGGCGGAGGTCGGCCGCGCCGGACGCACGATCAAGCCGTACGTCGCCCTGGGCGTCGTCCTCGCCGACACCGACGAGGAGGCGGAGGCCAAGCTGCAGGACTACATCGACCACGCCGACCTCGGCGCCATGGAGTACATGCTCGGCCAGGCGGCCACCGACAGCGCCAAGGGCGGCACCTCGGAGATCCTCGCGAACGTCGACAAGAAGGGCTTCGTGCAGATGTCGACGGACTTCATCACGGGCTCGCCCCAAACGGTCGCCGCGGAGCTCGACAGGTGGGCGGCGATCGACGGAGTCGCCGGATACATGCTCGTCCTCACCGACTACGTCGAGGACATCAAGCGCCTGGGCAGCGAAGTGTTCCCGCTCATGAAGAACTTCACCCCGGCCAAGGCCCTGACCGAGGCCTGAGAAGACAGGCAGGGGCGTCGGCGGCCCACCGACGCCCCTGCCCTCGCCTGCGCCCGTCGCGACCTCACCAACAGGACGGAACGACATGACGACCACCCTCATCCCCGATGGCCTGCGCACGCGCGTGCGCCAAGCCGAACGCATGCTGATCGGCGGCGACCGCGTCGAAGCGGCCGACGGCGAGACCCTGGACGTGGAGGACCCCTCGACCGGTGAGGTCGTCGCCCGGGTCGCCGCAGGCGGTGCGGAGGACGTCGACCGCGCCGTCCGCGCGGCCCGTGCCGCGCTGACCGGCCCGTGGCGGCACATCACCCCGCAGGAACGCGGCCGGCTCCTGTGGCGGCTCGGCGAACTCGTCGAGCAGCACGCCCAGGAACTCGCCGAACTCGAGTCGCTCGACGTCGGCATGCCGATCAACGAGGCACGCTTCGTCGACGTCCCGTTCTCGGTCGACATCCTGCGCTACTACGCGGGCTGGCCCACGAAGATCACCGGAGACACCATCCCGGTGTCCTTCCCGAGGAACGCCGGCGGGCCGTACCACGCGTACACCGTGCGGGAGCCGGTCGGCGTCGTCGGGGCAATCGTCCCGTGGAACCTCCCGCTGATGATGGCGGTCAAGAAACTCGCGCCGGCGCTCGCCACGGGCAACACCGTGGTCATGAAGCCCGCCGAACAGACCCCGCTGTCGATCGCGCGCCTCGGTGAGCTCGTCCTGGAGGCGGGCATCCCCGAGGGCGTCTTCAACTACGTCAGCGGATACGGTGACGCGGCCGGCGCCGCCCTGGTCGAGCACCCGGGCGTCAACAAGATCACCTTCACCGGCTCGGTCGCGACCGGCAAGGCCATCGCCAGGGCGGCCACCGGCACGCTGAAGCGGGTCTCGCTCGAACTCGGCGGGAAGTCGCCCAACGTGATCTTCGCGGACGCCGACCTGGACGCGGCGATCGCCTCGGCCGGCACGGCGATCTTCGCCTGCCAGGGCGAGAGCTGCGTCGCGGGTTCCCGCCTGTACGCGCACCGCAGCGTCTACGACGACGTGGTGGCCGGGCTGGCGGACCGGGCCGGCGGCATCCGGCTGGGACGCGGCCTGGACCCGTCGACCGAGATGGGACCGTTGATCTCGGCGGAGCACCGGGAAAAGGTGCTCGGCTTCGTCGAACTCGGACGCCACGAGGGCGTCGAGGTCGTGGCGGGCGGCGAATCCTGGGGCGAGCAGGGGTACTTCGTCCGGCCGACCGTCCTGACCGGCGTCCGGCCGGACTCACGGATCGCACGCGAGGAGATCTTCGGCCCGGTGCTGTCGGTCTTCCCCTTCGACACCGAGGAGGAGGTGCTGCGGCTCGCCAACGACAGCACGTTCGGCCTGGGCGCGGGCGTGTGGACCGGCGACGTGCGCCGCGCACACCGGGTCGCGGCCGCCGTCGAGTCGGGCCAGGTCTGGGTGAACTGCTACCAGGCGGTCGACGCCGCCCTGCCGTTCGGCGGGTACAAGCAGTCCGGGTGGGGTCGCGAGACCTGCAGGGAGAACCTGGACGAGTACCTGGAACTGAAGACCGTCGTGGTCTCCCTCTGAGGCGCCGGCCATGTCCACCTACGACTACGTCGTCGTCGGCGGCGGTACGGCGGGCTGCGTCCTGGCCGCCCGCCTCTCGGAGAACCCGGACGTCACCGTGCTGCTCCTGGAGGCCGGTGGGGACGAACGCCGCCCCGACGTCGAGACCCCCGGCGCCTGGCCGGCGCTCCTGGGCGGCGACGCGGACTGGTGCTACGAGACCACACGGCAGGAGGTCACCGGCCGGTCCGTGCCCGCGCCCCGCGGCCGCCTGCTCGGCGGGTCCGGTTCGATCAACGTGATGGCCCATCTGCGCGGACACCGCGCCGACTTCGACGGGTGGGCCGCGTCGGGCGCCAAGGGCTGGGACTACGACAACGTCCTGCCGTACTTCATGCGGTCCGAGGACGTGCCGGGCGGCGACCCGGGCTACCGCGGCCGGGGCGGGCCGCTCAGGCCCCGGCCCGTCGCGTCGCCGCACCCGCTCACCGACGCCCACCTCGAAGCCGCGCGCCGCGCGGGCCACCGGGTGGCCGCCGATCTCAACGACGGACAACTGCCGGGCGCGGGCCGGCACGACCTGCTGATCGTGGACGGGCGGAGACAGAGCACGGCCACCGCCTACCTCCGTCCTGCCATGGACCGTCCCAACCTCACCGTGCACACCGGCGCCCTGGCGCGGCACCTCGTCGTGCGGAACGGTCGGTGCGTGGGCGTCGCGTACCGGCGGGACGGCGGGCCGGAACGGGCGACCGCGGCCGAGGAGGTCGTACTGACCGCGGGCGCGGTCGGTTCGCCCCGGCTGCTGATGCTCTCGGGCCTGGGGCCGGAGGCAGAGCTACGGGCTCTCGGGATCGGGCCGGTGGCGGACCTCCCCGGCGTCGGCCGCAACCTGCAGGACCACGTGCTGCTGGCCGGGATCAGGGTCCGGGCCGAGCGGCCGTTGCCGCCGCCGAGCGGCAACTACGCCGAGTCGACGATCTTCGCGAAGACGGACGCCGCGCAGGTGGCTCCCGAACTGCAGATACTCCAGGTACAGGTGGACTACCGCATGCCCTGGCAGAGCCCGGTCGGCAACGCCTTCTCGTTCGGCGTCGGCCACATGCGTCCGCGGAGCCGGGGGAGTGTGCGGCTCGCCTCGGCCGATCCCGACGTCCCCCCGCTGATCGACCCGCGGTACCTGAGCGAAGCCCACGACCAGGACCAGCTGATCGCCGGCATCGAGGAGGTCCACCGGCTCGTCGGCACCGGCGCGTTCGACGCATGGGGGGTGCGGTCCCAGACCGAGGACCTTCTGCGGCTGGACCGGCCCGCACTGGAGTCGGCCGTGCGGAACGCGGTGAGCAGCTTCTTCCATCTGTCGGGTACGTGTCGCATGGGCTCAGGGGACGACGCGGTGGTCGACCCGGAGCTGCGGGTCCACGGAGTGCGGGGCCTGCGCGTGGCCGATGCGTCCGTCATGCCGGCCATCGTCTCGTGCAACACGAACGCGGCGACCGTGATGATCGCGGAGAAGGCCGCCGATCTGCTGCGGGGCAGGGTTCGCGCCGACGTCCGGTGACGTCGTGACGCCACGCAGCGTGGTGAGGAAGGCGGGGCGTCGCAACGCAACGTGATGGAAACTGCAAGGGCATCGCGATGTACCACGGGCTGGTGGACACTACCGGCGTGGACCGTCATCCAACAGCCGAGAGCGGTACGTCCGAGTCCGCGGGAGCGCTGCCGCTGGAGCTCACGCGGTTCATCGGACGTCGACGGGAGCTGGCGCTCACGCGCCACGCACTGGAGCGGGCGCGCCTCGTCACCCTGACGGGGACCGGGGGAGTGGGCAAGACCCGGCTCGCCCTGCGGATGGCCAGGGAGCTCGCACGGGCTTTCGAGGACGGCGTGCGGTTCATCGCACTCGCGGACCTCCGGGACCCGGCCCTGCTGGGACACACGGTCAACACCGCCGTCGGGATCCGCGAGACCTCGGCGCGATGGCAGCTCGACACCCTCGTCGAGCACCTGCGGGACCAGCAGACGCTGCTGGTGCTCGACAACTGCGAGCACCTGGTCGAGGAGACCGCGGGACTCGTCGACGCGCTGCTGCGCCGGTGCGAGCGGCTGACGGTCCTGGCGACCAGCCGCCGGGCGCTGAACATCGACGGCGAGGCGGCGGTTCCCGTACCCCCGCTGTCGACGCCCGACCCGCAGCGCACCCTCACCCAGGAGGCCATCGCCGAGAGCGAGGCGGTCAGTCTCTTCGTGGACCGCGCGTCCGCCGCGGTGCCCGGCTTCGTACTGACCCCCGAGACCGAGGTCCAGGTCGCCGAACTGTGCCGCCTCCTCGACGGGATCCCACTGGCGATCCAGCTCGCGGCGGTCCGGCTCCGGGTCCTGCCGCTGCCCGAGTTGCTGGCCCGCATGGGCGACCGGTACCACCTGCTGACCCAGGGCAGCCGTACGGCACCTGCCCGGCACCAGACACTGCGGGCGTCCATCGACTGGACCTTCGACCTGTGTACGCCGGCCGAGCGGCTGTTGTGGAGCCGGCTGTCCGTGTTCCAGGGCGGATTCGGGCTCGACGCCGCGGAGGCCGTCGCCTGCGGTGGCGACATGGACCGCGCGTCGGTGTTCGACCTGGTCGCCGGATTGGTGGACAAGTCGATTCTCACCAGGGTCATGGACTCGACGGAGCCGCGCTACCACATGCTCGAGACCATCCGGCAGTACGGCGCCGAGCGGCTGGAGAGCGGTGAGTCGGCCGCGCTGAGCCGCCGGCACCGGGAGTGGTTCGTCGGGCTCGCCGAAGGCGCCGACGCCGACTGGTCGGGGCCGCGTCAGGTCGATTGGCTGCAACGGCTGCGCCGGGAGTACGCGAACCTGCGCGCCGCGCTGCACTCCTGTCTGGCCGAGGCGCCGAGGAGCGGAATGCGGCTCGCCTGTTCGATCGAGAACTTCTGGCTCGCCCGCGGCTTCCTCAGCGAGGCCAGGCACTGGCTCGGCCAACTGCTCGCCGCCGCTCCCGAGCCGACCGCGGACCGGGGGCGCGCCGTCAGGCTGAGCGCGTGGATGGCCATCCTGCAGAGCGACTACGACATGGCGGCGGCGCACCTCGAAGAGGCCGAGCACATCGCCCGCCGTACACAGGACGCGCTACTGGGCGTCTTCGTCAGACAGACCTGGGGGCTGCTGGCCGTGTTCAGGGGCGACCTGGGCTTCGCCGCCGGCCGACTGGAGGCGTCCGTCGCGGAGTTCGCAGGCCTGGGCCATCGCACCGGCGAGATCCACTCCACCTTCGAGGTCGGTCTCGCGCTGAGCTTCGCCGGGGAGAGCGCGCGTGCTTCCGAGTGGCACCGTCGCTGTCAGCGGGTGACATCCGCGGTCGGTGAGTCGTGGTGGCACTCGTACTCCCTCTGGGCGTACGGCGTCGAGAGATGGCGCCAAGGGGACACCGCCATGGCAGCCGAGCTGGAGCGGGAGAGCCTTCGGCTCAAACGCGGGCTCGACGACAGACTGGGCATGGGGGTCTGCCTGGAGGCGATGTCCTGGATCGCCGCCTCCGACGGTGAGGCGGAACGGGCAGCGATTCTCCTGGGAGCGGCGGACGCGCTGCTGCGGACGGTGGGCATGCCGCTCGAAGGCATTCCGCAGCTGTGGGCGTACCACCTCAAGGGCGAGGGCGACGCTCGCCGAAGCGTGACGGAACGGCGCTTCGGCAGCGCCTATGCCTCGGGCGCGGCGCTGAACCCGGACATCGCGGTGGCCTGGGCCCTGAACGAGATCACGGAAGCCCCCGGGCAGGTGCCGGAGCCGGACACCGACCCCCTCACCAGGCGAGAGCGCGAGGTCAGCGAGCTGGTGGCCGAAGGCCTGACCAACCGTGAGATCGCGTCACGGCTGGTCATCTCCGTACGCACCGCGGAGAAGCACGTCGACAACATCATGTCCAAACTGGGTGTGGTCAACAGGACCCAGATCGCCACCCTCATGACGGCGTCGCCGCAGGCGTCTCCGACCGTGTCCTCGCACCCGTGAGCCGGATCGGTGCACGGATGCCCCGGCGACCTTGGCGTGCGACGGCCAAGGAGAGGGGTCACTCCGGCCAGGCGGAGTTCTCGATCACCTCGACGAAGTCCGTGCGCCGGAAGCCGGGCACGAAGTGCTCCAGGACGTCCGCGTTCACGGTGCCGAAGGTGGTGTCCGGACGGTGCCTGAACCCGTCGGTGAACGCCTGGAGGATCTGCTTCTTGAAGTCCGGGCGGGGATGGGCCGCGGTGACCGCGTCGATCTCCGCCGGGGTGATGCGGGCCAGGTTCAGACCGAGCACGTCCGTCTCGACGCCCGCGGTGGTCGCCGCGATCTCCGGCGCCAGCCGGTACGGGACCTCCGGGGTGGTGTGCAGCGCGACGGCCGTCCACACGGTGCCCGCGTCGGCCTCGGGCACGCCGTGAGCGAGCAGAAACGCCCGTGCCTGGTCCGCGCCGTCCATCTCGAAGCGCTGGTCGTCGCTGCGGTAGGGCGGCACCAGGCCGGTGTCGTGGAAGAGCGCCGCGACGTACAGCAGCTCCGGGTCCGGCCGCAGGCCCAGGGCGGCGGCCTGGAGACTGCCGAACAGGTAGACGCGCCGCGAGTGGTGGAAGATCAGCGGCGGTGTGGTGTCACGGACGAGTTCGGTCGCCTCCCGCGCGAGCGAGCTGTCGGGGATGTCGATTCCAGCGATGGTCTCCGTCATGGCGGTCCTTCCGGGACGGTGGCTGTCGTGTCGGTCCCACCCTGTGCCGGACGGCCGGGACGCGTCCGCTCCCCGATGGCCAGGAACCCCTCGGAACCGGTCACGACTGCCGTTCGGTGGTGGCGAAGCGCTGCTGGTACCGGATGGGCGACAGTCCCAGGTGCCGGGCGAAGGCCCGGCGCAGGCTCTCGTAACTCGGGAAACCCGATCGGGTGGCGGCCTCCGTGGCGTTGTGCCCGGCGTCGAGCAGGGCCTTGGCCATGTCGAAGCGGATCAGCTCCACGTACTTCATCGGGGTGGTGTCCAGCTCGGCCCGGAACATGCGCGTCAGATGCCGTGGACTGACCCGCACGCGGGCGGCCAGCGCCTCCAGGCCGTGGTCCGCCGTCGGATCGCCCTGCACCGCCTCCTGGACCGCTCGCAGCACCGGCGTGCGGGGAGCCGGGCCCTGGAGCGAGGCGGAGAACTGCGACTGGCCGCCGGCCCGCTGCATGTACACCACCAGCGACCGGGCGACCCGGCGGGCCAGGGCGGGACCGTGGTCCTCCTCCAGCAGGGCGAGGGTGAGGTCGATGCCCGCGGTCACGCCCGCGGACGTGTACGTCCTGCCGTCCTTCACGAACAGCGCGTCGGCCTCGACCCGTGCCGACGGACACCGGCGGGCCAGCGTCGTGGTGTGCTGCCAGTGCGTGGTCGCGCGCCTGCCCTCCAGCAGCCCCGCCGCGCCCAGGACGAAGGCGCCGGTGCACACCGAGGCGATGCGCCCCGCCCGGTCCGCCAGTGCCTTCGCGGCCGCGCCGAGAGCGGGGTCCACGGGGGAGCCCGGCAGCGCGTCGCCGCCGACCACGACCAGCGTGTCGAAGGCGGCGGCCTGTGCGTCCGTGTCCGCCGGCACCCGCATGCCGATCGACGAGGACACCGGCGACCCGTCCGCCGAGACGATGCTCAGCCGGTAGTCGGCGCCGAACCGGTTGGCCTCGCTGAAGACCTCCGCCGGACCGGACAGGTCGAGCAGCTTCATACCGTCGAACACGAGGAAGCCCACCCTGTGCGGTCCCGCTGTCCCCGCTGTCATCGCTTCCCCCACCACCGGTTATTCATGACCCGTCCGTTATGAGTGAAAAATAAAGTATGCCGGTTATCGACGTAACGTGGCCGGCGCGGACCAGTCACCTCGCCGAGGTCCTCAGGCGGTGGCCGGCCGCCTTGGCCTGGTTGCCGCAGCGGCGCATGGAGCACCACTTGCGCGGTCGGCCGCCACCGGAGTCGAGGCAGAGCATCCCGCACACCTCGGAGGCGCAGGCGGTCAGCCGGGACCGGCGTGCGTCGTCGGTCATGAGGTCGATGAGGTCCCGTGCGACGAGCGACAGCAGGGCCTCCTTGGTCAGCCTCCGGCTTCCCTTCGGCGCCCACTCGCCATCGGCCGTCAACTCCAGTCGAGGTGCCGGAGGTTCGGTCCGGGCCAGGCGATTGACCAGGTCGACCGACCGCTGCCGCGGCCGGTGCCCGTCGACGGCACCGGAGGCGATGTCGTGGGCGGCCGCGCGCAGTGCGTGCAGCGACCGCAGGACGTCCTGGGGGTCGTACCCGTCCTCCAGCGTCACCCCCACCCCGTGGCACCAGGCTGCGAGGCGTTCGGCGTCGCCCATCCGCTCGATGGGGGCCTCGGGCCTGCGGCCCACGGTGGCCACCAGGTTCAGGCAGAGGGTTCCGGCGTCGAAACGAAGCTCCCGGAGCCGAGCGGTGACTCTTCTGCGGGGCGCATCGTGCTGCACGGCATCCATGGTTTCATAGTAACCGTTTATATGGTTATCAAGAGAGTGGGGCGGAGCCATGCGTGTCGCGGTGATCGGGGCGGGCGGCGTCGGAGGCTATTTCGGGGCCCGGTTGGCCGCCGCGGGGAACGAGGTCACCTTCGTGGCCCGCGGAGCGCACCTCGAGGCCATACGGCGGTCCGGGCTGGTCGTCCACAGTCCCCTGGGCGAGTTGCGCACCTCGCCCGAGTCCGTCGTGGCGAGCATCTCGGAACTGGGCCCCACCGATCTGGTCCTCGTCGCCGTCAAGCTGTGGGACACCGAGGATGTCGCCGAGCAGCTGCGGACCTCGGCGGCGCACGGCGCGCCGGTGCTGTCCCTGCAGAACGGGGTGCACAAGGACGCCGTCCTGCGCGGCCGGCTGACGGACGAACAGGTCCTGGGCGGGGTGTGCTTCATCTCCGCCTTCATCGAGGAGCCCGGGGTGGTCAGGCACAACAGCACCCTGCAGAGAGTCGTTCTCGGCCCCTACCGGTCCGGCCAGTCGGCGACCAGCAGGACCGTGCTCGCCGCGTTCCGGGACGCGGGGATCGACGTCGAGGCGAGTGACGACATCGAGAGGGCGATCTGGGAGAAGTTCGTGTTCCTCGTGGGCCTGTCGGCGACCACGGCGACCGTCCGCCAGCCCATAGGCGTCGTCCGCGCCGACGAACACAGCCGACGTCTCCTGCGCGACGTGATGGCCGAGACGGTGGCCGTTGCGCAGGCGTCGGGAGTACGGCTGGACAGCGGCTTCGCCGAGGACCGGCTCGACTTCTGCGACACGCTCCCCGCGACCATGACCTCCTCCATGCACAACGACCTGGAGAAGGGCAACCGGCTCGAACTGCCCTGGCTCAGCGGGGGAGTGGTGGACCTGGCCGACCGGCTCGGGGTTCCCGTTCCGCGCAACCGGACGGTGACCGACGTCCTCGCGCCGTACGTACTCGGCCGGCCGGCCGGATCGTGACCGGTGGGCCGGCCTACTTCCCCACCCGGGCGAGGAAGTCCCGGATGTGACCGGTGATCTCCTCCAGGTGGGTCTCCAGGGCGAAGTGCCCGGTGTCGAGAAGGTGGATCTCGGCGTCCGGGAGGTCGCGCCGGAACGCGTGGGCGCCCTCGGGGCCGAAGATCTCGTCGCCCGCCCCCCACACGGCCAGCAGCGGCACCCGCGTGTCACGGAAGTACTGGTGGAGCCGGGGGTAGAGGTCGACGTTGGTCGGGTAGTCGCGGAACAGCGTGAGCTGGACGGCGTCGTTGCCCGGCCGGTCGAGCAGCGCCTGGTCGAGGGCCCAGGCGTCGGGGCTGACGAGGCTCCGGTCGGGGACCCCGTTCAGGTACTGCCAGCGGACCATCTCGGGGGTCAGTGCGGCGCGGGCGGGAGCCTCCGTCTCGGGGGTCGGGTCGTCGGTGTAGGCGAAGAGACCGTCCCAGAACTCCTTGACGAAGCCGTCGGTGTAGCCGTTGCCGTTCTGCGTGACGATCGCGGTGATGCGCTGCGGGCTCCGGGTGGCGATCCGCCAGGCCACCGGCGCCCCGTAGTCCTGCACGTACACCGCGAAGCGCGCCACGCCGAGCTGGTCCAGGAGGCCGACGGTCACGTCCGTGAGGGAGTCGAAGCTGTAGTCGAACGCGTCCACCGCGGGCATGTCCGAGTACCCGAAGCCGATCATGTCGGGCGCGATCACGTGGTAGGTGTCCGCGAGCTTCGGGATCAGGTCGCGGAACATGTGGCTGCTCGTCGGGAAGCCGTGCAGCAGCACGACGGCCGGTGCCCGCGGGTCGCCGGCCTCCCGGTAGAAGACGTCCAGGCCGTCGACGGTGGCGGTCCTGTGGTGCACGGCGACACTCATGGCAACCCCTTAAGTTGGCTTTGGTGGTTAGGTAGAGTCCAGCACTCATGGGGTAACCTGTCAAGTGTTCTTAAGTGGTTAGGCAGGTCTGTTGTAACCTGCCGATGTCGACGAAATGGTCAGGGGTGCAGGCGGTGACCGACAGGGCCGCGGAGGACGTCCTCCTGGAGCTGCTCAACACGACTCCCGTGGTGCGCGGCTCGGTGAGCGACGCCCTGGGCACGCCCGCCGAAGGCCGCGCATGGGCGCGCGGCCACGGCGGGAGCGGCTCGGACGACGAGGTCGCCTTCCTGGTCGCCGTGCGGGGCGTCCTCCAGGACGTCGTCCGGGGGCGGCGGGACCCCGAGTCCCTGGGCGCGTTCCTCCAGGGCGTCAGCAAGGTGCCGGCCATCGAGGACGGCAGGCTGGAATGGGTGCTTCAGGTGCCGGACACCCACCGCCTGGCCGTGGAGCTGCTGCTGACCTGGGCGCGCGTCGAGGAGGCCAGGCCGGGACGGCTCAAGCCGTGCGGCAACCCGGAGTGCCGGCGCTTCCTGCTGGACCGGAGCAAGCCCAACAGCGCCCGATGGTGCTCCATGGCCGAGTGCGGGAACCGGATGAAGGCCCGGCGGCACTACCAGCGCGTCAAGGGCTCCCAGACGTAGGGCAGGCCGTCCGGCGTCAGGCCGCCGCCGGCACCTCGTGCTTCCAGAATCCCGAGAAGGTGATGCGCTCCTTCGGCAGGCCCAGGCGGTGCAGGTGCCTGCGTCCCTCGGTGGCCAGGGTCGACTCGCCGACGACGAAGGCGTACCCGGACGCGTCCGCGCGGGTCAGCCGGCGCAGCTCACCCAGCGCGGCGGCGCCGGGGACCGAGGTACTGTCCCGCCGCACGACCCAGGAGACGGTCACACCGGCCGGGGCGTTCAGTCCGCGGCGGTCGGCGTCCGTGGGGATCTCCTGGATGAGGCGTCCCACGGTGCCTTCGGGGAGCGAGCGCATGATGCTCGCCGCGGCGGGCAGCCCGGTCTCGTCGGCCACCACGGTGACCTCGGAGGCGTCCTGCGGGCAGTCGAAGAGGATGCCCTGGTCGAGCAGGGCGAGCGCGTCCCCGGGCCGGGCGCCGCAGGCCCAGATCGCGGCCCTGCCCTCGACCTCGCCGGTGGGCCCGCGGTGCACGACGAAGTCGATGTCCAGCTCGGCCGTCGTCCGCCGGTAGTCGGCCACGGAGTAGTTGGCGCAGTGCGGCCGCTCGTCCTCCGGGATGGCGAGGTACGGCTGCCACCACTGCGAACCCGTGAACTCCGGCAGGCGCAGGCCCCGTTGGTGGGGCAGCTGGAGGAACAGGCGGAACCAGTGGTCGTACCCCAGCCACGGAAAGCCGCCGAGCTCCGGTCCGGTGACCGTGACGCGCTGCATGGACGGGGAGACCCGTTCGCTCCGCACCACGCGGGCGCGGAACATCTCAGGGTGCTGGGGCGTGAGCCGTCGAACCTTCGCCATGTAGGCAAGGCTAGCCTAAGTTGACGAGTCGGTGATCTCCAGGCGGGCGCCCACGGTCCGGTCGGACGCCGGGCCCGTCTCCAGCTCGACCAACCCCGGCTCCACGGCCGGGCGGAGGTCGCGCCCCACCGAGGCCAGCGTGTCCGCGCCCACCTCGAAGACCGCGTCGGCCTCGTCGCCGGGCGCGATGCGCAGGCGGACGAAGCCCCGCAGTTCGCGCACGCGCGGCCAGGACGTCCCCCCGGACAGCCGGCGCACATACAGCTGCACCGTCTCCTCGGCCGGCCGGGCCCCCGTGTTGCGGACCGTGACCCGGCAGGTCAGGCGCGGGTCGTCGGCGCCGACCCGGGAGTGCGACAGCCGCGGCGCCCCGTAGGCGACGCTCGTGTACGACAGACCGTGCCCGAAGGCATGGCGCGGACCGGCGCTCTGGTCGACGTACCCGCGGTAGCGGTGGTCCTTGCCGTTGTAGTGGACGGGCAGTTGGGCGGCCGACCGGGGCACGGAGACCGGCAGCCGACCGCGCGGCTCGGCGTCGCCGAACAGCACCTCGGCCACCGCACGCCCGCCCCGCGGCCCGGGATACCACGCGCTCAGCACCGCCGCCGCGGGCGCGTCCAGCTCGGGCAGCGCGTGCGGGCGGCCCTGGACCAGTACCACCACGACCGGGGTCCCGGTCGCCGACACCGCTGCCAGCAGCGCCCGTTGTCCGGGCGGCAGTGCCAGCTCCGCCAGGTCGACCCCCTCGCCGCACGTCGTGCCGGACGGCGTCCCGGCACCGGTGACTGCCGCCCCGTTCGCATCGAAGACCATGTCCGCGGAGCGGGCACTGGAGCCGCCCAGCACCAGCACGGCCACGTCGGACCCGGCCGCCAGCGCGACGGCCGCCGGAACGTCCGACACGTCGTCACCCACCAGGCCGCACCCCCGGCCGTGCACCACCTCGGTGCCGGGCGCGGCCGCCGCGCGGATGCCCGCCAGGACGGTGACCCCGCCGCCGGGCCGCTGCGGCGCCGTGTAGTCGCCGATCTGCTGGGCGAGGGAGTCGGCGTTCGGGCCGAGGACCGCGATCCGCCGCACCGCACGGGACAGGGGGAGCACGCCGCCCTCGTGGGCGAGCAGGGTCACCGACGCAACCGCGAGGCGCTCGCCCAGCTCGACGGGATCCGGCAGGTCCACGGCCTCGGACGCGGCCGGAGGCAAGGGCTGTTCGAACAGGCCCAGGCGGAACTTCAGCGTGAGGACCCGCGCCACCGCGGCGTCCAGGCCCGACTCGGACACCAGACCGCGTTCCACCGCCTCGCCCAGCCGGGCGAAGGAGTCGTCCCACAGGCTCAGATCGCACCCGGCGTCCAGGGCCAGCGCCCCGGCCGACACCGGATCGCCGGTCAGCCGCACCAGCCGGTCCACCGCCGTGCCGTCCGCCATGACGACGCCCTCGAAGCCCCACTCCGTACGGAGCAGATCGGTCAGCAGGTACCGGTTGGCGACGCAGGGCAGGCCGTCGAACTCGTTGTAGGCGGCCATCACCCCGGCCGCGCCCGCGGCCACCCCGGCCCGGGCCGCCGCGAGGTGCACCTCGTGCAGTTCGCGGGCCCCCAGCTCCGTCGCCGCGCTGTTGCGGCCGCCGACCGTGGCGCCCTGCCCGGCGAAGTGCTTGAGGACCACGGCCACCCCCGCCCGCCCCGCGCCCTCGACCAGCGCCTCGGTCATCCGCGCGGCGAGGTAGGGGTCCTCGGCGAAGCACTCCTCGCTGCGCCCCCAGCGCGGATCACGCACCAGGTCGAGCGCCGACACCAGCGCGATGTGCGCGCCGCGCGCCCGTACTTCGGCGGCCGCCCCGGCCACCGCGTCCGCGTACAGCGCCGGGTCCCAGGTGGCACCGACCGCGAGGTTCACCGGGAGCACCGTGCCGTCCAGCGCCTGGTGGCCGTGCGGCATCTCCTCCACCAGCAGGGCGGGTATGCCGAGCCGCGTATGGTCCATGACGTACCGCTGCACGGCCGCCGCCGTCCGCGCCCCGTCCCGCGTGTCGAGGCCGTCCGCGAAGCCGACGCCGGACCAGGCGTCGGCCCGCTGCAGTCCGTACAGCGCTCCCATGCCGTCGAAGGCGGCGACCTCGGCGCGAAAGGCGTCCGTGAGGCGGTGACCGTCCCCGGCGCGCTCGTAGGCGTCCCAGCCGTACATGCGCTGGTTGAGCTGGCCGACCTTCTCCGTCAGGGTCATGCGGCCCAGCAGGTCACGCACGCGATCCGGCACCGGTGCGGCCGGATCGCGGTAGCGCGGGACGGTCATCGCAGCTCCAGCACCGCGACGCCGTAAGCGTCGAGCGGCACGTCCTCGACCGGCGCGCCGTCGCTCAGGGCGTGCAACTGCCCCTCGGCGGCCGGACGGACCACGAGCGGCTCGGGACTCTGGCTGACCAGCCACACGAAACGGCGGCCGTCGGCGTGGACGAGGACGTCCGCCGAGACGTGCGGATCGGCGACCGTGACGGGCCGCCGCACCCCCGCCACCTGCGCGAGCGCCGCGTACAGACGCTGGGTGACATCGGGGTTGACGCGTGCGGTGCGTGCCGCCATGTGCTCCAGCGGATAGGTGGCCAGCACCGTGCGGCCCACTCCCGTCTCGTTGACGATCAGGGCAGGCCGGCCGTGGGCGTCCACGGCCACCACCCGGCCCGCCCGCGGTACGACGGGCAGGTAGGCGCGGCTGTCCTCGTTCCCGGCGACCGGGAAACGCAGCACCTCGCCGGCGCGCAGGCCGCCGAAGTCCTCGGTGAACGTCATCTCCAGCACGTCGTCATCGATCGGCTCGGCGACACCGTAGGACAGCTGCAGTTCGACGCCGAACAACCCGTCCAGGTCGTCGAACCAGGGGCCGCGGGTGGCCGGGTGTTCGCCGGAGCAGAACGACAGATAGACGGTGGCGCCCTCGACGGCCCGGCGGGCCAGCTCCCTGCGGGTGCGGGTGGTGAGCTGCCGCGTGGCGGGAAGCAGGTAGAGCGACGCCTCGCCCGGCAGTCCGTCGGCCTCGCGGGTCAGGGCCACCGGCAGGTCGGCGGCGCGTGCGGTGACGTAACCCTGGTGCAGGGACGTGAAGATGAGGGGCCGGTCGGCCGGGCGGCTGTAGGGATAGCCCCGTTCGAGGAAGGCGGGCACGACCAGGGCGGCGTCGGCGTCCGACCGGGAGCAGCGCGGGAAGTCCACCGCCTTCAACACCGCAGCGAAGGCGGCGAGTTCCCGCAGTGGCTCCTTGGGCGCCCCGGCGGAGTCGGTGATGCCGAAGTGCATCTCGAAGGGGTGGTGGTCGTAGGGGGACCGGTCCCACAGGTCGTCGTAGTCGGTGTTGTTCCAGGCGAGCCAGCCGGTGGCGCCACCCAGCAGCGAGTTGTGCAGGGTCTGCCGGTAGAAGACGCCCGCGTTGGCGGCCGAGACGGTGTCGGTGGACAGCCCGAACTCCTCCAGCACGACGGGCTGTCCGGTCACCGAGGCCAGCTCGCACTCGAAGGCGGCCCGGTAGTGCTGCCGCGGCCGGTCGGTGTCGGAGCGGTACACGTGAGGGCCCACGAAGTCGACGTACTCGGCCGTCTCCCGCAGCGAGAACCCGTTGTCGCGCCCGGTGACCTCGATGCCCCACGCCCCGTCGCCCAGCGACACCGGCTGCCTCGCGCCCGTCGCCCGCACCGCGTTGCACATGGCCTGGGCCCACGCGGTCACCACGTCCGAGGACGGCGGGTCGACCTGGTAGATCCGCCCGTACCCGGGCATCTCGTTGGTGATCAGCCAGCCCGTCACGGCCGGGTGGTCCTTGAAGCGCCGCGCCATGCGGGAGACGAACCACGCCTGGCGGCCCACCATCCACACGTCCTCGTACAGGTCGCGGTTGCCGCGCCAGGCCGGGTCCCAGTTCTCGCCGGACATGTGGCCGACGATGAACGTCGGTATGGTCCCCATGCCCGTCTCCACGTGGGCGTCGAGGAAGTCCTCGAAGCGCGCGCACAGTTCGTCGTCGATCCGGTCGGGCTCCGGGTGGAAGTCCGGCCAGTAGAAGAAGGACCTGGTCGTGTTGAGGCCGTGGTCGGCGAGCACCCGCAGTTCGTCGCGGACGGTCTTCGGGTCGTAGTTCCGCCACATCAGCGGGCCGCCGGTGCGGGACCAGAAGTTGGCGCCGAGCCAGGGCAGGACGTCGGGCTGGTGGGTGAGCTGGGCGCTGTGGCGTCGCATGGTCCTTCTCGGGTGGTGGGGGTGCGGATGGTGCGTGGCCGCGGTCCGCCGCGGCCGGGTGGTGGTCAGATGGGCGCGGGCCCCGTGGACTCGCGAACGACCAGGCGTGGCCGTTCGGCGAGGGCGGCCTCCTCGACCTCCTCGCCGCACAGGGCAAGGAGCATGCGCGCGGCGGCCGCGCCCACCCGCTGCACCTGCTGGTCGACCGTGGTCAGCCGGGGGTGGAGCCAGGAACCGAGCGGCAGGTTGTCGTAGCCGACGACGGACACGTCCCGGGGGACGGCCAGTCCGGCGCGCTGCGCGGTGCCGATGCCGCAGACGGCCATCGAGTCGTTGGCGTACACGATCGCGGTGGGCCGGTCGGCCGCGTCGAGGAGGGCTTCGGTGGCGCCGACGGCGCGGCGCTCGCTGAAATCGGTGGGCAGGACCGCGAACGGGCGCAGGCCCGCCTCGCGCAGGGCACCCTCGAAGGCCGCCCTGCGCACGCGGGTGTGCTGGAGCTCGGGCGGTCCGCTGACGTAGGCGACGCGCCGGTGGCCGAGGTCCAGCAGGTGCGCGACGGCCTCGGCGATGCCCGCTCCTTGGTCGCGCAGCCCGACGCGCGGGACGACGGCCGTGTCGTCGGGCGAACCGAGCAGCACCGCCGGCAGCCCGAGGCGGGCGAGCAGCGCGGGCCGGGCGTCGTCGTCGCGGGCGTCGGTGAGCACGGCGCCGTCCACCCGGCCCTCGGCCGCGAGCCGCTCGTACAGCGCGTTCTCCTCGCGGTGACCGCTGATCAGGTGCAGCAGCAGACCGTAGCCCCGGGGTGCCAACTCGCCCTCTATGCCGGTGATCAGTTCACTGAAGTGGGGGTCGGAGCCCAGTACGTCCGTGGGGCGCCGCACCACGAGGGCGAGGCTGCGGGTGCGCGCGTTGCGCAGCGCCGCTGCGGGGGCGCTGGGCGACCAGCCCAGCTCCAGCGCGGCGTCGAGGATCCGGCGGCGGGTCGCTTCGGAGAGCCGGCCCTTGTTGTTGAAGGCCTGGGACACGGCGGCCGTCGACACTCCGGCCGCTGCCGCGACCGCCTTGATGGTGGGCCGGCGTCCGGCCCGCTCGGTGGAGACGCTCACATCTTCACCGCCCCGCTGACCAGGGCCTGCTGCATGCGCTTCTGGAGCAGGGTGTAGACGAGCCACACCGGCACCAGGGTCAGCACCGTGCCCGCCGTCAGCACGCCGTAGTCCGTGCCGGTGATCGACTTCAGCGTGGGCAGGGCGACCTGGACCGTGCGCTGCGCCGGGTCGGGGCCGATGATGACCAGCGAGTACAGGTATTCGTTCCAGAAGGTCAGGAAGTTCAGCAGCAGCACGGTGGCGATGCCCGGCAGGCACATCGGCGTGTAGACGTGCCGCAGCACCGCGAAGGTGGACGCCCCGTCCAGCCGGGCGGCCTCCTCCATCTCCGGCGGGATGGTGCGCATGAACTGCACCAGGATCACCACCGACAGCGGCAGCGCGGTGGCCGGGAGGAACAGCACCATGAAGATCCGGGTGTGGAACAGACCGGTGGCCGCCGCGAGGAGGAAGGTGGGGAAGAGCGCCGCGAACGTCGGGATCAGGAAGCCCAGCGAGAAGACCTTCTCGACCACGCCCGCCAGCCGCCCGGTCGAACGCGCCAGTGCGAACGCGGCCGGGATCGCCAGCAGCAGCGTGAGCGCCAGCGAGAACAGCGTCACCAGCGCCGAGTTGACGACCGCGAGTCCGAGGTCGGCGCTCTCGAAGGCCGTCCGGAAGTTGCCGAAGTCCAGCGAGGACGGCGGGGCGAAGGGGTGCGCGAAGATCTCGTCGTTCGACTTGAACGCCGAGGCGAGGAAGTAGTACAGCGGGACGACGAGCAGCACCGCGTACGTCCACACCAGTATGTGGGCCGGGAGCCAGCGCTTGCCGAGCTTCATGAGTGCTGCTCCGATCAGTAGTTCTGGCGGAAGACGCGGCGGATCGTCAGCAGCCCGACGAGTCCGGCGAGGAAGAGGAGGACGCCGACGGTCTGGCTGTAGCCGAGGTCGGCGGCGATGAACGCCTTCTGGTAGACGAGGAACGACAGCGTGGTGGACGACGTACCCGGGCCGCCCTGCGTGAGCAGCAGCACGTGCTGCGCCGAGCCGAACAGCGTCCACAGGAACTGGAGCATCGTCACCACGCCCACGTAGTCGCGGATGACGGGGAAGTGGACCGACCACATCGTCCGCCAGTGCCCGGCCCCGTCCAGCTGGGCGGCCTCCCCGAGCTCGTCCGGCACACTGCCCAGCCGCGCGGCGAACAGGACGGCGGTGAAGCCGATGCCGGCCCAGATGTCCAGGGCGATCAGACACGCCAGGGCCGTCGACGGCGAGGCCAGCCAGGCGTCGGTGAGGGAGCCGAGGCCGATGCCCTCCAGCCCTCCGTTGAGCAGGCCGTCCGGGGAGAGGGCCGCGTAGAAGACCATCGCCTTGGCGGGCGTCGAGATGAGCCCCGGGATGAAGAGCAGGTACCGGATGACCCGGTGTCCGGGCGGTCGCTGGGCCACGTAGTACCCCAGCATGTACGCGCAGACGATCATCACCGGCACGGCGACGGCCAGTTGTACGGCGGTGTTGCGGACCGCGTCCCAGAACACCGGGTCGTCCAGCACCACCCGGGCGTTGTCGAGACCGGCGAAGGACACCGGCTGGAGCATGCCCGGCCAGCGCAGGGCCGCGATCACGAAGATCGCGAGCAGCGGCCCGACCATGAATACCAGGTACCACACCAGCGCGGGCACCGCGAGGACGGTGCCGCCCTGCCGGGGCCGGCGTCCGGCCGGGGCGGGGGAGGCGGGCGGGGCGGACCTCGGGGCCGCGCTCCCGGCCGGCGTCGTCGTGAGCGTCGTCATGCGGTGACTCCCGGAGAACGGGTGGAACGGGGGAGGGGGACGAGGGGGACCCGGGCGGCGGGACCGGTGGCGTACGGGCGGCTCATGCGGACCGGTACGCGGACTCGAGGGCGGCGCGCACCCGGGCCGGGCTGGTGCCCCGGGTGAACGACGTGCTGGTCGCGGTGATCAGCGGTTGCGCGGCGGCGGGCGGGACGTACACGTCGGGCAGCAGGACCTGGCTCACCTCGGAGCCGAGCCGCTGGGCCGCCCCGACCAGCGGGAAGCCGGTGGAGACGGCGTCCGTGCGCAAGGCCATGTCCCGGCCGCTCTCCGTCACGAACCGCGCCACCGTGTCCTCCCGGTACATGAACCGCAGGAACTTCTCGACGTGCTCCATCTTGCGGACGCCGTTGGGGCTGATCCAGAAGCCGATGAGGGTGTAGGCGCGGATGACGGTGGGACCGTCGTGCGCGGCCCCGTCGGCCAGCGGCCAGCCGCCGACCTCCGTGTGCCGGGCCACCTTCTCGGGCACCTTGGCCAGGGCGGAGGACATCGCCGACTGGACGGCCGCCTCCTCGGTGTTGAACTGCGTGGTCATCGAGTCGGAGGTGAGGCCCTGGGCCTTGTCCGCGAACACACCGGCGTCGCGCAGGTGCGTGAAGTACTCGATGCCCAGGCGCGCGCCGCGGCCGCCGAAGTCACCCGTGGTGTAGACGTGCCGGGCCTCCTCCTGGGACAGGAACGTCTGGATGATCTGCGCCAGCAGCTTCTGGCCGGTCCAGTCGTTGCCGCCCACGGTCACTGGGGCGATGCCCTTGGCGCGCAGCTTGCGGGCCGCGGCGATCAGCCGGTCCCCCGTAGTGGGGATCTCGTCGACCCCGGCCCGGTCGAGCAGGGCGCGGTTGTAGGCGACGGGCCAGTTCGTGGCGAAGTAGGGGAAGGCCCGGACCCGGCCCTCGTCGTCGGTCCAGTCGGCCAGGGCGGCGGGCAGGACGCGCCCGCGCAGCCCCCAGTCGTCGAGGTAGGGCTTGACGTCGACGGTCGCGCCGACGTCCGTCCAGGCCAGCGTCTTGTCGTAGAGGTTGACCATCACGACGTCGGCCTCCTTGCGGGCCAGCCGTGAGGTCTCGTAGACCTGCGCGAGGTCGTCGCCGTTGACGAGGTTCTTGACCTTCACCCCCGGGTTCTCCTCGCGGAAGCGGTCCACGGCCGCGAGATACGTGGGGGAGCCGGGCGCGGTGGTGCCGAGCTGGGTGTGGACGACGAGGGTGTCCGGGTCGGAGTCCGCCGACGCCAGCGACGAGCAGCCGGACAGAGCGGGCAGGGCAGCGGCCGCGGCCAGACCGGAACCGGCGGCGAGCAGTTCGCGCCGTGTCAGCGATGAGCGCACAGGGGTGGTCTCCAACCAAGCGGTTAACGATTGGTTAATCGATGTACCTCGTGAGGTGCGAGGACCATATGGAGTGCAGAGACCACGGTCAAGGGAGTGCCGCGGGGAGATTCCGTACCCGCTCGGGACGCGGGCTGCCCGGTCAGGCCGGTGCCGCGTCCCCGACGGTCAGGCCGGTGCCGCGTCCCCGACGGTCAGGCCGGTGCCGCGTCCCCGACGGTCAGGCCGGTGCCGCGTCCCCGACGGTCAGGCCGGTGCCGCGTCCCCGACGGTCAGGCCGGCGCCGCGTCCCCGACGGTCAGGCCCAGCCGGTCGGCCACCGTCGTGAGGGCCGGTCCCAGCGGGAGCGCGATCCGGGTGACGGCCAGCCGGTCCCCGCGGGTGGCGTCCCGGTTGACGATCAGGACCGGCTTGCCCGCCTCGGCCGCCTGGCGGACGAAGCGCAGCCCGGACATCACCGTCAGCGAGGAGCCGAGGACCAGCAGCGACGACGCCTCGCGCACCAGCTCGCGGCAGTGCTCGACGCGCCGCGGCGGCACGTTCTCGCCGAAGAACACCACGTCCGGTTTGAGGATGCCGCCGCAGACCGTGCAGGGCACCACCCGGAAGTCCCCGACCTGCTCGTCGGTGAGGTCGGCGTCGCCGTCCGGGTTGATGCCGGCGGCCACCGGTGAGAAGCCCGCGTTGGCCGCCTCCAGCCGCCGGGCCAGTTCGCGGCGCGGGCTGAAGGCACCGCAGGACAGGCAGAGGACCCGGTCCAGGCTGCCGTGGAGTTCTACGACGCCCTCGCTGCCCGCGGCCTGGTGCAGACCGTCTACGTTCTGGGTGATCACACCGGTGAGCAGACCGTGCCGCCCGAACGCCGCCACCGACCGGTGCCCCCCGTTGGGACGGGCGCGGCCGAAGGTGCGCCAGCCGAGATGACTGCGCGCCCAGTACCGGCGGCGGGCCTCGGACGAGCCGGTGAAGTCCTGGTAGGTCATCGGCGTGTGCCGGCTCAGGCTCCCGCCCTCGCCCCGGTAGTCGGGGATGCCCGACTCCGTGGAGATGCCGGCCCCGCTGAGCACCAGCACCCCGCCGGCGCGCAGCGCGTCGGCGACCGGCTCCAGGTCCGTGGTGCCCGGCGGCAGGTCGACTCCCGGGGTCCAGCTCAGAGTGGGGCGCATGCGCATGCGGCAAGGGTACGGAACGCGCCGCCGTCCCGGCCGTGGCGGGGCGCGCGCCCCCGGACGGCTCCGCATGACCTTTTGAGTCCCGGGTGACAGACTTGCACTGTCCAGGGGGCCCCGAGAGGCCTCTGCCGGGAGAGGCGGCCTGGCGGGGAGTGGTCGATGTTCCGCAAGCGTCCCGCACCTGACGGTGAAGAGCTGCTCGCCCGGCTGGCCTCGCTGACCACACGGGCGAGGGAGCTCGCCGAGCTGCGGCGGTCACAGGTGGAGCTGGCGATCGCCCTGCAGCGCGACATGCTCCCCGCGGACCTGCCCGCCGTACCCGGCATCCACCTGGCCGCGTGCTACTCGCCCGCGTACGCCGGACTCAACGTGGGCGGCGACTGGTACGACGCCTTCACCCTCCCCGACGGCCGCATCGGCCTCTCCGTCGGAGACGTCCAGGGCCACGCCATCGACGCGGCCGCCTTCATGGGTCAGGTGAGGGTCGGCCTGCGGGCGCTCGCCTCCGTGACCAGCGAGCCCGGCGACCTCCTCGCCTGCACGAACGAACTGGTCCTCTCTCTCAACAAGGACCTGTTCGCCACCTGCACGTTCATGCGGTACGACCCGGCGACCGGCCTGCTGGAGAGCGCCCGGGCCGGGCACATCCCGTGCGTCCGGGCCACCGCGGACGGCAGGGCGGAGGTCTGCCGGGACGAGGGCGGACCGCCACTGGGCGTCCTGGAGGGCGCCGACTACCCGGTGACCCGGTACCGGTTGGGCACGGGCGGAGTGTTCGTCCTGGTCACGGACGGCGTGGTGGAGGGACCGTCCCTGAGCGTCGACGACGGCCTGGAGAGGGTGGTACGGCTGGCGAGCCTCGCCGCCGGCGTCGGCATGGAGGCGCACGCGCTGGCGGCCGCCGTGCTCAAGAACGCCGAGCTGATCGGGCACGAGGACGACGCGGCCGTGCTCGTCGTCGGCCATGACGGGCGTGCCGTTACGCCGTAGGGCGGGACGCTGCGCCTCCCACCTCGCTGACCCGGCGGTCCCGGTGTCTGATGACTGCTGTGGTGGGTATCCGTGCATGGCCGCGACCGGTCGTCCTCGCCTGCGCGACGCTGCTGGTCGCCGGCTGCTACTACGCGGCGGGGCGGCTGGGGCTGTCCCAGCAGCTGACCGCCGACGGGTCGGTCGTCACGCCCATCTGGCCGCCCACCGGCCTCGCGGTCGCCTGTCTGCTCCTGTTCGGGCCGTGGTGCGTGCCGGGCATCGCCCTCGGTGCGCTGCTGGTCATCGTTTCGCTGGGTGCCCCCGGCGTCGAGGCCGTCGGCATCGTGGCCGGCAACACCACCGCACCCGTCTGTGCCTGGCTGATGCTGCGCGCGGTGGGGTTCCGCGTGAGCCTGAGCCGCCTGCGGGACGGACTGGCGCTCGTCTTCCTGGGGGCTCTGACCGCGATGCTGGTCAGCTCGGGAACGGGCGTCGGCATGCTCCTGGTGTCGGGCAAACTCCCCACCGACCATGTCGAGATCGTCTGGCTGGCCTGGTGGGTCGGTGACGCCATGGGGGTCGTTCTCGTCACCCCGCTGCTGATCCTGCTGTACCGCGCTCGTCTGCCGCCCCCGTCCGTGCGATGGACCGAGGCCGCCGGGCTCACCGTCGTCGTGTGCGTCCTGGTGCCGCTGATCATGTACAGCTCGGTCAGCGTGATGTTCCTGACGTATCCGATCCTCATCTGGTCGGCGCTGCGCTTCCAGCTGGCGGGCGGCATTCCGTGCGCCCTCTTCGCCTCGGTGGTGGCCACCGTCGTGGCCCGGCAGGAGGCAGGCTCCTTCGGAAAGCTGACCGAGATCGAGACGATGATGAAGCTCCAGGCGTTCAACGGCACCCTCGGCCTGACCGCGCTCCTGCTCTCCGCGGTGATCAGCGAACAGCTCAACACCAGACGGTCGGTGGAACGGGCCTGCCACGAACTGGTCGAGGCGCTGCAGCACCTGAACGCCGGCGGCTCCGGCAACCCGGGGCCACCCGGAGGAGAGAGCCGGTGAGCGCGGCGGCGCTCTCCCCGCCGCCGGCATCCCGGCCGCCGTCGGCACGGCCCGGACGTCACCCGACCGGGCAAGTGCGCGCGAGATCGGAAGCGGATGTCGGAGGCGGAGGTCGCAAGCGGGCGTGGGAAGCGGAGGTCAGAAGTCGTAGTCGTCGATGTTCCCGGCGTCGAAGACCGTCGGATCGCCGAGGGTAATGACGCCGTTCCCACCGAGCTTGAACCAGCCCATGTCTCCGGCCAGGAACATCTGCCCCTCACGGCCGGTGATCTGTCCGGAGGTGAGGGCCACCGCGGCGTGACCCGCCGGCTCGCCGAGCTTGGCCGGGTCCCACAGCAGGAACGCCTCCGCCGTGCCGTCCTCGGTAACCGTGAGGTCACCGTCGAGCGTCACGCGATCCGCGGGCGCTGAGACCGTGTCGGGGGTCATGGGCGCCACCTGCTCCAACGGTCGCTGTCTTGGTGAAAGGAGATCTCCGGGCCGGCGAGTATGAGTACCCGCCGTGGAGGGACTGGATCGCTGCGCCTGCGGGCCGATCAAGTGCTACGGAAGGCAACTGGTGCTGCGGATTGCCGCTTCACCCGAGAGTCCGGGGCCCGGCCCGGCGCAGGCCAGGCCCGCACGGAAGCTGTTCGCGGCGCGCCGCCGAAGGGCCGGGGCTCTGCTGCCGACGTCGTCCCATCCTTCGTTTTCGGCGTAAGCGCGGCGGGAACTCGGGGCCGGATCCGGCAGAAGGGACGTGACCGTGCCCGAGACCGACCCGGCCCGCATACAAGAGGAAGCCCTGCCCCTGTCCGGCCCGGCCTCCCTGGATCCGCTGATGGAACGTATCGGCGACGCCCGCTACGTCCTGCTTGGCGAAGCGTCGCACGGTACTGCCGAGTACTACCAGGTACGCGATGTACTGACCCGTCGGCTGATCGAGGAGAAGGGGTTCTCCTTCGTCGCCGTGGAGGGCGACTGGCCGGACTGCCAGGCCGTGCACTGCTCGCTGGTCGGTGCACTGGGGGCGCCCGAGGACCCCGGCGAGGTGCTGGCGGGCTTCGGGCGTTGGCCGAGTTGGATGTGGGCCAACACGGATGTAGCCGCGTTCACGAGGTGGCTGCGTCGGCACAATGAAGATCTGCCGACGGAGCGACGTGTCGGCTTTTTCGGGTTGGACGTGTACAGCCTCTGGGAGTCGCTGCACGCCGTGCTCGACCATCTGCGCGTACACGACCCCGGCCGGGTGGAGCATGCGGTGGAGGCGTACCGCTGCTTCGAGCCGTACGCCGAGGATCCCCAGTCCTATGCGCTGGCCACCCGGTTCACGCCCGAGGGCTGTGAGCCACAGGTGGTGGAGCTGCTCACCCAGCTGCGGCGGCGGGCCGCAGAGACCGCGGTGCTGGACGGCAATCTGGCGGAGTTCGCCGCCCGGCAGAACGCGGAGGTGCTGGCCGGGGCCGACCGGTACTACCGGTCCATGATCAGCAGCGGTCCCGAGTCGTGGAACATCCGCGACCACCACATGGCCGACACCCTCGAACGGCTCATGGACCACCACGGGCCCGGCGCCAAGGCAGTGGTGTGGGAGCACAACACCCACATCGGCGACGCCCGCGCCACCGACATGACCGACGCCGGCATGGTCAACGTCGGCCAGCTCGTCCGGGAACGGCATGCTGCGGAAGGCGTCGTGCTGGTCGGTTTCGGTTCCTATTCGGGCACCGTGGTCGCCGCGGACAGCTGGGGTGACACACCACGGGCGATGGACGTGCCACCCGCGCGCCCGGACAGCGTCGAGGACCTGCTGCACCAGGCACTGCCCGACGGGCAGGCCCTGTTTGTTTTTCCCCAGACGGAGCGTCAGGGGCCTACCAGCACCAACCACCCACAGTGGAGGGACCAGGAGCGCGATCACCGCGCCATCGGCGTCGTCTACCGGCCGGAGCAGGAACGCTGGGGCAACTACGTGCCCACCGTCCTCGACGGTCGCTACGACGCCTTCTGCTTTCTCGACCGCACGAGAGCGCTCACCCCATTGCGCGCGATTCCGGCACGCGGCGAGGAGGCACAGACCTGGCCGATGGGCGTGTGAGATCGACCAGGCAAGTCGGAAAGCGTGCCACCGATGAGGAAGGCCAAAGCCGTGAACCAACCACAGAACCCCGTCCACCAGCATCCGTAGAGCCTGAGTTCCCTTCCCAGGACCAGCCGCATCCCGGCCGGGCCGGCCCATGGACCCGCCCCGCCTCCGGATCACGGTGAGGAGTCCTACCGGGGCAGTGGCCGCCTGGACGGCCGCAAGGCCGTGATCACCGGCGGGGACTGCGGGATTGGACGAGCGGTGGCCCTGGCCTTCGCCCGCGAGGGAGCCGACGTGCTCTTCTCCTACCTGGACGGAGAAGAAGACGAAGCGCGAGACCGCTCGATGGGTGGAGGACGCCGGGCGCCGTTCTCGATCCCCTCTTCGCCGGGTTCGGTCCCTGGGCAAGCGTCTACCTCGATACGTCCCGGGACATCGACGACGCCGACAAGGCGATCGACCTGCGCCGGCGGCACCAGCGCGATGCCCTGATCGCACAAGGAGCCGACACCGCGATCATCTCCGCCCTGGCGACTGTCGTGGGAACGGGCCGCTCGCTGCCCGGTAGGCATGGACAAGCCTTGTTCACCGCGCACGGACGCCTCGCCCTGTCCCTCGGAGTCCTCTGCCGGACCGGCTCTGCTGGAAGCACGCGTGGGGCAAGTGCTGGAGGGGCGCTTGAGCGCCGCGGACGAGCAGCAGGTGGAAGCGTTCCTGGCACAGCGTGCGCGGCACCGCCGGATGTCCGAAGGCGCCGCAGATCGCGCTTTCGGCCTCAGAACTGGAGGCTTTCGGTGCGACGTCTCCCGGGGAGGAGCGGGCCGATACGGCCGTGCTCTACGCCGTCTTCCGCACCGGAGCTGAACTGATCGTGCTGCCACAGGACCGTATGCGCCTCACCGACGGCGTGGGCGTCTTGCTGCGCTACCAGGACGACCTCAGCACGGCTGCACAGTAGCCGGCGCGGAGGCTGTCGCGCGGTCGGCGACGGAGGCCATCGAAGCGCTGCCCGTATGGGGAGGGCCGAAACGCCGTAGCACCGGGGTTCGGGTCATGCCCTGCCCGTGAAATGGGTACGCGGGGCGGTGACACAGCGGACGAATCGATCCGCCATTCGGCAGAGCGGGGAAGAAGTTGACGCCGATGATCTCCGAGACGGTTCTGGTGCCCGCGGGTGGTACCACGCTCCACGGCGACTTCGTCACCCCGACGCCTGCTGGGGCCGTGGTGCTGTTCGCCCACGGCAGTGGCAGCTCCCGGCACAGTCCACGCAATCGGATGGTTGCCGCCGAACTGCGTAGCGCCGGCCTCGGCACGCTGCTCATGGACCTGCTCAGCGAAGAGGAAGAGCGCCATGACACGCTGACGGCAGAGCATCGCTTCGACATTCCCCTCTTGGGCAGGCGGCTCGTGGCGGCGATCGACTGGCTTGAGGTGCAGTCCGAATCCAGCGGGCTGCCGGTGATTCTCTTCGGCGCCAGCACCGGTGCGGCCGCCGCTCTGGTTGCCGCGGCCGATCGGCCGTGGCGCGTACTGACCGTGATCTCCCGGGGCGGACGGCCCGACCTGGCCAAAGACGCCCTCGATCAAGTGACGGCCTCGGTGCTGCTGATGGTCGGCGGCCAGGATCCCGAGGTGCTGCGGCTGAACGAGGAGGCGGCCCGGCGACTGCGTGCCCCGCACTCCCTGCGCGTGATACAGGGAGCCACACACCTGTTCCAGGAACCCGGTGCTCTGGAGAAGGTCGCCGATACGGCCAGGCAGTGGTGCGACAACCGACTGCGGTCGGTGGGAAAGGCGTCGGAGGAGGAGGAATGACCGCTCGCACAACGCGCGCAGGGCAACTCGATGACTGACTGAGGCTTCGTTACTGACGGGAGTGGGGACGATGACGGGTCGTCACGGCCGGTCGTCCTCGCCGGGATCGATGACACGTCCGAGTCCTGGCTTGCCGAGCTTGCCGTGGACTGGGCAGCCGCCGAAGCCGAGCGGCGCGGTGCCGCGTTGCGGCTCGTCCACGCCCTCGGCTCAGCCGTGGAGATCGGGTACGACGAGACTGGGACGGGGCTCACGGAGCAGGTCTTCGAGGCAGCGACCAAGCTGCTGGCGATGCCCGGACCCGGGTCGCGACCGCGTATCCCGGGCTGCGGACCGACACGGCCCTGGTCGGTCGAGGGCCGGTTCGGCCTGCCTCTGGGGTCAGTGGCACACGCGGTGCTGCATCACGCGAGCTGCCCCGTCGCGATCGTGCCCGTACGGTAGCTGCTGCTACGAGGCACATGACTGCCGTAGTAGGCATTCATCGTCGAGTTCGTCGGCCATTACCCGACCCCTTCCCCGCACTGCCTGTCGTATCGCCGCATGAGCGACGCCGGACACTTGCCGGCAGCGCCGATCGGGCAGGTCGGCCGGAGGCTCACCGAAAAAGGGATCGCTGCCTAGGGGCTGCGTTTTCCTCACACGTCCGAGAGTGCGCCGGACGTGTGGGCAGGCCAAGGGGGCTTCGTCCAGGGACACACGGCCGTCCAATCCGGAGTTACCGCTGGGCGAGGAGCAAACGCCCGACCCCTGAACACCGACGCGCGGGCACGTGTCGGTGTCAGGAGGCCCGGCTGGGGTAATGCGGAGGGGCTCAGGAGGCCCGCACCGCACATGGCGCCGGCCGATTCGCAGACTGGCAGGCAGGAGAGGTCGATGCGGATGCAAGGCGACGACTCGGCGTCGGCCGGGGGCCGCGTGGGGGACGCCGCGGCCCGGCTGGCTCAGGACACTACGGAACTGGCCCGGCGGGAGATCGGGGCCGTGCAGGAGGAGGTCCTGGCCGCGCTGAAGCGGTTCGGTGCGGGCGGAGTGCTGCTCGCTGGGGCGGGGACGTGCGGCGTTCTCGCCCTGTGGGCGGTTCACGAGACCGTGTTGCGAGCGGCCGAGTCCGTTCTGCCGAGGGGCAGGGCCGCGGCGGTGCTGGCCTGTGCCTACGGCGCGGGCGGTGCGGCTCTGGGAGTGGCGGCCCGCAACAGGATCCGTGCCGCGGCCGACACAACCGCCGAAGCGCTGGAGAAGGAGGCCGGGGCACTGGAAGGGGAACACGCGCAGATGCCGGGCGGACCACCGAGCGAATCTTGACGCCCGCGGCCGACAGGACCCCGGTCGGCGCAAACCCGGGCCGCCCGCACCGGAGCGGGGTGAGGCTCGCTCACGGCCCTGAAGAGTCCCTTCCTCCAACTTCACCGAGGCGGCGTTTGACCGGCCCACGCTGATCGCGCACAGGAAGTTGCCGTCGGACAGAGCTGCACTTGGTGGCGTGCGGAGGTTGTTCGTCCCGGTGACGGCAGACGCCGAACAGTATCGAGTCAAGGTCAGTTCCCAGAGGCTGGTAAGGGTGGCAGGTCGGCCGTCGTACTCATGGCGATCGCAGGACGTGTCAGGTGGTGAGAAACGAGTCGTCCTCAGGGCGGGCGCCCGGCAGCCGCTGGCGGGCGGCGATGAGGGCCGCGTCAATGTCGCGGGTACCGGTCGACACGCAGCGTGTAGGCGACGTCATCCATACGCTGGCGAACCTCCTCGGTGCCGTCCTCGGCATGCAGGACGCGCAGTGCGTCATACTGCTCGCTCAGGCCTTCAGCACGGCGGGGTGTGCCATGAGCATCGGAGAGCCTCCCTTTCACCACCGCTTCCGTGGGTCTTGCACCGACCCGGTTACTCGGGCCCAGGCCGCCATTCCCAAGGGACGACGGCGGCCGGGCCGGTGGTTGCGAGGCTCAGTCGATGGAGAGTGCCGCAGCAGGTCGCCGGCTTTCGGATCGGCAGGCCGGGCAGGTGGCGGGGTCCGCCCGCGCCGAGGACCTTCACGATGATGTCCCGGTCGGTCAGTATGCCCGTGAGCTTGTTGTCGGTGTGCAGATCGGCAGGGCTCCGACCTCGAGGTCCTTGATGTTGCGGGCGGTGTCCAGCACCGTCTCTTCTGCGCCGGTGCACTCGGCCCCGCCGGTCATGATGTTCCGGGCCTTCGTCATCAGATTCCTTCCCGTCGTGGTGCGTCCGGTGCCCTCGCGCCGTCGGTGCGGCTGCGATCTCGGTGGACGGGGCGTGTGTTCCGAGACACCGTGCCCAGTAACGGAGCCTGCCCGTCTGCAGGTGTTCTTCCTGGTGTGGCATCTGGACCTTCCTGGTCCTCACCTGACGTCTTCCTGCGGGAGAACGTCTGGCCTCTCTGAGAACCCGGAATCTGGGTAGTACGAGAGGAACCACGTCGACCGCTCCGCGCTGGTCGCAGCCCGGGGAGAGTCGGCTCGGTCTCACCAGGTGAGCAGCAGGAGGTTGAATGCGTCTTTACCACAGTCGTCCCACGGACCCGGGGTATCGCCGCCTGCGGCACGGGCGCGGCTTCCGATACCTCGGTACTAGGGGGGACCCGGTGCGCGATCCTGCGGAGCTGGACCGGATCCGGGCGTTGGTCGTACCGCCGGCCTGGCGTGATGTGTGGATCTGTGCTCGGACGAACGGGCATCTGCAAGCCGTGGGCACCGACGCCGCCGGACGCCGTCAGTACCTGTATCACCCGCAGTTCCGCACCGAGCAGGAGCAGGCCAAGCACGAGCATGTGCTCGATGTTGCTGAGGTTTTTCCGGTGGTGCGGGAGGCCGTCGAGGGGCATCTGGGCGATCGGGGACTGACCCGGCAGCGCGTTCTCGCTACGGCCGTACGCTTGCTCGACCTCGGCTTCTTCCGCATCGGTAGCGACCGGTACACCGAACTCAACAGCAGTTACGGCCTGACGACGCTGCTGCGCGAGCACTCCCACTGTCAGGCCGGTGCGGTCCTGTTCACCTACACCGGCAAGCATGGCAAGGAGATCGTCCGAACGGTCGCGGATCCCCCTGCCTGCCGTAGTCTCAACGCGCTCAGACGGCGACGGGGCGGCGGTGACCGGCTCCTGGCGTACTGGGAGGGGCGTCGTTGGCACGACGTGAGCGGCGACGACGTCAATGTGTACCTCAAAGAGTTGGCCGGCCTGGAGATCAGCGCGAAGGACTTCCGCACCTGGCACGGCACGGTCATGGCTGCCGTGGCGTTGGCCGTCTCCCGGCCCGTCACGCGCAGCGAGACCGCCCGGCGCCGAGCCATTGCCAGGGCGGCGCGTGAGGTGGCTGGGTACCTCGGCAACACACCTGCGGTCTGTCGTGCGTCTTACATCAATCCACGGGTGATCGAGTTGTACGAGGAAGGCGTGACCATCGCTTCCGCGCTGCCCTACCTCGGTGACGACAGCGCGTACGGGATCCCCGCCACTCAGGGGCCTGCTGAACGGGCCGTGCTGCGCATGCTCCGGCCTGGCGCTCCCGGACGGCGCTCACCGCTTTGAACACCTGCTCGTGTCGCTCGGTGTAACGAGGTGCCCGCGTCCGGAGAACGAGGTGTCCGCGCCCTGAGCCGGGAGATCCCGCACCTTTCTCTGGGGCCAGGGTCGCCGGTCCGCCACTGCTGCTTGTCCCGATGCCGGACCCGATCTTCTCCTCCTGCGAGAGGGGATCGCGGTCGGATAAGTGCCTCCGCTGTTTCGATGCTCCGGTTGTCACGCCGCGTGCACTGGGGGTGGCCAGTCCGACGGGCCTCCAGCGCCGCAGTGCGGCGCTGGAGGCCCGTTGCCTTCTTTCTTGCGCACCATGACAGCGCCTGTCCTCGTCGGCTGCGGGTTCCGTGTCGGTGGGCCGCCGACGTCGGTCTCAGCGGTCCAGTTCGTCCTCTACCGGCGGTTTGGGTACATCACGCAGATGCTGCGACTGCCCCTGCCTGCCGCCCTCACGGGCCTGCTCGGCCCGCTGCGCGGGACTGAGACCGAGATCGGAATCGGGGTCCACCCGCACCGACCGAGCCACCTCTTCGCGGTTGGCGTACTGCTCGGGCGGGATCGCGCGTAGCGCTTTCACGACCTCCTGGGAAGCGCCGGACCGAACCGCCGCTTGGGCCAGTTCCTCCTTGCCGGCGGGGAAATCGACGTCCTTCAGGGCGCTCACCACGTCCCGGGCGCTCGTGCCGTGAGCCATGCCGTCTCCTTCGTCGTGCGAGCTTCTGGTGGGCAACGGGTAACCGTTGTTGGCGCGTCACTCACATCCCAGCCGTACACACGGCCTCGCGATGCGTGCGCCGAAGAGCTGCAGGAAGGTGCCTGACTTATGAAACGATCGCCTCCCGGTCGGCCGACCGCGTGTCATGGTGGTGGTCATGGCGGCTGAAGTGGATGTGGCCGTGCTGGTCGGGCTGCAGGCTTCCGGGAAGTCCACGTTCTACGCGCGGTGCCTGGCGGATGGGTACGCGCTGGTGAGTAAGGATCTCTTTCCGCGGGGAGCCAGGAACAAGCAGCAGCGCCAGATGCGGCTGGTGGCGGAGCACCTTGCCGCCGGGAGATCGGTGGCGGTGGACAACACCAATCCGTCGCCGCAGGAGTGGGGCCCGCTGGTGGAAGCGGCTCACTCGTGCGGTGCCTCTGCCACGGCCTACTGGTTCCCTCCGGACGTGGCCGGGTCGCTGCGGCGCAATGCCGCTCGGTCAGGCCGTCAGCGTGTCCCGGACGTCGGAGTCCTGGCCACGCTGAAACGCCTGCGCAGGCCGTCGCCGGAGGACGGGTTCGACAAGGTACGTGAGGTGCACTTCGACGGTCGCGGCGGCTTCGAGGTGCACACGTGAGCGATTTCGTCAGGACTCGTTGCCCGGCTCGTTGCGCCGGGTCACGAACTGTTGTGCCCGTTCGGGCAGGACGGGGTCTTGTCCCCCTGCTTGACATGAATCTTCTCGCTGCAGCTTGCGCGGTAGAAGTCATCATCTGTCTCTGTGCCTTCTCGCCGGCCTTGGCGGTCATGACTACCTCACTCACGCATACATCGATCGCACTTGCCGAGTCTTCGCACGGCGGAAGTTCCGGGTCTCCCTGATGAGTGGTGCTGAAATTGGGCCAGACGCGCGCTCCTCCCGTCCCTCACCGCCGACACCACTCGGACAGCCTCGGCCGCGCCGAGCCACTGGGCGGGTGGGCGGGACCGGGACGTCCTCACCGCCCCGCGTGTCCGCCCCCGGCTTCGGGGCACTGGGGTCTGTCAAACGTGCGCTGTAGCTGGGGTAGTTGGGGTTACTGGCGGGCTGCCGACAGGCGGCCGTCGAAGGTGATGTCGAAGGCGTTCAGCGCGGTCTTCCAGCGCATGGTCCAGCGGGCCTGGCCCTTGCCCGTGGGGTCGAGGGACATGATCGCCATGTAGACGCACTTCAATGCGGCCTGCTCGTTGGGGAAGTGTCCGCGGGCCTTGACCGCGCGGCGGATTCTGGCGTTCACCGACTCGATCGCGTTGGTGGTGCAGACGATGCGGCGGATCTCGGTGTCGAACCGCAGGAAAGGGGTGAACTCCTCCCACGCGTTCTCCCACAGTTTGACGATCGCCGGATACTTCCGGCCCCAGGCGTCAGCGAACTCGGCGAACCGCTCCAGAGCGGCCTCCTCGGTCGGCGCCGTATAGACCGGCTTCAGAAGCTTGGCGATCTTGTCCCAGTCCTGGCGGGCGGCATAGCGGAAGGAGTTCCGCAGCAGATGCACCACGCAGGTCTGCACCATGGTCCTCGGCCAGACCGTCTCCACTGCCTCGGGCAGGCCCTTGAGCCCGTCGCAGACCAGCATGAGGACGTCGTTCACGCCGCGGTTTTGATCTCGGAGAGGACGTGCAGCCAGTGCTTGGCGCCCTCGCCGCCGTCGCCGGCCCACAACCCGAGGATCTCCCGCCGGCCCTCGGTCGTGACGGCCAGGGCCACATAGATGGGCCGGTTGGCCACCGCGCCGTCGCGGATCTTCACGTGAATGGCGTCGATGAAGACCACCGGATAGACGGTGTCGAGGCGCCTGCTCTGCCACTCGGCCATGCCCTCGAGCACCATGTCGGTGATGGTGGAGATGGTCTGGCGGGAGACCTCGGCGCCATAGACCTCGGCCAGGTGGGCCTGGACCTCGCCGGTGGTCAGGCCCTTCGCGGCCAGCGAGATGACCATCTCGTCGACGCCTGTATCATCCACTGGCGCTTCGTCGAGGAACTCACCCAGAAGGACATCGGCGAGCACCTCGGCGTCTCCCAGATGCACGTGTCCCGCCTGATCTCCCGACTGCTGGCCCGCCTGCGGGCCGGCATGCTCAGCGAGTGCTGACGGAAAAGGGAAGAGGGATCACGAGTGTCCAGGAGATGCGGCCGCCCTCCGTGGCACAGGGCGCGCAGGGCGTTTGCCTCGGTCGCCGCGATACCGATCAGACGCTCCAGGCGGCGGCGTATGCGTACGGCTGCCCTGGTCGGCTCGACCCATTTCGACCGGCGCTCCCTCGACCACGACGAGGAAGTCGTGCTCGCCGTGCTCGACGCGGAGTTCACCGCCACCCTGGACAGGCACTTCGAGGCCGACAGGACAGCCGGCGAGCCGATTCGGCAAGGTCGTCGGAGACAGCGATCCGCGTTGCAGCGCACCCGCGAGGCGGCCGTGCAGACCATCCGCCGGTTCCTGTGAGGGTGCTCGGGCGCCGCCGCATCCACATCCCACACTTCTGAATCCCAGAAACCAGAGCTGTTGGATTTCTGGATCGGCGATTCCTAGAGTGAGCGCGGGGGAGTCGCGCGGCACCGCGCGCTCACGGGAGCGTCCAGTTCGAGGAGATCCATGCAGCAGCGCACCATCGGCGACCGGACCGTCTCCGCGATCGGCCTCGGTGGTATGCCGATGTCGATCGAAGGGCGCCCGGACGCGGAGCAGTCGATCGCCACCATCCACGGTGCGCTCGACGCCGGTGTCACCCTCATCGACACAGCCGACTCCTACCACCGCGACGCGAACGAGGTGGGCCACAACGAGGAACTCATCGCCCGAGCACTGCGTGAGTACGGGGCCGGCGCCGCCGACGTCCTCGTCGCCACCAAGGGTGGCCACCTGCGCCCCGGCGACGGCACGTGGACGCGCAACGGTGATCCTGAGTACCTCAAGCGTGCGGCCAAGGAGTCCGCCCGCCGGCTCGGCGTGGACGCGATCGGCCTCTACCAGTTCCACCGCCCCGATCCCGCGGTCCCCTACGCCGACTCGGTCGGTGCCGTCCGCGAGCTGCTCGACGAGGGCGTCATCCTGATGGCGGGAATCTCGAACGCCGACGTCGCGCAGATCGAGGAGGCCCGCGAAGTGCTCGGCGGCCGGCTCGTGTCGGTGCAGAACCAGTTCTCGCCGGCGTTCCGCTCCAGCCAGGCAGAACTCGAGCACTGTGCCGAGCACGGCATCGCGTTCCTGCCGTGGAGCCCGCTCGGCGGCATCGCGAACGCCAAGGACCTGGCAGCGCGTCACGGTGTGTTCCAGCAGGTCGCCGACGAGATCGGCACCAGCGTCCACCAGGTAGCGCTCGCCTGGCAGCTCGCGCTCGCGCCCGTGGTGATCCCGATCCCCGGCGCCTCGCGCCCCGCGAGCATCCGCGACTCCGCAGCCGCGGCCGACCTCGAACTCACAACCGACCAGATCGCGCTCCTGTCCGCCTGATCCGTCCGAGCCACAGCGAAAGAGCCGCATGAAGACCTTCACCCTGCCCGGCACCGACATGGTCGTCCCCAACGTCGTCCTCGGCCTGATGCGTATCCAGGACATGACCGACGACGAGGTGCGCACGCTCGTGCGCACGGCGCGCGACGCCGGCATCACCTTCCTCGATCACGCCGACGTCTACGGCTCGGGCAGCCACGGATGCGAGCGCCGTTTCGCGGAAGCCCTGAAGCTCAGCCCCTCGGAGCGCGAGCAGTTCGTCATCCAGACGAAGGCCGGGATCGTCAAGGACGGCCCGTACTTCGACTTCTCCTACGAACACATCGTGGAGTCGGTGAACGGTTCGCTCGAGGCACTGGGCACGGACTATCTCGACATCCTGCTGCTGCACCGTCCCGACGCGCTCGTCGAACCGGAAGAAGTGGCCCGTGCCTTCGACGAGTTGTCGGCAGCGGGCAAGGTGCGCGCCTTCGGCGTCTCCAACCAGACGCCGCGGCAGCTCGATCTGCTGCGCAAGCACGTGACACAGCCGATCGTCGCGAACCAGCTCCAGCTCTCGATCACGCACGCGCCGATGATCGCGCAGGGTGTCGCCGCGAACATGCAGGGCCTCGACCAGTCGGTCGTGCGCGACGAGGGGATCGTCGACTACTGCCGCCTGCACGACATCACCGTCCAGGCGTGGTCGCCCTTCCAAGCCGGATTCTTCGACGGCCCGTTCCTCGGCTCGCCCCGCTATCCCGAGCTGAACGCGGTGATCGACCGGCTGAGCACGAAGTACGGCGTACCGGCCGAGGCGATCGCGGTCGCCTGGATCACGCGCCACCCCGCGCGCATGCAGGTCGTGCTCGGCACGACCACGCCGCAGCGTGTCGCAGCCGCCGCGCTCGGCTCGGACATCCCGCTCACCCGGCCCGAGTGGTACGAGCTGTTCCGCGCCGCCGGCTACACGGTGCCGTAGCCGGTCGTCGGCCTCCCCAGCGGCTCAGCGCTGCAGGCAGGAGACGGTCGCCGCGGTGCTGGTGCGAAAGGTGAAGGCCTGCTCCAGACCCCATACTTGGAAGTCGCGCACCCGGTCCGAACCGGTCCGGTCCCACGCCCGCACGCAGCACACCGGCTGGCGGCCCGCGAGCCCGCCGTGCCCAGCGCGGGCAGTGCGGGTGCGGCCCTCTGCGGCCGGCGCCGCGGCGACCGTCCGGCGGCATCACGTGCGGGTGCCGGCAGACGCCGGTTCCGTGCCGCGACGGCGCGCTGCGCGTCCCCGCCCTCGCCGGCCACCGCACGAGTCGACGTCTGGCCGGGTTCGGGTGCGAGACACCAGGTCTCTGGCCCACGCGGCGGCGATGTTCGGCGGTTCCCGTCGTGGACCTGCCCGGCCGATCGTCGCCGATCCGCTGCCACCCTACGCGCGGGCCGGTGTGCGCAAGGCGAGCAGGGCGACGTCATCGTCGTTGTCGTCGGGTCGCACTCCGTCCAGCAGGGAGTCACAGAACCGGGGGAGGGGACGGCGGGCGAGGGACGCCGCGTGCCGGCGCAGCCGGTCCAGCCCTCGGTCGATGGAATGGTGCGGGGACTCGACCAGCCCGTCGGTGTAGAGCAGCAGTGTGGCCCGGGGTGGCAGGACGGTGACGGTGTCGGGGCGTGGTCTGCCGGCCCCGGTACCGAGGAGAATGCCGTGGGGGTCGTCGAGGTAGCGGGCCTGCCCGTCGTGGGTGACGAGCAGGGGCGGCGGGTGGCCGGCGTTCGTCCACCGCAGGTGCCAGAGCCGGTCGTCACCGAGCGAGACCCTGGCGAGGATCATGGTCGCCATGGGGACTTCGGCGATGTGCATCACCGCCTCATCGAGCTGCTTGACCACGGCACTGGGATCGGCCGACGGCTGGGACCAGGCGAAGGCACGCAGCATGTTGCGTACCTGTGCCATGCCGGCCGCGGCGTCGAGATCGTGCCCGACGACATCACCGATGGCCAGGGCATGGGCTTCGGAACCGAGGGCGAAGGCGTCGTACCAGTCTCCGCCGACCGAGGAGGCGTGCGGGGCGGGCAGGTATCTCGCGGTCATCTCGAGGCCGGGCACGCTGGGGAGCTGCGGCAGGAGGTGGCGCTGCATGGTTTCGGCGACCTTGCGCTGGCGCTGGTACAGGCGGGCGTTGTCCAGTGCGAGGCCCGTCCGGCGCGTCAGGTCCTCCAGCAGCGGCAGGTCCGCGGCGGTGAAGCGGGCACGGCGTTGGGAGCGGCCCAGCGTCAGGGCACCGAGTACGTCCCGCAGGCCGCGGATGGGCGCGATGACGGCGGAGTGCATGCCGGTCTCGGCGAACAAGCGATGCTGCTCGACGGCGATACCCGAATCGGGCTCGCCCTGGTAGGTGGAAGGTCCGGCGAGAGAGGAAGCGGCGCCGCGCAGGGCGCGGGACAGGGGCATCGGGGACTCCTCGGGCACCGGAGGCATGGGGCCCTGCAGGTCCTCCCGCTCGATCAGGACGCCGTCCTTGTGCTCCATCACCAGGGCGCGCGTCACCTCGTCGCGTTCGGTGAGCAGGTCGAACACCGCCCAGTCCGCCAGCCGGGGCACGGTCAGGGCCACCAGCCGGTGCAGTGCCTCGTCCACATCCAGCGTCGACGTGAGCCGCGTGGTCGTCTCCGCGAGCAGGGCCAGGCGCTCCAGTTCCGTCAGGGGGGCGGGGTCTTCTTCATCGCCCTTGCGCAGTTTCACCTGCGTCGGCTCATAGAGGAGTACGAGCCCGCCCGGCTCCTTCGCGCCGAGTGAATAGGGTGTGACCAGCCAGGACAGCGGGACGAGGGAGCCGTCCCCGAGCACGAACCGCCCGGTGTCGCCATGTCTGGTGCTGCCTTCGAGAAGCGCCTTCCTCAGTGGGCAGCGGGTGCGGGGCATGGCGTTCCCGTGGTCGTCCCGGTGCAGCAGGTCGTGGAAGTCCTCTCCGACGAGCTCCGCGAGGCTTCTGCCCAGCATCCTCTGGGCCGCTTCGTTGGCGGCGACGATGCCACCGTCGTCGTCCAGCACGATGGCGGACGTCTTCATGCCGCCCAGCGTGATGTGGAGCGGGGCATCATGCCGCGTTCGGTTCCCGGACAGGGGAAAGTCGGCTTGCGATCGGCCGCCGAGCCGCCGAGGACCGTCCATGGCGGCATGCTGTCAGGGCATGCGGTGCCGCTGCAACAGGCTCAGCTGAGCGAGTCGCGGTGCCCGGACCCTTCCTCGGGTGGGCCGGCCGCCTCCGACGGGCCGCGCCGCGCTGTCCGCTCAGTCCTGACGGGCCGCACGGCGGGCGGACCGGCGGCGAAGCCACAGGGGAAGGGCGTACCACGACAGTGCGAACCAGATCATCACCCCGCCGACGAGCAGTTTCGCCATGAGGCCCGGCACCACGACGTGCAGGATCAGGAGCAGTGTGCAGCCGATGGTCCCGGCCATCAGGAGCATGCCGCACATCATCAGCCGGTGCGCCACCTCCACCATCTCGTCCTTCATCCGCTGCCCCGACAGGAAGCGATGGATGGAGACCGGGGCGATCAGGCACGCGGTGGCCGTGGCACCCGAGATGACGGTGGCGACGTAGACGCCGTGGTCGAAGGTGCTGAGATCGTGGAAGAGCGGGGTGAACGCGACACTGAGCAGGAAGCCGAACAGGATCTGGACCCCCGTCTGAGCGACACGGGTCTCCTGCATGATCTCGTTCCAGCGACGGTTGACCCGCTCCCGCGGTGTCTCGGGTGCCTCGACTGCGGCAGCCCTGGTCTGCCCTCCGCACGCACAACCCCCGTCGGTCGTTGCCTCCGACCGTTCGATCGACTCCGTCGTCATGTCGGTGTTCCCCCTCCCTCTGCGGACCGTTCATCTGCCCGTTGAAGTTGGTCGCATGCCGGATACGCCGACGATGTGGCGGGGGAGGCGGCATCTACCGGCCTTGCGCTGCGCGGCCGCCGGCCCTTGTTCCCTGCCTGACGGCGACTCCGACTGGTGCAGCTGTTTCCCCTTCGCAAGCGCCCGCCCCACTGCCCTGCCTCCCAGTGAGGAAAGCAGTTGCACCCTCTGCCTTCTCGCAGGCAGGGTGCGGTGTGACCGGAACAGCGACCGAACTTCCCGTCGTGGATGGAGTCCTGTCCGGCGTGGACTTCGGCGGCCACGGGCAGAACCGGCTCGACTCCACCGGTCCCGAGCAGTACTGGCGAGACATCGGTAGCGTCGTCACCACGCCGGCCTGGGGCCCTCCCGTGCTGGTGAGCCATTCCACCGGCGGGTAATCATTCTCGACCTGGTGCGAGACGGAGCCGCGGCATCGGTCGGGAGCGTCGATTGATCCCACCCCGACAAGGAGTTGCTGTGCACCATTCCGATGCCCCGGCCATCAGGGAGATCTCCGTGGCGGACGAGGGGGCTGGGCCTTACGGCATCGCGGCCGGACCGGACGGTGCGCTGTGGCTCACCTTCGCGCGCAGTGGGCGCATCGCGCGTCTCACTCTCGACGGCGAACTGAGCGAATACCCCCTGGACTCGTCCGAGTGCCGCCCTACGGTCATTACCCCCGGGCCCGACGGAGCACTGTGGTTCACACGGTCCCAGGATCACCGGATCGGCCGCGTCACCGCCGACGGTGAAACGGAGTCCTTCCCCGTACCGACACCCGGCAGCGGCCCCTTCGGTATCACTGTCGGCCCGGACGATGCGATGTGGTTCACGGAGATGAACACCGACCGCATCGGCCGTATCACCGGGAAGGGGGAGACCACCGAGTACGTTCTTCCCCTTACCGGCGCCTTTCCCTCGGCAA
This sequence comes from Streptomyces sp. MMCC 100, assembly GCF_041538145.2. Taxonomy (NCBI): domain Bacteria; kingdom Bacillati; phylum Actinomycetota; class Actinomycetes; order Kitasatosporales; family Streptomycetaceae; genus Streptomyces; species Streptomyces sp. MMCC 100. The sequence continues at coordinate 3,590,676 of NZ_JBGORK020000001.1, forward strand.
TCACCACAGGCCCTGATGGGGCCCTGTGGTTCACCCTCAACCAGGCGAACGCGATCGGCCGCATCACTGTCCACGGAGAGATCGCGTTGCACCCGCTCCCCACCGCGGGCGCCGCACCCGTGGGCATCACGAGCGACGGCGCCGCCCTGTGGTTCGTTGAGATCGCAGCGGGCCAGATCGGCAGGATCTCGCTGGATGGCGGGATCAAGGAGTTTCCGCTCCCTGACCGCACGGCCAAACCCCACGCCATTGTCGCGGCCTCCACCGGGGAGTGCTGGTTCACCGAATGGGGAGCCAACCGCATTGGCCACATCACCGACAGCGGCGAGATCGCCGAGTACAGCCTGCCGTCACCGTCGTCCGAGCCTCACGGCATCACCCTGGGTCCCGACGGCGCTCTGTGGGTGGCCCTCGAAACGGGAGGGGTCGCGCGGGTGGAACCGTAGCCACATCGGCGAACAGGTCCGCCGTCGGCCGGAGTGCTCGGACCGCGAGCAGCTTGTCGATGCTGGAAGGATCTTCTTGACCTCGACCGGACTTGAGGTTGGAGGCTGTGCGGGACATCGTTTTGAGTGAAGGGTGCTGCTCATGCATGCGGTTCAAGTGGCCTCGTTCGGCGCTCCGGAGGTGCTGACCCTCGTGGACCTGCCCGATCCGGTGCCCGGCCCCGGCCAGGTCGTCGTCGGCATGGTCGCGGCCGACGTGATCTTCCTGGACACCCTGCTGCGCACCGGGTGGGGGCAGGACATCTTCCCGCGAACGCTGCCGTACGTGCCGGGTGGCGGCGGAGCGGGTGAGGTGCTGGCCATCGGTGACGGAGTGGACCCGGCCTGGGTCGGCCGGGTCGTAGCCGTACGAACCGGCACCGGTTACGCCGAACAGGTCGTCGCGGGTGAAGAGGAAATCATGCCGGTCCCTGACGGGCTGGCCGCCGTGACGGCGGCCGCACTGGTGCACGACGGCGTGACCGCGCTCAACCTGCACCGGCTGGGGGCGCCGCGCAGAGGAGAGTGGGTGCTGGTCTCGGCGGCGGCCGGAGGGGCGGGCACACTGTTGGTGCAGTTGGCCGTCGAGGCCGGAGCCCGGGTGGTGGCCGCCGCGTCCAGCGACGCCAAGCGGGACCTGGCCCGCGACCTTGGCGCCGAGGCCGTCGTCGACTACACGCGGGCGGACTGGACCGAGCGGGTGCGTGAGGCGACCGGCGGCGGCGCCGCGCTCGTCTACGACGGCGCGGGCGGGGCGCTCGGTACGGCCGCCGTGAACGCGCTCGCGGACGGTGGTCGGTTCGTCACCTACGGCACCGCCGACGGCTTCGCCGCCCCGGACCGGGAATCGGCCGCACGCCGAGGCATACGGCTGCTCATGCCGCTCATGGACGGTCCACCGGACCAGGAGACCGTCCGGGAACTGCTGGGTCTGGCGCTGGAGCGCGCCGCCAAGGGAAGCCTGCGTCCGGCGATCGGCGCCACCTACCCGCTGGAGCAGGCCGCCGAAGCTCACCGTGGTCTGGCCGCGCGCACCACTGTGGGCAAGTCACTGCTGCTGATCGACGGCGAGTAGGACAACGCACTTCGGCGAATGGAGTTCGATCACCCGTGCCCTGGCGATTGGCCCCGGCACGGCGACGTGGGCAGCCCCCGACCGGGACCGGCATCAGCTCTCGTGGGTGGTCGCTGACCGGTAGCGGGGGGCCAGGACGATGTCGGAGCCGTCGCGGAGAGCCCGTTCGGCAGCCGCCAGTCGGGTGACGGCGTCGGCGTCGCGCAGGCCGGGCACGCACACCACTTCACCGGCGTCCAGTGCGGAAAGCGATGCGGAGACCACGTCGGCCGGGGGCATTCCGCCCTCGTCGTGCACTCGTTCCTGCCCGGACACCGGCGTGTGGCCGGCGCTGAGATGGAATTCCGTGGCGGTGAGTCCGGGGCAGACCACTTGTACGCGCACGGGCGTGGTGGCGACCTCCGCCGCCAGAGTCCTGGTGAAGGTCACCATGTAGCCCTTGGTACCGGCGTACACAGCGCGATGGGGGAGTGGGACCGGCGGCAGGGAACCGGCGAACGCCAGGAGTGAGGCCACGTTGATGACCGCACCTCGGCCGCGAGCCGTCATGTGAGGAAGCGCCGCGTGGGCCAGCACGGTGGGCGCCACCACGTTCACGTCGATGACCTTGGTCAGAAGGCCGGGGTCGGCTGCCGCGAAGGGGCCGTAGCCGTTGATGCCGGCGTTGTTCACGAGCAGGGTGACATCGTCCTGGGCTACGCGTTCGGTGACCCGGACGAGGTCTGCCTCGTGCGCGAGGTCGGCCACCATTGTGGTCACCGCGATGCCGTCGCCGAGCCGCTCGGCCACTGCGGCGAGCCGGTCGGCGCGACGTGCGATCAGCACCAGGTCCCAGCCACGCCGGGCCAGCTGGGTGGCGTACTCGGCGCCGATGCCCGAGGACGCTCCGGTCACCACGGCTGTACCCGTTTCCCGGTCAGCTGCCATCGGATGGGTCCCTCCTCGAAGGGCCCACTGCTGTGTGGGCGAGTTTCGGGGGTGTCGTCGATCGCAGAGGCGGGTCTCCGGCTGTTGCTGAGGGAAACGCCATCTCGGTGGCCGACGGCGCTCACCCCGCGACCGTGCCAGTGCGGGGTGAGCTGATCGTCTCAGGACCTCGTGGTCAGCGGGACTGGCGGAACCGAGGTGCCGAGCCCGCCACCACCATGGCTACCGCAGCCAGATCCAGGCCATCGCGTGCATGCCTGTAGCGGACGCCAGCACGACCGACACCCAGCTTGCGTGCCGTCTGAGCAGGGCGCGGCGCAGTTGGAGGTAGCGTCCTTCGTACTCTTGGCGCAGCTCTCCAGCGCGTGCCACGGTCGCGCTGAGCATGGCACGCGTCAAAGTGAGCCGATGGTCGACGTAGTGCCGCGTGAAGTCTTCGGCCTGGGCTGTGGTCATCCACGGCATGCGGTCGCACAAAGCTTGTGCTTCGCTGCGGGCTTCGTCGTAGTAGGCCTGAGCCCGCAGGAAGCCCTCTGCCTGCGTGGCGACGGTCGCGGCGTCGTCGAGGTGCGGGCGTGGGCGCTGACTGCCGGTCATGGCCGTTCGCCTTCGTGTCCCGGCGCGTCGATGACGTCACGTCGGCCGGTGTTCTCCTTCTGGTCCAAAGAGGTGAGGTCGAAGTGGTGCAGGTCGAAGGCGGGTGACTCGGAGCGGATGCGCGGCAGCGTGCAGAAGTTGTGCCGCGGCGGCGGGCAGGAGGTGACCCATTCCAGCGAGCGGCCGTAGCCCCACGGGTCGTCCGCGTCGACCGGCTTGCCGTACTTCGCTGTCTTCCACACGTTGTAGAGAAACGGGAGCATGGACATGCCGAGCAGGAAGGAGCTGATCGACGAGATGGTGTTGAGGGCGGTGAAGCCGTCCGCCGCCAGGTAGTCGGCGTAGCGGCGCGGCATGCCCTCGGCGCCCAGCCAGTGCTGGACCAGGAACGTGCCGTGGAAGCCGACGAACAGCGTCCAGAAGGTGATCTTGCCGAGGCGCTCGTCCAGCATCTTGCCGGTGAACTTCGGCCACCAGTAGTGGAAGCCGGCGAACATCGCGAACACCACGGTGCCGAACACCACGTAGTGGAAGTGCGCCACCACGAAGTACGAGTCCGAGACGTGGAAGTCCAGCGGCGGTGAAGCCAGCAGCACGCCGGTCAGGCCGCCGAAGAGGAAGGTGACGAGAAAGCCGGTGGCCCACAGCATGGGCGTCTCGAAGGACAGCGAGCCCTTCCACATGGTGCCGATCCAGTTGAAGAACTTCACACCGGTCGGGACCGCGATCAGGAAGGACATGAACGAGAAGAACGGCAGCAGCACACCCCCCGTCACGAACATGTGGTGGGCCCACACCGTCACCGACAGACCCGCGATCGCGATCGTCGCCCCGACCAGGCCCATGTAGCCGAAGATCGGCTTGCGGGAGAAGACCGGGATGATCTCACTGACGATGCCGAAGAACGGCAGCGCGATGATGTAGACCTCCGGATGCCCGAAGAACCAGAACAGGTGCTGCCACAGCAAGGCACCGCCGTTGGACGCGTCGAAGATGTGGGCACCGAACTTGCGGTCGGCCTCCAGCGCGAACAGGGCCGCGGCCAGCACCGGGAAGGCGAACAGGACCAGCACACCGGTCAGCAGCACGTTCCAGGTGAAGATCGGCATGCGGAACATGGTCATGCCCGGCGCGCGCATGCAGACGATCGTGGTGATGAAGTTGACCGAGCCGAGGATGGTGCCGAAGCCGGAGAAGGCCAGACCCATGATCCACAGGTCACCGCCGATGCCGGGCGAGTGCTCCGCGTTGGACAGCGGGTTGTAGGCGAACCAGCCGAAGTCGGCCGCGCCCTGCGGGGTCAGGAACCCGCCCACCGCGATGGTCGAGCCGAACAGGTACAGCCAGTAGGCGAGCATGTTCAGCCGCGGGAACGCCACGTCCGGCGCGCCGATCTGCAGCGGCATGATCCAGTTCGCGAAGCCGGAGAACAGCGGCGTCGCGAACATCAGCAGCATGACCGTGCCGTGCATCGTGAACGCCTGGTTGAACTGCTCGGTCGACACGATCTGCAGACCGGGCCGGGCCAGCTCGGCGCGCATGACCAGCGCCATCACGCCGCCGATCAGGAAGAACGCGAACGACGTCACCAGGTACATCGTGCCGATCGTCTTGTGGTCAGTGGTGGTCAGCCACTTGATCACTACGTTGCCGGGCGCCTTGCGCCGAAGGGGCAGTTCGTCCGAGTAGTGGTCGCCGGCTTCGGGCCTTGGAGGCTCGTGGACAGTGGTCACGGCGCGTATGTCTCCCGCTGCATGGGGTGATGGGCGGGTCCATTCTCGCCGTGCGGGGTGCAGTATGACTCCTGACGCAAACGACACGCGGGCCGGTCCGTGCGGAATGCACTCGGATGGGGGTCGGCCAAGAAGCTCAGTGATCACGCCCGCCGCGTGGTGCGGGATCCTTGCCGAGCTTCCGTTGGTGCCTCGGCTCGTACCGGTAGCACTTCTTGGTGGGCGAGCGCCGGCCGGCGCTCGCCCTGCCGCCGCATGCCAGGCGTTTGCAGGGTGTCCCTCGCTGTCCTCCGGGCACCCGGTCGAGGGAAGGGGGCGAATGAGGAGAAAGAGTGGCTTCGCTTCCCCTCAGGCCGAGAATGCCTGGGAATGCAACGTCGGCGAACCCGCCGAAGCGATGTGCCCGGCATGTTGCTGTACGTGGCAGGCGACTGCGGCCAGGTGCCGTTACAGGCCGACGAAGTACTGATCGTTGCTCCCCTGGCAGAGAGCGGCTCCGACGTCCCCGGGCGCTTCGGTGCCCTGCTGCATTGGATGCACGAACCGACCTCGGTTTGACGAGGACGTACATGAAAGAAGCGAGGTGTCCACAATGGAGCGAGGTAGTAATCCGATCAGTCCGCGTGAGGACGACGAGATGAAGCACGAGCTGGAGGGCCACCTGCGTTCCGGCCGGCCGACGCACGCGGAGGAGGCTTACGACCCTGAGCCGCCGGCGGACGACGATGTTCGCGTGAACACGAGCGGACCGGTGCCGCCGCCCGGAGAGGAGCGGGAAAAGGCTCAGGCGAAAGCCGAAGCAGATTCCCTGCGACGTGAACTCGCACGACATTTCGAGCGATCCGCTTTCCCCGCCGACCGACAAACAGTGCTGGACGTCCTGGAAGCACATCACGCGCCGGACACCACGCTGGAATCGGTGCGGCAACTGCCGGACAGCGGCGAGTACGCCAACGTAACCGAAATCGTCAACGCGCTCGGCCACGGGCCCGCCGCATGAACCCTTCTGTCCCGGTAGCTTCTGCTACTTCGCCGGCTGCCGCACTGCCGACTGGTCCTGAGGGCAACGCGGCCACCACCGCAGGCCCCATTTCGGGGCCCGCGGTGGCGGCTGGACGAAGGTCGCGCTTGGGTGGGGGCAATGGCTCAGTCACTCCCAGTTTCGGTGAGATGACCAGCACCGGAGCCGCCATCACGATGATCGTGCCGCGACCAGTCGCAGCGGGACAGGACCCGGAGGTGATCGACCGTGACAGCCAAAGCGGGCGAGAAGGCGCAGAAGACCGGGGATTTCTACTGCGCCAAATGCGATGAGAAGGTCCACGTCAAGCAGGGCGACAAGATTCCGCCGTGCCCCAAAGGACACGAGGAGTACGAAACCCGTAGGAATGAGCCCGGCAACAAGTCTTGAGTCAGGAAGAAGCCGGTGACTGTCCCACCCAGGGACTGAATAGGCAGGCATTCAAAGCGGGGCCGGATGACCGTGAGAGGACCTGCTCCAGCGCCCCCCAGGCACGAGCTGGCGACGCCGACAGACGCCCTACGATCTACTGATCAGCGACGGCACCTTACGACACGACCTGGCTTTCACAGCGCTCCGCCATCTGCGCGGCCGTCCGGCCGCATCGGCGACCGGGCAGCGGGCCGCAACCGGTTCGCCGACGGCTCTCAGCCAGCCGTCAACCGTCGGCCACGGCCTGCAGGGCCGTTCCCCATCCGTCTTCGACGCCTCAGTCCCCGTCCTCGGCGGCGCGGCCTGCGGGCAGCAGCTCGCGGATGTCCGCGGGCAGTGCCCCGGCCACGTTCTCCATCAGCTCTGGAGCGAGCGCGGCGTCTAGCACCTCCAGTACGGCGGCGGCCTCGCGTACGGCCGCATCCTCGTCCGTTCCGGCGCGGCCGGCGATCCTTCCGGTGAACGCTGCAAGGTCGAATCGCTCAGCCGACGCGGTTGAAGGCCCATCGGCCGAGGAGTCCGTCACCTGTCGGACGGAAGCCGCCAGTTCCGGTGGAAGCTGGGCGGCCATGTGATCGGCGAGCCCGGCCGGAAGCCGTTCGGCCAGGGTGGTCAGCACGGCCTGTGTCGCCCGCTCGGCCGGCCCGCGGCCTGGCAGCTGGGTCAGCGCCTGCACTTTTCCGATCATCTCGTCATGCTGCATGAGGTGTCCTTCCTCAAGGGCGGCCCGTCGGGTGTCGCCGACGGCTGGACAAAAGGACGAGTACCCGGAGGTGCGCCGCTGTACGGGACGTTCCGTGACGAGGGCAGAGTGTCCCGCCCCGAAGGCGGGCAGCGGGCCGAAGCCCACGGCATAGGGCAATGGCAAGAGCAAGGTGTGTTTCAACCGGAGGTGGTACGCGCAACCCGCTGCCACCATGCCCCCCAGGCGCGCCCCTCCCGCGGCGGCGCCGCTCAGCAGCGGCAGCGGTACGCACAGTCTTAAGGGCCGCCCCGGCTGCGACGGCCACTGTCCGGGGGCGGCAGGTCACCACTGGCCACCGGCTTGTCGGAGCGCCCGCAGACCGTGTCGCGTTGTGCGTCGACCGCGTCGTGGGACCAGCCCACCGAGAGCTGGCCGGCCGGCACGGCCACGGCTACCACCGCTGAACCCGCCGGTCCGCGGATCGATGCACTTGCGGGAAGCAGTTCTAGGGCCCGCGGCCCCTCAGGCCTGAACCGTCGGGGGTTGCTCAGGCCGCTGCCCGCGTGTCCGTTCCCGCCGTTCGGCCGAGCGTGCGGTCGAAGAGAGTGAGCAGCAGATAGAGCACACCGGCGCCGAGCATGACCCAGGCCAGCCGGTGCAGGCCGCCGGTGTCGGCGTGTTGCCCGAAGGAGGCGGCGGTCGCGGACGAGGCGACCATCGAGCCGATGTAGGCGAACGTGCGCAGCAGCCCGGCGGAGGAGGCGGTGCGCTCCGGATCGGTCTGGAAATAGACGGAGTTCTGCAGGGCCAGGTTGTTCAGCCCCTGCGGGATGCCGAAGACCAGCGCGACCAGGAGCAGCGTCCACAGCGGGCTGTTCCCGTTCAGCGTGAGGATCACCAGGCACGCGACGATCTGTCCGGCCGCGCCGAGCAGTAGCTTCCCCCGGACACCCGTACTGCGCCCCGACACGATCGAGACTCCGATCGCCAGCAGGAACATGGGTATCTGCGCCAGGCCGGCGTGGAAGGGCGTCAGCCCGAAGCCCTCCTCGGTCCACTGGGTGAAGCCGTAGAGGAAGGAGTAGGCGACGACATAGGCGACGAGCGCCCGTCCGTAGGTGGCCAGCAACGGGGCGTTGCCGCCGAGCACGCGCAGGTCGATGAAGGGCGTGGCGGCCCGCAGCTCCCGTATCGCGAACGCGGCTCCGGCGGCGGCGGAGAGCGCCAGCAGATACCAGTCGTGCAGGTGCAGGTTCATCAGGAAGAGCAGCAGCGAGACGAGCATCGCGGCGAACAGCCCCATGCCGGGCAGGTCGAGCCGGGCGGCCAGGTTCCCGTGTCGCGTGGAATCGCCCGCCGAGCCCGCCGAGCCCGCCGAGCCCGCCGGGTCCGCCTGGTTCGCCTGGTTCGCCTTGGGCAGCCGCAGCAGTCCCAGCAGTACGGCCGCGACGGCCAGCGGCACGTTCAGCGCGAAGGTGGTGCGCCAGCCGCCCACCGCGATCAGCAGACCGCCCAGCAGCGGGCCGACGACGGCGATGGTCTGGTTGGCGACCGCGAGCGCGGTGAGCACCCCGCCGGGGCTGTCCCGTCCCGTGCGCTCGGCCTCGCTGCGCACCAGCGCCATCGCCGCGGGGTAGCCGGCACAGGTGCCGAACCCGAGCAGGACCCGGGCGCCGATCAGGACGCCCAGGCCGGGTGCCAGGGCGCCGACGACACCGGCGACGCCGACGAGGCCGGTACTGAGGAGGAAGAGCCGGCGCGGCCCGAAGATGTCGATGAGCCGGCCGACGACCGGCTGCCCGAGCGACGTGGCCAGATAGAGGGCGGAGACGAGCCAGGCGGTCTGCGAGGCGGGTGCGCCCAGGGCCCTGCCGATCGGTACGAGGGCGACCGCGATGATCGTCGAGTTGATCGGGTTCAGCACCGAACCGAGCAGCATCGGCGGCAGCAGCCTGCGGTCGAAGCCGGGCTTCTCCGCGCCGACGGCCGGGCCCGCCTTCGCGTCAGTCACGGGTCAGTCGCTCCAGTACGGCCATGGTCGCGATCACCGCGCGGCGCTCCTCCTCCGTGCATCTGGCCTGCAGGCGATCGGCGAGCCATTCTGTCCGGGCCTGACGGCCTTCCTCCACCCGACGCACGCCCTCAGCGGTCAGCGTGATCAGCAGGCGGCGCCCGTCGTCCGGGTCGGGATGCCGCTCCACCAGCCCCATGGAGGCGAGCGCCGCGACCGTCGCCGTCATCGACTGGTGCCGGACCCCTTCGGTGGCGGCGAGCTCGCTGGCCGTGACGCCTCCCTTGTCGGACAGCCGGGCCAGGACCGAGGACTGGCCCAGGGTGAGGTCCTCGACCTCGGACGCCTTCAGGATGCGTCGGCGCAACCGGCTGATGACCGCACGGACCTCGCGCGACGCCTGGACGGCAGACGGTGACGGGCTCTCGTTCTCGCTCATGCCTCCAGATTAATGTCCGCAGGAAGAGCTGTACAGCCTTGGCTGTACATGTAGCTGTGCAGGCCGGCCGTACGCATCGGCTGCGCATGTCGGCTTCGCATGTGGGCTGCACGCGTGACCGCAAGGCCTTTCGCTCAGGCTGCAATGACTTGCTCACGACAAGTTGGGCGATCCATCATGCGACGACCGGTGTGCGAACAACTCCCGTGCCTCGCGGGCGCGTTCGGCCCACGCATCCGGTCGGCCGCGCCCTCCCGGTGCCCGTGCGGTCGTCACCCCACACCCCCCGCGGGCACCGGAGAGAGCGGAGCCCCCACATGTCCTCCGGACTCCCCGCCAGACGTGCGCGCACCGCACTGTGCGCCGCTGCCGTCGCAGCCGCCCTGGCCCTGACCGGCCAGCCGTCCCCGGCCACCGCCGCACCCGCGCCGCCCGTCCCGCCCGGCACCTCCGTCAACGCGGCGTTCGCCCGTGCGGCCGACGCCCACGACGTCCCCCGGGACCTCCTCGTCGCCATCGGCTACGGCGAGACCCGCCTCGACGACCACGCCGGACTGCCCAGCCAGGACCACGGCTACGGCATGATGCACCTGGTCAGCAACCCCGAACGGCACACCCTGGAACGGGCCGCGCGGCTCACCGGCGCGAGCCTCGCCGACCTCAGGCAGGACACCGGCGCCAACATCCGGGGCGCCGCCGCCGTACTGCGCGCCCTGGCCGACGAGGCCGGCCTCGACGCCGCCGACCGTGACCGGCTCGGCGCCTGGTACCCCGTCGCCGCCCGCTACGGCGCCCCCGGCGGCAAGGCCGCGGCCCGCCTGTACGCCGACGCGGTCTACGAGATCCTCGGCGAGGGCGTACGGACCCGTGTCGACGGCGGCGAACAAGTCACCGTCGCCCCGCGCACGGTGCGGCCCGAACGCGGCACGTACGCCGGGGTGGACACCGGGGCGGGACTCGCCGCGGCCGCCGAATACCCCTCGGCGCTCTGGAACCCGGCCTACTCCGGCAACTACGCCGCCGGCCGCAGCTCGGCCGTCACGACCGTGGTCATCCACGTCACCCAGGGCTCGTACGCGGGGTCCATCAGCTGGTTCCAGAATCCGTCCGCCCAGGTCAGCGCTCACTACGTGGTGCGGTCCTCCGACGGGCAGATCACCCAGGCGGTGCGCGAGGGCGACACCGCCTGGCACGCCCGCTCGGCGAACCCCTACTCCGTCGGCGTGGAGCACGAGGGCTACGTCGACGACCCCGCCTGGTTCACCGACGCCATGTACCGCTCGTCGGCGGCGCTGACCCGCTACCTCACCGACAAGTACGGAATCCCCAAGGACCGCGCGCACATCGTCGGACACAGCGAGGTCCCCGGCAACGACCACACCGACCCCGGCCCCAACTGGGACTGGGCCTACTACATGAGTCTGGTCCAGGGCGACGACGGCGCCACCGGGACCCCGTTCCCCACCTGGGGGACGGACGTGAGCATCCGTCAGCAGCCGACGACCGGCTCCGCACGGGTGGCGAGTCTGCCAGGACCGACGTCCGTCCGCGTGGCCTGCCAGGTCCACGGCGGCCTCGTCGAGTACGACGGCTACAGCAACGACGCCTGGTCGTACCTGCCCGACCACGGCGGTTACGTCTCCAACATCTTCATCGACGTCGACGACGCCTGGCTCCCGGGAGTGCCCACATGCTGACGCCTACCCTCCTCCGCCGCGGCTCCGCCCCGCGCCGCAGACCGCGGACCACCCGCGCCCTGACCGGCACGGTGGGCCTGCTCGCCCTCGCCGGCATGACCCTCGCCGCCGCGCCCGCCCCGGCCGCCGACGCCGCCGTCCCGCCCGCCCCGGTGTCCTGGCGCGCGGACCTGTCCAGGACCGGCACCGACGACGTCAACGTCCGGTACGACTCGGGCGCCCTGCGGGTGCGCGACGGCTCCGTCAGCCCCGCCTCCCTCGGCCGGGACCGCGGCTACGCCTCCGCCGTACTGGAGACGCACCACGTGGACCGGCCCGTGAACCGGGTCACCGCGGACCTCGACGCGACGGTGCCCGACGCGGCGAGCGTCGAGGTCGACGTACGCGGACGCACGGCCGACGGCACCTGGACCGAGTGGCGGCGGGCGGCGGCCGGCACCCCGGCCGAGCTGCCCCGTGACGTCGTCGACGTCCAGGCCCGCCTCACCCTGTGGAACGCCAAGGGCGAGCCCACCGCGGCCGTGCGCGCGGTGACCCTGACGGCGGACGACACGGGCACCGCCCCCGCCGAACCCGCACCGGCGGCGACGGCCTCCGCCTTCTCCGCCCGCGTCTACGCCACCCGCGAGGGGCTCGTCGGGCACACCACCGCCAACGGTCACGTCATCCAGGCGAACGACCACTTCGTGGCGCTCCCCTCCCGCCGTGCCCTGTCACCCAACGGCAGCGGTCAGTACTCGGTGCAGGTGTGCGGGCCCGCTCGCTGCGAGACGGCACCGGTCTGGGACGTCGGCCCGTGGAACACGCACGACGACCACTGGAACCCCTCGGCGCAGCGCGAGCAGTGGAAGGACCTGCCGCAGGGGCTGCCCGAGGCGCAGGCCGCGTACGAGGACGGCTACAACGGCGGGCGCGACGAGTTCGGCCGGCAGGTCGCCAACCCGGCCGGCATCGACCTCGCCGACGGCACCTTCTACAACGTCGGCCTGAACGACAACGGCTGGGTGACCGTCACCTACCTGTGGACCGACGGCGGCGGAGACACCACGTCGTTCCCGACCTGGGGCACCGACGTGAGCGTCCGGCAGCAGGCGACGGCCGCATCCACGCGCGTGGCGAGTCTGCCCGGGCCCACGACCGTGCGCGTGCGGTGCCAGGTCCACGGCCAGCTCGTGAACTACGACGGCTACAGCAACGACGCCTGGTCCTACCTGCCCGACTACGGCGGTTACGTCTCCAACATCTTCATCGACGTGGCCGACGCGTGGCTCCCGGGCGTGCCCACCTGCTGAGCCTCCAGGAGCGCGGACCCCAACGCCGTACGGTGGTGCAGCACCCGGTTGCCCTCGCGCCGGGTGCTCACCAGCCCCGCCTCGCGCAGTACGGCGGCGTGCCGGCTCGCCGTGGAGGGGGCCAGGCGCAGCGCGGTGGCCAGGGCCGTCGTCGTCATCGGCGCCTCCAGCGACTCCAGCATCCAGGCCCGGGACGCGCCGATCAGCTGCGCGACGGACGGCCCGGCCGCGCCGGACCGCAGCCGCGGGAGCCAGCCGGGCTCAGGGCACAGCGGATGCACCAGCACGTGCGGCAGCGACTCGTCCACCAGGGCCAGTGGGGCGCGTACGCAGAAGAAGGCGGGCACCAGCGTCAGCGGGCGCCCGCCCAGCCGCAGCAACCGGGGTTCGGGATAGGGGGTGGCGAGCCGGGTGCCGTCGGGCCGCCGCCAGCCCGGCAGCTCCGCGTAGCTCGCCAGCAGCGCCTCCGCCCCGCCGGCGAGCGCCGCCTCGGCCCGACGGGCACGGTCCTGACCGGCCCGGGCGCGGATCACGGACAGGTACGGTGCCACGGCGAGGGCGTGGTAGCGCCGCAACGTGCCGCCGAGCCAGCGCAGTGCCGTCGACTCCCCGGTGGCGACCCACCGCACACTGCGCGGAACCGGACCGTGCGACTCCGCACACAACCGGGTCAGTTCGGTGACGAGTCGGCGCCGGGGCGTCGACTGCACCCGGTCCACGGCGTCCTCCAGTCCGAGGTCGCCGAGACCGGGCGTCAGGAAGTCCGGGAAGTACCCCGCGGCCGGACACAGCGACATCAACGCCCTGACGTCGTCGGTCAGTCCGGCCCGGTGGAGGGCCCGGCGCACCTCGCGCCGCCAGGGGTCGTAGGCCAGGGACTCCTGGCCGTTCTGGAGCAGCTGCAGGCTCAGCACCGTCTCCCAGAGGGCGTCGGCGCCCCGCGCCACCCGTAACCGGGCCAACGCGCCCTGGTCGAACTCGACTTGAAGCACTGACCCCACTCCACTCGCGTCCCGGCGGATTCTCGCGGAAGCTGACCACGCAGTCGTGCGGTGCAGGACGATGGTGCCCGAGGTCTACGCGCGTCCGCCACAGGCCGTGGAGAATCGGCGGCGGAACCGACCGCACAATGGACGCATGACCTCCTCCTCCACCAGGGTCCCCGCGCGGGACGATCCGACGCGGAAGCGCCTCGCGGCCGCGACGGCCGCAGCGGTGATCGTCGGCGCCGGACTGGCACTCAGGGCCGTCGCGACGGGGGAGGTGGCCAAGTACGGCGGAGACGCGCTGTACACCCTGCTGCTGTTCGCCCTCGTCCTCGTGGCGGCGCCGAGAACGGCACCGGCGAAGGCCGCCGCCGTGGCCCTGGCGGTGAGTTGGGGAGTGGAGTTCCTCCAGCTCACCGACGGGCCGGCGCACCTCGCCCGGCAGAGCACGGCGGCCCGTCTGGTGCTGGGGTCCACCTTCAACGCACCGGACCTGTTCTGGTACGCGGTCGGCGCGGTGACCGGCTGGTCGGTCGTCAGGCGCGTGTGAAGCGCAGCGGTGTTCCGACCGCAGCCTGGGCCGCCGCCGCGAGAGCCGGCTCCGGGACGACCGCGACGACCGGATAGCCCCCCGTCGTCGGGTGGTCGTGCAGGAAGATCACCGGACGTCCGTCCGGCGGGACCTGTACGGCGCCCAGAACCATGCCCTCACTGGGCAGTTCACCCGTCGACGTGCGCTGCAGCGGCGGCCCCTCGGTGCGCAGGCCGATCCGGTTGCTGTGCGGGGAGACACGGTAGGTGGCCGAGGTGAGCGTGCGCAGCGCGGCCGGGGAGAACCAGTCGGCGCGGGGACCCAGGCGCACCGGCAGGACCAGTTCGGCCGGCGGTCCGGGCCAGGGGGCGGCGACGGGCAGCGGCACCGGCCGCGGGGGAGCGCCCACCGCCACGACGTCCCCGTCGCGCAGGGGATCCGGGCCCAGCCCCGACAGCAGGTCCGTGGAGCGGCTGCCCAGGACGGGTTCGCCGGCGATGCCGCCCGCGACGGCCACGTACGAGCGGACGCCCGCGGTCGCCACACCGACGTCCAGCACCGAGCCCGCCGGCACCCGCACCGGGGCGCCCCAGGCGGCCGGCCCGCCGTCGACCGTCACCGGGCAGGGTGCCCCGCCGACCACGACGGTGACGTCCTGGTCGGGCCGCAGGGCACAGCCGGTCAGGGTCGTCTCCAGGACGGCGGCGTCGGGGTCGTTGCCGAGGAGGCGGTTGGCGAGCCGCATCGCGGGCGCGTCCAGCGCGCCGGAGCGGGGGACGCCCAGATGCGCGTGGCCGGGCCGGCCCGCGTCCTGCACCGTCGTGAGCGCACCGGAGCGCACCGTCGTCAGCTTGGCCGTCATGCCCCGGCCTCCGGGTCCGCGTCGGCCGCCGTGGCGCGGTCGGCCCTGGGGTCCGCCGTCCTCGCGCTGTCCGTCCCTGTGTCGTCCGCTGTGACGAACCGCACACGCGTGCCCGGTGTGAGCAGCGCCGCCCGCTCCCGCGCCGGGTCCCACAGCGGCCGTGGGTCGGGCATGGTGCCGATCAGCTGCCAGCCGCCCGGGGTGGCGCGGGGATAGACCGCGCTGTAGGGACCGGCGAGGGCGACCGCGCCGGCCGGCACGCGGGTCCTGGGCGTGGACCGGCGGGGGACGTGCAGCCGGGGCGGCAGCCCGGTGAGGTAGCCGAACCCGGGCGCGAAGCCGCAGAACGCGACCCGGTAGGTGTGCGCGCTGTGGCGGGCGCCGACCTCGTCCGGTGCGACCCCCCACAGGGCCGCCACGTCGGCCAGATCCGGCCCGTCGTAGCGCACGGGGATCTCCACCGCGTCGCCCGTGTCGTCCGCGACCGGCGGCACCTCCCAGCCGGCGACCCGGCGGGCCAGCGCCTCCGGGTCCGGCACCCCGTCCAGCAGGACGGTCCGCGCCCCCGGCACCACCTCCGTGACCGGCGGCAGCGTACCGGCGGCGCGCCGGCGCAGCACCTCGGCGTGGAAGGCCGCGGTGTGCTCGGCGTCGGACAACTCGACGAGGAGGGCGTGGCGGCCGGCGGGACGCGCGGTGAGGGACCGTGCACCGGTCATGCGAACGCCCCGATCCCCACCCCGGCCGTCTCCAGCGCCGCACGCACCCGGGCGGCGATCCGGGCGGCGTTCGGGGTGTCGCCGTGCACGCACAGGGAGCGGGCGGCGACCGCGACGGCCGTACCGTCCACGGCCTCGACGGAGCCCTCCACGGCGAACGCCACCGCACGGCGTACCACCGCGTCCTCGTCCGTCACCACCGAGTCCGGCTCGCGGCGGGGGACCAGGGTGCCCCGCGCGGTGTAGGCACGGTCCGCGAAGGCCTCCGGGACGCCGGTGAGCCCCGCGTCGGCGGCGGCCGTGAGCAGCCGCGAGCCGGGAAGGCCCAGCACGGGCAGCGCGCCGCCCGCCAGCCGTACCCCGGCCACGACCGCACGGGCCTGCCCGTCGTCGTGGACGGTGCGGTTGTAGAGCGCGCCGTGCGGCTTGACGTAGGCGACCACGGCCCCTGCGGCCTCGGCGAACACCCGGAGCGCGCCGATCTGGTACGCCACCTCGGCCGCCAGCTCGTCGGCGGGCACGTCCATGGCGCGCCGTCCGAAGCCCGCCAGGTCGCGGTAGGACACCTGCGCCCCGATCCGCACCCCGCGCTCCGCGGCGAGGTCGCAGACGCGGCGCATCACCGAGGGATCGCCCGCGTGGAATCCGCAGGCGACGTTGGCGCTGGTGACGACGGAGAGCAGGGCGTCGTCGTCGGTGAGGGTCCAGCGGCCGAAGCCTTCACCGAGGTCTGCGTTGAGGTCGATCACACCCTGAAAGTAGACGATCGTTGAACGATCCGACAAGAGGCGGCCCGCTCGACCGCTCCCGGAGACGATGAGGATCCACCTCTTGTTAGATCGTTCAACGATCGCTAGTGTCCGTGCATCTGCCACGTATCTGGAGCTATGGTCCCCAGGACCGATGAGTCACGTTCCGAAGCTCCGGATCCGTGCCCTGCCCCCTCATGCCTGAAGAAGGCCACCGAATGATCGTTCTCCTCGGTGTGGTCGTGGTGATCCTCGGATTCGTCACGCGCCGCAACCCCGTCCTCGTGGTGGGCGTCGCCGGTATCGTCACCGGACTGCTCGGCAAGATGAACCCGCTGGAGGTCCTCGCGGCCTTCGGCCGGTCCTTCGCCGACAGCCGCTCGGTCACCGTCTACGCCATCGTGCTCCCGGTGATCGGGCTGCTCGAGCGCTACGGCCTGCGCGAGCAGGCCCGCAATCTCATCGGCCGGCTGGGCAAGCTCAGCGCCGGCCGGTTCCTCACCGTCTACCTGCTGGTCCGGCAGGTCACCGCGGCCTTCGGCCTGAACAGCATCGGCGGCCCGGCCCAGACCGTGCGGCCCCTGGTCGCACCCATGGCCGAGGCCGCCGCAGAACGCTCCACCGGGGCCAAGCTGCCCGACAAGCTGCGCGAGAAGGTGCGCTCCTACTCGGCCTCGGCCGACACGGTGGGCGTCTTCTTCGGCGAGGACTGCTTCATCGCGATCGGCTCCATCCTGCTGATCACCGGCTTCGTGAACTCGACGTACCACCAGGACATCGAGCCGACCCAGCTCGCCCTGTGGGCGATCCCGCTCGCCGTCTGCGCCTTCCTCATCCACGGTGCCCGGCTGCTGCTCATGGACAAGCAGCTCGAGCGCGAGATGGCGCAGGCCGCCGCCGAACACGACCTGCCGCTTCCCGAGGGGGCCGACAAGTGATCAAGGTCGAATGGCTGTACTGGCTGATAGGCCTCGTCTTCGTGGTGATGGCCGTGCAGATGGCCACGGACCGCAGCAATCCCAAGCGGTGGACCTCCGCCGCGTTCTGGGGCCTGCTCGGACTCACCTTCCCCTACGGCACCGGTGTCGCCAACGCCACCGCGGGCAACGGCGGCTGGACCCTGCCCGCCGAACCGCTCGGCGTCGCCGTCCTCGCCCTGATCGTGCTCGCCGGTTTCAACTTCCTCGGCAAGGGCGTCCCGGTCACCACCACCGGCGAGCAGCGCGAGGCCGCCGCAGGCCGGCTCGGCAACAAGATCTTCGTACCCGCGCTGACCATCCCGCTCGTCGCGATCGTCTGCGCCTCCGTGCTGGACGAGTCCGGCCTTTTCGAGACGGGCAAGGCCACCCTCCTCGGGCTCGGCCTCGGCTGCATCGCCGCGCTCGTCGTCGGCATGCTGGTCACCGGCGAGAAGAAGCTCTCCGTCCCGATCCACTCCGGCCGCTCCATGCTGGAGGCGATGGGCTCCGCACTGCTGCTGCCCCAGCTGCTGGCCGTGCTCGGCTCGATCTTCGCCGCCGCCGGGGTCGGCGACCAGGTCGGCGACATCATGAACAAGATCCTCCCCGACGACTCGAAGTACTTCGCCGTCGTCGCGTACTGCGTGGGCATGTTCCTGTTCACCGTCATCATGGGCAACGCCTTCGCCGCCTTCCCCGTGATGACGGCGGCGATCGGCTGGCCCGTGCTCATCCAGCAGATGCACGGCAACGAGCCCGCCGTCCTCGCGGTCGGCATGCTGGCCGGCTTCGCCGGCACCCTGTGCACGCCGATGGCCGCCAACTTCAACATCGTCCCGGCCACGCTGCTCGAACTGAAGGACCAGTACGGGCCGATCAAGGCACAGCTGCCGACGGGCATCGCGCTGCTCGGCTGCTGCACGGTCATCATGGCGCTCTTCGCCTTCTGACCGTCTCGCCTTCCGACCGCCGGTACGGGCCCCGCCCGCACCGGCACCCGTACGACCCGAACCGCAAGGCAAGGAACGCCCATGACCCGTGTCCTCATCACCGGCTTCGCCCCCTTCGGCGGCGAGCGCGTGAACCCGTCCTGGCAGGCGGCGTCCCTGGTGGCCGCCGAACCGCCCGCCGGGCTGACGGTGACCGCCGCCGAACTGCCCTGCGTCTTCGGTGAGTCCCTCGACGCCCTGCGCGACGCGATCCGGACCGAGGCCCCCGACCTGGTGCTCTGCCTGGGCCAGGCGGGCGGACGCCCGGGCGTCACCGTGGAGCGCGTCGGCATCAACGTCGACGACGCCCGCATCCCCGACAACGCCGGTGGGCAGCCCATCGACGAACCGGTGGTCCCGGGCGGCCCCGCCGCCTACTTCTCCACCCTGCCCGTCAAGGCGTGCGTCGCCGCGATGCGCGAGGCCGGCGTCCCGGCCGCCGTCTCCAACACGGCCGGCACGTTCGTCTGCAATCACGTGGCGTACGGCCTCGGCCATCTCATCGCCACCGAGTTCCCGCACATACGCGGCGGGTTCGCGCACGTGCCCTGGGCGCCGGAACAGGTGCCCGACGGCACCGCACCCGCCCTCCCGTCCGCCACCGTCGCCCACGGCCTGCGCGCCCTGCTGGCCACCGCGACCCGCACCCCCGCCGAGCAGGACCTGAAGGTCACCGAAGGAGCCACCCACTGATGCCGCTCAGCGCCCACGCGGCCCCCTTCGCCCAGCTCGCCCTGGCGAACATCACCCGCGAGTACCCCAACTTCCCCGCCCACCTGATCACCTCTGCCGACGAGCACCTCGAACCCCGTTCCCTGCACCCCGCCTTCTACGGCGCGTACGACTGGCACTCCTCGGTGCACATGCACTGGCTGCTCGTCCGCCTGCTCCGCCGGCACGGAGGCACCCCCGCGCTCCCCGACACCGATGCGGCCGTCGCCGTGCTCGACCGGCACCTCACCCCCGGCAACCTCGCCACCGAGGCCGCCTACCTGCGCGACCGCCCGTCCTTCGAGCGCCCCTACGGCTGGGCGTGGCTGCTCGCGCTCGCCGCCGAGTGCCGGGCACACGGGGGCGCGGAGGGCGAACGCTGGACCGGGGCACTGAAGCCCGCCGTGGACGCCGTCGACGGTCTGCTGGCCGACTGGCTGCCCAAGGCCACCTATCCCGTACGCCACGGCAACCATCCCAACAGCGCCTTCGCGCTGGGCCTCGCACTCGACTCCGGCGAACTGTCGGCCGGGACCGACCGGGCCGTGCGGGACCGCCTGCTGAGCTGGTTCGCCGACGACCACGACGCGCCCGCGCACTGGGAACCGTCGGGGCAGGACTTCTTGTCCCCGGCGCTCACCGAGGCCGACGCGATGCGCAGGGTCCTGGCGCCCGAGCGGCTCGCGGCGTGGCTCGACCGCTTCCTGCCCGGGCTCCGGACCGGTGCCCCCTGCGCGCTGCTGGAGGTGCCGGTCGTTTCCGACCACGCCGACCCGCAGATCGGCCATCTGCTCGGCCTGACACTCAGCAGGGCCGCGGCCCTGCGGTCACTCGCCGACGCCCTGCCCGACGGCCCGGCCCGCGCCCGCCTGGACGAGGCGGCCGGGGCGCATCTCGCGGCGGGCATGCCGGCGGTGGAGCGCGGTGACTTCACCACCGACCACTGGCTGGCGACCTTCGCCGCACTGGCCCTCGACCCGGTGGCTCCCGTGGCTCCGCGCCACTGACGTCGCGTCACTCGGTGCGCGCGGGCGCCCGCCTGACGGGCAGCATCGTTTCGACCTCGTCCTGGGTGAGGTGGTCCCGGATCAGCCCGTTGACCAGGGCCGGCTTCTCCAGCGGCACCAGGTGGGAGGCTCCGGGCACGACGGCGAGCTGCGCACCGGGAACGGCGCGGTACAGGGCGGTCGTGTGCTCCAGCGTCATCAGGTCGTCGTCACCGGCCATGACGAGCGTGGGCGCCTGGATGCGGGCCAGCTCGTCCGTGGTGAGCGTCGGCTGGGTGCGCCACATGTCGAGCACCTTCGCCGCCGCCACCGGCCAGTGGTCCGCACCGTCCGGCGAGACGGCCTCGTACATCTCGCGGAAGAACGCCAGGTCCGGTCCCTCGGGCGTCATCGCGTCGAGCATGCCGGGCTCGGCGAAGCACTCGGTGGCGGGACGGAAGTCGGCCCCGATCACCACGACCCTGCGCACCAGGTCGGGCCGGGCGACGGCGACGAGCAGGGCGACGATCCCTCCGTCGCTCCAGCCGACCAGGTGTGCGGGGCCGCCCACGACGGTCTCGACGAACGCCACGGTGTCCTCGGCCATGTCCCGGTAGGCGAGGGGACCCGTCACGTCCGGGGTGTGGCCGTGCGCGCGCCGCTCGGGCAGGAAGACGCGGTACGCGGCGGCGAGATCGGAGCGCTGCGCCCCCCACGTGTCGTTGGTGCACAGACCGCCGTGCAGCAGGACCAGCGGCTCGCCGGTCCCCTCGGTCTCGTACCAGGTCCTGACCCCAGGAAGGTCCGCGTAGTCGCCCATCGCCCAGGCCCTCTCCGGCCGCCGTCGCTCATGGCCAGTCTCCGCCGGGGCCCGCACGCCTGCAACGCGGGGGAGGAGTGTCAGCCCTCCGGGCGCAGGAGACCGCGCCGGTACGCCGGCACCAGGTGCGGCGGAACCCGCAGGGTCACCCCGTTCACCGTCACGGGCACCAGGGCCGGTGCACTCGCCTTCCACCGGGCCCGGCGGTGGCGGGTGTTGCTGCGGGACATCTTGCGCTTGGGAACGGCCATGGGAAGGGTCCTTTCGGCAGACGGCCGGACGGCTCCGCGCGCGCTCGGGGAGCGGCGGAGCCGTGCGTTGGACCTCGACGCTACATGAAAACGGTATTCATTACTAACCGCGATGCTCATGATCGGTCCGAGCGGTCCAGACGCCGCAGCGCCTGCCCGGAATCGCCCGGTGACCACGCCAAGCAGGGCCGTTCCGCCGCGGGGATCACGTCACAGCGGGTCGGTGGCTGTCCATGGCTGCCCTCGCCGCTCGCCCCACGGGCGGGACGTCGGCGCGTTCGGCTTGCGCAACACCGCGTCGGGGACGCGGAGTCGGGGTGTTCACGTTGCGCGAGAGGCCGCGGTGCCTCGAGTGGCGTGAGCCGGGGGAGGGCCGGGGAGGATCCAGTCCCGCACCCGTCCAGCCACGTCGGAAAGGCAGGCACCGATGCACCGATTCCTTGCCCGAGCACTCACCACCGCCCGGGCGCCCCTGGCCAGAGGCGTCGCGGCCACCCTGGCCCTCACCCTGGCGTCCTCCGTCCTCGCCGCGTCCGCGAGCACCGCCGCCGCTCCCGCCGGCACCGGGCCGGACCGTCACCCCGGGAGCAACGCCTGGTTCACGTCCTGGGCCGCCTCACAGCAGGGCCTCGCGCCCACCCCGCTGCGCGACCAGTCGATGCGCATGATCACCCACCTGAGCCAGGGCGGTGACGCGGTCCGGATACGCGTCCAGAACACCTTCGGCGAGGCACCGCTCACCGTCGACGCGGCGACCGTGGCTCACAGCGACGGCCAGGACGCCGCGACGCAAGGGCGCCCGCGCCCTGTCACGTTCGACGGCAGGCGGCGGGTCGTCGTCCCGCCCGGCGGTGAGGTGTGGAGCGACACCACCGCACTGAGGACCGCCGCCCAGGACGACATCGCGGTGTCGCTCTCCGTCTCCGGCACGGTGGTTCCGGGACGGCACGACAGCGCCTTCCGCACCAACTACCTGACCCCGCCCGGCTCGGGCGACCACACCGCCGACCCGGGCGGCACCGCGTTCACCGGGACGACCGGCTCCACCCTCCTGGTCAGCGCGGTCGACGTGCGCAACCCGCGCCTGCGGGGGAGCCTCGTCGCCTACGGCAGCTCAGTGGTCGACGGAACCGGGTCGACGAACTGCGGGCCGGACTGCAGCCGCCCGGGAGCCGACCTGAGGTGGACCGACGACCTCGCCCGGCGCATCACCTCCGAGCTGCCTCCCACCCGGCAGTTCGCCGTCGCCAACGCGGGCATCGGCGGCACCACCAGCGCCGCGACCTGCCCGGGCATCGGTGAGTCCGTCCGAGGCCTGGACGCCGCCGCCCGGCTGGAACGCGACGTCCTTTCCCTGCACGGGGTCACGGGGGTCCTCTACTACTACGGAACCAACGACCTCCCGGCCGGCTGCGACGCCGCGCAGATCGAGGCGAGTTACCGCGAGGTGTTCCGGCGACTGCGGGCCGCGGGCGTCCAGGTGTACGTCACGCCCATCACCCCTCGCCCGGGCTACACCGACCAGCACAACCGCGACCGGCACGCCGTCGGTACCTTCGTCTCGAAGTGGAACAGCTGCGGCGGCACCTGTGACGGGATCCTCCCCTTCGACCAGGTGCTCGAAGACCCCGTACGACCGAACAGCATCCACCCGCCGTACGACACCGGTGACGGGGTCCACGCGAACATCGCCGGCCAGCAGGCCCTCGCCGACATCGTCTCGCTCCCGATGCTGGCGGCCTCGGCCCGCCGGTGACCCACCGGCCCGGGTCCCGAACTCCCGGGCGGGCGAAGGGCGTCGACGACGAGGTCGAGCAGGCGGTGCGTGCGCTCCGGCTCGTCGTCGGCGGCCGTCGGGAGGAACACGCCGCGCAGCATCGCGGTGACGCCGTCGGGTGCGACGTCCGCGCGCAGGGAGCCCGCCCGTACCCCGTCCCACCCGGGCGCGTTCGTCCCGGCGGGTGCGCCGAAGGGGGTGCGCGGCGCTGGTGTCACAGGGTGCGCAGGCCCCGGTCCGCGAAGGCGATGAGCCACTCGAAGCTCTCGTCGACGTCGGTGCTCCACTGGAAGCCGTCCGAGGCCTGCAGCGCGGCGAAGCCGTGGAAGAGGCTGCGGAGCAGGCGCAGGGCGTGGTTCACGTCGCGGTCGTCGATGTCGTAGCCGCGCAGGACCGCGGTGAACGCGCCGAGCAGCCGCTGTCCCGCGGTGGTCAGGGGGTCCTCCGGCCCCGACGGTTCCTGGCCGATCGTCGCGGCGTACCGGCCGGGGTGTGTCAGGACGAAGGCGCGGAAGGCGCGCGCCGCGGCCGCCAGGGCGTCACGGCCCGCGTAGCCCTGGACCGCGCCACCGACGGCGTCGGCGGCCTCGTTCAGGGCGAGGACCGCGATCCGCCGGTTGAGGTCGTCCTGGCCGCTCACGTGTTTGTACAGGGAAGGGGTGCGTACGCCGACCCGCTCGGCCAGCAGGCCCATCGTCAGGTTGGCGAAGCCCACTTCGTCGGCCAGGGCGGCACCGGCCGCGACCACGGCCGCCGGATCCAGGCCCGCCCTAGGCACGGGCGGCGTCCGAGCGGAGGAAGGCGAGCACGAGCGAGACCACCTCGTCGGGGAACTGGTCGTGCGGGTAGTGACCGGCGCCCTCGATCATCTCCAGGCGGCCGAGCCCGGACGGCAGGGCATCGACGACCGCCGAACCCTCCGCGTGCGGGTCGGCCCAGTCCGGGTCGAGGGTGCCCATCACCACCAGGACCGGGCAGCGGACATTGCCGAGCTGGGCTCCGGCGTCGGTCGGGGCGCTGCGCCCCATGCCCTGCATGGCCTTCATCCGGCCCGGCTCGCGCAGCAGGGACTCGATGCGGTCGAGCCGCTCGGCCCAGTCGGCCGGCTTCACGCCCGGGTACGCCACGTCGAGGTAGGAGCGCCACAGTCGCAGGCTGCCGAACACGCCCGTGGCGATCAGTCGCAGCATGCCCCGCCGGAACCGCCTCACCCGCAGGTCGCCGGGGCGCACCGACTGCTTGCGGGTGAACGGTGCCAGCTCGACGACCGAGGTGACCAGCGAGGGTTCCCGTGCCGCGGCGATGGTGGCGGCGCCGCCCGAGACCGAGTGGCCGACCAGTACGGCAGGGCCGCCCAGGTGACGGATCAGGGCGAGCAGGTCACCCGCGATGGCGGTGCGGCTCCACTCCGGCCAGTCGACGCCGGACTCGCCGCTGCCGCGCAGGTCCACCGCGGCGACCCGGTGACCGGCGGCCACCAGCTGCGGGATCACGGCACGGTACGCGGCGCGGCTGTCCCCCATGCCGTGCGCGAGGACGATCAGTGGGCCCGACCCCGTCACCTCGTACGCGATCGTGCCGCCGTCGACAGCAAGGTACTCGGTCATGTCTCACTCCCCAGTCGGGCTAACGACATTAACTAAAAGCTACTGCCATTAGCCAGGACTGTCAACGGCGCGCCCGGAGCGCTCAGTCGGCGGGAGCGCGTCGCCCTGCCGCGCGCTGTACGGCCGATTCCACCTCGTGGTGCGGGACGCCGGTCTCGTCGGCGTAGGCGGCGATGCCCTGGGCGAGGGCGGCGGTGGCGTCGGACCAGACAGCCAGGGCGACCGTGGCGTTCTCGCCCCTGTTGCTGCGGTAACGGTTGTCCGCGGCCTCGACGGCATGCCTGAGTTCGATGAGTCGTCTCGGGATTTCCATGGTCGAAAAGCGTAGGGCGGCACGGCGTGCGCCCCGGTGTCTCGCCGAGCGAGAGTGCTCTCGAGGAGGGCACTCGTCTTTGCCCCCGCCGGTGCCCACACGGCCAGGCGGTGCAGCGGGCCCGCCGGCGCGTCGCAGGTCGTTGGGGGTTGACCTTACGGAGGCGCGCCGGTTAGAACGTGGGAACGCCATGACGGTAAGCGGTTGCTACGAGGTGGTGCCGGCATCCGCGTCCGAGGCCGGCCGCCCCCCGCGCGAGGAAGAGGACCACGCATGACGCTCTCACTCACCCATGTCCACGGCGACCGCGTCACCGTGGCCCACGGGGCGGCCGGCACCGAGCTGTTCTCCTACGTGTACCGTCCCGAAGCCGACTGGGAGGCGCCCAAGCCGTACCTCCACCCGGTCCGGACCCTGTCCGGCGCACTCGTCACGGACTACCGGCCCAACGACCACCGCTGGCACAAGGGCCTCCAGCTGACCGCTTCTCACCTGTCCGGACAGAACCTGTGGGGCGGCAACACCTACGTGCACGGCGAGGGTTACCTCGCGCTGCCGGAGAGGGTCGGCTCGATGGCCCACGTGGCCTTCGAGGAGGCCGGCGCCGAGGGAGACCGCGCCGTCATCGCCGAGAGACTGACCTGGCACCCGCACGGGGGCGAACTGTGGGCCGAGGAGGAGCGCCGCATCGAGGTCCACGACGTCGACCCGGAGCGCGGCAGCTGGACGCTCGTCTGGACGTCGGCGGTGACCAACCGGCGTGCCGAACCACTGAGGTTCGGCAGCCCGACCACCCACGGACGCCCCGCCGCCGGCTACACCGGACTGTTCTGGCGCGGCCCGCGCGCCTTCCGCGGCGGCCGGGTCTTCACCGCGGAACCGGCCGAGTCAGGCGCGACCGGCGAGTCCGTCGTGTCCTCCGCGTCCGCCGTGTCGCCCGAGGGGGACGCGATGGGCTCCCAGTCGCCCTGGCTGGCCTATGTCGGCGAGCACGACGGGCGGGACGGCCATGCCACGCTCGTCTTCGAACACGCCCCGTCCAACGACCACTCGGGCGAGAAGGGCACCCACCCCGCGCACTGGTTCGTACGCAGCGACCCCTTCGCCGCCGTCGCACCGTCCTGGGCCTTCCACGAGGAACTGGTGCTGCCGCCCGGCGAGACCCTCGCCCGGACCTACCGTGTGGTCGTGGCCGACGGCGCCTGGGACCGCGCGCGGGTCGCCGCGCACCTGGAGGGACTCGCGTGGTGAGCGCGACGTACCACGGCTTCCCGGCCGCGGTGGGCGTGTCCCGCCTGACCGTGTACGACTGGCCGACCGTCGAGGGACTTCCCGGCGGGGGCACACCCCACCTGCACCTCACGTGCGGCGAGGGCTACGTCGTCACGGCGGGCCGGGGCGCGGTGCAGACCCTCACCACCTCGGGCTTCGAGGAGACGCCCCTGGAGCCGGGCACGGTCGCCTGGTTCACGCCCGGCACGATCCACCGCCTCGTCAACGACCAGGGCCTGGAGATCACCGTCGTGATGCAGAACAGCGGCCTGCCCGAGGCGGGCGACGCCGTCCTCACCCTGCCCCAGGACCTGCTCGCCGATCCCGAGACGTACGCCGGGGCGGTCCGCCTTCCCGCCGATGTGCCCGACGCCGAACAGGCGAAGGCCGCTCGCGTCCGCCGTGACCTGGCGACCAGGCGCTTCCTCGAACTCCGTGAGGCCACCGAGAACGGCGATCCGGAGCCGCTGGCGGCGTTCCAGCGGGCCGCGGCCGAGCTGGTGCGGCCCCGGCTGGACGCGTGGGAGCGGCGATGGCGAGAGGGCGCGCACGCCGCCGCGGAGGCGACCCGGGCCCAACTCGCCGCACTGCGCGGCAAGGACGACACACACCTGACCGCCGCCCGGGTGTCCGCGACCGGACCCGCGGCGCGCGGGCGCTTCGGCATGTGCGGCAGGCTGGCCGTCTACCCGGGCATCTGACCACTGGCCCGTCGTCCCCCTCGAACCGACTCCCTGCCGGGGGCACCCGGGTCCTCGTCCCCCACCACCTCCGGGAGGGTGACCGCCCTGGTCGCGGACAGGTGATGTGAGAGGATCCCGGGTCCATGGGTGAAGCGACTGAAGCGACTCGGACCCCTGTGGTCCTCGCCGGGTACGGCCCGGTCGGGCAGGCGTTCGCCGACCGGTTGGCCCGGGACGGCGCAGCGCTCGCACGCCGTCACGGCGTACGGCCGCGGGTGGCTGCCGTACGCGCGAGCTCGGCCCAGTGCCGGCCGGGCGCCGACGGGTCGGTGCCGCCGCGCTCGCAGTGGGGTCCCGCGAGGCCGCTGGACGAGACGTTCGACCGCACGCGCGCGCGGGTGTTCGTCCAGGCCGTCCCGTCCTCACCCGAACTTCGGCAGCGTGCGGCGGAGGAGGCCGTGACCGCGCTGCGCCGGGGAATCCACGTGGTGACGGCCACCAAGAGCCACCTGCTCACGCACTGGCGGGAACTGGACGAGGCCGCCCGGGCGGGCGGCAGCCTGATCAGGATCTCCGGGGCCACCGGTGCGGCGCTCCCGGCGGGCGACCTGGCGCGCACGTCCCTGCGCGGCCTGGACTGCCGGTCGATCCGCGCCTGCCCCAACGGCACCGTCACCTTCGTGCTCGATCGCCTCGCCGAAGGCGACACGTTGAGCGACGCGATCCGTGCCGCGCGGCTCCGGGGCATCGCGGAAGCGGACCCCTCGGCGGACCTGTCGGGCGAGGACGCCGCCACCAAGGTGCGGCTGCTGGCCGCGCTGGCCTGGGGGTGGGACCCGTCGGAGGTGCGCGTGCGGGCGGAGCCGGTCGACGGGGCCACCGCGGGCCGGGCCCTGGAGGCGGCATCCCGGTCCCGTCGGCTGCGGGCGGTCGCCGGTGCGTCGGAGGCCGAGCCCGGCGTCGTGCACGTACGGCTCGAGGAGACGGAGCCGGGGGACCCGCTGCACGCGCTGACCGGGCCCGAGAAGGCCGTGGTCTTCGGCTGTCCCGACGCGGGCCAGGTGACCGTGAGCGGCGGACGGTCGAGCCCGGTGGGAGCGGCGCTGGCCCTGGTGAAGGACACCGTCGAGGTCACGGCCCCGCGCACGGGCTTCCACTGAAGCGCGGGCTCGGCGCCTGCGGATGAGGGACGTTCACGGCACGGTGATCACGGTCTTGCCGCAGGCGTGGCCCTCCTCGACGTGCCGTACCGCCTCCGCGGTGCCGGCCAGGGCGAAGGTCCGGCCGACCACGGGCGTGACCTGCCCGGCCTCGACGAGCGCGGTGACGGCGAGCAGGTCCTCGTGGGCCGGCCCGTCCGGGGTCGCCGGGAGGATCGGGCGCAGCCGTTGCCGCGTGACCGCGTTGACCGCCGTCACCTTCACCATGGCGCCGATGGCCCCGAACACGCGGCCCGGAGAGCCGCCGCCGTTGGCCACCAGGACGCCCGCCGGGGCGAGCGCCCGGCGCAGCCGGCCCAGCGGGTGGTTGCCCACGTTGTCCAGGATGACGTCGTAGCGCTCGCGTCCCTCGGTGAAGTCCTCCCGTGCGTAGTCGAGGACGTGGGCGGCGCCCAGTGAACGCACCAGGTCGGTGTTGCGGGCGCTGCACACCCCGGTGACCTCCGCGTCCAGGACCGCCGCGAGCTGCACGGCGAAGGTGCCCACTCCGCCGCCCGCCCCGTTGACCAGCACCCGCTGCCCGGACCGCACCCGGCCCACGGTCCGGATGCCGCGCAGGGCGGTCACCGCGCCCATCGGCACTGCCGCGGCCTGCTCGAAGGAGAGGCCCGCGGGCCTGGGCACCAGCAGCGGTGCCGTGGTGCACGCGTACTCGGCGAAGGCTCCCGGGCAGAAGCCCAGTACGGGATCGCCGGGGCTGAACCCCTGTACGCCCGCGCCGACTTGATCCACCACCCCGGCCGCGTCGATCCCGGCCACCCGGTGCTTCGGCCGGGTGAGCCCCATGCCTCCCGACAGCCGCGCCGCGTACGGGTCCCCACGCAGCATGTGCCAGTCGTAGGGGTTCACCGCGGCGGCGTGCACGCGCACCAGCACCTGACCGGCCCCGGCGCGGGGGCGGTCGACATCCCTCAGCCGCAGGCTGTCCGGCGGGCCGAACCTCTCCTGGACCATTGCCTTCATCGCCCTGCCACCATCCCCCCGGGGGCCCTCGGCACCGATCGCGGGTCGTGCGGTGAGGGCACCGTAGGGGCACGGCCCACCCTCGTCAATGGCCGTACCGGGGTCCACTTCACACCCCTCCTCGGCGCACCTCGTATTCCAGATGTGTGGCGTTCGGCGTCGGGTTCGCGCTCCGCCGGACCAGTGTGCGCGGTGTCCCGCCGGTGAACAGCGGTGTTCCGGAGCCCAGCACGACCGGCGCGAGGTGCAGCGACAGCACGTCGACCAGTCCGGCGTCGAGCGCCGAGCCGACCAGGGCGCCGCCGCCCATCAGGACGACGTCGAGGTCCCTGCCACGGTCCGCCGAAGCCGCCTCGGCACGCTCGCGGGCGACGGTGACGGCGTCGGGCAGGCCGGTCGTGACGAACGTCCAGTCGAGGCCGGTGAGCCGGACCGATTCCGGCTCCGAGCCCGTCACGACGACGAACGGGGGTCTGCCGACCTCCGCGGCGCCGTAGCCGACGGTGTCGTCCCAGCCGCCGGGCCCGTCGACGATGTCGAAGAGCCGGCGGCCGAGGAGGACGGCGCCGGAGCGGGCGGTCGTCTCGCGCACGATCCGGCGCTCCTCGGGGTCGTCGGAGAACGCCCAGGTGTGCAGCGCCTCGCCGCCGGTGCCCAGACCGTTCTCCGGGCCGGGGTCGGGTCCGGTGACGTAGCCGTCGAGGGAGATCGAGATGTCCGCGATGATGTGAGTCATACAGGGTCGACCCGATCCGCGGCCCGAATTCATCGCTTCGGAGCGAGACAGGCGCCGGTTCCCCACCGCTCTGCGCATTCACCGCTTCGTACAACGTTTCTACCGCGCCAGCACCCCCGCCGCGCCGTCTGCACCTCGTACTGAGACCGGCTGCCGTCCCGCAACCCGCTCGCCGTCCACGACAAGGCCAGGGAACTCGTCCCCGACGCACCGCGACCACCGGACGAGCTGGACGCCCTCCTTCGATCCGGCCCGCCCGGTCAAGGCCCCGGGCGACGACTTCGTCCTGCCCGTCCGTGCCCACTACGTCTACGACCTGGCCCCGGAGCTGAGCGACCTCGCCGAACGGGGCGCCGTCATCGACGTGCCCGCCACCCTCCGTCGAGGACCTCTGCCCGGCAGCGGACGCGCTCGTCGCCGAGTACTCGTCCATCACCTTCGACCACGCCCACCTCGACCGACCCATCGTCATATACGCCGACGACTGGGAGATCTGCGTCCAGGTCCGCGGTATCACCTTCGACCTCCTCTCCGGCGCCCCGGCGGCACGCCGGAGCGGTCGTCACGACCGAGGACGAGCTCATCGACACTTTCCGCAGCGGTCGTCGGCGCGGTACCGAGGCCGCCATCCTGCGTGCGGCCTTCCGCGAACGCTTCTGCCGGTACGACGACGGAAACGCCGCGCACCGCACCCCGGCGCCGTCACCGGCCCCCGGCCGAACGCGACGCGCCCAGTCCCGGAACGGCTGCTTCCGGCCGATTCCGGGGCTGGGCGCGTCGTATGCCGCCCGGCCCGGGTGACCGTCGCGCAGAGTACTTCCCATGACGACACCCGCACAGTCGCTCCGCTCTCTCGCCCGCACCCGGGCTTCCCTCGACGGTGAGGAAGTCACGTACTGGTGGTCCGGAAGCGTGTACTCGTGGGCTCCCGACGAACCCTACGAGCGCGTCTTCGGCTTCGAGGGCGTCAACGTCGCCCGCCTGGTCCACGACGCCGAGGACGGCCCGGACGCCTACCGGCTGCTCAGCCGGGAGGCCGCCTTCTACCTCGACCCCGTCACCGGCGAGATCCTCGAGACCTGGCGGGACCTGCCGGTGGAGCATATCTGGAACGACCCGGCGAACCAGAAATGGCGCCCCTTCCCGGTGCCGACGACCGACCTCGACGGACAGGTCTGCTTCAGCCTCGAGATCCCGCTCGCCTACCCCTCGCCCCTGCCGGTGGCGCAGTACCCCCTGCACTCGGCCGGCGACACGTACCGGGCCCTGGAGCTCTTCCAGTTCTTCGCCCACCGCGCGGACCTGGCCGGCCCGGCCCCCGGCGTCCCGGCCACCATGTCGTGGACCCGGATGTCCCCATGGGCCCCGTGGATGGCCCGCGGCCAACGACCGGGCGGTCTCACCTATCACTGCCGGGGCCGCAAGCTCGGCGCCTACACCGAGGTCCCCGAGCGGACCCGTGCCTGCATCGCCGACCACCACCCGGAGTTCGCCCGGGCCCCGGAGAAGTGGAGCGAGCCGAACGAGACGAGCTGGACGTACTGGCGCAGGCTCAACCCGCCCGAGTGAGCGCGATGGCCCCGGTTCCGCGTTTTATGGTGATCCGATGCGATGTGTACCCAGATGGGTCCTGCTCTCGTCGGGATGTGCACCCGTCCTGCTGATCGCGGGCTGGACCGGCGCGGCGCGGTTCGAAGGGCCTTCCTACGACCCCGTCACCCAGACGATCAGCGTCCTGGGGGCCTACGGGGCCGCCGGGTTCTGGGTGATGACGGCCGCGTTCCTGGCCCTGGGCGTCTGTCACCTGCTGACCGCCTGGGGGCTGCGGGCGGCCGCCACCGCCGGACGCGTCGCGCTGGGCGGCGGCGGACTCGCCGCGCTGGTCCTGGTGGGGCTTCCCGCACCCAGCAGCGGGGGCTCCCTGCGCCACGGAGCCGTGGTGGTGGTCGGGTTCACGCTCCTGGCGGTGTGGCCGGTGCTGGCCGTCGACGGCGGACCGGCCGCTCCCTGGGCGCTGCGTCTCGCGCCCTCGCTCGTCGCGACGACCCTGATGGCCGTCGGAGGCGTGTGGTTCCTGATCGAGATGCGGCGACACGGCGACGCCGGCGTCGCCGAACGCGTCGTGACGTGCTTCCAGTCGCTGTGGCCCTTCGTGGTGGCCGCCTCCTGCCTCCGCCACGCCCGGCAGCGGGCTTGATCCCCCGTTCACGCGAGCGTTCGGCGCCGCGCCAGCGCCAGCACGCTCAGTCCGAACATCAGGACGCCCAGAGGCAGATGGACCGACGGAACGTGCGCGATGCCGAGCACCACCTGGACCGAGGCGAGGACGAGGAAGCCGGAGGCGTGCCAGACGGGCGTGACCGGGCCACCGCCCGGCTTCCACGCCAGTATCGCCGCGATCACGTACAGCATCGACGCCGCGTACATCACCCGCGCCCCGACGCTGTGCAGCGTCTCTCCGTAGGACGCGGTCAGCAGCAGTCCGGCGGAGACCGCCTGGAGGAAGATGGTCAGTGTCTGCAGGGCGATCGCGATCTGCAGGAACGAGAACCGGCGCTGCGCCGTCGCCTGGGTTGCCATGTCACGGTCCCCTTTTCCGCCCCGGAGGGCAGTAGATCGATAAGCTCTCACCAGCCCGACGACACGGGTCGGCGAAAGGTAAGGCGAGGGGGCGGTCGGGCATGGGCACGGCTGGGACGAGCACCGACGAGACGGTCGGTGAACGGCGCCAACTGATCAATGTCGCGTACCGGTTGCTCGGTTCGCTGGCCGAGGCCGAGGACGCCGTACAGGAGGCCTACGCGCGCTGGTACGCGCTGCCCCCCGACCGGCAGGACGAGATCGTGGCCCCCGGAGCCTGGCTGACGACCGTGACCGGCCGCATCTGCCTGGACGTGCTCGGCTCGGCGCGGGCCCGGCGCGAACGCTACGTCGGCGCATGGCTGCCCGACCCGCTCCCCGACCACGCCGAACGGGACCACGGCCCCGGCTCCGATCCCGCCGACCAGATGGTCCTGGACGAATCGGTGTCCATGGCCTTCCTGGTCGTCCTGGAGTCGATGACACCCGCCGAGCGGGTGGCTTTCGTACTGCACGACGTCTTCCGCTACCCGTTCGCCGAGATCGCCGGCATCCTCCGGCGGACCCCCGCGGCCTGCAAGCAGCTCGCGGCGTCGGCCCGGCGCCGGGTGCGTGCCGCGCGGGCTCCGACGACGGCGACGGCCGAGCGGACCGACGTGGTGCGGCAGGTCAAACAGGCGTGGGAGACCAAGGACATCGCGGCCCTGGTCGACCTCCTCGACCCGGCCGCCGTCATGACCGCCGACGGCGGCGGCAAGGCCGGCGCCGCCCTGCGCCCGGTCGAGGGCGGCGCCCGCATCGCCCAGTACATGGCCGCCATCGCCGAAAAGGCCCCGGGACTCGAACTCCTGGAGCAGTCGGTCAACGGGGCACCGGGCCTCGTGGCCCGGCGCGCCGGCGTCGTCATGACCGTGGCCGCGTTCGAGGTCGCCGAAGGCCGCGTCACCCGCATCTGGGCGGTCCGCAACCCCGAGAAGCTGCGGTCGTGGGTAGGCTGACCCGGATCGCGGCCGGTGTACCGCAGCAGATGTGACAGATGTGGAGCTTCCGCCATGACCACAGCGCACGATCTGACGATCGTCTCTCTCGAGGTTCCCTCCGACTACCCGGTCGAGCGTGGCGACCTGTCGCTGGCACTGGCCGGAGCCGAACTGATCGACCTGCTGGAAGCGGGGACGGTCGCGCTGGACGGTCTCCTCCTGCGGCCGGTGTCGCCGACGCGGTCCGGGGACGCGCTGCTCGACGCGGCGGCGACCCTGGTCGGCCAGGAGCCGGCCGAGTCCGTGGAGGACTGGCTGTGGCGCCGGGGAGACGGCCTGGCGGCGCGGTACCTCGCCGCGGCGGGCGCGGACGACGGTGGCCGCAGGCGCCCGCGATGGAACGTACGGCGTACTGCCGACCGGACGGCCCCGGTCCCGGCCGATGCGTCGGCCCGTCGGCGCGCCACCGACCGCTGGTCCGGCGGCGATCCCGTGCTGGTGGGTCTCGCGGCCGCGGTGGGCATCCGGCACCAGGCGGCCGATCAGGTGGCGGACCCGGAGGACGACGGGCTCGCGGCCGTTCTCGCCGCCGTGAACGACGCCGTGGTGGAGTTGGCCGCCACCCGGCAGCGTCGCAGCATCGAGGAGGCGGCGTTCGACAACATCTGGCGTGGGATGTGACGGCCGCGCGCGTCAGATGCGCCAGGAACGGAGCGCTTCGGCCACGTCGTAGATGCTCAGCCGGGTCTCGCGGACCTTTCTGATCAGGTCCGACAGGGCCCCGTAGGGAGGGTCGATTCCTTCACCGGACTGGTCCATGTACTGACCGGTCACGAAAGCCGCGAAGAGGCTGTTGCGGTGGGGAAGCGGTTCGAGACGCACGACGGTGTGCAGGAGGGCCGCCGCCCGCCAGGCGCTGTCCGGGTTGGACGCGGCCAGGGTCGGCATGCGGGTCTTGTGGCGGGCCACCGCCGCGACGAGGGCCGAGTAGTCCGTGACCGACACGTCCTCGTTGTCGAGAGCGGCGTCCTGGACGTCCAGGAGCCACGGGACATCGATGTACAGGGGCTCGCTCATCAGGCGGCGGTGACTCCCTCGCCGCGCTGGGACGGGGGGATCTCGTCCGGGAACGCCTCGTCGAACTCGGCGCGCAGCCGGTCCGCCCACGAGGCGGCGCCGGCGACGAACCGCTTGCGCTGCATCTCGCGGACACCGAGGTCGTGCATGTACTGCTTGAGGCTTTTGCCCTCGGCCGCGGCGGCGGCACGCACGCCTTCCATTTCTTCCTCGGTGAAGGTCACGTTGAGTGATGGCATACCGGCATGGTACCTACTCGGTACCTGACGCGCGACTCACCGGACGGGGGAGGGCCGCCCCGGCATGTCGATGCCCACCCCGCCATGACGGTCGGCGAGTATTTCGTCGATCGCGGTTCCGGGGACACGGTCCGGGAGCAGGGAGGCAGCGGTGACGATCGAGCGGGTCGGACTCGTGGTCCACGGTGGCCGCGAAGGCGCCGCCGAAGCGGCACGGGAAGTCCGGGAGTGGTGCGAGGAGAACGCCGCGGTCTGCACGGACATCGACGTCTGGAGCGGCGGGGGGCGGCGCAGCGCCCGGGAGGAGGTGGACGCGGCGGGCGACCCGGATCTCGTCGTCACCCTGGGCGGTGACGGCACCTTCCTGCGCGGCGCACGGCTGGCGGCGGAGAACGACGCCCTGATCCTGGGCGTGGACCTGGGCCGCGTCGGATTCCTGACCGAGGTCCCCGCGCCCGCGGTGCGCTCCGCCCTCGACGCCGTCCAGGGCGATCGCCTGGAACCGGAGAGCCGCATGCTGCTCACTCTGCGTGCCTCCCGGCCGCTGGAGATCCCGGCGGAGATGGAGGCGCTCCTGCGGTACGGGCGAGGACCGTTGCTGCCGCCCCCGCGGGTGCGTACCGACTGCGAGAGCGGGGACGAATGGGGCATCGCGCTGAACGTCACGGCCCTCAACGACGTGGTCCTCGAGAAGCTGTCGAGGGACCGGCAGGTCTCCGTCGGCGTCTACATCGCCGGCCGGCTGCTCGCCTCGTACTCCGCCGACGCGCTGCTCGTGGCCACCCCGACCGGCTCCACCGCCTACAGTTTCGCCGCGGGCGGCCCGGTCGTCTCGCCCCGCGCGGAAGCGCTCGTCTTCACCGCGGTGGCCCCGCACATGACGTTCGACCGCTCCGTGGTCACCGCACCGGACGAGCCCGTCGGGCTGCGGGTCCTCGAACGGTCGGGCCGGGCCGCCGTGAGCATCGACGGGCAACTGCGGGGCGTACTCGATCCGGGCGACTGGCTCGGCGTCTACGCCGCTCCCCGCCGACTGCGGGCGGTGCGGCTGGGGCCCATGGACTTCTACGGCCGCCTGCGCGAACGCATGCGGCTGACCGACGCCCCGGCCGCGGTCGCCGACGGCACGCCCGCCCCGCTGTGGCCCGTCAGCACGCCCCCACCGGGAGACCTCGCACACCTGGCGATGCCGGTCCCGGCAGCCGGAGGGGACTCTGCCGATCTTCTTCGCGAACGGCCGTAAACTTCCGTCAACGGCGTACAACCCCCGAAGGGGCGCAAAGGTCTCAACAGGTGGCTTCAGCAACACCATGGGGAGGCCAGTCGATTCACGGATCGAGGTGCCATGAAGCGTTCCATGCAAGCCGTGGGGGCGACGTTGACCGCCGTCGGGGCCATCGGGGCGGGGCTGTTGGTGACGGCTCCCGCCGCCGGCGCGGCCACCGCCGGTGCGACCGCGTCGTACAACGGTGTCTGCGGCTCCGGCTACAAGGTGGTGAACTCCATGCCGATCGGTACCACCGGCACGGTGTACCTCACCTACAACTCGTCCACGGGCAAGAACTGCACCGTGACCATCCGCAACAAGACGGGCACACCGACGTACATGGTGGCCTACGTGCGCAACGTCGACAGCGGCGAGGACCAGACCGACGCGGGGGACTACCGCTCGTACGCCGGGCCGGTGTACGCGTTCGCGCGCGGCGCCTGCGTGGAGTGGGGCGGCGTCATCGGCAACCTCCAGGCCTGGAACTACGGCTCGAACTGCGGCGCGCTCGCGGCCAAGGTCCCGCAGCGGGACTGGTTCGCCGGCGACCGCTGAGGCGGCGCCGTCGGCCGACCGGGGCTCCGCCGCACGGCGGAGCCCCCACCCCCTCAGGCCGGCTTGCGCCACACGGAGACGTGCTTCCGGGAGTCCTGGGTGAACGGGCTCCCGTCCCAGTCCCCGACGCGACGCTCCAACTCGAGGCCGGCGATCCGCGCCATCAGGTCGAGCTCCGCCGGCCAGGCGTACCGGTGCCGGGAGTTGTCGCGGCGGTAGGCGCCGTCGTCACCGTCGCGGGTGAAGTGGTGCGACACGAGCATCTGCTCGACCAGGTCGAAGGTGTCGAAGCCCAGATGCCGTTCGGAGACGTCGAACGGGACCGCGACCTGTCCGGGCGGCAGGAACCGCAGCGGCGGCACGCCCAGCTCGATGACGAACCGGCCGCCGGGGCGCAGATGGCGTGCCGCGTTACGGAAGCACTCGACCTGCTCGTCCTGTGTGAGCAGGTTCGTGATGGTGTTGTAGACCAGATAGACCAGGGTGAACTCGCCGGGGACGACGGTCGTGGCCATGTCCCCGAGGGACACCGGCAGCGTCTCCTCGTCGGCCTTGCGCCGCAGGACCGACGCCATGTGTTCGGAGAGCTCGATGCCCGCCACCGGCACACCGCGTTCCCGCAGCGGGACGCCCACGCGTCCGGTTCCGATGGCGAACTCCAGCGCCCGGCCGTCTCCGGCGAGTTCGGTGAGGAAGTCGAGGGTCGACCCGAGGACGGCGGCCGAGGAATTCTCGGTCTCCTCGGCGTCGTAGCGGTCGGCGGTCTCACGGGTCCACAGTTCGCTGCTCGTCACGGACGGGCATTCTTCCCGGCACGCAGCGGCGCTGTCGACGTCTTTTCGACCGTGCCGCACGCGGTCCCGCGCCAAGCGGCGTCACCGCTCGCCGCGCAGCCGAAGAAGGTAGGCCGCGGTCACCGCGACGGCACGGTCCTCGTCCTCGGACAGCTCCACCAGGGCACCGGACGCCCTCGCACCGGGGATGCCCGCCAGCGCCTGGGTCAGCCGGCCGCGGGCGGCCGCTTCGACGGTGTCGTGGTCGAGACGGCCGACGAGCACCGCCGCGATCCGGTCCGCCGTCGCGGCGTCGCTCGCCAGCACGCTCAGGGCGTCGGCCGCGTCGGTGTCGTTCCTCCCCTGCACCACCATGTCGATGAGCGTCGGGACCGCATCGCCCACTCCACGCGTCCCGAGCGCCAGCGCCGCGTACCCGCGAACCACGGCGTCGGGACTGTCGAGGGCGTGCCGCAGCTGTGCGGCGGCCTCGACGCCGGGCAGCTCGGCAAGGGCCTGGACGGCACGCTCCCGCACCGCGGCCACCGGCGAGCCGAGACCCTCCGCCAGCAGGGCCGTGCCGTCGTCGCCCGATCGCGCCAGCGCCCAGCGAAGGGCTCCGGCGACGTTGGGATCCGTCTCGCTCAGTGCCGCCTCGACCAGGGCCTCCACCGGCACCACGGCCTCGTGGACCGAGGAGAGGGCCGCACGCTGGCGGGCGTCCGCGCTCTTCGAGCCCAGCGCCTGGAGGAGCGCGACGACCTGGAGGACGTCCTCCCAGCCGGCCGGGCCCGCGGCATCGATCCGGCGCAACCGGGTGAGCAACTCGGTCTCGGCCGCGATGCGTTCGCGTGTCCGTCGGACGAGGTCGTCGACGAGTGCCGAGGGTGCGAAGCCGGGCTCGTCGAGCGCGCGACCGATCTCCCGCAGCGACAGCCCGAGCGACCGCAGGCTCTCGATGTGGAAGATCCGCCGGATGTCCTCCCGGGAGTACTCCCGGTAGCCCGATCCGGTACGGCCCGAGGGCCGTACCAGGCCGAGCGACTCGTAGTGCCTGAGCATGCGGGCACTGACCCCGGACCGTCGCGCCACCTCACCGATCAACACGTTCTATCGTCCCCCTGGCCCCGGCCCGCCGAGGGCCACGACGCGCTTCGCCTCCTCGATCGCCGATTCGAACCCGGCACCGGGGTCCCGCAGCAGCCGTTGTGTGGCGAGGGCGTGCGCACGCACGGGCGGGGCCGGCGCGCTCGCCGCTGCCTCCAGCACCCCCACGGCCGCCTCGCCCAGCGCGACCAGTGCCCGGCTGAGACTCAGCTGCGTCTCCCGGTCGCCGCGCCCCAGTTGCGTCGCCAGCACGGCGGCCAGGGCGGCCTCCTCGCCTTCGGGGACGAGTACGACCGCGGCCCGCCAGGCGCTGCGCGCCACCTCCTCGTCCGCGTCGGACAGCACCGCCCGCGTGATCGCCGGCCACGCCTGCCGATCCCCGATCTTGGACAGCGTGTGCAGCGCCTGACTCCGTGCCTGCGGGCGTTGCGAGCGGACTTCACGGATCAGCGGGGGGAGCGTCATGGACACCGGGTGGCGGGTGAGTGCCCAGGTCAGCATGTCGCGGACGAAGAACTCCGGTTCGATCGCGGATCGCTCGACGAGCTTGTCGACGAAGCGCGGGTCCGGCGTCGTACCGACGGCCAGGGCCGCCCGCAGCCGCACGGAGGCACGCTCGTCCTCCAGGCCCTCGAGCGCTCGCATCGGATCCGTGTCCTGTCTGGTCGTGGTCATCGGAACCACCTCCTCGGCAGCCAGTGAAGACCTTGTCACCGTGTCAAGGTCAAAGAAACGGTGGTCGGGGCGGCTCGTCGGGGGAGAAGATGGGTGCCATGACGGGAGAGAGTTCCTCCATCGACAGCACCAGGCCCAGTATCGCCCGCGTCTACGACTACTTGCTCGGCGGCAAGGACAACTACGCGGTGGACCGGGAGATCGGTGACGTGTTCAAACGTGACCTTCCCGGTTCGGTGGCGATCGCCTTCGCCAATCGCGCGGCGTTGACCCGGGCGGTGGGGGAGATCGTGACGACGACCGAGGTGCGGCAGTTCATCGACCTGGGCAGCGGCCTGCCCACCGCCGACAATGTGCACCAGGTCGCGCAACGACGGGTGCCGGACACCCGGGTGGTGTACGTCGACACCGATCCCCAAGTGCTGGTCCACGGGCGGGCGCTGCTGGAGGAGAACGACCGGACGCGGGTCGTACCGGTCGACGTACGCGATCCCGAGGGGATCAGGAACCACCCCGACACCCTGGAGCTGATCGACTTCGACCGTCCCGTCGCCGTCATGTTCAGCGCCATCCTCCACCACGTCAACGACGACGAGGATCCCGCCGGGATCGTCCGCTACTGGCGCGAGCAAGTGCCCTCCGGGAGCTGCTTCTTCGTCAGCCACTTCCGGTCCGGGAACAACCCGGAGACGGCGGAGGCCGAGAAGGTCCTCCAGGGGACGTTCGGCCGCGGCCGGTGGCGGACCGACGCGGAGATCGAGGCCCTGCTGGACGGTCTGGAGATCCTGGAGCCGGGGATAGTGCCGGCGCCCCTGTGGCGTGCCGAGAGGGCCGGTACACCGTGGAACGACGGCGGTGAGCGGGCGTTGACCGTTTGGGAGCACCTCATCGCCGCCGTGATGGCCCGGAAGCCGTAGGACCGGCCGAGCCTACGGCCCCGGGCGCGAGGGGAGTTCTGGGACACCGCCGAGCAATTCACGGCACTCTTTGCCCAATGGCCCGAACCGGCTGTTATCAGGTCCGCGGGAGCGACTACGGTGGCTTCGGCCCGAGGGTGATCGGTGGGGACCGCCCGTGAGCCGGGCGACACGGGGGAGTGGACGAGGACGTGGGAGAGTACCGCAGGTCCCCCGGGGGCGGTGGGCGTGCGACCGGCCGGCCGGCGCCGTTGCTGCCCCCGTCGACGCGCATGTGGCTCGGGCTGACCGCGTCGCTCGCCGCGCTGGTGGTCGTCGTCTCCGGGGCCGCGTACGCCGACGACAGCGAGCCGGGCACGACGGACGCGCGGATCTGGGCGGCGGTGGACGGTGTGGGGCCGCCGTGGCGGCACGTCGCTCTGGTCACGGACTTCCTGGGGGAGCCCGTGGGAGCCGTGCTGCTGGTCGCGGCCGTCGTGACGGGCTGTCTGCTGCTGCGGCACCCGCGCGCGGCGGTGTTCGTCGTGACCGGCGCCGGCCTGACCGTGGGGACGACGACACTGCTCAAGCCCGTGGTGGGACGCACCATACACGGCGACAACCTGTCCTACCCGAGCGGGCACACCGCCTTCCTCACCGCGATGGCCCTCATGGTGTCGCTGCTCGCGACCGGCCGGCTCGGCCTCGGCAGAGCGGCCGGCGTGCCGTTCGTGTTCGCCGCGGGGCTGGTGGCCGGCGCGGTCATGGGCTGGGCGCAGGTCGCCCTGGGCTCGCACTACGCGACCGACACCCTCGGCGGCTGGTGCACCGCGCTGGCGGTGCTGCCGGTGACCGTGTGGCTGGTCGACCGGACGGCTGACCGGCTGGTCGACCGGAGAGCCGACCGGTCGGCCGACCGGAGGGCTGAAGGGCCGGCCGACGGGACGGCTGACCGGCCGGCCGACCGGAGAGCCGACCGGAGGGCCGGCGCCGGTCGGCAGGAGTGCCGCTGACGCCACGCCCGGTCACGTCGTCCCTCCGCCGCCGTTCGCCTCACGTCACGCCGAG
Source organism: Streptomyces sp. MMCC 100 (assembly GCF_041538145.2). Taxonomy (NCBI): domain Bacteria; kingdom Bacillati; phylum Actinomycetota; class Actinomycetes; order Kitasatosporales; family Streptomycetaceae; genus Streptomyces; species Streptomyces sp. MMCC 100. Next base: position 3,631,422 of record NZ_JBGORK020000001.1, read on the forward strand.
CGGCGGAACACCGGCTTCACCGCTCGGCCGCCCGTCCAGGGGGTGGGGTCGGCGGCGTCCAGCGCCTTGCGGTACACCGCACAGGCCTGCGCCACGGCGTCGACCGTCTGATCGATGTCGGTGTCGCTGAGCGCGCTGCTCACCACGAACGACGGGGCCAGCACCCCGCCCGCGAGGAGCCGGCGCAGGAACAGGGTGCGGTACTGCTGGGAGGGCCGCCGGTTCTCGTCGAGGGTGGCGAAGACCAGGTTGCTGGCCCGGCCCCGGACGACGACGTGGTCGCCGACGCCCATACCGGCCGCCGCCTCGCGGACACCGGTGGCCAGCCGCTCCCCGAGGGCGTGCAGCCGCGCGGTGACGCCCTCCTCGACGTAGGTGGCCTGCACCGCCATCGCGGCCGCCAGCGCGTGCGTTTCGGCACCGTGGGTGGTGGACAGCAGGAACACCCGCTCGCCGGAGTGACGCAGCCCGCCCCGCTCCATCAGCTCCCGTCGCCCGGCCAGCGCGGAGACGGCGAAGCCGTTGCCCAGCGCCTTGCCGAACGTGGAGAGGTCGGGGACGACACCGTACAGGCTCTGGGCGCCCGCCTCCGACCAGCGGAAGCCGGTGATCATCTCGTCGAAGACCAGCACGCAGCCGTGCCGGTCGGCCAGTTCGCGCAGACCGGCGAGGTACCCGGGCGGCGGCTCCGTGTGGGTGGCGGGCTCGAGGACCAGGCAGGCGATCTCGCCCTGGTACCGGGTGAGCAGATCTTCCGTGGCGGCCAGGTCCCCGTACGGGAACGCCACGGTGAGTTCGTCGGTCGCCGCCGGAACGCCGGCGGACATCGGAGTGGTGCCGATGAACCAGTCGTCGACGGAGAAGAACGGATGGTCGGCGCAGACGGCCACCCGGGACCGCCCGGTGGCCGCGCGGGCCAGGCGCACCGCGGCGGTGGTGGCGTCGGAACCGTTCTTCGCGAACTTCACCATCTCGGCGGTCGGCACCGTAGCCAGGAAGCGCTCCGCGGCCTCGACCTCAACGACGGACGGCCGGACGAAGTTGCTGCCCCGGTCGAGCTGGCGCCGCACGGCCTCCGTCACCCGGGGATGGGCGTGCCCGAGGCTGACCGACCGCAGGCCCGAGCCGTACTCGATGTACCGGTTGCCGTCGACGTCCCACACGTGGGCACCGCTGCCGTGGCTGATCACCGGGGCCAGGTTCTCCGGGTACTGGTCGTCGCCCTTGGCGTAGGTGTGCGCGCCCCCGGGGACCATGGCGTGCAACCGCTCGTTCGCCTGCCGCGAGCGGGGCAGACTCAACTCTTCCGCGTTCACTCGGTGCTTCACCCTTCCCTGTGCTTCAGGACCTCGGCGAGGCTCGGTGCCCGCCGGTCCCGCTCGGACATCGAGGTGACCGGCAGCGGCCAGTCGATGGCGAGTTCCGGGTCGTCGAAGGCGATCGTCACGTCCTCGGCGGGGTCGTGCGGGCGGTCGATCCGGTACGAGACGTCGGAGGTGTCCGTCAGCGACTGGAAGCCGTGCGCGCATCCCGCCGGGATGTACAGGGTCGCCTGCGTCTCGCCGGACAGCTCGAAGAAGGCCCTGCCCAGGTACGTCGGCGAGTCCGGCCGCAGATCCACGACGACGTCGAAGATCCTGCCGTACGAGCACCGCACCAGCTTTGCCTCGCCCGCGCCGGAGCGCAGGTGCAGGCCGCGCAGCACACCCCGGACCGAGCGGGACACGCTGTCCTGGACGAACGCGGCCGGGTCGAGGCCCACCGAGCGGACCACGTCGGCGTCGAAGGTGCGGCAGAAGAAGCCGCGCTCGTCGGCGTGCGGCGTCGGCTCGAACAGGTACGCGCCGGCGATCCGGGGAACTTCGGTCGCCTTCATGGTGTCTCCCGCAGGGCGTGGGTGGGGTCGGTCGCCGGGAACAGCGCCGCGGCCAGGTCGGTGAACTGCTGCTCGACGCGCCGGGCGACGGCCAGGTTCCGCTCGAAGAGGGTCCGCCGCAGCCGAGCCGCGTTCCGCTCGAGCTCGCGGAACTGTTCGAGCAACCGGTCGGCGTCGGCCTCGCGGGCCGGGTGGCAGTATGCACCCATGCCCATCTCGGCCATGAGTACGTCGCTCTTCACCGAGTAGCTCAGGGCGAGCGTCGGTGTGCCGACCTTCAGTGCGCAGACGATGTTGTGGTAGCGGGTCGCCACCACGCTGTCGGCACACGCCGTCTCCTTCATCAGGTCGGCCAGCGAGGCCGCCTCGGCGACGGTGACCAGCGGTGAGCCCACCGCGTCGACGATCGCGGCGGCCACCGGCCGGTCGAGCTCGTCGCCGGTGAGCAGCCGGACCGGCCTCCCCTCCTCGACCAGCGCGCGGACGAACCGCGTCGTCCCGTCGAGGTAGCGCCGGTGGATCTCCTCGGCCCGGTCGCGTTCGTCGTTGTTCCCGTGGAAGTCCATGACGCCGACGCAGACCGGGCCCGGCGTGTCCGCGGGTTCGTTCGCCGACGGCGCCGGCAGGGCGAACACGAGGTCCGCGTAGACCTCGTCCCGCGCGGTGTTCACGCCCATCGCCCGCATCGCGTCGCGCGACTGGGTGTCCCGGTACGACCGGTACGCCGCCAGCCGCGTCGACCAGCGGGTCAGGGCCCGGGTCGGCCGGTTGCCGATCGGGCCGGCGCCGACACTGACCAGCGCGACCCGGGTGCCGAAGAGCCGGCCCGTCGCGCAGAGCAGGAACAGCGAGTACGGGAAGCCCCACGGCCGCAGCGGCAGCGTGGTCTCCAGGACGCCCGTACCCGGCACGATCACCGCGTCGTGCCGGCGCACCCAGGCGGCGGTGCGGACGACGTCGACGAGTTTGCCCAGACCCTTGGCCGCGATCGCGCTCACCCGGGACGCGGTCCGGTACTCACCGCGGTACCAGTTCAGCCGCGTCGCGGGGATGCCGTACCGGGTCGCGACGATCTCGGGCCCGCCGCACATCGCGTCCACGACCGCGCCGGGACGCGCGGCGCGGAGGTGGTCGAGCACGGCCTCCAGCGACCCGTCGTTGCCGCTGTTGCCGGAGCCGAGCAGGCCGAACAAGCCGATGCGCACCGGCGTTTCGCTGAGTGTCATGCCTGCCTCTTCTCGCGGCCGGCGACGAGGGCGTCGACGGAGACGGTGAGCCGGCCCGGGCCGGCGGGGGTGCGGTCCTCGACCCGCTCGCCGGCGCCGGGCCGGATGCGGCTGGTCATCCACGCGGCCAGATGGCGGTGGCACGCCCGCCGGTCGGCCGAGGACAACGGCGCCCGCCCGATCGCGGAGACGAAGCCCCAGACGTACTCGGCGAGCAGGCGGGGCGTCGGGTGCAGCGGGCCCGCCCGGCGCGGGTCGAGGTTGACGCACCGCGAGCGCTTGGAGGGGTTCGCCCGTTCGGCACGGGTGGGGTGGTCGCGGCGGAAGTACAGCAGCTCCGGCACCTGGTGGAAGGGCCCGTGCAGGGTGATCTCGGCGACGAACGTCCGGTCCGCGTGGTGGTAGCTGTCGTGCGGCTTCACGCGGCGCAGCATGTCGGCCCGCATCACCCCGTAGAAGTCGTCACCGCCGGGCTCGAACAGCAGGCTGCGGAAGCGCTCCGGAGCGTGCGGCGAGTCGGTGGCGAGCCCGTACTCGTAGGGGACCTTCACCTTGCCGTCGCCGTCGATGACCGCCTGGCCGCTGTGCGCCAGGACCACGTCCGGCCGCTCGTCCAGCGCTTGGACGCAGCTGCGCAGCAGGTCCCGGGCGTAGAGGTCGTCGTGCGAGGCCCACTTGAACAGCTCGCCGCGGCACTCGGTGAACACGTAGTTGTGGTTCGGGGCGGCACCGATGTTCCGGGGCAGCCGGATGTAGCGGATGCGGGAGTCCAGCGCGGCGTACCGGCGGCAGATGTCCTGGGTGCCGTCGGTCGACGCGTTGTCGGAGATCACCAGCTCGAAGTCCTCGTAAGTCTGCCCGAGGAGGGCGTCCAGCGACTCGGCCAGGTACTCCTCGCCGTTGTAGACGGGAAGGCCGATGCTCAGCCGGGGGTGGGCGGTCATGTGGTCCTCACTTCGGGAATGGAAGGGTGGTGGCGCTCGCGCAGGGCGGCCCGCAGCTGCAGCCACCACACGGCCGAACCGCAGACGGACGCGGCCGCGGCGCCCCAGGCGGAACCGACCGTGCCGCCCGCGACCGCTCCGCCGAGCCCGCCGGTGACATAGCAGGCGGAGGCGAACAACTGGCAGCGCAGACTGCGCCGGGCCGCGGCGAGCGCCCGCAGCCCGGCCGCCGCGCCGGTGCCGAGCCCGGCGCCCGCGACACCGAGCGTGACCGGCACGATGAGTTCCGAGGAAGAGCTCCAGACGTCACCGAGAACGAGCTCGCCGAGCCGGTCCGGCACCAGCAGCAGCGCCGTGCCCCACAGCAGCGCGGCGACGGCCTGCCCGCCGCCGAGCAGGAAACAGAACTTCCCGAGCCGCTCCGGGGCCTGCCGCAGCACCCGCGCCGACTCCGCCACGGTGACCAGCGACAGCCCCATCAGCACCGCGAGGAACGGGCCGAGCAGGAGTTCCGCGCCCCGGATCACACCCACCGCGCCGACCCCGACGATCGCGCCGAGCCCGTACGCCCGCACCTGACCCGCGCCGCTGACACCGACGTTCTCGACCAGGTACCGGTAGCCGAGGTCGCGGTGGTCGCGGTGCCACTCGCGCGCTCCGGCCGGTCTCGGCCGGATGCCGGACTGGAACCAGCCGTACGCCGCGGCCACCGCGGCCGACCCGCCCCAGGCGAGGAGGAAGGCCGGCACACTGCCCACGCGGGCCGCCACCACCATGGCCGGGACGAGCGCGACGGCCCACACGACGTCGTTGACGAACGCCTTCCGGCCGACGCCGGCGGCGAAGAACGAGTACCGCCAGGCGTCCTGGAGCAGCAGTCCCGGCAGTACGACGCCGAGAGCGGCGAACGCGGCTCCCACCTGGCCGCCGATGCCCAGCCCGGAGACCAGACACACCGTTCCGATACCGGCGCCGACCAGGAGCGCGGAACCCGACGACCGGGCCACCGCCCCGCGCCAGGACGATTCCGGCACGCCGCTGAAGCGCACCACGAGCGGGTCGGTGGCCAGCCCGCGGGAGACGTTGAGGACCACGCCGTAGGTCACCCAGGCCAGGCTGAACACGCCGAACGCGGTCAGCCCCAGCGAGCGTGCCACGTAGATGCCCACCACGAAGTTGGACAGGCTGGAGGCCGCCTGGTCGGCCAGCCCCCAGGACAGCCTGCCGACGACGCCCCGCCGCGCGGGCTCCGCCGGTGTCGTCGTCTTCTCCCCCTCGACGGTCATCGGCGTCATGCCTTGATCAGTCCGGCGCCGTGCAGGGCGTCGGCGGCGACGGCGACGGTCTCGAACGGCAGCCCGGACCGCTGGGCGACGTCGAGCAGGCTGTGCTCGCCGTCGGAGAGGTTGAGCACCCAGAGCATGGCCATCTGGGCCTGCTTCGCGTCGCTGCGGCCGCCGAGCGAGTCGTACAGCCCGCGCCGCCCCAACTGCGGCTCCCCGTACGGACTGAGGTTGACGTACCGCCGGTTGCGGTCGAGGACCGCGAACGCCTCGCGGCAGACCGCGAGCGTGTCCGCCATCGCCGCCGGGGAGACGAAGTCCAGATTGTCCGCCGACGTGTGGTACTCGGGGTAGCCCGCGTACGGGGTCCGGGTGAGCGAGCCCACGCCGAGGTCGAACCCGGGCGAGCAGTACTGCCGTTCGTCGTAGCCGTACGGCGTGAACTCCGTGACCCGGTGCGGTCGTTCGGAGGTGGACAGCACGTGCCGCAGCACCCGGTCGATCTCCGCGTCGCCGCGCCTGCTCTGCTTGTACGTCAGTTGCCCCGGGTCACCCGCGCAGGCCAGCACGAGACCGTGTTTGACCCGCTCCACCCGCTCCCTGTTGCGGGCCAGCCAGGTGATCGCCCCGATGGTGCCGGGCGCGAAGACGAACCGGTAGGTGTAGTACGGGTTCCGCTCCGCCAGCTCCCGGGCCAGGAACGTCGCCACCGCGATGCCGGCCAGGTTGTCGTTGGCCAGCGACGGGTGGCAGACGTGGCAGGAGACGATCACCTCGTCGGGCACCTGCCCCGGGACCACGTGCTCGGCGTAGGTGAGGTGGCCGTCCGCCAGGGTCGAGTCGATGCGGACCTCGTACTCGCCCTCGGGCAGCGCGTCCAGGGTCTGCTGAGCCAGGCAGAACCCCCACTCCGCCTTGTAGTAGCTCGTGCGGTACGGCACCAGGGACGGCTGGTCCGGCAGGGTGTGCAGGTGCGGACGGAGCTCGGCCAGCGGCATGGTCGCCGACACCGGCACGCTGTAGCCGAGCACATGGAGGCTCGACGCGGCGAAGTCGACGACCCGGCGGCCGTCGGCGTCGGCGACGTACGCGTCCCGGATGTTCCACTCCTGCGGCACCGTCCAGTCCAGCACCTGCGTCCCGGTCGGTACCTCGTGCACGTGCAGAGGGATGTACTCGTCGACGATCCGCAGGGTGGCGCGCACACCGTCGCCCGTGATGCTCCGGCACAGCGGATAGAGCCGCTCCACCAGCGCGTACATCTCCTCTCCGGTCTGGGTCATCGGCGCCACCGCAGGGTGTCGTCGACGGCGCCGGTCTCGGAGGCCTCGCGCAGCACCGCGAGGCGGGTGAAGCGCCGCTCGAAGTCCTCCCGGGTCAGCCCGTGCTCGCGGTAGGCGTCGGCGAGTTCGAGCGCGCCCTGCTTCACCGTCCACTCGCAGTCGAAGCCGGGGATCGCGGCACGGAACCGGGAGAAGTCCACCCGGTACGAGCGCGGATCGGCGCCCGTCTCCCCGGTGATCACCACCTTCGAACCGGACACCGCCGCGGCCACCTCCTCGGCGATCTCGGCGACCGTGACGTTGTTGACCTCGCTGCCGATGTTGAACGCCCGGTCGTGCACCGCCTCCCGCGGCGCCACCAGCGCGGCGGCGAACGCCCGCGCGATGTCGGCGGCGTGCACCAGGGGCCGCCACGGGGTGCCGTCGGAGAGCACGAGCACCTCACCGGACAACAGGGCGTGGCCCACCAGGTTGTTCAGCACGATGTCGGCGCGCAGCCGGGGCGAGTAACCGAAGGCGGTCGCGTTGCGCATGTACACCGGGCTGAAGTCGCCGTCCGACAGCGCGTGCAGGTCGTCCTCCACCCGCACCTTGGACTCCGCGTACGGCGTCACCGGCCGCAGCGGCGCGTCCTCGGTCACCAGCTCGCCGCCGCCCGCGGCGCCGTAGACCGAGCACGTCGACGCGTACAGGAAGCGCTGCACCCCCGCGTCGCGGGCCAGCCGGGCCAGCCGCACCGACGCGTGGTGGTTGATGTCGTAGGTCAGCTCCGGCGCCAGCGAGCCCAGCGGGTCGTTGGAGAGCGCGGCCAGGTGGATCACCGCGTCCACGCGGGCCACGTGCTCGGCCGTGACGTCGCGCAGGTCGACCCGCTGTCCGGGCGGGTCGTCGGGCGCCGGGCCCAGGACGCAGTCGGCGAACAGGCCGGCGTCGAGGCCGACGACCTCGTGTCCGGCGGCCGTGAGGACCGGGGCCATCACGGTGCCCAGGTAGCCCTGGTGTCCGGTGAGCAGTACGCGCAAGGTTCAACCCCCCAGGTTGAGAGTGAGTTTGGCGACGTCGAACGCCTCGGCGTAGCGGGCGTGGCATTCGATGCCGCGGATCCGGGCGAGACCGAGGAAGGCCTCCCGGTCGTACCAGGGCCGGTGCCGCTGCGAGGGATAGTGCTCCTGCAGCAGCCGCACCTTCTGTTCGGCGATCTCCGGCGTCAACGGCTGGTACGCCGACGGGCGGCCCAGATCGCCGTCCCACTTGACGATCTCGTAGCGGAGCACGAGATGGTCGCGGAACGCGGTGGTCATCAGCTTCGCCAGGCCGCGGTGGTCCTGGTGCGCGTCGTCGGTGCGCGGCGCCAGCACGAGATCCGGCTCCGTCCGCTCGCGCAGCTCCTCGACCGCGGCCTTGGCCTCCTCCCAGTGCGCCGGCATGCGGCCGTCCGGCAGCTTGAGCACGGTCAGCCGCAGGTCGGCGCCCGGGCAGAAGGCGGCGAGCGCCGCCCGCTCCTCCTGCTCCCGTTCGCCGCCACCGCCGGAGAGCACCAGCGCGTCGACGCGGAAACCCGGCCGGGCCAGACACAGCGTCAGCAGGGTGCCGCCGGCGCCGATGGCGATGTCGTCGCAGTGCGCGCCCACCGCGACGACCCGGTCCGGGCGTCCGGCGCCGAGCCGGATCACGCGGACCTCACCCCGCCACGCGCCGCAGCGTCGTCGCGTTCCCACACGGCCCACGGGCGTTCGCCCCGGGTGTAGGCGGCGTCGAGCGCGGCCCGCTCCTTCACGGTGTCGGTCGGCTTCCAGAAGCCGCGGTGCTGATGCGCCACCAGCCGGCCGCGCTTGGCCAGTTGGGTGCATCCGTCGGCCACCAGGTCCCCGTTCTCCGGGATGTGGTCGAAGACCTCCTGACGGAGCACGAAGTAGCCGCCGTTCTCCCACAGCGGCAGGTCGCTCACGGGCGTGATGCCGCCCACCAGACCGTCCTCACCGAGGTCCACGCAGTGGAACGAGGACTGCGGCGGCACCACCATCATCGACGCACCGGCATCCCGCCGGGCGAAGGAGTCGATCATCCGCGGCAGCGGCGCGTCGGTGAGCACGTCGGCGTAGTTGGCGAGGAACATCTCGTCGCCGTCCAGATGGTGTCGCACCCGGCGCAGGCGCTCCCCGATCGGCGACTCGATCCCGGTCTGCGCGAACGTGATCGTCCAGTCGGCTATGTCCGTGGACAGCAGCTCGGTGCGCCCGTCCCGCAGCACGAAGTCGTTGGACGTCGTCTCCTCGTAGTGGAGGAAGAAGTCCTTGATGTGGTGGGCGCCGTACCCGAGGCACAGGATGAACTCCTTGTGCCCGAAGTGCGCGTAGTAGCGCATGACGTGCCAGATCAGCGGCCGCGGACCGACCATCGCCATCGGCTTGGGCACGTCGTCGGACGCGCCCTCGCGCATCCGCATCCCGTAACCGCCGCAGAACAGTACGACCTTCATGCTGTGACCTTTCGAGACGCGGCCTCGACGATGCTCAGTTCCGGGATGGGGAAGACCAGCCGGCCGCCCCACTCGTGCACGAAGGAGAGCTGCTCGACCAGCTCGGCCCGCAGGTTCCACGGCAGGACCAGGACGTAGTCCGGCCGGTCGGCGGCTATCCGCTCGGGCGACAGGATCGGGATACGGGTGCCCGGAGTGAACCTGCCGTGCTTGTACGGGTTGCGGTCGACCGTGTACGACAGCAGGTCGGGCCGGATGCCGCAGTGGTTGAGCAGGGTGTTGCCCTTGCCCGGGGCGCCGTAGCCGACCACCGTCTCGCCCCGCTCGGCCGCCTCGATGAGGAACCGCAGCAGGTCCCGGCGCACCTTGGCCACCCGGGCGGAGAACTCGGTGTACCCGGACAGCTCCCGCAGCCCGGCCGCCTTCTCCCGGTCCAGTACGTCGGCCACCCGCCCGCTCGGCTCACCGGCCACCTCGGCCGGCCGGGCCCACAGCCGGATGGAACCGCCGTGCGTGGGCAGCAACTCGACGTCCACGAGTGCGAGTCCGCCGCTCGCCAGCGCCCGGATCGCGGAGGCGACCGTGTAGTACTGGAAGTGCTCGTGGTAGATCGTGTCGTACTGGTTCTCCTCGATCAGCGTCAGCAGGTGCTGCACCTCGACGGAGACCCAGCCGTCGTCGGCGACCAGGGCACGCAGCCCCTGCGTGAAGCCGACCACGTCGGGGATGTGCGCGTACACGTTGTTGGCCACGACCAGGTCCGCCGGGCCGTGCTCGGCGCGGACGCCCGCGCCGGTGTCCGGGCTCAGGAACTCCGTGAGCGTGGGCACGCCCGCATCCCGCGCCGCCGCGCCGACGTTCACCGACGGCTCGATGCCGAGGCAGCGGATCCCGCGGTCCACCATGTGCCGCAGCAGGTACCCGTCGTTGCTCGCGACCTCGACCACGAAGGCGTCCGGACCCAGCCCCAGCCGATCGACGGCGCCGGCGACGAACGTCCGCGCGTGCTCCACCCAGGAGGTCGAGTAGGAGGAGAAGTACGCGTACTGCGTGAACGTCTCCTCCGGCGTGATCAGCGCCGGGATCTGCGCGAGCCAGCAGTCGGTGCAGACCCGCAGGTGCAGCGGGTACGTCGGCTCCGGCCGGTCCAGTTGGTCCGCGGCGAGAAAACTCTCGCACGGAGGGGTCGCTCCCAGATCGACGACGCTTTCCATCGCCGCCGAGCCGCAGAGTCGGCATCGTGTCATCTACTGCCCCCATTCCCCCTGCCCGCGGGGGTGTCCCCGCCGCGAGCCAGTGCTGACCGCCCCGCGATCGCGGTGCGGTACCCCTTCAGCAGGCGCTCCAGCCCGACGGCCGGGCTGAAGCCCTGTTCGTAACGGCGCCGGGCCGCCCGGCCCATCTCCTGGTTCCGGCCCGGCTCGGCCGTGATCCGGCGCAGGCACGACGCGAGCGAGGCGGGCTCGCCCGGCCGGTGCAGCAACCCGGTCACCCCGTCCTCGACGAGCTCGACGAAGGCGCCGTGTCCGGCGGCGACGGTCGGGACCCCCGCCGCCATCGCCTCCACCACCACCAGACCGAACGCCTCCAGCCACGTCGAGGGAGCCACCACGGCCACCGACCGGGCGATCGCCCGACGGCACCGCTCCGGGTCGTACAGGCCGACGCAGCGCACGTCGTCCCGGCCCGCCGCCCAGGCGGTCACCTCGCGCTCCAGCGGCCCCGTGCCGGCGATGACGAGCGGGACACCCACACCGCCGGCCGCGGCGATCTCGTCCCACGCGGCCATCAGCAGCCGTACGCCCTTGGCCTCCGCGAGCCGGCCGAGATACAGCAGGTGCTCGCCGGTGCCCGAACGGCGGGCGTCCGGGTCGGGCACGAAGTTGTGCTTCACCGCCAGTCGTTCGGCCGGCATGCCCGCCCGCACCAGGACGTCGCGCTGCGCCGCGGAGATGCAGAAGAACCGCTCCACACCGGACCACCAGCGCCGCCGGTTGACCGACAGGCTGACCGCGAGCGGCACCGTCGCCAGCCGGGAACCGCGGTAGCAGCCGTGCCGGACGGCGGGCAGCGGCCCCGACCCGACGCACTCGGTACACGGCCGGCCGTCGCGCTGCAGCGTGCCGGGCGGGCAGACCTGCGTGTAGTTGTGCAGCGTGGCGACGGCGGGCACCCCCGCGTCGGCGCAGGCGGCCAGCACCGCGGGCGACAGCAGCGGGAAGACGTTGTGGACGTGCACCACGTCCGGCCGCTCGGCCCGCAGCCGGGCGGCGAGCTCCGTGCGGACCGCCGGATTCCACGGCACCATGAGCGGCACCGCGACCTTGCCGAGCAGGGACCGGCCGGCGATGTCGTCGCTGCGCCGCTCGAACACCCCGACCCGGTGGCCGGCCGTGCGCAGCAGCTCCACCTCCTGGTCGACGACGTTGTTCTCGCCGCTCGGCTGCGCCGAGTTGTAGCGGTTGTGCACCACGAGGACGTGCATGCTCAGGTCACCTCCGAGGTGCGGGCCCAGCGCGGGACGCGGCGTCGAGGGGGTTCGGGCGTCGACAGGGGCGTGGCCGCGGCCGGTTCCGCCAGCAGGGAGGCGGCCACGGCCAGATGCAGCAGATACGGCGAGGCGTCGCCGAGACCCGCCTCGGTGTACGACGCCAGTGCGCAGTAGCTGATCAGGAAGATCGCGCAGGCCCTTGCCGGGGACGGCGGCCGCAGCAGCGCGACCCCGCCCAACACGACGAAGACCGCCACCACCAGGGCGACGCCGATCAGTCCCTGCTCGTGGTAGACGGCCAGCCAGCTGTTGTCGATCGGCAGCCCGTCGAACGACTTGTCGCCCAGGCCCATGCCGAACACCTTCTCCCCGGTCGTCCGGGGCGCCGCCAGCAGAGCGTCCCAGACCTTGGCCCGGCCGGTGAGATTGCTGAAGTTCTCCTCGCTCTGCCCCCGCAGGAACCACGCCTGCAGCGCGGAGGCGAACACCACCGCGGCCACCGCGGCGCACAGCACCGCCCAGGAGAAGAACCGGCGGGCGGCGGCACTGGTCAGGGTGAGCGAGCCGATCGCGAGCGCCAGACCGACGAGCAGGCCGAGCGTGGCCGTACGGGTATGGGTCAGCAACAGCAGGACGAGCGAGGGCACGATCACCATGGCCGCGCTGCGCCGGTCGGTCCGGTGGCTGAGAAGGAGCAGCACGGACAGTCCGATGATCACCGCGGCGTACTGCCCGATCTGCGGCGGGGTGAGCGGCCACAACGCGCCGACCAGCCGCCCGCCGTAGAGGTCGGGCAGGGCCGCGCCCGGAGAGACGAGCGCACCGGCGGCCACCGAGCACAGGACCACGAAGTACATCCGGATGTGCTGCCGTACGAACGTCGTGCTGCCGTCCCACCAGCGGCTGAGCAGCCACAGGGTGCCGACGAAGAGAGCCAGCCGGGCACAGCGGAACAGCGCGCCGAACCCCGACTCCAGGCCCGCGCTGGAGATCACGCTCGGCACCAGCAGCAGGGTGAGCAGGAGCAGGTAGGCGCTGGGGCGCACGCGCAGGCGGAGATTGAGCGCGAGCGCCAGCGTGAACGCGACGGCCAGCGCGCCCATGGTGACCATCTGGATCAGCGAGCGGGGCAGCGGGACGATGGTCTCCGCCCCCGTGGAACCGAGCGTGTTGAGGACCAGCAGCCCCCAGACCGTCCCGACCAGCTTGGGCGTGCGGTCCGCTTCCATCTCAACCCCCTCCCCGCGTGCGGAAGGTGCTGCCCGCGTCCTGCCGGTAGGGCGCGCTCCGCCACTCCTCGAAGTCGAGGACCCGGCTCGGGTCGTGGGCGACGAACTGCCACGGTCCGACGTAGACGTTGTCGTGCCAGCGGTTGTGCTGGAGGTGGGTGACGGCCTCCGCCACCCGCTCGCCCTGGTAGGGGGACCAGTCCGGATAAGTGCCGTAGTTGGCCAGCAGTGCCATGCGGTCGCAGTTGACCGTGCACTCGACGACCGACTTGTCCAGCACGAAGCGGTTGTCGTGGATGTCCACCCGCTGGGTCTTCCACCGGCAGTCGGCGTACAGAGGTGCCTCAGCGATGGCCGGGCGTGCGCAGCGGTCGGTGTTCTCCACCAGCAACGTGCAGTCACCGGACGAGGTGTTGGCCGGGCTGTTGCAGAACCGGTCGGCGTTCTCCCACAGGGTGATCCCGGACCAGTTGTCCTCCAGTACGTTCCGGTAGATCTCGATCTTGTCCGTGCGGGCTTCGACGCGCGGTTCGCCGCCGGACTCGGAGATGTAGACGGTCGCGAACGGGAAGTTGTCGCCGCCGTCGGTGTTCTCGCGGCCCTCGACCCAGTTGTTGCGCCGGATCGTGTTCTCCCGGACGACCGCGTTGTAGCTGGTCTCGTAGATCAGCGCGGCACCGTCGTTGGACTCCAGCACGTTGTCCTCGATGAGGAAGTCGTTGTTGTTGGTGTCCGCCCACAGTCCGGTCCCGCGGTTGTCGTGCACCCAGTTGCCGCGCACGTCGGCACCCTGGACGGCCCAGAACTTGACACCTCCGGTGCAGCCGCAGCCCGGCCGCTTCCGCTCCCAGTCGCCGGTGTTGTTCCCCACGATCTCGTTGCCCTCGACCACCAGGTCGTTGATGATGCCGTCGCCCTTGTACGCGTTCATGCCGTACTGGCCGTTGCCGCGCAGACAACTGGCGCGGACCTCCTGGCGGTCGCCGGCCATCAGTCCGGCGCCCGAGTTGTACTGGATCGTGGCGTGCTCGATCACCCACCCGTCGGCCGAGTCGTGGTTGACCACGCCCTCGTCGTGCGGCGCGGCGAAACCCTGCACCGTGAGATGGCTGATGGTGACGTCGCGTGCCGTCCCGCCGAACGCGTACTGGTTGGTCTTGTGCCCGTCGAGCACCGCTCCCGGCGCGCCGATGTACCGGTTCCCCTCCTTGGGGGCGACCTGGGAGTAGCGGTCGGACTCCAGCCGGTGCTTGCCCGGCCGGAGCCAGAAGGTGGTGTGCGCGGGGCTGTTCCGGGTCTTGGCCGCCAGGTCGCCGACGACCCCCGGGTCGACGGTCACCGCTCCCTCGGGCGCCTCGGCCGGCCCGGCGGCGGGCTTCGCGCAGACCCGGGCCACGGGCCTCGCACCCGACGAGGAGGACGACGCGGACGGCTTCGGCGCCGGGTCGTCCGGTGTGCCGTCGCAGCCGGTCGCCAGCAGTGTCAGTGCCAGCACCAGCGGCGCCGCGGCCGGCAGTGCCCGGCCCCGCCACGTGATCCCCATGCGTCCCCCCTTCCTCTTCCTAGTCGCCGAATCCGAGTACGGTCGTGAACCCCTGCGCGCCGTCGGTGAAGCCGGTGCCGACCAGCGTGGTGGCGGGCTCCTTGCGCCCGAAGCCGGGGGAGTACCAGCCCAGCGGCGGGTCGCTCTCCCCGCGGTGCGCCCGCCAGGACAGCTCGCCGGGCAGGTCGAGCACCGCGGAGCGCTCCTCGCCGTCCCGGGACCAGGTGAGCACGGCCCGGTTGTCCACCAGGTCCGCCGCGACCGCGGGGCCGAGGTGGAACGCCAGACGCACGGCCCGGCGTGGGCCCCGCACCTCGTCCACCACCCGCAGTTCACGGCTCTCGGCCGTCAGCTCCACCCGGCGGCGGTGCACCGAGGGCCCGTACCCGTCGTGCTCGGCGCACCAGCGCGACACGCCCTCGTCGGACGCCTCCACCGCCAGGACGCGGCTGCGGGCGTGCCGCGTCCACAGGAACGGGCCGCCGGATACGGACTGGTCGGCGCCGTCCAGCTCCAGGGTGTTGTGGCCGAGGGTCGACCGGAAGTACCGCCGCCACTCGGGCTGCCCGTGGTAGCAGAACGTCCCCGGGTCGGCGAGCACGTCGACCCCGTCGTGCCGCACCTCCACGGACAGCGCGTCCGCGTGGGCGTGCGCGGCGATGGACAGGAAGCCGTGCGGACCACCGTCGCAGCGGCACCAGATCCCCGCCGGACCGCGCAGGACGGTGAGCCCCGCGTCCGCGAAATGGGCCGGACGGCTCGCCGGACGCGTCACGGCCGGGGCGGCTCCCTCCTTCGCGTACGGCCGGATCAGCGCGGCCAGCAGCGGGGTACGCACATCGGTGCCGGTCACCCCCGGCCACCAGGGAAGCGATCCGAACACGGCGTCCCCGGTGGCCAGCAGCGAGGCCCAGCGGTCGGTGCCCGCGCCGTCCACGACCAGGCCGTGTCCGTCGTCCGCGTCCCCCTGGCGCGGCGGCCGCAGCCGGCCGTCCACGACGGCGGCGAGCGCGTCGGTCATCCGCAGCAGCACCAGCCGGACCGTCGCGGGAACCGGCACGCCGGCGGCGTCCGCCTCCGCCACCGCCGCCAGGCCGAGTTCCAGCACGAGCCCGTGGTAGTCGGTGGCCAGCTCACGGTTGAGGCCGGAGGGGAACGTGTTGCCGCGCAGGTGCCGCTCCAGCGACCGCAGCGCGTCGTCCCGCCAGCGCACCGACGAGGGAAACCACCCGAAGGCGCAGGCGGCGGCGAACTGTCCGGCGGCCTCGGCGACGACATGGTTGTTCGCCGAAGAGCCCCGGCTGGGGAAGGCGGCCAGCCAGCGCTGGTGGTGCCAGATCTGCTTCAGCGCCACCGGGTTGTCCTCGAACAGGGCGGCCGCGCCCGGCCAGCCGTCGAGCAGCCGGCGGATCCACACCCAGGACAGCAGCCGGATCCCCAGCTCGATGCCGCTGACCCAGTGCACCCCGCGCAGCGGCGCGTTGGACGCCCACCACGACCGCAGGTGCTCGGCCACCCGCTCGGCGTACCGCTCGTTCCCGGTGACCGCGTAGGCGGCGGCGAGCACGGTGAGGTACTGGTGCCGGGACGGTTCCCAGATCTGCTTGATGTCCCCGGCCACGTCCTCGTCGCGGTACGGCACGTCGAACGCGTAACCCTCGGGAGCCCGGCGGCCCGTCTTCGGGTCGTACCACCAGTCCGGGTCGGCCAGATCGTCGCGGAGCACGCCGAAGTACTCGACGTGCCCGGCCATCAGGCGGTCCGCCTCGGCGACGAGACGCTTCGCGGCGTCCGGCGGCACCGCGGCGATCGTCCCGGCGGGCAGCACGGCGGTGAACCGGGCGCCGGTCACGCTCGGGACGACCGGCCGCGCCGACCGCCACCGCCGCCTGCGCACCGCGTCGCCCACCCGTCCGCCGACCTCACTCGGCCCCATCCGGGACAGCCGCCGCAGGTACCAGCCCGGACTCCCTGAGTTCACCGTCATCGCGCCTCCGCCAGGGTCACCGGAGCGCCGCAGGCGAGAGAGGCCCGCACGGCGAGGGTGGCCGCCGTGGTGGCGACCAGCGACGTGAGCGGCACCGGCATCGGGCCGCCGGTGCGCACGGCCCTGACGAACGCGGCCAGCTCGGCCGACTGGCCCTTGTCCCGGGCCTTGGGAAGCCGCGAACTGACCCACCGCTTGCGGCCGTCGTAGACGGAGGTGCGGACGAAATCGTCGAGCTGCAGCACCTTGCCGTCCGCGACCAGGTCCAGCGTCTCCTTGGGAAAGCCGGCCGCCCCGGAGGTGACGTAGCTGATGGTGGCGGTGGACCCGTCCGGGTAGCCCAGCACGACCTGAAGGTCCTCGTTGCCGGACGTGGCGACGGCGTACACCGAGACCGGGTCGGCGCCCAGCAGCCGGCTGGCCGTGTCGATGAAGTGCCCGCCCTCACCGGCGAACCGCGAGCCCTCGGTGTCCTGCCGGAGGTACCAGCTGCCGTGGTCGAGGCGGCCCGCGTTGACCAGGTAGCGCAGGCTCGCCGGCCCGGTGCGGGCGCCCAGCCGCTGCCCGGCCTGCTGGAGCAGCGGCGCGAACCGGCGGTTGAAGCCCACCTGGATCCGGTCGTTGCCGGACTCCTCCACCGCCGCGAGCACGCCGGTCAGCTCCTCCTCGGTGAGCGCCAGCGGCTTCTCCACGAAGACGGCCTTGCCGGCCAGCAGCGCCTTCCGGGTCAGTTCGGCGTGCGAGCTGTGGCGGGTGACCACGAACACCGCGTCGACGGACTTGTCGCCGAGCACGGCGTCGAGGTCGGTGGTCGCCTCGGCGAAGCCGAACTTGCGCTGCGCGTTGGCCGCGGACAGCGCCGTGGTGGTGACGACCGTCGACAGCTCCACGCCGTCGCGCTGTGCCAGATGCGGCAGCAGCATCGAGCTCGCGTAGTTCCCCGCGCCGACGAACGCCAGGCGCACCGGCGTCCTCGCGGCCCGGACGGGGGTCGGCGGCTCGCCACCGCGCCGCACCGCGGGCACGGCCACCGCCCGGGCCTCGGCCGAAGCCCCTGCCTCGTCCGCCTGCTCCGGGTACCGGAACAGCACGGCCACGGCCTTCAGCTCGCCGTCCTTGAGGCGCCGGTACGTCTCGACTGCGTCGTCGAAGGCGGCCGTGTGGGAGATCAAGGGCTCCACGTCGACGCGGCCCCGGGCGACGAGATCGAGGAAGCACGCCAGGTTGCGGCGCTCGGTCCAGCGCACGTAACCGATCGGGTAGTCCCGCCCCTCCAGCTCGTACTCCGGGTCGTAGCGCCCGGGGCCGTAGGAGCGGGAGAACCGGACGTCGAGTTCCTTCTCGTAGTACGCGTTCCACGGCAGGTCCAGACGGCACTTGCCGATGTCGACGACGCGGCCGCGGTCCCGGCACAGCCGCGCGGCCAGCTCGACGGGCTGATTGCTGCCGCCGCCGGCGGCCAGGTACACCTGGTCCACGCCGTGGCCCTCGGTGAGTTCGGCGACGGCTCTCTCCACGGCCGGGGACGCGGGGTCGCCGCAGGCCGCGGCACCCAGCCGCTCGGCCAGCTCGCAGCGCTCCGCGTCGGGGTCGACGCCGACCACCCGGACGCCCGAGGCGGCGAGCAGCTGCACCACCAGCTGCCCGATCAGCCCGAGCCCGATGACCAGGGCCACTTCGCCGAGCCGCGACTCGCCCTGGCGGACACCCTGCAACGCGATCGACCCGACGGTGCCGAAGGCCGCGTCCCGCGGTGCGAGACCGTCCGGCACCGGGGCGTAGAGGTTCTTCGGCACCCAGTTCAACTCGGCGTGCAACGCGTGCTCGTTGCCGGCGCAGGCCACGAGGTCGCCGGCCTTCACGTCGTCGATCCCGGCGCCGACCTGCTCGACCACCCCGCACAGCGAGTAGCCCAGCGGCGTGTAGGAGTCCAGCTTGCCCATCACCTTGCGGTAGGTGGCGGGCACCCCGTTGGTGGCCACGCTCTGCACCACCTTGGCCACCTGGTCCGGCCGGGAGCGGGCCTTGCCGAGCATCGACATGCCGGCCTCGGACACCTTCATCAGCTCGGTGCCGGTGGAGATCAGCGAGTAGGCGGTCCGCACCAGTACGCCGCCCGGCTTGCAGCCCGGCACCGGCACGTCGAGCAGCGCCAGCTCGCCGCTCTTGTAGTTCTGCACAACCTGTTTCACCCGAAGTCCTCTTGTCTCTGTGCCGGTTGCCCGTGCCCGTTGTCTCTGTGCCGGTCTCTGCTGTCTCTGCGCGGGAAGGCCCTACGTCGTCGATGAGGAGTTCTGGCCGGCCCCGGCGGTCGCGCCGCGATACCAGTACTCGAGGGTCAGTACGTGCCACAGGTGCTTGGAGAAGTCCTGCTGCCCGGCGGCGTCCTCGGCGACGAGCCGCCGCAGCGCGTCGCGACGCAGGAACCCGGAACGGACGAGCTCGCCGTCGTTGACCACCTCACGCACCAGCGGTGCCAGATCCCGGCTCATCCAGGCCCGCAGCGGAGCGCTGAACAGACCCTTGGGCCGGTACACGATCTCCCGGGGCAGGATCGAGGTGGCCGCCTCCTTCAGGACGGCCTTGCCCTGCCGTCCCACGATCTTGCGGTCACCGGGCACCGCGAACGCCGCCTCGACCACCTCGACGTCCACGAACGGCACCCGCACTTCGGTCGACGCGGCCATGCTGGAGCGGTCCGTGTAGGCGAGGTTCAGGCCCGGCAGGAACATCCGGGCGTCGCCCAGGCACATGCGGTTCACGAAGTCGTCGAGGTCGTTGTCCTCGTAGACGTCCGCGTGTTCGGTCAGCACGTCCTCGACCGTGCCCGCCAGGTCCGGGTCGATCAGGGCGAGCAGCTCCTCCCGGTCGTACATGGTGTAGCTGCGCCGGAACGCGGTCTCCTCCGGCAGATCGGCGAAGGAGAGGAACCGCTTCGCGAACCGCACCGACCGCAACCCCCGACGGCCCGTCGCGACCGGCAGCCGGTCCACGGCCGCGGACACCCCGCGCCGCAGCGGCCGCGGGACGCGCTGGTAGCGCAGCGCCAGCAGGTTGGCCAGGTGCTTGCGGTAACCGGCGAACAGCTCGTCGGCGCCCATCCCCGAGAGCATCACCTTGACCCCGGCCTCCCGGGCGGCCGAGCAGATCAGGAAGGTGTTGATCGCGGCGGGGTCGCCGATCGGCTCGTCCAGGTGGTACGTCATCCGCGGCAGCAGGTCGAGCACGTCCGGGGCGATCTCGATCTCGTGCAGGTCGACGCCGAACCGCGCGGCCACCTGCCGGGCGTAGCGCAGGTCGTCCGGCATCGCCTCGAACCTGGCGTCCTCGGCGCGGAACCCGATCGTGTAGGCGGAGATCCCGGGCTGGTGACGGGCCGCCAGCGCGGTCAGATAGCTGGAGTCGAGCCCGCCGGAGAGGAAGGTCGCCACGGGCACGTCGGAGAGCAGGTGGCGCCGGGTCGACTCCTCGACGACGGCGGCGAGGTCCGGCCGCTCGCCGCTGCGGGCCCGCTCCCGGCCCTCGGCGGCGACGTCCTTCAGGTTCCAGTAACGGCCCCGCTCCACCCGTCCGTCGGGTCGGCACCGCAGCCAGCTCCCCGGCGGCAGCTTCTCCGCCTCGCGGAACGCGCACCGCGAGTCCGGCACCCAGTAGTACAGCAGCGAGGCCACCAGCGCCGCGTGGTCCACCTCCAGCTTCCCGCCGGTCACGGCGGCGAGCGCCTTGAGCTCGGAGGCGAACACCACACCCTCGCCGCGCCGCAGCAGGAACAGCGGCTTGATGCCGAGCTGGTCGCGGGCGAGCACCAGTTCACCCGTGCGCTCGTCGAAGACCGCGAACGCGAACATGCCGCGCAGCCGTGGCAGACAGTCCGTGCCCCAGCGCCGCCAGGCCTCGAGCACCACCTCCGTGTCGGAGGTACCGCGGAAGCGCACCCCGGCGGACCGCAGCTCGCCGCGCAGTTCGGGCGCGTTGTACAGCTCGCCGTTGTACGTCAGGGCGAGGCCGTCCGACACCATCGGCTGGGCGCCGGTCCCGGACAGGTCGATGATGGCCAGCCGGCGGTGTCCGAGGTGCACCTCGCCCCCGCCGGCGGAGTGGCTGTACCGGCCGGCCCCGTCCGGACCGCGGTGGGCGAGGACATCGGTGAGCCGGTCGGTCACGGCCTTCCCGTCCGGCCAGTGGTACGTGCCTGCGATGCCACACATGTGCTACCGCGCCTCCTGGTCGCTGTCGGGGACCCGCGCGGCCGGCATCGACGGCCGTTCCGTCCTGAGCCGCCCCGTCCCGTTGTGCCGCTTCGGCCCTTCGTCATGGCCGCGCGACGCGACGCGCGGACCGTCCCACAGGGTGCCGTCGGTACGGTCACGCGGATCGGGGTCGATCAGAACCACACCGATCACCGTGATGCGCTGGTCCGCGAGCTGCCGCGCCACGGTGTGCAGCCACGCGGCACTGCCGTGCCCCGCACGCACGACGAGCACCGTCCGGCTGCCCAGGTACTGCAGGTCCGTCCACGCCGTGCCGGGCGCGACCGACCCCACGCCGAGCCGGCGCCCCTGGTGTGGCTCGGCCGCGGCACGTTCACCGCTGAGCACGGCCGGACCCCCTGGCCTGCGCCGGCTGTCGGCGAGCTCCGTGCCGGGCAGACCGTCGACGACGACCACGGGCCCGTCCGCCTCCAGTGCCCCGGCGACGTCCAGGGCGATCACGCCGGTGCCGCGCGCACAGCCGAGCTCCAGGAGCGACAACGGTTCCGCGGAGCGGCGCACGATGCGGGCCAGCGTGGTGGTGAGCCGTTCGCGTGCCGCACGGGTCCGCCGGCGCTGCCACCGCCCCGCCGACCGGCGGGGTCCGCGGCGCAGCTCCGCGAGGACCGAGGCGCCCAGGTTCGCCGCGATGTCCCGGCGCAGCACGGGGCGGTCCGCCACCACCGCGCCGACCGCGGCCAGCGCGAGCCCGAGGACGAGCCCGAGGACGAGCCCGATCGCGGCGTCGGTGCCCACGGCCCTGGGCAACGAGTGCCGGACGGCGTGCGGGGCGTCGACGATCTGGGTGCCGGCGACGACCTCGGGCGTGCCGGTGCGCGCCTCCGCGGCTCGCTGGTCGAATTCGGCGATCCGCGAGTCGAGCTCGGCCCGGCGGGCGTAGAGGGATTCGATGCTCGCCGACGCCTTCGGATCGTCGTCCGGCGACCGGTCACCGATCGCCTTGTTGACCTCGGCGAGCTCCTTGCGCATGCGGTCGCGCTGGTCGAGCAGGGACTGGGCCTCGGCCTGGGCGGACTCCCGCATCCGCCGCACGTGGTCCGCGACGAACGCGTCGGCCAGCGCCTTGGCCCGGGCCACCGCCTCCGCGTCGCTGTCAGCCGTCACATCGATCCGCAGCAGGTTGTTGGTCAGGCCGGTGCCCCGGTAGTCGCGCATGAAGTCTTCCGGGTTCTCCCGGGAGTCGAGGGAGCGCAGGGCCTTTTCGGCGATCCGTGTGGTGGCCAGCAGCTCGACATCGGTGCGGATCAGCGTTCCGGTGTCGTTGGGCTGGTCGTCCTTGTGCGCGACCAGCACCTTGGCCACCGCCGCGGGCCGGGGCGGCAGCAGGACCGCCACGGCCGCGCCGACCAGCAGCCCCAGCAGGGCCAGGGCGCCCCACAGACGGCGCCGCCTGCGCACCGCCACCACCAGTGCCTGCAGGTCGAGCAGCGGAGCGGAGGCCGACGACTGGGCAGCCGTACTCGTCGTCATGCGGAACCTCCCGTCGCGTGGTCGTGCACAGCGGCCGCCGCGGTGGCGGGCTCCGGAGGCCGGGCGGCCGGCCCCGAACGACGGGCCCGGACGGCGCCGGCGACGACGACGCCGACGACCTCGTGCCCGCCGTCCGCACACGCCTCCGCGACACCGGCGAGTTCCTCGGCGGTCCAGGCGCCCGCGCTGAGCACGACCAGGGCGCCGGACTCGGTGTCGCGGTCCGGCACCAACGGCCGGGACACCGAAACCTCCACCACCCGCAGCAGCGGATCCCCCTCGGCCTCGGCGGCGAGCTGCCCGGCCGCCCGGCGGGCGACCTCGTCGTCGTCCGGTACGACGACCAGCAACCGCCGGGCGGCCGGCAGGCGTTCCCGCAGGCGGGCGCATACCCGCCGGTAGCGGAGCCGCCGGCCGGCCTCGTCGCCGGACGACTGCGGGGCCGGCAGGTCCCACCGCGTGTCGATGCCCAGCAGCCGCCGGAGGCGGGCCCGCACACCGCGTGCCTTCGGCCGGTGCGCGCGCCGCTCCCCGGGTACGTCCACGGTTCCCAGCAGCGCCGAGCCCAGCGCCGCGGCGATCTCCGGTTCGGAGCGCAGCCGCCGGTTGACCCGGGTGGCGGCGAGATGGCCGACGATCGCGAGCACGAAGAACAGCAGTGCCCCGCCGCCGACGAGCTGCGACCTGGTCGGGGGAGCCTCGCCGGTCGGCCGGGGGGCCGGCCCCATGACGACCAGACCGGCCTTGTTGCTCGCGGGGTCGGCCTCGTCGAGCTTCTGCATGGCCTCCTGCAGCGCGGTGCGCAGCTTCTCGAGCTCGGTGCGGGCCTGCACGCTCTCCACGGTCTGCCCGGGGTCGGCCGCGTTGGCCAGGTCGGTGATGCGCTGGTTGGTCCGGGTCACCTGCTGCCGCAGTGCCTCGGGCCCCGTCGCCCCCTCGGGATCGGTGGTGCCGCTGGCGATGCGCGCCGCGTACGTCACGAACTGCTGGGCGACTTCGTCGGAGAGCCGCTGCGCGCGCTCCGGGGAGTCGGCCGTCCCGGAGATCTTGATGATGTTGCCGTCGGCGATCTCGGCGCTCACCCGCTCTCGCAGCTCCCTGTCGCTGACGCCGCTCCAGCGGAGCGTGTCGCCCGCCCGGTCGACCACCGGCGAACTGGTCGCGATCTCCACCTGGGTGAGCAGCTCGCGCTCCTCCCACGGCCCCGGCAGCAGGACCGAGGCCGACGCCGTGTAACGCGGCGGGAACAGCACCGAGATGCCGTAGCCGACGAGCGCGCCCACCACGACGAGGACGGCGAGCAGCCGCCGGCGCCGACGGAGAATCCGCCCGACCGTGACCAGGCGTATCGTGTCATCACTCAACGGCGCGGCCTTCTCCCTGCCTTGTCCGGAGCGCCCGCCGGCACCGGAGCGTGGTCACGGCAGGCGGCGGCGTACGCGGCGAGCAGCGACGCCTGCGAGTTCCGCCAGGAAAGCTGCCCGTTGATCCGCTCCTCGCCGATCTTGCCCATCCGGGCCCGCTTCTCCGGATCGTCCATCAACTGCGCGACGAGCCCTGCGAATTCGGTCTCGTCGTTGGCGGGCGCGTAGACGGCGGCGTCACCGGCGGAGACCCGCGCCTCCCGGAGGTCGAACGAGACGATCGGCCGGCCCATCGCCATGTACTCCAGGACTTTGTTCATGGTCGACACGTCGTTGAGCGGATTGCGCGGGTCGGGGGAGAGGCACACGTCCGCGGTGGACAGGTAGCGCACCAGGTCGGCGTCCGGGACACGCCCGGTGAACTGCACCTGGCCGGCGAGCCCCAGCGACCGGGACAGCGCCACCATCGCGTCGAAGGCGTCACCGGAGCCGACGAAGACCGCGTGCCAGTCGGTCCGCCCGAGCTCGTCGCGCAGCTTCGCGAGGGCCCGCAGGGCGTAGTCGACGCCGTCCTGAGGACCCATGACGCCGAGGTAGCACAGCAGATGGGGCTTGCCGCGCTTCAACTCCGGCTCCGGCGGCACCGGCTGGAACCGGTCGGTCGCGGGTGCGCTGCGCACCACGAAGACGTCCGCCGGGCGCCGGCCGCCCCGGCGTATCGCGACGTCCTTGTAGCTCTCGTTCGTGGCGAGCACGATGTCCGCCGCCCGGTAGGTCAGCCGTTCCAGCGCGCACACGGCGCGGTAGAGCAGGTCCTTGCCGCGGCCGAAGCGGGAGAGGTACAGCTCGGGTATCAGGTCGTGCTGGTCGAAGACGAACCGCGCGCCGCGCCGCTTGAGCCACAGGGCCGGCAGGAACAGCAGGTCGGGCGGGTTGCAGGCGTGGACCACGTCCACCCGTCCGACCCTGCGGGCCAGCCGGGCCGTGTGCCAGAGCGCCGCCCCGTACTCCCGCAGGTAGCCGGCCGGTCCTCCGGTGGCCGCGCGCAACGGGTAGCGATGGATGCGCACCCCGTCGATCTCCGTCTCCGCCTCCGTGTCCCGCGTGGTCCCGCGGGGACAGATGACGTGCACCTCCCAGCCTCCGTCGCGCAGGGTCGTGCACTCCTGCCACACCCGCCGGTCGAAGGGCACCGACAGGTTCTCCACCAGAATCAGCGCGCGCCGCCCCGGCCGGTCGCCGGCACTGCCATCGCGCGGCGTGTCACCGGAGGTCGCGCCACCGGACGTCGTGTCACCAAGCAAGGCCCATGTACCCCGGTTCGGCCCGGCGCGCGTCGGCGTCGGGAAGGTGGATGAGGTCGATCAGCAGCGGGCCGCCGCCATGAGGGAGCGCCGACAGCACGGCCGGATCCCTGGTCCCGACCAGGCACACCTCGGCGTGCCCGAGGACCTCGTCGACGGAGTCCGCGAGCAGCTGCGCGAGGTGCGGCAGCCGGTTCTCGACGTACTCGCGGTTCGCGCCCAGCAGCCGGGACAGGCTCACGTTGGCGTCGTGGATCTTCAGGTCGTAGCCCTTGCCGAAGAGCCGCTCCGCCAGCTCGACGAGCGGGCTCTCGCGCAGGTCGTCGGTGCCGGGTTTGAAGGACAGTCCGAACAGCCCCACCCGGCGCTTACCGGTGCGCTCCACCAGCTCCACCGCGCGCTCCAGATGCGCCGAGTTGGAGGGCAGCACGTGAGAGAGGATGGGCACCGACACGTCGGCCCGCTGCGCCGCGTGGACCAGACTGCGCAGGTCCTTGGGCAGGCAGGAGCCACCGAAGGCGAAGCCGGGCCGCAGGTAGGCGGGGCTGATGTTCAGCTTGCGGTCGGCCAGGAACACGTCCATCACCTGGTGCGAGTCCACCCCGAGGGCCTGGCACACCGCACCCAGCTCGTTCGCGAAGCCGATCTTGAGGCCGTGGAAGGCGTTGTCCGCGTACTTGATCGCCTCGGCCGTCGCGACCGGCACCCGGAACACCTCGCCGGGCAGGCTGTCGTACAGCGCCAGCACCGCGTCGCCGCTCGCCGGATCGAGTTCGCCGACGACGGTCTTGGGCGGGTCGAAGAAGTCCCGCACGCTCGTGCCCTCGCGCAGGAACTCCGGGTTGACCGCGACCCCGAAGTCGACCCCGGCGGTACCGCCGACGTACTTCTCCAGGATCGGTACCAGCAGGTTCATGCAGGTGCCCGGGAGCATCGTGCTGCGGAACACCACGGTGTGCCGCCCGCCCCGCTCGGCCAGCGCGGCGCCGATCTCCTCGGTGACACGTTCCAAGTAGGCGGTGCACAGGCTGCCGTTGGGCTCCGACGGCGTGCCCACGCAGACCAGGGACATCTCACTTTCCATGATCGCCTCGCGGACGTCGCCGGTGGCGCGCAACGCTCCGGTGCCCACGACCTCGGCGATCAGCTCACCGATCCGCTCCTCGACCACCGGGGCCCTGCCGTCGTTGACCAGGTCGACCTTCACCTGGTTCACGTCCACCCCGATGACCTCGTGACCCATGCCGGCCAGGCACGCGGCCGACACGCAGCCCACATAGCCCAGGCCGAAAACACTGACCCTCATGACCCGTTCCTCCCCCCAGGCAGGCCGTGACGGCCTGCGGTCCGCGCGCCGGTCCGACGACCACCGCGCATCAATAGGCCCCCTGCCCGTGCACCACCGCACGCAGCGTCTTCCACAAGATCACGGTGTCCAGGGCGAGTGACCAGTCCTCCACGTACCGCAGGTCCAGCCGGACCGCTTCCTCCCACGGCAGGTCGCTGCGCCCGCTGATCTGCCACAGACCGGTGAGGCCGGGCTTGACCAGCAGCCGTCTTCGGATGTCCGGGCCGTACGCGGCGGACTCCTCCGGCAGCGGCGGCCGCGGACCGACGAGCGACATCGATCCGGTGAGCACGTTGAAGAGCTGCGGGAGTTCGTCGATCGAGTACCGGCGCAGCACCGTGCCCACCCGCGTCACCCGCGGGTCCCGGCGGAGCTTGAACAGCAGGCCCGCGCCCTCGTTGCGGTCGGCCAGCGCGGCCCGGGCCCGGTGGGCTCCGGCGACCATGGTGCGGAACTTGACGATGGTGAACTCGCGACCGTCCTTGCCGACCCTGCGCTGGCGGTAGAACACACCGCCCCGGCTGTCCACCAGAATGAGCACTGCGACGAACACCATCAGCGGCGCGAACAGCGTCAGCAGGATCGCCGCGCCCATCCGGTCGACGACCGCTTTGACCGCCCGGCGGCCTCCGGTGAAGGTCGGCATGCTGACCCGCAGCAGCGGTATCCCCAGCACCGCGTCGACGTGCAGCCGGGGGCCGGCCACCTCCATGAGCACGGGGGCCACGACCATCTCGGCGTCGCTGCCCTCCAGGTTCCAGGCCAGCCGCTGCAGCCGGTGCGGTGACCAGTGCGGATCCGGGGTGATGGCGACGACCCGGTAGCCGTCGCGGCGGACATGGTCGGCGACGTCCGACAGCGGGCCGACGACCGGCACTCCGTCCAGTTGGTCACCGCCCTCGAGCCCGGGACCGTCCGTCGTGCACACCGCGTCCACCCGCCAGCCGAGGTGCGGAAAGCGCCGGGTCCGGGTGATCAGGTCGCGCACGGTCGCCGGGCTGCCTGCGGCCAGCACCGGTCTCAGACACCGCCCTTCCTTGCGCTGCCTGTGCAGCCACAGGCGCAGCAGATACCGCGCGACCATGGTGACGATCGCGATCGCGGGAACGGCGACGAAGATCCAGAGTTTGATGTTGCGCGAAGTGAGCGCGATTCCGCCGAGCGCCAGTACGACGGTCGCCATGAACAGTGAGCGCCCGAGGCGACGGAATTCCTCCGCTCCCTGGCCGAGTACGGCCGGGGACCACGAGCGGCTGACCGCGAGCGCCCCCAGCACCAGCAGTTCGGTGCCGAATGCGAGAATTCCCCATTTCTCGTGCCAGTTGGCCGCGTCCCGAACCCCGAAGAAATTGCCGATGCCCGCCACCACGACGGCCGTGGTCACGGTATCGCTGGTGATCACGGTACGGCGGTACCGCTGCTCCCAGTCGACCGCGGGCCGGCCGATGGCCCCCTCCGCCAACTGTCCGCGCGCAGACGGAAACGCGCTGACCAATCCCCCTTGCCGCACAGAACCCCCCAGGTTCCCAGTGGTTCGACGTGTTCGCCTAGCACTGTTCCTCCCCCTCGGGAGGCCCCCGCCTCCCGCGCCGCGCTGTTCCTCCCCACGGGCGGCCCCCGCCTGCCCGCGCACGACGTTCCGGCCGTGTCACAGAAATGTGACCAACTCACAGTGGTAGCAGCAGACCCCCCTGCCCCCGACCTAAAGATCATTTTCGGTCGCCTCGTGCCTGAACGGCCGAAGCACGGTCAATCTAGACCATCGGGGCCACCGTGTAGAGAGGGTGTGTGTAATTCATGGTCAAGCTTTGGGAGTTGATCAATCAACCTGTGAAGGCTCACAGACGTCTTCGCGCCACCGCGCGTTCCCGGGCGCTGAGTTCGACGCCCATTTCCCCGCTCGCAGTGCGCGTCCGCACCGATGGATCAGGCCACCAGCAGGCGGCGCACGTGCTCGTCCGGATACACATCGGGCCGGCGTCAGTACGCCGTCGGCGCAGTTCCGGGGGATGAGTACCGGGGGATGAGTACCGGCTCCGGGCGGACCCCGACCGCGCCGGGTCGGGGGGTCCGCCCGGGGCCGGTTCGCGACGAGGGAGGCGACCTCGGTCGGGTAGTCGCGGGCCAGCCGGAACCGGAGGCGGCGCGCGATCAGCCCCGGCAGCTCCGTGTCCCCGCGGCCGGGGTCAGCTCGCGAGCAGGTGGTCCCGGCCGAACATGGCCGCGGCGGCCCGCGCGGTCGGCGTACCGGCGTCGAGGTCCGCGCCGGCCCGGCGCAGTACGGCCACCACGTCGTCGGCACCCTTGAACAGGGCGCCGGCGATGGGGGACTGGTCCCTGTCGTTGCGCAGGTCGGGGTCGGCGCCGTGGCGGATCAGGGTCCGCACCGTCTCGGCGTGACCGTGGTATGCGGCGAGCATGAGGAGGGTGTTGCCGGCCGGATCGCGTACGTCCACCGGCAGCCCGTGTGTCACGAACTCCACCAGCTGCTCGGTGTCGCCCTCCCGGGCCAGATCCATGGCGATGGCCACGACGCGCTCCGTCTGTTCGGGAGTCAGCCCACCGCTGTTGCTGTGCATGTCCATGAAGTCTCCGTGGCGGTACACGCGCCGGCGTGGGCACCTCACGGGTGCCCACGCCGGCGCGGTGGAGGTACCGCGCGTCTTCCCGACCGGCCGGTCAGAGGTTGCCGGCGGCCAGAGCCTCGATCGCCTTGCGGACGCCCTCGCCGTAGGCCGGGTCGGCCTTGGTGCAGTTGGCGATGTGCCGCTCGACGGTCTGCTCGGAGGCGCCGTTGATCGCGCGCGCCGTGTTCTCGAAGAGAACCTGCTGCTGCTCCGGGCTCATCTGCCGGAACAGGTTGCCGGGCTGCTCGAAGTAGTTGTCGTCGTCCTCACGGTAGTTGAACCGGTCGGCGACGGCACCCACGGCCAGGCCGGGCTCGCGGTAGGCCGGCTGCTCCTGCCAGCGCCCGTAGGAGTTGGGCTCGATGCCCGGGGTGGCTCCCTGGTTGCCGTCGACGCGCATGCCGCCGTCGCGGTGGTAGGAGTTCACCGGGTTCTTCGGGGCGTTGACCGGGATCTGGTGGTGGTTGACGCCGAGACGGTAGCGCTGGGCGTCACCGTAGGAGAAGAGCCGGCCCTGCAGCATCCGGTCGGGGGAGAAGCTGATGCCGGGCACCACGTTGGCCGGGCTGAACGCGGCCTGCTCGACGTCCGCGAAGTAGTTGTCGGGGTTGCGGTTGAGCTCCCACTCGCCGACCTCGATCAGCGGGTAGTCCTTCTTCGACCAGACCTTGGTGAGGTCGAAGGGGTGGAAGCGGTAGTTCTCCGCGTCGGCCTCCGGCATGACCTGGATGAACAGCTTCCACTTCGGGAAGTCGCCGTCCTCGATCGAGTCGAAGAGGTCGCGCTGGTGCGACTCGCGGTCCTTGCCGACCAGGGCCTCGGCCTCGGCGTCGGTGAGGTTCTTGATGCCCTGCTGCGTGCGGTGGTGGAACTTGACCCAGAACCGCTCGCCCTCGGCGTTGATCAGGCTGTAGGTGTGCGACCCGAACCCGTGCATGTGCCGGTAGGTGGCCGGGATGCCGCGCTCCGACATCACGATCGTGACCTGGTGCAGGGCCTCGGGAAGGTTGGTCCAGAAGTCCCAGTTGTTCTCGGCGTTGCGCATGTTGGTGCGCGGGTCGCGCTTCACCGCGTGGTTGAGGTCGGGGAACTTCAGCGGGTCGCGGAAGAAGAAGACGGGGGTGTTGTTGCCGACGAGGTCCCAGTTGCCCTCTTCGGTGTAGAACTTCACGGCGAAACCGCGGATGTCGCGCTCCGCGTCGGCGGCGCCGCGCTCACCGGCGACCGTGGAGAACCGGGCGAACAGCTCGGTCTTCTTGCCGATCTCGGAGAAGATCTTCGCGCTGGTGTAGCGCGTGATGTCGTGCGTCACCGTGAAGGTGCCGAAGGCGCCCGAGCCCTTGGCGTGCATCCGGCGCTCCGGAATGACCTCGCGGTCGAAGTGGGCGAGCTTCTCCAGGAACCACACGTCCTGCAGGAGCATCGGCCCGCGGGGACCCGACGTCAGGGAGTTCTGGTTGTCGGGAACCGGTGCACCGGCAACCGTGGTCAGCGGCTTCTGGTTGTTCTCAGGCAAGGCTTGCTCCTCGGTGTGGTTCTTCGCATGGCGCTCAAGGCCTGACGGTCCCGGCCGGCCGGCAGTCCGGGGCAAGCTGCCCCGCGCGTTCATGGGCACACCCTACCTTGGACAGGATCTAAGGCAAGGTGCCATCTAGAGCGATATCCACTCTTGAGTTGACGCCGTTCCCTGCTAGGGTGCTGCGCATGAGTGATCTCCTGGGGAGGCTTCGCGAACGCGGCTGGCGCCTGACCGCGCAGCGCCGCGTCGTCGCCGAGGTTCTCGACGGAGACCACGTGCACCTGACCGCCGACGAGGTGCACGCCCGCGCCGCGGAGCGACTGCCCGAGATCTCCCGCGCGACGGTGTACAACACCCTGCGTGAACTGGTGCACCGGGGCGAGGTCCTCGAGGTGTCGACCGACGGCCGCGCCAAGCGCTACGACCCGAACGCGCACCGGCCCCACCACCACCTGCTCTGCTCACGCTGCGGTTCGATGCGCGACGTCCGGCCGACGGGCGACCCTCTCGCGGACCTCCCGCCGTCCCGGTCCTTCGGCTTCACCGTCTCCGAGGTCGAAGTGACGTACCGCGGCATCTGCCCGGACTGCGCCGCCTGACGCGGACCGACCGCGTGCCCGCCGAAGGCCGGCCCGGACCTGTCCCCGCGTCGTCGCCCGCCGCGTGAGGACACTCATCCCTTCGGGGCGTCCAAAGCGCCGTCCTCTCCGTACACCGACACAGTGGTTCCTTGAGGCACCCGGCTCCGGAAGGAAGAGAGGCACGTCATGGAGGTCGCGGTCATCGGCGGTACGGGGCTGATCGGCTCGCAGGTCGTCGAGAACCTGAACGCAGCCGGACACCAGGCGGTACCCCACTCGCTGTCCACGGGAGTCGACGTGATCGCCGGCGACGGAGTGGACCGGGCGGTCGAGGGGGCCGACGTCGTCGTCAACCTGACGAACTCCCCGACCTTCGACGACGCCTCGCCGGCCTTCTTCCGGACTTCGATGGACAACCTCCTGGCCGCGGCCCAGCGGGCCGGGACGGAGCATTTCGTCATCCTCTCGATCGTCGGCGTCGACCGGGTGCCGGAGCTGGACTACTACCGCGCGAAACTCCTCCAGGAGCAGATCCTGCGGCGCGGCCCCGTCCCGTACTCGATCGTGCGCGCCACCCAGTTCATGGAATTCATGGAGGCCGTCCTGTCCTGGACGTCGGACGGCGACTCCGTCCGGCTGCCCGCGACGCCGATCCAGCCGATCGCGGCGAAGGACGTGGCGGCCGCGGTGGCGGACGTCGCCGTGGGCACCCCGCTGAACGGCATCCGCAACATCGGCGGACCGGACGTGTATCCGCTGGACGACCTGGGCCGCCTGACCCTCTCCCGCAAGGGCGACGGGCGTACGGTCGTCACCGACCCGACCGCAGGCATGTTCGCGGCGGTCAAGGGCGACGTCCTCACCGACAAGGAGGCCCACCTGGCCACCACCCGGTACACCGACTGGCTCGCCTGAATGAACGAACACGCCGACCCCGTCCCCGCCGGCAGCGGCACGCCGAGGGGAATCCTCCGGAGCCGACCCGAGCGGTGGCTGTTCAAGGGCATCTACGGCCTGGTCCTGGCGAGCGCCCTGGTGGCCGCGCTGGACGTTCCCGGAGAGGAGGCCAACCCCGGTCAGGACGCGCTGTGGGTCCTGCTCACCGCGCTGACGTCGGGTGCCGCCCACGGGTACGCGCACGTCATCGCCCAGCGCGCGTCCGGCGACGGCACGGCCAGGCCGAGCAGAGTGCGCGCGGTGCTGTCCGAGTGGCCGCTGGTCGTCGCCGTGCTGCCGACCGTGGCGCTGCTGCTCGCCGCGACGGCCGGGTGGTGGGCGGAGGAGACGGCCGCCGACACGGCCCTGTTGTGCAACACCGTCACCCTCTTCGCCCTGGGCTTCTTTGCCGCCCGCACCGCCGGGCTCGGCCGCCTGGCCTCCTGCCGCGCAGGCGCCCTGGACATGCTGATCGGCCTGGTGATCATCGTCGCGGACGCGCTGATCGAGTAGCCGGTCGTCGCCCTGCCGCGCCGCGGTCGCCTCGCCCGCCGGTGTCCTTCCGGCCGCCCGGTCAGTCGCCGAGTGCCTCGGTCATGGCGTCGAGGTCGGACAGCAGTGCCGTACAGGGCCCCTGAGCACGCCACTCGCTGCCACTGGCCGCCGGAGAGCTCGGTGCCGCCGAAGACGTCACAGGAGAACAGGGTGTCCAGGCCTGCGGGAAGGCTGTCGACGGCTTCGCGCAGACCGACCGCGTCGATGGCCTCCCACACCGGGGTGTCGTCGTGGGTGCGGGGCCGGCCGAGGGGCACGTTCTCGCGGACCGGCATCGCCCACTGGGACTTCGCCCGTTCCCGCACCTGGCCCCAGTGGGAACACGCAGGGTAGAGGAACGCGGCCTCAGTCCTCGACCCAGCCGTGGCCCTCGCTGAACTTCAGGAGCGCGCTGCGGACGGTGAGGATCTGTTCCGCGGTCAACTGCGGACCTGACGTCAGCAGCAGTTCCGTCACGTCACGCCGGTACTCGTCGGAACTCAGCACATCGCACATCGGATGGCCGTTCTCGTCGGACATCGGGGCTCGCGGTGCGGCCTCCTGGTGGCGCCGCACAGCCTTGGGCCGCTCACCCTCGGGGAGCCGGATGCCCGACGCCTTGAGCCCACGCTCACCGCTCTCCACCTCGAACTCCACGACCAGACCGGAGCGCACGTACTCCTCGGGAATGAGCAGATCGTTCACGTGCAGGAAGATGTCCTCGCCTCCGTCGTCCGGGGCGATGAACCCATAGCCCCGCGCACTGTCGAAACGCACCACACGACCCGCGACCATGCGGACCCCCAACCACTGGAAAGCACACCCGTCCGGGGCCCTTCCCCGGAGCGGTGTGCATGCTATCCGGCCGGGTTCTCGGCGAGCGCGCCGAGCCGGTGACAGGAGGTGCCCTACTCACTGCCGCCCGCGGCCCGTACCTGCGTCGCACGGGACCGATCCGGGCCCGGAGAGCGACCGCCGAGCACGGTGGAGCGGCGGAGGAACACCGGCTCAGCGCACGATGCGCCAGCGGTTGTCGGCCGTACCGTCGTCCGCGTCCTGGACGACGAAGGCGCCGACCGCTGGGGAGTCGTTCTGGACGGCGAGCAGCTTCCCGCTGTGGGCGTTGCGGATCGTGCAGGTGCCGTCGCCCTGGTCGTGGAGCGTCCACCGGTGGTCGGCGGTGCCGTTGTCCGTCCACTGCAGCACGGTGGCGCCGTCGGTCGTGGACATGTCGAGCACGCCGAGCACCTTGCCGCTGTGGACGTTGCGCAAGCGATGGGTGCCGCCCGCGTCGGGCACCATCTCCCAGTCGTGGTCGGCGGTCCCGGAGTCGGACCAGAGCAGGGCACGGCCGCCGTCGGCGGTGGACATGTCCTGGATGCCGAGCACCAGACCGCCGGCGGCGTCGGCGATGCGGACGGAGGGGAGGCCGCCGGTGTTCCAGTAGACGGTGTAATTGTGCCCGTGGGCGTCGTGGAACGGACCGAGATCCACGGTGGCGCCGTTCGCGGTGGCGGTGAAGGAGAGCGCGGTGGAACCGGCCCGCCTGATCGAGGCGACGTCCAGGGAAGGGAGGGAGGAGAGGGTGGTGTCCCCGTAGTTTCCGGACAGGGTGACCGGGCCGTGGGTGACGGCACCGACGCCCGGGTTGTCGTTGGCGGGCCGTACGACGGTGCGCATCGGCAGACGGACGGTGACGGTGTCCCCGGAGGCCCAGGCGCGGTCGACGGTCGCGTAGGTCCCGGGGGTGGCGGTGACGTTCTGCGTGACGCCGTTGACGCTGATGACGGCACCGGTGGTCCAGCCGGGGATGCGGATGCGCATCGCCCAGGTGCCGCCCGCGTTGCCGGTGACCCGCAGCGTCGTGGTGTCGCTCGCCGGGTACGAGGTGGTCTGCGTGACGGTGATGCCGCGCCGGGTCCAGGTGAGGACCGACGGGACGAACAGGTTCACGGTCAGGGTGGTGCCGCCGTCGTGGAAGTAGACGGAGTCCATCAGCCGCGTGTGCATCTCGAGACCGGTGCCCTGGCAGCACCAGAAGGTGGTGTAGTCGGTGCTCCAGGTGCCGCCGCCCCACGCCGGACCCACACCGCGTCGGCCGCCCGGCTTCAGCGGGGTGAAGTAGGTGACGTGGCCGTGCGGGTCGGCCGGGTTCTGCTGGCCGATCATGTGGTTGAGCCACGCCTGCTCGTAGTAGTCGAACAGCTCGGCCCGGTCCGGCGTCAGCGCGAACAGCTCCCGGGTGAGACTGAGCATGTTGACGGTGTTGCAGCTCTCACAGGTGTCGTCCGCCAGGTGCGCGGCGATGGCGTTCGCGGCGCGGAAGTGCTCCGCCTGGCTGTTGCCGCCGATGGCGTAGGTGTGGGTGGTGACGCACATGTTCCAGGCGTTGGCGGCGATGTCCCGGTAGCGCGTCGTGCCGGTGGCCTTGTACTCGCGCACGGCCCCGATCCACTTCGGCACCTGCGTGTTGGCGTGCAGCCCGGCCAGCCGGTCCTGGTTCGCCGCCAGCGGGTCGAAGACCGCGGCGTGGTCGAACCGCTGGGCGACGGCGAGCCATCGCGCGTCGCCGGTCTGCTGGCAGAGATCGGTCAGGACGGCGTTCATGCCGCCGAACTCGGTGCCCAGGACGGCCTGCATCTGGGCGGTGCTCAGCCGGCCGGTGCGCCGGTCGACCCAGCTCGCCAGGGCGAGCAGTACGTCACGGGCCTGGGTGCTGCCGAGGTGCCGCCACACGTCCAGCAGACCGGCGAGGGTCTTGTGGATCGTGTAGTACGGCACGTTGCCGTTACTCAGCGTCCCGGACTCCAGGGCGGCGAAGTCCGACTCGGGGTAGCCGGAGAGGTACCCGGCGCCGAAGCCCGCGGCGTCGTTGTTGGCCTGGCACTTGGCCAGCTCGGCCACCATGTACAGGGCCTTGTCCCGGCAGGCGGTGTCACCGGTCACGGCGTACGCCTGCGCCCAGGCGGTGAGGAAATGGCCCTGCACGTGGCTGCGGAAGGGGAAGTCGGGAGCCTCCCAACCGCCGGTGGCGGCGGCGCCGTTCGTGGACAGGTGATGGTTGGCGCGGAAGTTGTACAGGAGCCGGTCGACGTCGACGAACCGCAGATACGCCTCTGTGCGGTTCTGGTTGTCCAGCCACCTGCTCGATGTCAGCCGGACCCGACCGAGGTCGAAGGGGAAGACCAGTGCCCCGATGTCGGTCCGGGCCGGCGGGAGGACCGCTCCGTGGGCGGGGGAGCTGCCGGCGAGAGGACCGACGGCGGTCGCGGCGGCCGTCGTCCCGGCGAACTGGAGCACGCGCCTTCTGCTGAGGGGAGCGGACATGAAACCACCTTTGCGTTCACCGTGAAGGGGCAGGGCGGGCGGAAGACCTGTGGTTCGCTATTTCGAACGCTGTTCGTGAAATCGTCGAGACCATAGTTCCGGCGTCAACGGGCCGTCAATGCACCCGGCATCTTCCGGTGCGCCCATCGTCCGGTGCGTCGAGAGCGTCGACGGGTCCGTGACACAGCTTTACGGTCTGACCGGCTTCCCGAACCAGGTGCGAAATTCCGTACGTCAGCCTTGAGGTCGGTGGCCGGCACGGTGAACGCGCCGTCGCGCCTGCGTGCGTCGAAACCCGCGAAGACCGCGGCCGCGTGAGGCCCGTGGCGCGCACCGCGCCTATGCGCCGACGTCGACGCGCGAGCTGAAGCTGCGGCGGTAGGCGGCGGGTGAGACGCCGAAGGTGGATCTCATGTGGGCCCGCAGGGAGTTGGCGGAGCCGAAACCGGACCGGTGGGCGACCAGATCGACGGGCAGGTCGGTCGTCTCCAGCAGTTGCTTGGCCAGTTCCAGGCGTTGGGCGGTGAGCCACTGCACCGGAGTCATGCCGACCTCGTCGCGGAACCGGCGGCTGAAGGAGCGCAGGCTCATCCGGGCATGCTCGGCGAGCCGTGCCACGGACAACGGCTCCCCGAGGTGCTCCAGACCCCAGGCGCGCGTGTCGGTGGTGCCGGCGACGGTGGGGTCCGGGATGGGACGGTCGATGTACTGGGCCTGCCCCCCCGGCCCGCCACGGCGGTACGACGCACATGCGGGCGGTCCGGTTCGCGGCGGCCGCACCATGGTCCCGGCGGATCATGTGCAGGCACAGGTCGACGCCTGCGGCCACGCCCGCGGACGTCAGCACGTCGCCGTCGTCGACGAACAAGACCTCCTCGTCGACCTTGACCCGGGGATCATGCCCGAGCTGGGCCGCGGGGGCCCGCTGCCACCCGAGGTCATGGCCGCGATCGCGGGAATCCGGCCGGGCGCGAGGCTGGTGTCGATCTGGTCCAGCTCGATCGGCGAGCAGGGCCGCACCACCGGCAAGATCGTCCTGACGGTGGACTGAGGCCCGGGTCGTCCTGCTCCGTGGACCGCTGCGTCGGTGGTGGGGCAGCGGTCCGGAGGGGCGCCGGTCGTCTGTCGGCGGTGATGCGATCCGAACTGCGCGGCAAACCGCGCCGTGAGCCCCCCGCCGCACATGGCCGACCCGGCCGTCGCCGCTCACCTGTGGGCCGCCGGCGGGGAAACCGGTCGGTGCTGATCCGCACCCCGGCTTTCAGCAGGCGCGGACTGCTCCCTAGACGGAGTCGATACGCGCGTGTTTCCGCGAACCGCGGCAGGAATGCGCATCACCCCACGGTGAGCCGGTCCGGCGCCGTGGACCGGTGCGTCGGAGTGGCTAATGTAAGTGACATGAGCGAAGACTCGGAACGTTCCGTCGTCGTCGAACGTACCGGCAGCGGCCGGTTCGTGGCGACCAACACCCGCGGCGGATCGATCAGTTTCGGTACGTCCCCGGACAGCGGTCAGGACACCGGGTTCACCCCCGTCGAGTTGTTCCTGGCCGCGATCGGCGGCTGCACGGCTGTGGACGTCGATGTCGCCACCGGCCGTCACGCAGAGCCCGCCCGGTTCTCCGTGACGGTCACGGGAGACAAGGTCAGCGACGACCAGGGCAACCGCATGACGAACCTCGAGGTCGCGTTCACCGTGGCTTTCCCGGACGGCGAGGGAGCGGAGCGCGCCCGCGCGATCCTGCCCCGCGCGGTCAAGGCTTCTCATGACCGTCTCTGTACCGTGAGCAGGACCGTCGAGACCGGCACACCGGTGACCACGACGGTCACCGACGCCTGACGCTTCTGCCGCGACCTCTCGGCGGACCGTGCGGTGGTCGGCACGCCGTGGCGGCGCGCGTCCCATCGCTTCTGTGCCATGACTGCCGTCCCGGCTCCCGGAGCGGCGGAGCCCCGCTGCGGTGCTCCGGGGACTGAATTCGGATCCATCGACCCCGATCGCGCCATACTGGGGTAAATGGGATGAAGTTTCGAAGGGGCGAGTTCGCGGAGGCGCAGCGATGGAGCAGCACGCCGAGAACGACGGCGACCACACGACGGACGCCACGGAGGAGCCGGAGCCGTACGACGATGCGGTCTACGACGACGGGGCCGAGCAGTTCGACGACGGGGCGGCATACGAAGACACTGCGGTCCGGGACGACGATTCGACGTCGGGAAGGTCCTCGGAGGACCACGGCCCCGACGTCTTTCTGGACGTCCCCCAGCTCAAGGTCGATGAGCTCGACCTCGACGTGGAGAACCTGCGGGCCCGGGTGTCCCTCCAGGCCGAGGTGCTGGACCTGCTCAAACTGAACGTGGGCGCCGACGTCGCGCTCGGCCAGGTCCATCTCGGCCTCTCCGGAGTCGAGGCACAGGCCCGGCTCAAGGTCCGGCTGGACAACGTCGCGCTGATCATCAACCGGGTTCTCACCACGCTCGACCGCAATCCGCAGATTCTGGAGGACCTGGCCCGCGGCGTCGGGTCGGCCGTGCACGACGTGGGCCGGGGCACCGAGACCGCCGTGCGGGACGTCGGAGAGGGGGCCGGATCCGCGGTCGAGGACATCGGCGGCAGCACCGGTGAGGCCGTCGGAGAGATCGCGCAGGGCGCCGGGGAGGCCGTTGAGGCCGTCGGAGGGAATGCGGGAGGAGCTGTCGGCGAGGTGGGCGGGGCGGCGGGCAAGGCCGGCGAGGCCGCGGACGACGCGGCTCGGGAGCCCCGACGGGCTGCCGAGCGAAGCGTGCGACGCACCTCGAAGGAGGCAGGCCTCGGGGAGGCGGCGAGGGAGACCGGTGGACGCTCCGGCACTCGGCGGCGCCGCATGCCGGACGACGAGTCCGGGGCGAGGCGACCCGTACGGCACCGGGAGGACAAGGAGCGCGGCGAGCCGCCGTGAACGGACGCGCCGCCGCTTCCGACGGCTGAAGCCTCCGGCGGCGGCCCCGCGGGTTCCGGCCCGGCCATCTCCTTCGACGCAGTCGTCAGCGGCGACCGTCTGCGTTTCGAGGAGGCGCCACGGACGAGGGTCTCCTTCCCCGGTACCGGAGCGCGCGAGTCGGTCTCCCACGCCGAGCGGACCAATCTTCCCCATCGGGTGGCCCCCGGGCAGGACTACCGCGACGTGACCGTGGAGTACCGCCTCGCCACCGACGTGTCGGAACACCGGCGGGTACCGGACCAGGACGGACGGCGGCACGAAAGCGGCGGCTCCGACGCACCGGTGAGGGTGCGGCCTGCGGGATCCCGTGTGCGACGGCCGCGACGCTCAGGGCCTGACGCGAGATGAGTTTTCGGCGGTGGTGCGGTCTACCCGTTGACGAAGGGAGCGCATCATGCGCAAGGTCATCATCTGCACGTTCCTGACGCTGGACGGTGTCATGCAGGCGCCGGGCGGTCCGGACGAGGACGCCGAGAGCGGCTTCGAGCACGGGGGCTGGCAGAAGCCGGTGGACGACGACGAGGTCGGCACGGCCATCGCCGGTTGGTACGAGCACTCCGACGCGATGCTGCTCGGCCGCAAGACGTACGACATCTTCGCCTCGTACTGGCCGACCGCCGATCCCGAGAACCCGTTCACCCAGCGGATGAACAGCATGCACAAGTACGTGGCGTCCAGGACCCTGACGTCCGTCGAGTGGCAGAACTCCACGCTGCTGGAGGGCGACGTCGTCGCTGCCGTACGCGAACTGAAGGCGTCCGACGGAGGCAACGTCAACGTCGTCGGCAGCGGCGACCTCGCCCAGACCCTCATGCGTCACGGCCTCGTCGACGAGTACCGGCTCACCATCCACCCGGTGATCATCGGCACCGGCAAGCGGCTGTTCGCCGACGGAGCGATCCCCACCGCGCTGGAACCGGTCAGTGTCTCGACGACGAAGGGCGGCACCGTCGTCGGCGTCTACCGGCCGAACGGTGAGCCGAGCTACGACAGCTACTAGGCGGTCACGTCCGGGCCACCGGGCAGACCGGAGGACGATGCCCGATTCCGAACGGGGGTCGGACCGGGCGACGTGGACCAGCAGGGTGCTTCCGTCGTTGGCGAAAAGCGTGGGTGCTTGAGTGGACGGCATAATCTTCGGCTCCTGCACTGTGGCGGGCGTGATCGTGACCGCGTTCTGCACCCGGAGAGCCCTGCATCACCCGCGGCCGTGGCCGCCTACCTGCTCATCTACCTCTCCTACGTCCTGGTCACCTGCGGTGAGCTCGTCTTCATGTGCGCCCGCACCGCCCGCCGCAGCTGGACGACTCGTCCCTGGACCGGCGCCGGCTTCGCCGTGTGCGCCGTCGCGGCCGCCCTGGGCGTCGGGTACACGATGTCCAAGGGGTCCCACATCGTCTTCTCGGCACTCGGCAACCACTGGCCCCTCGACGCCGAGGAGGCGGTCAGCCCCGCACTGAGCGGGCTCGCCGTGCTGTTCCTCTTCGCGGGCCTGACCATGCCGATGCTCGGCGGGCTACGCCGGCGGACGGGGCAGCGCGAGGGGACCACGGGAGGCTGAGCCGCATGCGACGGCCTGGCTGGGCGGCTCGGCTGCGTCAGCCCTTGCGGGTGTTGACTTCCTCGGTGAGATGCGGGACGACGTCGCAGAGGTCGCCGACGACGCCGTAGTCGACCAGTTCGAAGATCGGGGCTGGATCGCACCGGAGATGATCGCGAAGTTCTCCGCACAGCGCTGAGGCCCCCCGAATTTGCGCCCGCGGCAGGCAGCCCCAGAACCAGGGGCGACGGCGGCCTTCGATCCGTCAGATCCCACGCCCCGCAGTCGTTGCGGTTGCCCGGCACCGCGGCGGGTGAGCATCGGATCAGGCAGAGACCGGTGCACACGCCCGTGTCTTCCCACCTTCCGCCGGCAGCTCCGCAACAACAGCACGTCCGGCCGACCATCTGCTCCCGCGCCGGCCGGCTCGCGGTCGAAGACCGACCAGCGCGCCGCGAGACCTCTCCGTCTTCACTCCGACGCCCAGCGAGCGCGAGTTGACCCTCCCCTTACGTCAGGCTTGAGGATGTGGACCAACGAAAGGGCAGGTGGATGAGCTACTCCGTGGGGCAGGTCTCGGCCTTCGCCGGGGTGACGGTGCGGACACTGCATCACTACGACAAGGCGGGACTGCTTTCGCCCAGTGACCGCAGCCACGCCGGTTACCGGCTCTACAGTGAGGCCGACCTGGTCCGTCTCCAGCAGATCCTCTTCTACCGCGAACTCGGCTTCGCCCTCGACGAGATCGCCGCGATCTTCAAGGATCCGCAGGTGAACCCGCTAGAGCGGCTCCGGGCCCGGCAGCGGCGGCTGAGTGAGGAGATCGTCAGGCTGCAGCGGCTGGCCGAGGTGGCGGAACGGGCGATCGAAGTCCAGAAGACCGGCGTGTCTCTGACTCCCCAAGAACGCTTCGAGGTCTTCGGTGAGGTCGCCTTCGACCTGAGTTATGCCACCGAGGCGGAGCTGAAGTGGGCGCACTCGGAGGGACAGCGTGAGGCGATGGCGCGCGCAGACGCCCACACCAAGGAGGACTGGCGCCGGCTCATGGGCGAGGCATCCGCCTGGCGCGCCGAGCTGCTCGCCGCCTTCGACGAGGGGGAGCCGAGCGACGGCGAGCGGGCCATGGACCTCGCCGAAGAGCACCGCTTGCACATCGCACGCTGGTTCACCGCCTGCCCGTCCGACATGCATCGGCGGATCGCGGACGACTTCGTCGCCGACCCGCGCGCCTTCGCTCTGGTCGTACCGCCTTCGCAGCAACGCCCGGGCCTGGCCGCCTACATGTACAGGGCGGTCCACGCCAACGCGGCCCGCCACGCATGTGGCGGTTCCGATTCCAAGGAGGACCGATGAGAATTCTGATCGCCGCCGCCGGATCACGCGGCGACGTCGCGCCCTACACGGGCCTGGGTGCCGAACTGCGCCGGGCCGGACACGACGTCGCCCTCGCCGCCACAGACGCCTTCGCGCCCCTCGTGCGCGACGCAGGGCTGGAATTCCGCAGCCTTCCCTCCGACACACGGGTGCGTGGCGGCGGCACAGACAAGCGTGAACTGATGCGTACCGCTGCCGCGTTCACTACCGAACTGGGCCAGGGCTTCGCCGACGCGATGGACGATGGCGCGGACCTGCTCCTGCTGTCGACCACCACGGCCCCGCTCGGCTGGCACCTCACCGAGGCCACGGGCACCCCGAGCCTCGGCGTGTACCTCCAGCCCACCGCACCGACCGGTGATTTCCCGCCCGTCGTCACAGGCTCCCGCTCGCTGG
Source organism: Streptomyces sp. MMCC 100 (assembly GCF_041538145.2). Classification (NCBI taxonomy): domain Bacteria; kingdom Bacillati; phylum Actinomycetota; class Actinomycetes; order Kitasatosporales; family Streptomycetaceae; genus Streptomyces; species Streptomyces sp. MMCC 100. The sequence goes on from NZ_JBGORK020000001.1 coordinate 3,673,334, forward strand.
GCCGTCTCGCGAACCGGGCAACCGGACGCATCGCACTGCGCATGGCCGACCGCGTCTACGAACAGGCGGTCACAGAACTGCGCCTCCGCCTCCGGCTGCCCCCGGCCTCACCTTCGGAGACGCGTCGACGACAGGAACAGGCGAACTGGCCCATCCTGCACGGCTTCAGCACAGCCCTGGTGCCCCGTCCCTCCGACTGGCGCCCCGGCCTGGAAGTCACAGGCAACTGGTGGCCCCATCACGATGCGGCCGAACGGCTGCCTACCGAACTCGAGGACTTCCTGTCCGCCGGACCCCGGCCCGTCCTCATCGGCTTCGGCAGCATGGCGTCCGGCGACGGAGAACGGCTGAGCGAGATCGCTGTACGAGCCCTGCGCCGCGCCGGGCTGCGCGGCATCCTCCAAGCCGGCAGCGCCGGGCTGACCGCCGACGGGGACGACGTGCTCACCATCGGAGACGTACCGCACGCCCTTCTGCTTCCCCGGCTGGCCGCGGTGGTCCACCACGGCGGGGCCGGGACCTCGGCCGCCGCGTTGCGCGCCGGAGTGCCCGCGGTCACCGTCCCGGTGACCGCAGACCAGCCATTCTGGGCCAGGCGACTCGCCGCCCTCGGCGCCGCCACCGACCCGATACCCTTCCGGTCCCTCACCGCCGAACGGCTTGCCGACTCACTCGGCCAAGTAGTGAAGCAGCAGGCACACAGCCGAGCCGCCGCAAGGGCCGCGCAACATCTGGCGACCGAGAACGGAGCGGGTCAGGCACTCAAGGCCATCCAGCAACTGACCGAGAAGTGACACCAATCCGTTCCTCGCGATCACCCGCAACACCATCAAAGGCGCTGAAGTTGCAGTCCTCCTTCTGTATGTAGTACTTCTTATACATGAGTGAGCAGGTGCACAACAGGCTGGCCGTGGTGCGCGCCGAACGGAAGGTGTCGCGGCAGCGCCTGGCCGAGGCGGTGGGGGCGCACTACCAGACCATCGGATACATCGAGCGGGGGCAGTACAACCCGAGCCTCGACCTGGCACTGAAGCTCGCGAAGTTCTTCGAGTTGCCGGTGGAGGTGCTGTTCTCCCTCGAACCGTTCCGGCCGCTCACGGATGAGTTCTACGGGAGGAAGACGTCATGACAACGACACGGCTGACGCGCTACGACCGCAGCATGCTGCGGCTGATGAACGACCGCCGAGGCCTGCCGCTGTACGCCACGGCCGCCCGTCGGCGCCTGGTCGTCGGCGCGCACCTGGTGCTGACCGCGGCCATCGGCGGGCTGATGACTTACCCCTACCTCGCGCAGGGCGAACCGGTCTGGCCCTTCGTCGCCGTGGCGGTGCTGCTGCTGCCGTGGATGGTCGCGACCGGGGCAATCAATGCGGCCACCCGTGGTCTGCTCGAACTGCGCGAACGAGCACTGGACGAGCGTCAGTCCGCCGAACGCTCCCGAGTGCAAGCCCGCGCCCACCGGACCACGACCCTGCTCCTTGCCGCAACCGCCGTCGGCCTGTTGGTCGCGGGTGCGGCCGACGGCAACGCCCCCACGGCGTATGCGGCGCCGGTGGTCATCGCGGTCCTTGTGGTGCACTGGTTGATGCCGTTGTGGGTGGCCGGCCTGATGGCTCAGGACGAGCCGACCGAAAGCGACGGCCTCGCGGCCTGACGAGTTCGCTGCGCCCGGCCGGCACCTGATCGCTGAGAAGTGTCAGGGATCGGCCTGGGTCACTCTCGCGCGCCGGGGCCGACCCAAGCGCCCGGGGCCGACCGGGGGCACTCGCCTGCATCACGACCTCACCGAGACCCTCCGCGACAGCGCCGGCCGCGCAATCGACGCCGGCATCGCCCCGGCCTCGGCCGATGCGGGCACCCGTCACCGTCGCTCTCACCGCCCGCTACGCGCAGGCCTTCGACCGCGTCGACGACGCCGGCCTGCGCCACCGGCTGCTGACGGGGCGTTCGACAAGGTGACGCCGAAGACGGCCGGACTGCTACCGAGGGATCCGCCCGATCGGCCTTCCGGTATTGCCCCAGGGGCGACCTGGGCCGGTCCGTCCGTCCTGGTCTACGTGAACACCCTGATGCTTCAGGACATCCTGGGCGAATCGAAGTGGGCCGACCACGGAGATGGGGGCGGGCGAGTCCGGCCGATGAGCGCCCTCCGGATCAGGTGGTCCGGTGCGGGTCCTCGAGGGAGTCGAGCCAGTGGAGGAGGCGGGCTCCCTGGCGGGCCATGATGTCCGGGTCGTGCAGAGCGTTGGCCAGGAGCGACATGCCCTGATAGGCGGAGACGAGGGCGACGGCGAGGTCGTCCGGGTCGGGCATACCCAGGGCGCGGAACTGGTGTCCGGTCCACTCCAGCAGGCGCCGTATCACCGTGCCGGCCTCTGCATCGAGGGTCCCGTCGGCGCGTTTGTCGAGTTCGACGGCCAGGGTGCCGGTGGGGCAGCCGTATCGGGCGGCGACCTCGCGCTGGTCGACCCAGGCCTCGACCAGGGCCTTGAGGCGGTCGCGCGGCACGCGGGCCGTACGTACGAACTCACCGGGCCCGAGGCCGTCAGCCCGCGCCGGCAGGCCGCAGTGATCTCCCGGGCGCTGGGCGAGGAAGTCACCTTCGTGGAACTGTCCCGCGAACAGGCCCACGCCCACATGGCGCAGTTCATGCCCGAAGAAGTCATCGACGGCACCCTGGACGTCCTCGGCCTCCCACTGCCGGCCGAGCAGGTGATCAGCCCCGACGTGGAGAACGTCCTGCGCCGTCCGGCCAGGTCCTTCGGCGAGTGGGTCGAGCGCAACCTGTCGACCTTCCGGTAGACCCTGCCCCGGGCTTGCGAAGGGCCGCACGTACCCGGGGTGCAGCGGGCCGCCACCGTGAGTGCGGGACTGGTTGTGAGGCGGTGCGAGACATGCCTCAGTGGTCGGTCTCCAGGTGGAGCTTGAGCAGGTCCACGCCGTAATCGCCGCCATTGGGCGTGCGGATGATGGTGTGGATGTGCTGCTGGGTGGGGGTGCCGCCCATGCCGCCACCACCGCCTGGACCACCGCTGGGCATCCCGCTCGGCTGGCCGCTCGGCATGCCGCTGGGCGGGCCGCCGGCGCCCATCTGGGCGTTCTCGCCGTAGGCCAGCGGGGACTGGGCGTCGTACTCGATGAGTACGACCGGGCTGTGTACCCGGTAGTAGAACGCGGACGAATCCTTGGTCTCGCCGATCCAGTAGAAGTGCGTGTCGTCGAGGTGCTCCTCCACCTCCGTCATCTTCACCGAGGCGTGACCGTCGTCCATGTAGCCGACGTAGACGCCGACCAGGTCGAGCAGCTTCTGCCGTTGGGCGGAGGTGAACTCCTTGGCGGCCAGGCCCTGGTAGGCCAGCTTCAGGTTGTCCTGGCCGACGCCGGCCACCATGTCGGTGCCGCCCTTCTCGTCGACGGAGATCACCTTCTTGCGCTGTGCCGGGGTCAGGGACCGCAGCATCTCCAGACCAGCCTTGGTCTCCGGCTTGAAGAGGGTGATCTTCTCACCGTTGTAGGTGGCCGAGGTCGGCTCCGAGCCCATGAAGGTCGGGGACATGACGACCTGGTCGCCGAGAACGAAGTAGTTGATGGCCACGTGGTGGCCCTCGTACTGGAAGCCCCAGGGCTTGGTCGTGGACGGGGTGCCCATGAAAGTGAAGTAGTAGTGCCCCTCGGTCAGCGTCTCCTTGCCGCCCCCGTTGTAGTCGCCGAGGAAGGCGTTGAGTTTCATGATGTTGCGGGTCTGGGTCAGTCCGTCGGCGGACAGCGCCGTTCCGAGCAGCGCGTACCCGAGGTTCCGCTGCTTGTCGGTCAGGTCGCCCATGCGGGCACCCTCGCGCTCGTAGCCGTCGACGTTGCTCCAGGCCAGCCACTCGTCGTCGTCCACGTCGAACACGGATGCCCGGCGCACCTTGGCGCTGAGTCCGTCCAGGAACGCCTGCGCGGCCTTCACCACGGCATCCGTCGAGACACCGGTGGAGTGGATCGAGAAAAGGTCGTCGACGGCCTTCCCGTCGGTGGTGACACCCTTGAAGTCGGCGTACTTCACCTCGGTGGCACCGGGACCCATGCCTCCGGCGCCGCCGGGCCCGCCGGACGGCATCCCGCTCTGCGCGGCGCCGGACGCGGAGTCGGTCGCATCGGACGACCCGGCGGAGCAGCCGGTCATGCTCGCCACGGCGGCGGCACCGCCGAGCAGCAGCGATCGGTTCATGAACCAGCGGCGGGTACGCTCGGCGGCGGGGGTACGGGGACGATGTGCGTTCATGACCGTGACACTCGCCCATGAGCCCTGTATTTCCGTGAGACTTACCTGTGGACCATGTATGAAGCCGCGATGTGTGCCGGGCCTGTGACCTGAGTCGAAGGTGCGGGCCGGCTCGAGCGCGAGCAACGGGCCGAGCTGATCGACCCCGCGTCAGCCGACGGGCCAGCCACCCACTTCAGGCTGCATGTCAACAGCGCCTGGTACTCGGCGGCCTGGACCATCGCAGTCCTGCTCACCCTCGCCACGCCCCCAGGCGAGGCAACGCCGTCCAGTCCGGCGTCCGCGAGCCTGTCGATCAAGTCCGCACACGCTTCCTGAGACAGGGTCTCCGGCGGAGCCTCACGGCTGGGGAAGTAGCGTTAGTGTTCCACAACGGATCGCATGGATCCCGACCGCCGGTGCGGCCGGTCGCGCCCCGCTCCTCGGCCGGATTCAGGCCGTCCGGTGGAGTGCGGAGCCCTTCTCCGCCTCTGCCGGAGTGCGGCACAGTCGCCGCCGCCCGGAGACGCCGGGCGAGGGGGGCCGGCGGCCAAGTGGCTTGGTGTGGTTCCGTCTCCTTCTTCGAAAGGTTGAGTAATGACCACGTCGCAACGGATCGACCCCAGCTCTCCGGAGGGCAAAGCCCGCGACAAGCTCGACAGCAAGGTCCTCCTCGTCGCAGGAGTGATCGTGCTCGGCGGGATCATGTCGATCCTGGACATCACGGTGGTCTCGGTCGGACTGCAGACGTTCCAGAAGGAGTTCGAGGCGACCTCTGCCCAGGTGGCCTGGACCATGACCGGCTACACGCTGGCGCTGGCGAGCGTCATCCCGCTCACCGGCTGGGCCGCCGACAGGTTCGGGACCAAACGGCTCTACCTGCTCGCGATCACCTTGTTCGCGGCCGGTTCCGCGCTGTGTGCGGCCGCCAATTCCCTTGAGATGCTGGTCGCGTTCCGGGTCCTCCAGGGTCTGGGCGGCGGCATGCTGATGCCACTCGGCATGACGATCCTGACGCGCGCGGCAGGCCCCGAGAGGGTCGGCCGGGTGATGGCCGTACTCGGTATCCCCATGCTGCTGGGCCCGATCTTCGGCCCCATCCTGGGCGGTTGGCTGATCGACGTCGCCTCCTGGCACTGGATCTTCCTGATCAACCTGCCGGTCGGCGCGATAGCTCTGGTCTATGCCGCGATCGTCCTGCCCAAGGACCGTGTGGAGCCGTCCGAGACCTTCGACTGGCCGGGCATGCTCATGCTCTCCCCGGGACTGGCGACCTTCCTGTACGGCGTCTCGTCCATCCCGGAGACCGGCACGGTCTGGGCTGCCAAGGTCCTCGTGCCCGCCGTCATCGGTCTGGTTCTCCTCGGCGCGTTCGTCCCCTGGGCGCTGCAGCGGCGCAACATCCACCCGCTGATCGACCTCAGGCTCTTCCTCAACCGGGACATGAGCATCGCCGTGATCGCGATGTCGCTGTTCGCCATGGCGTTCTTCGGTGCCAGCCTGCTGTTCCCGCTCTACTTCCAGCAGGTGCGCGGGGAGTCGGCGCTCGACTCCGGAGTGCTTCTCGCCCCGCAGGGCATCGGCGCAATGATCACCATGCCGATCGCCGGGATGCTCGCCGACCGCATCGGCCCCGGCAAGATCGTGCTGACCGGCATCCTGGTGATCACGGTCGGCATGGGCATGTTCACACAGCTCAGCGCCGGCACCTCCTACGCCTATGTCATCACCGCGCTCTTCGTGATGGGTCTCGGAATGGGTGCCTCGATGATGCCGATCATGGCGTCGGCGCTGGCCACCCTCAAGGACCACACGGTCGCCCGCGGATCGACCCTGATGAACATCGTCCAGCAGGTGGCCGCCTCGATCGGTACCGCTCTGTTCTCGGTGCTCCTCACCAACGGACTCAAGGACATCACCGCGACCTCCCCCGACGAGGTGCGTTCCCAGATGGGTGACGCGTTCGCCTCGGTGTTCCTGGTGGCGGCCATCCTCGTCGCCGTGTGTCTTGTTCCCGCTGCGCTGCTGCCCCGCAAGAAGGTCAAGCCCACGGACCCCACCGCCATGATGGGCCACTGACCCCGAACCCACGGCCTCAGCTGGACCGGACATCGGTGCCGACCTCTGGGCACATCGACTGCCCAGGAACAGCGCATTTTTGGTCCGCGCAGGTGCGACACTCCGTTGTCCGCGGGTCGCGGCGTCGGCAGACCGGCGCGAGGGCTGCGGCGAGTTCGGTGAACGCCGCTTCCAGTACCGCTTCCATTCCGCTCGGGATCTGCACGGCGCCGCGGTCAGATCCCGAGGCGTGGTCACCGTGCTCGGGGCCTGTCACCTCCGATACCGCTGCGCCACTGCCGTGAAGGCGGCCTTGGGCTCCCATGCCATGTCGGGGTAGGTCTCTCCCCGGCGCTCTTCGAGGAGTTTGACGATGCCAAGGCCCGCCCGGTCCAAGTCGTCCCTGGGGTCGCCGTCCGGGCGGTGCGGGTAGCCAGGCAAGGCGAACAGGAACACGAACGCGCTGTCCACGCCCTCGGTTTCGAAGATCTCCAGCAGTTCGCTCAGATAGGCGGCCTGGCCGGCCTCGTCACGCTCGTACGTGCCGTTCAGCCGTACCGGGGCCTTGGTCTCCGGGTCGTGATCGACCACTTCCAGCACCCGTCCACCGCGGTCTCCCGCGCCGCGGTAGGCCGCGGTGCCGAACCCGGTGACGGCGAGCGGCTTCGGGCCTTGGGCCAGGGTGCGCACCGCGTCCCGGAACCGATCGGCGACCTCGGCGGAGCGGATCAGCTCGAACGTCACCATGTCGAAGGGAGTCCAGTCGACCTGCTCGAACTGGATGGATGCGTAGGTGAGTCTGCCCTGGAAGCGTTCGCGGACCGTGGCCGCGGCCTCGCGGAGGAATGCGTTGATGCGCACGCCGAGCTCGCGCATCGCTTCGGCGCGCCTTTCGGGTCGGCTCATCAGCTGCTCGACCCGCTCCTCGGGGCTCTCGCCGGGCAGGAACCCGCGGTTCATCACGCTCAGCTCGACCCCTGCGACGAACACGACTGTGGCCCCCTGCTGCCGGAGCCGTTCCGCTCGCTCGGCGCAGTCACGGAAGAGTGTGAGGATCTGCTCCGAATCCAGCTCCAGCGGATAGGGCGAGAACCAGACCTCCAGGCCGAGCTCGGCGGCGGCACCGGCGGCCGACTCCAGTCGGTCCGGGTCGCCGCCGATGATCTGGACCGCGTTGCAGTGCAGGTCGTCGCGGATGATGGCGAGCTCGCGCCGGACCACCGCGGGGTCGAAGTGCTCGCGGGATGTCTGGCCGTGCACGACGAATCCGGTGTCGTAGGTCATTCCTCTTGCTCGCACGGTGACGTCCTCTCTGTCGGTCCCGGTCGGGTCGAGGCTGACAGGAAACGTGCGTGCACGCAAGTTTACGTATCACGCAATTTTGCGCGTACGTAGAGCTGTGTGGAACGCTGACACCGTGACGACACCACCACCAGGGCTGCGGGAACGGAAGAAGCAGGCCACGCGCGAGGCGCTGCGCGAAGCGGCCCTGCGCCTGGCCATGGAGCGCGGACCGGACCAGGTGCGGGTCGAGGACATCGCCGAAGCGGCCGGGGTCTCGCCACGCACCTACAACAACTACTTCGCCAGCCGCGAGCAGGCGATCGTCTCCGCCGTCACCGCGGACCGGGAGGCGCGCATCGCGGCGGCGGTCGCAGCCCGGCCCGCAGGAGTGCGCCTGGCCGACACCGTCACCGAGGCAGTGGTCGAGCAGTACACGAACACCGGCGAGCACGAGCACCAGGCGCTGCTGCTGATCACCACCCGGACCGCGCTGCGCGACGCGTTCCTCGATACCACCGCCGGCATCGAGCCCCCTCTCACGGCGGTGATCGCCGAACGCCTGGGCGACGCCGAAGCGCTCACGGCCCGCGTCCTTGCGGCGAGCGTGACCGCGGCGGTGCGCATCGCGCTGGAAGGCTGGCTCCGGCCGGCCGGGAAGGCGGAGGGCGCCGAGAGTTTCGCCGGAGGACTGGTCGTGCCCTCCGGCTCACTGCCCGACCGACTCCGCACGGCGCTGGCCCCGCTCGCCCCCGCGTTCGACGCCGCCGAGCGACGCAGTCAGCCGTGAAGCGGGCGACGGTCGGTGTGGACGTGGGGCTGGTCGTGCTGCGGAACGTCACGCTGCCGCTGTGGTTGGCCGGCAGGCGAGTCGATCGTGTTCATGGTGCCGCGACACTGAATCGCGCCGGGCTCGGGGCGCGGCTGGACCATCTGCCTTCCCAGCTGCCGGGAGGTCCGAGGGCGGCCCCCACGGCGCCCGCGGCGAAGACCGCCGCCACCCACAGAACCACCCGGCGTCGTCCGAAGCGCCCGGCGAGCCGGCCGGAGCACAGGGCGCCGACCATCGCGCCGACCAGGATCACGCTGACCACGATCTCCTGCCCCCGCGACGACAGCCCGAGCTCCTCGCGCAGGTACAGCAGCGTGCCGGAGATGATGCCCGTGTCGTAGCCGAAGAGCAGACCCCCCAGGGCGGACACCGCCGCGACCGCGTAGACCTGGGCGGGCTGCCGGCCGGACGAACGGGTGCTGGTGTCCTCGGCGACGGCCGCGGTGGCCTCAGGCATCGCCCATGACCAGACCTTCGATGGTGTGCATCTGCGTCACCGGCGTCAGTTCGTCCACGACCGGGCAGTCGAGGTGGCGGCGCACCCGCTCGGGGAGCGTTTCCCAGTAGGCGCGGGTGACGGCCGTGTCGTGCCGGTCGCCGTTGGTCGCCTCCGGCCCGTCGACGCCCAGGACCAGCACCGGTCGGGACTTGGCGGAGTCGTTGGTCGTGCCCCGGTGGATGGTCAGGGCCGTCCGTGCGGAGATGTCACCGCGTCGCGGGTACTTGCGCACCGCCCGTTCGACATAGCGGTCGTAGTGCGAGCGGGGCGGGAACATGCCGTGCTCGAACTCCTCGCTGTCGTCCCACTGAGTGCCCGGGGCGATCTCGAAAGGGCCCATGTTCTCCTCGGTGTCCACCGTGGTCACGTTGAAGGCGAGCGAGGTGAGACGCCGCTCGCGGCGGGTCTCCTCGGGTATGGGGAAGTCGCGGTGCCAGGGCTGGTTCACGGCGCCCTCGAGCGGGACGTCGAAGCCGAGTTCCACGATGCGGTAGTCGGGGCCGAGTGTCGCCGTGCACAGGGAGCGCACCCAGGGATGGTCGACCAGTTCCACGAAGCCCCTGATCTGCTCGGGGTGGATCTCGACGTAGTACCGGTTCGGTCCGCGGCCGACCGCACCGCCGGGCCGGGAGCGGGCCTCCTCGAACGCCTTGGCCACATCCTCGCCGAGCAGATCCGCCCACTGGGGCGCGAAAGCGCCCTTGCGTGCGGTGATGCCGTCCGTGTACAGGGCTGCCACGTCCGCCGACACGTCGACGTCCAGGGCGGCGACGTCGACACCGGGGAAAACGGACACGTTCATGGTGCGCCTCCTTGCGCTGCGTGGGCTGCGTGGGCTGCGACCATGTTGCGACGTTGAATGCGACGTTGCAATAGCTTTCGGGAAGATTCTGGTTACCGTCACCGGGGCGTGCGAGGATGTCGGCTGTGAGTAGTCGCCTGAAGGATGTCGCCGCCCTCGCGGGGGTGTCGACGCGCACTGTTTCCAATGTCGTCAGCGGCTCGGCGTCCGTGGCCGAGGAGACCCGGGCACGCGTCCAGGCCGCGCTGGACGAGCTGGGTTACCGGCCGAACGTCGCCGCCCGCAACCTGCGCGCCGGCCGCACCGGCCTGATCGGCCTGGCCATTCCCGAGCTCTACTCACCGTACTTCGGCGAACTCGCGGCCCTGGTCGTCGAAGCCGCCCAACAGCGATCATGGACCGTCGTCATCGACCAGACCTCCGGGGACCCGAACGCGGAGCGGCGGCTGCTGGAGGGCACCGGCGGCAGACTGGTCGACGGCCTCATCACCAGCCCCTGGGCCCTCGGTCCGCAGGAGCTGACCGGACAGTCCCGTAACGTGCCCGTCGTGCTCCTGGGCGAACGCCGGCCGCACGGGCTCGCCGACCGTGTCGCCGTGGACAATGTCCTCGCGGCCGACGAGGCGACGACCCATCTGCTCGAATCGGGGCGCCGACGCGTCGCGGCGATCGGCCCGCAACCGCACCTGCGGAACGAGACGGCCCAGCAGCGGCTGGAGGGATACCGCAACGCCCTGCGGCGTGCCGGGCTGAACCCGGACCCCGCCCTGGAACAGCCAGTGACGACCTTGCACCGCAAGGACGGCGCGGAAGCGATGACCGCTCTGCTGGACGCCGGCGCTCGGCCGGACGCGGTCTTCGCGTTCACCGACGAACTCGCCCTCGGCGCCATGCACGTGGCCCACCAGCGCGGGGTGCGCGTCCCGGAGGAAGTGGCCTTCGTGGGCTTCGACGGCATCGAGGACGGCCGCTACGCCAATCCGCCGCTGACGACCGTGGTCCCGGACAAGCGGCAGATCGCCGAGCGGGCCCTGCAGTGCCTCGCCGACCGCATATACAGCCCGGCCTCCTCCGTGCCACCCCTCGACATCGTGATTCCCCACCGGCTCGTGGTGCGCGCGAGCAGCGGTTAGCAGTCCAGGCGGCCCACGGGCCCCCGATCGAGCCGGCGACCACGGTCTCGACGCGAGGGCAGCCCTGGGAGACGCTCCGCACAGGGGGAGCGCGACCGGATGCGCGAGCGTATGCGCAGCCGGCCACGGCGACCGCCGGGCACCGTCCCGGACACAAGCGCCCACCTCCGCGTTTCGGCCCGCAGCGTCCGTAACGTGGAGGCATGAGGAACACTGCGAAAGGCACGTCGCTGGTCGTCCACCTGGGCCGCGAGGAGCTCGTCATCGGGCGACGCTACGAAGCCGCCAGTATCGCCAACGACGTCCTCATCGCCCTGTGGTTCATCGCCGGCAGCATCATGTTCTTCTCCGAGCAGTGGGCCACAGCCGGTACCTGGTGCTTCCTCATCGGCAGCATCGAGCTCCTCATCCGACCCGGCATTCGCCTCACCCGCCACATGCACCTGCAACGCGTCCATTCCCGCACCCTGGAGCCCCACGCCCCTGCTACGCCCCCCGACGGCTCACAGGACTACTGAAAGTTCCGTGTACGCGGGCGTAGCCGCAGGGGCTGGACACGTCGGTCCACACCTCTTCGGTTTCACCCGCCGACACGGATGCGGTGCGCTGCCCTTGCGGAACGACGCGCCGGCGGGCAGCCGTTGGGTGTTCGCGATCGGGCCGTGGTCGTATCGCCCCTGCGGGCGGCTGGGACGACGGGCATTCGCTCCGTGCCGACCTCGCCCTTTACCAGACGGCCCGTCACCAGGCGGACCGCGCCCATGACTTCAGCCTGATTTCATCCATAACACAGCGATCCGGCCAACCTCCACGATTTCCCACCTTCTGGACAACCGAGCATCCGACCGCTGCCTCTCGCAGCGCGGGCACAGCAACGTGCTCGCCTGCTTCCTTCCCACAGCACCCCTTGGTCGACCATGCGTGGACGGGGTCGTTGAAGGCGCCGCTGGAGAGGGCGCGGAAGACGTGCAGTTAGTCGTGTCCGTCGCCGTAGTCGCAGGTCAGAGGGGGCCTTTTGAGCCGCTCGCGTGCCGGCGGGAACGCCCGCCCGAGGGGACGGTGGATGAGCCGTGCGTTGACCATACATTCCATCTGGTCACTTGACTGGGCGTTTGGCTGGTGAGAGGTTTCGGGGCACGGCGCCACCGATGTCGTCTCTGCCACCGGTCGCGCTCTGACCTCGGGCGGTCTTTCAGAAAGAGGACTTGGTGTGACCTATTTCGTGGGTGTCGATATCGGCGGCACCTTCACCGACTGCGTGGTGCTGGACGAGTCCGGTGCGGCCCGGCTCTACAAGACGCCGACCACGCCTGCCGAAGCTGCGGTCGGCGTCAACACCGCGCTGGCGCTGGCGGAGAAGGATCTGGGCCTCGATGAGGGTGCCCTGCTCGACCAGGTTCGCTACCTCGGCCTGGGGACGACCGTGGCGACCAATGCCTTCATCGAACGCAAGGGCGTCAAGACCGGCATCATCACCACTCGCGGGTTTCGTGACGCGGTCCTGATGCAGCGCGGGATGGGCTCATGGACCGGCCTTGATTCCGATGAGGTCGTCCACTACGCACAGCGCAAACTGCCGGATCCGATCGTGCCGCGCACCCGGATCGAAGAGGTGACCGAGCGGGTCGACCAGAAGGGGCACGTGGTCACCGCGCTCGACGAGGACGACGTACGCCGGGCCGTCGAGGCACTGGTCGGCCAGGGCGTCGAGGCGATCGCGGTGTGCCTGCTGTGGTCGTTCCGCGAGCCGTCCCACGAGCGGCGGATTGCCGAGATCATCGGCGAGACGGCGCCGGGGGTCTATCTGTCGCTCTCCAGTGAACTCGCGCCCGTGCTCGGGGAGTACGAGCGCACCGCGACCACCGCGATGAACGCCTACCTGGGCCCGTTGGTCCGTGACTACATGTCCGACCTCGCCGCCAGTTGGCGCGAGCGGGGTTTCAAGGGCCGGTTCCGCGTGCTCGACTCCGGCGGCGGCGTCATCACTCCCGAGCACTGCGGCCGGACTCCGGTGTCGGTGCTCACCTCCGGGCCGACCGGCGGCGTGCTGGCCAGCGCCAGACTCGCCGAGCGGCTCGGCATACCGAACGTGCTCACCACCGACATGGGCGGCACGTCCTTCGACGTCGGCATGATCGTCGATCACGAGCCCACGGTCACACCGCTCCAGCAGGTGCAGGGCTACCACATCCTCAAGCCCGCCGTGCAGGTGACGGCCATCGGCGCGGGCGGCGGCTCCATCGCACGTGTGGCACAAGGGGAGTTGCTGGTCGGGCCGTCCAGTGCCGGGTCGGTTCCCGGGCCGGTCTGCTTCGGCCGTGGCGGGACCGAGCCGACCGTCACCGACGCCGACGTGGTCCTCGGCATCATCGACCCGGACTACTTCGTCGGCGGCACCTTCGCCCTGGACAAGGACGCCGCCGAACGCGCCGTTCACGACCGTGTGGCCAAGCCGCTCGGCATCTCCGTGGCGGAGGCCGCGGCCGGCATCAAGTCCATCGCCGACCACCGCATGGCCGACCTGCTGGAGACCCTCACCGTCGGCCGGGGCCACGACCCGCGGGACTTCGCGATCTTCGCCTACGGAGGCAACGGCGGCTGTCACTGCCACGCCTTCGGTGCCGAACTCGGCGCGCAGAAGATCATCGTGCCGTCCACCGCCCCGGTGCACTCCGCGTACGGCGCGGTGATGAGCGACCTGCACATCACCACCGAACTGTCGGATCCGATGCGGTCCGCCTCCTGGCACGACGCCGCGAGGATCTTCGACGTCGACCGGATCAACGCCAACTTCCACCGGCTGGAGGAACAGGCACGGGACGCGCTCGTCGAGAGCGGCGCGGAGGCCGGGCGGATCACGGTTCAGCGCTCCGCGGAGATCCGGTTCCGCATGCAGGTGCACGGTCTGCACGTGCCGGTCCCCGCGGGCGACCTCGGCCAGGACCACCTCACGGAGCTGCTGGAGGGCTTCCGCAGGCAGTTCGCCGAACTCTACGGCAGCGAGGCGGTGTTCCTCGGCGCCGGCGTGGAGATCGTCTCGTTCCGCGTCCAGGGCCGCGGCGAGATCGACAAGCCCCGGCTCTCCCACGTCGCCGCCGATCGCAGCGGGCTCACCGACGCGCCGCTCTCCCGCAGCATCCACCTGGGCGGCGACTGGGGCACGGTGACCGCCGACATCGTCCGGGCCGGGGCGCTCCGCCCGGACGACAAGGTCACCGGCCCGACCGTCATCGAGCACCCCAACACCACGGTCTTCGTCGGCCCGGGTCAGACCGCGGTCCTCGACGACCTGGAGAACATCGTGATCACCATCGACGCCAAGGAGTCCCGCGCATGACCGTCACGGACGCGCCGTCCCCCGCCACGGCCCCGGCCGGGATCGACTCGAGCGGTGTCGACCCGGTCACCTTCGAGGTCATCCGCCACAAACTGACGGCCATCGTCGAGCAGCAGTCCACCGTCCTCAAGGCCGTCTCCGGCTCCCCGCTCGTCACCGAGGCCAACGACTGCAACACCGGCATCTACCTGCCGGACGGCGAGATCGCCAGCCTCGGCCCGCACATCGTCTTCCACGCGGGTTCGATGGAGCTGGTGGTCCGCCACATCATCGAGGACTGCGGCGAGGACCCCGGCATCAACGAGGGCGACTCGTTCATCACGAACGACCCCTACAAGGGTGCCCTCCACATGCCCGACGTCACGATGCTGGAGCCGGTCTTCTTCCGGGGCGAGCGCATCGCCTGGGTCGGTGCCTGCGCCCACATGCTCGACGTCGGCGGCATGACCCCGTCCAGCTACTCACCGTCCGCCACCGAGGTCTACCAGGAGGGTCTGCGTCTGCCCCCGACCAAGCTGGTGGACGGTGGCAGGCTGCGCAGTGACGTGTGGAACCTGATCCTCAACGCGTCCCGTCTCCCGGCCAGTCTGGGCCTCGGCCTCAAGGCGATGATCGCCGCCAACCACCACGGCAAGCAGGGCATCATCCGCCTCGCCGAGCGGTACGGCCCCGACACGCTGGCCTCCGTCATGACCACCATGCTCGACCTGTCCGAGCAGCGCGTCCGCGAACGCATCCGCACCCTGCCCGACGGCACCTTCCGGGCCCGCAGTTACCTCGACCACGACGGTCACGAGAACCGCCTCTACAACGTCGAGGTCGAACTCACCAAGCGGGACGACACCCTCGTCTTCGACTACTCGAAGTCCAGCCCGCAGGCCCCCGGCTTCATCAACTGCACCGAGGCCGGACTGCGCGGCGGTGTACTGGCCACCGTCCTGCCGGCGCTGTGCCACGACATCCCGTGGAACAGCGGCGCCCTGCGTGCCGTCCGCGCGGTCGCCGAGGAGGGGCTGGTCGTCAACGCCAAGCACCCCGCGCCCTGCGGCTCGGCGACCCTCGGCGGAGCGTGGATGGTCGAGGCCACCGCAGGAGCCGCACTGTCCCAACTGGTGAGCTCCAGCGACGAGTTGCGCTCCGAGGCGATGGCCGTCACCAGTGGTTCCTGCGCCTGTCTGCACATGGTGGGCGTCGACCAGTTCGGCGAACCGTTCGGCGGTGCGCTCACCGAGATGATGATGGGCGGCGGCGGCGCCACCGCGGGCAACCGCGGCGTGGACTTCGCCGGCCCCCACAACTCCCTGATGTACCGGGTCACCAACGTCGAGAGCGACGAGGCGGTCTACCCCTTCCTCTTCCTCGGCCGCTTCGCCCAGCCCGACTCCGGCGGCGCCGGTCGGCAGCGCGGCGGCCTGACCGGCGGCTCCGTCTGGACCCCGTACGACACCGACGCCATCCACGGCGTGCTGTCCGCCCACGGGGTGGAGTCCCCGACCTCGCAGGGCATCCACGGGGGCATGCCCGGCGCCTGCAACCACTTCCAGGTCGTCCGCGGCTCCGACATCGCCGCCAAACTGCCCGGCGGTGTCACCGGCCTCGAAGGACTCGACACGCTGGAGGGCGAGCGGATCACCCTTCCCGCCAAGCCCGGCTTCATCTCCGTCTTCGCCGGCGACGTCGTCGGCTGGACCTGGAACGGCGGCGGCGGCTGGGGCGACCCGCTCGACGCCGACCCCGGCGAGGTGACCCGCGAGGTCGAACTCGGGCTTGTCTCGCCCGAGTCGGCCGCCCGCCACTACGGCGTCGTCGTCAGGGACGGACAACCGGACGAGGCGGCGTCCGCCGCGCTCCGTGCCGAGGTGCGCGCCACCCGTACCGCCTGGCCCGTCGAACGGCCCGGCACCGCTGCCGGCCTCTCCGCCGAGCCGGTCGCCCACCTCGGCGAGCACCTCGTGGTCCACGACAGCGCCACCGGGCCCGTCACCGCCTGCGACTGCGGCCAGGTCCTCGCACCCGCCGCGGGGAACTGGAAGACCGGAGCCGCCCACGCCGAGCTGACCGCCGGGGACCTCGGCCCGGGCATCACCCTGCACGAGGACCTCCGCGCCCACGCCTACGCCTGCCCCGGCTGCGGCGCGATGCTCTGCGTCGAGATCCGCCGCAGCACCGAACAACCCCTGCACGACGCGGTGTTCGCCTTCACCACCGAAGGGAGGGACGCCTGATGGGAACGCTCGTCTACACGGGTGCCACGTCGCACGTGAGCGGCATCCTCCGCAACCCCGATGCCGACCCGGAGCACAGCCCCCGGCTGGACGCGGCCTGGCGGCGGATGGCCGCCGGCCTGGAGCAGGCGGACCCGGACGTGGTCGTACTGATCGCCACCGACCACCACGAGACGTTCGGCCTGGAGCACTACCCGACCTTCTGCCTCGGTGCCGCCGAGCGGCACGAGCCGTGGAACGAGCACGGCATCCCCGGCGTGCCCGTGGCCGGTGACGAGGAGGTGGGCCTGGCCCTGCACACCTCCCTCGTCGGCGCCGGCTTCGACCTCTCCCACAGCCGGGACATGCGCCTGGACCACGCCTTCATGGTGCCGGTCCTGCGCCTCGGCATGGAGAAACGCCGGATCGTCCCGCTCTTCGTCAACTGCAACACCCCGCCACTGCCCTCCCTCGGCCGGTGCCGCGACCTCGGCTCGGCGCTGCGCACCGCGATCGAGGAACTGCCCGGCCACATCAGAGTCGCCGTCATCGGCACCGGCGGCGTCTCCCACTGGGTCGGCACACCGGAGATGGGGCGGATCAACGAGGAATGGGACCACGCCTTCCTGGCCCGCATGGAAGCCGGCGACCTGGACTCGATCGTGGGCCTGACCGACGAGGAGATCGACCGGGAAGCCGGCAACGGCGCACTGGAGATCCGCACCTGGGTCGTCGCCCGCGCCTGCGCCGGACAGGCCGGCGGCCGGCTGCTGGCGTACGCGCCCATGTACCCGTGGGTCACCGGCATCGGCGTCATGGAGATGGAGGTGGCGCGGTGAGCACCGTCGGACTGGGCCGGCTCGCCCGCGACGTCGCACGTACCGAGGGAGTCGCCGAGCGCCTGCGCGCCGACCCGCGCTCCGTCCTCGCGCGGTACCCGCTGAGCGGGCCCGAACGTGACGCCGTACTCCGGCTCGACGCCGCGGCCCTGGTCGCACTCGGCCTCAACCCGCTGGTGATGCGCAACCTGCTGTTTCTGCTGGGCGTGCCGAACGCCGAGCTCTACACCCACCGGATGTCTCTCGACACCGCGCCCCGAGCGGGCGCCGACGGCTGAGCCGTGCCGCCCCTGAGGCCGGGGACGACATATCGGTCCCCGGCCCCGGAACCCCCGCCCCGGAACACCCCCTCCGCCCGCCCCGCCTCCTCGGCGCACGGCGAGCGGCCCCCTTACCCCGAAGCCTCGAAGGCTCGAAGGCTCGAAGGCTCGAAAGGAAGACCACCATGTCCCTCTGGACCGACGCACTCGGCGCCGAAGTCAGGTTCCACCAGGCCGGCCCGTGGCGTACTCGCACCCTGGAAGCCGGCTCCGGAGACCACCACGTCGTCATGATCGGCGGGCTGACCGGTCACGTCGAGGGCTGGGCCCGCAACGTCACGGCCCTCGCGGAGCAGGGCCTGCACGTGCATGCCATCGACGCCCTCGGTCACGGCTTCACCGACAAGCCCGACGACGTCGAGTACACCTGCCCCGCGTTCACCGCGCACGTCATCGCCTTCCTGGACGCGCTCGGCATCGAGAAGGCCGACCTCGTCGGCCAGAGCCTCGGCGGCTGGATCGCGCTGCACACCGCCAAGACCCATCCCGACCGGGTGGACAGGCTCGTGCACGTCACCGGCGCGGGCATCCTGCTCGACGACGAGGCACGCGCCGAGGAGAGCGCGGAGGTCGGCCGCCAGGTCGAGAAGGTCACCCGCCGCGCGCTGGCCGAGCCGACCCGGGAGAGCGTGCGCACCCGCCTGGAGTGGCTGATGGCACACCCGGAGACGGTGACCGACGAACTGGTCGAGACCCGCCTGCGCATCTACACGCTGCCCGACAGCCGTCGCACCATGCCCCGGATGTCCGCGGAGGCACCCGGCGAACCCAACCGCAAGTACCTGCTGACCGAGGCCGACCTCAGGTCGCTGCCGCACGAGACGCTCGTGCTGTGGTCGGACCAGAACCCCACCACCCCCGCCGAGGTCGGACGGCGGGCAGCCGAGCTGCTGCCGAACGGCTCCTTCGACATGATCGACGACGCCGGCCACTGGCCGATGTTCGAGCAGCCCGAGCAGTTCAACCGGATCGTCGGCGCGTTCCTCACCCGTAACCGCTGAGTCCCGCCAGCCGCGCCCGCACCACCAGGAGCCGACCTTGAGCATCCCCCTCACCCTCGCCTGCGAGCGGTACGACCGCACCGAGGCGCTGCGCGACGGCCGCGTCCGCCCCGCCGGAGTGGACCTCACCTACCTGCCGCAGCAGGTGGAGGAGACCTTCTTCCGCATGGCGCGCTTCCGCGAGTTCGACGCCGCCGAGATGTCCCTGTCCAGCTATGTGATCAGCCTGACCAGGGACGCTCCGTTCATCGCCCTGCCGGTGTTCCCGTCCCGCTTCTTCCGGCACAGCGGCATCTACGTCTCCGCGGCCTCCGGCATCGAGAAGCCGCAGGACCTCGCCGGCAAGCGGGTCGGCATCGCCGAGTACCAGCTGACCGCCAACGTGTGGATCCGGGGCATCCTCGCCGACCGGCACGACGTGCCGGTGGAGTCGGTGACCTACCGCACCGGCGGCCTGCACGACCCGGGCCGCCCGGAGAAGCTGAAGGTCGACCTGCCGCCGGAGATCCGCGTCGAGCCGATCGGCCCGGGACAGACCCTCTCCGAGATGCTGGCCGCCGGTGAGATCGACGCCCTCTACACTCCGCGCGAGCCGCGCAGCTTCACCGCGGGCGACGGGCGCGTGCGACGGCTGTTCGAACCGTCGGGCCCGGCCGAGGAGAAGTACTTCGCCGAGACCGGCATCTTCCCGATCATGCACGTCGTGGTGGTGCGCCGCGAGGTGTACGAGCGCAACCGCTGGCTGGCCCGGTCGCTCTACGACGCGTTCACCGAGTCCAAGCGGCTGTGCGAGGAGAACTTCACGGAGACGGCGGCCCTGCGGTACATGCTGCCCTGGCTGCTGGACGAGGTCGCCCGTACCAAGTCACTGCTCGGGAACGACTTCTGGCCCTACGGACTGGCACCCAACGCGGAGACGCTCCGTACCTTCCTGCGCTACTCCTACGATCAGGGGCTCGCCGCGCGCCCACTGGAACCAGAGGAACTGTTCGCGCCGGAGACCCTGGAATCAACCCTCGTCTGACCGGGCGCAGCATGCGAATGACGGGTGAGGGTCCGGGCATCCGTGCCCGGCCCCGAGCCCGCTCCACCGCCTGCTCCAGCACCCGCCCGGGGCACGTCCGGTCAGTCCCGTGCGGGACCCGGGGGAACCCCGAGCAGGGACACCCAGCTCTCGATCAGCACCTGGAGCGCCGTTTCCCGGTCGGACTCCCAGCGGGCGTCGGTCCAGTTCCGGGCGACGTGGTCGAGCAGGGTCATCACGAGGTCGGCGCGTACTCGCCTGACGGGCTCGTCGAACCTCCCGGCCAGCCCCAGGCCCTCGACGACGTCGGCGCGTCCCTCCTCCAGCCAGACGTTGACCGCCGTGCCCAGCTCCGAGTCGACGATGGCCGCGTCGTGAGCCGCCTTGAGATACGGGCCGATGGCGTCCCAGCGGCTCGCGATCATGCGCAGCCACCCGGCCAGGGCCTCCGCGTCGCCCTCGGCGATCACAGTGATCAGACTCCGCCGGTGCGACCTCTCGCCCGGCGCGTCGGCAGGGTCGAACCGGAAGCTGTTGAGCTCCTCGACGAGGCTGCGCATGAGATCGCTGCGCGAGGGGAAATGCGCGTAGAAGGTCACTCGGGCGGTTCCCGCGGCCTCGACGATGTCGTCGATGGTCGTCGCCGCGTAACCCTTCTCGGTGAACAGCCGCAGGGCCGTCGTGAGGAACAGCCTGCGCGTCGACTCCTTCTGCGCGGCACGAAGGTTGCCGGCCACCTCAGTACCTCACAGACCTGCGGCGATGAAGTGCCACCGCTCTCTCCCGAATCACACGGGGAGCCTACATGGTGGGCCGGATACGGCCCGCGGCCGGGCGCCGTCAGGGTGCGCTCCGGCCCGAACGCAGGACACGGGAAAGGCCGAGCGCGGCCGTCCGCACCGCGGGCGCCAACTGGGCGGGGCGGAACCGGGCACGGGGTACGGCCACCGACAAGGCGGCCACCGCCGTGGGACCGTCGAAGACGGGCGAGGCGATGCAGCTCACTCCGAGGGCCGCCTCCTCCTCCTCGTAGGAGAGTCCGGACACCTGGATCTGCTCGACGGCGGAGCGCAGCCGCACCGGGTCCGTGATCGAGTGGCGGGTCAGCCGCGGCAGCGGCCCCGCCAGCACCTCCTCGGCCAGTTCCGCACCGGAGAACGCCAGCAGCGCCTTGCCCACCCCCGTGCACGTCAGGGGCAGCCGTCCGCCGATACGGGAGGGCAGCGCAAGGGCCTCGTGCCCGTGAATCCGCTCGACGTAGACCACCTCGTGCCCCTCCCGGACTCCCAGGTGGACGGTTTCGCGCGTGGCCTCGAACAGGTCCTGCAGGAAGGGCAGAGCCGTCTCCCGCAGGCCGTGCCGGCGCGTCACCAGCGAACCGAGTTCGAACAACTTGCCGCCGAGCCGGTAACTCTCGGCGTCCCGTTCGAGCATTCCGAGACGGACGAGGTCGGCACAGAGACGGAACGCGGTCGTCTTCGACAGCCCGGTGCGTGACGTGATCTCGGTGAGCCGCAGGGCGCCGTCCTGCGATCGGAAGCAGCCGAGAACCATGGCGGCCTTGTCGAGCATGTTCCCCTGAGTGCTGTTCCGTGTCATGGAACGAATTTTGCCGCACGTCGCAGGACGCCTCTATACCTGGTGCCTGTCGGAGGAAGCTGTCAGCCCTGCTGAGGCCCCCGCGGAAGCCATTTGTCCACGCCTGCTGCCCCGCACCAGGAGGTCCCCATGTCCGTTCCGCGTCACCGCACCCTTGTTCCGGGGAGGCACACATGAGTGCTCCCGAGCCGACGGACGCCGTGACCGAGGCTGCGGCCGCCCTGGAGCAGGCGACGCGCACCGGCGCGCCCTGTCCTCCGGTGCGTTCGATGCTGCCCGAGGCGGACATCGAGGCGGCATACGCCGTGCAGCGCCTCCACGTCGCGCGCGGTGTCGCCGCGGGCCGACGACCGGTGGGCCGCAAGATCGGTCTGACGTCGCCCGCCGTGCAGCGGCAACTCGGTGTCGACCAGCCCGACTTCGGTGTGCTGTTCGCCGACATGGCAGTCCCCGAGGGACAGCCGATCGCGCCCGGCCGGCTGCTGCAGCCGAAGGTCGAGGCGGAAGTCGCGCTGGTGCTGGGCGCGGACCTGCCGCACCGGGACCCGACGGTGGCCGACCTGCTCCTCGCCACCGCGTTCGCGCTGCCCGCGCTGGAGATCGTCGACAGCCGTGTCGCCGACTGGGACATCACCATCGTCGACACCGTCGCCGACAACGCCTCCAGCGGCCTGTACGTCCTCGGCGGCACCCCCGTACCACTCGACCGAGTCGACCTGCGCGGTGTGCGGATGAGCATGACCAGGAACGGCGAGACCGTCTCGCAGGGCACCGGCGCCGACTGCCTGGGCAGTCCGCTCACCGCCGCGCTCTGGCTCGCCTCCACCCTCGCCGGCCTGGGCGACCCGCTGAAGGCCGGTGACGTCGTCCTGACCGGCGCCCTCGGGCCCATGGCGACCGCGGCCGAGGGCGACGCGTTCTCGGCACACATCGAAGGGCTCGGCACGGTCGGGGCCGTGTTCGCGTCCGCCACCGCGGAAGGAGCACAAGCATGACCACGAAGGCCGCCGTCATCGGGTCGGGCAACATCGGCACCGACCTGATGATCAAGATCCTGCGGCTCTCCGAGTCGTTGGAGATCGCCGCCATGGCCGGTATCGACCCCGACTCGGACGGCTTGGCCCGCGCCCGCCGTCTGAAGGTGGCCACCACACACGAGGGCGTGGACGGCCTGGTGACGATGGACGAGTTCGCGGACGTGTCGGTCGTCTTCGACGCGACCTCCGCCGGCGCCCACCGCCGCCACGACGAGGTCCTGCGCGCCCTCGGCCGCACCGTCGTCGATCTCACCCCGGCCGCGCTCGGCCCCTACGTCGTGCCGCCGGTCAACGGCGACGCACACCTGGACGCGCCCAACGTCAACATGGTCACCTGCGGGGGACAGGCCACCATCCCGGTCGTGGCGGCCGTCGCCGCCGTGACGCCGGTGCACTACGGCGAGATCGTCGCCTCGATCTCCTCGCGCTCGGCAGGTCCCGGCACCCGGGCCAACATCGACGAGTTCACCGAGACCACCTCGTCGGCCATCGGGCAGGTCGGTGGCGCAGCCCGCGGGAAGGCCATCATCGTCCTCAACCCGGCGGAGCCTCCGCTGATCATGCGGGACACCGTGCACTGCCTGGTCGGGGAGTGCGACGACGTCGCGGTGACCGCCTCGGTGGAGGAGATGGTCGCTCGCGTCCAGGCGTACGTCCCCGGCTACCGGCTGAAGCAGAAGGTGCAGTTCGAGCGCGTCCTCGACGACGACCCGCTGCGTTCCCTGCTGCCCGCCGGCTCCCGCTCCGGCGGGGCCGCGAAGGTCTCCGCCTTCCTGGAAGTGGAGGGCGCCGCCCACTACCTGCCCGCCTACGCCGGCAACCTCGACATCATGACCTCGGCCGCCCTGCGCACCGCCGAGCGCATGGCCGCGCACCGCGCCACGGAGGTGGCATCCCGATGACCTCGTTGTACGTCCAGGACGTAACCCTGCGGGACGGCATGCACGCCGTCCGCCACCGCTACACCGTCGAGCAGGCCCGCACCATCGCCGCCGCCCTCGACGCTGCCGGGGTCGCCGCGATCGAGATCGCCCACGGCGACGGTCTGTCCGGCTCCAGCATCACCTACGGCGTCGGCGCCCACACCGACTGGGAGTGGATCGAAGCCGTCGTCGGCGCCGTCACCCACGCGGTTCCCACCACGCTCCTCCTGCCCGGCATCGGTACGCTGCACGATCTGAGGCAGGCCCGTGCGCTCGGCATTCGCTCCGTCCGGGTCGCCACCCACTGCACCGAGGCCGACATCTCCGCCCAGCACATCGCCGCCGCCCGCGAGATGGGCATGGACGTGGCCGGGTTCCTGATGATGTCCCACATGGCCGAACCCGCGGAACTCGCCCGCCAGGCCAAGCTGATGGAGTCCTACGGCGCCCAGTGCGTCTACGTCACCGACTCCGGCGGCCGGCTCACCATGGACGGCGTCCGCGACCGCGTCCGCGCCTACCGCGACGTACTCGACCCCGCCACCGGCATCGGCATCCACGCCCACCACAATCTCGGCCTGGGCGTGGCCAATTCGGTCGTCGCCGTCGAGAACGGCGTCACCCGCGTCGACGCCTCCCTCGCCGGGCAGGGCGCCGGCGCCGGCAACTGCCCCCTGGAGGCGTTCGTCGCGGTCGCCGACCTCATGGGCTGGCACCACGGATGCGACCTCTTCCCGCTCATGGACGCCGCCGACGACGTCGTACGGCCCCTCCAGGACCGCGAGGTCCGCGTCGACCGCGAGACGCTCACGCTCGGCTACGCAGGCGTGTACTCCAGCTTCCTCCGCCACGCGGAAGCGGCGTCGCGCCGCTACGGCGTCGACACGCGCACGATCCTTGTGGAGGTCGGGCGTCGCGGCATGGTCGGCGGTCAAGAGGACTTGATCACCGACATCGCCCTCGACCTGGCCGAACAGAGTGGACAGCGTGCCGGAGCCGCCTCCCGGTGAGGCCCCGGCCCGAGGCGGGTCGGTCGTCGCCGTGTCCGAGCCGTCCCTCAGGGGGCAGAGACGCGCGGCACCGGCAGCAGGTTCCGCACGCTGACGCACACGTTCCCCACGGCTCCGAGCGGACACGGTCAGCGTGCGGGACCGCCATCGTCGACCGGCGTACGACCAGTTCGGATTGCAGCACGACGTGGCTGTGCGTATGTCCGGTTCCGTGGGCCGTGTCCTCGACGAGCAGTCGGCCGGCCTGCCGGCCCCACCGTCCCCTTCATGGACCAGCGCCGGCCGAACTCCGCCGCCCTTCTCGACGACTCGCGAGCCGTAGCAGACGTAGAAGTAGCCGGACGCGACGTCGACGAAATCGGGGCTGCCGAGGCGTGCGTCGGGAGGTTCCCGAGCAGTGCCGGGGCCGCGGTCGCGGCGAGGGCGATGAGGGGGGTGCGGGGGGCGTGGCACAGGTGCTCCCCGGCTTCTCGGTGGAGCCGGCCGCTCGGGACGAGGCGGTTTCGCGTGACGTCATCGGCCGCGAAGGGGCGACCGCGTGGCTTGTCCGCCGTGACGGCCGCGCAGAGGCGGGACGCGAGGTCATGAGGTCGCCCGACGGCTTCCTCACGGATCCGTGGGCCTGTGGGGGATTCCGAGCCGTGCACCCGTGGAGTACCGGGTGAGGTGAGGGAGACGGTAGACGAATGGTATCGATAACACCAGTCATCCGGGGCGCCCGTCGTACGGACGTCGCCGACGGGCATCGATGCCATGCGCCGACAAAAGACGGCCGGGCGGCCCCCCTCGCGGGAACCGCCCGGCTGCCTACCGCAGCGTGCGGGCCTTCCTACGTGCCGCTCGTCCCGGCCGGCGCGGTGCTGCCGCGCACGATGAGGGCCGGCTCCACGGACGCCGGTTCGGAGGGGGCGCCCGGGTCCTTGAGGTGGCGCAGGAGATGGGCCACGGCGAGGCCGCCCATCTGCTCGAACGGCTGGGCCACGGTCGTCAGCGAAGGTGAGCAGTACTCGGCCAGGGCGATGTCGTCGACACCGACCACGGAGATCTCCTCGGGCACCCGCCGGCCCAGCTCGTGCAGGGCCCGGATCACTCCGAACGCCATCTCGTCGCTCGCCACGAACACCGCGGTGACGTCCGGGATCCGGCCCAGGATCAGGCCGTTGCGGTAACCGGACGCGGGTGACCAGTCGCCCTCCAGCTCGGGAGGGACCGACCTGCCCTCCTCCTCCAGCGTGTCGCGCCAGCCCCGGGTGCGGCTGGACGCGTCGAGCCACTCGCTCGGCCCCGCCACGTGCCAGACCGTCTCGTGCCCCAGTTCCAGCAGGTGGCGGGTGGCCAGGCGCGCGGCCAGCGACTGGTCGACGGCCACCACCTCGGTGGCCGAGGTGCGCGACCCGTCGATGGTGACGGTCGGCGTCGAGCTGGTGAGCTGCTCGATCCGCTTGCTCGCGTGGGCCAGCGGAACCGCCAGGATGATCCCCTCGACGCCCTGGTCCGTGAGCCGCGACAGGGCGGTCTCGATGGCGGAGGTGTCGAGGGAGGCGGTGGTGGCGGTGGAGACCGAGTAGCCGACCTCCCACGCCGCGCTCTCGATGCCGTACAGGACGGCCGTGCGGGAGTAGAAGTTGGTCTGGAGCATGACGACGCCGATGGTGCGGCTGCGGCCGGAGGACAGCATCCGCGCGGCGTTGTTCCTGCGGTAGCCGAGCTGGTCGACGGCGGCCAGCACCTTCGCCCGGGTCTTCTCCTGCACGTTGGGATGGCCCGCGAGGGTCCGGGACACGGTCTGCGGGGAGACCCCCGCGAGCCGCGCCACGTCGATCATGCCCGGGGGCCGTGCGGTGCTGCCGTCTGCGTTCTCGCTCTTCATGCTCCCCTCCCTGTTCCGGCCCGATGATAACGCCCTCATCACACACCATCCGGCAAGCGTGCGCACGACAAACCCCTGGCAGACCACTATTGGCATCGATAACATCCTGTGCCATAGTTCCGGCACATCAGCGCGAGCCCGCTACGGGCCGCCGGGGCAGCCGGACGGCCGCTCTCCCCACCTCTCCCCCCGTCTCTGCGAAGGAGAAGCCGTGAAGAAGCTCCCCGTGCGGTCGGCAGCCGTGGCCGGTGCGGTCACCCTCGCACTCCTGCTCGCCGGGTGCTCCGGCTCCGGCTCCGGCTCGGACACCGAGTCCGGCGGCAAGGCGTCGATGACGTTCTGGGGCTGGGCCCCCGGATACGCCGACGCCGTCAAGGAGTTCAACCGCACCCACCCGGACGTCCAGGTCACCTACCAGCAGGTCCAGCCCGGAGCCAAGGGCGGCTACCAGAAGACGCTCAACGCCGTCCAGGCCGGCAACGCGCCCTGTCTGGCCCAGCTGGGCTACGAGACACTGCCGAGCTTCGCCGCCCAGGGCGCCCTCCAGGACGTCGCCGAGTACGCGGAGTCCGGCAAGGGCGACTTCTTCGACGCGGCCTGGAACTCCGTCTCCGTGGCCGACGCCGTCTACGGCATCCCCGTCGACAGCGGCCCGATGGCCCTGTTCTACAACAAGAAGGTCTTCGACTCGCTCGGCCTGAAGCCGCCGGCCACCTGGGACGAGTACACGGCCGCGGCGGAGAGGATCCACGCCGCCGACCCCCACACGTACATCTCCTCCCCGTACCTGGACTACGACTACGCGGGCCTGGCCTGGCAGGCCGACGCCAGCTGGTTCGGCGTCGACGGCGACTCCTGGAAGGTCACCCTGGCCTCCGAGCAGAACCGCAAGGTCGCCGACTACTGGCAGGGCCTCGTCGGCAAGGGCGTCATCAGCGGCGCCCCGATGTACGACCAGGCCTGGTACAAGGGCCTCGGCGACGGCAGCATCGCCACCGTCGTCGGCGCCGTCTGGCAGGCCGGCGTCATCAAGGGCGGCGCGAAGGACGGCGCCGGCCAGTGGGCCGTGGCCCCGATGCCGCAGTGGAGCGCCGGCGACGACCGGACCGGCAACGCCGGCGGATCGGCCACCACCGTCCTCAAGGGCTGCGAGACCCCGAAGGCCGCCACCGAGTTCGCCCACTGGCTCAGCACCGACTCCACCGCCTACGGCATCCTCGTGGACAAGGCCGGCCTGTACCCGGCCGCCAGGACGCTGACCGGCCTGCCGCAACTGACGGCCGCCGACCCGTACTTCGGCGGGCAGAAGATCTACGACGTCTTCGCCGACGCGGCCCCGAAGGTCAACGCCGGCTGGACCTGGGGCCCGGTCATGACCAAGACCTCCGCCGACCTGAACGACGGCCTCGGCAAGGCGTGGGCGGGCTCCGGCACCATCACCGGGGCGCTGCGCACCACACAGGACAAGACGGTGGCCGAACTGAAGCGCCAGGGCCTCTCGGTCTCCCCGTGACCGCCGGGGCCGGCGCGGCCGGACCACGGAACGGCCCGAGCCCCGTCCCCGCACCGCACGACCACCTTCCCGCCGCCGCAGGAAAGAAAGTGCCCCTCATGACCAACCTCGCCATGGCGGAGGACACCGCACCCGGGCGTCGCGCCGCACCCCGGCGCCCCGGCCGCGGATCCGCCCCCGCCCGGGGCCGGGCCCGCGGCCGGGCCGGGCACCGGCGCACGCCGCTGCTGTTCTGGGTCCCGTTCGCGGCGCTCTTCGCCGCCATGTACCTGGCGCCGATCGTCTACGCGGCCGTCAGCAGCCTGTTCGTCGTCCACCGCTCCGGCCTGGGGCTGACGGCACCGACGAAGGTCTTCGACCCGGTCGGCAACTACGCACAGGCCTTCGGCGACGGCGCCTTCACCTCCTCGCTGGGCCGCGTCGCCCTGTTCGGCGTCGTCCAGGTGCCGGTGATGCTGGGCCTCGCGCTCGGGCTGGCGCTGCTGCTCGACTCCAGGTCCGCCCGCGCGAAGGGCTTCTTCCGGCTCGTCGGCTTCCTGCCGTACGCGATCCCCGGGGTGAGCGCCGCGCTGGTCTGGTCCTTCATGTACTCGCCCCAGTCGAGCCCGGTCAACCACCTGCTGGAACCGCTCGGCCTGCACATCCCCTTCTTCTCCGGCGGCACCGTGCTGTGGTCGGTGGCCAACATCGTGACCTGGGCCTGGACCGGCTACAACATGGTCATCATCTACGCCGCGCTGCAGTCCGTCCCGGCCGAGGTGCTCGAGGCCGCCCGCATGGACGGCGCCTCCGCGCTCCGCATCGCCTGGAACGTCAAGATCCCGGCCGTGCGCGGCGCCATCGTGCTCACCACGGTCTTCTCCATCATCGGCTCGGCACAGCTGTTCAACGAGCCGGTCGTGCTGCAACCCGTCTCCAGCGGCACCATCTCCTCCACGTTCACCCCGATCATGTCCGCGCAGGCCGCCGTGGCCGCCGGCAACTACCCCTACGCGGCCGCCCAGTCGGTCGTCCTCGCCGTGTTCGTCGGCGTCGTGTCCTTCGTCTTCTTCAAGCTGACCAACCGGGGTGAGCAGGCGTGAGCACCATCTCCACCAGGCCGTCGCGGCTGCGCCCGCGCCGCGAGACGACCCCGCTGAGCCGCACCGCCGTCATGCTGCTGCTGGCCCTGTCCACCCTCTACTTCCTCTTCCCGCTGTGGTGGCTGCTGGTGGCCGCCACCAAGCCGTTCGGCGGACAGTTCAGCGGCAGCGGGGTCTGGTTCGACGGCTTCGGGCTCTTCGACAACCTCGCCCGCCTCAGCGCCCAGGACGACGGCATCTTCTGGCGCTGGATGCTCAACAGCGTCGCCTACTGCGGCATCGGCGCCCTGGTGGGCACCGCGCTGTCCGCGCTGGCCGGCTACACGATCGCCAAGTACGAGTTCCGGGGCCGCGGTGTCCTGTTCGGCGCGGTGCTCGCCGCCGTGCTGGTGCCCAAGGTGCTCTTCACACTGCCGCTGTACCTGATGTTCTCCGGCATCCACCTGATCGACAACCCGCTCGCCGTGCTGCTGCCCAGCATCGTCAGCCCCTTCGGGGTGTACCTGTCCCGGGTCTTCGCGGCGCAGGTGCCGGACGAGGTGATCGAGGCCGGACGGCTGGACGGGGCCGGGGAGTTCAGGATCTTCCGCACCCTCGCGACGCGCATGATGCTGCCCGCCCTCGTGACGATCTTCCTGTTCCAGTTCGTCGAGATCTGGAACAATTACCTGCTGCCCGCCATGGTCCTCGGCGACGACCGTCTCCAGCCCGTCACCGTCGGCCTGGTCGGGTGGAACGCCAGCCACGTCGCGGTGCCGCCGGCGCTGGTGGTCATCGGCTCGCTGGTGTCCATCGCCCCGCTCGTGATCGCCTTCCTGGCCCTCCAGCGGTTCTGGCGCGCCGGCATGACCGCCGGAGCCGTCAAGTGACCCTCCCGCCCCGGACCGACCCGACGACGACCGCCGCAGCGCACCGAAGGACATCAGTGAGCCTCCCCACCCAGGCCGGCCCCGCGACCCGAGGAGGACCCGCCCGCCGCTCCTCGCCCCTGCTGACGTACCCCGACGGCAGACTCCTGCGCGACGGCCGCCCGCACCGGATCCTCGCCGGGTCGCTCCACTACTTCCGGGTCCACCCCGACCAGTGGGCGGACCGCCTCGAACGGCTCGCCGCCATGGGCCTCAACACCGTCGACACCTACGTCGCCTGGAACTTCCACGAGCGCGTCCGGGGCCGGGCCCGCTTCGACGGCCGGCACGACGTCGAACGGTTCGTCCGGCTCGCCCATGACACCGGCCTCGACGTGATCGTGCGGCCCGGCCCCTACATCTGCGCGGAGTGGGACAACGGCGGCCTCCCGGCCTGGCTGACCGGCACACCCGGGATGCGGGCCCGCTCCTCCCACCAGCCCTTCCTCGACGAAGTGGCCCGCTGGTTCGACGACCTCGTCCCCCGGCTCGCCGCACTGCAGGCAGCGCACGGCGGGCCGGTCGCCGCGGTGCAGATCGAGAACGAGTACGGCAGCTACGGCGACGACCACGCCTATGTGCGCTGGGTGCGCGACGCCCTCGTCGAGCGCGGCATCACCGAGCTGCTGTACACCGCCGACGGGCCGACCGAGCTGATGCAGGACGGCGGGACCGTGCCCGGCCACCTCGCGGCCGCCACCTTCGGCTCCCGCGCCGCCCAGGCCGCCGGACTGCTGCGCGCGCGCCGCCCGGGGGAGCCGTTCGTCTGCGCGGAGTTCTGGAACGGCTGGTTCGACCACTGGGGCGAGCAGCACCACATCCGCTCCGTGGAGAGCGCGGCCGGCACCCTCGGCGACATCATGGACGCCGACGGCTCGGTCAGCGTCTACATGGCCCACGGCGGCACCAACTTCGGCCTGTGGGCCGGAGCCAACCACGACGGCGCCACTCTGCAGCCGACCGTGACGAGCTACGACTCCGACGCGCCGATCGCCGAACACGGGGCGCTCACCCCGAAGTTCTTCGCCCTGCGCGACCGCCTCCACGCCGCGACCGGCGCCATGGCCCCCCGGCCGCTGCCGGCCGACCCGCCCCTGCTGGCACCGCGCACCCTGCCCGTCGTCCCCGGCGCCGCCCTGCTCGACGCCCTGGAGGCGGTGTCCCCGGCGAGCGCCTCGCCGCACCCGCTGAGCTTCGAGGAGCTGGGACAGGCGTCCGGCCTGGTGCTCTACCGCGCGCACCCGAAGCTGCCCCGCGGCACCAACGAGCTGACGGTCACCGGACTCCACGACCGGGCCCAGGTCTTCCTGGACGGCGTGCCCGCGGGCGTACTGGACCGTGAGACCGGGACGCTGGCCGTCGAGGGCACCGGGGAGCGGGTGCGGCTGGACCTGCTCGTCGAGAACCAGGGCCGGATCAACTACGGGCCGCTGCTCGGCCAGGGCAAGGGCATCCTCGGCGGTGTCCGCGTCGAACGCCGCCTGGTGCACGGCTGGACGATGCACCGGCTGCCGCTCGACGAGTGGACCCCCGAGGACGTGGCCCGCGCGGCGGCCTGCGCACCCCCGCGGGGCACCGCCGGGTTCGCGACCGCCCGGTTCACGGTGGACGAACCCGCCGACGCGTTCCTTGCGTTCCCCGACTTCGGGAAGGGCTTCGCCTGGGTCAACGGCACGCTCCTGGGGCGCTATTGGGAGATCGGCCCGCAGGTGACGCTCTACCTGCCCGCACCCCTGACCGTACGCGGCGAGAACACCGTCACGATCCTGGAGCTGGAGCGACTCGGGGAACGCGTCGAGATCCGCGACCGGCCCGAGCTGGGGCCGGTGGAGGAGTACGTCGAGACGTTCGAGTGACCCGGGGCCACGCGCCGCCGACGCCCGCCCCGCCACGCCCGCCCCGCCCACGCCCGCCCACACCCCGCGCCGGGCGTGCCGCAACGGCCCTTCCAGCACGGGGCGTTCGGACTGGGATCAGGCGGCCGTTGGTGTGGCTGCCGGGGGTGGAGCCGGTGGCGGCGGAGGCGGTGGGCGCGGCCGCGGTGGCGAGGCCGCGGTGGCGAGGCCGAGCACGGCCGCCGTGAGCGGGGCGAGCAGTGCGACTCGCCGGCGTGGGGGCATGCGCAAGGGGGGAGTCCTGCCCTTCGGTCGATCGCGGTGGGGGAGTGGCCGACCGGTTTCCGGGGACGGCCGGCGGCGGCGCGGAAACTGCGATGCGCCGGAACTGCAGACCTCTGGCATCGATAACCCCCGTACTAGAAGCGTCCACTGTCTTCTAGTGTTATCGCTGCCATTCCCTAGAGTCGCCTCCGCTCCGACGAAGCAGATCCCCTCCGCAGGCATCCGATAGGTGGAGTTCATGACCTCACGCTCGTCCCGAAAGCGCCTGTATCCACCCGTCATCAGACCCGGCGCGGCGGCCTCGGTCGCCCTGCTGCTCTCCCTGGGCCTGGTGCCGGCCGCCGCCATACCCGCCTACGCACAGGCCGGCGAGACCACGGCGTCGGAATCCGGCGCGCCCGGCGACACCGCCTGGAGCCCCGTCACTCCGCCGGCCCCGGACCACCCGGCCACCGGCGTCAAGCTCTCCCGCGCGGGACTGACCGTCACGGTGGCCAAGGAGTTCCCCCAGGTCATCTCGTACGACCTGAACGGCAGGACCATGGACGGCAGGGCGGCGGTCCTGGACTCGTTCACGATCAACGGCACGGCGCACAAGGCCACCACGACGTCCAGGGCGAGCCGCGACAAGGCCACCTACACGTCCACCTTCGCCGACCTGCCCGGCCTCACCATCACCTCCTCCCTGACGGTGACCGACGGGCACAGCGTGGTCTTCGCCGTGGAGAAGATCTCCGGCAGCGCCGCCGCCACCGTCGACCAGCTGGCGATCCCCGGCCAGTCCCTCGTGTCCGTCGACTCCGGCGACCGCGGGGCACAGCTCGCCCGCACCAAGATCTCGGCCGACTCCACGACGACCGCCGACCGGTTCATCGACATCACCGGCGCCACCGCCCCGGACGCGGCACCGTCGGGCACCCCCTACGGCTTCGTCAGCAACGCCGAACTGGCCGCGGGGCTCATCACGAACGCCACCGACGACTCGGCCCAGGCCAACAACGACAACGGCAACACCCGGCTGCAGTCACGGATCGTGGACGCCGGCGGCGGCGCCCGCCGCGCCGAACTCTCCGTCGGCAACTACACCTACGCCGCCAAGGGCGCCGAGGACGCCCGCGTGGCCCGGTACGAGCTGCCGAAGACCACGGTCGTACTCGCGGCCGACGCCAACGGCGACGGCCAGGTCGACTGGCAGGACGGCGCCATCGCCCAACGCGCCGCCACCACCCGTCCCCTGGGCGCCGACCGGGTGCCCGAACGAGTCGTCCAGCACATCCCGTTCAACTTCGCCAGCCAGGCCACCAACCCGTTCCTGAAGACCCTCGACAACGTCAAGCGGATCTCCATGGCGACGGACGACCTCGGCCAGTGGGTCCTGGAGAAGGGCTACGCCAGCGAGGGCCACGACTCGGCCCACCCCGACTACGGCGGCAACGAGAACGTGAGGGCGGGCGGCCGCGCCGACCTCAACCGGCTCATCCGCGACGGCGACCGCTACAACGCCGACTTCGCCGTCCACGTCAACGTCACCGAGGCGTACCCCCAGGCGAAGAACTTCAGCGAGGTCCTCATCAAGGGCCAGGCGAACGGATGGGACTGGCTCAACCAGTCCTACCAGATCGACCAGCGCACCGACCTGGGCACCGGCGCGGTCCTGGACCGCTTCCGGCAGCTGCGCAAGGACTACCCGCAGCTCAAGGGCGTCTACATCGACGTCTACTACTCCAGCGGCTGGCTCGCCGACGAACTCGCCTCCGAGCTGCGCAAGATGGGCTTCGAAGTCGCCACCGAGTGGGCCTACAAGTTCGAGGGCGACTCCGTCTGGTCGCACTGGGCGAGCGACAAGAACTACGGCGGCGCCACCAACAAGGGCATCAACAGCAACATCGTGCGGTTCCTCGCCAACGGCGACCGCGACGTGTGGAACGTCGACCCGCTGCTCGGCGGCTCCAGCATCAAGGAGTTCGAGGGCTGGACCGGCCAGGACGACTGGAACACCTTCTACCGCACCATCTGGACCGACAACCTGCCCACCAAGTTCCTCCAGCACTACGACGTGCTGGACTGGGACTTCGGCAAGAGCGCCCGCCTCACCGGCGGCGTGACGGTCACCAAAACCGACGGGCAGCGCCGCGTCACCATGGGCGACGCGACCGTCCTCCAGGGCGACACCTACCTGCTGCCCTGGGACGACACCCAGAACCGCGACGGCGCCACGTCGCCCAGCAGCGCCGACAAGATGTACCACTACAGCGCGTCCGGCGGCACCCACACCTTCGACCTCACGAAACAGTTCGCCGGCACACGGAACTTCACCCTCTACAAGCTCACCGACCAGGGCCGGGTGAAGACCGCCCGCGTGACGGCGCACGACGGCCGCGTGACCCTGACCGCCGACAAGGACACCCCCTACGTCCTCGTGCCCGACGGAGGCAAGGCACCGCAGCCCGTGCCCCGGTACGGCGCCGGGACCGGCCTGACCGACCCGGGCTTCAACGCCGGCGACCTCAAGGCCTGGAACCCGCGCGGCGGAGCCGAGACGGCGCGCGCCGAAAACGGGGACAACGTCGCCCGTCTCGGCACCGGCGCGTCCGGCGTCTCCCAGAAGGTCACCGGCCTCACTCCCGGCAAGCGCTACACCCTGAGCGCCGACGTGGAGATCGCCGCGGGCCACCGCCGCGCGACCACCCTCCGCGTCACCCACGGCGGCACGACGGCCGAGAAGACCTTCGACACCACACCGGCCCGCAACACGATGGCGTCGGACGAGAAACGCGACACCTACGCGCAGCGCGCCTCCGTCGCCTTCACCGCGCCCCGCGGCGGCACGGCCACCGTGTCCCTGGCCGCCGCGGCCGGAGACGCCGCGGTCGTCCTCGACGACGTACGGGTCATGGCCGACACCACGAAGCCGCTGCCGCGATCCGGCGGAGTGGTGGCTCAGGACGACTTCGAGGGCAACCAGCCCGGCTGGGGACCGTTCGTGAAGGGCGACGCGGGCGGCGTCACCGACCCGCGCACCAGCATCAGCGACCTGCACGAGCCCTACAGCCAGAAATCCTGGAAGAACACCTACCGGCCCTACGACACCGGAACCCTCAAGGGCAAGGCGGTCGACGACGTCGTCGGCGGCAGGCATTCGCTGAAGTCCCACAGCGAGAACAGCGGGCTCGTCTACCGCACGGTGCCGGCCACCGTGCCGTTCACCGCGGGCCACAAGTACGCGGTGTCCTTCACCTACCAGACCAACCTGGAGGACCAGTGGGCCTGGGTCACGGGCGCGGACACCGTCGGCGACGGCAAGGTCGTGTCGAAGGACATCACCCGCGAGACGTTCGCTCCCGCCCTGGACACCGCGACCTACTCGAAGGAGATCGTCGCCGGCTGCGGTGACACCTGGGTCGGCCTGCGCAGGACCGGCAGCGCCTCCGGCACGGACTTCGTCCTCGACGACTTCCGGGTCACCGACCTCGGCCCGGTGGAGGGCGGCCCGGCCTGCGCCGGCGTCACCACCCCCGCCGGCACCGACCTCAGCCCGGGAGTGCCCGGCGAGTACACGACCGGCTTCACCAACAACGAGCAGAGCGACGCGACGAACGTCGCCCTGACCATGGAGGGCCTGCCCGCCGGCTGGAAGGCGGAGGTGAAGGAGAAGGACGGCAACGTCTTCGACACCGTCGAGCCCGGCCGGACCGTCACCACGACCTGGCTGCTCACACCCCCGGTGGGCGCCGCCGGCACCACGGCCACGTGGCGGACCACGGCCGTCTACGACAACGCCGGCGCCACGAAGACCGTCGCGGCGGGCTCCAGGGCCGCGGTCTCGGACGTCCCCCTCCTCTCACCCGGTTCCATGACGGCGTCCGCCGACTCGGAGAACCGCTCCTCGGGGGCGGGGGAGGGCCCGGTGTCGAACGTCCTCGACGGTGCCGCGGACACCATCTGGCACACCGACTACACGGAAGCGAACGCCCCCTACCCGCACTGGGTGACGCTCAAGCTGGGCGCGGAGGCCACGGTCGACGGCTTCGGCTACCTCGGACGGCAGAGCGGCGGGCAGAACGGCCGGGTCAAGGACTACGAGGTCGCCGTCTCGGACGACGGCACCCACTGGACGACCGTCACGCGTGGAGCCCTCGTGGACTCGGCGGTCATGCAGCGGAGCACCTTCGACCCGGTGCGCGCGACCTACGTCAGGTTCACGGCGCTGAACGCGCTCAACGGCCAACCGTTCGCCGCGGCCGCCGAGATGCGCGTCTACGGCACGCCCGTGGACCTTCCCACCGGGTACCCGCCGGCGACGCGCCCGGACGGGCAGCCGTAGACCGAGAGGACCGGAAGCACCCTCCCCGGGCCGCGACGGCGGGGCCCGGGGAGGGCTTTTCCGTAGTGCGACCCGGACGAGGCAGACACCCGGCCGGTGCGCAGTCCCCACTCCGCCGCGAGAAAGCCGCCCAGCAGGGAGCCGAGCGAGGCCCGCCCCCATGCCGACGAACGCGATCGTCGCGGCCACGCGGCCCTGCATCCCGTCGGGAGTGACGCCGGTAACCTCCTCGTCCTGCAAGGCGAGCCGGGGGTGCTGCTCGGGTACGAGGTAGAAGACGAAGCGGAAGTCGAAGTGCTGGTGTGCACCTTCGCCCTTGGCGGGATTGGCGTCGATGTCGTGGACGGCGATGTCGATCGGAGCGCCGGGGAACTGCGGACTCAGGCACAGGTCGCCCGGCCGGAGGCCGGTCTCCGCGCAGACTTCGCGCAGCGCCGCGGCCAGGAGCGTTCGGTCGTCCTCGACATGGCCGTCCGGGTTGAGGAGCAGCCCTGTGCCCCTGTGACCGATATGCAGAACGCGCTGTTCACGGTCGATGACCGCCGCGCTGCACGTGACGTGGCCGGGGAGCGTCGCACGGTCGGCCGGGTCGTCGGCGCCGGCCAGGACCACAGCAGCCCGGCGAGGGATCCCCGCTCGTGCGGATGCCGGGCCGGGTACGCCTCGGCGGTCGTGCGGATGGCGGAGCGGGTGAGCGACACGTCATCACCTCGGGACGGTGGAGGAAGGGCGGGAGGTCCGCGGCCGCTGGGGCGAGCGCTTCCAAGGGGCGCGCCGAGGTGGCGCCGGCGCCGCTCACGCGGGTGCCTCGTGCTTGTCACCGTCCGGTTCGGACGCGATCTGGTAGGACAGCAACTGCTGGAACAATCCAGGCTGTTGGGAGAGCTGGGCGTAGGTGCCCTCTTGAACGATCCTGCCTTCGTCGAGAACCACGATGCGGTCGGCGATGGCGACGTTGGTGATGCGGTGGGTCACCAGCAGCACCGCCCGGTCCCGGGCGAGGGTCCGCAGCCGCTGGAAGATGCGGTACTCGGCGCGGGGATCGAGGTTCGCGGTGGGCTCGTCGAGGACCAGCAGCCCGGCTTGGCGGAAGAACGCTCGAGCCAGGGCGATGCGCTGCCACTGCCCGCCGCTGAGTTCCTCCCCATTGAGCCACTCGCGCGCCAGGAGGGTGTCCAGGCCGGCACCGAGCTTGTCGACGACCTCGTCGGCGTCGGCCGCCTCGCACGCTTCGCGGACCGCCACGTCGCCGCGCGCTGTGGGCTGTCCCTGCGTCACGTTCTCGCGCACGGTCAGCGGCCAGTGCGCGTAGTCCTGCGGCACGAGGGCGACCTGCTTCCACAAGGCCTGCGGGTCGGCATCGCCCGTGGGGACGCCGTCCCACAGCACCTGCCCGTCGGTGGGCAGGTAGAGGCCGCTGACCAGCTTCGACAGCGTCGACTTGCCCGAGCCGTTGAAGCCCACCAGCGCGGTGACCTCACCGCGGCGCAGGGTGAGGGAGACGTCGGACAGAGCGTCGCGGTCCTTGCCGGCGTACCGGTGGGTGACCGACTTGACCTCGATCGCCTCCGGCGGCTCGGGGCGGTGCGGGCCCCGGCGCATGCGGAAGCCGCCGGCCTTGTCGAGGAAGCCGCTCCAGTCGTCCATGTACAGCCCGGTCCGTACGGCGCGTGCGCCGACGGCCACCAGGCCGCGGACCGATATGCCGACGGTCTGCAGGGCGAAGACGGCTGTGCCGGCATGTCCCACGGTGATCCGGCCGGTGGCGAGCAGCCACACGACCGCCGCCCACACCACCGCCGACCCCAGGCCTCCGCACATCGCGCCGACCAGGGACATCCGGGCGCCCCGGTCGGCCGCGGCCCGGTCCTCGCGGTTGATCCGGGCGACGGTGTGCCGGTACCGGCCGGAGAGGAAGTCGGCCATGGTGCCGGCGCGGATCTGGTCGGCGGCGTCCTTGGTGTAGATGTGCCAGCGCAGCACCGACAGCATCCGGTTGTCGCCGTTGCTGCGGAGGTTGGCCAGGTAGCGGACGCGCGCGGCGCTGACCTGGGCCAGGGCCTGCGGCAGGCTGGCTGCGACGAGGAGGGGGAGAAGGACCCAGTGCACGCCGGCCAGGACGATCGCCCCGGCGAGGAAGGCGGCGGCCGAGGCGATCAGGTCCTGTCCCTCGTTGATCAGGTCGCCGGTGACCTGGGCACCGCGGTCGGCGGCCTCGCGGTCGCGGTTGAAGTCGGGGTCGTCGTAGGCGCACAGCTCGACCTCGGCGCAGCCGGTGAGCAGCATCTGCTCGGCTTCGCGGGACATCAGCGGGCCCAGCCGGGAGGACAGCCAGTTCACGGTGATGCCGAGGAGCGCGCGCACGCCGGCGGCCCCGGCGAGCAGGGCGACGGACGGCCAGGCCTGAAGGAGCCGGTGGTAGACGTCTCCGTCCCGCAGGAGGGCGGTCAGGGTACCGGCGATGGCGACCAGTCCCAGGGCCTGCATCACGCCGGTGACGGCCTGACACAGCAGGAGGCCGACGGTCGCCCGGCGGTCGACGCGCCAGGCGAGAGCCAGCGAGCGGCGCACCAGCTGGGGCAGGCGTCGGGCCATGTCGCGCATCCGGATCGAGCGGCCGGCTGCCTCGCGGCTGCCGGTCAGGTCGACGTACCGCATCTGCGGCTCGAGAGCAGGCGCGGCCGCTGCGCCCGCCGGCGGCGGCACGGACGCGGAGGGCGCGGTGGCGGGCGCCGTGGGGGTGGTGCGCGGTCCCGGAACATTGTCGGCTGATGACGCATCGGTGGACTCACTCATGCAGCCCGCCCCGTGTCCGGACGTGCTGAGGTGAGCGTGCCGTCAACGCTGGGCCTGGCCACGCCGGGCCGCCGTTCGATTCCGGGAGGCTGCTGCAAGGGGGCGGGGGCAGGGCGCATGGCGTTCCTCCGTCTGGGCGTCGGTGGGGCACTGATGCTCTAAAAACGCGCTGGATCCGGTCCCGTCACGGTCCGATAGGGGACATGTGGCGAACGCAAGTTCTAATGCCGGGGGCGAGGCGTGCGGGCTCTGGGCCGTCGGTACTGAAACTCGTTCGATCGGGGCGAATCACTCCCGTGGGGGGTTGCGGACAGCTCCGCCCCGGCCGCAGGGGGTGTTGCGGGCGGCCTTGGGTGGTCGATCGGGTCAGGAAGAGGCCGGGGTGGGTCAGCTGTCGAGGACGGTGAAGGCGACGGAGGGAAAGCGGTGGCCGTTGACCTGGAGGGCGAGGGAGTAGGAGCCCGGGGAGAACTTCCAGCGTGCGGTCGAGTGAAGCGGGTGCGCCTTGGCGAGCCGCAGTGTCTGGCCCGGCTCGGCTGTGGCGCTACGTAGGAAGGACACCTTTTCGCGTGGTCGGCCTTTCGGCCCCGTTGTGGTGATCGTGATCATCACGTGAACCTGGGCGGTCGCAGTGGTGGTGAGAGCGGCGGACAAGTTCAAGGTGTCGCCCTCGCGGGTGGGTCGGCCGGCGGCGATGTCACCAAGGTGGTTGGCCACGGAGGTGCGGCCGTAGAGGTGGGCGTCGTCGTAGAGGTGCTCGAGGACGGGCAGGCCCGCATCGACGGGGCGCGTGCTTGGCGGGGCCCAGGGCAGCAGGGGCCGGGTGGCCTCGCCTGCCGGGCGTAATACGTGGATCGCGACGTTGCGATGGCTGCCTCCTCGGCATATGCCGCTCGCCTGCGCTCCGTTGACACCCTGAGAGGCCTTTCCCTACCGTGTCACCTCACTGTTACATCGTTGTAAGTGCCTGCGCGTCACGCTTCCCCAGCCACGGGAAGCCCTCCTGACCCAAGGAGCTGTCCATGCGTGCCACCCCCACATCCGGCGCATCCGGCACATTCGGCCGGGGCCCGGCCTCGCACCGTACGGTCGCCGTGCTGGCCGCCCTCCTGGCTGTCCTGGCCGGCCTGTTGTCCGTGTCGGCGACCGCCGCGGCGGACACCGACGCCGCGCCCGTGCGAGCCGCCGCGGCGGGCACCTTCCGCAATCCGCTCAACAGCGGGCCCGACCCGTTCATGACGCACTGGAAGGGCGCCTACTACCTCACCACGACCCAGGGCGACAGCATCAAGATGTGGCGTTCCCCCTCCCTGGGCACCCTGCTGACCGCGGACCCGGTCACGGTGTGGACCGACGCCGACCCGTCCCGCAACCGCAACATCTGGGCTCCGGAGTTCTACCGCTTCGGCGACCGCTGGTACCTCTACTACACGGCCGACGACGGCGTCGACGACCACCACCGGTTGTACGTCCTGGAGTCCGAACGCGACGACCCCGCCGGCCCGTACCACTTCAAGGCCAAGCTCGCCCCGCCCAACCACGCCGACGACTTCGCGATCGACGCGGGCATCCTCCAGCTCGGCGGCAGGCTCTACCTCGCCTACAGCGGTATCAACCAGTACCAGCACAACGGGCTCAACATCGCCCCGATGTCCAACCCCTACACTGTCTCCGGCGACGCGGTCGCGATCAACGCCGCGGGCGGCTGCCCCGAGGTACGGGAGGGACCCGAGTTCCTCTACCGCAACAGCCGGGTCTGGATGACATACTCCACCTGCGACACGGGCAAGCCGGACTACCAAGTCTGGATGATGTCGATGCCGCTGAACGCCGACCCGCTGGTGCCGGGGAACTGGCAGCAGCACCAGGGCGCGGTGTTCTCCCGGGCCGACGACCGAGGCGTGTTCGGGCCGGGCCACCATGCCTTCTTCACGTCCCCCGACGGGAGTGAGGACTGGATCGTCTACCACGCCAAGACCACGTCGGCCTACACCTACGACAACCGCACCACGCGGGCGCAGAAGTTCACCTGGCGGGCCGACGGCAGCCCCGACTTCGGCCGTCCGCTGGCGATGGGCGCCACTCAGGACCTGCCCTCGGGCGATCCCGGCTCGAGCAACTACTGGATCAACGACGACGGCCGTTCCAGCGGTCCCGGCGGCGTCACCTACACCGGCGCCTGGAACTCCGGCACCGGCTGCGCCACCCAGTGCTTCTGGGGCGACGACCACTGGAGCGACCGGGCCGGCAACACGGCCACCTTCTCCTTCACAGGCACCCGAGTCGCCCTTCTCTCGGTCAAGGACACCGGCAACGGCTACGCGGCCGTCAGCATCGACGGCGGGCCCGAGCAGCGGGTGGACTTCCACAACTCGATCCGTGTCGGTGAAGCGGTGCAGTACGTCAGTCCGCGGCTGGCGAACGGCAGCCACACCCTGCGGATCAGGGTGACGGGGGAGCACGGCTCCCAGTCCGGGGCGTCCTTCGTGAGCATCGACCGAGCCGAGGTCTACACGAACTGATTAGCGCCACCCGGCCGACCGACTCGCGGGCGCCGCTCCCCGCCCTCCCCCGGGGCGAGTCGGTGGTGGGCGTGGAGCCGCGGCATGCAGGCGTGCGCCACCACCTTGCTCGGGCACCCGATCCAGCCAACACCCGCACATGGCAGAGGTGTACGCGCCCCACCTCAGCGCTCGGCTGACGATCCATTGGCCGACGGCCCTGGTCGACCGGGCCGGTCCGGCCGCCCCGCCGCCCACGTCGCTGACGAAATGGGCATTTTCCGCACCACAGCGTTCAAGTGGGTCCAGCGCTGGTGCACGGAAGGTGACGCGTGTCTGTACGACCGCGCCAGCCGACCACAGACGACACCAGTCTGCGCATGGCCGGCAGACTCTCGAATTCGCGGGACATGGCAAGCATGGGCTTGCCGTCCACGAACACCTGTCGCGGTTTGCCGCGCACTGATGGGCCGCCGTCCTGCCTTGGTCGTGGCGGTGCTCTCGGAAGGGGCCGGGACACCCGGGGGTGTCCCGGCCCCTGCCTTCTTGGGTCAGGAGGTGGGCAGCTCGCTTCGGACGGTGCGGGCGGCGGCGACAAGGTTCTCCAGGGAGGCCCGGGTCTCGGGCCAGGCGCGGGTCTTCAGGCCACAGTCGGGATTGACCCACAGTCGCTCGGCGGGGATGGCCTTGAGGCCGGTCCGCAGGAGGTCCGCGGCCTCGTCAGCGCTCGGCACGCGCGGGGAGTGGATGTCGTAGACCCCCGGTCCGGCCTCGCGGGGGTAGCCGTGGGCGGCGAGTTCCCGGGCGACCTGCATGTGGGAGCGGGCGGCCTCCAGGCTGATGACGTCGGCGTCGAGGTCGTCGATGACCTGTGGAGCACCGATGGCGTCGTACGGCTGCCCGCCGACGACCGGTACGCGGAACGGCTGGCCGTCGCGGTGCGCCACGGGTCGGAGGTCCTCGGGTCGCTCTGGGCCGCCGCCGCCGCCGACGGCGACGACGACCGCCCGACGTACGCGGACCACGTCGCCGAGCTCCGCACCGCCGTACCCGGCCTCTTCGACGGCCACTACGCCCTGATCACCGAATTCGGCCGTTCCCTGCTCGCCAAGAGCGGCGCCATCGGCTAGGAGGGTGAGGAGTCGGGCCCGGCGGCAGGTGCGCGCCGTTGGAAGGTGGCGTACAGCAGCCACAGCGAGGGGACGAGCAGGAGGGCTCCGGCGGCCAGTACCACCAGGCAGGCCGCCAGGACCGCGGCGTCCGAGGCGGCCTGCTCGACCGTCGTTCCGCCGACCAGCATCGCGGGGTACTGGGCCGCGCCCCACGCCCACAGGATCGCGGCAACCGCCAGCGCCGAGGCGGGACGGGCCAGCACGAAGTGGTCGCGGTGCAGCAGGGCGAGGCCGAGGAGACCGGCGACGATGCTCAGGACGACGAGCGGCAGCGCGCGATGGGTCAGACCGTGGAAGAGTTCGGGGGCGTCGGCGTGCAACACGGCGATCCCGGCGCCCGCGACGGCGCCACTGACCAGACCGCTGATGACGGCACGCCGGGCGAAGACCGAGGCGAGCGCCCGCTCGCCGTCGCGGGCGGCGTCGGCACACAGGTACACCGCGGCGAGATGTGCGCAGGTGGTGACCGCCAGGACGCCGCCGAGGGCGGACGTGGGGTTGAGCCAGCTGGTGATCACGTTGCCGGCGGCCAGGCCCGGCGGTACCCGTCCGGAAGCGACCGCCCCGGCGACAGCGCCGAGGAAGAACGGCGTGACCAGGGAGGACAGAGCGAAGAACGCCCCGAAAAGCCGCTGCTGCCACAGCTCGGTGCTCGCCTTGCGGAAGGCGAAGGCGGCCCCGCGCGCGATGATGCCCAGGGCGGCGAGCGTCAGCGGCAGGTAGAGCGTGGACATGACGGCGGCGAACACGGGGGAGAACGCGGACCACAGCAGCACGATCACGAAGATGA
The DNA here is from genome assembly GCF_041538145.2 of Streptomyces sp. MMCC 100. Classification (NCBI taxonomy): domain Bacteria; kingdom Bacillati; phylum Actinomycetota; class Actinomycetes; order Kitasatosporales; family Streptomycetaceae; genus Streptomyces; species Streptomyces sp. MMCC 100. Next base: position 3,716,557 of record NZ_JBGORK020000001.1, read on the forward strand.
GCCACACGTGGTTGGCTTCCCAGATGGGGCCGATGCTGTGCTCGATCAGACGGCGCTGGGGCAGCCCGCGCCGGGATCCGCCGGCGAGCAGGTCCCACACGCCGGCCCCGAAGTCCGCCCCGCCGAACAGGGCGTAGCAGGTGAGGCCCACCCACATGACAGCAAGAGCCGTGTCTGCGAGCACGGTCACCTCCGGTGCTGGCCGACTGGGCGGCGCGAGAAGCGGTTCAGATGGTGGAAGCGGCGAGCGGGGGAGCGCCCCGGACGACGTGGACGACGTGGACGACGAGGGCGGCGCGGAGCTCCGGGAGGCCGTGCGCCGGTCATACGACGGGATAGCTCTCGACGTCCTGCTCCTGCGGTGCCAGGGGCACGGCAGTGCCCTTGGCGAGGCGGCGGAGCACATAGACCGTGGCGACGGTCATACCGGCATAGACGATCAGCACCAGCCACAGTCCGGTCATGAGGCCCGGCGCCGGGTTGACGGCATCACGCACGCTCATGATTCCCCAGACGATCCATGGCTGCCGGCCGAGTTCGGTGACGCACCAGCCGCTCTCCAGCGCGACCACCGAGGCCGGACCGCTGACCGCGGCAAACGTCAGAAACAGCCGGGACCCGCGCTGGTCGAGCAGTTCGCCCCGCGTCCGGCGCCCGCGCCACCAGGAGAGCAACAGCCAGGCACCCAGGGCCAGAAGGAACAATCCGATCCCCACCATGGTGTCGAACGCCCAGTGCACCCCCGTCACCGCCGGCCACTGGCTGCGTGGCACCTTGTCCAGGCCCTGGACGACGGTGCTGGGGGAGTAGCCGACCAGCAGGGAGAGGCCGTTGGGGATCTCCAGCCCGTAGTGCAGGGCATCGTCCCGTGCGATGCCGCCGAGGGTCAGCGGCACGTGGGAACCGGTGGTGAACACGCCCTCGATCGCCGCCAGTTTCGCCGGCTGGAACTCCGCCAGGAACCGTGCGGCCCAGTCCCCCACGACGAGCTGAAAGGGCGTCACCACCGCCCCCAGTGTGAAAGGGATGTAGAACCCCGCCTTGTGATAGGCGTCCCGGCGGCCCCGCAGTAGTGCGACCGCATAGACCGCGGCCGTCAGGAAGGACGCCACCATGAACGCGGCGAGGATCATGTGCACGGTCTGCGGCGGGCTCGCGGGATTGAGCATGGCGGCCCAAGGGTCCACGTCGACGACGTGCCCCTCGCGCAGCACGAATCCACGGGGCTGGTTCATCCATGCGTTGGCGCAGACCACGAAGAACGCCGAGGCGACGCCCGCCACCACGATCGGCAGCCCGGTGAGCAGGTGGCGTCGGGGCGGCAGCCGGTCCCAGGCGTACAGGTAGATGCCCAGGAAGATCGCCTCGATGAAGAAGGCGATGCCCTCCAGCGCGAAGGGCAGCCCGATGACCTGCCCGAACGTTCCCATCAGACCCGGCCACAGCAGCCCCATCTCGAAGCTGAGGATCGTGCCGGACACCGCGCCCACGGCAAAGAGCACGCCCATCGCACGAGCCCACCTGCGTGCCAGTAGCCGATGGGCAGGGTTTCCCGTACGGATGCCGTACCACTCGGCGATCAGCGTGAGCGCGGGCAGGCCCACACCGAGACACGCGACGACGATATGCCAGGCGAGGGAGAACCCCATCTGTGCCCGGGCTGCGGCGAGGTCCCCCTCGGACACCTTGTCCGCGGCCAGTACGGCGACCGGCCACGGCGTCGCGGCCAGATGATGCATGACGGCCACGCCTGCCTCCCAACAGTGAGCCATGCCCGGATCCGTAATGTATGCACCGGTTCGTTCCCCTTGAAGGTAGCGACACGGAGCCCTGAAGCCGCCCGCGCCACGCCTCGGTGGCCTCGTACCTCTACAGGGCGAGGAACTCGGCCTGCACGGGCCGGTTTGAAGACAACGAAGTCGTCGAAGATGTGCCCCCGGGCCGGTCGGCAACCGTGGGTGCCGAATCCCCCACCGCGACGAGCTGGTTCAACGGTTCGACGTGGCACCTCGCGACAAGCACCGTCAGCGAACCTGGTCGTTCTTCAGCCCGACGTCTTTGATGCTGGCTGGAGTTCCGTCCGGGGCGAACGAGTAGTGGAAGGTGAAGGCGTCGGGCGCGGAGTCGTGGTCGTGGAGGTGCTCCAGCCTGGAGACCCCGTCCTGCCAGGTGGGTATCACGCCGTCGGCGACCCACCAGAACACGTGACTCGGGTGCCCTGTCCTCTCGAACCAGTCGTAACGCCTGTTCAGCGCCTTACGGTGCAGACCGGTGTAGACGGCGTCGAAGGCGGAGCCCAGGTCGGTCCAGAGGGAGAGGGTCGCGGCCAGGGCCGTGGTGTCCGACGTACGGCCCTTGCCGTACCAGGCCGGTACGGTGAACTTTCCCCATGCGCCCCAGTCCGCCTCGAAGAGCACGCCCGGGGCGCCGTCTGCCACTTCGGCACGCGCGAGGTATCCGGGGTGCTGACTGAACTCCGGGTAGACGGCTTCACCAATGTCGTAGAACTCGCGCGTGAGGGGTGCGGGATGGGCGAGAGGCGACTTGAGGACGCCGAACGTGTACAGAGCGAGCTGGGGCATGCGTCTCTCCCTGGTCAGGATGCGCTGATCGTGGGCGGCCGCCGAAGGCCAGGTGAAGGTAGCTGCCTCCGCGGTCCATGTCCACGTTGCGCTTTTCCGGTCCAAGTGGCCTCTGGTACAGGTGCCCTGGCCGGGCGACGCCGACGAGAAGAGCATCCCGCGTGGTCGGGGTGAGGCTGCTGGCGGACCACTGCCAAGCCGAGGTCTTCCGGACGAGCGGGCTGGAAACCTCGTCCTCGGAAGACCTCGACCTCGGCCTCCACCCGCTACCCGGGCATCAGGCGCGGTCGTGGAGAGTGACGTGGTAGCCGTCAGGGTCGGTGAAGGTGAAGGTCCGGCCGAAGGGGCCGTCGATCGGTGCGGAGACGATGGCGTGTCCGTCGGCGACGAGAGCGTCGTGGATGGCCTGGACGCCGGTGGCGTGGAGCCAGATCGCGGCACCGATGCCGGGCTGGGCGACGGACGCCAGATCGGTGCCGGGCACGACCTCGCGGACTGCGAACGCGATCGGCTTCGTCTCGAAGACCACGGCGTGCGGAGGTCCGGCCTGCGGTCGGACGAGGCCGAGGTACTGCTCGTAGAACGCCTGCGAAGCGTCGAGGTCGCGTACCTGGAGCGAGATGAAGTCGGGGCCGGTGGCGGGCATGGTGATGCTCCTCTTCTTCGTGTCAGGTTACTGACACAGGTCAATCTATGTCAGAATACTGACATGAGTCAAAACGATGCCGGCGTCGACCTGGACAAATCACTGGGCTACCTGCTGAAGGAGGCTTCGAGCGCCCTGCGCGCGGCGATGGAGGAGGTGCTGAGGCCACTCGGGATGAGCGTGACGCACTACTCCTGCCTCGAGTTGCTGGCCCAACGGCCGGGCTTGTCGAACTCCGAGCTTGCGCGTGGCGCGTTCGTGACACGGCAGACGATGAACGTGCTGCTCCAGACCCTGGAGCGAGACGGCTACGTGACCAGGCCCGCGGAGGCGCCGCGCGGGAAGGTTCTTCCCGCGCGGCTCACGCCGCGCGGCCGACGGAGTCTGGAGAAGGCGACCGTGGCGGTCCGGTCCGTCGAGGTCAGAATGCTGGCCGGCATGACCGAGGCCGAGCAGTCAAGCGCGTTCCGCAGCCTGCAGAGCATGATTCGTTCCCTGCGCGACGGCAACGACGGTGCATAGCCCGTCCGCCGGCGCACGTCTCGCCGCACCCCGCCTGGAGTGCGGCCGAGCGTCAAGCATGCGTACGGGAGAGCGTGATCATCCTCTTGAGCCGGTGTGGCGCGTCGGTAAGTGCCCGGGATCGTGCCGTACTGGCGTTTGAAAGCGTGGTGAAGGCGTACGGCGAGGTGTACCCGACCCGCTGGGCGATCGTGTTGACGGATGTTTCACAGGTCCGCAGGAGCCGGGCTGCTGTGGTCCTCCTCCACCAGGTCGGATAGGTCAGCGGCGGCCGCCCGACCAGGTGGGTGGCGCGCCAGGTGAGGGAGTGGTGGCGGCCTCGGGAGTCGGCCTCGGGGAAGTCGGCGAAGGTGAAGGCCCGGGTGTGCGGTTTCACGGCGGCCCAGTGCGCGAGGTGATCGGTGAGCAGGGCGTCTGCGGGGGCTCTTCTTCGGACATGCTACGGCTCCAGTGGGTGAGGCACATGGGGGAGTTCCGAGAGGAAGCAGAGGAAGCAGAGGAAGCAGAGGAAGCAGAGGAAGGGCAACCGCCAGACGCAGTTGGGGGATGGGGGCCTCCGAGAGAGGGAAAGGAAACATAATATATGTTGACCTCGGTAGGGCTAGGTTCGGTCGATTCGATCCAGGGAATGACCGAAAACTCGTCAGCTTCCCTCGACCTCAATCACGAGCGGTGCTCGGAATGAGCGGCGGCGGGCTGCCATCCCGCCCAGTTCACCCACCCACACCGGCAGGCGAGGGCCTGGCCCCCGCACATGGCCGTTCGTCGCGGCGCCAGCGGGCCGAAAACAGTGGATCCGCGCCCTGACCCCGTGCCCCGGGCGGGCGGCCCCCATCCACACGAGGAGCCGGCCTTGGGCCGCACACGCCTTGCCACACTGCTTGTCCTGGTCGCCGGGTTCGTCACCACCCTCGACAACACCGTCATCAATGTCGCGCTGCCCACCGCCCAGAGCGAACTGGGCCTCTCCGTCGTCGGCTTGGAGTGGGTGGCCAGCAGCTGCGCCCTCACGTTCGGCGCGTTCCTGCTGCCCGGCGGACGGCTGAGCGACCTGCTCGGACGGCGCCGCGTCCTCGCCGCCGGTCTCGCCGCTTCACCGCGGCCTCGGCCGCCGCGGCCCTCGCCGAAAGCGGCGGGGCGCTGATCGCGGCCCGCGCCGTGCAGGGCTCGGGTGCCGCTCTTGTCATTCCGGCGACACTCGCCGTCGTCGCCGCGGACCTGCCCGAGCGACGCCGCGCGCCGGCCATCGGCCTGTGGACGGCGACTGTCGCCGTGGCACTTGCCTCGGGCCCCGCCGTCGGCGGCCTCGTCACCCAGCCCTGGGGCTGGAGCTGGGTGTTCCTGCTGAACGTGCCGTTCGGCGCGCTGGCCCTCGCGCTCACCGCGGCCGTTCCTGCCCCACGCGAGCGACCGCCGTCCGGCCTGCTCACCCGGCTGGACCTCCCGGGCGTGGTGCTGTCGACGCTGGCTCCGCTGCTGCTCACCTACGGACTCGTACGAGGTGGCGAGCATTCGTTCCTCGCCCCGCCTGTGCCGCACTGCCTGGCGGGCGCGGCCCTGTGCGTACTCGCCCTGCTGGTCACCGAGCGCCGGACGCCGCAGCCTTTGATGGACCTGGACCTGCTGCGTACGCGGTCCCTCGGCGCGGGGCGCTCGCCCAGGTGATGTGGGGCATCGGCGTCAACGCGACCGCGCTGGCCGCCTCGGCCGTGACTGCGCTGGCCGCCACCGTCGGGCTGGTCCCGTCCAGTGCGGCCGGTGCGCCGTCCGCCGGGACGACCGCCACCGGGGCGGCGGCCTCCGCGTCCGGTTCCGTCCCGGGCCGCTTCCTGCTCGTCGGCGGCACGGGCACCGGCAACATCGGCGTCTTCGGTGTCGCGGGCGACGGCACGCTGTCCAAGGCGCCGGGCTCGCCCTTCGCCGGGGACACGGGCTTCGCGATCGTCGTCTCCCCCGACGGCAAGAGGGCCTACGTCGCCAGTCTCTCGAAGAAGTCGGTCAAGGGGTACGCGATCGGCGCCGACGGTGCCCTGACCGAGATCCCCGGCGCCTACGCCGAGTACGACGCGGCGGTGGTGGGGGTGGCCTTCTCCCCGGACGGTTCGAGACTGTTCGCCACGGTTGGCGGCGAGGAGAGCGGCACCGTCCAGACCCTCGCGGTCGGCTCGACGGGTGCCCTGACGAAGACCGGCGCCCCGGCCACGATCCCCGGGACGAGCTTCCTCAGCCAACCCGTCGTCTCCGCGGACGGGCGCTTCGTGTACGCGACCAGCTTCACGTCGAACACCGTGACCGCCTTCCGGATCGGCGCCGACGGCTCCCCGACCCGGATCGGGGAACCGCTCGCCACCGGCAAGGGCCCGGCCCTGCCGAACATCACGCCCGACGGCCGCTTCCTGTACGCGACCAACGAACAGGGCGCCAACACCTCGGGCTACGCCATCGCCGAGGACGGCACGCTCACCCCGACCCCCGGCTCCCCCTACGCGACCGGCGACCTGCCGCACGGCGGAGCGGTGACCCCGGACTCGAAGCGCATGTACCTCCCCGAGGCCGGCAGCAACAAGATCGCCGGCTTCTCGATCGCCGGCGACGGTGCGCTGACCCCGCTCTCCGGCTCGCCCTACCCGGGCCCGGCCTTCAGCATGCCCGGCCGCGTCGTGCACAGCCCGGACGCGAAACGGCTCTTCCTGATCGACGTGCTGCAGTTGGGCCTGTCCGCCAGGGTGCACACCTACGACGTCGACGAGACCGACGGCAGGGTGGCGCCGACCGGTCAGCGGGCGGTGGACTCCGGGGTGTTCTTCGCGGACGGGCCGTCCAGCGTGATCACCCCGAACCAGGGGCCGGTCGCCGAGGTGGACACCGTCGACACCCCGGACCTGACCGGCGTCTTCTCCGCCTCCGACTCCAGCGACTCCGACGGTTCCGTGGTCAGCTACCACTGGGACTTCGGCGACGGCACCATCAGGACGACCAGGACGCCCGAGACCAGCCACACGTTCACCAAGGCCGGGTCGCGGACGGTCACGGTCACCGTCACGGACAACGAGGGCTGTTCCAGCACCCGGGTCTTCAACGGCCAGGTCGTTTCCTGCAACGGCGGCGAGAAGTCCCGCGCCGCGACGCGGGTCGACATCGGCTGACGGGAACCGTTCGACGGGTGACGCCTCCCCGCTCCTCACCCGAAGTCGATGAAATGCAGCTGTTCCCCCGTCTTGCAGCGACGGGGGAACAGCTCCATTCACTCGGAGGAATTTCCCCCTTCGTTCACGATTCAATCGTGAATTCGGGCGGAGAGGTCGAGTCGCGGCGTCCGGCGGAGGCGCGAGCCGCTCAGGAGGCCTCTTCGTCCGAGTCCTGCCACAGACCGCGGGCCTCCAGCATCTCGATGAGGTGATCCGCGCTGTCCAGGGTGTGCTGTTCCATCAGCGACCGGGCCACGCGAGAGCTGCGCCGGCGCAGGGCCTCGACGATGAGCGGGTGCTCCTCGCGGATGGCGGCCGCACGGCCCTCGATTCTGCTGTAGAAGCGGTTCGGCAGGTGCTTGACGACGGAGCGGAGCAGGAGGGCCAGGCGCTGGGAGTCGGCGGCGAGGTTGATCAGCCGGTGGAAGGCGTGGCCGTGTTCGGCCATGGCTTCCTCGTCGCCGGCCTGGGCGGCGTCGTCCTGCTGCTTGATGATGCTGTCCAGCTCGTCGAGCTGCTCCGGGGTGATCTTCTGCGCCGCACGGGCCGCCAGCTCGCCGCTGAGCCGGGCCTGCACCCAGAAGAGGTCGCGCACGTCCTGCCGGGAGAAGGCGGTGACGACGAAGCCGCGGCGCGGGACCAGCTCGATGAAGCCCTCGCTGCTCAGGGAGAGGAGACCCTCCCGCACGGGGGTGTTGCTCACCCCGACGGCCTCGGCGATGGGCTCCATGCGCAGGAACTCACCCGGCCGTACCCGACCGGAGATGATCAGCTCGCGAACGTAGCTCGCCACCTCCTCGGAGAGCTGCTGCCGCCTGGAGTCGCGGTCGCGCGCCATGGATGGTCCCGTCCCCACTGTCAGCCTGATGCCTCAGCCAACATCATATAGCGCGGGCCTCCCGCTGTCGGCGGCACGGAACGGGGCCGCTCAGCCGCGTGATCGCAGCGACGGAGTGGGCGTGAACACCACCGGCAGTGCCGTCAGCCCGCGCAGCCACGGGGACGGGCGCCGCGTCAGGGACTCGGCCGGAACCGCCAGGTCGATGTCCGGCAGCCGGTCCAGGATCACCTCGATGGCCGTTCCCGCCATGACCTCCGCGATCTCCTGTGCGCGGAAGGGGCAGCGGTGCGCGCCGTGGCTGAAGGAGAAGTGCGCGTTGTTGCCGCCGTGCTGCGCGGCCCCCGGAGTCCGTACGTGGGGGCCCTGGTTGGCACCCTGGAGGCCGAGCAGCAGCAGGTCGCCGGCGCGGATGTGCCTGCCGCCCAGGTACGTGTCGCGCGATGCCCAGCGGCCGGACCAGATCTGCAGTGGCGTGTCCTCCCACAGGACCTCGGTCATGGCGTCCGTGACACTGCTGCGGCCGCCGAACAGGGAGGCCTCGAAGCGCGCGTCGGTGAGCATGAGCCGCAGCGAGTTGCCGATCCAGTCGGCGGTCGACTGATGGGCCACGACCGCGATCTCCAGAACGGCCTCCAGCACTTCCTGCTCGGTGAGGTCGCCGCTCTGCGCGACCATCCACGTGACCATGTCGTCCGCCGAACGCGTCCTGCGGGCGTCCATGAGTTCGGTGGTGGAGGCGATCAGGTGCGTCAGGCCGTCGTTCGCCCGCTCCTGGCCGTCCATCAGGTCATTGAGCGCGGTCACCAGGCCCGGCCCCTGCTCGTCGGGAAAACCGCACAGAACCGACACGACCCGCATCGGGAGCTGCATCGCGTAGTCGGCGACGAGGTCCGCCTCGCCGGAGCCGCACACCGCGTCGATCAGCTCGTCGGCCAGCCGCTCGGTCTGACGCCGCAGCTCGGTCAGGCCGACGCTGCCCAGCGCCCCGGAGGACAGCGCGGACCGCTGCCGCCGGCTCCCGGCGCTCGGTGCGCCGTGATCCGGGCGAACTCGGCGGACATGCGCTCGCGTTCGACGAGCAACTCCCCGGTGAGGGCGGAGCGTTCGGACGTCATCGCGTCGGCGAGTTCGGCGCGCTCCCGGTCGAGCTCCTCGCCGACGCGGGCGCGTTCCCGCGCGAACTCCTCCAGCAGCCGGTGGCGCTCCCGGGTGGACTCCTCGACGCCCCGCCGCTGATCCCTGAGCAGACGGGCCACGTCCTGCCGCGCACTCTCCAGGCGGCGGCGGGTCAGCCGCGCCGAGAGGATGCCGTGCACGGCCAGGGCGACCGCGGCGCACAGCACCAGGGCGGCCGCGCCACCGGCCAGGGCCAGCGGGACCCTGACCTCGCTCGGCGCCGCCCAGACCGCCGCGGTCGTGGCCAGGCAGCCCAGCGCCGCGGTGACGGGCACGGAGAGAGCGGCGGTGCGAAGAGGAGTGCGTTCGCCGGCCGGGAGGGGAGCGGTCATGGAGGCTGTCCTCGATCGGTGTCGGAGGGCGCGATCGGGCGCGAGGCGAGCGCACGGAAGCTGCGTCGGCCACACCCGCCCTCTTGAGTGAACACTATATATAATGTGGCCTACTTGATGCCCCTCCCGGTCGAATCACCGGCGAATCCGCAGCCGCGCACCGCCGACACGCAGCCGATCAGGACGAGTCCCCCTGTGCGAGCCACAGGCCGCGGTCCTCGAGCACCTCGATCAGCCGGTCGGCGCCCGTCAGGATGTGGTGGCGCATGAGCTCCCCGGCGTGGCGGGAATCGTGCCGGCGCAGGGCGTCGAGAAGCTCGGGGTGCTCGGTCCGGGTCGCGGCGACCTGCCCTTCGATCGCGGCGTAGAAGCGGTTCGGCAGATGGCGGACGGCGGAGCGGAGCAGCAGGGCGAGGCGGCCCGCGTCCGCCGCGAGGTTGATCTCCCGGTGGAAGACGTGCCCGAGGTCGGCGATGCGCTGCTCCGCGCGGGCGTCGACGGCCGTCTGGTAGTCGACGAGCACGGTGTCCAGCCGGGCGATCCGCTCCGGTGTGATCCGCCGCGCCGCCCGGTGGGCGAGCTGCGCGGACAACTGCGCCTGGACCCAGAAGAGATCGCGCACGTCCTGCCGGCTGAACGCCGAGACCGTGAAGCCCCGGTGCGGGACGAGCTGGACCAGTCCCTCGCTGCGCAGGATGAGCAGGCCCTCGCGGGCCGGTGTGCTGCTGACCCCGACGGCCTCGGCGATGCGCTCGACGCGCAGGAACGCGCCCGGCCGCAGCTCGCCCGAGAAGATCAGCTCGCGCACCCGGCTCGCCACCTCCATGGGCAGGGCCTGGCGTCCACCGGCCCGGTCCCGGTGCCATGTCGCGTCGTCGGTTGCCATGAGACCCTCCGTCACTGCCCGCGAGCGCCGCGCGCCCTCTGTGAGCTGCCGACCAGTCTTGCCTATGCATAATATATTTTGTATGTTCTCCTGGCTTGGTACTCACAGCGAAAGGGATTCCCATGGCCGGCCTTTACTTCGAGGAGTTCGAGCCCGGTGCCGTCATCGAGCACGCCACACGGCGCACGGTGACCGAGACCGACAACGTCCTGTTCAGCACCCTCACGCTGAACCTGGCGCCGCTCCACCTCGACGCGGAGTACAGCAAGAACAGCATCCACGGCCAGCGACTGGTGAACAGCCTGTTCATTCTCGGTCTGGTCTCGGGCATCACCGTCCCGGAGACGACCCAGGGCACCACGCTGGGCAACCTGGGCTTCCAGGAGATCAAGTTCCCCAAGCCGGTCTTCCACGGCGACACGATCCACGTCCGTACCGAGATCGTCGACAAGCGTGAGTCCAAGAGCCGCGACGACTCCGGGATCGTCACCTTCCGCCACCTCGGCATCAACCAGCGTGACGAGGTCGTCTGCGACGCGCGCCGAGTCGGCCTGATGCTCAAGCGGTCCGCCGCCGAGAAGGCGGCGTCCGCCGCCTCTTGAGGGCGCGGCCCGCAGAGAGGAGCCGGTATGCGAAACACGAGTCCGTTCGGCAGGCCGCCCCACCCCGTCTGGGTGCCCGGGGAGGCCGAGCGCGAGCGCAGCCGCTTGCTCACCGCCATGCGGAGCTGGGGCTACGACACCATGGAGGACCTGCACCGGGCATCCGTCGAGGACCCGGAGTGGTTCTGGCGGGCCGTGGTGGAGGACCTCGACATCACCTTCACGGAGCCGTTCGAGCGGGTCCTGGACGACGGCGACGGCAAGCCGTTCCCGCGCTGGTTCACCGGAGGGACCCTCAACGCGGCCCACGTGTGCTCCCACCGCCATGCGAGGGGGCCGCTCGCCGGGAAGACCGCCGTGGTCTACGAGGGCGACGGCGGCCAGCGGCGAACCCTGACCTACGCGCAGCTCGACTCCGCGGTACGGCGCTTCGCCGCACACCTCACCGGCCTGGGCGTCACGCGCGGGGACCGGGTCGTGCTCTTCCTCCCGGTCGTCCCCGAGGCGACCGTCGCCTTCCTGGCCTGCGCCATGATCGGCGCCATCTCGGTTCCCGCCTTCACCGGGTACGGGGCCGAGGCGCTCGCGACCCGGCTGCGGGACTCGGAGGCGGTGCTCCTGGTCACCGCCGACGGCACCACCCGGCGCGGCAAGCGCGTGCCGCTCAAGCAGACTGCCGACGAGGCGCTCGCCACCGCGCCCACGGTCAGGCACACCGTGGTGGTCCGCCACCTCGCCGACGGCGTCGACATGCGTGCGGGCCGGGACGTCTACTGGGACGAACTGGAGCCGGCCCCGGCGCCGGTCGAGACGGTCGCCACCGACCCCAACGACCCGCTGACCATCGTCTACACCTCGGGCACCACCGGTGCGCCCAAGGGCATCGTGCACTCCCACGGGGGTCTGGCGGTCAAGGCCGCCACGGACTTCGGCTACGGGTTCGACGTGCACGGCGACGACGTCATCGCCTGGATCAGCGACATGGGCTGGCTGGTGGGCCCGCTGATGATCATGGGCGGTCTGCAGCTCGGCGCCACCGTCGTGTTCACCGAGGGGGTGCCCAACCACCCCGGCGAGAAGCGGCTCTGGGAGATCGTGGACCGCAACGGCGTCACCGTGCAGGGCGTCGCCCCCACGGCCATGCGCGCCGTCATGGCCGCCAGTGACGGGACCTTCGGCGACCTCACGAGCCTGCGGGCGTTCGTCTCCACCGGCGAGGCGTGGGACGAGCCGACCTGGCGCTGGCTGTTCGAGACCGTCGGCGAGGGCCGACGGCCGATCATCAACTACAGCGGCGGCACCGAGGTGGGCGGCGGCCTGCTCAACAGCTACCCGTTCCTGCCCATGGCACCGGCCTCGTTCAACGGGCCGCTGCCCGGAGTCGACCTCGCGGTCCTGGACCAGGACGGAAAGCCCGCCGTCGGCGAGATCGGCGAGCTGGCGGTGCTCAACACCTTCCCGGGCATGACCCATGCCTTCTGGCAGGACCGCGAGCGCTACCTGGAGACCTACTGGGACCGCTGGGACGGCGTCTGGGTGCACGGCGACCTCGCGGGCGTCGACGAGGACGGAACCTGGCGGATCCACGGCCGCTCCGACGACACCATCAAGGTGTCCGGCCGCCGGGTGGGCCCGGCCGAGATCGAGGCGGCGCTGCTGAAGGACCGCAGGATCGTGGAGGCGGCCGTCATCGGCGTCCCGGACGAGCAGCGCGGGCAGCGCGTGGTGGCCTTCGTCGTCACCGGCGCCCCGGACGGAGACCTGGACGACGTCACCGCCACCGCGGTGCGCAACGTCGGCCGGTCCTTCGCCCCGACGCTGCACGTGGTGGCGACGCTGCCGAAGACCAAGAACGGCAAGATCATGCGCCGTGCCATCCGCGCTCGCCATCTCGGAGCCCCGACGGGCGACCTCTCGTCGCTCGACCCCCTGACCCCCTTGGACGACATTCCCGTCTACGAAGGAGAGCACTGATGGCCACGACCGACCCCGGCGACCTGGAGCTGATCCGGAAGTCGGTGCGCGAGCTGGCGCGCCGTTTCGACCTGGAGTACTGGCGGGAGAAGGACAAGAAGCACGAGTACCCCTGGGAGTTCGTCAAGGCGTTCGCCGACGGCGGCTGGCTCGGCGCGATGATCCCCGAGGAGTACGGCGGCCTGGGGCTCGGGGTGACCGAGTCGGCCGTCATGATGACGGAGATCGCCGAGTCCGGCGCCGGTATGAGCGGCGGTTCGGCCATCCACTTCTACGTCTTCCCGCCGGCCCCGATCCTGCGGTACGGCTCCGAGGAGATGAAGCGGAAGTACCTGCCCAAGCTGGCCAAGGGCGAGATCCTGATGGCCTTCGGCGTCACCGAGCCCACGGCCGGCGTGGACACCTCCCGCATCCGCACCAAGGCCGAGAAGGTCGACGGCGGCTGGGTGGTCAACGGTCAGAAGGTCTGGATCACCAACGCGCAGAACGCGCACAAGATCCTGCTGCTGGCCCGCACCTCCCCGCGTGACGAGAGCAAGCCGCTCGACGGCATGACCCTCTTCTTCACCGACCTCGACCGTTCGAGGATCACCGTTCGGGAGATCGACAAGCTCGGCCGTGCGGCGATCGATTCCAACGAGCTGTTCATCGACAACCTCGAGGTCGGCGACGACGAGGTGGTCGGCGAGGTCGGACAGGGCTTCCGCTATCTGATCGACGGCCTCAACCCCGAGCGCATCGTGGTGGGGATGGAGGGCATCGGTCTCGGCCGCGCCGCCCTCGACCTGGCGAGCACCTACGCCAACGAGCGCGTCGTGTTCAACCGGCCCATCGGCAAGAACCAGGCCGTCGCCCACCCGCTGGCCGACTCCTGGATCCGGCTGGAGGCGGCCGAGCTGGTCTGCCTGAACGCCGCCCGGCTCTTCGACGCGGAGCAGAACTGCGGCAAGGAGGCGGCGGCCGCCAAGTTCCTGGGTGCCGAGTCCGGCTTCCAGGCGTGCGACCGGGCGATGCAGACCCACGGCGGTTTCGCGTACGCGAAGGAGTACCACGTCGAGCGGCTGTGGCGGGAGGCGCGGCTGCTGCCCAACGCGCCGTTCTCGCAGGAGATGGTGCTCAACTACATCTCCACCAAGGCGCTCGGGCTGCCCAGGGCCTACTGACCGGGCGGGCCCGGGCGTCGCCCCGGGCGGCCTCCTGACCGGGACGACGGTCCGGTGCGAACCCGGGGGAGCACCACCCCGGGACGCGCCGGACGCGTCCGCGACCGCACGAGAACACGAGGACGGGATGCGCGACATGGTGATCCGCACGCAGGACGACGGTGGTACCGGGGACCGGGGCGGCGTGCCCGCCGGTGACCGCGGATGAGCGGCCCGCTGACCGGTGTGCGCGTGCTGGCGCTCGCCGGCATGGGGCCCGTCCCCTTCGCGGGCATGCTCCTGGCCGACATGGGCGCCCACGTCGTCCGGGTGGCCAGGCCGGCCCACCGCCCCGGCCGTGAGCTGAGCCAGACCGACGGCATGCGGGAGGAGCACGACCTGGCCAACCGGAGCGTGGACACCGTCGCCGTCGACCTCAAGGACCCCGACGGCGTGGAGTCGGTGCTCCGGCTCGCCGAGGCCGCGGACGTCTTCGTCGAGGGCTATCGCCCGGGGGTGGTCGAACGCCTCGGCCTCGGGCCGGAGACGGTGCTGGACCGCAATCCCGCCGTGGTCTACGCCCGCCTGACCGGCTACGGCCAGAGCGGACCGCTGGCGAGGACGGCCGGCCACGACATCAACTACGTGGCCCAGTCCGGAGCCCTGCACGCCATGGCCCGCCGGGGCGAGGCGCCCAGGCCTCCCGTCAACCTGCTCGGCGACTACGCGGGCGGCGGGACCATGGCCGCGTACGGCATCGTGTGCGCGGTGCTGGAGGCACGGACCTCGGGACGCGGCCAGGTCCTGGACGCCGCGATGACCGACGGCGTGGCCCTGCTGACGGCGAAGCTGCAAGGACTGCGCGCCGCCGGCCTGTACGACGACGAGCCCGGCACCAACCACCTCGACTCCGGCGCCCCGTTCTACGACACCTACCGGTGCGCGGACGGACGTTACCTCGCGGTGGGCGCCCTGGAGCCGGACTTCTACCGCGAGTTCACCTCGCGCCTCGGCGTGGACGTCACGGACTGGCCGGACCAGGACGACCGGGGCGCATGGCCGAAGCTGCGCGAACTCATCGCCACGGCGATCGAGTCCCGGCCCCGGTCCGAGTGGGCGGAGATCTACGCCGGCACCGACGCCTGTGTCACCCCCGTCCTCTCCTTCGACGAGGCGGCCGAGGACCCGCACAACCGCGCGCGCGGCACTTTCCAGCGGGTCGGCGACGTCCTGCACCCGTCCCCGGCACCGCGATTCAGCCGTACGCCCGGCAGGCGGCCCGCCGCCCCGAGCGCCGAGCCCGTGAACCTGCGCGACCTGATGCGGCACTGGACCCCGTCCCGCGGCTGACGTCCTCCGCACGGGAAGCGACGAGCACGATCCGTCCCCCCGACGAAGTCCTGCCCCGCCCCCTGTACGACGTGTGCGCCGCCGGTTTCCGGCGGCCGGAAAGGATCAGCAGTGTCTCCTGGAGAACCGCGCTCGCGATCGGGCCTGTTGGCCGGGCTGCGGGTGGTCGAGCTGTCGAGCTACGTCGCCACCCCGCTGTGCGGACTCACGCTCGCCCAGCTGGGCGCCGACGTCCTGCGGGTCGAACCTCTCGGTGGCGCGGCCGACCGCACGCGGTGGCCGCTGGCAGACTCGGGCACGAGCCTGTACTGGTCGGGGCTGAACAAGGGCAAGCGCGCCGTGGCCGTCGACATGGAGAGCGCCGAGGACCGCCGGCGCGTGGCGGACCTGATCGTGCGGGGCGGACCCTGCGCCGTGGTGAGCAACAGCGACCGCTACCCGGAGTTCGGATACGCGGAACTCAGTGCCCGCCGCCGCGACGTGATCCACGTGCTGCTGGAGGGGCGTGCCGGGGGAGGCGCCGGTGTCGACTACACCGTCCAGGCCGCCACCGGCTTCCCGATGATCACCGGGGCACCGGACAGCGCGTCGCCGGTCAACCACGTCCTGCCCGCCTGGGACATCGCGGCCGGGCTGTACCTCGCCGTCGGACTGCTCGCCGCGGAGCGGGAACGCCTGTGCACGGGACGGGGCCGGGAGATCCGCCTCGCCCTGGAGGA
The DNA here is from genome assembly GCF_041538145.2 of Streptomyces sp. MMCC 100. Classification (NCBI taxonomy): domain Bacteria; kingdom Bacillati; phylum Actinomycetota; class Actinomycetes; order Kitasatosporales; family Streptomycetaceae; genus Streptomyces; species Streptomyces sp. MMCC 100. Next base: position 3,732,517 of record NZ_JBGORK020000001.1, read on the forward strand.
CGTCGCGCTCGCCACCGCGGGGAATCTCGGCTATCTGGCCGAGGCGCAGGTCACATCCCACCGGCGTACGAAGTCGGGCAACGACGTCTTCGGTACGTACGGCCGCGACTTCGTGACCGCGGACGGGGAGCGGGTCATGCTGGTGATCCTCACGAAGCGCCACTGGGAGAAGCTGCTCGCCGCCACCGGGCTGACGGCCGCGTTCGAGGGCCTGGCGGACGCCCTGGACACCGACTTCTCCAGCGAGTCGCAGCGCTACGAACACCGCGAGCTGATCTCGACCCTCCTGGCGCGATGGTTCGGCGTCACGCCGTATGCCAAGGCGGCGGAGGTCCTGGACCGGCACCGGATCCTGTGGGAACGCTACCGGAGCTTCGAGGAACTCGGCCGCGACGGCGGTGCCGCACTGCGCGAGAGCGATCTGTTCGCCGTGGTCGACCAGCCCGGCGTGGGACCGCACCTGGCCCCCAAGTCACCGATCGTCGTCGACGGCGCACGGCTGGAGCCCGGACCCGCTCCCGAGGTCGGCCAGCACAACCCGGAGCTGCTGCCCGGCCCGCACGTCACCCGGAGCCCCGCGGACGAGAGGGGCGCGGGCGCGGCGTGAGACCGCGGTGCGCCCGGCACACTCCGCCGCGGGGCGAGGTGGTCAGGGTTCCGCGAAGAGGACGCCCGCCGCGAGCAGCTCCTCGACGCGCGCGGCGTCGTACACCTCGCCGGCGATCTCCCGGGTGTGCCGGCCGACGCGCGGGGCGGGATCGCCGCGACCGGGCCGGGTGCCGTCGAACCGCCACGGCGGGCGCAGCAGCGCGACGCCGTCGGCGCCCGGTTCGTAGAGCTCCAGCCACCGGGTCTGCGGGTGGTCGAGCACGCCCGACACGGTCAGGACCGGGGCGAACGGGACGTCCGCGTCGGTGAGCCGCTTCTCCCACTCGGCCGCCGGCCGGGCGCGGAACTCCGCACTCACGAGGTCCACGAGCTCCGGGTAGTTGCGCTCGCGGTCCGGATAGGTGGCGAAGCGCGGGTCCTCGCCCAGGTCGGCCCGGTCCATCGCCGCCAGCAGGCCGCGCCAGAACTTCTGCGAGGACGACAGATGGACGGTGATGTCCTGCCCGCAGGCGGTCCTCAGGCAGAAGTTCTGGGCCTGGGGATGCCGGCTCCGGCGGCTGGGGTCCCGGCCCCCGTCCTCGGCGTACTGGCCGACCGCGTCGGCGGTGAGGGTGCTGACGGCCTCCATGACGGAGGTCTCCACGTGCTGCCCACCGGTGCTGTTTCTGCCGACCAGGGCCGCCAGGACGCCGGTGGCGGTGGAGACCCCGGTGATCAGGTCGGCGAGGACCGTCCCGGAGAGCTGCGGGGAGCCGGCGTCGCCGAGCAGGGAGTAGAGGCCGCCGAACGACTGGCCCATGGTGTCGTAGGCGGGGCGCCCGGCGAGCGGGCCGCCGTTGCCGAAGCCGGTGACCGACGCGTACACGAGGTCGGGCCGCAGTGCGCGGCAGACGTCCGGGCCCAGACCGAGGGCGGTGAGCTTGCCGGCCCGCAGATTCTCCAGGACGACGTCGAAGCGCGGGACGAGCGCCTTCACGAGGTCGACGCCCTCGGGGCGCTTCAGATCGACCGCGAGAGAGCGTTTGCCCGCGTTGTACTGGACGAAGTAGGCGCTGCGGTCGTTCCTGCGGCGCCGGAAGTCCTCGCCGGTGCCCGGCTTCTCGACCTTGACCACCTCGGCGCCCAGCGCGCACAGCAGTGAGCTGGCGTAGGGCACGGAGATGTAGCCCCCGACCTCCAGGACCCGGATGCCGTGGAGCGGCGTGTGCTGCATCGGTGACCTCGTTCCGTCGGCGCCGTGGCCGACCGTACAGACATGTGACGGACGAGGTCCCCGGATTGTCAAGGCCACCGGTCCGAGGCGCCGGACCGGTGACATCGGGCGAGGCAAGAAATATCATGCATCATGTTTCCTTTCTTCCGTTGAACCTTCGGACGGACACCACCCGCGCTCTCTGTCACTGGAAGGTCCCATGACGTGCATACATCACCACTGGTCAACCCCGTAGGCATACCGCTGGGCGCCGCCTTCGCCCCTCCCGCGAAGGGGAGCTTCCTCGACGTCACGGACGCCTCGACGGGGCAGGTCGTCCTCACCGTCGCGGACTGCGGCGAGCAGGACGTGGACACCGTCGTCGACACGGTCGGTGACGCCGCGGCCCGCTGGCGCGCTGCCGGTCCACGCCCGCACCGAGGCCCTGCTGCGGTGGGCGCAGGCGCTGAACGAACACCGTGACACGGTCGCCGAGCTCGTCGCCCGTGAGAGCGGGGCGCTCCGCCGGGAGGCGGCGGCGGACGTCGACCGGGCCGTGGACTGCGTCCGCTACTACGCCGGGCTCGTCGGCAAGGTCGACGGCCGCACGCTGAGCGGCATCCCGGGCCACCTCGGCCACACCGCCCGCGAACACCACGGTGTGGTGGCGGGCCTCAACTCCTGGAACTCGGCCCTGTCGATGTTCGCCCGGCAGTCGGCGCCGGCACTGGCGTGCGGCAACGGCTACGTCCTCGGGGCGGACCCGACGGCCCCGCTCGGACCGACGCTGATGGCGCACCTGGCGCAGCGCGCCGGAGTCGAGGCCGTCGCCGTGCTCACCGGGCGGGGCGGGACGGGACCGTACCTGGCGGGGCATCCGAAGGTCGGCATGATCGCCTTCACCGGCTCCGCGGAGGACGGCCGGGAGATCATCCGGGCGTCGGCCGGACCGGTCGCCCCGCTCACGGTGGGCCTGGCCTCCCGCAACAGTGCGTTCGTCCTGGCCGGCGCCGATCTGGGCACCGCAGTGCCGTGCGTCCTGTACTCCCGCTTCTCCTGCGCGGGCCAGAACTGGTACGGCGCCGCCCACGTCCACGTCCACGTCTCCCTGTACGAGGAGTTCGTCGAGGCGGCCGTGTCCCTGGCGCGGCGCCTCAGGATCGGACCGCCGCTCGCCGACGGAACGCACATCGGGCCACTGGTCTCCGAGGACGCCCGGGACCGGGTCGAGACGGCGGTGGCGGCCGGGGTGGCCGCGGGCGCACGGGTCCGCACCGGCGGCCGGCGGGCACCGCGGCCCGACGGGGGAGCGTACTTCGAACCCACGGTGGTCACCGACGCCACGCCGGCCAACCCCCTGCGCGCGCGGCTGGTGGCCGGTCCGGTCCTGACCGTCTCCTCGTTCGAGGACGCCGGGACGGCCGCGGCGGAGGCGAACGCGACGCGCTCCGGCGGGATCGCCCAGATCTGGGGCCGCGAAGCAGGCGCCGTACAGGAGCTGGCCGGCCGGCTGGAGGTGGGCACCGTGTGGATCAACACCCACGACGCCCTCTCGCCCGAGATCCCCATGACCCCCTGGGGCGGCAGCGGGTACGGCGCGGCAGGAGGCCTCGACGCCCTCGACGAGAACACCCGGACCAAGGCGGTCGTATGGGACCTCACGCCCCTGTCCGAGCGGACCCCGCCCCTGACGAGGACCGGGTCCGGCACCGACCCCGAAAGGCCCGCCCATGCCTGAGCAGCTGATTCGCGCCGAGGCGGTCGGCGCCGGACGCTACACCGGCCGGGGGGAGTGGCTGCCCCTGGAGAACCCCGCCACCGGCGTGACGTACGCCGAGGTCCGCGAGGCCGACGAGGAGTTGATCGACGCCGTCGTCACCGGCGCGGCCGCCGCGTTCCGCGACGGGTGGCGGGACGTCGAGCCCTTGGAACGCGCCCGCCTGATGGTCCGCTGGGCCGACGTCCTGATGGAGCATCAGGACGAGCTGGCCCGCATCGAGACCACCGACGTGGGCCACCTCTACCGCGAGTCCGCCGCCGACGTGGCGAGCGCCGCCCGGTGGCTGAGGTACTTCGCCGGACTGGCCGACAAGACCGAGGGCCAAAGCGTCCCGGCCCGTCCCGACCGGGTCGCGCACATCACGCGGGAGCCCTACGGCGTCGTGGCCGGCATCAACAGCTTCAACGGCAACATGCTCATGTTCGGGATGAAGGCGGCACCCGCCCTCGCCACCGGCAACTGCTTCGTCCTCAAGGCGCCGGAGCTGGGCCCCCTGTCGTCCTTCCGCATGGCGGAGCTCGCGGTCGAGGCCGGCATCCCGCCCGGCGTCGTGAGCGTCGTCTCGGGCCGCGGCCACGTCACGGGCCCGGCCCTGGTCGGGCACCCCGAGGTGGGCACGGTGGTCTTCACCGGCGGTCTGCGCGGGGCCCGGAGCGTGATCGACGCCGCGGCGCACGGCGCCAAGCCCCTGACCATGGAGCTGGGCGGGAAGAACGCCGTGATCCTGCTGGACGACGTCGACCTCGGCCGGGTCGTCCCCCACCTGCTGCACTCCAACTTCGTCAAGTGCGGGCAGAGCTGCGCCGCCGGTTCACGTGTCTTCGTCCCGCGCCGGCGCGCCGACGAACTGGCGGGCCTGATGGCGGCGGCCACCCGGCGCATCAGGCCCGGCGACCCCTTCTCGCCGTCCTCCGACATGGGGGCCGTGGTGAGCGCCCAGCAGGTCGCCCGCATGGAGGACCTGGTCGGCAGGGCCGTCGAGGGCGGAGCGACGCTGCTGGCGGGCGGCCGACGCGCCCGCACGGAGGGCCCCCACGCGGGCGGCCACTTCTTCGAGCCGACGCTTCTCGTGGACCTGGAGGACACCAACGTCGCGGCACGCGAGGAGATCTTCGGCCCGGTGGTCGGAGTGCTGGCCTACGACGACCTCGACGAGGTGCTCGCCCGCGCCAACGGCCTCGACGTCGGGCTGACCGCGCAGATCTGGGGCGAGGACCTGACGGCGATCCACCGCCTGGCGCGCGGCCTGGAAGCCGGAACCGTATGGGTCAACACCTACCGGACCATCCACCCGAGCGCGCCGTACGGCGGCTACAAGCACAGCGGCTACGGGCGCGAGAACGGCGCGGAGGTCCTCAGGACCTACACCCGCGGCCGGACCACCGTCTGGCACCACGGCACGCCGGCGCGCCCCTACGCGGACGCACGGCCCCAGGCCTCCTGAGCCGTCGTCCCACCACCGAGAAAGAGGACTGAGCAATGAGCGACAAGACCCTGGTCGAGCAACTCGCGGCGTTCACCGCCGCGACGACCTACGACCGGCTGCCGGCGGACGTCGTCCACGAGAGCAGGCGCATCGTGCTGGACTCGCTCGGCTGCGCCCTGGGCGCCGTCGACGAGCCGAAGGGCCGCATCGGCATCCAGTACGGCCGTATGACCGGCGGCACCGGCGGGGACGCGACGATCATCGGCACCGGTGACCGGGTCTCGGTCTTCGGCGCGGCCTTCGCCAACGGCGAGCTGATCAACACCCTCGACGCCGACGCCGTGCTGCCCCCGGGCCACGTCACCCCGTACGTGCTGCCGGGCGCCCTGGCCGTCGGCGAGAGCGTGGGCGCGTCCGGCAAGGACGTCCTCACCGCCGTCGCCGTCGCGCACGAGATGTCGTACCGGATCGGCAAGGCGATGGACTACCTGCGCGACTTCAAGGACGGCAAGGTCACCCCGCCGCCGGTCTACGGCTACAGCAGCACGGTCTTCGGGGCCACGGCGGCCGTGGGGAAGCTGAAGGCCCATGACCCGGGTGTCCTGGCGCACGCCCTCGGGATCGCGGGGAGCATCGCCCCCGTGAACTCCTTCCGTTCCTGGAGCGAGCACGCCCCGACCTCCACCATCAAGTACCTGCTGGCCGGCGCACTGACCCAGGCGGCGCTGACCGCCGCCCACCTGGGCGAGCTGGGCCACCGCGGAGACCTGCGGGTGCTGGACGACCGCGAGTTCGGGTTCCCGCGCTTCATCGGCACCAGCCGCTGGGAGCCGGACGTCATCACGGACGCGCTGGGCAGTGACTGGCGGTTCCCGGCCGAGCAGGCGTACAAGCCGTACCCGCACTGCCGGATCCTCCACGCGCTGCTCGACTCCCTGACCGAGATCGTGACGGAGAACGACATCAAGCCGGAGGAGATCCACGGGATCAAGGCCTGGGTCGAGGGCTTCGTCGAGCAGCCCCTGTGGGTCAACCGCAGGATCGAGCACGTCCACGACGCCCAGTTCAGCATCGCCCACGGCCTCGCGGTGGGGGCGCACCGGGTGCCGCCCACCAAGGCGTGGCAGGACCCCGACCTGGTCTTCGGCGACTCGGTCATGGGCCTGATGGACAAGGTGACGTACGAGGTGCACCCGGACTACGTGAAGCTGCTCTCCGGCAACGCCGCCAGCCGTCCGGCCAGGATCGAGGTCGCGGCGCGCGGCACGACCTTCACGGGGGAGCGGCGCTACCCGAAGGGCAGCAAGTCGCCGGAGCCCGGGACCGCGATGACCAACGACGAGCTGGTGGCCAAGTTCCGCGGCCACGCCGAGGGGGTCATCCCTGAGGCCGCCGTCGAGCAGGTGGTGGAAGCCGTCCTGAACCTGGAGACGGTCGAGGACTTCCGCGACGTCATGCGCCTGGTCGGCCGTACGGACGGCTGACGCCGGGGACACCGGCCCCACCGCGGCATCCGCTCCGTTCAGGGGCGGGTGCCGCGCGCCGTCTCGGACGGCAGCACGCCGAACCGCTCCCGGTACCGGCCGGCGAAACGGCTGGGGTGGAAGAACCCCCAGCGCGCCGCCACCTCCGTCACCGAACCGCCGGTCCCGGACGTGAGCTCCAGGTGCGCCCGGTCGAGCCGGACGTTGCGCAGATAGGTGGTCGGGGACATGCCCACGGCCTCCTGGAAACCGAGCTGCAGGGCGCGTGCGCTGACGCCCGCCATGGCCGCGAGGTCGGTCGTGCTCGTCGTCGCCGACGGATGCTCGTCGATGAAGTCCATCACCTCACGGACCTTGGACCTCCGCGTGGGCCGCGGGGTGCCGTACAGGACGGGGCTCAGCTGGCTGGGCACCGCCGTCAGCAGCTGGGTCATCAGCGCCGCCTCCAGCTCCTGGCAGGCCGCGGGCATGGTGGCCAGCCCATGGGGCCGGGCCAGCTCCGTGAACAGGAAACCGGTGGTCGCGACGAGTGCCTGGCCCGCTCCCCCCGCCAGGTCGAACGTCAGGGCGAAACGAATCGGCTCCGGTGCGCGGAGCCCGGCGAGCTTCGCCGCGTGGGCCTCCAGGAGCTCCCGGGGGAACCGCATCACGTACTGCCGCGCGTCTGGGCTCCAGTGCACCCGCAGCGACGCGTCCGGGACGAAGGCCACCCCGGCCCGGCCGGGCGCCGAGTCGCCCCGCGCGTCGTTCTGCCGGGCCGAACTCGACCCGCTCAGCGGGATGTTGACGTGATAGCAACGCCGCATCGGCGGAACCGTGAGCCTGGTGTCGGCGCCGTAGCTCAGCCGCCCCAGGGTGACGCGCGCCGACGGGGCGACATCGAGGCGGAAGTCGAGTTGGTGGCCGGGGGCCAGCCGCACCTCGTGCCGCGCGAAGTTCTTGCTGCCGTGCTCCCGGGCGACCTCGGGATCGCGGGTGCTGACGTGCAGGGCGTCCCCGGGCGCGTGCTGTGGCCGGATCATGGGCAACTGGGCCTCCTCGCACCTGGTTGCCGACTGCCTGAGCGCGGTGTGACGCGCTGATAAATATTAAATATCGAGACGTCGGACGGTGGAAGGCCGGCACCGAGGACGTGACTCCTTCGCAATGTGGCTGTTCCCGATCGGCCAATGGATAGTGACCTGCCTCACGCCGGCCGTACCTTCCCCGTCGACGACAGTGTGAGGAGCACTCATGGTCCGGCAAGGAAACTATTCACAGCTCTACATCGGCGGCACATGGGTCGACGCCGCCGCGGACGACACCCTCGACGTGGTGTCGCCGTTCACGGAAGAGGTCCTGGCCCGCGTCCCCGCCGGTTCCCGGCCGGACGTCGACCGGGCCGTGGCGGCCGCGCGTGAGGCCTTCGACCACGGACCCTGGCCCAGGATGCCGCTCACCGAGCGGATGACGGTCCTGCGGCGGCTCGCGGCGGCCCTGGCGGAGCGGCACGACGAGATGGCGACCCTCATCTCGCAGGAGATGGGCTGTCCGATCTCGCTGTCGCACACGATGCAGACGACCGGCGCCCAGCTGCTGCTCGACAGTTTCCTCGACCTCGCCCCGCGCTACGAGTGGAGCACGGTGCGGCGGTCCGACACGGGCAACGGGCTGGTGACCCGCGAACCGGTCGGTGTGGTGGCCGCCGTGGTGCCCTGGAACGCCCCCCTGCTGGTGACCATGCTCAAGGCGGTTCCGGCCCTCCTGGCCGGCTGCACGGTCGTGCTCAAGCCGTCCCCGGAGGCCACCCTCGACAGCTATCTCTTCGCCGACCTGCTCAAGGACACCGGACTGCCCGACGGCGTGGTCAACATCGTTCCGGCGGACCGGGAGGTGAGCGAGTACCTCGTCACCCACCGGGACGTGGACAAGGTGTCCTTCACGGGATCCACCGCGGCCGGCCGGCGCATCGCCGCGCTGTGCGGCCAGGACCTGCGGCGGGTGACGCTGGAACTCGGCGGCAAGTCCGCCGCCGTGGTCCTCGACGACGCGGACCTCGACGTCGTCGTCCCGTCGATCCAGGCGCTGTCGCTGCGCAACAACGGGCAGGCGTGCAGCAACAAGACGAGGATCGTCGTGGCGCGCTCCCGGCAGGCCGAACTCCTCGACCGCATGAGCGAGATGGTCACCTCGCTGAGCGTCGGCGATCCCGCCGATCCCGCCACCCATGTCGGTCCGGTGGTCAGCGCGGCCCAGCGCGAGCGCGTGGAGGGATACATCGAAGTGGGCCGGCAGGAGGGGGCCAAGGTCCTCGTGGGCGGTGGCCGCCCCGCCGGGTTCGACCGCGGGTGGTTCGTCGAGCCGACGGTCTTCACCGACGTCGAGCCCTCCATGCGGATCGCACAGGAGGAGATCTTCGGGCCGGTCCTCACCGTTCTCGCCTTCGACGGCGAGGACGAGGCCGTGGCCGTCGCCAACGACTCGGACTACGGCCTCAACGGCTCGGTGTTCACCGCGGACCCCGAGCACGCCCTGGCCGTCGCCCGCCGCATCCGCACCGGGACCGTCGAACTCAACGGCAACGGGGTCGGTTTCCACGCCCCGATCGGCGGCTTCAAGTGCAGCGGCATAGGCCGGGAGGCGGGACTGGAGGGCTTCGACGCGTACGTCGAGCTCAAGTCGTACGGGCTGCCCGCCTCGCTCGCGGACACCCTGTCGCGCCAGTCCTGACCCGCCGGACCGACAGCCCGGGCACGGGCACGAAGGAGACATCATGCGAGGAGTCGTGTTCCGCGGGAACCGCGAACTGGAGACCGCGGAGTTCGACGACCCGGTGCCGGGACCCGACGGCGTCGTCCTGGAGGTCAAGGCGTCCGGGATGTGCGACGCCGCTTCGTCGAGCGGTTCCAGGTGCGGACCCTGCGACCGGATCGGGCGAAGCTCGTGGAGCTCAGCGGAGGCAACCAGCAGAAGGTCGTCCTCGCCAAGGGACTCACCAGGAAGCCGCTGGTGGCGATCATCGACGAACCGACCCGTGGAGTGGACCTGGGAACGATCGTCGAGATCCACGCGATGATCCGGGCGCTCGCCGACGAGGGCGTCGCGGTGGTGGTCATCTCGTCGTACCTGCCGGAGATCCGTGCGCTCTCCGACCGGATCCTGGTCGCGAAGCAGGGATCCATCGCCGCGGAGTTCGATCCCGAGGAGGCCGACGAGGAGGCGTTGATGTTCGCGGCGGTGCACTGACGCCGTCCGTCCGTCCGCCCGCCCGCTCGTGCGTGCCTTGCCCTCGAAACCGAGATCAGATATTTTATTTTAAGTATTTCTTGGAGAAGGGAGCGCGAAGCCATGCGACGAGCAGCCATCGTCAGTCCGGTGCGTACGCCCGTGGGCGCCTTCGGCGGAGCCCTGCGGCCGGTACCGGTCGAGGATCTCGCGGTCACGGTCATCAAGGCGGTGGTCGAGCGCACCGGCATCGACCCGGAACGGATCGACGACGTCGCCATGGCGCAGTCCTACGCCAACTCCGAGACGCCCTGCATCGGACGCTGGGCGGCCCTGCACGCGGGGCTGCCGCTCGCGGTGCCCGGTTTCCAGACCGACCGCCGGTGCGGCGGCGGGCTCCAGGCGCTGGTGACGGCGGCGATGATGGTGCAGACGGGCGCCTGCGACGTCGTCGTCGCCGGCGGCGTGGAAAGCATGTCGAACATCGAGCACTACACCACCTCGATGCGCTGGGGGCGGCGCGCGGGCAACGTCCAGATGTACGACCGGCTCGACCGGGGCCGGGAGCGTTCGCAGCCGGAGCACCGCTTCGGGAAGATCTCCGGCATGGTCGAGACCGCGGAGAACCTGGCGGAGCGCTACGGCATCACCCGCGAGGCGGCCGACCGGTTCGCCGTCGCCAGCCACCTCAAGGCCGCCGCGGCCTGGGAGTCGGGTGTCTTCAAGGACGAGGTGGTACCGGTCGCGGTGCCGCAGCGGCGGGGTGAGCCCGTCGTCGTGGACCGGGACGAGGGCGTCCGAGCGGACTCCACCACCGAGGTCCTCGGCAAACTGCGCACCGTTGTGCCCGGCGGCACCGTCACGGCCGGGAACGCGAGCCAGCAGAACGACGCCGCCGCCGCGTGCCTGGTCGTCGCCGAGGACCGGCTGGAGGCGCTGGGGCTCGAACCCATCGGATTCCTGGAGGGCTGGGCGGCCGCCGGCTGCGACCCGGCGGTCATGGGCATCGGTCCGGTGCCGGCCGTGGCCAAGCTGTTCGCCCGCACGGGCAAGTCCTTCGACGACCTCGATCTCGTCGAAGTCAACGAGGCGTTCGCCGTGCAGGTCCTCGCGGTGCTGGCCGAGTGGGGCTGGCACGACCCCGACCGCCTCAACGTCAACGGCTCGGGCATCTCCCTGGGCCACCCGATCGGGGCGACTGGCGTGCGGATCATGACCACGATGCTGCACGAACTGCGGCGCCGGGGCGGCCGGTACGCGCTGGAGACCATGTGCATCGGCGGCGGCCAGGGCATGGCCGCCCTCTTCTCCGCCGAGTGAGCTCGCACCGAAAGGCGACAGACCGACCGATGACCAGGATCTTCCCCTCTCCCGCCGCGCTGGCCGCGGCCGTGGGCACCCACGTCGGAACCAGTGCGTGGATCTCCGTCGAGCAGGACCGGATCGATCGCTTCGCCGACGCGACCGGCGACCACCAGTGGATCCACGTCGACGCCGAGCGTGCCGGGTCCGGCCCGTTCGGCGCCACGATCGCGCACGGCTTCCTGACGCTCTCCCTGATCCCGGGCCTGGTCAAGGAGGTCTACCGGACCGAGGGCGTGGCCATGGCTGTCAACTACGGCCTGAACAAGGTCCGCTTCATGCACCCGGTCAGGGTCGGCTCCAAGGTCAGGGCCTCGGTGGACGTCGTCGCGGCCGACGAGGTCCCCGGCGGGCACCAGGTGGTCGTCAGGGTGACCGTCGAGATCGAGGGCGCCGACAAGCCGGCCTGTGTCGCGGAGACGGTCACCCGCCTCTACACCTGATCGCCCCCACCCCTTCCCGCGCTGCCAAGGAGTTACGAGCATGTCCGAATCCACCACCCCCGCCCAGCGCGTCGCCGTCGTCACCGGCGCGGCCCGCGGCATCGGCGCGGCCACCGCCCGGCGGCTGGCCCGCGACGGCTTCGCCGTGGCCGTCCTCGACCTCGACGAGACGGCGTGCGCCGACACCGTCGCCGCCATCGGGAAGGAGGGCGGCAGCGCCCTGGCCGTCGGCGTGGACGTGTCCGACGCCGGACGCGTCGAGTTGGCCGTCGCGCGGGTGGCGGCCGAACTGGGCCCGCCCGCGGTGCTGGTGAACAACGCGGGCATCACGCGGGACAACCTGCTGTTCAAGATGGCCGAGGCCGACTGGGACGCGGTCATCGGCGTGCACCTGCGCGGAGCCTTCCTGATGTCCAAGGCCGCCCAGGCGCACATGACCAAGGCAGGCTGGGGCCGCATCGTCAACCTGTCCTCCGTCTCCGCGCTCGGCAACCGGGGCCAGGTCAACTACTCCGCCGCCAAGGCGGGGCTGCAGGGGTTCACCAAGACCCTCGCCATCGAGCTGGGCAAGTTCGGCGTCACGGCCAACGCGGTCGCCCCCGGCTTCGTGGTCACGGAGATGACCGCCGCCACCGCCGAACGGCTGGGCGTGCCCTTCGAGGAGTTCAAGGCGAAGCGAGCGGCCGCCACTCCCGTGCCCAGGGTGGGCGAGCCCGACGACATCGCCCACGCGGTCTCGTTCTTCGCGAGCGAGGGTGCGGGCTTCGTGACGGGGCAGGTCCTCTACGTCGCGGGCGGTCCACGCGGCTGACCGCGAGCGTCGCGCCCGTTCCACACGCAACACCAGCAAGGGAGAGTCATGACCAAGCGGTTCGACCAGGGTTCCTGGGCCACACCGGGCGTCCAGACCGTTCAGCCCGGAGTGCACCGCGTGCCGCTGCCCCTCCCGAACGACGGTCTGCACGCCGTGAACGTCTATCTGCTGGAGGATCTGGCCGAGGACGGCGGCCTGGTCATGATCGACGGCGGCTGGGCCATTCCCGAGGCGCGCAAGACGCTGGAGGAGGGCCTGGCCGCCATCGGCCGCGACCTCGGCGACATCAGCCACATCCTGGTCACCCACGTCCATCGCGACCACTACACGCAGGCCGTCGAACTGCGCCGGCTGCTCGGCTCCCGTGTCTACCTCGGTGCCGGGGAACGCCGCGGCCTGGAGCTGCTCAACGAGCTGCGCGGCGGACTGACCTGTTCCCTGCGCATCCTGCGGCAGGCGGGCGCCGACGAGCTGGCCGACCACGTCCGGGCGACGTATCCCGACCTGTACCGCCCGGAGGACTGGGAGACCCCGGACCGCTGGCTGGACGCGGAGACCCTGCGCTTCGGCGGCAGCGAGCTCCAGGTGATCCCGACCCCCGGCCACACCCGGGGCCACGTCGTCTTCCTGGACGAACGGCGCGGTCTGATGTTCTCCGGCGACCACGTCCTGCCGCGCATCACGCCGTCGATCGGTTTCGAGGCGGCCGAACCCGGCGGCCGGCCGCTGGCCTCCTACCTGGACTCACTGCATCTGGTGACCCGGTACGCCGACGCCCGTCTGCTGCCGGCCCACGGCCCCGTCACGGACAGCACGCACACCCGGGTCGCCGAACTGGTCGCCCACCACGACGACCGGCTGGCCAAGACCCTCGCCGTCCTCGGGGACGGGACGCACGACGCCTTCACGGTCGCCCGGTCCCTCGCCTGGACCCGCCGCGAGGTGCCGTTCGGCGACCTCAACGCCCTCAACCAGATGCTCGCGGTCAACGAGACGGTGGCCCACCTCGACGTCCTCGTCCTGCGGGGCACGGCCACGGTGTCGGCCGCCCAGGGAGTGAACCGGTACACGCGGCTGCGGTGAGGCCACAGCCGCGTGCGGCACGTCCCGCCGGCTAGACCGCGATGTCCATCTCGGGGCCGATGTACTCCTCCGCCGAGACGACCTTGCCGTCCTTCACCACGGCCACCTGGACTATGTGCACGTTCGTGCCGTCGAGGGTCGTGGAGGTCTGCATGATGAAGCCCTTGTCCGTCAGCGTGTAACGGGAGTTGCGGAACGGCGGAAGGCCCCCGCGGCCGTGCACGGCGTCGATGGCCCCCTTGAGGCTCATCCACTTGTCGTCCGAGCTGTGCCACACCCGGCAGTCCGGCGCGCAGAACGCGTAGAACACGTCGACGTCGGACAGGGCGCGCAACCAGTTCCGCGCGATCTCTTCGGTGGTCTTCTCGGTGGTCTTCTCTGACATCGGCCTCGATGCCTCTCTCGTGATGAGTGAGCTCTGTGACTCGGCAGCCACGCGGCATTAGATCACGCATCATATAAAAAATACCTCAGTTGGTAGGGCGGAGAATCCCACTTCCGGAGTTGAGCTGAGGACGCGCGTCCCGGTGAGCCGGACGTAGCGTGAGAACAGAGGTTCCAGGGGCCGAGTCCGAAGAGTGAGATGCGCGGGCCCGCAGATTACGTGGAACGGGCGTATCCGATCCCGACCGTCGCGACAGCGGTGCTGGACGACCGCGGGACGGTGCTGCGCTGGTCCCGGGCGGCCGCCGACCTGCTGGACCGGACCGCCGAGGAGGTCTGCGGCCGTCCGGTGCGCGCACTGCTCACCGACGGTTCGGGAGCCGGAACCGACGACACCGGTGTCCCGGCCGAGGGCCGGACGTTCCTTCGGCACCGCGACGGCCGTCCGGTGGACGTCACGCTCCGGGTGCAGCGACTGGAACCCGCCGCCGAGCTGCTCCTGTTCTTCGTGCCCACCGAACACGCGACGGCGTGGAAGCACGGCGAGGGCGCCCTGCGCGCCCTGCTCGAACAGGACCGGATCGGGGTCACCCTGTACGGACCCGATCTGACCGTCGTGCGGAGCAACACCGGCCCCCGGGCGTTCGGCGGTGCGGCGGCGTCCCCGGCCGGCCGCCCGGCGGACCCGCTTGCGCCGCAGGACGCCGTAGCCTCCGCGACCGGCGAGTGGCCGAGCGCCCTCCTGCAGCCGGGCCGGGCCGTCCCGCCGGTGCTGAACACGGCCGGCCTGTGGAACGTCCAGCACGGCAGGGCCGCCGTGCTCGACCGGGCAGCGGTGCTCGCCCTCTTCCGGGAACCGGGATGGCGCCGCACGGCCGTACCCGAGCACGGGCACTCGGCCATGCGGGTGCCCGTGCTCGCGCGCGGCCTGGTCCTCGGCACCGTGGCCGTCTGGCGCACCGACCGGCCGGACCCGTTCGACGCGGAGGACGCCGACCTGCTCACCGAGATCGCCTCCCGGGCCGCCCTGAGCGTCGACAACGCCCGCCGCTACACACGCGAGCACCGGTCGGTCCTCGCCCTCCAGCAACGCCTGCTCCCGGACCCCACGACCGACACACCCGCGGCGGAGACCGCGGGCCTGTACCTGCCCACCGGCAGCGGAGCCGGAATCAGCGGCGACTGGTACGACGTCATTCCGCTGCCGTCCTTCAGGGTCGCCCTCGTCGTCGGGGACGTGACCGGACACGGCCTGTACGCCACCGCCACGATGGGTCGGCTGTGCACAGCGGTCCGCACCCTGGCCGACCTGGAACTGGACCCGACGGAACTGCTCACCCACCTGGACGACCGGGTGCAGCAACTCACCCGGGAGGCGGATCCGGCGAGCCCCGTGGTCGCCACCTGCCTGTACGTCGTCTGCGACCCGGTCGCCCGGCGCTGTGCCGTGGCCGGCGCAGGTCACCCGCCGCCCGTCCTGGTCCGGCCCGACGGCACCACCGAAGTGATCGGCGTCGCCCCCGGCGCGCCCCTCGGCGTGGGCGACATGCCCTTCGAGACCGTCACGGTCGACCTGGAGCCCGGCAGCGTCCTGGCCCTCTACACCGACGGTCTGGTCGAGCATCGTGCTGACGACGCCGACGCCGACGGCGGATGGCGCTGGCTCAGGGAGAGCCTCGCGGCCGCCTGCGGCTCCGGTCGCCCACTCGACGCTTCAGGCCGCGCCCTGCTGGCCGAACTCGACGGCGCCCCGCCCCGCGACGACATCGCGCTGCTGCTGGCCCGCACCCGGGCCGTGCCGGCGGACCACACCGTGTGCTGGGAGTTCGACGCCGAGCCGACGGCCGTGGCCACCGCACGCCAGGCGGTCACCCGGCAACTGGCCGACTGGGGTCTGGAGGACGTCGCCTTCACCACGGAACTGATCGTCAGCGAGCTGATCACCAACGCCGTGCGCTACGCGGGCGGTCCCGTCGGACTGCGGCTGATCCGCGAGAACGCCCTGGTCTGCGAGGTCACCGATCCCAGCAACACCCAGCCGCGGCTGCGCCGTGCCCGCTGGACCGACGAGGGCGGCCGCGGCCTGTTCCTGGTCGCGCAGCTCAGCAGCCGTTGGGGGTGCCGTTACGGAGGGCACGGGAAGACGATCTGGGCCGAGCAGCCGTTCGTGCCGACGGAGGCCGACCTGACGGCGTTCCTGTGAACCGCGCGCCCGGCGGAGGGCTTGTCGTCGTCCGCCGAGCGCGCTCGGTGCACCCACCGGTTCGCTCAGTCCTTGATCTCGCAGATGGCGGCGCCGGAGGTGAGGGAGGCGCCGACCTCGGCGCCCAGGCCCTTGATGGTGCCGGACTTGTGGGCGTTGAGGGGCTGTTCCATCTTCATCGCCTCGAGGACGACGATCAGGTCGCCCTCCTGGACTTCCTGGTCCTCTTCGACGGCGATCTTGACGATGGTGCCCTGCATGGGGGAGGCGAGGGTGTCGCCGGAGGCGGCGGGGCCGGACTTCTTGGCCGCGCGGCGCTTGGGGCGGGCCCCGGCCGCCAGGCCGGTGCGGGCCAGGGACATGCCCAGGCTGGAGGGGAGGGAGACCTCCAGGCGCTTGCCGCCGACCTCGACGACGACGGTCTCGCGGCCGCTCTCCTCGTCCGCCTCGGTGTCGGCGGGGGCGGTGAAGGGCTTGATCTCGTTGACGAACTCCGTCTCGATCCAGCGGGTGTGGACCGTGAAGGGGTCGGTGGAGCCGGTGAGTTCGGGCGCGAAGGCCGGGTCGCGGACGACGGTGCGGTGGAAGGGGATGGCGGTGGCCATGCCCTCGACCTGGAATTCGTCCAGGGCGCGGGCGGCGCGCTGGAGTGCCTCGGCGCGGGTGCGGCTGGCTTCCCACGACGTGCTGCATCAGGTCCTGGATGTAGGCACGCGATGCCTCGCTCAGGGGCGACTTGTCGCCGAACACGGACTGCAGCAGGCGTATCTGGTCTTCCGCGGTGGTCTGGGTGATGCCCCAGACGGTCCCTTCACCGCCGTGCGTCTGGGACAGGCCGAGCCGTTCGTTGGCCGCGTCGAGCCCGGGGGCACTGCCTATCCGGGTCCACAGGGCGCTGGTGGAGTCGTTGTCGCTCTTCTGGATCATGGCAGCGGCCTGGGCGCGCTCCTCGGTGCTCAACCTCCGCCCCTGGTCCTGGGCCTGGAGCAGCAGGGTCGCCAGGATGTCCACCTTGACGATGCTGGCGGTGTCGAAGGCGTCCTGTCCGTACGTCGCCATGGCACCACTGCTGACGTCCAGCATCGCCACGGACATCCGGTTGTCGCCGAAGAGCGTGGTCACGGGGGCCAGCGCCGGTTCGAGGTCGAACGGCTTCGGCGCCGGGGTGGGCGACAACGACGGTTCCGGCGCCTCACCCGCCTTTGCCCGGGCGGAGACGGCCGGTGGGGACGGAGCCTTCGCACCGGCGGACGCGGACGACTCGCCGGAGTCGCTCCCGACGATCGCGTAGGTGGCGCCGCCGATCAGGACCACGGCCGACGCCACNATCAGCTGGTCGTCAACGGCCTTGGGCGGCGCAGCCGCTGCCGCCTCGCCGGCCTCGTGCTCGGCCACGTTCTCACTGGCCATCGATGCATCCTCCATGATCGGGAGTTACACCGAACGATTTACAGTCCCCGGCCGGGCCGACTACTCGCACAAGCACCGCCGCCACGGCGTGGACATGCAGGTCGTGACCGACCCGGCCGGGCACGTGCTGTGGATGTCGCCGGCCTTGCCGGGCCGGTGCCACGACCTGACCGCGGCCCGCACCCAAGGTCCCGGATCAGTCCCAACCGCACGACGTCAGTCGCCAAGGCCGTCCTCACCCTGGAGAGGCAGCGCTGAAAACGCTCACTGACGATCAACTTCTGGCACAGGACACTAGAATCCCGCCATGGCGGAACCCGTGAGTCCACAACAGGGCGGTGTCGGCAGCGTGTTCACCGCCCGGCTGAGACGACCGTACACACGCGGGCGAAGGCGGCTGCTCATCGGCACGGGAGCCGCTCTGGCCGCGGTCGCCACGACGCTCGCCCTCTGTTCCGGGCCCGAGCCCGGTGATCACGCACCGACTGTGGTGTGCTCCGACACCGACAACACCAGCCTGACCGCCGACGTGGACGCGGACGGGCGGCTGGACGAGATACACGACCCCGACCGCTCGGGAAAGGGTTCCGTCCTCTTCAGCCGGGCCGATGACCGTATCGAGGTCGGTGTCGGCGAGGCTCTCGGCGTACGGCAGAAGGCCCGTGGCCTGCTGACGTCGGACCTGGAGACCAGGGGCACGTTCGGCGACTTCGACGGCGACGGCTATCTCGATCTGGCGTTGTTCCGCAGTCAGGAGGACATCGGGGACAGCCCCCGCTCCAACCTGCTCGTGCATGAGGTGCGCTACGGACCGCTCGCCCGGGACCTGAGTGGCAGCCGGAGCGGCACCATCCGCGTTCAGGTCTCGTTTTTCGTCGCCGCGGTGCGTGCGACCGACGAGGACCAGGACGGGCGCGCCGAGCTGCACGTGTTCCAGTCCGCCGGAGACGGAGGATACGCGGAGTACATCGGCCGTCAGAAGGACGGCGGCGTGACCCTGAGCGAAGCCGACACCGGCTACTACGGCCAGGGTGACTGGGATGAGCTCCAGCCGGGGTGGAGCGACTTCGGTACCTGTGTGTACACCAGCCCCGAGAGCACGCCGTCGGTCCGGAGAGAGCCTTCGGATGTCACGCCCGCACCAGGAGCGAGGCGAGGGTGACAGGTACGACGCAGAGCCCCTTCTTGAGGTGAAGCCGCTGGTGGCGGCAGACGAGTCGGGCTGTACGCCGGGTTCTGCCTCGCTTCGGGAGTGATCACACCCTGACCTGCACGTTTATGGGCATCCGGCGGCTGTTGCAACCCCAGGGACAGCAGGACGTACTCCGGTCCGTGCTCGCGCAGGGCCTTGAGTGGACCGGGCGCCCGGGTGGCCAGGAGGTCGATCACCGCAGCGGTGTAGGCGTGGGCGGTGCCGACCGAGATGCCGAAGCCGGCGGAGATCTGGTCGCGGGTGATGATGAGCATGGGGACCCACTCGACCAGCGCATGGGGGAGGTCGAGTGCGGCAGGACAGGGGACCAACGAGGAACCTGGGCTGGTGAGTTGAGAATTCGAACCCACCCCTCAACGGCACGAGTGCCTCGTGCGTTGCGCCCTCGCCGCTGTCATCCCATCGGTGGCCACTCTGAAAACGCTCAATGAATCCCTTGGTCTCGCGACGACACCGCTACGCCTACACCGCCGGCGCGGCCGAGATGTGCGCGCGTACGAGACCGTCGACCGGACGTGCCCGGACGAGAAGTTCACCGACTACCTGGTGAAGCACGACATGGCGCGGGGCAGCAGGCAGTTCCACCGTTCCGCAGGGGTGCGGCGGTCAGCGAGCCAGTGTTCGTCCCGCGGCGTGGGGCGCGGGACGAGGACGACGGCTACGTCCTGTCGTACGTGAACGACCCCGACCGTGGTGCGACCGACCTGGTGGTCCTTTCGGCCCAGGACTTCGGAGGTCACCCACTGGCCCGTGTCCAGTTGCCCGGCCGTGTACCGCTGGGATTCCACGGCAGCTGGATCGCGGACGCCTGAGGCCTTCCCGCTGACCTCGCCGACCGGCGGTATCCCGTACCCCTGCCCCGGCCGACCACTCGCTCAGGCCGGTCAGGCGCACACTCCGTCCAGGAGGTTGGTGAGGAAGACGTCGGTGAAGCCGAAGGCGGTGTAGAGGTGCCCGGTGGCGATCGGCGCCCGCCGGCCGACGTCACTTCGGACAGGAGGGCCGGACGTGGATCCTCTTCGCAACCAGGTGTCCCGTGTGCTCGACTGCTTGCTCGCCGAGCGGTCAGTGTCCGGTCAGGCGGGCCGTCAGGCGTGACAGCAGGTCGACTGACTCGCTGAGTTGCCGTCTTTCGTCCGGGTCGAAGGTTTCGCGGATGGCGGTGCCGAGGGCCCCTGCGCGGCGAGTGCGTTCCCGCTGGAGGCGGGAGCGGCCGGCGTCGGTGAGGTGCAGCAGGAGCTTGCGGCCGTCGGCGGGGTGCTGCTCGCTGCGGACCAGGCCGTCGGCGGAGAGGTCTTTGACCGACTTGGCGGCCGACTGGTGCGTGACGCCGCGCAGCCGGGCGAGGTCGGCTGTGGTCAAGGGGCCGCCGCGGTCGAGGTGTCCGAGGATGGCGGCTTCGCCGGGCGGCATGGTGTCCACGGCCCGTACCGCCCGGACCAGCTCACCGATCGACCGTCGCAGCTCCTCGGCCAGCGCGTCTTCGTCCATGAGGCCATCTTAGCCGCACTTCCAATACTTAGTTGTACAGTTCAGTTGTACAAATAAGTCGGCAGGAGCGGAAGGACATGGCAGTCATGGAACTCACCAAGTTCGGTCATGCGTGTGTGCGGCTTGAGAAGGACGGGCGCCGCCTGGTGATCGACCCAGGCGGTCTGACCGACCCCGCGGCGCTGGAAGGCGCAGACGCAGTACTCGTTACGCACGAGCACTTCGACCACTTCTCGGAGGAGGTGCTGCGGCGGGCGGCCGCGGCGCGTCCGGGGCTGCGTATCTGGACCAACTCCTCCGTGGCGAAGCAACTGGTCGGCATCGGCACGCAGGTCACCGCCACGGGCGACGGGGACGCTTTCAGCGTCGCGGGCTTTGACATCCGAGTTCACGGAACGTGGCACGCCGTCATCCACCCGGATGTCCCGCGCATCCCCAACATCGGGTTCCTGGTGGACGAGACCATCTTCCATCCTGGCGACGCCCTGACCATCCCCGCCACTGAGGTCGGCACGCTGCTGCTGCCCGTGCACGCTCCCTGGTCCGCTGTCGGAGACCTGATCGACTACACGCGCGAGGTCGCTCCCCGCCATGCCTACGCCGTGCACGACGGTGCCCTCAACGACGTCGGCACCGCGATGGTCGAGGGTTTCCTCGGCGAGCGGGGCCCCGGGGTCCCGGCCCGCTACCGCCGGCTGGCCCCGGGCGCGAGCGTCCTGATCGACTGAGGCCCAGCGCCACTGGCAACGGCGGCGCCTTCCACACCGGTCCGCTTCCCCACCGCCGCTCCACCGGCTCGGGCCTGGTCCACGCGGGCACCGGCGAGCCCGAGCGAAACCAAGCTGGGTCCTGGTTCATTGCACCGAACTCGGTCTCGCCTCCACGCCCACCAACGGCGCGGGCATCGGTTTCATCCGCGTTGGCCTGATCCTCTACTGGGATTACAAGCTGGCGACCGCACTGTTCTGGCGGTCCGCCGCGGAGGCCGGCGACGGGATACGTGCCAGAGCCGTGGGTGCTGCCGCCAGAAGCGATCACCGAGTTCGCTTGGCCAGTGCCGGGCGGAGAGATCATCATGTGGGAATGTCCGAGAACCGATCTACTGTCGCACGGACTGCGGTGCGGCTCGCCCAGTACACGAAGGCGGACCAGGAGGAGATCCTCGGCAACAGCGATGATCCCTTCGGGGTCGCCTGGACCGGTTTGACCTGGCTGCCGAAGGAAGAGCACTTCGGCATCCGGCACGACGGCCGCCTCGTGGCACACGCCGGCCTGCTGCGACTGCCTGTTGCGATCGGCGACGCCGAGACAGAGGTGGTGGGGGTCGGCGGGGTGGCCGTCTCACCCGGCATGCAAGGTCAGGGCCTCGCTCGCCTCGTCGTCGCAGCTGCCCTGGAGCACGCCCGAACGATGGGTCCTCAACACTCACTCCTCTTCTGCCGGCCTCCCCTCGTGCCGCTCTACCAGCGCCTCGGATGGCACCCGCTCGACAAGGGCGTACTCGTCGAACAACCAGAAGGCCGCCTCGTGACCATGCCGCTGCGGACCATGGTGACGCCTCTGCACGACGACGCCCGGTGGCACTCAGGGTCAGTACGGCTGTTCTCACTTCCCATGTGACGGGCCCCTTCAGCAAGAGCCGTGCAGCGCGGCGACACAGAGTTCGCCCATCCCGCACCGGTGCCAGGTCGTGTCTCTTCGATCAGTTGCTCGTTGTTCTGGTCATGCTCAGCAGGGGGGATCTGACCGACGACGAGTGGGCGGTCTCGGAGCCGCTGCTACCGAAGAGCAACAACCGATGTGGCAGGTGGCGGGTGAAATCGACTGGGACATCAACATCGACTCCACCTCGATCCGCGCTCACCTGCACGCCGCCGGAGCGCCATAGGCACCGCCGCCACCCTGTCGGCCACATCAAAGGGGGGCAGCGGAAAGATCAGCTCACATGCGCGCGCACTTGTATCTGCGGCCGTTCTTGGAGGAGGCGGTGCGGCAGGCGAGGCTCTCGGTCGCTCGCGCGGCGGGCTGACGACGAAGCTGCACCTGAGCGCGGACGGCAAGCGCCGGCCGCTGTCGCTGGTCATCACACCAGGGCAGTGGGTCGACTGTACGCAGTTCGAAGCGGTCATGGACAAGATTTGTGTTCCTCGGCTGGGCCCGGGTCGGCCTCGCCGAAGGCCCGACAGTGTGGGTGCCGACAAGGCATACAGCAACCGCAGACCCGCACCTATCTGCGCGAGCGCGGTATCCGACACGTGATCCCGGAGAAGCGGCACCAGACAGCCGGCCGCCTGCGCAGAGGATCCCGCGGCCGACGGCCTCCCGGACTCGACAAGGACCGCTACAAGAAGCGCAACACCGTCGAGCGCGCGATCAACAAGCTGAAGCAGTTCAGAGCTGTTGCAACCCGCTACGACAAGCGATACGTCTTCCTCGGCACCGTCACCGCCGCAGCACTCCTGATCTGGCTACGCTCCTGACCGGAGGCATATCCGACTGCCGCCCGCACCGTCCCATGTGGACCAAGAGCCGACGTAGTAGGGCCAAAACGGGTTGCGACCGGGCATGTGATCGGCTTGGGTGCATGCTCGTGACTGCATTGAACGATCTCGTACGTCCGGACCCCTATCCACGCTCCTCTCGGTATGACCCCGCCTGGTTGCTCGACCTCGACATGGGGCCGAACCCGCTGTGGCTGTTGGAAGACCTCGCCCACGATCTCGACCTGCGCCCGGGCATGCGGGTTCTCGACCTCGGCTCCGGCAAGGGCGCCACCTCGGTGTTCCTGGCCCGCGAGTACGGAGTCGAGGTCGTCGCGGCCGACCTGTGGATCGCCCCCGAACAGGCGGCAGCGGTCTTCGCCGAGGCGGGGGTCGGTGACCAGGTGGAGGCCGTGCGAGCGGAGGCGCACGCCCTGCCGTTCGAGGAGCAGAGCTTCGACGCGATCGTCAGCGTGGACGCCTTCGAGTACTTCGGTACGGCGGACAACTTCCTGCCCTACCTGCTGCGCTTCCTCCGGCCCGGGGGACAGCTGGGCATGGCGACCCCCGCCATGACACGGGAGATCCGTGAACTCGGGATGATCCCGCCCCACATCAAGAAAGTGGTCGGCTGGGAAGCGATCGCCTGGCACACGGCGGAGTGGTGGCGCTTCCAGTGGGACATCACCGAGTTGGTGAAGGTCACATCCGCGCGGCTGCAGCAGAACGCCTGGCAGGACTGGCTGCTGTGGGCCCGGGCCGGCGCTGAACACCATCCCGACGGCCAGAGCGCGAACCAGCCCGTTATCGACATGCTTACCACGGACCGCGGAGAATTCCTCTCCTTCGCTCTGGTAACCGCACATAAGAACTGAGCAGACGCCACGTCGACGGTGTGTCTCTCCGGTCGTGACCGGAGAGACAGAACCTAGTTCTCACCAACATATTCCGGCTCTGCGAGAGACAAGCGCGCTGCCCAAAGTCGGTGACAAACGAGTGTCGGCTCTCGAGTACGAAGCCAATCGGAACCGACAAGAAGAGTGACGCCTCTCCACGCTGAATGAGGCGGCGCGGCCTCAGGGGAATGCGAGACTCGCTGGGACGTCGCCTGCGCAGCCGCCGGGCCGGGCCCTCCCACTGGGAGGACCGGGCCCGAGCTGTGACCGGCGGCTGCGGCCGAGTTCATTCAGAGCAGGTGTGTGATGTGCCGCTCCCACCGGTACGACCGGTGACCGTGCCCTCCCTCGCCAGGGGCAGGGACGTTCTGCAGTTCCTCGGACATGGTGATCTTCCGTTCGGCGGGGAAGGGTCTTCGCCATGATCAAGCCCGGTCGGCGTTGACAATGATCGTGATCAATACATCTAGGCGGTTTCGTTTGGATCAGGGGCGGGTGATGGCGGTCGTTCGTGGGTGGCAGTCTGGGGCCATGAGACCCTGGGACACCGCCGCCGAGGACGACCTGCGGCGTCTGCTCAATGAGTGGGATCCGATCGGCGTCGCTGACGAAGTGCAGGACGAGTACGACTGCATGCTCGATCCTCTGCTCCAGCGGCTTCGTTCCGGCGCCGACCAGGCCGCGATCGGTAAGTTCCTGCGGCACGAGCTGGAAGATCATTTCGGTCTGTACTCTCTGGGCCTGCGGCCAGACGTCATGGCCGCCCTAGTGATCGACTGGTGGACTTCGACCAGCCCGGCTGGTGACGTGGCCGGTGCATAGCCGCTCCCTTCCGATCGTCTGATCGTTGGTCCGGTTGTGCCGTTGACTGACGCGCAGTGGGCGCGGATCGAGCCGTTGCTTCCGGATCGGACGCCGAAGCGGGGTGGGCGGTGGCGCGATCACCGCGACGTGATCGACGCGATCGCCTACAAGTTCCAGACTGGGACGCAGTGGATGTATCTGCCAGAGAAGTTCGGCAACTGGCGGGGTGTCTACAACCGGCTGCGGATGTGGGCCGCTGACGGCACGTGGGAGCGCGTGTTCACCGCGCTCATGACCCAGGCCGACGAGGAGGACGACCTGGACTGGGTGGTCTCGGTAGACTCCACGATCGTCCGTGCCCACCAGCATGCCGCCGGGGCCCACAAAAAGGGGCCCCGGCAGGCGAGCCGGCAGACCATGCCATCGGCCGGTCCCGCGGAGGACTGACGACCAAGATCCACCTCGCGGCCGACGGTCGCTGCCGCCCCTTGGCCTTCTTCCTGACCGGCGGACAGGCCAACGACGCGCCGGCCTTCACCGAGGTGATGGCACGCCTGCGTGTCCCGCGGCGCCGGGGCAGGCCCCGCACCAGACCCGACGTAGTCCTGGCGGACAAGGCGTATTCATCCCGCGCGATCCGCCGGCACCTGCGCTCTCGTCGCATCCGGGCCGTCATCCCGGTCCGGGCCGACCAGAACGTCCACCGGCTGAGGCGCGGCAGCCGGGGCGGGCGCCCACCTGCCTTCGACCGAGAGGCATACAGGCAGCGCAACACCGTCGAGCGGTGCATCAACCGCCTCAAGCAATGGCGAGGGATCGCCACCCGCTACGAGAAGACCGCGACCATTTACCTGGCCGGCCTCCACGTCGCCGGCATCTTCCTCTGGTCAGCCCGCTGATCCAAACGACAGGCCCTAGCGCCTCAACCTGCTGGAGCGGGTCGGCCCTGCATCCGAGGCTGTACTCGGTGATGACGTCCCGGCCGCGTCGTGGTGGGCCCGGGCGGCGGTGGAGTCGATGCTGACCAGAGAAAGGTCCACCTCACCCCGCTTTGCGGCCTCCGCGATCAAGCCCTCCAGCAGGGCCGCGAAGACCCCGGCGCCCCGCCACTGCCGGAAGCGGTCGTGAACGGTCGATCAGGCACCGAACTGCGTCGGCATCTCCCGCCACTGTCCGCCAGATCACACCCTCGAACTGTTGCCGCAGCCGTCCGGGGTACGGGCCATACTCGCCGATGGGCAGGTACGGCCCGATGAACTGCCAATCCTCATCCGTCAGTTGTACTCGTGTCATGCAAGAAGATCTATCCTCCCCAGGCGCGCCGCGGAGGCGAAAACCTGGGACTGCCACCGTCGGCCATCGAGTCGAACTGGGCTCAGCCGAGACCGCGATGGGCGGCCCACAACGTCCCGGCGCGGCTGGCAGCGTCTGCGACCAGGGACGCCAGTTCGGGCTTGTCGGGGACTGGGAACGAGACGTACGCGCCCCGACCGCCACCGACGGGTCGGCCATAGGCCTTTACGGCGAGGTGACCGTCCGGGAGAAGCCGGACGTTGAGTGTGGTGAGCGTGAACGCTTCACCGCGTCGAGTGTCCGTCCAGCGAAGCGCCTGCGGGATCGTGACATTGATCGCCAGAGCACTCACTTCCAGGTCGCTGCTCATGGACGCATGATCTCACGCGAGTCCCCACAGGCGGGCGCCACCGGCTTACTGGCCGTTCTCTATCCGCTCGGGTGGTCGGTGGGGTTCGAACAGGGTCCTGGTCTGGGTGAGTCGGCTGGTGCGGATGCATGGAAGAAGGGCCTCTTGGTAGCTCGCGGATGTCGAGTCCAACGAGAAGCAAGAGGCCCTGTTGTCGAAGTGTCGCGTGGTCACGGTTGCCGGGTCCAGTTGGTCCACTCCTGGGTGTGACTGCCTCGCCCACAGGTTCGGAAACGCCGCTGACCGGCCGGAGCGTCGGCGCCGGTACGGCTCGGACATGAACGATGAGGAGTGGGCCCTTGTACGGGATCTTCTGCCCGTTCCGGGCTGGCTGGCGGGACGGAACGGGCGGCCGGAGGGCTACTGCCACCGACAGATGATCGACGCGATCCGCTACCTCGTCGACAACGGCATCAAGTGGCGGTCGATGCCTTCGGACTTCCCGCCCTGGCCACGGGTGTACGCCTTCTTCGCCCGCTGGCGGGACACGGGACTGGTGGCCGAGGTGCACGACCGGCTGCGTGATGCCGTCCGTGTTGCCGAAGGCCGTGATCAGGAGCCGAGTGCGGCCATCGTGGACTCGCAGTCGGTCAAGGCGGACGCCACCGTCGCCCTCACCTCAAGGGGCTTCGACGTCGGCAAGAAGGCCAACGGGCGCAAGCGGCACCTGCTCACCGACACGCTCGGGCTGCTGCTGGACGTGCTGGTCACCCCGGCCTCAACCACTGACCGGGACGCCGCCCGCATCCTCCTGGGAGTCACCCTCGACATCGTCCGCCGCAGCGACGACACCCGCGGCTTCGAGGTGCTGCCCCGCCGCTGGGCCGTGGAACGGTCTTTCGCCTGGTGCCTGCGCAGCCGGCGCCTGGCCCGGGACTACGAGCGGCGCACCGACACCAGCGAGGCCCTCATCCTGTGGTCCATGACCATGCTCACGAGCCGCCGCGTGACCGCCCGGCACCAGGGCCCTGCTCAGATGCGGGCAGTGTGAACCTGCCCGGCTTCTTCTCCACCAGCCAGCCCCGCTCCACCAGGTACGGGCGTCGCGTCGGGATGCTTCGGGCGTACCGTCGCGGACCGAGTGCGCCCAGGCGTACAGCGACGACAACGGAAGCACTCGGCTGCGCAGGCCGGACGCCCTGGGATGAGACAGGCGCAAGTCACGTCACGCCTCACTTGCCACCCCACCTGACCAGCAAAGATCACCTCGCATCTCCAGCAGCACCAGCACCACAGCCTGTCGGTCTACAAACCACTGGGTAAACGGACAGGCCAGGCGAAAACGACCTCTAAGGGAGGCGGGCCCACCCGCGTGTCCGGGCAGTCACCACCAGGACGAAAGCTGCGCCGGGCCCGGCCTTCACTCCTCCGCGACGCCTTCCGCGAGGAGAGCGGCGACGCGGTCGTGTTGGGACGGGTCCGTCAGGGCGATGCCGGGGGTGCTGGCACGCAGGACGCTGGCTCCGTTCCCGGCGTTCACGCCGCCCGTGGCGACGATTCGCAGGCGGGGGAAGGGGCCAGCTGCGGCCCTCGGCGCCAGTGCCGGACCGCCGGGAACAGGCGAGGACCTCGTTGGTGTCCTGCGCGATTCCGTCGACCGCCTCACCGCAGCCGGCCCAGCCCACGAGCAGCACACCAGCAGGCTCCTGGCCGCCGACCTCGGCACCGTCACCGACATGCTGGAGACCGACGGCGATCGTCCGGCCACCCTTCAGGGGTTGCACGCTAGCCGCCGACCTCGCCCACGTCCTTGCCTGGCGCGCCACTTCGACCACGGCGCGCACCTCCTCGCAGCTCGGTACTGGATGGCTGCTCTCCACAACCCCTCACGCCCTCGGCGACACCGCGCTCCTGGTGTTGCTGGGCGGAAGCGTCACGGCGGTGGGGGCGTGGCTGCGGCAGCAAGCCGGGCCGGCTCGGCGAAGGAGCCTCCAGCGGTCAGAGCGGCGAAGCCGCTGAAACCGGAGCGTCCCATGACGCTGAAGGAACGGCGTGCCCAGGTCGCCGACTTGCGCAGGCCCAAGGAGCCGGGTCCGAGCATCAGCCTTCCCGGAAACAGGACCCTCAAAAGCGACGCGTGATGGTGCGGAGCGGCGTTGCAGGTGGCTGCCGACCGGTCGTGGGTCAGCGCAGGCTGGTCGCCCATGCCGTGAGTGCGGCGAAGCCGTCGCTGGTAAGGCCGCAGCGGGGGTCGATCCTGAGTCTCGCTGGGATGTGGACTCGGTGTTCCGTTCGTCGCTGCGGAACCGCGGGTCCGCGCGGCGGTACTGGGTTTGGGCGGGGTGCAGGCGTCGGCCGAGGCCGCCGCGAGGATCACCGCCCCGGTGGAGTTCTTGGTGCAGTGGGACGATGAGCGGGTGCCGCGAGTTCAGAGTCTGGCGCTGTTCGATGCCTTGGCCTCGGCCGAGAAGACCCTGCACGCCAATCCCGGCAAGCATCGGGAGATCCCTGCCTTCGTGCTGGAGAGCACGCTGAGGTTCTTCGCCCGGCACCTCGTCTGATACCGCGGCCCGCGACGCGCCGGTCGGGAACCGGATGCCGATCGGCACGTTCGCTGCAACGGGTGGACATCCGAGTCCCGTCGTTCGCTGCGACTTGAGATATCAGGGACGATGGCCTCCTTCCGTTTCCCAGTCATGGAGGCAGTCGTCGGGTCCGTGACTTCGCTGTCCCCGTGCCGCGGATGCCCGCGCCCAGGCCGGCGATGACCTGGAGTGAGTAGCCGGCCTCAAGCAACGGGCGGCGCACGTCGCGGTCGAGGTCGGGCAGGTAGCCGAACAGCACGTCGGCCGGACCGGCGATCTCGACCTTCCCGCAGACCGCAGGCAGCAGCAGAGTTTCCGCCTGGCCGAGCTCGCCGCTCCAGGCACCCGCCCGCACCTCCACCGGGCCGCCGACATTGGACAGGACCTGCGCGGTGGCGAACGAGTGCCGCAACGGCTCCGCCGTCC
The DNA here is from genome assembly GCF_041538145.2 of Streptomyces sp. MMCC 100. Classification (NCBI taxonomy): domain Bacteria; kingdom Bacillati; phylum Actinomycetota; class Actinomycetes; order Kitasatosporales; family Streptomycetaceae; genus Streptomyces; species Streptomyces sp. MMCC 100. The sequence continues at coordinate 3,761,448 of NZ_JBGORK020000001.1, forward strand.
CGGCATGCCAGCGTTCGAGAGCGAAGTACGGGCCCGCGCACAAGAAGACCCGCTCCACCCCGTCAGCGACGGCAACCCTCAGGCCGGGCAGGAAATCCGGCCTGGCATCCAGATCGACCTGCTGCATCAGCATGTCGAGATTCGAACCGAATTCCGCATCGTCCACAGGAGACCCGTCCTCCATCCTCCAGCGCATCGCATGCTGCTGAATGTCGGACGTCTGCTCGATCTCGTAGACCAGAGTGTCGGGGCCGAAGCTGTGCAGGGTCCCGCCGGGAACGTACAGGGTCTCACCCGCGCGCACCGGCAGACGCCGGAGTACCGCGTCGAAGTCCTGCGCCTCCAGTGCGGCGCGCAGCTGTTCGGCCGTCACACCCTGCTTCACGCCGCACAGGGCGGTGGCGCCGGGTGCGGCGTCAAGGATGTGCCATGCCTCGGTCTTGCCGTTGGGCTGCCCTTCCAGGCGGCAGGCGGCCTCGTCGTCGGCGTGCAGATGCACGGGCAGGGTCCCCGCCGCGTCGATGAACTTCGTCAGTACGGGGAAGTACTGCCCGGACCATCCGGCGCCCATGAGGGCTTCAGCGTGGTCGGTGACCACCTGGCGCAAGGAAACACCGGCCAGGGGCCCGTCGGCCACGACGCCGCTGTGGCCCTCGACATCGCTGCACTCCCAAGTTTCCGCGATGCTCCAGTCAGGAATGCCGGTCTTGCCCAGTCGGCCGGCGATCGCATGCCCGCCGAAGACCAGCGATTTCGCCGTGACGGTCAGCCGCAGCGGGTACAAACCGGGCCTTCTGCCGTCCGTCCGGTGCGCGCTCACAGGATCGGCTGCCCGCCGGTCACCGCGATACGGGCGCCGGAGACATAGCTGGCCTCGTCCGAGGCGAGCAGCACGTAGACCGGCGCCAGCTCGGCCGGCTGCCCCGGCCGCCCCAGCGGGACTTGAGAACCGAACGTCTCCACCTGCTCGGGCGGCATCGTCGCCGGGATGAGCGGTGTCCAGATGGGGCCCGGGGCGACACTGTTGGCGCGGATGCCTCGCGAGGCCAGCATCTGGGCCAGCGAGCCCACCATGTTCGCGATACCCGCCTTGGTGACGTCGTAGGCCAGCAACTGCGGCGGCGGACTGTCCGAGTTCACCGACGTGCTCCCGATGATCGCCGAGCCGGGCCGCATGTGCGGGACGGCGGCCTTGGTGAGGTGGAAGAAGGCGCTGATGTTGATCGCCAGGGTGCGGTCCCACTCCTCATCGGGAATGTCCTCGATGGAGTCCCGCGTCATCTGAAAGGCGGCGTTGTTCACCAGCACATCGATCCGGCCGAACGCCTCCACTGCCCTGTCGACGATCGACCGGCAGTGCGCCGGATCGGCCACGTCCCCGGGCACGAGCACACACGTGCGCCCCGCCTCCCGCACCCACCGCCGGGTCTCTTCCGCATCCTCGTGCTCGTCGAGGTAGGAGACCAGGACGTCGGCGCCCTCACGCGCGTAGGCGATCGCCACCGCACGCCCGATCCCGCTGTCTCCGCCGGTGATCACCGCCGTCTTGCCGGTCAGCCGACCGGCCCCGCGGTAGCTCTCCTCGCCGTGATCAGGCCCGGGAACCATCTCGGAAGTCACACCGGGCGGAGACTGCTGCTGTCGGGGCTGGGACATGATGCCTCCCGGGAACGGTCGAACCGGAACGGGGAGTGGCCGGCGGCCAACACCGCACGAGACGGTCGAGGGGCGACGGAGGCGCTGAGGTCGTCGCGCGCTCCGACCGGATGACGGAGGCCGGAGACCTGCGTCCACCCCCATGGTCACCTGCCGACGGACAGCCCGCCATGCGGCCACCCGGTGCCGTGTCGGCAGTCGGACCCGGCCACTACTCAATGTCCCCGAATCGCACCCTGCGTCACCGATCTGTACGCGGCCGGTAGCGCCGACGCGAGGTGTGCTCTTCGTAGGGCTGCGGGTCGGGATAGGTGATCAGTTCCAACGTGCTGCCCCACGGCGTTCGCGTGTACACCATGCGGTTGTGCGGGCCGGCCTCCGGGCCCGGCAGCGGTTGCGGTCCGGACAGAGCGCGGCCGCCTGCCTGCTCGACATCGGCGACGGCGCGGTCGACGTCGTCGACGTACACGGCGAGGTGCTGCCAGCCGAGATCGCACGGGAGCGCAGCGTCCTGCTGGCGCGGCCCGTCGAACTCGAAGAGTTCCATGCCGGGACCGTGGGGCAGTGCGAGCATCCGGATCGCTCGCTGCCGACTGCCGGGCGGTACGCCCAGCCGCTGCTCCAGACCCGCGCCGCCGTTGGGACCGTCCTCACGGCGCAGCGTGTCGTAGAGCACCTCGGCACCCAGGGCCCGGACGAAGAAGTCGGTCGCCGCTTCGAGGTCGGGGACGGTGACCCCGACATGGTCGATGCCACGGCAGACGGAGTCCTGTGCCACGGGCTCAGGAACCGGTGCCGGACGCACGCAGGCGGCGCAGGGGCTGATCGAGCTCACGCTGGTAGAAGTCGATGAATCCGTCGGGGTCCGGGCCGGCGTTCTGCAGCACCAGCCGGTCGAAGCCCGCGTCGGCGTACCGCTGGACCGCTGCGACGTAACGCGCCGGGTCAGGTCCGCAGGCGAACTTCTCGAGGATGTCTTCCTCTCGCACGGTGGCGGTGGCCGCGTCGAAGTTGACCGGGTTGGGGAGTTCACTCATCACCTTCCACCCCGTCAGCGCCCACCGTGACGTCCTCAAAGCCTCCTGAGCGGCGGACCGCTCGTCCCGCGCCCACGCCATGGGCACCTCCGCGTATCCGGGCCCGGAGCCGCCGGCGTTCCGGTAGTGCTGGACGATCGACGCCTTGTCCTCCGTGGCGAACAAGCCGTCGCCGAGTTCAGCGGCGATCCGCGCGGAGTGCGGTCCGCTCGCGGCGACGGCGATGAGCGGAAGCTGCTCGGGCAGGTCGAACACCCGGGCATCCGCCAGCCGGAGGTGCTTCCCGTCGAACGAGCGGTAGCCGCCGCGCCACAGCAGGCGGATGATCTGCAGCGCCTCGCGGAGCAGCTCGTGCCGCTCGCTCACGGTGTCGGGGAAACCCCGGCCGACGACGTGCTCGTTGAGCCGTTCACCGGAGCCTACGCCCAGGACGAAGCGGCCCTCGGAGACCAGAGCGAGGGTGGCCGCGGCCTGCGCGATGATCGCCGGGTGATAGCGGATCGTCGGACACGTGACTCCGGTGACCAGCGCGACACGTTCCGTCCTGGCGGCGATCGCGCCCAGCACCGTCCAGGTGAAGGACGAGTGTCCCTGGACGTCGAGCCATGGGTGGTAGTGATCGCTCATCTCGACGAAGTCGAAACCCGCCTCCTCCGCACGGACCGCCTGCCGGATGAGTTCTCGTGGGCCGAAGGCTTCCGACGCCAGTTTGTAGCCGATTTTCATACGACGACCCTGACACCCGGCGTGATCGGAGCTGGGCGAACACCACCGGGCGGGCTGCCACCTCCATCCGAATGGCGCCTCAGCCGGCCTCGGGCCCACGGGCAGCAACACGACCGCCGCCCGAGCGAGCAGCCCCGTGCGGTGCTGCGGTGACTCCTGCGAAGCGCGTCACAGCGGAACGGGGGCTGGGGAACATCCGTGGCAGATCGCGCGGTGCCCGTCGGCCCTGGTGGGCGATCGACGGCCGTTCCGGAACGGCACGTCCCACCAAACAGTGCCGGCGGGGGAACGCCGCCCAACCGGCCCAGGCCCGTAGTCCTTGCAGAGACCGGGCCCTGGCCAGCGTCAACCCCCCCCAGGCAGGCGGGACCCACTGGCCGCTTGGCGAACCAACGGTGCTTCGTGCAGCAGCGGCGCGCCACATGGTGTGGGAAGACCACCGAGTCCTGCCAAGCCGCCATCACTCTCGAAGCCTCTTGCCGGTGGGCGTGACACTGGTGGACAGGGCTCAGGGGGCAGGTCGGGCCGAGACCAGGGCGTCCGTTGCCAGTGGGTCTGTGGCGTGCGGCAGCCATTGGGCGGCGGGGTGGGTCGCGCGCCAGTGCCGTGCGATGTCGACCCGGCGGGCGACCCATACGTCGGGGTGCCCGGCAACGAGGTCGAGGAATCGGCGCAGGTCGGCGGCGCGTCCGGGCCGTCCGCTGATGCGCAGGTGAAGACCGACGCTCATCATCCGCGGCCGGTCCGCCCCCTCTTCGAGCAGGAGCTCGAGGGCCCGCGTGAGGTAGGCGGAGAACGACTCGGACTGGAACCCGTAGGTGTTGACGTACCGGCCGTCGTTGTTGTCGAGGGTGTAGGGGAGCACGAGCTGTGCGGTGCCGTCAACGTCGACCCAGTAGGGCAGGTCGTCGCCGAAGGAGTCGGAGTCGTAGAGGAAGCCGCCGTGCTCGACGACGAGGCGGCGGGTGTTCGCGCTGTTGCGGCCGGTGTACCAGCCGAGGGGGGCCTGCCCGCAGACCTCGGTGTGGATGCGCACGGCGCGTTCGATGTGGTCGCGCTCTGTGTCCGGCGGCAGTTCGGCGTAGTTGATCCATCGCAGGGAGTGCGAGGCGATCTCCCAGTCGGATGCGCGGGCGGCCGCGACGAGGCCGGGGTTGCGTCGCAGCGACTCGGCGATGCCGAAGACCGTCACGGGCAGAGCGCGTTCCTCGAACAGCCGGCGCAGCCGCCAGAAGCCGGCCCGGGTGCCGTATTCGTACTGGGACTCGACGTTGAGGTTGCGGCGGCCCTGCAGCGCGGTGGTCGGTTCCTCGGTGAGGAAGGCCTCCGAGGCCTCGTCGCCGTGCAGGACGTTGTTCTCGCCGCCCTCCTCGACGTTGATGACGAACTGCACGGCGACCTTCGCGCCGCCAGGCCACTGGGCGTGCGGCGGCCGTCCGCCGTAGCCTGCCAGGTCGCGTGGGTAGTCGTCGGAGGGGCTGGAGGGGGAAGGGAGCGTCATCGGAAGTACCCGCCTAGATCGGACAAGGCCGTGCCGTCACAGGAACAGGCGCGATATCCTGAGTCCGGCAGGCGTCGGTCAGTTTTGACTAACCATGGTCGCCAGAGGATGCCGCGTCAAGTGCGGCGCCCCGGCACCCCCCTGCCCCCTCACCTCGCGGTGGGGGGAACGGCCGGCGGGCGAGGGGTCCGGCGGGACGAGCGAGAGGATGACCATGAACGACCGCGAAGGAGCCATGCTCGCGCTGCTGCAGCTGATGTCGGCGTCGAGCGGGCCGCTGGGCACGCGCAACGCCCAGCGCGAGCTGGCGCGGCGGGGCAGGGAGCTGAGCGAGTCGTCCGTCTCGCGGCTGCTGCGGGAGATGGACACCAGGGGCTGGACGCACCCCGTGGGAACCAAGGGCCGCACCCTCGCGCCGGAGGGCCGGCGCCGCGCGGCCGAGGCAGTCCTCACCCACCGCGCCTCGGACTCGCTGCAGCACGCGGTGCGCGACACCAAGGACCTCCTCGACCTGCTCAGGGCACGCCTGGCCGTGGAGAGCGCGGCCGCGGGCGACGCGGCGCGGGCCCCGGAGGAGGAGCCGCTGACCGAGCTGCGGGAGGTGTGCGAGCAGCACGCCCGGGTGGTGGGGAGCGCGCCGTTGATCGAGCAGCCGGGGCTCCGCTTCCACCGGGGCGTGGTCGGGATGTCGACCAACCGGATGCTCAAGGTGGCCGCCGAGATGATGCTGGCGCCGCAGCTGGACCGGGTGGAGGCGGTGCTCGACACGGTGCTGGCCACCCGGCGCGACGAGGAGAAGGTGGTCGCGGAACACCGGGCGGTGCTGGACCGCATCACGCACCACGACCCAGCGGGTGCGGAGGAAGCCATGCGGACCCACTTCGAGGCGATGATCGCGGCCGTGGAGACGTCGGTCGTCGGCGGCAACGAGGTGCTGGTGCAGCGACTGCTGGAGTGGGTGCCCGAGCACGGTTCTCGATGATGAGCGTTAGTCACTATTGACAGACGCAGGTGGCCGGGCCAACACTGTCGTGCACCGCCGCACAACCGGCGGCGCCGCACCACAGACGACAGGAGCAGGCATGCCCCCGACAGGCACCTTGGCCCCCGCCCGGATCCTCCCGCACCCCACCGGCGCCCGGTACCAGGACGAGTACCGCAAGTGGCAGGGCATCCCGTCGGTCGAGCGTACTCGGGGCGGCCGGCTCTACGCCGACTGGTACACCGGGATGGACACGGAGACGGGTGGCAACTTCGTCGTCGTCACCAGCAGCGACGACGACGGGACCGCCTGGGACGGCCCCCGGTTCGTCGTGGAGCACGACGACCCCGAGGTCCGCGTCTACGACCCCTGCCTGTGGCTCGACCCGAAGGGCCGGCTCTGGCTGACGTGGAACCAGAGCCGTGACTTCTTCGACGGCCGGGTCGGCGTCTGGGCCGCCACGAGCGACAACCCCGACGACGACCAGCCGGACTGGACGGAGCCCCGCCGCATCGCCAACGGCCTGATGATGAACAAGCCCACCGTGCTCTCGGACGGGATGTGGCTGTTCCCCACGGCAATCTGGGCCTGTCACACCCCCACTGAGGAGCACCCGCTGGCAGCGGAACGATTCTCCAACGTCTACGCGTCCACCGACGAGGGCGAGACGATCGCCTACCTCGGTGGGGCCGACGTGCCCAACCGCAGCTTCGACGAGCACATGGTCGTGGAGAAGCGCGACGGCAGGCTGTGGATGCTCGTGCGGTGCTTCGACGGTGTGGGCGAGAGCTACTCCGACGACGGCGGCAGGACCTGGTCGCCCGGCCGCCGCAGCCACGTCGACGGCCCCTGCTCCCGCTTCCACATCCGGCGGCTGCCCTCGGGCCGACTCCTCATGATCAACCATGCCGACTTCGGCGACCGGCGCTCCCGCGAGGAGATCGAGCAGCAGGGCAACGTCAAGGAGTGGAAGGGCCGCACCAACCTCACCGCCTTCCTCAGCGACGACGACGGCGCGACCTGGCCGCACCGCCTCCTGCTCGACGACCGCGACGACGTGTCCTACCCGGACGCCGCCGTCGCCCCCGACGGACGGATCTTCGTCGTCTACGACCACGACCGTTTCGGCGACCGGGGCATCTACCTCGCCCGCTTCACCGAGGCCGACATCCTGGCCGGCCGCTTGGACAGCGCCGGCTCCGCCACCCGTCTCCTCGTCAACCGCGCCCTGGCCCGGCCCGAGCCCGAGGCCGCCAGAGCCTGACGGCCCCCACCCGGCCACCACCAGGTGACCGGCACCCACGGCGATCCCGCCGATCACCTCGCGGAGCGCGTCCCCCAGCCGCCGCACCCGCACTCACCAGCAGAGGAAAGATCCATGGCAACGACATCGTCACTGCCGGCGAAGCGGTGGACGACGCTCCCCAACTGGAAATTCCGGCTCCTGCCCCGCGACACCCGCACCATCATCACGTGCGTGTTCCTCGGCCTCACCATGGCGGTGATCCTCCAGATCACCGAGCGCCTGGACCTGGCCCTGACCGGCGGCAGCGTCCCGATCGTCTCGGCCATCGTGGTCTGCGCGATCTGGGTGCCCGCCGCGGCGTTCTACGGACTGACCGGGGCGCTGATCACCGCGTGGATCAACCCGATCATCTCCAACCTCACGGCCTCCCAGCCCATGGCGCCCTTCCTGTTCCTCACCAACGCCGCGCACACGGTCCCCGTGGCCCTGCTGGTGTGGGCCATGAAGTCCAGGGACAAGGGCCTCAAGCTCTGGCAGCTCGTCCTCATCGGGCAGATCGGCGGCCTGGGCGACGCGTTGATGTTCGGCGTGGGCAACCGGGTCATCCTGCACCTGCCGTGGGGCTTCATCACCGGCCAGGTCCTCGTCGTCCAGCCCTGCTACCTCGCCGGGTCCTTCATCACCTACGGGATCATGCGCCGGCTGGTCAACACCGGGCTCGTCCAGAAGGAGCGCGACGGCAAGGCGGCGGCCGATGCGATCTGACCGGTCCCTCCGTACCAGGGAGCTGCCCCGATGAGCGGAACCATGCTCTACCAGCCCGGAAAAACGTTCCTGCACCGTGCCGACGCGCGCGCGAAGATCGCTGCCATCATCGTCGTCCTGGTCGTCGCCCTGACGACGACCCGCATCGACGTCCTGGTCGCGCTGACCGCCGTCGTCGTCATCGGCCTCGCCGTGCTCGCACGGATCACTCCGCGTTCGTACGCCAAGGCCTTCCTCCTCGTCATCCCGCTCGTCCTCCTGCTCACCCTCCTGCAGGCCCTGGTCCAGGGCGGACCGGCGCTCGCCACGATCGGCGGGGTGTCCCTCTCCCGGTCGGGCGTGCTGCTCGGTCTGGGGATCGGGATGCGCCTGTTCGCCATGGGCATCTGCTTCTACGGGTTCTCGGTGACCACCAGCCCGTCGGACATCGCGCTCGCGCTCCACAAGGTGGGCGTGCCCTACAAGTTCGCCTACCTGACGAGCTTCGCCTTCCGGTTCCTGCCGCTGCTGCAGGACGAGGCCCGGACCCTGCTCACCGCCATGGCGGTCCGCGGATCCGCGGAGAGCAGTTCACGCCATCCGCTGCGGCGCGGCCGGGCCATCGTCCGGATGCTCTTCCCCATGCTGGCCGGCTCCATGAAACGCAGCAGTGACATCGCCCTGTCGATGGAGCTGCGCGGCTACAGCCTGCCGGGTCCGCGGACCTTCCACCGGTCGGCGTCGTTCCGGGCGGGCGACGCCCTTCTGCTCCTCGGCGTCCTCCTGCTGGCCGCCGCCCTGTTCGTCCTGCAGTGGCAACTGCCCGCACCGTTCACCGAAGGGGCGTGACCATGACCGCACCAGCTCTGGCGGTCTCCGGACTGTCCGTCCGCTACGAGGGAGCCGACCGGCGCGCTCTCGACGAAGTCGGCTTCGAGGTGGCCCCGGGCGAGATCCTGGGCATCCTCGGCCCGACCGGCGCCGGCAAGTCGACCCTCCTGCAGTGTCTGTCCGGCGTCATCCCGAGGCACGAGGACGACGCCGCGATGCGCGGTGACATCTCGGTCTTCGGGCGCCCCCTGACGGACTTCTCCGGCCTCGCCGAGATCACCGAGACCGTCGGCCTCGTCATGCAGGACCCCGAGGTCCAGCTCGTCAACACCGTGGTGCGCGAGGAACTGGTCTGGGGCATGGAGAACCGGGGCGTGCCCGTCCCGGAGATCGACCGGCGTCTGCGCCGGGCCGCCGACCTCTTCGACATCGGAGGCCTGCTCGACCGGTTCACCCACGCCCTGTCCGGCGGCGAGAAGCAGCGCGTCGTCGTCGCCTCGATCTTCTGCCTCAGTCCCCGGATCATGCTCCTGGACGAGCCCACCTCCGAACTCGATCCGGCCGGCACCGAGGGTGTGATGGACGCCGTCCGGGTCCTGGCCGACGAGGGCGTCACCGTCGTCATCGTCGAGCACAAGATCGAGGAACTGGCCGTCCACGCCGACCGCCTCCTGGTGATGCGCCAGGGCCGGATCGAGGCCGCCGGGACTCCCCGTGAGGTGCTCACCGGCGCCGCGGCGCCCGACCGGCCCCAGGTCCTCGACATCGCCCTGCGCCTGCGGGACCAGGGCCACTGGGACGCCGAACTCCCGCTGTCCGTCCCGGCGGCGGTGAGCGCCTGGACGTCGATGACCAACGCCCCGCACACCGACAGGACCTGCCCATGAACCACGAGGACGCCGTCATCGAGATCAGCCGCGTCGAGCACGCCTACGGCGGGACCACCAAGGCCCTCGCCGGGGTGGACCTGACCATCGGCCGGGGCGAGTTCGTCGCGATCATCGGCAAGAACGGCTCCGGCAAGACCACGCTCGCCAAGCACTTCAACGGCCTGCTCCGGCCGACCAACGCCGAGGGCGCGGTCCGTCTGCGCACACGGGACGGCGGGACGGTCGACACCCGCCACACGCGGCTGCACCACCTCGCCCGCACCGTCGGGTACGTCTTCCAGAACCCGGACCGGCAGATCTTCCACGATACCTGCCGCGAGGAACTGGAGTACGGCCCGCGCAACCTCGGCGCCGATCCCGCCGCCCTGGCCCGGCAGGTGTCCGAGACGCTGGACCTGGTCGGTCTCGAAGGACGCGAGGAGGTCAACCCCATCCATCTGTCCCGGGGCGAGCGCCAGCGTCTCGCCATCGCCTCCACTCTGATCATGGGCTGCGACGTCACGGTCGTCGACGAGCCCACCACCGGCCAGGACCGGGCCGAGTCACGCAAGATCCTCGACTCGCTCGCCCATCACCACGCCCAGGGCCGCACGGTCGTCATCATCTCCCACGACATGGCCCTGGTCGCCGAGTACGCCACCCGCGTCATCGCCATGCGCAAGGGCCACGTCCTCACCGACGGCACGCCCGCCGAGGTCTTCTCCCGCCGCGAGGTGCTCCAGGAGACCAACATCCGGCCCCCGCAGGCGGCGGTGCTGGCCGCCGAGCTCGGTCTCACCGGGGTGCTGACGGTGGACGACGCGGTCCGCGAGATGAGCGGCGCCCTCACCCGGTCCCGTAGCCCCCTCCCTCACGACGACAAGGTCTGCTGAACATGCGCTATCTGGTCACCGGAGCCCGCGGCTTCGTCATGAGCGTCCTGGCCGGACGGCTCCTGTCCGCCGAACCCGACGCCGTCGTCACCGCCCTCGACCTGCACGCCCCCGACGAGGTGTTCACCGCGTACCTCGCCGGTCACGAGGACCGTGTCCGTCATGTCCGCGCCGACGTGGCCGACGCGCGGGCTGTGGCGGACGCGGTCGCGGCGAGCACACCCGACGTGATCGTCCACGGCGCCACCGTCACCCACGACGCGGCGACCGAGCTGCGTGATCCCGCGCGGTTCGTCCGCGTCAACGTGGACGGCACGGTGAACGTCCTGGACGCCGCGCGGCGCACCGGCGGTGTGCGGCGCGTCCTCCTCGTCAGCAGCGGCGCCGTCTACGGCGACTCGCCGGAAAACTCACTGACCGAGGAGTCCCCGACGGCCCCCGACGAGATGTACGGCGTCAGCAAGGTGGCCGGCGAACTCGTCGCCCGGCGCTTCGCCCGGCTGTACGGCCTGGACGTGCCGATCGTCCGCCTGACCAAGATGTTCGGCCCCATGGAACGGCCCAGCTCCGGCCGCGCCGTCATGTCGCTGCCCTACCATCTCGCCGCGGCGGCGGTGCACGGCCGTCCCGTCCGGCTCACCGAGCGCACTCTCGCCGCGGGCGGCGACTGGCTCGGCGCGCCCGAGGCCGCCCGCGCCCTGCACCTGCTCGCCCGCGGAGAGGGCGACGGCACCGGCACCTACAACATCTCCAGCGGCATCCGCACCGGCGTCCCGGAACTCCTGGAGCTGTTCGGCGTCAAGGCGCTCACGGTCGCGCCCGAGGAAGCGGACGCCGACATGGACCCGGCCACCGAGCACGGCAAGAACGGCGTCTACCCGTCCGGCAAGGCCCAGCGGGAACTGTCCTGGACACCGTCCGCGCTGGCGGAGCAGGTCGCCGAGTACACCGACTGGGCACGCCGGCACCCGGACTTCTTCGAGGCCGGACGATGACCGATCAGACGGCCGGGGCGGCGGAAACGGTGCGTGCCGGAGGGCTGGTCACCTTCGGCGAGTCGATGGGTCGGATCAGCACCGACCAGATCGGCCTGCTGGATTCCGCCCGTGCCTTCACCCTCTCGGTCGGGGGCGCCGAGAGCAACGTCGCGATCGCAGCGGCCCGCCTCGGCGCCGACGTCACCTGGGCGGGGCGCCTCGGCCGGGACAGCGTCGGAGACCTCATCGAGCGGCGCCTGAGGACGGAAGGAGTACGCGGCCGGATCACCCGCGACGACGGCTTCACCGGGCTCATGGTCTGCTCGCGCCGGACGAACGCCGGCGTGCGGGTCGACTACCACCGGGCCGGCAGCGCCGGTTCCCGGCTGGCCCCCGAGGACATCGGGGAAGACCTCATCCGCCGGGCGGCCGTCCTCCACGTCACCGGCATCACCCCGGCGCTCAGCGAGACCGCGCGGCGCACTACGCTGTGGGCCGCGACCACAGCCAGGGCGGCCGGCGTGCGGGTCTCGGTGGACGTCAACTACCGGGCCAAGCTCTGGTGTCCCAAGGACGCCGCTCCCGTCCTGCGTGAACTGGTCTCCCTGGCCGACATCGTCTTCGCCGGTCCCGAAGAAGCCGCACTCGTCCTCGGCACCGACGCGCTCGTGCCCCACACCGGCCCCGTCGAGGCGAGTGGCACGGACCGTGACCCTTTGGCCCTCGCCCGTGCCTTGGCCGCGCTCGGCCCCCGTGAGGCGGTCGTCAAGGACGGCCCACGCGGCTGCGTCGCCGTCATCGCGGGGCGACCCCACGCGCTGGCCGCGATCCCCGTGCGGACCACGGACCCGGTCGGCGCCGGGGACGCCTTCGTGGCGGGATACCTCTCCGAGCTCCTTGCCGGCGCCGACACCGAGACCCGGCTGACCACCGCGACGCGCGCCGGCGCCTACGCGGTCACCGTCCCTGGTGACTGTGAGGGGTTGCCGTTCCGCCACGAGCTGGACTCCTTCACAACGGCGGAGGACGTCGCCCGGTGACCCCCGACCATCTGTCGCTGCGACCGAGAGCAACTCGCATGCCTTGCGAACCCGCGGATTTCACCCGCTTCTTCGACGAGTCCTTCGCTGCCGGCCCTGTCATGGCGATCCTGCGCGGCTATCCGCCCAAGCGCACCGTGGAACTGGCGACACGCGCCTGGGACCTCGGCATCACCCAGATCGAAGTTCCCCTCCAGGACCCCGACGCCGTACCCTCCCTGCAGGCGGCCGTTGCCGCCAGTACCCAGCGCGGTCTGTGCGTGGGCGCAGGCACCGTCACCACCGCCGGCCTGGTCCGCCTCGCACGGGAGGCGGGCGCCGCCTACACCGTCGCACCCGGCTTCGACGACGACGTCCTGGACGCAAGCCTCGCCGCGGGCCTCCCGCATCTCCCGGGGGTCGCCACGCCGACCGAGGTGCACCGGGCCGAGCGAAGCGGCCTGCACTGGGTCAAGGCATTCCCGGCCGCCCATCTGGGGCCCGACTGGATACGGGCCGTGCTGGCTCCCTTCCCCCGCCTACGGATCGTCGCCACGGGCGGCGTGGATGCCGGCAACGCCGCCAGTTTCCTGCGAGCGGGCGCCCGAGGCGTCGCCATCGGCTCCGCGCTGGAGGACTCGTCCCAGCTTGACCGCGTCGCCGCGCTCCTCGCAGAGAGCGCCGCGAACGGGTGACGCCCCCGAGCCGCGGGCGGGGCCGTCTCCGCTCGGACCTGCCCCGGCCGCAGGCGTATTTCCTTCATGCGAGGGGGGCGATGACACAGATCGGCCGGACTGTCCAGGCGGGCGAGGGATCGGATCCGGATGCGGATCGTAGTTGCCCTGAGAGGGGTGTCACGCTGATCGTCGAGGCGGCACGAAACCGGGGTTCGGGTGTCCTGTGACAGCGAAGGTGGACCGCAGGCCATCGAAGAACGTAGGAAACCTTGCTCGCCGTTGAATTGCCAGGCGGGACACCGCGCTATGACACCGGATTCTCGATCAGCGTGATCCGGTTGCCGTCGGGGTCGTGGAAGGCGGCGAACCGTACGTTCTGGGAGCCCGGCTGGATCGCCCCGACCTCGATGCCGCGACCGGCGAGGTCCGCGAGTGCTTTGTCCAGGTCATCAACCACGAGGTTGAGCAGCGCCGCTCCGGCGTGGTCGGGTGACTGGAAAACCTGGACCCAGCCGGACGGGGAGACGTGCCAGTCGGCCAGCCCCGCCATCGGCCTGATGTCGGCGGGCCTTCCCAGGAGCCGCTCGTACCACGCCACTGCGGGCTCGATGTCGCGCACCGGGGCCACCGCGAGAACATGTGTGAAGGCCATGGTCAGGTCGTCCTTTCGCTGCGAATACCGTCCGTACGTCCGTATCGACCCTACGTCTGTATCGACTCTCACCCGGCAGGAAACTCATCGCTGATACGGCGATAGGTCGTGCCCGTTGGTGTGGTGTAAGCGATCATTCGTCAGCGGCGGGCACCCTCGCAGTCCGGCAAAAGCTAAGCCGAGGAACCATCCGTAACCGGGGACGAGGTCCCTTCGGTTGCGGGCGCTGGAACAAGCCCGGTGGAGGTACGTGCCTCTCGCCATGGCAGGAGCAGGGCGCTCGCCATGCACAGCAAACCGGCGATGAGCAGGGCTCCTCGTACGCCGGCTGCAGCGACGATCAGGCCACCGGCGATCATGAAGGCGGCCTGGCATGTCTTGGAGCCGACGGACCAGGAGGTGGCGACGCGGGACATGAACGCGTCGGGGGTGGCAGCCATGCGGTAGGTGGTGAACGACGGGCCGAAGACGCCGGCTGAGAAGAGCAAGCCGAAGTCGGCGGCCACGATGACGAACACGCCGAGGGCACCGGAGGGTGCCAGCGGCAGGAGGACCGTCCAGAGCGTCCTTGCGACACCGGACAGCAGCAAGACGCGGCGCTGTCCGAATCGCTGGGTGAGCAGCGGGGCCAGGCGTGAGCCCAGCACGCCGCCCAGGCACGGCAGTCCGAGGGCGAGTCCGTACTGCCACGGTGCCAGGCCGAGGTCATCCAGCATGAGGACAGCCATCAGCGGTGATGTCATCATGATGGATCCGCCAAAGAGGAGCGCGTTGAAGAACAACGGCCGCAATCCTGGGTGCCGAAGGAGGTACTGCCAACCGGCAGCGATGTCACGGCCCAGGTGAGAGGTGGCGGAGCGTGTCGGTGGCGCGGGTTCGGGCTGCCGAATCCGACGGATGCCCAGGGCAGAGCCGAGGAAGGACAGTGCGTCGACCACCAACGTGGCGGTCGCGCCCAGCGCTCCGATCAGAAGCCCGCCGACGGGCGGTCCGGCGCTGACGGTAATCCAATTGGTCGTCTCAAACAGGCTGTTGGCACGAAGGCGCTGCTCGGGCACGACAAGTGCCTTCAGATGTGCCCCGCTCGCCGCGTCGAATGCAACAGACGCCGCTGTCTGCAGAACGCCGACCGCACACAGGTGGGTGAAGGTGAGCCTGTCGAAAGCCAAGGCGACCGGAACGCTTGCCAGCACCGCACAGCGGACCAGATCGGCAGAGATCATGACTGGCCGCTTGTACTGATGCTCGATACGCACACCGAGTGGCAGAGCGATCACCCCGCTGGCCACCGCGGACAACGCAGCGAGCACAGAGACCTGGAACGCCGAGGAATCCAGCACCAGGAGGGCAATCAGCGGCAATGCCCCCATTCCGACGGCACTGCCCGCCGCGCTGACCGCGTACGCACTCCACAACCGCCGGAAGTCTTGCCCGAGCATGCTCCGCCGTACCAACCCAACCTCCGAAGTGTGAAGCCGCTCAGTGTATTCATCGGGTCCGCTCACCACCCCGTGATCAAGCCATCACCGGGTGCACCTCAGAGCTGAGAACAGAAGCAAGAGCGAGCTCGTCCCGACTCGCAAGGGTCAGAGCTGGAAGCGGACGGCCTGGCGGGCTTCTGCATCGGGATACGACACCCGCGAGACAAATGCACTCCGCCAACATCGTCGGCAACACGTCGGTGGTCCTGATGCACGGGTGGCGTGTGCCGAGGTCGGCCGCCGTGCAGGTGTCGCCGGGCCGGGGCCCCGTCGGGTCGGTGGGTGCTGCGGCAGCCGGTGAGGCGGCAAGGTTGATGGCAATGACAGCGCCGGGTTTCGAGACGTCGTCCGGCAGTTCCGACCGCCCGCACGGCCGCTCATTGCCCGGCGACCGGCCCGCGTGGCACCGTCCTCGGCGACGATCGGGCCCCCACCAGGAAGGAGAGCGAGGCCAGTCCTCACGCGCCCAGAGTGGCAGGGCGGGTGAAGACGTCGTACCCGCGTCGCTCAACCTGGGTCAGTATGACGCGGCGGTGCTCGATGACAGCCCAGACGAACGGCCTGCAACGGGGATGGGTCAGCTCGGTCACCTCGATACCGCCGACGAACAGTTCGCGGGCGCGCTGCACCTCGAAGCGGATCAGGCGACGCAGTTGAGGGGTGGGTCGAGCCGAGCGCAGCTCATCAACGCTCCCGTGGTGGCGGCGCAGGTCCTCGGTCGTCAGGTAGATCCGGCCGAGACGCCTGTCCTCCCCGACGTCCCGCACTACGTTGGCCAGTTGCAGGGCCACGACAAGCGCGGTCATGGCACGGTCGGCCCGCGCGTGGATCGGTTCCACCAGCCGCAGGACCGTGCGTCCGGCCGGACCATTGATCGCCTCGGCGTACTCGCGTAGATCCTGCCAGGTGGCGTATTCGCTCGCCTCCAGGTCCGCGAGCCATCCGTCCAGCATTGTTTCGAGTTGCACGGTGGCCTGCCAGTTGAGCAGGGAGCAGACACCGGCAAACGGTGCACCCGAGGGAGCGGAACCCGCGCACTCAGCCGCGGAGATCCCCTACACCACACAGCGGACGCCATCCGATGCGACCGGGCCCCGGGGCTGTCAGCTGCTCGCTGTACCCGCGGTGATGGCGATCGCTCACAACATGCTCAGAGGAACGCAGCTGCAGCGGTTGTGTACATGTCGCTTCGCGTAGCCGACAGGGCATTCGATTGCCACGGGACCGATGCGCCAGGAGGTGGTGAATGGTTCGGGCTCCGGTCGAGCGGCCCGTGGGGGCGTTCGTTGCCCTGGGCGACGCCCCCTTCGGCCGGGGGGACTGGTGTTGAGGAGGCCGGCCTACGGGGCGACGTACGGCTGGAGTGCATTCACGAGGTCCTCGGTTCGGACAGACTGTGGTGTCTGCGTCGGGTAGTCCCCTTCTGGATATTCGATGTCGAACGGACAGGTGTCGGTTCCTTTGAGGGTGAACTGCGTGACCTGCTTGGCCGTTCTGGCTGCCAGTACCCGGTAGGTCCACGTGGCGCTGACGAGCGGCACGAACTTGTTGCCGATGTACTCACACGAGTCCACCACCTCCCCGGTCGACACGAGGTACTCGCAGACAACCAACTGGGTCTCGAGGGTGTTGTAGGTAGCCTCCCATCCGTCGGGCAGGGCCCGGTGCGGGGCGTTAGCCTCGGAAAAACCCGTCTCGTTCACCACCTTGACCGGGTGTGGGGCCGGTCCCTCGTAGGGTGCTGCCTGGTCGGTGAACGTCGACCGGCGGGGCTTGTCGCCAAGTTCGGAAGGACACGGGTTCTCGGCGGGCCGGTCCGGCAAGGGCACTGAGGACGCACGCGGCTCGGGATCGTTGCTCAGATCCAAGATCGCCAGAGTCGCCAAGAAGGCGACCATTACCGCAACGAATGCCCATATGCCGCGCAGCACGTGCCCCTCCAGCCGATCGTCTTGCCGCCTTTGCCTTTTGCTGGCTTCAGGGCAAACACTGTCATGTGATCACGGCATCTTGAACCGCTCCGGGTCTGATGGAGGCTCGATTCCCTGAGAGGATCGAGTAATGGCACGTCCGTTCCCCTGTCCCCTGGTCCGCCAGGGATGGATAGACGTACTCGCCTCGCGGCGTCAAACGGACGGGCTTTGGCGCCGGCCGCTGTCCTAGGCTCTGGCCCTAGGTCGGAGCCATGTCCACATGAGAATCGCAGCGAGTTGCAGTGCGGCCTGGTAGGCGATGGCGAGCTTGTCGGTTCGCATGGCCAGACCACGCCACTGCTTGATCCGGTTGAGATACGGCTTCTCAGGCAAGTACAGACAAATGTGCTCAGCCCGATGTTTGCCTGTGGGTTGTCACCAGGGGGCGTGCGACGATCGTGTGGTGGAGAGTTCTGATCCCTCGTTCCGTCGGCGCCTGTTGATGGAGGCGTTGACCGTGTTGGCGGCTGATGTCCAGATCCAGGTGGCCTGGCTGGTCAGGCATGCGGTGATGACGGACGAGATCGCCCTGGACTTTGATCACGCCTTCCGCATGGCCGAGGCCCTGGTGGTCGAAGGACAGCTCGCCCGCGGAGTCATGGCTGACCTGCAGGAGATCGACGTGATCTTCAGTGGGATGAGCGGTGGCGGGATCGCTGATCGATGGACGAGGGATGCACTGTCCACCGACGAGGGATGGGCTCTGGCCCGGCGGCTGGCCCGCCAGGTTCTCGTTGCGGAACTGGGTGATTGGCAGCAGCCCCTTCCGGGGGTTTCTGTCATCCGGTGACGGGTTCCGCTGTTCTCGCTGGTCAGGCCACCTGGCTATCCCGCTCGACGGCGGCGAGCCGGTTCTTGAGCCGGTAGCTGGGGCCGTTGATCGAGATCACGTCGCAGTGGTGGAGGAGTCCAGTCGCTGGCACTGAGGGAAACGGCGGTCATCGCGGACGGTCTGGTAGAGGCTCAGTCCTGCGCCGTGTCTTTTGGGTCTCGTGCCAGCCGTTGGGGTGTGCAGAAGGCGTGGGCGGCGGAGACGAGGGTGACGTGGTGGTACCAGCCGTTCCAGGTGCGGCCCTCGAAGTGGGCCAGTCCCAGGGCTTGTTTCATCTCGCGGTAGTCGTGCTCGATGCGCCAGCGGAGCTTGGCCAGCCGCACCAGGGCGGCCAAAGGCATGCCGGAGGGCAGGCTGGACAGCCAGAACTGCACCGGTTCGCTCTCGTCGGCTGGCCAACGGACACGCCATCCAGAAATAAACCTGACCAAGCCCTACTAGGTTTCGCGAGCTGCTCGTAGCAGCTCAGCACGGTGTCCATTGCATGGCCAGGCCTTGGCTCTGCCGGACGCTGCGGTCCACGTACGGGATCTTGAGGCCACAAGCAGCCCATGGCAGGCTCATGCCGCGTGATCGATGAGTTCGCGAAGGACAACCTGCACGGGAGCCTGCGGCGAGACCGCAAGGCGCTGCTCCGGAAACTCGAGGGACTGTCGGAAGACGACGCCCGTCGGCCTTTGATAGCGACCGGGACCAATCTCCTCGGCCTGGTCAAACACGTGGCCAGCGTCGAGGCCAGGTATTTCGGCGAGGTCTTCGACCGCCCTTCTCCGGAACCACTGCCCCGGTGGCATGACCACGACGGCAGCGATCTGTGGGTGACCGAGGACGAGACGCGCGATCAGATCATCGAGTCCTACCGACGCACGTGGGACCACTCGGACGCGACGATCAGCGAGCTTCCCCTCGATGCCCCCGGCCACGTGCCGTGGTGGCCGGAGCCTTGTCCCAACACGAATCTGTTCGCCATCATGGTGCATGTCCTCAGCGAGTCCGTCCGGCATGCCGGGCACGCCGACATCCTGCGCGAGGGCCTCGACGGCCGGACCGGGCTGCGCGCCGAACACGAGCAGCGGACCGACGAGGAGGCCCGTGCCGCCTACCGCGCGAGGATCGAGCAGGCCGCCCGATCGGCGTCACGCTGTTGACCCGTCTAGCAATTCGGACGAGGGGACTGCGGGTCAGAAGCGCATGCTGCTTCCTGGGCGGCCATGACCTCGTCGCCGTACTCGAAGGCCCAGGCGCCGACGGCGTCGATGGGCGCCAGTAAGGTCCGGCCGAGGGCGGTGAGCTGGTACTCAACGCCTGATTGGGCGTCGGGGTTGACCAGGCGCTCGACCAGTCCGTTGAACTGCAGCCGGCGCAGAGTCTCGGTGAGGACCTTGGAGCTGATGCCCCCGATCCGCTCCCGTAGTTCGACCGGGCGCCGGGGGCCATCGCGCAGTGCCCAGAGCACCACGGCGTTCCAGGTGTTGGAGAGCAGGTCGAAGGCGAGGCGGGCGCGGCAGTCGGCGAGGAAGGCGTCGGTCGTCACGTACCAAATGGTGCCCGAACCGCTCTCTAGCGTCGGTGTGAACCGGCGAAGCAGGCACGGAGAGGAAACGTGTGATGAGAATCGGCGTACTGGGAACGGGCAGCATGGCCGACGCGCTCGCCACCCACTGGGTGCGGGCGGGGCACCAGGTAACCATCGGGGGACGGGACGCACACAAGGCGGAGCGACTGGCGACGCGCATCGGAGGCAGCGCGAAGCCTGCCGGCCTGCGCGCAGCGGCCGGGTCCGGTCAGGAGGTGGTGTTGGCCGCGCTGCCGTTCGGGGCGGGAGCGGACGTGGCACGGGACCTGCGCGCGGCCTTGGACGGCAAGGTGCTGATCGACTGCTCCAACCCGGTCGGCCCGGGCTTCCGGCTGCTGACGGAAGGAGGCCCCTCGGCCGTGCAACAACTGGCTGCGGCGGCGCCAGGAGCCCGCGTGGTCAAGGCTTTCAACCTCTGCCACGAGAACGTGTGGCGCATGCGGCCGCCCGTCTTCGACGGACGGCCCCTGGCCGTGCCGGTCTGCGGGGACGACGAGACGGCCCTCGCGCGGGTACGCGAGCTGGTGCGGGACGCGGGCGGCGAACCCGTGGCCGGCGGCGGTCTCGAACGTGCGGGACTCCTGGAAGCGACTGCCGCGCTGTTCATCGCCTTGTGGATCGGCGAGGGAGCCGACGCCCAAGCGATCGCACCACCACTGGCCTATGCGGCCGGACCGAGCCATCAGGAATCGCAGGGCGCACGGGGGCTTTCGGTCAGGACTTCATAGCGAACTGCCTCTCCACGATGCCGGTTGCCCTTGCGTACCGTTCCGGTTCACCAGTCTGAGCCTGTTGCGATGGTCGGGTGCTCTCACTGTGGGCGACGAGCCTGAAGAGCAGTGCACGGATCAGCATCTGCTGCCAGTCGGGATGATCGCTGCCACCCGCTACCAGTTCGGACGGGAGGTCGAACCACAGCAGACCATCGGCGACCACGATGGCCTCGGCGAACACCGGAGGCCGCCAGTAGGGCGAGAAGTCGATGACGGCAGGGGACGCGTCCGCAGCGAAGAGCACGTTGCCGGTGAGGTCTCCGTGAATGAGCTGGGCTTCGTCCTGCCTCACTGGCCGCCATAGTTCCAGCAGGTTCGTGAACGGTGTGGAGAGGTCCTTGATCACGTCGGTGTCCTGTTCGCCCCACGCGACCCGGTCGGCCACCGCCCATGGATGAGTATGCCGGTCAAGGAAGTCGGGTCGGGGCAGCTGTCGCAGGGCCGCGTGGAAGGCGCGGCCGGCGCTGAGCACTTGGGCCCAGCGTCCCTGGGGACCGGGCTCGCCAGTGAGGAGTTCGCTGGCAGTCCAGCCGTCCACGACGGTCCGCCCGTCAGCGGTCCGGAGCGGCCGCGGGAGGCGGAAGCCGCTGTCGGGCGCCAGCTTCTCGAACAGGGAAGCAGCCCAGTCGACTTCGTCCTCAGGCGCCTCGGCGGGCTTGAACACATACCCACCGACGAGGACGCTCCGTCCTTGCCCACCAACAAGCGGGACGGGAGTCTCACTTTCCACGCGGAAGGCATCGAGGACGGCACGGGGAGGAACAGCGTTGCTCGGCAGCTCAGTCACGCCCGGCAGCTTGCCGACGCCACCCCACCGAACGCACATCCTTTTTCGTCCGTCCGGCCCAGCATCTACCGGTGCGGTCCACGTTGACTGCGAATGCGCGGACCGGATGCCGGTACGGCGGACAGTCGACCTCGTGTTCGTCCCGACGCCGTGCTCGCCGACCGCGCCTGCTCACCTCGGGTGGTCCGGGCCCACCTGCGAGGCGCGGAATCCCGCCCGGCCATCCCCGAACCCGCCGACCAGCAGCCCAACCGGAAGCGCCGCGGTCCGCGCGGCGGCCGCCCGGTCACCGTGGTCCATCAGTCGCCGGCGCCGAGGCCGCCGGCGACGACCAGTTCGCGACTGGTGAACTCGCCGGTGAGCATGGGCATGGCGGCAGCGATCGCTTCCTTGGCCTTGGGCAGCCGCAGGGACGCGTCGTGATGCTCTTTCGATTCCCAGACCTCCGTGACCACGATCGTGTCCGGGTCATCGGCGGCCAAGCCCACCACGTAGCTTCTGCAGCCGAAGTCGCGGAGACTCTCGGCTCCGGAGAGCAGGATCGCAACCACGTCGTCGCGCCTGCCGGGACGGGTCTTCATCGAACCGATGTAGCCATAGGCCATGTCATGCCGCCTTCGTCGGAGCTGTTACCGGACACCATCATGGCCGCCCTTTCAGCCAGTGCGACCGGTGGCCGCAACCCCGTGGGAGAGCCCTGGACCCGGGACGCGGACAGGGGAGGGGGCCGGGGGCGGCTACGTGTAGCCGCCGCGGCGGGGCAGGCCGTGTTCGTCGCGCAGCATTTCCTCCGTGGTGACCGGCACCTGCCGTTGCTCGTGCAGAGCGGTGGAGGCCTCATTGCCGGTGACGGTCGCCGCCTCCTCGTCGCCGATGTTCCGGATGTTGACGCCGTGCATGTTGTGCTGTGCGTGGATCAGTTCGTGTCCGTAGACCAGGAAGGCGGGCGAGACGGCTTCGCCTTCGTGCGCGCCCTCGCTGTCCCGCAGACCGTGCGGCACAGCGACGACGCTGGTGCTGCCTCTGCCGGGGGCGTCGGGGGCGGACGCGAGGCCTTCGGGCGTGTCGACGGCCGCCTCCGCGCCGACCACGCTGTTGCCGCCCATGAACTCGATCTGCTCGGGGTGGAAGGGCACCGCGTTCACCATGGCCGCGCCGGCGCCCGCGACCCCGGCGGTGAGACCGCCGACCAGGTCCCGGCCGTGCTGCCGGGAGAGCAGCCGGGCGTGGTGGGACAGCATCTGGTCCTGGAAGCCCGGCAGCGGCGCGGGCGTACGGTCTTCGCCGAACGGCCGCGGGGTCGACGATGTCTTGATGCCCTGCCCGCCGACCACGCGTGACCAGGTGTTCGACAGTTGTGCCCGGCCCTCGGTGTCCTGGGGGCCGATGTCGGCGCCGACGGGACGCAGGTTGAACCGGCGCAGGATGCCCACGTACTCGATGTGCCGCTTCTGGATCTCGTCGAGCAGGCCCTTGAGCGCGGTGGTGCGTGGGTTGGTCGTCCGGCCGGCCGGGCCGTCGGCGCGGAACTGCCGGTAGACCATGTGCTCGGCGGTGTCCAGAGACATGCCGAGGTCGTCGCAGTGCTTCTGCTGGCTCTCCTTGCCCCGCAGCCGGAAGCCGAGCCCCTGGGCCGTGGCGATCAAGGACCGGGCGGTCCCCAGCATCTCCTCCACCGCGTCGACGATGGGCTGGATCTCCGGGTCGGCCGTCGTCGTCCGCTGGACCGTCGCGGCGGAGCCCCGGTGCCGCTGGACCGTCCGGGCCACCGCTTCGTTGCCGGCGGACCGCTGCAGGTCCCGGACGCCCGCGGGGCTCAGGTTCCGCACGGGCGGCCGGACGGTCGCCGCTGCGGACCGCTGCCGCCCGGCCCCGGTCTCCTCGATCGCACCGGGCCGTGTCTGCGCGCGCACGCCACTTCTCCTTCATGTCCGCCAGGGCAGAAAAGGAGCATCGTCCACCCCTGGCGGCCGGCGGGAAAGGGCCAGGGGGGCAAGCCCAGGGGCAGAAAGCGGAGGTACAGGGGGGCGCGTCCGGGGCCGCTCGGGTGTGCTCACCAGATCAGTGCGGCCCTCGAGCCCGGCGTCGCCCTCGCCACCACAAGGGAACTGTCGCTGGGCGGGGCCATGAGCACTGATTCGCTCGGAACATCCCGCGTCGGCGACGAAGCCCAGTTGCTGCTCAGCCGGCGTCGCGCTTGCGGTAGCGGATATGAGTGGCCAGCGGTAAGTGAAGCACCTCGGCGGGCTCGAAATCGAAGGTCTCGACGTCGTCGAACAGGCGCTCGCCGCTGCCGAGCAGGGCGGGTGCGATGTCGAGGGTGAGTTCATCGACCACGCCGGCGTTGAGTGCCTGTCGAACCGTCGAAGCGCCACCGGCGACGTCCACACCCCTGCCGTCGGCGGCTTCGAGCGCCTGCGCGTAAGCGGCGTCGAAGCCTTCGGTGACGAAGTGGAAGGTGGTCCCTCCCTCCATCCTGATCGGTTCGTGGACGTAGCGAGTGAGCACGAAGACCGGGGCGTGGTAGGGGGCTCGGGGCCCCACCATCCGTCCCACGTCTCGTTCCACTCACCCCGGATCGGCCCGAACATGTTTCGGACCACGACGTAGGCGCCACGCGGGCGCATCAGCCAGCCGTTGGCCGTCTTGTCGGCTTCGGTCGCGCGGGTCGCCGATATGCCAGCCGTGCAGCTCTTGGCCGCGGTTACCCAGTGGATTGTCACGGCTCTGCTCGGGCCCGGCGACGAAGCCGTCGAGAGAGATCGACATGTGGCAGGTGGTGTCGGACGTCAGCTTCTCTCTGAAAGCAGCAGTTGCGTGTTGTCGTGAGGCCATCGGACCGCGCGACAAACGTACAGACTGGCAGAGGCGACCGAACTCATCGCGACATCATGAGACAGGGACCGACGTCGCCGCGAGTAGCCGGCTGTTGGGGGCAGCTCGACGCCCTCGGTTGTACAAGGAAACAACGATTCGTTGTTTCCTTGTACGGCGGCGATAGAGTGCGGGTATGGCAGCTGAAGCTCGCGGTACCGCCCGCGCGAGATTGTCCGCGGTCGCGGAGGACTCCGCCGCCGGCTGGGCCCCGGCGCACGATCTTGAACACGACGCCGTGTTGCTGGGGAGTCTGCTGGCGGCTGCCGCCGGCCATCGGCGAAGCG
This sequence comes from Streptomyces sp. MMCC 100, assembly GCF_041538145.2. NCBI lineage: Bacteria > Bacillati > Actinomycetota > Actinomycetes > Kitasatosporales > Streptomycetaceae > Streptomyces > Streptomyces sp. MMCC 100. The sequence goes on from NZ_JBGORK020000001.1 coordinate 3,785,841, forward strand.
ATGTGCAGCACCCTGACGACCCTGGCGTGAGCGTCGATGATGTGGCCGCCGGGCTGAGCCTGTTCGAGGACATGCGCGTGACGTTGGACCGGCTGGAGACACAGGTCGTCATCGAGGCCCGGCGCCGCGGCATGGACTGGCGGCAGATTGCCCGGCATCAGGGCCTGAATTCGTCCCAGGCGGCCTCTCAGCGCTACCAGCGGCTGGTGACCCGCCTGGAAGAGATCCGTCAGGGCGTCCGGTAGGGGAGCGGGACAGCAGATGACGGACCAGCCACAGCCTTTGTTCAACGCCGTCGACGCGCTGCTCGCCGCAGTCGACGACGGCGGTGTGCTGCCTTCCTTGGACGAACGGATCAGGTTGCGCGAGGCGGCGGGACTGACCCAGGCCGCTGTCGCGCAGGCCCTCGGCGTGCGCGTGGCAAGCATCCAGGCATGGGAGGCAGGCCGCGCCGAACCGAAGGCCGAGCGCCTTGAGGCCTACCGCAGACTCCTGGACGGCCTTGCCCGGCGATTTCCGGTGCCTGCGGCGCCGTCCGCAAGCGACGAGGGCGCTTTGCGGCGCCCGGATCCGGATACAGGCCCACCGCCCGCAGCCGCGACGCCACCGCGCGCAGCCGCGACGTCGCCTGCCGCGCCCGCATCGTCATCCCGCCGGGCGGCGCCCAGCAGCAGACAGCCCACGAAGCGTCCGGACGGTAGGCAGGGCACCTTCTCCGAGCACACCGCCGCGGCCGTGGACCCGCGGTTTGCGAACGGGCCGCTGGCAGTCGTCGACGCCGACACCGACGGTCAGGTGCTGGCGTACTGCACCGGTGGCCTGGTTCTGGACGTGCCTGCCAAGAGCCTCCCGTCCCTGGTGGACTGGGCGCTGCGCGAGGCGCAGCTCGGGCAGGCGAGGCTGTCCGGGCCGGGCAAGGACGCCGACCCGCTGCTCGTGCTCACCGAGGCAGCCCTGAAGCGTTACGGCCTGCCCGCCACCCTCACCGACGAGGAGCGGCTCGCCGGGCGGATCCCGGAGAACCACAAGGTCGTCAGGCAGCTCGCGCGCGCGGAGTGGAAGCTGACCCGGCGCGGCTTCGGCCCGTGGGCGAGGATCTACCGTCCCGCGCAGGGTTCGGAGCGCGCCTGCGTGCAGTTGTGCATCCCGTCGTGGCACGCGCTGGATACCCGGCACTGGGGGGAGGCAGGGCAGCTGCCGCCGGCGGAACTCGCCCGCGCGCTGGGCGTGTACGCCTCGCGGGTCATGACCCCGCGCGGATCGACCGCCGTGACCGGTCTGGAGCTGATGGCCGCCCTGCATCCGCCGACCCGCGCCTCCCAGCCGGACCCGGCAGGCAAGCGGCATTCCGAGCACAACCCCGGCTCGCTGGGCCAGGACCCGGTCGACCCGGCGCCCTGCGAGGCCCCCGACGGGCACCCACTCCTGGCGGGCCTGCCCCGTTTCCACGTCCGCGGCCCCGACGAGAAGCTGTTCGAGGAGGCCTACGACTGGGCGAGGCCGATGACCGACGCCGAGTGCACCCTGCGCCACCTGGTCGGCATCGACGTGAACATGGCCTTCGCCGCCGGTGCCAACGGCCTGACCGTCGGCCTCGGAGCCCCCACGCATGTGAAGGCGCCCGCGTTCGATCCCAAGCTGCCCGGCTCCTGGCTGGTCGACCTCTCCCACGTCGACCTGTCCCGGGTGAAGACCGGCAAGGACACCTGGGCGAACCTGGACGCCGGCCTGCTGCCCTCGCCGTTCACACCGAAGGGCGACCACCCGGTGGGCCCTGCCTGGTACGCCACGCCCACCGTGGCGTACGCGGTGGAGCTCGGCTACGAGGTCCGCCCGCTGGAGGCGTACGTCCGCCACGACAACGGCCGCTACCTGGACGCCTGGTACCAGCGACTGCGTGACGCCTACCTCGCCACGATGGCCGGCCTCGGCGTCACCGCCGACCTCGCCCCGGCCGACTTCCTCACCGCGATGGACAACTACAGGGACCGCGACCCACAGCTCGCGATCGTCGCCTCTGCCATCAAAGCGACGGTCAAGGGCGGCCTGGGCAAGCTCCGCGAGCGCCCGCGCGGGGAGGGCTGGAAGCCCGGCCAACCGTGGCGCGCCCTGTCCCGGCCCACCTGGCGGCCGGACATCCGCGCGGCGGTCATCTCCCGCACCCGGATCAACCTCCACCGCAAGATCGTCAAGCATGCGGCGTGCACCGGTCAGTACCCCGTCGCGGTCCTGTCCGACTGCGTCGTCTACGCTGCCAACGGCACCAGCCCGCTGGACTTCCTGCCCTACCGGGACGGCAAGCCGCTGCCCGGGGGCTTCAAACTCGGCATCAACCCCGGACTGGTCAAACACGAGGGCACCCAGACCGTCCTGTGGGGCGAAGAGGTCCGCGACCGGTTCGACGCCCCCGACCTCAACCTCGCCCGGTACATCAAGGACGGCACCGTCACCGACGCCGACGACGGCGAGTAGGGGAGCAGGCAGCCGATGAGCATGTTCGCAGACGGCCTGGACGCCGCCGTACAGAAGGCCTTCACCCGCCCGGCGCCCAAGACCGCGCCCGCGCGGATGCGCTACCTGGTCAGGCAGTTGAAGGGCACCAAGGCGGTCGCCCAGATGCTGCGCATCTCCCAGCGCACCGTCGAACGCTACGTGAAGAACCAGATCAAGAAGCCCCGCGCGGACCTGGCCGCCCGCCTCGAGCGCGAGGTGAACAAGCGCTGGCAGCCCCAGATCCGCGCCAGGGCCAAAGTCCGGGCGGCGACCACCGACGGCATTGTCATCGACACCCGCGCCCGCATGGGCTACACCGCACCGATCGGCTCGACGGACCAGGACCGCATCCGGCACCTGACCGTCGCCCTGCCCCCGCACTACGCCGCTCGCCTCTTCGACGCCCAGGAGGCCGGCGCCACCGACGCCCGCCTGCAGGAAATCGCGGCCGAAGCCCTCAAGGAGGTCTACTTCCAGGACGGCGGCCGCCGCGCCGGGAGCCTGGAGGAGGTGCGGTTCACGGACGTGGAGCACCTGGAGTTCGAGCTGTAGGAACCTGCTCCAGCCCCGGCCCCGAATTTCACAGCTGAGCCGAAGCACGATAGTTGTCACGTGGGCAGGCTTGATGTCACAGACTGGGCGGCGCGCCCTGGGCGACTGCGCTGCTGAGTTGCTCGGTCTGGGCGCCGACGAGGGCTTCAGCCAGGGCCACGACACAGGAGCCGCTGTCTTGGTCCGTGCGCTTGCGCGCCCACAGCACCCAGCAGCGCCCATGCGGTGGCCTGATTGGCGCTGATGACGGGTTTGCCGAGGCGTTCTTCGAGGCGGGGGAGGGCGTCGTAGGTGGGCAGAGCGGTGCAGCTGATGAACAGAGCATCGGCTTCGCGATGGTCTCCGGCGATGACAGTGTCCAGTACCTGTTGCTCGTTCACCGTGTAGACGTCCTCGACCGCATCGAGACCCAGCGGTGTGAGGGCCACGACGTCGAAGCCGGAGTCTTCGAGGTACGCGGCCAGCAGACGGTCGACCGGCTCCTGGTAGGGGTGCACGACGGCGAGACGGCGGGCGCCGACGGCACGGAGGGCGCCGGTGACCGCGCCGCTGGTCGTCAGCGCCTGCCGCGCACCGTGTTTCCTCATCGCTTCCCGCAACGCCCGCTCACCGGCCACGCCGTCGGCGAAACTGCAAGCGGTGCACAGATACGCCACGGCTTCTGCTCCGCGTTCAACGAGCTCGTGGACCGGCTCTGCCAGCAGATTCGGTCTGCAGAGGCGGGAGACGAGCTCCAGATTGTCCTGGTAGGAAACCTCTTCCGTGAGGGTCAGCGTGCATTTCACGATCGGCGGGATCCAGCGGCGCAGTTCCGCCTTACGTGTGAAGTCGTAAGAGGCGACCACGCCGACATGTCGCCTCTTCGCAGTACCGAGGTTCCGTGGGCCCATACCACCGAGACTAGCGAGGCGGTTTCGCTCGGAGCGCTACCCGGGCCGACAGTGACAGGCAGCTTGCTCATTCGGTGACAACTACCGTGCCTTGCTGCTGCAGAACAGCAGGTCAACGTTCACCCAGGTGACAACCATCGTGCTTCGGCGCAACAGCACGACGGAAGAGAACCCGGTCATGGACCTGCCCGCATCTTCACCGTCCGCGAGAGCGGCGACCGCATCCACCACCCGCTGACATCGGCCAAGCTCGCCGCTCTGGGCGAGTCACTCCGCTTCGCCCCCGGTGTACGGGCACTCGACCTGGCCAGCGGCTCGGGGGAGATGCTGTGCACCTGGGCCCGCGACCACGGGATCACGGGCACCGGAGTGGACATCAACACCGTCTTCACCGGGCAGGCCCGGGCCCGCGCCGATGTACTCGGCGTCGCCGACCGGGTCGACTTCGTCCATGGGGACGCTGCCGGCCATGTCGCGGACGAGCCGGTCGATCTGGCCGCCTGCGTCGGCGCCACGTGGATCGGGAACGGCGTCGAAGGAACAGCCGAGTTGCTGGAGCGTAGCCTCACGGGTAGTTCACCAGGTTGGCCACGTTGGTGGAGGAGCTGGACGGGCCGCCCCGGTCGTTGATGACGTGGCGCATGGTGCCGGTACCGCCGAGGGAGACGGTCACCATGTTTTTGAAGCGCACGTTCGGCCTGTTGGGGACTTCGAAGGCGTGCTCCGCGACGACGCCCGGGTTCACGTTGAAGAAGCAGTAGCTGCTCAGGCCGTACGCCTCGTGGCTGGTCACGGAGTCCGTGACCTTGTAGGCGGCGTGGCCCTGGGTGGAGCCGTTCATCCTGGCGGCCTGACCGGGCGGGTCGTAGGGGATCTCGTTCTGGTGGAAGTACGTCCGGCCGCCGTCGCCGTTCCACAGGGTCTGGTGCTTCTGGTAGTGCTCGACGAACAGGCCGGACATGGTGACGGCGTCGCCGTTGACGACGAGTCCGGTGTCGGCCGTGTTGGTGGTCCAGCCGACGCCGCTGCCGTGGTCGGCGCGCCAGATCCACATGTTGGTCGCCGATGACGTCGTCGCTGTTGACGACGAGGCTGGTGGTGGCCTTGCCGACGGCGGCGCCGCCCACCCGGAAGTACACGTTGTGCAGCGAGGTCGGGTTCGCCGCGTGGTCGGCGCCCGCCCCCGGCCGGTCCGACTTCCATGAGGGTGCGCGAGTTGGTGGTTCCGGCGTCGAAGAGGAGGCCCACGACCTTCACCCCGTCGACGTCGGCGACGGTCATCGCCGTGACGCCGTTGTCCGGGACGAACGTGGCCAGCCCGAGACCGAGGACGACCGTGTCGGGGCGGGTCACGCGCAGCGTCTGGGCGGAGCGGTTCCACAGCACACCGGACCGACCCAGCACCCCCGACGCGCGCGACCGGACGGTCAGGTCACCCGTCGTGTCGCGTGGCCGCGTCGGCGAGGCTCTGGCGCAGGCGGGTGAGACGGGCGATCTCCGCGTCCAGGGCCGCCAGCCGGTCGGCCACGACGTCACTGAACTCGCCGGGGCCACCGCCACAGGACGTCGAGGGCTGGTCCGGGACGAGCATGTCCAGGCGGTGGGCGCGGCGGCTCAGGTCGTTCAGCGTGAGGCCCAGGGCCAGCAGGTTGCGGATGACCCGGACGCGGGCGACCTCGGCGGTCCCGTACTCCCGTTGGCCGGCCGCGGTGCGCGGTGGCGGGCGGAGCAGGCCGCAGGCCTCGTACAGGCGCAGCGCGCGCGGTGTGGTCCCGGCCGCCGCCGCAGCCTTGCCGATCCGCATGCGCGCTCCGTCCCGACCTACAATTCGACGACGGCCGCCCCGAAGGAGCCGCCGGCGATCAGTTCAGGCAACGCCCCGGGGCGTGTTCCGTTCCACGGACCAGGGTGTGCGGAAAACTGATGTCACCCCCCGCGCAGCCACTTCCCGAAGCGGCCCTCCCACTCCGTTTCGACATGCAGGTGGTCCACGCAGCTGTACCCGGCGATCGTGATGCCCCGGGTCAGCAGCCGGTACGTGTCGAGGACGGTCGGCGCACTGCCTCCCGCCCGGTCCGGCGACAGCTGACCGTCCAGCGCACCCACCAGGGCGAAACGGGCGCCCCGGTTCGCCGCGTGGACGGCGGCCGTCAACTGCTCGCCGCCCACGGTGTCGACGACGACGTCGATGCCGCCCGGCGCCACCTCGGCGAGTTGCCCGCCGATCGGGTCCGCTGTCGCGCGCAGCACGGTGGCGTCGTACCCGAGTTCACCCAGCAGCCGGGCGATCTGGCCCGCCATGGTGCCCACGGCTCCCGCGGCACCGGTCACGAACACGGTGTCGCCCCGCCGAACCCGGGCCAGCCGGGTCAGCGCGCCGTACGCCGCAGACCCTGCGCGAGATGGGCCACCGGGTCGGGCAGCGCGCCGTCCAACAGCCGGCACTCGGCGGCATCAGGGGTCGCGTACTCCCGCCAGCCCTGCAGGCGCAGTACCAGCCGCCCCTTCTCCAGCGGCCCGTCGAACACCTCGCCGATCGCGGGACCGAACAGGGGGTCGCCCGGCCGCAGCGGCGGCAGCGGGACGTCGCGAGTCTCACCGCCCATGAGGGTGCGCAGGCCGGGGAAGACGAGGAAGTGGGTGTTGCGGACGAGTACCTGGCCGTCCCCGGGGCGGGGGAGAGACGCCTGTACCAGGGTGAATTCGCCCGGGGTCGGCAGCCCGTCGGGGCGCCGGTCCAGGCGGACAAGACGATGCGTCGGGTTCATGCCCGGACGCTAAACGCTGCCCCATGGGTCAGGGGCAAGTCCCGCGCCCGCCGAGCCGCGATCCGGCCCGGGAGTCACAGCCATGGGGACGAGGGCGTTCCGTCGGCGTCGAGGCCGTGCGGCCACAGGGAGGTGGCCAGAGGCGGCAGGCTCTTACCGGCGTTCGCGGCGTCCTTGAGGAGCGCCTCGGGAAGACTTCGCCCCGTTGGGAGCCAGCGGGCGAAGCTCAAATGGGAGCCAGGGGTGTCCCTTGGGGCGGGGGCCCTGCCCCGCCGTCTGCCCGGCGGCGTCGATCGCTGCCAGGTTCGCGGCCATCCCGCGTCTTCAACGAGCTTCCCTGGCCCGGGTCTTGATCGCGAGGATGACGTCGCTCTTGGCGTCGGCGTAGTCGTTCATGTCGTTCCACTGCTGGCTGAGCAGAGTGCGTTTGACACTCTCGTACAGGGCGCGATCGTCTGCATTGGTGCGCAAGTGGTCACGGAGGAGAAGGTACTCGTGCACCGCCGCGTCCCCCCGTTCGTACACGTGCACGTGAACATCACGAGTCGGCGTGCGCACGAGCCGATGTCCTGGCTCGCGAACCCGCAGCTCGTAACCGGCGGCCAACAGCCCGTCGAGGTAGTCCTCCTCCGCCGTGATGTCGGCGACCGCGACGACGATGTCAACAATAGGCTTGGCGGCAAGGCCCGGAACCGAAGTGGATCCAATGTGCTCGACATCGACGTCCACGGCCGCCAGCGCCTCAAGGATTCGACGCCGGTGATGCAGGTAGACCTCCGGCCACCGGGTGTCATAGCTGTGAAGGCCGACATCGAGGGCTTCTGCACCACCGATGATTTCGACCGTCGTGACGTCCGGCCGACGAGGCTTGCTGCTGTTCGTCATCAACACATCCTTCACGTCTTGCGGCCAGTTCACCACCGCGGTCGACGGCGCTGCGGTTGGCGGCTTCGTCGAGTCTCGCCCTCGTCACGCAGGCTCAGCGGATCGGGACGTCGCGCCGAGAGCGGCGACGCGTTCCCACTCGAACCGGAAGAGGCCGACTCTATCGTGTAGCGCGATGCTCGACCCAGGCACAGTTGTCCTTGCTCGGCGACACGGATTGCGGCGAGTCTCACTGGGTGACGCGCGGCGCACCCGCCTTGAGGGTGCCGTCGTCGCCGACGCGCCAGATGGTGACGGCTTTACCCGACGGGCAGCAACTGGCGTCCGTCGACCGGTGCCAGTTCTCGCGGGCCGTGACCTGGCCATTCGCCAGGTCGATGCCCTCGAAGCTGCTGGCCTGACCGCCCTCGTACTTCTGCGGGGTGACCGTGCCCACGAGACGCAGCCGCTGCTCCTCGCTGGTGAAGACCACGTAGGCCCAGACAAGGCGACCGCTTCCGGTCTGGCCGCCGGTGTCGCACCCCACGCGCAGGGCCGCCTCTGCCCGGGAGTCCCCGACGACATCGCCGTAGACCACCTCGTCCGGATACTGCTCGGCGTGGACGGTCCCCCACCTCTCGGACCGCACCGTCGCTTCACCGGCAGTGAAGGTGATCGGGTCGGCCACGTGACAGTAGTCGCCCGGGACCGCGGTGCGCGCCCAGTCCAGCTGCCGCAGGTTGTCGGGGGCGCTGCCCAGCGCGTCGTCGGCCGGGGACGGGGCGGACGGCGGCTCGGACGTCTCCGTGTACGGGGGTTGAGAGGCGGGGGAAGCCTTTGCGTCGGGCTCGGGGGACGACGAGCACCCCACGCCCAGGGCAAGCACGAGCGCGGTCATGAGAAGCGACGTCCTGGGGTGGTGCACGGATGGCCTCCTGTGGGTACGGCGAGTCGGTCGGAGCAGGGCCGTGCTATGCGCACGGAGGATCGTAGGGGCGGTCGGGGAGGTACTGCTTCCACTGGGACTCGGTGATCGGCCCCGACTCGGCGCACAACCGCCCCAGGACGGCGCCGATGTCCGTGCGCCACAAGCGTGTGCTGTCGCCCGCGGAGACTGCGATCATGCCCCCGTCGGGGCTGAAGGCGACACCTGCGGTGGCGTAGCGCTCGTTGGTGGCGAGCAGGGCCACTTCCCGGGGCGCCGACGCGTCGGCGACGTCCCACAGCCGTACGGCCCCGGTGTCGTCCGCGCCGGCCAGAAGGGGCCGTACCGGATCCGCCGCAAGGTGGGTCACCTCGCCCGCGTGCCGCTGGGCGGAGCCCCTCGCCCTGGCCCGCCGCGGGTCGGTGATGTCCCAGACGGTGAGCGTGCCCTGCGAGTCCCCGACGTACAGGGTGTTGCCGTCCGGGCTCGCGGTCAGGGCGGTGACCCTGGCGGCGGCCTTGAGCGGGATCACGTCCGTGCGTACGGGGTCGTACCGGTGGCCGGTGCGGCCGAGGTCCCACACGTGGACGGCCTTGAGGTCCTTGCCGGTGACGGCCAGGAGCCCACGGTCCCCGGCGAACGCGACGGGTGCGGCTTCCAGGCGGACCGCCGGACCGGCCCCGGAACCGGGCAGGGTGCCGAGGTTCCGGGGCCGGTCCGGGTCACTGACCTCCCACAGGCGGACCGGACCGAGCGGTTCGGCGGCGGCCAGGACCGTGCCGTCGGGCCCGTACACCACCCCCTGCGGATCCTCCGTCTCCTTGAAGCGGCCTCGCTCACTCGGGTGTGCGGGGTCGGTCACGTCCCACAGGCCGAGTGGGTGCCCGGTCGCGACGGTGTGTCCGTCCGGGCTGAAGGCGTACGTCTGGCCACCGCTGTTGAACGAGGGGAGGTCGGCCAGGAGCCGGGGTTCCGCCGCACCGCCCACCTGGTAGAGGGCGCCGGGCCGGCCGGTCACGAGGGTCCTGCCGTCAGGGCCGAAGGACTGGGAGGACAACTGGCCGGAGGGCAGGGACGCGTAGGCGGACGAGGCCCGGGATCCGTGGACGTTCCACAGCCGTACCGAGCCTGTGGCCCGTTGTGCCTCGTCCGGGTTGCCGGCGTTGCCCAGGGCCACGGACGCGAGGGTCCGGCCGTCCGGGGCGAAGGCGAGGGAGTCGACGGGCCCCGTGGGCCCGGTGAGAAGGTCGCCCTGGAGGGGACGGCCGGGGTCGGAGACGTCCCACAGCTGGACGGCCCCGTGGCCCGCCGCGACGGCCAGGGTCCTCCCGTCGTCGGTGAACGCCATCGGGGTGATCCATGAGTTCTGGCCGTTGAGCGTCGTACGCCGTACCGGGCGCCGGGGGTCCGAGATGTCCCACAGAGCGGCGTTCCCGTCCTCTCCAGCGGTGGCGAGGAGGTGGCCGGCGGGGCTGAACACCACTGCGGAGGAGGGTGTGTCGAGGGTATTGAGAGGCGACAGCCGTCCGGACCGGGACAGACCCATGATCCGTACGCGGTCGTTTCCGGCACCCGTCGCGACCAGCCCTCCGTCCGGGCTCGTGTCCGCGCCGAAACCCAGGGCCGACTCGAACGCCGTGGAGTGGCCCGTCACTTCGGGGCGGCGCGGATCCCGGACGTCGAGGAGGACCACGCGCAGACCGTTGCCCACCGCCAGCAGGGGCGACGTCCCGGCGAAGGACAGCTCGTGCACATCGCCGACGGGCCGCGCGGAGCCGAGCGGTTCGGGCCGGTTCCCGTCCGACATGTCCCACAGTCGTACCCGCCCGGCCGAGTCGCCCACGGCCAGCAGACCGCCGTCCGCGGTGAAGGCGACCGCCCGCGCACCCTCCCGGTGCCCCGGCAGGGTTGAGACGGCACGTCCTGTCAACGTGTCGAACAGCCTCACCCCGCCGTCGGACGCGGCGGCCAGCAGTCGCCCCCGCGGACTGAACGCGACGGCACGCGCGGCGCCGCCGGTGTGCAGCACGCGTGGAATGCCCGCGCTGCCCAGCAGCGCGCCGACCGCCTGCTCTGTGTGCGACAGACGGTAGGCCTGCACGAGGAGCTGACGCGCCAGGTCGGGGCGGTCGTACTGGAGAGATGTGGCCTCGGCGACCAGCTGCCTTGACGTAGCAGCCCGTTGGCGCTCCGTGGCCACGTCCCGCTGGTGGTCAGCGGCCAGCCCGAGCCCCGTCGCCGTGGCCAGCAGCGCGCCGAGGGCCACGAACGTCGCCGCGACGAGCCGGTTCCGCCGCTTCCTCAGCCGGAGGTGGTGCCCGATCAGCTCGGACTTCGACCGCCCCGTGATCGGGGCGACGAACTCCGCGACGTCCGCGAGGAGCCGTGGATCGTTGGCGGGAACGGAGCCGCGCTCGTCGATCTGCGCGCGCAGCCATCTCAGGTCGACCCACCGCGGCGCCCCGGGTGTCGCGGCCAGAGCCCTGCGCATCTGCTCACGGGGCAGGGCGTCCGTTCCGGGCCAATCGAAATCCTGTGCCTGAGGGCTCCACTCCAGCCGTCCGTCGGTCCATGCCAGCAGCATGCGCCGGGCGCCCTTGTGCGCCACCCACCAGTCGATCTCGGCGCGAACCCAGGGGGACGCGGCGGCCAGGGGAGAGGCCATCACGACGAGCCAGCCCGAACGGGCCAGCGCGTCCTCGATGTCGCCCCGCAGATCGGGGCTGGCACTGAGATGCGTCATGTCCCGGAACACCCGCAGGTGCACCGGCCGATACCACGGGCGCCCGAAGTTCTCCATGCCTCGCTGGAAGACCGTCGCGACCTCTCGGTCCAGATGCTGGCTGTAGGAGATGAAGACGTCGTAGCGCGGGTCGTCGTCCGTGCGCGCCGCGGACTGCGCCGGGCCTGTCACGAGGTGACGCGGGTGGTACCCGGCGTGAGCCGGTCGGCCTCGCGCAACCACACGGTGGTGGCGTCACCGCTGGGGCAGCAGTGGGCGTCGTTGGGGCGGAACCACTTCTCGTGCACGATGATCCGGCCGGGCGCGAACTCCACGCTCGTGAGCTGCGTGGGATACGCGCCGTCCTTGCGCCGGGGGGTGATCGAGCCGAGAACAGCGAGGTCGTCCCCGACCCGCGCGTACACCACATAACCGGAGGTGATCTGCGCGTTCATGGTCACCGTGTCACGACAGGCGACGTAGACGGCGGCCTCGTCACGCCGGTCGCCATCGGTGTCCCCGTACTCGAACCGCTCGCTGCGGAAGACCCGTACCGTCCCCCACGTCGTGGACGCTGCCTTCACCTCGCTCCCGGAGCCGAAGCGCAGAAGCTCCGGCACGCCGCAGAACTCCCCCGGGGTGGGGACCTCCGCCCATTCCACCTCCCGCAGATCCTCGGGTGCGGGCCCGACCACCACCGGGCCGTCCCCCGACCGCACGATCGTGGACTGGCTCGGGGACGTGGCTCCGGCCGGGTCCTCGGAGGGCGGCCCGACGGGCGGGGCGGGGCTCGGACTGTCGCAGGCGCCGGCCAGGGCCAGCACCGCCAGGACCAGCACGGGGACTGCGGCGACGCGTGGAGAGCGAGAAGCCACGGAGTCCTCCATTCACGAGTCGGGCATCGGTCTTCGGTCGGGTGTCAGGCGCAGGGCGGATCGTAGGGGCGGTCAGGGAGGTACTGCGCCCACTGGTCGCGGCTGATCGCGGTGGACTCCGCGCACAGCCGCTGGAGAATGGCGACCGGGTCCACGGTCCACAGCCGCATGCCCCGGTCCCCGCCGACCGCCAGCAGGCCTCCGTCCGGACTGAAGGCCATGCCGGCGCCGGGGTAGAAGCCTCCGTTGCTCAGCGACACCATCTCGACGGGTCGTGCGGGATCAGCCACGTTCCACAGGCGGACGCGGCCGTCCAGCCCGGTGGTCGCAGCGAGTTCGCCGCCGGGGTGGACCGTGATGCCGCCGATGGCCCCGGTGTGCCGGGCGGAGAATCCTTCGCGTACGGGGCGAGTGGGGCGCGATACGTCCCACAGGGCGACGGTTCCGCTCTCGTCGCCCAGCAGCAGCGTGCGGCGGTCAGGGGTGAACGCCAGCGCGGAGGCCTGGCCGCGATCCGTCGGGACCTCGCCCACGCGCGTGGGCCGGGCGTCTTCGGTCACCTGCCACAGCCGTACGGACCTGCCGTCCTCGGCCGGTGCGGCGAGCAGTTCCCCGTCGGAGCTGAAGGCCAGCGCAGCGGCGAACGTGTCCACCCCGCCGAGCGTGCCGAGCGGTTGGGGCTGCTTCCGGTCGGCGACGTTCCACAGTTCCACGGCATCGCCGGCCTGGTTGGCCACGGCGAGGAGTGGTAGCCGCGGGTTGACTTCGACGCTTTTCGCGCCCCATGTGCGTCCGGTTTCGGGAGCGAGGTCCCGCGGGTTCGCCGGATCGGTGAGGTCCCACGCCTTCACGGGCAGTCCGGAGAACAGGGTCCGCCCGTCGGGGCCGAAGGATGCGGCCTGGCCGGTCACCCGGACGGTTTCGACGGTGGCCGCCAGGTGCGGCGTGCCCGGGCCTCCCACCTGCCACACGGTGGTGGGATCGCCGCCCGCGGCCAGCAGTCGGCCGTCCGCACTGAAGGACGGCTCGAAGGAGCCCGACGCGGGCACAACGGTGAACGCGGAGGTCCGCTCGGTTCCCGACAGGGCCCACAGACGCACGGCGCGGGTCGCCGTGCTCGCCTCGCCGACGGAGGCCAGTGTGTGTCCGTCGGGGCTGAAGGACAGGCCGCTCACCGTCTGAGTGTGGCCGGTCATCCGGGCGCCCGGCCGGGGACGCAGCGGATCGGAGACGTCCCACAGGGCGATGGTGCCGTCGCTGTCCCCGGCGGCCAGGGTGGTCGCGTCGGGAGAGAACGCCACGGCGCGGATACCGTCACGGCTCCGCGCGTAGAGCTCGGGCCGCGCGACCGGACGGGCCGGGTCCGTGACGTCCCACAGGCGCACCCGACTGTCGTGGCCGGCGACGGCGAGGGTCTGCCCGTCGGGGCTGAACACCGCACGCTGCGGCATCCGTTCGCTGCCGCCGGGCGGAGCGGTGACAGCGGCGAGCGGGCGCGGACGTCCCGAGCCGGACAGATCCCACAGCCGCAGCCGCCCGTCCGCGCGTGCCGTGGCCATCACATCGCCGCTCGGGCTCGCCGCGACCGAGGACTCGGAGACCTTTGCGACGGTCCTCGTGCGCGTGGAGTCCTGGACTTCGAGGACGGCACCGCCCTTCTCCGTCATGACGACCAGCCGCCCGGCGGAGGTGAGCACCAGGGTGACGACCGCCGTCCTGCCCGCCGGCGCCGGCACCGTCGTCAGCAGGCGGGTACGGCCGCCGTCCGTCGCCTCCAGCAGCCGAACCCGGCCGTCGGCCGAGCCGAGTGCGAGCAGTCCCCCCTCCGGGCTGAACGCGACGGCCGTAACCCGCTGTTGACCCGAGTCGAGCTTCACCGGCCGGTCCATGCGCGCGGGCTCGAACAGGCGGACGCTGTCGTCGGCCACCACCAGCATCCCCCGACTGCTGTACGCGGCCGCGTGAACGGAGCCGCGCGAGGGAACGACCCGGGGCATCGTGCGGCTCTCCACGAGCGCGCCGAGCGCCTCGGCCGTCGGGGCGAACCGATAGGCCTGCACCAGCAGTTGGCGGGCCAGGTCGGGGTGGCTGTCACTGATGGACGACGCCTCGGCCACAAGCTGCCGGGACTGCGCGACCAGGGTCTGCGCGCGGGCCCGGTTGCGCTGTTCGTACGCGGTGATCCCACCGGCCACGGCGAGCAGGAGCAGCACGGTGAGGACCGTGACCGTCGCCTGTAACCAGCGGCGGGTCCGCCGGCGCTGACGTACGTGGTCGCCGATCAAGTCGTCCTTCGACCTGCCCGTCAGGGGGGCGACGAACTGCGCCACGCTGTCGAGCAGACGCGGATCCGACCTGGTCTGCTCGGGGCTGCGCAGCCAGCGCAGGTCGACCCAGCGGGGTTGCTCGGCGAAGGCGGCGGCCAGCACCTCGCGCGGCAGCGCGTCGGTCCGTGACCAGTCGAACGACGCCCGCTCGCGGTCCCAGACCAGGGTGCCGTCGGTCAACGCGAGGAGCAGGGTGTCCGCCGACCGGTGGGTGAGCCACCAGTCGATCTCCTGGCGCACCCACGGCGAGGCGGCGGCGGACGGACTCGCCATCACCACCAGCCACCTGGACCGGCACAGCCCCTGCTCGATGTCCCGCCACAGATGCGGACTCGCCGCCAGGTTGGTCTCGTCACGGAACAGCTTCAGGCTGCGCGGCCGGTACCAGGGGCGGCCGAAGCTCTGCAGAGCGCGCTGCAGGGCCTGCGCGACGTCCCTGTCCCAGGCATGGCTGTACGAGATGAAGGCGTCGTACTCGGCCGCTCGCTCCTTGGAGTCTCCGCCCTGCGCACGGCCGGGCCGTAAGGCAGGCGCCATCAATGGGTACTCATCCGCTCGTCCGTTCCCCCGTGTCCGCGTCGCGTTGCTTCCTGCTACCCGTCCGTAACGGTCCGTTCCCACCATGGGGCGAGGAAGAAACATAGCGGCCGGGGAGACCGGACGCAGCCGAAGTGAGAACAGTGCACTCCCAAGTACCCTGTCGCCGCAGTACCCGGCAGGGTTTCCCGCCGGTGCAGGCAGGGCAGTGCAGTGCAGGGCAATGCAGGACACGGGTAACACAGCTGAGGGGGCTCGAGGGTGACGGTACGTCGGAGACGCAACGCCGGAGCCGTGTTACGCACGGTGGCGAGAGCGGCCCTGGCCGCGATGGCGGGCGCTGTTGTCGGTGTCGCCGCCTACTCCATCAGCCGCACGGGCGGGCAGCTCCTCTCCGTCGTGGTCGGCGCGGTGCTCGGCCTCGTCCTGGTCCTCGGGGCGGATCTGTACCGCAGGTCCGTGCAGTTGACGGAGGTACGGCTCGTCCTGCCCGGCAGCGAGATGACGTTCAAGACCAACACGGACATGCGGCAGGCGGCGCAGCGCATGTTCTTCCAGGCCGCGACCCGCGTAGCGACCAGACCGCTGGAGGACGGAAGCGGCAACCTGAGGGAGGCCCTCACCTCCCTCAAGACGCTGTTCGACATGTACCGCGAACCACTGGAGTCCGGAGACGCCCCACCCCCTCCCGTGGACGGGGACTCCGTCCACGAACTGGTTCTGGACATCCTCAACTTCGAGCTTGCGCCGTTCCTCGCCGCCTGGCATCCACGGCTGCGGACCTTCGAGGAGACGCACCCCGACGAGGACGAGTCGGCCTGGGCCGACAACGCGGAGTTCCGGCAGGCCCTGCGCGAACTCCAGCAGAGCCTGCGGCCGTACGTCATCGGGCTGGGCGAGATCGCCGGTATCCGCGACCCCGAACGCCACCTGAACCGCTCTGGCTGGCGCGACGCCCACCCCACGGCGACCGCCACGGTCCCTGGGCAGACCGCGTCGCCCCCGCGGGAAGCACCACGGCTGCCAGGGACCGAGTGACCGGAGGGCCCGCTGTATCCGCCGCCATGAGTACGGGACATCCCCTGTGCACTGGCCGGGTCCGCGGGAACGCCGCGATGGTCGCCGCGTCCCGGGGAGATGTCGGGCGGGACATGCCGGAGCCGGAGTGCTCATGGACGAAGCAGTGAAGGCGGGTGGCTGCGCTGTCGGCCTGGTTGTCTACCCGGACGACGGGAGTTGGCGGCTCGAGCGTGTGGTGTACAGACCTGAAGGCAGTGATCCCCTCGAGTCGGCTGTTCCAGAAGGCTGGCTGGTTCGCCTCGGTCCACGGGGGGCGTGGGGGTGCAGATCGTGCCGCGGCTCCAGCACGCGAAGTCGTCCACCCCGGTGCTTTTGGCGCCACCATGACACGACCGGAGTATCTGCGTGGCTCGTACCGAGAGCGAAACCTGCGGTCTCGACCAGGTGACCGCCGTCGACCGCTGACACCGTGCGCTTTGGCGCGTGGAGCCCCTCCGGCGGCTGTACCGACTGGCACTCCGAGCGGCCGGTCTCGGTGCCTCTGGCGGTGACGCGCACCCGCCCTGTCGTAGTCGACGATCCGCTGGGCCCCGGGCACCGACAATGCGTCCCGGCTACCGGTCCAGCAGGTGGTGCATGACGTTTTCGGGGATGGCGGGGTTCGCGGCGGCGCCGGCCGCGGTCGCGGTGTGGTGCAGGAGGGTGGCCAGGACACGAGTGGGCAGGCGCGGATCGGCAGCCGCCTCCTCCCGTATGCCGTGGTGCGGGTCGTCGAGCATTCGAATGACGGATGCGGCGGACAGGCGCTGGTCGCGCAGGGCACGCCAGCGGACACCTGAGTCCGGGTCCCGGCTGAACCGCTCCACCAGATCGGCGGTCGACTTCGGGTCGAGGAGAGCGAGCTTGCGCCTGCGGGGGTCGGGGTCGTGTGTGTAGCGCAGGGCCCCCTGCCGAGGGAAGTTGGGGTGCTCGATCATCCGTGCGGCTGAGTAGCCGTTCCAGCTCTGCGCCATCTCCAGCAGTACGTCGGCTGGAGCCTGAGCACAGTGTTCGGCCAGGAAGAGCCGGACGACCCAGTCCTCGTCGTGCGCCAGCAGGTCGACCACGTCGGGTGGCAGATTCCTCGCGCACGCGGCGCTGCGGCGGAGCATCACGTGCGCGGAGGTGGCACAGCGGCGCATGGCCTCCTCGTCGTTTTCCAGGTCCCGGACCCACGGGAGAGGATTGCAGCGCGCGCTGGGGTCGAACACGACGTCTATTTGGGAGCGTTCCGCTTCCGTGAGGTCCGAGCGGATGGAGACCAGCGAGCGAACGCCGGGCTCCGGGTCCCGGCCGAGCAGGGCCACCAAGTCGGTGTCCAGGTTGGGGTTCTGTGCGGCGGCGCTGCGCAGAACGGTCTCGCTTCCGTGGACCAGATCCTCGGCCAACTCACGGGCGAGAACGCAGGTACGGGCAGCGCGTTCCCGCCGCCCGTCGCTGGGGAGTTCGACGAAGCCGGCCGCCGAGAGCGGGGTGGAACAGTGGTACCGGAGGAAGGCTTCTGTTCGCACGTCGGCGTCCGGGTCTGCGAGGAGGGCTGCCTGCACCGAAGGGGTCAGGTGATTCCAGGCGCGTGGGGCGGCCACCTTGCGTACCTGGGGGTCCGGATCGGTGGCGAGCGCGGTGAGATGCCGCACCGGCAGGTCGCGGTGGAGGGCCAGTTCGGCGCGCACGCCCGGGCTGGGATCGGCGGCGAGCTGGGTGTACGTCGCGGCGGTGAGCGTTGATTGGTTGGCTACTGCGCACGTGAGGAGGATCCACCGGTGATTTGGCTCGGGATCGTGGAAGAGTTCGGCGCGCTGTTCGGCGTTGAGCAACCATCGCTCCGCCAACGCTTTGCGCACCCGCCACTCGGGGTGCGTGATCCAGGCCCCGACCACGTCTTCGGGGAGTTCCCGGTAGATGAGCCAAGACGAGAGCCGCTCCTCGGGAGCGACGTCGAGGAGACGCAGCAGCACGGACGAGGAAGCACGGCGGTTTCTGGCCAACCCCTCCCGCCATGCTTCCCGCAGCCTGGCCGAGGCGGTCTTCCTCCGCAGGATGGTGTTCCAGTCGGTTTCCCGCTCCTTCGTGCTCTCCGCGGCCCGGGCCTGAGCCGACGACTCCAGCCAGTCGCTGAAAGGGGTGATGGCGAGGAACCAGACCGCGTACTTCTCGGTGGTGACGCCCAGGACGCTCTCTCCGTCCAAGGACATCGCCACGAATGCCGGTTGGTCCGCCTTCGGGCCGAGAAGACCGGCCAGGTCCCACTGCTCCGTCAGCCGCACTCTGGTCCAGTGGCCGTGCTCGCAGCAGGTGGAGCCCTGGTCGGCGAGGCTGATCAGGAACTCTCCATCCGTGTTGATCACATCGTGCTCAACGGCGATTCGGTGCCACTGCCGGTTCAACTCGGCGACCAGGTCGGCGTGGTTGTCCGGCACCGCGAGCGTGGGCTCTGTTCTCCCCGAGATCACAGGGCGCCAGGCGGCCGCGGTGGGCCGCGCATCGGAGACCCGGCCGTGCCCGACCACCTCCAGGCCGGCGCGGCGGAGCAGTTCGCTCAGTTCACTCTTCCCACCCGTCATGACGGTCATCTTCCTCCACGATCAGTGCGGTGGGTCCGGGAACCTGCTGGAATCGGATGGGTAGGTAGCCGGCGCTGTCAGAGGCGTCCGCAATCGATGCGTCTGTCGACTTCATAGACCGTCCGGCCTCCACTCACGGGATGAACGTGGGACGTCAACAGCATCGGTCGGATACAGCATGAGGGCCGCGTCTACCTGATGGCGGTACTGCTCAACGGCTGCAGCACCCAGGAGGTCGGCATCAGCATCGTGGAGCAGGCGACGCGCGCGTCCGCGGCAGCGTTCTCCCGGGCACTCAAGGAGAAGTCCGCCACCTGACGCCCCGGACTGCCGTCCACGAATCACGCCCGCCCCCTTTCGCACGGCCTCCTACTTGAACGGCTTCTCGCAGGCTTGGCTTCCCACGACGTGCTGCATCAGGTCCTGGATGTAGGCACGCGATGCCTCGCTCAGGGGCGACTTGTCGCCGAACACGGACTGCAGCAGGCGTATCTGGTCTTCCGCGGTGGTCTGGGTGATGCNCGGTTAGGTCGGGGTGGGCGGGGGTTGAGCTGGGGTTATGCGTTCTGTGTGGGGCGTGGCGGGGTGAGGTGTCGGTAGTTCTGGCATGTAATGGCTCGTTTGGTGTTTTTGCTGGTCAGGGCTGTTTGTGCTGGTGGGGTGGATGGTTAGCGGGTGCGGGGGCGGTGGTGGGTTTCGGCGAGGTGGTCGAGCGTTACGGCGTCGAGGGCGCCTTTGGTGATGCCTTCGGTGCCGTCGCAGATGGCGGTGATGGCGGCTTGGCGGATGAGTCTGGTGAGGGATCCGATGCGGCCGGCGGTGCGCTGGTGGAGGTAGGGGGCGTGGGCAGGGATGGTGCCGGGTTTGTGTTGGTGGAGGTCGAGGGCGTTTTCGATGTCGGTGATGACTTCGCGGAAGGGTTCGCGGGTGCTGTGCCGGGCGGGGAGAGGGCCGCAGTCGACGAGGGTGGCGCGGCCGGCGAGTTGGGCGCCGCGGGTGTCGGTGAACAGGGGTGTGTCGGTGACGTTGATGCCGGCGTAGACGAACGTGGCGGGGAGTCGTTCGGTGAGGTCTTTGATCAGGTCGGCGGTCTGGGCGCCGGTGGTGGTGCGGGGGTTGAGGCGGTGGATTTCGTCGATGAGGACGAGTTGGACGCCTGCGGCGGTGTAGGTGTGGCAGACGGCGTCGGTGATCTGGGTCTGGGTCATGCGGGTGGTGACGGGGATGCCGAGGTAGCGGGCGAACTCGGTGATGAGGGTTTTCGCGGTGGCGCCGGGCGGGACGAGGACGTAGGCGACGGGTGCCGCACTGTGGGCTGATCCGGGGGGTGCGGGGTTTTTTCGCAGGTGGGCGAGGTGGTAGGAGCGGCCGACGTTCAGCAGGGCGGTGGTTTTCCCGGCCGCGGCGGGGCCGGTGACGATGAGGGAGGGCCGTGCGGTGGTGTGCTGGTGGCGGCCGAGGATCATCAGGGTGCGGGCCTGGGTGGCGAGCTGGCTGAGGGCGGGGGTGCGGATGGTGACGAACGCGGAGTGGTAGGCGAGGCGTTCCTCCGTGCTGCGGGGCGGGTCTTCGGGTTGGGGTGGGGCGGGCGGGTCGGTGGTGGCGAAGCGCTGCCAGCCCTGCCAGGTGGTCAGGGGCCAGGACGGCTCGGCCGTGTTGCCGCTGTCCGCGTCGGCCGATGTGCTGCCCGGATGGTGCGCTGCGGGGTGGGGGCGGGGGTTCACCACTTGTCGGCCTCCTCGTGTGCGTCGTAGAGCCCGTATCCGGTGGCCGCGGCGGGGCGGGTGCCGTCGTCGGGAAGGTCGTCGGAGAGGTTGTCGATGCTGTCGTCCTCGTCGGGCTGCGCTGGTTCGCCTGTGGCGGGTGCGGTGCCGTGGTGAGGGTGCCGGGCGGCGGGGATCGGCGTTGTGGTGGCGCGGGCGAGGAGGGCTTGCTCGGCGGTGGTGGCGTGGCCGCTGTGGACGCGGCGCATCAGCTGGTCGAGGGCGTCGGCGAGGTGGGCTTCGTGCTGCTGGCTGTCGTCGTGGTGGCTGAGCTGGGCGTGGGTGCGGATGTGCTGCCAGGTGTGGTCGTTGAACGGCTGATGGACGTGGTCACGGTGGATCCACGGAATCTCGGTCAGCTCGACGTCGGGCAGCCGTACCCAGATCTGGCGGACGTCGTGGGGGTTGTAGTGGATCTCCCATTTCCCGCCTCGGCCGGCGACGGGGGAGGCCTGGCCGCGGTAGGGGGCGAGGAGATCGGCGTCGTAGGTGCGGTGGTGGATGGTGATGCCGGCGGGGGTGATGGCCTGCCAGCGCACGGGCAGCAGTTCGAGGTAGTCGCGGCCGGTCAGTGGGACGGGCACGTGTCCGGCGACGGCGATGAGCGCGGCCCACATCTGGTTCGGCGTGAGCGCCTTGCGGGGCATCAGCGGGTGGCGCAGGCCTTCGTGGGGCCGGTGGTGGTAGTGCACCAGCCACTCATCAAGCAGGTCTTGCAACTGGACGACGCTGTAGCAGGCGTCTTTCTCGGTGTCAGGGCCGCGGCGAGTGACGTCAGAGCCGGTGTAGCCGGGCAGGTGCTGGCAGAACAGGTGGTTGATGGTGCCGAAGGTCCGCTCGACGATGCCTTTGGCGGTGGGGGCATGGGGCGGGGCGGGCTGGACGCTGATGCCGAGGTGTTCGCAGGCGGCGGTGAACGCGGCGGAGACGAACACTTTGCCGCGGTCGACGACGATCGTCTCGGGCAGGACGATGGGCCTGGCCGCCGCGCCGGCCAGACGCTCATCCAGTGCGGCCAGCCGCTGGTGGGGGAGTGCGGGGGCGTGGTCCATGCGCAGGACGCCGGGCCAGGTGGGCCGGGCCGGGTGCGGGACGGCCATCTCCGCGAGCAGCAGGGCGGCGTCGACGGCCTTGGTCGCGCTGGGGCACAGCACGGCGGCGAGGATGGCGCGGGTGGCGACGTCGACGGCGATGGTGAGCTCCGGGCGGGCCAGGTGCCCGTCGTCGAAGAGGGCGAGGACGTCCAGGCGGGTGGTGTCGACCTGCACCTGTTCACCGGGGCGCAGCGCCATGGCGGGGGTGAAGGCCCGCCCGTCGACGCTCGCGGGCACCTGCCTCACGGGCCCCGTGGGCAGTTCGCCGGGCCGGGCGAGGTTGGTGACCAGCCGGTACAGCGTGGCCTGGGACGGTGTGGGCACCGTGCCGGGGCCGTGCCGGTCCTGAAGGATCTGGTTGATCAGCGGGAAGACGCCGTTGATCGTGCCGCGGGAGCGGCCACGGCGGCGGCGCAGCGCTTCACGGACGGCGGCGACGACCCGCTCGTCGGCCCGCCCGGTGGGGCTGGAAGCACGGGTGGTGCGGTGGTCGAGCAGCCCCCACAAACCTTGTTTGCGGTAGGCCAGGCGCATGCGCTGCACTGTGGTGCGCGCCACCCGGCCGAAGCCGAGCGCGGTCAGCTCTTCCGCTTTGGCCTGCTCGCGTTCGGCCAGCGTGTGCCGCTGCGGGTCGTACTGCGGCCGGACCGTTCCTTGGCTGCCGGGCCCTCCGGTGAGGCCGCATTCGACTTCTCGCACGTGCCGCTGCCAGGCCAGTGCCTTCTCGCGCGCCGAGGCGGGTGCGGGTCTCGAACAGGCCCCACTGCGGTGCCGCCTGAGGCGCATCGGCGCCGATGACGGTGAAGCCGGGGTCGGCGAACAGGTGCCCGGCGAGCACGGCCTGGCCGCCGCCGTCCGGGCCGACGAGGCGGATGTCCTGCCCCGACAGGGCGACCACCTGCCACGTCACGCCACGGAACCGGACGCGCGCACCGACCTTCACAACCGGCCGGGCATTGCGCCGCGCGCTCACCGGGCGCCTGCCGTCTCGCCCGGGCTGCCCGAGCCCCGCGGGCTGACGAGGACGCGTTCGTGCAGCGGCGTTGTGAGGTCTGCCGTCAGCTGTCCGTGCCACAGGGCGTGGAAGACGCACGGGAGAACCTCGATCGGGTCGCCGGCCGCTTCGGCGCCTTCGTTCAGCGGCTGCGGCCGCGCGAATACCTCAACAACCGCCGCCGCCAGACCGGGGCGGCCGGCGTTGCGGGGGTGGCGGTAGCCGGCCAGCCATTTCAGGTTGGCGGCCAGCACGTCATCGAGCGGCGGCAGGCGCCGGTAGGTCCAGCCGATGTCCGCGCACGCCTGCGCAACCGCCTCGGCGCCCCTTCTCGCGCGTTCCCCGCCCGCATCGGGGTGGCCGGGGCAGTCGGCGAGCAGCGCGGTGCCGTCGGCACGGCGGGCGAAGAGCTGCGGCACCCAGGAACGCACCTGCCTGCGGCGATTACGCCACAGCAGCCGCACTGGCCGCCCCGCCAGCCCCGTCACGCCAGGATCGCGGTCCAGGACCATCAACTGGGTGCGCATCGCGTTCGACCCCGCAGCGACGTGCCGCCCGGTGGTCGCCGACCACCACAGTCCCGGCCCCCAGCGCCGCCCCGGGACCACCGGGAACGCCGACACCGGCGCCAAGTCCTCGAACGCCACGGTCAAAGCGGCATCCGCCCACCGCTGCTGCACCGCCTGCCCCACCGGGTCGAGGAACACTGCCTCGAACCCGCCCGCCTGGTCAACGGCCGCTTGCCCTGCCCGGCTCTGGGGCCGGGCAGCTCCTGTGCTGGTCACCCGCGTCAGCCAAGCCGCTCCCGCCCGCCCGGACTGCTGTTTTCAGTGTTTCTGCCACGAACGAGTGCCGTATCAGCTAACAGCCGACTTCCTTCTGGCGCAGTGCTCTCAGCGGTCGTCTTCCTGCCTGTCCGCGGTCAGCATTCTTCGGAGCACCTCGACGGGCAGGTCGACCCACCGGGCCACCTCCTCAAGCGGCACCCCGCCGTTCACCGCCGCCACCGCGGTCCGCTTCCAGGCGTTCTCGATCAGGCCGGCACTGTGACCGAGCCCGCGCAGCAGCCGCTGGGCGACCTCGGCGGTCGGGCCGGTCTGCACCCCGCGCAGCTGCAGCAACTGCTCCTCGGCGCTGTCGATCGTGCTGGTGATCAGCCTGCGCTGCTCGGCGGGCACCGCAGCCCGCCACATCGTCCCCGAACCGGGCACCTTCTTCTCCTTGCCCAGCACCCGCAACTGCCCGGCCATGGTCGCGGCCCGGTGCTCCTGGCGCAGCCACCACGGGTCGTTGTCGTACCCGGGCGGCCCGCCGGCACCACGGCGAAGACGGATGACACTGCCCATCCAGGCGATGAGCGGCCCGCCGTGGTCCGTCGCGGCCAGCGGCCCCAGCCATTCCCGCCCCAGCCGCTCCCCGAGCCTGCGGCAGAACATCCCATCGGCGGGCAGCGCCCGCGGCCGCCCGGCACCGCTGTCCACCCACACCAGCTGGGCCATGGCCGGATCCAGCAGCGCCTCTGCCACCGCCACCACTTCGGGGAAGACGACCGCGTCCCGCCCCACGATCCGCCACCGCTCCAGATCACCCCCGGCATCCCCGCCCGCGACCTGATGCAGGCGCCACGGCCAGATCGTCTCCCGCTCCCAGCCGTAAGCCTGCTCCCACCACCGGGCCACCACCGCCTGCGCCAGCGCGAACACCCGCTCCGGCTCCGTACCGGCCCGCAGCGCCCGCCGTGATACCGAAGCCCACCGCCGCTGCGCTGCAACCACCTCCGGCAGGCCCCGCAGATCGAGGTGCTCCAGCGGTTGGCCGGCGTCCGCGTCCAGCAGCCACCGCCCATGCCGCACGCACACCCGCTCCCACCGCGGCGTGTACCGCACCACCCGCACGGCCGCCCCCGTGCGCCGGGCCGTGCACAGCCGGCAGCCGAACGCCACGGGACCGGCCACCGCGCCACCGGTACGCCACAGCCCCACCGGATCACCAGTCTCAGCGCGCAGCTTGGCGTCCCCTTCTCCCCAGGACGGCAACGCCCGTGCCAGCACGTCTTCCTCGACGCCGCACATGCCTGCCAGGAGCCGGCGTCCGGCCGTGTTCAGCAGCACCTCGGCGTCGGCCCGCATGCCCCCGCCCTCGTGCCCGGGCGGGTAGTTGCGCCACTTCCAGCAGGCCCGCAGTACCTTCGCTTCCATCCCGTAGCGGCCTGCGATGCGGCAGATCAGCGACGAGGTGGTTTCTCCCTGCAGGGGAGCGGTCCGCAACAGGCCGGGGTGGTGGGTCACTCCACCACGGTCTCGTGTCCGTCGTCCCGGCGGGCGCTTTCGCGCGACTGCGCAGCGGAATCCAAGCAGGCCGGATCCCTCGCACTGGCTGTGGAGAGTGATCTCTTTCGCGCACTGCTCTCGGTCACCCGAGACCGCCCCAGCGGGTTCCGTTCCAGTGCACGGAGCTGTCTGTCTTTCCTGGTTCCCACAGGGGCCGCAGCGCACGAACCCAAGTGCCGCGAGGACGGGACACAGGACAGGTGCGACCTTGTGGCTTGGGGTCGGTAGTGGTGAGAGTCGGTGGTGCTGGTCTGGTGGTGTGCTGTGTCGGCGCTGGTCAGTGGGGTGTTGGGGCGGGATCGGCACTGTCATGTGGCGAGAGCCTGATGGGCGGGGTCACTGTCGTGAGGCTTTATCTGATGGTGGGTGATGCTGTCTCAGGTTCGTGAGTTCTGATGCGGTGGGGCGGGCTGGGCCGGTGTGATCGTGGGGTGGATCAAGGTAGAGGGGCCGGCCGGGGGGCTGTGCTGCCGAGGGCGTTGGTGGTGCGTCGTCTGCTGGAGCGGCAGCAGGCGGGGGAGCTGGCCACGCGGCATGTGCGTGCGGTTGCTGAGACGGTGGGTGTTTCGGAGCGTACGGTCTGGCGCTGGCTGGAGCAGGCGAAGGCGACGGGGCGGGCGGAGGGGCCGGTCCGGCAGGGATACGTGGTGTCGGACGAGGTGTGGGAGCTGCTGGGCGAGGCGGGGGGCAATGTCTCTGAGTTGAGGCGTCGGCTGGTGGCTGCCGGTGGTGAGGTGCCCATTCCGTCGATGTCGACGTTGAGCCGGGTGATCCGCAGGGACCGCCGGGCGGGGCGGGCTTTGCTGACCGGGCGGGAGGCTGAGGTGGCCGGGTCGCGTCGGCCGGATCCTCTCAGTGAGCTGGGGCTGGACGTGGTGGCCGAGAAGGGCGTGGGTGGGCAGGTGTTTCTGCGGGAGCAGAAGCACCTGGCGCAGGTCCCGGTCCTGGTTCCGGATGCCCAGGTGGTGCACACGCCTGCCGTTCGGTCGGTGCTGCGGACGGTCGCGCACGCGGCCGCGGTGGGGGCGGTGGTGTGTTTGTACGGCGACGCTGGCCAAGGCAAGACCGTCGCGTTGCAGTACGCCCTGTCCCAGCTGCCGCATCCGGCCAGGGTCCGTCGGGTCCATGTCGGTGTGCACCCGACGGTTCCCGAACTGCGCCGGGTGCTCGCAGACGCCCTCGAGCTGGGCAGGCGTCTGCCGCGCGGGGCGGGGGAGGCCGACCTGATGCTGGTGAACGCGCTACGACAGCCGCGTGTGCTGGTACTGGACGAGGCACAGCGCCTTCCGGGGCCGGCGCTGGAGTTTCTGCGCGGGCTGTGGGACCACCCGGACACGGACACGGCGCTCCTTTTGGCGGGTGCGGGCAGCGAGCGGGCGCTGCGTCGGGTGCCCGCGCTGGCGTCTCGGGTGCTGACCTGGGAGTTGGTGCCTCGTCTTCGCCCGGGCGAGGTGGCAGCGGCGATGGCGGCCTTCCACCCGCTGTGGGAGGTCGTGAGCGAGGACGATGTCGTGTGGGTGGACGAGCATGTGGGCCACGGCAATTTCCGGACGTGGGCGAAGCTCACCTCGCACCTGACGGCCGAGATCTACGGCAAGAGCCGTGCGGTAGTGGACCGCCGGTTGTTGGAGCGGGCCTGCGCACGGCTCATGGGGCCGCTGTGACCGGCGCCTCCGGTCCGGGAGAGGTTGGCGGCCACGAGGACGGTCCGCACGCGCGGGGAGGTCTGCCGGTCTCCTCCCTGTCGGCGCTGCGCGGCCCTGCCGTGCGCCGGCTGCTCGCCCTGCGGCAGGACCAGAAACTGACGACCCGGCATGTACGGCTGATGGCTCAGTCCTTGGAAGTGACCGAGCGCACCGTGTGGCGGTGGCTCGCCGCTGCCGAGCGTGACGAGGCCGCGGCCGCGGAGCCCGGGGCGCGGGCCCAGAGCAAAGACCGTTTCTCCGTCACCCCCGAAGTGCGCCGCCTGCTGGCCTTGTGGAAGGGCAACGTCGCGGCGGTTCATCGTGAGCTGACCGCTCGCGCGGCCAGGGGCGAGGGGGAACCGCCTCCGTCGATTCCGACGCTGCACCGGGCGATCCGTCGTGATCTGACGCCGGGGGAGCGGGCAGGGCTCGCGGGAGGGGAGCGGGCGGCGCGCAAGCACGATGTGTTCCTGGCCCGGCCGCGGGGCTGGCGCAACCAGGTGTGGGAGACCGACCACATGCAGGCCCCGGTGCTGGTCGACGTCGACGGCAAAGCCCGCAGGCCGTGGATCACCTGGTTCACCGACTGCGCCACCAACGCGATCACCGGCGTCGCGGTCACGCCCGGGCATCCGTCGCGGGAATCGGTGCTGGCCGCGCTGCGCTCCGCGGTCCTGCGCGATGACCCCTACGGCCCGTTCGGCGGCGTGCCCGAGAAAGTGCGGGTGGACCGTGGCAAGGACTTCCTGTCCAGGACGGCAACCGCCGCGTTCGATCTCCTGGACGTCACCGTGGAGGACCTGCCCGCCTACACCCCGCACCTCAAGGGCACGGTGGAGGGATTGAACCGGGCGGTGGAGAGCATGTTCCTGGCCGCGCTGCCCGGCTACGCCCGCCAGCCGCGCCCCGGCAAACGGGCTTCTCGTCCGAAGGACGAAGTGCTGCTGGGCTTCGAGGACTTCACCGCCCGGCTGCTGGCCTGGACGCTGTGGTGGAACACCGAGCACTGCCCGGCGCCGTTGCGGGGCAGGACTCCGCTTGAGGCGTGGCAGGACGATCCCACCCCGCTGCGGGACGTGCCCGCGAGGGATCTGTGGACGTTCACCCTGGAGGACGCTGGCACCCGCACGCTCACCACCCGCGGTATCCGCTTCAGGAAACGCGACTATGTGGGGCCGTGGATGACCGGCCAGGCCGGTATTCAGGTCCGTATCCGCTTCATGCCCCACCACGACCACCGCATCGAGGTCTACCACGCGGCCACCGGCCGCTACCTGGGCCCCGCAGACCTGGCCGACCAGGCCACCGAGGAACAGGTCAGCGCCGTACGGCGAGCACGGGCCGCCCGTGCTCGCCGCCTGAAGAAGGACCTGGAGGCCTCGCAGCGCGAGCGCTACGCCGCCGTGAACCAGCCCGAGGCGCCTCAGCGGCTCGGCGCGCTGACCGGTGTGCAGGCCGAGGCCGAACTCTCCCAGAGTGCCGACTCCGACCTCGCGCAACTCGCGCTGCCGGATCTCATCCCGCACGCCGCGCCCCCGGCCGACTGGCGCACCCCGGCTTCCCTGGCCGCGCTGACCACGCCAGGCCCGCGCGTCCCGCACCCGCCCGGCCGTGATGGCGCTTCCGCCCCGTACGGCCGCGACAGGCGGGCCGCACGTCCCACCACCGATGAAGACGGAGACGCCTTGTGACCGCGGCCACCTACCAGTACGTCGACCTGCCCGATGCGTCCGTGGTCACCACCCGCGCGCTGCTGGCGGCGCGGGAGAACATCGCCGACACGGTCGCGGCCCGCGCGATGATGTGCATCCACGGCGGCGCCGGCTTCGGCAAGACCCTTGCCGTCAACACCTGCCTGCGCGCACTCGAGCCCGGCGAGGACGTCCGCAAGATCACCTTCAGGGCCCGTCCCACGGCCCGTGCGGTGCGCTACGAACTGTTCACCGCGCTCGACCTGGCCGGCGACCCGCCGCGCCACCCCAGCGAGTTCGACCGCCTGCTGAAGACGGCCCTGGCCGACCGTCCGCGTACCTTCCTGGTGGACGAGGCCCAGTGGCTTAACGGGGAGGCGTTCGAGTACTTCCGCTACCTGTGGGACGAACCGGCCACCCAGCTCGCGATCATCTTCGTCGGCGGCGAGGGCTGCCACACCGTGCTGCGCCGTGAGCCGATGCTGTCCTCCCGTGTCTTCATCTGGCAGCACTTCACCCGTCTCACCTCCGGCGAGGTCCTGGAGGCGATCCCGCTGTTCCATCCCGTCTGGGTCGGCGCCGACCCGGACGACATCGCCTTCGCCGACCGGCACGCCGCGCACGGCAACTTCCGTGCCTGGGCCCAGCTGACCGCCCATATCCGTCTGGCCCTGGCCCGTACCGGCCGGCCGGGTGTGGACCGGGACCTGTTGCGGTGGGCCTTCAGCCGGCTGGGCCCTGCGGCATGACCGGCACCCGCGGCAGAGACCGTGACGGTCCCGGGCACGAAGCGGGCACCTCAGCACAGGAAGAGTGAGGGGTATGGGAGTGATGGATCCGATCAATGCCCTGGGCGAGGTCGGTGTCGATGTCCTGGTGTGCGGGACGGTGTGCTCCCGGCGTCCTGATCCCCGCCTGCTGCGCACCCGGGGGCGTCCGCCCTGCACGGTGGTGGTGGACCGCGAAGACGATGTGCGCATCACCCAGACCGCCCTGGCCTCGCACAACCCGGCGGCCGGCCACTTCGTGGTCCATCCCACCGTCGCTCCGAGCGGCCGGCTGCTGTGGCAGGACATCCTGCGGACGCTGGGCGCACGCGTCGATGCCCGCGCCGGCCGGGAGGCACAGGAGGACGCCGTCCGCGTGGCTCTGCGCGCCGCGGGCCCGTGCCAGGTGACGGTCCTGCGTGCGCACCGGCTCGGCCTCGGCCGGTGGGCGGACCTGGTCCACCTGCACCGCACCACCCCTGCCGAATTCGTTCTCGTGCACCATGCCGCACTGCCACGCGACCTTGCGCATCTGCTGCGCCACTGTGATCACCGCATCGTCGACACCTTCACCGGCATGGCGAGGCTGCACCCGCCGGCACCGGCAGGGCCAGGGCCCCGATGCCAAGGAGCGGGCCCCCGCCCGTTTCCTCACGTGGGCAGCGGCTGAGGCCGGAGGCCGGCGTCGCCTGGCCACTGTGCACCGGGCCGTCTCAAGGGCGGGGCGTTCCGGCCGGGCGCATGCGGGCGGCCCCCGGACCCCGCGGGAGCCGCCCCGCACCCCCACCGCACAAGGAAACAACGTTTCGTTGTTTCCTTGTGCGGTGGGGGTAGCATGCCGGCATGGCAGATGAAGCCCACGGCCCAGCCCGCGCGCAACTGTCCGCGATCGCGGAGGATCCCGCCGCGCTCTGGGCTCCGGCGCACCGCCTGGAACAGGACGCTGCACTGCTGGGACGTCTGCTGGCGGCCGCCGCCGGCCACCGGCAGGACGGTGGGCAGCGTCCTGACGTGAGCGCCGACGAGGTGGCCGCTGGGCTGAGTCTGTTCGAGGAGATGCGCGTGGCGCTGGACCGGCTGGAGACGCAGGTGGTCATCGAGGCCCGGCGCCGGGGTATGGACTGGCGGCAGATCGCCGGGCATCAGGGCCTGAATTCCTCCCAGGCGGCTTCCCAGCGCTACCAGCGGCTGGTGACCCGTCTGGAAGAAATCCGTCAGGGCGTCCGGTAGGAGAGGGGCAGTCATGACGGATCAGCCGCAGTCCTTGTTCAGCGCCGTCGACGCGCTGCTCGCCGCCGTCGACGGCGGTGGTGTGCTGCCAGCCCTGGACGAGCGGGTCCGTCTGCGTGAGGCGGCCGGACTGACGCAGGCCGCCGTCGCACAGGCCCTGGGGGTGCGTGTGGCCAGCATCGAGGCCTGGGAAGCAGGCCGTGCCGAACCGAAAGCCGAACGCCTCGAGGCCTACCGCAGACTCCTGGAGGGCCTGTCCCGGCGTTTCCCGGCGTCCGCCGCGCCGTCCGGCAGCACCGAGGCCCCGCCGCGGCCGGACCCGGGCGCCGCCCCGCCCTCCGCACCTGTGGCACCGTCCCCCGTACCTGTGGCACCGGCCGCCGCACCTGCGGCACCGTCCCGCCCGGCGGCGCCTGGCAGACAGCCGGCCCGGCGTACGGAGGGGAAGCAGAGTGCCGCCTGCCTCCACACCGCCCCGGCCGGTGGCACGGACCCGCGGTTCGCGAACGGCCCGCTGGCGGTCGTCGACGTCGAGGACGGGCAGGTACGGGCGTACTGCACGGGCGGCCTGGTCCTGGACGTGCCCGCCAAGTCCCTCCCGGCCCTGGTCGACTGGACGCTCACGGAGGCCAGGCTCGGTCAGCCGAAGCTGTCCGGGCCGGGCAAGGACGCCGACCCGCTGCTCGTGCTCACCCAAGCCGCTCTGGAGCGCTACGGCATGCCCGTCACGCTCACGGACGAGGAGCGGCTCGCCGGCCGGATCCCGGAGGGGCACAAAGCCGTCAAGCAACTCGCCCGCGCGCAATGGAAGCTGACCAAACGCGGCTTCGGCCCGTGGGCGCGGATCTACCGCCCCGCCACCGGTTCGGAGCGGGCCTGCGTGCAGTTGTGCATCCCCTCCTGGAACGCGCTGGACGCCCGGCACTGGGGCCACGCCGGGCAGCTCCCGCCGGCCGAACTCGCCCGCGTCCTGGGCGTGTACGCCTCAAGGGTGATGACCCCGCGCGGTTCGACCGCGGTCACCGGCCTGGAGCTGATGACCGCGCTGCACCCGCCGACCCGCGCTTCCCGGCCTGACGCCGATGGCAAGCGGTACTCCGAGCACAACCCCGGCAGTCTGGGCCAGGACCCGGTCGGCTGCGCGCCCTGCGAGGCCCCCGACGGCCACCCGGTCCTCAAGGACCTGCCTCGCTTCCATGTGCGCGGCCCTGGCGAGAAGCTGTTCGAAGAGGCGTACGACTGGGCCCGGCCCATGACCGACGGCGAATGCATGCTGCGGTACCTGGTCGGCATCGACGTCAACATGGCCTTCGCCGCCGGAGCCAACGGCCTGACCGTCGGCCTGGGCGAGGCGACGCACGTCAAGGCCCCGGCTTTCGACCCGAAGCTGCCCGGCTCGTGGCTGGTCGACCTGTCCCACATCGATCTGTCGAGGGTGAAAGTCGGCAAGGAGTGGGTGGAGCTGGACGGCAGCCTGCTGCCCTCCCCGTTCACGCCGAAGGGCGAACGCCCCGAGGGGCCGGCCTGGTACGCGACGCCCACCGTCGCCTACGCGGCGGAACTCGGCTATGAGGTACGCCCGATCGAGGCATATGTCCGTCACGAAAGCGGCCGTTACCTGGACGGCTGGTACCAGCGGCTGCGGGATGCCTACCTGGCCACGATGGCCGACCTCGGCGTCGGTGCCGACCTCGCGCCGGCCGACTTCCTCGCCGCGATGGACGGCTACAAGGCCCGTGACCCTGAGCTGGCGATCGTCGTCTCGGCTATCAAGGCGACGGTCAAGGGCGGCCTGGGCAAGCTCCGCGAGCGCCCCCGGGGCGAGGGCTGGAAACCCGGCCAGCCGTGGCGCGCCCTGGCCCGCCCGACGTGGCGGCCCGACATCCGGGCGGCGGTCATCTCCCGCACCCGCACCAACCTGCACCGCAAGATCGTCAAGCACGCGGCGTTCACCGGCCAGTACCCCGTCGCGATCCTGTCCGACTGCGTCGTCTACGCCGCGAACGGACCGAGCCCGCTGGACTTCCTGCCCTACCGGGAGGGCAAGCCGCTGCCCGGCGGCTTCAAGCTCGGTATCAACCCGGGCCTGGTCAAGCACGAGGGCACCCAGACCGTCCTGTGGGGTGAGGAGGTCCGCGAGCGGTTCAACGCCCCGGAGCTCAACCTCGCCCGGTACATCAAGGACGGCACCGTCACCAACGCCGACAACGGAGAGTAGGAGTAGGCCACGATGAGCCTGTTCGGGGACGGTCTCGACCGCGCCGTACAAGGAGCGTTCACCCGCCCCATCCCCAAGTCGGCCGGCGCGCAGATGCGCTACCTGGTCAAACAGCTCAAAGGCACCCGCGCCGTGGCCGGCCTGCTCGGCATCTCCCAGCGCACCGTCGAGCGGTACGTCAAAGACCAGATCCGCCGCCCGCGCACCGACCTCGCGCAGCGCCTGGAGGACGCCGTCCGCGCCCGCTGGCAGCCCCGCATCCGCGCCCAGGCCCGCCGCCAGGCCGCCACCAGCACCGGCCTGGTCCTCGACACCCGCGCCCGCTTCGGCTTCACCGCCGCACCCGGCACCACCGACGACGCCCGCATCCGCCACCTCACCCTCGCCCTGCCCCCACACCACGCCGCCCGCCTCCTCGACGCCCAGGACCAAGGCGCCAGCGAACAGCAGCTGCGCGCCCTCGCCGCCGAAGCACTCGGCGAGGTCTACTTCCGCGACGGCGGCCGCCGCGCCGCAGGCCTTGAAGTCGAGTTCACGGACGTCGAGCACGTGGAGTTCGACCTGTAGGAAGTGTGGCCCGCGCATTCTGGGTCGGCGGCCGGTTGCCGAAGCACGATAGGCGTCACAGAGGCGGGCTCGTTGTCACCAGGAGCGTCTCTGGGACTGATGAGCTTGCGAGTTGACGAATCGGGTGACACCGGTCTGCGGCGGTGATGATGATGCTGGCATGCGCAGACCGAATCTGGACGCTGATGCCTGGACCTCCGCCGCCGACCCCCTGCTGGCACTGGCCGAGCAGGAGTTGGCGTTCTACCAGCGCAGGCGGGATGCTGCGCGGCGCGCGCACCGCGCAATCGAACTTGGTGCGCTGACCAGCGCTTCCGCGACGGTGGTAGCAGCTGGTCTGCATGCCTCGGCGTGGGTGACGACGATAGTGGCCGGGGTCGCTCTGTTCTGTACGGGGTTCCGACAGGTCTTCGCCCCTGGTCCCCGCTGGGTGCTGGCGGCTCAGGCCCGGGAGTCCCTGCGCCGCGGGGTCAACCGCTACCGGCTGCTTTCAGTGAGTGAGCGGGATGACCAGGCGCGGGCCCTGTTGCTCGCTGCCATTGAAGAAGTGGGCACCGAGCAGGTTCGCCAATGGGCAGGGGGCTACGAGCAGACGTTCATCGGGCCGTCGCCCACCCAGCCGCCTCCCGTCTGACCTCGGGCTCTTCCGGCACGTGACCAGGGCAGTCCTCACTCGAGGCCATCGTGGGGCAGGATTTCGACGGCGGCCGCAGGTAGTGACAAAACACGTGCCAGCAATGTTCCGGAAGCGAGCAGAATCGGACGGTGGCGTCATCGTTGCAGTCAGCGAGCACCCGGTGCGTGCACCTATTTCAATGGGCCTTAGGATCGGTGGCCATGGCGGGACGACCCACAACTGATGCACTGCAGCGAGCGCAGGGTAAGCGGCTGGCCCTGCACCTGCGTCGGCTCAGAGCGCTGCGTGGCTGGAGCCGTGCGCAGCTGGCAGATCTCGCGGGCATCTCACCGCGGACACTGGAGCGCATCGAGGCTGAGTCCACGTCCAATCCCGGACTGTTCACTGTGGCGGCCCTGGCCGACGCCTTCGATGTGTCGGTCGACGAACTGGTGGCGGAAGCGCGAGGTACCGCAGGAGCCGGGATCGTGTCGGCCGGGTACGAGGGGCGGAGCATCGAGGAGTTCGTGGAGCAGTTGCTGGTGCGCAACGTCAGGACGGTGGCCGATGTGCGGCTCACGCCTCTCAGCCGCAAGCCGGGCTTCAGCAAGACCAAGCTGACCGACGCGCTCACGGAGGCCGGGATCGGCTATCGGCATCTGCGGGCTCTGGGCAATCCCAAGGAGAACCGTCCGCCGTTCTGGGAGGGACGGGCCGCGGAAGGACGAGCGGTCTTCCGAAGCCTGCTCGACCAGGATCCCGCACCGCAGGCGCTCGACGAACTCTTCGATCTGGCGGCGAAGGAGACCGTGGCCGTGCTGTGTTTCGAGCAGGACGAGGACCGCTGCCACCGGAAGGTCATCTGTGACATGGCCCGGGCCGATCACGGCCTGCCGGTGGCCTCACTGGGTTAGAAGAGCTGGAACCGGTCCATCACCCCGCGCGGCGGATAGAACGCCCCCAGCAGCATGAACTGGCGAGGCCGCTTGTGCAGGTTGCCGACGAAAAAATGCAGATCCTTGCGCGGGCCGGCGATCTCGGTGAACCAACGCTGATGGATCTTCTCTTCCAGCACACCCGGCGCGTACTGGCGACGCCACTTCAGGTAAGCCGCTCCCGCCTCCCAGTCCAGCAGCCCGATCTCATGCCCCTTGCAGCGCTCATCACTGCAGCGGAAGCTGTAGACGAAACGGTAGGGCAGTGCCTCCAGCGACTTGCGTTCCTGGTCGAAGATGTTCATCTGCGAGGCCATCATGTCCTGCCACGCTGAGCGGTCGTCTGCCTTGACCAGCCGAAGGCTCTTGATCTCAGCTGGCCGGAACACTCCTAACGATGTCTTCTTCGCCTCCTGGTCCCGTTTGATCTGACACAGCGAATCCGCGACGAGTGGACGTACCCACTCAGCCCGCCGTTCCCAGGACCTGTCGCTGGGTATGTGGCCGACGACCTCCAACGAGTCCAGCACCGGTCGCCGGCTCTCCGGCCGGTCATCTCGGGGATGGCCTGTGACGTCGACCTCGACGATGTCGTACTTGTGAAACTGCTTGGACTGCTCCATATCCCTGAACGGAACCGGGAAGAGCCGCACGTGCTCCGGCTGCTCCGTGTCCATCCGGATCCCGGCGACGCACACCGTCTCGTTGTACTGCCGCGACAGCGTCGGGTACGCCTTCACCGTCACCATCACTCGGATTCGCTCAGCCCCCACAGTTCCCCCTCCGTGTGCCCCTTGGACCAGGATCAACCTGACTCCCACGGCAGTGGAAGAGCGCGCGCAGAGAACCGTACGGTTGGGCAGGGCTGGCAAGGACCCATGTCGGCGATCGTGCGGCGGACCATCGACTTGGCCATGACCATCTTCGTTTCGAAGCCGGCCGTGTCGTCGACGTCGGCCCGTCGGCAGCGTTCCCGGCCGCCGGTCCTCGACGTGGGCAGATACAGCCGCCGGTAGATCAGGATGCGTCCGCGGCTGGTGGCGTATGCGAGGAAAGCGAAGCCGGGAAGCTGGGCAGGCCAGAGGCCGAACACTGGGGCCGATCCTGAGGGGGCACGTTCTCGCACTTCAGCATCAAACGTGCCTTGTCTGACCCTTGTCCCCGGGTGCTACAGCTGGCCTAGCCGGGTGTCAGTGTGGTGCGTGATGCTTGTCGTCCAGTACCGCAGGTTGCGCGGTTCACTCGTCGGGTGGGGAGCATCGAATGGTTTCTGAGCGGCCGCGTGAAGCAGAGGGACAGGACCGGCGGCACCAGGCGAACTTGGAGGCATTCGTCTTGAGGGCACGGCGGGTGGCAGCTCATTCGCTGGCGGCCGATAAGGCTACGTTGACGTCTCTGGCGAGAGCTCAGATGCACATCACGGTCAAGGAGGACGGGTCCGCGCAGTTCCGGCAGGATCTACCGCCTGAGGAACAGGGGCCTTCCCCCGTGAAGGTGGGCACGCGGTTATTGATCACGCGGCGAGCGTGAGTTTAGCGGTGTGGTGTCGGCGTTCGTATTCGTTGGAGCTGAGGTGGCCGTTGGCGGAGTGCCGGCGGCGGGTGTTGTAGCGGGTCAGCCAGGCGAAGACGGTCCTGCGGCAGGTGCCGGCGTCGCCGTAGTCGTGGGCGCCTCGGAGAGTCTCGCGTTTCAGGGAGGCGTGGAAACTCTCGCAGGCCGCATTGTCGGCGCTGGTGCCGACCGCGCCCATCGACCGGGTCACCCCAAGCCGGTCGCAGAGGCCGGCGAAGGCTTGGGAACCGTATTGGGCTCCGTGGTCGGAGTGGAACACGGAGCCGTCCAGGCCGCCCCGGGTCGAGGCTGCCATCCGCAGTGCATCGGCGACCAGACTGGTGCGCATGTGGTCGGCGATGGACCAGCCGACGACCTTGCGGCTGAAGCAGTCCAGCACGGTCGCGAGATAGAGGAACTCCCCGTTTCCCAAAGGGAGATAGGTGATGTCGCCCATGTATTTCCGTCCCGGCTCGGTGGCGGTGAAGTCCCGCTGGAACAGGTCCGGGACGGGTGAGGCTGCCGGGTCCGCGACGGTGGTGCGGACGCGTCTGCGCAGGCGGATTCCGGTGATGGAGAACGTCTGCATGATCCGGGCGACCCGTTTCTCGTTGACCCGCCGTCCCTTCTCGCGGAGCTCGGCCGTGATGCGCGGGGAGCCGTAGGCGCCGCCGGACTCGCCGTGGACCTGACGGATCTCCTCGGCCAGGACCTGGTCCTGGTGCTGCCGGGCGGCCCGGGCCTCGGCGCCGGCGAGCCACTTGTAGTAGCTGGACCGGTTCACGTCCAGGACCTGGCAGAGCCGCTTCACCTCGTAGGTGTCCCGGTGGTCGTCAACGAACTGGAAGCGGCTGATCACCAGTTCGTCTCTCCGGCGAAATACTTGGCCGCCTTGCGGAGGATGTCCCGCTCGGTGGCGAGCTTGCGCTCACTCGCCTCGAGTTCGGCCACCCTCGCCTCCAATTGCCGGACCCGCTCGTCGGGATCAGCGGACGGTACCGCCTCCCGCGGTCGGGCGGCCGGCTTCGCAGCCGCGGCGGTGACGCCACGGCGTTCGCGGTCCCGCAGCACCCACTCCCGCAGGGTCGCCCGGTTGACGCCCAGGTCGGCGGCGATGCCCTTGTACGTCGCCCCGGGTGTGGACTCGTACAAGGCCACGGCATCGGCCTTGAACTCCTCCGAGTAGTCCTTCATCGCCATCGGCGGTCTTCTCGCTTCCTCCGGATCAAGCAGATCCAGTATCAGCGTGTCCACCACTCAGGGGGAGGCCCCCAGGTCGAGTCTGCCGCTGCCCGCGTCAGGCCTCTCCTGCTTGAGGGGGAGGCTTGCTACTACAACAAAGCGCTGAAGGCTCTAAATCACTTCGATCGGTCGCCGCAGAACAGAGACTGGATCCGGCAAGTGCGCCGACTGTGGCAGGCGCGTGTTGTCGAAACAGCTACACATGAGGCCGGCTACAACTCGATGGTGACGGACACGGTGACTGGAGAGTCTGCGGAACTGGATGATCTCAAGCTGGCTCTGGCCTGGATATACGGCGACGTCGTGCACCATGACACTGTCAGACGGCAGGAGGCGGACCTCCTCGGACTCCAGGAACGCTATCGGGCGGCGGTGCCCTTGGTGGCTTTCATCATGCTCCACAGCATCGGGCTCCTGCATAGGATCCAGGTCCTGCAGAGCGCAGGTGAGCTCAACCTCGACTCCGCGGTCTTTGAGGAGCCAGTGACGCTGACGTCTACCACGGTGCTCATGGAAGGGACGATGCGCATAGCCCCTGTGGGAAGCCCGGCCCCAGCTACTGCGACAGAGCCCCTCGGCCGGGACTGGAAGGTTCTTCTCACCCCTCCGCTCGTTGGGCCGGAAGACTGAGGGCAGCCGCTGATGCGCTGTGCGAGCCGTCCTTGAGTGCTGGGCCGCACAGCACAGGACAGAGCGGGAGGCCATCCGTCCCGTGTGCGCCGGCTGCGGCTCCCGGTTTACCGACGAACGGTGGAAGGCCATCGAGCCCGCCGGAGGGGGCGCCCCACGCGACATGCACCCGCGCCTATGCGACGACTGCAAGCAGCGCGCCATCACCGCCGTACGCCGAGCCACGCAGGCCGGGACCGATCACTAGGTGCACGGCCAGACCGTGCCCGAGCAGAAGGCTGGCGGCACCTGGCTCTCCCGCTTCCGCGAACACCTCCGTGTCGGCGGGGAAGACCGGACCCGCGCAGATACGGGCCCCGCTGGTCACGGAACACCCCCGCGTCGGCGGGGAAGACTCCAGCGGTACCTTCGTGCGCCGCTCCAGGTCCGGAGTACCCGAGCGTCGGCGGGTAAGGCCGGCTCATGGCCGAGGAGATCCCCACCGGCACCGGAGCACCCCCGCGTCGGCGGGGAAGACTGGCCAGGCACCGAGGTCTTCGGCGGAACGAACGGAACACCCCGCGTCGGCGGGGAGGACTTGAGGACGGCGCCATTCTTCGCTCCGAGCGCCGGAACACCCCCACGTCGGCGGGGAGGACAGGTCGACACCGTCGATGGAGAGGGTCGTCCACGGAACACCCCCGCGTCGGCAGGGAGGACCCGCATGTTCATTGCCCGTGGAGGTTGTGTGACGGAACACCCCCGCGTCGGCGGGGAAGACGCGGACGAGGTCGAGGACTTCGGCCAGGTCGCCGGAACACCCTCGCGTCGGCGGGGAGGACCGACGCGAGCACCGCGGTGCCTGCGGTGCAGCCGGAACACCCCCGCGTCGGCGGGGAGGACACGACCCCCGGCGGGCAGGCCAAGAACTACGCCGGAACACCCCCGCGTCGGCGGGGAGGACGCGACGACGGTGAACCCGTGCTTGGCGCCGAGCGGAGCACCCCCGCGTCGGCGGGGAAGACGCGGACGAGGTCGAGGACTTCGGCCAGGTCGCCGGAACACCCTCGCGTCGGCGGGGAGGACCGACGCGAGCACCGCGGTGCCTGCGGTGCAGCCGGAACACCCCCGCGTGGGCGGGGAGGACGACATGACCCAGACACCGGGGTTGGTCGTCAGCGGAACATCCCCGCGTCGGCGGGGAGGACGCTTTGAGGCAGGCGTGGGAGGAGCACCCCACGGAACACCCCCACGTTGGCGGGGAAGACACGTACAGCCCCGAAGACGGCGACGAGCAGGTCGGAGCACCCCGTGTCGGCGGGGAAGACTCGAGCGGCAGGGCCCGAAGAGCGGGGTTCGAAGGAGCACCCCCGCGTCGGCGGAGAAGACGGCCCGTTCTGCTCGGCGTACTACATGAACGCCGGAACACCCCCGCGTCGTTGGGGAGGACTCGGGACGGTAGAAGTCCCAGGCGTCCCGGGGCGGAACACCCCCGCGTCGGCGGGGAGGGCCACTTGTTCCAGTCCGGCGTCCGGCCCAGGCTCGGAACACCCCCGCATCGGCGGGGAGACCCGCGATCAGGGTCAAGGATCAGTGACAGCGCCGGAACACCCCTGCGTCGGCGGGGAGGACACGGGATGAGTGCGCTGCGGAAGATGCTGAATCGGAACACCCCCACGTCGGCGGGGAGGACACCCACACGGGCCGGTTGTGCTCGCGGCGCAGCGGAACACTCCCAAGTCGGCGGAGACGACGTTACCCGCTGCCTGAGAAGCCGGCCAAGGACAGAACACCCCCGCGTCGGCGAGGCGGACGACAAGCCGAACGACCTGCGGTACGCCTTCATCGGAACACCCCCGCGTCGGCGGGTAAGACGTCTGCGTCCGCAGGACGTGCTGCACCTGGGATGGAGCCCCCCCCGCTTCGGCGGGGAGGACTCGTTATCCGGGTCGCTGGTGTCCACCAGGCACGGGACACTCCCACGTCGGAGGCGAGGACGCGTGTCCGTACCCTGTCGGAGGCGGGCCACGGAACGCCCACGAGTCTGCGCCGACGACATCGACTACCTCCTCGTCGACGAGATTCACAACGGAGCACCTCCGCGTCGGCGGAGACGACGGCGACCGGTACGAGGGGAGATCCTCCTCGTCGAAGCATCTTCGCGTCGGCGGAGAGGGGCAGCGTCGGTCACGGGCACCATCCTGGCTGATCGGAGCACCCCCGCGCCGTCGGCGGGGAAGACGCTGAAGCCCCGACCTCCAGCGAGGCGGGGGCGGAACACCCCTGCGTCGGCGGGGAGGACCGCGAGCAAGCAACTGCGCCATCGGCTGCAGTCGGAACACCCCCGCGTCGGCCGGGAAGGCACCGCTCGGGCCTCTCACCCGTCGTCCGGAGCGGAGCACCCCCGCGTCGGCGGGGAGGACGAAGCCGCCGGACCGCCGACCGTCGTCGGCGCCGGAACACCCCCGCCTCGGCGGGGAGGACGCGTACCCGGAGTTCGTGGAGACCGCGAAGGCCGGAACACCCCCCCCGGTCGGCGGGGAGGACGTGACGTCCGCTCCACCGCCCAGGTAGGGCGTCGGAACACCCTCGCGTCGGCGGGGAGGACCACCGGGTTGGGGGTGTTGGCGTCCATGACACTCCACGGGTAGGACGTAGCCAGCACCCCCTCACTCATCTCGGCCATCGGAGCACCCCCGCGTTGGCGGGGAGGACGGTACGCCCGCGAACCAGATGATCGACGCCATCGGAACACCCCCGCGTCGGTGGGGAGGACTCAGAACCGCGGTACCCAAGTTTGAGCTGCCACGGAACACCCCCGCGTCGGCGGGGAGGACGGCCGCACCGTTCAGCAGCCCTCCGCCGTCGTCGGAGCGCCCCCGCGTCGGCGGGCAGGACGACTGCCAGGCCATCGGCAACGGGGCCAACGGCGGAGCACCCCCGTGTCGGCGGGGAGGACGGGCGAGAGCCAGCCGTCGTGTTCGGCGTCGACGGAGCACCCCCGCGTCGGTAGGGAGGACGCCATTCCGGCGGCCCACGGCAGCAGCGCCGGCGGAGCACCCCCGCCTCGGCGGGGAGGACAGCGGGTCGATACCTGCGATCGGCGAGTACGCCGGAACACCCCCGCGTCGGCGGGGAGGACGGCGACATCGGCTTCGTCGGGCTGATGAAGGACGGAACACTCCCGCCTCGGCGGGGAGGACGATCCGGCCGGCGACTCGCCGAGCCCGAGATCCGGAGCACTCCCGCGTCGGCGGGGAAGACCGCGGCGACGTGATGACGATGGCCGCGGCCATCGGAGCACCCCGCGTCGGCGGGGAAGACGAAGTCGCTCATCCGTTCTTTGCCCTCCAAATCGGAGCACCCCCGCGTCGGCGGGGAAGACCCCTGCATGTTCACCGGGATCGGGTCGAGGAACGGAGCCCCCCGCGTCGGCGGGGAAGACCACGTACTGACCTACCGCCACGGCATGTGGCGCGGAACACCCCGCGTCGGCGGGGAGGACTGGCCCCTGAGCGCATCGAGTTCTTCCGCCGTCGGAACACCCCGCGTCGGCTGGGAAGACGTGCTGATCTTGTCCTTGGGCCTCTTGGGCATCGGAACACCCCCGCGTCGGCGGGGAGGACTCGACCAGGCCCCGAAGGAAGGCCACGACAGACGGAACACTCCGGGTCGGTGGGGAGGACATGCGCCGTTGGGCCGACGAGGGCGTGGCCAGCGGAACACCCTCGTGTCGGCGGGGGAGGACGGACCGGCATGCACCACCTGACCCGAGGACGCCGGAACACCCCCGCCTCGGCGGGGAGGACTGGTACGCAACCTGGCCGACCCTGCGTCGAGGCGGAACACCCCCACGTCGGCGGGGAGGACGGCCAGTCCGCCGTGGTGGTCGGCTGGTGCGGAACACCCCCGCGGGCCAGCGGGGAGCATTGCCGGCTGCGCCAGCACTGTATGGCGTCGGCCGGAACACCCCTGCGTCGGCAGGGACAACCGGCGCTGGGTCACCTACGGCTGCACCGAGCACGGAGCACCCCTGCGTCGACGGGGAAAGCTTGGCGTTCCAGTACATCGTGTTTCCCACCGTCGGGGCACCCCCGCGTCGGTCGTGAGGACCCGCCCGTCTTGGTCACGCTCACGCCCACGCTCGGAAATCCCCCGCGCCAGCGGGGAGAGCGGTCTGTAGCGCGGTACGGATAGCGCGGCGGTTCGGAACACCCCCGCTTCCGCGGGGAGGACCATCGGATGAAGATCTCCCTCTGCAAGCACAGTGGAGCACCTCCGTGTCGATGGGGAGGACGCCTGGAAGACAGCGATGTCGTTCTCATCGTACGAGTCACACCCGCCTCGGCGGCGAGGACGCCTGCTACCTCGACGACCTTGACCTACTCATCGGAACGCCGCCGCGTCGGCGGGGGAGACGGCAACATCGGCGGCGGTCCGGCCCAGCTCGACGGAGCACCCCCGCGTCGGCGGGGAAGACGAGTACAGCTTGTCCTTCTCTTCCTGGCGGGCCGGAGCACCTCCGCGTCGGCGGGGAGGACCCGAGGAGAAAAACGGGCTCGCGCCCGAGGATCGGAGCACCCCCCGCATCGTCGGCGGGGAGGACTGGGTCGTCGACCCCGACGCCACCGGCCGCAACGGAACACCCCCGCATCGGCGGGGAGGACCCGCGATCAGGGTCACGGATCAGTGACAGCGCCGGAACACCCCCGCGTCGGCGGGGAGGACTCCGTCGGGGTATGGAGAGGCCATGGCGTCACCGGAACATCTCCGCGTCGGCGGGGAAGACCTCGGCTGGCCGCCGAGGGACCGGCAGGCCGTCGGAACACCCCCGCGTGGGCGGGGAAGACTTAGAGACGCACGGCGCCCCCGACGTCATCGGCGGAACACCCCCGCGTCGGCGGGGACAACGTCGTCTCGACGACGTTCAGCCGCCACACCTTCGGAGCACCCCGCGTCGGCGAGGGAGACGGTGTCCTGGAGGCCATCACGACGGTCTGCGCCGGAGAGCACCCCCGCGTCGGCGGGGAGGACTTCGCGACGCAGCGCAACGATGAGTACCAGTTCGGAACACCCCCGCGTCGGCGGGGAGGACAACTGGATCGGCGCCTTCGCATACCCCTTGATCGGAACACCCCCGCGTCGGCGGGGAAGACGGCACGCACTCCAACCTCATGGCCGTGCCCAACGGAACACCCCCGCGTCGGCAGGGAAGACGCCTCCCGATCCACGATGATCATCCGTTCGAACGGAACACCCCCGCGTCGGCGGGGAGGACCGCCAGGGCCGGTTGTCCTTGTGGCCG
This sequence comes from Streptomyces sp. MMCC 100, assembly GCF_041538145.2. Taxonomy (NCBI): domain Bacteria; kingdom Bacillati; phylum Actinomycetota; class Actinomycetes; order Kitasatosporales; family Streptomycetaceae; genus Streptomyces; species Streptomyces sp. MMCC 100. The sequence goes on from NZ_JBGORK020000001.1 coordinate 3,829,014, forward strand.
GTCGTCGGAACATCCCAGCGTCGGCGGGGAGAACGTCGTCTCAACGACGTTCAGCCGCCACACCTTCGGAGCACCCCCGCGTCGACGGGGAGGACGGGTGCAGCAGGGGCACCGGGCCGTTCAGCGGCGGAACATCCCCGCGTCGGCGGGAGGACGCAAGCGTGCACTCGTCGGCCGTCAGGGGGCGCGGAACACCCCCGCGTCGGCGAGGAGGACCACGCGCCGTCGACAACGGCGTCAGGGTCGGTCGGAACACCCCCGCATCGGCGGGGAGGACTGGTACGCAACCTGGCCGACCCTGCGTCGAGGCGGAACACCCCCGCGTCGGCGGGGAGGACTGCCCGATCGTGAGCGCCAGCGTCGCGAGCCCCGAAACGTCCCCCCGTCGGCGGGGAGGACCGGCGCCTGAGCACCGGGGAGGGGCTGCCCGGTCGGAACACCCCGCGTCGGCGGGGAGGACATCCCGGTTCCGGGCGCCGACAGTGCCGGCACCGGAACATCGTTGGTTGCGGGGTATCTCGTCCTGTGGGTATCCCTGTGACGCGGAGACGTGTTCAGCCAGTGGGGGGTTGTGTGCAAATGAGGGGTGACGGACCCCTTGGGGTCCGTCACCGTTGGCTCAGATGAGCCAGCTGACGAGCTCGCTGATCAGGGCGCGGATTACCGCGGTGATCACTACGCGTGAGGTCTCGAGGAGTACCTCGCGGCGCAGGACGAACTTGTGCAGGAACCGGGACATTGCATCTCCAGAGCGCAGACTGGGTCGAGGTCACGCTCATCCCTCGAGAGGGTCGTGCGTTCTGCTCGGCGTGGCCGTCGCCTGGAAATTCAATGCGGTTCCGCGCACCTCCCAGGGAGGCGTGCAGCGGTATGTACTCTACGGCGGAAACCCGTTGGTGTGGCGGTGGTTGAGGGAATTATCCGCCTGGCCTTCAACGAGGTGAAGCAAGCTGAAGGGGGAGCTGCGGCCGGGTGTTTCTGCCGCGGCCTTCTTGAAGCGCGCCTGTACTGGATCCGTGACGAGGAGCAGCTCATGTCCCTGGATTCCCGCCTGTGGGGCAAGGCTGCCGGGCTGGGCAAAAACGCTGCCGGGGCTCACCGTACGCATCCTTTGATCTGTCATCTGCTGGATACGGCAGCCGTCGCGGAGGTCCTCTGGGACGAACTGCTGACCTCGCGTCAGCGGAGCATGGTGGCCGGGGCGCTGCAGGTTGCGGACGGGGAGGCGCGGGCGCTCGCGGCGTTCTGGGCGGGACTGCACGACATCGGGAAGATCAGTGTGCCGTTCCAGCTGCACCGCTACGGCCCGAAGTACGCGGACGGGCAGCTGCTGGCGCAGGAGCTGTGCGGTGAGGACGGGTACGGGTTCCCGGCCGGTGCCGCGCTGGATGGGCAGTCGCACGAGGCGGCGGCGCACTGGTGGCTGGCGGGGATTTTCGAGGAGATCGGCTATCCGTCGTCGAGGCGGCGTCCGCAGTCCCGGCTCAGTCACGCGGTGGCCCAGATGCTCGGTGGGCACGGCGGCCGCTTCCACCCGGTCGTCTACGCCAAGGACTACCGGTGCCCTGTCGCCCGTCACCCCGGTCTGGGCGCGGGCAGGTGGGAGGAGCAGCGGCGGGTTCACTTCGATGAGGTGCGCCGGGTGACGGGGGCGGCATCAGTTCCGCAGGGGCGGATGACGCCGCGCGCGGCTGTCGTCCTGACGGGGCTGGTGACCCTGTCGGACTGGCTGGCCAGTATCGACGACGGGATTCGGGCCAGGCTCAGGGACGAGGGATGGGCCGGCACGCGGGACGACTTGGACGCCTACTGGCAGGTTGCCCGGGCGGCGGCTCTGCGTCTGGTGGAGCAGAGCGATCTGGTCGGGACGGGGTTCGCCCGGCCGGAGCCGGTTCAGTGCGCGGGTGAGACCAGTCTTGCGGTCGGCCTGGGAGCCCAGTTGCCTGATCTTGTGTCCGCGCACGGGCCGGGTTTGGTGGTGGTGACGGCTCCGGCGTCGCAGGAGCGCACGCAGGCGGCTCTTTGTGCGGCAGCGGTCCTCGGGCATGCGGTGGACGCGCGCGGTCTGTTCTATGCGCTGCCGACCGGTTCGGCGGCCGACAGTCACATGGCGCAGCTGCATGCTTTTGCTGAGCAGGCCCTGACGGGCCCCTGGCGCTCGCTCCTGCTGCACAGCTCGTCGCGGTTGAAGCCGGCGGAAGCCGCGCAGCAGTGGGTGCATGCCCATGCGGCGGGTGAGGTGAGTGCGGAGCCTGGTGAGGAGTGGGTTCTGGCAGCGAACAGCTGGCTCAATTCGCATCACCGCGCGCTCCTGGCGGCGCTGGGGACGGGGACGGTGGACGAACTTCTCCAGGCGGTGATGCCGGTGCAGTTCAACGTGATGCGGCTCTTTGCTTTCTCCGGCAAGGTCGTCGTGGTGGATGAGGCCCATGCCCGCGGCGCCTGGGGGCAGAAGCTGATGCTCCGGTTCCTGGAGTGGGCCGCTGCGCTGCAGATTCCTGTTGTCCTGGCTGCGGTGGCTGCGGACAAGTCGGTGGACGCGATGCTGGCGGCCTATCGCCGTGGTGCTGGAGGCGGCACGGAGGCGATGGTTCAGCCTCGTCGGCTGCCGGCGTGGTCGTTCGTGGACGCACAGGCCGGAACGGGGCACCTGCCCCGTCAGCCCGCGGGAACCGTTGCTGCTGCCACGCTCAGTGTCGAGGTCGTCGATGGTGCGCCGTACGACGAGATCCAGGCAGCACTTGCCCCCTTGGCCGAGGCCGGCAAGGGCCGGGCTGTCGTCTACCGGTCGACGCCTGTGGAAGCCATCCGTACATTCCGTCAGCTCTCGCAGGACCTGCCCGCTCTCGAGGTGGCCCTGGTCCATGAACAGATGCGCAACAAGGACCGATGGCGGCGTCTCGCGGCCTGCCGGAGCATGTTCTCTCCCCACGACGACGTCAGCGGTCCGTCCGTGCTGGTGACGACGCCGATGCTGGAACACGTCAGGGGGCTGCGCTTCGACTTCGTCGTTTCGGGGCCGGCGCCGCTGGCCAGCCTGCTGACCCGTGCGGCACAGAGCTCAGGGGGTCGGCCGCGGCTCGTGGTGCTCCGAGCGGACCACACGTCCGAGCTGGACGACGTCGCGCTGGTGCAGCGTACCGGCCTAGTCCTGGGGGCCGGCAGGACGATTTCCCTGCCGGAGGACGTGCCCCTGCTGCTGGACGAGGTGTACGCCGATGAGCTCGTCGACAGGATGGGGGAGGCTGCGGGGCGTGAGCTCCAGCAGCTCGACAACCGCCGGACGGTGCGGGAACGAAGGGCCACGGGTACTGCGGGCTGGCTGCAGGTGCCGGGGCCGTGGGAGCTCGATGGCGACCTCGGCCTGCTGAGCCGCGACCACCCCGGTATGGAGCCTGGTCTGCTTCCTTCCGTGCTCGGCGAGGACCTGGTGCATGTGGTGTGCCTGTACCCGGGGTCTCTCCTCGAGGACGGGGCCCTCGGGGAGAAGCTTGCGCGTGATTCCAAGCACAAGCGACCGAGGCCAGGCCAGCTTGTCCCCTACTTGATCCCCGTACCGCAGCGGCTCGTCGACGGCGTGAAGGGCGACGCAAACAGCGTCTGGCGCGACATGGCCGCCCTCAGGACTGTCCTCCGGCTGAACGTGACCCCGGTAGACGGAGGATGGGTGCGAACTGGCGAGGGGCACCGATTCCACGTGAGTGACCTGGGCCTGAGCGTCGATCAGTTGCCTTGAACGGCCCACATCCTCCGCGGGTGTCCTTCTAGGATGCGGTGACGCGCAACGATGGGGGGAGGGGCGCGTGACCACGTCTGCGTCCAATCTGGTCGACCAGCCATGGATTCCGGTCGCATGGGTGGAGGGGCAGTCGGGCCCGCCTGAAGTGGGACTCAGGGACCTGTTCGTACACGCCCGCCAGATCCGCACTCTGCTGGTTGCGGAAGCTCCGGCTCACTCGGCGCTGCTGCGCTTGCTGTATGCGCTGACCGCCCGGATCACCGCTCTGGACGAGGCAGGACCCGGAAGCTGGGGCGACCGGCGCGAACAGGTCCTCGAAGAGGGGCTTGTCGAGCAGAGCATCGACCTGCCTGACGGCCGCAAAGCCGGCATCGACGGCTACTTCGGCCGGTGGAGGCACCGCTTCGACCTGTTCGACAGCGATCGTCCGTGGCTGCAGGACCCCCGCCTCCCCGACCAGTGCGACCGGAACAACACGGCCGGCGTCCACAAACTGGTCATGAGCCGGGCAGCGGGCAACAACCACTCCTGGTTCGGGCACTGGAGCCACGACCGCCCCCTGCCTCCCGATCTCTCACAGACCGCATTATCGCTGCTCACCTGGCACTACTGGGGAGACCCCGGCGCCCTTTCCAGGCGTGCGGTCGGACAGGTGAGCAGCCACTACGCGAAAGCCTCACCCCTGCGGGCCGCCCTGTCGTACCACCCTCAGTGCGACAACCTGCTCCTGACGCTGCTGGCCGGCCTCACACCACCGGACAGCGACGTCAGCCGGCACACCGACCTGTGCCCGTGGGAACGCGACGACCTCCCGGCCCCGCTCAAGCCGATGCCCGAGCCGCAGGGCCCCTGCTCACGGCTCACCGCCTGTTCACAGCACGCGCTCTGTCTCGTCCCCGCCCCAGACGGCGCGCACACCGCCGACGCCTACATCACCTGGGCTTATGACGCCGAGCGGATCCGGCCGGAAGACGACTACCTGATCTGGGACATCGCCAAGGACGGAAAGACGTCCCCCCGGCCCGCCAACTCCTCCCGCTCCCTGTGGCGGGACATCGACGCCCTTCTGCTCAAGCAACTGGACGACTCGAGCCCCGTCCAGCCGAAGGTCATGGACCACGCCTTCGACGTCAGCGAGTACCTGCGGGTCCGCGCGCTCGGCTTCGAACAGGACGCCAGCCAGGCAGCCAACCACCAGTACGTCGACTCCGTCACCCCGGTGCTCCTGTCCCGAGTGGAAGAGGACGCGGCGCACACCGAGCGGCCCGTACGCCAGCTCCGTGAACTCGGCGAGCTCTTCGGAAACCGGCTGGAGCAGGCCACGAAGGAAGCCTGGCTGAAGTACACGGATGACAAGAAGAACGATCCCAGGGCCTGGCAGGACGCGGCCGCGGCCCGCTACTGGCCGTCGGCAGAGGACGAGTTCTGGTCCCGCTTCCGGAAGCTGACACGCTCCGGCGGCGCCATGGACACCGGATTCGACTTCGAGAAGGCCTGCCGGGCTTTCGGCAGACACGCGCTCGACGCCTACGAGGCAGTCACCGGCTCCGTGACGCGCACCCCGCGGGGCGCGAAAGCCGTCACCCGGGCGAAGGCCATCATCCTCGCCGCCCTGAAAGACCCGCACAAGGCGATGGAACAACCGGCGACGAAAAGAGCGGCCAAGAAGTCGTGACCGTCGCCCGCCGACCCGAGGACAAGCTGTGACCTTCCACGCTCCCGAAGTAAGCAAGCGGCAGGACAATCGCGCCACGTATGCCGCATTCACCACGCACATCGAACGTCTGTGCCGCACAGACCCCGGTGCCCGTGCGGCGCTGCGCGCGGGCCTGCGCCGCGACCTGGACCACCCGCGCACACGCCCCATGCACCGCCTGCTGACACCCCGGCTGCCGGACGGGTGCGACGACACGACAGCCCAGGCCCATTACACGGTGGCCTCGCTAATCGCGGCCCAGCCCCGGCACGCCTTCTCACCCGACCAGATAGACGACGAAGACACCGCAGACGAACACGCAACGGCAGAAAACCAGGCTCCGAACGAGGAGGGGGAACCGGCCGAAAAGGCTGCTCCGCCCGGCCCGGCCCCGTATGGCACCTCCTTCGGAGCCACCCTGGGCAAAGCCGTCACCGCAAAGGGCAAGCCGATGCGGATGAGCGCCGCAGAAAGCCGCATCAACCTCCTGACCCGGCAGAGCCTGCGCGGTATCCACCTGCACCTGCCTGCCGCGGTGAATCAGGTACGCACCACCGGCGTCTTCATCGACTGGGGACAGCTGCTGGCAGACCTCGTCGACTGGCAGTACCAGTCGGGACGGATCAGCCGCCGCTGGCTGCAGGACTTCTACCGCATCACGGCCGGCGCCGACCAGGACTGATCCTTCTCACCCACAGGAGATCCCCGATGACCCTCGAGCCACGCTTCATCGACATCCACGTCGTCCAGCCAGTTCCCTACGCGAACCTGAACCGGGACGACACCAACTCGGTGAAAAGCATGCTCTACGGCGACGTCCTGCGTACCCGCATCTCCAGCCAGTCCTGGAAACGGGCCATCCGCGAGCACTTCCAGGACACACTCGGCCACAACGCCCTGCGCACACGCCGTATCGGCGAGCGGGTCACCGAGGCGCTGCGCGGACGTGGATGGGACCAAGCGCTTGCCGAACGCGCGGGTGCACATGTCGCGGCGGGCAGCAGCATCAAATGGGAGGTGGCCAAGGGAAAGGACCGGCAGCCCATCACGAACAAGGTCCTGACCAACGCGCTCGTCTATCTTCCCGACGACGCTGTCGAGGAACTGGCCGACATCGCCGAAGCCCACAAGGAAGAGCTCACGACCGACTTCACCGGAAAAGGAAAAAACAAGCCCGAAAGCGTCCTGAAAGGAAAGATCGACAAAATCCTCGTCAAAAAGAACGGGGTCATCAACCTCTTCGGCCGCATGCTCACCGAGGTCGACCAGGCCAACGTCGACGGTGCCGTCCAGGTCGCACACGCCTTCACCACACACACCACCGAGGTCGAACTCGACTACTTCGCAGCCGTCGACGATGTCACCGCAGCGAAAGGCGACGAAACAGGCAGCGGCCACATGGGCACGGCCGAATTCAGCACCGGCACCTTCTACCGCTTCGCCACCATCGACCTCAAGGAACTCATCACGAACCTGAGCGACGACAGCGACATCGCACTCGACGCCGCCCGCGAACTCGCCGGCCAGTTCCTGCGCTCCTTCATCGAGTCCCTGCCCCAGGCGAAGAAGAACTCCACCGCCCCGCACACCATCCCGCACCTGGTCCACGTGGCCGTCCGCTCCGACCGGCCGCTGTCGTTCGCCGCAGCCTTCGAAGAACCCGTACGGTCAGCCGGACACGGCGGCTTCGTCGGGCGCTCCGTAGAAGGCATCAACGCCTACGCCAAGGCCGCGAACACCCTCCTGGGCCCCGACCGCGTGCTGCACGCGTCACACGCTTCCCTCCAGTACGACAAACTCGAGCACCTCGGCGAGCGACACGCCTCCTTCGACGCTCTCGTCACCGCCGCCGTCGACGTCGCGCTCCCCGAGGCCCCGCAGTGACCGACCGTCCCTCCCGAGGGCTGCTGTTGCGTCTGGCGGGCCCACTCCAGTCCTGGGGCACCCACAGCAAATACACGCGACGCGACACCGCCCGATTCCCCACCCGGTCCGGCATCGTGGGCATGCTCGCCGCAGCACTCGGACGAGCGCGCCAGGCGCCCGTGGACGACCTCACAGAGTTGTCGATGACCGTACGTGTCGACCGGCCCGGCGTCGTGCTGTCCGACTTCCACACCGTCGGCGGCGGACGACCCGCCGATGAAACAGTGATCACCGTCGACGGCAAACACCGCCCCGAAGGCAAAGGCACCCTGGTATCCAAACGCCAGTACCTGGCCGACGCCGCTTTCACCCTCGCGCTGACCTCCGACGACCAAGCGCTCCTGTACACCTGCGCCGCAGCCCTGCGCGACCCGCACTGGCCCCTCTTCCTCGGCCGCCGGTCCTGCCCACCAGAAGGCCCGATCCTGCTGGGATCCGCGGAAGACCCGCTGCGCCACCTGGTCCAGCTGCCCTTGGCGGCCAAGAAGCCGCGCAGCGGCCCACAGCCGATCGACTTCTACGGCGACAGACCGCTCGGTACGCTCCCCGTGCACTCTGACGCCCCGGACAGGGACGACGGAGACCACCACAGCGGCGAAGTCACCGACGAGCCGGTGTCGTTCGCACCACTGGCACGCCAGTACCGGCCCCGGCCGCTGTACCGGCGCGCCGTGCACCTGCCGGACGCCGCCTACGAAGGCTTCGGCACCCACCATCTGAAGACGCTCCAGAGCTACATCGACACCCACTTCGCGACGGCGGAGAGGAGCGCCCGGTGACTATGTGCCCGACCCCCCTCGTGCCCAGCCCCCGCGAAGAAAAGCGGACGTGCTCACCGCTCACGACATTCCCTTCTGCTCCGCCTTACACAGCCGCAACGACTGCCGACGCCATCTCCGCCGCACCCGGAAACGCGAACCTTTGCACCCGAACACCGGCAGCATCACACCCTGCACAAGAAACTGATCGACTCGCCAACAAGGAGGCCGCCGCATGAGCCCCCGCGCGGCCCTCGCCCGCATCCGCCTCAACCCCCACAGCCCCGCCGTCCAACGCGACCTACGCAACGCCACCGACATGCACCGCACCCTGATGCGTCTGGTCCCTGACGGCCTGGGCGACAGCCCCCGACAGGCGGCCGGGCTCCTGTACCGCCTCGACGTAACCGACACCTTCAACACGCTCCTGGTCCAGGCCGCCACCCTCAACCCGACACGCCTGCCCAAGGACTACGGCCACGCCGACGTCAAAGACCTCACCCCGGTGTTTAACGCCCTCCAAAAGGGCCTCGCCGTCCGCTACCGCATCGTCGTCAACCCCGTCAAAACCGAACGTCTGCCACTGGAGAACAAGGGCCAGCGCGGCAAACGCATCGCGCTCACCGGACCGGACGCCGACCAGTGGTGGGCACGCCGCGCCCACGAGGCTGGCCTGCACCTGGCCACAGCGCTGCCCACCCCAGTCGCTGCTGTACATGGCCGCGGCGACAACGCCGCCGCCATGCGGCACCACCTGGTGCGCTACGACGGCATCGCCACCGTCACCGACCCTGACGCGCTCGCCGAGGCTGTACTGGTTGGCATCGGACGGGCCAAGTCTTACGGCGCCGGCCTGCTCAGTCTCGCCCGTGCAGTCGCCTAAGCCCACTTTCCGACGGCGGCCTGGCTCACGAGATCCTGGCCGCCGACACAGGGTTGCTCCGAAGATGGACACGATCGGACTGAACACCATGTAGTCCTCTCCGCCAGCGCGGAGGTGGTCCGGGGACTGCGCACATGAGCCGCCGTCGGCAGCAGGCCCCCGGCGCAAGCGGGGTGCTCCGGCCTGCATCTCGACTAAGACCTTGCCGTCGGCGTCCTCCTCGCCGACGCGGGGATACTCCGACGTACGCGATCCTCCTCGAGAACCAGCAGCCGCCCTCCCCGCCGAGGCGGGGGTGCTCCGCCGTCACCGTCGGTGTCGTCGCACCGGCACTCGTCCTCCCCGCCGAAGCGGGGGTGCTCCGCGGCTTATCCGCATGCAGGAAGCCGTTCTCAAGTCTTCCCCGCCGACGCGGGGGTGCTCCGTGGGAGTTCCTGTACATCAACCGGGACGAACGGTCTTCCCCTCCGACACGGGGATGCTCCGGTGTGGCCTGCGGGCACGTTGGTGAGGCAGAGTCCTCCCCGCCGACGCGGGGGTGCTCCGTCCGGCGGGCCGCCGTCCTTGGCGTCCGTCCGGTCCTCTCCGCCGACGCGGGGTGCTCCGCCTGGGCCGGTGAGATCCCGGACGTGCACGGTGTCCTCCCCGTCGACGCGGGGGTGCTCCGCCGACATGGACGCTCGGGGCATGCGCCTGGAGACCTACCTCGCCCACCGCCACCGGCGCTGGCCGGACACCACCAGCCCGCACCTGTTCGTCACCCGCCGGACCGCCCTGGACGCCAGCCCCGCCAGCAGCCCTGTCCAGCGACCTGCTGCGCGCCGAGCGGATCCTCGACGAGGTCCTGGCCGCCGGAGGCGACGCCCGCATGATCTGCGAGTTGTTCGGACTCGGTATCGAGGCCGCCGCCCGCTACACCGCCGCTGACAGCCCCGGCCTGCAGTGACGGCACTAACGTGCCACGGGCCGCGGCCGCCCCCTCCCGCACCGGGACAGTACCGGTGGGGCGCCCCACCGGCGAAGTGCTGAAACCACCGTCCGACGTAGCGCTTGGCGATGGCCAGGAATGCGAAGAGCCGCGTGGTGGCTTCCCTACCGTTGGTGACACAGGTCCACGATCCGTCCCGCGGCCTGACCGGCTGCCGGGCCGCGTCACTCACCGCCCCCGTGAGGAGGTGGGCCACCACCGCCCGAGCAGCTCCCGAGACCGTGAGGGCGCCCTGCTTCACGAACTCGCGACGGTCGCGGTCCACCTGCGAGGTGGCGGCCGGCACCTGCGTCTGCTGGTCACTCTGCTGATTGGTCACGTGCTCCTCCAGGTCCTCGAAAAAAAGTCCGTCCGTCCCGGACAGGCCGGGCGGTCGGAACGGTGAAGGAGCGGAGGGCTAGCCCCGCAACTCCTCTCCAGCCCTCTGGAGTCAGCGGCTTCCAGGCAGGAGCGGGGACGAAAAGGCCCCCTGGGTCGACCAGGAGGCAAGGCGGGAGCGGAGCAGTCCGGTGGGACGCCTGGCTGCATTCCTCGAGTACTCAGCAGTAGCCGTCGTACGGCTTGGCGAAGACGTGCCCCCGCGCTGCCCCGCATTGCTCAGCTGAATCGAGGGGGATCGCCAGCACCGGGGCGAAGGCAGCGGCCGTGCGCGAGGTCGCGGCCGCTCGTCCTGCCCGCCCTCACCATTTGATCCGGCTCCCGGATCGATCTGGGCCGTCAAGCAGGTCCGGCCGATCCTGGCCGGACCCCGCGAGTGTTCAGTCGTGGTCACGGCTTGCGGCGTAGATGACGGCGACGAGGACCAGCAGGACAGCGGCGAGGGAGCGGATCTCTGCCGGTTCCCAGCCGCTTTCGAATGCCAGCACCACGATCGCGGTGACGGCGTAGGGCCAGGAACGGCGGGTGGGTGAGTGCATGTCGGGCCTCCGGGAAGTTCGGGGAATCACTGGAGGCATCACTGTGGGCGGTGATGTGATTGGCCGTCTGGCCACAGGTGTGTAGGCGCAGGTGAAGTGCGGGCAACACAGGCGTTGTTCGCGGACAAGCAGGGAGAGCGCATGACACAGGTGGGGCGGCCCCAGGGTGAGTTGAAGGGCGAGACACCGCAGGCGAATGATCTGGCCCAGTGGTTGCGGACCCTGACCCGGGGGGTGAGCCAACGCGACCTTGCGCAGCTCCTGCACATCGGCAAGACACTGTGCAGTGAGTACCTCAACGGCAGCAAGCTCATCCCCGAGGACATGATCGGCCAGCTCGTCGACGCCTACGTGACCGATAACCGCCTGTGTGAGCAGCGCAAGGCCGCCGGCCACTTGCGGCGCCAGCGTGCAGTTGAGGCCGCGCAGGGCAAGCCGCCAATGCCTCCTCTGTCGCAAAGGGCGCGCACGCCGACCGAGCTGCAGCTGCGGCTGGACGATGCGCGCAGAGGACAGCTCGCAGCCCAGGAAAAGACCTTCCAGGCCGTGCGGCTGGTGGATCTGCTCCTGAACCTGGTCGCGTCCTTGCAGGAACGATGTGCCCGCCTGGAAGCGGAGCGGGAACGGGCCGCGAGCCTTGTACGGGGCGAGCTCCAGCGCGAGCTCGAACAGTCCGAGATGAGGCTGGAGTCAGCACGGACCTTGCTTGAGGAGGCACGACGCGAGCGGGAGCAGGCGGAAGAGATCCGCCTTGCCGCCCACCATATGGTCGAGCGAGAGCGGCAGGCACTTAAGGACGCCGAGGAAGAACCCCACCCCGCCGCCGACGCGGAGGACGCCGCCGAGCCGGGTGCGAGGGCTCTGCGGTTGGAGGACCTCGGGCTTGCCGCCCTGCACGACGTCGACAGAGTCCTTGATGCTTCGAGCGCCCAGCTTGCCGCGCAAGCCCAGGAGCTCGACGCCCTCGGTGAGCACGTCGGCCTGGCTCCCCGAGCCCACACCACCCCGCAGACACCAGCCATTGCCCGCGACCTTCCCGCGGGCAATACGGCCAACCCACCCGCCAGCTCAAATACCGGCCGTGACCGGGCTGCCGCAGAATGGGAAGCCGCTCGCCGCCAGGCCCTGGCTAACGTGGCCACCGCGATGAATGCCGCGCTCGCACGCCGACAGGCGATGAACGCCGCGCTCGCAAGCCGACAGGCCGCCGCCGTACTGGCCCGACGAGCCCGCACCGCTCCTGGCGGAAACACAGACAAGACAGCCGAGCCGGTATACGTAAACTGGGACTCCCCACTTCTACGAGGCGTCGAGGGGAACCCCCGGCATCACACGGTCGATAAGTACGACACCTTCACAGCGGTCGTTCACGCCCTCCGCCAACTCGAACGCTCGCTTCCCGGAGTGCAGGAGTCCGGGCCACAGATGCTGCGGCTGCGCATCGACGACGCCGACAACGAGCTGTTCGCCCAGCGGGACTTCTGGGTCAAGATCGCTCGGTGGAGCACCAGGTACCGCCTCACAGCCGAACCCGTGACACTCCTCATGAGCGAATACCGGAGACGAAAAGCACGCGGCGACCGCCTGGGGCGGTCTTCGTCAAAGCGCTGACCTGCCGTAGCCGAGGCGGCCTCGATGGGCCGACAATGCCGCCATGACTTCCACGAATGATCCACGTGTAGGCACCCAGAGTGGCCCGACAACGGATGGTGACACTGCCGGGCGGTGGGTGGCGTGTGATGAGTCCGGATGGGACGGCGAGCAACTCATCGGGCGCCGTGGGCCCTACTTCGTCTACGCGGCGGTTGCCGTCGATGACGCAGAGGCGACGGGGATAGTTGAGGAACTGCGCGCAGATACGCATTACCAAGCACCAGAACTGAAGTTTCGCGACTTCAAGAAGCGTGCCAACCGGCGCGATGCACTACGTCGACTGTGGGGTGAGGGGGGAGCACTAGAAGGCAGGTGTTGGGCTTTCGTAGTCGAAAAGGAGTACGCAGCTGTCGCCAAAGTTATAGACCTCTTGTTGGAGGAACAAGCATACGCCGCAGGAATCGATCTCTACGCCGACGGCCGAGCTAGAGAGTTCGCACAACTGTTGCGACAGCACGGCCGCCGGGCCCTCGGCGGCCAGGGCTATGAAAGGCTCATGACTGCGTTCGTCGCGTTTGCTTCTGTTCGCGGCCGGAGAGATGATCAGGCACGGGAGGTATTTTTCGACCGAGTAGAGGAAGCTTGGGCATCTTCAACGCGTCGAAATGTCACCGACCTCCTAATGATGTTGCGTACCACCCGACCACAGGCGGAAATTCTTCACGGCGATACCAACACTCACCCCCAGCTGGAGCTTCTGGTGTCCTCGGTCGCCCAGGCCGCGCGTCACTGGGGGCCGCAGCTCGGTCCGGTCAGCGTGCTGACTGATGAACAGAAAGCTCTACCTGACGACGGGCTGGACAACATCGCAAAGGTCGTACGTAACGGCTGGGGTGCGACACGCTCGTCGAGACAACGCCCTGTCGACCTTCGGGCCTTGGTCCGGGGGACTTCGGTGGACCACCCGTCGATTCAATTGGCCGATCTTGTAGCCGGTGCGGTCCGGGTGAGCTTCGAGCACAAGGCAGGAACTGAAATATCGGAAGCAGGAGAAGATCTCTGGCCAGCTATCATGCCCCTCCTGGACGGATCAAGCGCTACTCCATCTCTCAGGTAATTCGACTGAAGCAGAGTTCTGCTTTTTCTTTCGATCCGTGAGAGAGATTCGCCGTCGTAATTGACCAGCATGCGCACGGTATTGCAGTACGTGAAGTCTACGGACAGCGTGACCGGGAATTGGGAACGGTTGGACGGCACGAGGCATTCGCCGGGCTGCTACCGTGCTGCCGCTCAGAAGGTCAGGAAGGTACCGAGCAAAGTACAGGCCGTTACATGGGTGGCCCACATCGAGCGCAAGTGAATTGGCGCAGTAGGGCCAGGGGTGGGGCCTGGTTCCAGAGTAGGTCTCGTGCTGCACTTTGAAGCACGAGGGTGCCTAGGTTCTGCCAACGTTACATGGGGCATCACCTGATGCAGGGTCACCACCCCTCTCTTGTGGCCGCTCGGGCCGGAGGCCCGTTGGCCGCACCGCGCAGCGGGGCCGGCCTGTGTGGCTGGAGCGCAGCGGAGGCCACCTAGCGGGGCCGCAGGCCCCGCCGTTCCGGGAGCGCAGCGGACGGAGCGTCACCGGCCCGGCGAAGCCGGGCCGGTGGGCTGACCGCGCAGTGGTCAGCAGCGCTCACGCGGAGCGGGAGCGCAACACCAAACAGCCCTGACCAGCAAAAACACCAAACGAGCCATTACATGCCAGAACTACCGACACCTCACCCCGCCACGCCCCACACAGAACGCATAACCCCAGCTCAACCCCCGCCCACCCCGACCTAACCGCCCACCCGGCTTCTCAACGAACCCACAACACCCCAGGCCAGCGAGCAGCCGGTACACCAACAAACCCCCCTCCGAGCCTTACGAGTTGACGGAGGTGCATCGCACGGGGTCGGACGAACAAGTCTCAGTGGTCGTCCCAGTGGCCATTGTGCGGCGCGTGGCGGTGTTCGTTGTGCACGTAGTCCATGTGGTCACCGTGCGGGACCGCGACGTGCCCACACCCCTCACCGTGTTCGTGGTCGTGACCGACGTGCTCCTGATGCCTGCCAACCTCGCACTCGTCCGCATGACCGTCGTGCTCACGGTGGAGGTGGCCGTCGTGCACGTAGTCGACATGACCGTTGTGTGGGACTGCCACGTGCCCGCAGCCCTCACCGTGCGCATGTTCGTGTCCGGGATGCGGCTGGTGCTGCGCTGATGTCGCCACGCTACTCATCTCCACGGGTGTTCAGGCCACCCATCGAGGGCGGCAGTGTGAAATTTCCCTTCCGATTTCTACCCTCACGGGAAAGACTGCAATGGAGGACACGCAGCGACAAACGGGCTACTTTATCGCCATGGATTCGATAACGATTTCAGTGAGAATCGAGAGGGTGTCGCATTTCCTGAGTTTCGACAAAAATGCTGCCCTCGCGATCACCTTGTTCGGCACGGCGGGTGGCGGTGGAAGGAACCTCGATATCTGGCGATACACGGGGGCACCTCGAAAGGCAGAAAGGCTGGCATGACTCGCCCACCAGTCGGCTAGGAATCGACCTCGACCGGTCGCGCGGCGTATGACGAGAACGCCCTACCCTCCTTCGCGGCGCTATGAGACGGCCCATTGGCTGGCTACGGCTGACCGTGCCCGAGACATCCTTCGCACCGTCACCGAGGCCGACGAAGGGTCCGGTCACCTGGCACGTCCATCAGCTCCCAGTGAGCTTCTCCAGCGTTGCAACTCCAGTGTGAGGACGGCCTTGGCGATTGACGTCATGCGGTTGGGGCCGCATCGGGACCTGCGGAAGATCCGCCAGGACTTCAGGCGGGCGACGCCGCGTTCGACGGGCGCGCGTGCTGCGGCCAGGGCACGGTTGCGGGTCTTCTCGGTGGGGGCAGCTCCTTCAGGGGCCTGCGTTTGATGCCGGTGGTCAGCCATGGACCGGCGCCCTGGTAGGCGAGATCGGCCACGATGGGAACGCCCTGGCGCTCGCAGATGCGGATGATCCGGTGGGTGCGGGCGGCGGTCAGGTCGTGGGTGCGGCCGGGTAGGGCGGGTGAGAGCCACAGCAGCCGGCCGCCGGGGTCGGTGACGACCTGCACGTTCACGCCATGGCGTCGGTGCTTGTGGGAGTAGTCGGCCCGGCTGTCGCCGACCCGGTCGCACTCGGCGAGAATCCCGTCGAGCAGGACGAAGTCGGGATCGTGCTCGCGCAACGTCTTCAGCAGACCAGGGGCACGGGCAGCGAGAAGGTCGACGACCGCGCTGGTGTAGGCATGGGCAGTGGACTCACTGATCCCGAACCCGGCGGCGATCTTCGCCAGCGTGGTGTGCTCGCGCAGGTACACCAGTGCCACCATCGCCCGCTGAGACGGACGGAGCTTGCAGCGCCGGTCGCTCTCACGGGTGACGATCAGTATGGTGACCCACTCCACGAGTGCATGCGGCAGCTCAAGTGCGGCAGGATGGATGACCAACGAGGCCCCCGAGCAACGTGATTGAGACGCCAGACATCTCGATCAACAGCCCGGGGGCCTCGCTCGTTGCGCTTCACGGACCGTCACCCGATCGGTGGCCCCCTCGAAGAAGCTCAGTGAACCGCAGGTGCGGAGCGACGCTGCGCAGTTTCTCGCAGGTCTCCTCGATCTCACGGTCCGGGCTGGAGTGGGCGGTGACTCCCGCGCCCGCGCGTAGCCAGGTCTCCTCACCGGCACCGATGAGGGTGCGCAGGACGAGGGCAGCGTCGAGGGCTCCGGCGGTACTGCCTCGGAAGACCGCGCCGCCGTACAAACCCCTGGGGCCTTCCTCGTGTCGGGCCAGCGTCTGGAGGGCGTCGCGTTTGGAGACGCCGGTGGCGGTGATCGCGGGGAAGAGGGAGGCGAAGGCGTCCCACGGTCCGGCGTCCGGCTGAAGCCTGCCGGTCACCCGCGAGGCGAGGTGCTGCACCGAACCGCGCGGCCGGACCGCCATGAACTCCTCGACCACGACGGACTCGGGGCGGCACACGGCCGCCACCTCGTCCCAGGCCAGGCGTACGGAGACGGCGTGCTCGTGTATCTCCTTGGGGTCGCTGAGCAGTTCCGTGCGTCGGCGCTCGTTCTCCGTCGGGTCGGCCCCGAGGGCGCGGGTGCCCGCGAGGGGCTGGGTGCTGACCCGTCCGTCGTCCCCGACCTCGAGAACCGTCTCGGGGCTGAAACCGGCCGCCCGGTAGCCGCCGAGGTCCAGCAGGTAGGAACGGGCCGGGGTGTTGGACCTCCGGCCCGCGAGGTAGGTCGCGGGGAAGTCCACGGCCGGCCCGGCGGGCAGCGGGACCTTTCGGGAGACCACGGCCTTCTCCAGGCGGCCGGCGCGGATGTCCTCGACCGTTCGGGCCACCGCACTCCCGTAGGCGGCCGTGTCGGCGGCGATGATGTGTTCGGCTCCTCCTGGTGTCATCCTCTCCGGCGGGAGCTGCCGGGGGGCCGGTTCGGCGAGCAGGTCGGCGACCTTGCGGAGCCACGCCTCGTCCACCGCGTGGACCACCGTCTCCTCCCCGGTGAGGGTCACCTCGACGGAAGGGATCAGGGCGTGCAGCAGCGGTCCGTCACCGGTGGCCGCGGGGTCCGCGTGCAGGAGATGGGCCAGTTCGAAGGCCGCCCAGCCGTAGAAGTGGCGTCCACCGGCGTGCGCGCCGTGTGCCTCGGACAGGGCTTCCAGCGCGGCGGCGAACGCCGTCAAGGGCCTGCCGTCGGTGCGAGAGGTCCATGTCCGTCCCCTCGCCCGCGCGGTGATGCCGGTGGCGTGCGCGGTGAGGCTGACGGCGGAACCGGCCGCGAAGTGCCAGACGCTGCCTTCCGCCTCGTACACCATGTACTGGTCGGCGAGGCCTGCCCGCGCGAGGCGCGTCGCCGTGGCCGCGGCGTCGTGGCCGGCTTTCAGGGTGCTCGCGGATGCGAGTGGCGGGACGGAACCCGCCCACGAGTCCCAGGTGTTCCGGGGGCCGTTGCTCATCGTGTCGTGCCTTCCTTGTGCCACTGCCACTGCCGCTGAGGCCGGTGGATCGGGTGCCGGATACGAGGTCACGAGCGTGCCGCCTCCAGCCGCCAGCCGTGGGCCCGGCTCCGGCGCTCCCAGAAGGAGGCGTAGGTGCCGCCCGCCGTGACCAGGCCGTCGTGCGTGCCCCTTTCGGTGATCTCTCCGTCCTCCAGGACGAGGATCTGGTCCGCGTGGACGACGGTGCTCAGCCGGTGTGCGATGACCAGCAGCGTCTTGCGCTCGGCGAGGGTGCGCACGGCCTCGGCGAACAGCGCCTCGTTCTCCTGGTCGAGTGCGGCCGTGGCCTCGTCGAGGACGAGGACGGGGGCGTCCTTGAGCAGGGCGCGGGCGATGGACACGCGCTGGCGCTGCCCGCCGGACAGCCGCGCGCCGCCCTCCCCCACCTTGGTGTCCCAGCCGTCGGGCAGTTCCTCGATCACCCGGTCGAGTCCGGACAGGGCCGCAGCCTCGGCCAGTTCCTCCGGGCCGGCGTCCGGGGCGGCGATCCTGACGTTTTCCTCGATGGTGCCGTCGAACAGGTAGACGTCCTGGAACACGAGGGAGACGTGTGCCGCCAGGTCGTCGGCGGCGATCTCGCGGACGTCGACGCCGCCGATGCGGACGGTGCCTTCCGTGGCGTCCCGGAAGCGGGCGATCAGCGAGGCGACCGTGGTCTTGCCGGCGCCGGAGGGTCCCACCAGGGCGGTCATGCTGCGTTCGGGCAGCCGGAAGGTCACGTCGTTCAGGACCGGGCGCGCGGAAGCTCCGTCGGCCGCCCCGGTGTCGTAGCGGAAGCCGACGCCGGAGAACTCCACGCTCGCGTCGCGGGGTGTCTTCGGTTCGGCCGGCTGCGGGAAGGGCGGCTCGTCGAGGACGGCGCCGAGCCGTTCCAGGGTGTTGCGGGCGATGCGCATGCCGGCGCCGGTTTCGGCGGCGGACGCCACGCTGTCGATGAGGCGGACCAGCAGCACCAGGAGCGCCAGGAGGGTGGGCACGGTGAGCGACCCGTCGAGCTGCCAGGACACCCCGAGGGCGAGCAGCAGGGCGAAGACGAGCCGGGTCGCGAAGGTGAACGAGACCAGGCCGGGCAGGCCGCGGACGATGAGCCGCCGGTCGGCGCGCGCTTCGGCCACCAGGGCGTCGTCCAGCGCCCCGTACCCTTCCGCGGTCCGGCCGAACGCCCGCAGGACCGGCTGGTTGCGCGTGTATTCCAGGACCCGGTCGGCGGACTCGCCGATCGCGGCGTCGCGGCCGAGGTCGAGCCGGCGCATCAGTGCCGTGCTCGCCTGCTGCACGGCGAACAGCACCGGCACACAGGCCAGGAGCACCAGGGCGGTGCGTACGTCGAAGAAGAAGGTCGCGGCGACCAGCGTCACCGGGGTGAGCAGGGAGGTGAGGAACGGGCGGAGCAGGTGGGCCGGTGTGCTCATCACCTGGATGACGTTCTGTCCGGCGAGCCTGCTGAACTCGGCCGTGCGGCCGGCGGTGAACCAGCCCAGGGGCAGGCGCAGGGCCTGGTCCGCCATCCGGCGGTGGAGCACCCCGGAGAGCTGGGAGCCGACCGTGAAACCGCCGCTGACGGCCGCGCCCTGGAGCGCCGCGTAGGCGAGTACGCAGCCGGTGAACGCCGCCAGCCAGGGCCAGACGTCGTCGGGGTCCGCGCCGAGCAGGGCTTCGAGGACGGGCACGAGAAGGGCGAAGGCGACGCCCTGGAGGACGGCCGCTCCGGACTGGAGGAGCACCAGCCGGTTCAGTGGGCGGGAGCCTTCCGGCCCCAGGACGCGGTAGAGCTGACGGATCATCGTGCACTTCCCTCTCGGATGTCGTCCGCCGCGCGGTCGGCCCTCACGGGGGCGGACCGGTGGAGCGGTACGCCGTCGGTCTCCTCCGGGCCCGCGGTCCGCTGGGCCTCCCACAGCGCGGCGTAGCGGCCGCCGGCGGCGAGCAGGTCGTCGTGGCGGCCCTGTTCGGTGACGCGTCCGTCCTCCAGCACCACGATCCGGTCGGCGGAGCGGATGGTCGACAGCCGGTGGGCGATGACGAGGAGGGTGCGGTCGGCCGCGAGCGCGGACAGGCCGTCCTGGATCAGTGCCTCGGAGTACGGGTCGGCGTAGGCGGTCGCCTCGTCGAGCACCAGGACGGGGGCGTCGGCGAGCAGCGCCCGTGCGATGGACAGGCGTTGCGCCTCGCCGCCGGAGAAGGTGACGGCGGTGCCGAGTTCGGTGGCGTAGCCGTCGGGCAGTTCCGTGATCCGGTCGTGGATGCGGGCGGCGCGGGCGCACCGTTCGACTTCCTCGTCGGTGGCGTCGGGGCGGCCCAGGCGGATGTTGTCGGCGACGCTCGCCCGCAGCAGCCGTACGTCCTGGAGGACGAAGCCGACCCGTCGGTACAGCTCGGTGGCGGGGATGTCCCGCAGGTCGGCGCCGCCGAGGGTCACCGTGCCGGCGGTGGCGTCGTGGAAGCGGGGCAGCAGCGACGCCAGGGTGGACTTGCCCGA
Organism: Streptomyces sp. MMCC 100; assembly: GCF_041538145.2. Classification (NCBI taxonomy): domain Bacteria; kingdom Bacillati; phylum Actinomycetota; class Actinomycetes; order Kitasatosporales; family Streptomycetaceae; genus Streptomyces; species Streptomyces sp. MMCC 100. The sequence goes on from NZ_JBGORK020000001.1 coordinate 3,849,055, forward strand.
GCCGGAGGGACCGACCAGCGCGGTGACCGTGCCGGGCGCGAGGTCGAGATCGACGCCGCTGAGGACGTCGGTGTTCCCGTCGTAGGAGAAGGACACCCCTTGCAGGGAGACGTGGTGGCCCTCGGGGAGGACGGCGGTCGTCGGCTCGGGCAGGGTGGGCGCGTCCAGCAGCTCGGTGACGCGTACGGCGGCGGCCTGGCCGGCCCGGATCTGCTGGATACGGGGCCCCACGACGCCCATGGGGGCGGCGACGGCGGGTCCGAGCAGGAGGAAGGGAACGAGTTCGGCGCCGGTCATCCAGTCCTGAGTGACGAAGACCGCGCCCAGCCCGGTCAGGAGCAGCAGGACCACGGCCGGGGCGACCACCAGGATCGCGGCGGTGGAGGTGAGCAGGGTGGAGCGGACCCAGCCGGAGAAGAAGTCGGCGAAGCCCTCGGTCGCGCGGACGAAGCGCTCGTGGGCTTTGCCTGCGCGTCCGAAGCTCTTGAAGACGGCGATGCCGGACGCGAATTCCACGGCGGCGGCGGAGATCCGGCCCACCGCGGCACCGAACTCGGCCATCTGGGCCGCGGCCCCGGCCATGGCCCGGCTGAACAGGAACACGCCCAGCAGCAGGGGGACCACGCTGACCAGGGCCAGGCGCCAGTCGACGGTGAAGAGGTAGCCCAGGATGAGCACCGGGGCGGTGAGCACGGAGACGACGTCGAGGAGGGTGTGCGCGAACAGGGTGTGCAGCGCGCTCACGTCGTCCTGCACGGCCTGCTTGACCTCGCCGGTGCCTCGTTCGGTGAGCCGGCCGAGCGGCAGCCGACCGATGTGCCGGGCGAGCCGGCGGCGGAGGGTGAGCTGAAGGTCGTTGTCGGCGAGGTGGGCGAGGGCGCCGGCCGCCGTGCCGCATACGAGGGCGACGAGGCCGGCCGAGCAGGCCAGCGCCACCAGCGGCCAGAGCGCGTCACCGTCGGCCGGGGAACCTGTGGTGAGGCGCTCGGCGATGCGGGAGACGGCGATGAACGGCGCCACTCCGGCCAGGGCGGCGGCGGCCTGGAGGCCGACGGCGAGGGCCAGTCGCCCGCGGACGGGCGCGGCCAGCGTGCGCAGCGGCCGCGGCGGGTTGTCGGGGGTGCCCGCGCCGTCGGCTGCGGGGTCCGGGGCTGCCGGGGCCGGGCCGGGCTCGGGCGGTTGTGACTTCACTTGACGAGTACTCCGATTTCGGGGATGGGCCTGCCGCCCGCCTCGGTGATGCGGCGGCTGGTCATGCCGGCCTCGCGGGCCAGCACGGCGGCGTCGAAGGTGTGCCAGTCGTAGCTGTCGGCGACCTCGCGGACGGTGCGGCCGTCGCGCAGGACCTTCCAGGTGGTCGTGAACCGCATGGCGTCGCCCTCGGTGGGTTCGCCGCCGATCCACCACTCGTAGGTCTGGCGGCCGATGGTCTCCCTCAGGGACATGACCGGGGGGATGACGCGGGGTGAGGAGACTCCCATCAGTTCCACGACGATGGGCGCCCCGTCCTGCAGGCGGTCCGCGAGCCGCTTCCACAGCGCCATGCGTTCGGGGACGGTGAGATGACCGGCCACGCCGAAGATGACGACGGCGGAGAGCCGGTCGGGCAGGACGAGGTCCTGGGCGGCCCCGTCCACGACGGTGACGCGTCGGCGCAGGTCCGGGTCGCGGGCGACCCGGGAGGTGAGCATGGCGCGCATGGTGGCGGACGGTTCGGCGGCGAGGATCTCCGCGTCCGGCAGGGCGGCGGCGATGACCTCGGTGACGCGTCCGGTGCCCGCGCCGATCTCCAGGACGGGGCCGTGGGACACGTCGAGTCCGGTCAGGACGCGGGTCAGCGGGGGGCCGCTGCTGGCGGTGTGCCGGGTGGCGACCAGTTCGTAGAACTCGGCCGAGGTCGAGTAGTAGTCGATCACGACGCTCTCCGGACTGGGGTGGTCGGGCGGGCGGGCTCGGGACGGCGGCTCACGGGGTGCTCGGCCAGGTGTGTGCGCCGCCGGTGGTCAGCGACGGGTCCAGCCTGCGCAGGACGGTCGCCACCACCTCACGGCGTCGGGGGGTGAGGTAGAAGTGGTCGCCGGGGAAGACGCGTACCTCGGTGCGGGCGGTGGTGAGGTCCGCCCAGCCGCCCGCCCGGTCGCGGCTGCGTTCCTCGCCGAGTTCCGGGTCGGTGCTGCCGGTCAGGACGTGCAGGGGGCAGGACAGCGGCTCTCGGTCGGGTGGCCGGTACGTCTCGATGATCCGGTAGTCGTGGCGTACGGGCGTGAGGATCAGGGACCGCAGCCCGGGATCGTCCAGGATCTCCTGGCTGGTGCCGCCCAGCCGGGCCAGTTCGGCGCTCAGGGTGTCGTCGTTCTGGCGGTGGAGCTGACCGGTGACGGCCGTGCCGGGGGCGGCCCGGCCGGACGCGAACAGGCGGCGCGGGCCCGGGAGTCCGCGGCGGTTCAGCTCGTGGGCGAGTTCCCAGGCCACGGCGGAGCCCATGCTGTGCCCGAAGAGGGCGTACGGCCGGTCGAGCAGCGGCGCGACGGCGTCCGCCACCGCCGCCGTCAGCTCGCCCATGTCGGCCGCCTCAGGATCCTCCAGGCGGTCCTCGCGGCCGGGGTACTGGACGGCGAGGAGTTCGACCTCGGGAGGCAGCAGTGCTGCCCAGGGCCGGTAGAAGCTCGCGCTGCCACCCGCGTGCGGCAGGCAGATCAGCGTGAACCGGGGTGCGGCCCCTCCGCTCCACCGTCTGAGCCACGGGCTGTCGGCACGTGCGGCGCGGGCGGAGGACTGGGCGGCGGGCCGTGTGGCGGGCCGGGCCGGGGGCTGGAAGGACGCGCTCGGCGGGAAGGGGGCGGTCACCAGGCGACCCTCAGTTCTTCGAGGCCGAAGGTGGCCGAGTCGTGCTTGATCACGATGTCCTCGCGGTTCCCCGCGAGGCGGAGCGTGGGGACGCGGCGGATGAGCGTCTCCAGGGCGACCTCCAGTTCCAGCCGGGCCAGGTGCTGGCCGACGCACTGGTGGACGCCGTAGCCGAACGCGACGTGGTGGTTGTCGGTGCGGTGGAAGTCGACCTTCTCGGGGTCGTCGAACTGCTCGGGGTCGTGGTTGGCCCCGGCGAGGAGGGCGATGACGCCGTCGTCGGCGGGGATCGTCCGGCCGGACAGGTCGATGTCCTCGGCGGCCACGCGCAGGGGGATGGAGTCGGCGACGGACAGGACGCGCAGGAGTTCGTCGACGGCGGCCGGCATCAGGGAGCGGTCCCGGCGCAGTTCCTCCATCAGCTCCGGCCGGTCCAGGAGGAGCAGGGTGCTCAGGGCGATCATGCTGGTGGTGGTCTCGCGGCCGGCGTTGATGGTGATGCCGAGGGTCGAGAGCAGCTGCTCCGTGGTCACGTGGCCGGGGACGAGGTGCTCGGTGACGAGCTTGGAGATCAGGTCGTCGCGGGGATCCTCCCGCCGCTGGCCGACGAGTCCGGCGAGCAGGCCGAAGAGGCCGCCGAGGGCTTCGGAGACCTGCTCGGCGGTGCTGTGGCGGGAGCCGGAGACGCGGGTGACGTCCCGGAAGAACTCCAGGTTCTCGCGGGGGATGCCGAGCAGTTCGCAGATCACCGAGGTGGAGACGGCGTTGGCGTACGCGGAGACGAAGTCCACCGGGCCGTCGGCGGCGAGCATGTCGTCGAGGATCTCGTCGACGCGGGCCTGGACGGCCGGGCGCATGGCGCGCACCCGGCGCACGGTGAACACCGGCAGGAGCATGCGCCGGTACTTGGTGTGCTCGGGGGCGTCGGTGCGGATGAAGGGGCGGAACCTCGCCCCGGCCTCCTGCTCGCCCTCGCCGAGGGCGGGGAAGTTGGGGCGGCGGATGTCGGCGCTGACCCGGGGGTCGGAGAGCAGTTCGCGTACGTCGTCGTAGCGGGTGACCACCCAGGCTTCGCGCTTGGTCGGCAGGGTGACGCGGGCGACCGGCTCGTGGGTGCGCAGCGTGTCGTACTCCGCGGGCGCCGCGAAGGGGCAACCGCGCTGGATGGGGAAGTCCCGGGGCGGGGCCGCGGGGTCCGTGCGGGATTCGCCGGGGGGCCGGGGCACCGTCGGGGTCTCGGGGCTTGTCATGAAGGGTCCTAGCCGTCGGAGGAGGAGAAGAGGAGAGGGGTGGTGCGCGGGGTTGCCGGGGCGCCCGGGGTGCTGGGACCGCCGGGCGCGGTCCGCGCGCGCGGCACGTGCGGTCCGGCGGCCGGGACGGACGTGTCCGGGGTCCGGGTGAGCACGGCCAGCGGGGGTGCTCCGGGCCGGGTGGGCAGGGTGCGTGCGGTCATGCCGGACTCGGCGACGACGTCCTTCAGGCCGAAGGGCGCCCAGCGGTAGGAGTCGTGGACCTCGCGTTGCGCCTGCGGGGCGCCGTCCCGGTAGACCCGCCAGGTGGAGTGCAGGCGCATCGCGCCGTCCTCCGCCTCGTCCGGTGCGCCGCCGAACGACCACTCGTAGCGGTGGCGTCCGGCGGTCGCGGTGGCGAGCCGGGTCTCGGGCAGGGTCGTCGGCTCCTCGAACTGCATGAGTTCGACGATCACGAGTCCGCCGGGCGCCAGCCGCCGGGTAACCCGCTGCCACAGCCTGGCCCGCTCCTCCGCGTCGAGGTGGCCGAGGACTCCGCAGAGCAGGACGACGCTGATCCGGTCGGGAAGGTCGAGCTCGGGAGCGGCGTCCGCGGTGACGGTCACCCGGGTCCGCAGGTCCTCGTCGCTGAAGACCCGGCTGGTGAGCACGGCGCGCATGCCGACCGACGGTTCGCAGGCGATGATCTCCGCGTCCGGCCGTGCCCGGGCGACCGCCTCGGTCAGCAGACCGGTGCCGGCGCCGATGTCCACCACCGGCCCGGTGCCGAGGTCGGCGTCGGCGAGGAGCGCGGCCACGGCCGGGGCGATCGCGGTCGCGGTGTGTTCGGCGGCGACGAGGTCGAAGAACTCGGCCGACGGGGAGTACGCGGCGGCGTCCGACGGCCGGCCCGGCGTCGTTTCCGGTGCGGGGCGGACCGGCACCCCGTCCGAGCCGGGACCCGCCGCGACCCGGGCGTCGTGAGGCGGGGCCGGCTCGGGGCGGGGCTGCCGGGACCGCTCCTGTGCGGGGAAGACGTCGCTCACCGCGAGGGGGCGCGGCGTGGCCGGCCGGACGATCTCGGGAGGCCCCAGCCGGGCCGCGAGGTCGGTCCAGAGGCGGCACACAGCCAGGTCGTACTGGCCCGCGCGCAGAGCGTCGCCGCCCTGCGCGATGGCGGCGCGGAGCCCGTCGAGCGCGCTGCCGATCGCTTCCGGCCACAGGTCGGAGAAGACGGTGCGGAAGGAGCCCGTGCTGCCGACCACCGCCGTGCTCCCGAGTCCCAGGCGGCCGGTGCCGGGGCCGTCCAGGACGAAGCGCTGGTCGGCGTCCCGCCCGATGTGCATCCGGGGGCTCCACAGGACGGGCCCGTGGGTGTCGGCCAGGGTGAGGACCCCGCCCTCCGTGCCGAGGGAGATCCGGTGCCAGTGCAGGGCGTGGTTGTCCCGGTCGGACGGGTCGAGCTGGTGGTGCACCCTCAGGGTGAGGGGCGCGCCTGCGAATACGCCGTGCAGGGAGCGGAACGGCTGGGGGCCGATGCCAGCGGGCAGCGGTGCCGGGTCCGCGAAGCGCCAGGGTCGCAGGGTGCCCATGGCCTGCCCGAGGATGTCCACCAGGGGGTGCATCAGGTGGATGGGGGTGGCGGCGTCCAGGAAGAGCGGGCGCTGCCGTGCGACGAGCCGCCGGGCCGCCTCGATGAAGGAGCGGACCGGGGCGACGTGCGGGTAGTGGGTGTTGAGCCGGTACTGCACCCCTCGGCGGCGGGCGTGCTTGAGGTTCTCCGTCAGCTCGGTGACGTGCAGGGGGTGTTCCTGGAGCACGTGGATGCCCCGGTCCATGAGCGCCCGGGCCAGGTCGGTTCCCTGCCCGCCCGAGATGGATGAACTCACCGCGACGCAGGCGGCGTCGACGTCGTCGGGGAGGTCGCCGACGTCCGTGTGGAAGGGGACGCCCAGGCTCTCGGCGTACTCCCTGGAGGCTTGCGATCCCCGGCTCAGGATGCCGGCCAGGGTGTATCCGGGGCGCCGGCGTGCGGCTTCGGCGTAGAAGCGGCCGAAGTTGGTGCCGCAGACCAGCACGCGCAGTGGTGTCAAGGCGCTCACAGGACGCCCTCCTCCTCCAGCTCGGCGCCGGCCGTCGCCCCGGTGAGCCGGAGGTCCGCGCCCCCGTGAGAGCGCAGGTGCCGCACCACGGTGTCGGGGTCCAGCACGTCGCAGGCGAAGCGGACGCCCGCCGGAACCCCGCCCCGCAGTACCGCGTCCACCGCCAGGGCTCCCACAGCGGCGGTGAGCCGGTAGCTGCTGGCCGTGCGCAGGGTCGCGCCGACGGTCGCGGGCGCCCCGGAGGCGGTGCCCGACAGCACGAAGTCCATGACGTAGTAGGGCTTGCGTCCGGCCAGGTCGAGCTCGGCGGCGAGGATGAGCCGCTCCGCCAGGCGGTCCCGGTCCTCTCCGGCCGCGAGGCGGCCGGGCAGGAGGTTGAGCAGGGCTCGTACGGCGGGGCCGGGGTGGACGTTGTACCAGTCGAGCCGGTCGACGCCCAGGCAGCCTGCGAGGCGTTCGCTCTCGCCGCTGAGGTAGGGCTGTACGGCGACCCGGCCGGGGAACGCCGGGTGCGCGGTGTCCTCGTCGGTGCGCAGGGCGCGCGGCACGCGGCGGCCGCCGCGGACGGCCGCCAGGGCCTCGCCGTAGGCCGCGCCGTCCGCGCCGCCCGAGCTGAGGGAGAGCATCAAGTCGTGCGCCACCGTCGGCGAACAGGGCTCCAGACCCCCGCAGTACGCGGTCAACGCGGCGACACTGTCCAGGCCCTGCCCGGCCAGCCATCGCGGCAGGAGGCTGGACAGGCCGGGCAGGGCGCCCGCGGACAGGACGACCGTGCGGGCGTCGCGGGCCGGATCGCCGCCCTTGAGGAGGTCTTCGGCGGCCGGGTCGTCGCCGGCCACGTCGACGCAGTGCGCGCCGGCGTCGAGTGCTGCGGATGCCACGGTGGCGCGGAGCCGGTAGGTGGGGCCGCCGCAGTTGAGGACGATGTCGCAGCCCTCGGTGAAGGCACGCAGGCCGTCCGGTGCGGTGGCGTCGGCCCAGACCGTCTCGTCGTGGCCGCCGGGGTTCTCCTCGGCGACCTCGCACAGGGCCGCCGCGGTCCGGCCGCCGAGGCGCAGGCCTCTGTGGCCGAGGGCGCGCAGTTCGCGTACGGCGGCCCGGCCGACCGCGCCGGAGGCGCCCAGGACCCCGATCACGGGCTTGGTCATCGGGTGATCGCCCCCTGGGTCAGCTCGGCGAGGGTCTTGAGGATGCCGGGCGCGTGCTCGACGGACAGGCAGCTGTAGTGGTCGCCGCCGATGTCGACGATGTCCAGGTCGCCGAGGGTGAGTTCCTCCCAGTAGGTGGTGACGGCGTCCTTGCTGCCCGGGAAGGGGTAGGCGCCGTCGTGGCGCAGGAAGGTGATGTCACCGGCGTAGGGCTCGGCGTCGTAGCGGGTGATGGCGAAGACGCTCTGCCGGAAGGCGAGGAAGAGCCGTGTCATGTGGTCGGGTTCGTAGGTGCCGGCCGACGCGGGCACCGCCTCGCACATTCGCGCGATGCGGGTGGCGCGGGGAACGCCGGCCAGCTCCCTGAAGCGTCCCGCGACGTCCGCGAACTCTTCGGGCAGTGCGGCGAGTCCGCCGTCCGGCAGGACGCCGGGGCTGGCGGCCAGGACCGCGTCGGCCGCGGCGGCCACCCGGTACTGGTCGTGCGGGAAGCCGAGGTCGGCGGGGTCGATGCCCATCATCACGGCGAAGGAGTACTCGGCGAGCAGCTCGTCGTCGAGCCGGAAGCGGGGGCTGTGGCTGCTGATGACGGTGAGGCTCTCCACCTCCGCCCCGGACTCGGCGAGGTTGCGGGCCACCTCGGTGGCGATCAGGCCGCCCAGGCAGTAGCCGACGACGTGGAAACGGCTGCGGCCGTCGGCGGTCAGGGCGCAGGCGTAGTCGGCCGCCATCTGCTCGATGAGCCCTTCCGGCGGGGCGTTGAGGAAGCCGTTCAGGTCCGGGACCTCCACGCCCACGACCTCGGCGAGGCCCGGTGAGCGGCGCCGGATCTCGGTGATCAGCGCTCGGTACGGCATGATCGTCGCGGTTCCGGCGTGGACCAGTACGGTGGTCGGCTCGTCGTCGGAGCGGGCGCCGTGCAGGTGGATCACCGGGTCCGTGCGCACGGGCCCGGCGGCCGACGCGTCCTCGGTGCCCGCGAGCCCGCGCAGGAACGCGGCGAGCCCGGCGACCGTCGGGCGGCGCAGCATGTGGCGCAGGACGACCTCCCACTCCAGGTCCGCGGCCTGCGGTACGCGTTCACGCAGCCGCCCCACCATGCGGGCGACGAGGAGCGAGTCGCCGCCGAGGTCGAAGAAGTCGTCGCCCCGGGCGACGCTCTCGACCGCGAGGAGTTCCGACCACAGCTCGGCGAGGCCCCTCTCCAGGTCGTCCATGGGCTTCTCGTCCACGACGGCAGGACCGCTCTCGCGGGGCAGCCAGCTGCGCAGGCGGGCACGGTCGGTCTTTCCGTTGGCCGTGCGGGGGAGGGAATCGACGACCTGCCACACCGAGGGGAGCATGTACTCGGGGAGCCGGGTCGCCGCCGTGCGCGCCAGTTCGCCGACCGGGACGTGGTGGCGGTCGTCCTTCAGCGTGGCGAGGAAGACCTCCTGGCCGGTCAGGGCCAGCGCCTCTTGCGCGTCGGGCAACGAGGCGACCTCGGACGCGCCGTGCGCGTCGAGGAGTTCGCGCCACTGCGCGTGGGTGAGGAAGGACTGGCCGGTGTGCTCGCGCACGTCGGTCCACGTCCGTCCCGCGACCTCCAGGAACTCCATGGAGACCAGCAGGGGCAGGTTCTCGTCGCGGGTGTTCTCCACGAACACGAGCTGTCCGCCGGGCACCAGCAGTTCCCGCAGCCGGCCCACGGCCGCGTCCGCGTCGGCTGCGGCGTGCAGGGTGTTGGCGCAGATCACCACGTCGAAGGTGTTGGGCAGCAGATGCTGTGCGCGCAGGTCCTCGTCGACGTCGAAGCGCTGGTAGCGGACCCAGGCGTGGTCGGCGAAGCGTTCGCGGGCCTCGCTCAGGAAGAAAGCGGAGGCGTCGGTGAACAGGTAGTCGACGCCGTACTCGGCGAGGACGGGCACCAGTTCGCCCGTGGTGCCGCCGACGCCGCCGCCCACCTCCAGGACGCGCAGCCGCTCCTCACCGGTGTGGCCCGCGGCAATCTCGCGCAGCGCGGCGACCACCGCGCGGTTGAGGTGCCGAATGGCGAGGTTGTCGCGGTAGGCGGCGTCCGCGGCCTCGGTCGCCGCGCCGGGGAAGAGCAGCTCCCGGATGCCGACCTCCCCGCAGACCAGCTCGGGCAGCTGCTCGGCGCAGGTGCGCATGACGGTGAGCAGTTCCGTGCTCCAGCCGATCTCGTGTTCCAGTTCCGCGGCCCGCCGCCAGCCGCGTTCCGCTTCGCCCTCCGGGACGGCGACGAGACCGGTGTAGGTGTCGTCGGAGTCCCGGTGGGTGAGGCGGTCGCGGGCCGCCAGGGCGCGCAGCCAGCGCCGCACGATGTGCCGGTGGCGGGGCGTGGCGCGCAGTGCCGTGCCCACCTCCTCCGCCGTGCGCGAGGCGCCGTCCGCGAACGCTCCCGAGGCGTCGAGGACACGGGTCATCTCCGCGAGGGCCACGGCGTCGAGGGCGGCCAGGAACTCCGTGAGCCGTGCGGCGTCGACGGCCGCGGAGGCCTCCCGTACGGCATCGGCCGCGGCCGCGCGCGCCTGTGCCCGCGTCGCCGGGGTCCCGGCACGGTCCGCGTCGGCCGTGCCGTCCTTGCGGGCCGTCTCCACGTACGCGGCGAGGCGTCGGCCTCCGGCCGCGGAGTCGTCGACGATGACGGCGCCCGCCGCGACCCGGGGGTGGGCCTGCACGGCGGCCTCGACCTCGGCCAGTTCGACCCGGTAGCCGCGGATCTTGATCTGCGCGTCCTCCCGGCCCAGGAACTCGATGGTGCCGTCGGGGAGGTACCGCCCGAGATCACCGGTGCGGTAGAGCCGCTCGCCGGTGGCGGGGTCGGTGAGGAACCGCTCCGCGGTGCGGCTCTCGTCGCCGAAGTAGCCCAGCGCGACGCCGGCGCCGCCGATGTACAGCTCGCCCGGGACCCAGTCGGGCCGTGGACGCAGGTGCCGGTCGAGCACGGCGAACGTCTGGTTGGTCAGGGGCGTGCCGTACGGGATGCTCGGGCGTGCGGTGTCCACCTCGCCGATCGGATGGGCGATGGACCAGATGGACCCTTCGGTCGCTCCGCCCAGGGAGACGATCTCCAGCCCGGGGAGGAGTTCTCGGGCCTGATCCGGCAGCGCGACGGGTATCCAGTCGCCGGATATCAGTGCGAGGCGCAGCGAGGCGTCGGCCGCGGGGGGCTCGGAGCGCAGCCAGTCGCAGAGCATGTGGAGCTGGCCGGGTACGGAGTTCCACACCGTGACGCCGAAGTCACGGACGAGTTCGGCCCAGTGGGAGGGGTCGCCGCGCCGGTCGGCGTGGGGCAGGACGAGGGTGGCGCCGACGGCGAGCGGTCCGAACAGGTCGTAGACGGAGAGGTCGAAGCCGAGTCCCGCAATGCCGAGGACGCGGTCGCGGTCGGTGACGGTGAAGCGGCAGTTGATGTCCTCGATCGTGTTGAGGGCGGCTCGGTGGCTGATCATCACGCCCTTGGGCGTGCCGGTGGAGCCCGAGGTGTAGATGATGTACGCGAGGTCGTCCGGGTCGCGCCGTGCCGCGTTCGCACGGAACGTGGCCGCGGCATCCTCGGGGAGCAGGTCGACGGGGACTGCTGTGACGTCCGCTGGGAGGTCGTCGATCTCGGCGAGCCAGGACTGGGTGAGGACCGTGCGGACGCCCGCGTCCGCGATGATCGTGTCCCGGCGGGCCGGTGGCTGGGCCGTGTCGACAGGCAGGTAGGCACCGCCCGCCATGAGCGTGCCGAAGACGGCGACGACCTGCTCCCAGCCCTTGTCCGCCCAGATCGCCACGGGTTCCCCGGGGCGCAGTCCGGATGCGGTCAGTGCCTCGGCGAGAGCGCTCGCCCGGGCCACGAGCTGCCGGTAGGTGAGGGCCAGTTCGGGGGTGCGGACCGCGATGGCGTCCGGTGTGGCCCGGGCCTGGGCGAGTACGGGTTCGTGCAGGAGGGCGTCCGGCAGGGGTCCCTCGGTCGCGTTGACCGCATGGCGGCGCACCGCCTGTGCCTCGGGAAGCGGGATCTCGGCCGCCGCGTCCCAGGCGGCGTCGCCGGCCTCGCCCTCGGCCGCCAGGGCCCGTACGAGTGCCGTGTACGCCTCGAACATGGCGTCGGCCACCCCGTGGGCGAGGGCGCCCTCGCGGATGTCCCAGGACAGGCTCAGCGTGTCGCCGCGGTGCATGACCTGGCAGTCGAGCCACACCTGCGGGGTCCGGGTCACGGCGTACGTCACCTCGGGCGGTACACCTTCGGAGGTGGCGCCGGCGCCGAGGGCGCTGGTGAAGACGACCGGCATCAGCACCGGGGCACCGGCCCTGCGGGACAGCTCGGCGAGCACCTCCGAGCCGGTGAACAGGGGATGCGCGAGGTCTTCCAGGAGCCGCGCCCCCACGGAACGCGTCCGCTCCGTGAAGGTGGCCGGGTGGTCCAGGTCCACGGCGAGCAGTTCGAGCGAGGTGAAGTCGCCGACGAGGCGGCCGATGTCCTCGTGCAGGTCGGGCCGGTCCACCGTGGGCACGTTGAGCGTCAAGCGGCTGGTGCGCGACCAGCGGCCGACCGTCTCGGCGTACGCGGTGAGCAGTGCCGTGGAGAGGGTCAGTCCGCGCCGCGCGGCCCGCCCGGTGAGGCGGTCCCGGTCGGCCGCAGGCAGCAGGACCTCCAGCCTGCGAAAGGTCACCGCGTCCGCGGGAGCCGGAGTGCGGCCCGTCTCCCCCGGGTCGCCGACTCCCGCCTCCCAGGTTTCGGCGAGGGGCAGTTCGGGCGCGGGCGGCAGGGTGTCGAGCCGTTCGCTCCAGTAGGCCCGGTCGCGGGCGTGCGCGTCGGAGTCGGCGAGGGCGCGGCGGGCCAGGACGTAGTCGCGGAAGGCGATCCGGGGTGCCTCGGAGAGGGGTTCACCGCCGTAGTTCCGCTGGAACTCCGCGAGGAGGATGCGCAGGCTGGCGTGGTCGACGACCAGCATGTCGAAGGAGAGGTGGAGCACGTCCCGCTCCGCGGTCCGGCTCACGTGCACCTCGAAGAGCGGCCACTGGTCGGTGGGCGCCTCGCGTGCGGACAGCCGCGCACGGGTGCGCCCCAGCTCCACCTCGGCGGCGGCCGGCGCGAGGGCGGTCAGATCGTCGGCCTCGACGACGAGGGAGGGTACGTCGGCCAGTACCTGCTGGTAGCCGTCGTGGTGGACGACGGCGCGGAGCATGTCGTGCCGCCGGACCAGCTCGCGCCACGACGCGGTGACGCGGTCCACGTCCAAGTCCGGGTATGCCAGTTCGACGTAGGCGTGGCAGCCGACACCGCCGTAGGCGTAGGCGTCGGTGCGGCCGATCAGATAGGCGGCCTGGATGTCCGTCAGCGGGAAGGGCGCGTGGCGGTTGGCCGGGTCGGCCCGCAGCGCCGGTTCCTCCGCCTCCAGGTGGCACAGGATGGCTTCCTTGTGGGTCCGCAGTTCGACCCGGTGTGCGTCGGTGAGGCGGCCCTGGGGGGCGCGGAAACGCAGTTGTCCGTCCTGGGCCCAGAACACGACGCCCTCGTCGGCGTAACGGGCCAGCAGTTCAGCGATGTTCACAGCTCTCCGGTCTCGTAGGCGGTCCCGTGGGCCGCGAGCGTTCGGGTGATGTCCGCGGCGAGCGCGGCGAGGGTCGGTGCGGCGAAGAAGCGCCGGGCGGGCACGGTGGCCCCGATGCGGCGCTCGATCGCGGTGAGCAGACGCAGGGCGGTGAGGCTGTCGCCACCCGCGGTGAAGAAGTTGGCGTGGCGGTCGGGCGTCCAGTGCGGCAGGTACTCGCTCCACAGGCCGGCGAGGGCCGCCTCGGTCTCACCGCGTGGCGGTTCGGCCACGGCGGGCGCCGTCTCCGGTCCGGCCAGAGCGGCCAGGGCCGTCCGGTCGACCTTGCCGTTCGCGGTGAGCGGCAGGGCCGGCACCAGCTGGATGCGGGAGGGGACCGCGTAGACGGGCACGCGCTCGGCCAGCAGGGCGAAGAGGCTTTCGGTGAGGCCGGGGTCCGCCGCGGGTGCGCCGGACTCGACGGCGCCGGCGGGCTCGGCGTGCGTCGGCGCGTGCGGTACGGCGAATGCGGCCAGGCGCTTCGCGGTGCGCTCCCCCACCGCCACGACGGCGGCTCGGGCGACAGCCGGGTGGGACTCCAGCGCGGCCTCGATCTCGCCGGCCTCGATGCGGTGGCCGGCGATCTTCAGCTGGCTGTCGAGGCGGCCCAGGAACTCCAGCAGTCCGTCTCCCCGGAACCGGCCCAGGTCACCGGTCCGGTACCAGCGCCGCCCGCCCTGTTCGACGAACTTCTCGGCGGTGCGCGCCGGGTCGGCCAGATATCCGCGGGCCAGTCCGGCACCGCCGATCCACAGTTCGCCGGGCGTCCAGTCGGGGCAGTCCCGTCCGTCCCGGTCGACGACGCGGTAGTGCTGCCCGGTCAGGGGACGTCCGTAGGGGATGGAGACCCACCGGGGGTCCGGCTCCCCGACGGTGAGCGTGTTGGACCAGATGGCGGCCTCGGTCGCGCCGCCCATGGCGACGAAGGCGCAGGGACGGTCGGTGCGTTCCCGCAGGCGGCCGGGCAGGTCGAGACCGATCCAGTCGCCGGAGACCAGCGCGGTCCGCAGCCCCGCGAAGCACCCGCCCTCCGGCGCCTCCTGCTCGTCGGCGTCGAGGAGCAGGTCGAGCAGGGCCGGGACGGTGTTCCAGACGGTCACCCCGTGGCGGTCGAGCAGGCTCGGCCAGCGGGCCGGTTCACGGCGCTGGTCCTCGGTGGGCAACAGGAGGGAGCCGCCCGCGCCGAGCAGTCCGAAGACGTCGTACACGGACAGGTCGAAGTCCAGTGCCGACAGGGCGAAGACGCGATCGTCCCGACCGATGCCGTGCCGGGCGTTGATGTCCGCGATCGTGTTCCAGGCGGCCGCGTGGGTGATCTGCACCCCCTTGGGCTCGCCGGTGGAACCCGAGGTGAAGATGACGTAGGCGAGCGCTTCGGGAAGTACCTTCCATGGTGCGGGCAGCGGCTCGTGGCCCTGCGTGTCCGAGAGGGACAGGGCGCGGGGACTCGTCCTTCCCGGAGCGGGCCAGTCGCCCACGACGACCTGGAAGGCGGCGGTGGCGCGCACCCGCTCCAGTCGTGCGGCGGGCTGTTCGAGGCTCAGCGGTACGTAGGCGGCACCTGCCGCGAGGACACCGAGGGCCGCGGCGATCTGCTCCGGTCCCTTCGGCAGGGTCACCGCGACCAGGTCGCCCGGAGCCACGCCGGCGTCGCCGAGCGCGGCGGCCGTGCGCAGCGCCCGGTCGGCGAGGGTTCCGTACGTCACCTCCTCCCCCGCGGTCGTGACGAGGGCGGTCCGGTCGGGGGCGGCCTTCGCGTGGGCGAAGAACGCGGCGTGCAGCGGGCGCGGGTCCACCGGTTCCAGGGCGGCCTCCCGTGCGGCGGCGGCCCGCCGTTCGAGGTGGGAGGCGGGCGGCAGGTCGGGCAACGGCGCGTCCCAGTCACCGGCGACGGCGTACCGCAGCAGCCTGCCGTAGGCGTCGAACATCGCGTCCAGTACACCCTCGGGGAAGAGTTCCTCGACGGCGTCCCAGGTGACGACCAGGTTCCCGGACTCCTCGGTGACCTGGTTGTCCAGGCACACCTGCGGGGACTGCGAGATGCCCCAGACCTTGGCGGGGAGGCCGGTGCCCGGTCCGGCCAGGGTCGCGTCCCCGACGCCGACGGCGCTGGTGAACACCACGGGCGCGGCGGCGTCCACGGTGCCGGTACGGCGGCCGAACTCCCGCAGCAGCCAGTCGATCGGGACGTTCGGGTGGTCCAGGTCCTCAGCCTGGCGGTGTTGCAGTGCCACGGCCGCCGCCAGCCAGGACGCGCCGTCGCGCCGGTGCCCCGCCAGTGAGAGGGAGGTGAAGTCGCCCAGCACCCGGTGGATGTGGGGGTGGACGTCGCGGCGGTTGAAGAGGGTGAGCGTGACGGTCAGCGCGTCCGTCCCGCTCCATGCCTCCAGGACCTCCGCGTACAGGGCCAGCAGGACGGTGGACGGGGTGAGGCCGTGCCGGGCCGCCTCCCGCTTGACGGCCCGCCAGTCCTCGGCGGGCAGGCTCAGCCGGCGCCGGGTGAAGACGGGCGCGTCGAGGGTCGCCGGGTCCCGGTCGAAGGGCAGGGCCGGCGGGGGCGGGAGTTCGGACAGCCGCTCCTGCCAGTGGGCGCGGGCCCGCTCGGCCGACTCCGGGTCGGTGGTGAGCCCGGTGAGGTAGTCGCGGAACGACACGTCGATGGGCGGCAGTTGGTGCTCGGGGTCGGCGTAGAGCGCGTTCAGTTCGGCGTAGAGCGTGGTGATGGAGAGGGCGTCGAGGACCAGGTAGTCCAGGCCGATTCCGATGCGGGTGCGTGCGACGCCCCCGTCGTGGTAGCGCACCGCCTCGACCGCGAAGAGGGGCCACCGGGCGGGGCCGCGCACCTGCTGGGACAGGCGGGCGCGCAGGCCGGCCAGCGCCTCCGTCGCGTCGCCGGCCGGGACGTCCGCCACCGGTATGCGCAGGGGCGGTACGTCGGGCAGGACGCGCTGGTGTCCGTCCTCCACGACCGCGCGGAGCATGGCGTGCCGCCGGACGAGGGTGTTCCAGGCGCGCTCCAGTCGGCCGAGGTCGATGTCGGTGCCGTCGAACTCGGTGTAATGCCAGGTGCCGACGCCGCCGAGGGTGAAACGGGGGTCGCGGCCGGTGTAGTAGGCGGCCTGGACGTCCGTGAGCGGGAAGGGCTCGTGGGCGCGGCCCGGGTCGGGCACGAGGACCGACGCCGGGGCCGGTACGGGCTGTGCGTCCGTGGCGGCGGCGTGCAGCGTCTCGCAGAAGTGCTGCAGCACGGGGCGGGCGAAGAGGTCGGCCACGCGGGCGCCGGGGAATCCGGCGGCACGCAGCCGGCCGATCATGCGGGTCGCGACGAGCGAGTCCCCGCCGAGCAGGAAGAAGCTGCTCTCCCGGCCCACCTCGGGCACGTCGAGCAGGTCGGCCCACTGGGCTGCCACCGCGGTCTCCACCGGTCCCATCGGCGCCGAGGTTCGAGGGCCGTCGTCCTCAGCCGCCTCGGTCAGCGCCCGGCGGACGGCCGCCCGGTCCAGCTTGCCGTTGGCGGTCAGCGGCAGGTCGCGCAGGACGAGCAGGCGCTCGGGGACCATGTAGGCAGGCAGCCGCTGCGCCGCCCGCAGGCGTACCTGGTCGGGATCGGGTGCCTCGCCGGGGGCGGACACGGCGGCGGCGAGGTGCCGTGCGGGCGTGTCGAGGACGCAGGCGACCGCGTGCAGCACGGCGGGGTCGTCCTCCAGGGCTGACTCGACCTCGCCGAGTTCGATCCGGTGACCGCCGATCTTCACCTGGTGGTCGGCGCGACCGAGGAACTCCAGTGCGCCGTCGGGCCGGTAGCGGGCCAGGTCACCGCTGCGGTACCAGCGTTCGCCGTCGTACTCGACGAAGCGTTCGGCGGTGCGCCCGGGGTCCGCACGGTAGCCGTTGGCCACGCCGGGCCCGCCGATCCACAGCTCGCCGGGGACGAGGTCCGGGCAGTCGCGCCCCCGCCCGTCCACGACCCGGGCCCGCATGTTGCGCAGCGGAACGCCGTAGGGGACGGACTTCCAGGCGGGGTCGGTCTCCTCGACCTCGAAGACCGTGGAGTGGACGGCGGCCTCCGTCATGCCGCCGAGCGCCACGAAGCGGCAGCCGGGCACGAGGGCGCGCAGTCTGCGGGGCTGGTCGAGGCCGACCCAGTCCCCGCCGAGCAGGACCATGCGCAGACAGTCGCCGAGGCCGTGGTCCTCCCCGGCGGCCATCAACAGGTCCAGCAGGGCGGGCACGCACTGCACCAGCGTCACGCTGTGCGCGCGCACGAGGTGGGCCCAGTGGTGGGCGTCGCGGCGGTGCTCCTGTCCGACGGCCACCACCTGACCGCCGAGCGACAGCGGGGTGAAGATGTCCCAGGTGGCGAGGTCGAAGTCGAGCGCGGAGATCGCGAGGGTGCGGTCCGCCGGGCCGAGGCCGAGCTGCTCCTCCATCGCCTCGACGGTGTTGACGACGGCGCGGTGCGAGACCTCGACGCCCTTGGGCAGCCCGGTGGAGCCGGACGTGAACAGGATGTAGGCGGGCAGGGCGGGGTCCGGCTGGACGACGGGGGCGGGCTCGTGCGTCCCGGCGTCCTCCAGGAGCAGCACCGGGGCCGCGGAAACCCCCTCACAGAGCGGCGCGTACTCCCGGTCGGTGAGCACGGCGGAGGCACCGGCCACGGAGTGGATGCGTTCGCGGCGTACGGCGGGCTGCTCGACGCCGACGGGGGCGTACGCGGCACCCGCGGCCAGGATGCCGAGGACGGCGGTGATCTGGTCGCCGCCCTTGGGCAGCGTCAGCGCAACGGTGTCGCCCTCGCGCACGCCGTGGCCGCGCAGCAGCGCGGCGATCCTGCGGGCGGCGTCGGCGAGTCCGCCGTAGGTGAGGGTGTCGCCGCCGGGGCGGACGACCGCGACGCGGCCCGGCTCGGCCTCGGCGAGCCGGAAGAAGCGGGTGTGCAGGGCGCGGTCCGGTACGGGCGTGGGTGGCAGCGCGGCCACCGCGCGCCCCGGCAGGACACCGGGGGCGAGCAGGCCGTCCACCGGCCGGGCCCAGGTGTCGGGATCCGTGATCAGACGGGTGATGAGGCGGCGGTAGGCGTCGAACGCGGCGTCGGGCACACCTGCCTCGAACACGCCGTCCCTGACGTCCCAGTTGAGGAGGAGGCCGCCGTCGAGTTCGGTGACTTGGGCGTCCAAGTAGACCTGGGGGCCCTGGGAGATGATCCAGGAGGGGCGGCCGAAGGACTTCTGGACGTCCTGCTCGAAGATCTCGCCCAGTCCGATAGCGCTGGTGTAGACGACCGGCGCCAGTACCGGGGCCCCCTCGGCGCGGGCCAGGTCGCGCAGGACCTCGACGCCGCCGTACGCGCCGTGAGAGATGCTTTCCTGAAGGCGTTCCTGAAGGCCGCGGGCCTGCCGGGCGAAGGGCAGGGACGCGCTCATGTCCGCGTCGATCAGGACCGAGCTGCTGAAGTCCCCGACCAGACCGGCCACGTCCGGGGTGAACATCTCACGGTCGAACAGCGGGAGGTTGAGCAGGAAGCGCCGGCTGTCGCTCCAGGCGGCGACGACCTCGGCGAAGGCGGTGGCGAGGGCCGCGGCGGGGGTGATGCCGTGCCGTCGTGCGGCGCCGATCAGTGCCGCCTTGTCGGTGGGACCCAGCCAGTGGTGCAGGCGGCGCGAGTGGGTGAGCGTGGGGTCGCCGGCGCTGACCGGGGTCAGCGGGTCGACGGTCGTCGGCAGGCGCGGCGCGCGGGGCAGCTCCGGCAGGCGCTCGCGCCACCAGGCCGCGTGCTGCTCGCGTTCCGCCTTCCGCCGGGCGTCGTGCTCCGCGAGGTACCTGCGGTAGTCGAGGCCGAGTGCGAGGGGCCGGTCGTCGGGACAGTCGTAGAGGCGGCGCAGATCGGACAGGAGGACACGCAGGCTCAGGGCGTCACCGGCCATCATGTCCAGGTCGATCTGCAGCCGGGTCCGGCCGTCGGGGAGCAGGCACAGGGCCGCGCGGAAGACGTCTCCGGAGGTGATGTCGGGGCGGGCGTGGGTGTTGCGTTCGCGCAGCAGCTCAAGCTCGGTCTCGGCGTCCTGCGGATCGCGGTCACGCAGGTCGCGGACGGTGAGGGGGGCTCCCGGCGGGCCGAAGCGCTGCCGGCCCTCCTCGTCGAAGACGGCCCTCAGCATGCCGTGGCGGAGCACGAGGGCGCGCAGGGCGGTGTCGAGCCGGTCCGGGTCGACCTCCTGGCCGTCGAGCTCAACGTAGAAGTGCGCGGCGACGCCGCCGAGGGGCTGGCCGTCCTGGCGTCCGATCCAGTAGGCGTGCTGCATCGTCGCCAGCGGGAAGGACTCCCCCGGTTCCTCGTCGGTGGGAGCGTGGAGCGCGGTGGCCGGACCGGCCGGCGCGGGGCGCGTCGGTGCCTCGACGGGACGCTCCTGCCCGAGCAGGGCCGTCCAGGCGTGGAGGGTCGGGGTGCGGGTCAGCTCCTGGAAGGTGACCGTACTGCCCGCGCGGCGCCATGTGCCGGCAAGGGACATCAACATCAGTGAGTCGAGACCGAGTTCGAAGAGGTCGCGGTCGTCGTCCAGCTCGTGCGGCGCCATCTCCAGCGCACGTGCCACCGCTTGACGCACGACGTCCGGCGTGAAGAGGGACCTCTCACCTTTCGCCGTTCGCGCTGGGACGACTGCTTCATCGCTCACTGATGGGGCCTTCCGGTCTGAGGGGGCGGGTGAAGTGGCCGCGTCGGCGGCGGGGCTTGGTCCGAGGGACCGAAGCCACCCTAGATAGAAATGATTTTCATTTCTATACTTCACATCGTAGTCACACAAGGGGCCGCGGCGCCAGAGCCCTCGGCACGGCAATGAGAGGCAGAACCCCATGACCGAGACTGAACAGACCTGGTCCGAGGCGGAGTCGGCGCACTACCGGACCGCCGGCCACTGGGAGGGAGTCACCTTCGGCGCACGCCTGCGCCGGGCGGCGGCGGACCACGGGAGCCGTGTCGCCCTGGTCGACGGGGACCGCCGGTGGACCTACGCGGACCTGGACGCCGAGGCCGACCGCGTCGCACACGGACTGCGCGGGCTCGGCGTCGGGCGGGGTGACCGCGTCGTGGTTCAGCTCCCCAACCGCGCCGAGTTCCTGCTCGTCTGGTTCGGGCTGCAGCGCCTCGGAGCGGTCCCGGTGCACGCCATGCCCGGCCACCGGCGCCGGGAGATCGGTCATCTGGTACGCGTGTCGGGTGCAGTGGCCTGTGTGGTGCGCGACCGGCACGCGCGGTTCGACTACCGTGAGCTGATGCGCTCGGTGCGGGCGGAGAACGGGCCGAGCGGCTCGCCGCTGACCGTCGTCGTGGTCGGCGATCCCGGTCAGGAGAGCGGATTCGTCTCGTTCGAGGCACTGCGGGCGGCTTCTCCCTCGCCGCTCGGACGCACCTCGCCGGACGCCCCGCCGACGCCGGGTGCCGACGACGGCGGAGCGGACCCCGGCGACATCGCCCTCCTGCTGCTGTCCGGCGGAACCACCGGACTTCCCAAGCTCATCCCCCGCACCCACGACGACTACGCGTACAACGCCCGCGCCTGCGCCGAGGTCTGTGCCCTCGACGAACAGACCGTCTACCTGGCGGTGCTGCCGCTCGGGTTCAACTTCGCCTTCGCCTGCCCCGGTGTACTCGGCACCCTCCTGGCCGGCGGCACGGTCGTGGTCGCCCCGGATCCCAGCCCGCAGACGGCGTTCGCTCTCGTCGAGCGAGAAGGCGTGACCCTGACGTCCCTCACGCCTCCGCTCGTCACCCACTGGGTGGATGAGGCCGCCTCCGGCTCCTGGAACCTCGGCAGCCTCGCCCTGGTGCAGGTGGGCGGGGCCCGGCTGCCGGAGGAGCATGCCCGGAAGCTCGGCCCGGCACTCGGGGTGACCGTGCAGCAGGTCTTCGGCATGGCGGAGGGGCTGATCAACCTCACGCGGCTCGACGATTCCGAGGACCTCGTCTGCGCCACCCAGGGCCGTCCCGTCTCGCCGGACGACGAGATCCTGGTGGTGGACGCCGACGGCAGGCCCGTGCCGGACGGGGCGGCGGGCGAACTGCTCACCCGGGGCCCGTACACGCTGCGCGGCTATTACCGGGCCGAGGAGCACAACCGCACGGCGTTCACTCCGGACGGCTATTACCGGACCGGTGACGTGGTGCGGCGGCTGCCGTCCGGTCACCTCGTGGTGGTGGGCCGCATCAAGGACCAGATCAACCGCGGTGGCGAGAAGATCGCCGCGGTCGAGGTGGAGGAGCAGCTGCTCGTGCATCCGGCGATCACCGCGGCGGCGCTGGTGGGTGTGCCGGACGAGCGCCGGGGTGAGCGGACCGTCGCCTTCGTGGTGTGCGACGGCGAGGCTCCGGGCGTGCGGGATGTGGCCGCCCATCTCAAGGAGCGCGGACTCGCCGAGTACAAGGCGCCGGACGAGGTCGTCCAGGTGTCCGATCTCCCGCTCACGGCTGTCGGGAAGGTCGACAAGGCCACCCTGGCGCGGGAGTTGCTCCGCCGGTGACGCGCGGCACGGAGGGGCGCCCGCCTCTGTGCCGGGCGCCCCTCCGGCCCACCGTGTGAGGCCCTTCAACCGCGCCTACTTCGGCACGGTGAGGACCGGGCCGCCCTCATGGGCCAGCAGATTCCGGGTGACGGCATGCTCCGGGTTCACCAGGACGCGGTCGGGCGGGCCGGCTTCCACTACCCGGCCCTCGTCCAGGACGACGACCTGGTCCGCGCGGGAGGCCGCGGCCGCCAGGTCGTGCGTCACCATGACGACGGTCAGGCCCAGCGTCCGACGCAGCTCGTCCAGCAGGTCCAGAACTCTGCCCCCCGTCTCCGGGTCGAGCGCCGAGGTGATCTCGTCGCAGACGAGGACACGCGGCCCGGCGGCGAGCGTCCGCGCCAGTACCACGCGTTGACGCTGGCCCCCCGACAACTCCCCCGGTCGGCGTCCCAGTACGCTGTCGTCCAGTCCGACCAGCCCCAGCAGCCGCACCGCTTCGTCGGACGCGTCCCGCGGCGACCGGCCTCCGACCCCCCTGAGCGGGCGGGTCAGCGCCGCGCCCACGGACTCGCGCGGGTTGAGAGCACCGCGGGCGTCCTGTGCGACGAGTTGCACCGGGGCCCCGCGTCCCCGTGGCGCGCCCTCACCCCGCCACTCGACAGTCCCCGCCGCCTTCGGACGAAGCCCCGCAAGGCATCGGGCGAGGGTGCTCTTCCCTGATCCCGACGCCCCCACGACGGCGGTGCAGGAGCTCGCCGGGACGGTGAGGGAGACGTCGTGCAGCACGGCGGTCCGCCCGTGGACGGCCTGCAGTCCCCGCGCGAAGAGCCCGTCGGACACGACGGGTGCGGCAGCAGTGGCGCGGGGGATCTCGTCAGGAGAGCCGCCGACCGAGGACGCGCCGGACGGCTGGACAGGCAACGGCGCGACCGGCGTACCGCGGCCGACGATCCGCCCCGCTTCCAGGCGGATCACGTCTTCCGACACCGATCCGAGCCAGGCCGGGTCATGGCTGACCAGCAGCGCGGCGCGGTCTCCCTCTCGCAGGGTCTCGGCCAGCAGACCGCGCATTCCGTCCGCCAGGACCGGGTCCAGACCGCTGGTGGGCTCGTCGAGGACCAGCAGGCTGGGCCGGCCCGCCAGGGCCAGCGCGAGCGCCACCCTCTGGGCCTGCCCACCCGACAGCTCCCGGGGCAGCCGCCGCCGGAAGTTCCTGTCGGCAGGCAGCCGCACGGACAGCAGCAGTTCTTCCACCCGCGCGCGGACGCCCTCGCCGCCCGCCACGGCCGAGCGCAGTCGCACCGCCTCGGCGATCTGGGTACCGATCCGCAGCGCGGGATTCAGCGAGGAGGCCGGGTCCTGTCCCAGGAAGGAAACGACCCTGCCGCGCAGCCGGTGAGCGTCCGCCGGGTCGAACGGATCGAGGCCGGCCACCCGGACGGTTCCGGCGCGGGCCTCCAGCCCGGGACGCACATGCCCGAGCAGGCCGTGCGCCAGACTGCTCTTGCCCGACCCCGACCGGCCGACGATGCCCAGCACCTGCCCGGCGGGCAGCGAGAGGGAGGCATCGCGCAGGACGGGCGGCCCTCCGGCCGCGGGGCCCACCGTCAGCCCGCTGATCTCCGCGAGCGTTCCGGCGTCCGACGCGCTGACGGTCACGCGGCTCATGCGGCACCCCTTCCCGCCCAGTCCGCCAGCCGCCCGGCCAGCAGGCCGACGCAGACGGACAGCAGCACGAGCAACAGCGCCGGAGCGAGGAACGGCGCGGCGGCCAGCGTCGCTCCGGGGGCGTTCTCGCTCACCATGCGTCCCCAGTCGGGCGCCGCCCCACCCGGTCCTAGGCCGAGGAAGCCCGCGGTGGCGGTGAGGCGGAGGGAGGCGACCAGGCGCAGCGCGGTGTCCATCAGGGCCGGTCCGGCGATGTTGGGCAGCACGTCGTGGCGCAGCACGGCCCAGCGGCCGTCGCCCCGGGCCAGGGCGGCTTCGACGTACCCGCTGCCGAGAACGGTGTCCGCCGCGGCACGCAGCACACGGGTGGAGAACGGGGCGGTGGCCAGGGCGACCGCCGCCACCAGGGCGGCGTGGCTGCCGGGGAACCCCGCGGCCAGGACCAGGACGACCAGGAGGCCGGGGAGCACCGCGAGGGCGTCCACGCAGCGGAGCAGCAGGTTGCCCAACCGGCGGGAGGCCAGGGCCGCCAGTACGCCGACAGCCGTCCCGACGGCTCCGGCCGCCGCCGTACCGGCCAGGGCGGTGAGGACGATGGTGCGGCCTCCGGCGAGCGCCCGGCTCGCCACGTCCCGGCCCAGCACGTCGGTGCCGAGGAGGAAACGGCCGTCGGGCTGCTGGAAGGGCGCGGCGAGCTGCGCGGTGGGACTGTGCGGGGCGACCAGCGGGCCCAGCAGGGCGAACAGCAGGACGAGCAGGGTGGCCGCCCCCGTGATCAGCGGTGGCCGACGGCGCCGGGGTGTGCCCGGCCGGTCGGCGCGTAGCCGTCTCCCCGGCGGGGTGAGGACCGTCGTCATCGTCCGTGCCCTTCCCCTGCGCCCAGCAGACGCGCGCAGATGTCGCCCGCCAGCAGCACCATGAGCATCACCCCGGCGAGCGCGGTGGCGATGCCCTGCACCATGGGGATGTCCCGTGCCGCGACGGCCAGTTGGAGTTCCCGGCCGATCCCGGGGTAGTCGAAGACGTTCTCCACCACCACCGCCGAGCCGACCAGCGCCCCCGTGGTGAGGGTGAGCGCCTGGACGGCGGGGCCCGCGGCGTTGGGCAGGATGTGACGGACGGCGAGCCGCATCCCGCGCACTCCGTTGAGCCGTGCGGCTTCGCAGTAGGGGGTGGCCGCGACGTCGGCGACGGAGACCCGCAGCAGTCTGGTGGCCACCGCGAGACCGACCGCGCTGAGTGTCAGTACGGGCAGGACCAGCGCGTGCGGCACGTCGAGCGGCGTGCCGCCCAGGGGGATGACGGAGACCCGCGGCAGGATCTCCAGCCACACGGCCAGGACGGCGACGAGCAGCGCGGCGACGACGAACTCCGGTATCGCGGCCAGGGTCTGGGCGGCCGTCGAGACGAAGCGGTCGGCGGCGCCGCCGCGCAGACCGGTCCACAGGCCCAGCAGCGTGGCGAGCGGCGCGGTGACCGCGAGGGTCAGTCCGGCGAGGAGCAGGCTGCTCGGCAGCCGGGTCGACAGGACCTCGGTGACCGGCCGGTCTCCCACGAAACCACGGCCCAGGTCCCCCTGGACCGCGCCCGCGAGCCAGTCCGCGTACCGCTCGGCGGCCGGCCGGTCCAGGCCGAGCTCGGCCCGGACGTCGGCGCGCTGCGCCTCGGAGGCGTCCACTCCCGCGACCGCGCTCACGGCGTCCCCGGGGAGAACCGCCGTCGCCGCGAAGATGACGGCCGACAGCAGGACGAGCAGGACGACCGCCCCCGCGAGGCGACGGCCGACGAACGCGGCCAGGTTCACGTCAGCGAGGCCTGGGAGAAGCCGGGGAACTGCTCGAAGAGGTCGTCGCGGATCCCGGTGACCCCCTTGGCCTGGGCGTTCAGGTTCGGCTTGAAGACCGGCAGCACCTGGTTGCCGTCCTCCCAGCGCGTACGCTGCGCCTGGGTGCCCAGCCTCTTCGCCTCCCGGCTGTCGCTCTCGGCACGGGCCTTGGCGACGAGGGCGTCGGTCGCGGACTCCTTCCATCCGAACGCCGAAGGCGATCCGCCGGCCGTGCTCATCTGGTAGGTCGACAGCGCGGGGATGGGCATCTGGTAGGAGCCGGCCAACGGCAGCGCCGCGTACGCGGGGAAGTCCGCGTACAGCTGCCCCGCGGGCAGTTCCCGGACGGAGGCGCGGACACCCACCTTCTTCAGGTCCTCCACGAAGAGGGTGGCCATCTCCACCATGCCCGGCGTCTCGGGGCCGGTCGTCAGCGTCACCTTCATCCCGTCGGCCCCCGCCTCCTTGAGCAGCGCGCGGGCCCGCTCCGGGTCGTGGGCGCGCTGGGTCAGGCCCTCGGCGTAGTCGGGGAAGCCGATGGAGGGGAGGTCGTTGCCGACCTGGGCGTTGCCGTAGAACACGGTCTTCACCATGGCCTGCCGGTCGACGGCGAGCTTGAACGCCTCCCGCACCCGGGGGTCGTCGAAGGGCTTGGCGCTCATGTTCATCTGGAAGGAGAGGCCGACCAGGTAAGGGCTCTTCGTGGGGACGAGTTCGACCTTCCCGTTGTCGTCGAGCGTGCGCGCGGTGACGGGTGACAGGTCGTGGGCGAAGTCGATCTCGCCGCTGGTGAGCGCGCCGGCCCTGGCGGTCGAGTCCGCGATCGAGCGCAGCTCCAGGCCGTCCAGGTGAGGCACGTGGCCGTAGTGGTCGTCGTAGCGCTCGAACGCGGAGCCCTGGCCCGCGGTGAACTCGGTCAGCCGGAAGGGGCCGCAACTGGGCATGCCCTTGCGGAAGGCCTTCGTGCCGTTCTTGACGACGAGGAAGTTGCCCTGACACAGAATCATGCGGCCGTCGGCGATGGGCCGGAGCGTGGGCAGGACGACCTTCAGGTCACCGTCGGCCTTGGCGTGTGCGAGGTCGAAGTTGGCGGCGGCGAGCCGGTACACGGGCAGGGTGCTCTTGGCCGCGAGGGCGCTGAGAGAGTGCAGGATGTCGGCGGAGGTCAGTTCGGAGCCGTCGGTGAAGCGGACGCCGGGCCGCACGTGCAGGGTGTAGGCCGACAGGTCGTCGGAGATGTCGATGCCCTTGAGCACGCCGTAGCGCACCCCGTCGGCTCCGCTCGGGTCCAGGTTGCCGAGCGTGCCGTGCCAGGCGCGGGCGCGCACGAGGTCCAGTGCGGAGGGGCCGTTGAAGAAGTCGAGGGACTCGGAGGCGCCGCCGCCGACGAAAGCGGCTCGCAGTGTGCCGCCCGAGCGGGGCGAGGCGCCCGCTCCGGCCTTCCCGTCGGAGCGGGGCTCGTCGGTGGAGCACGCGGCCAGCAGGCCGGGTCCGACCGCCAGAGCCGCGGCACCCGCCGCTCCCCGACGGAGGAAGGCACGGCGATCGAACTGTCTGGACATGTTTCTCCTTGACGTTCCGCAAGCTGAACCGAGCACCGGGAGATCTCCACGGCACATGAACTGAGGCCCGGACGAGGGCGGGTGACCGGTGGACGACGAGCGCGCGTACGAACTGGTCGTGCCGTCGACAGCGATCGGTCCAGTCGGCGTCTACCGCAGGGTGAGAGCTCCGGACGGGCAGGACCGCACGGCCTCGCACACGGCGTCCGACTGGGACGCCGGCGGCTGCTCGGCGAGGACGAGCACGAGCCCGTCCTCGTCGTCCTGGTCGAAGACGGCGGGCGCGGCGAGCACGCACTGTCCCGCCCCCACGCACCGGTCCCGCTCCGCACTGACTCTCTCGTGTCCGGACGCCTGGTCTGACAAGGTCATGAGGGCCCCTCCCCGGTAGCCGCGCACGTCATCGACGGCACGACAACCAGACAATAGACGAAAACGACTTCCATCTTCAACTAGCACCGGTCCACTACTGGTGCGCCATGCACCCCCGTTCAAACGAGAGTTACGCCACCCTCCCCGTTATTGAACACGATTATCACATCCATCTACGATGCTCATGTTCACATCAACCCCAGGAGGGTGCTTTGCTCTCGACCACGACTCGTGCGGCGCTATTCACCGGGGCTGCCATCGCCGCTGTCGGCCTCGCGGCCGCCCCCGCGCAGGCCGCCCCCATCACTCTCTCCGAAGGGCACGTCGACGTCGTCGACATCGGCTACGAGGACGGGGCCCTCGGGCTCGTCCTGGCCGAGGAGACCACTGGTACGGAGGTGGAGCACGACCCGGCCGACGTCGTCCTCCACGTCAAGCCCGAGGCCGAGACGACCGTTCCCGCGGACTCCGCCTACTCGTTCCTCGGATCCCCGGGCGACCCTGTGTGGATACTCCCCCAGACCAACAACCCCGACCTGCTGTACGCGGGTTGGGCCGCCCACGAGGTGGACACCGGTGTCTTCCAGGGCGACGCCGTGCAGTTGCAGCTGACCGCGGTCGACGGGCCGGCGGACGTGAGCGTGTTCGACGTCGGCGGCAGCGGACCCACGAAGCGGTTCGACAGTGGTGACGGCCTGCCCGACTCCGTGAACGTCGCGGCCGGGGAGCACCACCACACCAACTGGGCGTTCGAGGCGGAGGGCGAGTACGCACTCACCTTCAAGGCGACCGGCACGCTGCTGGACGGCACGACCGTCAACTCGGACCCGGTGAACTACCACTTCACCGTCGGCTGAGCAGCAGCTCGGTGCAAAGGCCGTAGGGGTGGCACCGCCTGTGAAGGCAGTGCCACCCCCACGGCCTTTCGCGGAGCGGCCTCATCACGTCCCTGCCGATTCTCAGACCGCCGCCGTCTCCTCCGACGCCTTCGGCAGGCCGGCGTCGTCCCGGTCCGCCTTCTCCCCGTCCTTACCGCGACGGCCGCGCCCCATGAGGAGCCCGTGCCTGGGTGCGAAGAGCCAGCAGACGACGAAGACGGCCGTGACGACGAGCACGATGAGACCGCCGGCGGCGAGGTTGAAGGCGTAGGACAGGTACAGCCCCGTCACGGCCGACAGGCCGCCGATCACCGGTGCCAGCGTCATCATCGCGCCGATCCGGTCGGTGAGCAGCCGCGCGCACGCGGCGGGCGTGATCAGCAGGGCGAGGACCAGGATGTTGCCGACCGCCTGCAGGGAGATCACCACGGTCACGGTGACCAGGGCGTAGAGGACGATGTCCAGGGCGAAGACGGGCAGCCCGGCGGCCCGGGCGGTCTCCCGGTCCAGGCTGACGGTGACCAGCTCCTTGTGCACCGCCGCCGCGAGCAGCAGGAGGACCAGCCCCATCACGGCCACGGTGAGGACGTCTTCGTCGCTGATGCCGAGGATCTGTCCGAAGAGGAACGACTCCAGTGATCCGCTGTAGCCGGGCGCGGTGCTGAGGATCACGATCCCGAGGCCGAAGGCGGCGGCGAAGAAGACACCGATGACCGTGTCCTCCTTCAGCCGCCGGTTCTGGGAGAACACCGCGACGGCCAGCGCCGTCAGCAGTCCCGCCACGGCGCCGCCGACGACCAGGTTGAAGTGGAAGACGAACGCGATGGCGACGCCGGGGAAGACCGAGTGGGACACGGCATCGCCGATGAACGCCATGCCGCGCAGGACCACGTGGGCCCCCACGACTCCGGAGACCACACCGCACATGACGGCGACCGCGAAGGCGCGCCGCATGAAGAGGTGCTGCCAGGGGTCGGTCAGGAAGTCGATCACGGCGCTCACTTCGTCACCCCCAGGGAGGTCAGCAACTGGTCGGAACCGGCCACACCGAAGGCGCGCAGCCAGACCGAGGGCTCTCTCAACGTCTCGGGAGGGCCGTCGGCGATCACCGTCCGGTTGAGCAGACAGAGCCGGCTGGCCATGTCCGCGGCGGCCGGCAGGTCGTGCGTCGTCATCAGCAATGCCTTGCCCTCCTCACGCAGGCGCCCGAAGAGCGAGGTCAGCAACTCCTGTGTGGGCACGTCGAGGCCGGTGAACGGCTCGTCGAGGAGCAGCAGGGTGGGGTTCAGCGCCAGAGCGCGGGCCACCAGCACCCGCTGGCGCTGTCCGCCGGACAGTTCACCGATCGGACGGTGCCGCAGGTGGGTCATGTCCACCCGTTCGAGTGCCTCGGCCACGGCGTCATGGTCCGTGGACCTGGCTCTGCGCAGCCACGCGATGCGGTGAACCCGTCCGGTCAGTACCGCCTTCTCCACCGACAGTGGGAAGTCCCAGGCGAACTCGTGCCGTTGGGGTACGTATCCCACGTCGCCTCTGGCTCGGTCCACGGACCGGCCGTCGAGGAGGATGGTGCCGGCCTGTGGGCTGAGCAGCCCGAGCACCGCACGCAGAAGCGTCGTCTTGCCGGCTCCGTTGGGGCCGATCAGGCCGACCAGTTCGCCTGTGCGGACCGCCAGGTTCACCTCGTCGAGGGCACGTCGGCCACCGAGTTCCACGGCGAGTGAGCGCACTTCGAGTACGGGCGTGTCGGTCGCCTCAGGCCGACTCATCGTTCTCCCCCCTCTCCTTGCCGGGTTCGGTCGGCTCGGCCGAGGCCGTACCGGGTTCTGCGGAGGGTTCACGGCCGGCCGTGTCGCCGCGTCCTCGCCGCAGCACGACGATCACCAGGACGGCCGCTACGACAGCCGCCGCCCCGATCCCCAACCAGAGCGGTGTGGAGGAGCTGCCGTCGTCCGACCGCGTCTCCGCCGGCGAGCCGGAGGTGCCCTGGGGCTTCTCGGCGTCGTCGGGGCTCGCGGAAGCCTGCGCCGTGAGGGCACTGTCCGGGTTCTGCGGGCCGACGGAGAAGCGCAGGGTTCGCCGGCTGTCGTGGGTCTTGCCGTCCTTCGTGGTCGCCGTCATCCGCACGCCGACCAGATACGTGCCCGGCTCGGTGAAAGCCCAGTTGCCGTGCACGTGGCTGTTGACCTCGATGCCGGTCTCCTGAGGCAGTCGCTCGACCGTGTCGAAGACGACCTCGGGTGTGCCGAAAGCTCCGTTGAGGAACAGCACGAAGTGGCCCGGCCCAGTGACGTCGGTCAGTTCCCACGTCACCTCGCGTGCCACGGTGGCGGCCACCTGCGGATCCTGACTGTTCCAGCCCGGCCACACCACGCCCTGCTGCTGGGCCTGCGGCAGCACCCAGACATCGTCGCCGGGCTTGCCGAGGAAGCCGAACTCCTCCGTGTCCGGCACCTTGATCCTGGCCGTGTCCTTGACCTGGAGCACGACGTCGTCCGTGTCGCGCCACACGGCGGGGTCGACCGTGTCGTCTCGGATCTGCACGGTCCAACCGTCCTCGGCGAACCGAGGTCCGATGTCGACGTGCCCGTCCGCGATCACCGTGCGTCCGGTGGCCGTGTCGGGCCTGGCACCTTCGGCCGCCGCGGCGGGGAGTGTCGCTGGCGCAGAGAGGCAGAGGGCCACGGCGAGGGCCGTGACGGCGTAACGCAGTGCGATGCCCTTCACTTCTTCTCACCTCCGAGGCAGGAGAGCAGCTCGTCCGCGTTGTGGCGCATCATGTCGGTGTAGTGCTGGACGTCGTCGTCGAAGGCGTCGCCGTACAGCATGCACACCTTGACCTTCTGATCTTTTGCGACCTGGTTGAGCACCGTGGCGCGCTGGACGAGGTTGGGTTCCATGAAGACTGCCGGGATCTTGAGATTCTTGATGGTGCGGGACAGTTTCCGTACGTCGTCCGCGCTCGGTTCCTGGGCGGGGTTGGGGACGACGAAGCCGGCTACCGACATGCCGTAGGCGTCCGCCAGGTAGCCGAAGGCGTCGTGGGTGGTGACCAACTGCCTGCTGTCGAAGGGGATGCGGCCGATCTGCTTCGCCATGTAGGCGTCGAGCTGGTCGAGTTCCCGCTCGTAGCTCCGGGCGTTGGCCGTGTACTGCGCGGCGCCCTCGGGGTCCTCCTTCCTCAGGGTGTCGCGGATGAGCTGTACGTACGCCTTCGCGTTCTCGACGTCCTGCCAGAGGTGCGGATCGATCTCTCCGTGCACGTGCTTGCCCAGGACCGCCTGGGGAAGCTGGTAGATCTCCGCGCCGGGCTCGCCGAGGAACGAGAACTGATCCCCCGAGGGGACCTTGTCCAGGGCCCGGTTGGGAACGTCGATCACGACGTCCGAGGGCGGGATCTCCTCCTGCTTCTTGCCGTCGGTCCGTGCGTCCGTGTAGGCCGACATCTTGCCCGAGTCGATGTTCACGGTCAGGTCGGTGTGGCCGTCGTCGAGGATCGTGTCGCCGGAGTCGGCCACGGTGTGCGGATCCACCCCCACCGCGAAGGTGAACGTTCCCTGTCCGACGGGTTTCGCCGTCGCGCCCGCGTTCTTCAGCTTGGCCTGAAGGGTCAGCTTGTAGACACCGGGCTTGGTGAAGGCCCAGTTCAGGTGAGTGTGGGCGGCCGGGGGCAGCGTCGTGGTGTCCTTCGCGGTCAGGCCGTCGGACGAGTCGAAGTAGACGTTCGGCTGCCCCAGTGACTCCGTGAGGTAGGCCACAAGGTCTCCGGGCCCCTCCACGTCGGTGGCGGAGAGCTGGACGTCGGAGGAGCGGGTGGCGCCGGCCGCTTCCCCCTCTCCTTGGACGCGCAGTCCCAGCCAGATGACGTCCAGCCCGATGTCCTCGACCAGCGGGATGACGTTGGCGCCGTAGGTTTCCGACGCCTCGGCGAGTGACACGTTCGGGGTGTCCTTGCGCGCGTTGGAGTCGATCGTCTTGATCAACGCATGCTCTTCGAGCAGCAGATGATTGGTGAACGTCACGTCGGCCTCGGACACCGCGTCGGCGTCGGCCGGGGTGGGCTCGTACGAGTGCGGGTCACCGCCCGGCGGGACGATGGAGTCGACGTGGACCCGGTCGCCGCCGACCTGCCGGACGAGGTCGGCGAGGATCTCGGTCGTCGCCACCACGCGCAAGGCGGCATCAGGATTCTCGTCGTCCCCCGATCGGGCGTGACCTTTGCAACCGGTCACTGTGACGGTGAGCAGGGCAAGCACGGCCAGTGCCCGCCCTGCCGGACGGGGCACGTGCATAGGGCACCAACTCCGGTGGCAGGGGGCAGCGCCGAGTCGTGGACGGACCTGGCGCTGCCCAGGGGAAGAGGTCGGCCAGGGGCCGACCGATGTGTCACGGCGCCCGCGGTGTCTTCGCCGCGGGCGCCGACCTGTCACTGCGTCTGTTCCGCGGCGGGCGTACGGTCCTTGCGGCACCGCACCAGCCAGACGGCCAAGGCCGCGAGGACGACGAGGACGACGGCTCCGGCCGTCCACCACACCACCGCGCCCGACGAGTCGGACTGCTGGTCGGCGGCGGACTTCTGCACGCCAGACTTCCCGGTCTCCGTCACCTTGAGCACCGGCACGGTGCCCTCTGCGACCACCTCACCCTTGCTGTTCTTCACGGAGGCCACGACCTGGGCGCCGTTCCAGCCGGCGGGCAGGGTCTGCGTCAGCGTCGTTCCGTGTGCTCCCGCGATCTCGGTGAAGGGGTTCTCCGCGTTCTGGCGCACGGCCCATGAGACGGAGTGGTCCTTCGGAGCGTTCTTCACATGGGCGGTGAAGGTGGCCTTCTCCCCCGCCGCGTGCTCCTCGGTGTCCTGGTCGATCTCGACGGTGACCGCAGACGCCGCGGCACCCCCGCCGTCCACGGAAAGGGTGATCGGCGCGGACTCCGCGAGAACGGCGTGGTCGGCGTTGAAGAGCCGCGCGACGACCTGGGCTCCGTCGAGCTCCGTCGTCACCGGAAGCTCCTGGTCGGCGAGCCTGGACTCCTCGATCCACTCGTACGCGCTCTCGCCCCGGTGCTTGAGGTACCAGTGGTAGTGCTCGTCGTCGGTCTCCGGCTTCTGGACCGACGTGAACCGGGCGGTGTCGCCCTCGTGGTACGTCTTGCGGTCGGGCGTGACCGTCAGGGTGGTGGTGGGGGCGAGCGGGCGCACGTGCACGGTGGTCGGCTCGGAGGTCTGCAGGATCTTCCCGTCCTCCAGCAGTTCGGCGTAGACCTGCGTGCCGTCGACGGCGCGGTCGGGCTTCGTGCTGTAGACCGCCGTCCGCTGCTCGGGGTCCTCCGTGTAGTCGCTCGCACCGGCCTTCTTCACGTGCCAGCGGTACTCGGAGTCCTCCTCGGCCTTGTCCGAGGCCGCCGTCAGGTTGATGGTCTGCCCGACGAAGTACTCCCCGT
Source organism: Streptomyces sp. MMCC 100 (assembly GCF_041538145.2). NCBI lineage: Bacteria > Bacillati > Actinomycetota > Actinomycetes > Kitasatosporales > Streptomycetaceae > Streptomyces > Streptomyces sp. MMCC 100. Next base: position 3,882,212 of record NZ_JBGORK020000001.1, read on the forward strand.
CCACCTTGTTCGGGGTGACCAGCAGGTCGTCAGAGCCTTCGCTGTAATGGCGGACCTTCTGGGCCACCGGCGCCTTCTGCTCGTCCGGGACCGCGCCGACGATGAAGCGCACGGTGGCAGTGTCTTCGAGCGCCTTGCCGTTCGCGAGGGTCGCGTGGACGCTGAAGTCGATGTCGTAGGTGCCCTGGGCGGTGAACATCCAGTTGGCGTGCGTGTGCGAACCGACCTCGCCGGACACGCTGGTGAACGCCGATCCGGGGACGATGAGCTGGCTGACCTTCTTGTTGCCGAACCCGCCGGGCTGGGTGACGGCGAACTTGGGGGACTTGGCTTCGCCGGCATAGGCGAAGCCCTCGAAGTCCATGCTGATCGTGCCTTTCAGCACACCGGGCTTGATGCCCTCGAAGGACCAGCCCGGCCAGACCACGGACATGTCCTGCGTCTGCGGACTGATCCAGGCGTCGGAGCCCGGCTTGCCGAGGAAGGAGTACTCCTCCGGCAGGGTGACGTGGGACGTCTTGGTGTCGGGTATGTGGAGGGCGATGTTGTCGGGTTCGGTCTCGCCCTTGTCCGTCAGTGAGTGGACGGCCAGGACGCCGTCCTTGATGACCGGGTAGACGGCGTCGACGTGCTGACCGGCGCCCAACACCGTGCGGCCGTCGGCCGGACCGCTCGCCGCGTCGGCGGGTGCGGCGACCGCCAGGGCGAGTACTCCCCCCAGGGACAACAGGGAAGCTGCTTGACGGGCGCGTCGAGTGACACGCCCCAGGGACAGGGTCATGAGGGCCTTTCAGGGTGGATCATTCGCCGAAGCGCAGTATGCTTCGTTAATGATAATGATAGTCATTACACATAAGGAGGTCGACGTGGGGCCTCGGTCAGGAGCTCGGTCAGGAGCCGTTGCCCCCGGCGCCCGGCACCGCAGCACGCCTCCTCCGCGCCACGAGCCCGGTCGCGGCGGCACCCGCGACCACCAACGCACCCGCGCCCGCGGCCAGCGGCAGCGCCCCTCCCGCACCTGTGTGGGCGAGGCTTCCGTCGGTGGCGCCGGGCGCCGAGCCCGGCTCGGCGGAGGGCGCCGTGTCACCGCCGGCACCGGTGGAGGCCCCACCGCCGCCGGTGGACGCCGTGGCGCCGCCGTCCGTATCGCCCCCGCCGGGAGTGACCGTGCCCGGGTCGACGTCTCCCACGGCGAACGTGTAGGTGCGGGTGTCGGAGGCGGACCCGCCCGATGCGAGCGTGCCGCTGAGACGGAAGGTCACCTTGTACGTGCCTTCCTTGCTGAAGGCCCAGTTGGCGTGGGCATGGACGCCAAGGTTGACCTTCTGGCCGTCCGGTAGTCCGTCCCGGCTGTCGTAGAGAACGTCCGGAGCTCCCAGACCGGCGGTCTCCCAGATCGCCAGCGTGCCGGGACCGCTCACGTTCGTGAGGGTCATGTCGATGGGGCCCTTGAGGTCGTCACCGGTCAGGTCCTCGGTGTTCCACCCCGCCCAGACCACACCCTGCTGCTGGACCTGCGGTATCAGCCAGAAGCTGCTTCCCGCTTCACCCAGGAACGCGTAGGCACTGTCCTTCGGCACCTTTTGCTTCGCCTTGGGGTTCACGTGCAGCACGACGGACGACGGCTCGCGCCACACGATGTGGGACGGGTCGCGGCTGTCCTTGAAGAGCGTCCGCAGCGTCCCGTTCACCATCTTGCCGGCGACCGCGTCCACATGGCCGTCCGCGATGACCACCCGCTCGGTGGAGATGTCCGCCTTCGCCGCCTCGACGACACTCCTCGAAACGGCGGTGTCCGAGGTGGCGCGCGTCGCGCGGCCGGTCTCGCGGGGCTCACCGGGCGAAGCCGACGGTGCGGACGACGCCTCGGGAGACTGCGTGGGCCGTGGCTCGCCGGCCGGGACGGTCACCGTCCACTCGGACGTGGTGGTGGTGACAGCGCCCGAAGTGAGCCGGGCCGTCGCCTGCGAGACGATCGTGTACTCCCCGGGCTCCGTGAAGGCCCAGATCGCCGCACCGGTGTGTTCCGCCGCCAGTTCCTGGGTGTCGGGCAGCCCGTCACGACTGTCGAACAGCACGTGTGCGTCGGGGTCCGGGGAAATCGATGCCGTCTCGGTCGTCGGTTCGAAGACCGTCACGTCGCCCGGGCCATGGGCCTCCGTCAGCGCCCACGTGACCGTGCCGTCCTGGACGCTCCCGGCAGGAACTTGGGTGGTGTCCCACCGCGGGACGGCCGCTGCGGTGTCCGCTCCACCCTCGGTGCCGTACTGGCTGCCCTCGGACACGTCCGTGCGGGAGCCGCTGCCCGCTTCGGCGTCGGCGTCGGCGCGATCACCGACGCCGGGCTGCCCCAGGTCCAGGGTCAGCTGGTCGCCGTCCAGCGCCATCACCACGTCGGCCGAGGCGGAGACCGGAGAGTTTCCGGCTCCGATCTCTGGCGAGTCCGCTGTCGCAGCGGGTGCGACAGCGGCCGCAAGGGCCAGGGAACCCACTACCGCCACTGCCCATCGATGGTCCTTGACTGATCCCATCGCGATACGTTTCCTTCCTCGGACGGCGACTGCCGGCGGCCGTCGCGTCCTCGTTTGCCTCAGTGGTGATCAGTCGCCGTCGCGTGCGTCCTGCGCCGGCCGATGTACACGGCCCCGGCACCGGCGAGCAGGAGAGCCGCTCCGCCCGCGCCGAGGGGAACGGCGATCTCTGCCCCCGTGTGCGCCAACTCCTTGCTGTCGGCGCTGCCTTCGCCGCCGTTCGCGACGAGGCCGGTGCCGGTCCTGCCGCCCGAGCCGTCCGGAACGTCCGCACCACCTGAGGTGCCACCGGTTCCCGAGCCCGAGTCGCCGCCCGAGGGGCCCGCGGTGTCGTCGCCCGAGTCGCCGCCGGCTCCACCACCGGTCACCTGACCCGAGTCGCCGCCGGTGCTCCCGTTCGATCCACCTCCCGCGTCGCCGCCGGTGTCACCCCCCGAGCTACCGCCGGTGCCGCCACCCGTGTTGCCACCGGAGTCACCACCCGTGTCACCACCCGAGCTCCCGCCGGTGTCGTCACCGGAGTCGCCGCCGGTGTCTCCACCCGAGCTACCGCCGGTGTCACCCCCCGTGCTCCCCCCGGTGTCACCGCCAGGGTCACCGGGGAGGGGGACATCGTCAGGGTCGATGTCCCCGACGGCCATGGTGTACGTCTGGCTGTCCTTGACCTGCTCGCCGGAAGCGAGCGTGGCGGCGACCGTGAAGGTCAGGCGGTAGACGCCCGGTTCCGTGAACACCCAGTTGGCGTGCTCGTGGGTCACAGCGGGCACCCCGTAGGTGTCCGGCAGCCCGTCGCGGGAGTCGAAGCGCATCAGAGGTTCACCGAAGGGCGACCAGCCGAAGACCAGCACGCCTCCAGGCCCCTCGACCTGGTCGAGCGAAAAGCTCAGCTTCCCCTGTACCGACGAAGAGGAGAACGCCTCCGTGCTCCACCCCGCCCACAGCAGGGCGGAGTCCTGCACCTGAGGGATCAGGTAGTAGACATGTCCCGCCTCCCCGATGAACGCCGCACCGCCGGCGGGCTCGGGAACGACCTCCCGCCCCTCGGACGTGAGGTGCATGATCACCGACTCCGGTTCACGCCAGACGATGTCGCTCGTTCTGCTGTCCCTGAACAGGGTGCGGAACGTGCCGTCGACCATACGAGGGGCAACGGCGTCGACATGCCCCTGGTCGATGACGATGCGTTCGTCGTGAACATCCTCGGCGACGGTGCCGGCGTCCGCCTCGTACGCGCCGCCCACCGCCCGACTGACGCCGTCCGCCTCGGCACTCGCCGAAAGAAGGCCCGACAGTGTCAGGCTCAGTGCCCCCACCACACACGCCGAACGTGCCAGTGATCCCATCTTCCCCATCCCGTCATGACAGCTCGCGGCGTGCACTCCGTCAGGGCACGCGAAGTCCGGTGCGCCCATCGTTCGAGCGTGACCACGTCAAGCTATACGAGACGGTAATCATTTTCAATAAAGGCGTGGTCGGTGACCATGGCCGCCGGGCCCAACAGCTTCGCCGCGACGGTGTCGCCGCGGTGGTCAACGCCGGCGGGGCGGTCATCCCGGCGGACTGTCCGCTGCCGCCGCTGACCTCCGCGCACATGGAAGCCGCCGTGGACCGGATCGCCGGTGAACTGGCGCCCGAACGGTGCAGGCTTGTCGTGGCCACCGTCGACGTCGCCCTCGCGGGCTGGCTACTCGTCCGGCGTGAGACGCATCCGCTCGAAGCGCACTGCGGCACGGTGAACCACGTGCAGACGCATGTGCGTTTCCGGGGCTCGGGGGTCGGGGCCGCGCTGATGCAACGCGTCCGCCGGATCGCACGGGAGGAGATGGGCCTGGAGCGGCTCAGGCTGACGGTGCGGTCGGGTTTGGGGCTCGAAGTCTTCTACGGCAAAGCCGGATGGACGGAGGTGGGGCGGTGGCCAGGCGCGCTTCGTCTGGCACCCGGCGACGACCGCGACGAGATCCTGATGAGCCTCGCCCTGTGAGTGGGGCCGGATCAGCTCGGCACACCGAGCGGGTTCGGTGCTCTCAGTCCTTCAAGGCCACCAGCACGCAACTGTCCCCCACCTGCCACACCGGCGTGACACTGCTGAACCCCGCCTCCCGCAGGAGTTCGGCGTGACGGCTCACCGGCAGATGCCAGTTCTCGCCTCCACCGCCGGACGACGGGCGACTGCGTTCACGCTGCTCGAAGAGGTTCGCCAGCTCCGGGTCCGCAGCCGCCGCCGACCACCAGGACTCCCAGTCCTCGTGGCTCCCGTCGCCCGCGCGCTCGGCCCGACGGCGTCCCACGTGGGCGGTGAGGTCGGAGCAGGAGCGCGCGTCCGGCGGGAAATGGTCTCCGTTGATCAGCGCTCCCCCCGGGCGCAACAGGGCCGCGATACTCCGGTAGGTCTTCAGCAGGGCGGGGGCCTGGAGGTAGTGCAGGGCCGTCGTCGTGACGGCGCCGTCCAGCCCGCGCTCCAGGCCGAGGGCGTCGCTCCAGCCGTCCTCGCCGATCACCGCGTTCACCCAGCGCGCGACGTCCGGGTGATGGGCGCGCGCCAGTTCCAGCAGCATGGGGTCCATGTCGACCGCGACGATCTCCGCCTCCGGCAGCCGTCGGGCGAGCCGCACGGACAGGGACCCGGGGCCGCAGCCCAGGTCGAGCAGGGTCGGCCGGGGGCGGTCGACGCACACGTGCTCCACGACGTCACAGATGACGGTGAAGCGCTCCTCCCGGTCCAGCGCGTACCGCTGCTGCTGCCGCTCCCAGCGCTCGACCCAGGTCCTGGCCGTCTCCATGCTCACGCTCACCGGTCGCGCACCTCTTCCGTCTCCCACCTCTTGCGACTACCGCGTAATCTACAGGTGGAAACGGTTATCAATAACCATTCACTCCAAGGAAGCCAGCACCTCCAGCAGGCGGTCGATCTCCGCACCGGTGTTGTAGACGTGCAGGCTCACCCGGACGGACCCCTCCTTCTCGTCCGCGCCCGCCTGGCAGAGGCTGTCGGCCCGGACCATGAAGCCGTGGCTGAAAAGGATGAAGCCCAGGTCGTCGGAGGGTATGTCACGGTGTCGGAAGGTGACGATGCCGTGCCGTCGCTGGGCCGCGGGCAGCGCGGAGTCGGCGGCCAGACTGGCGGGACAGCCGAGGACCTCGTAGGAGTCCAGCCGGCGCAATCGGTCGGTCAGGCGGCTGGCCAGCCCGGAGACATGGGTGGCGATGCGGCCGACGCCGACCGCGTCCAGCCAGTCGAACGCCGCCAGCAGCGACACGATCCCCGCGGTGTTGGGGGTGCCCTGCCATCCCCGGGGCCACAGGGCCGGCCCCCGGGTGTTGCGCGCCCACACCGCCCCCGTGCCGGGCAGCGCCAGGGTCTTGTGCCCGGAGAAGACGACGAAGTCGACGTCGTGCGCGGGGTCGTCGAGCCGGAGCGGCAGGTGGCCGACGCTCTGTGCCGCGTCCAGGCAGATCGGCACCTCGGGGCCGACGACGGCACGGATGCGGTGGACGTTCATGTCGCCGCCGTAGACGTGGTGCACGTGGGTCGCGGCGACGAAGCGGGTGCGGGGGCCGACGGCGTCGGCGAGGGCGCGGTGGTCGTAATCGCCCGAGGCCTGCCGGGGCAGGGCCCGCACCCGTACCTCGGTGCCGCGCTCGGAGAGCAAGCGCCGGGCCTCCAGCCACGGTTCGAGGTTGGCCTGGTGGTCGGTGAACGGGACCAGGATCTCGTCGCCGTCGGTGAGGTGTCCGGTGAGCCAGTCGCGGGCGACGGTGCGCAGACCCTCGGTGGTCCCGCCGGTGAAGAGCACGGTGGAGCGGTCCGGCGCGGGGTCCCCGAGGAAGGACTTGACCCGCTCACGGGCCTGTTCGACCAGTTCCGTGGTCCGGTTGGCCCACGGGTAGGTGCCGCGCCCCGCGTTGGCGTTCGTCGTCGTCAGATAGGTGTGCACCGCATCCAGGACGGCTTGCGGCTTCTGCGAGGTCGCCGCGCTGTCCAGGTACACCAGGTCCGGGTGCGCGGTGAGGATGGGGAACTGGGCGCGCGCCAGGGCCTGCCAGGGCTCTCCGCCGTCGGGGGGCTCGCCGGGCATCGGGCTCACTCCCTCACCAGCGGTGCGCCCGCGTCCCGCCAGGCCACGATGCCGCCCGCGAGGCTGCGCACGTCGGGGTGGCCCATGCGGGTCAGCAGGGCGGCGTAGCGCAGCGACTTCTCCCCCACGGGGCAGGCGAGCAGTACCGGGGTGCGCTTGCTGAAAGGGAGCCCGGTCCGCACCAGTTCGTCGAACACCTCATCGACGATGTTGGCCGATCCCTCGATGTGCAGGGCGGCGTAGGCGTGCGGACCGCGCAGGTCGATCACCAGCGGGCGGGGTTCACCCCCGGCCAGCCACTGCCGTGCCTCTTCGACGGCGACGGTACGGGCCTCGGCACGGATCTCGGCGTCGGTGAGCGACGCGGCCGAGTGGCCGCGCCGTGCCCTGCCGAGCAGTTCGGGGCGGCGGTCACGTACGTAGCTCAGGTAGCTCTCGGCCCGGTCGCAGACGATGAACACGGCGGTCTGCCGGTCTCCGGTGCCAGCCAGCTCGGCGTCGACCGCGGCGAGTTGACGGACCGCTCCCTGGTAGGCCGCGCCTCCGGTCGGCCCGGACAGCAGTCCGCAGCGGCGGATCAGCGTGACCATGCCGTCGATGGCCTCCCGGGAGGTGACCGACGCGATGGAGTCGTACGTCGCCGGGTCGAACAGCCCGACCTGGTGCACCTCGTCGATGGTGCGGATGCCCGGGATGAAGTCGGACTTGTCGGCGACCAGCCCGAGCACGCGCACCCGGGGGTCGTGCTCGCGCAGCACCTTGGCGACACCGGTGGAGGAGCCCGCTGTACCCACGCAGGCGACGAACCAGTCGGGGGCCCGGCCGTCCAGGTCCTTGACGATCTCCGGCCCGGTCCCGGTCGCATGCGCCTCGACGTTGCGCGGATTGAAGTACTGATCGGTGTGCAGGTAGGTGCTGCCGGGCTCGGACAGCGCCTGGTGGAACCGGGTCAGCGGATCGTCGGTGTCCGTGGGGTCCAAGCACTCGCTCCGTCCGGGCAGCTCCTCGATTTCCGCACCCAGCAGGAGCAGCAGTTCCTTGATCTCGGGCACGCGCATCCGGTTGGTCACGCTCTTGAACTTCAGCCCGTTGAGGCCGGCCAGGAGCGCGAGGGCCTTGGCGGTGTTGCCGCTGGACAGTTCGACGACCGTGCCGTCGCCGCCTGCCGCCTGCGACAGGAACGGACGGGCCATGTGCCAGGCGGGCCGGTCCTTGACGGACCCGAAGGGATTGAGCATCTCCAGCTTGGCGTAGAGGTCGATGTGGCTCAGTCCGTGAACGGACGCGTCGATGCGGACCAGCGGTGTGTTGCCGATGGCGTCGGTGATGCTGTCGTACCTCAAAACGGCCCTTTCTGCGGGTGTATGAGCGGCCAGTAGTCCTCGTCAGGGCACCAGCGCCAGGTGCCGGCCTCCCGCGTGACCGCCACCGTCCGTGCGACAGGCTGCCGTTGCGCCCGGTGGGCGTGGAAGTCCATGGCGTACCCGGCGGCGTTGACGAAGGCCAGGACGTCCCCGGCGCGCGGCAGTCGCGGCAGGTACACCAGCCGCCTTGTGACCAGGTCGGCCTCCAGGCACAGGTTTCCGACGAGGTGGACCCCGACCGGACCGTCACCCCCGGTCCCATCACCGTACGGCTCGTCCGGGGCTCCGTCACGGGGCAGCAGGACGGGGTCCACGAGCACGCCGTGCTCCTCCAGGCTGACGTCCCCCGCGTTCATGCCCAGGCGCACCAGGTACCGGTCGGGGGCGTCGCTCGTGCGCCGCACCTCCAGCACCCGGGCCAGTGACACCCCGCACTGGTCGACGAGGGCCCGTCCCGGCTCGATGTACAGGTCGTTCAGGTGATCCAGCAGCAGAGTGGCCGGCGACCGGCCCAGCGCCGGAGCGGGGCGGGAGAGCAGCTCGTCGAGGTAACCGGGCCCGGCGACGGTCCGGTGGGCGGGGTACAGCGCCGCCGTTCCGCGCACCGTGCCGCCTTCGGCGCGCAGCCCGTAGCCGTGGCCGCGCCAGGTCAGCGGCGGGCGTATCCCGAGTACGGCCTCGCTCAGCGCAGTGGTCCAGCGCTCCCACTCGGCGGCCTCGGCGACGTATCCGACGCCGAACCCTCCTCCGATGTCCACGGCGCCCGGTGACAGACCGCGCGCCCGGCACTCGTCCATCAGCAGGACACACCGTTCAAGGGCGCGGGCCTTCTCCTCCAGACCGGTGGTGTCCAAGTGGTAGGCGAGACCGATGAGTTCGACGGCGTCCGTGTGCTCGTCCAGCGCCGACCACAGCGCCTCGGCCTCGGCGACCGGCGTGCCGAACCGGCTGCCGCGCGACAGGACCCGCGTGCCGACGCCGCCGTACCCGGCGTCCGACTCGAACCCCGACAGGCGTGCCAGTACGCGTGTCCTGCTCAGGCCGTGGCCGCGGACGAGCTCGGCCAACTGCCGCAGCTCACCGGCCGAGTCCACATTGACCGTGGCCCCCACGCGGGCCGCGAGCCACAGGAACTGCGGGTCCTTGGGCCCGGTCGCCATCACCCGGTCCCCTGTGAACCCGCAGCCCAGCACGTGCCGAAGCTCTCCAAGGGAGGCCACGTCGACTCCGACGGCGGCCGGATCGCACGCGGCCAGCCTCCGCACCAGGGCACTGGACCGGTTCGCCTTGTGCGCGAAGTACACCCGGCCGGAGAGGCGGTGACGCCGGTACACCGAGAGGAAACGTGCGGCGTTCTCCGCGACCACTTCGGGGAGCAGTACGTTCAGCGGTGAGCCGAGCGCGTCCACCAGCGAGTGCAGGAACCTCACCTCCCCGAGCAGTGAGGCGAGCGGCGGCTCCACCCGCGGCCTCAGATACAGGGGCGCGTCCTTCGCCACGTACCCTCCCCACGTTCACGTGTCGCCGCCTGATGGTGACGACAATCGTTCCGGGGTTAGTCGTTTCCATCTACACGCGCCGCTAAGCCTCGTCCTGCGTGCGCCGCGCCACATCCCGGTCCCGGCGCTCGCCCGGATCGGCCTGGGCGCGACGGGCAGCACAGAAGAGGAGGGGGCGGCACACCCGTGCCGCCCCCTCCTCTTCGGCCGTCACCAGGACGACTTAGTCACCCCCGGCAGGAATCCGGCGTGGGCCTGCTCGCGCACGTTGACGCGGGAAAGGCCGAACTTGCGCAGGTGGCCGCGTGGGCGACCGTCCACGCTGTCACGGTTGCGGACGCGGGTCGCGCTCGCGTCCCGGGGCTGCCGGCGGAGTTCCGCCTGCGCGGCCGCCCTCTCGCCGTCCGTGGTGCTCGGCGAGACCAGGACGGCCTTGAGTTCGGCACGCCGCTGCGCGTAGCGGGCCACGATCAGCTTCCGCTTCTCGTTCTTCGCGATCTTGCTCTTCTTCGCCATCAGACACGCTCCCCACGGGCTCGGATCCGGACGACAGCGGCCTCGATGCCGATCGCGTCCACGGTCTTGATGGCTCGCGCGCTCAGACGCAGGCGCACGTTGCGCCCCTCGCTGGGCAGCCAGTACCGCTTGTTCTGGATGTTCGGGTCGAACCGGCGCGAGGTGCGCCGGTGCGAGTGGGAGATCTTCTTGCCGAAGACCGGCTCGGCGCCGGTCAGCTGGCAGTGGGCGGACATACGGGTTCGGCCTTCCTCTACACCGACGTATCGGTAATGGAAATCATTGTCGTATGCTACCCGCATGGCTCGCAACGAACTGCGCCCGATCGTCAAGCTCCGCTCCACCGCCGGCACCGGCTACACGTACGTGACCCGCAAGAACCGTCGCAATAACCCGGACCGGCTGGTCCTCAGGAAGTTAGACCCCATCGCACGGCGCCATGTCGACTTCCGCGAGGAACGCTGACCGCACCGGGCCCGCCCGCCCGCACTCCGAACCAGGGGCACACCCCATGAAGCCCGGAATCCACCCCGCCTACCGCCCCGTCGTCTTCCGCGACAAGGCCGGTGACTTCGCCATCCTGACCCGCTCGACGATGACCAGCGAGAAGACCATCAAGTGGGAGGACGGTCACACCTACCCCGTGGTTGATGTCGAGATCTCCTCCGCGAGTCACCCCTTCTACACCGGCACCGCCCGCGTGCTGGACACCGCCGGCCGCGTCGAGCGCTTCGAGCACCGCTACGGAAAGGACAGAGTCCGGCGATGACCCTCGAGGGACCCATGCCCGTGGTGATCGTCGGCGGAATGCACGCTGACGCCCGCCGCGAGACGGTCGCACAGCTGCTGCGCGAGGCGCCCGGCAGCGTCGCCCTGCACCACGACCTGTCCACCGGCCCGGCCGGCGCGGTGCGCCGCCGCGTCCGCGACACCACGGGCGCCACGTCCTGGGGCGAGACGCCCCTGGTCAACGACTGTGCCTGCTGCGCCCTGCGCGAGGATCTCGTACCCGAGCTGGAGCGGCTGGCCGACGTCGGCCTCACTTCCCTCGCGGTCGTGGAACTGTGGGACTCCGTGGAACCTCGCGGCATGGCCGAGGTCATCGCCGCCCACGGCGACGGCGGCTTCCGGCTCACCAACGTGCTGACCGCCGTGGATCCCGCGCTCGTCCTGCCCTGCCTGTCCAACGGCGACGACCTGGTGGAGGCCGGTCTCGCCGCTGCCCCGACGGATCAGCGCACCGTGGGCGACTCCTTCGCGCGACAGCTTGAGTACGCGCCGGTCCTCGCCGTCTCCGACAGTCCCGCCACCGGACTCGACGACCTCGCGCTGCTGCGGCAGTTGCACCCGGCCGCACGTCAGGTCCGGGTCACCTCCGGGCAGTTGGCCGCCGCCGCGGTCGCCGGTTTCGACGTGACCGCGGCCGCCGCCGCCCAGCACCCCGCCTGCGCCCGCCTTCCGCACGGCTGCGACGAGGAGGGTGTCAGCACCCTCGTCTGGCAGCGCCGGCGGCCCTTCCACGCCGGCCGCCTCTTCGAGGCACTGGAAGACCTGTGCTGTGCCGCGGCCCGCAGCCGGGGGCGGTTCTGGCTGGCGGACCGGCCGGACAGCCTGCTCGCCTGGGACGCGGCCGGGGGCGCACTGTGCGTGGAGAACGCCGGCCCGTGGATGGCCTCCCTGCCGGACGCCGCCTGGGAGATGATGCCGGCCGAGCGCCGCATCGCGGCCGCCCTCGACTGGCATCCCGAGCACGGGGACCGCTGCCAGCACCTCGTTTTCACCTCCCCCGGCCTGGACCGCGCGGGGCTGCTCTCGCTGCTGGACTCCTGCCTGCTCACGGATGACGAGCTGGCCTCCGGGCCCGCCGCCTGGCCGCGGCCCACCGGCTTCGACCAGTTACTCGACACCGCCGCCTGACCCACTCCACCGAACGACCGAGGAAGTCCCATGCCCCGCCCCGCCAAGGCACCCCTCGCCCGCAAGAACCGTCCGAACCCGCTCGACGCCGCCGGTATCACGTACATCGACTACAAGGACACCGACCTGCTGCGGAAGTTCGTCTCCGACCGCGGCAAGATCCGCAGCCGCCAGGTCACCCGGGTCAGCCGGCAGCAGCAGCGGCAGATCGCCACGGCCGTCAAGAACGCCCGCGAGATGGCCCTGCTTCCCTACTCCAGCCGCTGACCCCCACCCCACCCCACCCCGTCCCGGCTTTCCGCCGACGAAAGGACCGTCATGGCCGTCCCCAAGCGCAGGATGTCCCGCAGCAACACCCGGCACCGCCGCGCGCAGTGGCGCGCGACCACGCCGGCGCTCGCCCCCGTCACCGTCGACGGAAGCACCTACCTGGTGCCCCAGCACCTGCGGAAGGCCTACGAGCGCGGCCTTCTCCGCCCGGAGGACTGACACAGCATGCCGCACGACCGCCTGCCCGTGACCGTCCTCTCCGGGTTCCTCGGAGCGGGCAAGACCACCCTGCTCAACCACCTGCTGTCGAACCGCGAGGGACTGCGGGTCGCCGTCATCGTGAACGACATGAGCGAAATCAACATCGACGCCGCGCTGGTACGCGGCGGCGAGGCCGCCCTCTCGCGCACGGAGGAACGGCTGGTCGAGATGACCAACGGATGCATCTGCTGCACGCTCCGAGACGATCTCCTCGAAGAGGTGGACCGCCTCGCCCGGGAGGGACGCTTCGACTACCTCCTGATCGAGTCCAGCGGCATCTCCGAGCCCATGCCGGTCGCCGCGACCTTCTCCTTCGCGCGCGACGACGGGGCGACGCTCGATGACCTCACCCGGCTGGACACCATGGTCACCGTGGTGGACGCGGCCAACTTCCTGGCCGAGCTGGGCACCGGCGACGAACTCGCCGAGCGGGGCCTCGCGCCCTACGAGGACGACGAGCGCACCGTGAGCGACCTGCTGATCGACCAGGTCGAATTCGCCGACGTGATCGTCCTGAACAAGCTCGACCTCGTCGACGGCACCTCCGCCGAGCGGCTGCGCGGCGTCCTCGCCCGGCTCAACCCGGGGGCACGCCTCGTCGAGACGGTCCGCGGGCAGGTGCGCGCCTCGGACGTGCTCGGAACCGGCCTGTTCGATGTGGAACAGGCTCAGCAGGCACCCGGCTGGGTGCGGGAGCTGAACGGCGACCACGTCCCGGAGACCGAGGAGTACGGGATCTCCTCCACCCTGTTCCGTGCCGACCGGCCCTTCCACCCGGGCCGGCTGTGGCAGCTGATCACCGAGCGGTTCGACAGCGGCGAGTTCGGGACGGTTCTGCGCAGCAAGGGCTTCTTCACGCTGGCCGGGCGCCCCGGGGTGACCGGCCTGTGGTCCCAGGCCGGGTCCGTCGCCCGCTTCGAGCCCGCTGCCATCAGCGAGGCCGGGGCGACCGAGCAGCGGGCCCAGGAGCTCGTGTTCATCGGCACCGACCTGTCGCCGACGGCCCTGCACTCGGCGCTGGAGGACTGCCTCCTGGACGGCGAGTGGACCGGCGGCGAGGACCCCTTCCCCGTCTGGGACGTCCCCGGGGCCCACGATGCCTGCTTGCACGAGCAGCACGGGACGGGGCTGCCCGTCTGAAGACCCCGGGCCGGGTGATGGTCGCAGCCACGGCATCACCCGGCCCGGTCAAGCCTGGTACCGGCGTCATCTACCGGGAGGTGACCATGGGCGGCTCCGCTCTCGCAAACCAGCGCTCGACACGGCAGCGCCGCGAGCTGCTGACCCTGTTCCAGGCGTGCGAGGACTTCGTCTCCGCACGGTCCCTGCACGCGGCTGCCGAGGCCGCAGGCATCATGATCGGCCTGACCACCGTCTACCGCACCCTTCGCATCCTGGAGGCGGACGGCGGTGCGGACGTGATCCGCGAAGCGAGTTGTCGGTCATTCTCCTCTCGCACGGTCTCGGCTTCTCCAACAACCTCTCCTCGCTGAACGGCTACGCCCCGCTAGCCGACTTCTGGGCCGCACGGGGTTTCGTCGTCATCCAGCCCACCCACCTGGACTCCAGGACGCTGAGCCTGGACTCCGACACCCCTGGGACCGCCGCGCACTGGCGTACCCGGGCCGAGGACATGACGCGCGTCCTCGACCAGCTCGACGCCGTCGAGGAAGCCGTTCCGCAGTGCGCCGGACGTCTCGACCGGAGCCGGATCGCCGTCGTCGGGCACTCCATGGGCGGGCACACCGCGAGCCTGCTGCTGGGCGCCCGCCTCACCGATCCCGACGACGGAACCGAAGTGGACCTGGCCGACCCGCGGATCAAGGCGGGCGTACTGCTCGCCGCGCCCGGCCGGGGCGGCGACGCCCTGACCGAGTTCACCGTCGAGAACTACTCCTTCTTCCTGACCACCGGCTTCTCCACGATGACCACCCCCGCACTCGTGGTCGCCGGCGACAAGGACGACTCGGCCTTCCTGACGGTCAACGGCCCGGACTGGCACACCGACCCCTACCCTCGCGCCCGGCCCCAAGTCCCTGCTCACCCTGTTCGGCGCGGAGCACGGGCTCGGCGGGGTCTCCGGATACGACGTCGCCGAGACCACCGACGAGAACCCCGAGCGGGTCGCCGCCCTCGCCCACCTCGCCTGGGCCTACCTGCGCAGCGCGTTCCACCCCGAGGACCCCGCCTGGCAGACGGCGCGCGATGCGCTGGCGGCCGACTCCGACCCCGTCGGACGCGTCGAGTCCAAGTAGGCCGGGAAGCCGCCGGGCCGGGCCGGCCGCGACGCGAGTTGGTGCGGCACCTGCTCCAGAACACCTCGACTCCCACGGTCCCGCCACCTGTTGACATGGCATATGACCGACAAGATGAGTTACGGCAGTGCCCACCGGACCACGGCTCCCACTCCCACTCCCGGCATCGAGATGGTCGAGCCGTACGGAGGCGGGACGGGATTTCGGTTCAAGATCCGCAACGTGCGGATCGATGGCCGGGCCGACGTGGTGCACGTCCGCGGAGGAGGTTCGCACGAGGTCAGTTTCGACGTGCTGCACGACTGCTCGGAGTGCGGCAACGCCGTCAACCAGGTGATCGTCGGCCTGGCGGGCCAGGACCGGGCCCAGGCATCGGTGTGGAACGGCAAGCAGCGCAGCGGGGGCGGCGTGAAGGTGGTCAACGCCGGCACGCGCGTCGAGGCGCTGGCGGAGGACAATCCGGGTCCGGCGGAGTGGGTGAACGTGTCGTGCGACGTCGTCGTGCCCGACGAACCCGGCGTCTACTCGGTCCGGGGCACGTTACGCCCAGGCGTATCAGGGACGCCTGACGACTGCCGAGGGACGTGCGATCCCGCAGCCGGAGTACCAGGACGTGCTGGGGTGGTGGAAGGTCGACCGGCCGCAAGGGCCCGGCCCGGAATCGGCCATAGGCACCATCGTCGTCGAGGCGTGAGGCCCTGCTGGTCAACCTCTTCGGCCAACCCCATGGCCTCGACCGGGCTCGGCACCGGTCTCACCGCCGGCGTCGATCGCGGCCCAGCGGCCCGCCCTCGCCCGCCAGGGTGGGGGCGGGCCCCGGGAGTACGCGCCGCCAAGGCCGGCGCGGACTGGCTGAACCCGGGCGTCGACGCCCTGCCGTACGTGGTCCGCGCCTTCCGCCCGCAAGACCCCGTACCGGGCACGGGCTCGCCGTCCTCAGCTCAGCACGTCGCGCAGGAGCCTGGCGTTCCTCACCGTCTGACTCGATCCCTTGCGCGCGGCGACCTCGTCGACCTCGGGGATACGGCCCCTGGCTCCGGAGCGGGAGGCGCAGTCGACGGCCAGGGCCAGGACCGCGCCCGCTCCCCTGACCGGCCGGTCCCGCAGCAGGGCGGGCAGGGCGGCCTCGAGTATCGACCAGACGGTCGCGTGGGCGCCGGTCTCGGCCGCCGCGCGCAATGCCGCCGTGGCACGGGTGCTCGCCCCGTGCCGCAGCAGCGCCTGCCACTGCCCGGCGAACAGCCCGGCGTCCAGCTGTCCCTGCGCGGCGAGGACCAGCAGGGCGTCCACCGCCGCGTCCTGGTTCCGATCGAGTCCGCACAGGATCTGCCAGTGCGTCGCGTAACCCGCGGGGCCCCGCGCCTCCATCAGCCGCGGGAGCAGGTACCGCTCGTTGCTGTGCGTGAAGTGCGCGGCCAGCTCGTCGCGGTGGTGCGGCAGCTGGGGGAGCCAGTACGCCCTGAAGCGGTGGGTGCGGTAGGGGCCGAGGAGGGCCGCGGCGACGCCTGGGAGCGGCAGGTCGTGGTCGGTACGGGGCTCCGCGGGGTCCCACCAGCCGGGTTCCGCGCCGGTCGGGTCACCGGTGGGCCAGCCCTCGGGGGTCGTGTCCCCGTGCGGTGCGCCGCCCTCGCCCAGCCACCGTGCCAGCCGCCGGCCCGCCGACGAGCGCAGCGCGCCCGCCGCGTCCAGCACCCGCTGGTCGTCCGTGGGGGTGACCCGCAGCAGCGCCTGGGCCAGGTCGACGGGTGCGGGTCTGACGCGCAGGCTTTCGAACTCGGCGATCCGAGCGGCCAGGGTGGCCGCGTCCACCGCGCCGTTGGCGTGGGTCGACAGGGCGAGCAGGTACGGCTGGTCGCCGGTCCCGATCAGTTTCAGGGCCTCGACGAGCCGCGCCGTGAGCATGGCTTCCGGTGGGGTGGCCGGCCTGCCGGTGCGCCAGTGACGGAATTCCGGATTCTCGCGGCGCGTGCGGATGTGCCACGCCCTCGGCTCGTCGCCGCGCACGGCGGCCGCTACGTCGTACAGGTCGAGCTGTGTCCAGTCCGACGTCTCCACCGGCTCCTTGCGCAGGACCGGTCCGAGGGCCTTGGACAGGGTGTCCCGGTCGAGGCGCGCGTGGCGGACCAGACCGTCGAGGGCACGCTCGAACGCCACCACGTCGTCCTCGTCGGCGAGCAGCACCGCGGTCTCGAGGGCGGCCTCGGGGGCGGTCGCGATGGGGTGGACCAATGCCGGCTCCGGCACGTCCGGCAGTACGTCCCGGCAGTACGCCTGACAGTGCGCCCGGCAGTACGCCTGACAGTGCGCCCGGCGGCACGTCTGACAGTGCGTCCGGCCGCGGCCCGGCATACGGCTCGGTGGCATCCTGCCCCGGCAGGCGGAAGAGTCCGGCGGCGCGCGCGGTGAGACCCGGCCCGAGGGACCCGGCGGCCTCGCGCAGGCCGGACAGCACCCGCTCGTCCGCCGCGGGCAGGTGACGGGCGACCAGGTCGAGGGCGCGTTCCTGGAGGTCCACGTCGGGATGCCGGAAGGTGAGCGACGCGTCGGTCAAGAGCCTGCCGGTCCGGGCGGCGTCCCGCTCGGCCGCCCGGTCGAGCCAGGCGAGCTGGGTGCGCACCAGCTTCTTCTCGGGGCGGAGCAGGAGGCGTTCGCACATTTCCGTGGCGACGTCGTCCTCGAGAAGTCCCGCCTCGTCGAGGCCGATGAGGATGTCCTGGCCGTAGGCGGCGACCAGGGCCGACAGGTCGAGCATCGCGACGTGGTCGCGGAGCAGGGGCGCGTTCTCGGCCGGGGTGAGGGCGAGGGCCCGCAGGTCGGTGAGGGGGGTCTCCGTCTCCTTGCGGGTGCCGTCCTGGAGCAGGCGCGCGATCAGAGGTGCGGCGAGTTCCCCGCGGGTCCGCGCCACCAGGTCCTGTTCGTCGGGGGTGAGGCCCTGCCCGGACAGCGACTTCCACGCCGCCCGGGCCGCGGGCCCGTCGGGGGCCAGGTCCGCGAGGGTGCGCCGGCTCAGCGCGTCACGGTCGACGACACCCCTGGCGGCGAGGGCGACGACCTGCTTGCGGCAGGCATGGATGCGGACCGTGGGGCGGGTCACGGCGAGCGGGAGGAGCGTCGGGGTGAACGCGTCGTTGCGCAGCCGCGCGAGGAAGTCGGCGCCGCGCCCGCCGCCGAGCACGTGGCCGGGACGCTCGCACCAGTACCGGCGTTCGCGCCGGCGGTCCGTGAGCCAGGCCTGGATGAAGGTGTCGGAGGTCGGCAGCGGGCATCCGGTGCCGAGGACGATGTGTTCCGCCAGGGCGAACCGCTCGCCGCCGCCGAGTCCCCACGGGAACGCGTCGAGGCACGCGACCAGCTCCGCGCGCCACGCCGGGGGGCGCAGGTCCACCACGTCCACCAGCCAGTCGCAGCCCCCGGGCACGTCACGGCTGTCCACCAGCCAGTCCGCCGCTTCACGGGGTGTGGTGACGCTCCCCAGGCGGGCACTGGCCAGAGCCACCTTCTGCCAGTAGCCGAGGCGCAGCCGCCCGTCCCGGTCCTGCTGCCCGAAGTGGGCGTCCAGCGCCGCGTGGTGGGCGGCACGCTGCTGCGGGGTGAGTGCGGGTCCGTCGAGTACCTTGAGCACTCCCTGGGTGTCACCGGCCTCCACGAGCGCGATCAGGTTCACCGCTCCGACCCCTTCGCCGTGTCACGGACCATGCGGGCCGCCAGGACATGCTTGCAGGGTCCGCGTCCGCCCCGGTGTCTCCCCCACCACGGGCACGTGCAGCTCGCCCGCCCGGTGCCGTCCACACGGACCATGTGGGCGTGGTCGTCCTTCCCGACCCACGCGAGCGCGCCGTCGAGCCTGACCGTGCCCTCCGCCACCAGGGCCCGCGCCCCGCGCAGCCGCGGGTTGCGGGCCTCCGCGTCGCCTGCCGCGCAGGGCAGGTGACGGTGGAAGTACGCCTCCTCGGCGAGGTCGTAGCCGATCTGCCCCGAGGCACCGAGCACCGTGAGCGCCGCGCGGACCCGCCCGGGCGCCAGGCCGGCCTGGCCCGACAGGACGGACACGTCCAACTCCGCCTCCCACGCGAGGAGTTCCGCCAGCCGCCGCGCGTCCCGCTCCGCGGTCCCGGTGGCGAGATCGTCGAGGACGCCGCCCTCACCGGAGAACCCCCGTGATGCGCTCCGGGAGAGCAGCAGCGTCAACCGCATGCCGGGCAGCGCGACCTCCCAGGCGACGGCCGCGTCCTCGCCCCCGGCGGTTGCGGGGGCGTAGAGCCGCACGCCCGTGGCGTGCCGCAGCACGGGTATCAGGCCCGTCAGCCGCTCGGCCCCGGGCAGGCACACGGCGCCGGGCACCGGCCTGCTGACCGGCCGCAGGGTGTGCCCCTCGGGGACCACCCAGCGCGTGGTGCGGGCACCGGAGGTGAGGGTGAACCTCGGCAGGGAGCGCAGGGCGGCGGCCGCCTGCGCGGGCGGCACCTCGGCGCGCGGCACGAAGCCGGCGCCGAGCACCTGGGCCTCGGCGAAGCCGCGCAGCCAGCGCTGCGGAAGCGGGGCCTTCTTCTCCACGAACCGGCCGTCGAGGGTGGTCGCCGCCACCCCCTCCGGGCCCACCCGCAGACGCAGCGGGTCGAGGCCGCCGAGTCTGGCCAGGGCCTGGCGCAGGGGCACATTGATGTCGACGTTGGTGGTGCCGTGGCCGACGTCGTCGCCGTCGAGGCCGGGCGCGAGGACGTCGAGGCGCGCGTAGACGCCGCAGCAGCCGGAGAAGGACTCCATCCGCAGCCGGTCGCCGCTGGCCGTGACGACGGGGTCGAGCGAGGCGGCGGAGCGCGGCCGGTGGTACCGGGTGGCCGCGACGTCCGCGACCGCGAGCAGCGCCGTCGCCGCGGCGGCAGGCGCGGTCAGGAAACCGTTGAAGAACCGCGGATTGGCTTCCTCCCCCACCGGCGTGGCGCCCCCGGAGGTCTCCAGGGCAAGGCTGCGCCCGGAAGCGGACTCCCGTACGGCGGACGCGTCGAGGTAGGCGTAGGACTGTGTCAGTGAACTCACGCCCGCAGGCTAGGGGCGGGTACTGACACGGCGGGCGCGTGCGCCACTGAACGCCATGGTGGAAGGGGCCAGCGGTCGTCGAGACGGTCCCCCGTCCAGCAGCGAACCACGCTCGGTGCCGCGACAGTGGACTGCCTCTGCGAATCGAGCCCCCCTTCATACCGCCTGGGGGTATATTGGACGGAGCGTCTCCGACTCATGGAGGACCCGGATGTTCCTCATCGAGATCGCATGCCCGCGCGGTGCGTTGACCGCTGACGACCGAGAGGAACTCGCCGGCGACGTCTGCCGGGTGCTGGTCGGTGCGGAAGAGGGCGTGGCGGAGGAAACCATGCGCCGTGCCCGCGCGATGACGCACGTCGGCTTCCGCGAACTCGACAGCTGGACCACCGGCGATGGTCCCTGGAGGCCCGGGAACGTGCCGCCGCTGTGGGTCACCCTCACGGTGCCGGAAGCGTGGCGCACCGAGATGTCGCGGACCACGGTCGGCATGGTGCGCCGCGCGGTGCGCCGCCTCGATCGTTCGTACGGGTGGCAGCGCCCCGAGGGGCACTTGTGGATCAACGTAGTCGGCATCGCCGACGGAAGTATCGGGATGGACGGCAAGCCCGGCACCGCCGACGAGGTCGTCGGCCGCATGACCGCGGAGTACCGGTCGCGAACCGATGCCGCCCATGCCGACCTTCCCGAAGGGGTCACGGTCGATCCGATGTGCGGCATGCATGTGCGCCTGGGTCGGGGAGCGGTCACTCTCGAGCACGAGGGCCGGACCATGGGGTTCTGCGCGAAGAGCTGCCGTGCGGCATACGCTCGCGAGCACGGGCTGCCCGCTCCTGCGTAAGGATGCGCGCTGTCCGGGCGACGTGGCCGGCCCGGGCGCGGTCTACTTGCCGCTGTAGACCGGGAAGACGGCGTGCTCTCCGTAGTCCCGCTCGTCGAGCGTGCGCAGCGCGGCCATGTCCGCTTCGGAGATCTCGAAGCCGACCTCGGCGTTGGAGCGCATGTGCTCGGGATTCGCGGTCTTCGGGAGCGGCTGGGTACCCAGTTGCAGGGCATAGCGGATGCACAACCGCGGGACGCTCACCCCGTACTTCTCGGCGATCGCGGTGATCCGACGGCTGTCCAGGAGCGTGCCGTGCGCGATCGGCGAGTACGCCTGCACGAGGATGTTCCGCTCTGCGCAGAACGCCAGCAGTTCCTCCGGCGTGTTCCCCGCGTGGAGAAGCACCTGGTTCACGTGCGGTGCGACGGTTCCGTGGGCGAGGATGTTCTCGAGGTCGGTCTGGAGGAAGTTCGACACCCCGATCGCGCGGATCTTCCCCGCCTTGTGGGCGTCCTCCATCGCGCGCCACGCCTCGCGGTTGCCCTCGGCGTAGTCGCCGCCTCGGAAGTCGTCCCACGGCTGCGGGGCGTGGATCAGCATCAGGTCGATGTAGCCGATGTCCAGCTTCGCCAGCGAGTTGTCGATGGCTGCGGCCGCGGTGTCGTGGTCCTTGATCTCCGCGGCCAGCTTCGTCGACACGAAGAGGCTCTCGCGGGCCTCTCCGCAGGCGCGGATGCCTGCTCCGACCCCGCGCTCATTGCCGTAGGCCTGAGCGGTGTCGACGTTGCGGTAGCCGATCTCGATCGCCGCGCGCACGGCGTCGGATGCCTTGTCGTCGTCGATGAACCACGTGCCCAGGCCGAGCTTCGGGATCTTGACGCCGTGGGAAAGGGTGTAGGTCTCGTTCAGAATGCTCATGCGTTCGCTCCGCTCCTCGGCAGTCGGCCGTACACCTCGTCGGTGACCGGTTCCAGCCACTCGTTTCTGACGTCTTCCCCCGGGGTGATGAAGGCGATGTGGGAGAACCACGAGTCGGCCTTCGCGCCGTGCCAGTGCTTCGTGCCCGCCGGGACGCGGATCGCGGTGCCCGGCTCCATGCTGACCACGTCCTGGCCTTCGGCCTGGTACCACCCGCTGCCGGCCGTGCACAGCAGGACCTGGTCGCCGCCGCCGGCCCTGCCGTGGTGGATGTGCCAGTTGTTGCGGCAGCCCGGTTCGAAGGACACGTTGCTGACCGGGACGCTTCCGTCGGTCAGCGGAGCCAAGTAGCTCTGCCCGACGAAGTTCTCGGCGTAGGCGTCATTCGTCTCTCCGAGCGGAAAGATCTGCTCGAATCCGTCGGCCATATCGAGTGGCTCCTTGATCGTTGCGGTTTGAGGGTGATGCGTGGTTCTCGCGCGCCACTGGGCCGGGGGGCCCGACTGGCTGGGCTGCCTTCGGGCCCCGGCAAGGCTTCGCGGCGCCCACTCCGCGTGCGGAACCTTGCCGGGGCCCGAAGACGCCGTTGCGTTGCGCAGGGACGGCTGCCTCCCGAAACGGCGGCTGTCCGGCGTCGGCGAGGATCGCCTTGAGCTGGGCGGCAGCGCCCATGACGTTGGGCCATCCGGGTCACCGACGGTCCGCTGGCCGCGGACTGCTTCTCTGCCATGGTCTCCGTTTCCCTTCCGTCAGCACCGTATTGCCATGCCGGATTCCGAACTGCCACGCGTGCGGACACGCGATCAGCGGAGAATGCCTTCCCGGGAGGGCGGCATCCCCGGAAGGCTTCCTCCCCCTCACGGCCGGTGTATTCACTGGGCCACCGGAGAAATGAGCCCATCACCGCATCTGAACGAGCTGGGAGAGTTCCTCAAGACGCGCCTGTCCGAGCCGACCCCCGCACCGTGGGCCTGCCCGCCTCCGCCCCCGTACTCGAAGGGGTGGCCCAGGCCCTCGACCTGGACGAAGACCAGCACCGCTACCTCTTCGGGCTCGCCGGCAAGGAGACGGCCAGGCCGCGCCGCCGCGCCGCGCAGAAGGCCCAGCCGCAGCTGCGCCGGGTCCTGGACGACCTCACGGCCGCCCCGGCCGTCGTGGCCGTCGTCATGGGCCGCCGCATGGACGTACTCGCCTGGTACCCTCTCGCCACTGCCACGGTCACCGATTCCGAAGCCGTGCCGGAAAGGCACCGCAACTACGTCCGTATTCCTACGTCCGTATTCTTTTCACCGACCCGGTCATGCGCACTCCCTGCGCCGACTGGAGAAGCGTGGCCCGCACGGCGGTCGCACAGCAGCGCATGGAAGCGGCGAAATACCCCGACGACCCGCGGCTGACCGTTTCGGCCGGTGAACTGCGCGTCCAGGAGGAGGACTTCCGCACCGGGTGGGCAGCCCACCACGTCGCCACGCTGAGCGTGGGCACCAAGTTCGTCAACCACCCCGTCGCCGGCGAGCCGTCACTGGAATGGGACACCCTCACCGCCAGTACCGACCCCGACAAGCAGCTCGTCGTGTGGACCGCCGAAGCCCTATCCCCACCCGCGACAGACTGCACGTCCTCGCCTCCTGGGCCCCGACCACCATCGCACGTCCTCGGCCCGGTGAGCCGGCCCCGCCCCGGCCCGCCGCCCGCCCAGTAGGGCCGTTGTCACGGACAGCGGTTACCTTGCAGCTCAGCACAGACCCGAGGCAGATTGCAGAAAAAGGAGCGGCAGTGGTCGTCGAGGTGGGGTACGCGCAGGCGTGGGACCCGGAGGCTTGTGCGCCCTGGCGGCCGACGTCCGCCCAGGAGGCCCGGGAGCGGGATGCCGCCGGGCTTGCGTACGTGGTGGTGTACCGGGAGCCGGGCCGGGAGACTCCGCTGGAAGTCCGGTCCGTCTCCTGGCGGGACCACTACGTCGGGCTGTGGGTCCACGACGCCCAGGGCCGCCGCACCTACGACCTGGACAAGCGGCTGCTGGACGACGACCCGTCGCGACTGCTGCGCCGGTACACAGTCGGCTGGTACTGCACAGGCCCAGAGATGGCGGAGTTCGACAAGGCATGCCCACGCATCACCGTGGACCTCTTCCCGGACAGGAGGGGCCGACGGACAGAGAAGAGGCAGGGCCAGAGCGGGGGCTCCTACATCACCCCCGCCCGGACTCCGGGACGACGAGCACCGGACGGACCGCCCCGCCTTCGGGGAGTGGCCGCTGCTCTCCGCCCAGGTACACGGGCTCATTGAGCCGCCGGCCTTCGAGACGGCTGAGATGGCCCAGGCAGCCGAACCATGTGACGGAGACGCCCCCGCCACCTGCTGGCGTCCACCGCGCCCCGCGCAGCCCGGCCCGATCAACGAGTTGTTCCAGCCCGGGACACGCGTGACCGACGGCAACCACCCCGAAATGACCGTCGTGGAGCCGCACCGGGCCGGCACCCTGCGCCTGCCCAGCGGACTGCTGGCCGTCTCCGGCCCCGACACCGACCACGACCACGGCGACGGCGACGGCGACGGCGACGGCGACGGCGACGGCGACGGCGACGGCGACGGCGACGGCGACGGGCCACACATCACGGTCCCCGTCCCGCCGGGAAGTACGTACTCGACGAGGCGCAGGCCCGCTTCACCTACCACGGCGAGTGGCAGGACGCCGAGGCCACGACCACAAAACCCACGGCCGTCCGCCTGCTCCTCAGCGAGACCCCCGCAGCGACCCGGGAGACGGCCCTCGGTCCGGACGACGATCCCCAGCTGCTCATCGAGCAGCAGACAGCCGGCTACGACACCGACGGCACCACCGGCTGCTTCGCCGACGCCGCGGCCTGGAAACCGCTCATCGCGCTCTTCGACCGAGGGCTGCTCCAGGGACAGTCGGACCAGGACGGTTACGAGGACATCAACGACAGTTCCATCTTCATGCACCGCACCCGGGACGCGGCTTCCAGCGGCGAGCTCATGTCCTTCACAACGACCGGGGACGGTACCTACCCCGTGTGGGGCGACCGCTCCGAGGCCGGCAAGGTAATCGACGTCGTGGCGCTGGTGGAAGGAATACCCGAACCACTCCCAAAGCGGGACAGAACCCCCACCCACGCGGCTGCCTAGCCAGGGCCCAGCCCGGGACCGCAGCCGCCAGCCCGATTGCAGCTGGTGAGGGCCTGTCAAATGAACGGAATAACCAGGTTGGTTGGGGTTACTGGCGGGCTGCGGAAAGCCGGCCGTCGAAGGTGATGTCGAAGGCGTTCAGCGCGGTCTTCCAGCGCACGGTCCAGCGGGCTTGGCCCTTGCCCGTGGGATCGAGCGACATGATCGCCATGTAGACGCACTTCAGGGCGGCCTGCTCGTTCGGGAAGTGCCCGCGCGCCCTGACCGCCCGGCGGATACGGGCATTCACCGACTCGATCGCGTTCGTGGTGCAGACGATCCTACGGATCTCGGTATCGAACCGCAGGAACGGGGTGAACTCCTCCCACGCGTTCTCCCACAGCTTCACGATCGCCGGATACTTCCTGCCCCAGGCATCGGCGAACTCGGCGAACCGCTCCAGGACGGCGCCTCGGTCGCCGCGGTGTAGACGGGCTTGAGGAGCTTGGCGATCTTGTCACAGTCCTGGCGGGCGGCATAGCGGAAGGAGTTCCGCAGCAGATGCACGACGCAGGTCTGCACGATGGTCCTCGGCCAGACCGTCTCCACCGCCTCGGGCAGGCCCTTGAGCCCGTCGCAGACGAGCATCAGCACGTCACCCACGCCGCGGTTCTTGATCTCGGTGAGGATGTGCAGCCAGTGCTTGGCGCCCTCGCCGCCGTCGCCGGCCCACAACCCGAGGATCTCCCGCCGACCCTCAGTGGTGACGGCCAGGGCCACATAGATGGGCCGGTTGGCGACCGCGCCATCGCGGATCTTCAAGTGCCCCCCCCTCCCGCGCGGCCTCCTACTTGAACGGCTCCTCGCACTGGGCCGCCACCGCCATTTCGATCCGCTTCGCGCGCGTCCCGGGCTTCGTCACGCTCTCGACCGCGTGCACGTGCGCCTTGCGTGCCTCGGCCAGGTTGGCGCGGACCACCCCCGCCGTCCGCAAGGTCTGGGGTCGACGGCGGCTACCGCAAACACTTCGTCGAGCACGCAGCCACTCTCGGCATCGACCTGAAAATCGTTCAACACACCCCGGGCCCCGGGGGCTTCACGCCGATCCCGAAACGATCCGCCCCGCGTGGCACCCCGACGAAACGGCGACTGCCCTCTTCGCGCAACTACGCGGCATCGGCATGCAACAGCAGAGTCGGCAGTGCCGTGCGATGTTCACCGGCGCGGACGTCATCGAGGCCGTCCGCTGGCGGTATTGACTGGCTACTCCTCGGGCTCCCAGGCGATCAGCTGCTCGAACACCTGCTGGTCGCCCTCGATCTTCAGGTCGCTCAGCGTGAGGCGGCCCCAGACGAAGAGGAGCAGCTGCTCGGCCGTACCCGTGGCCGCAGCGGAAGGGGGCTCGGCGTCGTCCGTGAGGGGTGCGGGCCAGGCGCCGGTGCTGTCCAGCGCGAGGAGCCAGGAGCGGCCCTCGGTGGCGTGGTAGTGGATGGTGGCGGCCTCGTGCGGCCAGGCCGCCGGGGTGGAGTTGCAGGTGTCGAGGAACTCGGCCACGCCGTCGATCGCGACGTCCGCCGGCATCGGCTGCACTGCGCCTGCGGCGAGCTGGGCGTCGTACGTGTGGACCAGCACCTCGTGCACCCGGCGCCGGGCAACGCCCCAGGCATTCGCCGGCGACACGCCGGCGCTCCACCACGTCCAGCACTCGCGCTCCGGGCCGGCCTTGCGCAGCGCACTCAGCAGCAGCTCGTTCGACTCGGCGTACCAGGCCAGCAGCGCCTCGAGCTCGCGCGGCGCTTCCGCGGCATCCTTGGCCGGCGGAGCCTCGGCCGGGCCCGCGGCGACGATCGCGGCCCACCAGCGCTGGCCCGTACCCAGGTGCTGCACCAGATCGAACAACGTCCACTCGGGGCAGGACGGCACCGGCGCGTCAAGGCTGGGCGCGGCGGCAACCGCACTCCGGAACGCGGCCGACCGCTCGTCGATCAGTTGCAGCAGGGCGGAATACTCAAGACTCTCTGTCACATCGCCTATTTATCACCCCAGCTCAGCCGACCGCACCCTACTTTCCAGGCGGATGACCTGTGAGGGCGGATCCAGCCGTTGCTGCCGGTCAGTCAGCGGCGTCCGCGCCATCCCGGCCGGCTGCCACTGGACGACTGAGGTTGCCTGTAACGCATCCTGTTCGTACTGCACACCGGGATCCAGTGCGAGTGGGTGCCGCGGAAGCTCGGCCCTCCGGTGTTGCGTTCTCGTGAACAGCCGGGCGAGATACGCCCCGCAGGGATCGCCCTCCGGTGGTTTCTCACGATCGGGCTGTTCGACGAGGCGGAGCCGGGCCGCGGGCACGAGGACACGCTGCGCATGCTGGAGTTGGGGGAGCGACTCGGGTTCGACAGCGCGTGGGTGCGTCACCGTCACCTCCAGTACGGGATCACCTCTCCGGTGGCGGTGCTCGCGGCCGCGACCCAGCGCACCAGCCGCATCGAACTGGGCACCGCCGTCGCGCCGGTGGGGTGGGAGAACCCGCTGCGCCTCGCCGAGGACTGGGCGACCGTGGACATCCTGTCCGGCGGCCGCTTCAACCCGGGCCTGAGCACCGGACCGCCGATGCACTACGAGCGGGTGAAGGACGCACTGTATCCGGACACGGCCGAAACCGAGGATCTCGGCTACGCGCGGGTGCGGCGCCCGCTCGGCCACGTCGCGGGTGAGCCGGTCACGGACTTCCGCGGCACGGAGGGCATCGAGAGCTACTCCGACCGCGTACAGCCCCACTCCCCCGGCCTGCGGCGACGAATGTGGTACGGGGGCGGCAGCCTGCGCTCGGCCCGCTGGGCCGGAGAGAGCGCGTTAAACCACCTCCTCACCAGCAGTGTGGTCAAGGCCGGGGAGCCGGACGAAGGCGCCGGTTCCGAGGACTTCGCCGCGATCCAGCTCTCCCACGTCCGAGCCTTCCGCGCGGCGCACCCCGACGGGGAGGCCGCGCGGGTCTCCCAGGGGCTCGTGGTGGTTCCCACCGACTCCGCCGACGCCGCGCAGCGCGCCAAGTACGAGGAGTACGCCGCGCAGCGCCTCCCCCGCACCCGGCATCCGCAGGGACCCGCCCGTCTGCTGTTCGCCCCGGACCTCGTGGGCCCCTCCGAGTGGATCGCGGAGCGCCTGCGGGCCCACGCGGCGTACCGGGAGGTGGAGGAGGGGGCCTTCGCCCTGCCGTTCACCTTCGCGCCGGAGGACTACAGCCGGACGACCCGCATCAAAGCGGGCACAGATGCGCTACGTGGGTCCGGTGCCGGCTCTCGCCCACGGCAACCGCGACCGCGAAGCCGGAGCCGGAGCCGGAGCCGACGGGGGCCACGACCCTCGTGGTCGAGGTCGCCACGACCGTCACCCCCGAGCCGCCGGCGCCGCTCCCGCGCACCGTGGCGATCCCGGTTACGCCTCCCGCCTCGACCGCGACGGCGACGCCACCGGCTGCGACCGGGACTGATCGGTGGGCGGGATGCTGTGCCGCGGTGCGGTCCCGGCGGGAGGTGCTTCGCTGTCCGGGACTGCTCAACCTCTGGTGGGCCGCCCGCCTGCGGTCACTTCCTCGGTCTGCCCTGGAGGCCGATGAGTAGCCGCTACCGTGGCCTCAGGCGGCCGGGGCGACGGGGCCGCACATCGCGTTGCCGTGCTCGGTCGGGCGTCGCTGATCCAGAACTGCGTCCACAGCAGCGCGAACTCCGCACGGCTGAGGTATCCGTCGCCGTCCTGGTCGAGGCGGTCGAACACGTCCTCCGTGGCCATGCCGCGGCCGTGCCACGTGTCGACGAGCCGTTGGTGTTCGCCGCGGGAGATGCGGCCGTCACCGTTCTCGTCCACCGCGTCGAAGATCGTGTCGGCCGTGGCCGTGACGGCCTCCGGCATGGTCGGCAGCCGCTCGACCACGGTCATCAGCTCGTCCAAGCCGGCCCGGCTGGGCCGGCTCTCGTCGGCGGCGGCCGACAGCTGCTGCCACCATCCCGTCATCACGCCGCGTACCCGTCGGACAGCTCCGGGCTCGCGGCCACCCGCGGCAGCCGGCTCCACCGCGCGGCGAGCGCCTCGAAGTCCCCTTCCCCCAAGAAGCCGTTGTCGTCCGTGTCGAACACGTCGAACCTCGCCTGGACCTTCGTCCTGCGGAACCCACTGGCCACCACAAGCCCCCTCGGCTCACCGTTGTGCCGACAGGCTGTCCAGTTCCACCCGTCAACCAACGGCGCCAAGGAGCACTCCGCACGCGGCGCCTGAGATCACGCCCCGCACTAACACATCGAGCGCCGGTTTGCCGGGCCATCGCCTCCGGGCACCCGTGCCGGCAGGCCCTCCTCGGCAGGGGTGGGCGCCGGGGCGTTCAGCTGAGGTCGAGTTCCGGCTGGTAGAGGTCCAGCCAGAGGGCGAGGTCGAGGGCCCGTTCCAGGCCGCGCCGCTCCGCCTGGCCGCTCATCGGCGCCTCCCGCTCAGCGGCCCGCCGCAGGCGGTCGGGGTCGACGAGGTCGAAGACGGAGTGGCCGGTGCGGGTGAGCAGGTCCTTGGCCTGGTCCTGGAGGGCCGCCGCGTACTTGGGGTCCTGGGTGGACGGGTAGGGGCTCTTGACCCGGTCGTACACGGACTTCGGCAACACGTCCGCGGTCGCCTCGCGCAGCAGGGTCTTCTCCCGGCCGTCGAAGGACTTCAGCGCCCAGGGGCTGTTGTACACGTACTCGACGAGCCGGTGGTCGCAGAAGGGGACGCGGACCTCCAGGCCGACGGCCATGCTGGCGCGGTCCTTGCGGTCGAGCAGGATGCGCACGAAGCGGGTCAGGTGCAGATGGCAGATCCGCCGCATCCGGTACTCGAAGTCGCTCTCGCCGTCCAGGCGCCGGATGCCTGCCACGGCGTCGCGGTAGCCGTCGGCCACGTACGCGGGCAAGTCCAGTTTCGCCGCCAGGTCGGGGCGCAGCACGTCCGTGTCCTCTCCCATGTGGCGGCTCATCGAGACCAGCCAGGGGAAGGTATCGGCGCGGCGTGCCTCCTCGTCGAAGAACTGCAGGTAGCCACCGAAGACCTCGTCGGCGGACTCGCCGGACAGGGCCACGGTGGAGTGGTCGCGGATCGCCCGGAAGAGCAGGTACAGAGAGGCGTCCATGTCGCCGAAACCGGCCGGCAGGTCCCGGGCGCGGACGACCTTGGCGCGGATCTCGGGGTCGGCGAGGGCCTGGGCGTCCAGCACGATGTCCTGGTGATCTGTGCCCGAGGCGCGGGCGACGTCGTGGACGAAGGGGGTGTCGGGGGTGCCTCGGAGCTCGTCGGCGATGAAGTTATCGGTCTGCCCCGCGAAGTCCACAGCGAAGCTGCGTACCCTCTCGCCGTGTTCACCCAGCTGCCGGGCGGCGAGCGCGGTCATGGCGGAGGAGTCCAGTCCGCCGGAAAGCAGCGTGCAGCGGGGCACGTCGGCGACGAGCTGGCGGCGCACGATGTCGTCGAGGAGCGAGCGGACATGCGCGACCGTGGCGTCCCTGCCGTCGGTGTGCGGACGGGTCTCCAGCTCCCAGTAGCGGCGCTGGTGCACACCCGAGCGGTCGACCGTGACCACAGTGCCGGGTTCGACCTCGCGCATGCCCTCCCAGACGGCGTGACCGGGCGTCTTGATCATGGTGAAGAGTTCCCGCAGCCCGTCGAGCCGGACCCGGCGGCGGACCAGTGGATTGGCGAGGATCGCCTTGGGCTCGGAGCCGAACAGCACGCCGTCCGCCGTCGGGTGGTAGTAGAACGGCTTGATGCCCATGCGGTCGCGGACCATGACGAGCTTGTTCTCTCGACCGTCCCAGAGCGCGAAGGCGTACATGCCGTTGAGGCGCTCGGGGAGCGCGTCACCCCATTCGAGGTAGCCGCGCAGCACGGCCTCGGTGTCGGAGTCGGTGGCGAAACGGTGCCCGCGGTCCGCCAGATCACGGCGGAGTTCGGTGAAGTTGTAGGTCTCTCCCGAGTAGACGAGCGCGACCGTGCCGTGGGGGGTGTCGGCGCTCATCGGCTGCCTGCCGCCGGGCAGGTCGATGACGGCGAGCCTGCGGTGGCCGAGCGCGGCGGGTCCCTGCGTCCAGACGCCGCGGTCGTCCGGTCCGCGGCAGGCCATCGTCTCGGTCATCGCATCCAACGCCGCCCTCTCGGTGCCGAGATCGCGGTCGAAGGAGACCCAGCCGGTGATACCGCACATACGCTACCTCCTGCCTCCGGCTCGCCGGGCGACCCTGCACGACCAGTCACTTTTGCGACTGCGAGCGGATCGACAACGAACCAGTTGTAGCTGCCATCTACATTTCAAGCGTGCGTCACGGGAGCAGGCACGGTCAACGCGGCCGTAACGGAAAGGACACACGACATCCCTCGTTTTCGGCCACCCTTTGCGATCGCGATACCTTCCGTTGCCTTCAGGCAGGGCGTCCGCCGCGCGGAATCGGCCACGCGCAAAGTCTTCGCCAACCGCCAGCCGCCGACCGACGGCGCCCCGGGACCGGGCGGCCCGAGTGCGGCGACCGGCCCTTGTGTCAGACCCGTGTGCGAGCGTGGAACACGACAAGCAGGCGACATGCTGGGGGAAGACGGATGACACCGGGCAGTGACGGCTGGGCGGACATGGGCTGGAAGTGGACGGATGTCGACGACGTGCGCCGGCGTCTGGACGAAGGCGCTGATCCGGAGCGATGGGGCGGGGGCCGGCCGCTCCATCGCGCAGCGGTGTTCGGCTCCCCACAGGTCGTCGCGGAGTTGGCCGGCCGAGTCGCGGATGTGGACGCACTGGAGAACGGCGTGACAGCACTGTGGGAGGCCGTCGTGTCCGGGAAGCCCCACAACGCCCGGGCCCTCGCCGCTGCCGGGGCCGATCCCTGGCGGCCGTCCATCGGCGGCTGGTCACCGGGACGCCTGAGCCTCGCCGGACCGACGCCGGATCTGTTCCCGGTGGCGGAAGGGGCAGGTCTGACCGACACGGAGCGCGCGGCGGCGCAGGAGGGCCGGCGGCTCACCGCGGCGCTGGGCAGGTTCCACTACGAAGGCACGGGGCTGGCCTGCGTGGCCGGAATCGACGCGGCCGAGGCGGTGCGCCGTCTGGAGGCCGCGCCGGTCGCGGACGGGATCGTCGACGAAGTGCTGGAGGACCCGTACGGGTACGACATGGACCAGACCCTGCAGATCGTCGGCGTCACCACCGTGCCGGGCGGCTGCGTCGTGACCCAGCCCTGGGGGTACGCGCCACAGATGCCGGGCGTGCTGACCCGGCTGTCCGCCGGCACGGTCTGCTACGGGCTGTACGCCAATCCCAAGAGCGGCAACCAGGGCAGCATCGCCCGTCATGGGACCGTCGAGGGCTGGGACCTGCACCCCGGCGGCGGACCGGACGAGAACGACACCGCCGAGGAGGTTCTGTCCTCGTACCTCTACCACTACAACGCCGTTGCGTATTCCTGCGCCTTTGCCGGACTGCGCCCGACCGACAGCCGTGCCGTGGCCGGGCCCCCGGACGTGTGGGTGAAACTGCCGCGCCGCGACTACTGGAGTCACTGACTCCGCTGGGCGTCGCGCTCCTCGAAGTCCCGGCGGACCGCGGCACCCTGGTCCTCCGTCAGCCCGGCGTCGTCCGGGAGTGCCACGACGGAGCCGCAGTGCTCGCACAGTGGTCCGTCTCCGGCGGGCGTGCCGCAGGCCTTGCAGAAGCGGTTGTGGCTGTGGCCCTCGGGTGTCGTCGTCATCGTCTCTTCCGCACGTCGGAGCAGGACGGCGGCCGGGTTCCCGGAAAGTCGTTCCCCATGTCCGCATGGAGCTCTCCCGGGTACGCACAGCGGCAGGAGGGCGACGTCGTCGGGGCCGGGCGACTGGACACGGTGCAGGAGCTGGCCGGCGAAGGACTGCAGGGGCCGGTGGGCGAGCGCGGCGGCGTGCTGACGCAGCCGGTCCAGGCCCTCGTCGAGGGTGTGGCTGGGCACTCCGATGATGCCGTCGGTGCACAGCAGGAGCGTGCAACCCGGTGGCAACAGGATGGTCGCGTCCGGACGGGAGGTGCTGAGGGCCCGTGCCGAGCAGGAGGCTGTGTCCGTCGGAGAGGTAGTTGGTCAGGCCTTCGCGGGTGGCGAACAGGGACGGGTGCGGCCCGCGTAGGTCCAGGAAAGCCGCCAGGGTCCGTTGTCCGTTCTGGTGACGCGGGCGAAGACGGGCGTGGCCATGCAGACGTCGGTCCCCGCCGACCTGGAAGGCGTCGGGGGCGGGCAGGCAGCGGACGGCCATCTGCGGCCCGGGGACGCTCGGCGCCCCGGGCCGCAGGTGCTTCTGCATGGTCTCGGCGACGGCCGGCTGGCGCTGGTAGAGGCGGGCGTTCCAGCGCGAGGCTGGCACGTCGGGCGATGTCCTCGATCAGAGGCGAGTCGGGGGTGGAGAACTCCCCCGGTGTGACGGCCCGCCCCAGGGTGATGCCTTCCAGAACCTCCCCGGTTCCCCGCATGGGGACGACGGCGGCGGAGCGGATGCCGGTGGCGTCGAACATACGGCGCTGTTCGACGGCGATACCGGAGTCCGGGGTGTGCTGACAGGTGTCGGGTGCGGCCAGGGCGGAGGCGACGCCGCGCGGGGCATGTCCGGGGAGTTCGGACCCGCAGAGCGACGACATCAGGGCAGCCCTCCAGACGGCGCTCTCCGGAGGCCGTTCCCCGGCCCGTCAGTAGCGCGCCTGCTCGTTGGCCGACGAATCCCCTCCGTCCGGACACCCCTGTCAGCGGCCCACGGCGGTGCCGGACAGGCCGTCCTGAAGGAGATCCTCGGCGCGGGGCACGGCGACGTGTGGCTGGCGTACGACACGTTGGTGGGCCAGGCCGTCGCACTGAAAGGCGCCCATGTGAGCACGTTCTACGACGGCTGCCCGCAGCCAGTTGATCACCGCGGCCCTGGCCCTCGGCGACAAGGTCTCGCAAGTGAACTGAGACACCGCAGCACCATGGCAATTCCGCTGCGCACGGTCTACGGGGGCTTCTGCCCCCTCTGGGCGGTGGGGTGGCGACGCACTCACGCGGGTTCGGCCGATCATCGCGCCTCCAGGCGCGGCTTCCAGCACCACCGCTGCTGACGCCGGTTCCTTCTCCGCTTCGGCCGGTTGCCGGGGTCGTGGCATGTCCACCCCGGGGCGCCGACTTCAGCAGCCGTCGCGTGTACGCCTGCGCCGGGGACCCCAGGACGGCGGCGACGGGACCGTGCTCGACCTCGACTCCGTTCGGCACGACCAGGACGTCGTCGACGCTCTCGGCGGCGACGCCCACGTCGTGCGTGACGAGCAGCAGCCCCATCCCCGTCTCCTCCCGCAGTGTGTGCAGCAGGCCGAGGATCTGGGCCTGCACGGTCACGTCGAGCGCGGTGGTGGGCTCGTCCGCGACCAGCAGCTCCGGTTCGCAGGCCAGGGCCATCGCGATCAGGGCGCGCTGGCGCATGCCGCCGCTGAACTCGTGCGGGCGCGAGCGCGAACGCCGTACCGCGTCGGGGGTGCCCACCCGGTCCAGTACCTGGACGGCGCGCGCCCGTGCCGCCCGCCGCGACGCCTTGTGGTGCACGCGGTACACCTCGGCTATCTCGTCGCCGACGGTGTAGTAGGGGTCCAGGGACGACAGCGGGTCCTGGAAGATCATCGCCGCCGTGCCGCCGCGCAGCCGCCGCAGCTGCGCGTCGGAGGCCGCGGGCATGTCAGTCCCGACCCCGCAGCAGCCGACCTGTTCACCTCTGCCTTGCCGGCGGTACTCCACGCATCCGCCGCGGACGCGGAGGCGGGACAGATGCGGCGCCTGCTGGAACGTGTCGTCGACGAGAGGGAAGGCGACCGCGCAGGAGCCGGATTCGCCGCCGACCAGTACGCGCAACTGCTTCTCCTCGAAGCGCTTCGTGCCGGGACGCGACACGAAGCGATGGTCCCGCCCGGCTGGCTGCGCCTGCTGATGAATCCGCGCCTGGGCCCGGCGGTCCGCCTCATGCACGCCGACCCCGGCCGTAACTGGCAGCTCTCCGAATTGGCCGCCGCGGCGAACATGTCCCGCAGCCACTTCGCCCGGCAGTTCCACCGCGTGTCCGGACAACCACCCCTGACCTACCTGTCCGGGTGGCGCATCCGACTCGCCCGACACGCCCTGCTCACCACCGACACGACCATCGCCGCGCTGGCCGAGCGGCTCGGGTACGCCTCAGAGAGCACGTTCAGCCACGCCTTCAGCCGCGTGGCCGGTCTGCCCCCGTCCCGCTACCGCCAGCAGCGCCGCACCCCCGCCTCGCCGCTCGACACCGTATCGCCGTCGAACGCGTCACCCGCGTGAGCGACCCGCCGGTGCCGCATCACTGAGACTCAACTCGTCGAGCCACCTGGGCGACGGTGCCCCGACCCCGACGGCGCCCCGACCCTGACCCGCCGACAGGTCTCCGGTGCCAAGCGGTTCAACGGCGGAGAAGGCTGTCACTACGCCAACGACACCGTCTGGTTCACCACCAAGGGCGACAACCGCGTCTGGCAGGTCGACCTCGCGAACAGTACCTACGAGCTGGCCTACGACGACAGCCTCGTCAGCCCCGGCACGGCTCCGCTGACCGGCGTCGACAACGTCACTGGTTCCTCCTCCGGCGACCTGTTCGCCGCTGAGGACGGCGGCAACATGGAGATCTGCATCATCACCCCGGACGACATTGTCACCCCGTTCCTGCGCGTCAACGGCCTGGGCGGCTCGGAGATCACCGGATCACCGGACCGGCCTTCTCCCCCGACGGCACCCGCCTGTACTTCTCCAGTCAGCGCGGCACGACCGGCAGTTCCTCCGGCGGCATCACCTACGAGGTGACCGGACCGTTCCGGAAGTAGCACCCTCCATCGCCCATGCGCCCGGAGGCCCCCCAACACACACATCGGGGGCCTCCCTTGACCGTGAGCGTGCCCTTCGTGAAGGGGCGGACGTGCAGTCGTAGGGGAAGCCTCCCGGGTTGGACGGCACCGTGAAGGTGTCGCTCTCGCCCAGGTCGATGTCGCCGGTGTCGAAGGCGCCGCCCTTGGTCGCCGTCAGGGTGTGCGTGGTCGCGTCGTCATTGACGACGGTGACTTCCTTCCCCGACGGCGGGCTCGTCTACGGGCGCTACCGGACCCGCTGAGCCCCGCGGCCGGCCTCACGTGCCTGCGGGCTGAGCCGGGCACGCGAGACCGACCGGCAGGCGAGCGGCGGCTCACCGCACCCAGTCTCTGATCAGGCCGACTGCCGACCGTCCGCCCCGGAGGCTCCCCGGGCCCGTACCGCGGCTGCCGGGTCCCAGCCGCGGCGGGGAACCGAGGCGAGCAGCAAACGGGTGTACTCGTTCTCGGGGGCGGTCAGCAGCCGCTTCGTGGGGCCCTGTTCGACGACGGTGCCCCGCCGCATCACCACCGTCTCGTCGGTGACGTGCTGAACCACGGCGAGGTCGTGGCTGATGAAGACGAGGGCCAGGCCGGTGTCCTGTCGGATGTCGACGAGCAGCCGCAGGATCTGCGACTGGATGGACACGTCCAGTGCGGCCACCGCCTCGTCCAGGACGAGGACGCGCGGGTTCACCGCCAGGGCGCGGGCGATGGCCAGCCGCTGCTGCTGCCCGCCCGACATCTCGTGCGGGCGGGCGGCGGCCTCGCGGGAGCCGAGGCCGACCCGGTCCAGGAGTTCCTCGATCCGTCCGTCCACGTCGGTCGCGTCGTGGAGGCTCAGCGAGGTCGCCAGACACTGGCGTGCGGTCAGCCGGGGGTCGAGTGAGAGGTATGGGTCCTGAAAGACCATCTGGATCTCCCGGGCCCGGGCGAGGCGTTCGCCGCGGCCACGGCGTCGGCCCGCCATCCGGTCCCGTCCGTCGACGGAGATCGTTCCCGCGTCAGGTCGGACGAGTCCGACGAGCATGCGTGCGACGGTCGTCTTGCCGGAGCCCGACTCGCCGACGATGCCGACCGCCCCGCCCGCCGGCAGGGTGAACGACACGTCGTTCGCGGCGACCAGACTGTCCCCGCCGGGGAGCCGGTAGGTCTTGCGCAGCCCGTCGGCGATGAGCAGCGGTGGGGCTGGGGGTACGGCTTTCGCGGTGGTCACGGGGTGTTCCTCGCAGTCGTTCCGGCGGTGGCCGCCGCGTCTTCGGGCAGCCGGCGGCAGGCGGCCTCGCCGCCGTCGGGAAGTTCCGTCGCCTGTGGGGTCCACACCTCGCAGGCGGACTCGGCCTGGGGGCACCGCGCGGCGAACGGACAGCCGTCGGATCCGTCCGCGAGCGACGGGGGCCGCCCGGGGATGGGCCGCAGGGGGCGGGACACGCCGAGTTCGGGTGAGCAGTCGAGCAGACCGCGGGTGTAGGGGTGGCGGGCCTGGTCGAAGAGGCTCCGCCCCGGCCGGTGTTCCACGATGCGGCCCGCGTACATGACGTACACGCGGTCGCAGTACGCGGCGGCCAGGTGCAGGTCGTGGGTGATGAACAGCATGCCCGTCTCCCGCCGTTGCCCGAGGTCGCGCAGCAGGGCGAGGATCTCCGCCTGGGTGGTGACGTCCAGGGCGCTGGTGGACTCGTCGGCCAGGATCAGGTCCGGGTCGGCGGCCAGTGCGCCGGCGATCACGACGCGTTGGAGCATGCCGCCGGACATCTCGTGCGGGTACTGGCGCAGGCGGCGTGCCGGATCGTTCAGGCCGACGCTGTCGAGGAGTTCGACGGCGTGGTCGCGGGCGGTGCGGCGGTCGCGGTCGCCGGTGTGCAGGAGGCGTTCGACGAGGAAGTCGCCGACGCGGTGGACGGGGTTGAGGGCCGAGCGGGGGTTCTGGTGGATCATGGCCACGCGCCGGGCCCGGTGTTCGCGCAGCGCGGTGTCGGTCATGGTCAGCACGTCGGTTCCGGCGACCGTCACCCGCCCGTGCGCCGCGGCGTCGTCGGGCAGGACGCGCAGTACGGCCTTGGCGGTGGTGGACTTGCCGCAGCCGGATTCGCCGACCAGGCCGACGACTTCGCCCGCGGCCACGCGCAGGGACACGTCGGCGAGGAGCGGACGGGCGGTGCCGGGCAGGTGGACGGTGAGTCGGTCGATGTCGAGCAGCACGGGGTGGCTACCTCCTGGTTCCGAGCCGGTCGGCGAGGTGCACCCCGGCGACGTTGAAGGCCACGACGACGGCGGCGATGGCGGTGCCGGGCACCAGCGCGGGCAGCAGCGCGCCCTGCACGATGGCCGACTGCCCCTCCTGCACCATCAGTCCCCAGTCGGAGCTGGGCGGCTGGGTGCCGAAGCCGAGGTAGCTGAGGGTGGCCAGGCTCATCAGTGCCTCGCCGAAGAGGACCACCAGGTAACCGGCGATCGACCGGGCGAGGTTGGGCACGAGGTGGCGTACGCAGATCCGGGCGCCGCCCATGCCCTGCACCCGGTAGGCGTCGATGTAGGGCTTGGCACGCTCGGCCAGGGCCACGCTGCGGGTGTACTTGGCGATGGTGGGCGCGAAGGCGAGGCCGAGGCCGAGCACCGAGGTGGTCATGCCGGTGCCGAAGACGGCGATGATCAGTACGACGAACAGCAGCCCGGGGAAGGCGTACATCACGTCGGTCAGCCGGGAGACGAAGGCGTCGATCCAGCCGCCTCGCCAGGCGGCCAGGGTGCCCAGGCTCACCCCGATGACGGCAGCGAGTGCCAGCAGCACCACGGGAGCGACGAGGCTGGTGCGCGCACCGTACAGGACCCGGGAGAGCAGGTCCTGGCCGGAGGCGTCGGTGCCGAGCAGGTGCTCGCCGCTGGTGCCGACCAGGGAAGACGACAGATCGACGGCGTCGGGCGCGTACGGTGCGAGGAGCGGGGCGAACACGGCGGCGAGCACGACCAGGGCGAGGAAGCCGGTGGCGACGAGCGCGGCGACCGGGCGCCGGGCGCGCCGTGCGGTCCGGACCGGGGCGGGGGCGTCGGCGGGTACGGCGGTCATGCGGAGCTCCTTGCCGACTTCAGGCGCGGGTCGAGCAGCGGGTGCGCGAGGTCCACGAGGGTGGTGACCACGACGTAGCAGGTGACCATGAGCAGCAGGACTGCCTGGGCGACGGGGAAGTCGTGGCTGTTGATGGCGCCGACGAGCAGGGAGCCGATGCCGCTGAGGCCGAAGACGGTCTCGATGGCCACGGTGCCGGCGAGCATGCCGGCGGTGACCAGACCGCACATGGTGACGATCGGGCCGAGGGCGTTGCGCAGCACGTGGCGTCGGACGATCTCGCGCTCGGGCAGGCCCGAGGAGCGGGCGACGGCGACGTGGTCGGCTCCGTCGGCGTCGACGACGGCCTGCCGGGTGACCCGGCTGACGACCGCGAGCGCGCCCAGGGCCATGGCGACGGCGGGCAGGGTGAGGTGGTGCAGGGTGCCGGCCACTCCCTCTCCGCTGCCGGTGACGGGGAACCAGCCCAGCTGCACGCCGAACAGTGCGACCAGGGCGATGCCGCCGACGAAGGAGGGCACGGACGCGGTGAGGGTGGTGGCGCCGACGACGGCCGAGTCGATCCAGCGGCCCCGGTTGAGCGCGGCGAGCGCGCCGGCGCTGACGCCCAGGACCACGAAGAGGACGGTGGCGTAGGTGACGAGTTCCAGGGTGGTGGGGAAGCGGGCGGCGAGCAGGTCCGCGACCTCGTCGCCGTACTGGAAGGAGCGTCCCAGGTCCAGGTGGAGGCAGTCCCACAGCCATCGGCCGTACTGGACGACCAGGGGCTCGTCCAGGTGGTACTGCTCGCGTACGGCGGCCAGGCGCTCGGGGGTGAGGGTGTCGCGGCCGCCCGCCAGGAAGACCGCGGGGTCGCCGGGGGCGGCGTAGATCGCGGCGAAGATGACGAACGACGACGCGAGGAGCGTGGCGAGGAGGCCGGCGAGCCGTCTGCTGATTCGGACGATCATGTGCTCAGCCCTTCTTCGCGCCGAGCGACGCGGCCCACGGGTGGTAGAGGTAGGCCATCGAGGCCGGCGGGCCGGTGAGCTTGTCGCTGAGGGCCAGGACGGTGGGTGTCTGTGCCACGGGGATCCAGACGGCGGAGTCGGCGAATCGGCGCTGGATGTCGACGACCAGCTCGGCTCGCTCGGCGTCGTCGAGCGTCCGCTTGGCCTGTTCGACCTTCGCGTCGTAGGCGGCGCTGTGGAATCCGACCCAGTTGTTGGAGTCGTCGGAGACGCCGTTGTCGTAGAAGCCGACGGGGTCGCTCTTGGAGATGTACCAGTCGGCTACCAGGACGTCGATGCCGGCCCGGGCGGACTTGTCACCGTAGAACTCGCCGTACTCGGCGGAGGGCACGGTCTTGATCCGGGCCTTGAGGCCGATCTGCTGGAGCGCGGCGCGTACGCCGTTGGCGATGACGAGGCGTCCCTGTGTGCTGTCGGTGCCGATGACGATCGGCCCGTCGGGCTTGTGCTCGGCGTTCTGGACGAGCTTCTTGGCCTTGGCGATGTCGGCGGAGGTGGGCGAGGCGGGGGCGCCGGTCAGGTTCTCCTGTGCGGCGGAGAACACGGACTTCTCGTAGCCCCAGGCGCCGGAGCCGACGGGAGTGGCCCACGGCTGGGCCAGGCCGCCGTAGCCGGACTTGGCTATGCCGGTGCGGTCGAGGCTCAGGGAGAGGGCCTTGCGGATGTCGGGGTCGGCCAGTCCGCCGCGCTCGGTGGGGATCAGGTCGAGGGTCGCGGTGCTGGGCCCGAAGTGCAGGTCGATGCCCTTCTTGCCGTCGAGGGCGGCGGCTGTGCCGACGGAGTCGGTGTAGGCGCCGTCGGCCGCTCCGGTCCGAAGGGCGTTGACCATGGCGCTGTCCTCGGCCCAGCGGAAGACGACCTTCCGGGTCAGTGCCTTGTCGCCCCAGTAGCCGTCGTAGCGCTCCAGGGTGACGGAGTCGCCCGACTTCCAGGAGGCGAGCCGGTAGGGACCACTGCACGCGTCGGCCTGGCCCGGCGTGCCGAAGTCCTCTCCCTGCTCCCGCACCCGCTTCTGTTGGTAGACGAGTCCGGCGTCGCCGGCGAGCGCCTTGGTGAACAGGGCGTCGGGCTCCTTGAACCTGACGGTGATCTCGTGCGCGCCGGTCTTCTTCATCGACGTCACGTTCTCGAACTCGTCGGCTTCGGACATGTCCGGGTCCGCGTGGCGGCGCAGACTGAACAGCACGTCGTCGACGGTCATGGCGGAGCCGTCGTGGAAGGTGACGCCCTCGCGCACGGTCAGGACCAGGGTCCTGGCGTCCGACCGGGCGGCCTTGTCGACGAGCCACGGCCGCACGGTCATGTCGGGCTGCAACTGGTACAGGCGCTCGCACACGTTGGTGAGCACCGTGCGGCCCGCGCTGCCGCCCTGGGTGTCGAGGTCCAGGGAGTCGGGCTCGTCCTCCAGCAGCCAGTCGACGCTGTCCACCGCACCGGCGGCCGCGGCCGTGGTCGGGGTGAGCTCCAACTGGGTCACGTCGCGGGCCGTGCCCCCGGACTGGCCGGTGTCGGCGCCGCTGCAGGCGGTGACGAGAACCGACATGCCCGCCAGCCCGAGGGCGGCGATCGAGGTCTTCAACTTCATACGGTGGCTCCTGAGCGGAAAGGGTGGTGCGGAGACTGCTCGTTTCCGGGGGTGGGGGGCTTGGTGACCTTCGATCCGGTCTAATGGGGGGCGTGGGGGCCGTCGTAGAGGTTCCAGGGCAGGTGCTGGTAGTCGCGGTCGCAGGGGGTGCCGGCGGTGACGTGGTAGTCGCCGGAGGTCAGGTCGACGCAGGAGGAGACGAGTGTCTGCCACTGCCGTACGGGGGACCTGCGCGGGTCGGGGTGGGTGCACAGGGACTCGGGGAAGCCGAGGTGGTCCGACATGGCGTACTGGATGGTCTTGCGGGACTCGTCGGGGCCTGTGGAGTCGCGCAGCCGCCGCAGACCCTGTTCGGCACGGGGAACGCGGACCAGGGAGTCGGGGGCCAGCGGCCGGTAGTCGGCGGCGAGAGCGGCGGGGATGCCGGCCTGGTAGTGGTTGCCGTGCACCAGCAGGCCGTCGGTGGGATACATCCAGCGGTGTCCGGCCGGGGTGGTCTCCACGTCGATCACGAAGCCCTCTCGGCAGGTGAGCAGCGCGTTCCCGGCGATGTGGGCGCGGGTCCGGCTCAGCACGCGCAGGGCGTCACTGATGTTGGACTGGTCCAGCACGCTGCGGCGGACGACCGTCTGCGGGAGACCGACGGTGTCGTCGAAACGTCCGCCCAGCCCGTTGGCGTTGAGCGCGATGCCGGCCGAGTTGGCGCCCTGGCGGCCGATCTGACCGGCCTCCACCTGCATGACGAGGGTCGGCTTCGGGGGCTGGACGACGCGCAGCATCACAACGGTGCCGGCCACCGCGGCCCGCCAGTCCCAGTTCTGCCCGGCCCACACATGGCCGTCGCCGCTCGCCGGTCCGTAGGCCGCGAAGGAGGTGCAGCCCTCGGCGGCCTCCTCGTCCTCGGACAGCCGGCTGAAGGTGGAGTCGTAGATGACCTCGCCGCGCGCGTTGAGCGCCAGTACGTCGAGCAGGCCCACGCCTGCTCCGTCGGCTATCCCCTGCATCTCCTCGACCAGTTCGGGAGCGTGGTCGCGCACCGGCTCCAGCCAGAGCCGGGCGCGGGCCGTGACCTGGTCCCAGGACAGGCCCGACGCCTCGCCGAAGGCTTCGGTGTAGTAGCCGATGGCCTCACCGATGCGGGAGCGCACCGCTTCGCCGTACTGCCGCCCGCGTTCCGCCGGTGTCCCGGAGATCTCTATGACCGGCAGGGCGTGGTGCATGACAAGACTCCTCGGGAGGGCAACAGTGCTGTAACATTCATTCCAAGAATGAACATCATTGGAACAAGTTGCTCAGAGCGTAACCAGGAAACCGAGTAAGTCAAGGGGCGTAATGGATGTTCCAGAGGCTGGCAGTGTGGGTCCCGGCGGGCTGGCCCGTCTGCGGACCGCGATCCGAGATCTGTGGGAGGAGCTCTCCACGTCCGAGCGCACCGTCGCCCAGTACCTCGCGAGTGCGCCCGCGGAGCAGATCATGTTCGCCAGCGCCCAGCAGTTGGGCACCTCCAGCGGCACCAGCAACGCCACCGTCGTCCGCACCTTGCAGCACTTGGGGTACGCCGGTCTCCCGGCCCTCAAGAGGGAGCTGGCCGCGGACTTCACCGCTTCTCAGGCGCCCGAGGTCCGGCTCAAGCAGCGCATCTCCCACGTGGGCCAGGACCTGGAGAGCATCTGGGGCGACGTGTTCGACGAGGCGCAGGAACGCATCGAGCAGGCCCGGCGCCTGACCGGCACGAAGTCTTTCGAACGGGCCGTCGAAGCACTGGCCTCAGCACGCGAGGTCCTCTGTTACGGCGTCGCCGCCTGCGAAGTCGGGGCCCGCCACCTCGCCCTGTCCCTGGGCCGGCTGGGGCGTCGCTCCCGGTTCAGCGGAGCCACCGGATTCACCTTCGCCGACGATCTGCTGTCCCTGTCCCAGGGCGACGCGGTGGTCATCTTCCAGCCGGCCCGGCACCTGCACGAACTGACCGTGCTGGTGGAACGGGCGCGAGCGGTGGGGGCCACCATCGTCCTGATCACCGACGAACTCGGTGAGGCTTTCGGTGACCGCGTCGACGCCGTGCTCACCGCACCGCACACCCCCACCGGGAACACCAACGAGTCCCTGACCGGCCTCCTGGTCGCCGATGCCCTGCTGCTCGCCATGACCACCCTGGACGGGACGCGCGCCGTCGAGCACTCCCACCAACTGACGGCGCTGCGAGAGCGGTTGGTACCGCCCCACCGATGATTCCGGGGCGCCGCCGGGGCCCGTGGCTGCCGTGAGGCCGACGCCGATGCTCGCACGGACGCCGACGAGAGGCAGGAACGACGCGGGAGCCGACGGCCACCGCGGGCGGCCGTCGGCTCTTGGCACCCCTAACGGAAAGCCGTCGTGCCGCCCTCCGCCTCCTGGTGGCTCGGTCCGGCCGCGTATGCCAGGGGCGGGGCGATCGCCTGGGCATCCGCTCCCTCGCCGACCCATAGGGCGACGAACAGCGCGGCGGTCGCTTCCAGGAGTCCCGCACGTTCGAGACCGCCGCCGGCCACGGCTTCACAGCCCACGTCCCGTACCAACTCACGCACCCGCGCGAGGGCGGTCTCGTCGTCTCCGCAGACCGGAACAGCCAGTGGTCGCCCGTCGAAGACGGGCGGCCGCATGCGCCACACGTCCTCG
Organism: Streptomyces sp. MMCC 100; assembly: GCF_041538145.2. Lineage (NCBI taxonomy): Bacteria > Bacillati > Actinomycetota > Actinomycetes > Kitasatosporales > Streptomycetaceae > Streptomyces > Streptomyces sp. MMCC 100. Next base: position 3,926,022 of record NZ_JBGORK020000001.1, read on the forward strand.
TGGCAGAGGTTGAAAGCCTTGACCACGTGGGCTCCCGGTGCCGCCGCAGCCAGTTGCTGCGCGGCGGAGGGGCCTCCTTCCGTCAGAAGCCGGAAGCCCGGCCCGACCGGATTGGAGCAGTCGATCAGCACCTTGCCCGCCAGGGCCGCGTGCAGGTCCCGCGCCGCGTCCACTCCCGCCCCGAAGGGCAGCGCGGCCAGCACCACCTGACCGGACTCGGCCGCCGCGCGCAGACCGGCAGGCTTCGCACCGCCTCCGATGCGCGTCGCGAGCCGCTCCGCCTTGTGTGCGTCCCGTCCCCCGATGGTCACCTCGTGCCCGGCCCGCACCCAGTGGGTGGCGAGCGCGTCGGCCATGTTGCCGGTTCCCAGTACACCGATTCTCATCACACGTCCCGTCTCCGTGCCTGCTTCGACCGTTCACACCGACGCTAGAAGGCCGTTCGGGCACCATTTGGTACGTGACGACCGACGCCTTCCTCGCCGACTGCCGCGCCCGCCTCGCCTTCGACCTGCTCTCCAACACCTGGAACGCCGTGGTGCTCTGGGCACTGCGCGACGGCCCCAGACGCCCGGTCGGTCGAACTACGGGAGCGGATCAGGGGCATCAGCTCCAAGGTCCTCACCGAGACTCTGCGCCGGCTGCGGTTCAACGGACTGGTCGACCGGCAGGCAGACCCCGACGCGCCATCACGGGTCGCATATCAACTCACCGCTCTGGGCCGGACCTTGCTGGCGCCCATCGACGCCGTCGGCGCATGGGCCTTCGAGCACGGCGATGAGGTCATGGCCGCCCAGGAAGCAGCATGCAGTCCCGCCCCGCGGTCCCCTCGGCCAACTTGCTGAACGGGTCGACGGCGTGGGCGCAGGCGCCGCCGGCAGATAGGTGCACGTCCCAGAGTTGGGGAGGCTTCGTGGATGTCGTCGCGGATCTCCCGGCGGATCCGCAGACGGCGAACCCGTCTCCTCGGCCGGCGCCCGGTTGTCGGTGGCGGGGACTACGGTTCCCGGTGTGACAGATGAGCTTCGGGAAATGTTGATTCCTTTTCGTACGCAGGCCGTTGAGGAGGGGAGTCCTTGGAACGACGTGGATCCGATTCCGGCCGAAGAGGTGGACCGGTGGATCGGCCACGTCCGGCCTTGCGCGGTCCTCACGAACGGCGGAGACGGACCGGTCGCGGGCAGGTTCGGCGGGCCGCTGCTGCTGCCCGCCGAGGTGCCGGACCCTGAGCACCCCTACGTCGGGTTCGTCGACTTCGCCGCGTTGCCGGAGGGCTCTACGGACCTCCCTCTGCCGCCCGACGGACGCCTGCTGCTCTTCGCCTCGCTCTGGGAAATGTACGACACCGGCAACCGCGGTCAGGCCATCCATGTCCCGGCCGGCACACCGGTGGCGGAACGCGACAAGGACACCTGGAAGGACTACGCCCACGAGGAGGAGCGGCGGGTCTTCGATGCCTTCCCACAGGGCGAGTTGAGAGTCAGAACTGAACCGGACCTGCCGTACCACCCACTTCCCGGGTTCCCGCACGACGACGAGCTGATCACTGTCTGGTGCGAAGTCGCGGACAGAAGCGGGCATCTGCAGATCGGCGGGTACGCGGACCAGGAGGACTCCGACCCGGATCCGCTGGAAACCGTCGCGAGAAAGGCCGTGCATGAGGCGAAGCAAGGCCGCTGGGGCGGCGGTGAGCCCGTGTCGGGCGCTGTCGAGGACTGGGTACTGCTGGCCCACTGGAACCCGTACATCCACGGTCGGGAAGGGGTGGACATGCAGTGGGGAATCCAGCGCGCGGACCTGGAAGCCCGTCGCTTCGACCGCACATTCACCACCGGCTACTGGAACCCCTGACCTGGGTGGGACGGAACATCCAGTAATCCAGCAATCCAGCAATCCAGCAGGATTTGGCTGTCTGACCCGGTGTTTGACCAACGCTCACGAAGTCACTCCGAGCAGCTCGTTCCAAGGACGCGCATCCCGAGTCCGTGGGCGCGGTACACGCAGGTGTCGTCGCCCCACAGCGTCGCCTCGGCGACGGCCCAGCGGCCCGTGGCATCCTCACCGACTGCCAGGATCTCCATCTCCACTGTGATCAAACGGGTTGCCGGAGTGATCTGCCCGCGGTACTTCCAGGTCACTTCCCGGCCGAGCATCACCGGCTCGAACCGGGGAGACGGGACGCCGTCGGTGAGACCTCGCTCGATCATGTAGTACCGCAGGAGTTGGCACATCGCTTCGATGCCGAGGGATCCCGGCTGCACCGGGTCCTGGAAGAAGTGCGCCCGGAAGAACCACTCCCCGGCGTCCACGTCCTTCTCCGACCGCAGCCGGCCGAGACCGGCGGCGCCCGCGTCCGGCCAGTAACCGGTGATCCTGTCGAGCATCAGCAGCATGGGGCCCGGCAGTCGCGCCGGGCCGTCGAAGCAGGCCTGCCTACGCGTCGTGAGATCGACTGTGCGGTGGCACGGAGCGGTGAGCGCGGCTCGGTCGGCCGCGGAGACGGGGAGCCCCGCCTGCTGCTCGAAGGCCGCGCTCGGAAAGAACCCGAACACCGTCGACAGCTCGAAGACCTGCCGGCCGTCGGCGAGGCAACGGACCGTGAACGACTCGATGATCATGTCACCGCCGCGCGAGACACTGGTCAGCTCGGCGTGGGTACGCACGGTCCTCGTCGCGTCGGTGACCCCTGCGGTGACGGTTCCGCGGCCGTCGAGGTTACGGAAGAGCAGGTCGACGTCGCTGGTCAGGGCGCTGCCCACATAGGTGGCGAGCCAACCGCACGGCTGGAGGGCGATCTCCATGAGGACGGCGAACGGCATCGTCCTGCCGTCGTTCTGCTCGAAGTACCAGGCACGGTCGGGAACGTCGTATTCGGCGACGACGCGGCTGCCCTCCCGCATCCCGTTCGGCGGCCCTTCCACCTCGGCGATCCTGCTCATGAAGTGATAAGGAGGCCCCGGCAGACGGGCGCACCTGCGACTGCCGTCGAAACGCGCGTAGGCCGGACCGAACGCCTCACTGGGCCTGCCCCACGCGCAGGCGAGCAGTGAGGCGTAGTCGAAGGCCAAGCCGTTCACCACCGCGACCGCCGAGGGCTCCCGGTGTCCCGCCAGGCCGCCGAGCGTAGCGACCGGTACGGGGGTTCCGCTGGTCTGCTGGGCGGGCGGGCCGAGTTGGCGCCAGTGCGTCAGTGGCCAGTCCGGTACCAGCCGGAGTGCGACGTGCCGGCCGTGGAAGGCCCTGCAGCCGTCGACGGTGCCCAGCACGTCGGCGTACAGGGTCGGCACCGGTCCGGCCGACACCCCGCGCACGAACACCTCGTACCCGATCCGTCGGCTGTCCGGGGTGGCCTGACCGCGGCACTCGGCCGTGCTGGGGGCGCCGTCGACCGGTTCGAAGCGCCAGCCGTCCCTGTCGACGGTGAAGCCCATGGCGGCCAGGTAGAAGGCCATCGCCTGCATGCCGCCCTGGAGCATCAGGGTCCCCGGCATGCAGGGGTCGTTCTTGAAGTGCCCGTCGAAGAACCAGTCGTCGGGCGCGACGGGCGTCTCGGCGCGCAGGTAGCCGCGGCCCCAGGGCCCACCCGCCGGGTCGAACGCGGTGACCTCGCGCAGCAGCCGCAGCCGGCCGCTGTCGATGCGCGGCGACCGTACGTGGGCCGCGGTCCGCTCCCATCCGGGCCCGAAGCAGTCCGCGGGACGCCCCTCGGAGAAGGCCAGCACCTGGTCCGCGCCGAAGGAGCCGTGCGCGCACCGGACGGCAGGAGGGTCGGTGGGGAGGTCGGGGCCGGGTGGGCCGGCGGCGGGGTCGCCCTGCACTCCGGCGCTCCGGGCGAGTTCGTCCCGGGTGAAGAACCCCGCCTGACCCTTGCGGACGCTGAGCCGGAGCTCTCCGTCGACATGGCAGTCGTAGTGGAAGAAGAAGAGCCGGACACCGTCGTGCTCGGCGTGTCCGTCGATGTGGATCTCGTAGCAGAGTGTCTCTCCCGCGCGGGGAGGGCTTCCGTGGTACGTGAGTTCGCAGCCCAGCAGACGGTAGGCCCGCTCGCCCCGGTTCAGGAGGTCGATGCCGAGCCAGCTGATGAGGAGGAGGTCCGCCTGGCCGGCCTCGACCATCAGGCCGCAGGGCATCCGGCCGGTGGCGTCGAGGTACCAGCTGTCGAGGGCGACGTCGGTCTCCGTCCAGATCGTGCCCTGGTGATTCGCCGGCCCGGGTGCGAGGAGTGCCGCCGGTACGGCGTCGATGCCGGTGACGCGGTCGGCGAGGAGCATCGGCGGCTCCGGCATCCGGGTCTGCACCGCGTAGGCGTCCTGCGGGGCGAATCGGGCTCCCAGGAGGTCGGAGATCCGCCCGGACGCGAGGTGTTCCAGCTGGGCGCGGTCGAACCTGGGTCCGGGCCGCGCCCCGGGCCCGGGCGGGCTCGGCTCGGCAGCGGGAAGGGCGGCGGGCTGCGTCACCGAACCGGAACCCGGCACGCGCAAGGGTTGCGAGGGGTCCACGGGTCGCGGGAGGTCCACGGCAGCGACCGGTGCGGCGCGTCCCAGCGCGGCGACGGCCTGCTCGGTGATCCCGAGGAAGCGTCCGTGCAGTCGCGCCTGTCCGGCCATGACGTCGCGGTGGAGCGCCGTCACACGCAGGGCGTGCCGGGCGGCCAGGGCACGCCGGTCCGCGGTCCCCGGGTCCTGCCCGCCGGCCGCGCGGGGCGCGACGACGGCCGACGAGGCAGGCGGCGGGGTGGTCGGACCGGGTTCGGGGACCTGTACGGGGGCCAGCCGGGGCGCCTCGGGGAGGGTCACGGCGGCTGCGCCGAGCGACGACGGCAGCCGTGGCTCCGCCAGGACCGGTACCTCCAGCGCCGGACCGTCCGACGCGGTCCCGGTCGCCGGGGCCCTGCGCAGTTCGGCGAAGAGCGCGTCGGCCCGCACCGGCACGCCGGCGACCACGAGTTCGGCCACGGCCAGGCACAACTGCCGCAGGCCCCTGCCGTCGGGAGCGTCCAGGGCCACGGCCACGTGCTCCCGGTCCCCGAGCACCCGTTTGATCCACCCGGTGCACAGCCCGCGCGGCCCTTGCTCCACGAAGATCCGGACCCCGTCGGCCCATGCCCTCTCCACCGTGCCGGCGAAATCGATCGTGCCGAGGCCCTGGGCGGTGATCGCCTCGGCGGCCCGCTCGGTCGTCGGGAGGTACGCGCGCCGCTCGGCCCCGCTGTAGAGCCGCACCCCGGGTACCTCGACGGTGGGTCGCAGGTGGAGGCTGCGCCACTCGTCGCGGACCTCGGCCAACTCCGGTGCGTGGGCGGCGAGGTCGTAGTCGATCGCGAGGGCGTTGCCGGCTCCGAGCCGCCCCACGGCTGCCGCACAGGCCCGTGCCTCTCCCCCGACGACGCATACGCCGGGCGCGTTGACCGCCATCAGGTGAACGGCCGGCTCCTTCGCGATCTCCTCGCCGACCCGTTCGAGGGGCGCGCTCACCAAGTAGCTGGACCACCGGGTCCCCGCCACACCGGCGCGTCGCCATGCCCGTCGCACCGCGCGGAGTTCTCCGGTCAGCTCCCGGGTGAACAGTCCGCTCTCGCGGGCGGCCGCGTACAGGCCCTCGGCGTCCGGCCAGGCTCCCAGCGCCACCAGGGCGGCGGTCTCACCGGAGGAGTAGCCGATGGCGGCGTCGGGCCGCAGACCGAGCAGCGCCTGGCACAGCTCGGTATGGACCGTGGCCAGCCGGGCGGCGCTCCGGATCCGTTCCAGCGTCGTGGGCGCGGGGCCCGGCCCCACGGGGTGGGCGGCGGTACCGTGCCTGGCCAGTACGGCCTCGCCCAGTGAGGGCAGGGCGAGCATCAGCTCGCGCCCCATGCCCGGGTACGCGGCCGAGCCGTTGGTGTACACGAACCCGGTCTCTCCGACCACGGGGGCGTCCCGGTACAGCACACCACCGGGCCTGACCCCGCCTCGGGCGAGCCAGCGGCGCGCGCCCTCCACGGCCGCCGGGAGTGTGGCATCGCCGTCCACGACCAGTGCCAGGCGAGCGGGACCGTCCGAGGACTCCGCTCCCCGCTCCAGCGCGGCCAGCACCTCCCGCCGTTCGGCCCCGGAGAAGACGTGCAGCCGCGGCACGGCTCCCCCGACCCGGGGCAGCACGTCGGCGGCGCGCAGCCGGACACGCGCGCGGGGGGCCTCCAGTGGGGCGACGACCGCCTCGGCGGTGCGCAGGCCCGGTCGCGGCTGGGCGGGCTCTCCCGGGCGGGGCACCGCACGGTGCGGGAAGGCGGTCACCGCGACGGCGACGGACAGCAGCCCCTGAGCGGCGTGGACCCGTCCGAAGATCGAGGCCGGGTCGATCGTGGCCGAGGCGTCGTCCCCGACCAGCAGGTCGGCCTCTTCCTCGCTCTCCTCGTCGAGGAGGGCGAGCACCGTGTCGCCGTCCCGGCGGGCGGCGGTGAGCGGTTTCAGCACCAGGACGACGGCCGCGTCCCCGGTTCCGGTCCCCCGGCCGAGTTCGCCCAGGGCGGCGCGGTGCACCGCTCCGCTGGACAGATCGGTGGCGCCGACCAGTGCGGCGTCGGCCTCACCGGCCCTGATGGCCCGGGCCGCGAGGGCGAGTGCCACCAGGCCGGACGCCTCCTCCGCCGACACCGCGAAGCCGGGGCCCGCCAGGTCGAGTTGGGTGTTGATCCGGTTGGCCACGAGGTTGGGGAGGGTGCCGACCACCCGCTCCGCCCCCATGGAGGAGACGAACGCGTCCTGGGCGCGCGCGAGGAGGCCGGGGTCGGCTTCGCACCCGGCCTGCTCCGCCCAGTGCGGCAGTCTCCAGCGTGCGCCGCCGCGCGCCACCTCGGCGTCCACTCCCGCCCCGATGAGCACCAGGGTCCGCTCGCGGGGCAGGGAGACTCCTCGCACGGCCTCGCGAGCGGCTTCCAGCACCAGGAGTTGCTGGGGCGAGGTGCTCAGCAGGGCCGACGGAGGAAAGCACAGGTCCGGAAGGGACACACCGATCCTCGTGGTGGGACCGCATCGCTCTCCGTCCAGGACCGCGCGGCGGAAGTCTTCGGTGCCCGACCCGTCGCCGGCCCGCGCGCCGACGGCCACGACCGCAATCGTGGGTCCCGCTGTCGGGGCGCCGTGTCCCGCTGTCGGGGCGCCGTGTTCCCCTGTCGGAGCGCCGTGTTCCCCTGGGGCATCCCGGGCCGGACGGAACGGGCCGGGCGCACCTCCCCCGTGCGCCCCCGAGTCCCCCTCCCAGGCGTCGACGATCAGATGGGCGTTGGTACCGCCGAAACCGAAGGCGCTGACGGCCGCCCTGCGCAGCCCCCGCCACGGCTCGGGCTCGCTGAGCACACGCAGCGGTGTGCCGTCGAGGCCGTCGAGGGGCCGGTCGGCGCCGAGCGTCACCGGACGGATGCCCGCGCGCATCGCCCCCAGCACCTTGAGCAGACCACTCACCCCGGCCGAGGCCAGCAGGTGACCGACGTTGGACTTCACGGAGCCGATGGGGACGTCGCGGGCCGCCGCGAAGGTCCGTGCCATGCTCCGTGCCTCCACGGCGTCCCCGACCGGCGTACCCGTGGCGTGGCACTCGACGAGCGAGACCGTCTCCGGTGCGACGCCCGCCGCCGAGTACGCCAGCGCCATCGCCCGCTCCTGCCCCTCCTGGGCCGGAGTGAGCAGGCCGCGGCCACGCCCGTCGTTGGACAGCCCGATGCCCCGGATCACCCCGAGGACGGGTACCCCGCCCGCCAGCGCGTCCGCCAGTCGCATCAGGGCCACGAAACCGGCGCCCTCGCCGTGCAGCAGCCCGTCCGCGTCCCGGTGGAAGGGACGGCTTCGGCCGGATCTGCTCACGGCCGACAGGCCGCAGAACCCCATGTGCAAGAACAGGTTGTCGACGCGGTTCACCGCGCCGGCGAGCATCAGGTCGGCCGTGCGGTCGTGCAGCCGGTCGCACGCGAGTTTGATCGCGTACAGCGAGGAGGCGCAGGCGGCGTCGAGCGCGAAGGCCCCCGCTCCCAGTCCGAGGGCTCCGGCCGCGAAGTGGGCGGGCAGTCCGGAGGAGAAGCGGTTGCGCGCGTCCGGGCGCGGGCGGCGCGTGCCGGTCAGCAGGGCGTCCCGCACGTGCGGCTCCTGGGCGGACAGCCAGACGTGTTCGGCATAGGCCGACCCGGTGCTCGTGGGGTAGGAGAGGTTGCCCAGCACCAGGCCGGCGCGTTCGCCGGGTCCCTCGTAGCCGGACTCCCCCAGTGCCTGCCGGGCGCCGTACAGCACCCAGTGGAAGAGCGGGTCCAGGGCCAGGATCCGTTCGGGACCGATGAGGAAACGACTCGGGTCGAAGACCGCTTCGAACCCCCGGACGTAGCCTCCGATGTCCGTCCAGGTGCGGTCGCGGTGGTCGTCGACCGTACCCATGGCCCAGCGGTGGGGCAGCCGCCACCGCCCCTCCGGGACCGCCGACAGGCTGCAGCGGCGTTCCGCGACGTTGCCCCAGAAGGTGTCCGGGTCCAACGCGTCGGGCAGCACACAGCCGCGTCCGACGACGGCGATCGGTTCGAATCCCATACTGCTCCACTCCACATGGCGCACGCGTACGGAGGACCGGGGGCGCGGGGCTCCCTCGTTCAGTCGGGACGGCGTACGAGCTCCACCCCGAGCAGTTCCGAGCGGAGGGCGCCGTCCGGGTCGAAGAGGGCCACGTCGCACCGTGCCCCGGTGTCGTGCACCTTCCGCGCCCGCACCACGCACCTCAGGCTGTCCGCGGCGGGGCCGCGCCGGTGGACGCGGCACTCGGCGACGGCCATCGGCAGGGACGCGCTCCCCAGGGCGTGGTCCGCCCACACCAGGGCCAGTTGCAGCGCGCCGTCCACCGCGGCCGGATCGGTCTGCCAGTGGGCGCCGCCCCAGCCCAGTCCGGCGACGCCCACGACGTCCGCTTCCGCCCCGTCGGCACCGACACCCCGCAGCGTGCGGAGTGCCTGGAAGCGCGGTCCGTGGAAGAGGGTCCGTCCGCCGTAGGAAGCGGGGCGCTCCGTGACACGCCCTGTCCGGGGACCGGCCCACGGCTCCCGTTGCGAGGGGGCCGCTGCCGCCTCGAAGTCCAGTACGGCACGGAAGTGCGGCGCCCCGTCCGCGTCCCGCAGTTCCGCCTCCAGGCCCGACGGGGGGCCGATGAGGCGGCGGCGTCCGTGCACGGTGAACCGGTGCCCCTCGGTGGCCAGCCCCGGCAGGGTGACCTTGTCGAGTACCCGCACGTCACGCAGGACGGCCACGCCGGATGTGGGGCGCCATGCTCCGGCCGCGCCGGTGAACCAGTCCAGGACCATGGCCAGGGGCAGTACCGGATCGTCGACGACGCGATGGTCGGCCAGGTAGGGGTGCGTGTCGGAGGTGACGCGGATGTGGGCGGTGGGCGGGTCGCCCGCGCCTTCCGGCGGCGCGTCCCCGTCGCCGGCGATCAGGACGATCCGGCCGTCGCCGGCCGCGGCGTCGAGTTCGGCGGTGAAAGCGGCGGCGCCCCGCTCCATCGGGATCAGCTCGACGCCCGACCGGCCGAAGTGCTCGGCCAGTGCCGGGGTCACCATCCCGCCGCGCCAGGGCCCCCAGGCGAGGGAGCGCACCCGGCAGTCGGGCCGCCGGACCCCCTCGGCCGACGCCACGTGGTCGAGCACGGCGTTGGCCATGGCGTAGTCGCACTGTCCCGCGTTGCCGAAGGTCCCGGCCACCGAGGAGAACAGGCAGATCGTCTCGACCGGGTCGTCGGCCGTTGCCGCGAGCAGTGCCCGAAGACCGTCGACCTTGGTGGACATCACCCGGTCGAACTGCTCGTCCGTCTTGTCGGAGATCCGTTTGTCGGCCAGTACTCCGGCGCCGTGCACGATCCCGGTGACGGGGCCCCAGGTCTCGCGGACCTCGCGCAGCGCGGCCGAGAGTGCCTGGCCGTCCCTGACGTCCACCGTCAGGTACCGGACCGGGGAGCCGGCCTCCTCCAGTTCGCCGAGTGTCGCCCGTACCTGGCGCGCGGCCAGGATCTCCCTCGCCCTCGCGCTGATCTCGGCGGGGCCGGTGCCCTCGGCTCGCTGCTCGCCGAGCAGCCGTACGAGTGCGGCTTCGTCGGTGGCCGCGGACGCCCCCGGGGGCTCCGCCACCAGTTCCGTGCGGCCCAGCAGAGCGATGCGCGGCCGGTGGGTCCGCGCGAGGTCGGTCAGGGCGGCGGCGGTGACGCCGCGCGCTCCCCCGGTGGCCACGATCACCGACTGCGGGCCGATGACCGTCGTGGCCGTGCCCGGTTCCACCGGTGACTCGACGGCGCACGGTACGAGGCGGGTGCCGTCCGCGCGCAGGCCCGCCGCCGGTGCCGGTCCGCCCGCGAGCAGTTCCTCCACGATCGCCTCGGCGACGGCCTCGGCGTCCCGGCCGTCGCGCTCGCAGTCGATCGCCTTGACGGAGGCGTCCGGCCACTCCCGTGCCGCGGTCCTGGTCAGAGCGGCGAGGCCGCCGAGCCACGCGCGGCCGGGTTCCCTGCCGTCCAGCCCGAAGTCGCCCCCCGTGTCCTGGACGGTGATGAACGCACCACCGGCGGCTTCCATGCGCGGCGCGACCGAGCGTGCTGTGCGGAAGGCCTCGCGCAGGATCTGTCCGGCCTCCTCCGGTGACCCGATGTCGGCCAGTCCGCCGAGGTACACGACGGCGCCCGCTCCGTCGGGCACACGTGTCGCGGCCTCGGCCCGTACTCCGCGACCGGTGAGTTTCCCGGCCACCAGGGCGGCGGTCTCGGGAGGACCGCCGACCACGGACACCGGGCCGTCACCGAGTCCCGGCATCTCCAGTCCCGCCGCGGGTGCCTTCACCGTTCGCAGGGCCAGGCGTCGCAGTTCCACCGGCTCGGAATCCCGGCTCGGGTCGGGGAGTTCGGGCTGGGCGACGGACGGTTCGGCGGCGGGAGCGGCCGCCTCGGTGAGGGCTTTCACGATCTCGCGCAGGGTGCTGAGTCTGCCGAGTACGGCGACATCCCCGACCGGCAGGTCACCCACCCGTTGCCGGACGGCCGAGAGGATCTCCACGCGCTTGATGGAGTCCACGCCGAGGTCCGCATCGAGTGCCATGTCCGCGTTGAGCATGGACACCGGGTAACCGGTGCGCTCGGCCACCACCGAGAGCAGCAGTTCCTCCAACTGGGCCGGGTCCGCGGCCGGCGGCGCGTCGTCGCGCACCAGGGGCGGCGAGGGCTCGGGCGTGCGGGCGGGTGGTACGCCGGGAGCCGCGGTGGGGTCGGCGGCCTGAGGCAGCGGGTCGGGAATCCGCGGCATCGCGCCAGGAGTCGCGTCGGGCGCCCGGCCTGCGGGAGGGGAGGACGGGGCCGCGGTGAGCGGCGCCGCCGCGAAGTCGGGGGACGCGGGTGACGCGGGCAGGACGGGAACGTCGTCCCCCAAAGGCGCACCCAGGAGCGCGGCCAGGGTCGTCTCGGTCATCCTCAGGAACGCCATGTGGCTGTCGGCCAGCATGCGGTGACAGGCCGCGTGGGCCTCCGCCGCGTGCCGCTGCACGCTCTCGACCATGGCCAGCCAGTGAGGGTCCGCCGGCAGGGCCGGGTCGATCGGCTCCGGCAGGGATCGGGCGGCCGGCCCGGACACCTCGGCCGGTGCGTCTTCCGCGCCGGGTACGGGCTCCCGGGCCGGCACAGGTTCCCGGGCCGGCACGGGTTCGCCGGCCGGCGCCGACGGCGGGGCAGGCGAGAGCGTCGCGGCCGGTGCGGGCAGCGACGGGCTCCGAGGCGCATTCGGTGGAAGCGGGTCGGCCGCCGCATCCCCCGGGGGACAGGGCTGACCGTAGTTGCCACCGCTGATCTGGACGGTCATGCGCGCTTCGCGCTCCTTCACTGCTGTCCTTGACGGTCCGTACGGCGCCCAGAGGAAGCCGTAGTCCAACTGCGCACCGAGCGCCGCGAGTCTGCCGAGTCCGCTGTGCAGGGTGGCGACCGCGTCCTGTCCCCGGCGGTCCAGGGCGACTGCGGCGTGCTCACGGTCACCGAGGACGCGTCCGACCAGGCCGGTCAGCGCGGCCCCGGCGCCGACCTCGACGAACGTCCGCGCACCCGCGGCGTACATCGCTTCGACCTGCTCGTCGAACAGCACGGGCGAGGCCAGGTGAGCGGCGATCCTGCGGCGTACGTCGTCGGGGTCCCCCGGGTACGGTGCCGCGTCCGCGTTGCCGTACACATCGATCACGGGTGCCGTGAGCGTCATGTCGCGCAGGAACGCGGACAGCGGCTCGGCCGCCGAGGCGACCAGCGGGGTGTGGAAGGCGTGCGAGGTGTCCAGCCTGCGCGCGGCGACGCCCCTGGCGTGGAACTCCCGCTCGGCCGTCTCGATCGCCCTGCTCTCGCCGGACACCACGACCTGGTCCGGCGCGTTGTGGTTCGCCGGCCACACGTGCTCCACCCCCGCTTCGGCGAGGACGGCCCTGACGCGGTCGAGGCTCGCGGACACGGCCAGCATGGCTCCGGGAGTGTCGGCCGCGGCACGCATCAACTCGCCCCGTCTGCGGGCCAAGGCGATCAGGGACTCGGCGTCCAGTGCTCCCGCGGCGTGCAGGGCCACCAGTTCGCCGAAGCTGTGGCCACCCACGCAGTCGGGCCGCAGCCCCAGGCCGTGCAGCACTTCGAGGAGGGCCAGGCTGTGCACGGCGAGCGCCGGCTGGGCCCACTCGGTGGCGTTCAGCAGGGTGTCCCGCGCGTCGCGCTCCGCGTCGTCGAAGGCGGGAGGCGGGAACACCACGCCGTGCAGGGCCCGGCCCTCGAACCGGCGGCCCGCCAGGCGGTCCCAGACGGCCTGCGCGGCGGGGGCGAACATGGCCAGGGCCGCACCCATGCCGACGTACTGGGCGCCCTGTCCCGGAAAGAGGAACGCCACCTTGCCGACGGCGGGTTCTCCGATGCCGTAGTGCACCGCGCCCGGAAGGGAGAACGCGTCGTGCGGTCTCCGCCGAATCGCCTCGGCGGCCTGCGAGAACCTGTCGTGCAGGTCGTCGGTGTCGGTCGCCGGGACCGCCAGGCGCACCGCGTCGGCGGGCCGGAACCCGGCCTGGCTCTCGCGCGCGATCTCGGCGAGCGGACGGTCCCGGTCGACGGACCGCTCCAGCAGGGCAGCGGGCGAGGGAGCACTGAACAGCACCAGTTCCGTGGGCGCGCACCGGCTGCGCCGGGCCTGACGGTCGGGCCCCGCCGAGGGCACGTACTCCTCCAGGGTGACGTGGAAGTTGCTGCCTCCGAAACCGAAGCTGGACACCGAGGCCCGGCGCGGATGACCGGGCGGGCGCACCCAAGGGCGCGCCTGGGTGTTGACGTAGAACGGGCCGTCCCCCGTCCGCATCGCGGAAGTGGGCCGCTCGACCTTGATGGTCGGCGGCAGGACCTGGTGGTGCAGGGCCATGACCGCCTTGAGCAGCCCGGCGGCGCCCGCGGCGCACTTGGTGTGGCCGATCTGGGACTTCACCGAGCCGATCGCGCACCACTGCCGGTCCTCACGCCCGCTCTCCTCGAAAACGGCCCGCAGTGCCGCGAGTTCGGCGGCGTCCCCGGCCTTCGTGCCGGTGCCGTGTGCCTCGACGAGTTCCACGGTTCCGGGGCCGTAGCCCGCCTGCTCGTACGCGCGCCGCAGCGCCCGCGCCTGACCCTCGGGCAGGGGCGCGTAGATCGCCGTCCCCCTGCCGTCGGACGAGCTGCCGATCCCCCGGACCACGGCGTGGATACGGTCGCCGTCCCGTTCCGCGTCGGACAGCCGCTTGAGCGCGTACATCACGACGGCCTCACCGAGCATCGTGCCGTCGGCCTCGTCCGAGAAGGGCCTGCAGTCCCCGGTGGGCGACAGCGCGGGTGTCTTCGAGAAGCACATGAACATGCCGATGTCGTTCAGGGTGTCGACACCCCCGCTGATGACCAGGTCGGCACGGCCCAGCGACAGTTCCGCGACCGCGGCCGACAGCGCGGCCAGGGAGCTGGCGCACGCGGCGTCGGTGGTGTGATTGGTGCCGTGCAGGTCGAACCTGTTGGCGATGCGTCCCGCCACGACGTTGCCGAGGAGGCCGGGAAACGTCGACTCCTGCCACGGCGTGTAGTGGTCCTGGATGGTGTCGCACACGGACCGGGCCGCGGCCTCGGGGACGCCGTTCTCCCGCAGGGCCTTCAGCCACACGGGGCGTTGGGTCCGCCCCTGCATGTGGCTCAGCAGCTCCAGCGAGGCCGTGCCGAGGATCACGCCGACCCGTTCGCGGTCCACACCCGAGAGCCCGCCGGCGTCGGCGAGGACCTGGTCGGCCACCATGAGGGCGAGCAACTGGCTGGTGTCGGTGGCGGGGAGGGCGGCGGGAGGGATTCCGTAGGCCAGTGGGTCGAAGCCGACCTCGGGCAGGAACGCCCCTCTGCGCGCGTAGGTCTTGTCCGGCGCCGTGGGGTCGGGGTCGTAGTGGTCCTCGACGAGCCAGCGCGACGGTGGCACGTCGGTGATCAGGTCCCGGCCCGAGAGAACGGTCCGCCAGAACTCCGCGGGGTCGGTCGAGCCCGGAGCCAGGGCCCCGACTCCGACCACGGCGACGGGGACCTGACGGGGGTGGGTTTCGGACACGGGCTCTCCCTTTCGTGGGGCGTCGTCCTCCGGGGTGAGGGGAGCGGTCACGCGAGCCTGCGCGGCGGGTACGCGAAGGCCGGGGCCGGGACCGGGACGCCGTAGGTGCGCAGTTGGTGCGCCCGGGTGAGAACGGCGGCGCCTTCGAGGAGGTTGAGCGCGATCTGTACCACGGTGCGGTTCTGCCGTTCTGCGAGGAAGCCTCCCTCCGTCCACCGGTTGAACGCTCCCACCGCCGGGCCGCACCAGATCTGGTAGTCGGCGCGCCGGTCGGTGTCCCCGTCGATGGCCCAGCGGCTGGAGCTGCCCAGGTACCAGCGGAAGACCAGTGCCATCCGGTGCTTGGGGTCGCTCTGCGCCCGGGTGATCTGCACGGGGTCGCGTGCCGCCCAGAACCGCTTGGTCCGCTCCCACACCTCGTCGACCGACGCACCCAGGACCTCCCGTTCCAGCTTCGCCCGCACCGGGGAGGGGATGTCCTCCAAGGACGGGTGCGCCCGGTAGGCGGCGTAGAGCTGTGCGGCCCTGGGGGCGAACAGGGTGCCCCTGCGCAGCACCTGGAGCGTGACGCCCATCTCGAACATGTCCGCGGCGGGAGCCATGGCCACGTCGGCGACGTCCGCCTGGGCGAGCAGTTCCTTGGCGTCGTCCGAGATACCCGCCTCCGTGGCCGTCTGGTTCACCGAACCCGTCACCACGTAGGCCGCCCCGAGCGCGAACGCCGCCGCCACCGCGGCGGGCGTCCCGAGCCCTCCCGCGGCGCCGACGCCGACCGGGCGCCGGTAACCGAAACGGCGGCAGACGGCGTCGCGCAGCATCAGCACGCGGGGCAGCAGGGAGCCCAGCGGCCGGCCGTCGGTGTGGCCACCACTGTCGGCCTCCACGGTGATGTCCTCCGCCACCGGTACGTACCGGGACAGTTCGGCCTCCTCGGCACTCAGCTCGCCCTGGTCCACGAGTCGGCGCAGCAGGTCGGGCGGTGCGGGTGAGAGGAACTTCTCGGCCACCTCGGGCCGGGACACCTTGGCGAGGACCCGCGTAGGACGCAGGATCCGTCCGTCGCCGTCCCGGCGCAGTCCGCGGGCCGCGCACAGCACCGCGGCGGGCGTGAGTTCCAGGTAGGCCGAAAGCGACACACTGGGCACCCGGTGGTCGAGCAGCAGCTTCGCCGCCCGGTGTTCGAGCTCCGGTTCGGCCGGCGAGTGGATGAGGTTCACGCCCCAGTTGGTCCTGCCCTGGAGCCGGGCGGCCAGTTCGCGCACGGCCCGCTCGACCTCCGGCAGTCCGAGACCCGCCGCTCCGAAGAAGCCGAGCATGTCGGCGCGGGCCATCGCGGTGACCATGCGCGTCGTGGCGATGCCGTTCGCCATCTCACCCGCCACATAGGGGAAGCGGACGCCGTGGGCCTCGCAGAAGGTGCGCCCGCCGAGCCACTCCGGATACAGCGGCGGCAACGTGCCGACGACCTCGTCGGCCGGCCGCGGTCCGACCGTCAGGCCGAGGGCCCGCCGGGAGCTGTCGCTGACGATGTGCACGTGCTCCCGGATCCGCCGGGTACCGGCGGTGATCGCTTCGGGTGAGAAGACCGGTGGATGCGTGGCGGTGCTGCCGGGTCGGGCGGGAGCGGACAAGGGCGGGCTCCAATGGGCGGGCGTGCGTGCGGGGACGGTCGAGGCAGAGGCCTGGCTCGGTCTCAGTGCCGCGCCTGCGCCGACGCCACCGCTGGAGGTGCCGGGCACGTCGGGCGGAGACCGGACCACAGGTAGTCGACGTCCACCCGGGTGAGGGACCGGGGAGCTCCGAGCACGGTGCGTACCCGGGTGTCGTCGTAGCGGCGGAGGTGGCTCAGGTAGGGCGTGATGCCGGGATAGAAGTCCATGGAGGCCTCGAGGGCAGACACGTCATCGGGTCGCTTCTCGACCAGTCGGGTCCGCAGCGGCGCGAGCCGCTCCATGAGTTCGGTG
The DNA here is from genome assembly GCF_041538145.2 of Streptomyces sp. MMCC 100. Taxonomy (NCBI): domain Bacteria; kingdom Bacillati; phylum Actinomycetota; class Actinomycetes; order Kitasatosporales; family Streptomycetaceae; genus Streptomyces; species Streptomyces sp. MMCC 100. Next base: position 3,942,591 of record NZ_JBGORK020000001.1, read on the forward strand.
ACCGCGGCCACCGGGACATCGTGTTCGTGGACGACGTGGTAGGTGTCGACCCGAGCGGACGGTTCCCGGTCCGCCAGGCGCACCATCGCCCTCGCCGCCTCCTCGACGGGCATCATGTTCAGGTGGCCGTAGCGTCGGCCGACCAGTCGGGCGACGGGCAGGTCGGCCCGCGCACGGCGGGTGTCGGCGAGACCCGTGGCGCGCAGCGCGTCCCCTACCAACTGGTCCATGACCTGCAGCGGGTGCCGGGGCAGTTCGGCATGCGGTGGCAGGTCCGTGACCAGGATGCTCGGCCGCAGGACGACGACGGGTCTGCGGTGTGTCCGCGACCAGGCGTGCACCAGGGTCTCGGCCTCGTACTTGGACCGCTCGTATGCGTTCTCGAAGCCATGGGTGTCGTCGAGTTCGTCTTCATAGACGACACCCTCGCGCCGCACACCGGCCACGAAGGCGGTGCTGACGTGGAAGATCACCGGCCGGCGGCTTCCGGCGGCGGCCAACTCCAGTACGTTCCTGGTGCCTTCGACGTTCACGCGGCGCAGCGAGGCGAGGTCGCCCTCCAGGTTGATGGAGCCGGCGCTGTGCCAGATCGCGTCGAAGGTGTCGGCCAGTTCCCCGAACCGCGCCGCGGACAGTCCCATGCGCGGTCGGCTCAGGTCGGTGGGCACCACCCGTGTACGCGTGGGCAGTTCCGCGATCAGCCGTTCCGGCGCTCCGGTCACCCCCAGGAACCGGGTGACGCGACCGAGGACGTCTCCCGTAGCCGCGTGGGTGAGCAGCGTCAGTGAGCCGTGTCGTTCCAGTAGTAGCCGCAGCAGACGGAGGCCGAGGAAACCGGTGGCACCGGTGAGGGCGACGTTCACGACTGCGACTCCCCCGGGCGACGCCAGGGGAAGGACGGTGAATGTGATCGCTTCCGCGCCACCGACTCGCCCACCCTCATCCCCGGCCTCCCCCTCGGACGCTCCGAACGCACATCGAGGACAGTGCCAGGTGGCCGACGCCGGAGGGGTCCTTTCTGCTCACGCTCATCCTCGAAGGCGTCACGTCGGTACGGCGATTGACGCACAGTCTTGCGAAGGCCTGGTCCGACCGCGTGAAGGGTCTTCGACCTCCGCGACCGCAAAGGGACGGCCCTCTACCTTGTGCTTCCGACCCGGATGCCGGCCGCTCGAGCGACCGCCCGCTGCTGCCCTGCTCCGTCCGTCGGTCGGCCCTGCCCTCTCCATGCCGACCGCTTCGCGGCTCCGCCGGACCGCCCCGACCGGAAGATGGTGACCATGTCCGCCGACGTGCGTACTCACCCGATCGACCGCGCGTACCTCAGGCTGGAGGAGGCTCATCCCGGTGCCCGCTGGGACACCGGAGGCGTCGCGTATCTCAGTGGCCGACCACCGAGTCTGGAGGATTTCCGGGCCTACGTGGGAATGCACCTGCCGAAACTGCCGATGCTCACTCACCGGCTGGAGCGGGCCGCACGACCTCCCGTGTGGCGCCCGGACGAGACCTTTACTCTGGAGCGCCATGTCCATGAAGTTGTGGCGGCCGGTCCTGACGCACCGCGGTCCCCCATGGAGACAGCCCTCGGCGCGCCACTGCCCCGCGACGCCCCCTGGGCACTGTGGCTGGTGCACGGCGAGACGCCCGACAGGTACGCCGTGTGTTACCGGTTCGAGCACGTGTGCCAGGACGGTGTCGCCGCCGCCCTCGCCTTCCGTACCCTGCTCGGTACCGGAGAGCCCGCCCTGCGGCCACTGCCCGGCCCGCGCGGTCACGGGGAGAACGTGCGCAGGACGGTCATGGCACTGGGCCTCGCCGCCAAGTACGCCTTCGACGTTCTTCCCCGTCCGGGCCGACGGCCCTCGGCGGCCTTCGTGCCCAGTGGACAGCGGAGACTGCTGCGGGCCCGCATGCCCGTCGAGAGGCTGCGGAGGATCGGCACGGCACGTGGGGTGTCGGCCAACGACGTCCACCTCACGGCACTGACGGGAGCCCTGGGCAGGTGGTCGGCGCAGGCAGGCATCCCCCTGAGGCGTACGTCGGCGCTGCTGCCCGTGGACGCGCGTCGGCACGACGAGGAGCAGACGTGGGGGAACCGCACCTTCGCCGTCCCGGTGCGGCTCCCCCTGACCGAGACCTCTCCGGCGCGGCGGCTCGAACTCGTCGCGGCGGCGACCTCCGCGGTGAAACGGAGGGCACGACGGCAGGCCATCCACGACCTGGTCCGATACATGCCCGCCCGGCCCACGGCCTGGTACATGCGGCAGATCACCTCACCGAGCGTCACCACGATGATGACCACCTCCGTGCCGCTCGCCGAGGGCGGTGCGCTGGGCACCACCAACGTCACAGGCGCGGCCCTGATCCCGCTGCTCCTACCGGGCCACCTCTGCGGTGTGGGACTGGCCTACTTCGGCGACTGGGCCGAAGCCTCCTTCACGATCGACCACGCGCTGCCGCACGGCGAGCGGTTGCCCGACCTGTGGAAGGACGCCGTGGAGGAGCTCGAGCGGGGCCTCACATCGACGGCATGATCGACCGACGCCGACTGAACGGTGAGTCGGGCCGCCGCCCGGAGACGCCAGCGCTGCGAGTTCAGCCTGCAGGATCAGGTGGTCTGGCAGTGGTCGGCGGCGGATACGCCGGCGTCATGGCCCCATGATGCCTCCCTCGTTTCGAGCGGTTCGAGCACGAGACACCGTCCCGCGTCGAGCAGTGCCCAGGCCGGAACCATGGGCGACGCCGCGACGGGCGATGAGGGGCTTGATGCCGCGCTTCCGCAGCAGGCGGGAGTACTTGTCATAGTCGTATCCGCGGTCGGCGTAGAGCCGCCGTGGCCCGCGATACGGGCTGCCGGGTTGTCTCTCTGCCAGGGCTGACGATGCGGAGATCATCGCCAACGCCGCCCGCACCATGCCCCAACCCTCCGGGAACGGGCCGGTTGTGACCGTGCCCTGTCGCGAGCGCAGCTGCACCCGGCCCTCGGTGTAGCGGGCGAGCTGTGCTCGGTAGCCGTTCTTCTCCAGACTTCGACATGTCTCACGGGACACGCATGGTCACAGGGCGGCGGTGGCGAGGAACGCGTCTTTGGCGGGGCTGGTGGTCCGCGTGGAGTACAGGGCGTGCAAGGGTGCGTAGAGGGGTGGATCGAGGGCGATGATGCGGGCGGCGCCGCCCGCAGCGGGGCCTGGTGCTGTGGTGACGAAGGCGAGATGGCCGGTGCCGATGACGGCGGTGGCGGGTGGGGTGCCTTGGAGGCTGGTGCGTTCGGTGCGGGGTTCGAAGCCGGCTGCACGGCAGTGGCTGATGAGCAGGTCGGTGTAGCCGGAGTGTCCGGATCGGCCCCACACGATGAAGTGTTGGTCGGCGAGTTCTGACAGGGCCACGGAAGTGCGAGTAGCGAGGGGGTGGTCGGCGGCGACCGCAATGTTGAGGGGGTGCTGCCCCAAGGTGGTGCGCGCCAGTCCGTGTGGCGGTGTCATGGCCCGGCACAGCCCGATATCGAGGTCTCCGGCCAGCAGCGCTTCGGTCAGTTCGCCCGGGTAGCGCTGGTTGACGTCGCCGGCCAGGTGAGGGTGGGCGGTACCCACCTGCCGCAGCAAGGCGATGATCTCCTCCCCGGTGACGGCCGGTGTGTGGCCCAAGCGCAGGACTTCCTTCTCGCCGCGGCCGATGCGGCGGGCGCGCTGGAGGGCGGAGCGTGCCGTGCCCCGCAGGACGCGGGCGTCCTCGACCAGGGCGGCGCCGGCGGGCAGCAGTACCACACCGGTGGCGGTGCGCTCCAGCAGAGGGACGCCCACTTCGCGTTCCAGGACGCGGATGGAGGTGGACAGCGCCTGCTGGGACAGGTGCAGGCGGGCGGCGGCGCGGGTGATGCTGCCCTCCTCAGCCACCGCGATCAGGTGCTCCAGTTTGTTCAGGTCCACACCCACGGGGTCAGGTCGCCCCCTTGCGACGCTGACGCAGCGAAGCGCCCCGTCTCTCGTTCTCCGCCCACGCAGGTCGGCAGCCGCCCCTTGGCGGGCTCATCGGGTGGTGTAGCCGCCGTTGGCGAACAGCGTCTGTCCGGTGATCCACCAGCCCTCGGTGGCCAGAAACCTGATCAGCGGAACGATGTCCTCGATGTGCGTGAGCTGGTTGCCCATCGCCTGCGACTTGTGGAAGTCCACCCGCTCCGGCGTCTCCTGCGGGTAGAAGAACGGCGTGTCCATCGGCCCCGGCGCCACCACGTTCACCGAAATCGACCGGTCCGCGAACTCCTTGGCAGCCGCCCGGGTGAAGTGCTCCAGCGGAGCCTTGCCGCCCGCGTAAGTGGAGTAGCCATCGGTGAAGGCGGCCAGCAGGGACGTGCCCAGGCTGATGATCTTGCCGTGATCGGTCAGGCGGCGCCCCGCCTCCTGGATGAAGAAGTACGCCGCCTTGGCATTGATGCCGAACATACGGTCGTACTCTTCCTCGGTGGTCTCCAGGATCGGCTTGCGCAGCACCATCCCGGTCGTGTTCACCGCGACGTCGACGCCGCCGTAGGTGTCCACCGCGGTGTCGAACAGCCGCCGCACACTCGCCACGTCCGTCAGATCCCCCTGCACGGACACCGCCTGCCCGCCGGCGTCCTGGATGGCCCGGACGGTCTCCTCCGCCTCCTTCTCCGACGTGTGGTAATGCACCACGACCCTGGCCCCGGCCTCGGCGAACGACCTGCTGAGCAGCCCGCCCAGATTCTTCTCGCCCCCGCCAATGACCGCGACCTTGTCCTTCAGCGTGTGCTCGGCCATGTCCAGCACCTCCTTGTATCACCATCAGTAACCGGTTTGATCACTTCCACTCACGAGGCTAGGCACGCGTACCGGACGCAGGCCAACACGACCTGTGTGTCGCCCCACAAACCGTCTCGATATCCGCTGGTCGCACCGCGCGTACCGGCTGCGGGCGGCTGAGCACTGGCTTTGGAAGCCACTCGGACGAGACATCTCGGTCCGTCGGCGCAGCCGCACGACGATGACGAACGCCACCAGCACGGCAGCCGCCCAGGATCCAGACGTCCTGGTTGCCGATCGTGTCGTGCCCTGCCTGAGCTGGGGGCATGCCCTGGGACGAGGCGCCGCCCTGGGACGAGGCGCCGCCCTGGAGCGAGGCGCCGCCCTGGGGCGAGGCGCCGTACGCCCCCCGCCGGTCCGGACGGCAGGGGGCGAAAACGGGGGCGGGGTCAGGACGTGACGGGGTCTCCGCCCGCGAGCATCATGCGAGCCGCCGGGTCCTGCCCGTGGCGGTCGTCGACCTCCGTGAACGTCTGCTCGATCTCGCGGTGCAGGCGCGTGACGAGCGGTTCGAAGTCGCGGTGGGTGACGATGCGGAACTAGCGGTCGCGCAGCGCGTCGACGACCTGCTCACCGACGCGGTCCGGGTCGGCGCCCTGCGCGAGCATCGCGCTGTTGGCCTCGACGACGTTCTTGGCCACCTCGCGGCCGAGCAGCTTGGCCTCGGCCTCGGGGGCCGTGCTGCCGAGCCGGGTCACGACCGAACCGGGCGTGAGCACGGAGACGGACATGTCCGTGCCCTTGAGATCCTCGCGCAACGCCAGGGAGAAGCCGACACAGACGAACTTGGAGGTGACGTACGGGGCCACGTTCGCCATGCGGACGAGGCCCGCCATGGACACCGTGTTCATGAGGTGGGCGCGTCCGCCGCGCTGCTTGAAGCGAGGCAGGAAGGTGGACGTGCCGAGGTAGGGGCCGTCGGTGTCGATCGCCAGCACCCAGCGCCACACCTCCAGCGGTGTCTGCTCGACAGTGCCGCCACCGTTGACCGGCATTGCTGACCAGGATCGAGACGGGCCCGATGGCCGCCTCGGCGCTGTCGGCCGCCGCCTGCCAACTGTCGGCGTCGCCGACGTCGATCTTCACCGTCATCACCGTGCCACCGGCGTCGGTCAGCTCCTTGGCCACGACGGCCAGGCGCTCCTCGTCGATGTCGGCGAGGGCCACCTTCGCGCCCGCGGCGACGAGAGCCCGGCTGACACCGAGGCCGATCCCCGAGGCCGTGCCGGTGACGAATGCCGCTTCCCCTGCAGGCCAGTTCATGCTGTCTCCTCCGTTGTTACACGCCGCCTGGGTCGTACGGCGGACTGATCCCACCGTGCTCCTGCCCCCGGGGACGCGAAACCGCCGATCGCAGCTGAATCAGCCGTCTCGCCCGCCGTTCGCGCGCGGGCCACCACCGCGTAACCCACGTCGCACCTAGAGCGGTCCGTCTTCAAACAGGTCTCGCCCAGAGCAGGAACGAGGCGAGAGACCGCTGCTTCGTAGGAGGTGACGGTGTTGTCGCACCTGGTCGCGACGTGCCGCCACGCGCCGGCCACCGCGGTGAACCACTGGACTCCCGACGACATCCCCGATCAGACCGTCCGCACCGCGTTGATCACCGGCGGGAACGGCGGGATCGGACTCGAGACCGCCCGCGCGCTCGCCCGGCACGGGGCCCGCGTCATCCTGGCCGGCCGCGGCCAGACCAAGCTGGACCAGGCCGCGGAGGCCATACGCGCCGCGACCCCCGGGGCCCGGACGGACACGCTCGTGCTCGACCTCTCCGACCTCTCCTCCGTCCGCGACGCGGCCACCCGAATCGCCGAGACCGAGACGGTCGACCTGCTCTTCAACAACGCCGGCGTGATGAACCTGCCCGAGCGTCGGACCACCCACGACGGCTTCGAGATGGCGGTCGGCACCAATCACCTCGGCCACTTCGCCTTCAACGCCCAGGTCTGGCCCGCCGTGCGCCGCTCGTCCGCACCGCGCGTGGTCACCGTCAGCGCCATCGCGGCGCGGTGGCCGATGGGCAGGCTGGACGACCTGGTGAGCGAAAAGAGCTACCGCGCCATGGGCGCCTACACCAAGTCCTTGGGTGGACGCGGGTCGGTCCGATCTCAGTCCGAGCTGGCCAGATGCAGGGCGAGGACTGCACGGACGAGGCTGCTGTCCGGATGGGTCGAACAGCGGAGGTTTCACAGCAGCCTTCAGGTCTTGAGGGTGGCGACGGCCCTCTCGGCGAGGGCGCGGATCTTTGCGTGGGATCAGGGTCAACCGGGAGGCGGCCGAGGTGGAGACCGGCGAGGAGGCCGAGGTGCAGCTCGCCTCGACACGGAACCCGGGGACCTGGCCGAACCGCCCGACGTCGTCGAGGCCCTGAGCCACCGGCCCGATCGCTCGGAGGGCCTACGCCGGGCTGTCCCCGCGTCGGAAGAAGGCGCACGTGCACGCGGTCGAGAGCGTGACGAAGCCCGGGACGCGCGCGAAGCGGATCGAGAAGGCGGTGGCGGCCCGGTGCGAGGAGCCGTTCAAGTAGGAGGCCGTGCGAAAGGGGGCGGGCGTGATCCGTGGACGGCGGTCCGGGCCGTCAGGTGGCGGACTTCTCCTTGAGTGCCCGGGAGAACGCCGTCGCGGACGCGCGCGTCGCCTGTTCCACGATGCTGATGCCGACCTCCTGGGTGCTGCAGCCGTTGAGCAGTACCGCCATCAGGTAGACGCGGCCCTCATGCTGTATCCGACCGATGCTGTTGACGTCCCATTTCTCGGTCTGGGTCCGCTTGAGCCACCCGTTCTTCAGCGCGGTCGTACCCGAGTCGGCCGCTGCGGAGACCCCCCAGGCCTGGCTTCCCACGACGTGCTGCATCAGGTCCTGGATGTAGGCACGCGATGCCTCGCTCAGGGGCGACTTGTCGCCGAACACGGACTGCAGCAGGCGTATCTGGTCTTCCGCGGTGGTCTGGGTGATGCGAACAGCTTCGACAACTCCCGCGCGTCCCGGGGCGCCACCTTCGACGGGTCCGCGATCTCCGGCATGCCCGTCGTGGCGTGCTCGGCGGCTCGTGCGGTCGTCGTCGTCATAATGTGCCCTCCCGGTCATACCGCCCTGCGGTCCTCGGCTCGCGCCGACGAAGCTCCGCCTGCCCGGTTCGAGAGCGTCCATGTCCCCTGTCGCCGTCCGATCGGCGGACTCGGTGACCGTGGCGAGGCGCTGGCCCGCGCCACGACTTCCGAGCCCGGTTGCGACGCCGTTCCTCGCGTCGACACCGCACCAGGGGGTAGACGCGACTGCACAGGACCGGAACCCAGGTCAATGGAAGGTGCATGCAGGTGGACGAATCATCGGTCAGGGCTGTGGGGTGGGCGCGGTCCCTTCCGATGAGCAGCGACGTGAAGACGGCGAGGGACTGGTGCCGCGAGCGTCTTCGGGCGCTCGGCTGGACGGACAGCGCCCCGCAGACGGTCGACGCGGTGCTCCTGACCGTCTCGGAACTGGTCACCAACGCCCACGTCCACGCCCACAGCAACGCCCAGCTGGTGATGACGTGGGACACGCGTTGCCTGCACGTCGCGGTCCATGACGCGTCCAGTGACCTGCCCACTCCCCGCCCGCCGAGCTCCGAACGCCTCGGCGGGCGGGGCATTCTCCTGGTCGACGCCCTCGCCGACAGCTGGGAAGCACGCCCCTGCCCCTACGGCAAAGCGGTTGTCGCCTGCTTCCACCCGCCTGCCGCCGGCGAGCCGGACGAACGGCAGACGTAGTCGGCGTTCTGCGCCGGGCAGTGCCGCCTCCCGCCTCTCGCGCGCAAAACTCGGATGCGGTTGCGGCGCGGCCACCCCTACGCTGCGGCCGTGGGGCGGCGGCAGCGGCCTCGCATCGGCCTGTCGTAGCGCCGGAGATGTTCCGGGTACGAACGTCACGGATCGAGGTTGCGCGGCGTATGACCAGTCAACTGTTCGCGATCTGCTTCAACACCGCCCTGCCCGCCGGGCTGGCCCGGTTCTGGTCCGGTGTACTGGGCTGGGAGTTGGCCGCCGGCCCGGACGACGACATCGCGATTCTGCCCCCTGACGGCGCCGGGTACCGCATTCGGTTCCTGCCGAGCCAGGAACCGAAGACCGGTCAGAACCGGGCGCACTTCGACCTCACGAGCACGTCCCCGGAAGACCAACGGCGGACGGTGGCCAGGGCCCTGCAACTGGGTGGAAGCCACATCGACGTGGGTCAACTCCCGGAGGAGGGGCATGTGGTGCTCGCCGATCCGGACGGAAACGAGTTCTGCGTCATCGAGGCGGGCAACAACTTCCTCGCCGGCACCGGCGCCATCGGAGCACTGGCTTGCGACGGCACGCAGGAGGTCGGCTACTTCTGGAGTGAGGCGCTGCGGTGGCCGCTGGTCTGGGACCAGGACCAGGAGACCGCGATCCAGTCCCCGACCGGCGGCACGAAGATCACCTGGGGTGGTCCGCCGGTGGCACCGAAGTCCGGCACCAACAGGCTCCATCTGGAACTCGCGCTCCCCGTCGACGCCGACTTCGAGGCGGAGACCGACCGTTTGCTCTCGCTGGGCGCGACGCACGCCGCCGGCGAGGGGGCCCGCGGCCGGGCTTTCATGCTCGACCCGGACGGCAACGAGTTCACGGTGGCCCGCTCAGTACTGGGCCGGTAGCCCCGGGACACGCCCGACAGGCGCCGAGGACGCCGAGGGCCGTCGGCCGCCACGGTCGGGCATGCACGGCGGGCCCGACCGTACTCGGCCGGGCGGACAGAGCGGCGGGCCCGGCCGAGCTCGGCCGGGCCCGCCGCTCTGTCCGCAGCGTGCGGCAAAGGTGCGTTGTCTACCAGCGGTACCAGCGCCCCCTGCGGCCGCCGCTGCCGGCGGGCCGGACGAGGAAGCCGAGCAGCCACACGACGAGCACGATGACGGCGATCCACCACAGCGCCTTCAACGCGAAACCCGCGCCGAAGAGGATCAGTGCCAGGAGAAGTACGAGAAGCAGGGGAACCATAGTCATCAACCTCCAGGCCAACGAATGCCCCGGCCTCCGCAGGACAAGCCCACGAACTCCGCGCTGCTTCCCTGATGCGGGGGAAAGTCGTCGCAGAGCACGTGACCCCCTTGGTAGGGTGCGCCGGTGTCGGCGATCAAGAAGTTCCAAGTCACCTTCGACTGCGCGGAACCCGAGCGCCTCGCCCGCTTCTGGTGCGAGGTGCTGGGGTATGTCGTACCACCGCCTCCGGAAGGGTTCGACACGTGGGACGACTTCAGGAGTTCGCAGCCACCCGAGCAGCGCGATGCGTGGTTCGCCTGCGGTGATCCCACAGGTGTCGGCCCGCGACTGTACTTCCAGCGCGTCCCCGAAGGTAAGGCCGCCAAGAACCGGGTGCACCTCGATGTGCGGGTGGGCACCGGACTCGTGGGCGCGGAGCGCCTGGCCGCACTCGAGGCCGAACGCGCACGGCTGGTCCCGCTCGGAGCGGTGCACGTGCGAACCCTGTACGACGGCAACGACGCGTGCATCCCGATGCTGGACATCGAGGGCAACGAGTTCTGCATCGACTGAACGAGCGCCGCGCTGACCCGCTGTCGGCGGCGGACGGGGACTCGTACTGAAGCCGGGCAGGTACCGGTACTCAGGCCTGGGCGGTTTCGTGCAGTGGCCTGCTTCACCGTCCCCGGGGCCGCCAGTCGGCGGCCAGAATCGCCCAGACCTGCTTGTCGTAACGCACACCCTCGTACGGCCACGCCTCGCGTCGCACGCCTTCCAGTGTCATGCCGAGCCTCTCGGCCACCGCGGCGCTGCGGTCGTTGTCGGCCCGGCAATGCCATTCGGCCCGGTGCAGCCCCCGGGCCGCGAAGGCCCAGTCCAGCAACAGTCCGCAGGCCCGCGTGATCAGACCGCGGCCCTCGGCCGACGGCTCCAGCCAGCAGCCGATCTCGCAGTTGCGAAGGCCGCGCGAGGCCGAAGTCGGCGGCGGCGAGCCGGTACATCGGCAGTTTGCTCTTGGCCGCGAGCGCGCTGAGCGAGCGCAGGATGTCGGCGGAGGTCAGCTGGGAGCCGTCGGTGAAGCGGACGCCGGGCCGTACGTGCAGCGTGTGGGCCGACAGGTCGTCGGAGATGTCGGTCCCCTCGAACACGCCGTAACGCACCCCGTCGGGGCCGCTGGGCTCGAGGTCGCCCAGGGTGCCGTGCCATGCCCGGGCACGCACGAGGTCCAGTGCGGAAGGGCCGTTGACGTGATGGCCGAACACGGGCGGGCGGCCCGGGCTACCGCAAGGTGACAGCCCGGACGGGCAGGCCTTTGTCCACGGGGCTCCACGCCTTGATGGGGGCCGGCACGTAGTGTGAGGAGCAGCGGCCCAGCCACTGGGCATGGCAAGGAGGATGCAATGGCCAAAGCGGTGCGGGCCTCACTGGGAGAGACGTGGATCACGTGTCAGGTCTGCAAGAGCGACGTATTCCGCGAACGGGGGGTGAAACTCAACAGCACAGGCGGGGAATTGTTCAATCTGGCCTGGGCGGACGAGTCCGCTACTGGGCTGATCTGCCTGCGTTGCGGTTTCGTGCACCTCTTCGTCAATCGGCAGATACAACTGCACCGCGCCAAGGACTGACGCCATGCGCTCGTGGGGCTGTGCCTGCAGAGCATGAAGCGGAGTTGACGAGGGGACGGGACGCCCCATGGCCTGCCTTGCCGCGGAGCGCCCAGGTCGCAGACCGTGAGACCGACGTGATCGCGAAGTCGTACCGGAGTATCAGCCGTCGCCGCGAGCACCGCGCCAGGCGAACAGGTGGAGTGCGGCATCGGCGCGTGGCCGCGACCTGGGACCGGGTCCAGTCCAGGACCCACGCGCCGACCGGGCGGCGCTCGGCGGTGTACGTGTCCAGCAGTCCTTCCGGCGCCCGGCCGCCGATCACCGCGGCGAGCTTCCAGCCGAGGTTCATCGCGTCCCCGATGCCCAGGCTCAGCCCCCGGTTGCCGAACGCGGAGTGCACGTGCGTCGCGTCGCCCGCCAGCAGCACCCGGCCCTTGCGGTAGTCGGTGACCTGGCGCGCGTGGTCGGTGAAGCGGGTCGCGGTCCGCACCCTGGTGATCGTGACGTCCACGCCGGAGACGCGGCGCAGCCGCGCCTGGAGGTCCTCGGTGACCGGCGCTTCCCGGTCGGCCGGCGGGCCGTCGAACTCCACGGTGACGACGCGGCCCGGCATCGGCCCGTGGGCGTACACCCCGGTGTCCGTGGCGGTTCAGCCGACCTTCAGGTCCTCGGCGCCGGTCATCTCCACTATGGCCTGGTGACAGGTCATCTCCGGCCCCGTACCGGGGAATTCGAACCCCGCGAGCTTGCGGACCGCGCTGCGGCCGCCGTCGCAGTCCACGAGCCGGCCGACGCGTATCGCCCCATGGCCGGTCCGCACGATGACGGCGCCGTCGTCCGCGTCGAAGCCGGTCAGTTCTACTCCCCGGCCGAGGCCCGGCTCCGTACGGTCGACCAGGTCGGCGCGCAGCAGGATTCCGGCGAAGTGCCCGACGAACCCGAGCCCTTGGCCCGCGGCCCCGCCTCAATGCCCGCCGCTCCGTTCGCGCACGAATGCCTGGAAGCGGTCCATCGCCTGCCGCTGCACCTCGGCCAGCGCGGGCAGCATCCCCCGGCGGTAGAGCGCCTCGGCGCTGGGCGTGGTGATCACCCCACCCTTGATCGTCGGGTCCACTTCGGTGAGGCGCTCCAGGACGGCCGCCCGCGCGCTTCCGAGCATGCAGGAGCGTTGGCGAGTTCGCGGTTGCGTGTGCCTTCTCCCGTCGCGGAGTTCATGCAGAAGCCACCGCCGTGTATGTCCCGGCAGCAGGCGCGGGCTTCATCGACCTGTTCCGCGGGCGCATCGGCGAACAGTGCGTCCAGCGCGAATCGCGCGCGCCCTCCTCATCACTCGGGTCTCGACTCCTCGCTGTCGAGGACAGTGAGCGGACCGACGCCGGCGAGGCCGAGTTCGCGCTCGCCGAGGGGCGTGAAGAAGCGCTCGACGTCCGCGTCGGTGACTTCCGCGAGCGTCGCCGGCGACCAGCGTGGGTCACGGTCCTTGTCGATGACCTGGGCGCGGATGCCCTCCACCAGGTCGGGGCTGCTCAGGCAGGCGCAGGAGACGCGGTACTCCTGGTCGAGGACCCGCTCCAGCGCGCCGAGCCGACGGGCGCGGCGCATTGCCGCGAGGGTGACCTTCACGGCGGTCGGGGACTTGGCGAGCAGGGTGTCGGCGGTCTCCTTGGCAGCCGGATCGCCGTGGTCGAGGAGCCGCTGGACGATGTCCTCGGCGGTGTCGGCCGAGAAGCAGGAGTCGATCCATTCCCGCCGACCGGCCAGGATTCCCGGCGGCGCCTGCCGTACGTGACGGGCGAGAGCCTCGCGTACGGGCCTCTCGGCGAGGTCGTCGACGAAGTCCTGGAGCGCGGCGGACGGCACGTAGTGGTCGGCGAGTCCGCACAGGAGCGCGTCCGGGGCGCCGATCTGTGCGCCCGTCAGCGCGAGATGGGTGCCCAGCTCGCCCGGTGCAAGGGCGAGCAGGTGGGTGCCGCCCACATCCGGGACGAAGCCGATGCCTGTCTCCGGCATGGCGATCCTCGACCGCTCGGTGACGACCCGGACGCTGCCGTGCGCGGAGACACCGACGCCGCCGCCCATGACGATTCCGTCCATGACGGCGACGTACGGCTTCGGGTAACGGGCGATGCGGGCGTTGAGGCGGTACTCGTCGCGCCAGAAGGCGGCCGAGGCTCGGCCGTCGCCGTCGCGGACGTCGTCGTGAATGGCGCGGATGTCACCGCCGGCGCAAAGGCCGCGCTCCCCCTCGCCGGTGATGACGACGGTCTCGACGGCCGAATCGTGCTCCCACTCCGTGAGCGCCTCGTCGATGCGCAGCACCATGTCATGGGTGAGGGAGTTCAGGGCCCCCGGGCGGTTGAGGGTGACGTGGGCGGTACGGCCGCTCGTGCGGAACAGGACGTCGTTCACCGGAACGCCTCCGTCAGTCCGCGGGCCACGATGACGCGCATGTTCTCGTTCGTTCCTTCCAGGATCTGGTGGACACACAGGTCACGGACGATCTTCTCAGTGTCGTATGCGCCGAGGTAGGCGTACCCGCCGTGGAGCTGGAGCGGGCGGGAGGGTCTGCTGGCCCTCCCCGGGGCCGTCAGCGGTCGCATACGGTCGGCGCACGCCGCCAGTCGGCCGGCAGCACCTCGTCCACGGTGCCGTGCCGCACGCACCGTCCGGCCTCGAACAGCACGGCGTCGTCCGTCAGTTGCCGTACGGCGAGCAGGTCGTGGCTGATGAACAGCAGGGCTGTACGGTCCGCGGCGAGCAGGCCGGGCAGCGCTTCGACCACGCGCTTTCGGGACACGGTGTCCAGCGCCGAGGTCACCTCGTCGCACACCAGCAGGGCGGGGCGCGCCAGCAGCGCCCGCACCAGTGCGCAGCGCTGGAGCTGGCCTCCGGAGAGGCGGCCGGGGGTGCGGTGCAGGAGTTCCTCCTCCAGTCCCAGCGCCTCGGCCGTCGACAGGGCCTCGGCCGTCGCCCCGGCCTGCTCCCGGCGGCGCAGGAGGCGGGCGGTGTCGGCGAGTTGGGGAAGGACGGGACGGTGATGTTCGAAGGAGGCGGCGCTGCTCTGGTGCACGTACTGGACGGCACGGCGCTGGGCGGCCGTGCGCCGGTCCACGCGGCCGGGCAGCGCCTCGCCATCGTGGCGCACCTGGCCCGCCGACGGCGCGGTCAGGCCGGCCAGGACCCGTCCGAAGGTCGTCTTGCCCGAACCGGAGGGGCCGAGCAGCGCCGTCCTGCCCCCGGGCGGGAACGCCAGCGACACGGGTCCGGGGAGCGGGTCACCGGAGCGGCGGCGTACGGCGACGCCCTCGGCGGCGATTCCGACGCGGGCCTTCGGGGCCGCCGCGGCCGGACCGGGCCGTGTGCCCGCGCCGGTGCCAGCTTCCGCGGCGAGCAGTTCCCGGGTGGCCCGGTGACGGGGTGTGCGGGCGGCCGCGCCGAGGACGGCCTGCGTCGGCCCGTGGTCCACACACCGGCCGTGCTCCAGTACGACGACGTGGTCGGCGGTGTCGCGGACCAACGGCAGGTCGTGGCTGAGCAGCAATATGCCCGTGCCCTCGTCCGCGAGGTCCCGCAGTCTGCGCCCCAGGGCGGTCGCGAGCGCCGGGTCCAGGCCGCTCGTCGGCTCGTCGAGCACCAGGAGGCGGGCGCCCGTGACCAGTGCGGAGGCGAGTGCCAGCCGCTGCTGCTGGCCGCCGGACAGCTGGTGCGGGAAGCGCCGGCGCACCGTCTCCCACTCCAGGCCGGCCGCGACGAGCGCGCCCCGTGCCGCGCTCCTGCGGGCGGCGCGTCCCGTATGGCCGAGGGCCGCCAGTTCGGTGAGGGCGCCGCCACAGCGCCGTACCAGGTCCAGTACCGTCTCCGGGTGCTGCGGCAGGTGCGCGGCGAGGCCCGCCCGGGCCGCCGGACGCCGGTGCGGTGCGAGCGGCAGCAGGTCCGTTCCGGCGAGCAGCGCCCGGCCACTCAGCCGTACGCCCTCGCGCGAGGCGCCGAGCACGGCCAGACCCAGTGTCGTCTTGCCGCTGCCCGACGGGCCGACCACGGCGGTGACGCTACCGGGCGGGACAGTCAGGGCCACGCGGTCGAGCAGGAGACGGTGCGCCCCGTCGGCGCGGGCGGAGATCTCCGGAACGTCGAGCAGCGGCTCGCGGCGGAGGCAGTAGGTCATCGGCCTCTCCTGTGGTGGGCGAGGGCGTGGTCCACGAGGAGGTTGCCGCCGACGCACAGGGCCGTCAGCAGACCGGCGGGGACCAGCACGGCGGCGGGCTGGGTGAACAGGGCGTCGCTGTTGCGCTCGATGAGCACGGCCCAGTCCGGGGAGGACGCGGGCAGTCCCAGTCCGAGGAAGTTCGCGGACGCCAGCAGGTACAGCACGACGGAGAACCGTCCGCCGGTGTCGGTGGCCAGCGGCGCCGCCAGCTCCCGTGTCAGGTGCCGCAGGTGGATGTACGCCCAGCCGCGTCCCTGCATGCGCAGCGCCTCGACGACCGTCCGGGTCGCCGGGGCGAGCACGGCACCGCGCACCAGCCGTGCGACCGCCGGAACCTGAAGAACCCCCGCGACGGCGACCAGCCAGTACCAGTCGCGGTGCCCCGTCGCGGCCAGGGTCATCAGCACCAGCAGCCCCGGGAAGGCGAGCAGCAGATCGAGGCCGCGCATCACCGTCTCGTCGACTCCGCGCCGGGGTCCCGCGGCCAGCAGTCCGAGGGGTGCCCCGACGGCCAGACCGACGAGCAGCGCGGCGAGGGTGCTCGCGATGACGGAGGCACCGCCGTGCAGGACGAGCCACAGCACGTCGCGGCCGAGTACGTCCGTCCCGAGCGGATGCCCGGCTCCCGGAGGCTGTGAGGGAAGTCCTCGCCCCTGCGCCGGCGCCGTACCGTCGGCGATCCACGGGCCCAGCACGGCGGCGAGCACCGGCACGCCGACCAGCCCCAGGGCGATCCACGGACGCCGGCGCGGCCTGTCACCGCGGCTCGCCGCTCCGGCCTCCCCGGCCGGGGTCACGCGGTCACCTCCCGGCGCGGCACGAGCCGGTGCGCGACCAGGTCGCCGACGAGGTTCACCGCTACGGCGGTGCCCGCGAACAGCAGGGCGTACGTCTGTACCTGGGGCAGGTCCCGGTTCTGCACCGCTTCCACGAAGCCGCTGCCGAGGCCGCGGAAACCGAACACCGCCTCGACGAGCACGGCGCCGCCCAGCAGTCCCTCCACGCACCGGGCGAACTGCTGCGCGGCCGGCCCCAGGGATCCGGGCAGCACATGCCGCAGCACGATGGTCCGCTCCCGCATCCCCAGGAGCCGCAGATGTTCGGCGACGGCGCCGTGCCGCTCCGCCGCGACGCCCGCGCGGACCTGTCGCGCGAGGTCGCACAGGTGCCGGGCCGTGAGGACGACGACGGGCAGCACCAGCACGGCCGGCTGGGCCAGCAGGGCGGCCGTGTCCATGCCGACGGCGGTGGCGGGCAGCAGCCCGGCCCACAGGGACACCGACGCGACCAGCAGCAGTCCCAGCACGAACTCGGGGACGGCGTGCAGCACCACGGCCGCGGTGTTCAGCGCCCGGTCGGCCCGGCCGCCCTCCCGCAGCCCCGACACGGTGCCCAGCACGGGCGCGAGCACCGTGACGAGCAGCAGCGCCGGAAAGCCCAGGAGCAGCGTCACCCCCGCCCGGCGACCGATGTCCTCGCCCACCGGCACGCCGGTCGTCAGGGACGTCCCGAGGTCGCCGGTGAACAGGTGGCCGAGCCAGTGCACGAAGCGGGACCAGGCGGGTTCGTCCAGCCCCAGCTGCCGGCGCAGGGCCTCCACCTGTTCGGGCGTGCCCAGTTCGCCACGGAGTACGTCGGCCGTGTCGCCGGGCAGCAGCGAACCGACGGCGAACACGGCCACCAGCACCACGAGGCACTGGAAGACCGCCAACAGGGAACGCCGCAGGAAGTACCGGCGCACGTCAGCCGACGCGGACCCGGTCGAACCGGGCCCAGTCGTGCGAGTTCGGAGGTGCGGCCCGCAGTCCGCGCACCGAGGAGGCGATGGCGTCGTTCGCGTCGGAGAAGGACCACACCAGCAGACCGGACTCGTCCCGGGCGGTCTTCTGCGCACGGGAGAGAAGAGCGAGGCGATCGGCTTCGTCCCGGGTGGTGCGGGAACGGTCCAGCAGTTCGTCGAACTTCTTCGAGGCGTACTGCGTCTGGTTGCGGGCCGCTCCGCCCCGCACCCGCTGCTGGAGGAAGTCGGAGACCGGCAGGGTGGAGGTGGTGTTGAAGGCGGCGACGCCCTTGGTCTTGATCTCGCTGAAGTAGGTACTGGAGGCGCGGGTGTTGACGGTGAGCTTCAGCCCGGCCTCGCGCAACTGCTCGGCCATGAGGTCAGCGGCCGGTTCCCACGCCGCGTCGACCGAGCTGGTCTCCACGGTGATGTGCAAACCCTCGGCACCGGCCTGGCGCACCAGCCGCCGGGCCTCGTCGACGTCTCGCTGCCAGGGTGCGAGGTCGTCCGGATATCCGTGCAGGCCCAGTCCGAACAGGTCGTTGCCCACCTCGCCGTGCCCGGCCAGCGCGACCCTCACCAGCTCGTCCCGGTCGATGCCCAGCTGCACGGCACGTACCAGCCGGGGATCGTCGAACGGCTTGCGGCCGGTACGCAGCAGCAGTTGCTGTGCGGTGGCCCGCTTCGCGGTCAGCAACCGCGTCGAGCCCTCCTTCTCGAGCCTCTCGACGGAGGTGCCGGCCATGTCGGCGGCGTAGTGGACCTGACCGGACAGCAGCGCGTTCAGCCGCGCCGACTCCTCGTTGGCGGGCACGATCTCGAGTTCGGCGATGTGCGGGGCGCCGTCCCAGTGGTCTGCCCAGCGCCGGTAGCGGGCGGTGCCGCCCGGGGTGAACGAGACGTAGGTGAAGGGACCCGAGCCGACGGGCTCACGGAAGTCGGTCGTGCCGTCGGGGACGATCTCGGTGCCGGGGCCGGCGAAGACGGTGGGGAACTCGAAGTTCGGCGCCTTCAGCACGAAGACGACGGAGCGTTCGCCGTCGGCCCTGGACGTGTCGAAGTCGATCGCGGAGAGCAGTACCTGGGACGGGGAGCCCGTGGCGGGGTCGGCGGCGCGCCGGTAGCTGTAGAGCACGTCCTCGGCGGTGACCGGTTTCCCGTCGTGGAACTCGGCCTTGCGCAGCCGTATGCGCCACCGGGTGCCGGAGGCGTCGCTCTCCCACGACTCCGCGAGCCGTTTGCGGACGGACATGTCGTCCGCGTAGGTGCCGAGCGTGTCGTACAGGGCCTTGGCGCGGGCCTGGTCGACGAAGTTCGGGGCGACGTGCGGGTCGAGGGTCTCCTGGGAGCCGCCGGCCGTGAAAGCGGCGCGGAACCGGTCGCCGCCGCCTCCGTCCTTCTGGTCGCCGCCGCACCCGGCGAGCAGGCCGGTCGTGGCGAGCGCCAGGGCGCCTCCTGCGGCCAGCACCTCTCGTCTGCCGGGCTGCGGTCGCTGCGCGGCCCGCGTCGGGGCATGCCTCGTCACTGTCGATCCTCTCCGGGGTGTCCTCGCCCCTGCCTGCGGACCGGCAACGGGTCAGTCTCCTGGCTCCCGGATCGTCGCTCGCCTTCGCCTTCCCGTCCGCGGCTGCAGACAGTGGCACGCGGAAGGTCTGCTCCCCGGTCACAGTGGCGGGACCGCGCCGGACTCGCACCGGCTTCCTGATCCCCGTCGCCTCGTGCCCTCATTCTGGCGCACCTGCCGACGACGCCGGGAAGCGGGGCCTCGCGCCGTGATGAGGGATCCTCCCCCTGGCCGGACCGGCGGTACCGACCACCTTCCGGCACGGCCCGCCGTGCTCGGTCTCGGGCACCCGCCCCGGCGAGGGAGCCCGTGAGCCGGCGAGTGGTGTTCAGGTGAGCAGGTGCCGCGTGTGGGAGAGGCGGCGGGAGGCGGCCAGCAGGGCGTGGATCTGAGGGCCGATGTGGTCGATGTGGTGCACGGTCCTGTGGAAGGGCAGCCGGACATCGCGGTGGCCCCGCGCGCGTTCGAGCCGCAGTGTCGGTCCGTAGCGGTCGATCCCCACCGGGACCACCCGCCGCACTTCCCTGCCCGGCAGGGGGCGCACCAGGCGCAGGAGCAGGGGGACGAGTTCGGGGTGGTCGTCGACGAGATGGGTGAACAGGCCCGCCTCGCTCGTCGCCAGGGGGTCGAGGTCGGTCGCCTCCAACTCCGTAAGGGGCACATAGGTGCGACCGCAGGCGTCCTCCAGGACGCACTGGCCGAACTCCATGCAGGTGCTCTCGGCGGAATCGGGGTCGTACGGCGCGGCCAGCAGCCCGGTCAGGGTGACGCGGGCACGCAGCCGGTCGCGTACGGGGGTGGAGGCGATGTCGGTGAGTTCCAGCCGGATCGGCACCCGCCCGGCCGGCGGGGCACCGGGGCCCTCGAACGGGGCGTGCAGATGGACGTGGCCCATCAGACCGGTGCCGTCGAGGTGCCGGACTCCGGTGTGCCGGCCGTCGGTGACCACGGTCATCGAGTGGGCGGCGGCCAGGATCGAGCGGGCGCGTTCGGCGGCCGTCGGCGCGCCGGCGCGCAAGGGGGTACGACGCATCCGGCATCCTCCCGGAGGTCAAAGAGTCAGGTTTGCCTACCCCACTTACCCGAGTCTCGTTGTCAGGACGCGGCGCCGGTACGCCGAAGGCCCGCCCCGGCGCGTCGAGATGCGCGGGGGCGGGCCGTTCGGACGTCGCGTGGCGGAAGACCGCCGAGACCACGCGAAGTTCCGCTCCTTCCTGGACGCGGTGGCGCCTACGCGCCCTGGAGGTCCTTCAGAGCGTCCTCGACGCGGTCGAGGGTGTAGTTGGCGTCCGTGTAGCCGGCCACCGTGTTCTTGCCGCCCACGTAGACGTGTCCGGCCTTCACCGCGGGCAGCTGCTTGTAGAGGGAGGTGGCCTGTACGTCCTTCATGAAGGCGTTCACCTCACCGCGCAGGTTGGAGTCGAGGAAGAGGACGTCGGCGTCGCCGACCGCGGACGCCAGCTTCTCGTTGGAGAGGACGGCCTCCGGCTCCTTCTGGTCCTTGACGATGTCGCTCTCCTGCTCGGAGTAGCTGAAGCCGAGGGGCACGAGCAGCGTGCCCTGCATGTTCTTCTCGCCCCAGGCGTAGAAGTTGTTCTCCTCGTAGGAGCCGACGACGCCGACGGTCTTGCCCTTGATGACGTCCGCGTACTTCTCCGCGATGCCCTTCTGGCGCTCGGCGAAGGCGGTCTGCAGTTCGTCGGCCTTCTCGGGCACGCCGAGGGCGTCGGCGACCTCCTCCGTTCGCTGCGTCCACTTGGCCCGGTCGCCGCCGCGGAGCGTGAAGGTGTACACGGGCGCGATGTCCTTCAGCGCCGCGGTGGTCTCCTCGTCGTACACGTTCGGCGCGAAGATCAGGTCCGGTTCGAGGGCGGCGATGTCCTCCAGCTTGGGCTCCTGCTGGGCGACGACCGGGACCTTCTCGGCCTCGGCGGCCTTGTCCTCGGGGATGATGCCTTCCTCGAAGGCGCCCTGACCGACCAGGTCGAAGCCGAGGTCGAGGACCGGCTGGGTGGCCGCGTAGTGCAGGGTGACGATGCGCTTCGGGGTGTCGGGCACCTTCACCTTCGCGCCGGTGGCGTCGGTGACCGTGCGGGTGGTGGCCTTCGCGTCCTTGGCGTCCCCGGAGGCGCCCTCGTCGGAGGAGGAGCAACCGGTCAGGGCGAGGGCGAGGACGGCGGCGCCCGTGACGAGCGTGACGGGGGTGGACTTCATGGTGCGACCTTCCGGAGTTGCGGGGCGGCGGGCGCCGAGCGGCGGCCCTGGTGCCGGGTGATGATGTGAGGACCGCCGTTGACCGGGTCCTCGATGATGGTGGCCTGGATGTCGAAGACGTCGGCGAGGAGTTCGGTGGTGAGCACCTCGGCCGGGGGGCCTTCGGCGACGATGCGGCCGGCGGACATCACGAGGAGGTGTCCGGCGTAGCGGGCCGCGTGGTTGATGTCGTGGAGCACGGCGACGACGGTGCGGCCGGCGGTGTGGTTGAGATCGGCGAACAGGTCCAGCAGGGAGATCTGGTGCGAGACGTCGAGGAACGTCGTCGGCTCGTCGAGCAGCAGGATCGGGCTCTCCTGGGCGAGTGCCATCGCCACCCAGGCGCGCTGGCGCTGTCCGCCGGAGAGTTCGTCCACGGGGCGGGTCGTCAGTTCCGTCATCCCGGTCTGCTCCAGGGCGTGGCGGACGCTCAGCTCGTCCTCGCGGCTCCACCGGGAGAGGACCGACTGGTGCGGGTAGCGGCCCCGGCGCACGAGGTCCAGGACGGGGATGCCGGCCGGGGTCACGGCCGACTGGGGCAGCAGGCCGAGCCGGACGGCCAGATCCTTGGCCCGCATCCGGTGGATGTCCTTGCCGTCCAGATACACGGTGCCCTCGGCCGGCTTGAGCAGGCGGGACAGCGAGCGCAACAGGGTGGACTTGCCACAGGCGTTGGGTCCGATGATCACCGTGAACTCCCCGTCGGGGATGCCGACCGTCAGGTGGTCGCCGATGACCCGGCCGTCGTAGGCCATGGTGATGTCGTCGGCGCGCAGCGAGGTGGCCGGCGCCGGACGGGCAGGGGTGCTCACAGGGTTCCCTTCCGGTTCTCACGGACGAGGAGGGTCAGGAGGTAGAGGCCGCCGACGGCGACGGTGACCACGCCGACGGGGAGGGAGACCCCCGGTACGGCGTGCTGGGCCACCAGGTCGGCGCTGGCCAGGATGAGCGCGCCGGCGCAGGCGGCGGGCGCCAGCGCGGTGCCGGACGCGCCCGCGAGCCGCCGGCCGACGTGCGGTGCGGCCAGCGCCACGAAGGAGATGGGGCCCGCGGCCGCGGTGACCACCGCGACGAGGACCACGCCGCCGAGGACGAGCAGCAGCCGCAGCCGGGCGGGCCGGACCCCGAGCGCGGTGGCGACGTCCTCCCCCAGGTCGAACAGGGGCAGGGCGCGCTGCAGTCCGGCGCAGACGACGAGCGTCGCGACGGCGCCCACGACGAGCGCGGGGCCGGTGTGGCTGAAACTGACGGCGTTGAGGGAACCGGCGCCCCACACGGCGGCGACCTGGGAGATGTCGGAGTCGGCGACGAGGTAGAGGTACGTCTCCAGCGCCACCAGCATGGCGTTGAGGCCGATGCCCACGATCACCAGGCGGAAGCCCGCCGTACCGCCGCCGCGGGAGAGGAGCACCACGAGCAGGGTGACGACGAGGCCGCCTGCCAGGGCACCGCCCGAGACGGCCGCGAAGCCGGAACCGACGAAGGTGATCACCGCGACGCCGCCGGCCGACGCGCCCGCGGTGAAGCCGATGATGTCGGGGCTGCCGAGCGGGTTGCGGGTGATGCACTGGAAGAGCGCACCGGCCACACCGAGCATCGCCCCGAGGACGACGGCGGCCACCGCGCGCGGCAACCGCCACTGCGTGACGAACAGTTCGCTGACGCGTGTGCCGTCGCCGGTCAGCGTCCGGAAGACCTCCACCGGGGAGTAGTTCACCTTGCCGAGCATGAGGGCCGCCAGGGTCACGCCCGCGGTCAGGGCGAACAGGGCGGTGCACACGGCGACGGAGCGCACGGGTACCCGTGCGGAGATCCGTACGCGGCCCGGCGCACGGACGATCAGGTCGCCCTGGTCGGTCGTCATCCACGCGGTCACTGGGTGTGCACCTTCCGGTTCGAGATCAGCCGGATGAGCACCGGGGCGCCGACGAACGCGGTCACGACGCCGACGGGCATCTCCCGCAGCGGGAGGGCGACTCGGGCCACGACGTCGGAGATCAGCAGGACGACGGGTGCGGCCAGCGCGGACAGGGGGATGATGCGGCGCTGGTCGTTGCCGACCAGGAGGCGGCAGACGTGCGGCACCATCAGCCCCAGGAAGGTGATGGGTCCGGCGATGGCGGTGGCCGAGCCGACGAGCAGGGTGACGGCGACGATGGTCAGCAGCCGCACGCGCCGGGTGTCGACGCCGAGGGAGGCGGCCGTGTCCTCGCCGAGCGCGACCGCGTTGAGCGGGCGCACCAGGGTGAACGCGAGCAGCAGCCCCACGACGAGGTATCCGGTGACTCCGGCGAGGTCGGTGAGCGAGCGCCCGGCCACCGACCCGGCGGCCCAGGACCGGTACCCGTCGAAGGTGGCGACGTCGAACAGGCGGATGGCGGTGGTGAGCCCGCCGAGCACCGCGGCGAGCGCGACACCGGCGAGGACCATGCGGACCGGGGTGGCCGGCCCTTTGCCCGCGGAGGCGAGCAGCAGCAGGGCGACGGTGGCCAGCAGCGCGCCGGCCAGCGCGGGCAGTATGAGGGCGCTGGTGGAGGTGGAGAGTCCGGCCCACAGCGCGAGGGTCACGCCGAGCGCCGCGCCGCCGTTGACGCCGAGGATGCCGGGGTCGGCGAGCGGATTGCGGGTGAACGCCTGGATGAGGGAGCCGGCCACGCCCAGCGCGGCGCCGACCGCGATCGCCACCACGGTGCGCGGCAGTCGCGAGTCGAGCACGATGGCGTCGGCCTGCCGGTCGCCGTGACCGAGGACGGCGTCCACGACCCGGCCGGGTGCGATGCCCTCGGCACCGACGAGCAGGCTGGCCGCGACGCACAGCAGGAGGGTCACGGCGAGTCCGGCGAGGACCAGGGGCATGCGCGCCGTCCCCGCGTGTTCCGCGGTGGTACGCGGTGCGGGCAGGACCTCTTGCGCGCCGGACCCGGACGGGGAGGCGTCCTGGGCGAGCGCGGCCCGGGCGGGTTCAGACATGGGCGACGGTGACCGTTCCGAAGGGACCGAAACCCCAGCCGAGCACGGTGCGTTCGACCGTGCGGGCACCGGCCTCGCGCAGCAGGCCGGCGATCCGCTCGCTGGAACGCAGCGGGGAGCCGGTGACGGCCAGGCTGGTGAGCACGTGCTCGGCGGTGTGGTCGTCGACGGCGGCCCTGTCGCTGGTCCGCTCGAACAGGACGAGGGCGGGGCCCGCGGACAGCGCCGCTCGCAGCAGGTCGCGGCACGCGTCGTCGTCGCGGCCCTCCAGGGCGGCGACGAGCACCGCGCAGTCGTGGACGGGCCATGCGGCGACGTCCGTGCCCGGCAGGTGCACGGTACGTCCCCGGGCGATCCGCTCGGCCACGTGGGCCGCGGCCTCCCCGCCGACGGCGAGGGTGCCGGCGTCGCGCACGGCGGGGACGTCGGGCAGCAGGTCGAGGACGTACGTCAACTGCTCGGCGGCCCGGTCGTGGTGGGCGGCGTCGAGGGCGGGGTCGGCCGCGCGCCGCTCGCGCCAGGACAGTTTGCCCAGCCGCTCGGCGTGGCCGCCGGCGCGCAGCACGTCCAGGAGGTCGACGAAGGCCAGTGCCTCCCGGTTGGCCGGGTTGTCCAGGGAGAGTTCATCGAGGGCGGAGTCCTCGCACAGCACCGCGCCGAGCGGAGTGTTGCGGAAGTGGTCGCCGTCGCGTTCCAGGAGGCCGAGCGCGGTCATGCCGTCGAGCAGCGGGGCGAGCCGGGCGGCCGGTACGCCGGTGTCGGCGGCGAGACCGTCCAGGGTGGTCACGCCGTAGGAGACGGCCGGGTTGACGCCGAGTGTGACGGCGGCCCGGGTGATGACGGGCGGCGCGAGTTCGGTCATCTCGTGGAGTTGCAGCAGCAGGTCGGCGGAGGTCTGCTCGCCTTCGTCGGCCAAGACGGGCGTCAGGCTCTCGGCGTTGTCCCGCGGGGTCGTCCCCTCGCGCACCGCCGTGCTCTTCGGGCGGCGCCAGTAGCCGGTGACCTCGACGTCCTCCTTGGGCAGCCTCCGTTCGTTCCGCAGGTAGCGGCGGATCGGGGCGATGGTCATGGCCTCGCCGGCGACCCATGCGTACACGCGTCCCTCGGGCAGGTTCACGCGGCGAACGGCGTCGAATAGCCGGGTGCCGGTGCCGGCGGGTTCGCCGTCACGGACCAGCCACTCGACCCGCACGTCGGCCCGGGTCTCGACCTGTTGGCGGTCCTCCTCGGCGGCCACCTCGATCACGACGTGGCCGCGGGTTCCCTCGGGCGCCTCCTCCAGCCAGCGGGCGATGGCGGGCAGCGCGGTCTCGTCACCGGCGAGCAGGTGCCAGTCGGCGTCGGTGTTGATACCGGCGCAGGACTTGGGGCCCGCGAAGTGGATCTCGTCGCCCGGCTGTGCCCCGAACGCCCAGGAGGCGGCGAGGCCGTGGTCGTGGCGGACCACGTCGACGGTGAAGGTGCGGGTGTCCGCGTCCCAGGAACGGACCGTGTAGTCACGGGTGTTGCCCAGCACCTCGGGGTTCCAGGCGAAACGGTTCTCCTCCTGGGTGCCGATGCGCGGCAGTTCACCGTCGGCAGGGGGAACGACGAGTTTGACGTGGTCGTCGAAGCCGTCGGAGCGGAACGCGGGCCGGTGATGACCCTCGCCCATGACGCCCTCGGCGAGCTCGTCGCCGGTCAGCGCGATCCGCCGCATGTTCGGCGAGACGTCGACGACCCCGGCCACCTTCGCGCGGCGCATCACGATCGGGAAGATCCGGAGGGGGCGGGACGATCGAGGCATGGAGACTCCGTGAAGATCAGCTAGAGGCCAGGTTAGCCTAACCTAATTCCAGCCATGCGCGGACCGTCGTGACGTATTCGCAACCCCGGGCCGGGCTCAGCGGGGCGCCGGAACCGAGGGCCGCGGACCGCCCTCCGGGTCGGGCCGCAAGCCGGACCAGCTCCACCACAGTTCGGCGTACCGCCCACGCGACGCGAGCAGTTCGGCGTGCGTGCCGCTCTCCACCACGGCCCCCTCGTCGAGCACCAGGATCCGGTCGGCCCGCTCGGCCTGGGCGAGGCGGTGCGCGACCAGCAACGTGGTCCGGCCACGGGTCGCCGCCTCGGCCGCCTCCTCCAGCACCCGGGCACCGGCACTGCCCGCCTCGGCCGTCGCCTCGTCCAGCACCGCGACCGGGGGGTCGGCCAGGGCGAGGCGGGCCAGCGCCAGGTGACCGGTCTGCGCCGCCGTCAGGCGATGGGCACCCTCACCGACCCGGGTGGCCGCGCCGCCCGGAAAGGCACGCACCCGGTCGAGGGCACCGACGGCGCCGAGCGCGACCAGGATCTGCCCGTCGTCGGCCGTGGGCCGGCCGAGCCGCACGTTGTCGAGCAAGGTGCCGTGGAAGACGTGCTGTTCCTGGCTGAGCAGGGCGACGTGACGGCCCAGCCGGCTCTCGCCGATCCGCTCGAGTCGCGCGCCGCCCAGCCGCACGGTGCCGGCCGCCGGCCGCAGCACCCCGGCCGCGATGGAGGCGAGCGTGGTCTTGCCCGCGCCGCTGGCTCCGACCAGCGCCACGCGTTCACCGGGAGCGACGCGCAGGGTGACGTCGCGCCAGTACCGTGCGGTCGCCGTAGGTGTGGACGACACCGCGCAGTTCCAGGCTCGCGTCGGCCGGAGTCTCGGGGACCTGCCGCTCGGCCGGCGGGCTCATGGTGGCGACTCCGGCGAGCCGGGCCAGGCTCGCCCCGGCCTCCTGGAAGTCGTCGAACTGCGTGATCAGGAAGCCGATCGGGTTGAACAGCCGGTGGAAGTGGAGCGCCGCCGCCGTCACGGCCCCCACCGTCACCGCGTCGGCCCGCACCAGGTGGAAACCGGTGACGAGTACGGCGGCGAGGCCGACCAACTCCGCGAGGTTGAGCCGCGATCTGAACCGCGTGAACAGCCTGAACACCGTCAGGGAAACGACCAGGGGCCGGTGTGCGCGTGCTGACGGGCGAGGGCAGGCTGCCGGGCATGCATGCGCCCTTCACGGTCAGGAGCGCGGTCGGCCCGCACACGTGCTCGGCGGCTCGCCCTCACGGATGGTCGGTTCGTGTGCGAGGGCGGGGCCCCGGCGGGCGGCGGATCCAGGACACACGACCGCCGTACACCACCGAGCGGTTGACAGGCTGTGACGCGCCGGCCGCACCCGGAGCCCCGATCCGGAAGCGTCGACAACCCAACAGCCCAAGTCAGGGCAAGTCCCCGCCCCGGCCCGCCGACAAGTCGGAACCGGCCCCCGCGACGACGGCCCGACCGGCGTCCGGGCGCAGGGTCACTGCAGCACGTCGCCACGGCCGGCTGCGATCACGCCGCGGAAGGGGAAGGCCGCCAGCAACGCGATCGCGACGAGCACCGCGCTCACCCACAGCGGCCCCAGGTCTCCGAGGGCCGTGGTGAGGGAAGCAGCGGCGACGAGCGGTCCGACCGTGGCGCCGATGTTGAAAGCCGCGGTCGCGTAGGAGCCGGCCATGGTGGGGGCTCCTGCCGCCTCGTACAGGACTCGCGTGATCAAGGTGCTGCCCAGCGCGAACGACAGTGCGCCCTGCAGGAACACGAGGCCGAGCAGGGCCGCAGGCTGCTCGGCCAGTACGGCCAGGGCCGGCCAGCCGAGGAGAAGCAGTGGTCCGCCGAGCGTGACGACCAGGTCGGGGCGACGGTCGGACACTCGGCCGGCGACGGTGATACCGACGAAGGAACCGAGACCGAAGAGCACCAGAACGACCGAGACCCACAGATCACTCAGGCCGGCGGTGTCGGTCACGATCGGGGCGAGGAAGGTGAAGCTCGCGAAGGTCGCCGCGTTCACCAGCGCACCGAGCAGCATCACGAGGATCAGGCGCGAGCTCTTGAGCTGTGCGAGTTCCGCTCGCAGCGCCCGCCCGACCGACTGGTCTCCCTGCGCGGGGCCGACCGGGATGCCTTTGAGGATGCCGACGGCTGCGGGCAGGCAGAGGACGGCGACGGCCCAGAACGTGGCTCGCCAGCCGAGAGCGGTGCCGAGTACCGATCCGGCCGGAACCCCGGCGATCGTGGCCGCCGTCGTCCCCGACAGCAGCACCGCGAGCGCTCGTCCCTTCTTGTCCGCCGCCACCGTCCCGGCAGCAGTGGTCAGAGCCACGGCGAGGAATCCGGCGTTGGCAAGCGCCGCGACCATCCGGGTGGCGAACAGGACCGGGAAGTTCGTGGTGGTGGCGCCCAGGGCGTGAGCCGCCGCGAAGACGAGGACGAAACCGAGGAGACCGGATCGTGCGGGCCGGTTGCGGGCGAGCCCGGCCATGAGCGGTGCGCCGACGACCATGCCGATCGCGAAGGCCGACGTGAGCGTGCCCGCCGTCCCGACCGTCACGTCGAGATCGGAGGCGACACCGGGCAAGAGACCGGCCAGCATGAATTCGGAGGTGCCCATGGCGAAGACCGCCATGGCGAGCAGGTACAGCGGGAGAGGCATCGAGTGGCTCCGAGGCGATGAGAAAACAGCAAGGAAGGCGTTCTCGTCACCGCGGTCAGCACCCACGGGCCAGGCGTCCGGCCGCAGAACGCGGCGGGACGGCAGAGACAGACCTGCGGTCTCAGTGGTTCAGGGGGCTGACGGCGTGACCGAAAGCCCCCACCCTGGATGCTTCGGGGCTCGACATGCCCGGCACGCTACATGACCGATGCCCGACGACGCACTTCGCTTTCGGCTCTTGACCCTCACGTGACGTCAGGCGGCACAGTCGGTGCCGTGGAGGATCACTGGACCGTGGGACGCGTGGCCGAACTGGCCGGTGTGAGCGTCCGCACGCTGCATCACTATGACGAGATCGGGCTCGTCCGGCCGTCGGCGCGTACCTCAGCCGGGTACCGGGCCTATTCGGCGTACGACGTGGAGCGCCTGCGGGAGGTGCTGGCCTATCGGCGGCTGGGCTTCGGGCTGCGGGAGATCGCGGAACTCGTAGGCGACCCGTCCACCGACACGGTCGCGCACCTGCGCCGGCTGCGCGGCCTGCTGCTGGAGCGGCGTGAGCGCGCCGACGCCATGATGACGGCCATCGACAGGGAACTCGAGGTACACGCGAAGGGACTGAAGGTGACACCGGAGGAGCAACTGGAGGTGCTCGGTGCACGGCTGTACGACGCGATCGGCGGCGCCTACACCGCGACACGGCGTACCGAGCCACGGATCGCCGCGCAGCTCTGGGACGCGCTCGGGGACGCGCGGACGGTGCTGAACGTCGGTGCCGGCACCGGCTCCTACGAGCCCGCCGATCGCGACGTGACCGCGGTGGAGCCGTCGGCGGTCATGCGGGGACAGCGGCCTGCCGGTTCGGCGCCGTGTGTGGCCGCCGCGGCGGAGAACCTGCCGTTCGAGGACCGGTCCTTCGACGTCGCGATGGCCGTCTCCACGGTGCACCACTGGGGGGACCCGCCGGCGGGGCTGCGCGAGATGCGGCGCGTGGCCGGCCGCGTGGTGGTGCTCACGTTCGACACCGACGAGCCCGGATGGCAGGACCGGTTCTGGCTCACCCGCGACTACCTGCCCGAGTTCGCCACCGTCCTCGCGGGGTTTCCCTCGTTTGCCGGGATGGCCGACGCGATCGGCGCCCGCACCGAGCCGGTGCCCATCCCGTGGGACTGCGCCGACGGCCTGTTCGAGGCGTACTGGCGCCGACCGGAGGCGTATCCGGAGGACCACGTGCGCCGTGCGTCGTCGGTGTGGACGAGGGTCGGACCGGAGGCCGAGCAGCGGGCAGTGCGCAGCCTCGGCGGCGACCTGGACTCCGGCCGGTGGGCCGAGCGCAACACCGATCTCGCCGACCTCGACTCGGCGGATCTCGGCCTCCGCCTGCTCGTCGCCTGACCCGCGTCGCGGGTTCGGCGTCACGGCGGCTCCTGGCCGGCCCGCCGGTTCGGCCTGCGGTTCGGCCTGCGGTTCGGCTTGCGGTTCGGCTTGCGGTTCGGCTTGCGGTTCGTCCTGCGTGAGTGCCGCCTCGCGCGGTGCTCGGCGGGTGATTGCACCGGCGTCGTCCTCGACCGGCCACAGCCCCTTACGGCCCACAGCAGTTGGGCCCTGCCGACGGCGGTGTCCGAGGTCTGGACAGCCACCGACGGACGTGCTGTCATTCCGCTGTCAAGAATTTCCAACGTTGAAAGAGCCGTTGCCCGGCGCCTGCCCAGCAGGCGCCGCCTGCCGAAAGGCCCCGGGACGGGGCCGCTGCGCGAGGAAGGTTCGATGAGACAACGACACACCCGCCCACGAGCGAGAGCCTGGGCCCTGCTCACCGCCGCGGCGCTGGCACTGCCCACGACCGGACTGGTGTCCGGCGCGTCGGCCGTCGCGGCACCCGCCGGCGCGTCGGCACCCTCGTCCGAACAGGCCGCCGTCGCGGTGCACGGCCTGAAGGGCGAGTACTTCAGCATGTCGGCGCCGGGCGCGCGGGACTTCGCGCAACTGGGCGGCACCCTGCTCGACCCGCAGATCAACTTCTCCGGACTGACCGGTACCTTCCAGGAACTGACCGGCCGGACGGAGCACACGACCGCCCGCTGGACCGGGCAGCTCGAGGCACCGGCGACCGGTGACTACACCTTCTACGCCAGCGGCGACAACGGCTTCCGGCTCTACATCGACGGTGAGCCGGTCATCGACCACTGGGAGCCGGACTGGGACAACGAGCAGACCAGTGCTCCGGTCAGGCTGGCCGCCGGCGAGAAGCACGACTTCCGCCTGGAGATGTTCCAGGACACCGGCGGTGCCAACATGTTCCTGCGCTGGTCGACCCCGTCCATGGCCAAGCAGGCCGTCCCGATGTCGGCGTTCACACCGCCGGCCGGATTCGAGGTCTACCCGGTCGAACCGTCGGTCGCCCAGAACGGCCGGCAGGTGCGGGCCCGGTTCGAGGGCAAGGTCGGCGGCGACGTCAAGGCGCTGGCGGACCACCTGGAGATCCAGGCAGACACCACCCCCATGCCGATCGACTCGGTATCGGTGGCCCCCGGTGACCGCAACACCCTGCTGGTCACCCTCGGGGAGCCGATTCAGCACAACCAGCAGGTCCGGGTGGTCTACGACGGCGAGGGCGGCCTGACGTCCGGCGGCGAGACCGTGCCGGACATCCACCGCTACGCCCAGAACGACTCCACCCACCGGCTCACCACCAAGTGGGGCGACCGGCTCGACGAGAAGCACCCGCTGCCGGAGTACCCGCGCCCGCAGCAGGTGCGCGCCAAGTGGAAGAACCTCAACGGGCCCTGGCAGTTCGCCGCCGCCGAGGCCGGCGAGCAGCCCGTCTTCGGCAAGGATCTCGACGAGAAGATCGTCGTGCCGTTCCCGGTCGAGTCCCAGCTCTCCGGGCTCGAGCGGCACGAGGACCACATGTTCTACCGCAAGCTCGTCGACGTGCCCGGGAACTGGAAGGTCGGCAAGGGCAACAAGGGCGACCGGCTGAAACTCAACTTCGGTGCCGTGGACTACCAGGCCCGCGTCTGGGTCAACGGCAAGAAGGTCGCCGAACACACCGGCGGCTACAACGCGTTCAGCGCCGACATCACCGACGCGCTCAAGGCCAAGGGGCCGCAGGAGATCGTCGTAGCCGTCACCGACACCGGCGGCGCCGACCAGCCGATGGGCAAGCAGTCCACCAACCCGGGCGGCATCTTCTACACCCAGTCGTCGGGCATCTGGCAGACGGTGTGGATGGAGCCCGTCGCCGACACCTCCATCGACAACGTCGTCACGACCTCCGACATCGACTCCGGCAGCCTCGCGGTGACCGTCGAGTCCGAGGACGCCTCCACGAAGGCGCGCGTCGAGGCCGTCGCCCGTGACAAGCGCGGCAAGGTCGTGGGCCGGGTACGGGGTCCCGCCAACGAGGAGCTGCGGCTGCCCGTGGCGAAGCAGCACCTGTGGAGCCCGGACGACCCCTACCTGTACGACCTCGACGTCAAGCTCACCGACGGCAGGTCGACGGACAAGGTCGACAGCTACTTCGGCATGCGCGAGGTCGGCATCGAGAAGGTCGGCGGCTACCAGAAGCTGGTGCTCAACGGGAAGCCCGTCTTCTCTCTCGCCACGCTCGACCAGGGCTTCTGGCCCGACGGCCTGTACACGGCGCCCAGCGACGAGGCGCTGGCCTTCGACCTGAAGGCGCACAAGGAGCTGGGCTTCAACTCCGTCCGCAAGCACATCAAGGTGGAGCCGGCCCGTTGGTTCTACCACGCGGACCGGCTCGGCCTGCTGGTCTGGCAGGACTTCGTCTCCGGCAACATCACCGACGCGACCGGGCAGAAGGCCTTCGTCGACCAGGGCATGGAGGCGATGCGGCAGCACCACAACTCCCCCGCCGTCATCGGCAACATCGTCTTCAACGAGGGCTGGGGCGAGTGGGACCGCGAGGAGAGCGGCCGTATCGCCGAGGCCGTCAAGGCCGCAGACCCGTCCCGGGTGGTCAACGCCCACAGCGGTGTGAACTGCTGCAACTCCAAGGGCGACTCGGGCAAGGGCGACATCATCGACCATCACGACTACAACAACGAGGACCCGCCGTTCCCGGACCACCGGGCCGCCCTGGACGGCGAGCACGGCGGCTTCACCCTGCGCACCCCGGGGCACATGTGGCCGGGCGCCCCGACCGTGATCTACAGCGGCGTCGCCGACAAGGAGGCGCTGACCCGCAAGTACGTCGAGAACACCGAGAAGTTCTACCTGGAGCAGGCCCGCGCCGAGCTGTCGGGCTCGGTGTACACGCAGATCACCGACCTGGAGAACGAGCTCAACGGCCTGTACACGTACGACCGCCGGGAGGTCAAGGTCGACCCGGTCAGGGTGCGTGAGGTCAACCGCAGGGTCATCGCGGCCGGCGCCGCCGCGGGCCGGCGGGAGGAGTTGAAGGGCGGCGGGCACTGGTCCCTCGACGAGGGCGTCGGTACCACCGCGAAGGACGACGGCCCGAACTCCAAGGCCCTGAGCCTCTCCGAGGGCACCAGCTGGACGCCCGGTGTCAGCGGCAGCGCGCTGAAGTTCGACGGACAGGGGCAGTTCGCCGAGACGGACGGTCCGGTGCTCGACACCTCCGGCAGCTACTCGGTCTCCGCCTGGGTGCGGCTCGACGGGCTTCCCGGCAACTACGCCACCGCCGTGAGCCAGGACGGCCGTTTTCAGGCGAGCCCGTTCTACCTGCAGTACGGTCAGGGTGCCTTCGCCTTCAGCACGCCCGGCGAGAACCGTGCCCGGCTGGTCACCACGCCGGAGACGGGCCGCTGGTACCACCTCGTCGGGGTGCGTGACGGCGCGAGCAACGAGATCGAGCTCTACGTCGACGGAAAGTTGGCGGCGACCGCGACCGCCGGCCCGAACTACGTCGGTTCCGGGCCCCTCGCGGTCGGTCGCGCCCAGTGGAACGGCGACGACACCGACTTCTGGAACGGCGCCGTCGACGAGGTCCACGCCTACGACAGGGCGCTCACCGCCGAGGAGGTGAGCACGCTCCACACGCGTGAGAAGCCGTAGTCCCGGCTCCTGCGACGGTCCCGGCGAGAGTGCCATCCGGCTCCCTCGCCGGGATCGCGCGGTCCCGGGCCGGGTCACGACAGGCACAGAAGGCGACCCGGGGGCCGGGCGCCGACGAGACCCGGTCCGGCGCGTGAACCGGTCGGCCGCCCAGGGCGTAGTCGCCCTGCGGCGGCTCCGTGCGTGGGGGATCCGGTGTGCCGGGGTTCTGACGACGGCACGGATGACGTCGCGGTTTGGCGGCGTTCCGGGAGAAGTACACTCGCGCCACTCGTCCCCGACGGTGTGCGCGCCGGCGGCCGTCGGACGCTTGCGCATGAGGCCGCTCTTGGCGTGCCCGCCGTTGTCGTAGCCCCGGACGGCGGCGGAGAGGTCTCGGCGATCATCGCCGACTTGCCGTGCGCGCCACCACCGTCCCGGGTGCCCCGGCATCGGCGTGTTGCCCGGAGTCGGCGCAGGACGCGGCAGCCGGAGCCTGCGAGAGGCTCGGCTGCCGCGTCCGGGGTCACATCGTCCGGGGCGTCACATCAGTTGCCGTCTGCGTCCCAGCCAGGTCTGGGCGATCACGACGAGGGCCAGGAAGGCACCGCTGACGACGAGTTGGTAGGAGGAGTCCAGCGATCCGATCTGGTTGATGATGTTCTGGATGGCCTTCAGGAGCAGGACGCCGACCAGTGAGCCGCTGACGTAGCCGAGGCCGCCGGTGAGCAGGGTGCCGCCGATGACGACGGCGGAGATGGCGTCCAGTTCCATGCCGTTGCCGAGGATGGTCACCCCGGAGGCGAGCCAGGCGGCGTTGAGGGCGCCGGCCAGCCCGGCCAGCACCCCGGACAGGGTGTAGACGACGATCTTGGTGCGGGCGACCGGCGCGCCCATCAGGGCGGCCGCGTCCTCGTTGCCGCCGACGGCGTACACGTGCTGGCCGAAACGGGTCCGGCGCAGGACCACGGCGCCCGCCACGAACAGCGCCAGCGTGATCCACACCGGGTTGCCCACGCCCAGGGTGCTGCCCTGCCCGAGTTCGGCGAGGAACGAGCCCTTGCCGATCAGGTACGTGTTGGCGCCCTCGTCGGTGATGGCGAGCATCAGTCCGCGCGCCCCCAGCATGGCGGCCAGCGTGACGATGAAGGGAGCCAGGCGGGAGCGGGCGACCAGCAGACCGTTGACGAGGCCGATCAGGCCGCAGACCACGAGGGGCAGCAGCAGCGCCACCAGGGTGCCGTGGCGGGACCCCCAGGCCGCCAGGACACCGCCGAGGGCGAACAGGGACCCGACGGACAGGTCGATGCCGCCGGTGATGATGACGAAGGTCATGCCCAGGGCGACGATCGCGAGGAAGGCCGAACCGGTCGCCATGTTCGACACGTTGTCGCCGGTGGCGAACGAGTCGAAGCTGAAGGAGGCGACGATCGAGACGAGCACGAGCACCGCCAGCGCGCCGTGCTGCTGGACCAGGGCGCTCAGCCGCTCGGAGCGGGCGGAGCCCACCGGCGCGGTGTCGTCCGTCGGTTCGTCGCTCGCGGTGGTCACGGGCGTCTCCGTCCCGGTGGCGGTCATCGCTTCCCCCGTCCCCGTGCCGCGTAGACCGCGCACACGATCACTATGGCCTGAGCGATCTGGGTCCACGAGGGCGGCAGATCGTGCTTGATCAGGGTGGCGGTGAGCAACTGGATGAGCACCGCTCCGGCCACGGTGCCCGCGATGTTGACGCGGCCTCCGGTCAGCGGGGTGCCGCCGACCACGACGGCGGTGATGGCGGACAGTTCCATCAGGTTGCCGAGCGAGGTCGGGTCGCTGGCCTGGAGGCGGGCGGTGGCCAGCACGCCCGCCACCGCGGCGAGCAGCGCGCACGCGATGTACACGATGATCAGTACGCGCCGTACCGGCAGCCCGGCGAGCTGGGCTGCGGGGCGGCTGTCGCCGATGGCCAGGAGCTGGCGGCCGAAGGTGGTGCGGCGGACCACGAAGGCGACCAGCAGCGCCAGCGCGGCGGCGATCAGGATCAGGTACGGGACGCCGACGATGTCACCGGAACCGAGGGAGGCCAGCGCCGGGTTGCGCAGGTCCTCCAGTTGCGGGAGCAGCACCAGGGCCAGGCCCCGGCCGCCGACCATGAGCGCCAGCGTGGCCACGATGGGCTGGACGCCGATGAACGCGACGAGTGCTCCGTTGGCCAGTCCCACACCGGCGGCGAACAAGGCCACCACCAGCAGGGCGGGCAGCAGACCGTAGCCGAGGTAGAGGGCCGTCACCGAGGCCGCCAGGGCCATCACGGCGCCCACCGACAGGTCGACGCCCTCGGTGCCGATGACCAGGGCCATGCCCAGCGCGACGATGATGACGGGCGCGACCTGGACGGCCTGGGTGCGGAAGTTCTCGGCGGACATGAAGTGCGGGGTGATGACGATGTTGACGACCAGGAGCAGGCCCACCCCGGCGTACACGCCGTAGGTCTGCAACCACTGCAGGATGCGGGCCCGGTCCACGGACGGGGTGCGGAGGGTGGCTTCAGCCATCGGTGGCCGCCTCCTTCACCGTGTCGGGCACCGGGTCGCCGTCACCGGCGATCGTGCGCATCAGCTTGTCCTCGGTGACGTCGTCGCCGGTCAGCTCGCCGACGACCGCACCGTCCTTCAGTACGACCACGCGGTCGGACCCTTCGATCAGTTCCTCCAGGTCGGAGGAGATGAGCAGGACGCCCAAGCCGTCCTCGGCCAGTTCGTCGACGAGCTTCTGGACCTCGGCCTTGGCGCCGACGTCGATACCGCGGGTGGGCTCGTCCAGGAGCAGCACCTTGGGATTCATGGCCAGCCAGCGGGCGAGGAGCACCTTCTGCTGGTTGCCTCCGGACAGCTCGCCGACCTTCTGGTGCGGGGAGGACGCCTTGATGCGCAGCCGCTTGACGAAGGTGTCCACGATGCTGTCGACGCGGGCCTCGGAGACCAGACCGAATCGGGAGAGCCGGGGCAGCGCCGCGAGCGCGATGTTCTCGCGGACCGACAGCCCCGGGACGATGCCCTCGCTCTTGCGGTCCTCGGGCAGGAGGCTGATCCCCGCGCGGATCGCCGCCGGGGTCGAACCTCCGCGCAGCGGCGCGCCGGCGACCGTGACCTCACCCGAACTGCGGGCCAGCGCACCGGAGATGGCCTTCGCCGTCTCGGTACGTCCCGAGCCGAGCAGACCGCCCAGGCCGACGACCTCACCCGGGCGGATGCTCACGGAGACGTCGTGCAGCTTGTGCGGGACCGTCAGGCCCTCGGCCCGCAGGACGGGCCGGTCGTCGGCGGCCTGGTGGTCGCCGGAGAACTTCGTCGCCCCCTCCTCGCGGACGTCGCCCAGGTCCCGGCCGAGCATGGTGGAGACCAGGGCGAGCCGGTCCAGGTCGGCCAGTCGGCCGTGGTGGACGCGGCGACCGTCGCGCAGCACGGTGACGGTGCTGCACATGGCGTAGAGCTCGTCCAGGCGGTGACTGACGTACACGACGGCGATGCCCGCGTCGCGCAGGCGCCGGATCACCGAGAACAGGGTCTCCACCTCGCGCGGTTCGAGCGAGGAGGTCGGCTCGTCCATGATGACGATCCGGGCGTCCGTCGCCACGGCACGGGCCAGGGCGACCATCTGCTGTGCGCCGACGCCGAGGGTGCGCAGCGGCTGTCGCACGTCCACGCGGACGCCGTACGTACCGAGTACTTCCTCGGCCTCGCGGTTCATGCGGGCCACG
Source organism: Streptomyces sp. MMCC 100 (assembly GCF_041538145.2). Taxonomy (NCBI): domain Bacteria; kingdom Bacillati; phylum Actinomycetota; class Actinomycetes; order Kitasatosporales; family Streptomycetaceae; genus Streptomyces; species Streptomyces sp. MMCC 100. Next base: position 3,980,005 of record NZ_JBGORK020000001.1, read on the forward strand.
TCCAGGATGCCGAAGCGGTTGCGCGGCTCACGGCCCAGGAAGAGGTTGCGGGCCACGCTCAGCAGCGGGATGAGGTTGACCTCTTGGTAGATGGTCGAGATGCCGGCCTTCTGCGCCTCCAGAGGGGTGGCGAAGGAGACCTCGCGGCCCTGGAAGGTGATGTCGCCCGCGTCGGGCCGGTAGACACCGGTGAGGAGCTTGATGAGGGTCGACTTGCCGGCGCCGTTCTCGCCGATCAGGGCGTGCACCTCGCCGGGGTGCAGGGTCAGGTCCACGTCGTCCAGGGCACGGACGCCGGGGAAGGTCTTGCTGAGTCCGCGGACGGCGAGGACTTCGGCGGGGGGTGCCACCTGTGCCTCCAGGAAGGAAAGGGTGAGAGGGGGCCGGGGCCCGGATGTCCGGGCCCCGGAGGAGGGTCAGAAGGCCTTGCCGATGTCCTGCTTGGCGTTGTCCGCGTTGTAGGCGCCGTCCTCGATGATGATGTCCTGGGGGACTTCCTCGCCCTTGGTGAAGGTGTCCAGCGTCTGGAACGCCAGCGGTCCGAACCGCGGGTTGGACTCGATGACGCCGCTGATCCAGCCGTCCGCGACGCCCTGTACGGCGTTGCGGGTGCCGTCCACCGTGACGATCTTGACGTCGCCGGCCTTCTTGCCCGCTCCCTTGAGGGCGGTCACCGCGCCGAGGCCCATCTCGTCGTTCTCGGCGTAGATCCCCTTGATGCCCGGCTTGGACTGGATGAGCTGCTCGGTGACCTGCTGGCCCTTCTCGCGGGCGAAGTCACCGGTCTGCTCGAAGACGACCTTCAGGTCCGGTGCCTTCTCGGCGATCCGCTCCTTGAACCCCTTGGTGCGCTCGGTGGTGACGTTGTTTCCGGCGGCGCCGAGCAGGATGGCGACCTCGCCCTTGCCGCCCGTCGCCTCGATCATCTGGTCGGCGGCGCGTCGGCCCTGCTCGACGAAGTCGGAGGCGATGAAGGAGACGTAGTCCTTGCAGGCCGCCGCGTTGATCTTGCGGTCGATCGTAATGATCGGGACCTTCTTGGCGGCGGCCGCCTGCAGCACCGGGTCCCAGCCGTCGGAGTTGAGCGGCGCGATCACCAGGAGGTCGGCGCCCTTGGCGAGCAGGTTCTGTACGTCGCTGATCTGCTTGGAGAACTGCGACTGGGCGTTGGCCGTCAGCAGCTTCACGCCCCGCTTCTTCGCCTCGTCCTTGATGGACTGCGTCTCGGCGATGCGGAACGGGTTGGCTTCCTTCTCCGACTGTGAGAAGCCGACGGTGGCGTTCTTCAGGTCGATCTTCTCGGCACCGTAGGCGTCGATGGTGCAGGTCTTGCTGCCGGGCTTCGGAGTGGCGACCTTCTGCTCGGCGCCGGCGGCCGTCTCGGACTGCTTGTTGTCCGAAGTGTCGTCCTCCGTCTTCGCGCAGGCGGTCGCGGTCAGAGCCACCGCGGCGGCGAGGGCCACGACCACAGGACGGGCGAGACGAGGACGACGAGGAGTGGTGCGCTGCATGGTGGTGACCCCGATCCGGGCGAACGCTGAAAGGGAATTGGGGAACCGAACGATGAGCAGAACCGGCCGACCCCCCTCGGCGCAGGCACTGTGTCCGGTGCGCCGCAAGAGGGTTTTACATCGTTGCAAGGAGCCTGTAAACCCCTTGCGCAGGAGACGCGGGCGGACCATGCACCCGCGTCGGTCCCTCCCAGGGGAAGTTCTCGCGGCGGCACAGGGCGCCTTCGACTCTCAAGCGCTGCACACCTCTTGACGCGGGCCCGGGGCGGCGTGAAAACTGACGGGTCCGCGGGCTGACAACGCTGTCACGCCGCCTCCCTGCCGCCCCGCTCCGCTGACCGGCGGCCGGCGCTCCTGCCTCCTGGGGCGAACGCTCCCGCCGTCAGCCGTTCGGGCTCTCGTCCGCACCACGGCGCCCCAGCGTGCTCTCCCGTTCGACCAGCCGGTAGTCCGCCCGGACGCGCCGGGGTTCAGGAGCGGCGCCCCCGAGCCGGGCGAGGACCGACTCCACCGCCAGCCGGCCGATGGCCCCCTTGTCCGGGGAGACGGACGTGAGGGTCACGGCCCCGAACCGTCCCTCGACCACGTCGTCGAAGCCGACCACCGCGATGTCCTCGGGCACCCGGAGTCCCCGCGCGTGGAGTACCCGCATCGCGCCGATGGCCATGGGGTCGTTGTAGGCGAACACCGCGTCGGGACGCCTTCCGGTGTCGAGGATGCGGGTCATGGCCGCCGCACCGTCCGCGTGCCCCCAGCCGTCGGTGGCGGCGACGAGCCCGTCGTCGACGGGGAGCCCGGCAGCGGTCAGTTCCTCGCGCCAGCCGCGTACGCGGAGTTGGGCGGGCTCGTTGCGCCCGCGCCGGGCGCCGATGAACGCCACCTCTCGGCGCCCCAGACGGACCAGGTGCGCGACGGCGGCGCGGGCGGCGGCGACGTTGTCGATGGCGATGTGGTCGTACGGCAGGTCGTAGTCCCGCTCGCCGAGCAGCACCAGCGGCACGTCCCCGGCACGATCGCGCAGGTCCTCCGTCTCCAGCTCGATGGGGCTGAGGATCAGCCCGTCGATGACCCGCGCCCGGAAGCCCTGACTGACCAGCAGCTCCTGCTCACGTCGTCCGCCGGTGTGGTCCAGCAGCACGGTGTAGTCGTGATCGGCCGCGGTGTCGATGACGGCCGCGGCGAGTTCCGCGAAGTAGGGGTTGCCCAGTTCGGGCAGGGCGAGCGCGATGATGCCCGTGCGTCCCGCCCGCAGGTGCCGGGCCGTCAGGTTGGGACGGTAGCCGAGTTCGTCGATGGAGCGCTGGACGCGTTCACGCATGGCGGGGGTGACGTGCTGGAAGTTGTTCACCACGTTGGAGACGGTCTTGATGGAGACCCCCGCGTGCGCGGCGACGTCCTTGAGGCTGACCCGCACGGCGTTCCCTTCCCTGAGCGGCCCGACTCGGGTGGTCGGTGCGGGTCCGGTGTCGTCACCTTGAGCCGTACGCCGAGCCTGTGCGCTGGTTTTGCAACGTTATACATCCGTTGTCGTCGCGCTGACAAGGCGCGGTCGAGCCCGCCCTCTCCGCTCCGCCGATGTTCGTCCGACCGGCGGAAGGCCAGGCGCGAGGCGGCCCGCGGGCATGCTCGTCGACCCTGTTTACATCGATGTACATGCGCCTCTACTCTGGCGCGGATTTCCCCCCTCGCAGGAAGGAAGACCATCGTGATCCTCCGCCTGTACCACTTCCTCGGACGCGCCCGCGCCCGTGCCGCGCTGTGCGCTCTGACCGGCGTCCTCGGCCTGGCCCTGGCCGGTCCGGCCTCCGCCGACGCGCCATCGCTCCCCGTCTCCTCGACTGCCGTCTCCTCGACTCCCGTCGCGGCGGACACCGCCGCGGCCACCGGGACACCGTTGCGTGACGGCACAGGTCTCTACCCTCGTGCCGTGCGGCTCGCCCACAACGGCGCGGCCAACGGGCGCGTCCTCGCCGGCGTCGTCACCTTCGACGGCAACAACGGCGTCGGCGCCATCCACGAGAGCACCGATTCGGGTACGAGCTTCCGCGAGATCGGCCGAGTCGTCGATCCCGAGTCCGCAGCGGGCCAAGGCCTCTGCTGCGCCACACTGTTCGAGTTGCCCCGGCAGGTGGGCGGGCTGCGGGCGGGCACACTGCTGTGGGCCTCGTCCGCCGGCCAGGACGAACCCGACCGCCGGATGGCGCTGCGGATCTGGCGGAGCGACGACGTGGGACGCACCTGGTCCTATCTCTCCTCGTGCGCCGTCGCGGGCGGCACCGGCGGCCTGTGGGAACCGGAGTTCTCCGTGGCCGCGGACGGCGCGCTGGTCTGCCACTACTCCGACGAGACCGACGCCGGGCACAGCCAGAAGCTGGTCGCCGCACGCAGCTACGACGGCATCCACTGGCAGGACCACCACGACACCGTGGCGAGCAGCTGGTCCGAGGACCGGCCCGGGATGCCTGTCGTCCGGAAGCTGCCGAACGGCAGCTACTTCATGAGCTACGAGATCTGCAATCCCGGCGGCCAGTACCAGTGCGTGGTGCACTTCCGGACTTCCGCTGACGGCTGGAACTGGGGAGACCCCGCCTTCCTCGGATACCGGCCGGAGACCGTGGACGGCAAGTACTTCCGCGCGGCACCGACCGTCGCCTGGGCACCGTCACCGGACGGCGCGCCGAACGGGCGGCTGCTGCTGATCGGCCAGCGGCTCCTCAACAGGGACGGCACGCCCGCCGCCGAGAGCGGCCGCACGATCCTCGCCAACACGGAGAACGGCAGCGGGCCGTGGTACGAGATCGAGGCGCCGGTCGCCGTAGCGGCGCCGGAGGTGAACTACTGCCAGAACTACAGCTCGCCCCTGCTGCCGTCCGAGGACGGTCGCCGAGTGCTGGAGATCGCCACCGACTGGGACGGCTCGGTGTGCAAGCCGTACTTCGCCACCGGGAGTCTCACCGGCACCGGGGACGCGGCCGGCGTCGTCGACGGCGCCCTCTACCGGCTGGTCAACGCGGGCAGCGGGCACTGTCTCGATGTCGCGGCCGATGCGCGCGAGCCCGGGGGCAACGTCCAGCAGTGGACGTGCAACGGCCTTGGCCCGCAGGACTGGACGGTGCGCGCCCACGGCGGCGGCCACTTCACGCTGACCGGGCGAAACAGCGGCCACTGTCTGGACGTGGAGAACGGTTCACCCACGCCGGGCGCGAATGTCCGGCAGTGGTACTGCAACGGGCTGGCCGCGCAGGACTGGCGGCCGGAGAACGCGGGCCGGGGCTACTACCGGCTGGTCGCCCGCTCCAGTGGCCAGTGCCTGGACGTCTCGCAGGGTTCGCGGGAACCGGGCGCCAATGTCCAGCAGTGGACGTGCAACGGGCTGCAACCGCAGCTCTGGCGGCTGGAGCGCGTCTGACTCCAGCGGCTCCGCGGGGTCCGTTCGCGTCGGTGATCAGTGCACGGCCGACAGGACCCCGTGGACGCCGTTCATGCGGGCGGTCCCCCGCGGTTGTCGTCGAGTATCCGCTCCAACCGGTCGAAGCGCTCGTGCAGCACTCGGGTCGCCCGCGCGTACGCCTCCTCGGCAGTCTCCTCGGTGCGGCGCACGAAGTGACCCCGGCGTTCTTGTTCCCTTCCGACGAACCAGGTCGCCAGCGCGGCGGTGACCAGACCGAAGGAGGTGATCCCGGCGATCATCACCACCACGGCCACGATCCGGCCCCAGAAGGTCACGGGGTACAGGTCGCCGTAGCCGACGGTCGTCGCGGTTTCCACGGACCACCACAGGGCCCGCGGATAGGTGATCAGCTGCGCCCCCGGTGCGCCGCGCTCAGCGAGGACGGCGAAGCAGGAACCGACAAGGACCACGATCACCAGGACGACCGTCGCGGCGCACGCAGCCTTCAGGTGCAGCGACCTGCCGTGGCGTCCGAGCAGCAGTTCGGCCAATCTGGCCAGGAGACCGGACAGCATGCGTGGCATGCTCCGTCACCGGCCGGGACGACGACGCGACAACGCGCCGGGGCGGGCCGAACCCACCCGAACAGAGCCAATGGCGGGCACACGGTCAAGTCCGGCGCCGGTCCCGACCTCAGACATCGTCCGCCTGCTGCACCGAGCCGGACGACTGGACGACACCCTGGCGCTCTTCGACGAGGGCAGCGCTGAGTTCGTCGAGGAGCACCCGTCCTGGTTCGGCTCGAGCCGGATCCGCCTGCTGGGCGAGGCCGGGCCGCCGGCACGAGGAGGCCATCGCCGCAATGCCCTCCCTCGCCGAACAGCGTGCGGCCGGTCCGCGACGTGACGCGGTCCTTCAGGCCGGCCGTGGCCCCAACGACCCTCCTTTCCAGCGTGTCCTCCTCATGGGCCCTGCTCCCCGTGGCCGGTCGGTGCCGTGCCGAAGATGAGTACGATCACCTGAGCCTGACCGAGTACGCGAGCGGAGGCCCGCCGCAGGGGACACTGGAAAGGTCGACGCATGCGCCGAATACTGCTCCTCGCTCCGCTGTTGCTGTTCACCGCCGGTTGCGGGCTGGTCCAGTCCTCGCAGAGCGAGGCGACGGACGTGGCTCGGGAGGCCGCCAGGAAAGCGGGCGAGGAGCTGTACGGTCAGCGCCCCCGCACGGCCGAGGAGGTCGGTCGTGCCGCCTCCCGCATCGACGGGGTCGAGGTGATGCGGGTGACGGGCACCTCCACACACGACGGGGACGGCATCGACGTGGTCGTCCGCACGTCCGGCTCGGCGTACAACGGATGGTTCGACGTCGAGGAGATCACCGTGCGGCGCTGTTTCACGGTGCGGGTGTCCCCCAAGTCGCAGTGGCGCGAGGAACCCGATGACGCGGACTGCCCGGACGGCCCCGCGCTGACCTTTGCCCCGCCGCCCGAGCCGCCCCGAATGCCCGGCGAGGAGCTCCGGGCGAAACTCCCCAGGGTCCCACCGGGCGGCCGGGTGGACGAGGCCGAGGTACGCCGTACGCTCGCTGCGCTCGACCTCGATCCGGAAATCCGTACCGAAGTGAAGGCAGAGGGCGGCAGGGTCGGCGTCCTCCTCTCGGTCGAGGGCAACCACTTCGACCCACAGGACTGCCTGCTCGCCCGCATCGGACCCGGCGCCACCGAGGTGTGGGTGCCGCCCCGCATCCAGCGGATGCCCGGAGAGGGCGGCTGTACCCTGGCCAACGCCCTTGACCCGGCGCCGCCACCGCACTGAGCCGAGGACCACTTCGAGCAGCCGCGGCCTTCACCGACAAGCGATCACACGGGGCCGGCGGGGAGCGGCCGACGGCGGTCGTCGCGGCATGACACCGCTCCGTGCGCCACGCAGAATGAATCCCGTCGCCGGCAACGTGGCCGTCGGCGGGAAGGAGAAGCGTGACCGGGATTCCTTCGAAGGACGTCGCCTCCGGGATGCGGGAGGCGGCACGTGCACTGGTGGCCGTCCTGGAGCCGGAGCAGGTGCGTGAACTGCGCGCGGTACCCGACCGGTTGGACGCGCCCCAGCTGCGCGAGTGGAGCTACCTGCCGGGCCCGCGCCCCGGACTCTTCACCGAAGGGCTCGACGACCGGCAGCGCGAGGTGGTCGACGCGCTCCTGGCCACGGCGCACAGCGCGGCGGGAGCGGAGTTGGTGCGCGGGGCGATCGAGGTGGAACGGCACCGTCGCGCCCAGGCGGGGTCCCTGGGCGCGGACCGCTACTGGATGCGGCTGCTCGGCGACCCGGACGGCGAGGGACCTTGGGGCTGGCGGATGAACGGCCACCACCTCGCCGTACACGTACTGGTCACGGCGGCCGGGATCCGGGTGACACCGCACTTCGTCGGCTCGGAACCGGCTCGCATCGGCAACGGCCCACAGGCGGGCCACCGGCTCCTCGGTCCGGAGGAGGACCTGGCCAGAGAGCTGATCACAGGCCTGCACGGCAACGCGCGGGCGGTGGCGCACTTCGCCGCCACGCCGCCGGACGACATCCTGACCCGGGACGATCCGTTCGCCGATCCGGGTCTTCTTCCGGAAGGTCTGACGTACGACCGCATGACGCCCGGTCAGCAGCGCCTTCTGGAGCGCCTGGTACGCCGCTATCTCGACCGCGCGCCCACCGCGTACGCGCGCGAGTGCTGGTCCGACGCGGTGGCCCGTGGGCTGGATTCCCTTTCCTTCGCCTGGGCCGGCGGTCTCGAACCGGGAGACCGGCACTACTACTGCGTCCGCGCCCCGGATTTCCTGATCGAGTACGACAACACGCAGGACGACGGCAACCACGCACACTCGGTCTGGCGCCACATCCGCCACGACTGGGGGGCCGACCTGCTCCGCGGCCACTACACGGAGCAGCACGCGTAGGCCGTTGTGCTCACGTGATCCGTCGCGCTGATACCCGGGGTGCCGACGTGCGCGTTACGGAGCGACATCACCACCATGGTCAAGCGCCCCTCGTCCCAGGGACGGGAGCGGCTACGGTGGCCGTGACTCGCGAAGGAGGCCCCGCACGGCGATCCAGCGGTTGGACAACGTACTCATCGTCGTCCCACTCGCCGAGCAGCTCGGCTGACAGCCGCCGAGGGCCCCGCGCGCCCGCAGGCGTCCCGCACCCGCCCCCGAAGTGTCAGTCCGGGGAAGGCCCCAGCAACGGGGTGGCCTCGGGTCGGCCGGGCAGCGCATGTCCGCAGATTTCGACCACCGGCCGACGGCGTCAGGCGGGTCAGTGCCCCGTGGCCGGTTGGGGACAGTTCGACGGTCCGACCCCTGTCGCGCACCAGCCTGCAGGTGTACGGTCTCGGGCCGATGGCCTTTGGGAGCGCTCCCAAGGCATCCGAACCTGTCATGTCCGCTTCACATGAGGAGGTATGCCTTGAAACGCCTCTTGGCCTTACTCGCGACCTGCGCATCGGTCGTCGGTCTCACAGCGCTTGCCGGGCCCCCGGCGCAGGCCGCAACCGGCTGCAAGGCCGAATACACGATCACCAGCCAGTGGGAGTCCGGCTTCCAGGCCGGCGTGAAGATCACGAACCTGGGTGATCCCGTCAGCGGGTGGACCCTCGGCTTCACCATGCCGGACGCCGGGCAGAAGGTCGTCCAGGGTTGGAACGCGGCCTGGTCGCAGTCCGGCTCCACGGTCACCGCGGAGGGCGTCGACTGGAACCGCACACTGTCCACCGGCGCGTCGGCCGACCTGGGGTTCGTGGGATCCTTCACAGGTTCCAATCCGGCACCCACGTCCTTCACCCTCAACGGCGTGACCTGCACGGGGTCCGTCACCGATCCGCCGACGGACCCCCCGACCGACCCGCCCGCGACCGGCTCCCCGGCTGCCGTCAACGGGCAACTGCACGTCTGCGGTGTGCATCTGTGCAACCAGTACAACCGTCCTGTTCAGCTCCGCGGCATGAGCACGCACGGCATCCAGTGGTTCGGCGAGTGCTACGGCGACGCGTCCCTGGACGCACTGGCCGACGACTGGAAGTCGGACCTGCTCCGCGTCGCCATGTACGTGCAGGAGGACGGCTACGAGACCGACCCGGCGGGGTTCACCGGCCAGGTGAACGGTCTGGTCGACATGGCTGAGGCACGCGGCATGTACGCGGTGATCGACTTCCACACACTGACGCCGGGCGATCCGAACTACAACCTCGACCGCGCCAAGACGTTCTTCTCCTCCGTCGCCGCCCGCAACGCGAACAAGAAGAACGTGATCTACGAGATCGCCAACGAACCCAACGGCGTGAGCTGGGCGGCCGTCAAGAACTACGCAGAGCAGGTCATCCCGGTGATCCGGGCCGCCGACCCGGACGCCGTCGTCATCGTCGGCACCCGGGGCTGGTCCTCGCTGGGCGTCTCGGACGGTGCGAACGAGAGCGAGGTGGTCAACAACCCCGTGAACGCGACCAACATCATGTACGCGTTCCACTTCTACGCCGCGAGCCACAAGGACGACTACCGGGCAGCGGTGAGCCGAGCTGCAACGCAACTACCCCTGTTCGTATCCGAGTTCGGCACGGTGAGCGCCACCGGCGGCGGTGCGGTGGACCGGGCGAGCAGCATCGCATGGCTGGACCTGCTCGACCAGTTGAAGATCAGTTATGCGAACTGGACGTACTCCGACGCCGACGAGGGCAGTGCCGCCTTCAAGCCGGGTACCTGCAGCGGTACCGACTACAGCAGCAGCGGCGTGTTGACCGAGTCCGGGGCTCTGCTGAAGAGCCGTATCAGCACCACCGACAACTTCCCCACGAGTTGACCCGTGGCGGGGCTCCGAGGCCGTCCGGAGTCCCGCCCTGGTCGGCGGCGCCATCAGGAGGTGGGGCTCGCCCGCTCGGTGCCGTCCGCCGAAGCCCTTGCCGACGCGGCCGGCCACTGCGCTGGTCCGCCTTCGCGGTGTACCGCTTCGCTCGCCGTGCGTGCGAACTCCCGGACGGGACGGGTGTCTCCAGCCGTGGGGCCACACGAGGGCCCAGCTCACCAATGGGGCGTCGTGCAGGCGGAGGTAGCACAGCCCCGGCCACTGGTAGTACCGGGCGGCAGTCCCGCGCTGCGGACGACGCCACGGATGCGCCGAACCGGTCCAGGCCCCCTCCCGGCTTGACGCCCGGGGGTTAGGGTCGTGGCTGATCAATGTCACTCGGGAGGGGCGTCAAGGATGAGCAGCACGGTCACGGCGGTCAGCAGCAACGGCACGTACTCGTTCACCAAGCCGAACCGGGACAGCATCACGCTCCTCGCCGGGCTCGGCGTGGAGGGCGACGTACACGCCGGAGTAACGGTCAAGCACCGTTCGCGGATCGCGCAGGATCCCACCCAGCCGAACCTGCGCCAGGTCCACCTCATCCATGAAGAGCTCTTCGACGAGGTCGGCGCGGAAGGATTCGAGGTGGCGCCCGGTGACCTCGGCGAGAACATCACCACCCGCGGCGTGGATCTGCTGGGCCTGCCGGTCGGCACGCTGTTGCGCATCGGCGACGATGCCGTGCTGGAGGTGACCGGCCTTCGCAATCCCTGTCTGCAGATCGACAACTTCCAGGACGGGCTCCTGAAGCAGGTCGTCGGCCGTGACGAGGCCGGGAACATCGTGCGCAAGGCCGGAATCATGAGCATCGTGAAGCGCGGTGGCACGGTGCGCCCCGGTGACGCGATCACAGCGGAACTTCCCAGCGAGCCGCACCGGCCCCTCGATCGGGTCTGACGCCCCTCGCCCGGCTGTCAACCCTGACGATCGTCCAGGTCCGGTGTTGCCGTTCGGCTCGGGTTTCCGGCTGTTCGCGCTTCTACGTTCGGGGCCATGGAACAAGAACCGCGGAAGAAGGTACGAGCCGGCCGGCCGCTCGGCGCGTTCGCCGTCCTGGGCATGGGAGCGGGAGTCGTCACGTGGCTGTCCCCCGGCGGGCTGGGTGAAGCCGGTGCCGTCGAGGTCGGCGACGGGGTTTCGGCGTCCGCGTACCGGTCGGTGGCCGGGGCGTTGACGGATGCGCCGTCGTGGGTGGGCCCTCTCCTGGAAGTGGGCACCGAGGGCACGCTGGTGATTCTCGGAGTGTTGCTGGTCCGGGCGTGGTGGACGGCGATGCGCCGCCGAGACGCCCGAGGGATCGCCGGCTCCGTACTGGCCGGCCTCGGCACCGTCGCGGCCTACGCGGTGAGCGAAGCGGTGAAGCTCGTCGTGGACGAGGAGCGTCCGTGCCGTGCGCTGCGTGCCGGCGCCGAGTCGGTCGCGCCGTGCCCGGCGGCCGGGGACTGGTCGTTCCCGAGCAATCACGCCACCCTGGCCGCCGGGCTGGCCGTCGGACTCGCCGTGCTGCGGCCCCGGCTCGCGGTGATCACGTTGCCGCTGGCCGGGGCCGCCGCGCTGCTGCGCGTGCTGGTGGGTGTTCACTACCCGCACGATGTGCTCGCCGGTGCGACGCTCGGCGGCACCGTCGTGGCGGCGGTGCTCCTCGCGCTCCTGCCCCTCGCGCAGGGGGTGGCATCACGGCCGGGAAGGCTGCGGCGGAATGATTCCGGCCTCGTGGGCCACGACCGCGGCAGCGGCCCGGTTGTCGACGCCCAGCCTCGCCAGGACGGAACTCACATGGGCCTTGACCGTGCCCTCCACCACGTGGAGCCGCCGGGCGATCTGCCCGTTGGACAGGCCGCTTCCGAGGAGGGCCAGTACCTCTCGTTCCCGAGCGGTGAGGACGGCGACCCGGTCGCGGGCGGCGGAACGCCGACCGGCCAGGGAGCCGGCGCCCGTCGCGGCGAGGTGCGCGATGACCCGGGCCGCGACTTTCGGTGACAGGTAGGCGGCGCCTTCGGCCACCGCCCGGACTCCGGTGATCAGTTCCTCGGGCTGGCCCGACTTGATCAGGAAACCGGCCGCACCCCCGCCGAGTGCCTTGAGGATGTAGTCGTCCTCGCCGAAGGTCGTCAGCATGACGACACTCGTGCCCGGTACGGCGTTGCGGATCTCCGCGGCGGCGTCGATACCGTTGATTCCGGGCATGCGGATGTCGAGCACGGCCACCGCGGGACGATGGCGTCGGACCAGTTCCACGGCGTCGTGCCCGTCGGCGGCCTCGGCGACGACTTCGATGTCCGGATCGGTGGCGAGAACGGCGCGTACCCCGGCGCGGATCATCGGCTCGTCGTCGGCGATCAGCACCCGGATCATCGCGCGCTCACGGGGTGACCGTGTCCAGGGACACCAGGGTGTCCTTGCGGAAGCAGAGCCGGTAGGCGTCGCCGGACCGGTCGTCGAAGCGGTCGGCCGTCATCGCGTAGTACTCGCACGTGGTCCCGTCTCCTGACGTCTCGTCGGTCAGCGGTCGATGGTCGGTCTGCCGGCCCGGCAGGAGACGCTGTACCTCGGAACGAGGTTGCCCCACGTGCAGGCGGGCGTAGTCGCGTGGATCCAGGACCGACCGTGACGCCGACAGCATCTCCCGGACCAGGAGAGCTCCGCTCAGCAGGGCTCCCGTCACCAGGGGCACCATGAACGCGGCAACCAGGGTCCGGCCGACCCTGCGCCGGGCGCGGCGGTGCTCGTGCGACACCTCGTCACCGCGGGAGACAGGGCGCGCCCGGGACGGCCCCGGCGGCGAGGGGGCGTGCGGGACACGCGCGACAACGGCGTACCCTCCGTCGCGCGGGCCGTGGGCGAACGAACCGCCGGTCAGGCGCACACGTTCTTCGAGGCCGATCAGGCCACGTCCTCCCCCTGGAGGCCGGAGCCGCCGGTCGGCCTCGGGCGACGGGGGGCCGTTCTCCACGACGACCTCTGTGTCTGCCGCCGTATGCGTCACGCGGACGGTCACCCTCGCACCGGACGCGTGCTTGGCAACGTTGGTCAGGGCTTCCTGCACAATCCGGTGGGCCGCCCGCTCGACCACGGGCGGCAGGCCGTCCGCCTCGCCGTCGACGCGCAACGCGACCGCGAGTCCGGCCGCGGACGCCTCGGAGGTCAGCCTCGTGAGGCTGGAGCCGTCGGGGCCGGTCGGGGTCGTGTCGGTCTCCTCCCGCAGGACACCGATCACCTCGCCGAGACGTTCCACGGCGGCCGCGGCTCTGGCACGGATCTCCCCTGCGGCCCTCTGGTGGTGTTCCGCGAGGTCCGGCGCGAGTTTGAGTGCGCCGGCCGACAGGGCGATCAGGCTGAGGTCATGGCCGAGGACGTCGTGCATGTCCTGCGCGATGCGTGCCCGCTCGCGCATCCGGGCTTGATCGGCGATCAGTCGCTGCTCACGTTGCAGTTGGTCGGCGCGCTCCCACCCGGCCCGGACGAGCTGCCGGTACTGACACCAGAACCGGCCGGCGAACCAGGGCAGCATCGTGGCGGCGACCACCACCGTCACGAAACGGCCGGCCAGCGGGAGCCAGGCTGGAACGACGGACAAGGCCGTCACACTGGCCGCGAGAATCGCGACCAGGGCGAGCGCGGTCGGAGCCGTGCGTCCGGGCCGTCGGCCTGCGAGGAACGCGGTGGCGGCGGTCGGTACGGTCCACCACAGGTTCGTCACGCTCAGGCCCACACCCACCGCGGTGGCCGCCGTGAGAAGGGTTCCGGGGTCGCGTGCGTGCCGCAGAGCAGCGATTCCGGTCGCCGTCCCGTCGTCGGTCGTTGTGCTGTCCACGGAAGTGACGGTACGGACATCGGGAACCGTCGGACCACCGCCGAAAGTCCAATCCGCGCCGCCCCATGCCCTTGTGGGCGCCGGTGATCAGCGGAGCGGAGGCCGACAGGACCCGCCGGATTCATTCCAGGCCCAGCGGCAGGTCACGTCAGCTCTTGATGGCGACTCCGCAGACGGACACGTCGGCCGTGGGCTCCTCGGACTGGTCGGCGTCCGGGCGCCAGGCAGCCGTGGACACGACTCCCGGCTCCACCAGGGTCAGTCCGGCGAAGTAGGCCGCGATCTCTTGCGGGGACCGCAGGTGGTAGGTGTTGGCCGACTGCCCGTTGTAGGCCTCGACCGCCCTGTTGAGCGCCTCATTGCCGTTGGTGCCGTCGCTCAGGGCCAGGTAGCTGCCCGGGGGCAGCCCCTTCAGCAGCGTGTTCACCAGCTCCGCGGGACGCTCGGCGTCGGAGATCTGCCCGATGATCCCCAGCATGGTCAGCGCGACCGGGCGGCTGAGGTCCAGGGTCTTGGCGGCTTCCGCCAGGATCCGTTCCGGGTCCCGGACATCGGCGTCGATGTAGGCGCAGGCACCCTCTGGGCTGCTGGTGAGCAGTGCCTGAGCGTGTGTGAGCACGAGGGGGTCGTTGTCCACGTACACGATGCGGCTCTCCGGCGCGATGCGCTGGGCCAGCTCGTGCGTGTTGTCCGCGGTGGGCAGTCCCGTGCCGACGTCGAGGAACTGGCGGATGCCGGCCTCGCCTGCCAGAAAACGCACCGCGCGTGCCAGGAACCGGCGTTGCAGTCGGGCGACGGCGGCGAACTCCGGAAACGTCGTCAGGATGACGTCGCCGGCCTCGCTGTCGACTGGATAGTTGTCCTTGCCTCCCAGCAGATAGTTCCAGACACGGGCGGAGTGCGGACGGTCGGTCTGCAGTCTGGCCCTGACTTCTTCACTCGGATGACTCATGGGCAAAGCTTCACACAGAGCTGCGTGTCTTTGAGCCAAGTACCGCGCGTCCGTGCGCCATTGGGATCAGGTGGGCGGTGCGGCCGGGGACCGCAGACCGAGCCACTGCTCGGCGTCCCATGCCCGGAACCGCTCGACCTCGGTGAACCCCAGCTTTGCGGCAAGGCGCATCGAGCCGACGTTGGCGGTCTGGGTGGTGAGCACCACCGGCTCGCCGGGAAGGACGCCGTCGAGCCAGTCGAGTGCCGCCGCGCACGCCTCGGCGGCATACCCGAACCCCCACGCCCGCGGCAGGAACAGGTAGCCGAGATCGACCATCCCCACTGCGGCCGGGCGTTGGTGCTCCGATGCTCTCCTGAGTAGGATCTCGCCGATCATCGCCCCGTCGAGATCGACGACGAAACACCCGGGCCACCGCCCCGGCACCCCGGGCATCTCCCGCTCGAGCTCCTCACGCGGGCGGGGGCCACCGAGGTAGGTGTGGACCTCCGGCGACGCCAGCAGCTCGACGAACACCGCACGGTCCCGGACCTCGGACTCACGGAGCACGAGTCTCTCCGTCTTGATCGGCTCAGGCGGCCACGCGACGGGCCCCAGGTCTGACATGCGCGCAGGCTAACAGCCCGGGAGTGCCGTCGGCCGAGGATCAGCGCAGTCCGGCGAAGAGGTCGTTCTCCGGAACGGCCGCACCGGTGGTGTCCCGGACGCGTACGAAGGTCTCCATGCCCATCAACTCGCCGAACCTCTCCTTGCCCATCCTGAGGAAGAAGATGTTCTCGCCCTGACTGGCGTGCGCGGCCAGCGCGTCGAACTTCTGGCCACTGAACGCGGTGGTGTCGACCCAGGTGGTGATCTCGTCGTCGGGCAGGCCGATCTCGGCCATCGCGGCGGCCTCGGCGGGGTCCGGCTCCGGCATGTCCTCGCCGAACTCGCGCATGATCTCGCCGAAACGCCCCATCATCGAGCGGGGCGCCGTCGTCCAGTACACCTTCGGCGTCAATTCCGTCATCTCCAGTGCCGCCATCGTGATGCGGTGCGCCTGGATGTGGTCGGGATGGCCGTAGAAGCCGTTCTCGTCGTAGGTGACGACCACATCGGGCCGGTAGTGCCGCATGAGTTCCGCGAGTCGCGCGGCGCCTTCCTCCACCGGGGTCCGCCAGAAGGACCCGGGGGCGTCGTTGCTCGGCCAGCCCGCCATTCCGGAGTCGGCGTAGTCCAACACCTCGAGGTCGCTGACCTTCAGGACATCACAGCTTTCCTGGAGTTCCTGGCGGCGCATCGAGGCGACGGCCGCCGGATCGTGGCCCGGATCGCCCGGCTTGACACCCCCCGGTCCGTCACCGCAACCGCCGTCGGTACACGTCACGAGCACTGTGCGGACGCCCTCCGCCGCGTACCGCGCCAAGACACCGCCCGTTCCGGTGGCCTCGTCGTCGGGATGGGCGTGCACGGCCATGAGCGTCAGGGGTCGGTCCGTCATGAAAGTGTTCCTCCTGCAGACATACGTCTTGATCCGATGACGACGGGAATACAGCGATCCCGGACCCTACCTGTCGGGCGGGCAACCTCGTGGTCACCGTGTCCCCCGCCCACGGGGCGCCGGCCTCTCCGCCTGTGCAACAGCGCGGTCCGGCCCCGCTGTTCCCGATCCCTCCGAACCAAGAGGCGCGAAGTTCGCCGGCCTCCTGCGATTCACGATCTGGGCGAACGAGCGCCACAACGGCCAGATCGTCGCGCATCCGCGTGGCCTTCCGCCTGGGCAGACCGCCGACATCTTGGTCGGCCGGACCGGCGGGTGGCCGCGGCTCCCGGTAGGCATGCCATGGCCGACGACCAACTCGCAGACCCCGCTGCCGTTCGTCGCGTCCTTCGACTGTGCCGCACTTCCACGGGTCGATGATCTGCCGCTACCACCGGATGGCTCGCTGCTCGTCTTCCTGCATCACGAAGAGGCCTACGAGACCTGCGACCGCGGCGAGGAGCAGCAGCACGCGCGCAGCGTCCACGTTCCGGCCGGCACGGACACCGTGGCGGCGGCCCTTGCGGACTACCCCCGTTACCCCTTCACCACGCAGCGCGAGTTCATCGGCCCGGAGCAAGACCTGTTCGCCGTCGTCCACGCCGACCTCCCCGATTGGCTGGAGGACGAAGAGGAGGGTGAGGAGCTGTCTCCCTTCCAGAAGCAGCTTGCGCGCGACCTGCCGCACCGCCGGGAGCATTGCGCTCTGGTCGACCGGCTGTGGCCAGCCGGGAACTTCGCCACCTGCCAGCTCGGCGGTTACTCGTGGAACAAGGGTGAGCTTTCCCGAGACAGCCTGTACAGCGTCCCCGAGCTGTCGATCGCGGAGGAGATTTCCAAGCCCGGCAGGAGTCCAGCGACACGGTCATCGATCCGGAGCAGGAGGATTTCCTGGTGGAGGAGGAGTTGCAGCGCGTTGTGCGGGAGTGGATTCCACTCGTCCAGTTCGATCCTGGTCACGACGTCTACTTCGGCCGCTTCCTGATCCGTGTCGATGACCTCACCGCCTGCAGATTCGACCGAGCCGTCTCCTGGACCGAGTTCACCGAACAACGTCGGCGAGCCCGTAATACTCGTCGGACACGGCGGGAAGCTAGCAGAACAGCCGCTGACCTGTGAGAAGTTGCTAGTTGGTTCGGTCAACGGGCCGCCTCTGTTCGGGCGTGGCCGGGGCGGCCGGGGCCTGTGCGGCGGGTCGGGCCGCAGGAAGGCCGCGGCCCTTCGCCGGCGCCGGTGACCGCCCACGCCGCGTACGTCAGGGCGTGGGCATGGCGGACCCTGTGGGGTCGTCCGGGCCCGGTGTGTGGGGAAGGGGCCCCAGGGAGCTGCCCTCCCAGAGCAGCGCTCGCCATCCCTGATCGGGCGAACCGGTGAGGATGACGATTCCCGTGTTCGCCAGGGGATGCTGTGCGGCGTAGGCGATGTCCACGTTGCCGGCCCGCGCCGCCACCCACATACGGATCGCGGCACCGTGGCTGACCATCGCCACCGTCTCGGCGCCGTCCTCGTGCGCCTCGGCGACTACGGCGTCGAAACGGGCCAGCGCCTCCGCCCCGTTCTCGCCTCCGGGCATACGGAGCCCCACGTCCCCCGCGGACCAGGCGAAGGCGGTGTGCATGTAGGTGTGCGCCGCCTCGTCGTCGCCGCGCATTTCCAGATCGCCGGCGGTCAGTTCCCGGATACCGGCCCGGACCCGGACCTCCAGCCCGGTCGCGGCGGCCAGGGGTGCGGCCGTCAGCTGGGTGCGTACGAGCGTCGACGCGTACAGGGCGTCGATCTTCTCCGACGCCAGTGCGTCGGCCAGCACCGCGGCCTGTTCCTGGCCGAGGGAGGTCAGGCCGGGGCCGGGCTCCGCGGTGTCCAGGAGGTGCTTGAGGTTGGACGGGGTCTGGCCGTGCCTGATGAGCAGTAGACGCATGCGACGGGGGCTTTCCGGGGGACGACGGGACATGTCCACTCTGCCACGCTCCCCCGCCGACCCGCGGCTCCCCGGGGGCCGGCCGGGCGCGACGCCGCGTGCCCGCCCGGCTACCGAGCCTCACCAGTCGTGGACGGTACCGTCGCGAAGGCGGTTCACGGGCAGGTAGGCGGGCTCGTAGGGGAAGCGGGACGCCGCCTCGTCGTCGAGTTCGACCCCGAGGCCGGGGGCGTCGCCGGGGTGCAGGAGGCCGTCCTCGAAGCGGTAGGAGGTTCGGAACACCTCGAGGGTTTCCGGGGCGTGGCGCATGTACTCCTGGATGCCGAAGTTGTGTACGGCGAGGTCCAGGTGGAGGGCGGCCGCCATGCCCACGGGTGAGATGTCGGTCGGACCGTGCATGCCGGACTTGATGCCGTACACGGCGGCCATGTCGAGCAGCTTCCGTACGGCGGTGATGCCACCGGTGTGCGTCACCGCCGAGCGGACGTAGTCGATCAGCCGTTCGTGGAGCAACGTGGTGTAGTCGTGGACGGAGTTGAAAACCTCCCCGATGGCCAGCGGAGTGGTGGTGTGCTCCCGGATCAGCCGCAAGGCCCTCTGGTCCTCACCCGGTGTCGCGTCCTCCAGCCAGAACAGGTCGTAGGGCTCGAGGTCCCTGCCGAGCCGCGCGGCCTGGATGGGCGTCATGCGGTGGTGCCCGTCGTGCAGCAGCGGGAGCTCGGGGCCGAAGGTGTGCCGCACGGCTTCGAACACCGTGGGCATGTGGCGCAGGTAGGCGCGGGTGTCCCAGGTCTCCTCGGTGGGGCGCGGGTGAGCGGTGCGCGTACGCCGGGCGGGCTCGTAGTCGTAGCGCTCCCCTCCTCCGGCGGCGGAGGCGGCGACGCCGTACACGGAGTCGAGGCCGGGGATGCCGCTCTGGATCCGGACGGCCCGGAACCCGTCGGCCAGGTGCTCGCGCACCGAGTCGAGCAGTTCGGGTATGTCCCGGCCGGAGGCGTGGCCGTAGGCCAGCGCGCCCGTGCGGCAGGCGCCGCCGAGGAGTTGGTACACCGGCAGGCCGGCGGCCTTGCCCTTGATGTCCCACAGAGCGGTGTCCACGGCGGCTACGGCCGCCATCGTGACCGGGCCCCGGCGCCAGTACGCGCCCCGGTACAGGTACTGCCAGGTGTCCTCGATGGCATGCGCGTCCCGTCCGAGCAGCAGCGGGGCCACATGCTCCCGCAGGTAGGCCTCGACGGCCCTTTCGCGCCCGTTGAGGGTGGCGTCCCCCAGTCCGGTGAGCCCGTCCTCGGTGGTGATGCGCAGGGTGACGAAGTTGCGGCCCGGGCTGGTGACGACGACGTCGGCAGCGGTGATCTTCACGGGGTGCGTCCTCGGGGTCTCGGAGACGGCATTGTGGCCCATTCACGACCGAGTGTTCCGCGCTTCGCCAATGGAAGCAGAGCATCCGGCAACGACCACCCTTTTGCCCATCGCCGTCATCGTCAACGACATGAGCGCGTGCAGCAACGACGCCGCCCCGGCGCGCCGTCGTGCCGGAACCCGGACCCGGCGCGTTCCGGACACTTCAATTGCACTCGGCGTGCCTCGAGTTGGGCTTGATCCCAGGACTCTAGGGTGAGAGTCGCTCGAGCAGAATCGCGTCGGAGTCGAGTCGAGGTACACCGCCCGGCGACACGGACATGAAGGACGCCATGAAGATCGGTTTCGCCCTCCCCCAGTTCCATCGCCAGGCCTACGGCATCGCCCGGACGGCCGCGTTCGCGTCCGCGATCGAGGAGGCCGGGGGCGCCAGCCTCTGGGTGGGGGACCGCAATCTGGCCGCGGTCCACCCGGTCGTGGGCTACGGCGGGCAGGGGAACACCATCCCGGAGGAGCTGAATCCCGCCGCCGACCCGTTCGTCCTGCTCGGTGTCGCCGCCTCCGCGACCAGCCGTGTGCTGCTGGGATCTCATGTTCTGGTCGCTCCGCTGTACCCGCCCGTCCAGCTGGCCCGGTCGCTGACGACGATCGACCTGATCAGCGGCGGGCGGTTGCTCCCCGGCTTCGGGGTCGGCTGGTCTCCCGAGGAGTACCGGGCGGCGGGCGTGGACTTCAGGCGCCGCGGTGCCCGCATGGACGAACTGCTCGACGCCCTCCACGCCATCTGGACCACCGACCCGGCGCAGTACGAGGGTGATCAACTCTCGGTGCCCGAGCACCACTCACCCCTGAAGCCGGCGCGACAGCCCCGGCCGCCCTTCTACCTGGGCGCGCTGTCCGAGCGAGCCCTGCGTCGGGTCGCCCGCCGGGGCGACGGCTGGCTGCCGTTGGCGGTGGTCCCGAGTTACGTGGACGTGGACGGCCTCGTCGCGCAGCGTTCGCTGCTGGACGAGCTCGCCCGGCAGAACGGCCGCGACCCCCGCGCCATCGACACGGTGCTGCGGGTGAACATCGACGCGGGCACGAGCACGGAAAAGGTCGCCGACACCGTCAAGGAGGTCCACTCAAGGACCGGGATCGACCACTTCGTGGTCGACTCGATGTACGACGTGGACACTGTCGAGGGCTCCCTGGAGCACGCCCGGCGGATCCTCGAACTCGTCGGGAAGGGCTGAGCTTGTCACGACTCCTCCGGAAGCGAGTGGGACTGTGCTGCGCCGGACCGGCCGGCGACGGCGGATTGCCGCGGCGACCGGACACCACGGCACGGCGTCCTCGGCACCCGAGCGGTCAGAGCAGGTCCCGCGGCACCGTTTCGTTCCAGGTGCGGGAGAACACGCGGCGGCCCGCCTCGTAGCCGTCGAGGGTGGCGTCCACGAAGAAGCTCTGTTCGTCGCACGTGAGCCGGGTGTGGGTCACGACGCTGACGTCCCAGTCGTCCCTCCTGAAACGCATGGTCCACGTCGACTCGCCACGCGCCGAGGTGAAGTCGTCGGCGGTCGCCGCGTACCGTTCGTGAGCCCGGCGGCCGACGTCGACGCCGATGTCGTCGCAGCGGATCATGCCGCGGTCCTTCACGATGTCCAGTTCGGCGTCGTAGCCGATCAAGTCGCGCTTCACCTCCCAGCGTTCCTCCGGAGGGGTGAGCGTGGTCGTCGTCAGCGGCGGTGTTCCCTCCGGAGCGCCGAACGGGTCGGCAGGCGTGTCGTCGGGGCGGTGCGTCGGGCGGACGGGAAGGGTGAGCGTGCTGGACCGTTCGTGGACGCTCAGCTCGGCGGGCCTCGGCGGCGGCCAGGCGAGCGGCCAGTAGGAGCTGGACAGGGACAGACGGATCCGGTGTCCGGGCGGGAAGGACTGCGCCACTCCGTTGAGGTGGACCGTGGCCCGGTAGCGGCGGCCGGGTTCCAGCGGCTCGGGCTGCTCGGTGCTCTCGCAGCGTGTGAGGTTGAGCAGCCCGTAGGTCACCCGGGTCGCGGCACCGTCGGGGCGCACGTCGGAAAGACGCGCGGCCACCATGGCGACCGGTTCGGCGGCCGACAGGTCGAGCTCCACGGTCGGTGAGCCCAGGATCTCCAGCGTCTCGGTGAGCGGATCGGTCTCGAAGACGAGGGACCCCCCGTCCTCCTCGCGCTGGTCGTACGGCAGGTCGGGCGGCGCGTTGTAGGAGGCCCACTTCCCCGCGAACTGGCCGACGGACAACGGTGACCGCACGGTCAGCGCGTCGCCTGCCGCGGCTTCTTCGCCTTGGCCGGGCGCCTGCTCCACCGGGTCCTCGATGCGATGCCTGCTCAACGGGTGTGTGACCGCCTGGACGTTGGGCGAGGGCCAGGACGGCTCCGCGACCCAGCGCCCCGGCCGTTCCTCGTACGACGTGGACGGCGGCACACTGTCCTGCATCCACGTGCGCAGCATGGGGTCGTCCATGACCCCGTTGTCGACGCCCTTGAGCCAGTGGTCCCACCAGCGCACCACCTCCTGGAGGTAGCCGATGGCGGGGCCGGGTTCGCCGAGGTGGGGGAACTTGTGCGACCAGGGGCCGATCAACCCCTTGCGGGGTACGTCCAGGTTGGCGAGCAGCCGGGTGACGGCGTTCGAGTAGCCGTCCGCCCAGCCGCTGGAGGCGAGGACGGGGCACTGTACGGCCTGGTAGTCCTCGGCGACCGAGGCGTGCCGCCAGTAGTCGTCACGGCGCTGGTGCCGCAGCCATTCCAGCACCCAGGGCCGGGTGTGCTCCAGGCGTTCGTGCCACATCTCCCGCCAGCGGTCACCGACCACGGCGGGGTCGGGCGGGCAGGTGCCGTAGGCGAACATCGTGCCCGCCTCGGCCAGGTTGTCGGACAGCATGGCACCACCCATGTAGTGCATGTCGTCGGCGTGCCGGTCGTCCGTGAAGGACGCGATGACGATGGCCTTGAGGCTCGGCGGCTGCCGGGCCGCCACCTGGAGGGCGGCGAAGGCGCCCCAGGAGATGCCCATCATCCCGGTGCTGCCGTCGCACCAGGGCTGGTCGGCGAGCCAGGCCAGCACTTCCTCCGCGTCGCGCTGCTCCTGTTCCAAGTACTCGTCCCGGAGCACCCCCTCGGACTCACCGGTTCCGCGCAGGTCGACGCGGACGCACGCATAACCGTGTCCCGCGAGGTAGGGGTGGTGGACCGAGTCGCGGACGGCGGTGAGGTCCCGTTTGCGGTAGGGGATGTACTCCAGTACCGCGGGCACGGGTTCGTGGTCGGACGACAGGGGCCGCCACACGCGTGCCGACAGGTGAATGCCGTCGGACATGGGGATGACGACGTGTTCTTCTTCCTTCGTCTCGTGGGGCAGTCGGGTCACGTAACGCATGGGTCTGGCGTGCTCCTTATCGTCGCGGTCCCGCACCGGGCTCGTCGAAGCCGAGCCCGAGGGCCGCCACGCAGTGGTCGTACTTCCTGCGCAGTTCGTCCTCGTCGTCGCCGCCGGTGAAGATGTGCGCGACCTCGTAGCTGTAACTGTCCTGCTGGGAAAGGTCGGACAGCCGCCGGCCCTCCTCGGGCAGGACGTGGATCCGCACGCCCGGCGTCTCCTGCTCGATCCGCGCGATCGCCTCGGGCGAGGGCACGTTGCTCACCACACCGTCCGTGAACCAGCGGTAGTACCACTTCGCTGCCATCGCATAAGGGCCCTGCCGGTGGGGCATGGTCGGATCGGAACCGAGAGCGAGGGCCAGCATGGGATGGTGGTTGGGCACACCGTCCACGTACTGGAACAGCTCGGCGTGCGACTGGGAGTGGCGGGGGTTGATCTCGAGCAGATTGATCTGCTCGCTGCTCGGGTCGTAGAAGTACTCCACGCTGAAGGTCGCCGAGTCGAAGCCGATACGGCGCATCACGCGCTCGGTGACGTCGTGCAGCCGCGCGATCACCTGCGGGGGAAGGGCCGAGGGGTACTGGTGGCGCAGGAAGCACGCCGAGTCCGGATAGTCGATGGAGTCCAGGGTGCCGTAGACGGTCACCTCGCCCTGGTGCACGTAGCCCTCGACGGCGACCTGGATGCCCGAGCACTCCTCCTCGGCGAGGCACACGCGGCCGCCGACCCCGTCCATCTCGGCCGGCAGGTCGATGCGGTCGAGGATGCGCTCGAAGGGGCGGCCGACCCGGGAGATGCCTTCCCGGATCTCCGTGACGGCCTTGCGGAACTCCTCGTCGTCACCGACGCCGAAGGCGAGTTCGGACGAGTACGACAGCGCGGGCTTCAGCCACATCGGGAACCGCACGCCCTCCGGTGGGCTCGGCGGATCGCCCCGAAGGTCGACGCGGCCGAAACGCGGGTGGCAGTCGGTGACCTCCCGCTGTTCGAGCCTGCTCCAGTACTTGTGCTCGCACTTGACCACCGACTCCAGGCTGGTGGTGCGGGTGCCGTAACGCTCACCGAGGATCGGAACCAGGGTGCTGACCGGGAAGTCCCAGTACCCCACGATGGCGTCGATGCTTCCCTCGAAGGCGTCCAGCTCCCGCTGCGCCTTCTCCAGGATGTCGGGCACGGAGACCTCGCCGTCCTGGAGCTCCTCGACTGTCAGCAGGCCGTGGAAGCGCAGCGATTGGGCGCCCGGCACGGCCTGGAGCGTCGGCAGGTTCGCCTCGTCGAGACCGACGACGAAGACGTTCTTCGCGTTCTCATCGGACACGTTCTTTTCAGGTGCGTTCTTTTCAGGCACGACTCTCCTCTCAAGATCGACTGGGTACCCTTCCGAGCCCTGGACAACCTCCCGGCGTGGCTCAGGTCTGGCGCCGGCCTTCGTCTCGCCGGGTGCGAGTCCGTGGCCGTCGCGCCCGCGCGCCCTCAGTGGTCTCGTCATCCCGGCGAGCACGCCCCCCTCGGACGGCCCGAGCAGCAGCACCAGCGGCGGTACGGCAACGAGCCGGGCTCCTCACGGGCGGGTGAGCGGCCGCACCGGCCCTCGGTCCGGGGAAGTGCTCACGCCCCTGCCGCCGGCGACTGGGCCTCGTTGCTTCCGGTACGACGGAGCCGGTCGGTGCGCCGGGTGAGGGTGTCGATGCGGTCGGCCAGTTCGGGGTGGTGCGCGCCGAGGTGCTCGCGGGCATCGGACAGCGGCTCGATGAGGCCGGCGGCGTCGTCGCGGCCCAGTGCCTGGACGAGCGGAGTGCGAGCCTGGGCCGGCAGCCCCGTGAGTGCGGTGATCTGGCCGGCGAGCTGGCGCAGGTCCGCAGCGTTGCCACGGGCCCAGGTGGTGACGGCTCGGTCGGCGGCCCGGCGGTCGCGGGTGGCCTGGACGCGCTGTTCACCGGTGCTGCCGGGGGCGCCGGGCCGCAGGCGCAGGTAACGACGTTCGGCGGCCTGCCGGCTGGCGACGCCGAGGGGACGGGCGAGGTCGGCCCAGCTCGCCCCGGCTTGACGGGCGGTTTCGATCAGCCCCGTCTCCCACCCGGCGAGCTGGTCGCGCATCTCGCGCAGGAGCAGCAGTGCGGCGAGCGCCTGGTCGGAGCTGACCTCGCCACCGGGCTGCTTGCCACGCCGCGGTGCCTGGGCGCCGTGGACCGCCTCCTCGATCGCCGCCAGTGCTGCCTCGGCGGCGAGGAAGGACACGGGCTGGGATGCGGGTTCCCGCGGGTCTGCGGCCATGGTCACCTCCCGACACTGGTGTCATCGCGTTGATGACACCACCGGTTGTCATCCTTTCGATGACATGCTACAAGAAAAGCAAGAAGCAGCGCATGAGCGGATCTGCTCGAACTGGAGGTGTTTCACGATGCTGATGCGCACCGACCCCTTCCGTGAGTTCGACCGGCTCACCCAGCAGTTGTTCCCCAGCACGTCCGGAACCTGGTCGCGTCCGTCGGCGATGCCCATGGACGCCTACCGCGACGGGGACGTGTACGTGATCGCCCTCGACCTCCCCGGTGTCGACCGGGACGCGATCGACATCGACGTCGAGCGCAACATGCTGACCGTCCGGGCCGAACGTCGTCCCGCCGCCGCGGGTGACGAGGTCCAGATGGAACTCTCGGAACGCCCCTTCGGCGTGTTCTCACGCCAGGTGATGCTCGCGGACACCCTCGACACCGAGCGCATCAGTGCCGACTACGACGCGGGCGTACTCACCCTGCGCGTCCCGATCGCCGAGCGGGCCAAGCCGCGCAAGATCTCGATCGGTGCCGGCACGGACCACAAGGAGATCTCCGGCTGAGGCGGAGGCCGTGCTCCCGGCGGGCGGAGGACGGGACGTCCTCGTACCTCCCGTCCTCCGCCCCGCTCCCTCCCCGTCGGCTCGGCGTGGACCGAGGGAGGGGCATCGCCGACCCGAGCGCGGCCCGCGCATCCGGCGACTGGGACTTCCGTTCCCACCGCAACGGGCCGACCAGGCCCTGCCACCCCACAACTCAGAAAGGCGTCCTTCCCCGATGCAGTCCAAGGCGGCGCCGGCGACGATCACCACCGAGCCGGCCATGTCGTTCGTCCAGATGCTGGAGCAGGTCCGTTACCACGGCGCCTATCCCACCCGGGAGCGAGCCGAAGACGTCGTGTCCACCGTCCTGGCCGCTCTCGGCCGTCGCATCACCGGCGAGGAACGCGTCGAGCTGGCTGCCCGTCTCCCCCGCGAGGCGGCGCAGATCTTCGCCGCCCAGATCCCGGAGAGCGACCCGATGACCGGCTGGGCGTTCGTCAGGGACCTCGCCACTCGCACCGGCGGCACCCTCGCCACCACGCGCTGGGACGTCGGCTCGGTCCTGGGCGTCGTCGCCCGCCTCGCCGGCCCGGTGCTGCTCGACCGCGTCCTCGCCCAACTGCCCTCCGGCTACGCGATCCTCTTCGGCCGCGCGGAACTCACCCAGGCGGCCTGAGCCGCCCCGGCTGCGCACCGACCAGCTCCCGGGGCGCCGGCTGCCGGGTACCGCCCGGACCAGCGCCCCGCTCAGGGCAGTGGTGTCCCACCGGTCACGTTCAGGATTTCCGCGGTGACGTATCCGGCCTCCTGGGAGGCGAGATAGACGTACGCCGGGGCGAGCTCGGCCGGTTGCGCCGGACGGCCCAGCGGGCTCTGCTTCCCGAACTCGGCCGTGTCCGGCAGCGTCGCCGGGATCAACGGGGTCCACACCGGTCCCGGCGCCACCGCGTTCACACGGATACCGCGTTCAGCGACCATCTGGGCGAGTCCCTGCGTGAAGGTCACGATCGCGCCCTTGGTCATCGCGTAGTCCAGCAGGTGCGGGCTGGGTTTGTACGCCTGCACCGAGGTGGTGTTGATGACACTGCCGCCCTCGGGAATGTGCGGCAGCGCGAACTTGGACAGCCAGAACATGCCGTACAGGTTCGTCCGCACCACCCGGTCGAACTGCTCCGTCGTGATCGCCTCGATGCCGTCCGGCTGGGACATCTGATAGGCCGCGTTGTTCACCAGGATGTCGATGCCGCCGAACTCCGCCACGGCCCGGTCGACCAGCGTCCGGCAGTTCTGCTCCTCGCGGATGTCGCACGAGACGGCCACGGCCTTCTGCCCGGCATCCTCGACCAGGCGGGACGTCTCCCGTGCTTCGTCCCGCTCCTCCTCGAGGCAGGTGAACAGCACGTCGGCGCCCTCACGCGCGAAAGCCAGGGCAACCGCCCGGCCGATGCCGGAGTCACCGCCCGTGACGACGGCCCTGCGACCCACCAGACGCCCTGATCCGCGGTACGACTCCTCACCGTGGTCGGGCGGCGGGTCCATCGGCCCGGTCCAGCCCGGGTGCGGCTGGTCCTGGCCGGCGAAGTCCGGACGAGGATACTGATCAGTAGGGTCCTGCTGGCGATGCTGGTCGTCCGCCACGTCGATCTCCCGTGTCTCGTTACGGCGCGGTCAGCGACCGTGTGCCCTGACCCGGTGGTCCGAAAAGTCCGGCATCGGAACGGGAGCTCGGACGACAGCCTCAGCTCATGCCGGGTGCGTGCGACAACAGCTGCGCCACAGCGATGCCGGCCACCACGATGGCCGCCCGGAACGGCCACCGGCTGCGGGTCCCCGATCGCACAGCCGTACCCGCGACGGCGGCGACCACGGCTGCGGCCGTCAGTGCCCAGCCCGTGGCTCCGACCGTGCCGGGCGGACCCGCGGCGAGCACACCCACGGCTGCCAGCATCACGGCCGGCGCCAGCCATCGGCAGGCCGGACGGTCCAGCCGCTGGGGCAGCCCGCGCACACCGGTCACGAGGTCGTCCTCGATGTCCGGAAGCACGTTCGACAGATGGGCTCCCACACCGAGCAGGGCTGCCGCGGTCGTGGCCCACCAGGCGGGCCAGGCCGGCACGGGCGGGCCGAGGGTGACGAAGGCCGGCAGGGAGGCGAAGCCCGCGGCGTACGGCAGCGGTGACAGGACCGTGTGCTTCAGCCGCAGGTTGTACATCCAGCCGGCGGCCACGCCCCCCAGGTGCGTCGCTCCTGCGGCGACTCCGCACAGCAGGGACAGCAGTACGCACAGGACCAGCGCCGTCCCCGCCGCGGCGGCGGCAGCCGCACGCGGAAGCTCGCCGGTGCCCACCGGCTTGTCACCGCGTCGACAGGTCGCGTCACGCCGTGCGTCGACCGCGTCGTTGCACCAGCCGATCGACAGCTGGCCGGCGAGTACGGCCAGGCCTACGGCCGCCGAACCGGCCGGCCCGCGGCCCGCTCCCGCGGCCATGGCCGACACGAAGACGGTCACGGCGATCGCCGGTTCGGGGTGGCAGGCGCGCAGTAGCGCCAGGACTCTGCTCGACGAACGCGGGAGAACCCCAGACGGGTGGAGTGACACGTACGCACGGTAGTCGGCTCGCCGGCCGAGGAAGACATGGACGACATGCGTGTCCCCGTGATCGTCGAGCATGACCCTTCCCCGTCCGCTTCCCCCTCCACCGCGCGGCGTCCGGCGCCGCCGCCCACGGCGGGGCCCGTCATCGCCGCCGTGCGCTGCGCCCTGCCGCCGCATCGGTACGCCCAGGACGAGCTCACCGAGCCGATCGGCGACCTGTGCCTGCCCCCGGGGGCGGACCGCGCCGTACTGCGCCGTCTTCACGCCTCCGCAGGGGTGCGTACGCGTCATCTCGCGCTGCCGATCGAGCAGTACGCCCGTCTCGGTGACTTCGGGCGCAGCAATGACGCGTGGATCGAGGCGGGACTCCAACTGGGCGAGGAGGCCCTGACGGGCGCGCTGCGGGAGGCGGGACTGGGACCGGCCGACGTCGACCTGCTGGTGTTCGCCTCCATCACCGGCGTGGCCGCTCCGTCGCTCGACGCCCGGCTGGCGGGGCGCGTGGGACTGCGGCCCGACGTCAAGAGGCTTCCGCTGTTCGGCCTCGGCTGTGTCGCGGGCGCCGCCGGCCTGGCGCGGGTGCACGATCATCTTCGCGGGCACCCCGACGACGTCGCCGTGCTGCTCACCGTGGAACTGTGCTCGCTGACGCTCCAGCGGGGAGACGGCTCCCGTGCCAACCTCGTGGCCGGTGCGCTCTTCGGTGACGGCGCGGCAGCCCTCGTCGCACGCGGCGACGGCGACGGCAACGGCAACGGCAACGGCAACGGCAACGGCAACGGCAACGGCAACACGGACGCACACGCGGCCCGGCCGCACGTGGTCGCCACACGCAGTCACCTCTATTCGGGCACCGAACAGCTCCTGGGCTGGGAGATCGGCGCCTACGGCTTCCGCGTCGTGATCGACGCCGGTGTCCCGGACATCGTCCGGGGCCACTTCGGCCTGCACCTGCGCGCGTTCCTGGCCGAACACGGCCTGACCGTCGACGACATCGGCACCTGGGTCTGCCATCCGGGAGGCCCCAAGGTCCTGTCCGCGGTGAGCGAGACCCTCGGCCTGCCCGACGACGCCCTCGACTCCTCACGGCGCTCCCTCTCGGCGGTGGGGAACATGTCGTCCGTGTCCGTGCTGCACATCCTTCAGAGCATCCGGGCACGTCATCGACCGCAGCACGGTACGTGGGGTCTGCTCCTGGCGATGGGTCCTGGATTCTGTTCCGAAGTCGTGCTCCTGCGCTGGTGAGGTGCTCTCATGTCGTGGTACGTGCTTCTCGTCGTCGCCGTGGCCGCCGAACGCGTCGCGGAACTCGGCGTCGCCCGCCGCAACGCGGCATGGACGCTCGCCCGCGCCGGGGTGGAGCACGGGCGTGGCCACTACCCCGTCATGGTCGCCCTGCACACCGGGCTGCTCGTGTGCTGCCTGCTCGAACCCCTCCTCGCCGACCGCCCGTTCCTGTCTGCTCTGGCGTGGCCCATGCTGGCCCTCGCGCTCCTGGCCCAGGCGCTGCGCTGGTGGTGCATCGCATCGCTCGGACCGTACTGGAACACCCGGGTCATCGTCGTTCCCGGTGCACGTCTGATCGGCGCCGGACCCTATCGTTTCCTGCGGCACCCCAACTACGTCGCGGTCGTGGTGGAGGTCGCCGCCCTGCCCCTGGTGCACTCGGCGTGGCTGACCGCGGCCGTCTTCACCGTGGCCAACTCGATGCTGCTCACCGTCCGTCTCCGCTGTGAGAACACGGCCCTGGCCCAGGCGGCGCCCGCATGAGTGCTCCCCACGACCTGGTCATCGTCGGGGGCGGACCTGCCGGTCTCGCCACCGCCCTGCACGCCGCGCACGCCGGTCTCGACACCGTCGTCGTCGAACCGCGCCCGGCACCGGTCGACAAGGCGTGCGGTGAAGGGCTGATGCCCGGCGCCGTCCGCTCGCTCGCCGCACTCGGGCTGGAGGTCCCAGGCTTCCCCCTCACCGGTATCCGTTACCTCCAGGGTGGTCGCCGGGTTCAGGCCGCGTTTCGCGACGGCCCCGGCCTCGGTGTCCGCCGCACCGACCTGCACGGCATCCTGCACCGCGCCGTGCTGGCGGCCGGGGTGCCCGTACTGCCGCTGCGTGTGGAGGAGGTGCGGCAGGACGGCACGGGCGTGACCGTCGCCGGAACGGGGCTGCGCGCACGGTGGCTGGTAGCGGCGGACGGCTTGCACTCGCGTGTGCGCCGCTCCCTCGGCCTGGAGGCGAGGACCCGGGGCGCGCCCCGCTACGGGCTGCGTCGGCACTACGCGGTGGCTCCTTGGTCGCCGTACGTCGAGGTGCACTGGGGCGGGCACGCGGAGGCGTACGTCACCCCGATCGGCCCCCGACTCGTCGGCATCGCCATGCTGACGACTCGGCGTGCCCCGTTCACCACCCAGATGGAGGGCTTCCCCGACCTGGCCGACCGCCTCCCGCCGGACAAGGCCGCCACCGCGGTGCGGGGCGCCGGACCACTGCGGCAGCGAGCCCGCACCCGGACCCACGGGAGGGTCCTGCTCGTCGGCGACGCCGCCGGGTACGTCGACGCCCTGACCGGTGAGGGCGTCGCCCTCGCGCTCACCGGCGCCGAGGCCCTGGTCGCCAACCTGCGTCGGGGCACACCCAGCCGTTACGAAACGGACTGGAGGAAGGCGACCCGCCGTCATCGGCTGCTGACCGAACTCCTGGTGAGAGCCCGGCTGCAGCCCGCACTCGCCCCCCACATCATGCCAACGGCCGCGCGTCTGCCACGCCTGTTCACGGCAGCGGTGAACGCGCTGGCCTGAGCTGCGCCACCCAGCCGGTACCGCTGCGGCTCGGCCCTCCCGGGGACGACGGCCGGGCCGCACGGCAGTTCGGTGGCGCTAGGGTATGCGGGATGACGCTGGAACTAGTGCAGGTGAACTTCAAGGCCAGGGACGACGCGGCGCTCGGCCGGTTCTGGGCGGAGGCGCTCGGCTGGAGTGTTTCGAGCGAAGGACCCGGCGTCACCAACCTGGAACCCCCGGGCTTCGACTGGCCGGACCCGTCCGCCGTGTGCGTCGACCTCGTCCGCGTCCCCGACCCGGAGACGGTGAAGTACCGGGTGCACCTCGAGCTCGCCACCACCTCCGACGCCCATCAGGCGGAGTTGGTCACCCGCCTGGAGGAGCTCGGGGCGACGCACGCCGACGTCGGACAGGACGACGTGCCGTGGAAGGTGTTGGCCGATCCGGAGGGCAACACGTTCAGCGTGCTGGAGCCCCGCGAGCTCCACCGGGACACCGGGCCGATCGCCTGCGTGGTCGTCGACTGCGCCGACCCGCGGGACATGACCCGGTTCTGGGGCGAGGCGATCGACTGGACCGTCCACGAGCTGACCGACGACCGTGCGCTGCTGCGCTCCGCCAAGGGCGTCGGGCCGTATCTCGAGTTCCGCCGCACGTCCGATGACGAGGTCGTGCGGAACCGCATCCATCTCGACGTGATGTCGGACCCGGTCGAGGACCAGGCGAGGGAGGTCGCCCGGCTCGAGGGTCTCGGCGCGGCCCGGGCCGACGTGGGTCAGGGTGACGTCCCCTGGGTCGTCCTGACCGACCCTGCGGGCAACGAGTTCTGCGTCCTCGGCCGGGGCTGACGCGGCACTCGCGGGCGTCCCCCGGCCTGAGCTGAGCTGTGCTGCGCTGGTGCGCTCGGTCCTCCTGCCTCACCGTCGCGCCCGAGGGCCGTGCGAATTGGCTGATTGACAGCGCCTCCTCGCGGGCAGGGAGGCAGATGATGTCATGAGCACGACTCCTCTCCCCCACAAGGAGGTCGAGCATGCACGTTCGCACACTGACCGGATACCTTGCCGCGGCCGCGCTGATGTCGTTGCCGCTGCTGAGCGGCGAGGCCGTGGCCGCCGGCTCGCCGGGCGGCGCCGCGGTCGCCCCGGCCGCAGCCCGGGTAGTCACCTACGACGCGAGCGGCTCCGCGGAGTTCAGGTCCGCGGTCGACCGGGGCGCGGCGATCTGGAACGACAGCGTCGAGGGCGCGGAGCTGCGTCCGGCCCCGGCCGGGCAGCGGGCCGACATTCGCATTTTGGCCGACGACGGCTGGCCGCGCGCCCTCACCACGTCCCTGGGCAAGGGCACCGTCTGGATCGGACGCCAGGCGGTGAACGAGGGCTACAACACGGTGCGCATCTCGTCCCACGAGCTCGGTCACATCCTGGGGCTGCCGGACCGCAAGCCCGGGCCGTGCTCCAGCCTGATGTCGGGGGCGAGTGCGGGCATCCCGTGCACGAACCCGTACCCGAACGCAGCCGAGAAGGCCGAGGTCGAGAACAACTTCGCCGGTGCGGCCGGTTCGCCGTCAGCGGCCGCGGAACAAGTGCCCGCCCTCCTCGAGGACTGACCGGGCAGGGCCGTTGGCGTGCGCCGCGGGTGGAAGCCGTGAAGAGTTCGAGCACGCTTCCCCGGCTTCGGCCACAGCAGCGAAAGACTCGAGTCACTCGCTCGGCGCTTCCTGACAAGCGGGGCGCCGACCATGCGTTGGGAGACCATCAACCATGTTCACTCCGGTTCGCAGAAGAGTGCGGACGGCGGCGCTCGCGCTCTCGACCGTCGCGGCCCTCGTCCTCGGCGCGACCGCCGAGAGCGGCGCGTCAGCGGCCCCCGCCCCCGTGAAGGAGGGACCGACCTCGGTGGCCTACGTCGAGGTGAACAACAACAGCATGGTCAACGTCGGCAAGTACACACTGGCGAACGGGGGCGGCAACGCCTTCGACGTCGCCGTGATCTTCGCGGCGAACATCAACTACGACACCGGCACGAAGACGGCGTACCTGCATTTCAACGAGAACGTGCAGCGCGTCCTCGACAACGCCGCCACGCAGATACGGCCGTTGCAGCAGAAGGGCATCAAGGTCCTCCTCTCCGTGCTCGGCAACCACCAGGGTGCCGGATTCGCCAACTTCACTTCGCAGCAGGCGGCTTCGGCGTTCGCGAAACAACTCTCGGACGCCGTGGCGAAGTACGGCCTCGACGGCATCGACTTCGACGACGAATACGCCGAGTACGGCAACAACGGCACGGCGCAGCCCAACGACAGCTCGTTCGTGCACCTGGTGACGGCACTGCGTGCGAACATGCCGGACAAGATCATCAGCCTCTACAACATCGGCCCGGCCGCGTCACGCCTGTCGTACGACGGTGTCGACATCTCCGCCAAGTTCGACTACGCCTGGAACCCGTACTACGGCACCTGGCAGGTCCCCGGCATCGCGCTGCCCAAGGCGAAGCTGTCACCGGCGGCCGTCGAGATCGGCCGGACCTCTCGGGACACGGCAGGCGACCTCGCCCGTCGCACCGTCGACGAGGGGTACGGCGTCTATCTGACGTACAACCTCGACGGCAGCGATCGCTCCGCCGACGTCTCCGCGTTCACCAGGGAGCTGTACGGCAGTGAGGCCGTCTACACACCGTAGGCAGGTCAGGCTCCCCGTCAGTGATTGAGGTGCGCCGGTCCGGCAGGAGTCCGGCGGCGGGGACCGGGGGCCGTCAGTCCAGTACGAAGGTGCCGCCGGCGGTGGTCGCCAGGTCGGGCCCGAGGGCGGCCGCCGGCGTCCAGGCCCCCGGCCGGCCGGCGCCACCGGCCAGCAGTTCGGTGACCGTGGCGGTGACGTCGGCCGTGTAGGCCATGCCCTCGCCTGCACGCAGCCATCCCTCGCGCCGGGTCCCGTCGGCCCACTCCACGACGGCGTGCCCCCAGGAGTGCTCGCGCGGTCGGGGCGCGGCCTTGACCGTGATCCGGCCGAGCCGGTCGACGGCGAGGCGTCGCAGCGCCGGGACGGACAGCAGGCGTCCCAGCAGTGGAAGCACGGCACGCAGGAGCGGAGCGGTCGGCGCGAGACCGGAGGTGGCGATGACGAACGGTGCTCGGCCGACCGCCCGCGCCGCGATGAGCTCGCCGGACGCGACACCTGCCGACTTGGCCGACGTCCCGTCCGGGAAGGTGAGCCGCTGCGGGTCGGCGCCCAGGCGCGAGCGCACCAGCCGCCCGTTGTCGTAGCGCCGTCCGCCGGCAGTGAGCGCGTCCACGATGCCGGTCGCGAGAGCGGCGCCGAGCGCACCCGCCTCGACGGCCACCGAGGCCACGGAGTCGACCCGCACCCGCTGCGGCGCGGGCCGTTCCTCGCACAACTTGGCCACCACCGCCTCCGTCGCCAGCACGCCGAAGCCGGCGCCGGTGACCAGGGTGCTGCCCGCCCGTGCCGCTTCGTCGCGCAGGGCGAGCAGCCCCTGCACGGCGACCACGTCGTTGGCCTGATCGACGTAGTGGCCGCCGACGGACATGCAGGCACGGGCGATCACCGGCGCCGTGGTGACGTAGGCGCCCATCGTGTTCACCACCACCCGCGGGCGCCCCCGGACGACCTCGTCGGCGATCCGCTCGGCCGAGTCGGCGACGATCACCTTTGCGTCCACGGGCAGACCTGCTTCGGCGCCTGCGGCGGTCATCCGCTGCCGGCTGCGCCCGACCGGCACGACCCTCAGCCCCCGCGTGGCCAGCCGCGCGGCCACGCCCCGGCCCACACGGCCGGTCACCCCGACGATCCACACCTCGTCGTTCGTCCTGTTCCCGCTTGTCGACCCGCTGGTCCTGCCGGTCTCGGTCATGTGTACGCCCCTGCCTGCTCCGGGCCACACCGGGACGGACGCCCCAGTGATGACACACTGTGTCATGACTACAGGCTAGCACTGACGACACAGCGAGACATCACCTGTTAGGGTCGTCCCATGGCAAGGTGGGATCCGGGTGCCGAGCAGCGCCTGAAGCGGGCGGCTCTGGAGCTCTACCTGGAGCACGGTTACGACAACGTGACCGTGACCGACATCGCCGAGCGGGCCGGCCTCACCCGGCGCTCCTACTTCCGCTACTTCCCCGACAAGCGCGAGGTCCTGTTCGGCGGCTCCGAGCACCTGCCCCCGGCACTGGCGGAAGCCGTCCTGGCGGCAGACCCCGATGCGGCTCCACTCACTGCGGCTCTCGACGCACTGTCCTGCGTCGGCACCCGGCTCGTCGAGCTGGTGCAGGGCGCGGCGGAGCGCCGGGCGGTCATCGACGCCAGCCCCGAACTGCAGGAGCGCGAACGGACCAAGGCGGCCGCGGTCACCCGGGCGATCCGTGACGCCCTGATCCAACGACAGGTGGAGGCCGACACGGCCGAACTCGTCGCGCAGCTCGCCACGGTGGCCTTCGGCCACGCCTTCCGGCACTGGATCGAAGCCGAGGGGCACACGAGTTTCGGCAGTTGCCTGGACAAGGTGACCGACCAGCTGCGGGTCGCCCTCGCCGCAACGTGAGCGGCTCCCCCGGTCGAAGACAGCGGGGCCGGGCGGACTCACCGGGCCGTGTCATGGTGTGGGCATGCCGACTCGGACTCGCAGGGACCCAGGGATGTTTCGGATGTTTCGGATGTTTCAGCCACGGGATGAGCGCATGTGGGCACTGTCCCGCCACATCGCGGTCGTTCTCGCGCTCGGTGCCGCTCTGTTCTTGCTGAGCGCCTGTCTGGTCTGGGCCGCCCTGGGCTTTCCGGCACTCACCGGCCCGCATGCGCTGGCGGCCGACAAGAGGTTCGATCTCATCAAGATCTCCCTGTCCGTGGTCGCCGGCGTCGGCGGAGTTCTGGCCCTGGTCGTCGCCTACCGCAGGCAGCGTCTCGCCGAAGCCGCCGAGCACAGGGAGGACACCCGGCTGTTCAACGAGCGCTTCGTCACCGCGAGTTCACAGCTCGGGCATGAGCTGCCGATGGTCAGGCTCGCCGGGATCCACGCCCTGGCCGGACTCGCCGACGACTGGCCCGAGCAACGTCAGGTCTGCATCAACGTACTCTGCGCCTATCTGCGCATGCCCTACACGCCCTCCGATACGCCGTGGTACCACGACGAGGAGTCGGAGATACGCCTCTCCCTCACCGGAATCATCACCGAGCACCTGCGCGAGGGGGCCTCGACGAGCTGGGAGGGCCACGACTTCGACTTCACCCGCGCCGTCCTGCGTGCGGCGGACTTCAGCGGGGCCCACTTCTCAGGTGGCCGCGTGTCGTTCAGCCTGGTGCGCTTCACCGGAGGCTGGGCATCCTTCGACGACGCCCACTTCAGCGGCAGCCGGGTCACCTTCGGCGGTACGGACTTCGCCGACGGCCGGGTCACGTTCGCGCGCACATCCTTCAGCGGCGGCGAGGTCTCCTTCGACGGCGCGGAGTTCAACGGCGCCCGGGTC
This sequence comes from Streptomyces sp. MMCC 100, assembly GCF_041538145.2. Taxonomy (NCBI): domain Bacteria; kingdom Bacillati; phylum Actinomycetota; class Actinomycetes; order Kitasatosporales; family Streptomycetaceae; genus Streptomyces; species Streptomyces sp. MMCC 100. Next base: position 4,016,431 of record NZ_JBGORK020000001.1, read on the forward strand.
TCCTTCCTCGGCGCACGGTTCACGGGAGGAGTGGTCGACCTGTCCGGGGCCGACCGTGACCACTTCGGGACACCTCCGGAGTTCGACACCTGGGAAACACCTCCGGCGAGCCTGATCCCTCCGCCGACGGTGGACTCGAACAGGCCGGCCTGAGTCCGACCTCGAAGGGGACGGACACCTCTCCCACACCCGCGCCGGACGTACCACCACCTACGCATCCAGCCGGACAAGGTCCTGCGCCACCCGGCCGGAGCCGGACGTACCGTCGAGCGAGATGATGAAGTCGACCATGAGGCTCGGCAATCGGTCCGTCCCTCCTGCGGTAGGTGTGCCTACCTGATACGACCGATGCCGGGCCCGAAAGTCATCGGACCCGGCGACGGAGGAAGCCGGCGGGGTCAGCCGGTCGCCAGAGTGAAGGTCTGCGCGGCGGAGCCCGCGCAGGGCTGCTGGGACAGGCGGGCCCCGTTCGCGGTGGAGGCGCCGTCGACGCTCAGGCACTTGGCGCTGTGCCGGGCGACGAAGCGGTACGCGCCGGCGGCGCCGGCCGGCTCGGGACGCCATTGCTGGTTGGTGCCGCCCACGTAGTCCCACAGGTGGACACGGGTGCCGTCGGCGGTCGCACCCGGCCCGCCGTCGACGTCCCATGCCTTGCCGTTGTGCCGGTTGACGACCTGGTAGTAGCCGTCACCGGTGGGGCGGAACTGCCAGGACTGGTTGGCGCCGCTGCCGCAGGCCCACTGTTGCAGGGCGGTGCCGTTGGCGGTGCCCCAGTCGGCGGCGTCCAGGCAGGCCCCGCTGCCGCTGTTGACGAGGTGGTACCAGGCGCCGGGGTCGATCGGACCGGTCGGCGCGCCGCCGGTGCCGTTCCACACGAAGGTGGCGACGGCCCCGGCCGGCAGGGTGTGGACGAGGGACCTGCCGCCGTCGGTGAGGGAGAAGCGCTGGGAGCCGGAGGCGGTGTTGACCACGTAGGCGACGCGTGAGCCGTCGGGGTTCTGGAAGGCGACGTTCTGCACGCCTCCGGAGCCCTGGCTGCTGGAGCCGATGCGGGTGGCGCCGGGCACGACGAACTTGCTGACGTGGCCGAGCACGTAGTACTCGGCGTTGCGGGTCACGTCGCCGCCGGCGATCTCGACCACGCCGTTGCAGCGGTTGGTGCAGTGGCCCTGGTGCGGGCCGCCGTTCTGGTCCAGGGCGAGGTTCCAGGTCAGGACGGTCTCGCCGCCGTGGCGGAAGTTCTGCACGACGAGGTTCTCCGCCTGCCAGCGCAGGCTGTCGGCGAAGGTCCGGGAGGTGTCGGAGCTGTCGGTGCCGGAGCACTCGGTGAAGAAGACGCGCTTGCCCGCGTCGACGACCTGCTGCTGTGCGGAGGCCTGACCGCCGTAGCAGTGGAAGGCGGCACCGATGACGCGGCTGATGCCCGAGGTGCGGGAGAAGACGTCGAGGGGGTAGTTCGGGTGGTCCCAGTTGTGGTCGTAGGCCAGGATGTTCGTGGGCAGCCCGGCCGCCGTCAGTTTCGGGTCGAGCACCTTCAGGAAGTCGGCCTGTTGCGCCGGGGTCATCGACATCGACGGGTAACTGGTCGCGAACTCCGGCTCGTTCTGCACGGTGAGATCGGTGAGCGCGATGCCCTCCTGCCGGTAGGCCTTGATCGCCTCGACCAGGTAGTCGGCGTACGCCCCGTAGTTCTCCGGCTCGAGGCTTCCGCCGTTCAGTGAGTTGCCGCTCTTCATCCAGGCCGGCGGGGACCAGGGCGTTCCCATGAAGCGGATCTGCGGGTTCACCGCGGTGGCCTGTTCGAGGACGGGAACGATCTCGGCCTTGTCCCGGTCGATCGAGAACCGGCCGGGGGTGTCCTCGTAGGAGTAGGGGTCGTTCGTCGCGTCGAAGTCGGTACTGCCCAGCGGTTGGCGCAGGTAGTTCAGGCCGATGCCGTCTCCTGCGGTGGAGAACAGCGACCGCATCAGCTCGCCGCGCCGGTCCTCGGGCAGGCTCTGGACGAGGTGGGCCGACGCGCCCGTCACGGAGGCGCCCGCGCCGGTGAACCGCTGGCCCCCGGCGCCGCCGTCGATCCGGATGTCGACGGGCTGCGGACTGCCGGTGAAGGGCACGTCGCCCTCGGCCGTGAGTCTCTCGGCACCGTCCGGTGTGGTGACCCAGACCTGGGCGACCGGATCGGCGGCCCGGGCGTTCGTGGGCCCCACGAGGCCGAGGCCGGTCAGGCCCGCGAGGGCCAGGGCGACGACAGCCGCCTTGGCGGCCCGGCCGGGCGTCGGGGGGCGGGATCTCGTACTGGTCGACACGGTGGGGAACTCCTTCGCTTCGGTGCGGGGCGGGGTGTACCGGCGACCCGGAGCGGCGTACGGAGATTCCCTCCGAGCCGGTCGGTACCCAGACCGTGGAGCGCGGAACGACGGCGCCATGAAAGCACACCTACTAAGTACTTAGTAAGTGGTGCGCGTCACTCTCGGCCCGGGGCGGAGCGAAGAGCAACGGCCCGACGGAAGAGCGCCGGTCGAGCGACGGGACAGAACGTAGGCTGTCGCCCGTGAGCGACCGATCAGTGGGCAGGCCCACGCGCAGACCGAAGGCCGGGCCCCGCACCCCGCGCAGTCCCGAAGCCGTGCGGCGCCAGCAGGAGATCCTGAGCATCGCCACGGACACCTTCGCCGCCCGCGGATACAACAACGCCTCCCTGGCGGAGATCGCCGACCGGGCCGGGCTGACCCAGGCCGGGGTGCTGCACTACTTCCGTTCCAAGGCACTGCTGCTCACCAGCGTGCTCGAACTCCGCGACCAGCAGGACATCGAACAGCTGGGCACCGAGCGCCCGCACGGACTGGCGTTCCTGCGCCACCTCGTCGACACCGCCCTGCGCAACGCCGAACGGGAGGGCATCGTCCGGCTCTACGCCGTCCTGTCCGCCGAGTCCGTCACCGACGAGCACCCCGCACAGGCCTATTTCCGCGACCGCTACACCGGACTGCGTGCCTTCGTCACCGACGCGCTGACCGAGGCCTGCGGCCTCACCGGGGCCGACGCGGCACGCGTGGGGCATGCGGCCAACGCGATCATCGCGGTCATGGACGGTCTCCAGGTCCAGTGGCTGCTCGACCCCGGCTCCGTCGAGATGGCGGCGTCCACGGACCTGGTGATCCGCTCCCTGCTCAGGACACTGGCGCCCGAGCGTTTCCCCGCCGAAAAGGATTGGACCCGCAGAGCGCCGCTCTTGTAACTTGCGGTGGACCGTGACACCGCCCGAGGAGGTGAGACCCATGAACGCTGTATCGACGTGGGTGCTCCCCCTTTCCGTCATGGCCGGCGACTGACGTAGGTGTCGCCGGGAGCGCCTCGACAACAAGGCACTCCCGAAAGGCAACACCCATGGACTCTGGGCAGTTCACCGCCGGGCCGTCGTCCGACGACACGGCCGAGCGCGACTTCGACGTGATCATCGCCGGCTGCGGGCCGACCGGCGCGATGCTGGCCGCCGAGCTACGGCTGCACGGTGTGCGGGTACTCGTTGTGGAGAAGGAGACCGAGCCCGCGTCGTTCGTCCGCATCGTCGGTCTGCACATGCGCAGTATCGAGCTGATGGCCATGCGCGGCCTGCTGGACGGCCTGCTCCGGCACGGAAGACGGCGCCCGGTCGGCGGGCTCTTCGCCGCCATCGCGGGGCCCGCGCCCGAGGGCTTGGATTCCGAGTACGCCTATCTGCTGGGCATCCCGCAGCCGGTCGTCGTCCGGCTCCTCGAAGAACATGCGGTCGCCCTGGGTGCGCGGGTCCGGCACGGGGGCGCGGTCACCGGTTTCGAGCAGGACGACGAGGGTGTGACCGTGGAGTTGGCCGACGGGGAGCGGCTGCGTTCGCGCTACCTCGTCGGCTGTGACGGCGGGCGCAGCACGGTGCGCAAACTGCTGGGCGTCGGCTTCCCCGGCGAGCCCTCGCGGAACGAGACGCTGATGGGCGAGATGCAGGTGAGTGCGCCGCCGGAAGAGATCGCCGCCAGGGTGGCCGCAGTGCGCGAGACCCAGCACCGGTTCTGGCTCCGGCCCTTCGGCGCGGGGGTCTACAGCGTCGTGGTCCCCGCCGCGGGAGTCGGCGATCGCGCGCACCCGCCCACCCTCGAGGACTTCAGACAGCAGTTGCGCGCCGTCGCCGGAACCGATTTCGGCGTGCACTCCCCGCGCTGGCTGTCCCGCTTCGGGGATGCCACCCGGCTGGCCGGGCGTTATCGGGTCGGGCGGGTACTGCTCGCCGGTGATGCGGCGCACATCCATCCGCCCACCGGCGGACAGGGCCTCAACCTCGGCGTTCAGGACGCGTTCAACCTCGGCTGGAAGCTGGCCGCACAGGTCCGCGGCTGGGCCCCGGACACCCTGCTGGACAGCTACGAGGCCGAACGCCGACCGGTCGCCGAGGAGGTGCTGGACAACACCCGCGCCCAGATGGAGCTGCTCTCCACCGAACCGGGCCCGCAGGCCGTGCGCAGACTCCTCACCGAACTGATGGGCATCGACGAGGTGAACCGCCGTCTGATCGAGAAGATCACCGCGATCGGCGTACGTTACGACTTCGGTGAGGGACACGAGCTGCTCGGCCGACGCCTGCGGGACATCGACGTGGAACAGGGCCGCCTCTACGGTCTGTTGCACCGCGGACGCGGTCTGCTGCTGGACCGCACCGGACGCCTGACCGTGGGCGGCTGGGCGGACCGGGTCGAGCACCTCGCGGACCCCACCGCTGCGCTAGATGCTCCGTGCGTCCTGCTGCGCCCCGACGGCCACGTCGCCTGGGTCGGTGACGATCAGCGGGTGCTGGACGACCATCTCTCCCGCTGGTTCGGCCGTCCCGCCGACTGATGTGACCGGGCGACAGAGGGGGCCGCTGCTCACCCGGGCGGCTGGACCTCGTCGAAGAGGGCGAGGGCTTCGGCGGGGTCCGGGCTCACCAGGCGTTCCAGTCCGGCCGTCGTGATCCTCGCCCACCTGCCGGCCCGTGCCCACATCCGCTCCTCGAAGACCCGGACGGTTTCGTCCAGGTCTTCGGTGCCGGCGGCGATGGACTCGGCGAGTTCGGCGCCTTCCAGCAGGGCGAGGTTCGCGCCCGCCCCCAAAGGGGGCATCAGGTGGGCGGCGTCGCCCAGGAGCGTCACGCCGGTGACGTGGGCCCAGGTGTGCGACACGGGCAGGGCGTAGAGGGGGCGGTGGACGAAAGCGGTGCCGTGCCGGAGGAGGTCGAGGACGGGAGCGGCCCAGCCGTCGAACAGAGCCAGGAGACTCGATCGCACGGCCGCGGCGTCGGCCGTGTCGAGTTCCCTGTGCCGGTCGAGCGGCGCACGGAACTGGACGTACACCTTGACGTGGCCCCCGCTGTTGCGCTGGGCGACGAGCGCCCGGTTCGCGCCGTACACGGCCACGGAACCGTCGCCGGTCAGCCGGGCGAGGTCGGGGTGGCGGGTGTCGACGTCGTCCAGGGCCGTCTCGATCGAGGTGACGCCGGTGTAGTGCGGCGTCACCGCCGAGACCGCCGGGCGGGTACGGGACCAGGCGCCGTCCGCGCCGACCACGAGGTCGAACGTCTCCTGCCGTCCGTCCGCGAAGTGGACCCGTACGCCGTTCCGGGTTCCCGGGTCCACCTTCGTCACGTCCTCACCCCAACGGACGTCGAGAGGGCCCAGCAGCAGGTCACGGAGTTGGCTGCGGTCGATCTCGGGATTGGCCCGGTCGTCCGGACCCGGTCGCCAGTCGCGCAGAACGGTGCCGTCGGTGTCCAGGATGCGCATGGCCTGCCCCTCGGGACGGGACAGTGCCTGGAACTCCGTCAGCAGCCCCGCCTTGGCCAACGCGAGCTGGCCCAGCCCTTCGTGCAGGTCCAGTGTGCCTCCCGGCGGGCGGACGTCGGGGCCGGGCTCGCGTTCGAGGACGGTTACGGGGTGGTCGTGGCGGTGCAGGACGCGGGCGAAGGCCAGTCCGGCAGGGCCACCGCCGACCACGGCTATACGGTGTCTCATGCCGATACACCGTATTTCCCCTGTACGCCGCCCCGCAACGGTTCGGTGCGGTCAGTACGGTGTGATCATGACTGTGTGGGACCGGCCCGAGCCGTCGAACCGCCCCGTGCCGCTCGACCGGGAGCGGATCGTCGCCGCCGCCGTCGCGCTCGCCGACGAGGGCGGCCTGGCGGCGGTTTCCCTGCGCAAGGTCGCCGCCCGGCTGGACGCCGGTCCGATGCGGCTGTACGGATACATCTCGACCAAGGACGAACTGTTCGACCTCATGGTGGACGCGGTCTACGCCGAGATCCTCCCCGAGGAAGAGCCCGGTGACTGGCGGGAGGCGCTGCGCGTCCTCGCCCACCGCACCAGGCAGGCGGCCCTCCGTCACGAATGGCTGGCCGACCTGCTCGGCGGCCGCCCCGCCCTGGGCCCGAACGGCCTCGCCGTGTCCGAGGCCACGCTGGCCGCCCTCGACGGCCTCGCCGACGTCGACACCGTCATGCGCGCCGTGGAGACGGTCAGCGCCTACTTCACCGGCGCGATCAGGCGCGAGATCACGGATCTGCGGGCCGAGCGCTCCACGGGACTGTCCAGGAGCGAGTGGCAGCGTGCCCGCGGTCCCCACGTGACGCGCATGTTGGCCACGGGCCGCTTCCCGGCGCTGGCCAAGGCCGTGTACGACGGCACGCACGTGGACGCGGAGGAGTCCTTCGCGACCGGCCTGGACTGGGTCCTCGACGCCGTGGCCGTCAAACTCACCTGACCGCCACAGCCGTGCGCAGGGCGTGTTCGCCCGACGCGGGCGTGCCGTCGCAGAGCGTTGTGTTCGGGCCGCGGAGGCGAATCCCGCGGCGGAAAGCCGGGATCAGCGTTTTCGGTGCCCCGTCGCCCTCCCGTGGGTACGGAACCCGGCAACAACGCCTCGACGAGAGAGTGGACATGACTGGACACCGACCCGCTCACCAACCACCTCAACGCGTCGGCGTCGTCGCCGAGTCCTTGCCCGGCGAGACCCGCGTCGCCGCGACGCCCTCGACGGTGCGCCTGCTGCTCGGCCTCGGTTACGAGGTCGTCGTCGAGTCGGGAGCCGGCGCCGCCTCCGGCTTCGGTGACGAGGCCTATTCGGAGGCGGGGGCGAGTGTCGGCGAGGCCTGGGCCGCGGATGTCGTGCTGAAGGTCAACGCGCCGACCGCCGAGGAGATCGCCGAACTGCGCGCAGGGACGACGCTGGTGGCCCTCGTCGCGCCGGCGCAGCGAACCGAGTTGCTGGAGGCGCTCGGTGCTCGTGGCCTCACGGTGCTCGCTCTCGACGCGGTGCCGCGGATCTCGCGGGCGCAGTCGATGGACGTGCTCAGCTCCATGGCGAACATCGCCGGGTACCGGGCGGTGATCGAGGCCGCGCACGTCTTCGGGCGCTTCTTCACCGGGCAGGTCACCGCGGCGGGCAAGGTGCCGCCGGCGAAGGTCCTCGTCGCCGGGGCCGGTGTCGCGGGGCTCGCCGCCATCGGGGCCGCGTCCAGTCTGGGCGCGATCGTCCGCGCCACCGACCCTCGTCCCGAAGTCGCCGACCAGGTGCGGTCGTTGGGCGGCGAGTACCTCGCGGTGAACGTGGCCCAGGAGGAGAGCACCGACGGCTACGCCAGGGCGACGTCGGCCGACTACGACCGGGCCGCGGCCGAGCTCTACCACGAGCAGGCCCGTGATGTGGACGTCGTCGTCACCACCGCGCTGATACCCGGGCGGCCCGCCCCACGTCTGCTGACCGCCGCCGACGTGGCGGCGATGAGACCCGGCAGCGTGATCGTCGACATGGCCGCCGCCCAGGGCGGCAATGCAGAGGGGACCGTCGCGGGCCGGAGTGTGGTGACCGACAACGGTGTGACCATCATCGGTTACACGGACCTGGCGGCCCGGCTGCCCGCCCAGGCGTCGCAGTTGTTCGGCACGAATCTGGTCAACCTGCTCAGGCTGCTCACCCCCGGCGAGGACGGCCGGATCGTCATCGACTTCGACGACGTGGTGCAGCGAGCCGTGACCGTGGTCCGTGCGGGCACGGTCACCTGGCCTCCCCCGCCGGTCGCCGTGTCGGCGGCCCCGCCCACCGCCGCGCCGGCGGCATCGACCGCCGCACCGGTGAGCACGAAGCCGTCCCGGCTCGCCGCGGCGGGGCGCTTCGGTCTCATCGGCCTCGGCATGCCGGCGACCTTCCTGCTGGTCGCCTTCGCCCCGGCCCAACTGGCGCAGAACTTCACGGTGTTCGGGCTGGCGGTGGTCATCGGCTACTACGTGATCGGCAAGGTTCACCACTCCCTGCACACCCCGCTGATGTCGGTGACCAACGCCATCTCGGGGATCGTGGTGATCGGCGCCCTCGTGCAGATCGGGCACGAGAGCGCGCTCGTCACGGTGCTGTCCTTCGTGGCGATCCTGCTGACGAGCGTGAACATCTTCGGAGGTTTCGCCGTCACCCGCCGCATGCTGTCCATGTTCTCGAGAGGCGAGTCCCGATGACGTCCATGACCGCCTCCCGCGCCGCGGACCTGGTCGCGGCCCTGCTGTTCGTCCTCAGCCTCGCCGGTCTGTCCCAGCACCGGACGTCACGCGCCGGCGTCGTGTACGGCATCGCGGGGATGGCGCTGGCCCTGGTGGCCACCGTCGTGGTCTCGGCGCAGAGCGTCTCCGCCGGTCCGGTCGCGCTGATCCTGCTCGCCATGGTGATCGGCGCCGCGGCGGGCCTGTGGCGGGCGCGGCGCGTGGAGATGACACAGATGCCCGAGCTGATCGCGGTGCTGCACAGCTTCGTCGGTCTCGCGGCCGTCCTGGCCGGCTGGAACAGCTACCTGGAGGTCGAGGCTCACGGCTCGCGGGGCCGGATCGCCGCCGATCTGATCGGCATCCACCACGCCGAAGTGTTCATCGGCGTCTTCATCGGCGCGGTCACCTTCACCGGCTCCGTGGTCGCGTACCTGAAGCTGTCCGCGCGGCTCAAGTCGCGGCCGCTGATGCTGCCCGGCAAGAACGCCCTCAATCTGGGGGCGCTGGCCGTGTTCGCGGTGCTGACGGTCTGGTTCACCGTCAGTCCGAGCCTCCCGTTGATGGTGGCGGTCACGGTTCTGGCACTCGCCCTGGGCTGGCACCTGGTGGCCTCCATCGGCGGCGGCGACATGCCTGTCGTCGTCTCGATGCTCAACAGCTACTCCGGCTGGGCCGCGGCGGCGGCCGGGTTCCTGCTCGACAACAACCTGCTCATCGTCACCGGTGCCCTGGTCGGATCCTCCGGTGCGTATCTGAGCTACATCATGTGCCAGGCGATGAACCGTTCCTTCCTCTCCGTCATCGCGGGCGGCTTCGGCATCGAGGCCCCGCCGGGCGGTGACGAGGAGCAGGGCGAGCACCGCGAGGTACGGGCGCACGAGGCGGCCGAGCTGCTCGCGCGGGCGCGGTCCGTGGTGATCGCCCCCGGCTACGGCATGGCCGTGGCGCAGGCCCAGCATCCGGTCGCCGAGCTGACGCGGCGGCTGCGCGAGCGCGGGATCGAGGTGCGCTTCGGCGTCCACCCGGTCGCCGGACGGCTGCCGGGGCACATGAACGTGCTCCTGGCCGAGGCGAAGGTGCCGTACGACATCGTCCTGGAGATGGACGAGATCAACGACGACTTCGCGGACACGTCGGTGGTGCTGGTCATCGGTGCGAACGACACGGTCAACCCCTCGGCGGCCGAGGACCCCGCCAGTCCGATCGCGGGTATGCCCGTGCTGCGGGTCTGGGAGGCGGAGCAGGTCGTCGTCTTCAAGCGCTCGATGGCCTCCGGCTACGCGGGCGTGCAGAATCCGTTGTTCTTCCGGGAGAACACCAGCATGCTCTTCGGCGACGCCAAGCAGAGCGTCGAGGGGATCCTGCAGGCGCTCGGGGACGAGCCCGGGCCGGGCCCGGCTGCCCCGGCGCAGGGGGTGACGGCGGTGCGGTGACCGGGCCGTTCAGGAGTGTGAGCCGGAGTTCCGGGGCGTCCGCCCCCGCTTCACCTGCGGTCCGCTGCGAACGCCTGGGCGACGGCGAGGCTGTCCTCGTACACGTGGTGCCGGGTGACAAGGCCGTCCTCGACGGTGAGGTGCAGAGCGAACCGGGCGCGGTAGGCGCGTCCGGTGAGCCGGGCCGTCTGGCGGATCTCGCCGAGCACCACCGCGTCGTTTCCGTCGATGAGGACGCGTTCGACCTCGGTGCCCACGTGCTCGGGCACGTGGTGCTCGGCGAGCTCGCGGTAATGGGCCGCCGCGTCCGCGCGGGTGGAGCGGTGGCGGATCCACGGCGTGGCGGGGCGGCCGTGCTCGGCCTCCGGCCAGCCGAGTTTCCAGTCGCCCTGTTCGGCGTACAGCTCGGCGATGTGATCGGGGTCGCCGGCGCCGATCCTGCGCAGCAGTTCTTCCACCACGGAGCGTGTGCTCGTCGATGTGGCCATGGACATGGCTGACCTCTTTCCCCTGGCCCGCATCCCGTCGATGCGGAGAGATCACCCATCCTGTCGGCCCGCGCCGGGCGAGGCGATTACCTCTGGAGTAGGGCAGGCGCGGTCTCCCGTCAGGCCCCGTCCAGCCACTGGGCCAGGGCGGCCGCCTCGCTGTGGTCCACGTCCTTGGTGGCCGTCAGCAAGGTGACCTTGGCGTGTGCCGACATCTCGCGCAGACGCCGCAGCGGAGCCTGGTGATCGGAGTCTTCCAGTTCGGCGAAGTAGCGGCGCCGGAACTCGTCGTAACGCTCGGGATCGTGGTGGTACCAGCGACGCAGGTCGGCCGACGGGGCGACGTCGCGCAACCACTCGTCCAGATCGGCCCTCTCCTTGCTCACGCCACGAGGCCACAGGCGGTCGACGAGCACCCGCTTGCCGTCCTGTGGTGTGGGGTCTTCGTAGATTCTCCGGTATCCGACCCGTGCGGCCATGACCCACCCTTCCGCGCAGGCCGGCCGGCCCCGGAGACCGGGCAGCCTTCCCTCACGCTTCCGGTCGACGTGCTTGCGGCTCAAGTGAACCGCCACGGCGGACCCAAACACGGGGCCGGCGGGGGCGGACGCGTCAGCCTCGCACGGGCGGCCAGTCGGCCGGCCCCTCCGCGGCGGGGGGCTGCGCGACGGCCTGTTCCACCGAGTCGTGGAAGGAGTAGACCGCCGCCAGGCCGCCGAGGGCGAAGACGTGCAGGAGCCGCCGGTCGGAACAGGCGATCCGCAGCGACCCGTGACGGCTCCGGATGCGCTTGGTCACGGCGACGATCATGCCCAGGCCCATGGAGTCGATGAAGGGGGTGTCGCACAGGTCAAGGACGAAGTGCCGGTGGCCCTCGGCGAGGCGCCGGCCCACCTCGGCCCGGACGAGGGGGGCGAAGGCGATGTCGATCTCGTCATCGGCCTTGACGACCGTCCAGCCGTTGGCCACATGGCAACCGACCCCCGCGTGCGGCCCTGCGACGCCCTGCTCACTCACTTCTCGCTCCCCTGCAACCCTGTCCGATTTGCCCGCTTCATCCAGGGAACGCGGTGCCGCCGCGGTGTCACAAGAGCCCGGTTTTCAGATGGTGAGCGAGAGGCCCCGGGACACCCGCTCCGCCGTGTCGAGCAGCGTCGCCACAGCGTCTTCGAGGCAGGCCGTGCGGTTGATGCCCACGGAGATGCCGAGCGATCCGATGGTGTCGCCCCGGCGGACGGGGACCGCGACACACGCGGTGCCCAGACGGTACTCCTCGATGTCGGTCACGGCCGGGCCCCGTGGGGAGGCGTCGAGACGGCGCAGCAGCTCGGCCCGGTAGGTGACGGTGCGCGGGGTGAGATCGTTCAGCACGTGGCGGGAGAGGTAGTCGGCGCGGGCTTCTGCGTCCAGCTCGCGCAGCACGCTCTTGCCGAGGGCGGTGGCGTGTCCCGCGTCCTCGAAGCCGACCCACAGATCGACGCGGGGCGCTTTCGGTCCGTCCACGATCTCCGCGACCCGGATCTCGCCCTCCTCGTAGAGGGTCAGGTAGGCCGCGGCCGACAGGCCGTCCCGCAGCTCCGTGAGCGTGGGACGGACCCTGCTGAGCGCCGTCTGGTCGCGGCTCCCCGCGTGCAGTGCGCCCAGCCTTTCCCCCAGGACGAACGTGCCGTCCTCGAGTTTGCGCACGTAGCCGTCGTGCACCATGGTGCGCAGCAGGTGGTAGGTGGTGCCCAGGGCCAGCCCCGTCTCGCGCGCCAGCTGCTTGGCCGGTACGCCGCTCTCGTGGGCGCCCACGGCTTCCATCAGCCGAAAGGCTCGCTGCACCGAGGAGATGAGCGTGGGGCCCTCCTGACCGCTCATTCCTCCACCCTGCGCCACACCGGAACGGTCGGGCAAGTGCGCTACGGCTTGATGCCGACCCCTGCCCACAGGCTGACCTGGGCGTCGGTGGGGGCGTCGGGGCCGGTGGACCGGGTCGGTCGCCAACGGTGACCGACGGTGACGCCGGGGTCGAGGAGGTCGAGTCCGTCGAAGAAGCGGGTGACGTCCTGCTGCGGGCGGAACTGCACCGGCGTACCCGCGCCGGTGTAGATGCCCGTGACCTTCTCCCAGGTGGGCGGGTCGAAGTCGGGCGTGCAGTGACTCAGCGCGAGGGCACTGCCCGCCGGGAGTGCCGCCATCAGCCGCTCGACGATGCCGTACGGGTCGCGGGCGTCGGTGATGAAGTGCATCAGCGCGTTCAGGGACAGGGCGACCGGCTGGGACAGGTCGAGCACCTCGGCCAGCGCGGGGGCGTCGAGCAGGGCGTCCGGATCGTTGACGTCGGCCTCGATGTAGGTGGTGCGGCCCTGCGGGGTGCTGCGCATGAGACGCTCGGCGTACTTGAGGACGAGCGGGTCGTTGTCGGCGTAGACCACCCGGGCCTCGGGGACCACGGACTGAGCCACCTGGTGCACGTTCGGCTCGGTGGGAATGCCGGTGCCGATGTCCAGCCACTGGCGGATGCCGTGCTCCTGCGCCAGTACCCGAGTGGCACGGTGCATGAAGGCGCGGTTCTCCCGTGCACAGGTGAAGATGCCGGGGTAGGCCTGGGCGACCGCTTCGGCGGCCTGCTTGTCGACCGGGAAGTGGTCCTTGCCGCCGAGGTAGTAGTCGTACATGCGGGCCGAGTGCGGCCTGCTGGTGTCGAGGCCGCGCGCGGCGTGGGTGTCGCTCATGCTGTTCCCTTCGGAAGGCCGGCCGTGAGGTGGTCGGCCATGCCCTGCTTGACCCCTCGGACGAACGCGCTGATCTCTTCGGGCGTGTAGATGAGAGCGGGGCCGGCCGGGTCCGTCGACTGGCGCACCGCGACCCGGCCGTCGGCGAGTTGCTTGGTCTCCACGCACTGGCCGCCGTTGGGTCCGCTCCACGGGCGTTCCCAGCCGTACTCGCCGAGGTCGCAGGCGGGCATGCCGTTGTAGACGGTGTCTTCGGTGGTGCTCATGAGTACTCCTTGCGCATGCGGTTCAGGAGTGCCGTGCTGTCGCGTGTCGAGGTGAGCAGCGACATCCTGTTGTGCGCCTCCAGGTGCGCGACGACGTCCGCCCGTTCGTCCAGGTACATCGACGCGGAGAGGATCTCGCTGTAGACGACGTCGGGCAGCTCCGGCTCCTCGAACCGGAAGTAGGTGAAGGGGGCGCACGCCCCGACGTGGGCGCCGACGGCGAAGGGCAGGATGTCGATGCTGACGTGCTCCAGCTCGGACACCTCCAGGAGCCGGTCGATCTGCTCGCGCATCACTTCCGGACCGCCGACGGCCCGGTGCAGGACCGCTTCCTCCATGACCACCCAGAGGGTGGGCGCGTTCTCCCGCTCCAGCAGGCTCTGTCGGCGCAGCCGCAGGCCGACGCGGCGTTCCAGCTCGTCGTCGGAGCCGTTCGGGAAGCCTCCGCTCAGGACGCCGCGGGCGTACGCGGGGGTCTGGAGCAGCCCCGTGACGTAGTGGGGTTCGTAGGTGCGCAGCATGCTGGCGCCGGTCTCCAGACTGACGTACGCGGTGAACCAGTTGGGCAGCACGTCGCGGTAGGCGTGCCACCAGCCCGGCTTGTTGGCCTGCTCGGCGAGCGCTACGAACTCGTCCGTCTCCTGTTGTGCGCTTCCGTACGTCTGCAGGAGCTTTTCGACGTAGAGGGGTTTGAGGGCGACTTCGGCCTTCTCCAGCCGGCGGATCGTCAGGGGCGTCACCCGAAGTGCCTTGGCGGCGTCGGCCAGTGAGGCGCCCGCGCTCTGCCGCATGTCCTGGAGCCGACGGCCCAGGATCATACGCAGCACCGTCGGGGCGCTGGTGCCCGCGCCGGACCGAGCTTCACTCACGCCCCACCTCCTGATGGGCTGTCACCGGTGCCATTGTGGCAGCGACTTGGTGAGGACACCAGACTGAACGGGTCTTCCTGAAATTATCAGGGATTCGGTTGCAGCCTGAACTGGACGGCGAGCATAGTGGCGTCCGTGAGCCCGCCCGTCCGACCGCCGTCCCGTCCGTGCCCGCCCGGGCCCGCTCCCTCCCTCGCGCCCGTCCTCACCGGAAGGCGATCACCGTGACCCCCCACACGAGCCCTTCGCCCGGCCTGTTACCGCCGGCGCATCCGGACCGGGAGCACTGGTTCGACCTTCCTTCCCTCCGCATCAGCGTGCGGACGGCGCGTGACACGGTCCGCCGCCGGCTTCGCGACTGGGGGCTCCCCGGCGACGTGTGCACCGACGCGGTACTGCTCGTCTCGGAACTGGCGACCAACGCCGTGATCCACTCGGGCAGCAGCCACATGCTGTGCGGCCTGTCACTGACGTCGCACGAGCAGTTGCGGGTCGAGGTGCACGACGACGGACATGCGCCGGCCGGTCCGGCCGGTTCCCGCTCCGCCACCCTGGACGAGAGCGGCCGGGGGTTGTTGATCGTTCAGCAGCTCGCGGACTCCTGGGGAACCTCCCGGTCCGACCGCACCGGGGGCAACAGCGTCTGGGCGGTTCTCCGGACCGAGATCTGACACCCCGCCGGGGCGCGCCGCAGGAACTACGTCAACCACGTGAATTACGTGGACTACGTCAATGAGTACGGGCTGAGTATCCGCGCTCATGTCCCGGTACGTGGCGCGGGCCACACTCCGAGGCATGACGAACCTTCCGCCCCCGGCCGAGGAGCTGCGGCGCCTGGACGCCAGCTGCGGCAACTCGACCTGCGCCGTGCCGTTCTGCTGCGGCGCCGTGAGCGGCTGATCCACACGCTGCGGGCTGCCGCCGCCCAGCAGTCCGCCCAGGGTGCCGGGACCACGCCGGGAGGCGGCCCGCCGGGCGCAGGCGTGGGTGGTGTCGCCCAGCGGCCGGAGGCCACCGCTCCCGGCGTGCGGTGGCCTCGCGGCGGGCACCGCACTGCGTCCGGAGCGGCGGCCGGCCGGTTGTGCGGCTGCCGCCCTGTTCCTGCCGGCCGCCCGGGTGCGCCTGACGGCCTGGGACGTCGTCACGCCGGAGGCCTGCACCCTGCCGGTGACCGGACCCGCGCCGGTCGTCGGGTTCCTGCGCCGACGCCGCGACGCGGCGGCCTCCTCGTGGACGGCGTACGGGGCCGGGTTGGCCGTCACCCTGGTGCCGAGCCTGCTCGCGGCTTGGGACGACCAGCACTGGCTGCGGCCCCTGTTCCCCGCTGGGCGCCTGTGGCCCTCGCCGGTCTGGTGCTGCTCGTGCTGGGGCCACCTACGTGCAACGGCTGCGGGAGGCTTGCGGGCGGCTGCGTCGAGCCTGCCACGTGCACGAATGAGGGACCCGGTGTCGAACCGGTGCAGCTTTGCGGTCGGGGTCATGGAATCCGGACGAGGGCGCACATCTTGCCGTGGGCCGCTGATCGGCTTCGTGATAACACGAAGTGATCAATTCGAAAGGCCTACGACTCATGGGTATCTTCAGCCGTCGCCAGACCGCCACCGCCGAGCCGCCAACGGCTGCCGGCCAGGGCCGGCTCGCCGCACCGTCCGCGGCAGCGGGGGCCACGCCCGATCCGGGCCTTCGGGCGCTGACCGGGCACTGGACCATCGACCGCCCGCACAGCCGGATCGGGTTCTCCGTGCGGCACGCCATGGTCACCACGGTCCGGGGGGCCTTCACCGACTACGACAGCACGCTCTACTTCGACGGGGCCGACCCCTCCCGGTCCCGGGCCGAGATCGTCATTCGTGTCGCCAGTGTCGACACCGGCGTGGAGCAACGGGACGCCCACCTCGTCGGCAAGGACTTCTTCGACGTACGCCGCTTCCCCGAGATGACCTTCCGCAGCACCTCCGCCACCCATGAATCGGCGGAGAGCTTCCGCATGACGGGAGATCTCACCATCCGCGACACGACCCGGGCCGTGGAGCTGCAGCTGGACTACCTCGGTTCGGTCGTGGACCCCTTCGGCTACGAGCGGACCGGCTTCGACGGGACCACCACCATCGACCGCAGGGACTGGGGTCTGGTCTACAACCAGCGGCTCGAGGCGGGCGGCAGCATGGTGAGCGAGAAGGTCCGCCTGCAGTTCGACATCTCCGCGATCCGCTCCTCGTGAGTCCGGCGGCAACGCCGGAACCCGGCGCTCTCGGTGGACCCCGCGGTCAAAGACCGCCGCCAGCGTGACGCAGGCCAGGCCAGGCCGAGCCAGGTCAGCGGGGCGGCGAGGGGGGGCGGGCAGTCGTCGCAGCCGGGCGGCGGCCAGGGCGCTGGTCATCAGGGGCTGGCTCCTCGGGGCGACGGACACGCTGCGCCTGACAAGATCAGTGCGTCGCGTCCCGAAGTTCCGTCGTCGTCGCCCGATTTGGCCTCGGCCGGGAAGGTTCAACCGGGTGCAACCAGCGGTTCAGCCCCCGTCCGGCCCCTTCGACCGGAATCCGTCTTCACCCCGCTGACGGCCCGGAGCCGGGCCGGGGGTCCCGCACCGCGACGGTGAAGCGTGCCGCGAGTGCGGCGGCCGCGGCACGCAGTTCCGCTCCGCCGTCGATGCGGAAGGCGACCGGCACCCTCGCGAGCCATTCCTGCGCGTACATGTCCGGATTCCGGGTGCTGCCGACCAGGACGCAGCCGTCTCCCAGGGGTTCGAGCCGGCCCATGGGCGGGTGGATCCAGGGGGCGACCTCGGCCGGCGGGGCGTCGAAGACCACGCGGGTGGCGAACTGCCATCCGGTGCCCAGGTTCTCCTCCAGCACCGCCACCGGGTCGAAGCCGACGGGCGGGTCGAACCCCTGGGCGGTGCTCCGGACCCCGCCGATCCGGTCCACCCGATAGGTGCGGACGGCGTCCACCCGGTGGGAGTGGCACAGCAGGTACCAGCGTCCGTGGCGGACGACGAGTGACCAGGGGTCCGCCTCCTCCTCCCATGCGTTGCCGGCCTCGCTGCGGTAGGTGAGCAGCACGCGGCGCCGGTGGGCGACGGCCTCGACGAGGGAGCTGGTGACGGCGGGATCCGGGTGGGCCGCGTACGGGTCGGGGGCGGCGGCCGCGTACTCCCGCAGCAGGGCCGCCTGCCGCCCGACGC
The DNA here is from genome assembly GCF_041538145.2 of Streptomyces sp. MMCC 100. Classification (NCBI taxonomy): domain Bacteria; kingdom Bacillati; phylum Actinomycetota; class Actinomycetes; order Kitasatosporales; family Streptomycetaceae; genus Streptomyces; species Streptomyces sp. MMCC 100. Next base: position 4,033,925 of record NZ_JBGORK020000001.1, read on the forward strand.
TCTCCGGCAGCGCCTTGACGACCTTGCCCAGGGCGGCACCGACGAGGTCGTCGGCGTCGGCCACGGCCGGCCGGCCGCTGAGCGCCGCCATGACGAGGCCGAGGGCCTCGGCCTGCGTGAAGTGCACGGGCGGCAGTCTCGTCCCGCGTCCCAGCCGGTATCCGCCGTGCGGTCCCCGGGCCGACTCCACCGGAATGCCCGCCTCCCTCAGGATCGCGACGTACCGGCGCGCCGCTCGCTCCGTCACGCCCAGCCGCTCGGCGAGTTCGTCGGCCGTCGTGGTGGGGCGGGTCCGGAGGATCTCCAGGGCGCGCAGGGCTCGCGCGGTGGGGCTGGGGTCGTTGGGCACGGGAGCAGGCTAATCCGCGCGGTGGAGACACCCGGCGAGGTCGGGGGAAACAAACCGGCAGGAGATCGTCCGGATCCCCTCCTACGGTGGAGGCCAAGCAGACGGAAGGGAACCGATCATGGACATTCTGCTCATCGGCGGCCTGTGGCTGGACGGATCCGTGTGGGACCGAGTCGCGTCCACGCTGGAGTCGCTCGGCCACCGTCCGGTGCCGCTCACCCTCCCGGGACAGGGGGACGGCGCGGCGACCGCCACGCTCGACGACCAGGTGGCGGCCGTGCTGGCCGCGGTGGACTCGGTGCCCGGCAAGCCCATGGTGGTGGGGCATTCCGCGGCCTGTGCACTGGCCTGGCTGGCCGCCGACCGGCGGCCGGAGCGGCTGGCCAAGGTCGCGCTCATCGGCGGCATCCCGACCCCGGACGGTCAGCCGTACGCGGACTTCTTCGAGGTCAGGGACGGGGCGATGGCCTTTCCGGGCTGGGAGCCCTTCCAGGGGCCCGATGCCGCCGATCTCGACGAGGCGGCCAGGCGTGAGATGGCGGCGGCCGCGATTCCGGTGCCCGAAGCCGTGGCCAGGGGCGTGGTGCGGCTGTCCGACGAGCGCCGGTTCGACGTGCCGGTCGTGGTCGTGTGCCCCGAGTTCACGCCCGCGCAGGCGCGGAAGTGGATCGACGGGGGCGATGTCCCGGAGCTCGCCCGGGCGGGGCGCGTCGACTTCGCGGACATCGACTCGGGCCACTGGCCCATGATCTCCAGGCCCGCCGAGCTGGCCCGGGTCCTGGCCGCGGCGGCCGAGGCCGGCTGACGGGTGCCGCGCCCCGCCGGAGAGAGGGGTGCGGCCGGGTTCAGGCGTGCAGGGCGGGCCGGTAGACGAGTTCCTGGATGTGGCCGTCGAGCGTGCGGGACTCGATCAACTCGAGGTCGAAGTCGGCCGCGCCCCTGAAGACCGGGTCCAGCCCGCTCCGGCCGGTGATCACCGGGTACAGGGTCACCTGGACGCGGTCGACGAGGCCCGCGGCCATCAGCGCCCGGTTCATCGACAGGCTGCCGTGCGAGCGCAACGGCACCGCGGACTCCTCCTTGAGCCGGGCGACGACGTCGACGGCGTCACCGCGCGCGACACTCGCCTCCGGCCAGTCGAGGGGCCCTTCCAGCGTGGTCGACACCACCGTGGCCGGCAGGTTCCTCATCCGGGTGACGCAAGGTGAAGTCGCCGGAGAGCTTGGCGCTCAGCCGGACTGCCGCGACCAGTTTCCCCTCCTTGACCAGTCTCTCGACCTCGGCCCGCGAAAGGCCGCAGCCCTCGGCGACCAGTCGTACCGGCCGGACCGGGATCCGCGCCGCGAAGCTGACCGAGACGTCGATCACCTCGCGATCCAGAGGGTCCGGCGCCCCGGTGTCGAGGCACCAGGCATCGTCCCAGTCGAGGGCGATGCGGTTGCGCCGCCGCACCACCGGGTCCTGGAGCAACTCGGCGGTGAGGGCGGGGTCGTTGCCGTGCAGCCGGTCCAGCAGCTCGGGGCGCACGGTGCGGACGTTCGTCCGCACCAGGAGCGTGAGCTTCGCGGTGTCCCCGCACGCGGCGCACAGGACGAGGAGCCAGGCGTCGATGCGCTTGTGGTTGGCGTTGACACGGAACTTGCCGCTCGCCCGGAAGCGCTCGGACGCGCACGCGTGGCAACGGCGCCGGACAAGGGGAAGGCAGGTGGGTGCGACCACCCAGGTTGTGAGCACAGAAGTACACCGGTTCCAGTGAGAAGTCCGCAGCAGAAAGGAGCGCGACGCGCGACAGATCAGCGCTCGGGAGGTCTCACACGGTGTACAACGGCATGTCCTTTGCCCGGACGACGTGGTCGGCAGCACGCTGACGGCGCGCGGTGGCGCCGTTCCACCGGTTTTCGGGCGCCTCACCGCCCGGTGGGCTCAGTGGAAGCAGAGGCAGAACGGATGGCCGGCCGGGTCGGCGTAGACCCGCCAGTTGGCGCCCGGGCGGATCTGGTCGGTCCGCTCCAGGACGGTCGCGCCGAGTGCGAGCGCCCGTTTCTCCTCGCCTTCGAGGTCGTCGACGTCGAAGTCCAGGTGGAGCTGCTGGGGGTGGTCCTGGCCGGGCCATTGGGGCGCCCGGTAGCCGTCCACCCGCTGGCAGGCCAGTGGCGTCCCCTCGAAGCCGTGCACCTCGACCCACTCGGGATCGTCCGGGTCCGCGGCCACCCGTCCGCCGAGCAGTTGTGCGTAGAACTCCGCGAGCCGTACCGGATCGGCGCAGTCCAGCGCTACCGCCTGCAGCTTTCGAATCACGTCCGACACTCCTCGCTCTTCGGGCCCCTCGCGTCACGTCCGTGCACGGGAGGGTCCTACCCCTGGCGGCGGCGGGCATGCACGAGGGCAGCGCGCGCCGGATCCTCCCTCTCCCCGCATTGCACTTGGCGTTGCACGCGGCGCGTGCATAATGGGTACAAGGGCGATTCGCAGAGCTTGGGAAAGGACACGTGTCGTGAGTGACTCACTGGACCCCGAGGTACTGAACGCGGCCATCGAGAACGTCCACCGCGCCGGGATGCCGGGCCTGTTCGCCGAGGTGCGGGACGGCGACCAGGTCTGGCGGGGCGCCGCCGGGGTCGCCGATGCCGCCACCGGCCGCCCGGTCGGCGCCGACATGCGCCACCGGGTCGGGAGCATCACCAAGACCTTCACCGCCGCCGCGGTCCTGCAGCAGGTCGAGCGGGGCCGGATCGGTCTCGACACGCCGATCGGCCGGTACCTTCCGGGACTTCTTCCCGACGAACGCGGCGACACCGTCACGGTCCGGATGCTGCTGAACCACACCAGCGGTCTCGCCGAGTACCTCCCCCATGCCTACTCGTCCCTCAAGGCGTTCCCCGTCCTCGCGGACACCGGGCCCCAGAGCCTGGACGACCACCGGTTCACCCGGTTCGAACCCACCGAACTGATCGAACTGGGAGTCGCCGCGCCCGCCGTCGGCAGCCCGGGCAGCACTCCGGGCCTGTACTCGAACACCAACTACCTGCTCCTGGGCCTGCTCCTGGAGCAGGTGACCGGCACCACCGCCGAGCGGTACATCACCCGGAACGTCATCGAGCGCGCCGGGCTCCAGGACACCGAACTGCCCACCGGACCGTACGTGGGCGAGCCCCACTCGCGCCTCTACGAGGCCTGGTTCGGCATGATCGACCCGCCGCGCGACTACAGCGTCTACGACATGTCGTGGGTGGGGCCGGCGGCCTCGCTGATATCCACCGTCGCGGATCTCAACCGCTTCTTCGGGATGCTGCTGGCCGGTGAGATCGTCAGCCCGTCGTCGCTCGCCGAGATGCGGCGCACCGTGCCGGTCGTCTCTCAGGAAGGCCGGACGATCGAGTACGGTCTCGGCCTGCACCCGATGGAAGCACCTGGTCAGGACACCTTCTGGGGCCACGGCGGCACGGCGTGGGGCGCCGGGGCCTTGGCCGTGATCAGCGCCGACGGCAGGCGGCGCATGGCCGTCGCGGTGAACCTCCAGAGGTGGAACGCGCTCGACTCCTCGGGCAGGCCGCGGCCCCATCCCATCGACGAGGCCCTCGCGGCCTTCCACCGCGTGGCGATGTACGGCTGACCTGACCGCGGAGCCTCCCGGAGATCACGCGGGTCAGCGTGTCGAGGCGTCAGCGGTGCGCAGGACCCGGAGCCGGCCGGGTCGCGCCGGATCCCGGTCGACGACCTGGACCGGCGCCCAGACCCATTGCCACACACCGATGTCCGGCGTGCGGGAGAACCGGATCCGGCCCCGGGTGCCTTCGACCGAGACGCTCGCCCAGGCTTCGGCGGTGCTCGCCCGGTCGACGCCGTGCGAACGCAGCACGTCGGCGAGGACCGCCACCGTGTCGTAGCCCTCGAAGGCGACGAAGGAGGGCGCTTCGGCCAGCCGCTCGCGCAGGGCCGTCCCGACGCGTGCGCCGAGTGGGCCGAGGCGCTCGGGCAGGTAGCGCAGGAACGGGACCGCGGCGCCGTCGTCGCCCAGCGTCGTCGCCCATGCGGCGAACTCCGGCTGCCCGGCCGGAGCACCGATCAGGACCTCGGCCAGACGCCGGTCACGCCGGACGGACCGGACGATCGACACGGCCGGCTCGGGGTGACCGACCAGAAGCAGCAGGGCGCTCGCGTGAGCATCGACGAGTGCGTCGCACACCGACGCGGGGGTCGACTCGCGCATGTCGACCTCGATGACGGTGCCGCCGCGTGGCGCGAGGTGGTTCCGGAGGATGCGGGTGCCGGACGCCCAGTAGACGCTCGGCTCGGCGGCGACGGCGATGCGACGGTGGCCCGCGGCGAGGAGGAAGTCCGCGTAGGTCCGCCAGCCGTGGGACTGCGCCGGGGCGAGACGCGCGACCCACTGCGTCTGCTGTTCGGTGAGCGCGTCGAGCACGGCTGACGAGCACAGGAACGGCAGGCCGAGGGCATCGGCCCTGGATGCGACGGCGCGAGCGACGACGCTGTGGTACTCCCCCGCCAGGGCGGCCACGCCCAGCCGGGCCAGTTCGTCCACGGCCGCCGCGGCCCGGTGCGGATCGGCCGCCGTGTCCCGGACCACCAGCTCGAGTGGTTTCCCCTCGATGCCGCCGGCGTCATTGACTTCGCGTACGGCCAGCTCCATCCCGGCGAGCAGGTGCCGGCCCGCCTCCTCCCAGCCGGGTCGGGTCAGCGGCACGAGTGCACCGATCCGGACGTGCGCGTTCTTGTCGTCTCGCCCTGGCAGGCGCACCTCGGTGACCATGCCGGACATTGCATCCGCCGCTGACGTCGGCCGGCAACCGATTATGCGGGCGTCCGGACCCCGGCGGGACTACAGATTCGGCCAAGCAGCGGCGACGGTAGGCGAGTTGTGGCAGTATCCGCCGCCATGTCGCCGCTTGGCACGTCACCGTTCGGCCTGTGGCCGCACAGGACCCGGTCGTCGTCTGTTCGTGGTGGAGTAACACCGAGGACTTCGAGCGGGCCGCCCGGGCCGTGACGGACGGGGATCTCGGTCCCTTCCGGGGGACTCACCACATCAGGTGAGGTGTCCTCAGGTCACGTCCAGGTCGGTGTACAGCATGTCGTGGTCCGAATGCGTGGTGCGGACCGCTCGGTGCTCGATCGCGGCGATGCCGCGCAGGAAGACGTAGTCGAACTTGCTCCGCCAGTCCGTGGTCGGTTCGCAGGCGCCGACGGGTGCGGGACGGCACTGCGGGTCGGTGTCCGTGGCCAGTGCCCACATGGGGTCGAGTTCGGGGGCGTCCGGCACGGCGTTGAAGTCGCCGATGACCACGGCGCGGTCGTGCCGGGCGACTTCCGCGGCGAGTACGCGGACCTGGTCCTTCCTGAACTCCTCCTGACGCCGTTGGGCGAGGTGGGTGTTGAAGACCCGGACGGACCGGCCGCCCACCTCGGTGGTGACCGCGAGATATCCGCGGTCCTCTGACCCGCCGTCGGGGTACTCGACGTTGACCCGGTCGGTCATCGGTGCCGCCGAGAGGATGGCCTGGCCGAAGCCGCCCGGATTCCACGGTGCTCCCCCGCAGCGGCTCCAGTTCTCCAGGACCGTCCCGTATTCGACGTGGTAGACCAGCCCGTGGAAGACCTCCAGGTAGTCCCGGATCCTGTCGACGTCACGTGCGCACGCTTCCTGCATGCCGATGACCTGGGGCGCATGCGCGGCTATCTCCGCGGCCCGGTCGAGATTGCTCGCGTCGCAGGGGTTGCACAGGTTCCACGTCATGACCCGGTTCGGTACGACGTCCCTGACGGCTTCGACGGGCAGTGACCTGCCGGACAGCGCGCCGCCGGGTGCACTGGGGCCCACCAGTGCCAAGCAGGCCAGCGCCACGGCGCATACCAGCAATCGCGAGCCGCCCCTGTTGAGCACCGCCGCCTCCTCGGTGTGGACACACATGGCAACTGACGTTCCCAGGAACGAGGTTATGGCACGAAGGGGCGGGCCCCGGCGACGCCGGACGCCGTCCTCCCGCCGTGGGCGCGCCCACGGCACGAGTGGAAACCGCAACCGTCGGTCGGGCACGCCTATGCTCACCCCCATGGACACCGAGGCAGTGCGGTCGTTCGTCCGCGCGGCCGAGCTGGGACAGCTGCGGCACGCGGCCGACGAGCTCGGCGTGACGCAGCAGGCGGTCTCGAAGCGGATCGCGGCCCTCGAGCGCGCACTCGACGTCCGGTTGTTCAACCGTACTGCTCGCGGGGTCGAGCTGACTGTCGACGGACAGGCCTTCCTGCCGCACGCCCGGAACGTCGTCGCGGACGTCGATCGCGCCGTCGCCGCGATCCGGCGGGGTTCGCGGGCGCTGCGGATCGACGTTCTCGGCCTGCGGACCGCACAGGCCGTCGTCCTGCACGACTACTGGCGCTCGCATCCCGAAACCGCGCTCGACGTGGTGACGCTCAAGGTCGACGACCCGCGTCGGGCGGTGGCCGCCGTGCAGGCGGGCGACGTCGACGCCTCCTTCCGCTCGGTCACCGACCCGGCCGCCCTGCCGCGCGAGGTGCGGATGATCCACGCGTTCCACTCCCCGCTGGAACTCGTCGTCGGACCGAGGCACCCGCTCGCTCCCGCACGCACCGTGACACCGGCCCGGCTGCGCGGGCACCGGATCTGGGTGCCCGGTATCGCGCCGGGCAGCGAATGGGCGGACTTCTACGCTCAGCTCACCACCGCGTTCGACCTCCGCGTGGACGCAGCGGGCCCGAACTTCGGCAACGAGGTGCTCCTCGACATCCTCGCCGACTCCGACGACGTGGCCACCCTCGTGGGCTCGCGCGACCGGTACGTCTGGCCGACGGGGCACGACCTGCGCCGCATCCCGATCGAGCATCCGACGCTCGCCTACCCGCTCTCGCTCATCCTCCCCCGGGAGAATCCGCACCCGGGACTCCGGGCCGTCGTCAACCACTTCGCGAGCCTGGCCCCGCTGCCCGAGGACACCTGGCTCCCCTCCTGGGCAACGGCACCGCGGGGCGGCGACGGCGGCCGCAGCCTCGGGCAGGCCGCCCCGCGCTGACGGCTCCCACGACCTCGGGCCGTGTACCGGGGCCGGCCGGCGGGGGCGGTCGGGTCAGTCGCGCGGGACGGCCCGCACCCCGGTCGGCGCGGTCGTGTCCGGCGCCGCCTGCACGGCCGTGCCGTCGGCTCCGCCCGCCGTGAGCACCAGCTGGGAGATGGCGTTGGTGAGCGTCAGCGCGCCCTTGCGCGGCGTCAACTGCCAGCGCTGGGTGCGCTTGTCCGCGGCGCACGTCTCCTGGGTGAGTTCCGCTCCGGGTTCCAACGGGGCGCCCAGGTAGCGCTTGCCGCGGTTGGCGTCCAGGCACAGGCCCGTCCGTGTCGAACGGAGTGTGTAGTAGCCGTCGGCGGTGGCGGTGACCGCCCAGGCCGAGGCGTCGCCGGACGCGAAACCGACCGTGGCACCGGCCGCGTCGGCCGTGGGTGCCAGGCGCCTGTCGCCGGGGGCGGTCAGGGCGTACGTGCCGTCGGGGAGGGGCGTGCGGTCGGTGTTCGACCAGAGCGGCGCGTGTCCGATGTTCCGCGCCAGGTGCTCGAACCCCTCGTAGGAGGCGCTCGGGCGCGGTCCGCCCCAGGTGGCCTGTGCGACGAACCGCAGGGGCATGAACGCCTTGGCCTCTACCTCGTTCTCCGTCTCGGCGGCACCGCTGTCCGGCCACATGGAGATCTTGGCGCCGGTGAGGTTGGCGGGCCGGGAGGTGAGTGTTTCGCCCTCGAAGCTCAGCGGCGTCCAGCCGGAGTCGTAAAGCTGCCGGGTGTTCATGGTGAAGCCGCCGCGCACGAGGTACAGCGCGTACGCGGAGTTCATCACCGGGCGCCCCTCGGCGAGGAGGGCGGACGGCTTCTGCGTGCTGCCGCCGCCCAGCCAGTGTTCCACGGCGATGTCCCGGTCGAGCGGGACGACCGCGTTGCGCCCGAGGAGCCCGTCGTTCCAGACGCGGAGCGTGCGGCCGTCCGCGCGGACGTGCTCGCCCACCCGGTTGACGAAGTCTGCGAACGCGTCGTCCGGCGTGGCCCCGGCCCCGAACTCCTCGGTGGCGTAGGCCTGGAGCTGGGGGAAGTCGGGGTAGGCGGTGCCGATCATGTACTCGTCGGCGCCCATGTGCCAGGACCTGGTGTCCCAGATCTCGAGCGCCTCGTCCACGAGTGAGGTGTAGTACGTGAACGCCTCGGGCCGGGTGATGTCGAGGCGTGGCGGGGAGGCCTCGCCGTTCTTGTCCTTCAGCTGCAGTTCGGGGTGGTTCTCCAGGTACGGGTCCATGTGGCCGGGCGAGTTGATCTCGGGGATCAGCTCGATGTGGTGGCGTTCGGCCATCGCGACCAGGCGGCGTACCTCGTCCTTGGTGTAGTAGCCCCAGAACGCCGACTTCGGATCGACGTCGCTCTTGACCTTGGCCTCGATCCAGAGCTGGTTGAGCTTCTGGTGCGCCATGTCGCGCATGAGCCGCTCGAACCAGTCCAGGGAGATGTGGATGTAGCAGGCGCAGACGCCGACGCCGCGCTCGCGGTACTCCGGCACGTCGCGGGTCGCACCGGCGGGGGCCGTGCCGTCCCCGCGCAGGAGCTGCAGGACCGTGCGGGTGCCGTAGAAGACACCGGTGGAGGTGGCGCCGGTGACGGTCAGCCGGTCGCCGGAGCCAAGACGGTAGCCCTCGCCACCCAGGTCCCCCTTGGCGGTGGCGTCCTGGCGCAGCACGATGTCGCCCGGTCTACCGGTGCGTGCCGTCACCACCGCGAGGGTCCGCCCGGTGACCTCGCGCAGCTCTCCCGCGAACCTGCGCGCGTCGGCGGCGGTTGTCGCGTCGGCGTGGCCGAGCACGATCCTGGCACCCGGGGCCAGCCTGAACCGCCCGGGCTCCGCCCGCCATTCCCGCAGCGCGGGGAGCACCTGCGGGGCCTCGGCCGTGGCCCCGGCCGTGGCCGCGCTCGGTTCCGGCGCTCCGGCGGCGGTCGTGGTCGGGAGCAGTGCGGCCGCGAGGGCCGTCATCGCGCAGATCGCTCCTGCGATGCCGCGTCGTCGTCCGGCTTTCATGGCCACCTCTCCATGAGCCTGAGCCCATTCCATGAGCCGGGCATGCCAAAACGGCGCCCGGGGAACGATGTTGGCCAGAGTAAAGGCGAGGCACCAAGAGGTCTAGACCCCATACGTCTTACGTCTCCCACCCGCCGTGCCGCATCATCCCTGGAAGAACGGCTGGTTATCTGGTCCAGACCAAGCCTGGAGGGCTCATGGGAAGACGTACGAAGACTCTGACGGCGCTCGGCGTCTGCTTTGCACTGGCAAGTACCCTGGCGGTCGAGTCGCTGCCGGCCGCGGCTGATGACGCACCTTCCGCCGCGACGTCCAAGGTCCCGCCGGTCTCGCCGAACCCCCAGTCCCTCACCCGCGCAGGTGACGACGTCCCGGTGACCGGCCGGGTGCTCGTCGTGGCGGACCGGGACACGGACGCCGCCGCCCGCACCCGTCTCGTACGGGAGTTGAAGGCCCACGGCGCCGACCGGGTGGACGTCGTCGCCCCCGGAAACGTTCCCCGGGCGTCCGCCGGTCTGCTCACCGTACGGCTCGGTCCGGCCACGCGGCCCGACATCGCCCGGGCGCTCGGCGACACGGAGGTACCGGATCACGCGGAGGGCTACGCCCTGCGCGTCTCGGACGCGGGACGGGGGACGCGGATCGCCCTCGGCGGCACGGACGCCGCCGGACAGTTCTACGCCGTGCAGACCCTGCGCCAGCTCTTCGTCCGGGCGGGGAGCGAACGCTGGAAGGTGGCAGGCGTCCAGGCGAGCGACTACCCGTCGATGCCGCTGCGCGGCACCATCGAGGGATTCTACGGACAGCCGTGGACGCACGCCGAGCGCCTCGACCAGATGGACTTCTACGGTGACGTCAAGGCCAACACCTACATCTACGCCCCGAAGGACGATCCCTATCACCGGGGCAAGTGGCGCGAGCCCTACCCCGCGGACAAGCTGGCGGAGCTCGGCGAACTCGTGAACCGGGCCACGGCGAACCACGTGCGCTTCACCTTCGCCGTCTCCCCCGGCGAGTCGATCTGCTACTCCGACCCCGCCGACCGCGCGGCTCTCGAGGCCAAGCTCCAGGCCCTGTACGACCTGGGGACGCGCGCCTTCTCCATCCCGCTCGACGACATCAGCTACACCCGCTGGAACTGCGAGGGCGACAAGGCCGCGTACGGCGAGCCCGGCCGCGCGGCGGCCGCCAGGGCGCAGGTCGACCTGCTCAACGACGTACAGCGGAACTTCGTCGCCGGTCACGAGGGCGTCCAGCCGCTGCAGATGGTGCCCACCGAGTACGGCGACCTCACCGGCACCGCGTACAAGCAGACGATGCGCGAGACGCTGGACCCGGCGGTCGTGGTGATGTGGACCGGCACGGCCGTCGTGCCGCCGAAGATCACCAACGACGAGGCCGACCAGGTCTCGAAGCTCTTCGGCCGCAAGGTCTTCGTCTGGGACAACTACCCGGTCAACGACTTCGGCAACACCAGCGGGCGGCTGCTGCTCGCCCCGTACGACAAGCGCGAGGCCGGCCTGTCCGAGCACCTCTCCGGCATCGTCGCCAACCCCATGAACCAGCCGTACGCCAGCAAGATCGCCGTCTTCGGCACCGCGGACTTCACCTGGAACGACCGGGCCTACGACGCGGACACCAACTGGCCGCGCGCCATGTCCTACCTGGCGGGCGGTGACCGCGAGGCCACCGACGCCCTGCTCGTCCTCGGCGACCTGGAACACATGGCCCCGACCTTCGGTGCCACGCCCTGGCAGCCGCAGGCGCCCGTACTCGCCCGGCGTGTGGAGCGGTTCTGGGCGACGTGGGACGAGGGCAAGCGCGCCGAGGCCGTCAAGGCGCTGCGCGCCTACGCGACCGCGGTCGAGCGGGCTCCGGCCACGATCCGCGGCGGCGCGGTGGACGAGGGGTTCACCGTCGACGCCGCGCCCTGGCTGGACGCCACCGAGCTGTGGGGCGGGGCGACGGAGACCATGCTCGACGCGCTCGCTGCACGGCAGAAGGGCGACAAGGAGACGTCCGACCGGCTGCTCGCCGAGTCGGACGACCTCCAGGAGCGGGCCCGGGCCGTGCGGGTCGATCCGCCGCGCAACTCGTGGGGCAAGGTCCAGCCCAAGGTCGGTGACGGCGTGCTCGACACCTTCCTGGTTCAGGCCGAGCTCCGGCTGCGGCTGTGGGACTCGGCGGGCGGCGGGGAGAACCTGGCCCTCAAGGGCACGTCCTCCGCGTCCAGCGTGGAGCAGAACCTCGACCGGCTGGCGGCCCGCAACGTCAACGACGGCCAGCTGGAGACCCGTTGGGCCTCCGGCTACTCCGACGACGAGTGAGTGCAGGTCGAGCTGGCGGCCCCGGCGAAGGTCGCGGCGGTGACCCTGGCGTGGGAGGGCGCCTGCGCGACGGAGTACGCCCTCCAGACCTCGCCCGACGGCGTGACCTGGCGGACCGTGTCCACCCAGCGGCCGGACACCTGCGGCAACGACGTCGTCCGGCTCGGCTCCGACGAGGCCGTGCGGTACGTCCGTGTGCAGGGCGTGCGGCGGAAGACGACCTGGGGCTACTCGCTGTACGAGATGGGCGTCTACGGAACGCCCGCCTCGTGACCCGAGCGCGGTGACTGGGTCGCCGTCGCCCCGGCCCCCGGCGCCTGCGGGGGGTACGGGGACTCCCGGGGGGCCTTCCGACAGGTCAGGGCGACCACCTCACGACGGCCCTGCGGATCGGGTTCCACGCCGACGCTGAGCGCCGGGCTGTGCACGAACATGAACCGTGAGGGCGGGCGACCGTTCCCAGGCAGCACGCGGAATATCCGGGTGCCCCCGGACACAGGGGGCGTTACCCTCGGGGCCATGAACGTCATCGGCCGAAGCATCTTCGCGACCGCGCGAGCGACCAGCTCGCCGGTTGCCGCCGTCTGACCTTCCCCTTTTCCACCGGCGACCGGAAACGGCCCGTCGGTGGTTCACGTGGCGCTCCGCCGCCTTCGCCTCGGTGCGAGGACCGCACGGTTTCCGTTCTCCGGTGCCTGTCCCGCCCCGAAGCGAAGGAGTCACCCCATGGACACCGAGCACGTCGTCCGCACGTTCGTCGAGTACTACGAGGAACACGGTCATCGCCGGATCACCGGCTCGACGCTGCTGCCCGAGCCCGGCGACCCCGTGCTGTTCACCAGCGCCGGCATGCATCCGCTGACCCCGTACCTGGAGGGCCGCCCCCATCCGCTGGGCCGGCGGCTGGTCAACGTACAGCGCTGTCTGCGCACCACGGACCTGGAGGAGGTCGGCGACAGCACCCATCTGACGGTGTTCCAGATGCTCGGCACCTGGTCACTGGGCGACTACGAGGGCTCACGGAGCCTGGACTGGGCCCACCGGCTGCTCACCGAGGGACTGGGCGTCGACCCGGGCCTGCTGCACGCCACCGTGTACGGGGGTGGCGAGCAGGTCGGGCCGGACACCGAGTCCCTGCGGCTGTGGCAGGAGCGCGGCGTTCCCGTGGAGCTGACGGTGGACGACAACTGGTGGTCCAACGGACCGGTGGGCCCGTGCGGACCCGACTCGGAGATCTTCCTGTGGAGCGGTGAGACCCCGCCCCGGTCCACGCCCACCGGCGACGACCGCTGGGTGGAGGTGTGGAACCACGTGATGATGCGCCACCGCCGGCTCGACGACGGCCGTCTCGTGCCGCTTCCGCAGCGCAACGTCGACACCGGCCTGGGCCTGGAGCGCCTGGCCTCGCTGCTGCAGGGCAGGTCGTCGGTGTTCGAGTGCGACGTCTTCGAGCCGTGGCGGCGGGTGCTGCCGTCCCTGTGGCCGCTGGACGAACCGTCGTTCCGCGTGGTCTGCGACCACCTGCGGTCGGCCGTCGTCGTCGTCGGCGACGGGGTCCGTCCGGCCAACACCGGCCAGGGTTACGTACTGCGCCGCCTGGTGCGACGGCTGCTCACCGTGCTGTGGCGGGACGACCCCTCGCGCGGGCTCGGGGACCTGCCGGACGAGCTGGTCACGCACACCCTGGACCACTTCCGGCAGGAGGGGGGCCCCGGCCTCGTACGGCGACTGCTGGTGGAGGAGGAGCGCCGGTTCCGGCGGCTCCTGGAACGCGGCCGGAACGTGCTCGCCCGGCCCCGCTTCCGGGGACCGCTGGGAGAAGAGGACTTCGCCTACCTGCACGACACCCACGGCCTGCCGCGCGACCTGGTGACGAGTCTGCGCGGCGACGGGTACTCCGGAACGGGCGGCGGGGGGACCGTACGGCAGTGACGCGTCCTCACCCGGTGCGCCGCGCGGGACGGCGGCGGCGCTGGACGGCCCCGTAGGTCTCTTCGAGCGCGGTGGTCGCCGCATCGTAGGAGCGCTGGGCGACGCCGACGAAGAGGCAGTCGATGACGGCCAGCTGGGCGATGCGACTGACGGTGGCGCCGGAGCGGAACGGCGTTTCCCGCGCGCAGGTGGTCAGTACTAGGTCGGCGCTGGTCGCGAGCGTGGAGCCCGGGTCGTTGGTCAGGGCGATGGTGGTGGCTCCGCGTTCGGCCGCGGCCTGGAGGGGTTCGGTGGTGTCCTCGGTCTCGCCCGAGTGGGAGACGGCCAGGGCCACGTCGCCGGGCCCCAGCAGGGCCGTCGCGGTGAGCGCCGCGTGCCGGTCGCTCCAGATGAAGGCCATACGGCCTATGCGGTGAAGTTTCTGGTGCAGGTCCTGGCCGACGAAGGCGCTGGCCCCCACGCCGAAGATGTCGACCCTGCGGGCCTCGGCCACCGCGTCGACCGCCCGGCCCAGCGCGTCGACGTCGAGTCCGGCGCCCGAGTCCTCCAGGGCTCGGACCTCGTTGTAGATGATCTTGCTGACTATCCGGTCCAGCGAGTCCGTCGGACTGATGTCGGTGCCGCCCTGCGCCGCCCGCTCGCCGCCCAGCGCGTGCTCCCGCGCGGCGGCGGCGGCCAGCGCCAGGCGCAGCTGGGGGTAGTTGCCCGTGCCGATGGTGCGGCAGAACCGCATCACGGTGGCCGCCGAGGTGCTCGCCCGCTCCGCGAGCGCTCCGATGGACAGCTCCGCGACCTGCCCCGGGTCGGTCAGGACGGCGTCGGCCACGCGCCGTTCCGAGGGAGCCAGAGAGGGCCGGGCGGCGCGGATGCGCGCGAGGATGTCGGCGAGCGGGGCGTCCTGGGCGGACTGCTCCGCCACGCGGGACAAGGACTGGCGGACCATGGCCCCTCCTGGGTGTGGTGAACACAGGCTAATGGGGCGCCCCGAGGTGGTCAAAAAGTTACGCGGTGAATGACGGGACGTTACTTATTGACATCCGGAGGGCGGCGTTCCCATACTCGGACGGCGATCCGCGCCGGTCACCGACGACCCGGTGGCTCTCGACGTGCCGGGTCCCTGGGCAGAGGGCGAGCCGTATGACTTCAGTAGTGGCGGTAGATCTGGGGAAGACCGGTTGCCGCGCCATGCTGTGGCACAGCGCCGACTCCTCACCATCCGTCAGTTCCGTGGCCGGTGCTCCCGGTCTGGCCGCGCCCGACGGTGTGGCGGCGGCCCGTGCGGCCGTGCGCGCCGCCGTCGAGCCGCTGCTGCGGGAGATGGGCGACGCGCAACCGGAATCGGTTCTCGTGGGGGCCGCGGGAGCGGCTTCGGCCCCCGCGGCGGCCCGCTCCCTGGTGGGAGCCCTCCTGAAGGACCTGCCCGTCCGGGAGGCCGCCGTCACCAGCGACGCCGTCACCGCCCACGCCGGCGCGCTCGGCGGCCGGGCGGGTGTGGTGCTGGCGATCGGCACCGGGTCGGTCGCGGTCGGCATCGGCGCCGACGGGACGTACGCACGCGCCGACGGGTGGGGTCCCCTGCTCGGCGACGACGGCAGCGGCGCCCGGATCGGCACGGCCGGACTGCGCGCGGCGCTGCGGGCCCACGACGGGCGGGGCCCGGCCACCGTCCTGCTGGACGCGGCCGTCCGTCTCTTCGGCGATCCCGAACGGCTGCCGGCGACCGTGGGACGGGACGGCAATCCGGCCCGTACGGCCGCCTCGTTCGCCCCCGAGGTGGCCCGCGCCGCCGACGCCGGGGACGCAGTGGCCTCGGCGATCGTCCGGGACGCGGCCGCCGACCTGGCCGGGACCGCCCTCGCGGCGGCCCGCCGGATCACCTCGGACGGCGGCCCGCTGCCCATGGCCGTCACCGGTGGTCTCACGGGTCTCGGCCCGGCCCTGACGGCGCCGCTGACCGCCGAGATCACCGGTTCCGGACTCCCCGTGCGGCTCACGTCCTCGCTCGGCGACCCCCTCGACGGGGCCCGGCTGCTGGCCCTGGACCGCACCACCCCTCATGCCTCCCTCGTCGTCCGCGTCAGCCGGACGGCCCCTCACACCCCTCCCCCCACGCCGGCGACCCCACCGGCCAGCGCCTAGGAGCAAGCGTGCGCCAGCTCGACCTCGTGGTGATCGTGGTCTATCTGATCGGTATCGCCTGGATCGGCCTGCGGAAGGCCGGCCGGCAGAAGTCGGCGAAGGACTACTTCGTCGGTGAAGGCCACATGCCGTGGTGGACGGTCTCCTTCTCCGTCGTCGCCACGGAGACCAGTGTGCTGACGGTGATCAGCGTTCCCGGCGGCGCCTACAGCGGCCAGGCCTTCGGCAACGTGGAACTGACCCTGGGCTACGTCATCGGACGTGTCGTCGTCGCCACCGTGCTGATCCCGCTCTACAAGCGCGGCGGGTTCGTCAGCGCCTACCAGTACCTGGGCGACCGGTTCGGGCTGAAGCTGCAGGGGCTCGCCTCGGTGACCTTCGTGTTCACCCGGCTCCTGGCCGAGGGTGTGCGGCTGTTCGCCTCCGCCATCCCGATCAAGCTGCTGCTCGACGAGTTCGGGGTGCACGCGAGCTACCGCGTGATCATCGTCGTGATCACGCTGATCACCGTCGTCTACACCTACCTGGGCGGCATCAAGGCGGTCATCTGGACCGACGCCATCCAGATGATCCTCTACCTCGGCGGCGCCGTCCTCGCCGTCGCGGTACTGTCCGCGCACGTCGGCGGTGACGGCTACGCACGCGCCCTGGACGCCGGACGGTTCACGCTCTTCGACACCGACTTCGACCTCGCCCACATCCTCACCAGCCCGTTCGCCCTGCCCACGGCCATCGTCGGCGGCGCCATCTTCGCCATGGCCTCCCACGGCTCCGACCAGCTGATCGTCCAGCGCGTGCTGGCTACCCGCACGCTGCGCGAGGGCCAGAAGGCCATGATCGCCTCGGGTGTCTTCGTGACCGTCCAGTTCGCCGCCTTCTCCCTCGTCGGCGCGCTGCTGTGGTCGTACAACCAGGGCAAGTCCTTTACGGAGCTGGGGCTGTCCAGCTCGGACAACCTCTACCCCGAGTTCATCCTGCACGGGCTGCCCGTGGTCGTCTCGGGCCTGCTCGTGGCCGGCATCCTGGGCGCCGCGATGGGCTCGCTGTCCTCGGCGCTGAACTCCATGTCGAACTCGACGGTCGCCGACATCATCCACAGCTTCTTCCGCAGGACACCGTCCGAGGAGGCGCTGCTCAGGCTCGCCCGCTGGATGACGCTGGTGTGGGCGACGCTCATGGCCGTCTTCGCCTGCGCGTTCAGCGCGAGCACGGGCAACGTCTACCTGACCGGACTGACCATCGCCGGGTACACCTACGGCGCGTTGCTCGGCGCGTTCCTCCTGGGGCGGCTCGTCGAACGGGCCAACGAGGTCGACTCCATCGTGGCCTTCCTGGTCACCGTCGGGGTGATGACGTACATCGTGCGGGTGGTGAAGATCGACGTCACCACGGACGGGACGACGGTGTCGCAGGCGATCGCGGCGCAGTGGCTGGTGCCCATCGGCGTACTGATCACCCTGCTCGTCGGCGGTGTGCTGAGCCTGTTCCACCGGGCGCCGGAGTCCGCGGGGGGCACGGCGCTCGACGAGGAGCCGGGCGACGGACCCGACCGGCTGACCACGACGGCCGACCGGAACTGATCCCGTCCGGGCGGGCCCCGGGCCCGTCCGACCCGCCCAACCCTCGCAGGAGTACATCGTGCGTGTGATCGGCCTGATGTCAGGCACGTCCTACGACGCCGTCGAGGCGGCCGCCGCGGACCTCGAGCTCCGGGGTGAGGCCCTGGTGATGCGCCCGCTCGGCCATCTCTCCGCTCCCTACCCGGACGGGCTGCGCGACCTGATCGCGAGCAGTCTGCCGCCGTCGGCGGCGACGGTCCAGGCCGTGGCCCGGCTCGACACCGGCGTCGGACAGGCGTTCGCCGACGTGGCCGTACGGGCCGTGCGCGAGCTGTGCGGGGGCGCCGCCGATCTGGTGGTCTCGCACGGGCAGACCATGTACCACTGGGTCGAGGACGGTGCCGTGCTCGGCACCCTCCAGCTCGGCCAGCCCGCCTGGATCGCCGAGGCGACCGGTCTGCCCGTCGTCTCCGACCTGCGCAGCAGGGATGTCGCGGCCGGCGGCCAGGGGGCGCCGCTGGTGGCCATGACCGACGTCCTCGCCATGGCGGCGTTGCCCGGCGTCCCCGCGGCCCTCAACCTGGGCGGGATCGCCAACGTCACCGTCGTCGCCCCCGGCGCCCAGCCGCTGGCCTTCGACACCGGACCCGCGAACGCCCTGATGGACGCCGCCGTACGGCACTTCACCGGCGGCGCGGCCGAGTACGACGAGGACGGCCGCAGGGCCGGGGCGGGCCGGGCCGATCCGGCGCTGCTGCGGGTGCTGCTGGCCGACCCCTACTACGGCAGGCCGGCTCCGAAGAGCACCGGCAAGGAGCACTTCCACCTGCCGTACCTGCTCCGGGCGCTCGCGGTGGCGCCCGTCGCGGAACCCGACGACGTCCTGGCGACGCTGGCCAGGCTCACCGCCGTCACGGTGGCCGACGCCTGCCGTGCGCACGGCGTCACGCGGCTCGTCGTGTCCGGCGGTGGCGCGCGCAACCCCGTGCTGATGGGCATGATCGCCGAGGAGCTGCCGGCGGTGACCCTCGGTTCCAGCGACGCGCTCGGGCTGCCGTCGGACGCCAAGGAGGCGCTGGCCTTCGCCCTGTTGGGCTTCCTGACCGTCAACGGCCTGCCCGGCGCGATCCCTTCGGGGACGGGCGCGCGCCGGGCGTCCCTGCTCGGCAGCATCACACCGGGCCGCGAGCCCCTGCGGCTGCCCGAGCCGGCCGACGAGCCGCCCCGGATGCTGCGCATCGTCGGCGAGACCCCGTCCTGACCGGTACTTCGGCGGCCCCGGCCCCTCAGCCGAGGGCGCCGGTGCGGGCCTGCCGCCACAGGCCGACGTCGCCGTCCACGACGGCGTACTCGTCGATCTCGGCGAGTTCGTCGTCGCCGCAGGAGAGGTTGCCCAGGGCGGCCACGTTCTCGTCCAGCTGCTCGGGGCGGGAGGCGCCGATGACGAGCGAGGTGACGCGCGGGGCGCGCAGAGCCGACGAGCGGCGGTCGAGGGCGACGATTCTGCGCCAGGTGGGGGCTTTTGCCGCAAGGTCCACCATGCGCTGCAGGTTGTCAGTGGCAGGAGGAGGGTGTCGCCCCTGCCCTTGTTGTTGTGCTCCCGCACTGCCCGGGGTCAGGGGCGCGCCAGGACGAGGGAGGAGCCGCCGGCCCGGATGCCCTCGGCGGCGGCGTCGGTCAGGTCGGTGTCCGTGACGACGGTGTCGAAGGCCGTCAGCGGTGCCACGCGGTAGCGGCCGAAGGTGCCGTACTTGGACGAGCCGGCCACCAGGACGGAGTGCGCGGCCGAGGCCATGGCCGCCTGTTTGACGTCGACCTTGGGCTCCGAGGGGGTGGTGGTGCCGCGGAGCAGGTCCCAGGAGCTGGTGCTGATGAAGGCGATGTCCAGGGCGAGTTGCCGCAGGGTGTCCGCGGCGAGGCGGCCGACGCTGGAGCGGTTGGAGACGTCGACACGGCCGCCGACGTGCACCAGTTCCAGGTTCTCGGCGTCCATCAGCCGGCCGATGGTGGTGAAGTCGTTGGTGACCACGGTGAGGTTCGCCAGCCGGGCGAGGGCGGGGGCCATGGCGAGCAGGGTGGTGCCGGCGTCGAGGTAGACGGTCATGCCGTCCTGGACCAGGCGGGCGGCCTCGGCGGCCATCGCCCGCTTCTGGGGCTGCTCGACCTGCGACTTGTCGAGGAAGCCGGGTTCGGTGCTGATGGTGCTGGCGATGCGCACACCGCCGGGGACGGAGAAGACCAGGCCGCCCCGCTCCAGTTCCGCGATGTCGCGTCGCACGGTCATGTGGGAGACGCCGAGCAGCCGGGTGATCTGCTGCACGCTGAGCACACCGTCGCGCCTGAGATGCTTCAGCAGCTGTTCGCGGCGCTGGTCGGGGATGAGCGGAGGCGACTCGCCGTCCGAGGTCATGGTCTGGTCTCCCTTCGACCGTGCTGACGTTAGCCGATGATCATGCCGGTGACGGTCGGGGACCGTCACCGGCGGGGGTTCTCAGCCGTGCACGACGGTACTGAGGAGCATCACACCGCCGAGGCTGAGCAGCGACTGGATGGACAGCATCAGGGTCCAGGTGCGGAAGGTCTGCGCCACCGACAGCTGGAAGTACTCCTTGAACAGCCAGAACCCGGAGTCGTTGACGTGGGAGAGCATCACCGCTCCCGAGGCGGTGGCCAGCACCATCAGTTCCGGCGAGGTGCTGGGCGAGGCGCTGAGCAGGGGCGCGACGATGGCGGTCGCCGCGGCGGTGGCGACGGTCGCCGAGCCGAGGCAGATCCGCAGCAGGGCGGCGACGAGCCAGCCCAGCAGCAGCGGGGGTATCGCCCAGTCCACGGCGTAGTCGGAGATGAGCTGGTCGATCCCGGTCTCCGTCAGCATCGCCTTGAAGCCGCCGCCCGCGCCCAGGATCAGGATGATCGCGCCGACCGGGGCGAGCCCCTTGGACGCCATCTTCTGCAGCTGGCCGAGGCCGAAGCCGGACCGTACGCCCAGGGCGAAGAAGGCGAAGATCACGGCCGCCAGCAGGGACAGCACGGAGGAGTTGCAGGCGTCGAAGAACTGGTACGGCAGCGTGCCCTCGGCCGTGTTGGCCGTGCCCAGGGTGCCGATGAGCATGAGGCCCGGCGGGAGCAGCACGGTGATGAGCGCGAGGGTGAAGGAGGCCGGCTTGCGCCGGTGCTCGGGCTCGGTGCTGACGGACTGGACCGGGCCGCGGTCGAGGTCGGGCGCGGGACCGAACCAGCGGCTGATGACCTTGGTCAGCACCGGTCCGGTGAGCACGGCCATCGGGATGCCGATGACCAGGCCCCACAGGATGGTCAGGCCGGTGTTCGCGCCGTAGGCGGAGACGGCCAGGGTCGGCGAGGGGTGCGGCGGCAGCAGGCCGTGCGACACGTACAGCCCTGCGGCCATCGGCAGCCCCACCCACAGCAGGTGCGTGTTGCTGCGCTTGGCGACGGTGTACACCAGCGGCACCAGCATGACGAAGCTGACGTCGAACAGGTGCGGCATGCCGATCAGCAGCGCCGCGGCGGTGATGGCCGCCGGGATCCACTTCACGGGCCGGGAGCCGATGAACACGGTGGCGATGCGGTCGGCGCCGCCGGAGCCGAGCAGGATGCCGCCCAGCAGGGTGCCGAGGCCGATGGTGGGACCGCTGCCGCCCAGGGTGTCTCCGAACCCGTCCTGGAAGGCCTCGACGGCGCGCACCGGAGCGATGCCGGACGCGACGCCGAGCCCGAGGGCGGACAGGGCGAGCGCGAGGAACGGGTGCAGCTTGGTCTTGGTGATCAGCAGGACCAGGACGACTACGGCGGCGGCACCGAGGAGGAGGTGCTGGAGGTCGGTGCTCATGCGGCGGGTGTTCCTTCCGTGCCGTGCGGGCAGCCGCGCGACGCGCGTCCGGCACGCCAGGCGCGCAGCAGGCCCGGGTCCGGGTCGGCCAGATCGGCCACGCGGAGCAGTTCACCCGCGGGCACCGGCCGGGCGAGGGTGGCGTGGGCGGCGAGGTAGAGGGGGGCGACGTCGTCGGGTGCGTCCTCGCCGCGCAGCAGCACGGCCCGGACGCCGGTGACGTCGTGGTGGTGGCCGCCCATCGCGAGCGCGGCCCCGGCGGGCAGGTCCGTGCGGGCGCGGCCGGCGAGCACGGCGTACGAGCGGGGGTCGGTGCCGCCTGAGGGGCGGTGGTGGAGCACCGCCGAGAGCAGGCTCACCGGCGTCTCGACGCCCATGAGGTGGTAGGGCAGGTAGATCGCGGCGTACCGGCCGTCCTTGCTGAGGACGTGGCCCTTCTCGCGCAGGGTTTCCCAGGTCACCGGGTCGTCGGTGCGGACGACCACGAAGACGCCGCCGGCGAAGGAGGCCTCGCCGGGCAGCCGCAGGGCGCTGAAGACGTCCACGACTCCGTCGCGGGTGAGCAGGCCGCCCTCCTCGCGGGGGCGGTAGACGTCGGCGAGTTCGGAGATCCGGGCGACGGGGTAGTGCAGGCGTTCCGTGTCCGGGCCGAAGCCCGTGTTGTTGGCGACGACGGCCATCTCGCAGTAGTCGGCGGTGGCGCCGGTGGGCAGCTCCGCCACGGCCGCGGCGCGGGCGTCGAGGGTGGCGCGCACGTCGTCGCCGAGTCCGAGGAGCCCGGACAGCTCCGGTGCGGGCACCGTGGTGTTCAGCTGCGTGACGGTGCCGGCCTCGGGGTCGAACACGAGGTCGTACTCGGTGGACTTGCCGATCGCCACGACGTCGAGGCCGAGCAGCTCGGCCCAGGTCACCAGGCCGATGAGGTTGGCGGGCTGGTCGCCGTCGGCGGTGGTGCAGACGAGGCCGCGGGCGGCGGCGAGGTCGGCGAGGTGGAGTCCGGCGACGGAGTCGACCTCCTTGCTGACCATCGCGACATGGCGGTCGGCGGCGAGGGCCGCTTCGGCCATGGCGAGGCCGTCCGCAGGGCTGCCGGTCGCCTCCACGAGGATGTCCCAGGGGGCCGCCGTCAGCAGGTCCGCGTCGGCGACGAGGGCGATGCCGCCGCGGGCGACCGTGTCCGCGACGGCCGCCGCGTCCTGGCACTCGGCCGGCAGGCCGGCGTCGTAACCGAGTTCGTCCAGCATGGCGCGCAGCCCGGGCAGGTCGCGATCGCACAGGACGGCCGGGACGAGGCCGGGCAGTCGGCGGCTCTGGGCCAGGAGGGTGCGCGCGAATCCGCCGCCGGCGCCGGTCAGTGCGTACAGCACCGTCCGGCCGCCGCTGTCGGCGAACAAGTGATGCAGGTTCATGAGGCCCTCCTGAATGAGCGCGCAAGGTGGTGGCGGTGGCTTCTCGCGCGGTCGAAGGGGCGACGGTGTGCCGTGGGACGCGCGTTTCAGAAGCAGCGAATGAACAACGTGTATCACCAGATCCCATCTGCGTAAAGTCTGGTAACATAATTTCACAGATCATCACGGGTGGCCGTCGGCCGCACCAGGAACCCGGACAGCAACACAGGAGCACTTGATGCCGACCCTCGGGGCCATCGCAGACGATTTCACCGGCGCGACCGACCTTGCGACGATGCTGGTCGCCCGCGGCTTCCGGACCGTGGTGGCCGTCGGCGCCGACGCGGTCGCCTCCCCCGCGGAGCCGTCCGCGCCGGACCGCTGGGCCGACGCGGACGCCGTCGTGGTGGCGCTGAAATCCAGAACGGCTCCCGTGGGGGAAGCGGTGGAGGAGTCGCGCCGGGCCCTGCGCGCCCTGCGGGCGATCGGCTGCCGGCGCTTCTACTTCAAGTACTGCTCGACGTTCGACTCCACGCCCCGCGGCAACATCGGGCCGGTCGCGGACGCGCTGTTGCAGGAGATCGGCGAGCGGCGCACGGTGGTGGTCCCCTCCTTCCCGGCGACGGGGCGCACGGTGTATCGGGGCAGGCTCTTCGTCCACGACGACCTGCTCGACGAGAGCTCGATGCGCCACCACCCGCTCACCCCGATGCTCGACTCACGTGTCGACCGGCTGCTGCGGCCGCAGACGGAGCACCCGGTCACCCGTATCGGCCTGGACACGGTCCGGGCGGGCACGGCCCGCCTCCGCGCGGCGCTGGACGACGACGCCCACGCCGACGCTTTGACGGTCGTGGACGCCGTCGACGACGAGGACCTGCGCACCGTCGCCGCCGCCACCGAGGACTTCGGTCTGGTGACCGGCGCCGCCGGGCTCGCCGTGGGACTGACCGGCCCGCATCCGGACCAGGCCCGCGCCCGGCCCGCGTCCCGTCCCCAGGATCCGGGCGTGGTCCTCGCGGGCAGCGCCTCCGCCGCGACGCGGGCCCAGGTCGCCCATGCTCTGGGACGGCTGCCGCACCGGCGGCTCGACCTGGCCCGGCTCCGCGCCGAGTTCGACGCCGCCGTGGCCGACCTGACCGCGTTCGTGCGCGAACGGTGGGCGGCCGACCCCACCCGGCCGCCCCTGATCTACGCCGTCGCCACGCCCGAGGACGTCGAGACCGACACCCCGCCCGCGGCGGAGCCGCCCTCTTCGCTCGTGGAGAGAGCCCTCGCCGCCTGCGCGACGGCCCTGGTGGACGCCGGGGCGCGGCGGCTGCTGGTGGCCGGAGGGGAGACGTCGGGCGCCGTCGTCACGGCCCTGCGCGCCCGCACGCTCGCCATCGGGGCACCCATCGCCCCCGGTGTCGCCTGGGCCCGCTCCGTGGTGTGCCCCACGGGGAGGGCGCACACGATCGACCTCGCCCTGAAGTCCGGGAACTTCGGCGGCACCGACGTTTTCACGCAGGCATGGGAGCAGCTCGTATGACCGCCCTCGCACACGAACTCGTCGCGGCGGCGGCCCATCTGGCCGGACTCGGGCTGAGCCCCGGCTCCTCGGGCAACATCAGCGCCCGCGACGGCAACCGCGTCCTGGTCACACCGACCGGCACGGACCTCGCCGCGCTGGATCCCCGGAACCTGTCGGTGCTCGACCTCGACGGCGGCCACCTGGACGGACCGGCACCGTCCAAGGAGTATCCGCTCCACCTGGCCTTCTACCGGCGGGAGCACGCCACCCGCGCCGTCGTCCACCTGCACTCCCGGCACGCCGCCGCTGCCTCTTGCCGCGCCCCCTGGTCCGAGCGCAGCGCGCTGCCCCCGCTGACGCCGTACTTCGTCATGCGGGTGGGTCAGACGCCCCTGCTTCCCTACGCCCCGCCCGGCGACCCGGACCAGGCCTCGGGCCTGGAGCTTCTCGCCTTCCCCTGCCGCGCCGCGCTCCTCCAGAACCACGGCCCGGTCGTCGCGGGCACGTCCCTTCGCGGGGCGACCGAGGCCGCGATAGAGGTGGAGGAGGCCTCCGCGCTGTACCTGCTCCTGGGAGACCAGCCTGTACGCCATCTCACGCCGGCCGAGGCGACCGCGCTGGCTCGGAAGTACGGCACGTACTGGGAGCCGGACACGCCGCCGCAGCCGTGACCCCGCGGTACCGCCGGGTCACGGCCGACTGGGACGGGTCTCAGGTGGAGATGGTGGTGACCGCGTCGACGCCGTAGGTGCGGGCGTATCCGTTCTCGGTGCCGACGAGGAGGTCGACGACCTCGAAGTAGCGGTCCCAGAACGGGGTTTCACGCAGGGCGTCGACGAGGAGCTGGTAGGCGTGGTGGTCGTCCGCCTCCCAGACCCAGACGTCGGTGACGCGGGCGGAGTAGAACTCCGTGTCGTAGAAGCGTGACCGGACACCGGTGGTCCTGGCCTTGACGGCGGGGACGACCTCGGTGGCGAAGGCGTTCACCCGCTCCTCGACGGTCATGGCGAGCCACTCGGGTGTGGTCTTGACGAGCATGAACGCGGTGACAGGGGTTTCGGTGGTCGCTGCAGGCATGGTTGCTTCCTGTTCGGGGGGTCGGTTGGGGTGATGCCTCAGGAGAGGACGGCGGGCTTGAGGGTCTGGGCGGCCCAGTGCTCGAAGGTGGTCGGGGAGGCCGCCTGCGGGGTTCGGGCGACGCCGGCGTCGAGGCCGTCGTCCTTGGCCCGCTTCATGTCGACGACGCCGTCGGCGAACGTCTTGTCGAGGCCGTAGCCGACCAGGGTGGTGCGCAGGTCGTCGAGCGCCTGGCGTTCGTATCGGACGGGGCGGCCGAGCTGTTCGGTCATGATGCGGGCCAGGTCGTTGGGGGAAAGGTCCCGCGGGCCGAGGACCGGGACACTGTCGCTGCCGCTCCAGGAACGGTCCAGCAGCAGGCCGGCGGCCACTGCGGCGATGTCGGCGACGGCCACGAGGGGAGCCTTGCGGTCGGCGTCGACGGTGTCGCTGAAGACGCCCTTCTCGCGGATCGAGTCGGCCTCCTCCAGGAGGTTCTCGAAGAACGAGGGGTTGGCCAGGGCGCGGTAGGCGACACCGGTGCCCGCGATGAGGTCGTCCATGGCGAGCGAGGCGGTGACGAGTCCGGCGCGCCCGGCGACCGGGGTGCCGCGGCCGAGCGCGGAGACGCCGACCACGTGTCCGACACCGTGCACGACGAGGGCGTTCGCGGCGGGACGGGTGAAGCCGAGGTAGGCGTCGTCCGGGGTCTTGGAGGAGTCCGGCGGGACGAGCCAGAAGACGGCGTCGGCACCGTCGAAGGCCCGGTCGAGCACCGCGGCGTCGCCGTGCGAGCCGGCGACCACCTCGACACGCTCGCGCACCGCGGCGGGGAGGCGTGCGGGGTCGCGCACGATCACGCGCAGTTCCTCGCCGTGGGCGGGAGCGGATTCCAGGAGCAGCGACAGCAGGTGGCGGCCGATGTTCCCGGTGGGAGCAGTGATGACGATCATGAAAACCTCGTGGATCGTGCCGGATCGGTACGACCTCGATCCTGCGAGCCCGCGAGGGGTTGCCACAATGGGAACTTCAGCAAGGGATTATTGCCCGGAATGGAATAACACTGGTGAACAGCGCAGATCCCCAGGCACCGGTCATCGACGCCAACCTCGCCGTCGCCCTCGACGCCCTGCTCACCGAGCAGAGCGTCACCCGCGCCGCGGCCCGCATGCACACCTCCCCCGCCGCCATGAGCCGCACCCTGGGCCGCCTGCGCCGCATCCTCCAGGACCCCCTTCTGGTCAGGGCCGGACAGAGCATGGTGCCCACTCCCAGGGCGTTGGCCCTGCGGGACGAGGCCGCCACTGTGGTGCGCCGGCTCGGCGCGCTGCTGACTCCGGCCGCCGACGTGGACCCGGCCACGCTGCGCGGCACTCTCACCCTCCAGGCCGCCGACCTGGTCGGTGCGGCACTCGCCGCCGGCCTGCTGACCCTGGCCGGGCAGGAAGCGCCCGGGGTGTCACTGCGGTTTCGGGCCGAGGAACTGGAGGCCGGGCCCGCCCTCCGCGACGGCCGGGTCGACCTGGAGGTCGGGGCCATCGATCACGTGGATCCGGAGACCCGGGTCGAGGAGCTGGTCACCCTGCGGATGATGGCGGCCGTCCGGCCGGGTCACCCCCTCACCGAGGAGCCCCTGACCCCCGCCCGGTTCGCCGCCGCCGAGCATGTCGCGGTCAGTCGCCGCGGACGGTTCACCGGTCCCATCGACGCCGCCCTCGCCGAGCACGGCCTGGGTCGCCGGGTCGCCGTGGTCCTTCCGGGCCATCTGGCCGCGTTGAGCCTCGCCGCCCGCAGTGACATGGTCGCCCTGGTCCCCACCGCCCCGCCCGACGCCGGCCCCTCGCCACTGACCGAGCAGGCGTCCGTCCTCGGCCTGCGCCTCCTCGACGTGCCGCTGCCGCTACCGCCCGTGGCCATCGGCATGGCCTGGCACCCCCGTCACACCTCGGACGGAGCACATCACTGGTTGCGGAGTGCCGTCCGCCGGGCCCTGCGTGCCCGGCCGTCGGTCTAGTGCGGGAAGCCGCGCGGCGGGCGGGTCATGACACTCTCCCGGAACTCGGCGAGTGGTCCGGCGACGGAGGCGGTGCCGAAGGCCACGCCGAACCAGGCGGTGCAGAGCCCGCGTCGGCGGGCCGGGACCAGCCCTGCGACGAGGGCATCGGTGAGCGCGAGGACGCCGCCCGCACCGACACCTTGAAGCGCGCGTCCCGCGATGAGCACGCCCATCGGCAGTGCGCAGCCGGCCAGGAGGGAGCCCCACCACGAAGGGCCCCAGCGCGGCGAGGAGCAGCAGCCTGGGCCCCTGGCGGTCGGCGGCCTTGCCCCACAGCGGCGTCGCCACGGTCATGGTGAGCAGCGCGGCGGTCGCCACCCCCGGCACCTGGTCCTGGCCGCCCGGTTCACCGGCGGTCGTCGGCAGGGCGATGCCGACGATCGTGTTGGTCAGCGAGCCGGCGAACAGCGCGGCCGGCGCCCCGGAGAGCACCGCCGGCACGGACGGCGCCGGATCAGCCACCGGCGAGGACACGCCTGCCCGAGCCAGTCACCGACGGTGCGGGCGAGGGCGTCGCCGTCGGCGCTGCGCGCGTCCATGTTGTCGGCGCGCAGTTCGAGCACCGGGATGCCGGCGGCCTCGAGCGCGGGCATCGTGAAGTCGCCTTCGCCGACGGCGGCTGGAGCACCGACACGATCGGCGAGCGGTGGCACGACGGCGTCGGGGCCGAGCCCGAGACGTACGGCATCCCGGCTCCCAAGGCACCGGAGGCCTGACATGAGCGACCCGGTCATCGACGTCGGCGCCCTGACCGCCCTCGACGTCCACACCCACGCGGAGATCTCCCGGACCGGTCACGGCGCGCGGAGCCCGGAGCTCTTCGGGGCCTCCGCGACGTACTTCAAGGCACACGGCCACCGGCAGCCCACCATCGACGAGATGACCGGGTACTACCGGGAACGGCGCATGGCCGCCGTGGTGTTCACCGTGGACGCCGAGCACCACCGGCCATCCGCGGATCGCCGACGAGGAGGACGTGGGGCCCCTGGACCGCTCTCCCGGTTCCTCGCTTCCGCGGGGCGTGCGCCGACCGGCGCACGCCCCGTTCTCCGTCGCTGGTGATTCTGCCGATGGCGCCGGTGCCCCGCCCCAGGACTCTGATCGGGTCAGGTACCCCGACTCCCCTCCTGGAGGGCTCCATGCGTCGTCGTTCCCCACGCCGGCTTCTCGGTGTTCTCGCGGCCGCCGCGGTCGCGTTCGGCCTCTTCTCCTCCGCGCCGACGGCCGGTGCGGTCACCCCCGCGAGCACCGCCGCCGCCAGGTCGGCCGGCTCCGCCGTCCAGCCCCTGTCCACGAGCACGCCGGTCGTCTTCGTCCACGGCTACACCGGCAGCGCGTCCAACTGGGTCACCGCGATGAGTGTCTTCCGGCTCAACGGCTGGTCCGGCTCCGACCTCTTCGCCTACGAGTACGACTCCTACGGCGACAACGTCACCAACGCCCGGGGCCTCGCCTCCTTCGTCGACAACGTGAAGGCGCGGACCGGCGCGAGCCAGGTGGCGATCGTCAACCACTCGATGGGCGGTCTCGTCAGCCAGTACTACCTGAAGGTGCTGGGCGGTCACTCCAGCGTCAGCCACCTCGCGTCGATCGCCGGAGCGAACCACGGGACGACGTACGCGGGCGCGTGCCTGATCTACACGACCTGCCGGCAGATGTATCCGGGCTCGTCGTTCATCGCTCAGATCACGTCGGGCGACGAGACGCCGGGGAGCACCGAGTACGCCACCTGGTACTCGGCGTGCGACGGCATCATCCTTCCCTACACCAGCACGCGGCTGAGCGGCGCGACCAACAACAACGTGCTCTGCCAGACGCACATCGGCTACCTGTCGGACACGGTCGTGCTGGGGCAGACAGCCCGCTTCGTGGCGTCCTGACCCGCCCGGCCGTCGTCGTCCCCCGGGGATCGGCCCGCCGGTCAGGCCTCCTCCACCGGAAGCGCGTACAGACCGGGCAGGTTGACCACGATCGCCTTCTGCGTACTGCGGGCGATGACGACCACCGCCTCGTCGGCGGGGTCGGGATTCTCCTCCCGGTGCGAGACGAACGGGGGGGACGAAGACGTAGTCGCCGGGGGAGGTGCGCAGCCGTGCCTCCTCCGGACGGTCTCCCGAGTCGTCCAGGACCATCGCCTCCTCGCAGCGGGTTCCGTTCCGCTTCCTGAAGTCACGTCGTGGGCGAGTTGCGCCCGCGGCGGCGCCGGGGACGACGGAGGTGGTCGAGTACACCGATCCGCTGTGCCCCTTCGCCCTCGGCGAACCGGCCGATACCCATGAACTGGCGCTCGCCGCGGTACGGGGGATCCCGGGCCTGGGCCTGGCCCGGCTGTCCGCGGACGCGCTGTCCGACGCCGTACGGGAGCGGGTGCGGGCCGACCGGAGCGAGGCGCGGCGGCCGGTGCCCGAGGCGCGGTCGGCGCCGGGCGGCTCGCCGCACCCCGGTGCCGCCAAGGAGACCGAGGACGGCGGTTACCGGCACGCGTTGCCGACGGTGCTGGTCCGGGCGCCGGACGGCCACCGCGTGGTTCCGGGGCGGCGTCCCTGTGAGGCGTACGAGACCGCGGTCGGCGAGATGTGCGCGGGGGCGCTGTTCCCGACTGCGCGGCTGTCGCCGGACGAGGCCCTGCTGCGCCACGGCCCATGTCCTGGCCATCGACTACGCGTTGCGCCCCGTGCTCAGCTCGATGGGGGCCCTGCACATCGTTCCCGGCTGGTCCACGCTGGACAAGGACATCACCGTCGACGACGACGGAGCGACGGTCGTCGCACCCACCGCCGACGCCCTGGCCCAGGTCACGGACCAGTTCTCGACGGCCCTGGGCGGGCGCAGGGCGGCCCTCGCGTCGACGGGGTGAGCACCGGGCCGAGGAGGCGGACAAACGCGTCGCGGGCCGCCGGCACCGGCTGCTAGCGTCCGGACCGTGCGTTGATCTGCGATGCGGTGGCCCCGGCCGCCGCGGACGGAGTGACCGCCCTCTGGTCGTCGGGACTTCGAGGGCGGCTCGGCATGTTCCCCGTCAGGCAGTCCGGAGGTCCGCACGTGTCCGCACAGCACCCGATGTCCTACGAGGCGTTCGTCGCCCGCGCCACCGACGACCCCGGCGTCGTCGGTCTCGTCCTCAAGGGGTCCCACGCCCACGAGGGCATGGCCACCCGGTACTCCGACCACGACCTGTACGTCGTGATCGCCGACGAGGCGGAGACCGGCCTGGCCGCCCTCGACGGCTTCCGCTCCGCCCGGCTGGACCTGGTCGTCGTGACGGTGGCGGAGTTCGGCCGGCTCGGCGACTGGGAGCGCTACGCGATCGCGCGGGCCCGGGTGCTGCTGGACCGGCTCGGCGGGCGCATCACGAGGATGGTGGCCGCCAAGGGACGGCTCGGCGCCGCGGATGCCTCGCGAGTGGCGGCCGCCCGGCTCGACGCCTACGCCAACTCCCACTACCGGTCGCTCAAGAACGCCCGGGACGGGCATCCGCTCGCCGCGCGGCTCGACGCGGCGGACAGCCTCGGCTTCCTGCTGGAGCTGCTGTTCGCCCTCGATCGTCGTCCGCGCCCCTACAACAAGTATCTGGCGTGGGAACTGGACCGGTTCCCGCTGCCCGGATGGGACACGCGCGAGCTGCTGGCCACGCTCGGACGGATCACCGGGACCGGTGACGTGGACGTGCAGCGAGAGCTGTTCGGCCGGGTCGAGGCCGTGGCGCGCGAGGCGGGTCATGCGGCGACGCTGGACGCCTGGGGCGACGACCTCTGGCTGATGCGCCCCGCGGCACCGCGGCACGCTCGGTGACGAGGAACGACGGCAGGGACTGACATCGCATGTTACCGTCGATGACAGCGGCTGTCATCGACGGTTCGGATGCCTTGCGCATGTCGCTCGTGCCCGCGCACGGTGGGACCGGCAGTCGCCATGTACGGACATACCTGGAGGGTTCTCATGCGTGTTTTCGTCACCGGCGCCTCCGGCTGGATCGGCTCAGCCGTCGTTCCCGCACTCATCGGGGCGGGTCATCAGGTCGTGGGGCTCGCCCGCTCGGACGCCTCGGCCGAGGCGCTGACCGCGGCCGGGGCCGAAGTGGTCCGGGGCACCCTGGACGACCTCGACGTCCTGAGCGGTGCCGCCGCCGACTCGGACGGGGTCGTCCACCTGGCCTTCAAGCACGACATCGCGTTCTCGGGGG
Organism: Streptomyces sp. MMCC 100; assembly: GCF_041538145.2. Lineage (NCBI taxonomy): Bacteria > Bacillati > Actinomycetota > Actinomycetes > Kitasatosporales > Streptomycetaceae > Streptomyces > Streptomyces sp. MMCC 100. Next base: position 4,065,357 of record NZ_JBGORK020000001.1, read on the forward strand.
ACTTCAAGGGCGCCGGCGAGGCCGACCGGCGGGCCGTCGAGGTGATCGGCGAGGCGCTCGCGGGGTCCGACCGGCCGTTCACGATCGCGTCCGGGACCCCCGCGATTCCCGGGCACGTGGCGACCGAACGCGACGGCCACGACCCGGACCCGGCCGCGGCCGCCCGGGGCGACGCCCAGCACGTGCGGGCCGCCACCGCCGAGCTGACCCTCTCCCTCGCGGCCCGCGGCGTCCGCTCCTCGGTGGTCCGGCTGGCCCCGACCAATCACGGCGAGGGGGACAACGGGTTCGTCCCCGCCCTCATCGGGATCGCTCGCGAGAGGGGAGTCTCCGGCTACATCGCGGACGGCACCAACCGCTGGTCGGCCGCGCACCGCCTCGACTCCGCGCGTCTGTTCCGCCTCGCGCTGGAGAAGGCTCCCGCGGGCTCGACGCTGCACGCCGTGGCGGAGGAGGGCCTGCCGGTGAGGGACCTCGCCGAGGTGATCGGCCGGCAGCTCGACCTGCCGGTGGTGTCGGTCCCGGCCTCGGAAGCGGGCGCCCACTTCGGCTGGCTGGCGGGCCCCCTCGCGGCCAACCGCGCGGCGTCCAGCGTGCTGACCCGAGAGCTGCTGGGGTGGGAGCCCGTCCAGCCGGGGCTCGTCGAGGATCTCGAGCAGGGCCACTACTTCAAGTAGCCCCGGCCCGGGCTTCAGACCAGTTCGGGCTGCGGTTCCGCGGGGCGCGGCGGTTCCGGCTGCCGCACCGGCGGGACTTCCGCCTCCCACAGCCTGGTGGTCCGCACGTACCCGAGGATCACGGAGGCCGTCGCGAGGACGAGCAGCGGCCCGGCGGCCCACGGGTGCTCGGCCATCTCGGCCGGCAGGTACCGGTACGACACCAGCAGCACGGCGAACACCGTCGTGCCGTAGGCGACCAGCCGGGCGGCCGCGCGGTCCCAGCCCCGGGCGAACGCGCGCATCGCGGCCTCGACCGTGAGCGCGAACACCACGCCGGCGATGAGGTCGGCGCCGTAGTGGTAGCCGAAGCCGAGGGTCGCGGTGAGGGTGGCGACGAGCCAGAACGTGCCCGCGAACCGCATGGTCCGTGAGCCCCTGCGGGAGTGGATGAACAGCGTCGTGGCCCAGGCCGTGTGCAGGCTGGGCATGCAGTTGCGCGGAGTGATGTCGTCGAACGGCATCGCGTGCGGTGCGCCGGCCGGCGGCGGGGTGTCCGGCCACAGGTGGGCCACCGCCCACTGGCCGCCGTCGGCGCCGTAGGCGAAGACCGGTCCGACGACCGGGAAGATCATGTAGACGGCGGGTCCGAGCAGGCCGATGACGAGGAAGGTGCGCACGAGGTGGTGGCTCGGGAACCGGCGCTCGACCGCCACGTGCCGCAGCTGGTACAGCCCGACGAGGGCGGCGGCCAGGGGCAGCTGGCCGTAGACGAGGTGGAGTACGTGACCGCCGACCGGTTCGGTGGCGTCGACGAACCGGCCGACCAGCCACGAGGGGTTGCCCAGCGCCTGGTCGGCGGTGGCCACGTACGGGTCGAGGACCGCCTTGCGGGTCTCCGAGGTGATGAGCAGCCAGGTGTCGCCCGTCTTGTGTCCGGCCACGAGCAGCAGACCCAGTCCGACGCCCTTGAGCAACAGGGCACGCTCGCCGCCCCTGCGGCGCGTCACGGCGACGACCGCACAGCCCAGGACCACCCACAGCGCGCCGTTGCCGAAGTTCATGTCGGCGCCGACCGCCCAGCGCACCAGCCAGAAGACGACGTCGATGCCGATCGCGGCACCGGCCGCGACCAGGCGCTGCCGCCAGGTCAGCACCACCATCGTCAGGGCGAGGCCGGCGTACAGCAGCGGCCCCGAGTCGGGCGCGAAGATCACTTCTCGCGCCTGCTCGGTGATCGGGCCCCGCACGCCGTAGTGGCGCGCGGCGAATTCCAGCGCGACGAGGAAACCGAGGGTCACCACACCGCCCGCGGTCCACAGCAGGGCCCGCGGCCGACGCCAGGCGGCGAACAAGGGGCCGCGGTCTCTTCGCGTGGGTATTCGTGTTGGTATGGTTTTCAATTGTTTGGCCCGTTTGCTAGGGGTCGGACACATAGGTCGCTCGTACGGATCGTCACGAGTTCGAACATGCTAACGGCACCGCTGTGCCGACCCCCGGGCCTCCGTCAGGCCGTGAGCTGGTACGCCGGGCAGGTGTCCGCTCCGAGCCCGAGCCAGTGATCGGCGTCCTCGCGACCGGTCTGCTCGGGACCCATCGGGAGCACCGGGTTCATGACGAGCGCGCCCGGCCGGACGCGGCGCAGGCCGACCAGCAGGCCCTCGTCCGCGGTGGCCTCGACACCGCGGGCCTCTCCAGCCGCACCATCGCGGAACTCCTGCCGTGCGTCGACTCGCCCGGCGAGGACAATTCCGACGCCGCGCTGGAGCGCATGGCGCGGGAGCGCGACCGGCTCTGCGAGCACATCGACGACCTCGTCCGCACCAGGGACGCGCTCAACGACCTGATGACCGCGGCACGCGGATACCGGGAGACCCGGCGCGCCGGAACCCCCGGCTGACGCTCGGCCGCCGCGATCGCCGGGTCGCGGCTTGCCTAATCGTGTTAGGCAAGCTCATAATCGTCCGCGGCTGGCGGGTGACCGAAGTGGAGGGCGGCTGTGGCTCGGGCAGGACTGACGACCGAGGGTCTGATCAGGGCCGGGGCCGAGGTGGCCGACGAGATCGGCTTCGAGCGCACCACTCCGACGGAGCTGGCCCGGCGGTTCGGCGTCCGGACGGCGAGCCTGTACTCGCACGTGAAGAACGCCCACGACCTCAAGACCGGGATCGCGCTGTTCGCCCTGGAGGAGCTGGCCGACCTGGCCTCCGAGGCGGTGGCCGGCCGCGCCGGCAAGGACGCGCTGACCGCGTTCGCGAACGTCTACCGCGACTACGCCCTCGAACACCCGGGCCGCTTCGCCGCCACGCAGTTCCCCCTCGACGCGGAGGCGGCGGCCTCCAGCGCCGGGGTGCGGCACTCCCGGATGTCGCGGGCGATCCTGCGCGGATACCACCTGACGGAACCCCACCAGACGCATGCCGTGCGGCTGTTGGGCAGCGTCTTCAGTGGTTACGTCGGCCTGGAGACCGCGGGGGGCTTCAGTCACAGTGCCCCCGACTCCCAGGAGAGCTGGACGGAGATCCTCAACGCGCTGGACGCCCTGCTGCGGACCTGGCCGACCAGTTCCTGACCTGCCCCCGGGCACCGACGCGGGTCCTTCGCGTCAGGACCTCGTCGTGGCGAGGGAGAGCGCGTACAGGGCCGTCGACGTGAAGTCGTCCGCCGGCTCCACCGTCTGCCAGGCCCGCACGTCGTCGACGTACCCGGCGCCGTGGCCGTCGAACTCCGACCACGGCCTGCCGTCCGGTGCGAAGGAGCAGGGCCGGCCGCCGTCGAAGGTGTCCGGCTCCTTCAGCAGGTCCGCGTCGTTCGGACCGTTGACGACGGCGCCGCGCAGGATGTCGCCGCGGCCGGTACGGCTCATGGCCAGGTTGGCGACCTGGTGCTGGAGACAGTGCGGGTAGAGGTCGCCCGCGCCCACGACGAAACTGGTGCCCCAGGCGTTGGCCCCGAAGACCCACGCCAGTTGCTGCGCGGCGAAGTCGTCGTACCGGTGGTCGCCGGTGACGCGGGCGTACAGTTCGGCGGTCGCGAGCAGGCCGAAGGTGTTCGGCACCGCGTCGAAGTCACTGGGGACGACGCCCGACCGGAAGGGATCCCCGGCCGCCCGCTCCCTCCCCGTCTCCACCTGCCGCCCCAGCTCCGCCTTCAGCTCGGTCGCGAGGCCCGCGTCGGGGTCCGCCGCGGTGAGCACGTCGGCGTGGGCGAGGGCGCTGACGTCGGCGGGGCCCAGGGTGGCGCCGCGCTCCTCCCGCAGGGCCGCGCGGGCCCAGGTGGCCGCCTCGCCGCTCCAGCGCGAGCGGCGTGCGTCACCCAGCGCGTCCGCGCCGCGGGAGAGTTCGACGGCCGCCCACTCCATGTCGTCGCGCCAGGAGTGCTCCTGGTAGTAGTCCGCGGGGATGGTGGTGACCAGGGCTCCCTGGTCCGGCCGGGTGTCCGCCTGCGCGTAGACGGCGGCCGCCTTGTCCAGCCACTCGCGGGCCTGTGCCGGATCGTCCTCGGCCTCGGTCTGCGCGGCGAGGGCGAAGGCGGCGCTCACCCGGCCCGCGAGGTTCGGGCTGATGGGCTCCCCGGGTTCGTTGGCGCGGAAGACGGGCCGGTACTTGATCAGGTAGTCCGGTTCCCCCGGTCGCACGGTGAGCCGGTCGTCCTCCTCCGGCAGCCGCCACACGTCGTGGTCGCCGCGGGCCTCCTTGCCGCCGGACCCGAGCCCCACCTGTGCGTAGAGCGTGCCCGTCTCCCCGTCCCACATCCTGTCCAGCCAGCGCAGTCCGTGCCGTGCCTCCTCCCGCAGCCCGGGCACCGACGGTGTGTCGCGGACGGTGCTCAGCATCTGTGCGACCACGTAGGACGCCGTGTGCGTGAACTTCAGGAAGTCGCCCGCGTCGAACCACCCGCCCGAGACGTCCACGGGATCGCCGGCCTCGGCCGGTTCCGGACCGGCCGTCGCCCCGTCGTCCGCCGGGCCGGTGCGTGGAGGCTCGTAGACGCGGGCCTGCTCGTCGGTCAGGTGCGAGGGCTCCCGCCCGGTCGCGTCGGCCAGTACGTCCTCGCCGTCCCGCTGGGTGCCGAAGAACCGCACGGTGTCCGCGCGCAGCGGATCCAGCAACTGCCGGGCCGGTGCCACGCGGAAGCGGGTCTCCGGGCCGGCGTCCGCGCCGACCAGGCGCAGCCGATAGGTGCCGGTGCGGTCGAGCGACGAGAGGTCGATGGTGCGCACGGCGGTGTACGTGTCGTTCCAGCCGCCGAGGGAGGGGCCGAGGCTGCCGTGCTCGGCCGTGTCGCCGCGCTCGTCCAGGACCTCGAACCCGGCGTCGGCCAGCGTGTCCCGGCCCCCCATGACGTAGGCGAACTTCTTCTCGCCGGCCACGTACCCGACCTGGTTGACGCGGATGGCCGCCGGCGCCTCGTCCCGGTCCTCGGAGCACGCGGTGACGCAGCAGGCCGCCAGGACGGAAGCGGTCACGGCCGCCACGGTGCGGGCCGACGGCGAGAAAAAGTGGTTCATGGGGGACAGTCTGGTCGATGGCACCACCGTGGCGCGGGCCGAGGTGCCGACCGGGGGCGGGGCGACGAAGTGGACGTTTGTGCGGGATAGGCTCTGATCCGCCAGCCCACCCGGACCGTCACAGGAGGAGTCGGCCATGGGCCCACAGGACCCGCAGGAGGCACCGGCCGCACAGGACACGGCCGAGCGGCTCCGGGCGATCGGTGACGAGTTGTCGGACCGCTTCTACGAGCGGGCCGACGTCGTGCGGACGCTGCTGGTGGCACTGCTGGCCGGTCAGCACTCGCTGGTGCTCGGCCCGCCGGGAACGGCGAAGTCCGAGCTGGCCCGGGAACTGACGGGCAGGATCGTGGGGGCGTCCTACTGGGAGATCCTGCTGTCCAAGTTCACCGCGCCGACGAGGATGTTCGGGCCCATCGACGTCGCCGCGCTGGCGCGCGGGGAGTACCGCCAGGTCTACGAAGGGCGCGCCACGACCGCGCACGTCGCGTTCATCGACGAGATCTTCAAGTGTTCCACGGCGGCGCTCAACGAGACGCTGGGCTACCTCAACGAACGGATCTACCACCCCGAGAGCGGCGGCGAGCCCGTCCGCTGCCCCCTCATCGGGGCCATCACGGCGAGCAACGAGCTGCCCGACGGCGAGGACTCGGCCGCGATCTACGACCGGCTGCTGGTGCGGGTCGAGGTCAAGTACCTGGAAGATCCGTCGAACTTCGCCGCCCTGGTCCGCTCCGCCGTCAGCCGCCCGGCAACGCCTGAGCGGACCACCGTGGATCTGGCCGCGCTGCGGCACGCCGTGACCGAGGCCGTCCCCGCCGTGGAGGTGCCCGACGGGATCGTGGACGCGGTGTGCACGCTGCGGGCCGCCCTGCGCCGCAAGGAGCTGATCGCCTCCGACCGCCGCTGGCGGCAGGCGGTGGGCCTGCTCCAGGCGTCCGCGTACCTCGACGGCCGCCCCTCGGTCGCGGAGAGCGATCTGTCGGTGCTGACCCACGTGCTGTGGGACTCCCCCGCCGAGCGCCCGACCGTCGAACGCGAGGTGCTGCACCTGGTCAACCCGGACGCCAAGGAGGCCCTCGACCTCGCCGACACCATCGAGGAGCTGGAGACCCAGCTCGACGCGATGGCCGGGCAGTCCCGCGAGGCGCTGAGCGAGTGGGTCATCAAGAAGGCCCACAACCAGCTGGCCACGGCGGCCAAGCGGCTGGAGAGGCTGCGCGAGGAGGCGGTGGGCGCCGGCCGCTCCACCACCGCCATCGACCGGGTCACCCGCCGCCAGCGCGCCGTCCGCGCCCGTGTGCTCACCGAGGCACTCGGCGTGGACGCGAGCACGGTGCAGGCCCAGCTCTGAGCACAGGAGCGGACGGCACCATGGACGACGACGCGGAAGCGCACTCGGACTCGACCACGGACGGGGCGGCGAGCCGGCTCGACGAGCTGGCGGACCGGGCCGGGAAGTGGCTGGCCCTGTCGGCCGCCGCCGCCCCCGCACGGCACACCGGGGCCGTGGTCGCCGACCGTTTCGACCGCATCGCCTGGCACGACACCTACGAGCAGTCCGCCGCGCTGCGCGAGCTGGCCGGCGAACTGGGCGAGCTCCACGCGCACACCGCCGACCTCCTCACCGACGTCTTCCTGGCCGCCTACAAGGCCGCCCCGCGCCTGCGCGAGCCCGCCGAGATGGAGCACTCCCGGCTGGTCAACCACCGTATCGTCGCCGCGCTGCTGGAGTCGCCGGACTTCGCCGAGCTGCACCGGGAGACGGTCGGCGACCCGTACGCCGCAGCCATGGCCGTGCTCGCCCAGGGCACCGCGCTGCGCCGGATGCTGGACGACGCCCGGCCCGCCCGGGACCGGGACGAGCGGGCGGGCCGGGCGCGGCAGGACGCCGGGGACGCGGCGACCGCCGTGGCCGAGGCGCTGCGGCAGGCCGCCGACGAGGCCGACGAGGACGGCACCGTGCCGGGACCGGCCGCCGACACCGTACGACAGGCGGTCGAGCACGCGGAGGCCGCCGCGAGACAGGCCGCGGACGCAGCCGGTCAGGCCCTCGCGGTGGCGGTCCCCGGCGTCCGTGCCGCCGCGCACAACGCGGCGGCGAAGTCGGCGGCGGCCGCACGGGCGGAGGCCGCGCTGATGCGGGCCTGGGGCGTCGGTTCCGGTGAGCTGGAGCGGATGCCCTTCGACGAACGCGCCCGGCTGGCCGAGCGGCTGCGCACCGGACGGCTCGCCGAGTGGGCCGAACTGATCGGCCGTTTCCGGCAGATGGCCGACGGTGAGCGGGCCCGCAAGGTGGAGAACGCCACCGGAGAGCTGATCGGGGTCACGCTCGGCGACGACCTCTCCCGGGTCATCCCGTCCGAGCTGGCGAATCTCGGACTGCCCGAACTTCGGGCCGTGTTCGCCGCGCGCTACGCCGCCGGGGAGCTGATGCTCTACGACAGCCAGGGGGAACAGGCCACCGGCCGGGGCGCCGTCATCGCCTGCGTGGACACCTCGCACTCCATGTACGAGGCGGGGCCCGGCGGCATCACCCGGGAGGCGTGGGCGAAGGCGTGCGCGCTGGCGCTGCTGGACCAGGCCCGACACGCGGGGCGTGACTTCGTCGGCATCGTGTTCTCCGCCGCCGACAAGCTCCGGGTCTTCCGCTTCCCCGCCGACCGGCCCGCCGGTCTCGCCCGCACCCTCGACTTCGCGGAGACGTTCCTCGGCGGCGGCACCAGTTACCAGCGGCCCCTGACCGCGGCGGGCGAACTGCTCGAGGAGGAGTTCAACGACGCCGCCCGCACGCGCGGGGACATCGTGATGCTCACCGACGACGACTGCGGCGTCACCGAGGAGTGGATGCGCGGCTGGAACGAGGCCAAGCGCCGGCTGGGCTTCCGGGTCTTCGGCGTGGGCATCGGCGCGCCGCGCGTCGCGGCGGCCGGCTCGGTCCTCGAGGCCCTGTGCGACAACCTCCGTTCCGTCGAGGACTTCACCGACGTCCACGCCGCGGCGGACCTGTTCCGCGTGATCTGACCCGCGGCCCGAGGCCCTCCGCGCGGCCCGCCACTGCTTGCGGACCACTACTGCTTGCGGACCACCTGCATGCGAGCCGTTACGGCTTGCGGGCCACCGCCCCGTACATCGCGATGTCCTCGTCCCGGATGCCCTGCTCGCCCGTGCCGTCCGGATGCCACTTGTGCACCTGGACGATGCCGGGTTCGGCCAGGTCCAAACCCTCGAAGAACTCGTGGGCCTCGTCGATGGTCCGCAGCCGCATCGGCATGCCGCGCGCCGCGTACTCGCGTGCGACCCGGCCCACCTCCTCGGGGGCGAACTCGGCGGTGCCGATGGTCATGGCCAGATAGCTTCCCGCGGGCAGGGGCTCCAGGAGGCGGCGGACGATGCCGACCGCGTCGTCCTCGTCCAGGACGAAGTGGACGATCGCGATGACGGTGAGCGCGACGGGCCTGCTCAGGTCCAGCGTCTTGCGGAACTCGTCGGATGCGAGGACGGCTTCCGGGCGCTGGAAGTCGGCCTCGATGTACGTCGTGCGGCCCTCGGGGGTACTGGACAGCAGGCCCTGGGACAGGGTCAGGACGATCGGGTCGTTGTCCACGTAGACCACCCGCGACTGGGGGGCCACCGACTGCGCTATCTCGTGCAGGTTGGGCGAGGTGGGGATGCCGGTGCCGATGTCGAGGAACTGGCGGATTCCCGCCTCCTCGGCCAGCCATCGCACCGCGCGGTTCATCCAGTCCCGGTTGGCGCGCATGTGGACGGGCAGGGCCGGCCATTCCCGGGCCATCGCGTCACCCGCCTCGCGGTCGGCCGGGTAGTAGTCCTTCCCTCCCAGGATGTAGTCGTAGATGCGGGCCGAGTGCGCGTGCTCGGTGTCGATTCGGTCGGCCGGCCATCCGCTGTCGGACAACGTTCGCCCCTCTCGGTCGGGTTGTGCGGTACGAGTGAACTCTCGGTGGTGAACTCCGGGTCCTCACAGCTCCTTGCGGAGCGCGCCGAGGAGTTCCTCGGTGCCCCGGGCCGGCACCGCCTGGGCGCCCAGGCGGTCCAGGGCCTCGCGGTAGACCACCACGTCGTCGCCCTTGTCCAGGTAGACGGCGCCCACGAGTCCTCCGAGGTAGACGATGTCGGGGAGTTCGGGAGCCCGGAAGCGGAAGAGGTCGAACGCGCCGGCGCGCATGGCCGGGTGCGGACCGCTCGCGAAGGGCATGATCTGGAGCGTCACGTTGGGGAGCCTGCCCACCTCGATCAGATGGTCCACCTGCTGTCGCATCACCTCGGCGCCGCCGACGGGCCAGCGCAGGACCGTTTCGTCCATCACGACCCACAGCCGGGGCGGGGAGGCACGGGTGAGGATCTCCTGGCGTCGCATACGCAGGGCCACCCGCCGCTCGGTGGCCACGGAGGAGGCGTGCGGGTTGCCGGCGCTCAGCAGGGCCCGCGCGTAGGCCGGGGTCTGCAGCAGGCCGTGCACGAACCCGGACTCGTAGGCGCGGATGTGCAGGGCCGCCTGCTCCAGGCTCAGGTACGCCGCGAACCAGTCCGGCATGACGTCGCGGTAGGTGTGCCACCAGCCCCGCTTGTTCGCCTCCCGCGCCGACTTCAGGAAGGTGTCGATCTCCTGCTGGTCGCGGACACCGTAGATCTGGAGCAGCTTCTCCACGTCTGGAAGGCGCAGCCGGGCCACCTTCGCCGCCTCGAGCCGACGGATCGTGGAGTGGCTCACCCCGATCGCCTCACCGGCCTGCTCGAACGTGAGACCGGCGCGGGTGCGCAGCTCCTCCAACTGCCTGCCGAGGATCATCCGCAGCACGGAGGGGGCGCCGCCCCAGTCGGTCTCCGCGGTCACACCGTCTCCCTTTCACCGTCCCGCGTCCGGGACCGGAAACACGAGTCTGTCACGGGCGTCGTCCCGTCGCAGGAGCATGCATCCAGGCAGCTGCAATTTTCAACTTGGCGGTTGCGCATGGTTGTTGACAGGTGACACAGTGACTCCACCGCCCCCTGCGCTTCTCGACCGATGACCAGGACCGTCCTGTTGCGGACACCTCCCCGCCTCACGGGTCGGTCGCGCATGACAACGTTCTCCTGCCGTCCGTCGCGGCCAAAGGACACACCCCCCATGAACCTGCAGCACGCCCGTGATCCACGTCCGTCCGCGGCCGCCGTCCGCGACCGCTCCTGCCCGTCCGGCGCCGCCGCCCGCCCGCCCCGCCGCCGCAGCCCCGGCCCCGCCTCGCTCCGCCTTCCCGCCGGACTGCACTCCGGGCTGGGACACGACGCCGTGGGCACCTCCGCGTCCCACGGGGAACGCATCCTGGCCCGCCTGCCCCGCGCGGGCTGTGTGTTCGCCGACGGGGGCCGCTGGTGGTGGATCGTCCCGTCCGGCTCGGACATCGGGATCGCGTGGCCGTCCGGCACCCACTACGTCGTCGGCGACCCTTCCTGGACACGGCCACGGCCCGTGGACCGGCCGGCCGGTCCACGCCTGGTCCACGGCCCCGACGGCGACTCGCCCTACACCGCGCCCATCCCGCTGTACTTCCTCGTCTGCCGGCTCGCCGGTGTGCCACCGCGGTGGTCCCTGGCTCCCTGACGGATCGCGCGCCCCGGCCGTCGCGACGGCCCTACTCGAAGAACTTGAGGCTCCACCCGGTGTCGCTGGTGGGGCCGGGGACGTTGGCGCGACTGTAGGTGGTCCCGCCCCACCAGCAGAAGGTGCCGGTGTACCAGTACCGGTTCTCCCACGAGTACGGCGTTCCCTTCGCGACGGCGTGGAACATCAAGGGAAACCTGGGTCCGGCGGGCGGGCTCGTGGCGATGTCGCCGTCGAGCAGGACGAAGCTGTGGTGGCCGGGCCCGTCGACGTACAGGGTGGGGTCCCAGCCGGCCATCATCGTGGCGCGGTGCGAGCCGAAGAGGCAGCCGTTGGACTTGTACCAGTCCCACACGTACGTCGGATCGCCGCCGGCCCGCAGTCTCAGGTCGGCCAGGCAGTACTGGTCGCTCCAGCTGCCGTTGGCGGAATAGGCGATGTGCAGCTGCCCGTTCGGGTCCTTGATCGGCTCGGGGCCCTCGTTGATGAACGGGTTGCCGACCACCCGCTCCCAGCTCTCGCGGGGCTGCGAGATGACGTACCGGGCGCCGGTCGGTGCGGTCGGACTGCTCATCCGCGCGATGTAGAGGTTCTGTTCGACGTTGGTGTCGCCTGCCCAGCCGGACCAGACGAACCACCGCTGCCCCTCGAAGGTGAACAGGGTGCCGTCGATGGCCCACTTGTCGTCGGGCAGCGCCAGCTTGGTCTCGGCCGTGTACCCGCTGTCCGCGGCGGCGGAGCTGATCACGTACATCCGGTGGGCCGCCCCGCGGCCGGCCGAGAAGTAGATGTAGTAGCGGCCGCCGTCCCGCACGATCTCGGGGGCCCACACCTCGCCGCGGCCGCTGGTGTCCGTCCAGACCTGCCGGGCGGGCGCCGCCGCCAGCGCGGCCGTGGACGCGGCCTGGCGCACGGCGATGCCACCCCCGGTGGACTGCACCGAGACGTAAGTGCCGCCGACTCGGATCACGCTCGGGTCGGCGGCCCGCAGACCGGTCTGGTCCGCCTGCGCGGGCCCGGCAAAGGACATCAGGAGCAGGAGGACGGCGAGGACGCCGGACAGCAGGGCGGCGACGACGCCGCGCAGGCGGCGGGAGATCTTCCGGGTCCCGTTCGCCGGGCTTCCAGACAGGGGCGGCATGTCCCTCCGCTTCCAAAGGCCGTGACGGACCGTGATGTACAACGATGGAAGTAGGCAGGTCCAGGATCGTAATCAGTGGCGGACATGTCAATAAACGCGTCGCGACTGCTCCACCACGCACGGACCCGGAAGCCGGAAGTGCGTGGCCATGTCCCGCTTCACCTTCCGAACCTGGAGGCCCTGCTTCCGATTGATTTCGTTCAACTAGTTGACATGTCCAGGGAAGGGCTACAACGCTGCAAGTCCCCCACACCAAGGAGGACCGTGTGCTTTCCCCACGCAAGCTGACGGCGTCCCTGGCCGTCGCGGCGTCGATCGGCGCCGTCGCCGTCGTCGTCGGGCCGGCCGAACCGGCTTCGGCGGTACCGGACACCATCCCGCTCACCCTGAAGAACGACTCGGGCAGCGCCGAACAGGTCTACGTGTACGTGATCGGCACCGAACTCGCTTCCGGGCAGCAGGGGTACGCCGACGAGAGCGGCGCCTTCCACGCCTGGCCGGGCGGTGGCGCCCCGCCGGTCCCGGCCCCCGACGCCTCGTTCGCCGGCCCCGCAAACGGCGGGTCAAAGACCGTTCGGCTTCCGAAGTTCTCGGGGCGGGTCTACTTCTCGTACGGCAAGAAGCTCGACTTCCGGCTCGCCGAGGGCGGCCTCGTGCAGCCCGCCGTCCAGAACGCCGACGACCCCAATCACGACACGCTGTTCAACTGGACCGAGTACACGCTCAACGACTCCGGGCTGTGGATCAACTCGACCCAGGTGGACATGTTCTCGGCCCCCTACTCGGTCGGCCTGACCGCGGGTGACGGATCCACGAAGCAGACGGGGTCGCTGAAGCCCGGCGGGTACAAGGCGGTCGCCGACGGTCTCACTCAGCAGGGCGGCGGCTGGGAAGGACTGGTCCAGACCAGGAGCGACGGCTCGCCGCTGCGCGTCCTGGCTCCCGGGCACGGCATCGGCTCCGGCGACATACCCGCCGACGTGATGGACGACTACATCAACCGTGTCTGGAGCAAGTACGCCACCGACACGCTGACGGTGACGCCGTTCAAGGAGCAGCCGGACACGAAGTTCTACGGCAAGGTCAACGGCGACAAGATGGACTTCACCGACGGCAGCGGCGCGGTGGTGACCTCCTTCGAGAAGCCGGACTCCGACTCGGTCTTCGGCTGCTACAACAAGCTGGACGCCCCCAACGACCAGGTGCGCGGCCCCATCTCGCGGACCCTGTGCGCCGCGTACAACCGTTCCACGCTGCTCACCAACTCCGAGCAGCCCGACGCCGACGACTCCGGCTTCTACCAGGACGACGTCACCAACCACTACGCCCGCCTCGTCCACGGGCAGATGCAGGACGGCCAGGCGTACGCCTTCGCCTTCGACGACGTCGGCAACCACGAGTCGCTGGTGCACGACGGCGACCCCAAGGACGCGGCGATCACGCTCGAGTCCTTCGACTGACCCCGGGCCGGCCCACCCGCGCCCGGACCGCACCACCTTCCTCCCACCTCAGCGCCCGCTCCCCTTCGTGGGAGCGGGCCCACGAAAGGGAGAGACATGGCCTCCCCACGACTGCTCCGCAGTTGCCTCCTCGCCGCCCTGCCGGCCGCCCTCGTGGCGACCGCCGCGGTGGCTCCCGCCCAGGCCGAGCACCAGCCGAAGGCCGCGGCGGCGGTGACGTTCTCCGACACCTTCGACGGTCCCGCCGGGTCCGGTGTCGACTCCGCCAAGTGGCAGCTCGAGACCGGCGACAACGTCAACAACCACGAGCGGCAGTACTACACGCCGGGCACCGACAACGCGAAGCTCGACGGCCAGGGCAACCTGGTGATCGAGGCCCGGCGCGAGAACCCGGGCAACTACCAGTGCTGGTACGGCGCGTGCGAGTACACCTCCGCGCGCCTGAACACCTCCGGCAAGTTCACCGCGACCTACGGCCACGTCGAGGCCCGGATGAAGATCCCGCGCGGGCAGGGCATCTGGCCCGCGTTCTGGATGCTGGGCCAGGACATCGGCGAGGTCGGCTGGCCCAACTCGGGCGAGATCGACGTCATGGAGAACGTCGGCTTCGAGCCGTCCACCGTGCACGGCACCATCCACGGCCCCGGCTACTCCGGCTCGGGCGGCATCGGCGCGGGCTACACCCTGCCGAACGGTGAGGCGTTCGCCGACGCCTTCCACACCTTCGCGGTGGACTGGGCGCCGGACAAGATCACCTGGTCGGTCGACGGCAACGTCTACCAGACCCGTACGCCGGCCGATCTGGGCGGCAACGACTGGGTCTTCGACAAGCCGTTCTTCCTCATCCTGAACCTCGCGGTCGGCGGCTACTGGCCGGGCGACCCCAACGGTTCGACCACCTTCCCGCAGCAACTGGTGGTCGACGAGGTGAAGGTCACCACGAGCGACGGCTGACGGCCGACGGTGCTCCAGCGGGCGGGGCCGCGCCGCCGGTCCACGGGCGGCGGGCCGGCCCCGGCCCTGTTCCGCCGGGGCCTTCTGCCGCTGGTCTTCTTCGGGCGGGGCGCCCTGTCCCTGGCGGGGTTGATCCGCCGCGGCGACTCCGCCCCCGCGCGCCGCCCGGCCCGTGGCCGGGCAGGTCTCGTGACCGGGCGACGCGTGCCGCTCGTCTCAGGGGGAGGTCGTTCGGGCGATGTCGGCGCCCGGCGCATCCTCGTCCGAGGCCGCCGGGGGCGGAAAGATCAGGTCTTCGAGCGCGTCCGCGGCGAAGAGGAAGGCCATCATCACGACTGGTAGGAGCAGCGCGAGCAGAATCACAGGACCTCCCGGTGGGTCGGTCTGTGGGCTTCGTGGCCCGGCTTCAAGGATGGGCCCGAATGGCGGAATCCGCACGGCGAGAGCCTCCCGCCCCGTACGAAAGGCGCCGACGGGCGCCGGTCACCGGGGCGCACCGCGGCCTCGACCGGCTCGGTCGGGCCCCGGTTGCCGGCGCCCAGGTTTTGTGCGTCCTCGCTCCCCCACCGGCAGATTCGTGCACCTGTTCGCATCTAGGGTGACAGCCCGAGTCGACACCTCGACCGCGATCGGCCCCCGACCGTGGTGGGCCGCTGCCGTCTCCTGTACGGCGAGACACCGGGCACTCGATTCAGGACGGACGCCCGCCGAACTGCCAGTGGTGCACCTCGGTCTCGGCGTAGCGGTCCACAGTCAGCAGGGCGCGTGCCGTGTCCGGATCCGGTGCCCGCACCAGCGCCGCCGTACCCAGCCAGGTGTCCCCGTCGTCGGACAGCAGGGGGCCGTACGCGATCAACTCCTCACGGCTGGGCGGCACTTCGAGGTCGACGGCCTCCCCGGCACCCAGCCCGAGAACCAGGAACCTGTCGCCACCGGTACGGCCACCGGGGAAGTCCCACATGGTGCGCCCCAAGGTGTTGCGCCACCGGCGCAGCATCACGTCGCGGTACACGCCGGCCTGGTAGCCGGGCTCGTCGAAGGCGAAGGCCCGGGCGGCGGCCGGATCGGGCAGATCGAGTACGTGCACGCTGCCCGTGGGCACCTCGCGGTCACCGGTGAGGGTGGGGCCGCGTGCGATCATCTCCGCCGCGTACCCGTCCATATAGGACCAGTGCGCTTCGACCAGCTCCTCTCGCAGCGCCAGGGAGCCGGTGCGGTCGCGGTGGTAGCAGAAGAACTCCATGCGCCCAGTCTGAGGCACCGCGCTACCTCTGGTGATCCTTTGGCCAGTCGTTCACGCATATGCAGAACGAATGTGCGGCGCCACCTCTGCCCAGGGCATGCCGTTGAGTACGTATGGAACCTCCCATCGAGATCAACCACAGCGACGTCGGAGACTGGACCATCGTGGAGATCCGCGGAGAGGTGGACGTGTACACCGTGCCGACGATCAAGCAGTACATGATCGAGCGACTCGCGGACGGCCACCGTCGGTTCGTCGTCGATCTGCGCGGGGTGGCGTTCATCGACTCCATGGGCCTGGGCGTGCTGGTCGGTGCACTCAAACGGGTCCAGTCCGTGCACGGCGAGCTGAAACTGGTCATCACCGACGCCAACACCAAGCAGCTCTTCGCCCTGACCGGCCTGCGGCACGTCTTCCCCATCTACGACTCGGTGTACCAGGCGCGACGAACGTCGTAGGCGCGAGTGTCCTTTCGGCCACGTCTGCCGGCCGGCCGGTGATGGCCGGAGACCTACCTGCGCACGGGACTCGCGGCCATGGCGCTCGTCGAGCGCGGCGTGCCCGGCCTTGACGACACCGTGGGCGCGTACATCCCGGACTACCGGGACAGCGACAAGGCGGAGCTGACGGTACGTCAACTCCTCACGCACACTTCGGATACCCGGACAGGTGCCGCTGTACCGGCTGTCCGATCGCCGAGGCGGCGGCCGGACAGCCGCTGGACGAGCTGGTGCAGCGGCTGGTGTGCGCACCGCTCGGCATGCGCGACACCCTCTTCTGCCCTGGCGCGGCCGCCGGGTCGTGGGCGAGGCCCACGACGAGAACGCGGTGGTGCTCGGCGGGGTCGGCGGCCACGCGGGCCTGTTCTCCACGCTCGCGGACATGGAACTGCTCGGCGCCGCCCTCGCCGCCGGGGGCCGGGGCCTGCTGCGGTCCGACACCTTCGCCCTGAGGACGGGCGACAGGATCACCGCCCTGCGCCGGGCGTTCCACGACGCCGCCGCCCGGACGGCCTCGGTGGCTTCCGGCCGCCGTCACGGTGTGGAATGACCCGATGAGCGATTTCACACCGGGTGCCGAGCGCCCCGAACGTGTCCGTCCCGCCGCGCAGAGCCTCACCGGTGTCGGCCTCGCCGTCCTCGATCCCGCCGGACGCGTGCTGCTGGGGCTCGGTCACGACGGACGCTGGGAGCTGCCCGGCGGCAAGGTCGACGCGGGCGAGGACTTCGAGACGGCCGCCGCCCGGGAGCTGGCGGAGGAGACCGGGCTCGTCGCGGCCCCCGCGGACGTGCGGGTGCTGGCCGTGCTCGTCGACGGCGTGGGCGGGCTGACCCGGGTGACCGCCGCGGCCGTCACCGAGCGGACGGCCGGTGCGCCCCGGGTCACCGAGCCCGACAAGATCGAGCGCTGGGAGTGGTTCGCCCGTAAGGCGGTCCCGTCCGCTCTCTTCCCGCCGTCCGCCTCGGTCCTGGACTGCCTGTGGCCCGGGGCGGAGCGGCGGGGTGCCGCAGGGGTGCGGCACTATGCGGTGGCCGGGCCCGTCGTGAACGGCAGCACGAGCCGGGACGGGTGCGCCGCGTCGCGGTAGATCTTGTGGGTGACGGGGCGGCCCACCGGCAGGTGGAAGGCGTCCGGCGGCAGGAGCGCGTTGTGCTCGTCGGCGAGCGGCTCGTCGTTGGAGAGTTCCACGACCAGCCTGTGTCCCGGCAGGAAGGTCGCCGCGAACGGGTAGACGCGCAGTACGTACTCCTCGATCGTCCCCGGTTCCACGGGCACCGCGCGGGTGTGCGGGTGGTGGGGGTCGCCGTCGGTGGTGCGCTCCTCGTCCAGTTCGCGGTGCGAGGCCTTGAGGTAGGCGGTCGTGATGAGCTGCCGCTTGCCGCCCGGTGCCTCGTCCCACAGGCGCAGGATGAAGTTGGTGTCGCTCTGGTCGATCTCCGCGAAGAGGTGCGCCGCGCCCTGGCCGATCATCTCGGTGGGCTCGGTGAACGGGGCGGTGCTCCAGCTGAGGATCTCCACCTTGTCGGTCACCGTCAGCGGCGCCTGGTAGAAGCCGTCGGGGGCGGCGTGCTCGGCGCCCATCAGCTCGGGCTCGAAGGAGAGCGCGCGGCGCGGGCGGAGGTAGAGCGACCGGTGCTCGACGTCCTTCGGCGGCCACTGCGCGCCGGTGACGTACTCGCGCGAACCCTCGACGTGGACGGTGACGGGGGGCTCGTCCATGATTCCGTTGTCGACGCCCTTGAGCCAGTACTCGTACCAGCGGAACATCTTGTCGTGCTCCTCGACGAAGGGACGCGACTGCATCGGCGGGTAGGGGCCGATGTCCAGCTTCTTCGGGCCCTTCAGCGACTTGTACAGCTCGATGGTGCCGTCCATGGTCCAGCCGCGGCCCTGGTCGATCTGGAGCCAGACCGGGATGTCGATGCGCGGCGCGAGCGTGATCGGGTTGCGCTCCTCGTACCAGTCGCCGTCGACCTCGTTCATCACGATGTCGAACCAGGCCTCGTGGTTCTTCGGGTAGTTGAGCACATGGACCAGGTTGGGCCAGGCGGCCACGTCCGGGTCCCGGAGCCGTTCGGCGACCTTCTTCCTGATCTCCTCGGGCGAGAAGGTCTCCAGCATGCGGGACTTGACGCCGTCGGTGAAGGCCCAGCCGGAGTCGCCGCCGCGGCCCTCACGGGCGGCCCGCGGCATGAACCACATGACGCCGCCGTGGTAGGTGGTCTCGTAGAAGTCGTAGTGACCGCCGCTGACGAAGATCGCCTTGAGGCTCGGCGGGCGTTCGGCCGCCGCCAGCACCTGCATCGAGCCGAAGTAGGAGATGCCGATCATGCCGACGTTGCCGTCGCACCACGGCTGCGCGGCGACCCACTCGATGAAGTCGTACGCGTCCTGGCCGAGCGGGACACCGCCGGCGTTGTAGTTGCCGATGTGCTCGCCCTCGGAGGCGCCGGAGCCGCGCAGGTCGCCGATGACGTGGACGTAGCCCTCCTGGACGACGCGTGCGATGTCGCCCGCCTCGATGCAGCCGTCCCACATGGGGCTCGGCCGGCGCTGCGGCGGTGTGGTGAGGGCGAGGGCCTGCAGCTCCTTGCCGTACGGGCTGAGTGCCACCAGCGCCGGACGGGGCTCGTCGCCGGCGCCGCTGTAGGTGTCGGCGGCCAGCGTGACGCCGTCGCGCATCGGCACGCGGAGATCCTTGCGGACGGCGATCGACTGCTCGCCCGCGCGGATCGTCTGGAGGTCGGTCATGAGGGGGATGCTCCTGTGTCTACACGTTCTGTTCGAAGTGCGTGCGGTAGCCGGCCATGGAGGTGAAGAACGGCGACGGCTCGAGGGCGGGATCGCCGCAGTAGCCGAGCTCCTCGGCCACGCGGGCGAAGGGTGAGTACGGCGAGTCCGTCTCGCGAAGGCCCGCCTCCAGGCATCCGCGGGCGGCCGTGGCGAGACGGGCCTCGATGTCCAGGCTCTGGGTGATGGCCTCCCGGGCCTGCGCCTCGTCGAGCTCGACGCCGTACGGTGTGCCGTCGGCGCGGCGGTAGGGGTGCCCCAGGTAGAGCCGGCGCGGCCGGATCTCGTCGCGCAGGTGCTCCAGGCTCGCGCGGTAGGCGGCCGGGTCCGTGTAGCCGGGGAAGTGGTTGGCGGCCCCGTGGACCTGGACGGAGTCGCCGACGAACACCGAGCGCTGCCCGTCCACGGCGTAGCCGACCGATCCCGGCGTGTGCCCCGGTATCGAGTGCACCGAGACGGTGACACCGCCGCCGAGGGAGAGGGTCTCGCCGCCCCTGACGAGCAGGGTGGGCTCCATCTCGCCGGAGATGACGGCCTGCGTCGCGGCCGTCACCTTCGCCTCTCCCCCGGCGTCGTCCAGGTACCGGCCCCTGCCGTCGAGGTACTCCTCCACATGGGCCCGGCGGGAGCGGAGCATCGGCGCGTCGGCCTCGTGGATCACCACCTGCGCACGGCGGCCGGTCAGCTCCCACAAGGCGTACGCTCCGCCGACGTGGTCGATGTGACCGTGGGTCAGCAGGATCCAGCGCACGTCCTCGACGCGGCGCCCGATCACCTCGAGCGCGGGCACCATCCCTTCCGCCGGAGAGGTGGCGATGCCGGTGTCGACGATCGCCGGTTCGGGTGCGTCGATGAAGAAGCTGTAGAGACCGAACCGGCCCCACGGCGAGAAGAGGGGATGAACGCTGACTTCGTGCGTCATGGATGTCCTTACGAAACTTCGGAACTCGTACGCGGATCGGCCCGTTCAGCGTCGGCGCAGGAAGTCGCGCGTCTCCTCGAAGACCCGGTAATACTCCGGAAGCCAGGAGAAGTGCTGGACGAATCCGTGGCCCGCGCCGTCGTACCGGCTCACCGTCGTCTCCACACCGGCTTCGCGCAGCCGCCGGCCGTAGAGCTCGCCCTCGTCGCGCATCGGGTCGTACTGCCCGGTGACGACGAGGGCCGGCGGCAGTCCGGTGAGGTCGGCCCGCTTGACCGGCGAGACGAGCGGGTCGGCGGGGTCGGCCCCGCTGTCGAGGTAGAAGGCGTTGAACGGCTTGAGCCCCGCGGTCTCCAGTCCGTAACCGACCGCGTTCTCCCGCAGCGAGGCGTAGCGGTCGACGTCGAAGTCCAGGTCCAGCGAGGGGTAGTAGAGGATCTGGTGGGTGATCCGGTCGAAGCCGTCGTCGTGCGCCCTGGCCGCGACCGCGGCGGCGAAGGTGCCGCCGGAGCTGTCCCCGGCGACGGCCAGCGTCGTGCCGTCCCGGCCCAGGCCGGAGTCCTCCTCGGCGGCCCAGCGGACGACCGCGTAGCAGTCGTCGAGACCGGCGGGGAAGGCCGCCTCCGGGGCCAGCCGGTAGCCGACGGAGACGACCTTGAGCCCGGTCTCCTTCGCCAGCGAACGAGCGACGTGGTCGTGCGTTTCCAGGCTGCCGAGGAAGAACGCGCCGCCGTGGAAGTAGACCAGCACGCCGTGGCCGTCGGCCTCGTCCGGTGTGTAGACGCGTACGGGTACGTCGCCCGACGCGGTGTGCGCGGTCATGTCCTCGACCGCGTGGATCGGCAGGCGCTTGTCCACGGGAGCGACGTGCGCCTCGTCTGCGGCGCGCATGGCGACCGGGTCGAGCGGGCCTTCGGGAGGGCTGGGCAGGCCGGCGAGGAACTTGGCGATCTCCGGGTGCAGGGGCATGTCCGTCACTCCTTGGGTGCGGCGGCGGAGGGCTGCTGGCCGGGGAAGACCGATTCGATCTCCTCCGCGGACCAGCCCTGGCGGGAGATGGCCTGGAGCTTGTCGGTCACGGGCTTGCGGGTGGCCTGGTACCGGGCCAGCGCCTCCCGCACCGTGTCCGAGGCGCGCAGGGCGTCGGCGAGCGCTCCGGCGTCCTCGATGGCGGAGTTGGCGCCCTGGCCCTGGTGGTGCAGCATCGAGTGGGCGGCGTCGCCGACCAGGACCACCGAGTCCGAGTGCCAGGTGTCGATCGGGTCGATGTCGTAGACCGCGCGGATGTTCACGACGTCCATGTCGAGGTCGCGTGTGATGGCGACGAGGCGTTCGTCGAACCCCTCCACCGTCGCCAGCATGTCGTCCTTGGTGTTCTGCGGGTTCCACGTGCTGTCCGCGCACAGTGCGGTGATGTCGAACGACACCTGGCCCCGGTGGCGCAGCGGCAGCAGGTAGATCTTGGTGCCCTTGCCGACGTACATCCGCAGGTTGTCGTCGGTGACCATGCCGTGGGCGTCGTCGGCGGAGATGACCGCGCGGTAGGCGTGCTCGCCCGAGAACACCGGCTCCTTGTCGCTGAACAGCTCCTTGCGTACCACCGACTTGATGCCGTCGGCGCCGACGACGAGATCGGCCTCGACTCTTTCGCCGCCCGCGAAGGTGAGGACCGAGCGGTCGCCCTTGTCCTGGAGGCTCTCCAGCCGGTGGCCGAGGCGCACCATGCCCTCGGGCAGCACGCCCAGGAGGGCCTCGATGAAGTCGCCGCGGTGGATCAGGTGGGTGTGGGTCTGCTCGCCGTCGGCCGGCCATGCCTCTTTCATGATCGGTTCACCGGTGGCGGTGAGGATCTCGAAGTACTCGCTCGGCGAGCTGACCTTGGCGATCGCGTCGAAGATCCCCCACTCGCGGAACCTGTTCACGGTGGACGGGCGCAGTCCGATGCCGGCGCCGACCTCGCGGATCCGGCCCGCCTGCTCGTAGACGGCGACGTCCGCGCCGAGCAGGCTCAGCGCCTTGGCCGCCGCCGCGCCGCCGTATCCCGCCCCGACGACGGCGATCTTCAGTTTCTTCAGGTCCGAGGACTGCATGGTGGTTCTCTCTCTACTTCTGAAGGGCGAGGAAGCCGGCCGGGTTGTCGACGAAGACCGTCCTGATGGCGGCGTCGTCGAGACCGGCGGCGCGGAGGTCCGGGATGAGGTCCTCGAAGATGTAGTTGACGGTGTGGCCCTTGACGCCGGGCCAGCCGAGCGGGCTGCAGTTGGCGTCGGCGGAGGCGAGGACCTGCTTGATCCGGCGGCCGCCGTCGACGAACCGCAGGAAGTGGTCGAGGCGTTCCTTGCGGGGCCGGGCCCAGAACGGCGGGTCGGGCAGCTCGGTCTCGTAGCCGAAGGTGTCGAAGCCGATGCGGCCGCCCTGCTCCGCGATCCACACGTCGCGCGTCTTGTCGGCGTTGACGCCGTCGTCGACGTGCCCGAACAGGACGCGGTCCAGAGGGAGTCCTTCCTCTTCGAAGATCGCGATCGCGTTCTCGGCGTCGATCGCCAGGTGGGTGAGGATCGGTACGCCCGTGGCGAGCGCGGCGCGGGCCGCGGCCCGGTAGATGCGCTTGTCCAGGTCCGTCATACGGCCGCCGCGGCTCACCCCGACCTTGATGACCCCGGCGAGGCCACCGGTGGCGCCGATGCCGACGGTGATCTCGTGGACGAACTGCCGCATCAGGTAGTCGACGTCGGCGTTCGCGAAGTGCGGCAGGGCGGTGTCACCGCCGACGAAGCCGGTGCAGGCGACGATGTGGACGCCGGTCTTCGCGGACAGCGACTTGTAGTAGTCGACGTCGCGGCCGTTGCAGATGCCGGTCGCGTCGACGAACGTGCCGCCGCCGTACTCGTGGAAGCGGCGCAGCTTCGGGACGGTCTCCTCGTACCGCTGCTCCGGGGACTTCCACCACTTCGTGTCCAGCTCGGAGCCGGGCATGCCGTAACCGATGTGCTCGTGGACGGCCACGAGACCCAGTTCCTCGGCGGGGACCGGCCCCAGGACCGTGTTCACTCTCGACACAACACTCACCTTTGGAGAAAAGAGACTTGATGGTCGTGCGCTCCGGCGCGCTCAGCGCACCGACAGCAGGTCGCGCGGGTTGTCCACGAGGATCCGCCGCGTGTCCTCGTCGTCGAGGCCCTGGGCCTTGAGGAGCGGGACGAAAGCGGTCAGGACGTGGCTGTACGGCAGGTCGTTGGCCGCGTGCCCCTTGGCCACCCCGGTCGCGCTGCTGGAGAGCAGGACGCGGTCGCCGTGACCGGCTCGTACGAGGTCGGCGACCAGGGCGGCGCGCTCGGCGTCGGTGACGTGGGCCTCGTCCTCCACACCGACGTGGTCGAGTACGACGCAGGCGCCGCGGCGTGCGACTTCCAGGGGCGCGCCGGCGGCGACGGCGTCCTTGCGGTCGAGGCCGCCGACGGCGACGCGGTCGGCGGGGAGCCTCTCGTCCAGGACGACGTCGAGGTCGCACAGGGCGTCGGCCCCGTAGCGGATGGAGACCGCGACGCCGGTGCTCAGAGCGGTCCGGGCGGCGCCCCGGAACAGGCTCTCGTCGGTCGCGGTCATGCCCGTACGGGTCGCGGCGGTGGCCACCAGCCCTGCCGCGCCGCGGCGCTCCACCCGCGGGACGACCATGCCCTCGGTGACCTCCTTGGTGAAGAGCTCGGCGAACTTGTCGGCCGGCCACGGCGTCGGCGGGTTGGTCTGCGGGGTGAGGAAGTAGCCGCCGAGCAGTTCCTCCGGGCCCTGCCCCGTCGATGCGACGATGTGTACGCCGGTCGCGCGGGAGAGGGTCTCGTACAGCCGGACGTCGCGGCCGTGGAACATGCCGGTGCTGTCGACGACCGTGCCGCCGCCGTGGGTGCGGAAGTCCGTGAGCTTGGCGGCGAGGGTCTCGAAGATCTCCGCGCGGTCGAGGGTGACGTCGAAGGCGTACTCGGCGCCCGGCACCACCGACAGCAGCGCCTCGTGGACCGAGACGACGCCCAGTTCATCGGCCGGCACCGGTCCAAGGACGGTGTTCACGGTGTTGCTCTTGACGCTCATGCCTGCCCTCACGTGTCCGGTGGGGGTGCTGCACCGCACCCTGTGGCTTCGGTCACCGTAGCCATTCGATTTACACAACGTCAATGAAACGAACACCACGAAAAAACAATTCACCGAGGGTTGCGCGGAGGGATGTCGACTGAGCATCGAAGTGGCGCCCGGCCGACGTCGCACGAGGCGACACATGCACGGCGTGCATGTGTCGGCATGCCGATCATTCACTTGCTCGATGCGAACACCGCGCACTTCACTGAGGCCATGACCACCACCCCGCCCACCTCCGACGTGGACCTCTTCGCCGACGAGGTGGTCCTCGACCCGTACCCCGTCTACGCCGAACTGCGAGAACAGGGCCCCGTGGTCCGTCTCCGCGAGAACGACGTCTACGCGCTCACGCGGTACGACGTGATCCGCGACGCCCTCGCCGACTGGGAGTCGTACTCCTCGGACTCGATCGCATTCAATCCGTCGGCCAACGAGGCGCTGGCGGGAACCTCGCTCGCCTCCGACCCGCCGGCGCACACCCGGCTGCGCGCCACGCTCACCGAGAACCTCTCACCGCGTGCGCTGCGCGGTCTCAAACCCCGGATCGAGGCGAAGGCCGACGCCCTGGTCGCCGAACTGGTCGAGAGGGGGTCCTTCGACGCCGTCGACGCCCTCGCCCGCGCCTTCCCGCTGGAAGTCGTCGCGGACCTCATCGGCTTCACCGGCCACGTGCGCGAGAACATGCTGCGCTGGGGACAGGCCGCCATGCAGGTCCTCGGCCCCATGAACCGGCGCACGAGCGAGAACTTCCCGATAGCGGGCGAACTGTACGGCTGGTGTTCGCGGGTCCGGGCCCAGGATCTGGCAGAAGGATCCGTGGGCCGCGGCATCTTCGACGCCGAGGCGCGAGGCGCCGTTCCGCCCGGCACGGCCGGGCACATCATCCACCAGTACCTCGGCGCGGGCGTCGACACCACCGTCGCGGCGATCGGCAACATCGTCGCTCTCTTCGCCGCCCACCCCGACCAGCTCGACCTGGTCCGGGCGAACCCGCCGCTGGTGCCGGCGGCGTTCAACGAGGTACTGCGCCTGTGGCCGCCCGTCCACGCCTGGGGCCGGCGCGCCACCCGGGACGTCGACATCGACGGGGCGGTCGTCCCGGCGGGTGCCCAGGTCGCCATCCTGTTCGGCGCCGGAAACCACGATCCCCGGCACTACGAGAACCCGGACGCCTTCCTCGTGGAACGCAACCCCGTCGACCATCTTTCGTTCGGTTACGGTCCGCACGGCTGCGCGGGCCAGGGCCTCGCCCGTATCGAGGCGCACGCCGTGATCGCGGCGCTGTCCCGGCGCGTCGGGCGCATCGTCGTCGGCCCCGAGACCCGCGTTCCCGGCAACATCACCCGGAGCATCGAGGTGCTCCCCGTCCTGGAGGTGATCCCCGCATGAAGATCGTTCTCGACCGGCCCCGCTGCGAGGGCCACGGCCTGTGCGAGGAGGCAGCCCCGCAGCTCATGCACCTGGACGACGAGGGCGAACTCGTGCTGGACCGCGAGGAGGTCGACGGGGCCGACGCCGCCCTGGCGAACGCCGCCGCCCGGGTGTGCCCGGTCGCCGCGCTGAGGGTCGCGTGAGCGGCACGCCCCGCCGGATCGTCGTCGTGGGCAACGGCATCGCCGGGCTCACCGCGGCCGACACGCTGCGCGAGGCCGGCTTCGACGGGGAACTGACCGTCGTCGGCGACGAAGGCCGTCCCGCGTACAGCCGCCCGGCCCTGTCGAAGGCACTGCTGCTCGACGGCGACGACACGGCGTCGCACGAGCTCCCGCCGACCGGTCACGGGGCGACCGAGCTGCTCGGCGTACGCGCCGCCGGGCTCGACCCCGAGCGCCGGCTCGTCACCCTCGACGACGGAACGAACCTGCCCTACGACCGGCTCGTGCTGGCCACCGGCTCCCGGGCGCGACGGTTGTCCGACCTGCCCGAGGAGCTCACCCTGCGCGGGCTCGACGACGCGCTCGCCCTGCGCGGCCGGCTGGCGGCCGAACCGTCGGTCGTGGTGGTGGGCGGAGGCCCGCTCGGTATGGAGATCGCGTCCGGGTGCCTGGCCGCCGGCTGCCGGGTCACCCTCGTCTCCCAGGGCGTGCCGATGGTCCTCCAACTCGGCGCGTACCTCGCCGGCGTCTTCCGCACGGCCGCGCTCGACCGCGGTCTCACCGTCGTCGAGACCGCGGCGGCACACCTCGAGCGGGGGGCCGGAGGCATCCGGGTCGCCCTCGACGAGGGCCCTGTCCTGGAGGCGGAGTTGACCATCACCGCCGCCGGCGACGTGCCCAACACGGAATGGCTCGCGGGCACGGGACTCGTGGCGAAGGGCGCCGTGCCCGTCGACTCCCGTGGGCTGGCGCGGCCCGACGTGGCGGCAGCGGGCGACCTGGCGGTACTGCCCACCGCGCACGGGCCGCGCCGGATCCCGCTGTGGAGCAGCGCGATCGAGCAGGCGAAGGTCGCCGCCCGGGCACTCGTACGCGGCGACGAGGCCCCTCCCCTCCGGCTCCAGCCCTACTTCTGGACGGAGCAGTTCGGGCTGAGCCTGAAGGCGGTGGGTCACTTCCCGGTGGCAGGGGAGCCGGAGTACCTCGACGGTGGACCGGGAGGCGGACCGGCGCTGATGCGCTGGTCGCGCCGGGACGGCAGCGGCGACGTGGCGGCGCTCGACTACCGGATCCCGATCCCCCGGCTGCGTCGGACGGCGCGGGCGACCACGTAGGGTTCGCCGCATGGGCACAGAGGCCGAGGGCACCACGGGTACGGACCTGGACCGACTGGCGTCGGTCAATCTCAACCTGCTGGTGCCCCTCCTCGCGCTCCTGGAGGAGCGTTCGGTGACCCGGGCCGCGCAGCGGGTCGGTCTGTCGCAACCGGCGATGAGCCACGCCCTGACGCGGATGCGCCGGATGCTGGGGGACGACCTCGTCGTCCCGCACAAGGCGGGCGCCACACTCACCCCGCGCGCGCTGGAGCTGCTGGGGCCGCTGCGCGGGGCCCTGCGGCAGACGGCACGCGTAGTGAACTTCCCGTCCTTCGACCCCTTGGCGGATCAGCGGGTCATCACGGTCGCCATGACCACCAGCACGGCGTTCGTCGTGGGTCCCCGTCTGACGCGGCTCGTCGCCGAGCGCGCTCCGCACGCCACGCTGCGGCTGCGCACGTTCACGGTGCCGACCGAGGCCACCTTCACCGACCAGGGCGTCGACGTCGCGCTGATCTCCGAAGGGCACTTCTCGCCGTACCCCCGCGAGCGGCTCTACAACGACCGCTGTGTGGTGGCGGCCTCACCGGACACGCCGCCGGAAGCGAGCGCCCTCGACCTGCTCACCACGCAGCCGCACGTCGTCGTCGACACCGAACGCCGGGTCTTCCCGTACGCGCTCTTGGAGGAGAAGGGCATCCCCTACCGGGTCGGCCAGTTGAGCTCCGACTTCCTCCTCGTGCCCTTCCTGGTCGCACGCGCGGGCGGCGTCGCCCTCCTTCGGCACCGGGTCGCGATCACCATGCGCTCGCTCGCCGGCCTGCGGATCGAGGAGTTCCCGTTCCCGCTGCCGGGGCTCGGGATCGACATGGTCTGGAATCCCCGCCTGGGCGATCAGTACTTCGTCGAATGGCTTCGGACGCTGCTCTTCGACGCGGCCGCGCCCGCCTGACGTCCCGCCTGAGCCTCGGCGTCAGGTCAGCAGCCGCACCCAGCTGGCGGCGAGCTCGTCGATCATCTGGTCACGGCTGAGCTTCCAGTCGACGCGGTCCCAGTGCTGGGCGACGAAATCCAGCTCGGCCATCGCGAGGACGCCTCGGAAGTGCCGCTGGTGCGGCTCGAGGCGTCCGGCTGCCGCCAGTCCGTCCTCGATGTCGCTGATGGCCTCCTCCAGCCATCGCTCGACCAGGTCGGGAAGTTCCGGATCGACCACCGAGGCGTCGCGGCCGATGCGGATGATCGGCCGGATGGCCGGCCAGATGTCGGCGGTCCGCCGCAGCCATGCCGTGATCGCCTCCGGCGTCCCCTCGGCGACGGTGGCGACGAGGTCCCGTGCCGTGGAGCCGTGCTCGGGGGAACGGACACGTTGCAACGCCTCGTTGAGCTGCTCGTCGATGAGCGCCTTCATCAGGTCGCTGCGGGAGGGGAAGTACGCGTAGAAGGTCACCCGCGTGGTGCCCGCCGCGGTCGCGATGTCGTCGACCGTGGTGGCGGCGTAGCCCTTCGTCTTGAAGGTCTCGAGTCCTGACTCCAGCAGCAGGCGGCGGGTCATCCGCTTCTGCGCCTCACGAAGGTTCGCCATGACCGGATCCTAACGTGCCGCGCACATCGAACGTACAGAGCGCCTCCGTACAGAACAGCCTGTACATACCCTTGACGCACCGTAAAGCGAGTGTCATTCTCCACGGCATCACGCCCGACTCGCGTCGTGCCCCTCTCCCCCACCGCGCACGCAGAGCCGAGCCCTTCCACGCTTCGAGGCCTCCCGCTTCCGGGGACGCCCGTCCTTTCCCAGCCAGGGAGATCAGCAATGACGCTCAACAACGGGACGACGACGTCCCCGGGCCCAACCGCGGGGGCCGCCCGGACACCGGGCTACGCGGGGACACTGGCTGCCGCCTGCGCCGCGGTCTTCGTGGCCCAGGTCGCGAACGCGCTGCCCGCCTCACTGAACGGGCTGCTCCAGGAGGACCTCCGCACGCACGGGTCCCAGCTCACCTGGATCACCGCCGCGTTCATGATCGCCGTAGTCTGCTTCGAGTTCACCTTCGGCGTCCTCGGCGACCTCTTCGGCCGGCGCAGGCTCGTCGTGGCCGGCACGGCCCTGGTCGCGGCGGGCAGCACCGTGGCCGCGCTCGCGCCGACCGTCCAGGTGCTGTGGATCGGTGCCGCCCTCAACGGACTGGGCGCCGGCGCCATGTTCCCCGGCTCGCTCACCGCGATCACCTCCGTCACCCGCACCACGCGGCAGCGGGCGCACGCAGTGGCCGTCTGGAGCGGCTTCCTGTCCGCCGGCGCCGCCGTCTCGCCCCTGCTCGGCGGCATGTTCGCCAAGGTCGGCTCGTGGCGCGGCTCCTTCTGGGTGCTCGTCGGGCTCGCACTGGTCAGCACGGTGCTCACCCTGGTACTGGCCAAGGAGTCGAAGGCCCCCGAGGGCCGCAGGTTCGACGTGCCGGGTCAGATCACCTTCGCCGTGGGCCTCGTCCTGGTGCTGTACGGCGCCGTCGAGGGGCCCGAGTCGGGCTGGACCACCCTGCCCGTCATGCTGGCCTTCGCCCTCGGCGCGTGTTTCCTCGCCGCGTTCGTACTGGTGGAGCTGGGTGCCGAGTCCCCGATCCTCGACCTGAATCTGTTCCGCAACCGGGCCTTCACGGTGTCGTCCGTCGTCGCGGTCATCGGCATGCTCGCCTTCCTCGGCGCCTGCTTCGCGACGAGCATGTGGCTGGGTCCGGTGCAGCACCAGGACCCGATCCGCGTCGCCATCCCCTTCCTGCTCCTCCAGGGACCGGCCTTCCTGCTCATCCCCGTCGTCTCCCGGCTCCTGCACCGGGTCGCCGCGTCCTGGCTGCTCACCTCCGGCTTCGTCCTGATGGCGATCGGCTGCCTGCTGTGCACCGGGCTGGACGTCACCGACCCGCACCTCGGTCCCTTCGTGGCGCCCGCGCTGCTGATCGGCGTCGGCTTCGCCCTGACGGTGAGTTCGGTGACGGCCGTGGCGCTGAACAGCGTGCCCCAGCAGCTGGCGGGCATGGCCAGCGCCACCACCAACATGCTGCGCGACCTGGGCTTCGCCCTCGGACCCGTCGTCGTCGGCGCGGTCGCCCTGAGCAACGCGGGGTCGGCCTTCGCGGCGAACCTGTCCGGCGCGGATCTGCCGGCCGACCAGGCTGCGGCGGCGCGCGCGGTCGCCGAGGCCGGAGGACCCATCGCCGTGAACAGCCTGCCGCCCGGGGCGCCGGGGTCCGCGGCACACGGACTGGCCCTGGACGCGCTGGGCAGCGGCTTCGGCACCGCGTTCCTGGTCTGCGGGGTGGCGGCCGCCGTCGCCGCGGCGTTGACGGCCTTCGGCATGACCGGCGTCCGCTCCCACCGTTGCGCCGGAAGCGAGGAGTCGGCCGCGCTGCCGTCGGGAGGCGACGGCAGCCCCGAGTCGGCCCTCGTCAAGTAGGCGGGCGGCCGCCTCGCCCGACGGGCCGGACGGCAACGCGGATCTTCGGGCGAGGCCGTACCGGGCGGGCGCCGGTCATCACGACCGGTGCCCGCCCGCGGCTCCGGTGCGGGACCGGGCCAGGGCGGACCTGGACCGGACGACCCGCGTCGTTCCGTCCCACACATTGACATGAACGCGGCCGGGCGCAACGCTGAGAGCGCTCTCAGAATCGGTACGGACCAATTCCCCCACACCCGCACGGAGGTGGAGAGTGCTCTCCCGACTCAGACACCGTCTGCTCGCCGTGGCCGCGGCCGCAGGCCTGACCGGCGCCCTGCTCACGTTCGGCGCCGCACCGCCCGCGGACGCCGCGGTGCCCGCCACCATCCCCCTGACGATCACCAACAACTCCGCCCGCGGTGACGCCGTCCACATCTACAACCTGGGCACCTCGCTGACGACGGGTCAGCAGGGCTGGGCGGACGAGAACGGCACCTTCCACGCCTGGCCCGCCGGCGGCAGTCCCCCCACCCCCGCACCCGACGCGTCCATCCCCGGACCGGCCGCCGGACAGACCAAGACCATCCGCATCCCGAAGCTGTCGGGACGCATCTACTTCTCCTACGGCCAGAAGCTGGACTTCCGGCTGACCACGGGCGGCCTGGTCCAGCCCGCCGTCCAGAACCCGAGCGACCCCAACCGCAACATCCTCTTCAACTGGTCCGAGTACACGCTCAACGACGGCGGACTGTGGCTGAACAGCACCCAGGTCGACATGTTCTCCGCGCCCTACACGGTCGGCGTGCAGCGCGCCGACGGCGGCGTGATCAGCGCCGGACAGCTCAATCCCGGTGGTTACAACGGGGTGTTCAACGCGCTGCGGGCGCAGCCCGGCTGGGGCGGCCTGATCCAGACCCGGCCCGACGGCACCGTGCTGCGGGCGCTGGCGCCGCTGTACGGGGTGGAGACCGGGGCGCTGCCCGCCTCGGTCATGGACGACTACATCAACCGGGTCTGGCAGAAGTACGCGACGACCACGCTCACCGTCACGCCCTTCGGGGACCGGCCGGACACCAAGTACTTCGGGCGGGTGTCGGGCAACGTCATGAACTTCACCAACAGCTCCGGCGCGGTCGTCACCAGCTTCCAGAAGCCCGACGCCTCCAGCGTCTTCGGCTGCCACCGGCTCCTGGACGCGCCCAACGACCAGGTGCGCGGGCCGATCTCCCGCACGCTGTGCGCCGGCTTCAACCGCTCGACGCTGCTGAGCAACCCCAACCAGCCCGACCCCTCGGCGGCGAACTTCTACCAGGACTCGGTGACCAACCACTACGCCCGGATCATCCACGACCACATGGCCGACGGGAAGGCGTACGCGTTCGCCTTCGACGACGTCGGCAACCACGAGTCGCTGGTGCACGACGGCAGCCCGGCCGAGGCCCGGCTCACCCTCGCGCCGCTCGACTGACCCGGCCGGGACAAGAGTCCGCCCCCGCTCGCCGCATGTGCGGAGGGCGGGGGCGGGCCCTTGGTGCGGCACGCCTCACGGGGCGGCTTGCGCGCCGCACCGGCCCGGTCAGGCGCCGGGCAGTACGCCGGTGCGGGCGACCTCGGAGTACCAGCGCGCGCTCGCCTTGGGGATGCGGGTGCCGGTCGGGTAGTCGACGTAGACGGCGCCGAAGCGCTTGCTGTAGCCGTGGGCCCACTCGAAGTTGTCCAGCAGCGACCACAGGAAGTAGCCGCGCACGTCCGCGCCGTCCAGGATGGCCTGATGGACGGCGGCCAGGTGGCCGCGTACGTAGGCGATCCGGGCGGGGTCGTTGACCCGGCCCTCGGGGTCGGCGTAGTCGTCGAAGGCGGCGCCGTTCTCGGTGATGACCAGCGGCAGCCTCGGGAAGTCGGCGGCCAGCCGGCGCAGCAGGTCGTACAGGCCGCTCGGGTCGACGGCCCAGCCCATGGCGGTGGTGTCGCCGGGCGGCTGGTGGAAGGCGACGCGGTCGGCTCCCGGCCAGGGGCTGTGGGAGCTGTTGCCGTGTCCGTCGGAGGTGTGGGTGGCGCTGCCGTCGGTCCCGGAGACGACGGTGGGCGTGTAGTAGTTGACGCCGAGGAAGTCCAGCGGCTGGTGGGCCTGGCGCAGGTCGCCGTCCTGGACGAAGGACCAGTCGGTCAGCTCGGCGGTGTCCTTGAAGAGGTCTTCCGGGTACGCGCCGTTCAGCATGGGTCCGGTGAAGACCCGGTTGGCGAGCGCGTCGATCCGGCGGACCGCGTCGGCGTCGCCGTCGCTTCCGGTGAGCGGGCGGACGTGGTGGACGTTGAGGGTGACGGACACCTGGGCGTCGGCGCGGACCCGGTCGCGCAGCGCCTGGGCGGCCAGGCCGTGCGCCAGATTGAGGTGGTGTGCGGCGCGCAGGGCGGCGACCGGGTCGGTGCGGCCGGGGGCGTGCACCCCGGAGCCGTAGCCGAGGAAGGCGCTGCACCAGGGCTCGTTGAGGGTGGTCCAGGTCTTCACCCGGTCGCCGAGGGCGTCGGCGGCGAGGGCCGCGTACTCGGCGAACCGCTCGGCGGTGGCGCGCTCGGGCCAGCCGCCGGCGTCCTCGAGCTCCTGGGGCAGGTCCCAGTGGTAGAGGGTGGCGACGGGCTGGATGCCCTTCTCCAGCAGCTCGTCCACCAGCCGCCGGTAGAAGTCCAGGCCCTTCTGTACGGCGGGGCCGCGGCCGGTGGGCTGGATCCGGGGCCAGGCGAGGGAGAAGCGGTAGGCGCCCAGGCCGAGTTCGGCCATCAGGGCGACGTCCTCGCTCCGGCGGTGGTAGTGGTCGGTGGCGACGTCACCGGTGTCGCCGTTGCGGACCCGGCCGGGGGTACGGGCGTAGGTGTCCCAGATGGACGGGGTGCGGCCGTCCTCCGCGGCGGCCCCCTCGATCTGGTAGGAGGCGGTCGCGGAGCCCCAGAGGAAGCCCTTGGGGAAGGTGCGGGCGGCGTCCGGGGCGGACGCGGTCTGCTGTGCTGCGGTGACCACGTAAGTCCTTTCGGTGGTGGATGTGTGCGCGGGGCGCGTGCCCGGAGAAGTGGCGAACGGCCCGGACGGCGCGGGGCCGGGCCGCACGGCGGCGGATCAGCCCTTGACGGCGCCGGCCATGATGCCGCTGACGATCTGGCGGCCGAAGACGACGAACATCGCCAGCAGCGGCAGCGTGCCGAGCAGCGCGCCGGCCATGATCAGCGACTGGTCGCGGACGTAGCCCGCGCTGAGCTGGGTGAGCGCGACGGGGACCGTCGGGTTGGTCATGTCGAGGACCACGAACGGCCAGAAGAAGTCGTTCCACGCGTGCACGAACGTGATCATGAACAGGACGGCCATCGCGGGCCGCGCGATGGGCAGCACGATGCTCCAGAAGATGCGCAGCGAGTGCGCCCCGTCCACGCGTCCGGCCTCGACGAGTTCGTCCGGCAGCGCCTCCGTCAGGTACTGGCGCATGAAGAACACGCCGACCGCGCTCACCAGCGTCGGGAAGATGACGGCGGGCAGCTGCTGCGACCAGCCGAGGTCGGCCATCATCATGAACAGCGGCACGACGGCGAGCTGCGGCGGCACCATCATGGTGCCGATCACCAGCATGAGCAGGGCGTTGCGCCCCTTGAACCGCAGCTTGGCGAAGGCGAACCCGGCGAGCGTCGCGAACAGCACCGTGGACAGGGCGATCACCCCGGCCACGATGAGGCTGTTGATCATGGCCTTGCCCATCGCCGCCTCGTCCCAGGCCCGGGCGAGGTTGCTGAACAGGTTCGGGCCGGGCAGGAACGGGGGCGGCGTCTGGCTGACCCGGGTGTTGTCGGTGGACGCGGCCACCATCGTCCAGTACAGCGGGAAGATCGACAGGATCGCCATGATGGCGAGCAGCACGTAGGCGAGGGGGCCGGCGTGGTGCTGGCGGCCCGCGCGCTGGCGCAGCAGCCGGCGGCCACCGCGGCCGCTCGCCTTCACGGCGGGGGTCCGGGCCGGGGCGTCGGTCCGGGCCGGGAGACTTTGGGTGGTCATGGCGGCTCCAGGTCAGGACGTACGGGAGCGCAGGCGCTTGATGACGCGCTGCACGACGAAGACGAGGACCAGCAGCATGAACATCGCCCAGGCGACGGTCGCGGAGCGGCCCATCTGGTAGTTCTTCCAGCCCTCCTCGTACAGCAGCAGGCCCAGCGTCTGGTACTGGTTGTCCGCGCCGCCGGTGACACCGTTGGGTCCCTGGCCGAAGATCAGCGGCTCGCCGAAGAGCTGGGTGGCGCCGATCGTGGAGAGCACGATGGTGAAGACGATGGTGGAGCGGATCCCGGGGACGGTGACGTGGATGAACTGCTGCCACCGGGAGGCCCCGTCGAGGGAGGCCGCCTCGTACCGGTCGGCGGGGATGGCCTGCATCGCGGCCAGGTAGAGCAGCGCGTTGTAGCCGGTCCAGCGCCAGATGACGATGGTGGAGATCGCGATCTGGGAGGGCCACTTGTCGGCCTCCCAGTCCACCGGGTCGATCCCGACCGAGCCGAGCGCCCAGTTGATCATGCCGAAGTCGCGCTCGAAGATCATGGTGAAGACGAGGGCGGCCGCGGCGACGGAGGTGGCGTAGGGGACCAGGGAGGCGACCCGGAAGAACAGCGAGGCGCGCATCCGGTAGTTGAGCAGGTGCGCCATGCCGAGCGCCATCATCAGCTGCGGCACCGTGGAGATGACGCCGATGGTGATGGTGTTCTGCAGCGCGTTCCAGAACCGCGAGTCGCCCCACAGCTGCACGTAGTTGTCGAACGCCACCCACTCCATGACATCGAGGGTGGCCAGCTCCACGTCGTGCAGGGAGATCCACGAGGTGTAGATCAGGGGGTAGAAGCTGAACGCGGCGAAGACGATGAAGAACGGCGCGACGAACGCGTACGGGGCGCCCTTGATGTCGAGCCGGTGCCAGAGAGCGCCGCGCCGCCGGGCGGGGCTCTCGCCGCCCGTCCGCGGGGACGGGCGCTCGGGCTCGCCCCCGGCCAGGGCCTTGGTGGTGGAGGTGGCCACCGGTCTTCCTTCCTGAGAGCGGATGTGTGCGCCGGCGCCGGGCCCGCCGGCCAGGACCTGTGCCTGGACGCGGGCGGACCCGGGTGGCCTCGGGAGCGGTGAGTCAGCCGACCGCCTTCTCGATGCGCTCCCCGGTGGTCTTCCACGCCTCGTCACGCGAGGCGTCTCCCTGCTCGATCAGGGCCAGGCCCTGGGAGAAGGTGTCCTTGATCGTGCCGTCCTTGCGGCCGAGGACCTGCTTGTCCGGGATCTCCTGGGCGGCCGCTCCGAAGATCTGGCCGATCGGCGCCCCGCTGAAGTACTCGGACTTGGCGTTCTTCACGTCGGGGCTGTCCAGCGCCTCGCGCGAGGAGGGGATGTTGCCGATCTCCTTGAAGATGTGGGCCTGCTGCTCGGGCGCGGTCAGCCAGGCGACGAGCTTCTTGGCCTCCTCCTTCACCGGGCTCTGCTCGACCACGCCGAGGAAGGAGCCGCCCCAGTTGGCGCCCTTGGGGGCCTTGGCGACGTCCCACTTGCCCTTGTTCGCGTCACCGGCCTTCTCACTGATGTGGCTGAGCATCCACGCCGGGCACACCGCGGTGGCGAAGGTGCCGTTGGCCAGGCCCGGGTCCCAACCGGGTTGGAACTGGCGGAGCTTGGCCGTCAGCCCGTCCTCCGCCGCGTCGGCGGAGAGGTTCCAGGCCTCCTTGACGGCCGGGTTGGTGTCGTAGATCAGCTCGCCCTTGTCGTCGTAGTACTGCTCGGGGTAGCCGTAGACCATGGCGTTGAACAGGCCGCTGGCCGCGTCCATGTAGGCCACGTCCCCGCCCTTGAAGCCCTTCTTGAAGGTGCGGCCGACCTCGACGTACTTGTTCCAGTCGCCCTCCCAGAGCTTGGCGACCTCCTCGCGGTCGGTGGGCAGGCCCGCCTTCTCGAAGTAGTCCTTGCGGTAGCAGACGGCCATCGGGCCGATGTCGGTGCCCAGGCCCAGCACCTTGCCGTCCTCGGTGCTGATCTGGGACTCCTTCCACGGCAGGAAGTGGTCGGTGCCCGGCACGTCTGAGAAGTCCGCGAACTTGTCCGCCTGGGTGTCGGTGATCTCCTTGGCCCGGCCGATCTCGATGCCCTGGATGTCCTTCAGGCCCTTGCCCGCGGCGAGCCTGGTCTGCAGCGCGGTGTAGTACGTCTGCTCGTCGCCGGCGATCTCGGCCTTGATGTCGACGTTGGGGTTCTCCTTCTCGTACTGCTCGAGAAGGCCCGTCTCCTTGATGCCCATCACCCCGTACATGCCCATGGTGATGGTGACCTTGCCGTCCTTCTTGCCACCGCCGGTGGCCGAGTCGTCGCTGCCTCCGCAGCCGACGACGAGCGCCAGCGCGCCGACGGCCGCGGCCGTCGCCACCGCCTTTCTGCGCAATGAACCGAGAGTGCCCATGGATCTCCTCCTAGCGACGGCGCTGACACATCGGAGTGACGAGTTCTGCGATGACTACTGCGATGGCTACAGCGATGAAAGACAGCGGCTCGAACACGGGGTGGGAACGTGCCCAATTTTGGTGGGCACGTTCCCACCGGCGCATCGAAGACTCGTGGCAACCGGCCGATCTGTCAATGACTTGAACGCAAGTTCCCCCGGCCACCCGCACGCCGCGTTCGCTTCCCGGAGGCCGGGGGGTGCTCCGCCGACCGCGGTGTCTGCAAGAATTGCCGCAGGTCACCTCCGCGGCAGGCATCGCCGCCGCGGCCGCCGAGGGGGGAGTACATGACCGGCAACCGCCGTCCAACGATCAAAACGGTCGCCGCCCGCGCCGGCGTGGGCCGCACCACGGTCTCCCGTGTCGTCAACGGCTCGGAGCTGGTCAGCGCCGACGCCCGGGAGAGAGTGCTTGCGGCGATCAAGGAACTCAACTACGTTCCCAACTCGGTCGCCCGCGGCCTGGTGACCAACCGCACCAACGCCGTGGCCCTGGTGATCCCGGAGTCGGAGAGCCGGCTCGGCTCGGAGCCGTTCTTCGCCGCGCTCATCCGCGGAGTCAGCGGCGCCCTCGCCGAGAGTCGCACCCAGTTGCAGCTGATGCTCGTCCGTGACCAGGCCGAGCGGGACCAGCTGACCGAGTCGGTCGCGACCCGTCGCGTGGACGGCGTGCTGCTGGTCTCGGTGCACGCCGAGGACCGGCTGCCGGGCATGCTGGAGGAGATGGGCCTGCCGACCGTGCTCGCCGGGCGCCGCGACGCGGGCGAACGGCTGAGCTACGTCAACTCCGACAACGCCGGCGGGGCGGCCGCCGCGGTGCGGCATCTGCTGGGCAGCGGACGGCGACGGGTCGCCACGATCACCGGCCCGCTGGACATGGACGTCGGCCGCAGCAGGCTCGCCGGCTGGCGCGCCGCGCACGTGGAGGCGGGCGTTGCGGCGAGGGAACTCCTCGTCGAGGCGGGTGACTTCACCGAGGAGGGCGGCGCGCGCGCCATGCGTTTGCTTCTTGAACGCGCCCCGGACCTGGACGCCGTCTTCGCCGCGTCCGACCTCATGGCGGTCGGTGCCCTGGCCGAACTGCGCCGGTGGAAGCGGCAGGTGCCGGGGGACGTCGCCGTCGTCGGCTTCGAGGACTCCATCCTGGCCCGCCACACCAACCCGCCCCTGACGACGGTGCGTCAGCCGGTGGAGGAACTGGGCCGGACCATGGCCCGCATCCTGACCGACATCACGCAGCACGGTGCGCCCCGGCAGCAGATGACGCTGCCGACGGAGCTGGTGGTGCGCGAGTCGTCGTAGGGCCGGGCGCTTTTGCGGGCGACACTCCAGGGCGTCGCGGCCGCCGCAACCCCGGCCGGGCTGTTACGAGGCCGCCCGTTGCCGCTCGAGCCGTTCCAGGACGCGCCGGCGGAGCAGTTCGTACTCCGCGCGGAGCCGGCGTATCTCTGGCGGCCGGGGGACGACGGTGCCGCCGATGACGGTCTCGTGCGGGCCGAACTGCTCCCGGGTGAGGTCGACCTCCAGGCCCGGGCCCAGCCGGTTCCACCAGTGGTAGTCGATCCGCTCGCCCGCGACGTGCACCTCGCCCCGGATCAGCTCGCCGCCCAGCAGGTCGTGGAGCACCATGGCGGTCACGCCGCACTGGTCCCTGGCCGGGTTGTCCCGGGTCCACTGCGACCGGAACTCGGGCGTGCACGTGTCGGCACCCCAACTGCTGCGGACGGCCCGCTCGATGTCGGTGAGGACCAACGGTCTCATGCCGTCCATTGTGCCGGTGGGCACTGACAATCGACCGCCGCCGGACGATCAGCCCGCGTCGGGAAACACCTCCGGGCAACCCGTCCCGTCCGCCTGCCGCCGTGCTCGACGGGCGTTCTCCTCGCGCACCTCGTCCAGCCACCGCCACGGTTTGATCTCGTCCAGGGTGAGGCCCGGGCAGGTGAGCTGGTGGGGGACGCGGCAGGTGGCCCCGGGCGAGGGTTCGTCCAGGCCGCCGTTCCAGGCCTGCCCACCGGGGTCGACGTGCCAGCGGTGGCCGCCGGGGACGAGGTGGGCGGGCACGGTGAGCAGGGGTTCGAGCAGGACGTGCCGGCCGGTGTAGGTGGGACGGCGTTCGCCGGCCAGGCCGCAGTGCGGGCAGACGGGGCGGGCCGGCGGCTCGGGCCCGGTGGCGCCGTCACGGGCGGCCTGCCGCCGGTCGACGTTCTCCCAGGGCCGGGGCGCGTCGGCGGCCGGCTGCCGGTGTCCGTCGGGGCCCGGCACCGGGAAGAGGCTCGGTTCGTATGCGTCCCCCATGCCTGTGAGTGTGCGGCGCCACACGGAGGCGGGGCAGGGCGCAGGACGGGCGCACCGGCTGCACGATGGGATCATGGGGCTCGGTCGGACACCTACGGGAGCGAGGGAGTGGCGGGTGGTCGTGGGGGCCGGCTGGGAGTGGGACGAGACGCTGTTCTCCGGTACTGCTGACGCCGATCGTCTCCGTCGCGACCGGCACTTCCCCGCCTCGGGGGTGGGAGCCGGTAGGCCGACGACCGTCAGGCCGTCGGGGTCGCCGAATGTCCGGATCGCTACTGCCTTCATTGCCACTCCTTGTCCACCGGGCTCGTGCCTTTCGGACGTTGACGGACGCCCCCGTCCGCTTCGCTGAAGTGAAGTGAACCCGACTGGCCCACTCCGACCACGGCGAGCGTTTCCCCCCGGTCCTCCGTTCGTTGGGACGGGCATGATCAAGAAGCTCGCCTGTGTCTCCGCCATGGCCACCGCTCTGCTGGTCTCCGCTCCCGTCGCCGAAGCGGCCCCCGTGCCCGGCCCGTCCGCCGGTGTTCCCGGTGGTCAGCTCCTGGACGGCCTCCTCGGATCGCTGGAGGTGGGGCATCCGGCCACCTCCCCGCAGTCGCTCCTCCCCCAGGGCCTCCTCGGCAGGTGAAAGGTGGGGCGGGAGGGGGTGATTGCCCGCAATCGCCCCCTCCTCCTGCGATGACCGGTTCGGCGCTCCGCTCCATCGGCCCATCCCGGGCCCGCCAGGCCGCGGCAGGCTTCCCGTAACCACGGTCCTGGAGCCTCCAGGGAGTCATTCGAACGCGGGAGGCTCCAGTGAAGCTTGCGAGCAAGAGGCGCGCCGGTGTCGTGGTGGCGTTGCTGAGTGGTCTGGCCCTGGCCTGGACGTCGACGGCCGCGCACGCCGCGGCCGGCCCCGACGTCATCGCGCACCGCGGCTCCTCCGGCATGGCACCCGAGAACACCGCCGCCGCCATCGACCTCGCCGTCCACCAACGCGCCGACTACGTCGAAATCGACGTCCAGCGCACCAAGGACGGCAAACTCGTCAACTTCCACGACTGCACCATGGAACGCACCACCGACATCGAAGACCTCTACCCCGGCCGCCCCCGCTACCGCGTCTCCGACTTCACCTGGAACGAACTCCGCCGCCTCGACGCCGGATCCTGGTTCCACGACAAGTACGCCGGCGAGCCGCTCATCACCGTCGACGATGTCATCCGGCGCATCCAGCACAGCCGCACCGGACTCCTCGCCGAAATCAGCCCCTGCAGCCACTACACCGGTCTCGCCGACGACCTGGCCGACACGCTCCGAAGCAAGCCTCGCTACGTCCGCGAGGCCCTCGCGCGCCGGCAACTCGCCGTCCAGTCCTTCCAGACCGACGACGCGCGCGCGTTCCACGACCGGATGCCCGACATCCCCGTCGGCATCCTCGACGCCGACCGCCCCACCGACGCCGAACTGGTCGAACTCAGCCAGTGGGCCGACCAGATCAACCCCCAGCACACCGTCACCGACCAGACCCTCGTCGACCGCATCCACCGACTCGGCATGGACATCAACGTCTGGACCGTCGACGAACCCGGCGCCATCCGCACCATGACCGGCCTCGGCGTCGACGGCATCATCACCGACTACCCCCAAGCCCTCACCCAGCGCTGAGGCCGTTGTCGTCCTCGTCGTTGGCGCAGCGGAAGCCGAGGTTGCCGGACGAGGAGTCGGGGGTGTTGGAGGAGCGGGCGGCGACCCGGTAGCGGTTGCAGTAGGAGTCGTGGCACAGGTAGGAGCCGCCGCGCAGGACCCGCGCGGTCCCGGTCGCGGGGCCGTGCGGGTCCGCGGCCGGCGAGTCGGCGTAATAGGTGGGCGAGAACCAGTCGGAGCACCATTCCCACACGTTGCCCGCGGTGTTCCACAGTCCGTGGCCGTTGGGGCGGTAGGTCTTGACCGGCGCGGTGGTCAGGTGACCGTCCTCGGCCGTGTTGACGTGGGGGAAGCGGCCCTGCCAGATGTTGCAGCGCCACCGGCCGCCGGGGGTCAGCTCGTCGCCCCAGGCGTAGCGGCGGCCGGCCAGTCCCCCGCGGGCCGCGTACTCCCACTCGGCCTCGGTGGGCAGGCGCTTGCCGGCCCACCGGGCGTAGGCGGTGGCGTCGTTCCAGGAGATGTGGACGACGGGGTGGTTCTGCCGGCCGGTGATGTCGGAGTGGGCGCCCTCTGGTCGGCGCCAGTGGGCGCCCCGCACGTTGATCCACCAGGGGGCACCGGCGGCGTTGCCGAGGACGTCGGTGCCCGGGGCGGCGACCACCAGGTGGAAGACCGCCGAGGAGCCGAAGCGTTCGGCGTCGGTGACGTGGCCCGTGGCCTTGACGAAGGCGGCGAACCGGGCGTTGGTGACGGCGGTCTCGTCGATGTGGAAGGGCTTCAGACGTACCGCGTGCACGGGTGTCTCGCCGTCGGCCGGATACCCCTCCCCGAAGGCGTCCCCCATCGCGAACTCACCGCCCGGCAGGCGCACCTGGCCGCGTGTCGAGCGCGGGCGGGCGGCCGGCCCCGGTGCCGGAGGGGAATCGGTGTCTACGGCGACGGGTGCTGTCGCGGGGGCGCAGCACGGGCGGTGGGCGCGGGTCATGGGTCCTCGAATCGGGCTGCGGACGTGTCGGTGCTAGGCCTTGTACGTGGACTCGTCGAGCCCGCTCAGGGTCGGGTCGTGTCCCACCTCGCCGACGTCGTACATCGATGTCATCCAGTGGTAGAAGTTGTCGCCGCGCTCGCGCAGCACGTCGTACAGCCGGCGCATCATGCGGCCGCGGACCTCCGCCCGCTCGGGATGGGCGTAGACGTTCTGCAGCTCGTCCGGGTCGGTGTGCAGGTCGTACAGCTCGTTGACGGAGTCGGGGTTGACGACGAGTTTGTACCGGTCCTCGCGCAGCATGCGCTGGGGATAGGGGAAGTGGTGGCCGTGGAACTCGCAGACGATGTCCTCGTCCCACTCGACCGCCTCGCCCCGCACGAGGGGCAGCAGGCTGCGCGAGTCGACGGCGGGTTTCGGGTCGAGGCCCGCCAGTTCGAGGATGGTGGCGGTGCAGTCGAGGAGGCTGACGAACTCGTCGCGCACCTGGCCGCCGGGCGCGCCCGGGACCCGGAGCAGGCCGGGTGTGCGGTAGATGTCCTCGTACATCGCGGGGCCCTTGTCGTGCAGCCGGTGCGAGCCGGTGAACTCCCCGTGGTCGCAGGTGAAGAACACCGCCGTGTCGTCCACGAGGCCGAGCCGTTCCATGGCGGCCATGACCCGGCCGATCTCCATGTCGATGAGGGCCACGTAGCCCCAGTAGACCGCGATGAGCTTGCGGGTCGTCTCGATGGGCATGGTGTCGAAGGTCCAGTGTGCGCTGTAGTTGCGCTGGACCGGGGGTTTGCCCTCGAAGGTCTCGGACACCGACCGCGGCAGCTCCACGTCCGCGGGGTCGACCAGGTCGAAGTACTCGTCGGGCAGGATGTACGGCAGGTGCGGTCCGAAGAAGTGCAGGGCCAGGAAGAAGGGCCGGTCGCGTTCGTGGGCGTCGGCGGCGTACCGCTCCAGCTGCTCGATGGCGCGGGTGGCCAGGTAGTGCTCGAAGGTGGCCTCGACCGGCTGGTGCAGCCGGGCGGCGAGCAGGTTGCCGGGACCGCCGTTGGGCAGGGTGCCGCGGACGCGGTCGCTGATCTCGTACGGGGGCAGTCCGTGCTCGGCGAGGTAGGCGAGGTAGTCCGGGTGGTCGACGGGGTTGTGCCAGCCGGGCAGGTCGGGGCCGTCGAAGCCGTAGTCGGCCGCGGTGCGCCGGTTGCCGGCGTGCCACTTGCCGAAGAGGCCGCAGTTGTAGCCGTGTTCGCGCAGTGCGCGGGAGAAGGCGAACTGGTCCTCGGCCAGGTCTTCGAGGTACCCGACGTTGCGTTCGTGGTTGGCGAGGAGCTTGTGCCGGAAGGGTGCCTGGCCGGTCAGGAGGCTGGCGCGGGCCGGGGTGCAGATGGCGGTGGGGGTGTACCAGCGGTCGAAGCGGGTTCCCGTGGCGGCCAGTTCGTCGAGTGCGGGCGTGTGGGCCAGCGGGTTGCCGTAGGCGCCGAGGGTGTCCGTACGGTGCTGGTCGGTCATGAGGAAGAGGATGTTCTTCCTGGACGCGCCGGACCGAGCGCCGGACTCGGTGCCGGACTCGGTGCCGGACTCGGTGCCGGGCTGGGGAACAGGGCTGGTGCTGGACTGGGTCACTTGCCCGCTCCCGTGAAGAGGTCACCGGTGTAGTAGGTCTTGGGGTCGACGGGCTTCTTCAGCTTGCCGGCGTCGACGAAGTAGTCGTTCATGCCCTGCAGCCATTTGACGACGGTGCCGTCCTCGGTCAGCTTGTCGAGCTCCTCGACGCTGAGCACCTTGTTGTTGGCGGCGTCCGCCGCGACCTGGTCGACGGGGAT
The DNA here is from genome assembly GCF_041538145.2 of Streptomyces sp. MMCC 100. NCBI lineage: Bacteria > Bacillati > Actinomycetota > Actinomycetes > Kitasatosporales > Streptomycetaceae > Streptomyces > Streptomyces sp. MMCC 100. Next base: position 4,108,615 of record NZ_JBGORK020000001.1, read on the forward strand.
CTTCAGCTTGTCGGCGGTGAGTTCGATCGCCTCGTCGGTGTGCTCGGAGCGGAACGCCATGGCCTCGCGCAGCACGGCGAGGACCTTCTTGGTCTTCTCCGGCTGGTCGGCCACCACCTTGTTGCCCGCGACGAACGCGGTGGGGAAGGAGACGTCCTCTTCGAAGTCGGCGTTCTTGGCGAGCTCGACGAGGTCGGGGACCTGCTTCTTGATCGTTGCCGCGGCCGGGTACCAGAAGCCCGCGCCGTCGACCTGCTTGGAGGAGAAGGCGGAGACGATGGTGGACGGCTCCATGGGGACGACCTTCAGGTCGTCCTTGGTCATCCCGGCCTTCTCCAGGGCCAGGGAGAGGATCATGTCGCCGGAGGTGCCCTCGGGTACGGCGACGGTCTTGCCCTTGAGCTGCTGCATCGAGGTGATGCCCGGCTGGGCGAGGACCCGGTCGGAGTTGCCGAGCGTGTTGATCGCGACGACCTTGGCCTGGCCGGAGGCGGGGAGCCACATGGCGCCGGGGCCTATGTAGCCGAAGTCGAGGTTGTTCGTGCCCAGGGCCTGGATCTGGAGCGGCCCGTTGGTGAAGACCGTGGCCTCCGCCGACAGCCCGTGCTTCTTCCACAGGCCCTTGGCCTCGGCGATGGCGATCAGGCTGGCGCCGTTGAAGTCGTTGATGTATCCGAAGCGGACCTTGTCCGACGACCCGCCGGAGGACGAGCCGCCGCCGCACGCGGCGAGCAGTGCCATGGCGGCCACGCCGGCGAGGGTGGTGGTGAGACTTCTGCGGGTGAGGACTGGGGACATGGCGATGGGTCCTTTCCGGGTCATGACGTCGAGGAGTGGGAACCGGAAAGGGCGGCGGTGCGGCCTTCCTGGTGGTAGACGGAGTGCCATACGCGGTTGCGCAGTGCGGCGAACTCGGGGCTGAGCCGGAAGGCCTCGTCGCGCTCGATGGCGGGGTCGACGTCGACGACGTCGTAGACGCGCCCGGGGCGGGCCGCCATCACGACGACCCGGTTGGCCAGGAACACGGCCTCGTCGACGTCGTGGGTGATGAACAGGACCGTGCGCTTGTCCTGGCTCCAGGTCTTCAGCAGCTGTTCCTGGAGTTTGACCCTGGTGAGTGCGTCGAGGGCGCCGAAGGGTTCGTCCATCAGCAGGATCGAGGGGTCGACGGCGTAGGCACGGGCGATGGCACAGCGCTGGCGCATGCCGCCGGAGAGGGTCTTGGGGAGCGCGTCGGCGAAGCGTTCCAGGCCGACCAGTTCGATGAAGTGCTCGGCCCTGGCGCGGCGTTCGTGTTTGGACACGCCCGCGGTCCGGAGGCCGAACTCGACGTTCTGACGCACGGTCAGCCAGGGGAAGAGGGCGTACTGCTGGAAGATCACGCCGCGTTCGGGTCCGGGTCCGGAGACGGGCGCGCCGTCCACCAGGGCACGGCCGGCGGTGGGTGCCTCCAGTCCGGCGAGGATGTTCATCAGGGTGCTCTTGCCGCAGCCCGAGGGGCCCACGACGGTGACGAACTCGTGGTCGGCGATGTCGAGGCAGACGTCGTCGAGGGCGGTGAAGGTCTCCCGGCCCAGCGAGAAGTTCTTGGTGACGTGCTGGACGGAGATCTTGGCGGGTGTGCTGGTCATCGGCGTTCCTGCCATCGGGTGAGCCTGCGTTCGGCGAGGAGGAGGACCCGGTCCATGAGGAGACCGAGGATCCCGATCGAGATGAGCCCGACGAAGATGGTCGGGAGGTCGTAGTAGAGCTGGGCGTTCTGCATGCGGTAGCCGAGGCCCTCCTGGGCGGCCATCAGCTCCGCGGCGACCAGGGTGGCCCAGGCCGAGCCGAGGCCGACCCGCATGCCGACGAGGATGAACGGCGTGGACGCCGGCACCACCACCCGGGCGAAGATCGTGGCGTCGCCCGCGCCCAGCACCCGGGCGGCGTTGATCAGTGTGCGGTCGACATTCACCACGCCCTGGAACGTGGAGATCACGCAGGCCAGGAAGGCGGCGAGGAAGATGACGAAGATTTTCGGCGTCTCACCGATGCCCATGGCGACCACGGCCAGCGGGATGATCGCCAGCGGCGGGACGGTGCGGAAGAACTGGATCCAGGGTTCGATCAGTCCGCGCAGGATGCCGTACCAGCCCATCAGGAAACCCACCAGAACGGCCACGACCGTGCCCAGGGCGAAGCCGATGAGGACCCGGGTCAGGCTGGCGAGGGCGTCGTCGGCGAGCGTCCCGTCGCTGATCAGGGTGCCGGCGCGGGACACGACCTCGGGCGGTGTCGGCAGCTTGACACCGGCGGACGCGAGGGCCCACCAGATCGCGATGCCGAGCGCGACGGACACGGCGTTCAGGGCGAGCGGCAGCCCGCGTCGCCTGCCGGAACCGGAGCGCTCCGGCGCGGACTTGGCGGCGCCCGCCGAGCTGTCGCCCGCGTCGGCCTCGGGCGGGGCCCCGGGCCCCTTCTCGGGCTGCGGGTGCCGCTGGTCGGCACTCCGCTTGTCAAGGACGGACATGGGCGGCTCCTTCGGTGGCGGAGTCGGTTGCATCGGAACGGCCCTTCACGTCGGCGGTTTCGGGATACCTCGCCAGGAGGGGTGAGCTGTGGAAGACCGCGGCCAGCGCGCCGATGGCGCCGTCGTCGTCGGAGAGCCGGGCGGCGGCGACGACGGGACCGGCGGACGCGGTCGGGAAGATATCGGCGGCGAGGGTGGCGGCGACCTGTTCCACGAGGACGGGCGCCAGCCGGGTGATCTCGCCGCCGATGACCACCTTCGCCGGGTTCAGCATCATGGTCGCGGCGCCGACCACGCGGCCCAGCGTGCCCGCGGCCTCCCGCAGTACCCGGTCCACGACTGGGTGTGCGCGGCGCACGGCGGCCGCGAGGTCGTCGAGGTTCTCCAGGCGCAGGCCGAACTCCCAGCAGGCGGCGAGGATTCCGGGCACCGAGGCCACGGTCTCCAGACAGCCCCGCTTGCCGCAGCGGCAGGGGCGGCCCGCCGGTTCAACGGTCACGTGCCCCAGCTCGCCGGCCAGCCCGGACGAGCCCGTCACCAGCTGCCCGCCGACGACGAGACCGCCGCCGACACCGTCCGACAGCCGTACGTAGACCAGGTCGGCGACGCTGTCGGCGCCGCTGATCGCCTCGGCGAGGGCGGCCAGACGGGTGTTGTTGTCGACGATCACCGGTGCGTCGAAGCGTTCGGCGAAGGCCACGTCGACGCCCTCGGGTGCCGGACGGAGCACGGTGGTCCCCGCGCCGGCACGGGGCCAGGCCGCCCCCTCCGGGGCCGGGTAGGGGCCGGGCACGCCGATGCCGATGCCCTGCAGCGCCCCGTAGTGGACCCCGGCCTCGCCGCTCAGCCGGTCGACCAGTTCCAGGGCCAGTTCGGTGCGGGTCCCCCAGGTCGCGGTGTCCTCGTACCGGACGGAACCCGAGACCATGACCTCGTGCGAGGCGTCGGCGACGACGACGTGGACCCGCCGGTGTCCGAAGTCGACGCCCATGAACTGCGCCGACGCCGGGTCGAGCGCCAGCCGTTCGGCCGGCCGCCCGCTGCCCTCGCGCCGGGAGGCGTCGGTGTCCACGACGACGATGGCGCCTCGTTGCAGGAGGTTGCCGGTGATCTCGGACAGGGTGGTGCGCGACAGGCCCACGACCCGGGCGATCTCGCCGCGGCTCATGGCGCCGTTCTCCTGCAGCGCACGCATCACGCGCTCCTCGTGGGTCCGCCTGACCAGTGCGTGCACTCCGCTGGGCATCTGCATGCGGTCAACGTAGAGAGGCTCGGTTATTCCGTCAACACTCCGACGGAAAGATGCAATGAAGCGTTCACAATGCCTGGTGGACCGGGCCATGGCTGTGCCGGTCGGAGCAGATTATTCGTCCGGCCTGTTGACGTAAATGTGCGGGCGTTCGCATGCTGTGCGCCATGCCCCGTCGTGCGGCTCCTGTGCCGCCCCTCGGTTCCCGGACGGGGACGACGAAGGAGAACCCGACTGATGACCGATGCCGAGTACGGACTCCACCGACGATCGCTGCTGGCCGGCGCCGCCGGCGTGGGAGCGGCGTTCGTCCTGCCCGCTAGCGCCGCGCAGGCGGCTCCCGCGACCGGCCCCGCGGCTGCCTCCGCGGCCGAGGCGTCACGGCGCCACCCGCGGAACTGGCCCGACCCCGAGCCCTACGGCGTCGCGGACACCAGGGTGGACCTGTGGCCGCGGGAGGACAACTCGTTCGTCCTCCCGCTGGAGCTGCGCCCCCGTGACAAGGAGCGCGGCACGGTGTGGATGCGCGACACCTACGTGAACTGCTTCGTCGTCGACGGCCGCCCTGTGTACGTGGCCACGGGCACCTCCCGGGTGCCCGGACTCGAGGCCGCCGGTCCCTGGAACGACGGCATCTTCGTGTGGCTGGCTCCCTCCATCAAGGGCCCGTGGCGGCTTGCCGACACGACGCGCATCCGGCCCGGGGCCGAGCGGGGCAAGGTGTGGTCGCCCGAGTTCGTCGGGGAGAACCGGCCCGGCCGCACGGTCGTCGCGCCCTGGCAGGAGTACTGGCACGACGAGCAGTTCGGCAAGCGCGGCCAGGCCTGGGCGCCGGAGCTGCACTACTTCCGCGGCACCTGGTACATCGTGGCGTGCATGGGCGACCACTCCCGCAAGGTCGGCTCGTTCATGCTGGTGAGCGAGGGCGGCGTCGAAGGCCCGTACCGGCTGATCGAGGGGAATCTGGAGAAGCCCTTCGGCGACTCGTTCATCGGGGGTCCGAAGTTCATCGAGCCCGGCGCCTACCACCACATCGACGGCGGCCTCTTCTCCGAGGGCGACGACGCGTGGCTCGTGCTGCACAACGACCTGTACGCGAAGTTCCGGGACGACATGGAGGACATCGTCACGACGACGGACCTGCCCCGGTTCCGGCAGACCCCCTACTCCCCCGAGCCGTACCTCGAGGGCGCGTACGTGTTCAAGTACAAGGGCAAGTACCACCTCGTCCACGCCGCCTGGGACCGGACGTCCGTCAACACCGACGGCACCGTCCGCCACGCCTACGACGTGCCCGCGACCGGCCGGGTGCAGTACCAGTACGACGCGATCGTCGCCGTGGCCGACCGGTTCGAGGGCCCGTACTCGAAGCGGTACACCGCGGGGGTCGGCGCCGGTCACAACAACTTCTTCGTCGATCACAAGGGCGACCTGTGGGCGACGTACTTCCTGAACCCGGCCGCCGGCTACTGGTCCGACGCCTCGCGCGTGGCGGAGTCCGCCGTGCCCGGTGTCGTACGGCTGGAGTGGACCGGAGGGCCGGACGGCCGGCTGTATGTGAAGCGCAGGTCCGAGGGGCACGCCGGCCGGGACTGAGCGGCGGCGGTCCCCGTCCCGCCGTGCCCTCGCATGCCGTCGCGGCGGGACGGGCGTAGTGTCCAGATATGGGTGATGTTCGGTGTGGCCGACGTCGGGCAGCCCTGTCGGCGCGGATGCGGGTGGACGGCTGATGGACTCCGCGATGGCCGCGGTGGTGCGGGCGAGCGGTGCGTACGGAGGGATCCTGTACGCACTGCCGCCGGGCGAGGACGCCGTGTGGCAGGTCCTGATCACAGGGGTTCCGCAGGAGATGACCGCTCCGTGGCGGCGGGTCGGGCTGAAGGACCCCATGCCCGTCGCGGACGCGGTCCGCGAGCGCCGCCTGGTGTGGGCCGGCGGCCGGGAGGAGATGGCACGCCAGTATCCGCGGCTGGCGCTCGTCCTGCCGTACGAGTTCGGGCTGGCGGCCGCACCGCTGGCCTCGGGCTCCGCCGTCCGGGGCGGGCTGGTGCTGCTGTGGGCCGGGAATCACCCGGCCCGGCTGAGCAGCGGTGAACAGGACGCCATCCGGGCGGGCTGCCGCCGTCTGGGTGACAGCCTGGAGCGGGCACTCGACCGCGGCGAGCCGCTGCTGCCCGACCGTCCCCGGACCCTGCCGCCGCCGGCCCCGCGCCCGCCCGCCCACGTCGAGGCGGGCGTGCTGTCCGCGTTCGTGGACCGCCTGCCCGGCGGTTCGTGCGCGCTGGGCCTGGACGGACGCCTCGTCTTCGTCACCCCGGGGGCGGCCGAGCTGCTCGGTGTCGACCGGTCCCTGCTGGTGGGCGCGCTCCCGTGGGAGGCACTGCCCTGGATGGACGTGCCGCACGTGGAGGACCGCTACCGGGCCGCGCTGGTCAGCCGCAGGCCGCAGGCCTTCACGGTGCTGCGCCCGCCGAAGACGTGGCTGACCTTCGAGCTGTACCCGGACGCCACGGGCCTGAGTGTCCGCATCGTCCCCGGCAGCCCGGACGCGGACGCGCCCCTGTCCCGGTCGGTACAGAGCGCGGGACCCAGCCGCGCCACGGTGCTGTACCACCTGATGCACCTGGCCTCCACCCTGACCGAGGCCGTCAGTGTGCCGGACGTGGTCGAGCAGACCGCCGACCAGCTGATGCCCGCACTGGGTGCGCAGGGCATGGTGGTGATGGTCCCGGAGGACGGCCACCTGAAGATCGTCGGGCAGCGCGGCTACCGCCCGGAGCTCCTGGAGCACTTCGACCGGGTCCCCCTCTCCTCGGCCATCCCCGGCGCCGACGTCATGGCCACGGAAGTCCCCGGTTTCTGGCCGACGTTCGAGGAACTCCACGAGGCCTATCCCGCCATGACGCACGAGGACGGGATGGCCGCCTGGGCCGTGCTGCCGCTGATCGCCTCCGGCCGTCCCATCGGCTCCCTCCTCCTCGCCTACCGACGGCCCCATGTCTTCCCGCCCGGCGAACGGGCCGCCCTCACGTCGCTGGCCGGTCTGGTGGGACAGGCCCTGGACCGCGCCCGGCTCTACGACGCCAAGCACCACCTCGCCCACCGCCTGCAGTCCGCCCTGCTGCCCCACACCCTCCCCGACGTGCCCGGTCTGAACGTCGCCGCCCGCTACCTACCGGCGGCCCGGGGGCTTGGCATCGGCGGCGACTTCTACGACGTCATCCGTCTCGACGAGCACACGGCCGCCGTCACCATCGGCGACGTACAGGGCCACAACGTCGACGCGGCGGCCCTCATGGGACAGGTCCGCACCGCCGTGCACGCGCACGCCACCGTGGGGGCGCCCCCCGGCGACGTCCTGGCCCGCACCAACCGCCTGCTCACCGATCTGGATCCCGGCCTGTTCACCAGCTGCGCCTACGTCCACCTCGACCTCGCCACCCACCGCGCCTGCGTGGCACTCGCCGGACACCTGCCTCCCCTGCTGCGCCACGCCGACGGGCACGTCGAGGCCCTGCGCGTGCCGCCCGGCCTGCTGCTGGGCATCGAGCCGGACACCGCGTACCCCTCGCTGGAGTTCCCGCTGCCGCCCGGCAGTGTGCTCGCCCTCTACACCGACGGACTCGTCGAGGCGCCCGGAGTCGACCTCGACGACGCGATCGCGGCTCTCGCCGGGCTCCTGGAACACGGTGATCCCGGCGACCTCGACGCCATGGCCGACAGTCTCATCCGGCACGCGCCCACCCCGGGCGACGACATCGCACTGCTCCTCGTCAGCTCCCGCACGGCGGCGGGGCACTCCCGGGGCCGATCGATCGTTTTCACGGACAAGAAGGACGAACGCCGGTCCACGAGGGCCGGCAGCGGAGGGGAAGACGCTCGATGAAACACCAGAGGGTGCGCGATCTGATGAGTGACGCCGTGGTGCGCGTGCAGCGCGGCACACCGTTCAAGGAGATCGCCCACCTGCTGCTGGAGTACGACATCACGGCGGTACCGGTCCTCGACGGGGAGAACCGTCCCGTGGGGGTGGTGTCGGAGGCCGACCTCCTGCAGAAGATGTGGGGCGGGGAGCCCGACGGTTCCCCCGAGCACGCCGAGTGGTCCCGGGCGTCGGCCGGCAAGGCGGACGCCACGGACGCGGCCGGGCTCATGACCTCGCCCGCGGTGTGCGCCCGCGAGAGCTGGAGCGTCGTGGACGCCGCCCGGGTCATGGCACGGCACCGCATCAAACGGCTGCTGGTCGTCGACGAGGACGGGCGGCTGGCCGGGGTCGTCAGCAGAAGCGACCTGCTGCGGGTCTTCCTGCGCACGGACCGCGCGATCCGCACGGAGATCATCGAGGAGGCGCTGGTGAAGGCGCTCGGCCTGGCACCCTCGTCGGTGCAGGTCGACGTGACGCACGGCCATGTCGTGCTCAGCGGCCGGCTCCCGGCCCATGTGTCCGCCCCGCTCCTCGAGGAGCACTGCCGGAGCGTGGACGGGGTCGTCGCCGTCGAGTTCAGACCGGCCGGCGAGGCCGGCGCCGAGGGTCCCGCGGCCGTCGGCTCCTGACCTCCCGCCGGGGAGGCGGACACGGGTGGAGTACGGGGCCGGGACGCGTCGGACTCCGGTCGAGTCCTTCACCCCGGGCGGCCGGGCCGACGACGCCGGAGCCAGGGCCGGCGCGAGTGCCGGGCCGCCCTCGCTGAGGCCGAACCGCGCGTGGAACCTGCGCCGGACGGGCGGCGCGTACCAGGCCGAGCGGCCGAGCAGACGCATCGCGGGGAGCATCCGGGACAACTCCCCGTGCCCGCCCAGGGGGATCTGCCGCCCGCCGCGGTCTCCCTCCTCCTGAGCGCGTGGGAGTACGTGCACGGCCTGGTCGTGCTGGAGGTGTTCGGGCACACCTCGTTCCTCGGCGACCATCAGGCGGAGGCCTTCGGGACGTCGGTCCGCATGATGCTCGAGGGCTCCACCGCCGGATCCCCGCCGCCTGATCGCGGGCCGCGCCGTCAGGGCCGGGGGGCGTCGTCCCCCTGCGCACGGGCCGGGTCCGGGGCGGCCAGGGCCTCGATCTCCGGGTGGTCGCGCAGCGCGGCGATGACCGCGTTGACCGCCGCGCGCGGCGGGGCGCCGCGCCGTACGACGACGGCGACGTTGCGGTGCACGGGTGGGCTGAGCCGCCGGGTGACCACGGCGTGGTCCGTCGTGACGGCGAGGGCGGGCAGCAGGGCGATCGACCCGGTCGTCTCGACGTGCCGCAGCAGCATGAGGTAGTTGCTGAACCGGCAGGCCACCCGGGGTTCGAACCCGGCCTCGCGGCACAGCCGCACGGTCAGGTCCGCCATGTACGACTGCGGCCGGTCGCAGGCCCAGGTCTCCTCCTTGCACGCCGCGAGATCGACCGCGGTGCGGGAGGCCAGCGGATGGCCGTGCGGCAGCACCAGCACGACCGGGTCGCTGCCCAGCGACACGACCTCGAGGTCCGCACCCCAGGTCAGGCCGGCGTAGTCGGTGGTGGTGACGATGACGTCCGCGTCGCCCGAGCGCAGGGCGGGCCCGCTCTCGTGCGGCTCCATCTCCACGAGTTCCAGGTGCAGGTGCGGATGGGTGGTGGCCAGCCGGTTCGCCGCGGGGACGGCGAGGCTGTAGATCGCGCTCTGGAACACGCCGAGCCGGACGGTGCCGATGGGCTCGTCGTTCAGGGCGCGCAGCTCGGCCTCGACGTCGGCCATCCGGTCCAGGATCTCCCGGCCCCGGCGGGCCAGCAGGAGCCCGGCCGGGGTCAGCCGTACCCGCCGCCCGGTCCGCTCGATCAGCCGGCACCGGGTCTCGGTCTCGAGCACCGCCAGTTGCTGGGAGACCGTCGACGCGCTCAGGTGCAGCGTGTCGGCGACCGCGCGGACGGTACCGAGCGTGTCGAGCCGGCTGAGCAGGTGCAGTCGTCCGGAGTTGAGCACACGGCGATGGTACGGCGCACACAGAGGATCTGTACGGTTGTGACGCACAGCGTCGTCGGATCTGTGCGATGGACACGCGCAGCGCCGTGTCCCTACCGTCGGTCCCATGCCTTCCGAGACTCCCGGCGCCGACCCGGGGCGCCACCTGATCCGCTACTCCGGCCACGCACCCTTCTCGCCGGAGGTCGTCGTCCGCGCCGCGGGCACCTCGGTGTTCACGGAGAGCGGCCGTGAGCTGCTGGACTTCACGTCCGGTCAGATGAGTGCCATCCTCGGGCACTCCCATCCGGCGATCGTCTCGACGGTGCGCGAGCAGGTCGCCCACCTCGACCACCTGCACAGCGGCATGCTCAGCCGCCCGGTCGTCGAGCTGGCCCGCCGGCTGGCCGGCACCCTGCCCGAGCCGCTGGAGAAGGCGCTGCTCCTGACCACCGGGGCGGAGGCGAACGAGGCCGCGGTGCGGATGGCGAAGCTCGTCACCGGCCGCCACGAGATCGTCTCCTTCGCCCGGTCCTGGCACGGCATGACCCAGGCCGCCGCGAACGCCACCTACAGCGCCGGGCGCAAGGGCTACGGCCCCGCCGCGCCGGGCAACTTCGCGCTGCCGGTGCCGGACCGCCACCGCCCCTCGGTCGTCGACGCGGACGGTGAGCTGGACTGGCGCCGCCAGCTGGACCTGGGCTTCGAGATGATCGACGCGCAGTCCGTCGGCAGTCTGGCCGCGTGCCTGGTCGAGCCGATCCTGTCCTCGGGCGGCGTGGTCGAGCTTCCGCCGGGTTACCTCGCGGCCCTGGCGGACAAGTGCCGTGAGCGGGGCATGCTGCTGATCCTGGACGAGGCCCAGACCGGCCTGTGCCGCACCGGCGACTGGTACGCCTTCGAGCACGAGGGCGTCGTACCCGACATCCTCACGCTGTCCAAGACGCTCGGCGCGGGACTGCCGCTGGCCGCCGTACTGACCAGCCCGGAGATCGAGCAGCGGGCGCACGAGCGCGGGTTCCTGTTCTTCACCACGCACGTCAACGACCCGCTGCCGGCCGCCGTGGGCAACACCGTCCTCGACGTGCTGGTCCGCGACCGGCTGGACGAGCGCGCACGCACGCTGGGCGCGGCGCTGCGCGAGGGCCTCGACAAGCTCGCCGCCCGCCACGAGGTCGTGGGCGACGTCCGCGGCCGGGGGCTGCTGCTGGGCATGGAACTGGTCGGGGACGAGGTGCTGGGTGACGGCGGGGCCGACCGGCTCGGCGCCGCCGTCACCCGGCGCTGCTTCGACCTGGGGCTGCACATGAACATCGTCCAGCTCCCGGGAATGGGCGGCATCTTCCGTATCGCACCGCCACTGACCGCGAGCGACGACGAGATCGCCCGCGGCGTGGCCGTCCTCGACCAGGCACTCACCGACGCCGCCGGGGACCTGTAGCCCGAAGGCCCCGGTGGCCTGGGGTTCCAGGTCACCGGGGCCGTGCGTGAGGTGTCGGGTGCGTCAGACTCCGGCCGTCTCCGGCTCGCGGGTGGGCTCCGCGGGCGCGGCGGTGTCGCCGAGTTCCCGGTGCAGCTTCTCGCCCTCGACGTCGACGTTCGGCAGGATGCGGTCCAGCCACTTGGGCAGCCACCACGCCTTGGTGCCGAGCAGGGCGAGGACGGCCGGAACGATGGCCATGCGGACCACGAAGGCGTCGAAGAGGACCGCGATCGCGAGGCCGAAGCCCATCATCTTGATCATGGCGTCGTTCTCCAGGATGAAGCCCGAGAAGACGCTGATCATGATGATCGCGGCCGCCGCGACGACCCGGCCGCCGTGGGTGAAGCCCGTGGTGACGGACTCGGCGGCGGACTGTCCGTGGACGTACGCCTCCCGCATGCGGGTGACGAGGAAGACCTCGTAGTCCATGGCCAGGCCGAAGACCACGCCGATCATGAAGATGGGCATCATCGACATGATCGGGCCCGGCTGGTCCACGCCGAACACGTCCGCGAGCCAGCCCCACTGGAAGACCGCGACCACCGCGCCGAGGGCCGCGGCCACCGAGAGCAGGAAGCCCAGGGCCGCCTTGAGCGGGACGAGGACCGAGCGGAACACCAGCATCAGGAGCAGGAAGGCGAGCCCGACGACCAGCGCCAGGTAGGGGACGAGCGCGTCGTCCAGGGTCTGCGAGAAGTCGATCGTCATCGCGGTCGCGCCGGTGACCAGCATGGTGGCGCCGGTGTCGGCCTTGATGTCGCCGGACAGCGAGCGGATGTCGCGCACCAGCGACTCGGTGTCGGAGTCGCTCGGGCCGGTCTTGGGCACCACGGTGAGGACGGCGGTGTCGCCCTCCTCGTTGAAGTTGGCCGGGGTGACGGCCGCGGCCTCGCCCAGTCCGGTGATCCTCTCGCCCACGGCGTCGGCGGCGGCCGTCGGGTCGCCGGCGTCGCGTGCGTCGACGGTGACCATCAGCGGGCCGTTGAACCCGGCCCCGAAGGACTCGGACAGCATGTCGTAGGCCTTGCGCTGGGTGGTGCCGGGGGCCGAGCTGCCCTCGTCGGGCAGGCCCAGCTCCATGCCGGCGGCCGGGACGGCGATCACGCCGAGGCCGAGGACCGCGGTCAGCAGTACGGTGACCGGGCGCCGCAGGACGAAGCGGGCCCAGCGGGTGCCGAGCCTCGGCCTGGCGGCGGCCCGCGCCCCGGCGGCAGCCCTGCGGTCCTTGCGGCTGAGCGCCTTCCTGCCGGCGAAGCCGAGCAGGGCCGGGGTGAGGGTGAGGGCGATCAGCACGGCGATGCCTACGGTGCCCGCGGCGGCCAGACCCATCTTGGTGAGGATCGGGATGTTCACGATCGCGAGACCCGCCAGGGCCACGACGACGGTCAGTCCGGCGAAGACGACCGCGGAGCCCGCGGTGCCGACCGCGCGTCCCGCCGCTTCCTCGGGCGCCCGGCCTTCGGCTATCTCCGCCCGGTAGCGGGAGACGATGAACAGGGCGTAGTCGATGGCGACCGCGAGGCCGATCATCATGGCGAGAGTGGACGTCGTGGCCGACAGCTCCAGGGTGCTGCCCAGCGCACCGATGGCGGAGATGCCGATGCCGACACCGATGATCGCCGAGAGCAGCGGCATGCCGGCCGCGACCAGTGAGCCGAAGGTCAGCAGCAGGACGACCGCGGCGACGCCGATGCCGATCAGCTCGGCGGTGCCGCCCATCTCCTGCTCGGCCACGACCGCGTCGCCGCCGGTCTCGACGGTGTAACCGCCTTCGCGCGCGGCGTCGGTGGCGGCGGTGAGCGAGTCGCGGGCCTCGTCGGTCAGCTCCATCGCGTTGACCTTGTAGGTCACGGAGGCGTACGCGGTCGTGCCGTCCTTGCTGACGGCGTCCGCCTCGAACGGGTCGTCCACCGAGGCGACCTGCGGGCCGGCCTTCAGGTCGGCGACCAGTTCCTCGACCCGGTCCTTGCCGGCCGCGTCGGACATCTTCCCGCCCTCGGGGGCACGGATCACGACGCGCGCGGTGGCGCCCTCGGCACTGGCGGCCGGGAACTGCTCGTCGAGCAGGTCGAACGCCTTCTGGGACTCGGTGCCTGGCATGGAGAAGGAGTCTTCGGGCGGGGCCGGTGCCGCGGACGAGGCGACGCCGGCGCCCACGAGTACGGCCACCCACAGCAGGGCGACGAGACCGCGGCGCCGGAACGCCCTCCGGCCGAGTCGATAGAGAAACGTAGCCACCTTTTGGACCAATCCGTCGGGTTGCGGGCAGGACGAAGACCCGGCACATGGGGGAAGGCGGAGGCGCTGACCGGGGTACACATCCATGCTCGCCCGGGGTTCTCGGCGTTTGATCCGACCCTGGGTCTGGACTGGCGTACTGCGTCGGGTGTAGTGCGTTCCCGTGCCCCTCTCCCCCGGGTGTAGATCACGAAAATGGGTGTACGCCGCATTTCGTTGCCACGGGCAGCCGACGTCTGTGAGCCTCACGTCACACGTCTCGTGCCGGACGACGGCTGACGGGCTGACGGGCTGACAGCTCATGGACGGCTGACGGCAGGACGGTGGTTGACCTTCACCTTGGGGCAGGCCACAGCATCGTGTCACCGGGCGACCTGCCCGGAACGAGGAGGAGTGGGCATGGGGTTGCTGACCATCGGGGCGTTCGCGAAGGCCTCCCGGCTGTCGCCGAAGGCGCTGCGTCTCTACGACGAGCTGGGGCTGCTGCCGCCCGCCCGCGTCGACCCGGTCACCGGCTACCGCCTCTACGCGCCCGACCAGGTGGAGCGGGCTCGGCTCGTCGCCTGGCTGCGGCGGCTGGGGATGCCGCTGGTCCGCATCCGGCACGTGTGCTCGCTGGACGCGGGGGCTTCGGCTCAGGAGATCCGCGCCTTCTGGGCGCGGGCCGAGGCCGACTTCGCCGCACGGCGGGACCTGGTCGCCTTCCTCGTCGGTCATCTGGAACGAGAGGACCCTGCCATGACAGCCACCGTGAGTCCCCTGAGCATCCGTTACGCCGCCGGTTCCGACGCCGGCCTGGTCCGCGAGACCAACCAGGACACCGCCTACGCCGGCTCCCGTCTGCTCGCCGTCGCCGACGGGTTCGGCGACGACGGCGCCCCCGCGAGCGCGGCCGCCGTCGAGGCGCTCAAGCACCTGGAGACGGACGGCATTGCGGCGGGCGGTCTCCTCGACGTCCTGGCGGACGCCGTCGAGCAGGCCCAACAGGCGGTGCGCGGCGCCGTCCGGACCGGCTCCGCCGCCGAGGGAGCCGGGACGACGCTCACCGCGATGCTCTGGACCGGTTCGCAACTGGCCCTCGTCCACATCGGCGACTGCCGCGTCTACCTGCTGCGCGACGGCGAGCTGTTCCGGATCACGCACGACCACACCGTGGTGCAGGCGATGATCGACGAAGGGCGCATCGGCCCGGAGGAGGCCGCCTCCCATCCCCAGCGGTCGATGCTGGTGCGGGCCCTGGGCAGCGGTGCCGACGCCACCCCCGACATGCGCCTGCACGACGCCCGGCCCGGGGACCGCTACCTGCTCTGCTCCGACGGACTGCCGACGGTGGTGCAGGACCAGGAGATCCACCGGGTGCTCGCCGGCGCCGGGGAACCCGAGCGGGCCGTCCGGGAACTGGTCACCCTCGCCAACGGAGCCGGCGGCCCCGACAACGTCAGCTGCGTGGTCGCCGACGTCGTGGCGAGCGCCTGACCCCGCCGGGAGGGGCCCTTTCGAGTCATCCCTCGCTCAGAGCGGCGCCGCCCCGACCCGGGCCCGGTCGCTGTCGCCGTCGGAGAGGAAGGACGCCAGGGCCCGCCCCTCCTCGCCGACCTCGGTGCGCTCGGGCCGGGTGAGCCGGCGCAGCGGGGTGACGGTCACCGTGCCGTCCTCGACGGTCCAGGTGGCGCTGACCCGGCCGTCGACGAGGACGAAACGGGCGCCGGTGGCCGACAGACCGCGGTGCGCGTCGTCGATGACGCGGCCGCGGTCCTGGTAGCCGAGGACCGCGTTGTCGAAGGCCGGCAGGAACCGCACCGGGGCGGGGACCCCGGGGTCCGGTCGCGGCGCGTCGGGGAGGTCCAGCAGTTCCCGGCCGCGCTCGTCGCGGAAGGCGACCAGTTCCCCGCGTACCGCGGCGACCGCGGCGGGCAGCCCCGCGAGTCCGCACCAGGCGCGCAGGTCCGCCGAGGCGGCCGGTCCGAACGCGGCCAGGTAGCGCCGTACCAGTGCCGCACCGACCGGATCGGTGCCCGGTGGGGCCGGCGGGTCGACCTCGCGGCCCAGCCAGGCCGCGACCGGGGCGTTGCGCACCCCGGCCTTGGTGCGCCACAGCCCGCGCGGCGGCAGCTGCACCATCGGGATCAGCGCGGCGACCAGCATCTCCCCCAGCGCCCGCGGTCCCGGATCCGGCCACCGCCCCGCCACGGCCCGGGCGAGTTCGGCCATCGAGCGGGGCTCGCCGTCGGCCAGGACCGCCCGGCCCGCCGCCGCGAGCTCGTCGAGGTCCACCCCTTCCAGCTCGCGGCGGTAGGTGCCGAGGACGCGTCCGCGCAGCATGGCGTCGTGGCGGGAGCGCCAGGCCAGTACATCCTCGGCGGTCACGAGATGGACGGTGCGGCGCATCAGGTGCGTGCGCACCACCCGACGTCCGGTCAGCAGGTCCGCGAGGGCTCGCGGTGCGAAGTCGCGCAGCCGCGACCACAGTCCGACGAACGGTTCCTGCGGCTCCTGTGCCTGCATGCCGCCGAGGTGCGCGACGGCATCCAGGGCGGGGAGGTCCGCGCGGTCGAGCAGCAACTGCCGGGCGAGTGCCGCCCGGTTCAGCGACCGGGCGTCGAGCACGCTCACGCGTTGTACTCGCTCACGACGTCGAGGACCCAGGTGACGCCGAACCGGTCCCGCAGCATGCCGTAGAGGGGCGCCCACTGCGCGGCGCCCAGTGGCCGCAGGACGGTCGCGCCGTCGGTCAGCTTCTCCCAGTACGCGGTGATCTCCTCGGTGGTCCCGCCGCGGACCGAGACGAAGAAGGCGTTCTCGCCCTGGTCCCACGGCAGGCCGGACGGCACGTCGTAGGCCATCACGCACAGGCCGTCGGCGGTGGCCACCTGACCGAACATCACCTGGTCGGCCTTGGCGGGCTCCTGGACGTTCCCGGCGTCCTTGTACGTCACCAGGGTCACGTCCCCGCCGAACGCGGCCTGGTAGAAGGTGAGTGCCTCGCGGGCGGCACCACGGAAGTTCAGGTGGGTCACGGCTTTGGCGGTCACGACGGGCTCCTTGCCTCGTGGGGGAATCACGGTGGACGGCCCACGGCGGGCCGGCCGCGGGGCCCCTGTGGCCCCGCCGTGCTCACTCTGCTTCGAGCAGCGGTCAGGTTGTGTCCGCTACTCGCGCGAACATGCCGGGCATGCGGAAAACCTCGGCCCGGCTGCTGTCCCTGCTCTCGCTGCTCCAGGCACGCCGGGACTGGCCCGGAAGGGTACTGGCCGAGCGGCTGGACATCAGCCCGCGTACGCTGCGCCGCGACGTGGACCGGCTGCGCGAGCTGGGCTATCCCGTGCTGGCGGCCAAGGGCCCCGACGGCGGCTACCGGCTCGACGCCAAAACGCGGTTGCCGCCGCTGCTCTTCGACGACGAGCAGGCGGTCGCGCTCGCCGTCGCGCTGCGGACCGCCACCGGCGCCGGGATCGAGGACGGGGCGGCCCGTGCCCTGGCCACCCTGCGCCAGGTCATGCCCGGCAGGCTGTCGCACCGGATCGACGCCCTCCATGTGACCTCGGTCGAGCGGTCCGCGCCCGGGCCGCGGCCCCAGGCGGACACCGGCGTCCTCATGGCACTCGGCGCCGCCGTCCGGGCCGGTGAGGTGCTGCGTTTCGACCACGCCCCGGCCCACCCGGCGAGCACCGCGGCCGACGCCGTACCGTCACCGCGCCGGGTGGAGCCGCATCATCTGGTCACCCGCGGTGGGCGCTGGTACCTGGTCGCCTGGGACCTGGACCGCGAGGACTGGCGTGTCTTCCGCGCCGACCGGATCACCCCGCGCACCCCCACCGGCCCCCGTTTCACCTCGCGGGAACTGCCCGGCAAGGACGTGGCCGCGTTCGTGACCGGCAGGTTCCGCGGTTCCGACGGCTCTTACCGGTGGCCCTGCCGCGGCCAGGCCGTACTCCACGCGCCCGCCTCCGCGGTGTCCCCGCACGCCGCCGACGGAGTCGTCGAGGAACTCGGCCCGGACCGCTGCCGGCTCACCCTCGGATCCTGGTCGTGGCCCGCTCTCGCCGCCGCCTTCTGCCTCTTCGACACGGACGTGGAGGTCGTCGGTCCGCCCGCGCTCAGGGAGGCGTTCGTACGACTGGCCGACCGCTGCGCCAGGGCCGCCGCCGAACCCACGCCCCCTTGACGAGGGCGCTCGCGCCCGGTCGGGACGAACGTCGGGTGAGGGGGCGGGGCGGCCGGATTCGAACCGGCGTCCTCCGAGATGGTGTCGCGGCGCACTACCTCTGTGCTACGACCCCGCCCTTGCAGATGATCATACATAGAGCCTGTACGACTACCCGGTGAATGTACGGACCTCGGCGTGCGTCAGACCCGCTGGGCCCGCTCCATGCTCGCGGGCTCGGTGGCCATGGCGCCCGTCACGACGCGCGACCGGCTGTGCAGCCGCAGCGAGACGGCGACGAAGGCGATCGCGACCAGGGTCATCGCCCCGCCCGCCCAGGCGGTGGCGGCGTACCCCAGGTCCGCGTCGATCACCGTGCCGCCGAGCCAGGGGCCGCCGGTGTTGCCCAGGTTGAACGCGGCGGTCGTCGTCGCGCCCGCGAGGGTGGGCGCGGCGCCGGCGACGTTGAACATGCGCGCGTTGAGCGCGGGCGCCGTGTAGAACGCGGAGACGCCGAGCAGCAGCGAGAGGACGATCACGACGGCCGGGCTGGAGGCGAACAGCGCGAGCGCGGCCAGCAGGACCGTCGAGGCGGTGATGCCGGAGAGCAGCACGCCGAACAGGTGCGCGTCGGCGACCCGGCCGCCGATCGTCGTGCCGATCAGCGCGCCGACGCCGAACAGCGCCAGCACGGTCGGCACCCAGCCGTCCGCAAGCCCGGCCACGTCGGTGAGCAGCGGCGCGAGGTAGGAGAAGGCGCAGAACACGCCGCCGGCGGCGAGCGCGGTCACGACGATGGACAGCCAGACCTGGCGGTCCCGGTAGATCGCCAGCTCGCCCCGCAGCCGGGGCCGCCGCTCGGGCAGCGGGATGCGGGGGATCAGGGTCACCACGCCCACGAGCGCGACGGCGGACGCGCCGCCCACGGCCCAGAACGCGGACCGCCAGCCCAGGTGCTCGCCGAGGAAGGCGCCCGCCGGGACGCCGAGGACGTTGGCGATGGACAGTCCGCCGATCATCACGGCCATCGCGCGGGCCCGCGCGGTCACCGGCACCATGGCGATGGCCACGGCCGCGCCCACGGCCCAGAAGCCGGCGCAGGCGAGCGCGCTCACGACCCGCGAGACGAACAGGACCTCGTAGCTCGTCGCGAGCGCGCCCGCGACCTGGCCCAGGCCGAACACCGAGATCAAGGCGACCAGCGTGGTCTTGCGCGGCAGCCGCAGGGTCGCGACGGCGAGCAGCGGCGCGCCGACCACCATGCCGATCGCGAACGCCGATATCAGCAGCCCGGCTTGCGGGATCGACACGTCCATGTCGTCGGCGATGGGCGGCAGCAGCCCGGAGAGCATGAACTCGCTGGTGCCGAGGGCGAAGACGGACAGGCCGAGGATGTAGACGGCGAGCGGCATGCGGCCGGCCGCGGGCCGTGGGGAAGTGTCGGGCATGACAGGTGTCAACGGAGCCCTGCTTCCCGCCATTCCCGCGGCGGGGTCCGTCTCACGATGCGGCTACGGTGTCGCGCGCTCCACTCTGACGACGATGCCTTTGGAGGTGGGCTGGTTGCTGATGTCGGCGACGCTGTCCAGGGGAACCAGCACCTGGGTTTCCGGGTAGTAGGCGGCGGCGGAGCCGAGCGCCGTGGGGTAGGGGACGACCTCGAAGCCTTCGGCGCGGCGTTCGGTGTCGTCGTGCCAGACGGTGACCAGGTCGACGCGGTCCCCCTGGGTCAGCGCGAGGGTGTTCAGATCGGCCGGGTTGACGAGGACCACGCGGCGGCTGCCGTGGATGCCCCGGTAGCGGTCGTTGAGGGTGTAGGGGATGGTGTTCCACTGGTCGTGGGAGCGCAGGGTCTGCAGCAGCAGGTGACCTTCGGGGACGTCGGGCGCCTGCCAGGTGTTGCGGGTGAACATGGCCTTGCCGGTGGCGGTGCGGTAGACGCCCTCGTTGACGGGGTTGGGCAGGCGGATGCCGCCGGGGCGTGCCACGCGCCGGTTGAAGTCGTGCAGGCCCGGCACGATGCGGGAGATCCGGTCGCGGATCGAGTGGTAGTCGGCTTCGAACTCGTCCCAGTGGATGTTCCCCGGGCCCTGGCCGAGGGTGTGGCGGGCGAGCCGGCACAAGATGGCGACCTCGCTGAGCAGGAGGGGGGAGGCCGGCTTGAGCCGTCCCCGGGAGGTGTGCACCTCGCTCATCGAGTTCTCCACCGTGACGAACTGCTCGCCGCCCGCCTGGTGGTCGCGTTCGGTGCGGCCGAGGGTGGGCAGGATGAGCGCGGTCTGTCCGCAGACCGTGTGGGACCCGTTGAGCTTGGTGGAGATGTGGGCGGTCAGCCGGCAGCTGCGCATGGCCTCCTCGGTGACCGCGCTGTCGGGGGCGGCCCGGACGAAGTTGCCCGCGACGCCGAGGAAGACCTTGATCCGGCCCTCCCGCATCGCCTTGATGGAGTTCACCGAGTCGAGTCCGTGGGCGCGCGGCGGGTCGAAGCCGAACTCCTGCTGCAGGGCGTCCAGGAAGGAGTCGGGCATCTGCTCCCAGATGCCCATGGTGCGGTCGCCCTGGACGTTGCTGTGGCCGCGCACCGGGCAGGCGCCGGCTCCGGCCCTGCCGAGGTTGCCGCGCAGCAGCAGGAAGTTGACGATCTCCCGGATGGTGGGGACGCCGTGCTTGTGCTGGGTGACGCCCATCGCCCAGCAGACGATGACCCGGCTGCTGCGCAGGACCTCGTCGCGGACCTGCTCGATCTCCTCGCGGGTCAGGCCGGTGGCGGTGAGTACGTCGTCCCAGGAGGTCTGCCGGGCGTGCGCGGCGAACTCCTCGAAGCCGCTGGTGCTGTCGTGGATGAACGCGTGGTCCAGCACATGGCCGGGCCGGGCGTCCTCGGCTTCCAGCAGCAGCCGGTTCAGGGCCTGGAACAGAGCGAGGTCGCCGCCGGGCCGGATGTGCAGGAACCGGTCGGCGATCCGGACGCCCTGTCCGATCACCCCGCGTGCCTTCTGCGGGTTCTTGAACCGCATCAGTCCCGCCTCGGGCAGCGGGTTGACGGCGACGATGCGGGCGCCGTTCAGCTTGGCCTGCTCCAGCGCGGACAGCTGCCGCGGGTGGTTGCTGCCGGGGTTCTGTCCGACCAGGAAGATCAGGTCGGCGTGGTGGAGGTCCTGGAGACTGACCGTGCCCTTGCCGGTGCCGAGGGTCTCGTGCAGGGCGAAGCCGCTCGACTCGTGGCACATGTTGCTGCAGTCGGGCAGGTTGTTGGTGCCGTAGGCCCGGGCGAACAGCTGGAGGACGAAGGCGGCTTCGTTGCTGACCCGGCCCGAGGTGTAGAAGACCGCCTCGTCGGGGCTGTCCAGCGCCTTGAGTTCCCCGGCGAGCAGGTCCAGGGCCTCGCGCCAGCTGATGGGCTCGTAGTGGTCGGAGCCGGGCCGCTTGACCATCGGTTCGGTGAGGCGCCCCTGCTGGTTCAGCCACAGGTCGGAGCGGCGGGCCAGGTCGGAGACCGGGTGCTCGCGGAAGAAGCCGGCGGTGATCCGCCGGGTCGTCGCCTCGTCGTTGATGTGCTTGGCGCCGTTCTCGCAGTACTCGTTGCGGTGCCGGTGACCGGGTGCGGGGTCCGCCCAGGCGCAGCCCGGGCAGTCGATCCCGTCCACCTGGTTCATGGTCAGCAGGTCCACCGCGGTTTCCTTCGGGGACGTCTGCTCCAGGGAGTACTCCAGCGCGTGCACCACCGCGGGCACGCCGGCGGCCCAGGTCCTGGGCGGGGTGACGGTCAGGTCGTCCCGGGGTTCTTCCCTGGGCGGCTTCTTCATCGGTGGATCGCCTCTCGTTCGCTGTGTTCCCGCACGCCACTCAGCCGACGGGCCAGATCGGCACCCGGCTGCGCGGCGGTTCCGCCTCCGTCGGCCGCACCTGCCCGCCCCGGATGGTCCCTCGCCAGGCGCCGCCGGCTTCCCCCTGCCCTTCGATGTACGTCTTGAAGTTCGCGAGTTCGCGCCGCAGGACGCGGCCGGTCGCTCCCGGGATCGCGCAGAGTGCGCCGGTGAGTCCGCGCGGCTCGGCCGACATCCGCACGGTCAGCGCCGTGCCGCCCGCCTCGGTGGACCGGAACGTCACCTCGCCCCGGTGGCCGTGGCGCTGTCCGAGGCTCCGCCAGGCCAGGTGCGAGTCGGGCACCTGGTCCACGATCTCGACCGCGAACTCCCGGCAGAGGGGGCCGAGGCCGACGACCCACAGCGTCACGGTGGGCTTGAGCTGTTCGACCCGCTTCACGGCGGTCGTGAACCGCGGGAAGCACGCGAACTGGGTCCACTGGTCGTACGCGGTGCGCACCGGTACGGCGATCTCGATCGTTTCCTCGACGGTGTTCATGTGCCGCTTCCCTTCGCGGATCCGGCCGGGCCGGCCTTGTCGACCGTGCAGTGCAGGGAGTCGTCGACCACGTCGGCGACGATGGTGTCGCCGGGGTCGGCCTCGCCGCCCAGCAGCAGGTCGGCGATGCGGTTGTCCAGTTCGGTCTGGATGGTGCGCCGCAGCGGACGCGCCCCGAACTCCGGCTGGTGGCCGTGGGCGATCAGCAACTTCTTGGCCGCTTCCGTGACTCTCAGGGTCATGCCCTGGGCGTGTACCCGCCGTTCGCTCTGCGCAAGCAGGTGGTCCACGATCCGCGAGAGGTCGTCCTGGGTGAGGCCGTGGAAGACGATGATGTCGTCGATGCGGTTGAGGAACTCGGGCAGGAACCGGCCCCGCAGCTCCTGCATCAGCTCGTCCTTGAGGTCTGACACGTCGCCCTTGTGGTCGAGGACGCGGTGGGCCCCGATGTTGGACGTCATGATGACCACGCAGTGCCGGAAGTCGACGGTGCGGCCCTGCCCGTCGGTGAGCCGGCCGTCGTCGAGGATCTGCAGCAGCGTGTTGAAGACGTCGGGGTGGGCCTTCTCCACCTCGTCGAACAGGACCACGCTGTAGGGCTGCCGGCGGACCTTCTCGGTGAGCTGGCCGGCCTCCTCGTATCCGACGTATCCCGGGGGCGCGCCGACGAGCCGGGCGACCGTGTGCTTCTCCTGGAACTCGCTCATGTCGAAGCGGATCATGCGGTTCTCCTCGCCGAACAGCAGCTCGGCGAGGGTCTTGGCCAGCTCGGTCTTGCCGACGCCGGTGGGGCCGAGGAAGAGGAAGGAGCCCACGGGGCGGTCGGGGTCGCCCATGCCGGCCCGGTTGCGGCGCACGGCCCGCGAGACGGCGGTGACCGCCTCGTCCTGGCCGACGATCCGGGCGTGCATCTCCTCCTCCAGCTTGAGCAGCCGCTCCTTCTCCCCGGCCGTCAGCTGGGAGACCGGGATCCCGGTGCGGCGGGAGATCACGTCCGCGATGTCGTCGGCGGTGACGGAGACGACGCCCTCGCGGCGCTCCTCGATGCCCGCGAGTTCGCCCTCCGCCTCGGCGATCTCGCGCTTCAGCTCGCCCGCCCGGTCGTAGTCCTCGGCGGCGACGGCCTGCTCCTGTTCCCGGCGGAGCTTCGCGATGCGGTCCTCGCGGCTGACGACCTCGGTGGAACGGCTCGCGCTGCGCAGCCGTACCCGTGCGCCCGCCTGGTCCATGACGTCGATCGCCTTGTCGGGCAGGAAGCGGTCGCTGACGTAGCGGTCGGACAGTTCCGCCGCGGCCGTCAGGGCTCCGTCGGCGAAGCGGACCTGGTGGTGCGCCTCGTAGGCGTCACGCAGGCCCTCCAGGATCTGCACCGTCTCCTCGACCGTGGGCTCGGGGACCATCACGGGCTGGAAGCGGCGTTCGAGGGCCGCGTCCTTCTCGACGTACTTGCGGTACTCGTCGATGGTCGTCGCGCCCACCACGTGCAGTTCGCCGCGGGCGAGGGCGGGCTTGAGCATGTTCCCGGCGTCCATGGAGCCCTCTCCGGTGGCCCCGGCGCCGACGACCGTGTGCAGTTCGTCGATGAACAGGATGATCTCGCCGCGGGCCTGCTGGACGTCCTCGATGACCTTCTTGAGCCGCTCCTCGAACTGCCCCCGGTACTGCGCGCCCGCCACCATGCCGGACAGGTCGAGGGCGACGACACGCTTGTCCTTCAGCGTCTTTGGGACCTCGCCGGCCACGATGCGCTGGGCCAGTCCCTCCACGATGGCGGTCTTGCCGACGCCTGGCTCTCCGATCAGCACCGGGTTGTTCTTGGAGCGCCGGGAGAGGATCTCGACGGTCTGCTCGATCTCCTCGGCACGGCCGACCACCGGGTCGAGTTTCCCGGCCTTGGCCTCGTCCGTCAGGTCGCGTCCGTACTCGTCCAGTGTCGTGGCCGGTTTGCCGCCCGCGTCGCCGGGGCGTCCGTTCGCCCGGCCCGCCTGCTCCGTGAGCCCCTCAAGTCTGCCGACGTCCTGGCCCTCCGCGCCCAGCAGCCGGGCCGCCCCCGTGTCGCCGTCCGCCAGCAGGGCGCCCAGGATGTGCTCGGGGCCGATGTAGGAGGCACCGGCCGCGCGGGAGCGGGCGTAGGCGGTGGCGAGGGTGCGTTTGGCAGCCGGGGTGAGGCCCGGCTCGGCGGAGGGTTCGCCCGCCTCGCGGGGCAGTACCTCGGCGACCTGGGACGCGAGCGCATCGGGGTCGGCCCCCGCCCGTGCGAGCAGTCCGCGCGCGGGCTCGACCTTCGTGGCCGCCCACAGCAGATGTTCCGTGTCCAGGTCGGGCGTCCCGTCCTCCAGCGCCCGTCGTGCCGCCAGGTTGATGAGCTCCTGCGAGGGCTCGGTCAGCATCCGGCCGATCGGCACGCGCTGCACCGCCGGCGGCGAGGAGGCGGGCGACGTACCGAAGAAGCGGTTCAGCAGATCGCTGAACGGGTCGGACGAGCCGAATCCGAAGGACGACATCGACATGACAGCTCCAAGAGCGGTGGGGAGTCGGTTCCACCGAAACCCCATGTCGGCGGCTCCGCAAGCGGAGCGGCCGCCGCGCGGGCGGCGGGGCCCGTTGTCAGCGGTGGGCGGCATGATTCCGTCCATGACTACTCCTGCAGCAGTGATCGTCGACGCCACCGCCTACGCCCAGGCGGTGGAGGACGCCGCGCGTGCGGCCGCCGCCTACTACGCGGGCGGCTCCTCGCCCCTGGACGACGACGCCTACGACCGGCTGGCGAGAGGGATCGCCGCGTGGGAGGCCGAGCACCCGGGCGAGGTGCTGCCCGACTCCCCCACCGGGAAGGTCGCCGGCGGTGCGGCCGAGGGCGACGTGCCGCACACGGTGCCCATGCTCAGCCTGGACAACGTGTTCTCACCGGAGGAGTTCACCGCCTGGACGGCGTCCCTGGCCCGGCGCATCGGCCGCGAGGTCACCCGGTTCAGCGTCGGCCCCAAGCTGGACGGCCTCGCGGTCGCCGCCCGTTACCACGAGGGCCGCCTCACCCGGCTGATCACCCGGGGCGACGGCACGGCCGGTGAGGACGTCTCGCACGCCATGGGCACCGTGGAGGGGCTGCCCGAGACACTGGCCGAGCCGGTGACCGTCGAGGTGCGCGGCGAGATCCTCATGACGACGGCCCAGTTCGAGCACGCCAACGAGGTGCGCATACGGCACGGCGGGCAGCCCTTCGCCAACCCGCGCAACGCCGCCGCGGGCACGCTGCGGGCGAAGGAGCGCGCCTACACGGTGCCGATGACGTTCTTCGGATACGGCCTGCTGGCCCTGCCCGGCACCGACGCCGCGCTCGCCGCACGGCTCGACGAGACGGCGTACGGCGACCTGATGTCGACGGCGGCCGGACTCGGCGTGCACACCAGCGCCGGCACCGCCGTCCCGGACGTCGTCGTCGAGACGCCCGAGCAGGTCGTGGCCCGGGTCCAGGAGATCGCCGCGCTCCGTGCCGAGCTGCCGTTCGGCATCGACGGGATCGTCGTCAAGGCCGACCTCGCCGCCGATCAGCGGGCCGCCGGGTCCGGCTCGCGGGCGCCGCGGTGGGCGATCGCGTACAAGCTCCCGGCCGTCGAGAAGATCACCCGGCTCCTCGAGGTGGAGTGGAACGTCGGCCGTACCGGCATCATCGCCCCGCGCGGTGTCCTGGAGCCCGTGGTGATCGAGGGCTCCACGATCACCTACGCCACGCTGCACAATCCGGCCGACATCACCCGTCGCGGCCTGCGTCTGGGCGACCAGGTCGTGGTCCATCGCGCCGGCGACGTCATCCCCCGCATCGAGGCCCCGGTCGCGCATCTGCGGACGGGCGAGGAGAAGCCGATCGTGTTCCCCGAGGCGTGTCCGCGCTGCGGGTCTGACATCGACACGGGCGAGGAACGCTGGCGGTGCGCGCAGGGCCGCAACTGCCACCTGGTCGCCTCCCTCGCCTACGCGGCCGGCCGCGACCAGCTCGACATCGAGGGTCTGGGCACCACCCGCGTCGTCCAGCTCGTCGAGGCCGGTCTCGTCGCCGACCTGGCCGACCTGTTCACGCTCCGGCGCGAGCAGTTGCTCGCCCTGGAGCGGATGGGCGAGACCAGCACCGACAACCTGCTGGCCGCGCTCGCCGGTGCCAGGGAGCAGCCGCTGTCGCGGGTGCTGTGCGCGCTGGGGGTCCGGGGGACCGGCCGGTCCATGTCCCGGCGTATCGCCCGGTACTTCGCCACCATGGACCACATCCGTGCCGCTGATGCCGACGCCATGCAGCGGGTCGACGGCATCGGGGCGGAGAAGGCGCCCTCCATCGTCGCGGAGATCGCCGAACTCGCCCCGCTCATCGACAAGCTCGCCGCCGCCGGCGTCAACATGACCGAGCCAGGCGCGACGCCGCCGGCCGCCGATGCGGACGGCGAGGACGGAACCAAGCCCGCCGCGCCGGCCGGGGGCGGTCCGCTCGCGGGCATGAAGGTGGTCGTCACCGGCGCGATGACCGGAAGCCTGGAGCAGCTCAGCCGCAACGAGATGAACGAACTCGTCGAGCGGGCCGGAGGACGCTCCTCCTCCAGCGTCTCCAAGAACACGACGCTCGTCGTCGCGGGCGAGGGAGCGGGCTCGAAGCGGGCCAAGGCGGAGCAGCTCGGCGTCCGTCTGGCCACTCCCGAAGAGTTCGCCACCCTGGTGGCAGACCTGCTCGGCTGAGGCGCCACGCGCGGCTCCCGGACCCGACGGCCCGGCGGCCCGGCGGAGTGGCGATCACCCGCGCCGACCGGTTCACCGGCGGCGAAGGGTGGCGACACCCCGTACCGCGGGCCGGGGGACGACCTGCGTGCGGCCCCGGTTCTGGAGTGTACGTTCGTACGCCCCCGCTGTAGGCTCCCGCGCATGACTGTTGACGTACTGCGCCGGCCCGCCCTGGCCGATCGGCGGGCTCGCGTGGCCGTCGCCGTGCTGTTCTTCACCAACGGGGCCCTGTTCGCCAACCTGCTGCCGAGGTATCCGCAGATCAAGGCGGACCTCGGCATCGGGAACGCCGCCTACGGACTGGCCGTGGCCGCGTTCCCGGCGGGCGCCATCGCGGCCGGGCTCGCGGCCGGGATACTGGTGCGCCGGTTCGGCTCGGCACGGGTGGCGGTCGGCGGCACGCTGCTGACCGGGGTGGGCATTCTCGCCGCCGGACTCGCGAACTCGGTGGTGGTGTTCGCGGGGGCTCTGTTCCTGGCCGGGGCGATGGACGCGTTCACCGACGTCGCGCAGAACGCCCACGGGCTGCGGGTGCAGCGCCGTTACGGACGTTCCATCATCAACTCCTTCCACGCCGTCTGGTCCATCGGCGCGGTCACCGGCGGTTCCATGGCCGCCGCCGCGATCGCGCTCGGCGTCTCGCGGGGCCCGCACCTGCTGTTCTCCGCCGTGGTGTTCGCGGTCGCGGCCTGCGTCGCCCTGCGGTACTGCCTGCCGGGCCCCGAGACCGACACCGAACCGGCCGGCGGGACCGACACCGAGGACCGCGCGCCGTCGCCGGCGCGAGCCCCGGCGACGGGCCTGCGGACCGGCTGGGTGCTGGCCGCGCTCGTCCTCATCGCCACGGCCGGCACCCTCGTCGAGGACGCGGGCATGTCCTGGGCCACCCTCTACCTCTCCGACTCCCTGCGCGCGACGGCGGCACTGGCCGCATCCGGGTATGTCGCCCTGGTCGGCGCGCAGTTCGTCGGGCGGATCGTCGGCGACCGGCTCGTGGACCGCTTCGGCCAGCGCGCGGTGGCCCGCTCCGGTGCCCTGATCACCGCGGTGGGCATGGGCCTGGCGCTGGCCGTGCCGACGGTGCCCGGCACGGTCCTCGGCTTCGCCGCGGCCGGGTTCGGGGTGGCGACCCTGGTTCCGGCGGCCATGCACGAGGCCGACGAACTGCCGGGCCTCAAGCCCGGGTCGGGGCTGACCCTCGTCTCCTGGCTGATGCGGCTCGGCTTCCTGCTCTCCCCGCCGGTCGTGGGGCTGGTCGCCGACGCGACGAGTCTGCGGGCGGGTCTGCTGGTGGTGCCGCTCGCGGGGCTTCTCGTCCTCGTGTGCGGCGGAGTGCTCCGGCCCCGGCGACGCTGAGCGGGGCCACCGGGCGACACGCCGCAGAGAGTGTACGTTCGTACGCTTACCGGGGTAGGATCGGGCACATGCCGACGGACCACTTCGCGGGCGACTCCCGCACGAACCTCGAACGCATGCTGGCGGGCGACCTCTACATCGCCGACGATCCGGAGATCGCCCGCAGGCAGCAGCAGGCCGTGCGGCTGGCCGCCCGCTACCGGGCGGCGTACGTGGAGGACGCGGAGGCCGCACGGCCGCTCCTCGCCGAACTGCTCGCCTCGCTGGGCGCCGAGGCACATGTGCGGCCGCCGCTGTACGTCGACTACGGCAGCAACATCAGCATCGGGGCGCGCACCTTCGTCAACTACAACCTGACGGCGCTGGACGTCGCGGCGATCACCATCGGCGAGGACTGCCAGATCGGGCCGAACGTCCAGTTGCTCACCCCCACGCACCCCCTGGAGCCCGGGCCCCGGCGGGACAAGCTGGAGGCCGCCCGGCCCATCGTCATCGGCGACAACGTCTGGCTCGGCGGGGGCGCGATCGTGCTGCCGGGCGTGACCATCGGGGACAACGCCGTGATCGGCGCGGGTGCGGTCGTCACGGAGGACGTGCCGGCGGACGTCGTGGCCGTCGGCAACCCTGCCCGGCCGGTGCGGAACGTGTAAGTCTGCTCCCATGGCAACCGGACACACGGATCCGCAGCGGCGTGAGCGCATCCTCGCGGCCACCCTCGACCTGATCGCCGAGGAGGGCATCGCACGCGTCTCCCACCGGAAGATCGCGACGCGCGCGGGGGTCCCCCTCGGCTCGATGACGTACCACTTCAGCGGCATCGACCAGCTGCTGCGGGAGGCGTTCGGCCGGTTCACCGACCACATCGTCGCGGTGTTCGACGAGCATCTCGGCGCCGCCGCCGACCGCGACCAGGCCCGCGAGGCGGTGGCCGACCTCGTGCACGAGCTGTCGGAGGAGAGCCAGCGGGACCTGGTGCTCACCCAGGAGCTGTACACGCTCGCCGCACGCCAGCCCGTCTACCGGGAGCTCACCCACGAGTGGATGCGCCGCAGCCGCGTCCACCTGGAGAAGCACTTCGACCCGGACACGGCCCGCCAGCTCGACGCCCTCATCGAGGGCCTGACGCTGCACCGCGCCCTGGCCCGTGAGCCGCACGGCCGAGCCCTCACTCTGGAGGCCATCGCCCGGGTCACCACCACGGACCGGCCCGCACCCCAGGGGAACGACACCCCCTAGCGGCCCGTGCGGCACAGGCCTGACCCCTGCGCCGCACGGGCATCCCCCGTCAGCAGACGCCGTCGCCCGGCTTGGGGTTGCCCAGGCCGAACAGGGGCCGCAGCTTGAGGCCCACCCAGGTACCGGCGAGCGCGAAGGCGCCCCACAGCCAGCCGCTGAGGCTGCCCGAGGCGATGCCCGCCAGGTAGGCGCCGATGTTGCAGCCGCCGGCCAGCCGGGCGCCGATGCCCATCAGCACACCGCCGAGCACCGCCGCGAGCGCCGTGCGCCAGGGGATGCCCCGGTGCAGTGCCCAGGTGCCGCCGAGCGAGGCGGCGACGGCCGCGCCGATCATGATGCCGATGTCGGTGAGGCTGGTCTTGTCGGCGAGCACCGGGCCGGCCAGCATCTCGGCGTTGCCGGGCCGCTGCCACCAGGTCCAGTTCTCCGGGTGGCCGCCGAGCGCGCCCACCAGCTCCGCGCCCCACAGGCTGAAGGCGCTGGTGACGCCCCAGGCGCCGCCGGAGACCAGCAGGACGCCCGCGCCGAGCGCCCCCAGCGCGAGGGCGCCGACGGCCAGCGGCCAGGAGCCGCGGACGGCACGGACGGCCGCCCGGCGCGCCGAGGGGACGGCGCCCAGCGGCGGCGGGTTGCGGCGTGCCTGGATGCGCCGGCTGACCAGCACCACCAGGAGCAGCGCGCCGATGGTCACGCCCCAGGAGCCGAACCAGCCGATGTGCTCGGACAGCACGACGGGCTCCCAGGCCGGGAGGTCCTTCCACAGGTCGAACTGCCAGGCGGCCAGCGTGGCGCCGGCGACGAAGCCGCCGAGCGTCAGCACGATCGACGTCTGTCCCGAGCCGACCGCGAAGAGGGTGCCGGAGGCGCAGGCTCCGCCGAGCTGCATGCCGATGGCGAAGAGCGCCGACCCGGCGAACAGGCCGACGCCGATCGGTCCGGCGGACGGCGCGGGCTGGGAGCCGAACAGCCCGGTCTCCGTGCCGATGAGCAGCGCGAACAGGGTGGCCGTTGTGCCGAGGAGCAGGGCGTGCGCCCGCATCCCGGAGCCGTTGCCGACGGCGACCAGCTGCCGCCAGGCGGAGGTGAAGCCGAACCGGGAGTGGAAGAGGGCGACGCCCAGACCGAGGCCGAGCAGGAGCAGCACTCCGGGCTTGGCGCCGTGCGCGGACCACACGTACGCGGTGAGAGCGGCGGCGAGCAGCCCGGAGGCGACGAGCGGCGTCCGCCGCACCGGGGGCAGGGGCGGTGCCTCGGGACGTGCCGAGGAGGTGGGCGAGGGAACGAACAGAGGGGTGGTCGCGCGTGACGGCGCGGCCGGGGTCGACCCGGCAGGGGGTGCGGTGGTCACGGAACAATCTCCGGGGTGGTGTGCACGGGGCGGCGGACGCTGGCGGACCGGCGACGCGGATCACGCGGCCGGTCCGGAGACTCAGCGGCGACAGAGACCGTCGTCGACGCACCACGCCGAGTTCGCGAAGAGCGCGAGGCACAGCAGCGGAGCCGATGCATACATGCG
The DNA here is from genome assembly GCF_041538145.2 of Streptomyces sp. MMCC 100. NCBI lineage: Bacteria > Bacillati > Actinomycetota > Actinomycetes > Kitasatosporales > Streptomycetaceae > Streptomyces > Streptomyces sp. MMCC 100. Next base: position 4,139,399 of record NZ_JBGORK020000001.1, read on the forward strand.
TACGAATATACGGAGGAGGCTGCTCCGGATGCCACGCCGTCTCGCCATGCGGATGGCGGACGGCGCGGAGTCCGTGTCCTTCCGTGCGCGGACGAGGCCCCCCGGGCGTCGCCGATGCGGGGCCTCGTGTCGCGACCGGGTACGGCCGCTTACAGGGTGCGCTCCAGACGGTCCGCCATCAGCTGCACGAACCGGGCGGGCTCCTTGGGCCGGCCGCCCTCGGCGAGCACCGCGAGGGCGTGCAGCAGTTCGGCGGTCTCGGTGAGTTCCGTGCGGTCCCGCTGGTCGGTCCAGGCCCGGTTCAGGGTCTTCACCAGCTGGTGCTCCGGGTTGAGCTCGAGAATCCGCTTGGCGCTGGGCACCTCCTGCCCCATCGCCCGGTACATGTTCTCCAGGGCGGGCGTCAGCTCGCCCGCATCGGAGACGACGCAGGCCGGCGAGACGGTGAGGCGGGAGGAGAGGCGGACCTCCTTGACGTCCTCGCCCAGGTGCTCGGTCATCCAGCCGAGCAGCCCGGCGTACTGCTCGCCCTGCTTCTCCTTCTCGGCGTCGCTCTTGTCGTCCTCGGTGCCGGACAGGTCGATCTCGCCCTTGGCGACCGAGCGCAGCGTCTTGCCCTCGTACTCCCCCACCGCGTCGACCCAGACCTCGTCGACGGCGTCGGTGAGCAGGAGGACCTCGACGCCCTTGGCCCGGAACGCCTCCATGTGCGGGGAGTTCTCGATGGCCGCCCGGGACTCGCCCGTCATGTAGTAGATGTCGTCCTGTCCGTCCTTCATCCGCTCCACGTAGCTCTTCAGCGAGGTGGGCTCGTCGGCGTCGTGCGTGGACGGGAACGAGCAGGCGGCGAGGATCGCGTCCCGGTTCTCGGGGTCGGTCACCAGGCCTTCCTTCAGCACCGCGCCGAACTCGCGCCAGAACGTGGCGTAGCGGTCCGGCGCCGACGTCCTGAGGTCCTTGACCGTCGAGAGGACCTTCTTGGTCAGGCGGCGCTGGATCATGCGGATGTGGCGGTCCTGCTGGAGGATCTCGCGGGAGACGTTGAGCGAGAGGTCCTGCGCGTCGACCACGCCCTTGACGAAACGGAGGTAGGGCGGCAGCAGTTCCTCGCAGTCGTCCATGATGAAGACGCGCTTCACGTAGAGCTGGACGCCGCGCTGGTAGCCCTGGGTGAACAGGTCGTGCGGGGCGTGCGAGGGCACGAAGAGCAGGGCCTGGTACTCGAAGGTGCCCTCCGCCTGGAGCCGGATCGTCTCCAGCGGGTCGCGCCAGTCGTGGCCGATGTGCTTGTACAGCTCGTTGTACTCGTCGTCGGACACCTCGTCGCGCGGGCGTGCCCACAGGGCCTTCATCGAGTTGAGCGTCTCGGCCTCGCGGGCCTCGGTGTCGTCGTCGCCCGGTTGCGGCAGCAGGCGGACCGGCCAGGTGATGAAGTCCGAGTACCGCTTGACGATCTCCTTGATCTTCCACTCGGAGGTGTAGTCGTGCAGTTGGTTCTCGGCGTCGGCCGGCTTGAGATGCAGTGTGACCGCGGTGCCCTGCGGGGCCTGCGCCATCCGCTCCAGGGTGTAGGTGCCCTCGCCGCGCGAGGTCCACCGGGTGCCCTCGGTCTCGCCGGCGTGCCGGGTGACCAGGGTGACCTCGTCCGCGACCATGAAGCCCGAGTAGAAGCCGACGCCGAACTGGCCGATGAGCCCGTCGGCCCCGGCCCCGTCCTTGGCCTCGCGCAGCTCCTGCAGGAACTTGGCGGTGCCCGAGTTGGCGATCGTGCCGATCAGCTGGGTGACCTCGTCGTACGACATGCCGATGCCGTTGTCCCGAACGGTCAGCGTGCGGGCGTCCTTGTCGACCTCCAACTCGATGTGCAGGTCGCTCATGTCGGCGTCGGGGGCGTCGTCGCGCAGGGCGGCGAGGCGCAGCTTGTCGAGGGCGTCGGAGGCGTTGGAGACGAGCTCGCGCAGGAAGACATCCTTGTTCGAGTAGACGGAGTGAATCATCAGCTGAAGCAGCTGACGTGCCTCTACCTGGAACTCAAACGTTTCGGTCGTCATGGCTGGTGAGTACCTCACAGGTCCGTCGTGCGCACTGGCGGAAGTCACTCTAAAACAGCCCCGGACCGCCCGGGGGCGTCGTCCGGTCAGACGTCCTGGGGTTCAGCGGCTTCCGCGAGCGCTCTTCGCCGTGGCAGCGGAACGGGGAGTCCGCGTACGACCACTCGAGGTCGAGGGGCGTGCAGTCCTGCCGCGCCGACTCCGTGGTCGGGGCCTGTTCGGAGTTCGGACCCGGTGGGGGGCACGGCAGCGGCTCCGGAGGCGGGGGGCGGACGGACAGGACGGGCAGGGCTCGGCGAGCCTGTCCGCGGGCACCGACAGCGGACTCTCCACCGGCCCACGCCCCCGCGCGGACGCTCCCCGTCAGCCGTGCAGCGACCGGTACGCCGCCACCGCGCCCGGGTGCAGCGGCACGCCGCCCGTGCCGATGAGGCTGCGGACGTCGAGGAACTGCGCGCCCACGGCGTGGTCGGGCACGAACTCGGGAGCGCGTCGGACCAGGAGACGGGTGAGGGCGTCGGCCACGGCGGGGTCCAGGTCGGGGCGGCACACCAGCAGGTTGGAGACGCCTACGGTGGCGACGCCGGCCGAGGAGCGGTACGCGCTCTGCGGCAGGGTGACCTCCTCCAGTCCCGAGGCGGCCATGCCGTCCCGGCCGCCGGCGAGGCCGGGCAGCAGGTCGGCGAGCGGAAGGAACCGCAGGCCGGGGTCGCCGTCGAGGTCGGTGAGGGTGGGCAGCGGCACGCCGCCGGCGACCAGCAGTCCGACGACGGAACCGGCGCGCAGGGCCGCCGCCGCGTCGGCCAGGCGCAGGTGCCGTACCGGGACGTCGGTGCCGGGCGACAGGCCGGCGGCGCTCAGCAGGCGGGCGCCGAGATGGGCCGCGCCGGAGCCGACGGCACCGAGCGAGACGGGGTGCCCGGCGAGGTCGGCCACCCCGCGCACCGGAGCGTCGGCGCGGACGGCGAACTGGAGGTACGTCTCGTAGACCCGGCCGATCGCTCGCAGCGGCACGGGATGCGGGAAGAGCCCGGTGCCCTGCGCGGCCCGTGCGGTGTCGGTGAGGACGAGGCCCAGATCGGCCTTGCCGTCGCGGAGCAGTTCGATGTTGGTGATGCTTCCGGCGGTGGTGCGCACCCGGCAGCCCAGCCCGGGATGGGTCGCTTCCACCTGGGCGGCGAGGAGGCGGCCGAAGGCGGCGTAGAAGGCGGTCGGCTCGCCGGTGGCCAGCCGCAGCAGGCCGCGGGGGCCGGAACGTCCGTGCGCGAGGTCACCGGCGAGCACACCGCCGAGGGCGCCCGCGGCGGCGGTGCCGAACGCGGCTCGCAGGACGGTTCGCCGGTTCACCGGGCGTCTCCTTCGGCGTGGGCACGGGGGAGGACGGCGCGGGCGCGCAGGCCCCGGGGGTGCGCGGAGGTCAGTTCCAGGCGGCCGCCGCGGCCCGCCAGGAGCTGTTCGGCGATGGCGAGACCCAGGCCCGTGCCGGATGTCCCGGCCTGGCGGGCCGAGCGCCAGAAGCGGGTGGTGGCCCGGTCGAGCTCCTCCGCCCGCAGTCCGGGGCCGTCGTCGGTGACGGTGACGACGGCGTACGGACCCTCGGCGGCGCAGCGCAGCCGGACGTGGGTGCCGTCGCCCGCGTACTTGATCGCGTTGTCCAGCAGGACGTCGGTCACCTGGGCCAGTTCGCGGTCCGTGCAGGCCGCCGGGACCGGCTCGGGGGCGTCGGCGGTGAGGCGGACCGACGCCCGGCGTGCGACCGGTTCCCACAGGCGGTGCCGGGTCAGCGTGACGTCGGCGGCGTCGCAGCGGGCGCCCCGGTCGTCGGTGACGGTGAGCTCCCCGGCGCGGTGCTCGGCGGCGGCGAGGGCAAGGATGTCGTCGAGCAGGTTCTCCAGCCGGTCGAGTTCGGTGTTGACCCCGGCGTAGGTGCGCTCGCCCGTGGGCCGCAGGTGGGTGTGGAGGGCGTCCACCCGCAGCCGGAGGGCGGCCATGGGGTTGCGCATCTGGTGCGAGGTGTCGGCGACCAGTCTGCGCTGCTGTTCGAGGGCGGCGGTGACGGTGCGGGCCATGCGGTTGAAGCCGGTGGCCAGCTGGCGCAGTTCGGGCGGGCCGCCGACGGAGGCGGAGCCGCGCCGGCGCAGCGGTTCGCCGGGGAGGGTGTGCTCGGGCGGGAGCCCCGCCGTCAGTTCTCCGACGGCCCGGTCGAGCCTGCGCAGGGGGCTGACCACCCAGCGGGTCGCCGCGCGGGCCAGGACCGTGCAGGCGAGGGCGACCAGCGCGGTGCCGGCCAGGACGGCGGCCCAGCGCCGGGCGATGTCCCCGGCGGCCGTGTCCACGTCGGCACGCAGCACCACGGCGCCGGAGACCTGGGTGCCGGTGCCCGCGGGCGTCGCGAACATCCGGTGTCCCCGGGACCAGGGGCGCAGGGCGGCGCGCGGGTGGGCGGTCTGGTTGCGCAGGGCCGTGTCGATCAGCGGGGCGACGGCGGGGTCGGTGGCCCGCATTCCGCCGGTCTGCACGACGGGGTGGCCGCGGGTGTCGGTGACGACGAGGGGCTCGCCGTAGAGCTGGGTGTAGCGGCGGGCCTCGGCGGTGATCGCCGAGGTGTCGCCGGTGCCGGCCGCCCGGTCCATGAGGGACGCGAAGCGCTCCAGGTCGGAGCTGCGGGCGAGGACCAGTTGCTGGGTGCGGTCCGATGCGGTGAACAGCAGCAGCGGTACGGCGAAAGCGGCCACCGCCAGCACGCCGAACAGCAGCAGCACGGTCTGCACCCGGGTTCGCACGCGCCGTTCCTCAGTCGCCGAGCCGGAAGCCGAAGCCCCGGATGGTGGTGAGCAGCTCCGGGCGGCCGAGTTTGGCCCGCAGCTGGGTGAGGTGCACGTCCAGGGAGCGGGACACGGCGTGGTAGGCGTCGCCCCACACCTCGTCCAGCACCTGCTCGCGGCTGACCGCCGTCCCGGCCCGGCGGGCGAGTACGGCGAGGACGTCGAACTCCTTGGTGGTCAGCTCGACCTCCGTCCCGTCCACGCGGACCTGCCGGGCGTCCAGGGCGATCTCCACGTCGCCGACGCGCACGGTCCGTGCGGCGGGCGGCGCCTGCGCGGCGGTGCGCCGGGTGACGGCCTCGATGCGGGCGAGCAGCTCGGTCAGCCGCACGGGCTTGACGAGGTAGTCGTCGGCGCCGAGCCGCAGCCCGCGCACCACCGAGCGTTCGTCGCCGCGGGCCGTCAGCACCACCACGGACAGGTCGCTGACCGCCCGCAGCCTGCGCAGGACGTCCAGACCGTCCACGTCGGGCAGACCGAGGTCGAGCAGGAGCAGATCCGAGCTGCGGTGGTAGGTCAGCACGTCCATGCCGCGGGTGACCCGCCGGGTGATGTGGCCGTGGTCGTACAGGACCTCCACGAGCGCTCCGGCGACCCCGTCGTCGTCCTCGGCCAGCAGTATCCGCATCCTGCCGCCTCCCTCCGGCGGCCTCCGCGTCGGCGCCGCCCGCGTCCGGACCGGTGCCGGTTCCGGAATGTCTTCGTCCGAATGTAGACCACGGCCGGCGGGGCGTTTCGCCTGGTCCGCGTGGTGGACGGCACCGGTGGGCCGCTTTGTTAAGGCGAGGTTAGTTCTGTGTCCGGTCGTCTCCCGGCCTTGCGGCAGCCGGGGAGAGGCTGCCGCGGTCGACGACGACACGCCCCAGGAGGACGCAGCCCATGATCATCGACTGTCACGGCCACTACACCACGGCCCCGCCCGCCCTGGCCGCCTGGCGGGAACGGCAGATCGCCTCCCCGACCGACCCGGCGGCGGCGCCCTCTCCCGCCGATCTGCGGATCGGTGACGACGAACTGCGCGAGAGCATCGAGCCGAACCAGCTGCGGACGATGGACGAGCGCGGCATCGACGTGACCGTCTTCTCGCCCAGGGCGTCGTTCATGGCGCACCACGTGGGTGACTTCCGTACCTCGGCCGCCTGGGCGGCGCTGTGCAACGAGCTGTGCCACCGGGTCGCCGGCCTCTACCCCGAGCGCTTCGTGCCCGCGGCCATGCTGCCGCAGTCGCCGGGCGTCGATCCGGCCACCTGTGTCCCGGAGCTGACCCGCTGCGTCGAGGAGTACGGCGCCGTCGCGGTGAACCTCAACCCCGACCCCTCGGGCGGCCACTGGACCGCTCCCCCGCTCACCGACCGCTCCTGGTACCCGCTCTACGAGAAGCTGGTCGAGTACGACGTCCCGGCGATGGTCCACGTCAGCACCAGCGTGAACCCGGCCTTCCACACCACCGGCGGGCACTACCTCAACGCCGACACCACGGCCTTCATGCAGCTGGTGCAGGGCGACCTGTTCGCGGACTTCCCCACCCTGCGGCTCGTGATCCCGCACGGCGGCGGGGCGGTGCCCTACCACTGGGGGCGGTTCCGCGGCCTGGCCACGGCGCTGGGAAAGCCACCGCTCGAGGAGCACGTCCTGGGCAACGTCTTCTTCGACACCTGCGTGTACCACCAGCCGGGCATCGACCTGCTCCTCGACGTGGTCCCCACCCGCAACGTGCTGTTCGCCTCGGAGATGATCGGCGCGGTGCGGGACGTCGATCCCCTTACGGGACACCACTTCGACGACACCCGGCGCTACGTCGAGGCGTCCGCGCTGTCGGCGGAACAGGTCGCCGCCGTCCAGGAGCACAACGCGCGTTCCGTGTACCCGCGTCTGGACGCCCTGCTGAAGCGACAGGGGCGCTGACATGACGACCCTCGCTCCCAAGACCCCCGGCTGGCTCGACTGGCACCCGGCCCCGTCCACGCCCTCCTTCCGGCTGCCGCCCGGCACCGTCGACGCGCACTGCCACGTCTTCGGCCCGCAGGCCGAGTTCCCCTTCGCTCCGCAGCGCAAGTACACGCCGTGCGACGCCGGCAAGGAGCGGCTCTTCGCGCTCCGCGACCACCTGGGCATCGACCGCACGGTGATCGTGCAGGCCACCTGTCACGGTGCCGACAACAGCGCCATGCTCGACGCGGTCCGTGCGAGTGACGGCCGGGCGCGCGGCGTCGCGACCGTCCGGGCCGACGTCACCGATGCCGAGTTGCGGGCACTGGACGCCGCCGGCGTGCGCGGGGTGCGGTTCAACTTCGTACGCCGGCTGGTCGACGCCTCGCCCAAGGACGAACTGCGCGAGATCGCACGGCGGATCGCACCGCTCGGCTGGCACGTCGTCCTCTACTTCGAGAGCGCCGACCTGCCCGAGCTGGAGGACTTCTTCGCCTCCCTGCCCACCCCGCTCGTGGTCGACCACATGGGACGGCCGGACGTCACGAAGCCGGCGGGCGGTCCGGAGTTCTCGCGCTTCCTGCGCTTCACCGACCGCGGTGACGTCTGGGTCAAGGTGTCCTGCCCCGAGCGGCTGACCGTGACCGGCCCCGCCGCCCTGGACGGGGAGCGGGAGCCGTACGCCGATGTGGTGCCCTTCGCCCGCCGCGTCGTCGAGGAGTTCGGCGACCGCGTCCTGTGGGGCACCGACTGGCCGCACCCCAACCTCACCGACCACATGCCCGACGACGGGCTCCTCGTCGACCACGTACGGCGGATCGCCGTGACCGAGGAGCAGCGGCACCGGCTGCTGGTCGACAACCCGACGCGCCTGTACTGGCCCGGCGAGCGGTGAGCGCTTCCGCCTCCCGGCCGTCGCCGTCCCCGACCCCCGTGACAAGGACCCCGTCATGCAGCACGCCAACGCGCTGAACCGGCTCGACCGGCTGCCGGTCTCCCGGTTCCACAAAGTCACCCTGCTCGCCGTGTCGTTCGCGTACTTCTTCGAGTTCGCGGACATCAACACCTTCGCGACCACCGCGCCCAAGCTCGTCGACCTGTGGGGCATCTCCGTCGACCAGGTCGCCTACGTCACCTCGCTGTCGTTCGTCGGCATGTTCCTCGGTTCGGTCGTCGCCGGGACCGTGGCGGACCGCATCGGCCGCAAACGGACGCTGATGCTGACGACGCTGTTCTTCGGCGTCTTCTCCTTCGCGTCGGCGTTCTCCTGGGACCTGGTGTCGCTGACCGTCTTCCGGGTGCTGACCTCGGCGGGACTCGCGGCGATGACCGTCGTCGCGGTCATCTACGTCAACGAGATGTACCCGTCGGCCGTCCGCGGCAAGTACCAGGCGTACGCCATCGTCATCGGCATCTGCGGCACCCCGGTCACCAACCTCGTCGCGAGCGGGGTCGTGCCGCTCGCCGACTGGACCTGGCGCCTGGTCTACCTGTGGGGTTCCCTCGGCATCCTGCTCGTCCTGTTCACCCGGCACCTCAAGGAGTCGCCGCGGTGGCACGAGAGCCGGGGCGACCACGCGAGCGCGGACGCCGTGCTGCGTGACATCGAGGCGTCGGTCACCGCCGAGCACGGGCCGCTGCCGGAGCCGGCGCCCCCGCTCGAGGAGGAGCCGGTGACCAGGGCGCCGTTGCGGCTGCTGCTCCAGCGCAAGTACCTGCTGCCGACGCTGTTGCTCACCGTCCTGTGGGTCACCCAGACGATCGGCTTCTTCGGTTACTCGAGCTGGGCGCCGACCCTGCTGGCCAAGGAGGGTTTCAGCGTCGAGAAGTCGGTCTTCTACGTGGCGCTGACCACCGTCGGCGCGCCGCTGGGCTCGTATCTGGCGGCCCTGGTGACCGACCGGTTCGAACGCAAGTGGTGCCTGGCCGCGTTCGGCACGCTGATCGCCGCGTGCGGGCTCCTTTACGGCCTCACGTTCAACCCGGTGCTCATCATCGTGTTCGGTTTCCTGGTCAACCTCTTCGAGCGCGGTTACACGGCCCTCGGCTACGCCTACTCGCCCGAACTCTTCGACACGCGCGGCCGTTCGCTCGGCACCAGCGTGTCGTACGGGCTGGGCCGGCTGTCCAACGCCGCGGGGCCGCTGATCGTGGCGGCGCTCTACAACGCGCACGGCTATCGGAGCGTCTTCTACTTCATCGCCGGCACCTGGCTGGTCGGCGCGATCGCGCTGAGCCTCTTCGGGCCGCGCACCCGGCAGGCCCGGAGCGCCGCCGTGACCTCGCGGGAGTCGGAGACCGTGCCCGGCTAGGTGTATTGACCCGTGAGGTTGGGGACGCGGCTGGCCGGGAGCCGGGCCGGCCGCGGCGAGCGGCGCACGGCCGAGCACACGATGAGCGTCCTCGGCCCGAGCCGACCCCCGTACTCCCCCGCGTACGCTCTTGCCGTGCCGTCATCCCACCTGCGCCGCGTCGCCGTCCTCGTACTCGAAGGCGCGAAACCGCTCGACGTCGGTATCCCGGCGCAGGTCTTCACGACACGGGCGAGCATGCCGTACGAGGTACGGGTGTGCGGCGCGGCGCCCGGCCTGGTGACCGGCGGTGACGGCCTGTCCTACCACGTCGCCCACGGCCTCGAAGCCCTGGCCTGGGCCGACGTGGTCTTCCTGCCCGGTTACCGGTCCCCCGACGTCGACGACCCGCCGCGGACCGTCGTCGACGCGCTGACGGCGTCCCACGACCGGGGCGCCCGGCTCGCCGCCATCTCCACCGGCGCGTTCGCCCTCGCCGCCACCGGCCTGCTCGACGGCAGGCAGGCCACCACGCACTGGCACTACACGCGGGCGCTCGCGGCGAAGCATCCGCGCGTACGGGTCGACGAGAACGTGCTGTTCGTGGACGAGGGCAGCGTCCTGACGTCCGCGGGCGCCGCCTCCGGCATCGACCTGTGCCTGCACATCCTGCGCGGCGACCTCGGGGTGGCCGCGTCGAACCACGCGGCCCGGCGCCTGGTGGCGGCCCCCTACCGCAGCGGCGGCCAGGCCCAGTACGTGCCGCGCAGCGTGCCCGAGCCCCTGGGCGAGCGGTTCGCCGCCACCCGCGAGTGGGCGCTGCGCCGGCTCGGCGAGCCGCTCACCCTGGAGGCACTGGCCCGGCACGCGGCGGTGTCGGCGCGTACCCTCTCCCGGCGCTTCGTCGAGGACACCGGGTACACGCCGATGCAGTGGATCATGCGTGCCCGTATCGACATGGCCCGGGAGCTGCTCGAACGCTCGGAGCGCGGCGTCGAGCAGATCGCCGCCGACGTCGGGCTCGGCACCGGTGCGAACCTGCGGCTGCACTTCCAGCGCATCCTCGGCACCACGCCCAGCGAGTACCGGCGCACCTTCGCCCGGGGTGAGTAGCCGTGCTTTGCCACCCGTGTCTGGCGTGATCCTTGCGAACCGTGGCACTCCCGCCGCTGCCGGGCGCGGACGGCGTGCGCGAGCCTGAGGGGGAAGGACCTGGTGGCGAACGAAGGGACACACCACTCATGACTCGCATCGGCATCAACGGATTCGGCCGCATCGGGCGCAACGTGCTGCGCGCACTGCTGGAGCGTGACACCAAGCTCGAGGTCGTCGCCGTCAACGACCTCACGGAGCCCGCCACCCTGGCCCGCCTGCTCGCCTTCGACTCGACGGCCGGCCGGCTGGGCCGCCCGGTGACCGTCGACGGGGACACCCTGGTCGTCGACGGGCACCGCATCAAGGTGCTCGCCGAGCGCGAGCCGGCCCGGCTGCCCTGGGCCGAACTGGGTGTCGACATCGTGCTCGAGTCGACCGGCCGCTTCACCTCGGCCGACGCCGCCCGCGCCCACCTCACCGCGGGCGCGCGGAAGGTCCTGGTCAGCGCCCCGTCGAGCGGAGCCGACGTGACGCTCGCCTACGGCGTGAACAGCGACGCCTACGACCCGGCCGCGCACACGATCGTCTCCAACGCGTCCTGCACCACCAACGCCCTCGCCCCGCTGGCGGCGGTCCTCGACGAGCTGGCCGGCATCGAGCACGGCTTCATGACGACGGTGCACGCCTACACGCAGGAGCAGAACCTCCAGGACGGCCCGCACCGCGACGCGCGCCGCGCCCGCGCCGCCGGGGTGAACATCGTGCCGACCACGACGGGCGCCGCCAAGGCGATCGGACTCGTGCTCCCGGGCCTCGACGGCAAGCTGTCGGGCGACTCGATCCGCGTGCCGGTCCCGGTGGGTTCGATCGTCGAGCTCAACACGACCATCGCCCGCGACGTGACGCGCGAGGACGTGCTGGCCGCCTACCGCGCCGCCGCCGAGGGACCGCTCGCCGGCGTACTGGAGTACTCGGAGGACCCGCTGGTCTCCTCCGACATCACGGGCAACCCGGCCTCCTCGATCTTCGACTCGGCCCTGACCCGCGTCGACGGCCGCCACGTCAAGGTGGTCGCCTGGTACGACAACGAGTGGGGCTTCTCCAACCGCGTGATCGACACCCTCGGACTGCTCGCCACACGCTGAACGGGCAGCCGGTTCGGCATCACCGGGGGTCACACGTCACAATGGTGCGATGAGCAATTCCAAGGTTTACTTCGACATCGACATCGACGGCCAGGATGCGGGCCGCATCGTCTTCGAGCTCTTCGAGGACGTCACCCCCAAGACCGCCAAGAACTTCATCGAGCTGTCCACCGGCGAGCACGGTTTCGGCTACGCGGGCTCCCCGTTCCACCGTGTGATCCCGCAGTTCATGCTGCAGGGCGGTGACTTCACCGCGGGCAACGGCACCGGGGGCAAGAGCATCTACGGCGAGAAGTTCGCGGACGAGAACTTCCAGCTGAAGCACACCGAGCCGTACCTCCTCTCCATGGCGAACGCGGGTCCGAACACCAACGGCTCGCAGTTCTTCGTGACCACCGTCCCCACCCCGTGGCTGGACGGCAAGCACGTCGTCTTCGGCAAGGTCGTCGAGGGCACGGACGTGGTCGACAAGATCGAGGGCTACGGCTCCTCGCCGACGGGCAAGACCTCCGCGAAGATCACGGTGCGCGCGTCCGGCAAGCTGTAAGGCCTGACCAGACCTACGAGGACCGCAACCGAACGGGGGTCCACCGCACACGGTGCGGTGGGCCCCCGTTCCGTCTCGCCTGGTGGGGTGGGCCCGGTGGTGCGACGCTGGGGTGGAGGAGCGTCCGAGGAAGGCAACCCCGGGAGGACCCATGGGACGGGACGTCCCGGCGCTGGTCTTCACCCGCGAGGACCGCCGCCGGTACCGGATCAAGATGCAGGAGTGCCTCGAGGCCTTCGCGCAGATGCTGCGCGAGTCCCGGTTCGAGACCGAGCGGCCCCAGGTCGGCCTGGAGATCGAACTGAACCTGGTCGACGACCGGGGCGAACCGGCCATGCGCAACAGCGACGCGCTCGAAGCGATCGCGGACCCCGCCTGGTCCACCGAGCTGGGCCGGTTCAACCTGGAGATCAACATCCCGCCCCGGCAGCTGACGGCGGGCGGCCCCGACGCCTGGGAGACCGAGATCCGCGCCGCCCTCAACCACGCCGAGGACCGCGCCACGTCGGTCGGCGCCCATCTGATCATGGTCGGCACCCTGCCCACGCTGCGCCAGTCGGACGTCGGCGAGGCGGCCCTGTCGGAGAACCCGCGCTACCGGCTGCTCAACGACCAGGTGTTCGCGGCCCGGGGCGAGGACCTGCACATCGAGGTGGACGGCGTCGACCGCCTGCGGACCTACGCGGACACCATCACTCCCGAGGCCGCCTGCACCAGCACGCAGTTCCACCTCCAGGTGGCGCCGGAGGAGTTCCCCGACTACTGGAACGCCGCCCAGGCCGTCGCCGGCGTCCAGGTCGCCCTCGCGGCCAACTCGCCCTTTCTGCTCGGCAAGGAGCTGTGGCACGAGAGCCGCATCCCCCTGTTCGAACAGGCCACCGACACGCGGCCCCAGGAGATCAAGGCCCAGGGGGTCAGGCCCCGGGTGTGGTTCGGGGAGCGGTGGATCAACAGTGTCTTCGACCTGTTCGAGGAGAACCTCCGCTACTTCCCGGCCCTGCTGCCGCTGTGCGACGAGCAGGACCCCGCCGAGACCCTCGACCGCGGCGACATCCCCGAACTGGGTGAACTCACCCTCCACAACGGCACCATCTACCGCTGGAACCGGCCCGTCTACGCCGTCGCCGACGACAAACCGCACGTCCGCGTGGAGAACCGGGTGCTGCCCGCGGGGCCGACCGTCGCCGACACCCTCGCCAACGGCGCCTTCTACTACGGTCTCACCCGCGCCCTGGTGGAGGAGGAGCGGCCGGTGTGGTCGCGGATGAGCTTCTCGGTCGCCGAGGACAACCTGCACACCGCCGCCCGGCACGGCATCGAGGCCCGGCTGTACTGGCCCGGCGTGGGCGAGGTGACCGTGCCCGAACTGGTCCTGCGCCGGCTGCTGCCGCTGGCCCACCGGGGACTGGAACTGTCGGGCATGGACACCGCCTGGCGGGAGCCGCTGCTCGGCATCATCGAGCAGCGGTGCGTCACCGGCCGCAACGGCGCGGTCTGGCAGAAGGAGATGTTCCACCACATCGATGCCACCGCCCGGCCCGGCCGCCACGAGGCGCTGCGCCGGATGACCCAGCAGTACATGGACTACATGCACCTCAACGCCCCGGTCCACACCTGGCCGGTCGACTGACGTCGGGGACTAGGGAGGCGACGGAGCGATGTGCCGATGGCTCGCCTACTCGGGGACACCCGTACTCCTGGAGACCCTGCTCTACCAGCCCGAGCACTCGCTCATCGACCAGAGCCTGCACGCCCGCATGGGCGTCGAGACGACGAACGGGGACGGGTTCGGCGTCGGCTGGTTCGGGCCGGAGATGACGACACCCGCGATCGTCCGGGAGATCGGGCCGGCCTGGAGCAACCGCAACCTGCGGGAGATCGCGAGCCATGTCCGTTCGCCCCTCTTCTTCGCGCACATACGGGCCTCGACGGGCAGCGCGGTGCAGCAGACCAACTGCCATCCGTTCCGCCACGGCCGCTGGATGTGGATGCACAACGGCGCGATCGCCGAGTTCCACCGGCTGCGCCGGGACCTCGCCCTGGCCGTCGATCCGCGGCTCTACCTCGACATCGAGGGATCGACGGATTCGGAGATGATGTTCTACCTGGCGCTCACGCTCGGCCTGGAGGACGATCCTCCCGCGGCCGTGGCCCGGATGGCGGGGTTGGTGGAGGAGATCGGCCACGAACACGGTGTGGAGTTCCCGCTGCAGATGACGGTCGCCGTGACCGACGGACGGCGGCTGTGGGCCTTCCGCTACTCCAGCCAGGGTCAGTCGCGGTCGCTCTACTACAGCAGCCGGGTGGAGAGCCTGCGCGCGCTGCACCCCGGGCTGCCCTTCCTCAAGGAGGCGTCCGACAACAGCCGCCTCATCGTGTCGGAACCGCTGGGCGACCTGCCCGGAATGTGGAACAAGGTGCCCGAGAGCAGCTACGGGGTCGTCCAGCCGGAGGGCGACGACCTGCACCCCTTCGTCCCTTACCACCCATGACCCCGTTGACACGGACGGAAAAAGATCACACAATCGGCGGCATGACCACACACCGGTTCGGCACCACCGCGGAGTGTCCCCGCGTGCCCGAGCGGACCGGATGTGAGCGTTCCGGCCTCTAACGGCCCCTTCCTCACCGACAGCCCGACGCCCGTCGCGTCGTAGCCCGTCGGACATCCCTCCGGCCCACGGCCCGGAGCACACCCGTCACACCTTCGATTTCCCGGCCGCCCGGCGGTGCCTCGCGCGCCGCCGCCGGCCGGACTTTCACGCGTACCCATCACCCAAGGAGAGGACTCCCATGACCGTCACGGCCGCCGGCCCGAGCACCGTCCTGCGCGAAGCACGTATCCCGGGGGACGGGATGTACGAGGGCCGGCGCATCCTGCGCCGCCTGCCCGCGGGGTGGGAGGACCGGCCCTACGCACATTTCGAGGTCGCCCCGCAGGCGCGCACCATCGGCGCCGAGATCCGCGGCGTCGACCTCTCGCGCCCGCTCACTCCCGCGCTGCGCGAGGAGTTGAACCGTGCCCTGCTGGAGTGGAAGGTGCTGTTCTTCCGGGCTCAGCACCTCACTTCGGACCAGCAGCGGGACTTCGCGGGCAACTGGGGCGCGCTGGAGACCAACCCCCTGCTCGCCGCCGGTTCCAGCGACGACGTCGTCCGGTTCGACAAGGGCGCCGCGGCCGCGCCGACGTACGAGAACGTGTGGCACACCGACGTCACCTTCCGCGAGCGGCCCGCACTCGGTGCGGTGCTCCAGCTGCGCGAGGTGCCGCCGTTCGGCGGGGACACGATGTGGGCGGACATGGCCGCGGCCTACGACAACCTGCCCCAGGAGGTGAAGGACCGCGTCGACGGCGCCCGCGCCGTGCACGACTTCATCCCGGGCTTCGCACGGTTCTACGGGCCCGAGCGGCTGCTGCCGCACCAGGATCTGTTCCCGCCCGTGGAGCACCCGGTCGTACGCACGCACCCCGAGACGGGACGGCGCATGCTCTTCGTCAACGCCTCCTTCACCACCCACATCACCGGCATGGGCCGCGACGAGAGCGACCGGCTGCTGCGCTTCCTCTTCCAGCAGGCGCACGTGCCCGAGTACCAGGTGCGCTGGCGCTGGCAGGCCGGCGACGTCGCCTTCTGGGACAACCGCGCCACCCAGCACTACGCCGTGGGTGACTACGGGACCGAACGGCGGGTCGCCGAACGTGTCGCCATCGAGGGCGACCGCCCCTTCTGACCCCGGGCGCACGGGGCCGGAGGCGGAGCGCCGCCCCCGGCCCTGCGCCGGCTAGTCCTCCGGCTCCTCGATGGCCGCCGGGCGCAGCTGGGCGGCGCGGATACGGGCGACGTCGAGCTTCTCGCCCCGGTCGAAGCGGTAGATGCCGTTCTGCTCCTGGAAGACGTCGGTCAACTGGGTGTAGCAGTAGCCGAACATGTCACGGTCGCCGAGCAGGACCTCGGTGAGGCCGCTGAACCGCTCGTGGAACTCGTCCTCGTTCCGGACGCGTTCCCCGTAGCCCCAGGAGACGGTGCGCTCCTCGCCGGAGCGGTCGGCGGCCGCCTCGGGGTCCCACCAGATGCCGCCGAACTCGCTGACGAAGTACGGCTGGCCCCGGTAGGGCTGGGAGTAGGGGGCGCCGCTCTCGTGGGCGTTGACGAAGGGCGCGTCCTTGGCGAGGCCCGACATCAACTGCCGGAAGGCGGCGGGGTCCTGCTCGTAGTTGTGGGAGTCGTAGATGTCGGTCTCGGCGACCCGGTGGGCGTAGCCGGACGCGTCGACGACCGGACGGGTCGTGTCCATGGCCTTGGTGGCCAGGAACATCGCGCGGGTCACGTCGTCGAGTTGCGTGATGCGGTCGTGCAGCTTCTGGTAGGTCTCGTTGAGCGGGCACCAGCCGATGATCGAGGGGTGCGAGTAGTCGCGCTCCAGCGCCTCCAGCCACTGGGCGACGTAGGAGGCGTCGGGCCTCTGGTTGTCGCCCGAGGAGCCGCCGATCTCGCAGCCCCAGTCGCCGAACTCGCCCCAGACCAGGTAGCCGAGACGGTCGGCGTGGTGGAGGAAGCGCTCCTCGAAGACCTTCTGGTGCAGCCGGGCCCCGTTGAAGCCGGCCGCCATGGCCAGCTCGATGTCCTTGACCAGGGCCTCGTCGGTGGGGGCGGTCATCAGCCCGTCCGGGTACCAGCCCTGGTCGAGGACGAGGCGCTGGAAGACGGGGCGCCCGTTGAGCAGGACGGCCTTGCCGCGCAGGCCGACGGCGCGCAGGCCGGCGTAGCTCTCGGCGCTGTCGACCACCTGCCCTGCGGCGTCGAGGAGTTCGAGGCGCAGGTCGTACAGGTGGGGGTCGTCCGGCCCCCACGCCCGCCGCCGGTCGTCCGGCACCGGCAGGTGCAGGCGCGGGGCGAGGTCGAGGTCGGCGCGGGCCTCGGCGCGGCTCACCTCGCCGTCGGCGTCGCTGAGGACGGCGCGTACCCGGTGTCCCGGACGGTTGCCGGACAGGGGCAGTTCGAGGTGGAAGGCGGAGCCGGCCAGGTCGGGGGTGATCCGGGGGCGGCGCAGGTGCGTCTCGGGGACGGGCTCCAGCCAGACGGTCTGCCAGATGCCGGTGACCCGGGTGTAGTTGCAGTCGTGGTTGGCGTACTTGATCGCCTGCTTGCCGCGCGCCTGTGGGCCGGACTTCGGGTCGCGGGCCCGGACGGTGACGACGACCTCCTCCCCCGCCCCGGCGATGTCACCGAGGTCGACGGTGAAGGGGGTGAAGCCGCCGCGGTGCCGGGCGACCTCCTTGCCGTCGGCCCACACGGTGGTGTCGTGGTCGACGGCGCCGAAGTGCAGCAGTACGCGGCGTCCGGCCCAGGCGGCCGGCAGGGTGATGACCCGCCGGTACCAGACGGCCTCGAGGAAGTCGGTGTCGCCGATGCCGGACAGCTCGGACTCGGGCGGGAAGGGGACGAGGATCTCGTCACGCAGCTCGCGGTCGAGCAGACCGCGTTCGAGGCCGCTGTCCCCCCGGTCGGTCTCGAACTGCCAGGCGCCGTTCAGGTTGAGCCAGTCGCGGCGCACGAACTGCGGTCGCGGGTACTCCGGGCGCGGTACGGAGTGAGTGGGCACACATGCTCCAGTCGATCGGTGGGCCGGGCGCGCGAACGCCGGGCCCGTGGGTACAGCTGTGGGGGTTCAGGAACCGCCGAGGCCGGTGGTGGCCACGGAGTTGACGATGCGGCGCTGGAAGAGGAGGAAGACCACGATCAGCGGCAGCGCGGCCAGCAGGGCGGAGGCCATGGACTGCGCGTACTGGATGCCGTAGGCGTCCTTCACGGTGGCCAGGCCCACCGGGAGGGTCATCAGGTCGGGGTCGTTGGTGACGATGAACGGCCACATGAAGTTGTTCCAGGCGCCGATGAAGACGAAGATCGCCACCGCGGCCACGATCGGCCGCGAGAGCGGCAGGACGATCGACCGGAAGACCCGGAACTCGGAGGCGCCGTCGATCCGGGCCGCCTCCTCCAGCTCCTTGGGGACGGCGTCGAAGAACCGCTTGAGGATGAAGACCATCATGGGTGCGACGACCTGGGGCAGGATGACCGCCGCGTAGGTGTCGACCATGTTGAACAGGGTCATCTGGTCGAACAGCGGCACGACGAGCAACTGCGGCGGGACCATGATGGCGGCGACGGTGACGCCGAGCAGTGCCCGGCGGCCGCGGAAGGTGCCGCGCGAGAACCCGTACGCCGCGAGGGTGGAGACCGCGACGGTGATGAGCGTGACCAAGGCGGAGATCAGGAAGCTGTTGAAGGCCCAGACGGTGACGTTCCCGCGTTCCAGTATCTGCTGGTAGGCGTCCAGGGTGAAGGCGCCCTTGAACGGGGACAGCCCGGTGGTGTTGATGTCCTCCTCGCTCTGCACCGAGGTGATGACCGCCCACAGGAACGGCAGCAGCCAGAGGACGGCGAGGACGACGAGCGCGGCTCCGGCCAGGACACGGGGCAGCCGGCCGTGGCCGAGGAGCAGGGGAGAGCCGGCCGCTTCACGGGGTGGACGGCGCCGGGTGCGGAGGGTGGTGGCGGTTGCGGACACGGTCAGTCCTCCCGGCGGAAGAGGCGGAGCTGCACGAGCGAGACGAGGACGATCAGGGCGAAGAAGAGGTACGAGACGGCGGAGGCGTAGCCGAGGCGGTAGCCCGTGAAGCCCACGTCGTAGACGTACTCCAGGACCGGCCGGGTGGAGCCGTTGGGTCCGCCCTTGGTGAGGATGTAGATCTGGTCGAACACCTTCAGGGAGGCCAGCACCTGGAGCATGGCCACCAGGCCGGTGGTCCTGCGCAGTTGCGGCAGGGTGATGGACCACAGGCGGCGCCAGGCGCCGGCCCCGTCGAGTGCGGCCGCCTCGTCGAAGGTCGTGGGCAGGGACTGGAGCGCCGCGAGGTAGAGCAGGAAGTTGAAGCCGACCGTCCACCAGACGGTGAGGGCGGCGACGGACCACATGGCGACGGACTCGTCGGACAGCCAGCCGACCGGTTCCATGCCGAGGGTGTCGAGGAGCTGGTTGGCCATGCCCAGTTCGGGCTGGTAGAGCCAGGTCCAGATCATGGTCACGACGGTCACGGGCAGCAGGTAGGGCGCGAAGAACGACAGGCGCCACGCCCACTGCCCGGCGAGTCCGCTGTGCACCAGCAGCGCCATCGCGAGCGCGACCAGCACCAGCGGGACGCTGGAGATGACGGTGAAGAAGACGGTGTTGCCGAGGCTGCTCCACACGTCCGGATCACCGAACGCCTCGGTGTAGTTGTCGAAGCCGACGAAGCTCGTGTCGCGCAGGGCGAGCGAGCTGTCGGTGAAGCTCATCCAGAGCCCCTGCACGATCGGCCACACCATGAAGAGGCCGAACACGAGCAGGAACGGCAGGACGAACACGAGCCCGTTGCCGGTGCGTATGCGGCCGAGGGCGGTGCGGCGGCCGCCCGCCGGAACAGCGGGCGAGCCGGTCTGCTCCTCGGTGCCGAGGGGTGCGGTGGTGGTCACGTCGGTCACTCCTTTCGCTGGTCAGGCCACCGGGTTGGGCTGGCTCAGCAGCGTGTCCGTCTCGCGGACCATCTGCCGCACCGCCTTCTCGGGGGTGGTGTTGCCCAGCAGCGCCGACTGGAGCGGCTGGCACATCCGGTTCTGGAAGTTGGAACCGGCGCCCGCGAACCAGTTGGGCGGGTCGAGCACCGCCACCTCGGCGGCGTCGGCGTAGGAGGACTGCGGGTCGAGCGCCGCGTACTCGGGCTCAGCGAGGACGGGCTGGTAGGCGGGGATGTGCCCGGCGCTCGCCCAGGTGAGGCTCTGCTTGAGTATCTCCGCGACGTACCGGTGGGCCTCGCGGCGCCGGGCCGGGTCGGGGCTGTCCTGGTGCGGGAGGACGAAGCTGTGGCTGTCGGTGTAGACGGCCGGCTTGTCGAAGACCTGCGGGAAGGGTGCGGCACCCAGCTCGATGCCGGACTTCTTCAGCGTCGGCAGCTCCCACTCGCCCAGCATCGTCATGCCGCCGCGACCGCTGGTGAAGGCGGCCAGTGCGCCGTTGTAGTCGAGGTTGTTCGGGTTGGTCTTCCCGTCGAAGAGCTGCGTCATGAGCGTGACGACGCGTACGGCGGCGTCGACGTCGATCTTCGGCGGGCCGCCGTCCGGCAGGTCGAACGCGGCGCCGGTCTGCGCGTAGAGGCCGGCGAACAGGCGCCAGTTCTGTGCCGTGTCGGTGACGTGGCCGAACAGGACGCCCGACTCCCCGGTCGCCTCGGCGAGGGCCTTGCCCGCCTCCAGCAGGGCCTCGGGCGAGCCCATGGGGGCCAGCTCGCCGGACGCGTCCAGGAGTCCGGCCTTCTCCGCCGCCTTCTTGTCGTAGAACACGATGAAGGGGTGGACGTCCAGCGGGATCGCGTAGACGGTCCCCTCGTGCTGGGTGCGCGACCACACGGCCGGGGTGAAGTCCTTCTCCGTGACGCCGTACTCGGCGAGCAGGTCCAGGTCGAAGGCGTCCACCAGGCCGCCGGGCGCGTAGCCCGCCAGCCGGGACAGGTGCATGGCGGCCACGTCGGAGGCCCGGCCGCCGGCCGCGGACATGGCCAGCTTGGTGTAGTACGACGGGCCCCAGTCCAGGATCGTACGGTCGACCTCGAAGCCCTTGGCTCCCCCGGCCCCCTTGGACACGGCCTCGATCATGTCGTCCATCAGCATGCCGTCGCCGCCCTGGAACAGGTCCCAGACGCTCAGCGCGGACGCCCCGGAGGCCGAGGCCGGAGAGGCGCAGCCGGACAGCGGGCCCGCGGCGAGCAGGGCCCCCGCCCCGGCCATGGCGTTGCGCAGCAACCGGCGGCGGCTGGGGCGGCGGACCGGGTCGGACACGGTCGGCACCCCCTGGGCAGGCAAACGGGAACTCATCGCGGACCTTTCGACGGCCGGAGCTCATGCGGTGGCTAGTTTTTACATCGATGTACATTGGCTGTAAAGAGCTGAGTGGAAGTGGACCTGCGCCGAAACCCTCCCGCGCACCGGGACATAGACTCGGGCAGCGCGAAGAGGCAGGGAGGTCTCCGTGGCACGGCCCAGGATCAAGGACGTCGCACGTCATGCCGGCGTTTCGGAGAAGACGGTGTCCAATGTCATCAACGACTACGCCCATGTCTCCGACCGCACCAGGCAGGTGGTGCGCGAGGCCATCGAACACCTCGGCTACCGGGTGAACCTGGCCGGCCGTCATCTGCGCAAGGGCAGAACCGGCATCATCGCGCTCGTCGTCCCGGAACTGGACATACCGTACTTCGCGGAGCTGGCCCGGCATGTCATCCGTGAGGCGGAGGAGCGGTCCCTGACCGTCCTCATCCACCAGTCCGGGGCGGATCGCGCCCACGAGCTGGCGGCGCTGGCCGGGTTCGGCTCCACCTTCGTGGACGGGATCATCCTCAGTCCGCTCGCCCTGACCGCCGACGACCTGCGGGACCGCACGGGCTTCCCGCCCACGGTGCTGCTCGGTGAGCTGCTGGAGGAGGGCGCCGACCATGTGGCCATCGACAACGAGAGTGCCGCGCGCGAGGCGACCCGCCATCTGATCGGGCTCGGGCGCCGCACCATCCTCGCCGTCGGCGGGCGCGACGACGCCGGCCTGGGGACGGCCCAGGCCCGCACCCGGGGCTATCGGGCCGCCCTGACGGAGGCGGGCATCGCCTACGATCCGGCCGCTCTGCTGCCGGTCGGCTCCTTCCGGATGCCCGACGGTGCGCAGGCCGTGGCCCGGGCGCTCTCGGAGGGCACGCGGCCCGACGCGCTGCTCTGCCTCAACGACCAGCTCGCGCTGGGTGCGTTGCGTGCCCTGCACGAGTACGGGGTCAGGGTGCCCGAGGACGTCGCCGTCATCGGCTTCGACGACGTGGAGGGCGGGAGGTTCAGCGTGCCGACGCTGAGCACGGTGGCTCCGGACAAGGCGGCGGTGGCCAAGGTCGCCGTGCAGCTGCTCCAGCACCGGATCGAGGAGGCGACGGCGCCGGACGGCGTCGAGTCGGAGGCGCAGGCGCCCCAGGACCTCGTCGTGGACCACCGGCTCGTCCTGCGGGAGAGCACGGAGGGCCACGAGCGGCGCTGACGGCCCCGTCGGCCGGAGAGAAACACGCGGGTCCCTCTCCCCACCCCGTTTACATCGATGCAATCAGGAGCCGTCAGGACGGGGGCGGACCAGGGGCTGTCAACGGGTCCAAAAATGGTATTCCATTTGCGGCAGACCCCTTGACGGTGCGGTTTGGCGAAAACTACGTTCTGTTCACCGGAAAGCCGCTTCCGCTCTGTGGAACCCTCCAACTCCCCGCACCTGATCCCAGGAGTCCCGTATGACTGCCCTGGAAGACCGCCGCTCGTCCGCCCGGGCCGGCGACACCGTCACCAGCTCCGGCCTCTACACGTACGACCTGGCCCCGACGAAGCGGGAAGGGCGCCGCTGGGGCGCCTACAACGTCTTCACGCTGTGGGCCAACGACGTGCACAGCCTGGGCAATTACGCCTTCGCCATCGGACTGTTCGCCCTCGGGCTGAACGTGTGGGGCATCCTCGCCGCCTTCGCGCTCGCCTCGGTCCTGCTCTTCCTCCTGCTCACGCTGTCCGGATTCATGGGGCACAAGACGGGCGTGCCGTTCCCCGTCATGAGCCGCATCGCGTTCGGCATCAGGGGCGCGAAGATTCCGGCCACCGTCCGGGGCGCCGTGGCCATCGCCTGGTTTGGTATCCAGACTTATCTGGCCTCCGCCGTACTGAGCGCCCTCCTGGTGGCCATGTTCCCGTCCCTGGCCTCCCTGGACACGAACTCCCTGCTCGGCCAGTCGACGCTCGGCTGGATCACCTTCCTCGCGCTGTGGGCCCTCCAGGTGCTCATCGTCAGCTACGGGATGCAGATGATCCGCCGGTACATGGCCTTCGCGGCGCCCACCACGCTGCTCACGATGTGCGCCCTCGCGGTGTGGATGTTCGTCCGGGCCGACGGCTCGGTCTCCGTGTCCATCGACGATCCGCTCACCGGCGGTGCGATGTGGCTCCAGGTGCTCCAGGCCGCCGCCCTCTGGGTGGTCATCTACGGGACGTTCGTGCTGAACTTCTGCGACTTCACCCGGTCCGCGCGCAGCCGCGGCTCCATCGTCCGCGGCAACGTGATCGGCATCCCGGTGAACATGCTCTTCTTCGCCGTCATCGTGGCGGTCCTCAGCGGAGCCCAGTTCACCCTCGACGGGCACGTGATCACCAGTCCGACGGACATCGTCAGGACCATCCCCAACATGTTCCTGCTGGCCGTCGCCTCGCTGTGTCTCATCGCCCTCACGGTGGCGGTCAACCTGCTGGCCAACTTCGTCGCGCCGATCTACGCCCTGGTCAACCTCTTCCCGCACCGGCTCGACTTCCGCCGCGCGGGTCTGGTGAGCGCGGTCCTCGGCCTGGTCATCACGCCCTGGAACCTCTACAACAGCCCGGTCGTCGTGAACTACTTCCTCGGCGGGCTCGGCGCGCTGCTCGGCCCTCTCTTCGGCGTGATCATGGCGGACTACTGGCTGCTGCGGAAGTCCCGTGTGAACGTGCCCGCCCTCTACACCGAGGACGCGGGCGCCGAGTACCACTACCGGCGCGGCTACAACCCGCGGGCCGTCGCCGCCTTCGTCCCCGCCGCCGCGATCGCCGTCGTCGTGGCCCTCGTCCCCTTCTTCCACGCCGCGGCCGGGTTCTCCTGGTTCGTCGGAGCCATCATCGCCGCGGTGCTGTACGCGCTCGTCGCCGACCGTGCCGCGCCGATCCGCGACGTGGACGGCGAGTCCATCGCCGTCGCCGCGGAATAGGCCCGCGCGCCCCCGTCGCCGTCGCGCCCCTCCCCCCGTCCGAGCAGAAGGCCCAGGCCCACCCATGCGCATCCTCGTGGTCAACGTCAACACCACGCAGTCCATCACCGACGCGATCGGCAAGCAGGCGGCCGGCGCCGCTTCCCCCGGCACCGAGATCGTGCCGCTGACACCGGCCTTCGGCGCGGAGTCCGTCGAGGGCAACTACGAGAGCTACCTCGCCGCGGTCGCGGTGATGGAGGCCGTCCGCGCCCATCCGGAGCCGTTCGACGCGGTGATCCAGGCCGGTTACGGCGAACACGGGCGGGAAGGGCTCCAGGAACTGCTCGACGTGCCCGTCGTCGACATCACCGAGGCGGCGGCGAGCACCGCGCAGTACCTGGGCCGCCGCTACTCCGTCGTCACCACCCTCGACCGTACGGTCCCTCTGATCGAGGAGCGGCTGGAGGTGGCCGGACTGAGCGCCAGGTGCGCCTCGGTGCGGGCCAGCGGGCTCGCCGTGCTCGAACTGGAGCGGGACGAACAGGCCGCCGTGGACGCCATCACCGAACAGGCCGCCCGCGCGGTCGAGGACGACCGGGCCGAGGTGATCTGCCTGGGCTGCGGAGGGATGGCCGGTCTCGCCGAACGCGTGGTGGAGCGTACCGGCGTCCCCGTGGTCGACGGGGTGGCCGCCGCCGTGACGGTCGCGGAGTCCCTGGTCCGGCTCGGCCTGTCCACGTCCAAGGTGCGCACCTACGCCCGCCCGCGTCCCAAGCGGATCGTCAACTGGCCCCCGCAGGCGGGCTGACCTGTCGTCGCGCCGTCCCGCCCCGGCCGTCCGTGGCCCCCGGGGTATTCTGACGGGCCGCCCGACCGCCGCTCCGCACGGCGCGGTCGGCGTACCGGGAACGGGAAGACAGACGAAGGACGGCGATGGCTGCGTCAGAGGGCTTCACGCCCGAGTCCGAGCGGGTCACGCGGCGGTTGCGCGACGAGATCGTCGACGGTGTGCGGGCCCCCGGCAGCCGCCTGGTCGAACGCGAACTGGCCGAGTCCCTCGGCGTGAGCCGGCTCCCCGTCCGCGAGGCCCTCAAGACCCTGGTCTCGGAGGGACTGGTGACTCCGCGGCCACGGAGCTGGGCGGTGGTGCGGGAGTTCACCACGAGCGACATCGCCGACCTGGACGAGGTCCGCTCGGGCCTGGAGACGCTGGGGTTCCGGCTCGCCGCCCAACGGCACACGCGGGAGGGGCTGGAGCGGCTCCGCGCGACGGTGGACGCCGAACTCGACGCGGCCCGCGCGAACGACGCGGTGCGGGCCCGCCGGGCGGCCGCCGACTTCCACGAGACCGTCGTCTCCCTGGCCGCGAACGAGCTGCTCAACGAGCTGGAGCGGGTCCTGCGCAGCCGGTTGCGCTGGCTGCTGGGCCAGCACGACGACCTGCTCGCCGTCGCCCTGGAACACGACGCCCTCTACCGGGCCATCGCGGCCCGCGATGTGGACCGCGTCCAGGAACTGGTACTCCATCACCTGGCGACGAGCCGCAGCGCGGCCCTGGGCCGCCACGCGCAGGAGCGGTCCTGAGTCCGTGGCGGGGCCGCCCCTGACGGTCCCGTGCGAAACGAGCTGTGCCCGCCGGTGCTCGCCTGAGGACGCCGAGCCGCGTCCGGCCCGGTGCCCTCAGGCGAGCACGGCCTCCCAGGTGTCGACCGCGAAGTGGACCGTCATACCGTTGCGGCCGTACAGCCGCGGGGCGCCCGTCGCGTTGGCGGTGTCGACGCCGAGGCCCACCGTGTCCCGGCCCCGCGCGGCGAAGTGGGCGAAGGCGTGGCGCAGGAGGAAGCCGCCCAGGCCGCGGCCCCGGGCCTCGTGCAGCACGCCGATGCCGCGGATCCAGCCCATGGCCTCGCGGTCGTCCCGGGCCAGCAGGAATCCGGCGTCGCCCAGGTCGTCGGTGCCGGCGATCCACACCAGGGACCAGTCCAGCCCCGCGGCGCCGATGTCGTCCAGCCACAGCCGGTACTCGCGCGGCCGGAAGTCGAAGTGCTGGGCGAACGACCGCTGGTACAGCTCGTGCGCCTTGACGCGGTCCGCCTCGGTGGTGCACGCCCGCACCCGCACGCCCGCCGGGGCCTCGGGCGGGAGGTCGGCCGCCGGGTCCAGCGCGCGGCGCAGTACGTGGTGGGTGCGCACGACACTCCAGCCGCGCTCGGTGAGGAGCGCGGTGTCGGTCGTGGGCCGGGCGTTGAGGTGCAGGTGGACGACGGCACGCTCCGCGCCGTTCGCCCGTGCCGTGGCCAGGGCGCGGGCCTCCATGGCTTCGAGCATGCGCAGCCCGGCCCGCTGGTGCTCGGGCAGCACGTAGTGGTCGATGTCGACGCGCTCCCCGCCGGACTCGTCCCACAGCAGCCCGTACGCCACCAGCCGGCCTCCCTCGAAGGCGAGCCACGAGTCCCGGGTCAGATCCGTCCGCGGGTGCTTCAGGTCGGCTTCGACGGTGTGCTGGTCGGTCTCGGGGCGGCCGATCTCGATCCGGTCTGTCTCGTTGAGGAGTTCGGTGATGGCGGGGGCGTCGGCGAGCGTGGCCGGCCGCAGGTCGGCAGGGGGCATGAGGAGCAGGGTCGGGGACGGCGGTGGGTGACCGCAACGGATATTCCGCCGGACGCGACACGAAGACGTGGCTCGAAGGCTTGGCGCGAAGACGTGGTCCGAAGACCTGGCACGAAGACGTAACCCGACGTAGCCCGAGGACGTGGTCCCAAGACGTGGTCCGCAGACGTAGGACGGCGAACCGGGGGCATACGGATGGCCCGAGGCCTTCTCCCCCGTCGACCCACGGGAGTTCCCTGTGACGCCGAGCCTGCGCACCGCCCGTGCGTGCCGTGCCGCCGCCGTGCTCCTTCTCGCCGCCGCCGGATACGCGGCCGCCCACCACCCCTGGCTCGCCCTGCCCGGCCTGTACGCCGCCGCCGTGTTCGCCTGGTGCGCCGCACGTGAGGGCGCGCTGCACCGGCGAAGCGTCGCTCTGGCACAGCGGGCCGAGCGTTTGGGCCGCCCTCACCCGCGGCAGCCGCTCGGGGCGGTTCTCGAGCCGTGCTGCGCGTTCTGGCGGCACTCCTACGGCGCCGACCACGGCCCGGAGTGCACCCGCCCCGCCGCCGCCCGCGTCCCGGTCCAGGACGACTGCTGCGAGCGGTGGTGGACCTCTCTGGGCACACGGCACGACGCGTCGTGCCGTCGGCACACCGGTGCCCCGGACCAGGACCGCGCCCGCCCGGCCCCCCAGTAGGGGCGGCTGCGGACGCGGTCCGGGTTCCGGTTCCGGGTGGGGATGGCTCACTCGACGGCCCCGGAGACCGCGCCCGAACCGGCGTCGGTGGAACCCCGCCTCGTCGTCCGCGCGAGCACGGCGGCAGCCGCGGGCCCGAGGACGGTCAGGGACTGAGCGGTTCCCGTCCCAGCGCCGTGCGCAGGGCCAGCGGGGTGGCGGCGGCCCAGGCCTGCGGTGAGCAGGAGTGGGGGTAGGGGACCGGGGCGGCGGTGGCGGAGCGGTCGTAACCGGCGAGGACCTCGGGCAGCCGGTGGCCGTGGTGGGCTGCCGCCGCGACGAGACCCCCGGCGACGGTGCGCACCTCGGCGGTGAGGCCCTGGCGGGCCAGCCCCAGGGCGATGACCGCGTTGTCGTGCGGCCAGGCACTGCCCCGGTGGTACGACAAGGGGTGATACGGGCGCTGGCCCGCGGCGAGGGTGCGGATCGCCCAGCCGGAGAAGAAGTCCGGCTCCAGCAGCCGCCGGCCCACCCGTCGGGAGCGCTCCGCGTCGAGGATGCCCGACCAGAGCAGGTGCCCGGCGTCCGAGGCCAGCGCGTCGACCTGGCGGCCGTCCCCGTCCAGGGCGAGGGCGGGGAAGTCCGCCTCCGCCATCCAGAAGTCGGCGGTGAAGCGGTCCCGCAGCCGGGCGGCGATCTCGCGCAGCCGGTGTGCGTAGGGCGCGTCCCGCCAGACGCCGTCGGCGAGTCGGGCCGTGCGCAGGAGTGCGTCGTAGGCGTAGCCCTGCGCCTCGCAGACCGCGACGGGGCCCTCGGCCTGGGTTCCGTCGCTGAAGCAGACGGCGCCGGCGGAGTCCTTCCAGTTCTGGTTGACCAGCCCGCCCGGGTCGGGGCTGTACACGAGGTACCCGTGCTTCTCCAGGCCGCCGTCGGTGAGCATCCAGTCCACGGCCCGCCGGGCGTGCCGTTCCAGGCGCTCGGCCAGGGCCCGGTCGCCGGTCACCTCGTGGTGGGCGTGGAGCAGGACGAGGAAGAGCGGGGTGGCGTCGACGGCCCCGTAGTACCGGCCGTACGGGACCTGCCGGAAGTGGGCGAGTTCGCCGTGCCGGGTCTCGTGGACGATGCGTCCGGGCTGCTCGCCGCTGAAGGGGTCGTGCCGCTGTCCCTGGGTGGCGGCGAGCGCGCTGAGGACGGCGGCGGCCGTCGCGGGCCGGTACGGCAGCAGGAAGTACGCGGTCAGCAGCGAGTCGCGGCCGAACAGGGTGAGGAACCACGGGATACCGGCGGCCGGGACGCGCACGTCGTCACCGTCGACGCCGGGGACCGGGATGGTGAGCAGATCGAGGTCGGCGAGACCTCGTTCGCAGGTCCGCGTCAGATCGTCCGCCGCGGATTCGTGCCGTCGCGGACGCGGCGCGGCGCCGGGGGCGGCGGGCAGGGGCCGTCCGTGCGGGTGTGCGCGGACGGTCAGGTGCAGGTCGGCCCGGCCGTGTGCGTCGAGGGGCAGGTGCCAGGTCAGGGTCCTGGCGGTGGCTCCCTGCGGTTCCGTCGGCGCGGGCGCCGCCGTGTCCGGGGCCGGACGGCAGGTGAGTTCCGTCCGGGCGTGCCAGTCGGCTCGCCGGTAGCTGAACAGCAGCCCGTCGTCCGTGTCGTGGGTCGCGTGCTCCGCGCCGGGCTTGACGTAGTGGCGGTCGTCGGCGCGGAGTTCGAAGAGGTCGGCGAAGTCGGCGTCGACGGTGAGGTCGAGGCGGGCGGTCACGGGTTCGGGCCGGTTGCCGACCAGGCTCAAATGTTCGGTGAAGGTGCCCTCGGTGACGCTCTGCCGCCGGAAGACCGTGTACGCGGGCGGGTGGTCGCGGGTGCCCTCGGGGGTCAGCACGCAGGCGGCCGTGTCGTCGTCCTCCGGCGTGGCGGGCACCAGTGCGGTGGGCGCGGTGCCGTCGACGGTGAGGCGCCAGCGGCTGAGGTGCCGGGCGTCCTGGAAGAACAGCCCGTCGGGCGCCGATCCGCGGACACCGCTGATCTCGCCGTCGGTGCCGAGGCGCACGAAGGTGGCGTCGCGGACCAGTTGGACGCGGGGGTCGGCCGCGGTCATGGCAGGGGCTCCATCGAGTCGTGGTCCATCGGGTCGGGGCCCACCGGGTCGTGGTCCGTGCGGTCGTGGTCCGTGCGGTCGTGCTCCGCCGGGTCGGCGCTCAGCAGGTCGAGCGTGAGGGCCGCGGTCCAGGAGAAGTGCCGGGTGCCGCAGGCCGCGCCGGTGGTGGGGGCGACGTACTCGGCGAACCCGGAGCGTCCGGCCTCGGCGAGGAATCCGGCGCGCAGGCGTTCGGCGTCCGGTGCGAGGCCGTGGGTGCGCAGCCCGCGCTCGATCAGCCAGGCCGTGTTGAACCAGGCGGGACCGCGCCAGTACCGGGTGGGGTGGAAGGCGTGCCCGGTGAGGTCGTAGCTGGGGACCAGGTCGGTGGCCGGCGCGCTGAAGTGCGGTCCGGTGAGCGTGGCGTGCAGCCGCCGGACGACGTCCCGCGGCAGGTGCGGGACCAGGAGCGGGATCAGTCCGCTGACGGTCCGCTCGTCGACCGGTGTGCCGCAGTGCAGGTCGCGCACGCGGAACAGGCCGGCCTCCTCGTCCCAGAGCCGGTCCACCAGCGCCCGGGTCAGCTCGGCGGCCCGCTCGGTGTGCCGCCGTGCGGGCCGCCCCAGTTCGCGTGCCATGGCGGCCAGGGCCAGTTCGCTCACGATCAGCAGTGCGTTGAAGGCCGGGTCCTCCACGGCGAACCGGTGCCGTACGACACGGTCGTCGTAGCCCGCTTCCCGGTATTCGGTGGCCAGCCGGACGTACCGGCCGTAGTCGAGGTCGGTGGGCCGGTCGGCGGGGTGGCCGTGGTCGAGGTCGGCGCGCCGGAAGGCGTCGGGCGGGCTGGGTTCGACCCGCTTCAGGGCCCGGTCCCAGCTGGGGCTGTTGTCCATGCCGGGTTCCCACGGGTGGACGACGGCCGCGAGGCCGCCCCCGCCGAGGTCGCGGCGGTCGAGCAGGTAGTCGTGCCAGGCGGCGAGCCTCGGCCGGACCCGGGCGAGGAAGCCGCGGCGCCGGGACTCGGCCGGGTCGGCCCGGTGGACGAGCCAGGCGGCCAGGGCGTGCACGGGCGGCTGGACGATGCCGGAGGTCTCGACGGACGAGGGGGCGCCGGCGGCCCGGCCCGCCGTGGAGGAGCGCCAGAAGTCGGGACTCGGGAAGTAGGCGTCGTGCGGCAGGGCGGGGTTGAAGACGATGTGGGGCACGCGTCCGTCGGCCCACTGCGCGGCCAGCAGGGACTCCAGTTCCCGCTGGGCGCGGCGCACCGAGAGGTGGCGCAGTCCGATGGCGACGAAGGCGGAGTCCCAGCTCCACTGGTGCGGGTAGAGGGTGCGGGAGGGGACGGTGGAGGCGCCGGTCCAGTTGTCGATGAGGACCCGCGCCGCACCGCGCCGCAGGGTCAGGTCCGCGGGCGCGGTGGGCGCGGGCCGGTCCAGGAGGTCCAGGGGGGAGTTCACGCGCCCGACCTCTTGAGGAAGGCGGGGACGGAGCGCACGGCCTGGACGGGGTCGCCGGTCAGCCGGGATTCGAGGGCGAGGTGGCCGTCGTAGCCGGCGGTGTGCAGGGCGCTGAGCCAGGCGGGCCAGTCGAGGTGTCCGGCGCCGGGCTGGAAGCGGTTGGAGTCGGAGACCTGGGCGTGGCCGATGACGTCGGCGTGGGCGACGATCGCGGCCGCGGGGTCGGTCTCCTCGATGTTCATGTGGTAGCTGTCGATGCCGATACGGACCGAGTCCAGGCCGACGGCGCGGATCAGGTCGGCTGCCTGGTCGAGCCGGTTGACCATGTGGTCCTCGTAGCGGTTGAGCGGCTCCAGGAAGAGCGTGACGCCCTCCTTGCGGGCGTGCTCGCCGAGTTCGGTGAGCCCGGCGAGGAGCACCTCGCGGTCCTCCTCCTCGGTGCGCGGCGGCTCGAAGGGCGGCAGCCGGCGGGAGAACATGCCGTACGAGGCGGGGGTCTGGGCGCCCACTCCGCCGATCTCGGCGATCACGCTGAGCTGCGACTTCATCTGGGCGACGGCGTCGCGGCGCAGCTCCTCGTCGAAGGCGCCGAGGAAGTGCGGCATGTCGACGCAGACGGTCGGCATGACGACCCCGTCCTCGCGGGCCTGCCTCAGTTCCTCGCGCCGGGAGGCGAAGTGGAAGTCGCCCTTGCCGCGCAGTTCGATCGCGTCGTAGCCGGCCTGCTGCGCGAAGTCCCACTTGGCCTGCAGGGTGTCTCCGGGCAGGAGTTGTTCCTGGACGGCGGTCTTGAGCATGGGGGGCCTTTCGAAATGTCCGGTCTCGGGAGCCGGTCTCAGAATTCCAGGACGACCTGCAGCGCCTCGGCGGGCCGCTCGTCCAGCAGTACGTAGGCGTCTGCGGCGTCGGCGACGGGGACGACGTGGCTCACCAGGGAGTCGACGTCCACCTGGCCCTCGGCGACCAGACGCAGGAAGGTCTGCTGGAGGCGTTCGACACTCCAGCGGTTCGACAGCTGGGGCGGGACGCCGCCGATCTGGGAGCAGACGAGCTGGACCCGGTTGTGGTGGAACTCGTCGCCGAGGCGCAGGCCGATGCCGTCGCCCTGGTAGAAGCCGGAGGCCACCACCCGGCCCCCGGCGGCGACCGAGCGCAGCGCCTCGTGCAGGGCCGGGTAGGCGCCGCTGATCTCGATGGCGAGGTCGGCACCGAGGCCGCCGGTGGCCTCGCGGACGCGTTCGGCGACGGCGTCGGTGCGGGCGTTGAGGGTGTGCTGGGCACCGTAGTGCTTCGCGGTCTCCAGGCGGCCGTCGAGGGCGTCGACGGCGGTGACGCGGGCGCCGCTGAGCCGGGCGAGCCGCGTGGTGAGCAGACCGATGACGCCCTGCCCGAACACGGCGACGTCCTCGCCGAGGTGGATGTCACCGGCCAGGACGGCGTTGTACGCGATGGCGCCGACCCGGGCGAAGGCACCGGCCAGCGGTTCGAGGCCGGCCGGCAGGGTGTGGCCGACCATGCGCTCGGCGGGGACGATGCCCTCGCTGCGGTGGCCCCAGATGCCCCAGACCAGGTCGCCGGGGACCGGCAGGCCCGGGGTGCCGGCCAGCTCCGGGGAGACCTCGACGACCTCGCCGACCTCGGAGTAGCCCCAGCCGGCCACCGGGTACTCGATGCCGGGCGCCCCGTCGCGGAACAGGCGCGCCTCGGGGTCCCAGGTCCGGGTCAGGTACGGGTTGGTGCCGCGGTAGGCGGTCAGCTCGGTGCCGGCCGAGATGCCCGAGTAGCGGGTGCGGACCCGCAGGTGACCGGGCGGCAGTTCGGCCCTGGTGTGCTCGGCCACCTCCACCTGGCGGGGCCCGGTGAACTGGACGACGCGCTCCACGGGCGACGCGGACGACACCGGCGACACGGATGACACGGGCTGCACGGGCGGCACGGATGACACGGACGGCTCCGGAAGGGTTGCTGATGCGGTTGCGTCGACAATATCCGCAACTTATGTCTTGTCAACAAGCAAAAGTGATGCTGTGATGCGTGGCGAGCAGACGTAAGCCGGAACGAGGACACTCAATGCGCATCAGGACCCTGCGGTCGAGGACGATCGCGGTCGGCGTCACGGCAGCCTTGGGAATCGGGTTGCTCTCGGGCTGCGCGAGCAGCACCGGGCCCGGCAAGCCGGACCGTGAGATCACGGTCTGGTCGCAGGAGAACCTGCCCGACCGCGTCGCCGCGACGCAGAAGGTCATCGACGGGTTCGAGAAGAAGACCGGCGTCAAGGTGAAACTCGTCGGGGTCGACGAGGGGCAGATGCCGCAGCTCATCATGTCGGCGGCGGCCTCGGGCACCCTGCCCGACGTCATCGGCGCCGCGCCGATGGGCCAGGTCTGGCAGATGTACAGCAACGGCCTGCTGAACACCGACATCCCGAAGCGGATCGTCGACGGGCTCGGGCGCGACACCTTCAACGCCAACGCGCTGGAGCTGACGTCCGACGGCGGCACCAGCCTCGGTGTGCCCTCCGACGCCTGGCTCCAGCTGCTGGTCTACCGCAAGGACCAGTTCGGGCAGAAGGACCTGCCCGCCCCCGACACGTACGCGAAGGCGCTGGCCGCCGCCGAGGCGCTCACCACCAAGGGGCACGACGGCATCTCGGCGGCGACCGATCCCAGCGACGTCTTCACCTCCCAGAGCTTCGAGAGTCTCGCCCTGGCCAACGACTGCCAACTGGTCGACGACCGGCACGAGGTCGCCCTCGAATCCCCGCGCTGCGAGGAGGCCTTCCGCGCCTACGACCAGCTGGCCCGCGCCTACGGCGCCCCGGGCACCCAGACCGTGGACTCCACCCGCGCGACCTACTTCGCGGGCCGGTCCTCCATGGTGATCTGGTCCTCGTTCCTGCTCGACGAACTCGCCGGACTGCGCAAGGACGCCCTGCCCAGCTGCCCCCAGTGCGCGAAGGACCCCCAGTACCTGTCGGACAACAGCGGCATCGTCACCGCCATGCGGGGCCCCGACGCCGAGGACGCGGCCCAGTTCGGCGAGATCACGTCCTGGGTGACCACCAAGACGGCCGAGACGGCGGCGTCCCGCGAGTTCATCGAGTACATGATGGGCACCGGCTACGAGTCCTGGTTCGGCATGGCGCCCGAGGGCAAGATCCCGGTCCGCAAGGGCACGGCCGCCGAACCCGAGCGCTACCTGGACGCCTGGCGGCACAGCGACATCGGCGTGGACACCCGCAAGCCCCTGGACGAGGTCTTCCCCAAGACCCTGCTGGACCAGCTCGCCGACGGCGTCAGCAACATGCGCCGCTGGGGCATCACCCAGGGCGAGGGTGCCCTCGTCGGTGCCACCAACGGCGAACTGCCCGTGCCGAAGGCCGTCGGCGCCATGACCAGCGGTCAGAGCTCCCCGTCCGAGGCGGCGCGCGACGCCGACGAAGAGGTCGCCGCCCTCAAGAAGTCCCTGCAGTAGCCGCCCGCCGCCTGCACATCACGAAGGTCTCTCATGCCCACAGCCCCAGCCGGCGCACCGCAGCGCCGGGACACCAGCCCCCGGTCCACGGACCGGCCCGCCGCATCGGGCCGCCGCCCGCTGACCGCGAGCCGGCGCGCCAACCGCGCGGGACTCGCGTTCGTCTCCCCCACCTTCCTCGTCGTCCTCGTGGTGGTCGTGCTGCCCATCGCGTGGACCGTGCTGCTGGCCTTCCAGAAGGCCAGGCTCGTCGACATCCAGGGCATGGGCCTGTTCGGCAACTGGTCCCTGGACAACTTCTCGCAGGTCTTCGACTCGGCCGGCTTCTGGTCCAGCCTCGGCACCACCCTGCTGTACACCGCGGGCGCCACGCTCGGCTCAGTGGTCCTCGGCCTGGTCGCCGCGCTCGCCCTGCGCAAGCCGTTCAGGGGCCGCGGACTGCTGCGCGCGGCGATGCTGCTCCCGTACGTCGCGCCGGTCGTCGCCGTGGCCTTCGTCTGGGAGGTCGCGCTCAGCCCGCAGTACGGCGTGGTCAACGACTGGGGCCGCCGGCTGTTCGGCTGGGACGACCCGATCGCCTTCCTGTCGACCCGGGAATACGAAGTCGACCTGCTGGGGCTGCACTTCGACATCCCCCCGGCGCTGCTGACCGTCATCGTCTTCGAGTGCTGGCGGTACTTCCCCTTCGCCTTCCTGTTCATCCTGGCCCGGTTGCAGGCGGTGCCCGACACCCTGGAGGAGGCCGCGCTGGTCGACGGCGCCACGCCGACCCAGCGGTTCCGGCACGTGCTGCTGCCCCAGCTGATGCCGGTGATCGCGCTGCTGTGCGTGCTGCGCTTCATCATGACGTTCAACAAGTTCGACGACGTCTACCTGCTCACCGGCGGCGGCGCCGGCACCGACGTGGCCGCCGTACGCGTCTACGACTTCCTCACCGCCCGCTACGACGTGGGAGCGGCGGCCGCGCAGGCGCTCGTCCTGGCGCTCTCGCTGATGATCCTGCTGGGCTTCTACTTCAAGTTCTTCGGCAACAAGGTCCAGGAGGAAGCGTGACCGGCAAGACGGCCCTGACCCGGGCCCGGTTCGAGGAGAGGTTCTTCGGCGTCGCGCGCTGGATCGTCATCGCGTTCCTCGCCGTGATCACCCTCCTGCCGTTCTACTACATGGTGCTGCTGTCGCTGAAGCCCATCGACGCGCTCCTGCTCGACCCCGGCTCCCTGTGGATCTCGGCCAAGGACTTCACCCTCTCCACCTACCGGGACGTGCTGCGCTCCACCGACGACGGCGGCCAGGGCTTCCTGAAGTTCCTGCTCAACTCCGCGCTGGTCTCGCTCGGCACGGTGGTGCTGACCCTCGTGGCCGCCGTGCCCGGCGCCTACGCGGTGAGCCGGCTGAAGTTCTTCGGCCACCGTCAGGTCAGCGCGCTCTTCCTGGCCGTCTACCTCTTCCCGGCGACACTGCTGGCCGTGCCGCTCTTCGTGATCTTCGCGAAGATCGGCCTCTCCTCCAGCCTGGTCGGCCTCGCCGTCGTGTACGTCGCGCAGACCGTGCCGGTGTCGATCTACATGCTGAAGAACTACCTCGTCACCATCCCCGCCTCCATCGAGGAGGCGGCGGCGCTCGACGGATGCTCCCGCCTGCAGACCGTGCGCAAGGTGATTCTGCCGCTGGCCCTGCCCTCGCTCATGGCGACCGGCCTGTACGTCTTCATGATCGCCTGGAACGAGTTCCTCTTCGCGCTGCTGTTCCTGGCCGCCGACCCCGGTCAGTGGACCGTCTCCCTGGGCCTGGCCCAGCTGTCCAACGGCATCGAGGTGCCCAAGACCGTCCTCATGGCCGGTTCCGTGGTGCTGACGATCCCCGTGGTACTTCTGTTCTTCGCCGCCGAACGCCTGCTCACCGAGGGGCTGACCAGCGGCGCCGACAAGAGTTGAGCCGTGGGGGACTCCATGATGACGTCAAGTCAGGCCAGCGCCGGCGAACTGCTGCACCTGATCCGCAGCGGCCGCGCCAACACGCGGGCCGACCTCCAGCAGGCGACCGGCCTGTCCCGCTCCACCGTCGGGCAGCGCCTCGACCTGCTCAACCGCGCCGGGTGGCTGCGCCACAGCACGGGTACCTCCACCGGCGGACGCCCCTCGCACCGGATCGTCTTCGACCCCGGCCACGCCTCGGTCATCGCCTTCGACCTGGAGACCCGCCACGCCCGCGCCGCGGTGCTCGACCTGGCCGGCAACATCCTGGCCGAGCACACCGGTCCGATGGACGTCGGCGCGGGCCCCGACCGTGTCCTGGAGCGGCTCGCCGACTGGTTCCCGGACCTGATCGCCGCGGCCGGTGTCCCGGCGTCCCACGTGGCGGGCATCGGCCTGTCGGTACCCGGTCCGGTCGACTGGGAGTCCGGGCGGGTGATCGAGCCGCCCATCATGCCCGGCTGGGACCGCTACCCCATCCGGGAGCGGCTGCAGGAGGCGTACGCGGCCCGCCTCGGCCTGGATCCGGCGGCCGCCGAGGCCGTGCCGGTCCTCGTGGACAACGACGCCAATCTCATGGCACTGGCCGAACACCAGGCCAACCACCGCGACTGCGCCTCCTTCGTGCTGCTGAAGGTGTCCACGGGCATCGGCGCGGGCGTCGTCATCGGCGACCACCTCTACCGCGGCATCGACGGCGGGGCGGGCGACATCGGGCACATCCGCCTGCACGACCGGTCCGACGCACTGTGCATGTGCGGCTCCCACGGCTGCCTCGCGGCCGTGGCCAGTGGGCGGGCGATCGCCAGGGAACTGGCCGCCCTCGGCCAGGACACCACGTCCGGACGGGATGTCAGGCGGCTGCTCAACGAGGGGCACCCCGACGCGGTCCGGCTGGCCCGGGAGGCGGGACGACGGGTGGGCGAGGTCCTGGTGACCGTCGTGACCCTGCTCAATCCCGGGGTCCTCATGATCGCCGGAGAGCTGGCCGGGGTGCCCTTCCTCACCGGGGTGCGGGAGTTGGTCTACCAGCGGGCGATGCCCCGCGCGACCGCCAACCTCCAGGTCGTCACCTCGCGGCTCGGCGACCACGCGGGCCTCGTCGGGGCCGCCGCCATGGTCGTGGAGCACCTCTACTCCCCCGCCGGCGCCGACGCCCGGCTCGAACGCCTCGCCTCATGACCGCCGCCCGTCGTCCCCGACGGGTCGCCGGGTGACCTTCGAAGACAGGAACGCCGTGACCGCTGTCCCCGCCCCCTGGACCGACCGGCCCGTCGAGGTCGGGCTCGTGGGTGCCGGCCCCTGGGCCCGCGCCATGCACGCCCGGGTGCTCGCCGCCGGGCCGGAGACCCGGCTCACCGCGGTCTGGGCCCGCCGTACCGAGGCCGCCCGCGAGACCGCCGCCCCCTACGCCGCTCATGTCGCAGCCGGCTTCGAGGAGTTGCTGGACCACTGCGAGGCCGTGGCGTTCGCCGTGCCGCCCGCCGTCCAGGCCGAGCTGGCGCCGCTGGCGGCGAAGCGGGGCAAGGACCTGTTGCTGGAGAAGCCGCTCGGACCCGATCTGGCCGCGGCCCGTCGCGTGGCCGACGCCGTCGCCGAGGCCGGGGTCGTCTCCCAGCTCGTACTGACCAAGCGCTATCACCCGGCCACCCGGGCCTTCCTCGAAGCCGCCCGCTCCTTCGAGGCGACCGGGGCGCGCTCCTGCTACCTCCACGGCGCCTTCCTGCAAGGGGAGTTCGCCACCGGTTGGCGCCTGGAGCACGGCGCCCTGCTCGACCTCGGCCCCCATCTGCTCGACCTGCTGGACGCCGCGGTCGGCCCGGTCACCGCCGTCCGCGCCACGGGCGACCCGCGCCGTTGGGTGGAACTGACCTGCGAACACGAGAACGGCGCCGTGAGCCAGGCCTCGCTGTCCGGTTCCGTGGCCGTCCCCCGCGCGCTGACCCGCGTCGAACTCTTCGGTCCCGCCGAGCCGCTGGTCTACGACACGGCCGGCATCGACCACGAGGAGTGCTGGCCCGTCCTGCGCCACGACTTCGCGACGGCCGTCCGCACCCGTACGCCGACGCCGGTCGACGCCGGACGCGGCCTGTACCTGCAGAGCCTCCTCGACCGGGTCGTGTACGGCTAGGAGGGGTCATATGGGTGGTCATGGGAGGGGTCAGTCGACGACGGCGGTGGCCTCGACCTCGATCAGGTGCTCGGGCACGTCCAGGGCCGCGACGCCCAGCAGGGTGGCCGGCGCGACCGGGGCCACCCCCAGCCCGGCGGCCGCCCGCTCGATGCCCTCCAGCAGGAGGGGCATCTTGTCCGGCGTC
The DNA here is from genome assembly GCF_041538145.2 of Streptomyces sp. MMCC 100. NCBI lineage: Bacteria > Bacillati > Actinomycetota > Actinomycetes > Kitasatosporales > Streptomycetaceae > Streptomyces > Streptomyces sp. MMCC 100. The sequence continues at coordinate 4,177,664 of NZ_JBGORK020000001.1, forward strand.
CAGTCGACGACGTGGACGTTCAGCTCGGCGACGTCCGCGGCGGGCCTTCGGCGCAGGGACTCCCCCGGCGCCGGATATCTCCTCGGACATCGTCGACAAGTGGCCCTACCGAACGGCACTTTGCCTTTTCTTTGCCTCTCGGGAACCCTGTGGTCCCCGGGCGCGTTCATCGTGGTGACCGCGGGAGATCGCGGCCGAGGACAGACCGATACGCAGCGACAGAAGCCGAGGTGGCACGAGTGGCGATGTGGGACAAGATCAAGGACCAGGCCAAGACCTTCCAGCAGTCCCAGGGCACTCGAGGAGCGAGCGGATCCGGCCAGGGATCGCACGGACCCTCGGGGGGCGGCAGGCCGGGCTCGTCCTCCGGCGGTTCGAAGGCCCAGCTGATCGGGATGTTCAAGTCCCAGCTCGCCTCGGCCAAGAACGAGCTCAAGAGCGGCGCCTACCGGGACGCCAGCATGGCCATGTGCGCACTGGTCGCCGCCGCGGACGGCCGGGTGGAACCGGCGGAGCGGCAGCGCGTGGAGGAGCTGATCGTCTCCAACGAGGTGCTGCAGAACTTCCCGGCGGACCAGCTCCGCCAGCGGTTCAACCAGCACGTGGACCGGCTCCTCGCCAACTTCGAGCAGGGGAAGGCCGAGGCTCTCCAAGTGATCGCCAAGGCCGCCAAGAAGCCCGCGGAGGCCCGTGCGGTCGTCCAGACCGGCATGGTCGTCGCCGGTGCCGACGGGTCCTTCGAGCAGTCCGAGCAGTACGCGATCCGCGAGGCCTGCACCGCGCTGAACATCCCGCCCACGGAGTTCGGCGTCTGATCACCCGTCGGCCCGGCGCCGGTGCGCCGCGACCCGCTCCCGGGTCGCGCAGCGACGTGAGCAGTAGCGGCGCTCCGGACCGCTCCCCCGGGCGATGAAGACGTTCCGGCAACCGCCGGAGGCGCAGACCCTGCCGGGTGCGCGTTGACGGTCCCAGACCAGGACCGTCAACGCCAGGCAGGACGAGGCCAGGAACCATTCCGGCCACGGCGCGTCGTCGTCGTGGTCGAGGTGGGGGTGCCAGGGAGAACCACCCTGGTGGGACGTCAGGCGCAGGCGCCCCGTGTGCGCGCCGAGGAGACGGTTCAGGACGTGCGCGGCGGCGTCGGCGGACTCCGCCGCGAAGACCTCCCGCAGCAGGACGGCGGCCTCGCGCATCCCGTCGACGTCACGGACGGTGAGGTCGAGGGGATCGTTCTCACCGTAGGCGCGCAGCACCTCGGCGACCGCGTCGGGGGCGGGGCCCCGGACGGCGTCGGGAGAGCCCGCGCCGAGCACGTTGACGAGGGCGGCGGTGCGCCGCGCCGTGGACAGCACGGAGTGCCTCGTGGACCAGTCGTCGTCGGGGGTCAGGGTGTCGCGAGGAGAGGGCACCGGCCGAATGTAACGCATATTGCGGAGTTTTGAGTTACCTCCGTAACGTCTCTGCGGTGCCAAAGAGTTACTCGATACGCTTCTATCTGGCCGGGGCCACGGCGGCGCGCGCCGGGGACGAGATGTCGGGACCGGCGCTGCTGCTGGCGGGCCTCGCCGTCACCGGTTCGACGACGGACGCGGCGACGCTGCTCGCGGGCCTCACGGTCTCCGCCGCGATCGGCGGGCCGCTGCTGGGGGCGCTCCTGGACCGGGCGGTGCGACCGGGTCGCCTCCTGGCCGGTGCGCTCGCGCTGTACGCGACGGGGCTGATGGTGATCCTCGCGGGACTCGGCCGCCTCCCCATGGCCTGCACCGTCCCGCTCGCGGTGCTCACGGGGCTGCTGGGCCCGGCGCTGTCGGGCGGCTGGACCGCGCAACTCCCCCGCGTGACGACGGACGCGGGGCTGCCCAGGGCCAACGCGCTGGACGCGATGACCTTCGGCGTGGCGAGCCTGGCCGGTCCGGCCCTGGCCGGGGGCGCGGCAGAGCTGCTGGGAGCCTCCACGGCGGTCGCGTTCTCCGTGGCGCTGATCACGGCAGCCGTGCCCGCCGCGTGGCGGCTGCCCGCGCGCACCGCCCCGGGCCAGGACACGCGACCGGCCCGGGTGGCCGGCGCCCTCGCCGCCGGGTTCCGGGTCGTCCTCCGGCGTCCGCTCCTCGCCCGGGCGACCGTCACCTCGGTCGTCTCCTGCGTCGCCCAGGGCATGCTGGCGGCCTGCGTCCCGCTCCTCGGCGCACAGCTGCTCGGCGCGGCCGGGCGCGGCGTCCTGCTGTTCTCCTGCGCGGCGGTCTCCGGCCTGGCGGCCAACGCCGCCCTCGCACGGCATCCACGCGCCGTCGCCCCGGACACGCTCGTCCGGGCGGGCGCCCTGATCCAGGCCGCCGCGCTGACCCTGGCGGCGACGGGCCGGCCGGTGGCCCTCGTGGTCGCCGTGCTCGTCCTCGGCGTCGGCGAAGGCCCCCAGCTCACGGCGCTCTTCGCGGTACGCCACCGGGAGGCACCGGAGCACCTGCGGGGCCAGGTCTTCACCCTCGGGGCCAGCCTCAAGATCACCGCGTTCGCCCTGGGCGTGGCCGTCGCCGGTCCCCTCGCCACCTGGTCCCTGCCGGGCACGCTGACGGTGGCGGCGGGCACGGCTGCGGGCGGGGCGCTGGTCGGCGCTCCGATCGGTCGCGTGTTCCGGCGATGAGTGAGGCCGCTTCGGACCTCACACGGCGCGACGGCCGTCGGCCGGGAAAGCGTTTGACGGCTGTCCGCGTCGAAGGGTCGGATGAGGGCCATGAGTTCAGGGCAGACGCATCCGGACCTGTGCCGCGTCGACGACCGTCTGGTACGGCGCCTGATCGACGGGCAGTTCCCGCGGTGGGCGGGGCTGCCCGTCGAGCGCTTCCCCTCCGGCGGCACGGTCAACGCCATGTACCGGCTGGGCGAGGACATGGTCGTACGGCTGCCGCTGATCGAGGGCGGCGCGGCGGACGTGGCGACGGAGCGGGCGTGGCTGCCCCGGCTGTCGCCCCTGCTCCCCACCGCCGTGCCCGAGGTGCTCTCGGAAGGGGTGCCGACCGACGGCTACCCGTGGCCCTGGTCGGTCTACCGCTGGCTGCCCGGGGAGATCCCCGAGGCCGATGCGCTGACCGATCCCGTGCCGCTGGCTCAGGATCTGGCCGCCTTCGTGGCGGCGATGCGCAGCATCACCCTGACCCACGCGCCGAAGGCGTACCGCGGCGGGCCGCTCGCCGCGCTGGACGGGCCGACGAGGGCCGCGCTCGACGAACTGCGCGGCCTGCCCGAGGAGGGCGTCGACTGCGACACGCTGGCCGCGGTGTGGCAGGACGCGCTGCGCGCCCCGGTCTGGCAGGGGCCACCGCGCTGGCTGCACGCGGACCTGATGCCGGGCAACCTGCTGGTGGACGGCGGCAGGCTGTCCGCGGTGATCGACTTCGGGTGCATGGGCGTGGGCGATCCGGCCTGCGACCTCTTCCCGGCGTGGAATCTGCTGCCGCCCGGAGCGAGGGAGGTCTTCCGCGAGGCACTCGGCGTGGACGACGCGACCTGGCGGCGTGGCCGGGGCCGCACCCTCTCCCAGGCACTGATCGCCCTGCCGTACTACCGGAAGACCAACCCCGCGATGGCCGGCAACGCCCGCCACGTGATCCGGGCGGTGCTGACGGAGGCGGAGGGCCGCTAGGCAGTTTCGTTCGGACCAGGTGGTGGGGACCGGATCGATGGACAAGGAAGACGCGTCCGACTGGACGTTGATCTCGCCCCAGTCACCCAGGATCTTGCAGCTGTCCTCGAGCGAACACTACGCCGGCTGACGCGGAGTCAGGTCGGTTCGCCCGTACGCGGCGACCAGCAGCACTCGGTCCTCCAGCGGCAGGCTCCGGGGCAGGCCCCCTACGGACCGGAGCTGCACCCTCGCACCGCAGTGCGGTGACCAGCCGTCGAAGGTCAAGGCTCAGGCGCGGGCTCCCAGACGAACCCCGCGACGAGTTCGCGCACGTACGCCTCGTCCGTACCGGGAATCGAGAAGACCACCCGGAAGTAGAGCGGGGCGACGATTCGGTCCAGAACCTGTTCCAGGGACGGGGGTGCGTCGCCGCGCTCCCGTGCCGTGGCGAGTACGGGGCGGAAGCGCTCGCCGACTCTGCGCAGGCACTCACGCAGTCCCTCGTGTCGCTCATCGACGTCCGGTGCGACCTCGGCGCGGAAGAACGCGATGCCACCGGGCCGGGAGAGCTCCGCCAGCGTCCAGACCGCCTGGTTCTCCAGGTCGGTGCGCAGGTCGCCGACGAGCGGGGGCGCGTCGGCCTCGCTGCGGTGCTGGGCGACGTCGGCCAGGAGCGCGGCGAGCGTCCCCCAGCGCCGGTACAGCGTGCTGGAGTTGACCCCCGCGCGCTCAGCCACGGCGGGGAGGGTCACCTGGTCGGCCCCGCGCTCAGCCACCAGCGCGACCGCGGCGCCGTGCACGGCGGCACGGACGCGGGTGCTGCGGCCGCCGGGCCGCTTCGTCGATGCGTCAGCGTTCACCCCTCCACTCTAAAGCAAAGAGTTGCGCCTTAATCGGCAGTGCACCTACAGTCGCACTAAAGCAGAAGTCATCGCTTTAAAGCCACGAAGGGAACCCCATGTCCAACAACGAAGCCGCCCTCGCTCTCGGGCGCGACTTCCACCAGGCCCTCGTCTCAGGCGACTGGGGCGGTATCCGAGCCCTGCTGCACGACGACGCCACCTGGACCCTTCCCGGCGACAACACCATCTCCGGCACAGCCGACGGCGCCGACGCAGTGGTGGAGCGCGCTCAGCGGATCGCGTCGTACGGCCTCGATTTCAAACTGCTGCACCTTCTGGTCAGCAGGGAGAACCTGGCGCTCTCGCTGCACAACACCGCCCGCCGGGAGGACGTCGTGCTGGACGAACACCTGGCCACCGTCTGCCGGCTCCGCGACGGAAAGATCGCGAGTATCGAGACCTATCTCTCCGACGTGCCCGGAATGAACGCCTTCTTCGTCTGACGACTCCCGGCCTGGGCTTTGACCTCGATCAGCCCCTCGCTCCTCTGCGACCAGGCTTCCGGCCGGGGGCTGACTCACGTTCAGCTCCGAGTCCCAAGATGCGCATCACCGTCCAGGGATTGACCGGCGCAGCGTGCAGCGAGCACCGTTCGAGGGGCTCTGAGCAGGGCGGGGCCACCCGCGACGAAGCCGATGGGCGATCCCACCGGCTTCGCCGAACGGTCCGCCACTCGGGCTCCGGTCATGACTCGCTGTACATCTCACACGGCGCTACCCGCCCATTCCCCAGCCCTCTCCTGCCGATGGCACCCTGCGCCCGACGTGGCCCTTCCCCCTACGGCGCGATCCCGACGCCCTCGCTCCTGCTCCACGCCCGCTCCTGCGCGGCCTCTTGACGCCCCATTGGACGATGATGGAGGCCGCCGTCGGCATCTCCGTCTTCCTGGAGGACAAGGCCTCCTACGACAGGGCCATGGCCAAGTTCCGCACCCGCACGGCCGCGTACGTGTACCTGGACTCCGACGGGGATCTGCCGAAGACGGTGCCCAGTCAGAACCTCGACACCCGGGACAAGATCGTCAAGTACTGGCAGGGCCAGTCGACCTTCGTCACCGGCCTCACCCAGGAGACCTGCCGGGACTTCACCCACACCGGATACGGCCTCTCGTCCATCTCACACGTCGCCGAGACCAGCCGGATCCAGGGGCACGACCTGTACGGCACCGATGTGGGCGAACGTCTGCGGCACGCGCTCGGCTTCCAGGCGAAGTACCAGCAGGGCGCGGGGGCGCCGAGCTGGCTGTGCGGGGGCCAACTCCACCTCGGCCTGGGCCCGGTGACCGAGGTCGGCTACAACGCCCTGCACAACCGCCTCGGCTTCGCCATGGACAACACCGAGACGCTCACCGAGCGCACCCGCCCCTCGGGCACGAACAACCTCTTCGTCGCCTGGGAGACCCTCGCCCACGGCGACAACCCCGCCTGAGCGGACGCGGGCCGACGCCCGGTCAGCTGTCGTAGTCCACGGTCAGCTTCTCGGAGACCGGGTACGACTGGCAGGTCAGGACGTAGCCGGCGTCGACCTCCGCCGCCTCGAGCGCGTAGTTGCGGCGCATGTCGACCCGGCCGTCGGTGACCAGGGCCCGGCAGGTCCCGCAGACCCCGCCCTTGCACGCGAAGGGCAGGTCGGGACGGGTCTGCTGGGCCCCGTCGAGGACGGACCGCTGCCGGGAGAGCGGGGAGGTCGTCGAGCGCCCGTCCAGGGTGACGGTGACCTCGCTGACGGGTCCCTGCGGGCCGCTCTCCTCGTGGCGCACCTCCCGCACGGGCTCGTCGTCGGCGTAGAACAGCTCCCGGTGGACGCGCTCGGCCGGGACGCCGAGGCCGGTCAGGACCTGCTGTGCGTCGGCGACCATGCCCTGCGGGCCGCACAGCCACCAGTGGTCCGCGCTCTCCACGTCCAGCAGCGAGTCGATGAGCGCCGCGAGCCGTCCGGCGTCCAGGCGGCCGGAGAGCACCTCGGCCTCGCGGGGTTCGCGGGAGAGCACGTGGGCGAGGTGGAAGCGGGTCGGGTGGAGGTCCTTCAGGTCGGCCAGCTCGTCGGCGAACATCACCGTGTCGGTGCGGCGGTTGCCGTAGAACAGGGTGACGGTGGAGCGGTCGTCGGCGGCGAGCACCGACTCGGCGATCGACACCATCGGGGTGATGCCCGAACCGGCCGCGATCAGCACGTGGTGGCCGGGGGTGGTCAGGTCGGGGGTGAAGAGACCGGTGGGCGCCATCACCTCGACGGTGTCGCCCGGCCGCACCTCGTCGACCAGCCACGCCGAGAACAGTCCGCCCGGCACCACCCGCACCCCGATGCGCGGCACCGCACCGGCCGGTGCGCAGATCGAGTACGAGCGGCGCTCGTCCCGGCCGTCCACCTCGCGCCGCAGGGTGAGCGACTGGCCGGGCGCGAAGGCGAACTCCCCGGCCAGCTCGTCGGGGATCTCGAAGCTCACGGCCGCGGCGTCCGCGCACAGCCGCTCGACGGCGGCGACGCGCAGGGTGTGGAAGGCGGGCCGGCGGCGGGTGCGCACCGGGGCCGCCGGGACGGGGGCGGTCGGGGCCATCAGATCTCCTTGACGTACTCGAACGGCTCACGGCAGGCCCGGCAGCGCCACAGGGCCTTGCAGGACGTGGCGGCGAAGCGGGAGGTCTCCTCGGTGTCCGCCGAACCGCAGCGGGGGCAGGGCACCGCGGGCCGGGTGGGCGACAGCACCAGGGAGACCGGGCCGCGGGGTGCGGCCCCGGGTGGGGCGATGCCGTGCTCGGCGAGCTTCAGGCGGCCCGACTCGGTGATCCAGTCGCTGGTCCAGGGCGGGTCCAGGACGGTGCGGATCTCCACGCGCGGATACCCCGCCTCCCGCAGCCGCGCGGCGACGTCCGCCCGCATCTCGGCCATGGCCGGGCAGCCCGAGTAGGTGGGGGTCAGGCTCGCGACCACGGTGCCGTCCCCGTCCACCTCGACGCCGCGCAGGACGCCGAGGTCGGCGAGGGTCAGCATGGGCAGCTCGGGGTCGGGCACCTGCTCGGCGACGTGCCGGGCGCGGCGGGCGTCCAGGAGTGCGGGGCCTCGGCTCACCATGTCGCCTCCGGGTGGGCGCGGGCGATGCCCTGCAGCTCGGTCAGGAGCGGCGCCAGGTGTTCGGTGTGCTCGCCGGCGCGGCCCGAGCCGGGCAGCGGACGGTACACGGGCAGGGTGAGTCCGGCCGCCTCCGTGACCTGGCGCAGGTCGTCGGCGACCTCGTCCCGGACGTCGTACGCCGAGTGCAGCTCGCCGAGGTAGGGGGCGACCTGGTCCAGCGCGGCGCGCATCCTCCGGTGGGACTCGTCCGTGCCGTCGCCCAGGCGCACGCACCACTCGGCGGCGTACTGCCGGTGGTACGTCAGCTCCTTGACGCCCTTGGCGGCGACCGCCGCCAGCACCGGGTCGGGGTGGGCCTGAAGCCGCCGGAAGTGGGCCAGGCGCCAGCTGGAGAGCACCAGCAGCCGCACTACGGCGAACGCGAAGTCGCCGCCCGGGAGTTCGGCCAGGCGGACGTTGCGGAAGTCGTCGGCGTCGCGGAAGTAGGCGTAGGCGTCCTCGTCGCGGCCGGTGCCGTCGGCCTGACCGGCGCGGGAGTAGAGCAGGCGGGCCTGGCCGAGGAGGTCGAGCCCGATGTTGGCCAGCGCCACCTCCTCCTCCAGCTCGGGCGCGCGCGTGACCCACTCGGCGAGCCGCTGGGCGCTGACCAGGGCGTCGTCGGCGAGCGCCACGCAGTCCGCGGCCAGTTCGCCGGCGTCGACGCCCTCGGGCACGGTGGTGTCGACGCCGTGCAGCGGGTCCTCGAAGCCGGTGCCGTAGGCCCAGCGGGTGTCGTCCTCGTGCCCCTCGGCCAGGGTGAGGTAGACGTGGTCGTCACTCATGCCCTGCTCCTAGATGTGGGGGACGTCGTCGGGGATGTCGTAGAAGGTCGGGTGGCGGTAGACCTTGTCGGCGCTGGGGGCGAAGAAGGGGTCCTTCTCGTCGCGGGTGGAGGCGGCGATGTGCTCGGAGCGCACCACCCAGATGCTCACACCCTCGTTGCGCCGGGTGTAGAGGTCGCGGGCGTGGGTGAGGGCCATGGCGTCGTCGGCGGCGCGCAGCGAGCCGACGTGGACGTGGTTGAGGCCGCGCTTGCCGCGCACGAACACCTCGTACAGCGGCCAGCCCTGCTTCTCGGCGCTCATGCCGCCGCTCCCTTCTCCGCGCGGGCCGCCTGCTTGACGGCGTGGGCGGTGGCCGCCTCGCGCACCCAGGCGCCCTCCTCGTGAGCGGTCCGCCGCCGCTCCATCCGCCGGTCGTTGCAGGGGCCGTCGCCCTTGATGACGCGCATCAGCTCCTCCCAGTCGGGGGTGCCGAAGTCGTGGTGCCCGCTCTCCTCGTTCCAGCGCAGCTCCGGGTCGGGCAGGGTGACGCCGAGCTTCTCCGCCTGCGGGACGGTCATGTCGACGAAGCGGCGGCGCAGTTCGTCGTTGCTGTGCCGCTTGATCTTCCAGGCCATGGACCGCGCGGAGTTGGGCGAGGCGTCGTCGGGCGGGCCGAACATCATCAGGGACGGCCACCACCAGCGGTTCACCGCGTCCTGGACCATCTCGCGCTGGGCTTCGGTGCCGCGCATCATGGTCATCAGCAGCTCGTAGCCCTGCCGCTGGTGGAAGGACTCCTCCTTGCAGATGCGCACCATCGCGCGCGCGTAGGGCCCGTACGAGCTGCGGCACAGCGGCACCTGGTTGCAGATCGCGGCGCCGTCCACGAACCAGCCGATCACGCCGACGTCGGCGAAGCTGAGGGTCGGGTAGTTGAAGATCGACGAGTACTTCTGGCGACCCTCGATCAGCCGCTGGGTGAGGTCGTCGCGGTCGGCGCCGAGGGTCTCGGCCGCCGAGTACAGGTACAGCCCGTGGCCCGCCTCGTCCTGGACCTTGGCGAACAGGATCGCCTTGCGGCGCAGCGACGGCGCCCGGGTGATCCACTCGCCCTCGGGCTGCATGCCGATGATCTCCGAGTGGGCGTGCTGGGCGATCTGGCGGATCAGCGTCTTGCGGTAGCCGTCGGGCATCCAGTCCCGCGGCTCGATGCGCTGGTCGCGCGCGATCGTCGCGTCGAAGTGCTCCTGGAGTCCGTCCGGTGCGTCCGGGGGCGGCGCCTCGGCGGCGTGTGTCGTGGTCATCGTCACCAGCTTCCCAACCGACCATTCGTTCGGTATCAGTGTGACGTGTTTCCGCGCGCCGGGCAAGAGCCGGGCCGCCGCCGGTCACACTCTTGACAGCGCCGTGGCGTGGCTGGATTACTTGGCCTGCCGAGTGCTAACCGAATGGTCGGTCGGGAGACAAGGTGGTGGGAAGGTTGTCACAGGCCACTGAGCGGACGCCCGCGGAGGTGATGTTCGCCGCGGACGAGGCCTCACGGGGGCTCGGCATCGAACTGGTCGAGCACGGCGAGGGGACCGCCGCGGTCCGCATGACCGTCACCCCCGCGATGGTAAACGGGCACCGGATCGCCCACGGCGGCTTCGTGTTCCTGCTCGCCGACACCGCGTTCGCCTGCGCCTGCAACAGCCACGGACCCGTGACGGTCGCGGCCGGCGCCGACATCGTCTTCGTCGCCCCGGCCCGCGAGGGCGACGTGCTCGTGGCCCGCGCCGAGGAGCGTGCCCGCTACGGGCGCAGCGGGATCTACGACGTGAGCGTGCGGCGCGGCGAGGAGCTGATCGCGGAGTTCCGCGGGCGCAGCCGCAGCGTACGGGCCGACGGAGGCGGCCGCGGCGCAAGGGACGACGGAGGCGGCCGCGGCGCAAGGGACGACGAAGACGGCCGCGGTGCTCGGGCGGAGGGACGCGGCCGCGGTGCGCGGGACGACACGGCGCGCGAGACGCCGGGCACGACGACGAAGGAGTCGCGATGAGCAGCGAGCCGACGACCGGGGCCGCCCCGGCACCCCGACCGGGCGAGCCACTCCCCCACGACCTGCTGGACGACGCCGAGCGCCTGTCCCGCGAGCAGCTCAGGGAGCTCCAGCTCGACCGCCTGCGCGCGACCCTGCGGCACGCCTACGACAACGTGGAGCTGTACCGCAAGAAGTTCGACGCCGCCGGGGTGACGCCCGAGGACTGCCGCAGCCTGGCGGACCTGGCCAGGTTCCCCTTCACCACCAAGGCGGACCTGCGGGACACCTACCCCTTCGGCATGTTCGCCGTCCCGATGTCCGAGGTGCGGCGCGTGCACGCCTCCAGCGGCACCACGGGCCGCGCCACCGTCGTCGGGTACACGGACAACGACCTGTCCATGTGGGCGGACGTCATAGCCCGTTCGATCCGCGCCGCCGGCGGCCGCCCGGGCCACAAGGTGCACATCTCCTACGGCTACGGCCTGTTCACCGGCGGACTCGGCGCGCACTACGGCGCCGAGCGCGCCGGCTGCACGGTGATTCCGGCCTCCGGTGGCATGACGGCACGTCAGGTGCAGATCATCCAGGACTTCCGGCCCGAGATCATCATGGTCACCCCGTCCTACATGCTCACCCTGCTCGACGAGTTCGAGCGGCAGGGCGTCGATCCGCGCACCAGCTCCCTCGAGGTCGGCATCTTCGGGGCGGAGCCGTGGACCGAGGAGATGCGGCGCGAGATCGAGGAGCGCATGGACATCCACGCCGTCGACATCTACGGCCTGTCCGAGGTGATCGGCCCGGGTGTGGCGCAGGAGTGCGTCGAGACCAAGGACGGGCTGCACATCTGGGAGGACCACTTCTACCCCGAGGTGGTGGACCCGCTCACGGACGCCGTGCTGCCCGAGGGCGAGGAGGGCGAGATCGTCTTCACCTCCCTCACCAAGGAGGCGCTCCCGGTGATCCGCTACCGCACGCGCGACCTGTCCCGCCTGCTTCCGGGCACCGCGCGGCCCGCCTTCCGCCGGATGCGCAAGGTCACCGGCCGTTGCGACGACATGATCATCCTGCGTGGGGTGAACGTCTTCCCCACCCAGGTCGAGGAGATCGTGCTGCGCACGCCCGGCGTCGCCCCGCACTTCCAGATACGGCTCACCGAACGGGGCCGCATGGATCACATGACCGTCCGGGTCGAGGCCCGCCCCGACGCCGGTCCCGAGCAGCGCGAGGCCGCCGCGAGAGTGATCGGACAGGGCGTCAAGGACGGCGTGGGGGTCACCGTCGAGGTGGAGGTCGTCGACCCGGAGACCCTGGAGCGCTCGGTCGGCAAGATCCGCCGGGTGTGGGACCTGCGGGGCGCGTGAAACGTGATCACCGACACGTCTGTTCCTCGACCGTACTGGTGTGCGCGGTGATGCTGATGGGCAGGAAAAGCACGATCGGGGGAGGTTGAGTACATCCTGGGGGGACATCCCGTGCGTGTGTGTGTGATCGGTGCAGGCCTGTCGGGGCTGGCGGTGGGCCGTGCCTTGAAGGAGCGCGACATCCCCTTCGTCTGCCTGGAGAAGGCGGACGGTGTCGGCGGGATCTGGCGTCAGCCGGAGGCCGGCGAGCGGGGCCCGGGCTATCAGACCCTGCACCTGAACACCGCCAAGCAGCTGACGGGTTACGCGGACTTCCCGATGCCGTCCTCCTACCCGCTCTACCCCCGGCACAGTCAGGTCGCCGCCTACCTGCGGTCCTTCGCCCAGTGGGCGGGCCTGCTCGACCACGTCGAGCTGCGGACCGAGGTGGTGTCCGTCCGCCAGGACGCGGACGGCATGTGGACCGTCGTCAGCCGGGGCGCGGACGGCGCGCAGACCTCGCGGCGGTTCGAGCGGGTGGTCGTCGCCTCGGGGCACCACACCGACCCGGCCCTGCCCGATCCCCTTCCGGCCGGTGCCGATTCCTTCGCCGGAACGATTCTTCACTCCCTCGACTACCGCGACGGCGCCGACTTCGCCGGACGGCGCGTCGTCGTGGTGGGCCTCGGCGCGTCGGCGGTGGACATCGCGGCGGACCTGTCCCGGCACGCGGCGCGGACCCTGCTGTCGGTGCGCCGGGGGCTGCACATCGTGCCGAAGCAGCTCTTCGGCATGTCGGTCGACGAGATCGCCGAAGCCCCCTGGTGGAACGAGATGTCCTTCGCGGAGCGGCGCCAGTGGGTGGAGCAGGCCCTGCTGGTGGCGCGCGGCAGACTGTCGGACTACGGCCTGCCCGAGCCCGACCACCCGGTCTTCTCCTCCGCGACCACCCTCTCGGACGAGATCCTCAGCCGGATCCGGCACGGGGCGGTGACCCCGAAGCCCGCGATCGCCTCGTTCGACGGCGACCGGGTCGTGTTCACGGACGGCAGTTCCGAGACCGCCGACGCGGTCGTCTACTGCACCGGCTTCCACATGACCTTCCCGTTCCTGCCCGCCGGCTGCCCGGTGTCGGCGGACGGCTCGGTCGAGCTGTACCGACGGGTCGTCCCGGCGGACCGGCCCGGTCTGTACTTCGTCGGGCTGGTGCGGCCCGTCGGCGCGATCACCCGTCTGGTGGAGGCCCAGGCCCAGTGGGTGGCCCGGATCATCGACGGCGCCGCCGCACTGCCCCCGGCGGAGAAGATGCGCGAGGAGATCGGCACGTATCTCGCCGGCATCGTCCAGCGATACGGCCGGACACAGGGCGCCTCGATCCAGGTCGACGTGGGCCCGTACCTGGCCGAGTTCCGGGAGTCGCTGCCCGTGTGAGTGTCCCGCCGGGCGCCGCCGCACAGTCCGCGACGGCGCCCGGCCACGACCGTGACCAGGGCTCCCGGTGGATCGCACCGGGAGCCCTGTCGCGACGGACGATCCGTTCAGGACACCGGCAGCGGCCGGCGGACGGTCTCCACGACCGGCGGCCGGACCGCGTACGCCTCCGAGGAGAGGTACGCCGTCACCCGCGGCGGCTGGTCCCGCTGGTGGGCCAGGGCCAGGTAGGCGATCAGGCCCACCCCGTCCTCGGGCCGCCGCTCGGTGAGGGCCGCCAGGGCGTGGTCGAGCACGGAGGCGTCCATGCCGTGGTGGCACAGCACTCTCGACGCCCGGGCCAGGGCCTCCCCGTCGTGCCGGACGTAGTCCCTGACCGGGATGTGCAGGGTGAATCCGCTCGGCCGTGCGGTGCCGGTGTCGGTGAAGGAGTGGCAGGACAGGCCGGGCCGCCTGCCGAGCCCCGTCACGTCGGGGCCGAGGCCCGCGGCCGTGCGGAAGAACCCCTCGACCGCCGCGGGACCGGGACCCGAGTCCATCCGGGACAGGCGCCCGGCCTGGCCGGCCGTGAGGTTGTCGTGCCGCACGTACACCTTCGCCCGGGGCTCCGCCCAGTCCCCGAGGTCCAGGGCGAGGAACGGATATCCGGCGCCCCGGGGCAGGCTGTCGAAGGCCTGCCGGTGCCCGAGCCGGTGCAGGGCCTCGCGCACCGTCGCGGCGGAACGTTCCTCCCCGCCTGCCGACGGGTTCAGGTAGACCTTGACCTTGGGTACGCCGCCGGGCCTCAGCTCCAGCGCGCACCACAGGGCGAGGGGGCCCTGTGGAACGGCCGGCAGGAACAGGTCCTGGAGTTCGTCGAGGACGTCGGTGGTGAACTGCCAGCGCCGCGCCATGGTCCGGATCGCCTCGAGTCCGACCCGGCCGTTGTGAGCCAGGCTGTCTGCGCCGCAGCCCGGTTCCACGAGCACCCGCATGGAGGGTGCCGCGTCCGGCCGGAAGGAGAGGGAGAACTCCACGGGGGTGTGGTCGTCGGACAGGAAGGTGCGGGTGGGCGGCGGCAGGCTCAGCGGCCGCTCGGCCACCGGGCCCAGCGAGTCGGTCAGGACCTGTGCGTAGGTCTCGACGTCGGCCCGGGACAGGCCGGCGACCGCGCCGAGTCTTCGCAGCTGACCGCTTGTCAGGGAGCCGAGCGTCGGTGTGCGCCGCGGGTCAGTGCCCGTCGGTGTGCGCCGCGGGTCAGTGCCCGTCGGTGTGCGCCGCGGGTCAGTGCCCGTCGGTGTGCGCCGCGGGTCAGTGCCCGTCGGTGCGGCGGTCACCGGCCCGTCCTCGGCCGAAGCCGCACAAAGTGATACCCGCCTCGGGAGGCGGGTATCAGGGGGTCCGGCGCCGGGAAAGCGGCGTTCGTGGATATGTGGTCCACGACACCTCCTTTGACTCGTAAGCAACTTGAGTACCGCGTTGCTCACTACCCGTGCCGTTCGATCTTCATGCGAATGGGGCGGGTTGGGGAGGTGTTGCGCAGATCACCGTGTCAGCCAGTTGAGGAACTGGCTCCACATGCCCTTGTGTTCGGCCGGACGGGCCGCGTTCGCCGCCTCCTCCCGCCCGGCCGCCGCGGTGGCCTGCCCCGGTTCGGCCCGCCGTGCGGGGCGCACCGGGGTGAACCGGGCCGGCAGCGTGGCCAGCGCCCGGTTGAAGGGCCCCGGACGCCACGTCAGGCTGTCCTCGGGGACGGCGAGTTCGACGTCGGGCAGCTCGTTGAGCAGGTGCTCGACGGCCGTGACCGTGATGTGCCGGGCCGGTTCCTTGGACGGGCAGGCGTGCGGGCCCGCGCTCCAGGCGAGGTGCGCCCGGTTGCTGCCCGCCTGGCGGGACGCCTTGAGGGCCGGGCCGGTGTTGGCCGCGGCGAAACTGACCAGGACGAGGTCGCCCGCCTGCAGGTACTGTCCGGCCAGTTCGGTGTCCGCGGCCGGGTAGTGCGGGGCGTAGTTGGCCATGGGCGGGTTCTCCCACAGCGTGTCGTCGAGCGCCTCGTCGATCAGACCGCCCTCACGGGCGTACCGCTCGTGGGTGAGCAGCCGGTGCAGGGTGTTGCCGAGGAGGTTGCGCAGGGGCTCGGCTCCCGCGCCGAGGAGCAGGGCGAGCTGGTGGACCATCTCCTCGTCGTCGAGGCCCGCCTCGTGCCGCATCAGCCAGGAGGTGACGTCGTCGCCGGGCTTGCGCCGCTTGAGCGCGACCAGCTCCCCCACCGCCTGGAAGAGCACCGCGGTGGCCTTCTCGGCGTTCACGCCGTCGAACATGCCGGAGATGCCGAACAGCACCCGGTCGCCGATGTCGGCGGGGCAGCCGAAGAGTTCGTTGAACACGAACAGCGGCAGCTGCTTGGCGTAGTCCCCGAGCAGGTCGGCCGAACCGCGGGCGGCGAACTGGGAGATGAGGTAGCCCGAGATCTGCTCGGTGCTGCGGCTCAGCCGCCGGGTGTCCACCCGCGCCATGCTGTCGGTGACCGCCTGGCGCAGCCTGAGGTGGTCGGCCCCGTCGGCGAACATGCAGTTGGGCCGGTAGGCCAGCAGCGGCGCGACCGGGCTGTCCGGGCTCACCTTGCCCTCGTTGAAGGCCCGCCAGCGGCGTGCGTCCTTGCGGAAGGTGCCGGAGTCCTGCAGCAGTTGGAGCGCCGCAGCGTAGTCCGTGACCAGGGTCGCCTCGACGCCCGGGGCCAGTTCGACGGGGGCCGCGGCCCCGTAGTGGCGCAGGTACTCGTAGTACGCCTGGGGGTCGGCGGCGAACTCCGGCCCGTGCAGCGGCACCCGGGCGCCGGAGCCGTGGGCCGGGCAGCCGGGCGGCGGCACCGGGGCGGTGTCATGTGCGTTCATGTTGCTCCCAGCTCCTGGCGGGTGCGGTCCAGCAAGTAGCGGACGAGGGTGGTCAGTGCGGCGGCCGAGGACTTCTCGTCGCGGGCGTCGCAGGTGACGACGGGGGTGTCGTCGAGCAGGTCGAGCGCCTCGCGCAGCGCCCGCTCGTCGCGCAGCGGCGCGCCGTCGAAGTGGTTGACGGCGATGGCGTAGTCGAGCCCGTAGTGCTCGATGAGGTCGATCACGGGGAAGGAGTCCGCCAGCCGCTCCGGGTCGACCAGCACCAGGGCGCCGAGCGCGCCGCGGGCCATGTCCTCCCACATCTGCACGAAGCGCTGCTGGCCGGGGGTGCCGAAGAGGTAGAGCACGACGCGGTCGCTGATGGTCAGGCGGCCGAAGTCCATGGCGACCGTGGTGGTGGTCTTGCCCTGGACCCCCTTGAGGTCGTCGACCGACTCGGCGGCCTGCGTCATCGTCTCCTCGGTGGACAGCGGCTCGATCTCGGAGATGGAGCCGATGAGGGTGGTCTTGCCCACCGCGAAGTGTCCGACGACGAGGATCTTGACCGCCGTCTGGGACGCTCCCTCGCGTACGTAGTCCCGCTCACCCAAACTTGGCGCGGAGCCCATTGAGCACCTCCTCCAGGATCTCTCGGTCCGCAAGGCGGGCGCGGGCCACCGGCGGGCGGGTCGTGAGGTGTCCGCCTTCCATCAGGGAGGCCAGCAGGATCCGCACGACGCCCAGCGGGAAATGGGTGTGTCCGGCGATCTCGGCGACCGAGAGGTAGCCGGCGGAGCAGAGGTCGAGCAGGCTCTGCTCCTCGGGGGACAGCCGGGCCGGCCGCTGCGCCTGCTCGGCGGAGGCGGTGACCAGGGTGATGAGGGAGAGGTCGTCCTCGTCGGGCAGGCCGCGGCCCTTGGTGATGACGTACGGCCGTACTAATTCCGGCGCTTCGGGCTGCCAGCCGTCGTGGCCGGTCACGAGCGGGCGCCCAGGTTCTCGCGCGGCGGCGTCGTCAGCCGTTTGCCGAGCTGGGCCACGAGCTGCTGCATCCGGAAGGTGATGTCCGCCATGTCGACCTCCGGGGAGGCGGACACGCCGAGGTAGGCGCCCTCGCCGGCGGAGATCAGGAAGACCCAGCCGCCGTCGAACTCGACCAGGGTCTGCCGCCAGGTCTGGCTGGGGTCCTCACAGAAGAAGGCGAGGGTGCGGCTGAGCGACTGCACGCCGCTCATCGCCGCGGCGACCCGGTCGGCGTCGTCCTTGTCGAAGTCCTGCGTCCGGGCCATCAGCAGGCCGTCGGCGGATATCAGGACCGCGTGCAGGGCGCCTGGAATCTCCAGGGCGCTGTCGAGCATCCATGACAGATCGTCGTTCACGAGACCTCATGTCCTTCGCTGCTTGCACCAGGTGTTTCGCTCGTCCGGCCGCCGTTGTCCGGGCTGCCCGGCTCGGTGACCCGGCCGGACTGCGTTCCGCGCTGGAAGGCACCCATGACCTGTGCCTGCTCGGAGTCGGAGCGGCCCGTCGCGCGCGGGGCGGACGCGCTGCCGGGCACGATGGCCATCGGCCGCTTGCGGCGGCGCCGGGGCAGACCGTCGCCGGTCTGGGAGGAGGCGAGCGCGGCCTCCGGTCCGCCGTCGAGGACCGGCCGGGCCGTGCCGCGGGCGGCCGGGGCGGAGGCGGGGGCCTTCTTCTCCGGCATGGCGGTGAGCAGTTCGTGCGGCAGCAGGACCACCGCCCGTACACCTCCGTAGGGGGAGGAGGAGTCCACCGACACCTCGAAGCCGAATCGTTCGCACAGCAGGCCGATGACGGCGAAGCCGAACTGCGGCGGGTTGCCGAGCCCCGCCACGCCCGAGGCGCGCTCGGTGGCGAGCAGCTTGTCGGCGCGGGCCCGCTCCTCGTCGCTCATGCCGACACCGGCGTCGTCGACCACGACGCAGATGCCCTTGGGCACCGTCCGGATGTTGATCTCGACGACGGTGTCCGGGCTGGAGTAGCTGGTGGCGTTGTCGAGCAGCTCGGCGAGGGCCAGGGCGACGGGCTCGACGGCCCGGCTGGTGATGCCGAAGTCGACCTGGGAGAGGATGTCCACCCGGCGGAAGTGCCGGATGCGTCCCTGGGCGCTGCGCACCACGTCGTACACCGAGGCGGTGTCGCGCCGCCCGCCGAGCCAGCCGTCGCACAGTACGGCGATGGACTGGGCCCGCCGGCCGAACTGCGAGTTGGTGTGGTCGATCTCCAGCAGGTCCTGGAGGAGGGCCGAGTCGCCGTACTTGTTCTGCAGCCGGGAGAGCACCAGCTGCTGTTCGGCGGCGAGGCCCTGAAGAGTCCGCATGGCGGATTTCAGCACCGTCTTCGTCTCGTCCTCGGCCCGCTCCTGGGCGGCCTGCACCGACTTCCCGTAATCGCTCTCCAGCTCGGTGTAGTGATCCCTGAGCCCCTGGATCTGCTGTCGCAACGCCCGTGCCGCCCTGCGCTGGCGGCTGATGAGCACGGCGGCGGCGACGAGGGCGACGAGGGCGACCCAGAGCAAGGGGTTCCCTGTGTATTCCGTCATACAGACTCTCTTCAGGCGACTGACAGCCGGCTTGCTGAATTCCCGTCCGTGCGGGCGGTCCGGTGGACTGCCCGCACCGGGGTAGCTGCCCGGGCTGCCCCTTACGTCGGGGATGCCGTCTTTCACCCATCCGCCCGCTCCGCAAACGCGGTGATCGTATCACCGCATGATCAGGTGAATTAACGTCAATAAGTGCCTGTACACGACCGGTTGAGACCGGCAAACACACCGATCGGCGCGGTGGGTACAGTCGGCCCCGTGAAAGATGCACAAGACACCTTCCGGCCGAGTACGGGTCCGGCGCGCGGCGGCACGGGGTGACACCGGAGGCCATGGCTGCCGTGTTCGCGGCAGGCGTCGGGGCCGGTGCCATCAACAGCGTCGTCGGCTCCGGCACCCTGATCACCTTTCCCGTGCTGCTGGCCACGGGGCTGCCGCCGGTCACCGCCACCGTCTCCAACGCGCTCGGCCTGATCCCCGGCTCCATCAGCGGGGCCATCGGCTACCGCGCGGAGCTGCGCGGCCAGCGCCGGCGCGTCCTGAAGCTGGGCTCCGGGGCGCTGCTGGGCGGCCTCGCGGGCGCCACGCTCCTGCTGATGCTGCCCGCCGACGCCTTCGAGACGATCGTGCCGGTCCTGGTGGGTCTCGCCCTGCTGCTGGTGGCGTTCCAGCCGCAGATCGGCAGACTGGTCCAGCGCCGCCGGGCCCGCACCGGCGCCTCGCCCCGCCGGGACGGCGGCCCGCTGCTCCTCACCGGCCTGACGCTGGCCAGCGTCTACGGCGGCTACTTCACCGCCGCCCAGGGGATCATCTACCTGTCCCTGATGGGCATGCTCCTGGACGAACCCCTGCAACGTCTCAACGGCGTCAAGAACGTCCTCTCCGCCGTGGTCAACACCGTCGCCGCGCTCTTCTTCCTCTTCGCCGCGGACTTCGAGTGGACCGCCGTCGGGCTCCTCGCGGTCGGCTCGGGCCTCGGCGGCTACGTCGGTGCCAAGGTAGGCCGCCGCTTCAGCCCCACGGTCCTGCGGATACTGGTCGTCACGGTCGGCACGATCGCCCTCGTACAACTGCTGCTCCGCTAGAGCCCGTACGGCCCCCGAACACCGGTGGGCTCCCCGGCCTGCGCCGTCCCTGGGGCATAACGCCGCGTTATGCGAAGCCGGGATTGTTCGGCCGGTGGCCGGTCCCGACATGCTGTGGGCGCCCCCACACATCAGCACGCGCCCAGGCGCGTGTCGTCGGAATCGAGGAGCCTTGCGAACAACGAGACTCGTCCCCGCCCTGCTGGCCGCTCTCGTGGCCGCGCTGCTGTCCGCCCTCACGCTCACCCCGAGCGCCTCGGCGGCCGAGCCCCGGCCCGGTGACGGCGGCCCCCAGCCGATCATCGGCGGCGGCTACGCGCAGAACGCGCCCTGGGCGGCCAGGCTGTTCTCCAACGGCACCCAGACCTGCACCTCGACCATCATCTCCCCCACCTGGATCCTCACCGCCAAGCACTGCGTCAGCGGCGGCAACCTCGCCTTCCGCATCGGCAGCCTCGACCAGGGCTCCGGCGGCACGGTGGCGAACGGCGTCCAGACCGTCACCAGCCCCTCGGCCGACCTCGCGCTGGTCCGGCTCGACCGCTCCGTCTCCGCGACCTACGCGCAGCTCGGGCAGCCGGGCACGGTGCGGGTCGGCCAGACCGTACAGGTCTACGGCTGGGGAGCGACCTCCCGGTGCGGCTCGGAGATCAACTGCCAGTCCCAGTACCTCAAGGTCGCCAACGTGAGCGTCACCCAGGGCTGCTACGACGCCTACTACGGTCAGGCGATATGCGCGCGCCCCGTCGACGGCATCACCGCGGGCGGCGACTCCGGCGGTCCGATGATGGCCGGCGGTGTCCAGGTGGGCGTCGCCTCGACCAGCGACCGGCAGACCACCACGGCGTACACCAACGTGACCGCCTACCGCTCCTGGATCCAGTCGGTGGCGGGCGTCTGACCCCTCCCGCCCTCCGGGTCCTGCGCCTGCCTCCGTCACTGCGGAGGCAGGCGCAGGACCCCGTGCTCGTCCCGGATGTCCGTGAGCACCCGGACGACCTCGGCGTCCCGGCCCTTCGGATCCGAGGTCACCAGGGCCGCCAGATCCCCGAAGCACTGCTTGCCGTCGGCGGGCGGCCGCTCGCAGAACAGCACGTATCCGCGCATACGGTGGACGGTCCCCGGCTCCAGTCGCCACACCCCCGTACCCGCCCCGCCGCTCGTCACGGCGTCCGGGTACGTCGCGCGCAGCGCGGGCAGGACCGACGCGTCGATCCGCCGGGAGAAGGCCTGCCTCTCCTCGAAGGGCGACACGATCCGCAGGCCGGCGGAGGCCGCGTCGACGGTGCGGCCGGCGTCGTCCCCGACCGGGTACGCGGCCACGTAGTACGGCCTGCCCGCCAGGGCCGCGAGCCTCGGTCCGTGCGTGAACCGCAGGACTGCGGGCAGCGCGCTCTTCGCGGCCGGGAGGCCGTCGGCCGTGCCGGGGGCCGCGACGTTGACGGTCACCCAGCCCTTTGCCACCCGGGGGTCCTGCTCCGCGCGGGCCGTGACCCAGCGCTGTGCGCAGGCGCCGACGCGGGTGAGGACGTCGTCCAGCGTCTCGTCGGTCACCCGTGCTTCGATCCAGGGGGCCGTCAGCTTCTCGTCCGTGGCGAGGACCGGGTGCCCGCAGCCGTCGAAGGCCTCGCGCATCGCGCGCAGCTGCCCGGCCTCCCGCCGGGCCCGGTCCACCGCCTTGCGGAGGGCGTCCGCGCAGTCCGGGCCGCCGTCGCAGCGGTCCTTGGCCGCGTCCACCCGGAATCTGACGGCCGCGTACGGGTCGTCGGCGATCGACAGGGTGACCTCCGAGCCGGTGGTCTCCGGGAACAGGATGCGGGCGTCGACGACGTCGAGTTCGCCGGGGTACAGCTCGTCGGCGAGCTCCCGGGCCCGCCGTACGTCGTCGTCCGTGTCGAACGCCGCACAGCCGGTGACCAGCAGCCCGGCCAGCAGCGCCACCAGGCTCCCGCCGACGCGCCGCGTCCGTCGCCGTCCGCTCCCCCGTGCCGTGCGCCGACGCCCCATGGTTCCCTCTCCGTGTCCCACCGACGCCGTCACGATAGGAGCCGGGCCCGGTGCCGCGGATGAGTACGGGGACTCATCCGCGCGCTGAGTGCCGCCGCTCACCGTCCAGGAAACGGACGGTCCGGCAGGCGCGTGGTGAGTACATCTACTGTGCACGGTGACCGACCGAGGGGTGTCCCGCGCGCGAAGGAGCCACGGCATGACCGGCCAGACAGCCAACTCCCGGGTGAACGAGCACGAGGCGGCCGTGCTCCGCCTCCGGGACGTGAGCGTGCGCCGCTTCACCACGGACCAGCTGATCCTCGACGGCGTCGACTGGACGGTCCGGCCGGGCGAGCACTGGGCGCTGCTGGGGGCCAACGGCGCCGGGAAGACCACCCTGCTGCGGCTGCTCGGCGCGCTCATGCACCCCACCACGGGCACGGTCGAGGTCCTCGGCAGCCGGCTCGGCCGGGTGGACGTCCGCGAGCTGCGGGCGCGCATCGGCCACGTCAACTCCGCCCAGCGGGTGCCGCAGGACCTCACCGCCCACGCGGTCGTGCTCACCGGCCACAGCGGCACCGTGCAGCCCCTGTGGCGGACGTACGACGATGAGGTCCGCCTCCGCGCCCGCGACCTGCTGACCGAGCTGGGCGTCAAGGAGCTGGCCGACCGGCCGTACGGGGTCTGCTCGGGCGGGCAGCGGGCGCGGGTGCTGATCGCCAGGGCGCTGATGGCCGATCCGGCCCTGCTGCTCCTGGACGAGCCGTTCAACGCCCTGGACCTGCCCTCCCGCGAGGACCTCGTCGAGGCGATGCACCAGCTGGCCGAGGGGCGGCCGCAGCTGGCCACCGTGACGGTCACCCACCACCTGGAGGAGCTGTTCCCGGCCGTCAGCCACGCCCTGCTGCTGCGCGAGGGCCGGATCCTGTCCCGGGGTGCGGTGGGCGAGGTCCTGACCGACTCCCTGCTGACCGCCTGCTTCGGCCGGGACATCACGGTGGCCCGGCGCGACGGCCGCTGGTCGGCCTATTCGGGCCGAAGCGTTTCCGGAACATGACACGCCCACGAAGGTGTCGTTGCGGTCCCGGCGGAGCCGCCGGGTAGGCCTTGACCGGGTTTCACCCCCTGGTTAGCGTCCACGGCATGCGGAAATCCCGGCAGTTCACGAAGCGGCGCGCCATCGATCTGATGCGCGTCGCGACCGCGGTGTGTAGCTGAACCCCACCGCCCGGCTGCCCCCTTTTCTCCCGTATCCCGTGAAGGCCGTAATGACCTCTCGCACACGCATGCCCGGATTCCGGCGCCTTTCCCTCCTGGCCGCACTGGCCCTTCCGTTCGTCCTCACGTCCTGCGTGACGCCGGCACAGTCCACGACGGCCGGCCGGGACCTCTCGGACGAACGGATCCCGGCCGCGGTCGCCCGCGACACCACACTCACGGTCGGGGCGCCCGACCTCAAGGTCGCCCTCGAACTGTCGGGACAGATCGACCGCCTGCCCTTCAAGGTGAAGTGGGCCAACATCAGCGGTGGCCCCCAGTGCTCCGAGGCCTTCCGCGCCGACGCCCTCGACGTCTGCTCGGCCGCGGACATCCCGTCGATCAACGCGCACTGGACGGGCC
Source organism: Streptomyces sp. MMCC 100 (assembly GCF_041538145.2). Classification (NCBI taxonomy): domain Bacteria; kingdom Bacillati; phylum Actinomycetota; class Actinomycetes; order Kitasatosporales; family Streptomycetaceae; genus Streptomyces; species Streptomyces sp. MMCC 100. Next base: position 4,200,963 of record NZ_JBGORK020000001.1, read on the forward strand.
TGGACACGAAGCTCGTGGCGGTGAAGTTCCGCACGGATCCCCTCGAGAACCCCGTCTACGAACTGGGCACGGCCCCGGGCTCCGGCATCAGGACCCTCGCGGACCTGCGCGGGAAGAAGATCGCCTACAGCCCGGGACAGGCCCAGGGCGCGCTGGTGCTGCGCATCCTGGACAAGGCCGGGCTCACCCAGCAGGACGTCGAACTCGTCGAACTCGCCAGCACCGGTGACGTCTATCCCACGGCATTGGGGAACCACCAGGTGGACGCCGCCCCCATCGCGGACGTCAACATCAAGCGCTATCTGGCGAATTACGGAAAGGAGGGCGGCTCGACGATCAAGCACGGCCTACGGGACGACCCGGCGCATCTGTGGGCGCTGACCGAATCCGTCGCCGACGCCGACAAGTCGGCTGCCGTCCGCGAACTGGTGAAGTTCTGGGCGCGTGCGCAGATATGGATCGACCGGCACCCGAAGGAATGGGTGGCGGGCTACTACGTGAAGGACCAGGGCCTCAGCCGCGAGGACGGCGAATACCTCGTGCGGCGTGTCGGTCATCCGGACCTGCCGGCGGACTGGACCGAGGCCATCCACCGGCAGCAGCAGACCATCGACCTGCTGGCCGAGGAACAGGACCGTGAGCCCTTCGACGCGGACCTGCTCTTCGACCGCCGCTACGAGGCGGTGGCCGCGCAGGCCGTCGCCGGTGAGGGGACGTCGTCATGAGCACCACGACCTTCGAGAAGCAGGCGCCTGCGGCGGCGCCTCCCGCACCGGTCGCGGTCCGCCCCCGACACTCACGCCGCGGGCGCCCGGGCCCGGGCAGGGCCGTCCCGTACGGCTGGGCGATCGGCCCCGTGCTGCTGCTCGCGCTGTGGGCGGCCGGCTCGGGACTCGGCCTCTTCGACGTCCGCAGTCTGCCCGCGCCGTGGACCGTCGCCGGCACCGCGGGCGAGCTCGTCGACAGCGGCAAACTCCAGTCCCACCTCGGCACCTCCGCCCAACGGGCCCTCCTGGGCCTGCTGTTCGGCGTCGCGGCCGGGCTGGTGCTCGCGCTCGTCTCCGGTCTCAGCCGCGTCGGCGAGGCCCTGATCGACGGGCCGGTGCAGATCAAGCGGTCCATTCCGTCCCTGGCCCTGATCCCGCTGCTGATCCTCTGGTTCGGCATCGGCGAGACGATGAAGGTCGTCACGATCGCCCTCGGTGTTCTCGTGCCGGTCTACATCCACACGCACAACGGACTGCGCACCATCGACAGCCGCTACGCGGAACTCGCCGAGACGGTACGCCTCGGCCGGTTCGCCTTCGTCCGGCACGTCGTCCTCCCCGGCGCCCTGCCCGGCTTCCTGCTCGGCATGCGCTTCGCGGTGACCTCGGCCTGGCTGGCCCTGGTGGTGGTGGAGCAGGTCAACGCCACCAGTGGCATCGGCTACATGATGGAGCTGGCGCGGACGTACGGGCAGACCGACGTCATCATCGTCGGTCTCGTCGTGTACGGCCTGCTCGGCCTGGTCTCCGACGCACTCGTACGGCTCGTGGAGAGGAGGGCCCTGTCATGGCGGCGCACGCTGGCGGGCTGAAGACGACCGGGGACCGCGCGGCGGTCCGCATCGAGAACCTGGTGCGTTCCTTCGGTGCACGCAGGGTGCTGGACGGGCTCGACCTGTCCATCGCACCCGGTGAGTTCGTGGCGCTCCTCGGCCGCAGCGGCTCCGGCAAGAGCACGCTGCTGCGGGCCCTGGCGGGGCTCGACCACGAGGTATCGGGCAGCGGCGGCCTGACCGCGCCCGACCATGTGTCCGTCGTCTTCCAGGACGCGCGGCTGCTGCCCTGGAAGCGGCTGCTCGGCAACGTCGTCCTCGGCCTGCCCGGCCCCTTCGCCGGGGACCGGGCCAGGGACGCCCTCGCCGAGGTCGGGCTCGCCGGGCGCGAACGCGCCTGGCCCGTGGAGCTGTCGGGTGGTGAACAGCAGCGCGTCTCGCTCGCCCGGTCTCTGGTACGCGAACCTCGACTGCTGCTCGCCGACGAACCGTTCGGCGCGCTGGACGCACTGACCCGGACCAAAATGCACGCGCTGCTGCGGCGGCTGTGCGAGCGGCACCGGCCCGCCGTGCTGCTCGTCACCCACGACGTCGACGAGGCCATCGCGCTCGCGGACCGGGTGGTGGTGCTGGACCGGGGCCGGATCGCGGCCGACCTTCCCGTGGAGCTGCCGACGCCGCGCCCGCACGGCGGCTCGGCGTACGCGGCCCTGCGCGGCCGGCTGCTGGCGCGGCTGGGAGTGGACACCTCCGGCGGCGTCGACGGCAACGACGGCAACGACGGCAACGACGAGGAGAAGGCCGCATGAGCGCCCGGAAACTGCACCTGAACCTGTTCGTCTACCCGGGCGGGCACCACGAGGCCGCCTGGCGTCACCACGGCACCGATCCCGACCGCATCCTGGACATCGGCTTCTACCAGGACCTCGCCCGCCGGGCCGAGGCGGCCGCCTTCGACGCCGTGTTCTTCGCCGACGGCCCGTCCCTGGCGGACAACGTGCGCTACGCCAGCCGCTTCCGGCTCGAACCCTTCACGTGGCTGTCGGCCCTCGCCGCCGCCACCGAACGCATCGGCCTGATCGCCACCGCCTCGACCACCTACACCGAGCCGTACAACCTGGCCCGTCTCTTCTCCTCGCTCGACCATCTCAGCGGGGGCCGGGCGGGCTGGAACATCGTCACCACCGGCGCCCCGCAGGCCGCCGGGAACTTCGGCCTCGACGAACATCCCGCGCACGCCGAACGGTACGACCGCGCACGGGAGTTCGTGGACGTCGTGACGAAGCTGTGGGACAGCTGGGAGGACGAGGCACTCGTCGTCGACCAGAAGACCGGTCTGTTCGCCGACACCGAGCGCATCCACGAGATCAACCACAAGGGCCACCACCTGAGGGTGCGCGGACCGCTGAACCTCCCGCGCTCCCCGCAGGGCCGTCCGGTGTACGTCCAGGCCGGGTCGTCGCAGGACGGCCGCTCCTTCGCCGCCGCGTACGCCGAGGCCGTCTTCACGGCGCACCAGACGCTCCGCAGCGGACAGGAGTTCTACGCCGACCTCAAGGCGCGGGCCGCGGCGCTGGGCCGCGATCCGGACCGGGTGATCGTGCTGCCCGGCATCAGCCCGTTCATCGGCTCGACCGAGGCGGAGGCACGGGCGCTGCACAAGGAGTTCGACGACCTCACCCAGCCCGAGTACTCGCTCCAGCTGCTCCAGCGCCTGCTGGGTCTCGAGCTGAGCGCCGCCGAGCTGGACGGTCCCGTGCCCCGGCAGCTCATCGAGACCCGGGGCGAGCGCGGCAACGGCAGCCGCTTCCGGCTGGTCCTGGACATCATCGACCGCGAACAGCCCACCGTCCGCCGGCTCCTGCACCGTCTCGCGGGCGCCCGTGGTCACCGCGTGGTGGCCGGCACGCCCGAGCAGGTCGCCGACCAGGTCCAGGAGTGGTTCGAGCACGGGGCGGCCGACGGCTTCAACATCATGCCGCCCTGGCTGACCGGTGGCTTCGACCTCTTCGCCGACCAGGTGGTGCCGATCCTGCGGCAGCGGGGCCTGTTCCGCGGCGCGTACGAGGGCACCACGCTGCGCGAGCACTACGGTCTGCCGCGGCCGGCCGCGGAACCCGTCCGCTGAGGGGCCCGGGGCGGCGGTCCCGGACGTATCGGCGTACGCAACGTCCGGGACCGCCACTCGGCTCCCCCGCCGGGGGCACTGCCCGTCCGCCGCTCGGGGAAAACGGGAGCGGCGGTGATCGGCCGCAAGTGCACGCCCACGGGTTACCCCGGTCAACCGGCACGGACGGCGGTCGTGGTCAGGCGCAGCCCCAGGCGCCCATCCCCTGGATCCGGGCCAGGCGTTCCGCCACGGCGATCTGCTCGGCGCGGCTGGCGAGGTCGGCGCGCGGGGCGTACTCGAGGCCGCCGGCCGCGATCCAGCTGGACCGCGCGAACTGCAGGCCGCCGTAGTAGCCGTTGCCGGTGTTCGCCTGCCAGTTGCCGCTGGACTCGCACGCGGCGATGGCGTCCCAGTCGGTGCGCAGGGGCGCCGACGGCGCGGCCACCGCTTGGCCGGTCGCGCCGAGGGCGGTGGCGGCGACCAGGGTCACCGCGGCGGTGCGGATTCGGATCCTGCGGCCACGCGAACCGCGCACGTCGCTCTGACGATCGTTTCGTCTACAGATCATAAGAGACTGTTACATCAGGTGACCGGTCGTCGCCGCACAGGACCACCCCGCCTTGGGCCAGTCGGAGCACCGAATCACCCAGCCCCGCCACCGGTTGACGGCGCCGACCGTATGCGCCCCGGGCTGTCCGGCACCACCGCTCGGGCGGCGAGGTAGTCCGGGACCGCCTCCTTGTCGACGAGCCGGTTGAGCCGGCTCGGGACGTCGAAGCCGATCAGCACGATCACCACGAGGGTCAGCGAGAAGGTCAGCACGGCCAGCGACTGGCCCAGGGACATGGTCGACGCCAGCTTGGCGCCGAGCACCGGGGCGACGGCGCCGCCCAGCGCGCCGACGTTGTAGGTGAAGCCCAGGGACGCGGCCCGGGTCTCGGTCGGGAAGTGCCCCGCGATGAACTTGGGCAGCAGCCCGGAGATGCCCTGCATGCAGGCGAGCATCAGGAACAGCAGGATGCCCAGCTGGAGCTGGCTGTCCCGGATCGCGAAGACGGGGAAGACGAAGGCGATGCCCACCACCAGGGTGCAGGCGTAGGCCCTGCGGGTGCCGAACCGGTCACCGATGAAGCCGGTGACGATGCAGCCCGCCATCGTGCCGAACCCGGCGTAGTAGAGCGCGTCGCTGACCTGTGCCGGGGTGAAGCCCAGCTCGGTCTTGAGGTAGGTGGGCAGCAGCGCCTGGACCGGCCAGCTGTAGAGGAAGGCGCAGAAGACGGTGACGCAGAGCGCGACGAACAGCACCCACCGCTTGCGGCCGCCCAGTTGTACCGCGAAGGCGACGAGACAGGCCGTCGCCAGGACGGAGAGCACCGGCACGGCGCCCGCGCCGAGCGGGGTGAACACCGCGAAGAGCGAACCCGTGGCGACGACCGCGAGCACCGTGTTGACCGTCCGCCGGCGGCGTCCCGCGAACAGCGGCCGGAAGGGGTTGGGCCGTTCACCGGTCGCCCCCACCCGCGCCTCCCAGTCGTCGGCCTCGGGCAGCGCGCGGCGTACCCACAGCGCGACGACGACGGGGAACAGGCCGATGTAGAACAGCCAGCGCCAGCCGTGGCCGGGCACCACGTGCTCGTAGACCTCGGCCGCCAGGACGCCGCCCAGCGAGAAGCCGGAGATGAGGAATCCGGAGGCGCGGTTGCGCAGCCGGGCGGGCCAGCTCTCCAGGACGTAGGTGGCGCTGGCGCTGTACTCGCCGGCCATGCCCATGCCGATGAGCAGGCGGGCGGTGAACAGGCTGGTGTAGTCCCAGGCGAAGCCGCAGGCGAAGGTACCGACCGAGTACAGCAGGATGCTGGCCACCATGGCACTCTTGCGGCCGAACCGGTCACCGAGCGCACCGAGCACGGCACCGCCGAGCCAGCGGGTGATGAAGGCTCCGGAGACGAGGCTGGCGGACTCGACGGTCGACAGCCCGAAGTCGTCGGCGATCTCGGTCAGCACGAGGGTGATGAGGACGAAGTCGAAGCCGTCGAGGAGGTAACCGATCCAGGCGGCGAAGAAGGACTTCCACTTCTCCCGGGTGATCTCGCGGTACCAGGGCGGCAAGGTCGGGGTGGTGCGCGCAGATGACATGGCGATCCTATGCGGGTGGGGAGACGCGCGTCAGGGACGGGAGCGGCGGGCGGGGCCGGGTTCGGCGGTCACCGGCCCGGTCCGCGACCGGCTCACAGGAGGCCGGCCTCGGTGAGCCGGTCGCGGACCCGGGCCACGGCCGGCGCGTCGAGCGGTACCTGCGGTGCGGCGGTGGCCGGGCAGTCGATGAGGCCCAGCAGGTGGGCGGCGGCCTTGAAGGCGCCGAGCGCGCTGGAACTGCCGCCCATCAGGGCGGGGTCGCCCGCCTCGGTGAGGGCGAACAGGGCGGCGAGCCGGTCCTGTTCGGCCCTGGCCGCGGCCCAGTCGCCGGCCCGGGCGGCCTCGTAGAGGCGTACGTAGCCGTGGGCGTCGACGTTGCCGAGGCCGGGCACGACGCCGTCGGCGCCGGCGAGCAGCGCGCCGTCGACGGTGAGTTCGGAGCCGGTGAGCACGGTGAAGCCGGGGGCGCGGCGGCGCAGCTCGACCAGCAGGCGGCGCAGGGAGCCCTCGTCGCCGCTGGAGTCCTTGAGCCCGGCGAGGGTGCCGTCGCCGGCCAGGTCGAGGACGACGTCGCGGGGCAGCTTGGTGTGCACGGCGCTGGGGATGTCGTAGGCGAACAGCGGCAGCCCGGCATCCTCGCGGACGCGCCGGAAGTGGCCGGCGACCTCCACGGGGTGGGTGCGGGTGTAGAAGGGCGCCGTGGCCACGAGCGCGTCGGCACCGGCCCGGACCGCGTCGGCCGCCCGGTCCAGGACCCGGGCCGTGGTGGTGTCGATGACCCCGGCGAGGACCGGGACGCGGCCCGCGGCGGCGTCCACGGCGGTCTCCAGGGCGGTCAGCCGCTGGGCGTCGGTGAGGTAGGCGGCCTCGCCGCTGGAACCCAGCAGGAACAGGCCGTGCACACCGGCCGCGATCAGGTGCTCGGTGAGCCGGCGCACCGAGGCGGTGTCCACCTCGCCCTTCGGGGTGAGGGGGGTGATGACCGGGGGGACGACGCCGCTCAGCGGCGTGGGGATGGGCATGCGGTACTCCAGGTCGTGCTGTCCCCGTCCCGGGGCGGCGGCGGGCAGCAGCGCGCCGAGCCCCTGGTGACGGCAGACGTGACGGGGGACGTAGGATGTCCCACGTCCTGTTAGAGTCACACACGACGGAGCAGGCGATGTCAAGGGTCGAGAGGGGACGTCACATGGGCTCGGTCGCCGCCGACGCCGAGGAGAAGGTCAAGGAGCTGATCGTCGAACAGGGCCTCGGCCCGGGCGACCCGCTGCCCACCGAGACGGAGCTGATGGAGCGTTTCGGCGTCAGCCGCAACTCGCTGCGGGAGGCCCTCAAGTCCCTCCAGGCCATGCACATCGTCGAGATCCGGCGGGGCTTCGGGACCTACGTCGGGACCATGTCGCTGGAGCCGATGACCGAGGCCATGGCGTTCCGCACGGTGGTCGGGCACCGCCGGGGTCAGGGCAGCCTGCTCGAACTGCTGCAACTGCGCGAGGCGCTGGAGGCGGGGCTGATGCACCAACTGGCCGGCCGGCTCCCCGAGGAGGACCTGGCCGAGCTGGACGCGCTGGTGGAGACGATGCACACGGAGGTGCACGAGGCGGGCGAGATCGCGGCCCGCACCGACCGCGCCTTCCACCGGGTGCTGCACCGCTCACTGGACAACGATCTGCTCAGCGAACTGCTCGACGCCTTCTGGAGCGCCTTCCACCGGGTGCGCGCCCAGGCCCGGGGGCTCGGCTCGGCGGCCGACGGCGAGGAACTGGCCCGTATGCACGCCAGGATCGTCGACGCGGTGCGCGCGGGCGACGCGGAGGCCGCGGAGCGGGCCGTGCACCGGCACTTCGACGACATCCGCGGTCGGCTGTCACAGCACTGAGCGGCCGGCGGGCACCCCTCGTTCGTGTGAAGAAACGCGAGGGTGTCGTCCAGTCGGGTGACGGCCGGGCAGGTGCGTCCCCGCGCGCGCTTACGGTTTCGCGGTGACCTCGATCTCCACTGCCCCGCGTCCCCTGCGAACCGCCGATCTCGGAACGCTCGTCATCATGTCCTGGAGCCGTGAGACGCCCGACGGCGACGTCCCCTTCCTCCTCGCCTGCTCCCTGGGCGACGGGGAGGGCGGCCCGGAGGCGACCCCGGCCGCCGTCGAGGGGCTGCTGAGCCGTTCCGGAATCGCCGTGGGCGGCGACACCGTCCTCGACGGCACCGTCCTGCCCGACCTGCCGGTCGGCCTGCTCGTCGTACCGGGTGCGGCGGCCCTCACCATGCCGGGCGTCAACGCCCAGTTCGTCCCCACCCCGCAGTGGCGGGCGGCGGTGGACGAACGGGGGTACGCCTGTCTCGTCTTCGCCACCCGCCCCTGGTCCGGGGGCGAGCCCGGCGACGGTGCGGCGGTCGCCGCCTTCGCCAACCACGAGGACACGCTCTCCACGGCGGCGCAGGTCGTCCTGCCCGTGCGCAGCCTGCGGACCTGACGCCGGGCACCGGCTTCGCTCACCGCGTGGCGGCGGGTCGTCTCACGTCCACAACTCGCCGCTGTCGCACACCCGGGCGCCCATGTTCCGCTCCATCATGCGCAGCGCCGCGTCCGCCAGATCGGCGTGGATGTGGGCGACCGCGTCCCGCGGCACAATGACTTGCAGATGGCGGATGTGGGCGTCGAGCGCCGAGTAGAGCACGCACTGCTCGGTCACCTGCCCGCACAGCACGAGCCGGTCGATTCCCTGCTGGTGGAGCAGATAGGTCAGCGGCGTCTCGAAGAAGACCGAGTGGCGCGCCTTGACCACGAAGAGAGAGGACTCGTCTGGCTTCAGCGGCTCGACGAGCCGGGAGTGCGGCCCCGAGAGGGCCTTGTCGAGGATCTCGCCGTGGTGCGAGCGCCACTCCCCGAAATTGTCGTTGACGTAGATCACGGGGACGCCCTGCCGCCGCGCCCGGTCCAGCAGGCCGGTCACCTTCGGCAGTACGGATTCCACGGCGGGGATCAGGTACTCGGCATCCTGGTGATCGTAGGTGTTGATCATGTCGATGACGATCAGCGCGGTCTTGCCCATGCCGTCCAGGTTGCCACCGCGCGGCGCGGAAACCCCGCTCCACCCGCCGACCGCGGGCGGGTGAGCCGCCCGGCTCACCACGAGGCCCGGTCGGAAGGCTCCGGCCCGTCCTGCTCGGGCCCGGGCGGCTCCCAGGGCGCCGGTCCGCCGCCCTCGCACCAGTCGCGCAGCCGCTCCTCGTTCACGCAGACTATTCCGCACCGCTCGGCGTAGTCGGCGGCCGGTGCGGTGAAGTCGGTGCTGGCGACGAGGACCGCCACGTCGGCGTCGTGCACGGTGAAGCAGGTGCCGCCGAAGCGCTGGAGGTCCTGGGAGCCGACCTTGTTGTCCTCGCTGTAGCGCTTGCACTGGATGACGATCCGCCGGCCGTCGGGCGCCACCGCCAGCACGTCGGCGCCGAGGTCGCCCGCCCCGCCCACCACCTCGACCTCGGCGCACCCGTCCCGCCGGCACAGGTCGGCTATCGCCTCCTCGAACTCGTAAGGATCCAGCTCCTCGTGCTCGACGGGGGCGACCACCGTGGTCTCCTCGCCGCGCGCGTACTCCACCCGTTCCGCCGCGCGCCCCTCCTCCAGTTCGTCCAGTGCCGTCGCCGTGGCCGCCGCCAGGGCGTCGGTGGTACGGAGGGCCGTCCGCCCGGCGGAGCTCCGGCTCCGGGCACGCCGGCGCAGGAGGACGGCCGCGACCGCGCCGATCGCCAGGACGAACACCCAGACCGGTCGCCGCTGCGCCACGTCGAACGCCATGCGCACGACCCATCCCACCAGGACCAGGGCGATGGCGGCGAGACCGAACGTCACGGTGGTCGCCCGGAGGTCGAAGCGACGCCTCACGCGTCTGTCGCGGACACGGCGTTCAGGCACGGTCATGGTGATCGCTCCTCCCCGGGTGGCCGACATGAAGATCACGTAGGCCTTGTGCCCAAGAACCACCGGTTCAGCGCCCGTTCATGACACGCCGTCGGATGGCTCATCCCAGCCGTCGGGGAATATTTCGGGCATACCTTTCGGAATATGAAGAAATGCCATGTCGTGTACCTTGCGTGCACCGCAGCGATGATCGGAACGGGGCTCGGTGCGGCTCCGGCGTCCTCCGTCCCCATGACCCACGTGGTCCACCCGGGAGAGTCGATCCAGAAGGCGGTGGACGCCGCCAAGTCGGGCGACACCGTCCTCGTCACCACCGGCACCTACCACGAAAGCGTCAAGGTGAGCACCCCCGGGCTCACCCTGCGGGGCATGGGCCGCAGTACGGTCATCAAGCCCAGCACCGAGAAGGCGGCCGCCAACACGTGTGCCGAGGGCGGCAACGGCATCTGCGTGATCGGCACGAAGGACGAGAACGTCAAGGGCATCACCGTCTCCGACCTGACGGTGACCGGGTTCACCCGTACCGGTGTGTTCTCGATGGCCACCGACGGGCTCACGGTCCGGAACGTGAACGCGGCGAAGAACGGCGTCTGGGGCATCGCCCAGGAGCGGTCGGTCCACGGCATCATCCGCGGCAACACCGCCCGCGACAACGGCGACGCGGGCATCTTCCTCGCCAACACCGTCAAGACCGAGGAGGGCGCCGCGGACACGGAGGGCACGCTCGTCGCGCACAACCGGCTCGAGGGCAACCGGATCGGCGTCACCGTGCGGCGCCTGCGCAACCTCGCCGTCGCGGGCAACGACATCACCGGCAACTGCGCGGGCGTCTTCGTCGTCGGCGACGAGAACGCGCCCAAGGCCGGTGACCTGGTCGTGCGCGACAACCGCGTCGTGCGCAACAACAAGTCGTGCCCGAAGACCGACCGGCTGGAGGCACTCCAGGGTTCCGGCATCGTCCTGACCGGCGTCGAGAAGGTCCTGGTCGCCGACAACACGGTCGAGGGCAACTCGGGCAAGTCGTCGATGTCGGGCGGCATCGTCCTGGCCTCGAGCATGGTGGGCGCCGCCAACTCGGAGAACGAGATCAACGGCAACCGGCTGCGAGAGAACTCCCCCGCCGATCTGGTCGACGCCGGGACCGGCGACACCGCCAAGAGCAACACCTTCACCCGCAACACCTGCGGCGCCTCCAAGCCCGCGGGCCTGTGCTGAGCCGGCCGTAACCACCCGTGGACCGAAGAAGGAAGGAACGCGGCACATGACGACCGCACAGACTGCCCCGCCCCCGCCCATGCGGCTGAGGGAGCTCGTGTTCGGGGCGGCATGTGCCGCCGCCCTCCGCGCGGCCGCACGGCTCGGCGTCGCCGACGCGCTCGGCGACACCCCCATGGCCGTGGAGGACCTCGCGGCCGCGGTGAAGACCGAGCCCAAGCCGCTGCGCCGGCTGCTGCGCGCCCTGACCTGCTACGGCGTCTTCACCGAGCACCGGGGCGGGACGTTCGCGCACACCGGCATGTCCCGTCTGCTGCGCGAGGACGACCCGCACAGCCTGCGCAACATCACCCTGTGGTGCACCGAACCGTGGACCTGGGACGCCTGGCCCCTGCTCGACGAGGCGGTGCGCACCGGCTCCAACGTCGTCGAGGGCCTGTACGGCAAGGAGTTCTTCACCTACCTCAACGAGGACGCCCCCCAGTCGGCCGAGGTCTTCAACCGCGCCATGACGACGTCCAGCCGGCAGTCGGCCCAGGACGTCGCCGCGCTCCTCGACCTGTCGGCGAGCAGTTCGGTCGCCGACATCGGCGGCGGCCAGGGTCACGTGGTGGCGAGCCTGCTGGAGAAGTACCCGGCCATGCAGGGCACCCTGCTCGACCTGCCGCAGGTGGTGGAGAACGCCGATCCCCGGCTGCGCGAGGGCGGTTCGCTCGCGGACCGGGTCCGCATCGTGCCGGGCGACTGCCGCGAGGCCATCCCCGTGCGGGCCGACGTGTACGTCATCAAGAACATCCTGGAGTGGGACGACGACAGCACCGCCCGCGCCCTGCGCAACGTCATGGCGGCCGGCGGTCCCGGGGCCCGGGTCGTCGTCATCGAGAACCTCGTCGACGACACCCCCTCGATGCGGTTCAGCACCGCCATGGACCTGCTGCTGCTCCTCAACGTAGGCGGCGCCAAGCACACCACCGACAGCATGGTCGGCAGGCTGACCGACGCGGGCCTCGTCATCGACGACATCCGCCCGGTCAACCCGTACCTGCACGCCTTCGACTGCACCGTGCCTGAGTGAGCCGACCCGCGGACGCACACGCGTCGGCCGCCGGAAACCGCGATGTGGCGGTCCGGCGGCCGACGCGTGTGTGCGGGCCGTTCAGGCGTCCGGCGCGCGCCGGTCGGTGACCAGCTCCATCCGGGCGCCCTCGAGAGCGCGGACGAGTCCGCCGCCCGTCGGGGAGCCGGCGTCCGTGAAGCCGTCCAGAAGGGTCGTCAGCTCGGACACCCGGCCGGGGTCCGCAAGACCGAGAGTCACCGCTGGATCGCCGTCGTGGAGGTCGCCCCGTACGTCGACCAGCCGCACCACGACGTCGTCGCGCTGGAAGATGGTGCTGCACAGGACGGGGCTGCGCGGATCGTCCGCCGCCGTCTCGTCGTGCTGGGCGAGCAGCTGGGCCAGCCGCATGCCGCAGCCCGGACGGGCCGGGTACGACAGCGCGTGCCGCTGCGCCGCCCCGCTCTCCTCCCCCGCGGTCACGTGGTGGACGGCGGGCAGCGCCGCCCGCGTGTAGAACACCCGGGCGGACTCCGGGTCGCCGAGGTCCCGGTCCCGCTCCAGGTACGGGTTGATGGCCTCCTCGACGGCCCGCACCTCGGGCTGCTCGGCCACGTGCCGCAGGGCCGCGAGCAGGTCGCCGCGCACCTCGATGGCCCGCACCACCCGGTTGCCGTGCAGGAACAGGGACGTACGGCACAGCCGGGTGGTGTCGTCGACCCGCGGCTCGGGCGAGGCGTAGTCGGCGAGGATCTTGCCGACCGCTTCCTCGCTGCCCGGCTTCACCGTGAAGGTGAGCGCGTGCCGGATGACACCGTCGCCGACGCGGGGCTCCGACTGCAGTCCGCCCCGGCCGGTCTCGGCGCCCGTCTCCGAGTGGCCGGTCTCGCGGACCACGTGGAAGCGGAGCGACCTGGTGTCCCGTACGCAGCTGTGCAGCGGCTTGACCATCCGCACGTGCTCCTCGCTGCTCACCCAGTTCAGGAACGGCGGGGCGCTCTCCCACTCGCTGGTGATGAGCCACTGGGAGGGGTTCTCGATGGACTGGCACAGCTGCTCGCCGATGTGTCCCGGGACGGACTCGACGTGGCTGCGCAGGTTCTCGTACGTCTCGAGGAACTGCTGCTGGGCTCCGTCGTAGACCTCGACCAGGAGGACGACGCGGAGTCGGGAGCCGTCGAAGACGGACTGGGAGACCTGGTGCGACAGCTGTCGCGTCAGCGGTTCGGAAGCAGGGGTGGGCGTGGTGGTCATCCTGCGCACATCTCCTTCGCGGGGGCGGAACTGAACGTCGGCCGCGGTGATGCGACGCCGGCTTGCCTCGATCCTGTGCCCGGCCCCGACGGCGCGCGACCCGTGTGCGTTGCGCGGGTGACCGGCACCGCGGACGGCCGGTGGGCGCGGCCTCAGGTGAGGTGCCTCAGGTGAGGTGCCTCAGGTGAGGTGTGCGAAGACGACCAGGTTGTCCGTGTAGTCCTTGGCCTTGTGGTCGTAGTCGCCCGCGCAGGTGATGAGCCGCACCTCGGGCCGGTCGGCGTCGCCGTAGACGCGTTCGCTGGGGAACTCGTCCTTGGCGAAGGTCTCCAGGCTGTCGACCACGAAGGTCGCCTTGCGCCCGTCCGCGCGCTCGACCTGGAACTTGTCGCCCTTGTCGAGCTGGTCGAGGCGGGCGAAGACGGCGGCCGACGTCTTCGTGTCCACGTGCCCGGCGATGATCGAGGTTCCCTTCTCGCCGGGGGACGCGCCCTTGGCGTACCAGCCGACCAGGTTGGTGTCACCGGCCGGCGGCGGCTGGAGCTGCCCCTTGTCGTTGAGGGCGAGGTCGGTGAAGGGGGCGTCGACGGAGATCTCCGGGATCAGCAGGCGCACCGGCTTCGACCGGGGCAGGGCGGATCCCGCCGCGCCGGTCGCGGGCGGGACGGACGAGGCCGAGGTGCCGGGCCGCGCGGGCAGCGGGGGGCGGGAGGAGTCGGCGGACGTGTCGTTGCCGCCGACCAGGCTCACCGCCAGGATCAGCAGGGCCACGGCGCACAGCACCATCAGACCGGAGCGGGACCCCTCACCGGCCGAAGTCTCGTCGTCGGCGGGGGCTGGGGCGGAAGGGGGGACTGGCATCGGTGACGACCTCACTGGGGCACGGCGGCGGGGCGGACACGGTGGGCGGGGCGAGCCGGGCCGCCCCGTGGTTCCTGGGTGGCGGCCCGGCTGCTATCGCGCCCGGCACGGCTTACGCCACTCCGTCGGCCGACTTCTTGCGTCGGACGGCGTACAGGCCGGTCGCGGCGACGGCCAGGACGGCCAGCCCGCCCGCGGTCGTGGTCGGCGTGGCCAGTCCGCCGCCGCCGGTGTGCATCCCGCCGTGCGGCTTCTCGTGGTCGCCGCCGCCCCTGGAGCTTTCGCCCTCGTCCTGCTTGTAGGTCTGCGAGCCGCCTTCCTTGGACTCGCGGCCGCCGCCGTCCCAGTCGCCCTCGTTCACCGCGGCCAGCGCACCGCCGCCGGTGTGCATCCCGCCGCGCGGCTCGTCGTGCTTGCTTCCGTCGTCGTGCTCCTTGCCGGAGGAGGCACCGTCGTGGTCCCAGTCGCCCTCGCTCACCGCGGCCAGCGCGCCACCGCCGGTGTGCATCCCGCCGCGCGGCTCGTCGTGCTTGCTTCCGTCGTCGTGCTCCTTGCCGGAGGAGGCACCGTCGTGGTCCCAGTCGCCCTCGCTCACCGCGGCCAGCGCGCCACCGCCGGTGTGCATCCCGCCGCGCGGCTCGTCGTGCTTGCTTCCGTCGTCGTGCTCCTTGCTGTAGGAAGAGTCGTCGTGGTCCCAGTCGCCACCGACCGCGGCGTAGGCGCCGGGCGCGCCGAGGACGAAGACGGCCGAGGCCGCCGCCGTGGTCAGGAGCATGCGAGCAGAACGCATCTGAGGTTCCTTCCGTCACGACCGGGCAGCTGGTGCTTCGTCAGCTGAGGTGACCCGGCCCCGACGTGAATCACCGTCAGCCTGCCGCCCGTCTCGCACCACTCAAGCCGCTCAGCCGGGTGAACCCCCCGCCCGTTCGGGTGCCGGGGCAGCTTCCCGGCGGTGGCACGAACAGGACCCGGCAGCAGTGCAGTTGGGTCGGCCCGGACGAGGTGTCGTCCTGCGACGGCCTGTCACCCGCACCCGCTCACCCTCCGGGGCCGCTACTCCTCCGGGTCCGTGTGGGTCGGGTCCTGCACCTGGGGCTCCTGGCGGCGGGAGCCGGGAGCAGCCCGGTCGGGGGTGGCCTCGCTGTGCCCGGACTGGGGCGGCGGGGGCGGTTCGGTGTCGCCGGGGGCACCCATGCCGGCGGCGGGCAGGCGCAGGGCGAGCAGGGCGACGTCGTCACCGCGGGGCGCGATACGCGCGAGCAGCTCGTCGCAGAAGTCGTCGACGCTCCACCTGTCCAGCCGCCGGGCCAGCACGCCGGCGTGGTGGCGGAGCTGGTCCATGCCCACGTCGATCGGGCGCTCGCGGCTCTCCACCAGACCGTCGGTGTAGAGCAGGAGGATGCTCTCCGGCGGGAGTTCCTCGCGTGTGTCGGGCCAGTCCAGGCCGAGGCGCAGGGTGGCGCTCATGCCGATGAGCGGGCCGTGGCCGCCCTCCAGGAAGCGGGTCCCGCCGTCCTGGGTGATCAGCAGGGGCGGAGGATGACCGGCGTTGACCCAGTGCAGCCGCCAGGGGCCGCCTTCGGCGCCTTCGACGCGCGCGAAGACGAGGGTGGCCATGGGCGCGTCGCTGGTGTTGGTCACGGCCTCGTCCAGGCGACGCATGATCACGCTGGGCGGCTCCTGGTGGTCCCAGGCGAGGGCGCGCAGCATGTTGCGGACCTCGGCCATGTGGGCGGCGGCCTGCAGGTCGTGCCCGACGACGTCCCCGATGACCAGGGCCATGACACCGTCACCGAGGAGGAAGGCGTCGTACCAGTCACCGCCGACCTCCATGGCGCTCTCGGCGGGCCAGTAGCGGGCGGCCATCCGGAGGTGGTCGACCTGCGGGAGAGGGGTCAGGAGCTGGCGCTGCATGGTCTCGGCGACGTTCTGCTGCTCGTGGTAGAGCCGGGCGTTGTCCAGGACCAGCCCGACGCGGCGGCCGATGTCGGCCAGCAGGGCGACCTCGGCCTCGGTGTGCGCGGGGCGCTCCCCGGCACGGGCCACGGTCAGGATTCCGTAGGACCGCTGCCGGGTGCGCAGGGGGATGGCGACGGCCGCGTGGCCGCCGAGCCGTTCGAACAGCACCCGGTGGGTGGCGGACAGCGGGTGCTCCGGGTCCCGGCACAGTTCCTCGGCTCTCAGCGGGACGGGCCGGTCGCCCTTGATGAGCAGGGTCAGCGCGGCGCGGGCCTGGTCCGGCAGCGAGGTCATCGGCCCGTGCAGTGATCTGGCCCGGTCCGATTGGGTGCTGCTGCGGACGGCGACCCGTTCCAGTACGTCCGACTGCCCCTGGTAGACGTCGACCGCCGCCCACTGGCCCAGTTCCGGCACCAGCAGCCGTACGAGACGGCGGAGCGTGGTGGAGGTGCGCTCGGTGGGGACCAGCACCGTGGAGACCTCGGCGACCAGGTGCAGCTGGGCGGTGAGGGCCTCCAGGGCGGCGGTCCGCGCCTCGGTCTCCTCTGCGGTGGTGCGGTGCAGGCTGAAGTCGTGGAAGACCAGGACCAGCCCTTCCTGTCGTCCCTCGCGGACGAGGGGGGTGGTCGCCCAGATGATGGGGACCGTGGTGCCGTCGGCCCGCTGGAAGTACTCGTCGCTCCCCTCCTCGGCGGGCACGCCGTGCAGGGGGCTGCGCAGCGCGCACCGCTCGCGCGGCACGGGGCTGCCGTCGGCGTGCCGGTGCAGGAGGTCGTGCGCGTCGTGCCCGAGCATCTCCTGTTCCGAGCGTCCCAGCAGCTGCTCGGCCCAGGGGTTCACCGAGGTGATCCGGGCGGTGGGACCGAGGGTGAGCACACCGGCGCCGAGGGCGCGCAGGACGGCACGGGGGAAGTCGGGCTCCGCGGACTCCGGTGCGCCGTCCGCCTCGTCGTGCCCTGGTTCCTCGCCGTCCCGGTGGCCCGCCCAGCGTGACGTCACGACCCTCACAGCCTTCCGATGCCGTCCATCCCGCCAGGTTCCCCCGGCGGGCGCGGATGAACCGCTCCACGCGGCCGAAGGGGGGAGGGCCGGATCACGTAAACGGGTCGCTCCGTCCGGCCGGTTCCCCGTACGTTCACGTGATGTCCGAACTTCGAACCGATCGTCTTGTGCTCCGCGGCTGGCGGGCGTCCGACCTGGACCCGTGGGCGGCCATGAACGCCGATCCGGTGGTCCGCGCGTACTTCCCGGAAGTGCTGACACGGGAGCGGAGCGAGGCGTCCGTGGCCCGCTTCCAGGCTGACCTGGACCGGCGGAGCTGGGGCTGGTGGGCGGTGGAGATCGCCGCCACCGGCGAGTTCATCGGGTTCGCCGGGCTGGATCCCGTGGAGGAGGGCATGCCGTTCACCGGCGTGGAGGCGGGCTGGCGTCTGGCCCGCCCGGCCTGGGGGCACGGCTATGCCACCGAGGCCGCGCGAGCGGTGGTGTCGCACGCCTTCGAGAGACTGGGGCCGCCGGAGGTGCTCGCGGTGACCGCGGCCGGCAATCTGCGCTCCCGGGCGGTGATGGACCGCATCGGCATGACCCACGACCCGGCCGACGACTTCGACGACCCGGAGATCCCCGAGGGCCCACTGCGCCGCTGCGTCGTGTACCGGATCCGGGCCGGGGACCATCGGCCCGGCGGGCGGTAGGCGGGGGCCGCCCGATGCAGCCGGCCGGGATGCGTGGCGCCCCGGCCGCCAGTGTGGCAAGGCGGAGCGGCTCGGACCGCCGGCAGCGCCGGTCCCGGTCACGACACCGCGCATCGGCGGCCGTACGGCGGGAGGTGCGGCGAGCGGTGAGCGACGCCACGAACCGCGGTGGACTCGGCGCACCGGCCGGACGGCGGTCGGCGGCGGTCGGCACCTCAGCGGGTGCGGCGCGTCGTCGTGGTGCCCGGATGCGGCTTCGGGCGGGGAACGGCGACTCCGTGGGGCCGCGACGCGCCGGTGGGCGCCGTTGCGGAGGTGAGTGGCGTGCCGCCGCAGAGGGCGAGTGGCGTGTCGCCGCAGACACCAATGGCGTGCCGCCGCAGAGGGCGAGTGGCCTGCCGCCGCGGACGCGAATGGCGTGCCGCCGCGGAGGGCGAGTGGCCTGCCGCCGCGCAGGCGGATGGCGTGCCGCCGCGGAGGGCGAGTGGCGTGC
This sequence comes from Streptomyces sp. MMCC 100, assembly GCF_041538145.2. Lineage (NCBI taxonomy): Bacteria > Bacillati > Actinomycetota > Actinomycetes > Kitasatosporales > Streptomycetaceae > Streptomyces > Streptomyces sp. MMCC 100. The sequence continues at coordinate 4,219,198 of NZ_JBGORK020000001.1, forward strand.
CGCCGCGGACGCGAATGGCGTGCCGCCGCGGAGGGCGAGTGGCGTGCCGCCGCGGAGGGCGAGTGGCGTGTCGACGCGCAGGCGGATGGCGTGCCGCCGCAGAGGGCGAGTGGCCTGCCGCCGCAGACACGAATGGCGTGCCGCCGCGGAGGGCGAGTGGCGTGTCGCCGCGCAGGCGGGTGGCGTGCCGCCGCGGAGGGCGAGTGGCGTGTCGCCGCGGACGCTGGGGCCTGTCTCCGCGGACGCGGATGGCGTGCCGTCGCGGGCGGGTCAGGCCGAGCGGCCGAGGGGGGCCGCGGTCTGCAGGTCGTCGGCGAGCCGCACCGCGGCCCTCATGCGCTTGCCGACCGGTTCCCTGTGCACCTCGAAGCTCTGGCAGACGGCCATGACGATCTCCAGCCCGTGCCGGCCGACGCGGTCGGGGTTCGGGGTCTCGGGCACGGGCAGCACCGGCTCGCTGTCCCACACCGTGACTTCCACCCGGTCCTCGGCCAGCTCGAGATCGACCGTCGAGGGGCCGGGCGCGTATTTGCAGGCGTTCGTCAGCAGCTCGCTGACCACCAGTTGCACCACATCCACCGCGCGGTCGGACACCCTGGCCCCCTGCGCCGCCCGCACTCGTGCCAGGAACCCCCGGGCCAGCTCCCGGCCCCGGGCGATGTCGCCGGGAATGCCCTCGTACTCCGCCGAAACCTTGACCGGCACTTCTCTCAGCCGGTCCCCGATGTGGGCAGCCCCGTCCATCCGATCCGCCCTCTTCCTGAGCCTTGACCGTTTACGCCAGCCCGTCTACCCCCGAATCCGGCGAACATCACCCGCCTCGACACGGACCCTCCGTGACAGCGGCGTCAGGCGTCCGTCGGGCGCAGGACCGGACAGAGGAAGCCGAAGGAGTCCCGGTAGCCCGGCAGCACCCGTCGCGATGGGCGGTGTCCGCCTCGAGTGCCTGCGCACGGTCCGGATCGGTGGGGTGGTCCGGGGCCCACGCGGCCAGTGTCCCGGCGCAGGACCACTCGTAGTCGATCTGTTCACGTTCCTCAACGGAGCCTCGCACGGCGACCCGAACGGCGCACCCGATCCGGGGGTGTCGACTCGGCGGTTTCCGGGGCTGGTCAGCGTCGGGCGCGTGGCCGATCCTGTTGACCATGTCGTCGAGCCGGGTGGCCACGGGGGCCGCGCGGCCGAAGTGGGGGGTGGCCACGTGGTGCAGGACGGACGGGTCTCCGCGCGGAAGGCCGGCCGGGGGCGGGCCGGGCCGACGTGCCCGGTCGGCCGGGCGGCGGACGGGACCTGGCAGGTGCACGATTTCGCCGTCGCGCGGGCCCTGCTGCGCGGACCGGGCACCGTGCAGGCCGGTCTCGGCATCGAGACGGTGGAGAAGCTCCCGCCGCGCGTCCGCCGGCCCGTGCTCTACCGGGACGGCCCCGAGCACCGGGAGCACCGCAGGCAGACCGCCCGCTACTTCACGCCCCGCCGGGTGGACGAGCACTACCGCGAACTGATGGTGCGGATCGCCGAGGAGCAGCTGGCTGCCCTGCGCTCGGCCGGCCGGGCCCCGCTCTCCGATCTGGCCTTCGGTCTGGCCATCGGCGTGGTGAGCGAGGTCGTCGGCCTGCGGTACAGCAGGCCCGGCATCCGTCGCAGGCTGGAGCGGTTCTTCCCGGAGGAGTTCGGCGAGCCCGGACTGACCAGTCTCCGGGGCCTGTACTGGCTGGTGCGGCAGAACACCAACTGGCTCCGCATCCACCTGGCCGACGTCCGCCCCGCGATCCGCGCGCACCGGCGCCGTGAGCACGACGACCTGATCTCCCACCTGATCGCGGAGGGCTGTTCGGACGTCGAGATCCTCGGTGAGTGCCTGACGTTCGCGGCGGCCGGCATGGTCACCACGCGCGAGTTCGTGTGCCTGGCCGCCTGGCACCTGTTCTCGGACGCCGAGCTGCTCGGCCACTACCGGTCGGCGGACGAGGCGGGGCGCCTCGCCGTCCTCCAGGAGCTGCTGCGGCTGGAGCCCGTCATCGGGCGGTTGCGCAGGCGGGTCACCGAGTCCTTGGAGCTGCTCTGCCCCGACGGACCGGTGACGGTGAGCCCCGGCGAGTACGTCGAGGTCCACGTGGACGACGCCAACGCCGACCCGAAGGCCGTGGGCGACGACCCGCTGCTCGTCCGGCCGGACCGCGCCGAGGCGGTCGGTGCGGGGCTCTCCTTCGGCGATGGGCCGCACCGGTGCCCCGGGGCGCACATCGCCCTGCTGGAGACCGATGTGTTCCTCAGCCGCCTGTTCGCCCTCGACGGCGTCCGGATGAGCGGGGCACCGCGTGTCACGTTCCAGGAGGCCATCGACGGCTACGAGATCCGCGACCTGACCGTGGCGCTCCCCCAGGCCGGCCGTGGCTGACCGGCCCGGGGACTCCGGTACGGGGTCGGCGGTACGCCGTCAGCCGCCCAGGGCGCCGAGGACGACGACCTTGGCCTCGTCCTGCACCTGCCGGAGGTGGTCCGCGCCGCGGAACGACTCGCCGTAGATCTTGTAGACGTCCTCGGTGCCGGAGGGGCGGGCCGCGAACCAGGCGTTCTCGGTGGTCACCTTGATGCCGCCGATGGGGGCACCGTTGCCCGGCGCCTCGGTGAGCACGGCGGTGACCGGTTCCCCGGCGAGGGTGTCGGCGGTGACCTGGGCCGGGGACAGCTTGGCCAGGCGGGCCTTCTCCTCGCGGGTCGCGGGGGCGTCGATGCGGGCGTAGGCGGGTTCGCCGAAGCGGGCGGTGAGCGCGGCGTAGTGCTCGGAGGGTGTCTTGCCGGTGACGGCGGTGATCTCGGAGGCGAGCAGGGCGAGGATGATGCCGTCCTTGTCGGTGGTCCACACGGAGCCGTCCCGGCGCAGGAAAGACGCCCCGGCGGACTCCTCGCCGCCGAATCCGAGGGAACCGTCGACCAGCCCGTCCACGAACCACTTGAAGCCCACGGGTACTTCGACCAGCCGCCGGCCGAGGTCGGCGGCGACCCGGTCGATCATGCCGGAGGACACCAGCGTCTTGCCGACGCCCGCCTCGGCCGGCCAGTCGGTGCGGTGGGCGTACAGGTAGGCGATGGCGGTGGCGAGGTAGTGGTTGGGGTTCATCAGGCCGCCGTCGGGGGTGACGATGCCGTGGCGGTCGGCGTCGGCGTCGTTGCCCGTGGCGATGGTGAAGCGGTCCCGCTGCTCGATGAGTGAGGCCATGGCGTGCGGCGACGAGCAGTCCATGCGGATCTTGCCGTCCCAGTCCAGCGTCATGAACCGCCAGGTCGGGTCGGCGAGCGGGTTGACCACCGTCAGGTCGAGGCGGTGCTGTTCGGCGATCCGGCCCCAGTAGGCGACGGAGGCGCCGCCCAGCGGGTCGGCGCCGATGCGCACGTCGGCCGAGCGGATCGCGTCGAGGTCGAGGACGCTGGGCAGGTCGCGGACGTAGGCGTCGAGGAAGTCGTAGCGGCCGGTGCCGGGCGCGGCGAGCGCCCGCGCGTAGGGGACACGGCGTACGTCCTTCAGCCCGGCCGTGATGATCTCGTTGGCCCGGTCCTGGATCCATGAGGTGGCGTCCGAGCCCGCGGGGCCGCCGTGCGGCGGGTTGTACTTGAAGCCGCCGTCGGCGGGCGGGTTGTGCGAGGGGGTGACGACCACACCGTCGGCGAGGCCCGAGGTGCGGCCCCGGTTGTGGGTGAGGATGGCGTGGGAGACCGCCGGCGTGGGGGTGTAGCCGTCCGCGCCGTCGATGAGGACGCTCACGTCGTTGGCGGCGAACACCTCGAGCGCGGTGACCCGCGCGGGCTCGGACAGGGCGTGGGTGTCGGCGCCCAGGAAGAGCGGGCCGTCGGTGCCCTGTGCGGAGCGGTACTCGCAGATGGCCTGGCTGGTGGCGGCGATGTGGTCCTCGTTGAAGGCCGCCGCCAGGGACGAACCCCGGTGCCCGGACGTCCCGAAGGCCACGCGCTGCCCCGGCTCGGCCGGGTCCGGGTGCAGGGCGTAGTACGCCGTCACCAGCCGGGCGACGTCGATCAGGTCCTCGGGGCCGGCCGGCTTTCCGGCTCGGTCGTGCTGCATGCGCCCACTCCTCCGCGTCGGTCGGGACTTCGCTCGCGGGTCCCATCTTCCCCTGTCCGGGCAGCGGCGGTGGCAGTGGCGCGGTGCGTTCCGGCCGGTGTCAGATCCGGCCGCCGGTGAGACGGGTGAGGGGCCCGTGCGTGTGCCGTCCGGCGCGGCGGCCCACGGCGTACGACGCGGCGCTCACGGCGGTGAGGCCGGCGCCCACGCCGACGGCGACGAGTTTGCGGTGGGCGATGACGGTCCACGCGGTCTTCGCCGTGGCCGCGACCTGGCCGGAGGCGGTGACGACGGCCTGGCGGCCGGCCACGACGCCCTTGGCCGCCGTCTGGACGGCGCCGCTCGCGGCGTCGGCGGAACGCTGGGCGCCGGCCTTGGCAGCCGACGCGGCGTCACCTGCCTTGCCTGCGGCGGCCTGTCCCGCCCGTGAGGCGGGCGCGGTCGCCTTCTCTGCGGCGCCGCGCGCCTTGGACTCGGCGGTCCGCGTGCTGGTGGGCTTGTTGTTCGTGTCCTTGTTCGGATCGCTCATGGACACCGCCTTGCCCCTCACCGCGTCGGCAAACGCGGACGTCCCGCCGCACGGGCGACGGCAGGCGCGGGTGCTCAAGGATGCTCCGTCGTCAGGGTCTTGACGCGCCGCAGGGTGAGCACGGTCTCCGCGGTGTGGACGTCGGGCACGGCCCCGATCGTCTCGCTGAGGAACGTGTAGAGCTCGTCGGTGGTGCGGCACAGCACCGAGAGCGCCAGGTTGGCGCGTCCGGTGACGGCGGCGGCGAACCGCACGGCCGGGTGACCCGCGACGGTCTGCCCCGTCTTGGCCAGGGCGTGCGGTGCGACGGTCAGCCAGATCAGCGCCTCGACGCCCTGCCCCAGGGGTTCGTGGTCGTATTCGACGGCGAGGTGGAGCACGCCCGTGCCGCGCAGCCGTTCGAGGCGCTTCTTCACCGCCGTCTCGGACAGGCCGGTGGCCGACTGGAGTTCGGTGAGGGTGGCGCGGCCGTCGCGGCGCAGTGCCTCCAGCACGGCACGGTCGGTGCCGTCCGGGGCGGCGGGTTCCGCGGTGGGGGCGGGGGCCGGGGTGCGCAGCGCGCTCTCCTCGTCCGGTGCGAGGGCACTGATCTTGCGCAGCCAGCGCAGGGAGTTGCCGTAGTAGGGGCGCAGGACGCAGTGGGCGTCGACTGAGGTGACGTGGGGGGTGCGTTGGAGTCGTTCGAGGAGGAGGTCGTCGCGTTCGGGTCTGCTGCGGGGGGTGATCGCGCAGATCACCTCGGTGCCGCCGGCGGCCAGGTCGACGTAGTGGGTGTCGGGCCGCGCCGCGAGCGTGGCGGCCAGTCGCCCGGCCGCCTTGTGGGCGCAGCCCATCCGGACGATCCAGGTGGAGCGGCCCAGCCGGCTGTCGTCGACGACGCCGGTGATCCGCAGGTTGGCGGTGGTGCGCAGCCGCCGGAAGCGTCGCGCGACCGTCTGATCGGAGACGTCGAGGACCTGGGCGATACGGCTGAAAGGCGCCCGCCCGTCGAGTTCGAGGGCCTGGAGCAGCTTCAGGTCGAGCGTGTCGAGGGTGGAGGGCGGGGGCACCACTGGCTTCTCCTGCTGGCCGAAGGACGGCCGGCGGCTGGTCGGAGGGCGACGGCGCGGCCGGACCGTCAGCGTCATCTTCATCGTCATTGTCATCGTCATCGTAATCGAATGATCTCGTTTTCACCGTGCGCCTTTCCCAAGGCCCGGAACCAGCCGCCTGCACCACCACGACGGAAATCCGACACCCGACCGCGAAGAAATCGCCTTTTCCGTCGCCCGACGATTCCAAGGACGTCACCCCAGGAGAGAAAGACCAGGTCACAGGAACATTCCGGAGTGAGGGAAATCCACCGGGAGCGCATTACGGAGGAATGAGCAAGGCATTGGATACGCAAGTTAACCGTGCGTTCCCCACTGCTTCCCGATTGCCGAAAGGGCCGTTACGTTCGCCACGGATCGGCTCCCGGCACTTCCGCACGGGGCCGGACGAACGACGCTAGGTGGTTGAAATGAACCGAGGCAGTGTTCTCGTCGTCGGCGGCGGAATCGGTGGCCTGTCCACCGCCATCGCGCTGCGCGGGATCGGGTACGACGTCAATGTCGTGGAGCTCCAGGAGGACCTCCACTCGTCGGTGTACGGCGTGGGCATCATCCAGCCGGTGAACGCCCTGCGCGCGCTGGACGCGATCGGCTGCGCCGAGGCGTGTCTGGCGGCCGGCTACTCGACCACGGCATGGGGGCAGCTGCTCGACGTGGACGGCAACCTGATCCGGGAGATGCCCGGCGCCAGGATCCCGGGCTCCGCGCTGCCGCCGATGAACGGCCTGACCCGGCCCCGGTTGCACCGGATCCTCACGGACAGGGCCACGGAAACCGGCGTGTCCGTCGAGTACGGCAAGACCTTCACCACGCTGACCGACGGACCGGACGGAGTGGAGGTCGCCTACAGCGACGGCACCTCGAACACGGTGGACTTCGTCGTCGGCGCCGACGGCGTGTACTCGAAGGTGCGGCCGTACGTGCTGAGCGAGGACCTGAAGCCGGTCTACCTCGGCCAGTCCGCCTTCCGCCTCAACATCCCCCGGGAGCCGGAGATCGACCGGATCATCCTCCAGCACGGTCCGGAGGGCCTGGCAGGGTTCGTGCCGATCGGCCCCGACCTGGCCTATCTCTTCTACAACACCACCTGGGAGGAGGGCCGTTGGCTGGACCAGGACAAGATGGCCGACGAACTGCGTGAACGACTGGCTCCGTTCGGCGGGCTGACCGGGCGGGTCCGGGACAAGTACATCGACGCCCCCGCGCGGATCGTGTTCCGGCCGGAGGAGTGGCTGATCGCGCCGGCGCCCTGGCACCGCGGCCGGATCGTGCTGATCGGCGACGCGGTGCACGCGGTGACCCCGCATCTCGGTCAGGGCGCGGCCCAGGCCGTCGAGGACGGCGTCGTCCTCGCCGAGTCCCTTTCCTCGCACGGCAGTTACGCGGACGCATTCCACGCCTACACCGAACGCCGTTACGAGCGCTGCCGGCTCGTCGTGGAGTCGTCGGTGGCGATCGGCGAGTACGAGATGGACCCGGCCGCGCACCCGGACTTCGACCACGCGGGTCTGACCCAGCACGTGCTGCAGACGATGGTCCTGCCCGTCTGACGGTGACCGCCGGTTCCTGACCCACTTCACGTCCAGCTCGTCCAGTGAAAGGCAGTTCACCATGACAGTTTCCGCGTGCACGCTGAGACGGCTGGCCGTCGCCGTGACCGTCGGCGGCGCAGTGGCCCTGAGTGGCTGCGCCGACGGATCGGGGGGCCGCGACTCGCTCACCATCGGGTTCGTCAACGGTGACACCAGTGGGTTCGCCACCTGCCTGCAGAAGGCCGTGGAGCGGGAGGCGAAGGCACGGAAGGTCACGCTCAACACGGCCAACTCGCAGATGGACGCCGGCAAGGAGCTGGCCAACATCGAGGACATGATCTCGCGGGGCGTCGACGCACTGGTCGTGCAGACGGTGAACATCGACGCGCTCGAGGGTGACATCGCCAAGGCGAAGGCCGCGGGCGTGCCCATCTATCTGACCTCGCTGGTCACCGAGGACGCGTCCGACATCCTCGGTGCCGCCGCCGTCGACCTGAAGCGGCTCGGCGCCCTCGACGCCGGATGGGTCACCGAGGACGCCGGGGGCAGACCGGTCGAGGTCGGGGTGGTCGCGGGCTCCCCCGGGGCCTCGTCCGACCTGATGGTCTCCGGTTTCACCGGGGCCCTGCCCGACAACGCCACCGTGGTGGCGAACCAGCCCGGCATGTTCAACCCGGTCAAGGCGCGGGAGGTCGCCGAGAACATGATCCAGGCCCACCCCGGTCTGGACTACGTCTTCGTCGCCAACGAGGACATGGCCTTCGCCGCACGCGACGCCTTCGACTCGGCCGGCGCGAAGGACGTGCGGATCGTCACCGAGAACGGTACGGAGGAGGGGCTCGCCGCCGTGCGGGACGGGCGCTTGTCCGCGACCGTCGCCAACTCCCCGAAGGTCATCGGTGAGACGGCGATCAGGAACACGGTCGCCCTGCTCGGCGGGGAGGACGGGGAAACGGCCGGCGGCGAGAAGCCGGACCGGATCACTCGGATCCCGCTCACCCTGATCACCGAGGAGAACGTGGACAAGGCTCCGGAGTACTGCCCCGAGTGACGACGTCGGCCGTCACCGGCGCGGGCCGGGCAACTCCCGTGGTCGTCGGCAGGGTGCCGTCGGCAGGGTCCCCGTCGGCGGCGAGCGGTGGATCAGGCGACGGCGGCCCGGGTCGACGTCGTAGTGGACGCCGTTGCAGTAGGGCAGGAAGTCCAACGCGTCGTTGGCCGGGCGCGGTTCGGGGCCTAAGGAGTCGGTCGCGCCGTCATCCGGAACCACTGGCTGGGGGCAGGGCCGGTGACGGTCACGTCACCGCCGCGGTCGGCGGCAGTTGGGCCGGGCTCACCTGCTCGCCCAGCACCTCGGCCATGAACTGCACCAGCCAGCGCTGCGCCGGGCTGCGCGAGGACTCGTGCCGTGCGTACAGGGCGATCTCGATGGGCTCGGTCTCGAACGGCAGCCGCACCAGGCGCACCCGGTGGGAGGCGGTGAAGACCTCGCCGACGTACTCGGGGACGATGGCCACCAGATCGGTCTGTTCCAGCAGGTAGGGCAGCATCGAGAAGCGGGTGGCGTCCACGGCCACCCGTTCCAGGAGCCCGTGTGCGCCCAGCAGGGCCCTGGGCGTGACGTGGCCGCTCGGTCCGAACACCGTCGCGTGGTGCTCCGCCGCCAGGTCCTCCGCCGTGACCTCGTCGCCCCGCACCCGCGGGTGGTCCGCGGCGACCATCAGGACGTAGCGCTCGCGGAAGAGCGGGATGCGCACGGTCAGGTGCGAGGTGATCACCGGTGTGGCCACGAACGCGTCGAGGTCGCCGCGGCGCAGCTGTCCCTCGGCGTCCTCCACGTCGAAGGGGCGGACGGTGAACGACACCCCCGGTGCCCGCTCGCGCGCGGCGGCCACGAGCCTCGGCAGAAGGGTCGCCTCGCCGAGGTCGGACAGGGCGATGGTGAAGCGGCCCGACATGGTCCCGGCGTCGAAGAGGTCGCCCTGGCGGACCGTCCCGTCGATCTCGGCCAGCGCGCGCTGGAGCGGCAGGTACAGCCGCCGGGCGCCGGCGGTGGGGGTCAGCCCGCGTCCGTTGCGGCGGAACAGCTCGTCGTCGAAGTGCCGTCGCAGCTTGCCCAGGCTGTAGCTGACGGTGGGCTGCGTGACGTGGAGCGTCTCGGCGGTGGCCGTGACGCTGCCGGTCTCGTAGAGCAGCACGAAGACGCGGGCCAGGTTGAGATCGAAGGTGCCCATATCGAAGAACTCTATATCGGAGTGGCGAAACATCTATTGGTGCCCATGTCGCGGGGTGCCTAGCGTGTGCCACGTCACTTCGAAAGGAACGTCCGTGCCATCCGTGCGTCGTGTCTCCCACGATTTCCTGGAGCGCCAGGGGCTCACCACCGTCTTCGGCAATCCGGGCTCCAACGAGCTGCCCTTCCTCGCCGAGCTGCCCGACGGCTTCCGCTACGTCCTCGGCCTGCACGAGGGCGCCGTCGTCGGCATGGCCGACGGGTACGCCCAGGCGACCGGCCGCCCGGTGCTGGTCAACCTGCACGCCGCCTCCGGTTCCGGCAACGCGATGGGGGCGCTGACGAACGCCGTCGCCTCCCGTACGCCGCTCGTGGTGGTGGCCGGGCAGCAGGTGCGCCCCGCCATCGGCCCCGAGGCGAACCTGGCCAGCGTCGACGCCCCGGCCCTGATGAAGCCGCTGGTCGGCTGGGCGGCGGAACCGGCGTGTGCCGGGGACGTGCCGCGCGCGCTCGCCCAGGCCCTCTTCGAGGCGCGGCTCCAGCGCCGGCCGACGTATCTGTCCGTGCCGTACGACGACTGGTCGGCCGAGGTCGACGACAACGCCCTGGCCGTGCTCGACCGGCAGGTGCTGCGGGCCTCGGCGCCCGGCGGCGAGCAGCGCCGGTGGCTCGTGGAGCAGGTCGCCTCGGCCCGGCGCCCCGCGCTCGTGCTGGGCGGCGACATCGACTCGGCCGACCGCTTCGACGACGCCGTGCGGCTGGCCGAGCGGCTCGGCGGGCCCGTGTGGGCGGCGCCCTCGCAGTTCCGGCTGCCGTTCCCCAACCGGCACCCGCAGTTCCGGGGCGTGCTGCCCGCCGGGATCGCGCCGGTCTCCGAGGCCTTCGAGGGCCACGACCTGGTGCTCGTGCTGGGCGCGCCGGTCTTCCGTTACCACGAGCACCTGCCCGGCCGGTACCTGCCCGAGGGCACCCGGCTGATCCAGGTGACCGAGGACGCCTCCGCCGCCGCGCGGGCGCCGATGGGCGAGGCGCTGGTCGCCGACCCGGGCGCCGTCATCGACGTACTCCTCGAGTCCCTCGACGCCGCCGGTAAGCCCGCGGATCCCTACCGGCCCGTGCCGGCGCCGCTCACCGCCGAGGGACCGGGGCTCCACCCCGAGCAGGTCTTCGCCGCGCTGCGCGACGAGATGCCCGAGGACACCGCGTACGTCGTCGAGTCGACGTCGACCAATGCGGCGTGGTGGCGCCAGATGGATCTGCGCCGCCAGGGCTCCTACTACTTCCCGGCGGCCGGCGGACTCGGTTTCGGCCTGCCCGGTGCGGTGGGCGTCGCGATGGCGCAGCCCGGCCGGCCCGTCGTCGGCGTGATCGGGGACGGATCGGCCAACTACGGCATCACCGCCCTGTGGACGGCCGCGCAGCACCGCGTCCCGCTGACCGTCGTCCTGCTGCGCAACGGCACGTACGGGGCGCTGCGCTGGTTCGGCGGGCTGCTCGGGGTGCCGGACGCGCCCGGTCTCGACATCCCGGGCCTCGACTTCACCCGCATCGCGGAGGGCTACGGCGTCCGGGCCCAGCACGTCGGCGGGGCGGCGGAGCTGCGCGCCGCACTCGCCGAGACGCCGGACCACCCCCGTCTGATCCAGGTGGACACCGCGCTCACCACACCCTCCTGAACCGACTCGAACCCGACCGAAGATCCCGACCGAAGATCCCGACGAGAGGGAAGACGATGACACTCCTGGACAGCGACGTCTGGGGCGGGAAGTTCTACAGCGAAGGCTGGCAGGACTCCCCCACCGAGCAGCCGGTGACCGAGCCCGCCACCGGCGACCGGCTCGGCACGGTGGGCCTGGCCACGGCCGAGGACGTGAACCGCGCCGCCGCCCGGGCCGCCGAGGCCCAGCGCGAGTGGGCGGCGACCTCGCCGCAGCGGCGCGCCGCCGTGCTGCGGCGCGCGGGTGAGCTGTTCACCGAGCACGCCGCCGAGATCGAGGACTGGCTGGTGCGCGAGGCCGGCTCGGTGCGGTCCAAGGCGAACTTCGAGGCGGGGCTGGCGATCGGCGAGTGCTTCGAGTGCGCCGGGCTTCCGACGCATCCGCAGGGTGAGGTGCTCACCTCGGAGGACGCCCGCTGGTCGCTCGCCCGGCGCCGTCCCGCCGGTGTCGTCAGCGTGATCGCGCCCTTCAACTTCCCGCTCATCCTCGGCCTGCGTTCGGTGGCACCCGCGCTGGCGCTCGGCAACGCCGTACTGCTCAAGCCGGACCCGCGCACCGCGGTCGGCGGCGGCGTCGTCATCGCCCGGATCTTCGAGGAGGCCGGGCTTCCGGCCGGTGTCCTGCACCTGCTGCCGGGCGACGGATCGGTCGGCCGGGCGGTCGTGGAGGCGCCCGAGGTCCGGGTGATCTCGTTCACCGGTTCCACTCCGGTCGGGCGGGCGATCGGCGAGCAGGCCGGGCGGCTGCTGAAGCGGGCGCACCTGGAGCTGGGCGGCAACAACGCGCTGGTCGTGCTGCCCGGCGCGGACGTGGCGAAGGCGGCCTCGGCGGGGGCGTTCGGCTCGTATCTGCACCAGGGGCAGATCTGCATGACGACGGGCCGGCACATCGTGCACGAGTCGCTGGTGGAGGAGTACACCGCCGCGCTCGCCGCGAAGGCCGAGGCCCTGCCGGTCGGTGACCCGGCCCGGGAGGACGTGGCGCTCGGTCCGATCATCGACCGCCGGCAGCTGGAGCGGGTGCACGGCATCGTCACCGACAGCGTCGCGGCGGGCGCGAAGGTCGCCGCGGGCGGCGAGATCGACGGCGCCGGCTACCGCGCCACCGTGCTGACCGGTCTGACGACGGACATGCCGGCCTGGCGCGAGGAGATCTTCGGCCCGGTCGCCCCCGTTATCTCCTTCTCCACTCCGGAGGAGGCCGCGCGGATCGTCAACGACTGCGAGTACGGGCTGTCGGTCGGCATCCTCGGCGACGTCGGTACGGCGATGAAGCTCGCCGACCGGATCGACTCCGGCAAGGTGCACATCAACGAGCAGACCGTCAGCGACGAGCCCAACGCCCCCTTCGGCGGGGTCAAGGCGTCGGGCACCGGCTCCCGTTTCGGTGGTGCCGCGGCCAACGTCGAGGCGTTCACCGAGACCCAGTGGCTCACGGTCCGCCCGGACATCGCCGACTACCCGTTCTGATCCCTCCGGTCACCCGTACCGGTTCCACCCGGCCGCCCCGGCCGGTCCGGCTCCGCTCACTCACACCCGTCCCCCGGGGGGAGAGTCGTCATGGCTTCCACCACCACGTCCGGCGCGCCCGCGCAGACCGGCCGCGCCGTCAGCGGCACGTGGACGGTGATCCTTTGCTGGATCACCGTCCTGCTCGAGGGCTACGACCTCGTCGTCCTCGGCGCCATCATCCCCACCCTGCTCAAGACCCACCATCTCGGCATGACCGCGGGCGACGCGACCACCATCGCGACGCTCTCGCTCGTCGGCGTCGCCATCGGCGCGGTCTGCGTCGGCCCGCTGGCCGACCGGCTGGGCCGGCGTCGCCTGCTCATCGGCTCGGTCGTGCTCTTCTCGGTCCTCACCATCGTGGTGCCGCTGGCGAACTCCGTCGCGATGTTCGCCGCGCTGCGCCTCCTCGCCGGTCTGGGCCTGGGCGCCTGTATGCCGGTCTCGCTCACGATGATGGCCGAGCACATGCCCGCCAGCCGCCGGGCGCGGGCCAGCACCCTGACGATGACCGGCTACCACACCGGTGCGGTGCTCACCTCGCTGCTGGCGCTGCAGGTGACGGACAACTGGCAGATCCTCTTCTACCTGCTCGGCGTCGTCGGTCTCGTGATCGCCGCGATCCAGTGGTTCAAGCTGCCGGAGTCGGAGGCCTTCGTGCGGGCCAAGCAGGACGGGGCGCAGCGGGTGCCGTTCACCGAGCTGCTCAAGCCGGCGTACCTGCGTGCGGGCATCGGCATCTGGGTCGCGTCGTTCATGGGCCTGCTGCTGGTCTACGGCCTCAACACCTGGCTGCCGAAGCTGATGAACGACGCCGGCTACCCCGTGCCGACGGCCGTGACCCAGCTCCTCGTGCTCAACGTCGGCGGCGTCGTCGGTCTGGTCCTCGGCGGGTTCGTCGCCGACCGGCGGGGCATCAAGGGCACCACCATGGTCTGGTTCGCGGTCTCGGTGGCCATGCTGGCGTGCCTGAGCATCAAGATGGAGAGCGACCTGCTGCTCAACGTCGTGGTCTTCTTCACCGGCGTGTTCGTCTTCTCGGCCATGGTGCTCGTCTACGCCTACGTGACGCACTTCTACCCGGCGTCCGTGCGGAGCACCGCGCTGGGCTCGGCGTCCGGGATCGGCCGGATCGGCTCGATCGTCGGCCCGTCGATCACCGGCGCGCTGGTCGCCTCGGGTGTCGGTCACCCGTGGGGCTTCTACTTCTTCGCTGCGGTGGCGGTCCTCGGCTTCCTGGCCGTACTGACGCTGCCGCGCGGCGGTGGGAGCGAGCCGACCGAGGCCGCGGTGCCCGCGGCACCCGCCGCACCGGCCGGGTGACGTCCTGACGGCATGAGGAACGGGAGCAGTGGGCCGCGCGGCCCGCTGCTCCCGTCGGTGTCTGGGGGTGTGCGGGGGTTGTGTCTCAGTCCTTGTCGACCTTCTGGCTCAGCACCTTGCCGTTGGCCGCGTCGACGTCGACGGAGGTCTTGTTCCAGTTGCCCTTGTCGACCACGTCGACGCCCCAGACCACCTGCTGGTCGTCGGTGTCGCCGAGTTCGACGTGGGTGACGGTGCCCTTGGCCTTTTCGGTGGCCGCCTTGACCGCCTGCTCCGGCGTCTGCTTGGCCTTGTCCAGCCAGTCGGTCACCTGGGTCTTGTCGTCGGCGTCCTGGTCCGGGTCGACCTGGGAGCGGAAGACCTTGCCGCTCACCGCGTCGATGTCGATCCGGTGCAGGGTGCCGTCGGACTGGGCGACCTCGGCCTCCCACTCCGGGGCGCCTTCACTGGGGGCGGGGTTGGGCATGCTGGGGCTGGCCGAGCCGGTCGCCGAGCCCGTCGGCGACGCGGTGGCGTCGCCCTCCGTGCGCTTGAGTTCGAGGTCCACGAGCTTGCCCTCGGGGACCTCCTTGACGGCGGTGTCGGCCGCCTTGTCCCAGGTGACCTTCGTCGCTGAGACGAGCTCCTTGCGCTCGGTCTGGTCCTCGTTCATCGAGGCCGACGGAGAGCCGGAGGGGGACTCGGACTGGGTATCGGTGGCGGTCGGGGAGGCGGACTCGGTCTGGGCCGCCTCCGCGACGCTGGAACGGTTCGTATCGGCGTTGGTGCAGGCCGTCAGCAGCAGGGCGGAGGCGCCCAGGGCACCCACCACGGCCAGCGAACGCAAGGGGGGAAGTCGTCGTGCAGAGCTCATGGTGCTGTCCGTAACCGTTCCGTCACGCAGACACACCGGGCCGGTATGAAAATCACCCCATTGGCCGGGGGTGAGGCGGCCCGGTGGGCAGCGGGGCCGGCGGAGGCTTCAGCGGGCCCGCACGAACTCCACCCGGCCGGTGCCCGTGGCGGCCACCGGGCATCGGGGCAGCGTCCGGATCCCGCCCCCTTCCAGCCACTCCCGGTACGCGGTGGACTGGCGGGCCACCTCCCAGTACGCGTCCTCCAGGGCGGGGAAGACGGCGTCCAGCTCGGCCCGGGTACGGGCGGCCAGCAGCAGACGCACACCGAGGGGGTCGCCGTACAGACGCCGTACCGCCATGTCGGGGCGGGACTGGGAGCTGGGCTGGCAGACGGTGACGACCTCGCCGGTGGCGACGAGGGAGGCGGCGGTGTGGTAGTCGCCGTGCTGCACACGGGGGTTGAGGCCGACGGCGCGCAGCATGCGGTGCACGCCGTCCCATTCGCCGTCGACGGTGGGGTCGACCATCCACCGGTCCTCGGCGAGATCGGCGAGCCGGACGACGGGCCGGACGGCCGCGGGGTGGTCGGCGGGCAGCATGACGAACTGCGGTTCGCGCTCGACCAGGACGCGCACCCGCAGGCCCTCGGGGATGTGCAGGGCACTGCCCTCGACCTCGTGCACGAAGGCCACGTCGAGCTGGCCGTCGGTGACCCGGCGCAGCAGCGCGTTGGCGGAGACGTCCATCTGCAGGGTGGGCTCCAGGCCCGGCCGTCTGAGCCGGCGCAGCCAGCCGGCCAGGGCGCGGCTGGCCGTGGAGCCGACCCGCAGCCTGCTGTCACCGGCGGCCGCGGCGGCGCGGGCCTCGCGGACCAGGGTGCTCATGTCGGCGAGCAGCGGACGGGCCCGGCCGAGCACGGTGCGGCCGAGCGGGGTGGGGCGGCAGCCGGTGCGTTCCCGGACGAACAGGGGGCCGCCCAGGGCCTGTTCGATGCGAACCAACTGGGTGCTCAACGTGGGCTGGGCGACGCCCAGTTGGCGTGCCGCCCGGTGCAGGCTGCCGGCGTCGGCGATGGCGCACAGTGCGCGTAGGTGCCTCACCTCGAGCTCCATGCAGGGAGCGTAAGGCGGAACAGTTGGTTGCGCCAGGTGAACAAAAGGCGGCGGATCAGGGCGAGTTCTGCACTCTGGTCAAAGCCGCAACGAGTGACCGGACGGCGGGTGATAGCCCCGTCCTATCACCTGTTGCCATCATCACAGCGGGCTCATGGGCGCTCCACACTCACCGGTGACGACTTCTCCCCACTCCCCCACTCAAGGAGTCATCGATGCGTATCAGCCTGCCCCTGCTGTCCACCGCGGTCGGTCTCGGCCTGACGGCCGCCGTCCTCGGCACCGGTCCCGCCGCGACGGCCGCGGCGCCCCAGGAGCCGGTCCGGGCGGCCCAGGTCGGCTACCTGCCCTCGGCCGGCTCGGGCGAGGACGCGGCCGCCAACCGTGCGTTCTTCGAGGCGGTCGTCAAGTCCGTCGCCAAGAAGCGCGCCGCCAACCCGTCGCCGTCGGCCGCCGCGGCCGTCACCGTCTACTACAGCGCCACCAACGCGCCGAGCTTCCGTTCGCAGATATCCCGCTCCGCCCAGATCTGGAACAGCTCGGTGTCCAACGTGCGGCTCGCGGAGTCGAGTTCCGGCGCGGACTTCGCGTACTACGAGGGCAACGACTCGCGCGGCTCGTACGCCTCCACGGACGGGCACGGCAGCGGCTACATCTTCCTCGACTACCAGCAGAACCAGCAGTACGACTCGACCCGGGTGACCGCCCACGAGACCGGGCACGTGCTCGGCCTGCCCGACCACTACTCCGGGCCGTGCAGCGAGCTGATGTCGGGCGGCGGCCCCGGCCCGTCCTGCACCAACCCCTACCCCAACTCCAACGAGCGCAGCCGGGTGAACCAGCTGTGGGCCTACGGCTTCCAGGCCGCCCTGGACAAGGCGCTGGAGAAGACCTCCCAGCGCTGACGTCGGCGACGGACATCCGTGTGGGCGGCCCGGCCGGGCCGCCCACACGCACGTGTGCCCACGCCCGTTCCGGTCAGGGGTGCGCGGCGGCGGGAAGCGCCGCGCGTACGGCCCGGTGGACGGCGCGGGCGAGCCGGGCGCCCCACTCGGAGCGGGGGCCCGCGAAGGCGTGCACCTCGGCGCCGTCGCCCGGAGTCCTGGCGGCGACGCACACCGCGTCGGTCGGGGTGCCGGAGCAGTCGAGACCGGCGTCCAGCAGTGCCTGGACCTTGGCCTCGGTCGCCGTCATCACCGCGTTGACGAGGGCGGCGTCGCTCAGCGCGACGGGCAGCGCGGCCACGATGTTGATCGTTCCGGGCGGCGCGACTCCGGCGGCGCCCTCCTCGGGCCCGGCCGCCCAGCCGCGCACCGAGACGCCGGCGGTCGCCACGGCCTCCGCCCCGCCGTCCCGCGCACGGCCGTGGGCGGACACGTCGGCGGCCGTCATCAGGCCCACGCCGGGCCCGCGGGCGCCGGCGGCACGGGCCAGGCCGGCGAGGTGCCGTGCGGGGTCGGTGCGCCGGTAGCCGTGGGCGACCTGGGCGTTGAGCACCCACGCGCGCTCGGCGAGCCCGCCGCCCAGCACGGCGCTGCTGACCATCCGCCAGCCCGGCCCCGGGCGCCATAGCAGGGCGTGCAGCCGTTCGCCGTCCTCCACCCGTGTGAGGTGTTCCGGGTCCATCAGGCGGGCGGCCCCGCTGCGGGGCGGAGGCAGGAGGGCGGGCACGGGTCGGGGGCTCCCAGCGGCGATCGGCGGAGGTCGGAGGCGGACCGGACGATCGTACTCAGCGCCGGTGACACGGCGGCCGGCCACCCGGTCGGTCGCGGGGCGCATTGCGGACCCGGGTTCGGGCACCTTCACTGAACACAACTTCGCCACCAGGCGACGGATCGGAGGCCGCGATGCTGTCCCACACCCTGGAGCATGGGGTCCTGGTCATCACGGTGGACCAGGACCCGGGGATCGACGGGCGGGCCACACTGACCACACACATCACCAACCTGGTCGACGCCCATCAGCCGAGCCCGGTCGTCATCGTCCTGACCGAGCGGGCCGCCGGCCATGCCGCGGTCAGCGCGGTGCTCCGGGCACATCAGTGGTGCGGGCGGCTCGACGTCCTGATGTCGGTCGTGACCCACAGCGCGCCGGTCCGGCGGCTGCTGGAGAACAACGCCGACAGCTCGGGTCCGCGCCTGGTGGTGCACGCCCGCGTCGACACCGCGATCAGCACCGCGTTCACCGCGGCGGCCTAACGCCCCGTACGGGAGTTCCGCGGCGGCCGGGTGCCCCGGTCCGGGCGCCCGGCCGCCGTTCCGTCACCACTGGTCACTGCTGTCCGAGCCAGAGGTCGGGGCCGAAGACCTCGTAGTGGATGGCCTCGGCGGGCACCCCGCGGCTCAGCAGGTCGCCGCGGACCGCGCGCATGAAGGGCACCGGGCCGCACAGGTAGACCGTGAGACCCTCGGGCAGGTCGATGCCGGTGAGGTCGGCGCGGCCGGTGGACGCCTCCGGTGCCTGGTCGCCGGGCTCCTCGTACCACAGGTGGAGCCGGGCGTCGGGCAGCGCGCGTACGAGTTCGAACTGCTCCTGCCGGTGGGCGTGGTGGTCGGGAGTGCGGTCGGCGTGCACGACGGTCACCGGACGGGTGGCGCCCGCGGTGGCCAGGTGGTCGAGCATCGCCAGCATGGGGGTGACGCCGATGCCGGCGGACGCCAGCAGCAGCGGGCCGTCGTGCTCCGCCAGGCCCAGGTCGCCGAACGGCGCGGACGTGGTCAGCACGTCACCCTTGCGGGCGTTCGCGTGCAGCCAGGAGGAGACCTCGCCGTCGGGCTGCCCGTCGCCCTGGACACGCTTGACGGTGATCCGCCAGTCGGGCCGGCCGGGCGCGGCGGACAGGCTGTACTGGCGGATCTGCCGGGCGCCGTCGGGCAGTTCGACCTGGACGCTGATGTACTGGCCCGGACGGAACGGGGCCGGGGCGCGGTCGTCGGCCGGCCGCAGTACGAGGGAGACCGCGTCGGCGCTCTCCTCCACCCGGTCGGCGATCTCCATGGACCGCCAGACGTCTCCGGCCTCGACGCCCGTCTCCGCGTAGAGCCGGGCCTCGAGGGCTATGAGCGCGTTGGCCATCAGCCAGTAGACCTCGTCCCAGGCGCGGGCGACCTCGGGGGTGACGGCGTCGCCGAGCACGTCGACGATGGCGGCCATGATGTTCTCGTGGACGACCGTGTACTGGTCGGGGGTGATGCCGAGCGAGGCGTGCTTGTGCGAGATGCGCGAGAGCATCACGTCGGCGCGCTCGTCCGGGTTCTCCAGCAGCATGCCGGCGAACGCGGCGATGGAGCCCGCCAGGGCCCGCTGCTGCTCGCCGTTGGCCTGGTTCCCGCGGTTGAACAGGTCCCGCAGCAGTTCGGGGTGGGCGTCGAAGAGCTTGCGGTAGAACACGTCGGCGATGTCACCGATGGCCGCCCCCACGGCGGGAAGAGTGGCTCGGACCACGGGAACGGACTGTTCGGAGAGCACAGCGACTCCTTAATTGGTAGATGATATTCGTGTTTTGGGGCACAGCTCGGCGGTCTTGCGGACCACCGCCCGTTCATCCCGAGGGGCGCTCCGTCAGGCCGATCAGAACCGGGCCGGTCGGCGAGGCCACCAGGTCGGTGACGGTCAGGGGGTCGAGCGCGGCGTAGAACGCCTCCTGGGCGTCACGCAGGGCGCCGCGCAGCCGGCAGGCCCCGCGCAGGGGGCACGGACTGTCACCGTCGCAGTCGACCACCTCGGCATCGCCCTCGAGCTCCCGCACCAGCCAGCCCACCGAGGCGTGCCGCCCCAGGCCGGTCAGCGTCAGCCCGCCGCCGCGACCGCGCCGTGCCTCCACCACGCCCAGGTGCTGCAGGCGGGTGATGGCCTTCGCCGCGTGCGTGTACGGCACACCGACAACCTCGGCCACCTCTCGGGTGGCCATCGGTTCGTCACCGTCTCTCACGACCGCCAGGCGCATGACGGAACGCAGCGCCAGGTCGGTGAACTTCGTCAGCCGCACACCAGGAAGCTACCAAATACGCATGCTAGATTCGCCTTTACCCGGGGTACGGGCCCTGTGCAGTGCGTCACTGGAGCGGCCGCACCCGGAGCACACCGCTCAAGAGGGCGGCGTATCAGGCACGGTTGGGCACACGGATCGGCGGCACCTGATGGCAGTGGAAGACAGCGGCTCCTCCGGTACGGCGGCGGACTCCCCCCTCCCCCGGTTGCTGTGCGACACGGCGGAGCTCTTGTCCCTGGGCGGCGACGCACCGGCCGGCGCCCTGTGGAAGCTGGCGGAACCCGGACGGCAGCTCGACGCCAACGTCGTCCGCCTCCCCGCCGGGGGCCGGGTGGACGCGCACACCGAGCCCGACCTCGACGTCCTGCTCCTCGTCCTCGACGGTGGGGCCCGCCTCGACTCCGCCGACGGCGAGCACCCCTTGCGCGCGGGCGCCCTGACCTGGCTGCCGCACGGCTCGACCCGGGCCGTGCTCGCCGGGCCGGACGGGGTGACGTACCTGACCGTGCACCGCCGGCGTCCCGGCATGCGCATCCAGCCGCCGGAGGCCGCCGACCGGCTCAGAAGGCCGCTCGACGGCGGCGACGGCACCTGATCGGCGGCGGGCGGCGTTCAGCGTGCCTCGGCGCGCAACTCCGTCAGGGACCGCGCCGTCAGCGGGCGCGGCTCCTCGTCGGGGTCGACGAGGACGACGGTGCAGGTCGCGGCGTGGGTGAGGGCGCTGGTGAAGCTGCCGTCGGCGAACTGGGTCAGCGGACCGCGCGGGGAGCGGCCGACCGCGACCGTGCGGGCCCCCACCTCGGCGGCGTGCCGGGCCAGGGCGCGGCCCGCGGCGGCGTGGTCGCCGATGCCGGTGAGGATCTGGCCGGTGGCGGCGACACCGAGGCCGCCGAGCCGGTCGAGGTGCGCGGTGACGGCGGCCTGCGCCTCCGCGTCGGTCTCGGTGTCGGCGGCCTGTTCCTCGACGACGGCGGTCTGCCGTACGTGGACGACCTCGAGCGGACTTCCGGTGTCGCGGGCGAGACGTGCCGCGGCGTCCACGACGGCGGCTGCCTCGTGGTGGGTGCCGACGGCCACGACCACGGGCGGCGCGTCGGTCGCGGCCGGGGCGCCGACGGGGGTCAGCGTCGGGGAGACGGTTTCCCCTTCGCCGGTGTCCGTCTCGGCCCGGCGGAGCAGCCGGTGGCCGCTGGCCAGGACGGGGATGGCGAGGAGGAAGGTGGCGGCGCCGAGGTAGAAGGGGACGCTCAGGTCGGTGGCGTCGGCGAGCTTTCCGGCGACATAGGGGGCCAGGCCGCCGCCGATGAAGCGCAGGAAGCCGTACGCGGAGGAGGCCACGGGGCGCTCGACCGGGGAGACGAGCATGACGGCCTGGGTGGTGAGGGTGTTGTTGATGCCGATGAAGGCGCCGCTGACGATGACCGCGACGATCACGGTGGTGGGGGCGGTGACGCCGGCGGCTATGACGGCCATGACGATGCCGAGGCCGAGCAGGTTGGCGTAGAGGACGGGTGCGGTGCCGTACCGGGCCTGCAGGCGGGGGGCGAAGAAGACGCTGAAGGCGGCGACCAGCAGGCCCCAGGCGGTGAAGACCAGGCCGAGTTCGTGGGCCTCCAGCTCCATCGGGTACGGGGCGTAGCCGAGCATGGTGAAGAAGCCCCAGTTGTACAGCAGGGCCATGATGCCCATGGTCAGCAGGCCTCGATGACGCAGGGCCTTCAGGGGGGCCAGTGGTGAGGTGACCCGTTTCGGCTTGGGCAGGTCGGGCACGAACGCGAGGGTGGCGATCAGGGCGACGGCCATCAGGGCGGCGACGCCGAAGAAGGGGCCGCGCCAGCTGATGCCGCCCAGTTCGCCGCCGAGCAGGGGGCCGACGGCGATGCCGAGGCCCAGGGCGGTCTCGTAGAGGATGATCGCGCCGCTGAAGCCGCCGCTGGCGGAGGCCACGATGACCGCGAGTGAGGTGGCGATGAACAGGGCGTTGCCCAGACCCCAGCCGGCGCGGAAGCCGACGATGCCGTTGATGGAGCCGGTGGCGCCCGCCAGGGCGGCGAAGACGACGATGACGGCGAGGCCCGTGACCAGGGTGCGCTTCGCGCCGATGCGGCTGGAGACCCAGCCGACGAAGAGCATGGCGACGGCGGTGACGATCAGATAGCTGCTGAACAGCAGGGAGACCTGGCTGGGGGTGGCGTCGAGGCTGTCGGCCAGCGCCGGCAGGATCGGGTCGACCAGGCCGATGCCCATGAACGAGATGACACAGGCGAAGGCGACGGCCCAGACGGCCTTGGGCTGCCGGAAGGGACTGGCGGCCTTTCCACTTGGTGCACTCATGTGCGGTCTTCCTCCGAGGTTTGGTTGTGGATGACCCGGGCCAGGGCCAGGAGCGCGGTGGTGGTGGCCTGCTGTTCCGGCCCGGTCATGTCCTCCATGAGCTGCTGGAGGGCCCCGGCACGTTCGGCGCGCCGCCGGGCCAGGACCTCGAGGCCGGTGGACGTCACCGCCACGAGCACGCCACGCCCGTCGCTCGCGTCGGCGGTGCGCCGGGCCAGTCCGGCGCGTTCCAGGCGCGTGACGAGCTGGGTCATGTTCGGCTGGGAGACGCCCTCGGCCCTGGCCAGCTCGGTCAGCCGCTGCGGGCCCTCGCGGCTCAGCCTGGCCAGCGTCGAGGAGGCGGCGGTGCTCAGACCGCCGGTCCGGGCGCTCTGCCGCACGTACCGGATCATCTGCTCCATGGCGATGATCAGGTCGTCCGGGGTCGGGGCGTTGCGGGGCGGACTGTTCGGTCCAGGCCCCTCCGTCGGCGCATCCATAAGCACATTATGCATTTAGATGTAGCATGAAACAAGGTGGATCGGCGCCGCCTCCCCTGTTGCCTCCGGCCGCCCCCGGGGCACTCCTCCAGAGAGCGAGGGAGGAAACGGCATGGACGACTGGCGCGGGTTCGCCAAGCAGATGGCCTCGATGGCCCGCGATCTGCTGGCCCAGGAATCGCTCAACGACACCCTGGAAAGGATCACCGCTTCGGCCACGGAGCTGGTGGAGGACTGCGACGCCGCCGGCATCCTCATCCTGCGTGACCACAAGGTGCAGTCGCTGGCCCCCACCGCTCAGGTGGTCATCGACAGCGACGAACTGCAGGGGCGCGTCGGGGAAGGCCCGTGCTTCGACGCCGCCCGCGCCTCCACGGGAGAGCGGCAGTTCCGCATCGCCGATTTCACGCACGAGGCCCGACGCTGGCCCAAGTACGTCCCCGAGGCACGCAAGTTGAACCTCGGCAGCATGATGGGCTTCCTGCTGTTCACCGAGGACGAGGACCTCGGTGCGCTGAACCTGTACTCCTACCGGCCCGGTGCGTTCACCGAGGCCGACGAGACGGCCGGCTGGCTGCTGGCCTCCCACGCGGCGGTCGCCTTCTCCAGCGCGCGTACGCACGCCCAGTTGCAGGAGGCCATCGGCACCCGGCACACCATCGGAGAGGCCATGGGCATCCTCATGGGCAGGCACCGCCTCACCGAGGACCAGGCCTTCGCGACCCTGCGCCGGTACTCGCAGGACAACAACGTCAAACTGCGGACCGTGGCGGCACAGGTCTGCGAACAGGGGGGCCTGCCCTGAGAGGAACGGGGTGGCCCGCCCTGGAGGACGAGCAAGAAGATGAACAAGTCTCTCTCGTTCAGATCATGAACCCTCGTATAGTGATCGCCAGTTGAGTGCCGTGTGACAGCCTCTGCTCGCATGCGCCCCGTTGGACGACACGAGGGCCGCTCCGGCGGCCTGGCGAGGACCCGAGATGGGTCGTCGACCTCAAGGCGGCCTTCGCCTACCCGCTGCCGATGTACGTCATCGCCGACCTGATGGGCATCGAGGAGGCGCGGCTGCCGCGCCTGAAGGTGCTGTTCGAGAAGTTCTTCTCGACGCAGACCCCACCCGAGGAGGTCGTGGCGACCCTCACCGAGCTGGCCTCGATCATGGCGGACACGGTCGCCGCGAAGCGCGCGAACCCCGGTGACGACCTGACGAGTGCGCTGATCCAGGCCTCCGAGAACGGCGACCACCTCACCGACGCGGAGATCGTCTCGACCCTCCAGCTGATGGTGGCCGCCGGGCACGAGACGACGATCTCGCTCATCGTCAACGCCGTGGTCAACCTGTCCACCCACCCCGAGCAGCGGGCGCTGGTGCTGTCCGGCGAGGCCGAGTGGTCCGCGGTGGTCGAGGAGACGCTGCGCCACTCGACGCCCACCTCGCACGTGCTGATCCGGTTCGCGACCGAGGACGTGCCGGTGGGCGACCGGGTGATACCCGCCGGGGACGCGCTGATCGTGTCGTACGGCGCGCTGCGCCGCGACGAGCGGGCGCACGGTCCGACGGCGGGCTCCTTCGACATCACCCGCACGTCCGAGAACCGGCACATCTCCTTCGGCCACGGCCCGCACGTGTGCCCCGGCGCGGCCCTGTCGCGGATGGAGGCCGGCGTGGCGCTCCCGGCCCTGTACGCCCGCTTCCCGCGCCTGGACCTGGCGGTGCCGGCCGCGGAGCTGCGCAACAAGCCGGTGGTCACGCAGAACGACCTGTTCGAGCTGCCGGTCAGACCGGCCTGACCGCACCCGGCCACGGCCGGGTCCCTCACCCGCGGCGCGTTTGCTTCCCGCCCCGCGGGTAACTCCGGCATTCCGGACGCCGACCCCCGGGAGTCGCCATGTGGAAGCGCAAGGGCAGAAAGGGCCGCCGGACCGCCAAGCCGGTCCCCATGGAACTGTGCGACCTGTGCGCCAGGGTCTTCCCCGAGGACGAGTCCGTGAGCGGCTACGTGCCGGACTCCTCCGCGGCGCACGGCACCAACGAGTGCTTCGACGGGCTCCGGCTCATCACGACGTGCTCGGACGACCACTTCGACGCGATCAAGGAGGAGTACGCGCACCGGCCCTTCGTGGACGAGGAGCTGTGGGCGGCGAAGCTGAACCGGGCCCTGACCTCCGGCCCGCCGGCCCTCAGCATGGACCAGCTCGGCTGCCGGACCGGCCTCCAGGAGCCGCAGATCCGCGCCGCCGTCGCCTGGCACAACGAGCGCATGCGGGAAGCCCAGCAGCGCACCGATCCCTGAGGCCGGGGCATCGCCCGCTCCCCCGCCCCGGCGTTCCCGGGCCCGTCCCCCGCGCCCGCCGTCCGGCCCGGGGGCGGTGCCGCCGGGCGGGCCGTCCGGGTGCACCGACGTTTGCCCGGGCTCCGGCCGGGTCACTCAGTTCCCCGTCGCGAGCCATCGAAAGGACGCCCGAGGAGCACCCGTGAACCGGTTGTGGCGGCCGTTCCACCGTGTGTGGGACTGGTTGGCCGCGTCCGCTCTGGTCCGGCGCGGCCGGGACCTGGAGTTGATGCACCGGGCCATGGGCTTCGCCACGCTCGCCCTGGTCACGCTGGCTCCGTTGCTGATCGTGGTGGCCGCGGCCGATCCGCTGGGACGGGGGGGCTTCGCCTCGTGGCTGGCAGACGGGATGGGCCTGTCCGGGCGGTCGGCCCGCGTGCTGACCGACATCATCAGCCCACCGACCAAGGTCGTCGGCACGACGAGCGTGTGGGGCGGAATCCTGCTCGGCGTGTTCGGCGTGTCCTTCGCGGCGAGCGTCCAGAACGGTTACGAGCGCATCTGGGAACTGCCCTCCGGCCCGTGGCACCGCATCTGGCGCCAGATGACGTGGGTGGTCCTGCTGACCGCCTACCTCTACCAGGAGGTGCAGACGCGCACCGCGCTGCACGGTTCGGCGCGGATCGCGCTGTCGACCGCCAGCGGCATTGTGTTCTTCTGGTGGGGCCAGCACTTCCTGCTGGGCGGGCAGGTCCGCTGGCGCGACCTGCTGCCGGGAGCCCTCGCCACGATGGTGGGACTGATCGGGCTGCGCGGCTTCTCGTACCTCTTCTTCACTCCGCTCATCCTCGACAACGCGTTCAGCTACGGCGCGGTCGGCATCGTGCTGGTGGTGGAGTCCTGGCTGATCGGCGTCGGGTTCGTCGTCTTCGGCGGCGCGATGGTCGGGCACTGGTTCTGCGAGCACCACTGGTGGGCGCGGAACATCGACCGCAGACCGGACTGACCCGAGGGCCGTCAGGGCGGTCGACAGGGCCGTCGAAGAGCTGTCGGCCGGCCGGTCAGACGGCGCGCCGGCGCAGGCCGCCGGTCACTACCGCCGCGGCCACCCCGGTCACGGCGGTGGCCAGGGCCAGCGGCCTGCGGCGGCGGGAGATCCAGAACTGGAGGCTGCGCGGATGGGACTCGTCGTCGAAGATGCCGTGCGCGCCGTAGTCGTCCGGGGCGGTGTCGTCCGGCGGCTTCCAGAGGTTGACCGGCCGTGACGGGTCGACGGGCCGGTCGGTCTGCTGCCCGTCGTAGCCGGTGCGGGCCAGATAGCGGTCCAGGAGCCCGGGGGCGAACTTCTGGCCCAGCAGAGTGGCGACGGTGGAGCCGCCGACCCAGTACATGCGCCGCTCGGGGTGGTCGGCCGCGTACAGCACGGCCTCGGCGGCGACCTCGGGCTGGTACACGGGGGCCACCGGCCGCGGATGGCGGGGCAGCCGGGTGAGGACCCAGCTGAACTGGGGCGTGTTGAGCCCGGGCATCTGGACCATGGTGACCCGCACCCCGCTGCGGTCGTGCAGCAGCTCGCAGCGCAGTGACTCGGTGAACCCCTGGATGGCGTGCTTGGCCCCGCAGTAGACGGCCTGGAGCGGGACGCTGCGTTCGGCCAGGGCCGACCCGACCTGGACGATGGTGCCGCGATCGCGCGGAGTCATGCGGCGCAGGGCGGCCTGGGTGCCGTGGACGAAGCCGAAGTAGGTCACCTCGGTGGCCCGCCTCAACTCTTCGGGCCGGATCTCCGGCACGGGCGCGAACACGGTCGAGAACGCGGCATTCACCCATACGTCGATGGGGCCGAGTTCTTCCTCGACCCGTCCGGCCGCCGCGTCCACGGCCTCCGCGTCGGCGACGTCCACGACCAGGGGCAGCGCCCGCCCGCCCGCCTCGCGGATCTCCTCGGCCGCCCGCTCCAGCGCGTGTTCGCCCCGTGCGAGCAGGGCCACGGCGGCCCCCCGGGCGCCGAAGGCCCGGGCTGCGGCACGGCCGACGCCGCCGGTGGCGCCGGTGACGACGACGACCTGCCCGCGAAGTCGGGCGCCGCTCACTTCCTGCCCCGGCCGGGGAGGTGCTCGGCGTACTCGGTGAGCTTCTGGCGTACCCCCTTGGTCGCGATCCCGGTCAGCTCCGGGTCGTGCAGCGCGGCCTTGATCGCCTTCTTGCCCTGGTCCTTCATGATGTGCGGCGGGATCGGCGCGATCTCCGCGTCCACCTTGAACTCCAGGACGACGGGCCGGCCGGCGGCGAGCGCCTGGTCCCAGGCGGCGCCGACCTTCTTGGGGTCGTCGCAGACGATGCCCTTGAGGCCGAGGAGCTCGGCGTAGGCGGCGTAGGGCACGTCGGGGATGTCCTGCGAGCCCGGGTACTTGGGGTCGCCGGCCATGGCGCGCTGCTCCCAGGTGACCTGGTTGAGGTCCTGGTTGTTGAACACGCAGAAGATGAACGGCGCGGGCCCGGACAGGCGGTCCATGTACCGCTTGATGGTGATCATCTCGTTCATGCCGTTCATCTGGAACGCGCCGTCCCCGACGAAGGCGATCACCGGCCGGTCCGGGTAGGCGAACCGGGCGGCGATGGCGTACGGCGTCCCCGGGCCCATGGTGGCGAGCGTGCCGGAGAGCGAGGCCTGCATGCCGTCGCGCAGCAGGAGGTGGCGCGCCCACCAGTTGGTGCCCGAGCCGGAGTCGGCCGTCAGGATGACGTCGTCCGGCAGCCGCGAGGACAGTTCGCCGGCGACGGCCTGGGGGTTGATGGTCTTGCCGAAGTGCTCCCCCGCCCAGCGGTCGCACAGATCGTGCCACTCCCGGACGTCCTTCTCGATCTTCTCCCGCCAGCCGCGGTCCTCCTTGCGCTGGAGCATCGGGATCAGGGCGCGCAGGGTCTCCCTGGAGTCGCCGACGAGGTGGGCGTCCATGGGGTAGCGGATGCCGATCATGCGGCCGTCGATGTCGATCTCGACGCCGCGTGCCTGTCCCTCCTCGGGCAGCCACTCCGAGTACGGGAAGCTGCTGCCGACCATGAGCAGGGTGTCGCAGCCCTGGATCATGTTGTCGCTGGCCTTGCTGCCCAGCAGGCCGATGGGTCCGGTGACGTACGGCAGGTCGTCGGGCAGGACCTCGCGGCCGAGCAGCGCCTTGGCGACGCCCGCGCCGAGCAGTTCGGCGACCTCCATCACCTCGGCCTCGGCGTTGGCCGCGCCCTGACCGACGAGCATGGCGACCTTGCCGCCCGCGTTGAGGACGTCGGCGGCCTTGCGCAGCTCGTCGAGGTCGGGCAGGACCCGCGGCTGACTCCAGCCCACGCTGGAGAAGACGGAGCCGTGCTCCCTGGGCGGGGAGGGCTGGGCCTCCTCCTCCTGGATGTCGTTGGGGATGATGATGGTGGCGACGCCCCGGGTGGTCAGCGCGGTCTTGAAGGCCCGGTCGATCACGTGCCGGGCCTGGCCCGGGTGCACGATCATCTGGCAGTACTCGGACACGTCCGCGAAGAGCTGGTCGAGGGCGATCTCCTGCTGGTAGTGGGTGCCCAGCGACAGCCGCTTCTGCTGCCCCACCACCGCCACCACGGGCTGGTGGTCGAGCTTGGCGTCGTAGAGCCCGTTGAGCAGGTGCACGGCGCCAGGCCCCGATGTGGCGACGCAACAGCCCACCTCACCGGTGAACTTGGCATGGCCGCAGGCCATGAACGCGGCCATCTCCTCGTGCCTGGCCTGGATGAACTCCGGGTCCCCGTCGGCCCGGTCGAAGGCGCCGAGCAGACCGTTGATGCCGTCACCCGGATAGCCGTACACCCGCTGGACGCCCCACTCGGACAGGCGCTGGAGCACGTAGTCGGCGACTTGGGTCATGGAGCTCTCCCGGGCGTGTGGCGACAGCGGTCGGCTTGTGGGGTTACCCTCCCGGCCGTCCCTAAACCGACCGGTCCGTACCCTTCAGCCGCTTCCCGGCCCCGCCCGTCGCCCACGCGGGCGGCGGTGCCGTGCTCGCCCGGGTCACCAGCCGGGTCGGCACCAGGGTCGTGCCCCGCTCCGGGCCGGCCGCGCGCATCTTGCGCAGCACCGCCTGGACGCACAACCGGCCGACCTCCGCGAAGTCCTGGTGGACGGTGGTCAGCGGGGGCAGGAAGGAACCGGCCTCGGGGATGTCGTCGAAGCCGATGACGCTGACGTCCTCGGGCACGCGCCGGCCGCGTTCGTGCAGGGCGCGCAGCAGGCCGAGGGCCATCTGGTCGTTGGCCGCGAAGACGGCGGTGCACTCCTCGCGGGCGGCGAGTTCGAGGCCCGCCCGGTAGCCGGACTCCGCCGACCAGTCGCCCCGGACGAGGGGCGGCGGGGTGCGCCCGGCCTCGGTGAGAGTCTGCCGCCAGGCGTCGGTGCGGCGCTGGGCGGCGAAGGAGCCCTCGGGGCCGCCCAGGTGCCACACCGTGTCGTGCCCGAGGTCGAGCAGGTGGCGCACGGCGGCGCGGGAGCCGCCGGCCTGGTCGGTGTCGACGACTGTGTAGGTGTCGCCGGCGTCGGAGTCGACCACGACTACCTGGACGTGCGGCGGCAGTTTGAGGGACGCCGCGTCCAGGAGGTGGACCTCCATGATGACGATGACGGCGTCGACGGCCAGTTCCTCCAGCCGCGAGAACGCGCCGCGCACCTCGTCCTGAGTGGGGACGGCGACCGGCAGCAGCGTCACCGCGTACCCCACGCTCGCCGCGGAGGTCGCGATGGCCTCCAGGGTGCGGACGTTGCCCGTGGTGGTCAGCGTGAAGGTGATGACGCCGATGGTGCGGAACTCGCCGCGCTTGAGGGCCCGGGCCGCGCTGTTGGGCCGGTAGCCGAGCTCCTTCATCGCCGCCAGCACCTGCTGCCGGGTCTCCTCGGTCACGCCCGCGTAGCCGTTGGAGACGCGGGAGACGGTCTGCGAGGAGACTCCCGCCAGCCGGGCGACGTCCGCCATGGACGCCGTGCGCTCCCGGCCGCGCCGGGGACGCGCGGGTGCGCTCGTCGGGACTTCCTCAGCCGTGCTCACTCGCCGTCAGCCGCCTCTCTGTCGCTGCCAGGTCCGGGTGCGAAAGGACCCTTGACCGCCGTCATCGGGGCAGTGTAGACATGCCGCCATCGGATGTTTACGTAAACATAGCAGCTCGACGCCTTTTCGTGGTGCGCGATGTTTACGTAAACACCGCGGGCGAAGTTCCAGGACGTGGACGAGCGAGGAACGACATGACGACGCTGCAACCGCCGGCCGCCGCCGAGCCGCGGCCGGCCCCGCCCCCGGTGCGGCGGGACCGCCGCTCCTGGACGGGGTGGGGCTTCCTCGGCCCCTTCGTGGCCGTGTTCGCCCTGGTGTTCCTCGCGCCGATCGCCTACTCGGTCCACCTCAGCCTCTTCCGCGACCAGCTCATCGGCGGAACCACCTTCGTCGGCCTCGACAACTACGCCGAGGCGCTGAAGGACGACCGGTTCTGGGCCTCGCTCGGCCGGGTCTCGCTCTTCCTCGCCGTACAGGTGCCGGTCATGCTCGGCATCGCGCTCCTGGTGGCCCTGGCGCTCGACAGCGGACGCCTCTACGGCCGGGACTTCTTCCGCATCTCCATCTTCCTGCCGTACGCCGTGCCCGCCGTGGTGGCCACCCTGATGTGGGGCTTCATGTACGGCACCCGCTTCGGTCTGGTCGGTGACATCAACAGCGCGCTGGGCGTCTCGCTGCCCGACCCGCTCTCCCCCGACCTGATGCTGGCCTCCATCGGCAACATCGTGACCTGGGAGTTCGTCGGCTACAACATGCTGATCTTCTACGCGGCGCTGCGCGTCGTCCCGCACTCGCTGTACGAGGCGGCCCAGATCGACGGCGCCGGCCAGATCCGCGTGATCACCGCCATCAAACTCCCGGCCATCCGCGGGGCCCTGGTGATCGCCACGATCTTCTCGATCATCGGCAGCTTCCAGCTCTTCAACGAGCCCAGCATCCTGCAGCCCCTGGCGCGCAACGCCATCACCACGGACTACACGCCGAACTACTACACGTACGCGCTGTCCTTCAACGGGCAGCAGCACAACTACTCCGCGACGGTCGCCATCGTCATGGGGCTGATCACCATGGTCATCGCCTACGCCGTGCAGCTGCGCGGCATGCGCAAGGGAGTGTGAGGCAGCGATGACCAGTCCCGTCGCCACCGCCCCGGACCGTTCCACGCCCACGCCGTCCGGCACCTCGGGCTCCGTCCCCGGGCTGCGTACGCCCCGGCGCCGGCACTCCGCCGACCGGCCCCGGCGCAGCGTGCTGCTGACCGTGCTCACCGCACTCGTGCTGCTGTACAGCCTGGTACCGCTCGTCTGGCTGGCCGTCAGCGCCACCAAGACGCAGGAGGGGCTGTCCCGTTCCCCCGGTCTCTGGTTCGACGGCGACTTCGCGCTGTGGGACAACATCGGCGAGACGTTCACCTACGACGGCGGCGTCTTCACCCGCTGGCTGCTCAACACCCTGCTGTACGTGGGACTGGGCGCGGGCGGCGCCACCTTCCTCGCGGTGCTCGGCGGCTACGCGCTCGCCAAGTTCGACTTCCCCGGCCGGCGGGCCGTCTTCGCCGTCGTCATCGGCGCGGTCGCCGTGCCGGGTACGGCACTGGCGGTGCCGACCTTCCTGATGTTCAGCAAGATGGGGCTCACCAACACCCCCTGGGCGGTGATCATCCCGTCCCTGATATCGCCGTTCGGTCTCTATCTGATGTGGGTGTTCGCCACCGAGGCCGTCCCGACCGAGCTGATGGAGGCCGCCCGCATCGACGGGGCGGGCGAGGTGCGCACTTTCTTCCGGGTCGCCCTGCCGCTGCTGGCGCCCGGCATCGTCACCGTCCTGCTGTTCACCATGGTCGCCACCTGGAACAACTACTTCCTGCCGCTGGTCATGCTCAAGGACCCCGACTGGTACCCCCTGACCCTGGGGCTCAACAGCTGGAACCAGCAGGCCGCGACCGCGGGCGGCGAGGCCGTCTTCAACCTCGTCGTCACCGGGTCGCTCATCACCATCCTGCCGCTGATCGCCGCGTTCCTGCTGCTCCAGAAGTACTGGCAGTCCGGTCTCGCCGCCGGGAGCGTCAAGGAGTAGCGCCACTCCCCCACACACCAACAGCCTCGCCAACCCTCAACGGTGCCGGTTCCGGCCACGAAGAAGTGGAAGCACACCCATGCCCACACACCTGACCAAGCACTCGCGCCGCCTCCTGCGCGGCACGGTCCTCGTCTGCGCCCTCGCCCTGGGGGCGACCGCCTGCGGCGACTCCGACGACGGGGGGTCGAGCCGGAAGGCGGTCTCCGAGGCGGACATACAGGCGGCCCTGAAGGAGGGCGGCACCATCACGGTCTGGGCGTGGGAGCCCACGCTCAAGCAGGTGGCCGCCGACTTCGAGAAGGAACACCCGGGCGTCGAGGTCGACCTGGTCAACGCCGGTACCAACAAGGACCAGTACACGGCGCTGCAGAACGCCATCTCGGCGAAGAAGGGCGTCCCGGACGTCGCCCAGATCGAGTACTACGCGATGGGCCAGTACGCCCTGACCGAGCAGCTCACCGACCTCAAGTCCTTCGGTGCCGACAAGCTCTCCGCCAAGTTCTCCCCCGGTCCGTGGAACGGGGTGAAGGCCGGTTCGGACGGCGTGTACGCGCTGCCGATGGACTCCGGCCCGATGGCGCTGTTCTACAACAAGAAGGTCTTCGACAAGTACGACATCAAGGTGCCCACCACGTGGGCCGAGTACCTGGACGCCGCACGCGACCTGCACAAGGCCGACCCGAAGGCGTACATCACCGCCGACAACGGCGACGCCGGGTTCGCCACCAGCATGCTCTGGCAGGCCGGTTCGCGTCCCTACACGGTGAACGGCACCAAGGTGAAGATCGACTTCTCCGACCAGGGCGCCAAGACGTTCACCGACACCTGGCAGCAGCTCATCGACGAGAAGCTGCTCGCCTCCGTCCCCGCCTGGACCGACGAGTGGTACAAGGGCCTCGGCGACGGCAGCATCGCGACGCTGGCGACCGGCGCCTGGATGCCCGCCAACCTCGAGTCCGGCGCGAAGACCGCCTCCGGTGACTGGCGCGTCGCCCCGCTGCCCCAGTGGACCGCCGGCGGCGAGGTCAGCGCCGAGAACGGCGGCAGCGCGCTCGCGCTCCCGGAGCTGGGTGGGAACGAGGCGCTGGCATACGCCTTCGTCGAGTACGCCAACGCCGGCGACGGCGTGCAGACCCGCCTGAAGAACGGCGCATTCCCGGCGACCACCGCGGATCTGCAGTCCACGAAGTTCCAGGACACCGCGTTCCCGTACTTCGGCGGCCAGAAGGCCAACAAGATCTTCGCCGAGTCGGCCGCGAACGTCCCCGACGACTGGTCGTACCTGCCCTACCAGGTGTACGCGAACTCGGTCTTCAACGACACCGTCGGCAAGGCGTACGTCTCCGGCACCACGCTGACCGAGGGCCTCGAGTCCTGGCAGGAGGCCTCGGTCAAGTACGGCGAGGAGCAGGGCTTCACCGTCGAGAAGTAGCGCACGCCCCCCACCGGAAGGACCGCCATGATCTCCACCCTCCACTCCCGCCCGCACCGCGGGGCGGACGGTGCGCCCGCCCCCCGTCTCGCCTACGGCGCCGACTACAACCCCGAGCAGTGGCCCCGGGAGGTGTGGCAGGAGGACGTACGCCTGATGCGCGAGGCCGGCGTCACCATCGTGTCGCTCGGCATCTTCTCCTGGGCCCGTATCCAACCGGGGCCCGACGCCTGGGACTTCGCCTGGCTCGACGAGGTGATGGACCTGCTGCACGAGCACGGCGTCGGCGTCGACCTGGCGACCGCCACCGCCTCCCCGCCGCCCTGGCTGACCACCGCGCACCCCGAGATCCTCCCGGTCACCGAACGGGGCGAGACGCTGTGGCCTGGAGCGCGTCAGCACTGGCGCCCGACCTCGCCCGTCTTCCGCGAGCACGCCCTGCGTCTGGTCCGGGAGCTGGCGACCCGCTACGCCGATCATCCGGCCCTGGTCGCCTGGCACGTCAACAACGAGCTGGGCTGCCACAACGTCTACGACTACTCCGATGACGCGGCCCGTGCCTTCCGGGTCTGGCTGCGCGCGCGGTACGGCACGACGGACGCCCTCAACCACGCCTGGGGCACGGCGTTCTGGTCGCAGCGCTACGGCGACTGGGAGGAGATCCTGCCGCCCCGGCTCGCGGCCTCGCACCCGAACCCGACCCAGCAACTGGACTTCAAACGGTTCTCCTCGGACGCGCTCAAGGACCACCTGCGCGCGGAGCGGGACCTCCTGCGGGAGCTGACCCCCGACGTCCCCGTCACCACCAACTTCATGGTGATGCCCGGCACCAAGGGCATGAACTACGCGGACTGGGCGGGCGAGGTCGACTTCGTCGCCAACGACCACTACGTCGTCCCGCATCCCCAGGCCCGTGACGAGCTGTCGTTCTCGGCGAACCTCACCAGCGGCATCGCGGGCGGCCGCCCCTGGTTCCTGATGGAGCACTCCACCGGTGCCGTGAACTGGCAGCCCGTCAACCTGCCCAAGCGGCCCGGGGAGATGGCCCGGGACTCGCTGACGCACGTGGCGCACGGCGCCGACGCGGTCTGCTTCTTCCAGTGGCGCCAGTCGGCGGCCGGCGCCGAGAAGTACCACTCGGCGATGGTCCCGCACGCCGGCGCGGACAGCGACCTGTTCCGCTCGGTCACCGCGCTCGGCGACACGCTGAAGACGCTCGCGCCGGTCGCCGGGAGCGAGCGGGAGCCCGCCGAGGTCGGCATCCTCTTCGACTGGGAGTCGCGGTGGGCGAGCGAGCAGGACTCGCACCCCACCTCGCTGCTCGACTACCACCAGGAGGCACTCGACTGGTACTCGGCGCTGCTCTCCCTCGGCGTCCGCGCCGACGTAGTCACCACCGGCGCCGACCTGAGCCGCCACCGGGTCCTGATCGCGCCGGTGCTGCACCTCGTCCCGGCCGAGCTGGCCAAGGACCTCACGCGCTACACCGAGCAGGGCGGGCACCTGGTCACCACGTACTTCTCCGGCATCGTCGACGAGAACGACCACGTGTGGCTCGGCGGCTACCCGGGCGCCCTGCGGGACCTGCTCGGCATCCGCGTCGAGGAGTTCGGCCCGCTGCCCGCCGGGCAGAGCGTGGAGCTGGACGACGACAGCACCGGCGGCCTGTGGACCGACCACGTCACCGTCACCGCCCCCGAGACCGAGGTCCTGGTCCGCTACCGCACCGGTACGCACGCGGGCCGCCCCGCGGTCACCCGGCGCGGCGCCGGCAGCGGTTCGGCCGCCTACGTCTCCACCCGGCTCGGTGCCGACGGGCTCGCCGCGCTGCTGCCGAGGCTCTTGGAGCCGGCCGGGGTGACGAGCGAACTGCCCACCGAGGCGCGGGGACGGGTCGAGGCCACCGTGCGCCGCGGCCCCGGCGGCCGGTTCCTGTTCCTGGTCAACCGGACCGACGAGACCGTGACCGTGCCCGGGCTCACCGGGGAGGTCCTGGTGGGCACCACCGGTGACGAGGGCGCCGTCGTCCTGGCGGGCCGAGAGGTCGCCGTCCTGCGCACGCCCGCCGGCTGACCCCGCGACCGCGACTCCCCGGAGCGGCACGCATCCGCTCCGGGGTTGTCCCCTCCTGCCCGGATCCGGACGGGAGGGGCCACCACGGGCGACCACGCCTCCAGAGGGGAGCACCTCATGACCACCGGCCCCCGTGAGCACGAGACCCGCCGCAGGACGGCCCGGGAGCTCTACTCGGACGGCGCGCCGGGCCTGGAGGCCCTGGCGGAAGAGCGGCTGCGCGGCAAGGAGCCGGCCGACGTGCCGCCGATGACGGTCGTCGCCGGGACCCCGGCCCGGGTGCCGCGCGAGATCACCGACGCCGACCGCGAGTGGACCTGCCGTCCGCCGCGCACCCTGGGTCCGGACGCCGGGTGATCCCGAGGTGACCGGCAACTCGCTCCGGCCGACCGGTACATGGCGGGACGACACCACAGTACGATGATCGAAAACTGCGGCGGAGCGTCACCTCCCGGACCACGGAGCCTGCCATGACGACGGACCATTCCCAGCCTCCCCACATCGACACCGGCCGGGCCCACCCGGCGCGGGTCTACGACTGGCTGCTGGGCGGCAAGGACAACTACCCGGTCGACGAGGCGGTGGGCGAGACCCTGCCGCCCGAGGCGCGGGACGCGGCGCGGCAGAACCGCGCGTTCATGAACCGCGCGGCGGCGCACCTCGCCGCGCAGGGCATCGACCAGTTCCTGGACATCGGCACGGGCATCCCGACGGAGCCCAACCTGCACCAGATCGTCCAGCGGACGGTGCCCAAGGCCAGGGTCGTCTACGCCGACAACGACCCGATCGTGCTGCGGCACGCGGAGGCACTGCTGGTCAGCAGTCCCGAGGGGGCCACGGACTACATCCAGGCCGATGTCCGGGAGCCGGACGAGATCGTGCGGCACGCCCGCGGGATCCTGGACTTCGACCGGCCGATCGCGCTGTCGCTGATCGCCCTGATGCACTTCGTCCCGGACGACCAGGACGCCCACGGAATCGTCCGGGGGCTGGTGGAGACCCTTCCGTCCGGCAGCCACCTGGTCCTCTCGCACGCCGCGATCGACCTCTTCCCCGAGCTGGCGGAGCAGGTGATCGCCCAGTACGCCAAGGGCGGCATCCGTCTCGGCTTCCGCACCCGGGCGGAGGTCGCCCGCTTCTTCGACGGCCTGGACCTGGTGCCTCCCGGCCTGGTCACGGCCACGGAGTGGTCCGGCGAGGGCCTGGAGCCGCCCGCGCCGGAGGAGAGCGGTATCTACGCGGGCGTGGCGCGCGTTCCCTGACCGGGTGGCGGGGAGGCCGGGCAGTGGGTGGGCTCAGCGGCGGCGCCCGCGCGTCGCCCAGCCGCTGCCGATGCCGGCGACATGCAGTGCCAGCAGGGCGAGCCCGATGAGCATGACGTTGGTGGAGGTGAAGATGTCGTTGGTCGACACCTCCGCCGCGTTGATCAGCCAGGCGAGGAGGAACAGAACCGCCGCGACGATGGCGAGCACCGTGTACATCCCTTCGGATCGGCGGCACCGGGCCGGCGCCGTGTCACGCGTATGCCCCCTGAGGGGTGCGTGACACGGCGGAAGGCGCCGTGCGCTTCGTACAGTGGAGGGACCGGACCGTGGCGGAGCCGCCCGGTCTCTCCCGCCTCCTCGTCCCGGAGCCCTCATGCACGACCCCTCCACCGCACCGGACGACGGCTCCGACGCCCTGTTCGGCCTCGACGCCCTGGCGCCCGGCCCGCCGGCCGCCGCACCTGCCGCCGGGCCGCTCTTCCGGGACTCCTCCGTCGCCCGTCGGCTGCTGCCGGTACGGGAGATCCACGCCGAGCCGGCGGCGGCCGCCTCCCCGCGCGGCCGGCAGGTCCTCGCCAGGTTCCCCGACGCCCGCGTGGTCGAGGTGGACTCCCACTGGGGCATCCCCGGCCTGCACGGCAACGAGGGCAACGTCGAGCGCTGGGTGCGGGTCAAGGGCGAGACGCTCGTCCTGGGCGAGCGCAAGTCGCTGACCACCCGCCCCAACGGCCGCTCCGCGGACTGGATCGCGCCGGGCGGCTCCAACGGCTGCGCGATGGCCTGCGCCTACTGCTACGTGCCGCGCCGCAAGGGCTACGCCAATCCCGTCACGGTCTTCGCCAACATCGACCGGATCATCGCCCACCTCGGCCGGCACATCGCCCGGCTGGGGCCCAAGCCCGAACCGAACCAGTGCGATGCCGAGGCCTGGGTCTACGACATCGGTGAGAACGGCGACTGCTCGGTGGACGCCCTGATCTGTGACAACACCGCGGACCTGGTGCACGCCTTCCGGCAGTGGCCGACGGCCAAGGCCTCCTTCGCGACCAAGTTCGTCAACCCCGACCTGCTGGCCCTGGACCCGCGCGGCCGGACCCGCATCCGCTTCTCCCTGATGCCGCCGGACGACTCACGACTGCTGGACGTACGCACCTCCCCGGTCGCCGAACGGATCGCCGCGGCCGGCGACTTCCTGGACGCCGGCTACGAGGTGCACTTCAACCTCTCCCCCGTGGTGGTGCGGCCGGGCTGGGAGGAGGCCTGGGCGGAGTTGCTGCGGCATCTCGACGACGTGCTGCCGGACCGGGTCAAGCGGCAGGCCGCCGCCGAGGTGATCATGCTGACGCACAACCGGGACCTGCACGAGGTCAACCTGGGCTGGCATCCGCGCGCCGAGGAGATGCTGTGGCGGCCGGAGATCCAGCAGGCCAAGCGCTCCGAGAACGGCGCGCTGAACGTGCGCTACCGCGTGGGTGTCAAGGCCGATGCGGTCGCCCGGCTCCGTGCGCTGGTCGCCGCCCACGCACCCTGGCTGCGGATCCGTTACGCCTTCTGAGGGCGAACCACGGACGCCAAGTAAGGCAGACCTAAGATCAGATAATGTTTCGTGTGCCACAACCACCGGAAGCAACCCTTCCGGCTGTTCCGCAAGCACACTCGGGAGCCGGCCTTGCCGCACACGATCGACACGACCGGAGACCGGCCCAACGCCGCCGCCACCGCCACCGCCACCGCCACCGAAGAGGGCTGGGTAGAGCTCGGCTCTCGCGCGCAGCTTCGCGAGCTGCTGGGCGAGCCCTGGCCCATCGTCATCGACAAGGTGCACGACCGCCTATCGGACGACGACCTGGGCATACTGGCCCGCTCCCCCTTCTGCCTCCTGGCGACCTCGGACGCGGGCGGCAACTGCGACGTGTCACCCCGCGGCGACACCCCCGGCTTCACCCACGTCCTCGACTCCCGCACCCTCGCCCTGCCGGACCGGGCGGGCAACCGGCGCGGGGACAGCTTCCACAACATCCTCGACAATCCGCACGCCGGCCTGCTCTACCTGATCCCCGGCGGCAAGGAGGTGCTCCGGATCAACGGCCGGGCACGCATCCTCACCGACGCGCCCTTCTTCGACGCGATGGCGCGGGACGGACGGCGCCCGGACCTCGCACTGCTCCTGGAGATCGACGAGATCTACCTCCACTGCCCGATGTCCCTGAACCGGGCGGGTCTGTGGAAACGCCAGTCCTGGCAGGCGAGTTGAGTCCTCCGCCTCGCCGGGAAGCGAAGGGAGGGGCGGTTGCCGCGGGGGCCGTGTGAGCCCCGCCTCTACCAGCGGTTTTTAGGTTAGGCTAACCTTTGTCGCGTGAGATCAGCTGAAGACGCAGCCGGTACCCCGCGCCTGCGCGGTCATGAGCTGTCGGCGACGGGCGTGACCGTCGCCTACGACGGCGTCGATGTCGTGCACGACGCGGGGGTCAGGCTCAGGCCCGGCGAAGTGACCGTCCTGGTGGGTCCGAACGGCAGTGGGAAGTCGACGCTGCTGCGGACCGTCGCCCGGCTGCAGCGGGCCCGCAGTGCCACGATCGGCATCGACGGCACCACCGACGGCCTGGCGCTGACGTCCCGTCAGTTCTCGCGGTACGTCGCCCTTCTGACGCAGGGACGGCCGACGCCCGGCGGGCTGACCGTACGGGACGTCGTCGAGTTCGGCCGCTATCCGTACCGGGGCCGCTGGGGGCGGCCCGACCCGGACGGCCCGGCCGCCGTCGACCGGGCGCTGGCGCTCACCGGCGTCGACGGGCTCGCCGACCGCGGCGCCGACCACCTCTCCGGGGGGCAGTTGCAGCGCGTGTGGCTCGCGAGCTGTCTCGCCCAGGAGACCGGCGTACTGCTCCTGGACGAACCGACGACGTACCTCGACCTGCGCTACCAGGTCGAACTGCTCGACCTCGTCCGTGACCTGGCGGACCACCACGGCATCGCCGTCGGAGTCGTCCTGCACGACCTCGACCAGGCGGCGGCCGTCGCCGACCGGATCACGCTCCTCGAAGCGGGCCGGATCGTCGCCGACGGCCCGCCCGAGGACGTGCTGACGCCGGAACGGCTGACCGCCGTCTACGGCATCCGGATCGACGTCGACACCGACCCCCTGACCGGCCGGCTGCGCACCCGCCCGATCGGCCGCCACCACATACGAACCCCCGAAAGGCTCGGCACCACCTCATGAGACGCCTCCTGCTCACCGCGGCCGTCACCACCGCCGCGGCGCTCACCCTCGCCGCCTGCGGCACCACCGAACCCGCCGCCGACAAGACGGAGAAGAAGGCCTCCGAGGCGATCACGCTCAAGGACGGCAAGGGCACCGAGGTGAAGCTCGACGGGCCGGCCACCAAGGTGGTCGCCACCGAGTGGAACGTCGTCGAAAGCCTCGTCTCGCTCGGGGTCGACCCGGTGGGCGTGGCGGACGTCAAGGGTTACGAGACCTGGGACAGCGCCGTTCCCCTCAAGAACGAGCCCAAGGACATCGGCACCCGCGGCGAGCCGAGCATGGACACCATCGCCTCGCTCGCCCCCGACCTCATCGTCGCCACCACGGACCTCACCCCCGCCGCCGTGAAGCAGCTGCGCGAGGTCGCCCCGGTGATCGAGGTGACCTCCGCCGACGGCACCGGCCAGATCGACCAGATGCTGGACAACGTCGACCTCATCGCCAAGGCCACCGGCACCTCGGACAAGGCCAAGTCGCTGCGCGAGGGCTTCGAGGCCAAGGTCGCCGAGGGCAGGAAGGCCCTGGCCGACGCCGGGATGGCCGGCAAGGACTTCGCCTTCGCCGACGGCTACGTCGCCTCCAACCAGGTCTCGATCCGCCCCTACACGGCGACCTCGCTCATCGGTGAGGTCAACGAGGCGGTCGGTCTGAAGAACGCCTGGACGGTGAAGGGCGACGAGGCCTACGGCCTCGGCACCACCGACGTCGAGGGTCTGACCAAGCTCCCCAAGGACACCCAGTTCGCCTACATCGGCAACGACGACGACCCGAGCGCCACCCCGTTCACCGGTGAGCTGGCGAAGAACTCGGTGTGGAAGTCCCTCCCGTTCGTGAAGGCCGGGGACGTGCACCGTCTCGACGACGGCATCTGGATGTTCGGTGGGCCCGGGTCGATGGAGGCGTACATCGACGCCGTCGTCGGCGCCCTGACGAAGTAGCGGGGCCATGGCCGTCACCGCAACCGAACCCACCGCGGCCCGTCCGTCGACGGTCCCCACGTCCCGGTCGGGCGCGGCCGCGGTGACGGCCGGAATCGTCCTGCTGGTCGCCGTACTCGCCGTCGTCGACATCACCCAGGGCACCGCGGCCGTCGGCCCGTCCGAGGTGCTGAAGGCCCTGACAGGCCGGGCCGATCCGGACGACGCGTCCGTCGTCGTCGCCTCCCGGCTGCCCCGGATGACCGCGGGCCTGCTGGTCGGCGCCGTCCTGGGCATGGCCGGCGCCGTGCTCCAGGCGGTCAGCCGCAACGTGCTCGCCTCCCCCGACACCCTCGCGGTGAACGCGGGTTCCTACCTGGCCCTGGGACTGGCCGGCGCCACCGGCGTCTCGCTGCCGATGCTCGCCTCGTCCGGTGTCGCCTTCGTGGGCGGACTCGCGGCGGCGGCCGTCGTGCTCGGCCTGTCCGGCCTCGGCACGGGCACCGTCCGGCTGGTGCTGGCGGGCACCGCGCTGATGCTGGGCCTGAACTCCATGACGGAGGGACTGCTGCTGCTCTTCCCGGAGCAGACGAAGGGCCTCTACGAGTGGAACCAGGGCAGCATCGCCCAGAACGGCTTCGACGGCGTCCTGCAGATGCTGCCGATCGCCCTGATCGGGCTGGTGGGCCTGATGCTGACCGCCCGTCGGGTGGACGCGCTGGCCCTCGGCGACGACGCGGCGCGCGGGCTCGGTGTGCCGGTCCGGGCCACCCGGGTCACGGTCGTCGTGCTCGCGGCGCTGCTGTCCGCCGCCGCGGTCACGCTCGCCGGCCCGATCGGCTTCGTCGGCCTGTGCGCACCCGCCCTGGTGCGCCCGCTCGCCCGCCGGTTCCGCGGCTTCGCCCGCTCCCGTACGGCCATGCCCGCGGCGGCGCTGACCGGCGCGGCCCTGGTGCTCGGCTCGGACGTGCTGCTGCGGGCCCTGGTCTCGGACGACCGCTCGGTGTCCGTGCCCACGGGTGTCGTCACGAGCCTGGTCGGCGCCGTGTTCCTGGTCGCCATGGCGCTGCGGGTGCGGGACACCGCCGGGGCCGGGGCGCCGGACCGGCTGCGGATCCCGAGCCGGGCGGTGTTCCTGGCCACGGTCGCCGTCCTGGTCGTGGCCCTGGTGGGCCTGGTGATCGCCGCCGTGCTGATCGGCGACACCAAGCTGCTGCTCGGTGACGTCGTCAACTGGGCCCAGGGCCGGGCCGGTCGGACCGTCTCCTTCGTGCTGGACACGCGGGTGCCCCGGGTGCTCGCGGCACTGTGCGCGGGCGCGGCGCTCGCCCTGGCCGGCACGCTCGTGCAGGCCGTCACCCGCAACCCGCTCGCCGAGCCGAACGTCCTCGGGGTGACCGGCGGTGGCGCGCTGGGTGCCGTGATCCTGGTGACCACGGTGCCGGCCGCCGGGACGTGGGGCGTGGCGGGAGCCGCGTTCGCGGGGTCGGCCGTCACCGCGGTCCTCGTCTTCGGGCTCGCCGCCCGGGGCGGTTTCCGGCAGAACCGGCTGGTCCTCGTCGGTATCGGCGTGGCCTCCGGAACGGCGGCCCTGATCAGCCTGCTGATCGTGCTCACCGACCCGTTCAACGCGACCAAGGCGCTGACCTGGCTGTCGGGTTCGACCTACGGGCGGACCATGCCGGACGTCGTGCCGGTCGCGCTGGCACTGGCCGTCGGCATCGGCGTGGCCGTCGCCCGGCGCACCGAGCTGGACCTGATCTCCCTGGACGAGGACACGCCGCGGCTGCTCGGCCTGCTGCTGGCTCCGGGCCGCCTCGGGTTCCTCGTGCTGAGCGTCGTCCTCAGCTCGACCGCCGTGGCCTGCGCGGGCACCATCGGCTTCGTCGGGCTCGTCGCCCCGCACGCGGCACGCGCCCTGGTGGGCCGGCGGCACGTGCGGGTCGTGCCGGTCGCGATCCTGCTCGGCGCCACGCTCGTCTGCGCCGCCGACCTCCTCGGCCGCACGGTCATCGCCCCGGCCCAGCTCGGTGCGGGCCTGATGACGGCGGTGATCGGGACGCCGTACTTCCTGTATCTCCTGGTACGGAGCCGTCGCTAGGCACGGCGGCGGGGAAATCCGGGTGCCGGTAAGGGGTGTGCCCCCGTACGGTGCCGCCATGGACCGGCGCGCCGCGGACGGGGGCCACGCGGGCCTGCTGAACGTCATCGATCTCGAGGCCACCCGCTGGGACGGGCAGCCGCCGCCCGGAGCGGTGAGCGAGATCATCGAGATCGGGCTCGCCGTGGTCGACCTCGACGCCCGGGAGCGGGTGGCCCGGCACCGGATCCTGGTGCGGCCCACCCGCTCCCGGGTCAGCGCGTTCTGCACGGAGCTGACCGGTATCACCCGGGCCGAGACCGACCGGGGCGTGGGTCTCGCCGAGGCCTGCGACACGCTGGTGCGCGAACACGGCGCGGGCGTCCGGCCCTGGGCGAGCTGGGGCGACTACGACCGGAAGCAGTTCCTCCGGCAGTGCGCGGCCGACGGCGTGCCCTACCCCTTCGGCCACCCGGCCGAGCGCGCGCACACCAACGCCAAGGCGGTCTTCACCAAGGCCCACGGGCTGCGCAGGCGTCCCGGCATGGCGCGGGCGCTGGAGATCGCCGGGCTGCCGCTCGAAGGACGGCACCACCGGGGCGTGGACGACGCCTGGAACATCGCGGCGCTGGTGCTCCGGCTGGCCGACCGGGACGCCTGGCCCGGCTCTTGTTAGACGCGACGTCAAGTTACTGAACCGTAATGAGTCAGGTGCTACCCCAGGTAACCCCTGTCCGGTTACGGTCCCGTAACCCACAGGAGCAGCGCGACCACGGCCCCGACCCCACGGGGCCGCGGACGACCGGATCCGGCCCTTCCCCAGGAGGTTCGCCATGCCCCCACGTCCACGCATGCTCGCCGCGGCGATCGCCGCCGCGCTCGCCCTCGGCG
Organism: Streptomyces sp. MMCC 100; assembly: GCF_041538145.2. NCBI lineage: Bacteria > Bacillati > Actinomycetota > Actinomycetes > Kitasatosporales > Streptomycetaceae > Streptomyces > Streptomyces sp. MMCC 100. Next base: position 4,263,300 of record NZ_JBGORK020000001.1, read on the forward strand.
CGCAGGCCGTCCCGGCCGCAGCAGCCGGCGCATCGGCGACTCAGACGTCCCGCGGCGTCGAGATACCCGCCTTCTACACCCCGCCGTCCGAACTCCCCGGTACCGACGGCACGCTGATCCGCAGCGAGCCGCTGCCCCTGGCGCTGAGCCTGCCCGGCATCGACGGGCCGCTCCCCGGCCGGGCGACCCGGCTGATGTACAAGTCGACCGACGCGAACGGCGAGGCGGTCGCCGTGACCGGCGCCTACATCGAACCGGCCGCGAAGTGGCGCGGCGACGGGCCGCGCCCCCTGGTCGCCGTCGCGCCCGGCACCATGGGGCAGGGCGACCAGTGCGCCGCCTCGATGGCCCTGGAGCACCCGTTGCAGCTCAACGGGCAGACGGTCTCCGTCGGTTACGAGGACCTGTCGGTGTACCGGCTGCTGCTGCGCGGCGTCGCCGTCGTCGTCACCGACTACGTCGGCCTCGGCACCACCGACCGGCTGCACACCTACGTCAACCGCGTCGACGGGGCCCACGCGGTGCTCGACGCCGTACGCGCCGCGCGCTCCCTCGACTCGGCGTCCGTCACCTCCGGCTCCCGGGTGGGTCTGTTCGGATACAGCCAGGGGGGCGGAGCCACCGCGGCCGCGGCCGAGCTCCAGCCCTCCTACGCCCCGGACGTCCAGCTGGCCGGCACCTACGCCGGTGCACCGCCCGCCGACCTGACCGAGGTGACGAAGGCGATCGACGGCAGCGACCTGGCGGGCGCCCTCGGCTGGTCGCTCAACGGTTTCCTCCAGACCGAGCCGGCCCTGCGACCCATCGCCGACCGGTACGTCAACGAGGCGGGCGAGGAGGCGCTCAAGGACCTGTCGACCATGTGCGTGGGCGACGCGCTCTTCGGTTACGGCGGCGACAGCAGCACGCACTGGACGAAGACCGGGCAGTCCCTCAGCGACATCATCCGGGCCGAGCCCGCGCTCCAGGACTTCCTCGCCGAGCAGCGCATCGGCGCGCTGAAGCCCGCGGGGCCGGTCAGGGTGGCCACGGGGACCAGCGACGACCTGGTCCCCCACGGCCAGGCCCGCCGGCTGGCCGTCGACTGGTGCGACAAGGGCGCGAAGGTCACCTACGTCCCCGTGCTGCTGCCGGGCGTGGGCAGCGGTCTGCTCAACCACTTCGCCCCGTTGCTCACCGATCAGGGCAACGCCGTCTCCTGGCTCACCGACCGGCTCTCCGGCAAGCCGGCCGGCTCCAACTGCTGGAGCATGCCGGCACAGCCCTGAGCCGTACCGCGGCACCGCTGCCCGGGGCCTCCGCGCCGCCCCGGGCAGCGGCTCCGGCATGCGCCGGTCCCCTGTTGCGGCACAGAATTCGCTCAGGCGAACTGTGGCGGAGCGACAGGAAGGCAGCGGCGTGGTCGACGCGAAGCCCGACGGCGGGTCCGGTCCCCGGAGCGGGGCGAAGATGCCGAGTACGGTCGCGCACCTGCCGCGGCAGGTGCGCGAGGAGCTGGCCCGCCGGCTCCGCCGCACCAAGCGGGCCTTTCGCGAGGAGGACGTCCAGGTCGTCGAGGGACCGCTGCTCAAGCGCGCGGTCGGGGCCTCCGCGCTCGGCAACTGCATGGAGTGGTTCGACTTCGGCGTCTACAGCTATCTGGCCGCCACCATCGGGAAGGTGTTCTTCCCCGGCGCCTCCCCGGCCGCCCAGGTCATCTCCTCCTTCGCCACCTTCGCCGCGGCCTTCGTCGTACGCCCGCTCGGCGGCCTGGTCTTCGGACCGCTCGGGGACCGCGTCGGCCGGCAGAAGGTGCTCGCCACCACCATGATCATGATGGCGCTCGGCACCTTCTCCATCGGCCTCATCCCCAGCTACGCCACCATCGGCATCGCCGCCCCGGTCCTGCTGCTGCTCGCCCGGATGGTCCAGGGCTTCTCCACCGGCGGCGAGTACGGCGGCGCCACCACCTTCGTCGCCGAGTACTCACCCGACCGGCGGCGCGGCTTCCTCTCCAGCTGGCTCGACTTCGGCACCTTCGTCGGCTATGCGTTGGGCTCGGCGCTGGTCACCGTCCTGAACCTGTCGCTGACCGACGCCCAGATGCTGCACTGGGGCTGGCGGCTGCCGTTCCTGATCGCCGGACCGCTCGGCGTCATCGGCCTGTACATGCGGCTCAAGCTGGAGGAGTCCCCCGCCTTCCAGCAGCAGCTCGACGAGCACGAGAAGGGCCTCGCCCAGGAGTCGGCGGGCAGCGAGTTCAAGACCATCGTGCGCGGCCACTGGCGCCCGCTGCTCGTCTGCATGGGCCTGGTGCTGCTCTACAACGTCACCAACTACATGGTCACCGGCTATCTGCCGACGTACCAGACGGAGACCCTGGGCCGCTCCAGCGGCTTCGCGGACGTGCTGGTGCTGATCGGCATGGTGTGGATCGTGCTGCTGATCACCTTCCTGGGCCGGCTCAGCGACCACGTGGGCCGCCGCCCGCTCTACGCCGTCGGCGCCGCGGCGATGATCGTCCTCGCCGTCCCGGCGTTCCTGCTGCTGAAGTCGGACGGCGTCTGGGCGCCGGTCCTCGGGGTGCTGCTGCTGTCCACCCTGCTGGCCTGCTTCGCCGCGCCCAGCGCAGCCACCCTGCCCGCGCTGTTCCCGACCGCCGTGCGCTACGCCGCGATGGCCATCGGCTTCAACTTCGCCGTCGCCGCCTTCGGCGGCACCACGCCGCTGGTCACCGAGGCGCTGGTGAGCATCACCGGCGACGACCTGATGCCCGCCTACTACCTGATGGCCGCCGGCGCCATCGGCCTGGTGACCGTGAAGTTCCTGCCGGAGAGCGCCCAGGTGCCGCTGAACGGCTCGCAGCCCATGGTGGGCTCCCGGCAGGAACAGCGTGAGCTCATCACGACCTCGAAGGACCTCTACAGCTTCTCCAAGGACCGCTCGAAGACGCTTTGACGCCTCGCCGCGGGCCGTCGTCGGCGCACGGCCACGAGCGCGCCCGACCCCACGGCGACCCCGGCGAAGACCAGGGCGCTGCCCACGGCCTGGGCCGCGCCGTAGGAACCCGTGCCGACCAGCGGGGCCGTGCAGGCGGCGGCGACCGGGATCAGCCCGGAGAACAGGGTGGCGCGTTCGGCCCCGATCCGCTGCATGCCCATGTACCAGCACACGAACCCGACGACGGTGACCACCACCGCCTGCCACAGCAGCGCGCCCGCCTCCACCGCGTCCGGCCGGCGCAGCCACCCGGTCCCGTCGGCCAGGACGCCCGCCACCGCCGACTCGGCCGCCGCGACGCCGCACACCACGGTGGACAGCAGCCGCGGGCCCAGGGGCCGCAGTACGGGCACGGCCAGGACGGCGAACCCGACCTCGCCGGCCAGCGCGCACACGGAGAAGGCGAGGCCCGCGCCGTCGGTGCGCCCCCAGCCCTGGACGGTGAAGGCACCCAGAGCCACGAACAACGCCCCGTACATGACGAGCCGTTGGGGCCTGCGCCCCTCCAGTAGGGGGACGACGACAGCGACGACCACGGGCGCGCAGCCCACGAGGACACCGGGTACCGCGGGCTCCGCCGTGCGTTCCGCGGCGAGGACGGCGAGGTTGAAGCCGACCATGCCCACGGCCGCGAGCAGCGCGAGGCGCACCCACCGGCCGGCGCCGAGCGCCCGCAGCCGGGTCGCGGCGCCGGGGCCGGCCAGGGGGACGAGCAGCAGGAAGGCCAGGCCGTAGCGCAGGAACTGGCCGCCCGCGTACGGGTAGTCGCCGAGCAGGCTGTTGGCGGTGAAGGATCCTCCGACGAGGACACAGGCGAGCGCGGCGAGCAGGGCCCCGCGCGTGGTGGTGGCGTTCATGGCCACGACGCTAGAGAGCGAGGCGGTCCGCCACGGGGTCCACTTCGCGTCCGCTGTCGGGGACCAATCGGGGGCGACGGCCGCTCACACGCTCGCCACGGCATCTTCATCACGTGCATGTCACGGGAATCGGGGGTAGTCGGAGGGTTCCGGTGCCAACACATCGGTGAGACAAGGGATTTGACGGCAATGAACGGACATGGGAAGGAACCGCCAGTGCGCACCAGCAAAGTGGCAACCGCCGTGGCGACCGCGAGCGTCTCCGTCGCCCTGCTGGCCGGCTGCGGCGGCGACTCGGGCGACGAGGGCGAGCCGTTCGAGGGGCAGAGCGCCGACGACATCGCCGCGAAGGCCGTCGAGGCAACCCGGCAGGCGAAGTCCATGCACGTGAAGGGCGACACCCGGCTCGAGGACGGGGGCACCGTCAGCATCGACGTCTCGGTCGACCAGGAGAAGAACTGTCAGGGCACCATCGGCGCGGGCGGGACCGAGGCGGACGTGCGGCACACCGACGCGACCCTCTACCTGCGGGGCGACGAGCAGTACTGGCAGACCGCCCTGGAGCAGCAGCCCGACGCGGCGCGGAAGATGGCGCCGAAGCTTCAGGACAAGTGGGTGAAGATGCCGGCGAACGACGCCACGACCGCCGGGGTCTGCGACAAGCAGGGCTTCGTCGCCGCCATGGACGAGGACGAGTCCGAGCGCCAGGGCATGAAGCGCGGCTCCACGACGGACGTGAACGGCGAGGAGGCCCTGAAGCTGACCAAGGACGTCTCCGGAGGCGAGAAGCTCACCCTCTTCGTCGCCACGGAGGGCGAGCCGTACATCCTCAAGACCACGACCGAGGGCGGCAAGAACCCCGGCACCGTCACGTTCAGCGAGTACGGCGAGACGGTGCACCCCGAACAGCCGCCGGCCGACGAGACGGTCGACCTGAAGGAACTCGCGGGCGAGCAGCAGACCTGATCGTCCTAGGCGCCGCCGCTCCCCGCCTCCCCGCGCTCCCGGTCCGAACGCGGCCACACATAGGGCAGGTCGTCCGGGACTCCCGGGAACAGCCCGGCGTACACGGCGGGTTCCTTGCGCACCAGCGCCGAGCGGTGGCTGCGGTGGAAGGCCTCGTCGCCGAGCCAGGGCGGCAGTTCCCCGGCGGCCGCCAGTTCCGGCTGGTCCCGCACCGGCTTCCCCGGTCGGACCTCGGCGAGCCCGCTGACGAGTGATGCCGCGCAACTGTCCTGGTGGCCGTGCTCGCGCCAGACCCGGCAGACGTCGAGGCCGTACCGGACGAGTGCCTCCTCGTAGCCCGCCCACATCCGCACCGCCGGGTGTCTGCGCCAGCCGTAGCCGGGGACGGTGAGTCCGCGCAGCACCTGGAGCGCCTCCACGCGCTGCTTGCCGAGGCGACGCCGGTCCAGGGCCAGCGCCGAGTCCCGGAAACCGGGGTGGGGAAGGAAGGTCTGCATTCCGGTGCCGCTCCGTTCAGCCGGGGAAGAGGCCGCGGGCGCGCAGGTGTCCGCGGCGTTCGGCGTAGGCGAGGTCGTCGCGCCACAGACGGCCGGCGGCGGCGCGCATCAGCGGGCGCAGGGCCGGTGCCAGGCGGCGGGCCAGGTGGAAACCGGGCCGGTCCGAGGTGGCGAGCACCGCCTCGACGACCGCGGTGCGCGGCCGGCCGTCCCCGTCCGGGCCGAGCGGCGTGGCGTGGCTCTCCACGACGGAACCGGTGCCCTCGCCCTCGGTGATGCGCATGACGACGGTGCGGGGTCCGGGCGCGGTGAACTCGGCCCGTACGGGGACGACCAGGCGCCCGGTCAGCCGGAAGGACACGTCCACGACGAAGCGGTCGCCGCTCCCGTCGTCGGGCGTGCTCTCCCCGGGCGCCTCGACGACGGTGAGGTCCACGAAGGAGTACGGGTGGAACCAGGCTCCGTGCCACGGGTCGAGCCGGTTGGCGACGACGTCCTCGGGCTCGCAGGCCCCCACCCCGCGCCACACGGACGTCAGGGCCATCGCCCGGGGCGGCCGGTCCGGAACGAGGGGCGCCGGGGTCGGTGGCTCCTCCCCCGCGGCGTCCAGTCGCACCCACACCAGTACGCCGTCGTCGTGGACCGGCAGGGGTTCCCAGCCGGCGAACGGGGCGCCGTCCAGGGCGAGTCCGTGCCAGTGGCACACGAGCGTGCCGCACCGCACCGGGCTGTCGGCCAGGGGGGCGCCGAGGTGGGGGCAGGCGCCGGGGCCGCCCACGAGACGCCCCCGCGCGTCCCGCCAGACGACGACCTCGGCCCCGGCGACGGTGCCGGACAGCGGACGCGTGGGACGTACGTCCGTGCTCGCGCCGAGGGCGTACCAGTTGCCCGAGGGCCGGGCCTCGGCGCGCTGGAGGGCCGCGGCGATGACGGCGGGGCGGGCCTCGCGCCACGTCGGCCGCTGCCGCTCCCAGGGGACCGCGTGGCGCCGCAGGCGCAGGGGGAGGCGTCCTCGGCGCGGCCGGGGGTCCGTGCTCATCCGGGCTCCTTCACGTCGGGGGCGTCGGCGCCGCACGGCACCGGCGCGGGGGCGTGACGTGCGCCGAACCGGGCGGCGAGCACGCGTACGAGCCCGCCGGCCGCGACGGCCGCGCGCCGTCGGCGGGGCACCACCGCGCGCCGGTGCAGTACCGCGTACCCGCCGTCCGCGATGGTGTCCAGGATGTTCCGGTAGAGCAGGTACGCGGTGCGGATGCAGGGCCGGGCGACGGGGTCGAGCATGGCCAGTCCGGGCTCGGCGTCGCGGTACACGCCCCGGGTGAGGTCCTCGGCGGCCCGCAGCGCGGCGGTGATGCGCCGGTCGTGGCGGCCTGTGCGCCTGCTCCACAGCAGCAGGTCCCGCTGGACGCCGTGCGCGGCGAGCAGGTCGGCGGGGAGGTAGATCCGGCCGCGGTCCAGGTCCTCGCCGACGTCCCGCAGGAAGTTGGTCAGCTGGAAGGCGACGCCCAGTGCGGCGGCGTGCGGGGCGGCCGGGGCGCGGGCGGTCACGGTGCCGAGGACGGGCAGCATCTGGAGGCCGATGACGGCGGCCGAGCCGTGCATGTAGGCGCGCAGGTCGGCGTAGGTGGCGTAGTCGGTGACCGTGAGGTCGGCGCGCATCGAGGCCATGAAGTCGGTGAAGTGCGCCGGTTCGATGGCGTACCGCGCGGCGGTGTCGGCCAGGGCGAGCACCACGGGTTCGGCGGCCGGCCGGCCGCCGGTGAGCGCGCGGCGCAGCAGCCGGTCGAGGCGGGCGAGGGCGGCGGCGCGCTCGGCGGGCGTGGCGCCGGCCCCCGTGTCGTCGACGATGTCGTCCGCCCACCGCGCGAACCCGTACAGGGCGTGCACGGCCGGTCTGCGGTCGGCGGGCAGGAGGCGGGTGGCGAGGAAGTAGGTGCGTCCGTGGCGGGCGTTGAGGAGCCGGCACCGGGTGTAGGCGGCCCGCAGCCGCGGGTCGGTGATGCCGGCGGCGTCGAGTTCGCGCCCGGTCATCGCTGCCCGCCCCTCACCGCCGCGGCGCGGGCCGGTGCACCGGTGATGCGGGCGGCGGCCAGTTTCCCGGAGATCAGTACGGTCGGCACACCGACGCCCGGGGTGGTCCCGCAGCCGGCGAGGACCGCGTTGTCGGTGCCGCGCACCAGGTTGCGGGGGCGGAAGGGCCCGGTCTGGGCGAAGGTGTGGGCGACGGAGAACGGGGTGCCGGCGGCATGCCCCTGCGCGGCCCAGTCGGCGGGTGTCACCAGGCACTCCTCCTCCACGGCGGCGGCGATGCCGGTCAGTCCCCGGCGTTCCAGGGTGGCGAGCAGCCGGTCGCGGTAGCGGGGCGCGAGGTCGCTCCAGGCGCGGGCGCCGGGGCCGATGTCCGTGTTGGGGCAGGGCGCGAGGACGTAGTGGAGGTGGCGGCCCTCGGGGGCGAGGGAGGGGTCGTGGGCGGTGGGCCGGGTGATCAGCAGGGACGGGTCGGTCATGAGGGTGCCCGTCCTGGTGAGTTCGTCGAAGGTCCGTCGCCACGCGGCGCCGAAGGAGAGCGTGTGGTGGCCCAGGTGCGGCCAGGTACGGGTGGTGCCGGCGTGCAGGACCACGGCGGAGGGCGCGTGCCGCAGGGCGACGGGGCGGCGCGGGCGGCGGCCCAGCAGCCGGTGGGCGACGGGCAGGTCGGGGGTGAGGACGACGGCGTCGCACGGGATGCGCTCGTGGTCGGTGACGACGGCGGTGACGCGGGTGCCGGACCGTTCCAGGCGGGTGACGTCCCGTCCGAGGCGCAGGTCGGCCCCGGCGCCGGCGGCGGCCGCGGCCATGGCGCGGGGCAGGGCGTGCAGGCCGCCGCGCGGGAAGTAGACGCCGGCGACGGTGTCCATGTAGGCGATGACGGCGTAGGCGGCCAGCGCGCGGGACGGCGCGACACCGGCGTACAGAGCCTGGAAGGAGAAGACCCGCTTGAGCCGTTCGTCCGTCAGGAACCGTCCGATACGGGTGTCGAGGCGGCCGAAGCCGCCGAGGGCGGCGAGCCGGGCCAGGTCGGGGGTGAGCAGGCCGAGCGGCGAGTCGAAGTTGGCGTCGATGAACCGGCGCATCTGCACGGCGTACAGCCGCCCGAGCCAGTCGCGCAGCCGCCGGTACCCGGCCGCCTCCCGGGTCCCGGCGAAGCGTCGAACCTCCGCCTCCATCGCGTCGGCGTCCGTGTGCACGTCCAGGGTGCCGCCGTCGGCGAAGCAGGCCCGGTAGGCGGGGTGCAGGGGCAGGAGTTCGACGCGGTCGCGCAGCCGCTCGCCGACGGCCGCGAAGGCCTCGTCGGCCAGGTCCGGCATGGTCAGCACGGTCGGACCGGTGTCGAGATGGTAGCCGCCGAGTTCACGCCGCCCGGCCCGGCCGCCGGGCAGCGGGTCGCGTTCCACGACCGTCACCCTGCGTCCCGCGCCCAGCAGGTGCAGGGCGGCGGACAGCCCGGCGAGCCCGGCCCCGACGACCACGACGTGGTCGGTGCGGCCGGTCACCGTCCGCGTCATCGCGCGCCCGGGACCGCGGACGGTTCGTCCGGCCGTTGGTTGCCGTGGTCGACCGTGCTGGGGCGCATCGCGGTTCCTCTCGTGTGGTCGGCGTCATGCCTTCCCCCCTCGCCTCCGGCGCGACGCCACAGGAAGCCGGTTCCCGTCCGGCAGTCACCCGCCCGGCTGCATCGCGGCTTCCGACGGGTGCCGGTGCCGTGCCGTCCAGCGCGCCGGGCGACCGCGGACGGCACCGGGCGGAATACTCCGCCGGGCGGGAGCGAACCGGCGGGCGGACCGACGGGAAGGAGGCGGACGTGCTCGACGCGGACATCGTGGTCGTCGGTGCGGGGGCGGCCGGGCTCTCCCTGGCGCACCGGATCGCGTCCGGAGCGCCGCAGGGTGCGGTGCCCTCCGTCGTCCTGGTCGATCCGCCGCCCGGGCCGCTGCGGCCCCCGCGTCGCACCTGGTGCTTCTGGGAGGCCGGGTCCGGCCGCTTCGACCGGGCGGCGACGGCGTCGTGGGAGTGGCTGCGGGTGCACGGCCGGGACGGCGAGGCCGTCCGGCGGCACATCGCGCCGGCCCGCTACAAGATGATCCGCTCCGACGACTTCGAGGCACTGGTGGAGCGGGACCTGAGGGACCGTCCGGGGCTGCGGCGCGTCGAGGCCACCGTCGGCGCGGTGACCGGCCTGCCGGACGCCACCGTGCGGGTGGCGGCCACGGACGCCGCGGGGGCGCCGGTCGACCTGCGCACCCGCTGGGTCTTCGACTCCCGCCCGCCGGACCGGCTGCCGCCCGCCCGTACCCGCCTGCTCCAGCACTTCCGCGGCTGGTTCGTCCGCACCGAGCGGCCGGTCTTCGACCCGGAGGTGGTCGACCTGATGGACTTCCGCACCGGGCAGCCGCGGCGGGGTCTGTCGTTCGGCTACGTGCTGCCGACCGGACGGCACACCGCGCTGGTCGAGTACACCGAGTTCGGCCCGGCCCCCCTGACGTCCGACGCGTACGACGACGCGCTGGAGGACTACACGCGCCGCGTCCTGCGCACCGGCGCCACGGAGGTCCTGTCGACCGAGCAGGGGATCATCCCGATGACCGACGCCGTCTTCGAGCGGCGGGCCGGGGGCTGCGACCGGGTCTTCCGGATCGGCGTCGCCGGCGGGGCGACCCGGGCGTCCACCGGCTACACGTTCGCCGCCGTGCAGCGGCAGTCCGAGGCCGTCGCCCGTGCGGTGCGCGCGGGCCGCCGCCCGGTGCCGCCGCCCCCGCATCCGGCGCGGGCCCGGCTGATGGACGCGGTGCTGCTGCGTGCGCTGGACACGGGCCGGGTCGACGGCCCCGACCTCTTCTTCCGGCTGTTCGACCGCGTACCCGCCGGGCGGCTGCTGCGTTTTCTCGACGGCCGGTCGCGGCTGTCCGAGGACCTCGCGGTCGGCGTGCGTGTCCCCGTCCTGCCGATGCTGCGCACGGCGGCCGAACTGCCGTGGCTGCCGCGCCGCCACCTGCCCGTCCGCTGAACGCCGACCCACCCGGGAGTCCCCCGATGCCCTTGCTGAGCGACGCCGCGCTGACCGCCGCCTTCGACCGCGGGGCGGACCGCTGCGACCGCCTTGTCGCGCTCGCCCCGGGCCGCCACGCCCGGTTGCGCCGTTCCGCCCCCGGGCGGTGCCTCGCGGACGACGGTGCCGGGAGCCGGGTGCTGGACCCGGGCTGCGGCGCGGGGGGCTCGACCGCCGCCCTGGCCGCGGCATTCCCCGCCGCCGCGGCATTCCCCGCCGCCGCGACCGGGAACCCGCGGAGCAGCCGCCCGCAGAACGACGGCACCAAGGCCCCCGGCACCGAGGCCGACAGCTCCCGGACCGGCGACGGGCAGGACGACAGCGCCGGCAGCAGCGGCACGCGTGCCCTCCGCGCCCGCGCCGGAGACGCGCGGTGATCCGGCGGGGTGCGGGCGGCCGGGGCGGTGAGGTGCGGCCGCCCGGGCGGGACCGGCGGGCGCGGGTGCTGCGCCCCGGGCCGGGACGGGAGCGGGTCGAGGGCGATGCGCCGTCGGTGGCCGTGATCGGCGGCGGCGTCGCGGGCCTCGCGGCGGCGGCCGTCCTGGCGGAACGCGGAGTGCGCGTCGCGCTGTACGAGCGCGAGCCCGTGCTCGGCGGCCGGGTCGCGGGCCGGACGGTCGCCCTGCCGGACGGCACGCCCGCCACGATGAGCCGGGGTTTCCACGCCTTCTTCCGCCAGTACTACAACCTGCGGAGCCTGCTGCGCCGTTGCGATCCCGGCCTCGCCATGCTGACCGGACTGCCGGACTACCCCCTGCGGCACAGCAGCGGGCTGCGCGACAGCTTCCGCCGGATTCCGCGCACTCCCCCGTTCAGCGCCCTCGCCTTCGTCGCCCTGAGCCCCAGTTTCGGGCTGCGCGACCTGACGGCCCTGCGGCCCTCGGCCGCGCTGCCGCTCCTCGACGTCCGTACCCACCGCGTCCACGAGCGCCTGGACGACGTCAGCGCCGAGGCGTTCCTCGATTCCCTGCGCTTTCCGGCGGCCGCGCGGCATCTGGCCTTCGAGGTGTTCTCCCGCAGCTTCTTCGCGGACCCGCGCGAGCTGTCGGCCGCGGAGATGGCCCTGATGTTCCACATCTACTTCCTCGGCTCCAGCGAGGGGCTGCTGTTCGACGTGCCGCGTGAGCCGTTCCCGCAGGCGCTGTGGAATCCCCTGGCCGGGCATCTGGCGCGGCACGGGGTCGAGGTGCGCACGAGCACGTCCGTCGAGGCCCTGCGGCCCGGTCCGTCCGGCGGGCAGCTCGTGGTCGACGCCGCCGGGGCCCGGCCGTACGACGCCGTGGTGCTCGCGATGGACGTCGGCGGGCTGCGGGGCGTGGTGTGCCGCTCGCCGCACCTGGGCGACGCCGCGTGGCGTGCGCGGGTGACACGGCTGCGGAACGCTCCGCCGTTCCTGGTCTCCCGGCTGTGGCTGGACCGCCCGGTCGCCGCCGGCCGGCCCGGGTTCCTCGGCACGAGCGGTTACGGCTCGCTGGACAACGTCAGCGTGCTGTCCCACTGGGAGGGCGAGGCGGCCCGCTGGGCGGCGCGCACCGGCGGCTGTGTCGTCGAACTCCACGCCTACGCCGTGCCGTCGACTGCCGTCAGGGAGGTCGAGGAGAAGCGCCTCGTCGACCAGTTGCACCGGGTGTACCCGGAGACCCGCCGGGCCCGGGTGGTCGCCGCACGGCACGAGTGGCGGGCGGACTGCCCGCTGTTCACCGTCGGGGGCTACCGCGACCGTCCCACAGTGCGCACCACCGACCCGGCCGTCGTGGTCGCCGGAGACCTGGTCCGTACGGATCTGCCCGTGGCGCTGATGGAGCGCGCCGCCACCTCCGGCTTCCTGGCCGCCAACGCCCTGCTGGAGCGGTGGGGAGTGCGGGGCGAGACGCTGTGGACGGTGCCCGACCGGGGCCGGTCCGCGCCGCTGCGGGCCCTGGCGCGGCGGTTCGGGGCGTACTGACACGAGCCGGCCGCGCCGCGACGGCTACTGCCCCGTGTCCGCCGCACGGTCGGCCAGCCCGCCCGGGCCCAGCGGTCCGGTGGGGCCCAGAGACTCCTCGGCCTCCATCCGGGGCAGCTCGTGGCGGGACAGCCGTACGACCGCGGGCGGCAGCGTCACGCGCCCCCACTGGACCAGGCGCAGCCAGCCCGGCACGTACACGGCGGTACGGCGGCGCTCCACCGCGCGGACCAGCCGGGCGGCGACGTCCTGCGGTGAGAAGGTGCGGCGGGCCGGGGGCGGCATGTGGGCGCGCAGTTCGCGCAGGGCCGGGTACCGGTCGGCGTCGCGGATCATGTCGGTGTCGATCCAGTTGAGGTAGGCGATGCCCACGGCGACGCCGCGGTGGGCCACCTCGGCGCGCAGCGAGTGGCCGAAGGCCTCCACGCCCGCCTTGGAGGCGCAGTAGGCGCTCATCATGGGGGCGGCGCCGAGCGAGGCCAGCGAGGCGATCTGCAGGTGGTAGCCCGCGGTGTCGAACAGGTCCGGCAGGAAGGCGCGGGCCGTGTGGGCACTGCCGGTCAGGTTCACGTCGACGACACGGCGCCACTCGGCGGGGTCGGACGTGGCGAACGGTCCGCCGTGCGCGACACCGGCGTTCGACACGACGACCGACGGCTTGCCCAGGCGCCGGCGGGTCTCACCGGCCGCGTCGGCCAGCGCGGCGGGGTCGGTGACGTCGGTCTCGACGGCGAGCGCCGGGGTCGGCAGGTCCGCCGCCAGGGCGTCGAGGCGCGGCTTCTCGAGGCCGAGCAGCGCCAGCCGGGCACCGCGGCGGGCGCAGGCGCGGGCCAGGGCGGCGCCGAGTCCGCGTGCGGCGCCGGTCACCACGACGGTGCGGTTCTGGAGGGGGCTGTCTGTCACCGGTCGGCCCTTTCCTCGGAGTGCTCGTGGGCTGGTCGGACGGTCACCGGCGTTCAGCGACGGTCACCGGCCCGGTCCCGTCGGGTCAGGGCCCGCTGCACCCGGGCGAGCCCCGCGAAACGGTGCTGGCGCAGGGCGGCGCGCGCGGCGTTGGCGCCGGGTGCTCCGTGCACGCCGCCTCCCGGGTGGGCGCCCGCCGAGGCGAGGAAGAGACCGGCCACCGGTGTCTCCGGCCGTCCGGTGCCGGGCACCGGCCGGAAGACGAGTTGCTGGTGCATGGCGGTGGTGCCGCCGTTGATGGCGCCGCCCTCCAGGTTGGCGTCCATGGCCTGGAGCGTCGGCGGGGCGAGCACGCGGCGGGCCCGGACCAGCGTGCGGAAGCCGGGTGCGAACCGTTCCACCTGGCGTTCGACCCGGTCGGCCATCAGTTCCTGTTCCTTGGTGTCCCAGCTGCCGGTGATGCCCTCGTCTCCCGCGTCGGCGCGGATGTCGTGGGGGACGTGGGTGTAGGCCCAGGCGGACTCGGTGCCGCTCGGTGAGCGGGTCGGGTCGGTGGTCGTCATCTGGCCGAACAGCGAGAAGGGGCGGTCGGGGACCTGCCGCATGGCGATCTGGGCGGCGAACCGGGTCAACTCGTCGAGGCCGTCGGCGAGGTGCACGGTGCCGGCCCGCGCCGCCTCCTCGCACCGCCAGGGCACGGGCCCGTCCAGCGCCCAGTCCACCTTGAAGGTGGCGAAGTCCCACTGGAAGCGCCGCAGGTCGGCGAGGACCTGGTCCGGGAGGTCCGCCGGGGCGACGAGGCCGCCGTACAGGGCGGGGACGGAGACGTCCGCGAGGACGGCGCGGCGGGCGGTGACCGTCTCCCCGTCGGCGGTTCGCACGCCGGCCGCGCGCCGGTCGCGGACCAGGACCTGCTCGACGCGCCGCCCGCAGTGCAGGGTGCCGCCCCGGGCGCGCAGCCGGTGGACCAGGGCCTCGGTGAGGACGCCGGAGCCGCCGACCGGTACGGGGAAGCCGTAGGTCTGTCCGAGCATCGACATCAGCCAGCCGAAGCCGCCGCTGCCGGCCGCCTCGGGGGCGAGGTCGGCGTGCAGGGCGTTGCCGGCCAGGAGCAGTTTGCCGCCCTCGCCGCGGAACTCCTCCTCGCCCATGCGGCGCACCGGCAGGACCAGGGTGCGGGCGAGCCTGAGTCCGCCCGCGCCGCGCAGCCGCAGGGCCAGCCGGGCACCGGCGCGCACCGGTGGGAAGGGGGTGAACAGGGCGTCCACGATGTCGGCCCGGTAGCGGTCCCACACCTCGTGCAGCCCCTCCCAGGCGGCGCCGTCCCCGGGTGCGAAGACGTCGAGCGAGGCGGCGGTGGTGGCGATGTCGCGGTCGAGGACGGCGCAGGTGCCGTCGGTCAGGGGGTGGGCCAGTACGTGGGGCGCGTGGGCCCAGCGCAGCCCGTGGTCCTCCAGCCGCAGTCCGCGGAGGATCGGGGAGGCGGCGGCGAGGGGGTAGAAGGAGCTGAACAGGTCGTTGACGAAGCCGGGGGCGACCGCGTCGTCGTGCCGTACCGCGCCGCCCGGCTCGGGCTGCTCCTCCAGGACCGTCACGCTCCAGCCGGCGTCGGCCAGCAGGTTCGCCGCCACCAGGCCGTTGGGTCCGGCTCCGACCACGACGGCGTCAGGCACGGCCGGTCCCCGGCCGCTGGTGCACGGAGCCCGCCGTGTCGGGCGGGTCGGGCCGGCACCGGTCACCGGCCTGGGACTCGCACAGTTTCGCGAGCCTGGCGAGCATGGCGCGGTGCCGCACCTGGATCAGCGCCTCGACGCCGACGTTGTGCACCAGGCCGCCGGGACCGCGCAGCGGGTGCTCGTCCACGATCACCAGGCACTGCTCGCCCCACGGGCGCAGCTCGACGGCGATCCGGGCCGTGCCGAGCCGGCCCGCCTTGGCCTCCAGCTCCAGTTCGGAGCCTTCCACGCAGCGCCTGACCACCGACTCGTTGTGCAGCCGCAGTGGCCCGAGCCGCACCTCGTACGCGACCGTCGCGCCGACCTGCGGCCACTGCCCGGTCTTGGGGGTGACCTCCGAGGGGCCCACCACCCACTCCACGTACAGGTCTCCGTCCGCGAGGACGTCCCAGACGGCCTCCGGGGTCGCCTGGATCAGCCGGTGCCGAACCGCCACGTGTGCCTCCCACGTCCAGTGGCCGCCCTGGGGCCGTCATTGCGAGGACGGAGTCTGGGTGCCCCGTCGGCGAGGGGCCAACCAAAGCGGACGGGTCGGGTCACTGGGCGCGGAGACCGGCGGCAGGGAAAGGACGTGCATTGGCATGGACCTGATGACAAGGGCTGGCTAAGCTCGAAGCAACCCGATGAGAGCGCTCTCAAACCGTGGTTGTTCCATGCCATCTGTTCCACCCCCACCTTGCTGGAACGACGAAGGGCAACTCCCGTGAGACGCAGCAGACTCAGGCACCTCGGCCTGGCCGGCCTCCTCGTGCTGGGCAGCCTCACCGCGGTCGGCACCCTGCCGGCCTCGGCGGCCGACTCCCCCTCCTCCTCCGCCTCCTCCTCCGACGAGCAGCCGGCCTCCGCCGGCCTTCTCGACGCCATGCAGCGGGACTTCGGCCTCAGCCGCGCCGAGGCCGAGGACCGGCTCGCCGCCGAACGCGACGCCACCGGCCTCGAGCCCGCGGCGCGCCGGGCCGCCGGAGAGGCGTTCGGCGGCTCGTGGTTCGACGCCGACGCCGGAAGACTGACCGTGGCCGTCACCTCGGACGCGGCACCCTCGACCCTGCGGGCGGTCCGGGCCACCGGCGCGCAGGTGCGCACCGTCGAGCACAGCGCACGGCAGCTGGACGCGGCCAAGGCCCGCGTCGACCGCCTCGACGCCCCCGCCGGCGTCAGCAGCTGGCGCGTCGACCAGAGCGCCAACACCGTGGTCGTCGACGTGGTCGAGAGCGAGCGCGCTGACAACGATGTCCAGAACTTCGTGAAGCAGGCGCGCGAGGCCGGACCGGTCACGGTGCGCTCGGTGCCGTCGGCCCCGCAGACCTTCGCCGCGGGCACCGTCGGCGGCGACCCCTACTACACCGGCAACGTCCGCTGCTCCATCGGCTTCTCCGTGCACGGCGGGTTCGTCACCGCAGGGCACTGCGGCCGGGCGGGCGCAGGGGTCAGCGGCTGGGACGGCTCGTACATCGGCACGTTCCAGGGCTCGTCCTTCCCCGACAACGACTACGCGTGGGTCAGCGTGGGCAGCGGCTGGTGGACGGTGCCGGTCGTGCTGGGCTGGGGCACGGTCTCCGACCAGCTCGTGCGCGGCTCGAACGTGGCGCCCGTGGGTGCCTCGATCTGCCGCTCCGGATCCACCACGCACTGGCACTGCGGCACCGTCCTCGCCCACAACGAGACGGTCAACTACAGCGACGGTTCGGTGGTGCACCAGCTGACCAAGACGAGTGTGTGCGCCGAGGGCGGCGACTCCGGCGGCTCCTTCATCAGCGGTGACCAGGCGCAGGGCGTCACCTCGGGCGGCTGGGGCAACTGCTCCAGCGGCGGGGAGACCTGGTTCCAGCCGGTCAACGAGATCCTGAACCGCTACGGCCTGACCCTGCACACGGCTTGATCCGACGGTGGTGGGGAGGGACGGGCCAGTCTCCGGTCCGGCCCTTCCCCACCACCGGTTTCCGAGGCGCCATCGGTGCCTGAGACACCACCGGTGCACGAGACACCACCGGTGCACGAGGCACCACCGGTGCACGAGGCACCACCGGTGTCCGAAGCCCTGCCACGACCCTGTGCTCGGGGGGCTCAGACGTCGCCGGGACCGGTTCCCGGCTCCGGCGCGTCGAGGCCCGTCGCCGTGGTCAGCCGGCGGTAGGCGGCCCGCGCGTGGACCAGGCGGGCCAGTGCCGTACCGACGAGGGCCGCGCCGAGCAGGCAGGCCAGCCAGAACGCGTCCCGCCGCCCGGTCCACGTGAGGGTGCCGGCCGGCGGTATGGCGAAGCCGTTGAGGGACAGCCAGCACAGGACGGCCGTCCCCGGTGCGGCCGTGAACGGGGCGCAGAGTCCGAGCAGGGCCGCCAGCAGGGAGAGCGCGACCAGGGCGAGCCCCGGACGCCCCGAGCCCACGGTGCCGTTGAGGAGCGCGACCAGGAGGAGGGCGCCGCCGAACGCTCCCGCCCACACCAGGGGAGCCGCGACCGGCCTGGGAACGGGTCTGGCGCCGCTTCCCAGGGGCACCCACTCGATCATGCTGACGGCTCCTTCCGGTCCCGGACGCGTCCGACCACGGTGTCGGACAACGGCCCTGTGGGCAGATTGTCCCACCGGGGATCACGGTGCCGTTCCGCCCAGGGCGATGACCGGCCACCCCCGCGCTTCGCCCAGGCGCCCGTTCCGGCCTCTAACGCTCTGCCTCCGCGTGCTCCGAGGAGGAAGGCGAGGACCCGGACGAAGGAGAGGCCCGGGTCGGCACCGGCACCGGCACCGGCCGGCTGTCCGCCTCCGTCCCCTCGCCGGTCCCGTCACCCTGCGCCGCGACCGGTGCCGTCGTCCCGGGCAGCAGCCGTCCGGCGGCCCGCAGCGCGCCGGCGAGTACGTGGGCGCGTCCCGCCACGACGGGCCCGAGGACGGCGAGGACGAGCACGTATCCGGCGATGAAGGGAGCGAGCCGCGCGTCCAGTCCGGCGCCCGCGGCCATGGCGGCCAGGATCAGGGCGAACTCCCCCCGGGCGACCAGGGTGGTGGCGATCTCCGCGGCCGGTTCGCTGCCGTAGTGGTACACCCGGGCGACGCACAGCCCGGCGATGACGTTCATGACGACGGTCAGTGCCGCCGCGGCGGCGACCGGGCCGGCGACGGAGGCGAGGTCGCCGGGGTCGATGGCGAGCCCGAAGGCGAAGAAGAAGATGGCCGCGAAGGCGTCGCGCAGCGGGTGCACCAGTTCGCGGATCCGCGGCCCCGAGGGGGTGCCGGCGAGGATCAGGCCGACCATGAAGGCGCCGATCGCATCGGCGACGCCGAGGACTTCGGAGACCCCGGCGACGAGCACCGCGGCGCCGAGGAAGCTGATGACGAGCAGTTCGTTGTCCCGCGTGTCGATCAGGCGGCCCACGAGCCGGGTGCCGTAGCGGGCCGCGGCGGCCAGCACCAGCAGGAAACCGAAGGCCTTGCCGGCCTGCAGGACCGTGTCGGCGACGCCGTGGGCGCCCGAGACGACCGGCTGCAGGGCGGCCAGGTACAGCGCGAGGAAGATGTCCTCCACGACGATGACACCGAGGATCAGCCGGGTCTCCGGGCGGCCGATCCGGCCCAGGTCGATGAGGATCTTGGTGACGATCGCGGACGAGGAGATGCCGAGCACGCCCGCCAGCACCAGCGCCTCGCGCACACCCCACCCGAGGACGAAGCCGAAGCCGAGCCCGGCACCGACGTTCAGGAGCAGATAGACGCCCCCGGCGGTGAGCAGCCGTTTGCCGCCGCTCTTGAGGTCGTCGAGGTGGAACTCCAGACCCAGGTAGAAGAGCAGCAGCACCAGTCCGAGCGCGGAGAGCATCTCGAAGTCGTGCGCGTCCTCCACCAGGACGAAGCCCGGTGTATGAGGGCCGAGCAGGATGCCGGCGAGCATGAACAGGGGGATCGTCGGGAGTCCGATCCTGCCGCCGAGGCGGGCGAGGAACGCGGCGGCCACGAAGGCGCCGCCCATGGCGAGCAGGGTGTCAGCGTGTCCCACGGGCCACCGCCTTCGGCCGCGCGGAGGGTCGGGAGAGCTTCATTTGACGGGGATGGATGCGCATTCTCCTTCGTCGGTCGTGCATCGTCGGGTCGGACGTCGTCGGTTCTGTTCGTCCTCGTGTCGTACGTCGTCGTGCCGTACGTCGTCATGTCGTGCGCCGTCGGGCCGGACGTCGTCGTGCCGTACGTCGTCATGTCGTACGCCGTCGGGCCGGACGGCCGTGGAACGCCCACGACGCCGTGCCGTGGCACCGCCCCGGGGCGGAAAGGGAACACCGGCGGGTCGGCCACGAGCCCGGACGACGAGCGCCCGTACCCGGGCCGCGTCCGCGGCGGTGTGCCACCATGACCATCGGCCGCCCCGGCGCCCGGCGTGCGCACGGCACACCCCGCACCGAACCATGCGGCAACGCCCGCGAACGGGCGGGACAGGGCCTCCCTGAAACGTCCCCCGGCCCCCGAAAAGACCCCCGGGGCGCGGCGTCGGTCCACGGTCACACGCCGGGCCACCGCGCGGCCATCGGGGACGACACCCAAATGGTCCGGCGGCCGACACCCATCGACCGCACGGGCAGGGGAGCCGCTCGGCGGCCCGAGGAGGAAGCGCCGCGGCCGACTCGGGGATCCCGGCCGCGGCGCGCCCTGCCGCCCCGGGCGCGGGAGGACGACGCGCCGCGGGGCATGACCGGCGACTTCCCCGGCTCCCCACCGTGACACTGCACCAACCGAGTGATCGTCAGATGCCGCGCTCCGGCTCCCGGTTTCCCGGCCGGGTCCCCCGAACCCCCGCGGCCCCCTGATTCCCCGAGGTCAACCTGGGCGGCGGCGCCCCCCTTTCGGCTGACACCCGCCACGAGCTGGCCAGGTCTTCCGCCATTCGACCGGGCCGTTACCCATGATCGTGAGCGAATCCCCGTCTCCCAACCGGAAGGTGCGTGTTTTTCATGGGATCCCCCGCGTCCCGCGTGTCCGGCGTGGAATTGCCGCCCGTCTTCTGTCCTTTCGAGTCCGCCATTCACCCTCGGGTGCGACAGGTCGAGAAACGGGCCGTGGAATGGATTCGCGACAGCGGCATGTGCGCGTCGGAACGGGAACGGGCCTGGGCGGTGGCGACGCACAGCGCCGACTTCTTCGCCCGGTTCGCCCCGGTCGCGGACGACGACCGGCTGCTGGCGGCGGCCCTGTGGGTGTACTGGGGCTTCGCCTTCGACGACGCGCGCTGCGACAGCGGGCCGCTCAGCAGCCGGCCCGCCCAGTTCAACGCGCTGGCCGGGCAGGTGCAGCGGGCCTGCGAGGCGGACTCGGCCGTGGGCCCGGACCGGTTCGTCGCCGCCCTGCAGGACGTCATGCGCCGCTTCCGCGGCTTCGCCCCGCCCACCCAGGTGAGCCGGTTCACGCACGCGCACCGCGCCTGGCTGTCCGGCGTCGCCTGGCAGATCGGCAACCAGGCGGCCGGCCGTATGCCGCACCTGGACGACTTCCTGACGATGCGGCTGCTGTCGTCGGGCGGCGAACCCACCTTCGCTCTGCTGGAACTGGCGACGGGCGCGCAGGTGCCGGACCGCGAACTGCACCGCCCGGCCGTCCGCGCACTGACCGAGATGGCCATCCTCGTGGCCGCCCTGGACAACGACGGGCACTCGCTGCACAAGGAGTTGTCCAGCGGCGAGGCCGACCAGAACGTCTACACGGTGCTGATGCAGGAGCTGTCCTGCCCGCTCCAGGACGCGGTTCGGGCCGCCACCGGCCTGCGCGACCGCGTCCTGCTGCGGTTCATCGACCTCCACGACCGGGTCCGGCCGACCGCGGGCAGCGACCTCGTCACCTACCTGCAGGGACTCAGGTACGGCATCCGGGGCAACAACGAGTGGGGCCTGCGGGTGCCGCGGTACCTCCGCGCCGGGTACTGGCCGGACGAGAGGGACGACACCTTGCCGGCCTGGGCCGACAAGCCGTCGGACACCCGTCCCGGGCCGGTGGAGGGCGCACCGTCCATCGCCTGGTGGTGGGACGACGGCCTCGCCTGACGCTCCGGACCGCGGGCACTGTCACCGCCCGGAGGCGAGGTCCAGGGTCCACCAGGGACCGCCGGAACCCGTCGCCCTGCCCACGCCCGCATGGGTGTAACGGCAGGTCAGGAGGATGTGGCGGTGGGGGGCGCTGCGCATCCACACGGCCACGGCGTCCTGGGCGCTGTCGGAGCCGGCGGTCAGGTTCTCGCCCGAGGAACCCACACGGTATCCGGCCTCCCGCATCCGGTCGGCGGGGCTGCTGCCGTCGGCTCCGGTGTGGGTCAGCCGCCCGGCGCGGGCCATGGCGGCGCTGTGTTCGCGGGCGGCCCGGCTCAGCGCCTTGTGGAGCCGCACCGGCGAACAACCGGCCTTTTCACGCTGCCGGTTGACGGCGGCGACCATACGGCTGTCCGCCGTGCCGGGGCGCGCGTCCCGCGGCCGGTCGCCCCCGGAGCCTCGCGAGCCCCCGGAATCGCCGGAGCCGCCGGGGGCGGCCGGGCCGGCTGCGGGCTGCCACCGGCCCGGCTCGGGGACCGGCCACAGGGGCGCGCGGTAGGGCGTGGGCGGCGTCGGCGCGGGCGGTGGTCCGGCCCAGGCCGGTGCCGCTGCCGCTGCCGTACCGAGGGTCAGGAGTGCCGTGAGGGCCGCACGGAGGGCGAGTGCGGTGTGCCGCGTCGCGGTCATATTGAATTGCGCCTTTCTTTTTCCGACTTCGGATTCAGTGACGTTCATCGCGTTTTCTTCTGGTGTATCCACCGCCTCGTTCGAGGGAACTCCGCCTTTCATTCACGACATCGGCCGACTTTCCTGGCTAGGCTTTCAGTCGTTCACCCCGGTCCCTCATTTCTGTAATTCCATCAGGAGGTTTTTCATGTCGTTTTCGCTGCGCCGTGCCGCGGTGGTTTCCCTGGCCGCTCTGGCCCTGACGGCGGGCGGGGCCGTGTCGGCCGCCGGTGCCGCCCCGCTGTCCGCTCCCGCCGTCGCCTCGATGGGCCCGGGCGGCGGTGAGGGCGGCGGTGGCGGGTTCAACGGCGGCCACGAGCCGCCGCTGCACTTCGGCCCGTTCGAGATCCCGAAGTTCGGCAGCGTCTCCGGCGGCTTCTCCTGGGGCCTGGCGCGCTAGCCACCCCCGGGGCAGTCGGTACGCGGATGAGGGCCGTCGTGGACGGCCCTCATCCGCGTTTCAGCGTGGCGGCGCTGGCGACGAGCACCAGGACCACACATACGAGGATCAGCACCGCGTCCCTGATGAACAGCCCGGTGACGCCGGTGTGCGTGGCGGCCTCGCCCGCGGCCTGCACGGCGTAGGTCATGGGCATCGCCCGGGCCACCGCGGCGAGCGCGCCGTGCATCTCGTCGCGGGGCACGAAGAGCCCGCACACGAGGAACTGGGGCAGGACACCGGCGGGCAGGAACTGGACCGCCTGGAACTCGTTGCGGGCGAAGGCGCTCACCAGCAGCCCGAGGGCCAGTCCCAGCAGGGCCCCCAGCATGGCGATGACCATGAGCAGGTAGGCGGGGCCCTTGATGTCCAGGCCCAGCGGGCCCACCGAGAGCAGCGTGGACAGCACCGCCTGGAGCAGCGCCAGGAAGGCGAAGGCGAGGCTGTAGCCGAGGACGATGTCCAGTCGCCGTACCGGCATGGTCAGCAGGCGTTCCGCGGTTCCGGAGGTGCGTTCCCTGAGCGTGGACACGGAGGCGACGAGGTACATCACGATGACCGGGAAGATGCCGAAGACCTGGGGGCCGACCCGTTCGAAGGACTCCTCGGAGTCGTGGAACATCAGCTTGAGCAGCACCATGAGCATGCAGGGGATGCCCAGGAGCAGGGCGGTGCTGCCGCGGTCCCGGGAGATCTGCTGGAGCACGCGCACCGCCGTCGCGGCGGTGATGCCGGGTGAGAACGGCAGACGGTCGGTCAGGTGGGTGGCAGTCATGTGAGGGTGTCCGCTGCGAAGAAGGTGCGCTCGGCGTGTGGGGCGCCGGCCTGGTCGAGGAGGTGGGGCGACAGGCCGTCGACCGGGTGCCGCTGCCGGGCCCTGGCCTCGGCCGCCGCCGCGGCCCTGACCAGGTGCAGGAACGCCTCCTCCACCTCGTCGCACCCGGTGTGCTCGAGCAGGCTCTCCCGGTCGGCGCTGGCCAGGAGCCGGCCGGAGCGCATCAGCAGCAGCCGGTCGCAGCGGTCGGCCTCGTCCATGAC
Organism: Streptomyces sp. MMCC 100; assembly: GCF_041538145.2. NCBI lineage: Bacteria > Bacillati > Actinomycetota > Actinomycetes > Kitasatosporales > Streptomycetaceae > Streptomyces > Streptomyces sp. MMCC 100. Next base: position 4,286,471 of record NZ_JBGORK020000001.1, read on the forward strand.
GTGGCTGGAGACCAGCAGCGTGGTGCCCGCGTCGGCCAGCCGCCGGAAGGCCAGCCACAACTCCCGCCGCACCATCGGGTCGAGTCCGACCGTCGGTTCGTCCATGACGAGCAGGTCGGGCCGGTTCAGCAGGGCCACGGCCAGGGAGACCCGCGAGTACTGGCCGCCCGACAGCCGGGCGACCGGCTGGTCCGCGTACGCCGCGAGGTCCACCTCCTTCACGACGCGGACCACGGCGTCCTCCCGCTGCCAGCCCCGCATGCCGAGGGCGGCGGCGAAGTACCGCAGGTTCTCCAGGACCGTCAGGTCCGCGTACACGGAGGGGGCCTGGGTGACGTAGCCGACGCGGGTGCGCAGCGGCCAGGCACCCGCCGAGTGGCCGAGGACCTGGACGTGGCCGGCGCTCGGCTGCTGGACGCCCACGACGCAGCGCAGCAGGGTGGTCTTGCCGCAGCCGCTCGGGCCCAGCAGGCCGACGATACGGCCCCGGGGAATGGTGAAACTGATGTCGCGCAGTACCGCACGGGTGCCCCGGGCCACCTGCAGCCCGTAGGCGGCCACGGCCGGAAGGTCGCCCGCAGGCGCTGCGTCGTGCTCGGTGTGCTGCACGGCTCCACTGTGTTTCGTCGGATCGGGTGCACGGGTGGCGGCCACGGCGCGGCCGGGGCGCGGGAACGGAGCGGTCACCGCCAGGACAACGGTCCGTCCGGCCCCGGGTCACGCGCCGGTGACCCACCCGCCGCGGCCGGTGCGCGGGGTGCGGGGCGGGGTCAGGACTCGCGGCGGGTCATCGCCCAGGCGATGTCGTGCAGTTGGCGGTAGGCGTCGGCGGTCGGCCGGGCCAGTGACAGGGACCGCAGCGCGGCCGCCATGTGGCGGCGTGCCTCCTCCTCGGCGGCCTGCCGGCCGCCGGCCTCCTCCACCAGGTGACGGGCCAGGTCCACGTCGGTCTCCCCCGGCCGGGGCGGTGTGCGGTACAGCTCGCGCAGCCGCTCGGCCGCCGTGCCCCGGGCGGCGAGGGCCGCCACCACCGGCAGGGACTTCTTGCGCGCTGCGAGGTCGGCTCCGACCGGCTTGCCGCTGCGCGCGCTGCGGCCCCAGATGCCGAGGATGTCGTCCGCGCACTGGAAGGCCACGCCGAGGCTCCGGCCGAACTCCCGCAGTCCGCCCACCCGGACGCCGTCCGCGCCGGCCAGCACACCGCCCAGCGCGCAGGCGCAGCCGATCAGGGACCCGGTCTTGCCGGCGGCCATGGCCAGGTAGTCGGCGACGGACACCTCGTGCGCCTTCTCGAACGCGACGTCGCGGCTCTGTCCCTCGACCAGTTCCAGGAGGGCGCCCACGAGTTCCCGCACGGCCGCCCCGGACCGGTCCGCCGGCGCCTGGGCCAGTACGCGCAGTGCCGCCACCAGCAGCGCGTCCCCGGTCAGTACGGCGGCGGGGGTCCCGAACAGCGACCAGGCGGCGGGCCGGTGGCGGCGCAGCGCGTCGCCGTCGATGACGTCGTCGTGCAGGAGGGTGAAGTCGTGGACCAGCTCGACGGCGACGGCGCCGGGCACCGCGTCCGAGGGGTCCGCCCCGACGGCCGCCGCAGACAGCAGGGCGAGCGCCGGCCGTACCGTCTTGCCGCCCCCGGACGTGGCCGCGCGGGGCGCGCCGTCGGCTTCGCACCAGCCCCGGTGGTAGCGGGCCACGCGGCTCTCCGCGGACGGCAGCGACTCGACCGCGGACCGCAGGGCCGGTGACAGTACGTCGTCCACCCAGTCCAGTCGCGGAAAGGCACCTGCCGGGGCCGAGTCGGTGATCTGCGACACGTACTACTCCTCACGATGGCGGGGCAGGAGGGCGGGAAGCGGGATCCGGCGGCGCGTACACGCGCCGCACCGGCCGTTCCACCAGTCAATCGGCTGCCGCTACCCGCGAGGAGCGGCCGCGCCACCCCGCCCGGCGAAAGATCACCGAAGCGGCCCAGATCTATGACCATGACCCCAGCCGACAATCACGCCGACTCGCGTACGCCGTCCGCCCCGCCGCGGAAGCGACGGGGCGGACGGCTTGCGGACGGTCCGTCAGCACGGTGTGGTTGCCATCAACTTCTCGAAGGAAGCCATGCAGTCCGGGCAGTGACGCGCCCGTTCACCGTCGGATGCTTCTCTGCGTTCGCGGAGCTGCTGTCCGCAGAGTGTGGCCGCGGCCTGTTTGGCCAACACGTGCCACACCAACGCTCCGCCCGCCTTCTCCGGGCCCACGCACATTTCGTACATGATCGGCCTCCCAGCCTGGACGCCGCTGACACTCTCCAGGAGACACCGGTTCGGCCGTGACCAGTAGCGAGCGGGGTCCATTCGGGTGACGGCCGCTGCGGCCGCCCGGGACGGCCGCACACCCGGACGGCTGCAAACGATCAGCCAACCGGGCCTGCACGGGTGCGCGTGACGTGCCGTCAGGGTGCGCGTACGTCGGTGACGACGAAGCCGCTGCGCGGGCGGGTCGGGATGCGGCGCAGCGGGATGCGCAGGTCCTGCTCGGGGACCGTGCAGTCCAGGCGCGCCAACCGCACCGCCAGCGCCTCCAGCAGGCCGACGGTGACGCGCTCGCCGGGGCAGCGGTGACCGTGCGCGGGGTCGCCGCCGCCCTGCGGGATCAGCTCGTCGGGGCCGGGGGGCCGGTCCAGGAACCGTTCGGGCCGGAAGGAGTACGGGTCGCCCCAGAGCTCCTCGTCGTGGTTCTGTCCGTACACGTCGAGCAGCAGGATCCCGCCGGCCGGGACGGACTCGCCGTGCCAGGTCAGCTCGGTGACGGTCCGGCCGCCGAGGAACGGGGCGAACGGGTAGAAGCGGCGGACCTCGTGCGCGAAGGCCGTGGCGAAGGCGGCGTCACCGGCGCGCAGCCGCTCGCGGTGGGCCGGCCACCGGTGCAGGGCATGGGCGGCGAAGGCCACGAACCAGCTCACGGCGACGGTGGGGCGCAGGACGTTCAGCAGTTCGACCGCCGCCGTCCGGGAGTCCAGCGGGCTCTGCTCGGTGTCGCGGTGCCGGGCCACCCGTTCGAGGACCGAGTCCGCGGGAGCGGCGACCGCGCCCGCTCTGACCTCCTCGATCAGGCGGGCCATGCGGGCCTCCTGCCGGGCGCGGGCACGGCGGCCCCGCAGATGGCGCGGGCCCGGGGTGGCGAAGCCGTCGACCATCGCGACGAGGTCCCGTGCCAGGGTCTGCGCCTCGACGGCCCGGGGCGGGACTCCCGCCCAGTCGCAGACCCCGCGGGTGAGCACGACGGCCGCCTCGTCGAACAGCACGACGCGCTCGCGCTCGCTCCAGGAACGCACGGCCTCGTCCCAGGCCTTGGTGACGTGTTCGGTGAGGCGGGCGACGTGGCCGGCTTCGAGCAGCGGCAGGAACAGTTCCTTGCGCGTGCGGTGGGCAGCGCCGTCGAGGGTGTGGACCGCGCCCTGTCCGAACAGGGTGTCCAGCACCGGTGCAGGGATCGCGCCGTGGCGGTGGACGTGTGACTCGTCGTAGAAGAAGTGCACGGCCTCCGGTCCCCGTACGGCCAGCGCGGGCCTGCCGAGCAGCCGGGTGCGCACTACGGAGCGGGTGCTGTCGCGCATGCGGTTGGGCAGCCAGGCGTAGCCCTCGGTGAGCAGCGCCGGGGTGCGGTCCATGAGCGGGCGGCGGTGAGCGTCCATGGCGGGTGGGTGCCCCGGAGCGGCGGGCGGACACCCGGGCCGGGGTGGCGTCCGGTCCGCCGCCCCGCCCGTTCAGTACAGCTTGTCGACGGCCGTGACCGTGGTGGCCCTGAAGCCGGCCACCCGGGCGTCCTCGAAGGAGCCCATCTGTCCCCACTGGACGACGGTGACGGTCCTGCCGTCCCGGCCGACCGAGAACAGGCCGATGTCCGTGGCTCCCCACTCGGTGACCGTGTGGACGCCGTAGACGTGGGCGCCTTCCTCCACGTCCAGCCGGCCGTAGTACTTCTGCGTGGCGGTGACGTCGGGGTTCTGCTCCATCACCTCGCGCGCGCAGTCGTCGAGGTCCGCGCGCAGCAGGGCGGCGAGCCGCTCGGCCCGCCGGGCGCTGCGCTCGACGACCGTGACCTGGAGGGCGCCGGTGTCGTACTCGGTCCAGTACCGGCGGTGGGAGGCGGTGGACGGCAGCGCGTCGCCCACGCACATCGGCGGCGGGTCGGGCTGCCCGGCGGCGACCGGCCCGGCGTACCAGTCGGAGGCGGGGTGCGGCGGCAGTTCGGACGGCTCCAGGAAGGCGGGCGTCCCGGAGTCCGGCGTCGCCGCGGTCCCCGGGACGGCGGCCACGGCGAGCGCGGCACCGGCCGCCAGTACGGTCACGGCGGCGCGGACACCTCGGTCACGGACATACATGTTTCCCCCATGGCGGTCGGATCGGGCCTTCGGTTCATCGGTGTCGTTCGGGTTTCCCTTTACGACACGACAGGACCGCCATGGGTTGCCCTCGCGTTCTCGTGTTCTCGCCGCCCTCGCGTTCTCTCCGCCTTCGTTCAGCCGGCCGCGTTGTCGGTGCGCATCCTCACCTGCTCCTCCAGGCGTCGCAGGCTGCCGTCGAGTGCCTCGGCCACCGTCCGCCGGCCCGGGTCGTGGCTGTCGTCGAAGAACGACAGGTGCACGGTGACCTCGCTGGCCCCGCTGTCGAGTCCGGCGACCTGGAGCCAGCCGGCGTAGCTGCCCTGCTCGCGGGTGCCCCACTCGAGCCGCAACTGCTCGGGCCGGGCGCTCAGCAGCGCCGAGGTGTCCTGGTCGGTGCGGTCCTCGTGCACGGTGACGGCGGGCGGCTCCTCCGGCTCCACGTGCAGGTCCCGGGGCAGCCAGGTCTCCAGCTGTCCGACGTTCGCGGCCTGGTCGAAGATCTGCTCGGGCAGGGCGGGCATGGTGCGGGAACGCTCGTACTCGGTCATGCGGCACCACTCCTCGGTGCTCGGGGTCGTACGTGGTGACGCGTGCCCCTTCTGACGGGAGCGAAGCACCGCACGGACGACCGGCCCGACGGGCGGGGCGGGGCGCGCGGTGCCAGACTGCTGGGCATCGCCCCCCGCCGCGGCGGGCTCCCGACGAGAGGAGACGAGGTGTCCACGTCGGATCCGGGCGACGCGGCGCTGCGGCGGTTCCTCGCCGATCCGGCCCACCTCACCCTGGACCTGCGCACCGCCACGGCGCGTTCCGCCAAGGCGCTGGGACTGCGGCACGCCGTCGTCTACCTCGTCGACCTCCAGCACGCCGCCTGGTCCCCCAGACGGCCGTGGCACCGGCGCTCCCCGTCGACGGTTCCCTGGCGGGCTGGGCGTACCGCACGCAGTCGCTGCGGGTGGAGGAGTCCGGGGCGGGCGGCGGCATCACCGCCTGGTTCCCGCTCCTCGACGGCGCGGAGCGGCTCGGCGTGCTGGCGGTCGACGAGACCGCTCTCACCGCGGCCTCGCTGACCCGCGGCCGGGCGCTCGCCTCGCTGCTCGCCATGGTGATCACGTCCAAGCGGTTGTACGAGGACTCCTTCGTGCGGCGCACCCGTACCGAGCGGATGCAACTGCCGGCCGAGTTGCTCCGGGCCCTGCTGCCGCCGCGCACCATCGGCGACGGCAACGTGGTGTCGACGGCCGTGCTCGAGCCGGCCTACGAGATCGGCGGCGACGCCTTCGACCACGCGCTCACCGACACGACACTGCACGTGGCCGTCCTGGACGCCATGGGGCACGACCTGGCCTCCGGGCTCACCACCACCGTCTCGCTGGCGGCCTGCCGCAATGCCCGGCGCACCGGCCTGCACCTGCCCGAACTCGTACGGAGCGTGGACGAGGCGCTGTCCAGCTGGCTCCCGGACAAGTTCTGCACGGCGGTGATCGCACAGCTGGACCTGGTCACCGGGGTGCTGCGCTGGGTCAACTGCGGTCACCCGGCGCCCATCCTCATCCGCGCCGGGCGGTTGATCATCGACGCCATGGAGCGTGACACCGACCCGCCCATGGGCATGCCCTCCCTGCTCACCTCGCAGCCCCGCCGGACGCACGAGATCGCGCTGGAGCCCGGGGACCGGGTGCTGATGTACACCGACGGTGTCGTGGAGGCCCAGACCCGGGAGGCCAAGCTGCTGGGCCTCGAACGCTTCGCCGACTACGTCATCCGGGCCACGGCCGGCGGAGAGCTGGCGCCGGAGTCGTTGCGCCGTCTGATCCACTCGATCCTGGCCATGCAGGACGGCCGGCTGCGGGACGACGCGACGCTGCTGATGTTCGAGTGGCGGCCGCCCCTGGAAGGCAGGCGGCCGCACCCGCGCACGCCGCCCGGCTGACGGCCGGCGGGACGGAGCGGGCCGGGACGGCGGCCCGCACCGGTGTCCGCCTCACACGGCGTGTCCTCGCGCGCGCAGCCAGGCGTGCACGGTGTCCTTGTCCGACGGTGTGATCCGGACGGGTCCTGCCACGTAGGGGCCCTCGTCCTCACTGAAGCCGGTGTCCGTCACCCTGGCGGTGACCCAGGTGGCCAGGTCCTGCGCGGCCCGTTCGGACAGCGCGCCCCGCTCCCATCCGTCACGGGCCTGTGCCGCGGCCTCGGCGTCGTGCCGTTCGGTCTCCGCCAGCCACGCCGCCACCAGCCGTTCCACGGTCCGGCGGCCGGCCGGGCCGGTCCCCTGTCGCATGTGCTCGTCGCTCATGCCGGCCGAGTGCCCACGATCCCCGCACGGCCCACCCGGCGACGGGCCGCGGTGTCGACGGTACGGCGCCGGGTACCCGGATCCGCAGGGGTGGACCGGTCCGTTCCGCCCCCGCGACGGCGACAGCCCGGGAAGGGGACAGCGATGAGGCAGCCCGCCGACGACCACGCCCACGGCAGGCGCGCCGGCGTGTCCGAGCTGCGCCCGGCCGCCGGGGAGCCGGGAGCCGGCCCCCGGCACGAGGCGCCTCACGAGGATCTCCCCCTCGACCGCAACCAGGCGATCCTCCAGGCCGCCAAGCAGGTGGGCTCGATCCTCAAGAAGGCGGAGCAGCCGTTCGCGCTGGCCGGCAGCGTCGCCGTGTACGCGCACGGCGGCACCCAGAACCTCCAGCACGACGTCGACTTCTGCATCCGGCCCGAGGACGCGGACGCCGTCGCCGCGACGCTGCGGGAAGCCGGGCTGGCGGTCTACACGCCGCCCGAGGACTGGCTGCTCAAGGCGGACTGCCTGGGACAGCAGGTCGACCTCATCTTCGAGCTGGCGCACGAGCCCGTCACCACGGGGCTGCTGGCCCGGGCCCAGGAACTGTCGGTCGACTCGGTGCTGATGCCGGTCCTGTCGCCGACCGATCTGCTGGGCGGTCTGCTGGCGGCCTTCTCGGAGCACCACTGCGACTTCGGTGCGGTGCTGCCGATCGCCCGCACCCTGCGCGAGAAGATCGACTGGGAGGCGCTGCGCCGCGACTGCGGCGACGACCCGATGCCCGCCGCGTTCTTCTTCATCCTCGAACGGCTGGAGATCATTCCCCCGGCCGGTCCTGCGGCCACCGCCTCGAAGGAGGAGCAGCCATGAGCGACCCCGTCGGACACCAAGGCCCCGCGGCGAGCGGCCCCGCCTCCGCGGACGGGGGCCCCGGGGCCCCCGAGAACGTCGAATACCGTGTGGCCCATCTTCAGGAGCGGCTCGCCGCGGAGGAGCTCGGTGAGCTCGGCGTACGGGCGGAGGTCCGGGCCGGGGCGATCGCGCTCACGGGTACGGTGCCCTCGGCGCAGTGCCGCGAGACCGTGCTGCGCGTCGCCCGCGAGGAGCTGGCCGGACTGACCGTGCACACGGACGTCGTGGTGGCGGAGGCCACCCGCCCCGACCGTGCGGAGGAGCTGTGATGATCCGCGTCGCCGCCGTCGGAGACATCCACATGGGGCCCGACAGCGAAGGGCTGCTGCGGCCCGCGTTCGAGACGCTGCCCGACTGTGCCGACCTGCTGCTGCTCGCCGGGGACCTCACCCGGCACGGCACACCGGAGGAGGCACGGGTGGTCGCCCGGGAGGTGCGCGACCTGCCGGTGCCGGTGGTGGCGGTCCTCGGCAACCACGACCACCACGACGAACAGCCCGAGAAGGTCACCGCCCTCCTCCGGGAGGCCGGTGTCAGAGTGCTGGAGGGCGAGGGAACCGTCGTGGAGTGTGCCGGCGGCCGGGTGGGGATCGCGGGCACCAAGGGGTTCGGCGGCGGGTTCGTCGGGCGCAGCGCGGGCGAGTTCGGTGAGCCGGTGATGAAGGAGTTCGTGCGGACCACACGCCGTTCGGCGGACAGTCTGCACGCCGCCCTGAAGGAGCTGGACGAGGAGGGCTGCGCGGCGCGGGTGGCGCTGACCCACTTCTCCCCCGTCGCCGACACGCTCGCCGGGGAGCCGCCGGAGATCCATCCGTTCCTCGGCAGCTATCTGCTGGCGGAGGCCATCGACACGGCCGGCGCCGACCTGGCCGTCCACGGCCACGCCCACCTGGGCTCGGAGCACGGGATGACGGCGGGCGGAGTCCGGGTGCGCAACGTGGCGCAGCCGGTCATCCGCCGGGCCTTCAACGTCTACCAGCTGGGCGCCGCCTGACCGTCCCCCGCCCGTCACCCGTCAGGTCTGTCCCGGGTCCTGCGTCGTACGCCCGAGGCAGGTGACGTCGGCGGGGTCGAGCCCCGCCGCGGCGATCTCGTGGAAGCCCAGCCGGTCGTAGAAGGCCCTGGCCGGTGTGTTGGCCGTCGCCATGACCAGGTGGACGGCCGGGACGCCGCGGTCCCGCAGGGCCCGCCAGAACGTCCGCATCAGGGTCCGGCCGTGGCCCTGTCCCTGCCAGGCGGGCAACAGGTCGATGTGCAGGTGGGCCGGGTACGCGGCCAGCTCGGGGACGATCATGCGCTCCGGGTCGTGCAGCAGCCCGGCCATGACCTCGTCCGGTGTGCCGGGCGGGCCCTGCGGTGCCGGGTAGCGGTCCGCGACCCGCGGCAGCCACTTCGCCCGGAACTCCTCGGCGAAGCGCGGTGTGTCCGCCGTACCGAGGATGTAGCCGACCGCACGGCCCTGGCCGTCGTCCAGCACGAAGGCCAGGTCCGGGTCGAGGTGGACGTAGGGGGTGGCGAAGATGACGGGCAGGACGGCGGGGTCGGCGTACACGGGCCGGCTGTCCCGGCCGTTGTGCGCGGTCCGGATGCAGATGTCGTCGAGGGCCGGGGCGTCGGCCGGGCGGTAGGGGCGTACGGAGGCAGTCGCTGTCACCGCAGCATCCTGCCTCGCTGGGAGCGCTCCCACAAGTGGTTCGCTTCGATCCCCCGTGCCCGGGTACCCGGCGGCCCGCGATGGGGCGGAACGACGGAACGTTGGAAGTTGGCTGGAGGCCGGCGATGGAGGATGCGACGGACCGGATCGCGCGGCCGTGGGGCGCCAGGGTGCCCTACGGGCGGCACGCGACCTGGCCGGCCCGGGTGGACACGTTTCTCGCGGACGGGGTGGCGCCCGGGGCGGTGCAGCGATGGGTGCAGTCCGCGTCCACCCTGCACTCGGACGGCGACGCGATGGACATCGCGGTGGCCGACGGCCGGATGGTGGGCGTGCGGGGCCGGGACGTGGACCGGGTCAACCGGGGCCGGCTCGGCCCGAAGGACCTGTTCGGCTGGCAGGCGAACGCCTCCCGTGACCGGCTGACCCAGCCGCTGGTGCGGCGCGACGGGCGGCTGGTGGAGACGGACTGGGACACGGCGATGGACCGGGTGGCCGCCCGCTCGCGCGAGCTGCTGGAGGAGCGGGGGCCGGGCTCGATCGGCTTCTACACCACCGGCCAGCTGTTCCTGGAGGAGTACTACACGCTCGCGGTCCTGGCCCGGGCCGGCATCGGCACCAACCACCTGGACGGCAACACCCGGTTGTGCACGTCGACGGCCGCGGAAGCGCTCAAGGAGACCTTCGGCTGCGACGGGCAGCCCGGCAGCTACGACGACTTCGACCACGCCGACGTGATCGCGCTGTTCGGCCACAACATCGCCGAGACCCAGCCCGTGCAGTGGATGCGGCTTCTCGACCGCTTCGAGGGGGCCGACCCGCCGCGCCTGCTGTGCGTGGACCCGCGCCCCACCCGCGTCGCCGAACACGCCGCCGTGCACCTCGCGCCGCGCGTCGGCACCAACGTCGCCCTGCTCAACGCCCTGCTGCACGAGACGATCCGGCACGAGTGGATCGACCGCGACTTCATCGCCGCGCACACCGTCGGCTTCGACGAGCTGGCCGCCCGGGTCGCCGACTGCACGCCGAAGTGGGCGGCGGAGATCTGCGACGTCCCCGCCGCCCGGATCGAGGAGGCGGCCGAACTCGTCGGCACCACCGACTCGTTGGTCTCCACCGTCCTCCAGGGTGTCTACCAGTCCCACCAGGCCACCGCCGCAGCCGTCCAGGTCAACAACCTGCACCTGATCCGCGGCATGCTGGGCCGGCCCGGCGCCGGCCTCCTCCAGATGAACGGCCAGCCCACCGCCCAGAACACCCGCGAGTGCGGCGCCGACGGCGACCTGCCGGGCTTCCGCAACTGGCAGAACGACGCGCACGTGGCCGACCTGGCCCGGGTGTGGAACGTCGAGCCGCAGACCATCCCGCACTTCGCGCCGCCGACCCACGCGATGCAGATCTTCCGGTACGCCGAGCAGGGCTCGCTCCGGATGCTGTGGATCAGCGGCACCAACCCGGCCGTCTCGATGCCCGAACTGTCGCGCATCCGCTCGATCCTGACGCAGGACAGGCTGTTCACGGTCGTACAGGACCTGTACCTGACGGAGACGGCGCAACTGGCCGACGTGGTCCTGCCCGCCGCCACCTGGGGCGAGAAGACCGGCGCGCTCACCAACGCGGACCGCACGGTGCACCTGTCCCGGAAGGCGGTGGAGCCGCCCGGCGAGGCCAAGCCCGACCTGGACATCTTCCTGGACTACGCACGGCGCATGGACTTCCGGGACAAGGACGGCGGCCCGCTGATCACCTGGGACGATCCCGAGTCGGCGTTCGAGGCGTGGAAGCGGTGCAGCGCGGGCCGCCCCTGCGACTACACGGGCCTGTCCTACGCCCTGCTGCGCGACACCAGCGGCATCCAGTGGCCCTGCGACGAGCGGAACCCGGAGGGCACCGCGCGGCTCTACACGGACGGCATCTCCTGGGCCCACCCCGATGTGTGCGAGAGCTACGGCAAGGACCTGGAGACCGGAGCGTCGCAGGAGGTCGTGGAGTACCGCTCCCTCAACCCGGACGGCAGGGCGATGCTGAAGGCCGCCGCCTATCTGCCGCCGCACGAGGAGCCGGACGAGGAGTACCCGTTCCAGCTCACGACGGGGCGGACGATCTACCACTTCCACACCCGTACGAAGACCGGGCGCGCGCCCCAGCTCAACGACGCCGCTCCCGACGTGTGGGTGGAGATCTCCACCCGGGACGCGGAACGGCTCGGCCTGGGCGAGGGCGATCTGGTGGAGGTCACCAGCAGGCGCGGCGCCCTGCGCGGGCGGCTGCGGGTGACCGGCATCCGCACGGGGCTGCTGTTCGTGCCGTTCCACTACGGCTACTGGGACACCGAGGGCGGGTCGGGGCCGGGACCGGACACTCCCGGGCGGGCCGCGAACGAGACGACCATCACCGACTGGGACCCGGCCTCCAAGCAGCCGCTGTTCAAGACGGGCACGGCCGCGCTCGCCCTCGTGGAACGCGGGGACGGCCGGCCCTCCCCGGCACCCACCACCACCGCGTCGGCACCGGCCGCCGCCGGCGTCGCCCCGCCCACCTCGGGCGGACCGGCGGCGCACACGACACAGCAGGAACCCACCGAGTTCCCGCACGGCCACGAGGAAGGCGCCCGGTGAACGGCATCACCCTGACCCTGCGCACCCTGCACCGCGGCGAGCGGCACCTGGCGCACGACCTGGTGACCGTCGCCGAGCGGCACCGCACCGAGCACGAGGTCCACCACGTCGCCACCGACATCGCCCGCTGGTCCCGCGAGCACGTGCGGCGGATCGCCGAGGTCGCCGCGGAGCACGGCGTGAAGCTGGGCGAGGGGCCGGACCACTCTGCGGACGGCGTCTTCGCGACGCTGCGGAAGAAGGCGTCCGAGGCGGTCGTGCACCGGCCGGAGCCGGGCCTGCTGCTCCTGCGCGACCTGCGGGAGCTGCACGTCGCCGCGGCGGAGAACTCACTGCACTGGGAGATGCTGGCCCAGGCCGCCCAGGCGTCGAAGGACAGCGGGCTGCTGGCGCTCGCCTCCTCCTGTCACCCGCAGACACTGCGCCAGATGCGCTGGACCAACACCATGATCAAGAACTTGTCGCCCCAGATCCTCACCAGCCTGTGACCTGCGTGTTCCCCGTCCGGTGCGGTACCGGAGAGCACCGGTGCCGCACCGGACGCCGAATGGCGCGGGCCGCCCGGAGCACCTGATGATCCCAGTGGGGCACACCCCCGCTGATGACCCCGTTGACACCCCCTCGGAGAGAGCGAGACAGCGTCATGAGTCTTCTGCGTCTGGCCGGCCGGCCGATGCTCGCCTCGATGTTCGTAGCGGGCGGCCTGCACTCGCTGCGCAGGCCGCAGGACGTGGCACCGGCGGCCGAGCCGATCGCGCGGCCGGTGGCCGACCGCGTACCGGTGCTGCCGGACAGCACCGAGCAACTCGTACGGCTCAACGGCGCCGTGCACATGGTGGGCGGCATCATGCTCGGGCTCGGCCGCTGTCCGCGGCTGGCCGCGCTGGCCCTCGCGGCGACGCTGGTCCCCACCACGCTGGCGGCACACCGGTACTGGGAGGCGGAGGACCCCTCCGACCGCGCCCAGCAGCGCATCCACTTCCTGAAGAACCTGTCCATGATGGGCGGGCTGCTGATCGCCGCCGACGACACGGGCAGCGCGCCCTCGTTGCTGTGGCGCGGCCGGCACGCCGCCAAGGACCTCCGGCACGACGCCCACTTGGTGCGCCGTTCGGTGCGGTCCGCCGCCGGCCCCGTGGCGCGGGCGGGCGGTGTCCGGGCCAAGCTGGGGGCGTGAACCGGGCGTTAGCGCACCGCGCAAGGGGGGACCCGGTCGTCCGTATGCCCGTGGCGGGTCGGTCCCGTAGCCGCCACAACACTCTGGAGGTGGAACATGGGACACGGAGGAAACGTCATCGACGAGCTGACGACCGATCACCGTGAGGTCGAGGAGCTCTTCGGCAAGATCGAGGCACTGCCGTCCGGTCACAAGGACCGCAAGCTGTACGCCGATCAGGCCACGATCGAGCTGGTCCGGCACTCGGTGGCGGAGGAGGCGTATCTGTACCCGGCTGTCCGTGAGCACGTGGCGAACGGCGGCGCCCTCGCGGACAAGGAGCTCGAGGACCACGCCGGCGCCGAGCAGATCATGAAGGACCTGGAGGGCTGCGCGGCGGACGACGCCGAGTTCGACCGGTTGATCGGCAAGCTGATGAGCGAGATCCGTGAGCACGTCGCCGACGAGGAGGGCAACCTCTTCCCCAGGCTCCGCGAGGCGTGCCCAGCGGACGCCCTGGACCAGTTGGGCGACAAGGTCCGTCAGGCGAAGAAGACGGCGCCGACCCGACCGCACCCGTCCTCCCCGGACAAGCCGCCGATGAACAAGCTGCTCGCCCCTGGTGCGGGCATGGTCGACCGGGTGCGGGACGCGCTGTCGGGGCGGGGCAAGTCCGACTGAGCGGCCACCGCCGGCTCAACGTGCGAGGGGCCCGTCGCCACGGCGACGGGCCCCTCGCACGCGCTCGCACGCGCCGCGCCGGGCGACGCGCGCGCTCACGCCCACCACTGCCCCGTCCGCCCCTGCGCCGTCTCCCCGGTCGCCGTCGGGACCGGATCGGGCCGTCCACGGAGGGCGGCGACGGTGCGTTCCAGGCCGTCCTGCCAGGTCACGCTCGGCAGCCAGCCGAAGATCTCGCGGGCGAAGCCGGTGACCGGCCGGGGCTGGGTGGGCCCGTCCCCGGTGTCCTCGACGAACGTCAGCGGCGAGTCGGAGCCGGTCAGCTCGATCACCAGCCTGGCGATCTCCGCGGCGGAGGGCTCCTCGTCGCCGCCGATGTCCACGGGCCGCACCGAACGGCCGGCCGCGACCAGCAGTACGCCGTCCACCATGTCGTCGACGTAGCACAGGGGATGCGTCCGGCTGCCGTCCCCGGGGACGGTGACCGGCCGCCCGGCCAGGGCCTGCTCGATGGCGGCGGCCGGCGTCCCTGCCCCGTCCGTCCGCATGCCGGGCCCGTAGCCGGTGAACAGCCGGACGATCCCGGCGTTCGAGCCGTGGGCGCCCGCGTGGGCGGCGACCAGGGCCTCGGCGAACCGGACGGCCTCGGCGCAGGCGCTGTGGGGCCGGACCGGGTCGGCGTCGTCGGGTACGTCGCCGACCCGGGTGTCGGGGCACACCGGCGGCGAGGAGGCGAGCAGGAACCGGGCCCCGTCCCGGCCGGCGACGGCCAGGGCGGTACGGGTGCCCAGGCTGCCGGCGTCGAGGACGTCCACGGGCCGCTCCGGCCAGGCGGCCGGGGCCGCGGGCCCCGCCAGGTGCAGGACCAGGTCGTAGGGGCCGGGGAGCGCGTCCGCGCAGCCGGGTTCGGAGATGTCCCGTTCCAGGAAGCGGAAGCCGGGGCGGCCCGCCAGGTGGGCCACCTTCTCGGCACGTCCCGTGGAGAGGTTGTCCAGGCAGTCGACCTCGGCGCCCGCGTCGAGCAGCCGGGTGCACAGGTGGGAGCCGAGGAATCCGGCACCTCCGGTCACCAGGACACGGTCCCAGGGCGCGCGGGACTCCCCCCGTGGACTGAACGCCGCCATCGGCATCATGAGGACGACCTTTCTCCCTCGGCGAGGCGCTGACGGAGCGCCGGTGTGCCCTCACGGAGCACTCACCGTGCGCTCACGGAGCGCTGAAGAGCGTGCCCCGAGTGCCCCACCGAGGCGCTCACATGCTCCGCTGCCCGCCGTCGGAACCACTCCCTGGACCGCTCCCCTGGACCACTCCCCTGGACCGCTCCCCTGGACCGCTCCCCGTGACCACGGTCACGGCCGACGGGTCCCGCGCCGGGGTGCCGGGCGCTGTGGTCAAGGGCTGTGATCAAGCACACTCGGTTCGCCAAGTGCGGTCAGGGCAGCGGCGATTGGTCCTCCCGGGCAGCGGGCGGGAACGCGGACCGGCGAAGACTGGCCGGTCCCTTCTGCCACGATGGTCGGCGCCGTCTCCGGCTCAGTGGAACGGCCGCGCAGCGCAGCCGGCCCTCTCGTTCCCGTCCGTATCCCCTTCCGGGTCCCCCGACCCGCCTTCGAGTGGCGCCCTGTGTCTTCTTCCTCCGTCTCCGCCCCGCCGCCTCCCGCCCCCGTGCCGTCCGGGTCCGCGACCACCTCGCCGTGGCGCTCCCTGAGGTACCGCAGCATGCGCTGGTGGTCGGTCGCGAACTTCGTGTCCAACGCCGGTACGTGGATGCAGCTCACCGTGCAGAACCTGCTGGTCCTGCAGATCACCGGGTCCGCCGCCGCGACGGGCCTGTCCATGTCCGTCCAGGCCGCGCCCGCGCTGCTGATCAGCGTGTTCGGCGGTGCGGCCGTCGACCGCTGGCCGCGCAGGCTGACCGCCGCGGTCAGCCAGGCGCTGCTCGGAACGGTCGCGTTCGTGACCGCGCTCATGGTGGCGCTGGACCGGCTCGACCTGACCTCCCTGATGGTGCTGGCCGCCGTCACCGGCGTCATCGCCACCGTCGACGGCCCGGCGTGCTCCCTGCTGGGCAACGATCTCGTCCCGCGCGAGGACGTACCGTCCGCCATCGGCGTGGGCGCGCTGGTGCACCAGGCGGGCCGGCTCACCGGCGCCGCGCTCGCCGGCGTGACGGTCGGCTTCCTCGGCACGGCCGCGGCGTACGCCGCCAACGGGCTGTCGTTCCTGTTCGTGGCCTCGGTCATCCCCTTCCTGCGACCGGCGCGCGGTGCGGTCGGGCCCGTGGCGGCGGCGAAGGACCGCGGTACGCGGGACACCATGAGCGTGCGCGAGGGCCTGGCCTTCTTCGCCCGCCGTCCCCGGCTGCTGGCGCTGGCCGGTGTCACCGGGGTCAGCGCCGTCTTCGGTCGCAACTACCAGCTGACCCTGGCCGTACTGGTCACCGGGCCGCTCGCGGGCGGCGCGGGGTCGTTCGGCACGGTTTCCACGGTGCTGGCGGTCGGCGGCATCGTCGGTGCCGTCCTCGGTGCCCGGCTGCGCCGCCCCTCGGTACGGGTGGTGGGCGCGCTGGCGGCGGCGGGCGGGCTGCTCCAGGTGGTGGCGGGCATGTCGCCGTCGCTGGCCGTGCTGCTGGTCATGGTGCTGCCGATGGCCGTCGTGGAGTCCGTCTCCGACACCGCCGGCACGGCGGTGCTG
Organism: Streptomyces sp. MMCC 100; assembly: GCF_041538145.2. Taxonomy (NCBI): domain Bacteria; kingdom Bacillati; phylum Actinomycetota; class Actinomycetes; order Kitasatosporales; family Streptomycetaceae; genus Streptomyces; species Streptomyces sp. MMCC 100. The sequence continues at coordinate 4,302,845 of NZ_JBGORK020000001.1, forward strand.
CAGACCGACCCGCCCGCGCACATGCGGGGCCGGGTGCTCGGGGTGTGGGGCAGCATCGGCACGGTGTGGGGCCTGGGCGGGCCGCCCGCGCTGGGCCTCCTGATGGAGCTGGCCGGCGCCCGCGGCGCCCTGATCGCAGGCGGGCTGATCATCGCCGGCACGATCGGTGCGGGCCACCTGCTGCGCGAGCGCCGGACCGCGGTGCCGCGGCTGTCACCGGTGGCGAACCTGGAGACGGCTGCCTGAGGCCCGCCGGTGTCCGCGCGGGTGCCCCGCCCCGCAGCCGGGCGGGCGCCGCCCGCCCCCGGCCCGGCGCGGATCAGGCGACGAGGGCCTGGCCCGGGTCCAGCCGGGTCACGAGCTGGGCGTGGTGCAGGGCCGCGACGGGGGCGACGAGGTCCGGGTGGCGCAGCAGAGCCGCCGCCCGGCGGTCGGCCTCGTCGGGTGCGAGCAGGCGGCGGAACTCCGCGGGCGTCCCGGCCGAGGGACCGCCCCCGGCCAGCGCGGCCACGGCCGGCCCGGCGAGCGCCGGGTCGGTCAGCAGACAGGCCGCCCAGCTGGCGACGACCTCGTCCACCCAGGTCCGCCAGGCGTCCGCGTCCGGGTCGGCGGGCGTCGCGCCGTCGGCGCCGGTGATCCAGTCGAGCCGGGCGGCGCCTCCGGGGCCCGCGACGCCCAGCAGCGCCACGTCCATCGGCGTGGGGTAGCGCAGCCGGGCCGCGACCGTCACGGCCTGCCGGGCCTGCACCTCGCACAGGGCGCCGGCCAGCGCGCCACCGGACGCCGGATAGGCGCGGACGAGCCACTGCGCGGTCGCCGCGATGACGGGGGAGAGATCTGTGTGCACTGCCGGGCCGTCCGAACTGCTCGTCGTGGGGAACACGGGTCCGTGAGAACGGTAGCCCGCGGCGTACCGCGCGGGACATGGCCCGGGTCTCGCCCGCGGCGTGGCCTCGGCCACACCACGTCCTGCGCACCTCGTCCCCGCCCCGGGTGCGACCCTGTATCCCGTTCGCCGATCACCGGGTTCCCGCCCGGCTCACCGGTGTGGAGGAGAAGTCCTGAGTACCGCCGTCCTCTCCGAGGCCGTCCCCCTCGTCCTGCTGCTGGGCGTCCTGGCCTTCGCCGTGCTGCGTCCCCGGGGGCTGCCGGAGGCGGTGGCCGCCGTGCCCGCCGCCGCGCTGGTGCTGGCGCTCGGCGCGGTCACCCCGCGCGAGGCGTGGGAGCAGACCCGTACCCTGCTGCCGGTCGTCGCCTTCCTCGCGCTGGTGCTGATGCTGGCGTACCTGTGCGCGAAGGAGGGCCTGTTCGAGGCCGTCGGCGCGGCCGTGGCCCGCCGGTGCGGGGGCAGCCCGCACCGGCTGCTGGCGGGGGTGTTCGCCGTGGCCTGCGCGGTGACGGCCGTGCTGAGTCTGGACGCCACCGCCGTCCTGCTCACCCCCGTGGTCCTCGCCACCGCATCCCGGGCCGGGGCCCGGGCCCGCCCGCACGTGTACGCGACGGCTCACCTGGCGAACTCCGCCTCGCTGCTCCTGCCGGTCTCCAACCTGACCAACCTGCTGGCGTTCACGGCCAGTGGGCTGACGTTCACCCGGTTCGCCGCGCTGATGGCGCTGCCCTGGCTGGCCGCGATCGCCGTCGAGTACGCCGTCTTCCGCCGCTTCTTCCGCGCGGACCTGGCCGAGCCCGTGTCCGTCGCGCCCGCGCGCGTCGGCCCCGTACCGGTCGCTCCCGCACGCGTCCGCCCCGTGCCCGCGAAGGCGCCGGGCGCCGCCGGAGCCGGGCCGACCGTGCCGGCCACGCCGCCCGCGCCCGCGGTGCCCCGTTTCACCGTGATCGTCGTGGCCCTCACCCTGGCCGGGTTCGCCCTGGCGTCGCCGGCCGGGGTGGACCCCGCCTGGGCGGCGCTCGGCGGCGTACTGGTGCTCGGGGTGCGGGCGCTGGCCCGGCGCCATGTCACGCCCCGGGAGATGGCGGGCGCCGCCGCGCCGCTGTTCTGCCTGTTCGTACTGGCCCTCGGCGTCGTGGTGCAGGCGGTGGTGGCGGACGGCCCGGCCAGGGGGCTGGGGCGGCTGCTGCCCGACGGGGACTCGCTGCCGGCGCTGCTGGGGGTGGCGGCGGTCGCCGCGCTGCTGGCCAACCTCGTCAACAACCTGCCGGCCGTGCTCGCCCTGCTCCCCCTGGCCGCGCCCGCCGGCCCCGCCCAGGTCCTCGCCGTGCTGATCGGTGTGAACCTGGGTCCCAACCTGACCTACGTCGGTTCGCTGGCGACCCTGCTGTGGCGGCGCATCCTGCACCGGCACGGCCTCGAGGTGGAGCTGGGCCGCTTCACCCGGCTGGGGCTGCTCACCGTGCCGGCCACGGTCGCCGCCTCGACGGTGGCCCTGTGGTTGGCACTGCGCCTCGTCGGCACCTGACGCCCGCGGCGCGGGCCCCGTGCCGGGCGCCCGCTCACTGGGTCGCGACGACGATGCAGCGCCTCAGTTCCGCCACGGCCCGGGAATCGCCCTCGACGCTCACGCCGCCGTCCCCGCCGTCGCCCGCCCGGTTCCAGAGCGACCTGAGCACGCTCTCCGGGGAGCCGCTCAGCGTCACGTCGGCCGTGCCGTCGCCCGCGCCGTCCGTGACGGTGAACTCCCCCGGACCGGTCCGCACCCGCCACGCCGCGTCGTCACCGGCCCGCACCAGGAACGTACGCCCCGGCGAGCCGTCCAGGATCCCGGCGAAGTAGTCGCCCCACTCGGCCACGGCGTACGTGGCGAACACCTCGAGCAGTTCGTCGACCCCGTCGACCGCGAGGTCGTCCGGTACGGGGGTGACGGGCCGTCCGGTGGCGAGTTCGGCGTCGATGCGGTGGACGACGGTCTCCTGCGCCATCCGCCGGATCCAGAAGCCGACGCTCTGGTCGGGGCCGTACCAGGTACCGGCCGGGTCCCCGGGGGCGCGGGTGGCGAACTCGGCGCGCAGCGCGGTGCAGCCCCGGTCGAGCAGCGCCGTCGGCGCCTCGTCCGCGAACTCCTTCGGCGGCCAGGGATCGGGCTCGGCCCCGTCGCGCATGGCGGCGGCCTTGTGCAGGTAGACCTCGCCGACGTGGCGAGTCAGATCGGCGACGGTCCAGCCGGGGCAGGCCGGCACCGGGGCGTCGGCGTCGGTCTCGACGACGGCCCGCAGCCGGTCGTGGTCGGCCGCGAGGCAGTCGAGGAATCGCTTGTACTCCATGACTCCGAGCCAAACACACGTTCAGACCTGGGGTGCGGCGTTTCCGCGTGCTCCGCGTTCTGGCACCCTCGCGCCGGACCCACGTTCCCGCACCTTTCGCGCGGGGTCCGCGCTCACCAGGCCGGGCTGGGGACCGCGGGACGGCGGACCGCCTCGGCCGCGTCCCGCAGGTGCAGCGCGACGGTGATCAGGGCGCGCAGTGCGGAGGGCCGCAGGCTCTGGGCGCTCTCGGCGGCCAGCACCAGCAGACAGCCCGCGGCCTGCTCGACGACCGGCACGGAGAACGCGAAGTCGTCGCCGTCGGCCCCGCGGAACGCGCGCCACGGCGTGGCGGCACCGTCGATGGCCTTGTGCACCGCCTGCTCGAGGTGCTGTGCGGCCTGCCGGCACACGGGGGCGGGCAGGGTGATCGTGCGATGAAACGCTGAACTGGTCATAGTCCCATTGCTCCCCCGCGCCCGGGGTGTCCGATCGGCATACCCGGCGCTTTTCACCGGGTCGGCGGCAGGAAACCCCGGCACGCCGCCGGTCGGCCGTGGCGTGGACCCGACTCGGCGGTGGGGTGGTCCTAGGCTCGTGGTCATGTGTCCCGCCAGCTCTTCGTCGGCCGTCGCGGCCCGGTTCACCGGTCGGGCGGTGACCGGCGAGCGCCCGCTGTCCGGTGCGCTCACCGAAGTCGACCTCGACGACGGCCGCTCGGTGGTGGTCAAGGCCGCGGACGGCCCCGGTGCGGCGCGGGCCGAGGCCGCGGGGCTGCGCTGGCTGGCGGACGCGGGCACGGTGCGGGTCCCGGTGGTGCACGGCGTGGACGAGAGCCGGCTGGTTTCCGACCGCGTGGCGCAGGGGCCGTCGAGCGCCCGCGCGGCGGTGCGGTTCGGCCGGGACCTGGCCGAACTGCACGCCGCCGGGGCGCCGGCGTTCGGTGCCGCGCCGCCCGGCGGGCCCGAGGACGCCTTCATCGGGCTCGCCCCGATGCGCAACGTCACCGGGGACGACTGGCCCCGCTGGTACGCCGCGCATCGCGTGCTGCCGTATCTGCGCCGCGCGGTCGACGCCGGCACCGTCCGGGCGGGCGAGGCGGCCGACGTCGAGCGGGTCTGCGAGCGGCTGCCCGAACTGGCGGGACCCGCGGAGCCGCCTGCCCGGCTGCACGGGGACCTGTGGAACGGCAACGTGCTGTGGGGCGCCGACGGGCACGTCCACCTGATCGACCCGGCCGCGCACGGCGGGCACCGGGAGACCGACCTGGCGATGCTGCGGCTCTTCGGCTGTCCGCACCTGGACCGGATCCTGGCGGGTTACGAGGGGGCGGCGCCGCTCGCCGACGGCTGGGCCGGCCGGGTCGGCGTGCACCAGCTCTTCCCGCTGCTGGTGCACGCCGTGCTGTTCGGACGCGGTTACGCCGAGCAGGCCGTCGCGGCGGCGCGCGCGGCGCTGCGGCACGCGGGATGAGCCGCGCCGTACGGCGTGGTCGCTCCGGACACGTAATGTCCCATCGGGTCACATGTCTCATTGGGACACTTCCAGGTGTACGCTCGGAGGCATGACGGCGACGAAGCCCTCCCCCGCCACCGAGGACCGGCGGCAGCGCAAGGCGCGGCAGACCCGCGACGCGCTGGCCACCGCCGCCTGCGACCTGCTCCTGGAGCGCGGCTCGGCGGCGACCACGGTGGAGGCGATCGCCGAGCGCGCGGACGTCACGCGCCGCACGTTCAGCCGGCACTTCGCCGGCAAGGAGGACGCGGCGCTCGACTTCGTCCGCCGGGACGGCGACCGGATCAACGCGCTGCTGCGCTCCCGCCCCGCCGAGGAGCCGCCCCTGCTCGCCTATCGCAGGGCCGTGCGGGAGTGGCTGGCCGACCGGGAGGACCCGGCCTGGCACGTGCGTCCGCGGATGCGCCGCCTGCTGGCCCTGGCCGACACCGAGCCCGAGCTGTTCGCCGCCTACCAGCGCATCCGGGTCGACGCCCAGGAGGAGTCGATCCGCATCGTCGCCGGCCGGCTCGGCAGCGACGACGCCCGGGACGTGCGCCCGGCCGCCGTCGTCGACGCCGCCGCCGGAGTCCTGATCGCCGCCCTGCGCCTGTGGGCGCGCGGCGGTGAGCGGGATTCGGGAGCCGCAGACCTCGCCGCCCTCGTGGAGCGGGCCTACGACGCCCTGACCTCGGAGGCCGCGGCCGCGACCCCCGACAGCACCACCGAAGAGTGAGAAGAGCACCATGAGCACCACCGGCACCACCCCCGCCACCATCGAGTACGCCGCCGAGTTCGCCGGACGTACCGCCCTCGTCACCGGCGCCGCCTCCGGCATCGGACTGGCCACCGCCCGCCGACTCGGTGCCGGCGGCGCGAACGTCGTCGTCGCCGACTTCAACGCCGAGGGCGCCGAGAAGGCCGTCGCCGAGCTCACGGCGCAGGGCGTCCGCGCCGCCGCCGTCGAGCTGGACGTGACCCGTCCGGAGTCCGTCGAGGCGGCCGTCAGGTTCACCGTCGACACGTACGGCACCCTGGACCTCGCCGTGAACAACGCCGGCATCGGCGGCCCCAGCGCCCCGACCGGCGAGTACGACGTGGAGGCCTACCAGCGCGTCGTGCACACCAACCTCGACGGCGTCTTCTACTCGATGCGCTACGAACTGCCCGCCATCCTGGCCGCGGGCCGGGGCGGCTCCATCGTCAACGTCGCCTCCATCCTCGGCTCGGTCGGCTTCGCCGGCTCCCCCGCCTACGTCGCCGCCAAGCACGGCGTGGTCGGGCTGACCAAGGCGGCCGCCGCCGAGTACGCCGCCCAGGGCGTCCGGATCAACGCGGTCGGTCCGGGCTTCATCGACACCCCGCTGCTGAAGACCATGGACGAGGCGGCCTACAACGGCCTGGTCGCCCTGCACCCGGCCGGCCGCCTCGGACGCTCCGAGGAGGTCGCCGAGCTGATCGCCTTCCTGCTCTCGGAGCGCGCGTCCTTCGTCGCAGGCAGCTATCACCTGGTCGACGGCGCCTACACCGCCGTCTGACCACCGGTCGCACAACCAGGGGGACGAACCGGGGGGAGAACAAAGGAGTTCGATCATGAAGGCACTGCAGTACCGCACCATCGGGGCCCCGCCCGAGGTCGTCACGGTCCCCGATCCGGAACCCGGCCCCGGCCAGGTGCTGCTGAAGGTGACCGCGGCCGGCGTCTGCCACTCCGACATCGCGGTGATGAGCTGGCCCGCCGAGGGCTTCCCGTACGAGCTTCCGCTCACCCTCGGCCACGAGGGCGTCGGCACGGTGGCCGCGCTCGGCGCCGGGGTGAGCGGGATCGCCGAGGGCGACGCGGTCGCCGTGTACGGGCCCTGGGGCTGCGGCACCTGCGCCAAGTGCGCCGAGGGCAAGGAGAACTACTGCCTGCGCGCCGACGAGCTGGGCATCCGCCCGCCGGGGCTCGGGCGGCCGGGCTCCATGGCCGAGTACCTGCTCGTCGACGACCCCCGGCACCTGGTCCCGCTGGACGGGCTCGACCCGGTGGCGGCGGTGCCGCTCACCGACGCCGGGCTGACGCCGTACCACGCGATCAAGCGGTCGCTGCCCAAGCTGGTCCCCGGCTCGACCGCGGTGGTCATCGGCACGGGCGGTCTCGGCCACGTCGCCATCCAGCTGCTGCGCGCCCTGACGTCCGCCCGGGTCGTCGCCCTGGACGTCAGCGAGGAGAAGCTGCGCCTCGCCCGTGCGGTGGGCGCGCACGAGGCGGTGCTGTCGGACGCGAAGGCCGCGGACGCGGTGCGCGAGATCACCGGCGGTCTCGGCGCCGAGGCCGTGTTCGACTTCGTCGGCGTGGCGCCCACCGTGCAGACCGCCGGGGCCGTCGCCGCCGTCGAGGGCGATGTCACGCTGGTCGGCATCGGGGGCGGGTCGCTGCCCGTCGGGTTCGGCATGCTGCCGTTCGAGGTGTCGGTCAACGCCCCGTACTGGGGCAGCCGCAGCGAGCTGATCGAGGTACTGAACCTGGCCCGCTCCGGCGCCGTGTCGGTGCACACCGAGACGTACTCCCTGGACGACGCCCCGCTCGCCTACGAGCGGCTGCACGAGGGCAAGGTCAACGGCCGCGCGGTGATCCTGCCCCACGGCTGACCGGTCCCAGGGGGCGCGACCGGTCCCCCGTTCCGGTCGTGCCCCCTGCCCGTCGAACCTACGTGGACGGCTCCGCGGTTGTGAATCGTGCCGATGCCCGCTGCCGGGCCCGGAGGACTCACTCGTGCACAGGTGAGTCCGGATGGCCCGGTTTCGTCCCGTGCAGCGGCGGCTGGTCGAGGTCACCGGCCGCCAGGTGGGCCAGCACGACCTCGTACAGGTCGCTGCCGGCTGCGAGCAGCTCGCGTTCGAGGACCGGCTCGGCGCTGCGGACGTGCTCGCGGACGGTCTGCGCGTGCATGCCGAGCCTCTGCGCGGCACGCTCGGCGTTGCCGCCGGCGGCGATCCAGGTGCGCAGGGTGCGCCTCAGGTCCCGGCCGTCCGTCTCGAGCCGGCCGAGCAGGTCGACGGCCCAGGTGCGCAGCGCGGGTCCGGACAGCAGGTCGGTGAGCCGGGCGGCACCGGCCCGTGCGCCGGCGCCCGGCGGGGGTTCGGCGAGGCCCACCTGGGCGTTCAGGGCCAGGTGGACGGCGGCCCGGACGGTCAGGTCGGCGAAGTCCGTGCGCAGCATCGACTCGACCCGGTCCATGCGGGCGCGGACCGTGTTGCGGCTGACGCCGAGGACCTTCGCCGTGTTGACGGCGGTGAACTCCAGGCCGAGCCGGGTGGTGGCGAGCAGTTCGGCACGCGTGTGGTGCGACAGGGTGTCGAGCGGGCTCAGCACGCCGGCCGTCCAGTCGTGCAGCTCCGCCGGGTCCATCAGCCGCTCGGGACGGGTCCGCTCGGCGTACAGGGCCGCCTTCTGCGGACGGAACCGGGCCACGGCCAGGGCACTGACGGCCTGTCCGTAGGCGGCCGCGGTACGGGCGAGGCCCTGCCGGGCACTGCCGCCGAGGAAGACGCCGGGGCGGCGGCCGACGAGCGAGCGCAGCTCCTGCCCGGCCGTGTCGCGCGGCGCGAGGACGATCACGTGTCCGTCCACCGCCGGGCACCGCACGACCAGCGCCCGTTCCTCCGTCGCCGACACGCACTCCTCGGCGATGCGGTCCCGTTCGGCGGGGCTGCTCTCCACGACGTACACGCAGGCCGTGTCGGTGTCCAGCAGGCCCGGCCACAGTCCGGCGGCCACGCGGCGGGCGGAGACGGTGTCCTCCACCATCAGCAGCTGCAGGATGGCCAGGCGCAGGTCGGAGGTGGCCCGCCGCAGCCGCTGTCCGGCCGCGGTCGACTCGTGGCCGGCCAGCAGCAGCTCCACCACCTGGGCGGCGTGCGTGACGATGTCGGAGACGCGCCGGTCGAACGGTCTCTCGCGCGCCACCGCGAGGACGGCGGCCCGCGCCGGGTGGGACCGTTCCACGCGGACGAGCCGGAGATGGCGGCCCCGGTCCTCCAGCGCGGCCGACGCGATCCGGCCGGAGGTGACGTCGGCGACCAGGCCCTCGTCCAGCGGCACGCGGGTGCCGGCCAGCAGCCGGCCGGTGCCGTCCTGCAGCGACACGGCCGCGTGCGCGGTGCCGGCGAGCCAGGTCACGACCCGGTTCAGGTCGCGTCCGGCCGGCCGCAGGTGCTCGAGCAGTTCCCGTGCCCATCCCGCGTGCTCACCGGCTCCGGATGTCCGCTGCCGTTCCGCGTCCTCTCGGCCCGCCACGTCGGCCTTCTCCTCGCCTCGCCTCGTCTTCGGCCCAGGTCGGGGACGTTACCTCATGGCTCTGTGCAGAGGCCCGTTCCGGCGTCGGCGGGCGGGATCGCCGGGCCTGTCGGTCGGGGCGGCCGAGCGGGCATAAGCTCGATGAATGGCGAAGTACTTCGACGTGCACCCCGACAACCCCCAGCCGCGCAGCATCGCCCAGGTCGCCGACAGCGTCCGCTCCGGCGCGCTGATCGCGTACCCGACGGACTCCTGCTACGCGCTGGGCTGCCGGCTGGGCAGCCGCGACGGCATCGACCGCATCCGGTCGATCCGGCACCTGGACAACCGGCACCACTTCACCCTGGTCTGCCAGGACTTCGCGCAGCTCGGGCAGTTCGTACAGATCGACAACGACGTGTTCCGGGCGATCAAGGCGTCGACCCCCGGCAGTTACACCTTCATCCTGCCGGCGACGAGGGAGGTGCCGCGCATGCTCCAGCATCCGAAGAAGAAGACCGTGGGCGTGCGCATCCCCGACCACGTCGTCACCCAGGCCCTGCTCGCCGAGCTCGGTGAACCGCTGCTGTCCAGCACGCTGTTGCTGCCCGACGAGGAGGAGCCGATGACGCAGGGCTGGGAGATCAAGGACCGGCTCGACCACGTGCTGGACGCGGTCGTCGACTCCGGCGACTGCGGCACCGAGCCGACCACGGTCGTCGACTTCTCCGACGGCGAGGCGGAGATCGTGCGACGGGGCGCGGGCGACACGACCCGGTTCGAGTAGCGCGGCACCGCCCGCCCGACCGCGAGAACACCAGCCAGAGAGAGGCACATCACGCCATGACCGCCGTAGAGGGAACCGACGTCGACATCCCCACCGGCGACGGCACCGCCGACGCCTGTCTGACCCACCCGGCCGACGGGGAACCGCATCCCGCGGTCCTGCTGTACATGGACGCCTTCGGGCTGCGCCCGTCCCTGCGCGCCATGGCGGACCGGCTGGCCGGCGCCGGGTACACCGTCCTGGTGCCCAACGTCTTCTACCGCAGCGGACGGACGCCCGTCGTGGAGCTGCCCGAGTTCATCGACCCGGAGGCACGGCCGGAGATCTTCCGGCAGCTCGGCCCGATCATGAAGTCGCTGACCCCCGACCGGGCGATGCGGGACGCGGGCGCCTACCTGGAGTGGCTGGCCCGGGCCCCGGAGGCAGCCGACGGCCCCGTCGCGCTCACCGGCTACTGCATGGGCGCCGGACTCGCCCTGCGCACCGCCGGCACATACCCGGACCGGGTCGCCGCGGTGGCCGGGTTCCACGGCGGGAACCTGGCGACGGACGGTCCCAGCAGTCCGCACCTGGTGGCCGGGGACATCACCGCCGAGGCCTACTTCGCCCACGCGGACCACGACCCGGGCATGCCCGCCGAGCAGCAGGAGCGTCTGGAAGCCGCCCTGACCGCGGCGGGCGTGACCCATCGCTGCGAGGTCTACGCGGGAGCGCACCACGGCTACACCCAGGCCGACACCTCCGCGTACGACGAGAAGGCGACGGAACGCCACTGGGACGCGCTGCTCGACCTCCTGAAGCGCACGTTCTGACCCGGACGTCCGCGAAACGGCCCATTCGACGCCGCACTTGGCGAGGCCGCCCTCGTCCGGCCCCCGGACCGGGCGTTGTTACCGTGCCCGGGTGTCCAACTCCTCACGCGATTCCGCCGAAGGCGCCGGCTGGGGCTCCGCCGAGCCCGGCGCCTACCGGGCGCTCATGCCGCAGCGCACCGAGAAGCTGTCCTGGCTGAACCCGAGAACGCTGTGGGCCGCCCGCAACGGCGTGCTGGCCTCGTGGTTCGGGGACCCCACGGGCCACACCCGCTCCCGCTGGGTGGCGCAGCGGGCCGCGGCCGGGGCACCGGCCGACAAGGTGATCCGGCGGGACGACCCCGACCGGTTCTCCTTCCTGGTCATCGGTGACACGGGAGAGGGCGACGACCCCCAGTACGCCGTCGTGCCCGGGCTGTTGAAGGCGGGCGGCAACACCCGGTTCGCGGTCCTGGCGAGCGACGTGATCTACCCGGTGGGCAGCGCCGACGACTACGGCACGAAGTTCTTCCGCCCCTACCGCGACTACCGGGCGCCCATATACGCGATACCGGGCAACCACGACTGGTACGAGGATCTCGGCGGCTTCATGCGCGTCTTCTGCGACGACGCCCCGCCCCTGCCGCCGGAGCCCGCGCCGCGCCCGTTCACCCCCGCCCGGCTGCGGTCCCTGCTGTGGCACCGGCCGCGCCCGGACGACGGCCCGCACCTGGACGAGGCGCGCAAGCTGCGCTCGGCCCCCGCCCAGCAGGCCGTCCAGCCGGGGCCGTACTGGGCGCTCGACGCCGGTCCGGTGCGGATCGTCGGCATCGACACGGGGCTCCTGGGCACGATCGACGCGGAGCAGGGCGCCTGGCTGCGCGAGGTGTCGGCGGGTGACCGGCCGAAGATCCTCGTCACCGGCTCGCCCCTGTACGTGGACGGCGAGCACCGTCCCTGCCCCGTCGACGGCGGCGGCACGGTCGACGACATCGTGCGCGACCCCGCCCACCACTACGTCGCGGCGATCGGCGGCGACATCCACAACTACCAGCGCTATCCGGTCGACGTGGACGGCCGCACCGTCCAGTACGTCGTGGCGGGCGGCGGGGGTGCGTTCATGCACGCCACTCACACGATTCCGCGCGTGTCGGTGGCCGGCGTCACCGAGGACGACTTCCGCTCCTATCCGCTGCGCGGCGACTCGCTCGCCTTCTACAGCGCCCTGTACGGCCGCCGGCTGCGGCTGCGGCGCTTCTTCACCCTCACGGAGGCCGAGGCGACGGCCGTGATCGCCGAACGCCTCGGCATCCGCACCGGCCGCGCCCCGGGCGCCGGCGCGCGGGTCACCCGGCGCACCCGGATCGTCGCCGGACTGCTCGGCACCGCGCGGCGGCCCGAGCGCCGCAAGCGGTTCCGGCTGCCCGTGCGCAAGATCTACACGTCGGTGTTCTCGCCGGGTTCGGCGACGTACAGCCCGCCCTTCTTCAAGTGCTTCCTGCGCCTGGACGTGACGCCGGAAGCGGTCCGGCTGCGCTGTTTCGCCGCCACGGGCAACCGGGCCCAGGAGGAGGACCCGCCGGTCGAGGACGAGGTGACGATCCCGCTCGTGTGACCGGCGCCCGGCCCGCCTCACCGGGGGCCGCCTCACCCGGGGGGGCGTCTCACCAGCGGCCCGCTTCGCTCCCCACGACCGGCTCGGACGGGGTGCCGTCGACGCCCACCGGTACGTCGCCGGTGAGCATCACCCGGTGCATGGTGCGGGGGTGGCCGAGGTGGGCGTTGTCGCTGGGCGCGAGGTGGATGGTGGCGCGGTTGTCCCAGAAGGCGACGCTGCCCGGCTCCCAGCGGAGGCGGACGGTGTACTCGGGACGGGTGGCCTGCTCGATGAGGAGTTCGAGGATCGCCGCGCTCTCGGGCCGGGAGAGCCCGGCGATCTGTTCGACGTAGTAGCCGTTGACGAACAGCACCCGCTCCCCCGTCTCCGGGTGCACGCGGACCAGCGGGTGCACGGTCGCGGTCTGGTGGTCGAGGAGATGCCGGACGTAGGCGTCGTCGCCGGGCCGGGGCTGGTAGCCGACGCCGAGGCGGTGTTCGGCGCGCAGGGTGTCGGCGAAGGCACGCAGCGGGGCGGACAGTCCGGCGTAGGCGGCGGCGAGGTTCGACCAGGTGGTGTCGCCGCCGTACGGCGGGACGGTCTCGGCGCGCAGGATCGTGAAGGCCGGCGGGTCGACGCGGGCGCCGTGATCGCAGTGCCAGCCGCGCAGCAGCGTGTGGCGCCGGCGCCGCAGCCACTCGTCGTGTTCCATCCCGAACCGCCCGCCCAGCTCCAGCCGGTCGGCGGTGGTCTCGATCTCCGGGAAGCCGGCCGGGGAGGCCGTGCCGCGCCGGGGCAGGACGACCGGCTCGCCGAAGAGGCGGGCGAACGCGACGTGGCCCGCGTGGTCGAGGCGCTGGTCGCGGAAGAACACCACCTTCCAGCGCAGTACGGCCGTCCGCACCGCCGCGACCTGGGCGGCGTCGAGGCCCGCCGCCAGGTCCACGCCGCGGATCTCCGCGCCGATGTGCCCGGCGGCCGGCCGCACCTCGATCCCCCCGGCCCCGGTGGCCGCCGTACGCTCTGCCGTCGTCGTGTCCGTTGCCCTGTCCGTTGCCCTGTCGGTCGTCATGCGCCGATCGTGGCAGACGTCCTTGCGCGCCGTCCGGTTGATCACCGGTCCCGGCGTGGGCGAGGCTGGACCGGACGGCACACCGCCGCGCACAGTCGAGGGAAGGTCCCACGGTGATCAGCATCCCGGCGTACACGCTCAACGACGGCACCACGCTCCCCGCCCTGGGCCTGGGCACCTGGCCGATGAAGGACGACGAGGCGGAACGGGCGGTCCGCGAGGCCCTGGAGGCGGGGTACCGCCTGATCGACACGGCGACGAACTACCGCAACGAGACCGGCGTCGGCCGCGGCGTCGCCTCCGCCGGTCTCCCCCGCGAGGAGATCGTCGTGACGACCAAGCTGCCCGGCCGGCACCACGGCTACGAGGAGACGCTCGCCTCGTTCGAGGAGTCCCGCGCCCGTCTCGGCCTGGAGTACGTCGACCTGTACCTGATCCACTGGCCGCTGCCGCGCGTGGACAAGTACGTCGACTCCTGGAAGGCCATGGTCAAGCTGCGCGAGGACGGCCTCGTGCGTTCGGTGGGCGTCTCCAACTTCACGGCGGAGCACATCGAGCGGCTGGAGAAGGAGACGGGTGTCCTGCCGTCCGTCAACCAGATCGAGCTGCACCCCCTCTTCCCGCAGGACGACCTGCGCGCCTACGACGAGCGCAAGGGCATCCGCACCGAGAGCTGGAGCCCGCTGGGCCGGGGCAGCGACCTGCTGGACGACCCCGCCGTCGCCGCGGTCGCCGAGGCGCACGGGGTGACGCCCGCCCAGGCGGTCCTGCGCTGGCACACCCAGCTGGGCGCGGTGCCGATCCCGAAGTCCGCCGACCCGGCGCGGCAGCGGGCGAACCTGGACGTCTTCGGCTTCGAACTGGACGCCGAGCAGATGCGCACGGTGGCGGACCGCGCGCACCGGCGGATCGGCGGCGACCCGGAGGTGCACGAGGAGTTCTGAGCGGGGTACCCGGTCCGGGTCGGGGAGGCTCTCCCGGGAAGGAGCGTCAGGTGGGCGGCAAGGGCGACGGGCTGCGGGACTACCACGGCAAACGGGACTTCGGCCGGACCGGTGAACCCGCTGGAGGGGGGCCGCCCGGCGAGGGCGGAGCCCCCGGTGAGGGCGTGGCACCCCGCTTCGTCGTGCAGATCCATGACGCGAGCACCTTGCACTTCGACTTCCGGTTGCAGGTGGCGGACGTGCTCAAGTCCTGGTCGGTGCCGAAGGGTCCGTCCGCGGACCCGAGCGACAAGCGGCTCGCGGTGCCGACGGAGGACCATCCGCTGGAGTACGAGGAGTTCGAGGGCGTGATCCCGGCGGGTGAGTACGGGGGCGGCACGGTGATCGTGTGGGACCGCGGCACCTACGAGCCGCTGAGCCACGACCGCCGGGGACGGCCGGTCGACTTCGCCGAGTCGCTGGCGCACGGGCACGCCCGGTTCCGGCTGCACGGCGCGAAGCTGCGCGGCGAGTACGCGCTGACCCGGTTCCGCGGCGGCCCGGACCGCGGCGCCGGTGAGGACGCGGCGTGGCTGCTGGTGAAGACGGGCGGCGGCGGGCGCGGGCACGGCACCCCCGCCCCCCGGCGGGCCCGCTCCGCGCGCACCGGCCGCACGCTGGCACGGGTGGCCGCGGAGGACGGCGGGAAGTAGGGACGGGCGAGCAGCGACCGCGCGGGCGGTTCACTGCGCGGGCAGCGCCTGTTCGGCCCAGATGGTCTTGCCGGTGTCCGTCTGGCGGCTGCCCCAGCGCTGGGTGAGCTGGGCGACCAGGAGCAGGCCCCGGCCGCCCTCGTCGTAGGCGTGGGCGCGGCGCAGGTGGGGCGAGGTGGAGCTGGCGTCGGCGACCTCGCAGATGAGGGCGGTGTGGCGGATGAGGCGCAACTGGATGGGCGGCTCGCCGTACCGGATGGCGTTGGTGACGAGTTCGCTGACGACGAGTTCGGTGACGAAGGCCGCGTCGTCCAGCCCCCACGCCGTCAGCTGTTCGCCGACGGACCGCCTGGCGGCCGCCACTCCGACCGGGTCCGGGTGGACGTCCCAGGTGCGCACGCGGTCCTCGCCCAGCGCCCGGGTGCGGGCCAGCAGCAGGGCGACGTCGTCGCCGGGCTCCTCGGGCAGCACGGCCTTGAGTACGCCGTCGCACAGCGCCTCGAGCGAGTTCGCGGGCGCGGCCAGCGCCCGGCACAGTTCCGCTGTGGCGTGGTCGACGTCGCGGTCGCGGTCCTCGACCAGTCCGTCGGTGTAGAGGGCGACGACGGAGCCCTCCGGCAGTTCCAGCTCCGTCGCCTCGAAGGGCAGTCCGCCGACGCCGAGCGGCGGCCCGGCGGTCATGGCGACCATCCGGGTGGTGCCGTCGGGGAGGAGGAGGGCGGGTGCGGGGTGACCGGCGGCCGCCAGGGCCAGTCGCCGGGACACGGGGTCGTACACGGCGTAGAGGCAGGTGGCGCCCAGTTCCGCGATCTCCGCGTCGACGCCGTCGTCCCCGCCGACGGCCGCGAGGTGGGTGACGAGGTCGTCGAGGTGGGTGAGGAGCTCGTCGGGGGGCAGGTCGACGTCGGCGAGGGTGCGCACGGCCGTGCACAGCCGGCCCATGGTCGCCGTGGACGGGATGCCGTGGCCCACGACGTCGCCGACCACGAGGCCGACGCGGGTGCCGGAGAGCGGGATCACGTCGAACCAGTCGCCGCCGATGCCGGCCGCGGACGCGGAGGGCAGGTAGCGGTGGGCCACCTCGACCGCGGCCTGTCCGGGCAGGTCCCTGGGGAGCAGGCTGCGCTGGATCGCCAGGGCGGTGGAGCGCTCGCGCGCGAAGCGACGGGCGTTGTCGATGGAGACGGCGGCCCGGCCGACCAGTTCCTCGGCCAGTACGGCGTCCTCGGTGGCGTACGGCTCCCGGGGCGCGGTCCGGGCGGCCAGTGCGACGCCCAGGGTGGTGCCGCGGGCCCGCAGGGGCACGGCCAGCACCGAGCAGACGGCTTCCCGGAAGGGGCGGTTGTGCGGGGCCTCGGCCTCGCGGGTGCGCATCCACCGGTCGAACTCGGGGTCGCCGGGGCCGCTGAGGACGACGCGGCCCTCCCGCACCGCCCGGGCGGGAGGGCTGTCGGACGGGTGGACCTCGTGCCCGCCGAGGTGCACGGCGGGGGTGGGGAAGCCCTCGGTGGCAAAGGCGTGGGCCACCCGGCGCAGTCCGGCGTGCTCGGGCGGCGTCGCGAGGGGTTCGTCGGTGCCGAGGACCCAGTCGAGCAGGTCGACGCCGGCGAAGCCCGCGAACCGCGGCACGAGGAGTCCGACCAGTTCCTCGGCGGTGCGGACGACGTCGAGGGTGGTGCCGACCGTGCCGGCCGCGTTCAGCAGGGCCAGCCGCTCGCGGGCCCGGTGCTGTTCGGTGCTCTCGAGCGCGGCCATGGCGACGGCGGTGAGCGCGCCGGACGCGTCGCGGACCGGCCAGATCTCCACGGTCCAGGCGTGCAGGCGGGTACCGGCCGGCGCGGGCGAGTAGCTCTCGTACTGGACGCGCCGCCCCGTGTCGGCGACGACTCGCAGGTGGTGCAGGAAGGACCGGGCGTCGCCCTCGAAGTCCGCCAGCGTGTCGGCCAGGCCGCGGCCGATCAGTTCGTCGGCCGGTCTGCCCATCATCCGGCACGCGGTCTCGTTGACGTGCAGGAAGCGCAGGCCGAGGTCGAGGACGGACATCGACAGGGAGGCCTGCCGTACGGCGTCGTCGATCAGGGCGGGCGCCGGGGCGCCGGGTGGGTCGGCGGTCACCGCGTAGCCGTCCGGTCCGCCGTCGGCGCCCAGCAGCGGGCAGGCCCGCAGCCGCAGGCCCACCGGGCGGCCGTCGCGGTGCCGGACCACGGCGGTGCCGGACAGGACGGGGGTGCCGGCCGGGACGGTGCGGGACAGGGGGCCGGGGGGCGCGTCCCGCGCGAGCAGGTGCCGCGCGGGGCGTCCCACGACCTCCTCGGCCGTGTATCCGGTGAGCCGCCGCGCGCCGTCGCTCCACCCGGTCACCAGTCCGCGGGCGTCGACGGTCATCGTGGCGGAGGATTCCTCCATGCCGTCCAGGATCATCCCAGGACGATGCGGTATCAACCGGGGTGGGGCGCGGGTGGCCCCGTCACTCCCGGTGAGCGCGGAGCGCGGCGAGGGCTCGGTCGGCGTGCGTGTTCATCCTCAGTTCGCTGCGGACGACCTCCAGCAGGGTGCGGTCCGGTCCGACGACGAAGGTGACCCGCTTGGTGGGAGCCAGGCTGAACCCCCGCTTCACCCCGAACCGCTCCCGGACCGTGCCGTCGGCGTCGGACAGCAGCGGCATGCCGAGGGTGTGGCGTCCGGCGAACTCCTGCTGCCGTTCGACGGGGTCGCCGCTGACGCCGACGGGCCGGGCGCCGACCGCGGCGAACTCGGCGGCGAGGTCGCGGAAGTGACAGGCCTCCGCGGTGCAGCCCGTGGTGAGGGCCGCGGGGTAGAAGAAGAGGACGACCGGTCCGTCGGCGAGCAGTTCGGACAGGCGGCGCGGGGTGCCGGTCTCGTCCGGCAGGGTGAAGTCCTCGACGGTGTCGCCCACGGCGGGGAGCCTGCTCATGACCGGCCCTCGCTGCCCTGGGCGACGGCGCGGGCCCACAGCACGAGCGGCACCTGCGCGGGCAGCCGTCCCAGGGCGGCGGCCTTCTGCGGGGTGGGGCGGTGCCTCCAGTCCCAGGCCATCTTGACGTTGGCGGGGAACACCCCGACGAAGAAGGCGGCGGCGGTGAGTGCGGCAGCCCTGCGGGTGCGCGGCAGGGCGAGTCCGGCGGCCAGCGCGAGTTCGGCGACGCCACTGGCGTACGTCCATGCCCGCGGCGTGCCCGGCAGGGAGCGCGGCACGATCGCGTCGAAGGTGCGGGGCTGGGCGAAATGGGCGACGCCCGCGGTGGCCAGCAGGCCGGCGAGCAGCAGTGGTGAGCGTTCGGACCGTGACACGGTTCCTCCTCATGGGGGCCTGCCGCGCGATATTACTCGACGGTAAGGAACAGGTGGTGCCCGTTTCACGCCCGGCGGTTGTGGGTGCCGGGTGTGCAGCCGAACGCACGGCGGAAGACCTCGATGAACGCGCTGGCGGAGGACCAGCCGCAGCGGTGGGCGACGGTGGTGACGGGCAGGTCGTCGGCGAGCATGCGCAGGGCGTGGTAGAGGCGCGACTGAGTGCGCCACTGGGGGAAGGTCATGCCGAACTCGCGGCGGAAGAGGCGGCTGAGGGTGCGTTCGGAGGTGCCGGTGGCGGCGCCGAGGGCGGCGAGGGTCCGGGTGTCCGCGGGATCGGCGTGGACGAGCGCGCAGACCGCGGCCAGCCGGGGGTCCGCGGGGGCGGGCAGGCGCAGCGGCTGCTGCGCCGAGGCGCGCAACCGGTCGCACAGTACGGCCAGGAGCCGGCCGCGTTCCGGCCCCGTGTCCCCGGGGTCGCGGGTGTAGGCGACGATCAGCTCGCGCAGCAGCGGGCCGACGGAGAGGACGGCCGGGGTGTCGAGGCCGAGCGGGTTGGTGTCGGCGGGGAGGCCGACCAGGTGCAGGTCGAGGCGGCCGTGGGCCCGGTGGGCGTGCACGGTGCCGGCCGGGATCCAGATGGCCCGCGTCCCCGGCGCGAACCATGTGCCGGCCTCGGTGGTGACGGCGACGACCCCGGACCCGGCGTGGACGATCTGGTGCTCGTCGTGCCGGTGCGCGTCGATCCGCTGCCCGGCGAGCAGCCGCTGGGCGCGGGTCGGGGCCGCCGGGGTGTGGCGAACGCGCACCGCCTCGGCACCGGTCCCCGGACCGGTACCCGCTGCCGCGCTGTTCTGGCGGATGTCCGACACAAGTCGGCAGGTTATCGAAAGCGGGCCAACGGTGGTGGACGCGACGATCGACGGGTGACCCGCACCCGCAACCGGCCCATCGCCCTGCTGTCCTTCGGCCACGCCTGTGTCGACGTCTACCAGGGCACGGTGGCCGCCCTGGTGCCGTACTTCGTCGCCGAGCGGGCGTACAGCTACGCCGCCGCCTCGGGCGTCGTCCTCGCCGCCTCGCTGCTGTCGTCGCTGGTGCAGCCGCTGTTCGGGGCGCTCACCGACCGGTGGGCGCTGCCGTGGCTGCTGCCGCTGAGCACGCTGGCCGCCGGGGCGGGGGTGGCCCTCGGCGGCCTCGCCGGCTCCTACGCGCTCACCCTCGCGGCCGTCGCGGCGGGCGGTGTCGGGGTCGCCGCGTACCACCCGGAGGCGGCGAGGGCGGCGCGGGAGGCCGCGCGGGGCAGCCATACGGCGATGGGGTGGTTCTCCCTGGGCGGCAACGTCGGCTTCGCGCTGGCGCCGCCGCTGGTGTGGGCCGTCGTCGGAGGCGGCGGCCTGGGCGCCTCCGGGCTGCTGGTCCTGCCCGCGGTCGTGGGCGCCGTGCTGTGCGGGGTGGCGGTGCGTCGGGCCGGGGCGGTCCGCGGGTCGGGCGGCCGTACGGCGGTGGTGGCGGGGAGGGACGACTGGGCGTCCTTCCTGCGGCTCACCGGCGCCGTCGTCTGCCGTTCCGTCGTCTTCGTCTGCCTGAGCACGTTCGTGTCGCTGTACGTCCGGGAGCGGGTGGGCGGCGGGAGCGCGGCGGGGACGGTGGCGCTGTTCGTGCTCTACCTGGGCGGCGCGGTGGGCACCGTCGCCGGGGGCCGGCTCGCCGACCGGCACGGACGGCTGAAGGTGGTGCGGCGGTCGTACGTGCTGACGGTCCTCGCGGTGGCCGGGGTCGTCCTCGTGCCGGGACCCGCGGTGTACCTGTTCGTCGCCCTGACGTCGGCGGGGCTGTACGTGCCGTTCTCCCTGCACATCACGCTGGGCCAGGACTACCTGCCGCGCCGGGTGGGCACGGCGGGCGGGGTCACGCTCGGGCTGACCGTGAGCATCGGCGGCCTGGCCGCCCCGGTGCTCGGCGTGCTGGCCGACGCGGCCTCCCTGCGGGCGGCGCTGCTGCCGCTGGTGGCGTTGCCCGCCGCGGGCCGACTGCTGCTGTGCGGCCTGCGCGAGCCGTCCCCGCCCGCGACGCCGCCCGCCATGGACGCGCCGACGACGAGCGAGGCCGACGTACGGTGACACGCCACCGGGCCCAGTGACGCGCCCGGCGGCGAGCCCTCGCGGGGGGTCCAGTGGTGCCCCGGCACGGGCCCCGGCGGTCCTCTCGCCCCCACCAAGCCCGGCACGAACCCGGCGGTGAGCCCCACACCATGCCCGGCGGGTTCCGGCCGGCAACCTCCGCCGAGCCCGGCACGGACCCGACCGGGAACCCGCAGCAAGCCGGCCGGAGCCCGACGGCGAGCCGCACCAAGCCCGCCACGAGCCCGCCGGCAAGCCCCCGCCGGGCCCGACCGGGAGCCCCCCACCAAGCCCGCCACGAGCCCGACCGGGAGCCCTCGCCAAACCCGCAGTAAGCCCGACCGGCGACCCGCAGCAGCCCGACGCAGCCCACGACGGCGAGCCTCACCAAACGCCCGCCACGAGCCCGCCGGCAAGCCCCCGCCGGGCCCAACCGGGAGCCCCCACCAAGCCCGCCACGAGCCCGACCGGCAGCCCTCGCCAAACCCGCAGCAAGCCCGACCGGCAACCCGCAGCAGCCCGACGCAGCCCACGACGGCGAGCCTCACCAAACGCCCGCCACGAGCCCGCCGGCAAGCCCCCGCCGGGCCCAACCGGGAGCCCCCACCAAGCCCGCCACGAGCCCGACCGGCAGCCCTCGCCAAACCCGCAGTAAGCCCGACCGGCAACCCGCAGCAGCCCCGACGGAGCCCACGACGGCGAGCCTCACCAAGCGCCCGCCACGAGCCCGACGGCGAGCCCCCGCCGGGCCCGACCGGGAGCCCCACCCAACCGGCCACAGGCCCGACCGGCAGCCCCGCCGCCCCCACCACCGGGCCTCACAACCGGGACCCCCATCGCTCCCTGCTCAGCAGCCATGCCAGGTAGGCGCCGCCTGCCACGCCGGTGACCACGCCCACCGGGAGCAGGGCCGAACCCGTGAGCCGTTGGGTGGTCAGGTCCGCGGCGGTCACCAGGAACGCGCCCATCCACCCGGCGGACAGGACGCCCGGGCCCGCGGCGCGGGTGACCCGGCGGGCCAGCTGGGGCGCGGCGAGGGCCACGAACGGGACGGGACCGGCCGCCGCGACCGCCATCGCGGTCAGTCCCGTGCCGGCGCTCAACAGGACGAGACGGCTGCGTTCGGGCGGCACGCCGAGCGCGGCGGCGGTGTCGTCGCCCATCTCGAGCATGGTCAGCCGCCGCCCGTGGACCAGGACGACCGGGACCAGGGCCACCAGCCCGAGCGCCGCGGTGCGCACGTCGGTCCAGTCGCGGGCGTTGAGCGAGCCGATCATCCAGGCGGCCGCCTGCGCCGCCTTGCCGATGTCGGCGCGCACGTACAGGAAGCTGGTCGCCGAGCCGAGCACGGCGGAGGCGCCGATGCCGACCAGCACCAGCCGGTAGCCGTGCACACCCCGCTTCCAGGCCAGCAGGTACACGGCGGCGGCGGTGGCGAGTCCCCCGCACACCGCGCCGAGGGCGACCTGTGGCGCGCCCGCGTCGAGGAAGATGATCGCGACGAGGGCGCCGGCCGAGGCGCCGTTGCCGAAGCCGATGATGTCGGGGCTGCCGAGCGGGTTGCGGGTCAGCGACTGGAACACCGCGCCGGCCATGCCCGTCCCGAAGCCGACCAGCGCGGCCACCAGGGCACGCGGCAGCCGCAGGTCGAGCACCACGAAACCGGCGCCCGGCGGACCGTCGCCGGCCAGGGTGCGCAGCACCTCGGGCGGGGACAGCTCGTAGGTCCCGGTGCCGATGGCCAGCACCATGGCGCACGCCGTGAGCGCGCCGAGCGCCACGCAGACCACCAGGGCCCGGGTGTCGTAGCGCAGCGACCAGCGGCCGGCACGCAGCAGCCCGGGCCGCAGGCCGCGCGTCCGAGGTCGCCCGTCCGCGCGGACCGGCGCGGCGTCGTCCTTCACGACGCTCACAGCTGGGCCACCTTCCGCTGCCGGACGAGATGGATGAACAGGATGCCGCCGAGGAAGGCGGTGACGATGCCCACCTCGATCTCGGACGGCGGCACCGCGATCCGTCCGACCACGTCGGAGACGAGCAGCAGCACCGGCGCGTACAGGGCGCAGTAGGGGAACATCCAGCGCGGGTCGGGGCCGCAGAAGGCGCGGGCGGCGTGCGGGATCATCAGGCCGACGAAGCCGATCGGCCCGCACACGGCGGTGGCGCCGCCGCACAGCAGGGTGATGGCGACGACGGACAGCGCCCGTACGCGCCGCACCCGGGTGCCCAGCGCCAGCGCATGGTCCTCGCCGAGGGCGAGCGCGCCGAGCGGCCGGGCCAGGACGAGGGCGAGCAGCGTACCGGCCACCAGCAGCGGCGCGACGGTGAGCAGCAGGGACACGTCGCGCTTGGCGAGGGTGCCGACCGACCAGTACCGCATCTCGTCGAGCGTGCTCAGGTGCCACAGCGAGAGGCCGTTGACGTAGCCGAACAGGGCGGCGTTGACGGCGGTTCCGGCCAGCGCGAGCCGGACCGGGGTGGCCCGGCGGCCGCCGCCGAGGGCGTGCACGGCGGTGGCGGCGAGGGCGGCCCCGGCCAGGGCGAACCACAGGTAGCCGGTGAACGAGGTGATGCCGAGGACGCCGATCGCGGTGACGACGGCGGCGGACGCGCCCGCGTTCACGCCGAGGAGCCCGGGATCGGCGAGCGGATTGCGCGTCAGGGTCTGCATGACCGCGCCGCCGAGCCCGAGGGCCGTGCCGACGGCCGCGCCGATGAGGGTGCGGGGCAGCCTCAAGTCCCGCACGATCGCGTCGTTCTCCGTGCCTGAGGGGGTGAACAGGGCCGACCAGACCTGGTCGAGGGGGATCTGCTTGGCCCCGACGGCCAGGGAGAGGGCGGCGGTCGCCACCAGCAGGACCACGCCGAGCAGCAGGCCCGCCACACGCAGGGAGCCCCTGGGCCGGGGCTTCTTCCCAGCGGGCGCGAGGCCGGCCGGGGCGGGGGCGGTCGCGGCGCTCATGAGCCCGCCGCCCGCGGCACGCCTTGACGAACGACGGGCGCCAGGTCGGCCGGTCGCGATACACACACTCCGATGGACATGTGATTAGCTTAGGCTAACCTAACTTCGGCTGTTGACGATTTCGTCGGCGGCTGTTGGTTCCTGCCCGACCTCTGCCCAGCGGTTCACGGAGAACGCCGATGACCACGCTCCCCCGCCCCACCTCCCGCGGTGCCACCGCGCCGGACGTCCGCCCGGCCCGGATCACAGGCCCGCGCGTCGCACGCCTGCTGGAGGAGACGGAGGGCGCGGACGAGGCACGGCGGACCGGGCTGGCGGCCGCGTTCTGGAGCGAGACGGAACGCCTGGGCACCCCGCTGGTCGAGGAGATCGAGGGTGAACCGGGCCACCGCGCGGTCACGTTCCTGTGGCGGGGGCACCGCGCCACGCGCCTGGTCCTGCTGTTCGGCAACCGTGTCACCGACCGCGACCGGCTGGCCGGTTCGCTGCTGGAGAGGGTGCCCGGCACGGACGTCTGGTATCTCGGGCTGCGGCTGCGCGCCGACCACCGCGGTTCGTACCGGCTGGCCGCCGACATCTCGCTCAAGGAGGCGCCCACCGACCCGGCCGCCCTCCAACAACGGCTGCGGTCGCTGTCCGCGCACGCCGCGGTCGACCCGCTCAACCGCCGTACCGTCGTCACCCGTTGGCAGCCCGCCCACAGCTCGGTCTTCTCCCTGCCGCACGCCCCGGCCGAGCCCTGGGCCGGGCGCCGGGGCACCGTGCCGGCCGGGCGGGTGGAGCGGCACCGGGTACCGGGCACGGAGCCGGTCGGCGACCGGGACGCCTGGGTCTATCTGCCGCCGGGGCACGACCACGGGGCCGGCGCACCGCTGCCGGTCGCGGTGGTGTGCGACGGCGACATGTGGTTCGGGCGGCTCGGCCTCGGCGACACGCTGGACGCGCTGATCGCCGACGGCGCGCTGCCGCCCCTCGTCGTGGTCGCGCCGGACGCCGTCGACCGGCACACCCGGTGGCGCGACCTGGGCTGCCGGGAGCCGTTCGTCGCCTTCCTGGCGGACGAGTTGCTGCCCTGGGCGGCCGGACGCTGGCCGCTGACCACCGACCCGCGCCGGACCGTGGTCGCCGGTCAGAGCCTCGGTGGCATGACCGCGCTGTACGCCGGCCTCCTGCGTCCCGACCGGTTCGCCAATGTGCTCGCCCAGTCGCCCTCCCTGTGGTGGCGCCCCGGCCTGCCGCCCGCGGGCGCGGCCAAACCCCAGGTGTACGGGAGGCCTTGGCTCGTCGGCCGCTACGCGTCCGGCTCCGCCGAGCCCCTGACGGTCCATCTGGACGTCGGACTGCACGAGGGCTCCATGGCCGACCACGCCCTCGCCCTGTACGACACCCTGCGCACGACGGGGCACCGGGTCAGCTACGACGCGTACAACGGCGGCCACGACTACGTCTGCTGGCACGGTGCCCTCGCCACCGGCCTGGTGCGTCTGCTGGGCACGGACGCCGCCTCCGCCCTCTGAACCACGTAACTCTCCACCCACTCACACATCTCTGTGCCAAGGAGTCCTCTTCTCATGTCGTTCGTACATGCCTCCCGCAGAACCGTCGTGACCTCCGTCGCCGCCGTCGTGGCGGGAGCCCTGCTCCTCACCGGCTGCGGTGACGACGACGGCGACAGCGCGGGCGGCCAGGACGCGAGCACCCGGCAGATCACCGACGCGACGGGCCGCGAGGTCGACGTGCCGGCCGAGCCGAAGAAGGTCGTCACCCTGAGTGAGCCCACCCTCGACGCCGCCCTCGCGCTCGGCGTCGAGCCGGTCGGCGCGACCGCGGGACGCGGACAGAAGGGCGTCTCCACCTATCTGGCCGACAAGGCGGGCGGGGCGGAGGTCGTCGCCACGGTCGCCGAGGCCGACATGGAGAAGCTGGCCGCGCTGCAACCCGACCTGATCCTGATCGACGAGACCACGGCGGTGAAGAAGGAGGTCTCCAAGCTGGAGTCCATAGCCCCGACCGTGGTCACCGCCAAGCTCAACGAGGACTGGAAGAAGGCCTTCACCGCCACGGCCGACGCGCTGAACCGGAAGGCCGAGGCGGAGAAGGTGCTCAGCGGCTTCGACGCCGACGTGAGCGCGGCCAAGGGCAAGCTGGGCGAGAACGCCGGCGCCGTCGTGAGCGTGGTCCGCTGGCAGAACAAGGCGCCGTCCGCGGTCGGACGGGGCGTGGGCCACGTGGGTGCCACCATCACCGCCCTCGGCCTGGACCGGCCGGAGGACCAGCAGGGGGTCGGCACCGGGCACAGCGAGCCGGTCAGCCTGGAGAAGCTCTCCACGATCGACGGGGACTGGCTGTTCTTCGGCACCCTGGGCGAGAAGGCCGACGGGGAGAAGGCGTACGCCGAGGCGAAGCAGGTGCCCAACTTCGGCAGGCTGAAGGCCGAGCGGGAGGGCCGCGTGGTCGTGGTCCAGGGCTCCGCGTGGAACAGCGCGGGCGGCCCGCTCGCGGCCCGGATCGTCCTGGACGACCTGACCAAGGCGCTCACCTCGTGAGCGCCGGACTCGACGGGCGGCTCGCCCTCGTGACGGGCGCGGGCCGGGGGATCGGCGCGGCGGTCGTCACCGCGCTCGTCGAACAGGGCGCCCGCGTCCTCGCCACCGACCGCACGGCCCGGGGCATCGAGGAGCTCGCCGGAGAGCACGGCGCGGACCGGGTCACCGCACGCCTCCTGGACGTCACCGACGCCGACGCCGTGGAGTCGCTGGCCGACGAGACCGAACGCACCCTCGGTCCGTTGGACGTGGCCGTCAACGTGGCCGGGATCCTGCGCCCGTCGGACGTCGTGAACCTGACCGACGAGGACTGGGCGGCCACGTTCGCCGTCAACTCCACCGGCGTCTTCCACGTCTCCCGCGCCGCCGCCCGCCGGATGAGCGGACGCGGGCGCGGCAGTATCGTCACCGTCGCCTCCAACGCGGCCGGAATCCCCCGGGCGGGCCTCGCCGCCTACGCCGCCTCCAAGGCCGCCGCCGTCATGTTCACCAAGTGTCTCGGCCTGGAAGTGGCCGGACACGGCGTGCGCTGCAACACGGTCTCCCCCGGCTCCACCCTCACCGACATGCAGCGCGCCCTGTGGACGGCCGGTGAGGAGACGGCCTCGGCACGGCGCGTGATCGACGGAGACCTCGCCTCGTACCGCACGGGCATCCCGCTGGGCCGGATCGCCGACCCGGCCGACATCGCCGACGCGGTGGTCTTCCTGGCCTCCGACCGCGCCCGGCACATCACGATGCACGACCTGTACGTCGACGGCGGCGCCACCCTGCGGGCCTGACCCGCCCGCCCCTCCCCCACGGGACCGCTCACGCCACCCCACAGGAGACAGCCATGTCCCTTTCCCTGCACGAACCCCTTCACGAGTTCCCGCACACCGCCGGGCCGACCGCACCCGGTGCCGCGACCGCTCTCCTCGGGTCCTACCGCCCCGCCACCGACCGCTTCCTCGCCACACCCCACCGCACCCTGCTGGGCCGCGGCACCGCCGCCGCGATACCCCACGACTCGCGCCCGCCCGCCGTGCGGGTCCGCGAGGTGCTGAACGCGCTGCGCCGGCCGGGCGATCCGGTGCCGGTGGTCGTCGGCGCGCTGCCCTTCGCCCCGGACGCGCCACCCTCGCTCGCGGTACCGGAGTCGGTGCGCTGGGCACCGCCCCTGCGGGAGGACCCGCTGATCGCCCTGCCCGTCCCCGAGGGCCTGGACCGGCCCCGGTGGACGGTGCGGGAGGTCCCCGAACCGGAGCGGTACGGCGCGGCGGTCGCGGCGGCGGTCGAGCGCATGCGGGCCGGGGAGTTCGACAAGGTCGTCCTCGCCCGCACCCTGGAACTCACCTCGGCCCACGAGCCGGACCTGCCCGCGATGCTGCGCCGCCTGGCCCGCCGCGACCCCGCCGGCTACACCTTCGCCGTGCCCAGCGGTCCTGGCCGCACCCTCATCGGTGCCAGCCCCGAACTGCTCGTCGCCCGGCGGGGCGGCCGGCTGACCGCCAACCCGCTCGCGGGCTCGGCGCCCCGCAGCGAGGACCTGGCAGAGGACGTGCGACGCGCGGTCGCCCTGCTGGAGTCCGAGAAGGACCTGCACGAGCACGCCGTCGTCGTGGCCGCCGTACGCGAGGCGCTGGCGCCGCTGTGCGGCGCGCTGGAGGTGCCCGAGCGGCCCACGCTGGTGCGTACGGCGGCCATGTGGCACCTGTCGACCACGGTCACGGGCGAGGTGGCCGACGCCGGGACGACCGCGCTGGACCTCGCGTCCGCCCTGCACCCCACCCCCGCCGTGTGCGGCACCCCGACCGAGACGGCACGGGCCGTGATCGCGGAGTCCGAGCCCTTCGACCGGGGCGCCTACACCGGCGTGGTCGGCTGGCAGGACGCGGACGGCGACGGCGAGTGGGTCGTCACGATCCGCTGCGCCGAGGCCGAGGGCCGGACCCTGCGGCTGTTCGCCGGCGCCGGCGTCGTGGCGGCCTCCACGCCTCAGTCCGAGACGGCGGAGACCGCCGCCAAGTTCCGTACGTTCCTGGACGCGGTGGGAGCATCGCTGTGACCCTCGCCCCGGGCGTGGACGCGCCCACCTGGCCGGCCGAGTTCGCCGCACGCTACCGCGCCGCCGGCTACTGGCGCGGCGAGACCTTCGGCGGCATGCTCCGTGAGCGCGCAGCCGAGCACCCCGACCGGCTCGCCCTGGTCGACCCGGCACCCGAGCGCCGGACCTGGACCTACCGGGAACTGGACGAGCGCGCAGACCGGCTCGCCGCCGGGTTCCTCGCGCACGGCATCGGCAAGGGCGACCGGGTCGTCGTACAGCTGCCCAACGTCGGCGAGTTCGTCGAGGTGGTGTTCGCCCTGTTCCGCATCGGCGCGCTGCCCGTGTACGCGCTGCCGGCGCACCGGGAGACGGAGATCGCCCACTTCTGCTCCTTCGCCGAGGCCGTCGCGTACGTCGTCCCGGACGTGCACGCGGGCTACGACCACCGGGAACTCGCCTCCCGGATGCGGGAGTCGGCGCCGACTCTCAAGCACGTGTTCGTGGCGGGCGAGCCCGGCGAGCACACCGCGCTGGCCGAAGTGCCGTGCGAGCCTTCCGCCCCGTTCGACGGGCCCGAGCCGCACGAGCTGGCGTTCCTGCAGCTGTCGGGCGGGACGACGGGCGTGTCCAAACTGATCCCGCGCACCCACGACGACTACCTGTACTCGGTGTGGGGCTCCAACGAGATCTGCGGCGTGGACGGCGACACCCGGTTCCTCGTCGTGCTGCCCGCCGCGCACAACTTCCCGATGAGTTCCCCCGGTTGGCTGGGCGTGCTGTACGCGGGCGGCACGGTGGTGCTGTGCCCGAAGCCCGACCCGGACACCGCGTTCCCGCTGATCGCCCGGGAGCGGATCACCATGACGGGCCTGGTGCCGCCGCTGGCGCTGGTGTGGACGCAGGCCGCGACCGAGACCGCGCACGACGTGTCCAGCCTGGAGCTGGCGCTCGTCGGCGGTGCCAAGTACAGCGAGCAGGCGGCCCGACGGCTGGAGCCGGCGCTGGGCTGCCGGCTGATGCAGGTCTTCGGGATGGCCGAGGGCCTGGTCAACTACACGCGGCTGGACGACGACACCGAGACCGTCGTCACCACGCAGGGGCGGCCGATCTCACCCGACGACGAGATCCGTGTCGTCGACGACGCCGACCGGGACGTCCCCGACGGGGAGTTCGGGCATCTGCTCACCCGCGGCCCGTACACGATCCGCGGCTACTGGCGGGCCCCGGAGCACAACCGGCGGGCGTTCACCGAGGACGGCTTCTACCGCACCGGTGACATCGTGCGCCGCACCCCGACGGGCCATCTCGTGGTGGAGGGCCGGGCCAAGGACCAGATCAACCGCGGCGGCGAGAAGATCGCGCCGGAGGAGGTCGAGAACATCATCCTCGGCCACCCGTCCGTGCACGACGTGTCGGTGGTCGCGGTGCCCGACGACTACCTGGGCGAACGCTCCCTCGCCTACGTGATCCTGCGCGAGGGCGCCGAGCCGTTGCGGCCGGTCGCGGTCAAACGGTTCGTGCGCGAGCGCGGCATCGCCGCCTACAAGGTGCCCGACCTCGTCGAGTTCGTCGACGCCTTCCCGCAGACCGGCGTAGGCAAGATCAGCAAGAAGCACCTGCGCTCCGCCGCCGGTGAGTCCGACCCCGAGAGGCCCTCCCCCATGGCCCTGCCCGCCATCGCCCCCTATCCGCTCCCGGCAGCGGACGAACTCCCCGCGAACCGCGTGTCCTGGACCGTGGATCCCGCACGTGCCGTCCTGCTCGTGCACGACCTCCAGCAGCACTTCCTCTCCGCCTTCCCGGCCGGTGAACAGCCCCTGACCGGCATGCTCGGGAACGCCGCGCGGCTGGTCGAGGAGTACCGCCGCCTCGGTGTCCCGGTCGTCTACTCGGCCCAGCGCGGCGGCCAGACGCCGGAGGAGCGCGGACTCCAACTCGACTTCTGGGGCCCCGGCGTCGCCGACGACCCCGACAAGCTCGCCGTGCCGGAGGCGGTCGCGCCGGAGGACGGGGACACGCTGCTCACGAAGTGGAAGTACAGCGCCTTCGTCCGCACGGGCCTGGCGGACCTGCTGCGCGACACGGGCCGCGACCAGCTTGTGATCGTCGGTGTGTACGCGCACATCGGCGTGCTGATGACGGCGGCCGACGCCTGGCAGCGGGACCTCCTCGCCTTCGTCGTCGCGGACGCGGTCGCCGACTTCTCCCGCGAGGACCACGACATGGCGCTGCGCTGGGCCGCCGGCCGCTGCGCGGTCGTCACCACCACCGACGCGCTCCTGAAGGAGGTCTGAGCCGTGGCACCCACCCCGCTCACCGTGGAACGGATCCGCGCCGACGTCGCCGACTGCCTCGGCGAGGACCCGGCGGACATACCCGTCGACGAGAACCTCGTCGACCACGGCCTCGACTCGGTCCGGGTCATGACGCTGCTCGAACGCTGGCGCCGCGAGCACGCCGTGACGGCCGACTTCGCCGACCTGGCCGAGCGGCCCGCCATCGAGGCCTGGGCTCCCCTGCTGGGGGCGGTGTGAGCGTCTCCCGTCCGGCCGGACTCCCGTTGACCGCGGCCCAGTCCGGCATGTGGTACGCACAGGCCCTGGACCCGCTCAGCCCCGCGCAGAACACCGCCGAGTGCCTGGAGATCGACGGCCGGCTCGACCCGGAGCTGTTCGCCGCCGCCCTGCGCCGGGTGACCGCCGAGGCCGAGGCGCTGCGTGTGGTCCGCGTCGAGGACACGAGTGAGGGGCCCCGCCAGTACGTCGCCGACCACGTCGAAGTGCCGCTGACCGTGCGGGAGCCGGCCGGCGAGGCCGAGGCGGAGGCGTGGATGCGCGCCGACCTGGCCGAGCCCTTCGACCTGGCGAGGGGCCCGCTGTTCCGGCACGCCCTGTTCCGCGTCGGACCGGACCGCTGGCTGTGGTACCAGCGCGTCCACCACCTCGTCATGGACGGCTACGGTTACTCCCTGCTGGTGCGCCGCACCGCCGAGGTGTACTCGGCCCTCGCCCGCGGCGACGAGCCCGTCCCGCGCGCCTTCGGCTCCCTCGCCGACCTGATCGCCGACGACGCGGCGTACCGCTCCTCACCGGCCTTCGACGCGGACCGCGCCCACTGGGCCGGGGCGTTCGCCGACCGTCCGCAGGCGCCCCGGCTCGCGGGGCGCGGGGCGCTGCCGTCCCGGACCTTCCTGCGCCGCAGCGCCCACGTGACCCCGGAGACGACGCTGCGGCTACGGGACCTCGCCGCCCGCCTCCGCGCCACCTGGCCGGACGTGCTGATCGCCGCCCAGGCCCTCTACGTCTCCCGCGTCACCGCGCAGCCGGACGTGGTGCTCGGCCTGCCGATGATGGGCCGCATGGGCTCGGTGTCCCTGCGCGTGCCCGGCATGGTGATGAACGTGCTGCCGCTCAGGCTCGCCGTGTCCCCCGAGGTGTCCTTCGCCGAACTGGTGCGGCAGGTGGTGCTCGGCATCCGCGAGGTGCGGCGCCACCAGCGCTACCGCTACGAGGACATCCGCCGCGACCTCGGCCTGCTGGGCGAGAGCCGCGCGCTGGTCGGCCCCCTCGTCAACATCATGCCGTTCGACTACGGCGTGGACTTCGCGGGCGCCCCGGCGCTCGCCCGGAACCTGTCCGCGGGTCCGGTGGACGACCTCACGGTCAACGTCCACGACCGTGCCGACGGCCGCGGCCTGCGCATCGACCACGACGGCAACCCGGCCCTGTACGACGACGACACCCTGGCCGCGCACCAGGACCGGTTCCTGCACCTGGTGGACCGGCTGACCCTCGACGACCCGCACCGCCCGCTCGCCGAGCACGCCGTGCTCACCCCGGCCGAACGGGCCCTGGTCCTGGAGGAGTTCAACCGCACCGACCGTGCCCTGCCCCCGACCACGCTGATCGGGCCGATCGAAGCGCGGGCCGCCCGCACGCCGGACGCCACCGCGCTCGTGTACGGGGACACCGCCTTGACCTACGGGCAGCTGAACGTCCGCGCCAACCGCCTCGCCCGGCACCTGCAGTCCCTGGGCGCCCGGCCCGGCGCGGTGGTCGCCGTCTCGGTGCCGCGCTCGGCGGAGCTGGTCGTGGCCCTGCTCGCCGTGCTCAAGGCGGGGGCGGCCTATCTGCCGCTGGATCCGGACTACCCGGCGGCGCGCCTGACGTACATGCTCCGGGACGCGGCGCCCGTCTGCGCCGTCGCCGACCGCGCCGGCCGGCTCCCGGACGGCACGGGCACCGAGACGGTCGTCCTGGACGGCCTCGACGTGTCGGCGTACCCGTGGACGAACCCGCCCCGCGCCCTCACTCCCTCCCATCCGGCGTATGTCATCTACACGTCCGGTTCGACGGGCCGTCCCAAGGGCGTGGTCGTCCCCCACCGGGCGATCGACAACCGGCTGCGGTGGATGCAGCACGAGTACGGGCTGACCGCCGGGGACCGGGTGCTGCAGAAGACGCCGTCGTCGTTCGACGTGTCGGTGTGGGAGTTCTTCTGGCCGCTGCGGGAGGGCGCGGCTCTGGTCGTCGCCGAGCCGGGCGGGCACAAGGACCCCGTGTACCTGGCCCGGCTGATCCGCGAACGGGCGGTCACCACCTGCCACTTCGTGCCCTCGATGCTCCAGGTGTTCCTGGCCGCCCCGGAAGCGGCCGGGTGCGGGGCCGCGCTGCGCCGGGTCTTCTGCAGCGGCGAGGCGCTGCCCCGCGAGACCGCGCAGACCTTCGCCCGTCTGCTTCCTGGCGTCGGGCTGCACAACCTGTACGGTCCGACGGAGGCCGCCGTCGACGTCACGTACCACGCCTGCGACCCGGCGGACCGGGGCCCGGTGCCGATCGGCCGGCCGGTGTGGAACACCCGCCTGTACGTGCTGGACGCGGCGCTCCAGCCGTGCCCGCCCGGTGTGCCCGGCGAGCTGTATCTGGCGGGCGTGCAACTGGCCGACGGGTATCTGGGCCGGCAGGAGCTGACGGCGTCCCGGTTCGTGCGCGATCCGTTCGGGCCTGCGGGCGCCAGGATGTACCGCACGGGCGACCTGGCGCGCTGGACCGGCGGGGGCGAGGTCGAGTACCTCGGCCGCACCGACCACCAGGTGAAGCTGCGCGGTCAGCGCGTCGAACTCGGCGAGATCGAGGCGGCGCTCGCCGCCCGGCCCGGCGTCGACGGCGCCTGCGCGGTGGTGTGGGAGGACCGTCTCGTCGGCTACGTCACCGGTGACGCCGAGCCGGCGGACGTACGGGCGGCGCTGGCCCGCGAGTTGCCGGAGCACATGGTCCCGGCGGCCGTCGTGGTCCTGGCGGCGTTCCCGCTCTCCCCTAGCGGCAAGCTGGACCGTCGTGAGCTGCCCGCCCCGGTCTTCGCGGGCGGCGCGGGCGCACGGCCCCCGGCCTCCGCCCACGAGGCGGCGCTGGTCCGGCTGTTCGCCGAGGTGCTGGAGGCGGAGGGGGTCGGACCCGAGGACGCCTTCTTCGACCTGGGCGGCACGTCGCTGCTCGCGGTGCGGCTGGTGGCGCGGGTGCGGGAGGAGTTCGGTACGGAACTGACCATCGGCTCCCTGTTCGAGGCGCCGACGCCCGCCGCGCTCGCCGCTCGGCTGGAGGCGGCCGGACCGGCCGCCGAGGAGGCGCTGGGCGTCGTACTGCCGCTGCGTACCGAGGGCGAGCGGACACCGCTGTTCGCCGTCCACCCGGCGGGCGGCCTCTCCTGGTGCTACGCCGGGCTGGCCGCGCGGCTGGGGCCGCAACAGCCCGTGTACGGTCTGCAGGCCCGCGGTCTGACCGGCGACGAGCGACTGCCGCGCACGTTGCGGGAGGAGGCGGAGGACTACGCCCGGGAGATCCGCGGCGTCCAGCCGCACGGCCCGTACCGTCTGCTCGGCTGGTCGGTCGGCGGGGTGCTCGCGCACACCGTGGCGGTGCTGCTCCAGCGGGCCGGTGAGAAGGTCGAACTCCTCGCGCTGCTCGACGCCTTCCCCTCCGAGCAGTGGCGTCAGCGGCCCGCACCCGAGGAGGGCGACGCGCTGACCGCGGTGCTGCGCATGGCGGGCTTCGACCGCACCGGCGAGCGCGACCGCGAGGACGTGCTGGCCACCCTGCGCCGGGCGGGCAGTCCGCTGGCCGGGCTGCCCGAGCGCACCCTGTCCCGGATCGTCGACATCGTGCCCAACCACGCCCGCATGATGCGCGCGCACGAACACGCCGCCTACGACGGCGACGTGCTGTTCTTCACGGCCGCCGCCCCGCGCGCCGAGGACTGGCTGACGCGCGAGGCGTGGCGTCCGTACGTGAGCGGCGCGATCACCAACCACGACCTGGACTGCACCCACCCGCAGCTGATGCGGGACCGGTACCTGGACGACGTCGCGGCGGTGCTCGCCGCGCGTCTGAAGGAACTCGACGCGTGACGCGGGCCGCCGTCAGCGGCCCAGGAGCTCGACCAGCCCGTCGGCCAGTTCGGTGCGCCAGCAGAGGTAGTCGTGACCGCCGTTGAACTCACGGTAGGAGGCGTCGTGGCAGCCGATCGACGCCAGGGTGTCGCGCAGCCTGCGGGCGGCGGGCAGGGCGACCCACTCCTGTGTGCCGAAGGAGAGCCGGAAGCGCACCGGCGGCCGGGGGCCCTCGGCGAGGGCCCGGGTGAGCCACTCCGCCTCCGGTCCGACGGGCCACCAGAACGACCCGGACTGGACGAGCGCGTTGCCGAAGCGCTGCGGCGCCGCCACGGCCGCGTACGCGGCGGTCAGCCCGCCGAGGCTCTGCCCGGCGACTACGGTGCGTGCCGGGTCGTCGGTGAGGGGGAGCCGCCCGGCCGCCCACGGCAGCAGCTCGCGGGCGAGGAAGTCCACGTACTCGGGCCGGCAGGACAGTTCGGCCCAGCGCGTCGCCTCGTCCACGGCCTCCGGCAGCACGGCGGCGAGGGGCGGGACGCGGCCGTCGGCGATCAGGTTGTCGAGCAGGTGGGCGAGGCCGAGTCGCGGCCCCCAGTGCTCGCCGTCGAGCAGCACCAGGACCGGCAGCCCGTCCTGCTCCCGGGCTCCGCCGGGCGGTTCGTACAGCCAGACCCGGCGGCTCCCGCCGAGGCGCGCGCTGACCACGGCGTGCTCGCTGAGGGTGCCGTGCGGGACGCCGGGGCGGGGCGCCCAGTCCGCCGCGTTCGGGGCGGCGGGCAGTTCGGCGTAAGGCACCGCCCCGCCGTCCCAGCGGTGGGGCAGGGCACGGGAGTTGTACGGGTCGCCGCGCCTGCGGGTGCGCAGCCGGCGCCAGTACGCGGCGGTTCCCGGCGCGGGTTCGCCGCCCTCGTCGACGTACAGGTCGTAGGTACCGCGCCAGTCGTGGCGCAGGCGCAGCGTCCAGTGCCACACGTCCGTGCCGGGGACGTGCTCCATGAGGTTTCCGGCGGGGTCCCGCGGGTCGCCGAGCTTGTTCGGCAGGACCTGGACCGCGCGGGTCGTGGGGGTGCCGCGCCACAGGAACGTCACCGCCCGGCGCTCGGAGTCGCCCAGCGGATCGGGGCCGACCAGGGGCGTGCCGCGCTCACGGATGTCCTCCCAGAAGCCCTCGGTGCCGTCCGGGCCGGGCAGCTCGCACACGGGGTCGGCCAGTCGCGGCACCGGGTGGGTGCGGGGCGCGCGGGGCGGGTGGTGCGGGGCGCCTTCGGGAGGGGCCTCGGCGATCGCGTGTGCGGAAGTCAATTGACCGTCCATCATCTCTTAGTTAGGTTAGGCTTACCTTCCTTGATCTTAAGGGATCAATGGGTCGACCCCGCTCAGAAGAGGGAGTTCCACCATCATGTCCTCGTCCACCCCCGCCGTCCGCCCCCACCGTCACCGCACCGCGCTCACCGCCGCCGTCGCCGTGGCGGTCGCCGCGGGCAGCACGCTGACCCTGGCGGGCACCGCCTCCGCGCACACCTCCGGTTCGAAGGTCACCACCGCCAAGCTCACCAAGGGCCTGTACCAGTCGGCGTACTCCGAGCGGAACAACGTGCTGTGGGTCACCGCGGCCGTGGGCCGTCCGCCGGTCACCGAGTCGCACCTGCTGAAGGTCGACCCGCGGACCCTCGCCGTGAAGGCAGACCTCACCCCGCCGGTCACCGACAGCGCCACCGGCGCCGTCGAGGCCGTCTACGGCGTGGCGGTGGACGACGAGCACAACACCGTCTGGACGACCAACACCCGCGACAACACCGTCTCCGTCTACAGCCAGCGCACCGGCAAGCGCCTGGCCGGCCTGCCGAACGTCGCCCACGCCCGCGAGATCGTCGTGGACGAGCGGCACAACACCGTGTGGGCGAGCGGCTTCGGCGACGGCACGCTGGTCGCCTACGACTCCAAGTCGCTCGAGGAGAAGAAGCGGATCACCGTCGAGGGCTCCGCCCCGACCGGCCTGGCCGTCAACGAGAGCACGGGCACCCTCTACGCGGCCGACCTGAACAACGACCGGCTGATCGAGCTGCGGCGCGGCTCCGCGGCCCCGCGCTTCCTCCCGGCGGGCGACGGCCCGATCTCGGTCTCGCTGTCCAAGAACGGCCGGACCGCCTACACCGCCGACCAGACCTCCGGCACCGTCTCCGTGATCGACCTGGGCAAGGGCGTCGTCACCGCCTCCGTGGCGACCGGCGCCGGCGCCCTGTCCGTGGCGACCGACGAGCGCTCGGGCGACGTCCTCGTCGTCAACCGCACCGACGCCACCGTCACCCGGGTCGACCCGCGCCGGGGCGCCGTGGAGGAGACCGTGACCACCGGCGCCAACCCCAACCACGTGGAGATCGCCGACGGCACCGCCTACGTGGTCGACAAGTCGGGAGCCGGCGCCGCCGAGGACACCGTGACCCGGATCCGCCTCACCCGCTGACCCGTCACCCACCACCTGGCGCCCGTCACCCCCCGCCCCGGGGCGTGACGGGCGCCAGCCACATCCCCACGATCGCGTCGACGAGGCCGTCGGCCGCTTCCTGCCAGCTGGCGCGCGGGGTGGGGCGGTTCTCGGCGAGGGCCCGCTCCCGCTCCTCCGCGGTGTGCACGATGAGGTGGCGGGCCATGTCGCCCCGTTCCGCGACGACCTCGGCCGGCAGCGCGGGCATGCACCGGTTGCGGCCCTCCATGATCGCCCGCAGGGAGACGGAGGCGCGGGACTCCTCGGTCATGATCTGCCGCAGCGCCGGGTCGGTCATGACCTGGGCGCAGAACCGCGCGTACCAGGTGGGACTGCCCAGCGCCGCCAGGTGGTCGAACTGGGGACGGACCAGGCAGTCCACCCAGTCGCGCAGGTCGGGCGAGTCGCCGAGGGTGGCGAGCTGCCGGGCGCGCAGGTCCTCGACCCGCTCCGAGTGGCGCTGCGCGATGGCCCGGACGAGGTCCGCCTTCGTACCGAAGTGGTAGCCGACGGCGGCGTTGTTGCCCTGCCCGGCGGCCTCGCTGACCTGGCGGTTGGAGACGGCGTACACCCCGTGCTCGGCGAACAGCCGCTCAGCGGTGATCAGGATCAGCTGCCGGGTCGCGCTGACCTGTTCCGTCCGGACCGTCCTGCCCGCCATGATCACCACCGCGCCGGGACCTTTCTCCTTACGGCCCGCGACGACCAGTCCCTCGAGTCGTCGCAGGTCCGCCGCCGTACGGCGGGCTGTCACGGAAGCCTACGGGGCGGCGGCGCCGGGTCGCCGCCCGGCCCGGACGGGCGTTCCCTCTCCATACCCCGTAGGATACTTCAAGCGACTGACTTAAAAAGTTCGCACTCCGTACTCCGGCTCATCGCCGTACTCATCGCTCGAAAGGCTTCTCCATGCCCGCTTCCCCCGCCCCACCACGGCCGAACGCCGTGGTGGCGGTACTGGCCCTGGCCGGGATCGTCGTCGCGCTGATGCAGACCCTGGTCATCCCGATCATCCCGGAGCTGCCGAAGCTCCTGGACGCGTCGGCCTCGGACGCGGCCTGGGCGGTGACCGCCACGCTGCTCGCCTCCGCGGTGGCCACTCCGGTCGTCGGCCGGCTCGGCGACATGTTCGGCAAGCGGCGGATGCTGCTGCTCAGCCTGGTGCTGCTGATCTCCGGCTCGGTGGTCTGCGGACTGAGCGACGCGCTGGTCCCGATGGTCGCCGGCCGCGCCCTGCAGGGCCTGTCCGCCGCCGTGATCCCGCTCGGCATCAGCATCATGCGCGACGAGCTGCCGGCCGAGCGGCTGGCCGGCGCCACCGCGGTGATGAGCGCCTCCCTCGGGGTCGGCGGCGCGCTCGGTCTGCCGGCCGCCGCGCTGATCGCGGACAAGCTCGACTGGCACATGCTGTTCTGGCTCTCCGGCGCGCTCGGCGTCGTGTCCCTGGTGCTGGTGCTGGCCCTGGTCCCCGAGTCGGCGGTGCGCACCGGCGGCCGCTTCGACCTGCTCGGCGGCATCGGCATGGCCGCCGGTCTCGCGAGCCTGCTGCTGGCGATCTCCAAGGGCGGCGACTGGGGCTGGTCCTCGGGCACCACCCTCGGTCTGTTCGCGGCGGCCGTGGTGATCCTGCTGGTGTGGGGCTGGTGGGAGCTGCACACCACGGAGCCCCTGGTGGACCTGCGCACCACCGCCCGCCGTCAGGTGCTCTTCACCAACCTGGCGTCCGTCGCCATCGGCTTCTCGATGTTCGCGATGTCCCTGGTCCTTCCGCAGCTGCTGCAGTTGCCCGAGGCCACCGGTTACGGACTCGGCCGTTCCCTGCTGACCACGGGTCTGGTGATGGCGCCGTCCGGTCTGGTGATGATGGCGTTCGCCCCGGTCTCCGCGAAGGTCTCCAAGGCCAGGGGCCCGAAGGTGACGCTGATGATCGGCGCCCTGATCGTGGCGGCCGGCTACGGTCTGAACATCGTGCTGATGGCCGAGGTCTGGCACCTGGTCCTGGTCTCCTGCGTCATCAGCGCGGGCATCGGCTTCGCCTACGGCGCCATGCCGTCGCTGATCATGGGCGCGGTGCCGGCGAGCGAGACGGCCGCCGCGAACAGCCTCAACACCCTCATGCGGTCCCTGGGCACGTCGGTCGCCAGTGCCATCGCCGGCGTGATCCTGGCCCAGATGACCATCGACCTCGGCGGCTTCGCCCTGCCGTCCGAGAACGCGTTCAAGGTGGTCATGGCCATCGGGGCCGGCGCCGCCCTGCTGGCCTTCGCCATCGCGTCCTTCATCCCCCGGCACCGTCCCGCCGCCCCCGCGGCGGGCACGGCACCGGCCGACGGAGTCGAGACGGAGCCCGCCTCCGTCCGCTGACCGCGCCCGCGACGGCGCCGGTCCCGCCCGCCCGGGACCGGCGCCGTTCAGGCGAACCTGGCGGTCGACGCGCGTGACGGCGCCCGGTCGGGTCGAGAACTGACCCGTGGAGCTGCCGCTGATCCCTCCGATGCTCGCCACCCCCGGCACCCTGCCGCCCGCCGCGCAGGACGCGCGCTGGGCCTACGAGACCAAGCAGGACGGCCAGCGCGTGGTGGTCTACCTGCCCGGCGACGGGAGCGTCCTGCTGCGCGCCCGCTCCGGCCAGGACATCACCGCCGCCTACCCCGAGCTGGCGCCGCTCGCCACCGCGCTCGGCGAGACCCCCGCCGTACTGGACGGCGAGGTGCTGGCCCTGGACGAACGGGGCCGCGCCGACTTCCAGTTGCTCCAGTCCCGGATGGGCCTCGCCCACGCCCCGGGCCGGGCGGCACACCGGGCGGCGAAGGTCCCCGTCCACCTGGTGCTGTTCGACGCCCTGCACCTGGCGGGCCGCTCCCTGCTGCGCACGCCCTACACCGGCCGCCGCGAGCGGCTGACGGACCTCGGCCTGAACGGGCCGTCGTGGTCGACCCCGGCCGCGCTGGTCGGCCACGGCGAACAGGCGCTGCGCGCCACCCGCGAGCACGGCCTGGAGGGGCTGGTGTGCAAGCGACTGGACTCGGTGTACGAGCCCGGGGTCCGCTCCCGGGCCTGGACCAAGATCCGCAACATGCGCAGCGAGGACGTCGTGGTCGGCGGCTGGCTGCCCGGCAAGGGACGGCTCGTCGGCCTGCCCGGTGCCGTCCTCGTCGGCCAGCGCGCCGCGGGCCGGCTGCGCTACGTCGGCGGCGTCGGCACCGGCTGGAGCGCGGGCGAGCGCGCCGAGCTGGCCGAGCTGCTGGCGGCCGCCGCGACGGACGTCTGCCCCTTCGACCCGGTGCCGCCGGTGCCGGGGGCGCGCTGGGTCGTGCCCCGGCTGGTCGGTGAGGTCCGCTACAGCACCCGGACCCGGGAGGGCATGCTGCGCCAGCCGTCCTGGCTCAGACTCCGCCCCGACCTGGCGCCCGAGGAGTCGGCCGCGGACATTCCGGACGACCTGGTGTGAGCGCGTGACGCCGGGTCAGGTGTTGGGCTGCCTTTCACCGCGGGGACACCCGGGCCCCCTTGGCGCGGGCGTGAAAAGAGGGGACCCTGAACTCCCCTTCCCCCCACAGCCGTTGGGCTGCGCCAGCCTGAGGAGGACGCGATGCCCTCGCGTACCGCCGCAACGCCCCGCCGGAGATGGCTCGCCGCACCGCTGGGTGCCCTCGCCCTCGTCGTCGCCTTTCCCGCCACCGCGTTCGCCGCCCCGCCGCCGGGGCTGCCCGGCAACGCCGACCGTCTGGAGCGGGCGTACCAGCCCGCCTTCGACTACGACACCGACGGCTGCTACCCCACCCCGGCCATCGGCGCCGACGGAGCGGTCAACGGCGGGCTGAACCCGACCGGCGCGCTCAACGGCAACTGCCGCGACGCCTCCGACCTGGACAACACCAACGGCTACTCGCGCGCCAAGTGCGACAACGGGTGGTGCGCCTACATGTACGGCCTCTACTTCGAGAAGGACCAGGCGCTGCCCGGCACGAGCCTCGGCGGACACCGGCACGACTGGGAGCACGTCGTGGTGTGGGTGAAGGACGACACCGTGCAGTACGTGTCGACGTCCAACCACGGCTCGTTCAGCGTGCACGAGCGGTCGGCCGTCCGCTTCGACGGCACCCATCCGAAGATCGTCTACCACAAGGACGGCATCAGCACCCACTGCTTCCGCCTGGCGACCTCGGGCGACGAGCCGCCGGAGAACCACAAGGGCACCTGGCAGTACCCGGCCCTGGTGGGCTGGGACGGCTACCCGGCGGGCCTGCGCGACAAGCTGAGCGCCTACGACTTCGGCAGCGCCGACTTCGGCCTCAAGGACGCCGGCTTCGCCCCCCACCTGGCCGCCGCCAAGCCCGCCGGCGTCCCCTTCGACCCGTACGCGTGAGACGGGGGGCGGCAACGGGCCGGTCGAGCGGACCTCGACCCGTGG
The DNA here is from genome assembly GCF_041538145.2 of Streptomyces sp. MMCC 100. Lineage (NCBI taxonomy): Bacteria > Bacillati > Actinomycetota > Actinomycetes > Kitasatosporales > Streptomycetaceae > Streptomyces > Streptomyces sp. MMCC 100. Next base: position 4,343,934 of record NZ_JBGORK020000001.1, read on the forward strand.
ACGCCCCCGCGCGCACTATCGTGTCCGCATGTCCGCCCCCGAACTGATCCGCATCGTCTCCCGCGACTCGCCCATGGCGCTGGCTCAGGTCGAGCGCGTCCGGGCCGAGTTGGCGGCCCTCCACCCCGGCGTGCGCACCGAGGTCGTACCGGTGAGGACCACCGGCGACAAGTGGCTCGGGGACCTGTCGCAGGTGGAGGGCAAGGGCGCGTTCACCAAGGAGGTCGACGCCGCGCTGCTGTCGGGCGAGGCCGATCTCGCGGTGCACTGCGTCAAGGACGTGCCCGCCGACCGGCCGCTGCCCGCCGGCACGGTGTTCGCCGCGTTCCTGAAGCGGGACGACGTGCGGGACGCGCTAGTCCACCCCGACGGGCTCGCCCTGGCCGAGCTGCCGGAGGGGACGCGCGTCGGCACGTCCTCGGTGCGCCGTGTCGCCCAGCTGGCCGCCACCCACCCGCACCTGCGGTGCGTGCCGTTCCGCGGCAACGCCAACCGGCGGCTGGCGAAACTCGCCGCGGGCGAGGCGGACGCGCTGCTGCTCGCCGTCTCCGGTCTGGAGCGCATCGGCCGGGCCGACGTGATCAGCGAGGTCCTCTCCCCCGAGACGATGATGCCGCCGATCGGCGCGGGCATCCTCGCCCTGCAGTGCCGCGAGGGCGACAGCGGCCTGATCGACGCGGTGAGCGGCCTCGGGCACCCTGAAACACACCGGGAGGCGACGGCGGAGCGCACGTTCCTGCACGTCCTGCAGGGGCACTGCAACAGCCCGATCGCCGGGCACGCCCGCGTCGACCGGAGCGGGGAACTCTCGCTGCGGGCCTGCGTCTTCACCCCGGACGGCAAGACCCGGCTGAACGCCCACGAGTGCGCGGGCCGGCTCGACCCGGCGACCCTCGGCACCTCGGTCGCGGTGGCCCTGCTGCGGCAGGGCGCCCGGGAGATCATCGACGGCATCGCCCACTGAGAGCGGCATCGCCCCCTGGGAGCGGCCGCTCGGCGGGAGCGGCCGTCCGGCAGATCAGCGGGTCAGGCGGAGCCCTCCTCCGACTGGCCCCGCAGGAAGGCGCTCACCTGGTGTGCCACGCCCTCGTCCCGTGCCGTGCCGCACGGGGCGGCGCCGGCCCCGTCGGGCAGCCCGAGGGCGCCGCTCCACAGCCGGCGGTCGGCCCACTCCTCGTCCACCCTCAGCTGCACCTGGACGTCGACCAGGCTCAGGCTCGCCTCCGGGCCGGCTCCGTAGAGCACGGCGGTGGCCCGGCGCAGCGGGTACACGTCGAAGCCCTCGATGAACTGGGAGTTGCGCCAGTCGAGGAAGGCACTCTCCCCGTCGGGGCCGATCCGCACGTCGATCTGGCCGTCCTCCAGGTGGATGCCGAGCTGCCGCACGCCCCGGTTCTCGACGGTCACCCGGACCCGGAAGTACGTCAGCCCCTCGGCGGCGTCGTCACGCCCACGCGGCGGCTCGGCCGGCTCAAGACGGTGGACACGGACCCGCAGGCCGGCGTGCTCGTCGTACTCCTGCCAGTCCCCGACCACGTTCGGCTCGTACACGGTGCCCCTCTCGACCTCTCGACGCTGCTTCCTATCTGTGCGCCGATCGCACTGTCAAATGAGCGGAATGCGCTGTGGCCAGCAGCTTCGCCCCTTTTGATCGATGATCAAGCGTTGCGCAGGGACGATCCGCCGGCGCCCGTCCGCGCGATCACCCGGAGCGTGCCGCACATCACGTCCCGCGACCGGGCGGCCGTCCGGTCACCGGTACGCAGCCGTTCGAGTGGCCGTTCGGGGCATTCGCGCTCAGTATCCATATATACGAGGACTTGCCAGCACCCCTGCTGAGGGAGGTGCGCGTGATGCGTGTCGCCGGCAGAACCAAGCCCCACCCGCACGACGACGCCCCCGACACGGCCGCGGCGTTCGACCGTCTCGCCGGGCTGCCCGAGGGACCCGAGCGCAAGGCGCTGCGGGACGAACTGATCCGGGTCTGGCTGCCCATGGCGGAGCGGATCGCCGTCCGCTTCCGGGGCCGCGGCGAGAACCTGGAGGATCTGTATCAGGTGGCGGCCCTGGGCCTGGTCAAGGCCGTGGACCACTACGACCCGGAGCGCGGCCACGCCTTCGAGGCGTACGCCGTGCCGACCGTGACCGGGGAGATCAAACGGCACTTCCGCGACCACATGTGGACGCTGCACGTGCCGCGCCGGATCCAGGATCTGCGCAACCGGGTCCGCAGATCGGCGAAGGAGCTGGCGCAGACCACGCCGGGGCGTCCCCCGACCGTCGAGGAGATCGCCGAGCACGCGCAACTGACCACGGTCGAGGTGCGTACCGGCATGGAGGCCCTGGAGTGCTTCTCCGCGCTGTCACTGGAGGCGGAGATGCCCGGCACCGACGGGTACGCCCTCGGTGACGCGCTGGGCGGCCCCGATCCCGCCTTCGACGCGGTCGTGGACCGGGTGGCCGTGCGGCCCTGCCTTGAGGCGCTGCCCGAACGCGAGCGCACCATCCTCTACCTGCGCTTCTTCGGAGGGATGACGCAGAGTCGCATCGCCCAGCAGCTCGGCATCTCCCAGATGCACGTCTCCCGGCTGCTCACCGGCTGCTTCGACCGGATACGCGAGGAGATCCTGGCGGAGGCCCGCTGAACGCGGGCCGCCCCAGGCGGTCCTCCAGAGCGGCCAGGATTTCCGGCGGCATCACTCCGGTGCGCCCCCAGATGAGTACCGTTTCCGCCACATTGCGGAGTTTGATGTTCGTATGCTGGGAAACTTCCTTCAGGACGATCCACCCCTCGTCCGGCGTCACCCCGCCGAGGACGATGATCACACCGATCGCCTGGTCGACGACGGCGTGCGATACGACCGCCTCCTTGAGCTGCCGGACCTCCTCCTGCAGCCGGAATATCTGGTCCGAGTCGGAATCCGCGCCCGGGGCAGGGCCCGGGCGCACGTCGGTGGGGGGCATGGTCACCTCCGGACCCCCATCCTCGCCAGCCGTGGCGTGCCGCGCCACCGGGCCGCCCGGGGCGGGCGCGCCACCGTTTCGGCGCCATGTGCGGGGTACTCGCCAGGCGCCCGCCGCACTCCCGGCCGGACACTGGTGTGGAGCCGGTGGCTGCCGGTGGACGAGACCAGGACACGACTGCCATGAACCACGACATGACCTCCTCCGCCCGCAGGGAGGGCCTGCTGTCCACGCACTCCGTCTACGGGGCCCCCTGCTGGGTGAGTCTCACCAGCCGTGATCTGAAGGCCACCGAGGAGTTCTACTCCGCCGTGCTGGGCTGGCAGTGGCGGCCCGCCCGGCTGGGCGAGCCCTTCCGCATCGCCCTGGCCGACGGGGTGCCGGTGGCCGGGATCGCCGCCGTCGCCGCGATGTGGCAGATGGCGGTGGCCTGGACGCCGTACTTCGCCGTGCGCAGTGCCGACGAGGCCGCGTCGCGGGCGCAGGAGCGCGGCGGCACCGCCGCCGTCGGGCCGATCTCCCTGCCGCCGGGGCGGGCGGCCCTGCTCGCCGACCGGGACGGCGCGACGTTCGGGATCTGGGAGGGCGAGCTGTTCTCGGACTGGGACGCCTGGCGCACCAAGCGCCCCGCCTTCATCCGGCTGCACACCCGTGACGCCTTCGACGCGGCCATCTTCTACGGCGAGATCTTCGACTGGGCGTCGGGGCAGGGCTGCTGCGAGGTCCGGTACGAGGGTGACGAGGTGGTCCTGCGCCAGGAGGACGAGGTGGTGGCCCGCATCGAGTCGGGGGCCCTGGGAGCCGCCCCGGACCCGGCCGTGCGGCCGCACTGGCAGGTCCACTTCGCCGTCGAGGACGTCACGGCCTGCGCCCGCGCCGCGGAGCGGCACGGCGGCAGCGTGCTCTCCCTGAGCGAGGACGAGGCGGTGCTCCGGGACGCCGACGGCGCGCAGTTCACGGTGACCGCGCGCCGCCTCGGCAGCTGACCTCACCGGCTCACCGGCCGGTGCGGGACGGCCGGGAGAGCAGCACCAGGCTGCGCTGCTCGACGGTCAGCCGGGTGCCCGCCTTGTGCTCGGCCTCGTCGGGGACGCCCTCCGGGTCGGCCGTGTCGACCAGGGTCGTCCAGCGTTCGCCGTAGGTGACGTCGGGCAGCCGGAAGTCGGCCGGCTCCCAGTGGCTGTTGAGCAGCAGCAGGAAGGAGTCGTCGACGACGGCCCGGCCCCGGGGGTCGGGTTCGGCGATGGCGTCGCCGTTGAGGAACACGCCGACGATGTGCGCGTCGGAGCGCTGCCAGTCGTCGTCGGTCATCTCCCGCGCGTCCGGCCGCAGCCACACCAGGTCGGGCAGCGGCTGCTCCGCATGGGTGACCGTCTCGCCGCGGAAGTAGCGGCGCCGGCGCAGCACGGGGTGGTCGGCGCGCAGTGCGATCAGGCGCCGGGCGAAGTCGAGCAGCGCGCGCTGCTCGTCGCCGAGGCGCCAGTCGATCCAGGAGATCTCGTTGTCCTGGCAGTAGGCGTTGTTGTTGCCGCGCTGGGTGCGACCCAGTTCGTCGCCGTGGCAGATCATCGGGATGCCCTGCGAGAGCAGGAGCGTGGCCAGGAAGTTGCGCTGCTGCCGGCCGCGCAGTTCCCGGACGGCCGGGTCCTTGGTGTCGCCCTCCGCGCCGCAGTTCCAGGACCGGTTGTGGCTCTCGCCGTCCCGGTTGTTCTCGCCGTTGGCGTCGTTGTGCTTGTCGTTGTACGAGACGAGGTCGCGCAGCGTGAAGCCGTCGTGCGCGGTGACGAAGTTGACGCTGGCGCGCGGGCGGCGCCTGCTGTGCTGGTAGAGGTCGGAGGAGCCGGTCAGCCGGGAGGCGAACTCGCCGAGGGTGTGGTCCTCGCCGCGCCAGAAGTCCCGTACGGCGTCGCGGTACATGCCGTTCCACTCCGACCACAGCTGCGGGAAGTTGCCCACCTGGTAGCCGCCCTCGCCGACGTCCCAGGGCTCGGCGATCAGCTTGACGCGGCTGATCACCGGGTCCTGCTGGATGAGGTCGAAGAACGCGGACAGCCGGTCCACCTCGTGGAACTGCCGGGCCAGGGTGGCCGCGAGGTCGAAGCGGAACCCGTCGACGTGCATCTCGGTGACCCAGTACCGCAGCGAGTCCATGATGAGCTGGAGCACGTAGGGGTGGCGCATCAGCAGGCTGTTGCCGGTGCCGGTGGTGTCGTAGTAGTGCTGCCAGTCGCCGTCCACCAGGCGGTAGTACGAGGCGTTGTCGATGCCGCGGAAGGAGAGGGTGGGGCCCTTCTCGTTGCCCTCGGCGGTGTGGTTGTAGACCACGTCGAGGATCACTTCGAGGCCGGCCTCGTGCAGGGTCTTGACCATCGACTTGAACTCGCTGACCTGCTGGCCGCGCGTGCCGAGGGCGGCGTAGCCGTTGTGGGGCGCGAAGAAGCCGATGGTGTTGTAGCCCCAGTAGTTGGACAGGCCCCGGTCCTGGAGCACCCCGTCGTGGACGAACTGGTGCACCGGCATCAGCTCCACGGCCGTCACGCCGAGGGACGTCAGGTGCTCGACGACCGCCGGGTGCGCGAGGCCGGCGTAGGTGCCGCGCAGTTCCTCGGGGACGCCGGGGTGGGTGCGGCTGAGTCCGCGGACGTGGGCCTCGTAGATGACGCTCTCCGAGTAGGGGCGCCTGGGCGGTCGGTCGTCGCCCCAGTCGAAGAAGGGGTCGGTGACCACGCCGAGCATGGTGTGCCCGGCGCTGTCGCCCGGGTCCGCCTTGCCCCGGGCCCGCTCGAAGAGGGAGGCGTGGTTGTCCACCAGCCCGTCCACGGCCCGGGTGTACGGGTCGAGGAGCAGCTTCGCCGGGTTGCAGCGGTGGCCGACGGCCGGGGCCCACGGGCCGTGGACCCGGTAGCCGTAGCGCTGTCCCGGGCCGACGCCGGGCAGGTAGCAGTGCCAGACGAAGCCGTCCACGTCGGGCAGCGGGATGGTGCTGTGGTTGCCGTCGTCGTCGACGAGCACGAGGTCGACCCGCTCGGCGACCTCGCTGAACAGGGCGAAGTTGGTGCCCTGTCCGTCGTACGCGGCCCCCAGGGGGTAGGGGAGCCCGCTCCACACGGGCGCCCCCTTCCAGTTCGGCCTGGCGCGGGTCACCGGGCCTCCTCCAGCACGCCGTCGCCCGTACGTGCCCAGCCGGCCACCCGGGCCACCGGCATGATCTCACGCGGCACTTCCAGCCCCTCCTGGGTGATCGGCTCGGGATCCGTCGCGACCAGCGGGACGCGCTCGCCGGCGCGGGCGCGGCGCGAGAACCAGATGACCTTCGAACCGGTGTCGGTGGCGCAGCAGCCCCAGCCGTCGCTGTTGGCGGCGAGGTGCTGCAGACAGGTGCGCAGGTCCTGGTCGGGACGGAGCGCCTGGTCGTTGCCCCCTACGGCCGTGATGAGGTGCTGGCGGTTCCACCACATCTCGATCGACGTGTTCTTGTCGCTCGCGTGCTCGTCGATCGCCAGCAGCAGCATCTCGGCGCCCGAACAGACGGGTTCGACGAGGTTCTCCAGGTTCCAGAACCGGAGGTGAGCGGCCAGGATGCGCCTGACCTGTCCGACCCGTTCCGGGCTCACTTCCACGTCGAGGTGGTAGTAGCAGGGCACTGCGGTCTTCATCGTCGTGGCTCCTCACCGCGAGGGCTCTCGCTCCTCCACGTCCCTTGGGGGACGGGCTCCCCGATCACGAAGCGTGAGCGCTGATCGCTTCTGAGTCACTCCAGAGTGGGAGCGGTAGTCCATTCGTGCAACACGAGCAGCTCGGAGCCGGAATCCGGACGGGCGCGGGCGGCGAAAAGCAGTTGAAGATCCAACAAGACGGGCTGTCACCATCCATGCACCATGTGTGAAGAACTCGACCGTCCCTGACCCCGATCGTCCAGAACCCGATCGTCCGTACCACCGGACCGTCCGGAAGGTGACCGGCCATGCTGCTCCCCGCGAAGAGCGAAGTCGCCCGGCAGCTGCGGCATTACCGCGCCTGGGAACGCTCGATGCTGGCGTCCCCCACGGACGTCGCCGTCCGGACCACCTTCGAGGACTCCGGATACACCCTCTGCGTGCTGATGGGGAAGCGGTGCGCACGCGAGGCGGCGGACGCCGCCGAAAGGTATCTGCGGACGAACCTGCTCACCCATGCGCAGGAGCGGACGGAGCGGCTCTCCCCGACGGGGCACAAGACCCCCTCGGGTGCGGCCTGACCCGATCGGCCCAACCCAATCGGCCGGGCCCGCGCCCGGCCCCGAGCACGGCGGAGGTGAGATGCGGATGAGTGCGACCATGGGGATCGGACGTATCCCGGTCCGGGACGTCCACCCGGTGGTGGAGAACGGCAGGCGCCCGGCGAAGGCGGTGACGGGAGAGACGTTCGAGGTCACCGCGACCGTGTTCCGGGAGGGGCACGACGCGGTGGCCGCCAACGTCGTGCTGAAGGACCCCGAGGGCCGGCCGGGCCCCTGGACGCCGATGCGGGAGCTGGCCCCGGGCACCGACCGCTGGGGCGCCGAGGTCTGCCCGGGAGCACCGGGCAACTGGACGTACCGGGTGGAGGCGTGGAGCGACCCCGTCGCGACCTGGCGGCACCACGCACGGATCAAGGTCCCGGCCGGCATCGACACCGGCCTCGTCCTGGAGGAGGGGGCGGAGCTGTACCGGCGGGCCGCCGCGGGCGTGCCGGCGGACTCCGGACGGTCGGTGGTGCTGGCCGCGGCGGAGACCCTGCTCGACGACACACTGCCGGTGGCCACCCGTTTGGCGGCGGCGTTGACGCCGGAGGTGGACGCGGTCCTGGCCCGCCACCCCCTGCGGGACCTGGTCACCTCCTCCGAGCCGCTGCCCCTGCTGGTCGAGCGGGAACGCGCCCTGTACGGCGCCTGGTACGAGTTCTTCCCCCGCTCCGAAGGTGGACGCGGTCCTGGCCCGCCACCCCCTGCGGGACCTGGTCACCTCCTCCGAGCCGCTGCCCCTGCTGGTCGAGCGGGAACGCGCCCTGTACGGCGCCTGGTACGAGTTCTTCCCCCGCTCCGAGGGCACCCCCACCCAGCCCCACGGCACCTTCCGCACCGCCGCCCGCCGCCTCCCGGCGATCGCCGCGATGGGCTTCGACGTCGTCTACCTCCCCCCGATCCACCCCATCGGCACCACCCACCGCAAAGGCCGCAACAACACCCTCTCCGCCACCGGCGACGACGTCGGCGTCCCCTGGGCCATCGGCTCCCCCGAAGGCGGCCACGACACCGTCCACCCCGCCCTGGGCACCCTCGACGACTTCGACCACTTCGTCACCGAAGCCGCACGCCTGGACCTCGAAGTGGCCCTGGACTTCGCCCTCCAGTGCTCCCCCGACCACCCCTGGGTCCACAAACACCCCGAGTGGTTCCACCACCGCCCCGACGGCACCATCGCCCACGCCGAGAACCCGCCCAAGAAGTACCAGGACATCTACCCCATCGCCTTCGACACCGACCCCGACGGACTCGTCGCGGAAACGGTGCGCGTCCTGCGGCACTGGATGGACCACGGCGTGCGGATCTTCCGCGTCGACAACCCCCACACCAAACCCGTCGCCTTCTGGGAACGCGTCATCGCCGAGATCAACGGCGCCGACCCCGACGTCGTCTTCCTCGCCGAGGCCTTCACCCGCCCCGCGATGATGCACACCCTCGCCCAGGTCGGCTTCCAGCAGTCCTACACCTACTTCACCTGGCGCAACACCAAAGCCGAACTGACGGAGTACCTCACCGAACTCACGGGGGACGCCGCCTCCTACATGCGGCCCAACTTCTTCGCCAACACCCCCGACATCCTCCACGCCTACCTCCAGCACGGCCACCGCCCCGCCTTCGAGGTCCGCGCCGTCCTCGCCGCCACCCTCTCCCCCGCCTGGGGCATCTACAGCGGCTACGAACTCTGCGAGAACACCCCCCTGCGCGAAGGCAGCGAGGAATACCTCGACCCACCGCCCCGCCTTCGAGGTCCGCGCCGTCCTCGCCGCCACCCTCTCCCCCGCCTGGGGCATCTACAGCGGCTACGAACTCTGCGAGAACACCCCCCTGCGCGAAGGCAGCGAGGAATACCTCGACAGCGAGAAGTACCAGCTCAAACCCCGCGACTGGACCCGCGCCGAACACGAGGGCACCACCATCGCCCCCCTCATCACCCGCCTCAACACCATCCGGCGCGCCCATCCCGCGCTGCACCGGCTGAGGAACCTCCGCTTCCACCACACCGACAACGACGCGCTCATCGCGTACAGCAAGCGCGTCGGGTCCGACGTCGTCCTGGTGGTCGCCAACCTCGATCCGCATCGCATCCAGGAGGCCACGATCTCGCTCGACATGCCGCAGCTCGGCCTGGACTGGCACGAGTCCGTGCCGGTCCACGACGAACTCACGGGTCGGACCTACCACTGGGGCCGGACGAACTACGTGCGGCTCGAGCCCGGCCGGGCTCCCGCCCACGTCTTCCACGTCCGGCGGCCGTCCGCCGGCGCGCCGCAGAACGGAGGGGCAGGAGCCTCATGACCGTCAACGAGCCCGTGCCGGACACCTTCGAGGACACCCCCGCGGGGGACCGGCACCCGGACTGGTTCAAACGAGCCGTCTTCTACGAGGTCCTCGTCCGCTCCTTCCAGGACAGCAACGGCGACGGCGTCGGCGACCTGAAGGGCCTGACCGCCAAGCTGGACTACTTGCAATGGCTGGGCGTGGACTGCCTGTGGCTCCCGCCCTTCTTCAAGTCACCGCTGCGCGACGGCGGCTACGACGTCTCCGACTACACCGCCGTGCTGCCCGAGTTCGGCGACCTCGCCGACTTCGTCGCCTTCGTCGACGCGGCGCACCAGCGCGGCATGCGCGTGATCATCGACTTCGTCATGAACCACACCAGCGACCAGCACCCGTGGTTCCAGGAGTCCCGGAAGAACCCGGACGGCCCGTACGGCGACTACTACGTCTGGGCCGACGACGACACCCAGTACGCCGACGCCCGGATCATCTTCGTCGACACCGAGGCGTCCAACTGGACCTACGACCCGGTCCGCGGCCAGTACTACTGGCACCGCTTCTTCTCCCACCAGCCCGACCTCAACTACGAGAACCCGGCCGTGCAGGAGGAGATGCTGGCCGCCCTGAAGTTCTGGCTGGACCTGGGGGTCGACGGCTACCGTCTCGACGCCGTGCCCTACCTGTACGCCGAAGAGGGCACCAACTGCGAGAACCTGCCCGCCAGTCACGCCTTCCTCAAGCGGGTACGCCGCGAGATCGACGCGCAGTACCCGGACACGGTGCTGCTGGCCGAGGCCAACCAGTGGCCGGAGGACGTGGTCGACTACTTCGGCGACTACTCCGCGGGCGGCGACGAGTGCCACATGGCCTTCCACTTCCCGGTCATGCCCCGCATCTTCATGGCCGTGCGCCGCGAGTCCCGCTACCCGGTCTCGGAAATCCTCGCCAAGACCCCGGCCATCCCCTCCGGCTGCCAGTGGGGCATCTTCCTGCGCAACCACGACGAGCTGACCCTGGAAATGGTCACCGACGAAGAGCGCGACTACATGTACGCGGAGTACGCCAAGGACCCGCGCATGCGCGCCAACATCGGCATCCGCCGCCGGCTCGCCACCCTGCTGGACAACGACCGCGACCAGATCGAGCTGTTCACCGCGCTGCTCCTCGCTCTCCCGGGATCGCCGATCCTCTACTACGGCGACGAGATCGGCATGGGCGACAACATCTGGCTCGGCGACCGCGACGCCGTACGCACCCCGATGCAGTGGACCCCGGACCGCAACGCCGGCTTCTCGACCTGCGACCCGGGACGCCTCTACCTGCCCACGATCATGGACCCGGTCTACGGCTACCAGGTGACGAACGTCGAGGCGTCCATGGCCTCGCCCTCGTCGCTGCTGCACTGGACCCGCCGCATGATCGAGATCCGCAAGCAGAACCCCGCCTTCGGCCTGGGCACCTACACCGAACTGCCCTCCTCCAACCCCGCGGTGCTGGCCTTCCTGCGCGAGTACGAGGACGACCTGGTCCTGTGCGTGAACAACTTCGCGCGGTTCGCCCAGCCCACCGAGCTGGACCTGCGCGAGTTCGCCGGACGCCATCCGGTCGAGCTGTTCGGCGAGGTCCGCTTCCCCGCGATCGGCGAACTGCCGTACCTGCTGACCCTCGGGGGCCACGGCTTCTACTGGTTCCGGCTCACCCGAGTCGCATCCCGCATCGGCCGCCGCGCTTGAGCGTGGGCCGAGGAAAGGACGCGTCACCATGCCGAAGACCGCACCCCTGCGCCCCAGACGCGGGCAGCTCGCCGAGCCGATGGCGTCGCTCGGCGAGTTGCTGCGCCAGTGGCTGCCGCGCCAGCGCTGGTTCGCGGGCAAGGACCGGCCCGTGGCCGAGCTGGGTCTGCTGTCGATGACCGAGCTGTTCCCGGGCTGTCTGCACCTCCTGGTGCACACCGGGCAGGGCTCCGTGCCCTCCCCCGGTGGCGCTCCCCCGGCCGGGGACTGCTACCAGTTGCTGCTCGGCGTGCGCGAGCAGCCTTCGCCGCGCCTGGGCCGGGCGATCATCGGGCAGGTGCAGGACGGTCCGCTGGCCGGGCGGACGGTCTACGACGCGCTGCACGACCCGCGGACCGCCCAGCTGCTCCTTGAACGGCTCCGGCATCCCGGCAAGGCGGGGCCGCTGCGCTTCGAGGCAGACCCCGCGCGTCCGGTGCCCGGCGGTCTCGCGCCACGACTGCTGGACGCCGAGCAGTCCAATTCCTCGCTGATCTACGGCGACGAGTTCATCCTGAAGCTCTTCCGGCGCGTCCAGCCCGGTGTCAACCCGGACCTGGAAGTGCCGGACGCGCTGGCCCGGCAGGGCTGCGGCCGGGTGCCCGCGCCGGTGGCGTGGATGCGCACGACCCATCCGTACCAGGCCACGCTCGGCGTGCTCCAGCCGTTCCTGCACGGCGCCTCCGACGGCTGGACCCTTTCCCTGAACGCACTCGCCGCCGGGGACGAGTTCACCGTGCAGGCCCACGAGCTGGGGCGGGCGATGGGCGACGTGCACCTCGCGCTGGCCTCCGCCTTCCCGGTCGGCGCCCCCGGCGAGAACGACCGCACGGCGGCGGCGATGACCGAGCGCCTCACCGCGGCCGCGCACTGCGTACCCGCGCTGCAGCCCTTCGTCCCGGGGCTGCGGGCGGCCTTCGCGGCGCTGTCCACCTGCGACTCGGGACCGCCCGCCCAGCGCATTCACGGCGACCTGCACCTGGGTCAGGTGCTGCGGGCCGGCCGGGACTGGTTCGTCATCGACTTCGAGGGCGAACCCTCGCGCCCGCTTGCCGAACGGCGCAGCGCCCACTCCCCCGTCCGCGACATCGCGGGGATGCTGCGCTCCTTCGACTACGCCGCCCGGCAGCGCCGCCCGTGGCGCCCCGAGTGGGCGCGCCGCTGCCGGGAGGCGTTCTGCGCGGGCTACGCCGCCCGCGCCGGCTGGGACCCCCGCAAGAAGCACGGCCTGCTGCGCGCCTACGAGACGGACCGCGCCGTGTATGAGGTGCTGTACGAGGCCCGGCACCGCCCCGACTGGCTTCCCGTACCCATGGCGGCGATCGAACGACTCGCCGTGAGAGGAGACTGACCCGTGGCCCTCCGCGACACCTCGATCCCCGAGCCGTCCGGTCCCGTCGCGCCCGCACCCGGTGCGTGCGCGACCGCGCCGCCCCTGGACCCCCACGACCGGGGGCGCCTGCTGGCGGGCGCCCACCACGACCCGCACGCCCTCCTGGGCGCCCACCCCGTGCCCGGCGGTGTCGCCTTCCGCGCACTGCGCCCCTTCGCCCGCGAGGTGGGCGTGGTCGTGGACGGCGAGCGCCACGCCCTCGTGTCGGAGGGGGACGGCCTGTTCTCCGCCGTCCTGCCGCTGACCGAGATCCCGGCGTACACGCTGGTGGTGGCGTACGAGGAAGGCGAGCCGCAGGAGACGCACGACCCGTACCGTTTCCTGCCCGCCCTCGGCGAGCTGGACCTGCACCTGATCGGTGAGGGCCGGCACGAACAGCTGTGGCGGGCCCTCGGCGCGGAGCCGATGACGCACGAGGGCGTCACCGGCACCCGGTTCACGGTGTGGGCGCCGAACGCCCAGGGCGTGCGGGTCGCCACCGACTTCACGCACTGGGACGGCACGGCGTTCCCGATGCGTTCGCTGGGTTCGTCCGGGGTGTGGGAACTGTTCCTGCCGGGCGTCGGCGAGGGCACCCGGTACAAGTTCGAGATCCACTCCCGGTACGGGCACCGGTTCCTCAAGGCCGACCCGATGGCCCGCGCGGCCGAGGAACCGCCGAACACCGCGTCCGTGGTGACCGCCTCGCGCTACGAATGGGGTGACGCCCAGTGGATGCGGACCCGGGCCGACACGCCCGTGCACGAGGCGCCGTTCTCGGTGTACGAGGTGCACCTGGCGTCCTGGCGGCCCGGTCTGACCTACCGCGAGCTGGCCGACGAACTGCCCGCGTACGTCAAGGACCTGGGCTTCACCCACGTCGAGCTGATGCCGGTCGCCGAGCACCCCTACGGGCCGTCCTGGGGCTACCAGGTCACCGGCTTCTACGCGCCGACCGCGCGCCTCGGCTCGCCGGACGACTTCCGGTACCTGGTGGACGCGCTGCACCGGGCCGGGATCGGCGTGATCATGGACTGGGTGCCGGCGCACTTCCCGAAGGACGACTGGGCGCTGGGCCGCTTCGACGGCGACCCGCTGTACGAGCCCGGGGACTCACGGCGCGCGGAGCACCCGGACTGGGGGACGTACACCTTCGACTTCGCGCGCACGGAGGTGCGCAACTTCCTCGTGGCGAACGCCGTGTACTGGTGCGAGGAGTTCCACATCGACGGCCTCAGGGTCGACGCGGTCGCCTCGATGCTGTACCTGGACTACTCGCGCGACTCCGGTCAGTGGGAGCCCAACCAGTACGGCGGCCGGGAGGACCTGGCGGCCATGGCCTTCCTCCAGGAGATGAACGCGACCGTCTACCGGCGCTGCCCCGGTGTGGTGACCATCGCCGAGGAGTCGACCGCGTGGGGCGGGGTGACCCGGCCGACCGACACCGGCGGGCTCGGCTTCGGCCTGAAATGGAACATGGGCTGGATGCACGACTCGCTGGAGTACGTCGCGCACGAGCCGGTGCACCGCAAGTACCACCACCACGAGATGACGTTCTCGATGGTGTACGCGTACAGCGAGAACTACGTGCTGCCGATCTCGCACGACGAGGTGGTGCACGGCAAGCAGGCGCTGGTGTCGAAGATGCCCGGCGACTGGTGGCAGCGGCGCGCGAACGTGCGCGCCTACCTGGGCTTCATGTGGGCGCACCCGGGCAAGCAGCTGCTGTTCATGGGGCAGGAGTTCGCCCAGGGCGCCGAGTGGTCCGAGAAGCAGGGACCCGAGTGGTGGCTCCTTGACGAGGGGTACCACTCGGCGGACGACCACCGCGGGGTGCGGGACCTGGTCCGGGACCTCAACACCCGCTACGCGCGCACCCCCGCCCTGTGGCAGCGCGACACCGACCCGGCGGGATTCCGGTGGGTCTCCGTGGACGCGGCCGAGGACAACGTCTTCGCGTTCCTGCGGTACGGCACGGACGGCGGCCCGCTGCTGGCGGTGTCGAACTTCTCCCCGGTCGTCCGGCACGAGTACGGGCTCGCCGTCGGCGACGAGGCCGTCGCCTGGCAGGAGGTGCTCAACACCGACGCCGAGGAGTACGGCGGCAGCGGCGTGGCCAACCCGGACCCGGTCAAGCCGGAGCAGGGGAGCATCCGGATCACGCTGCCTCCGCTGGCGACGGTCTGGCTGATGCCGTACGCCCTGTGAGGTCACGAGGTGTCCGACCGACTGCCGGGGGCAGTCGGTTGGTCCCACCTGCCTACAGAAGGGCGGCATCACGTGCGCACCGTCGGTGTGGAGGAGGAGCTCCTCCTGGTCGATCCCGCGACCGGCGAGCCGCGGGCACTGTCCGCCCCCGTGCTCGCCCGGGCCTCGCTGGACGACGCCGAGCAGGACGTGTTCGAGAAGGAGCTGCACGAGCAGATGCTCGAGTTCGCCACGCATCCGCAGGCGGACATGGAGCAGCTGCACGCGGAGATCGTCCGCTGCCGTGAGGAGGCCGGGCGGCACGCCGGAGGGATCGGGTGCGCCGTCGCCGCGCTCGCCACGTCACCGCTGCCGGTGACGCCCTCCATCGGCGTGAACCGGCGCTACGAGTGGATGGCCGAGCAGTACGGCGTCGTGGTCCACGAGCAGCTGGTCCTCGGCTGCCACGTGCACGTCTCGGTCCAGTCCGACGAGGAGGGCGTCGCGGTGATCGACCGGGTTCGGCCCTGGCTGCCGGTGCTGGCCGCGCTGAGCGCGAACTCGCCGTTCTGGCAGGGCCGGGACTCCTCCTACAGCAGCTATCGCAGCCGGGTCTGGCAGCGCTGGCCGTCGGCGGGTCCCACGGAGCTGTTCGGCTCGGCGGAGCGCTACCACCGCCGGGTCGCGGACATGCTCGCCACCGGGACGATCCTCGACGACGGGATGGTCTACTTCGACGTGCGGCTCTCCCAGCGGTACCCGACGGTCGAGTTCCGGGTCGCGGACGTCTGCCTGGACTCCTCGACGGCCGTCGTCCTGGCCGCGCTCGCCCGGGCGCTGGTCGACACGGCCGCACGGGAATGGCGCGGGGGCGTGGAACCGGCCGAGGCCAGCGTGAGCCTGCTCCGCCTCGCGGCCTGGCGGGCCGCCCGGTCCGGGCTGACGGAGGAGTTGCTGCACCCGGCGACGATGCGGCGGATGCCCGCGGAGACGGTCGTACGGGCCCTGCTGGAGCACACCGGGGAGGCCC
This sequence comes from Streptomyces sp. MMCC 100, assembly GCF_041538145.2. Lineage (NCBI taxonomy): Bacteria > Bacillati > Actinomycetota > Actinomycetes > Kitasatosporales > Streptomycetaceae > Streptomyces > Streptomyces sp. MMCC 100. Next base: position 4,359,800 of record NZ_JBGORK020000001.1, read on the forward strand.
TCGCGGCCTCGGGCGACCTCGACCGGGTGCGCGTGGGTGTCGACGAGCTGCTTCGGCACGGCAACGGCGCCCGGGTGCAGCGGGAGCTGCTGGAGCGCACGGGCAGCCTGCGGGAGGTCGTCACCGCGTGCGTGCGCCGCACCCAGGCGGCGTGAGAGGTCCCGCGCCAGGGCCGCTCGCGGCCGTCGGGGGCGGCGGCCGCCGGCCGGTGGATCAGGGCCTCAGAAGATCAGGGCCAGGGCGTAGCCCAGGAGTCCCGCGGCGAAGATCAGCACGACCGCGAGGATCGGGGCCATCGGCCCCTTGGCCCAGCCCTTGGCCGGATTGTTGGGCAGGTCCTGGGGGCCGGCCTCGGGCATGCTGCTCTCCGCCGGCGGGGTCTCCCCGGGCGGCACGCCGCCGCCGGGCTCCAGGCCGGTGCTGAGTCGGGGTTCGGGATCAGGATTCACGTAGCTCATGCAGTCCGGGTCCCCCGATCGGGCCGAATCACCGGGTGGGAACACTTCTGCCGTCCCGGCCCCCCGCGGCCTGCGGCTGGGCTAGCCTCCGAGCACCGCCGACCACGGTCCTGTCAGTGCCTGTCGGGGGGACCACCGTCCGCACAGTCAGGAGCCGGCGCATGCGCGACCCCGCACTCGCTCCCCCGGTCGTCCCGCCGCTGACCGGCGGACTCGCCGACAGCCTCTTCGAGACGGCCGCCCGCACGCCGACCCTGCCGATGCTCGCCCGCCGCCGCGGCCCCGGCTCGGCCCTCTGGGACGAGGTGACGGCCGTGGAGTTCCGTGACGAGGTCGTCGACGTGGCGAAGGGCCTGATCGCGAGCGGGATCTCGCCGGGCGACCGGGTGGCGATCCTGGCCCGCACCCGGTACGAGTGGACGGTCTTCAGCTACGCCCTGTGGACGGTGGGCGCCGAGGTCGTGCCGGTCTATCCGACCTCCTCGCGCGACCAGGTCGAGTGGATCCTGCGCGACGCGGGCTGTGTGGGGGTGCTGGTCGAGGACGAACAGAGTGTGATGACGGTCGGCTCGGTGTGCGCCTCCCTGCCGGCGCTGCGCCACGTCTGGCAGCTGGACGCGGGCGCGCTGGACACGCTGGTGGCGCGCGGCGAGTTCCTCCCGTTCACCACGGTCGACTCCATGCGCCGCATCGTGCTGCCCGACTCCACCGCGGTGGTCGCCTACACCTCGGGCACCTCCGGCCGCGCCCTGGGCTGCGCGCTGAGCCACCGCGGTCTGGCCGGCCCGTGCGACACACTGCTCGCGGGCTGGGGCCACACGGTGGCGCCGCCGGGAGAGCAGGGCGCGGTCCTCGCCTACCTCCCCTTCTCGCACGTGTACGGGCTGATGATCCAGAACCTGTGCGTCCGGGGCGGGCTCCTGATGGCGCACGAGCCCGTGATGACCGGGGAGGCGCTCTCCGCCGCCCTGCGTTCCTTCCGTCCGACGTATCTGTACGCCGTCCCGTCGGTCCTGGAGAAGATCTACAAGAACTTCCTGCGCACGGCCCAGCAGGCGGGGCGCGGCGCCCTGTTCGAACGCGCCGCGGACACGGCACGGGACTTCGCCGCCGCGCTGGAGCGCCAGCGCCTCGGCAGGGGCTCCGGGCCCGGCTTCGACCTGCGTCTCCAGCACGCCCTGTACGAGCGGACGGTGTACCGGCGGCTGCGCGACGCACTGGGCGGCCGGGTACGCCGAGCGACGTCCGGCGGTTCACCGCTCAGCCGCGAGCTCTCCCTCTTCTACGAGGGCCTCGGCGTCTACGTCCACGACGGCTACGGGCTGACGGAGACCAGCGGCGGGCTGACGATGCAGCCCTGGGGCCGGGAGAAGTCGGGCACGGTCGGGCAGGTACTGCCCGGTATGGAGATCCGGGTGGCCGACGACGGGGAGATCCTGGTGCGCGGGCCGTCGCTGTTCCAGGGGTACATCGGTGACGAGGCCGCCACCCGCGAGGTGATGCGCGGCGGCTGGCTGGCCACGGGCGACCTCGGGCAGGTGGACGACGAGAACTACCTGGCGATCACCGGCCGCAAGAAGGACGTCATCATCACCAGCGGCGGCAAGAGCGTGGCCCCGGCCGCCCTGGAGCAGCGGCTGCGGATGCACCCGCTCGTCCACCAGGCGGTGGTGGTGGGCGACAACCGGCCCTGCGTCGGTGCGCTGATCACGCTGGACCCGGAGTTCCTGGCGCACTGGCGGGCGGCCCTGGCCCTGCCGGGCGACGCCCCGGCCCGGGAGGCGCGCGAGGAGAACGCGCTGCGGGAGGAGATCGGGCGGGCCGTGGCCGCGGCCAACAGCGCCGTGTCGCGCTCGGAGTCCATCAGGGTCTTCCGCGTCCTGCCCGCCCCCTTCGACGTGGCCGGCGGACTGCTCACCCCGTCGATGAAGCTCCGGCGGGACGAGATCGTACGGACCTACTCCCTGGAGATCGACGCGATGTACGAGGCGCGGTCGCACCGCCGGCCGGCGCAGCCGCCGTCCCGGGAGCCGGCCGGCTGGGAGGACGCGGACAACGTGTTCCTCCGCTGATCCGGCGCCTGTCCCGCCCCTGGCCGGGGGACAACGAGGCGACTAGGTTCGGTCGGCACGGGAACTTACAACGGAGGGGATGCGAACGAGAGGGGACGACGCCCGGGATGCCGGGCCGGGAAGGCGCACATGGCAGCCGAGTCGCGTTGGGACAGGACACTGGCTTCCGAGGAGATCACGAACCGCACCGCCAGCTTCACCGGGGAGCTGCACAACGTGACCGGTGCGCGGCTGGTCGCGGAGGAGTTCCTCTACGACCTCGCCCGTGCGGCGCCGCCCTCGGCGCCGGAGCACTGGGACGACATACTCCTCGTCGTCACGGAGCTGGCGGCCAACGCCGTGCAGTACGCTCCGGGGCCGTTCCAGCTGCGGCTGCGCCGTACCTTCGACGGCGTGCACGTGGTGATGCACGACACCAGTACGACGGAGCCCGCCCCGCGTCCCTTCCATCCGAGCAAGGGGGGCGGCGGCATCGGCTGGCATCTGATCCACACCCTGTCCGACCAGGTGAGCGTCGTCACCGGGGAACAGGGCAAGGACATCCACGTCTTCCTGCCCTGGTGACCGCGGCGGTCACGGGGCGTCCGCGGCGCGCAGGGGCACCAGCGCACTGATCGTCTTGCCGCCCCCCGGACGCAGGTGGACGACGATGTCCCGGGCCAGACGGGCGACGAGGGGCCAGCCGTAACCGCCCCCCGGATGGGTCGTGGGGAACGCGTACGCGGCCCGGGGCACCACCGCGCTGTTGTCGTGGACGGCGATCCACAGTCCCTCCTCCGTGGGCCGGGCCTCGAAGCCGGCCAGTCCGTCGCCGTGCCGGATCGCGTTGGTGACCAGTTCCGAGACCACGAGCAGCAGGTCGACGACGTCCTCCTCGCGCACCTCGCGGCCCGGGCCGCCCCACCGCGTCCGCGCCACCGACTCCGCGTACGCCCGCGCGGCCGCCGCGCCGGCCCCGGCGCCCGGCGCCGGTACGGCGGCGGGAGGCGCGACGCCGGGCGGCGTCGTGACGGCCGTGACGGTCGTGGTGGCCGTGACGGCCGTGGTGATCCGCTCGGATGGCTGCATGTCAGTGGTTTCCCCGGTTTCGGCGTGCTGTCGTTCGGTCCGGTCAGGTCGCGGGGCTCTCCCGCGGCGGCAGCCGGTGGTAGTAGTCGCCGACGGACGCCAGGTAGCCGCGGTCCATCGTCTCGCTGTCGGTCCGGAACCTGGGCGCGGCCTTGACCTGGGCCCTGGTGCACTTCAGCGTGACCGTGCGGGCCGCGGCGTCGATGCTGCGGACCACTCCGACCGGTACGAGGGCGCTGCGGCCGAACACCCACACGCCGGTGTCGACGACGAGGTGCCGCATGCCGAAGTGCTCGGCCTGCCGGTCCACGTGCCCGATGGTGCCGTCGTCGGCGACGACGGTGCAGCCCGTCAGGTCGGCTCCCGCCTCGTGACCGCTGTCCGCCGCGTACGACCAGATGCTCTCCATCGGCACGCTGCCCTTCCCTCCCGTGTCGGTGACGACCGTGGGGCCGGGCGGCGCAACGGGCCGGACCGGCTCCACAGCAGCGGATACCCGGCCGGGGCCGCCGCATTCGGGCCCGGCGGGCCGTGCGGCGGCGGGTCCCTTCCGACCGCACCGCGGCGGGTTGCGGCCGGCCGCGCCGCGCGGTGCCGCCCGCGCGGCGTGACCCGTCCGGGGGTACGGGTTCGGCCGGGTGACACATCGCTTTGTCCCCGCCCGGGACCTGGGTTAGCCTCTGACGTATTTTTCTGCTGGGGGCAATCCGTGAACTGCGCAGACGCGGGCACGGAAGGCCGGACCGCCCGAGCGGTCCGGAGGGGGTGGTGAGTCCTCGCCGCGAGGACTCCCGGGGAGCGGAACGAGGGTGCGCATGACCAACGACAGCACGGGATCCGTCGACGCGGTTCCGGGCGATCAGGAGTTGCGCCGTCTCCTGGCGGGCCTGACGGCCGTGCGGGACGGCGACTTCGGCACCCGTCTGCCGGACGACGCGGACGGCCTGATGGGCGACATCGCCAAGGTCTTCAACGGCATGGTGGACCAGTTGTCCGTGTTCACCTCCGAGGTCACACGGGTCTCCCGCGAGGTCGGCACCGAGGGGGCCCTCGGCGGGCAGGCGAGGGTGCCGGGGGTCTCCGGCACCTGGGCCGACCTGACGGACTCGGTCAACGCCATGGCGGGCAACCTCACCACCCAGGTCCGTGACATCGCCCATGTGGCCACGGCGGTCGCCAAGGGCGACCTCTCCCAGAAGATCGACGTGGACGCCCGCGGCGAGATCCTCGAGCTCAAGAACACCATCAACACCATGGTCGACCAGCTCTCCGCCTTCGCCGACGAGGTCACCCGCGTCGCCCGCGAGGTCGGCACCGACGGACGGCTCGGCGGCCAGGCCGACGTCCAGGGCGTCAGGGGCACGTGGCGCGACCTCACCGACTCGGTGAACTTCATGGCGGGCAACCTGACCAACCAGGTCCGCAACGTCGCCCAGGTGGCCACCGCCGTGGCCAAGGGCGACCTCTCCCAGAAGATCACCGTGGACGCCCGCGGCGAGATCCTCGAACTCAAGAACACCATCAACACCATGGTCGACCAGCTCTCCGCCTTCGCCGACGAGGTCACCCGCGTCGCCCGCGAGGTGGGCACGGCCGGGAACCTGGGCGGGCAGGCCCGGGTGCGCGGGGTGTCGGGCACCTGGAAGGACCTCACCGACAACGTCAACGTGATGGCGTCGAACCTGACCGGTCAGGTCCGCTCCATCGCCCAGGTGGCCACCGCGGTGGCCCGCGGCGACCTGTCGCAGCGGATCACCGTCGACGCCGAGGGCGAGGTCGCGGCGCTGGCCGACGTGATCAACACGATGGTGGACACGCTGTCGGCCTTCGCCGACGAGGTCACCCGCGTCGCCCGCGAGGTCGGCACCGACGGACGGCTCGGCGGCCAGGCGCACGTGCCGAACGTCGCCGGCACCTGGAAGGACCTCACCGACAACGTCAACTCGATGGCCAACAACCTCACCAACCAGGTGCGCAACATCGCACTGGTGACGACGGCGGTGGCCCGGGGCGACCTGTCGAAGAAGATCGACGTCGACGCGCGCGGCGAGATCCTCGAACTCAAGACGACGATCAACACGATGGTCGACCAGCTCTCCGCCTTCGCCGACGAGGTCACCCGGGTGGCCCGCGAGGTCGGCACCGAGGGCCGGCTCGGCGGCCAGGCCGAGGTGGAGGGCGTCTCCGGCACCTGGAAGCGCCTCACGGAGAACGTCAACGAGCTGGCCGGCAACCTCACCCGCCAGGTCCGCGCGATCGCCGAGGTCACCTCCGCCGTGGCCGAGGGCGACCTGACCCGCTCGGTCAACGTGGAGGCGTCCGGCGAGGTCGCCGAGCTCAAGGACAACATCAACGCCATGGTGGAGTCCCTGCGCGAGACCACGCGGGCCAATCAGGAGCAGGACTGGCTCAAGACCAACCTCGCCCGCATCTCCGGCCTGATGCAGGGGCACCGGGACCTGCCCGTCGTCGCCGAGCTGATCATGGACGAGCTGGTTCCGCTGGTGTCGGCCCAGTACGGCGCCTTCTACCTGGCCGAGGACGGCGACGACGGTCCCGAGCTGCGGCTGGTCGGCTCCTACGGCTATCCGGAGGACACGGCCAGACCCACCCGCATCGCCTTCGGCCGCACCCTGGTCGGCCAGGCCGCACGCAGCCGGCGCACCATCACGGTGAACGAACTGCCGCCGGGCTACCTGACCATCTCCTCGGGGCTCGGCGAGGTGGTCCCGGCCGCGCTGGTGCTGCTGCCCATCGTGGTCGAGGGACAGGTCCTCGGGGTCATCGAGCTCGCCTCGGTCGCTCCCTTCAGCCAGATCAACCAGGACTTCCTGGAACTGCTGATGGAGACCATCGGCGTCAACGTCAACACGATCGTGGCCAACGCCCGTACCGACGAACTCCTCGCCGAGTCGCAGCGCCTGACCGGCGAGCTCCAGGCCCGCTCCGCGGAGCTGCAGACCCAGCAGGAGGAGCTGCAGCACTCCAACGCCGAACTGGAGGACAAGGCGTCCCTGCTCGCGACGCAGAACCGGGACATCGAGGCGAAGAACCTGCAGATCGAGCAGGCCCGGCAGGAGCTGGAGGCACGCGCCCAGCAGCTGTCACTGGCCTCGAAATACAAGTCGGAGTTCCTGGCCAACATGAGCCACGAGCTGCGCACCCCGCTCAACAGCCTGCTCATCCTGGCCCAGTTGCTGGCCCAGAACCCCTCGCGCAACCTCAGCCCGAAACAGGTCGAGTACGCGGGCATCATCCACTCGGCGGGCTCGGACCTGCTGCAGCTGATCAACGACATCCTGGACCTGTCGAAGGTCGAGGCGGGGAAGATGGACGTCTCCCCCGAGCGCGTGACACTGCGCCAGCTGATCGAGTACGTCGAGGCCACCTTCCGGCCCATGACGAGCCAGAAGGGCCTGGAGTTCACGGTCACGACGGCCCCCGGGGCGCCGGCGGACCTGCTGACCGACGACTCCCGGCTGCGTCAGGTGCTGCGCAACCTGCTGTCCAACGCGGTGAAGTTCACCGAGCGCGGCGGCGTGGAGCTGTCCGTCGAACCGGCGCCCGACGACGAGGTGCCCAGGGGCGTGGTCCGGGGCGGGTCCGTGGTGGCCTTCCGGGTGAAGGACACGGGCATCGGCATCCCCGAGCAGAACCTGGAGTCGATCTTCGGCGCCTTCCAGCAGGCGGACGGCACGACGAGCCGCAAGTACGGCGGCACCGGGCTCGGCCTGTCCATCACGCGGGAGATCGCCCAGCTGCTCGGCGGCGCCGTCACGGTGGACAGCACGCCCGACCGGGGCAGTACCTTCACGCTGTACCTGCCCGTGGCGCGGCCCGACTTCGAGGATCTGCTGGGCCACGGCCCGGAGCGCGTTCCGGCCGACGCGTCCGCCGACGTGCTCGACCGTCCGGTGCCGGTGGCCGAGCTGACCGGCGGCCACCGGCAGCGGCCGCGGCGCCTGCTCGTCGTCGAGGAGCGTCCGCGCGGGCTGCTCACCCTCGTCGCGGAGAGCGTCGTCGCCGATCTGACGCACGGGCGGGACGACGCGGGCGACCGGCCCCCGCTCGACGTGATCACGGCCGTGGGGGCCGAGGAGGCCGCCGGCGCGCTGGCGGCCGAGCCGTGCCACTGCGTCGTACTGGAGCTGGGCATGCCGGACGGCGAGGCGTCCCGTTTCCTGCACGCCCTGCGGGGCGACTCGGCGCTGGCGAGCGTGCCGGTGCTCGTGCACAGCGGGCACCGCGCGGACGCCGCCCTGGAGGAGGACCTGCGCTCGGGCGCGGTGGGCGGGGCGCTGGAGTTCCTCTCCAGCCTCGACGAGCTGCGCGAGCGCATCGCCCTGCACCTGGCCGCCGAGGAACCCGGGGACGTGCTCTCCCTGGTCCGGCCGGAGGAACCGCCGCGCCTGGCCCCGCAGGCCGGGGAGGATCCGCCCGCCGGGCGCACCGTCCTCGTCGTCGACGACGACGCGCGCAACCTCTTCGCGCTCAGCGGGATCCTGGAGCTGCACGGATTCCGGGTCCTGCACGCGGAGAACGGCCGCCGGGGCATCGAGACGCTCGTGGACCACCCGGACGTGGCGCTGGTCCTGATGGACGTGATGATGCCGGAGATGGACGGCTACACGGCGACGGCCGAGATCCGCCGGATGCCGCGGTACGCCGAGCTGCCGATCATCGCGGTCACGGCGAAGGCGATGCCCGGCGACCGGGAGAAGAGCCTCGCCTCGGGCGCCAGCGACTACGTCACCAAACCCGTCGACACCCAGGACCTCATCGCCTGCGTCCGACGGTGGCTGCCCGCATGAGCATGTCCGAGCAGCCCGGCGATCCGGCCGGTGACGTCCGGCGGGACCTGTCCGACCTGGGCGACATGACCCCGCTGTCCCCCGTGGGCAGGCTGGCGGCCACGGTCGACCGGCTCAGCCGCGAGGTGCGGGCCGCCCAGGCGGAGGCCGAGGGCCGGGCACTGATCGAGCTGGCCAAGGGCATCCTGGTCGCGCGGCTCGGCTGCGGTCCTGCCGAGGCCGCCCGGCAGCTCGCCGAACTGGCCGAGCAGTCCCAGGCGACGCCGCTGGAGTTCGCGGTCGACGTCATCAACCAGGCCGCCCGCGACCGCATGTCGGAGGTGACGGAGGCCTTTCTCGCGGCCACCGCCGCCGTGCGGGCCACGGTCCCTGAAGACGGCAAGGACAGCAAGGACGGCAAGGACGGCGCGGACGGCGCGGACGGCACAGAGGGTGCGGACACCGCGGAAGCCGGGGAGGCGGCGGCCGAGTCGGCCGCCGTACGCCTGCGGGCCGCCGAGAGCGGCGCGCTGGCCGCCGACGACACCCAGGCCGTCGCCGACGCGCTGCTCGAGCAGGCGCTGCGCCCGCTCGGCGCGGTCGCCGTGGCCATCTGGGCGGCCGGGTACGACGGCTCGCTCACCCTGGCGGGCAGCGCCGGGTTCCCGCCGGCCGAGGCGACCCGCTGGCGCTACGTGCCGCCGGACGTGGCGACGGTGGCCCGGTGCGGACTGACCGAGCGCTCGGGGCAGTGGTTCGCCTCGCTCGCCCGGACCGGGCTGCCCAGTGTGGGCCGGCACCAGCATCCGGACGGCGGCAGGGTCGCCGTGCCCGCCGGTACCGGGGGGCGCATCCACGGCGTGCTGGAGATCGCCTGGCCGGTGCCGCTGCCTCCGCAGCCGCCCCAGGTGGTCCGTCAGGTGGAGGCCCTGGCGGAGCTGTGCGCGCACACCCTGGAGTCGTACACGCCGCCGCGCGGCCCCGGGCAGGAGCCGCGGGTCATCCCGGACGCGGTGGAGCTGATGGACCTGGCCGACGGGCTGCACGACCCCGCCCTCGTCCTGGTGCCGCACCTGGACGCGGCCGGTCACCTGGCTGACTTCCGCATCCAGCACGTGAACAAGCGCTTCATGGACCCGGCCGGGCGGCCGCGTGCCGTCGTCGGCGGTGCGCTGCTGCTGGAGGCGTATCCGATGGCCGCCGGGGACAGTGAGCTGTTCCAGAACGTGGAGCGGGTGTACGCCACGGGCGAGCCGTTCCGCGCCCGGCACATGAACCTCACCGCCCTGGTGGACCAGGTGCCGCTGTCGGCGGTCGCGGACATCAGCGTCAGCCGGCACGGCAACGCCGTACTGCTCATCTGGCGCATCGAGGACGAGACGGCCCGGCTGGCCAGCCTCCTCCAGCACGCCCAGCGGCTCGGCCGCATCGGCGGTTTCGAGGAGAACCTGCTGACCGGCGAGATCACCTGGAACGGGCAGCTCTTCGACCTGTACGGGCGCCCGCGCACGAGCACGCCGGTGCCGCTGGAGGAGCTGGCCGCCCACGCCCATCCGGACGACGCCGTGGCCATCGGGCGGTTCCTGCGCACGCTGCTGCACCACCGGCGGCCGGCGTCGGCGGCGTTCCGGCTGCGGCGGCCCGACGGGGTGACCCGGCACGTACGGGTGGTGGCCGAGCCGGTCCTGGACACCGACGACCGGCTGCTCCTCGTACGGGGCGCCTGTCAGGACATCTCGGCCCAGCACTGGACGGAGGTGGCGCTCGCCGCGACGCGCGACCAGCTGGCACAGACCGAGCAGCAGGCCATCGAGCGCGCCCGGCTCACCCTGCAGCTGCAGCACGCCATCATGCCGCCCGCCCAGACTCCGTTGCAGGTGCCGGACCTCCAGGTGGCCGTCCGGTACCGGCCCGCGGAGACGGAGCAGCTGGTGGGCGGCGACTGGTACGACGCGGTGATGCTGCCGAGCGGTCTGGTGCTGCTGTGCGTGGGGGACGTCGCCGGGCACGGGATAGAGGCGGCGACCAGCATGGTGGTGCTGCGCAACGCGCTGCGCGGGCTGGCGGTGACCGGGGCCGGGCCGGGTCAGCTGCTGTCCTGGCTCAACATCGTGGCGCACCACCTGACGGGCGGGGTGACCGCCACGGCGGTGTGCGGCCTGTACGACCCGGCCCGGCGCACGCTGCGCTGGGCCAGGGCCGGCCACCTGCCGCCGGTTCTCGTACGGGGTCCGGGGGCGGAGCCGCTGCCGCTGGTGCGGGGCATGCTGCTGGGAGCGGTGGCGGAGGCGGCGTACGAGGAGGCCGAGGCACAGCTGGCCGCCGGGGACACGCTGCTGATGTACACCGACGGTCTGATCGAACGCCGCGACCGCCCGGTGGAGGAGGCGCTGGCCCAGCTGCTGAGCACGGTGCGCCCGACGCCGAACACCCTGGACCAGCATCTGGACCGGCTGCTCACCTACAGCAGGTCGGACACGGACGACGACACGTGTCTGGTGGGCATCCGGGTCGGGTGACGCGCGGCGCGGAGACCAGGCGCGGCCGGCAGGTATGGAGACGGGTTTCGGGGGTATCCGCCCGGCGCGGTGGGCCACACGACGGTCCGCCGCGCCGCCGCATTGTTGGAGGTACACGTGCCCATAGCCCAGAACCCGCTGTCCGTCGAGGTGACCCTCCCCCGTGAGGATGTCGCGCTGCTCAAGGTGGAGGGCTACCTGGACGTCGACACGGCGACCGAGTTCCAGCACCATCTGGCCAACCAGCTCCACCACGGCCGACGGCACTTCCTGCTGGACCTGTCGGAGGTCCCGTTCATGGACTCGTCCGGCATGAACATCATCCTGCGCGTCTACCAGGAGGCCCGGGAACTGCCGGGCAGCGTGCACATCATCTCGCCGGCCCCGGCGGTGCTGCGCGTCCTGGATCTGACGGGGGTGAGCATCACGGTGCCGGTCTCCCAGAGCGTCGACGAGGCGCTCGCCCGCGTCGACGCGCACCCGGAGGGACCGAGGGTGCCCGACGCCTGAGTCTCTCGCCCCGCGTCTCATCCGGACCGGTCGTGCGGAAGCAGGTGTCGTGCGAGGTCGGCGGGTGGATACAGTTGTCGCCCGGCAGAGTCACGTCGCCGGCAGGCCGCCCCGTGGGCGGAGTGCGGCGCAACGCGGATGAGGAGTGGGACAGGTGCCGGAAGAGGCGGAGGAGACGGCGGGAGCGCCGACGCGTGAGGTCAGGGACTTTCTGCGGCGCCGCCGTGAGCAGATCGCCCAGCGGTGGGCGGACGAGCCCTTGTTCCGGGCCGTGTTCACCGTCTCGCGCGACGAGGCGGTCGAGGCGGGCAAGTCCGTCGTGGACGCGCTGGCGCAGGTCGCGGACGCGGCGCGGGTCGAGGACCCGGACGCCGCCGGATTCACGGGGGTGCGCGAGCAGTTGGCGCGGATGGGCGCGGCCCGCTCGCGCGCCGGCCTGAGCACGGCGCAGGTGTCGAACGAGATGGCCGCCCTGCGTCCGCCCGTCGAGAAGCTGCTGGTGGCCGACCTGCCACAGGACGCGTCGGCCGAGCACGTCCGGGCCTGTGTCACCTCGCTGAGCGTGCTGATGGGCACCCTGCGGGTCGTGGTCATGCAGACGGCGCTCAGCGAGGGACAGGCGCTCATCGACCGTCAGCGGCTGCAGCTGCTGGAGGTGGCCACGCCGGTCATCAAGCTGTGGGACGGCATCGTGGCCGTGCCGCTGATCGGCACGCTGGACAGCGCGCGCAGCCAGGTCGTGATGGAGACCCTGCTGGAGTCCATCGTGGAGCAGCAGGCGCGCTACGCGATCCTGGACATCACCGGCGTGCCGACCGTGGATTCGCTGGTGGCCCAGCACCTGATGAAGACGGTCGCGGCGGCCCGGCTCATGGGCGCCGAGTGCATCGTCTCCGGCATCCGGCCCGCGATCGCGCAGACCATGGTCCATCTCGGTCTGGACCTCGGCACGGTGGTCACCCGGGCGAGCCTGGCCGATGCGCTGGGGTACGTGTTGCACCAGCTCGGGGTCGGCATCACGACGCCCGGTACGAACGGTGCGGTCGCGCGGTGAGCCAGGGATTTCCCGGGCCCCAGGGGGCTCCGGTGACAGGGCATGTTCCGGTGCTCCGGCTGGGGGAGGTTCTCCTGGTCACCCTCCAGGGGGATCTGCACGACAGCACGGCGCAGCAGCTCCAGGAGGATCTCGCCGAGACCATCGTGCGCAGCGGCGCCACGGGCGTGATCATCGACGTCTCCGGCGTGGAGATCGTCGACTCCTTCCTCGGCCGGATCCTGGCCGAGATCGCGGGGCAGACCGGCCTGCTGGCCGCGCGGACCGTGCTGGTCGGCATGCGTCCGGCGGTCGCCATCACGCTGGTGGAGCTGGGCCTGACGCTGCCGGGCGTGCACACGGCGCTCAGCACCGAGGTGGCCATGGAGGTCCTCAGGCAGCAGGCCCCTTCGTCCCGCTTCGGCGGCCTCGGCCAGGAGCGTTTGTGATGCACACTGCCGCGGGCTCCCAGGCCCGCCTGCCGATCCGTTCGGACATGGATCTGGTGTGGGTGCGACAGCATGTGCGGCAGGCGGCCGCCCAGCTCGGCTTCGGCCTGGTGGACCAGACCAAGCTGGTCACCGCGGCCAGTGAGCTGGCCCGCAACACGCTCGTGTACGGCGGTGGCGGCACCATGGAGACGGAGTCGCTCGTCGAGGGGACCACGCACGGGCTGCGGCTGACCTTCAGCGACGAGGGGCCCGGCATCCCGGACCTGGAACAGGCGCTCAGCGACGGCTTCACGTCCGGCGAGGGTCTCGGCATGGGGCTGGGCGGTGCGCGGCGTCTGGTGCACGAGTTCGGGATCGAGAGTGCTCCGGGCGCCGGGACGACCGTGCGGGTGACGTCCTGGGTGGGCCGGCCGCCACGCCCGCGTGAGGAGTCCTGATGCCACGCGTGTGGGACGTCCCCGTGCACGACTCGACCCGGGTGCGGGACGCCAGGGTGGCCGCGGAGCACGCGGCGGCCATGGCCGGTCTCGACGACCAGCGGACCTCGGCGGCGGCGCTGGTGGCGACCGAGCTGGCCACCAACCTGCTCAAGCACGCCGGGGGCGGCCGGGTCCTCATCGACGTGGTCGCTCCTCCCGTCCTCGCGGCCGGCCGGGAGGCGACGCCGCGCGTGCAGGTCGCCACGATCGACCACGGGCCGGGGATCGCCGACGTGTCCGCGGCGCTGCGTGACGGTTTCACCACCACGGGCTCCCTCGGTGCGGGTCTGGGCACCTGTGCGCGCCTCGCCGACGACTTCGACCTGCACAGCGTCCCCGGCCGGGGCACGGTCGTCGTCGCCCGGATGGGCGCCGTACCCGGGGCCCGCGCCACCGGTCCCGGACCGGCGGGCCGGTTGCGGGCCGGCGCGGTGAACGTCCCGTTCGGCGGTGCGGAGTACTCGGGTGACGCCTGGGCCTGGGTCCGGGACGGAGACCTCGTCACGCTGATGCTGGCCGACGGTCTCGGCCACGGCCCGGAGGCCGCCCGTGCCTCGACCGCCGCCGTGGAGGCGCTGCGCGCCTCGGCCCACCTGCCGCCGGCCGAGGTGGTGCGGCGGCTCGACCGGGCGTTGTCCGGCACCCGCGGCGCGGCCGTCGCGGTGGCCCAGGTCGACACGCGGTCCTCGGTGCTGCGGTTCACCGGCGTCGGCAACATCGGGGCGCGGCTGTGTGAGGGCGGCACCTGGCGGCACCTGGTCTCGCGCCCCGGCATCGTCGGCACCCACCGGCCCACCACGCTGCGCGAGGAGGAGACGGCCTGGGCGGACGACCGGGTGCTGGTCCTGCACAGCGACGGTCTGCCGAGCCGGTGGTCGCCGACGCCCGACACGTGCCGCACCGCGGCCGACCCGGCGGTGACCGCCGCCGTGACGATCCGTGACGCCAGCAGCCCGGCCCGGCCCGTACGGGACGACACCGCCGTCGCCGTGCTGGCCCCGACCCCGCCGGAAGGCCCATGACCCGAACCTGGCAGATCAGCGACGTCACCGACGCGGCCCTGGCACGCATCGCCACCGCACGGCTGGCGGCGGCCTACGGTGTGCCGCCCGTGGAGCGGACGCGGCTGACGGCCTCGCTCGGCGCGCAGCTGCGGCTGTGTCTGACCAAGGGCGGCACCTGGCGGCTCACCCTGGAGACGGGCGCTGACTCCCGCGCCACTGCGGGAGCCGGGGAGAAGGTGCTGCACGCGGTGGTGACGCCGTCTCCCGAGGCCGCTGCCGCCGGGCAGCCGCCGTGGCGGGTCACGGTGCCGTGCCCCGAGGCGACGGCGGACGTCGACGGCGACGGGGCGGCGCAGGACCCGGCGGAGCTGGCGGAGGCCCTGCTGGGGGCCGACGAGGACACGGCACTGGTGCTGGAGCGGCTCACCGAGCAGGAGGACCTGGTCGACTTCCACCGGGAGGAGCTGCAGCAGACGAATCAGGGCGTGGTGGCGCTGCACGCCGAACTGGACGCCGCCGGACGTGCCCAGCGCGAGGCGTTCGCCGCCGAACGCAAGGCGCGCACGGAGGCGGAGAACGCCCGGCGCAGGCTGACGTTCCTGGCGGACGCGAGCGCGGTGCTGACGGCGTCGCTCGACCATCACGAGATCGTGCGCAGGCTGCCGGAGCTGCTGGTGCCCGAGTACGCGGCGAGTGTCGACATCTGGCTGTTCGACCAGGACGGCGACCGGCCCGGCCCCGCCCACGCGGCCGCCGCAGTGGTCGCCGCCCGCACCGGCCGGCCGCAGTACGCCGCCGCGCACCCCGGCGGTCTGCCCGGCGTGGACGACCAGCCGCCCTCGGCACTGGCCCCGGGACGGCCCCTGCTGTGCATTCCGCTGCCGACGCGGCAGGCGCCGCTGGGTGTGGTGACCCTGTCCCCGCCCGGGGAGCGCTGGGACCCGGACGACGCCGTGATGCTGATCGAGCTGACCCGGCGGGCGAGCATCGCGATCGACCACGCCCAGCGCTACCAGCACAACCGCGACATCGCCGAGACGCTCCAGCGGGCCCTGCTGACGGAGCTGCCGGCCCCGCCCGGCCTCGCCCTGGCCGCGCGCTACCTGCCGGCCACTCACGGGCTGAACATCGGCGGCGACTGGTACGACGCGTTCCGTCAGCCCGACGGCGGTGTCATCGCCGTGGTCGGGGACGTCACCGGTCACGGGCTGCGCGCGGCCGTGATGATGAGTCAGCTGCGCACCGCACTGCGCGCCTACGCGGTCGACGGCGGCAGCCCCGGCCAGTTGCTGACCCACCTGCACACCTTCCTGCACCACCTCCAGCCCGACCTGTTCGCCACCGCCGTCATCGCGCGCTTCCACCCCGACGACCCGACCATGACGTGGGCGGCGGCCGGTCATCCGCCGCCGGTGCTGCGTACCCCGGACGGGCGGGTTCAGACACTGGACGCCAAGCCCGGTGCGATGCTCGGCATCCCGCTGCGGCAGGAGATCGCCGACCACACGGTGCCCATGGCGCCCGGTTCGACGCTCGCGCTGTACACGGACGGTCTGGTGGAGCGCCGCGCCCGCGGCATAGACCCGGGCATCGCGCGGCTGGCGGACGCGCTCGGGTCGTTCGGTCCGGCTCAGCTGGACGCGGACCTGGAGGGCTCGGCGGAAGGAATTCTGCGTCCGATGCTCAGCGACTCCGAACGGGACGACGACGTGTGCCTGCTGCTGTGCCACCTGCGCGGTCGCGGCTGACCTCGCACGTTTCACGCGGTTCGCTCCCGCCCGGTGCGCTCCGGGCCCGGGCGGGGCATGGTGGTGATCAGGCCATGTCGCCTGCCTGCCGCACCCGGCTGGCCGAAGCGGGCCGGGCGCGGTGACATGGGCGAGGTGCGAAGCAGCGATCCTCGGGCAGGCGAATGGGGTTCGCGGCAGACCGCCCGGAGCCGCAGAAAGGGATGAACACCGTGACACGACCCAGGATCCTGGTGGTCGGCGCAGGTTTCGCCGGCGTGGAGTGCGTCCGTCGTCTGGAACGGCGGCTCTCCCCCAGCGAGGCCGAGATCACTCTTGTGACACCGTTCTCCTATCAGCTCTACCTGCCGCTGCTGCCACAAGTCGCCTCCGGGGTGCTGACGCCCCAGTCGATCGCGCTCTCCCTGCGCCGCAGCAGCAAGTACCGGACCCGGATCATCCCGGGCGGTGCCATCGGAGTGGACCTCAAGTCGAAGGTCTGCGTGGTGCGCACCATCACCGACCGGATCGTCAACGAGCCGTACGACTACATCGTGCTGGCGCCCGGAAGCATCACCCGTACCTTCGACATCCCGGGGCTCACCGACAACGCGTTCGGCATGAAGACGCTGGCGGAGGCCGCGTACATCCGCGACCACGTCATCTCGCAGCTGGACCTCGCCGACGCCAGCCACGACCCGGCCGAGCGGGCCTCCCGGCTGCAGTTCGTGGTGGTCGGCGGCGGCTACGCCGGCACCGAGACCGCGGCCTGTCTGCAGCGGCTGACGCACGCGGCCGTCAAGCGTTACAACCGCCTCGACCCGAACCTGATCAAGTGGCACCTCATCGACATCGCGCCCAAGCTGATGCCCGAGCTGGGCGAGAAGCTGGGACGCGACGCGCAGGAGGTCCTGACGCGGCGCGGCATCGAGATCTCCCTGGGTGTGTCCATCGAGAAGGCCGGGCCCGAGGAGGTCACCTTCACGAACGGCCGCGTGGTGCCCACCCGCACGCTGATCTGGACGGCGGGGGTGGTGGCGAGCCCGCTGATCGCCACGCTGGGCGCGGAGACGGTCAAGGGGCGGCTCGCGGTCACCGCCGAGATGTGCCTGCCCGACCACGACGGGGTGTTCGCCCTCGGCGACTCGGCGGCCGTCCCCGATCTCGCCAAGGGCCAGGAGGGCGCCGTGTGCCCGCCCACCGCGCAGCACGCGATGCGGCAGGGTCGGCACGTCGCCGAGAACCTCATCGCCACCCTGCGCAACCAGCCGATGCGGCCGTACGTCCACAAGGACCTCGGTCTCGTCGTCGACCTCGGCGGCGCCGACGCGGTCTCCAAGCCGCTCGGCGTCGAGCTGAAGGGCCTGCCCGCGCAGGCGGTGGCCCGCGGCTACCACTGGTCGGCGCTGCGCACGGGTGTGGCCAAGGCCCGGGTGGCGGCCAACTGGGCGCTCAACGCGGTCGCCGGCGACGATTTCGTGCGCACCGGTTTCCAGGCCCGCAAGCCGGCCAAACTGAAGGACTTCGAGTACACCGACGCCTATCTGACACCGGAACAGGTGCGGAAGCAGGTCGAGGGGGCGGACCGGGCGGAGCTGTGACCCCGGCGGCCCCCGCGGCCGCTACCGGACCGGGGCATGACATGCTGAGAAGTGGATCTCGGCGTGAACCGGCCGGGAGATGGCTGGAACCGGCCGTGAGGGCCGGCTGTGAATCGGGAGAGTGTACGGCGGCGTGAAGGCAGCGGGACGCCCGGCGCGGACACGACTGCGGGACCGCGTCGCCGCGTCCGATCCGGGTCTGTTGCGGCTGACGGCGGGCTTGCGGACGGTGGGCGCCATCGCGCTGGCGCTGGGCGTGCTCGCCGTGTCCGGCGTGGACGTCAAGCATCTGGTGGCGGGCGCCATGGTGGCGATGGTCGCGACCTTCGCCATCCGGGAGAAGGAACCGGGCCCGCAGGCCGTCACGCTGGCACTCGGCCTGCCCGTCGCCCTGGCCTCGGTCTCGCTGAGCACGCTGCTCACCTCGCGGGTCGTCGCCGGTGACGCCTTCTTCGTCGTGCTGATCTTCTGCGCGGTCTTCGTCCGCCGGTTCGGCGACCGGGGCACGGCGCTCGGGCTGATCGGCTTCCAGGTCTACTTCGTGTCGCTGTTCGTCGGCGGGAAGGTGTCGGGGCTGCCGGGGCTGTGGGCCGCCGTCGCCGTGGCGTTCGCGTCCAGCGCGGTGGTGCGCTTCGGGGTGGTCCCGGCGACGCCCGCGCGCATCCTCGGTCTGCTGCGGCAGGCCTTCCGGGCCCGGCTGGCCCAGTTGATCGCCACGCAGATCGACTTGCTGGACGCCGGTCCCGACGCCATCGACAAGACGCTGGAGCGCCTGCGCGACGGCACCGCGCGCCTGCACGAGACGGCCCTTCTGATCCAGTCGCGGCTGGACGAGGGCACGCCCGACGAGTCCACGGCACGCCTGGTGCAGCGGCGCATCGCGGACGCCGAGATCGCCGCCGAGCGCCTCGGCCTGCTGCTGCTGACCGCGCGCAGCGCCGAGCGGGCGGACACGCTGACCCTGCATCTGCCGGGCGCGCCCGCCCCCACGGTGGGCCGTTCGCCGGCACCCGGCGAGGCCACGGAGACACTGCGCCGCGATCTCACGGCGCTGCGCACCCTGGTGCTGCGGCCGCCCGCCGAGGCGCGCGGCACCGCCCTGTCCCATCTGCGCAACCGGCTGCTCGGCTACCGCGACGAGGAGAACCTGCCCGAGGCGACCGCGGCCGTCCAGGACGTGTTCCGCGGCATCGGTGAGACGGCGCGCGCGGTCATGGGCCTCAGGATCGCCCTGGACGGGCCGCAGGACGAGTCCGACGACTCACCGGCCACCGCCCGTTCCCGCGAGGAGCTGGACGCCGAGGACGCGGCCATCGACGCCGGTGAGGAGGCGGCGCCGGAGGAGGAGCGGACCGGACTGCGGCGGCCCACCACGCGCGCCGCGGTGCAGGTGGCCGTGGCGTCCTCGCTGGCGATCGTCGGCGGGGAGTTCCTGTCCTCGCAGCGCTGGTACTGGGCGGTGCTCACCTGCTGGATCGTCTTCATCAACACCGCTTCCACCGGCGAGATCCTGGTCAAGGGCTACCGCCGGCTGCTCGGCACCGTGCTGGGAGTAGTGGCGGGCATCGTGCTGGCCGGCCTGGTCGGCAACCACACCTGGACCGCGTTCGGGCTGGTGCTGGTGCTGATCTTCGCGATGTTCTACACGGCGCCGCTGTCCTACACGCTGATGTCGTTCTTCGTCACCGCGATGCTCGGGCTGCTGTACACGCTGCTGCACACCTACAGCATGTCGGTGCTGCTGCTGCGGGTGGAAGAGACGGCGCTCGGCGCGGCCTGCGGGATCGTGGCGGCGGCGCTGGTGCTGCCGATACGCACCGACCGGCGTACGAACGAACTGCTCGGCACGGTGCTGGAGCGGCTCACCGATGTGACCGAGGGCGCCGTCGACCAGCTCAGCGGCGGGCCGGCGGCCGACCTGCTGGACACGGCTCGGGAGCTGGACCAGGCGCTGGGCGACCTGCGGGGCGCCACCCAGCCGCTGACCCATCCGATCACGCCGCTGCGGGCCCGGCGCGACACGGCCCAGTACGTGGTGGCGCTGCTGGAGACCTGTGCCTATCACGCGCGGTCGCTGGCGGCGACGGCCGAGCTGCTGCCCACCCATCCGTCGATCGCGGCCGACCCGCGGCTGCGCGGCGCGGTGCGGCGCACGGTGCGCAACATCGAGGCGATCGCCGCCCGTGTCGCCGACGACGACGCCGGGACGGAGGTGGAGACCGGACCGAGCATCGCCTCTCTGCTGGAGCCGGACGCCGCCGGTGTGCCGCGGTACGGCCGCATCACGGGCCGGGTGCTGCGGCACCTGGAGCGGCTGGACGAGGCGGTGGTCGGCCTCGCCCGGCCGCTGGGTGTGCCCGTCAAGGCGCCGCAGCGGTGACGGTCCCACCCGGGTGGTGAGGGTCAGAAGTCGCTGGGCAGGCCACTGGCCTCGGCGATGCCGCGCAGTTCCTCGTTCTGCTGGTGGCGTTCCTTGAGGTAGTCGGCGATCTCGCCGAGGCGCTCGGGGTCACAGGCGGTGGCCGCGTCGGTGACGACCCGGACCGGGCCGGTCTCGTCGGTGTCGATCTCGACGACCTCGTTGTCGAGACGTCCGGTGACGGCGGTGGCGATGACGAGGGCGGCCTCGTCCCTGATCTCCTGGGGCAGCGCCTCGGCGTTGTCCCCGTCCAGGGAGAAGTCGATGGTCGGCATCTGCTGCTCGTCGATCGCCTGGAGGACCGGTTCCACCACGCTGAGCAGCAGCTGGTAGTCGTCGTTCGGCATGCGAACGCGCAGGAGGTCGAGGTAGACGTCCACGGGACGTCCGTCCGGCGGAGGAATCTCGTGTTCGTTCATTCGCCCCGTGTTCCCCGTGCCGGGCCGCTCAGACCCTCCGCAGGCGGGCGAGCGCGAAGGAGAAGACGCCGAACAGCACCAGGCCCGCGGCGACGCAGGCCGACAGCCAGGGGCCGAGGGAGGTGTCGGCGAAGGAGCGCAGGGTGTCGTCCAGTCCCTTCGCGCGGTCGGGCGCGTAGTCGACGGCGGCGCGTACGGCGAAGGCGCCCGCCGCGGCGAACACGATGCCGCGGGCCACCCCGCCGCCGACGCCGGTGACGTCGACCAGCCGCCGTGACCACCGGCTCAGCCCGCCGAGTCTCATCTTCTTGCGATAGCTGCGGCGCAGCGCCTGTACGCCGATCACCACCCCCGCGACGACGACGGCGGCCCCGGCCGCGCCCACGAGCCAGCGGCCCGCGGGCATCTCCATCACCCTCGCCGTGACGTCCCGGGACTGCCGGTCGCTGGAGCCACTGCCGCCGGCGCCGGCCGCGAAGGCCAGTACGGAGTAGGCGACGAACGCGTAGAACACACAGCGGGCGGCGGCCGGCAGGCGCTTCCTGGCCGTGTGGCCGTCCTTGCCCGTGGCGCCGAAGACCGCCTCGGACAGTCTCCACAGGGCCATGCCGACGAGCCCGGCGCCGAGCGCCCACAGCAGCACGGCTCCGAACGGCTTGTCCGACAGCTCGGCCAGGGCGCCGCCCCGGTCCGCCTGCCGGTTTCCGGTGCCGAAGGCGATCTGCAGGGCCAGGACGCCGACCAGCAGGTAGATGACGCCGCGGGCGGTGAGCCCGGCGCGGGCGGCCCCCTCGGCCGCCGATCCGTCGGCGGCCCGCCGGGCGCGGCTTCGTCCGGTGAGTGCCAGGACGCGTGCGTTCATGTGGATCCCCTCCCGGACTCCGGATGCCCCGGCTTCCCCCGCACACACCGTGCGGTCATCGGCGTACGCCTGCCGACGTACGGCTGCCCGTACACCGCCTGGCGGTGTACGGGCAGCCGTACCGTCGAGCCCCTGTGCGTCCCTTGTCCGTTCGCTCCTTGCCCGTTCGTCCCTTGCCGTTCGCCCCCTGCCGTTCGCCCCCTGCCCGTTCGTCGCTCGTCAGTCCGCCACGCCCGCGTGCGCGCCACCGGGCACGCGCGCCGGCTCCAACGCGCCCGCCAGCTGGCGCCGGGCGGCCTCCAGGGCCCGCCGCACGTCACGCGTGCCGGTCGACACGCACAGCGTGTAGGCCAGGTCCCGGGCCCGCGGACCCGGTTCGCCCGTCGCGCCGGGGGGTTCGTTCACCGCGGCCGCCTCGTACTCCTCCAGGAGCCGTCGCAGTACCTCGGGGTGTGGCATCAGCATCCGTCTCGTCCCTCCCTGGTCCCCTGCCCGTCCGGCGTGTCGTCCGTCCGGCTCATGGGGTCCGCACCGCGTGGCCGGGGCGGGCCGTCCGCTCCCCCATCGCCTCGTCGCGCACGCGGGCGCAGCTGCGGCTGATGAGGCGCGAGACGTGCATCTGCGAGATCCCCAGGCAGTCGGCGATGCGGCTCTGCGTCATGTCCTCGAAGAAGCGCATGTAGAGAATGGCGCGCTCACGTTCGGGCAGCCTGCGCAGACCCTCCTTGGCGGACTCACGGTCGATCACGGTGTCGTACGAGGCGTCGGCCGCGCCGAGGGTGTCCGCGAGGCTGTAGCCGTCGTCGCCGGCCGACAGTTCGGCGTCCAGCGACAGGGTGCTGAAGCTCTCCAGTGCCTCCATGCCGGCGCTGACCTCGTCCTCGGTCAGCCCGGTGTGGGCGGCGAGGGCGGCCACCGAGGGTTCGGGGCTGCCCGGGCTCTGGGCGAGTTCCCGGCGGGCGACGCGCACCTTGTTGCGCAGTTCCTGGACGCGGCGGGGCACCCTCAGGGCCCACATCCGGTCGCGGAAGTGGCGCTTGACCTCGCCGGTGATGGTGGGCACGGCGTAGCTCTCGAAGGCTCCGCGCTCCGGGTCGAAGCGGTCGATGGCCTTGACCAGGCCGAGCGCCGCCACCTGGCGGAGGTCCTCGAGGGATTCGCCGCGGTCCCGGAACCGGCCGGCGATCCGGTGGGCCATGGGCAGCCAGGCCGTGACGAGTTCGTCGCGGACGGCGTCGCGTTCGGGTCCGTCCGCCAGTCCCGCCAGCCGGCCGAAGAGGGCCATGGTGTCGGGGGCGTCGTCGTGCCGGCGGCGGGCCGTAGTGGCGGAGGGGTCGGCGGACTGGGGGGTACCGGGACGGATGGTGGGCGTTTCTATGAGCATGCGGATTCGCTCCTGAACGGTGGTCTCAGGGGACTTTCCGCGGGAACGGCGCTGTCCGGGTCGCCCCGGCACAGCCGGAGTACCGAAACAGCCGTACCGCTCCCGCTGCTGCGCCTCCGGTCCGAAGCACGAATCTGCGACTGCCCCTGCCCCGGTGGAACAAACTCCGCTTTTCCAAAAGTCATCAGGACAGCGGAACGACAACGGTGATGCGCTTGCCTCCCGAGGGAAGGTCTGCCACGCGTACCTCGCGGGCCAGCCGGCAGACGATCGGCCAGCCCCGGCCGCCGAGGCGCCGACGGCCGCGGTCGTCGGTGGGCGGCACGGCCACCGGGAGGTCGTGGCTGCGGTCGCACACCGACAGACGCACTCCGGGCCGCACTCCGGGTCCCACGACATCGACCTGGAAGTCGGTGATGCCGCCGCCGTGCAGGATGGCGTTGGTGGTCAGCTCGGAGGCCACGAGCACGGCGTCCGACAGGGCGCCCACGTCGCACGACGCGGGACCGTGGATGCCGCGGCACTCGGTGACGGCGTGCTCGACCGCCCTGCGCGCGTCGGCGGGCCTGCACGGACGGTACCGCCGGTGCGTGTCCGTGCCACACTGTTCGACGGGTCGGGTCGTGTCCCTCTCACTCATCCGTCAGCTCCCTGGTCGGTGGACGGTCCGGTTCGGCCGGTGTGCGCCCGTGCGGCCCCGTCACTGTCGGCTGACCTCTGCCGGTACCGGCAAACCTCCGGTCCTCCTTGCGGCCCAAGGGATCCGGGCGCCCTGCGGGGGTACGCGGAGTGCATGACGGATGTTGTGGACTCGGACGAACTGCTGCGCCGCATGCACCGCGCGAGGGCCTGTGCGCTGGAGGAGGGCCGGAGCTGGCGCGCGCGCAGCGAGGAGCTGCGGCCGACCGACCCGGAGGGCTCGCGGGAGGCCGCCGTACGGACGGTGGCCTACGAGGCCGTCCTGCGGGTGCTCGACGAGGTGCTGACCCCGGGCCGGAACTCGCGGTGAGACCGCGGGCCGGATTGACGCGCCGCCGGAGGGGAAAACGGGCGGCATGACAGCCGATCACCGCCGCGCGCCGGTTCTGGAAGCCCTCGTCGAATACCGCCGCGAGGGGCGGCTGTCCTTCACGCCGCCCGGACACAAGCAGGCGCGCGGGGCTGACCCCGCGGTGCGCGAGGTGCTGGGCGACGCCGTGTTCTACGGTGACGTGCTGGCGACGGCCGGGCTCGACGACCGGCTCACCCGCGGCCGGGTGCTGCAGCGAGCCCAGGAGCTGATGGCGGACGCCGTCCACGCCGATCACACCTTCTTCTCGACGTGCGGGAGCTCCCTGTCGGTGAAGGCGGCGATGCTGGCGGTCGCGGGGCCGCACGAGAAGCTGCTGATCGGCCGGGACGCCCACAAGTCCGTGGTCTCGGGGCTGATCCTGTCCGGCATCGAGCCCGTCTGGGTCGAACCGCGGTGGGACGCCGAGCGGCATCTGGCCCATCCGCCGGCCGCCGAGGCGTTCGAGCAGGCGTTCGCGGCCCATCCCGACGCCAAGGGTGCCCTGGTCACCAGCCCGACGCCGTACGGTGCGAGCGCCGATCTGCGGGCCGTCGCCGAGGTCTGCCACCGGCGTTCGGCGCCGCTGATCGTCGACGAGGCCTGGGGCGCGCACCTGCCCTTCCACCCCGACCTGCCGTCCTGGGCGATGGACGCGGGCGCCGACATCTGCGTGACCAGCATCCACAAGATGGGCAGCGGTCTGGAGCAGGGTTCGGTGTTCCATCTGCGAGGTGACCTGGTGCCGCCGAAGCTCCTCGGCATGCGAGCCGACCTGCTGGGCAGTACCAGCCCCTCGGTACTGATCTTCGCCGGTCTCGACGGCTGGCGCCGCCAGATGGCACTCGGCGGGCAGGAGCTGATGGGCGGCGCGCTGAAGCTGGCGGCCGATGTGCGCGCGGCCGTCGAGGAGATCGACGGCATGCACGTCAACGACCGCGGCGATTTCTGCGGCCCGGGGCTGGCCCACGGCTTCGACCCGCTGCCGGTCGTCATCGACCTCCACGGGCTCGGCATCTCGGGCTTCCAGGCGGCGGACTGGCTGCGTGAGCACCGCGGCGTGGTCGCCCACATCACCGACCACCGCCGCATCGGCGCGCAGATCACCCACGGCGACGACCGGGAGACCGCGGACGAGCTGCTCGGCGCTCTCAAGGACCTCGCCGGCGCCGCGCCAGGCCTGGACGCCGCTCCGCGCGTCGAGGTGCCCTCCCCCGCCGAGCTGCGGATGCCGCAGGTGAGCCTGCCCCGGGACGCGTTCTTCGGCCCCACCGAGGACGTGCCCCTGGACCGGGCCGCCGGCCGGATCGCGGCGGAGATGATCACGCCGTATCCGCCGGGCATTCCCGCCGTCCTGCCGGGTGAGCGGCTGGCCGAGCCGGTCCTGCGCTATCTGCGCAGCGGGCTGGAGGCCGGGATGTACCTCCCGGATCCGACCGATCCGACACTGGAGACGATCAGGGTCGTCGCGGAGCGTGACGTGTGAGGAGAAGGTCGGGGAGGGGCGAGTGAAACGGGTCACTCGGCCCGGTGCCGGATTCGCGGAACACCCAGAGATGGTTTAGCGTTCATCCATACGTGGCGACGGAGTCGACGGAAATGTCCTCCGCGGTCACCGCTTACGGCCCTGGCCGGCCTCCCCCGTCCGGCCAGGGCTTTTTCATGCCCTTTTCATGTCCTGGCGCCCCCGTCCCCGGTTCCCGCACGGAATCCGCCGTCCGCCGAGGTGCTCAGGGCGCCGACAGCGACTGAAATGGGCACAGGGAAAGCCCCGGAACCGAATCGCCGGCGAGGAGTCCCGTGCCATGACCAAAGCGATCAAACTCCTGACCGCCCTCCCTCTCCCCCAGCGCGCGCGGCTGATGGAACTGGCCCAGGAGGTCTCCTTCCCGGAGGACGACCGGATCTTCGAGGCGGGGGGCAGGGCCGACCGCTTCTGGGTCATCCGCTCCGGCGCCGTCTCCCTGACCCAGCAGGTGACGTCCCTGCAGCGGGTCACGGTCGCCAGTCTCGGCGCGGGCGACCTGCTCGGCTGGTCCTGGCTGTTCCCGCCCTACGAGTGGGACTTCGGCGCCGAGGCGTTCAGCCCGGTGCGCGCCTACGAGTTCGAGGCCTCCTCCGTGCTCGACCTGTGCGAGCGGGACCCGCAGCTGGGCATCGTGCTGGTGCGCTCGGTCGCGGAGATCCTCGCGCACCGGCTGGAGAACACCAGGGGCCGGCTCATGGAGCACTACGCGCTGCACGGACGCGGCTCCCTGTGAGGCGCCGTCAGACGCGGTAGCGGCGCAGCGCCGGCATCGCGGCGGCCAGGGCCAGCATCACCGCCACGACGAGCACCCCGCCGCCGGCCACGGCCTCCCGCGCGCCGAAGGCGGAGCCCGCGCCTCCGTGCAGGACGTCGGCGAGCCGCGGTCCGCCCGCGACGACGACGGTGAACACGCCCTGCATGCGCCCGCGCATCTCGTCGGTGGCGGCGGACAGCAGGATCGCCCCGCGGAACACCATGGAGACCATGTCGGCGACTCCGGCCACGGCCAGGAACGCCACCGCGAGCCACAGGCTGCCGCTCAGCCCGAAGCCGGTGATGGCGGCGCCCCACACGACGACCGCGCCGATCACCATCCAGCCGTGCCGGCGGGCCCGCGAGAAGGTGCCGGAGAACAGCCCGCCGGCCACCGCGCCGATGGGGATCGCCGCGAACAGCAGCCCGAGCGCGAGCCCCTCGCCGTAGGAGGAGTACGTCTCGGCGGCGAGCTGCGGGAACAGGGCGCGGGGCATGCCGAGGACCATCGCGACGATGTCGGCCAGGAAGGACAGCAGCAGCACCTTGTGCCCGGCGATGTAGCGGAAGCCGGCCACGACCTCGCGCACGCCCGCGCGCCGGACCGCCGTGCCCGCCAGCGGCGGCAGGGCGGGCAGCTTGTAGACCGCCCACACGGTGACGCACAGGGCCAGGGCGTCGATCAGGTACAGCTCGGGCAGTCCGATCACCGGGATGAGCGCGCCGGCGAGCAGCGGGCCTACCACCTGCCCGGTCTGCATGACGGTCGAGCCGAGCGCATTGGCGGCGGGCAGCTCGTCCTCCGGTACCAGGCGGGCGATGGAGGCGTTGCGGGCCGGGGCGTTGAGGCCCCAGAAGGCCTGCTGCAGGGCGAGCAGCAGCATCAGGGCGGCCACCGACTCCATGCCGGTGACCGCCTGTATCCAGAAGAGCAGCGAGGTCACCGCGATGCCGGTGTTGGTGATCAGCAGCAGTTTGCGGCGGTCCACGGTGTCGGCCACCGCGCCGCCCCACAGCGCGAACACGATGAGCGGCAGCAGGCCGGCGAGGCTCGCGGCGCCCACCCAGGCCGAGGAGCCGGTGATGTCGTAGATCTGCTTGGGCACGGCGACCGCGGTGAGCTGGCTGCCGACGGCCGTGACGATGGTCGAGGACCACAGTCTGCGGTAGGCCGGGCGCCGCAGGGGGCGGGTGTCCATGGCCCAGCGGCGCCACCCCCGCTGCCGCGTCCCGTCCCGCGCCGGGGCCTTCGCGTCCGGTTCGGTGCCGCTCTCGCTGCTGCTCTCGCTCGTATCCACGCGCTTCCTACGTGCTCGGTACATCTTTCGGCTGCGGGAATCACTATCGCAGCTCCGTTCGAGCACGCCCGAACGCGCGTGGCCGGGTCCGCCCCGGCTCAGGCCCCGGCGACGAGGGAGACACCGAGGACGATCATGGTGGCGGCCACCAGGCCGTCGAGTACGCGCCAGGCCGAGGGCCGGGCCAGGAAGCGGCCGAGGTAGCGGGCGCCGAAGCCGAGCGCGGCGAACCAGACCAGGCTGGCGACGGCGGCTCCGAGGCCGAAGGTCCAGCGCAGCGGCCCCCGGTCGGCGGCGACGGAGCCCAGCAGAAACACGGTGTCCAGGTAGACGTGCGGGTTGAGCCAGGTCAGCGCCAGGCAGGTGAGCACGGCACGGCGGCGGGAGCCCGCGGCGTCGCCGTCCGCGCGCAGCGCACCGGAAGGGCGGAACACCCGCCGGGCGGCCAGGGCGCCGTAGCAGAGCAGGAAGGCACCGCCGATCCAGCCGACGGCGGTCAGCGCGCCCGGCCAGGCCACCACCACGGCGCCCACCCCACCGACGCCGAGGGCGATGAGCACGGCGTCGGACAGCGCGCAGATGCCGACCACGGCGAGGACGGCGTCGCGACGGACCCCCTGACGCAGAACGAAGGCGTTCTGGGCGCCGATGGCCACGATGAGCGAGAGTCCGGTGCCGAAGCCTGCGGCGGCTGCCGTGAGGGCGCTGTTCATGCGCTCGACGCTAAGCTGAACGATCACAGGACGTACAGCTGAAGATTCTTACGTATCGTTAGCCGATGTGATGACGACGTGATGCGGACCTTCGCGGATCTGCCGCTGGACCATGTGCGCACCCTGCTGGCCGTGGTGGACGAGGGCACGTTCGACGCGGCCGCCGCCGCCCTGCACGTGACGCCGTCCGCGGTCAGCCAGCGGGTGAAGGCGCTGGAGCAGCGCACCGGCCGGGTGCTGCTGCTGCGCACCAAGCCGGTGCGCGCGACCGACTCCGGTGCCGTGCTGGTGCGACTGGCCCGCCAGGTGGCGCGGCTGGAGCGGGACGCCTCGGCCGAGCTGGGCCTGAGGGGGGAGGGCGAGCCGACCCGGGTGACGGTGGCGGTGAACGCCGACTCGCTGGCGACCTGGTTCCTGCCCGCCCTGACCCGCATCCCGCGCAAGCCCGCGCTCTGCTTCGAACTGCGCCGCGAGGACGAGGGCCACACGGCGACGCTGCTGCGGGAGGGCGTGGTGATGGCGGCGGTGACGTCGTCGCCGGAACCGGTGCCGGGCTGCACGGTCCGCACGCTGGGCCGGATGCGCTATCTCCCCTGCGCCGCTCCCGATTTCGCCGCCCGGCATCTGGAGGCGGCGCCGCAGGAGGCCGTCGCCGACGCCCCCGTGGTGGTCTTCGACCGGCGGGACGACTTCCAGGACGCCTTCGCGCGCCGGCTCGGTCACGGCGGCGCGAGTGCCGCGCGGCACTACGTGCCGACCTCGGAGGGCTTCGTCGAGGCGGTCGCCGCCGGGCTCGGCTGGGGCATGGTGCCGCAGCCGCAGGCCGAGCCTCTGCTGCGGGCCGGCCGGCTCGTCGGCTTCGCCCCGGACCTGGCGGTGGACGTCACGCTGTACTGGCAGCAGTGGAAGCTCGACTCCCCGGCGCTGGCCACGGTGGCGGACGCGGTGGTGACGGCGGCCGCTCAGGCGCTGCGCCCGTAGACGCACGGCGACGGACACGGCACCCCAGGGGAGCCGTGCCGGTTTCACCCCGCTGTCGACAGGTCACCCGCAACGGAGCAATCCACGCACGAGGGCGCGAACGATACCGATCGCAGGTGACTTTGATGGACAACTGGCGAGAGCACGCCGCATGCCGGACGGAGGATCCCGACCTCTTCTTCCCGATCGGCACCACCGGCCCGGCCGCATTGCAGACCGAGCAGGCGAAGGCGGTCTGCCGGACCTGTCCGGTCCAGGAACAGTGTCTGCGCTGGGCGCTGGACACCGGGCAGACCATCGGCGTGTGGGGCGGTACCAGCGAGCTCGAACGCCGGGCCCTCCAACGGCGTGAGGCCGTCCGCCGGAGGTCCGGCTGACTCCGGTGCCCGCACCGGACGTAGGCTCGCGGGAGCATCGTCGGCCGTAAGAGGACTGCCATGAGCGTGCGTGTGCGCCGTGTCTACGACCCGCCGGAGCCGGACGACGGCGTGCGGGTCCTCGTGGACCGGCTGTGGCCACGGGGCATGGCGAAGGACGCGGCGCACGTGGACGAGTGGCCCAAGGGGCTCACTCCGTCGACGGAGCTGCGCCGCTGGTACCACGCGGGCGAGGGCTCGTACGAGGAGTTCGCGCGGCGGTACGAGGCGGAGTTGGCCGACCCGGAGGCGACCGAACTCCTCGACCACGTACGGGAGCTGGCGGACGAGGGGGACGTGACGCTGCTGACCGCGTCCAAGTCCCCCGGCGAGAGCCACGCCGCCGTGCTGCTCCGCCTCCTCGACCAGGGCTGACGGGGCGGAGCAGGCAGCGAGCTCGGTCGCGTCCGTCGTTCAGTCGGTCTGCCGCGCCGCGGCCCGGCCCGCCGCCCGCCCGGAGAACAGGCAGCCGCCCAGGAAGGTGCCCTCCAGCGCGTTGTACCCGTGCACCCCTCCCCCGCCGAAGCCGGCCACTTCGCCGGCGGCGTACAGGCCCTCCACCGGAGTGCCGTCGGCGCCCAGGGCGCGGGAGTCGAGGTCGGTCTGGATGCCGCCGAGGGTCTTGCGGGTGAGGACATGCAGCTTGACGCCGATCAGCGGGCCCGCCGCCGGGTCGAGGATGCGGTGCGGGGCGGCGACGCGGCCGAGGCGGTCGCCGATGTAGCGGCGGGCGTTGCGGATGCCCTGCACCTGGGCGTCCTTGGCGTACGGGTTGGCCATCTGCAGGTCCCGCGCCTCGATCTGGCGCCGGAGCGCCGCGGCGTCCAGGAGCGGCTTGTCGGTCAACCGGTTCATCTTCTCCACCAGTTGCTCCAGGTCCGGCGCGGTCACGAAGTCGGCGCCCTTGCGCAGGAACGCGTCCACCGGGGCCGGGGCTCCCTTGCCGAGGACGCGTTCACGAAGGAAGCCGGCGCGGTCCTTGGCGGTGATGTCCGGGTTCTGCTCGGAGCCCGAGAGTGCGAACTCCTTCTCGATGATCTTCTGGGTGAGGACGAACCAGGAGTGGTCGTGGCCCGCGAGGCCCTCCGCCGTGCGCAGGTGGCGCAGGGTGCCGAGGGTGTCGTAGCCGGGCAGGTACGGGTCGGGCAGCCGGCGGCCCAGCGCGTCGAACCACATCGAGGACGGTCCGGGCAGGATGCGGATGCCGTGGCCGGGCCAGATCGGGTCCCAGTTGCGCACGCCCTCGGTGTAGTGCCACATGCGGTCGCGGTTGACCAGGCGTGCACCCGCCTCGGCGCTGATGTCGAGCATCCGTCCGTCGACGTAGGCGGGGACACCGGTGACCATCTCGGCGGGTGGTGCGCCCAGGCGTTCGGGCCAGTGGCGGCGGACGATGGCGTGGTCGGCGCCTATGCCGCCGGAGGTGACGATCACGGCCTGGGCGGTGAGTTCGAACTCTCCGGCCGCGTCGCGGTTGGAGGCGACGCCGCGCGGTGAGTCGTCCGGAGCGAGGACCGTACCGCGCACCCCCCGCGCGGTGCCGCCCTCGACGATCAGGCGGTCGACGCGGTGGCGGTGGTGGAAGGTGAGCAGCCCGTCCCGCACGGCCTGCTTCGCGTACCGCACGAAGGGCTCGACGACCCCCGTACCGGTACCCCAGGCGATGTGGAAGCGGGGCACGGAGTTGCCGTGCCCGCCGGCCCTCAGGTCCCCGCGCTCGGCCCAGCCGACGGTGGGCAGGAAGGTGATGCCGTGTCCGGCGAGCCAGGACCGCTTCTCCCCCGCCGCCCACTCGACGTACGCCCGCGCCCAGCGCACGGCCCAGGAGTCCTCGTCGTCGGTGCGGTCGAAGCCGGCGCTGCCCTGCCAGTCGTTCCAGGCCAGGTCGAAGCAGTCCTTGACGCCCAGCCGCCGCTGCTCGGGGGAGTCGACGAGGAAGAGGCCGCCGAAGGACCAGAAGGCCTGCCCGCCGAGGTTGGCCGCGTTCTCCTGGTCGACCAGGGCGACCCTCCTGCCCCGGCTGGTCAGCTCGTGGGCCGCGACCAGGCCCGCCAGACCCGCTCCGACCACGATGACGTCGGCATCCATGGCGACCGTCCTTCCTGTTGTGTCATTGACGCGTGCTGCCGTCGGTGAGCAGCGCGGTGAGCAGTTGTCCCAGCCAGACGCGGGCGTGCTCGACGTCCCGGTCGAGGAGCAGTTGGACGGTGACCCCGTCGTACGCGGCGACCACGGCGTGCGCGGCTCCCTCGGCGTCGCCGAGCACGGCGGGCGGGGCGGTGTGTCCGCGGGCCCGGGCGAGCCGGTCGGCGATCGCCCGCCTGAGGCGGGTCCGGTGCTCCAGCAGGGTCCGGGCGACCTCCGGGTCGCGGGCGGCGTGCACCAGGAAGTCCGTCTTCACCAGGAGCCAGTCCCGGTCCAGGAGCAGCACCTCGGTGACGCACTCCACGGCGGCCGGTACGTCCAGGTCGGGGCCGTCGGAGGCGAGGGCGGTGGACACCTGCTCGGCGATCAGGTCGGCCCGCCCGCGGTAGAGGGTGAAGAACAGCTCGTCGAGGCTGTCGAAGTTGGAGTAGAAGGCGCCCCGGCTGTACCCGGCCGCCTCGCAGACCTCCTCGATCGACACCCGCCCGAACCCCTTGGCGGCGAACACCGCGAAGGCCGCGTCCAGGAGGTTCGCGCGGGTGCGCACGCGCCGCCTGGTCACCCGCCCGGTGGCCGCCTTCGCCGTCATGCCCGGCTCCTTCGCTCGGTTCGATGCGTGAATGTATCGGATACACCGGCGTATCGAAAGGGGTCCGCAGAAGGTGGTGACGGCATGAATAGAACACATTTTCGGACTAGGGGTACGCTGGTCCCATGACCACGCACCTGCAGGGCTCGCTCTTCGACCAGACCGACGAGGTCCGGCTGGGCCCGCTCGACGGGCTGCGCCGCACCGACCTCGGCTCCGGGGCCTGGATCGACCTGCTCCCCGGGTGGCTGAGCGGCGCCGACGCGCTGTTCGAGCGGCTGGCCACCGAGGTCCCCTGGCGTGCGGAACGGCGTGAGATGTACGAACGCGTCGTCGACGTACCACGGCTGCTGGCGTTCTACGGCGCGGACGACCCGCTCCCGCACCCGCTGCTGGCCGAGGCGCGCGAGGCGCTGTCCGCGCACTACGCCGAGGAGCTGGGCGAGCCGTTCACGACGGCGGGTCTGTGCCACTACCGCGACGGCCGGGACAGCGTCGCCTGGCACGGCGACCGGATCGGGCGCGGCGCGCGCCGGGACACGATGGTCGCCATCCTCTCGGTCGGCGCACCCCGTGACCTGTTGCTGCGCCCTGCGGGCGGGGGCGGGGAGACCGTGCGCCGCCCGCTGGGCCACGGCGACCTGATCGTGATGGGCGGCTCCTGCCAGCGCACCTGGGAGCACTGCATCCCCAAGAGCACCCGCGCCGCCGGGCCCCGCATCAGCGTCCAGTTCCGCCCGCACGGCGTGCGCTGAGGGCCGGGCAACCGTCCGCGCCCCGTTTCTGGTTGGCTGTCCCGCACGGAGGCAGCCGACCTGGAACGCGGGAGACCATGAGCGCGGACGTACGGCAAGTGGCGGACGGCACCTATTTGGTGCACGGCGGCAACACCAACTGGGTCATCCTGACCGACGGCGACGCGGTGACCCTCGTCGACACCGGATACCCGGGCGACCGCCGGGCGCTGCTCGACTCCCTGGCCGCCGTCGGGAGTTCAGCCGAGGCGGTGGCGGCGGTGCTGGTCACCCACGCCCACAACGACCACCTGGGCTCGGCCGAGTACCTGCGCGCCACCCACGGCACCCCGGTCCTCCTGCACGAGGCCGAGGTGCCCCACGCCCGGCGCGACTACCTCCAGCAGGTGTCGGTCGGCACGGTGCTGCGCAACGCCTGGCGGCCGGGCGTGCTGCCGTGGATGACGCACGTGCTGCGCACCGGCGGCACGGAGCAGCACCCGGTGACCGCGCCCGCGCCCTTCCCGGCGGACGGCGCCCTCGACCTGCCCGGCCGGCCCGTGCCGGTGCACACCCCCGGGCACACCGACGGCCACTGCGTCTACCACCTCCCGGACGCCGGGGTGGTGATCTCCGGCGACGCGCTGGTGAGCGGCCACGCCATCTCCCGGATCGAGGGACCGCAGCTGCTGCCCGACCTGTTCCACCACGACCGGGCACGCGCGATCGCCTCGCTCGAGGTCGTCGCCGGCCTCGAGGGCGACCTCCTGCTCCCGGGACACGGTCCCCTCCACCACGGGCCGGTGAAGGACGCCGCGGAACTGGCCCGGGAACGGGCGTCCTAGAGTCGGGGCATGGCCTTGCAGATCAGTGCCACCAATCCGGAGCACCCCGCGCTCCTGCTCGAACTGCCCTGGCAGACGCCGTTGGAGCAGTGGCCCGAGGAGTACCTCGTGCCGCTGCCGCGCGGCATCTCCCGGCACGTGGTCCGCTACGCGCGCGCCGGGGACGAGGTGATCGCCGTCAAGGAGCTGGCCGAACGGCCCGCGCTGCGCGAGTACCAGCTGCTGCGCGACCTGGACCGGCTGGCCATCCCGGCGGTGGACGCGCTGGCCGTGGTCACCGGCCGCACCGACGCCGCCGGTGACCCGCTGGAACCGGTGCTGGTCACCCGGCATCTGGGCGGCTCACAGCCGTACCGGTCGATGTTCGAGACGACGCTGCGCCCCGCGACCATGCACCGGCTGATGGACGCCCTCGCGGTGCTCCTCGTCCGGCTGCACCTGGCCGGGTTCGCCTGGGGGGACTGCTCGCTGTCCAACACGCTCTTCCGGCGCGACGCGGGCGCCTACGCCGCCTACCTGGTCGACGCCGAGACCGGGGAGCTGCACCCCCGGCTGAGCCCCGGGCAGCGCGACTACGACCTCGACCTGGCCCGGGTCAACATCAGCGGTGAACTGCTCGACCTGGAGGCCTCCGGGGCGCTGCACCCCTCCGTCGACCCGGTCGACTTCGGCATGGAGATATGCGCCCGCTACCGGACCCTGTGGGAGGAGCTGACCCGCACCTCCGTCTATCCGGCGGGCAAGTACCACTACATCGAGCGCCGGATCCGCCGGCTCAACGACCTCGGCTTCGACGTGGCCGAGATGCAGATCGAGCACGCCTCCAACGGCGACACCGTCACCTTCGTGCCGAAGGTCGTCGACGCCGGTCACCACCAGCGCCAGCTGCTGCGCCTGACCGGCCTGGACGCCGAGGAGAACCAGGCCAGGCGGCTGCTGAACGACCTGGAGAGCTGGATGGCCACCCAGGACGACTACGCCCCGGGCGACCCCCTCGGCGCCCGCCCGGAGGTCCTCGCCCACCGCTGGGTGCGCGAGGTCTTCCGGCCCACCGTGCGCGCCGTGCCGGTGGAGCTGCGCGGTGCGATGGACCCGGCGGAGATCTACCACGAGCTGCTGGAGCACCGCTGGTACCTCTCCGAGCGGGCCCAGCACGACATCGGCCTGGACACGGCCGTCGAGGACTACATCGTCAACATCCTGCCCAGGGCCCGGGAGACACTGCAGCCCACGGCGGACTGAGCGGCGTACCGGGCTCGGTCCTCACGTGTGCGGGACCACCGCCACCGGGCACTCCGCGTGGTGC
The DNA here is from genome assembly GCF_041538145.2 of Streptomyces sp. MMCC 100. NCBI lineage: Bacteria > Bacillati > Actinomycetota > Actinomycetes > Kitasatosporales > Streptomycetaceae > Streptomyces > Streptomyces sp. MMCC 100. Next base: position 4,394,953 of record NZ_JBGORK020000001.1, read on the forward strand.
AGCACGCCGTGCGCCACCGAGCCGATCCGGGCGCCGACGGCGCTGCGGCGGGCGCGGCGGCCGACGACCATCAGCTGGGCGGTGCCGGCCACCGACAGCAGCACCTGGCCCGCGCTGCCCATCTCCACCTGCTCGACCACCGGGACGTCGGGGAAGCGCTCGCGCCACGGTGCGAGCGCCTCGCCGAGCGCCTTGCGTTCGTACTGCTCCAGGCCCCCGGCCTCGTCGGCGAGCGCCATGGAACCGGGGCTGTAGGTGAAGACCGTCGGCAGGGCCCAGGCCCGCACGGCGCGCACGGTGGCGCCTCGCGCGGCGGCCGCCTCGAACGCGAACCCGATGACGTCGGCGCTGTCCTCGGGCTCGCCCTGCTGGCCCACGACGACCTCGCGGCCCGCCGCCTCGGCGCTCGCCTCGTCCCCGGCCCGCACCAGGACGACCGGCCGGGTCGCCTCGGCGATCACCTGCCGGCCGACCGAGCCGAGCAGGAAGCCGACGACCGGTCCGTGGCCGCGCGAGCCGAGGACCAGCGTCTCGGCGTCGGCCGCGGCGGCGAGCAGGGCCGCGACGGCGTCGCCCTCGCGCAGGTCGGCGGTCACCGCGAGGCCGGGGTGCCGTTCGGTGACCGTCCCGACCGCCCCGGCGAGGGCGTCCCGCGCCCACCCCTCCTGGGTCTCGCGGTCCACCGTGCCGGCCACGCCCTGCCCCTGGAACCGCCAGGCGTGCACGACGTGCAGCGGGGTACCGCGGCGGACCGCCTCCCTCGCCGCCCAGGCCAGTGCGGCCAGGCTCTCCTGCGAACCGTCCGAGCCTGCCGTGATCGGGCGAGTCATGCGGGTCCCTCCCTGGGTCTGGGTCACGTCGTTCATGGCGCCCAGTCTTCCCCAAGCCGTCCCCGTCACCGCACAGGGGGGAGCGGGCGGACACCGGCGCCCTCTCGCCGCCTGAGCGGGGACCGGCGATCGAACATACGATGGACTGCAGGCCGGTGCGGTGACGGGGACGCCGTGCCGTGAATCCGGCCGCTCGACGTGGGGGACGCATGGCACAGGCCGACGGGGCGACACGGACCGTCATCATGACCGTGGACGACGATCCGGGGGTCTCCCGTGCCGTCGCCCGCGACCTGCGGCGGCGCTACGGCGCCACGTACCGGATCGTGCGCGCGGAGTCCGGCGAGTCGGCGCTGGAGGCGCTGCGTGAACTGAAGCTGCGCGGCGACCTGGTGGCCGTGATCCTCGCCGACTACCGGATGCCGCAGATGAACGGCATCGAGTTCCTCGAACAGGCCCTGGACGTGTATCCGGGCGCCCGACGGGTGCTGCTGACGGCGTACGCGGACACCAACGCGGCGATCGACGCGATCAACGTCGTCGACCTGGACCACTACCTGCTCAAGCCCTGGGACCCGCCCGAGGAGAAGCTCTACCCGGTCCTGGACGACCTGCTCCAGGCCTGGCGCACCGGCGACCACCGCCCGGTGCCCAGCACCAAGGTCGTCGGGCACCGCTGGTCGGCGCGCTCCTCCGAGGTCCGGGAGTTCCTGGCCCGCAACCAGGTGCCGTACCGCTGGTACTCCTCCGACGAGCCGGAGGGGCGGCGGCTGCTGTCGGCGGCAGGGCAGGACGGACAGCGGCTGCCGGTGGTGATCACGCCGGACGGGACCCCGCTGGTCGAGCCGGAGGCGCCCGAGCTGGCCGCCCGGGTGGGTCTGGCGACCACGCCGACGGCCGAGTTCTACGACCTGGTGGTGATCGGCGGCGGCCCGGCCGGGCTCGGCGCGGCCGTGTACGGGGCATCGGAGGGGCTGCGTACGGTGCTGGTGGAGCGGTCGGCGACCGGCGGGCAGGCCGGGCAGAGCTCCCGTATCGAGAACTACCTCGGTTTCCCGGACGGCGTGTCCGGCGGGCAACTCACCGAACGGGCCCGGCGGCAGGCGGCGAAGTTCGGCGCCGAGATCCTCACCGCGCGCGAGGTGACCGGGCTGGAGGCGAACGGCGCGGCGCGGGTCGTCCGGTTCTCGGACGGCTCGGCGATCGCCGCGCACAGCGTCATCCTGGCGACCGGTGTGTCCTACCGGCAGCTGACCGCGCCGGGCACGGACGACCTGGCGGGCTGCGGCGTGTTCTACGGCTCGGCGCTGACCGAGGCGGCCTCCTGCCAGGGCCACGACGTGTACATCGTCGGCGGTGCCAACTCGGCCGGGCAGGCGGCGATGTACCTGGCCCGGGGCGCCAAGTCGGTGACGCTGCTGGTGCGCGGCGGCTCCCTGGAGGCGTCGATGTCGTACTACCTGATCCAGCAGATCGAGGAGACGCCCAACATCCGGGTGCGCTGCACCACCGTCGTCGAGAGCGCGCACGGCGACGGCCACCTGGAACGGCTGACGCTGCGCGACGCGGTCAGCGGCGACACCGAACTCGTCGACGCGCAGTGGCTGTTCGTGTTCATCGGCGCGGCCCCGCTGACCGACTGGCTGGACGGCACGGTGCTGCGCGACGAACGCGGGTTCATCCTCGCCGGGCCGGACCTCACCCCGGACGGGCGGCCGCCGGCCGACTGGGAGCTGGACCGGCCGCCGTACCACCTGGAGACCAGCGTCCCGGGCGTGTTCGTGGCGGGCGACGCCCGCGCGGAGTCCGCCAAGCGGGTCGCGTCCGCCGTCGGAGAGGGAGCCATGGCCGTGATGCTCGTCCACCGTTACCTGGAGCAGTCGTGAGCGGCCGGCCGATGCCGTGCAGCCCCGGGGAGATCGGGGAGCTGTTCCTGTTCGAGAAGCTGACGCCCGAGCAGCTGGGCCGGCTGTGCGCCGAGGGCCGGGTGGAGCTGTTCGACCCCGGTCCCGTGTACTGCGAGGGAGAGGACGCGACCTGCTTCTACGTCATGCTGGAGGGCACGGTCGTGCTGTCCCGCCGGGTCGGCGGTGACGACGTGGAGACCAACCGCACCTCGCAGCGCGGGGTGTACGCGGGCGCGATGCAGGCGTACGTCGGTGACCGGGTGCCGCAGGTCTACAACAACTCCATGCGGGTCACCGAACCGACGCGGTTCTTCGTGCTGCCGGCGGACACCTTCGCGGCCGTCATGCAGGAGTGGTTCCCGATGGCCGTACATCTGCTGGAGGGGCTGTTCTTCGGCTCCAAGAACACCCAGCGCACCATCGGGCAGCGCGAGCGGCTGCTGGCGCTGGGCTCACTGTCCGCCGGGCTCACGCACGAGCTGAACAACCCCGCGGCGGCCGCGGTACGGGCCACCTCGACGCTGCGGGAGCGGGTGGCGAAGATGCGGCACAAGCTCGCCGTGATCGCCGAGGGCCCGTTCTCCCGCGACGCGCTGGCGGGGCTCATCGAGATACAGGAGCGTACGGCGGAGCGGGTCGCCAAGGCGCCCTCGCTCAACCCTCTGGAGGCCGCCGACCGGGAGGACACCCTTTCCGACTGGCTGGACGACCACGGGATCGAGCACGGCTGGCAGCTCGCACCGACCTTCGTGCAGGCCGGTCTCGACACCGAGTGGCTGGAGCAGGTCGCGGCGGCCGTGGACGAGGAGATGCTGCCGGGAGCGGTCGGCTGGCTCAACTACACGGTCGAGACCGAGCTGCTGATGAACGAGATCGCGGACTCCACCGCCCGCGTCTCGCACCTCGTGGACGCGGCCAAGCAGTACGCGCAGCTCGACCGGGCGCCCTACCGGACGGTCGACGTCCACGAACTGCTCGACAGCACGCTGCTGATGCTCTCCGGCAAGATCGGCCCGCGGATCGAGGTCGTCAAGGAGTACGACCGTACGGTGCCCGGGATCCCGGCGTATCCGGCGGAGCTGAACCAGGTGTGGACCAACCTGATCGACAACGCCGTCGCCGCGGTGAACGACGCGGGCGGCGACGGGACGCTGACCGTGCGCACCGCGCTCCACCACGACCGGCTGCTGGTGGAGTTCCGCGACACCGGCACCGGGATCGCACCGGAGGTCCGGGAGCGCATCTTCGACCCGTTCTTCACCACCAAGCCGGTGGGCGAGGGCACCGGGCTCGGCCTGGACATCTCCTGGCGGATCGTGGTCGACAAGCACCACGGCAGCCTCCAGGTCGAGTCCGAGCCGGGCGACACCCGTTTCCAGGTGCTCCTGCCGCTCACCGCCACGGAATCCGGTCCGGCCGACCCGGCGGATACGGCCGCCGCGGCCGACGCGACCGGTTCGGCCGACCCAGCCGATGCGACCGAGGAGCCGGTATGACCAGCGACACCGGAATCGACCCCACCGTCCCGCCGAGCGGCACCGGCTGCGCCGAGTGCGACGCGGCCGGCGGCTGGTGGTTCCACCTGCGGCGCTGCGCGAGCTGCGGCCACGTCGGCTGCTGCGACAGCTCCCCCGGACAGCACGCGACCGGCCACTACCGGTCCACCGGGCACCCGGTGGTGCAGAGCTTCGAACCGGGCGAGGACTGGTACTGGGACTACGCGACCAACGAGGTGCGCGAGTCGGGCCCGGGCCTCGCCCCGCCCGGCAGCCACCCGGACGACCAGCCGTCACCGGGCCCGGCGGGCCGGGTCCCGGCGAACTGGGCGGCCGGCCTGCACCGCTGACCCGGCGGCCTGGGCGGTCCGACGCCCGGGCCCGGAACGGGGAGGCCCGTTGTCGGACCCGCGTGTCAGGATGGGCGGCGTGCCACAGACCTCACTCACCAGCCCGCTCGTCGGCCGCGAGGACGAACTCGCGCGTCTCACCGGCGTACTGGAACGCGCCCGCGCAGGCGAGGCCCGCGCGGTGCTCGTCGCCGGGGACGCCGGGGTCGGCAAGACCCGGACCCTGGACGAGGTCGCCGGACGGGCCGCCGCGGCCGGGACGACCGTGCTCACCGGTCACTGCGTGGACCTGGGCGACGTGGGCCTGCCGTATCTGCCGTTCACCGAGATCCTGGGCGTGCTCGCCGCCGACGAGCGGTTCGCCGCCGTGCTGGCCGGGCATCCGGTGGCCGACCGGCTGCTCGGCGGCGGCCCGGACGACGGAACCGACGGCGCGCCCTCGCGGCTGCGGCTCTTCGAGGGCGTGGCCGCCCTGCTGACCGACCTGGCGGACACCGCACCGCTGCTGCTGGTCCTGGAGGACCTGCACTGGGCCGACCAGTCCTCCCGGGACCTGCTGAGGTTCCTGCTCAGCCGGGGAGTCCTGCAGCGGCCGGCGGGCGGGGCGCCCGGCCACCGGCTCGCGCTGTTCGCCTCGTACCGGGCGGACGACCTGCACCGCCGCCATCCGCTGCGCCCGCTGCTGGCCGAGCTGGTGCGCCTGCCCGGCGTGGAGCGGCTGGAGCTGCGGCCGCTGCCGGACGCCGACGTGGACCGCCTGGTGCGCGCGCTGCGTCAGCGGCGGCTGCCGGACACCACCGTGCGCCGGATCGTGGAGCGGGCGGAGGGCAACGCCTTCTACGCCGAGGAGCTGGTGGCGGCCACGGACGCGCCCGCCGGAGGTGTGCCCAGCGGGCTGGCCGACGTGCTGCTCATCCGGTTCGAGCAGCTGTCCGAGACCGCCCAGCAGGTGCTGCGCACCGCCGCCGTCGCCGGGCGCCGCGTGGGACACGACCTGCTGCGGGACGCCGTCGGGCTGCCCGAGGAGGAGCTGGAGTCGGCGCTGCGCGAGGCGGTGGAGCGGCAGTTGCTGGTCTCCGGCGACGGGGACACGTACTCCTTCCGGCACGCACTGGCCCGGGAGGCGGTCTACGCCGATCTGCTGCCCGGTGAACGGGCCCGGCTGCACGGCGCGTTCGCCCGGCTGCTCGCCGGTCCCGACCGCCGGTCCGACAGCGCGGCCGAGCGCGCCCACCACTACCGCGAGAGCCACGACCTGCCCGAGGCGCTCGCCGCCTCCCTGGAGGCCGCCGACCACGCCCAGCGGGTCGGCGCGCCCGCCGAGGAACTGCGGCACGTCGAGGCCGCCCTCGACCTGTGGACGGCGGTCGACGCGACCGCGCGGCCCGCCGGCCCCGACGCGGTGACGCTCACGCTGCGCGCCTCGGCGGCCGCCGTGCACGCCGGTGAGCTGCACCGCGCGGTCTCCCTCACCCGGTCCGCGCTGGCCGGCCTCGGCCAGGACGCGGACCTGGAGCTGGCCGCCCGCGTCCGCTACACCCTCGCCGGCAATCTCCTGAGCGTCGACAACCTGGAGGCCGCGTACTCCTACAGCAGCGAGGCGCTGGGCCTGATCCCCGCCGATCCGCCCTCGTCGACGTGGGTGTGGGCGGCGGCCACGCATGTGACGACGGCCCGCCAGGTCGGGGAGAACGAGACAGCGCTGCGGGTGGCCCGCCGGGCGCTGCCGGTCGCCGAGGAGCTGGAGGTCACCGACGCCCGCGCCGATCTGCTGATCTCCCTGACGAACCTGGAGGGCGGCAACCGCTCCACTCCGCAGGGCCGGACGCGGCTGCTGGAGGCACGCGAGCTGGCGCGGCGGGCGGGCAACGCGCCGGTGGAGCTGCGGGCGCTGTTCAACCTGGCCATCGGCTGTTTCGAGTCCGGTGACCTGGAGGAGTCCCTGCCCTGGGCGTCGGAGGGGCTGGACCGGGCCCGCCGCGCCGGGCTGCTGTCCTCGCCGTACCCGCGGGAGATGCGGTACCTGCGGCTGCTGGTGCAGTACACACTGGGCCACTGGGACGAGGTGCTGCGGGAGTCCGCCGAGCATGCCGGAGAGGGGCCGGCCGTGGACGGTCACGCCCTCGGGCCGGGGCTGTACGTGGCGCTGGCGCGCGGCGAGTCCGGGGTGGCCGGCCGGGCCGAGGCCCTGCTGAAGGGGCCGTTCGACTGGATGGCACGGATGGTCGCGGCCGTCGTGCTGACCGACGCGGCGGCGCTGCGCGGGGACGCGGAGGACGCCGTGCGGTGGATGCGGTCCAGCGTCGAGGCGCTCACCGAGGCGGGCACGCGGCCCACCGTGACCCTCCGGCTGGCCGCCCTCGCGCTGTCCGCGGTCGCCGACACCGTGGCCGAGCTGCGGCGGACCGGGGACGGGGCCGGGGCGGCCCGCTGGACGGACACGGCGGCCGAACTGCTGGCCGACGCCCGCTGGTCCGCCGGGCACGGCTACGACGACGCCCCGCAGGGCCCGGAGGGCCAGGCGTGGCTGGCGCGTGCGGAGGCCGAGTGGTCCCGGGTCTCCGCCGCCGCTCCGGACCCGGCGGCCTGGGAGAAGGCGGTGGCCGCCTTCACGTACGGCGACGCCTACGAACGCGCGCGGTGCCGACTGCGGCTGGCCGAGGCCCTGCTGGCCGCCGACCGCCGCGAGGACGCGGCCGCCGAGGCCGACACGGTACGCCGGGAGGCCGACCGGCTCGGCGCGACGGTGCTGCGCGAGCGGCTCGACGACCTCGCCCGCCGCGGCCGCCTCACGGACACGGCACCGGCCGGGGCGGGCGCCGCGGTGCTGACCGCCCGCGAGCAGGACGTCCTGCGGCTGCTCGCCCTGGGCCACAGCAACCGCCGGATCGGCGAGGAGCTGTTCATCAGCGCCAAGACGGCGAGCGTCCACGTGTCCAACATCCTCGCCAAGCTGAACGCGGCGAGCCGCACGGAGGCGGTGGCGGTCGCCTACCGGCAGGGACTCGTCGCACCGGAGCCCACGTCGTCGCACCAGGTGGGTCGTTGACGGGGTGCTCGCCGGCACCCGATCTTGGCGGAACGGGACGCTCCGGGCCAGGATGCCGTCATGAAGGGTGACCTCTTTTCCAGCGAGCACATGGTGCAGCCCGCCACGGCGCCGGGCATGACCGTCGAGAACTCCAAGTGCATCCGGTACGCGGTGAACGGTGAGATGCTCGCCCGGCAGGGCGCGATGATCGCCTACCGGGGCAGTCTCCAGTTCGAGCGCAAGGGCCAGGGCGTGGGCGGCATGCTCAAGCGCGCGGTCACCGGGGAGGGGCTGCCGCTGATGGCGGTGCGCGGACAGGGCGAGGCCTGGTTCGCGAACGAGGCCCAGAACTGCTTCGTCGTCGAGGTGGAGCAGGGTGACGAGTTCACCGTCAACGGCCGCAACGTCCTGTGCTTCGACGCGACGTTGTCCTACCGCATCGCCACCGTGAAGGGCTCGGGCATCGCCGGCGGCGGTCTGTTCAACAGTGTGTTCAGCGGATACGGCAGGCTGGGGCTGGTGTGCGAGGGCAACCCGCTGGTCATCCCGGTCTCGCACCAGTACCCGGTCCACGTCGACACGGACGCGGTCGTCGGCTGGTCCGCGGGGCTGGCGACCTCCCTGCACCGTTCGCAGTCCATCGGCTCGATGCTGCGCGGCGGTTCGGGCGAGGCGGTCCAGTTGGTGCTCCAGGGCGAGGGCTTCGTCGTCGTGCGGCCGAGCGAGGCGACGCCGCAGAAGACGCAGCAGCACTGAGCCCTCCCGCGGGAACTTGTTGACCTTGGGGGCCTCGCGCGAAAGGCTGCGAACGGGCGCGGATCACCGCCCGCGCCGGAAGGAAGACTGCCTTGATCGCGATCACGGAGATCGAAGCCGCGGCCGAGCGGATCGCCGGACACGTCGTACGCACCCCGACCGTGCCGAGCCCGGGACTGTCCGCGTTGCTCGGCGTCCCGGTCACCGCGAAGCTGGAGCTGCTCCAGCGCACCGGCTCGTTCAAGGCGCGCGGCGCGACGGCGAAGCTGCTGTCGCTGACCGAGGCCGAGCGGGCCGCCGGTGTCGTCGCGGTCAGCGGCGGCAACCACGCCATCGCGGTGGCGGTGATGGCCGCGGCCCTGGACGTGAAGGCCACGGTGGTCATGCCGCGTACGGCACCGGCCCGTTCCGTGGAGATCGCCGAGGAGGCGGGCGCCGTCGTGCGGCTCACCGACGGCATGGACAGTGCCTTCGCGCTCGTCACCCGGCTCCGGGAGGAGGGGCTGACCCTGGTCCACCCCTTCGACGATCCCGTGGTGATCGCGGGGCAGGGCACCGTGGGACTGGAGTTCGCCGAGGACGCCCCGGACCTCACCGACGTGCTGGTGAGCATCGGGGGCGGTGGGCTGATCGCGGGCGTGGCGGCGGCGCTGCGGGCACTGCGGCCCGGGGTGCGGATCTGGGGTGTGGAGACCGAGGGCGCCGAGGCCATGTCCCGGGCGCTGGCGGAGGGCGGGCCGCTCGCGGTGCCCCTGTCGTCGGTCGTCACCACGCTCAGCGCTCCTTCCGTCTCCCGGCTGACGTACGAGCATGTGGCGGAGCTGGTCACCGAGGTGCTCGTGGTGCCGGACCGCGAGGCCGTGCAGGGTTCGCTCGCGCTCGCCGAGCACGCCAAGGTGTGGACCGAGCCGGCCGCCGGCTGTCTGCTGCCGGCGGCCCGGCGTGTGGTGGAGCGGGTGGGTGACGGCGCCCGGGTCGGGCTCGTGGTGTGCGGCGGCAATGCCACGGTGACCGACATGGCGGTGTGGGCGGACCGCTTCGGGCTGCGCTGACGTCCGGGCCGGACAGGCACCGGACCCGGACCCGGCCTGCTTTGAAGAAGGGTCAGAAACGGGGCGGGGACGCGCGTCCGCCGAACGCACCCCGGTCCCCTAGGCGTACCTCTGGTCGAGGGGCGAGGGCCGTCCGCCGTTCCGTGACCGGGGCCGGCCCGAGGCGACGCTGAAGGGGGTGGGCCGGCTGCCGCTGCGCACGCCGGTGCGCGCCGGGCCGCTCACCCAGGCCGTGCAGGGACTGCTGCGCAAGGATTCCCGGGAGCGGCTGACCCGCCCGGTGGTGCGCGCGGCCCTCGTCCGGGCGCCGGCGGAGGATCCCGGCGCGGCCGTGGGTGAGGTGACCCGGCCCGGGCCGCGCGGTGTGTACGCCGTCGCCCGGAACACGGGCCCCGGCCGGTCGTGGTCGCCGGGACGGCCCTGGTCCTCGTCACGGTGACGGTCGCCGTCCTCGCCGCCCGCGCCGTCACCGACGGGCTTCCCGGTGCGGGTGACGGCGCCGCCGCGGGCGCCGGACAGCGTCCCTCGGCAACCGCCGCCCCGCCCACCGCATCCGCCCCTCCTCCCCCGCCGGCGGGCCGGGCGCGAGCGCCGCCCCCTCGCGGCCCGGTCCCTCCTCCCCTGCCGGGTTCCGCCGCTAGGCGGCGCCGGCGGGCTTCTCCGTCGCCCTTCCCGGGAGCTGGCGGCGGCTGGACACCTCACGGGTGCCGGGCAGCGCGTACCGGGTGGTCTTCGGCGCGTCCGGTGACCCACGCACCCTCGCCGTCACCTACAGCAGGCGCGCGGGCGACGACCCGGTGGCCGTCTGGCGCGACGACGTCGAGCCGGGCCTGGAACGCTCCGGCGGCCACCGGCGGATCGGCGAGATACGCGCCACCACCTGCCGGGGGCGGGAGGCGGCCGACATGGAGTGGCCGGCCCGGGACGACGGCGCCCGGGTCCGTACCTTCGGCTGCGACTTCCTGCTCGGCGGGGGACGCAGTTTCTCGCTGCGCGCTGGCCGACGCCGGCCGGCGACTGGGACGACACGGCGAACCAGCGGGCGCTCGCCGCCTTCCTCGGCACCTTCCGGGAGGGCACGGCGTGACCCCTTCCGTCCCGTTTCCCCCTGTTTTCCCTCGGGCCGTGCGGGGACTCGGCCGCCATGCCACACATCGGATACACGATGATGACCGAGCAGGCCGGCCCGCGTGAACTCGTCGGCCATCTGGTGCGGGCCGAGGAAGTGGGGTTCGACTTCTCGGTGACCTCGGACCACTACTTCCCCTGGCTGCGCTCGCAGGGCCACGCGCCCTACGCCTGGAGCGTGCTGGGCGCCGCGGCGCAAGCGACGTCCCGCATCCCGCTGATGACGTACGTGACGTGTCCGACCTTCCGCTACCACCCGGCGGTGGTGGCGCAGAAGGCGGCGACCCTGCAGCTGCTGTCCGAGGGCCGGTTCCGGCTGGGTCTCGGCTCCGGCGAGAACCTCAACGAGCATGTGGTGGGCGGCGGCTGGCCGTCGGTCGACGTACGGCACGAGATGCTCCAGGAGGCCGTGGAGATCATCCGGGCACTGTTCGAGGGCGGCCACGTGAACCACCGCGGCGCGCACTTCGACGTGGAGTCGGCCCGGCTCTGGGACCTGCCGGAGAGCGCGCCGCCCATCGGCATCGCCGTCTCCGGAGAGCGCTCCTGCGCGCTGGCGGGCGAGTTCGCCGACCTGGTGATCGCGACCGAGCCGAAGGCGGGACTGCTGGAGGCCTTCGACCGGCACGGCGGCGAGGGCAAGCCGCGCGTGGGCCAGCTGCCCGTTTCCTACGACCCCGACCGGGACACGGCGATCAAGCGGGCCCACTCCCAGTTCCGGTGGTTCGGCAGCGGCTGGAAGGTCAACTCCGAACTGCCGCACCCGGACTCCTTCGATGCGGCCACCCAGTTCGTGACGCCCGACGACGTCGCCGAGTCCATTCCCTGCGGCGACGACCCGGACGCCTTCGTGGCGGCCGTACGCCCGTACGTCGAGGCCGGGTTCACCGAGATCGCCCTGGTGCAGATCGGCGGCGATTCGCAACCGGCCTTCCTGGACTGGTCGGAGAGGACCCTGCTGCCCGCGCTGCGGGAGGCGTTCGGCCGGGACTGAAACCGGCAGGCGGGCGAATCACTCGAACGACTGAGCATCTTGCCCGTGAACCGGGTACTAGAGGGCTCTACGTCCGTCCCCCTGGAGGCTCTCGTGAACACCGTCGTGCACAAGACCATCGTCGTGCAGCTCCAGGCGGGCGACACCGCCGACCGGTTCCCCGTACTCGCCCACCTCGGATACGACGCGGCGGACCCGTTCGCCCTCACCGTGGTCTTCAGCCACGACGGACGGGTGCTCGCCGAATGGACGCTGGACCGGGAGATGGTCGGTGAGGGCCTCACCCGTCCGGTCGGCGTGGGCGACGTGCGGATGCGGCCCGAGTCGCGGGGCATGTGGGACGAGCTGCGCCTCGAACTGCTCGGCGACGACCGGGCCGACGGGGAGCGGCACCGCGCCGTGGTGTACGTGTGGGCCGCGGCCGTCGAGGCGTTCCTGCGCGAGACGCACACCGTGGTCCGGCCCGGGGAGGAAGAGGTGTGCGTCGACGACTTCCTCGCCGAGCTGACCGCCGAGGGCTGAGGGCCGCCCGGCCGCCGGGCCGCGTGCCTCAGCGTGCCGTGTGACGGTGCCGGGTCCACAGCGGGATCCCGAACCAGCACAGCAGGTACCAGAGCACCACGCCGGCGACGAGGTAGGGCACGAAGCCGTCGTGGGTCGCGACGCGCAGGATCAGCAGGAGCGAGCAGGCCGTCGTGGCGAGCAGCAGTACCAGGCCGAGCACGGTCAGCCGTGACGCCCAGCGCACCGCCTGGGGTTTCACCCGGCGTCCGGAGACGAGACGGTGCAGGGACACCGGGCCGATCAGGGCACCGGTCGTCACGGCCCCGAGGACCACCGTGATCAGGTAGATCGTCTGATCGGTGTCCGAGAGGGTCTCGTACTTCGGCTGGAAGACGACCGTGAGCAGGAAGCCGAACAGGATCTGCACGCCCATCTGCGCGACGCGGACCTCCTGGATCAGCTCCGTCCACATCCGGTCGGCCCGCTCCTCCTCGGTCTCGTTGCGGCCCCTGCGCCGGCCCGACCCCTCGGCCGCTTCCGAGTCCCTCACGTCGTCCTCCCGGTGACCGTCGGCTGCGTCCTCTTCCCTGTTCCCGGGATACCCGTACTCAGGCGCCGGGCCCGGGAGCCGACGCCCGGTTTGGGTGATCGGGGGACGGTTACACGGGGCGGGACCGACCGAGGCGCGGCAAGGAAGGCGAAGGATGTCCGACACTCAGCTCACCGTGACGCTCGACGGCGGCGGCATCGACGACGCGCAGGCGATCGTCCGCGTACTGGAGGGCGTCTTCGGGGCCCCCGGCGAACTGCCCGCGGACGAGGGGGCGACGGTGCGTACCGCGACCTTCGACTCCCCGGACACTCCGCGGGCGGCCTCCGCCCCGGCAGCGGGCGGGACGCTGTCCACGCCGGTGACGGTCACCGTGCAGGGCACACCGCAGGCCGTGGAGGCGGCGAGCGAGACGCTGTCCCGCGCCTTCAGCACGCGCGACGAGGGAGCGGCCTCCGGCGACCAGGAGCGGGAACGGCAGTTGCTCCTGGTGCCGTGAGGCCGTGGGGCACCGCCCGCCGGTCGCCTACCAGCGGCCCTCGACCTGGTCCTTGACACGGCGGTCGTAGAGGTCGCGGATCGCGGCGAGGGTGTCGTCGGACAGCTCCGGCAGCCGGGCGGCGTCCGTGTTGGCCCGGGCCTGCTCGGGCGAACGGGCGCCCGGGATCACGCTCGTCACGCCGGGCTGCTGGACGACCCAGCGCAGCGCCAGCTGGGCCGGGGTGTATCCCTCCGGGGCGAGCGCGGCGAACTCGGCGGCGGCCTCCACGCCGGTGGCGAAGTCGACGCCGGAGAAGGTCTCGCCCTGGTCGAAGGCCTCCCCGTGCCGGTTGAAGTTGCGGTGGTCGTTGGCTGCGAAGACCGTGTCCTTGGTGTACTTGCCGGACAGCAGGCCGGACGCCAGCGGCACCCGGGCGATGATGCCGACGCCCGCGTCCCGCGCGGCCGGCAGGACCTCGCGCAGGGGCTTTATGCGGAACGGGTTGAGGATGATCTGGACGCTGGCCACGTTCGGCCGGGCGATCGCGGTGAGCGCCTCCGCGCAGGTCTCCACACTGACGCCGTACGCGGCGACGCGCTCCTCCTCGACGAGGGTGTCCAGGGCGTCGAACACCTCGTCGCTGGAGTAGACGGGCGTCGGCGGGCAGTGCAGCTGCACCAGGTCGAGGCGGTCGACGCCGAGGTTGCGGCGGGAGCGGTCGTTCCACTCCCGGAAGTTGTCCAGGACGTAGTTCTGCGGGATCTGGTCGACCCGGCGGCCCATCTTGGTGGCGACCAGCACGTGCAGGTCGGGCCTGCTCGCGAGGAAGGTCGCGATGGTCTGTTCGCTGCGGCCGTCGCCGTAGACGTCCGCCGTGTCGAAGAAGGTCACCCCCGACTCGGCCGCCGCCTCCAGTACCGCGAGGGCTTCCTTGTCGTCGACGTCTCCCCAGTCGGCGCCCAGTTGCCAGGTGCCGAGGCCGATGACCGACGCGTGCTGATCCGACCTGCCGAAAGTGCGCTCGTCCATGGCGTCAGTCTGTCATCCGCGGTGCGCGGGCACCGCGCCGGGACGCCCTCGGCGGTCCGGTCCGTCGCCGGTGGCGAGCCTGCGTGCCTGGACCGTGCGGGCGAGCCCGGTGCCCAGCCGGCGCTTGAGCCTGCGCAGCGTCTCCAGCCGGCCGGCCGCCCGGTCGACGCGGTAGTACAGGCGGGGCGGGAGGTACGGCAGCAGCGGCGAGTGGCGCTGGCCGAGCAGGGCGAACATCTGCTCCGGCGGCAGGTGGATGTAGCGGGGCAGGTTCTCGTACCACTGGGCGCTGAGCCGGGCCGCGCTCTGCACCGGCAGCAGGGCCGCCCTGCGTTCGCGTTCGTAGTGGGCGAGGGCGTCCGGGAGGGTGTCCCGCTCGCCGAGCGCCGCCGACAGCGTCATGGCATCCTCCAGGGCGAGCGTGGTGCCCGCGCCGACGGAGTAGTGCGTGGTGTGCGCGGCGTCGCCGAGCAGGACGAGGTTGCCGCGGGACCAGGTGCGGTTGGTGAGGGTGCGGAAGGTGCGCCACGGGGCGCCGGCCCGGCCGGACGAGCGCGCGGTGAGCGGGTGTCCGTCCAGCACGTCGGCGAAGAGCTTCTCCAGCACGACCAGTCCCTCGGCCTCGTCGGCCCGGTCCAGGCCCAGTCCGGTCCAGGTCCCGGGCGCGCACTCGACGACGCAGGTGCTGCCCTCGGGGCCGAAGCCGTAGCCGTACGCCCAGATCCAGCCGTGGTCGGTCTCGACGAAGGCGAAGGTGAAGGCGTCGAAGACCTTGGTGGTGCCGAGCCACACATACTGGTTGCGGCCGCCGGTGATCTCGGTGCCGAAGTGGTCGGCGTGGTGGCCGCGCAGGGCGCTGCCCGCGCCGTCGGCCGCCACCACGAGGTCGGCGGCGGGCGGGTTCTCGCCGGTCACCGGGTGCTCGAACTCCAGGCGTACGCCGAGGTCGCGGGCGCGCGCGGCGAGGATCGCGAGGAGCCGGTGGCGGCCGATGCCGAAGCCTTCGTCGCCGTGGTGCCGGGTGGCCAGGTCGCCCACGTGGGCGACGCCGTCCCGCCAGCGCACGGAGTGCTCCTCGACGGCGCGTGCGGAGTCGGGGTCGTGCTCCCGGAGCCGGTCGAGCAGTCCGCGCCAGTAGGTGACGCCCCAGCCGTAGGTGGAGCCCTCCGGGTCGCGTTCGTACACGGTGACGTCGTGGGTCGGGTCCTGCCGCTTCAGCAGGATCGACAGATAGAGTCCGGCGGGCCCACCGCCGACGCAGGCGACCTTCACACACACCCCTGGCATGCACTCATAACGGTCATTCGGGACCGCAGAGTAACAAGGGCAGGGTTGCGGGCCACCGCTACACGGCCGTGGCCGGCGCGGATTTACCCGGCGGCCGCCGTGCGGCACTCCGGATGGCCCCAGCCCTGGTCGTTCTTGGCGATGGACTCGCCGGCCGCGTACGAGCGGCCGCACAGGCAGCGTCCGGAGAACTTCGCCTTGATCGTGCGGGCCGAGGAGCCGCCGCCCTTGCGGGCCGCGCCCGACCCGCGGCGCGGCGCCTTGCGGGCCGCGGGGACGTCCGGGGCGGGCGGCGGTTCCGGGGAGCCGAGACCGCTGCCCGCGGCTTCCTGCACGACGGCCGCCTGGCTGGCGGCGCGGTCGGCGAAGTCGTTGAGCCGGTCGCCGTCGACCTGGTGGGCGGGTACGTAACGGAAATCGACCGAGCGGCCGTCGAGCAGCTCGTCGATGCGCACGACCAGCTCCTGGTTGGCGACCGGCTTGCCGGCGGCCGTCTTCCAGCCGTTGCGCTTCCAGCCGGGCAGCCAGGTGGTGACGGCCTTCATGGCGTACTGCGAGTCCATGCGGACCTCGAGCGGCACGTCGGGGTCGGTGGACGCCAGCAGGCGTTCCAGCGCCGTCAGTTCGGCGATGTTGTTGGTGGCCCTGCCGAGCGGGCCGGCCTCCCAGCGGACCGGGCTCTCCGACGCGTCGGCGACCACCCAGGCCCAGCCGGCCGGACCCGGGTTTCCCTTCGAAGCCCCGTCGCACGCGGCCACTACACGTTCACGCATGCGCCCGATCATGCCATGGCCCGGCGGGGTGTCCGGACAGGGTTCAGGGGACGTCCGTGAGCTTGGGCATCTCCCCCTCGGTGGTCGTGGTGTCGATCACCGAGAAGCTCGCGCCCTGCGGGTCGCTCAGCGCCGCGAACCGGCCGAACGGGGTCGTGATCGGACCGAACCGCAGGATGCCGCCGAGTCGCGTGGCGCGAGCCACGGCGTCGTCGCAGTCGCCGACGGTGAAGTAGACGTTGATGTAGGGCGGAACCTCGGGCGGGAAATCCTCCGTCATGGTCATGCGGCCCAGGACGGGGTCCTCGCCGAGGTCGAAGAGGCGGAAGTCCACCTGGTCGTCCTGCATCTGCTTGGCCCGGTAGGAGAAGACCGCGGGGAAGAAGGCGTCCGACTTCGCGGGCTCGCGGGTGAAGACCTCGGCCCAGCAGTAGGCGCCGGGCACCGCCGTCGCCTCGAAGCCCTCGTGTTCGTCGCCCTGCCAGACGCCGAAGACGACGCCGCTCGGGTCCCGGGCCAGGCACATCGTGCCGAAGTCGCCGACCCGCATCGGCTCGAGGAGCAGCTCGCCGCCGGCCTCACGGATCCGGCCGGCGGTGGCCGCCGCGTCCGGGGAGGCGAGGTAGAGGCACCACTGGGACTGGTCCTCGTGACCGGGCGGGGGCGGCACCACGGCGGCCACCGCTTTGCCGTTCGCATAGCACTGGGTGTAGTTGCCGAACTCCGACGACGACTCGCCGAAGGTCCAGCCGAGCACGTCGCCGTAGAAGCTCTTGGCTCCCTCGACGTCGGTGAACATCGCGTCGGCCCAGCAAGGGGCCCCTTCGGGTTGCACGGCCATGACTGCCGCCTCCTGTGCGGACGAATGGTTCGGAATGTGGGGGGAGGGCGGGGGACGGCCCGGTTCCTCACGCTAGCCATCCCGTGCCCGCCCCGCGCGCCGGCGGCGGGTCACTCCCCGGCGTACGCCCGCTCCAGCTCGGCGATGTCGAGCTTGCGCATCGACATCATGGCCTTGTTGGCGCGCGCCACCTTGGCCGGGTCGGAGTCGCGGAACATCTCCTCGAGCCGGCTCGGGACCACCTGCCAGGACACGCCGAACCGGTCCTTGAGCCAGCCGCAGGGGCCGTCCTCGCCGCCGCCCTCGGTGAGCCTGGTCCAGTAGTGGTCGACCTCGTCCTGGTTCCGGCAGGTGATCTGGAAGGAGATCGCCTCGTTGAACTTGAACTCCGGGCCGCCGTTGAGGGCGACGAACTTCTGGCCGTTGGCCGTGAACTCGACGGTGAGCACCGAGCCGGCGGGCTGGGGCGCTCCCTCGGGGTAGCGGGTGACGGCGCCGATGCCGGAGTTCTTGAAGACGGAGACGTAGAAGTGGGCGGCGTCCTCGGCGTCGCCGTCGAACCACAGGCACGTGGTGAATCCGTCGGTGCTCATGACTACCTCCTGGGAGCGGAACACGGTCACCACTGTCGACCGGTACCGGCCGCGGAACTCATCGCTCTGCCGGTGGCGAATCTGCCGCGGGCAGAGAAATCCCCGGCAGGGGCCGCGGTGGACCGAGAGTGAAGGAACCGCGGCGCATTCGGGCCGCGAACCACTTCCGCCAGCCGCACCACACCTCTACGACTGGTTTCGACTCGACAAGGAGCGCCGATGTCTCCACTCACCGCCTGCTCGGCCCCGGCCGCCCTGCCCAGGGCCGAGGAGGGCGACACCCCCGCGACCCGGTTCGACGACCGGCTCGCCGAGCAGCTGCTCGACCAGCGGATCGTGCTGCTGGGCACACAGGTCGACGAGGTCTCCGCGAACCGGGTCTGCGCCCAGCTGCTGATCCTGTCCGCGCAGGACCCGCGCACCGACATCAGCCTGTATGTCAACAGCCCCGGCGGCTCCGTGCACGCGGGGCTCGCCATCTACGACACGATGCGGCTGATCCCCAACGACGTCTCTACGCTCGCCATGGGGTTCGCCGCCAGCATGGGGCAGTTCCTGCTGAGCGTCGGCACGGCGGGCAAGCGCTACGCGCTGCCGAACGCGCGGATCATGATGCACCAGCCGTCGGCGGGCATCGGCGGCACCACCGCCGACATCGAGATCCAGGCGGACAACCTGGAGTTCACCAAGCGGACCATCGAGCGGATCACCGCCGAGCACACCGGTCAGAGCCCGGAGACCATCTCCCGGGACGGCGACCGCGACCGCTGGTTCACGGCCGAGGAGGCCAGGGAGTACGGAATGGTGGACCAGGTCGTGCAGTCCCTCGCGGATGTGCGCCCGGCCGCCAACAAGCGACGGATGGGGCTGTGACATGGGGAGCTACACGATTCCGAACGTCGTCGAGCGGACCCCGCAGGGCGAGCGGTCCTACGACGTGTTCAGCCGGCTCCTGTCGGAGCGGATCATCTTCCTGGGGACCGAGATCGACGACGGCGTGGCCAATGTCGTGATCGCGCAGCTCCTGCATCTGGAGTCGTCGGCCCCGGAGAGCGAGATCGCCGTCTACATCAACTCGCCCGGCGGCTCGTTCACGTCGCTGATGGCGATCTACGACACGATGACCTTCGTGCAGGCGCCGATCTCGACGTTCTGTGTCGGGCAGGCGGCGTCCACGGCGGCCGTGCTGCTGGCGGGCGGGGACCCCGGGCGGCGGTTCGTGCTGGAGCACGCGCGGGTCCTGCTGGGGCAGCCGGCCAGTGGCGGTCGGCAGGGCACGGTCTCCGACCTGGCGCTCCAGGCCAAGGAGATGGTGCGGATCCGCTCCCAGGTGGAGGAGGTGCTGGCCCGTCACACGCACCACGACGTGGCGACACTGCGCGCGGACATGGACCGCGACAAGGTGTTCACCGCCGAGGAGGCGGTGGCGTACGGGCTGGCCGACGAGGTGCTCGCCCGGCGGCTGGCGAGGGTGTGAGCGGCCGGGCCGGTGTCCCGCTCCGGGCGGGGCGCCGGCCCGCGCGCGTCGTCAGGCGGCCAGGCACATCCCGTCGAACCGCGCGCCGGACGTGCCCCGGCCCGCTCCCGCACCGGTGTGCCGGGAGGTGAGGCGGAGCAGCTCGCCCTGCGCGCGGGCCAGCAGGTCGCCGAGTCCCAGTCCGAGGGCGCCGGCGGCGGCCGCCAGCACCTCCGAGGACGCCTCCTTGCGACCGCGCTCCACTTCCGACAGATAGGGCATGGAGATCCGGGCGGCCTCCGCGACCTCCTTCAGCGTGCGCTCCTGGTCGAGGCGCTCACGCCGCAGGACGTCCCCGACCAGATCGCGCCACAGGGGTTCACGCACGGTGGGCGGCCTTCGCTCCGGGGGAACCGGCGAGGCGGCGGGACGGACTTCCGGGCGGGCGGCCTGCGGGCGCAGCGGAATGACGCGGGCTTCGTTCGGCACGTGGCTGGTCACCTCCTCAGCCTAGGGTTCCCGCCGGATCACGGAAGGGGGCGGCATTCCGCCCACAGGGAAATCCCGGCGGGGTCCGGAGTGCCGGACACCTCCCGCGGGACTACTCTGAAAACGTACGCAGCACCCCGCGAAGACGCCGCGGCACAGGTATCGCGCCACCCGTGGAATCGGGGGGCATGTGCCGCCGCGACCCGGGTACCCGCAAGCGGGAAAAGCCTAGGGAGACGTCCAACCGTGACTTTCGTGGGAGAGGTAATGGAGACCGCCGTGGTCCGGCCGCAAGCGCAGGTTGTCGAGAAGACCGCCGGGAGCGGGACGGGTGAGGAGTCACCGCGGGGTCTCGTGGACCCCCGCACCGTGGCCCCGCGTGACGCACGGCAGCTGTCCCGCCAGTTCTTCCGGCGCCTGACGGAACTCGAAGAGGGCACGCACGAATACCAGTACGCGCGCAACACCCTGATCGAGATGAACATGTCGCTCGTGCGGTTCGCCGCAGGCCGTTTCCGCGGGCGCGGGGACGACATGGAGGACATCGTCCAGACCGGCATGATCGGCCTGATCAAGGCGATCGACCGCTTCGAGCTGTCGCGCGAGGTCGAGTTCACGTCCTTCGCGTTGCCGTACATCGTCGGCGAGATCAAGCGCTTCTTCCGTGACACCACCTGGGCGGTGCACGTGCCGCGGCGGCTCCAGGAGCTGCGCGTGGAGCTGGCCAGGGCCCGCGAGGAGCTCTCCTCCCGCCTGGACCGCGAGCCCACCGTCGCCGAGCTCGCCACGCTGATGAACATCGGCGAGAACGAGGTGGTCGAGGGCCAGATCGCGTCCAACGGCTACAACTCCTCCTCGCTGGACGCCGCCCTGACCGGCGACGGCCCCGAGAACGGCGAGTCGGTCCTGGCCGACTTCATCGGAGTGGAGGAGGACGGGCTGCGGCTCGTGGAGGACTTCCACTCGCTGGCCCCGCTGATGGCCGAGCTGAGCGAGCGCGACCGTCAGATCATCCACCTGCGGTTCGTGGAGGAGGCCACGCAGGCGGAGATCGGCGAACGGCTCGGCTGCTCGCAGATGCACGTGTCCCGGCTGATCAAGCGGATCATCGCCCGGCTGCGCGAAGGCATGCTGGGCGAGCTCGGCTGCGCCTGAACCCCGGCCCCGCAGTGACGACGGTGCCCTTCACCCTTCGGTGAGGGGCACCACGGCGCGTACGCGCTTGCCGACCGGGACGCGTTCGACGACGACCGTCTCCACCAGGGCGTGCACGATCTCCAGGCCGTGCCGTCCGACCCGCTCTGGGTCCCGGGGAAAGCGCTCCGGCACCGCGCCGCTGCTGTCGTAGACGGTCACCGCCACGGAGGTGCCCGTGCCCTCCAGCTCCAGTATGTACGGCCCCATACTGTGCCGGTCGGCGTTGGTGACCAGCTCGCTCACCACCAGGAGCACCGCGCCGTCGGCGCGGGGGCCGATCGTGGCGCACCACTCGGTCCTCAGCTGGTCGAGGAAGAGCGAGGCGAAGGAACGCGCCTGCGCTATGCACCCCGGCTCACCGGAGTAGTGTGCCGCCCGCCTCAGCGGTTCAACGGGTACGTCGAAACCGGTCGGTATCACTGCCCCGTCCAGGTACTCGGTCATGCGTTTCTCTCTCGGAAGCCGGACTCGCCGGACGCTGCTGCACCTGTCCTCGTACCCCGAGCCGCGCATCGCAGTCCCCGTCTCTTCGCAGTGCGGGCATCGTCACAGTCGTGCGGGGAACCCGTGGGTGCGAGAAGGGTGTGCGATCGGGTGGGGGAAGGGTGTGCGATGAACGAACTGATGGCCGCACGAAGCCTCACCACCCGACCGGTGGTCACCCTCGGCGGCGATGCCGTCGCCCATGTCAAGGACACCGTATGCGACGCGGCCGCGGGCCGGATCACCGGTTTCACCCTGACGGGACGGGGCCTGCTGTCCGGTCCCCTGAAGGAGGGCCTGCCGTGGCCGGCGGTGTACGCGCTGGGCCACGACGCGGTGATGATCCGGGACCGGCGCGCTCTGGTGAACGCGGCGGCGATGACGGCACACCAGCAGAACCTCCGGGCCCGGTTGCTGGGGGCCAAGGTGGTGACCGAGGCGGGGGCGGAGATCGGCACGGTGCTCGACGTCGTCGTGGAGGGCGGCACCGGTGGGCGGGTCGTCGGCTTCCGGGTGGCGGCGAGCCGGCGGTTCGTGCCGGGCTCCACCCGGCACCGGCGCCGGGTGTACGTGCCGCGCGGCGAGACGCTCACCGTCACCGGCCGGGCCCTCGTCCTTCCCGAGGACGCCGTCCGCCACGTCGCGGACGACCTGCCCGGCTTCACCGCCCTGGTCGGCGGTGTGCCCGGCCACTGGAAGGGCTCGCTGCCGTGATGCTGTTCACCGAGGTGCGCGGGCTGGCGGTGCTCCCGCCGGGCGGGAGCGGTCCGCTCGGCACCGTGACGTCCCTGACCGTCGACATCGTGTCCGGATCGGTCAGCCATGTCCGGTTCCGCGACGGCCGGTTCGGCCGGGAGATGGCACTGCCCTGGGACGCGGTGCACACGATCGGACCGGGCGCCGTCCGCCTCCGGGCCGCCGCCGTCCCCGAACCGGTGCCCTCCCAACACGACCTGCTGGGTCACCGGGTCCTCGTCGACACGGGCACGGAGCACGGCACGGTGCTGGACGTCGCGTTCGACACGCGGACCGCTCGCGTCCTCGCGCTCTTCACCACCCGCGGCGAACTTCCGGCCGACAGTCTGCTGGGCCTCGGCGAGTACGCCCTCGTCGTGCGGGCGGGCTGAACACCGGCCCGTCCGTGTCGGAGCCGTAGGCCGCCCTCCGGCGCGGACGGCCCTGTCGGCGGGCGTGCCGCGCGAGCGCTGCTTAGCGTGGCAGCGTGAGTTCGCGAAACCCCCCAGTACCACCCCTACCACCCGTACCTCCTGGACCTCCCGGGCCTCCCGGGCCTCCCGGGCCTCCTGGACCTCCCGGGCCCGCCGGGTCTTCCGAGTCTTCGGGGGCGTCGGGGTCTTCCGGCCGGGCGGTCGCCCGTCACGGCTGGGCACAGGCCCTGGGTACGGTGCTGGCCGGGCTGGTCGCCATGGGGATCGTGGCCGCGCTCGGGCTGTGGGCGGCCGGCGCCGCGGACCTGCCCGACAACGCCTTTCCCCGGGTCGTCGTGGCGACCGTCGTCACCGCCGTGGGCGGTGCGCTGGAGATGTCCGGCGACGCGGGCGAGCTGGCGGCCACCGACGCGGGGCTGACCGTGATGCCGCTGTCCGTCACCCTGACCGGTGCTCTGGTGATCGCCCGGGGCTTTCTGCGGCCGCTGCGCCACCGGGCCGTCACCGGCGCCCCGGAGCTGGCCGGCTGGGCCGGGCGGATCGCCGTCCTGTGGCTGCTCGCCCTGCTCGGGACGGCGTTCGCCGCACGGCAGACCTTCGCGGTCTCCCTCGGGGAGGGACTGCTGAGCGACCTCGGCGATCTCTTCGGCATCACCCCGACGGTCGGTTTCACCACCGACGTGCCCCTGACCGTTCTGTTCGGGCTGCTGTGGCTGGCGGGCGTGCTCGTCCTCGCCCTGCTGGCCTCGCGCCGGGCGCCGCTGCCCGGACGGTTGCTGCGGCTGCGGACGTCGGTACGGCCGGCCGCGTACGCGATGGTCATGCTGCTGCTCGCGTACGTGGTCATCGGAGTCGTCGTCGCCCTGGTCGCCGCCGGGACGCGTGGTCACCCTGCGGACACCTTCGCCGTACTGCTGCTCGGGCTGCCGAACCTGGCCTGGCCCGCGCTCACGATCGGCCTCGGGGCGACCTGGAACGGGCGGGTGGAGGGGCCGTTCGGGCTTCCGATGCCCCATGTGCTCGACGAGGTGCTGCGCACACCGGACGTCTCGACCGTGAACGTGGGAACGCTCGCCGAGCGCGACGGGCGGATGTGGTGGCTCGTGGTCGCCGCGGCGGTCCTGGTCCTGGCGGCCGGGTTCCTCATGGCGTCCCGCTCCCCCGTCCGGACGCCGCCCTGGCGGCACGCGGTGCACATGGCGGTGGCCCTGGCACTCACGGTCCTCGTGATCGGCCTCGTCGGCCGGATCTCCGCCCACTACGGGCTGTCGGTGCTCGGCATCGGGGACCTGGGTGGCGGGCTGTCCGGGCGGTTGTTCCTGCGTCCGCGCCTGTGGGGTGCGGTCGGTCTCGCGCTGCTGTGGGGACTGGTCGCCGGGTTCCTGGGCGCGCTGCTCGCGCGCTGGGTGGGCGAGCGCTCCGGCCGGGCCCGGTCCTGAAGCCTGTCGGGGCGGCATCATGGGGTCAGGCGACGGGGACGACCAGGGGCGGGGCGGCCCGCTGCATGCGGAGCGCGTCCACGGACTCGGCCATCAGTTCGTACTCCGTGGTCTCGTCACTGGTCGCGATGCGCACGAGGCGTCCTGCGGCCAACTCGTCGGCGACCAACTCCTGTTGTACGTCGTCGGCGCACCAAGTGCGCAGCATGCGCGGCACGTCGGGTGCGTCGTCGGCGACGGGAGTCAGGGCGCCGCGCGGTAAGTGGGGGGTGTCGGGCTGCGGATCCAGCCGCTCGGCGATCCACGACGCCCGGTCCCGCAGCCACCACAGGGCCAGGGCGAGGGTGGGGGCCCGGTAGGTGCCCAGGGGGACACCGATGCGCCGGCCGTCACAGACACCGTAGGCCGTGACATGGCACAGGAACTCGTCGTGCACTGCTACCCTCCCCCGTCACCCAGCCCGCCCTGCCGGTCCGGCATGACGTCCGTGCGGCTCGTGTGCTGTGCGTGAGGGCGCTGTCGCATGGTGTGAGAGGCCCTAGTGGTGAGTATGTTCACGACTGAACCACTGTCACCATGAATTTCCGGCCAGTCTCCTGGCATATTCACGGCGATTGATGGCCGAAACGCCGCGCCGGGCCGGGCCGGCACCGGTCCTTGGCGGACTGCCGCCTTCGCACGCCCCGCGACGCGGTGACATGACCCCGGGGGTAATCGACGGTGCCGGCGGGCGCGGGCATGGTTGCGGTACCGGGTCACCGAGACCGGAACCCGGTCCCTGACCAGCGCACACCACCTCGATGGAGGCTGATCGCCATGTCCGCACCCACGCGTCGATTCGAGAACGCCGTCGCCCGCTACTTCGAGGCCTGGAACGCCGGGCCTCACGCGCGGGCCAAGGCGGTCGCCGCGGCCTGGACCAATGACGGCGGCTACACCGATCCGCTGGCCGACGTCCGCGGCCACGAGCAGATCGCGGCCGTGATCACGGCGGCGCACGAGCAGTTCCCCGGCTTCGTCTTCCGCCTGACGGGAGTCGTGGACGGGCACCACGACACGGCCCGCTTCTCCTGGGAGCTGGTGAGCGAGGCCGACGGCTCGGCGCCGGTGGCCGGGTCCGACGTGGTCACGCTGGACGACGAGGGTCGCATCCGGGACGTCTACGGCTTCCTGGACCGGGTGCCCGCGGGGGCGTGAGAAGGGCCGGGAGAGACGCACGCGAGCCCGGGTCCGGGGCGGTGGCACGGCCGCCGGACCCGGGCTCGGGCTCGGGCGTCGCTCCTACGAGGTCCTTCAGCCCTTGACGATCTTGTCGATGCGGGCCAGTTCGTCGGCGTCGAAGTCGAGGTTGCCGATGGCCGCGACGCTGTCCTCCAGCTGCCGCGGGCTGCTCGCGCCGACCAGGGCCGAGGTCACCCGGCCCTCGCGCAGCACCCACGCCAGCGCCATCTGGGCCGGTGACTGGCCGCGGGACCCGGCGATCTCGTTCAGGGTGCGCAGCTTGCCGACCAGTTCCTCGGTGACCGCGTCGGAGTTGAGGAAGGGGCTGTCGCTCGCGGCCCGGGAGTCCTCCGGGATGCCGTTCAGGTAGCGGCCGGTCAGCAGGCCCTGCTCCAGCGGGGAGTAGGCGATGGAGCCGACCTTCAGCTCGTCGAGGGTGTCCAGCAGGCCGCTCGTCTCGGGGCGGCGGTCGAGCATGGAGTAGCGCGGCTGGTGGATCAGCAGCGGGGTGCCCAGGTCGGCGAGGATGCGGGCGGCCTCGCGGGTCTGCTCCGGTGAGTAGTTGGAGACGCCGACGTACAGCGCCTTGCCCTGCTGCACCGCCGTGTGCAGGGCGCCCATCGTCTCCTCCAGCGGAGTCTCCGGGTCCGGGCGGTGCGAGTAGAAGATGTCGACGTAGTCCAGGCCCATCCGGTTCAGGCTCTGGTCGAGCGAGGACAGCAGGTACTTGCGCGAGCCCCACTCGCCGTACGGCCCCGGCCACATCAGATAGCCGGCCTTGGTGGAGATCACCAGCTCGTCGCGGTACGGCGCGAAGTCGGCCTTGAGGGCCTCACCGAGCGCGGACTCGGCCGAGCCGGGGGGCGGGCCGTAGTTGTTGGCGAGGTCGAAGTGGGTGACGCCGAGGTCGAAGGCGCGGCGCAGGATGGCGCGCTGGGTCTCGACGGGGCGGTCCGGGCCGAAGTTGTGCCACAGGCCGAGCGAGAGCGCGGGGAGCTTCAGGCCGCTGCGTCCGGTGCGCCGGTAGGGCATCTCCGCGTAGCGGTCGGGGTGTGCGGTGTACAACGCGACTCCAGAGGGGTTGGCCCCCGAGGTACGGGGCTTGGGTGGAACCGTCCTCCACTCTGGCGTGACCTGCGTGCAGTGGTCCAACAGAAGAATCCGATGGGATTGCACGGTTACGCTTCTCAATCATGGAACTGCGTCATCTCCAGCACTTCGTGGCGGTCGCCGAGGACCAGCACTTCACCCGGGCGGCGGAACGGCTGCTGGTGTCCCAGTCCGGTCTTTCGGCGTCGATCCGGGCGCTGGAGCGGGAGCTGCGGGCGCCGCTGTTCGTGCGCACGACCCGCCGGGTGACGCTGACGGAGGCCGGGCGGGCGCTGCTGGACGAGGCGCGGCGGATCCTCGCCCAGGTGCGGTCGGCGCACGAGGCGGTCGCCGCGGTGCAGGGCGTGCTGCGCGGGACGCTGTCGCTGGGCGCCGAGCAGTGCATCGCCGGGGTGCCGGTGGCCGGACTGCTGGCCGGCTTCCGGCGGCGGCATCCCGACGTGGAGATCCGGTTGCGGCAGGCCGGCTCGGGGGAGCTGGCGGAGGAGGTCGCGGCGGGGCGGCTCGACCTGGCCTTCGCCTACCGCACGCAGGCGGACACGGACCAGCTGCGCTCGGTCTCGCTGGCCGGCGAGCCGATGACGGTGCTGTGCCATCCGGACCACCGGCTCGTGGCGGACGGCGCGGTGCTGACCCCGCACGACCTGGCCGACGAGGTCTTCGTCGACTTCCACCCGGACTGGGGTCCGCGCCGCGTCACCGACGCCGTCTTCGCCGCGGCGGGCGTACGGCGGACCGTGCCGCTGGAGGTGAACGACGTGCACGGACTGCTCGACCTGATCGACGAGAACCTCGGCATCGCGGTCGTACCGCGTCACTTCCGGCACAAGCGCGCCGCTCTGACCTCGCTGCCCTTCAAGGACGCGGACGGGACGGAGTACGAGACCATCGCGCTGCTGCCGCCCTCGGCGGCCACCAGCCCGGCGGCGCGGGCGCTGATGGGGCTGCTGGAGACGGGAAGCGCGTGAACGGGGGGCGCGGACGGGCGGACTGCGCGATGGTGGACGTATGCATGCGAAGGACATCCTCATCGAGGGCTACGGCCGTATCCAGGAAGAAGTCCACGCCGCCGTCGAGGGCCTGGGCCCCGACGGCCTGAACGCCCGTCCCGCCGCCGACGCCAACTCCGTCGCCTGGCTGGTCTGGCATCTCACCCGCGTCCAGGACGACCACGTCGCCGATGCCTTCGGGCTCGACCAGGTGTGGCTCACCGGAGAGTGGGAGAAACGCTTCGGCCTGGGCCTGCCCCGCCGGGACACCGGGTACGGCCACGACTCCGCCGAGGTCGCGAAGGTGCGGGTCGACTCGGGCGACCTGCTGACCGGCTACTACGACGCCGTGCACGAGCAGACGCTCACGGCCCTGCGCTCCCTGACCGCCAAGGACCTGGAGCGGGTCGTCGACGACAACTGGGATCCACCGGTCACGCTCGCGGCGCGGCTGGTCAGCGTCCTGTCCGACGATCTCCAGCACGTCGGACAGGCCGCCTATGCGCGAGGGCTGGTTCAGAGCGCGGACGCGTAGCCCGGCAGGACCACGTCCTCGATCAGGGCCTTGCGCTCGTCGAACGGGACGAAGGCGCTCTTGAGGGCGTTGACGGTCACCGTGCGCAGGTCCTCGACGCTCCAGCCCGCCTGCTCGACCAGCAGGGACATCTCCCGCGTCATCGTCGTGCCCGAGACGAGGCGGTTGTCGGTGTTGAGGGTGACGCGGAAGCCGAGGTCCTTCAGGGCGGTGATCGGGTGCTCGGCGATCGAGGTGGCGGCGCCGGTCTGGAGGTTGGAGGTCGGGCACATCTCCAGTGCGATCCGGCGGTCGCGCACCCACGCGGCGAGCCGGCCGAGCTTGCCCGCCGCGAGGTCGGGGATGTCGTCGGTGATGCGCACGCCGTGGCCGATGCGCTGGGCGCCGCACACCTGGAGGGCCTGGTGGATGCTGGGCAGGCCGTGGGCCTCGCCGGCGTGGATGGTGAAGGGCACGTTCTCGCGGCGCAGGTGCTCGAAGGCGTCGAGGTGGTCGGCGGGCGGGAAGCCGTCCTCGGCGCCGGCGATGTCGAAGCCGACGACACCGGCGTCCCGGAAGGCGACCGCGAGGTCGGCCGTCTCCCGGGTGCGGTCGAACATCCGCATCCCGCACAGCAGGGTGCCGACCCGGACCGGGGTGCCCGCCGCGGCCGCCTTGGCCATGCCGGCCGCCAGTCCTTCCTGGACGGTCTCGACGACTTCGGCGAGGGTCAGTCCGCCGGTGGTCATCAGCTCGGGGGCGTAGCGGACCTCGCCGTAGACGACGCCGTCGGCGGCGAGGTCGAGGACGTACTCCTCGGCGGTGCGCAGCAGGCCCTCTCGGTTCTGCATCACGGCGAGGGTGTGCTCGAAGGTGGCGATGTAGCGCACCAGATCGCCGGAGTTGGCGGCCTCGTAGTACCAGGCGGCCAGCTCGTCGGGATCGGTGGTGGGCAGGGCGTGGCCGACGCTCTCCGCCAGCTCGACGACGGTCGCCGGGCGCAGGCCGCCGTCGAGGTGGTCGTGGAGGACCGCCTTGGGGAGGCGGCGGAGGGTCTCGGCGTCTATGCGCGTAGATGACATGTGCGGTGATTCCTCGGCGGTTCTGGCGCGAATGCGGGGACGGGTGCGTGAATGCGGGGGCGGCTGTGTGAAGTACGGGGCGCGCGAATCAGGGGGCGGCGGGCTGGAGCAGGTCCCAGCGGTTGCCGTACAGGTCCTGGAAGACGGCGACGGAGCCGTAGGGCTCGTGCCGGGGCTCCTCCAGGAAGGTCACGCCGGCCGCCGTCATGCGGGCGTGGTCGCGGGTGAAGTCGTCGGTGTGGAGGAAGAAGCCGACCCGCCCGCCGGTCTGATCGCCGACCCTGGCGCGCTGGGCGTCACCCTTGGCGCGGGCCAGCAGCAGGGCGGTGCCCTGCGCCGGGCCGCCGGGCTCGACGACGACCCAGCGGGAGCCGTCGGGCCGGGGTGTGTCCTCGGCGAGGCGGAAGCCGAGGGCCTCGGTGTAGAAGCGGATCGCCTCGTCGTAGTCGTCGACGACGAGGGCGACCAGGGCGATGCGTGTCATCGGCACCTTCCGGGACGGGCGATTGACGGGAGAGGTTATACGTAAAACCCACCGGACGCCAAGTCCCCGCTCAGGGGCTCGGCGCCGGAGCGGTGCGGGTCAGCCCGTGCGGGCGCCGTCCAGCCGGGCCAGTTCCTCGTCGGTGAGGCGGAGGGCGCCCGCGGCGACGTTCTCGGCGAGGTGCTCGGGGTTGCCGGTGCCGGGGATGGCCAGCACGTGCGGGCCCTGGTGCAGGGTCCAGGCGATCCTGACCTGCGCGGGGCTCGCCCCGTGCGCCCGGGCGACCGCGCGGACCTCCTCCTCGTGGGCGCTGCCGGCGCCGCGCGGCCCGGCTTCACCGGCGATGGCGTAGAACGGCACGAAGGCGATGCCCTGGGCGCGGCACTGGGCGAGGAGCGCGTCGGTGGCGGGGTCGTGGAAGCCGAGGCCGTACCGGTTCTGGACGCTCACCACCGGCGCGATGGCCTGGGCCTCGGCCAGGTGCCGGGGTTCCACGTCGGACAGGGCGAGGTGGCGGACCAGCCCCGCCTCGCGCAGCTCGGCCAGGGCGCCGAAGTGCTCGGCGACCGACTCCTGCCTCATGCGGCGCAGGTAGACGACGTCGAGATGGTCGCGGCCGAGCTGGCGCAGGTTCTCCTCGACGTGGGCGCGCAGGTCCTCGGGGCGCGCGGAGGTGGCCCACTCCCCCGACCAGTCGCGGAACGGACCGACCTTGGTGGCGATGACCAGGTCGTCGGCGTAGGGCGCGAGCGCGCTGTTGATCAGCTCGTTGGACGAGCGCAGGGTGGAGAAGTAGAAGGCGGCGGTGTCGATGTGATTGACGCCGAGTTCGACCGCCCGGCGCAGGACGGCGAGGGAGCGGTCGCGGTCGCTCGGGGTGCCGAGGTGGAAGGCGGCGCTGCCCGTCAGCCGCATCGCGCCGAAGCCGACGCGGCGGACGGGCAGGTCGCCGAGTTGCCAGGTGCCCGCGGACTCCGCGGTGATCGTTTCCGAGGTCATCGGCGGAGTCTCGCACACCGCGGGAGCGTCAGCAGTACAGGTTTCCGCCCGGGGAGACGCCGAGGATCTGGCTGAACTGCTGGTACTTGGTGACCCGGCTCTGGACCTGGGCGGGGTTCCTGCCGTCGCATTCCAGCGAGCCGTTGATGGAGCGGATGGTCTGGCCGAAGCCGGCGCCGTTGACCATCGCGTTGTGCGGGGTCATCGTGCCGGGACCGGACTGGGTGTTCCAGTACCACAGGCCGGTCTTCCAGGCCACGGCCGCGTCGTTCTGCACCAGCCAGGGGTTGCCCAGCAGGTCGATGCCGAGCGCGTCGCCCGCGGCCTTGTAGTTGAAGTTCCAGCTGAGCTGGATCGGTCCGCGCCCGTAGTAGGCGGCCTGGCCGGCCGGGCAGCCGTAGGGCTGGTTCCAGTCGCAGTAGTGCGGGTAGTTGGCGGTGTTCTGCTCGACGATGTGCACAAGGCCGCCGGTCTCGTGGCTGACGTTGGCGAGGAAGGCGGCGGCCTCCTGCTTCTTGGTGGTGTCGCTGCCGGTGTTGGCGAAGCCGGGGTAGGCGCTGAGCGCGGCGGTGAGGCCGCTGTAGGTGTAGAAGCTGTTTCTGCCCGGGAACATCTGGTTGAACTGGGCCTCGCTGACGACGAAGTTGCCGACCGGCGTCTGCGAGCCGCCGTCACAGGCGTACGGGTCCCAGTACCAGGTGCTGATGAGCGGGTCGTAGCCCGGGTTGGCGTGCTCGGCGATGTAGGCCTTGCCGTCGGTGTAGCGGACGATGTCGCCCGCGTTGTAGTTCGCGCCGGCCGACCATGCGGGGTAGCTCGAACACGCGGCGGCCGACGCCTCGTCGGCGGGCATGAGCAACGGCACGGCGCCCGCGAGGGCGAGTGCGGTCACTACGGCGGATATGCGGCGCCTCGACACAGGCTTGTCTCCTTCTGCGGAGCACGGCCGCTCCCTACAGGACAGAGCGGAGCGGAACCTTGTGCGCGCGTGCCGGTGGGACCGGCCACGGCGTGGGGGCGGCCGTGGAGGGGGGTGAGGAGGCACACTCAACCGCGTTGGTCTGTACCAGTCAAGGGTGTAGACCAGTTCAACTCGACTGGTCCGCCGAGGCATTGACGGTTCGCCGGGAAACGTACCGGTGCCGGACGGCGACCGGCAGCGGCCCCGCGCCGCGCTCGGCCGGGACGCGGGCCGGGTGGCGCCACAGTCCCCGGGCGGCGAGGCGCGGCAGGACGCCCTCGCCGAACCAGTAGGCCTCCTCGAGGTGCGGGTAACCGGAGAGGACGAACTCGTCGATGCCGAGGGCGTGGTACTCGGCGATCCGGTCCGCGACCTCGTCGTGGCTGCCGACCAGGGCGGTGCCCGCTCCGCCGCGTACCAGCCCGATGCCGGCCCACAGGTTGGGGTGGATCTCCAGGGCGTCGCGGGATCCGCCGTGCAGGGCGAGCATGCGCCGCTGCCCCTCGGACTCGCTGCGGGCGAGACCGGCCTGCACGGCCCGTACGGTCTCCGGGTCGAAGCCGTCGAGCAGTCGGTGCGCCTCGGCCCAGGCCTGCTCCGCGCTGTCCCGGGTGATGACGTGCAGCCGGATGCCGAAGCGCAGGGTACGGCCCTCCTCGGCGGTCAGCGCCCGCATCCGGGCGATCTTCCCGGCCACCTGCTCGGGCGGCTCGCCCCAGGTGAGGTACACGTCGGCGTGCCGCGCGGCGACCTCCCCGGCGACGGGCGAGGAGCCGCCGAAGTACACCTCGGGCACGGGGTCGGGCAGGCGCACCAGCTTCGCGTCCTCCACGCGCAGGTGCTCGCCGCGCAGGTTCACCGTCCCGCCCGCCCACAACTCCCTTACGACCTGCAGGAATTCGCCGGTACGACGGTAACGGGAGTCCTTGTCCAAAAAGTCCCCGTAGGCCCGCTGCTCGCGGCTCTCGCCGCCCGTGACGACGTTGAGCAGGAGCCGTCCGCCGGTCTGCCGCTGGAAGGTGGACGCCATCTGCGCGGCGAGCGTGGGTGAGACGAATCCCGGGCGGAACGCGACCAGGAACTTCAGCCGTTCGGTCGCCTGGGAGACCATGGCGGTGGTCAGCCACGCGTCCTCGCACCAGGCACCGGTGGGGGTGAGCGCGGCGACGAAGCCCAGGTCCTCGGCGGCGCGGGCGATCTGGGTCAGATAGGCCACCGTCGGCGGCCGGTTGCGCCCGGAGTCGGTGGCCGGGGCGCCGTGGCCGCCCCCTACGACATCGCGGCTGTCACCGCTGGTGGGCAGGAACCAGTGGAAGGTGAGGGTGGACACGGGGCTCCGTTCGGGAGGTGGACGCAGCGGGCGGCCGGCCCCGGAGGGCGGGCAGGCCGGGCAGACGGGTCAGCTCGGACCGGCAGCAAGCAAGCGGGCGGTGGGGCAGGCAGGCGGGCGGACCGGAGGGGGCCGGCGCGACCCCATGGGCGGGACGGCAGCACTGGCCGACAGACCGGGGAGCGAGCCGGACGGACAGGCCGGACGGACAGGCCGACGAACAGGCCGGCGGACAGGCCGGACGGGCGCGGCCGCCCCCGCGGGACGCGGCGCGCGCGACTCAGCCCGCCGCGGCCAGCGCGCGGGTCGTCGGCGCGGGGGCGGCCGGGCGGGCGGCCAGGGCCGCCGAGAACTGGTCGACCACATGGTCGAGTGCCTCCGCGGCGCCCGGGGCGACGGTGACCGTGCCGTCCTCGTGGGCCGTGATGTCCCGGTCCAGGGTGAACCAGCCCTGCACGACGTGCGCCGCGCCCATGGAGTTCAGCACGGGGCGGAGCGCGTAGTCGATCGCCAGGACATGGGCGGTGGAACCACCGGTGGCGAGCGGCAGCACCGTCTTGCCGGTGAGGGCGTACTGCGGGAGAAGGTCGAGAAGGGCCTTCAGGACACCGGAGTACGAAGCCTTGTAGACGGGCGTGCCGACGACGACACCGTCGGCGCGGGCGAACAGCTCCGCGGCCTCACTGATCGCGGGATGCCCGAAGTCCGCGCCGAGCAGCGCCTGGGCGGGGACGGTGCGGACGTCGAGCGGGATCACCTCGTGGCCCTGTGCGGTCAGCCGGCCGTCGAGGTGGCGCAGCAGCCGGTTGGTGCGGGAGGAGGCGGACGGACTGCCGGAGACGGACAGGACGGTGGCCATGGGTCCTCTTTTCGGGAAGGCGGGCGCGGCGGAACGCCCGGCGGAGTCTCCTGCGGGAGTACGTCGACCGGGACATGGGAAGCACCGGGCCCGACCGGTCCGCAGTGCGGCCGGGTTCAGGGGGTGCGGAGAGCCTCCGGCAGACGGGTGCCGGGGCGGTGCGGCGAGGTGAAGTCGAGGCGGCGGATCTGCGGGATCAGGCCGCGGTGCGACAGGAGGCGCTGGAGACGCGCGCGAGGTCGACGTGGCGTCGCCGCGTGAGATCCGGTCGCGTTGTCATGCCGACGATCGTGGCAGCCACGGTCGAGGACGGTCAAGGAGAACCGGACCGGTCTCGGATGCCGGCCCCGGAATTCACACGGGCGTGACAAAGCGAACCGGCCGGACCCGGCTTCCGCGCGGGCGCTCACAGCACCGGGAGATCCCGTACCGTTCCACCTCTACACATAAGGGCTGAATAAGAGCAGAATGAACTTATGTGGCGCTACCGCACACCGCACCAGAAGCGGATGGCCCTGCAAGTCAAAGGAGACGACTCATGGCCAACGTCTCGCACCCCCGAGGTGACATCACCAGCCACCCGGACGCCCCGGAAATGCAGGCGCGCTACGCGCGCATGCTCGGTGGTCGCGACGTGGCACTCGTGGACGGGCCGGTGTTCCTGCTCGGCCTCTACTGTGCCGTGTCCCCGTGGATACTCCACTTCACCACCAGCCAGCCCTCACTCGTGGCCCACAACCTGATCGTGGGCATCGCCATCGGTCTGCTGGCCCTCGGATTCACCCGCGCCCCGGAGCGCATGTACGGCCTCAGCTGGGCCATGTGCGCGATCGGTGTCTGGATGATCATCTCGCCGTGGATCGTCGGCTCGAGCCCGGACGCCGGCGTCATCTGGAACAACATCATCATCGGCGCCCTGGCCTTGGTCCTGGGTATGGTCTGCGCCGGTACGGCGGCGCGGAGCGCCCCACACAGGCACTAGACACACCGGAAGGAAACGGCACGGGCCGGTCCCGCACTCGCGGACCGGCCCGTCGCCCGTGCTCACGCGGACGCCCCCCGCCCACGCGCCCGCGGCCGCCGACGGGTCAGGACCGGCGGACTGCCTCCGCCCGCAGTGGGCAGACGCACTACTGCGGGGGCCTTGACACAAAGGGGTGGAGATGGAGATCGACGGCATTATCAGCGCTATCGTCATCGGTGTCGTCATCGGTGTACTGGGCCGACTCGTCGTTCCGGGTCGGCAGCGCATCGGCGTCCTGTGGACAATCCTCGTCGGCATCGTCGCCGCGCTCATCGGATCGTGGATCGCGTCGGCGTTCGACGTGGCCGACACCGGCGGCGTCGACTGGATCGAGTGGCTCATCCAGATCGGCCTGGCCGCGGTCGGCGTGACCGCACTGGACCGCTCCAGGTCACGCCCGGGCCGTTGAGGACGGACCTGACCGTCACCGGCTGCGGAGCCACGCCTCGTACCAGGTGACGGTCGCGTCCACGGTGTCCGCGAGCGGTGTCGGGGCGACCTCGAAGAACCGCTCGAAGGCACTGGAGTCCATGATCTGCGGCTCCGTGTGCTGGTAGAACATCTCCTCGTACTCGGCCATCAGCTGCTCGTCGAAGGGGCCCAAGGGGCGGGGCCGTTCGAGGACCACGACGTTCAGCGGGCGGCCCACCCGCTTCTCGACCATCGTGTGGATCTCACGCGTGCTGACGGCTGGCGCGGTCGGCAGGTGCCAGACTCGGCCGTCGCCGTCGGGACGCTCACCCAGCGTGGCGAGACCGGCCGCCACGTCCGCTATGCCGGTGTAGCTGTGCGGCAGATCGATGTCGCCCATGGCCACGACGTCCCCACCGGTGAGCGCGCCGGGGAAGACGGCCGCACCCAGGGACGAGTTGAGGACGCCGGGCCCGACGAAGTCGGCGCTGCGGCCGAGAACCACGCGGGCCCGGCCGGACCGGTGGGCGGCGAGGTACCGCTCGTCCAGCTCGGCGCGCATCCGGCCTTTCCGGCTGGTCGCCTTCCAGGGGCTGTCCTCGGTCATCACCGCTCCCCCGGTCTCGCCGTACGGGTAGAGCGTGTCGAGCACGACCAGCCGGGCGCCGCTCGCCTCGACGGCGGCCAGGACGGCCTCCTGGACCCTGGGCATCACCTCGACCTGGAGGTGATAGGCGACGTTGACGCAGTGGTGGACGACGGCGGCGTCACGCACGGCGGCACGGGCGCCGTCGACCGTGCTCACGTCGGCGGCGATCCGCTCGACGCCCTCGATCGCGGGACCTGCGGCCCTGCGGTCCACCAGCCGGACGGGGTGACCCCGGCGCACCAGCTCACGAGCGAGCGCGGTGCCGGCGGGGCCGGATCCCAGAACGGTGTGCGGGGCGTGCGACTGCGGGGTTGCGGTGGACATGGCGCTCCTCTTGCCTCGACTCGCTAGACTCACTCTCTTTCGTTATAGACTCTAACTTGAGCGAATGGCGATAGCAAGATGCCCGCTGAGGGAGACAGAGGGAGACATAGGCTGGATGTGAAGGAGCGCGTCACGAGGAGGGCCGTACGGCATGGTCGTGAAGGACGCCGAACTGCCCCACCTGCGCCGCTGCGTGGAGCTGGCGGCCGAGGCACTGGAGGCCGGCGACGAGCCGTTCGGGTCGGTGCTGGTGGACGGGGACGGCACGGTGCTGGCCGAGGACCACAACCGGGTGGCCTCCGGCGACCGGACCCGTCACCCGGAGTTCGAGCTCGCGCGCTGGTCCGCCGCCCGTCTGACCCCCGAGGAACGGGCTGCGGCCACGGTGTACACGTCCGGCGAGCACTGCCCGATGTGCGCCGCCGCACACGCGTGGGTGGGCCTGGGGCGCATCGTGTACGCCGCCTCTTCGGAGCAACTGGTGGCGTGGCTGACGGAGTTGGGCGTTCCCGCGCCGCCGGTGCGGCCGCTCTTGGTGCGGGAGGTGGCGCCCGGCGTGACCGTGGAGGGTCCGGTGCCGCAGCTCACCGAGGAGATCCACGCCTTGCACCGGCGCTTCCACACGGGACGCGCCTGAGTCGGGGGAGGTCCGAAGCCGAAGGCCCCCGCACGCCGGGGCCGGGGCGCCCGTCCAGGTGGCGGGCGCCCCGGCCCCGGCCCTGCGCCGGGTTCCGGGTCCCGGGTCCCGGCGCCGGCACCCGAGACCCGAGACCCGAGACCCGAGACCCGAGACCCGCACAAGCGTGACCGGCAACGGGCGGGTCGACTCACGTCACGAGACCGCGGCGCGCTCAGCCCTGGGCGTTCGGCCGGAAGCGCCGGTAGAGGGCGGTTCCGCCCAGCACGAGCGCGGCACCGCCGGCGAGGGCCGGCAAGGTCCCGTCCGCCCCGGTGTGGGCGAGGGAGACCTGTTCCCGCGGCGGCGCGGCGTGCGGGGACGGTCCGGGCCCGGCGCGCTCCTCCTCGGGGGCGGACGGCTCGGGCTCCGCCGGGGGTCGTACGCGCTCCGGGTGGTCGCCGGAGTCGTTCGTCGACTCGTTGCCGACGGCCGGGTTGCCGATGCCGACCACGTTGACGCTGTTGCCGCTGACGTTCACCGGGAGGTGCACCGGCAGCTGCACCCCGTTGCCGGAGAGCACGCCCGGCGAGTCCTTTCCGCCTCCTTCGGCGACCGCGCCGCCCGACGTGCCCCCGGACGTGCTGCCGGACGTGCTGCCCGAGGCTTCCGCCTCGTGGTGCGACGCCCCCGTCGACCCGGTGTTGGCGCAGCTGTTGCCCGCGGCCGGGTTGAGGAGCCCCACCACGTTCACGGTGTTGCCGCACACGTTGACCGGCACGTCCACCGGGAGCTGGACGGTGTTGCCGGAGATCAGTCCGGGTGAACCGGCCGAGGATCCGTCGGCGCCGGCACCGTCGGACGCGAACGCCGCGTACGCCGGCATCGTCACGGCCAGCGCGCCCGACGCGGCGACGGCGAGCACACCGTTTCGGGTAACCCTTCTCATGAGGTTCCCTGCCTTCCAGACATGGTCGCGGGCGCTCGCCCGCACCGGTTAAAACGCGGGCGCACCATCCGAGTTATGGCTTATCGGTCTTTCACCCCATCGAGTGGGCGGTTCATCGAACAACCGGTGCCCCGTCCGGTGCGCCGGCGCCCGGAGGCGCCGGATGCGAAGCCCGCTTATGGTGAGCGAGGGCGCCGACCACCGGTCCGCGACGGGGCGCCCGGGAGGCATCGATGCAGGCCAAGCTGGAGACTCGGCCCTCGGTCCGGCGCTGCGCGGTCACCGGAGCGCTCGGCCTGGCCCTGCTGGGTGCGGGACTGCCCGCCGCGAACGCCACGGCCACCGCGACCACCGCGACCACCGCGACCACGCGGGACGCCGGATCCGGACTGTCCCGGT
This sequence comes from Streptomyces sp. MMCC 100, assembly GCF_041538145.2. NCBI lineage: Bacteria > Bacillati > Actinomycetota > Actinomycetes > Kitasatosporales > Streptomycetaceae > Streptomyces > Streptomyces sp. MMCC 100. The sequence continues at coordinate 4,432,709 of NZ_JBGORK020000001.1, forward strand.
TCTACGACCAGAAGATCAAGTGGTCGGCGTGCGAGGGCACGGAGATGCCGAAGGACCTGCAGTGCGGCAAGGTCACCGTCCCCGTCGACTATGCGCGGCCCAAGGGCAGGACCCTCGACGTGGCCCTCGCCCGGTACCGGGCGACCGGCGACTCACGGGGCTCCGTCCTGCTGAACTTCGGCGGCCCCGGCGGCTCCGGTGTCAATGAACTCGCCGCCGGCGGCAAGGAGTTCATGCACCTCACCAACGGCTACGACGTCGTGACCTTCGACCCGCGCGGCGTCGGCCGCTCCTCCCCGGTCTCCTGCGGACCGGCCACCCTGAAGATCATGGAGGCGACGGACGGGGACGAGGGGACGGGTGACCCGGAGGGCGTGCTGAAACGGCTGCGGGACGCGGCCGCCGAGTGCGCCAAGTACTCCGGTCCCGTACTGCCCCACATAGGCACGGTCGACGCCGCGCGCGACATGGAGGTGATGCGCCGGGCACTCGGCGACGACCGGCTCGACTACCTGGGCTTCTCCTACGGAACCCGGCTGGGAGCGGTGTACGCGGCCCGGTTCCCGGACAAGGTCGGCCGGATGGTGCTCGACGGCGTGGACACGCTGACGGAACCGCTGACCGAACAGGGGCTGGCCGGCGCGCGGGGGCAGCAGACCGCGCTGGAGAACTTCCTCGACTGGTGCGTCGAGGACATCGCCTGCCCGTTCGGTCAGGACGCCCGGAGCGCCCGGGACGAGGTCGCGCGGCTCGTCGCCTCCCTCGACTCCGATCCGGTGCCGTCGGCCTTCGGCGAGCCCTTCACCGGGCAGGACATGGTCGGCGCGATCGGTCAGGCGCTGTACAGCCGGCAGCTGTGGCCCTCGCTGGAGCGGGCGCTCGCGCAGTTGCTGGAGGACGGTGACACCCGCGGCCTGGAGGGCTTCTCGTCCGGCGGCGTCACCTTCCCGGTCCGCGAACCGGGGCGTGCACCGGTCCGCGAGGACAAGGGCGCGGGGCTCACCGACGAGGAGGACGTCCCCATGGACAACCTTCCGGCCGCCCTGATGGCGATCAACTGCGCGGACGATCCCGACCGTCCGACCGCCGCCCAGGTCACCGCGTCCCTCGGGCGGCTGCGCGCACGGTACGAGGAGGCCTCGCCGGTCTTCGGCCGGTACCGGCTCACCCAGGTACTCATGTGCTACGGGCGCCCCAAGGGCACGGACTACATCCGGGACGACGTGAAGAACCTCGACACCGCGAAGATGCTCCTGGTCGGCACCCGCGGCGACCCGGCCACGCCGTACCGCTGGACGGTGGAGACGGCCGACCGGCTCGGTCCCTCCGCCGTGGTCCTCGACAACCGGGGCGAGGGGCACACCGGCTACGCGTCCTCCGGGTGCGTGCACCGCAAGGTCGACGACTTCCTGCTGTACGGCTCCCTGCCGCCCGACGGCAGCTCCTGCGGCCCCGAGCCTGCCGGTGAGGGGTCCGACTGAGCGGCACCCCGCTCCGAATGCCCGATATGCCCGTTGGTCCTATCGTGCTGACATGGAGCACGATCTGAGTCCCGCCGCCCTCGCCGAGCTGCGGCGCCCCCGCCCGTACCCGGCCGTGTCCGTACTGACGCCGACGCACCGCCGTGAACCGGACAACGCCCAGGACCGGGTCCGGCTGCGCAACGCGGTCGCCGCGGCCAAGAAACAGCTGGCGGAGGACCCGTCGGTCAGCCGCGACCGGCGCGCGGAGGTGTCCCGCGAACTCGACCGGGCCATGGCCGAGGTCGACCTGACGTACGCCGAGGACGGTCTGGCGATCTTCGCCGCTCCCGGCGAGCACCAGGTCTGGACCCTCAGCCGTTCCGTGCCCGAGCGCGTGGTTCTCTCGGACACCTTCCTGACCCGCAACCTCGTCGCCGCGCAGGCGGCCGAGCGGCCGTTCTGGGTCCTGTCGGTCGCCGCCGACCGCGTCAAGCTGTGGAGCGGCGGCGCGGGCCGGGTCGTCGAGGAGCACCTCGGCGGCTTCCCGCTCGACCGGCCCGCGGAGGACTTCGACCCCGAACGCCAGGAGCGGATCGGCGACGCGCCGAGCACGTTCCGGGACGAGGGCACCCGGAAGTTCCTGCGGGACGCCGACGCGGCGATGGGCAAGGTGCTGCGCGCGCATCCCCGCCCGCTGTACATCACCGGCCCCGAGCCGGCGCTGTCCCTGTTCGACGGGGCCGGCGCACTCGCCGCGGACGCTGTGCTCGTCCCGCACGGCGGGCTCGCGCACGGTTCCGCCGAGGCGGTGTGGCAGGCGGTGCGGCCGGTGCTCGAGGACGAGGCGCGCGGGTCGGTCGAGGCGGTGGCCAGGGAACTGGACGCGGCCCGCGGCCGCAAGGACTTCGCGGCCGGGGTCGACGAGCTGTGGGAGAGCGCCCACACGGGCCGCGTCCGGCTGCTGGCCGTCGAGGAGAACTTCAAGGTGACGATGCGCGACGACGGTGAGCACCTGCTCCCGGCGGACGACGGCGACCTCGACGCCCGCGAGGACATCGTGGACGAGATCGTCGAGCAGTGCCTGGAGACGGGCGCCGACGTGCGCTTCGTGCCGGACGGCACGCTCGGGGACGCGGAGGGCATCGCGGGGGTGCTGCGGTACTGACGCCCGCCGCCGCCTCCTGGGCCGCTCCTCTTCCCCGGCGTGGCTCTTGACGGGCGTGAAAGCCTGTTCGCCGTACACGTACCCGCTGCACGCGGGTGTGCGGCGGACGGCGAAGGAGCGGGCGCAGCGTGAGTGAACTTCTGGGTGTGGCGGTTCTGGGCGCGGGCCACATGGGTGCCGACCACATACGACGCCTCGACCGGGTGGTGAGCGGCGCCCGGGTCGCCGCGGTGGCGGACCCCGACGCCGAGCGGGCGAAGGAGGCCGTGGGCGGCATCGGCGGGGTCGTCGTGCACACGGAGGCCGAGGCGGCGCTGGACGCGCCGGGCGTCGAGGCCGTCCTGATCGCCTCACCCGGCAAGGCGCACGAGGAGGCGCTGCGGGCCGCCTTCGCGCGGGGGCTGCCGGTCCTGTGCGAGAAGCCGATGGTGCCGGATGCCGCGGGCGCGCTGCGCGTGGTGGAGGCCGAGGCGCGCCTCGGCAGGCGGCTGGCGCAGATCGGGTTCATGCGGCGGTACGACGCCGAGTACCGGCAACTGAAGTCCCTCCTGGACGGCGGGCGTCTTGGCCGGCCGCTGATGCTGCACTGCGTGCACCGCAACGTCTCCTCTCCACCGCACTTCACCTCGGCGATGCTGATCAACAGTTCCGTCTCGCACGAGATCGACGCGGCCCGCTGGCTGCTCGGCCAGGAACTGAGCGCGGTGACCGTGCTGCGTCCGCGGCCGTCGGCCGGTGCGCCCGACGGCCTGCTCGATCCGCAGCTCGTGCTCTTCGAGACCGAGGGCGGCGCCGTGGTGGACGTGGAGATCTTCGTCAACTGCGGCTTCGGCTACGAGGTGCGCTGCGAGGCCGTCTGCGAGGCGGGCAGCGCCCGGATCGGTCAGGCGCACACCATGGTGGTGACGGCTGCGGGCGGCGCGCGGGAGGAGGTCCCGCAGGACTACCTGGTGCGGTTCGCGGACGCCTACGACCGCGAGGTGCAGAGCTGGGTGGACGCCACCCGACGGGGCCGGGTCACCGGGCCCGACGCCTGGGACGGGTACGCCGCCGCCGCGGTCGCCGAGGCCGGGGCGCGGGCGCTGGAGACGGGCGCACGCACGCCCGTCGAACTGGCGCCCCGTCCGGCCCTCCACGACCCGGCATAGAACAAGCGTCCGTCGAACGTCAGGGCGACGACTCCCCTGGTCCCGAACCCTCCCCAAGTCCCGTAGTACACCTACGACTTGCCACCGTCCCCGGGTATACCGAACGCGTACCCGAGTCACTCCGGGAAGACTGTGGCATATGCCGGAAGCACCACCGTATCGTGTGTTGCCAAATCCCTTACGGGGCGTGGCGGGCTGTGCAACAGTCGTAACGGTCCTTCCGCCGGCCTCGGTTCCGTCCTGGTCGTACCGTCAGCACATCGGAGTGCGTCATGTCGTCCCATCTCTCCGCGGACCGCCCGGCCGCCCAACCACCGGGGCACGGCTCGGTCGAGGCGCTCATATCGCAGGCACGGCGACTGCGGGGCGACGTGGACGCGGTACGGCGGGACAGCCAGGAGAGCGCGGCGGACCCCCGGGGGCGCTGGCAGCGCGCCCTCTACGACCTGGCGCTGCACCAACTCACCGACCTCGACGCGCACTTGGCACAACTGCGGGACGGCCCGGCACCCGCGCCACGCCCCGGTTCGCTGCTCAGCCGGGTCGGCAGCGCGGAGTGGAATCTGCTGACGGACGAGGCCGAGTGGTCCGGGGAGCTCTTCCACATCCTGGGCCGCGACCCCGGGTCCGTCCCGCTGAGCCTCGACGAACTCCCCTCCCTGGTGCTCACCGAGGACCGCCCGAAACTGACCGCGATGGTCACGGACTGTCTCGTCGACGCCCGCCCCATCGACGGCGAGTTCCGCGTCGTGCATCCCGACGGGACCGCTCGCACCGTGCACATGATGGGCGAGCCCGTCCTCGACACCGACGGCAGCACCGCATCGATGTGGGCGGTGCTGCGGGACGTCAGCGAACTGCGCCGCAGTCAGCGGGTGCTGAGCGAGACCCGTGACTCGCTCCGGCACCCTGCGCTGCCGCCCTGGCACGGTCTGCTGCGGTTCCCGGACGAGGGGCGGCCCGGTCTGGACCTGGCCGCCGCACACCTCCCGTCGACGCCGGCGACGGGCCTGCGGTCTCGGTACGGCGGCTGGTACGACGCGTGTCCGCACTCCGACGACGGCGAAACCCTCCTCGCCGTGGGCGACTTCGAAGCCCCGGGGACCGAGGCGCACGGTGCGGCGGTGCTCATCGGCGCCCTGCGCGGCCTGGCGCTGGCCGGTACCCGGCCCGCGCTGCTCGGGGAACGGCTCGCCGCACTGCTCGAGGCCACCGCCCTGCCGCCGGTGCGCGACGCCGTGTACTGCGGCTACCGGCCGCGCACCCGCACCCTGACGTGGACCGACGCCTCAGGCCCCGTCCCGCTGCTGTTCCGCGGCGGGACGGGGCGTGGACTGTCCGGGCAGGCCGGACCGTCCGGACGGAGCGGGCTGTCCGGGCAGGCCGAGGCGACCCTCGAAGCGGACGACCTGCTGCTCCTGCACACCGGTGCACCCGGACCGGCGGCCGTGGAGCACCTCCTCTCGCTGGCCCCCCGGCTGACGGGGGCGGGCTCGGCACAGGACGTCGTACGGGTCGTGACGCGGGAGCTCGGTGAGTTTCCCTGTCGTCAGGACGCCTGTGTGCTGGTGGCCAGGGTGACGCCTTGACGCCCTCGGGCCGGCACGACTCCGGCGCAGCTCGTCGCGCCCTACGCCGGCGCGACGGTGCCGCCCGGCCCCTTCCCCCTGGGTGACTTGCCCTTGGGCAGCGCCAGTTTGATCTCCTCGCGCAGCTCCTGGATCTTCGGGTAGCCGGCGTACTCGGCGGTGAGCCGGTACATCTGGCGCAGCCGGTCCCAGGTCCGCTGGGAGGAGTTGGACCCCATCGACACCAGGGCCAGGCGGGCGTACCGGTCCGCCTGTTCGGGGTCGTCGGCGATGAAGCAGGCGGAGGCCATCGACAGATAGTCGAAGATCTTCGACCGCTGCCGGCCGTCGATCCTGAGGGCCAGAGCCTTGTCCGCGTAATGCTGCGCGTGCGCGGCGGCCCCCGGCTCGAACTCGGCGAGCGTCCGGTAGGCGAGGGCCTGCATGCCGTACAGGTCCTCCTCCTTGAACGTCTGCATCCAGTCCGGGGACGGCACGTCCGCCTTGTCGGAGACGAAGAGGTCCTCGGCCCGTCCCAGGGTGCGGCGCATCGCCTGGCCCTTGCCCATGGAGGCCTGCGCCCAGGCCTCGATGGTGTAGAGCATGGCCTTGGTGCGTGGCAGCACCTGTTCGCCGGAGCCGGACTGGGCGAGCTTCATGAGGTCGAGGGCCTCGTCCGGGCGGCCCAGGTGCACCATCTGGCGGGCTGCCCGGGAGAGGGCCTCGCCCGCCCGGGGCCGGTCGCCGCCCTCGCGCGCGGCGTGCGCGGCGATGACGAAGTACTTCTGGGCCGTGGGTTCCAGGCCGACGTCGTGCGACATCCAGCCCGCGAGGACGGCGAGGTTGGCGGCGACGCCCCACAGGCGCCGCTGGAGATGGGGTGGGTGGTGGTAGGCGAGCATGCCGCCCACCTCGTTGAGCTGGCCCACCACGGCCTTGCGCTGGAGTCCGCCGCCGCGGGCGGCGTCCCAGGCACGGAACACCTCGACCGAGCGCTCCAGTTCCTCCACTTCCTGCGACCCGATGGGGGCGGCCTCGTAGCGGTCGAACCCAGCGGGGTCGGCGTGCAGGGGTTGGCGGAGGTCGGGGGTGTCGGCCGCCAGGGCCGGGTCGGTGTGCAGCCAGTCGTGCATGGCGCTGCTGAGTGCGGAGCCCGCGGCGAGCGCGGCGCCCGCGCCCACCAAGCCGCGTCGGTTGAGCATGAGGTCCATTCCCGTGAATTCGGTGAGGACCGCCGCAGTCCGCTCGGGCGCCCACGGCACTCCGTCGGGATGCTCTTCGCTCCCGTCGTGTGGCCGTTTCCCCGCACGCCCGTGCCGGACCAGACCGAGGTCCTCGATGGTCACGACACGGCCGAGACGCTCGGTGAACAGAACCGCCAGCACCCGCGGCACCGGATCGCGCGGGATCTCTCCCATGTCGATCCACCGCCGCACCCGCGAGGTGTCGGTCGCCAGCTGGGGGTGGCCCATGGCCGCCGCCTGCCGGTTGACCAGCCTCGCGAGTTCGCCCTTGGACCAGCCGGCCAGGCCGAACAGGTCCGACAGACGGGTGTTGGGTTCTTTGCTCACGTCAAGCCCCCAGGTTCTCGGCTGAGTTGACAGTAGCCCCGTGCGGGTTGCCGGGCGACTATTCGCCACCGTTCGCCAGGGTGCGCCAGATGGTGTGCCACGGGCGGCCGGGTGTCAGGTAGGAATGCGCCACCCCGACCCGGTCGCCGCGGGGGTACTCCCCAGGGTGGCCCCAGGCGGCCGGTCGGGCGGCGCGACGGCTTTCGGAAGGCGCGCCCCCGGCACCGAACGGACCGGACGGGCACCGCTCTTCAGGCAGGCACAGCAGGCACACGAAGGGATCTGTCTCGCCCATGTACGCAGCATCGTCCTCCGTGTCCGCCCCGCAGCGCTCGCTGCACCCCCGCCCGACGGCGGGCGGCGGCCCCTATCTCGCCCCCGCGCGTCCGGCGGCCCCGGTGCTCGGGGCCGGCAGGGCGCGGCTCGGCGCGGGGCCCGGCACACAGCCGCTCAGCGGAAGAATCGACCTGTCCGGCCCCCAGGGGGCCCAACTGCGCACGGCGATCGCCGCCGTGCACCGGATCTGCCCGGAGTTCTCCCCCGTGCAGGTACTGCGACGCAGCGGGCGGTCCGTGCTCCTGGTAGGTACGACCGGACGCAGCACGGCGGTGGCCAAGTGTTTAGTGGACCACTCCCCCGCGTGGGCGGAACGAAGCCGGCACGAGATAGGGGCATACCGCTCGTTCGTCCGGCAGCGCCCTCCGGTGCGGGTGCCGAGACTGATCGCGGCGGATCCGGACAACGGCACGCTGGTGATCGAGCGGATGCCCGGGCGGGTGGCGGCGCTGCAGCGGCACCCCCTGGAGGCTCCGCCCCGGGCCGACATCAGGGCGGCGATCGGAGCGGTCTGCCGGCTGAACGCCTGGCGGCCGCCGGCAGGCACCTTCGACGCCCCGCTGGACTACGCGGCCCGGATCTCCCGCTACCACGAGCTGGGACTGCTCACCGACCGGGACCTGGGCGACCTGCAGAAGCTGCTGCACGGCATCGCCCACGCCGGCGGACGCCAGGGCATGGGCCAGTTCTGTCACGGTGACGCGCTGCTGTCCAACGTCCTCATGTCCCCGGCCGGTCCGGTGCTGGTGGACTGGGAGCACGCGGGCTGGTACCTGCCGGGGTACGACCTGGCGACGCTGTGGGCCGTCCTCGGTGACGCCCCGGCGGCCCGCCGTCAGATCAGTCAGATCGCCCAGTCGACGGGCACGGCGGCGCGCGACGCGTTCCTGGTGAACCTGATGCTCGTACTGACCAGGGAGATCCGTACGTACGAGACGGCCGTGCAGCGTTCGATGCACGACACGGTCGCGGCACCGTCGGCGCCGGCCCATCCGGGTGCCGCGCCGACCGGCGAGGAGCAGCGGCTGCTGCTGCGCCGGCTGCACGACGACTGCCAGATGGCCCGGCGGGCGGTGCGGGCGGCGGTCGGCACGCGCTGACGCGAAGGACGGAGAAGGACGACGGTCCGCGGTGTGCCCCTCGGGGCGCACCGCGGTTTTCGTTTCCCGACGGGCCGGGTCCGTGCAGGGGCCATTGGTGTAAGCCACTGACGCCGCGCAGGCCCGTGGGCCGCCGCCGCGAAACTCGCCACGCCCCCCGCTGACGTGGGAAATCGCCGCTGTGACGGCATGATTGACGGATCGTCGGACCGCCGGGTACCACTGACCCACGCCCGGCCCGCACGCCCCGCCACGCCCGACCGTCACAGGAGGCCGCTTTGCGAGGATCCCCCGTCGTGCCCGCCCTGGCCACCGCGGCGCTGCTGCTGCCGCTGCTCGGCGCGGCACCGTCCGCCGCCGTGCCCCCGGACGCGCCACCCTCCCCGGACCGCCTCCAGCGGGCGTTCGCCACCGCGGCGGCCGAGTACCACGTGCCGCAGAGTGTCCTGCTCGGCGTCTCCTATCTGCAGTCCCGCTGGGACGCGCACGGCGGCGCGCCGAGCGTGACCGGCGGCTACGGGCCGCTGCACCTCACCGACGCCCGCACGGCACTGGCCGAGGCGCCCCGGTCCCACCACGGCGAGGGCTCCGAGGACCCGCGCGGCGACGACGCGCGTGCTCCGCTGCACCCGGTGGACGGTGCCACCGCACCGTCCACCGACTTGCCGGCCCGGCTGACCACGCTGCCGAAGGCAGCCGAGCTGACCGGGCTGAGCCCCGAGGCGCTGCGCACCGACCCGGCCGCGAACGTGTCCGGCGGTGCCGCGCTGCTCGCCGCCGCCCAGCGGGAGCTGGGCGAGCCGCTCAGTTCCGACCCGGCGGACTGGTACGGGGCGGTGGCCCGTTTCTCGGGGGCCGAGGACGCCGCGACGGCGGCGGCGTACGCGAACGACGTGTACGAGGTCATCCGCACGGGCGAGCGGCGCACCACGGACGCCGGCCAGCGGGTCACCCTCGCCGCCCGTCCCGGCCTGGCGCCCGACGTCTCGCAGCTGGGCGGCGCGGACCTGCGCGCCGCGTCCGCCGCCGGAACCGAGTGTCCGAAGTCGGTGTCCTGCGAGTGGATCCCCGCGCCGTACGAGGAGTTCGGCGACGGCGACTACGGCAATCACGACCTGGGCGACCGGCCGGCCTCCCAGCGCATCCGCTACATCGTCGTGCACGACACGGAGGGCACCTGGAACGGCGTCCTCAACATGGTGCAGGACCCCACCTATGTGTCCTGGAACTACACGCTGCGCTCCACCGACGGCCACATCGCCCAGCACGTGAAGGCGAAGGACGTCGCCTGGCACGCGGGCAACTGGTACGTGAACGCCAAGTCGATCGGCCTGGAGCACGAGGGCTTCCTGACGGAGCCGGACACCTGGTACACGGAGGCGATGTACCGGTCGTCGGCGCGGCTGGTGAAGTACCTGGCGAAGAAGTACGACATCCCGCTGGACCGGCAGCACGTGCTGGGCCACGACAACGTCCCCGGCACCACCACGGCGACGATCCCGGGCATGCACACCGACCCGGGCCCCTACTGGGACTGGCGGCACTACTTCCAGCTGCTCGGCCGCCCCGTCGAGCCGACCGCCGGCAAGAAATCCTCCCTGGTGACGATCCGCCCGGACTACGACGCCAACCGTCCCGAGTACACCGGCTGCGAGACGGCGGGCGAGCCCTGCGCGGCGCACGGTTCCAGCGAGGTGCGGCTGTACTCCGACCACGACGTGAACGCGCCGCTGATCAAGGACATCGGCCTCGGTACCACCCCCACGACCGGGGTGAACGACCTGTCCTCCCGGGTCTCCACGGGCCAGCAGTACGCGGTGGCCGACCGGTGGGGCGACTGGACGGCCATCTGGTACCTGGGCCAGAAGGCCTGGTTCCACAACCCGCGGAAGAACCCGGCGGCGGTGCCCGCGTCGGGACGCGTGATCACTCCGAAGAAGGGCCTCGCGAGCGTCCCGGTGTACGGGCGCGCGTACCCGGAGAAGGCCGCCTACCCGGCGGACGTGCCCGCCCAGGCGGTGTCGCCACTGCCGTACACGCTGCCCGCGGGGCAGAAGTACGTGGTCGGTGAGAAGGTGCCCGGCGAGTACTACTACGCGGTCACCTTCGACGATGCGTCCCACCGGGTGGTGACCGGCAAGGACCAGTACTACGAGATCCAGTACGGCCACCGGGTGGCGTACGTGCGCGCCGCCGACGTGACGGTCTCGGCCGCGCGGTAGCGACCGGGCGGCCTCAGCCCTGCTGGAAAAGCTCCGCCGGGAGCGGCTTCAGCAGGGCGTACAGGTCGTCGGTGATGGGGCGGTCCCAGGCGGCGATGGTCACCAGGACGCCGTCGCTGCGGTCGAACTGCACGCAGGAGATCCGGCTCTCGGAGAGCTTGAGACGGCGCACGATGAGGAGGTTGTCGCCCTGCATCACGGGGACGTCCTCGGCGCCGACGACCGTGATCTCCTCGTCGTTCTCCAGCGCGAGCAGCAGCTGGGCCACCTCGAAGGGGATCTCTCCCTCGGGGACCTCGCGGGCCGGGGAGCCGTCCGGGAGGTTGCCGATGATCATCGCGGGGCCGCGGCCGCCGAACAGGTCGTAGCGCAGGAAGACGCCCTGACAGCTGCCGTCGGGCGCGGGCAGCAGGCCGGCGCCGAGATTACCGGGCCAGTCGCCCGGGTCCATGGCCAGTACGTCGAAGTCGGGCCCGGCGGGCGTGGCGCTGCGGCGGCGGAGGAACGACATGCCGCCATGGTACGTGGCCGAGCCGTGTGAACGGCGTGCGGGCGGAGGCCGGCCGGGCTACGCGGTCCGCCCGTGCCGCTCCTGGTGGCGGGCCACCCGCGCCCGGTTGCCGCAGGAGGGCTTGCACCACTCCTGACGCGGGTGCTCCTTGAGGAAGTAGCGCACGCAGCGCGGTGCGTGGCAGGCCCGCAGCCGCTCCCGGTCGGGCCCCGCGAGGAAGCCGATCACGGCCTGGGCGAGGGCGGCGGCGAGGTCGGTCCGGGCGCCCTGCGCGGGTGCGGCGCGCACCACGGGTGCGGCGGCGGCGTCGGCCCAGGCCAGGACGGGGACCGTGGGGGTGCGGGCGGCCGCCTCGTTCAGGCGCCGCAGCGCCTCCGGCACGGGCAGCAGCCGGGCGGCGTCGGCGGGGCTCGGCTCGCCGGGGCGTACGGCGCGGGCGAAGAGGGCGCGGGCGGCGGCGCGTACGTCCCGTGCGGCGGCCAGGGCGGACGCGTCGGCGGTGAAGCCCTCGCCGTCCGGCACGATTCCCGGGTGTTCCATGACCCAGGCGGTGAGTCCGGCGGGGTCGGCCAGGTCGTCGGCGACCGAGCCGTGTCCGTCGTGCCGGACGGTCAGCGCGAGGTCGAGCGCGATCCGGGTGTCCCTGCCGGGCGAGTCCTGCATGGGGCCGATGATAGGCAGCCCGGGTGGGGCCGGGTGTCACTCCTCCGGTGGAGCCGGGGGGATCACCGCGACCGGGGCCGCCGCGTGCAGCAGCACGGCATGGGTGACCGAGCCCATCATGCGGGCGGGGGCCAGCAGACGCCGGCGGTGGCGGCCGACGACGACCAGGTCGGCGTCCCTGGAGGACGCGACCAGGTTTCCGGCGGCGTCGCCGGGGACGACGTGGGTGTCGGCCCGGACGTCGGGGTGGCGACCGCGGTAGGGGGCGAGCAGGCCGTCGGCCAGGACCCGCGTCTCGCTCTCGACGGAGACCTCGTCGATCACCAAGGGCATCATCTGACCCGCGGCGGCCCAGGTCTGCACCGGCCACGGGTAGGCGGCGACCACCTGGAGGCGGGCGCCGCGCAGCTCGGCCTCGGTGAAGGCGAAGGACAGGGTGGCGTCGTCGGGACTGTCGACGTGCAGGCCGACCACCACCCGGGGCCCGGGTTCGTCCGGTGCCTCGCCGTGGACCTCGCGCCCGGGGCGGGGCACCACGACGACGGGGCACTCCGCGTCGCGGGCGGCGGCCATGCCGTTGGAGCCGAGCAGCAGGCCGGTGAAGCCGCCCCGGCCCCGGGAGCCGAGCACCAGCAACTGGGCGTCGGCGCCCAGTTCCGGCAGCAGGGCGCCCGGTACGCCCTCCATGCCGACGTACTCCGTCGGCACCGCGAAGGCCCGCCCCTGAAGGTGCGCGCGGGCCTGGTCGAGCGCCGGGTCCTCGGCGGTGTCCGGCGGGCCCGCGACCAGGACGTCGGTCTGGGCCCAGGCGGCGTACTGGCGCACGTGCACCACCCGCAGGGGTGCCTCGCGCCGGTGGGCGGCGTCGAGCGCCCACTCCAGGGCGCGCAGGCCGTCGTCCGAACCGTCGACCGCCGCGATGACCGGCAGGGTGCTCATGGGTCCTCACCTCCGGAGTACGGACTTCCCCCCGTCGGCGGGCCAAACACCCCGGTTCGGCCGGTCGGCGCACCCGCGGTCGTCCTACGTGAGGTCGAACTCCCCTTCCCGCGCTCCCGACACGAACGCGCCCCATTCGGCCGGGGTGAAGATCAGGGAGGGGCTCTGTGGGCTGCCGCTGTTGCGCATGGCGATGAACCCCTCGACAAAGGCGATCTGGACATCCCCCAGGCCCCGGCTGCTGGACTGCCACTGCGCGTTGCTGAGATCCAGCTCCGGCTTGTCCCAGCCCATGAGCGGTCGCTGTTGGGTGGTGCTCTCGGCCACGTCCGTGCTCCTCCCGGTTTCGTCGTCCGCGGCCAGCCTAGCGATCTGGTCCGACCGCCGACAGGCCGTGTGAGGGTGCCTTTCGGAAGAGGAGGTGTGCCTGCCGTGTGAGGGGTGCCTTTCGGAAGAGGAGGTGTGCCTTCGGAAGAGAGGGAGAGATCCGGCAGGGATCAGTCCGGTCCGGGGAAGGCGGTGACGCGGCGGGAGAACGAGCGCGGATCGTCCGGCACGAGGACCCGGGCGGGGCAGCGGAACGGCCGCGTGCCGCGTCGTCCCCGGCGGCGTCGTCCCGGCGGCCGTGGAAGAAGGGAAGGAACACGGGGTCGAAGCCGCCGGTCCCGGCCAGTCCCCGGGTCCTCGGGGACGGCGGAGTCGCCGGTGCCGCGCAGGTCGAGGAGGATCAGCCGGCGGTGGGCCGCGCGGACGCCGAGGTCGCCGAGGCAGGGGGAGGCGCGCACGGGCCCGCCCGGCAGGACGGCCGGCGGGTCGCCCTCGCCCCGTACGTGGAAGACGAGGCGGGTCCCGTCGTACGCGGTGAAGCTCTGCGTGGCGCCGATCCTCACCGGCCGGTGCCCAGTCACGCAACGGAGTTGCGACGTCAGGAGCCGGCGAAGCGGTCCCGCAGCTCCCTCTTGAGGATCTTCCCGCTGGCGTTGCGCGGCAGGGCGTCCACGAACCGGATCCGTTTGGGGGCCTTGAAGGCGGTGAGTTTCTCGCGGGCGTGGGCGATCAGTTCGTCCTCGGTGACCTCGCCGCGCCGGACGACGACGGCCGTGACGGCCTCGATCCACCGTTCGTCCGGCAGGCCGACGACCGCCGCCTCGGCGACGGCGTCGTGCGTGTAGAGGGCGTCCTCGACCTGGCGGGAGGCGACCAGCACGCCACCGGAGTTGATGACGTCCTTCACCCGGTCGACGATCGTGTAGTAGCCGTCCGCGTCCCGTACGGCGAGGTCGCCGGAGTGGAACCAGCCGTCGCGGAAGGCGGCCGCGGTCTCCTCGGGCTTGTCCCAGTAGCCCTCGCACAACTGCGGGGACCGGTAGACGACTTCGCCGGGTGTTCCGTCGGGCACGTCCTTGCCGTCCTCGTCGACCACGCGCGCGTCGACGAACAGGACGGGGCGTCCGCAGGAGTCCATGCGGCCCTCGTGCTCGTCGGGGCCTAGGACGGTGGCGAGGGGACCGATCTCGCTCTGGCCGAAGCAGTTGTAGAAGGCCAGGTGCGGGAGGCGTGCGCGCAGCCGTTCCAGGACGGGCACCGGCATGATCGACGCGCCGTAGTAGGCCTTGCGCAGGCCGCCGAGGTCGCGGGTGGTGAAGTCGGCGCGGTTCGTGAGGCCGATCCACACGGTGGGCGGTGCGAACAGGCTGTCCACGCGGCCCGCTTCGACCAGGTCGAAGATCCGGTCGCCGTCCGGTGCGTCCAGGACGATGTTGGTCGCGCCGACGCCGAGGTAGGGCAGCAGGAAGACGTGCGTCTGCGCCGAGTGGTAGAGCGGGAGCGCGTGCACGGGGCGGTCGCCGGCGCCGAGGTCGAGGGCGGTGATGGCGCTCAGGTACTCGTGCACCAGCGCCCGGTGGGTCATCATCGCGCCCTTGGGCAGCGCGGTGGTGCCGGAGGTGTAGAGGAGCTGCACCAGGTCCTCGGCGCCCGGCTCGGGGCCGTCGTACGCGGGAGCCGCCGCGAGACGGGCGAGGAGCGAGTCGTCGGCGTCGCGCAGCGGCAGGGTGCGGGTTCCGCCGGGGAGCCGGGCGGCCAGGTCGGGATCGGTGAGGACCAGTGCGCTGCCGGACTGGACGACGAGGTAGGCGAGGTCGTCGCCGGTGAGGTTCTGGTTGACGGGTACGTGCACCAGGCCCGCGCGGGCGCAGGCCAGGAAGGCGATCAGGTAGGCGTCGGAGTTGTGACCGTAGGCTCCGACCCGGTCGCCCGGCGACAGCCCTTCGTCCAGCAGGACGCTCGCCGCGCGGGAGACCGCGGTGTCGAGTTCCTCGTACGTCCAGGTGCGGTCGCGGTACTCCACCGCGACGCGGGCCGGAGTGCGTCGGGCGCTGCGCCGCAGCACCCCGTCGACGGTGCTGCCGTGTCCGGGCGTCATGACATGATCCTCGGCCGGTCGCAGGGGTGGGTCAAGCCGTGTGCGCCGGTCCGCCGGCTCCTCGCGTCCACTGTGCACGCCCCATTGACACAGCCCGTCACTGACAGGAAAGTTTCACTCCGCACGGCGATCCGGGAAAGATACTTTCAGCTTCGGTGGCGGGAGGCTCTTCGATGGCCGGTCAGGCGACGAACGGATTCACACGGCGTCAACTGGGCGCCGGCGCCCTGGCGCTGGGCGGTGCCCTGGCCATCGCCCCGTTCGCGGCCGGGCCGGCCGAGGCCGCCTCGGGCACGGGCCGCCGCCCCACCCTCAGGCACGGGTCCGCCGAGCGCGCCGGGCTGCTCCCGGGCCACCTGCGCCGACTCGTCACCGACGCGGAGGCGTTCCTCGGTCCGTCCCCCGAGCACCCGTGGTACGCGGGGGCCGTGCTGCTGGCCGGCCGGGGCGGCACGGTGGCGCTGCACGAGCCGATCGGCATGGCGGTGCGCTACCGGGCCTACGACGAGGCGACCGACACCGGTGTCGAGTTCCCGGCGGGGCAGCAGATCCCGATGGCCGAGGACACGGTGTTCGACCTCGCGTCGATCTCCAAGCTGTTCACCTCGATCCTCGCCGTGCAGCAGCTGGAGCGGGGCGCGCTGGAGCTGGAGGCGCCGGTCGCCTCGTACCTGCCGGATTTCGGCCGGGCGGGCAAGCAGGACGTGACGATCCGCCAGCTGCTGACCCACACCTCGGGATTCCGGGCCTGGATCCCGCTCTACAGCGCGCCCACGTACGAGGAGAAGGTCCAGCTCGTCTACGACGAGGCGCCGGCGAACGCCCCGGGCACGGCGTACCTGTACTCGGACCTGAACATGATCTCGCTCCAGCTGGTGCTCGAGAAGATCACGGGCCGCACCCTGGACGTCCTGCTGCGCGACGAGATCACCCGGCCGCTCGGTCTCGACCGTACCCGCTACAACCCGCCCGCCTCCTGGCGGCCGCGGATCGCGGCCACCGAGGACGCCCGGCTGCCCTGGTCCGGCCTGGACCGCGGGCTGGTGTGGGGCGAGGTGCACGACGAGAACGCCTTCAGCCTCGGCGGCGTCGCCGGTCACGCGGGGGTGTTCTCCTGCGCGTGGGACCTCGCGGTCCTCGGCCGTACCCTGCTCAACGGCGGCTCCTACGGGCGGGCGCGCATCCTGCGGCCGGAGTCGGTGGAGCTGATGTTCACCGACTTCAACACCGACTTCCCCGGCGACGAGCACGGCCTGGGCTTCGAGCTGTACCAGCACTGGTACATGGGCGCGATGGCGACTCCGCGCACGGCCGGGCACACCGGCTTCACGGGCACCTCGCTGGTGCTCGACCCGACGACCGACTCGTTCCTCGTCGTGCTCGGCAACTCCGTCCACCCGGTACGCAGTTGGCGTTCCGGGTCGGCTCCCCGGGTGGCGGCGGGCACCAACCTGGCGCGGGCCGTCCCGGTGCGGCCCGCACACGGACGCACCGCCTGGTTCTCGGGGACGGCGAGTTCCGCGACGGCCACGCTGACCCTGCCCGCGCTGGACACCTCGGCCGGGCGGGCGCGGCTGCGCTGCTCGCTGTGGTGGGACACAGAGCCCGGGTCGGACACCCTGGTCCTGGAGGCCACGACCGACGGCGGCACGTCGTGGCAACCCGTACCGTTCACCACGTCCCGGCACGGCGAGGCGCCCCGGGAGCATCCGGCGGGCTCGGCCACCGGCTGGTCGGGGCGCGTCTGGCACGCGCTGGACGCCGGCCTCCCGGCCGCGCGCGGGCTCCGCCTGCGCTGGCGGTACGCGACCGACCGGCTGTACGTGGGCCGGGGTGCGTACGTCGACGGGCTGCGCGCGGAGGCGGGCGGTGACGTCCTGTTCCACGACGCGCGCCCGGCGGACGCGGCGCGCGTCGAGGCGGCGGGATGGTCGGCGTCGGCCGACTAGACCCGACGGGTGGCGGGGGCCCGTGCGGGCCGCTAGCCGTTGAAGACGGCCTTCTGCACCTCGTTCGGACCGTCGAAGCTGTTCTCCTTCAGTCCGTCGAGACGGCTCACGACCTTGTCGTCGGCCTTGTTCTTGCGGGCGCAGTCGACGAGCGACTTCTTGTCCGCCGGGTAGTCCATGCCGTTGAGGGCCTTCTGCAGGTCGATGGGGCTGAGGTCCGCCATGACGGGCTCCTTGTCGTGCGGGTGTCGCGTACGGAATTTCCGTTATGTCGCGGTACCCAGCCCTGTCCCGGGCATGCGCACGTGCCCGTCAGGCCCCGGGCCCGTCCAGCACCGCCATCGCCGCGTTGTGCCCAGGCACTCCGCTCACCCCTCCCCCGCGCACGGCGCCCGCGCCGCACAGCAGGACGTTCGCCCGACCGGTCTCCACGCCCCAGTGGCCGGTGCCCTCCTGGGCGTGGGGCCAGGACAGCTCGCGGTGGAAGATGTTCCCGCCGGGCAGGCGCAGGTCGCGTTCCAGGTCGAGCGGGGACCTGGCCTCGATGCAGGGCCGCCCATCGGCGTCGGTCGCCAGGCAGTCGGCGAGGGGCTCGGCCAGGTGGGCGTCGAGCTGGGCGAGGGTCGACTTCAGCAGTTCCTCGCGTACGGCGTCGTTGTCCCCGGCGAAGAGGCGGGCGGGCGTGTGCAGGCCGAACAGGGTGAGGGTGTGCATGCCCTTCGCGGCCAGGTCGGGGCCGAGGATCGTGGGGTCGGTCAGCGAGTGGCAGTAGATCTCGCAGGGCGGTGCGTCGGGCAGTTCCCCGGCGGCCGCCCGGGTGTGCGCGGCGGCCAGTTGCTCGTAGCCCTCGGCGATGTGGAAGGTTCCGGCGAAGGCCTCCCGCGGGTCGGCCTCGGGGTCGCGCAGCCGCGGGAGCCGGGTCAGCAGCATGTTCACCTTGAGCTGGGCGCCCTCGGCGGGCGGGGGCGGCGCCTGCCCCGTGAGGGCCGCCAGTTCCCGCGGGGAGGCGTTGACCAGGACGTGGCGGGCGGCGGCCACGTGCTCGCCGTCGGCCGAGCGGTAGGTGACCTCGGCCGTCCGGCCGTCGGCCTCGATCCGTACCGCCTCGTGTCCGGTGGCGAGCACGGCACCGGCGGCCCGCGCCGCTTCGGCCAGGGCGTCGGTGAGGGCGCCCATGCCGCCGACCGGCACGTCCCAGGCTCCGGTTCCGCCGCCGATCACGTGGTAGAGGAAGCAGCGGTTCTGGACCAGGGAGGGGTCGTGGGCGTCGGCGAAGGTGCCGATCAGGGCGTCGGTGAGGGCCACGCCCCGTACCAGGTCGTCGGCGAAGTACTCCTCGATCGCGACGCCGACCGGCTCCTCGAACAGGGCCCGCCAGGCCGTCTCGTCGTCGACCCTGCGGCGCAGTTCGTCCCGGGTGGGCAGCGGTTCGGTGAGGGTCGGGAAGACCCGCTGCGCGACGCGGCCGGTCATGGCGTAGAACCGCTGCCAGGCGGCGTACTCCCGCTCCGATCCGGTGAGCCGGGCGAAGGACTCGCGCGTGCGCCGCTCGCCCCCGCCGACGAGGAGCCCGGTGGGCCGCCCGCCGCGCTCGACGGGCGTGTAGGAGGAGACGGTGCGTGCGCGCACCCGGAAGTCCAGGCCGAGGTCCCGCACGATCTTCCTCGGCAGCAGGCTGACCAGGTACGAGTAGCGCGACAGCCGTGCGTCGACCCCGGCGAACGGCCGCGTGGACACGGCCGCTCCGCCGGTGTGGTCCAGCCGTTCCAGCACCAGCACGGAGCGGCCGGCCCGGGCCAGGTAGGCGGCGGCTACCAGGCCGTTGTGGCCGCCGCCGACGATCACGGCGTCGTAGGTGCGCGAGGTGCTGGGCGGGGTCGTCATGGCTCTTGGTAACACGGCCGGGTCGGAGGCGGCCAGCCCGCCGTCGGTCACCGTCCGCCGCCGGCGTCCGCCCTCGGCGCCGGCCGCCCTCGGCGCCGGCCGGCCGGTCAGCGTGCCGCCGCCCCGCGCAGCACCGCGACCCTGCGGTACAGCTCGGTGGCCTCGGCGGCGCGGCCGAGTTGCTCCAGGCAGTGGGCCTCGTCGTCGCGGGCGACGAGGGTGTCGGGGTGGCCGGGGCCGAGGACGCGTTCGCGGGCGGCGGCGACCAGGCGGTACTCGGTGAGGGCGGCGGACCAGCGGCCCAGCCAGCCCAGGGCGACGGCGACCTCGCGGCGGCTGACCAACGTGTCCGGGTGGTCCGGGCCGAGCACCCGGTCACGGATCGCGCGGACCGCGCGGGCCTCGGCGAGGGCCTCCCCCCAGCGGCCCAGCCTGCCGAGGTTGACGCCCAGGCCGTGCCGGGCGCGCAGGGTCTCGGGGTGCTCGGCGCCCTGGGCGCGGGCCCGGTCGTCGATCAGCTCCTCGTACACGGTCAGCGCTTCGGCGCAGCGGCCGAGGCGGCCCAGGGCGACGCCGGTCTCGTAGCGGGCGGCGAGGGTGTCGGGGTGGTCCGTACCGAGTGCTCGCGCGCGGGCGCCCGCGACCTCGCGGTAGGTCTCCAGAGCCTCCTGCCAGCGCTCCAGCCGTCCGAGTTCGTAGGCGACCTCGTAGCGGGTGACGAGGGTGTCGGGATGCTCGGGCCCGAGCACGCGCGCCCGGGCCGCGGCCACCTCGCGGGCCGTCCGGTGGGCTTCCTCGGTACGGCCGAGCCGCCCGAGGTTGAAGGCCAGGTTGTGCCGGCAGCGCAGGGTGTCGGGATGGTCGGCGCCCATGGTGCGCTCGCGGGCGGTCAGGACCGACGCGTACACCTGGTGGGCGTCGGCGTACCGGCCCAGCCGGCCCAGGGTGTAGGCCATCTCCTGGCGGACGGCGAGGGTGTCGGCGTGGTCGGCTCCCAGCATCCTGATCCTGGCCTCGGCGACGCCCTTGTACGCGCGCAGCGCGTCGGCGGCGCGACCGGTGCGGCCGAGGACGAAGGCTGCCTCGTAGCGGCTGGCGAGCGTGTCGGGGTGGTCGGGTCCGAGCAGGCGCTCGCGTTCGGCGGCGACCGCGCGGTGCACCTGGCCGGCCTCCGCCCAGCGGCCGAGCCGGCCCAGGCTCAGTCCCGCGTTGTGCCGTCCGGCCAGCCTGTGGACGGTCTCGGGCGCCGGGTCCGGCCGCTCGCCCGGGACGGGCTCGGCGGTGCGGTCGCCGGCGGCCCGGTCGCCGGGGGTCCGGTCGCCGGCGGTCCGGTCGCCGGCGGTCCGGTTCTCGGCGGGACGCGGGATCCACTCGCCGGACAGGCCCGCCCCGGGATCCGGGGGCGTGGCGCGCAGGCCGGTGCCGGTCGCCTTGTGACCGGTGGTCATGCCGTGGGTCCAGGACGGCAGCCCGGCGCGGCCCCCGACCCGCTCACGTGTCCGCGCCGGCGTCCGGGCCGCCACCGGGGCAGGCACGGGCGCCGGTCCCGTCCGTGCCGCGCTGATCCGGCGGCCCAGTTCACGGGCGTCGTCCGGGCGCTGCTCGGGCCGCTTGGCCAGCAGGTCCAGGATGATCCGGTCCAGGTACCCGGGCAGTTCGGGGCGGTGGGCGCGGGGCGGCTCGGGCTCGGTGTCGCGGTGGCCGACGAGGATCGCCCAGGCGTCGTCGAGGTCGAACGGCGGAGCACCGGTGGCGATCTCGTAGAGCACGCAGCCCAGTGAGTACAGGTCGCTGCGCCGGTCGACCTCGTCGCCGCCGATCTGCTCGGGCGACATGTAGTGCGGGGTGCCCATGGCGATGCCGGTGCCGGTGAGCCGGGCGGTGAAGCCCGCGTCGTGACCGAGCCGGGCGATGCCGAAGTCGCAGATCTTCACGGTGCCGTCGGTGGTCCGCACGATGTTCGCGGGTTTGAGGTCGCGGTGGACGATGCCCTGTTCGTGGGTGTAGGCGAGCGCGGAGGCGACCTGTTCGGCGATGTCCACGACCTCCGGGACCGGCAGCGGATGGCCCTTGTTGTCCTCCAGGAGCCGGCTCAGGTCGTGCCCCTCCAGCAGCTCCATGACGAGGAAGAGCACGCCGTCCCACTCGCCGAAGTCGTGGACGACGGTCACCCCGCGGTGCTGGAGCGCGGCGGCCACCCGGGCCTCGCGCCGGAACCTCTCCCGCAGGACGCGGGTGAAGGAGTGGTCGTGCTGCGTGCCCAGCGGTTTGAGGCACTTGACGGCTATGCGACGGCCCAGTGACTCGTCCCGCGCCCGCCACACCTCGCCCATGCCGCCGCGCCCGATCCTCTCGAGCAGCCGGTACCGGCCCTGGATCAGCGTGCTGTCCCCCATGACTTCGCCGCCCCCGTGGTTCAGTCCGCCGCGCCCTCCCCTGGCCGGTCCAGTATGGCCGCTTGTCGTCCGATTTTGTATGGCGCCGGGCGCGCGGCCGGGCCGAGCCGTGCCACGGCGCGCAGGATGTGCTTGGGCGGCAGCTGCCAGCGCAGACGCGCGGGGACCCGGCGCAGCAGGGTGCCCGTGGCGCGCAGCCGGCGGGTGACGGCGGCGGGCGGAGGCGCGGGTTCGCCGTAGAGCTCGTGCGCGTACGGCGGTAGTGAGTCGTACGCAAGACGGGCGACCCGTCGCCACAGCAGCTCGCGGGCCGGGACCAGGAGCGGGTGCGTGGGCGGGCGGCGCAGGAAGTCGTCGACCTCGTGTGCCTCCTGCCCGGCGGCCAGTTCGGGCCGTACCCGCGCGAAGTAGGCGGTCAGCTCGGCCCGGTTCGCGGGTACGGAGGCGGGGTCGAGGCCTACGAGACGGGCGCTGTGCCGGTGTTCGGCGAGGTAGCGGTCGGCGTGGGCGTCGGTGAGCGGGAACCCGGAGCGGCGCAGGACGTGCAGGTAGGAGCCGATCTCTGCGCAGTGCACCCACAGCAGCAGGGCGGGTTCGTCGACGCCGTAGCGCTCGCCCGTGTCGGGGTCGGTCGCGCCGAGCATGCGGTGGATCTTCCGCACCCGGGCGCCGGCCCGCTCGGCGGCCTCGGTGGTGCCGTACGTCGTGGTGCCGACGAAGCCCGCGGTGCGCATCAGCCGGCCCCAGGCGTCGCGCCGGAAGTCGCTGTTCTGCATCACGCCGCGCACGGCGCGCGGGTGCAGGGCCTGGAGGTAGAGGGCGCGGATGCCGGCCACCCACATCATCGGGTCGCCGTGCGCCTGCCAGGTCACCGAGTCCGGGCCGAAGAGCCCGGGGTCGGCGTTCGTCCGCGTCGCCGTCATACGGGCAGGCTAACGCTCCGGCGCAGGCGGGCCCCAGGGCCTCAGCGCAGGGTGGCGAGGAACTCTCCGCAGGCGCGGGCGCAGTCGCGGCAGGCCTTCGCGCTCTCCTCGGCGCCCGGGTGGCCGTCGAAGACGTGCGCGCTCTCCAGGCACACCTGGCGGCACCACTCCAGCTGCGCGCCGATGGCGGCCTCGTCCACCTGGTTCTGTTCGGACAGCACCCGGCAGGTCGCGTCGCAGACCTCCGCGCACATGATGCCCCTGCGTCGTACGAGCTCCTGGTTCTCGGTCCCGTCCGGGTCCACGAGGCTCGCCCGCAGGGCGCAGGCCCGGGCGCACTCGGTGCACGCCTGTGCGCACGCGAAGCGGTCCTCGAGGAAGCGGAACAGTTCCTGCTGGGAAGTCGTCGTCGATGTCACACCGCGCGGGTTGCCGCTGGGGGCGGCGCCAAACCGCCGGGCCCGGTGTCACCAAGGGCTCCGGGCCGTTTTCCGGACGGGCCGCAGGGCACCCGTGGACCGCCCCCGCGACCGGTGGGGGCGATGACGCCGAAGACGCACGGAGGTGCACGGACATGCCGGGACGACAGGAACTGCCGTCGACTCTGGAGCGCTCCCCGCAGGAGGCCCGGCGCACCTGGATCAAGGCTCACGACTCGGCCGTCGAGGAGTACGGCGAGGGCGAGCGGGCCCACCGGGTGGCGTACGGGGCGCTCAAGCACAAGTACGAGAAGGTCGGCGACCACTGGGAGCGCAAGGAGGGCGGCCGCAAGGGCCCCTCCGACCCCCAGTCCGGCCGGCCCCGCGGACGCGGCGGGCGCAGCGGCGAGGGCGTCGACGAGAAGGCCTCGAAGGAGCACCTGTACGGCGTCGCCCGGCGCCTGGGCGTCGAGGGCCGTTCGAAGATGTCGAAGGCGGATCTGCTCGCGGCGATCAGGAAGGCCAACCGTTCGCGGACGCGAGCGTCGCGGTCGGGCTGAGCGGGTTGGTGACGCGGGCCGGGGGTACCCGCGCTCCATGACCAACGCATGGATGGACCTGGCAGCGGGCGGCTCCGGTGCACTCGCCGTCTGGCTGATCATCGCGGCCGTCGTGGTGGTGGGCGTGCTGATCGGCGCGTTCGCTTTCGGCAGCCGGCAAAAGCGCCGGGAACCCCCGCCGCCAACGGCCGACGAGCAGCCCCATATGCCTGACGACGGGCCCGTCCACGAGGTGCGGGAGCGTCGGGAACCGAACGAGATGCCGCAGAGCGACGAACGCACGCTGCCGCACGAGCTCGGGCGCCAGGGCAGCCGCACCGCCTCCGATCAGCAACGGCCCCGCTGGGACGAAGGCAGCAGCGGCTCCTTCGGCAGCGGTGGCCCGGGCGGACGCTGACCCGTGCAAGGCGCCGTACAGAGGGAAGTGAGAACCATGGCGGACCCCGCTCGCGACAACCTGCCGTTGCCCGACTACGACCATCTGCCGATCGGCGGCCTGGAGAGCCGGATCCGGTCGCTGGGCGCCGACGAGGTGGAGGAACTGCTGGCCTACGAGCGGTCGCACGCCGACCGGGTTCCGGCCACGGAGGTGCTCTCCACCCGTCTGGAGCAGCTGCGGTCCGGTGCCGAGCCCTCCTCGGGCGACCCGGGTGCCGTACGGCCCGAGCAGGGAGAGGGCCGCACGGGCTCCCCCGTGTCGCCGGCGACCTCTCCGCAGCCGTTCTCCCCGCCCCCGCACGGCACCCCGGACCAACGGGGCAAGCCGAAGGGTGACCGTACCTAGGGGGCGTAGTTTCCGGCACGGGGCTCGGGGAACCCATGCGCCGTGCTGCTGCAGAGGAGAAGGGCCCGCGCCGGTGCGCGGGCCCGCCACGGGGCCGAACACACCGTCGACTGGGCCGACAGGCGGCTCCCCGTCTCCGAGGGCGGGGGGCTGCTGCGCAAGGCCTTCCCCGAGCACTGGTCGTTCCTTCTGGGCGAGATCGCCCTGTACAGCTTCGTCGTGCTGCTGCTGACCGGGGTCTGGCTGACGCTGTTCTTCAAGCCCTCGATGACGGAGGTCGTCTACGACGGCTCGTACGAGCCCCTGCTGGGGGTGAGCATGTCGGAGGCCTACCGCTCGACGGTGGACATCAGTTTCGACGTGCGCGGCGGGCTGCTGATCCGTCAGGTGCACCACTGGGCGGCGCTGGTTTTCCTGTCGGCCATCGGGGTGCATCTGCTGCGGGTCTTCTTCACCGGGGCGTTCCGCCGGCCGCGTGAGGCCAACTGGCTGATCGGTGTCACGCTGTTCGTGCTGGCACTCGCCGAGGGCTTCGCCGGCTACTCCCTTCCGGACGATCTGCTGTCCGGGACCGGGCTGCGCATCGCGCAGGGGATCATGCTGTCCATCCCGGTCGTGGGGACGTACATCAGCATGTTCGTGTTCGGCGGCGAGTATCCCGGCCACGACCTGATCCCGCGGCTGTACTCGGTGCACATCCTGCTGGTGCCCGCGCTGCTGCTGGCGCTGGTGACGCTCCACCTGATCCTGGTGTTCTACCTGAAGCACACCCAGTGGGCGGGCCGCGGTCGCACCAACCGCAACTCGGTGGGAAAGCCGATGTTCCCGCAGTTCGTGACGAACTCCACCGGCCTGTTCTTCATGGTCTTCGGCGTGCTGACGGTGCTCGCGGCGGTGGCCCAGATCAACCCGATCTGGGCGTACGGGCCCTACCGGCCCGACGTCATCTCGAGCGGCTCGCAGCCCGACTGGTACGTCGGCTTCCTTGAGGGCTCGCTGCGACTGATGCCGCCGTTCGAGACGGCGGTGGCGGGCCACACCGTCATGTGGAACGTCCTGGTGCCCGCGGTCCTGCTGCCGGGCGCCCTGTTCGCGGTGCTGTACGCCTACCCGTTCTTCGAGCGGTGGGTGACCGGCGACCACGAGGAGCACCATCTGTGCGACCGGCCCCGGGACAAGCCCGTACGGACCGGTCTGGGCGTCGCCGCGATCGTCTTCTACGGGGTGCTGCTCCTGGCCGGCGGCAACGACATCCTCGCCCACACGTTCCACGTCTCGCTGAATCTGCTGACCTGGATCTTCCGGATCTCCCTCGTGGTGGCGCCGCCGCTCGCCCTCGCCGCGACCAAGCGGATCTGCCTGGCGCTGCAGGAGCGCGACCGCGAGCGCCTGGCGGAGGGCGAGGAGACGGGCGAGGTGCACCAGACCCTCGCCGGCGGCTACGCCGAAAGTCACGGCCCCCTGGACCCCGAGGAGCGCCACGTGCTGCGCTCCCGCCAGGCGCCCGAACCGCTCGCGCCGTCCCCGAAGGAGGGCGACGCGCCGCACGTGGGACGGCTGCGGGCGACGCTCAGCGAGTGGTACTACGGGGACCGGGTCGACGTCGAGGAACCGGAGCAGGAGCAGGAGCAGGGGCGGGAGTCGGCGCTCGGCGTGGGGCCGGGGGCGGCGGCTTCGGAACCGGAGGCCTACTCGGGCGAGCCGGAGCGCTGAACGCCCCGGTCGGCGTACTGGAAGACCAGGCCGCAGACCCCCGTGGCGAGCAGGCCGAAGCCGATCAGCGCCAGCCACAGGCCGAAGACGATGCCGAAGGCGAGCACCACGGCGGCCAGCGCGATCGTGATCGGCCAGGGGCTGCGCGGGGGGAAGAAGTCCAGCGGGCCCACGGTGTCGACGACCTCGCCCTCACCGCGGTCCTGCGCGCGCAGACCCCGTTTGCGGTACTGCACGCGCAGAAAGAAGGCGACGAGCGAGGCCATGAGGAAGGCGAGGACGAGCGCGGCCGTGCCGGCGGGCTCGCGCGACCACCATCCGTAGAGGGCGGCTTCGCCGCCGAAGAAGACCGCCACACCGGTGAACAGACGGGATTCGGTCCTCACTGCACATGCCTCTGGTCGTGTCGGGTGATGTCGGGGTGGTGCAGGTCGAACGCCGGGGACTCGGAGCGGATCCGGGGCAGCGACGTGAAGTTGTGGCGCGGCGGCGGGCTGCTGGTGGCCCATTCGAGGGAACGGCCGTAGCCCCAGGGGTCGTCCTGTTCGACCTTCTCGCCGTACTGGTGGGTGCGCCACACGTTGTAGAGGAACGGCAGCGTGGACAGGCCGAGGAGGAAGGCGCCGATGGAGCTGATGGTGTTCAGCGTGGTGAAGCCGTCCGCGGCCAGGTAGTCGGCGTAGCGGCGCGGCATGCCCTGCTCGCCGAGCCAGTGCTGGACGAGGAACGTGGTCTGGAAGCCGACGAAGAGGGTCCAGAAGTGGATCTTTCCGAGGCGTTCGTCGAGCAGTTTGCCGGTGAACTTGGGCCACCAGAAGTAGAAGCCGGCGAACATCGCGAAGACGACCGTGCCGAACAGCACGTAGTGCAGGTGGGCGACGATGAAGTACGAGTCCGTCAGATGGAAGTCCAGTGGCGGGGAGGCGATGAGGACGCCGCTCATGCCGCCGAGCAGAAACGTCACCAGGAAGCCGCACGCCCACAGCATGGGGGTCTCGAAGGAGAGCGAGCCGCGGATCATCGTGCCGATCCAGTTGAAGAACTTCACACCGGTCGGCACCGCGATGAGGAACGACATGAGGGAGAAGAAGGGGAGCAGGACGGCACCGGTGGCGAACATGTGGTGGGCCCACACCACCGCGGAGAGAAAGGTGATGGCGATGGTGGCACCGATCAGGCTGACGTAGCCGAAGATCGGCTTGCGGCTGAAGACCGGGATGATCTCGGTGACGATGCCGAAGAACGGCAGCGCGACGATGTACACCTCGGGATGGCCGAAGAACCAGAACAGGTGCTGCCACAACAGCGCCCCGCCGTTGGCCGCGTCGAAGACGTGCGCGCCGAACTTCCGGTCGGCCTCGAGCATCAGCAGCGCGGCGGTGAGCACCGGGAAGGCGGGCAGCACCAGGATCGACGTGAACAGGATGTTCCAGGTGAAGATCGGCATCCGGAACATGGTCATGCCGGGTGCGCGCAGGCACAGGATGGTGGTGATGAAGTTGACGACGCTGAGCGTGGTCGACACGCCGCTCACCACCAGGCCCATCGTCCACAGGTCACCGCCCGGACCCGGGCTGAAGGTCGCGCTGTTCAGCGGTGCGTAGGCGAACCAGCCGAACGAGGCCGCTCCCCCGGGCGTCAGGAAACCCGCCACCACCATCAGGCCGCCGAACAGGTACATCCAGTACGACAGCGCGTTCAGCCGGGGGAACGCGAGGTCCGGGGCGCCGATCTGCAGGGGCATGATGGCGTTGGTGAACCCGGCGAACAGCGGGGTCGCGAACAGCAGCATCATGATGGTGCCGTGCACGGTGAACAGCTGGTTGTACTGCTGATTGCTGAACAACTGCAGCCCGGGCCGGGCGAGTTCACTGCGCATCAGCATGGCCAGGACGCCGGCGAAGAGGAAGAAGCCGAACGACGTCGCCAGGTAGAGACGGCCGATCACCTTGTGATCGGTCGTCGTCGCCCACCGCACCAGTGCCCGCCCGAGCGTGCGGTTCGTCCGCTGCCGAGCCGGTGTCCGACGCGGCGGCTCGGTCCTTCTGTCCACCGCCATGCGGCGGAGAGTACCCAGGCGTCGTGGGCTCAGACGTACGACCACGCCGTGGTCTGCGCCGGGCGTCCGGTGGATGGGCCACCTGGCGCACGCGGGTACGGACCGGACGGTTCCGGGTCCGCGCCGCGCGCGGGGCTCGGGTGACAGGCGTCGGGGTGACGAGGCGTCGGGGTTACGAGGCGGTGGGTTCGGTGAGCTCGTCGCCGAGGGTTGCCCGTGAGCCGTCAGCCGCCGGTTCCGCCGGTCTCGGCGGTCTCCGGGGGCCCCGTGGTCTCGCGGGCCGCGCCGGACGGGCAGTCGTCGCTGGAGCGGCCGGCCAGCCGGCCGCCGGGCTGCTCGACGGTGACCTGTGCGCTCCCCAGTGCCGGGTCCTGCCGCAGCCGGGCGACGGCGACCGTACAGGCCAGTTGGTCGACGGCCGTGTCGCTGAGGCTTCCGGCGGTCCGCGGCAGCTGGACGTTGACCACCGCGCCGTCGGTGCGGATGGTGGGAGCCACGGCGGCGGGCGGCAGTTCGGTCGTCAGTCCGCTCCGCCGCTCCTGGGGGTCCGGCCCCTTGAACAGCATGAGCACGGCGCTGCCGAGGTCGGTCGAGCCCGCCACGGTGCGGGAGACCGCCGTCAGGGCGCCGTCCGTGACGAAGTAGAGCGGGACCTTGACGAGGGGCACCGGCTCGGGCGCGGTCTCCGACGGCGCGGCCGTGACGCCCGGCTGCAGGACACCGGTCGCGGGTTCGCCCGCCTCGACCACTCCGGTCTCGGGGATGCCGCAGGCGGAGAGCGGGAGCAGCGCCGCGAACAGGACGGGGAGCGCGCGCCGGGCGTTTCGGCCGGGCCGGCCCCGGCCGAGCGGCTGCGTACGCGGGGCCGTGGTGGCCGTCCGTGATCGCGCCGACGGGTTCATGTCCGGGCCTCCATCGCCGAGTCGGAGTCCGTGTCCGAGTCCGTGTCCGTGTCCGAGTCCGCATGCGGATCCGGGCCCGGGCCCGGGTCCGGGTCCGGACGCGGGTCCGCATGCGAGTCCGGGGCCGAGTGCGTCCTCCGGTCCTCCGTGTCGTCCGGCCGCAGCGGCAGGACGACCGTGAAGACGGCGCCGCCCTCCGGATGGTTGGCCGCCCGGACGGTGCCGTCGTGCAGGCGTGCGTTCTCCGTGGCGATGGCCAGCCCGAGGCCGCTGCCCTCGCTGCGGGCGCGGGCGTCGGCCGACTTGTAGAAGCGGTCGAAGACATGGGGCAGGACGTTCTCGGGGATGCCGTCCCCTCCGTCGCGGACCGTGACGACGGCCTGCCTCCCGGCGTGCGGGTCGTCCTGGACACGGAGGTCCAGGCGGACCGGGGGCGCGCCGTGCCTGAGGGCGTTGGCGACGAGGTTCGCCACGATCACGTCGAGGCGGCGCGGGTCGACCCGGCCGCGCAGCTCCCCCGGTCGCGGCAGGCCGGTCTCCACGGTGTCCTGCCAGCCGCGGGAGGCGAGCGTGCGGCGCAGCGACTCGGCGAGGTCGATCTCGTCCAGGTGCAGGGCCGCCGCGCCCGCGTCGAACCGGGAGATCTCCATCAGGTCGTCCACCAGGGCGGCCAGCTTCGTGGTCTCCGTGCTGATGAGCCGTACGGCCGTCGCGGTGTCGTCGTCCAGGCCGGCCGCGTCCTCGTCCAGCACGTCCGCGACCGCCGACATCGCCGCCAGCGGAGTACGCAGTTCGTGCGAGACGTCCGCGGCGAAGCGGCGGGCGCCGGCCTCCATGCGCCGCAGTTCCGCCACCGAGCCCTCCAGCGCCGCGGCGGTCTCGTTGAAGGTGCGGGACAGGTCCGCGAGTTCGTCGGAGCCCTGCACCGCGAGCCGGGTGTCCAGGCGGCCCTCGGCGATGCTGCGGGTCGCCCGGCGCAGCGCCCGCACCGGCCGCAGGACGCCGCGAGCGGCGAGGAGCGCGATCAGGACGGCCAGGACCAGGGCCGGCACGGTGGCGCGTTCGATGGCGGTGACCAGCGCGTCGACGTAACCCTGCTCCTCCTGCTGCGGCACGGTGAGGTAGACCTCCAGGCCGGAGGCGCGCCGCTCGGTGCTGTACTGGCCGGCGAAGGTGACGGGCATGCCGACGACCAGTGAGGAGTGGCCGTCGTGCGACACGCGCTGGAACACGGTGGCCCGGCGGGAGCGCACGGACTCGCGCATCGCCGGGGACAGTTCCGCGAACGAGTCCCCGGGGGCGGAGGTGGCCCGGGCCTCCCGGTAGGCGACCAGCACCCGCCACGGCTGGGACCGCCCGCCCCTGGACACGTCGTCGGCGAACGACTGCAGGCCGGCCGCGTCGGGCGGGAAACGGTAGTTGGGGACCAGGGCGTTGACGCGGTGCCGGAAGTCCTCGATCACCGTGTCCTGGCTCTGCTGCAGGACCCCGGTCCGTGCCTCGCGGAAGGTCAGCGCGCCGGTGGTCACCGTGGCCACGACGGCGACGAGGGTGAAAGCCACCACCAGCCGCAGGCGCAGCCCCATCAGCGCGCGCAGCACCGGCGGAACCCTCACCGGGGTCCGAACCGGTAGCCGAAGCCGCGCACGGTGTGGACGTAGCGCGGACTGCCCGGGACTTCGCCGATCTTGGACCGCAGTCGCTTGACGCAGGCGTCCACGAGCCGCGCGTCCCCGTGGTAGTTGTGCTCCCACACGGCCTCGAGGAGCTGCTGACGGCTGAACACCTGTCCGGCGGAGGCGGACAGGGTGAGCAGCAGCCGCAGTTCGGAGGGGCCGAGGGCGACCGGGCGTCCCTGGTGGGTGACGGTCAGTCCGGCCCGGTCGATGACCAGGTCACCGTGATGCTCGGTGCGCGGCGTGCCCTGGTCGTCCGAGGCGCTGCCCACGCGGCGGAGCACGGCGCGTATGCGCGCGTCCAGCACGCGGGCGCGGACCGGTTTGACGACGTAGTCGTCGGCTCCGGACTCGAGTCCGACGACGATGTCGGTGTCGTCGCCGCGGGCGGTGGCCATGATGATCGGCACCTGGTCGTGGGCGCGTATGCGGCGGCACACCTCCAGTCCGGACATGCCCGGCAGCATCAGGTCGAGGACCACGGCCTCGGGCCGGAACGACCGGAGCTGTTCCAGACCGTCCTCACCCGTCGCGGCGGCGGCGACCTCGTGCCCCTGCCGGCGCAGGGCGAGCAGCACGCCGTCCCGGACGGCGCGGTCGTCTTCGATGATCAGGACCCGTGGCATGGACCTCAGTATGCGCGTGCGCGGGTGGGAGTCCGCGTACGGGTGACGGCTGTTACACAGCGGTCCAAAAGGCGTCCACGCACGATCACACGCCGGGGGCACGCTTTGTGATCATGAACGAGCGCCGCCGACCGACTCCCCCACCGCCCTCCGCCACGGACCGCAGCCGCCGCGGCGGCCGTGCCCGCCGCCGACGGGGCGGCCGGCCCCGCCTGCTGTGGCCGGGGCTCGCGGCCGGGACCGTCCTGGTGCTCGCCGGTGGCCTGGCCCTCAAGGGGACCACGGAACCCACCGACCGCTCCACGGACACGGCCGGTGCGGCCTCGGCGACGGGGACCGGCGGGACGGCGGAGGCGCGGAAGGACGAGCCCACGCCCGAGCCGGAGAAGGAGAGGGACGAGAAGAAGGAGGACACCGAGAGGGGTGAAGAGAAGGGGACGGAGGAGAAACCGGACCCCGGCTCGATTCCGGCGTCCGGACCCGGGACCTTCGCGACCGCCGAGGGCGGCGGCGACCGGGTCGGCGGGAGCGGGCGGACGCTGACGTACGTGGTGCAGGTCGAGGACGGCATCGGGATCTCGGCGCAGGAGGTCGCGACCGAGGTCGAGCGCGTCCTCGCCGACGAACGGGGCTGGACGGCCGACGGGAAGGTGGGGTTCCGGCGGGTGTCCGGCGGCACCTCGGACTTCCGGGTGCGGCTCGCCACGGCGGCGACGGTGGACGACATATGCGGCCAGTACGGCCTGGACACCGGCGGCGAGGTCAACTGCGACGTGGGCCAGGACGTCATGGTCAACCTCAAGCGTTGGCTGCTGGCCACGCAGTACTACGCGGACGACGTGACGTCGTACCGGGCCTTGATCATCAATCACGAGGTCGGGCACTTCCTCGGCCACGGTCACGAGGGGTGCCCGGGAGCGGGGCGTCCGGCGCCGGTGATGATGCAGCAGATCAAGGGGCTGCACGGCTGCCGCACCAACGTCTGGCCCTACGACGCCGAGGGCCGGCCGATCACGGGGCCCGCTCTCGGCTGACCGAACTGTCGACGGGACCGGTCCTCCGACCCGTACGGCACCCTCGTGGTGGCCTTCGGCGGCAACCGGGTCGCCCCGTGGCCGTCACGCCTTGTGGCCCTCGGGGGGCACGCCGTTGGCCCTGGCCGCGTCGGCGAGGGCCTGGGCGGCGGCCTCCGCGGCCTGCGCCGTGTCGCTGGCCGCCTGTGCGGCGCCCTCGTCGGACGGGTTCTCCCGGGTGGCCGGCGACTGCGGCAGCGCTTCGGTGAAGGCGCGGGACACTCCCTGGAGCGCGGAGGTGACCTCGCTGGGGATGACCCAGAACGTGCTGCCCGAGCCCTGCGCCAGCTGGGGCAGCACCTGGAGGTACTGGTAGGCCAGCAGCTTGGGGTCGGGGTCGTTGCGGTGCACGGCCTGGAAGACCTCGTCGATGGCCCGGGACTGCCCCTCCGCCTTGAGGATCTCGGCGGTGCGGTTGCCCTCGGCGCGCAGGACGGCGGCCTGCTTGTCGCCCTCGGCGGTGAGGATCTGCGACTGGCGCTGGCCTTCCGCGCCCAGGATCGCGGCCCGCTTGTCCCGCTCGGCCCGCATCTGCTTCTGCATGGCGTCCTTGATGGACTGCGGCGGGTCGATCGCCTTGATCTCCACCCGGTTCACCCGCAGCCCCCATTTGCCGGTGGCCTCGTCGAGCACCCCGCGCAGTTGGCTGTTGATGGTGTCGCGCGAGGTGAGGGTCTTCTCCAGATCCATGGATCCCACCACGTTGCGCAAGGTGGTGACGGTGAGCTGTTCGACCGCCTGGAGGAAGTTCGCGATCTCGTAGAAGGCCGCGCGCGGATCGGTGACCTGGAAGTACAGCACGGTGTCGATCTCGACTACCAGGTTGTCCTCGGTGATGACCGGTTGGGGCTTGAAGGAGACGACCTGCTCGCGCAGGTCGATCACCGGATAGACCCGGTCGATGTACGGAATGACCACGCTGAGCCCGGGTTTCAGCGTGCGGTGGTAGCGGCCGAGCCGTTCGACGTTTCGGGCGCGGGCCTGCGGCACGATGCGCACCGCCCGTACCACGGTGAAAACGGCGAGAAGCGCGACGATCACACCGGCGATGAGGAACGCCGAGGCTTCCATGGTCACTCCCGGGGATAGACGAATGCGGTGGTGCCGCTGATCTCCAGGACGTCGACGGTCGCACCCCGGGGAATCACCAGCGTCTCGTCGTAGGAACGGGCCGTCCATTCCTCACCGCCGATACGGACCCTCCCCTCCATTCCCGTCACGTCGGAGACGACGTAGGCGGCCTGGCCGACCAGGGCGTCCACGCCGAATCGCTCGGTCTGGGGCTGGAGCAGGTGGCGGAGGGCGACGGGGCGCAGGAAGAGGAGGGTGACAGCGGCGACGACCGTGAACACCAGGAATTGAAAAGGCGTGGAAAGACCGGCCGCCGCGGATCCGGAAGTGATCAGCGCGGCCACTCCGAGCATTCCGAGCGCGGCGGTCAGGGTGAAGATCTCCGCCACGATCAGAACCGCCGAAACGATCAGCCAGATCAGCCACGGATCCATTGCGACCCCCTTCCGCTTTTCAATTATTTTACCGGCTTTCGGGAAAAGCGGACCCGTTCGTCATCGGTGGGCGTCGGGAAGCCGGTCCGCGGCGCACCGCCCCACGGCTCGGTGCCCGCGGGGCGGCGCGCGCCGCGGTCGGCGCGCGCCGGTCCGTCACGGTCACGCGAGCATTCGGTCATTCCGCCATTCGGTCATTCGGTCACGCGGCCGCGCAGGCTCCGAGGTCTTCCCAGACACCCCACTCGCCGGTGGTGCCGGGCTCCTCGCCCGTCACCCACCACTTGGCGCGCCAGTTGTGACCGCCGTAGGAGACGGTGTCGCCGCCGCCGTAGACGCTGCCGGCGTTCCACAGCGGCGCGTCGCAGGCGCCCGGGTCTCCGTCTCCACCGCCGTCGCCGCCTCCGTCGCCGCCTCCGTCACCTCCGCCGCTGCCGCCGATGTTGACGTCGATGCAGGAGTAGAAGGCGTTGCCGGTGTCCGCCACGTTCCAGACGGCCAGCACCTTCTGGCGGCCGGTGAAGCCGCCGAAGTTCACCTGATGACTCACGTCCGGGGCCGGCTGCGCACCGTTGCCGTCGAATTCGGCGATCTTCTGGTTGCCGATGAAGTACTGCCAGTTGGCGGTGGCGTGCCGTGCCGTGTGGTGCCAGGTGAAGGTGTGCGTGGTGCCGACCGGTGTGACCCGCCAGCCCTTGCTGTCGTCGTCGAGTTCGGCGAACTGGCTGTTTCCGCCGCTGCAGCTGTTCAGACCCTTCGGGCCCTCGACGCTCTGCGGCTCGTACTTGATCTGACCGCAGTCGACGATCCCCGCGGCGCACTGGTCCTGCCGGCTGCCGGGCGAGGTCACCCACCCGTGGGCGTTGGCCATGCTCGCCGGAAGGCTGACGGCGAGCAGCGGAGCGACCAGCGCCCCGACCGCGAAGGCCACCCGTCTCTTGGTGCGCATGTCGTGCCCCTTTCGGATACAGGTCTAGACCTGACAAGTTCAGGTCTAGACCATAGCGGCGGAGCCGGTCCGGTCAAGAGCCCGCGCAACATCAACCGGCAACCGACGGTGCGGACTTGACGCGACTCCCCTCGCGGGCAACTCGTTGCGCTATTGGTCTAGACAAGGGTCGTCGTGATGGTTGACAGTCGAATGGGCCGCGCGTCTCCCCCCTCCCTCGGGACGCCGTCGGCCCCGCCCCGTGCTGCGCACCATCCCCACCGACCGCCCGGTCCCTCCGCGGTCCCTCCGCGGTCGCTGCGCAAGAGAGGAGCACCACCGTTGGAAGCGCTGGAAAAACGCAGGGAGCACGTGATCGCGCTCTTCCGCATCGTCGTAGGCCTGCTGTTCGCCTGCCACGGAGCCGCCACCCTCTTCGACGTCCTGGGCGGTCCACGCGGAGCCGCACCCGGCTTCGCCGCGTGGCCCGGCTGGTGGGCCGCAGTGGTGCAACTCGTCGGCGGCACACTGGTGCTGTGCGGCCTCGCTACCCGTACCGCGGCCATCCTGTGCTCCGGGTCCATGGCCTACGCCTACTTCGTCGAGCACCAGCCCGACGGGCTCTTCCCCATCGAGAACGGCGGGGAGAACGCGGCCATGTTCTGCTGGTCCTTCCTCCTGGTCGCCGCCGTCGGCCCGGGCCGCTGGAGTCTGGCCTCCCGCCTGCGCCCCCGCCGGGGGGAGGGCGGCCGGTCGGTCACCAGGGCGCTGCCCACGGACACGCCGACGTCCGCCTGAGCGGACGCGTGCCGGCCACGCCGACGGTCGGCACGCCCGGCTCCGTCCTGCCCTCCGCCCCGAAGACGGACGCGGTCACGCCGTCACCCACGGTGCCGAGCGCTCCAGCTGTGCCCCCAGGGCGAGCAGCGTCCCCTCTCCGCCGAGCCGGGCGGCGAACTGGACACCGAGCGGCAGACCCCGGCCGTCGTGGCCGAAGGGGACGGACATCGCCGGCATGCCGGTGACGTTGTGGATGCCGGTGAAGGCGGCGTAGACGGAGGCGTGCCGGTAGATCGACCCGGCGGCCGGAAGGGCGCGGCAGGTCTCGTACAGCACCCGGGTGAAGGGCTCGACGTCGTCGTCGACCAGGGGCCTGCCGAGCCGGTCCAGCCGGGCGTCGATCTGGGCGACCAGGTCGGCACCCATCAGCACGCCCGAGGTACGGCCGACGTCGTCGGGCCGGTACCGGGCGGTGGTCTCGACAACAGCGCTCCCGAACGGTGAGAAGAGATGGGCGCCGGCTGTTTTGCCGCGGGCCGCCGGGGCAGATGCCTTCACCCGGGCCGTCGCGGCCGAGGTGCGCGGCCACGACGACCGCGAGCAGTTCCTCGCCGGAAGCACCCTCGCCCTCGCCGGTATCACGGCACTTCACCGGACCGGCCAGTAGAACCGGCCGCGACCGCTCGCCGCCGAGGCGACCTTCGACGTGTGCGCCGTCTCACGCATCCCGAAGCCTCCCAAGTTGCGTGGGTCACTGCGTAAATGCCCCTTTCGCGCCCATGCTCGAAGCAGGAGGCGCCGCCCGAAGTGCCGCGCACCGCCGACGACTTGGCCGCCCCGTACTGAAGTGAGCCACGCCACAGCACGCGTGACGCTCCCCTTCCCCGACAGCTCACCCGCTTCGCCCCTCGCCCGAACACCTGCACACCTGCACACCTGCACACAGCAGACTCCGTAGAAAGGTGCCGATTGTGGCCGCATACCTGTGCCCTCCCGCCGTGATACACGGCGAGCACTCCGTGGACACCCGAGAGATCGTGGCGGAAGTACACGGCCGGCACCCACACGCGGCGTGGGCCCCGAGGGTCGACGGCATCGCGGCCAGTACGGGTATCGAGACCCGCGGCTGGATGCTTCCCCTGGAGGCCGCCGTCGCGCCCGGCAACGGGAGCGGTCCGGGGTCCGCAGGCGCAGGGCCCGCCCGGGAGGCGCTGATCCGCGACGGGTTCACCGAGCAGGACGCGGACCGCGTGATCGCCGCTCTCGAGGCGGTACCCGCACCGCAGACCGTTCAGGAGCGCACCGCGCCGGCCTGGGAGGCCGTGCAGTCCTACGGGGAGCGTGCGGCGCGCGGAGCCCTGCAGATCGCCGGACTGGACGCCGCGGACGTCGACTGCCTGATCACCAGCAACTCCACCACCCCGGCACTGCCCGGACTGGACGTCGCCCTGGCCAACCGGCTTCCGCTGCGCGGCGACACCATGCTGCTGCCCGCCACGCAGTGGGCCTGTGTGGCCGGGACCCGTTCCCTGGCGCTGGCGGCTGATCTGGTGGCGGCGGACCCCGACCGGGTGGTCCTGGTCGTGATCTCCGAGGCGCTGAGCACGACCTATCAGCCCGCGGACGACACCCTGGAATCCCTGATCGTCCGGCTGCTGTTCGCGGACACCGCGGTCGCCGCGGTGGTCACGGGCCGCCCGAGGCCCGAGTCGGTGCTCCGGCTGGACGCCTCCTGGCACCACACCCTGCCGGGCACGCAGGACCTGCACCGCCTGGAGACGCGGGCGGACGGCACCCACTTCGTGATGGACCGCCGCGGGCCGCGGGCGGTGCAGGACACGGTCACCGCGATGTGGGAGTGGCTCCGTGTCCGTTACGAGGACGACCCCGCCTGCTGGCACCCCGACGTCCTGCTCGCGCACCCCGGCGGTACCCGGGTGCTGGAGTACATGGAGCAGACGATGCCCGACGAGTGGCCGTCGGGGCTCCTGGAGTACAGCCGGGACAGCTACACCAGCGGCAACCGCGGGGGCGCCGCCGTGTTCGACATCCTGCGCCGGGCACACGACGCCGGGCAGAAGGCCGGCAGCCGTGCCGTCCTGTACGCGGCGGCCCCCGGCCTCACGGCCACCGCTCTGGAAGGGGAGTGGCTGTAAGGGGGAGGCTGCGGAGATCGGAGACGGGGCACCGTCACTGTCCGTGTCTGCTGCGAGATCCGCTGGTGTGGGCGAAGCGTCCGCGGGTGTTATTGAATGGGGTGTGCGGTCGGGATACTCGGGGGCTCTTCCGCACGGGTTCGGGTACGGCCCCGGCACTGTGCCGGGGGTGGCGAGTGAGCTGAGGGAGCCGCATGGACTCCACACCCCCCTCTTCGTCCTCGTCGCCGTTCGACCTGGTCAGCAGCGCCTTGGGGCGCTACATCCCGCGTGGCGGAGCGGCGGGGCCCGACCCTGCCGAGTCGCAGGCCGACCCCGCCGGACACCCGCCGGATCACGACGGTCCGGCAGGCGGCCGTCAGGAGCAGATCCTCGGTGCGGTCAATCTCGACCGGGAGCTGAGAGTCACCCACCGCAATCTCGAGGCCCCCGTCTTCGCGGGGCTGGACGCCGTGATCGGGAGTCCGTTCGTCGATCTCCTGCCGCGGGGGGACGTACCGACGGTCACCCGGCGGTTGCGGCAGGTCCTGGAGACCGGTGAGGCGCACGTCGCCCGGGTCCAGCGCCTGCGGCGGGCCGACGGGTCGGAGCTGGTGGTCTCGATGAGCATCCTGCCCGCAGCGGCTCCCCAGGAGGGCCTGACCGTCTCCTTGATCGCCATGGCCAGGCGGCTTCACCTGTACGCCGCCGAGACCGCGATCGGCACCTCGCTGGACATCGGCGAGACCGCGCAGTCGCTCGCGGAGTCCCTGCTGGCCTGGGGAGACGTGGCCGCCATCGACCTCGACTTCGCGGTGTGGACGGGCGAGGGCGTCACCGAGCGGGCGCAGGGCCGCATCCGGCTGCGGCGGGCGGCCCTGGTTCCGGACCGGGCGTGGCCCGAGGGCTACGTCACCCTGGGCGAAGACCTCCCGAGCGACGCGAGTCGTCTGCTGGCGCAGGCGATACGGCGGGCCGACGCCCCGCAGTCCGTCGTCATCCCCGACCGCGAGGCGATCGAGCGCGTACTCGGAAGTCCGCGGCTGGTACGTGCCCTCGTGCCGGGGGACCGGTCGGCGGGGGTGGCGTGCGTGCCGCTGGTCCTGGAAGGCGATCCGCCGGTCGTCCTGGGCGTGGCGGAGGTCTGGCGGCGGGCGGACCGTCCCTTCGCCGACAGCGAGCTGTTCGACCTGCAGGAACTGGTGGCCAGGACCTCGCATCACGTGGATCTGGCCCGCCAGCACCAGCGCGAGCACACGCAGGTGCTGGCCCTGCAGCGCCGGCTGCTGCCGCGGTCCGGCGGTGGCACCGTCCAGACCGCCAGCGTCTACCAGCCCACCACCCCCGACAGCGCGGGCGTCGGCGGGGACTGGGTGAACAGCTTCCCGCTGCCGGACGGACGTACCGCGCTGGTGGTCGGTGACGTCGTCGGCCACGGCCTGGGAGCCGCGGCGACCATGGGCCAGTTGAGCATGGAGGCCCGCGCGCTGCTGTCCGCGGGGCTCGCGCCCGACGAGGTGCTGGAGCACCTGGACGAGACCGTGTCACTGCTGGACGACGCGGAGTCCGGGCTGGCGGCCGGCTACAGCGCCCTCGGGTCGACCTGCTGCATCGCCGTCTACGACCCCGTCAGCCACCGGGTGGCGTTGTCCAGCGCGGGCCACCTCCCCCCGATCCTGGTGTCGCCGGACGGACGCGCCGGCCCCCTCGCGGTCCACCCGCACCCCGGTCTGGGCGCCGAGTTCGCGCTGCGGGAGCCGTTCGGCGTGCACACGTTCGTCGCGCCCCCGGGCTCCCTGCTCGCCCTCTACACGGACGGCCTGGTCGAGGATCCGGCCGTGCCGATCGACGAGGGCATCGGCAGGCTGGCGGACGCCGTGTCCGCGGTGCACCCCTGGGACACGCTGCAGCAGGCCGCGCGGCGGGTGGTCTCCGAGGTGATGCCGGCGCACCAGCGCGACGACGTGACCCTGCTGCTCGCGCGCATGATCGGCTACCGGAAGGGGGACACCGCCACCTGGCGGCTGCCCGCCCGCGACGACGCGGCCGCGCGGGCCCGCGCGCTGGTCTCCGCGCTGCTGCGGCAGTGGCGCACCAGGGACAGCACCCGGGACAGCGTGCTGCTCCTGGTCAGCGAGCTCGTCACCAACGCGGTCCGCTACGCGGGCGGCCCCATCACGGTGCGGCTGATCAGGGCCGGTCCCGGCCTGCTGTGCGAGGTCGGCGACACCGGCAACGGCAGGCCGCGGCTGGGCCGTGGCGCGCTCCTCGACGACGGTGGCCGCGGCCTGCACGTGGTGCACCGGCTCACCACCCGGTGGGGGGTGCGCTGGACGGAGACGGGCAAGGTGGTCTGGGCGGAGGTCGTGCGGTGAGGTGGCTGCGGGACCGTACGCCCGGTGTCTGAAGGGAACCGGGGCACAGGGAAGCGACGTCCGAAGCACAAGATCGCCGAAGCACAGGATCACAGTGCGCCCCAAGGAGCTCGAGATGACCGGCACGGCCACCCGTTACCTCTACCTCGCCCGGCACGGCGAAGCGTCACCGGACGAGAGCGAGCTGACGGACACCGGTCGGCGCCAGGCAACCCTCCTCGGCCGACGCCTGCGGGACATCCCGTTCACCGCCGTCCACCACGGCCCCCTGCCGCGGGCGGAACAGACCGCGCGCCTGGTCGCGGACCAACTGGCCGGCGTCACTCCGCGCGTCTCGGAGATCGCCGGCGACTACGTGCCCCACATACCGGAGCGGTCCGAACTCCCGGCCGAGTCGGCGGAATTCTACCTCCGTTTCCTCGCCGGTGCCGATGACGAGGAACGCAAGCACGGTCCACGGCTCGCCCGCCAGGCGCTGCGCCGGTTCACGGGGGCGGTGACGGACGGCACGGAGGACCGGCACGAACTGGTCGTCACCCACAACTTCCTCATCGCCTGGCTGGTCCGGGACGCCATGCACGCGCCGAAGTGGCGGTGGCTCGGCCTCAACCACTGCAACGCGGCCCTCACCGTCATCCGCTACGCCCCCGGCCGGGCGGCCTCCGTCCTCCTCTCCAACGACATGCGGCACCTGCCGGCCGAGCTGCGGTGGACGGGTTTCCCGCCCGGAGTGCGGGTCTGACGAGGACACGCCCCGGCGCGCTGCCCGGCTCTCCGGTTCGTTCAGCCATTGGGCGAGAACGAGGCGGTTGACCACCGCCGCCCTGGGAACCCAGGACGGCATGATCCTCCGAAACATCGTGTGGGGGTGCGCGGCGGGCGCTGCCGGTACGAGCGCGCTGAACGCCGTCAGCTACGCCGACATGGCGGTGCGGGGCCGAGCGGCCAGTAACGTGCCCTCGGCCGTGGTGGACAGGCTCACCGCCCGGTCGGGCCATCCGCTGCCGGACACGGCGGGACGCGAGAACCGGCTCTCCGCACTGGGGGCGCTGGCGGGCATCGCCACGGGAGCCGGTGTCGGCGTCGCGGCGTCGCTGCTCCACGGAGCCGGGGGACGCGCTCCACTGTGGCTGGGCGCCCTGCTCACCGGAGCGTCGGCGATGGCCTGCACGGACGTGCCCATCGCCCGTCTCGGGGTCAGCGACCCCAGAACCTGGAGCAGCCGCGACTGGGCCTCGGACGTGGTCCCGCACCTCGCGTACGGCCTGGTCACCTACGGCATCGTCACGGCGTCGCAGCGGCGGCACTGAGGGTGCTGCCGGCCCGGCGATCCGCACGACCGTCGTGTGCCCCTGCCCGCCGTCCCACCTCTTCGGCACCAGCATTCCGGCCACCGCCATCAAGCTGGTCGCAGGGCTCGTCACGGGCTGGGACCACCGGATGGACGCACGAACGCGTCGTCGAATCGCTCAGGTCCGGACCGCAGACACGACGGTCGTGCTCGCAAGCGGACCTGCCCGGGGCCGAGGGCCGAGGGGCCCCGGACCGTCTCAGGGTCTCGATCCGTCGACAAGCGCCGCTTATCACCTCATCGAAACCACCTCTTTGACACTTTCCGGACAGGGATGAAAGCTGCTTCCGCGCACAGCGCACGAACGCGGTCGCGGTTCCCGGCCGCGGGACCGCACCCGCACAGGCGCCCGGCCGAGCCGGACGCCAGAGTGTTGGATGCACGCTCCGACCGGGAGGTTTCCATCGACGTCGAGGAGCTGCTGGGCGACGGGCAGCAGGCGAAGGCGGTCGATCCGGCGCCGGCGACGCCGACTGCCTGCGGCAGGTGGCGCCGCGTGCGGAGCAACTCGGTTGGGCGACGGACGACATGGACGAGGTGATGGACCACGCTCACCGGGACCCGCAGGAGGCGACCGCCGAAAGCCGAGCGCCGGGCCCGTCGTCGTCCGTCCGCCCCGCGCAGTCATGCGCGAAGAACTGTTCACCCTCCCCCGAGGTCATGGTGTCCCTGTCCATCCGATCCGTGCGGAAGCCGTTCCCGCAGCGCTCCCGGTTCCCCCGTCGGGAACCGCACGACCGGGCCCGGTGATCCGCCGGTCATGCTCTCTCCGCGCCGCGTCCTGCGGACCGTTTCCCGGCACGGCTTCAGGCGCTTCACGACCGACGCGGTCCGCACACTCGCGCCCCGCGGTGCCTTCGCCCTGCACTCGGCGGACGGTGCCCTTCTCTTCGCGGCACGCTCGGCACTGGCCATGGGCTGGCTGGCACTGCCGCTCACCCGGGCGGGGCGTCCCGACCTCGCCGTGTACGCCATGCTGGGCAGCTTCACGACCACGTTCGGCCGCAACCTGCCGTACCCACGGCGCGCCCGCGCGCTCGCCGTCGTCGCGGTGGCCATGACGGCCTGCGTAGGCTGCGGATCGGCCCTGGGCGCCTGGGCCCGGCCCTGGGCGGGCGGAGCAGGAGACGCGGTCGTGGTCGCGGCGACCGCGGTCGTCGCCGGGCTGGCCAAGCTGGCCTGTGACGCGACGCGACTGAGCGGGCTGGGAGCGGTCATGCTGCTGTTCTCGTTCGCCGTGGCGGCCAATGACCCCTCGACCATTGCCGATGTCCTCCCCCAGACCGCGCTGGCCGCCGCGGGAGCCGTGGCGGCGTGGGCCCTCGGTATATCGGGGTGGCTCGTCCACCCCGACCGTCCGCAGCGGCTGGCCGTGGCCGCGGCGCTGCGGGCGGTGGCCGATCTCCTGGTCGCCCCGTCCGAGGCTGCCGCGGGCCGGGCTCGGCACCTGGCGACCCACGCCGTGCTCAACGCCTACCGTTCGCTCGGGCTCGTACCGGCCACGGAACCGCTGCGGCACCACCGCGCCTCGTCCTTCGTACGGCTCAGTCACCTGTCCTGGTCGTTGCTGGTCGGCTCGGCACGCCAGGGCCTCACCGACCCGGTGGGCACTGCGACCCTCCTGCGCCGGCAGGCCCGCCTCCTGACGGACCGGCGTCGCAGGGCTCCTGCTCTGCTGCCCGAGCTGCCGTGGCCGCCGGGACCGGAGCCCGAGGGGCGGGGGACGCCGGCGACAGGTTCCGGCCGGGCACCGGTCGACCGCGTCGCCCGGCGTGCGGCCGAGCTGCTGGGCCTGCGGCGCCTCGGCATCCCCGATCACGTCTCCGTGCTGGCCATACCCGCACTGCGGATGGCCCTGGGCACCGCGGCCGCCGGCGGGCTGGCCGTGCTCCTGGGCCTGCACCACGGATACTGGGCGGCGATCTCGGCAGCCGCCGTACTGCACTCCGTCAACCTGAGGACCACCGCCCAGCGAGCCGTGCAGCGCACCGTCGGAACGGTCTTCGGAGTGCTG
Organism: Streptomyces sp. MMCC 100; assembly: GCF_041538145.2. NCBI lineage: Bacteria > Bacillati > Actinomycetota > Actinomycetes > Kitasatosporales > Streptomycetaceae > Streptomyces > Streptomyces sp. MMCC 100. Next base: position 4,475,872 of record NZ_JBGORK020000001.1, read on the forward strand.
CTGGCCCTCGCCGTGCTGGGCATGCATCCGGCTCCCGTGGCGCTCACGGTGGTCGTCGTGCTGATGGAGTTCCTGCTGGAGTACATCGTGGTGCGCAACTACGGTCTGGGGGTCGTGTTCATCACCCCCATCGCGCTGTTGCTGAGCGAGCTGGCCGAACCGGCCCCCGCCGGCGAGCTGGTCCATCACCGGCTGCTGGGCAGTCTCCTCGGGATCGTCGTCGGCCTGCTGTGCGCGATGGTGGTCGTCCACGACCACGCCGCCCAGCGGACCGAACGCGCCCTCGCCGCGTGCAGGAGGTCGGCTGAACATGCCGAGTCGGCGCTCGAGGAGACGTCGAAACCATCGCCCGCAGTCCAGGCGCAACTGGCCGCGGCCGTGGTGGAGCTGCGCGAGGCCGACGACGCGGCCGCCGGCGAGCTGTGGCCCGCAGGACTGGACCCCGCCGAGGTCGCGGCCGCCGAGGAGAGCGCGTACGACCTGCTGGAGAAGCTGCACCGCCGTCCGTCGGCATGACGCCGGTCCGTTTTCCGGCGACGGGAAGGGTAGACCCACAACGTGCTATTCCGTCAGCTCGAGTACCTGGTCGCCCTCTCCAGGGAACATCACTTCGCCCATGCCGCGCAGACCTGCCGCGTCTCCCAGCCCGCTCTGTCCGAGGCGATCCGGAAGCTGGAGGAGGAACTGGACGTTCCGCTGGTCCGGCGCACCCGTAAGTACGAGGGCCTCACACCCGAGGGCGAGCGCATCGTCGTCTGGGCCCAGCGCATCCTGGCCGACCGTGACGCGCTCCGGGACGAGGTCGGCGCCCTGCGGACCGGACTCAGCGGCGCCCTGCGCATCGGTTCCGTACCCACCGCCTCGGGGGCGGTGTCCCTGCTCACCGCCCCGTTCTGCGCCATGCACCCGCTGGTGACGGTGCAGGTCCGGGCCGACCTGCAGTCCGAGGACATTCTCCGGCAACTGCTCAGCTTCGAGATCGAGGCCGGAATCACCTACCTTCAGAACCTGCCCGACGCATTCCGGGCAGCGCCTCTCTACGAGGAGCGCCATGTGCTGCTCACACACATCACGGACGGACCTGCGCACCGGGCGACGGCGACCTGGGAGGAAGCCTCCCGGCTGCCGCTGTGCCTGCTGAACGGTTCCATGCAGGGGCGGCGGGTGGTCGACGCGCTGTTCGCCGAGATCGGGCTGCGCCCCTCGCCCCGGATCGAAACCGATTCGGTGGCCACGCTGTTCGCACACGTCAGGACGGCCCGTTGGGCCAGTGTCGTGCCGCACACGTGGCTGCACGTCTTCGGCATCCCCCAGGGAATGCGGGCCGTGCCGCTCGTCGGACCGGCGCGGACGGTGCCGGTGGGACTCGTGGTCAGCGCGCGGGCGCCGGGTTCGACCATGGCCCGCGCCCTGCTGGAGGTCGCCCGGCACACCGACGTGGCCTCCGCACTGGAGCGTCTCCCCGGCAACCCGTCGGCCACGTAGTTTTCGGCAGCCGCACTGCGTCATGCCCGCTGGATAGCTGCTGCCCCGGCCGCATGAGATTCTGGAAGACGCGAAGAGCGGAACGGAGGGACCGGAATGGCTGAGAAATTCTCCGTGGGAGACCACGTGCGCTGGAACTCGGAGGCCGGGCACGTGGAAGGCGTCATCATCAAAAGGCATACGCGGGACGTGGAATTCAAGGGATATACGCGGCACTGCTCCGAGGACGACCCGCAATACGAAATAAAGAGTGACAGGACCGATCACGTCGCCATGCACAAGGGTGGAGCCCTGACGAAGGCTCAGTGACTGATCCCGTGCCCAGGAGCAACCCGTCCACCAGCCCGTCCACCAGCCCGCCCGCCGGTCGGTACGGCCGGGTCCACACGATCGGGCATTCGACGCGCGGATTCGACGAGGTGCTGGAGATGCTGCGCGAGCACGACATCACCTGCCTGGTCGACGTCCGCTCCTTCCCTTCGTCGAGAAAGTATCCCCAGTGGAACCGGGCGGCCCTCGTCGAGGCTTTGCCGTCCGACATCGCATACCGTTGGATTCCTCGGCTCGGAGGCCGGCGGTACACCCCCAAGAACGTCGCCAGTGAAAATGGCGCGTGGCGGGTGAAGGCGTTCCGTGATTACGCCGATTACATGGCGGGCGACGCGTTCGCGGAGGGCCTGGACGAACTGATCGGACTGGCGAAGCGTGAGCGGCCCGCGGTCATGTGCAGCGAGGCGGTGCCGTGGCGGTGCCACCGGCGGCTGATCACGGACGCGCTGCTGGTCGCCGGAGTGGAGGTCGTGCACATCATGTCGAGGACGACCACGAAACCGGCTGTCCTGAACGAGCACGCACGGGTCCGCGACGGCCGGCTGATCTACCCGCCGCCCGGCCCGGAGTCGCCGTGACCTTCGTCGACGACGTCCGGGAAGCGGTGCGCTCGATCCCCGCGGGCGCCGGTCCTTCTCGAGTCTGCGGCGCGGCCGCCTTCATGCGCATGCGCAGCCAGTCGAGTCGGGCGGTTGGTCTCGGTCGAGGACTCACCCCGGGAGGATCGAGGTGACTTCGTGGACCACGGCCGAACTCCTCGCCGCTCCGCGGCACGTCAACCGGGTCGACGGAGAGCGGTACGCCCGCACCTCGACGTCGAACGACGGGGCTCGGGGCGGGCAGCCCGCGACACGGATCCTCCAGCGGTCGCCGTCGCGGGACGTTTCGGTGACCGCGTAGTCGTGCCGGCCTGCCGGTCCGACGTGTCCGAGTACGGCGGCGACAGCGGCCTGCTGCGCCGGAAAGAGGTCCGTGTACCCCCGTAGGTGCTCCGCGTGAATCCGACCGGCCAGATGCGCCTCGATCGCCGCGACGGACGACCTGCCGTCGAGGCCGCCGTAGTAGACGCCGTCGGGCGCGACGACGACGTTGGCGGCGAAACGGTCGCCGCCGACGTGCGCGCACTCCCACACCAGGTCCGGCCAGCGCTCGCTCAGCGCACGCGCCACGGGCCGCCCGCGGATCGCGCAGCACGGGTCGTGCTGACCGTGCGCACAGACGAGGAGGACGGGCGGGTGACCGACTTCTCCCGGGGCGCCGAGGGCATCCACGATCCCGGCCAGGTCCGCGTCCGAGTTCCACGTACCCCACTGCTGGCGGTAGGCCCCGGAACCGTCGTAGCGCAGTACGGCCCAGCGGGGGACGGGCCCCGAAGACGCGCGACGGCCGTGCCGCCTCACCAGGAGCACCCGCGCCCGCGCCGCCCGGGCGGCGCGGTACACGCGTGCTTTGACGCCGGGCTCGAAGTCGAGGCCGTCGAAACCGTTGGGCGGCCAGCCTCCCCGGTACTCGACGAGAACCCAGACACCGCCGTACGGGGCCGTACCGGCGATCGGGTCGCCGCGTACGCGGGCGGCGTCGGAACAGAAGAAGGGGCCTGCCGCATCCGCCGGGGACATCACGATGCGGCGGGCACCACTACGCCCGCACGAAGCAGTCTCCCGACGAGTCCGACGCCGAGGTCGCCGGCCCTGTGTGTTTCCCCGCCGAGCACGAGGGCGACGGACGCCAGGTCGTCCTCGGGGAACTCGAGCCGGCCCACGCGGGTACGCAGGAGCCGGCCCTCCAGTCGCGGCTCCAGTCCGTCGCGCAGCCGTACCTCGGAATCGGGACCGAGCCCGTCGACTGCCTCGAACTGGACCAGCGGTCCCAACGGCGCAGGCCGTCCCTGCCCGCGCCGGGTGCGGTGGAACAGCGGTGCGGGGTCCACCTCTTCGACGGCGGCGGCGAGGAGGTTCCGGACGGTGTCGATCTCGTCGTCCGGCTCCTCGATGCCCAGGGGGAGGGTGGTGCGCATGCGGGGGTCGTCGCGCAGCACCGCGAGGGCCGACTGCGCGAGCTGCTCGGCCAGCGCGTACCGCGTCCAGTTGTGGATGCCCAGCGTCAAGTGGATCGAGACCGCGCCCTGTGCCTGGGCGGAGTGCAGCCACCCCCGCGGCAGGTAGAGGGTGTCACCGGGCTCGAGCACGGTGTCGATGTGGGCGTCGTCCTTCGCCGCCTCGGCGACGGCGGAGCGCCGGTCGGTCCAGGGCTGGTCACGCAGCGGGTCGGCGTGGACCGGCTCGTGGATCAGCCAGCGCTTGGTGCCCTGGATCTGCACGACGAAGACGTCGTGCACGTCGTAGTGGTCGTCGAACCCACGGTTCTGCGGTGGAGTGACGTAGGCGTTGGCCTGCACCGGGTGCCCGAGTTCCGCACTCAGCGCGGCGACGAAGCCGCCGAGCGGCTCCCACGTGCGTTGGAGGGCCTGCAGCACCAGGGTGGCGCCGTCGGCGAAGGCGCGCCACACGGCGGTGTCGTCGAGCTGGTCGGGGATGGTGGATCCGACGCCGGCGGACGCGGTGAACGACGCGTCGGGAAGTGCGGAGCCGTCCTTGGCCACACGGAGGAACGGTGTGCGCAGCCCGCGTCGCGAGATCAGCTCGTCCACGGCGTCCGCGGAGAACAGATCGGAGAAGTCATCCGCTCGCCGTGTGTGCAGCGCTGTCCGCGCCCAGACGTCACGGGCGAATTCGCCCCGGCTCATGTCGATCAGACGGTTCAGCGCCCCGGCGCCTGCTGTCGCAGGGCCACGGCGCTGGGATCCGCTCGGGGAGGTACTCAAGTGCCGCTGGAGGACTCGTCCGCACCACCGTCGGCCCCACCGTCATGCACACCGGGCGTCCCGGCCGCACCACCGTCCGCAGGACCCTCCGCACCACCATCGGCCCCACCGTCATGCACACCGGGCGTCCCGGCCGCACCACCGTCCGCAGGACCCTCCGCACCACCATCGGCCCCACCGTCATGCACACCGGGCGTCCCGGCCGCACCACCGTCCGCGGGACCTTCTTGCTGGTTGGGGTCTTGCTCGGGGTTGGTCATGATTCCTCCCGCAGGTCGGGCAGGTGAGGACCGGGCTCCCGTTGCGGAGGTCTCATCACCGCACAGAGCGGTCCCTCGTGGGACATCCCCCCACAAACACCGTAGCGCCACCCGGCGAAAGCCTCGATTCGAGCAAGAACCTGGCCGCCGGGCGGTCAGCCGATCCGGTCGCACCCGCCGCAGCCCCGAGGGGGGTGGGTACGGGTGCGCGGCTGATCAGCCGCGCACCACCCGCACCTCCCTGTCTGCCGCGTCCTCGACCCCGTCAACGATCCGGTACCGAACGCGGAGTTCACGGTCAGCGACACCATGGGGCGCAAGGTGGTCGGCGGCGGTACGGACCCCTTNCGGGTGCGCGGCTGATCAGCCGCGCACCCGTACCCACCCCCCTCGGGTGCGCGGCTGATCAGCCGGCGGCACGTCGACTACTGCCGTACGTCCTCCGCCGTCTGTCCTTCCGTACTCGTCCGAGCCCTGCCGGCCTGACCCGCCGGCCGTCCCGTCGCGGCCCGACGCTCCGCGGCCGCGCGTTCACGCCGTACCTCGCCACCGACGCTCCGGACGACACCGTCGACCTGTTCGTCCGGGGGCTCCAGGTATGCGGGACACGCACCTTCGCCCTCTATGACCCCGACCTGGCGCCGCCCGGGAGGGCGGTGTGCTCCTGGCTTGCCCCAGGCGGGTTTTGACCACGAACGGTCGAGCAGCACTGTTCCGGACAGCGGCTCGCGAAACGGCTGGAGGCATCCTGAGTCAGGAAGTCAGGTCTCGTCCCTCGGAGCTGCCGGCCGTTGGGGCGGAGGGGTCTTCTGTCCGTGGACGGTCGTCGGCGGTGGCGTTCTGTCGTGGCGTGGTGTCATGCGTATGTGTGGGAAGACCCGGCGGGGTCCGGGGGAGGCAGGAGAACAGTGCCAGGAGGAGGGCGAGGGCCGCGCCCGCGGTGACGATGCGTCCGACACGGCGCAGCCTGCTTCGGGTGTCGAGGCTCCGCCATTGTGGTGCGGTCTTCGTGTCGTCGCTCCAGAGTTCGCCGACGGGGCTCTGCCCGGCACCAGGTTCTCGGGGGCGCGCGGCGATGCGTTCCCGGGCGGTCGGCTCGACGGGGGCGGATCCTCGGATGGCTTTCTCGCTGTCGGTGAGGAACTTCCGCCACTCGGACGCGGGGACGGGGTCGTGCACGTCAGCGCTCCTGCCTGCCACCGTCGCCGGCGCGTCGTGCCCGGTTTCGCGGGGGTGTGTCGGATTCGAGGCGTACGAAGGGGGTCGCGTGCCCGGCGCGGCGCAACGCCGACGCGCTGCCGTCGGCGGGCAGGCCCATGAACGCGCACAGTCGGCGGGCGGTGCGGGGGCGGCGCGCGCCGTACTCCTCCATGATCGCGGCGCCGTCCCCCGGGGAGAGGAAGTAGGCGGTGACGGCGTGGTGCCGGTTGCCGAACTGCAGGACGGTCTTCGGCTGCGCGCGGAGGTTGCGGTACCAGTCGGCACCCGGGCCGAAACCCGAGGCGACGGTCCATGCCCGGGAGTCCGGTTCGTACGCCACCACTTCGAGGACGACCCGGCGGTCCAGTCCTGAAACCCGCCCCGCGTGGTGCAGCAGTAGGAGGCGCTGGCCGAAGACCGGGCCGAGACCGGCGCGGAACAGCAGGACGGGGATACGGGCGATTGCCCGGCGCCATCCCGTGGGCGGGGAAGGCCGCGGGGTAACCGTGTCCTTGTCGGGCATGTCCGCCTCCCGGTGCGGATGGACGTCGAATCCGGCTTCAGTGGGGCAGACGGTCCGTCGACGAATGGTTCATCTCAGAAAGTTTTGCATAGTCTAAATATGTCGGGGAGGGTCGGGAGAAGTGCTGAGTCCGACCTGTTGTCGCTCCGTGACCGCGGCGCGGTTCGCCGTCTCTGACCCGGCCGTTCCGCGTCTCTTGCCGCTGGGCTGGTGCCACCGCCGTGTGGACGAGGGCTTCGGCACGGTAGAAAGGGAGCATGACCGAGCAGGAGAGCCCGCTGGGAGCCACGGACGACGTGGATGCCGTCACCCGAGAGGTGCTGACCGCGTCGCGGTTGCTGGTCGCGGTGTCCGCCCGTTCTCTGGCCGCGGTCGAGGAACGGGTGACGCTGGCGCAGTTCCGCATGCTGGTGGTGCTCACGAGAGGGGCGACCAAGCTGGTCACGCTCGCAGAGCAGTTGCAGGTCGCGCCGTCCACGGCGATGCGCATGGTTGACCGCCTGATCGCGGCAGGCCTCGCCGCCCGGCAGCTCAACCCCCGCAACCGCCGGGAGACGCTGCTGCAGCTCACGGAGGAAGGGCGTCGCACGGTCGAGCACGTCACGGCCCGACGGCGTTCCGAGATCGCCGGAATCGTGGAAATGCTCACCCCTACACAGCGGCTGGCGCTCATCGAAGCCCTGGCCGCCTTCAACCGGGCCGGAGCCGAGCCCCTCGCCCCGACCTCGGACATCGCCGAGACCCACCCGTTGGGATGGGTGGTGGACCTTCCGGCGGCTCACGACGTGTGACGTCGCCTGCCCGGAGCCGAAGGGCCGAGCGCCGTCACGGCGCCCACCCTGCCGCCCGGCTTCGAGCGGTGGGCCGTCTCGACATGTACGGCACGCAGCGCGCTGTGCGGGCTCAGCCACCCTCTGGGGCTCCCGTCCGCCGAGTCGAACACCGGCAGTCCGGTGCCGGGGGCGGAGACGAGAGCGGCCAAGGCCCGGGTCACGGGCTGGTCCGCAGTGACGCGGGCGGTCGGCACGGCGAGGCGGCCGACGTGCTCGGGGGCGCTGTCCGGTTGCTCCGCGAGTGCCTCGGCCACCGCCTGGGCGGTCACGACACCGACATACGTGCCGGAGGCGTCGATCACGGGGAGTCCTCCGTGGCCGGACAGGCTCAGGCGGTCGGCCGCCTCGACCAGACTGGTGGCCGCGGGCAGCGGTGCGGGCAGCGGCTCCATCACGGCGCCGATCCGCTGGGCGCCGATCGGCGCACCCCGAACGGGCCCCGAGAGGTCGATGCCGCGACGGCGCAGCTTGAGCGTGTAGATGGTGTCCCTCGACAGCAGGCGGCTCACGGTTGTGGACAGCACGATGGCCAGCATCAGTGGCAGGATGATGCTGTACTCGCCGGTCAGTTCGAAGAGGATCACCACCGCCGTGATCGGGGCACGGGCGGCCCCGGCGAACACGGAACCCATCCCCACCAGGGCGTACGCCCCCACGGGCCCCGCGGTCCCCGGCAGCAGGCCATGGACCGCGGTGCCGTAGGCGGTGCCGAGCATCGCGCCGATGAAGAGGCTGGGCGCGAAGACGCCGCCCGAACCCCCGATACCGATCGTCAGGCTGGTCGCGAGCACCTTGCCGGCCAGCAGGAGCAGCAGGAATCCCATCGCGTACCCGCCCTCGGTGGCCTTCTGAAGCACCGGGTAGCCGACGCCGTACATCTCGGGCAGGACGAGGAGGAGCAGGCCGAGCGCCAGCCCTCCGACTGCCGGGCGCAGCCACTCCGGGCCGCGCCACAGCCAGTCACAGGCGTCCTCGATCAGGTAAAGAATCTTGGAGAAGCCCACCCCCGCCAGGGCGGCGACGAGGCCGAGCAGGGCGAAGAGGCCGTACTGGGCGAGGTGGCCGACGTGGAAGTCCGGCAGGTCGAGGAATGCGACGTCGCCCAGAGCGGCGCGTCCGATCACGCTCGCGGTGACGCTGGACAGGACCGTGGCACCGAACGCCTCCGCGCTCATGGTGCCGAGGATGAGCTCCATGGCGAAGAAGACGCCGGCGAGCGGGGCGTTGAAGGTCGCGGCGATGCCCGCCGCGGCCCCGCAGGCGACCAGCAGTCTCATCCGTCCCTCGGTCACCTTGGCCACGCGGCCCAGGGTGGAGCCGAGTGCGGAGCCGATCTGCACGATCGGCCCTTCCCGGCCGACCGAGCCTCCCGAGCCGATCGTCAGCGCCGAGGCGAGGGTCTTGACCACCGCGACTTTGGGGCTGATCCGTCCACCGCGCTGGGCGACCGCGACCATGACTTCGGGCACCCCGTGGCCCCGGGCCTCCCTGGCGAACCGGTGGACGAGCGGACCGTACAGGAGTCCGCCGAGTACCGGCGCCACCAGGACGAAATACGGGCCCAGCCAGGGCACATGCGGGTTGGCCGTTCCGGGCGCGGCCGCGTAGTCGGTGTGGCCGGAGAACAGGTGAGTGAAGACGCCGATGCACCAGCGGAAGACGAGCGACCCCACTCCGGCACCCGCGCCGACGACCACCGCCAGTGCCATCAAACCCCAGGGTGCCGAGCGCAGCCCCGCGCGCCCGGGTGCGTTGGCCGGACGGGCTGCCGGAAGGCCCGGCCCATGGCCTGCTGTGGTGCCGGTCGTGGTCATTCCACTCCTCTCCTACTTTTGCATTATGCAAAACGTGGAGAGCCGACGCTATACCCGCAGACGTCGGGGACCAATCCACCTGATGTTGCGGGACAGGGGGTCGCTGACGCTCGGAAGCCTGGGGCGCCCCGGACGTTGCTGTCAGCTATGAAGATCAGCCAAGCTTCCGGAGTCAGCGGCATAAGCGCGAGGTCGTTGCGGTACTACGACGATGAGGGCCTGAAGGATGTTGCAGAAGGCCGTGATCGGGCAGGTCGGAGCGGTGTTCGGACATGTGTGGTCATGCGGCGAGGGCGAGGTTGTGCGTGCGGGCGGGACGATCGGCCCGGTGTTGATGTGGGCGCCGTCATCACCGAGGACCGTCGGCACCTTCGCAGTGCGCATCCAGGCCGGAGTTCCGCCGTTGCGCGGCGAGGTCCCCGGAACGGCGATCGCGCGAGCAGTGTGTGGAAGTGGCGAGCGGCAGCCCCTTGAGGCAGGAGCAGGCGTGTGACAGCTCCTGCGCTTTGGTCGTATCTGCCAGATCGGTATTCCCTAGCCTCTGCAGACGTCGCCTCGCGTGACCTTCGCGGTCGCACGGTCGATACTGCCCTTGCAGGACTCTTGTCGGTCTGTAGCCGACTCGCCGTGAAAACCTGACGCTATGTCATCAAGGTCAGCATTGAGCCAGCGTCAGTACCGCCAGAACCCGCTCACGACCGCCACCGACCGTCAAGGTCACGAACTGACCTCCATGACTCTGACCAGCAAAGACACAGGTCAGACGCCCGCCTGCCAACCTGCCTAGGAGATAGCCTTGAGGATGCTCATCAACGTTCCCGAGACCGTCGTCGCGGACGCGCTGCGCGGTATGGCGGCCGCCCATCCCGAGTTGACCGTGGATGTCGAGAACAGGGTGATCGTGCGGCGGGACGCCCCCGTGGCCGGGCAGGTCGCTCTGGTGTCGGGGGGTGGTTCCGGGCACGAGCCGCTGCACGGCGGGTTCGTGGGGCCCGGGATGCTGTCGGCCGCCTGTCCGGGTGAGGTCTTCACCTCGCCGGTGCCGGACCAGATGGTGCGGGCCGCGGCGGCCGTGGACAGCGGGGCCGGGGTGCTCTTCGTCGTCAAGAACTACACCGGTGACGTGCTCAACTTCGACATGGCCGCCGAACTGGCCGAGGACGAGGGCATCCAGGTCGCGAAGGTGCTGGTCAACGACGACGTGGCGGTGACGGACAGCCTCTACACGGCCGGGCGGCGCGGCACGGGGGCGACCCTGTTCGTGGAGAAGATCGCCGGGGCGGCGGCGCGTGAGGGCCGGCCGCTGGAGCAGGTGGAGGCGATCGCCCGCCGGGTCAACGACAGCTCCCGCAGTTTCGGGGTGGCGCTCAGCGCCGTCACGACGCCGGCCAAGGGCAGCCCCACCTTCGACCTCCCCTCCGGTGAGCTGGAACTGGGCATCGGCATCCACGGGGAGCCCGGCCGGGAGCGGCGCCCGATGATGACCTCGGGCGAGATCGCCGAGGCCGCCGTGGACGCGGTGCTGACCGACCTCGGCCCGCGCAACCCCGTCCTCGTCCTGGTCAACGGCATGGGCGCGACGCCGCTGCTCGAGCTGTACGGATTCAACGCCGAGGTGCAGCGCGTACTGGGCGAGCGGGGTGTGGCCGTCGCCCGCACCCTCGTCGGGAACTACGTCACCTCCCTGGACATGGCCGGCGCCTCGGTCACCCTGTGCGAGATCGACGAGGAACTGCTCGGACTGTGGGACGCGCCGGTCAGCACCCCGGGCCTGAGGTGGGGCATGTGACGGCGAGCGGGGGAAGAATCGCCACGTACCTACCAGGCAAGGAGATCCTGTGCTCGACGCCGACTTCTTCCGCCGTTGGATGACGGCGACCACCGCGCTGGTGGACCGCGAGGCGGAACGGCTCACCGCTCTCGACTCACCCATCGGCGACGCCGACCACGGCAGCAATCTCCAGCGCGGGTTCACGGCCGTGGCCGCCGCGCTGGAGAAGGAGGCGCCCGGAACTCCCGGCGCCGTCCTGATCCTCGCCGGGCGGCAGCTCATCTCCACGGTCGGCGGTGCCTCCGGGCCCCTGTACGGGACGCTGCTGCGCCGTACCGGCAAGGCGCTTGGGGACTCGGCGGAGGTGAACGCGGACCAGCTGGCCGAGGCACTGCGGACGGGGGTGGACGCCGTCCGGACGCTGGGCGGTGCCGCGCCGGGCGACAAGACCATGGTCGACGCCCTGGTGCCCGCCGTGGACGCCCTGGGCGACTCGTTCGCCGCGGCCCGTACGGCGGCCGTGGAGGGAGCCGAGGCGACCACGCCGTTGCAGGCCCGCAAGGGCAGGGCGAGCTATTTGGGCGAGCGCAGCATCGGTCACCAGGACCCGGGGGCGACCTCGGCCGCGCTGCTCTTCGAGGCGCTGAAGGAGACGGCCGGTGAGTGACGAGCAGCGGCTGGTGGGGATCGTGCTGGTCTCCCACAGCGCCGAGGTGGCCGCCTCCGTGGCGGAACTGGCGAAGGCCCTGTCGGGCGGCGCCGGGGCGGTGGCCGTCGCCCCGGCGGGCGGTACCGCCTCCGGTGAGTTCGGTACCAGCTCGGAACTGGTCGCGGCCGCCGCCGCGTCCGTGGACCGGGGTGCGGGGGTCGCCGTCCTCACCGACCTCGGCAGTGCGGTGCTCACCGTCAAGGCGCTGCTCGCCGAGGGCGACGAGCTCCCGGACAACACCCGTCTCGTGGACGCGCCCTTCGTCGAGGGCGCGGTGGCGGCGGTCGTCACGGCCTCGACGGGCGCCGACCTCGCGGCCGTGGAGGCGGCGGCCGCGGAGGCGTACACCTACCGGAAGGCCTGAGCGGACGGTCCGAACGGGGGAGGCTGAGCCGGAGTCCAGATTTGGAGTCCAGAACCGGAGTCTTGCGCCGGAGGCCCGGACGGACGGTGCCGACGAAAGGTCCCGACGGAAGGTCCGGGGCGGTCGGTCCCGTCGGGTCCCGGCCGCCCCGGCCCGCTCAGTCCCCGTCCACGAACTTCCGTGCCAGCCGCTCCCCCGCCTTCTCGGCCGCGGCCGTGTCCTCGATGGGCTCGACCTCGCTGTCCTTGAAGACGATGTACGTCACGTCGGAGGCCACGCCGCCGCCCGCCGGATCCGCCGGGATGCCGAGGGAACGCGCGGCGGCGTAGGAGGCCTCGCCGACGAGGTCGCTGGGGCCGACGTCACCGACGACCGCGTACCGCACCCGGTCCCCGTGGACCAGGGCCGCGAGCGATCCGCCGCGGACGTCGTCCTCGCCGGGGTCCCAGGTGTCGCTCGGTCCGGGCACGACGACGTAGGGCAGGCGTTCGGCGTCCAGCGGGCGGCCGTCCGACTCCGTGTACGCGGTGGCGGGGCTGAAGTGCGGGTCGGTGCGGCCGTTGCACCGGTCGCCGGGCCTGCCGTCGCAGTCGACGTCCAGGTCGGCCTTCCAGTACACGGCGTCCTCTGTGCCGCAGACCGGGATGTCCGCCGGCGCTCCGGCGTCGCTGCGGTAGCGCCCGCGCGAGACGGGGTCGCAGTCCCGCACCCTGGCCAGCAGGTCGGCCGCGCGGACCGGTCCCTCGTGCCCGTTCCGCTTCGGACGGGCACCGGCCGCCGAGTCCGGTCCGACCCGCGAGGGGGGCGCGGGCTGCCCGGCCGGAACGTGCGGGACGGGTCCGACCCGGACTCCGGACCGGTCCGCGCGCAGCGGCACGGCCCGGTCGGGGGTGCCGGGCAGCAGGATCCGCGCCGGGTCGGGGAGTGGCGCGGGCGGAGCGTCGGGGAACGTCGTGGGGGCGAGCAGGGCGGCGCTGGCCGCGACCAGTGTCAGCGACTGGACACGCACGTTGTGGCCTCTCCTCGGGGACATGGGCGAACACTCGGCCCCATCTGTCCCCGAAACGCTCACGCGACCACCTTTTACAGGGCCAGACGGTGCACACCCGCTGTCCGCTCCGTGTGACGAGAGGCGGACGACCGGGGGCGGGCGGGCCGGGCCTGTTCCGGCTCCGGCCCGTCCGGCCGCCCGCGCCGGCGCGGGGTCAGCGACGACAGCGGTCCACGCGCCACCGGACCGAACTGCCCTGGACATACGAGGAGTTCGGCCGTGAGGTGACTCAGCATACGTAACCCTTCCGAGTGACCGTGACCCACGGCCCTCTTGATGTGGCCGCGCCATAGGCGTCATATTGGTCCGGACCATTGCGGGCCACGGCCGTCGAGTCACCGCCGCAGCCGTCGAGTCGACGCCGTAGGGGAGGCAGAGCCGTGCGTGACGTTCCCGTTCCCGCTCTTGCGCGCCGGTGCGCCCTGCTCTGCGGGGTGCTCGTCCTGCTCACGTCCTGCGGCTGGGGCACGGGCGAGGACGGTGACACCGGTGGGCTGCCCGCGGTGCCCACGGGCATCACCGCCAAGGCCGGCAGCGCGACGACCGTGCACGTGATGTGGAACGCGGTCGACGACGTCGAGACCTACGAGGTGTACCGCGGCGGCACGCTGGTCAAGGAGGTGCCGGCGTCCGAGCGGATGGTGGACGTCACCCGGCTGCGCCCCTCGACGGCGTACGCCTTCACCGTGCGGGCGCGGGACGCCGACGGGCGGCTCGGGCCGCGCAGCCAGGAGGTGCGGGCGACCACTCCCGCCGCGGTGGCCGACGCGTCCGCTCCGACCCGCCCGGGTGACGTGCGCGGCCGGGCGGTGGACAGCCGGGCGGTCCAGCTCACCTGGTCGGCCGCCGAGGACGACCGCGAAGTCGTGTCGTACGACGTCTACCAGGGCGACGCGAAGGTGCACAGCGTCGGCGGCGAGCAGACGGCGGCCGTGGTCACGGGGCTGCGACCGGGCACCCGTTACGCGTTCACCGTCCGGGCGCGGGACGCCGCCGACAACGTCTCCCCCGCCGGCACCGCCGTCCGGCTCACCACCCCGGGTTCCGACGACGGGCGCACCACCGCGCCCACCGGACTGCGCGCCGCTTCCCGTCTGGCCGACGGGGCGTACTACCTCGACCTGTCCTGGGTCCCGCCGCGCACGGACGGTCCGGTGACCGAGTACCAGATCCACCTCGACGGACGTGCGGCGACCTCGCTGGTCTACGGGGCCGACGCGCCGCGCGACCGCGCCGAGTACAGCTTCTACACCGGTCGCGAGGCCGGGGTCACGCACCGGGTCCGGATCCGGGCGAGGCTGGCCGACGGGACCTGGGGCGGGTTCTCGGCGGAGCGGAAGGTGACCACGGGCGCGGGCTGATGACGCCCGGTCGGCTCCCGGGCGGGGCGGAGCGGTGAACGCGTCACCTGGGCGGTCGCGCTCCGCATGCGGGCGCGGCCGGCGCCCTGTTGGCTGCCAGAGGGGGCACGGGCGTTCCCGACCCCGGCGGCGCAAGGGATGTACCGCCGACCGTGCCGCCGGAGGGCAGTCCACATGCGCATCTCATCGCCCCTTCTCCGCTCCGGTGCGACCGTGGCAGCCGTCGCCGCGCTGCCCGTCGTCCTGGTCAAAGGGCCGGCTCTGGCCGGACCGGGGATCTCCGTGAGCACCACCGGGACCACGGTGTCGGTCACGACCACGGCCTGCGCCCAGCTCAACGGCAGTTGGGGCACCGCCTCGCTGCTCACCAGCAGCCAGCGGGATTTCGCCCAGGGGCGTCAGGTGGCGCTGTCCGGCAGCGGTTCGGGCCAGTCCGCGGCCTGGTCGGGTATCTCTCCGGGCACCTACACGGTGATCGTCATGTGCTCGAACAACAGCACCGCCGGCACCCAGACGGTCATCGTCTCCTCGGCTCCCTCACCCTCGCCCAGCCGTTCCGCCGCTCCCTCTCCGTCCGCGTCGCCGGGCGGTGTCATGGGCGGTCTCGGCGGGGCCGTCCAGGACTACGGCACGGCCACCCTGGTGGCGGGCGGCGCGCTGGTGGGTACCGGGGCCATCGCCGCGGCGTGGTTCCTGCGCCGCCGCTCGAAGCCGTACCGGTTCTGAACGGGCTCCCACCAAGGCGGTCAGGCCGGTTCGTCGCCGGGCAGCTCGGCGAACTCCGCCAGCGCGTGCCTGAGCCACTGGGTCCAGAACGTCTCCAGGTCGATGCCGGCTCGCAGCACCAGGTGCCGCAGCCGGTCCTCGGTGCTGTCGCGACCGGGCGGGAAGTCCCGCTCCTCGATCTCCTCGTACTCGGCCAACTGCCGTTCGTGCAGCTCCAGATGGCGCCGCAGATCCGCCTCGACACCGGCGGCGCCGACCACGGCGGCGGCGCGCAGCCGCAGCAGCATCGTGTCCCGCAGGGGCTTGGGGTCGTGCGGGGCGGCGGTCCAGCGGGCCAGTTCGGCGCGGCCCGCGGGCAGGACCTCGTAGGACTTCTTCTGCCCGCGGGCCGGCTGCCGGCCGGGCAGTGCGCGGATCAGGCCCTCCGCCTCCAGTTTTCCCAGCTCGCGATAGATCTGCTGGTGCGTGGCCGACCAGAAGTAGCCGATCGACCTGTCGAACCGGCGGGTCAGCTCCAGCCCCGACGACGGCTTTTCGACCAGGGCGGTGAGGATCGCGTGCGGGAGTGACATGGGCTCATCCTAGGGACGGCCCGCCCGCCCTCCGCCCGCCCTGCCCTACAGCGCCGCCGCCAGCTCGGTGCCCTGCTTGACGGCGCGCTTGGCGTCCAGTTCGGCGGCCACGTCGGCGCCGCCGATGAGGTGCGCGCGGTGTCCGGCGGCGACCAGGTCGTCGTACAGGCTCCGGCTCGGTTCCTGGCCCGTGCACAGGACGACCGTGTCGACCTCCAGCACGGTGGACTCGTCGCCGACGGTGATGTGGAGTCCGGCGTCGTCGATCCGGTCGTAGCGCACGCCCGGGACCATGGTGACGCCGCGGTGCTTCAGCTCGGTGCGGTGGATCCAGCCGGTGGTCCTGCCGAGTCCGGCGCCGACCTTGGAGGTCTTGCGCTGGAGCAGGTGGACGGTGCGCGGCGGTGCGGGACGTTCGGGCGCGGCGAGGCCGCCGGGGGCGCGGTAGCCGGTGTCGACGCCCCAGAGGCGGAAGTACGCCTCGGGGTCCTCGTGCGCCTTGTCGCCGCCGTCGGTGAGGTACTCGGCGACGTCGAAGCCGATGCCGCCCGCGCCGAGGATCGCGACGCGTTCGCCGACGGGGGCGCCGTCGCGCAGGACGTCGAGGTAGCCGACGACGGACGGGTGGCCGACGCCGGGGATGTCGGGCGTGCGCGGGGTGACGCCGGTGGCGACGACGACCTCGTCGTGGCCGGTGAGGTCGGCGACGCCGACGCGGGTGTTCAGGCGTACGTCGACGCCGTGTGCCGCCAGCTGCGTACGGAAGTAGCGCAGCGTCTCGTCGAACTCCTGCTTGCCGGGGACCTTGCGGGCGACGTTCAGCTGTCCGCCGATCTCGCTCGCGGCGTCGAACAGGGTGACCTCGTGGCCGCGTTCGGCGGCGCTCACCGCGCAGGCAAGGCCGGCCGGTCCGGCGCCGACGACGGCGACGCGCTTGCGCCGCCGGGTGGGGGTCAGGACCAGCTCGGTCTCGTGGCAGGCGCGCGGGTTGACCAGGCAGGAGGTGATCTGTCCGCTGAAGGTGTGGTCCAGGCAGGCCTGGTTGCAGCCGATGCAGGTGTTGATGGCCTCGGGGCGGCCGGCCGCGGCCTTGGCGACGAAGTCGGGGTCGGCGAGCATCGGGCGGGCCATCGAGACCATGTCGGCGGTGCCCTCGGCGAGCAGCGCCTCGGCCACCTCGGGGGTGTTGATGCGGTTGGTGGTGACGAGCGGGACCGACACCTCGCCCATGAGTCGCCGGGTGACCCAGGTGTAGGCGCCGCGGGGCACGGAGGTGGCGATGGTGGGGATGCGGGCCTCGTGCCAGCCGATGCCGGTGTTGATGATGGTCGCCCCGGCGGCCTCGACGGCCTTGGCGAGGGTGATCACCTCGTCGAGGGTGGAGCCGCCGGGCACCAGGTCGAGCATGGACAGGCGGTAGACGACGATGAAGTCCTCGCCGACGGCCTCGCACACTCGGCGGACGATCTCGACGGGGAAGCGGGTGCGGTTCTGGTACGAGCCGCCCCAGCGGTCGGTGCGGTGGTTGGTCCGCGCGGCGATGAACTCGTTGATGAGGTAGCCCTCGGAGCCCATGATCTCGACGCCGTCGTACCCGGCCTCGCGCGCCAGGCGGGCGGTGCGGACGTAGTCGTCGATGGTGCGCTCGACCTCGGCGTCGGTCAGCTCGCGCGGCACGTGGGGGCTGATCGGGGCCTGGAGCGCGCTCGGGGCGACCAGGTCCGCGTGGTAGGCGTAGCGGCCGAAGTGCAGGATCTGCAGGGCTATGCGGCCGCCCTCGCGGTGCACGGCGTCGGTGACGACACGGTGCCGCCCGGCCTCGTCCGACGTGGTGAGCTTGGCGCCGCCCTCGTACGGGCGGCCCTCGTCGTTGGGGGCTATGCCGCCGGTGACGATGAGGCCCACTCCCCCGCGGGCCCGGGCGGCGTAGAAGGCGGCCATGCGCTCGAAGCCGCGCTCGGCCTCTTCCAGCCCGACGTGCATGGAGCCCATCAGGACCCGGTTGGGCAGCGTGGTGAAGCCCAGGTCGAGCGGGCTCAGCAGGTGCGGGTAACGGCTCATCGGGCCCTCCGTGCGCGGTGTGGTGCCTCTGTTGTAGAGGACCGCCACCTCATTTTGCAACTAGTTGCAAAACGGGGTGGCGCACACTTCACCGCGCTCGGAAGGGCCGGCTCAGTGACTCTCGAGTCGTACGTGCAGTTCCCGTTCCTGGTCCCCGGAGGCCGTGCTCAGGTCGTGCACGGTGAACAGGGAGTCCAGGGTGGTGCGGAACCTCTCGATCGCCCAGTAACCGCCCTGTACGTCGGCCTCCACGGACGCCCCGAGCCGGGCGGGGTCGCACTCGCCCCGCTGTTCGTCGGCCACGTCGAAGGTGCCGAGCCACACGGTCGGGCGCACCTCGTCGTACTCCCTGGTCACGTCGCCCGCGTGCCGGTCGGAGGAGAAGCACGCGCACAGGGTGTCGAACACGACCCGGGCGTCCTCCTTGCTGCATCCGCTCAGCTCCACCGAGACGGACTCCGGATGCAGTCGCTCACCGTCCATCGTGATCGCTCCCTCTCGTGGTCATGGCCGATACCACCAGAAAAGCACCACCCGCCGCCCGGCGCGAAGGGGCCGGGTCAGCCCCGGGTGAACCGGTACGTCTTGCTGTCGGTCAGCACACAGAAGCCGGGCGACACGACGATCACGCGCAGGGTGCCGGTACGCCGGTCGTAGTCGATGCCCTCGGCCTCGAAGCTCCCGGAGCAGGCGCTGCGCAGGGGCAGCTGCCGCAGCGCGGTGACGTGGCCGGTGACGTCGGCGGTGCCGTTCGGTGCCGCCGACAGGTCGATCCTCAGCAGCGGCTTGGTGAGGCCGAAGAGCGTGCCGTCCGGGTCGTCGGAGGAGCAGAGCAACGTGGTGGCGTCCAGGAAGTCGCAGCCCTGGACGTCGCGCACGGCGTGGTCGAGGTGGACGGTGGCGGCTTGCGGGAGGTTCGCCGAGGGCGAGGTCGCGGGGTTGACGCCGGGGGTCGGGAAGACCAGCAGCCGGTTCATGGTGCCCCACTCGCCCGCCAGCATCCACTGGCCGTCCGGCGAGATCGCGGACCACGAGTTGTTGAGCGCCTCCCCGGCGCTCAGCGTGTGCACGTACTCCGACCAGCTCCCGTCCGGTGCCTGCACGCGGAACATCTTCGTGTTCCCGTCGTCGCGCTGGTACGGCTCGATGTAGTGGCCGTCGTAGGAGGCGTCGGGGTCGCCGACGTGGTTCCAGCCCCGGGTGCTGAGGCCGAGCGGGACGGTGCCGATGCCGGTGTAGCGGTTGGGGCTGCCGGCCGGGACCTCCACCGAGGCCAGGCCCTGGCTCTCGGTCAGTGGGTCGGCGCGGTCGGAGCCCACCTCGGTCCAGGTGTCGGCGGCGTCGGCGGCGGGGGCCTTGGCCTGTGCCGGACCCGCCAGGCCGAGCGAGAGGGCGAGGACGGCGAGTCCGGTCAGGGCGACGTGACAACGTTGCCGGGCACGCAGGGGCATGGGGGCTCCTCGGTTGGGGGGCGGCACGGGCGGGCGTGGGGCACTCGGCGCACAGTCTGGACCGCTCACACAGTCATGTACAGACCAACTCCGGACGCGCTTCGTGCGGCGGTCCCGGGCGCTTCGTGCGGCGGCCCCGGGTACTTCGTGCGGCGGCCCGGGCGCTTCGTGCGGCGCTCTCCGTCCTGCGGGGAGATGCTGGAAGGAGACGCGGAGCCATGGAGAACCGGCCCTGTGCGCGGTGGAACGCGGTAGAACAAAGGAGTCGGCAGCGAAGGGCGTGCCGCGTCGGACGGTGAAGGCGGGGCGTGGGATGAGTGCAGCGGGGTCTGCCGGGTTCGAGGGCGAGCCGTCGCCGCGCGGACCCGTGCGACCCAGCGGGCTGCTCGACCTGCTGAACGTGGCCTCGATCGTGCTGGACACCGAGGGCCGGATCGTCCTGTGGAGCCCGCAGGCCGAGGAGCTGTTCGGATACTCGGCGCCGGAGGCGCTGGGACAGTACGCCGCCCGCATCATGGTCCACGAACGCCATCTCGACCTGGTCGTGAAGCTGTTCGGGGACGTCATGAAGACCGGCCGGAGCTGGGCCGGCGCCTTTCCCGTCCGGCGCAAGGACGGCAGCACCCGTCTGGTCGAGTTCCGCAACATGCGGCTGCTGGACGACCGCGGTGACGTCTACGCCCTCGGACTCGCGGCCGACCAGTCGATGGTGCGCCGGCTGGAGCGGGACGTGGCCCTGTCCACGAGGGTCATCATGCAGTCCCCGATCGGTCTGGCCGTCCTGGACACCGAGCTGCGGTACGTGTCGGTCAACCCGGCCCTGGAGCAGCTCAACGGCATCCCCGCCGAGGAGCACCTCGGCCGTACGATCCGTGAACTGCTGCCGGAGGTCGACGCCGACCCGCTGGAGGCGGCGGCACGCGGGGTGCTGGAGACCGGGCGGCCGGTCGTCGACCGGCCCGCGACCGGGCGGACCCCCGCCGACCCGGACGAGGAGCACGCCTGGTCGGTGTCGCTGTACCGGCTGGAGGACGCCCTGGGCGCCGTCCTGGGCGTGGCCGTCTCGATCGTCGACGTCACCGAGCAGTACCGGACGGCCGCCGAGGCCGAGGGCGCGCGGCGTCGGCTGGCCGCCGTGGCGGACGCCTCCGCCCGGATCGGCACCACGCTGCGACTGGACCGCACCGCGTACGAGCTGGCCGACGTGGCCGTGCCCGACCTCGCCGACATCGCGGCCGTGGACCTGCTGGACGCCGTGGTGGAGGGCCGGCGCAGCACGCTGGGTCCGGCCGAACCCGCGGTGATCAGGGCGCTGGCCGTGCGGGCCGACGACGCCCGGGACGCGCTGCGGGCGGCCGACCGGCCCGGCGAGGTCGCCCGGTACGGACCGGATCGCCTGGTGACCGAGTGCGTGCGCACCGGCCGGCCGGTGATGGTGGCGCGGGTGACGCGGGAGGACCTGGGGCGCATCGCCCGCTCCCCGGAGGCGGCCGAGCTGCTGGGCCGGGCGGGCGTGCACTCGTACCTGGCCGTGCCGCTGATCGCGCGGGGCGAGGTGCTGGGCGCCCTGGACCTGAAACGGATCGCCAATCCCCTGCCGTTCGGCGAGGACGACCTGCTGCTGGCCCGGGAGCTGGCCGCCCGGGCGGCACTGCAGATCGACAACGCCCGCTGGTACCAGAACGCCCGCGACACCGCGCTCACCCTCCAGCGCAGCCTGCTGCCCAGCCATCCGCCGGTGACGGGCGGGCTCGAGGTCGCCTCCCGGTACCAGCCGGCCGGGGGCACCAGCGAGGTCGGCGGCGACTGGTTCGACGTGATCGAGCTGGCGGGCGGCAGGACCGCGCTCGTGGTGGGCGACGTGATGGGCAGCGGCATCGCGGCGGCGGCCTCCATGGGACGGCTGCGCACCGCGACGAACACCCTGGCCGCCCTTGAGCTGGAACCCGCGCAGCTGCTCGGGCACCTGGAGCGGACCACGGCGGGTCTGGACCAGGCCATCGCCACCTGCCTGTACGCCGAGCACGACCCGCACCGGCGGCAGTGCCGGATCGCCAACGCGGGGCACCTGCCTCCGGTCCGCCTGCGGACCGGCCGGCCGCCCGAGCTGCTCGACCTGCCCACCGGGGTGCCGCTCGGGGTGGGCGGCGTCGCCTTCGCCACCACCACCGTCGACCTGGAGCCGGGCGACCGGCTGGTGTTCTACACCGACGGCCTGGTCGAGACGCGCCGGCATCCGCTGGACGAGCGGCTGGACGCGCTCCTCGCCCTGCTGGAGGGCCCGGACCGCCCGCTGGAGGAGGTCTGCGACCTCCTGCTGCGCACCCTGCACGAGCCGGAGAACTCCGACGACGTGGCCCTGCTCATCGCCCGGGCCACGCCGCCGGTGCCGTAGGGGTACGGGCGGAGACGGTCAGTCCCTGACGCCGATCACCACGTGGGCGTACAGGTCCTCGCAGACCGCGAGGCGGGTGGTAAGACCGGCCCGGGTGAAGGCGTCGACGGCGTCGGCTGCCTGGCGTTCGCTCGTCTCGACCAGCAGGCAGCCGCCCGGCGCGAGCCAGCCCGGCGCCGCGGCCGCGACCCTGCGCAGCACGTCGAGGCCGTCGCTGCCGCCGTCGAGGGCGACCAGCGGTTCGTGCTCGCGGGCCTCGGCGGGCAGCAGGGCGACCTCGCCGCTGGGGACGTACGGCACGTTGGCCGCGAGGATGTCCACCCGGCCGCGCAGCGCGTCGGGCAGCGCGTCGAACAGGTCACCGGCGTACACCCGGCCGCCCGCGTCGGCGAGGTTGCCCCGGGCGCAGCGCACCGCGGCCGGATCGACGTCGGCGGCGTGCACCTCGGGCCGGTCGAGCGCGGCCGCCAGGGCCGCGCCGACGGCTCCGGACCCGCAGCACAGGTCCACGACGACGTTCGCGTGCGGCGCGTGGGCCAGGGCCTTCGACACCAGGAACTCGGTGCGGCGGCGGGGCACGAAGACACCGGGGGCGACGGCGATGCGCAGGCCGCGGAAATCGGCCCAGCCCAGGACGAGTTCCAGGGGCAGGCCGGTGACACGGCGCTCGACCAGCGCGGTGAGTTCCGCGGCGGTGCGGGACGCGTTCAGGAGGAGGGCGGCCTCGTCCTCGGCGAAGACGCAGCCGGCGGCGCGCAGCGCGGCCACGACGGAGTCACGCGACGGGAGGGACGCGGAGAAGAGAGAAGGAAAAGGAGACGGCGAAGGAGAAGGTGAAGCGGGGAAGGGTGGAGGCATGGAAGCCGAGAGCCTTTCGGGAACCGAAGGGCGCTCTCCCGGTCACTCGTTTCCGGTGACCGCACTGCCGTGAGACGAGAGCACCCGGGCCGACACAGCGGTAATCGGTCTCACCTCCCGGTCGTCCGGCGGCCGGGGCGGTCCGCGGCCGCCGATCACATTACCCCAACGATCAGACGCCGTTGACCTCCCAGAAGCAGTTGATTCACGCGGCCTCCCAGCTGAGTTGTACTGTGCAACCAGCGATGCGAGGAGGACCCGTGACGGCTGCCGATACACCGGACGAGACGACCGTCGCCCTTGGCGGCAGCCCCGTGGACGCGGCCGTGGAGACCATCCAGCGCGAGATGACGACCTTCGCCCGCCGGGCCCGCGCGTCGGCGGGGCGCATGCACCCGCAGCTGTCGCTGGTGTCGTACACGCTGCTCGGACATCTGGAGGAGCGGGACGGCCGCCGGGCCACGGACCTGGCCGCCCACTACGCGCTGGACAAGTCCACCGTCAGCCGCCAGGTGTCCGCGCTGGAGCGCGCCGGGCTCATCGAGCGGCGCGTCGACCCGGACGACCACCGCGTCCAGGTCCTGCACCTGACGGAGACGGGGCGGCACATCCTGGGCCAGGTCACCGAGCGGCGTCGGGCCGCCTTCCGGGAGCGGCTCGCCGACTGGCCCGAGGAGGACCTGCTCCGCTTCGCCGCGTATCTGGAGCGGTACAACGCGTGGCCGTCCGGGGCCCCGGACGAGGAGCGGGACTGAGCAGCGCTCCGGGACACGTACGGTTGACGGGTACGCACTGACGACGGGTACGCACTGATCACGCCGTCCGGAGGCAGCCAGCCCGCCCCGGCGGCCCGAAAGGCACCACCGCATGAACACCACCCGAGGCTTCACCGGGCGCCCGCGCGCCGCCCGGCCGGGACTGCCGCCCGGCCAGTACGACGCGGGCGACGACTGGCCCGTGCTGTCCGCCGAGGTCACGCCCGACCTCGCGCCCGCCGACTGGACCTTCCGGGTGGGCGGCCTCGTGGCCGAGCCCTGTACCTGGGACCTGGCCGGGGCCCGCCGGCTGCCGGCGTCCGGGTACGCGGGCGACATCCACTGCGTCACCGGCTGGTCGAAGTTCGGGGTGCGGTTCGGGGGCGTGTCCCTGGACGCCTTCCTGGACGCCGCGGGTCCGCTGCCGTCCGCCACGCACGCCGTCGCGCACGCCCACACCGGCTACACCGCGAACCTGCCGCTCACGGACCTCACCGGCGGACGGGCCTGGATCGTGTGGGAGTACGACGGGCGGCCGCTCGCTCCCGAGCACGGCGGTCCGGCGCGGCTGGTGGTCCCGCACCTCTACTTCTGGAAGAGCGTCAAGTGGATCGCGGGCCTTACGCTCCTCGACCACGACGAGCCGGGCTTCTGGGAGCGCAACGGCTACCACGCGCGCGGCAACCCCTGGGAGGAGCAGCGGTACTCCGGTGACTGAGACAGCCACGCCCACGGCAGGAACTTCCACTCCCCCGACGCGGTTCGCCGTGCCCGGGCGCATCGAGGTGAACGGCGAGGTGGCCGGGACGTGGCAGACGGCCACGCTCACGGAGATCCGCCGCGAGACGCCCCGCGCGTCGACCTTCCGCCTGGCCGTGCCCGGCTGGGCGGGTCACCTGCCCGGCCAGCACCTGATGCTGCGGCTCACCGCCGAGGACGGCTACCGTGCGCAGCGCCACTACTCGCTGGCGTCCGCGCCGGACGGGTCCGGGCACATCGAGCTGACCCTCGACCGGGTGCCCGACGGGGAGGTGTCCGGCTGGTTCCACACGGTGGCGCGGCCCGGCGACGAGATCGAGGTCCGCGGCCCGCTCAGCGGCTTCTTCGCCTGGCCGGGCGACCGGCCCGCCCTGCTCCTCGGCGCCGGCTCCGGGGTCGTCCCGCTGATGTCGATGGTGCGGCACCACCGGGCGCGCGGCCTGACGGTGCCGCTGCACCTCCTCGTGTCGGCGCGCGGTCCCGAGGATCTGATCTACGCCCGTGAGTACGGCGCGGAGACGACGCCCGTGTTCACCCGCACCGCGCCGGCCGGGACGCCCGTGGGCCGGCTGGCGTCCGCGCACCTGGCGCCGCTCCTGGCCGAGCCGCCCGCCGGCGGCTGGGAGGCCTACGTGTGCGGATCCAACTCCTTCGCGGAGCACGCGTCGCGGCTGCTGGTGGCGGCCGGGCAGCCGGTGGACCGGATCCGGATCGAACGCTTCGGCTGATCCCGCCCGGATCGTGAGCGAGGTCCGCCGGACTGGGTACCAGTCCAGTGCGGGCACTCGCACACGTGGCGCGACACGAAGGCGCGGCGGCCTTCCCGCACTCCCACGGCCGTCCGTCCGATCCTCCGGTCGCGGTGATCGCGGGGAGGTCGACATGCGAACCCGGGTACGCGGCTGGCGCTGGCGGCGCAATCCGCTGCGGCGCCGGTCGGACGTCGTCGAGGCGTGGACCACCGTGGTCGTCGCCCTCCTGCTGTTCGTGGGCGCACCGCTGCTCGGGGCCGCCACAGCCTGGTGGGGCTACGGACAGGCCCAGGCGATCGTCGCCGAACAGCGGGCCGAGCGGCACCACGTCCGTGCCACGGTGGTCGACCGCACCCCCGGATCCCTGTCGACGGGGCAGCTCGGCGGGCAGCACTCGTACCGCGCGACCGTCCACTGGAAGGCGCCCGACGGCACGCAGAAGAGCACCACGGCACGGGTGCCGGCCGACGCCCGCCACGGTGACATCGTCGACGTGTGGCTGGACTCCCGAGGTCAGAGCATGCCGCCGCCGTCGGACGGTGCCGAGATCTGGCAGCACAGCGCCACCATCGGCTCGTTCACCGCCCTCGGGACGGGGCTCGCGGTGCTCCTCACGCACCGCGCCGTACGCGCGGTGACCCTGCGGCGCCGTATGGCGGAGTGGGACCGCGACTGGGCGCTCACCGAGCCGCAGTGGACCCACCGCCGGGCCTGACGGCGCCCCGCCCGCGCGGTCCTCGGCAACGGCCGGACCTGGCGAGCCCTTCGGCCGCTCACGTACCGTGTGATCATCCGTACGGTCCGACACATCCCCGCAAAGGCGGTTCTCGATGGCCCTGTTCGACCTTCCGCTCGACGAACTCCAGGCCTACCGCAGTGCGTCGGCCGAGCCCGAGGACTTCGACGCGTTCTGGAGCAAGACGCTGCAGGAAGCTCGTGAGCACGAACTGGACGCCCGCTTCGAACCGGTCGACACGGGACTGTCCACGGTGCGGGTGCACGACGTGACGTTCGCCGGGTTCGGCGGTCACCCGGTGAAGGGCTGGCTGACCCTGCCGGCCGCGGCGGCCGAGCCGTTGCCGCTGGTCGTGGAGTTCGTCGGGTACGGCGGCGGGCGCGGTCTGCCGCACGAGCACCTGCTGTGGGCGTCCACGGGCCGGGCCCACTTCGTGATGGACACCCGCGGCCAGGGCAGCGCCTGGGGCGGCGGTGGCGGGACCCCGGACCCCGTCGGCGGCACGCCCGCGTACCCGGGCTTCATGACCCGCGGCCTGGACGCTCCGGAGAACTACTACTACCGCCGGGTCTTCACCGACGCCGTGCGCGCGGTCGAGGCGGCCCGCTCGCACCCGCTGACCGACCCGGCCCGCACGGTCGCGGTGGGCGCGAGCCAGGGCGGCGGCATCACGATAGCGGTGGGCGGTCTGGTGCCGGATCTGGTCGCGGTCGCGCCGGACGTGCCGTTCCTGTGCGACTTCCCGCGCGCGACCACGCTCACCGACCGGCACCCCTACCGCGAGGTCGGGCTGTACCTGAAGACGCACCGCGGCCGGACCGAGGACGCGCTGCGCACGCTGTCGTACTTCGACGGCGTGCACTTCGCGGCGCGGGGCCGCACGCCGGCCCTGTTCTCGGCCGCGCTGGAGGACCAGACCTGCCCGCCGTCGACCGTTTTCGCGGCGTTCAACGCCTGGACGCACGAGGACAAGAGGATCGAGGTGTACGACTTCAATGATCACGAGGGCGGCGGGCCGTTCCAGGACGCCGCCAAGCTGCGCTGGCTGAGCTCGTACGCCTGACTCACGGGTTCCGTGGGTGGTGTTTCGGCCGAACCGGCGGACCGGCCTTCACAGCTGGTTTAGACCAATGGTAATTCTGGTGGCGCACCGAGCCCGCGCGGCTACCGTACGTCATCCACAGGAGGCGCGGCATGGCCCGCACCACCCCGCACGACCAGTCCCCCGCCGACGCCCCGGCCAACGGCCAGTCCCCCGCCGACGCCCGGCCACCCCTGTACCGGCGGGTGGCGGACCAGCTGCTCGGCGAGCTGCGGGACGGGACCGTCCCACCGGGCGAACGGCTGCCCGGCGAACGCCGGCTGGCGGAGCACTTCGGGGTCAGCCGGGAGACCGTGCGGCAGGCGCTGGACGTGCTGCGCCGGGACGGGCTGCTCACCACCGACCGGCGGGGCAGTCACGTCGCCCTGCCGGGACCGCCGGCCGGAAGTCCGGCGCCCCTCGTCTTCCCGGTGGGCGCCCGGGCGGCGGAGCCCCGCACCGGCGACCGGGCCACCGTCGTCTGGGCGGTACCGCCGCCGGAGCACGCCGCGGCGCTGGGGCTGGTGCCGGGCCGGCCGACCCTGGTGCACCGCTACACGTCGGCGGCGGCCGGGGGGAACGGCAGGCGCACGGCCGTGACATCGTTTTCCGCCGTGGCGCTCGCCGAGGTCGAGGAGCTGGCCCGCTACCGCGACCGCGCCGACGGTGCCGCTTGCGCGCAGCTGCGGCGGGCCTACGACTGGATGCGCAGGGCCGGCCTGACGTTGCATCACCGGGACACCATCACCCTCCAGCCCGACACCGCGTCGGTCCGGGTCGTGCGGCGGGTGCACGACCAGTACGCGCGGCCGCTGGAGATCACGGATCTCCTGGTGGACACCCGACAGGACGCCCTGGTCTACGAGTTCACCCTGCCGGCGGCCGGCTGACCCGGCGGCCTACGCGAGCCGCCGGGCCACGACCAGCCGGACCCGCGGGCTGCCGTCGGGGCGGCACCCGAATTCCGGCAGGGCGTGCAGGTCCGCCCGGAATCCGGCCCGCGACAGCTCGCGTCCGACGTCCCCGAGCCGGAACGTCCGGTAGTACATGACGAACGGCGGCCGCCACAGCGCGTTGCGCACCCGCATCGCCGCGTCGAAGCCGAGCAGCGTCCAGTACCCCGGGGAGCCGGGCCGGGGCGGGGCGACGACGGGGAAGGCGAAGCAGCCCTTCGGCCGGAGCACGGAGCGCACCTGGCCGAACAGGCCCGGCAGTTCGCGGGGCAGGAAGTGCCCGAACGCCCCGAAGCTCACCACGAGGTCGAAGGCGGGACCGAACGGCAGGGCGCGGGCGTCCGCGCGCACCCAGGAGACCGCCGGGCCGGGCGGCAGGGCGCGGCTTCGCGCGACCTCCAGCATGCCCGCGCTGAAGTCGACCCCGGTCACGTTCTCTCGGCACACCCGGGCCAGGACGTCCGCGCCCGCGCCGGTGCCGCAGCACAGGTCGAGTCCGGCGGCGAAGGGACCCATCGGCTCCAGCGCGCGGGCCACGGCGTCCAGCAGCCGGCCCGGTGTCCGGTACGGGGTGTGGTCGAACTTCGGGGCGAGCAGGTCGTAGCCTCGTTCGACCGACGACAGTGCCTGGACGGCGAGTTCGCGCAGGGTGGGGCCTTCGGGGCTGAACATCCGGTCAGCCTAGGGCCTGTCCGGCGGGCCCGGCGGGAGCGCGGCGCTCGCCGAGCACGGTGAGCACGCGCTCGCACCAGCGGGCGTTCTCCCGCTCGAACGCGATCCCGGCGGCCAGGGTGAGGTAGGGCCCGACGCGGTCGGCGTCCCGGAGGTGCTCCTCCTCGGTACGGCCGCCCAGAAGGCGTTCCCGCACCCGCTCGTAGCGGGCGAGCTTGCCCAGTGCCCAGGTCCTGCGCTCCTCGACCAGCGCACGGACGGCCCGGGGGTCGACGCCGTCCATGGCCTGCATCTTGATCAGGAACTCGTCGCGGACGGCGGTGGGCCGCCGGGTCGGCTCGGCGGCGAAGACGCCCAGCTGCTCCCGGCCGGCCTCGGTGAGCGAGAACAGCCGCTTGGTCGGCCTGCGTTCCTGCGGCACGGTCCGGGCCTCGATGAGTCCGTCGCCCGCGAGGCGCTCCAGCTCCCGGTAGAGCTGCTGCGGCGTGGCGGGCCAGAAGTTGGCGAGCGACACGTCGAACACCTTGGACAGCTCGTAGCCCGAGGCCTCGCCCTCCAGCAGGGCGGCCAGGACGGCGTACTTGAGAGACATGTCGACACGCTAGCAAGCACGAACCGCGACGACTACTGTACTCCGCACCTATTCAAATAGTTCAGCATGAGGGAGTGACGATGCGGGCATTCCGCGAGGCGGTCGAGGCACACGACCTGGACGCCGTCGAAGCACTGCTGGCCGACGACGTGGTCTTCTCCAGCCCCGTCGTCTTCAAGCCCTACCGGGGCAAGGCGATCACGGCGTCGATCCTGCGCGCGGTCGAGCGCGTCTTCGAGGACTTCCGCTACGAACGCGTCATCGGCGAGGCGGACGGCCGCGACCACGCCCTGCTCTTCACGGCGCGGGTGGGCGACCGTGAGATCAGCGGCTGCGACTTCCTGCACCTCGACGCATCCGGCCGCATCGCCGAACTGACGGTGATGGTGCGTCCGTTGTCGGGTGCGCAGGCCCTTCGGACGGCCATGGCCGCGCAGTTCGAGCGGATCGCGCAGGAGGCGGAGGAGGCTCGGGCGCGCTCGGCCGGCTGATCGCGGCGCGGCACACGCGGAAGGCAGACGGAACAGGAACCGCCCCGGCGGCGTTGTCGGTGGTGAGACCTCAGGGGCGGGACCTCGATCGTCCCGCCCCACCGCCACGGCGCCAGTTCCCGTGGTAGGATGCAGTCAGCACTTGTGTACGCCCCCCTTGATCGGGGCGCCGGTGCGAGTTTCCCTTCGGTTCGCAGACCCGCCCGTCCTGGTTTTCGACCGGCGCGTCCGCTTCTCAGCCCAACCTCGTCAGCAGGGCTTTTTGCCCCCGCTGGGTCCGAGGTGCTGTTCCCGCCGCCTGGAGGCGTGTCGCTTTCGACCCCTCGCGGCTCCCCCTTCCTTCCGCATGTCCCATGCCCGTGTCCTCGAAAGGACCGACCACCATGACCACCACACTCGAACACCCCCCTGTACAGCAGTTCCCGGCCGAGATCGCGAGCGGTGTCCTCGACATCGAAGCGGGCGGGAAGGCGCACCTGCGGGGCGGGAGCCTGCGGCCCGAGCCCTCCGACCTCGCCCTCTCCCCCGCACTGATCCGCCGGCACGGGCTGCGCAAGGGCGACCTCGTCGAGGGCGTGCGCGGCGACCGGCGCAGCCTGACCGATGTCGTCCGCGTCAACGGCCGTACGCCAGAGCGGCAGAGCGGCCGACGGCACTTCGCCGACCTGACCCCGCTGCACCCGCACGAGCGGCTGCGGCTCGAACACCCGGCGGCCGGCCTCACCGGACGCGTCGCCGACCTGATGGCCCCCGTCGGCAAGGGCCAGCGCGGCCTGATCGTCGCGCCGCCGAAGACCGGCAAGACCGTCCTCCTCCAGCAGATCGCCGCCGCCGTGGCCGGCAACCACCCCGAGGCCCGGCTGATGGTGGTGCTGCTCGACGAACGCCCCGAGGAGGTCACCGACATGCGGCGCTCGGTGCGGGGCGAGGTGTACGCCTCGACCTTCGACCAGAGCGCCAAGCAGCACATCGCGCTCGCCGAGCTGGTGATCGAGCGGGCCAAGCGGCTCGTCGAGGCCGGGGAGGACGTCGTCATCCTCCTCGACTCCCTCACCCGGCTGTGCAGGGCGCACAACAACGCCGCCTCCTCCGGCGGCCGCACGCTCAGCGGCGGTGTCGACGCCGGGGCGCTGCTGGGCCCCAAGCGGTTCTTCGGCGCGGCCCGCCAGGCCGAGGAGGGCGGCTCCCTCACCATCCTCGCCACCGCCCTGGTGGAGACCGGCTCGCGTGCCGACGACTTCTACTTCGAGGAGCTCAAGAGCACCGGCAACATGGAACTGCGACTGAGCCGGGAACTCGCCTCCCGCCGGGTCTTCCCGGCCGTGGACCTGACCGGCTCGGGCACCCGGCGCGAGGAGCTCCTGTTGTCCGCCCCCGAGACGACCGCCGTGCGCGGACTGCGGCGTGCCCTGGGTACGCGGGACGGGCAGTCCGGCCTGGAGACCCTGCTGGAGCGGCTGCGCCGCACGCCGGACAACGCGACGTTCCTGCGGCAGGTACAGCCGACGCTGCCCGTGGACTGACACCGCCCCGCCGGCAGCGCCGGCCCACGGCACCGGCCGGCTCCGCTCGCCGGTCTCCGTTACGGCATCCGGGTGGTTGCGGGCGCAACCCGGCCCGGTCAGCGTGGCGGTTCGGGGGGCCGTTCCTACGTTTGCGGTATGACTATCGGATTCTCATCCCGGGCGGCTCGATCCACCTGCTTGCTCTGCGTGGCAGGGTTGATGACCCTCATGCCCGCCGCCGCGGCCGCCCGTGCGGGGCGGCCGGACCCCGGCCCGCCCGGCGGTGCGGCGGCGCAGCCGTCGCCGCTGTACCGCTCCGGCACCCAGGTCCGGCCGCACCCCGGAGCTCCCCGGGTTCCCGATGTCTCCGCCCTGTCCTGGGTCGTGGCCGACGCCGGCACGGGCGACGTGCTGGCGGCGAACGACGCGCACCGCGAGTTGCCCCCGGCCAGCACCCTCAAGACGCTGTTCGCCCTCACGGTGCTGCCGGCCCTGCCCGGCGGCCTCCACCACGAGGTCGGTCCGCAGGATCTGTCGGGCATCGGTCCGGGCAGCAGCCTGGTAGGTGTCGTCGAGGGCCAGACGTACCGCGTCTCCGACCTGTGGAACGGCGTCTTCCTCAACTCCGGGAACGACGCCGTGCACGTCCTCGCCTCGCTCACCGGCGGCTGGAGCGCCACGGCCGCCCGGATGCAGGCCGAGGCCCGCGCGCTCGGCGCCCGCGACACCCACGTCCGCTCGCCCGACGGGTACGACGCACCGGGCCAGGTCTCGTCGGCGTACGACTTGGCCGTCTTCGGCCGGGCGGGGCTGCGGCGTCCCGACTTCGCGCGGTACTGCGCCAAGGTCGACGCGATGTTCCCCGGCCGCGACGGGAGCACGTACGGGATCATGAACACCAACCGGCTGCTCACCGGGGCCGACGGCGTGGAGCCGTACCCGGGGCTGATCGGAGTCAAGAACGGCTACACCAGCAACGCCGGCAACACGCTCATCGCCGCCGCCCGCCGGGACGGACGGACCCTGGTCGTCACGGTGATGAACCCGCAGGAGGGCGGCGGCCACGCCGTGTACGAGGAGGCCCGTTCACTGCTCGACTGGGGTTTCGAGGCGGACGGGGAGGTCGACCCGGTGGGGTCGCTGGTTCCCGAGGGTGCCCGGCCCCGGCAGGGACCTCAGGCGGTGCCCGCGGCGGCGACCGCGGCGAAGCCGGCCGAGGACGAGCCGGGCTGGCCGGAGACCGGCGCGATCCTGGGCGTCGCGGGGCTCGGCGCGGGCGTCATGGCACTCGCCCTGCGGCTCAAGCTCGTACGGGACGACGGGAATTGACGAGAGCGTGACGCGCCTTCAGAACACCGACAGTCCCGTGAGTGTCGTGAAGCGGTCCAGGGCCGCCACCCCGGCCACCGAGTTGCCCCGCTCGTCCAGGCCGGGGCTCCACACGCACAGCGTGCAGTGGCCCGGCACGACCGCAATGATGCCGCCGCCGACCCCGCTCTTGCCCGGCAGGCCCACCCGGTGGGCGAAGTCGCCGGCCGCGTCGTAGGTCCCGCAGGTCAGCATCACCGCGTTGATCTGCTTGGCCCTGCTGCGGCTGAGCAGCCGGCTGCCGTCGGCGCGGATGCCGTGCCGGGCCAGGAAGCCCGTCGCGAGGGCGAGGTCGGCGCAGGACGCGGCGACGGAGCACTGGCGGAAGTACTGGTCGAGCAGCACCGGCACGGGGTTGTCGATGTTGCCGTACGAGGCCATGAAGTGCGCCAGTGCGGCGTTCCGGTCGCCGTGCGCGGCCTCCGAGGCGGCCACCTCCTCGTCGTGGGTCAGGTCCGGGTTGCCGCTCTCCGCGCGCAGGAAGGCGAGCAGTTCGCCGGCCGCGTCGCCGGTACGGGTGTGCAGCCGGTCGGTGACGACGAGGGCACCCGCGTTGATGAACGGGTTGCGCGGGATGCCGTTCTCGTACTCCAGCTGCACCAGGGAGTTGAACGGGTTGCCGGACGGCTCGCGGCCCACGTGCTCCCACAGGGCGTCGCCCTCCCTGGCCAGGTCGAGGGCGAGGGTGAAGACCTTGGTGATGGACTGCGCGGAGAACGGCTCCCGCCAGTCCCCCACCCCGTACACCGTGCCGTCGGGTTCGGCTACGGCCATGCCGAAGCGGCGCGGGTCGCGGGCGGCGAGCGCGGGGATGTAGTCGGCGGGCCGGCCGCTGCCCGGGGTCCGCTCGATCTCCTCGGCGATGCGCTCCAGGACCGGCCGGAAGGTCGTCGGTGTGCTCATGATCGCCATTCTCCCTGCGGACCGGTCCGGGCGGCGGGAGGCCGACAGCGGGTGGACCCCCGCACCGGGGTGGTGCTGGCCTCACCCCCGCTTCGGGGGCAGACGCCATTCTGCTGCCGGGAAGCCGTTCACATACTCGAGTACATGGTCGATTCAACGGTGCTCGTCGAGAGCCTGCCCACGCCCGCGCCGGAAAAGGGGAGCGGAAGAGAACGCGAGAAGGGGAGCGACTTTTCCGAACTCTCGCGGCGTATGGCCGACGAGGGGCTGCTCCGGCGCCGCCCGCTGTACTACACGGTTCGTTTCGGCTCGGTCGCCCTCGCGCTCGCCGGCGGTGTCGCCGCGTTCGTCGCCCTGGGGGACAGCTGGGGCCAGCTGTTCGTCGCGGTCGCGCTCGCCGTCGTCTTCGGGCAGCTCGGGCTGGCGGCGCACGACCTCGCCCACCGGCAGGTCTTCTCGCGCCGGCGCCCCAGCGAGGCGGGCGGCCTGCTGACGGCCAACCTGCTCCTCGGCATGAGCTACGGCTGGTGGATGAACAAGCACACCCGCCACCACGCCAATCCCAACCACGAGGAGAAGGACCCGGACGTCTCCCCCGACATCCTGGTGTGGTCGCGGAAGCAGGCGAGCCGGGCCACGGGGCTTCCGCGTTTCGTCGGCAGGCACCAGGCCGCCCTGTTCTTCCCGCTGCTGACGCTGGAAGGGCTCAACCTGAGCTTCAACAGCTTCAAGGCGCTCGGCAGCCGGGCCGTGAAGCGCCCGGTCCTGGAGGGCACGCTGCTCGTCGCCCACTTCGTCCTGTACTTCGGCGGCCTGTTCACGGTGCTCTCCCCCGGCAAGGCGCTGGTCTTCCTCGCCGTGCACCAGGGTCTGTTCGGGATCTACCTGGGCTCGGTCTTCGCGCCCAACCACAAGGGCATGCCGATGATCGAGGAGGGCACGCGGCTGGACTTCCTGCGCCGTCAGGTCCTGACCTCCCGCAACGTGCGGGGCGGTGCGCTCGTCGACGCCTTCATGGGCGGCCTCAACTACCAGATAGAGCACCACCTGTTCCCCAGCATGCCGACCCCCGCCCTCGGCCGGGCCCAGGCCGTCACCGAGGCGTACTGCGCCGAGCTGGGCGTGCCGTACCACCAGACGGGGCTGCTGGCCTCGCACCGCGAGGCCCTGCGGCACATGAGGAGCGTCGGGGAGCCGCTGCGCCAGGCCCGCTGAACGGCCGGCGCTCGGCGGTCAGCTGTGCAGCACCCCGGCGCCGAGCAGCCCGAACAGCAGGACGCCGACCGCGATCCGGTAGATGACGAACGCGTTGAAGGAGTGCTTGGCGACGAACTTCAGCAGCCAGGCGATGGAGGCGTAGGCCACCACGAAGGAGACGAGGGTGCCGGCCGCCAGGGGCGCGGCACCCGCTCCCGTGCCCAGGGCGTCCTTCAGCTCGTACAGACCGGCCCCGGTCAGGGCCGGGATGCCGAGGAAGAAGGACAGCCGGGTGGCGGCGACCCGGTCGAGGTCGAGCATCAGGGCGGTGGACATGGTGGCGCCGGAGCGGGAGAAGCCCGGGAAGAGCAGGGCGAGGATCTGGGAGCCGCCGACCAGCATCGCGTCCTTGAAGGACGTGTCGTCCTCCCCGCGCTTGTGCCGGCCGGTGCGGTCGGCCCACCACATCACACCGCTGCCGACGATCAGCGAGCCCGCGACCACCCACAGCGAGGCGAGGGGGCCCTTGATCAGGGGCTTGGCGGCCAGGCCGACGAGCACGATGGGGACGGTGGCGAAGATGACCCACCAGGCGAACTTGTAGTCGTGGTGGTACCGCTCCTCCCGGTCGCGCAGCCCGCGCACCCAGGCGGAGACGATCCGCGCGATGTCCTTGGAGAAGTAGACGAGCACGGCGGCGATCGCGCCGACCTGGATGACCGCGGAGAAGCCGATGACGGCGTCGTCGTCGACCGGGATGCCCATCAGCCCCTCGACGATCTTGAGGTGTCCGGTGGAGGAGACGGGCAGGAACTCGGTCACCCCCTCGACGGCTCCGAGGACGACGGCCTGACCGATGCTGATGGCGCTCATGGCATCCAGTTCCTACTACACCCGGCTGTGCGCCAGGCGTCAGCTCCAGAGCGCGTCGGCCAGAGTCACCCCCGCGAACGCCGCCGCGAGGCCGGCCGCCACGCTGCCCACCACGTTGACGGCGGCCTGCAGGCGCGCGCCGGTCTCGGTCAGCCGGAGGGTCTCGTAGGAGAAGGTCGAGTACGTCGTGAGGGCGCCGCACAGCCCGGTCCCCAGCAGCAGCCGCAAGTCGGAGCCGACCGCTCCGGCCAGGGCGGCCCCGGTCAGCAGGCCGAGGACCATGCTGCCGATCACGTTCACCGTGAAGGTGCCCCAGGGGAAGACGGAGTCGTGCCGGGACTGCACGGCGCGGTCGGTGAGGTAGCGCAGCGGGGCGCCGACCATGCCGCCCGCGACGACCAGCAGCCAGTTCACGCCGGCCTCCTGCCCTCGTACCTGACGACCTCGCACGGATCGAGGGTGACCAGGCCCTCGGTGACGAGTTCGTCGAGCAGCGGCAGGAAGTCCCGGACCCGCTCCTCGGTGTCGACGATGACGACGGCCACCGGCAGGTCCTCGCTCAGGGACAGCAGCCTGGTGGTGTGGATGAGCGAGGTGGCGCCGAAGCCCTCGACGCCCCGGAAGACGCTGGCGCCCGCGAGGCCCGCCGCGTGGGCGCGGTGGACGATCTCCGAGTACAGGGGGCGGTGGTGCCAGGTGTCGTTCTCGCCGACGAACACGGTCAGGCGCAGGGCGCTGCCGGTCAGCCTCGTCATGACTGCCTCCACTTCAGGACCCGGCGGGTCGCCCATGCGGCGAGCCACACCGCCGTGAGTGCCGCGAGCGGGGTCGCGGCGAGGTAGGCCAGGCCGGTGCGGACCTGGCCGTCGGCGAACAGGGACCGGCTGTCGACCGCGTAGGTGGAGAAGGTGGTGAAGCCGCCGAGCACACCGGTGCCGAAGAAGGGCCGGACCAGGCGGTGCGCGGCCCACACCTCGGTGATGACCACCATGAACACGCCGATCACGGCGCAGCCGACGGCGTTGACCCCGAGGGTCGTCCAGGGGAAGCCGCCGGTCTGCGTCGGCCACCACAGGGAGGCCGCGTAGCGGGCGGCGGCGCCGGTGCCACCGCCGAGGGCCACGACCGCGACGACCGGTGCCTGCGTGCGCCACCCGGGCCGTCTCGCGGTGAGCGGCCGGAGTCCGCCGAGGTCACCGGTCTTCGGGACTGTCATGGCCGCGCGTCTCCTACTCGCCGGGCAGGGGTGTGCCCCCGTGCGCAAGTAGGGACCGTTGGCGGCGTCCGAGCCGCGGTTCGGGTACGGCGGGCCCCACCGCCGCGCCGCGTCCCTGCGGGCCGCGGCTGATGCTCAGCGTAACGCGGAGGCGGCGCCCGGGTCACTCCGGGCGGGGTGCCCGCGTCTACCAGCCCTTCTCGAACATCCGCGCCACCTCGGCGATCCGCACCTCGTCGCGCCGGTAGTACGTGCGGCGGCGGATCCTCCTGGCGCGCAGCAGGCCGAGACCGGCGAGGAGGCCCAGGTGGGTCTCGGCCACCCGGCGGGACACCCCGAGCTTCGCGGCGACGGGGCCCGCGTGGACACCGTGCTCGACGGGGTCGACGCGACGCTGCGGGGGGAAGTGCGCGGCCGGGTCCTTCAGCCATTCCAGGATGTCGAGACGCGTGCCGTCCATGGGGGTCCTCGGCATCTCGTCCTCCCTCCGTGCAGGCCCGCCGTACCGTGTCCTTCCACCTTCCCGCAGCCGGAGCTCCGTTGTCCGGCCGACCTGGCCATTTACACGCATTCAACCAATATCGGTTGCGGTGCTACCGTTCAGTCATGGCAGCCAGGACCGCCGGTGCGCGGCTCGAGGAACGATGGCGGGACATCCTCGCGGTGCACGCGCGCACGATGTGCGAGATCGACCGGGCGCTGCATCCGCACGGTCTGGGCGCGAGCGACTTCGAGGTGCTCGACATCCTCGTGACCGAGGGTCCCGAGGACGGCGACCGGTGCCGGGTGCAGAACCTGGCGGGCCGGGTCCACCTGAGCCAGAGCGCGCTGTCCCGGCTCATCGCCCGGCTGGAACGGGACGGACTGGTGAAGCGCTCGATGTGCGCGGAGGACCGGCGCGGTGTGTACGTCGCGCTCACCCCCAGGGGCCGCCACCTGCACGCCGAGATACTGCCGCTGCAGCGGGCCGCGCTGGCCCGCATGCTCGGCGACGACGAGGACCCCCGCCCCTCCTGAGGGGGACGGAGGCCCTCGACGGGGAAAGCCCTTGCTCTCAGGGGCGGGCCAGCAGGGTGCGCACGCCGTCCGACGTGAGGGTGAGGCGGTGCTCCGAGCCGGCGTCGATGGACAGCGACAGGTCGTCGGCCGGCCACTGCGCGGCGAGTGCGCCGAGCGGCACCATGCGGTAGCGGGAGACGTACGGCAGCAGATCCGCCATCTCCAGCTCCGAGGTGAACACGGGCACCACCTGGCGGCCGCCCTGCTGTTCCAGCACCGGCAGCGCCAGCATCCCGGGGTCGGCGGCGTCCTGGTCGTTCGCGTCGTCGGGCACCGGCACGAGGACGTCGCTGCTCGCGAGCGTGTCGAGCGCCGTCGTGTCCTCGGTGTTCTCGGCGAGCGTGTCCAGCGCCCGCTGGGCGGGAGTGACGGGGTGGTCGTTCGCGGGTGTCTCCATGGCAGATTCCCTGGTAGCGGCGGTAGTACGGCCCGCGCGGACGATCGGCACGGACATGGTCCAGCCTCGCGTACCCCGGTCGTCCGCGGCGCAATCCTGTTCGACACCCGCCCCCGGCCCTGCCCGATCCTCCTACTCATCCGATCGGCGAAGGGCCCACTTGATCGATCAGTAATGCGGTCGGGTTAGCATATGAGCGCCGCCTAGCTCGAAAGATAGAGACGTGACTGTCAACGACGACTCGTTCACCAACTGGAAGCACCGCGAAGAGACCGCGGAATCGATGATCCCGATGATCGGGAAGCTGCACCGGGAGCAGGACGTCACGATCCTGCTGCACAGCCGTTCCCTGGTGAACAAGTCGGTGGTCAGCATCCTCAAGACCCACCGCTTCGCCCGCCAGATCGCCGGCGCCGAGCTGTCGGTCACCGAGACGATGCCCTTCCTGCGGGCGCTCACCACGCTGGACCTCGGGCCCTCGCAGATCGACATCGGCATGCTCGCCGCGACCTACCGGACCGACGACCGGGGTCTG
Organism: Streptomyces sp. MMCC 100; assembly: GCF_041538145.2. Classification (NCBI taxonomy): domain Bacteria; kingdom Bacillati; phylum Actinomycetota; class Actinomycetes; order Kitasatosporales; family Streptomycetaceae; genus Streptomyces; species Streptomyces sp. MMCC 100. The sequence continues at coordinate 4,514,304 of NZ_JBGORK020000001.1, forward strand.
TCGGTCGAGGAGTTCACGGCCGAGGCCGTCGCCGGGGCCACCGGCGCCAACAAGATCGACCGGCGTGAGGGCCGCGACGTCGTCCTGTACGGCTTCGGCCGCATCGGCCGGCTCGTCGCCCGGCTGCTCATCGAGAAGGCCGGCTCGGGCAACGGCCTCAGGCTGCGCGCCATCGTGGTCCGGGGCGGCGGCGAGCAGGATCTCGTCAAGCGCGCCTCGCTGCTGCGCCGCGACTCCGTGCACGGCCAGTTCCAGGGCACGATCACCGTCGACGAGGACAACAGCACGATCCTCGCCAACGGCAACGCCGTCAAGGTCATCTACGCGGACGACCCGACCCAGGTCGACTACACGGCGTACGGCATCAAGGACGCCATCCTCATCGACAACACCGGCAAGTGGCGCGACCGCGAGGGCCTGTCGAAGCACCTGCGTCCGGGCATCGACAAGGTCGTGCTGACCGCGCCGGGCAAGGGCGACGTCCCGAACATCGTCCACGGCGTCAACCACGACACCATCAAGCCGGATGAGCGGATCCTGTCCTGCGCGTCCTGCACCACCAACGCGATCGTCCCGCCGCTCAAGGCGATGGAGGACGAGTACGGCGTGCTGCGCGGTCACGTGGAGACGGTGCACTCCTTCACCAACGACCAGAACCTGCTGGACAACTACCACAAGTCGGACCGCCGCGGCCGCAGTGCGCCGCTGAACATGGTCATCACGGAGACCGGTGCCGCCTCCGCCGTCGCCAAGGCGCTGCCCGACCTGAAGGCGCGGATCACGGGCAGCTCGATCCGGGTGCCCGTGCCGGACGTGTCGATCGCGATCCTCAACCTCCAGCTGGCCCGGGAGGCGAGCCGCGAAGAGGTCCTGGACCACCTGCGCGAGGTGTCGCTGACCTCGCCGCTCAAGCGCCAGATCGACTTCATCAGCGCCCCCGACGCCGTCTCCAGCGACTTCATCGGCTCGCGCCACGCCTCGATCGTGGACGCGGGCGCGCTCAAGGTCGAGGGCGACAACGCGATCCTCTACCTCTGGTACGACAACGAGTTCGGCTACTCCTGCCAGGTCGTCCGCGTCGTGCAGCACGTCTCCGGGGTGGAGTACCCGACGTACCCGGCTCCGGCGGTCTGATCCGAGTACGAGGACGAGTACCGCGAGCGTGCGCGAGGGGCGGTGGGGACCCGGGGCGCTCGCGGAGGCCGGGNGCGCGAGGGGCGGCGGGGACCCGGGTGTCCCCACCGCCCCTCGCGCATGCCGGTTCAGGGCGCCAGGGCGTCCGCGAAGAGCCGGGTCAGCGCGGTCGGTGCCGTGATGGCGGTGCCGACGACGACGCTGTGCGCACCCGCCGTGAGGGCCCGGGCTGCCTGCTCGGGCGTCGCGATACGGCCTTCGGCGATCACCGGGGTGTCGAGCGCACCGGCGAGGTCGGTCACGAGCGCCAGGTCGGGGCCGCTCTGCACCGGGGAGCCCGGCACATAGCCGGACAGGGTGGTGCCGACGAAGTCCGCCCCCTGGTCGGCGGCCGCGCGGCCCTCGCCGAGCGTCGACACGTCGGCCATGACCCGGGCGCCCGCGGCGTGGACGGCCTCGACGAGCTCGGTGAAGGTGCTGCCGTCGGGCCGCGGACGCGCGGTGGCGTCGGCGGCGACGACCGCGGCGCCGGCCTCCACGAGGGCGAGCGCGTGGCGCACGGTCGGGGTGATGAAGACGCCGCTGTCGCCGTCCTTCCACAGGCCGATCACCGGAAGGCCGACGGCCGCGACGGTGGCCGCGACGACCTCCGGGTCGTTGACCCGCACGGCCGCCGCGCCGCCGGACCGCGCCGCCAGGGCCATGCGGACCAGGGTGTCGGTGTGGCGCATCGGGTCGCCGGGAGGCGCCTGGCAGGACACGATCAGGCGGCCCCTCAACTGGTCGGCCAGGGGCGGGGGCACGGACGGAGGCGGGGTCATGACGGTGCTCCGGTGGTGGGGGGCTGGTGCAGGGGCAGGGTGTGGGTCAGCGCGGCCGCCCCGAGGACCGCGGCGTCGGCGCCGCCCCGCGGCGGCCGCGGGCGCAGGTCGCGCAGCGGGGGCATGAGTTCGGCGGCGAAGGCCGCGCACAGGGCATCCCAGTACAGGGGGCCGATGCGGGGTACGCCGCCGGCGACGACGACGCGGTGCGGGCCGAGCGCGTTGGCGAGGCCGCCCAGGGCCCGGCCCGTCGCACGGGCGCCGAGCGTGATGGCCGCGGTCGCGTGCGGGTCGCCCAAGGCAGCGCGTTCGGCGACGGTCTGGAGGCGGTCGGCCGGCTGCCCGCCGAGCCGTGCGCAGTGGGCGGTGATGGCGGGGCCCGCCGCGATGGCCTCCAGGTGGCCGGTGGCTCCGCAGGTACAGGGCAGCCCGTCGGCCTCGGGGCTGGGCAGGTGGCCGAGGTGCCCGGCGATGCCGCCCGCGCCGTGCAGCATGCGGCCCGAAGCGGCGACGGCGCCGCCGACGCCGGTCCCGACGGCGGCGTAGATCAGGGTGCCGTCGTCGCCGAGGCCGGCGAGTTCCGTGGCGGCCGCGGCGCGTACGTCGTTGTCGCAGGCCACGGGCAGGCTGGTGCGGGTGGCGAGACCGGCGGCCAGGGCGGTGCCGGTCCAGCCGCGGATGGTGTCGGTGGCGCTGGTGACGGTTCCGGCGGCGGGGTCGATGACGCCGGCCGCGGCGACGCCGATCGCGGTGGTGCCGTGGGCCCGCACCGCGCGGGCGGCCACTGCGAGGGCGTCCAGCACCGCCCGGGCGCCCTCCGTCGCCGGAGTGGGCACGGTGTGCCGGGCCAGGACTGTGCCGTCGGGCCCGACCAGGGCGGCGGCGATCTTCGTGCCGCCCAGGTCGAGGCCGATGACCGGTGCGTCGAGGTGCCGTCCGGTCATCGGACCGGCAGCAGGCCGGCGCCGCGCAGGTGCCGCTCGACGTGGGCGACGGAGTCCTCGCCCAGCTGGATCTGCGGGGCGGCGGTGGTGCCGTGGGTGAACACCCCGAGCAGCCGCAGCGCGTGCTTGAAGGCGCCGATGGCCGAGGAGTTGCGGCCCATCTCGCTCTCTGGGCCCGCGTCGACCAGGCCGAACAGCTCGACGAGCCGCTCCTGTTCGTTGACGGCACTGTCCAGGTCGCCGCCGCGCACGGCGTCGTAGAGGCGGACGTAACCGGCCGGGTCCACGTTGCCGAGGCCCGGTACCACGCCGTCGGCGCCGGCCAGCAGGGCGGCGTCCACGGTCAGTTCGGAGCCGGTGAGGATGCTGAAGAAGGGTGCGGGGCCGTCGGCGCGGCCGTGGCGTCCGCCGAGTTCGACGACGAGCCTGCGCAGGCCGCCCTCGTCGCCGCTGCTGTCCTTGAGCCCGGCCAGCGTGCCGTCCTCGGCGAGTTCGCGCACCAGGGCGGCGGAGAGCTTGCTGTGCACGGAGACGGGGAGGTCGTAGGCGTACAGGGGCAGGTCGACGGTGGACCGGACCGCGCGGAAGTGGGCGGCGATCTCGCGCGGGTGGGTGCGGGCGTAGAAGGGAGCGGTGGCCACCAGGGCGTCGGCACCGGCCTTGCGGGCGGCCTCGGCGTGGACGAGTACCCGGGGGGTGGTCATGTCGATGACGCCGGCGAGGACGGGGACGCGGCCCGCGACCGCCTCGACGACCGTGTCGAGGGCGACGGCCCGCTGCCGGTCGGTGAGGAAGGCGACCTCGCTGCTGGAGCCCAGGGCGAACAGCCCGTGCACTCCCCCGCCGACGAGGTGCTCGACGAGCCGGGTGAGCGAGGCGGTGTCGACTTCGCCCGACGCGTCCAGAGGGGTGCAGACGGGCGGCACGACGCCGCTCAGGGGCTGGGACGAGGACATGGTGTTTCTCCTGGGCTGTGCGAGTGGTGGTACGGGTGGAACGGACCGCCGGGCGCCGGGGTGACGGCGCCGGGCGGCCCGTGGCCGGCTACGGCTGGGTGACGGTGAACGTCTTGTCGCCGTAGGAGTGCTGCCGGCCGCGGACCTCGTAGGTCGCGGTGGCCTGCACGTTGCCCGCGGCCGCGTTCGCGGGAACGGTGACGGGGATCTTCATGTTCGCGCCCTGGCCGGGGGCGAGGGCGGGCACGGTGACCTCCGGGGCGCTCCAGCCGTCCGGCAGGTCGAGGGAGACGTTGCCCGCGGGGAGCCGTACGTCGTTCTGGCTGACGACGCGGACGGTGACGGTGGTGGTCCGCCCGGCGGGCAGGGAGGCGGGCGAGGTGACGGTGACCGGCGCGCAGACTCCGCCGAGCCACTGGAGGTCGAAGGAGGAGTAGGTGATGTGGTCGACGTTGCCCCGCTCCCACAGCAGACCCATGCTCGGGTCGGGGCCCGTGCCGTCGCTGAGCGGGGTGAGCGTCGAGTAGGCGGCGCCGGACTCGACGGTCTTGCGCACCGGCCAGGTCTGCCCGTTGTCGCAGGAGAGGCGGACGGTGAGGTTGCTGCGGCTGTCGGTCGTCGCGGTGTTGCTGAACATCAGCCACGAGGCGCGCGGGTGCGAGGCGTCCACGTCCGGCGCGAAGCGCGTGACGGAGCCGTTGTTGGCCGGGTCCGGCAGCTCGGTGTCCTGCTGGAAGGGGGTGTAGGTGACGCCGCCGTCGGTGGAGTAGGCGACCGTGCGGTACGGCTTGGAGCGGTTGTTGAGCATGACGCGGCCGTCGGACAGCTCCACGGTCTTGTTCTCGTCGCCGCCCGGGCCGACGGGGGTGCCCATCTTCCAGGTGGCGCCGTGGTCGTCGCTGTAGGCGCTGACGGCGTAGTCGGCGCCGTCCTTGCGGATGGCGTACTGCTGGATCAGGCGGCCCTTGTGGGTGCCGTGCCGCAGCTGGATGCCCTCGCCGGAGGCGGCGAACATGCCGCCCCAGGAGGGGTCCTTGATGTCGGCGGTGATCCGCTCGTGCTTCCAGGTGAGGCCGTCGTCGTCGGAGTAGCTGTAGTCGGCCTGGAGGACGTCCGGGTCGTTCTCGTCGTTGCCGGTGGCCGAGCCGAAGAAGCCCTGGTTCACGGAGGCCGCGTAGAAGAGGAAGACGCGGCCGGTCTCACGGTCGACGAGGAGGCTGGGGTCGCCGTAGCCCTTGGGGGCGGCGTCCTTGCGCACGACCTGCTGGGCGTGCCAGGTGGTGCCGCCGTCGGTGCTGCGCCTGAGGACGACGCCGATGTTGCTCGGCAGGTCGCCGAGGGTGGGGCGGGCGTCGTAGGCGGCGATCACGGTGCCCTTGGTGGTCCGGGTCAGGGCGGGGATGCGGTAGTAGGGGGAGCCGGTGCCCGCGGTGGCGAGGTCCTGCGAGGCGAGGGCGCCGGCGGCCGCGGCGGCCTTCCGGGGGGAGTCGGCGCCGTGGGCGGCGGGGACGGCGGTGCCCAGGACGACCAAGGCGGCGGTGCCGATGGCCAGGGTGGCTCTTCGCTGCATGAACAGGCCTCTTCTCGGGTGAGGGGTCAGGCGAGTCGGGGGTCGTGCAGGGCGGCCGGGGCGGTGGGGGCCTCCGGGCGAGGTGCGGTGAGCAGCTCGCGCACCCAGCCGAGTTGAGCGCGGCGGTGGTGGCCGCCGCCGCCCTCGTGGCCGTTGAACTCGTAGACGCGCAGGTCCTTGGGGCCGCCGTAGCGGTGGTAGGCCGCGAAGCTCGTCGAGGGCGGGCAGATGTCGTCCATCATCGCGATGGAGAAGAGCGACGGGGCCGTGGCGTGGGCGGCCAGCAGCGCGGCGTCGACGTAGGACAGGGTGGTGAAGACGGTCTCGGTGCGGTCGCGGTGCAGGCGCAGGTACTCGGCGACCTCGGTGTAGGGCGGCCGGGCCGCGATCGTCGCGCCGCGCCGGATGTCGCAGAGGAAGGGGACGTCGGGCATCACCCCGGCCAGGCCCGGCACGAGTCCGGCCACCGCGAGGGCGATGCCGCCGCCCTGGCTGACGCCGGTGACGACGACCTGGTCCGGGTCCACCGCCGGATGCGAGCGGGCGGCCTCCACGAAGCGCACGGCGTCCGTGAACACCCGTCGGTAGTAATGGTCGTGGGGGCTTTCGACGCCGCGGGTCAGGAAGCCGGGGACGGTGCCGTTCAGGGCGGCGGTGTCGGGGGTGTCGCCGCCGGCGGTGGACCAGCCCTGGCCGCGCGTGTCCATGATGAAGTGCGCGTAGCCGGCGTTGGCCCAGAGCACCTGCTCGTGCGGCAGACCGCGTCCGCGCCCGTAGCCGAGGAACTCCACCACGCAGCCGAGCGGTCCGCCCGTCCGGGCGGGCAGGTGCAGCCAGCCCCGGACGGGCTCACCCGCGAAGCCCGGCACCGCGACGTCGTAGGTCGACACCTCGGTCAGGCCGGTGTCCACCGGCGTGAAGCCGGGTGCGCCGCCGGCGCCCCGGGCCTCGCGGAGGGTCTGCTCCCAGAAGGCGTCGAGGTCGGCGGGCTCGTCGAGGTCGGGCCGCAGTGCCAGGCACTGGGCGAGGGTGAGGTCCGTCAGTGGCATGGAGGGGCCCCGGTGGGTGAGGCGTGCGCGCGGCGCAGCGCGGAGGAACGGGAGGGACCGGCCGGACCGGACCCGCGGGAGAGCGGTTGCTCAGCAAGAGCAGACGTCTGATGTCTGCTGATCGAGGACACTAGAGACCGGGACGGCGACCGTCAAGTGCCCGGACTCCGGGTCGGGAGCGGGCGGTCCCCGTCGGCGCGCACGAGAAAGGCGCCCCCGGTGGGGGCGCCTCGTTCGCCGGCCGGAGCCGGGTCAGCGCCGGGCGCGGGCCTCCTCGATCCGCAGGCGCACCGGCGCGTAGTGCTCGGCGAGGGCCGCCGCGAACTCCACCGGGTCGCGGTCGCGCACGGCGTCCACGATGCGCTGGTGATTGGCGATGGTGGCCGCCTCGTGCTCGCGCGTGAACACGTCGAGATGCGGCGCGACGATGACGTACACGTCCCAGAAGGCCGCGGACAGCTGACCGATGAGGTCGTTGCCGAGCGGGGCGAGCAGCAGGGTGTGGAAGGCCCGGTCCGCCTCGACGAACCCGTGCCCCTCCCCCGCGCCGGCCCTGCGCATCTCGTCGACGTGGCTGGCGAGACGGTCGATCTGCTCCTCGTCCAGGGAGGACACGAGCCGTTCGGCCATGCCCCGCTCGAACAGCTCGCGGACCTCGATGAGGTCGCTCATCACCTGGAAGTCGTCGTCCGGGCTGAGCAGGCCGCGGAAGGTGAGGCTCTCCACCAGGGCGGACAGGCTCAGCCTGCCGACGTAGGTGCCGTGCCCGTGCCGCACCTCGACGATGTCGAGGGCGGTGAGGATCCTGATCGCCTCCCGCACGCTGGACCGGCTCGCGCCGAGCGCCTCGCACAGGGCGGGCTCGGTCGGCAAGGGATCTCCCGGGCGCAGATCGTTGCGCAGGATGTAGGCCTTGATGCCGTCGACAACCTCCTGCCGCAACGGTTGTCGTGTCGCCTTGGGCTCCGGCTCTCTGTGCCGAATCGCCCTTTGCCCCACCGCCACCTCTTGACCCCTCTCACTTGCCCGGCTACGTTCCCACGTTATCAAGCATCAGACATCAGACGTCTGACGCGCCGTCGGTGAGGCGCCGACCACACTCGCCTCCTCCACCTTGCTCGACTCTCATCTCCCGCCTGGAGGACTCCTTGTCCGCGCGCAGTGCAGCCGGCGTCTCTCGCCGCACCTTCATGAGATACACCAGTGCCATCGGTGTGGCGACCGCGGTCACCACGGGCCTGACGGCCTGCGGAGGACCGGCCTCCAGTGGAGACGGTACCGGCGACTCGGGCAGTGGCGGCGACACCATCGAGGCCGGCCTCTCCTACCCGCTCTCCACCGGCTTCGACCCGATGATCACCTCGGGTGCGACCCCGTACGCGGCCAACATGCACATCTTCGAGGGGCTGGTCGACCTGGACCCCGCCACGCTCGTGGCGCGGCCCGCGCTGGCGACCGGGATGCCCAAGAAGATCAACGCGACGACCTACCGGGCCACCCTGCGCGAGGGCGCGACCTTCCACGACGGCTCGGCGGTCACCGCGGACGACGTGGTGTTCAGCTTCGAGCGGGTCCTGGACGAGGCGAACGCCTCCCTCATGGCGCAGTTCGTCCCGTTCATCGACCGGGTCACGGCCGTCGACAAGTCGACGGTGGAGTTCAAGCTGAAGTACGCCTTCGCGCTCTTCCCCTCCCGCGTATCCGTGGTGCGGATCGTGCCGAAGAAGATCGCGGGCGCGGACGCCAAGTCCTTCGACGCCAGGCCGGTGGGCTCGGGCCCGTACAAGTTCGTGTCGGCGGTCCGCGAGGACAAGATCGTGATGGAGGCGTACGACAAGTACAACGGCCCCCACCCGGCCAAGGCCAAGAAGATGGTCTGGCGGCTGATGTCCGACCCGTCCGCCCGGGTCAGCGCGCTCAAGTCCGGCCGGGTGCAGGCCATCGAGGACGTGCCCTACATCGACGTCAAGGGCTTCACCGGCCAGGACAAGGTGGAGTCGGTCCAGTCCTTCGGGCTGCTCTTCCTGATGTTCAACTGCGCCGACGAGCGGTTCAAGGACAAGCGGGTGCGCCAGGCGCTGCACTACGCGCTGGACACCGAGAAGATCATCTCCACCGCGCTGCTGGGCAACGCCGAGGCCGCCACCGGGTACGTCCCGGCCACGCACCCGGACTACCACAAGGCCGCCACCGTCTACGCGCACGACCCGGCCAAGGCCAGGAAGCTCCTCGCCGAGGCGGGCGTGGGCAAGCTCTCCTTCACCCTGATGCTCACCGACAACGGCTGGGTCAAGGACATCGCGCCACTGATCAAGGAGAGCTGGGCCGCGGTCGGCGTCGACGCCGAGCTGGACATCCAGCAGTCCGCCGCCCAGTACGCCGAGATCGACCAGGGCAACTTCGAGGCGCTGGCCGCGCCGGGCGACCCGTCCGTCTTCGGCAACGACGCGGACCTGCTGCTGCGCTGGTTCTACTACGGCTTCTGGCCGGAGAACCGTTACGGCTGGAAGGGCAGCGACGCCTACAAGCAGACCAGGTCGCTGCTCGACAAGGCCGCGGCCGAGGCCGACGAGGCCAAGCGCAAGGAGCTGTGGGGCCAGGTGACCGACCTGGTCGCCGACGAGGCCGCCCTGTACCCGATCCTGCACCGCAAGCTGCCCACCGCCTGGCGGGAGGGAGCGCTGAGCGGGTTCAAGCCGCTGCCCACCACCGGGCTGTCCTTCATCGACGTCGGCCGGGGCTGACCCCGCACGCCCACGCCGTCGGGCCGCCGCCGCGCCACCGCGGGCGGCGGCCCCCGCCCCAATCGCTAGGAACCTCACGATGGTTGCATTTCTCCGGCTCGCGCTGCGCCGCGTCGCGATGATGCCGGTGATGGTCCTCGGCATCGCGCTGCTGGTCTTCGTGGTCCTCCAGTTCTCGCCGACCGACCCCGCGTACAACGCGCTGGGCGAGTCGGCGAGCCCCGAGGCACGAGCGGCGTTCGCCGAGGCGAACGGACTCGACGACCCCCTGCCCGTGCGCTACTTCGCCTTCCTGGGCGATCTGCTGCGGGGGGACCTCGGCGTCACCATGTCGCCCAGTCAGCCCGTCACCGACCGGATCGCCACCGCGTTCCCGCTCACGCTGCAGCTGACCCTGCTCGGCCTGGCGCTGGCCGTCGTGCTGGCGCTGGTCTTCGGTGTCCTCAGCGCCGTCTACCGCGACCGCTGGCCGGACCAGGTCTTCCGGGTGCTGTCGATGGCCGGCATCGCCCTGCCCTCGTTCTGGATCGGCGTGCTGCTCATCCAGCAGTTCTCGCTGAACATGCCGCTCTTCCCGACCGGCGGCTACGTCAACCCGGCCGACTCCTTCTCCGGCTGGATCGAGAGCATGACGCTGCCCGCGCTCTCCCTCGCCCTGCCGGTCGCCTCGTCGCTGGCCCGCCTCATCCGCACCTCGATGGTCACCGAACTCGACCGCGACTACGTGCGCACCGCCAAGGGCAGCGGCCTGCCGCCGTTCCTGATCATCCGGTCGGTGCTGCGCAACGCCCTGGTCACCCCGCTGACCGTGCTCGGCGTCAAGGTCGGCTACATGCTCAGCGGCGCCGTCGTCATCGAGGCGATCTTCGACCTGCCCGGCATGGGCAAGCTGATCCTCGAGGGCGTCAACGGAGGCGACGTCGGGCTGGTCCAGGGCACCGTGCTCACCATCGCGATCGCCTTCCTCGTGGTCAACGTCGTCGTCGACCTGCTCTACCTGCTCGTCAACCCGCGCATCAGGACGGTGTGATGTTCGCTCCACGCTCCCTCGCCGGGCGCCTCGCCCGGCCCGGCACCCGCCTGCGCCGGCTGCCCCTGCCCTCCCGGATCGCTCTCGGGATCCTCCTCGTGGTGGTGCTGGGCGCGGTGTTCGCGCCGCTGCTCACCCAGGACCCGCTCGCCACCGGCATCCCCGCCCAGGCCCCGGGCGCCGACCACTGGTTCGGCACCGACCGGGCCGGCCGCGACGTGTTCGCCCGGGTGGTGCACGGTGCGCGCTACTCCCTGGTCATCGGACTCGGCGCGACCCTGCTCGCCCTGGTCCTCGGCTCGGCCCTGGGCGCGCTGGCGGCCACCTCACGCAAGCTCGCCGACGAGTCGGTGATGCGCACGCTCGACGTCGTCATGTCCTTCCCGCCGATCGCGCTGGCCGCCGTCCTCGTCGCGGTCTTCGGGCCCAGCGTCCCGGTCATCATCTTCACCATCGCCTTCGTCTACTCGCCCTCGCTCGCCCGCGTGGTGCGGGCCAACGTGCTGGAGCAGTACGGCGAGGACTACGTCGCCGCCGAGCGGGTCATCGGCGCCCGCCGCGGCTACATCGTCGCCCGGCACGTCGCCATCAACTGCGCGGCGCCGGTGCTGGTGTTCGCGACGGTCATGGTGGCCGACTCCATCATCTTCGAGGCGAGCCTGTCCTTCATCGGCGCCGGTGTGCAGGACCCCGACCCGAGCTGGGGCAGCGTGCTGGCCTACGGCCGGCAGATCCTGCTGTCGGGCGGCTGGTGGGCGACCCTCTTCCCCGGCCTGTGCGTGCTGGTCACGGTGCTGGCGCTGAACGTGCTCTCCGAGGGCATGACCGACGCCGCCGCCTCCCCGGACAAGTCCCGCACCGGCGGCACGGACACCGACGACAACGCCGCCGAACCCGCTCCGGCGGCCGACGAGAGCGAGGTGAACGCCGCGCTCGCCGAGCTGGCGGCCCGGCTCGAGGCCATGGAGCCCGCCGTGCGGCCGCTCGCCGAGGACGCGGCCGACCTGCTCGTCGTACGGGACCTGTCCATCCGCTTCCCGGACCGTTACGGCGACACCCGCGTCGTCGACGGCATCTCCTTCACCGTCCGCGAGGGCGAGACCCTCGGTCTGGTCGGCGAGTCGGGCTGCGGCAAGTCCATCACCAGCCTCGCGATCATGGGCCTGCTGGCCCGCAACGCCGAGGCCGAGGGCGAGATCCTCTACCGGGGCCGCGACCTGCTGAAGCTGGCGCCGAAGGAGCGCCGGGCGCTGATGGGCCCGGAGATCGCGATGGTCTACCAGGACGCCATGTCGTCCCTCAACCCGTCCGTGCTCATCGGCACCCAGCTGAAGTGGCTCACCTCCCGCGGCGGCACCCGCACCCCCGCCGAGCTGCTCGAACTGGTCGGCCTCTCCCCCGAGCGCACCCTGCGCAGCTACCCGCACGAGCTGTCCGGCGGGCAGCGCCAGCGCGTCCTGATCGCGATGGCCCTGTCCCGCGGTCCGCGCCTGCTCATCGCCGACGAACCGACCACCGCCCTCGACGTCACCGTGCAGGCCCAGGTCGTCGAACTGCTGGTCCGGCTGCGCGACGAACTCGGCTTCGCGATGGTCCTCGTCTCCCACGACCTGGCCCTGGTCGGCGACCTCGCCCACCGGGTCGCGGTCATGTACGCCGGCCAGGTCGCCGAGGCCGGTGACACCCGCGCGCTGCTCACCGATCCCGCGCACCACTACAGCCGGGGGCTGCTCGGCTCCGTCGTGTCGCTGGAGTCGGGTGCCGGGCGGCTGCACCAGATCCGCGGTGTCGTACCGGCCCCGAAGGCGTTCGGAGCGGGCTGCCGGTTCGCGTCCCGCTGCGCCGCCGCCACCGACCTGTGCGCCACCACTCCGCCGCCCGCCACCGACCGCGACGCCGGCCTCGACCACCTCTTCGCCTGCCATCACCCGGCGTCCGCGAACCGGCCCACGTCCGCGAACGGGCCCACGTCCGCGAACGGGCCGGCTTGCGCGAACGGGTCGGCGAAGTCGCTGGAGAGTGCCCGATGACCGCCACCGAGGACAGCACCATGGACCCACTCGTCCGGCTCGACCGCATCCACGTACGGCACAAGGCCCGCAGCGGCGGCATCCTGCGCCGGGACGCCGTGCACGCCCTCACCGACGCCTCCCTGGAGGTCCGGCGCGGCGAGATCCTGGGTCTGGTCGGCGAGTCGGGCTGCGGCAAGTCCACGCTGGCCCGGGTCGTCACCGGACTGCAGCGCCCCACCGAGGGACACGTGTACTTCCGGGGCCAGGACCTGTGGACGATGGGCGCCGCCGAGCGCCGTACCGGATTCGGAGCCGCGGTCGGCGTGGTCTTCCAGGACGCCTCCACCGCGCTGAACCCGAGGCTGCCCGTGCGCCGGATCCTGCGTGACCCGCTGGACGTGCACCAACGCGGTACACGCGCCGAGCGCGAGACCCGGGTGGAGGAACTCCTCGACCTGGTCGGGCTGCCCGGTCACACCCTGGACGCGCTGCCGGGCCAGTTGTCCGGCGGTCAGCGCCAGCGCGTGGCCATCGCCCGCGCGTTGGCGCTGGAGCCGGAGCTGATCGTCGCCGACGAACCCACCAGCGCCCTGGACGTGTCGGTGCGCGCCCAGATCCTCAACCTGCTGGTGGACCTGCGCGCCCGGCTCGGGCTCGGCATGGTGTTCATCTCCCACGACGTGCAGACGGTGCGCTATCTCGCGGACCGCATCGCGGTGCTGTACCTGGGCCGCGTGGTCGAGGAGGGCGGGGCGGCCGAGGTCTCCGGCGCGTCCCGCCACCCGTACACCGAGGCGCTGCTCTCCGCGACGCCGAGCCTGCTGGAGCGCCCCGAGCGGATCGTGCTGCACGGCCCGGTGCCCTCGGCCACCAACCCGCCCTCCGGCTGCCCGTTCCGCACCCGCTGCTGGAAGGCGGACGACGCCTGCGCCACCGCCTTCCCGGCGGCTGCGGAGGGACCCGAGGGGCATCGGTGGCACTGCGTCCATCCCCAGGGGAGCAACGCACCGGAGGGTGCGCTGAGCGGAGACTGACGGGTATCGGCCGGCCCGGGGCGGGGCATGCGTGTGATGGCACTCCCCCTCCGGGCGCCGTGCGGCACGACGGCCGGCTGATACGAGAATGGTTCCATGAACGCACCGGTTCGGCGCTCGCCCTGGGTCGAGGTGCTGGTCTGGTGCGTGGCGGTGCTGAGCCTGACGGTCCTGGCCGCGGCGGCCGTCGTCCGCAGCACGGTGCTCGACCCCGGGTTCTACGGCCAGGTGCTGGAGGACGAGCGGGCCTACCAGCGCTTCTACGACGAGGTGCTGGTGGACCCGGGCAGTACCCCGCTGACCAGTGACCTGCTGGAGCGGCTGCCCGTGCCGCAGTCGACCATCACCTCGAACCTCAAGGTGGTGATCCCGCCGGAGACGCTGCGGACCATGGGCGAGGGGCAGATCGCGGAAGTGGTCCACTATCTGGAGGGCGACCGCGACCGGCTGAGGATCACGGTCGACCTGGAGCCCGTCGTCGCGAACGTCGAACGGCTCAGCCAGGCGTACTTCGGTGATGCCGTCGCCGCGCTGCAGAAGCGGTCCGAACCCGACTTCCAGGCCTTCGTGCAGCGCCTGTCCGAACTGGTGGCGCGGGTGGTGGCCGGTGAGGCGCCGCTGGAGGAGCTGCCGACGCTGCCGCTTTCGCACAGCCAGGCGGCCGCGGCCACGGACGCGCTGATGCGTCTGGTGCCGGACGGCGCGACGCACGACGGCGTCAGATCCACCGTGCGCACGGCTCTCGACCGGGGCGACGTGGCCTCGGCCCTGGCCGCGATCGCCCCGGTCGCCCTGACCGACCAGGTCCGGGACGCCGCCGAGGAGCTGTTGCGGGAGGCGAGGCAGGGCACGTGGGTGGTGACCGTCGACGTCGAGCCCGGGGCCGAGGCGCTCGCCCCGCTGGACCGCGCCCGCAAGGTCACCCGGCTCTTCCAGGACGTGGTGGAACCGGCGGCGGCCGTGCTGTGCGCCGCCGCGCTCACGCTGCTGTGGTTGCTGACGCCCTCGCCCGCCAAGCGCCGGCTGATGCCGCTCGGCTGGGTGCCGGCCGCCGCCGCCTCACTCATGGCGCTCACCGTGCTCCTGTTGCGCCTCACGCTGGGCGACACGCTGTTCGGCACCCCGACGTCGTGGCCGCCGGCGGCCTCGGGGCTGCTCGCCGACGTCCAGGCCGCCGCGCTCGACCGGCTGCTGACCACCGCCGTCGTCGTCGCGGTGATCCTGCTCGCCGCGGGCGCCCTGCTGATCACCGTCGGCTGGGTCTGGCAGACCCGGCCCGGTGTGCCGGTCCTCACCGACCCGCGGCACGTTCCGGCGCTGACCTTCACCGTCACCGCCGTCGCCCTCGCCGGGACGATGCTGGCGCCGGTGGCGATCACCGGCTCCTCCCCGCGCATCTGCCAGGGCAGCGCCGAGCTGTGCGACGCCCGCTACGACGAGATCGCCCAGCTAGCGTCGCACAACGCGATGGCGACGACGGCGGACCGGTTCATCGGCCCCCTGCAGGACCCGGACATCGTCGGTCAGCTGGGCGCCGGGGTGCGGGTCCTGCTCCTCGACACCCACCGCTGGGAGCGGCCCGAGGAGGTGGCGGACCGGTTGAGCACCTCGGACTTCTCCCCCGCCGAGCGCCGTCGGCTGACCGCGCTCCTGGAACGGGTGAACCCGCCCCACTCCGGCCTGTGGCTGTGCCACTCGGTGTGCGGCGCCGGCGCCCTCGGACTGGAGCCGACCCTGCGGCAGATCGGTGAGTGGCTGCGCGACAATCCGACGGAGGTCGTCACGCTGGTCCTCCAGGACGGCGTGGACGCGGTGACGACGCAGGAGGCCTTCGTCCGGGCCGGTCTTTCGGACCTGCTGTACGAGCCGGACCGGGATCCGGACCGTCCGTGGCCGAAGCTCGGGGACATGATCGACAGCGGCCGGCGGCTGGTCGTGTTCGCGGAGAAGGCCGACGGACCCGCGCCCTGGTACCGGAACCTCTACCGGTACGGCATGGAGACGCCCTTCGCCTTCCGCAGCCCGGACGAGATGTCCTGCCTGCCCAACCGGGGCGGCTCCGACAAGCGGCTGTTCCTGCTCAACCACTTCGTCACGGCGGGCGGCGGGCTGCGCCTCGACGCCGGGGTCGTCAACTCCCGGCAGCGGGTGCTGGAGCGGGCACACACCTGTGAACGGCAGCGCGGCAGACCGGTCAACTTCATCGCGGTGGACTACGCGACGATCGGCGACGCGCTCGGGGCGGTGAACGAACTGAACACCGAGCGCCTGAAGAACGACGGCCCGCGCGTCCCCGTCGAGCGCTCGCCGGGCCGTCTGGAGGGCGCGGCCCAGGCCCGGCGACGCGGTGGTGTTCCGCGCCGCCGGGCGGGTTCCAGTCGTGGGTCTCCTATCGGTTGATCTGGAACTGGGAGCCCGGTTCGATCAGCACGTCCTCCTCCCCCGAGTTGGTGATCGTGACGTCTGTCAGGGTGGCGCTGCCCCGGGCGCCGCCCATCGCGAGGATGCCGGAGCCGTTGTTCGACTTGTCGATGCGGACGTTCTCGATCTTCACGTCCGGCATCGCACCGCCTCCCGTCTTGAACTGGATGCCGTCGTAGGTCGAGTCGAGGATCTCGGTGTCCCGGATGGTCACGCCCGGGATGTCCTGCCCCTGGGCGAAGAGGGTGATGGCCCCGAACTCCTGGTCCTCGTTCCAGAAGGCGCCGCCCGTGCGGTGCAGGGCGTTGCCCGCGACGAGGGTCTGTCCGGAGAAGGGCAGCGGGTCGTGGTCGGTGGCGAGCATGATGCCGGGGTAGTTCATGGTGTCGGAGACGACGTTGTTCTCGACGGTGTTGCCGTAACCGCCGTACACGGCGATGCCGTTGGCCCGCCACGGCAGCTGGATCGTGTTGTTGCGGAAGTGGTTGTCGTGGCCGACGTCCACCGACGTGTCCTTCACGTACTTGTTGGCCCAGACCGCGAGCGAGTCGTCGCCCGTGGTGCGGAAGGAGGAGTTGTAGACGGTGGAGTTGCGGGTGCCGTTGGAGAAGTTGATGCCGTCCGCGTAGGTGTCGCGGATGCGCATGCCGGTGAACTCCAGGCCGTCGCCGGGGCCCCACAGCTCGGGGATGTTCGAGTAGTCCCGGCCGACCCAGACGCCGACGTTGGCGTGCTCGATCCACACGTTGCTGATCTTGGTGTTCTTGCCGAAGCGGCCGTTGAGGCCGACGCCGCCCTCCTGGTTGCCGTCGCCGCCGCGGATGGTGCCCGAGCCGAAGATGGCGAGGTCGGAGATCTGGGTGTTGTCGTCGATGTCGAAGCCGAAGTTGCCCTCGTGCGGGTGGTTGATCCCGCCGGCCTCGTGCGGCGGGGTGAGGGTGTAGAGCTGGGAGTGCCACATGCCGGCGCCCCGGATCGTGACGTCGCGGATGCCGACCTGGTTGTACTGGCCGCGGTCGAGCGGATCGTCGGTGAGGATCTTCTGCTCCTGGCGCCACTGTCCGGCGGGGATCCACACGCAGTCGATCTTGCCGTTCTGGTCGTCGGTGACGGCGCGCTGGATGGCGTCGGTGTCGTCGAGTCCGTCGCCGGGGACGGCCCCGTACTCGGTGATGGAGGTGCACTCGGCGGGCTTGGCCTTCGCGGGCGCGACCTGCTCCAGGTCGATCAGGTCGATGACGTAGAAGGCGGCCGAGTCGCCCGCGTCGCGCTGGAGGCGGAATTCGGTGCCTTGCGGGAAGGTCCGGTCGAGGAGCGCGTGGGACTCGTCGAAGAGGCGGCGGGCGTCGCCGCCGGGCCGGTTGGTGAGTCCCTCGGGGTCGTCGGTGCTGCCGTAGAGCCAGCTGTGCTTGGACGACAGGTCGAGCTTCTGCACGAACTCGCCGTCGGCGTAGAGGCTGATGGTGGCCTCGGCTCCGCCGCCGCCGGGGGCGTCGGGGATGGAGTTGCGCACGACGATGGAGTTGGTGGGCGTGGTGGACGTGAACTCGACGTACTCGCCGGTCGCGTCGAGCCGGACGGACTCGCGGCCCGAGGACTCGGTGCCGAAGTCGGTGTGCCCGAAGGTGCGCTTGGCGTCGGTGGTGAGCAGGGTGCCGTCGTAGCGGCCGTCCTCCGCCTCGTACTCGGTGTAGGGCACGGCGGCGCCGCGTCCGACGACGAGGGACTTGGCGAGCACGTTGTTGTTCTCGTTGGTCTCGGCGACCTGCGCGGTGGCGTCGGCGGTGGCGGTGAGCGCGACCCCGCCGCTGGTCGCCGTCCAGGTGCCGCTGATCGGCACGTTCACCGTGGCGCCGGCCGCGACCTGCCCGGTGGTGCCGTCCAGGGTGGTGGAGCCCGCCTGGACGCGGGTCACCGAGCCCGCCTCGACGGCGCTGGTGCCCCGGTTGTGCACGGCGACGGTGAAGGAGACCTTCGCGCCCACCGCCGGGTTGGCGGGGTTGGTGGTGATGGAACGCACCTCGAGGTCGGGTCCCGGCGCCCGGTCGACGACCAGCCGGTCGGTGGCGGCGCGGCTGTTGTTGGTGTCGTCCAGTTCGGCGACGGTGTCACGCGGGTCGACGACCGCGGCGACCGCGTAGCTGCCGGCCGCGTGGGTGCCGGTGGAGACGGGGACTTCAGCGGACTCGCCCGGGTCGAGCGCGGGGACCGCGGCGCTGCCTGCCGTCGTGCCCTCGACGGTGACCTCGGCGGTGGTCGCGGCCGAGCGCGCGGTGCCGGCGTTGCGGACCGTGGCGTCGACGATGACCTCGTCGCGCTCGTCCGGTGCGGCGGGCGACCAGTCGAGGCCGGTGACCGTGAGGTCGGGTGCGGGGGCGGCGGTGCCGAGCACCTGGAACTCGGCGACCTGGCCGCCGGGTGCGCCGGTGTTGGAGAAGAACCGGAGCCGTACGTCGGAGACGCGGCCGGTGACCGGGATGGTCACGGCGTTGTCCTGGGCCGGGCTGAAGGCGTAGTCGGCACGGTCGCGCAGCGAGGTGAAGCCGCTGTCGCCCTGGGCCCGGCCGAGCACCTGGATGCTCTGGGTGCGGGCGGACCACACCGGGTCGGGGTTGAGCTTGACGACGACACCGCTGACGTCGGCGTCGGCGCCGAGCTTCACGGTGAGGTCGGCCGGGTTTCCGGCGGCCTCCCAGTACGTGGAGGTGGAGTCGTCGGTGGCGTTGGCGGCGACGTAGTTCTGGGTCGTCGAGGTGGCCTCGGCCGGCTTGTTGCGGGCGAGGTTGGTGCCGGTGGGCGGCGGGCCGGTGTCGACGTCGTCGCCGTACACCTCGAGTTCGGCCAGTTGCGCGGCGTTCCAGCCGGTGTTGCCGGTGATGTCGACGCGGACGTAGCGGGCCTCGGAGGGGGAGTCGAGGCCGATGGCGACGGTGCCCGCCTGCGCCGGGCCGAACGCCCGTCCGTCCGAGGCGTCGAGGGTGTGGAAGGTGGAGCCGTCGGTGCTGCCCCGCAGGGAGAGCGTCTGGGTCCGGCTCTCCCAGCCGGCGGGCAGTTCGAGGACCACCCGGTCGACGTCACGGGCGGTGCCGAGGTCGACCTGGAGCCACTCGGGGAAGGTGCCGGCCGGTCCCTCCCAGTACGTGGCCTGCTGTCCGTCGGTGGCGTTGCCGGCCGGGTAGGCGCCGTGCGAGCCGCCCGCCCTGGCCGGGCGGCCGAGGGCCAGGTTGACGTCGGCGGCGGCGGTCACCGGCGCCGTCGCCGCCTGCGCGGTGGCGGCCAGGGGCAGTGGCAGCAGCCCGACCGTCATCAGCCCGGCGACGGCGGCGCCCGTGAGCGTCCGCCGGCCGAGGGATCTCCGTCTCATGAGGTCCTCTGTTCCGTGGGGAGTCGGGGAGGGCGCGACGGTCCGGCAGTTGGGGGGAAGCACCGACTCTGCGCGCCAATTGAGCAGGACAGTCGATTCTTTGCGGAAAGCGCGTCATCAGGTTTCTAGCGCGTCACCTGTTTGTCAACGGTCGCGGTTGAGGCGGCAGTTGGCACGTAAACGACTTGCGCTGCTTACAACGTGCTTGCGTAGCACTTGATCTGGCAACCGGCAGCCACGGAGGGCGGATCGGGCCGGTCGAAGCCCGCAACGAGCGCAAGTCGTGCACGGGGCAGAGAAACGGACGGGGCAACAGGAGGGCCGGCCCGACGCCCTCAGGCGTCGAGCCGGCCCTTGCCGGTGCGAGGTCCCTCTCGGGGACGGATCAGTCCGTGCCGGACTCCATCGCGGCGCGGTCCAGCAGCTCGTCGTCGGCGGAGACCTCGCCGCGGGAGGCGATGGCCTGGGCGCCGCCCTCCGGCATGGCGCCGATCAGCCCGGTCGCGGCGGCCTGGGCGGCACCGATGGCGGGGTTGGCGGTGCCGATCAGACCGAGCCCGGCGTACTGCTCCAGCTTGGCGCGGGAGTCGGCGATGTCCAGGTTGCGCATGGTCAGCTGGCCGATCCGGTCCACGGGGCCGAACGCGGAGTCCTCGGTGCGCTCCATGGAGAGCTTGTCCGGGTGGTAGCTGAACGCGGGGCCGGTGGTGTCGAGGATCGAGTAGTCCTCGCCGCGCCGCAGCCGCAGGGTGACCTCGCCGGTGACCGCCGAGCCGACCCAGCGCTGCAGCGACTCCCGGATCATCAGCGACTGGGGGTCGAGCCAGCGGCCCTCGTACATCAGCCGGCCCAGGCGCCGTCCCTCGGTGTGGTACTGGGCCAGCGTGTCCTCGTTGTGGATGGCGTTGACCAGGCGCTCGTAGGCGGCGTGCAGCAGGGCCATGCCGGGCGCCTCGTAGATGCCGCGGCTCTTGGCCTCGATGATCCGGTTCTCGATCTGGTCGGACATGCCCATGCCGTGCCGGCCACCGATGGCGTTGGCCTCCATGACCAGGTCGACGGCGGAGGCGAACTCCTTGCCGTTGATCGTCACCGGGCGGCCCTGGTCGAAGCCGATGGTCACGTCCTCCGCCGCGATCTCGACCGACGGGTCCCAGAACCGCACGCCCATGATGGGCTCCACGGTCTCCACGCCGGTGTCGAGGTGCTCCAGCGTCTTGGCCTCGTGGGTGGCGCCCCAGATGTTGGCGTCGGTGGAGTACGCCTTCTCCGTGGAGTCCCGGTAGGGCAGGTCGTGGGCGACCAGCCACTCCGACATCTCCTTGCGGCCGCCGAGCTCGGTCACGAAGTCCGCGTCCAGCCAGGGCTTGTAGATCCTGAGCTGCGGGTTGGCGAGCAGGCCGTACCGGTAGAACCGCTCGATGTCGTTGCCCTTGAACGTGGAGCCGTCGCCCCAGATCTGGACGTTGTCCTCGAGCATCGCCCGGACGAGGAGGGTGCCCGTGACGGCACGGCCCAGCGGCGTGGTGTTGAAGTAGGCACGCCCGCCCGAGCGGATGTGGAACGCCCCGCAGGTGAGCGCGGCCAGCCCCTCCTCGACCAGCGCCTCGCGGCAGTCGACCAGGCGCGCGACCTCGGCGCCGTAGGTCTTGGCGCGGTCGGGCACCGAGGCGATGTCGGGCTCGTCGTACTGGCCGATGTCGGCGGTGTACGTGCACGGGACGGCGCCCTTGTCACGCATCCACGCGACCGCGACCGAGGTGTCGAGGCCGCCCGAGAAGGCGATACCGACGCGCTCGCCGGTGGGGAGGGAGGTGAGGACCTTGGACATAGGAAGAGTATGCATGATTACGCATGACCATGCAAAGCCTCCTTCGTCATGGAACTGTGGCTCCCCTCGTCACCGGGCCGGCATCGCCACGTACTGGTACTCCAGGAACTCCTCGATCCCGGCCCGGCCGCCCTCCCGGCCGAGACCCGACTGCTTGACGCCGCCGAAGGGCGCGGCGGGGTTGGAGACCAGGCCGGTGTTGAGCCCGACCATGCCCACCTCCAGGCGTTCGGTGACCCGCAGGGCACGGTCCAGGCCCTCGGTGAAGACGTAGCCGACGAGCCCCCAGGGCGTGTCGTTGGCGCGGCGGACCACCTCGTCCTCGTCGTCGAAGGCGAGGATCGCCGCGACGGGGCCGAAGATCTCCGTGACCGTCAGGCGGCTGTCCGGGGAGACGTCGGTGAGCACCGTGGGCGGGTAGAAGCAGCCGGGGCCCTTGGGCGCGGTGCCGCCGACCAGCACCCGGGCGCCGCGCTCCACCGCGTCGGCGACCAGTTCCTCGACCTTGGCGCGCCCGGCGGCGTCGATGAGCGGGCCGACGTCGACGCCGTCACTCGTACCGGGGCCCACGACCAGCGCCCCCATCCGCCGGGCCAGCCGGTCCGCGAACTCCTGAGCCACCGAGCGGTGTACGAAGAAGCGGTTGGCCGCGGTGCACGCCTCGCCCATGTTGCGCATCTTGGCGACCATCGCGCCGTCCACGGCCGCGTCGAGGTTCGCGTCGTCGAAGACCACGAACGGCGCGTTGCCGCCCAGCTCCATCGACGTCCGCACGACCGTGTCCGCGCACTGTGCGAGGAGCAGCCGCCCCACGGCCGTGGAACCGGTGAAGGACAGCTTGCGGATCCGCCCGCCGCGCAGGAGCGGTTCGCACACCTCGCCCGCACGGGAGGTGGTGACGACGTTCAGCACCCCGTCGGGCAGCCCCGCCTCCTTGAGGATCGCGGCGAGGGCCAGGCTGGAGAGCGGGGTCTGCGGGGCCGGCTTGAGCACCGTCGTGCAGCCGGCCGCGATCGCGGGGCCGATCTTGCGGGTGCCCATGGCGAGGGGGAAGTTCCACGGCGTGATCAGCAGGCAGGGGCCGACCGGGCGCCGGGAGAGCAGCATGCGGTTGCGTCCGTCGGGGAGGATCCCGTGGCCGCCGTCGATCCGGACGGCCTCCTCGGAGAACCAGCGGAAGAACTCCGCGGCGTAGGCGACCTCGCCCCGGGCCTCGGCCAGCGGCTTGCCCATCTCGGAGGTCATCAGGCGGGCCAGTGCGTCCGTGCGCTCCAGGACGATCTCGTAGGCACGGCGCAGGATCTCGCTGCGCGCCCTCGGTGCCGTACGGGCCCACTCCTCCTGCGCCTGGACCGCCGCCTCCTCGGCGAGCCGGGCGTCCTTGGGGCCCGCGTCGGCGACGTGGGCCAGGATCTCGCCGGTCGCGGGGTCGTCCACGGGCATGACGGCGCCGTCCGCGGCGTCCACCCAGGCACCGCCGACGAACAGCTGCGTGGGGGTGTCGGTCATGGGGTCCCTCCTGATCGCGGGTGTGCGGGCCGTGCGAGGCGGCTCGTGATGCGGTGCTCGGCGGCCGTCACCGTCCCGCCGCTCCCGACGTACCGGCCTCGACGGCGGCGGCCCACGCCCGGAGTCCCTCGTCCACGGCGGTCTCGTCGATCACCAGGGCCGGGATCATCCGCACCACCTGGTTCCACGCCCCGCAGAGCAACAGGAGCAGCCCCTCGTCGACGGCGGCCCGCTGCACCCGGGCCGCGGTCTCCGGGTCCGGCTCGCCGTCCTCGGTGACGAACTCGCTGGCCAGCATCAGCCCCATGCCCCGTACGTCGCCGACGGCCGGGATCCGGGACGCCACCGCCTCCAGGCCGTGGCGGAGCCGGGCGCCCATCGTCTCGGCGTTCTCGACGAGCTTCTCGTCGCGTACGACGTCCAGCGTGGCGCAGGCCGCCGCGCACGCGACCGCGTTGGCGCCGTACGTCCCGCCCTGCGAGCCCGCCCAGGCCTTGCGCATCAACTCCTCCGGGGCGGCGATGCCGGACAGCGGGAAGCCGCTGGCCAGCCCCTTGGCGGTGACGAGGATGTCGGGGGTGACGCCGAAGTGCTCGTGGCCCCAGAACCGGCCGGTGCGGCCCACGCCGGTCTGCACCTCGTCGAGGATCAGCAGGAAGCCGTGCCGGTCGGCGCGCTCGCGCAGGCCCTGCACGAAGGCGCGGTTCGCGGGGACGTACCCGCCCTCGCCGAGGACCGGTTCGACGATGACGGCGGCGGTGTCGGCGGGCGAGGAGATCGTCTGGAGGGTGTAGTCGAGTTCCCTGAGGGCGAAGCGGGTGGCGGTCTCCTCGTCCCAGCCGTAGCGGAAGGCCGTCGGGAAGGGGGTGACGACCACGCCGCTCATCAGCGGCGAGAACCCGGACCGGAAGCGGGTCCCGGAGGTGGTCATCGAGGCGGCGGCCACCGTGCGGCCGTGGAAGCCGCCGTGGCAGACCAGCACGTTGGGGCGTCCGGTGGCCTGACGGGCGAGGCGCAGCGCGGCCTCGACCGCCTCGCTGCCCGAGTTGGTGAAGAACAGACTGTCCAGGCCCTCCGGCAGCACCTCGCCGAGCTTGTCGACCAGGCGCCGCAGCGGCGGGTGCATGACGGTGGTGTACTGCCCGTGAACCAGGGTGGCGACCTGCTCCTGGGCGGCGGCCACGACCCTGGGGTGGCAGTGGCCGGTGCTGGTGACGCCGATGCCGGCGGTGAAGTCCAGATAGCGGCGGCCGTCCTCGCCGTCGATGTGGACGCCCTCGCCCCGGACCGCCACCACGGGGGTGGCCTGGCGAAGGTGCGGCGACAGTGCGGTCATGCTCGTCTCCCGGCCTGCTCGTCGGTCTCCTGCGGTCCCCCGATCCTTCCCGCCGCGGTGGGCGCGGCAACGCGTGATCTGTCCGGCCGGGGCGGGGTGTCCGGACGATGTGTCAGGCGTTCGGCGCCTTTCGCGGCGTCCGCCCGCTTCCCTGTCGCGCTCCAAGCGCTCTTGCGCAGGTCAGCGAGGCTTGTCAGAGTGACGGGAGTGCGCAGGGAGGCACCGTGAGCGAGAACCGGCAGCCGGGCCCGGCGGGCCGGTCGCCCACCGTGGCCGACGTGCTGGCGCTGCCCGTCCTGGCCGGTGGTGATCCGCGGGTGGTCACCGGCGAGGAGTACGTGGACCGTCCGGTCCGCTGGGTGCACATCACCGAACTGACGGACCCCGCCTCCTTCCTGAAGGGCGGCGAGCTCGTCCTCACCACCGGCATGCCCCTGCCCGACGACCCCGCCGGTGTCCGCCGCTACGTCGACGAACTCGCCGCCGTCGGTGCCGCGGCCCTGGTCATCGAACTGGTCCGCCGCTATCACCGGCCCCCCGACGCCCTGGTCGGGGCCTGCCGTGCGCGGGGGCTGCCTCTGATCACGCTCGCCAGGGACGTCAACTTCCTGGAGGTCACCCAGGTGGTCCACACGCTGATCCTCGGCCACCAGGCGGAGGCGATGCGCAGGACCCAGGGTGTCCACGAGGCGTTCACCGCCCTCACCCTGCGCGGCGCGGGCCCCGAGGAGGTGCTGCGTGCCGCGGCTGAGATGAGCGGCCGTACGGTCGTGCTGGAGAACCTGGTCCACCGGGCGCTGGTCTGCGAGCCCTCCGTGAGCACGGCCCAGGCCGCGCTCACGGAGTGGGAACGGCGCTCACGCACCACGCCGGCCACCGACCGCGCGGGGGTCTCGGGTCCCGAGGGCTGGCTCACGGCTCCCGTGGAGTACCAGGGGGAGCGATGGGGCCGGGTGGTCATGCTTCCCGTCATGCTTCCGGGCCGGGCCTTCGGACCCGAGGACGTCACGGTGCTGGAGCGGACCGCTATGGCGCTCACCATCGCCCGTCTCACCCATCCCACCTCGTGGGAACGCACCGCCCACCGCAACGTCCTGCGCGATCTCCTCGAGCAGCGTCACCGCTCCGCCGCGGACGCCCGGGCCCGGGTCGCGGCGCTGGGCCTGCCCGCGGAGCACGCCCGCTTCGTCGCCGTCCTGGCGGACCTGCCCTCCCAGGAGGACACCGGGGCGGCCGAGATCCAGCTCTCCGAAGAGCTGACCGCGACGGGAGCACAGGCCCTCGTCGGGCTCCTGTCCCCCACCCGCCTCGGCGTGCTGCTGGCGCTGCGCCCGTCCCGGCCGTGGCGCGAGGCCGTCGAGCGGCTGAGCCGCGCCGCGCTGGGCGCGGCCCCGGGCGCGACGGTGAGCGTCGGCTCACCGGCCCGGGACCTCGCCGACGTGG
This sequence comes from Streptomyces sp. MMCC 100, assembly GCF_041538145.2. Classification (NCBI taxonomy): domain Bacteria; kingdom Bacillati; phylum Actinomycetota; class Actinomycetes; order Kitasatosporales; family Streptomycetaceae; genus Streptomyces; species Streptomyces sp. MMCC 100. The sequence goes on from NZ_JBGORK020000001.1 coordinate 4,539,502, forward strand.
CCCGCTCCTTCCGCGAGGCGGCGCGGGTGGCCGAGGCCACCGAACCCGGCCTGGCCCTCCCGTCCGGCCGCTCCTTCCACGAGCGGTCCGACATCGGCCTGCGCCGCCTGCTGTTCGCGCTGCGCGACGACGTCCGGGTCCAGGACTACGCGGAGAGGCAGTTGGGTCCGCTCCTCGACCACGACGCCCGCCACGGCACGGATCTCGTCACGACCCTGCGTGGCTATCTGGACGCCGCGGGCAACAAGACGCTCGCCGCCCGCTCGGCGGGGCTGTCCCGGGAGACCGTCTACCAACGGCTGCGTACCATCGAGCGGTTGCTCGGCCGCGACCTGGAGTCCGGCGAGCAGCGCACCGAACTGCACGTCGCTCTGCACGCCGTCGACGCGCTGCGGGCGCGCCCGCCCACCGGCCGGGACTCCGGACGCGACCGATGAGTTTTCCCCCGCCCCTTGGTCATAGTGGTGACCGACCGCACGCGAAACGTCGAGGAATCCACATGCGTACTCTGATCAGCACCGCCTTCGTCTCGCTCGACGGTGTCGTGGAGGCCCCGGGCGGCGAGCCCGGCTACCGGAACTCCGGGTGGACCGTCAAACTCGTGGACTTCCTCCCCGAGGCGTACGAGATCAAGGGCCGGGAGCAGGGCGAGGCCGCGGCGCTGCTCCTCGGCCGGGTCAGCTACGAGGCGTTCAGCCCGGTGTGGCCGGACATGGCGGAGTTCCCCGAGTACCGGACGATGCCGAAGTACGTCGTCTCCACCACCCTCGCCGAGGACGACCTGGTGACGAACTGGGGCGAGACGACGATCCTGCGCTCGCTCGACGAGGTCGCGGCGCTGAAGGAGACCGAGGGCGGCCCGATCATCGTCCAAGGCAGCGCCGCGCTGAACCGTAGCCTGTCGGACGCCGGGCTGATCGACCGCTATCACCTGCTGGTCTTCCCGCTCCTTCTCGGTGCGGGCAAGCGGCTGTTCAGCGGCACGGACAAGGACGCGCAGAAGCTGGAGCTCGTCGAGCACGAGCTCTACGCCAACGGCATCCAGAAGAACGTCTTCGACGTCGTGCGCTGAGCCGCCCGGCGAGCGGTGGTGCCGGGACCGGGCCCGGGACCACCGCTCGTCGTCGGCCGGTGACTCAGGCGCCCTCGGAGGCCTCCCGGGCTTCCTGGGCTCCCTGCGCCTCCTGGGCTTCCTGCGCTTCCTGCGCCTCCTGCGCCTCCTGCGCCTCCTGCGCGAACACCGCGTGCAGCCGCCGCGTGTGGTCGACCTGCCGCTCCGGTCCGGTGAGCGCGACCGTGGCGGTGAGCCGCGTATCGGTGCTGGACGCGGCGAACCGCAGCTCCAGGTCGCCGGGCTCGACGACGCGGCGCCCGTCGCGGCCGGTGAAGGAGGCGAGGTCGGCCGGGACCTCGACGCGCACCCTGCGGGCCTCACCGGGAGCCAGCGGCACCCGCGTGTAGCCGATGAGGCGCCGCACCGGCTGGACGACGGAGGCGACCGGGTCGTGCAGGTAGAGCTGCACGACCTCGGTGCCGTGCCGTTCGCCGGTGTTGCGGACGGTCAGTTCCAGCGAGAACCCACCGTCGGTCGGCGCCTCCTTGGTGTGCGCCACGAGGTCGCTCCAGGCGAACGAGGTGTAGGTGAGCCCGTGCCCGAAGCCGAAGGCGGGTGTCGGGTCGATGCTGGACACTTCGCTGGCGTGGGCGAGCCGCGCCCCGAGGTAGGTGGTCGGCTGGGCACCCGCCGATCCGGGCACGCTGACGGGGAGCCTGCCGCTCGGCGCCGTGCGCCCGCTGAGCACGCCGGCGATCGCGGCGGTGCCCTCCTCGCCGGGGAAGAACGACTGCACGATCGCGGCGGACTCGGCGACGGCGCGACCCAGTGCGTAGGGCCGTCCGGCGAGCAGGACCGTGACCACCGGTGTGCCGGAGTCGAGCAGCGCGTCGAGGAGCTGCTGCTGGGCGCCGGGCAGGGTGAGGGACTCGGCGTCGCAGCCCTCTCCGCTGGTGCCGCGGCCGAACAGGCCCGCGCGGTCGCCGAGGACGGCGACGACGACGTCCGCCTCGCGGGCCGCGTCCACCGCCTCGCCGATGCCGGAGAGCTCGCCGTCGTCGACGCCGGTGCCGCGGGCGACGGTGATGTCCGCGTCGGGGAACTCGGCGGTCAGGGTGTCGCGCAGGGTGGGCAGGTCGATGCCGACCGGGACCTCCGGGTGCTGCACCCCGACGTGCCGCGGGAAGGAGTAGCAGCCGAGCACTGCGGTCGCCTCGGTGGCGTTGGGGCCGACCAACGCGATGCGGCGGGGGCGGGCGAGCGGCAGGGTGCCGTCGTTGGTGAGCAGGACGACCGCCTTGTCGGCGATCTCGCGGGCCAGTTCCCGGTTCTCGGGCCGGTCCAGGACGATCCGGCCGCGCAGCGCCTCCGGGTCGTCCAGGTCCACCCCGTCGAGCGCGGGCGGGACCGGGCTCCAGTCCGGGTCGAGCAGTCCGAGTACCGCCTTCTGGCCGAGGACGCGGCGCAGCGCCCGGTCGACGAGCGCCTCGGGGACCCGGCCCTCGGTGACCGCCTCGACGAGCGGCGCGCCGAAGGTCTTGACGGTGGGCAGCTCGACGTCGACGCCCGCCCCCAGCGCGGCGCCCGCGGCGTCGGCCCAGTCGGCGGCGATGCCGTGCAGGGTCTTGAGGAAGGCGATGCCGAAGTAGTCGGCGACGACGGTTCCCTCGAAGCCCCAGGTGTCGCGGAGCAGTCCGGTCAGCAGCGTCTCGTCGGCCGCGGCGGGTACGCCGTCGATGTCGGTGTAGGCGTGCATGACGGAGCGGGTCCCGCCCTCGCGGACGGCCATCTCGAACGGCGGCAGCAGGACGTCGGCCCGTTCGCGGGCGCCCACGGAGGAGGGGGCGAGGTTGCGGCCGGCGCGGGAGGCGGAGTAGCCGACGAAGTGCTTGAGGGTGGCGACGATCCCGGCGGACTCCAGGCCCCGCACGTAGGCGGTGCCGATGGTGCCGACGAGGTACGGGTCCTCTCCGATGGTCTCCTCCACCCTGCCCCAGCGGGCGTCGCGGACCACGTCTAGGACGGGGGCGAGGCCTTGGTGGACGCCGACGGACCGCATGTCGCGGCCGATGGCGGCGGCCATCCGGCGCACCACGTCCGGGTCGAAGGTGGCGCCCCAGGACAGCGGGACGGGGTAGGCCGTGGCGCCCCAGGCGGCGAAGCCGGCCAGGCACTCCTCGTGCGCGACGGCGGGAATGCCGAAGCGGTTCGCCGAGGTGATCCGGGCCTGGGTGCGCATGAGCGAGAGCGCGCCGAGGGCGGGGTCGACGGGGACGGTGCCGAAGGGGCGGGTGAGCTGGCCCAGTCCGGCGGGCAGGAGCGCGTCGAGATCGACGACCTCCTCCATGTCGTGCTGATGCGGGGCCACTTCGCCGCCCTTGTCGGAGGCGCCGACCCACACTCCGTACAGCTGGGCGATCTTCTCCTCGAGGGTCATCGCGGCGACGAGCGCGTCGACTCTGGCGGCGACGGGGTGGTTGGGGTCGTTCCAGAGGGGGATTTCGGGGGTGGTCTCTACGGCCACGTTGGCGGTCACTTTCCTCCGACACCCATCAGCCCCTGGACCAGGGCACGACGGGCGAACAGGTAGACGAGCAGGATGGGCACCATGGACAGCACCACGGCTCCCAGCAGACCGGGGATGTCGATGCCGTGCGCGGTCTGGAAGTTGTACAGGCCCAGGGTGACCACCTTGGTGGACTCGGACTGGGTCAGCACGAGCGGGAACAGGAAGCCGTTCCACGCCTGGAGCGCGGAGAACACCACGATCGTGGACAGTCCCCCGCGGGACAGCGGCACGACGAGCTGGAAGAACATCCGCCGCGGGCTCGCGCCGTCCATGGCCATGGCCTCGTACAGCTCCGGGGAGATGTCACGCATGGCGCCGCTGAGGATGAGCGCGGACATCGGCAGGCAGAACGCGGCCGTGGGGAGGATGACGCCGAGCAGGTTGTCGTACAGCCCGGCTTCGCTGATCAGGTAGAACATCGGCACGATCACGGCCTGGGCCGGGATGGCGAGGCCGAGCAGGAACAGCCGGAAGATCGCCGAAGTGGCCCTGCCGCGGCTGCGGACGATCGCGTAGGCGAGCGGCGGGACCAGCAGCAGCACGATGCCGATCACACAGGCGGTGACGACGAGCGTGTTGAGGAAGTACTGGCCGAAGCCCGAGTCGAAGGCGCCGGTGAAGTTGTCCAGCGTGAAGCTGTCCGGGAGCGAGACCGGGCCGTTCTCGGCGTAGTCCTGGCGGGTGCGCAGGGTCGCGGCGAGCATCACGTACAGCGGGAGTCCGACCAGGAAGAGCCAGACGAGCGAGCCGACGCCGGCCACGTAGTTGGGTCGGCGCCTCATGACACACCCTCCATGGAGCTGCGCATCTTGTCGTAACCGGAGACCCGGACGACGATCAGCGAGATGATCGTGGCCGCCACGACCAGGGCCAGGGCGATCGCGGAGCCGATGCCGTAGTCGAAGCTCTTGAACGCCTTGTCGTACATGTAGTAGGCGCTGATGGTGGTGTCGGTGCCGGGGCCGCCCTGGGTCAGGATGAGGACCGTCTCGAACGTGGTCAGGCCGCCGACGATCATCAGGATCATCGAGGTGATCATGGAGGTGCGCAGCTGCGGCAGGGTGATGTGGAAGAACTGCCGGTAGCGGCCCGCCCCGTCGATCTCCGCCGCCTGGTAGAGCACCTGCGGGACCGCGCGGGCGGCGCCCTGGTAGATCAGCGTGTGGAACGGGGTGAACTGCCAGGTGCTGACGAACGCCAGCACCCCGATGGCGGTGGTCTGTTCACCGAAGAGGTTGCCGTCGCCGAAGAGCCAGCCGGCCTCGGCCGGGATGCCGAAGTTCGGGTCGAGCAGCGCCCGCCACAGCACGGACACGGCCGTCGCCGACAGCAGCAGGGGGATGAAGTAGATGACGGACAGGACGGCGCGGTTGCGCTGGTGACCGGCGGCCCAGACGCCGAGCAGGATGCTCAGCGGCGTCTGGAGGACCACGCCGAGCGCGGTCAGCAGCAGGGTCAGCCAGATGCTCTTGAGCATCACCGGGTCGTCGATGAGGCGCGACCAGTTGTCCGTGCCGACGAACTCGGGCGAGCTGATCCCGTCCCAGCTCATGAAGGACAGCACCGCCACCATGATCAGCGGAACGATCGCGAAGAGGACGAAGAACAGTGCGGCGGGCACCGCCCAGCCGAAGCCGGGGCGGCCCACCGTCGTCGCGGACGAGGCGGGCGGCCGCCGCCGGGACTCCTTGCGGGGTCCGGCGGCGGGCCGAGCGCTCGTGGTGTGTGTGGTCATGAGCCGTTCGTCACTCGGTCGGGAGGGCCTGCATGGCCTTGATGAAGCCGTCCGTGTCGAGCTGTCCGTTGAAGAACTGCTGGATGGCCTTGTGCATGTCCGAGCTCGCCTTCTGCGGGTACGCCTGGTCCCAGGACAGCTGGAAGGACGGGGCCTTGGAGACGAGGTCGTACTGGAAGCGCGAGTACTCGGGGGTGCCCGAGCTGTCGATGAACTTGTCGGTGTTGGTCGTGGTCGGCAGGTTGCCGATGTCCAGCTGCGCCTTGACGAAGTCGTCGGAGTACATGAGCTTCAGGAACTCGGCGACCGCCTCGGGGTGCTTGGTCTTCTTCATCACCGAGTAGTAGTTGTTGGTGTTGCCGGCCACGTCGGCCGGGTCGCCCTTGCCGCCCGCGACGGTCGGGAAGGCGGTGTAGCCGAGGTCCTTCTCGGCGAACTCCTTGTGGTCCGTGAGCTGCTGGGAGTAGTACCAGGAACCCATCAGCTCGAAGCCGGCCTTGCCCGAGGCCACCAGCTGGACCGAGCCGCCGTTGGTGTACTTGACGGAGTCGTAGTTCTTGCCGAAGGCTCCGGAGTCGACGAGCTCCTTGATCATGTCCAGGGCCTTCTTGCTGTCCGCGCTCTCCCAGGCGCTCTTGTCGCCGCCGACGGCCTTGGCGAACAGCTCCGGACCGGCTATGCGGTCGTAGAGGTACTGGAACCACATCTGGGTGGGCCACACGTCGCCGCCGCCGAGCGCGATCGGCGTGACGCCGGCGTCCCTCAGCTTGTCCACCGCGGCGAGCAGCTCGTCCCAGGTCTTCGGCGGCTGGACGCCCGCGTCTTCGAGGACCTTCTTGTTGTGGAAGAGCAGGACCGGCTGGGTGCCGCGCATCGGGACGCCGTACGGCTTGCCGTCGACGACGGCGCTCTCGAAGACGGACGGCAGGAACTTCTTCTCCAGGTCCGGGTTCTTCTTGATGAAGTCGTCGAGCGGCAGCAGCAGGTCCGCCTTGACGAACGGCTTGATGCTGCCGCCGCCCCAGTTGAAGAAGACGTCCGGAGCCTGCGGGGTGTTGATGATCGTCTGGAGCTTCGTCTGGTAGTCGGCACCGGGGATGGTGTCGAGCACCGCCTTGACGTCGGAGGTCTTGTTGAAGGTCTCGACGATCTGCTCTTCGACCTTGTTGCTGGCGTCCCCGTAGACCAGGACATGGATCTTGCCGTCGTCCGACGACGCCCCGCCGTTCCCGTCACCGCAGGCCGACAGGCTCAGCGCCAGGGCGAGCGTCGCACCGGTGGCGACCAGTCTGGGCAAGCGCGCACGTGTCTTCATCGTTCGCCTTTCGAAAGTTTCGGCACCATCACCGAAAGTCCATGCTGGTCGGACAGTAAAGTGAGACCGGATTTCTGGTCAATGGCCGTGCGGCTGCCGACTCAAAACGTTATCGATCGCATGGCCTATCCTGCCTGCATGCACGATGAAGTTGAGGTGGGCGCGAGGGTGACCCTGGCCGAGGTTGCGAAAGAGGCGGGGGTCTCCCCGCCGACAGTTTCGAAGGTCCTCAACGGTCGTTCGGATGTCTCCAGCACCACCCGGGCCAAGGTGGAGCGGCTCCTCGAGGTGCACGGCTACCGCCGCCGGACCGCGAGCCGACCGCGCTCGCCGCTGGTCGAACTCGTCTTCCACGAGCTGGACAGCGTCTGGGCGATGGAGCTGGTCCGCGGCGTGGAGACCGTCGCCAAGGCCAACCGGACCGAGGTCGTGCTCACCCGCAGCGGCACCCGGCACGCCCCCGCGCCGGACTGGATCGAAGGAGTGCTCAGACGCAGGCCGCTGGGCGTCGTGCTGGTCTTCTCCTCGCTCCCCGCGGAGGTCAAGCAGCGGCTGCGGTCCTGGAACATCCCCTTCGTCATCGTCGACCCGGCCGGCGACCCCGACCCCGACGTCCCGTCCGTCGGCTCCGCCAACTGGGCCGGAGGGCTGGCGGCGACCCGGCACCTCACCGACCACGGGCACGAACGCGTCGCGATCATCACCGGGTTCGAGGACATGCTGTGCTCACTGGCCCGGCTCGACGGCTACCGCTCGGCGATGACCATGGCGGGCCTGCCGATCGACCCGGCACTGGTCCGCTACGGCGACTACGACGTGCAGAGCGGCTTCGAGCACGGCATGGACCTGCTCGCGGGTCCCGGCCGGCCGACGGCGATCTTCGCGGGCAGCGACCTCCAGGCGCTCGGCGTGCTGGAGGCGGCCCGCGTCAGGGGCCTGAGGGTCCCTCAGGACCTCTCGGTCGTCGGCTACGACGACGTGCCGCTGGCCCAGTGGTCCAGCCCGCCGCTGACCACCGTCCACCAGCCGCTGCGGCACATGGCCGAGGAGGCCACCCGCATGCTCTTCCGCCAGGACGACCCCGGCCGGGCGGGCCGGCGCATCGAGCTGGCGACCCACCTCGTCGTACGGCAGAGCACCGCACCACCGGGCGGGGCGGCGGCGCCCGGTGACGCGGTCGCGTGACGAGAACCCCCGCTCCCCGGCCGTCTGGAAAGCCCACCAGCATGACGTCCTCCTCGCGAGCGCCCGCCTGCAACCGGAGGTTGTCGACGATCGCCCGGAGCAGCCGTGCCACCGGCCAAGCCACCGCGGTGGCTGCCGGGTGAACCGAGGGACGGACGACCGGGCCAGGAGGAACCGACGCACGTCGCTAAACTTCTGGGACCGCAGCCCACCGTGCGCAGGGAGCCCTGAATGCCGGCACACGACGCACCCGTTCCCGCCGCCGATACCGGGACGAGTGGGCAGTCGGCGCGACCGGTCCGCCAGGCCCTGTCCGACAGCGTCTACGAGGACGTCAAGGCCCGGATCATGGACCACGAGATCGCCCCGGGAGCCCGCGTCGGCATCGAAGCCCTGGCCCGGGCCCTGGGTGTGTCGCCGACGCCCGTGCGCGAGGCCCTGGCCCGGCTGGAGTCCGACGGACTCGTCGTCAAACGCTCGCTGTCCGGGTACCGGGCGACGGAATTGCTGACGCGGCAGGGAGTCGAGGAACTGTTCGAGATGCGGCTGCTCCTGGAGCCGCGTGCCGCCGCCCTCGCGGCGTGCCACGCGGAGGAGGACGAGCTGGACGCCATCGAGGCGACCCTGGAGTCCATGCAGGCCCATCCCGGTCCCGCCGGGCCGTACTCCTCCTACCGCGACTTCGCCGCGATGGACCAGCGCTTCCACGACGCCGTCGCCCGGGCCGCCCACCGGCCGCTGCTCGCGGACGCGGTGGAGCGGCTCCACTCCCATCTGCACATCTTCCGTCTCAGCAGTGTTCAGGACGCGGGCGCTCCCACCCTGGACGAACACGAGCGCGTGGTGCGGGCGGTACTGCGCCGCCGGCCCGAACGGGCCGCCGCGGCGATGGCCGAGCACCTCACGCGCAGTCTGGAGCGCCAGCTGACCCGGTTCGAGGAGGAATGACCGGACCCGCCGGTGCTCGTGGCCACCGTCATCCGGCGCGGGCCCCGGCCATCCGGTAGACGCGCCGGGCGGTGCCCGCCCCGATCTCGGCCTGTTCGGGCGGGGTCAGACCCGAAGTGAGCTCCCGGGCCGAGCGCACGACGTCGCCGTAGTCCGCGGCGAGCGTGCACACCGGCCAGTCCGAGCCGAACATCAGCCGCCGCGGCCCGAAGGCCTCGACCACGGTGTCCGCGTACGGCCGCAGGTCGTCGACCGTCCAGGACGCCCGGTCGGCCTCGGTGACCAGGCCGGAGAGCTTGCACACCGTGTTCGGCAGCGCGGCAAGCGCGCGCAGCTCCGTCGCCCACGGCTCACGCCGCCCGGAGGCGATCGGCGGCTTGCCGAGGTGGTCCAGGACGAAGGTGAGCCCGGGTACGGCGGCGGCCGCACGCGTAGCGGCGGGCAGTTGGTGGGGCAGGACGACCAGGTCGTAGACGAGCCCGGCGGCGGCCACCGCGCGCAGACCGCGCAGGACCTCCGGCCGGGTCAGCCAGTCGGGGTCGGCCTCCCCCTGGACCTGGTGGCGGATGCCGCGCAGGAAGCCGCCGCCGGACAGCGACCTCAGGGCGTCCAGCGCGTCGGTGACGTCCGGAGCCGTCAGGTCGGTCCAGCCCACGACCGCCCCGATCACCTCGTGGGCCTCTGCGAGGGCCAGCAACTCGGGTGTCTCCTCGGCCGCGTCGACCGTCTCCACCAGCACGGTCGCCGAGACTCCGGCGGCCCGGGTCTCGGTCTCGAGGTGCTGCGGGAGGAAGGAGCGCCGCAACGGGGCGAGCGCCGGTCCCTGGATCCACGCCTGGTCGCGTACGGAGAGGTCCCACAGGTGGTGGTGGGCGTCGACGACGGGCGTCACGAGCGGTCTCCTTCGGGAACCGGAGCGTGGGCCGGGAGCAGGTCCCGTTCGCGCAGAGCCGTCCACGCGGCCCGGGGCACCGGCCTGCGGTACTGCTCGGCCGCGTCCCGGACCTGGGCCGCCGAGCGGGCACCGACGAGGACGGCCGCGACGGCCGGATGCCCGAAGGGGAAACGGAGCGCCGCGGCCCGCAGCGGCACACCGTGTGCCTCGGTGACGTCGCGCATGCGCACGGCCCGGCGCAGGAGTTCGCCGGGCGCCGCCGTGTACTCGTACGTGGCCCCGGGCCCAGGGTCGGCGAGCAGCCCGGAGTTGAACACTCCGCCGACGATCACGCTCTTGCCGGCGGCTACGGCGGTGGGCAGCAGCGAGCGGAGCGCGCCCTGTTCGAGCAGCGTGTAGCGCCCGGCGCAGAGCACGGCGTCGACGTCGGTGTCCGCGAGGAAGCGGGTCAGCATCCGGGTCCGGTTCATTCCGGCACCGATCGCCCGGACGACGCCCTGCGCGCGAAGCTCCTCGAGTGCCGGGTACGCCTCGTCGAAGGCCTGTCGCTCGTGGTCGTCGGGGTCGTGCAGCAGCACCAGGTCCACGCGGTCGAGCCCGAGCCTGGTGAGGCTGTCCTCCAGGGAGCGGCGTACCCCGTCGGCGCTGAAGTCCCAGCGGCGCCGGTGCGTGGCCGACACGGCGAACCCGTTGGCCAGGTCGTCACCCCCGCCGTCGTACGGTTCGAGCAGGCGGCCCACCTTGGTGGACAGGGTGAACGCGTCCCGTGGCTTGCTCCGCAGGACCGCGCCGAGTCTGCGTTCCGACAGGCCCAGGCCGTAGTGCGGGGCGGTGTCGAAGTAGCGGACGCCCTCGTCCCAGGCCGCCTCCACGGCCGCCGCTGCCTCCTCCTCCCCCACGTCCTGGTAGAGCCCGGCGACGGCGGCGGCACCGAACCCGAGGGCGGTGACGGGTACGCCGCTGCGACCGAGCGTGCGCACCGGCAGGGCGGCGGGCTGCCTGCCGGTGGTGGCGTCCGTCGCCATCACTGCCCCTTCGGCCGCAGCCGCAGCCCCTGCATCCCGCCGTCCACCGCGAGTGCGGTGCCGGTGACACTGGCGGCCGCGGGGCTCGCCAGGTACACGATGGCGGCGGCGACCTCGTCGGCGGTCACGAGACGGCCCATGGGCTGGCGGGCGTTGAGCGCCTCCCGTTCGGCCTGCGGGTCGGGCGCCCGGTCGAGGAGACGGCCCACCCACGGGGTGTCGGCGGTGCCGGGGTTGACGCAGTTCACCCGTATTCCCTCGCGGACGTGGTCGGCGGCCATGGCGAGGGTGAGGGCCTGTACCGCGCCCTTGCTCGCGCTGTACAGGGCACGCTGCGCAAGCCCGGCGGTGGCGGCGATCGAGCAGGTGTTGACGACCGCCGGATGCGCGGAGGCACGCAACAGGGCCAGCGCGGCGCGGGTGGTGCGGACGACGCCCAGGACGTTGACGTCCAGGACGCGGTGCCACTCGGCGTCCGCGTTGTCCTCGACGGTGCCCGCGGCGCCGATGCCGGCGTTGTTGACGAGGATGTCGAGGCCGCCGAGGTCGTCGGTGGCGGCGGCGACCGCGGCCCGCACGGAGGAGTCGTCCGACACGTCGGCGACGTATCCGCGCAGCGGCTCGTCGACGGACGAGGGGTCGAGGTCCAGTACGGCGACGTCGGCGCCGCGCGCGGCCAGCAGCCGCGCGGTGGCCCGGCCGATGCCGGAGGCGCCTCCGGTGACCAGGGCCTTGAGTCCGGCCAGTTCGCTCATGCGGGGATGTCCTTCTCGGGTCCGGCTGCGGAACGGTCGGCGAGCCAGAAGGCGCCGTCGGGGTAGCGGTAGGTGTCGATCGAGGCGGCGTGCATCCGGGAGGAGAATCCGGGTGCCGTGGGTGCCGCGTAGTGGCCGTTCGCCATGACGACGGGGCTCTCGAAGTGCTCGTGGAGGTGGTCGACGTACTCGATCACCCGGTCCCGGGTCGTCGCGGACAGGGCGACGAAGTCGAACATGGACAGGTGCTGCACGAGTTCGCACAGGCCGACACCGCCGGCGTGCGGGCAGACCGGCACGCCGTACTTGGCGGCGAGGAGCAGGACGGCGAGGTTCTCGTTGACGCCGCCGACGCGGGTCGCGTCGATCTGCACCACGTCGATCGCCGAGGCCTGCAGCAGTTGCTTGAAGACGACGCGGTTCTGCACGTGCTCGCCGGTGGCGACCTTGACGGGTGCGACACCCCGGCGGACGGTGGCGTGGCCGAGGATGTCGTCGGGGCTGGTGGGCTCCTCGATCCAGTACGGGTCGGTGTCGGCCAGCGCCTTGGTCCACTCGATCGCCTCGGCCACGTTCCAGCGCTGGTTGGCGTCGATCGCGATGCGGATGTCCGGGCCGACCGCCGCTCGTGCGGTGCGCATCCTGCGGACGTCGTCGGCCAGGTCGGCGCCGACCTTCAGTTTGATCTGCGTGAAACCGTCGGCGACCGCGCGGCGGGCGAGGCGGATCAGCTTCTCGTCGGAGTAGCCGAGCCAGCCGGGAGAGGTCGTGTAGGCCGGGTATCCGCGTTCCAGCAGCTGTTCCTCCCGTGCCGCTGCGCCTTCCCTGCCCTCGCGCAGCAGGGCCACGGCCTCCTCGCGGGTGAGCGCGTCCTCGATGTAGCGGTAGTCCACCTGGTCGGCGAGCCACTCCGGTTCGGCGTCGGCGAGCAGCTTCCACACGGGCCTGCCGGCGCGTCTGGCGGCCATGTCCCACACCGCGTTGACGACGGCGCCGATCGCCATGTGCATCACGCCCTTCTCCGGGCCGAGCCACCGCAGCTGGCTGTCGCCGTTGAGGTCTCGGCTCACCGTACCCGGGTCCGTGCAGACGGCGTCCACGGGACGGCCCACGACGTGTTCGCGCAGTGCGGTGATGGCGGCCGCCTGCACTTCGTTGCCGCGTCCGATGGTGAAGGTGAAGGCGTGTCCTTCGAGGGGTGCTCCCCCGCCGTCCCGGCCGTCGGTCCGCAGGATGACGTAGGCGGCGGAGTAGTCGGGGCCCGGGTTCATGGCGTCGGAGCCGTCCAGGTCCCGTGAGGTGGGGAACCGGATGTCGATGACGTCGATGCCCGTGATGCGGGGGGACGTGCTGTGGTCGCTCATCGGTTCACGCGTCCTCGAAGGTCCGACGCCCGGCGGGGGTGCTGCGTGGTGACGAAGGACCCGTCGATGTCGCGGGTCAGTCCGGTGAGGTCGTAGGCGCGTCCGTCGTAAGTGCGTCCGTCGTAGGTGCCTCCGTCGTAGGTGCCTCCGTCGTCGGCGAGGACGGCCGGCCGTTCGAAGCCGGGAGCACCGAGGCGCAGCAGTTTCACGTGTTCTCCTTGCGGTCGCGGCACGGTTGGCGCCGCGTGCTGGTTCCGAGGGGTGTGGGTCGGGGCGTGGGGCTGGGGCTGTTCCATGGGGAAGAGCTGTTCCGTGTCGGCCCACCACTCGCCGCGAGGCCCCCGCGAGGTCGTCGCCGCGGTACTCGTAGTAGGCGAAGAGGCGGCCACTCCACTCAAATCACATAGGATTTTGTAGCCGGCGATGGTCAGGGACGACAGGAGGCCCCGTCAAGGCCCCCACAGAGACTGGTTGACACTTCGGTGCGGTCAAGTAGCCAACGATCGTATAGAAAATGGCGAGGGAGTCAGGGAATGTCACTCGACCGGTACGGCGAGGCCTGAACAGTCGGCTCCGCACCGTTCACCCCCTTGTCGGTCTGCGTTTCCGTGGGACGCGGTTCGCACAGCGAGCAGAATTCACCATGAACGCCCTCTTTCAATCAGACCTCAACACCCCTACTGTGAGCGCGCGTTGACGGTGCGTGTCTCCCGTGCGCACCGCTTCCGACGAACCGTGGAGGAACGTAACGATGCGTCACCTTTCCACGCGTGTACCGCGCATCACCGGACGCAGAGCCCTGGGCGCGGTCACCGCCGGACTGATCGCCGCCGCAGGCCTGGGGGTGAGCGCGCAGGCCGCCCCGGCCACCGCGCCGGCCCGGACCCCGGCGGCGTCCGGCCACGAGGGACTGGCCCTCACACCGCCGATGGGCTTCAACAACTGGAACTCCACGCACTGCAGGGACGAGTTCAACGAGTCGATGGTCAAGGGCATCGCCGACCTCTTCGTCGAGCGCGGTCTGAAGGACGCCGGCTACGAGTACGTCAACCTCGACGACTGCTGGGCGCTGCCCGAGCGCGACGCCGGCGGCCAGTTGGTGCCGGACCCCAAGCGCTTCCCCAACGGCATCAAGGCCGTCGCCGACTACGTCCACTCCAAGGGCCTGAAGTTCGGCATCTACACCAGCGCCGGCACCAAGACGTGCAGTGACATCGGGTTCCCGGGCGCGCTGGGTCACGAGTACAGCGACGCCCGGCAGTTCGCCGACTGGGGTGTCGACTACCTCAAGTACGACAACTGCAACAACCAGGGTGTCGACGCGAAGAAGCGTTACACCACCATGCGCGACGCGCTGGCGGCGACCGGCCGGCCGATCGTCTACAGCATCTGTGAGTGGGGCCAGAACAAGCCCTGGGAGTGGGCCGGGGACCTGGGCCAGCTCTGGCGCACCACCGGGGACATCAGCGACTCCTGGAGCTCGATGTCGTCGATCATGAAGGCCAACCTCGAGCTCGCCCCGTACGCGCACCCCGGCGGATGGAACGACCCCGACATGCTGGAGGTCGGCAACGGCGGCATGACGGACACCGAGTACCGCACGCACTTCTCCATGTGGTCGATCATGGCGGCCCCGTTGCTGATCGGCTCCGACCTGCGCACGGCCCCCGAGTCGGCGTTCGAGATCCTCACCAACGACGAGGTCGTCGCCGTCGACCAGGACCCGCTGGGCAAGCAGGGCGAGGTCGTCTCCTCGGAGGGCGGCCGGTGGGTCGTGTCGAAGGAGCTGGCGGACGGCAGCCGGGCGGTCGCGCTGTTCAACGAGAGCTCTCGGGCGCAGCGGATCGAGACGACCGCGAAGGCCGTCGGACTGCCGCAGGCGCGCGGCTACACGATGCGGGACCTGTGGAAGCACGCCGACACCAACACGACGGGCACGATCGCGGCGACGGTGCCCGCGCACGGCACCGTGCTGGTGCGGGTGAACGCCGACAAGAAGTGGGCGCAGTACCCGCCCGCCGTGGACGTGAGCGCCGAGGGCGGCGCGGTGACCGAGGCCGGCCGGACCGAGCGGATCACCTCCGAGGCCGCCGACCTGGGCGGCAACGCGGCCCACTCGGTGAGCGTCGCCCTGACCGGCCCCGAGGGCTGGCGCATCACCCCCAGGTCCGCCACGTCGGCCCGCGCCCTGAAACCGGGCGGAACACTGGCGACGGACTGGGACGTCACGGTCCCCGCGGGCACGTCCGCGGGCGACCATGACCTGACGCTCACGGCCAGGCACCGCACGCGTTCCGGCGCCTGGCTCACCTCCACGGTGCCCGTCACGGTACGCGTCGGCGTCCCGCTGCCCGCGGGTGAGTCCGCCCTGTCGGACGCCGACCCGCTGAGCTCCACCAACGGCTGGGGTCCCGTCGAGCGGGACCGGAGCGTGGGCGAGAGCGGCACCGGCGACGGCGGGCCGATCACCATCGGCGGCAAGGAGTTCACCAAGGGGCTCGGCGTCCACGCGCCGAGCAGCGTGGAGTACTACCTCGGTGGCGAGTGCAGCAGGGTGACCGCGCAGGTCGGTGTGGACGACGAGTCGGGCGACCGGGGCAGCGTGGCCTTCGAGGTCTGGGCCGACGAGACCCGGGCCGCGTCGACGGGCACGGTGACCCACGCCGACCCGGCCCGCGCGGTCTCCGCCGACGTATCCGGGGCGGACGTCGTCCGCCTGGTGGTCACGGACGCCGGGGACGGCATGGACTACGACCACGCGGACTGGGCGGACGTGCGGGTCACCTGCGCCTGAGCCACCCGCACGGGGGCGGCACCCCCGCGCATCCCCCGACGGCGCTGCCCTGCACTCGGTCGCCGGTGACGGATTCCGTCACCGGCGACCGAGTGCGGTTTTGGCGGGCCTGCGTGCCGGGCCGGTTTGATCGACCGGACAGGTCCTGGTCTCCCTCAGCCAGGCTCTTCCGCACTGTCCTTCCACGAGCCGGCATGGTGGCCACACGCATACCCGGCCCTCGAACTATGTTGCCCCACCACATGTGCGCCTGACCTGCGGATTCCTACCGTGTGGCGACACGCAATCGTCCCCGTCACACGCCAGGAAGTGGTGCCGATGTCGTCGCCCGCAACCGCTCCACCAGCTCCGAACAACCTCAAGCGCATCGTCGCCGCGTCCCTCATCGGGACGACCATCGAATGGTACGACTTCTTCCTCTACGGTTCCGCTGCCGCGCTCGTCTTCAACAAGCTGTTCTTCCCGGACTCCGACCCGCTGGTCGGCACACTGCTGTCGTTCCTGACCTACGCCGTCGGGTTCGCCGCGCGGCCCGTGGGCGCCCTGGTGTTCGGGCACTACGGTGACCGGCTCGGGCGCAAGAAGCTGCTGGTGCTGAGCCTGTTGATGATGGGCGGGGCGACCTTCGCGATCGGGCTGCTGCCCACCCACGCGACCATCGGCACAGCCGCTCCCGTGCTGCTGACCGTGTTGCGGCTCGTCCAGGGTTTCGCCCTCGGCGGTGAGTGGGGCGGGGCCGTGCTGCTGGTCTCCGAGCACGGGGACGCGCGGCGGCGCGGATTCTGGGCGTCGTGGCCGCAGACCGGGGCGCCCGCGGGGCAACTGCTGGCGACCGGTGTGCTGTCGCTGCTGACGGCCCTGCTGTCGGACTCCGCGTTCAACAGCTGGGGCTGGCGGATACCGTTCCTGCTCTCGGGCGTGCTGGTCATGGTCGGTTTGTGGATTCGTCTGTCTGTCGACGAATCGCCGGTGTTCAAGCACGCGTTGGCGCAGGCCGAGTCCAGGAAGGCGAAGGCCGAGCCGATGCCGCTGGTCTCCGTGCTGCGGTACCACTGGCGGGACGTGCTGATCGCGATGGGCGCGCGGATGGCGGAGAACATCAGTTACTACGTCATCACGGCCTTCATCCTCGTCTACGCCACGTCCGCGGCCGACGTCTCCAAGCAGACCGCTCTCAACGCGGTGCTCATCGCCTCGGCCGTGCACTTCGCGGCCATCCCGGCCTGGGGCGCGCTGTCGGACCGGATCGGCCGGCGTCCCGTGTATCTGCTGGGTGCGGCCGGTGTCGGGCTGTGGATGTTCCCGTTCTTCATGCTCATCGACTCCGGTCACTTCGGCAGTCTGCTGCTCGCGGTGACCGTGGGACTGGTGCTGCACGGTGCCATGTACGCGCCCCAGGCGGCCTTCTTCTCCGAGATGTTCGCGACCCGGATGCGCTACTCCGGGGCCTCGATCGGCGCCCAGTTCGCCTCCGTGGCGGCCGGTGCCCCGGCGCCGCTCATCGCCACCGCGCTGCTGTCCGAGTACGACAGTTCGACGCCGATCTCCCTCTATGTCATCGCCGCGGCCCTGCTGACCCTGATCGCCGTGGGGGTGGCCCGGGAGACACGGCACCGGGACCTCACCGAGGTCGACTCCGTCCCCGGCGACGGAGACGGGGACGGCGCCGGGTCGGTGTCCGACTCCCCCGCGCAGAAGGCGCGCACGGTCTGAACCGCCCCGTCACCGGCCCCCGTACGCCTCCGCGTGCGGGGGTCAGTGCCGTGCCGGGGCCGACAACCGGTGGAGCCTGAGGGCCAGTTGTATCTCCAGTGCGCGGTCGGGGCTCTGCCAGTCCTCGCCCAGGAGCCGGCCGACGCGCTCCAGGCGCTGGGCGACGGTGTTCACGTGGACGTGCAGTGCCTCCTTGGTGCGGACCGGGCTCATGCCGCAGGCGAAGTACGCGTCGAGGGTGCGCAGGAGTTCGGTGCCGCGCCGCTCGTCGTAGGCGACGACCTGGCCGATGGTGCGCTCGACGAAGCCGGGCACGTTCTGGTCCCCCGCCAGGAGCAGGCCCAGGAACCCGAAGTCCTCGGCCGCGGCACCGTCCCCGGAGCGGCCGAGCAGGCGCAGGGCGTCGAGGCAGCGTCCGGCCTCGGTGTAGGCGGCGGCCACGGCGTCGGGGTGGGCGGCAAGGTCATCGACGGGTGCGGAGGCACCGACGGTGACGGCCTCGTGGACGGCTCGGCCCAGGTGCCGGGCGGTGCGGCGGGCCATGTCCCCGGCACCCTCCGCGGGGGCCAGGGGCAGCAGCAGTACGGTGCCGCCGTCCCGGGCGGAGGCCAGGCCGTGCCGGGTCGCGGCGAGGTGGGAGGCCGCGGACCACAGGCGTCTGCGCGCGTCCGCCTCCTGGTCGGCGTCGAGTGCGGTGGCTTCGAGGCGGGCGGCGAGCACGACGTGCGTGGCGGACAGGTCGGCGTGCAGCCGTCGGGCCCGGTCGCCCAGCAGGCGCGGGTCGCGGTCGCGGGCGTCGAGCAGGTCGTCCAGCAGCTCGCCGCGGACGCGCTGTTCGGCCTCGGCGGCGGAGCGCCGGGCGAGCAGCAGCAGGGAGGTGACCATCGCGGCGCGTTCCAGGGTGAGCTGATCGACGGGGTCGAGGCCGGGGTGGCCACGCAGGACGAGGGCGCCGAAGAGCTCGTCACCGGCGGCGACGGCCGCGATCCAGTCGTCCTTGTGCCGCACCACATGCCCTTCGGCGCGGGAGGCCTCCAGCGCGTACTCCGGTGCCGCGACGGCCTCGGTGAACTCCACGGTGCCGTCCAGGACCTGCGAGACGGCGGCGGCCACGTCGTGCACCCCGCCGCCGCGCAGGACGAGTTCGGCGAGGCGGTCGTGGACGTCGGAGGCTCGCTCGATGACGCCACTGCGGTCCCGGATGATCTCGTTGGCCCGTTCCAGGCCCGCGAGGGCCGAGCGGGTCTCGGCGAGCAGGTTCGCGGTGTCGATGGCGGCGGCCGCGAGGGCGGCGAAGGAGCCGAGCAGGGCGATCTGCTCGCGTTCGAAGACCCTGGCCCGCCGGTCCGCGGCGAAGAGGACGCCGATGACGTGGTGGCCGAGCATGAGGGGCACGCCGAGGATGGCGACCAGTCCCTCGTCGCGTACTCCCGCGTCGATGGTTCCGGTGTGCTGGAAGCGGGCGTCCTTGAAGTAGTCGTCGGTGACGTAGGGGCGGGCGGTCTGGGCGACCAGGCCGCCGAGCCCCTCGCCCATGCCGAGCCGCAGCTGCTGGAAGCGGGCGGCGACCGAGCCCTCGGTGACCCGCATGTAGGTGTCGCCGCGGTCCGGGTCGTTGAGGCTGAGGTAGGTGACGTCGGTGCCGAGCAGGGAGCGGGCCCGCTGCACGATCGCGCGCAGCACCGCGTCCAGGTCGCGCAGCCCGGCCAGGTCGTGGGCGGTCTCGAACAGCGCGGACAGCTCGGCCTCCCGCCTGCGCCGCCCTTCCAGCTCCGAGCGCACGCGCAGCGCGAGGTGCTTCGCCCGTTCGAGCGCGTCGATCCGCTCGGCCGGTCCGCCCTCGGCGCGGGCGAGCAGCACGGGCTGCTCGTAGGCGTCGGCGGAGGCGCCGCGGGCCAGCAGCTCCAGGAACGGCGTCTCGGCGGACTGCGCGTGATCACGGGACATGCTCACAGGATTCCTCATCGCCCGCTCGTCCCGTCAGCCCTGTGGAAAACCTGGTTCAGTGCGCGGTCCAGCCGCCGTCCAGGACGAGTGAGGTGCCCGTGACGCAGGACGCGTGCGGGCCGCAGAGGTAGGCCACCGCCTCGGCGACCTCCTCCGGTTCGATCAGCCGCCGCACGGCGCTGTCCCGCAGCAGTACGTCGGAGAGCACCTGCTCCTCGGGGACCCCGTGGGCCCGGGCCTGGTCGGCGATCTGCCGCTCCACCAGCGGGGTGCGGACGTAGGCCGGGTTCACACAGTTGGAGGTGACGCCGTGTGCGGCACCTTCGAGGGCGGCGGTCTTGGACAGCCCCTCCAGTCCGTGTTTGGCGGACACGTAGGCGGCCTTGTAGGCCGAGGCGCGCAGGCCGTGGACCGAGGAGATGTTGACGATGCGGCCCCAGCCCTGCCCGTACATGTGGGGCAGGGCGCCGCGGATCAGCCGGAAGGGTGCCTCCAGCATCACGGTCAGGACGGTGTGGAAGACGTCCGGCGGGAATTCCTCGAGGGGCCGCACAAGCTGCAGACCGGCGTTGTTGACGAGCACGTCGGTGCCGGCGGCGGCGCGCTCGGCGGCGTCCAGGTCGGTCAGGTCCAGGACCTGGGTCTCGACACTGCCCGCGAGGTTCCCGCAGCTCTCGGCGAGCGCCTCGAGCCCGGCGGCGTCCCGGTCGACCGCTCTGACCTCGGCCCCGGCGGCGGCCAGCCGCAGTGCGCAGGCGCGGCCGATGCCACCGGCGGCGCCGGTGACGAGGGCGGTGCGGCCGTGGAGGTCGAGCGAGGAGGCGTGGGGGGCCTGGAGGACGCTGGGCGAGGTCATGGCCCGAGCCTAGGCAGGGACGACTCCGGCCCACATGTGGGCACGCCCCATACTTCAGAAGGAACCAGTGGGTTCGAACCATGTGGGGGCGTCGGACAGAGCCTGCTTGACCCTGGCGTGCCCGAACTCCTTGATGTCCGGCAGCGCGTCCACCGCGAACCAGCCCACCTCGAGCGACTCGTCGTCGTTGACCCGTGCCTCGCCGCCCACGGCCCGGCAGCGGAAGGTGATGTCCATGAACTGGCAGACGTCACCGTTGTCGTAGGTGACCGGCTTCAGCGCCTGCACGAGGACCAGCCGCTCGACGACGCACTGCACGGCGGTCTCCTCCTCGACCTCGCGCACGGCGCAGGCGGCGGGCTGCTCCCCCGGCTCCGGGATGCCCCCGATCAGCGACCAGCGCCCGTTGTCGGACCGTCGGCCGAGCAGCACTCTGCCCTCGTCGTCGAAGACGACGGCGGTGACTCCGGGGAGCCACAGGAGCTGGTGTCCGGCCGAGGCGCGCAGGTCGCGGATGAAATCGGGAGTAGTCATGTGCCCGACCCTAACGGGACGGGTGGGCCGCTCCCGCCGATGTCACGGGGCGTGCGGCGGGCGTACGGCTACACGTCGCGGGCGCGTCGACCGCGCACACCGGCGCCGACGGCCCAGCCGAGCCCGCCGGCGGCGACCAGCACCAAGGCGATCTCGGGTGCGATCCCGAGCCGGGTGGCGGGCGTCTCGGAGGAGCGCAGGGGCACCTCCTGGACCAGGGAGTCCGCCACGAACATGCCGGTCTTCTGGGTGATCCTGCCGTCCGGCATGATGATCGCGCTGACGCCGCTGGTCACCGGGACGGTGACGGTCCGGCTGTGCTCGACCGCGCGGACCCGGGACATGGCGAGCTGCTGGTAGGTCATCTCGCTGCGGTCGAAGGTCGCGTTGTTGCTGGGCACGGAGATCATCTGGGCGCCGTCGGTGACCTCGGAGCGCACGGCCCAGTCGAACGCCGCCTCGTAGCAGGTGACCAGGCCGACCTTGGTGCCGGCCATCGTGAACACGCCGGGCTCGGTGCCACGGCTGAAGTCCCGGCTGACCATGGTGGTCCAGGTGTCGTTGATCGCCCCGATGAGCGAGCGCAGGGGCAGGTACTCGCCGAAGGGCTGGATCTGCCGCTTGTCGTAGGTGTCGACGGGGCCCTTGTCCGGGTCCCACAGGATCTGCTCGTTGAGCAGCTTGCCGTCGCGGTCCACGACGCCGCCGACCGAGATGGGCGCGCCGATCGCCGTGGCGGCCCGGTCGATGGCGGTGCGCGCGTCCGGGTTGGCGAAGGGGTCGATGTCCGAGGAGTTCTCCGGCCAGAGCACGAAGTCGGGGCGTTCCGCCTTGCCCGCCTTCACCTCGGCGGCCAGGCGTACGGTCTCGCGCACGTGGTAGTCGAGTACGGCCCGGCGCTGGGCGTTGAAGCCGAGACCCGCGCGGGGCACGTTGCCCTGGATCACCGCGACGGTCGCGGTACCGTCCTCCGCCCTGTCGCTGACCAGCGGCCGGGCCGCCACGGCGCCCACGACGGGTACGGCCACGCCGAGCAGCGCCACCGCCGCGGCACCGCGTCGTACCTCGTGGCCGCGGCGGGCCCGGACCGCCAGGCGCACGGCCTCGCAGAGACCGAAGCCGCACAGGACGGCCGCGAAGCCGAGTACCGGTGTGCCGCCGACCGCCGCGAGCGGCAGGAACACACCGTCCGCCTGACCGAACGCGATCTTGCCCCAGGGAAAGCCCTCGAAGGGCACGCGCGCGCGTGCCGCCTCCCCCGCGGTCCACAGCGCCGCCGCCCACACCGGCCGTCCCGGCAGCTTCGACACCGCGGCGACGCCCGCGCCGACGGCCGCCACGAAGAGCGCCTCGATCGCGGCCAGGGCGAGCCAGGGGCCGGGGCCGACCTCCACGCCGGTCCACACCAGCAGGGGCAGCAGGAAGCCGAGGCCGAAGAGGTAGCCGAGGCCGAGGCCCGCCTTCCAGCTACGGCCGCGCAGTACCCAGCCGAAGACGGCGAAGGCGGGCAGGGCGAGCCACCACAGGGTGCGCGGCGGGAAGCTGACGTAGAGCAGCACTCCGGAGAGCGCCGCGGCGGCGGCCGGGAGGAGACGCGTGAGCCGCGCGGCAGCCCGGGAGGCGGGCGTGGTCTGCGGTTGCGTCCGGTCCGACTCGCCGACGGAGGTTGCGGTGGCTGTCACCCCCCGGAGTGTACGGCGGGTGACCGGACCGCGGACAGGACGGTCCGGGGACATCGAAGGGACCCCGAGCGGCCCGTGCCGCATCGCTCAGTGCGCCGGACCCGGTGTCCTCGGGCGCAGCCGGTCCTTGATGACCTGGACGGCCGCCTCCGCGTCGTCCACGGTGACCGTGAAGGTGTGGCCGTCCCACAGCCGCAGGATCAGGCCCTCCCCGCGTCGCACGACGACGGCGGTGCCCCGCTCGGGACGCCATCGGTAGCCCCAGCCGCCCCAGTGGCGCGGGGTGACGTGCGGCGCGAACTCGGCGCCGGCGACGTGCGAGAGGGGGATGCGTCGGCGGGGCACGCCGATGTGGCCGCAGCGCACTTCGAGGCAGTCCTCGTCGACTCTCAGCGCGACGTGCACGAACGCGAGCGTGCCGAACAGGACCAGCAGTCCCGCCGCGATACAGCCGACGACGGCCATGGCGAGCGGGGCGACGCCGGACTCCCAGGCCGATTCGACGGCCAGGGCGATGCCGAGCGCGACGCAGGCGGCGCCGATGAGCGCCAGGAACCACTGGATCCGGCTGGTGGCACGGCCGGTCCAGACGTTCGGCTGGGGGACGGTCTCGCCGTGGCGATGCCTCATGGATATGAGGTTACTCATGTTTCGCTGCGCGGGTACCTCGTCGCGCAGGGTGACTGGTCCGACCGGGCGGACCCGTCAGCCGGCCGGCGTGACCGCGCGCAGGAGCCTGCCCTCGTCGTAGGCCAGCGCGGGTACGGGCAGGGTGCCCTCGCGTCCGCTGAGCAGCACGGTCAAGGTGCCCTCTGCCGGGGCGCCGGGGTCGGGCCGGGCGCCGATCCGGCGCAGCGCCTGGGCGGCCACCGCCCCGGCGGAGCCGTGCAGGACCAGGCGCGGGGCGTCGGGGCGCTGCACGGCGGCACGGATGCGTTCGGCGACCAGTTCGTAATGGGTGCAGCCCAGAACGATGGTCGTTACGTCGTCGGGTGTGAGGGCGGCCGCGGCGGCGACGGCCGCGGTGATCGCCGCCTCGTCCGCGTGCTCGACGGCGTCGGCGAGTCCCGGGCACGGCACCTCGGTGACCGTCGCGTCGCCCGCGAACTCCTCGATGAGCCCACGCTGGTAGGGACTGCCGGTGGTGGCCGGTGTCGCCCAGATCGCCACGGGGCCGCCACCCGCCGCGGCCGGCTTGATCGCCGGCACGGTGCCGATGACGGGCACCCCGGGCTCGAGCCGGGCGCGCAAGGCCGGCAGCGCGTGCACGGTAGCGGTGTTGCAGCCGACGATCAGGGCGTCCGGACGGTGCGCGGCGGCGGCCTCGGCCACGGCGAGGGCACGCCCGGTGAGGTCCTCGGGGGTGCGCGGGCCCCAGGGCATGCCGTCGGGGTCCAGGGACAGGATGAGATCGGCATCCGGTCGCAACCGCCGTACCGCGGCGGTGGCCGCCAGCAGACCGATTCCGGAGTCCATGAGCGCGATCTTCACCCGGCCACGATAGACGATGCGCCGCCACCGGCCGCTGCCGTGGTGCAGACTGCGCACGTGAGCGCCGATGCGTGGACTGCCGTCGTGACCGTCGTGACCTTCGGGTCAGCCCTCTCCCTCGCCGCATGGCTGTGGCTGCTGCTCGCCCGGGGCTTCTTCTGGCGTACGGACGTCAGACTTCCGGCCCGGGAGGAACCCGGTGTCTGGCCCTCGGTGTGCGTCGTCGTTCCGGCGCGCGACGAGGCGGCGGTGCTGCCCTCGAGCCTGCCCTCGCTGCTCGTCCAGGACTATCCGGGGCGGGCCGAGGTCTTTCTGATCGACGACGGCAGCACGGACGGCACGGGTGAGCTGGCCCGCGAGCTGGCCCGGCGGCACGAGGGGCTGCCGCTCACCGTGGCCTCGCCCGGGGAGCCGCCCGCCGGCTGGACGGGCAAGCTGTGGGCGGTGCGGCACGGCATCGGTCTGGCACGCACGCGTGAGCCCGAGTACCTGCTGCTGACGGACGCCGACATCGCGCACGCGCCGGACAGTCTGCGCGGGCTGGTGTCGGCGGCCGGCACCGGGGGATTCGACGTCGTGTCCCAGATGGCCCGGCTGCGGGTGGAGAGCCTGTGGGAGCGGCTCGTGGTGCCGGCCTTCGTCTACTTCTTCGCCCAGCTGTATCCGTTCCGGTGGATCGGCGGTGGCCGCGCGGGGAGCGGGAGGAAGAAGGTGACGCGGACGGCGGCCGCGGCGGGCGGCTGTGTGCTGCTGCGTACCGAGGCCGCCGAGCGGGCGCGGATCCCGGACGCCATCCGGCACGCCGTCATCGACGACGTGGCCCTCGCCCGCGCGGTCAAGGGCGCCGGCGGCCGGGTCTGGCTGGGCCTGGCCGACCGGGTGGACAGCGTGCGCCCGTATCCGCGGCTGCACGACCTGTGGCGGATGGTCTCGCGCAGCGCCTACGCGCAGTTGCGGCACAACCCCTTGGTGCTCGCCGGAACGGTCGTCGGCCTGGCGCTGGTGTACCTGGTGCCGCCGGCGGCGGTGCTCGTCGGCGCGGCGGCGGGGAAGGGCGCGACGGTCGTGCTGGGCGCCGCCGCCTGGCTGGTGATGGCGGGCACGTATCTGCCGATGCTGCGCTACTACCGGCAGCCCCTGTGGCTCGCGCCGCTGCTGCCGTTCACCGCGTTCCTCTATCTCCTGATGACGGTCGACTCGGCGGTGCAGCACTACCGGGGGCGCGGCGCGGCCTGGAAGGGCCGCACCTACGCCCGTCCGGACGCCGTGCCCGAGGAGGGCTGAGCACCCGTACCGGGAGGGTCACTTCCGGCCGGGGGTCCAGTTCATGCCCCAGCCGTAGGCGTAGTCGACCGTCCGCTGCGGGCTCACCCCGCGCTCGGGCACCAGGTAGCGGGCCTCGCGCTGGACGACGAGGTCGTTTCCGGTGTTGGTGATCAGCGCGAGGGCGCACACCGTCGAGGGCACGGTGCACTCGTCGAGCGAGAAGTCGATCGGGGCGCCGTACTGCGGCTGGAGGGTGACCGTGGCGTGCAGGTCGGCGAAGGAGCGGGCGCCCTCGTAGATGGTCACGAAGACGAGGATGCGCCGGAAGTACTGCTTGTGGTCCAGGCTGATGGTGAGGTTCTCGCCGGTCGACACGGCGCCGGTGCGGTCGTCGCCGTCGAGGTGGATGAACGGCGGCTGGTGCAGCGCCCCGAAGGCGTTGCCGAGTGCCTGGACGACGCCCTTGCTGCCGTCGCTCAGTTCGTACAGGCAGCACAGGTCGAGATCGAGGTCGTCGTGCATGGCGACCGGGCGGCCGAGCTTGCGGGCCCAGCCCGAGAACTGCTTGCGCACCTGCCAGTTGAGGTTGACGCGCATGGCGCCCGAGGTGCCGCCCTGCTTGGTCAGGGAGACGGAGGGCGCCGCCTTGGTGAGCGTGACCTTGGTCAGGCGGACCGGTGCGGCGGAGAGGGGCGCGGCCGAAGGTGCCGGGGGCGGGGTGGCGGCCGGCCGTGCCGCGGGAGGTGCGGGAGGTGCCGACGGGGGCGTCGTGGCCGCCGGAGTGTGGGGAGCCACAGGCGCGGGCGGCGCCACCGGCGTAGGCGGGGCCACCGGCGCGGGAGGCGCGGCCGGGGGTGCGTGCTGCGGCTCGTCCACGGAGATGCCGTAGTCCGTGGCCAGGCCCTCGAG
The DNA here is from genome assembly GCF_041538145.2 of Streptomyces sp. MMCC 100. Classification (NCBI taxonomy): domain Bacteria; kingdom Bacillati; phylum Actinomycetota; class Actinomycetes; order Kitasatosporales; family Streptomycetaceae; genus Streptomyces; species Streptomyces sp. MMCC 100. Next base: position 4,565,539 of record NZ_JBGORK020000001.1, read on the forward strand.
TCCGCTGTCGTATCCCTGCCCGACGGCGCGGAACTTCCAGGCGCCCTGCCGGCGGTAGAACTCGCCGAGCACGAAGGCCGTCTCGACGGTCGCACCCGGGCTGTCGAAGCGGGCGACGACGGTGTTCTGCGCGGCGTCGCGGACCTCGATGTACAGGTCGGGGACCTGTCCGAACGCTCCACCGTCCGAGGAGGCGGCGAGGATCACGGTCTCGATCGCGGGCTCCACGCCCGCGAGGTCGACGAGCAGGCTGTCGGTCACCCGGCCGCCGGCGTCCCGCTTGCCCTCGTGCCGGACCGAGCCGGAGGAGTGGGCCGGCTGGTTGTAGAAGACGAAGTCCGCGTCGGAACGGACCTTCCCGCCCACCAGGAGGAGGGCGGAGGCGTCCGCGTCGGGCACGCCGGGGCCGGACCGCCAGCCCAGTTCGACCCGCAGTGCCGTCGTCGGCACCGGGGTGTTCGATCCCTTCGACATTGACATGTCCGCCCCCATCACGTGTCACCGAGCCGGGCCGCGTCCCGGCGAATCGTCGAGTTCCTGACGCCCAACCTATTCTCCGGGCCGCCCGTCCTTGGAGAGGAGTCCCGCAGAAGGTCCGGTCAACCGCCGGTAACCCGCCCGGAACTCGGCCTTTACCGCAAAATCACGCGGCATGACGCCCCATTTTGCCAAGTTCGCTCGCATTGGGGATGCCGGGTCACTGCGGACACGGAAAACAACCCTCTTATCGGTCTCCCCAACCAGCACATCGTGGGCTTAACTTATGGCCATGACCTCCCCCCGCTCCACTTATGGCGGCGGCTACTACTCCGCCTCCTTCCCGGACACCCCGATCTACGACTCGCTCGTGGCCGAACGGGGCACACCGCAGATCGCCCCGATCCGGGTCCCCGCCGCGTACGACATGCCGAGCAGCAGCCACCTGCCCGCGCTGCCGTCCGCCCTGCCCGCTCTCCCGGCGGGCCCCTCGCAGCCCTCCTACGGATATCCGCAGCAGGCCCCGCAGCCCGCCCCGCTGCAGCAGGCCCCCGCCGCGTACATCCCGCACCAGGCGACCGCGCCACGCGGTTACCCCGGCCCCCAGCAGCCGCAGCAGCCCCGCCCGGCCGCGCCCGGCCCCGCGGGGTACGAGGCGATGCGCCCCGCGGCTCCCCGGCCGGCCCCCGCGCCGTACCAGGACCCGTACAACCAGCAGCAGTACCGCGGCTACTGAGCCGTCCTCCGGGTTGTCGGTGCCACCTGGCACGATGACCTCATGGGGTACGCGCGACTGCAGTCGATCCACGTCCATCCGGTCAAGGCGTTCCGGAGCCTGTCGCTCCAGGAGGCCGTCGTGGAGCCCTGGGGGCCGGCCGGAGACCGACGCTGGATGCTGATCGACGACGGGGGAAAGGTCGTCACGCAACGCCGTCAGCCGCGCCTCGCCCTGGCCGCCGCCGAGCTTCTGCCCGGCGGCGGCGTACGGCTGTCCGCGCCGGGCATGGCACCGCTCACGGTGCTGGTCCCGCGCGCGACGGACACCGTGACGGTGCAGATCTTCCGGGACAAGGTCGAGGCGCTGCCCGCCGAGGACGAGGCCGCGCACGACTGGTGCAGCAGGCTGCTCGGCGCCGACGTCCGTCTGGTGCACCTGGACGATCCCGCCACCCGCCGCCCCGTGGACCCGCGTTACGCGCTGCCCGGCGAGACCGTCTCCTTCGCGGACGGCTTCCCGCTGCTGCTGACCACCACGGCCTCGCTCGACGCCCTGAACTCGCTGATCGCGCGGGGCGAGCACGCGGACGAGGGCCCCCTGCCCATGAACCGCTTCCGGCCGAACCTGGTCGTCTCCGGCACCGAACCCTGGGCCGAGGACCGCTGGTCGCGCGTCGCCGTCGGCGAGGTCGTCCTGCGGGTCGCCAAGCCGTGCGGGCGGTGCGTCGTGACGACCACCGACCAGGGCACCGCGGACCGCGGCGCCGAGCCCCTGCACAGCCTCGGCCGGCACCGACGCGTCGACGGCAAACTGGTCTTCGGGCAGAACCTGGTCCCCCTCGGCCGCGGCACCGTCCGGGTCGGCGACCCCGTGCGCATCATCGAGTGACGTGCGGCCGTTCGCACCCGGCGGGCGGACCGGGGCTCCGTTCCCGGACGAACCGCCCGGTGACGGGAACCCGTTGCGGGGTCCGCCCGTTGGGCTTTGTGAGAGGTTCATGAGAACCCGGCCGGCAAGAGCCACCGAGCGGGGGCGGCACGCTCCCGCGGCCCGGTCCGCCCGGGATCCACGTGAACCGCTCGGCGGGGGAGGCGGAGCGGGAAGGGGGCGCGGGCGTGCGGGCGATCAGAGGTCTCTGGCGCTGGCGAGGCAATCCGCTGTGCCGCTCGAGCGACCTGGCCGAGGCCTGGGTGGCCCTTACGGCGCTGCTGCTGATCCTGTCCGTGGCGCCCCTGATCGGCGCACTCGTGGGCGGCGCGGCGCACAGCACCCTGCAGCGGTCGGTGCGTGAACAGCACGAGTCCCGGCACCGGGTGACGGCCACCGTGGTCCGTGCCCTGGAGCGTTCGCCCCTGACCGTCGACCCGGAGGGTGCCTCCGGCGAGGAGCTCCGCAGCCGTGTCCTCGCCACCTGGACCGGTCCCGACGGCTCACGGCACGAGGGCCCCGCCCTGGTCGGCATCGACGACCCGGGCAGCGGCGACCGGTTCGCGATATGGACGGATGCCCGGGGCCGGGAGGTGGCCCGCCCGCTGGACTCCGAGACCGCGACCACGCACGCCGTACTCGCCGGGTTCGGCACCGCGGTGGTGGCCGCGGCCCTGGTGGAGGCCGCCCGGCGGATCGCGGTCCGGCGCATGGTCCGCCGCCGGTACGCGCGCCTGGAGCAGGAGTGGGAGCGGGCGGGACCGGACTGGGGCAGGACCGGCGCGGGCAGTTGACGGGCTTCCGCCTCCGGTCAACTCACCACCTGCGCGCACGCTACGGTGGACCGGCCGAACCGAATCGGCGACGACCCGCGTACGACGAGGTGGGGGCACAGCAACGCCATGGCACAGGGCACGGTCCAGGTGACGCACACCGGCACCTCGCGGTGGCGGCGCCGCACGGGTGAGTACGCATCGCTCGCCGCCGCCCTGGAGGCCGCGGCCGACGGTGACGTCCTCACCGTCGCCCCCGGGACCTACCGGGAGAACCTCGTCGTCCAGCGGGCGGTGACCCTGCGCGGGCCCGAGGGCGCCCAGGGTTCGGTGCGGATCGCGCCCGCCGACGGTGTCCCGCTGACCGTGCGCGCCTCGGCGGTGATCCAGGACCTGCACGTCGAGGGCCAGGACGCGGCGGCGCCCGCGGTGCTGGTCGAGGACGGCACGCCGGAGCTGCTGGGCCTGCGCGTCGTCGCGCGTTCCGCCTCCGGGATAGAGGTGCGCGGCAGCGCGCGTCCCACGGTGCGGCGCTGCACCGTCGACAATCCGGCCGGCGTCGGCATCGCCGTCCTGGACGGCGGGGGCGGCGTGTTCGAGGAGTGCGAGGTCGTCGCGGCCGGCCAGGCGGGCGTCGCGGTGCGCTCCGGCGCCCATCCCCGGCTGGAGCGCTGCCGGGTGCATCACGCCGCCGGTTCCGGACTGACGGCGACGGGTGAGGGCTCCGCCCTCGAGGCCGTGGGCTGCGAGGTCTACGAGGTGCGCGGCAGCGGCGTGCAGGTGACCGGCCGGGCCACGGGCCACCTGACCGACTGCGACGTGCACCGCACCACCGGCGACGGCGTCACGCTGGACACGGACGCGGTGCTCACCCTCGCCGACTGCCGCATCCACGACATCCCGGAGAACGCGGTCGACCTCAGGTCCCGCTCGGTGCTCACCCTGACCCGCACCAGCGTGCGGCAGTTCGGGCGCAACGGCCTGTCGGTGTGGGACCCGGGCACGCGCGTGGACGCCAACCAGTGCGAGATCTTCGACAGCACCGGCGACTACCCGGCGGTCTGGGTCAGCGACGGTGCCACCGCGGTGCTCGACTCCTGCCGGGTGCACGACGTGCCGGACGCGCTGTTCGTCCTGGACCGCGGATCCCGGGTGGACGTTGTCGACAGCGATCTCTCCCAGGTGCGCAACACCGCCGTGTCGGTGAGCGACGGCGCCACCGCGCAGCTCGACGACTGCCGCGTCCGGGACGCCGCCACCGGCGCCTGGTTCCGCGACCACGGCAGCGGCGGCACCCTGAACAACTGCACCCTGGACGGCAATCGCACCGGTGTGATCGTCACCAAGGGCGCCGACCCCACCATCGAGCGCTGCACGGTCGACTCGCCCTCCGAGGCGGGCGTCTACGTGTCGGCGGGCGGCCGCGGCAGCTTCCTGAACTGCCGGGTCACCGGCAGCGCGGGCTACGGCTTCCACGTGATCGACGGCTGCCGTACGACGCTGAAGAAGTGCCGCACGGAGCGGTGCGCGCGCGGCGGGTTCGAGTTCGCGGAGGGCGGCCCCGACACGGCGTACGACTCCGGTCCGCTCGTCGAGGACTGCACCAGCGACGAGAGCACCGGCCTGACGGCGCCCGCCGCGCCCGAGCCGGTGGTGCAGACGGCGGCCCAGTCCACCGGCCTGCTGGGCTCGATCCCCGGGCAGCGCACCACCGAGCAGGAACCCCTGATCGCGGGCACCGCCCCGCAGGAGCCGGCGCGGACCTCGAAGGCCGTGCTGGGCGAACTGGACGCCCTGGTCGGCCTGGACAGCGTCAAGCGCGAGGTGCGTGCGCTGACCGACATGATCGAGGTGGGCCGGCGCCGGCAGCGGGCGGGTCTGAAGGCCGCGTCGGTCAAGCGGCACCTGGTCTTCACCGGCTCCCCCGGCACCGGCAAGACGACGGTCGCCCGGCTGTACGGCGAGATCCTCGCCTCGCTCGGCGTGCTGGACAAGGGCCACCTGGTCGAGGTGTCACGGGTGGACCTGGTGGGCGAGCACATCGGCTCCACGGCGATCCGCACCCAGGAGGCGTTCCAGCGGGCGCACGGCGGCGTGCTGTTCATCGACGAGGCGTACGCCCTCTCCCCCGAGGACGCGGGCCGGGACTTCGGCAAGGAGGCCATCGACACGCTGGTCAAGCTGATGGAGGACCAGCGGGAGGCCGTCGTCGTGATCGTCGCGGGGTACACGGCGGAGATGGAGCGGTTCCTGTCCGTCAACCCCGGTGTGGCGTCCCGCTTCTCACGCACCATCACCTTCGGCGACTACGGCCCCGAGGAGCTGCTGCGGATCGTGGAGCAGCAGGCCGACGAGCACGAGTACCGGCTGGCGCCGGGCACGTCTCAGGTGCTGACGAAGTACTTCACGGAGATCCCCAAGGGCCCGGCCTTCGGCAACGGCCGCACCGCCCGCCAGACCTTCGAGGCGATGGTGGAGCGGCACGCGAGCCGGGTCGCCCAGCTGTCCGACCCCAGCACGGACGACCTGACCCTGCTGTACCCCGAGGACCTGCCCGAGCTGCCGTAGCGGAGCCGAAGCACGGGTCGGACAGGGCTCAGCAGTCCCCGGTCGCGTCGTCCGCCGCCGGGACGGACGCCGCCGCACCACCGGTGTGGCGCGGCGCCGGCACCTCCGGCCGCAGGCGGGCCAGCAGCCGTCCGCGTTCCTCGGCGAAGACCGGGTCGGCCTGGTAGTCGGAGTGGCCGAGGATCGGCGCCGGCAGCGGGTGGAGTTCGGTACGGCCGTACGTCAGCGGGTCCTTGAGGGGTGCCCGGTCCACCGCGGGTCCCGCGTCGCCGGGCAGCCGCATGGGGCCGCCGATGGGGTCGGTGCGCCGGTACAGGTTGCGCCAGCAGTCGACCTCCTCGTGCAGCGAGGCGAGCGCGTCGGGACCGAAGTGGGCCGGGAACCAGCGGCCGTACAGCCGCTCCAGCGGGGAGCCGTAGGTGAGCAGGGCGACGCGGCTGCGGGCGGACGGCTCGAGCTGCCAGGACGCGGCGGCGGCGAGGACGCTGCCCTGCGAGTGCCCGGAGATGACCAGCCGCCCGCCGGTGGCGCGGGTCCAGGTCGCCATCCGCCAGGTCAGGTCGGGCACCGCGCGCTCGGCGTAGCAGGGCGGTGCGAAGGGGTGCGCGGCGCGCGGCCAGAAGGTGCCGACGTCCCACAGGATGCCGATGGTGCGCCGCGCGGAGGCGTCCTTGTAGGCGCGCCTGCCCCAGGTGACGAACAGTATGAAGCCGAGGCCGATCAGCCAGGAGCCCATTTCCTGCGCGGTCTGCGCGGCGCCCTGGACCACGGCGTACGTTCCGCGTGCGGCCTCGCCGGGCACCTGGTCGGTGGTCAGGGCGCCCACCAGGGCTCCGGCGCCGAGCAGCAGGGTCGCGGTGGAGGTGATGGCGACGAGGAGGGGCGCCCGGTCGGTGAGGCCGGCCATGGCCCGTGTGAGCGCGATGCGCCGGGTGCGCCCGGGGTCTCCGGTCTCTCCCGGGTGGTCGCGTTCCACGGCGTCCCGTTCCGCGCGGGCGAGGTTCAGGGTGTGCCGGGCGAGCGCGGCGCACATCAGCAGTACGACGACGAGCAGCGGCGGGATGACGGACGCCTGCCAGGTCAGCAGGACGGGCGGGCCGTCCAGGAAGGCGCCGGTGCCGTCCATCCAGTCGGAGACGCGCTGGGCGACGCCGCCGGACATGACGCCGCCCAGCGCGCAGGCCAGCATGGCGACGGCGGGACCGCCCAGGCCCCGGATCGCTGCGCGGGCGTCGGGGCGGCTGCGGTGGAGCAGGTGGGCGACCACGGCCAGCGCGATGACCAGCAGCCCCTGCACCAGAGCGATGGCACCGAAGGCCGTGTCCCCGGACAGCCGGCCCCCCGACGTCCATTCCGGGCGGGCCCAGCCGCCGTACAGCAGGGCGAGGACGAACAGGACGAGGGCGGCGAGCGGCAGGCGGCGCACGAGGTGCTCGTCGAGCTTCCGGTCGAGACGCCTCTCGCTGCGGCCCCGGCGGCACACCACCGCGACCACGGCGACCGCCCCCGCGGCCAGCGCCCCCAGCAGGACCCATCCCAGCGTGTCGAGCAGCGCGGGTCCCCCCGGCCGACGGTCGAAACGGGCCGCCGGGGCGCCGACCGCCACGGCGACGGTCAGCAGCCCGGCGGCGGTGTGCGCGGCGCGCAGCCGGGCCACCAGGCGGCGCCCGTACCAGAACCCGGGGCGGCCCAGGGCCGCGCGGCGGGGGTCCTCCTCGGGGTCGGTCTCGCGGTCCATCGGCTGCTGGGACTCGTACGCCCGCCAGGTGCGCAGCGACAGGTACCACAGCAGCCCGGTCAGCGCGGCGGGCACCGCGGCCGCGAGGGCGAGCCTGCGGCCGGGTGTGCTCCACCAGCCGCCGTCCGACATCACCGGCGACAGGAAGCCCAGCCAGGAGTGCCGCTCGGCGCACGCGCGCGTGCCCGCGCACTGCCAGGCGACGAGGTCGAGGGCGACCTCGCAGGCGGCGGCGACCAGCAGCACGGTCAGGGTGAGGCCGGCGAGCCGCAGCAGCAGCCCGTAGAGGCGGATCGTGCGGATCCGGCCGTCGGCGGCGGGCCGCATCCAGTGGGCGATGTTGACCACCATGAAGGGCAGAAGCAGCAGCCACAGGGCGCGGGTGCCGTTGCCGGAGGTGAGGTTGCACCAGACGTAGGCCTCGGGCACCGGCCGCCCCCGGTAGTCCTCGGGCCGGGACTCGGCGTCGGCGTCCTCGGTGCGCCGGAAGACGGCCGCGATGTGGTCGCCGGTGATCCGCACGGTCCGCGGGTCGTCCAGCATCTCCGCCGGTGTCGTACCGCCCACTCCGTGCACCAGGAGTTCCAGGGCGGTGCCGCTTCTTCCGTCCGTCCCGCCCTTCCCTGCCCTTTCCTGTGGCTGTTCCACTGTCCGCACTCCCCCGTGACGCGCCGTCGGCTCTGTCCGTGCGGGCACAGGATCTCCGTTCCGCGGGCGTCATACACCCATCGGCACGGAATCTCCCCGATCCGTGTGACCGGTGCGGCCGGGGCGGGCAGTGGCGCGGGCCGTCGCGGGGCGTGCGAGGATGGGACGTCCGCGCACGGGTGCGGGGAGAAGTCCTCATCGGAGCGAGTGCGTCGGCGTGTCGGACGGTTTTGCGGCGAAAGGACCGAAGCGTACGTGAGTGAGAATCCGAACCTCCTCGCGGAGCAGCGGCGCGCCCTGATCCTCGACGAGGTGCGCCGCCGGGGCGGGGTCCGGGTCAACGAGCTGACCCGCAAGCTCGGCGTGTCGGACATGACGGTCCGCCGCGACCTGGACGCGCTGTCCCGCCAGGGTGTCCTGGAGAAGGTGCACGGGGGCGCGGTCCCGGTGGCCGAGGCCAGCACCCACGAGCCGGGGTTCGAGGCCAAGTCGGGCCTGGAGCCGACCGCCAAGGAGGACATCGCGCGGGCCGCCGCGGAGCTGGTCGCTCCGGGCGCCGCGATCGCCCTGTCGGGCGGTACGACGACGTACGCGCTGGCGCACCGGCTGGTGGACGTGCCGGACCTGACGGTGGTCACCAACTCGGTGCGGGTGGCCGACGTGTTCCACGTGGCGCAGCGCACCTCGGGGGCGCGGCAGGGCGCGGCGACGGTGGTGCTCACCGGCGGTGTGCGCACGCCCTCCGACTCGCTGGTGGGGCCGGTCGCCGACCAGGCGATCGCGACGCTCCACTTCGACGTGCTGTTCCTGGGCGTGCACGGCATATCGGCCGAGGCCGGCCTGTCCACGCCGAACCTCGCGGAGGCCGAGACGAACCGGCGTCTTGTGCAGTCGGCGCGGCGTGTCGTGGTGGTCGCCGATCACACCAAATGGGGTGTCGTGGGGCTGAGTTCGTTCGCGGCGCTGGAGCAGGTGGACACGCTGGTGACCGACTCCGGCCTGTCGGCGGAGGCTCGCGCGGAGGTCGCCGAGCATCTCGGGCTGGTCGTGGCGGGCGAGCCGGAGCCGGCGGTCGACTGACACCTTGGGCGGGCACCGGGCAAGCCTCCCCGCCGTGTGGCCCCTGCCCCGCTGACACCCGACGCGCCCGGGGCTATCGTGGCGCCACCCGGCCGATCGTCCGCACGCGCGGCTTCGTACAAGGGGGTGGTGGTCATGGCTCGCCGTCTGCGCCCGGTGGGTCTCGACTTCGTCGAGACGGCGCCGGTACGCCTGGTCTTCGCGCGGGAGATCTCCGCCGCTCCGGACGCGGTCTTCCGCGCCCTGGCGGAGGACGTGCCCGGCTGGACCGCGTGGTTCTCGGCGGTGACGTTCGCCCGGCCCATCGGTGAGGGGGCGGGGCGCGAGATCCGGCTCAGGGGCGGTACACGCTTCGTGGAGACGGTGCTGACGGCCGAGCGCCCCGAGGTGTACGCCTATCGCATCGATGTCACCAACGTGCCGGGCGCCCGGGCCATGCTGGAGGAGTGGCGGCTGGCGCCGGCCGGTACCGGAACGCGGGTGCGGTGGACGTTCGCGGCGGACGGCACCGCGCCGTTCCGTTTCGTGCTCGACCGGGCGCGTCCGGGGCTGGGACGGGCCTTCCGGGGCGCGGTGACGTCGCTGGACCGGCGGCTGCGGCGCCCGTAGCCCGGCGCGGCCGTTGTCAGTCGGGCCAGGTGCCGGTGCGCAGCAGGGACTCGATCGCCGCCGTGTACGGCTCGATGTCGAGGCCCTGCTCGGCGAGCCAGGCGTCCGCGTAGTACTTGTCGAGGTACCGGTCTCCCGGATCGCACAGCAGCGTCACGACGCTGCCCCGCTCCCCCGCGGCCACCATCTCTGCGACGATCTTCAGCGCGCTCCACAGCCCGGTCCCCGTGGAACCGCCCGCCTTGCGGCCGATGACCCGCTCCAGGGACCGTACGGCCGCGACGCTCGCCGCGTCCGGCACCTTCATCATGCGGTCGATCGCGCCGGGCACGAAGCTCGGTTCCATCCGGGGCCGGCCGATGCCCTCGATCCGGGAGCCGCGGTCGCAGGCCACGTCGGGATCGCCGGTGGTCCAGCCCTCGAAGAAGCAGGAGTTGTCCGGGTCGGCGACGCAGACGCGGGTGTCGTACTGCATGTAGTGGACGTAGCGGGCGAGGGTCGCCGAGGTGCCGCCGGTGCCGGCCGTGGCGACGATCCAGGACGGCTCGGGGTACCGTTCCAGCCGCAGCTGGCGGAAGATCGACTCGGCGATGTTGTTGTTGCCGCGCCAGTCGGTGGCGCGTTCGGCGTAGGTGAACTGGTCCATGTAGTGGCCGCCGGTCTCCGCCGCGAGACGGGCCGACTCCTCGTACATACGACGGGAGTCGTCCACGAAGTGGCACCGTCCGCCGTGGAACTCGATCAGGCGGATCTTCTCGGTGCTCGTCGTGCGGGGCATGACGGCGATGAAGGGCACGCCGATCAGCTTCGCGAAGTACGCCTCGGAGACGGCCGTCGAGCCGCTGGACGCCTCGATCACCGGCCGGTCCGGCCGGATCCAGCCGTTGCACAGGCCGTAGAGGAACAGGGAGCGGGCGAGGCGGTGTTTGAGGCTGCCGGTCGGGTGGGTCGACTCGTCCTTGAGGTACAGGTCGATGCCCCAGTGTTCCGGGAGCGGGAACAGGAGCAGGTGGGTGTCGGCCGAGCGGTTGGCGTCGGCCTGGACCTTGCGGACGGCCTCTTTCAGCCATGCGCGGTAGGCGGCGTCGCTGTGGTCGACGTCGAGGGTGGCGCCGGTGCCGGTCTGCTGGGGAGTGCTCACTTCGGGGGCTCCTTACGCTGCGCGCCGACGGCGACAGCGCGGCCGACAGCTCGATCATAAACACCTTCCACACGCTTCTCACCTGCATAAACACCTCTTTGGGAGCCTCAAAGGCCCCCCTGGGGCGGCGGGGCCGACGCGGTGGGGGCGCGGCGGGGGGCGCATTCGCGCGAGTGCTCCGGTCGCCTCCGGAAAGGGGCGGCGCGTACTGGTGCTCGGAGCGCGGTGCGGGCAGACTGCCAGCGGCGGGACCGGGTTCCCGTCGCGGGCGCACACTGGAGCACGACACGAGCCGGTACCGGGAGCATCGCGATCGGTGCACGGCCCGGCAACCGACGCGCACGAGGGGGCGACGGCCATGGCGGAGCCGGAGTTCAGGGCCACGGGGGTGCGGATCGGCAAACGGCTGCGTTCACTCACCCGGGCCGGGACGGTCCGGATCAGCGGCGGCCGGGTCGAGTTGCTCACCAGCTACGGCAGTGAGATAGACAGCGCGCCGGTGCAGGCGGTGCGCGCCTCCCGCCCGTGGTTCGGCCCGCAGGACCGTGCGCTGGCCGACCTCAACGGCAAGCGGTACCTGCTGACCCTCGGCGAGCGTGACCCCTCCCCCGGCGAGCCGGGCCCGCCCGCGGCCCGCCGCTTCATCGAGGCGGTGCGCAGGGCGGCCGGACGCCGCGTCTGAGAGATGTCCGTAAGTTGCGGTGCCTCACCCCTTGCGTCACGCTGGTCTCACGTCACTCTGGGTTTACCGGCGATAACGCTGCGAACCAGCCCGCCGGCCATGACAGCGGGCAGCGTGCGCCGTGTGCGCCTCGCTGGATCCGAACTCCGTGTTCTTCCGGACCTCTATGTCGGGGAGTCGCAGCCGTGATCAGTCACCCAAGCAGACATTGCACGGTGGAGCTCCAAGCCCTGCCGTCGCGGATCGGCCAGGTCCGCAGAATCGTATCTGCGCAATTGCGCTACTGGCATATGGATCTCCTGATCGACCGGGCGCTGCTCGGCGTGACGGAGTTGTTGACCAATGTCCACCTGCATGCCCGGCCCGACAAGACGTGCACCGTGGAGATCGAACTGCTCCCGGACCGGCTCACGGTCTCGGTACGCGACCACGATCCGCGACTGCCCGTCGTGGACGACGCCGAGCCCCTCGCGACGTGCGGGCGGGGGCTCAGCATGGTGGCCACGATGAGCGAGAGCTGGGGCGTACGACCGGAGGGCGAATCGGGCAAGGTCGTCTGGTTCACGCTCCCGACGGCCGTCACCGCCGCGTCTCCCGCCGCACCGCCCGCGTCGGCGCGTCCGCCGCGCCGCCTGGTCGAGGAGGTGCCGGCCGCAGCGTTCGCCGAGGTCGAGCACGCGGTCGACCTCGGCAGCCGCCAACCTGCTCCCGCCCGGTCGGCCGTTGCCGGCTGACCGGGCGGTGACCCTCCGCTGCCGCGGGCCGTGCGGCGGGGTTCGGAGCGACGTCCGCAGCGCCGGCTCGTCATGACGCCGGCCCCGTCGAGGGCCGTGCGGCGGTGCCGTCACCGCCGCACACCTTCGTCCTGGTCATGCCGCACCGCCCTTCCCTGTCCGGCCGAACTGCTCGTCCAGCACGGACAGCCGGCGCCAGTACTCGTCCTCGTCGATCTCGCCGGAGGCGAAACGGTGGCCGAGCACGGTGATGGGCGAGTTGTCCTCGACGGTCGCCGGCCGCCAGGGTCCGCGGCGTCCGCGCCACACCGTGCGGCGCAGCAGGGTGATGCCGCCGCCGATGATCAGTGCCCAGATCACCGGGAAGAACAGGATCCACGGGCCGGGCCCGCCGTCGCCGAACTGTGCCAGGGTCTCCATGTCGTCCAACTCCTCGGTCGCGATGTCCCTTGTGTCGCTTCCGAGCCTGGCGCGGCGAGGGGGTCCGGGTCGTCGTACGGCCAGCGGCAGTGTGCGTACCCCGCCGGGAGTACTCCGGACGTCCGCGTCTGCTTCCCCCCTCTCGTCGGCCGCTCGATTTCTGTAACTACTAGTATGTACAGTGCGTGCATGACCACCTCGGAACGACTGATCGAGTCCACGCGCGAGCTGCTGTGGGAGCGCGGTTACGTGGGCACCAGCCCCAAGGCGATCCTCGAACGGGCCGAGGCCGGGCAGGGCAGCATGTACCACCACTTCAAGGGCAAGCCCGATCTCGCGCTCGCCGCGATCCGGCGCACGGCGCAGGAGATGCGGGCCGCCGCCGGCGCCGTGCTCGCCGGTCCGGGGACGCCGTACGAGCGCATCGAGGCGTATCTGCGGCGCGAGCGCGACGTGCTGCGCGGGTGCCCGGTCGGCCGTCTGACGATGGACCCGGACGTGATCGCCGACGACGCCCTGCGCGCCCCCGTGGACGAGACCCTCGACTGGCTGCGCGAGCAGATCGCCCAGCTGGTCGAGGAGGGCAGGGAGCAGGGCGAGTTCGCGCCCTGGCTGGACGGCGAGGAGATCGCGGCAGCAGTCGTCGCGACCGTCCAGGGCGGCTACGTCCTGGCCCGCGCTTCCGGCTCGCCCGCCGCCTTCGACGCGGGTGTCCGGGGGCTGCTCTCACTGCTCGCGCCGCCGAACGCCCGTACGCGGTAGCGGGCTTCACACCCACCCGAGAGGACCGGAGGATTCACGGCCCGTGCATGCCATGCAGTACACCTTCACCCTGCCCGCCGACTACCCGATGGACGTCATCAGGGAGCGCGTGGCCCGCACCGGGCACCTGCTGGACGACTGGCCCGGGCTCGGGCTCAAGGCGTATCTGGTCCGCGAGCGCGGGAAGGACGGCTCGCCGGTCAACCAGTACGCGCCGTTCTACCTGTGGCACACCGTGGAGGGCATGAACTCCTTCCTCTGGGGCGGCGCCTTCCAGCGCCCCACCGACGACTTCGGGCGGCCCGCGGTCCGGCAGTGGACGGGCCTGGCGTACGAGGAGGGCGGCGCCGCCGGCTCCCCCGCGCGGGTGGCGGTCCTGGGGCGGCAGCCGGTGCCCGAGGGGGTGCCGCTGTCGGAGGTGGCGGCGGGCGCGGTGCGGAAGACCGGCCGGCTGGCGGCCGGGGGCGGCGCACTGCTCGCGGCGGCGGTCGTGGACACCGGGTCCTGGGAGCTGGTGCACTTCTCGCTCCACGCGGGCGAGGCGCCGGACGGGGCGGAGGGCGAGGTCTTCCGGGTGCTGCACCTGTCCGAGCCGGGACGGAGCCTGCTGCCGAGGGGGCGCCAGTGGTGAGCGCCGTCCGCACGGTCCTCGGGGACGTGCCCGGCGGGGAGTCGGGGGCGTGCGACGCCATGCCCTTCGTACGCATCGACGCTCACGGCACCGACTCCGACTCCGGCGCCGACCGGCTCGACGCGCTCGGGCGGGCTTCCACGACGCCCTCGTCGAGACACTCGGTGTTCCGTCCGACGACCGCTTCCAGGTCCTGACCGCCCACGACGCCGCCCGTGGCACCCTGCGCTACGACGACTACCTCGGCGTCTTCGTCACCCTGACCGAGAACGCCTCCGCGGACCGGTCGCTGGGCAACGGGCTCGCGCAGTACGTAGGGTCGGGATCATGCTGAGACTCGGAATCCCCGTCATCGGTGTCACGGACGTCCCCCGCGCGGTGGCGTTCTGGACGGCCGCGCTGCCCCTGGTCGCAGCGGAGGAGTGGAAGAGCGAGACCTGGCGCACGCTCGAGTACGCGGACGGCTCCGGGCGGGCCCTCGGTCTGCTGCGCAGCGACTCGCCGCCCGAGCCGCGGCCCCGTCTCCACCTCGACCTGTTCACGGACTCGGCCGAGGAGCAGCAGGCGGAGGTGCGGAGGCTGATCGGCCTCGGTGCGCGGGCCGTCGAGTGGGACCTGTACCCGCCCGACCCCGACTTCGTCGTCCTGGCCGACCCGGACGGCAACATCTTCTGCGTCGTCGACCTCAGCCACGCCCCGAGCGGCGGCGACCGGCCCGCCCCCTGAGCGGCGACCGGCCCCGATCTGAGGCGCGGACGCGTTCGGCCGCCTACGCCGGCACGCCCAGCGGGTCGTCCAGGACCGGCTGCCAGGCCAACTCGGCCGCGCCGACCAGGCTGTTGTGGTCGAGCCCGCACGGCAGGATCGGCACTCCGCCGCTCTGGCCCCACAGGCTGCGCCCGGCGACGACCGCGCGCAGCCGCTCCGGGTCGGCGTCGAGGAGCGCCCGGTGGAGTCCGCCGAGGATGATGCGGTCCGGGTTGAGGATGTTCACCAGGCCCGCGAGGCCCAGGCCCAGGCGGTCGATGAGGGTCTCGGTGGCGGTGCGGACGGCCGGGTCGGCGTAGTGCTCGCGGATCAGGTCGTAGGACTGCTGGAGCAGGGACACCTCGGGTCCCGGTTCGCGACCGGCCGCCGTGAGGAAGGCCAGCGGGTCGGTCTCCACGTCCAGGCAGCCGCGGCTGCCGCAGTGGCAGGGGCGGCCATCGGGATTGACGGCGAGGTGGCCGACCTCCAGGGCGAGACCCGAACTGCCGGTGTGCAGACGGCCGTCGAGGACCAGCGCACCGCCGACTCCACGGTGGCCGGTGGCCACGCACAACAGGTCGCGGGCGCCGCGTCCGGCGCCGTGACGGTGCTCGGCGAGGGCCGCGAGGTTGACGTCGTTCGCGGCGAAGGCGGGTCCCTCGATCCCTGCGGCGCGCACCTGCCGCGCGAAGATCTCCCGCACGGGCGCGCCCGCCGGCCAGGCCAGGTGGAGCGGGTTCAGGGCCAGGCCCTCCGGTTCCGCGACGGCGGACGGCACGGCGAGTCCGGCGCCCACGCAGCGGCGTCCGGTTTCCCTCAGGAGCTCCGTGCCCGCCTCGACGACCGAGCCCAGTACCTTCGCCGGGTCGGCGTCGACGACCTCACAGCCGGGCGCGGTGGCGACGATCCGGCCGCCGAGACCGACCAGGGCCGCGCGGAAGCCGTCGGCGTGGATCTGCGCGGCGAGGGCGACGGGCCCGTCCTCGGCGACCGAGAGTCGGTGCGAGGGGCGGCCCTGGGAACCGGCCGCCGCGCCGGGCCGCGCGTCCACCCGGATCAGGCCGAGCGCCTCCAGTTCGGCGGCGACCGCGCCGGCCGTGGCCCGGGTCACGCCCAGCTCCGCGGTGAGGACGGCCCGGGTGGGGGCGCGCCCGGTGTGCACGAGCTCCAACGCGGGCCCGAGCGCACCGCGCCCCCGGTCCAGCCGCGTCCTCGAGGTGGTCCCTTCCCCCGCCGCCCGGGGGTCCGCCTTGCCGCTCATGAGGGGGAGTCTCCCATGATCCGTCCGTGGCGCGGGCCTAGAGGCCACTGACCCGGAGCGTGATGTTCAGCCGCCCGGTGAGTCCCAACTCGGGCGGTGCGGTGCCCGGGTGCACCCTCGGCACCCCGTGGTACGCGAGCCGGGACGGGCCGCCGAAGACGAACAGGTCGCCGCTGCGCAGTTCGGTGTCGGTGTAGGGGCGGGTGCGGGTGTCGGGGTTGCCGAAGCGGAAGACGCAGGTGTCGCCGAGGCTCAGGGAGACCACGGGGGCCTCGGCGCGCTCGTCCGCGTCGCGGTGCATGCCCATGCGCGCGTCTCCGTCGTAGAAGTTGATCAGTGCGATGTCGTACGGCGCCCGCGCCACCGCTTCGGCGCCGAGCGCGTCGGTCACCGCGCGGCGGGCGAGGTCGTCGAGCCAGGCGGGGAAGGGCTTGACCGGGGCGCCGTCGCCGTCGACGGCGGTGGGGGCATAGCCGTACGGATACCAGTGCCGGCCGAGGCAGACCTGCCGGGCGGTCATGGTGCCGCCGCCGGGGGTGCGCACCGTACGCAGTCCGGCCGGGGGGCGGGCCCAGTCGCGGCAGGCGTCCAGCAGCTCGCGCTGCCGTTCCGGGGCCAGCCAGTCCGGCTCGTGGACGGCGCCGGGCGCGGTCTCGGCACGGGTCCTGGGGAACAGCTCGGCGTCCATGTCCCCATCCTGCCTCCGCGCCGTGCCTCACCGGGCGCGACCGGCGCTGAGCTGGGGCTCGGCTAGCCTGGGGCACACGATGAACGACCGCAGCATGAACGACCGCAGCGACCGCGACGACCGTATGACCACGCCCTGGGGCGAGCACGTGCTGTCCCGCTACCCCGAGGACCCGCGCGACCGGCTCCGTGCCTGGGACGCCTCCGACGAGTACCTGCTGGCGCACCTCGCGGAGCGCGAGGTCCCGCTGTCCGGCACGGTCGTGGTCGTCGGCGACCGCTGGGGAGCGCTGGTGACGGCGCTGGCGGCGCACCGGCCGGTGCAGATCACCGACTCCCACCTCGCCCGGGAGGCGACGCGCGCCAACCTGGAGCGCGGCGGCGTCGAGCCGGGCTCGGTGCGCCTGCTCACCACGCAGGACCCGCCGCCGGACCGCGTCGACGTGCTGCTGGTGCGGGTGCCGAAGAGCCTGGCGCTGCTGGAGGACCAGCTGCTGCGGCTGGCGCCCGCGCTGCACGAGGGCACGGTCGTGGTCGGCACCGGGATGGTGAAGGAGATCCACACCTCGACGCTGCGGCTGTTCGAGCGGATCGTCGGCCCGACCCGGACCTCGCTCGCGGTGAAGAAGGCCCGGTTGATCTTCGCGGAGCCCGACCCCTCGCTGGAGCGGCCCGCCAGCCCCTGGCCGCTCGGCTACCGGCTCCCCGACGACGTCGGACCGCTCTCCGGCCGGCCCGTCGTCAACCACGCCGGGGTCTTCTGTGCCGACCGGCTCGACATCGGCACCCGCTTCTTCCTCCGGCACCTTCCGGACACCGGGGGCTTCGGGCGGGTGGTGGACCTCGGCTGCGGCAACGGTGTGGTCGGTACGGCCGTGGCACTGGCCGATCCGGACGCCGAGGTGCTGTTCACCGACGAGTCGTTCCAGGCCGTGGCCTCGGCCGAAGCGACGTACCGGGCGAACGAGGTCGCGGGGCAGGCGGAGTTCCGGGTCGGCGACGGGCTGACCGGGGTGCCGGACGGCAGTGTCGACCTGGTGCTCAACAACCCGCCCTTCCATTCCCACCAGGCGACGACCGACGCCACGGCGTGGCGGATGTTCACCGGGGCACGGCGGGTGCTGCGCCCCGGCGGCGAACTGTGGGTGGTCGGCAACCGGCACCTGGGTTACCACGCCAAGCTGCGGCGCCTGTTCGGCAACAGTCGGCTGGTGGCGGGCGATCGGAAGTTCGTGGTGCTGAAGGCGGTCAGGGAGTAGCCGGAGGCGCGGAAGGAGCAGCGGCGGCGGGAGCGGCCCGGGCGACCACCTGGACGATCGTCGCCACCGTCCGGACCATGGCCTCCCTCCCCGCGGTGAGGTACCCGCGCGAGTCGACCGCCTCGGGGCGTGCGGCGAGGTGCTCCCTGATCGCGCCGGTCATGGCGATGTTGAGCGCGGTGCCGACGTTGACCTTGGCGATGCCGCCCGCGACGGCCGCGGTGAGTTCGCCGTCCGGGACTCCGGAGGAGCCGTGCAGGACGAGCGGCACGTCCAGGGCGCCGGACAGTTCCTTGAGCAGGTCGTGATCGAGGGTCGCGGTGCGCGTCGTCATGGCGTGGGAGCTGCCGACGGCGACCGCGAGGGCGTCCACGCCGGAGTCGGCGACGTAGGCGCGTGCCTCGGCGGGGTCGGTGCGGGCTCCGGGGGCGTGGGCGTCGAGCGGCGGGGCGCCGTTCTTGCCGCCGACCTCTCCCAACTCCGCTTCGATCCACAGTCCCTGGGCGTGCGCCCAGTCGGCGGCGGCCCGGGTCGCCGCGAGGTTCTCCGCGTACGGCAGCCGGGCGGCGTCGTACATCACGGAGCTGAACCCGGCGTCCGGGGCCTGGCGCAGCAGGCCGTCGCTCTGGACGTGGTCGAGGTGCAGGGCGACGGGCACGGCTGCGCCCTCGGCGGCGGCGACGGCCGCGCGGGCCAGGGGCAGCAGGCGGCCGTAGCGGTACTTCACGGCGTTCTCACTGACCTGGAGGACGACGGGCATCCGCACGGACTCGGCGCCGGCGACGACGGCCTCGACGTGCTCCAGGGTGATGACGTTGAAGGCGGCGACGGCGGAGCGGTCGGCCGCGGCGCGGCCGACCAGGTCGCCGGTGGTGGCGAGGGGCACTCTGTTTCCTTCCCGGGCGTCGGGCGTCGGTCGTCAGGGGGCGAGGATCACCGAGCGGGTCAGGTGGCGCGGGCGGTCCGGGTCGAGGCCGCGCGCGGCGGCGACGGCGACGGCGAGCCGCTGGGCGCGCACCAGTTCGGCCAGCGGGTCCAGCTCCCCGGGCACCCACATCGCGCCGGTGTCGCGGACCTGCTCGGCCAGTCCCTCGGGCGCCTGGCCGAACATCCAGGTCGCCGTGCCCGCGGTGCTGATGCTGATGGGGCCGTGCCGGTACTCCATCGCGGGGTAGGCCTCGGTCCAGGACAGGGAGGCCTCGCGCATCTTGAGGCCGGCCTCGTTGGCCAGTCCGACGGTCCAGCCCCGGCCGAGGAAGGAGAACTGGGTGCGCTCGACGAGCCCTTCGGGCAGCTCGGCGGCGAGTGCGGCACGGGCGTCGGCGACGACCGCGTCGGTGTGCAGGCCCAGATGGGCGCGGAGCAGCGTGAGCGCGGTGGTGGCGAACCGCGTCTGCACGACGGACCGTTCGTCGGCGAAGTCGAGGACGACCACGTCGTCGGCGGCGGTCATGACCGGCGTCTCCGGATCGGCGGTGAGCGCGACGGTGCGCGAACGGCCCTTCAACTCCGTGAGCAGCCCCAGCACTTCGGTGGTGGTGCCGGAGCGGGTGAGGGCCACGACCCGGTCGTACCCCCGCCCCCGCGGGAACTCGGAGGCGGCGAACGCGTCCGTCTCGCCCAGGCCCGCGTCCTCGCGCAGGGCCGCCGCCGACTGCGCCATGAAGTACGAGGTGCCGCATCCGACGATCGCCACCCGCTCCCCCGCCGCCGGCAGCGCCGCCGTGTGGCGTGCCGCCTCCTCGGCGGCGCGCGTCCAGCACTCGGGCTGGCTGTTGAGCTCGTCCTCGACATACGTCATGTCGCACACTCCCCGAAGACAGGTTGATTGTTCCTGCAAGATATAGCGAGCTTTCGAGCACAATCAAGCAATCCGAGGAAGAGGGCGGTGCGCTAGGGTCGGCGGAGATCGAGGAACGGAGGCGCGGATGTCGCGCGACGCCCGCTGGAAGGCGCTGCTGGAGCTGCTCGTCGAGCGCGGCCGGCTGGACGTCGAGGAGGCGGCGACCGAGCTGGAGGTCTCGGCCGCGACGATCCGCCGCGACTTCGACCGGCTCGCCGAGCAGCAGATGCTCGTGCGCACGCGTGGTGGCGCGGTCGTGCACGGGGTGTCGTACGAACTGCCGCTGCGCTACAAGACCGCCCGCCGCGCCTCTCAGAAGCAGCGCGTCGCACAGGCGGTCGCCGCCCTGGTGGCGCCCGGCGAGGCGGTGGGACTGACCGGGGGCACGACCACCACGGAGGTGGCGCGCGCCCTGGCGGTCCGCGCCGACCTGGCCTCCGGCACTCCCGCGCTGACGGTGGTCACCAACGCGCTCAACATCGCCAACGAGCTGGCCGTCCGGCCGCAGTTCAAGATCGTGGTGACCGGCGGGGTGGCCCGGGCACAGTCGTACGAGCTGATCGGGCCGCTCGCGGACGGGGTGCTGGGTCAGGTGACGCTCGACGTGGCGGTGTTGGGCGTCGTCGCCTTCGACGTCGCGCACGGTGCCGCGGCCCACGACGAGGCGGAGGCCGCGATCAACCGGCTGCTGTGCGAGCGCGCCGAGCGGGTGGTGGTGGCCGCTGACTCCAGCAAGCTGGGGCGGCGGGCGTTCGCCCGGATCTGCGCGACCGAGTCGGTGGACACGCTGGTGACGGACGGGGCGGCCGACCCCGAGCTGGTGCGGGGGTTCGAGGAGGCTGGGGTGCGGGTCGTCACGGCCTGAGAACCTACGGCGGTGGTGCCGGTCAGTGCCCGTGCCGCCCGTGCCGGTGCTCGTATGCGCCCCTCCGTCCGTCAGTGCCCGTGACCGTCGGTGTGCTCCGTCGTGGCCGTCGGGGCGGGCTCCTGCGCATCCGGCGCCGATCCGGCGCGCACGGTGAACGCCGCGGTGTGGACGTTGCCCCGGTGCCGGAAGTCGAGGAAGAGGCGGTAGGTGCCGTCGCTGGGCGCGGTGGCCGTGAAGGAGATCTCCGGGCCGGGCTCGGTGGCGCCGTCGCCGGGTTCGCCGTTCGGGTGGACGTGGAGGTACGCGAGGTCACCGGAACGCAGGGCGACGAGGTGGCCGTAGGCACCCAGGTAGGGCTGGAGGTCGCTGACGGGTTCGCCGGCGCGGGACACCTTCAGCTTCAGCTCGCTCGCCTTGCCGGGGCGCAGGGAACCGGCGAGTTCGACCTGGTAGCCGTCGGCGCGGGCGGTGCTGGTCGGGGCCGGCAGCCGAGCGGGTTCGTAGCGGCCGGAGGCGGCCAGGTCGGCGCCGAGGGTGAGGTTCTCCGCGCCCTTGCCCGCCGGGGTGAAGTCGGCGAAGACGCGGTAGCCGCCCGCCTCGGGCAGTTCCACGGGGGTACTCCAGGTGCCGTCGGTGGCGCGGGTGGGGTGCAGGTGGCGGTAGGTGACCAGGTCGCGTGAGGCGAGGACGAGGTGGAGCTCCTTGTCGTGCTCGCGCTGGTACGCGGTGACGGCCTCGCCGCTCGCGTCCCGGACCGTGAAGCGCAGTTCCGCGTTCTGACCGGCGGTGACGCGCGGGGTGGCGAGGTCGAGGGTGTAGCCGTTCGCGGAGATCTCCAGGCCGTCGGCCCGGGTGCTCTCGTGTCCCGCGTGGCTCTCGCCCTTCTTCTGCTGCTGCGCCGATGACTCACCGTGCTCGTCGTGCGGCGCGGGTTCGCTGTCCGCGACGATCGGGTCCACCCCCGCGCCGACCCCGTAGGCGGTACCGAAGGTGGCGGCCAGCGCGGCGGCGAATGCGGTGATCCTCAGTCCGGTGTGCATGGCGGTCGCCTCTCCAATCGGGGTCTCCGACGCACTCGGAGGCCTCTTCATGCACCTCACCATACCCCTTGGGGGTATCCAGTCAACGCTTCCGAGTCGCTTGCGTCCATTACCCCCCAGGGGTATACATGGAGTCGTCCCGCCGGATACCCCCGGCCCGTATTTCTCGACGACCTCCGGAGGAAGCAATGCCCTCGAACGTCACCGCCCCCGTCATCACCACCTACGCCGTCGCCGGCATGAGCTGCGGCCACTGCAGCGCGACGCTCACCCGGGTGATCGGCGAGCTGGACGCTGTCACCGGTGTCGACGTCGGGCTCGACACCGGCCGCGTCACCGTCACCTCCGCCGCCGAGCCGGACGACGCCGCGATCGCCGAGGTCGTCGACGAGGCCGGCTACGAGCTGACCGGCCGCCTCTGACCGACCCGCACTCCCCCGTCGAACCGCCGCACCGCCGGGACCCGCACGCCGGGTCCCGGCCGACGACCTCCGTACCAGGAGCAGCCATGACCACGAGTACGACCAGCGCACCGGCCGAGGTGGAACTCGCCATCGGCGGCATGACCTGCGCCTCGTGCGCCGCCCGGATCGAGAAGAAGCTGAACCGGATGGAGGGGGTCACCGCCACCGTCAACTACGCGACGGAGAAGGCCAGGGTCAGCTATGCCGGTGACGTCTCCGTCCCCGAGCTGATCGCCACGGTCGAGGCCACCGGGTACACGGCCCGCGAACCCGAGCCGGTCCGTGCCGAGCCCGCGGACGGCGCTGACGACACCGACGCCCCCGACACACTGCGGCCGCTCAGGCAGCGGCTGGTCACGGCAGTGGTGCTGGCCGCCCCCGTCATCGCGATGGCGATGGTGCCGGCGCTGCAGTTCGAGTACTGGCAGTGGCTGTCGCTGACCCTGGCGGCGCCCGTGGTGACGTACGCCGCCTGGCCCTTCCACAAGGCCGCCTTCACCAATGCCCGGCACGGCGCGGCCACCATGGACACCCTGATCTCGGTCGGCACGTCGGCGGCGTTCCTGTGGTCGCTGTGGGCGCTGTTCCTCGGCACCGCGGGCACTCCCGGCATGACGCACCCCTTCGAGCTGACCATCGCCCGCGGCGACGGCTCCGGCAACATCTATCTGGAGGCCGCGGCGGGGGTGACCGCCTTCATCCTCGCCGGGCGCTACTTCGAGGCCCGCTCCAAGCGCAAGGCCGGTGCCGCGCTGAAGGCCCTGCTGGAACTGGGCGCCAAGGACGTGACCGTGCTGCGAGCCGGGACCGAGGAACGGATCCCGGTCGGCGAGCTGAAGACCGGGGACCGCTTCCTGGTCCGACCCGGCGAGAAGATCGCCACCGACGGCACGGTGGTCGAGGGAACCTCGGCCGTCGACGCGTCGATGCTCACCGGCGAGTCCGTCCCGGTCGAGGTCGGCGTGGGCGACGGGGTCACCGGAGCGACCCTGAACGCGGGCGGCCGGCTGGTGGTCGAGGCGACCCGGGTCGGCGCGGACACCCAGCTCGCAAGGATGGCGAAGCTGGTCGAGGACGCGCAGAACGGCAAGGCCGCCGCCCAGCGGCTCGCCGACCGCATCTCCGGCGTCTTCGTCCCCGTCGTCATCGCCCTCGCGCTGGCCACCCTCGGCTTCTGGCTCGGCAACGGCTCGGGACCGGCCGCCGCGTTCACCGCCGCCGTCGCCGTCCTGATCATCGCCTGCCCCTGTGCCCTCGGCCTCGCGACCCCGACCGCGCTGATGGTCGGCACCGGGCGCGGCGCCCAGCTCGGCATCCTCATCAAGGGCCCCGAGGTCCTGGAGTCCACCCGCAAGGTCGACACCGTCGTCCTCGACAAGACCGGCACCGTCACCACCGGCCGCATGACGTTGCTCGCCGTGCACACCGCGGAAGGCACCGAGGAGGCCGAGGTGCTGCGGCTGGCGGGGGCGTTGGAGCACGCCTCGGAACATCCGATCGCTCAGGCGGTGGCCGCGGGAGCCACCGAACGGGTCGGTACCCTGCCCGCCCCCGAGGACTTCGCCAACGTCCCGGGGCTCGGTGTCCAGGGCGTCGTCGAGGGCCACGCGGTCCTGGTCGGCCGCGAGCAGCTGCTCGCCGAGTGGGCCATGGAACTGCCCGCCGGCCTGGCCCGGGCGAAGGCCGGGGCGGAGAAAACCGGCCGCACCGCGATCACCGTCGCCTGGGACGGTGAGGCCCGGGCTGTCCTGGAGGTCGCCGACGCGGTGAAGGAGACCAGCCCCGAGGCGATCGCCCGGCTGCGTGCCCTGGGCCTGACACCGGTCCTGCTGACCGGCGACAACAAGGCGGTGGCCGCCTCCGTCGCCCGCGAGGTCGGCATCGACGCCGAGCACGTCGTCGCCGAAGTGCTGCCGCAGGACAAGGTCGCCGTCGTCAAGCGCCTGCAGGACGAGGGGCGTTCGGTGGCGATGGTCGGCGACGGTGTCAACGACGCCGCCGCGCTCGCCCAGGCCGACCTGGGGCTCGCCATGGGCACCGGCACCGACGCCGCCATCGAGGCGGGCGACCTCACCCTCGTCCGCGGCGACCTCCGCGCCGCCGCCGACGCCATCCGGCTCGCCCGCAAGACGCTCGGCACCATCAAGTCCAACCTGTTCTGGGCCTTCGCCTACAACGTCGCCGCCCTGCCGCTCGCCGCGGCCGGACTCCTCAACCCGATGATCGCCGGGGCGGCCATGGCCTTCTCCTCCGTCTTCGTCGTCGGCAACAGCCTGCGACTGCGGGGCTTCAAGGCCGCGGACTGATCCACCGCCACGGCGACGGGCCGCCGGCGACTCCCCGAGGGTCGGCCGGCGGCCCGTCGCCGTGTGGCCCCGGCCGGACCGGGCCCCACCGTCCACACCGAGTCCTGGCCCTCCCGCCGTCGCCCGGACGGGTCCGCCCACGCGCCGTCGGGCCCGGGCGCGACCAGGATGGTTCGGGTCCCGTCTCCCCGCGGAGCAGGAGCCCATGACCGAACCGACCAACGCCGACGGCGACACCCGTGGCCCGCTCGGACCGGGTCCTGCCCCGGGGCCCGCGCGCAAGCGGGCCGTCGCCGCCGTACTCGGTGATCTGCGTGCCGTGGACGGCGCGCTGTACGCGGCGGTGGCCGCCACGTCCACGCCCACCCTCGACCGGGCGCTGCGGCGCCTGTCCCACGCCGCGGACCATTCGAAGGTCTCGCTGGGCATCGCCGCCGCGCTCGCGCTGAGCGGGGCGCGGGCCCGGCGGGCGGCTCTCGTCGGCGTGGGGGCGGTCGCCGTGGCATCGGCCGCGACGAACCTGCTGGGCAAACGCTTGGTGCACCGGGCGCGACCGGACCGGGAGGCGGCGCGGGTGACGGTGGACCGGTATGTGCCCATGCCCCGGTCGGCGTCGTTCCCGTCGGGGCACACGGCCGCGGCGGTCGCGTTCGCCACGGCCGTCGGCGTCGTCCTGCCCGAGGCCGCCGTGCCGCTCGGCGCGCTGGCGAGCGCCGTCGGCTACTCCCGGGTCCACACCGGCGTGCACTACCCGGGTGACGTCGCCGCGGGCGCCGTCCTGGGCATCGCCAGCGCGGCCGCCGCGCTGGCGGCAGCGGCGTCCGCTCCGGTGCCCGGCTGCACGACGGGCACCGGTCGGCCGTGCGCCGGGGTCCGTCGAGCCGGGCGCCGGAGAACGTGAGCCGGGGCCGTCAGCCGTGAGCCGAGGGCTCGTCAGCCGAACGCCTTCACGGCCTGGTAGTACGTCCACGCCGTGCTGTTGCAGGCGGTCTTGGTGGCGCCGCCGTAGCGGGCGCAGACACGCTTGAGGTCCTCGTAGAAGGCGCTGTCGACACGGGACTTGTTGGCGCTGAAGGTGCCCGCGTCCTTGTAGTTGCGGTAGCCGAAGTCGTGCCGCGCGCAGGAGGTGCTGAAGGGAAACCCGAACGGGTTGTCCGGCGAGGAGGAGCAGTAGTCGGTGGTCCAGTCGAACCCGTAGGCGGACCAGGCGGACTTGTTCGCCCGCGCGGCGGTCCAGGCGTTGTAGCTGGACGCGCTGGTCTGCGTCCAGCTCGCGAGGACCTGTGCCTTGTCGGAGGGAGCGGCGTCGGCGGCCGCGGCCGTGGCGACGACGGTGGTCACGGCCAGCGCGGCGGCGGTGAGTCCGGTGGCGAGTCTGCGGTGCATCCCACACCTCCATGAGGCTGCGGCCCGCCTCTCGGACCGCAGGTTCATGTCAAGATGATGCGCACCTCGACCGCCTGTTCACACCTCCGGCGGCCCAAGTCACCGTGAACACTCCCCTTTTGGGACGCTACGCGCGTTTCCCAGGGCTCCACTCGGGGTGATCGCCGTGCATGGCGGCGTAGAAGGGGTCGCCGGGTGCGATCTCGCCCGCCCGCACCGGCCGACCGGTGAACGCCGCCTTGTACAGGGCCGCGGCGAACTCCAGCGTGGCGCGGGCCTCCAGGCCGCTGCCGGGCGGTCGGGCCCCGGCGTCCCAGGCGTCCAGCACGGCGCCGAGCTGCGCCGTGTGGGAGCTGGGCACGTCGGCGGGAGGGGTGCGCCAGGCGGCGGCGCGTCCGGGGGCGACGTGCCGGGCCGGGGTGTAGACCCAGTCGTCGTTGCGGTGCCCGTACAGGTGCGTCAACTCGACCGTCGCGTCGGAGCAGTCGACGCGTATCCGGCTCGTCTCGTCCGGGGAGAGCACGCTGTTGACGACGGTGGCGAGGGCGCCGCTCTCGAAGCGCACGAGGGCGGTGGAGACGTCCTCGCTCTCGGTGTCGTGCACCAGGCGCGACGCCATGGCCCGTATCTCCGCCCAGGGACCGAGCAGATGGAGCAACAGGTCGTACTGGTGGATGCCGTGCCCCATGGTCGGGCCACCGCCCTCGGTGGACCAGCGTCCGCGCCACGGCACCGCGTAGTAGTCGGCGTCGCGGTGCCAGGTCGTCTGGCAGTGGGCGACCAGCGGGGCGCCCAGCTCGCCGCTCGCGATCAGTTCACGGGCGTGCGCGGCACCGGAGCCGTACCGGTGCTGGAAGACCACGGACGCGTACGCCCCGGACGCTTCCTCGGCCGCCGCGATGTCGTCGTACTCGGCGAGGGAGAGGCACAGCGGCTTCTCGCACAGCACCCAGGCGCCCGCCTTGAGCGCGGCCACCGTCTGCTCCCGGTGCAGGGACGGCGGCGTGCCGATGAGGACGAGGTCGGGGCGTACGGCGTCCAGCATCGCGCCCGTCGACGCGTACCCGGCGACGCCACCGGGCACCTGCGCACGGAAGGCGTCGAGCCGCGAGGGGTCCACGTCGACGGCGGCGACCAGCTCGGTGCGGTCGGCGTGGGCGGCGAGAGCCGGCAGGTGGCTCCCGGTGACGATGGCACCGGTACCGATCACCGCGACCCGGCGGCGGGCGGGGCGTGGGGGCATGCGGTCCTCCTCGGACAGCGAGGCGCGGCACGGGGCACACGCACACCGTGCCGCACCACATGACTTAGAAAGCGCTTTCAAACAGGGCCGACCATAGGCGGACAGCGATGGCCCGGACAACCCCCACCGTTTGCGGGCCGGGCGCACGCCTGGTCGACTGTCGCGGGGGGAGCCGGGGCCGGCGGTATCGCGCCGGCCCGCCCTTCAGTTCTCTCCGGAAGGAGCCCAGGCGTGAGTTCCCCGAAGCCCAAGCCCCCGTCGTCCGCGGAACACCGGTCGGAGGGCAGCCAGCCCTGGCTGCACCAGAAGGGCCGGACCATTCAGGAGTTCGGCACCGTCAAGCAGTTCCCCGTGGCCCTCACCATGGACACCCGCCTCTACTCCTGCCAGCGGCTCAACAAGGTCCTGGCGGACACCCGGATCCTGCACGACCTGTACAAGAAGTACCACTGGCTGATGCGCGGAGCGACGTTCTACCAACTGCACCTGCTGCTGGACAAGCACGCGGGCGAACAGCTGGAACTCATCGACACCATCGCCGAGCGCGTCCAGACGCTCGGCGGCGTCGCGGTCGGCGACCCCCGGCACGTCGCCGAGATCACCACCGTGCCGCGTCCGCCCGACGGGGTGGAGGAGGTGCCGTCGATGCTCTCGCGGCTGCTGGAGGCGCACGAGCTGATCCTGACCGAGTGCCATGACGCGGCGGCCCGCACCCAGGAGTACGGGGACGACGGCACCAACGACCTCCTGGTCTCGGACGTCGTGCGCACCAACGAACTCCAGGCGTGGTTCGTGGCGGAACACCTCGTGGACACTCCGCTGGTCCACGCCTGACCCCGCCGGACATGGCGCACACGTCACAGGACGCCGCCGGCAGCTCACCGGAACGCGGGCGGTGGTCCGCGTTCCGGCAGTCGCCGTTCTGGCCGGCCACCGTCCTGGTGCTGATCCTCGCGGCCGCGGCGGGTCTCTTCGCGGGCTCGTACACCTACTCGATGGCGAACCCGACGCCGCGCCTGATCCCCACGGCCGTGGTCGGCTCGTACGAGAAGGCGGGCGGCCAGGCCTACCTTCACGGCCTGGAACAAGCCCTGAACACCTCGGTGAAGGTGCATCCCTACAAGACCCGCGCCGCGGCCCGCGAGGCGATCGAGCAGCAGGAGGTCTTCGCGGTCTTCGAGCTGCGCGACGACGGGCGGAGCGCCGTTCTCGACGTGTCCGGCGCGTCCGGCGCCTCGGTCGCCGAACTGCTCGCCCAGACGGCACCGGCCGTGGGGAAGAAGCTCGGCGTCCACGTCACCGTGCGGGACATCAACCCGTTGCAGGAGGGCGACCCGCGCGGGCTGGCGATCTTCTACATCTCGCTGGCCGCCGTGATCATCGGCTTCGTCGGGGCGATCCAGCTCAGCGTGCACGCGCGCACGCTCACCCCGTTCGAACGCATCCTGTTCACGGTGGCCTACGCACTGCTGGGCGGGTTCGCCATCGCCGCCACGGTGGACTGGCTGCTGGGCGCGCTGGACCTGCCGTTCGCCGAGTCGTGGATGATCCTGGCGCTCACGATGTTCGTGTCCGGCATGGTCTTCACCATGTTCAACACCATGTTCGGCCGCTGGGCGATGCTGCCCACCTGGGGCCTGATGGTGATCATCGGCAACCCTTCCTCCGGCGGCGCGGTGTCCTGGCCGCTGCTGCCGTCTCCGCTGGGGGTGCTCGGCCGGTGGCTGCCGCCCGGGGGCTCGGTCAACGCGCAGCACACCGCGGTGTACTTCCAGGGCCACCAGCACGCTTTCCCGTTCCTGGTGCTGGGCGGGTGGGCACTGCTGTCCTGCACGGTCTTCTGGGTCTGGCGGCACCGGCACCCCGGCGGCCGCGACAAGGAACCGACGGGGGCCAAGGACACCTGACCGGCCGGTCGCGGGCTTCTGTCGTGAGCGCCACGCTGCTGCGATCATGAGGCGGGAATCCCCGCCTTCGGGAGTCCACGCTTCCGGGAGTACCCGCTCCCGGGAGTCCCCGCTTTCGGTTGGAGTGCACATGGCCCTCGACGTCGACGCGATCCGCGCACAGATACCCGCCCTGAAGTCCGGCTCCGCCCGCTTCGACGCGCCGGGCGGCACCCAGACCCCGCAGCCCGTCATCGACGCCATTTCCGAGGCACTGTCCAACCCGCTGGCCAACCGCGGCCGGACGACCGAGGGCGAGCGCAACGCGGACGGCATCGTCGCGGAGGCCCGCAGCGCGCTGGCCGACCTGCTGGGCACCGAGCCGCGGGGGATCGTCCTCGGCCGCAGCGCGACCCAGCTCGCCTACGACCTGTCCCGGACGCTCGCCACGTCGTGGGGACCCGGGGACGAGGTGGTCGTCACCCGGCTGGACCACGACTCCAACATCCGGCCCTGGGTCCAGGCGGCCGAGGCGGTCGGCGCGACCGTGCGGTGGGCCGACTTCGACCCGGCCACCGGTGAACTGCGTCCCGAGCACATCGAGGCGGTGCTCTCCCCGCGCACCAGGCTGGTGGCGGTGACGGCCGCGTCCAACCTGATCGGCACGATGCCCGACCTGCCGGCCGTCGCCCGGCTGGCGCACGGCGTCGGCGCGGTTTTCCACGTCGACGCGGTGCACTACGCCTCGCACGCCGTCGTCGACCCGGCGGCCCTCGGCGCGGACACACTGGTGTGCTCGCCGTACAAGTTCCTCGGTCCGCACCTGGGGGTGCTGGCAGCCCGGCCGGAATTCCTGGAGACCCTTCGTCCGGACAAGCTGCTGCCCTCCAGCGACGCCGTCCCCGAGCGCTTCGAGCTGGGCACGCTGCCGTACGAGTTGCTGGCCGGCGCCCGAGCCGCGGTGGACTTCCTCGCCGGTCTGGAGCCGGACGCGCGCGGCAGCCGCAGGGACCGGCTCGTCGCCTCGTTCGCCGCGCTCGAGGCCCACGAGGACGCACTGCGCGAGCGGATCGAGCGGGGACTGGCCGGCCTGGACGGCGTCACCGTGTACTCGCGGGCCGCACGGCGCACGCCGACCCTGCTGTTCACCGTGGCGGGCCTGAGCCCGGCCGACGTGTACCGGCAACTGGCCGAGCGGGGCGTCGACGCGCCCGCCGGGTCCTTCTACGCCGTGGAGGCCTCGCGCCGCCTGGGGCTCGGCGACGAGGGCGCCGTCCGGGTCGGACTGGCGCCCTACACCAGCGCGGACGACGTGGACCGCCTCCTGACCGCGCTGGCCGGCCTCGACCGCTGACTCGCGCCGCCTCACGACAGCGGTACGGTCACCTCTCCTTCGCCCTCCGCGCCCACGCCACCGGCGCCGCCCGCGATCCGGACGGTGAAGGGCCGGTCCGTACCGCTCGCGGTGACCCGCAGGACGTCCCCCTCGCGCCGCACGCGGAAGGTCGCGGCCGGCATTCCCAGCAGGTCGGGCACGGTGACCTCGGCCGCGTAGCCGGTGTCGGCGGCCGGGTGGACCAGCAGGGTCGGGGCGTCCAGCCAGTCGCCGTCGGGCCGCTGGTCGTCGGAGGCCAGCGGCAGGAGGGCGCCCTCGCGGACGTACAGGGGCAGGCTGTCGTAGGCGTGCCGTTCGGTGCGCCAGGCCGGGCCGGTGACGCGCTCGCCGGTCAGCAGGTGGGTCCAGGTGCCCTCGGGCAGGTAGACCTCGACCTCGCCGTCCTCGGTGAAGACCGGGGCGACCAGGACATCGGAGCCGAGCATGTACTGGCGGTCCAGTGGGCGGCAGGCCGGGTCGTGCGGGTACTCCAGGACCATCGGCCGCATCATCGGCACGCCGGTGCGGTGGGCGTCGGCGGCGACGCCGTAGAGGTAGGGCATCAGGCGGTGCTTGAGGAGGGTGAAGCGGCGGGCGACGTCGACGGCCTCCTCGCCGAACTCCCACGGCACCCGGTACGACGAGGAGCCGTGCAGCCGGCTGTGCGAGGAGAGCAGCCCGAAGGCCAGCCAGCGCTTGAAGACCGCGGGGTCGGGAGTGCCTTCGAAGCCGCCGATGTCGTGGCTCCAGAAGCCGAAGCCGCTCAGCGACAGGGACAGGCCGCCCCTGAGTGACTCCGCCATCGCCTCGAAGGACGACCAGCAGTCGCCGCCCCAGTGGACGGGGTACTGCTGGCCGCCCGCGGTCGCCGAGCGGGCGAAGAGGACGGCCTCGCCCTGCCCGCGCTCCTTCTCGAGGAGTTCGAAGACGGTGCGGTTGAACAGGTGCGTGTAGTAGTTGTGCATGCGCTCCGGGTCGGAACCGTCGTGCCAGACCACGTCGGTGGGGATGCGCTCGCCGAAGTCGGTCTTGAAGCAGTCCACGCCCTGGTCGAGCAGCGGCTTGAGCTTCCCGGCGTACCAGTCGCGGGCGGCCGGGCTGGTGAAGTCGACCAGGCCCATCCCGGCCTGCCACAGGTCCCACTGCCAGATGTCGCCGTCCGGCCTGCGCACCAGGTGCCCGAGGGCGGCGGCCTCTTCGAACAGCGGTGACTTCTGGGCGATGTAGGGGTTGATCCAGGCGCTGACCTTCAGGCCCTTGGCCTTGAGCCGGGCGAGCATGCCGTCGGGGTCCGGGAAGACGTCCGGGTCCCACTGGAAGTCGCACCACTGGTACTCGCGCATCCAGAAGCAGTCGAAGTGGAAGACGGAGAGCGGGATGCCGCGCTCGGCCATGCCGTCCACGAAGGACGTCACCGTCTGCTCGTCGTAGGAGGTGGTGAAGGACGTGGTGAGCCACAGCCCGAAGGACCAGGCGGGCGGCAGGGCGGGGCGGCCGGTGAGGGCGGTGTAGCGGGTGAGGACGTCCTTGGGGGTGGGCCCGGCGACGACGTAGTACTCCAGCGTCTGGTCCCCGACGCTGAACTGGACCTGGCCGACGGACTCGGAGCCGACCTCGAAGGAGACCGCGCCGGGGTGGTTGACGAAGACCCCGTAGCCGCGCGAGGAGAGGTAGAACGGGACGTTCTTGTAGGCCTGTTCGCTGCTTGTGCCGCCGTCGGCCTGCCACATGTCGACGACCTGGCCGTTCTTGACGAACGGGGTGAAGCGCTCGCCGAGGCCGTAGATCTGCTCGCCGACACCGAGGGCGAGGCGGCTCAGCATGTGGTGGGCGCCGTCGCCGGTGGTGGCGAAGGCGGTGCCCTTGGCGTCGGCGCGGGTCAGCTCGCGTCCGTCCGCGTCGCGGAAGGTGAGGCCCCAGGGCCCCTCGCGGTCCAGGCGGAGGGTGAGCGGGCCGCTGGTCAGCTCGGTGACGGTGCCGTCCTGGCGGACCTCGCCGGCACCGTCCGCCGCGCCGGTGAGGGCGAAGTCGGGGCCCGGCCGGCGCTTGCCGGCGTGGTGGGTGACGCGGACGCCGATGACGCCCTCGGCGGGAGAGAAGCACTCGACCGTGAGGAGCGGCGCGTTGAGCGTGTCCCCCCTCCGCGTCACCTTCTTCACGGCGGCATGGGCGGTGAAGCGCTTCGATTCCGGACGTACATCGCGTACCTCGGTGGCGTACGAGAGATGCACGCCGTCACGGATGAGCCAGAAGCCGTCGGTGAACTTCATGATCTTCCTCGGGTGGGGCGGGAGCTGCCGGATGGAGAGCACGGGGACCGTCTCACAGCGTTTTGATCGTACACACAACGAATCCCGACGCCGAGGTGTCCGCGTCGACTCCACCACTCTGAACTGGGGTTATTACCCAAGGGAACAACTTCCTCACCTTACGGAGCAAAGAGAGGGGGACCACTTTCCTCTAGCGCGGAAGCGGGTGGGTGACGTATTAGTCATCACACCAAACAAATCGGTCCGGCAAGGAAGCCGGGCAGTACGACAGCAAGGGCCGCCCCATGTCGAAGCGCTTCACCTCGCTCGCCTTGACAGCACACCCTCCGGCTGCCACGCGCCGCGGACGAGAACGCTCACGCCGTGTCCTCGCCCCGTTCACCGCCGTGTCCGTGCTGGTCGCCGGAGCGGCGCTGGCCGGCTGCGGACAGCAGCGCGACGCCGACACGTACACCGTGATGAACTCCTCGACCGACGAGTCGTACCACCGCTGGGACGCGGAGGCGATGGCTCGCTGCGGCAAGGAGCTGGGCGTCACCATCGAGCAGCAGAGCGTCCCCGCCGCGCAGGTGATGACGAAGGCGCTGCGCATGGCGTCGTCCAAGTCGCTGCCCGACATCGTGCAGTTCGACGCGTCCGAGATGCCGACCTTCGCCGACGCGGGCGGCCTGGTCGACCTCAGGACCCTCGGGCTGAGCACCGACGACATCCCCGAGGGGATCGTCGACTTCGGTTCGTACAAGGGCACGTACTACGGCGCGGCCCGCTCCGTGAACACGCTCGCCCTCTTCTACAACAAGGACGTCCTCGACAAGGCGGGCGTCGAGGTGCCCACCACCTGGGCCGAGCTGCGCGAGAGCGCGAAGAAGCTGACGCAGGGCAAGCGGTACGGCCTGGCGCTCAGCGCGGGCGGCGCCGAGGACGGCGTCTTCCAGTTCACGCCGTTCATGTGGTCCAACGGCGGCGACGAGACCGACCTGGACGGCCCGAAGGTCGTCGAGGCACTCGACTACTGGAAGAACCTGCTGAAGGACCGCTCGCTCTCCAAGTCGACGGTCAACTGGACGCAGGCGGACGTCAACGACCAGTTCATGGCCGGCAACGCGGCCATGATGATCAACGGCCCGTGGCAGGTGGAGACCCTCAACAGCGACAAGTCGCTGCACTGGGGCATCGCCCCGATCCCGGTGCCCGAGGCGGGCGACGACTCGGTGGGTCCGCTCGGTGGAGCCGTCCTCACCGTGCCCAACACAGGTGACGAGGCCCGGGAGAAGACGGCCGGAAAGATCGTCGCGTGTCTGGCGAGCGAGAAGGAGCAGCTGACCTACGCGCTCAACAGCTGGATGATCCCGGCCAACGCGAAGGCCGCCGCCGTCTGGCGCGAGAGGGTGCCCGAGCTGGACTCCCTCGCCGACCAGGTGGCCGTCGCCCGGTCCCGGACGGCGAAGCTCGGCGCCGGCTGGTCGAGCGTGTCGCTCGCCCTGCAGAGCGCCTTCCAGTCCGCCCTGACCGGCCAGTCCAGTGAGACCGCCCTGAAGCGCGCCCAGCAGCGGGCCACGAGCGGGAACTGAGGTACGCCCCCATGACCACGCCCACGCCCATGCCCACGTCCACGTCCACCGTCGGCGCGCAGGCGCCCGCCGAGGCGTCCACGTCGCCCGTCGCGCCCGATCCGGGCCGGATCGCGCGCCGCCGCAGGCTCACCCAGTGGGGGTTCGTCGCCCCCGCCGTCGTCTTCATGCTGCTGTTCTTCGGCTACCCGCTCGTGCGCAACGTCGTGATGAGCTTCCAGGACTACACGCCGAAGACCTTCTTCACCGGTGAGGCACCCTTCAACGGCGCCGACAACTGGTCCAACGTGTTCCAGGACGCCCTGTTCGGCAAGGCCCTGTGGCACACGCTCGTCTTCACGGCGGGCTCGCTGCTCGGCCAGTTCTGCATCGGCCTGGCACTCGCGGTGTTCTTCAGCCGCCGCTTCCCGCTCAACGGCGTGCTGCGCTCACTGATCCTGCTGCCCTGGCTGGTGCCCATGGTGGTGTCCGGCATCGTCTGGCGGCGCATCCTCGACCAGGACACGGGCGTGCTCAACTCGTTCCTGGACACGCTCGGGATCGGCGGTCACACGCCCTGGCTGACCAGCCCCGAGATGGCCCTGTTGTCGGTCGTCCTGGTCAACATCTGGATCGGCATCCCGTTCAACATGGTCATCCTGTACGGCGGTATCCAGGAGATCCCGAAGGAGCTGCACGAGGCGGCCGCGCTGGACGGCGCCTCGGCCTGGCGGACCTTCCGCTCGGTGACCCTGCCGATGCTCAAGCCCGTCGTCACGGTCGTCCTCGTGCTGGGCTTCATGTCGACGGTGAAGATCCTCGACCTGATCCTCGCGCTGACCGACGGCGGTCCGGCCGACGCCACCCAGACGCTCGGCACCCTGACCTACCAGAACTCGTTCGTCCAGCTGGACTTCGGCGCGGGCGCCGTCGTCGGCAACGTACTCATCCTGATCTCCGCCGTGTTCGCGGTGTTCTACCTGCGGGCCAACCGCACCGAGGGGAAGTGACGTCCATGGCCTCCCACACGCCCACCGCCTCCCGGCGCCGCTGGGGTTCCACCGTCGCCGGCGTGATCGTCCTGTGCGTGATGCTGTTCCCGCTGTACTGGATGCTCAACACCGCGCTCCAGCCCGACTCGGGGCTGCTCCAGGTCGACCCGGTGCCGAGCGGACTGGACCTGTCCGGTTTCTCCAAGGCGGTCAGCGACCAGGGCGGGCACCTCCTGACCTCGCTCGCGGTCTCGCTCGGCGCGGTCGCCATCTGCCTGGCGATCTCGGCGCCGGCGGCGTACGGGCTCGCGCGGTTCGGGCTGCGCGGCTCGCGCACCATCGTGTTCGGCACGCTGATCACCCAGATGGTGCCGGGCATCGTCATCGCCAACGCGCTCTACAACTCCTACGTCGACCTGGGCCTGGTCAACTCCTACTTCGGCCTGATGCTGGCGGACGCCTCGCTGGGCATCCCGTTCTCCATCGTGCTGATGCGCTCCTTCATGGTGTCGATCCCGGGCGAGGTGATCGAGGCCGCGCAGATCGACGGCGCCGGGCCGGTGCGGACGTTCGTCCGGGTGGTGCTGCCGATGAGCCGCAACTCGCTGATCACGTCGGGCCTGTTCGCGTTCCTCTTCTCGTGGAGCGACTTCATGTTCGCGCTCACCCTGAACACGACCGACGACGTCAAGCCCGTCACCCTGGGCATCTACCAGTACATCGGCGCCCACGTCGGCGACTGGGGATCGGTGATGGCGGCGTCCGTGCTGTCGGCGGTGCCGGCGGCGATCCTCCTCGTCCTCGCCCAGAAGTACATCGCCGCCGGGATCACCGGCGGCTCCGTCAAGTGAACCTCGCACCCCCGCAAGCACGGAGATGAGCAGCACAGCATGAGCGACTACCCCGGTTTCCCGCCCGGCTTCGTCCTCGGCGCCGCGACCGCCTCGTACCAGATCGAGGGCGCGGCGACCGAGGACGGCCGCGGTCCGTCGATCTGGGACACCTACAGTCACACCCCCGGCCTGGTGGCGAACGGCGACACCGGTGACGTGGCCTGCGACCACTACCACCGCTACCCCGAGGACGTGGCCCTGCTGCGCGACCTCGGCGTGGACTCCTACCGCTTCTCGATCGCCTGGCCCCGCATCGTGCCGGACGGCTCGGGCCCGGTGAACCCCAAGGGTCTCGACTTCTACTCCCGCCTGGTGGACGAACTGCTCGCGGCGGGCATCGAACCGGCCGCCACCCTCTACCACTGGGACCTGCCGCAGGCCCTCGAGACTCCGTCCGACAGCGGCTCCGCCGCGGGCGGCGGCTGGCGGGTGCGGGAGACGGCGGAGCGGTTCGCCGACTACGCGGCGGTGGTGGCGGAGCACCTGGGCGACCGGGTGCCGCGCTGGATCACCCTGAACGAGCCGTGGTGCAGCTCCTTCCTCGGCTACTCCATCGGCCGGCACGCCCCCGGCGCCAAGGAGGGCCGGGGTGCGCTGGCCGCCGCCCACCACCTGCTGGTCGGCCACGGACTGGCCGTCAAGGCGCTGCGCGCGGCGGGGGTGCGCGAGGTCGGCATCACGCTCAACCTGGACCGCAACCTGCCCGCCACCGACTCCCCCGCCGACCTGGCGGCGGTGGTCCGCGCGGACACCCAGCACAACCTGGTGTGGACCGAGCCGATCCTCGCGGGCCGCTACCCGGCCACCGAGGAGGAGACCTGGGGCGAGCTGATCACCCGGGAGGACTTCCGGCGGGACGGCGACCTGGAGCTGATCTCCCAGCCCCTGGACTTCCTCGGCATCAACTACTACCGGCCGATCGTGGTCGCCGACGCCCCGCACCGCGAGAGCGACCCGGCACGGCGCGTGGCGACGGACAACCGCTACGAGGAGGTACGGCTCCCCGGCGTCCGGCACACGGCGATGGACTGGCCGGTCGTCCCGGACAGCTTCACCGACCTGCTCGTCGCCCTGAAGCAGCGGTACGGCGACGCGCTCCCGCCGGTCCACATCACGGAGAACGGCTCGGCGGAGGACGACGCGCCCGCCGCCGACGGCACGGTGCACGACACCGGCCGGGTCGCCTACCTGCACGACCACCTCACCGCGCTGCGGGCGGCGATCGACGCGGGCGTGGACGTGCGCGGTTACTACGTGTGGTCCCTGCTGGACAACTTCGAGTGGGCGTACGGCTACGACAAGCGCTTCGGCATCGTGCGGGTCGACTACGACACGCAGGAGCGCACGCCGAAGGACAGCTACCACTGGTTCCGGGAGATGATCGCCGCGAACCGCGGGTGACGGCGGGGGAGGCGGGTGACCACGGGTGCCGAGGGCCGCCGGGCGGCTGCCCTCGGTATCAGCGGGCGACTTCGGCAGCGGCTCCGGCCTGCGGCACCGGGCATGGGAACCAACCTTGCCCGTCCGCGGCCCTACCCCTAGCCTGACTTTGTGCCGCAAATAAACAAAGCCCGATCGCACAGCGCCGTGCCGGGCACCCGCGACGACCTCACCCGACTCCGCATCGCCCTGACCGCCTTCTTCGCCCTCGACGGCTTCGTCTTCGCCGGCTGGGTGGTCCGGATCCCCGCCATCAAGGAGCAGACCGGCGCCTCCGCCAGCGCCCTGGGGCTCGCCCTGCTCGGTGTCTCGGCGGGTGCCGTCGTCACCATGACGCTCACCGGACGGCTGGTCCGGCGCTACGGCAGCCACCCCGTCACCGTCGCCTGCGCGGTACTGCTCTGCCTGAGCATCGCCCTGCCCCCGCTCACCCACTCGGCCCTCGCCCTCGGCGTCGTCCTGCTGGTCTTCGGCAGCGCGTACGGCGGGATCAACGTCGCCTTCAACAGTGCTGCCGTCGATCTGGTGGCCGTACTGGGGCGCCCGATCATGCCCAGCTTCCACGCGGCGTTCAGCCTCGGCGGCATGGTCGGTGCGGGGCTCGGCGGCCTGGTCGCCGGGGCGCTGTCGCCGACGCGGCATCTCCTCGCCCTCACCGCGATCGGTCTGCTGGTCACCCTGTTCGCGGGCCGCGCCCTGCTGCGCTGCGAACCCGCCGCGCCGCCGGACCGCACGCCCGGAGAGGGCGGCACGCCCGGAGAGGACCGCACGCGCGGAGAGGACCGCACGCGCGGAGGGGATGGCACCCCGCACCGCCGGGACCGCCGTACCCGTCGCCTCGTCATCACCTTCGGCCTGATCGCCCTGTGCACGGCGTACGGCGAGGGTGCCATGGCCGACTGGGGCGCCCTGCACCTGAGGCAGGACCTCGACGCCTCCCCGGGACTGGCGGCGGCGGGCTACTCGTGTTTCGCGCTCGCCATGACCGTCGGCCGGCTGACCGGGACGACGCTGCTGGAACGCCTGGGCCGGACGGCCACGGTGGTGGCCGGCGGCACCACCGCGGTGGCCGGCATGCTGCTCGGCTCGCTCGCCCCGTCCGTGTGGGCGGCGCTGTTCGGCTTCGCGATCACCGGCCTCGGCCTTGCCAACATCTTCCCGGTCGCGATCGAGCGGGCCGGTGCGCTCGGCGGCCCCAGCGGTGTCGCGACCGCGTCCACCCTGGGCTACGGCGGCATGTTGCTCGGCCCGCC
Source organism: Streptomyces sp. MMCC 100 (assembly GCF_041538145.2). Lineage (NCBI taxonomy): Bacteria > Bacillati > Actinomycetota > Actinomycetes > Kitasatosporales > Streptomycetaceae > Streptomyces > Streptomyces sp. MMCC 100. Next base: position 4,604,210 of record NZ_JBGORK020000001.1, read on the forward strand.
CGCGATCGGTTTCATGGCCGACTGGTTGTCCCTGTCGGCCGCCCTCACCAGCGTGGCGGTGCTCGCGGCGGTCGCCGTGCTGGTCGCGGTCGCGACACGGCGCGCGGCGGTTCCCGGCTGAGCCGGGCCGCCGGCCCCCCTGGGGATTACCGGGGAGGTCTGCCGTCGAGTCCGCTCCATACGGCAGACTCCCTGCCATGAAGACTGCCGCGTACGTCGAGATCCTGGAACGTGAAGGCGCCCTGCTGGCCGCCGCCGCCGAGGCGGCGGGCAGCGACGCCGAGGTGCCGACCTGCCCGGGCTGGCGCGTACGGGACCTGCTGCGGCACACGGGGACGGTGCACCGCTGGGCGACGGCGTTCGTCGCCGAGGGGCACACCGGTCCCCGGCCCGCCGAGGACCTGCCCGCCCTCGACGGCGCCCCGCTGGTGAGCTGGTTCCGGGAGGGACACGGGCGGCTCGTCGACACCCTCGCCGGCGCCGCACCCGACGTACGGTGCTGGCACTTCCTGCCCGCACCGTCACCGCTGGCCTTCTGGGCCCGGCGGCAGGCGCACGAGACGACGGTGCACCGGATCGACGCCGAGTCTGCCCTCGGCGGTGAACCCACCGGTGCCGGCGTGGACTTCGCGGTGGACGGCATCGACGAGCTGCTGTGCGCCTTCCACGCCCGCCCGAAGAGCGCCGTACGCACCGAGGAGCCCCGCACGCTGCGGGTACGGGCGACGGACGCGACGGACGCCGTATGGACCGTACGGCTGTCCGCGCAGCCGCCGGTGACCGTGCGGGAGGACACCGGGGACGCCGACTGCGAGCTGTCCGGTCCCGCCGCAGGGCTCTACCCGGCGCTGTGGAACCGCCGGCCGTTCCCGGAGGTGACCGGCGACGGCTCCCTCGCCGCGTTGTGGCGCGAGCGGTCGGGCGTCACCTGGAAGTAGGGCGACCGTGCGGTGGCGTCGCTCAGCCGGCCAGCATCCGGTGCAGCACCGCCCGCTGCACCGGGAGCGCCTCGCCGTGCCTGGCGCGGCCCTTCGGGGTGAGCACCACCCGCACGCCCCGCCGGTCCTCGGGGCACATGGAGCGCTCGACGAGGCCGTCCTTCTCCAGCCGGGCGACCAGCCGCGACAACGCGCTCTGGCTGAGGTGGACCCGCTCGGAGATCTGCTGGACGCGGTACCCGCAGGACCCGGAACCGTCCTCGTCCCGGGTGCCGGCCAGGACGTCGAGGACCTCGAAGTCGCTTCCGCACAGGCCGTGTCCGTGCAGCGCACGGTCGAGTTCCAACTGGACGCGGGCATGGAGGACCAGGATCGAGCGCCACCGGGTCACGAGCACCTGTTCGGCCTTCTTCGCCGCCATCCGCGCACCGTAGCAGAGCCCTGCGCGGCGGTCTTCGCGCTGCCGAATCACCGCCCGCTCTGGGAGACTTGGCGACATGGACACCTACGGGGGACGGCGCACGCAGGGTGAGCGGGACGCCATCACGGTCGAGATCGGCTACGCCCTGTGCAGCGCGGCGTTCGCGGCGGCCGTGCTGTTCGGGGCGGTGGCGGGGCCGGCGTATCTCTTCGACCTGACGGGCGGGGTGCGCACCGCGCTCGTCGGGGCCGGTGCGGTGCTCGCCGTGGTGGTGTTCTCCGTCCGGGTGGTGAGCGTGCTGGTCCGGTTCGCGCGCGGTGGTCAGCCGAGCCAGCCCGGCCGCACCAGCCCCGACTCGTAGGCCAGTACGACCAGTTGGGCCCGGTCGCGGGCGCCCAGTTTCACCATCGTGCGGCTGACGTGGGTCTTGGCGGTCAGCGGGCTGACGACCAGCCGGCGGGCGATCTCCTCGTTGGACAGTCCGATGCCGACCAGGGCCATCACCTCACGCTCCCGCTCGGTCAGCCGGGCCATCTCGCCCGCCGCCGCGGGTTCCTTGGAGCGGGCCGCGAACTCGGCGATCAGCCGGCGCGTCACGCCCGGTGAGAGCAGCGCGTCACCGTCCACCACTGCCCTTACGGCGCGCAGGAGTTCCTCGGGTTCGGTGTCCTTGACCAGGAAGCCGGAGGCGCCGGAGCGGATCGCCTCGAAGACGTACTCGTCGAGTTCGAAGGTGGTGAGCATGACCACCTTCACGTCGTGCAGTCCGGGGTCACCGGTGATCCGGCGGGTGGCTGCGAGGCCGTCGAGCAGGGGCATGCGGATGTCCATGAGGACGACGTCGGGGCGCAGTTCGCGGATCGAACGCACCGCCTCCTCGCCGTCGGCGGCCTCCGCGACCACCTCGATGTCCGACTGGGCGTCCAGCAGCGCCCGGAACCCGGCCCGTACCAGTGACTGGTCGTCGGCGAGCAGTACGCGGATCACTGGTCCTCCTCCTTCGACTGCGTCATACGTGTCACGTGATTCCTGTTCTCCAGGTGAGCCATGTGCTTCACGTGGCCGCCTTCTTCACGTCGATCGGCAGGGCCGCCAGCACCCGGAAGCCGCCGTCGGGACGCGGGCCCGCCTCGATGGTGCCACCCAGCGCCGCCGCGCGCTCCCGCATCCCCGCCAGCCCGTTGCCGCTGCCGCCCGCCTCGGCGCCCGTCGCGGGGCCGTCGTCGTCGACGCGCAGCCGCAGCGTGCTCCCGTCCCGGTCGAGGCGGACACGCGCGTGCCGGGAACCCGAGTGCCGTACGACGTTGGTGAGCGCCTCCTGCACGATGCGGAACGCGGCCAGGTCGGTACCGGGCGACAGCCGCGGCGCCTTCCCCTCCACCTCGACGGTGAGGCCCGCGCTCGCCGCCTGCTCCACCAGTTCGGGGAGCCGGTCGAGACCGGGGGCCGGGGCGCGCGGCGCGTCACCGGGGGTGCGCAGGGTGTCGAGTACCTGCCGCACCTCGCCGAGCGCTTCCTTGCTCTGGTCCTTGATGGTGGCGAGCGCGGTGCGGGCCTGTTCCGGGTCGGTGTCCAGGAGGGCCAGTCCGACACCGGCCTGCACGTTGATGACGGAGATGCTGTGCGCGAGTACGTCGTGCAGCTCGCGGGCGATCCGCAGCCGTTCCTCGTCCGCGCGTCGCCGCGCCGCCTGGGCCCGCTCGGCCCGCTCCCGCGCCCACTGCTCGCGGCGGGCCCGGGCCAGCTCCGACAGCGCCGCGATCGCCACGACCCAGGTGGCGATCACCAGCTCCTGCCCCCAGGACGCGGCCGAGTCCCCGGACGGCGGCAGCCACCGGTAGAGCCAGTGCGCCACCAGGGCGTGGCCGGCCCACAGCGTCCCCATCGCCGCCCACGCGGCCTTGCGGTGCCCGGCGACGACGGCACCGAAGCAGGCCACCGCGACGGCCACGAACACCGGGCCGTACGGGTACCCGGCGCCCAGGTAGACCAGGGTGGTGACCGCCGTGCCGAACACGACCGGCACCGGGTGGCGCAGCCGCCACAGCAGGGCGGCCCCGGTCACGAAGAGCAGCACGCGTGCGAAGGGGTCCAGGCCGGCCCGCTCCCCCTCCTGGGCGTGGGCGGCGAAGTTCGAGCCGAACAGCACGAACGCCGTGATGAGCACGGTGGAGCGCCAGGGCCACCGGGGGCGCTGCTCCTCGTCGCCCCGCAGGTTCCACCACGGGGGCCCGTGCCGCCACCACTGCGGCGCCCGGCCCTCGCGCTCGCGCTGTCCGTCCATGCCCGCCACGCTAGACGCCGGGCACGTCGGGCGGCGTCACCCGCGCGTGGTGATCACAGGTACTCCCGGCGAAGTACGCCCTTCACAGGCCGGAGGCCCCCAGGGCCGAGGTCCGGCACCGTGTGCCCCCGGGGCGGTGACGCGCCGCCGACGGCCGGACGCCGACAGTCAGGCCCCGGTCGCTTCCCCCGCGGACGACGCGGGCGGCTCGGACGGCTCGGACGACCCGGACGGCTCCGGCCGCCGGTCCATCGCCCCCAGCGCCCGCTGCGCCAGCGGGTGGCCGCGGACCAGCTCGCCCAGCGAGGTCGAGCCCTGCGTGATGTCCTTGAACGCCTTCCAGGCCGGGCGGAAACCGGTCAGGGCCGCGTGGAAGAGCCCGGGCCGGCGCTCGAAGACCGTCAGCATCCGCTTGCCGACGCTCATCTCCACGCCCAGCCCGGCCTTGATCGCGAACGCGTAGTTCAGGGCCTGCTTGCGCGCGTCCACCGCGTCGTGCGCCTCGGAGATGCGCACCGCCCACTCCCCCGCGAGCCGGCCCGAGCGCAGCGCGAAGGAGATGCCTTCGCGGGTCCACGGCTCCAGGAGCCCGGCCGCGTCCCCGCAGACCAGGACCCGGCCGCGCGACAGCGGCGAGTCGTCCGCGCGGCAGCGCGTCAGATGGCCGGAGGAGATGCTGGGTTCGAATCCGGCGAGCCCGAGCCGGGCGACGAAGTCCTCCAGGTACCGCTTGGTCGCCGCGCCCTCGCCGCGCGCCGAGATCACCCCGACCGTCAGCGTGTCGCCCTTGGGGAAGACCCAGCCGTAACTGCCGGGAATCGGGCCCCAGTCGATGAGCACCCGGCCCTTCCAGTCCTCGGCGACCGTCTCGGGCACCGGGATCTCCGCCTCCAGGCCGAGGTCGACCTGGTCGAGCTTCACCCCGACGTGGGCGCCTATCCGGCTGGCGCTGCCGTCCGCGCCGACGACGGCCCGGGCCAGTACCGTCTCCCCGCCCTGGAGGACGACGGCGACCGTGCGCCGGTCCGGGACCGCCGACCCGTGCTGCTCCACCCGGGTCACCGTCGCCCCGGTGCGCAGCTCGGCGCCCGCCTTCTGGGCGTGCTCGACCAGCTGCAGATCGAACTCGGGCCGGTTGATCAGCCCGAACAGCATCTGCCGGGAGCGCCGGGTCCGGGTGAAGCGCCCGTTGTTCGAGAAGGTCACCGCGTGCACGCGGTCCTGGAAGGGCAGCTCGAAGCCGGGCGGGAGGGTGTCGCGCGAGGGGCCGATGATGCCGCCACCGCATGTTTTGTAGCGGGGCAGCTCCGCCTTCTCCAGCAACAGCACGCGCCGCCCCGCGACCGCCGCCGCGTAGGCGGCCGAGGCCCCCGCCGGTCCCGCGCCCACCACGACCACGTCCCAGACCTGACGCGCGTCGTCCGCCGAAGAGTTCTCGCTGCTCACGATGGTCTACTGCTCCGATCAAACCGCATGCCGCACCTGACCCCCGCATCCTACGGCGGGCATCGCCGCAGGCCACTGTGGGAGGATCGGCCCGTCATTCCAAGTACTCCTTGGTACAACGTCGCACCCACAAGGAGCGTGCCCATGTCGTCGAATCCGGTCGCCGAGACCGTCGCTTCGCTGATGCCCCGCGCGAAGGAGGAACTCGCCGCGCTGGTGGCCTTCAAGTCGGTGGCCGACTTCGACCAGTTCCCGCGCAGTGAGAGCGTGGGTGCCGCCAACTGGATAGCGGCGGCCCTGCGCGCCGAGGGCTTCCAGGACGTGGACCTGCTCGACACCCCGGACGGCACCCAGTCGGTGTACGGGTATCTGCCGGGGCCCGAGGGCGCGAAGACGGTGCTGCTCTACGCCCACTACGACGTGCAGCCGCCGCTGGACGAGGCCGGCTGGGTCACTCCGCCGTTCGAGCTGACCGAGCGCGACGGCCGCTGGTACGGGCGCGGCGCCGCGGACTGCAAGGGCGGCGTGCTGATGCACCTGCTCGCGCTGCGCGCGCTCAAGGCCAACGGTGGCGTGCCGGTGCACGTCAAGGTCATCGCCGAGGGCTCGGAGGAGCAGGGCACGGGTGGTCTGGAGCGGTACGCCGAGGCCCACCCCGAGCTGCTGGCCGCCGACACCATCGTCATCGGCGACGCGGGCAACTTCCGGGTCGGCCTGCCGACGGTCACCTCCACGCTGCGCGGCATGACGCTGCTGCGCGTGCAGGTCGACACGCTCGAAGGCAACCTGCATTCGGGCCAGTTCGGCGGTGCGGCGCCCGACGCGCTGGCCGCCCTGATCCGCGTACTGGACTCGCTGCGCGCCGAGGACGGCTCGACGACCGTCGACGGCCTGGCGGCGGACAGCACGTGGGAGGGCCTCGCCTACGACGAGGAGCAGTTCCGCCGGGACGCGCGGGTGCTGGACGGCGTCGAACTCATCGGTTCCGGCTCGGTCGCCGACCGCATCTGGGCGCGGCCGGCCGTCACGGTGCTCGGCATCGACTCCCCGCCGGTCGTCGGTGCCACGCCGTCCGTGCAGGCGGGCGCGCGGGCGCTGGTCAGCCTGCGCGTGCCGCCGGGCGTGGACGCCGCCGAGGCCACCAAGCTGCTCCAGGCCCACCTGGAGACGCGGACGCCGTGGGGCGCCCGGGTCGGCGTCGAGCAGATCGGCCAGGGCCAGGCATTCCGCGCCGACACCACGAGCCCGGCGTACCAGGCCATGGCGGACGCGATGGCGGTGGCGTACCCCGGTGAGGAGATGCAGTACGCCGGTCAGGGCGGCTCCATCCCGCTCTGCAACACCCTGGCGTCCCTCTACCCGGAGGCGGAGATCCTGCTGATCGGGCTGAGCGAGCCGGAGGCCCAGATCCACGCCGTGAACGAGAGCGTGTCCCCCGAGGAGCTGGAGCGGCTGTCGGTGGCGGAGGCGCACTTCCTGCTCAATTACGCGGCGAGCTGAGCCGAGTACCGTTTCGGGTTCTGCCGTCGGCAGAGGGGTCTCGCACGAGAGCGGGGCCCTGCCTACGGTCGTCCCATGGACGTCGTCGAACTCCTTCCGCGCCTGCACCTGCTGCGCTTCCCGGTCGGTCAGGCGTATCTCTGGCGTGACGGGGACGAGGTGACGCTGATCGACGCCGGACCGGCCGGGTACGGTGCGCGCATCGTCGAGACCGCGCGGGCCGCCGGTCGCGTACGGCGTGTCGTGCTCACCCACTTCCACGAGGACCACGCGGGCGGGGCGCAGGAGGTCGCCGCGCTCACCGGGGCCGAGGTGGTGGCGCACACCGTTGAGGCGCCCGCCGTGCGGGGTGAGGTGGCCGGTCCGCCGCCCGTGCTCGAGGCCTGGGAGCGCCCACTGCACGAGAACGCCGCGCGTCAGCTCCCGCGAGGTGGCTTCGCCCGGCCGGCCCGGGTGACCGAGGTGGTGGACGGTGACGTCCTGGACTTCGGTGGCGGGGCCCGGATCGTGCACGCGCCGGGTCACACGGAGGGGAGCATCGCGGTGCACCTGCCGTCCCACGGCGTGCTGTGCACGGGGGACGCGGTCGCCGCGTCGCCGGTCGACGGCAGTGTGCTGCTCGGCGTGTTCAACGTCGACCGGGACCGGGCCGTGGCGTCCTTCGGGCGGCTGGCGGGCCTCGACACGGAGGTGGCCTGTTTCGGCCACGGGGATCCGGTGACCACGCGGGCCGGGGATGTGCTGCGGGCTTCGGCGCGGACGCACGGGGCGGCCGGCTGACGTCAGCCGACCGGCGTGCCCGCCTCCAGGTAGTGGGCGGCGCCGCGCTCCTTGGCCCGCAGCGCCCAGCGCAGCCGTTCGTAGCGGACCGGGGGCAGCAGGCCGGCGGCCTCGTCCTCCGTGGCGAAGCGCCAGGCGCGCAGCTCGGAGCCGGGCAGCAGGACCCGGCCGGCGTCCGCGGAGTCGAGCCGGCCTCCGTCGAAGAGCAGCCGCAGACCGCCGTGGGCGGGGGGCGCCGGTGGTTCCCAGTCGACGACCAGCAGGGCCGGTACGTCGTGGAGGCTGAGGCCGGTCTCCTCGGCGACCTCGCGCATGCCGGCACGGGCGGGCGCCTCGCCGGGTTCGACGACACCGCCGGGGAACTCCCAGCCGGGTTTGTAGGTGGGGTCGACGAGCAGCACCCGGTCCCGGTCGTCGAAGAGCAGGACGCCGGCGGCGACGGTCTCGCCGGTGGGCTCCGGAGTCTGCACGATCTCGCAGGCCGGTACCGCACCCGTGCCGACGGCCTCGGCGACCCGGACGGCGGCCTCGTACGGGGTGAGGGCGCCGGTGTCGACGGGATGAGCGTCGGTGGTGAGCCAGGAGGCGAGGGCCGCGCGGTAGGGCTCGATGTGGTCGTAGGACCACTGCCGTACGCGCATCTCGCCGTCCGGCAGGTCGTCCGGTGTCTCGCGGCTCGCTATGCGCTCCCGCAGGATCGTTTCGGCCGGGGCCAGCAGGACATGCCGGACCTCTATCCGGCGGGCGGCGAGACCGCCGAAGATCTCGTCCCGATACTCCTGGCGCAGCAGGGTCATCGGCACCACCAGCGTCCCGCCGAGGTCGGCCAGCAGCGCGGCCGCCGTGTCGATCACCAGTCGGCGCCAGATCGGCAGGTCCTGGAAGTCGCCCACCTCGGCCAGGCGCTTGGGCGGCAGCAGGTGTGCGAGCGCCCCGCCGATGACCTCGGGGTCGAAGAGTGTGCTGTTCGGGATCAGTTCGATCAGTTCCCGTGCGGTGGTGGTCTTCCCCGCACCGAACGCGCCGTTGATCCAGACGACGGTCACAGGTCCCCCTCTTCTGTTGGCCCCCTGTGGCTTGCCCGCTTCACCCTGCCACGGAAACCAGCCCAGTTGAGGGCGGGGGAAAGGGCATATGACAGCGGCGCCGGCGCCCCCTCGGGGGCGCCGGCGCCGTGCGGTCCGGGCCGGGCACGTCGGGTCCGGCCGAGGGCGTCAGCCCAGCTGTCCCAGGGCGTCGTCGTCGAGGGTCAGGCTCTCGGTGGCGACGGTGTCCTGCAGGTTGCTGACGGTGTCGTCCACCCCGAGACCGAGCGGGAGTTCGCTCGGAGCGGCGTGGGACGGGCTGACGGCCGCGACGACGAAGCCGGTGGCGAGGGACGCGATGGCGAGCATGCTGCGCTTCTTCATGCCCCGTTCAACTACGCCGACGCGCCGGGGTCACGGGCAGGCGGTGGGAAGCCTTGGGAGACACCGGCTCGTACCGGCTCCCGGGCCTCGGACGTGCGCGGCGGTCACATCTGCCGTACTCGGACCTGCCCGGCGGTCACATCTGCCGTACTCGGACCTGCCCGGCGGTCACATCTGCCGTACTCAGACGTGCCCGGCGCTCGCACCCCCCGTACTCAGACGTGCCCGGCGCTCGCACCCCCCGTACTCAGACGTGCGCGGCGCTCGCGCCCGCCGTCCGTGACAGGGCCGCCGCGGCCGCGCCGACCAGCCCGGCGTCCGTCCCCATCTGGGCGGGGACGACCACCAGCCGCTGGACGAAGGACAGCGTCGCGTAGTCGGTGAGCGCCTTGCGCAGGGGGGCGAAGAGGACGTCCCCCGCCTTGCCCACTCCCCCGCCGACCACGGCGATGTCGATCTCGACGAGGGTCGCGGTGGCGGCGATACCGGCGGCCAGCGCCTGCGCGGCCCGCTCGAAGGAGGCGACGGCGACGGGGTCGCCCAGCCGGGCGGCGGCGGCGACCGCGGCGGCGGAGGTGTCGCCGTCGGGCCCGGGCAGCCAGCCCGCCTCCAGGGCGCGGCGGGCGATGTTGGGGCCGCTCGCTATGCGCTCCACGCACCCGCGCGCACCGCACGGGCAGGGGTCGCCGTCCAGATCGACGCTGATGTGGCCGATGTGGCCGGCGTTGCCGGTCGGTCCGGGGTGCAGCCGGCCGCCCAGCACGAGACCGCCGCCGACGCCGGTCGACACCACCATGCACAGCGCGTTGTCGTGCCCGCGGGCGGCGCCCTGCCAGTGTTCGGCGGCCGTGATGGCCACCCCGTCCCCGATCAGCTCCACCGGCAGGCCACCGGAGGCGGCCCGGACCCGCCGGACCAGCGGGTAGTCGCGCCAGCCGGGCACGTTCACCGGGCTGACGGTGCCGGCCGAGGCGTCCACCGGGCCCGCGCTGCCGATGCCGACGGCCGTGGCCCGCTCCCACAGGGGCGACGCGGTCAGTTCCGCGAGCACGGCCTCGACGGCCCCCATCACGGTGTCACCGTCCTCCCGGGCGGGTGTCGCACGCTGTGCGCGCGCCTGGATGCGGCCGTGGCCGTCCACCAGCGCGCCGGCGATCTTGGTGCCGCCGATGTCCAGCGCTGCCACGAGGTCGGTGTGCATCAGAGTCGGATCTCCCCGTCGGACCGAAAGCGAAAATGTCGTACCCAAGAGCGCGCAGCGACCGGTCCCTGCGGTGGGGACGAGGACCGGAGAGTGCGATGGACAGTGTCCCCCGCATCTGACAACGTTGTCCAGGCTCTATGCTCGACGCCACATCCTCATACAAGCCCATGACCGACACATCCCCCTGGACAGCAGGAGCCGACGCATTCCCGTGGACGACAGGACAGGACACCGCATCGTGCCCGACACGACCCGCCGCGCAGACCGCCTCCCCGGGAACCGTTACGGCAATCGCCCGACCATGAAGGACGTCGCCGCCCGGGCCGGTGTCGGCCTCAAGACCGTCTCCCGGGTGGTCAACGGGGAGCCCGGCGTCACCCCGGAGACCGAGCGCCGCGTCCAGGAGGCCATCGAGGCGCTGGGCTTCCGCCGCAACGACAGCGCGCGGGTGCTCCGCAAGGGCCGCACCGCGAGCATCGGCCTGGTCCTGGAGGATCTGGCCGACCCGTTCTACGGGCCGCTCAGCCGTGCCGTCGAGGAGGTGGCCCGCGCCCACGGCGCCCTGCTGATCAACGGGTCCAGCGCGGAGGACCCGGACCGCGAGCAGGAGCTGGTGCTCGCGCTGTGCGCGCGGCGCGTGGACGGGCTGGTGGTGATCCCCGCCGGGGACGACCACCGCTATCTGGAGCCCGAGCTGAAGGCGGGCGTCGCCACGGTGTTCGTGGACCGTCCGGCGGGGCAGATCGACGCGGACGTGGTGGTGTCCGACAACTTCGGCGGCGCCCGCGACGGCGTGGCCCACCTGATCGCCCACGGGCACAGCAGGATCGGTTTCATCGGCGACATGCCCCGCATCCACACCGCCGCCGAGCGGCTGCGCGGCTACCGGGCGGCCATGGAGGACGCGGGCATACCGGTCAAGGACTCCTGGATGTCCCTGGGCGTCACCGACCCCGTGCGGGTGCGCCGGGCGGCCGAGGAGATGCTCGCCGACCCGCACCCGGTGACCGCGATCTTCACCGGCAACAACCGGGTGACGGTCACCGTGATCCGGGTCCTGGCCGAGCACACCCGGGGCGTCGCCCTGGTCGGCTTCGACGACATCGAGCTGGCCGACCTGCTCCAGCCGGGCGTCACCGTGGTCGCGCAGGACGCGGCCGCGCTCGGCCGCACCGCCGCCGAGCGGCTCTTCCGGCAGCTGGACGGCAGCCTCCTCGCCCCCGACCGCATCGAACTGCCGACCAGGCTGGTCACCCGGGGCTCGGGCGAGCTGCCGCCGTCGGACTGACCGGCCGCGACGGAGGACCGTACGGGCCCGGCGCCTGTCCGGCGTCCGAGCCGGCCCGCCACCGCGCGGGCGGAGCCGGGCACCGCACCCCGCTCACCCGCGCCACCGCCGGGAGGAAACACACCGTGTCGCGACCACCGACCGAGGGCGGGGAATCCGCGCGGCCGCCGGGCCAGGACCGCACGCTGGACGCGCTCGGGCTGGCCGGGGTGCCGCGCGAGGAGCCGCTGCTGTACCCGGGTGCGTGGCCCCGCGAGTCCGGGCTGCTGGACGGGGACCGGCTGCTGCCGCTGGACCGGCCGGCGTGGGAGGAGTGGGAGCAAGGGGACGGCCGGGTTCCGGTGCTGGCGATCGGCTCCAACGCGAGCCCGGGACAGCTGCGGCACAAGATGGCCGAGTTCGGCATCGACTCGCCGGTCCCGATGGTCAGGTCGCGGGTCACCGGACTGGACATCGGCGTCTCCGCGCACGTGAGCCGCATGGGCTACGTGTCCGCCTCGCCGGTGGGCGCCCCCGGCGTCCTACGGGAGCTGTTCGTCCTGTGGCTGGACGCCGAGCAGCTCGCGGTGATCGACGCGAGCGAGGGCGTGCCGATGGCGGGCGGCAACTTCGACCGCGTGTGGCTGCCCGCGCCCGACGTGCGCGTCGAGCCGGGGGACGGCTCGGTGCTGCGCGGCACGTACGCGTACGTCAACCGCCACGGCGTCCTGCACGACGGCACCGGCGCGCCGCGACGGCATCCGGGCGAGCAACGGCCCCTGATCACCGAGCTGCTGCACGAGTCGGCCCGGCTGCGGGAGCTGTTCGGGGTGACGCCGGAGGAGTTCTGCGCGCGGGCGCGCGCGGACCGGCGGCTGTGCGACCGGGGGACCCGGTTGTTCGCCGAGGAGAAGCGGGTGACGGCGTCCGGCCTGGAGCGGTACGTGGGCTCCGGGCCGGACGATCCCCTCGCCGGGGGCCGGACGCCGTCGCCGGGGCCTACTGCGCCGATGCCGTGAGGTCGCCGCGCCGCGGTCCCGAGAAGCCCTCCAGGTCGGCGCGGGTCAGGCCGGTCAGCCGGGCGACCTCGCCGATGTCGAGGGCGCCGCAGTCCAGGCCGCGCAGCAGGTAGCCGCTGAGGGCCTTTGCGGTGGCGGGCTCATCCATGACGTCGCCGCCGGTGCGGTTGGCGTACCGGGCGAGTCGGGCGGCGGCCTGTTCGAAGCCCTCGCGGTAGAAGGCGAAGACGGCCGCGTACCGGGTGGGGATGTGGCCCGGGTGCATGTCCCAGCCCTGGTAGTAGGCGCGGGCGAGGGCGCGGCGGGTGAGGCCGTAGTGGAGGCGCCAGGCGTCGTGGACCTGCGCGGTGGGGCCGACCGGCAGGACGTTGGTGGAGCCGTCCGAGACGCGTACGCCGGTCCCGGCGGCGGCGACCTGCATGACCGCCTTGGCGTGGTCGGCGGCCGGGTGGTCGCTGGCCTGGTGGGCGGCGGAGACGCCGAGGCAGGCGCTGTAGTCGAAGGTGCCGTAGTGCAGGCCGGTGGCGCGGCCCTCGGCGGCCTGGATCATGCGGGCCACGGTGGCGGTGCCGTCGGCGGCGAGGATGGACTGGCTGGTCTCGATCTGGATCTCGAAGCCGATCCGGCCGGGCGTGAGGCCGCGCGCCTTCTCGAAGGCCTCCAGGAGCCGCACCATGGCGGTGACCTGCTCGGGGTAGGTCACCTTGGGCAGGGTGAGGACCAGCCCGTCGGGCAGGCCGCCGGCCTCCATCAGGCCGCTGAGGAAGACGTCGAGGGTGCGGATGCCCCGGGCGCGCACCGGAGCCTCCATGCACTTCATGCGGATGCCCATACAGGGAGCCGCGGTGCCCTGTTGGTACGCCTCGGCGACCAGCCGGGCCGCGCGGGCGGCCGCCTCGTCCTCCTCGGCGTCCGTGCGGGCCCCGTAGCCGTCCTCGAAGTCGACGCGCAGGTCTTCGATCGGCTCTCGCTCGAGCTTGGCGCGTACGCGGGTGTACACGGGCTCGGCGAGATCGTCGGTGAGGCCCAGGGCGGCGGCGAAGGAGGCGGCGTCCGGGGCGTGTTCGTCGAGGGCGGCCAGGGCCTTGTCGCCCCAGGAGCGGACGGTGTCGGCGGCGAAGACGTCACCGGGGACGTAGACGGTGTGGACGGGCTGACGGGTGCCCGGGTCTCCGGGGTAGCGGCGCTCCAGCTCCGCGTCGACCGGTGCGAGGGAGGCACTGATCTCCTCGCCGACGGCGCCCGCGAGGCTCGTTGCCACCTTCTCCTGCTGACCCATCCGACACCCTCCTGATGTTCATTTTTCCGCTGACCGGAATCAGTTATCCGTAGAGCGAAGTTATCTGTCGCTCCCCCGCCGGTCAACACCATCCTGCGCACACGCCGAGGCCCCCGCGACCACGGACGGTCGCGGGGGCCTCGGCATGCACTGCCGCCGGGATGTTCAGCCCTTGCGGGTGTTGACTTCCTCGGTGAGCTGCGGGACGACGTCGAAGAGGTCGCCGACGACGCCGTAGTCGACCAGTTCGAAGATCGGGGCTTCGGCGTCCTTGTTGATCGCCACGATCGTCTTGGAGGTCTGCATGCCGGCCCGGTGCTGGATCGCACCCGAGATGCCGGAGGCGATGTACAGCTGCGGGGAGACGGACTTGCCGGTCTGGCCGACCTGGTTGGTGTGCGGGTACCAGCCCGCGTCCACCGCGGCACGCGAGGCGCCGACGGCCGCGCCGAGCGAGTCGGCGAGGGCCTCGATGATCGCGAAGTTCTCCGCGCCGTTGACGCCGCGGCCGCCGGAGACGACGATCGCGGCCTCGGTCAGCTCCGGACGCCCGGTCGACTCGCGCGGCGTGCGCGAGGTGACCTTCGTACCGGTCGCGGCGGCGGAGAACATGACCGGCAGGGCCTCGACCGCACCGGCGGCCGGGGCGGCCTCCACGGCCGCGCTGTTCGGCTTGACCGTGATGACCGGGGTGCCCTTGGAGACGCGGGACTTGGTGGAGAAGGCGGCGGCGAACACCGACTGCGTGGCCACCGGCCCCTCGGCGCCGGCCTCCAGGTCGACGGCGTCGGTGATGATGCCGGAACCGAGACGCAGCGCCAGACGGGCGGCGATCTCCTTGCCCTCCGCGGAGGACGGGACCAGCACGGCGGCCGGGGAGACGGCCTCGACGGCGGCCTGGAGGGCGTCCACCTTCGGCACGACCAGGTAGTCGGCGTACTCGGCGGCCTCGTGGGTCAGCACCTTCACCGCGCCGTGCTCGGCCAGGGCGGCGGCGGTGTCACCGGCGCCGTTGCCCAGCGCGACGGCGACCGGCTCGCCGACACGGCGGGCCAGCGTCAGCAGCTCCAGGGTCGGCTTGCGGACGGCACCGTCCACGTGATCGACGTAGACGAGAACTTCAGCCATGGGACTTCTTCTCTCCTGCTTGCGAAAGATGAGGGGCGGTCAGCGGGGCGGGACTCAGATGAACTTCTGGCCCGCGAGGAACTCGGCGAGCTGCTTGCCGCCCTCGCCCTCGTCCTTGACGATCGTGCCCGCGGTGCGCGCCGGACGCTCGGCGGCCGACTCCACGACCGTGTAGGCGTTCTCCAGACCGACCTCGTCCTCGTCGATGTCGAGGTCGGACAGGTCCCAGGACTGAACCGGCTTCTTCTTGGCCGCCATGATGCCCTTGAAGGACGGGTAACGCGCCTCGCCCGACTGGTCGGTGACCGACACGACCGCCGGCAGCGACGCCTCCAGCTGCTCCGTGGCCGAGTCGCCGTCCCGGCGGCCCTTCACCACGCCGCCCTCGACCGAGACCTCGGACAGCAGCGTCACCTGCGGCACGCCCAGACGCTCCGCCAGCAGCGCGGGAACGACGCCCATGGTGCCGTCGGTGGAGGCCATGCCGGAGACGACCAGGTCGTAACCTGCCTTCTCCACCGCCTTGGCCAGCACCAGCGAGGTGCCGATGGCGTCGGTGCCGTGCAGGTCGTCGTCCTCGACGTGGATCGCCTTGTCCGCACCCATGGACAGCGCCTTGCGCAGCGCGTCCTTCGCGTCCTCGGGGCCCACCGTCAGGACGGTGACCTCGACGTCGTCGTCGGAATTCTCAGAGATCTGCAGCGCCTGTTCGACCGCGTACTCGTCCAGCTCGGAGAGCAGACCGTCCACGTCGTCCCGGTCGACGGTCAGGTCATCGGCGAAGTGCCGGTCGCCAGTGGCGTCGGGCACGTACTTCACAGTGACAACGATCCTCAAGCTCACGCCGGCTCTCCTACTGCGTCGACATTTCAGTGCTGCCTCTTGCAGGCAGCATAGGCGCCCCAAGCGGCCGATCCCGGTCGGGGCGACCTGCGCTCCGCCCGGAATATTACTCGTCAGTACATCCAGTTCTTTCCCGCTAAGCAAGCGCTTTGAACTGTGACCTTCGCAACGCAGCGTAACCGGAACTCGACGCCTTCGCAGAAGGCGTCCCGCTGACCGGTCAGTCGCGCAGACCCCGGTAACGCCCCTGGTGGTACAGGAGCGGCTCGCCCACGCCCGTGGGGTCGCCGAGGAGCACCTCCGCCAGCACGATCCGGTGGTCTCCCGCGGGCACCCGGCCGACCACACGGCACACGAGCCAGGCCGGCACGCCGTCCAGCACGGGCACGCCCTCCGGCCCCTCCCGCCAGGCGGTGGGAGCCGCGAAGCGGTCGGCGCCGCTGCGGGCGAAGGTGGCCGCGAGCTCCTCCTGGTGCTCGCCCAGCAGGTGGACGCCGACGTGTTCGGCCCCGGACACCGCGGGCCAGCTCGAGGAGCCGGTGCCGATACCGAAGGAGAGCAGCGGAGGACGGGCGGAGACGGAGGTGAGGGACGTGGCCGTGAAACCGACCGGACCGCCGGGGCCCCGCGCGGTGATCACGGCGACGCCCGCCGCGTGCCGCCGGAAGACGGACCGCATCAGGTCGTCGGTGGCGGGCCGCGGCGCGTCGAGGTCGGGCGTGACCGTCATACGGGGTGGTCCTTCTGCGTTGCGCCTCGGCCCCGGGAACCTGGAGCGGGGTACGGGGGCAGGCTGACGACGGGTGGCACACACAGTCAATTACGTCCCGGGATCTCGAAGCTGTGGAGAAGACCTCACCACTCGCGTGGCGCTTGTCACACCGCCTCACCCAGCGCGGCGATCACGTCCGCCGGGCGCGGCTGCCCGACGGCACGCCGTACGACGCGGCCGCCGGCGTCCAGCACCAGCACGGTGGGGGTCTTGAGCACGTCGAGGGCGCGGACCAGTTCCAGGTGGCCCTCGGCGTCGATCTCGACGTGGGCGACGCCGGGGACCATGCCGGCCACCTCGCCCAGCACTCGCCGGGTGGCCCGGCAGGGCGCGCAGAAGGCGCTGGAGAACTGTACGAGCGTGGCGCGGACGCCGAGTTCCGCACCGAGGTCGGCCGCGTCGAGCCGTGGGGCGCCGGCCCCGGCCCGGCTGCCGTCGTCCTGCTCGCGCACCAGCCCGCTCCCGTTCCGCCGCCACCGCGGCTCTCCTGGGCACGCGTACCCGCGCACCGCCGATCCGGTCCTCCGAAGGTGCAGCGCGCTCGAGGCGGCCAGGATTCCCGCTCACCGTCGCATTTCGGCCACGAAACGTCCGGGCGAGTGATGAGGATCTCGCCGCGCACGGGCACCAAGGCTGGTACACCGGCCGTTCTTGGGGCACGATCGGCGACAAGCCGTAAACCTACGGCTGCGTAACTTTCGACTGGGAGTTTCCCTTCCCAGGCTGACAAGGAAGGGTCCGACCCGCCCATGGCAGAACTCGTCTACCGTCCGGTCATCGGTCTCGCCCGCACCATGTTCAAGGTGTGGGACCTCAAGATCGACTGCCGTGGGGCGGAGAACATCCCGCGCACGGGCGGCGCCGTACTGGTGAGCAACCACATCAGCTACCTGGACTTCATCTTCGACGGCCTGGCCGCGCTGCCGCAGAAGCGGCTGGTGCGCTTCATGGCGAAGGAGTCGGTCTTCCGGCACCGGATCTCCGGTCCGCTGATGCGCGGGATGAAGCACATCCCGGTGGACCGCAAGCAGGGCGAGGCCGCCTACGCGCACGCCCTCGACTCGCTGAAGTCCGGTGAGATCGTCGGGGTCTTCCCGGAGGCGACGATCTCCGAGTCGTTCACCTTGAAGAGCTTCAAGTCGGGAGCCGCGCGGCTCGCGCAGGAGGCGGGCGTCCCGCTGGTCCCCATGGCGCTGTGGGGCACCCAGCGCCTGTGGACCAAGGGTCACCCGCGCAACTTCAAGCGCAGCCACACCCCCATCACCATCCGGGTCGGCGAGGCGATGGAGGCCTCGCGCGAGCAGTACGCGGGTGCCATCACCCGGCGGCTGCGCGAGCGGGTGCAGGAGCTGCTGGAGGCGGCGCAGCGCGCCTACCCGGTGCGCCCCAAGGGGGCCGACGACACCTGGTGGATGCCGGCCCATCTCGGCGGCACGGCCCCGACGCCCGAGCAGCTGCGCACGGCCCAGGCACACTGAGCCGGGCGTCTCACAGGGCGGCCGGGAGGGTCTCCCACAGGTGCGGTCGGTCGGTGGCCGCCCTGAGGACGTCCAGCACCGCCGGATGCGGCGCCGCGTACAGCTCCGGGTAGTCCGCCTCGCCCGCCGCGTGGTCCGGCGTGAAGGCCAGTCGTTCCCCGCCCAGGGAGAACTGGGCGTTCACGCCGGGCTTGTTCCCGCGCGGATCCTGCCGGTGCCAGGCGCCGTCCAGGCGTACGGCGACCAATCCGTGCACCACGTCGAACCGCTGGTAGCACAGTGCCGTCGGGATGTCCTCGGCCCTCAGCAGCGCGGCCAGTGCGTGGGCCTTGGCGTAGCAGATGCCGGTGCGCTGCTCCAGGACGTCGGAGGCGCGCCAGGTGACACGCGGGTCCCCGGAGTCCTGCGAGTGCGGGATGGTGTCACGCACGAACTCGAAGGCCAGCCGCGCATAGGCATACGAGTCCTCCGCCTCCTTGGCGAGCCGGCCGGCCACCTCCCGTACGCGCGGGTGGTCGTGGTCGATGGCCTCGTCGGCGGCTAGATAAGCGGACAGGTCAGAGGTTGTCTGGATCAGCTCCATGCCCGCAGAGCATAGGAAAGCGATCACCCGTCAGTCAATGACTTTTCAGGTGACCGCATACCTATGCACCTCTCGGGAGAGTCTCGCGTCAGCGCGCCATCTCCTCCTTGAGGGCGGCCACGAACGCGTCGACGTCGTCCTCGGTGGTGTCGAAGGCGCACATCCAGCGCACGTCCCCGGCGGCCTCGTCCCAGAAGTAGAAGCGGAAGCGCTTCTGCAGGCGCTCGCTCACCTCGTGCGGCAGCCTGGCGAAGACCGCGTTGGCCTGCACCGGGTAGAGGATCTCGACCCCGTGCACGGCGCGCACGCCCTCGGCCAGGCGCCGGGCCATCTCGTTGGAGTGCCGGGCGTTGCGCAGCCACAGGTCCTTGGCCAGCAGCGCCTCCAGCTGCACGGACACGAAGCGCATCTTGGAGGCGAGCTGCATGGACAGCTTGCGCAGGTGCTTCATGTGCCGCACCGCGTCCTGGTTCAGCACCACGACCGCCTCGCCGAACAGGGCGCCGTTCTTGGTGCCGCCGAGGGAGAGGAGGTCGACGCCGACCGCGTTGGTGAACGTGCGCATGGGCACGTTCAGGGAGGCGGCGGCGTTGGCTATCCGGGAGCCGTCCAGGTGCACCTTCATGCCGTGCGCGTGGGCGTGCTCGCAGATGGCGCGGATCTCGTCGGGCGTGTAGAGGGTGCCCAGCTCGGTGCTCTGGGTGATCGAGACGACCTGCGGCATCGCGCGGTGCTCGTCGTCCCAGCCGTACGCCTGCCGGTCGATCAGCTCGGGGGTGAGCTTGCCGTCGGGGGTGGGGACGGTGAGCAGCTTGAGGCCGCCCATGCGCTCGGGGGCGCCGCCCTCGTCGACGTTGATGTGCGCGCTCTCGGCGCAGATCACCGCGCCCCAGCGGTCGGTGACCGCCTGGAGCGCGACGACGTTGGCGCCGGTGCCGTTGAAGACCGGGAACGCCTCGGCGCCGGAGCCGAAGTGGCTGCGGATCACGCGCTGGAGGTTCTCGGTGTAGTCGTCCTCGCCGTACGCGACCTGGTGCCCGCCGTTGGCCAGCGTCAGGGCGGCCAGCACCTCCGGGTGGGCCCCGGCGTAGTTGTCGCTGGCGAAACCGCGGACCTCGGGGTCGTGATGGCGACGCGCGTCGGTCTGCGGGGGGTTCACGGCTTCTCGGTCAGCCACAGACGGTTTCCGTTCACTTCCGCGGCGGGCTTGTCCCAGACACCGGCGACGGCCTCGGCGAGGTCACGCACGTCCGTGAAGCCCGCGAACTTCGCGTTGGGGCGCTCGGCGCGCATCGCGTCGTGCACCAACGCCTTGACCACCAGGATCGCAGCCGCCGACGTCGGCCCCTGCTCGCCCCCCGCCTTGCGGAAGTAGTCCGCCATGGCCAGCGTCCACGCCTCGGCGGCGGCCTTGGCGGCGGAGTAGGCGGCGTTGCCCGCGGTGGGGCTGGACGCACCGGCGGCGCTGATCAGGACGTAGCGGCCGCGGTCGCTGCGCTGGAGCGCCTCGTGGAAGGCGAGGGAGGTGTGCTGCACGGTGCGGATGAGCAGCTTCTCGAGGAGGTCCCAGTCGCCGAGTTCGGTCTTGGTGAAGCTCTTGCTGCCGCGCCAGCCACCGACGAGGTGGACCACGCCGTCGACGTGGCCGAACTCCTGCTCGGTGCGGTCGGCCCAGGCCCGGGTGGAGTCCAGGTCCAGCAGGTCGACGGTCTCGCCGGTGACGGTGGCGCCGCCGTGCGCGTAGCGCGCCGCGTCCACCGCCTCGGCCAGCCGCTCCGGGTCGTTGTCCGCGCCGACGACGGTCGCGCCCGCCTCGGCGAGCCGCAACAGCGCGGCCCGTCCGGCGGGCCCGCCCGCCCCGGCCACCGCGATCACCGCGCCGTCGAGCGCCCCGTTCCCCATGGTCCTCGCCTCCCGAGTCTGCTGAGCCCGTGTCTGCCGTACGTGTTCGTGCGTGCCGCCGCCGTCGCTCACGCGGCGGCCCGCTCGGCGCCGTCCGCGGTGATCCCCCGGGTGGAGGCGATCACCTTCTTGAGCTTCTTGGACAGGGCCTCGTAGAACATGCTCAGCGGAAACTCGTCGGGAAGCACGTCATCGACGAGTTTGCGCGGCGGCAGGGTCAGGTCCAGGGCGTCGGGACCCTTGGCCCACTTCGAGCCCGGGTGCGGGGCGAGGTAGGTGGAGACCAGCTCGTAGCCGGCGAACCAGTGGACGATCTTCGGACGGTCGATGCCGTCGCGGTAGAGCTTCTCGATCTCGGCGCACAGCTGGTTGGTGACCTGCGGGGCGCGCTGCCAGTCGATGAAGAGCTTGTTGTCGGTCCAGCGGACGACGTCGTGCTTGTGCAGGTAGGCGAAGAGGAGCTGGCCGCCGAGGCCGTCGTAGTTGCGTACGCGCTCGCCGGTCACCGGGAAGCGGAACATGCGGTCGAAGAGCACCGCGTACTGCACGTCGCGGGCCTGCGGGACGCCGTCGTCCGCCAGCTTCACGGCCTCCTTGAAGGCGGTGAGGTCGCAGCGCAGCTCCTCCAGGCCGTACATCCAGAACGGCTGGCGCTGCTTGATCATGAACGGGTCGAAGGGCAGGTCGCCGTGGCTGTGGGTGCGGTCGTGGACCATGTCCCACAGCACGAACGCCTCTTCACAGCGCTTCTGGTCGTGGACCATCGCGGCGACGTCCTCGGGCAGTTCCAGGCCCAGCAGGTCCACGGCGGCCTCGGTGACGCGGCGGAAGCGGGCGGCCTCGCGGTCGCAGAAGATGCCGCCCCAGGAGAAGCGCTCGGGGGCCTCGCGCACGGCGATGGTCTCCGGGAAGAGGACGGCCGAGTTGGTGTCGTAGCCGGCCGTGAAGTCCTCGAAGGTGATGCCGCAGAACAGCGGGTTGTCGTAGCGGGTGCGCTCCAGTTCGGCCAGCCAGTCGGGCCAGACCATGCGCAGCACGACCGCTTCGAGGTTGCGGTCCGGGTTGCCGTTCTGCGTGTACATCGGGAAGACGACCAGGTGCTGGAGGCCGTCCGCGCGGTTGGCGGCGGGCTGGAAGGCCAGCAGCGAGTCGAGGAAGTCGGGCACCTGGAAGCCGCCGTCGGCCCAGCGACCGAGGTCGGTCACCAGGGCATCGTGGTAGGCGCGGTCGTGCGGCAGCAGCGGGGACAGCTCGCGCACGGCCTCGGTGACACGGCGTACGGCGTCCTCGGCGGTGGCCCGCTCGGGGGCGCCCTCGGCGTCGAAGTCGATCGACCCGTCCTTGGACTGCCATGGCCGGATCCGCTCCACGGCATCCTTGAGCACGGGCCACGCCGGGTGCTCCACCACCCTGCTCGCCGGAGGAACGTTCTCCTCCACACCCACCTGCACAAGAATTTCCGTCATGTCCCATCCTCCACGGGAGAAGCTAGCGTCGAGACACCGTAGACATACGACGTTTCTCCTATCAAGGGGAGGCTCCGTAAATTATCCTGCCTCACCCCGGTCTTCGCCGCATTTTTTCCTGTCGAGCGCCGGGTTCGTATACCCGGCGCGGCACGGGGGAAACGGTCCGGCAGGGCCGTTAGGCTGCCGCCCTGCCCACGCCGACGTCGACGGAAGCGAGTCGAGCCTTGAACTTCCTCACCATCGGTCACCGCGGAGCGATGGGTGTCGAACCCGAGAACACCCTGCGTTCCTTCGTCGCCGCCGAGCAGGCCGGCCTCGACGTCGTCGAACTGGACCTGCATCTGAGCAAGGACGGCGCGCTCGTCGTCATGCACGACGCCGACGTGGACCGCACCACCGACGGCACCGGTGCGATCGCCGACAAGACCCTCGAGGAGCTGCGCGCCCTGGACGCCGGCCGCGGGGAGCGGGTCCCGGTCTTCGAGGAGGCGCTGGACGCCGTCTCGGTGCCGTTGCAGGCCGAGATCAAGGACGCGGCGGCCGCACGCGTCCTCGCGGAGGTGATGCTCCGCCGGGACCTGGTGGACCGGGTGGAGGTGATCTCGTTCCACGACGAGGCCATCGTCGAGGTCGCCCGGCTGGTGCCGGGGGTGCGGACCGCCCTGGTCGCGCAGTACTACGGCCCCGAGGTCGTGGACCGCGCTCTGGAGGCGGGGGCCGGGACCCTGTGCCTCGACATCAACAGGATCACGCTGGAGATCGTGAAGAAGGCCCGCAAGGCGGGTCTGCGGGTCTTCTCCTGGACCGTGAACACCCAGGACCACCTGCGGCTGGTGCGCGCCCTCGGCCTGGACGGCGCGACGACCGACTACCCGGAGATCAAGCGCACCGGCCGCTTCACCGCCTGAGCGGCCTGAACGGCCTGAGCGGCCGGACGCGCGTCACGCCAGCGGCTTGACCAGCAGCTCGAACTCGAGGTCGTCGCGCTGCGGGATGCCGAAGCGCTCGTCGCCGTACGGGAAGGGGGTCGTCTTTCCCGTACGGCGGTAACCGCGGCGTTCGTACCAGGCGATGAGGTCCTCGCGCACGGAGATCACGGTCATGTGCATCTCCGTGACGCCCCACGTCTCGCGGACCTGCCGCTCGGCCTCCGCGATGATCGTCTTGCCCAGTCCCTCGCCCTGGAGCGCCGGGCTGACGGCGAACATGCCGAAGTAGGCGTGCGCCCCGCGGTGCTCGAGCTGGCAGCAGGCCACGATCCGGCCGTCCCGCTCCACCGTCAGCAGGCGGCTGTCCGGCGTCTTGACGACCTCCAGCACGCCCTGCGGGTCGGTGCGCTGTCCCTGGAGGATGTCCGCCTCGGTGGTCCACCCGGCCCGGCTGGTCTCGCCCCGGTACGCGGACTCTATGAGCGCGACGAGCGCGTCCACGTCGGCGTCGGTGGCGTCGCGGTAGGTCAGTCGGCTGGCGGCGGTGTCCATGGTGGGCGTCTCCGGTTCGTTCTCGGGCGCGGCGCGGGCACCGATGAGCGTAACGCCGTCGGAGGGCGCCACTAGGGTCGGGACGCATGGTGCATGTACTCAGCAGCCGGACCCTGCTTCGCCCCGCCGACCCCGACCGTTCCCGCGCCTTCTACGGCGAGCAGCTCGGCCTCGCCGTCCACCGGGAGTTCGGCACGGGCCCGGAGCGGGGCACCGTCTACTTCCTCGGTGGCGGCTTCCTGGAGGTCTCCGGGCGCTCCGAAGCCCCCGTCACCCCGGGGCTCGCCCTGTGGCTCCAGGTCGAGGACGCGGCGGCGGCCCACGAGGAGCTGCGCGCCAAGGGGGTCGAGATCGTGCGACCGCCGGTCAAGGAGCCCTGGGGCCTGGTGGAGATGTGGATCGCGGACCCCGACGGCACCCGGATCGTGCTGGTGGAGGTGCCTGCGGAGCACCCGCTGCGCTACCGGCCCGGCATCTGAGCCGCCGGCGAGGTACCGCGACAGGGGTGCGTACCTGCCGGATGGCCGCGGCCGGGGCCCGGCCTTAGCGTGCTGGAGGGGGACGGACGGTCTGCGGCCCCGGCGGAAGGACGCCACCACGATGAAGCTCCACGAACCGGTGACCGGCGGGCCCTGCTGGGCGGAGCTGGGGACCACCGACCTGGAAGCGGCCAAGAGGTTCTACACCAAGCTCTTCGGCTGGTACCCCGAGACGGACCCGCGGCAGCAGGCGGGCGGCTACACGATCGCCCGGATCGACGACGCCGCGGTCGCCGCCCTCACGCCGCTGTACCAGCGGGAGCAGCCGGTCGCGTGGAACGTGTCCTTCGCCGTCCGCGACGCGGACGCGGCCGTACGGCAGGTGACGGCGGCCGGCGGTGCGGCCCTCCAGGGGCCCACGGACGTCTTCGACTCGGGCCGCTTCGTGGTGGCCGCCGATCCCACCGGGGCGGTCTTCCAGCTGTGGCAGGGCCGCTCGTTCCCCGGGGCCGGGCTGTTCAACGCACCCGGGTCGCTGGGCTGGGTGGAGCTGCTGACCCGGGAGCCCGACCGGGCCGCCGACTTCTACGAGACGGTGTTCGGCTGGAGCGTCACCGCCTCGCAGCACTATCCGCAGTGGGGCATCGACGGGGCGGACTTCGGCGGCATGGTGACGATGGACGACAAGTTCCCGCACGAGGTGCCGGCGCACTGGCTGCCGTACTTCGCGGTGGCGGACGTGAACACGGTCGCGGTCGACACGACGGACGGCGGCGGCTCCGTGCTCATGGAGCCGACCTCGGTGCCCGACGGGCCGCGCATCGCGGTGCTGCGGGACCCGCAGGGCGCGATGTTCGGCGTGTACCGGGCGGGCGACGAGCGCTGATCCGCCCGGCGCGCGGGAGGCCGCCGCCGTCCGGCGGAGGGCGCTCAGGCCCGCAGCGCGTCCAGGCGGCCCTCCAGCTGTCCCAGCAGCCCGCCGAGGAGTGCCGCCAGCTCGCCCTGCCGGGGTCCGTCGACGCCGGACAGGACGGCGGACTCGTAGGCGAGCTGCTCCGGCAGGATGCCGTCGACGAGGTCGCGTCCGGTGTCCGTGAGGCGGAGGTGGGCCACCCGGCGGTCCCGGGCGTCGCCGCGCCGCTCGACGAGGCCGCGCTCGGTGAGCTGTTTGAGGCGCTTGGTGACGGCGGCGCCGGAGGAGAAGGTCTCCCGGGCCAGCTCGCCGGGTGTCAGCTCGTGCCCGGTGCGGCGCAGCGCGCCGAGCAGATCGAACTCGGCGCGGCTGAGGCCCGCCCGGCGCAGCGGTGCGTCCTCGGCCTGCTGGAGGAGGGCGGCGCAGCGGTTGATGCGGCCGATGATCTCCATCGGCCCGGTGTCGAGGTCCGGGCGGACGGCACGCCACTGACGCACCACGGCGGCCACGGTGTCCCCGCCCGTTCCCGTCCTGCCGTCACCGGCTCCCCCGTCGTGGGCTCCCCCGTCGGTTGCGGTCATGGCCGTACGTCCTCCGTTCTCGTGCCCGTGTCCCGGTCCGGACGCGCTGCCTGGCGTCGCACCGCCTCGGCGAGCGTACGGTGTCCGGACTGCTCGGCGAGCACGACCCTCTCCTGGGGCAGTGCGCGTCCCCACCATTCGCCGGCCGCGCCTTCGGCGGTGGCCCGCAGGTCGGTCAGCGCGGCGGCCAGTCCCCGGCGGGCGGTCTCCAGGGCGCCGGGGGCGGGGGCGGGCTCCGCGAGGAGGCGCGCGGTGCGCTCCCGGGCGCGGTCGGCCGCGGTCACCGCCTGTTCGACGCGGTTCCCGGCGCGCCGGTTGGTGACGACGACGGCGGCGAGGAAGCCGACCAGGGCCCCGACGAGGGTGTCCACGGCCCGCTCGGTCATCAGGTCGCCGGGGGCCTGGTAGCCGGCGAACTCGGTGACGAGCAGGGCCATCGGGGTCACGCAGACGCTGCCGAGCCAGTAGTTGCGGGTGATGAGGGCCTCGGCGCCGAAGTTGAGGGCGAGGCAGCACAGGACGAGCAGCGCCTGCCCGAGGTGGGCGAGCGGGGCTATGGCGGCGAAGAGCAGCACGCCCGCGAGGTTGCCGACGACGCGCTGTACGGCCCGGCTCCAGGTCAGGGTGATGTTGGCCTGGTAGAGCGCGGCGGCGGTGACCAGGGCCCAGTAGGGGCGGCCGATGCCGAGGGCGAGGGAGGCGTAGCCGGCCAGCGCGCAGCCGAGGGCGGTGCGGACGGCGATCGGGGCCAGCGGGCCGAGCCGCTGCCACAGGGGCGCGGGGCGGGCGGCGAGTTCGGCGTCCACGCCGAGCAGTTCGTCGGTGTCGGCCGGGGTGTCGCCGGTGCGGGGGATCCGGCCGCCGCCGCGCAGGGCGTGGGCCCAGTCGCGCAGCCGCTCGGGGTCGGTGTCGGCGGGTGCGGCCAGGGCGACCTCGGCGCGGACGACGAGGCGTTCCAGGGCGTGCCGGGTGGTGGCGCGGGCGCCCGTCGCGGGCAGGGACAGCAGCGTCTGCCAGGCGGCCTGTACGGCGGCGTACCCGGCGGCGCGAAGGGCGGCGTGGCCGTCGCCGGTGCCGCGGGTGGCGGCGTACGCGGCGGCGGCGTTCAGGGCCTGGGCGGTGGCCCGGCGTTCCGGCCCGTGCGGGCGGACCAGGGCGGGTGCCATCCCGACGAGCCAGGCCCAGACGCCGGCGGCGGCGGCCAGCGCCAGGTGGCCGGGTACCTGGCCGAGGGTCTGCGGGACGAAGAGTGCGGCGGAGCTGATGAAGGTCAGGACCACGTTGCCCGGCGGGCCGACGCGGGTGGCGTCGCACAGGGCCTTCTGCACGGCGGCCAGCAGGGCGCCGACGGTGACGAGGACGACGGCGTCGCGGGTGAGCGAGGCGGTGACCAGGGCGACGGCGACGCCGCCGAGCATGCCGAGCACCACCCACGCCAGGGTGCGGGCGCGGGCGGCGTAGGGGCGGTTGTGGGCGTAGAGCGCGCACAGGGACCCGGCCATCGTGTACATCGCCAGGTCGAGCCGGCCGAACGCCAGCAGGAGCAGGTTGGGAGGGGCGACGGCGGCGACCGAACTCAGGGCGGGCTTGAACCAGATCTCCGAGGGACGGCGCAGGCGCAGCACGCCTGCCAGGGACAGACGTCGGACCGGTGAGGTGCCGGGGGTGGGGGTCGCACTGCTCATGGTTTGAGGTTAACAAGTGTTTTACTTGTAAATCAAATGCCGGATGCGGTTCCGCCCACGTCACCGACCAGCGACGACCGACCGCGGCGAGGGCGCGCTCCCCCGTATGCCCCCGCGTACACCCTTGCGCTCGCGTGCGCGCCGCGTGGCCCGGGCAGTTCTTGACGGACCGTGGACCGCGGAACGGGGAGGTGCGTGTGCACGGACCGGCGTCGTCCGGGTGGCTGCTGGTCGCGCTGTGCGCGGCGACCGGCGTCTACTGCCTGCTGCGGATGCGCAGCAGTGTCGAGGAACAGCGCAGCGCCGCGGGCGGTGAGGCCCTCATGGGGTTCGGCATGGCGGCCATGGCCGTGCCCGCGGCGGTGTTCACCCCGCCGGTCTGGGTCTGGCCCGGCTACGCGGTGGTGTTCGGCGCCGCGGGGCTGCGGGCGTTGTGGGCGGCCCGGTCCGGGCGTCACCATCTGCACCACCTCGTGGGCGCCGCGGCGATGGTCTACATGGCGGTGGTGATGGCCGGCTCCCCCGCCCACGCGCATGCCCACGGTACGGCCGGCACGCCGGTGCTGACCGGGGCGCTGCTGCTCTACTTCACGGGGTACGTCCTGCTGACCGGCGTGCGTCTGATACCCGTCGTGGCAGTGGCCGGGGGCGGCCCGGGGGCGCCACCCGTGCCCGCGCCCGGGGCTGGTCCGGTCGCCGGCGGCGGTGCTGCGGCCGGGTGGGGCGACCGGCCGGAGCTGGCGCGGGCCTGCCGGCTCTCCATGGCGATCGGGATGCTGGCCATGCTGCTGCCCCTGTGAAACCGGCGGTCGGAGCCCGGCCTGCCCGGGACCCCCGCCCAGGGGCCCGGCCTGCCGGGGCCCGGCCTGCCGGGGCCTGGCCTGCCCGGGGTCCGCCGTGCGCAATCGTTGCCTGCGTCACTTTGCGCGTCGGGCCGTACTGCCGGCGGCGCGGCGCTCATAGGCTGCCCCCCATGATTCTCCCCGCGGCACTGCTGCTGCTCGGCGCGCTGACCGCTGTGCTCGCCCCGAGGCTGCTCGCCCGGGCCGACTGGCCGGATCGCGAACCGGTGGTCGCCCTGTGGGTCTGGCAGTGCGCGGTGGCGGCGGTGATCGTGTGCTGCGCGCTGTCGATGACGTTCAGCGCGGCGGCGGCCTGGCACGCGGTGGGCGGACCGGTCTTCGCGACCGCTCCCGGCCCGGTGGTCGAGGCCTACGCGCTGGGCACGTCCGGCCTCTGGGCGGACACGACCGCCGTCACGCTGGCCTGCGGTGGACTGTGGAGCGTCGCGATGCTGGCCCGCGAAGTCGCGCGGGCCAGCTCGGGGCGCCGGCTGCGCCGGGCGGAACTGCGGCACCGCGCTCCGCTGCTGCCCGGCGAGGAGCCCGGCCCGAGCCGGCTCGTCGTCCTGGAGGGCGAGCGGCCGGACGCCTGGTGGCTGCCCGGCGCTCCCCCACAGCTGGTGGTCACCACCGCGGCGCTGCGCCGCCTCGAGGGCCGGCAGCTGGACGCGGTGCTCGCCCACGAGAAAGGGCACGCGCAGGCGCGGCACGACTGGCTGCTGCACTGCTCCACCGCGCTGGCGGACGGTTTCCCGCGGGTTCCGGTCTTCGCGGCGTTCCGCGACGAGATGCACCGCCTGGTCGAACTCGCCGCCGACGACGTGGCCTCCCGCCGCTTCGGCCGGCTGACGACCGCCCTGGCCCTGGTCGAACTCAACGAGGGCCGCGGCGTCTTCGGCCCGTGTCCGACCGCGCAGGCCCACGTCCCGCAGCGGGTCCACCGCCTGCTCACCCCGCCGAACCGGCTGACGGCGGCCCGGAGGCTGCGGCTGACGGCCGCCGCCGCACTGGTACCGGCGGTTCCGGTACTGGTGGCCTTCGCACCGGGGCTGCGGGCGCTCGGCTAGCTGTTCTGTCCGGGGAACTGGCCCCGGAACCACCGGTTCGGCGAGGATCGCAGCATGCAGACGCCGCCGGTCGACTCCCCGCCCGCCCCGCCGCAGCCGCGCATCGCCCTCCGCGCCACCTGGGTGCTGACCGTGTGCTCCGCGCTCCTGCTCACCCTGGTGGCTGTCGAGTGGCGCCCGTTGGTGCGGCTGGACGACGACGTCGCCGGCACGACCCACCGCTGGGCCGTCGACGAAGGCGGCGTCACGCACACCATGCGGATCCTCACCGACTGGGTGTGGGACACCTGGACGATGCGTCTGCTGTGCGCGGTGGTGGTGCTGTGGCTCTGGTGGCGCCGGGCGGACCGGTGGACGGCCGTGTGGCTGGGGGCCACCTGTCTGTTGGGCAGCCTTCTGCAACAGGCCCTCAAGGCGGCGGTGGACCGCCCCCGCCCTGTCTGGTCCGACCCGGTGGACTCCGCGCACTACGCGGCCTTCCCCTCCGGGCACGCCATGACCGCGACGTTCGTGTGCGGTCTGCTGGTGTGGCTGCTGCACCACTACGGCGCCGGCCGCGACCCGCGCCGCGCCGGCCTCGCCATCGCGGTGGTCTCCGTGGCCGGGGTCGGCGTGACCCGGGTGTGGCTCGGCGTCCACTGGATCACGGACGTCCTCGGCGGCTGGATCCTGGGCGCCCTGGTCGTGGCGCTCGCGGTGCTGGTGCACCGGCGCGGGCATCCCTGAGCGGAGCGGCGATCCGACGGACCGGGTCCCCGCCCGAACCCCTGCGTCGCCCCGGTACCGCCACCGCCCCTAGGATCCGGCCCATGACCGCCGTTCTGTTCGACTTCTCCGGCACGCTGTTCCGTGTCGAATCCACCGAGGCCTGGCTGCGCGCGACGCTCGACGGTGCCGGACTGCGGCTTCCCGCGCCGGAGTTGGCGGAGACGGCCGAGGCGCTCCAGCGGGCGGGGGCACTGCCCGGCGGCGCACCGCCGCTGCGGGTGCCGGAGGAGCTCGCCGAGGCGTGGGAGGTACGCGACGACAGCTCCGAGCTGCACCGGGCCGCGTACACCGGACTGTCCCGGCAGGTGCCGTTGCCGGACCCCGGCCTGTACGACGCGCTGTACGAGCGGCACATGTCACCGGGCGCGTGGAGTCCCTACCCCGACGCCGCCGAGGTGCTGGGCGCGTTGCGCGGGCGCGGGATCGCCGTGGGGGTCGTCAGCAACATCGGCTGGGACCTGCGGCCGGTCTTCCGCGCGCACGGCCTCGACCGGTACGTGGGCACCTACGTCCTGTCGTACGAGCACGGCATCCGCAAACCCGACCCCCGGCTGTTCGGCGTCGCCTGCGCGGCGTTGGGCGTGGAGCCGGGACGGACGCTGATGGTCGGCGACGACCGGCGGGCGGACGGCGGCGCGACGGCGCTGGGCTGCGGGGTGCACTTCGTGGAGCACCTGCCGGTGGCCGAACGCCCGGACGGGCTGCGGCCGGTGCTGGACCTGGTGCGCCGACCGGCGCCGACGTGGGCTGCTCGGCACCTCCACAGCCGGACGGGCCCGTAGCCCGAGGCAACCAGTGAGTGTTGCCGTCCGCCTCGGACGATCCCCCGTGTCGCCCGAGGCAGACGGTAGCCGGAGCGGGCCCCGAAGGGCCGTCCGTCTGCGCCGAGTATAGTTGGCTGGCAGCCAGTCAACGCAGGAGTACAGCATGTCCCCGCGCAGCGCCTCGGTCAATGAAGAATTGCGGCGGCGCTCGAAAGAGCGTCTCCTGCAGGCGGCTGTGGAGCTCGTGGGCGAGCGCGGGTACGACGCGACCACGCTGGGCGACATCGCGGACCGGGCGGGCTCGGCGCGCGGACTCGTCTCGTACTACTTCCCCGGCAAGCGCCAGCTGGTGCAGTCCGCCGTGCACCGGTTGATGCACCGCACCCTGGAGGAGGCTCTGGAGCGCGAGCCGCGCACCACCGAGGGGCGCGAGCGGCTGGCGCGGGCCATCGACGCGATCCTGGGGCTCGCCCGGGACCGGCCGGTGCTCATGCGCCAGCACATGGCGGGACTGCTCCAGGCCGAAGTGGGTTTCGTACCGTGTCCGGAACAGCGGCGACTGGCGGAGCTGCTGCGGGACACCGTGGCCCGGCACGGCTCACCGGACGTCGACCGCGACTACCCGATGCTCCGCGCGCAGCTGATGGGCGCCGTCTTCGCGGCTCTCGTGCCCGGGGTGCCGATGCCGGTGCCGGAGCTGCGCGCCGAGTTGTTCGAGCGCTACCGGCTGGACTGGAAACTGGGTGTCCCGCCGGACGCCGAGGCGCCCGGCGGGACGTCGTGCGACCCGGACCTGTCGCGGTTCTTCGCGACCGGCGTACCGGATCAGCCGGAGCGGACCGACCAGATGGACCGGACGGACCGGACAGACCGGACGGAGCGGAGTGCTCAGTCGAAGTAGTCCGGCTGTGTCTGCGTGTTGAGCTCCTGCAGATGGACCCGCTTGGCCGGGTCGGTGCGCCGGTCGCTGAGCTTGAGGACGTCGAAGCCCTTGGCGATGTCGTTCGAGTAGATGTAGCCGTTGTAGTAGTACGCCGACCAGGAGCCGCCGGTGGTCATCGTGTCGGTGCTCAGCGGACCCCGCTCGAAGTAGGCGATCTCCTTGGGCCGCGAGGAGTCGGTGAACTCCCAGACGGAGACGCCGCCCTGGTACCAGGCCTGGACCATGATGTCCTTGCCCTTGACCGGGATCAGCGAGCCGTTGTGGGCCACGCAGTTCTCGGTGTCCGCCTGGTGGCGCGGGATCTTGAAGTAGCTGCGGAAGACCAGCTTGCGGTTCTCGCCCCGGCCGACGATGTCGTAGATGCCGTCGGCGCCGCGGTTCGGGCCGATCTCCGCGTTGCAGGTGGCGGCGCCGCCACCGCCCAGCTCGTCGGTGAAGACGACCTTGTCCGCCTTCTGGTTGAAGGTCGCCGAGTGCCAGAACGCGAAGTTCACGTTGTCCTGGACGCGGTCGATGACCTTCGGGCGCTCGGGATCCTTGATGGAGAACAGGATGCCGTCGCCCATGCAGGCGCCCGCCGCCAGGTCCTCGGAGGGCAGGACGGTGATGTCGTGGCAGCCGGTGGTCTTGGAGACGCCCGGGTTGGTGGGCCCGCCCGGGTTGCCGCCGCCGTCGGGACCCTCACCGGGGAACAGCACGGGGAAGCCCACGAGGGCCGCCCGCTCGGGTGCCTTGCGCGGCACCTTGATCACGGAGATCCCGTCGTGCGGCGGCCGGCAGTCGGGGTAGGCGGCGTTCGGCGAGTACGAGGAGACGTAGATGTAGACGTTCTTGCGTTCGGGGACCAGCGTGTGGGTGTGCGAACCGCAGGCCGTCTCGACCGCGGCGACGTACTTCGGGTTCCGCTTGTCGCTGATGTCGAAGACCTTCATGCCCTCCCAGGAGGACTTCTCGGTCGCGGGCTGTGTGGTGCTGTTGCAACTGCTGTCGCTGCGCGAGGAGTCGGTCGACAGGAACAGCAGGTCCCCGGAGACCGAGATGTCGTTCTGCGAGCCGGGACACAGCACCTGGGCGACGGTCTTCGGCTTCTTCGGGTTCTTGATGTCGAAGATGCGGAACCCGTCGTAGTTGCCGGCGAAGGCGTACCGGCCCTGGAAGGCCAGGTCCGAGTTGAAGCCGGACAGCGCGTCCTTGGGGATGTTGGTCAGGTGCTCGATGTTGTCGGAGTGGACTGTCTCGTCCTGACCGGGTATCTCGCCGCTCTCGATGGCGTCGCGCACCTCTGCGCGCGCGCTCTTGGACACGTCCTTCGACGTGGCCGGAGTGTCCCCGGGGTCGGGGGTGGCGACGGCCGGGCCGGCGGTCAGCAGGGCGGACAGGAGTCCGGCGGCCGCGGCCGCCACCCCCAGTCGTCTGCGCCGCGCTCGCGGGTCGTTCAACAGGGTCACTGTTTCCTCCCAACGTCCGTTCCGTTTGGAACGGTTCACGCTCCCCGCAGTATCGTCTTCGCCATGCTCATATCAACAGGGGGCAACAAACACGCAATGAAGTTTTTTGATCACTGTCGCGCGGAAGCGTGCTAGGACGGTCATCGCACCCACAAGGTGTTCCGCACCCCTCCCCGGAGAGTGCGCCCCAGCCACAGGAGGTCGTCGTGTCCCTTCGCCCCCGGTTGTCCAGCGCGTCACTCGTCACGGCCTCACTGACCGCACTGGCCGTGCTCGCGCTGGGGGCCTGCGACTCGGGTTCGGACACCGGATCGGCGGCGGCCGCCGGGCCTTCGGTGATCGCTCCGGGCAAGCCGGGCGAGGGCAACCGGACCCTGTCCGCCGAGGACGCCGAGAAGCAGCGCGCCGACGACGACTCCCCCAACTCGGCGGACGTCTCCTACGCGCGGATGATGATCCAGCACCACGCCCAGGCACTGGAGATGACCGAACTGGCGCCGAAGCAGGCCGGGTCCGGCCAGGTCAAGAAGCTCGCCGAACGCATCTCGGCCGCGCAGGGGCCGGAGATCAAGGCGATGGAGGGCTGGCTCGAGACCCACGGCGAGAAGGTGACGGGCGGCGGACACGACCACACCGCGATGCCGGGCATGGCGACCGAGGCACAGCTGAAGAAGCTGCGCGCGGCGCGGGGCAAGGCGTTCGACCAGCTCTTCCTCACCCTGATGATCACTCATCACGAGGGGGCCGTCAGCATGGCCACGGACGTGAAGTCCGAGGGCAACAACGTGCTGGTCGAGGAGATGGCCGACGACGTGGTCGCGCAGCAGACGAGCGAGATCTCACGGATGCGCGCGATGCTGTGACGACGCTGCAGCCAGGCGGCGGGACGGAGCCTCGGACGGACGGCGGAGCGGGCCCTCGGACGGCAGGACGGACCCTCGGATCGGACGGCGGCGCGGGCCCTCGGACGCTGCTCAGCGGCGCGCGCGACGCGGCGTCAGGAACCCCTCGTCGCGCGCCTGGCCGATCAGCCTGAGCGACTTGCGCCTGCTGTGCCCGGTCGCGCTCATCACCGCGAGAACCGGATCGCCGCCCTCCTCCCGGGCCGCCCGGTACTCCTGGGCGACGAGCCTGCGCCCCTCCCGCCCGCGCGGCCACCCGGGCCGGGCCCGCCGCGACGCGGCCGGCGCTCCCCGGGCGGGGGCAGGCACGCAGGCCTCGAAGAGCGGGTTCTCCAGCCACTCGGCGAGCACGGCCAGGTCGTCCAGGGACAGCGGCGGCTGGGCCCGCACGTCCTCGACCCGCACGCTCTGACCGGACAGCACGGCGAGCGCGTCCAGCCGGGCGCCGTCGGCGAAGGCCAGGCGGACGTCGAACCACGAGGTCGTGGTGCCGCCCTCGCTCACCACCCAGGCGTGGCGCACGGACATCTCACCGTCGTCCGGACAGCGGTCGGAAAGCTGAAGAGAACGATCAACGAAGGATGCTTCGAGCACATACGCAACGTAACCGAATGATCACATTCCATACGAACAGAACACGCTCCGCTCAACGGACGCGGCACCCTGTCAGCGCAGCGGGCCGTGCCCGGCAGGCACCCTCACCCCGCCGGTCAGCGGTCTCCGACGACGGCGGCCTGGCGGGCGGCCGCGGCCTGTACGGCACCGGCGACCTGTACGGCACCGGCGACCTGGGCTCCGGCGGCCAGGACGAGGACCAGGGCCCGATCCTGGAACTCGCCCCTGGCGCTGTCCTCACGAACGTGATCATCGGCGGCGGCGCCAAGGAGGCCGGCGACAAGGTGTTCCAGTTCGACGGCGCCGGCACGCTGAGCATCTCCGGCTTCGCCGTCAAGGACTTCGGCACCTTCGTCCGTTCCTGCGGCAACTGCTCGACGCAGTACAAGCGGACGATCAGCCTCAGCGGCATCGAGGTGAACTGGAAGGGCGGCCGGATCGCCGGCATCAACACCAACTACGGCGACAGCGCGACCCGTCAGGTCCGGATGCCGTGCGCCCGGACCTGTCCGGACTGCTCCCGCTGGTACCGCGTGTAGGCGTCCCGCAGGACCGTTCCCGGCCAGTGCGGCGGGAGCAGCTCCGCGGGCAGCACCGGATCGGCGAGCAGGTGCCGTACGACGGCCGCGAAGGCGGCGAGGCGGTCGGCCGGACGCCGGGCCCGGTCGACATGGACGAGCAGTGCCCGGGCCGTGTCCGCCCAGTCGCCCAGCGGCCACAGCCGCGCGGCCAGTTCGGCGGCCGGGGACCCGGGGCGTGAGACGAGCCGCTCGGCCACCCGGTCAAGAGCGGCGGGCAGTGGACGGCCGAGGTTGGCGGGGCGCAGCCAGACGCCCTCACGGAGTTCGGCCAGGCGCAGGGCGGTCAGCCGGGTGCGCAGTTCGGCGCGGGCGGCGGGGTCGCGCCCCGTCGCGGTGATCACGAGCGTCTCCCAGTCGCCGTCCCACGCGCGCGTGTGCGGCCGCAGCGCCTCGTCCTGGCGACGCTGACGCTCCAGCAGCCGCTCGCTGAGCCGGTAGCCGGTCTCCGTGCGCCGCAGGTCCCCGGCGGCGGCCATCCGGCTGAGCGCCGCGCGCGCGGTGGAGGCGCCGACGTCGAACCCCTCCACGAGCCGCACCAGTTCCCGCCCCGGCAGTTCCGGGGGGTGGGTGCCGAGCAGCAGGCTCAGGACCACCGACCGCGCGGACAGCGGACGCAGCATGAGCCCACCGGAGGCCTCGGAACCGCTCATCCGCGCGGGCAGGTGTCGTTCGTCCACATGGGCACGTACTGTACGTGCGCCGACCGTGTTGCACTATTGCTGCGACCGCAGAGATAGTGCAACACTCGGGTCATGACGACACTCGCGCAGGAGCCGCCGTACGAGTCGTACGAGCCGTCCGAGGAGCCCTGGAACGGTCCGGAGGGGTACGCGACGCACGACGTCACCAATCAGCCCCCTCCTCTGGCCCCCTACGACGCCTCCGACGACACCGCCCTGCTGGAGGGCGTGCGGCGGGAGGGCGCCGGATGGGCGGCGGACGACCTGCGGCGGCTGGGCCGCCGGGCGGGCAGCGCCGAGGCGCAGGAGTGGGGCGACCTCGCCAACCGGCACGAGCCCGTGCTGCGCACGCACGACCGGTACGGCAACCGGGTCGACGAGGTCGAGTACCACCCGAGCTGGCACCACCTGATGCGGGTCGCGGTCGGCGAGGGCCTGGCCGGGGCGCCGTGGGCCGACGACCGGCCGGGCGCCCACGTCGCGCGGACCGCCGGCGGACTCGTCTGGGGCCACACGGAGGCGGGGCACGGATGCCCGACCTCGATGACGTACGCGGCCGTCCCGGCCCTGCGCGCCCAGCCCGGGCTGGCGGAGGTCTACGAGCCGCTGCTGACCTCCCGGGAGTACGAGCCGGGGCTGCGGACGCCCACGGACAAGCGCGGTCTGCTGGCCGGCATGGGGATGACCGAGAAGCAGGGTGGCTCGGACGTCCGTACGAACACCACGACGGCCACTGCGACCGCCGAACCCGGCGTCTACACGCTGCGCGGGCACAAGTGGTTCACGTCGGCACCGATGTGCGACGTGTTTCTGGTGCTGGCCCAGGCACGCGAAGGGCTTTCCTGTTTCCTGGTGCCGCGTGTGCTGCCCGACGGCACCCGCAACACCTTCCGCATCCAGCGCCTGAAGGACAAGCTCGGCAACCGGTCCAACGCCTCCTCCGAGCCCGAGTTCGACGGGACGGTGGCCTGGCTGGTCGGGCCGGAGGGGCAGGGTGTCAAGACGATCATCGAGATGGTCAACTGCACCCGGCTGGACTGCGTGATGTCCTCGGCGACACTGATGCGCAAGACCCTCGTCGAGGCCGGTCACCACGTACGGCACCGCAGCGCGTTCGGCGCCCGGCTGGTGGACCAGCCGTTGATGCGCAACGTCCTGGCCGACCTCGCCCTGGAGTCCGAGGCCGCGACCACCCTCACCCTGCGGCTCGCCGGCGCGGCCGACCGTGCCGTGCGCGGCGACGCCGGGGAGGCGGCGTTCCGGCGGATCGCCACCGCCGTGGGCAAGTACTGGGTGACCAAGCGGGGGCCGGCGTTCACCGCGGAGGCCCTGGAGTGCCTGGGCGGCAATGGCTACGTGGAGGAGTCGGGCATGCCCCGCCACTACCGCGAGGCCCCGCTGCTGTCGATCTGGGAGGGCTCGGGGAACGTCAACGCCCTCGACGTGCTGCGGGCGCTCGGCCGCTCCCCCGCCACCGCGCACGCCCTCTTCGACGAACTCGCCCTCGCGCGCGGGGCGGACGCCCGGCTGGACACGGCCGTGGCCCGGCTGGAGGCGGGGCTCGGCGAGGCGTCCGAGACCGGTGCCCGCCGGCTGGTGGAGCTGATGGCCCTCACCCTCCAGGCCTCCCTCCTGGTCCGGCACGCCCCGCCCGCCGTCGCCGACGCCTTCTGCGCGACCCGGCTCGGCGGCGACTGGGGGCACGCGTTCGGCACGCTGCCGGACACGGCCGACCTCGACGGGATCCTGGCGCGGGCGCTGCCGGGCGAGGGCTGAACGGGCGGCGCCCAGGCACCTCTTCGGACCCGACACCACCGGCCTGATCTGCGACGACATCTCTCCCAGGGGTGACTGTCAGTGGCTGGGTGCAGACTGGCCCGTGTCCGAGACAAAGGCGTCGACGAGGACGCCGCGGAGGTGATCGGCATGACCGAGGTACTGCTCGCCGTGGGCACCCGCAAGGGCCTGTTCATCGGGCGCCGGCGGGGTGGCACCTGGGAGTTCGACGAAAGTCCCTGCTTCAACGCACAGGCGGTCTACTCGGTCGCCCTCGACACCCGCGGCGACACCCCGCGACTGCTGGCCGGCGGCGACAGCGCGCACTGGGGGCCGTCGGTGTTCCACTCCGACGATCTCGGCCGGACCTGGACCGAACCGGCCGCGCCGGCCGTCAAGTTCCCCAAGGACACCGGCGCCTCGCTGGAGCGGGTGTGGCAGCTGCACCCGGCGGCCGCCGAGCCGGACGTGGTGTACGCGGGCACGGAACCGGCCGCGCTGTACCGCTCGGAGGACCGCGGGGAGAGCTTCGAGCTGGTCCGCCCGCTGTGGGAGCACCCGACGCGGTCGAAGTGGGTGCCGGGCGGTGGCGGTGAGGGCCTGCACACCGTCCTCACCGACCGGCGCGACCCCAGGTCGGTGACGGTCGCCGTCTCGACCGCGGGTGTGTTCCGCACGGCCGACGGCGGAGCGAGCTGGGCGCCGTCGAACTCCGGGGTCTCCGCCGTCTTCCTGCCGGACCCCGACCCGGAGTTCGGCCAGTGCGTGCACAAGGTCGCGCGGGACGCGGCCACCCCGGACCGCCTGTACCTCCAGAACCACTGGGGGGTGTACCGGAGCGACGACGCGGGCGCGCACTGGACGGACATCGGCGAGGGCCTGCCGTCCACGTTCGGTTTCGCGGTGGCCGCCCACCCGCACCGCGGCGACACGGCGTACGTCTTCCCGATCAACGCCGACGCCGACCGCGTGCCGGCGGACCGCCGGTGCCGGGTCTTCCGCACCGCGGACGCGGGCAAGAGCTGGGAGCCGCTCTCGGCGGGCCTCCCCCAGGAGGACCACTACGGCACGGTGCTGCGCGACGCGCTGTCCACGGACGACGCGGAGCAGGCGGGCGTCTACTTCGGCAACCGCAACGGCGAGGTGTTCGCGTCGGCCGACGACGGCGACAGCTGGCGGCAGTTGGCCTCCCACCTGCCGGACGTGCTGTGCGTGCGGGCCGCGGTCGTCGGATGAACCGGACCGGGGGGACCGGCCGTGGCCACCGGTTGATCGGCGTCACCCGTACGGCAGTAGGGTGACGCCCGTGGCACCACGACCCTTGAACGAAATCGTCGAAGCGGGCTGGGCGAAGGCCCTTGAACCCGTCGCCGGACGGATCACCTCGATGGGTGAGTTCCTGCGCGCGGAGATCGCCGCCGGACGCACCTACCTCCCGGCCGGGGCGAACGTCCTGCGGGCCTTCCAGCAGCCCTTCGACGACGTACGGGTCCTGATCGTCGGACAGGATCCCTACCCCACCCCGGGGCACGCCGTCGGACTGTCGTTCTCCGTCGCCCCGGAGGTGCGCCCGCTGCCCGGCAGCCTGGTCAACATCTTCCGTGAGCTGAACACCGACCTGAACCTCCCGCAGCCTTCCAACGGGGATCTGACGCCCTGGACACAGCAGGGGGTGCTGCTGCTCAACAGGGCGCTCACCACGGCCCCGCGCAAGCCCGCGGCCCATCGCGGCAAGGGCTGGGAGGAGGTCACCGAGCAGGCGATACGCGCGCTCGCGGCGCGCGGCAAGCCGATGGTGTCCATCCTCTGGGGCCGCGACGCCCGCAATCTGCGACCGCTGCTCGGTGACCTGCCGGCCGTGGAGTCCGCGCACCCGTCCCCGATGTCGGCCGACCGGGGCTTCTTCGGTTCGCGTCCGTTCAGCCGGGCCAACGACCTGCTGATGCGTCTGGGAGGTCAGCCGGTCGACTGGCGTCTGCCGTGAGCAGCGTCGGCTTCCTGGCCGTGGACTCCGGCGGCTCGGGGCTGCGTGTGGTCGTCGGCTCCGTCGGCGCCGACGGACCCGGTCCGCTCGGCCGGCGTGTCTCGGGGGAGCCCGTCCGCACCGGTCCACGCGGGATCGACCCCGGGCACCTCCTGGGGCAACTTCTGCCCATGGCCAGGGCGTTGATGGAGGAGACGGGCGTCGCCCGGCTCGGCACCGTCGTCGTGGGTGCCGCCGGGCTGGCCACCCTGGGCGATGCCTTGCGCGCCGAACTGCCGGGCGCGCTGGCCCGGGAGCTGGGCGTGCGGACAGTCGGGCTGGCCGCCGACGCCGTGACCGCGTACGTGGGCGCCCTGGGCGCTCGGGCCGGGGCGGTGGTGGCCGCCGGGACCGGCCTGATCGCCGTCGGCACCGACCTGTCCCGCTGGCACCGGGCGGACGGCTGGGGACATCTGCTGGGCGACTGCGGCAGCGGCGCCTGGATCGGGCGGGCCGGTCTCGAGGCGGCGCTGCGCGCCCATGACGGACGGGAGGGCGGCTCCGCGCCGCTGCTGGCCCGGGCAGAGGCGCGTTTCGGTCCGGCGGCGCAGCTGCCCGGGCAGGTGTATCCGCGCTCCGACCGTCCAGCCGTCCTCGCCTCCTTCGCGCCCGAGGTGGCCGCCTGCGCGGCCGCCGACTCCGTCGCCGCGGGGATCCTGCGGGCCGCCGCCCGGCACATGGCCGACTCGGCCGCCGCGGTCTGCCCGGCCGGCGGTGAGCCCCGGGTCGCGGTCACCGGCGGGCTGCTGCGGTTGGGCGATCCGCTCCTCGTACCCCTGGAGGAAGAGCTGGCGAAGCGGCTGCCGCGGGCGCGGCGGACGACCGCGGAGGGTGATCCGCTGGACGGCTCGGTCCGGATCGCGACCGACCTGGCGACCGGCTCACTCACGCTTCCGGGTGACGACAGGATGCTGTGGGTGACGAGCGCGCCGGGCGGCTGAGAAGTGGTCCGCCGACGAGGTGAATCGTGCCGATGTCGGCCGATCCGTACATCACTCATCAGACAAAACCGGACGGATACCGCTCACCTGCACCCTCCCCGAACAGGGAAACCCCGGAAACCAGTAACATGCGGCGCCATGAGCTCCCCCACTGGGCCCGCGTCCGGCCTGCCAGTACGAATGCCGCGCCCCCGCCAGCCCGGACGGCACCGCCGTCCCGAACCCCTGGTGGCTCCCGAGGGCGCGCCGGCGCTCGTCCTCGCGGTGCCGGGGACGCCCAGCAGCGCCACCCGTAGCCTCGCCGACGAGGTCATCAGCATCGCCCGTTCCGAGTTGCCCGGGCTCGACGCCCGGATCGGTCACCTCGACGGGGGCGACGACGCCGAGTTCCCCTCCCTGTCCGCCGTGCTCGTCCAGGCCGCCGAGGAGCGCACCGCCCGCTTCGAGCAGGCGCGCGCCGCCGGCCTGGACGTGAAGGAGCCCGAGGGCCCCGTCGCGGTCGTC
This sequence comes from Streptomyces sp. MMCC 100, assembly GCF_041538145.2. NCBI lineage: Bacteria > Bacillati > Actinomycetota > Actinomycetes > Kitasatosporales > Streptomycetaceae > Streptomyces > Streptomyces sp. MMCC 100. The sequence goes on from NZ_JBGORK020000001.1 coordinate 4,644,925, forward strand.
GTGCCGCTGCTCGCCGGGCCGGACAACGCGCTACTGCGCCGGATCCGGCAGGCCGTGATGGACAGCAAGATCGCGGCCGAGCTGACCGACGTGCTCGGGCCGCACCCGCTGCTGGCCGAGGCACTGCACGTGCGGCTCTCCGAGGCCGGTCTCGCCCGCGCCGACCGTGCCCGCCTGTTCACCGTGGCGACCGCCGCGGACGGCATCATCCTGGCTTCCGTCGGCGGTGACGAGGCCGTGCAGGCGGCTGGCATCACCGGCATGCTGCTCGCCGCGCGCCTCGCCGTGCCGGTGATCGCGGCGGCGCTGGACGAGGAGGGCTCGATCGCGTCCGTGGCCGAGCAGCTGCGCTCCTCGGGCTCCCAGCAGCTTGCGCTCGCGCCGTATCTGATCGGCCCGGAGATCGAGGCGTCCGTGCTGGAGGAGGCGGCCAAGGAGGCGGGTTGCTCCACCGCCGAGCCGCTCGGTCCGTACCCGGCGATCGGCAAGCTGGCGCTGGCCAAGTACACGACGGCGCTCGGCATCTCGCCGCAGCAGGCGCAGGGGGCGCCGGTTCGGTGAGGTGCGCGTGCGCGTCCAGACGTGTGTGAAGGGGCCCGCTCCGGAGAGGAGCGGGCCCCTTCGGCACGGTCCGGGGGTACGGCACCGTCGGTCGGGATCGAGCCCGGCGCGGGTCTGGGCGCGAGGGTGGGACGCGCTGCCCGGCGCTGCCGGGGTGCCGCTGCGCCCACGCGTGCCGCCCCAGGCGCTGGGGGAGGCACGACTGCCCGCAGCGACAGCGGCCGACGCCTGCCCGGAGCTAGGACGCGGGGTCGAAGATCACGCAGGATGCCGCCGGGACCGCGAGGGAGCCCGTGCGGCGGGGGACGCCGGTGGTCGGGTCCAGGGCGAACCAGGTCACGTCTCCGGAGCGTTCGTTGGCCGCGTACAGGAAGCCGTCCGACACGGTGATGTCGCGGGGCCAGTGTCCGCCGCAGGGCACGGTGGCGGACAGTCGCAGTCCGTCCGGCTCCACGACGAGCACGGACAGGACGTCCTCGCCGCGGGTCGCGGTCCACACGAAACGGCCGTCGGGCGAGACGGCGATGCCGGACGGGTAGGCGTCGCCCGCCGGGGCCCCCGGCAGCACCGGCACCTCGGTGAGGGGCTTGAGGGTGCCGTCGGCGGCGTCCCAGTGGCAGACGGTGACGGTGGGCGCGAGTTCGTTGACGACGTAGGCGTGGGAGCCGTCCGGGTGGAAGGCCAGGTGCCGCGGCCCCGACCCCGGGCGCAGCGCGATCTCCCGGTGCACGGCGGGGGCACCGTCCGAGAGGGCGCAGACCCGCACCGAGTCGGTGCCGAGGTCCACGCTGACGGCCCAGCGCCCGCTGGGGTCGGGCCGCACCTGGTGGGCGTGCGGCCCCTGCTGCCGCTGGGCGTGCGGGCCGGAGCCGGTGTGCCGCAGGACGCCGGACGCGGACCGGGCGAGGGTGCCGTCGGCGCGGACCGGCACGGCGGTGACGGTGCCGGAGCCGTAGTTGGCGGTCAGCACGTGCCCGGCGTACAGGCTCAGGTGGGTCGGTCCGTCACCCTCGACGGGCACCGGCCGCCCGGTGGGCTCGGGCCTGTCCCCGCTCACCCGGTAGGCCGCCACCGCGCCCTCGGCCGTCTCGCTGACGGCGTAGAGCGTGTCCCCGTCGGGTGCCAGGGCCAGGTAGGAGGGGTCGGCCAGACCGTCCGTGCCGCTCACGACCGTGAGGGCGCCGCTGTCGGGGGCGACGGTCGCCGTCAGGATGCCGGGGCCGCCGGCCGCCGTGAACGACCCGATGTATGCCCGCCGCTGCCGCCTGCCGCCGTCCGTCACCGCTGCCCCTCTCGTCCCGCTTCGTCTGCCCGCTTCGTCCTGCGTCGCGTCGAGTGCCGATCTTGTCGTCCGACCTGATCGTCCGCCCGGGAGCGACGGTAGCAGTCGATCACTTGCGGTCTAGACCAAATGGGTGTCGCGGGTGCGGCGGGTGAGACGGTTCAGGCGCCGGCCAGGCGTGAACCGGAGGGGGTTCGCAGGGGCGCGGCGAGTTCGGCGAGGGCGTGTTCCAGGTCGTGGAGGTGGGCCAACGCGGGTTCGACGGCGCGCTCCCCGCCCGCGCGGGCGGGGACGGCGCCCCCGCCCGTGAGTGCTTCGACCGCGGCCTCGACGCGCCAGCAGGCGGCGGCCAGCCGGGCGTCGTGCGAGGCTTCGGGGTCGGCGGCGACGGCGACGAGGCCGCGGATCTCCCGGGCGCAGTCGTCGAGCAGGTCGAGGACCCGGCGGGCCCGCCGCCTGCGGCCGTACATGGGGCTCAGTGGGTGCACGAGCGGAGCGACCGACAGCCGTACCCGGCCGAGCAGCTGCTCCAGTTCCGCCACGCGCGGCGCCGGGTCGGCGCCCTCCGTTCCGGCGAGACGGGCGGCGGCCTCGGCGGTGCAGGCGTGCACGCAGCGCAGGGCGCGCTGGATCCAGGCGTCGGTGACGGCGTGCGTGGTGACCGGCAGGACGAAGAGCACGGCGAGCGCGGCGCCGAGCGCGCCCACGCCGGTCTCGGCGAGCCGCAGCGCGAGCAGGCCGGGGCTGAGGACGCCCAGGAGGCCGTAGAGCAGCTCGGCGAGCAGGGTCACGCAGAGCATCATCCAGGTGTAGGAGACCGCGGCGGTGTAGAAGATGCCGAAGACGCAGCCGGCGGCGAGTACGGCGGTGGGCACCGGGGCCCCGGCCACCGGCACGGCGACGAGGAAGCCCAGGCCGATGCCGACGACCGTGCCGAGGACCCGGCGGAAGCCGCGCACCAGCGTCTCGCCGCGCGACGTGGTGTTGACGAACACCCACCAGGTCGCGCCGACGGCCCAGTACCAGCGGTCGCCGGACACCAGCTGGCCCACCACCAGGGCGAAACCGGCGCCCGCGGTGGCCTGCACTGCCTGACGCGTGGTGATGCGGGCCAGACCGGTGCCGGCGGGCGGCGCGGGGACGGCGGGCGCGGGCCGACGGCGCTCGTAGCACCACAGGCCGAAGCGCACCGCCGCGGCGGTGGCCACGGACAGCAGGACGGCGGCGTACATCTCGGGCAGCCGCCCCGTGGTCGCGTGCAGGAACTGGGCGATGAAGAAGGTCATGAAGGCGAACACGCCGAGGCTGTGCCCGCGCGGCCCCCAGCGGCGCGCGTACACGCCCGCGCCGACGACGGCGAGGAAGGTGAGGTCCCGGACGACGGGGTGGTCGTGCAGCGCGGCGGCGGCGGTGAGCACGGGCAGTCCGGCGACCGGCAGCAGCGCGGTGGTGACGGCCTGGCCGCGCACGGTGGCGTCGGTGACGGTGAAGAGCGCGAGCAGGGCGGCGAGCCCGCCGATGACCGCGCCGATCAGGGAGGTACCGGCCAGCCCGCACACCACGACGGCCGCCCCGATGCCGAGGACGGCCCGCGCGGCGAACCGCAGCCGGGACCGTCCCGGGTCCGGGCTCACGAACACCTTCTTCAGCACTGATTACCGCCCCCTCGCTCACTCACGCCCACTGGCCCGGAAGTCACCGCATGCAAAAGGCGCCGCGGGGTCCGCAGCGCCATCGACACGTCTATAGGAGCATCTCCGCCACCAGTGGCTCAACAGGCCGCTGCTTGAATGGGCCATTGGTACAGTGATGGCGGCATGAACAAGGCCACCGGTAGTCCAACGGCCGACGAGAGGGGGCCGGATCCGCGATGGCCGTCGACGAGCTCGACACCCGCATCCTGCGGCTGCTGCTGGAGCAGCCGGGCACCAGCGTGCGCGAGTACGCCCGCCTCCTCGGGATCGCCCGCGGCACGCTCCAGGCCCGGCTGGACCGCCTGGAGCGGGACGGCGTGATCACCGGTACCGCTCCCTCCCTCTCCCCCGCCGCCCTGGGCCATCCGGTGCTCGCGTTCGTGCACATCGAGGTCACCCAAGGGCATCTGGACGAGGTGGGCGAGGCACTGGCGGCCGTGCCGGAGATCGTCGAGGCCTTCTCCATCACCGGCGGCGGGGACCTGCTGACCCGCGTCGTGGCCCGCGACAACGCGCACCTGGAGGACGTGGTGCAGAAGCTGATCAGCCTGCCCGGCGTGGTCCGCACCCGCAGCGAGGTGGCGTTGCGCGAGCGCGTGCCGCACCGGCTGCTCCCGCTCGTGGAGTCGATCGGGCGCTCGGCCCGCAGGTGATCCTTGGCATCCTGGAGGCCATGAGCACCATGGGCGGACTCGGCGGCATCTCGGTCATCTTCGATCTCGACGGAACTCTCGTGGACAGCGAGCCGAACTACTACGAAGCGGGCCGGCGCACCCTCGCCGAGTACGGCGTGCCGGACTTCACCTGGGCCGACCACGAGGCGTACGTGGGCATCAGCACCCAGGAGACGGTCGCCGACTGGAAGCGGCGGTACGGGCTGCGGGCCCCGGTCGAGGAACTGCTCGCCGTCAAGAACCGCCACTACCTGGCGCTCGCCCGCACCTCGGCCCGCGCGTATCCCGAGATGCGGAAGTTCGTCGAGCTGCTGGCGGGCGAGGGCGTACCGATGGCGGTGGCGTCGGGTTCGTCGCCCGAGGCGATCGGCACGATCCTCGCCCGCACCGGTCTGGACGCACACCTGCGCACGGTCGTCTCGGCCGACGAGGTCGCGCAGGGCAAGCCCGCCCCCGACGTCTTCCTGGAGGCGGCCCGGCGGCTGGGGGCGGAACCGGCCCGCTGCGTGGTACTGGAGGACGCCGCTCCCGGGGCCGCCGCCGCGTACGCGGCCGGGATGCGCTGCATCGCGGTCCCGTACGTCGCGGCGCAGGCCGACGCCCCGGAGTTCGCCACCGCGGGGCTGCTGCTGCGCGGGGGCCAGGAAGAGTTCACCGCGCGGGCGGCGTACGACTGGCTCGTGCGGACGGCGCGCACGCCCTGAGGTGCGCAGGCCCTCAGGTGACACGCCTCGGGGTGAGATGAAGCACGTCTCTCGTCGCAGGTTTTACCCGACGTGGTGATCAGACCACCGCTCCCGTCCGTATCTCCTGGTGTCCGAGCCTGTCTTCGCCCCAGGAGGCACGATGCGCATCACGCGCACCACGGCAGGGACCGCCTTCGTGGCCGGTGCCCTGGTCCTCACCCTCACCGCACTCGCCTACCCGACCATGCTCGGGGTGCAGAACGCGGGCAGTGACCAGGCGCGGGTCGTCGCCAACACGCGGTACGGGCCGCTCACCGAGCAGGACCGGGACTTCGTGGTGAAGGTGCGTGCCGCGGGGCTGTGGGAGCACCCGCTGGGGCTGATGGCGATGGAACGGGGGACGACACCGGAAATGAGGGAGGCCGGTGAGCACCTGGTCGTCGGTCACTCCCGGCTGGACGCGACCTGCCGGAAGATCGCGCCGGAACTGGGCATCACCCTGCCCAATCTGGCGTCCCCGCAGCAGCAGCAGTTCGTGGCGACCGTGAACGGGACCACGGGCAAGCAGTTCGACACCACCGCGGTCAACATCATGCGGGTCACCCACGGCCAGATCTTCCCGGCCATCGCCAACATCCGCGCCAACACCAAGAACTCCCTGGTGCGGCAGCTCGCCGACCAGGCCAACGACACCGTCCTCGACCACATCACCGTGCTGGAGAAGACCGGGCTGGTCAACTTCGACCAGGTCAACTTCCAGCAGACCGCCCCGCCGAACCTGCCCAAGGCGCAGCTCACGCCGCCGGCTCCGCAGCCCGGCGAGCCGATGCTCTCGCTCACCGCGCCGCCCGGGCTGGACGTCAACACGTCGGCGCCGACGCCGAGTCCGACGGTGCGCTGACGGGTCGCCTGCCGGCGGGGTCAGCGGTGGCGCGGCCCGCCGCCGCGTCCGCCGCCCTTGCCCTTGCCGGCGCTTCCACCCCGGCGGTTGCCACCGGTGCCGCGCCGGGCGACGCCGCCGGCCTGCTTTCCGCCGGTCTTCCCGCCCGTTCCGCCCGATTTACCGCCGCCCGTCCTGCCGCCCGCCGGTTTGCGGCGCGCGGGAGCCGTCGCTGCTGCGCGCCCGTCCTTCGAGCGCGCCGGTTCGGGCTGCCGGCCCCGGGAGCTGTTGACGGTCCGGCCCCGGACGATGCCGATGAAGTCCTCGACGTGGTCCGTGTGCGCGTCCTCGGGCCAGGACAGGGCCACGCTCGATTCGGGGGCGTCCGTGACCGTGCGGTACGTGAGGTCCTTGCGGTGGTGCAGCCGGGCCAGCGACAGGGGCACGAGCAGCACGCCGATCCCGGCCGCCACCAGTTCGACGGCGTCCGCGGTGGTGTCCGGACGCTCCAGTGCGGGCCTGCCCGGCAGTGTTTCCCACCCGAGGACGTCGTCCAGGGGGTGCAGCACGATGTCGTCGGCGAGGTCCTCGACGGTCACCTCGTCGGCCGCGGTGACGAGGTGGTCCCTGGGGGCCAGTACGACCGTGGTCTCGGTGTAGAGCGGGATGGCGCTGAGCAGGGTCCGGTCGACGGGCAGCCGCACCAGTCCGGCGTCGGCGTCACCGTCCAGCAGCACGCCGGCCGCCCCGGCGGCGGGGACCTGGGTGAGGGAGAGGGGGACGTCCGGCAGCCGCTCGTTCCAGATGCGCACCCATTTGTCGGGCGTCACCCCCGGGACGTACGCGAGCCGGAACGAGGGGGGAGCTTCCGAGCCTGTCACCCGGCCAGGTTACCGGGCGTGGTCGGGGACCACTCACACGATCGATACCCTTGACGGCATGACGTCGCACCAGAACACCCAGACCATGAAGCCCGCGACCGCGGCGAAGAAGCTGGGTGTGTACCTCGAGGCCACACCCGCCGAGTTCCGGGAGGGCGTCGTCACGCGCGCCGAGCTGAACGCGCTTCAGACCGACCCTCCCGCGTGGCTGCGCGAGCTGCGGCGCGACGGTCCGCACCCGCGCCCGGTGGTGGCGGCCAAGCTGGGCGTCTCCATCGCGGGCCTGCACCGGGGCGGGGTCGCCGAGCCGCTCACCACGGAGCAGATCGACGCGCTGAAGCAGGAGCGCCCGGAGTGGCTGGAGCGGGAGCAGGCCGTGCAGGCGGACGTGCGCAAGGAGGCGGCACGCGTGAAGAAGCTGCATGCCGAGCGGGCGGAGCAGGCGGAACGCGCCGAGCGCGACTGACCGGGCCGCCCCGCCCGGCGGCTCCTGCTCACTCCCCGGTCTCGGCGGCCCCCACCCCGCTCACTCCTCGGCTTTCTGCGCCGTCAGGCTCCACGCGTACTGCAGCAAGTCCGACACCACGACCGCGCTCAGGCCCGCGCACAGCAGCCGTCCCGCCCGGGGCGCGACGGCGTAGGTGCCGACGAGTCCGCCGGCCACCCAGGCGGAGGTGCAGAACGGGCAGGAGACCAGGTCACCGACGGCACGGCGCAGGCCCGTGCCGCGCCCGGCGTCCATCACCTCGTTGGCGTTGCCCTGACCCTCCCGGCTGGTGAACGGCGCCCGCAGGAAGCTGGTGACCTTGTCCTTGGTCAGCAGCCGGGAGGCTTTGAACGTCGCCGTTCCCAGCAGGGCCACGTCCCAGGCGGGGACGGTGTCCGGCAGCCGGACCCCACGGCGCCGAGCAGTGACCGCGAACACACCGGCACTCGCCGCGAAGGTCGTCGCGAGCGCCGCGTATCCGGCGAGAGGCGTCTCCTCCCCGTCGGCGTAGCGCTGCTCAACGTCCGTCATGAGTGTCTCCTCGATCTCAGTGGGATGCTCCGGTGGGGCGCTCTCGGTGGGGTGCCGGGCCGCCGAAGAGGTCGGCACAGTCCGCGGGCAGGTGGGCCAGCAGCTGGTCGACCCGTTCGGGGGCCACCGCTTCGGCGAGGGTGGCCAGCACGGCGCCCGCGTCCCATTCGGCGGTGCGCGGCCGGGCGCCGGTCTGCTGGGCCACCCGCCGGAGGAACTCCTCGCGGCCGAAGGACTCGGGACGCCCGCGTTCCAGGCGGAGCGCGTCGTCCAGTGGTGCGGGCAGCTCGGCGGCCAGACCGGCGGCCTCCTGAGGTGTGACACGGGACGCGATCACCCACAGGACGGCCGTGGTGACCTGCTCGGCTTCGTCGTCGCTGTGGAACTCACCGCGGTCGCGGACCCGGGTGAGGAATTCGTCGAGCCGCACGGCGTCGCCTCCTTGTGCCGGTTCGCGCTCCGGGCCGGGTGCCCTGGGGGCGGGCGGGAAAACGGGCGCGCTCACCGTCGTGCGTGCCCTCGCCGTCGTACGTGCCCTCACCGTCGTACGTGCCCTCACCGTCGTACGTGCCCTCATCGTCATACGTCGTGCTCCCGTCGTACGTGCGCACTCAGCGTCGTGCGCCCGCACGGGCGTCGTCGGCGATGTCGGTCACCAGGGTCAGGGCGTCCGCGTTCTCGGTGAACAGCGCGCGTCCGGCGGCGATCCGCTGCTTCCGGGCCGAGCCCGGTGCGGTGAGCCGCCGTAACGCGTCCAGCAGCGCGGTCTCGTCCTCGGCGACCTCGGAGACGCCCAGCGCGGCCATCCGCCGGACGCCGTCGGCGCCGTGGCCGGGTATCGGGCGGTGGCCCACGACCGGCAGTCCGGCCGCGAGCGCCTGTACGGCGGTCTGTCCGGCCGCGTTGTCGATCAGTGCCCGGGCGGCGTGGAGCAGGCCGGGCATGTCCGTCACCCAGCCCAGGGCGAGGACGCCCGGTGTGCCGGACAGCGTGCGGCGCAGCCGCTGGTTGTCGCCGCAGAGCACGACCGGCAGGAAGCCGTGGTCCGTCAGGAGCCGGACCGTGGCGTCGAGGTGCGAGCCGACGCCCCAGGCGCCGGCGGACAGCACCACGGCGGGCCGCCCGGGGCCGAGTCGGTCGAACATGTCCCGCCACTCGGCCGCCCCGGGAACGTCGGTGGTGCCGGCGAAGAACTCCGGCGCCACGACGGGACCGCACCGTCCCGTCGGCCTGCCGGTGCTCCCCCGCACCGCGCGCGCCGCGTCCTCGGTGAGGCACAGGTAGTGGTCGTTGCCGGAGTGGAGCCACTGCCGGTGCGGCTCGAAGTCGATCACGAGGACGACTGTGGGCACGGGCAGCAGCCCGCGGTCCCTCAAGTGGCCGGTCAGCTGGGCGCCCAGGTGGAAGACGGGCACGACGACGTCCGCACCCGTGCGCTCGGCCAGCTCGCGCAGTCTGCTCCCGGCGAGCCGGGCCAGGGGCGTCCCGCTGGGGCGGCGTCCGGCGCCGGGCCGCAGGAAGAGGCGGTACACGGCGGCGTACGCCCAGGGAAAGTGCCGTACCGACCCGCGGTAGAAGCACCTGAGGACCGCGCCCAGGCCGTACGGCAGGAGGGCGAGGACGTCGACGGCCTGGGCGGCGTCGCCGCGCTCGCGCGCCCGGCGGACCAGTTCCGCGGCGACCGTGTCATGACCGGCGCCCATGCTCGCGCTGATCACCAGCAGACGTCCGCCGTCCTGCGGATCGCGCGGGGCACCGGAGCGGCGGGGCGCTGACGAGCTGCGAGGATGCACAGCGGACCAGGTAGCCGACGCGGCAGGTTCCAAACCATTCCACATACGGCTGTTTCGGACGCGCCGCCGGGGATACTCCGTGACCGCCCGTCCGGCCGGACGCCGGAGCCCGACCGTCCGGTCGGACGCTTCCGGAGCCCGCCCCGAACCAAGGTGGTCCTCATGGTCCATGCGTTCTCCCGTCCCCGGTCCGTACCCGGACCGCAGGTCGTCGCCCCCGACGCGGACCACGCGAGGCCCCGGCCCCGGCCCGTCGGGGACCGGGGCACGCGGACCCGCACGGCACTCGTGACGGGGGCCTCCTCCGGCATCGGCGCGGCCGTGGCCCGCCGGCTGGGTGACGAGGACGGCTGGCGGCTGGTGCTCACCGGACGCGACCCGGTGCGGCTGCGTCAGGTCGCCGACGACACCTCGGCCACCGCGTTCGCGGCGGATCTCACCCTCCCCGGTGCCGACCGTCAGCTCACCGACTTCACGATGGCCACGTCGGGACCGGTGGACCTGCTGGTGGCCGGAGCCGGTGTGGGCTGGGCCGGGGAGTTCCTGGACATGCCCCCGCACACCATCGAAGAGGTGTTCGACATCAACGTGCTGGCCACGCTGCGCCTGGTGCGCCTGCTGCTGCCGGGGATGGTGGCGGCGGGTTCGGGGCGGGTGGTGCTCATCGGATCGCTGGCGGGCAGTGTCGCGGTGCGCGACGAGGCCGTGTACTCCGCCGCCAAGGCCGCGGTCGGCGCCTTCGCCGACTCGCTGCGCTACGAGTTGCGCGGCACGGGCGTGGGGGTGACCCATGTGGTGCCGGGCGTCGTCGACACACCGTTCTTCGAGCGCCGCGGCGCTCCCTACCGGCGGTCCAGGCCGCGTCCGGTGCCTCCCGAGCGCGTGGCCGACGCGGTGCGGAGCGCGGTGGTACGGGGCCGGGACGAGGTGTACGTGCCTTCGTGGCTGCGTCTGCCGTGCCGGGTCCGGGGCGCGGCTCCGGGACTGTACCGGCGGCTGGCCGCGCGGTTCGGATGACCGGGAGCCCGCCGCGGTGAGTGTCCTCACCGTCGTCCTCGCCCTGTTCGCGGCGCTGTCCAACGCGGCGGCGTCGGTACTGCAGCGCCGGGCCGCGGCGCAGGACGAGGACCGGGCGGGGGCCAGACACACGGCGCTGCGCTCGCTGCTGCGGATGGTGCGCGACCGGTACTGGGTCGGCGGGGCGGCACTGCTCGCGCTGACGACGGTGCTGCAGGCGGCCGCGCTGGCGGTGGGCAGTCTGGCCGTCGTCCAGCCGCTGATGGCCACCGAACTGCTGTTCACGCTGGTGGTGGGCAGTGCGGTCTTCCACCGGCGTCCGGACTCGCGGACATGGCTGGCGTTCGCGGCCCTTGCCGTGGGGCTCGCGTTGTTCCTGGGCTCCGCCGCTCCGTCTGCCGGCCACGACACCGCCACCGCGGGCCGGTGGATCTGGGCGGGGCTGGCGCTGTTCGTCCTGATCACGGTCCTCGCCTCGGTCGGCAGCCTGGTGCACGGCGCGCCCCGCGCGGCGCTGTTCGGATCCGCTTCCGCGGTCGGGTTCGGCGGTACGGCGGCACTGCTCAAGGAACTCACCGGACGGCTCCCCCAGGGGGTGGGCGAGGTGCTGACCCAGTGGCCGCCGTACGCGACGGCGGTGGTGGGCGTGGTCAGCTTCCTGCTGTTGCAGAGCGCCTTGCGGGCGGGAACCCTGGCGGCCTCGCAGCCGGCGCTGACTCTCGGCGACGCGCTGACCAGCGTCGCGCTGGGCTGGGCCCTGTTCGGCGAGGAGATCCTGCTCGGGGTGCGGGTGCTGCCCGAGCTGATCGGCGTGGCGCTGATCGGCCTCGGCAGCGTCGGACTGGCCCGGGCTCCTTCGGTCCACGGCGCCTGGGACACCGCTACCGCGGCGCGGGACGGCCCCGGGCAGGCGGTGCGGCGGTGAGCGTCACCGCAGCACGGGATGACCGGACCGAGGACCGAACGTCGAGGCCACACGCCGAGCGCACGTCGAGCGTCTGTCGACCACACCTCGAGCGCGCACGCCGAGCACCTGTCGACATCGAACGTCTGAACCGAACGTACCGAACGTACCGAACCGAACGTACTGAACGGACCGGAGGCACCACGGATGCGTCAGGGGTTCCACGCCGGACGGGCGGCGTACGCCGTCGCACCGGTCGCCGCGGCCGCGCTGGCCCACGTCGGACCGGCCGCGACCTGGCTGCCGGGGCTGCGCCGGCGCCGGTTCCCCGGGCTGGCCGGGCAGGGCGGCACCGGTCATGTCGCCCTCACCTTCGACGACGGCCCGGATCCGGTGTCCACGCCGCACTTCCTCGACGTACTGGACGTACTCGGGGTACGGGCGACGTTCTTCGTCCTGGGCGAGAACGCCGTACGGCACCCGGCGGTGGCCCGTGAGCTGGTCCGGCGCGGACACGAACTCGCCGTCCACGGCTGGAGGCACGACCGTCCCTGGTGGCCGTCGCCTGCGCGGGACGCGCGCGAGCTGCTGGGTGCCGTCCAGGTGGTGGGCGAGGTGGCCGGCCGGGCCCCCCGCTGGTACCGGCCGCCCTACGGCATCCTCACCTCCGGACGCTGGGCGGCCGCCCGCCGGGCCGGGCTGCGGCCGGTGCTGTGGACGGCGTGGGGCAAGGACTGGCGGCACGACGCGACGCCCGCCTCGGTGCGTGCGACCGTCGCGGCGGACCTGCGCGGCGGCGGCACGGTCCTCCTCCACGACACCGACCACGCCTCCGCTCCGGGCAGCTGGCGGGCCACGCTCGGCGCGCTGCCGGACATCGTGCGCGACTGCCGCGACGCGGGGCTGGCGGTGGGCCCGCTGGCCGAGCACGGGACGGACGGGGCCTCGGTGACGGCGGACACTGCGCACAGTGGGTGGACGGCACCGTTTCGGTCACCGGCGCCGGGATAGCCGTAGCGTCATGGAGGACAGCGACGATCAGCGCGCGACGGCGCCGGACACGTCGTGTCCGCCCTGGGCGCTGCGCGAGTACGCCGTACTCGCCGACGGCGAGCGGGGAGCGGTCCTGGATCCCAGGGGCGGGATCGTGTGGCTGTGCGCCCCGCGGTGGCACGACGACGCGGTGTTCTCCGCGCTGATCGGCGGAGCCGGTCACTTCACCGTGGAGCCCGCGGACCCCTGGCACGTCTGGGGCGGCTCCTACGAGGAGGGCACGCTGATCCGGGTGAGCCGGTGGGTGACCGCGGGCTGCGTGGTCGAGTGCCGCGAGGCCCTGGCCCTGCCGGCCCGCACGGACCGCCTCGTGCTGCTGCGCCGCATGCGGGTGGAGCGGGGCGAGGCCCGGCTGAACCTGGATCTGGACCCGCGCCCCGGCTTCGGTGAGGTCCGGATGCGCGAGCCCCGGCGGGAACGGGGCGTGTGGACGGCCGAGGCGGAGGGCCTGCGGATGCGGCTCGCCGGGGCGCCGGACGCGGTGTGGCGGGACGGGGCCGGGCTGTGCGGCGATTTCCGGCTGCGCGAGGGCGAGACCCACGACCTCGTCCTGGAACTGTCCACGGGGCGGGAGACCGAACCGCTCGACGCCGACGCGTTGTGGCGGGCCACGGAACGGGAGTGGCGGCGGGCGGTCCCGGACTGCTCGCGGCTGGTCGCGCCCCGCGACGCCCGCCACGCGTACGCCGTGCTGCGCGGGCTGACCAGCGTCTCCGGGGGGATGGTCGCCGCGGCCACCACGTCCCTGCCGGAGCGGGCCAACAGCGGGCGCAACTACGACTACCGCTACGCGTGGCTGCGCGACCAGTGCTATGCCGGTCTGGCGGTCGCCGCGCACGGGCCGCACCCGCTGGTCGACGACGCCGTGCGCTTCGTCGCCGAGCGCATCCTCGCGGACGGCGACGAGGTGCGCCCCGCGTACACGGTCGACGGCCGGCCGGTCGGGCACGAGCGGTCCCTGCGGCTGCCCGGGTATCCCGGCGGCAACGACCACGTCGGCAACGACGCGGGTGCCCAGTTCCAGCTGGACACCTTCGGCGAGGCGTTGCAGCTGTTCGCCGCGGCGGCCGCGCACGACCGGCTGACCGAGGAAGCGGAACGGGCCGCGGTCCTCGCCGTGGACGTCGTCGAGCGGCAGTGGCCGAAACCGGAAGCCGGTCTGTGGGAGCTGGAGGACCGGTGGTGGACCCACTCCCGGCTGAGCGTGGTGTGCGGTCTGCGGCGGATGGCCGAGGTACTGCCCGCGAACGCGGGGCGCCGGTGCGCCGACCTCGCCGACACGGTGCTGCGGGAGACCCGGCGCCGGTGCCTGCTCCCCGACGGCCGCTGGCGGCGGGCCGAGGACGACGACGGGGCGGAGGCCGCGCTGCTGGTGCCGATGGCCCGCGGGTGCGCGTTCGGGGACGGTGACCGCGACGCGGCCACCCGCGCGTACGTCGAGTCCCGCCTGGCCGAGGACGGGTACCTGTACCGCTTCGAACACCCCGGTATGCCGCTCGGGGACGCCGAGGGGGCCTTCCTGCTCTGCGGCTTCACGATGGCGCTCGCCACGCACCGGGTCGGCGACCGGGTCGGCGCGTTCCGCTGGTTCGAACGCACCCGGGCGGCCTGCGGACCGCCCGGGTTGTTCGCCGAGGAGTACGACGTACGCCAGCGCCAGCTCCGCGGCAATCTCCCGCAGGCCTTCGTGCACGCCATGATGCTGGAGTGCGCGGTGCGCCTGGCCGACGAGTCGACCCTGCCCTGACCTTCGGGCGTCCCGCCCCGGCCCGCCCCACCCCTCAGGCGGCCGCCTCCGTCACCTCCCGGTGGATCGGTGTCGCACCGCCCGTCAGGGGGGCGCCCGTGCCGCCGCGGCGGAGTGCGACGATCTCCGCCGCGATGGACAGGGCCGTCTCCTCGGGGGTGCGGGCGCCGAGGTCGAGGCCGATCGGTGAGCGGAGCCGGGAGAGCTCGTCCTCGGTCAGGCCCGCCTCGCGCAGCCGTCGGTCGCGGTCCTCGTGGGTGCGGCGCGAGCCCATCGCGCCGACGAACGCGACCGGCATCCGCAGTGCCTCCGTCAGAAGCGGCACGTCGAACTTGGCGTCGTGGGTGAGCACGCACAGCATCGTGCGCTCGTCGGTCGCGGTGCTGCGCAGGTAGCGGTGCGGCCAGTCGACGACGACCTCGTCGGCCTCCGGGAAGCGGGCCCGCGTGGCGAAGACGGGCCGGGCGTCGCAGACGGTGACGTGGTGTCCGAGGAACTTCCCCGCCCGCACCAGCGCCGCCGCGAAGTCGACCGCCCCGAAGACGATCATGCGGGGCGGCGGCACGCTGGACTCGACGAGCAGGGTGAGCCCGCCGGGGCAGTGCGAACCGTCCTCCGACAGCCCGACCGTGCCGGTGCGTCCGGCGTCCAGCAGGGCACCGGCCTCGGCGGCCGCGGTCCGGTCCAGCTCGGGACGGCCGCCGAGACCGCCCTCGTGGGTGCCGTCGGGGCGGACGAGCAGCGCCCGGCCGAGCAGACCGGACGGGCCCCGCACGACCCGGGCGAGGGCCGCGGTCCCGCCCCGGGCGGCGGTGGCCAGCGCCGCCCGGAACACCTCCCGCGACGGCGCGTCGGCGCCGACCGGCGTGACCAGGACGTCGACGACCCCGCCGCAGGTCAGCCCGACCGCGAAGGCGTCCTCGTCGCTGTAGCCGAAGCGTTCGCGCACCGTCTCGCCGCTGCGCAGGGCGTCGGTGCACAGCTCGTACACCGCGCCCTCCACACAGCCGCCGGAGACCGAGCCGATCACCGTGCCCCCGCTGTCGACGGCGAGGGCGGCGCCGGGCCCGCGCGGTGCGCTGCCGCCGACGGAGACGACGGTGGCGACGGCGAACTCCCGGCCTTCCGCGAGCCAGCCGTTCAGCTCGTCGGCGATGTCAAGCATCCGTGCCGCCCCCGGCCCCGGGCACCCCCGCCGCCAGCACGCGGTCGGGCCGGATCGGCAGGTTCCGGTGGCGGACGCCGGTCGCGTGGCGCACCGCGTTGGCGACGGCCGCCGCGGCGCCCACGATGCCGATCTCGCCGACGCCCTTGATGCCCACCGGGTCGTCCGGGTCGGGGTCGTCCACCCAGTCCGCCTGGACGTCGCCCACGTCGGCGTTGGTGGCCACGTGGTAGCCGGCGAGGTCCGGGGCGTACAGGGCGCCGCTCGCCCGGTCCCGTACCGCCTCTTCGTGCAGGGCCATGGAGATGCCCCAGACCATGCCGCCGACGAGCTGGTTGCGGGCGGTGAGCGGGTTGACGATCCGGCCCGCCGCGAAGATGCCGAGCATGCGCCGCACCCGCACCTCGCCGGTGGCGGTGTCCACGGCGACCTCGGCGAACTGCGCCCCGAAGGAGTGCCGTTCCTTCTGCGCGAGGCCGCCGAGGGCCTCGGTGGTGTCGGACCGTACGGTGATGCCCTCGGCCGGGATGTCGGCGCCCAGTGCGAGGCGCTCTTGCAGTTCGGCGGCCGCGGCCGTGATCGCCCAGGCCCACGAGCGGGTGCCCATCGAGCCGCCCGCGATCATCGCCGGTCCGAAGTCGCTGTCGCCGATGCGGACCCGGACCCGCTCGGGCGCGACCTCCAGCGCGTCGGCCGCGACCAGGGTGAGCGCGGTACGGGCGCCGGTGCCGATGTCGGCGGCGGCGATCCGCACGGTGAAGGTTCCGTCCGCCTCGGCCGTCATCAGGGCCGTGGAGGGGCCGGCGCCCGAGTGGAAGGAGGCGGCGGCCGTGCCCGTGCCCAGCAGCCAGCGTCCGTCGCGGCGCACCCCGGGGCGCGGGTCGCGCTCGGCCCAGCCGAACCGCCGGGCACCCTCACGGAAGCAGGCGTCCAGGTTGCGGCTGCTGAACGGCAGGCCGGACACCGGGCCGACCTCGGGCTCGTTGCGCAGGCGCAGCTCGATCGGGTCGACGCCGCAGCGCTCGGCGAGTTCGTCGAGGGCGGACTCGATGGCGAAGGACCCCGGCGCCTCGCCCGGCGCGCGCATGAACGTCGGCGACGGCACGTCGAGCGGCGTGACCTCGTTGGCCGTGTGGTGGGCGTCGGCGTCGTACATCACCCGGGCCACGCCCGCGCTGGGCTCGACGAACTCGTAGACGGTGGACGTCTGGTTCAGCGAGCGGTGCTCCAGGGCGCGCAGCCGGCCGTCGGCGTCGGCGCCGAGCCGTACGCGCTGGACGGTGGGGCTGCGGTAGCCGGCCAGCGAGAACATCTGACGCCTCGTCATCACCACGCGTACCGGCCGCTGCAGTTCGGTCGCGGCCATCACGGCGGCGACCTGGTGGGCGCGCAGGCCCTTGCTGCCGAAGCCGCCGCCGATGTGTTCGGAGCGCACCCGGACCGCGGACGCCTCGAGGGAGAACATGTTGGCCAGTTCGCCCTGGATCCAGGTGGTGCCCTGGTTGGAGTCGACGACCTCCAGCCGGCCGCCGTCCCACAGGGCCGTGGCGGCGTGCGGCTCCATCATGCTGTGGTGCTCCTCGGGAGTGGTGTACTCCTCGTCCACCACGACGGCGGACGCGGCGAGGCCGGCCGCCAGGTCGCCCTTGGCGGTCTCGCCGGGCATGACGCCGCCGGCCGGGTGGGCACCCGGGTGGCCGGTGGTGAGTTCGGTGTCGTGCGGTTCCTCGTCGTAGGCGACGACGAGGGCCTCGGCGGCCTCCCGGGCCTGCTCGGACGTCTCGGCGACGACGAGTGCGACCGGCCAGCCCGCGTGGTGCACCCGGTCCTGCTGGAAGACGGCGGCCGTGGGGTCCGGCGGGATGCCCAGCAGGCCGATGTAGTCGGTGTCGACGCGCGGGGCGTTGCCGTGGTGCAGGACGGCGAGTACGCCGGGCATGGCGAGGACGGGCTCGGTCTCGATGGAACGGACCCGGCCGCGGGCCACGGTGGACAGCACCAGCCAGCCGTGCGCGAGGTCGGCGAAGGGGATCTCGCCGGCGTAGCGGGCCGCTCCGGTGACCTTGTCGCGGCCCTCGACGCGGGTGTGGGCGGTGCCGACGGAGCCTTGGGCCGTCGTGCGGCCGGTCGTGGCGGTCGTCATCGGGCGGCCTCCCCGGCGAGTTCGGTCAGGACGGCCACGACGAGGTTGCGCATGAGGGTCACCTTGTATCCGTTCTCGGACAGCGGCCTGGCGGCCGCGAGTTCGGCGTCCGCGGCGGCGGCGAAGGTCTTGCCGTCGGCCGGTGCTCCGGTCAGCACGGCCTCGGCCGCGCGGGCCCGCCAGGGCCGCGAGGCGACCGCGCCGAAGGCCAGCCGGGCCTCGCGCACGATGCCGTCCTCGATGTCGAGTGCGGCGGCGACCGAGCCGATCGCGAAGGCGTACGAGGCGCGTTCGCGCACCTTGCGGTAGCGGGAGCGGGCGGCGACCGGGGCGGGCGGCAGGGCGACGCCGGTGATCAGTGCGCCGGGCGGCAGGGCGGTCTCCCGGTGCGGGGTGTCGCCGACGGGGAGGTAGAAGTCGGCGAGCGGCAACTCGCCCGGGCCGTCGGGGGTTTCGTAGCCGACGACGGCGTCGAAGGCGGCGAGCGCCACGCCCATGTCGGAGGGGTGGACTGCCACGCAGTGGTCGGAGGCGCCCAGGACGGCGTGGTTGTGGTGCTCGCCGGCGATCGCGGGGCAACCGCTGCCGGGGGCGCGTTTGTTGCAGGGCTTGCTGAGGTCGGTGAAGTAGCCGCAGCGGGTGCGCTGGAGGAGGTTGCCGCCGACGGTGGCCATGTTGCGCAGCTGGCCGGAGGCACCGGCCAGCACCGCCTGGGTCAGGGCCGGGTAGCGGCGGCGCACTTCGGGGTGGGCGGCGAGGTCGCTGTTGGTGACCGTGGCGCCGATGCGCAGACCGCCGTCCGCGGTCTCCTCGATGCCGTCCAGGGGGAGTTCACGGACGTCGACGAGCCGGGCGGGGCGTTCGACGCCGGACTTCATCAGGTCGACGAGGTTGGTGCCGCCGCCGAGGAAGCGGGCGTCCGGGTCGGCGGCGAGCAGTGCCACGGCACCGGAGACGTCGTCGGCGCGCTGGTATCCGAACTCCCTCATGCCGCCGCCTCCTTCACCGTCTCGGCCGGGGCGCCGTCGTCGTCACGGGCGGCTGCCCGGTGGGCCTCGGCCGCGCGGGTGACCGCCTGGACGATGGAGACGTAGGCGCCGCAGCGGCACAGGTTGCCGCTCATCCGTTCGCGGATCTCGTCCGGCGTCAGGGGTGGCGGCCCGGCCTCGGGACGTACGTCCTCGGTGGCGGCGCTGGGCCAGCCGGCCGCGTGCTCCTCGATGACGGCGATCGCCGAGCAGATCTGCCCGGGTGTGCAGTAGCCGCACTGGTAGCCGTCGAGGTCGAGGAAGGCCTGCTGGACCGGGTGCAGCCGGTCGCCGTCGGCCATGCCCTCGATGGTGGTGATCTCGCGTCCCTCGGCGGCGACGGCGAGGTTCAGGCAGGAGACGGCGCGGCGCCCGTCGACCAGGACGGTACAGGCGCCGCACTGGCCCTGGTCGCAGCCCTTCTTGGTACCGGTGAGATCCAGGCGCTCGCGCAGGGCGTCGAGCAGGGTGGTGCGGTGGTCGACGGTCAGCAGGTGCTTCTCGCCGTTGATGTTCAGGGTGACGGCGCTGGACGTCGACGAGGGCGCTGGGGCCATGGTCAGCCTTCTTTGGTGTCCGTGACAGGGGGATGTCTGTTGACAGGGAGAAAATGGGCTGTAGGCAGTGGGGGTCGTCCGTGGCCGGTCGGCCACCGGCCGGTTCTTCCGGCCGCGTCCGCCGCTAGACTGGGCGGGGAACCGGACAACTGTCCGCTCACTGGAAAACGTAACGGACAGTTGTCCGGTCAGCAAGGACGGGATTCGGCCACGAACCCGGAAGGAGGACGGGTGTCGCCGTCGAAGAGGGACAAGGCGGACACGCCTCTGCGCTCGGACGCACAGCGCAACCGCGAGCGCATCCTGCGCGTGGCCACGGAGGAGCTGACGCGGTGTGCGGACGTCCCGCTGAGTGCCATCGCCAAGAAGGCGGGCGTCGGGCAGGGCACCTTCTACCGCAACTTCCCGCACCGCGAGGCGCTCGTCCTGGAGGTCTACCGCTACGAGATGGCGCAGGTGGCCGGCGCCGCGCCCGAGCTGCTGGCCACGCGGGACCCCGAGCGCGCCCTGCGCGAGTGGCTGGACCACCTCGCCCGGTTCGCCATGACCAAGGTCGGACTGGCGGACGCGATCCGTCTGGTCACGAGCGCGCCGGGGGGACCGGCGAAACCGGAACCCGCCCCGGTGACGGACGCGGCCGCACTTCTGCTGCGCGCCAACGAGGAGGCCGGCACCATCCGCCCCGGCGTCTCCGCGGACGACTTCTTCCTCGTCATCGGCGGCCTCTGGCTGATCGATCCCGGCGAGGACTGGCAGCCGCGGGTCACCCGGTTCCTCGACTTCGTCATGGACGCCCTGCGCGCGGGAGCGCCAGGCCGGTGACCGCGCCCCGGAAGCGGTAGCGGCGCTCGGGCCGCCCGGCCACGCCGTAGCGCAGGGAGACCTCCGCGCTGCCCACGGTGTGGAAGTACTCCAGGTACCTGCGGGCGCTCACCCGGGAGATGCCGGTCAGCGCCGCGCACTCGCTGGCGGACAGGGTGCCGTCCGCCTCACGCAGGGTGCGCTCGACGAGTTCGGCGGTCTCCACGCTCATGCCCTTGGGCAGCGCGGGGGCCGTGGCCGCCTGCGCCGCGGCTCCGGCCAGCACGCGGTCGACGTCGGCCTGGCTGCGCACGACCGTGCCGAGCAGCCGGCCCCGCTGGACGGCGTAGCGCTCGAGCCGGATCCGCAGGTCCTCGAACTCGAACGGTTTGAGCAGGTAGTCGACCACGCCCTGCCGCACGGCGCCGCGCACCGCGTCCGCCTCGCGGGCCGCGCTGATGACCATGACGTCGCAGTCGTGCCCCGCGGCGCGCAGCCGCGGGATGACGTCGAGGCCGAAGACGTCCGGCAGGTACAGGTCCAGCAGGACCAGGTCGGGGCGCAGCTCGCCGACGGCGGTGAGCGCCTGTTCCCCGGTGCCGGCGACCCCGACGACCCGGAAGGGCTCGACCCGTTCGACGAACGCGCGGTGGACGCGGGCCACCATGAAGTCGTCGTCGACCACGAGCACGCCGATCGGGCCGGCGGCAGGGGGCGTCCTCGGGTTCGCGGCGGTCGGGGCGGTCGCGTCGGACGTGCCGCTCGTAGCCGTCATGGTGCTGCTCCTTCCGTCACCGCGTCGGTGAGGTGGCTGACGGTCATGCGTGCGGTGAACATGGCCCCCTCGGGGGTGTTGGTCACCGAGATCTCACCGCCGTGACGTTCGCAGACCAGCCGGGTCAGCGCCAGGCCGATGCCGCGCTCGCCCTGCCGGGCGGCCTTGGTGGTGAAGCCGTGGGAGAAGACCTCCCGGGCCAGTTCGGGCGCCACGCCGGGTCCGGAGTCGCGGACCACGATCTCGACGCTCGCGGCATCCTGCCGCAGTTCGACCTCGACCCAGGCCTCGTGCTGGTCACCCGGGGCAGCGGCGGCGTCCACGGCGTTGTCGACGAGGTTGCCGACCACGGTCGCCACGTCGGCGGCGTCCGCCGGCTCCAGCCGGTCCAGCGCCGTGCGGTCCGAGACGCGCAGGGCGACCCGGCGTTCGGCCGCGAGGGAGGACTTCGCCGTGATCAGCGCGGCCACGGCGGTGTCCCGGACCCGGCGGCTGAGGGTGACGTCCAGGGACTGGCGGCGCTGGTTGAGCCCGCGGATGTAGCGCACCACCTCCTCCTGCTCGCCGATCTGGATGAGCCCGGAGATGGTGTGCAGCTGGTTGGCGAACTCGTGGGCCTGGGCGCGCAGCAGCTCGGAGGTGCTGCGGAAGGAACCGATCTCCCGTTCCAGGCGGGCCAGTTCGGTGCGGTCGCGCAGGGTGGTGACCGAGCCGAGCGGGCGGCCGTCCTTGGTGACGGTCATGCGGTTCATGACCAGGACCCGGCCGTGGCGGACGACGACCTCGTCGCGCGGCTCGGCCGCTTCGGACGTGGCACCGGCGAGGACGTCGCGCAGCCGTCCGTCGATGCCGAGCCCGTCCAGGCTCTGGCCCACGCAGTCGGCGGGCAGGTCGAGCAGGCGCCGGCCCATCTCGTTGACCAGGGTGAGCCGGTGCTGCGGATCCAGGGCGACGACGCCTTCGGCGATGCCGTACAGCATGGCCTCCCGGTGCTCGGCGAGGCCCGCTATCTCGCGCGGCTCCAGGCCGAGGGTCTGCCGTTTGACGCGCCGGGCCAGCAGCCAGGAGCCGGCCACGCCGAGGCCGCTGGCGATGCCGAGGTAGGCGAGGAGGTAGGAGGAGGCGCCGCTGAGACGCTGCCACACCGTCGGGTCGGCCTCGCCGACCATCACCGTGCCCAGGTGCCGGCCGAGGGTCTGCCGGGTGGCCCCGAGCACCGGGACCTGGGCGACGAGTTCCCGGCTGCCCTGCACGGTCAGCGGCCCCGACCAGCCGCTTCTGACGCCGGCGCCCTTCCCGCGCGGCAGCCGGACGCCGATCAGCGTGGGGTCGGTTGAGCTGACGACGCGGCCGTCGGCGTCGGCCACCGTGACGGAGGTGACCCCGGACTGGGTCTGCGTGGAGTTGACCAGTGGGGCGAGGGCCTCCTGCGGCACGGGACGCAGCAGCTGGCTGCGGACCAGCGGCGTGGCGGCCAGCTGTTCGGCCAGGGCGGTGACCCGGCGGCCCTCGACGCGGTTGAAGGTGGCTTTGGACTGGGCGAGCGAGACGGCGGCGACCGCGAGCAGGACGACCACGACGATGGCGAGCTGGAGGACCAGCATCTCGCCCGCGAGGGTCTGACGGCGGAAGGTGGGGGCCACGGCGGACTCGTTCTCGGCTCACGTTGGGGGCGGGGGGCGGGGGCGGGGATGCGGTGACCGGCGGGGTGACCGGCGGGTGTGCCGGGACGCCATCATGGCGCCCACCTGCGGCAAGGGAAAGGGATGTGCCTGCATCGCAATGAACCGGCGATCCGACAGCGATGTCGGTCACGCGGTTCCGGCGACCGCAATGAACACAACCTCCCTTGGTTCCGCAAGGAAGACAGGCGACGGACGCGCGGGCACCATGTGGCCCACGTCACCCTCCCCCACAGGGCTCCCCCCGTACCGCTCTACCCAACCGACAGGTGGTGTCATACGTGCGCCTGCGCACTCCCCTTGCCCTGCTCGGGGCCGCCGTGCTCGTGCTGGCCGGACCGCCGTTGCTCTCCTCGGGCGACGACTCCGGTTCCGGCACCAAGATTCCGGGCCTGCGCTTCATGGTTCCCAACACGCCCGGCGGCGGCTACGACATCACCGCCCGCACGGCCGCGAAGAACGCCGAGGACGCCGGGCTCACCCACAACATCGAGGTGTTCAACCTGCCGGGCGCGGGCGGCACCGTGGGCCTGAGCCGGCTGGTGAGCGAGCACGGCAACGGCAAGGTCGCCATGTCCATGGGCCTCGGCGTCGTGGGCGCCGTGCGCTCCAACCACGCCCCCAAGACCCTCGCCGACGCCACGCCGATCGCTCGGCTCACCGAGGAGCAGGACGTCGTCGTGGTCGCCAAGGACTCGCCGTACAAGACGATCGACGAGCTGATCGACGCCTGGAAGGAGGACCCGGGCAAGATTCCCGTCGGCGGTGGTTCGTCGCCGGGCGGGCCCGACCACCTCGCGCCGATGCTGATGGCGCAGGCCGCCGGGATCCAGCCGAAGTCGGTCAACTACATCCCCTTCGACGGCGGCGGCGAGCTGCTCGCCTCGATCCTCGGCAACAAGGTCGGTTTCGGGGTCTCCGGCGTCGGCGAGTACCTGGACCAGATCAAGGCCGGCGAGCTGCGGGTGCTCGCGGTGACCGGTCCCGAGCGGGTGGACGACCTCGAGGACGCGCCGACTCTCAAGGAGTCCGGCTACGACGTGAACTTCACCAACTGGCGCGGCATCGTCGCCCCGCCCGGCCTGTCCGAGGCGCAGCGCAACAAGCTGACCCGCCTGTTCGAGGAGCTGCACGACTCGCCCGAGTGGAAGAAGTCCATGGACCAGAACGGCTGGGACGACGCCTTCCTTACGGGTGAGAAGTTCGGCGACTTCCTGGACGCGCAGGACGAGCGTGTGGTGTCGGTGCTGAAGGAGCTGGGACTGTGACGACGCGGACCGAACTTCCCGACGACCGCGAGGAAACGGCCGCCGACCGGCGCTCGTGGCTGCGCGAGCACTCCGAACTCGGCGTGTGCGTCCTGCTGCTGGCGCTCGGTGTGCTCGTCCTGACCGACGCGCTCACCATGGACGTCGACATCACCCAGCGCGGCCCGGTCGGCCCCAAGACCGTGCCGGTCGTGGTCGGCATCGGCCTGCTGGTGATCGCCGCGCTCCTCGCCGTCGACGTGTTGCGCGGCGGCCGGGGCGAGGCCGAGGGCGGCGAGGACATCGACCTGTCCGAACCGGCCGACTGGCGCACGGTGCTGCTGCTCTCCGGGATCTTCCTCGGCGCCGCGGCGCTGATCGAGCCGGCCGGCTTCCCCGTCGCCGGCGCACTGCTCTTCTGGGGCGCCGCCTTCGCCCTCGGCAGCCGCCGCGTGGACCGCGATCCGCTGATCGCCGCGGTGCTGTCCCTGATCACCTACGTCGTCTTCGACAAGCTGCTCGGCGTGCCGCTGCCCGGCGGTCCGCTGATGGGAGTGCTCTGACGTGAATGCCCTCAACTCCCTCATGGACGGGTTCGGTACCGCCCTCACCCCGCTCAACCTGCTGTGGGCCGCCCTCGGTGTGCTGCTCGGCACGGCCATCGGCGTCCTGCCCGGCATCGGCCCGGCGATGGCCGTGGCGCTGCTGCTGCCGGTGACGTACGGGCTGGATCCGGTAGCGGCGTTCATCATGTTCGCCGGCATCTACTACGGCGCGATGTTCGGCGGTTCGACCACCTCCATCCTGCTCAACACCCCCGGCGAGAGCGCCGCCGTGGTCGCGGCCATGGAGGGCAACCCCATGGCCAAGGCGGGGCGCGGCGCACAGGCGCTGGCGGCCGCGGCCATCGGTCACTTCGCGGGCGGCATGATCGGCACGGTCCTGCTGGTGGCGCTGGCGCCGACGGTCGCCGACCTGGCGGTGGACATCGGTGCGCCGGACTACTTCGCCATCATGGTGCTGGCGTTCATCGCCGTGACGTCGGTGCTCGGTTCGTCGCGGATCAGAGGCCTGGCCTCGCTGCTGATCGGTCTGACGATCGGCCTGGTGGGCCTGGACCAGATGACGGGCCAGCAGCGGCTGACCTTCGGTTCGCTGCAACTCGCCGACGGCGTGGACGTGGTGATCGTGGCGGTCGGCCTGTTCGCGATCGGCGAGGCGCTGTGGGTGGCGGCCCATCTGCGGCGCGGGGCGGCCGAACCGATCCCGGTGGGCCGTCCCTGGCTCGGCCGCGGTGACGTGAAGCGCACCTGGAAGTCCTGGCTGCGCGGCCCGTTCATCGGCTTCCCGTTCGGCGCGATCCCGGCGGGCGGCGCGGAGATACCGACGTTCCTGTCGTACGTCACGGAGAAGCGGCTGTCCAAGCACAAGGACGAGTGGGGCAAGGGCGCCATCGAGGGTGTGGCCGGTCCCGAGTCGGCGGCGTCGGCCTCGGCCGCGGGCACGCTGGTGTCCATGCTGACCCTGGGCCTGCCGACCACCGCGGTCGCGGCGGTCATGCTCGCCGCCTTCCAGCAGTACGGCATCCAGCCGGGCCCGCTGCTCTTCGAACGCGAGCCCGAGCTGGTGTGGGGTCTGATCGCCTCGCTCTTCGTCGGCATGGTGCTGCTGCTCGCGCTGAACCTGCCGCTGGCACCGGTGTGGGCCAAGCTGCTGCGGATCCCGCGGCCGTACCTGTACGCGGGGATCATGTTCTTCGCGGCGGTCGGCGCGTACGCGGTCGGCGGTGAGGTGATCGACCTGGTGATCCTGCTGGTCATCGGTCTGATCGGCTTCGGCATGCGCCGCTACGGGCTGCCCATCCTGCCCGCCGTCATCGGCGTCATCCTCGGCCCGAACGCCGAGCAGCAGCTGCGCCGCGCCCTGCAGATCAGCGACGGCAGTGTGTCGGGCCTGGTCAACACGCCGTTCTCGGTGACGGTCTACGCGGTGATCGTGCTGCTCCTTGCCTGGCCGCTGGTGAAGCGGCTGGTGGGCCGGGGACGGACGCGGGCGAACGCCTGATCCCCGGCGCCGTACGGGACGGCAGCGCCGGCGGCCGCACCCGCCCGGCGGAGCCGACGGTGCCCGCGGCGCGGGACGGGGTACGGATGCGCACGGCGAGGTACTCGCTCCGTCCCCGGCCCGCGCGACCACGGAAGGCACACACATGATCTTCATTACCGCCAAGTTCCAGGTACTCCCGGAACACGCGGACCAGTGGCCACAGATCGCCGGCGAGTTCACCCGGGCCACCCGGGCGGAACCCGGCTGCCTCTGGTTCGACTGGTCGCGCAGCCTCGACGACCCCACGGAATACGTCCTGGTGGAGGCCTTCCGCGACGACGAGGCGGGCGCGGCCCACGTCCAGTCCGCGCACTTCCGCGCCGCCCAGGACAAGCTGCCCCGCCACCTGGCCCGCACGCCGCGCGTGCTGAACACGAAGGTCGACCAGGACGGCTGGTCGGAGCTGGGCGAGATGGCGGTGGAGTAGCCCCGTCGGCAGCGTGAGCCTCCCGGGGCGGGACGGCGGCGCCCCGCCCCGGCAGGACCGGCACCGCGGGAGGGCCTGTCAGGGCTGCCGAGCGTCCCGGACGGCGTCCGTATCTCGATGTCCGTGGCCGTGACGAGCCCCGGGTGGGCCACGCCGACGGCCGCCGAAATCTTCGTCAGCTCCCTGCGCATCCGTGTCGCTGCCCTTCCGGATGGGCTTCTCCCGGGTCTACGGCAGCTTCGCCTCCCGATGCCGACCGGCACCCCGGTCTCGGCGGCGATCAGTTCGACGAAGTCCAGCATCGAGCCGACGTCGCTGAACGCGGTGCGGCGCGACGGCGAGGCGCAGTCCTTGCCCTGGAGGATGCCGCGGATCTCGGCGATCTCCGGCGTCACCTTCGCACCGGGCAACATCCCGCCCAGGCCCGGCTCGGCCCCCTGGGAGAGCTTGATCTCTGTCGCCCTGGCCGGCCGTACTCATGAGGTCTTCTTCGCCTCGAAGGTCATCGGCATGACGTGAGGACCGCGGAACGTAGGAGTGCGGGCACGCCGGACACCGGACGTGTCGGCCTTCGGCCGGGCCACCCGTTCCAGGAAGACCTGTACGGCGATCTCGTTGACGAGCCGGCCCAGCCGGCCGCCCAGGCAGTAGTGGGCACCGTGCCCCAGTGCGAGGTTCGTGTTGCGGGGCCGGTGGAGATCGATCCGGTCGGGGTCGGGGAAGGCCTCCGGGTCGCGATGGGCCGCGCCGATCCAGACGAACACCTCCTGGCCCGCATCGACGGTCCGGCCGCCGAGTTCGACCGGCTCCGTCGCCCGCCGACGGGTCAGCTGCACCGAACTGTCGTACCGCATGAACTCGGGCGTGGCCGCCGGCACGAGGGACGGATCGGCGGCCACGGTGGTGTACACGTCCGGTTGGGACAGCAGCGCCAGCACCGTGTTGCCGATCTGGTGGGCGGTCGTGGTCTGACCGGCCGTCAGCAGGAAGATCAGATTGCCGAGCAGCTCCTCCTCGCTGCGGAACTCGCCGTTGTCCCAGGCATCCAGCGCGATCTGCATCAGGTCTCCGGTGCGCCGGGTGCGGCGCAGGTCCAGCCGGCGCCGGAAGTAGTCCATGTACCCCCCGATCCCGGCCAGGTGGTATTCGGGGTTCTCCTTGCCGAACGGCCCGTCGTCCACGAGCAGCCCCCAGCTGAGGATGAACTTCCAGATCCGGTCCCGGTCCTCCTCGGGGATGCCGAGGACCTGGCACACCGTTTCCGAGGGCAGGGCCAGGGCATAGTCCGCCATGAAGTCCATACCGCCACGGGGCAGGACCGCGTCGAGCAGGCGGTGCGCGGCCCGCTCCAGGTCGGGGCGCATCGCGTCCACGGCCCGTGGCAGGAACGGCTGGGACATCGCTCTGCGCAGGCGCTGGTGGTCCGGTGGGTCGCTGACGAAGACCTGGGCGTCCAGGGCGCGCAGGGCGGACGCGGTCTGCTCGGTGCCGGTCGCCGGATCCCACTGGGGGCGGCGGGCGGACAGCCTCGGATCACGCAGCGCGGTCAGCGCGGGGTCGTAGCCGGTGACCATCCAGGCGCCCACGTCGCCCATCCGCGGGTCCCACAGCACCGGGTCCGTCTCACGGACCCGCCGATAGAGCGGATACGGGTCGTCGATGAACTCGGGGCGGTAGACGTCGGACAGCGACACATCGGGGTCGGTCGGCTGCGTCATCGAAGGTCTCCTCGGTAGCTGACACCAGAAAGCCGGAGGGCGGGGCGGTCGCCGCCGGCGCCGGAGACCGTCCAGCAGCCGGAGCGCGGACTGCCCCGGACGACGAGAGCCGCGCCCGGGTCCGGCGTGGGAATCCCCTCCCGTACGTCGATGTGGCGGATCGTGAGCACGGGGCCCGGGGAGTGCTCGGCCGTGCGCCGGAAGGTGTTCTCCAGGGCGGTCAGCGGAAGGGCGTTGACGGGCCAGCTGGGCAGCACCCACAGATCGCCGGCCGGGGTCTCGAGGACCTCGGCCTCGCAGGTCCCCTGCGGCCCGGTGCGCCAGCGGGCCGTCCGCAGCACGAGGCCCGGCCACCGCAGGGACAGACCATCGTCCGGCCGCACGCCGCCGTCCCCGTCGAGCCGCCGGCCGTACGACGCGCCCGGCCCGTCCCCGTCGAGAGGCCGGGCGTACGCCGGGCGCTCGGTGTGCGGGCCGTCGTCCTGTGTCTCGCGGGCGTACACGAGCCGCAGGCGTGCGGCCGGACGGTCGCCGTCGGCGGTGCGGTAGTGGACGTCCGCGGTCCAGGTACCGTCGGTGTAGCCCGCGGTGACGGACCGGTACAGGGCGATCCGGCCGTGCCGCAGGCGAAGGTGCGCGAGGGTGACGTGTACGTCGCGCACGCCCCGCAGGGTCAGGGGGGCGTAGTCCTCCGGCTGCACCCAGGCCGCGCCCCGCACCGCGTTCTCCAGCAGCAACGACACCGGCAGTGCCGCCTCCTCACCGACCAGTACGTCGGTGAGGACCGGAGCGTGCGCGCGGTCCAGGGTGATCAGCGCGGTCTGTTCCGCATGCGGCACATGTGTACGCGGCTCGCCCAGATGGAAGACCGCCGACAGCAGCTCACGGTGGCCCGGCAGGTCCGCGCTCACGCGGTATCCGCGGCTCTGCTGCGGACCGAGGGCACGGCCCAGCGGGCCGACGTAGGTGATCTCGCCGCGGGAGCCCGCCGTCAGTTCCCGCGTCCACAGGTCGATGCCCTCCGTCACGTCGAGCGCGGCCATGTAGCGCAGAGTGGCCTCGAAGTTGGCGACCATGCCCAGCCGGTCCCAGGTGGGCCAGCACAGCGTCATGACGGGGAAGGCGACCCGGGTCTGCGCCCAGAGGCCGAGACGGGCGAGTCCGTCGTTGGCGGCGGCGTAGTCGAGCTGGCCGACCATGCCGCCGAGCCGACCGGTGAGGGAACCGACGTTGCAGAAGAACTTCAGAGGCAGCCCGCGTACGGCGGAGAACAGGTTGACGAAGCCGTCGACCTTGGTGGCGACGGTGCGAAGGAAGTCCTCGTCGGTCTTCTTGGGCAGCCGGGCCGGCGTGTCGACGCCCGCGTTGTGCACGACAGCGGTGATCGCCGTCCCGTACCGGGCGACGAGGGCCGCGGTCTGATCGGGGTCCGTGACGTCGCACACCTCGTAGGAGATGCGCAATCCCTCCTCTCGAGCCTCGTCCAGGTGGCGGATCAGCTCCCGGTCGCGCCGGGCTGCGTCGATCGCGGCGCGCACATCGGCCAGTGGGCGCCCCTGGCGCCGCCGCGCCCACAGGCTCCGCTCGTACGCCGTGAACCGCTCGTCGTCGCGCGTCCGGGACGGGGCGTCCGCGCCGGGCAGCGGAGCGCGCCCCGTGACGACCACCGCGCAGCCGTGGCGGGCCGCCAGCGTCCGCGCGAGCCGCCAGCCGATGCCGCGTCCGCCGCCCGAGAGCAGCACCAGGTCTCCGGCGCCCAGGGACACCTGCGACGGGCCGGCCTCCTCCTGGACCGCCTGAAGGGTGCGGCGGCGCCCGGCCCGGTGACCGATCTCGAACGGGCCCCAGCGGTACAGCTCCCGAGTGATCCGCCGGGGCAGGTCCGCCAGATCGGTGAGGCTGGTGTCCACGACGCGGATGTTGCAGTTGGGGATCTCCCGGTGCACCGTCTTGGCGAGGCCGGCCCAGACCCCGCCCAGCGGCTGCACCGCCGACGGCTCGTCGGAGGTGTCGTACCCCATGGATCCGCCGAGGTAGGTGACGGCCATGTAGAACAGGCGGCGCGCGTCCCGTTCCTTGCGCCAGTGCGGATAGCAGGCCCGCAACGCGGTCACCGAGCGCAGCAGCGCACGACGGTAGCCATGGTGTTCCCCGGGTACGAAGGGCTCGGCGTGGCCCAGGTCCAGCAGGCCGTCGGGCACCTCGCCCGGCACCGGCCAGATCCCGTCCCCGGCGACGCGGGCGACGGCGCCGGCGGCGCGCAGGGCCTCGGTGACGGCCCGGGCGAGCGGCGGCGTTCCGCCGAGCACGAGGACCTTGGCCCCGCGCAGGACCGGCGCGGGCGGGGGCAGGTCGGGTTCGGCCACGGTCCGCCAGCGGACGCGGTGGACCGGCGCCACCGGGCGGGTCGCCGTGGGGTGCGCCGGGGCGAGACGGCTCATGCCGCGGGGGCCTTCCGCTCCCCCGGGCTGTGGTGCCTGATGTGCACGACGACACCGGGCTGCGGGCGCAGGGAGACCAGCGCCGTGGGCCGTGCCGGGTGGCCCTCGGCCGGCTGGAGCCGGTAGCGCTGTACCACCATGGCGACCGCGAGCCGCAGTTCCAGCAGGGCGAGGTCCATGCCGATGCACTTGCGGGCGCCGCCGCCGAAGGGGAAGTAGTCGTAGCGGTCGCGCTGCCGCGGCGTCCCCCCGGCCCGGCCGGCGCCGTCGGCACCGCGGCCCGCGTGCGCGGGGCAGAACCGCTCCGGAGCGTAGGCCTCGGGGTCGTCCCAGACGTCGGGGTTGTGGTGGGCGGCGTACACCGGGACGAGCACCGTGCTGCCGGCCGGGACGTGGTGGCCGCCGATGCGGTCGTCGGCGACGGTGTCCCGGGGGAACAGCCAGATCGGCGGATACAGGCGCAGCGACTCGTCGACGACCGCGCGCAGATACGGCAGGTCGTCGACGTCCTCGGCCGTGGGCACCCGGCCGCCGAGCACCGTGGTCACTTCGGCGTCGAGCCGGGTGCGGACGTCCTCCTGCCGGGCGATCGCGTGAAGGGTCCAGGCGAGGGCGCAGCCGGTGGTCTCATGGCCGGCGAGGAACAGGGTCTTGAGCTCGGCGCGTATCTGCCGCTGGGTGAACGGTTCTCCGGTGACCTCGTGGGTCGCCTTCAGGAGGGCGGCCACCACACTGTCGGGGCTGCCCCCGCCGCACCGGTGGAGGTCGATGATCTCGTCCATGACGTCGTTGAGGGTCCGCTGGTGCCGCTTGAGCCTGCGCTGGTACGCAGTCGGCACCCAGCGGGGCAGCATCTGCTTGACCTCGCCGGTGAGGATCATGGCCTTCAGGGAGAAGCGGACCGCGGGCAACAGCCGGTCGGCGTACGGGCGCAGGTCGACGCCGAACATCATGCGGCCCAGGACGCCCATGGCCAGCCACATCATGTCGTCGGTGATGTCGACGGGTTGGCCGCTGCGCGCGTGGGGCTCCCATCGGTCCAGCAGTTCCTCCACCGTGTCGGTGACGGTGGCGGACCGTGCGCGCAGCGCGGCCCGGTGGAAGAAGGGCCGGCTGACCGCACGCCGGGTCCGCCACTCGGCGCCGTCGGTGGTGAGCATGCCCCGGCCGAAGAACAGGTTGAAGCCCCGGTAGAACCTTCCGCGCACGTAGTTCCGCGCATTGTCCTGCAGGACGTGTTTGACCGCCTCGGGGTCGGTGACCTGGTGGACCAGGTAGGGACCCATCTTCATCCGAACCACGCCGCCGTACTGACGCTGGAGCTCCGTCAGCAGGCGCAGGGTGTCCTTCCTGAAGCTGCTGAGCGCGCCGAACAGCACACTGCCGGTGGGGCCCGGGGCCTGCTCTTGCTGCTTCCCACCGGGATCGGTGATCGTCGTTCGGTGCCGCATCAGCCGGCCTTCCTGAGCGTCTCGGTGTCGGCGGGGTCGGACAGCGGCTGCTTGTCCGGGGAGTACAGACGCCCGGAGACCGCGTCCGCATATCCGACGACGGTGGCGGTCATGTCCTGCATCTGGGCGACGACCCGGCCGTCCGGTGTCACGGCGACGAACCGGTTGTGGGGCGCGGGCCCCGTCATGTCGAACGCGGGCGGTGTGGCGTACAGGTGGAGCCGGCCGTATCGCCTGGTCAGTTCGATGTCGTTGGCCTCCTCGTACAGGTCCACCCGGCGGATGGACAGGGGCGCGGCGATGGGCACGAGCCGGCCGTCCTCCAGGTGCAGGACCCCGGTGCGGGCCAGGCCGTCCAGCAGGATCGCGGGGGTGAGGAACCGGGACAGGGCGGGGTCCCGGTCGGGGACGGCGGCCCGGTAGAGGGAGCGTTTGCCGAGGGGGTGCAGCCGGGTGCGCCCGGTGGAGACGAAGGGGCCCGTCAGGGACACCGGGGACGCCGGTACGTGGTAGGGGTCGGCGACCGGGGTGTCGTCGCCGTCGTCCCAGTGCTCCCAGGAAGGGGCGTCGGGGGTGTCGCGGCGCAGCAGCACGCGTGCGGTGAAGTGCACCTTGTTCTCGACCAGCAGGACGCCGCCGGGGGCTCGTACGTCTCCGGTGACGGCCACGTCGACCACGGTGAGGTCGTCCCCGCGGTCCACCACCCGGCCGGTGATCTTCTTGGGCGCGGAGCGGACGCCCGCATGGACGCGCAGGAAGTTGTCGAACCGGAGGTCCTCCAGGGCGAGGGCCTTCCAGCCGGGCACCAGATGGCGTGCCGCCTCGACGGCGATCTCCACGACGAACGTGCCCGGAAGGGTCGGTACGCCACCGACGGTGTGGTGGGCGAGGTAGCCGTCGGTGCCCAGGTCGAAGGTGCAGTCGAAGACCGTGGAGTCGGCGTCCGCGGAGACCGGCCGGCGCAGGTAGAAGGTGCCCTTGCCGGGTACGCCGGGCAGGGCGGCGCCGGTCGCCAGATAGCCGGGGTAGAAACGCTCGACGGTCTCCCGTTCCGCCGCGCCGATGTGCACCACGGACGCCCTGCGGCGGTCCGCGTGGAGTTCCTGCAGGAAGTGGTGGACGCCCTCGCCGACCGGCATGTGGCTGTAGGACCCGGCGCGTTTGAAGTACGCCTTGGTCAGTTCGCCGGCTCCCATGCCGACGCCGTCCCACAGCGTCCAGCCGATGGTGAACTCGTCGGTGCCCTGCGCGGCGGCCGAGGCCGCGGCCGTCGCCAGGTAGTCGTTGCCGGCCGCGTAGTCGGGCTCGCCGAGCTGACCGAAGTGACCGAGCAGCGAGCCGAAGTTGCACCAGGTCGTCGGCGGCCTGCGGGCGAACGCGCGCTTGAGGTTGCGGTAGCCGAGGGTCTTCAGGTCCCGGATCGCCCGGAACTCGGCGAAGTCCTTGTCCTTGATCAGGGCGGACCTGTTGCGTCCGGCCGCGTTGATGAGCAGGTCCACGGAGGGCTGCTCCGCCAGTATCCGGTCCACGGTCCGCGCGACCGCTGCCTCGTCCCGGACGTCGCAGGTCAGGTAGGTGACCCGGCCGGGTCCGCAGAATTCTTCCAGGCGGCGGATGGTGCGGCGGGCGGCGCGTGCGTCCAGCAGCCGGTCGAAGGCGCGGTTGATGTCCGCCACCGTGCGGCCGCCGGCCGCGAGGTGCTCGCGGATGTACGCCTGTCGGCCGGCGGCGAAGGTGTCGTCGCTGCCGTCGAACACGTCGTCGGGGTAGTCGTCCAGCGGGTTGCTGCCGAGCAGATAGACCCGCGGGGCGAAGTGCTCGGCCAGTGCGGTGACCACCTCGGCCGTGATGCCGCGGGCACCGCCGACGGCGACCACCACGGAGTCGAGGCCGAGGCGGGCCGCGACGGTCCCGCGGCCCTCGGCGTCCGGGAGGGCCTTCTCCGGCCGGAGCGCGGGGGCGTGGCGCCGGCCGTCCAGGTGGATGACGACGGGGAAGGTGCGTACGGCCCGTGTCTCCCGCTCCACGAGGAGGGCGCCCGTGTGCGGCTCCCGTTCGTCGGTGGCCAGCAGGAACGCCAGGGCGTCGGGCAGCTCCAGGCCCGCACACTTGACCAGCCCGGAGAACAGGCCGGTGCAGGGGTGCGGAACACCGTCGGTGACGGCGCCGAGGAGGAGGGTGAGGAACGAAGCGCCGGAGGTCGCCAAGTCCGGGTGGGCGGCCTGCAGTACGAGGAACGCCACGTCGTGCAGGGCGGTGAGGGAGGGGACGAGGCCGTCCGGAGTGCCGGTGGAGCCGTCCAGCGGTGCCGGGCGGGCGAGGTCGGTGACGATCCGCAGATGCCGTACGGGGCCGTGGTCGGCGAGGGCCGCGCGCACCGCCTCCGCGGTGGGCTCCGGCAGGTGGTGCCGGCGGGTCCCGGTCGCGCCCGCCGGTGCGGTGGACAGGACAGTGACGTCGGGCGGCATGTGTTGCAGGGCGGCGTCCAGGTCGGGCAGATCGGTCAGGACGACGGCACCGGGAGGCAGAAAGTCGACGCGCTCGTGCGGCTCGGGTCCGCTCAGTTCGGTCAGCTCGGCCACGTGACGAACCGTCTCAAGCGCGTCCCCCGTGGCCGCCCGCTCTCCATCGAGGAAGACTGCGGGCAGCTGGAACGCCCCGGAGCGCGCCGCCCGGAGGGAGAGGTCGGGTGCCGATGGCCGCGGGCGGCGGACGGGCAGGGGCCCGGGCCGCGGCTCGCCGCGGGGGGCCGACGCGACGGCGGGGGTCGCGACAGGCGGTGGTGATGGCTGGGAGCGGCGGGCGGGCAGGGGGTCGGGGTGGGGTACGGCGGGGATGTCGAGGGTGAGGCCGACTGTGCTCTTCGGGGCTCCTGTCGCACAGGTGACGCCCACGGTGCCGGGCTTGCCCAGCAGGGCCCGGAGGATACTCAGGGCACCGGCGGCGCCGAGGTAACGGGCTGCGGGGGGCGCGGCCGGCCCCGCCTGAGCGGAGCTCTTGGGCGTCGGGGGCGGCAGGAGGTCGACGCCGCGGTCGCCGGGCGGGATGTCACCGACCGTGAGGTCCGCGATCCGGCCGAGGATCGGCAGCCCCTCCGCGAGGGCCCGGGACTCGGTGGTGAGGGCGAACATGAAGGCGCCCTCGGAGAGTTCCGCACCGGGCCCGCCCTCGGGGAGCCCGGCCAGCAGGGTCGCGTACTCCGGGAGGCTGTTGCCGTTGATCCCGCCCGCCAGGGCGAAGTCCAGCCGGCCGGACCGGAGGTAGCGCGCGGCCGTCTCGACGGCGGTGAGGCTCGAGGCGTACCCGGAGTCGAGGGTGATGTTGGGGCCCTTGAGGTCGAAGTAGTTGGCGACCCGGGCCGAGATGACGTTGGGCATCATGCCGGGGAACGCGTCCTCGTTCGACGCCGGTATCTCGTCGCGCACGAGCTGCCGCAGCCCCGTCAGCAGCTCGGGCAGTCCGGGCAGCGCCGCCGTGGCCGGGTCCTCGGTGAGGGCTTTCCCGATGTCGTCGAGGAAGCAGCGGTTGGCGTACAGCATGGCCGCCCGGGTGGGGCCCATGTGACCGACGAACACACCCGCCGAGGCGGTGGTGCTGTCCCAGAACTCCGTGAGCCGACCGCGCAGGTCGTGGGCGCACTCCAGGATCATCAGCTGGCAGCGGTCGATGGTGCGGACCGTCGCGGGAGGCAGCCGTACCCGGTGCAGGGGCGGCGTCGGGTAGGCGGAGCCGAAGCTGTCGGCCGGTCCGCTGCCGCGCCCGGCGATCCACTCGACGACACCGTCCCGGTCGAGGCCGGGGACGTGCGCCGACCATCCGACGACGACCACCCGGTCTCCGGTGCCGGCGGGCGCCGCGGGAGGCAGGGCCCGTGGGCGGCGTTCCCGCCCGCGGTGTTCCTGCAGGAGGAGATGCGCGTTGGTACCGCCGAAGCCGAAGCCGGACACGGCGACGGTACGGGGCCGGCCGTCCGACGCGGGCCAGGTGACGTTCTCGGTCGGGATCTCCAGGAGGGTGTCGTCCAGGCCGAACGACTCGGGCGCCCGGGTGAACCGGAACTGCTTCGGAATCGTGCCGTGCTCCATGGCCAGCAGCGCCTCGATGACGGACACCACGCCGGCCGCCCAGCCCGTGTGTCCGATGAGGGACTTGTTGGAGGTGACGTACGCCGGTCGTACCCTGCCGAAGTGCTCGCGGAGCGTGCTGAACTCGGCGAGGTCCCCGGCCGGGGTGCCCGTGGCGTGCGCGATGATCCAGTCGACGTCGGCGGGCGAGCCGCCCTCGGAGAAGGCGGAGCGGACGGCGAGGTCCTGGCCGGACGGGTTCGGCGCGTAGATCGCCTTGCCCCGGCCGTCGGAGGAGGCTCCGACCGATCTGAGCACGCCGAGGACGTGGTCGCCGTCGCGTCGCGCGTCGCTGAGCCGCTTCATCACGACGACGCCCGCGCCGTCGGCGAAGACCACGCCGTCCGCGTCCGCGTCGAGCGAGTGGACCACCCCGCGCCGGGACAGGCCCTGCAGCTTCGAGAACAGCACGGTGCCGCGCGGGGCGAGCGCGAACGCGCCGCCGCAGACGGCGATGTCGTGCTTGCCGCTCAACAGGCCCTTGGCGCCGAGGTCGATGGCGTAGAGCGAGGACGAGCAGGCGGTGTCGATCATCTGCAACTCGGTGTCGGCAGGCAGGACGCCCGCCATCGCGAGCTGACCGACTCGATGCGGCAGGAACCGCTCCGGGGCGTGCGCACCGCGCCGGTACCGCCGGGCCAGGGTGTCGTGGACCGCGTTCAGGAGGTGGCCACGCTGTGGCGCGGTGAGGTCGAGCGAGTCGGCCACGCGCCGGGCCCGTGCGTCCGTGCCCGCGAGGACGCCGGCCTCCTCGAGGTGCTGGCTGCCGTCGGGGGTGTAGCCCACCAGGAAGGAATGACGGGCGGACGGATCGCGCCGTACGCCGCGCAGCGCCTGCACCAGGCTGTGGCGCAGCCAGGTGGTCGTCAGCTCTTGGTCTGCCGCGCCGTCCGTGTCACCACCCGTCGTGTCCATCGTCTCGGCGGCTCCGGTCACCGGCTGGAAGTCGGTGATGAAGACGCATGTGTCCTGGTACGACTTGTCGAGCGCCGTGGCGTCTGCCGAGTGGAAGGTCGAGCGATCCCAGCGGTCGGCGGGCACGGGGGTGAACAGGTCTGCCCCCTTGGTGCGCAACTCCCAGAACTCCTCGGGGCTGTTGGCACCGGCGACGGCCAGCCCCATACCGACGATGGCGATGTCGTCGGCCACGGGGTCGTCGGACGCGGCCTCGTCGCCCACCGCCGGTTCGGCGTTCACGGCAACGACGTCGTCGTCGTCGGCCTCCGCCGCCGGGTCACCCTGCTCCGGCCCCCGCTCGATCCCCCGCTCTCCGCGCGGTGGCGACAGAAGGGCCGCTCCCAGAGACAGTCCCCCGTCGGCGAGAACGGTCTGGCCGGTGATCCAGCGGGAGTCGTCGGAGGCGAGGAAGGCCACGAGGGCGGCGAACTCCTCCGGCGAGCCGAGTCGGCCCAGCGGAGTGGCGTCCCGGACGACCTTCTGCATCGCCTCGGCGTCCGGGAACGCGTCGGCCACCTCACTGACCAGCATGGCCGCGGACGCGGTGTTGACCCTGACGTTGAGCGGGGCGAACTCCACGGCCAGATAACGGGTGACGGCCTCGACGGCGGCCTTCGCCGGCGCGCACGCAAGGTAGTTGGCCATCACCATCTGCGAACTGCCGAGAGCCGACATCTGGATGATCGATCCGCCGCCTCGCCGGGCCATCAGCGGCGCCGCCGCCCGGGCACAGCGCAGGCTGCCCTTGTAGTTGGTGTCGAGGGCCTTGTCGAGCGCGGCGTCGGTGATCCGGTCGAGCGGGAGCAGCGCCCCGTTCGCCGCGTTGTTGACCAGGATGTCGAGATGGCCGAAGCGTTCGTCGATCTCGGCGAACATCCGGTCGACCTGGTCCTGCCGTGCCACGGAGGCCCTGATCAGATCGACACGGGCGCCGAGGGCGGTGAGTTCCGCGCGGGTGCGCAGGGCCTCGTCGTGGGAGTGGAAGTAGTTGACCAGGACGTGGGCACCACGCTCGGCGAGGACCCTGGCCACGCTCCGGCCGATGTTCCTGGCTCCACCGGTGACCAGGGCCAGTCTGCCACTGAGCTGCTGCATCGCGGGATTGCTCCTTGTCGCGCGGTCCGGGACCGGGTGGCGAGGCGGGCCGCGGCACCCGGAAGTGGTGGGTCGCTCAGACTGCGGCGACGGGCACGTCGCTGTCCGTCAGACGGGCCTGGAGCAGATCGACCACCTTGCCGACGGTGTCGCAGTCGGACAGCCGGAAGCCGCTGTCCGTGGGCACGATGCCGTAGCGGCCGGTGACGCGGTTCAGCAGCTCCACCTGCTTGACGGAGTCGATGCCGAGTTCGGCCTCCAGCAGTACGTCCTCGGTGAAGACCTCCTCGGGATACTCCAGCGCCTGAGCGTAGAGCGAGCGGACCGCGGCGAGGAGCTCCGTCCGGTCCGGCACCCCGGCGGCGGCGGGCACACCGGCCGCATCCGGCGGCGGCGCTGATTCGGCCGGCCCGGCAGGCACTGTGGTCGCGGCCGGCGCGGCGGCGGATTCGGCGCCGGGTGCGGCAGACCCGGCGGACACCACTGTCCCGTCGGACAACCGTGTCCGCACGCGCTCGACGAGCTGCGCTCCGTACCTCGCCCAGAACTGTTCGAAGGACTCCGCCCCGGGACCGGAGAGCCCGGTGACGGCCTCCTCGACTCCGAGCCGTCCGGCGGAGTCCAGCGTGAAGGTCGACCGGACGGTGATGTCCCCGGCTTCGGCCAGGACGCGTTGGACACAGCGGCCGAGGGAATTCAGCCCGCCCGCCTCGACGAACGTCGTGACGCCGTTGCCGTGGAGGGTGCGCACCGTCGCGAGGAAGCCGACCGGCCTGACGAGGTGTTCGGCGATGAGGGCGGGCAGGTCGTCGTCCGCGCGGTACGTCCGCTCCAGGATGGGCGAGTACACCGCCCCCTGCGGCGCCTGCCGGGGCAGGCGGGCGATCCTGGCGGCGAGCGGCGCCCGCAGGGGCTCCAGCGCCGGGGTGTGGAATGCGAACGGCGACTTCAGCAGCACGCCGCCGGCGCTCAGCTCACGGGCGACGCGCAGCGCGGCCAGCACGGAGCGCTCGGGGCCACTGATCACCGTCTGCCGGTCGTGGTTCTCGGCGGCCACCACCAGGGCGGGGTCGTCGAGCAGTGCGAGCAGTCGCCGCGTGCGCTGTCCGTCGAGCGCCAGGGCCGCCATCCGGCCGACGGCGGCCTCCGCGTCCTGAAGGACACGGAGGCGCTCGGCCACGATGCGCGCTCCGTCCTCCACCGAGAACGCCTCGGCGGCGACGAGTGCCGCGATCTCGCCCTGGCTGTGGCCCACGAGAAAGCGCGCCCTCAGGCCGTTGTCCCGCATAATGCGCCAGGCGGCCACATCACTGCCGTAGATCGCCAGCTGGGACACCCGGATCGGCTGTTGCAGCAGGTCTTCCGCGGTCAGTGGAGCGCCTTCGAAGAGTGCGGTGGAAACCGCGCTTCCGAAGATTTCCTCGGCGACCGTGTCAACTGCCTTGAAAACTTGGTCGACTTGCTGGTACTTCATTCTGGCGGCACGCAGCGCCGCTCCGTCGAATGCACCTTGGCCCGGAAAGAGAACTGCCGTTTCCGCTGTCGTCATCCCCGTCGTGACTCCACTCGTATTGAAGTGTCAAAGCACTCGCGGAACCCAGTACTTGAGGAGCTTGATAGGTACCGAAACAGTCAACCATCGCCCGGACGCGCGGCGCACCGGACGAAAGTACACTTGACAGTCGCGCGCCTACTTCGAGCCGAGCGCGACACAGTGCGTGTAGGCCTGTGCCACCAGGCCGGCCTGCAGCCGCGAGTCCAGACGCAACTTGGCGAGGATGCGCGTGACATGGGACTTCACCGTGCGCTCGGTGACGTAGAGGGATGCCGAGATCGCCTGGTTCGACAGCCCTCGGCCGAGGAGGATGAACACGTCGAATTCCCGGTCCGTCAGTTCCTCGATACGGCGCACCGGGTCGGCCACCCAGTCGGCACCGCTTTCACCTATCAGCGAGCTGATGCGTCTCCACTCCTGTCCGGACTCCCCTCTGCCGTCTGCCACTTCATGCCAGGTCCCAGAGAGCAGGGCGATCAACATTCCCCCTTTGCTGATCAACGAGACACCGCGCAGGCGGGTGCCCCGGAAACCGCGCAACCAGATGTGAAGGCGTGCCAGGGACCACCTGACCAACAGTGATCGGGGCCACTCACGGCTGCACGGAAGAAATGCTCCGTCTGGACGGCTCCATTGACGTTTCTCAATGGGCCGATGACCGCTTGACTCGGCGAACTGCCGCGGATCCCCGGGTATGTAAACCCGTCCCTGGGCGGAGCTTCGCCCACACACTAGCAAGAGCTGTGCGTGCTTTCCATGGGGGAAAGGGAGAAAGCACTGTGCCGCCCGTCAGGCCTCTTTGAGGCTCAGGGAGTCGAGAACGGGCACGGCACCGTCGGCCGCCGCCGCGCCTTCCTCACGGCGTCGGATGATCCGGTGGGTGAGTTCGGCGGTGACGAACGGGCGATGTCGGGCAGCCTGCGGGCCGCGGTCCACCGCTCCGGAGGCCGGCCGGAGCGACGGGGGTTCGTCGGGCCCGCGGTCCCAGCGGGCCTGGGACCCGCTGGGACCGCCGGGTGGTACGGCTTTCAGTCGAGGCTGCCGACGAGACCCACGTGGAAGGGGCTGAGCTCGTCGTGGCGCCCGGAGAGGATCTTCGCCAGCCACTCGGGGTCGCCCAGAAGGGCCCGCCCCACCGCCACGAGGTCGAACTCGTCACGCTCCATGCGGTCGAGCAGCTCCCCGATGGCCGTGACGCTGGCCTGCTCGCCCTGGAAGACCTGGAGGAACTCGTTGCTCAGGCCCACCGAGCCGACGCTGATGGCGGGCTTGCCGGAAACCTTCTTCGCCCAGCCGGCGAGGTTGAGGTCGGACCCCTCGAACTCGGGGAGGTGGAAGCGGCGGGTGGAGCAGTGGAAGATGTCGGCGCCCGCCTCCGCCAGCAGGCCGAGGAGAGTCTCCAGTTCCTGCGGGGTCTCGGCGACCCGGGCCTGGTAGTGGTTCACCTTCCACTGGGAGAACCGGAAGGAGATCGGGAACTCGTCGGACACGGCGGCCCGGCAGGCGGCCACGATCTCGGCGGCGAAGCGGGTACGGCCGGCGACGTCACCGCCGTAGCCGTCGGTGCGCCGGTTGGTGTGGGGCCACAGGAACTGGTCGATGAGGTAGCCGTGTCCGCCGTGGATCTCCACGCCGTCGAAGCCCAGGGCCTCGGCCGCGGCAGCGGCGGAGGCGTAGGCGGCGACCACGTTGTCGATGTCGGCCTGGGTCATCGCGTGGCCCGGCTGCGTGCCGTCCAGGGCGATGCCCGAGGGGCCGATCCGCGGAGCGTCGGGCACGGGCGGGTTGCCGACCGTGCGGTCCATGCCGACGTGCCACAGCTGCGGCATGATCCTTCCGCCCTCCTGGTGGACCGCGTCGGCCACCGCGGTCCAGCCGGCCAGGGCGTCGTCACCGTGGAAGTGCGGGACCCGCGCACTGTTGCCCGCCGAGTCGTGGCCGACGTACGTGCCCTCGGTGATGATCAGGCCGACGCCGCCGGCCGCCCGCCGGGCGTAGTAGCGCGCCACGTCCTCGCCCGGGACGCCGCCCGGGGAGAACTCGCGCGTCATCGGCGCCATCACGACACGGTTGGGCAGGCTGAGGCCTCCCAGGGAGAAGGGACGGGCCAGGATGTCCTTGGCACGCTCGACCGGATTCGTGGGCATCAGTGTCTGCCTTCGGTAGGGAGCCGACCGCACGGCGCGACGGGGGATTGGATTCACACCGTGCGGTCGGCAGCTCGGATGGGTTGGTGCAGCCTGGGGGCGGGCGGAGCCGCCCGGTACCGGGGCGTCCGGGCGGGGCCCGGGCCCGCGCTCAGTCCCCGGGCGGAGTGCGGACGGAGTCCGCATCCGGGGCGCTACCGGTGGCGGTCGCCGCCGTCGCCGGATCGTGGGCCGGTACCGCGCGGATGAACCACGCGGTGGCGAAGGTGATCACGGACAGCACGGCGGCGCCGACCACGACACCGTGCAGTCCGCTGCTGACGGCGTCCTCGACGGTGTGGCGCACACCGGCGGACATGTCCTTCAGCAGGGCGGGCGTCAGCTCGCCGCCGGCGGTCAGCCGCTCCTCGGCGGCCGAGCCGAGCCGCCCCGCCATGACGTCGGCCATGCGGCTGCTGTGCACGGCTCCGAGGACGGCGACACCGAGGGAGCCGCCGATCGTACGTACCAGGGTGACGGTGCCGGTCGCGGCGCCCATGTCGCGGGGGGCGGCGTTGTTCATGGTGGTGAGCAGGGTGCTCTGCATGAGGATCCCGACGCCGACTCCGACGACGAGGGTCAGTGCCGAGGCCGCGGCGAGCGGGGTGCCCGAACCGACCAGGAGCAGCAGCAGGGCGCCGACGACGGTGACGGTGCCTCCGGTGAGCGGCACGACACGCTCCAGCCCTCCGCGGTCCATCAGCCGCCCGGTGGTCAGCTGAGCCGTCAGCATGCCGAGCATCAGCGGCAGGATCAGCATGCCGCTGACCGTGGGCGAGGTGCCCTGGACGAACTGCATGTACTGCGGCAGGTAGTTGATGACGGACACCAGGATCGCGCCGACCAGGAAGCTGAGGACCTGGGCGAGGGTGAACTCCCGGCTCTTGAACAGCCGCGGCGGCGTGATGGGTTCGGCGACGCGCTGTTCCACGCGGACGAACCAGAAGAGGCTCAGCACGACGGCCACCGCGAGCGCCGCGATCTGCCAGGACATCCAGGCGTAGGTGGTGCCGGC
The DNA here is from genome assembly GCF_041538145.2 of Streptomyces sp. MMCC 100. Classification (NCBI taxonomy): domain Bacteria; kingdom Bacillati; phylum Actinomycetota; class Actinomycetes; order Kitasatosporales; family Streptomycetaceae; genus Streptomyces; species Streptomyces sp. MMCC 100. Next base: position 4,687,588 of record NZ_JBGORK020000001.1, read on the forward strand.
CCAGCTGGCAAGGAGGGTGAGGGCGAGGATGCCGGTGGTCAGCAGGCCCGCGCCGAGGTAGTCGACCCGTCCCGTGACGCGCTGCGCGGGCAGTCGTACGCCCTTGGCGACGGCCAGCAGGGCGACGACGCCGATGGGGACGTTGACGTAGAACGTCCAGCGCCAATCCATGTAGTCGGTGATGAATCCGCCGAGCAGGGGGCCGCCGACGAACGACACCGGCAGCATGATGCCCACCATCGACTGGATGCGACCGCGCTCCTCCGGGGGCACCAGCACACCGATGACCGCGAGAGCCCCGACCATCAGGCCGCCCGCACCGAGGCCCTGGACGGCCCGGAAGGCGATGAGCTGCCCCATGCTCTGCGCCAGGCCGCACAGCACCGTCCCGATCAGGAAGAGCAGCACGGAGTTGGTGTACGCGCCCTTGCGACCGTAGAGGTCGCCGAGCTTGCCCCACAGCGGGGTGGCGGCGGCCATGGTGAGCAGGTACGCCGTCACCGACCAGGAGAAGTGGTCCAGGCCACCGAGGTCGCCCACGATCGTGGGCAGCGCGGTGCTGACGATCTGTCCGTCGAGCGTCGCCAGGAAGATGCCGAGCATCAGCCCGAAGACGCCGAGCCGGGGTAAGGCGGGGCGGTCGGGTGCGGGTGCGGGTGCGGGTGCGGGTGCGGGAGTGGGTGTCGGGCGGTCGTTCATCGCTGCCCCCAGTTCGCGAGTGGCGGGACGTCAGACGGCGTACGGGCGGACACGCCTGGCGTCACGCAGAGCGTGCGCCCACCAGGTGAGCTGATCGAGCATGGCCTTGGCGGCGCCGTCGCAGCCGGGGTCGGTCGGCTTGCCGTCGGCGCCGAAGATCTGGCCGTAGTTGTGGAAGCTGACCGTGTTGCGGATGGTGACCGCGTGCAGTTCCGCGAGGACCACGCGGAGCTGTTCGACGGCGCGCAGGCCGCCGGCGAGGCCGCCGTAAGAGACGAAGCCGACCGGCTTGGCGTGCCACTGCTCGTTGTGCCAGTCGATGGCGTTCTTCAGCGACGCCGGGAAGCTGTGGTTGTACTCCGGAGTGACGATCACGAAGGCGTCGGCCTCGGCGAGCCGCGGCGACACCGCGCCGAGCTGGGCCACGACCTCGTCGGAGGGGGGCTGGCCGAAGGCGGGGAAGACGGTCGGCAGGGGCGTGTCGACCAGGTCGACCAGGTCGGCCGTCATGTCCTCGCGTTGGGCGATGTGTTCGGTGATCCAGTCCGCGACGACCGGACCGAAACGTCCGTCCCGCGTACTGCCGATGATCACCGCGGTCCGCAGCGGGCCGCCGGTCACGTCAGCCATGGAAAGCACCTCCGGGTGTGTACGTCGTATCTTCCACGTACAACGTACACATGGGCGTGTACGTTGTCCACTCCTGATACGCTGTACGCAGCACCGTCCGGAGGAAGGAACCCAGGCGATGGCCTCCCAGCAGAGACAGCCACAGACCGAGGACCGGGACCACGTCTCCGTGTGGGAACGTCTCGAGCGCCCGGCACCGGCCCCGCGCACCACGCTCACCCCGCAGCGGATCGCCATGGCCGCGGTGGGCATCGCCGACGCCGAGGGACTGGACGCCGTCACCATGCGACGCCTGGCCACCGAGCTCGGCGTGGCACCCATGGCCGCCTACCGCTACGTCACCGGCAAGGACGAGCTCCTGGAGCTGATGGTCGACTTCGTCTACGGCGAACTGGACCTGCCGGACGGAACGGAGGGCTGGCGCACGACCATGCGCACGCTGGCCCTGCGGATCCGGGAGGTCCTGCTGCGGCACTCGTGGGTGACCCGGGCGACCTGGTGCGCGCCGACCCCGAACCAACTGGCCGTTCCGGAGGCCGCGCTGGCCGCGCTCGACGGTCTCGGGCTCGACGCGGACACGGCAATGGCGGTCTACAGCACCGTCACCGCGTATGTGCACGGCGCGGTCGACTCCGAGGTCGGTCTGATGCAACTGCTGAGCGTGCGCGGCTGGACCAGCCGCGAGGAGGCCCGCTCGGGACTCGCCTCGCAGATGGCCTGGCTCATGAGCACCGGCCGCTTCCCGATGTACGCGCACTACATCGGCGAGGCCGACCGCAAGGACGACCCGCTGTGGCAGTTCGAGACCGGCCTGGACTGCGTCCTCGACGGCATCGCGGCCCGTCTGTCGGTCTGACCACATCTCCCGAACAGCACACTCAGGAAAAACGAAAGCCCGCTACAGGGAAATTACATGTAGCGGGCTTTCGCTTGTCCGTTCCGGAATCCGCGAAATAGGTTCACCGTACTTGGAAGCGGTGGGGGAAATGACACACGGATTCACGGACACCACGAAGACCACACACACGACGGCACGGCCGCTGGAGTGCGAGGGCGCCATGTGCCGGCGGAGCGAGGCGGCGGGCCGGGCCCGCGATCTCGCCGTCGCCGGCAGCCGGCTCTGCCCGACCTGCCGGCTCCGGCTCACCCACGATCTGCGACGGCTGCCGCGCCTGTACGACGAGTGCGGACAGCTCCTCACGGGCGCCGACCGACCCCGGGACCGCACCTCCGGCGGCCCGCTGCCCGGCATGGCCTTCAACACCGCGGCCGCCGACGCCCGCTCGGCGATCGTCGGGACCCTGCGGTCCTGGGCCGCACTGGTGATCGAGGAACGGGGTGCCGGCGCCCCGCGCGACGCCCCGGAGGAGATCGCCGCGTTCCTGCTCCGGCACACCGACTGGCTCGTCGCCCATGGGGCCGCGGGCGAGCTGTCCGACGAGGTCGCCCAGTGTGTGCGCCGGGCCCGCCGGGTGATCGACCCCGCTCCCCGGCACCGGACACCGGTCGGCGGGTGCGTGGTGCCCGACTGCGCGGGCTTGCTGACCGCTGCGGCCCGGCGCGAGGGCGCCGAGTCCGCCGTGGAGATCAGCTGCGACAGCGATCCCGCGCACCGCTGGTCCGGTCAGGAGTGGCTGCGGCGCGGCGCCCGTCCCACGCCCGAGCAGGAGCCGGCGGTGCGCTGGATGACCGCCCGTGACATCGCCCTGCTGTGGAGCATCGCACCCGGCAGCGTCTACCGCCGCGCCAGCCAGGACCGCTGGCGCCGACAGGCCCGCAACGGGCGCACCTACTATCACGCGCAGGACGTCCACGCATCGCTCGGTCCCCGCACCTGACCAACGCCGGAAAGCACCGGAAAAAAGGAAGCTCCGCCAAGGGCGAACCGCCCCTGGCGGAGCTTCTTTGTCGGTGGCCACAAATCTGATTTGACGCGGGTTTGACACAAGTTTGTTGTTGAATTGGAAAATCTGCATTGACATCCGCAGCGATTCCGAAGAAGCTCTTCATTAGCTTCCGCAGCAGTGTGTCTGTGCAACCGGCACACCCATCAGGGCCACCAGCGGGCGGCCCGTTCCAGGCGGCGCACCGATGACCTCTTCCGGTGCGCCGCTTCGTCGTATCCACCCTTCCGACGCCCCCGGAGGACACATCCATGGACGCTTCCGTCATCGTCGCCGGCGCCGGGCCCACCGGACTCATGCTCGCCGGGGAACTACGCCTTGCGGGGATCGACGTCATCGTGCTGGACCGGCTCGATGAGCGCACCGGCGAATCTCGCGGACTGGGCTTCACCACCCGGACCATGGAGGTCTTCGACCAGCGCGGCCTGCTGCACCGCTTCGGTGACATGGGGACCAGCAACGCCGGGCACTTCGGCGGTACCCCGGTCGACTTCGGGGTGCTCGACAGCATTCACCAAGCGGCCAAGACCGTGCCCCAGTCGGACACCGAGACCATGCTCGAAGACTGGGTGCGTGAGTTGGGCGCTGACATCCGGCGCGGCCACGAGCTGGTCACCCTGCGCGACCACGGCGACCATGTCGAGGTCGAGGTGCGCGGCCCCGACGGCGAGGCGAACCGACTGACGGCTCCCTATGTCGTCGGGTGCGACGGCGGTCGCAGCACCGTGCGCAAGGCCGCCGGCTTCGACTTCCCGGGCACCGCCGCGACCATGGAGATGTACCTCGCGGACATCAAGGGTGTGGACCTCGAGCCCCGTCTTATCGGCGAGACGTACCCCGGCGGCATGGTCATGTGCGGCCCGCTCGGCGACCGCGGGGTCACCCGCATCATCGTCTGCGAGCGCGGCACCCCGCCCCGTCGGCGCACCGAGCCGCCCGCCTACGCGGAGGTCGCCGCCGCCTGGCAGCGGATCACCGGCATCGACATCTCGCACGCCGACCACGAGTGGGTCAGCGCGTTCGGCGACGCGACGCGTCTGGTCACCGAGTACCGGCGCGGCCGGGTGCTGCTGGCGGGGGACGCCGCGCACATCCATCTGCCGGCCGGCGGCCAGGGCATGAACACCGGTGTCCAGGACGCCGTGAACCTGGGGTGGAAGCTGGCCGCCGTGGTCCGCGGCACCGCGCCCGAGGCACTGCTGGACACCTACCACGGCGAGCGCCATCGGGTGGGCGAACGGCTGATGATGAACACCAAGGCCCAAGGCCTGCTCTTCCTCAGCGGCGAGGAGGTCCAGCCGCTGCGCGACGTGCTGGCGGAGCTGGTCCGCTACGAGGAGGTCAGCCGTCATCTCGCCGGCATGGTGAGCGGCCTGGAGATCCGCTACGACGTCGGCGCGGGCCGGCATCCGCTGCTGGGGCTGCGCATGCCGCACCTGGAGCTGGTGGGCGACCGGCGCAAGACCAGCAGCACCGAACTGCTGCGCGCGGGCCGGGGCGTGCTGCTCGACCTGGAGGACAACGCCGTCCTCCGCGACCGCGCGGCCGACTGGGCGGACCGGGTGGACATCGTCACCGCGGAGCCCCACGGCGTCCTGGCCGGCAGCCCGCTCTCGGGCACCTCGGCGGTCCTGGTACGTCCCGACGGGCATGTGGCCTGGGTCGCACCGGGCAGCCATCACGACCTGCCCATGGCACTGGAGCGCTGGTTCGGCCCGTCCCGGACCCAGCAGTCCTGACAAGGAGACACTCATGCACAGCACGTTGATCGTGGCCCGGATGGAACCCCGTTCTGCCGAGGACGTCGCCCGCCTGTTCGGTGAGTTCGACGGCACGGAGATGCCGCATCTGATGGGCACCCGGCGCCGCCAGCTCTTCTCGTACCGCGGGCTCTACTTCCACCTTCAGGACTTCGACACCGAGGACGGCGGCGAGCGAATAGAGGCCGCGAAGACGGACCCGCGGTTCATCGGCATCAGCGAGGACCTCAAGCCGTTCATCACCGCCTACGATCCCGCCACCTGGCGCTCCCCCGCCGACGCCATGGCACAGCGCTTCTACCAGTGGACCGCGCGGTGAGCGGCCCGCACGGCCGGCGGGTCGTGATCACCGGCATCGGGGTCACCGCGCCCGGCGGCGTGGGCGCCAAGAGCTTCTGGAGCCTGCTGTCCGACGGCCGCACCGCCACCCGCCGCATCAGCTTCTTCGACCCGTCGCCGTTTCGCTCGCAGGTCGCCGCCGAGGTGGACTTCGACGCGGAACTACTGGGTCTCGGCGCCCAGGACATCCGGCGGATGGACCGAGCCGCACAGTTCGCGGTGGTCACCGCGCGGGAGGCGGTCGCGGACAGCGGCGTGGAGTTCACGTCGCTGGACCCGCACCGCACCGGCGTGACCATCGGCAGCGCCGTGGGTGCGACGATGGGCCTCGACCAGGAGTACCGCACGGTCAGCGACAGCGGCCGGCTCGACCTCGTCGACCACGAGTACGCCGTGCCGCACCTCTACAACTACCTGGTGCCCAGCTCGTTCGCCGCCGAGGTGGCCTGGTCGGTGGGGGCCGAGGGCCCGACCACCGTGGTCTCCACCGGCTGCACATCCGGTCTCGACGCCGTGGGTTACGCCGCCGAGCTGATCCGTGAGGGCTCGGCCGACGTCATGGTGGCCGGCGCGACGGACGCGCCCATCTCGCCCATCACCGTGGCCTGTTTCGACGCGATCAAGGCGACCACCCCGCGCAACGACGACCCTGAGCACGCCTCGCGTCCCTTCGACGGGACGCGCAACGGCTTCGTGCTGGGCGAGGGTTCGGCCGTGTTCGTCCTGGAGGACCTGGACAGCGCCAGGCGGCGCGGGGCCCGTGTCTACGCGGAGGTCGCCGGATACGCCACCCGCAGCAACGCCTTCCACATGACGGGCCTGCGCCCCGACGGACGCGAGATGGCCGAGGCGATCCGGGTCGCGCTGGACGAGGCCCGCCTCGAGCCCGGGGCCATCGACTACATCAACGCGCACGGCTCGGGCACCAAGCAGAACGACCGGCACGAGACGGCGGCGTTCAAACGCAGCCTGGGCGAGCACGCGTACGAGGTGCCGATCAGCTCCATCAAGTCCATGGTGGGCCACTCGCTGGGCGCGATCGGCTCGATCGAGATCGCGGCGAGCGCGCTGGCGATGGAGCACCACGTCGTGCCGCCCACGGCCAACCTGCACACCCCGGACCCCGAGTGCGACCTCGACTACGTGCCGCTGACCGCACGGGACTGGAGGACCGACGCGGTGCTGTCGGTGGGAAGCGGATTCGGCGGGTTCCAGAGCGCCATGGTGCTCGCCCGCCCCGATCGGAGGACAGCGTGAGCGCGACGGGTGTCAGGGTCGCCGTCACCGGGCTGGGTGTCGTCGCCCCCAACGGGCTGGGCACGGCGGCCTACTGGGCCGCGACCCGCAAGGGGACGAGCGGCATCGGCCGGATCACCCGCTTCGTTCCCGACCGCTATCCGGCCCAACTGGCCGGCGAGGTCGACGGATTCGCCGCGGAGGAACATCTGCCCGGCCGGCTGCTGCCGCAGACGGACCGGATGACCCAGCTCGCCCTCGTGGCCGCCGACTGGGCGTTCCAGGACGCCGCGGTGCATCCCGGGGAGCTGCCCGAGTTCGAGATGGGCGTGATCACGGCCAGCTCGTCGGGCGGATTCGAGTTCGGCCAGCGCGAGCTGCAGGCCCTGTGGGGCAAGGGCAGCCGGTACGTCAGCGCGTACCAGTCCTTCGCCTGGTTCTACGCCGTCAACAGCGGGCAGATCTCCATCCGCAACGGCATGCGCGGCCCGAGCGGCGTGGTCGTCAGCGACCAGGCCGGCGGTCTGGATGCCGTCGCACAGGCCCGGCGGCAGATCCGCAAGGGCACCCGGCTGGTGATGTCCGGTGCCGTCGACGCCTCGATCTGCCCGTGGGGCTGGGTCGCGCAGATGGCGAGCAACCGGCTGAGCACCAGCCGCGACCCGGAGCGGGCGTATCTCCCCTTCGACGCGGCGGCGAGCGGCCATGTGCCCGGCGAGGGCGGCGCCCTGCTCGTCCTGGAGGAGCTGGAACAGGCCCGGGCCCGGGGCGCGCAGCAGATCTACGGCGAGATCGCGGGGTACGGCGCCACACTCGACCCCCGGCCCGGCAGCGGGCGTCCACCCGGTCTGCGCAAGGCGATCGAGCTGGCGCTGGCCGACGCCCGGACGGCTCCCGGCGACATCGACGTGGTGTTCGCCGACGCGGCCGCGATCCCCGAGCTGGACCGGGTCGAGGCCGAGGCGATCACCGAGGTGTTCGGGGCACGGGCAGTGCCCGTGACAGTGCCCAAGACGATGACCGGGCGGCTGTACTCGGGGGCGGCACCCCTGGACCTGGCCGCCGCGTTCCTCACCATGCGGGACGGGGTGATCCCCCCGTCCGTCGGCATCGCACCCTCCCCCGACCACGACCTCGACCTGGTCGTCGACGAGGAGCGGACGGCGCCGGTGCGCTCGGCTCTGGTGGTCGCCCGCGGCCACGGCGGTTTCAACTCCGCAGTCGTCGTGCGCGCCGCCGAGTAGAACCGGTCCCGCGGCTCCCGCCGTGCTCTCCCGGGACGCACCGTCCCCGAGGGCACTCACCGGCCGCGACGACGCCGTCGACGCCCGTCGGCCACCGTCGTACGGCCGCTCGGGCCGCCGTCGGCGCACCGCGGACGACCACGGCCTCCGGCAACCGCCGGGGAACACCCGCGCCTGCCGCACCCGCGGCCGGTCCCCCGCCCGCACCACCCTGAGGAAGTCCGGCACCGGTGCCTCGCGCGTGGCACCGCATCGGACGCCCACGGGCGGGAACAGCCTCCTCCGTCACCTCCGCCCCGCAGCTGCACGCTGCCCCATGGTCCCGCTCGGCCGGTCCGAGGGCGCCGCATCGTGTGGCGTGCCGATCGGCGAGCGGCGGCGGTCACGACGGCGCGCGGAGAGCCGGCCGTGACCGCCCCCCACACCAGCAACGAAAGGACAGTCACCCATGCCCGCCCATGAGTTCACCCTCGACGACCTCAAGCGCATCCTGCGCGAGGGAGCCGGCGCGGACGACGGCATCGACCTCGACGGGGACATCGTCGACACCGACTTCGAGTCGCTGGGCTACGAGTCCCTGGCGATGCTGGAGACCAGCGGCCGGATCGAGCGCGAGTTCGACATCATCCTCGACGACGAGACGCTGACCGACGCGCGGACGCCGCGTGAGCTGATCGCGGCCGTCAACGCCGTGCTGGTGCCGGCCCGTATCGGCTGAGCCCGTCCCGGACCGCGCCCCGTCGGTTCCCGCCGGACACCGTCGATGCCCTCGGCGGGAACCGGCGGCGCGCTTCACCCCTTCCCTTTCCTCCCTTTCTTCCTTTCCCGCTCTGCCGCCGGTGCCGCCGCAGGTCCGGCGGCAGCGGTGTGTCCAGCCGCCTTCACCGACGTTTCCAGGAGACAGACATGACGCAGCAGCACCGGAGGGTCGCCCTCGTCACCGGCGCGACCAGCGGTATCGGCCTGGCGGTGACCAGGCTGCTGGCCGCCCAGGGCCACCAGGTGTTCCTCTGCGCCCGCACCGAGGAGAGCGTGACCCGTACGGTCAAGGAACTCCTCGACGAGGGGCTGGAGGTGGACGGCGCGCCCTGCGACGTCCGTTCCTCCGACGACATCAAGCGGCTGGTGCAGCAGGCCGTCGACCGCTTCGGCACGATCGACGTGCTGGTCAACAACGCGGGCCGGTCGGGTGGCGGGGTCACCGCCGACATCGCCGACGACCTCTGGTACGACGTGATCGACACCAATCTCAACAGCGTCTTCCTGATGACGCGCGAAGTGCTCACCACGGGCGGCATGCGCGAGAAGGAACGCGGCCGGATCCTCAACATCGCCTCCACCGCGGGCAAGCAGGGCGTGGTGCTCGGCGCGCCGTACTCCGCTTCCAAGCACGGCGTCGTCGGCTTCACCAAGGCGCTCGGCAACGAGCTGGCGCCCACCGGCATCACGGTCAACGCGGTCTGCCCGGGCTACGTCGAGACCCCGATGGCGCAGCGCGTGCGCCAGGGCTACGCGGCTGCCTACGACAGCACCGAGGACGCCATCCTCGAGAAATTCCAGGCGAAGATCCCGCTCGGCCGCTACTCGACCCCCGAGGAGGTCGCGGGCCTGGTCGGCTATCTGGCCTCCGACGCCGCCGCGTCCATCACCTCCCAGGCGCTGAACGTCTGCGGCGGCCTGGGCAACTTCTGATACCCGGCCTCCGGACCCCGACCACACGCAGGAGAAGACACCATGACGACCCGCCAGGTCGAGCACGAGATCGCCGTCGACGCCCCGGCCGCCGCCGTCTACCGGCTGATCGCCGAGGTGGAGAACTGGCCGCGGATCTTCCCGCCCACCATCTACGTCGACCACGTGGAGCGCGGCGCGGGCGAGGAGCGCATCCGGATCTGGGCCACCGCCAACGGCGAGGCGAAGAACTGGTCCTCGCGCCGCACCCTGGACCCGGAGAACCTGCGGATCACCTTCCGCCAGGAGGTCTCCACCCCGCCGGTCGCCGCGATGGGCGGCACCTGGATCATCGAGCCGCTCTCCACGGCGTCCGCCCGCATCCGGCTGCTGCACGACTACCGGGCCGTCGACGACGATCCGGAGGGCCTGAAGTGGATCGACGAGGCCGTCGACCGCAACTCCCGCTCGGAGCTGGCCGCACTGAAGACCAACGTCGAACGGGCCCACGCCGCCGAGGAGATCACCTTCTCCTTCGAGGACACCGTGCAGATCACCGGATCGGCCAAGGACGCCTACGACTTCGTCAACGAGGCCGGCCTGTGGGTGGAGCGGCTGCCGCACGTGGCCTCCGTCCGCTTCTCGGAGGACACCCCGGGGCTGCAGACCCTGGAGATGGACACCCGCGCCAAGGACGGCTCGACGCACACCACGAAGTCGTACCGGGTGACCTTCCCGCCCTACAAGATCGCGTACAAGCAGGTCACCCTGCCCGCGCTGATGACCCTGCACACCGGCTGCTGGACGTTCGCGGAGAACGAAAGCGGTGTCGCCGCCACCTCGCAGCACACCGTGGTCCTCAACACGGAGAACATCGTCAAAATCCTGGGCCCCGGGGCGACCGTCGCCGATGCCCGGGAGTACGTCCGCAGCGCGCTGAGCACCAACAGCCGCGCCACCCTGGGCCACGCCAAGAACTACGCCGAGAACAAGCGCTGACCATGAGGCAGCTGGACACCGATGTGGTCGTCGTCGGCGCCGGGCCGGTCGGCCTGATGCTCGCCGGGGAACTGCGCACCGGCGGGGCACGGGTGACCGTACTGGAACGGCTGGCCGCGCCCACCACCGAGTCGCGGGCCTCGGTCCTGCACGCCCGCACGATGGAACTGCTGCACGAGCGGGATCTGCTGGACCGGTTCGGGCCGCTGCCCGACGCCGGAGCGGGCCACTTCGGCGGCATCCGCCTCGACCTGACCGAGGCCGGCGACAGCCCGTACGCCGGACAGTGGAAGGCACCGCAGACCCGTGTCGAGGCGGTGCTGGGCGAGTGGGCGGGGCAGCTCGGCTCCGAGGTGCGGCGTGGTCACACGGTCACCGGTCTGGTCGAGGCGCCCGACCGGGTCCATGTCGTCGCCACCGCGCCGGACGGCGGGCGGCTGCGGCTCACTGCCGCGTACGTCGTCGGCTGCGACGGCGAGGAGAGCACCGTACGGCGGCTGGTGGGCTTCGGCCTTTCCGGAACAGGCCCCACCAAGGAGCTGCTGCGCGCCGACCTGGCGGACATCGATGTGCCGGAGCGGCGCTTCGAGCGGCATCCGGAGGGGGTGGCCAACGCCCGCCGCGGACCGGACGGTGTCACCCGCATCATGGTGCACGCGTTCGACCGGGTTCCCGGCACTTCCAAGGTCCCCACGTTCGCCGAGGTGTGCGCCGTCTGGGCACGGGTCACCGGCGAGGACATCAGCGGCGCCCGGCCCGTCTGGGTCAACGCCTTCCACAACGCCCGCAGGCAGGCGGTCCGTTACCGCAAGGGCCGGGTGTTCCTCGCCGGAGACGCCGCCCATGTCCAGCTGCCGGTCGGCGGGCAGGCGCTCAACCTGGGCCTGCAGGACGCGATGGAGCTCGGCGGGACCCTTGCCGCGCATCTCACCGGCCGAGCCGGCGAGGAGCTGCTCGACACCTATCACACGGTCCGCCATCCCGTGGGCGCCCGCGTGCTCTCCAACATCGAGGCGCAGGCCCAGCTGATGTTCGGCGGGCCCGAAGTGGAGGCGCTGCGGGGGGTGTTCCGCGAGCTGCTGGAGATCCCGGTGGCCCGCCGCCACCTGGGCGCAATGATCAGCGGGCTCGACAGCGGCGGCCCCGCCGCGCCCGGGGCCCGCCGGCCGGCCGTGCCCGGCGCTTCCGCACCGATTCGTCAGCACATCACGCACAGGAGGACCACCATGGGCAAGCTCACCGGAAAGACCGCGCTCGTCACCGGCTCCAGCCGTGGCATCGGCCGGGCCACGGCCATCCGGCTGGCCCGCGAGGGGGCGCTCGTCGCGGTGCACGGCTCGAGCAACCCGGCGTCCGCCGAGGAGACCGTCGCCGCCATCGAGAAGGAGGGCGGCCGGGCCTTCCCGGTGCTCGCCGAACTCGGGGTGCCGGGCGACGTCCACGAGCTGTTCCTGGGCCTGGAGCGGGAGCTGAAGGAACGCACCGGCAGCACCACCCTTGACATCCTGGTGAACAACGCCGGAGTCATGGGCGGGGTGAACCCCGAGGACCTCACGCCCGAGCAGTTCGACCGGCTCTTCGCCGTCAACGCGAAAGCGCCGTACTTCCTCGTGCAGCGGGCATTGAGCAACCTGCCCGACGGCGGCCGGATCATCAACATCTCCTCCGGTCTGACCCGGGTCGCCAACCCGCAGGAGGTGGCGTACGCGATGACCAAGGGCGCCGTCGACCAGCTCACCCTGCACTTCGCCAAGCACCTCGGTGCGCGCGGCATCACTGTGAACAGTGTGGGTCCCGGCATCACCGACAACGGCTCGCCGGTCTTCGACAACCAGGAGGCGGTGACCGCCATGGCGGGCTACTCGGTCTTCAACCGGGTCGGGGAGGCCCGCGACATCGCCGACGTCGTTGCCTTCCTCGCGAGCGACGACTCCCGCTGGGTCACCGGCTCCTACCTGGACGCCAGCGGCGGCACCCTGCTCGGCGGCTGAGCGGTCGGACGGTCAAGCGGATGACGACCCTCTTCTCCCGCCGTGCGCCCCGCGCCGGCTCCGGCCGGCGGGCTCTGCTCTTCGTCCTCGCGGGCAACATGCTCATCGACGCCCTGGAGGTGTCCGTCATGCTGGTCGCGCTGCCGGCCATGGGGCGGGACCTCGGGCTGTCGGCGGTCGCCGGCCAGTGGGTGATGAGCGGCTTCGCCGCAGGGTTCGCGGCGCTGCTGCTGCTCGGGCCTCGTCTCGTGGCACGCTGGGGCCGGCGACGGGTGTATCTCGCCGCGCTGCCTGTGTTCATCGCCGCCTCGGTGGCCGGCGGGTTCTCCGACCAGGGGGCCGTGCTGATCGCCACCCGGGTGGTGAAGGGCATGTGCGCGGCGCTGACCGCGCCCACCGGACTCGGCATCATCAGCACCGCGTACCTGCCGGGGCCCGAGCAGCGCCGGGCGGTGTCGGTGTACTCGCTGTTCGGGGCGGCCGGGTTCACCGCGGGCCTCCTCGCTTCGGGGGCCCTCACCGGACTGAGCTGGCGCTGGAACCCGGTGTTTCCCGCACCGTTCGCCCTGCTCCTGCTGATCGTCGGTGTCCGCCTCATCCCGCCCGACACGGCGCCGACGGCCGCCGCGCCGCTCCGGGCGACCCTGGCACGGCTGGTGCGCAACGGCCCGTTCGTGCGGTCGGCGGTGTGCGCGGCGACGCTCAACGGCACGTACCTGGGGCTGCTGCTGCTCCTCACCCACTGGCTGCACGACCAGTGGGGGTGGAGCTCCTGGCGTACGGCACTCGCCTTCCTGCCGGCCTGCGTACCGCTGGCGTTCGCTCTGCCCTTCACCGGACGGATGGTGGGGCGCTTCGGCACCGAACGGCTGATCGCGGCCGGCGGCTGTGCGGCGGCGGCCGGCTGTGTGACCACGCTGCTGACCGGGCCGCCCGAGACCTATGTCACCGGGGTGCTGCCCGCGCTGTTGTGCGTGGAGACCGGCTTCGTCCTGTCCTTCGCGGCCCTCAACCTGCAGGCAACCTCCGGCATGTCGCCGGAACACCGGGGCGCGGCGGTGCCGGTCTACCAGACGGCCGTACAGCTTGGCCCCCTCCTGGCGCTGCCGGCCGTCACCGCGGCCGTCACCGGCGGCTACCGCCAGGCGCTGCTGCTCCTCACCGCCCTGTCCACGGCGGGAGCCCTCGCCACCGGGCCGTCGCGCCTGCTCAAGGCGCACGAGACACCCTGACCCGACCGCGACGGGCCGCCCAGACCCGGCAGCCGCGGGCGGTGTGCTCCCTCTCCCTGCTCCAAGGACCTGAGGGGAGTCCCGGGCGACGGGGGGGTGCCTCTATGTCTTTCGTCAAGCGAGGCGCGGGGTTCTGGGTTCGTAGAAGGTGCCGTCGCGGAGCATCGCGAACAGCACGTTGATCCGTTGTCGAGCGAGCCGGAGGAGGGCCTGTGTGTNCAAGAGCGCCTTCGTCCCGTTCGACGAGCGCAAGGCCCTGATCGATTCGTGCGCGACCCACCCCCTGTGCGAAACCTGTGAGGACGGCCTGTCAGGCGACCGGCGGAGTGCCGTGGGTGTGGAAGGACTCGATGGTCTTCAGACCCCAGGCCTGGCCCTTCCTCCGCTCCTCCTCGGTCCAGGTGATCAGCGGCCAGTCCGGCGCCAGCACGAGGCGGGTGAGCGGGTTGCACAGTTCGATGCGGTTGCCGCCGGGCTCGTAGACGTACAGGAAGAACGTCTGCTGGATGGCGTGCTTGTGCGGGCCCGTCTCGATGAACACGCCGGTGTCGATGGCGAGGTCGGCGGCGCGCAGGATGTCCTCGCGGGTGTCGGCGGCGAAGGCGATGTGGTGCAGGCGCCCGGAGGAACCGGTCCAGTCCTCGGTGTAGACGACGTCGTACGACTTGTCGGTGAAGGTCAGCCAACGGGCCGCGATCCTCCCGGAGTCGAGCCGGATCTGCTCGGTGGGCCGGGCGCCGAGGAGCTGTTCCTGGAACTCGGCGCTCGCGAGGACGTCGGCGGCGAGGAAGTTGATGTGGTCCAGGCGGCGTACGCCCACGCCCCGGTTGGGTTTGGCCTGCGGCTGGTTCTTGAGGGCGGGCCTCAGTTCCTCGGGTGCCCGGTAGTGCTCGCTCTCCCAGTACAGGGCGTGCTCGTGCCCGTCGGGGTCGGTGGTGAGGTACAGCTCGCCGATGCCCGGCTCGTCCTCGACCCACTTGCCGGGCCGCCCCGCCGCCTCCAGCGCCGCCACCCTCCGGCGGAGCGCCTCCTCACTGGAGGTGCGCAGCGCGAGACGGCCGAGGCCGGGCTGTGCGCGGGCGGTGAGGACGAGGCTGTGGTGTTCGTAGTCGTCGTAGGTGCGCAGGTAGACGGTGTCGCCGTCCTGGCCGTTGACGGTCAGGCCCAGGTAGTCCGTGAAGAAGGCGACGCTCGCGTCCAGATCGGGCGTGAAGAGCTGGGCGTGGCCGACGTGGGCGATGTCACCGAGCGGCGGAGTCATGGTGGCCTCCAGGGCGTTGTGCGGGGATCGGTGCCGTCGCGGCGGACCGGGGGAAGACGGTGCCGTCGAAGATCTTGCGCGCGGTGCGTACGACGGCGGTACGCCGGACCACGAGCGGGCCGGGGTCGAGCTCGACGCCGACCTCCAGGAAGCCGGTGGGGTGTTCCACCCGGACGCGGTCGCCGGAGTCGGGGAGTTGGGCGATGCCCTCCCCCACGCCGCCGGGGACGCGCAGCCCGGCCGCCACGCTCGCGGCGCCCAGGACGCCGATGGAGGTGTGGCAGCGCACGGGGATGAAGGTGCGGGTGGTGACCGCGCCGCCGTCCCGGGGCGGGGCGAGCAGGGTCAGCTTGGGCACGGTGGCGCCCTCGACGTCGCCGAGGCCCATCAGGTGTCCGGCGGCCAGCCGGATCTCGCGCAGCCGGTCGGCGAGCGCCGTGTCCTCCTCGAGGTCGGCGGGTGTCTCGTACCCGGTGACCTCCAGCGCGGCGGCCGGGATCAGTACGACGGGCATGCCGTTGTCGACGCAGGTCACCTCGGTGCCGGCGACGGTGTCGCGGACGTTGCCGGTGGGCAGCAGGGGACCCGCGCCCTGCGGGAACTCGATGAGGACCGCGGCGGCGGTGCCGGGCACGCCGGATATCGCGGTGTCGCCCGTGTAGTCGACGCGCCCGCCCGGGGTCGGGAAGGTCGCGACGGCCCGTTCGCCGGTGTTGAGCATGCGGATGCGTACGGAGGTCTCGGCCTCCCCGGCCGGCACGAGCCCGCGCTCTACGGCGAACGGGCCCACCCCGGCGAGGATGTTGCCGCAGTTCTGCCGGTCGGTGACCTCGGGCGCGTCCACGGCGACCTGGAGGAACAGGTAGTCGACGTCCGTGTCCCGGTCGGCTGAGCGGGAGATCACGGCGACCTTGCTGGTCAGCGGGTGCGCGCCGCCCAGGCCGTCGATCTGGCGCGGGTCGGGACTGCCCATGATCCGCAGGAGCAGGTCGTCGCGGGCGCCGGGGTCGGCGGGCAGGTCGTCGGCGAGGAAGTAGGCGCCCTTGGAGGTGCCGCCGCGCATCAGTGTGCAGCGCACCTCCTCGGTGCCGGTGCCGGTGCCGGTGCCGGTGCCGGTGCCGGTGCCGGTGCCGGTGCCGGTGCCGGTGCCGGTCACGGCCGTTCCCCGGCGGTGTACTCGTCGTACGACCGGTAGGTGACGCCGAGTTCCTTCAGCTTCTCGCGCAACCCGTAGCGGTCCAGACCGAGTTGACCGTCCACGAACGCGGCGCGCGTGGCGGCCTCCTTCTTCTCGCGGGCCTCGGAGGCCTCGACGACCTGCCGGGCGCGCTCGCGGGGGACGACCACCACGCCGTCGTCGTCGGCGACGATCACGTCGCCGGGGCGGACGACCTGGCCGTCGACGGCGATCGGGACGTTGACCGAGCCCCCGGTGGCCTTGACCGTGCCCTGCGCGGACACGGCACGGGACCATGCGGCGAAGCCCATCTCCCGCAGTTCCTGGGTGTCGCGGATGCCCGTGTTGATGACGATGCCGCGCACCCCGCGCCGCTGGAGGGCGGTGGCGAACAGTTCGCCGAACAGGCCGTCGGTGGACGGTGAGGTGGTGGTGACGACGAGGACGTCGCCCTCGCCGCACTGCTCCACGGCGGCGTGGATCATCAGGTTGTCGCCGGGCCAGCTGAGCACGGTGACCGCGGTGCCCGCGATCCGTACGTCCTGCTGGACGGGGCGGATCTCCGGACCGAGCAGTCCGGTACGGCCCATGGCCTCGCTGACCGTGGCCACGCCGTACCCGGCGAGCGCCTCGACGTCCTCGGCGGCGGCCTTGGGCGGGTTGGTGACGACGACGCCGCTCATGCGAGCTCCTTCGCGATCTGCGGGTAGGGGCGCATGAACGCCTCGGCCATGGTCTTGTGCGCGAGGCCGAGGTTGGGGCCCGCGTTGCGCTTGAGCTGGACGCCCCGGCGGACGGCCAGGTCGGTGTAGTAGTCCCACAGGTGCTGCTGGGCGGCGAGGCACTCCATCGCCTTGCGCTTGGTCTCCCACACCTCGGTGATGTCGAGCAGCACCTCGGGGCGGAAGCCGCTCATCTCGGGCTGGTGCGGCTCGAAGTAGAAGACCGGCGGGGCGCCGATGATCTCGCCCTCGCCCGGGTAGCCGATGGCCTGAGCGAGGACGCGCGCCTCCAGTGCCATGCGGTTGGCGGCCGGGTGGTCTCCGTTGTACGGGTCCTCGACGGGGTGGGTGAGCACGACGTCGGGCTGGGTGGCGCGGTAGACCTCGACGAGCCGGTCGGTCAGCTCCGGGGTGACGGCCAACGGGTAGTCACCGGCGTCGAAGAAGCGGACCTCCGCGCCCAGGGTGGCGGCGGCCTTCTCGGCCTCCTCCCGGCGCAGCGCCTTGATCTCCGCCAGCTTCTTCCCCTCGCGCCAGGCCTTGGCGGACTCGCCGCGCTCGCCGAAGGTCAGGCACGCGATGGTGACCTTCTCCCCGCGGGATGCGGCCAGCGCGATGGCGCCGCCCGCCCGCCACACGAAGTCCCCCGCGTGCGCGGTGACGACGAGGGTCGAGCGGGGGACGGCGGCGGGCGCGTTGCCGTACGTCATGGGTGCAATCTCCTTGGTGGACAGGTGGCGCCCGCCTCGGTGCGTGTCTCAGGTGCGTGTGTCAGTCGCGCAGCGCCTCGATCACGCTGGTGAGGTGGGCCCGGACGGCCGCCTCGGCGGCCTGTGGGTCCCTGGCCTCGATCGCTTCGATCATGGCCAGGTGCTCGTTCAGGGATTGCTGCGGGCGTCCCGGACGCAGCGCCAACTGGAAGCGGTGCCGTACCAGTTGGGCGTTGAGCCGTTCCAGCAGCTCCACGGCCGTCAGCTGGCCGGAGAACTCCCGGATGCGGGCGTGGAGTTCGTGGTTGAGGTCCGAGTAGGTCAGCGGTTCGCCGCCGGCCACGGCCTTGCGCATCGCCGTGCCCAGGTCCTTCAGCTGGGCGACCTGCCCGTCGTCGACGGCGGCGGCCGCCTTGGCCGCGCAGAGCCCTTCGAGGACGAGCCGGCACTCGGTGATGGCGACGGCCTCCTCCACGGTCACCACCCGCACCCGTGAACCGCGGTTGCGGATGCGCTCGACGAGCCCCTGGGACTCCAGGTCGATCAGCGCGGCCCGGATACTGGCCCGGGTCACGCCGAACTGCTCGGCGAGTTCGTTCTCCACCAGCCGCTGCGCGGGTGCCATGTCGCCGCGCAGGATCGCCTGCCGCAGCTGCCCGAGCGCAAGCTGCTTGGCCTGCTCCCCGGTGCCCGGACGGGCTTGGTTCGGCATGGTTGCCCTCCCTGAGTGAGTGCCTGTCGAACGTAAATCTAGCCAAACAACATTGTCAACAATTTTGTTTGCGTTATTACGCTCCCGCTGTCCGCGCCCGGGCCGCGACGAAGTGTCCGCACACCGGTCCGGATCCCGCACACCCTGTCTCCCCCGGCGCCCCGCACGGCGCGGCTAGCGTCACGGCATGACCCACAGCTTCGTTGTCCACGTCCCCGACGCCGAGCTCGAACCCGAGCCGCTCTCCCCCGGCCAGATCGTGTCCGGCACGCCCGAGGTGACCGGCAGGGTGGTCTGGGAGTCGCCGGACGGCCGTCAGGTGCGGGGCGTCTGGCAGATCACGCCGGGCGTCGTCACCGACACCGAGGCGGACGAGATGTTCGTCGTGCTCAGCGGCTCGGCCACCATCGAGGTGGCGGACGGTCCGACCCTCACGGTCGGACCGGGCGACCTGGCCGTGCTGCGCGAGGGCGACCGTACGACGTGGACGGTGCACGAGACGCTGCGCAAGGCGTACACGATCAACCTCGGCCGGTCGTGAGATCAGCACATGGTGTTTGTCCTGTCAAAAGGTTGACATGATGCCGACACCCGCTCAGGGTGGCCTGGACAGATCACGCTGGACAGATCACGGACAGGTCCGAAGAGGGGCTCTCATGGTGGACGCGCTCGGTGTCGCCGTCGTCGGTTTCGGCTGGATGGGCCGGGTGCACACCCAGGCGTACGCACGTGTCCGGCACCACTACCCGCACCTCGCCCTCCGCCCCGAGCTGGTGACGGTCGCCGAGGATGTGCCGGGGCGGGCCGAGGAGGCCGCCGCGCAGTTCGGGTTCGCCTCGACCACCCGCGACTGGCGCGAGGTGGCCGCGGACCCCCGGATCCAGGCGGTCAGCATCACGGCCCCGAACTTCCTGCACCGCGAGATCGCCGTGGCGATGGCCGAGGCGGGCAAGCACATCTGGATCGAGAAGCCGGTGGGGCTGACCGCCGGGGACGCCCGCGCGGTGGCGGACGCGGTGGCCAAGGCGGGTGTGCAGGGCGCGGTCGGCTTCAACTACCGCAACGCGCCCGCCGTCGAGGCGGCCCGCGACCTGATCGCCGCCGGGGAGATCGGCGCCGTCACCCATGTCCGCATCCGTCTCTTCAGCGACTACGCGGCCCATCCCGAGGGCGCTCTGACGTGGCGGTTCGAGCGGGAGCGCGGTGGCAGCGGGGTGCTCGGCGACCTGGCCTCGCACGGCGTGGACCTGGCCCGGTTCCTGCTCGGCGACATCGCGTCGCTGACCGCCGACACGGCGGTCTTCCTGCCGGAGCGGGCCCGTCCCGCCGCCGCCACCGCCGGTCACGCGCGGGCCACGGGCGGCGAGTTGGGCCCGGTCGAGAACGAGGACTACGTCAACTGCCTGCTGCGCTTCGCCTCCGGCGCCCGCGGTGTCCTGGAGGCCTGCCGGGTCTCGGTCGGCGAGCAGAACAACTACGGCTTCGAGGTGCACGGCACCACGGGCGCGGTGTACTGGGACTTCCGCCGCATGAACGAACTGGGCGTCAGCCGCGGCACGGTGTTTCAGGACCAGCCCGTCAGCACCGTGTACGTCGGCCCCGGGCACGGCGAGTTCGCGTCCTTCCAGCCGGGTGCCGCCAACGCCATGGGCTACGACGACCTGAAGGTGGTGGAGGCCCACCGGTTCCTGCGCTCGATCGCGGAGGGCACCCCGTACGGCGCCACCCTGCCGGACGCCGTGCACAGCGCGGCCGTACTGGAGGCCATGGCGCGGTCGGCGCAGAGCGGCGCCTGGGTCACTCCCGCCTAGGGCGAGCGGGATGCTCGACGCGAAGGCCACCGCCGACGCCGCGACGTCCGGGCCGTAGAGCGAGGACCCTTCCTCGGGTGCGGTGTCGCCGCGCGGCCAGGGCCGGGTGGCCGGCACGGCGCGCAGGGCGCCGTGGGAGGCGACCGCCGCCGCGTGGACGGCGATGGGGACCGGTTCCCGCCCGTACTCGTGCAGCGAGCGCGCGGACGGCCGCGTCACCCGCCCGGCGCGGCGCCGCGCGTCACACGGTCGCGGTGTCGGGAGGCATGTTGTGCGGGGTGACGACCTGGATCGCCGACGGCCGCGCCGGACCGGCGGACGGCAGGGCGCCGTGGGCCCGCATCACGTGGCGGCAGGCCTCGCGCAGGTCCTGGCGCAGGTCGTGGTGGAGGACGACGGACAGGCGCCGCTCGCGCAGCAGACGGGTGTTGTCCTGGTCGAGGTCGTGGGCGACGAACACCTCGCAGGGGCGGCCGAGGTCCTCGAAGGCGCGCAGGGTGGCGATGTTGCCGCCGCCGATCGAATAGACGGCCCGGATGTCCGGGTCGCGTTCGAGCGCGGCCCGCACCAGGTCGTACTGGGTGGCGTCCAGGCCCTGTCCCTCGGCGATCTCGACGAGGGCCCGCCCGGGGTGCCGGGCCCGCATGACGCCGCGGAAGCCCATTTCGCGCTCCTCCTCGTTGCGGAAGAAGCCGCTGCTGAGGCTGGTGAGGACGTTGCCGGGGCGGTCGCCGAGCCACTGGCCCATGAGGTAGGCGGCGGTCGCGCCGGCCGCCCGGTCGTCGATGCCGACGTAGGCGACCCGAGGGCTGGTGGGCAGGTCCGTCGCCAGGGTGACGACGGGGACGCCCGCGGCGGTCAGCCGGCTCACGGCGGCGGCCACCTCGGGGACGTCCGGGGCCTTGAGGATCACCCCCTGGGAGCCGCGCCGGCCGATCCGGTCCAGGGTGTCGGTCAGCTCTCCGGCCGGGCCCGTCTCGCGGAAGTGGAAGCGGCAGCGCACCACGGCGGGGTGCAGGGCGGGCAGTTCCGCCTCCAGCGCCGTCCGCACGGCGGTGGAGAAGCGTTCAGGCGCCTGCATCACGATGTCGCACATGAACGTGCGGCCGACCAGCCGGACCTGGGTGCGCTGGCGGTCCAGGTCGGCGATGGCCCGGTGCACCTCGTACGCGGTGCTCTCGCGCACACCGCCGCGGCCGTTGAGCACCCGGTCGACGGTGGCCTCGCTCAGGCCCGCCTGACGTGCGATCTCCCGGATCGGGAAGGGGTGCCCCATGACCGGCTCCTCGGCTTCGTCGGTGCGGCGGGTTCTGAGGGGTTTTTGATGGCCGCCTGCTGGTTGTTCGACGCGTTTGTCAGGACAAGAATGACAGCACCGCGTCGCCCCTGTCAGCGAAAGGCCGACGATGTCCGCTGCGTCCGTCCCCACCCACCGTGCCCATCTGTCCGAACGCGACTGCGATCTCGGCGCCTTCCGCACGCTCGTCGAGCAGCCGACCGACCCGGCCGCGTACCCTCGGGCCGCCGCCGTGGAGCAGAACGTCCCCGTGTACGACGCCGGAGGGCTGCGCGACGACGCGGAGACGGCGGCCGAACTCGTCCACGCCCTCGCCGACGGCCCCGGCATCGTCGTCCTCCAGGGCGCCTTCCCGGACCCGGTGGTGGTCGACCGGGCCACCGCCGTGTTCGACGCGCTGATCGCCGAGCAGCGCGCCTCGGGCGCCGCCGCCGGTGACCACTTCGCCGCGCCCGGGGCCAACGACCGGGTGTGGAACGCCCTGGAGAAGGCGGCCCTGCACGACCCCGAGGCGTTCGCCGACTACTACGCCAACGACGCCCTGTCCCTGGTGGCCCGGGCCTGGCTCGGTCCCGGCCACCAGGTCACCTCCCAGATCAACGTGGTCAACCCGGGCGGCGCGGCCCAGACGGTGCACCGCGACTACCACCTCGGTTTCCTCTCCGCCGAGGTCGCGGCCGCCTACCCGGCGCACGTGCACCGCCTGTCCCCGGTGCTCACGCTCCAGGGCGCGGTCGCGCACTGCGACATGCCCGTGGAGTCGGGGCCCACCATGTACCTGCCGCACTCCCAGAAGTACCTGCCGGGTTACCTGGCCTGGCGACTGCCGGAGTTCCGGGCCTACTTCGAGGCGCACCACGTGCAACTGCCGCTGGCCAAGGGCGACGCGGTGTTCTTCAACCCCGCGTTGTTCCACGCGGCGGGCACCAACCGCTCGGCGGACATCCGCCGCATGGCCAACCTGCTGCAGATCTCCTCGCCGTTCGGCCGCGCGATGGAGACCGTGGACCGGGCGGCGGTGGTGGACGCCGTATACCCGGTGCTGCTGAAACGGAAGGCCGAAGGCGTGGGCGAGCGGTGGCTGGAGCGTGTGATCGCCGCGAGCGCGGAGGGGTACCCCTTCCCCACGAACCTCGACAGGGACCCGCCGGTCGACGGTCTCGCCCCGCCCTCCCAGGCGGACCTCGTACGGCGGGCGCTGTGCGAGGAGTGGGCGCCGGAGGCGCTCCGCGCGGAGCTGCGGGCGGGCCGCGAACGGCGAGAGAGCCGGTGAACGTGACCGTGCCGGGCACGGGCCCCGGCACGGACACCACGCACCACCCCACACAAGGAGCAGACGAACGCATGCGTATCGGAATCCTCGGCCTCGGCCGCATCGGCGCCTTCCACGCCGAGACCCTCGCCGGACTCGACGCCGTCGACTCGCTGGTCGTCGCCGACCCGTTCGCGGACGCCGCGAGGACCGCCGCCGAGCGGTTCGGCGCCGAAGTCGCGGACTCCCCCGAGGCGGTGCTGGCCGCCGGCGTGGACGGTGTGGTGGTCGCGGCGGCGACCGACGCCCACCCGGAGCTGATCCTCGCCGCCGTCGAGGCCGGTGTGCCCGTCTTCTGCGAGAAGCCCGTCGCCCGCACCATGACGGAGGGCGTCGAGGTGCTCAAGGCGCTCGCGGGCCGTGACGTGCCGGTCCAGATCGGCTACAACCGCCGCTTCGACGCCGGGTTCGCCGCCGCGCGTGCGGCCGTGCTCAGCGGAGAGCTGGGCACGCTGCACACCGTACGGTCGACCACGCTTGACCCGGCGCCGCCGCCCGCCGCCTACGTCGCCGCCTCCGGGGGCATCTTCCGGGACTGTTCGGTGCACGACTTCGACATCATCCGCTGGGTGACCGGCCGGGAGGTGAGCGAGGTGTACGCCGTCGGCGGCAACCGTGGCGCCGACTTCATCAGGGAAGCGGGCGACGCGGACACCACCGGCGCGGTCCTGACCCTGGACGACGGCACCATCGCCGTGGTCTCCAACAGCCGCCACAACGGCCGCGGTCACGACGTACGCATGGAGATCCACGGCTTCGACGACTCGATCGCCGTCGGCCTGGAGGACAAGCTGCCGCTGCGCTCGGTGGAGCCGGGCGTGGCCTTCCCGGCCGGTACTCCGCACGACTTCTTCATGGACCGCTTCACCGCCGCCTACCGCGCCGAGCTGACCGCGTTCACCGAGGTCGTCGCCGGCGCCCGCACCTCCCCCTGCACGATCGAGGACGCGCTGGAGGCGGGCTGGATCGCCGAGGCGTGCACCCTGTCGCTGCACGAGCACCGTCCGGTGACGATCGCGGAGGTGCGGCGGGGCTGAGCGGGGGGCACAGGGCCGTACGGGCCGGCGGGGTCAGCCCGCCGGCTCGCTGATGTCCACCATCCAGGGGACGCCGAACCGGTCCGTGCACATGCCGAAGACGTCGCCCCACATCTGCTTCTCCAGGGGCACGGCGACCGAACCGCCGGCGGACAGCTTCTCCCAGTAGCCGCGCAGCTCGGTCGCGTCGTCGCCGCTGAGACTCACGGAGAAGTTGTTCCCCGGCGTGTACGCCATCCCGGGCGGGGTGTCGGCGCCCATCAGGGTGAAGCCGCCCGGCGTCTCCAGCATGCCGTGCATGATCTTGTCGGTGTACGCGCTGTCCGGCATGCCGGACTCGCCGAAGGTGTTCAGCGACAGGGTGCCGCCGAACACCTGCTCGTAGAACTCCATCGCCTGTCGGGCGTCGCCGTCGAAGCTGAGGTACGGGTTGAGACGCGAGGTCATGGCTGCCTCCCGGAACGGTGCGAGGTGTCAGTGCTGCGCACGCTAGCGCGCACCACCGACAACGGCCCGCCGAGCGGTGCGCCGGCGGGACACTCCCCCGCCGGCGCGGCCCGGCTCAGGCGCCGCAGGACCGCAGGAACTTCCGGGTGCGCACCGCGATGGGCAGCGGCTTGTCCGGCTCGCAGGGGTACATGTCCTGCTCGACGATGGCGAACAGGTCCACGCCGAGTTCCTGGGCCGCCGTGAGCACCGGACCCAGCTCCGGCACGCCGCCCGGCGGTTCGCACATCACGCCGCGCTGCACGGCCGGGCCGAAGGGCACCCCGCCCTCCCGCACCCCGGCGAGGATCTCCGGGTCGACCTGCTTGAGGTGGAGGTAGCCGATGCGCTCGCCGTAGGTCTCGATCAGCTTGACGCTGTCGCCGCCGCAGTAGGCGTAGTGACCGGTGTCCAGGCAGAGGTTCACGAGGTCGGAGTCGGTGGCGTCGAGGAAGCGCTCGACGTGCTCCTCGGTGTCGATGTGGGTGTCGGCGTGCGGGTGGACGACGATGTCCAGGCCGTAGGTCTCCCGCACCTCGCGGCCGAGGCGTTCCATGCCCCGGGTGAGGTGGGTCCACTGCTCGCCGGTCAGCTCCGGCGGCTCCAGGATCTCGGCGGTCTTGTCGTCGCGCCAGAAGGACGGGATGACGACGAGGTGCTTGGCGTCCATCGCCTGCGTCAGGGCGGCGACGCGGCCCACCTGTTCCCAGGTGGCGTCCCACTCGGAGGGGCCGCGGTGCAGCCCGCAGAAGATGGTGCCCGCGGAGACCTTGAGGCCGCGCCGGGTCACCTCGTCGGTGAGCCGGGCCGGGTCGGTCGGGAGGTAGCCGTAGGGTCCCAGCTCGATCCAGTCGTAGCCGGCCTCGGTGACCTCGTCCAGGAACCGTTCCCAGGGCACCTGCCGCGGGTCGTCGGGGAACCAGACGCCCCAGGAGTCGGGGGCCGAGCCGACTCGGATGCGGTCGAGGGCAGAGGGCATGCTCAGGCCTTCCCTTCGGCGGTGCCGGATGCGGTGCTGTCGGATGCGGCGGCGTCGGACGAGGCGGCGCCGGTCCTGTCGGCAGTATCGGGTGCGGCGGCCTTCGCCGCATCGCCCGGGTCGTCGGGGAGCGCCTCCACGTCGACCCCGCCGACCTGGGCCAGTTCGTGCTTGAGGGCGGCGAGTTCGGCCCCGCCCGCCATGTGGTTGGTGAGTTCCTCCAGGGTGATGTCGGCGCGGGCGGCGCTGAGTTCGAGGGTGCCCAGGCGCAGCACGCTGAAGTGGTCGCCGACCATGTAGGCGTGGTGGGGGTTGTGGGTGATGAACACGACGCCGAGGCCGCGTTCGCGGGCGGCGGCGATGTACTTGAGGACCACGCCGGACTGCTTGACGCCGAGGGCGGCGGTGGGCTCGTCGAGGATGAGGACGCGGGCGCCGAAGTAGACGGCGCGGGCGATGGCGACGGACTGGCGCTGGCCTCCGGAGAGGGTGCCGATGGGCTGTTCGAGGTCGTCCAGGACGATGCCCATGTTGCGCAGTTCCTCGTCGGCGGTCCGCTTCATGCGGGCGATGTCGAGGCAGCGCACGGGCCAGGGCCCCTTGGTCATCTCGGAGCCGAGGAAGAAGTTGCGCCACACCGGCATCAGCGGGACGGTCGCGAGGTCCTGGTAGACCGTGGCGATGCCGCGGTCGAGGGCGTCGCGCGGGGTGCTGAAGCGCACGGCGTCGCCGTCGACGAGGAACTCGCCCTCGGTGTGCTGGTGCAGCCCGGAGATGATCTTGATGAGGGTGGACTTGCCGGCACCGTTGTCGCCGAGCACGCAGGTCACCCTGCCCGGGTGCACGGCGAGGTCGACTCCGTGCAGGGCGCGGATGTTGCCGTAGGACTTGCCGGCGCGGCGCAGTTCGACGAGCGGGCGGTCCTGCTCGGGTGCGGGGTCGGCGAGGACGGCGCCGTGGGTGCCGGGGGTGCCGGGGGTTCCGGTGGTTCCGGGGCTTCCGGTGGTCTTGCTGGTCATTCCGATCACCTCCGGGTCGCGGCGCGGCGGACGTACAGGTTGATGAGGACGGCGCCGAGGAGCATCACACCGAGGAATGCCTTGAACCAGTCGGGGTTCCAGCCCGCGAAGACGATGCCCTGGTTCACCATGCCGAACATGAAGGCGCCGAAGACGGGGCCGATGGCGGAGCCGTAGCCGCCGGTGAGCAGACAGCCGCCGATGACCGCCGCGGCGATGTAGATCAGCTCCTGGCCGACGCCTTCGCCGGACTGCACGGTGTTGAAGGAGAACAGCTGGTGCATGCCGACGAACCAGGCGCCGAAGCCGACCAGCATGAACAGCGTGATCTTGGTGAAGGTGACCGGCACGCCGACCGCGCGGGCGGACTCCTGGCTGCCGCCGACGGCGAAGATCCAGTTGCCGTACTTGGTGCGCAGCAGCACCCAGGTGGCCAGGGCCGCGAAGACCAGCCACCACACGACCGTGATCCTCACCTCGACGCCGCCGACGTCGAAGGACGAGGCGAACAGGGCCTTGGCCTGGTCGAAGCCGTCCATGTCGCTGATGTCGTCGGTGGCGACGTTGTCGGTGACGAGCTTGGTGACGGCGAGGTTGACGCCCTGGAGGACCAGGAAGGTGGCCAGCGTCACCAGGAAGCTCGGCAGGCCGGTCTTCACCAGCACCCAGCCGTTGAAGGCGCCGACGGCGAGCGAGGCCACCAGGGCGACGATCACGCCCATCCAGACGTTCATGGTCAGCTGGTAGCTGAGCATGCCGGCGGTGAGCGCCGAGGTGACCACGGCGACACCGGCGGACAGGTCGAACTCGCCGCCGATCATCAGCAGGGCGACGGGCAGCGCCATGATGCCGATGGTGGACGACTGGTACAGCACCGTCGCCATGGAGGCGCCGTCGCGGAGCGTGGGCGCGGCGATCAGGAAGAAGACGAACACGGCCACGGCGCCGAGGAAGACCCCGACCTCGGGCCGGGCCAGCAGCCGCAGCACCACGGGGCGCTCACGGGTGCGCCCGTCCGTCTCCTTGGGGCCGGGGGCCGGCGGTGTGGTCACCGCCGGCTCAGCCTGTTGGGCCATGCTCATCACCGGGTGCCCTTCGAGGCGAACTCGGCGACGGCCTTCACGTTGGACTTGTCGACGAAGGCCGGGCCGGTCAGCACCGGCTGCTCACCGCCGCCGCTGTAGTTGCCGTTGTTCTTGTAGAGCCACAGTCCGTCGACGGCGAGGTAGCCCTGGAGGTAGGGCTGCTGGTCGACGGCGAACTCGATGTCGTCCTTCTCGATGGCGCCGGCCAGTTCCTTGTTGAGGTCGAAGGTGGCGACCTTCGCCTTGCTGCCGGACTCGTCCACCGACTGCACGGCCGTCATGGCGAACGGGGCGCCGAGCGTGACGACGTGGTCGATGGCGCTGTCCTGCTGCAGCTTGGCCGTGACCGTCGCCTTCACCGAGGGCTTGTCGGCGCCGTTGACGTACAGGTTCTCCACCGAGCCCTCGAACGTCTTCTTCAGGCCGTCGCACCGCTGGGTCAGGCCGACGTTGCCCTGTTCGTGGATCACGCAGAGGGCCTTCTTGGCACCCACCTCGTTCAGCTTCTTGCCGAACGCCTCACCCGCCACGCTCTCGTCCTGGCCGAAGAACTCCATCAGGCCGAGCTTCTTCCAGTCCGCCAGACCGGAGTTGAGCCCGACCACGGGTATGCCGGCCTTCTCCGCCTTGGCGAGGACGCTCCGCAGGGCGTCCGGCTTGGCGAGGGTGACGGCGATGCCGTCGACCTTCTGGTCGATCGCGTTCTGCACCAGGTTGGCCTGGTTGCCCGCGTTCGGGTCCGCGGAGTAGACGAGCTTGACGTTGTCCTTGTCGGCGGCGGTCTGGGCGCCCTTGCGGACGATGTCCCAGAAGGTGTCGCCGGGCGCCTGGTGGGTGATGAGGGCGACGGTCATGCGGGGGGTGCTCGCCTTGCCCGCGGAGGCGCCCGAGCCACCCTCCTCGTCTGCCTTCTTCCCGCCCGAGCTGCTGGAACAGCCGGCGAGGGTCAGGGCCGCGGCGGCGGCGAGGGCCACGGCGGGAGCGAATCTGCGGGAGCGGGCGTGCGAAGAGCGGTCCATCTTTTCCTGCACCTCACTGTGCGACTGTGCGACGGGAAAGCCGTGTGCCAGACCCGAGTGCCAGACCCGAGAAGAATGGCTGTTGCTGCGCTGGGACCGGATACAAGTCCTTGAGGCGCCCACTGTCAATACTTTGTCAAGACATCACTTCACTCACAGGTCCGAATGTAAGTACAAAGTATTGACAGCGTCGTCCAGGAGTCATACACCTGGGAGGCGGCAGGCCCCCGCCCAGCCCGAGGAGCGTCGCACATGGCCGAGTCAGTCCCGCGTTTCGATCTGATCACGATGGGCCGCATCGGGGTCGATCTCTATCCTTTGCAGACGGGCGTACCCCTGGCGGAGGTTGAGACCTTCGGCAAGTTTCTCGGCGGTTCGGCCTCCAACGTGGCGGTCGCCGCCGCCCGGCTCGGCCGTACCACGGCCGTCATCACCCGCACGGGCGACGATCCCTTCGGCGGCTACCTGCACCAGGCGTTGAAGGAGTTCGGCGTGGACGACCGGTGGGTCACCCCGGTCGCCGCATACCCGACCCCCGTGACGTTCTGCGAGATCTTCCCGCCGGACGACTTCCCGCTGTACTTCTACCGCCGTCCCAAGGCCCCGGACCTGGAGATCCACCAGGAGGAGCTGGACCTGGACGCGGTCCGCGCGGCCTCGATCTTCTGGATGACCGGCACCGGACTGAGCGAGGAGCCGAGCCGTACGGCGACCCTGGCCGCCCTCGCCCACCGCGCCAAGTCCGGCACCACGGTCTTCGACCTGGACTGGCGCCCCATGTTCTGGACCGACCCGGACCAGGCCCGCCCGTACTACGCCGAGGCGCTCGGGCACACGACCGTCGCGGTCGGCAACCTGGACGAGTGCGAGATCGCCACGGGCGTGCGCGAACCACGTGCCTGCGCCGAGGCGCTGCTGGCGGCCGGTGTGGAACTGGCCGTGGTCAAGCAGGGCCCCAAGGGTGTCCTCGCCGTGCACCGCGACGGCCGGTCCGCCGAGGTGCCGCCGGTCCCGGTCGAGGTGGTCAACGGACTCGGCGCGGGCGACGCGTTCGGCGGGTCCCTGTGCCACGGTCTGCTCTCCGGCTGGGAGCTGGAGCGGATCATGCGGTACGCCAACGCGGCCGGCGCCCTCGTCGCCTCCCGTCTCGCCTGCTCCTCCGCGATGCCCACCGAGGCGGAGGTCGACGACCTCCTCGCGCGAGCCACTCCCTGAACGGAGCTTCGTCTTGTCCCTGAGCATCTCCAGCATCCCGGACCTCACCGCGGTCAGAGCCCGGCACCCGGAGGCGATCGCCGAGGCCGCGGCCCGCCGCCTGCGCCGCCCGCTGATCGGCGACTCCGGCCGCCTGATGATCGTGGCCGCCGACCACCCGGCGCGCGGCGCGCTCGGTGTCGGCGACCGCAGGCTGGCCATGGCCAACCGGGCCGACCTGCTGGAGCGCCTGTGCACCGCACTGTCCCGGCCCGGCGTCGACGGGGTGCTCGCCACCGCGGACGTGCTGGAGGACCTGCTGCTGCTCGGGGTGCTGGAGAACAAGGTCGTCATGGGTTCGATGAACCGGGGCGGCCTCGCGGGCGCCGCCTTCGAGATGGACGACCGCTTCACCGGCCACCGTGCCGAGGACATCGCCCGGCTGCGCTTCGACGCGGGCAAGCTGCTGCTGCGCATCGACTACGAGGACCCCGGCTCGCTGACCACGATGGAGGCGAGCGCGCGGGCGGTCGACGCCATGGCGGAACGCCGACTGCCGTTGTTCGTGGAGCCGTTCATGTCGCGCCGGATCGACGGGCGGGTCCGCAACGACCTGTCGGCCGAGGCCGTCACCCGCTCCATCGCCATCGCCTCCGGTCTCGGCGGCACCTCCGCCTACACCTGGCTGAAACTGCCCGTCACCCGCGACCCGGACGACATGGCCGAGGTCCTGGAGACCTCCACGCTGCCCGCGGTCCTGCTCGGCGGCGACATAGGGGGCTCCCCCGCGGATCAGACCGCGGCCTACGAACGCTGGCGCAAGGCCCTGAGGCTGCCCACCGTGCAGGGCATGGTCGTCGGCCGCTCGCTGCTCTACCCGGCCGGGGGCAGTGTGGAGGAGGCGGTGGACACGGCCGTGGGACTGCTGTGACCAGGACTGCTGTGACCCAGGAGAGGCGGAGGACCGGACGATGACGTATCACCTTCCCGCGGGCAAGGCGGCGGCGGACGGCCCGCACCCCGTGGACGTGACGCCCGAGAGCGCGGGCTGGGGCCATTCCAGCCTGCGGGTCGTGAACCTGCTCCCCGGCGGCAGCCACACCTTCGACAGCGGCGAGAGCGAGTGGATCGTCCTGCCGCTGAGCGGCGGCTGCACGGTCGCGACCGCCGACGACTTCGGCCGGGAGTCCTTCGAACTCACCGGCCGAGGCAGCGTGTTCAGCGGTGTCACCGACTTCGCGTACGTCCCGCGCGACGCCCGTACGACGCTGACGTCCACCGGCGGCGGCCGGTTCGCCCTGACCGGCGCCCGCTGCACCCGCCGCCTGCCCGCCCGGTACGGTCCGGCGTCGTCGGTGCCGGTGGAGCTGAGGGGCACCGGGAACTGTTCGCGCCAGGTCAACAACTTCGGTGCGGCCGGGGTGTTCGAGTGCGACAAGCTGATCGCGGTGGAGGTGCTGACCCCCGGCGGCAACTGGTCGTCCTTCCCTCCGCACAAGCACGACGAGCACCGCCCCGGCGAGGAGTCGGTGCTGGAGGAGATCTACTACTTCGAGTTCGCGGACCACGGCGGCACCCCGGGCCTCGGCTACCAGCGGGTGTCACCGTCCGGGCAGGGACAGGGAACCGACGTCCTCGCCGAAGTGCGCGACGGGGACGTCGTGCTGATCCCCGACGGCTGGCACGGACCGTCGATGGCGGTCCCCGGCCACCACATGTACTACCTCAACGTCATGGCCGGTCCGGAGGCCGACCGCGCCTGGCTGATCTGCGACCACCCCGACCACGCCTGGATCCGGGACACCTGGCCCGAGCAGCCGGTCGACCCCCGGCTCCCCCTCTACACCGCACCGGAGACGTCCGCATGAGCGCCGCCGCCACCCGCCGACTGACCACCGCCCAGGCCCTGGTGCGCTTCCTGGCCGCGCAGTACACCGAACGCGACGGCGTACGGCACCGCCTGATCGCCGGCACCTGGGGCATCTTCGGCCACGGCAACGTGGCCGGCCTCGGCCAGGCGCTCGTCGAGTACCGGGAGGCGATGCCCTACCACCAGGGCCGCAACGAACAGGCCATGGTGCACGCGGCCGTCGGCCACGCCCGCCAGCTCAACCGCCTGTCCGCGCAGGCGGTGACGACGTCCATCGGTCCCGGCGCCACCAACCTCGTCACCGGCGCCGCCCTGGCCACGATCAACCGCCTGCCGGTCCTCCTGCTCCCCGGCGACTACTTCGCCTCGCACGCCGCGGACCCGCTGCTCCAGCAGCTGGAGCACCCGGTCGAGGCCGACGTGTCCGTCAACGACACCCTGCGACCCGTGTCCCGGTACTTCGACCGGATCACCCGCCCCGAAGCGCTCCTCGCCTCCGCTCTGAAGGCCATGCGCGTACTGACCGACCCGGCGGAGACCGGCGCGGTCACCCTCGCGCTCCCGCAGGACGTGCAGGCGGAGGCGTACGACTGGCCGGAGGAGTTCTTCGCCGACCGCGTCTGGCGGGTACGCCGCCCCGCGCCCGACCCGGCGGAACTGGCCGAGGCCGTCCGGGCGGTCCGCGCCGCCGCACGCCCGCTGATCGTGGCGGGCGGCGGCGTCCACCACAGCGAGGCCGAGCAGGCCCTGAAGGCACTGGTGGACGCCACCGGCATCCCGGTCGCCTCCACCCAGGCCGGCAAGGGCGCGCTGCGTCACGACCACCCGGCCGACCTCGGCGGCATCGGCCACACCGGCACCGCGGTGAGCGACCAACTCGCCTGTACCGCGGACCTGGTGATCGGCGTCGGCACCCGCTACTCGGACTTCACCACCGCCTCCGGCACCCTCTTCCAGCACCCGGACGTCCGCTTCCTCAACCTCAACATCACCGCCTTCGACGCCCACAAGCTCGCCGCCGGCACCCTGGTGTGCGACGCGCGGTCGGGGGTCACGGCGCTCACGGAGGCGCTGTCCGGCCACCGCGTGGACGCGGCGTACGAGTCGGAGTACCGCGCGGGGAAGGCCCGTTGGGAGGAGACCGTACAGGCGGCGTTCCGCGCCGACGACGACAGCGCGGTGCCGACCCAGACACAGGTGCTGGGCGCGCTGGACGCGGTCGTCGGCGACGAGGACGTGGTGATCAACGCGGCCGGCTCGCTCCCCGGCGACCTGCACAAACTGTGGCGGGCCCGCTCCCCGCGCCAGTACCACCTGGAGTACGGCTACTCCTGCATGGGCTACGAGATCCCGGCCGCGCTCGGCGTCCAGCAGGCCGCGCCCGGCACCCCCGTGTGGGCCCTGGTCGGCGACGGCACGTACCTGATGAACCCGACGGAGATCGTCACGGCCGTCCAGGAGAACCTGCCGGTGAAGCTGGTCCTGGTCCAGAACCACGGCTACGCGTCCATCGGCGGCCTGTCCGAGTCGGTGGGCGCCGAGCGCTTCGGCACCGACTACCGCCACCGCGTCGCCGACGGTTCCTTCACCGGCGCCCCGCTCCCCGTCGACCTCGCCGCCAACGCGGCCAGCCTCGGCATGGACGTGCTGCGCGCCAAGACGGTGCGGGAGCTGCGCGAGGCGCTGTCGACGGCCCGCGCGGCGACCCGCCCGACGTGCGTGTACGTCGAGACGGCGCCCGCCGCGGCCGCTCTCCCGGCGGAGGCCTGGTGGGACGTGCCGGTGGCCGAGGTGTCGGCCCGCGAGGCGGCCGCGGACGCGCGTGCGGCGTACGAGCGCGCCGTCGCCGACCGCCGCCGCCACCTCTGACGCCCCCGGCTCCCCCGACCGCCCGTCACCTACGCAAGGGAGGTACGTCCATGGCGAAGACCGGCAACCCCGCACGTGCCGTGACCGCCCCCGCGACCGGCACCCTGGACTTCGCCCTGGACCGGAGCAGTCCGGTGCCGCTCTACCACCAGCTGGCCCAGCAGTTGGAGGCGGCGATAGAACACGGCGTCCTCGCACCGGGGAACCTGCTGGGCAACGAGGTCGACCTCTCCGTCCGCCTCGGCCTGTCCCGGCCGACCGTCCGGCAGGCCATCCAGTCGCTGGTCGACAAGGGGCTCCTGGTGCGGCGGCGCGGGGTCGGCACCCAGGTGGTGCACAGCCAGGTCAAGCGCCCGCTGGAACTGAGCAGTCTCTACGACGACCTGGAGGCCGCCGGTCAGGGCCCCGGCACCCGTGTGGTGCGCAACGAGCGCGTCCCCGCCCCCGCCGAGGTCGCGGCGGCCCTCGGCGTCACGGAGGGCACCGAGGTCGCCGTCCTGGAGCGGTTGCGCCTCACCCACGGCCAGCCGGTGGCGATGCTCTGCAACCACCTTCCCGCGGACCTGCTGGAACTCGACGACACCCGGCTGGAGTCGACCGGCCTGTACCGGATGATGCGCGCCCGCGGCATCACCCTGCACAGCGCCCGCCAGACCGTCGGCGCCCGCATCGCCTCCCGCGAGGAGGCCGAGCGCCTCGGCGAGCAGGAGGGCGCCGCGCTGCTCACCATGCAGCGCACCGCGTACGACGACACCGGACGGCCGGTCGAGTACGGGACGCACGTCTACCGCGCGTCCCGGTACGCGTTCGACTTCCAGCTGCTGGTCAGGAACTGACCGGGCTCAGTGGACCGCGTCCAGGCGGGCCCGCTGGTCCGCCGTCAGTTCCAGGTCCACGGCCGCCAGGTTCTCCTCCAGCTGCGTCACCGACGAGGCCCCGGCCAGCGGCACGATCGGCAGTTCCGCGCCGATCTGCCAGGCGAGGACGACCTGGTTGACCGTGGCCCCGGTCTCCAGGGCGACCTCGCGGAGCACGGCGAGCCGGGCCGGGGTGCCCGGGTGATCGTAGTCGGGGGGCAGCGGCTTGTCCTCGCGGACGTAGGCGCCGGCCAGCAGCGGCGAGTAGGCGACCAGGGTCAGGTCCGGCTCGGCCCGCAGGTAGCCGAGGAGTTCGGCGCCGGCGTGGCCGAGGCTGCCGTACGGCGAGAACTCACCGGGCACGTCGAAGCGGGGCCGCAGGTGGCTGTGCTGGTACTGCAGCACCTCGTAGCCGGGGAGTCCGGCCGCGGCGGCCAGGGCGCGGGCCCGCTCGACGCGCCACATCGCCTGGTTGCTGACGCCGAGCAGTCCGACGGTGCCTTCCGCGACCAGTGCGCCGAACCCCTCGACGGTCTCGCGCTGCTCCACGGTGAAGTCGTCGATGTGCGCGTACAGCAGGTCCAGCTTCTCCATGCCGAGCCGTTCCCGGCTGCGGTCGGCGGCCTCGCGGATCACCTTGGCCGACAGCCCCTCCGGGTTGTCGGTGTAGCCGGTGCCGGGCGCCAGCGGACGCGCGCCCAGCTTGGTGGCGATCACGACCTCGTCGCCGATCCCGCGGCTGCGCCGCCAGCGGCCGAGGAGTTGTTCGCTCTGGCCGCCCTGGCCGCCGTCGGTCCAGAAGGCGTAGTTGTCGGACGTGTCGATGAAGTTCCCGCCCGCCTCCACGTAGCGGTCGAGGACGGCGTACGAGGTCTTCTCGTCGGTCTGCGAGCCGAACAGCATCGCGCCGAGCGCGAGCACACTCACCTCGCGGCGGTGTGCCGGGTCGGTGCCGATGGTGCGGTACTTCATGGTGTTCCTCCCCATACGTCCCGGTCGTCCGGGTACGTAGTGGGAGTCTCCAATTTGAAGTGCACTTCAAGTCAAGCGCTCACGTAGTCTCGGCTCGCGTGAACAGGCGAAAGCACAAGAAACTGTCCCGGCGTCTCGTCGACGCCGCGCTCGTCGGTGACCTGGCGCAGGTGCGGGCCGCGCTGCGGGCCGGAGCGCCCGCCGAGACTGCGGACACGGCGGGGAGCACCCCGCTGTACCTGGCGTCCGTGAACGGGGCCGCCGACATCGTCCGCGTGCTGCTCGCGGCCGGTGCCCGGCCCGACACGGAGAGCGGGATCGGCTCGGAGGGCACGCCGCTGTGCGGGGCGGCCTGCTGGGGACACACCGAGGCCGTCCGCGCACTCCTCGGGTACGGAGCCGACCCGAACCTGCGGGAGGACCACGGCACCGGCTGGGCGCCGCTGGACTGGGCGTCGAAGGGGCCGTACCCGGAGACGGTGGACCTGCTCGTCGCCGCGGGGGCACGGCCGCGGGACTGACCACCGGGCGGAGGACCCGCACCGGGCGCCGCGTCCGCCTCGCCGACACCCCGCCCGGCACCGTCCGCGAGGTGCCGGGCCGCGGTCACGACTCGGCGGGGGGCGTCCAGTTCGGCAGTTCCTCCATGACCTGGACCAGCAGCTCGCGCAGCTGTCGGTAGCGCTGGTCACCCAGGGACAGCTGTATGTGGCGCTCCAGGTCGGTGACGTAGCGCTCGGCCTTCGCCAGTTCCGCGCGGCCCTCGTCGGTCAGATGCAGCTCCTGCACGCTGCGGTGGCGCGGATGCGGGCGGCGCTCGATCAACCCCCGCCCCGCCAGCTTGCCCACCAGCAGCGCCACCGCCTGGGGCGTGGTGCCGACGGTGCGAGCCAGCTCGGCACCGGTGAGCCCCGGGCTCGCGTGGAGCGCGATCAGCACCGCGTAGTGGGAACCCGGCACACCGGCGGCGCGCAGCGAAGGTTCCTTCACCGCCTGAAGCGTCAGGTCGGTACGGCGCAGCGCCCAGGCAACGCGGCCGAAGACGTCCTCACCGGGGGAAGGCGCACCGGGCGCCGGACGACTGCTCATACCGCTACTTTACAGATGTTGAGTGATATACAGTCGTTGATTCGCATCAAGAGCTTGATACGCTGGTGCCATGTCGAATCGTCCCCTTGCCCTCGTCACCGGCGCGAGCAGCGGCATCGGTGCCGCCCTCGCCCGCACCTACGCCGCCCGCGGCCACGACCTCGTACTGGTCGCCCGGCGCCGCGACCGCCTGGAGGAGGTCGCCGCCGAGGCCGCGGAGAGCGGCGCGGCAAGCGAGATCCTCGTCGCCGACCTCGCCGCCCCACAGGGTCTCGCCGATGTCGCGGAGCGCGCGGCGAAGGGCGATGTGCACCTGCTCGTCTCCTGCGCCGGCGTGTCCGGCTACAAGCCGCTGCACGACCTGTCCGCCGCCGACATCGACCAGCTCTGGCGGCTCAACGCCACCGCCCCGGTCACCCTGGCGCACGCCGTGCTCCCCTCGCTGCGCGCGAGGGGCGAGGGCGGCATCGTGACCATCGCCTCGCTCCTTGCCTTCAGCACCGCACAGCGAACCCTCGAAACGGACGTCGTCTCCCTGCCGATGCCACCGCGGACCATGTACGCCGCCGCGAAGTCCGCCACCGTGGCGTTCACCCGCGCGCTGGCCGGTGAACTGGCCGGCACCGGTGTCACCGCCACCGTGGTCTGCCCCGGACGCGTCGCCACGGAGTGGTCGGGCGGAGCCAGCCAGGAAAACCAGCCGGGCGTCATGTCCGCCCAGGACGTCGCGACGGCGACCGCCGCCGCCGTGGAGCAGGGCGAGGTCCTCTGCGTCCCCGGGCTGGCCGACACCGGGACGGTCGACCGCTTCACCGACGCCGAACGGGAACTGCTCTCCGACGGCAACCGGACCGCACTCGCCGACCGCTACGACCCCGCGGGACTCTGACGCGCCCGCGGGGACCCGGCCGCCGCACTCGAATCGGAAGGCAGGCAAGTTCATGATCGCGATCACCGCCGCCACGGGAACCACTGGCCGGCACGTGCTGCGGGCGCTGTCCTCGGCGGGTCACGAGGTGCGCGCTCTGGTGCACTCCGACCGCCGTCTCGACGAGGCCCGTTCGTACGGCGCACGTGAGGCAGTCGTCGCCGACCTGACCCGCCCCGACGAGCTGACCGCCGCGCTGAAGGGCTGCGACGCCGTGGTCCACATCGGCCCGCCGATGCACCCGCGCGAGATCACCATGGGCCAGAACGTCCTCGACGCCGCGAAGCAGGCGGGCGTCGGGCACGTGCTCCTGATGTCGGTCACCCACCCGCAGGTGGAGCCGCTGCTCAACCACCAGTCGAAGCTCGCCGTCGAACGCCATCTGCTGACCTCACGGCTGCCGTTCACGATCCTCCAGCCCATGCACTACATGCAGAACGTGGACGTGGCCGACTGCCTGAGGACCGGCGTCTTCCGCCTGCCCTACTCCCTGGACCGGCCGCTGTCCTTCGTCGACCTCGCCGACGTCGGCGAGGTCGCCGCGACCGTTCTCGCCGATCCCGCCAAGCACCTGTGGGCGACCTACGAACTGTGCGGCACGGACACCCTCACCGGCCACGACATCGCCCGCGTCCTCACCGAGGCCGGCGGCACCAGCGTGCGCGCCGAGCAGGTCGACGTCCGGGACATTCTCCCGAAGGGCGCCCCCGACTACACGGTCGACGGCTTCATCCGGCTGGCCACGCACTACGACCGCTACGGCCTGCTGGGCAACCCCAACGTCCTGCGCCGGCTCCTCGACCGCGAGCCCACCACCCTCGCCCAGTACGCACGACGCGAACTCGGCTGAGCCGTGCGACGGGGCCAGTCAGCCCCGGGCAGCACGGGCCCGGCTCCGCCGTCGCACAAGGACGGTCCCGCCGGTCACGAACTCACGGACTCCACCGGCGCCTTCGCGGGGGCGGCGGTGCCGGACCGGTAGACCAGCGCCGTGCAGACCGCGCCCAGTCCGAAGATGCCCGCTCCCCACCAGAACGCGGTCGTGAAGCTGTGCAACTGTGCCTGCGCCTGGACCAGTCTGCTCGGGGTCCTGCCCTCCAGGTAGGAGCTCGCCGCGCTGGTGGCGATGGTGTTCAGCAGGGCCGTACCGATGGACCCGCCGATCTGCTGCATCGTGTTGGTCGCGGCCGACGCGGCACCGGCGTCGTCGCGGCCCACCCCCGCCGTGGCCGTGCCCAGGGCGGGCGGCACGACATGACCGAGACCGAGGCCCACCACCAGCAGCGGCGGCAGGACGTGCGTGTTGTAGGAGGTGTCGAGGCCGATGTTCGTCAGCCAGGTCATGCCGACCGCCGCCAGCACCATGCCCGTGGGGACGGCGACGCGCACGCCCAGTTTCGGGACGGTGAGGTTGGTGGCGATCTGCGCGGAGACGACGAGCGCGACGATCATCGGCAGGAACGCGATACCGGTGCCGACCGGCGTGTAGCTGAGCGACACCTGCAGGTAGTAGGTGAGGAAGAGGAAGATGCCGAACATGCCGGAAGCCGCGACGAGGATGGCGGAGAAGGAGGCCGCCCGGTCACGGTCGCGCAGGATGCGCAGCGGCAGCAGCGGGTTGGCCGCGCGGGACTGCCAGGCCGCGAACGCGGCGACCAGCACGGCTCCCAGGGCCAGGAAGCCCCACGTCATGGCCGAGGACCAGCCGTGCGACTCGGCGTTGCCCAGTCCGTAGACGACACCGAAGAGACCGGCGGAGACCAGCAGGGTGCCCGGGAGGTCGAGGCGGGCCCGGCCGGCCCGTCGGCCGCCCTCCAGCAGGAGCCCACCGCCGACGAGGGCGAGGACGGCGAAGACGAGGTTGACGTAGAGGGTCCAGCGCCAGCTCAGGTGTTCGGTGAGGACACCGCCGAGCAGCAGGCCGATGGCGCCGCCCGTGCCCGCGATGGCTCCGAAGATCCCGAGTGCCCTGGCGCGTCCCTTGCCCTCGGGGAAGGTGAGGTTCAGCAGGGAGAGGGCCGCGGGTGCCAGGACGGCTCCGAACACGCCCTGGAGCGCACGGCCGCAGATCAGCAGGGTGAAGCTGTCGGCGGCGCCGGCGAGGGCGGACGAGAGGGCGAAACCCACGGCGCCGACGAGGAAGACGACCTTGTGGCCGAACAGGTCGGCCAGGCGTCCGCCGATGAGCAGCAGGCTGCCGAACGCCAGCGAGTAGGCGGTCACCACCCACTGCCGGTCCGCGTCGGAGAAACCGAGGTCGCGCTGCGCCGAGGGGAGCGCGATGTTCACGATCGTGGCATCCAGGACCACCATCAGCTGGGCGACGGCGATGACGGCGAGGATCCACCAGCGGCGGGAGTCGCGCCCGTCCTCCGGTGCGGCCGACTCGGGATGTGGCGTGTCGATGGACATGGGTGAGGCGCTCCTGCGCGGATGGGGGATCTGCGAGTACGACAAGGGTGCGGGCCGTGATCAGCCCGCCAGACTGCGTTCATC
Organism: Streptomyces sp. MMCC 100; assembly: GCF_041538145.2. Classification (NCBI taxonomy): domain Bacteria; kingdom Bacillati; phylum Actinomycetota; class Actinomycetes; order Kitasatosporales; family Streptomycetaceae; genus Streptomyces; species Streptomyces sp. MMCC 100. The sequence continues at coordinate 4,727,195 of NZ_JBGORK020000001.1, forward strand.
ACATGATGAATTTAATTCTGCGGTTGATGAAATGCGCTGTCAACCCGCGCCAGGAGATACCCGATGTCCGCACGCGGCCGCCGGCTCGCGGGAGGCGATCGTCCCCAGGAATGACCAAGGGCCGGTTTCGGATGCCTCCGAAACCGGCCCTGATCTGCGACTCGTACGAGTCGGGACGACAGGATTTGAACCTGCGACCCCTTGACCCCCAGTCAAGTGCGCTACCAAGCTGCGCCACGTCCCGCTGTCGTCACGCGCGGTGAACCGCGCGATCACGCGGACAGCACTTTACCCCACGGACCGGGCCATGCCTAAGCGGGCACGGGCGAGGGACAATCGGTGCCATGGACAGCCCTGCCGACAGCCCCGTGGACAGCACAGCCTCCGACCGTCCGGTGGACGGTCGGGACCGCGACGACGAGGGGCGGGCGCGCAACGCCCGGCCGCGGGACGGGCTCGGACGCCCGCTGCCGTACGGCACGGACGGCGTGCCCCGCCAGCCCGAGGGCGTCGTACGGGCCCCTCGGGAGACGGTCGCCGAGGCGCAGGGGCTGCTGGACGACGGGAAGCCGTTCCACGCGCACGAGGTCTTCGAGGACGCCTGGAAGTCGGGGCCCGAGGAGGAGCGCGAGCTGTGGCGGGGAATGGCCCAACTGGCCGTCGGGCTCACACACTCCGCGCGCGGCAATGTCACCGGCGGGGCGAGGCTGCTGCGGCGCGGGGCGGAGGCCGTCACCCGGTGGGCGGCGTCGGGGGCCGGGCGGGAGCGGCCGTACGGGATGGACCTCGGCGCGGTCGCCGGGTGGGCCCGGGAGCTGGCGGGCGAGGTGGAGGGCGGCGTGTCCGTGGACGCGGCGGCGCGGGCGCCTCGGCTGCGGGGCTGAAGGACGGAGGGGCGGCCTGACGCCCCGGTCCGGGCGTTGCCGGTGCCGTACGGCAGACTCGTGGCGTGCGGACAATTCATGTGATCGGTATCGGCGCGGGCGACCCCGACCAGCTGACGCTCCAGGCGGTCAAGGCGCTGCGGAGCACGGACGTGTTCTTCGTCCTGGACAAGGGCGAGGCCAAGGCCGATCTGGTGCGGCTGCGCCGGGACATGCTGGAGACGCACGTACCGGAGGGGACGTACCGGGTCGTCGAGGCGCGCGACCCCGAGCGGGACCGGAGGGCGGGCGGCGCGGCGTACTCCCCCGCCGTCGGGGACTGGCGCAGTGCCCGCGCGGGGATCTACGAGCGGCTGATCGCCGAGGAGCTGGGCGAGGACGGGAGCGGCGCGTTCCTGGTGTGGGGCGACCCGGCGCTGTACGACAGCACGCTGGGCATCCTGGAGGAGATCCTGGAGCGCGGCGCAGTGGCGTTCGAGTACGACGTCGTCCCCGGCATCAGCAGCGTCTCCTCGCTGGTCGCCCGGCACCGGACCGGGCTGAACCGGGTGGCGCGCCCGGTGCAGATCACCACCGGGCGGCGGCTCGCCGAGGGCTTTCCCGAGGACGCGGACGACATCGTGGTGATGCTGGACGCCCACCAGACCTTCCGGCAGTACGCGGACCAGGACATCGACATCTACTGGGGTGCCTACCTGGGCACCCCGGACGAGATCCTCGACTCCGGCCCGATCGCCCAGGCCGCGCCCCGCATCGAGCGGCTGCGTGCCGAGGCGCGGGAGCGCAAGGGCTGGATCATGGACACCTATCTGCTGCGGCGCAACCCGCGGGACCGGTAGGACGGGGCCCGGGGCCGTCGGCGGACGGCACCCGGGCGGACCGCCACCGCATGCGTGGCCCGTGCACCGGTGTGATCGTGACCGTGTGACAGTCGCCGAGGAATCGCCGCGGACCGCCGCCACCCAGCCGCCCGTGCTGGACCGGCGACGCCGCAACGTCGTCTTCGTCACGATCATGCTCGGCATGCTGCTCGCGGCGCTGGACCAGACGATCGTGGGCACCGCGCTGCCCACGATCGTGTCGGACCTGGGCGGCGCCGCGCACATGTCGTGGGTGGTGACCTCGTACCTGCTCGCGGAGACCGTGGCGACGGTCCTGGTCGGCAAGTTCGGCGACCTGTTCGGCCGCAAGGTGGTCTTCCAGGTGTCCGCGGTCGTGTTCATCACCGGCTCATTCCTGTGCGGGCTGGCGACGAACATGCCACTGCTGATCATCTGGCGGGCGGTGCAGGGCATCGGCGCGGGCGGCCTGATGGTGACGGCGATGGCGCTGATCGCGGACGTCATCCCGCTGCGGGAGCGGGGCAAGTACCAGGGCGCGATCGGCGCGGTCTTCGGGGTGGCGACGGTCATCGGGCCGCTGCTGGGCGGGCTGTTCACCGACCATCTCTCCTGGCGCTGGGCGTTCTACGTCAACGTCCCCATCGCGATCGTCGTCGTGATCGCCGCCGCCCGCACCATCCCGGTGGTGAAGTCCGCCGCCCGTCCCGTCATCGACTACTTGGGCATCGCGCTGGTCGCGGTCGGTGCCAGCGCGCTGATCCTGGCGACGAGCTGGGGCGGCAACCAGTACGCGTGGGGCTCGACCGTGATCATCGGCCTGTTCGCGGGCGGGCTGATCGCGCTCGGCCTGTTCTGCTGGGTGGAGACCCGGGCGGCCGAACCGATGCTGCCGATGCGGCTGTTCTCCAACCCGGTGTTCACGGTCTGCTCGATCCTCAGCTTCATCGTCGGCTTCGCGATGCTGGGGGCGCTGACGTACCTGCCGACGTACCTGCAGTACGTCGACGGGGATTCGGCCACGGTCTCCGGGGTGCGGACGCTGCCGATGGTGGCGGGGCTGCTGATCGCCTCGGTGTTCAGCGGCAACGTGGTCAGCAAGACGGGTCGTTACCGGCTGTTCCCCATCGTGGGCACGCTGGTGATGGGCGTCGGCCTGTACCTGATGTCGCTGATGGGTCCGGACACGGGCGCCGGCCTCGAGTCGCTGTACATGTTCGTCCTCGGCACGGGCATCGGGCTGTCCATGCAGGTGCTGACCATCGCGGTGCAGAACACCGTCGACTACGCCGACCTGGGCACCGCGACCTCCGGCGTCACCTTCTTCCGTACGCTGGGCAGTTCCTTCGGCACCGCCGTGTTCGGCACGATCTACGCCAACGCACTCGGCCCCAACCTGCGCGACGGCGTCGCGGCGGCGGCCCGCACCGGGGCCGCCGACCCCTCGGTGATCGCCCGGGCGTCGACCAGTCCGGAGGGCGTGCACGGGCTGCCGCCCCGGGCGTCGGCGCCCATCGTCGGCGCGTACGTGGACACCATCCAGACCGTGTTCCTGTGGACGGTGCCGGTCGCGGTCCTGGGCTTCCTGGTGGCGCTGTTCCTCAAGCAGGTCCAGTTGCGCGACAGCGCCCGCGCGGGCTCCACGGACATGGGCGAGGGCTTCGCCTCACCGCACGACGCCAACAGCAGGCGGGCGTTGGAGGCATCCGTCGGGAAGATCATCGGCGGTACGGAGCTGGACACCGCGCGCCGGATCGTCGCGGACAGCGACACCCGGCTGGATGTCGCCGGTGCCTGGGCGGTGATGCAGGTGGACCTGTTCACGCGGCTGGTCGGGCACGCCAGCCTCGGCCTGATCGCCGCCCGCCGCCGGCTCCCGCCGGAGGTGCTGCTGCCGGTCTTCGACCGGATGGTGGAGGAGGGGTTCCTGACCCGCCACGGCTCCCTGCTCTCCCACACCGAGGCGGGCGCCCGCGAGGCGCTGGTGATCGGCCGGGCGTGGGCGGCCTGGCTGGAGGACCGGGTGGAGCGGGACATCGGGCGCCCCACGGACACGGAGCTGCGCGCCGCCGTCGACGCCATCGCCAAGCGCCTGCTGGTGGAGGACCTCAGCAGCGGGCTCCCGCAGCGGGTCAGGCAAGCAGGAGCTGCAGACCGCCCACAACCGTCGCCGCGATCACCAGACGCTCGAACAGGCGTTGGTTGATCCGGTTCACGGCCCATTTGCCGAGGAACGCGCCGGGCACCACGAAGACGACCAGCGCCGCGTCGAGCAGCAGCGAGCGGCCGTCGATCAGGCCGAGGCCCGCGCTGAAGGGCAGCTTGGAGACGTTGACGATCAGGAAGAAGAACGCCGACGTACCCAGGAAGCCGAGTTTCCTGAACCCCGCGGAGAGCAGGTACATCGACATCACCGGGCCGCCCGCGTTGGCGACCATCGTGGTGAACCCGCCCAGTACGCCGTACGAGCGGGCCTTCACGCGGCCGGTGCGCGAGGTGACCTCGTCCGGCTGCTCGGTGGCGTCGGCCTGCCGTCGGCGCCACACCGTCACCCCGGCCATGAACAGCAGGATCACGCCGATCGACGTGCGCACGACGGCGTCGTCGGCCCACACCAGGAACAGGGTGCCGACGACCACGCCCACCCCGACCGCCGGGAACAGCCGCCACAGGGTGGGCCAGTGCGCGTGGCGCCGGTAGGTGAGGACGGCGAGGATGTCACCGGCGATCAGGACGGGGAGCAGGATGCCGGTGGAGGCGCGGGCCGGCAGGACCGCCGCGAAGATCGCGAGGCTGACCGTGTTGGCCCCGCTCACCGCGGTCTTGGAGAAGCCGACGAGCAGGGCCGCGAAGGCGAGGGCGGCGAATTCCCAGCCGGTGAGGTGCCAGAGCGTCATGGTGTCCATTGCGGGGACCGATGCTATGCGCACCCACCCGGTACCGTAAGCACCGTCTCGCCCATTGATCCTTAGCGGCCGGCTGATCCGCCGCGGTCGGCGTAGCGCGCCCGCAGCTCCCGCTTCAGCACCTTCATGCTCGGCCCGAGCGGAAGCTCGTCCGCGAACTCCACCCGGCGCGGGTACTTGTGCCGCCCGAGGTGCTGCTTGGACCACTCGGTGACCTTGCCGGCGTCCGGCGTCGCCCCGGGCTCGGCGCCGGGGGCGCGCACGACCACCGCGCAGACCTCCTCGCCGTGCAGCTCGTCCGGAAGTCCGATGACGGCGACCTGGGCGATGCCGGGGTGGCGCATCAGCACCTCCTCGACCTCCCGCGGATAGACGTTGTAGCCGCCCCGGATGATGACGTCCTTCTTCCGGTCGACGATCCTGAGGAACCCGTCCTCGTCCTTGGTGCCCAGGTCCCCGGTGCGGAACCAGCCGTCGACCAGCGCCTCGGCGGTGGCCTCGGGGCGGCCGAGGTAGCCGGAGAAGACGTTGTGGCCGCGTACGACGACCTCGCCGAGCTCGCCGGCCGGCAGCAGCTCCACGGCGTCCTCGACCTCCGCGCGGGCGATCTCCACGTCCACGCCCCACAGCGGGTGGCCGATGGTGCCGGGCCTGGCGCCGAACACCGGCTGGTTCACGGCGGCCGCCGGAGAGGTCTCCGACAGCCCGTACCCCTCGTAGATCTTCGCCCCGAAGGCCTCCTCGAACCGTTCGAGCACGGCCACCGGCAGCGAGGCGCCGCCGGAGATGCACACCCGCAGCTCCGGCAGGGCCTCGGCACCGGCCGCCGCGGCGGCGAGGGCGACGAACATGGTCGGCACCCCGTGGAAGGTGTTGACGCCCTCCTTCACCATCAGCTCGATCGCGCGTGCCGCGTCGAAGCGCGGCAGCAGGACGAGGGTGGCGCCCGCCCGCCAGGTGGAGTTCAGGGAGACGGTCTGGCCGAAGGCGTGGAAGAGGGGCAGTGCGCCGAGCGCCACGTCATCGGGCCGGATGTCGTTGGCGTCGAAGGCGTTGACCGTCGCGTTCATCACCAGGTTGAAGTGGCTGAGCACGGCGCCCTTGGGGACGCCGGTCGTGCCGCTGGTGTAGAAGACGACGGCGGGGTCGTCGGCGTTCCGGGTGACGTACGAGGGCAGGGGCTCGGCGTCGGCGGCGAGCTTGCCGAACTCCTCGCCGAGCGTGATCATCCGTACGCCCGTCGCCCGCGCGGCGGCGGCCCCGGTCTCCGCCTGCGCCGGGTGGCACAGCAGCAGGGTGGCGCCGCTGTCGCGCAGGACGTGCTCGACCTCGGCCGCCGACAGCAGCAGGTGCACCGGTACGACGACGGCGCCGGCCGCGGCGACGGCGTAGTAGGCCTGCGGGAAGTCGGCGGTGTTCGGTGCCATCAGCGCCACCCGGTCCCCCGGCCGGACGTCCAGGCCGACGAGGGCACCGGCCTGGGCGCGGGCCCGCCGCCACACCTCGGCGAAGGTCAGCCGCAGGTCGCCTTCGACCAGCGCCTCCTTGTCGGGACGGCGCCGGGCGTTCTCGGCGAGGATTGCGGCGACGGAGAGGGTTGCCATGGGGTGTTGCTCCGTTTCCTTGCTGCGGCTCTGCAGAGGGGGTGGTTCTACGGCTGGTGCGGTCCTAGTGGCGTTCGACGAGCACCGCGCTGCCCTGCCCCACGCCCACGCACATCGTGGCCAGCCCTCGGCCGGCCCCCGTGCGGCGCATGCGGTGGAGCAGGGTGGTGAGGATGCGGGCGCCGGAGCAGCCGAGCGGGTGGCCCAGCGCGATGGCGCCGCCGGTGGGGTTGACGAGGCCGGGGTCGATGCCCAGCTGGTCGACGCAGGCGAGGGCCTGAGCGGCGAACGCCTCGTTGAACTCGGCCTCCGCGAGGTCGTCGACGCTCCAGCCGGCCCGGGCGAGGACCTTGCGGGTGGCGGGGACCGGGCCGATGCCCATGACGTCCGGGTGGACGCCGGCCGAGCCGCCCGCGACGTAGCGGCCCAGCGACTCCAGACCGAGGTCGTTGAGGGTTTCCTCGCTGACCAGGAGGAGACCAGCGGCGCCGTCGTTCATCGGGGAGGCGTTGCCCGCGGTGACCGTGCCACCGGGGCGGAAGACGGGCTTGAGGCGGCCCAGCTTCTCCAGGGAGGTGTCCTCGCGGACGCACTCGTCGGTGTCGACGACCATGCCGTCGGGACGCTCGACGGGGAGGATCTCGTCGTGGAAGTGGCCGCGTCTGCGGGCCTCGGCGGCCAGGCGGTGGCTGCGCAGGGCGAACTCGTCCTGGCGCTCGCGCGGGACGCCGTACCGCTCGGCGACCTCCTCGGCCGTCTCCCCCATGGCCAGCAGGCCGTGCAGGTCCTTCATCGCCGGGTTCACCAGGCGCCAGCCGAGCCGGGTGTCGGCGGTCTCGATGCGGTGCGGCAGCGCCTCGTCGGGCCGGGGCAGCACGAAGGGGGCCCGGCTCATGGACTCGGAGCCGCCCGCGAGCACGACGTCGGCCTCGCCGGCGGCGATGGTGCGGGCGGCGGTGGTGACGGCCTCGAGGCCGGAGGCGCACAGCCGGTTCACGGTGGCGCCGGGCACGGTCTCGGGCAGGCCCGCGAGCAGGGCGGCCATGCGGGCGACGTTGCGGTTGTCCTCGCCGGCCTGGTTGGCGGCGCCCCAGTACACGTCGTCGATACGGGCCGGGTCCAGCGCGGGCACGTCGGCGACCAGGCCCCGGATCACCGCGGCGGCGAGGTCGTCGGGTCGCACGGTGGACAGCGCGCCGCGCAGCTTGCCGATCGGGGTGCGGCGGGCGGCCGCGAAGTGGACGGGACGCACGGGGGGACTCCTGACCGTCGTCGCGCGGTCACCGGACGGCGCACCGCCGCCGCGTCGACCACCGCGAACCTTGATGAGCACTACCCTTAATTAGCACTGCTAGTTTTGGACTATAGACCGCCGGACCGCGTCCTGGGAAGATCCTCCGGACGACCGTCACCGACGCAGCCGGAGGAGTCATGGCCGAGGCCCGCGAGCACGCCCTGAACGGAACGCGGGGACGGATCACCGTCCGCGAGTGGTCCGCGGGGCGCCCCCGCTACGTCGCGCTGCTGGTCCACGGATACGGCGAGCACTCCGGCCGCTACGAAGAGGTGGCCGGCGTCCTCACCGGCCACGGCGCGGCCGTCTACGCCCCGGACCACACCGGGCACGGGCGCTCGGACGGCGAGCGGGTGATGATCGAGGACTTCGAGGACGTGGTCACCGACGTGCACGCCGTGGCGGACCTCGCCCGCGCCGCCCACCCGGGCCTGCCGGTCGTCATGGTCGGACACTCCATGGGCGGCCTCATCGCCTCCCGCTACGCCCAGCGCCACCCCGGCGAGCTGACGGCGCTGGTGCTGTCGGGACCCGTCATCGGCGACTGGGAGCTGCCGCGCCGGCTGCTGGCCATGGAGGAGATCCCCGACACCCCGATCAGCCCGGCCTCGCTCTCCCGCGACCCTGCCGTGGGGGCGGCGTACGCGGCGGACCCGCTGGTCTGGCACGGGCCGATGAAGCGGCCGACCCTGGAGGCGTTCGTGCGGACGCTGGAGACCGTGGCCAAGGGGGGTGACGTCGGCCGGCTGCCGCTGCTGTGGGTGCACGGGGACGACGACCGGCTGGTGCCGCTGCCCGGCAGCCGCGTCGGCGTCGAACCGCTGAGCGGCGGAGACCTCACCGAGCGGATCTACCCGGGCGCCCGGCACGAGCTCTTCAACGAGACCAACCGGGACGCGGTGTTCGCGGACGTCACCCGCTTCCTGGACGGCGTGCTCGCCCGCTGACCCGGCGGGTCGTCCGCGTCGGAGTCCGCCGGGCGTTTGCCCCCACGCCCCATGGGCACCCGCGCCCGCATGGAGTGGTTGCGCCGCGCCGCCTGCGTGGATGAGGACCCCGATCTGTTCTTCCCGGTGGGCACCGCCGGGCCCGCCCTGCGGGACACGGCGGCCGCCAAGCGGGTCTGCGCCAGATGTCCGGTGACCCCCGAGTGCCTGGCCTTCGCCCTGGAGTCGGGGCAGACGTCGGGCGTGTGGGGCGGCACCGACGAGGCGGAGCGCGACGCGCTGCTCCGGCTGACCACGCAGCACGCACGTACGCACGACGAAATGAGGGACCCCTCATGGCCGACGCCCTCGAACTCGACGCGCTGTGGGAGGACTTCCACCGCGTGGTGAACATGACCTCCGCGGAACTCGCGGACTGGCTCCGGGTGCGCGACTCGGGCGAGTTGACCGAGCCGCTGCCGGACGACGCCGGGTCGCCGCTCGGACAGCACGTCCTCGCGATCCTGCAGAAGCGGCGCACCGACCTGACGGAGGACGACCTGCGCGCGATGCGCAAGGTCGTGGACACCGTCACCTCGCAGACCGACCTGGAGAACGAGCCCGAGGCCGACGACACCGGCCTGCGGCACCGGCTCATGACGGTCGGTCACGACCCGCTGAAGCCGTAGCCGTGAGCCGCGACCAACAGCGGATCGTGCGCGAACTCGTCGGCGCACACGGGCAGACGTACGCGGACGAGGCCGGCATCCGGCTGAAGGACACCCCGCAGCCGCTGTACCGGCTGCTGGTCCTCGCACACCTGCTCAGTGCCCGCATCAGCGCTTCCATCGCGGTCGCCGCCGCCCGCGCCCTGAGCGAGGCGGGGCTGCGCGACCCGCGTCGCATGGCCGACGCCGCCTGGCAGGAGCGGGTGGACGCGCTCGGCCGGGGCGGCTACCGGCGCTACGACGAGCGCACCGCCACCCAGCTCGGCGAGGCCGCCGAACTGCTGACCGAGCGGTGGGGCGGCGACCTGCGCAAGCTGCGCGACGAGGCGGACGGCGACGTGTCACAAGTGCGGCGGCTGCTGCAGGAGTTCCCCGGGGTGGGTCCCACCGGCGCGGACATCTTCCTGCGGGAGGCCCAGCAGGTCTGGCCGGAGGCGGCCCCGTACCTGGACCGCAAGGCCCTCCAGGGCGCGGAGCGCCTCGGTCTGCCCGGAGACCCGGACCGGCTCCTCGCCCTGGCCGGGAAGGCGGAACCGGCCGTCCTCGCGGCCGCGCTGGTACGCGCGGCGGTGGACAAGGAAGTGGCCGAGGACACCCTCCATCACGCGGCCTGACCGAGCGGCCGGGTGCCCCTCACCCGAACAGCCCCCTGCGCTGGTGCGCGCCCGGCCCCGGTGATGCGCTGAGGACACCTTTCCCGTCCCAGGAGGCATCCCGCGATGAGCCGTCGTCCGTCCCACCCCGTCCGTCTCCTGGCCTCCGCCCTGGCGGCGGGCGCGCTGCTGACCACAGCGGCCTGCTCGGACGGCGGGGGCTCGGACAGCGCTTCGGACACCGCCGCCGAACAGGCCGGGGTCGCGAAGCAGAACGCGGCGAAGCAGACCCCGAGCGGCTCCCCCACGACCTCTCCGACCGGCTCGCCCAGCGCCTCCCCCGGCACCCTCACCGAGTCCGGCGCCAAGGCCGCCCTGCTCACCGAGGCCGACCTGGAGGGCGACTGGAACCAGGTCCAGGACGCGGACAAGTGGCGCGACCGGCTGCTCGTCGGCAAGGTCGACGTGGCCGGCTTCCTCACCGCGAAGGCCGACGCGGCGGACTGCCGGCAGCTGCTCGACGGGCTCTACCGCGACAACCTGCTGGGCGAGCCGTCGGGACCGTCGGCGCTCACCGGCTTCGAGCAGGGCGACTCCCGCCTCCTGGAGCAGGTCGCCGGTTACGACCGCGCCGGTCTCGACGACCGCCTGAAGTGGATGGGCTCCCTGCCGCAGAAGTGCGACGAGTTCACCGCGACCGACTCCGGCGGCGCCGAGCGCACCGTCCAGGTGACCGAGGCCTCGGTGCCCGACGTCGGCGACGCCCGCGAGGGCCTGCGCGTGACCGTGCAGGGCGACGCCGACGGCACCCCGGTCACGCTCACCCTGGACATCGCCGCCGTACGCGTCGGCACCTCCGCGCTCACCGTCACGGGCGGCGGCCTGGACGGCGGCCAGACCTCCTCGGTCGAGCAGGGCGTGCGCCAGGGCACCGAGCGCCTGAAGACCGTCCTGGCCGGCGGGACCCCGTCGCCGCAGCCCACCGACCTGGACTGACTCCCGGGCGGCTCCCACCGCGTCGTGCGCACATCCGGCGAAACCCGGACAGCGTGATCACCGGACGGCACAATGGTCCGCGACGGACGGCGCACCGCGCGAAGGAGCCGAGACGTGTGTGAGAGCGACCCCGTGCCCGGCGGGCGGCCCGGTGAGGTGGAACGGGCCACCGCGCTGAGCGGCGAGCTGAACGGGCAGGGCGTGCACGGCGTCGTGCTGGCCTACGTCGACACGGCCGGGATCGCCCGGGTGAAGACGGTGCCCACCGCGAAGCTCACCTCCGCCGTGGCCTGGGGCGTCGGCATGTCCCCGGTGTTCGACACCTTCCTCGCCGACGACTCGATCGTCACCACGGACGTCCTCGGCTCCCCCGACGGCGACCTGCGCCTCTACCCCGACCTCGACCGCCTGACCGTGCTGGCGGCGCAGCCCGGCTGGGCGTGGGCCCCGGTCGACCGGATCACGCAGGAGGGCGCACCGCATCCGGCGTGCGGGCGCACCGTCCTGCGCCGGACCGTGGCCGAGGCCGCCGAGCGGCACGGCATCGCGTTCAGGGCCGCCGTCGAGATCGAGTGGGTCGTGGGCCGGGGCGACGCGGACGACGACGCGTTCGTCCCGGCGGTGTCCGGACCGGCGTACGGGGCCACCCGGCAGGTCGAGCTGAGCGACTGCGCCGCCGACCTGCTGGCCGCTCTCGCGGCGCAGGGCGTGGACGTGGAGCAGTTCCATCCCGAGTACGCGGCGGGGCAGTTCGAGATCTCGGTGGGCGCGCTCGACCCGGTGGCGGCGGCCGACCACAGCGTGCTGGTGCGGCAGACGATCCGGGCGGTGGCCCGGCGGCACGGGCTGCGCGTCTCCTTCGCCCCGGCGGTCCTCGGGCAGGGCGTCGGCAACGGCGGGCACCTCCACCTCTCCGCCTGGCGCGGCGGGACGAACCTGCACGCGGGCGGCGCGGGCCGGTACGGCATGACCGCCGAGGCCGAGTCCTTCGTGGCCGGAGTCCTCGGCCACCTCCCGGCGCTCACGGCGATGACCGCGCCGAGCCCGGCCAGCCGTCTGCGGCTGCGCCCCTCGCAGTGGGCGGGGGTGTTCACCGCCTGGGGCCGGGAGACCCGCGAGGCCGCGCTGCGGATCGTCACCGGCACCGCCGGGGTCCGCGACCGCGCCGCGAACCTGGAGGTCAAGCCGGTCGACCTCGCCGCCAACCCCTACATCGCCCTCGCCTCGGTGATCGCCGCCGGACTGGACGGGCTGGCCTCGTCCGCGCCGCTGCCCGAGGAGATCACCGGCGACCCGGCCCGGCTGGACCCCACCGAGGCGGCGGCCCGGGGCGTGCGGCGGCTGCCGGTCACGCTCGCGGAGTCGGTGGCGGCGTTCCGCGCGGACGACGTGCTCAGGACCGCGCTGGGACCGGTGCTGGCCGACGCGGTGATCGCCGTACGGCTGGGCGAGGCCGGGGCGGTCGAGGGGCTGGACGACGACGGCGTGGCGGCGGCCTACCGCTGGACGTACTGAGATGGCCGCCGGGCCCGTGCACGAGCGGCTCGCCGCGCTGGAGCTGGTGGACCACCACTGCCACGGCGCCGTCACCGACGACCTGGACCGCGCGGGCTTCGAGTCCCTGCTCACCGAGGGCGAGGCGTGGCCCGGCGTCTCCCCCTTCGACAGCCCCGTCGGCCTCGCCGTACGCCGGCACTGCGCACCGCTGCTGGACCTGCCGCGCCACGCCCCCGCCGACGCCTACCTGGCCCGACGGTCGGAGCTGGGCGCCGCCGAGGTCAACCGGCGGTTCCTGCGGGCCGCGGGCACCGGCGTGTTCTGTGTGGACACGGGGTACGCCCCGCACCCCGTGACGGGTCCGGCCGAACTGGCCGCGACGGCGGGCGCGACGGCGTACGAGGTGGTCCGGCTGGAGGGCGTCGCGGAGGCGGTGGCGGCGGGCGGTGTCGAACCGGACGCGTACGCGCGGGCGTTCCGTACGGCCGCGTGGGAGGCGGTACGGCGGCCGGGTGTGGTGGGCGTCAAGTCGGTCGCGGCCTACCGCACCGGCTTCGGCCTGGACCCGGCCCGCCCCTCGCCGGCCGAGGTCACCCAGGCCGCCGGGCGCTGGCTCGCGCGCGGCGGCGGCCGGCTCGACGACCCGGTGCTCGTGCGGGACCTGCTGTGGACCGCCGTGGACCTCGGGCGGCCGCTGCAACTGCACACGGGGTTCGGGGACAGCGACATCCGCATGCACCGCGTGGACCCCGCCCTGCTGACCGACTGGCTGCACCTGACCGCCGGCACGATCCCGGTCCTGCTGCTGCACTGCTGGCCCTACCAGCGCCAGGCGGCCTATCTGTCGGCCGTCTTCGAGGGGGTGTACCTCGACGTGGGGCTCACCCTGCACCACGTCGGCCCCGCACGGGCGGGCGCGGTCCTCGCGGAGGCGCTGGAGATCACCCCGTTCCGCAAGCTGCTGTACAGCTCCGACGCCTACGGGGTGGCCGAGTTCCACCACCTGGGGGCGCTGGCCTTCCGCCAAGGGCTGGCCGGGCTGTTGCAGGAGCGGCTGGACGCCGACGAACTGTCCCTGCCGGACGCGCTGCGCCTCGCCCGGTGGGCCGGGCGGGACAACGCCCGCCGGGTCTACCGGCTGCCCGGCGGCCCGAGCGACGACGGCTGAGCGGCGTGGGACGGGTCACAGTCCCGGAGCGCCGCCCGGGACTCACGAACGGCTGAAAGTATGATCAAGCGATGTCTGACATGACCGAGACCACGCCGGGCTGGCTGACGACGGACGAGCTGGAGATGGCACGCGCCCGCATGCCGATCCTGTACGTCGAGGCCGTGCCCGTACGTGTGGACGACAGCGGCGAAGTCACCAGCGTCGGCCTGCTCCTGCGCATCGGGCCCGACGGGACGGTCAGCCGGACGCTGGTCTCCGGCCGGGTGCTGCACCACGAGCGGGTCAGGGACGCCCTGCTGCGCCACCTGGAGAAGGACCTGGGTCCGGTGGCGCTGCCCCGGGTGCCGTCCTCGCTCCAGCCGTTCACGGTGGCCGAGTACTTCCCGACGCACGGTGTCACGCCGTACCACGACCCGCGCCAGCACGCGGTCTCGCTCGCCTACGTCGTGCCGGTGACCGGCGACTGCCGGCCGCGCCAGGACGCCCTCGACCTGGTCTGGTTCGATCCGCGCGAGGCCCTGTCCGAGGCGGTGCAGAGCGAGATGCCGGGCGGGCACGGGGTGCTGCTGAAGCAGGCGCTGGCGCACGTGGGCTGCGTGGTCTGACCACCCGGTGACCGCCGGGCCCGTTGGGAGCTACCGCTGGTCACCGGTTTCGTCCTCGTCGCTCAGCTGGGGGTCCAGGTCGTCCCGGAGCAGGCCCCGGGATCCCGTCTGGCCGGTGCGGTAGGCGGAGCGGGCCACCAGGTGGGAGGCGACCGGGCTGGTGAGGAACTGGAAGAAGACGATGAGCGCGAGGGTGCCCACGTCGGTGCCGTGGCGCAGGCGCAGTCCCACCCCGGCGAGGACGAGGAGCATCCCGAGCGTCTGCGGTTTGGTCGCCGCGTGGCTGCGGGACAGCACGTCGGGGAAGCGGAGCATGCCGATCACACCGAGCAGGCACTGCAGGCAGCCGAGGAGCAGGAGGAGGGTCCCGGCCAGGTCGGCGGCCTCGGCCCAGGCGTTCACCGGTGGTCCTGCCTGCCGTCCGGCCGTACGGAGGGCCGGTCGCGTACGGCGATGAAGCGGGCGATGCCCACCGAACCGCTGAAACCGAGGAAGGCGAGCACCAGCATCACGGGGAAGTAGAAGGAGTCGCGGTCGTGGGCGGCCTTGACGCCGATGCCGGCGATGATGAGCGCCGCGGCCACGTCCAGGGCCACGGCGCGGTCCAGCATCGAGGGACCGTACCAGATCCGGTACAGCAGCAGGGCGCCGGCGAGGAGGATCATCGCGAGCGCGGCGACGAGCATGGCGTCTTCGACGGCGTGCAGGGTGGTCACGACGAGGGGTCACCTTCCGGTACGGGACGGGCGGCGTCGGCGATGTCCTCGGCGGTGCCGAAGGCGCGGGCGACGAGTTCCTCCATGCGCCACACCTGCCGCTGGGCGCCCTCGATCTCGCCGGGGTTGGCCGCGTCGAGGACGTGCAGGAACAGGGTGGCCGTCGACCGGCGCACCTCGATCACGGAGCCGCCGGGGACGTTGGAGACGGCGACCGCGGTGGCCGTGAGCATGAGGTCGCTGCGCACCCGCAGCGGAACGGCCACGACCGCGGCGTGGTAGGGGCCCTTGGCGAAGATCTGCCGGGTGACCTCGACGCTGGAGGAGAACATGTCGTACAGCAGGTAGGCGGCCAGGCGCAGGATGCCCAGGGGGCGCAGCCTGAGGCCGATGTCCACGGCGGGCAGCGGGAAGGCCAGGCACAGGCAGACCGCGACGAGGACGCCGTTGACGAGGTTGGCCCAGGACGGGGTGCCCCACAGCAGGATCCAGATGACCGTGAGCCAGCCGACGAGCGGCAGGTCGAGCACGCGTCGGCCGCGGCCCACGCGGAAGGACCAGCTGTAGGGCGAACGGTCGCGGAAGAGGTTGCTCACCGGCCGAGCACCGCCTCGATGTAGGGGGTGCGGGCGAGGAGTTCGGTGGCGGCGGCCTGGGTGAAGGTGGTCAGGGGGCCGCCGAGCACGGTGTACGACAGGCCGAGGGCGACGGCGGCACCGGTGGCCGCCAGCATGGGCCAGGGCAGCCGTTTGGTGGTGGTGATGGACTGCCCCAGGAAGCCCGCGGCGACCACGGCGCCCGCGGGCACCGGCAGGTCGCTCCCGTCACCGGTCGGCGGGCCGGAGCCCGGCGCCTTTCCGGAGCCGGCCTGCCCGCCGGAGCCGGTCGCCCTCCCCTCCTCCTCGTCGTCGTCCGAGTCGTCGTCCTCGGCGGACTCCAGCACCACGCCCTCCTCCTCGGCCCCGGGTGGCGCGTCGCGCCAGAACGCGAGGTTCCAGACCTTCGCCATGACGTAGAGGGTGAGCAGGCTGGTGGCGGCGGATCCGGCGACGAGGGCCCAGGCCCAGCCGCCGCCGGCGTCGATACCGGCCCGCATCAGGCCGAGCTTGCCGATGAACCCGGACAGCGGCGGGATGCCCGCGAGGTTCATGGCGGGGACGAAGAACAGCACGGCGAGCAGCGGAGCCGCCTTGGCCAGGCCGCCGAGGCGGGTGAGTTCCGTGGTGCCGTCGCGCCGCTCGATGAGCCCGGCGACGAGGAACAGGGTGGTCTGCACGGTGATGTGGTGGGCCACGTACACGATCGCCCCGCTGATCGAGCCCCGTCCGGCGAGCGCGATGCCGAAGACCATGTAGCCGATGTGGCTGATGAGGGTGAAGGACAGCACCCGTTTCAGGTCGGTCTGGGCGACGGCGCCGAGGATGCCGACGACCATGGAGGCGAGCGCGGCGAGCATCAGCAGGTCGCCGAGGCGGTGGCCGGGGAAGAGCAGGGTCTGGGTGCGCAGCATCGAGTACACGCCGACCTTGGTCAGCAGTCCGGCGAAGACCGCGGTGACCGGTGCGGGCGCGGTCGGGTAGGAGTCGGGCAGCCAGGCCGCCAGTGGGAACACCGCCGCCTTGATCGCGAAGACCGTCAGCAGCATGGCCTCCAGCAGGGTGCGCACCCCGAGCGGCACCTCCTGCAGCCGCTGGGCGAGCTGGGCGAAGTTGACGGTCCCGGCGACCGCGTAGGTCATGGCGATGGCGACCAGGAAGAGCACGGAGGAGAACAGCGAGATGATCACGTACGTCGACCCGGCCCGGATCCGGGTCGCGGTGCCGCCGATGGTGAGCAGGACGAAGCTCGCGACGAGCATGATCTCGAAGCCGACGTAGAGGTTGACGAGGTCCCCGGCGAGGAAGGTGCAGGAGACTCCCGCCACGAGGATGAGGTAGGCGGGGTGGAAGACGCCGACCGGCGCCTGGTCGTCGCGGTCGGCCATGCCCTGGCCCAGCGAGTACACGAGGACGAGCAGGGTGACGGCGCTGGAGACGGTGAGCATCAGGCCCGCCAGCCGGTCGGCGACGAGGGTGATGCCGACCGGTGGTGCGAAGTCGCCGAGGTGCACGCTGAGCGGGCCGTGGCGGTCGGCGGCCACCATGAGGAGGACGGAGAGCACCAGGACCGCGGCGAGCACGGCGAGGCTGATGAAGCGCTGGAGCCGGTGGAGCCGGGGCCCGATGGCCAGCTTCAGGCCCGTCACGCACAGGGGCAGCAGGACGGGGAGCGGGACGAGCGCGTTCACCTGGTTCCTTCCGTGCCGGCGCCCTCGGGGTCGTCGGGCTGGTCGGGGGACGGGTGGCCGGAGTCCTCGCCGGGACGGGAATCGGGCTCGCGGCCGGTCTCCTCGGGGTCGTTGGAGGGCCCGGCGATGCGGGCCGGAGCCGGTCCGGGGCGGCCCGCGGCGTCGGTGGAGCCCAGCTCCCGGCCCTCCCGGTAGTCCTCGGGGTCGGCGCCGAGGATGTCGTTCCAGAGGTTGCCGGAGACGTCGTTGGCACGGGCCTGGTAGGCGCGTTCCGCGCGGACCCGCCGGCGCAGCCGCTTGCGGGCCGCGCGATAGCGGGCGCGCTGCTCGGCGTCGGCGCCGCCGTCCCCGGCTCGGGCCTCGCGGTAGCGGTCGCGCAGTTCGCCGCGCCGGTCGAGGAACTCGGCGCGCAGGGCGACCAGCCGGTCCTCGGTGTCGTCGCTGATCTCGTCGGAGCCGGTGACCTGGTGGCTGCGGTAGGCCATGGCGAGCAGGAACGCGGTGGTGGCGAGGGTGATGACGATCGCGGTCAGGGCGATGGCCTGGGGCAGCGGGTCGGTGACGCGGTTGCGGATGATGTGCGGGTAGAGCAGCGGCGCGTCGCCCGCGCTGCCGGTGGCGGCGAGGACCAGCAGGTTGACGCCGTTGCCGAGGACGACGGCGCCGAGCAGGATCCGGGTCAGCGACCGGGTCAGCAGCAGGCTGGCGCCGACGGCGTTGAGGACGGCGGCGGCCACCAGCAGGGAGAGGCTCACGGTCATGCGCGGCCCGCCTCCGGCCGCGGGGCGGCCCGCTCGATCTGGCGGTCGATACGGGCGCCGAGGGCCCGCACGATGTCCTGGACCACGCCGAGCACGAGCAGGTAGACCCCGCAGTCGAAGAGAACGGCGGTGGACAGGTGGGCGTCGCCCCACACGGGCAGGTGGCCGTGCCAGGTCCAGCCGTGCAGCACGGTGCCCTCGCCGAGGCCGCCCAGCGCGACCCCGGTGGACAGGAACAGGCCGAGGCCGGTGAACAGGCCCGGTTTGAAGGGCATGGCGTCGGCGAGTTCGTGCCGCCCGCCGGCCAGGTAGCGGGCGATGAAGGCGACGCCGGCGGTCAGGCCCGCGACGAAGCCGCCGCCCGGCAGGTTCTCCGCGCACAGCAGCAGGTAGACGGAGAGGACGAGGACGGGGTGGAAGATGAGGCGGGCGACCACTTCCAGGACGAGGGATCGGCGTTCGGGGGCGAGGGTGGCGCTGGCGGCGAGCCAGGTCCGCTCCGGCGCGCCCTCGTCGCCGCTGGGCAGGCCCGCCGATTCGTACCGGCTCGCCCGCCAGGCGGTGCGCAGTCCGGCGTGCGGGTGGTCGCCGGGCAGCGGCAGTACGGGCTGCTCGGCTCCGTCGGCACGGCGGTGCAGGTAGATGAGGCTGGTGACACCGATCGCCGCGGCGGCGAGCACCGCGGACTCCCCCATCGTGTCCCAGGCCCGCAGGTCGACGAGGATGGTCGCGACGACGTCCTTCAGCCCGTGGTGCGCGGTCTCCTCGACCATCGCGGCGCCCGCACTGTCCGCCCGGCGGTGCCCCGCCATGATCCAGACGACGACGGCGACGGCGGCGCCGCCCGCGAGCGCCACCGGCATCCGCAGCAGGCGCCGCCACCGGCTGAAGTTCTCCTCGAAGCGCACCGGCATGCGGCGCAGCACCAGCACGAAGACGATCATGGAGACGGTCTCCACGCAGAACTGGGTGAGCGCGAGGTCGGGCGCGCCCTGTGCGACGAAGAGCAGCGCGGTGCCGTATCCGGTGAGGCCGGCGAAGACGACGGCTTTCATCCGGCGCCGCACGCGCAGGCACAGCAGGGCCACGGCACAGGTCAGCAGCGCGACACCGGCCTGGGCGGGGTGGTCCCAGAGCCTCGGGGCGGGGACCCCGGCCCAGGGTTCGTCCGCGACGAGCACGGCGATCTGCCCGGCGAGGACCACGCTCATGGTCGTCACCAGGTACACCGACAGCGATCCGCGCTGCACGAGCCCGGTGCACTGCAGGGCGGTGCGCTCCAGGGCGAGCAGCATCCGTCCGAAGACGAGGTCCGCGGAGCGCCAGGCGAGCCTCTGGCCGGCCCGCAGGACGGGGCTCGCGGCGAGGAACAGCAGGATTCCGCCCGCCCAGGCCGCGCCGGACAGGCCGAGGGCGAGGCCCGCTCCGTGCCACAGTGCCAGGTGGTAGGGGTGAGCGAGTGCGGGGAACTGCCCGGCGTAGGTGCCGAGCAGGTCCTGGAGCCAGGGCACGCCGGGTCCGAGGACGAGGCAGGCCAGGGCGAGCACGGCGGGCGGTGCGAGGAAGGCCGCCGGGACGTGGTGCGCGTCGGTGTCGGGGAGGCCGGGCTTGCGGGCGAAGGCGCCCCACAGGTAGCGCAGGGTGTAGGCGGTGGTCAGGGCTGAGCCGACGACGGCCGCGGCGAGCGCCCAGCGGTCACCCGTGCTCCCGTCCAGGAGCGCCTGGAAGGCGGCCTCCTTGGCGGTGAAGCCGAGCAGGGGCGGTACGGCGGCCATGGACGCTCCGGCGATCACGGCGACGGCGCACACGGCGGGCAGCCGGCGTCCGAGTCCGGAGAGCTTGCGCAGGTCACGGGTGCCGGTGGCGTGGTCGACGATGCCGGTGACCAGGAAGAGCGGCGCCTTGAACAGGGCGTGCCCGAGGATCATGGCGGTGGCGGCGAGGCCGGTGTCGTGGCGGCCCGCGCCGGTGAGGACGGTGAGGAAGCCGAGCTGGCTGACGGTGCCGTACGCGAGGACGAGTTTCAGGTCGTGCAGCCGCAGGGCCCGCCAGGCGCCCAGCAGCATCGTCGCCGAGCCGAGGACGAGCAGGAGCGGGCCCCAGGGTGTGACGTCGGCGAAGGCGGGGGCGAGCCGGGCGATGAGGTAGACCCCCGCCTTGACCATGGCGGCGGCGTGCAGGTAGGCGCTGACCGGGGTGGGGGCGGCCATGGCGTTGGGCAGCCAGAGGCTGAAGGGCCAGATCGCGGACTTGGAGAGGGCGCCGACGAGGATCAGCACGATCGCCGTGGACAGCGCCGCCGACGGGGACGGCGGGTCGGCCAGGATCGCCGAGATGCGGTAGGTGCCCGCCTCGTGGCCCAGGAGCAGGAAGCCGACGAGCATGGTCAGCCCGCCGAGCGCGGTGACCGTCAGGGCCTGCAGGGCGCTGCGCCGGTTGCGCTTGTGGTCGCTGGTCTGCCCGATCAGCAGGTAGGAGAAGACGGTCGTCAGTTCCCAGAAGATGTAGAGCAGGACGAGGTCGTCGGCGAGGACGAGCCCGAGCATCGCCCCGGCGAAGGCGAGGAGGTTCCCGGCGAACCTGCCGAGCTGCCGCGAGCGGTCGTCGAAGTAGGACGCGCAGTAGACCAGGACGAGGGTGCCCACTCCCGCGGCGAGCAGCACCATGAGTTCGGCGAGGGCGTCCAGTCTCAGCACCCAGTCCACGCGGTAGGCCGGCAGCCAGCGCCACTCGGCGGTGTCGGCGCCGCCCGCGGCCGTCGTGGTCCACCGGGTGGCGGCCCAGGCGGTGGCCGCGGCGGGTGGCAGGGCCAGCACGAGGAAGGCACGGGTTCCGCACCATCTCACCAACGGCGCGGCGAACAGCGCGAGCGCGAAGTGGCAGAGGATGAGCACGGACACCCGACAGTGATATATCGGGCATCTCGCCTGGGCGCCCAGGCACGCCGCAGGGAGAACAATCGAGGGCCGTCATCGCCGAGTGCGACCACGGCCGGGGCGCGGCGGACCAGGCCCGCGCCGCACTCCGGCCGTTCCGGGCGTAGCCTCCGGAGCGGGGCGGGCGGGAGGATGCGCGGGGGCGGCGTCTCGCGCGTTCGGTCGCCCATCTGTTCCTGGCGGACGAGTTGCCCGCACGCTCAGCGGCGGCCCCACCTTCTCGATCATCCTGGGAGCGGCTTCCTGTCCTGAGCAGGAGACCTATCCGACTCGAAAGGCAGAACAGTCCATGCACCGTCCGACCAGCGCCGGCCCGAACAACCTGTCGGCACCGGGGCCCGGCGACTGCCCGTTCTGCGCGATCGTGGCAGGACGCGCGTCGGCCACGATCACGCGGAGGTGGCCGGACGCCCTGGCGATCGTGCCGCTGTCCGCGGTGACCGCCGGGCACATGCTGGTGATCCCGAGGGAGCATGTCGCCGATGTGGGTGTCGACCCGGCGGTGTCGGCGGCCACCATGCGCCGCGCTGCGGAACTGGCGGGCGACATGGGAGCGTGCAACATCATCACCTCGCGAGGCGGACTCGCGACCCAGACGGTCTTCCACCTGCATCTGCACGTCCTCCCCCGCCGTCGCCGGGACGGTCTCGAACTGCCCTGGGCGGCTGACAGGAGAGCAGGGAACTGCGCCGCTGCAGAGAACGCTGAGTCACGCGTGATGGCCGGGGGTGATGGTGTTTCAAATGGTCGATGACGGATAAGAAGACGTCAGCACGGGGAGTACCGGCCAGTGGGGGCGGAATTCGAGGTTCCGTGCCGGCAGGGGGACAGTCCGTGGGGCGGGCATTTCCATTCGGATCCGAGTTGCGTCGGCGTCGTGTCGAGGCCGGGCTTTCGCTCGCCGACCTGGCGCAGGACATCAAGTACTCGAAGAGTCATCTGAGCAAGGTCGAGAGAGGACATAAGAACCCCAGTTCTGATTTCGCACGAGCGTGCGACAGAGCTTTACGTGCCGACGGCGAACTCACCGCTCTGGCACCGGAAGAGGACCACCAGGAGATACCCGTTTCCCGGACGCCGACGGAATGGTCCATGCCATGGACCTTGCGCATGTCGGCCGACGAAGGAAACCACTTCGTGGCCTACGACGAAGGCGCGCTGGGAGCGCCCCTGGTCACACCGACGGTCATGTCCTGGCAGACGGCCTCCCTGCCGGCCTCCAGCGGCGGGGCGAGTAGCGCGCTGGCCCCCTTCGCCTCGCTGTTCGCCGAATGCCGCGGCCTCGGACAGACTTTCGGTCCCGGCGTCGTCATCCAGATCCTCATCTCCTCGATGAACGCACTGCGAGGACTCGCCGGACCGGCGGCCGGCGAAACGGACCGGGAAGCGGTCCTTCGTCTGGCCGCACGGTACGCCGAGTACACCGGCTGGATGTCCCAGGAGGCCGGGGACGACCGGGCGTCGCTGTGGTGGACCGACCGTGCCGTCGGCCTGGCGACGGCGGGAGGGGACACGGAGTTCGCCGCCTACACCTTCGTGCGGCGGGCGGACATCGCGCTCTACCGGATGGACGGCCGGTCCACCGTGGAGTACGCGAGGACCGCGGAGGAGCGGTCGAGGACCGCACGCATACGAGGACTCGCCGCCCAGCGCAGGGCCCAGGGGCACGCCCTTCTGGGACAGGACGCCGAGTGCTTCCGGTCGCTGGACCGCGCGGCCGACCTGATGGCCCGAGCCGCCCAGGAGGAGCACGAGGCCGGAGCGGCCGCCGGGGACGAGCCCGTGATCGGCAGCATGCACCTGGCGGGGCTCGCCGACTTCGTCGCCGGCTGGTGCCTCCACGACCTGGGCCGCACCGACGAGGCCGTCGGCCGGCTCTCCGGTGGACTCGACAGGATCCCGGTGCGGGCGCGCAGCGCCAGGGCTCGCTACGCGGCCCGGCTGGCGCTGGCCCTGGCCGAGGCGGGCGACCTGAGGTCCGCCTGCGCCATCGTCGAGGCGGTGACATCGTCGGCGCCCGTGCTCGACTCGGCCACCATCCGGGTCGACCTGCAGAGGCTGGCGCGCAGGCTGAACCGGTGGCCGCGCGACCCCGACGCCAAACTCGCCGCCACTCGCATCGCCGAGGTTCTGCACACCGGGCTGTGAGCCGGGTCCGCGCGACCCGGCGCGGACTGCCCCGGGGCGGCGCGGTGGTGCCCGCGAGCGATCTCGCGGGGAAACCCTCCACTGCCTGCCGCCATGTATTTCCCTGAGTCCTGTGGGGTGTTCCGTTTCCCTCCGGATTGGGTCAGGGAAACGGATTGAACAGATCACGGCCGACTGGAAATCTCGCCAGGGGAAGCCTCTACGGCTGCCCCCGCGGAGCCGGTTCTACCGGCGCACGCCTTCGACTCCGAGGAACGAGAATGACGGGAATCTTCATCAATTACCGAACGGGGGACGGGGAACGCGCCCCGGAGCTCATCGACCGGGAGCTCGTTTCGACCTTCGGAAAGAAGCGGGTATTCCGGGACCGGCGTTCCATCAGGGAAGGGGCGGACTTCCCGGAGAAGCTCCGCCGGGAACTGAACGGTTGCACGGTGCTCCTCGCGGTGATCGGCCGGCGCTGGCTGGACATCCGTGACGCGGAAACAGGCATGCGCCGGATCGACATGCCGAACGACTACGTCCACGACGAGATCAAGACCGCGCTCGACCTCAAGAAGATCGTGATCCCGGTCCTGCTGGACGCCTCGCTCCCCGCCGCCAAGGATCTGCCGCCGGACATCGCGGGGTTGGCGACCCAGCAGGTCGCACACCTGCGGGAGGGCTACTCGCACCACGACCTCGACATCCTCACCAAGAGGCTCCGCCAGCGCGTGCCCGCGAAGACCCGGAAGCGGGGGGACAAGAAGGACCACCGCTCCGGCGACGTCGTGGACCTGAGCAACGCCAAGTTCAAACGCAGCGCGGTCGGCACCAACCCGGTGTACTCCGAAGGAGCTCCACCGCGCCGGCACGGCCGGAAGGGCAGGTGATCCGGATGGACGAGCCGGAGTACGAGGTTGTTTCCCCCGAGCCCTACGAGAGCGCAGCGACGATCACCGCGCCAGAGCCCCTCGGACAGGCAGCGGGGGAGGAGCATCTCCCGCACTCCGACGGCGTCCAGTTCCCCAGTCAGGCGGAGCGGGAAGCCACGGCCGACGACACGTCGCCGCCCAGTCCCGTCGGCCGTGCCGAGACGGACTCGTTCGAGGAGGAGACCGGTGCCCGCGAGCGGGGACTGCTGAAGAAGGCCAAGCGCTCCGCCGTCTCCCTGGGCAGCGGGCCCGCCATCTATCTCGAGAATATCGTCGGCGACGACACGAGCCCCGCGAAGGCCGACCTCCAGGTCTCCGACTTCTCCATCGACTACCTCACCCGGAGGTACGTGCCGGTTCCCGGACACGCCGACATGGAGAAGGGCCTGCGCGAACACGGAGTGATCGCGCTCTACGGAGAGGAGGGCTCCGGCCGGCGCTCCACGGCGATCGCCCTCCTCGGACGGGTCACCTCGGCCGTCGGCACCCTCCACTGTGAGGACGCCGACGTGCTGCAAGCCCTGTGCGCCCAGGGCGACGAGGTGCTGGGCCACGACCACGGCTACCTGGTGGAGGCGGGAGACCGGCCGGTCACCCCGCAGACCCTGGACCGTCTGGCCCGACTGGTCCTTGAGGCCCGGGCACGGCTGATCGTGATCGGTCCCCCGTCCGCCTTCCCCAGCCTCACCTCCGACACCCCCGTCATCGAGCACCGCGCACCCGACGCCGTCGAGGTGCTGAAAGAGCACCTCGAAGCACGTCTCGCCCGCCGCGCTCTCCGCACCGGGGAGAGCGGCGCCGAGTTCGTGGCCACGGTCAAGAACAAGAGCAGGTTGAAGGAGACCCTCGGACTCGCGCGCTCCGTGGCCGACGTCGTCCGGCTCGCCCACACACTGGCGGGCGCCTTCGACGCCTTCCACGCGGAGCACCGCGAGGTGACTGACGCCTTCGACGCCGACAAAACCCTCGACGACGCCGTCGCCGCGTGGCGGGACAGACTGCCACGGCTCGCCAAGGAGATGCTCGGCCTGGACGCCCGTCAGGGAAAGGAGACCAGGCCCGGCACCTACGAGCGCGCCATCCGGATCGCCTACGCGCTCTTCAACGAGCACCCGCTGCCCGACGTCGACGAAGCGGGCGACCGTCTCAGCCGCGTCATGCGGCCCTACTTCGACACCGCGGACGAGAGCCCGGTGCGGCACGCGCCCCACATGGACGCGCTCGTGCCGCCACAGATGCGGGCCCCGGCCGCCACGGTCCCCGTGCGGGCAAAACTCGTGGACGACGAACTTCTGCGCGTCATGCTGGAGACCACCTGGAGCGCCTACAGCGGCTTCCGCCGACCGTTCCTGGGATGGCTCAACGACCTGACCGGCAGACGCGGTCCCGGACACGAACGCACCAGAGTCCGCGTCGCCCAGATCGCCGGTCTCCTCATGAGGCGCGACTTCGACTTCGTCTACCGGGAGTGCGTCGGCCCGTGGGCCAGGTCCGAGGTCGGCGGGAAACGGCTCTGCGCCGCGCTCGCGGCGGAGATGGCCGCCGCCGAGGACGGTCCCACCCGCCGAGTCGCCGCCCGCGTCCAGCAGTGGGCCCACAGCCCGAGCCGGGAACTCCAGGACACTGCGGCCCGCGCCTACGGCACCTCCATCGGCCTTCACGACCTCCCCGCCACGCTGTCGGAGCTGACCACGCTCGGCAAGCGGCCCGAACTCGCCACCGCCGCCTCCGTAGCCCACTCCACCGCCTGGCTGTTCCTCGAGGGCCATGTCGACGACGTCATGCTCACGCTGAAGGCATGGACGTACTCGCAAGACGAGTACCTCTCACGCCACGCGGTACGCACCATGCTCGCCCTCGGCCGCTGCACCGTGAGCGGAGGACGGTCCGCCCTGGCCGAACTCGCCCTCATCAACCGCGAGCACGCCGACCTGCTCACCACCCTGTGCCACCGGGCGCTGCTCACCAGGGGGACATCCACCCGCACCTGGAACCTCCTGCAGCGCTGGCTGAGGGACTCCGACGGTGACGGAAACGACGACCTGGCGCGCTTCTACCAGTCGTTCGCCGCACGGGTCTTCACCGGTCCGCTCGAGGAGCGGGCCAGGTTCCACGTCACCCACGTATGGCGGTCGAAGCACCCCGACTCCACAGCGCTGCGCCGACTTGAGGAGTCGCTCCGGCAGCGCACCGCCGACACCTCCGACAACGCCGAAAGGACCGACCGATCATGAACGAAGGCAACGGAGGGCTCTTCTCCCGCTGGCGCCGCTGGTGGCGCCGGCGCGCGGCCGCCGACCAGTCCCTCTTCTCCCCCACGTCGGCTCCGGGCAACGACCAGGACCTCTACCCTTCGGCCCTGGCCGCGCCGATGCGCGCCGAGGTGGAGGTCGACCTGGGCGAGCCCGAGAACCATGTCCTGCGCCTCGCCGCGCGCGACGGAGTGTTCGAGTTCGAGGTCCTACCGAGCGTCCGGCTGACCAGCCACGACATGTCGGAGGAGAACCTGAACCACCGCCGACGCGATCTCTCGGACGCCGTGCTGAAGGAGATCCTGAGGCGCGCGTGGCCCATCGCGCGATCCTGCGACCCGGACGCCCCGGCCGAAGCGGAAACCCTGATCAACGCGGAGATAGCCGACGGTTGGTGCTACGAGAGCCTGGAAGGCCTCGTCAAGTGCCGACCGACCGTCCGGGTCCGCGTCGACCCCGTCCTGCGCGACCGGATCCGCCCCATCCGCCTGGAGGAACAGGTGATGCGGGAGGAGCACCGCCTGGGAATCCTCAAGGCCTCCCACACCCAGGACCTGACCGAGACGTGGCTGGAGGTCCTCCGCCGACTCGAGGGCGCCGACGAACTCACCCGGGAGCAGCGCCAGTTCCTGGTTCCCTTCGTCGCCGCCCTCTCCGACAAGGAGTTCGCCGCGGCGACGAAGGACCTCAGGGCCGCCCGCCGTCAAGGGGCCAGGAGCCTCGCCGACGTGTTGCAGCAGGCGGCCAGGAACCACGAGCAGATCGGCCTCTTCGAATTCGCCAAGGCCTACGACAAAGCCTTGAACAGCTTCTCCCAGCAGATGGGCCTCGGTCCCTCCACCTTCATCCCCGCTCCGGCGGACCAGGCGGAGGGCACCGCATGAACACCAGGTCCGCGGCCAAGAACCACGCGCAGGCCGCACGGGTCCTCGCCGTGCTGCCCGTTCTCCTCGCCGGGCTGCTCACGGGATGCGCCGACCAGGACCCGGATCCGTGGGCCAAGTGCAACTGGATGAGCAAGCTCCCGGACGACCCGGACGCGGGCGCCCGGCGGACAGGTCACACCGCGATCCTCGTGGACGTCACCTCCTCCGTGCGCGGCCCGAAGGCGGAATCCGGCGGAGTCAACCACAGCGAGCCCGCCGCCCAGTACATGGAGAAGTGGCTCTCCGGTACTGGGACGATGTCCGTCGCGGCGTTCGGCGGCACGGACGACATCCGGTGGGTCGCTGAGAACTGGGCCACCGGCCCCAGTGCGAAGGACAACGAGGAGAACCGCAAACGGCGCGCTGAGATGGTGTCGGAGTGCGTGGCACATCAGGTGGCGGAAGCACAGGCCGCGGCCCCGCAGTCCGGTGGCACAGACGTCCTGGACGCCGTCCGGGAAGCGGCCGTCACCCTCGCGGAGCACAAGGGCACCCGCAGACTCGTCGTGCTCACCGACGGTCTGGCCACCACCGGCTGCGCCGACCTGAGAGGCTCCACCTTCAAGGACCCCCTGGAGATCGACGCGATAGCACAGCGCTGCCAGGACGACCAAGAACTCACCTCCGACACCCTCGCCCTCATCGACACCGTGCTCGTGGACCTCGGAAGGACCGCCCGCGACCAGCCGCAGGCCAACGCCGCCCAGACGGACTGGATCGGCAAGCTGTGGAAACGGCTCTGCCAAGCGGCCCACCCGAAACCGGCCCGTCCCGAGGACTGCGCGGTGACCGCACTTCCCGCAGCCGAACCCCTCGGCGGGAAACCCGTCGCCCGCCCCGACGACCCGGTACCGGCCTTCCCGGGGCGGACGTACACGCGCGCCGGCGCCAACGCGTTCTTCTCGCCGAACTCGTCCGTTCTCCTCGACAACGCCCTGCCGGAGATCACGAAGATCGCGGTCGAGCTCCGGAACCTCGACGGAGCCCAGGTCCGGGTCTTCGGCTACGTCGATCCCCGGGGCGGCTCGGCCAACAACCACTCCCTTTCCCAGGCGCGAGCCGACGCGGTCAAGAGCAAGCTCGAGGAACTCGGCGTCAAGAAGGTGACGGCCACCGGGAAGGGCATCGCCGACGGGTGCCCTAAGGCCGAGACCCGGCTCAGCACCGAGCAGAAACTGCGGTGCGACCGCCGGGTCGACATTCTGGTCGACCAGGTGGGGAGGGACCGATGAGCACCGCGAACAGTACGAACGGCCGTGCGCAGGGTCGGCTGCTGCCCGCAGCGGTGCGCTGCCCGGGCGGGGAACACCCCGGCGACGGCATCGGCAACGCACCGCCGCCCAATCGCTTGGTCAACCGCACGGACAGCCACGAGCGCGCCGTGCTGATGCGGGCTTTCACCAACAGCGGGACCGACCTCGTCGACGAACAGTCCCGTCTCGGCGCCGCCTGCACGGCTGTGGTGCGCTCTGCGCTGCGGGTGGAACGAGGCATCGGTGCCATCGAGCGCTTCCGCCGCATCGAGGCCGATCGGCGCGCCCCCCGCACGGTAGCCCCGGCAAGGCCTCAGGAACATGGTGAACAGGCAACCGCGATCCCCCGGCCCAGGCGGGCCGCGCTCATGTGGCGGCTGCTGCTCTGGCCGGTGACCATCGCCAGCGCCGTCTTCGACTCCGCTTTCATCGCCTCGATCGTCCAGCAGCTCCTGAACGTGCGGGCGGATTCCGTGCACTACTGGTTGGCGTATCTGCCCGGGATCGGCATCGCCGTATGCCTCCTGGCAGCCGGATCCTTCCTCGCCGAGCAATTGCAGGTCTTGCGGGAGGCACGCGAGGCCACCGGCGCTTCGAGGAGGCCGCGCTACCCCGCCCTGGAGTGGCTCTGGCGACTGAAGTCTTCGCTGCTGTTCATCACCGCTGTCCTGTCGCTCATCGTCATGTGCGGTGTCGTTCGGGTCTCCATGGCCGTGGAGGAGTCCGGGGAACCGGTGATGGAGCGGTACCGGTGGGTCATGATCGCCCTTCTGATGTTCCTCGCGGTCTCCTCGGTGACCGCCAAGGTCCTCTCCCACAACCCGGCCTCCGCCTCGACGGCCACGGACGGCGCGTCGGCGAAGGCCCTGAAGACGCGCTGCCGGACGGCCGACAACCTGGCCGACAAAGCCCTGAAGGCAATGGCCCAGCACGTGACCGCCTGGTTCGCGCTCAAGGCCGCGGCGGACGCGGCCGAGCAACGTGCGCGCAAACGCGTCGAGGACGCCTCGACCGACCTCGTCGAGGAGCGCGCCCGCACCGGAGCGGCCGGCTCCTTCGAGTTCCCGCTCGAGTCGCCGGCGTGGCCGCTGGAACAGCAACCGGCGATCGCCTGCGCTCCGGCGGCCGCGGCCATCACTCCCGCGCGACGGCCCGGCGAACCACGGATCAGGATCGACCTGCTCGACGAAGCCAGAAAGATCCTCGATGACCACCGCCACGACCACCTGTCGCGCCGCCTGCACGACGTCCTGGCAGGCCTCGACCAGTTGTGGGGCCCCGACGAGAGCCCGCCGGCATCGCAGCACCCGGTCGCGGACGTCGCCACCGACGCGCGGGGGAGCGAGAACCGGCAGCCGAAGGAGACCCCGGAGTGAGCACCTCCCCGTATGTCCCGGACGACGCCCGGATCAAACACCTCGAACTCCTCCAGGCGACCGTCAACCGGCTCGGCACCAACTCCTTCCTCATCAAGGGCTGGGCGATGACCGTGAGCGGCGGTCTGACAGCGGCGGCCATGGGCGGAGCGGGCTGGCCCGTGGCACTGATCGCGCTCATGATGACCGCCGGGTTCTGGCTCCTCGACTGCTACTACCTGGAGAAAGAGCGGCTGTTCCGTTCCCTCTACGAACGTTCGTCGATCACCCCGGCCGACCGGATTCCCCTCTTCACCATGGACGTGGAACGCTACGCCCGGCCGGAGCCCTGGCGCCTGGTGGCTCTGTCACGCACGATGTCGCTCTTCTACGGCACGTTCACGGTGGTGGGCATCGCCGTGACCGTGCTGCTCATGACCCACCCCGCGCCGGTGCTCTGACAGGCCATGCGGACACGCGGCCAGGACGGCTCCTCGGCGTGCTCCGCGCACCACGTCTGCTGCCGAGCCCGTTCGTCGTGGCCCGCTGACCTCAGTCAAGGACACCGATCCCCAACTGGTCCCAAGAATGATCAAGGGCTGGTTTCGGATGATCTCCGAAACCAGCCCTGACCTGCGACTGTCTCCAGTCGGGACGACAGGATTTGAACCTGCGACCCCTTGACCCCCAGTCAAGTGCGCTACCAAGCTGCGCCACGTCCCGTTGCCCGCCTGACCTGGGGTTTCCCCCGGCCGAACGCGCAGGAAAACCATACCGCACTCGGGCCGGTGGTCGCGCATCGCTTTTCCGGGGCGTGGTCCTGCGGGGTCAGCACTTCTGCGTGCGGGACGGTTCGGCCGCGGCCGTCGCCGTCCGGCCCGGCCCGGCCGCGGCCGCGTCGGCCCGCACCAGACCGCGCACCGCCGGTATCAGGAGCAGGGCGGCGCACACGGCGAAGCTCGTCGCTCCGGCGAGGAGCAGCACGTGGTCGGCGCCGAGGGCGGAGGCGGCCGGGCCGGCCAGGGCCTGGCCGACGGGCATCATGGCGAGGGAGCCCGCCACGTCGTAGGCGTGGATGCGGTTGAGGACGTCCGGCGGGACCTGGGTCTGCACGCTGGTCGCCCACATGACGCCCCAGAAGGACATGCCTGCCCCGGCGACGGCGGCCCCGGCCGCCATGGCGGGTATGCCGAGCCCGGCTCCGACGCTCGCGGGGAAGGCGGCGAAGCCGACGAGGGCGATCGCCCCGGCCCGGAGCATGCGCAGCGGCCGCAGCCGCAGGGCGATCAGGCCGCCCACGACGGTTCCCGCGCCCAGGGCGGAGTTGACCAGTCCGTAGGCGCGCGGCCCGTGCTCCTGCACCACCTCGGTGGCGACCAGCGGAACGGTCGGGCCCCAGACGGCGATCATGTAGACGCACCAGACGGCGATGACGCTCCACAGCCACCGGCGCGAACGGAACTCCCGCCACCCCTGGGCCAGGTCGGCACGGAAGGCCTTGCTCCCGCGGCCGGACACCGCTCGGCTCCCCGGCGCGAGCGGTGGCAGCCGGAGCAGCAGCAGGCACAGGGCGCTGATCGCGTACGTGGTGGCGTGCGCGGCGAAGACCCCGCCGGGTGAGGCGAAGCCGACCAGGAGGCCCGCCACGGCGGGGCCGGCGAGCTGGGCGGCGGACTCGGCGACGCGTATCGCGCCGTTGGCGCCCTGGACGTCGGAGGCGAGCCGGGGGACGGTGCTGGCGACGCCGGGCTGGAAGACGGCGCCCGCGACGCCGTTGGCGAACCCGATGGCGCAGATCTGCCAGAGCACGACGTGGCCGGAGAAGAACAGCGCGGCGGCCAGCGCCTGGGTGCCGAGCCGCACCAGGTCGGCGCCGATCATCAGTTTGCGGGTGCTGAAGCGGTCGGCGAGGACTCCCCCGAAGACGACCAGACCGGCGAAGGCGGCGGCCGTCGCGGCCATGGCGAGACCGACCGCGCCCGCCCCGTACCCGTGCTGGAGCAGGCCGGCGGCGAGCGCGACGGGCAGCATGGTGTCGCCCAGCCGGGCCACTGCCCGGGCGGTGAAGAACAGCGCGAAGTCCCGCGACCAGACGGCTCGCGCCGCTGCCGGCTGCCCGCCCCCGGGCGCACCCTCGTGCCCGGTCTGTGACGACGTACCGGCCATCCGCGCTCTCCCCTCCCCCGCCGGTCCCCGCCGGCGAACCGCCCGTGCACCCGCTGGTCCCGCTCGCACCGTACGTCCGACAGCCGGAACCCCCCTCCGGTCCCGGCTGTCACGCACGTCTTCGGATCATGCCACGGGGCACTGACAACGCCCGAGGGGTTTTCAGCCCCCGGCGGGCAGCCCCAGCCGGGGGTGGGCCTCCAGCAGCCGCGTCGGGGCCGCCTGCCGCCAGGAGTCGGCGAGGATGTCGCGCAGCTCGTCCTCGCCCTCGAGGGCGGCCAGCCGGGCCCGCACCCACGCGAACTGCGCCTCGTGTCCGGCGATCCAGAACTTCTCCGGTTCCGCCAGCACCAGTTCGTCGCGTTCCTCCTTCGGGCAGCGCACCGCGAGGGAGGTCTCCTCCTCGGGCAGCGTCGCGAACATCTTTCCCGCGACCCGGAAGGTGGGCATGCTCCAGGCGGTCTTCTCCGTCGTGTCCGGCAGGGACAGGGCGATACGGCGTACGTCTTCTGCGTC
The DNA here is from genome assembly GCF_041538145.2 of Streptomyces sp. MMCC 100. Classification (NCBI taxonomy): domain Bacteria; kingdom Bacillati; phylum Actinomycetota; class Actinomycetes; order Kitasatosporales; family Streptomycetaceae; genus Streptomyces; species Streptomyces sp. MMCC 100. The sequence continues at coordinate 4,759,468 of NZ_JBGORK020000001.1, forward strand.
CGGCATGACAGGCACGGTAGCCGCCACCACTGACAATCACCCGGCGGCCGCGAAGGCGCCGTCGAGCAGGGCGAGAGCGCCTGGCGTCACTCCCGGGCCGCCTCGCCGAGTGCGTCAAGGACCGGGCGGATCAGCGGGTGTTCCTCCGCTCCCCGGCGTACGGCCGCGAAGACGCGTCGGGTGGGCGCGACCCCGTCGACCGGGCGGACGACCACGCCGGTGAGGTCGGTGCCGTGCAGCGCCGAGCGCGGGACGAGGGCCACGCCGGCGTCGGCCGCGGCGAGGGACACCACGGCGCGGAAGTCGTCCGAGGAGTGTTCGAGGCGGGGCTGGAACCCGGCGCTCTCGCAGGCCAGAACGACCACGTCGTGGCACGGGTTGCCCGGGTAGGGGCCGATCCAGGTGTCCTTGGCCAGCTCGGCGAGCGGCACCTCCTCGGCGTCGGCGAGCCGGTGGGCCACCGGGACGACCGCGTCGAAGGGCTCGGCGTACAGGGGGACGTGGGTCAGGCGCGGGTCGTCGGCGGACGGCGCCCCGCGGTACTCGACGGCGACGGCCACGTCGACCTGCCGGTCCAGCACCATCGGCAGGCTGGCGTCCCCCTCGGCGTCCTGGACGCGGATGCGGATGCCGGGCGCCGACCGGGCGAGGCGGGCCAGGGCGGGCGCGACAACCAGGGCGATGCCGGTCGCGAAGGAGGCGACCGTGACCGTCCCGGCCTCGCCCGAGCCGTACGCGGCCAGCTCGGCCTCCGCCCGCTCCAGCTGGGCGAGGACGGCGTTGGTGTGGCTGAGCAGGATCTCGCCGGCCGGGGTCAGCCGTACGCCCTTGGCGCCGCGCTCGACCAGGCGGTGGCCGGTCTCCTGCTCCAGGGCGGCCAGCTGCTGGGAGACCGCCGACGGGGTGAGGTAGAGCGCGGCGGCAGCCGCCGTCACGGTGCGGTGGTCCGCCACCGCTCGCAGGATGTGCAGCCGCCGCGCCTCGATCATGGGATCGATTCTCTCAGGTCACCGGGGGTTTCAGGCCGCGAGCTGCTCCCGGGCCGCCACGAAGGCGTCCACCGCGCGGTGCACGTCGTCCGTGGAGTGGGCGGCGGACAGCTGCACGCGGATGCGGGCCTTGTCCTGCGGGACGACCGGGTAGGAGAAGCCGATCACGTACACGCCGCGCTCCAGCAGCAGCTCCGCCATGCGGCCCGCCTTCGACGCGTCGCCGATCATGACGGGCGCGATGGCGTGGTCGCCGGGGAGGATGTCGAAGCCCTCCTCGGTCATCCGGCGGCGGAAGAGGGCGGTGTTCTCGGCGAGCCGGACGCGCAGGTCGTCGGCCGACTCCAGCAGGTCGAGCACCTTGAGGGAGGCGGCGGCGATCACCGGGGCGAGGGTGTTGGAGAAGAGGTACGGCCTCGACCGCTGGCGCAGCAGGGCGACGATCTCGGCGCGGGCCGCGACGTAGCCGCCGGAGGCGCCGCCCAGCGCCTTGCCGAGGGTGCCGGTGATGATGTCGACGCGGTCCATGACGCCGTGCAGCTCGGGCGTGCCGCGGCCGCCGGGGCCGACGAAGCCGACGGCGTGCGAGTCGTCGACCATGACCATGGCGTCGTAGCGCTCGGCGAGGTCGCAGATCTCGTCGAGCGGGGCGACGTAGCCGTCCATGGAGAAGACGCCGTCGGTGACGATCAGCTTGCGGCGGGCCTCGCCCGCCGCCTTGAGCTGCGCCTCCAGGTCGGCCATGTCGCGGTTGGCGTAGCGGTAGCGCTTGGCCTTGGAGAGCCGGATGCCGTCGATGATCGAGGCGTGGTTGAGGGCGTCGGAGATCACCGCGTCCTCGGGTCCGAGGAGGGTCTCGAAGACGCCGCCGTTGGCGTCGAAGCAGGAGGAGTAGAGGATCGTGTCCTCCTGGCCGAGGAACGCGGAGAGCCGGGCCTCCAGTTCCTTGTGCACCTCCTGGGTGCCGCAGATGAAGCGCACGGACGCCATGCCGTATCCCCAGCGGTCCAGCGCCTCGTGGGCGGCGGCGACGACCTCGGGGTGGTCGGCGAGGCCGAGGTAGTTGTTGGCGCAGAAGTTGAGGACCTCGCCGGGGCGGCCGCCCGCGGTGACGTTGACGGTCGCGGACTGCGGGGTGCCGATGACGCGCTCGGGCTTGTGCAGGCCGGCGGCGCGGATCTCGTCGAGGGTGGCGCGCAGGTCGTCGCGCACGGAGTCGAACATGTCAGAAGCTCCTGGGAAGGCGGGAGTTGAGGGTGGCTTACGCGGTCCAGTCGAGGATGACCTTGCCGCCGCGGCCGCTCGCCGCGTCGGCGAACGCGGCCTCGAAGTCGCGGTGGGAGTACCGGCCGGTGATCACCGGGGCGAGGTCGAGGCCGCCTTCGAGCAGCACGGACATGGCGTACCAGGTCTCGAACATCTCGCGGCCGTAGATGCCCTTGACGGTGATCATGGAGGTGACGATGCGGGCCCAGTCGACCGGGAACTCCTCGGCGGGCAGGCCGAGCATGGCGATCCGGCCGCCGTGCGTCATGTTGGCGATCATGTCGCGCATGGCCTCGGGGCGGCCGGACATCTCCAGGCCGATGTCGAAGCCCTCGCGCAGGCCCAGTTCGCGCTGTCCGTCGGCGATGGTCGCCTGCGAGACGTTCAGGGCGAGGCTGACGCCGACCTTGCGGGCGAGTTCCAGCCGCTCCTCGCTCACGTCGGTGACGACGACGTTGCGGGCGCCCGCGTGCCGGGCCACGGCGGCGGCCATCAGGCCGATCGGACCGGCGCCGGTGATCAGGACGTCCTCGCCGACCAGCGGGAAGGACAGCGCGGTGTGCACGGCGTTGCCGAACGGGTCGAAGATCGCGGCGACGTCGAGGTCGACGGGGACGCGGTGCACCCAGACGTTGCCGGCGGGCAGGGCGACGTACTCGGCGAACGCACCGTCCCGGCCGACGCCGAGGCCGACGGTGGCGCGGCACAGGTGGCGCCGTCCGGCCAGGCAGTTGCGGCACTTGCCGCAGACCAGGTGTCCCTCGCCGCTGACGCGGTCGCCGGTCTTGATGTCGGTGACGTCCGGGCCGGTGTCGACGACCTCGCCGACGAACTCGTGGCCGACGACGAGCGGGGTGCGGATGGCCTGCTGCGCCCAGCCGTCCCAGGCCCGGATGTGCAGGTCGGTGCCGCAGATGCCGGTGCGCAGCACCTTGATGAGCACGTCACCGGGCCCGATGGTGGGCTCCGGGACGTCCGCGAGCCACAGCCCGGGCTCCGCCTTCTCCTTGACCAGCGCCTTCAACGCTACGGCTCCTGACGGGGGTGAGGTCCCGGCGGTGGGCATGCCGAAGCGGCCCGCGTCCGGGAAGGGGAGGGGAATCGCACAGCAATCTGCCGTACGACACCGCCCCCGGTCCATCGAGCCTTTCTTAAGCCCGGCCGCAGCTTTCCTTCACGCGCCCGGCGAAGGCCCGCACGCGCCCGGCGCCGGCCCGCCGCCGGTCACAGCGGGAGCCCGTCCTCCGCGCTGCGCTCGATGCGCCGTACGAGGTCGGCCGCCGCCGACTTGATCGTCGCCAGGCCCGCGGTCCCCCACGTCCGCGGCTGCACGTCGGCGGCGGACACGGTGCCGAGGACCGTCCCCGTGCTGTCGATGAGCGGGGCGCCCAGGTAGGACCGGATGCCGAACGCGTCGACGACGGGGTTGCCCGCGAAGCGCGGGTAGTCGCGCACGTCCTCCAGGACCAGCGCCTTGCGCCGGACCACCACGTGGGGGCAGAAGCCGTGGTCGCGGGGCTGGACCCGCCCGAACTCGGGACTGGTCCCATCCCCGCGCGTGATGGGCGGAACGTCCGGCACCCGCAGGCCCGCGAAGAACTGCCCGCCCTCCACCAGGAAGTTGACCATCGCGTACGGCGCCTCGGCGAGGACCGCCAGGTGCGTGGCGAAGGCGTCCAGGGCCGGGTCGGCGCGTTCCGCGAGCCCGAGCCGGCGCAGCCGTCGTACCCGCTCGGGGGCCTCCCGGTCCTCGGGGGTGAGCAGCAGACGTCCGGCCGGGCGCGGCGGGTCGTAGCTCATGGGCGGACTCCGGCGCCGAACCCCGGGGCGGGGGCCGGCGTGTGGGCGATGAGGTGGCGTACGAGGGTGAGCAGCGTCTGGACACCGGAGCTGGAGATCCGGGCGTCGCAGCGCACGATCGGGATCTCGGGGTGGAGGTCCATGGCCGCGCGCACCTCCTCGGGGTCGTAGCGGTACCCGCCGTCGAACTCGTTGATCGCCACGACGAAGCCCAGGCCGCGCTCCTCGAAGAAGTCGACGGCGGCGAAGGACTCCTCCAGGCGGCGGGTGTCGGCGATGATCACAGCCCCGAGCGCGCCTTCGCACAGTTCGTCCCACATGAACCAGAAGCGTTCCTGGCCGGGCGTTCCGAAGAGGTACAGGACGTGTTCGGCGTCGAGGGTGAGGCGGCCGAAGTCCATGGCCACGGTCGTTTCGAGTTTGTTCTCGATTCCGTCGAGGTTGTCGGTCGCGGCGCTGACCGTGGTGAGCAGTTCCTCCGTGCTCAGCGGCGCGATCTCGCTGACTGCGCCGACGAAGGTCGTCTTGCCGACGCCGAATCCGCCCGCCACGAGGATCTTCAGGGCGGTGGGGAACGGGTCGGCGCCTTCGCCGTGTGCGTGGTCAGAGCTGTCGTCGTAGTCCATCGAGCACTGCCTCCAGAAGGGCCCGGTCCGTGGGATTGTGGTGGAACGCGGCGGGGGGTTTGGTGGTCAGCGCGCCGCAGTCGACGAGGTCCGAGAGCAGCACCTTGGTGACCGCCACCGGAAGCCGCAGGCGGGCGGCGAGTTCGGCGACCGGGAGGGGCGCCCGGCACAGGTCGAGTGCCTGCGTGTGCTCGGGTCCGAGGTAGCCGAGGGGGGTCGCCCCGGTGGCCATGACCTGGGACATCAGGTCGAGCGCGACGGTGGGCCGGGTACGGCCGTTGCTGACGGTGAAGGGACGCACCAGCCGTCCGGCCGCGTCGTCGAGCCAGGGCCCGTCGCCGGCCGCGGCCACCGTCAAGGCCTCATCGCCGGGGGTTCGACGGAGTGCTGCCGGGGCGCGGTGACCAGGTAGGGGCGGACGCTCTTGACCAGCATCGCCATCTCGTAGCCGAGCACGGCCGCGTCGGCCTCGCGGCCGGCCAGCACGGCCAGGCAAGTGCCGGAGCCCGCGGTGGTGACGAAGAGCAGGGTCGAGTCGAGTTCGACGACGACCTGCCGCACGTCACCGCCGTCGCCGAAGCGGACGCCGGCGCTGCGGCCGAGGGAGTACAGGCCGGAGGCCAGGGCCGCCATGTGGTCGGCGCTGTCGGCGTCGAGGCCGTGGACGGACTTCACCAGTCCGTCGGCGGACAGCAGCACCGCGCTGCTCGTGTGCGGCACGCGCTGGACGAGGCCGCTCATCAGCCAGTCGAGGTCGGACACTTGGCCGGTCGGCGCATCGCTCGCCATGGTGGATCGACTCCTTGGGGTACGAAGGTCTGCGGGAGCGCGGGTCGTGAGGGTGGGGGTGGTCGTGAGGGTGGAGGTGGGCGTGGGGGACGTCATGGGGGTGGTAGTGGGGGGTGGAGGTGGTCGTGCCGGTGGTCATTCGGCTGTCACACCCGGGTCCCCGTGGGTCGGTGTCAGGGGCGCCGGTTCCGTCTGCTGCTGGGCCTCCGCGAGGCCGATGCCGCGTTGGAAGGCGGCCATCAGGCCGGGGTCGTGACCGGTGTACTGCTCGGGCTCCTGGCGCGGCGCGGGGCCACCGCGCAGTTGGGGCACGAGGTGCTCCTGGGCCCGGCGGCGCGGTAGTTGGGGTTTCCCCATGGTGCCGCGCACCGCGCTGTGCCGCGGGACGGGCGGGGTGGCCGCGTGTTCCGCGAGCGCGCCCCGGTCGTCGGGTCGCACGCCGGGCACGGCGGCGGCCGGGGTGGGCCGGTTCCGGTGTGTGCCGCGCACGGGCAGCGGCACGGGGTCGCCGTCGGGCCTGCGGACCTCGGCCGGGGCGGACGCCGCCGGGGCGGGCGCCGCCGGGGCGGGCGCCGGGGAAGCCTGCCTGACGGGAGCCGGTACGGCGGAATCCGGCGCGACGGGAGCAGGTTCGCGCGAAGCCGGTGTGGCGGGCGCAGGTGGCAGGGAGACCGGTCTGTCCGGAGCGGGTGCGGCCTGTGTCGGCGGCATCGCGGGGGTCACGGCCCTCGGCTGCTGCCGGGGCGGCGCCACGGGCACCGGTTCGGCACCGGTGACCTCCGCCGGACGGGCCGCACCCCCGGGGAGCGCGCCCGGCTCCGTGCCCAGCAGTGCCTGCGGCACGACCAGGACGGCCTGGACACCGCCGTAGATGTTGGTCTGCAGCCGGACGGTGATCCCGTGCCGCTTGGCGAGCTGGGAGACGACGAACAGTCCGATGCGCCCGTCCGCGAGCAGGCGGGCGACGTTGACCTGGTCGGGGTCGGCGAGCAGGGCGTTCATCCGGTCCTGCTCGCCGACGGGCATGCCGAGTCCGCGGTCCTCGACCTCGACCGCGAGGCCCGAGGTGACGAGGTTGGCCCGCATCAGCACCTGAGTCTGCGGGGCGGAGAACAGGGTGGCGTTCTCGACGAGTTCGGCCAGCAGGTGGATGACGTCGGCGACGGCGTGGCCGCGCAGGGTGCCGTCGATCGGCGGGACCAGCCGGACCCGGGAGTACTGCTCGACCTCGGCGATGGCCGAGCGCAGTACCTCGGTCATGTCCACCGGGTTGCTCCACTGGCGGCGGGAGACCGCACCGCCGAGCACGGCGAGGTTCTCGGCGTGGCGGCGGATCCGGGTGGCGAGGTGGTCGACGTGGAAGAGGCCCTTGAGGAGATCGGGGTCCTCGATCTCGTTCTCCAGCTCGTCCAGGATGGAGATCTCCCGGTGCACCAGGGACTGCAGGCGCCGGGCGAGGTTGACGAAGACCTCCAGCTTCTGTTCGCTGCCCGCCTGGGTGGAGAGCTGGGCGGCCCGGACGACGGCGGCGACGGCCCCGTCGTGGGCGCGGGAGAGATCGGCGGCGAGCAGTTCGAAGTCGTCGGCGTCGTCCGGTGGCCCGCCGCGCGGTGTGCGCGGGGACGGGGTCTCGCCGCGCCGCAACGCCTCGACGACGGCGCGCAGGTCGCCCTCCTGCCGTGCGGTGCTGCGGCGCAGGGCGCCGACGCGGTCGTGCACCGACCGCGCCGCGCGGTCGGCGGCGACGGCGGCGATGACGACGGCGGCGAGGGTCACCGAGACCGCCCCGGCGAGTACGCCCCACAGGACGGGGCCGGGCCGGGCGCCGGTGGACCGGACGGTGAACAGGACGACCGCGCAGGCGCTGAGGGCGACCGCGACCGGCGGCAGGACGGCGAGCCGCAGGAGTTGAGGCCGTATGTGGGTCTCGGGCAGCGCGGCGGTGGTACGCGGGGCCGGCCGGCCGTGCCGCCCGCCCTCGCGGCGGTCTGCGCGCGCGGCCGGTGCGCGGAGGTGAGACATCGGTGTCCTCGTACTGGTCCGTGTACTGGTTGGTCGGCCCTACGTCGCCCGACGGACACTGACAGTAGTCGCCTGGCCCTCATGTGCGGTGGGCAGTTGCCAAAGTCCCTCGGACAACGTCCCGCTCTGGTATGAGGCCTCGTACGACAGACCGATAAGCCGGTGAAGCACCCGTTCGTGAAACACTGCGGCTCGATCGGAGTCGATCAGATTCAGTCACGTTGAGTGATGACGGAGCGGACGGGCCAGGGCCGGGAACGGACAGTGGACCACCGGCCCGACCGCCCCGGCCGCAGCCACGTCCATCCCTGGGGTGTCAGGCGAACGGCAGAGGGTCCGGCAGGAGCCAGGTGGCCGCTGCCGCTCCGCTCACGCGCCGGCGCCGTGAGCCGTGAGCCGTGAGCCGTGAGCCGTGGGCCGTGGGCCCTCCTACGATCCGGTGCGTCGCGGCTCCCCGAGCTCTTGCGTGCGCAGGCGCTGCCGATACCGCAGGGGCGACAGTCCGACCTGACGTTTGAACGCGGTGCTGAACGCACTCTCGGACGTGTATCCCAGCTTCGAGGCAAGGGCTCCGACTCGGACGTCGCCGTCGCGCAGTGCCTGCTGCGCGAGCAGCATCCGCCAGCGACCGAGGTAGGCCAAGGGCGGGACGCCCGCCACGGTCCGGAAGCGTTCGGCAAACGAGGTGCGTGACATCGCCGCGGCGCGGGCCAGCTCGTCCAGCCCCCAGGGCTTTCCGGGATCGGCGTGCATGAGCCCGATCGCCGGGCGCAACCGTTCGTCGGCCAGCACTCGCAGCCAGCCCGGGGGCAGTTCGGCCTGACAGGCATAGGCGCGCACCATCTCCAGCACCAAGAGCTGCACGTGCTGCCGGATCGCGAATTCCATGCCGATCCGGCGTGTGCTCACCTCGTCGAACAGCCGATGGATGGTGCCGCGCAGGTTGTTCGCGGTGGCGGCTGATCCGCGGACGTGCCCGACCGGTGGGAGCGCCTGCTGCAGCAGTGCCTGACCGGTCGGGTTGAGCTCGACTCGGCCACCGACCACGACGTCGTCGGTGTCGAAGTCGGCACCGAGGAGATCGGTCGAGGGATCGTTCTCCTCGGGCAGGATCTCGCGGCGCGGCGCGGCGCCGGTGCCACCTTCGAGCTCCAGCCACGACCGGTTGTTCAGCACGGCGACGTCGCCCGGCTCGAGCTCGACGGACGAGTCGATGCCGTCCGTGGTCAGCCGTGCACGACCACTCACCATTGCGAAGAACTTCAACGGGGTCCCGAGCGCCCCGCGCGAGACCCACGGGCCACGTGCCGCGAACCCGCCGGAGAGCACACCACGGACCTCGATGAGGTCGAACACCTCGGAGAGCTGATCCTTGTCCACCTCCGTACTGTCGCGAAAGAAATGCGGATCCACAAGCATTCAGAATCCACGCGCCGCGGCACAGGCTGGAGGTATGACACCAAGCACCACGCACGATCAGCGCCCCGTCGGATCCGGCTTCACTCCCGCGTCGACGGTCGACGACGTCATGGAGGGCATCGACCTCACCGGCAAGAACGTGATCATCACCGGCGGCCACTCCGGGCTCGGACTGGTGGCCACACGCGCGCTGGCCAAGGCCGGCGCCACGGTCACCGTCGGCTCCCGCAACACCGACCGTGCCGAGAAGGCGGTCGCCGCAATCGCGGACGTCGAGGTCCGTCAGCTGGACTTGCTGGAACCGGCTTCGATCGACGCCTTCGTCGCCCGCTACCTCGACTCCGGCCGGCCGCTCCACATCCTGATCAACAACGCGGGCTTCCCGGGCTCGGGCGGGATCGTGCGCGACGCTCGCGGCTACGAGGCGCAGTTCGCGGCCAACCACCTCGGCCACTTTCAGCTGACGCTGGGCCTGTACCCCGCACTGCGTGCAGCCGGCGGCGCCCGGGTCGTCAACACCACGTCGGGCGCCCAGCGGATGTCCGACATTCTGTGGGACGACCCGCATTTCACCACCGGGCGGTACGACCCCAGCCTCGCCTATCCTCAGTCGAAGACCGCCAATGTGCTGTTCACGGTCGAGCTGGACCGCCGCTGGGCCGCCGACGGAATCCGTGCCTATGCCCCGCACCCGGGCATCGTGCCCGCCACTGCCTTCAACAGGTCGGTGGGCGAGGAGGCACAGCGGGCCATGGGCCTCATCGACGAATCCGGTGAGCCGGTCATCGACCCGGACCGTGGAAAGAAGACGCCGGAGCAGGGCGCCGCGACCATCGTGTTCGCGGCCACCAGCCCCTTGCTCGCCGACATCGGTGGCGTCTACCTCAACAACAGCGACATCTCACCGCTGGACGAGGACCCGAGGCCCATCGATCTCACCGATCCCGACACCGAGGTCCCGGCCGATGTCGTACCGCACTCCATTGACCCCCGGTCCGCCCAGCGGTTGTGGGAGCTGAGCGAGCGGCTGGTCAGGAGGCCTTCGGCCTGACTCGCCGGACCAAGGCGGCGTCGGCCTTCGACGACGCCGCCGTCGGGCGAGACTGCCCGGGACCGGGCATATGATCCGCCGGCCCAGGCGCCCCGTCCAAGGCCGGACAGTGCCGTCACGCGCTTCAGCCGGAAGACGCTCCGGTATCCGGACCATATTCCCCGGCTCGTCCCCGACCGGCCTCACCGCTCACCCGCGAGGTCGAGATCCCCCTTGCTCGTCCCGGCCACGCCCTCGGTGATCCGGGGACGGCGCCACGGGTGCGCGATCGGCCCGGACACCGCCCGCCACCACGGCTCCACCGGCAGCTCCCCCGCCGGCTCGAACGGCTCCCCCGGCCGCGGGAACGCCACCGCCTGGCCGGCCTCCTCGGCCACGTCGTTCGTCCACTCCGCCGGCTCCGCCCACGCGTGCGGCGCCAGGTTGAAGGTCCCCCAGTGGATCGGCAGCAGGGCACCGTGGGGCCCGCCGCCCTGGAGGTCGAGGTGGGCACGGACGCCCTCCTCGGGGGTCATGTGGATGTCCGGCCAGAACTCGGCGTACGCCCCGAGCTGGATCATCGTGGCGTCGAACGGGCCGTGCGCGGCGCCGATCTCCCGGAAGCCGTCGAAGTAGCCGGTGTCCCCGCTGTGGTAGACGCGGTGCTCCTCCCCGGCGACGACCCAGGATGCCCAGAGGGTGTGCTGGGTGTTGCGCAGCCCGCGCCCGCAGAAGTGCCGGGCCGGGGTGGCGGTGAGGGTGAGGCCGCCGACGCGGGTCGACTCGTGCCAGTCCAGCTCGCGCAGCCGGTCGGCGGAGACACCCCAGTGTTCGAGGTGGGCGCCGACGCCCAGCGGCACGGCGAACACGGTGTCCGTGCCGGCCAGCGCCTTGATGGTCGGCATGTCCAGGTGGTCGTAGTGGTCGTGGGAGACGACGACGGCGTCGACGGGGCCGAGTGCGGCCAGGGGCAGCGGGACCGGGTGCAGTCGCTTGGGGCCGGCGAAGGGGAACGGGGAGCAGCGCTCGCCCCACACGGGGTCGAAGAGCACGCGCTGCCCGTCGATCTCGGCGAGCACGCTGGAGTGGCCCAGCCAGGTCAGCCGGAGTCCGGTGGCGGGCGGCCGGACGAGGTCGGCGAGGGTGGTGGCGTGCACCGGGACCGGGTCCTTCGGGGCCCGCTGGAGCCGCGCCTCCTTGTTGAAGTAGATCTTGGCGAATTCGGCGGCCGAGCCGGAGGGCCGGGTCCGGGCGGTGCCCCCGGGGTTCTGGAAGACTCCGTCGCGGAAGTTGGGCGATCTGCGGATGCGCGCCATGCGCTCGCCGCCCGGGTCCGCGCCGAAGGCCGCGGGCCGCGGCACGCTGAACCCGGGACTCGGGAAACGGAAAGCGGCCACGGTACCTCCAGGTGGAGTGGTTCAGGCTCTCATCATGTTCGTCTCGTCCTACGTCACCTCGAACGACGGATGTCATATCCGTGTTCCCCGGGCCCGCCGCGAACGGAGCGGGCTCCACCGCGTGTCCGGGGGCTGTATAGGGTGACGTGCGTGGGGAGAGTCCGGTTGAGCGTTGCGGAGCGGCGCGAGGAATTGCTGCGCGCGGCCATCGAGCAGATATCGGCGCGGGGCGTGGCGGCGTTGCGGATCGCCGACGTGGCCGCCGCGCTCGGTGTCAGCAACGCCCTGGTGCTCTATCACTTCTCCACGAAGGAGCGGCTGGTCGCCGCCGCGTTCACCCACGCCGCCGAGGCCGACCTCGCCCATCTGCACGGGCTGCTCGCCCGTCGTACGTCGGCGCTGCGCCGCCTGCGGGCGGCCGTGCGGTGGTACGCGCCGACCGGTCAGGCCAAGGGCTGGCGGCTGTGGATCGAGGGCTGGGCGGCGGCGCCGCGCGAACCGGCGCTGCGGGAGGTCACGCGCGAGCTGGACCGCCAGTGGAAGACGGCGATCGCCGAGGTCATCGCCGAGGGCGCGGCCGCCGGTGAGTTCTCCTGCCCCGAGCCGGACGCCGCCGCCCTGCGTCTCACCGCGCTGTTGGACGGGCTGGCGGTACAGCTCACGTCGTACGCGGGCACGGTGTCGCGGGCCCGGGCGCAGGAGTGGGTGGACGAGGCACTGGCCCGGGAACTGGGCCTGGAGCGAGCGGCCTTGACAGCCACGCGACGCTAGGGGCGTCGCGCGGACGCGGGCCGCCCGCCCCGCCTCAGGCCACCGCGGCGATCCGCGTCTTGATGTCGTCCGGCGACAGGGTGCCCTTGGCCGTCACGTGGTCGCCCGAGGACTCGCCGCGCAGCCGGCGTCCGATCCACGGGACCAGGTACTCGCGCGCCCAGTGCACGTCGTCGCGCCGCACGTCCAGCGTGCCGCGGGGCGGCAGGGGCGGCCAGGGCTGGTCCGGGTCGGCCGGGACACGCAGGCCGAGGGCCTGTCCGGCGCGCAGTGCCACGCGGGTGTGGCCCTCCGGCGACAGGTGCAGCCGGTCGGCGTCCCACGCCCTGCGGTCCTGGACGCTGCGGAGCGACCACAGGTCGAGCACCGGGCAGCCGTAGCGGTCGGCGACGGCACGGACGTGTCCGTTGTACGTGGCGATCTTGCCGCGCAGATGCTTGAGGACGGGCACCCCACGGGTGTCGAACCCGGTGGTCACCAGGACGGTGCCGGCCGCGGCGGTCAGCGCGGCCACCGCCAGTTCGAACCGCTCGGCGACCTCGTCGGGGTCGGTGCCGGGCCGGATGATGTCGTTGCCGCCCGCCGCGAACGAGACCAGGTCCGGCGCGAGGGCGACGACCCGCGGGATCTGTTCCGACACGATCTGGTCGAGGAGCCTGCCGCGCACGGCGAGGTTCGTGTACGTGAAGTCGCCCTCGGGGCGCCGGTCCGCGAGCAGTACGGCGAGCCGGTCGGCCCAGCCGACGAACGCCCCGTCGGGGCCGGGGTCGCCGACGCCCTCGGTGAAGCTGTCCCCCACCGCCACGTACGACCCGATCACTGCTCTGCTGTCACTCTTCGAATCGTCTGCCACGTCGGCCCATGATTCACCTTGGAATGTGACCTACGCGACCGTAGGAAGGGATTGACGGGCGGTGAGAAAGGCCACGCCTAAAGTGTTCGTCAATTCCGGAATACGCCGAGGTCCGGCCGCACCGAGGGGCGGGTACGCCGAAGGCCGGACCCGGGGATCGGGGTCCGGCCTTCGGGGCGCGGAGGCTGCGCGGAACCGGTCGTCAGACGGAGACGCCGTGCGAGCGCAGGAACGCGAGCGGGTCGATGTCCGAGCCGTAGTCCGGCGTGGTGCGGATCTCGAAGTGCAGGTGCGGGCCGGTCACGTTGCCGGTGGCGCCCGAAAGGCCGACCTGCTGACCCGCCGTCACCGACTGACCGGCGGAGACGGAGAGCGAGGAGAGGTGGGCGTACTGGGCGTAGTGGCCGTCGGCGAGCTTGATGACGACCTGGTTGCCGTACGCGCCGCCCCAGCCGGCCGAGACGACGGTGCCCGCGCCGACGGCCTTCAGCGAGGTGCCGGTCGGGACGACGAAGTCGGTGCCGGTGTGGTAGCCGCTGGACCACATGCTGCCGGACTGGTGGTACGGGGTACCGACGGTGCCGCCCGCGACGGGGGAGGTGTAACCGCTGGTGGTGCCCGCGGACTGGGTGTCGGTGTTCGAGGACTCCGAAGAGCCGGAAGCGTCCGAGGAGGAGGTCTTCGCGGCGTCCGCCGACTTCTGGGCCGGCTTCTCGGCGGCGGGCTTCTCGGCGGGCTTCTGCGACTGCGCGGCGGACGGCGCCGACGACTTGGCGGCCTGAGTGCCGATCGAGAGCTCGAGGCCGGGGTGGATCAGCGACGGGTCGGAACCGACGGCCTCGCGGTTGTCCGCGTAGAGCTTCTTCCAGCCGCCGTCGACGTTCTGCTCGTCGGCGATCTTCGAAAGGTAGTCACCGCTCTTCACGGTGTACGTCCGGGAGTCCGAGTTCTTCTCGGCGCTGCTCGCGGCGGCCTTCTTGGCCGACGTCGGAATGGACTGCACGGCCTGCTCGGAAACGGAGTGCGCGGGGGCGGCGTTGGCGGAGGCGGCGCCCATCAGCGGGAGTGCGAGCGCGGCGCCACCGGTTCCGGCGACGGCGATGGTGCGGGTCAGGCGCATGGCCCTGGTACGGCGGTGCTTACCCTTCGCGGGCATGGCGAATTCCTCTCCGGCGCCTGCGAGGTGAGCTGTCGGGTGCGGGCTGGAGATGCCCGGCCGCGCCGAGACGCGGCTTTACCCCAAGCCGTTCCGGGAACCGGAACAGGCAGTTCTACCTGTGGGTCCCCCGCTCCTGCCGTGTACGGGTGGTGGATGAGTGCGGGCTCCGGTCGGCGGCAGGATTAGGCGTCCGTCCGGATCGGTGGTGAACGTAAGGGACCAAGACGCACACGGACAAGCGAGGGGTTCCCGCGGCAGGCGTTTCGATTGATCCTTTATGGGAAAACCGGTAACCCTGCGTCGATTTCCGTCGCACCGTTTTCCGTGAATGCCCTTGAGAACCAGCTGAATTACGTGAACATGACGGGCAACGCTCGGTCACGGATATGACGCTGCTCACGCACCCCTTGCCCACCCTCCGCCATTTCAGGGCTAGTTACCACTAAGGCGCCAATTCGGACAGAAGACCTTTACCGGTCCACAATGCCCCTCTCGGAACGGCTTTCACCCACCGGTCATGCCGTATCGTCGAGTGGTGCCCGCCGGCGAGCAGCGGCGGCGGGGCGGAGTGGGAGGAGCCCCCGTGACGCAGCAGGTCCCGTCGACCGAACCCGAGCTGACCGGTGTGCGCAACTTCCGGGACGTGGGCGGACTGCCGACCGTGGACGGTCGGCGGGTGCGACAGGGGGTGCTGTTCCGCAGCGGCCACCTGGCGCACGCCACCGGGGAGGACGCCGCGTTCCTGGCCTCACTGGGCCTGCACACGATCTTCGACTTCCGCAACGCGGCCGACCAGAAGCTCGACGGCCCGGACGTCGAGCTGCCGGGCGTGCGCAACGTGAACCTGCCGCTGAGCGATCCGGCCGACGGCGCCGAGTTCTGGAAGATGGTCCGTGACGGAGACCTCGACCAGCTGCGCGAGATCCTCGCCGACGGCAAGGCCGCCAACCGGATGATCGACTCCTACCGCATGATCGTCACCGAGCGCACGGCGGAGCACTCCCGGATCCTGCACGCGCTCGCCGAGGACAGCGTCCCCGCGCTGATGCACTGTGCGGCCGGCAAGGACCGCGCGGGTCTGTCGATCGCCGTCACCCTGCTCGCTCTGGGCGTCGAGCGCGAGGCCGTCGTCGAGGACTACCTGAAGTCGAACGCCGCGCACCGGCGCTACAAGGTGCGCCGCAGCGGCTCCGCGGCCTCGGCCTACTCCCCCGAGGTCATGGAGCTGCTCAGCCCCCTGTTCGACGCGCGCGCCGAGTACCTGGCGGCGGCCTTCGGGACGATCGAGGAGACGTGGGGCGGCGTCGACGCCTACCTGGAGAAGGGGCTGCGGCTCGCTCCCGAGACCCGGGAGCGGCTGCGCGAGCGGATGGTGGACTGAGCCGCCCGCTCGCGGACGGCACTACTTGGCGCCCACCTCGAACAGCAGGTAGAGGAAGCCGCCGAAGACGTGACCCAGGGCGATGTAGATGACCAGTCGCACCCACAGGGCGCGCGGGAACTTGTCCTCGATGGCACTCATGGCGTCTCTCCAGGGGTCGGCCCGAGGCACAGCGCGGCCGTCGGGCTCTGCAGCAGGGTGTGGACGAAGAGCAGCTCAGTCCCGTCGGGGTCCTGTGCCGCGATCCGGTGCGGGGTCATGGAGTCGAAGTGGGCACTGTCCCCCGCGGTGAGCCGGTGCTCGGTGTCCCCGAGGCGCAGCCGCAGCCGGCCCCTGAGGACGTGCAGCCACTCCTCTCCGGGGTGCACCCGCACGACGTCGCCCTGGGAGCCGTACGGTACCTGGACGCGCAGGGCCTGCATGCCGCGGCCCGGCGCGCCCGCCTGCCAGTACGTCCAGCCGCCCGCGGTGGTGGGTTCCATGTCGGCACCACGCACGACGGCGTCCCGGTCGGCGGCCGTCTCACCGAGCAGCTCGGCGACGGTCGTACCGTAGATACGGGCGAGGGCCAGCAGCATCGGGAGTGAGGGCTGGCGCTGCCCGGTCTCCAGGCGGGAGAGGTGGGCGGGCGACAGCCCTGCGGCACGGGCCGCGGCCTCGAGGGTGAGGGCGGCCCGCCGCCGCAGCTCACGCAGCTGGGGCGCGACGGCGGCGACCGTCCCCTCGGCGGGGCCGGTCTCGGAGGAGCTCATGCCTCCATTCAGCCCGAACCTTGCCCGTCAGGCAAATTCCTTGCCTCCCAGGCAAAAGGCCCGCTCAGCGATTGGCCACCGCCTGCTTGACCAGGGTCTTTCCGAAGTCCCACATCAGGCCACCCCCATTGTGCGCGTCCTCCATCACCTCCGTGAAGGCGTCGACGAACCGGTCGGCGTCGTCGGTGTCGATGATCAGCGGCGGGATCAGCTTGATCACCTCCAGGTGGTCGCCGGACACCTGGGTCAGGATCCGGTGCCGTTGCAGCAGCGGCACGACCACCATCTGCGCGAACAGTCCCTTCCGCGCGGCCTGCAGCATCGTCCAGCGGCTGCGCAGCTTCAGGGACTTGGGCCGGCCGAACTCGATGCCGATCATCAGGCCGCGGCCCCGGACGTCGGCGAGCAGCTCGTAGCGGTCCACCAGCTCTCCCAGCCGGGACTTCAGCCGCTCCCCCACCGCGGCGGCGTTCGCCACGATCTCCTCGTTCTCCATCACCGACAGCACGGCGAGCCCGGCGGCCATGGCCTGTGCGTTGGACCCGAAGCTCGCCGAGTGGACCTGCACGCGGTCCATCGAGGAGTACACCTTCTGGAAGATCCAGTCCTTGCCCAGGGTGGCCCCCACCGGCACGTAGCCGCCGGACAGCGCCTTGGCGACGCAGACCAGGTCGGGTTCGACGCCGTCGTCGTGCTGGTAGGCGTAGAACTTGCCGGTACGGCCGAGGCCCGTCTGCACCTCGTCGGCGATCAGCAGCGCCTTGTGCCGGTGCAGCAGCTCCTGCGCGGCGAGCAGGTAGCCGGGCGGGGCCTCGTGCACGCCCTTGCCCTGGACCGGCTCCACGATCAGCGCGGCCACGTCACCCTTCCTCAGCTCCCGCGCCAGGGCGTCCAGGTCGCCGAGCGGGACGGCGGTGTCGGGCAGCAGTGGGGCGAAGCCCTTGCGGAACCCGTCCTCGCCGTTGACGGAGAGGGAGCCGGCGGTCAGTCCGTGGAAGGCGTGCGAGCAGTACAGGATCCGCTGTCTGCCGGTCGCGTAGCGGGCGAACTTCAAGGCGGTCTCGACGGCCTCGGTGCCGCTGTTGCCGAAGAAGACGCGGTCCAGGTGGGGGCTGTAGGAGAGCAGCCTCTCCGCCAGCAGGCCGGGCAGCGGCGGGCAGTCGAAGCGGGTCAGGTCGGCGAGCGACGCGTCGAGGACGTCGTGCAGTGCCTTGCGGACGACGGGGTGGTGGCGGCCCAGGCCCATGACCGCGAACCCGGCGAGCATGTCCAGGTAGTCGTTGCCGTCCGCGTCCCAGAAGTGCGCGCCCTCGGCCCGCTCGTAGACCTTGTCGAAGCCGATGGTGTGCAGCATGCGCGGCAGCTGGTGGTTGAGGTGCTTGGCGTGCAGCTCGTACCGCTCGGCTCCGCGCTCGGCCAAGAGCGCGGCGAGGTCGAACTCCTTGGTCATTCAGTTCTCTCCTTGCGCTGGCATGACGATCCGTCCGTCGCCGGACTGTTCCACTGCCGGTTCCCCTGCCTGTGTGTCGGCCGGTTCGGCGAGGGCCAGGCTCGCGCTGATCCGGCCGGCGACGTCGACCGGGGTGAGACCGATGTCCGCGAGCACCTCGGCGCGCTTGGCGTGCGCGAGGAACTGCTCGGGGATGCCGAAGCGGCGCACGGGGACGTCGACCTCGGCGTCGCCGAGTGCCAGGGCCACCGCGGAACCGACCCCGGCGGCGCGGCTGTTGTCCTCGACCACGGCCACCAGCCGGTGCCGGGCCGCGAGGGGCGCGAGCGCCGGGTCCACGGGCTTGACCCAGCGCGGGTCGACGACGGTGCAGCCGATACCGCGGGCCTCCAGCAGCTCGGCGGCCCCGAGGCAGACGGGCGCCATCACGCCCACGGCCACGAGCAGGACCTCGGGCCGGTCCGCGGCGTGCAGGACGTCCAGGCCGCCGATCCTGTCGACGGCGGGCACGGCCGGCCCGACGGACTCCTTCGGGAAGCGCAGCAGTGTCGGCGCGTCGTCCACGGCGACCGCCTCGCGCAGCTGGGCGCGCAGCTGGTCGGCGTCGCGCGGCGCGGCGATGCGCAGCCCGGGGACGACCTGGAGGACGGACATGTCCCACATGCCGTTGTGCGAGGCCCCGTCGACACCGGTGACGCCGGCCCGGTCCAGGACGAAGGTGACGCCGCAGCGGTGCAGCGCCACGTCCATCAGGAGCTGGTCGAAGGCACGGTTGAGGAAGGTGGCGTACACGGCGACGACCGGGTGCAGTCCGCCGGTGGCGAGGCCGGCGGCGGACACGGCGGCGTGCTGCTCGGCGATGCCGACGTCCCAGACCCGGTCGGGGAAGCGCGCGGCGAAGGGCGCCAGGCCGACCGGGTGCAGCATGGCCGCGGTGATCGCCACCACGTCCTCGCGCTCCTCGCCGATCCGGACGATCTCCTCACCGAACACCGAGGTCCAGGACGGCCCGCCCGACGGGCTCAGCGGCTCGCAGGTGAGCGGGTCCATCACGCCGACGGTGTGGAAGTGGTCCTCCTCGTCGCGCAGGGCGGGTTCGTAGCCGCGGCCCTTCTCGGTGAGGCAGTGCACCAGCACCGGGCCGTGGAAGCGTTTGGCGCGGCGCAGCGCCGACTCGACGGCGCCGATGTCGTGCCCGTCGATCGGGCCGAGGTATTTCAGTCCCAGGTCCTCGAAGAGCCCTTGCGGGGCGAAGGCGTCCTTGAAGCCCTTCTTGGCGCCGTGCAGGGCCTCGTAGACGGTGTTGCCCACCACGGGCGTGCGCTGGAGCACGTCCTTGCCCCAGGCCAGGGCCCGCTCGTAGCTGTCGGTGGTGCGCAGGGTCGCGAGGTGGTTGGCGAGGCCGCCGATGGTCGGGGCGTACGAGCGTTCGTTGTCGTTGACGACGATGATGAGCGGCCGGTCCCTCGCCGCCGCGATGTTGTTCAGCGCCTCCCAGGCCATGCCGCCGGTGAGCGCGCCGTCACCGATGACGGCGACGACGTGGCTCCGCTCGCCCTGCACCTGACGGGCCTTGGCGAGTCCGTCGGCCCAGCCGAGGACCGTGGAGGCGTGACTGTTCTCGATGACGTCGTGCTCGGACTCCTCGCGCGAGGGGTAGCCGGACAGGCCTCCCTTGCTCCGCAGCTTCGAGAAGTCCTGACGTCCGGTCAGGAGTTTGTGCACGTAGCTCTGGTGGCCGGTGTCCCACAGGATGCGGTCGTCCGGCGACTCGAAGACCCGGTGCAGGGCGACGGTGAGTTCCACCACGCCCAGGTTGGGTCCGAGGTGACCGCCGGTGCGGGCGACCGCGTGCACCAGGAAGTCACGTATCTCGTCGGACAGTTCACCGAGTTCCGCCTCGGACAGTGCCTTCAGGTCGCGTGGTCCCCGGATGCTCTCCAGAATCGTCACGCTCGGGCCCCCTTCGGTCCGTGGTGTGTCAGCTCACGGTGACGGCCGGCTCCCCCGACGCGCCGTCCTTCTCCATCTGTTCGGCGATCCTCATCGCCTCCTCGATGAGGGTCTCCACGATCTTCGACTCGGGGACGGTCTTGACGACCTCGCCCTTGACGAAGATCTGCCCCTTGCCGTTGCCGGAGGCGACCCCGAGGTCCGCCTCACGGGCCTCGCCGGGGCCGTTGACGACGCAGCCCATGACGGCCACGCGCAGCGGCACCTCCATGCCCTCCAGACCTGCGGTGACCTCCTCGGCCAGCTTGTAGACGTCGACCTGGGCGCGGCCGCAGGACGGGCAGGAGACGATCTCCAGCCGGCGTTCCCTGAGCCCCAGCGACTGGAGGATCTGGATGCCGACCTTGATCTCCTCGACCGGCGGAGCGCTGAGCGACACCCGGATGGTGTCGCCGATGCCCTGGGAGAGCAGCGCGCCGAAGGCGACCGCCGACTTGATCGTGCCCTGGAACGCGGGCCCCGCCTCCGTCACCCCCAGGTGCAGCGGATAGTCGCACTGGGCGGCGAGCTGTCGGTAGGCCTCGACCATGACGACCGGGTCGTTGTGCTTGACCGAGATCTTGATGTCGCGGAAGTCGTGCTCCTCGAAGAGGGACGCCTCCCAGAGGGCGGACTCGGCCAGGGCCTCGGGGGTCGCCCTGCCGTACTTCTGGAGCAGGCGCCGGTCCAGCGAGCCCGCGTTCACGCCAATGCGGATGGGCGTGCCGTGGTCCTTCGCCGCCTTGGCGATCTCCTTGACCTTGTCGTCGAACTGCTTGATGTTGCCCGGGTTCACCCGGACCGCCGCACAGCCCGCCTCGATCGCGGCGAAGACGTACTTGGGCTGGAAGTGGATGTCCGCGATCACCGGGATCTGCGACTTCTTCGCGATGACCGGCAGGGCGTCGGCGTCGTCCTGGGTGGGGCAGGCCACCCGCACGATCTGACAGCCCGACGCCGTCAGCTCGGCGATCTGCTGGAGGGTGGCACCGATGTCGGACGTACGGGTCGTGGTCATCGACTGCACCGACACCGGGGCCCCGCCCCCGACCGCCACCGGCCCGACGTGGATCCGCCGCGACACGCGCCGCTCGGCGATCGGCCGGACCGGTACCTCGGGGAGCCCCAAGGGAATGGCGGTCATGACGTCACTCCCGGTTCGAGGAGACGGTCTCGCGCATGGCGCGCAGGGACTCCTTGAGCGAGCCCATGGTGGCCAGGACGGCGGTGGGCTCGTAGCCGCAGTGCGCCATGCAGTTGTCGCAGCGCGGGTCCTTGCCGCGGCCGTACTTGTCCCAGTCGGTGTCCTCGATCAGCTCCCGGTACGTCGGGACGTATCCGTCGCTCATCAGGTAGCAGGGGCGCTGCCAGCCGAAGAGGGAGTAGTTCGGGATCGCCCAGGCGGTGCACGGGAAGTCGACCTTGCCCTCGAGGAAGTCGAGGAACAGCGGGGAGTGGTTGAGCCGCCAGCGGGCCCGGTTGCCGCCCGCGAAGGCCTTCTTGAACAGCTCGCGGGTCTGCTCCACGCCCAGGAAGTGCTCCTGGTCGGGCGCCTTCTCGTAGGCGTAGGCGGGCGAGATCATCATCTCGTCGACCTTGAGGTCGTCGTTGAGGTAGTTGAGCACCTCGACGATGGTCTGCGGGGTGTCGGTGTTGAAGAAGGTCGAGTTGGTGGTGACCCGGAAGCCGCGCCGCTTGGCCTCCTTGATGGCCTCGACTGCCTCGTCGAACACGCCCTCCTTCGCCACGGACTCGTCGTGCCGCTCACGCAGCCCGTCGATGTGCACCGCGAAGGCGAAGTACGGCGAGGGCTTGAACTTGTCCATCTTCTTGCGCATGAGCATGGCGTTGGTGCAGAGGAAGACGTACTTCCGCTTGGCCACCAGCTGCCGCACGATCTCGTCGATCTGCGGATGCATCAGGGGCTCGCCGCCGGCGATGGAGACCATCGGCGCGCCCGATTCCAGCACCGCTCCCACGGCCTGCGCGACCGGCATGCGCTGCTTGAGCACACCTGCGGGGTGCTGGATCTTGCCGCACCCCTCGCACGCGAGGTTGCAGGCGAAGAGCGGCTCCAGCTCCACGATGAGCGGGAACTTGTCCCGTCGGCGAATCTTCTGTTCGGCCAGGTATGTAGCGACCTTGATGGACTGGCGCAGCGGCATGGCCATCTGGGCTCACCTCCGGGGGAGCAACAAAGAACGGTGCCATTCGAAAAATGCGGGCAGAACGGATCGAAGAACACGGAAGGCCGATATTCCACCGCGCACGGTGCCGATCCGGACGAGTTCGTGTTCTGGAGCGTCCACGACCACTCGGACGGCCGCAACCGGGCGCGGGCCCGTGCGGACGGCGCTCAGGAGCGTGGCCGCGGACTCCATGTCCACGGCGATCGCGCCGGTCGCGAGCAGGTCGGCGCGTTCGGGGCCGCGGACGACGTGGTCCGAGCCGGTCAGCGGCCCGGTGTGGACGGTGCGCCCCGGGACGGCTCGTACGAGTTCCTTGACGAGCCGGTCGGTCGCGGCGCAGGTGACGGTGGAGCGTGGGTCCCGGGTCTCCTCGGCGACGACCAGGTCGCCGGGGTGCATGCCGGGGGCGAGTCCCGCGCAGAAGCCGGTGGCGAGCACGGCGGCGGACTCGAGCGCCGGGTCGGCGAGGACCCGGGCGACCGAGCGCTCCGCCGCCTTCGGGCCCATGCCGGTGCGCAGGACGGTGACCGGCCCGCCGGCGCCACCGCGGTCGCCGGTGCGCAGGGCGAGGTGCTCGATGCCGAGCGCGCAGGCGATCAGCAGCGGGGACGGGCCGGTCTGCGGGGTCATCAGCTGCCCTTCACCTCGGCTGCGGCGGGCTCGGCGGGGGCCTGCACGGTGCGGGACTTCTTGGCGAAGGGCTCCCCGTGGACGTACCGGCCGAGCGCGGTGAGCGGGAAGACCTGGCGGTAGAGGTTGTAGTTGATGGAGAAGTCCCACGGGAAGCCGGTACCCGTGAAGTAGGGCTCGTCCCAGGAGCCGTCCTCCCGCTGGGTGGCCGCCAGCCACTCGACGCCGCGCTCCACGGCCTGGGACTCCCGCTCCCCCGCTGCCAGCAGGGCCATCAGCGCCCAGCCGGTCTGCGAGGCGGTCGAGGCGCCCCGGCCGCTCCACTCCCGGACGTACCGGTAGGAGCGCAGGTCCTCGCCCCAGCCGCCGTCCTCGTTCTGGACGGACTGCAGCCAGCGCACCGCCCGGCGGATGGCCGGGTGCGAGGTGGGCAGCCCGGCGGCGGTCAGGGCGGGGATCACGGACCCGGTGCCGTAGACGTAGTTGACGCCCCAGCGGCCGAACCAGGAACCGTCCGCCTCCTGCGCGTCCAGCAGCCACTGGATGCCGCGGCGGGTGCGCGGGTCGTGGGCGAGGCCCTCGACGGCGAGCATCTCGACGACGTGCGCGGTGACGTCCGCCGAGGGCGGGTCGATGACCTCGCCGAAGTCGCAGAACGGCAGCCGGTTGGGGAAGGCGCTGGTGTTGTCGACGTCGAAGGCGCCCCAGGCGCCGTTCTTCGACTGCATGCCGAGGTTCCAGCGCACCCCGCGGCCGATCGCCTTCTCCACCCGCTCCGGGTCGTGGTGTTTGACCCGGCGCAGGGCGAGGACGACCTCGGCGGTGTCGTCGATGTCGGGGTAGTTGTCGTTGTGGAACTCGAACGCCCAGCCGCCGGGCGGGAGTCCGGGGCGCTTGACCGACCAGTCGCCGGGGCGCACGATCTGTTCGCCGAGCATCCAGTCCGAGGCCTTCACCAGCTGCGGATGGTCCTCGGGTACGCCCGCGTCGGCCAGCGCGATGGTGGCCAGGCAGGTGTCCCACACCGGGGACTGGCAGGCCTCGATCATCCGGGCCCCGTCCTCGCGCCATACGGCGAAACGGTCCAGTGACTCCAGGCCCGCCCGCATCACGGGGTGTTCGAGGTCGTAACCGAGCAGGTAGAGCGCGATGACCGAGTAGACGGCCGGGGGTTGGATGCCGCCCCAGCATCCGTCGTTCTCCTGGCGCTCGATGATCCAGCGGGCGGCGCTGTTCATCGCCGCCCGCCGCAGCCGGCGCGGGGCCACCTTGCGGTAGGCGTGCAGGGCCTTGTCGATGCGCTGGAAGGCGCCGTCCCAGCTGGCCGCCGGGGCGAGGGGACGCGGTGGGTTGGGGCGGGCCGGGTCGGTGTGCAGTTCGTCCAGCGGGAAGGGCGCGGGACGCACCGGACGCTTCGCGGAGACGATGGTGAGCGGCACGATGGTCTGCCGGGCCCAGCAGCCGAAGTCGTAGATGTTGAGCGGGACCCAGGTGGGGAAGTAGATGAGCTCCGGCGGGAGTTCGGGCAGGTCGTCCCACTTCCACCAGCCGAACAGGGCCAGCCAGATCCGGGTGAAGACGCGGGCGGAGGCGATTCCGCCGCGGGAGCGGATCCACTCCGAGGCCCGCGCCATGTGCGGCGCGTCGGGTGAGTCGCCGGCCAGGCGGAGGGCGACGTAGGCCTCGATGGTGGTGGACAGTTCGCCTGGGCCGCCGTAGAAGGTGGCCCAGGTGCCGTCCTCGCGCTGCTCGCCGCGGATGAACAGGGCGGCGGCGCGGGTGGTCTCCTCGTCCTGGATGCCGAGGAACTGACGCAGGAGCAGGTCCTCGGCGTCCATCGTGACGTTCGTCTCGAGGTCGCCCTTCCACCAGCCCTGGGCGTCCTGCTTGGAGAGCAGGAAGTCGGTGGCGCGCCGGGTGGCGCGTGCGGCGGCTTCGGGTACCCCGGCCGCCGCGGCGGGGATCGTGCTGTCGGTGTCGCTGGCCGAGGCTGCCAGGGGCCGCAGGGAGGCCCCGGTTCCGTCGGTCGTCGCTGTCATGGCTTCCCCTTCGTGCAGTGTGCATGTGGTGCGTCTGCTGGGTCCGCCGTCGGCCGGTGCTCGTGTCTCCACGACACCGGCCGGCGACTACGCGAGGGCTATTCGACCGATAATGATCATCTCTTTCGTACGACGACGAAGTCCGCGAGGGCCGTGAACCGGTCCCGCACCCGGTCGGGCATGTCGACGGCGTCGAGGGCTTCGATGGCGATGGTGTGCTGGCGGCGCGCCTCGTCGGCGGTCCACTCCCGCCCGCCCGCTTCCTCGATGAGGGCGGCGCGGGCCGCGAACTCCTCCTCGGAGAAGTTCGCGAAGTCACTGGCCTTGGCGTCGGCGGTGAGGATCTCGCCGAGCCGCTCGGAGGCGGGCCCGCCGGCCGCGAGGGCGGCGACGACCGGCAGCGACTTCTTGCGCTGGCGCAGGTCGCTCCAGGTCTGCTTGCCGGTGGCGTCCGGGTCGCCCCAGATGCCGAGCAGGTCGTCCACGGCCTGGAAGGCCAGGCCCAGGTGGTAGCCGTACTTCTCGAGGGTGTCGGCGGTGTGCTCGTCGGCCCCGCCGAGCACCGCGCCGATGGAGCTGGCGGAGGCGAGCAGGGCGCCGGTCTTGTTGCCCTCCATCTCCAGGCACTCCTCGACGCTGACGCGGTCGCGGTGCTCGTAGGAGATGTCCTGGGCCTGACCGTCGATCAGGGAGCGGCTGGCCTTGGTCAGCCGGCGGGTGGCGCGGCCGGCCTCGACGGTGCCCAGTTCGAGCAGCACCTCGTTGGCGAGGGCGAACAGGGCGTCGCCGACCAGGATGGCCTGGGCGGGGCCGTGCACCTTCCAGACGGTGTCGCGGTGGCGGCGCTGTTCGTCGCCGTCCATCAGGTCGTCGTGCAGGAGGGAGAAGTTGTGCACCAGTTCCACGGCCACCGCGCCCGGTACGCCGACCTCGGGCGCGGCGCCGGTGACCTCGGCGGAGAGCACGGCGAGCGCGGGGCGTACGGCCTTGCCGCCGTCGCCGTCCGCGGGGTTGCCCTGGGCGTCGATCCAGCCGAAGTGGTAGGAGGCGACGGTGTCCATGGGAGGGGCCAGGCGGTCGACCGCCGCCCGCAGGACCGGCGTGGCCAGGGTCCGGCCGCGCTCCAGAAGCGCGGTCACGTCCACCGTGGTCCGTCGATCGGCCTTCGGGGCCGGGGGCACAGTGGGCACAGTCTTTCCTCCAGTTGCGGTGCCGGGAGTGCGGGAGTCGGTCCCGCGTGGATCGGCTTTCACGCCGCCTCCTCGAAGAAATCGGGAAGGAGGCCGCGGGACCGGCCCAGGGCGCCGAGCGCGGCGGCCGCCGCCCCGACACCGCTGCGAACCGCACTCTCCATGGTCGCGGGCCACCCGGTGGCGGTCCACGCTCCGGCCAGGTAGAGGCCGGGTGCCTTGGTCCGGGCGCCGGGCCTGAGGCGGCCGACGCCGGGGGCGGGGGCGAACGTCGCGGTGCGCTCCCTGGTCACGAAGAAGTCCTTCACCTCGGCACCCCGGGTGCGCGGCAGCAGCCGCTCCAGTTCGGGCAGGTACCGCTCGCGCAGCGCGGCCACGGGCTCGTCGATCTCGTTCTGCGCCGTCGACTGGGACAGCGCCAGGTACTGACCCTCCTTCAGTCCGGAGGCCTCGGTGCGGTCGAACACCCACTGCACGGGGGTGCCGAGGGCCGTGAGGAACGGCGTGGCGAGCACCTTGCGGTCGTAGATCACGTGGATGTTGAGGATCGGCGCGGTGCCGATCCGCAGAAGATTTTCCGGGGCGTCGAGCGCGCCGTGGGGCAGGAGGTCGTGGGCCTCGCGCTGGGGTACGGCGAGGACGACGGCGTCCGCTTCGAGCGTCTCGCCGGGAACCTGAACGCTCCAGCCGCCGTTCTCGTTTACAGAGACGGAGGTGACGCGTGTACGGACCTCGGTACGGACGCCCGCGGAGTCGAGCGCCTTGCGGGCCAGCCGGTCGTGCAGTTCGCCCAGCGGGACGCGGGCCCACCCGATGTCGGCCGCTCCGGGGTCGGACAGCAGACCCGTCTTGAACACCATCGCGGCGAGCCCCAGGGAGGCGTCGCCCGCGACCGCGTTGAGGGTGGCGACCCCGACCAGGTCCCACAGGGCCTCGACGGCACGCGCCGACTGACCGTGCGCGGTCAGCCAGCTGCCGAAGTCCTGGGTGTCCAGGGTCGGATCGGCGAGGTCGAGACCCTTGAGCGCGAGCGCGGCACGCCCCACCGAGGCGCGTTCGGCGAGGGAGAGGTGCGGGTAGGCCGCCAGGCTGCGCCCCAGGTGCAGGGGTACGGGCAGGGCGTCGCGCCGCAGTCTGCCGAGCCGGTTGCCCTCGGCCCTGGCCAGGTCGACCACGGGCACGTCGAGACGTTCCTGCACCGGTGCGAGCGCCGCTCCGCCGATCCGGTCGAGGAACCACCGGTAGGCGGTGCAGCAGCGCAGGTACACGTGCTGGCCGTTGTCGACGGTGAGGTCGCCGCGCCGGAAGGAGAAGGCGAGTCCGCCCAGTCGGGGGCGCCCTTCGAGCAGGGTGACGCGCACGCCGGCGTCCGCGAGCGCCAGCGCGGTGGTGACCCCCGCGAGTCCGCCGCCGACCACGACGGCATGCCCGCCGGGGCCGAGGGCCGAGACGTCCGCGAGCATTCGGCCCTCGCGCGTGCCCTTGCCCTGCGTCATGGTGCGCCCTTCCCTGTCCGGCCGCCGTGGTGTTTGAACGGCGTACGGCTGACCGTCTCAGTCAGGGACGCCGACCGCCACCGGAGGGTTGCCCCCTGCTGTCCGCCGGTCGTTTTGTACGGGTCCTGGGAGTCGAGTGTGCCCGGTGTGTCCATCAGGCGCGCCTCCTGACGGCCCGCCGGGTGACGTGCCGGGCGTCGAGGCCGGACAGGCCGCGCACGGCGACGTACGCCTTCTCGCGTCCGGGCAGGGAGACCCGGCCGCGCAGCACGGCCTCCGGGTCGCGCTCGATGCGGTCGAGGAGGCGGCGGTAGATGCCGGCCATGGCGGCCACGCAGGCGCCGCTGCGCCGGTCGAGCATGGGCAGCAGCCGGTAGCCCTCGGCGAAAAGGGCGCGGGCCCGACGCACTTCGAAGTGCACGAGGCCCGCGAAGTCGGAGCCCTCGGGTGGTGTCGGCCCGTTGAACCCGGCCGAGCAGCCGAACTTGGCGAGGTCGTCGGCGGGCAGGTAGGTGCGCCCGCCCTCGGCGTCCTCCCGGACGTCGCGCAGGATGTTGGTGAGCTGTAGCGCGAGGCCGAGCGTGTCGGCGTACTCGGGCGCGCGTTCCGCGCCGCGCGCCCCCGGTTCGGTGCCGAACACGCCGAGCGAGAGGCGTCCGATGGCGCCCGCCACGCAGCGGCAGTAGACCTTCAGGTCGTCCCAGGTCTCGTACGTCTCGCCGCGCAGGTCCATCTGGACGCCGTCGATCAGCTCGTCGAGGCCGCCCAGCGGGATCGGGAACTGCCGGGCGGCGTGGGCGAGGGCGACGGCGACCGGGTCGGTGTCGTCCTCGTCGACCGCGCCGTCGTGGATCCGGGCGAGCACGGCCCGGGTCTCCTCCAGCCGGGCGGCCTTGACGTCGTCGGCCAGCACGCCGTCGCCGATGTCGTCGACCCGGCGCGAGAACGCGTACAGCGCGGACATCGCCCGCCGCTTGGGCGTGGGCAGCAGCCGGATGCCGTAGGCGAAGTTGCGTGCCTGCTGACCGGTGACGGCCTCGCAGTAGCTGTAGGCGGCGAGCACCGGTGCCGGCATGTTCGCTGACGACTCCACGGACCCGATCACCCCTCTCCTCGCAGGACCACGCCCGCCTCGCGCAGCAAGTGGACCTTGCCTGACTTGGGCGGGCCGGGAAGTACGTCGTGATCCGCCGCGGCGATCGCGCGCAGCGCCGCCCTTCCACCCGCCACGAAGCCCGCGAGGAGCAGTCGCAGCCTGCCGTGGACGCTACCCACCAGGGGGGCTCCTTCATTCAGCAGGTCGCGGGCGCGAGCGGCCTCGTACGCGATCAGGGCGCGCACGGAGGCGTTGGCGGTGGGCGCGGCGAGGTCCGTCTCCTGGACGTGGAAACGTTTCATGTCCTCGGCGGGCAGGTAGATCCGGTCCCGGCCGAGGTCCTCGGCGACGTCCTGGAGGTGCTCGACGATCTGGAGGGCGGTGCAGATCTCGTCGGAGCGGCGGATCCGTTCGGGGGTCGAGGTGCCGGTGACGGCGAGGACGAGCCGGCCGACCGGGTTGGCGGACAGCTCGCAGTAGGCGAGGAGGTCGTCGTAGGTCTCGTACCGTGCGACCAGCTGGTCCTGGCGGTTGGCGGCGATCAGGCCGAGGAAGGGCTCGGGGGTCAGCGCGCGGCGGCGGACGGTGGGCACCAGACGGAGCAGCAGCGGGTGGCGGGGCGGCCCGTCGGAACCGTCGGCGCCTTCGAATACACGGCGCAGGTCCTCCTCGAAGGCGTCGAGCATCAGCAGCCGGTCGTCGGCGCGGTCCTCGGGGACGCCGAGGAGGCGGGCGTCCGCACCGCCGGGGGCGAGGTCGCCGTCGCCGATGTCGTCGACGAGGCGGGCGAAGCCGTACACGGCCATGAGGTCGGTGCGCCAGGCGCGGGGCAGGAAGAAGGGGGCGACGGGGAAGTTCTCGTCCGCGGCCTTGGCCAGGGTGCCGCGCTCCGGGTCGACGGCCTGCGCCGTGTCGGTGGCCGTCA
Organism: Streptomyces sp. MMCC 100; assembly: GCF_041538145.2. NCBI lineage: Bacteria > Bacillati > Actinomycetota > Actinomycetes > Kitasatosporales > Streptomycetaceae > Streptomyces > Streptomyces sp. MMCC 100. Next base: position 4,788,729 of record NZ_JBGORK020000001.1, read on the forward strand.
TCGCGGGCTGCCCTGGGCGGGGACGGCGCACGCTTCGCGGAGCTGGGGAGTTTCCGTAGCCATTGCCGTCACATCTCCCGTTCTACACTGCCGATCCAATACACACTATTTCGGACACGCCGCCCTGCCACCCGCGCGGCAGGCCCGCTCGAGGGTGTCGGGCATTATCGCCCCATGTGCCGCGTTTCAGGACCGGTACAGCTTACGTTGTACAACTCACGGGCGTCCGTCGGGGGGCACGGCGCATCACAACAACACACCGATTGGCTTCAAGATTCCTGAGAACGCCAGGAGTTGACGTTTCCTTTGCAGACGCGGGGCCTCGCCGGAACAGTTCCGGCGAGGCCCTGGCGTGTCGGGCTACTTGCCCGTGAACTTCTCGTACTCCTTGAGCACCTCGTCGGTCGGGCCGTCCATGCGCAGCTCGCCGCGCTCCAGCCACAGGACCCGGTTGCAGGTGTCGCGGATGGACTTGTTGTTGTGGCTGACCAGGAAGACGGTGCCGGCCTCCTTCTTCAGCTCCCGGATCCGCTCCTCGGAACGGGTCTGGAACTTGCGGTCACCGGTGGCCAGCGCCTCGTCGATCATCAGGACGTCGTGGTCCTTGGCGGCGGCGATGGAGAAGCGCAGCCGGGCGGCCATGCCGGAGGAGTAGGTGCGCATCGGCAGGGTGATGAAGTCGCCCTTCTCGTTGATGCCGGAGAAGTCGACGATGTCCTGGTAGCGCTCCTTGATCTGCTCGCGGGTCATGCCCATGGCCAGGCCGCCGAGGATGACGTTCCGCTCGCCGGTCAGGTCGTTCATCAGGGCCGCGTTCACACCGAGCAGGGAGGGCTGGCCGTCGGTGTAGACCTTGCCGCGCTCGGCGGGCAGCAGGCCGGCGATGGCCCGCAGCAGTGTCGACTTGCCGGAGCCGTTGGACCCGATCAGGCCGATGGCCTCGCCCCGGTAGGCGGTGAAGGAGACGCCGCGCACGGCATGCACCTTGCGCACGCCCCGCGCCGCGTCGTCGGAGCCTCGCTTGATCATGCGGCTCAGGGCGGCGGTGGCGCTGCCCTTCCCGGTCTTGGCGCCGTTGACGCGGTAGACGATGTGGAGCTCGTCCGCGATGACGGTCGGAACCCGCTTGTCCTGCTGCTGCTCAGCCACGGCCGTACCTCTCCTCCGCCTTCCAGAAGTACACGAAGCCGCCGACGGCGAGGACCACGGCCCAGCCCAGCGCGACCGCCCACACGTGCGGCGGCAGGTTCTCGGAGCCGTACCCGTCGATCAGCGCGAAGCGGATCAGGTCCATGTAGAGGGCGGTCGGGTTCCACTGGAGCACGTCGGCGAGCCAGGCCGGCTTGTCCTCCAGCATGATCGGGATGGAGAACATGACGCCCGACGCGTACATCCAGGTCCGCATGATGAACGGCATCAGCTGGGCCAGGTCCGGCGTCTTGGCCCCCATGCGGGCCACGACGAGCGCCAGCCCCACGTTGAACAGGAACTGCAGGACGAGCGCCGGCAGCACCAGCAGCCAGGACAGCGAGGGGTAGCTGCCGAAGCCGATGACCACGGCGAACATGACGATCATCGAGGCCAGCAGCTGCTGGAGCTGCTGGAGCGCGAACGAGATGGGCAGTGAGGCGCGCGGGAAGTGCAGCGCCCGCACCAGTCCGAGGTTGCCGGAGATGGCGCGCACGCCCGCCATCGCGGAGGACTGGGTGAAGGTGAAGACGAACACACCCGTCACCAGGAACGGGATGTACACGTCCTTGGGCATGCCGCGGCCCGCGTTGAGGATCAGACCGAAGATCGCGAAGTAGACGAGCGCGTTCAGCAGCGGGGTGGCCACCTGCCACAGCTGGCCGAGCTTGGCCTGGCTGTACTGGGCGGTCAGCTTCGCCTGGGAGAAGGCGAGGATGAAGTGCCGCCGTCCCCAGAGCTGGCGGACGTACTCCATGAGGGAAGGCCGGGCACCGCTCACGGACAGCCCGTACTTGGCGGCGAGCCGGGCCGGTGTGAGGCCCTCGTCGGGCGACACGGGCTTGGTCATGGCGACCGTGCCGTCGTGCGTTGTCTCACTCACTGGTGGATACTTTCGTCTTCGAAATGCTCGGCCGCGCGGGCCTGCATGGACCTGGTGGCCCCGGTCGGGGCCGGAACGCTCTCGGTACGAGCTTGTCAGATCACCGGGGGGCGGCCCAGCCGGGTCAGGCGCCACACCGTACGCCACCGCATGGGTCGGCGCGGACCGCACGGGGTGGTCCAGCCCTCGCGGAAGCCGCCGAACCAGGCCTTCAGGGCAGGTCGCGACGGGCGGCGCAGCAGGGTGAGCGCCATCCAGACGCCGAGGTAGACGGGGACCAGGAGCGCGGGGAGGTTGCGGCGGGCGAGCCAGACGCGGTTGCGGGCGACCATGCGGTGGTAGACCGCGTGCCGGGACGGCGCGGTCGTGGGGTGGTTGAGCACCATGTCGGCCCGGTAGTCGATCATCCAGCCCGCGTCCAGGGCCCGCCAGGCCAGGTCGGTCTCCTCGTGGGCGTAGAAGAACGCGTCCGGCAGCCCGCCGACCTGGGTGAGGACGCGGGTGCGCACCGCGTTGGCGCCGCCGAGGAAGGTGGTGACCCGGGAGGAGCGCATCGGGTCGGAGGCGCGCAGCCGCGGGACGTGCCGGCGCTGGGTCTCGCCGGTGTCCGGGTCGGCGATGCGGAAGCTGATGATGCCCAGCTCGTCGTCGGCCGCGAACGCCTCGCGGCACAGCTCGGCGGTGTCGGTGCGGGCGAGCAGGCCGTCGTCGTCGAGGAAGAGCAGCACGTCGACGTCGCTGCCGCCGGGGCCGAACGCCTCGATGCCGACGTTGCGGCCGCCGGGGATGCCGAGGTTCTCGGGCAGCTCGACGGTGCGCACACCGTCCGGCACCTCGGGGACGGGCGAGCCGTTACCGACCACGACCACCTCGACCGGGTCGCCGTCCTGCTTGGCGACCGAGTCGAGCAGGGCGCGCAGTTCCTCGGGGCGGTTGCCCATCGTGATGACGACGGCACCGACCTTCATGGCCCCGCTCACTTCAACCTGCTGGAGGCGAGGATGGACACCAGGTGCAGCAGGGTCTGCAGTACCGCGATGCCGGCGAGTACGGCGGTGCCGAGCCGGGTGAAGAACAGGTCGCCCCGGCTCTCGTCGACGATCGCGAGGACCAGGATCAGCAGGGACGCCTCGATGCCGAGGATCAGCCGGTGGAACTTGAGCGCCCCGGCGGCCCGGCGGGCCAGCGCCATGCCGGAGGAGCGGATCTCGGAGGCCGCCTCCTTGACCGGGGGCATCCCGTTCTGGTGCCGGGCGACGCCCACCAGGTCGGTCTCGGCCTTGATCAGGATCGCGCCGAGCGCGGCCAGGGTGCCGAGGAAGGCCCACAGCCAGTCGATGCGTCCGGTGCCCCAGATGTCGGCGGCGCGCAGGCCGAGGCCGACCAGGACCGCGGCGTCGGTCAGGTAGGCACCGACCCGGTCCAGGTAGACGCCGCCGAGCGAGTACTGCTTGCGCCAGCGGGCGATCTCGCCGTCGACGCAGTCGAGGAGCAGGTACAGCTGGACCGCGACCACACCGAGCACGGCGCCCCAGACGCCCGGCACGAGCAGCGCGGGGGCCGCGAGCACGCCGCAGACGGTCATCAGGTACGTGAGCTGGTTGGGCGTGACCCTGGTGTTCACCAGGTAGCGGTCGATCCGCAGCGAGACCTCGCGCATGTAGAGGCGTCCCGCCCAGTGCTCACCGCTGCGCCGGTCCTTGACCCCCGCGGGATGGACGACCGGGCGTAGTTCAGCTACCGATGGCCTTGACATAGTCGGCGTACAGGTCCTTGATCTGGTCGGTTTTGAGGTCGAGGTGCTCGAGGATCGTGTAGCGGCCGGGCCGCGTCTGGGGGGCGAACTCCACGGCCCGGAAGAACTCCTCGGGCGTGAACCCGATCTCCTCGGGCAGCACCGGCAGCCCGTGCCGCCGCAGGACCCCGGCCATGTGGGCGGACTCCTCGTGGGCTCCGCGCAGGTACATCGCGAAGGCCGCGCCCAGGCCGCACTGCTCGCCGTGGGCGGCCGCGCGGGTGGGGAAGAGCAGGTCGAAGGCGTGGTTGATCTCGTGGCAGGCGCCGGATGCGGGCCGCGAGTCGCCGGAGACCGACATGGCGATACCGGTGAGGACCAGTGCCTCGGCCAGCACCTGGAGGAAGTCGTTGTCGCCGATGCCACCGGGGTGCCGCAGCACGGCCTCGCCGGCCTGGCGGGCCATCGCGGCGGCCAGGCCGTCGATCTTCTCGCCCTTGATGCGGTTGGCCAGCTCCCAGTCCGCGATCGCGGAGACGTTGGAGACGGCGTCGCCGATGCCGGCGCGCACGAAGCGGGCCGGGGCGGCGCGGACGACGTCCAGGTCGATGACGACGGCGATCGGGTTCGGCACACCGTAGGAGCCGCGGCCCGCGTCGTTGTCGAGGGTGGCCACCGGCGAGCACAGGCCGTCGTGCGCGAGGTTCGTCGGTACGGCGACCAGCGGGAGGCCGATGCGCGCCGCCGCGAACTTGGCACAGTCGATGATCTTGCCGCCGCCGAGGCCGACGACCGCGTCGTAGTGGCCGGCCTTCATGGCGCCGGCCAGCTTGATCGCGTCGTCCAGCGTGCCGCCGCCGACCTCGAACCAGTCGGCGCCGGGCAGGGACGGGGCGACGCGCTCGCGCAGCCGGGCGCCGGAGCCGCCGCTGACGGCGACGGCGAGCTTGCCCGAGTGGGAGATGCGCTCGTCGGCGAGCACACACCCCAGGTCGTCGAGGGCACCCGCGCGGATGTCCACGACGACCGGCGACGGGATGAGCCTCGTCAGTACTGGCACGCGATCTCCCTGCCCTTGGCGAGGTCGTCGTGGTTGTCGATCTCGACCCACTTGACTTCGCCGATCGGCGCCACGTCGACCTTGAAGCCGCGGTTGACCAGCTCCTGGTAGCCGTCCTCGTAGTACAGCTGCGGGTCGCGCTCGAAGGTGGTCTTCAGCGCGTCGGCCAGGTCGGCGGCGGCCTCGCCCTCGATGAGGGTGACGCCGATGTACTCGCCGGTCGCCTCGGCCGGGTCCATCAGCTTGGTGATGCGCTGGACACCCTTGTCGGGGTCGACGACGACCTTCATCTCCTCCTCGGCGAGGTTCTTCACCGTGTCGAGGGCGAGGATGATCTTCTTGCCGTCGCCGCGGGCGGCGAGCAGGGTCTTCTCGACGGAGACCGGGTGCACGGTGTCGCCGTTGGCGAGGATCACGCCGTCCTTGAGGGCGTCACGGCCGCACCACAGGGAGTAGGCGTTGTTCCACTCCTCGGCCTTGTCGTTGTCGATGAGGGTGAGCTTGACGCCGTACTTCTGCTCCAGCTCCGCCTGGCGGTCGTACACGGCCTCCTTGCGGTAGCCGACGATGATCCCGACCTCGGTCAGGCCGACCTCGGCGAAGTTCGCCAGGGTCAGGTCCAGCACCGTGATGCTGTCCTCCGCCCCCTCGGGGCCGACCGGCACGAGCGCCTTGGGCAGGGTGTCGGTGTAGGGACGCAGACGCCGGCCGGCGCCGGCCGCCAGCACGAGGCCGATCATGCGGGTTCTCCTTCGTCGTGTACGGCGGGTGCGCCGACCTTGTGGGCGGCGACCCAGAAGCGGATGCTCTCGACGAGCACCACGAGTGCCACGGCCACGGCGAGGACCGTGAGCGCGACCTTGAACTGTGTGGCGGTGAGTAGCACGGCCAGCACGCAGGTCACCAGCGTTCGGCCCTCGTGCCCCCCGATCGTCCGCACCAGCCACTGCGGCGGCGCGCCCGCGTCGCCGCGGATGCGGTAGACCGTGTCGTAGTGATGGTAGGCGACCGCGGCCACCAGCCCGAAAGCCGCCGGAAGGGCCCCGTTCACGTCGGCTTTCGCCGCCAGCACCAGGACGGTGAGGTATTCGGCGGCCCGGAAGAACGGCGGGACCAGCCAGTCGAGGGCGCCCTTGAGGGGGCGGGCGACGGCGAGGGCGGAGGTCAGTACGTAGACGATCGCGGCGAGGAGCGGCCAGGGCCCGCCGAAGTCGGTGAGAGCGGCGGTCGCGACGACGGCCGCGCCGCCGAGGAGGGCGACGGCCGGGGCGGTGAAGCCGGGCAGCCGGCGGGCGGTGCTCCGCAGGCCCTTGGCGGCGGCTTCGGCGAGCGGTCCCGAGTCGGCGAGGTCGGCCAGCGCCTTCGCCGCCCGGTCGGTGCGGGTGGCCCTGCGGGTCAGCGAGCGCAGCACGCGGCCCGCCGTGGTGTACGTCGCGGCGAACGCGCAGCCGATCAGCAGCGCGTACAAGGTGATCCGGGGCGTGGTGAGCGCGGTGAGGACGGCGATCATGGCCCAGCGTTCGCCGATGGGCAGCACGATCATGCGGCGCACCCAGACCGTCCAGCCGACGCTGTCGAGCTTGTCGGAGAGGGCGGCGGTGGGGCTGGTGTTGGCGGCGGCGTCGTGATTGGCCTCGTTGAAGGAGAAGTCCACGACGTGCCGGCAGGTCTGGAGGACCATCGCGCCGAGGGCGAGGGCCCATACGTCGTCCCCGCCGCGGGCGGCGCCGAGGGCGAGGCCCGCGTAGTAGGCGTACTCCTTGGCGCGGTCGAAGGTGGCGTCCAGCCAGGCGCCGAGCGTGGAGTACTGCAGGGAGTACCGGGCGAGCTGCCCGTCGGTGCAGTCGAGGACGAAAGAGGCGATGAGCAGGACGCCGGCGGCGACGAAGCCGCCGCGGGTGCCGGTGGCCGCGCAGCCCGCCGCTATGAGCGCCGTGATCAGCGAGGCGGTGGTGACCTGGTTGGGGGTCAGGCCGCGGCGCGCGCACCAGCGGGCGATGTGGCGGGAGTAGGGGCTGATGAAGAAGGTGGTGACGAAGCCGTCGCGGGCCTTGACCGCCGACTTCAGGCGTACGGCCTCGTCGTCGACGGCGGCGACGGCCTGCCGTGCCTCGTTGCGGGCCTGCGGGTCGGCGGGGACGGCGGCGACGAGGCTGCCCAGTTCGGGGCGGTGCACGTCGGCGCCGTCGGCGTCGAGGGCGGCGGTGATCCGGTCGGCGAGGCTGTCCACGGCCACGGCGGTGCCGCCGCCCGCGGAGTTCTCGCGGGCCATCGCGCGGGTCAGCGCCTGGCGGGCGGCGGGCTGGGCGGTCACGGCACCCGGGATCGCGGCGAGCGGGAAGCGGGGGTCGGTGAGGCCGAGGCGCAGGGCGTGCGGGTGGCCCACGAAGCGGGCGTCGACCACGGCGACCCGCTCCTCGCCCGGGGCCCGGGCCAGGAGGGTCTCGGTGTCGGCGGCGCCGGAGGCGAGGTGCACGTCGAAGCCCAGGGACCGCAGCTCGCTCTCGATCGACGAACCGGGGACCGGCTGACCGGTGAGGATGGCGGTCGGCAACCGAACTCACTCCCTGGTGCCGGCGCCTGGACGCCGGGCCTGTGCATGGTGGAGCGCCCGTGCCTGGGGCACCCGGGCGGCATGTCGGCAGAGGTTATCGGATGCCGGGAACGCCGTGTTCACCGCCCGTTTCACGGTCGGTCGACGCCACGTGCACCCGCCTTCGCCGCGATCATCATCGTGGATCCGGGGCCCGCCTCACAAACCGCGCCCCCAGACCGGGCATCGCGGACATCGCACAGTGTCGGCGGTTGTTCGCACAGGGTCAGAGCGGCCCTCGGCGGGCCCTGTCCTCATCCGGCGGACGGAGTGCTTCCGATCACCGTTCAGCGTCCTGACCTGCATAGCGTTTCCCCAGGTCAGGGCAGATGACAACGGTGTTCAGTGCCGCGTTGCCGGATACCCCCTACCCGTAGTTGACTGTCATCCGGGCGCCGGGTGCCGGACGCCCCTGCGGACAAGGAGGCGGCTTTCTCATGGGGGCTGGGCACGATCACGGGCACGCACACGGGGGGCACACCGGCGGGACGGTGACCGCCGCTTACCGGGGCCGCCTGCGGGTGGCGCTGGCGATCACCCTCACCGTCATGGTCGTCGAGATCGTCGGCGGCCTGCTCGCCGACTCGCTCGCGCTGATCGCCGACGCCGCGCACATGGCGACGGACGCCCTGGGGCTCGGCATGGCGCTGCTGGCCGTCCACTTCGCGAGCCGTCCGCCGAGCGACCGCCGCACCTTCGGCTACGCCCGCGCCGAGATCCTCGCCGCCCTGGCCAACTGTCTGCTGCTGCTGGGGGTCGGCGGTTACGTCCTGTACGAGGCGATCGACCGGTTCGTCACGCCGGCCGACACCGCGGGCGGGCCGACCGTCGTCTTCGGCGCGATCGGCCTGGTGGCGAACATGGTGTCGCTGTCGCTGCTGATGCGCGGCCAGAAGGAGAGCCTGAACGTGCGGGGCGCCTTCCTGGAGGTGGCGGCGGACGCGCTGGGCTCCCTGGCGGTGATCGTCTCGGCGCTGGTGATCCTGGCCACGGGCTGGCAGCCCGCCGACCCGATCGCGTCGCTGCTGATCGGCCTGATGATCGTGCCGCGTACCTGGCGGCTGCTGCGCGAGACCCTGGACGTGCTGCTCGAGGCGGCACCCAAGGGCGTGGACATCGCCGAGGTGCGCGCCCACATACTGGCCCTTGACGGGGTCGAGGACGTGCACGACCTGCACGCCTGGACCATCACCTCGGGCATGCCGGTGCTGTCGGCGCACGTGGTGGTGAACGGCGAGGCGCTGAGCGCGATCGGCCACGAGAAGATGCTCCACGAGCTGCAGGGCTGCCTGGGCGACCACTTCGACGTGGAGCACTGCACGTTCCAGCTGGAGCCCAGCGGTCACGCGGAGCACGAGGCGCGGCTGTGCCATTGAGGCACGGCGGGGCACGGCGGGGCACGGCGGGGGCACGGCGGGGCCGGCGTACCGTCCAGGGCTCCAGGGGGCGCGTACGCACCGGGACGCGCTGTTGAACGCTCCCGTCCGCGTCCGGTCAGCCGCGCTGCCCTGCCGGGGCGCGACGAACCCGGGGGTTCCCGGAGGGTGACGCCGGGAATGATCTTCCATCGGACCCCTGCTCGGTGTCCGACCGGCCACCCCCGGTGCCCGCGCGGGCACGCAGGACATGCGGGTGTGCCGGGAAGTGCCGAGAGTGCCGGATTCGTACGGCACACTTGGGGCGCGAGGACCGATGTGAAGGATGGGTATGCCGATCACTCCTGCCACCGCGACGCCCAGCTCGTCGAACGGCACCGCAGACGCGATTTTGCTGGAACTGGTCGACGAGAACGGCGTGACGATCGGCACCGCGGAGAAGCTCTCCGCGCACCAGCCGCCGGGGCGGTTGCACCGCGCCTTCTCCGTGTTCCTCTTCGACGAGCGGGGGCGGCTGCTGCTCCAGCAGCGGGCGCTGGGCAAGTACCACTCCCCCGGTGTGTGGTCCAACACCTGCTGCGGTCACCCCTACCCGGGCGAGGCGCCGTTCGCCGCGGCGGCCAGGCGGACGTACGAGGAGCTGGGGGTGTCGCCCTCCCTGCTCGCCGAGGCGGGCACGGTGCGCTACAACCACCCCGACCCGGCCTCCGGGCTGGTCGAGCAGGAGTACAACCACCTCTTCGTCGGCCTGGTGCAGGCCGAGCTGCGCGCGGACCCGGAGGAAGTGGCGGAGACGGCCTTCGTGTCCCCGGCGGAGCTGACCGAGCGGCACGCGAAGGACACCTTCTCGGCATGGTTCATGACGGTGCTGGACGCGGCCCGGCCGGCCGTCCGCGAGCTGACGGGCCCGTCCGCGGGCTGGTGAGCAGGGGTCCCGCCGCGGGGCGCCGTACCGCGGGGCGCCCTACCGCGGGGCGTGCTTGAGCGGCAGGGCGGCCCAGATCACCTTGCCGCCGCTCGCGGTGTGGGCGACGTCGCAGGCCCCGCCCGCCTCCCGGGTGATCTCGCGGACCAGGAGCAGGCCGCGCCCACCGGTCCGGCCGTGGTCGGTCTCCAGGGCGGTCGGGCGGTAGGGGTGGTCGTCCTCCACGGCCACCCGCACCCACTCGGCGCCGACGGCGACCTCCACGGCGAGCACCGGCGAGAGCACCGCCGCGTGCCGTACCGCGTTGGTGACCAGTTCCGAGACGATCAGCAGGAGGGCCTGCGTGACGTCGTCGGAGACCGGTACGCCCTGACGCGTCAGCAGGTCGCGCACGGCGTGCCGGGCCTGCGGGACCGAGGCGTCCACGGCGGGGGCGGTGAACCGCCAGACACCTTCGTACGGCAGCGGCCCGGCGGGCCCGGTCTCGTCCATGGTCCGGTCGCCACCCCTGGGCTCGATTGTCACCACACCCCTGAGTGTTGGTAACGCGCCGGGCCGCCCCCAGGGACTGAACACAAGTCAGCAAATATCGAGCGGTTTCTGATCGTTGGCGCATGACACGCGACCGTTCCTGTCCCGCCTGCCCGGCCGCTCGAAGCGGAGGGGCCGGTGGATAGCATCCGGTCCATGGAGCCGCAGCTGCTGCACCGGGTCGCCGACTCGGTCGCCACCGTCGTCGTCCACCACCCGGCCAAGCGCAACGCCATGACGGCCGCGATGTGGCGGGCGCTGCCCCGTGTCCTCGACGACCTGGCCGCCGACCCGGGGGTGCGGGCGCTGGTGCTCACCGGTGAGGGCGCGACGTTCTGCGCCGGTGCGGACATCTCGACCCTGCGCGAGTCGGCCGAGGAGGCGCAAGGGCTGGCGGTACGGGCCGAGGAGGCCCTCGCCGCGTTCCCCAAGCCGACGCTGGCGGCGATCCGGGGGCACTGCGTGGGCGGCGGGGCGCAGTTGGCGGCGGCGTGCGACCTGCGGTTCGCCGAGGAGACGGCGCTGTTCGGCGTGACCCCGGCCAAGCTGGGGGTCGTGTATCCGGCGTCCGCGACCCGGCGGCTGGTGGCCTTGACGGGGCCTGCGACCGCGAAGTACCTGCTGTTCAGCGGAGAGTTGATCGACGCCGCGCGGGCGCTGCGCACCGGCCTGGTGGACGAGGTGCTGCCGGAGGGCGAACTCGGCAAGCGGGTGGCGGAGTTCACCCGGGTGCTGGTCTCCCGCTCGCTGCTGACGCAGGCCGCGGCGAAGGAGTTCGCGAACGGACGCACGGACCGGGACGCCCACTGGGCCGCGCAGGCACGCGGCAGCGGCGACACCGCCGAGGGGGTCGCCGCCTTCCTGGAGCGCAGGCAGCCGCGTTTCGGCTGGAACGGGCCTACGTCAGGATGAACCGGTTCCCGGTGTGGAACTCCTCGACGAGATGGGCGGGCGCCTTCTCGGGGGAACCCGCGTCGTAGGGCGGCTGCGGGTCGTACTCGGTCAGCAGCTGAACCGCCTGGGCGTGCTCGTCGCCGGCGATCCGGCCGACCAGGGTGAGGCCCATGTCGATGCCGGAGGAGACGCCGGCCGCGGTGACGTACTTGCCGTCGGTGACGACCCGTTCCCCGGTCGGCTCGACGCCGTACTGCTTCAGGAGGCCCAGGGCCAGCCAGTGCGAGGTGGCGCGGCGTCCGTTCAGCAGACCCGCGGCGGCGAGCAGCAGCGAGCCGGAGCAGACCGAGGTGGTCCAGGTGCTGGTGGCGTCGGCGGCGCGGAGCCAGTCCAGCAGCATCTCGTTGTCCATCTGCGTGTCCTGGCCGGGGCCGCCCGGCACGACGACGACATCGGGGGCGGGTACGTCCGCCAGGGTCCGGTCGGCGGTGAGGGCCAGGCTCCCCGTGTCGTTGCGGACCTGGCCGGTCCGCTCGGCGACGAAGACGGTCTCGGCGCCCGGTATGCGGCTCATGGTCTCGTACGGGCCCACGGCGTCGAGGGCGGTGAAACGGTCGAAGAGAACGATGGCGATCTGCACGTGTTTCCTTCCGGGTATCGGTCGGTGGAGACGGTGCGTGGACGGGTTTCAGTGGGCCGGCGCGGGCCGGAACCGGCGGCGGTACTCCGCCGGTGAGGTGCCGAGGGCTCTGACGAAGGCGCGGCGCATGGCCTCCGGCGTGCCGTAACCGGTGGCGCGGGAGACCTCCTCGACGCCGTCACCGGTGTCCTCGAGGAGCCGGCGGGCGTGTTCCAGGCGGACCCGGTCGACGTAGCGGCCGGGCGTCGTGCCGGTCTCCGCCTGGAAGGCGCGGGCGAAGTGGCGCGGCGAGAGACTGGCGCGGGCGGCGAGGGACTCGACGCTCAGATCGGCGCCGGGATGCTCGGTGATCCACTGCTGGAGCTCCCGCAGCGGTTCGCGGCGTGCGGTCTGGGCGGCGAGCTGGGCGCTGAACTGAGCCTGGTTCCCGGGGCGGCGCAGGAACACCACGAGGTGCCGGGCGACGGTCAGGGCGGCGTCCCGGCCCAGGTCCTCCTCCACCAGAGCGAGGGCGAGGTCGATGCCGGAGGTGACGCCGGCGGACGTGGCCACGTTCCCGTCCCGGATGTAGATCGGGTCGGGGTCGACGTCCACGGCCGGGTGGTCGCGGGCGAGCCGGTCGCTGTAGGCCCAGTGGGTGGTGACGCGGCGGCCGTCCAGCAGACCCGCCCGGGCGAGCAGGATCGCCCCGGTGCAGACGGAGACCAGGCGCCGGGCGCGCGGCGCGTGCCCGCGCAGCCAGTCGGTCAGGCGCGGGTCGGGGTTCCGGGTGCCCTGGCCGCCGGGGACGACCAGGGTGTCCGGCTCCGGCGCGTCGGCGAGTGCCTGGTCCGGTACGACGGTCAGACCGCTGGACGTGCGTACGGAAGCACCGTCCAGCGTTGCCGTGCGGATGCGGTACGTGCCCGGCGTGTGCTTCTCGGCGCCCGCGAAGACCTCCACGGGGCCGGTGACATCCAGACTCTGGACGTCGTCGAAGAGGAGGACCAGGACGGTCCGCGGGGTTCGCTGCGCCATGCCGTCGATTCTTCGCCCACCGCCGGACGGCCGCAATGACGAGAACCCCACCTTTCCTGCCATGCGCCCCAGAGGCCCGGAGGACGTACTGAGCGGTTGGTAACCTGCGCGGCATGACAACCGCCGCCATCGACGCACGCGCGGGCCGCCGCTGCCACAACGCGCTCAACTCCCTGCACTCCACGCACTACTTTCTCCCCCGACCTGGGCCGGGAGCTGGGCGCCCTCGGGGTCACCGACGCCCCGGCCGTCAATTTCGCGGTGCGTGCCGCCGCGCTGGGTCCGGTCGGCGCCGGTGCCGTGACGGCGGCGTTCTACAACTACAAGCACGACCTCGTCGCCCGGCACGTGCCCGCCGTGTGGGAGAAGGTCACGCCGCAGCAGGCCCTGGCGGCACGCCTGCGCGCCGTCGACGCGACGCTGCGTCGCCTGCTGGGCGAGGAGGCCGTGGCGTCGGCCGAGATGGCGGAGGCGGCCGGGCTGGCCCTGCGCGCCGCCGAGGCCTGCTCGCGCAGCGCCCGCCCGCTCTACTCGGCCCACGCGGACCTGCCCGTGCCCGATGCCCCGCACCTGGCGTTCTGGCACGCGGCGACGCTGCTGCGCGAGCACCGCGGCGACGGCCACCTCGCCGCGCTGATGACCGCGGGACTGGACGGCCTGGAGGCGCTGGTGACGCACACCGCGACCGGCAAGGGCATGGCACCGAAGTGGATCTTCACCACGCGGGGCTGGACCCAGGAGGAGTGGGACGCGGCCGTCGGCCGGCTGCGCGAGCGGGGGCTGGTCGACGCGGCCGGCGAGCTGACCGAGGAGGGCACGGCCCTGCGCGAGGGCATCGAAGGGGAGACCGACCGGCTGGACACGGCCCCTTACGCACACCTGGGAGCGGAGGGTGTGGCGCGCCTGACGGAACTCGGGGCGGTCTTCGCGCGTACGGCACTCGGTGCGGGCGCCTTCCCGGCGGACCTGCTCGCCAAGCGCTGACGCGCTGTCGACACGCCCGGGCGCGCACAGCGGCGTACGGACGGGCATGCGGCGCCGGTACGGAGGTACCCGTACGTCTCCCGGCCGGGGCGGCCGGGAGACGAAAGGGGCAACTCGTGTTCCGTGCCATCGCAGACGTACTGCGCCAGATCGGTGGCGCAGTCGCCACCGTGGTGACGCTTCCCTTCCGGGCCCTGGCCCGGCTCTTCGGCGGGGCATCGTCCGCCACCCGGGGCCGCCGGGTCTGATCCCGGCCCCTTCCCCACCGGCTTCCCACCGGTTCCGACCGGCCGGGACGGCGCCCTGATCCCCGATTGTCGTCGCCACCTGCCACAATTGCCGCGCAACCTCAGTGAGAAGGCGGTACGGGATCGTGACGACACCCGGGTCCAGCGCGTCCGACGCGTCCAGCGCGTCCATCGACGTGAGGTCCATCGAAAGCAGGATCGCCGACGAGCTCGGCGTGCGGGAGCGGCAGGTGAAGGCCGCGGTCGAGCTGCTGGACGGCGGCTCGACGGTGCCCTTCATCGCCCGCTACCGCAAGGAAGCGACCGAGATGCTCGACGACGCGCAGCTGCGCACGCTCGAGGAACGGCTGCGCTACCTGCGGGAGCTGGAAGAGCGGCGTACGGCGATCCTCGACTCGGTGCGTGAGCAGGGCAAGCTCACCGAGGAGCTTCAGGCGCGCATCCGCGGTGCGGAGACCAAGGCGCGCCTGGAGGACATCTACCTGCCGTTCAAGCCGAAGCGGCGGACGAAGGCGCAGATCGCGCGCGAGGCGGGTCTGGAGCCGCTGGCCGAGGGACTGCTCGCCGACGCGTCGGTGGATCCCCTGGCCGCGGCGGCCGCATTCGTGGACGCCGACAAGGGGGTCGCCGATCCGCAGGCCGCCCTGGACGGGGCGCGCTCGATCCTGGCGGAGAAGTTCTCGGAGGACGCCGACCTGATCGGCGAGCTGCGCGAACGGATGTGGGGGCGCGGGCGGCTCGCCGCCAAGGTGAAGGACGGCAAGGAGGAGGCCGGCGCCAAGTTCGCCGACTACTTCGACTTCGCCGAGCCGTTCACCGAGCTGCCCTCGCACCGCGTCCTCGCGATGCTGCGCGGCGAGAAGGAGGACGTGCTCGACCTCGTCCTGGAGCCCGAGGAGCCCACCGAAGGTCCCTCGTCGTACGAGGCGATCGTCGCGAGCCGGTTCGGGATCGCCGACCGCGGCCGGCCCGCCGACAAGTGGCTGGGCGACACCGTCCGCTGGGCCTGGCGCACCCGCATCCTGGTGCACCTCGGCATCGACCTCAGGCTGCGGCTGCGCACGGCCGCCGAGGACGAGGCGGTCAACGTGTTCGCCGCCAACCTGCGCGACCTGCTCCTTGCCGCCCCGGCCGGCACCCGGGCGACGCTCGGCCTCGACCCCGGTTTCCGTACCGGCGTGAAGGTCGCCGTGGTCGACGCGACCGGCAAGGTCGTGGCCACGGACGTGATCCACCCGCACGTCCCCGCCAACCGGTGGGACGAGGCGATCGCCAAGCTGGCGCGGCTGGCGAAGGAGCACGCGGTCGACCTGATCGCCATCGGCAACGGCACGGCCTCCCGCGAGACCGACAAGCTCGCCGGGGAACTCATCTCCAAGCACCCCGAGTTGAAGCTCACCAAGGTGATGGTGTCCGAGGCGGGCGCCTCGGTGTACTCGGCCTCCGCCTTCGCCTCCCAGGAACTGCCGGACATGGACGTCTCGCTGCGCGGCGCGGTGTCGATCGCCCGGCGGCTGCAGGACCCGCTGGCCGAGCTGGTGAAGATCGACCCGAAGTCGATCGGCGTCGGCCAGTACCAGCACGACCTCTCCGAGGTGAAGCTGTCCCGCTCCCTCGACGCGGTGGTCGAGGACTGTGTCAACGGCGTGGGGGTGGACGTCAACACGGCCTCCGCGCCGCTGCTCGCCCGGGTCTCCGGCATCACCTCCGGGCTCGCCGAGAACATCGTGGCGCACCGCGACGCGAACGGGCCGTTCACGTCGCGCACCGCCCTGAAGAAGGTGTCCCGGCTCGGCCCCAAGGCGTACGAGCAGTGCGCGGGCTTCCTGCGGATCCGGGGCGGCGACGACCCGCTGGACGCGTCCAGCGTGCACCCGGAGGCGTACCCCGTGGTGCGGCGGATGGTGAAGACAGCGGGGCAGGAGGTGGCCGGGCTGATCGGCAACACGTCGGTGCTGCGGTCGCTGAAGCCGGACCAGTTCGTGGACGAGACGTTCGGTCTGCCGACGGTCACCGACATCCTGCGGGAGCTGGAGAAGCCGGGACGCGACCCGCGGCCCGCCTTCAAGACGGCCACCTTCAAGGAGGGCGTGGAGAAGATCTCCGACCTGTCGTCCGGGATGGTGCTGGAGGGTGTCGTCACGAACGTCGCCGCGTTCGGGGCGTTCGTGGACGTCGGTGTGCATCAGGACGGGCTCGTGCACGTGTCCGCGATGTCGAGGACGTTCGTGAAGGACCCGCGGGACGTGGTGAAGCCCGGGGACATCGTGAAGGTGAAGGTGATGGACGTCGACATTCCGCGCAAGCGGATCTCGTTGACGTTGCGGCTGGACGACGAGGCGGCTCCGCAGGGTTCGCCAGGGGAGCCGAAGAAGGAGCGGGGCGGCAGGCCGCCTCGGCAGCGGCAGCAGCGGGGTGCTTCCGGCGGTGGGGGGAAGGGGCGTCCGTCATCGGCTCCTGCTCCGTCCAACGGGGCGATGGCTGACGCGTTGCGGCGGGCCGGGTTGGCGTAGGCGCCCGGCGTCGGGGCGGTGGGGGCGCGGGGCGCGGCCCGGCGTTGCGGGGTGCCTCCCCCACTCTCGGCTCCGCTCGAGCGGGAGGTGCCCCCACCGCCCCCCCCTCTCCCACGCTCGGCTGCGCTCGCGCGGGGGGACCCCCATCGCCCTGGGGGTACCTGCCAGGCCGTTCAGGCACTGGGGGAGGCACAATTGCCCGCAGTTACGCGGGAGCCTCCACTACCTTGCCGTCCGTCACCTCCAGGCGGCGGGTGACTCGTACCGCGTTCAGCATGCGGCGGTCGTGGGTGATCAGGAGGAGCGTGCCCTCGTAGGCGTCCAGGGCCGATTCGAGTTGTTCGATGGCCGGCAGGTCGAGGTGGTTGGTCGGCTCGTCCAGGACCAGGAGGTTGACGCCCCGGCCCTGGAGGAGGGCGAGGGCCGCCCTGGTGCGTTCGCCGGGTGAGAGGGTCGACGCCGGGCGCTTGACGTGGTCGGCCTTGAGGGCGAACTTGGCCAGCAGGGTGCGGATCTCCGCCGGTTCCATGTCGGGGACGGCGGCGCGGAAGGCGTCGAGCAGGATCTCGGGGCCGTGGAACAGCTTGCGGGCCTGGTCGACCTCGCCGAGCAGGACCCCGGAGCCGAGCGCCGCGTGCCCGGCGTCGAGCGGGACGCGGCCCAGGAGAGCGCCGAGGAGCGTGGACTTGCCCGCGCCGTTGGCTCCCGTCACCGCCACCCGGTCCGCCCAGTCGATCTGGAGGGAGACCGGGCCGAGCACGAAGTCGCCGCGCCGGACCTCGGCGTCGCGCAGGGTGGCGACGACCGCGCCCGAGCGGGGCGCCGAGGCGATCTCCATGCGCAGGTCCCATTCCTTGCGCGGTTCCTCGACGACCTCCAGGCGTTCGATCATGCGCTGCGTCTGACGGGCCTTGGCGGCCTGCTTCTCGCTGGCCTCGCTGCGGAACTTGCGGCCGATCTTGTCGTTGTCGTTGCCCGCCTTGCGCCGGGCGTTCTTGACGCCCTTGTCCATCCAGGCGCGCTGCGTCTGCGCCCGGTCCTGGAGGGAGGCACGCTTGTCGGCGTACTCCTCGTACTCGTCGCGGGCGTGCCGCCGGGCCACCTCGCGTTCCTCCAGATACGCCTCGTAGCCGCCGCCGTAGAGGTTGATCTGCCGCTGGGCGAGGTCGAGTTCCAGGACCTTGGTGACGGTGCGGGTGAGGAACTCGCGGTCGTGGCTGACGACGACGGTGCCGGCCCGCAGTCCGGACACGAAGCGTTCGAGCCGCTCCAGGCCGTCCAGGTCGAGGTCGTTGGTCGGCTCGTCGAGGAGGAAGACGTCGTAGCGGGAGAGGAGGAGGGAGGCGAGGCCGGCGCGTGCGGCCTGGCCGCCGGACAGGGAGGTCATCGGCTGGTCCAGGTCGACGGTCAGGCCCAGCGCCTCGGCGGTCTCCCCGGCCCGCTCGTCGAGGTCGGCGCCGCCCAGGGCCAGCCAGCGCTCCAGGGCGGTCGCGTAGGCGTCGTCGGCTCCGGGGGCTCCGTCGACCAGGGCCTGGGTGGCCTCGTCCATGGTGCGCTGGGCGACGGTGACTCCGGTGCGGCGGGCCAGGAACTCCCGGACGCTCTCGCCGGGGCGGCGCTCCGGCTCCTGCGGGAGGTGGCCGACGGTGGCGGTGGGCGGGGACAGGCGCAGCTCCCCCTCTTCCGGCGTGGTCAGCCCGGCGAGCATCCGCAGGAGGGTGGACTTGCCCGCGCCGTTGGCCCCGACGAGACCGATCACGTCTCCAGGTGCGACGACGAGGTCGAGCCCGGTGAACAGGGAGCGGTCGCCGTGGCCGGCGGCGAGGTTCTTGGCGACGAGGGTGGCAGTCATCAGACCGTCGATCCTAGCCGCGCCCGGGCGTCCGCTCAGCCGGGTTTCCCCGGCGCCGGTCCGCCCGGCCCGTCCCGCCTCACCGCCGTGACCAGCCCACTTCCCGGCGTGTACGCCGCCCCAAAGGCGCGCCGCTTCCACGCGCCCGTGTCCGGGGCGACGCGATGGCCTCGCGGTTCGATCGCGCCGTCGACGACCTCGTGGGCGTGGGTGCGGTCGAGGCGGTACACGGTGAGTGTTCCCGGGGCGGGGCCGCTCCGGGCACGGCATGGGGCGTTCGGTTAACGTCCTGGTGTGGAAACCGGACTGGATGGCGAACTGACCGGCGAAGTCGTCGTGGTCGGCGGCGGGGTGATCGGGCTGACGACGGCCGTCGTCCTCGCCGAGCGGGGCAGGCGGGTGCGGCTGTGGACGCGGGAGCCCGTCGAGCGGACCACATCGGTGGTCGCGGGCGGACTGTGGTGGCCGTACCGGATCGAGCCGGTCGCGCTGGCGCAGGCGTGGGCGCTGCGTTCCCTGGACGTGTACGAGGAGCTGGCGGCGCGGCCCGAGGAGACCGGCGTACGCATGGTCGCAGGGGTGCTCGGCGAGACCGGTCCGGACGAGGTGGGTGCGTGGGCCTCGGCCCGGCTGCCGGGGCTGCGTGCGGCGACGGCCGCGGAGTACGGCGGTTCGGGACTGTGGGCCCGCCTGCCGCTCATCGACATGTCGACTCATCTGCCGTGGCTGCGGGAGCGGCTGGTGGCCGCGGGCGGCACGGTGGAGAGCCGTGCGGTGACCGACCTGGCCGAGGCGGACGCGCCGGTCGTGGTCAACTGCACCGGCCTGGGCGCCCGGGACCTGGTGCCGGACCCGGCCGTGCGGCCGGTGCGCGGGCAACTGGTCGTCGTGGAGAACCCCGGCGTCCACAACTGGCTGGTCTCGGCCGACGCGGACTCCGGGGAGACGACGTACTTCCTTCCGCAGCCCGGCCGGCTCCTGCTGGGCGGGACGGCCGAGGAGGACGCCTGGTCGGCCGAGCCGGACCCGGCGGTCGCGGAGGCCATCGTGCGGCGGTGCGCGGCCCTGCGGCCCGAGATCGCCGGGGCGCGGGTGCTCGCGCACCTGGTGGGGCTGCGGCCGGCGCGGGACGCCGTCCGGCTGGAGCGCGGGACGCTGCCGGACGGGCGGGTGCTGGTGCACAACTACGGTCACGGCGGCGCGGGCGTCACCGTGGCCTGGGGCTGCGCTCAGGAGGCGGCCCGGCTCGCCTCCTGAGGCAGGTGTTCCGGTCGGCCGGCCCGCGGGGGTCAGTCCCCGTGGTGCTTGCCGATCGGGTCGCCCTCCACGTCCGTGCCGGGGCCGGGACCGATCCGGATCTCGAAGTCGCCCTCGTACTGCTTGTGACCCTCGATGACGGCCAGGCCGACGGCTTCGGAGGCCATCTCGCCGCGCACGATGAGCGGGTCGCGGCGCAGGTCGCGCATGAGGGCCACGCACATGAAGATCATCACGATGACGAAGGGCGCCGCCGCGAGGATCGTGAGGTTCTGCAGACCGGTGAGCGCGTCCCCCTCCCCGCTGCCGATCAGGAGCATGATCGCGGCGACCGCGCCGGTCACCACGCCCCAGAAGACCACCACCCAGCGGCTCGGTTCGAGCGCGCCCTTCTGCGAGAGGGTGCCCATCACGATGGAGGCCGCGTCGGCTCCCGAAACGAAGAAGATGCCGACGAGGATCATCACCAGCAGGCTGGTGGCGGTGGCGATGGGGTACTCCTGCAGCACGGCGAAGAGCCGGCCCTCGGGGGTCGTGTCGTCGCCCAGCCGGTTCTGCTCCTGCAGCCGCATCGCCGAGCCGCCGAAGATCGCGAACCAGATCAGGCTGACCACGCTCGGGACGAGGATGACGCCGCCGATGAACTGACGGATGGTCCGGCCCCGGCTGATGCGGGCGATGAACATGCCGACGAACGGCGTCCAGGAGATCCACCATGCCCAGTAGAAGATCGTCCAGCTGCTCAGCCAGTCCGCGACGCCCTTGCCACCGCTGATCTCCGTGCGGCCGGCCAGTTCGGGCAGGTCGCCGAGGTAGCCGAAGATCGACGTGGGCAGCAGGTCGAGGATGAGGATGGTCGGGCCCGCGACGAACACGAACACGGCGAGCAGCAGGGCCAGCACCATGTTGGTGTTGGACAGCCACTGGATGCCCTTCTCGACGCCGGAGATCGCGGAGGCCACGAACGCCACCGTGAGCACCGCGATGATGCCGACCAGCAGCCCGGTGCTGACCTTGTCCATCCAGTCGAGCTTCTCCACGCCTGAGCCGATCTGCAGCGCGCCGAGGCCCAGGGAGGCCGCGGAGCCGAAGATCGTCGCGATGATGGCCAGGATGTCGATGACCCGGCCGCCGGCGCCGTTGGCGTGCTTCTCGCCGATGAGCGGGGTGAACACGGCACTTATGGTCTGCCTGCGGCGCCTGCGGAAGGTGCTGTAGGCGATGCCGAGACCGACCACCGCGTAGATCGCCCACGGATGGAGCGTCCAGTGGAACAGGGTGGTGGCCATGGCCGTCTCCATGCTGGCGCCGGAGTCGGCCGGGTTCGTGCCGGGCGGGGCGGTCGTGTAGTGCGCCAGCGGCTCGCTCACGCCCCAGAACATCAGACCGATGCCCATGCCCGCGCTGAACATCATGGCGACCCAGGACACGGTGCGGAACTCGGGTTCCTCGCCCTCGGCTCCCAGGTGGATGCGGCCGTAGCGGCTGGCCGCGAGCCAGAGGGCGAAGACCACGAACCCGGACGCGGCAAGCGTGAACCCCCAGCCGCCGTTGTGCATCAGGCCACCGAGCATGGTGCTGGAGGCGTCCTCCAGCGAGTCGGTGGCGGCGGCGCCCCAGATGACGAACGCCAGGGTCAGGACGGCCGTGACGCCGAAGACGACGCGGTCGGTCCGGGGCCTGTGCTCCTGCCCCGGCAGGCCCGCTTCCGAACCGGGAAGGGTGCCTCTTTCGTGCTCTTCCTTGTCGCTTGGTCGGTCCTGCGTCACAGGCGGCACCTTTCAAGTCGATGAGGCCGAAAATACCCGTCCGCTACGCCCTTACCACGTATGACGCGGAACTCACCTCCTCAGCAGTGGGTATCGGGTTCACCCACCGTCACGTGGTACGCCGCGCGCTCGTCCAGGAGCAGCGGCACCAGGGCACGCTGCGACTGGCGCAGCGGTACGTAGGCGCCCTTCTCCCCGGTCCGGCGCACCTGTACACCGTGCAGAGCGAGTTCGTCCCCGATGTCCGTGTACTGCGCGGAGGTCAGCCGGTAGCCGCAGGGCGGGTCCTGGATCACCTCCGTGGCCTCGGCCGGGTCGTTGTCGGCGCCGCCCAGGTACACGGGTCCGGAATCGGCCAGGCCTGCCCGGCGGGCGGCCCCGGTGGCCGCCTCGACGCGTGCGCGCCGCACGTCCGCGTAGCGGAACATTCCGTCGAGGGCGGCGAGCTGGGAGTCCACCCGGCGCCGGTGGTTCAGGGCCGGGTCCTCGCGCTCGGCGTCCGTGAGGGCGTCGACGCGGCTCTCGATGAGCAGGCCGGCCGCGTGCTTCACGCCGGACATGTTGCGCAGGATGCGTTCCTGGCCGTCGCCGGCGGTCTGCTTGACGGGGTCGCCGGTTTCGGGATCGGTCCAGATGCCGTACGTGCCGGTGGAGTAGCCGGCTCGTTCGGCGGCGGGTCGGACATACGCCCCGGACAGGGTGCGGGCCTCGTCGTGGACCGGCGCAGCCGTGTTGAGGTTGCGGGGCCAGAGGTCGAAGAGGTCCTTGTCGTAGTACGGGGGTGTGGCGCCGTACTCGTGCAGGTCGTAGATGACGTCGGGACGCTCGTCGCGGACGACGGCGGCCAGGGCGCGGGCCTCGGCCGTCTCCAGGGCGAGGTGGTCGCGGTTGACGTCGACGCCGTCGCTGTTGCCGCGGGTGTCGGCGGCCCGGCCGTCGGGGTTGGCGGTGGGCACGACCAGCACGGCGGTGCGGTCCAGGAAGCGCCGGGTCGCGCGGTCGGTGGCGTAGGCGAGGTCCCGCACGGTGGTCAGGCAGGCCTCGCGGCCGGAGGGTTCGTCGCCGTGCTGGCTGCACACCAGGAGCACCTTGTTGGGGGCGGAGGGCCGGCCGATCGTCACGAGTTGGAGCGGACGGTGCTGCTTCGTGGTGCCGATGCGGTCGAGGGTGACCCTGCCGCCGGCCCGGTCGGCTGCCGCGAGGAGCGCCTGTTCCTCGGGCTGGGTGGTCCAGCGGGCGCCGTGCGTCCGCTCGAAGCCGGTGCGGGGCGGGTGGTGTGCGGAACCGTCGGCGTGGGCGGGTGCGGTGAGGAGGGAGGGGACGAGGAGGGACGCGGCAAGGGACGCGGTGGTCGCGGTGAGGGTGCCCAGGCGGTGCATCGGGCTCCCTTCGGGACGCGGTGCGTGGGGTGCGGCGGGGTCGCGCCGGGGGCCGGCGCGGGTGCCGGGGCGACGGTCCGCGTACCGGCGGTGGCCCTGGTGGACGCGGCGGTGCCGCCGACGAACGGTACGCGGGCCGACGTGCGGGAGCGGTCCAAGGTGAGCGTCGGCGTGTCGGCGCACGGGCCGGAGCGGCCCTCGTCGACGCGCGGGGCGGACAGGTGGGCCGGGGCCGCCGTCGCGAGCGGTCTCCGAGAGGTGAGGCGCATGCGTATCGGCATGCGCGGACGGTACATCGGTCCACTCCCCCGCATAAGAGGGCCGGGGGTGGCCCATGATGGCCGGATGGCGATCGTGTAACAGGGCCGGGCGGCGGGCGGGCGCGCGCGCTGGAAGGACGGACCGTCCTAGGCGGCGTCCCCGTGGTCGTAGACGGTCACGGGGATGCCGCGCCGGGCGAGGCGATCGATGATGAGCGGCTCCACGCGCGACCACTTGCCCCCGGCCAGGCCGCACCCTATGCGGGGCATGTGCACGGACGCGCCCAGCTCGGCCGCCTTGTCGGCGAGGCTGCCGAGGGCCGTGTCGATGGCCTCGTAGCGCACGGGGACGCCCTTGCTGCCGGCCCGTATGCCGCGCTGGCCGATCATGTTGGCCACCCACACGAACGGCTCGACCTGGACGAACCGGACCGCGCCGAGACCGAAGTCGTTGGACGCGCGGTCGCGGTGCCAGGCGCGGTACGCCGCCTCCGGCTCGGGCCAGCGGCGGGAGACGGCCAGGACGAAGCCCTTGCCCCAGCCGCCGAGGTCGTTGCACACGTGGGCGATCACCTTGACGCCCTTGACGGACGGCGCGGTGGCGTCACCCCGGACATAGCTGATCTCCGACATGACGCCACCGTACGGGCCACCACTGACAGTGGCCCCGGCCCGCACTCCTGACGCGTGCTACTCCGTCGTCCGGGACAGCTCCCGCGCGGCGTTCTCCGTCACCCGGCGCCGGACGCCGAACCAGCCCGCCACCAGCATCAGGGCGATCACGGGGACCAGGAAGAGGGTCTTGCGGCCGACCTCCGCGTCGTTCCACATCAGGACGAGCACGGCCAGCAGGAAGCCGATCGTGACGATCTCCGTGACCGGGCTGCCGGGCAGCCGGAAGTGCGGGCGGCTGACGAGCCCGGACCGCGCCCGGCGGACGAAGACCAGGTGGCAGACCATGATGATCACCCAGGTGCTGATGATGCCGAGCGAGGCGACGTTCAGCACGATCTCGAAGGCCTTGCTCGGCACCAGGAAGTTCAGCCCGACGCCGAGCACGCAGACCCCGCAGGTCAGCAGGATGCCGCCGTAGGGGACCTGGCTGCGGCTCATGACGGAGGTGAACTTCGGCGCGGAACCGGCCGTCGCCATGGAGCGCAGGATGCGGCCGGTGGAGTACAGGCCCGAGTTCAGGGAGGACATCGCCGCCGTGAGGACGACGAGGTTCATCACGTCACCGGCCGCCGGGACGCCGATCTTCGACAGGACGGTGACGAACGGGCTCTCGTCGCCGGAGTAGAGCGAGCCCGGCAGCAACAGCGCCAGCAGGACGACCGAGCCGACGTAGAACAGGGCGACGCGCCACATGATGGAGTTGACCGCGCGCGGGACGACCTTCTCCGGCTCGGCGGTCTCACCGGCGGCGACGCCGACCAGCTCCAGGGCGGCGTAGGAGAAGATCACGCCCTGCATGACCACGATCACGGGCATCATGCCCTGCGGGAAGAGACCGCCGTGGTCGGTGATCATGCTCAGGCCCGGCGTGTGCCCGCCCACGTCGTGCTGGGTGGCGAGCAGGAAGATGCCGATCAGCATGAAGCCGACGAGGGTGGCGACCTTGACGATCGCGAACCAGAACTCCATCTCGCCGAAGATCTTCACGGAGATGAGGTTCACGGCCAGGACCACCGCGAGGGCGATCAGCGCGAGCACCCATTGCGGGATGCTCGTGAACATACTCCAGTAGTGCGTGTACAGCGCGATCGCGGTGATGTCGGCGATGCCGGTCGTCGACCAGTTCAGGAAGTACATCCAGCCGGCGACGTAGGCGCCCTTCTCGCCGAGGAACTCGCGCGCGTACGACACGAAGGATCCGGAGGAGGGACGGTAGAGCACCAGCTCTCCGAGGGCCCTGACGACGAAGAAGGCGAAGACGCCGCAGACGAGGTAGGCGATCGCGAGGGCCGGTCCCGCGTCGCGCAGACGCCCGCCGGCGCCGAGGAAGAGGCCGGTGCCGATCGCGCCGCCGATGGCGATCATGTTGATGTGGCGGGCCTTGAGGTCCTTGCTGTAACCGGCGTCGCCCGCGTCCGCGGGGATGGTTCCGGCCGCCTGGGGATGGGCGGCCTGTGCCGTGTCGACGGCGTCCTTGCTCACGGGTGGTTCCACTCTCTGGTGCGCTCGGGCGGGGTACGCCCGAGTCGTCCGTACGTGTGTCTCGGGCCCGCACCACCCATTGACGCGGCACAGACCAACACGGCACCTTCCCACGACGCTGCGTGGGCATGCGGTGGTTCATGTCACACAGCGTGACTTCTCACAAGATCCACCGGTGGTCCGCACGGGGCGGGCAAGAGGCGTGCGACAGGTGCGCGAGAGGTTTCACAGCACTGGTGAGACAGCGATACTGCTGCACATGACGACGACCGACACCGAGGAGCCGACCCTCACGATCGACGAGCTGGCCGCGCGGGCCGGCGTCACGGTGCGCACGGTCCGCTTCTACGGCACCAGAGGCCTCCTGCCGCCACCGGTGCTCGGCCCGCGCCGAGTGGGGCACTACGGCCGGGAGCACCTGGCCCGGCTCGCGCTGATCGAGGAGCTGCAGCACCAGGGCATGACGCTGGCCGCCATCGAGCGGTACCTGAAACGGCTGCCGGAGGACCTGAGCCCGCACGACCTGGCACTGCACCGCGCGGTGGTGGCCTCCTGGGCGCCTCAGAGCGTGGAGCGCGTCACGCGGGACGAACTGGGCCGGCGGGCGGGCCGCCCGCTGACCGACGAGGAGGTGGACCGTCTGACGGCGATGGACATCGTCGTCCGGGACGCCGACGCGGAGGACGGCGGCGTCTACCGGGTCGACGCCGGGCTGCTGCGGCTCGGCGTCGAGCTGCTCGACGTGCCCTTCTCCCCCGAGACGGTCCTCGCCGCCCGCACGGCCCTCCTGGAGCACTCCCGCGCCGCCGCGCGCGACCTGTCGCGGCTGCTGCGCGACGCGGTCGCCGAGCGCGACGCGCCGGAGGTGCGGTCCCTGTCGGCGCACATGCACCCGCTCGTGGTGCAGGCGCTGCTGACCACGTTCCAGCGGTCGCTGCGCGAGGAGCTGCGGGAGTGGCTCGACGGAGGCGGCGAGGACTGAGGCGCGACCCCCGTCCCCGCCGCGGGCACCGCCTTCAGCGGCCGTCCGTGAAGACCTCCCCCTTGTCCGCCTTCTCCACCAGCAGCGCGGGCGGCGTGAAGCGCTCGCCGTAGCGGTCGGCCAGCTCGCGCGCGCGGGCCACGAAGCCGGGCAGGCCGCCCTCGTAACCGTTGATGTACTGAAGGATGCCGCCGGTCCAGCCCGGGAAGCCGATGCCGAAGATCGAGCCGATGTTGGCGTCGGCGACGGAGGTCAGGACGCCTTCCTCCAGCAGCTTGACGGTGTCGAGCGCCTCCGAGAAGAGCATCCGCTCCTGCATGTCGGCGAAGGGGATCTCGTGTCCCGGCTTGGTGAAGTGCTCGCGCAGGCCCGGCCACAGCCCGGCGCGCTTGCCGTCCTCGCCGTACTCGTAGAAGCCCGCACCGCCGGAGCGTCCCGGGCGGCCGAACTCGTCGACCATACGGTCGATGACGGCCTCGGCGGGGTGCGCGCTCCAGGTGCCGCCCGCCTCCTCCACCGCCCGCTTCGTCTCGTTGCGGATCTTCCGCGGGAGGGTCAGGGTCAGCTCGTCCATCAGGGACAGCACCTTGGCCGGGTAGCCCGCCTGGGCCGCCGCCTGCTCCACTGAAGCGGGCTCGATGCCCTCCCCCACCATGGCGACACCCTCGTTGATGAAGTGGCCGATGACCCGGGAGGTGAAGAAGCCCCGCGAGTCGTTGACGACGATCGGCGTCTTGTTGATCTGCCGGACCAGGTCGAAGGCCCGCGCCAGCGCCTCGTCCCCGGTCCGCTCGCCCTTGATGATCTCCACCAGCGGCATCTTGTCCACCGGCGAGAAGAAGTGCAGCCCGATGAAGTCGCCCTGCCGCTCGACACCCTCGGCCAGCGCCGTGATGGGGAGGGTGGAGGTGTTGGAGCACAGCAGCGCGCCCGGGGCGACGACGTGCTCGATCTCCTGGAACACCTTGTGCTTGAGCGAGGTGTCCTCGAAGACCGCCTCGATCACCGCGTCACAGCCCGCCAGGTCGGCGACCTCGGCGGTCGGCGTGATCCGGGCCAGCAGCGCGTCGGCCTTCTCCTGACTCGTACGGCCCTTCGCGACGGCCTTCGCGCACAGCTTCTCGGAGTACGCCTTTCCCTTGAGCGCCGACTCCAGCGCGACGTCCTTCAGCACCACGTCGATGCCCGCGCGGGCGCACGAGTAGGCGATGCCCGCGCCCATCATCCCGGCGCCCAGGACGGCCACCTTGGTGACCTTCCTCGGCTCGACGCCCTGCGGGCGATTGGCACCCGAGTTGACCGCCTGCAGGTCGAAGAAGAACGCCTGGATCATGTTCTTCGAGGTCTGTCCGGCGGCCAGTTCGACGAAGTAGCGGGCCTCGATGACCTGGGCCGTCTCGAAGTCGACCTGGGAGCCCTCGACCGCGGCGGCCATGATGTTGCGCGGCGCCGGGTAGGGGGCGCCGTTCGTCTGCTTGCGCAGGTTGGCCGGGAAGGCGGGCAGGTTGGCCGCGAACTTCGGGTGGGCGGGGGTCCCGCCGGGGATGCGGTAGCCGGGCCTGTCCCAGGGCTGGGCGGACTCCGGGTGGGCGTCGATGAAGGCGCGGGCCTTGGCGAGCATGTCCTCGCGGCTGTCGGCGACCTCGTCGACCAGGCCGTTCTCCTGGGCGCGGCGCGGGTTGTACTGGGTGCCCTGGAGGAGGACCTTCAGCAGGGCGTCGGTGATGCCGAGCATCCGGACGGTGCGGACGACGCCGCCGCCTCCGGGGAGCAGGCCGAGGGTGACTTCGGGGCAGCCGATCTTGGAGCCGGGGGCGTCGAGGGCGACGCGGTGGTGGCAGGCCAGGGCGATCTCGTAGCCGCCGCCGAGGGCCGCGCCGTTCATGGCGGCGACGACGGGTTTGCCGAGGGTCTCGATGCGGCGCAGGTTGCGCTTGATGGCCATGCCGCCGTCGAAGAGGTCCTGGGCCGTCTCGGGGGTGACGCGGATGAGGTCGCGCAGGTCGCCGCCCGCGAAGAAGGTCTTCTTGGCGGAGGTGACGATGACGCCGCGGACGGAGTCCTTCTCGGCCTCCAGGCGGTCGGTGATCGCCGCCAGGGAGTCGCGGAACGCCTGGTTCATGGTGTTCGCGGACTGGTCGGGGTCGTCGAGGACGAGGGTGACGACGCCGGTGTCGTCCTGTTCCCAGCGGATGGTGGTGGGCTCGGTGCTCATGAGGGTGTGCTCCAGGTGATCCGTCGTATCCGTCGGGAGGGGGTCAGATGCGCTCGACGATGGTGGCGATGCCCATGCCGCCGCCCACGCACAGGGTGGCGAGGCCGTAGCGCTTGTCCTGGCGCTCCAGTTCGTCGACGAGGGTGCCGAGGATCATCGCGCCGGTGGCGCCGAGCGGGTGACCGAGCGCGATCGCGCCGCCGTTGACGTTGACCTTGTCCAGCGACAGGCCCATGTCCTTGACGAAGCGCAGGACGACCGCCGCGAAGGCCTCGTTGATCTCGACCAGGTCGATGTCGTCGATGGTCAGCCCGGCCTTGGCGAGGGCCTTGCGGGTGGCCGGGGCGGGGCCGGTGAGCATGATGGTGGGCTCGGAACCGGAGACGGCCGCGGAGACGATCCGGGCGCGCGGGGTGAGCCCGTGGCGGTCACCGACCTCCTTGGAGCCGATGGCGACCAGGGAGGCGCCGTCCACGATGCCGGAGGAGTTGCCCGCGTGGTGGACGTGGTCGATCTTCTCCACCCAGTGGTACTTCTGCAGCGCCACCGCGTCGAAACCGCCCAGCTCGCCGATGTCGGCGAAGGAGAGCTTCAGCTTCCCCAGCGAGTCCGCGGTGGTGCCGGGGCGCGGGTGCTCGTCGTGGTCCAGGACGGTGAGACCGGCGCGGTCCTTCACCGGGACGACGGAGCGCTCGAAACGGCCCTCCTTCCAGGCGGTCGCCGCGCGCTCCTGGGACAGCGCGGCGTACTCGTCGACGTCGCGGCGCGAGAAGCCCTCGATGGTGGCGATCAGGTCGGCGCCGATGCCCTGCGGGACGAAGTCGGTGGCGAGGTTGGTCATCGGGTCGTTGAACCAGGCGCCGCCGTCGGAGGCCATCGGCACCCGGGACATGGACTCGACGCCGCCCGCGAGCACCAGGTCCTCCCAGCCGGAGCGCACCTTCATGGCGGCCATGTTGACGGCTTCCAGGCCCGAGGCGCAGAAGCGGTTCTCCTGGACGCCGGCCACGGTGTCGGGCAGTCCGGCGGCGATCGCGGCGATGCGGGCGATGTCGGAACCCTGGTCGCCGACCGGGCCGACGACGCCGAGCACGATGTCGTCGACGGCCGCCGGGTCCAGGCCCGGGAAACGGGCGCGGATCTCGTGGATGAGGCCGACGACCAGGTCGACGGGCTTCGTGCCGTGCAGGGCGCCGTTCGCCTTGCCGCGTCCGCGCGGGGTGCGGATCGCGTCGTACACGTACGCTTCGGTGCTCACTGGCAGGCCTTTCACTGAGGGTTGTGCACTGCGGGGTTCGGGAGGGACGCCGGGGGCGGGCCCGGCTCGCGGGGCAGGTCCCAGTCGCGGGTCACGGACTCGGCGTCGGCGCCGGGCAGGGCGGGCCCGCCGCGTACGGCGGTGGGGGTCGCGGAGAAGCGGGGCGCGGGGGCCGGCTGGGTGGTGCCGCCGTGGTCGGTGAAGGTGCCGCGGGCTGCGAGGTGCGGGTGGTGCGGGGCCTCGCGCAGCGACAGGACGGGTGCCGTGCAGGCGTCGGAGTCGGCGAAGACGGCCGTCCACTCGTCGCGGGTGCGGGACTTGAACCGTGCGGCGACGGCCTCGCGCAGCTCGGGCCAGCGGGCCATGTCGTCGCGGGCCGGTGCCATGTCGGGGAGGCCGAGGAGCCGCATGAACTCGGCGTAGAACTGCGGCTCGAGCGCGCCGACCGCCATGTACCGGCCGTCGGCGGTCTCGTAAGTGCCGTAGAAGGGGCAGCCGCCGTCGAGGAGGTTGGCGCCGCGCCGGTCCTGCCAGCCGCCGGCGGCGAGCATGCCGTGGATCATCGAGGAGAGGTGGGCGGTGCCGTCGACGATGGCGGCGTCCACGACCTGCCCGGTGCCGCTCGCGCGCGCGTGGTGCAGGGCGGCGAGGACGCCGACGACCAGGTAGAGGGAGCCGCCCGCGTAGTCGCCGAGGAGGTTGGCGGGGGCGGGCGGCGGCTCGCCGGGGGCGCCGATCATGCCGAGGGCGCCGGTGAGCGCGATGTACCCGATGTCGTGCCCGGCGCGCTGGGCGAGCGGCCCTTCCTGGCCCCAGCCGGTCATGCGGCCGTAGACGAGCGCCGGGTTGCGGGCGTGGCAGTCCCCGGGGCCGACGCCGAGCCGTTCGGCGACGCCGGGGCGGTAGCCCTCGATCAGGACGTCGGCGCGTTCGGCGAGGTCGAGGACGCGGGCCGGGCCGTCCGGTGCCTTGAGGTCGACGACCACGGAGCGCTTGTTGCGGTTGGTGACGTCGTGGGCGGGGTCGATGCCGAGGCCCGGTCCGCCGGGGCGGTCGACGCGGACGACGTCGGCGCCCAGGTCGGCCAGGAGCATGGCGGCGAAGGGCCCGGGACCGATACCGGCCAGCTCGACCACGCGCACACCGGCGAGCGGGCCCTCGGTGCCCGGTGTACGCATCGACGTCCGCGCAGGCGTCTTCGCTTCCGACATCCAGCCCCCAGCTCTGTGACACAACCGATGTAACACCAGTGATGCTAAGAACGTGTTCCACCGGGCACAAGACCCGGGCGAGCAAGCGCTTAGCCAATTATGGTGCAGGCTCCTCTCCGGGCCGCGCGATCCTCACGCTAGCCTCAGCCACCGGCAACGGCGCGTGCTGCGGACCCAGGGGTTGCCGACGGGTGACGGAGGGATGTCATGAGCAGGCTGAAGGCGGCCGACCGGCCGTACGACATCGTGCTGTTCGGGGCGACGGGGTTCGTCGGCGAACTGACGGCGAAGTACCTCGCCGCGCACACGCCACAGGGGCTGCGCTGGGCGATCGGGGGCCGCAACGAGGAGAAGCTGCGCCGGCTGCGCGACCGGCTGCCCGGCGCGGCGGACGTCGGCGTGCTGCGCGCGGACGTGTCCGATCCGGACTCGCTGCGGGAACTCGCCGAGCACGCGCGCGTGGTGGCCACCACCGTCGGTCCCTACGTCCGGTACGGCGACGCGCTGGTCGCCGCCTGCGCGGACGCCGGCACGGATTACCTCGACCTCACCGGGGAGCCCGAGTTCGTGGACCTGACGTATGTCCGCCACGACGCCCGCGCGCGGGAGACCGGCGCCCGGCTGGTGCACGCCTGCGGTTTCGACTCCGTCCCGCACGACCTCGGCGTGTACTTCACCGTGCGGCAGCTGCCGGAGGGCGTGCCGCTGAGCGTGGACGGCTTCGTGACCGCCGGGGCCGCGTTCTCGGGCGGTACGTTCGCCTCCGCGCTGGGCCAGTTTGCGCGCGGCCGCCAACTGCGGGCAGCCGCGCTGGAACGCCGGCGGCACGAGCCCCGGCTGGTGGGCCGCCGCGTGGCGACGCCGACGGGGGCGCCGCGGTTCGCCGGGGAGGTGGGCGCCTGGGCGCTGCCGCTGCCGACCGTCGACGCGCAGATCGTGCGCCGGTCCGCCAAGGCCCTGGACCGCTACGGCCCGGACTTCCGCTACCGCCACTACGCGGCCGTGCGGCGGCTGCCCGTCGCGGTGGGCGGGGTGGCGGCCGTGGGCGCGCTGGTGGCGGCGGCCCAGGTGCCGCCCGCGCGGCGCTGGCTGTCCGGTCGGCTCGAACCCGGTGACGGGCCGAGCGCCGAGCGGCGGGCGAAGAGCTGGTTCTCGGTCCGCTTCGTGGGCGAGGGCGGCGGCCGGAAGGTGTTCACCGAGGTCGCGGGCGGCGACCCCGGGTACGACGAGACGGCCAAGATGTTCGCCGAGGCGGCGCTGTGTCTCGCCCTCGACACCCTGCCGCCGACGGCCGGGCAGGTCACGACGGCGGTGGCGATGGGCGACGCGCTGACCGAGCGGCTGCGGGCGGCGGGTATCGGCTTCCGGGTGGCCGCGACCCGCTGAGGCCGCGGTGACGCGGTGACGCGGTGACGCGGTGACGCGGTGACGCGGTGACGCGGTGACGCGGTGACGCGGTGACGCGGTGACGCGGTGGCGCGGTGGCGCGGTGGTCCGGGGCCTACCCGGCCCACCCGGCGATGGTGTAGATCATTCCGCCGATCCAGGCCAGCCCCGCGCCCAGCGCCAGCACGAGCCCCGCGACCACGGTGCGCTCGACGGGCCGGCCGGTCCGGCCCGATTTCGTGGGTGCGCGGCGTGTCGTCATGCCCTCAGCCTGGCGGTGGGGCGGATGCCGGCACATCCGTACGGATACTCAGATCGTCCGAGTGCTCGCACCGGGGCCCGGTACATCCCCGGGGGCGCGCTCGCCGGGGACCCCGCGGGCGGCCGTCCGCAGGGCCGCGCGGCACAGCGCGTCGGCCCTGCGGGTGGTCTCGGGCAACCGGTAGGCGGGCGCCAGGGCCAGTGTGTGGGCGCAGGCGTTGCCGAGGCTCATCCGGTGCCCGACGGAGACGAAGACCGGCTTCACGGCGTCGCGGGTACGCACCGCACGCCCGACCTCCTCCGCGCCGGCGAGCAGCGGGGACGTGCTGCCGCGCGGGGCGTCCGGGTCGTCGTACGTGAAGGTGAACGGGTTCTTGGCCACGCCGAGCGTGGGCAGGCCGGTGAGCACGCCCAAGTGGCTCGCGAGGCCGAAGCGGCGCGGGTGGGCCAGGCCGTACCCGTCGCACACGACCAGGCCGGGCGGGCAGGGCAGCGCCTCCAGGGCGGCGAGCACGGTCGGGATCTCCCGGAACGCCAGCAGACCGGGCACGTAGGGGAAGGAGATCCGCCCGACGGCCGTGGCCTCGGCGACGACGGCGAGGCTCTCCGCGTCCAGCACGACGGCCGCCGCCGCGACGACGTCGCGTTCGTCGTCGTAGGCGACGTCCACGCCGGTCACCCGGCCGGTGCCGGGCGGCGGTCCGGGCTCGTCGAGCACCACGTGTGCGCGCAGTTCGTCCTGGACGGCGCGGGCCCGCTCCTCGGTCGCGGGCCAGTCGGCGGGGATCTGCACGGTCACGGGCGTCATGGTGGCCGCAAGCCTACGGGAGCCCGGAGCAGGCTCGCGATCGTTTTCGTACCGGCCGGTCCTGCACCGCCCCGCTCGAAGCCGTCGACGCCGTGCTGGAGGACCACGGGGCCTGGCTCGACGGACTGTACGAGCAGGGCGTCCTCCTGGCGTCCGGGCGCAAGGAGCCCCGCGACGGCGGGGTGATCCTCGCCGTCGCGGGGGACCGTGCGCGGACCGAGGCGATCACCGCGGGCGGCCCGTTCGTCGGAGCCGGCGTGCACGCGTACCGCGTCACCGAGTTCGTCGCCGCGAAGGCGGCGCCCGCGCCGGCGCGCTACCGGGAGACGCTCGGCCAGTAGCCGCGGCTCACTTGCCCAGTGCCTGGCGCAGCTCGCCCTTGTTCATGCTCGAACGGCCGTGGACGTCACGGCGCTTGGCCTCCTGGTACAGCTGGTCGTAGGTGGGCCCCTGGGGTCCCTGACGGTTCCCGGACCGCTGGCCGCCGCGCTTGCTCGGCGACTTGTCCTGCGTCGACGTACGGCTGGCGGTCTTCGACTCGCCGGACTGCGCGCGCTCCTTGTTCACCGTCCGCGCCGCGATCTCCTTGGCGCGGCCGGTGCTCTCGCCGCGGTCCTTCGCGCTCTTCCTGATGTGCTCGTACTGCCGCTCCCGTTTGGAGTTCGAACCGCTCGGCATGTCCGCTCACTTCCTCTCACGTTCAGCGAACGGTTACCCACGTTACGGACAAACACCCCGGTCCGCCCGGCGTCAGCGCTCCAGCCGGGCGACCCGGCCCTGCTCACCCGCGGCCCAACAGCCCAGGTCCGGGGTGCAGTCCACGGTGTCGTAGGACCCGGTGTCGACCGTGCGCCAGGTGTGGCCGCCGTCCGTGGTGAGGTCGGTGCCGGTCGGTCCGACGGCGAGGGCGGCGGTGCGGCTGTGCGGGAGCCAGGCGACGCCGGAGCGGTAGGCGGGCGGCGGCCGATCGGCGGGGCGCCAGGTGCGGCCGGCGTCGCCCGTCCGGGCGGCGGCCCGCGGGGAGGCCTGCTCGGGGCGGTAGTCGCCGCCGACGGCGAGGCCGTGGGCGCGGTCGCGGAAGGCGAGGGCGAAGACGCCACGGGCGGGGTCACCGGCCGGGACCGGGGCGTCGGCGGCCGTCCAGGTGAGCCCGCGGTCGGCGGAGTGCAGTACGCGCGCGCGTGCGGCCCCGCCGGTGGCCAGCCACACGTCCCTCGGCCCGGCGGAGACCAGGCACTGGCCACTGGCCGCGAACCCGGCCTCCCCTGCCTGCGCGGCCGGCATCCCCGCGTCCGGCAGCACCTTCCACGAGCGGCCGCCGTCACTGGTCGACAGGATGCGGAACCTCCCGTCCACCGGGTCGCTCATGGCGAGGCCGTGACGGCGGTCGAAGAAGGTGAGGCAGTCGTAGAACGCCCGGGCGTCGGTGTTGCGGAAGGACTCGGTCCAGGTCGCCCCGCCGTCCTCGGTGCGGTAGACCCGGGACGCCTCGCCCTCACCGATGGACAGAGCCACGGCCCGGCGGGCGTCGAATGCCTCGATGTCCCGGAACTCCAGTTCACCGGCGCCGGGTGGGGAGACGTCGCGCCAGGTGTCACCGCCGTCGGTGGTGCGCAGCACGGTGCCCCGGGTGCCGGCCACCCAGGCGGTGTGGCGGCTGACGGCGGCGAGCCCCCGGAACCGGACGTCGGCGGCCCCGGTGTCCTTCACGTCCCACTGCGGCCGCTGGTGCGCCTGGGCGGGCACGGCCGTCAGCGCGGCCAGCGCCGCCGCGCAGACCGCCCCCGCGAGCGCCACCCGCCCCGTACGCCTGCCGCCGGCTCGGACGGAACGTACCGTGCGTCGCATGCTTCCCAAGCGCCTCATGGCGGGCGAAGCTAGCCCACCACCCGGGCGCCGTCCAGAGGGCGTCGGCCGGTGCCTCCCCCACGCACGCGTGGCGCACGAGGGCCGCAAGTGCCCTTCGGGGCACGGGAGGAGAGCCCTGTCACTCCCGGGCATGAACGCGGTGACAGAGGTCACTCGCTCGTCGTGTGCACGGATGGGCTGATTCCGACGTCTCTTCCAGTGCCCGGCCCGCACCACCCCCGAAGCCCGTCCAGCCGTCACGAGGGAGCAAGGCGTTGTACACCGTCATCGAGCAGCCCGTCGAGGCGCGTCTCGTCGCCGCCGCGCCGCGTATGCCGAGCATCCCCGCCACCCTGCACTACGACCGCCGTGACCCGTTCGCCGTCCGCATGACCTTCCCCGCCCCGGCCACGCTCGAGGGCGTGGAGGTCTGCTGGACCTTCTCCCGCGAGCTGCTCATCGCCGGGATGCGGGAGCCGAACGGGCACGGCGACGTCCGGGTGCGCCCGTACGGGTACGACCGCACCGTCCTGGAGTTCCACGCGCCCGAGGGCACCGCCGTGATCCATGTGCGCTCGGGCGAGCTGCGCCGGTTCCTGCAGGCCGCCGGCGAGCTGGTGCCGGTGGGTCTGGAGCACCTCCAGCTGGACCTGGACCACGAACTCGCGGAGCTGATGCGCGGGAGCTGCTGACCGTCCCCGCGGCCCGCCGTCCCCGGGCCTCCCGTCCCCGGGTCTCCCGTTTCCGGGCTCCGCAGCGACGGGCCGCCGCTCAGCCGCCCGCCGACGCCGGCGCCTGTGCCTGCGCCTGTGCGGTCTCGTCGCGCACCGCGCCCCACACCTCGCCCACGATCTTCCGCATGCCGGGTGCCGCACTCCCGCACCGCCCGGTCAGCTCCGCGATCCGTTCCCGGCCGCGCGCTCCGCTCCCCGCGCCCTCCGGGACACCCAGTTCGGCGGCGGCCGCCAGCGCGGCCATGGCCGCGTCCCGCTCGGAGACCTCCCCGGCCGGCAGCGCCCCCTCCAGGACGTGCCGCGCCTCCTCGCGCAGCGCCCGCGCCACGGCGACGCGCGCGAGCACGTAGTCCACCGACGGGAACACCCCGAGCACGCGCTTCTTCTCGGCACGCACGTACCCCTCGGCCACGAGCTGCTCCCGCACGGCGTCGTAGGTGACCCGGGCGTGCAGCCGCACCCACGTGCGCCACCGGCGCGGCATCGACTCGCGGACGAGCTCCAGCAGGCCGTCGAGGACGGCGTCCCCGGTGCGGGAGTCCAGGTCGGCGGGCGTGGCGATGCCCTCGTCGTCGGTGAGCAGACCGCGCCGGGCCAGTTCGGTGAGCGCGCCGGCGCGCACCAGGTGGTGGACCCGGGCGGTGTCTGCGGCCGTGGACCGCGCCGGGTCCCAGGCCAGCAGGCAGAGCCGGGCCGGCAGTGAGAGCGAGCCGTTGGGCACGGGGGCCTCCTCGGGGTCCGCGTAAATGCGTTGACAGGCCAACCGGTCTCTCTTAGGTTCGTTATCGCTTCTGTTGCCGCCGATCGGAGAAGGACGTTGCTCGTCTGAGGTCCTGAGACACCGCGCCACACGTATCTCACGTGTGTGCGCCGCGTGCGACCTCGGCGTTCGAGCCGTCCGAGCCTCCTTGCGGAGCAGGGCTTTTTTCTGTGCGCTCCCCTCGTCCGACGGCGGCCGCCCGCTTCCGGTGTCTCGATACGCGTTTGCCCCTGACCGCTTCGAGCAACCGCGGAGACCCCGTATGTCTACTTCCCCTGCTTCCCTCACCTGTACGTCCCTGTCCTTCTCCTGGCCCGACGGCACCACCGTCTTCGACGGACTCGACGTCGCCTTCCGACCCGGCAGGACCGGCCTCGTCGGCGTCAACGGAGCAGGCAAATCAACCCTGTTGAAGCTGATCGCCGGACAGCTCACCCCGGCCGAGGGCACCGTCCGGGTCGTCGGCGAGGTGGGCTGCCTGCCGCAGCACGTCACGCTCGACACCGCGCTGCGGGTCGACGAGGCGCTCGGCATCTCCGGGCGGCGGGCCGCGCTGCACGCCATCGAGGCGGGTGACGCGAGCGAGGAGCACTTCGAGACCGTCGGCGACGACTGGGACGTCGAGGAACGCGCCCTCGCCACGCTCGGCGAGCTGGGGCTGGGCCACGTGGGGCTCGACCGCACCGTCGGCGAGGTCTCGGGCGGCGAGTCGGTGCTGCTGCGCCTGGCCGCGCTGCTGCTGCGCCGGCCGGACGTCCTGCTCCTGGACGAGCCCACCAACAACCTCGACGTGTACGCGCGCCGGCGGCTGTACGCGGCCGTCCGGACCTGGCCGGGCGTGCTGGTCGTGGTGAGCCACGACCGCGAGCTGCTGGAACTGGTCGACCAGATCGCCGACCTGCGTTCCGGTTCGGTCACCTGGTACGGCGGGAACCTCTCGGCGTACGAGGAGGCGCTGGCCGTGGAGCAGGAGGCGGCCGAGCGGATGGTGCGGGTCGCCGAGTCGGACCTGCGCAAGCAGAAGCGCGAACTCGCCGACGCCCAGGTCGCCCTGGCCCGGCGCCGGCGCTACGGCCAGAAGATGTACGACACCAAGCGCGAGCCCCGGGCGGTCATGAAGCTGCGTGCCCGCACGGCGCAGCAGTCGGCCGGCAAGTACCGCATCATGCACGAGGAGAAGCTCGCCGAGGCGAAGGAGCGGCTCGACGACGCGGTGGAGGCCGTGCGGGACGACGACGAGATCCGCGTCGACCTGCCGTACACGGCCGTGCCGCCGGGCCGGACCGTGCTCACCCTGCGGGACCTGGAGCTGGCCTACGGCGCCCGTGTGGAGGGTGGCTTCGATCTGTACGGTCCCGAGCGGATCGCGCTGATCGGGCGCAACGGAGCGGGCAAGACCACGCTGCTGCGCACCGTCGCCGGCGAACTGGAGCCGGTGGCGGGCGAGGCGAGGGCGCACGTGCCGCTCCGGTTCCTGCCGCAGCGGTTGGACGTCCTCGACGGCGAGCTGAGTGTGGCGGAGAACGTGGCCCGGTTCGCGCCGGGCGCCACCGGCAACCGGATCAGGGCGCGGCTGGCGCGCTTCCTGTTCCGGGGCGCCCGCGCCGACCAGCAGGCGGCCACGCTGTCCGGCGGCGAACGCTTCCGGGCGGCGCTGGCGGCGCTGATGCTGGCCGAGCCCGCGCCGCAGCTGCTGATGCTGGACGAGCCGACGAACAACCTGGACATGGCGAGCGTGCGGCAGCTCACCACGGCGCTGGAGTCCTACGAGGGCGCGCTGATCGTGGCCAGCCACGACATGCCGTTCCTGGGGTCGCTCGGCATCACGCGCTGGCTGCTGTTCGAGGAGGGAGAACTGAGGGAAACCGCGCCGGAGTCCGTCGGGTATCCCGCCTAGCGTCGGGGGAAGCCGTCGGCCGTGTTCGACCCCGCGGGAGTTCCCCGCGGCCCGCGGCTCCGGCACCGCTGAGCATCTCAGGAGGGCTACGAGGGGCCGGCGGGGGTTCCGCCGGCCCAGGTCCCCGCTGCATGATGGCGGACCGGCGCCGTGTCAGGGGCGCCGGCCCCCCAGCCACGATCCGCGCTGCCGCGCGCCGATACGAAAGGCCCCGCGTGCCCAGCAAGAAGGCCCTCGTCCGCCGCCCCGGTCCCCGGCTCGCCGAAGGGCTGGTGACGCACATCGAGCGGGAGAAGGTCGATCACGGCCTTGCCGTCGAGCAGTGGGACGCCTACGTCGAGACCCTCGGAGCACACGGCTGGGAGACGCTGGAGGTGGACCCGGCCGACGACTGCCCGGACTCGGTCTTCGTCGAGGACACGGTCGTCATGTACCGCAACGTCGCGCTGATCACGCGGCCCGGCGCCGAGTCGCGGCGCGCGGAGACGGCCGGCGTCGAGGAGGCCGTGGCCCGGCTCGGCTGCTCGGTCAACTGGGTGTGGGAGCCGGGCACCCTGGACGGCGGCGACGTGCTGAAGATCGGCGACACGATCTACGTGGGACGCGGCGGGCGCACCAACGCGGCAGGCGTCCAGCAGCTGCGGGCGGCGTTCGAGCCGCTGGGTGCCCGGGTCGTCGCCGTGCCCGTCAGCAAGGTGCTGCACCTGAAGTCGGCGGTCACCGCGCTGCCGGACGGGACGGTGCTCGGGCACATCCCGATGACGGACGTGCCCTCGCTGTTCCCCCGTTTCCTGCCGGTGCCGGAGGAGTCGGGGGCGCACGTGGTGCTGCTCGGCGGCGCCAAGCTGCTGATGGCGGCGAGCGCGCCGAAGACGGCGGAGCTGCTCGCCGACCTCGGTCACGAGCCGGTGCTCGTCGACATCGGGGAGTTCGAGAAGCTGGAGGGCTGTGTGACGTGCCTCTCGGTCCGGCTGCGGGAGCTGTACGCCTGAGCGCGGTGCGGATGGTGCCCGTCCGGCCCCGACCTGCGGGTCTCGGGGGCCTCGTCGCACCCCGCCGAATGGTGGCTGATCAGCGACCTTTACAGTGCGTTTAACCTACGCTCTCGTAACCTACGGTTTCGTAGCCTACGATCCCGTAGGTTCCCGGCACCGCTCGCCGGCTGCTTCGCTCTGTCGCACGTCCCCCTGGAGTTCTCCGTGACGATCGTCTCCCCGCACCTCGGCACTTCCGCAGAATGGACCGACGCCCGGCTGCTGTACGCGCTGGAGGAAGTGGTCGAGCAGGAACTCAACCGGCATCTGAAGGTCGCCAAGGACTGGATGCCGCACGAGTACGTGCCGTGGACCGACGGCCGGAACTTCCCGGGGATCTTCGAGGACGGCGAGGCCTGGGAGAAGGGGCAGTCCAAGGTCACCGAGATCGGCCGGATCGCCCTGGTGGTGAACCTGCTGACGGAGGACAACCTCCCCAGCTACCACCACGAGATCGCCAGCCTCTTCGGCCGCGACGGCGCCTGGGGCACCTGGGTGCACCGCTGGACCGCCGAGGAGGGCCGGCACGGCATCGTGATGCGCGACTACCTGCTCGCCTCGCGCGCGGTCGACCCGGACCAGCTGGAGCAGTTCCGCATGGCCCACATGAGCGAGGGCTTCGAGTCGGACAACCGGCACTCGATGCTGCACTCGGTGGCGTACGTGGCCTTCCAGGAGCTGGCCACCCGCATCTCGCACCGCAACACGGGCCACCAGTCCGGCGACCCGGTC
Source organism: Streptomyces sp. MMCC 100 (assembly GCF_041538145.2). Lineage (NCBI taxonomy): Bacteria > Bacillati > Actinomycetota > Actinomycetes > Kitasatosporales > Streptomycetaceae > Streptomyces > Streptomyces sp. MMCC 100. The sequence continues at coordinate 4,829,116 of NZ_JBGORK020000001.1, forward strand.
TGCGACCGCATGCTGGCCCGCATCGCGACCGACGAGAACCTGCACATGGTCTTCTACCGGAACCTGCTCAAGGCGGCCTTCGAGCTGGCGCCCGACCTGACGATGCAGGCGGTCCGGGACGTCGTGGTCAACTTCCGGATGCCGGGGCACGGCATGCCCGGCTTCGAGCGGGCCGCCGCGCAGATGGCGATCGGCGAGGTCTACAACCTGCGCATCCACCACGACGACGTGATCCAGCCGGTGCTGCGCTTCCTGAAGATCATGGAGATCGACGGCCTCGGTCCCGAGGGGCAGGCGGCTCAGGAGGAGCTCGGGCTGTACATGGGCGGGCTGGACGCCGAGGCCGCCAAGTTCGACGAGAAGCTGGCGGCGCGCAAGGCCCGGATGGCGGCCCGGGCGGCGGGCTGACCGCAGCCGCCCCCGCGCCCCCGCCCCACGCCGCTACGGCTTCCGCGCCCGCCCCCGCGCCGCTTCCGCGCGCGGACCGGCGTCACTCGTGGACCGTCGTCTCCTGCGGTGCCGCGTCGCGTACGTCGGGGACCGGGTGGCGGCGCAGGGTGCGCAGCAGTTCGCGCCAAGGAGCGGGGCCAGTCCTCGCGTCCGCCGAGCGCGCCGGTGACGGCGACGGCCATGAGTCCCTCGGCATGGCCGCCGTGCCCGGCCGGCGCCCTGGCCTCGGCGAGCAGCACCGCGGCGTCGCCCTGCGGCTCCCAGCCCTGCAGGCGTTCGCCGACGTCACCGGCGATCCGCGCGGCGAGCGCCGGGCGGTCGGGCTCCGGCAGAGCGGTCACCCGGTCGAGGCGCGGCGGTACGGCGTCCAGGTCGACGTGGACGGCCGCGAGCACGGTGGCCTGCACCACGTGGGCGTCGTACCCGGCGAGCAGTTCGGCGGCGGCGAGGGCGGCCGGGCGGAACGCCGTCCCGGAGCGGAAGACGGTCGCCCCGAAGCCGCCGACCAGGTACTCGACGCGTTGCCGGGCGGCCGGCCCCGCCGCTCCCCCGCGTCGTCGTCCTCGTCGGCTTCCGTGCAGGCCTCGGTGATCAGTGCGGCCGCGTCCGGCGCGGGGAAGCGGACCGCGGCGAGCCGGACCGCTTCCTTCTCGGCGGGCAGGGGCCGCGGGTCGGCCGACTCCCGTGCGCGCGCCACGAGTTCCCGGATGCGCTGCGGGTGGGCGAGCGGGTCGAGGGCGTGCAGCAGGCTCTCGGCCTCGTGCTGGGCGGCGCCTGGGGGCATGCGGGAAGTCGGCCCGGCGGGGCGGGGCGGCACAGCGATTCACCCGCGGCCCGCCCACCGGCGTCCGCGCTGGAGGTGGGTGCGGTCCGCGCTCGGGTGTGGGTGTGGTCCGCGCTCGGGGTGGGTGCGCGCGGTCCGGGTCAGGGGGTGGTGCGGCGCAGAGCCAGCCGCTCCTTCTCCGACAGTCCGCCCCAGACGCCGAAGCGCTCGTCGTTGCTCATGGCGAACTCCAGGCAGGTCGAGCGGATCGGGCACAGGGCGCAGATCCGCTTCGCGTCCCGTACGGAGCTGCCGGGCTCGGGGAAGAAGAAGTCTCCCCCGGTCTGCGCGCACAACGCCTGCTCCTGCCAGCTGAGGTCGGGCGTCGCGGTCGTCTCGATGTGCATGGGCAGCAGCGTGCCGGGAGACGAAAAACGTTCGATCAACGCGTAATCAACGCCGCGCGTCCGGCACCCGCAGCCGATCAGATGGTCCTCCGCCCCGCACGGCGGCGCACGGCGGCGCGCGGAAGCGATTGTCAGTGGTCGGTGGAAGACTCGTCAGTGCAGGCAACGGGACCCTTCCGAGGAGGGCGATCATGCTCACCACCCGTTTCGTCACCGGCGCTCCGAACTGGCTCGACGTCGGCACCTCCGACCTCGACGGCGCAACGTCCTTCTACGGCGGCCTCTTCGGCTGGCGGTTCCGGTCGGCGGGGCCGGAGGCCGGCGGCTACGGCTTCTTCGAACGGGACGGCCGGATCGTGGCCGGCGGCATGGGTACGACCGAGGAGCAGGGCCCGCCGTCCTGGACCGTGTACTTCCAGGCCCCGGACGCCCGGGCCGCCGCCAAGGCCTCCGAGCAGGCCCGCGGCGGTGTCCTCGTGCAGCCGACGGACGTCATGGAGCAGGGCACCCTGGCGATCCTCGCCGACCGGGCCGGGGTGCCGTTCGGCATCTGGCAGCCGGGGCAGCGCGGCGGCCTGGAGGTGGCCGGCGAGACCGGTGCCCTGTGCTGGGTCGAGCTGCACACGGCGGACATCGCGGCGGCCGCCGCGTACTACCGTGCGGTGCTCGGCCTGGAGACCTCCGCCGTCTCCTTCCCCGGCGGTTCCTACACCTGCGTCAACCCGGCCGGAGAGGGCGAGGAGGCCATGTTCGGCGGCGTCGTCCCGCTCGCCGAGGACCCGGCGGACACGGATGCCGGGTGGCTGCCGTACTTCGCGGTCGACGACGCGGACGCCACGGTCGCCCGGACCACGGAGCTGGGCGGCTCGGTGCGGATGCCCGCGGCGGACATCGAGGGTGTCGGCCGCGTGGCACGGCTCGCGGACCCGTACGGCGCCCGGTTCGCGGTACTCAGGCCGGCGCCGCGCCAGGGGTAGGGCCCGAGGGCGCGTCCGGCGCTCGCACTCACGTCGATGCCCGGCACCCGGGTTCGCACTGGCTCCCGGCATTTCCCCCTCCCGGCGACGTGGCCGACCGACCGGAGCGGCCCGGCCGACCACGCGGCTGCCGCAGGCGCCGGGGACCTCCGGCTGACCCCGGTCGCCGAGACACGTCCTGCCGCCAAGTTCGCGCACCGGTGCGTCCCGTATCCGTGCCCGGTCCGGTGCCCGCGCTCACGCGATGGCGCCCGGCCCCCCGGCCCCCGGTTCGCGCGCGGGCGTGCCCCGCGTCCGAGCCAGGAGCGCGGTCCGGGCAACGCGGGGGCGCGACCGGTTCACGCCGTGGCGCGGTGCACGAGGGTGGTCGGCAGGATCACGCCGGGCGGGGTGGCCGTCGGCGCCTGGGGGTCGTCGGCGTCGTCGGCCGCCCCGCCGTCCAGGCCGCGCAGCAGCAGGCGGGCCATCAGCCGGCCCATGCCCTCGATGTCCTGGCGGACGGTGGTCAGCGGCGGGTCGGTCTCTTCGGCGACGGGCAGCATGTCGTCGAAGCCCACGACCGCCACGTCGTCCGGCACCCGCCGCCCGCGCTCGCGCAGTACCCGCAGGGCGCCCGCCGCGGTGAGGTCGTTGGCCGCGAACACGGCGTCCAGGTCGGGGCACCGGTCGAGCAGTTCCCGCATCGCCCGTTCCCCGCCGCCCGAGGTGAAGTCCCCCCGCGCGATCAGCCCCGGGTCGGCGTCGGCCCGGACCTCGCGGAAGCCCTCGAGCCGGTCGGCCGCGGAGGTCTGGTCGAGCGGGCCGGTGATGTGCGCGACGCGGGTGCGGCCGAGCCCGGCCAGGTGCTGGACGGCCGAACGGGCGCCGCCGCGATTGTCGCTGTCCACGTAGACCACGTCGCCCCGTCCGTCGTCCCAGTCGGGGCGCCCGCCGAAGACGGCCGGCAGGCCGGCGCCGCGGACCAGGCCGGGCAGCGGGTCGTCGAGGTGCAGGGAGAAGACGAGGGCGCCGTCGACGTGCCCGCCGGCCAGGTAGCGGCCGACGCGGGCGTGGTCCTCGCGGCCCTCGGTGAGCAGCAGCACGAGCTGGTTGTCGTGGGCCGTCAGTTCCTTGCTGATGCCGCGCAGTTGCTGGGCGAAGTAGGGGTCGGCGAAGACCCGTGTCTCCGGCTCCGCGGCGACGACGGCGATGGCCTGGTGCCGCCGGGTCACCAGGGAGCGGGCGGCCTGGTTGGGCACGTATCCGAGTTCCTCCACGGCGCGCCTGACCCGCTCGGCCAGCTCGTCCCGCACCCCGTGGGCGCCGTTGACCACGCGGGACACGGTGGCCCGCGAGACCCCGGCGCGCTCGGCCACGGCCTCGAGCGTCGGGCGCGGCGCGGTCTCGGTCACGGGCGGCTCCTCCTCGGCGGCTGCGGCTCAGGATAGCGGCAGGCCGGGGCGCGGGAGGGAGCGCTCTCGGGGCGGGAAACGTGCTTGTTCGGTGGTCAGGACGGGTGTGTGTGCCGACGGACGGCGAGCGGCAGCCGTTCGGCTCGTCGGCGGCGGAGCCGGTCGGCGCCGCGCGCGGTCCCGGGCGAGGCCGTCCGGCCGGCGCCGGCTCAGTGCTCGTGCGCTTCGTGCTCGTGTTCCTGCGCCGGTGCCTCTCCGGCCGGCCCCGCGCTCTTCACGGTCGTCCCGCCGTGGGCGTGCGGGTCGTACCCGGGGATCGTGCCGTCCGGCTTCTTCACCAGGAACAGGCCCACCATCCCCATGTCGGAGTGGCTCTGCACATGGCAGTGGTACATCCACGCCCCGGCGCCCACTCCCTCCCCCGCGACGATCTGGAAACCGAAGGAGTCGGCGGGTCCGGTGATCTTGTTGTCGATGACGCGGGTCGGGTCGTCGGGGCCGGTGAGCAGGCCGGTGCGGTTGTCCGCCCAGCGGTGACCGTGCATGTGGAAGGTGTGGTAGTACTCGCCGTGCGTGATCATGACGATCTCGACGCGGTCGCCCACCGTGGCCTCGAAGTCGGGCCCGGTGTGCGGCTCACGGTTGTTGATGGTCATGTCGTTGAAGACGATCGTGTGCGTGGCGTCCGGCAGCACGTCACCCTTGCGGCGCACGACAACGGGACCGTAGAGGCCCTTGCGGATGCCCCCGGTGCCGTGTTCGGTGCCGACGACGTGGTCGTGGTAGTGCCAGTAGCCCGCGCTGCCCGACCGCCAGGTGCCGTCGTCGCGGCGTCCGGGCTTGTGGGTGCGCCAGGTGTAGGTGCGGGTACCGCCGGGCTCGACGTCGCTCTTGTTCATCGCGGTGCCGTCGCTGGAGATCTCGTAGTCCAGGCCGTGGACGTGCAGACTGGCCCGTACGTCCATCGTGTTGGTGAACTCGATGTGCAGCGTGTCGCCCTCGTTGAGCTCGATCAGCGGGCCCGGGACGGAGGCCTTGCCCTTCTCGAAGCCGTAGCCCATCCGCCCGTCGGGCAGCTTCTCGGCGTACATCTTGAGGTGTCTCACCTCGCCTCCGGCCGGCGCCGTCCTCGCGGTGATTCCCTTGGCCGCGGGTGCCGCGCCCGCGGCCTCCGGGGCGATGGACAACGATGTCGCGGCGGCCGCGCCGCCCAGCAGTACCCGTCGGTTGAAGCCTCGCCTGTCCATGCCGAACTCCCCACGCCGATACGGAATGTGCGCAGACCCAGGACCTGATTGGCTGTGACGAACCTGTGGGACCGTACCGGTTGCCGCCGTGTTTATCCACACTCAGGACAAAGTTCGTTGGATCCCGGTCATACCTATTGGCGTACCGCGCAAAGAGGTCTAGCTTCCTTGGCGCTGCTGCCGTGACCGAGGAGGTGCCCATGCCCTTAAGCGGGTTGAGCGCGAGAAGAAAAGGCTGGGCGGCGTGCGCCACCGCCGCTTTCGTCGCCGCGGGACTGCTGGCCGGCCCTGCCGCCAGCGCACGTCCGGCGCCGGATCCATCTCTGACAACGATGTCGATCAAGTCGCCGCCGGGCGGCGCCAACGTACGGGTGCTGATCTTCTACGGCTCCGCCGCGGACGGGGACGAGTCGCCGGTCGTGAACGCCGGGATCGCGGCCATCGAGCGGATCGGCCTTTCCGGCCCGGCCAAGGAGCAGTTCAAGGTCGAGGCCACGGACAACGCCAATGTCTTCACCAACGAGAAGAAGCTCGGCCGCTTCAACGCGGTCGTGTTCCTGACCGGCGGCGGCGACGTCCTGACGCCCGCTCAGGAAGCGGGTCTCGAGGCGTACATGGAGGCCGGCGGCGGGTTCGTCGGCCTCCACGACGCGGCCCGCGCGGAGCCGTACTCGGACTGGTTCACCGGTCTGGTCGGCGCCCGCCCGGCCGCCGACAGTCCGACGAAGGTCCAGCGGGCCACGGTGGAGGTAGGTGACCGGCGGCATCCGGCCACCAAGGACCTGCCGATGGAGTGGAAGCGCCCCGACCAGTGGCTGAACTGGAAGGAGAACCCGTCCGGCGACGTGCACACCGTGGCCCGGGTGCGCGAGTCGACGTACGCGCCCGGCGCGAGCGCCAACGGGGCGGACCACCCGGTCAGCTGGTGCCGGGACTACGACGGCGGCCGGTCCTTCTACACCGGCATGGGCGGCACGGTGTCGTCGTACGACGAGACCGACTTCCGCACGCATCTGCGCGGCGCCCTGCTGTGGACGACCCGGCTCTCGCAGGCCGACTGCAAGGCGACCATCGACGCCAACTACAAGGCCGAGCGGCTCACCGAGCCCAATCAGCCCGGCCAGAACGACCAGATCGGCGAACCCCACGGCCTGGTCACCGCCCCCGACGGCCGCGTCTTCTACATCGGCCGCGGCGGCGCGGACTCCTCCCAGCCGGTGGTGACCGACTGGAACGACCCGGACATCGGCAAGGGCACGGGCCAGATCCACGTCTGGGACCCCAAGACCGACAAGGTCACCCTCGCCGGTGAACTGACCGTCTTCGGCAACAAGGGCGGCGGCGACGAGCTGGTCAAGGTCGAGGAGGGCCTGCTCGGCATCGAGCTGGACCCGAAGTTCGAGGAGAACGGGTGGGTGTACCTGCACTACACCCCGCACTCCGAGATCAACCGCGACACGCACATGGCCGAGCGGCGCGTCTCCCGCTTCACCCTGGACCTGGCGACCAACAAGCTGGACCTGGGCAGCGAGAAGGTGCTGCTGAAGTGGCCGGTGCAGATCCACAGCTGCTGCCACGCGGGCGGCGGGATGGCCTGGGACTCCAAGGGGAACCTGTACATCGCCACCGGTGACAACAACTCCAGCCAGTTCAGTGACGGTTACTCCGGCAACAACCCGGAGCCCAACTTCAAGGGCGTGTCCTTCGCCGACGCCCGCCGCACCGCCGGCAACACCAACAACCTCAACGGCAAGATCCTGCGCATCCACCCGGAGGCGGACGGGACGTACACGCTCCCCGAGGGCAACCTCTTCACCGGCAAGGAGACCGCCGAGGGCGGCGGCAAGACGCGCGGCGAGATCTACGTGATGGGCGTCCGCAACCCGGCGCGCATCTCCGTCGACAAGAAGACCGACACCCTGTACGCGGGCTGGGTCGGCCCGGACGCCGGCGCTCCGTCGCCGACGTGGGGTCCGGCCAAGTACGACACGTTCGCCACCATCACCAAGGCGAGCAACCGCGGCTGGCCGTACTGCATGGGCAACAAGCAGCCGTACCGGGACCGGAACCTGCCGGACCCGACCAAGCCGCTGGGCTGGTACGACTGCGACCACCCGAAGAACGAGTCGCCGAACAACGACGGCCTGGTCAACCTGCCGCCGGTGACCGGCAACAACATCTGGTACTCGCCGCAGGGCGGCGGCCCCGACTTCCCGCGCGACGAGAACGGGATCCCCTCGTACGACGAGGACGAGGCCGTCTACCGGCTGCCCTGGCTCAAGGGCGGCGGCCAGGCCGCGATGAACGGCCCGGTCTACCGCTACGACGCCGACAACGCCAGCGAGACCAAGTGGCCGGCGTACTGGGACGGCAAGTGGTTCGTCGGTGACTTCTACGACGCCGACCAGCCGCGCAACGCGGTGCTGATGGATCCGAAGACGCAGGGCGACGGCGGTCTGCCGGTGCACTCTGAGTCCCTGAAGAAGATCGTGCCGGTCGGCAACGACGGCATCAAGAACCTGATGGGCTGGAAGTTCGGTCCGGACGGCGCGCTGTACGTCCTGGACTACGGCCGCGGCTTCTTCACCTCGGACGCCAAGTCGGCCCTGTGGCGGGTCACCTACGAGGGCGGTGGGCCGACGCCGGCCGCCGGACAGCTGGCGAGGGGGTCCAAGTGATACGCCAACGAAGAATGTGGGCCGCGCTGTTGTCCGGTCTGCTGATGGTGCTCGGTCTGCAGGCGACGTCCGCCTCCGGACAGCCCGCGGCGGCGCCCACCGCGGCCGCCGCCGACCAGGTGCTGACCTGGACGGCGGGCGACGACATCACCGAGTACGCGTCGGCGCCCGAGACGGCGGTGGCCGGTCCGGCCACGATCGTCTTCGAGAACAGTGAGGCCACCGGCAACACCACCGGCATGCCGCACACGCTGACGTTCATGACCAGCGATCCCGAGTACAACCAGGACGTCCAGCTCAACATCCTGGCCAACCCGAACGACGACCAGGGCGGCAAGCACACCGCCGAGGTCACCCTCACCCCCGGCCGGTACATGTACCACTGCACGATCCCCGGCCACGGGGAGATGAAGGGCGTGCTCGTGGTGACCGAGGGCGGCGGTGGCGAGGACACCACGGCTCCCGCGACCTCGGCCGAGGTGGGCGGCACGCAGAACGCCGACGGCGCCTACGTCGGTTCCGCGACCGTGACGCTCGCCGCCACGGACGAGGGCGGCTCCGGCGTCGAGCGGATCGAGTACGCGATCGGTGCCGACGGTGCCTGGCAGCCGTACACCACGCCGGTCGTCGTCGACCAGGTGGGCCAACACACGGTGCGCTACCGGGCGTTCGACAAGGCGGGCAACGCCGCGGAGGAGAAGAGCGTCACGTTCGCCGTGGCCGCGCCGGACACCGACGACACGACCGCGCCGGAGACCTCGGCGACGGTCAGCGGTGAGAAGAACCCGGACGGGGCGTACATCGACATGGCGACGGTGACCGTCACCGCCTCCGACACCGGTTCCGGCGTCAACACCATCGAGTACGCGGTCGGCGACGGCGCCTGGACGGCGTACACGGCGCCGGTCATGGTGCACGAGGTCGGCGAGCACACCGTGCGCTACCGGGCCACCGACAAGGCGGGCAACGTCGCGGCGGAGAAGAGCGTCGGCTTCACCGTGGTCGCCGCTCCCCCGCAGGACACCACCCCGCCGGTGACCGGCGCGACCGTGGACGGCACCAAGAACTCCGACGGCGCCTACGTCGGCAGCGCGAAGGTGACCGTGAACGCCGCGGACGAGGGCGGTTCCGGCGTCGCCGGTGTGGAGTACTCGCTGGACGCCGGGCCCTACCTGGCGTACACCGACCCGGTGGTCGTCGACCGCGTGGGCCGGCACACCGTGGCGTACCGGGCGAGCGACAAGGCGGGCAACACCTCCGAGCCGCTGACCGTGAGCTTCTCGGTGGTGGCCGGCGGGGTGCCGGCGCCGCCCTGCCCGGAGTACGACGAGCGCCGGACGGTGTTCGTCGGCACGGTGGACACGGGGGTGCCGAACCGGGTCACCAACAACCGGTGCCGGATCAACGAGATGATCGAGGACGAGAAGGAGTGGACGTCCCAGGCCCTGTTCCTCAAGCACGTCCGTGAGGTCGGGAACGCGCTGCGGGCCGAGGGCGTCATCGACAAGCGGGAGTTCCAGGCGATCAACAAGGCCGCCAGGCAGTCCGGGATCGGCAAGCCCGGCCAGACCGAGGGCTACCGCACGATCCTGGACGGCAGCCAGGAGTCCTTCGCCAAGTGGGAGCAGGTGGGCGGCGGTTCGTTCGGGCTGAACCCGGACGGGTCGATCACCTCGGGCACCTCGAAGGACGGCCTCGGGATGCTGTGGTTCCCTGAGCGCAAGTACGGGAACTTCTCGCTGAAGCTCCAGTGGCGTGACGACGCTCCGGGCACCGCGAACACCAACGGCGGCGTCTTCGTGCGCTTCCCGCAGGTGCACGACCACCCGGAGGAGTCGCGTCCGGAGTGGGTCGCCATCAAGTACGGGCACGAGATCCAGGCGTTCGACAGCCCGACCGGCGACATGTACAAGTCCGGCTCCGTGTACGGCTTCGACCGGGTCGGCCTGGCCGGCGCGGGTGTGACGGAGAAGGGCACCTGGAACGACTACGAGATCCGGGTGGAGGACCAGCACTACTCGGTCTTCCGCAACGGTGTGCTGATCAACGAGTTCGACAACTTCGGCGGCCAGACCTTCTACCCCGAGCGCTCGGACGACCCGGGCACGGACGGGCGGCGGTTCGCCTCCGGCTACGTCGGGCTCCAGGTGCACAGCACCTCGGACGTGATCTCGTACCGGGACATCCGGATCAAGGAGCTGTAGACATCCGGTAGTCGTGGTTCAGTCCGGGCCGGGAGCCTGCTTCCTGGCCCGGCTGGGCTGTACCCGGCTCGGCTCGCCCGGCATCTTCGGATACTCGGGCGGGTACGGCAGATCACCGAGCCCGTGGTCGTGCTCGTCCTTCGTCGCCAGTTCCAGCAGGGCGTCGAGGGAGTACGACCGTTCGTCCATGCCCGCGTGCACGTCGCCGAGTTCGGCGAAGCGCGCGGGCATCGTCGTGATGTCGAAGTCCTGCGGGTGCGCGACGCCCACCTCGTCCCAGGTCAGCGGGGCGGAGACCGGGGCGTTCGGGCGGGGGCGCACGGAGTAGGCGGAGGCGATGGTGCGGTCGCGGGCGGTCTGGTTGTAGTCGATGAAGATGCGCTCGCCGCGCTCCTCCTTCCACCACTTGATGGTGACCCGCTCGGGCATCCGCCGTTCCATCTCGCGGCCGACGGCGATGGCGGCGCGCCGCACCTGGGTGAAGGTCCAGCGCGGCTCGATCGGCACGAAGACGTGGATGCCACGCCCGCCGGACGTCTTGGGCCAGCCGCGCAGTCCGCCGAACTCCTCCAGCACCGCGCGCAGTTCGTGGGCGGCGCGGGCGGCGTCGTCGTAGTCGGTGCCGGGCTGCGGGTCGAGGTCGATGCGCAGCTCGTCGGGGTGGTCGACGTCGTCGCGGCGCACCGGCCAGGGGTGGAAGGTGAGGGTGCCGTACTGGGCGGCCCACAGCACGGCGGCCTCCTCGGTGGGGCACATCTCGTCGGCGCTGCGTCCGCTGGGGAAGGTGATGTGCGCGGTCGGGATCCAGTCGGGCATCCCCTTGGGCGCGCGCTTCTGGTAGAACCACTCGCCGGTCACCCCGTCCGGGTAGCGCTGGAGCGTGGTGGGCCGGTTGCGCAGGGCACGCAGGATGCCGGGAGCGACGGCCTGGTAGTACCGGGCCACGTCGAGCTTGGTGTAGCCGTACTCCGGGAAGAACACCTTCCCCGGGCTGGACAGCCGCACGCTCCGCCCACCCACCTCCAGTTCCACCGCTTCCGCCATGCGAGCCACGGTAGGCGCAGCACGGGAGCTTCGCATATCAGGCATTCCGGAGCGGGGGCGTACAGAATCGGACCATGGATCTCCCCGTCATGCCGCCCATGAAGCCGATGCTCGCCAAGTCCGTGGCGAAGATCCCGCCGGGGATGCACTACGAGGCGAAGTGGGACGGGTTTCGCGCGATCGTGTTTCGCGACGGGGCCGAGGTGGAGCTGGGCAGTCGTACGGGCAAGCCGTTGACCAGGTATTTCCCGGAGCTGGTGGCGGCGTTGCGGGAGCGGTTGCCCGAGCGGTGTGTGGTGGACGGGGAGATCGTGATCGCGCGGGACGGGCATCTGGACTTCGACGCGCTCACCGAGCGGATCCATCCGGCCGACTCCCGGGTGCGGATGCTGGCGGAGCGTACGCCGGCCTCGCTGGTGGCCTTCGACCTGCTGGCCCTGGACGACGAGTCCCTGCTCGACGTGGGGCTGGCCGACCGGCGGGCGCTGCTGGTGCGGGCGCTGTCCGGGGTGACGCCGCCGGTGCACGTGGCGCCGGCGACGGACGACATCGAGGTGGCCCGGCAGTGGTTCGAGCAGTACGAGGGGGCCGGTCTGGACGGGGTGGTCGCCAAGCCGCTCGGTCTGCGCTACCGGCAGGACGAGCGGGCCATGTACAAGATCAAGCACGAGCGGACGGCGGACGTGGTCGTCGCCGGGTACCGCCTCCACAGGAGCGGGCCAGTGGTCGGCTCGCTGCTGCTCGGGCTGTACGACGACCGGGGCGTCCTCCAGCACGTGGGGGTGAGCGCGGCCTTCACCATGAAGCGCCGGGCCGAGCTGGTGGAGGAACTGGAGCCGCTGCGCATGGACGACGCCCGGGACCATCCGTGGGCGGCGTGGGCCGAGGAGGCGGCGCACGAGTCGGCGCGGCTGCCCGGCGCCCCGAGCAGGTGGTCCGGCAAGAAGGACCTGTCCTGGGTGCCGCTGCGTCCTGAGCGGGTCGTCGAGGTGGCGTACGACCACATGGAGAACGGGGCGCGCTTCCGGCACACGGCCCGCTTCCGCCGCTGGCGCCCGGACCGGACCCCCGAGAGCTGCACCTACGCGCAGCTGGAGGAGCCGGTCCGGTACGACCTGGCGGAGATCCTCGGCGGGCCCTGACGCGGTGGGCCCTACGGCGTGCTCAGGCCCTACGGCTTCGTCAGACCCTACGGCTTCATCAGCACCTTGACCGCGCCGTCCTGCTTCTTCTGGAACATCTCGTACGCGTGCGGCGCATCCGCCAGCGGCACCCGGTGGGTGGCGAAGCCGTCCACGCCGAGCGGGTCGTCGTCGGTCAGGTACGGGACGATCTCGTCGCTCCAGCGGCGTACGTTGGCCTGGCCCATGCTCAGCTGGATCTGCTTGTCGAACATGGTCAGCATCGGCATCGGGTCGGCCATGCCGCCGTACACACCGGACAGCGAGATGGTGCCGCCACGGCGCACCAGGTCGATCGCGGTGTAGAGGGCGGCGAGCCGGTCGACGCTGAACCGTTCCGCCAGCGGCCCGCCGATGGCCCGGGGCATCACCGCGGCGGTCTGCTGGACCAGCTTGGCCACGGCGCCGCCGTGCGCCTCGGTGCCGACCGCGTCGATCACGGCGTCGGGGCCGCGGCCGTCCGTCCGGTCCTGGATCGCGGCGACGAGTTCCTTCTCGTTGTCGAAGGACCGCAGGTCGAACGTCTCCACGCCCCGTGCGCGGGCCCGCTCCAGCCGCTCCGGCACGAGGTCGACGCCGAACACCTTGTCGACCCCCTTGAGCCGGGCGATCCGGCAGGCCATGTCGCCGATCGGGCCGAGGCCCAGCACGGCAAGGCTGCCGCCCTGCGGTACGGCGGCGTACTCGACCGCCTGCCAGGCGGTGGGCAGCACGTCGGAGAGGTAGACGAACCGGTCGTCGGCCGGGCCCTCGGGCACCTTGATCGGCCCGTACTGGGCCTGCGGCACGCGCAGGTACTCGGCCTGGCCGCCGGGGATCGCGCCGTACAGGCGGGTGTAGCCGAACAGCGGGGCGCCCATGCTCTCGCCGGTGACCTGGGTGGTCTCGCACTGGGTCGGCAGCCCGGTGTCGCACATGTAGCAGTGTCCGCACGCGATCTGGAACGGCACCACGACCCGGTCGCCGGGCTTCAGGTTGGTCACCTCCGGGCCCACCTCCTCGACGATGCCCATCGGCTCGTGGCCGAGGATGTCGCCCGGTGTCATGAACGGCGTCAGCACCTCGTAAAGGTGCAGGTCGGAGCCGCACAGCCCGGAGGAGGTGACGCGGATGACCGCGTCGGTCGGCTTCTCGATCCTCGGGTCGGGCACGTCCTCGACCCGCACGTCCCGCTTGCCCTGCCATGTCACTGCCTTCATCGCCCCGCGCTCCCTCCGTCGCCGTGCGCGTCGATTTCCGCGTGGCGGCCGGGTACCCCGGGGCCCCCGCGGCCGAACCCGGCGGTCGTTTAGGCCGAACAGCGGATTATCTGCCCCGTTCCGTGTGCCGTATCGGATTCAGTCAGCTATGGCACTAAATGCTTCAAGAAGCGCACAATCAATGACACGGGATGGGTGGACGGATGGCCGGAATGCGAAGAGGGACGCGCAGGGGGCGGTGTGCCGCGCTGCTGACGGCGGCGGTGGCGGTATCACTGGCGGCGGGCTGCACGGCGGGGCCCGGTACGAAGGACGACGGACGGGCACAGGAACCGGAGCGGTCGCACAGCGCGGCCCCCGCGTCCGGACCGGTGCTCGCCGTGAAGGTCGACAACGTGCGCGCGGCCCGCCCCCAGACGGGCCTGGAGGACGCGGACGTCGTCTACGCCGAGCCGGTGGAGGCCGGGCTGAGCCGGCTGATGGCGATCTACGCCACCGAGCTGCCCGAGTCGGTGGGGCCGGTGCGCAGCGCCCGCGAGTCCGACCTGGAGCTGCTCGGCCAGTTCGACCGGCCGGTGCTGGCGTTCTCCGGCGCGCAGAGCAAGCTGCTGCCGCTCATCGACAAGGCCCCCCTGCGCGCGGAGCCGCCGGGCGAGGACTCCGACACCTACGTCCGCGCCGAGGACCGGCAGGCCCCGCACAACCTCTACCTGCGACCGGGCGAGCTGCTCCAGGAACCGTCGGGTGCCACGGCCCTCACGACCGGGTTCACCTACGGCAAGGCCCCCACGGGCGGCCGGGCGGAGTCCTCGCACACGGTGCGCTATCCCTCGGCGAGCTTCACCTTCACCTGGTCCGACAGCCGGGACCGGTGGCTGGTCTCCATGGACGGCAGCCCGGCCGGCACGGCCGACGGCGGGCGGCTGGCCCCGGCCACGGTGGTCGTGCAGCACGTGAAGGTGCGCGAGTCGGACTTCCGCGACTTCCGCGGCAGCAACTCGCCCTACGTCGAGTCGGTGGGCTCCGGTCGGGCGGAGGTACTGCGCGACGGACGCGCCTACGACGCGACCTGGAAGCGCGGGGCGGCCGAGGACGGCACGACCTTCACCACCGAGGACGGCGACCCGCTGAACTTCGCCCGGGGCCAGGTGTGGGTGGTCTTCGCGGGCGCCTCCTGAGCAGTCCGCACCCGGGCTGACCGGTACCGGGCCGACGACGGTACCGGTCAGCCCGTTGCCGGTCAGCCCGTTGCCGTCGTCGGCTCGGCCGGGTTGCGCAGCCCCTCCGCGGCGTCCGCGACCCGGCGCATGAGGTCGATGAAGACCGCCTGCTCGTCGGGGGCGAGCGGGGCGAGGAACACCTGGTTCATACGGGCGATGCGCACGCCCAGCCTGCGGTGGACGCGCAGGCCCTCGTCGGTGAGCCGGAGCAGGGACCGGCGGCCGTCCTGGGGGTCGCGGACCTTGTCGAGCAGCGCGCGGCGGCCGAGCCGGCTGACCACCTCCGCGATGGTGGACCGGTCCAGGCCCACCCGCTCCCCCACCGTGCGCTGGTCCAGGCCCGGCTCGTCGACCAGCGCGTTCAGGACGGCGTACTGCGGCGAAGTGGTCTCCTCGGAGACCATCGTGTTCCACAGCAGGTAGTGCGCCTGCTGCAGCCGCCTGGCCAGGTGGCCGGGGTGGGTGGTCAGATCGACCGCTGCCATGCGCGCACTCCTGTGGTCAGTTTCATCGGTGCACTGACGATACATGGCACGGACAGCGGACATCCGGGAACGCCGCATACGATCTACCTCGCATTTTGCGGGTCTTGACGCCCCGGCCGTCCGATGGCAGCGTGTGGGAAACCTCGCTGAAATACTCAGTGCCCTGACTACCCTGTGAATCCGTCCGGCTGAAACCGTCCGGCGACCGGTTCGCACTCCGGGGCGCGCGGAAGAGATGGGGCTTCTCGGATGGACAAGGTGGTGGCCACGGCCGGTGCGGCGGTGGCCGACGTGCCCGACGGCGCGTCGCTCGCGGTGGGCGGTTTCGGGCTGAGCGGTGTGCCGAACGTGCTGATCCAGGCGCTGTACGAGCGCGGGACCGGCGGGCTGTCGGTGGTCTCCAACAACTGCGGAGCGATGGACTCCGGGCTGGCCGTCCTGCTGGCCGCCGGGCGCATCGCCCGGGTGACCGGGTCCTACATCGGCGCGAACAAGGAGTTCGCACGCCAGTACCTCGGCGGGGAGCTGGAGGTGGAGATGATCCCCCAGGGCACCCTGGCCGAGCGGCTGCGGGCCGGCGGCGCGGGGATCCCCGCCTTCTACACCCCCGCCGGGGTCGGCACCCAGGTCGCCGACGGCGGGCTGCCGTGGCGGTACGACGGCTCCGGCGGCGTGGCGCTGGCCTCACCGCCGAAGGAGGTCCGCGAGTTCGACGGCACGGAGTACGTGCTGGAGCGCGGCATCCGCACCGACTTCGCGCTGGTCCGCGCCGCGAAGGGCGACCGGCACGGCAACCTGGTCTTCGCGAAGTCGTCCCGCAACTTCAACCCGCTGGCCGCGATGGCCGGGCGGGTGACGATCGCCGAGGTCGAGGAACTGGTCGAGCCGGGCGAGATCGACCCGGACGCGGTCCACCTGCCCGGCATCTTCGTCCAGCGTGTGGTGGCCCTGACGGCCGAGCAGGCCGCCGACAAGAAGATCGAGAAGCGGACGGTGAGTTCCTGATGGCCTGGACGCGTGAACAGATGGCCGCGCGGGCCGCGCTGGAGCTGCGGGACGGCCAGTACGTCAACCTCGGCATCGGCCTGCCCACCCTGATCCCGAACTACCTCCCCGAGGGCGTCGAGGTCACCCTGGAGTCGGAGAACGGCATCCTGGGCACCGGCCGGTACCCCACCGAGGCCGAGGTGGACCCCGACCTGATCAACGCGGGCAAGGAGACGGTCACGGTCCGGCCGGGCGCCGCCTTCTTCGACTCGGCCCTGTCCTTCGGCATGATCCGGGGCGGGCACATCGACGTGGCGGTGCTCGGCGCGATGCAGGTCTCCGCCACCGGCGACCTCGCGAACTGGGCGATCCCGGGGAAGATGATCACCGGAATCGGCGGCGCGATGGACCTCGTCCACGGCGCCCGCACCGTCATCGTGGTCATGACGCACACCGCCAAGGACGGCTCCCCCAAGATCCTCGAGGAGTGCGCGCTGCCGCTCACCGGCAAGGCGTGCGTCAACCGCGTCATCACCGACCTCGGCGTCCTCGACGTCACCGGGGACGGCCTGGTCCTGGTGGAGACCGCCCCGGGCGTGAGCGCCGACGACGTCGTCGCCAGGACCGACGCCAAGCTCGTCGTAGCGGAGGGACTGAAGTGAGGGACGTCTACATCGTCGACGCGGTGCGCACCCCGTTCGGCAAGTACAACGGCGGCCTGGCGGGCGTGCGCCCGGACGACCTGGCCGCGCACGCGATCCGTGAACTCCTCGGCCGTACACCCGGCCTGGCCCCGTCCCGGATCGACGACGTGTACTTCGGCAACGCGAACGGCGCCGGCGAGGAGAACCGCAACGTCGCCCGCATGGCCGCCCTCCTGGCCGGCCTGCCCACCACCGTCCCCGGCGTCACGGTGAACCGGCTGTGCGCCTCCGGCCTGGAGGCGGTGATCCAGGCCGCCCGCGCCATCGCCGTCGGCGACGCCTCGGTCGCGCTGGCGGGCGGCGTGGAGTCGATGACCCGGGCACCGTACGTGCTGCCCAAGTCGGACCGGCCCTTCCCCGCCGGGCACACCGAGATGTACTCGACCACCCTGGGCTGGCGCATGGTCAACCCGGCGATGGACCCGCAGTGGACGATCCCGCTCGGCGAGTCGGCGGAACTCATCGCCGACAAGCACAAGATCGACCGCGAACAGCAGGACGAGTTCGCCCTCGCCTCCCACCGGAAGGCCGCCCGCGCCCAGGCCGACGGCCTGTTCGACGCCGAACTGGCCGCCGTCCCGGTGCCCCGGCGCAAGGGCGACCCGGTCGACTTCGCCACCGACGAGTGCGTGCGCCCGGACGCGTCCCTGGAGGCGATGGCGAAGCTCCGGCCGTCCTTCCGCAAGAGCGACGGGACCGTGACCGCCGGGAACGCCTCTCCGCTGAACGACGGTGCCGCGGCGCTGCTCCTGGTCGACGAGGAGGGCCTGCGGGCCACCGGACGCGAGCCGCTCGCCCGGGTCTCGGCCACCGGCGTCTCGGCGACCGACCCGCAGTACTTCGGCCTCGCCCCCGTCGAGGCCGTGAACCGCGCGCTCACCAGGGCCGGCCGGAGCTTCGCCGACCTGGACGTGCTCGAACTCAACGAGGCCTTCGCCGCCCAGGTGCTGGGCTGCGTCGCCGAGTGGCCCGAGTTCGACCCCGCGGTCCTCAACCCGCAGGGCGGTGCCATCGCCCTCGGTCACCCCCTCGGCGCCTCGGGCGCCCGCCTCGCCGGCACCGTCGCCCACCAGCTCGCCCGCAAGGGGAGCGGTACCGGCATCGCCACCCTCTGCATCGGTGTCGGCCAGGGTCTCGCCCTGGTCCTCGACCGCTAGTCACCCACGGGAACTCCCATGACTCTCACCCAGCACGACATCGACGCGGAGATCGCGGCCGAGCACGCCGCCTACGAGAAGCGGGTCGCCGACGGCGGGCCCGTCGAGCACCACCCGCGCCGCGACTACGCCCCGTACCGCTCCTCGGTGCTGCGCCACCCGAAGCAGCCGCCGATCGCCATCGACGTCACCAAGGACCCGGAGCTGGTGGAGCTGGCCTCCCCCGCCTTCGGGGAGCGGGACATCACCGAGATCGACAACGACCTGACCCGGCAGCACACCGGGGAGCCGGTCGGCGAGCGCATCACCGTCTCCGGTCGCCTCCTCGACCGCGACGGCAAGCCCGTTCGCGGGCAGCTCGTGGAGATCTGGCAGGCCAACTCGGCCGGGCGCTACGCGCACCAGCGCGAGCAGCACGACGCGCCGCTGGACCCGAACTTCACCGGCGTGGGCCGCACCCTCTCCGACGACGACGGCTTCTACCGCTTCACCACCGTGCAGCCCGGCCCCTACCCGTGGCGCAACCACGTGAACGCCTGGCGCCCGGCGCACATCCACTTCTCCGTGTTCGGCTCGGCGTTCACGCAGCGCCTGGTCACGCAGATGTACTTCCCGAACGACCCGCTGTTCCCGTACGACCCGATCCTGCAGTCGGTGACGGACGACGCCGCGCGGCAGCGGCTGATCGCGACGTACGACCACAGCCTGTCGGTGCCGGAGTTCTCGCTCGGCTACCACTGGGACATCGTGCTCGACGGCCCGAACGCCACCTGGATCGAAGAAGGACGCTGACCCGCCATGACGAAGATCGACACCAGCATCCCGGAGCAGGTGCTGCCCACGCCGTCGCACACGGTCGGCCCCTTCTACGGGTACGCGCTGCCCTTCCGCGGCGGCGAGGACATCGCGCCCGCCGGGCACCCGGACACGGTCACCGTGCACGGGTACGTGTACGACGGCGAGGGCAACCCGCTGCCGGACGCCCTGCTGGAGCTGTGGGGGCCGGACAGTGAGGGCAACGTGCCGACCGCCGACGGCTCGATGCGGCGCGACCCGGCCTCCGGCGGCTTCCTGGGCCGCAACGGCGTGGAGTTCACCGGGTTCGGGCGCATACAGACCGACGCGAACGGCCACTGGTACGCGCGGACGCTGCGGCCGGGGGCTCGGGGGCACAGTGCGCCGTACGTCAGCGTGTGCGTGTTCGCGCGCGGGCTGCTCGTGCACCTGTTCACCCGGATCTACCTGCCGGGCGACGAGGCGGTGCTCGCCGCCGACCCGCTGCTGTCCCGGGTGCCGGCCGGGCGCCGCGACACGCTGATCGCGGCGGACGAGGGCCGCGGGACGTACCGTTTCGACATCCGCCTTCAGGGCGAGGGCGAGACGGTCTTCCTGGAGTTCCAGTGACATCACCTGCCGAACCCGCCGAACGTCCCACCGATACCGACGCCGACCCGAGCCTGCTCGCCCCCGGGTGGGCGGGCTCGCCGGCCGCCGCCGCGACCGGGGACCGCGCGTATCTGCGGGCCCTGCTCGACGCCGAGGCGGCGCTGACCCGTGCCCAGGCCGCGCTGGGGCTCGCCCCGGCCGAGGCGGCGGAAGCGGTGAGCGCGGCCGCCGCCGACCCGGCCGCCTTCGACGTACGTTCCCTGGCCGAGCGCGCCCGGGGCGGCGGCAACCCGGTCATCCCCCTGGTGGCCGACCTGACCCAGGCGGTCGGCGAGCCGTACGGGCCGTACGTGCACCGGGGCGCGACCAGCCAGGACATCCTGGACACGGCGACGATGCTGGTCGCCGCCCGCACCCTGGACCTGCTGCTGCCCGACCTCGCCCGTACGGAACGGGCGCTCGCCCGGCTGGCCGCCGAGCACCGGGACACGCCGATGCCGGGCCGGACCCTCACGCAGCACGCCGTGCCGACGGCCTTCGGGCTGAAGGCGGCCGGATGGCGCTCGCTGGTGCTGGACGCGCGGGACCGGATCACGGCGGTGCGTGACGCGCTGCCCGCCCAACTCGGCGGCGCGGCGGGCACCCTGGCCGCCTTCGAGGCGTACGGTGCGACTGATCCGACCGCGCTGCCGACGGCGTACGCCCGTGAACTCGGGCTGCGGGCACCCGCGTTGCCGTGGCACACCCTGCGTGCTCCGGTCGCCGACCTGGCCGGCGCCCTCGCCTTCACCGCCGGGGCGCTCGGGAAGATCGCCGTGGACGTGCTGACGCTGTCCCGCACCGAGATCGGCGAGGTCGCCGAGGGCAGCGGCGGCGGCTCGTCGGCGATGCCGCACAAGGCCAACCCGGTGCGGTCCACGCTGATCGCGGCGGCCGCCCGGCGCGCGCCGCAGCTCGCCGCCACGCTGTACGGCTCGCTGGCCGCGGAGGACGAGCGGCCGGCCGGGGCCTGGCACGCCGAGTGGGAGCCGCTGCGGGACCTGCTGCGGCTGACCGGCGGCGCCGCGCGTGACGCCGCCGAGCTGGCCGAGGGGCTGCGGGTGCGCCCGGACGTGATGCGCGCGCACCTCGGCCTCACGCACGGGCTGATCGTGTCGGAGCGGCTCTCGGCCGAACTGGCGCCGGTGCTCGGACGGGCCCGCGCCAAGGAGCTGCTCACCGAGCTGGCGGCGCGTACGTATGCCGAGGACCGGGACCTGGGCGAACTCCTCGCAGAGGTCGGGGAGTTGCGGGATCTCGACCTCGGTGCCCTGACCGATCCCGCCCGCTGTACGGGCGCCGCTGCCGCCCTCACCGACCGTGCTCTGGAGCGACGTTGACGACCATGCTCAACCACCTGTCCGAAGGCCCCGCCTCCGCTCCCCCGCTGCTGCTCGGACCCTCGCTGGGCACCTCGTACGCGCTGTGGGACGCGGTGGCGCCCGAACTGTCCATCGGGCACCGGGTGATCCGCTGGGACCTGCCGGGGCACGGAGGCTCGCCGGCCGACCTGATCGGGCCCGGCGCCACGGTCGCGGACCTGGCCGATCTGGTGCTCGCGCTCGCCGACTCCCTCGGGGTGGAGCGCTTCGCCTACGCCGGGGTGTCCCTGGGCGGCGCGGTGGGCCTGCACCTGGCCGTGCACCGTCCGGAGCGGGTGTCGTCGCTGGCGGTCGTCTGCTCGTCGGCGCACTTCGACGGCGCGAAGCCGTGGGAGGAGCGGGCCGCGCAGGTACGCGAGGAGGGCTTGGCACGGCTCGCTGAGAGCGCGGACGCGCGGTGGTTCACCCGGGGGTTCACCGTGCCGCGGCTGGTCCGGGACCACCGGGACGCCGACCCGGGCGCGTACGCGGCCTGTTGCGACGCCCTGGCCGCCCTCGACCTGCGGGACCGGGTCGGGGAGATCTCCGTGCCGACGCTGCTGATCGCGGGGCGCGAGGACCCGGCCACGCCGCCCGCGCATCTGCGGGAGCTGGCCGACGCGGTGCCGGGCGCGACGCTGACCGAGATCCCGGGCGCCTCGCACCTGGCGCCGGCCGAGCGTCCTGAGGCGGTGCTGACGGCGCTGCGGGCGCACTTCGACGGCGGCGCCGAGCGGGGCATGGCGGTGCGGCGCGAGGTGCTGGGCGACGCCCACGTGGACCGGGCGCAGGGACGGCAGACGCCGTTCACCGCCCGCTTCCAGGACTTCATCTCGCGCTACGCGTGGGGCGAGATCTGGACCGACGAGACGCTGTCGCGCCGCGAGCGCAGCATGGTCACGCTGACGGCGCTGGTCGCGCACGGCCACTACGAGGAGCTGGCCATGCATGTGCGGGCGGCGCGGCGCAACGGGCTGACGGCCGACGAGATCGGCGCGGTACTGCTCCAGACGGCCGTGTACTGCGGGGTGCCGGCCGCGAACTCGGCGTTCGCGACGGCCCAGCGGGTACTGGCCGAGGAAGCGGACGGCGCGGCGGAGTGAAACGCCTCGGCCCGCCCTGACGGGCCCTCAGCCCGCGTGCCCCACTGCCAGGGCCTCGCGGGCGCGGGCCACGAGTCCGTCGGCGCCGCACGAATCGGCCAGCGCCAGACCCCGGTTCAGCTCGGCCGACGAGCGGGCCGCGATGCCGTACTCCACACGGGCGGCGGCGTGCTCGTACTGGCAGGGCGAGGCCTCCAGGTAGGTGACGGCCTGGGCGGCGAGCCGGACCGCGCGCTGGCCGGTCTCCAGTGCGGCGGCGCAGCGCAGGGCCTCTCCTATGGCCGTGTCCGTGCCGAAGCGCTCGGCCTGGCGGCGGGCGTCGGTGGCCAGCCGGGCGGCGCGGCCGGGGTCCTCGCCGGCCAGCGCCCGGGCCAGTTCGGTCGCCCAGGGGACCACCACCGGGTTGTGCCGGCCACGCGCGGCCGCCACCTTCTCGGCGGCCTCCAGTTCGTTGATGCCCTCCTTGGTGCGGCCGGTGGCGAGCAGCAGGCGCCCGCGCACCGGGCGGGGGTCGGGCAGCACGATCGTCGACGGGTACGGCGGTGCGAAGCCGTACTGTTCGGCGACGGTCCGGGCCTCCTCGACATGGCCGCGGGCGAGCAGGGTGTCGACCAGGTTGCAGGTGGCCGACCAGTACAGCGGCAGCCCGCGGCCCACGCGTTCGGCGATGCGCAGTGACTCGCGCAGGGACTGCTCGGCCTCCCTGAGGCGGCCCCTCCTGCGGTGGCCGAGGTCGACGTAGGCGTGCGCGAGGGCGAGGTGGCCGCCGCTCCAGCCTGCGCTCTCGTAGGCGCGCAGGGCCTCCGTGAACAGTGCCTCGGCGCGGTCCAGCCGGTCGGCGTAGGCGTAGGAACTGGCCAGCATCATGGGCAGTTCCAGGCCCCACTCGGTGTCGGTCCAGCCGAGTCCGGGGGCGAGGCGGCCGTTGACGAGGGCGCGGTCGCACAGTTCGACGACCTCTTCGGCGCTCTCTCCGTGGGTCATGGCGTCGAAGCCGCGCAGGATGAGCAGGGCGCGCTCGGCGTTGTCGCGGCCGGTGCAGGTGGCGGCGAGTTCGGCCAGGCGGGCGGAGCGGTGGGGTGAGGAGGTCTCGCCCGCGTGGATGCCCTCCCACATGTACTGGGCGGCTTGAAGCCGCAGCCGCGCGGAGGGGTCGGGGTTGCGTGCGGCCTCCGCCTCGACGGTGCGGACGGCCTCCTCCAGCTGGTCGTTGTGGAGCAGGGCCTGGGAGAGCCGGAAGACGGCGTCGACGCGCTGCTCGCCGTCCAGCCCGGGCATGGCGAGCGCGGTGCGCAGGTGGCCGATGGTGGTGGCGGGCGCGGTGAGGAGCGTGGCGCAGCCCAGTTCGAACAGTACGCGCGCGTGGGACTCGGGCAACGGCGGTTCCTGCAGCGCGCGTTCGAGGCAGCGGCGGGCCGCGTCGGGGGCTCCGACAGCGAGGTGTTCGCGAGCTGCCTCGCGCAGTTGGGCCACGACTTCCTGGTCGTCGTCGGGATACACCTGGAGCAGATGACGGGAGGCGGCCGCGGCGCCGAGTCCGGAGTCGGTGACCAGCTGGGCCGCTATGCCGTGCATCGCGGTGCGCAGGGCGTCGGGGATGGAGTTGTAGACGGCGGTGGCGATCAGCGGGTGGACGAACTCCAGCTCGTCCGCTCCCGGTTGCCCGGCGGCGGTCTCCGGCACGGACAGGATCCGGGCGCCCCGGAGCAGTTCCGCGCAGCGGGCGGCGTCGGCGCGGTCGAGGGTGGCGAGTCTGGCCACCATGTCGACGGTGATGCCGCCGCCGAGGATGGCCGCGGCCCAGGCGAACCGGGTGGAGTCGACGCCGAGTTGCTCCAGTCGGGCGACGAGGCCGCCGCCGCGGGCGGAGCGGTTCAGGGCACGCAGTTCGGCGGCTTCCGCCTCGATGGGTTGCAGTTCGCTGTCCTGGACCTTGGCGAGGAGTTCGACGGTCTCGTAGGGGTTGCCGCCGGTGACGGCCCACACCTCGCGGCAGAACGCGGCCTCGGCGTGGCCGCCCAGGGTGGCGCGGGTGAGTCCGGCCGTCGCGTCGGGGGTGAGGGCGTTCAGCGGGGCGAGGGGCCGGCCCATGGCGCTGGCCGCCTCCAGGTGACGGGCGCTGTCACCGCTGACGTCGCCGGGGCGTCGGGCGATCACGACCAGGACGGAGGTCTCGTCGAGCCGTTCGGCGAGGGCGGCGAGCCAGCGCAGGGTCTCCTGGTCGACCCAGTGGGCGTCGTCGATCATCAGCACCAGCGGCCACTCCCGGCGGGCGAGCCGGCGTACGGCGGCGACGAGGCCGTCGCAGACGCCCTGCGGGTCGGCCTGCCGCTCACCGGGGTCCGCTATGCCGAGGGCGGGGCCCGCGATGTCGTACCAGTCGCCGAGGTACTCGCGGGCCTCCTCGGGGAGCATGGACACCAGGGCGGGCTGGAGCAGTTGGCGCACCACGTTGAAGGGGACGGACCTGAGGGTCTCGCCGCCGCGTGCCGACCAGACGGTGCAGCCCCGGGCCTCGGCGATGCGGCGGGTCTCCGCGAGCAGTGCCGTCTTGCCGACCCCGGCCTCGCCGCGGGCCTCCAGCAGGGTGCCGGGGGACGAGCGGTCCGCGCACAGGGTGTCGACCGCACGCGTGATGGTGGCGACTTCCTCGTCGCGCTCCCAGAGGGAGGCCGAGGCGGTGCCCGCCCGCCGTACCTCCGTCATCCCGCTACCTCCCCGAGTCGCCCGAATGACGTACAGAGCCTGAGCCTAGCCCTCCGATCGCGCAAGTGGTGGGCCCTCCGCCGACCAGTTGCCGTGACGGGTGACATGCGGTAAAGCGTGAACGACGCCCCGGGCCCGTCATCAGCGGCGGTGCGGTCGGGCGCCCGTCAACCTCTCGCGGCGCGGGGTGCCGTACCGGCCGGAACCGGGGGTACGACCGGCCCTCTCATCCGGCTTTCACCGACGCCTCATACGGTGGGCACATGACGCAGGCGACTCCTCCCGGGTGGTACCCGGACCCCGGACAGAAGAATGACGGTCCCGCCACCGAGCGCTGGTGGGACGGCACGGCGTGGACCGGCCAGGTGCGCCCGGCGGGAGCGGCCGCCGCATGGGCCCCGCCCGCGCAACCGCCGGTTGTTCAGCCACCGGTGCAGAACACCGCGCCCGGGCCGTATCCCGTGCACCCGGGGTATCCGGGCTTTCCGGTCCAGCCGCCGTCGGCGCGACGGCGGCGGCTGCGTACCGGCATAGCCGTCGCGGCGGCCGTGGCGGTGCTGGCCGGCATCGGGGTCGGCGTGTACGCGCTCACCGACGACGGCTCGGGCGGCAACAGGGCGGCCGGCTCGCAGCAGGACCGGCCGGGCCCCGGCGACCGCAACGATCCCTTCGGCGACTCGGGCGGCGACAACGGGGACAACGGCGGCGGCGAGGACAGCCCGTGGCCCTCGCCGGACTCCCCGGACCCGTCGGAGCCGCCCACGATCGACAGCGGTTCGGTGACGGACGCGTTGAGCGGGATCAGCCTGCCCGTCCCGGACGGCTGGTCGGGGCAGGAGTTGCAGGTCGGCGCGCAGGTGACGTCGGACGACGCCTACAAGTGTCCCGGCGACACCTCCAAGTCCTGCACGAAGGGCGGTGCCTACTCGGCCCCGGCGATGCTGCTGGAGACCGAGGGCAACACCGCGGAGGAGGTCGCGAAGGCCGACATCGCGGCGAACGCCGAGGAGTCCTACGGCCAGGAGTCCTACGGCAAGATCACCTCGCACGACGAACTGGCCTCCAAGGCGGTCACGGTCGCCGGGCAGAAGGGCTACCTGGTCCGCTGGAAGGTGGTCACCGCAAAGGGCTCCGACGGCTTCGTCGAGTCGCTGGCGTTCCCCTCGCCCGCCGATGCCTCGCAGATCGTCGTCGTCCGCTTCGGTGTCGACGTCGACCAGAAGCAGACGGTCATCGACGAGATCACCAAGGGCATCGAGGTGGACACCGCCGGCGGCGGCAGCGGCCAGGACGTCTGACCGGCCCGGCCGTACCTCGGGAGGTACGGCCGGAAAACGGTCCGGCCGACCCGGCCGGAAAACGGTCGGCCGGGTGGGGCGCCCTTCCGCTCAAAGGGTGCCCCACCCGGCCGGGGGTGCGCGCCGCCCCCGTCCCCACGGTGCGGCGCGGGCAGGCCACCGTCCAGTCATCCCGTGGACGGCGACCTGGGTCTTCAGGGGAGGCCGAGCGCCGGCAGCACGACGGCCTCCACGAACCGGACGAGGTACGCCGCGTCGGCCTGCTCGCCCTCCAGGACGGGACGCATCCGCAGCATGCCGAAGAGCTGTGCGGGCACGTACTCCAGCGCCGGATGGCCGGCCGGGACCTCTCCCCGTGCCACGCCGCGCGCGAGGATCGCCCGGAGCGCGGCGATCTCCGGCTCGACGAGCGCCTCGCGCAGCGCGCACTTGAGTTCCGGGTCCTCCATGACGGCGTGGCCGAGCGCCTGGAGCAGCCCGGTGTCCTTGCCCGCCCCCTCGCCCGCGGCGGCGGCCGCCCGGCGCAGGTCCTCGGCGAGCGACCCGGTGTCGATGTCGGCGAACCGCACCCGGCTGTTGGAGCGCAGCGCGGCGGCCACGAACTGGGGCTTGGTCTTCCACTGCCGGTAGAGCGTCGACTTGCTGCACCGGGTGCTGGCGGCGATGCCCTCCATGGTCACGGCGTCGTAGCCGCAGGAGCGGAGCTGGTCGAGCACGGCGTCGAAGAACTCCTGCTCACGCTCCGGCGTGATCTTGGAGCGGCGCGAGGTGCCGACCGTTTCCGGTCGGTCCGCGTCCTGCGACGTCATCGGCCCTGCTCCTTCTCGCTCGCTCGCACACGGAAGCCGTGCCCGGCCCCGCACCCAGTGTGTCGTATGTCTATCGATACGCCAGTGTACCGGTACACCACCGTATCGGTACACTGGCGTATCGGAACGAGGCCGTATCGATGAGAACCGTCACACGCCCCGTACCCGATGAGCCACACGCACCACCGTCAGCGAAGGGGCCGGGGGATGAATGCCCGCAGCGAGCCTGCACAAGCGGGGCCGGACGCGCCCGCGCGCCCACCACTCGTCCGCGAGCTCCTGCTCGTGGCCGGACTCTTCCTCGTGTACAAGTTCGGCCGCCGACTGGCGACGGGACACACCGCCGAGGCCTTCCGCAACGCCCACCACGTGTGGGACTGGGAGCGCGGGCTCCGGCTGCCCGACGAGGGCACGGTGCAGTCGCTGCTCCTGCACGGCGACACGCTGATCCACGTGGCGAACACGTACTACGCCGCCGTCCACTTCCCGGCCACCCTGGCCTTCCTGGTCTGGCTCTACCTGCGACGGCCCGCGCACTACGTCTGGGCCCGCCGTGTCCTGGCCGCCGTGACCGGCGCCGCGCTGGCGCTGCACCTCCTCTTTCCGCTCGCCCCGCCGCGCATGCTGGGGGCCACCGGCCTGATGGACACGGCCCGGGTCTTCGGCCCCTCGGTCTACGGCCCGCCGCGCACCGACTCGTTGTCGAACCAGTTCGCGGCGATGCCCTCCCTGCACTTCGGCTGGGCCCTGATGCTGGCGATCGGTCTGATCGTCGCGACGCGGTCGCGCCGGCGGTGGCTGTGGCTGCTGCACCCGCTGGTGACGCTGCTGGTGATCGTGGGCACCGCGAACCACTACTGGCTCGACGTCGTCGTGGCCGGGGCCCTGCTCGGCCTCGCGCTCGCGGTGCTGCGGCTGCCGCACCGGCCGCGGTGCACCCTGCCCCACCGGCGGCCCGAGGTCCGGCGCCGGTCGTCGGCGGAGCGTCCCGAGCTGGTCGGGGCGGCCCGGTGAACGCCGCCCTCGTCGCCGTACTGCTGTCCCTCGTCTCCGCCTGCGCCTACGCCGCCGCGGCCGTCGCCCAGGAGCGGCTGGCCTCGCGCGCCTCCGGCGCCGGTCCGCTGCGGATGCTGGCCTCCGGCGCCTGGTGGTGGGCGGTCGCGCTCAACGCCTCGGCCGCGCTGCTGCACGTCGTGGCGCTCAAGTACGGTCCCCTGACCGTGGTCCAGCCGCTCGGCGCCCTCACCCTGGTCGCGGCGGTGCCCCTGGGGGCGCGGCTGGCGGGGCGCCGGGTGAGCGCGATCGAATGGCGGGGCACCGGGCTGACGCTGCTGGGTCTCGGCGCGCTGCTGCTCACCGCGTCCGGTCCCGTACCGGACGACGTACTGAGCGTGCCGGAGGCGCTGACGGTGTCCGGCGCGACGGCGGCACTGATCGGCATGCTGTCGTGGCCCGGCGCCCGGCCGGGACTGCGGCACGCGACGGCGTCCGGCATCGCGTCCGGCGTCGCCTCGGCGCTCACCCAGACCGTGACGGTCGCCGTCACCGACCGGTCGGGCCCGCTGCTGAGCGTCCAGGTGATCGGCGTGGCCGTGCTGGTGGCCGCCTTCGCGGCGGGCGGGCTGCTGCTGTCCCAGACGGCGTACCGGGGCGGTCTCGGCGCCCCGCTCGCGGTGGTGACCCTGGCCAATCCCGTGGCCGCCGCCGTGATCGGGCTGTCCCTGCTCGGGGAACGGCTCAGGGGCGGCGCGGGCGGCGTGCTCCTCGCGCTGACCGGTGCGGCGCTGGCCGCCTGGGGGGTGCTCCAGCTCAGCCGGGCGACCCCGGCCCCGGGACGGCCCGAGCCCGCCGGCGCGGTGCGCGCCGGATCGGTGCCGGTCCGTCCGGCGCCCGGGGTGCCGGCGCCCGAACCGGAGCCGGAGGGGCCGAAGCAGGTCGGGGCGGTGCTGGTGCCCCGGCAGCCGGGGCCGGGGCCGGGGCACCTTACGCGGCTCTAGCCCCGGGCCCGGCCCCCGCCTCAGTCCGTGATGATCGCCGGGTCGCTGATCCCCGGCCGGCCGTTCTCCACATGACCGG
Organism: Streptomyces sp. MMCC 100; assembly: GCF_041538145.2. NCBI lineage: Bacteria > Bacillati > Actinomycetota > Actinomycetes > Kitasatosporales > Streptomycetaceae > Streptomyces > Streptomyces sp. MMCC 100. The sequence goes on from NZ_JBGORK020000001.1 coordinate 4,857,988, forward strand.
CGAAGCGCCGCAGGAAGGCGGGGTCGGCCTCGGAGGTCACCGTCACGTCGTACCAGCGCCGGCTGCGCGCGAGGTCGACGGTGTGGTGCACGGTGGCGCCGGGGCGGACGGCGAGGGTCCGGGAGCGGCCGTCGTGGGCGTTCGCGATCCGGAGCCGGACCGTGCCGGTTCCGGTGTGGGTGAGGGTGAGCCGGAGGTCGTCGCCGTGGTGCCGTGCGGTGACCTCGGGTCCGACGGGTCCGGCGGCCTGGTTGGGGCCCCGGAAGACCCGCAGGAAGCCGGCCGGGCCGTGCACGGTCAGGTCGTAGGAACCGCCGGAGTACGCCGAGTTCCAGGTGTCCGCGATGTGCTTGCCTGCCTCGGTGGTGTACGTCCAGGGGCCGTCGGTGCGGTTGCCCGAGGTGACGAGGAAGGCGGCGCCGGCCCGGGCCCCGGAGGCGAAGGCCAGCGTGAACTTCCCGGCCGCCGCGTCCACGGCACCGTCCACGTAGGGGTCGTACCGGAGCGGGCGGGAGGGACGCGTCCCGCGTTCCTGCCGGGGCATGCCGGGGTCCGCGGGCGGCGTCGGCCGGTAGTCCGGGTGGCGTTCGCGGTCCGGCGGCTCGTAGGCGTCGGTGTCCGGCAGGCGGGCCGGGCGGCTGTCCTTGCGGGAGAAGTCGAAGGCGGAGGTCAGATCGCCGCAGATGGCACGGCGCCACGGTGAGATGTTCGGTTCGCGGACGCCGAAACGGCGCTCCATGAAGCGGATGACCGAGGTGTGGTCGAAGGTCTCGGAGCAGACGAAGCCGCCCTTGCTCCACGGCGAGACGACCAGCATGGGCACGCGCGGACCCAGCCCGTAGAAGCCCTCGCGGTGGGTGCCGCTGCCCTCGAAGACGTCCAGGGAGACGTCGACGGTGGACCGGCCCTGCGCGGCGGACTTCGGCGGCAGCGGCGGTACCACGTGGTCGAAGAAGCCGTCGTTCTCGTCGTACGTGATGAACAGGGCCGTCTTCGCCCACACCGCCGGGTTGGAGGTGAGCGCGTCCAGAACCTGGGAGATGTACCAGGCGCCGTAGTTCGAGGGCCAGTTGGAGTGCTCGGAGAACGCCTCGGGGGAGGCTATCCAGGAGATCTTCGGCAGCCGGTCCGCCTTGACGTCGGCGCGCAGCCGGTCGAAGTAGCCCTCGCCGCTCTTGGCGTCGGTGCCGGTGCGGGCCTTGTCGTACAGGGGGTCGCCGGGCTTCGCGTTCCGGTACTTGTTGAAGTACAGCAGGGAGTTGTCGCCGTAGTTGCCGCGGTAGGGGTCGTCGATCCAGCCCCAGCCGCCGGCCGCGTCGAGGCCGTCGCCGGTGTCCTGGTAGATCTTCCAGGAGATCCCGGCCGCCTCGAGACGCTCGGGGTACGTCGTCCAGTCGTAGCCGCGTTCGTCGTTGCCGAGGACCGGGCCGCCGCCTGCGCCGTCGTTGCCCGTGTGACCCGACCACAGGTAGTAGCGGTTGGGGTCGGTGGAGCCGATGAAGGAGCAGTGGTAGGCGTCGCAGACGGTGAAGGTGTCGGCGAGCGCGTAGTGGAAGGGGATGTCCTCGCGGGTCAGGTACGCCATGGTCGTGGTGCCCTTGGCGGGCAGCCAGCGGTCGTACTTGGCGTTGTGGTAGGCGTCCTGTCCGTCGGACCAGCCGTGCGGGAGCCCTTCGAGGAACTGCATGCCGAGGTCGTCGGCCTCCGGGCGGAACGGCAGCACCTCCGTACCGTCGGCCTTGCGCTGGTGCCACACCGACCTGCCGCCGTCCAGCGTCACCGGGTGCGGGTCGCCGAAGCCGCGGACACCGCGCAGGCTGCCGAAGTAGTGGTCGAACGAACGGTTCTCCTGCATCAGGACGACGATGTGCTCGACGTCCTCGACCGACCCCGAGCGGTGGTTCGCCGGGAGCGCGGCCGCCCGGTCGATGCTCGCGGACAGGGCGCTGAACGCCGTGGTGGCGCCCGCGAGTTGGAGGAATCTGCGCCGGTTGACTTCGGCCATGGGGTGAGGGACCTCTCGCCTTGGGGGGATTCAACCGGCCGGACGGTGCCGGATGATGACGGTGCCGGATGATGACGGAATGCGCGCGAAAGGAGTGTTCCAGGAGCAGCAAACGTCAGGGAAGGGTCCGGTGGCGCTCGTGTGAAAGTCACCGGTACGCGAGGTGTGGCGGGCCCGCCGTCCGGGGATGGTCGCGATCATGACAGGCATGGACACGGACGCACCAGCACCTCCGGCCCGACGGCCCGTACGCCAGCTCCTCGCCGCCTCGGTGGGCAACGCCGTGGAGTGGTACGACTGGTTCGTTTACACGGGCACACCGTCAGTCTAGGAGACTGGGCCTGACCTGCAAAGAGCCAGGTGAGGATGACCGCGGGAGCGATGCCGCATGTGCAGGTGTCGCAGGCTTTCGCCCTCGTCGGCCACATTCATGCTGACCCGTTGCTGACTTTACTGACGACCCGTCACTCCACCTCGCGCGAAAGATCCGCGCGACTCCCCGCCCACCCAACACAGCGATGCGACCTGGATCGCTGAAGTGACACCAAGTGCAACAGGAGCCGACGCAGTTACCCACCCCCTCCCCTGGAACATCCCGGACCAGCACGGCCTCAGAGGTGAGCGAGTACCCAAGAGATCGGAACGCCCTTGCGGACGTGGGGTGTTCGGATCCCCCCAAGCACTTGTTGGTGAAGTACAAGGAGACGGCGCGGGGCGGGCTCGCGGTGAACATCATCGAGTGCTAGGCGGATGGGCCCTGACCAGCGCGTTCGTATCTTTCGGCGCTGTCAGGGCCTTCCCTGTTTACGCGGCGGAAAGTCCCTGGAACCTCCCTGGGCCAGACGTGAAAGTCCCTGAAAAGTCCCTGGGATGTCCCCGGGGGACTTCGCTGCTTGCGGTTGGGTACGGCCGACATCAGGACCGAGCCAGCGCTCTTGCCGTCTGAGGGTATGAGTGCAGTGGGCACAGCCAGGTAGCGAAACCTACGCATTACGAGACCGAAAGCGTTCATGTCGGGTGGTGTCGCGTGATGTTGCCTGGTGACGTTTCCCCTGATCAGACCATGTGAGGCAGGTCTTCCCGTGCGGCCTCGTGCTGGTTCGTCCGAAGGCGTCTGTCCACCGGCCGTCCACCGGAGCGCGTCTCCACGCGGCTCCGAGTGACCACCTGATTGCGCTGCTGGAGCGGCCGATACCGATTTCGTGCGCAGTCCGACGTGCTTGTCGAGGCCCGACAACCGCCGCACGCGCTCCAAGCGACGTTCGATGCTGTTCTCTGTCGGGTCGGCATCGCGGGCACGGCTCGAACCCGTTCGCCGGCAGCGCTTCACCGACCACAGGGCAGCCGGTCAGGTAGATCATGGCAGGGCCGGGACCGCGAAGGCCGCTCTGCTGCTCGACCGGGTGGCCGACTCGCGGCTGCGGGACGGCCACGAGAGGGGGCAGGTGGCCACCTCCCTTCATCGGGCATCGCGACCGCTGTGGCTGAGGCGGTCGCTCGGTTCGGGCGAGCTCGGCGATGCCCCCCCCAGGGCATGGAAGTCAACTGCGGAGGGCGGAGGCGAAGAGAGCGGGCAGATCCTGCCATCGGGGGTGTGCGGCGAACTCGGTGAGGCGGCGGCCGGTGCTGGCGGCGTTGGTGTTGCTGACGAACCACGGGGGCCTCGGGGAGATGATCGTCTTGCCGAGAAGCACGAAGTGTGGTGCGGGGCGGAAGGGACCGGTGACGACGGTGCGTTCGGTGTGGTCCAGGAGGAGGGCATTGTGAACGGTACCGATGCCGCTCTGGACGTCGTCCAGGGTGTGGCCGGGGTAGGCGCCCCAGGTAGCGCGGGAGGTGGCGTAGCCGACGCCGGTCCAGGCGTTGACGGCAACGGTGCCGTAGCGCAGGTCGGCGATGGCGCTGTGGAGGTGGCGGCCGAGGGCTTTGAGGGTGTCGGGGTGGGCTATGAGGTTGGCGCCGAGGGTGCCGTGGAGCTGCTCGTTGGCAGCGGCGACCGCGGCGTTCAAGAACTGCGTACCGGTACCGGGGAGTTCGGCCACCCCGAGGACCGGCCCGAAGTACTCGGTCGTGAAGGCGGACTCGTTGGGGTTCGAGAGGTCCAGGCCGGTGAGAAGCGTGCGCTCCGGGGTGCCTCCGGGCTTCTCCGCGCCCGGGTGGAGGGTTCGGGCGTCCTGGACGCGGGCTTCGCAGCCGGGGTACCAGGCGGGGCGGGCCGGTGTGGTGGCGAGGGCCCGGCGGAGCGCGGTGAGGAAGGCGTTCTTCTGCGGCCAGTCGGAGCTGAGGATGAGGATCTGGCCGGCGACGCAGTTGCAGCCACTGTTGTGCAGGCGCATGGTGGCGACGTGTTCGGCCTGGTAGCGCAGGTCCGCGTCGGACCATGAGCCGGGCAGGACGATGATCGGCGAGACGCCGCCGAGTTCACTGGTCATGGACTTGGCCAACTTGGGGGTGCCGGCGGCCTTGGCGGCGGTCGCGGCCTCTCCGGTGCCCCAGACCACCGCGTCGTGGGTGGCTTCGCTGCCGGTCATGTGGACGGCCGCGATGCCGGGGTGCTCCGCGAGCTCCCCTCCCACCTCGGGGCCGCCGGTAACGACATCGACCAGGCCCCTGTCGATGAGCGGCTTGAAGACCGCCCGGTAGACGCCGGCCAGCGGGTCGGTGATGGGATTCAGCTTGAGGACGGCGGTGCGGTTCTCGGCGTACAGCTGGTACAGCACGTCCAGGGGCGGGATGGAGAGGACGTTGCCGGCGCCCAGGACCAGGGCCACTCCCCTGGTCCGGCGGGGTGTCCGCTGGGTGAGACCGGCCGTGGCCCGCAGCTGGTCCTCGGTGATGCCGGGGGTTGTCCAGACCTCGGCGTGGAAGCCGCTCATGAGCAGCTTGTCGTGGTTGTCGTGGGGCAGGACCTGGACGGCGAGGCGGCCACCCGGGGCCTGGGTGATCCGGGTGTTGGCCAGGATGCAGGTTCCCTCGTCCAGGCGCCGCAGGGTCTCCTGGAGGGCCTGGAGGTAGGTGAGCAGCGCGTACGGGCCGCTCAGCCATTCCTCTCCGACGAGGGGGGAGGCGGGGTCGAGCTGCTTGATCCCGGCTGCGGTGCGGACCCATTCGTCGGCGGCGGCTGCGGTGGCGGCCGCCACGTCGAGGAGCAGCTCGCGCCGTTCGGACAGGCTCGTACGGGCCCAGGCGCGTTCACCTGTGGCGAGCCGGTCGACGAGGGCGTCGAGGTCGGGGGTGGGGCTGGTGCCGTCGGTGGCGGGTGTGGTGGTCATGGTGGGGCCTCGCTCAGTGTCGGGGTCAGGCGAACTTGGGGAGAATCTCGTCGGCAACGCGGTGGCCGGATTCGGCGGCTCCGTCGATGTAGCCCGCCCAGCGGGTGGCTGTTTCGGTGCCGGCCCAGTGCAGGGGGCCGACCGGGCGGCGCAGGGCCGGGCCGAAGCGGGTGAGGGTGCTGGGTACGGCGAAGGCTCCGTAGCATCCGCGGCTGTACTCCTCCTCCGCCCAGTCACGTTCGATGTAGGCGATGGGATTGCGGGCCTTGGGGCCGAAGTAGCCGACGAGGTCGTTGATCACCAGGGCGCGGCGGTCGTCTGGGCTCATGCGTGAGCCGGTGTCGGCGTGGCGGCCTTCGAGGAAGCCGACGAGCACGCCGCACGAGCCGTCGTGGGGGGTGTTGTCGAAAACGGTGCCGAAGGGACGGTGGGTGCTGTTGGCCTGGCCGCTGAGGCCGGCGTGGCGCCAGAAGGGCTCGTCGTAAGCGACGTTGATCTTGATGACCCGTCCCATCGGCATCCGCTGGACGAGCTGGTCGCGGTCGCCGGGCAGGCCCGGGGTGTAGCGGATGCGGGCGGCGAGCGGCGGCGGGACGGCGATGACGGCCCGCTGTGCGCGGACGGTCAGGCCGCTGCGCGTGGTGACGCGGACGCCCGTGGTCGCCGTGGGCTGCCAGTCGATGTCGGTGACGGGCGCTTCGAGGACGATCCGGTCGCCGAGTTCCTTGGCCAGTTCGAGCGCGATGCGCTGTGTTCCGCCGACGACGCGGTCCTGCTGGGCTGCGCCGGCGACGTTGATCAGCTGGTCGAGGCCGCCTGCGGCGCCGACGTAGAAGGCGGCCCAGAGCGCGGACATGTCCTCGGGCTCGGCGGAGAAGACCGCCTCGGTCATCAACCGGAAGAAGTCCCGGCCGCCCGCGGTGTGCGCGGCCCTGCGCAGCCAGGTGTCGAAGGTCTGGCGGTCCAGTTCCTCGGCCTGGGGAGCCAGCCACGGATCGGTCGCGGCGACCTGGCGGGCGATCCGGTCCAGGCGGTACTGGGCCTGTCCGATGTCGGCGAGGACGAGGGGGTTGAACTTGGGGCGGCCTGTGTACTGGGCCCGGGTGGCGCTGAACTCGCCGATGTGCTCGCCGTCGCCGTAGGTGGGATAGGTACGCAGGTCCAGTTCCCTGATCAGCTCCATGGTGTGGTGCTGCGTCGGTCCGACCCACTGTCCGCCCACCTCGATGGGGGCGCCACCGGGCAGTTCCCCGTTGAGGAGGCGGCCGCCGACGCGGTCCCGTGCTTCCAGGACCAGTACGTCGGCTCCGTTCCGTACGAGGTCGCGGGCGGCCACGAGGCCCGCCACACCGGCCCCCACGATCACGACGTCCACTGACTTCTCCATCACACATCCACCTTCCATACAGAGCGCATCTCGCATACGCAGTGTATGTGATATCCATGGTGCATGGAAACGCTGCGAGAGAAATATGCGGAGAACACCCGCCGTACCCTGCTCGACACAGGGCTGCGGCTCTTCACCGAGCGGGACTACGCGAGCGTCTCCGCGGAGGAGCTGGTGCGCACCGCGGGGCTGACGCGGGGAGCGCTCTACCACCACTTCGACGGCAAGGCCGGGCTCTTCGAAGCCGTCTTCGAGGAGCTGGAGCGGCAGGCCACCGAGCGCATCAGGGCGGTGATCGCCCCCATACCCGATCCGCGCGAGCGCGCTTCCCGGGCGGTCGACGCGTTCCTCGACGTCTGCGGCGACGGTACCTACCGGCACATCGTGCTCCAGCAGGGTCCGATCGCCCTGGGCTGGCAGCGGTGGCGCGAACTCGACCAGCTTCACCTCGGCGGCCTGCTCCTCGACGTCGTTAATGCCGTACTCGAAGCCGGCCGGTTCCGGCCCTATCCGGCCAATCTGGTCGCCGGGGCCTTCTACGGAGCACTCACGGAGCTGTCCATCAGAATCGCGGAAATCGACGAGCCGGAACAGGCCCGCTCCCAGGCGGCCGAACTCGTCCGCGATCTCATCAGTGGGGTGATGAACAGGAACAGCGCACCGTCGGCATGACCCGTCACGCCCCTACTGGGGCAACAGCCCGAACTCGGCCGGCATCTCACGCCACGGCGCGCTGGCCCTGAGCCGTCAGATCACCCCCTCGAACTGATCCCGCAGCCGCTCGGGGTACGGGCCGTATTCGCCTATCGGCAGGAACTGCTAGATCAACTCCTATTGCGCAACAGTCAGTTGCCTGCACTTCGCGATCGCCTTCCCACCCGATCCGCCCTCCATCGGCAGAGCTGATCACGACATCCCCCAGGCCCTGGTCCACCAGACTTCGTCACCATCGCGCCGAACCAGCTCTGGGTAGCCGAGCTGACCTATGTCCGCACCCACCCCGGCTTGACCTATGTCGCGTTCTCGTGGACGTCTTCAGTCGAATGATCGACGGCTGGCAAGGTTCCATGACGCTACGCACTGACCTCGCCGTTGATGCCCTCGGCACGAGCTTGTGGACCCGGCAGGGGACCGTCAGGACGTGACCGGCCTGTCTGCGCGCCGAGGCGCTGAACTCGCTGTTCAAGGCCCAGTGCATCCGTAACCCCGTGATGCGACCAAGAGCGCCTGGAGGAACGTGACCGAGGTCGAGATCGCCGTCGCCGAGTGCGTCGACTGGCACAACCACCGACGATTCCACGGCGAAATCGGCTCGCCCCCCGGCCGAGTGCGAGGCTACGCACTGCGCCTATCAGCAGGTCGGCATCACGCCCGGGAACGATCCTGAGACACCCGTCCTGACCGGGCTGGTTCAACTAGCCGAGACCTTGATGGTCATGTCACAAGCCAGGCCGCCGGGTGACGCCCGACCACAGCCCTGTCACCTTCTCCGTGACAACGAACATCGCGCGCACCAATCGCCCCAGGGGCGACCTCGAAGCCTGGAGGCGAACGGAGCCTCTGTTCGCAGGGTCGCCGAGTCGGCCATGCCGCAGCGTTCGTCGACCGTGACCGGACATCGGCCGCTTGGACATGGTCGAGTGACTTGGTCAGCATACGAACCTCCACTAATCTGGCTCTCTAGGACTAGCCCGCGCGAATAGCTCAATCGTTCGCTTCTGCAAGACCTCGGAGGCATGGTGGCTCGGATCCCGGCGACACAGCGACGCCAAGATTTGGTGGCTGCTGCATTTCGGGTGATGGCTCGCGACGGCGTAGCCGCTGCGAGTACCCGGGCCATCTGCAATGAAGCAGGCGTAGCCCAGAGCGCCTTCCACTACTGCTTCCACACGAAGGAGGACTTGCTACGGCAACTGACTCGTTCGGTGGTCGTCGAGATGGGGTCGCGGGCACCGTCGACAACCGCGGCGGATCTGGAGTCTTCCCTCGTCCAAGCGTTCGACCACCTGTTCAGCGCTGCGGCCGGCGCCCCGGATCAGCAGCTCGTGTTGTACGAACTGACGGCGACTGTCTTGCGGGATCCGGAGCTAGCCGAGCTCGCCAGCTGGCAGTACGACCAGTACTTTGGCGCGATCGACGTTCTGCTCCGCGACCTCACCAAGAGGTTCGACTTCCAGTGGGCCCTGCCGATCGACGTAGTCGCGCGGTTGTTCACGGCGTTGATTGACGGCGCGATCCTCTCCTGGCTGGCCGATCGCAACACGGAACAGACCAAGGAGATGTTGGGCGTCGCAGCCAAACAGCTCGCCGCCCTTGCCGCCGAACCCTCACCTCTAACCTAGTGATCTGAGTCTGAGATTCGTCGGCAGTAGGCGACGACTTGTCGAGGATCTCGTCTGCCGTCTTCGTCCAGACGAACGGTCAGGGGTGCTCGTTCCAGTCGACGAGCCAGGCCTGGATGTCGCATTCGAGGGCCTGGGCGGAGCGGTGGACGCCGCGCTTGAGCTTCTTCTGGGTCAATTCGGCGAACCACCGCTCCACCAGGACAGCCAGGACGCGCCGGTCGGCGTGAAGTGGAGATGGAACCGGGATGCGCCAGCAGCCACTTCTTGATGTCGGGTGTCTTATGGGTCGCGTAGTTGTCCAGGATGAGGTGAACCTGGACACCGGGCCTTGACCCCTGATGTTGGCCACACGAGCACGCGGCCCGGCTTTGGCATCATGAGGGCCATGGACGACGTCGAGCTCATCCGCACCGCATGACGGGCCCGCCGGTCCTCGGCATTGCCCGCGGCACCCCGGGTCCGTTCGGTGTTCACCGCCCTGACGAGGAGACGGACGAGCCGATGCAGGATGAATACGTTGCTGCTGTCCCAGGCCCGCGCGATGGACGAGAGCGGTGAGCGGGATCTGGCGGCAGGTCCTGGCCGCATACACCACTGACCAGTACGAAGAGCAGGACCGCGAGCAATTGCTGGCCCTGGGGGCCGCGGAGCTCGCCCACGCGCGCAGCGAAGAGGGCCGGCCCGCGAGTGCCGAGGACGTCCAGTACATCGCGCTCCACGAATTCGGCCTCCTCCTCAGCATCACCCAGGCCCGCACTGCGCTGAGGGAACGCCGCACCCGCCACGGGTGACCACAGCCGGATCCGCGCGTTAGACCTGCGTGACCACGATGACGCCGCAGCTCGCCCCAGTCGTCGGCCGCAGGGCACCGGAACTGACGCCGGCTTCCGCCCCGACGGACGAGCCGGTCTTCGCGGCACTGGCCGCGCGCCGGGCGGCGGCGGGGCGTATCGTACCCGGTCAGGTGGATCGGGAGTGGGCCATGCTGGCGGGCAGCTGCCCGTGGCCCCGGCGATAGAGACCAGCGTGGTTGCGGTGGTCGCCCCACGGCCCGCACCCGCTGTACCGGCCGGCAGCCTCGAAGCCTGCCCGGCCACCCGAGGCTGCCGGACCGGCCGGTCTTGTTGGGCCCCCTTCCGGCCCGGCAGCCTCTACCCCTGCCAACCGGAACCGCCTAGGCCCGGTGTCGTTGACCCCGGCTGGCTGGGTACACCTGTGCGCTCCCCATTGATGAACGCCTGGTACCACCGCGCCTTCTGGGTCCGCTACCGAGCGGCGCTGCTGAGCAGAATCGAGAGTCATGTCGCATACAGAATTGAGGACTGGTCGGAGTTGTACGCCATGGTCAGTGGCGCTGCGGCTGTTTTGACGGGGTTGTTGTTCACCGCGCTTCCGCTCGGGCCGCGGCAAATTCTGAAGGATCCGGAGCATCGTGGACGGGCCCGTGAGGCGGTGTTCCAGTTGGTCGCCCTTCTCGTGGTCGCGGTGTTCGTCCTGGTCCCTGGCCAGACGACCACGGCTCTGGGCGCCGAACTGGTCGCCGTGAGTGTGGTGATGGCAGTGGCGTCGGTACGGTTTCAGAGCCAGACCAGGAAGAGGTTCCACGCGATGGGCGACGCGCGATGAAGGACGAGGTGTTGCGGGAAGCGGCGGCGCTTCTCCGGCACCGCCCGGCAGAGGCCATTCAGTCCCCTGACGAGCGGTGGGTGGTGGACCAGGACGAGACGAGACGGGCGGGCTGGTCCTGGCCGCGTTCACGCCAGAGGACGTCGAACGGACGGAGCCGTGAGCAGTGGCATCGTCGTCGCCTACCCGGACAGCCCGGAGCGGCACACGCACGCGCGGGTTCTCGGTGAGCGTCGCACATGGCCGCCCTGGACGCACCCGCCCAAGATGTGCGAGCCGTTAACGAGCGACGATCCAGATGACAAGTAGCCCGCGAGTAGCTCTCGGATCGAAGGTGTCGCGCTGATCCCCGGATGCCGGAGTACCCGCACCGACTCAAGATCAAGTGCTTGCCTTTAACGGCTGTTCCGTTGGTCCAAGGACGAAGTACGCCCACCTCGGCGGCCTAGTCCACTTGGACGTGAAGTAGGCCGGCAGGATTCCCGGCGCCGGCGGCTGGCAGGCCCCCGGCCGCAGCGAGGACGTCCACGGCCGGGGCATCGGCTACGACTGATTACACACCGCCGTGGACGATCACTCCTGTCTGGCCTACGCCGGGAGCACCACCTGCACAGGCTTCCTCACCCGCGCGGCCGCCTTCTTCACCGGCCACGACATCGCCCGCATCGAACGCGTGATGATCGACAACGCCTGGAACTACCACCCCGGCGCGGTCCGCTTTCTCAGCACGCAGCGGGGGTGACCGGGTGTCGAAGGTCACTCAACTTGGTCGATTGACAGGTTCAACTGACCGACCGTACGCTGCGCCGATCAGTGACTCAGATCACTGACGACGCCTACGGAAGGCTGGTCCGTCCCCCATGACATCCACCTCAGATTCCACCCGCGTCCTGGCAGGAGGCCTCTCCGCCTCAAAGATCGTGGTGATGGTCGTGGCCGCCGCCGCACCCATGGGAGCGGTCCTCGGCACCATTCCGATGGCGTTCGCCCTGGCCGGTGGAAGCGCGATACCACTGTCATATCTGATCGCCGGTGTCACGCTCCTGCTCTTCGCAATCGGGTACGGCGCGATGAGCCAACGGATCTCGTCGGCGGGAGCCTTCTATGTGTACGTCGCTAAGGGTCTTGGCCGCACACCAGCGGTCGGCGCATCGTATTTGGCGATCATCGCCTACAACGCAACCGCGCTAGTGATCGTCGCAGGCCTCGGCTACTTCGGCGATCTGATCATCGGCGAACTGCTCGAAATATCAATTCCATGGGTCGTCTACGCGCTTGTCGGCGTTGCCATCATCGCGGTGTTCGGCTATCTCCAGGTGGATCTGGCCGCACGTGTTCTCACGGTCTTGCTCATTCTGGAAGTCAGTGTCCTGATTATTCTCGATATCGCCATGGTTATCCACAAGGGATGGTCCGCGTTTCCGCTGGATATCTTTGCTGCAGACCATGCACTGAATTTCGGAAGCTTCGGACTGGCAGCGATGTTCGCGTTCTTGGGTTTCATCGGGTTCGAATCGACTGCCCTGTACCGAGAGGAGGCCAAGAACCCTCATAAGAAGTCATCTCATTTGGCGAGTCTGCGATAACAGATGAGGGTGCAGGCGATGCTCGCGAAGGCAAGGAAGTGCTCTGCCTTGCGCTCGTAGCGACGGTGGAGCCGTCGGCAGCCTGCGAGCCAGGACATGGTGCGTTCGATGGTCCACCGGTGCCGTCCGAGCCGCTGCGAGGTCTCGACGCCTTTGCGGGCGATGCGGTGCCGGATACCCCGCTGAGACAGCCATTTCCGCAGGTGGCGGTAGTCGTAGCCCTTGTCGGCATGGAGCTTGCCGGGCCTGCGCCGGCGGGGACCCCGGCGGGAGCGGATGGGCGGTATGCCCTTCACGAGCGGGATCAGGGCTTGGCTGTCGTGGACGTTGGCGCCCGAGATTCCGACGGACAGGGGCAGACCGGTCCGCTCGGTGATCAGGTGGATCTTCGAGCCGTACTTGCCCCGGTCGACAGGATTCGGACCTGTCAGGTCCCCCTTTTCAAGGCCCGCATGTTCACCGAGTCGATCGCGCACCGGGACCAGTCCAGATCGCCGCGGGCTCCGAGTTCGTCGAGGACCAGGCGGTGCAGCTTGGCCCAGACCCGGGCCTTTGACCACTCGGTGAACCTGCGGTGAGCCGTCGCTCCGGACGGCCCGAACGACGCTGCGGGCAGCTGCTGCCACGTGCAGCCCGACGTCGCCACGAACACGATCGCGGCCAGCACTTCACGGTCACCGTGCCGACGTCGGCCGCCGCCCTGCGGCCGCGATGGCGCCTCCGGCACCACGCGTTGGAACAGCTCCCACAACTCGTCCGGCACCAGCCGCTCAACAATCCCCGCCACGACCAACAGCCTACTGGGCCAAATGAGATGATGTCTAAGACAATCCCGCGTGCCACGTACGGCGCGATCGCAATCATCACGGTGTTCTACTTTTTGACCACGTGGATCACCGTGGGGGCGCTTGGCCCGGACGCCGTACGCGAATTTGGAGCCGATAACAAAGGCGACATGTACTTCAAGCTGAGTTCGGAGTATGCATCGGAATCCCTTACCGGGATTATGGCACTCATTTTGCTGACCAGCCTGTTGGCCTCTTTGCTCGCGCTCCACAATGCGGCGAGCCGATATATGTTCAACGCTGGGCGCGAGGGCCTGCTCCCCAGTTGGATCGGCGTCGCGCACCGCACGCAGGGCACTCCGTCACGGGCAAGCCTGGTACAGACGGGTATTAACGTCGCCGTGATCCTCGTTTTCGCGAACGCAGGCGCCGACCCGTACTTCGGCTTCGGATCGACGATGACCGGGGTGGGCACACTCGGGATTCTGTTGCTGGAGACTCTCGCCGCTTTGGCGATCACGATGTACTTCATCAGAAACCGCGAAAAGCTAGTCTATATCGTTGCGCCTGCTCTGGCTTTGGTGATGCTTATCATCGTGGTCATCTTGACGATTCGCAACTTCAGGACTCTGGCCCAAATTGATTCGGGGGCGATCGACATCGTTCCGTGGGCCCTACTTGTCGTCGCGCTTCTCGGCATGGGTTATGGACTCTGGCTGCGCGCATCCAGACCGGGCGTGTACGCCCAACTTGGTGAATGAAGAAGCAAAGGTGTCAGATACCCATCGGGGCATCCGGCCTGGAGGTCGACAGCGATCTCGCTGGTCTCCTGCAGGGGTTACAGGTCGCGGCGCATCCTGGCCTGGTCGGCGATGACGTAGGCGTCCCTTGCGTCGGTCTTCCCATCGCCCCGGTAGGAACCGGAGGCGTGGTGCACGGTGCGGCCAGGGATGTAGAACAGCTGCTGCCCGTGGCTGACCAGCAGGGCGATCCACAGCGCGGCTCCGCCGGCGTTCAGGTCGACCGCCCAGACCACCGGGTCGCCGTCGGCCAGTTCCAGTACGTCGCCGAGGAGTTGGAGCAGTTCTCGCTGTTCGGTACTCGGCGGGAGAGCACCTTGGTGACGTCCGGGTCGATCACGGTGCAGTGGTGTTCGGCCTTGCCCGCGTCTGTCCCTGCCCACAGTTGGGGCGTCAGCCCCTCCCTCGTAACGCTCCTGTGTTGTCCCAGCAGACGACCTCGCTGTCACGTCCATACGAGCGATTCGGTTCGCGCATCCCCATCAGCAGTCGAGTCGTCGCGGGATTCCGGGCGGCCAATCCGCTCAAGCCATCAATGCGACAACAACATGACAGCCACACCCGGCACTTCTGGGTGTCCCGAACTTACGAATGACCCGGATCAACCCACGAAGAAAGGTATGGACACGTCATGACGATGGACGAGACGACAGCTTCCCCCCAGCCCGAGGATCGGCGCCTTGGTGGTGTCTCGAGGCGGTCCGTCGTCGTCGGTGCCTCCGCGGTCGGCATGGCCGTCGGGGCATGGGGATCGGTGGCAGCCGCCGCGCCTGACGTCAGCTGGCCCTCGGTGAGCCGCCCGAAGGACCTGGGACACATCGTGTGGTGGTCGGCGGCGGAGCTCTCGGTTGCAATCCGCCGCCGCAAGGTGAGCTGCGTCGAGGTGATGACCGCCTATCTCGACCACATCGAGACGGTGAACCCCCAGGTCAACGCCATCGTCGCCCTCCGGCCGCGGCGGGAGCTGCTCGACGAGGCCAAGGAGAAGGACCGGCTGCTGACCCGCGGGGAGTACCAGGGCTGGATGCACGGCTTCCCGCAGGCGCCGAAGGACCTCGCCGACGTCAGAGGCATGAAGACCACGCTGGGATTCTTCCGGCCGCCGTTTGACGCAGTCGCCACGGCCGACGCGCTGATCGTCGAGCGGATGCGGGCAGCGGGCGCGATCTTCATCGGCAAGACCAACACGCCCGAGTTCGGCCTGGGCTCGCACACCTACAACAAGGTCTTCGGGACGACGTACAACGCCTACGATCAGACAAAGAGCGCCGGCGGCAGTAGCGGCGGCGCCGCGGTTGCCGTGGCGCTCCGGATGTTGCCCGTGGCCGACGGCAGCGACTTCTTCGGCTCGCTGCGCAACCCTCCGGGCTGGAACAATGTGATGGGCCTGCGGCCATCGTTCGGCCGGGTTCCGTCTCTCGGCGAAGAGCAGTTCGTGCAGCAGGGCGGCATCGAGGGCCCGATCGCCCGCGACGCTCGCGACCTTGCGCTCCTGCTCGGCACGATGTCCGGGTACGACGTCCGCGCGCCACTCTCGATCGAGCGGGACCCCGCGCCGCTGACGAGGCTGGGGCACACACGCCTGTCCGGTCGCAAGGTCGCTTGGATGGGCGACCTCGGCGGCTACCTGCCGATGGCCCCGGAGGTGCTCGAGGTGACCGGTCGGGCGGTGCAGCTGCTGCGCGATCTCGGGATGGGCGTGACGAAGGTCGACGCGCTCCCGTCGTACGGGGCGTTCCGCGGCAATGAGGACCTCTGGCCGACCTGGCTGATCTTCCGCCACTGGCTGATCGGCGGTTCCCTCAAGCCGCTCTACGACATCCCACAGTTCCGGCGGGAGATGAAGCCCGAAGCGATCTACGAGGTCGAGGGCCTGATCAGCGGCGCGGACGGCAACCCGGCGCTCACCGGCCTCGACTCCTGGGAGGGCTCGGTGAAACGCACCGCGATGTATCAGGCGTTCCGGCAGCTCTTCGAAACCTACGACTACGTCGTGCTGCCGACCGCCCAGATCTTTCCCTTCGATGCCGACCGAGACTGGCCGCACGAGATCGAAGGCGTCGAGATGTCGTCGTACCACCGCTGGATGGAGGTGACCGCGATCGGCACGCTGATCGGTGCGCCGACGCTGGCCGTCCCTGCCGGGTTCAGCAGCGATGGCCTGCCGATCGGCCTGCAGGTGATCGGTCGCAACCACGACGACTTCAGTCTGATGGAATTCGCCGCCGCGTGGGAGCGGAGGGCTCGGTTCGTGCGGGACGACCTGCCGCCGCTCATTTCCGCCGCGGCGCCGCGGCATGCGTGAAGCGACCAGCGGATACTCATTTGGAGCCAGACGAGATGAGGAGCGGTGTTCAGGTTACTGCTGGCCCGCGAGCTCGGCACCGTCGAGCTGCTCTGCGGTGGGGTTCGTCGTACTGCCGAACGTGAGTTGAAGCAAGGATAAGTTACGCGGCCCTCGGCCGGCGACGAACCAGGCACGATGGGATGGGAGAGCCGTCCGCCCAGCGCCGATGGGCGCCAGCACACTTCACTCCACGGTGGTGGCGGCTGCGAAGACGCCGTACGCCGCCCGTCTCGTACGAGGTGTCAAGCCCGGATGTACCGAAGGCGTCCGCCCGGCGCCCACGCAACTGCCAGCACCACGAGCAGCAGGACCGCCCACCGATCTACGGGAAGGCTTCACCGGCCTGGATGGAGACAGATGTGACGGCCCTGGTGCTCTCGAACAGCCCGCCCGTTCTCGTTTGGCCGGACCGTCCTTACCCAGGGATTAGGGTGGTGCGGGCAGCACATGCCGATGAGCCTCCCGGAGCTCAACGAGCTGTGGCCGCCCGCTCCTCGCCACCGACCCAGGTACTGAGGACGCGACATCGGTCATCGACGGGATGACTGTTGAGGATCGCCAGATCAGCTGGGGCTCCGGCCGTGATGCCGGCTGCAGCAGGGCTGAAGAGACTGGCCGCTGCAGTCGTCGTGCTGGCCTTGACCGCTTCTTGAACGGTGAGCGCCTGCTCGGCCTGGATGGCACCGTTGTTACCGTCCAGCCGCTGGACCGCGCAGCGGATGTTGTGCAGCGGGTCCAGAGGTCCACAGGGCTGGTCGCTCGACAAAATCAGGCGGTTTCCGGCATCCAGCAGGCGTCTTCCGCCGAGCACGGCGAGATGCTGGTGAATGCCGGTGTCGGTCATCTTCTTCGCGTAGCCCGACAGGAAACCCGGCTGGAAGCTGGCCCAGGCTCCGACGGCCGCCAACGCTGCCGCGTCGGCCTGGCTGAGCAGCGTCAGGTGCTCTATGGTCACCGAGTCGGCCGCCATCCCCACCCGTCGGACGGTGCGAGTGACCTGATCGACGGCAAGGTTGCCCAGAGCGTGGATGCGCACGCGGTGTCCGGCCCGAGCATGGTCAGACAGGACGCGCTCCAGTTCCGCGTCGTCGTAACGCAGCGCAGATGAGGTGCTGAAGTGACCGTCAGCAAGCCGCATCGTCCCGGTGCCCGAGAACGGTGACAAGGACCGTTTCCGCGCCGCAGCCCTCATCGTGTCAACGACCATGCGCAGCGCGGCCGCGGGAGGAAGACGGACGGCGCATCGATCGGCTCCGTCGGTGAAGATCTTCACCTCGGCGGGCGCAATGCCATAGGCACCTGGCGCCATCTGTCCAGCCTCCGGGGCTGGGGCAAGGAGCCCGGTCGCAGGCGCCGCCGCCCACGACAGTCGCAAGGGCGTCCGTCCGGCAAGCTCGGCCAGAGCATCGGCGGCATCGGGCGCGACGCCGGGGTCGTGGGCGTGGGTGATGCCGTGATCGAGGTGCCGGCCGGCCTCTCGATCCAGAAGCCGGTTGATGCCTTCATCGCCCAGTCGCTCCGCGATACTGCGTTGCGCCATCGCGATCGCCGCCGAGAATGCCGCCTCGTACAGTTCACCAGTGGCTGCACCGCGGCGACCGCGGACGACATCCTCAGGGTGCAGCAGCGACGACGTCACGGCTCCGAGCCCGGACAGCACCTCGCTGCTGACCGCGCCACGATGCAGATCGATGCAGGCGATGACCACGGGTCTGCCTCCGGCAGCCTCGTCGAGCTCATCCGCTCTCGGCAACCGGGCCTCGTCGCTCCAACCATAGGGATCGGCGTTGAGGTACAGCAGCCATTCCCCTGCGTCGGCACAGGCTGCGTCCCTGCGGATCTGCGCGAGGCAGTGACGCAGAGATGTCCAGTCCGCGGCGTCGCCGGCTGACGGGAGCCAGGCGCTGGCCGAGACGTGGGTGTGGACGTCGACGAATCCGGGCAGTACGTGCTTGCCGGTCAGATCGATGATTCGGTCTACGCCCTCAGTCAGGTGTGGCGGCGGATCACCCGGTCCAGTGTCGGCGATGCGGGTGTCCTTCAGGTGGACCCAGCCACTTTCTGGGACGCATTCCGGACCGCCCCAGACGGTCGCATTGATCATCAGACTGTTCACGGTGTCATCCATCTCCGGGTCAACTGCGGAATCTGCGAGAGCCGGAACGATCCGGTCACGGCGTGCTCAGCGCCCGCCCGTGGATCCGGCCGCCGGGCAGACGCACGCCGGGTGATTCCCGGGTCCATGGCAGGTGAGGACGAGCTCTGAACGTCAAGCGGGGACGGAGACCACGACCACATAATCGCGGACGGGGCCGTTCTCGACGTGGTCACCCAGAGCGGCAAAGAACTCGGTGGGGTCGAACGCCTGCTCCGGCGCAACGACACCGGGCGCCACGGATGCCCCCCGCGCCAGCAGGTCCACGCCGACTGCCGCCGGATAGCCGGTCGCACCGCCCATGAAGTGCGGTGGCCACGCGGAAAGGTGGGCGGAGACGACGCGCCGCTCACCATTCGTGGTCCCCGTAACCTGTGCCCAGGCGGTGGGCATGTTGTCGCGCGGTTCGCGGGGCGCGTCCGCCGGTCGGCTCATGCCGGAGGCGAGGGATGCCGCTTCACGCAGGTCGATCTCGCCAGCCTCATAGCGACGGGTGATCTCGGCGAGCCGGTCGAAAACCCACGTCGGGCCGGTCATCACGTTGAGGGACTCATCGATGCCCCTGAAGGTCATCGGCAGGGTGATGGGTTCCGGGTGGCCGAGCGACCGGGCGTCCTTCGCGCCGATGCCCGGGTAGTCGATCTCGACCTTCTGCAGCGGGGTCACCTCGGCGCGGTCGCCACCCGCGAATACGCGGATCTTGCCGCTGCACTGCAGGATCAAGTGCTCGGCGGCCGCAGTTGCGGAACGGCCGACGTCGTACTGATCCTCGTGCTCGACCCGGGTGCCGGCCACAGGCCAGCCGGTCACCATCCGGTCGACCTCGTCGAGCTCCTCGGCGGCCCGTTTCGCGAGCAGGTTGGTGAGACCTGGGCTCATGCCGAGTCCGATGATCGCCCTGACTCCCCGTTCGCGCGCTCGCCCGTCCAGCGCGAGGAGGTCCACGGTGGCCTCCCAGTCGTCGCAGACGTCGATGTAGTCGACGCCGGCCTCGATGGCGGTGGTCAGGATGGGCAGTGCGAAGTGATTGAACGGCCCCAGCGCGTTGACGACGAAGTCGATGTCCGCGAACGCATCCCGCAGCGCGTCAACGTCCGTGGCGTCGAGAACAACGGCGTTGCCCTTCGGACCGAGCTCTGAGGCCAGCAGCGCGGCCTTGTCCTGGGCGATGTCGGCGACATCGACGCGTGCGACGCTCTCGAACCTCGCGAGGAGCCGGCACACGTGCCGACCCATCTGGCCGACACCTCCGATCACGATCACGCTGACCTGGTTGGCGGACATCATTTCGAGACCTCTCTCAGTTGGGTTGGGTTCAGCCCGCATCGACCGGTGCGCCCAGCGAGCGCTTGTCCACCTTGCCGGTGGCAGTGGTCGGGAGCCGGTCGATGAGGTGGACCTCGCGGGGGTACTTGTACGGCGCGACGCGCGCACGCATGTACTCCCGCAACTCGTCGGACGTGACCTGGTGCCCCTCGCGTGGCACGACGTAGGCGACGATCTCCTCGCCGAGGCGCTCGTCGGGACGCCCCACGATGGCCGCCTGCACGACGGCAGGGTGAGTGAACAGGACGTCCTCGATCTCCCTGGGGTAGACGTTGTATCCGCCTCGGATGATCAGGTCCTTGACGCGACCGACGATGTAGGCGTAGCCATCGGTGTCCAGGCGCGCAAGGTCTCCCGTGCGGAGCCAACCGTCGTGAAACGCATCAGCGGTGACGTCGGGGCGGTTCCAGTAGCCCGTCATCACGTTGTGACCGCGCACCAGTAGCTCACCGACGACGTCGGGGGCGCCGGCGACTTGGTCGTCGTCGAGGACGGCGAGCTCCACTCCCCAGACCGGGCGACCGATCGACCCGACCCGGCGGGGGTTGCGGCCGCCGTTGAGGCTCCCCGAGGCGCAGGTCTCCGTCATCCCCCAGCCTTCGACGTAGGACGCGCCCGGTAGTACCGCTTCCAGTTGTTCGATGACGCTCTGCGGCATGGGCGCGCCACCCGAGACGAGGACACGCCATGTCGCGACATCTGCAGAAGCAAGGCCGTACTCGAGCAGCTCCACATACATCGTCGGCACGCCGACGATCACGCTGATCCGGCGTTCACGACTCGCCTTGAGGACGGACGCCGTGCTGAAGCGCGGGAGGAGAACGATTGACTGCCCGTGGACGGTTGCGCTGTTCAGAACGCCCGATAGTCCGAAGATATGGAAGAGCGGCAGCACGCCCAGCATCACGTCGTCTGTGTTGAGCCCGAGATCTTCGGACTCCAGTCGCGCAGAGAGGAACAACTGCAGGTGCGAGAGCTCCGCGCCCTTCGGTTGGCCCGTGGTTCCACTGGTGTAGATGATGACCGCCGTGTCGTCACCGTCGGTTCGGTGCACGGCGCCCGCCACGACAGCGTCGGTCACCGACGCTGCGAGGTCTGCGACGTCTCCGGATGGATGGCGCCCCTCGGCCTCTCCCCAGGTCAGTATCGGCAACTGGTACTCGGTGAGCAGAACGTCGTCGGGAGCGGCGATCATTGCGCGGAGGTTGGCGTCCTCCGCGATGTGTGCGATCTCCTGGCCGCTCAGCAGCGGATTGAGAGGAACGACGACCAGCCCAGCCTTGAGTAGGCCGAAGTAGCTTGCGACGAAGTCAACGCTGTTCGGCAGCCGCAGCCCGATCGCAGCCCCGGGCTCGTAGCCACCCGCGCGCAAAGCGGCAGCGACTCTCCCGGAGAGGAGATCAATCTCCGCGTAACTGTGGACCTGATCGTTCACGACGAGGAAGTCGCGGTCTGGATGGCGCTGCGCGGACTCGATCAGGATTCGCGCAAGGTTGAACTGCATGCTCACTCCTTCGGGGCCTCGGGTCCAGTTGGAATCGGGCTCGGCAGCGCCCGCGACGGCTGCCAGAAACCGCCTCTGAAGCAGGAGCGCGGCGACGATGTCTACCAGCCGGATCACGGCGACCAGCAACGTCGATGCCGCAGTGATGGTCGGGTCGCGGCGTGGACGGTTCCGTAGATCACGCCTACAGAAAGCGCACCCGTCCCGACTCCTTATTGGTCGTTCAATAAGCAGTGTGTGGCCGGACACATACGTGGGTCAAGAGCCATCGAAGGAATGTGGCGCGGACCGGCGAATCAGCCCGAGTGAAAGCGTGCTTCGGCGCGTCGAGGCGTGGCCAAGGGGCCATCGCGACAACCGCGACGTCGTGCGGCACTCTTCTGCGGTCGCCACCCGAGGGAGGGGGCCCATCGCCCGTCAGAAGGCGAGGCAGCGGCTTTTTAGGCCGGCGATGTTCGAACGATCGACAGTGCGTAGTCGGCGTACTGCTCGGATGTGGTCACCGCGTCGGCGTCGCCGTGGCGGCACCAGGTTTGGACGTTCTCGCACATGCCGACGATCGCGAAGGCGGCCGAGGAGGGCGTGTCTACTCCGAACTCCCCAGAGGCGATGCCTTCCTCGATGGCGGTCCGGAGCAGGGCGTAGATCTCGCGCTCGTAGCCAATCAGCTGCCGACAGGCTTCGGCGGGGAGGTGGTCTGCGATGTGCGCGGTCGCGAGGAACGACGTGTAGGCGTCGACGTCGACCGTCTCGTTGAGCTGTGTGTGGACGTAGAACCGGACGAAGGCGCGGATACGTTCCCTCGGGGTGCCGTCGGTCGCAGCCAGTTCCTGGACGAGTCTGTCACGGAATCGCAGGAGGGTCCGTTCCACGACCGCGAAGAGCAGGTCGCTCTTGGACGAGAAGTGCCAGTACATCGCCGAGGGCGACACGCCTACCTGCGTGCCGAGCGCCTTGAGAGAGGTCGACTCGTAGCCATGCTGACGGAACAAATGGGCGGCTGCATCGAGCAGGACGTCGCGGGTCTCCTCCGCGGTCCTCGTCCGTCGCGAGGTCCTGGCTGGCACTCGATCCCCTCTCATTGGCTCCGAACAGAGCGTCGCTCTGGGCAATGGCCGGCTTACTGCCGCGGCAGAGGCTCTCGGCACGACAATGCGGGTAGAACTGATCCTATCCAACTGATCGTGCGTTCAACGAAGGGCCTCGCGCGGCCCCCCGCTACGATCACGGGACCAGCACACTGACCGTGTCGACGACGCAGGCCGGCTTCTCGCTCCCGCCCCGCTCGATCGTGACGCGGGTGACGATCTTGATCCCTGTACTACCGGGCGTCACCTCGAGGAGTTCCACGCCGGCACGCACCCGCGAGCCCACAGGGACGGGGGAGGGGAACCGGAGCCTGTTCGCTCCGTAGTTGACGCTCATCGCGATGTTGTCGACGCGGTAGACCTGCCACGTCAGCATCGGGACGAGACTGAGCGTCAGGTAGCCGTGCGCGATGGTTGTGCCGAAGGGGCCCTCAGTCGCTCGCTCGGCGTCGATGTGGATCCACTGATGGTCCCCCGTGCCCTCGGCGAAGGTGTCGATCTGGTCTTGGGTCACTGTGTGCCATTCGGAGTGACCGAGGTGGCTGCCGACAGCCTGATCGAGCTCTGCGACACCGTTGAAGACCCTCATCCCTTCGGCCCTCCGGCGACGTAGAGGACCTGGCCTGAGACGAAGCCGGCGTCCTCGCTCGCGAAGAAGGACACGGCGTGGGCGATGTCGGCGGGCACGCCGGTGCGGCCGACCGGGATCTCCTTGGTGGCCGCTTCCTTGAAGTCGTCGAAGGAGATGCCGATCCGTGCGGCGGTCTCCGCGGTCATCTCCGTTTCGATGAATCCCGGTGCCACGGCGTTAACGGTGACCCCGAACCGGCCGAGCTCCAGGGCGAGGGTCTTGGTGAAGCCCTGGAGCCCGGACTTGGCCGCCGCATAGTTGGCCTGGCCCCGGTTGCCGAGCGCTGAGACGCTGGAAAGGTTCACGATGCGGCCCCAGCCGGCCTGAGTCATGTAACGCTGGACGGTACGGGCGAGGAGAAACGAGCCACGCAGGTGGACGTTCATGACGGAGTCCCAGTCGGACAGCGTCATCTTGAACAGCAGGTTGTCGCGGATGATGCCGGCGTTGTTGACGAGGACCGTCGGGTCGCCGAGCTCGTTGGCGACTCGCTTCACGGCTTTCTCGACCGCGGCCTCGTCGGCGACATCTGCACCAACTGCGACGGCACATCCGCCTGCGGACTTGATCTCGTCGACCACGGCAGTGCAGGCGGTCTCGTCGAGGTCGACGACCGCAACCGCAAGGCCGTCTGCTGCCAGCCTGCGCGCGACCTCTGCGCCGATACCGCGCGCTGCGCCGGTGACGATTGCCGTACGCGGGTAGTCAGGGACGGATGGGGGCATGGGTAGCTCCTGTGTGGTGATCGATGTCGGCTCGCGCTCTGGCGGCGAGCACGAGGTGTACCGAGGCGGCGGCGTTACTCGACGCCGCCGGACAGCGTCAGGCCACCGTCGATGACCACCGTCTGGCCGGTGACCCAGGCGGCGTCGTCGGAGAGGAGGAAAGCGACCGTGCCGCTGATGTCTGCAGGCTCGCCGAGTCGCTTGAGGGGGTAGGCCTCGGCCACGCTTTCCTCCTTGCCCTCGTACAGGGAGGTCGCGAACCTGGTCTTCACTACTCCGGGGGCCACCGCGTTCACTCGGATGTCGGGCCCGAGTTCGACGGCGAGCAGCTCGGTCAGCGAGTTGAGCATCGCCTTCGTGGCGCCGTAGAAGCCGATGCCGGGCGCCGGGCGGATGCCCGTGACCGACGACAGGTTGACAATGCAGCCGCCGTTCTCCTTCATCCAGTGCCGATACACCTTCTGCACCCACGACACCGCTGCGACGCAGTTGACTTCGACGGTCTTGCGGGCGGCACCGAGGTCCAGGTCCATGAGCGGGCCGTGTGCGGGGTTGATGCCGGCGTTGTTGACGAGGAAGTCGGCGCTGCCGAATGCCCGGAGGGCTTGCTGTACTACGCCGTCTTGGTGTGCCGGGTCGTCTGCCTTCCCTGCGATGCCGAGCGCGACATCGGAGCCGCCCAGGAACTCGACGGCCTCGTCGAGAGCATCCTGGTTGCGAGCCGTCACGACGACCTTTGCCCCGTCGCGAACGAGCCGCTCCGCGATGGCGAGCCCGATTCCGCGGCTGGCGCCGGTGACGATCGCGGTCTTTCCTGTGAAGCGGCGGCTCATGACAGCCGCTCCAGGACCATCGCCATCCCCTGGCCGCCCCCGACACACATGGTCTCGACGCCGAGTTCCTTGTCCTGCGACTGGAGCGAGTTGATGAGGGTTGCGGTGATCCGGGCGCCGGTCATGCCGAAGGGATGACCGACAGCGACAGCACCGCCATTGACGTTCAACTTGTCCTCGTCGATGCCGAGTTCGCGCGCGGAGGCGATGACCTGTGCGGCGAACGCCTCATTGATCTCGAAGAGGTCGATGTCGTCGATGTGCAGCCCAGCGATGCGCAGCGCGTTCCTCGTGGCCTCCACCGGGCCCAGGCCCATGATCTCCGGGGACAGCCCGGAGACACCGGTGCTAACGACGCGCGCCAGCGGCGTGAGGCCGAGCTCCCTGGCCTTGATGTCGGACATCACGACCATGGCCGCGGCTCCGTCGTTCAGCGGGCAGCAGTTGCCTGCTGTCACCGTGCCGTCGGGTCGGAAGACGGGCTTGAGCTGGGATACCGCTTCCAGCGTGACGCCGGCACGCGGCCCGTCGTCGGCGTTGACGACGGTGCCGTCAGGCAGTGTCACAGGCGTGATCTCCCGCGCCCAGAAGCCGTCGGTCGTCGCCTTCTCGGCAAGGTTTTGGCTTCGCACACCGAAAGCGTCCTGGTCCGCGCGGGAGATGTCCTTGTACTGGGCGACGTTCTCGGCGGTCTGGCCCATCGAGATGTAGAGATCGGGCAGTTGGCCAAGCTGCCTTGGGTCCTCCCAGACCTGGCCGCCTGCCGAGAACCGCTCGGTACGTTCCTGCGCCTGGTCCATCAGCGGGTTCCTGCTGGCCGGGAAGCTGTCCGCATCACCAACGAAGTAGCGGCTCACTGACTCCACACCCGCGGAGATGAACACCTCACCCTCCCCCGCCTTGATGGCATGGAGCGCCATCCTCGTGGTCTGGAGACTGGAGGAGCAGTAGCGGTTCACTGTGACACCGGGAAGATGGTCGAACCCGGCGAGGACTGCAACGGCTCGGCCCAGGTTGTGCCCCGACTCCCCCGCAGGCTGCCCCACACCGAGGATCAGGTCCTGCACCTGGGTCGGCGCGAGGGCGGGCACCTTGTCCAGCGCCGCCCGGACCATTTGGGCGGCGAGGTCGTCGGGCCGCACATCCTTGAGGGACCCCTTGACAGCGCGGCCGATCGGCGAACGGGCGATCGAGACGATGACGGCTTCAGGCATGGAAGCTCCACTTATTGATTGTTCATTTAGTGCCCGACACTGCCGCACCTGGAGCCACTCGTCAACACCACGTGGCGCCCGCCACGTCCGGAAGTGGAGTGCTTGCGAGGCGAGCGACGCACCACCTCCTGCTAGGTGCGGGCCCGGGCACTCGCTGACGGTGTGGCGATTCAGGCCCAGCTCCCGGGCTACTGAGCTGTGGCTCCGACCAGAACGGGTCAGGGCGTGCACAGCCTCGAAAAGCCTTCGGGCGTGGCGCCCGGCTCGCGTGTCCGCGACGGTGTTACCCGACGGGCTCCTCGACCGGTGCGGGACCGGTCTCGCTGATTGGGGGCAGCGCCGAGAGCAGGCATCCGCGGTGGGCGGAGGCGATGTCTCGAACTCGGCGGGAGAGGCCCTGCCAAAGGTGAAGCGGTCGGTTTGAGCCCATCCACTTCGACTTCAACGCGCCCCTTGAGCGGCGCCCCCCTGAGTGATCGGACTGCCCGCAGGTGGAATATCCAGCGCGTTCGTTCGATTGGTCTCCTTGCAGAGATCGCGGAAGGGGCGCTGGTGGCCGAGCTGATGATGTTCCGACGGGCCGCGGACGGGCGGGACGTCGAGCTTTCCAGTTCGACGGTGGCGCTGGAGGTGGAGCTGCAGCGGCGGGTGGAGGCCGGCCTGGAGCAGATGCTGGGCATCCGGTTCCTGGCGTCTGAGTACGCGACCGGGCCCTGGCACCGGGGGCGGATCGACACCCTCGGGTTGGACGAGAACGGCAGCCCGGTGGTGATCGAGTTCAAGAAGGGCTCGGACAGCGGGGTGCTGTCGCAGGCCGTTTCGTACCTGTCCTGGCTGGAGTCGGCGCACCACGAGTTCGAGGCGCTCGTACGGAAGATGCTGGGCGCGGAGGCCGCCGAGTCGATCGACTGGCGTCGTCCGCGGATGGTCTGCATCGCGGCCGGCTTTTCGCACCACGACCGGGTGGCCGTGCAGCGTCTGCCCGAGCGGATCGACCTGGTGCGCTACCGGATCTTCGAGGGTGGCCTGCTGGGCCTGCTGCTCGTCGACTTGGCACCCGGCCTCCCGAGCGCCACCTCGTCTCGCCGGAGCCGGGAGCGAGCAATAGTGGTTGACAGCGCTCCGACGGCACCGGTGACGCCTTCGCCAGCAAGGCTCGGCCGCGTCCCGGAGTGTCTGCGGGGCCTGTACAGAGAGCTGGACGAGGCGCTCACGGCATGGGGCGAGGTTGAGGTGGCGCCGCTGCGGCACTACATCGCCTACCGGCGGTTGGTGAACGTGGCGTCGGTGATCTTCCGTCCGAAGCACGAGGCGATCCTGGTGTACCTCAGACTCGACCCGGACTCGGTCGAGCTGGAGGAGGGCTTCACCCGGGACATGCGCGGCATCGGACACCTCGGGACCGGCGATCTGGAGGTGCGCGTCGTCTCGGCAGCCGACTTGGAGAAGGCGGCGCCGCTGATCCGGCGGGCGTTCGAGGCGGCCTGACACAGCAGGAGGGGCGGCTGGTGCATCGGTTAGTCGTTGCACCAGCCGCCCCTTTGGCGTCTGCGGGCCGCCGGCCCCGGCCTCTCCGCTCTCACGCTCATGCCTCCGGTCCGGCCAGCTCGAAGTCCTCCTTCGTCAGTTCGGCCCGCAGCCGCTCCTCGGCGACGTCGGCGTAGTGCTCGGACAGCTCGACGCCCACGAAGCGGCGTCCCTCGCGCAGGGCCGCGACGCCCGTGGAGCCGCTGCCGGTGAACGGGTCGAGGATGGTGCCGCCCTCGGGGCAGACCTGGACGAGCTGCTGCATGACTTCAACCGGCTTCTGGGTGATGTGAACCCGGCCCTTGCGGGGCTGGGAGGCGATGTAGTGCCCCGGCAGGTAGAGGTCGCGGGTGTTGTCGAGGGAGCCCTTGACGCCCCAGATGATGAACTCCGAGTCCTGCTTCGGCCCGCCCTTGCGGGGTCGGCTGGACGGCTTGATCCACGGGATCGTGCCGCTCCAGGTCCATCCCGCCATCTGAAGGGCGTCGGAGGTGGTCGGCTCCTGCCGCCAGTCGGTGAAGACCATGGCGACCGCGTGCTCGGTCGAGGCCCGGTACGCCTCGGTGAGCAGTTCGGTGAGCCAGGAGCGGTAGGAGCGCTGGTCACGGTTCTCACCCGGGAAGTTGGCGAGGTCGTGCGCCGAGTTGCTCGTGACGTACTTGGCACGTGCGGTACGGCCGGTCCGGTCGGAGCTGGTGCGGCCCCCAGAGTTGTACGGCGGATCGGTGATCACCGCCTGGACGCTCTCGTCCGGGAGGGACTTCAGGACGGTCAGGGCGTCGCCTCGGTGCAGCGTGTAGCTCATGGGGAGGGCCTCTCTTCGGGCGCGGCGGAGTCTGGACCTGCTCCGGACAGCGCTCAACGGCGTGCATCCGGTGCGAGGTTGCAGCGGAGGTTAACGGCGAATTCCGGCCGCGCCTAACGAGGTGGCTCCCTGCTTCGGGCCCCTGGATGGCAGTCGTTTGGCGCGGCCGGAATCCCGGTCTACTGTCTCGCCGTACCACCGGGAAGGAGCGCTGCTCCACCCCCGTTGAGCTGTGCTCATCCGTGCTATCTCGTCCAATCGAGCAGCGTCGGAGGCATGTTGTCCATCTGCCCGCGAGCGCCATGAGGAGGCCCCTGTGCACTGCCTGAGATTACGAGCGCGGCTGGCTGCCGCGCGTGACCAGAAACCGGCGTCCTGGAGCTACCAACTCCTCTGACCCGGGCCCGCCGAGAGGCGGATGCACATCGGCGCGGTGCCGACGGCTTTGCACGAGAAGTCGGCACCGCGTCTCCTTCGAACACCGAGGAGCCGCTGCGATGCAGCATGCCCTGACACACCCGCGCCCCGACCCACCTCCCTCGACCGGTCCGCACCACCGTCGCGCTGAACGGCGGCGGCCGTGAAGAAGACGACGGGAGCCCTCGTCGGTCTGTGCGCCATCGGACCACTCCTGCTGGCACTGCCGATCCTTGGCATCGGTGCCGGGACCGCCTCGGCTTCGTGCTCGACCGACGGTGCACAGGGTGTGGACGCCTCCGCCGTCGCCAAGCAGGTGAAGGCCATCCTGGACGGCGGCGACAAGGGCTCGGTCTCCGTGCCGGGTCTGGACGCGCCTGCCGACCAAGTGCCCAACGCCAAGACGATCCAGGCCACGGGCGTCGCGATGAACATCCCCGCCCGAGGGCAGGTCGTCGCCCTGGCGACCGCGCTGCAGGAGAGCGGCCTGCGGAACCTGACCTACGGCGACCGCGATTCGCTGGGTCTCTTCCAGCAGCGGCCGTCGATGGGCTGGGGTACGGCCAGCCAGATCCTCGACCCGGTGCACGCCTCGACGAAGTTCTACGAGGGGCTCAAGAAGGTCTCCGGCTGGCAGTCCCTCTCTGTCACCCAGGCCGCCCAAGCGGTACAGAAGTCGGGCTTCCCGGAGGCGTACGCCAAATGGGAGCCGCTGGCCACCGCCCTGCAGAAGGCCATCGAGCCCCTGCTGCAGAAGGCCGGCGGCGCATCGCCGAGCCCGTCGCCGTCCGGCTCTGCCGACACCGGCAGCCCCTCTCCCGATTCCGCGGGGGGTTGTTCGGCGCACGGCGATGGGACGGACTTCGGCACCATCCCGGCGGGCGCACTGCCGGAGGAGTACAAGATTCCCGCCTCCGCGCCGCCGAAGGTACAGACGGCGATCCGGTGGGCGCTCGGCCAGCTCGGCACCCCGTATCAATGGGGCGGCACGTGCACCGACTCCCACGGCAAAAAGCCGATGGACCGCTGCGACTGCTCCTCCCTGATGCAGGGCGCGTACAAGGCCGCCGGGGTCGCCCTGACGCGGACCACGTACACGCAGGTCAAGGACGGCAAGGCCGTCTCGGTCGATGCCCTCAAGCCGGGCGACCTCCTCTTCACCGAGGGGACGGCCGCCGTACCGGAACACGTCGGGATGGCGATCGGGCAGGGCCTGATCGTCCACGCCCCGCACACCGGTGACGTCGTACGGATCACCACCGTCGCGTCCTGGAAATCGCGGATTCTCGCGGCCCGCCGAGTTGTCTGACCGGCGCTCCTCCCCTTCCTCACCTCCCCCTCGCGCCGCCGCTGGTTCGCCCCGCCGGGCTTTGGCGTGCGCTCATTCGAACTGGAGTTCCTATGTATCTCGCTGACCAGGTCATACAGCTTGCCTACGACCCCGGAATCAAGCCGAACGAGGGCGGGCTCCCTGGCCTCAACGTCCTCAAGCAGGTAATGGGTTCGATCAACCTCTTCGGGCTCGTCGCCGTGGTCGGCGCCCTTGCCGTCAGTGCGGGCGTGTGGGCCTGGGGTCACCACTCGGGTGGTCACCAGGCCGAGGCGAACGGGAAGAAGGGCGTGCTGGTAAGTGCGGGCGCGGCCCTTCTGCTCGGTGCGGCCAACGGTGTGGTGGCGTTCTTCTCGACGCTCGGGACGCAGGTCCATTGATGGCTCAGCACTCCTCCCACCCCGGCGGCACTTCTCGCGTGCGCCGCCGGGCGCTGCTCGGCACTGCCGTCCTGGCGGTGCTCGTCGCCCTCGCCGGCCTGGCCGCTTACCTCACCCGCGAGGGCCGAAGCCCCTCCGATACGGCGACGCCAGCGCCGAGTTCGCCCACGGCGTCCTCGTCGTCCGCGGCACCGCCCGGGCCGTACACCCGCCCCCGCGCTCTCCCCATTCCGCCGAAAACCCACGACCCGATCACGTACGGGAAGGCCGCCGCAGCAGCGCTGTGGTCGTACGACACCCGCGCGTACTCGCAGCCCGAGCTGCGCAAGGCGCTGCGCGGCTGGCTAACCACGGAGTCGAAGTACGCCGATCCGGCCTCCGTCGACCAGGTGGTCCCCTCGGCCGTGCTGTGGAAGGAGATGGCCGCCAACAAGCAGGTCGCCACCGCCAAGATCAACGAAGGGCACTTCCCCCACGCCTTCACACAGGCCCTCCAGGACGACCCCGGGGCGATCACCCAGGCGTACATCTACGCCGTCACGGTCTCCGGCAAGCAGTCGATTCGCTGGAAGGGCTCGGCCGCCGGCGGCGCGGAGAGCCGTTCCACCACCCTCGCGGTCCAGTGCCGACCCAATGACCCCTGCGCCCTGGTCGGCGTCATGCCGTCCGTCGCGCCCTGACCCTCGCCCCAGAACGGAGGTACGACCCATGGGAGTCTGCGACTTCCCGCTGATGGACAAGGTGTGCGGCGCTGTCGACTTCGCCACCAACCCCGCCGGCACCGTCACCGACGGTCTCGGCGCGTGGATCGCGAAGTCGGCGGCCGAGCTGGCGTCCAGCGCGGCCGACCTGGCCGCCAAAGCCGTCAACAAGACGACGGCCATCGACCTCAACGCCGGGTGGTTCCGCGACAACTACGAGCTGCTGCTGCCCATCGGCCTCG
Organism: Streptomyces sp. MMCC 100; assembly: GCF_041538145.2. Taxonomy (NCBI): domain Bacteria; kingdom Bacillati; phylum Actinomycetota; class Actinomycetes; order Kitasatosporales; family Streptomycetaceae; genus Streptomyces; species Streptomyces sp. MMCC 100. Next base: position 4,889,019 of record NZ_JBGORK020000001.1, read on the forward strand.
CCCTGACCGTCGGCATCTTCTGCATCCAGCTCATGACTGCGGCCTGGCGCCGCGACGAACGTGCCCTCGCCAAGGCGGCGTTCGGCACCATGACCGGAGTCCTCTTCAGCTTCTCCGCCATCGCTTTCACGACCGTCGCCATCACCGTGGTCGACGCGCTGTCCGACGGGCTGTTCCAAGCCGCCAACACCTCGATCGACGACGCGATCCGTCGTGTGATCAAGGTTGATCAGATGGGGGCCATGTACGGCCTCGGCTGGGGTGTGCCCGCGCTGGTGGCCTTCGGGTGCGCGATCGGTGCCTTCCTCTATTGGGGCGTGATGGTGGCCCGCAAGGTCGGCGTCCTGATCATGGTCGCGCTGGCGGTGTTCGCCGGGGCGGGCGGCGGCTGGGAGGTCGCCAAGCGGTGGCGGCGCGGCTGGATCGAGGCCACCGGCACCCTGATCGTCTCCAAGCTGTTGATGACCGTGGTCTTCCTGATCGGCGTCTCCGCCATGGGCAAGAGCGACGCCAGCGACGGAATGGCGGCCCTGTCCGACGCGATGGCCGGCATCGTCGTGATGGTCCTGGTGTTGCTCTGCCCCTACGCGACGTACAAGTTCGTCCACTGGGCCAGTGACGGCGGCGGCCACGATGACATGCACCGCACCGGTGTCGCCGGCTTGGCGGTCGCCGCAGGAGCCGCGAAGACCGCAGGCAGCCTCGCACTGCGGGCCGGTACCGGCGCCCCCGCTCCGCAGGGTCCGAACCAGGTCCCGGGCGCGGGCACCGATGGCGTCGCCTCCGGCATCAACCCCTCCGGCGGCAACCTCAGCAAGGAGGGCATCGACGCTGGTCCGCCCAAGCAGCAGACCCGCTTCCGGTACGGCGAAGACCCGGACGCGAGCGGCGACAAGGGCCGGGCTCTGATCCAGCGCCCCGGGATCCCGCCGCTGATCACACGTCCTGGCGAGGACGAACCGGAAGGGTCCGAATCGACTGCCCAAGGCGTTGCGGGCGGCTCCGGTCACCTCGCAGCCGCATCGGCTCCGGGCGGCGACATGACCTCCATGCCGCCAGCCGACCCCGGACCTTCGGCCTCGGGCACTCCGGCGTCCGCGTCCGGTCCGTCGGCCACCGGCTCCGCGACGCCGACGAACTGGGTGTATCCCACCCAGCCGCCGTCGGGTTCCTGACCCACATCCCCGGGGGCGGGCCGCACTCCACGGCCCGCCCCGCCCCCCACCCGCAGGAAGGTTTCGCCATGACGTCCAGAAGAGCGCCGCGCGCCCCGTCCTCCGCCCGTTCCCACCGTCTGGAACCACCATGTCCGGCAAGCACCAGTCCTCCACGCCTACCGTGAAGTTCCCGCACCGCAGCAGGCGCGGCGTCCTGCTCGGCCTGTCCGTCCCGCAGTTGGCCGTCGCCGGGCTCACCGGCCTTCTCCTTCTCGCCGTGATCCTCGCCCGCGGTGTGGTCGGCGCCCTCCAGCTCATCCCACTGTGGGCCGTGATCGCCCTGCTCGTCTTCGTCCGCCACCGAGGCCGTGCTCTGGCGGACTGGGCCCCGATCGTCGTCCGATACACGCTGCGCCGGATGCGAGGCCAGCTCGTCTGGCTCACCCGGCCCTCCCGCCGGCCGACCCGCGAGGGACTGCTCCACCTCCCCGGCACCGCCGCCAGCCTGCGCGTGACCACTGCTCCCGACGGCAAGTACGGCGCAGTCCACAACCCGCACACCGGGACGCTGACCGCGGTCGTCAAGGTCTCCTCCCGCGCCTACGCCCTGCTCGACCCCGGCACCCAGCAGGCCAACGTCGGCGGCTGGGGACGCGCGCTGGCAGCCCTCGCCCGTACCGGGCAGATCGCCCGCATCCAGGTGATCGAGCGCACCATCCCCGACTCCGGCGACGCGCTGCGCCGCTATTGGGAAGAGCACGGCCGACCCGACACCCCGATGGCCGGCGCGATCTACAACGAGCTGATCCAGAGCGCCGGTCCCGCAGCAGCCCCGCACGAGGCGTACGTCGCGGTTTCCCTGGACACCAAGGCGGCCCGTCGGCTGATCAACCAGGCGGGCGGCGGTCTCACCGGTGCCTTCAGTGTCCTCGCCCAGCTCACCTCGACGTTCGACCAGGCGGCGCGGACCGCCGGTCTCACCCCGACGGGCTGGCTCACCGCACGCGAGATCGCCGCCGTGGTGCGCACCTCCTACGACCCGAAGGCGCTGGCGACACTCGACCGCTGGTCCACGGCGGGTCGCCCCGAGGCCGAGCCCGCCGCCGCCGGACCCGTCGTGGTCGTCGAGAAGGCGGACCGCATCGCCACCGACTCCGCCGTGCACGCCACCTACTGGGTGGAGAACTGGCCGCGCACCGAGACCAGCGCCGGCTTCCTGCACCAGCTCCTGTTCACCGGCGGCGTCCGGCGCACGCTGTCGCTCTCCTACGAGCCGAAGAACCTCGACGCCGCCCTGCGCGACGTGCAGCGCAAGAAGTCCAGCGTGATCGCCGACGCCGCCGAGCGGGCTCGGCGCGGCCAGGTCGACTCCGAGGCGGACTCGATCGAGTACCAGGACATCAAGTCCCGCGAACGCCAGCTCATCGCCGGGCACGCCGACGTCGCCCTGACCGGTCTGCTGACCGTCTCGGCCGACACCGAGGACGAGCTGCGCACCGCCTGCGCCGTCGTGGAGACCGCCGCTGTCGGCGCCCAGCTCGATCTCCGGCCGCTGACCTGGCAGCAGGCCGAGGCGTTCACCGCCGCCGCCCTGCCGCTCGCGCTCGCTGCCTGACCCTTCCCTTCGAAAGAGCACCCTCATGTCCCGCACCGCCAGCCCGACCGCGCAGGACTTCGTGCCCTTCGCCACCGCCGCGCTCGACTTTCACCGGGCGCTCAACATCCCGGGCGGCCCGCTGGTCACCACCCGGGCCGAGCTGGGCGCCCTGCACGCCCACCTCGTCTCGCTGTACGGGCTGCTCGACGCCCACGCCGGTCGCACCGGGCAGCTCGTCGCGGTCGAGGGCGACCAGCTCCGTACCGCCCGCACCCGCATCTGGCAGGCCGCCGAGCACGTCCACGCCGCCTACCACGCGGCGCCCCGGCCGGACTCCGGCGAGATCCCCGAACCGGAGGCGTGCCAGGCCGGCCGTCCAGAGGGGGCGCCGGAACTGACCATCTGCCAGCGCCACCAGCGCACCGCGCATCTCGTGCGGCGGCGTACCACCCCGGCCGACCTGCACGCCCCGTTCACCGGCCTCGTCCGCCGCTGACCCACCCCTCACCTGGAGAAACGCTCATGCCTCGTACCCGCGCCAGTGCCTCCCCTCTGTTCGTGCCCCGTAAGACGACACGCGCCGAGCAGCGGGCCGCCCGAGCCGGTTTCACTGAGGCCCGCCGCCAGGCACGCCTCGCCGGAAACCCGCCCAGGCACCGCGCCGAGCAGATCCTCGACCCGGATCTGCGGCCCACCTATCCGCTCGCCGGTCGCCCCGGTCCGGCCTCCGCCCGCGGCGGCAAGCTCGACCTGCCCGCCCACCGGATGACCACTGCCACGGCCAGCGGCGCGTACCCGTTCGTGGCCGAGGGCGGCCTGGGCGCCGAAGGGGTGTTCATCGGCCGCGATGTGCACGCGGAAGCGGCCTTCTGCTTCGACCCCTTCTCGCTCTACAACAGCGGCAGGGTGGAGGGCTTCACCAACCCCAACGCGGTCCTGGCCGGCATCATCGGCATGGGCAAGTCGGCGCTGGCGAAGTCGATCGCCACCCGGTCGATCGCCCACGGCTACCGGATCTACATCCCCTGCGATCCCAAGGGGGAGTGGACCGGTGTCTCGCAGGCCCTCGGCGGCTACAGCATCGCCCTGGGCCCGGGGCTCCCTGGCCGGTTGAACCCACTGGACGCCCCGGACCGCCCCGCCTCCGTGAGCGAAGAGGACTGGTTCACGGAGGTTCGCAAGCGCCGTCTGCTGCTGCTGGCCAGCCTCGCCCGCACCGTGCTGAAGCGCGACCTGCTGCCGATGGAGCACACCGCCCTCGACCTGGCCCTGGATCTGGTCGTCGCTGACGCCGCCGCCCGGGGCACGGTGCCGCTGCTCGGCGAGATCGCGCACGTACTTGGCTCCCCCGAACGCCTCGACCACGCCCTCGGCCACCAGGCGGGGCACCTCGGTTCAGCCGCCCAGGACCTCGCCCACGCCCTGCGACGTCTCGTGCACGGCGACTTGAGCGGCATGTTCGACGCGCCGAGCACCGTTTCGTTCGACCCGACCACACCGATGCTGTCCATCGATCTCTCCCGTCTCGGCGGCTCCGGTGACGACACGGCACTGGTGCTCGCGATGACGTGCGCGAGCGCGTGGATGGAGTCAGCCCTCAGTGATCCCGATGGCGGTCGGCGCTGGGTGATCTACGACGAGGCGTGGCGGCTGATGCGGCACGTCGGGCTGCTGGAGCGGATGCAGAGCCAGTGGAAGCTCTCCCGAGGGCTGGGCATCGCGAACCTGATGGTGATCCACCGCCTCAGCGATTTGCTCTCGGCGGGCGACGCCGGGTCTCGCGGCCGGGTCCTTGCCGAGGGGCTCCTCGCGGACTGCAGCACGCGCATTATCTACCGCCAGGAGCCTGACCAGCTCGCCGCCGCTGCATCTCTGCTCGGCCTGACCGGCGTCGAGACCCAGGCGGTGTCCGCTCTGACCAGGGGCCGAGGTCTGTGGAAGGTCGCCGGGCGCTCGTTCATCACCCAGCACATCCTCCACCCGGCTGAGCGGGAGCTGTTCGACACAGACGCCCGCATGGCGGCCTAGCCCAACGACCAGCACAGCAACGGGAATCGATCATGTCTTCTTCTTCCACTCCTTCCTCCGGTGACAACCAGCCGTCGCAGGCCACTGACCCTCTGGCGTGGCGACGGCACCTCCCGGCATTGGCCTCGGCCGCCGCCGGGATCAACGAGGCGTGCGACGCCTGGGACGCGGTTTCGGACTCGCTCTGCGACGCGGACGGCTGGCCGCTGGACGACAAGGTCTACGGGGACGGGAAGGTCAAGCAGGACGCCGAAGCGTGGAAGCACGCCGAGGTGTTCCTCGACCACGGACCCGAGGTGCTGGCCGGGGTCCGCGCCGCCGCCGACGGCCCCGACTACGTCGAGGGGCCGATCAGTGACGACCTCCGTCGGATACGCGGGATCGACACCATCCTGTTCCGGGCGGAGGAGCTGCGGCACGAATGGGACGGCGTCATGGCGCTTATGGGCGGTTCGCAGCCGAGCGTGCTCCACCTCTACAAGGAGCGTGCCGAGGAGCACCGCAACACCGAGGGCTGGCACTACTCACATGAACTCGGTTCCAAGGGGCCGGCGTTGGTGCGTGTAGGTGAATACCTAGCTCACCGGGCGGACACCGAACGGCCGGCGCAGACCGAGTGGGCTCGCGTCGCCCTGACTCGCTCGACGCACAACACCCCTGCCGTATCAACTGCTTCGCCCCAGGTCCCGCCGGCATCGCATCCGCCGGCTCCCGGTCGCTCGCGGTGATCCCTAGCACGCAGTCACGGCAGCGCCAAACTGCCCGATCACCGGATCCTCATGGACCACCGCAACCCTTCAAGCTCCACGCCCCCCGGCGGCTCCCGCCGTGCGGCGGGGCGTTCGCAACGGAGAACTCCATGCACCACGAAACCCCGCCCCCGACCGCCACGTCCGATCCGCGTCGCCTTCAGGCTGCCCTCTGTTCCGCGCTCGGGCAGCGCGGCCTGGAGGGCACCGTCGAGTACGGCCTCAGCGACTACATCGTCCACGCCGAGCTTCCCGACGGCAGTTCACTGATCATCTCGCCGCCGCAGGAGCCACCCTCCGAGCACCCCGAGTCCCCGGAAAGCTGGATGGTCACCCGCCACCGGTCCGTCGAGCCTGCCGTCTACGAGGTGATCTACGACTCCGAGCCGGACGGTCCGCATGCGCGCCACGGCGGCAGCCTGCCGGATCTCCTCTCCGCTGTCGACGCCCGCCTGGATTTGCTTGGCGTACCGCCACGCCAGGAGCAGGAACGTTCCGGCAAGGCGCGCGCCGCCACCGTGCTCCCGCCCGACTCCATTCCATCCCGGGCGAGTGTCGCTCTCGCCTCTTCGCCGTCGGTCGGCCAGCGCGTGCTCCCGACCGGTCCGCCGCCGGAGTCTTCCGCGCGGGCCGCGCCGCCGTCGGCCAGTTCCTCATCCGCTCCCCGGCTCTGACCGACCGCGATCCAGGAGTCCTCCGTGCACCGCACCCTCAGAACTGATCCGCCCGTCGCCCGCACCTGCAACCGCACCCGCCTCGGATGGATCTGCCATGCCCAGCCACTACGACGTGCTGCCCGACCTGGCCTTCGGTCACCACCCCGTCCACGGCATCGTCGCCGCGAACCCGAAGAACCTCACGGCCAGCACCTGGATGCTCAAGGGATTCGACTTCCATCCCGTCCCCGACCAGCCGACGTTGTACGCGCTGGCCGACCAGAACCGTGACGGACACGGCCGTACGAGCCGGGCCATCGAGCTGCTGCGCAAGGCCGGCTACCAGGTCGATGTGGACGTCGCACTTGACCCTGCACCGGCGCCCGACACGGCACAGGTACGCGACCGCGGTCCGCTCGGTGAACCAGACGTCGCCTTCGCCGATCACCCGCAGCTCGGCATCGTCGCAGCCCTTGACGACCGTGTCTCCGGCCTCAGCGGGCTGGCGCTGGTGGAGGACGGCTGGCGGCACAACTCGAGCCTGGACATCTACACGCTCCCCGCGACCACCGATCGCGTCGAGGCGCTGGGGAAAGTCGCCGACGCCACGGTGGCCCTGCACCGTTCAGGGCTCCAGGTCGCAGTGCAGCCCCGCCTCGCTCAAGAGGTGACGGCTCGGCCCCGCCCTGCTGCCACGCCGACCGCCGGCCGTGAGCGCGGTCGTGGTCCCGCCCGCGCGTCTCCGTTGAGCGCCGCCGCGCTCGCCGCCAGCCCGGCCCGTGCCGGTATCCCGGGCAGGGCGCCGGTCCCCGCCGCCGCCGTCATCACACCGGCGGTCCGGCCGGTTGACCCTCGCATCGCGTACTCCCGCGACCGCTGATCCAACTCCTCAAGGAGGCCCTTCCATGGCCGTGAAGACGATCTGGCCTATCGACCACACCTGCGGTCACCATGCCGACCGCGACTTGTCCGACCGACCGGCTGACCGCCGCGCCGGCTTCGCCGAGTGGCTCGCCAGGCAGGAGTGCACGGACTGCTGGCGCGCCTCGAACGAGGGCGACGAGCAGGACAAGGCCGCCTGGCTCAAGGCGAAGCGTGCCGAGGAGCAGACGGCGTCCGAAGCCTGGTCCGAGCAGTACCGGATGCCTCCCCTGGAGGGGACCGAGCGGGCCGTTCCCTGGGGCGTGCGCTGTCGTCACCAGATCCTGACCAACGCCTACACCGCACTGGTCACCGAAGGCACGACCAGCGAAGCGGAGTGGGCGGAGATCGAGGAGAACGCTCGTACGGTGACCCGTGCCGGGTGGTGGATAGACCAGAGGTCGTCCGAGCCCGAAGACCTCACCGAACTGCTCCGAGCCGCCACCGGGGCCGACCGGCCGACAGAGAATCCCTTCTTCTGACCGACCGGGTGCCCTGCTGCGGCGGGGCACCCGGCTGACCGCCACCGTGCGGCTTCTACCAGCGATTCTCGGCCGGACCAAACCCCGGATTTGCCGGACGCTCTGCCCACTGGCCCACCTCCAACGGGTCCTTCGCTCCCTCTGCCCCGGAGACTTCCGTGCCTACCTCGATCACCATCACGTCCGAGTTCAGCGGCAGCGTCGTTGCCAAGGGCGCTACTGATGACCTCTCCGCGCAGCTCCTCCGTCACGCCGGTTTCAAGCAGATCGACGACTGGCACGGCCGACGCCATCGCCTGCCCACCACCACTCCGCTCGCCGACCAGGTCGCCATCGCCAGCCATGCGGCCGAGATGCTTCGAGCCGCTCGCTATGACGTCACCCTTCCGCCGTCTCTCGACACGGCCCGGATGAGCCCTCCGGTGCATGCGCTGGGGCCCTACGCCGCCGGAGCCGAACTTCTCAGCATCACGGACCAGATCCGTGCGGCCGAAGACGGAGCCGGCCTTCAGCGGGCAGTTGACCACCTCCTTCACCCCGAGCACGGTGCGCTGGAGCGTGTCCGGGAGGCGCTGGAAGCAGCGGGAGAACAGGTCAACGACCTGGACGAGGATGCGCATGCGCTCGCTGACCGGTTCGGCTTCGCCTCGGAGTTCATCAGCTCGGCCCAGTCCGAACTCGTCGATTCCGAGGCCGAGCTACGCCGCGTCGGCGCCCCTTCGACGAGTTACTCGGCAGCACGGACCGTCCGTGATCACCGTGGTGCCGCTCTGGCCACTTCTCCTGCGGCGAACCAGGCCAAGGTCTCCTCGGCGTCCAGTTCCGCGCCGGCGCCTTGCTCTGTGACGGGTCACCCACCGCGCGCCTCAACCCCCCGACGGTGACCCCGGCCGCTCTCTCCGCCGTCGGCCACCAGTACGTCGCGCGCCCCCGCTCGACTCACCCGTCAAAGACCGCCCACCCGAAGAGGCAAACGTGCCCGAGTACTACTCCAGCATCGGCGAGGCTGTCGGTGCGGCCATGCAGCACAACATCCGGCTCGCCCACCGCAGCGCGGCACCGGGCTCCGACAAGCCGCTGCAGGTCAGGCGCCTGCTCAGCGCTTCCGCCGATCCGTACTCGGTCCGCGGAATGATCTCTCGCCTCCACGAGGACGCCTCGCCCGATGAGGTGGCGGGCATCATCGAGGAGGTCAACGGCGCACTGGTCGGGGCTCTGCCCGAGCTGACCGAACTCGTCGCCTCTGCCGCCGACTGGACTCGCGCCCGTCTCGACTTCGACGACCCGCATCACCATCCGACTTTCGAGACGTGGACACGACTGGCAGCCGCGTACAGGATGCTCCAGGACGTCCGTGAGCAGTTAGAAGTCGCCGAGGACGGTCTCGCTGCCTGTCCCGCAGAGCGCACGGACCCCCAGCACCACCAGATGGTCAACGTCTTGCGCAGCCGGGAGTTGCTCGACGATGTCCTCGGTGCCGAGGCTGCTCCTGTGCCGTCCGCTCCCCGGAACGTCGATTCAGACCGGCAGCGGGCGGCCCGCGCCTCCTCGCCGCGCGCCGGAACATCGCCGTCGACCGGCAGTCCGCCGGCCACCGCAGCACCTCCGCCCGCGCCTCGTTCTGCCGGCCGACCCCGCTGAAGCGTTCCGCCTCAGACGTCCAGGAGTACACCTATGAGCTGCATGAGAGCCGAGCGCGCCCCGCCCCCGCCCGCTCGCACACCCAAGGAACCGACGTGCCTTCCCCGCGCACCAGCGCGCCCTCGACCACCACCGGGTCGGACGCGCTCCTCTACCTCCTGTTCGGCATCCTCGGCGCCGCCATGGCCTTCGGCTCCCTGGCCTGGCTGACCGGAAATCTCACCAATAACTTCGTCGGGAGCGGGACATGGGCCCCCTTCCGCGTCACGGACGCGCTGCTGCACCCGGAGCTGCTGTGGCCGACCTTGAGCACCAGCATGCTGATGGTCGGTGCCCGCGTCGTCCCCGGCTTGCTCACCGTTGCCTTGGTCGTCACCGCTGCGGTGATGTGGATGCGCTGGCGTGCCGGGTCCAAGTCCGGCCTCGCCCGCAAGGCGGACCTGGCGCCGCTGCTGGACAAGGAGATCGTCGCCAAGGCGAAGAGCCTCCGCCCGAGCCTGGGCGGCCGGGAGAGTAAAAGAGGTCCTGCCCGCTGACCGTGGCATCCTGCTCGGCACCCTCGCCCCCGGTCGTGCGGAGGTCCGCGCGTCCTGGGAGGACGTGATCGTCGCGATCATGGCTCCGCGTTCCGGCAAGACGTCCGGGCTGGCGATCCCCGCGATCCTCTCGGCACCGGGTCCGGTCCTACTTACCAGTAACAAAGCCGCGAACGACGCCTTCACCACCACGGTGGACGCCCGCGCCGAGGTCGGCACAATCTGGACCCTCGATCCGCAGCAGATCGCCCACCACCCGCGCGAGATGTGGTGGGACATCCTCGCTGACGCCCGCGATCTCGCCGGGGCGAAGAGGCTGGCGGGGCACTTCGTGACGGCGAGCGTGGACGAGTCCAGCGGCTCCGACTTCTGGTCAACTGCCGCGAGCAACACCCTCGGCGCCCTCTTCCTCGCCGCCGCGTCCCACCGGCGGCCGATCACCGACGTCCTGGCCTGGCTCGCCATGCCGGCCGACCGCACCCCGGTGGACCTGCTCACCGACGCCGGCCACCACGCGGTCGCCGCCCAACTCCAGGGCACCGTCTCCGGCGCCACCGAAACGCGCGACGGCATCTATGAGACGGCGAGGCAGTACGCGAGCTGCCTGCTCGACCCGGACGTCGCCGCCTGGGTCACCCCCAACAACGACCTTCCCGAGTTCCAGCCGTTCGCCTTCGCCACGTCCCGCGACACCTTGTACCTGCTGAGCAAGGACGGCGGCGGCAGCGCGTCCGCGATCATCGCGGCAGCGGCCGACGCTGTGATGCGCGCAGCCGTGATCGTGGCCGAGCGCTCCGGCGGGCGACTCGACCCGCCCGCCCTGTGCGTCCTCGACGAGGCGGCGAATGTCTGCCGCATCTCGGACCTCCCTGATCTCTACAGCCACCTGGGCAGCCGAGGCGTCATCCCGATGACGATCCTGCAGTCCTACCGTCAGGGTCAGCGGTGCTGGGGCGAGGCCGGTATGGACGCCCTGTACTCCGCCGCCACCATCAAGATCATCGGGTCTGGCATCGATGACGCGGACTTCGCCGACCGGCTCAGCCGTCAGGTCGGCGATCACGACGTTCAGACCACCTCGGTGTCGACGAGCGAGGGCGGCAAGTCCACCTCGGTGAGCATGCGCACGGAGCGGATCCTGCCGCCGGACGCCATCCGCGCCCTGCCCAAGGGCAAGGTGCTGCTGCTGGCCACCGGCATCCGGGTCGCCATGCTCAACCTCAAGCCCTGGTACAAGGAGCCCTCCGCCAAGGTGGTCGGCCCGGCTTCCGCTCGCGCAACGAAGGCCATCACCGAGCGCGCCCTCGCGAAGAGCATCGGCCAGGACGATCTTGGACTGTCGGCATGAGCGCGTCCACACCACAGCAGGGGCGGTTGGCCCACGCTCCGGTCGTCCTGCGCGGTGGCCGGTGGTGGCTTGACGGCGGGGCCGGCTCGGTCCCCGCCTCCGATCCCGCCTTCACCGCCGTCCTGGACGACTTCGCGCTGTCGATGGCCGCTGCCGACCAGGCAGTCGCCAACCTCCTCATCCGGCAGGACGAGGCGTCCTCCATTGATCCCGGAGGCCGGCAGTGAACCCGCTGATGAGCGCCGAGCAGGCGGTCCTCGGCGCCGCACTCCTCGACCCCGAGCAGCTCACGCACCTGGAGTGGCTCGCTGCGGACCACTTCTATCGGCCTATCCACCAAGCGCTGTTCGACGCCCTCCGCAAGCTGCGCAACGACGGGCATCCCGCGCTCTCGGCCGATGGTCCGTTGCCGCTGTCGTGGGTGACTGACGCGGTCGAGGAGGCCGGACAGCACGTGCGCGGGCTGACCGCGGCGTACGCCCACACCCTGATCCAGGCGTGTCCCCGAACCGAGCACGCCCCGGTGTACGGCCGCATGGTGCTGGAGGGGGCGATTCACCGCACCGTCGCCCAGCACGCGATCCGTCTCCACCAGGCGGCTCGGGCCGACGCCGTCCAGGGCGAGGTCGAGGGAGCGTTGCGCACGGCGGACGTCCTGACCGGCGTACTCACCGACCTTGCGCGACGCTGGGGAACCGATCCTCGACCGGTCCCACCCACCGCTGGGCCCTCTGCCGCCACGGACATCCCGCCTCCGGCGCAGAGCGGCCAAGTCGCCGAGGACGAGCGGTTCCTCCTGGCCGTCCTCGCCGAACAGCCCGGGGCCATGGGCGAGGTGGTGGCCTGGCTGCGGCCGGGAGACTTCGCCGACCCTACCCACGGGCAGCTCTACCGGTGCCTGGGCGCGCTGCACCACCGAGGCGAACCCATCGACCGAATCACCCTGCTCTGGGAGGCCCAGCGACGCGGTCTGCTGGCCGACGGCTCTGTGTCGAGCGAGCAGCTGACCGCCGTCTGCGAAGGCATGGTCCCCGGCAGCGCTGACTGGTTCGGGCAGCGGGTGATGCGCTCCTCCGTCACCCGCACCGCCGCCGCCTCCGCGCGAGCCATCCGGACCCTGGCCCAGGACGAGGTTCTGGGGCCCGGCCGGCTGATCAACCACGCCCTGCACGAACTCGGTCCGCTCGACGAGGTACGTGCCCGCTGGGCCACCGCGAACAGCAGTCCGGCCCCGAAGACCACGGCATCCGCTCCGTCGGCGGCCGAGCCGCCACCCGACCGAGTGAAGGCCGCCCGCGCCCGCAGCACACCCCGCACAGGCGCGTCACCCCCAGCCCCGGCCAGCCGTCTCCCCACGCTGTCAGCAGCCCGACCACCCTCGCGCGGCCACCCGTGAGGCCCCCTCCCCATCAGCCTCTTCTGCCCCTGGAACTCGCCTTGATCTACCCCATCTCCGCAGCCGCGCCGGACCTACGCGTCACGGCCCCAAGCCTCGCCACCCCGTTGATCGGGTCTCTCTGCTCGGGGTACGGCGGCCTCGGCTTGGGCGTGCAGTCCGCGCTCGGCGGCACGCTCGCCTGGCACGCCGAGGTCGACCCGAACGCCTCACGCATCCTGGCCCGCCACTGGCCCGGCGTCCCGAACCTGAGCGATATCACCGCCGTCGACTGGTCCACCGTCCCCCGGGTGTGCGTCCTGACGGCCGGCTTCCCCTGTCAAAGACGTCTCGGTCGCCGGCCGCCGGGCCGGACTCAACGCCCAGACCCGCTCCGGGCTCTGGCTGCACGTCGCCCGTGCGGTCTCAGCCCTCCGACCCTGCCTGGTTGTGATCGAGAATGTGCGCGGCCTCCTCACCTCCCCCGCCGGTTCCCCTGGCGACGTGGAACCCTGCCCGTGGTGTCTGGGAGACACCGCAGGTCAGCCTGCTCTGCGGGCACTCGGTGCCGTACTCGGATCCCTGGCCGACCTCGGGTACGACGCGAAGTGGCTCGTGCTTCGCGCCTCCGACGTCGGGGCCCCGCACCGCCGCGAGCGGACCTTCCTCGCCGCATGGCCCGCCGGGCACCCTGCTGAAGACGCCGACCAGCAACATCGGGAAGAACGGCGGCAGCCAGCATCCATCGAAGCGGAAGAGCGGGGGGCACGGTCCGAACCTGGCCGACGAGGTCGAGTGGCTGCTGCTGCCGACCCCGAAGGCGTCGGACGGAATCAAGGGTTCGCCGAACCAGCGGCACGGCAATGGCGACATGACCCTGCCCAGTGCCGCTGCGTCTCTGTTGCCGACCCCGAAGGCCAGCGACACGGGCACCCCGGGCCGCCACCCCGGGAAGGGATGGCGGCCTCCCTTGTCGGCGGTGGTCCTGCCCCTCTGGGCGGAGGAGACGCCGGAGGCGGGGGCGCGGACCGGCGATGGGGAGCGTACGGATCCGCCATCACCCGATGGGAGAGCCTCACCCGCCCGGCCCCGGCCCCCACGGACGCGGCCGGTCGGCTCCGCGCGGACTTCGTGGAGTGGATGCAGGGCCTCGACGCCGGCTGGGTCACCGCGACTCCGGGGCTCGGCCGTCCAGCGCAGCTCACCGCGCTCGGCAACGGCGTCGTCCCACAACAGGCTGCGCGCGCCTTGCAGTTGCTGGCACCACCCTTTCCCCGCTGTCCCCGCTGCGCCGACCGATAGCGCTCCACTACCGCGTTCTTCCGGCCGGACCAAACCGCTGATTCTCCGGATCCTCTCGGGCATGTCGCCGTCTCACAGATGGAGCACACCCCCATGGCCGACACCAGCCCGACCTCCCCCGGCCCCGAGCTGTACCGCGTGCCCGACGCAGACCTTGACGACCTCGCCAGCACCCTCGCCAAGACCATGGCCGAGGTCAGGCAGCACGGCGTCATCCTCGACCGCCTCGGCTCCGAGCCCGAATCCGTCGCCATCCAGCCGCCGGACGGCACTCCGGAAGCCGAGGCGGCTGACGGCAAGAAGACCGACGGCCCCGCCTCGGTGTTCATCCTCGCCCTGGGCGGCAAGGAATACGCCGTCGAACTCGCTGCCCTCAGCGACTGGGTGAACTACCTCTTCCTGCCGGTGTACGGCCGGGAGATCAGCACGAGCCGTCCCTGGTGCGCGCACTGGCACGAACACCCCGAGGCCGTCGCCCGGCTCCACGCACTCTGGCTCGCCTGGCAGCAGTTCACCGACACGGAGGCCGGCCTGTCCGGCCCGTCGACCTGGCACCGCGACCACCTGGACCAGACCCTGGCGCACCTGCGTGCGCCCGACGGACCCTTCGCGGCCTGCACGACCAGCGCAACTCGCCCCAATCACCGGGTGCTGGCCACCCCGGCGCCCGAGCAGTCGGGGGTGGCGGCGTGAACGACATCCTCGACTTCGACCTCGACGACCTCTCGCCGGTCGACGACGACTCCGAGGAGGCGATGGAGGCTCTCCGGGCTGGCGACTTGACGGTCCTGTCCCAACACCACACCAAGCCCACCGGTTCGCACAGCTTCGTCCTCGCCCACGACCGATCGGTCACCTGGGGGGTACCCGGCGAGCCACAGCTCGTTGCGATCGCGGTCGCTCGGGATCTGCGGCAGTCCACGTTCACGTTCGAGACCAGCCACCACGCCACGGCGTCCTTCGCCCAGAACTGGCTGGCAGAACGCGGCTGCCCGCTCGAACCGATCACACTGCGCGGTGGCGACTACATAGAGCCCGCCGACGACCTCACCGTCCAGGTGGAGCAGCAGATCCAGAAGTCGGGCACCCGCTACGAGGTCCTCGACACCTACACCTCCGACGACAACCCCAGCGAGGCGTGGACACTCGTCAACGACTCCCAGGCCACCCAGGCACCGGTTCGTCTCTTCTACGAGGAGTGGAACCACGATGCCGGCACGTACACGATGCGCGAAGGCGCCTTCCCTGACGTCGGCGTCGCCCAGACCTGGCTGGACGAGCGCAGCGAACCGCTGCCCGAGCCTCCGGAGTACAGCGACCACAACGGTGCTGTCGTCCGGGCCCGCATCGCCCGCATCGCTCTCTCCCGGTCCGCCGGTACCTCTCCGACACCGCAGACCGGGCTCGACGCGCCCCGCGCGACAGCGGCGGTACCGGTCCAGCGCCCGGTCCAGGGCAGGCTGCTGTGAGCCGCGCCCGCTTCGCCTTCGCCGCGCACCCTGACGCCATCGCCGACCTGCGGGAACTCCCTCCTGAGATGCGCGATTTGGCCTTGCTGGAGCTGCAGAACCTGGTCCACGGAAGCGACGACTGCTTGCCGTTGAAGGGCCGCCTCGCCGGCTTCCACAAGGTGTACGTCGACCCGGAGGTCTCTTACCGGCTGGTCATCCAGTTCCGCCAAGCGCCACCGACCTCGACCCACAAGCGCGAGATCTACCTCGTGGCGGCTGGCAGCCGGAAGGACTACGCGGTCTACCGCGCGGCCCACCTGCGGACCGAGCCCCAGCAAGGGGTCGGCCCGGACTCCGCCACGGAGGCCCGCGTGCAGGCCGCCCGGTCTCGCTCGACGCTCACCACCGAACGGCCGACAACGGGCCGCGCGACTGCCCCGTCACCAGCGCCGCCCTCGGCCACCGCCCCTCGAAAGGCTGCCCAGCGATGACCAACGACCGTACTGCGCTGACCCGTTCAGAGCTGGCGGATCTCCTCACCGAGGCCGCTCAGAACGTCGGCGGCATCCCTGCCGCCGAGTACCCGACGGCTGCCGCCCGCTCCTACCTGCATCCCGTCTTGGGTCCGCTGGCCGCTGGGCCCCGCGTGATCACCGAGCTGAACGACCGGTTCGAGGGCTTCGTGGCCACCGAGCCACGCCCCGCTGGTTCGGCGGGCCTGTTCGCTCTGGCCTCCTACGCCTCCGCGCTGGGGTGGCTCACCGAGTCGTTCGCCGAGCTGACCTCCTCGGTCGACGAGATCTGTACCCGCGTGGGCATCCCTACGGAGCCTTGCGCCCCGATCGCCGCCACGTCCGGCGGAACCGAGCGGGACGACGAGTTCGACTTCGCCTTCAGCGCACTTGAGTTGGAGGCGGTCCGCAACGCAGCCGAGGCCGCCGGCCTCGCGCCGGACGACTACGTCGAGGTTCTCTTTCAGTCGCTGCTCGCCGCCGCCCGGATCACCGACGCCTGCATGGAGATCTCCAGCGGCCTGCTCGATGACGCCGATCTCCTCAGCGAAACGAGCGACCGCCCTCGGCTCGACAACGATCCCGGGAGCCTGCCCGCTCTGGTCCGCTCCCTGCTCTCTCGGATGGAGGCAACGGAGTGAACCCGTACGACGCAGACACACACCCTGGGCCCTACCTCGTCGTCGAAGTGCTCGGTATCGGCGATCTCAGCCTGCCCGCCCTCGCGCATGGTCCGGAGGAGCCGCTGCACCAGGCCGCTACACGCGTCATCGAAGCCGCAGCGGCTTTGGACGAGCGACACGAGAGCGTGCTCGACGCGGTCCAGCGCGCTCAGCGGCTGCTCGAAGGCATCGGTCGCGGTGAAGTCGGCCGCGCCCAGGTCTCGTACGCGCTGCTGCGGACCGCGCTCCCCGAACTCGGAGACGGCCTGGCGCAGCAGGACCGGGCATACAGCCAGCTCGTCGAGTCCCTGTCCGTCTACCGTCGGCTTCTTTCCTCGCCCGAGCCTGCTCAACACGCGAGCAACAAGAGCCACGGGCAGGGCCAGAAGACGAGGCCCCACCGGGACGACGACTGGGCCGTCGCCGGGGAGCGCGGGCTGGTAGCCCTCGAAGCGGTTGCGGCCGGAGGTGTTCGCTTTCGCCGCAACGCGATCGGCGAGGACCCGTACATCTCGCGGGAGAAGGCCCAGTGGCAGGACCCGGCGGTCTTCCCGCAGACCGTGCAGCGGCTGGTCGCCGACGGGCTACTGCATCAGGACATCACCGAGAACGTGTACCGGCCGGGCCAGCTCCTCTCGCTCACTTCGCGGGGGGAAGCCGCCCTGCGTGACGGTCGCGCGACGACCTCACGGGTGTCCGCCGCCCTCGGCCGCACCACCACGCAGACCACGTCAGGCGCGCTCGCCGACTCGGCCGCCGCGCCCGTCGCCAGGACCTCCCTCGCGACCCCCCGCTCACGCTGACCTCATCCCGATAAGGACCCCACCGTGCCTACCCCCGGCCTGCCTCCCACCTTCTCCATCGCTTCCATCGACGCCCAGCGCGTCGAGGAGGCTCTCGCCCGGATCGGGCCCAAGTGGACCACCTGGACCGCGATGACCCTGGCCCAGGTGAACGGCCCCGTGCGCGTCCGCGACGTTGCTGCGCAGCTCCCCTTCGTCAGTGAGCAGTTCGTCGGCAAACGGCTGGCCACGATGCACGCTGACGGACTGGTGATCCGCGATGACGACCGGCGGGGCGCGCCGTACCGACTCAGCGCGCTAGGCACGTCTCTGGCCCCCGTCCTCCGCACGGTGTCGGACTGGTCCCGCACCCACCTGACACAGGAACCGATGGCCGAAGCCGAGCGTGTCGAGGACGCGCTGCGCCGCTTGCATCTTCGGCACTCAACTGCCGTGATTCAGGCCCTCGACTCGGCTGACGGCCAGATGCGGTTCGTTCACATCGCCGAGGCGGCCGGTCTGGACAACGGCCTCGCACGGCAGCGACTTGTCCGGCTTCAGGCCGATGGCCTGGTCACGCGGACGGGCTCCCGGCACGGAGACCCTTACGTGCTCACCGATGCCGGCCAGGCGTTGGGGGCCGTCTACGCGAGTGTCGAGCACTGGAGCCAGCCCTTCGCGCTGCGAGGTGGAACAGCGGCACCGCGTCCGGCAGCGGCAGCAACGCGCAGCCACGTCGGCATTCCGCTGGGGGCGGGGGCCGACGGCGCCCGGACCGCGGCGGCCCTGCGGCGGAGCGCCGCCGCGTCCAACGTCATGTTCAGCCACGCGCCTCAGCCGGAACCGCGGGTGCCGGCGGCCGTGACCGCTCAGTCGGCACCGGGCCGGGGCCGGTGACGGCGGTGAGAACTAGAGGCCACTCGCCGCCGCCACGGCATGCGTGTGCGCTCCAGCGGCTCCCGCCGCTGCTCACGCGGATCCGTCCCCCTCCTTCGCTTCCGGAGACTCGACCATGTACGCCCCTGATGACCCGACCCGGTACCAAGAGGTACTGGTCAGCCCCATGTATCTGGCTGGTTCCAACGGGACCGGCGAGGCTGGCTTCGCGCCCGTCGCCCACTGGCCCCATCAGTACCTCGATGAGGGCCCCTGCCAGCTCCTCGTGACCTCTCCCGACCAACGGATTCGGATCGGCTGGTTCGGCGACGACTTCGAACTGTGGAAGATCAGCGCAGCCGAGGACGCCTTCTCGGCGCCTCGCTGGACGGCGACGTTCAACCACGTCACCCCGGCCGAGATGGTCGCCGGCCTCACCGCCGCACTGGTCCAGGACTACGACGAAGCCATCGCCTCCGACACCCCCGGCCGCTTCTTGACAGGGCCAACCGTCCCCTGGAGGGACACCGTCCGGCCGCTGACCGATGCCGGCTGGAACCTTGACGGAGCTGCTGAACTCGGCACCGTCGAGATCACCGCTCCTGACGACCAAGCGGGCATCCTTATCGATCGGCGCGGCTACGGCTCCGACCGCACGACCATCGAGCTGTGGGCTGGCCCGCCGGGCTGGGGCACTCGTGCCGAAGCGACGTTCACGGCCCGCACCCCATCGCATTTGATCGCCGCAACCGCCGCTGTGATGGCGAAGTCGACCCCGGTGGTCCGTGAACGCCACCAAGTCGACCGGCGGATGCAGCACCTTGTCACGATGACCCCTGTCGCTTCGGCCACGCCGATCGCCGAGGCTCAGGTTTCGCGCGCTCCGACTCCGCTGGACGTACGCCGCACCGCGGTCACCCAGGCCGTACACCGTGCCGCGCGGGCACCACGCACAGCAGCCGACCTCCGGGTGATGGCCGCGCAGAGCCGCTCCACGGGGGCGGCGCAGAAACGGACGGGACACCCCGCGCCCGCGACCTCTGACCGGCTGCCGGCCAGCTCGCCGACGCCCCGGCGCGGACGCTGACTCCCACCCCAGGCCGCACTCCACTCGCGACCGTCCCCGCCCAACAGGAGTTCCACCATGCCCACCACCACCATGCTCGACCAGGCCACGGCCGTGATCGAGAACGCCTGGGGCCAGCCCATCGAAGCTCTTGAGGTCCTAGGGGTCCGCCGCCCCAGCGAGGACCCGCTCCTGCGCTGCGCCATGCACACCCGCGCGGCCCTGGCCATCACGGACAGCGCGGTAACCGTCCACCAGGACCGTCTTCACGCCCTGTCCCGGCATGGGTACGTGCCTGACTTCTACGAACTCGACCGGATCACCGAAACGGCGGTCAGCCTCCGCGTCGCCCACGCGGAGAGCCATGCGTACCTCCAGGCGATCCGGCGCGTGGTGGAGGCTCGGGAGGCTGCCGCACCCGAGGTTGAGGCACCGGCGGTTCGGCTGGCTCAGGCCGCTGTCGCCCGCTCCGGGCAGACGCGGCACGCCCCGGGGGCCGTGCCCAAACCGTCCTCTCCGGCGGCGGTCGTAGGGCCGTCAGCGCCCACAACGGGGCCCCGACGTTGAACGCTTAGCTCCGATTCTCGTCGCGGTGGCCCTCTTCGGCCCGGGGGCCCACCGCGCGGGCCAGCTCCTCCACCGTCAGCTCCACGCGCCGGCCTTCGGCGACCCGGCGCTCCACCGTCTCCTCGTCCGGCCACCGGTCGGGCTGTGCGCCGACTCCCCACTGACCGTCGGCGACCATCGCGATGTCGCCCACGGTCCAGGGCCGTCCGGCGGCGCGGATCTTGCGTTCCAGTCCGGCGCCGTCCCAGTGTCTGCTCGCCTCGGCCATCCCCTGCTCTCCTTCACCGACGTGCGGTCCCTCACCGCAACCCAGGTACGACAACCGCGGTCGCCGATCCATTCCCGTCCCGCCGACCGCTCGCTGGTGGTCTCCAGTTCGCCCACGGCAGACGGCATCCCCGGGGAAACGACTACGCACTTCGTCATGTCGCATGCCAACGTACGGGTGTCGGGAAAACCGCAGGTCAACGAAGGGATCGTCCAACCGTGAACGCCTCTGCCACCCTCCTGCCCGCCGTCGTCCGCCCCGCCGTGGAAGACCGCCAATGGCTCTCCTCCGACCACTGCGCCGCTCCGGTGCTCGACCTCTTGGACGGTCTCGGCTGGACGATCGCCGAGACCCCGGAGGCCAACATTCACATGACCAGCCCGGAGGGCGGCGTCTACGTCGGCTGGCTTCCCGAAGACCCCTCCGCCTGGGCGCGCGAGATCGTCTGGCGCGTCCAGGTGCTGCCCGCCGACGGCGAGGTATGGGTCCAGGAGTTCGGCGTCCACACCCCTTCCGAGGCCGTCGCCGGATTCCTCGCCGCCCTCGTCACCCACTCCTCGCGCTGACCGCCGGACCACGGGGCGGGCCGACGACGGCCCACCCCGTGCACCGCGCTGGTTCCGGCCCTGTCCCCTACTGCTCTCGGAGTTTCCCTTGCCTCAGTATCTGACCGTCGGCCACCTGCTCCGCCAGCTCCAGGAACTCGACCCCAACCTGCCTGTCCGTCTCGCCATCAACCCCGACTTCCCCTTCGCCCACTTCGTCGGAGCCGAAGTCGTCGTCCGCGACGGCAAGGCGTACATCGCCGACGACGGCCAGGAGGACTACCTCCCGGTGGGGGCGCGCGACGCCCTCACCTGGGCTTGATCGCTTCCCTACCACCACGGAGGCTTCCATCTCGTCCCTCTCGCGCCCCGCGCTGCACGATGTCGCCGTGCGCCCCATGCCGTACGGCGTGCACAGCGCGCTTCTCCAGCGCATCTCCGCCCGCCCCGACGGCCCCCTCGACATCACCTGGCTCGCTGCCGAAACCCCCCAACTTCCCCTCGGGCGCATCCGGCTGCGCTGGGAGCCCGCTTCGCGCAGCGGCTGGGACGTCACGGCGTACCTGGGGCTGACCACGACCGAGGTGCTCCTCGGTTCCTGGCTCGCCGCCCCGGACGACTGGCCACGCCTGGTCCGTCCGACCCTGTACGAGGTGACCGGCCTGTGCGCCGCCCTCTCATTCGCGACCGACGCACTCGACCTCTCCAACCGGCTCTCCGGAGTCTGACCGAGGACCGCCGAAGGCCGCCCCATGCCGCTCAGGCAGGGGCGGCCTCGTCGTGCGTCCACCCGTTCGTTGCGTACGCTCGACCTGACGAAGGAGAACACCATGGCCGACGACCAGAGGCTCTGGGGATACCCGGAGGTCGCCGCCCACCTGGGTATCAGCGTCGGCGCGACCCGCAGCCGCAAGAGCCGGGGCAGCCTGCCCTCGCCCGACGACGACAGCGTTCCGGACCGTCCCCGCTGGAAGCCGTCCACGTTCCAGAACTGGAGGCCGGTCGGCCGGGGATTTCGCAGCGACCTGCACAGCTCCCCCCGACAGGAGACCACGTCGACCGACTGACCGAGCGGGTGCTCGCCCGTAGGCTGCGGGCATGACACCCGACTCGCAGATGTCCTCGCCCCCGTTCCCCTCGACCGACAACGCCGTACTCGGGTTGATCGTCGGCGGAGCCATCGAGTCAGTCCGTAGCGGCGAGGCCACCGTGGAGGAGGCCATCCTGCATGCGGCGGTCCACGGCTGGTACGAGGGACACGTCCAGGGTGAAGACGAGTGCCCGGGGTGCGACTTCCGGGGTGGGCTGGCGAAGGACAGCGCACGCAGCTGAACCTCACCTGCACGCCAAGGGGCGCCACCGACATGCCGGTGGCGCCCTTCGGCGTTCCGTCTGGTGCTCGCCTACTCCAGGTAGATGCCGGCGAATACGCCGTCGAACCCGAGCGCGGTCAAGCCCGCCTCGACACTCGGGTAGGTCGTCCCGTGCGGGCCGCCGACCAGGGCATCGAAGTCGGCGCGACTGATCTCGGGCTCGAGCCACTGGTTGCCGCATCGGCACCGGACCCAGACGTTGCGCCCGTGGTTGATGAGCAGCCAGTCGCGTCGGGCACGGCAGGCGGAGCACATCACGGGGATGCCGCCGAGAGCGAGTTCGCGTGAGTGGCCGACGCAGCGAATTGCCCCGGGGCCGTCGGCCGACCGCATCTCGGCCTGGACCTGCAGCAGGGGGTCGGTGCCAGTGGGGACGACGGGCAGGACGGGTGCCGGCTCCGTGGTGCGGGTAGTGGTTCTGAGCACGAGCGTCATCTCCCGGTTGTTGGTCCTGTCTTCATCCGTAACAGCCGGTGGAACCGGCTGTCCATACATTTCGCGGCGTCCGCTCGGACGGTGGTCCACGTCCGGTTCGACGTGGTCAGCGACGTGGCGAGCGGCGGTTGGGGTCTTGAGCAGTCCCAAGCGGTACGGCTGCCGTCGCGTTTCGTTCACTGGTGCGGCTGCTCGGCGTGGTGGCCTGGCGGGTGGCGGCCTGCGGACGATGGGCACCGTCACCCGGGTGTGCCGGGAGCTGGGCGATGCGCCGCAGGCGCCAG
This sequence comes from Streptomyces sp. MMCC 100, assembly GCF_041538145.2. NCBI lineage: Bacteria > Bacillati > Actinomycetota > Actinomycetes > Kitasatosporales > Streptomycetaceae > Streptomyces > Streptomyces sp. MMCC 100. Next base: position 4,911,632 of record NZ_JBGORK020000001.1, read on the forward strand.
ACCAGGACGTCGTTCACGTCATCGGCGCTGTCGAGTTCGCGCATGTCGACGGCCTGGCGCAGGAGGGCTTCGGAGTCGTGCCCTGCCCGCTCGGCCTGGGCGAGGGTGGCGACCAAGGCGTCGGTCCTCGCTTCCGTGCCTCCCGTCCGTACGACGTTCTCGGGCAGGACGGCGCGAAGGGTGGCCTCGTGCATGAGGCGCTGGGCGTCAGGAAGGGCACGGCCTTGGTCGTGCAGCATGCGCATCGGGGTGGCGGCGGCCTGCCGGTAGGCGGTGCGCAGGTGCGCGGCGGCTTGTCGGGCGGCGTGGGCCTGCTGGGCGTGTCCGCGGGCGGAGTGCCAGCGGGCGGCGGCGAGGGTGACGAGGACGAGGGTGGAGACGAGCATGGCGGTGGTGCCGCCGTCCTCGCCTCGGCCGAGCGCCCCGCCGGCCTGGACAATGCCTCGGGCGGCTGAGCGGAGGGCTCGGGTGTCGGCGCGTTCGGCGCGGACATGACTGCGGGTTGCCCGTTCGAAGGCGCGAGCTGCGGCGGCCAGCTCGGTGCGGGTAGTGGCCGGTGAGGTCTGAGCCACTGCGTCGAGGAGTTCTCCGACGCCGACGAGCTGGGGGGCGGCCTCGCCGTCCTCGTCGCGTTCCAGGAGCGTGGCCGAGCGCTCTGCGATGACGGTGGCGTTGCGTCGTTGACGGGCGGGCGGTGACCAGTTCGTCCGGTCAGCGCCGACCGCGGGCGCGCTCGGCTCGGCGGCCCCGTCGGTGAGGCGTAGTCGGATCTTCGGAAGGGAGAGGTCGGGGCCCAGTTTGGAGCCGGGGTACCAGACCGAGTCTCCGTCGCGGTTGCGGTCGCCGGGCAGGGCCACGTTGTAGCCGAGCGCGTCACCGGACGGTGCGTGCCGCAGCCTCACCCGTACCCCCGCTTCTCGGAGCCGCGTGAAGAACTCCTCTTCCGAATCCGCTCCCGCCACGGCTCGACGAACGGCCTCGCGGAGCGTCTCGCGCGAGGTCTCCGGGCGGCCGGTGCGCTCGGCCTTGAACCTCTCGGCGCTACTGGGATTCTTCGCTGCGGTTCCGTCGCCCGCGTTCAGGCGCCGCAGGCCCATATCCTTCTCGATGCGGCGGCATTCGGCCTGGGCCTTGTTGAAGTCGTAGTTCAGGCGCGGGTTGCGCAGGTCGCCGCGTACGAGGGTGGCGACGATGTGGATGTGGTCCTCCGCGTGGCGGGCGGCGATCCACCGGCAGCCGTCGGGGTCTCCAGCCGGGGCGATGCCGGTGGCGTGGACGATGCGCTGGGCGACGGCGTTCCACTCCTCGTCGTCCAGCCGCCGGTCCCCGGGGGCGGTGCGGACCGAGCAGTGCCAGACGTGCTTGGCGGGTGCGCGGTCGCCGGCCTGCTTGACCCGCAGGTCCAGGGCGGCGGTGAGCCGGGCGAGGGTGACCTTCGGGTCGGGGTCGCGGCCGGGGTCGGGGGCGAAGCCGTCCCAGGAGCCGACGAGGTGTGCGTCGGTGTGCTCCTCGCGCCGTCCGGGGCCGTACAGGTAGACGAGGAGGCCGTGGGTGCGGGAGCCGCGTCCGATGTCGGGAACCATCACAGCCGCCGGGTCACCAGGTCGTTCGCCGCGTCATCGACGCGGGCGAGAAGTCCGGTCAGCGCGCCCAGGGCGTGTTCGAGTTCACCGGCGCGCGGCTGGCCACCGCTGTTGAGGACGAAGGCGATCTGGTTGATGTTGTTGCCGATGCGGGCCAGCGCGGTGCGCAGAGCGGCGAGTTCGTCGATGGCGGTGTCGAGCTGGTCGTTGCTGTGCACAGCGGCGCATCCGCGGGCGGCGCTCAGGCCGGAGACGGCGAGGAAGCGGGCGACGGTGACGCCGCGCTTGGTGGCGGCCTCGGCGATCTCGGTCTTCTCGGTGTCGGAGAGGCGGGTGGTCGTCTTGCGGGTGCGCTCGCTGGGGTTGCGGGTGCGGCGGCGCGGTTTGCGGTCGGGGTAGGCGGGCGTGCTCGGGCTCGGCTGCTCGCGGTGGTCGTCGCGATCGGCTTCTCCCCCGGTGACCGGCGCCCCCTGGTGCCGGTTGCCCGGTTGGTCCCCGTGCGCCCTCGCTCGGGAACCAGCCGGGCTTCCCCCGCCCTCCTGGGCGGGGGCAAGTGCGTACGTCGGGCCGTAGGACCGTCGTACGCGATAGCTTGCTCCGCCAGGAGCCGTGGTGGGGTCACGCTGCTGTCCAGCGGAGGTGGCCACCGGGTCGTCGGTGTTCACCGGCTCGTCTCCGGGTCCTGCTGCTGGATTTCGCGGACGAGTTCCTCGATCCAGTCCATGGCCAGGACGGGGTGGTGCAGGGTCCAGGGCCGGTCGTGCTGCTCGCGTTGCACGATCCAGGTGGTGTCGGGGCCGGACTGGGCGCGGTGGAGGTGTCCGTGCTGGTGCAGGACGGTCAGCCAGGAGTCGACTTCGGCGGGCGTGGCCGGGTGAGTGCGCATCGGGTGCTCTCCGCTTCTGCTGTGGCGGGGTGTGTCGGTGACATGCGGAGTGGGTGACCGGCCGGGGCCACCGGTTCGGTCACCCACTCCGTGGAGGTTCGGTCAGGGCCGGTAAGTGACCGGCTGGCGGTGCTGCTCGCGCAGCTGAGCCATCAGCGCGGTCAGGGTGTCGCTGGACAGCGGGATCTGCTGACCTCGGATCGCCTGGGCGACCACCTTGCGGGTCAGTTTGTCCTCGGCCCTGACCGCCGACCGGGCGATCGCCAGCAGCTCCTCGGTGTCCGGGTCAGGACGCCGGTCACCAGTCGGCCGAGCGGCCCGGTCAGTGACCGGCAGCGAGGTGACCGGCGGGGCACTGACCCCCGCCGGGCTGCCCTGGTCATCGCCGACCGGGGCCGCACTGCCGGGGCGGTCAGCGACCGGCCGACCCTTGTCCGCCTGTCCCGGCAGGTCAGGGGCACCGTGGCTGTGGTTGTGGTGGTCGGTGACCGACTGGCCGCTGGTCGCCGGGGGCGAGTCTCCGGTCACTGACCGGGCGGCGGTGTCCTCGTCGGGCGAGGACAGCGGCAGCCGGTCGGTCAGAGCGGTGACCGACTGACCGGACTTGACCTGACCGGCCGCTGACCGCTGCTGACCGGCTCGGTCGGTCCGGGTGACCTCGATGGCGTCGCCCCGGTCGGTCTGACCGAGGCGACCGGGCTGACCGCGGTTCTGCCGGTCAGTGTCCTCGACCGGGCCCCGGGCAATGAGGATGTAGAGGTGGACCGCTCCGGCCAGCGCGAGCGGGGCGATGGTGGAGAGCACCGCGACCACCGCGTCACCGAGCTGGAGGCCGGTGCCGGCGACCGTGTCCTGGTTGATGCGCACCGCGTGGAGTGCGTTGGCCCAGATGCTGGCGGCGGTGGCCGTGCCGAAGAGCGTCCAGACGTAGAGCCGGGCGCGCAGTGGTGCGTTGCGCAGGACCAGGAGGGCTCGGATGCCGTAGGCGATGAACCCGTCGATCACCAGGGGGAACAGGTAGGTAAGGAAGCCTCGGATATGGATGGCGACGGCCATCTGCTGCAGGGCGTCATACGACAGCGCGCATCCCGCGCCCCCGAGGGCCACGACAGCCGCGCGGTCCCACCCGGATATGTGCGCCGTCTTCGGCGCGCTTGCGGTGTTCATGCCGCCGTCCCGAAGTCGTCGCAGATCAGGCGCTCGCCGGTGGTCTCGGGGGATGGGGTGTTCGTGGTGGGCTGGTTCAGGGTTCGGTTGCGCTCGGCCCGGCGGATTTCGCGGTATCGCTTTTTGGCGTGCTCCTCGGTGACCTTCAGAAGCCAGGCCAGGCGCTGCTCGCTCACACCGTGGCGGTAGGCCGCGTACTCGACCGCGCGGCGCTCCGCGTGGGTGAGGTGCACGTCGCGCCCGGCGATGGTCGCATTGACGCGGCTGTAGTCGAGGCGGCTGGCGAGCTTGTCGTGCAGCGGCCCGCGCTCCTCCTCTGTCAGGCCGCCACGGATCCCGTCGGTGTCACCCCCTTCGAGAGCGGCGTCCAGGCAGGTTCGGCGGACCGGGCACTGGCCGCACAGAGCCTTGGCCGTGGCGATCTTGGCGGTCTCGTCAGGCTCGGGGAAGAAGACTTCGGGGTCCACTGGGTTGTACTCGGTGCTCTGGCAGACGGCGTCGGCCTGCCAGGTCTGGTCGCCGAGCTGACGGTGGTGGGCAGGGCTGTTCATCGTGCTGGTCATGCGGGGTGCTCCGATCGCTCTCCGCGCGCAGGGGCGTCGGCGGAGAGGTGCGCTGGCGGTAAGTGCCCGGGGGGACGGCGCTACGAGGGCGCGGTCCGGCGGGGTGGCCTGTGGAGGGTCAGGCGGCGGCGCCGTGGCGTCTGCGGTCGACGGCCTCGAACTCGACTCGGGTGGTCATCTGCGCGAGCCTGCTGGCGACGCGATCCCCGAGGTAGGAGCGCAGGTCCTTGATCGCCAGGTTGGTCGTGATCAACGTGGGGAGTTCGTAGTTGTACCGCCGGTTGATCAGCCGGTACGTGATCTCCTCGACCCATTCGCTCGCCTTGGCCGCGCCGAGGTCGTCGATGATCAGCAGCGGGCAGCGGCTGACCGCCGCCAGTTCCCGCTCGCTGTCGACCCCGGGCCGGGGGCGGAGATTGGCGTAGAGGTCGGCAGCGGTGGTCGCGCGCCAGCGAACACCGACCCCGCTGTTGACCAGCGCTCGGACTGCGCCGTACGCCTGGTGTGTCTTGCCCGCGCCGACGACCCCGGCCATCAGCAGGCTAGGTCCGGTGGTGACCTGTCGTCGGGCTCCTCGGCTGGGTGCGACGGCCGCGTCGGTGACCTTCCGGACCCACTCCAGGACCGTGGGGTGGTCGACGACAGCCGCCTGATAGCGCGGGGGCAGCCCGGCGAGCAGGGCGTCCAGCGGTGAGAAGGGCTCGGCGTCGTCCGGCAGCGCGGCGTCGGCCGGGTCGATGTTGCGGGCGGCCAGGATCCTGGCCATGCGCTCCAGGACGGTTTCGTTGCCGAGGAGCTGGGGTTCGCGGTGACGGGTGTGCATCACAGCTCCTCGGCGTAGGCGGCAGACGCGTTGGCCGGGTTGGTCCACGCCTGGTGGGCGGGCACGTTAGGCCGGATTCCCGGCCGCGCCAAACCGCCGGGGCGAGCGTTCATCGCCTCGTTGACCATGCTGGTCAGCACGCTCGGGTGCTTGGGGTTGGCCGCAAAGTTCGCCAGCCCGGCTCGTATGTGCGCCGGTGCGATGCCCTCGTCCAGGAGCTTCTTGATGATCCGCCCGAGGTGCCCGATCACGTCGCTCGGGGGGCGCTGGTCGCACCCGGCGACGTACTCCCCGACGAGGTCCTTGGCGGAGACGCCGGCTTCGGGCGCTGTGCGCCCCGTAGGGACAAGAGATCCAGGATCCAAGATCCTAGATCCAGGCGCCGAGCCTTCGGAGAGGCTTCGCGGAAGGTTCGGGGAGCCGTCGGGGACAACCCTCTGACCTGCACTTCTTACTCCAGTCCGCCCGGGTGCGCTGATGGCTCCGTCGGCGGCCTCCTGTCGGCCGGCGGCTGACCCGTCTGCCTGTTCCGGCACCGTCGAGGCGGGTGCGACAGGCAGATCGAGGGCTCGGGGTGCCCTCGCCGAGGTCTCGGCGAGTCCTCGGGGAGTGGTGGGTGAGCCCTCCGCCCTCCGGGTGCAGGAGCCCTTGCAGGGTGCGCACCGGTCGGCAGCCTGGTGCTGCGGGCACGAGGGCAGGCGCGACTGGCTCGGCTTGTCGATCTTCTGGTGCTCGGACCAAGTCACGATGTGGAGGTAACGGCGGCCGTCGCATCCGGTGTACCGGCAAATCAGTCCGGCGTTCGCAAGCTGGTGGAGGTCGTCCTCGACGTGGACCGAGGTGTGCTCGGCGCGCAGGGGCCAGAGGAGCCCTGCGATGATCGCGGCGTTGTCCCGGTGGCGGCCGTGGTCGTCTGCCTGGGTGAGCAGGCCGAAGAAGGTCCTCTCGGCCGTCACGGTCACTTCGGCAAGTGACTCGGAGGTGAACGCCTCCGGCTTGACGGTTCGGATCCGGGCCATGTCAGCGGCCCCGATCGGCGGCGACCAGGTCGCTGCGTGTGAGGGTGGCGTCGGCAAGGCGGAAGGTGTGCGGGCGCATCCAGTCCACCTCCGGCCAGACCCGCAGGATCCAGCGTGCCGCGACCCTGGCGGTGGGGCGGCCCAGCTCCTTGGTCCTACCGGCCTCGTCCCTGACGACGGCGTGGAGGTGAAGCCATGTCTGCGCCGGATCGGTGAGGCTGACCCGGATCGTGGCCGCTCCCGGGATCATGTCGGCGAGCTGGGCGGCGAGGCGGCGCGGACGGCCGTCGTCCGCGCAGGCCAGGTTTCCGCTCGGCGTGGCGAGCATGCGATACTCCGTTGTTCGTAGGAGCGCGGTGCGGCGGTCTCGTGCAAGAAGCCCTGCCGCCCGCGTGATGTGAATCGGCATCTCTTGGGGTGCCGGCCCGGCGCTTGGGAGTTGGTAGCTCCCGGGCGCCGGTTTTTTGCTCCGCGTTCTCATGGCCCGTGTGCGCGCATGCCCTGCTCCTTCTGGTCCGTTCCGACTGATGATCCGGTTGCTGAGGGACCAAGACCATATGGGGACCCCCTGGCACAAGTCCAGACTCATTGCACCCACCCCCACCAGGGGCGGAACATTCAACTGGACGACCGCGATGGTCAACGTACACTGCAATCACGCGCGGCCGTCAACTACGGTGGCAGCACACGGAGCGAGATTGGGTGCCGCCGCCACTGGGGTGGATACGATGACGGGCATGACGAAGGGCTGGGGGATGACCACCGAGAAGAGCTTCGCGGAGCTGCTCGACCACCTATTCAAGACGGTGCACCCCCAGGGGCGCGGCCCGTACACGTACGCGGAAGCCTCGAAGGGCATCCGTGACGCCTCCGGCGTGACTATCTCCGCTAGCGCCATCCAGCAGCTCCGTACCGGAACCAACAAGAACCCCAAGATGGAGACAATCCGGGCTCTGGCCGGGTTCTTCGGGGTACAGCCGAGCTACTTCTTCGACAAGGGCGAAGCCGAGCGGCAGCATGCCGAGATTCAGCTTCTTGCCGCAATGCGAGATCACGACGTACGGCGGATCGCCCTGCGCGCCAACGGGCTCAGCGCGGGGAGCCTGACCATGCTGGCCAGCGTGATCGACCAGGCGCGTCGGCTCGAGGGGATGCCGGAGCCGGAGGACTCGGACCTGCTCGACGACGAGTGACGTCGCCGACCTGAGACTCGAGGCGCACCTGCTTCACGATCCGATCAGATACCGTCGGCACATTCCGGCCCCTCCAGCAGCACGACGACGCGGAGGGTGTCGCTGCGCATCGGCCGGAGAGCCACGACGCGGATGGCAGCCTCGCGCCCCTGGTGGTACGGGAGTCTGAGACGTCGAAGGACACCGTGGGAGTGCTCGACCACATCTGGGCGATCCCACATCTCCCGCGCGGCCGACGACCCGGCAAGAATGTCCCGCTCCAGGTTAAGCAGCCCACTGTCCTGCGGATGGTGGGCCCGCTCATAGCGGAGTCGCCCCAGGAAGGGGCGCGCCCAGTCCTGCTCCCACGCCACGAGCTGCTCGCGAGCCTCCGTCGCGAGGAACGTCCACCTCATCAGATTGGCGCCCTGATCGACGGTCCAGGGGAACCAGTTCCGCAGCTGCTGGTTGTGGGCAATCATGTTCCAGGCCAGGTCCGTCGCGAAGGCCGGCGCGGGGTTCTGGAGGTCCAGGAACCGTTGGAGCAGCGTCGCATCCACCGGCACAACCGCCCCTGCCCCCGGTGATGCGGCAAGAGCTGGCGGACGACCGACCGATTTCAGGTACAGCGCGCGGCGCTCCGCAGGGTTGAGCCGGAGCACCGACGAAACCTGATCAAGGAAATCGACCGAGTAGTCCGCTTTGATTCCGCGCTCCAGTGCGCCGTACCAGCGGACACTCACTCCGGCCAGGCGAGCTACGTCGTTCTGCGTCAGCCCCCTACCCCGCCGCCCCGTGGCCATCAATCCTGGAACCTTCAGCGGGTCGATACGCCTCCGCCAGAATCGCAGCAGATCGGGCAAAGGTTCACCGCCGGGATCGACGCTCTTGCCCTGCTCACCCCGAGCATCCATGACCTGAAATTAGACCCCGCCGCTCGGTGACATGCGCCACAGTGCATCGCGAATCGCAGCCAATGGATCATGAATCAGTCATTCAGCGTAGTCGGACATAACGGATGGTCAATCGTTCAAGTAATCTGACGGGCCGACACATGGGCCCGCAAGGCTGGGCGTCATCCCGCCTCGAAGGAAGACCGAAAGGCGAGCAGCGCCGGGAGGGCGACCCGCCCTGACTCACCTTCCGTGATCGGAACTGCGGCTTCCGGGAACTGTGAGTTCCGCCTTCCTCTTGGCATCCTCGTGTTCGCTCACCAGAAGTTGGCGCACAGCCGAGGCCGAGGGGGAAGCGTCATGCCCTTGCCGGAAAATCACGAGAGCCAACTGCGTAGTTGGTGCGAGGAACAGGTCGATCTTCTGAGACTGCCGCACCGTTTCAGCACGCGCGAATTGCGAGAGGCCATAGCCGAAAAGCGCGGGAAGCCAATCATTCTGCAACCGCTGGACACGCTCGGCGTGGTCGACGCACCCTGTGGCATAAGGCTGGAGATGCTGGAGGCCGACCTCCTCTTCTATGAGGAAGGCACCTCCGTGCACCACCAACGTCACATCCTCACGCACGAACTGTGCCATGTGTACTGCGATCATCCCGGCAGTCTCGAGATCGACATGCAGACGGCCCGCGCTCTCGGGGTCAACCCCACCCTGGCGATGCGCATGTCGGGGCGAACCAACTACTCGACAACCGACGAGCGGCAGGCCGAGATGATGGCCTCGGTCATCCGCCGGCGCATTTATCGCGATCGCGAATCTCCATCCCTTCGGCCGGAAAGAGGGCCGGACAGTTGGGACGCGCTCTTCGCCCAGCCCGTCAGGAGAGGGCGGCTCCGCCGATGAACTACGTCTTCCTTGGTATGTCACTCCTGCTCGCTGCGGCCAGCGGCTACTGGGTGTTCGGCCGAGGGACGCCCCGCCCCACCGGTACGTGGGCCATGGGCGGGCTCCTCGGAGCTTTCGCCCTGGCCTTCGCCTCCTACGCACCGCTGATCGAAAACGCCGTCGAGGCGCTCGTGCCCCACATCGCCCGGCTGCTGAGCAACTGCGCGTCACTGGGAGCCGCTGCGGCGGTCGTGGCCGTCATCCTCCAGCTCAACCTGGACCCCGCGGAAGCCCGACGACTCATCCGGGTGCGTCTCGCTCTGCTTGTCACGGCGGTCGCCGGCATGACGCTCCTGTTCACCTACGAGCAGTTCACCAACCGGTCGCCCCAGGCGTACGCCCTCTACCTGCTCCTGTACATCTCCTACCTGGGCTTCGCGGTCATCGACTTCCTCGTCCAGGCCGTACGCCAGTCGGCGTCGACGCGCCGAGGCAGCGTCCGGATCGGCCTTCGCGTTGCGGCGACCGGCTGCGTCTTCGCCCTGATCTACGTCGCCTACAAGACGACGCGGCTCGTCGACCTGGGCTTGGGGCTGGGGCTCATCGACAGCACTGTGGAGTGCTCGACCTTGGTCGGCAGGTGTGCCTTCAGCGTCACTGCCCCGGCGCTCGCGGTCCTGCTGATCTGCCTCGGCCTGACCTTGCCCACCGTGGCCTACCCGATCAGCCAGGCACGCCGGCGACGCTGGGAAGTCCAGTCCTTCGAGGCGCTCGACCCCCTGTGGCAGGACCTGTCAACCGCCATGCCTCACATCATCCTGTCGCCCGCGCGCACCGAGGACGTGTCGACCGACTCGGACTTCCTGCTCCAGCGGCGGGTCATCGAGATCAGCGACGGCGTCCTCGCTCTACGGCCATACCGATCCCGGGAGGTGCAGGAAGCGGTCCAGGACACCGTCGACGCTGGAACGGCGCACGGCGCCGCAACAGTCGAGGCGGCCATTCTGAGGGCGGCGCTCGCCGACCGAAAGGCCGGCCGGGTCCCTGACAACGTTGCTCCGCGATCGGCGGAGGCCGCCTCCCGCAAGGACCTGCAGGGGGACACGGAGTGGCTCCTCCTGGTGGCCTCCGCCTACGCCCGCCACGCGGGGCGTGTCGCCGACGACGGCCGACCGGAACCCGTTGGAGCCTGGGATCATGACTGACCCGACGAAGGGCCCCCACTTCCTCCGGGACCCCTATCCGACGTATGAGGCCATGCGCTCCGCGTGCCCGGTGCAGCCTCTGCAGGCCGACTCCGGCGGACGCCCCGGCTACCTGGTCACCGGCTACGCGGAAGCCCGGGAAGCCCTCGGCGACGCCCGACTGTCGAAGGACACCGCCGTCTTCTTCGCGGGCAAGAAGTCACGACGCCGTCTGCACCCCGCGATCGCCCAAACCATGCTGGCCAGCGATCCGCCCCGGCACACCCGGCTGCGCAAACTGGTGACCAAGGCGTTCACCAGGAGGGCCGTCGCACAACTGCGCCCGTTCATCACTCGGGTCACCGACAGCCTGCTGGACCAGTGGCGCACCAACGAGCCGTTCGACGTCGTGGCCGGCCTGGCAGTGCCGCTGCCGGTCACCGTGATCTGCGAATTGCTCGGAGTGCCGCCGGCCGACCGGTCCGATGTCCAGCGCTGGTCCGCTGAACTGTTCGCGGCGGGAGAGCCCGGCGTCATCGACGCGGCCTCACACGCGATGGCCGACTACATGACAGACCTCGTCGCCGACAAACGGCAAGACCCCGGCAGGTCCTTCCTCGACCGGCTCATCTCGGCGCGCGACGGAGACGACCACCTGAGCGAGGAGGAACTGGTCTCCATGGCCGTGCTGCTGCTCGTAGCCGGACACGAGACCACCACCAACGCCCTTGGCAACGCCCTCCTCGCGCTGCTCCAGCACCCAGCCGAGCTGGATCGCCTCCGTGGAAATCCCGACGAGATCCCCGCCGCACTGGACGAACTGCTCCGCTTCGACTCCGCGGTGAGTACAGCCACCTTCCGGTTCACCACGGAAGCCGTCACGCTCGGCGGCACCGATGTCCCGGCCGGCACCCCGCTCCTGGTCGCCCTCGGGGCAGCCAACCGGGACCCTACGCGGTTCCCGGCGCCGGATCAGCTCGATCTGAACCGCAACGCGACTGCTCACCTTGCCTTCGGCCACGGCATCCACCGCTGCGTCGGTGCGCCCCTGGCCATGGCCGAGCTCGAGATCGCTCTTCGGGCGGTACTGGCCCGCTTCCCCGGAATCAGCCTTGCCGTACCGGCAGAGCTGCTGGAGTGGCGACGAACCCGTCTCGTACGCGGACTTGTGTCCCTTCCCGTCCTGGCGTGACGGCGAGCCAATGAGGTTGGGCTCCGCCCCCGCCTTGCTGAACTTCATGTGGCTATGTCGGATAACTGCCTGACAGGTAAGGGGCCCGTCGGGTAAATCTGTGCGGGTGACCGACTCCATGCCTCCCGAGGACGGCAAGACCATCTCCTTCTCCGAGAAGGCGAAGAGCTGGTGCGGGAAGAACAAGCCGAAAATCCGCGTCGCTCTTGGCGTGACCCTGACCGTGGGCCTGGCTGTGTTCGCCCATCTCCAAGAGAGAGCGGACGCCGAGAGGTACGACGCCAAGGACGTCAAGGATCCCGAGTCCTTCGCCGCTCGCGAAGCCATTCAGGAGCCCCGTCAGTCCCTTCTCGACCCTGACCGCGACCCGTTCCTCCGCAAGCTCTTCCCCGGCCACCACGCCAGCGAGGAGGCCAACGCGAGGTACAGGGAACGGTGGGGCTGCGACCTCCCCCCTGGTTATACCTACGTTCGCCGGTGGTTCTACCCGAGCCAGGACGGCGAATTCGACGCCCCTGGCGAAGTCGCCGCCTGAGTTCCTGGACGAGGTCTGCTGCGGCTTCTCACCGCCTATGCAGCACCAGCAGGGCTCTGCCAGTGAGCTGGCGGCCCAACAGTTCGCCGCGCCCGGAAAGTCCTCGGGGCGTACGGAGCGGCCCTCGATTCGTACGAACGTCAGGGTGCCCGGTCCATCGGCTCGGGCACGGGGCGGCCCGGGGTCTTGGCACGTATCACGGCGCTGGTCCGCCCGGCCAGCCGCGAGGCCTGTCCGTACAGCCGTCGGATGGGGACCAGGAACGGCTTGGGCTCGGTCATGCCGGAGCCCCTGACCGGGGGTGCGGGCCGTTCAGGACTCCTCGGCAGCCACCTTCTGTAGCCAGCGCCGCGTCTGGCGCCGGTTGGCCAGCAGCACCACGTCGGTGCCGGAGCCAAACTCCTCGATCTTCGCCATCACGCGGGGCCGCATCTTGCGCCGGTACGTGCCGACGTACTTGATCACACCCCACTGGATGCGGTTGTGCACCCCGTTGCCCTTGTGCCCGGCCCCGTGCCGGAGCTGTCGGGAGAAGATCCCGTACAGCGCCGCCACGGTCGACACGTCCATCAGGACCACGGTGTCGCAGGCCTCGAGCCGTACCTGCAGCGTCGAGTTGTAGTTGCCGTCGATTACCCACCGCGGCTGAGTAACCAGCTCACGCTGCACGTCGGTGAACTTGTCCATGGGCAGCGCGTTCCACTCGTCGTCGTAGAACGCGGCGTCCAGGTGCGTCACCGGGGCGTCGAGGATCCTGCCGAGCTCGCGGGCCACGTGAGACTTACCGCTGCCTCCGCAGCCGACAATGGCGACCTTCTTCATCGTGCTCCAGCGTATAGATGGACTTCGCCGCCGTCCGGTCAGCCCTGTGGTTCACCCTCGTGCGCGACAAGGAAGTCGTGCGCACCGCGCAGACGGGTGCTCAACAGGTGCTGGGTCGTCCGACTGTCCAGGCGCACGTCGAGTGGGCCGCGCAGCGTGCACTCGGCGCGCAGGCCGGCGGCCAGACGGGCAGCGTCCAGGCCGTCGCGCCGTGCGATGAGGACACCGAGTTCGTAGCGGCTGACGGCGTCGGCCCCTGCGGCGTGTTGCGTCCCCACGGCGCCGTTCTCCGCGAGCTCCAGCAGCGCGGCGGCGAGGTCCGTGACGTGGATCGGGCAGCGGATGTCATCGGTGAACAGGACTCCGCTGGCGGTGCCGGCGATGAGCTGGTGCACCAAGCGCTCGTGCACGGAACGGCCGTGCCCGATGATCAGGGACGTGCGGACGACAGCGGCCTCCGGGTATACCGCGAGAACACCGGTCTCCGCGGCGGCCTTGGCGGCGCCGTAGGTCGTGATCGGGTCCGGGAGGCAGGACTCGTCGTAGCGGGCCCGGCCGGTACCGGAGAACACCGCGTCGGTGGACACCTGCACGAGGTGGCTGCCGTGTCTCCTCGCGGTCATCGCGAGCCGGACGGGGGCCTCCGCCGTAGTCGCCCAGTCGGCTCCCCCACTGGATGCGTTGATGATGAGACTCGGGCGCGTCTCGGCCACGACGACGGCGAGGCGCTCCGCATCCCGCAGGTCAAGGGGGTACCACGCGGTCTCGGAGGTGAATGCGGGGACGGTCACGTGGTAGGTCGCGGCCGTACGATGCCCTGCCGCTCTCGCCTGCCTGATCAGTTCGGTCCCCAGAAAGCCACTGCCGCCGATGATGAGCGTCGTCATGCGCGCTGGCTCTCCTTGTGCTCGGCACCGTGCAGGATGGCCGCCCTGGCTGCCCAGGCCAGGATGCTCTGCCCTCGCATGGACAGGCCGAGCCGGTTCCAGTGGAAGATCACGTGGTAGCTGAGCACCTGCCGCAGCCCCCGGTCGAGTGTTCCGCCCTGAATCCCGTGGGCGAGGGCCTGGCCGGTGCTGCGGAAGGCGGCGGCCCACTCGGCGAGGGGCTCCAACGGGCCCCCGGAGTTCAGCAGTGCGTCACTGTCAGCGAGAAGCAGGGGACGGATCTCCTGGGAACGGGCGTTGAGCCGCTCCGGGGGAACGTCGCTGACGGCCGAGCGGTGTTCCACCGTGATGACCCGGTCCCAGACATCGCCCTGCTCGTACCACTCCAGGCGCGCCGCACGCATCATGATCGTGCACAGGAGGACGGACATCTCCCTGGGTCCGATAGTGAGGCCGCCGCGCCGGCGCAGCTCCTGGATCTCGCGGCTGTCGGTGACGAACAGGGAGTGCGCGGCCGTCATGCTGAACTTCCCGCCGAACGCCGAAACCTCCGGCTCGTAGATGCCGGGCCACCAACGCTGAAGGTGCCCGTCGGAGACGAGGCGGTCGAAGTGGTCCCCGATACTCAGTTTGGCACCACTCGCGGGCTGGACGCGGAGGCGCAGACGCCAGCAGGGGTGCTTTCTTGTGTACCACCAGCCGCCGAGCCCGGCAGTCTCCGCCTCCTGGAGCAGGGGCAGGATACGAGCGGTGAAAGTCTCGTCGGCTTTGGTCCAGTCGGTGAAGTGGAGGTACACCTGCCACCAGTCGACCGTTGGAGCATGTCGTGCCAGAGCCTCCCGGCCGGCCTGGTCGTAGACCGCCAGGGCGTCGGACAGGGTCTCGGCTTCCATCCCGTACTGGGCCGCGACTTCGGGGATCGGCAGGCCGGCATGGGCAGCGGCGACCGCGCGCTGGATCGGACTCGGTTCCGTCAAGGTCAGTTGATCAGGAGACATGCGTCCCATCCGGTGATCGGGGCCTGCTGTGCGGCGTGGGTGGTCAGGGCGAGTGCGGTGCCGGCGTCACCGTTGATCAGGCCGGGCCCGGGAAGGCCGGGCTGGGCGTTCGCAGCGAGGGTGTCGCCGAGGACCTTCGGGAGGGTCTGAAGGCGGGGGTCGAGGGCATCGGCGGCGGCGCGGGCGGCGGTCTGGTAGATGCCGGCCCAGCCGTGGCACAGGCCGGAGTCGGTGACCTGCGCCAGCTGTTCGGGGTCGGTCAGGGCGCGGTACAGGGCGTCCTCGTAGAAGGCCTGGACGTCAGGGGCACGCAGGGCCAGCCCGGCGAGTTGCCCGGCTCGTGCGATGCCCGTGGTTCCGTAGCACCAGCTCGGCCGGGTGGGAGCGTCGTGGTGCGGGCGCCCGTGGTCGAAGCCGCGGCGCGAGATGTGCTCGGGCCACCAGGGACCGGAGGGACCGATCTGGTACCAGATGTCGAGGTGCTCGCAGATCCTCCAGATGGCTTCGCGGTGGCCGCTGACGGTGATGCCGTGGCGCATGGCCTGGGCCAGCAGGAGGAGCGGGCCGGTGATGCCGTGGGCGGCGCCCAAGTTGCCGTGTCCGCCGGCGAAGTGGGGGGATTCACCGCGGGCCGGGTCGTGGCGGACCCACCAGCCTGGCAGGCCGCGGCCGTCGGGGGCGAGGGGGCGGGTGAGGGCGACGAGGTACTTCAGGACTCGTTCCAGGGGGAGCCCTTCGGGGTCGGACCGCAGGAGGTACGCCCCGATGCCGGTGAGGCCGTAGAACAGGTCGTACTCGGCGAACGTGGGCAGGTCGCCCTTGCGGATTCGGGTGAGGGCGGCGTCCACGCGGCGGTGGGTCAGGCCGGTGATGTGCTGGTGCAGGGTCCGGCGCGCCGGTTCGTACAGGTGCTGGAAGGACGGCGGGACGGTGGTGAGGACGAAGCCGAGGGCTGGGGCTCCGAGGAACAGCCCCGCCGTGTCGGCCGCGCTGATGTGCCCGGCCGCTGCGGCGGTGATCCACCGGTGGGCGGGGCGCCAGGAGCCGCGGTGACGGCTGGCCATCTCGACGTGCAGCAGGCTGATTCCGGCGGCGCCGTCGGCGAGGGACTGCACCGCCCAAGGCTCGTCCGGGGGCGGAGGAGCAGGTCGTGCGAGCTGGGCGGTGTACTGCTCCAGGATTGCCGCGGTGGTCGCGGCCGGGGCGGTCATCGGGGCGCCATCCGGTGCTGGAGGGCCGTGGTTCGTACGAGCCGGATCGTGGTTTCCTCGGCGCGCGGGTCGACGCCCAGGGCCCGGACGTGGTGCTGGTGCAGTAGCGACCGGGCGACGTCGAGCGGATCACGCTGGCCAGTCAAGGTGTTCCGGTAGGTGTCCACGGCGGCGGCGCGGGTCCGCCATGCTTCGGCGACCGCAAGGCCGCCGGGGAGGGCCGCGAGCGCGGAGGAGCCGTTCGGTGCGGCAAGTTCGAGTACCTGGTTGCGCAGGGCGCGGTTCAACCGTCCGGTGCCCTGGGGGAGGTGGCGCACCAACCACTCCTCGGCCGCCGCGGTGTCCGGCGCCAAGGGGGTGACGAGGCGTAGGGCGCTGGCCGCGGCGAGGGCCTGCGGGGCTAGGGCGTCGGTTCGCTCGGTGAGCTGGATCTGCGCGAGGGCGGCGGCGGAGTCCCCGGCGAACACCTGGTGCGCGGCGTCCATGGCCGCCGCGCCGCCGAAGCGCCCCGTCTGCGGCTGGTAGGGAGCCAGGACGAGCCCGGCCGCCAGACCGGTCCCGTGCAGGCTGTCCGCCCACCTGCGGACGTGCTGAGCGGCGGCGCCGTACGCGTCCGGCGGCAGGTGCAGCGTGAGGTCGAGGTGCTGGTCGGCGTCCGGGCGGGCCATCTCCCGGTGCCGGGTGAACCACCAGAGTGGCGGGGTGTCGCCGAACGCGGCGAGGAGGCTGGGCAGGTGGCGGCTCAGGATCTCGTCGTAACGGCGAGGGTGGGCGTGGAGCTGCGCGAGCAGGACGTCCCCCGCACCCGGAAGATGCCGCCCGGGGGCCGTCGCCGTGGCGGGGCGCGGCCGGGGCACATCGGCGGCGACCGGCTCCAACCGGCCCAGGGAGAGCCAGATCTCGTGCGCCCGCCCGATCCAGCCGTGGGCGTCCGCGTCCGGGACTTCGCGCAGCTCCAGCCGCCGGGCATTGTCGAGGTGCGCGCGCAGCGCCCGGCGGTGGACCGGGTGGGACAGGTCGAGGGGAAGGCGCTGGTCGTACTCGATGATCGCGACCTGCATCGGGACCCGCAGCCGGTCCCGCCAGACGGCGAAGGCGTTCTCCCACTCCTCGGTCGAGGCTTTGCGTCCGGGCAGGTCGTCGGCCATCAGCAGCCACCGGGCCTGCGTGAGGATGGTGCGGCGGTAGCGGACCCGGGGCAGGAACGGGAGCCGGGAACCGGCGCCGAAGTCGAACGGCTTGTAGGCGGCGTACCGCCCGCTGGCCACTTCGGCGAGGAACCGGGCCAGTGGCGGGGTCTGGGTCCCGCCTTCCAGTGCGTGCAGGACCCGCACGTCGATGCGGCGGCCGGTGGAGAGCTGCACGAGGTGGAAGCTGCGCGGGTCCGCGGTGACGGCGATGTCGGCGAGCGGGATCGTCGCCTCGTCTGTCTCCTGGTGGCCGGACAGCTCGATGACGTGCGGCAGCAGCCGCGGCGTGCGGGTGACGTTCTCGTTGCGGTGGCGGCGCGGCGGGAATACGAGCTGCGCTGTGAGGCCGTCCGGCGCCCCGCGGTAGGTGGCGGCGAGCGCGTCCTGATGCTCGGGCGGCAGGACGTGGGCGAACCGGCCGGCCATGCTGCTGCCGGGCCGGGGGACCGCGGTGAGCAGGACGTCGAAGGTGCGGCTGGACAGTGCCCGCGTGCTGGGGGCGTGGACTTCGAAGGCGGCCTCCACCCGGGGCACGAACAGCCGCTCGTCCGTTCCGGCGGCTTTCTCCAAGGCGTCGACCATGTCGTCCGTCAGCCGCAGTTCATCGTGGCCGTCCAGGAGGACTTGCTGCATCAGCGCGAGCAGCAGTTCGTCGCGGTCGGTGCGCACCTTCAGGGCAGCGCCGCGTTCGGAGCCGACGTATCCGGCGGGCAGGACCAGGCCGCTGTCGGCGACCAGGTCCATCACCGGCACCAGGGCGCCGACGCCGTACCGGGCCCGGAAGCGGCGGTGGTAGTCGCGCCAGTGCTGGTAGCCGTAGGGCTGCGGGGTGGTCCGGTAGAGGGCCCACACGGCTGCCTGCACTTCCGCGATCACGGAGTGCGGGAGCTGGATCTCGCAGTCGAGGGCGGTGTCAATGAGCAGCGGTGTCGGGGTGACGGGAGTGAGGGCGCGCATGCGCGCGGCGACGGCGCTCACGCTGGTGTCGGAGAGCGTCGGCTGGTGGGCGGACAGTTCGTCGCACAGGGCGTACAGCGCGTGGACCAGGTCCCGCACCTCCGGGACGGTGTCCGCCTGGTGCTGGTCCAGTTCGCGGCACAGGTGCTGGAAGGCGTCCACCGTGGTCATGGGCGCCCAGAGGCTGGTGATGAGGAACTGCTGCTCGACCAGGCTGGTGAGAAGGGCGTCGCTCTTCTCCGGGGTGGCCTGCGGGAAGCGGTCGCGCAGGTGGCTGTGGAGGTCGCCGTAGGAGATGGGGGTGCGGGCCGCGTCCATGGCGGCGGCCACCGGCCGGGCGTTGCGGACGGATATCTCGACCGGGGCCAGGAGGACCGCGTGGCCGTCGGAGGGCGGCCCCGGCGCCACGAGCCGGTCACCGCGGACGCGGGCGGCGTTGTTGGCGACGAGCGGTAACCGCTTCAGCAACGCGGGGGTGCGTTGGAGCCGGAGAACCATGTCGGTGACCCATTCGGCGTCCGGCCGAATCATCGCGCGGTGCTTGTCGCGCCACCGCGCGCTCGCCCGGGGCCCGACCGACACCGGGGCGGTGCCGGCGAACAGCCCGAGCGGGGTCGGCCGGTGCTGCCACCGCAGGAGGTACGAGACGGTCGACAGCGCGGTGCGGCGGACGTGACGGGGCTCGGTCTGCCGGCCCCGGACGACGGCCTCGATGGCGTCGGACAGGACAGGGGTGGCCAGCTCCAGCGCGCTGCGGAAGTCCTCCCGCTGCCAGATGCGGTTCAGCCATCCGCGGGTGACGGCCACGTTGTCAAGGTCGAGGGTGCAGGGGATGTCTGCCGGCCCGGGGCTGGTGGTGGCGCGCAGCATCGCAACGCCTTGCCACAGGTATCCGGCGGCTGCTCGGGAAGCCATGAGGCCCTTCCATGAGGCGGCGCAGGAGGAGAGAGGGGCCCGTGGGCCGGGCGAAGCGCTTCGCCCGGCCCACAGGTGAGGGGTTGGCCTGGATCAGGCCGGGTCCTCGGTGAAGGAACCGCAGGCGGAGGCACCGGTCGCGCAGGTGGTGCCGCAGCCGTCGCCCGTGGAGCACATGAGGTGGCCGTACGAGTGCTCGGCGATGACGACCTTCACGTCCAGGGGCGCGAAGTCGTCGTCCAGGTCCGCCGACAGCGTGACCGGGGGCGGGGCGAGAGTGGCGCTCGTCATGTTGTGCCCTTCTTCTTGTTGGGGTGGTGCGGGATTACCTGGCTCCCGGTGTTACGCCGAGGGCCAGGAGAGTGAGATCCGGCTGTGCACCTTGTCGATGACCCGGTCGGCCGGGATCTGCTCATCGGGGGTGCCGGCCGGGTAGACCCGGATGACCGGGCCGGGGCCGCCGCGCCGGTTGGCCTCCCAGTCGCGGAGCACGTCGGCGATCTTGTCGGCGAACTGCTCCGCGTGCGGGCCGAGGGCGTGCACGCCGTACTCCAGGTGCTTGTTGTCCTCGGTGCGGCGGGTGACGAGGTAGGCGAAGGTGTCGTCCTCGACGGCCGCGAGGGCGAACCGCTTGTTCACGGGGTCGACCAGGCCCGTGTCCGAGTTCTCGTCGACGGCCATCGTGCAGAAGCCCGGCAGGCTGATCGCCATCGCCATCTGAAGGGTGTCGATGAGTTCCTGGATACGGACGGTGACGCCAGTCCACAGCTCGTGGCGCGGGAACGTGACGGCGTTGTCGAGCCGGTGCGGGTCGGCCGGCAGACCGTCATCGAACTTCAGCCCGATCTGCGGGTTGCCGTTGACGAGGAGGAGTTCTTCCCGGTGGGCGTTCGAGCCCTGCATCGGGACGAAGCCGCAGATCCGCGCCGACTCGCTCTCCAGGTAGGGGCCGTGCTCATCCTTGACCTGGGTGAAGGCGACCGACCGGGTCAGGCCGCGCATCCGCAACGGAACGACGAGCCGGCCGCCCTGCTTGAGCTGGGCGGTCCAGGCCGGAGAGACGTCCCAGGCCCCGGCGGTCACCATCACGACGTCGACCTCGCCGAGGTCCGGAATGGGCTCGGCGGCATCGGCGGTGACGACGTGCACCCGGCCGTAGCCGTGCTCGTCCAGGAGCCGGCGCGCGCGGTCGGTGACGACGGGGTCGATGTCCACGGTGACGACTTCACCGTCCACACCGACGAGCTCGGCGAGGTAGGCCGCGTTCAGCCCGCCCGAGCCGATCTCCAGAACCCGCATCCCGGGCTCCACCTGGGCCTGCTCCAGCATCATGGCCTGGATCTGCGGCGCGGAGACGGAGCTGAGCTGCACACCGTGCTCGTCCGTCTTGGTGATAACGGCGGCGTACGTGTCGTACGCCTTGTCCAGCGGCGTGTCCGTGGGGGTGAACTCATGCCGGGGTACCTTGCGCATCACCGCTTCGATCTCCGGCGAGGAGATGTTGCCGTCCGCGCACAGCTCGTCCACCACCTTGTTCCGCAGGCGGGTCGCCTCGTCGGGCTCGACGGTCGTGTTCGTCATGGACTTCCTTCGGTCGTTCGTGTTCGGGGGAGGTAAGCCGGCATCGCGTGCCGGTGGGCCGGGAGGTTATCGGCGAACGCTTTCCGTTCCGGGCCGGGACCGCCGAGGGTTGGCGGTTTCGTGCTGACCGGCACGCGAGTGCTCTGGCGCACCGGTGGTGAGCCGCCCGGCGGTCCTGTCCGTATCACTCAGGACCGCTGGGCGGCCGTCTAGGCGGCGGGCACAAGATCGTCCAGATTGACGACCTCGTAGTCCCGTAGTTCGCGTATGAGTTGGCTCGCCAGGAACCAGCCCATCTGGGGGTGCCCGTACGCCACGGGCGCGTCGTCGTCCTCAACAGGGAGCGGCGCCAGCCCGGTGGCAGTGAGGCGGTACCGAGTGCCGATGACGCCCCAGGACGATGTGGCCCGCGCGCAGAAGGCGACGTGCCCCTTCCGCAGATGCGGGCACAGCTCTACGGCCGGCCGCAGGTGCTTCAGGCACACCGGCGGCTGGGCCGTCCTCACCGGCTCACCAGCACGGTGGGACGCGTCTTCCGCGGTCCCGGTGAGGAAGACGTACCCCCGTTCGGTCTCGGCCGGGCAGAAGCCGACCTGGCACCGAAGCTGCTCCATCGCCTCCCGCTGCCGGGTGGAGTTGACCAAGCGCCACTGCGGCTTGCCCGTCGGCTTCCCGGCAGCGTTCAGCGACTGGGAGCATCGCGCCCACAGCTCGCCGCGCGGCCCGCGGTCGGCGTATGTCTCCTCCTGGTAGGCGAGACGTACTGCGCCGAAGGCGTTCATGCTCAGCGTGAGTTCCGACTCCAGCCCGCCGTACTCGCCCTCTCGCTGGGTGATGTAGGGGACGAGCCGGGGTGCAGCACTGGTCCGCTTCACGCGGCTGCCCTCGCCAGGTCGAGGGACCGGATCGGGGGGACGATCTGGCCGTCGGGGAGGAGTTCGCCGGTGAGGCTCCAGCCCTGCTCAGGCCGATGCACGCAAAGCCGCGCGGCCTCCCTGTCGGGAGCCTCGGCCGTGGGGCACGGCGGGTTGTGCGCACACATGATGCTCGTCCTCTCGGGTGGGAAGTTGGTCCTCTTCGGCCGGCTACGGTGCCGTGGGGGAACACGGTTCGGGCCCGGCCGAAGAGGGGGTCTCGTGGCACCGCCGCCCTATGAAGGCGGCTGTCGCTGCTTCGCTGTAGCCGTAGAAGCGCCCCAGGGTGGTGGCGTCACCGTCGCCCCCGAGCTTCGGCGGCCTCTCTCCCCACTCGACAACGAAGCAGGTGTCCGGGTAGGGCGACCACTGCACGCGGAGGTCGGGGAAGCCCGGCTGTCCGAGGAGAAGGTCACGGACCTTGAGCCCGAAGCACGGACACGACACCGGGTAGTCCCCGCCGCGCCTCGTGGCCCCGATGGGAACAGCGAGGAACGGCATGCGCATGGTGCGCACGGCGACGCTCTCCTCCAGGAGCCAGGTGTCGGAGATCCGCCGCTCGTAGTACTCGAAGTCGTACGCGTCGTGCGGGAGGGCTATCGCGGTGGCGGTCACGGCCGGGTACCGAACGGAGCTGGGGTTGTGCGTCACTCCGCCTCCTTGATGTAACGGGCCTGGATCAGCTCTTCGACCAGGTCGGAGGTAACGAAGGCCAGACGACGAGCGAGGCCGACGGCCTGCCGGTAGTCGGCCGGCGCACGCTCCTCCCGCAGGGAGACCCCACGTGCAACGAGCTGGAGCATCTCCGCGGTGGGCGGGTACTGCTCGTCCGCGACGGCGATGTCGCTGAGCTGCTTCAGATGGCCCCCGAGACGGTCAACCAGGGTGTCGGTCACCGCGACGGGCGGCGTCTGGTCGCCGATCGCCGTGTTGAGGTCGTCAAAGACCTCCTCCACGTCGAGCGGCTTCCAGTTCTTGATCCGTTCCAGGACGGACCTCAAACCCTCTGCGTCGAGTGGAGGGGTCCACTGCCGTGTGCGGGGCTCGTCGGCTGACGGAGGGACCACGTCGTTCTCCGGAACCAGAACGGTGAGGGACATCGGGACTCCTCGGGAGGGCCAAGTACCGGCCGTGGAGGGCTACAAGTGCTCGGTCGGTTCCGGGGTCGCTATGAAGATCCACACGTCCTTGCCCTCTGGGGTCACGGACACGGACGTGTCGTCGGCCAAAGCACTCAGCAGCATCAGCCCGCGCCCCTCCTCGGCCAAGAGGGCCGGCGACGAGTACACCGGCGGACAACGGTCCTGATCGCGAACGATGGCGGTGACGCCGTCCGGCACCTTCTGGAGGAGCAGGCTGGCCATCCGGCACCCGTCGGCATCCGCAGGGGTGTGCTGCAAGACGTTGGTGAGCAGTTCGTTGACCACGGTCAGGATGCGGAACGCGGTGCCGTTGTCGACGCGCCACCAGCAAAGGTGCGATGCGACGATGTCCCGCACGGTTGCCAGGTCTTCGGCCCGGACGTTGAAACTCATGTCGAGTTGACCGTCCACGCTCCTGGACGTGGCTCGAACAGAAGCATCCCGCTCGCGGATGTCGACGAGTAGGTCCATCGCTGCTTCCTCCGTTCTGCCGGAACCCCTTCAGCAGGGGTGGGTTGCGGTGTGTACTGGACTGGAACCGATCAGCAACCATTTAGGCAGAGCGCACCGAGAACGTGCAGAGCCTGATGCCGAGAGGTGAAGAGTTCGGCATCAACGACTTCGGGGGCAGAACATGCCGCAGCCAATGAAGCAGCTCGATCCCGGGGCGTCCCCCCAGGAGTGGTTCGGGAACGAACTGCGCAGACTGCGCCTCGGGCAAGGGCTGTCGGCCAAGGAACTGGGGCGGTTAGTGCAGGTCAGCGACGACATGATCTTGTCGATCGAGAAGGGAAAGTACCCGAGCTGTCGCCGCGATGTGATTCAGCGGCTCGATGACGTCCTCGGCACGGGAGGACTCCTCGACCGGGCGTGGCCGATGGTCTTCGGCAACCGCGATGCCGACAAAATGCGGGCTGATGCCGATAAGGCCTCCCCGCGCCGAGGGGAGGGACCCACGCAGGGGCCAGCAGGCCGCATCCTGGGCAGAGACGAAGCAACTCTTCACCCTGGGAGCCATGAGCCCGTGATTCGACGCTCGTTCCTCCAGATCGGCGGCCTCGCCGCCATAGCCCCTCTCAACTTCACCGACGTCTTCGCCCCCGCCGAGCTGTCTCTCCCGACACATGTGAACCCAAGCCACGTCGACCAGGTCCTAGCCGTGGCCACCGCCATCAGCGGCATGGACAACGAGCTGGGCGGCGGGGGCGTGGTGCGAGACGTAGCCGCCCGAGCGATGCAGTGGTCAGCCGGCCTGCTGCAAGCCCAGTTCCCCGAGCACATGCGAACCGACCTGTTCGCCGCCGTGTCACGGCTCGGCATCGTGGTCGGCGCCTCTGCCTTCGACGCCTACCACCACGATGAAGCCACCAAGACTTTCCGGTTCGCAGCAGACTGTGCCGAGGAGGCCGGCGACTGGCATCTGCGGGCCAAGACGTACTCGTTCCTCGCACGACAAGCCGTATGGATCGGGGCCCCCGATGACGGCCTCACGTACGCCGAGAAGGGGCTTGTGCGCTCCGACCGCCTGACGGCGACCGAGCAGGCGATGCTTCACACGGCAAGGGCCAGGGCCTTCGGGAAGATGGGCAACGTCCGGGACACCATGGCGGCCGTTGGCGCCGCAGACGAGGCGTTCACTCGGGCCCGGCCCGCCGAAGAATCACCATGGATGGCCTACTACGACGAGGCGCAGCACAACGGGGACACGGCTCACGCCCTGTTCGATCTCGCGATCCTCGCCGGACAGGACCCGGGCCGGGCAGCGCGCCGATTCAACACAGCGGTGAACGGACACGCGGACGCCTACAAACGGTCTCGTGCGATCTCGCGGACGAAGCTGGCCTCCCTGCTCATGGCCAAGGGCGACCCTCGCCAGGCGGCGGCACTCGGCCACGACGCCTTGAACGAGGTAGGCCGACTCACCTCCCGGCGAGCTGCCGACGATTTGCGGCAGCTCGGCCGTTTCTCCTCGAAGCATCGGACTGTGCAGGAGGTTGCAGCGCTGCGAGACCGGATCGCCGCTACGGTTTCCGCATGACTTCTTCGGCATCCGAACCTGCACGTCATGTCCTGAAGCAGGCCTGTTCGGCGGTCGGATTGGACTCCGACGGAGCGGAGCCTCTCCGCTTGGCCGAGAACCAGATATGGCGGCTGCCTCGTCAGCGGATGATCGTTCGGATCGCCCGGGAAGGACAGAGCGCTGCGGCGGCCCGCGAGGTGCGCGTCGCACGCTGGCTCGCCCAGGAGAACGTCCCGGCCGTTCGCCTGGTCGACGTGGAGCAGCCGGTCGAGTCAGACGGCAGACCCGTGACCTTCTGGGTGGAACTGCCACCGCAACAGCACGGCTCGGTTGAGGATGTCGCTGAACTCCTCGCGAGGCTGCACTCCCTGCCCACACCGGCAATCGAGCTGGGGTACCTCGATCCCTTCGTCCGGGTCGGCGAACGGCTGCAAGCGGCCACCACGATCCGCGACGACGACAAGCAGTGGCTGCACTCCCTTCACCGCGACCTCGTAGCGGCCTGGGCCGAGCGGCCGACCGGTCTCCCCGATCGGGCTGTGCACGGTGATGCCTGGCCCGGCAACATCGTCCGCACGGCCGATGGGGTCCTGATGATGGACCTGGAGCGCTTTTCTGTCGGGCCCCCGGAGTGGGATCTCGTGTCCACTGCCGTGCGCGCGAAGACCACGGGCGCCGTCAGCGCACGCGAGTACAACCGCTTCTGTGCGGTGTACGGGTACGACGTGACGGCGTGGGAGGGCTATCCCGTCCTCGCGCGCGCCCGTGAGCTGCGCATGGTGACGTACGCAGCGCAGCACGCAGCCAGCAACGCGGAGTGGAGGAGCCAGGCGCAGTATCGGATCGACTGTCTTCGTGGTCGATCCGGCCCGCGGCCGTGGTCGTGGACGGGAATCCTCTGAGACGCGTGCCCCCACCACCGGCCCAGGGCCTTTACATGAACGGATTCGTCCGGTTCACGCATTGTGCCCGTGACCTCGCGTCATGTCCTGTTCTATAACTGAAAAGCAGTGCGGGCACGGCGTCGGTGATCATGTGGTTGTCGAGACCCATGAGAACCGAACGAGACCGTGCCTGCCCCTGCATCACCCACCATGCACATCGCGTTGGAGCACCTGGCCCATGCTCCTTCGCCGGCGCCACTCATCGACGCCGCCGACCTGCGCCGCCCGATACGCCGAGGGCTGCCGCAACAGCGAACTCCTGCGCAGAGAGCTCGCCGCCCGCGGCCTGGCCGTGAGCGAACGGACCGTCCGCCGCTTCCTCCAACAGATGAGGGAAAACAACAAACCGACCACCCGGCCCCCAGTTCTCAAGCCGCGCGAGGTCACGATCGTCCTCCTCACCCACCCCGACAACCGCGAGGAAGCCGACCGGACGATGCTCAAGGAACTCCGCGACCGCAGCCACGACCTGGACGCCGCCAGCACGCTCATCTCCCGGTTCGCCAAGATCCTCGTTCACCCACGCGGCCGCGAACGGCTTGAACAGTGGGTACAGGACGCCGAGGCGAGCGCCCTCCCCGAACTGCGGGGATTCGCCTCCGGTCTCCGCAAGGACTGGGACGCCGTTGTCGCCAGCCTGAGCATGCACTGGAACCCCGGCCCCATCAACCGGATCAAGATGCTCAAACGCCAGATGTTCGGCCGCGCGAAGCCTGCCCTTCTCCGGAAGCGGGTCCTCCTCACACGATGAAGATCAGCGAGGGGGATCACGAAAGTCGCGACAGAGCCACGACCAAGAGGCCGTTGACAGCGGTGCGGGACCAGCATCACCGCCCGTCCGCCCACCTGTCCCGGCATCGGCCGGGCTGAGCAACGTTCCTCGGCGAGCTGCCCGGTCATCCGCTTGGGGACGCGCTCGGCGATGGCGAGTTCGTCCCGTTCGGCCCGCACTTCCGCCAGCTGTTTGGCCAGTTGTCCTTCGAGTTCGTCCAGCTCCGCGCGCCGCGCGGCGATCCGTTCCAGCAAATCGAGTTCCATCACGCACCGGACGTAGAGGGTCATCCGGCCCTAGCAGGTGGGAATCGGTTGTACGGGGGTGTCAGGTGTCTGGATCAGCGGGCTGGGAGGGAAGCCAGAGAGAGGTCCCACTGGTCAGCCGCGAAAAGCAGCGCTGCTGCGTCCAGCCTGACCTCTACGACGTACTGGTAGATGTCAGCCCTGTCCTCACCCTGTTGCCATGGAGGTGCCGCCTCCAGGGACAGATGAACCCGAATCACCGCGGTCCCACCTTCGATTCGATTGGCGAGGCTCAAAGCCACGACCGGTTCAATGAACCACGTGTCCGGCGACAGCTCACCTTCGGCATCAGGTTCGGTGACGTCCACCGTCCCCGCGGCCACCGCGCGCAGCCACGCGGACACCTGGCGGGCCTCATCGGTGAGCAGACACGGATCGGCGAATGACCAGCTTCCCTCAGGAGTCATCACCGTGCCGTCAATGACCAGCCAGTTGTCGTCGTACGAGTCGCCCCGAACGGTGGCGAACTGATAACGCACTGGGCGGAGGTCGACACTGCTGGAGAGATCGTTCAGGAGCACTGGGCCAGGATGTCATGCGCTGGCCAGCAGGACGGACTGCGCCCGGCCTAGATGCACGGGCCGGAGCGCTGCCCCCGACTCCGTTTCGGAGACAATCCCGACCTCGGGCAGACAACTTCTCGATGGGCTCCCGCCCACGAGTAGCGTGAACACCGCGAGAGCCGGTCACACCAGCCCTTTGACCTGCGACTTCAGGTTGGCGGAAGCTCAGTGAAGTCGCCGGCCTCCTGCTGACCGCCGGGCGACGGCGATGAGGTCGGGGCCGTGGTAGTCGCCGGGCCGGGTGTGGGCGCGCTCGATGAACGGGCTGACCCTGATGGCGATGTCCTGAGCGCTCCCGGGGCCCAGGGTTCCCCCAGCCACCCACAGCACGTCAGCGGCTGTCGCCTGCAACCCCGGACGGCGGCCTCGGAGGGTCTGGGGCAAGGGAAGCTGACGGGTGTCTGGCCTGACCCGGTCCCGGCATAAGTCAGCTATGAAGCGATCCATACCCCTGATCACTGCCGCAGCCGCTGCCTTCCTGGCCGTCAGCGGCTGTTCCGACGGCGGCGGCTCCGCCAACTACGACACGTCTGCGGCCACACCGTCACCCACGCCAACATCTGGGAAGCGATCGTTCCCGGCGCCAAGTCCGAGCCCGACCCCGAAAGGCGTCGGCGTGGAGGACCTCGCCGGGGGCTGGACGCCGATCGGTACGAACGACGGCGTCTACACCCTCCTCATCGACAAATCCGGAGACGCCGACTCGGTCGGCAGCCCCGGCCCCTACTCCCCTGGGGGAGACAAAGAACTCTGCTTCGGCTCCGTCAAGGGAAGAGGCGAGTTCCAGATGAAGCTGGACTGCCACAGCCTCGACGACCTGAAAGGTCCCGGGCGCGCGTACCGGGGCACAGCCACTGTCGGGACTCCGACGCCGGAGAGTTCCATCAGGGGCTGCGACAAAGGGCCGGGCGTTCTGGTCATCACGTGGGAGGACGGAAATCGGGAAGCCCTGTGCTGAATCGGCGAGGCATGAGTACCGCGCACCGAGCCGAGTATCCATCGGGTCTCGCAGCCGGCAGTACGACATTGCAACCGCTGCTACGCCCGGCGTCGGGGGCCTGTTCATCGTCCGCGATCAGGTCAGCAGCGAGGGCTTGGTGTCAAAGCGTTTGGCCCCGCCCAGGCGGGTCAGGCGCTCTTGTATGGACGATGAGTCGGAGCTCGAGCGTGTGAGGGCGGCGGTCGTCCTGTACTGCGCCAAGCTGGAGCGAATGCCGGCCGAGGCCCGGTTGCGGCTGGCGGCCGGTCTGCGTGAGGAGCTGGACCCGTTGCACGCGAAGGCCCTGGACGGTGCGATGGCGGAGGCGTCCGGTCGTGGGTGGGCTCTTCGGCGGATCGGTGCCGCGGCCGGTCTGTCCCACGAGAAGGTGCGCTACTGGCTGGCTGGGTCAGCGTGGAGGGCGTCGTGAGGGACCAGGATTTCAGGGTCGGCCGCCGGGAGGACGCCGGGCGCGTGGTGATCACAGTGGCGGGCGAGATCGACCTGGGCACTGCTCCGCGGCTGCGTGATGCTCTCGATGATGCGCTGACCTGCGGAGTGCACCGCGTCGAGGTGGACTTTTCCGGCGTTCGGTTCTGCGACTGCTCCGGTCTGGGCGTGCTACTGCGCGCCCGGGCGCAGGCGCGTGACGCCGGTGTCGTCTTCGGCGTCGCTCAGGTCCAGGCGCCGGTCGTCGGGCGGCTCTTCCACCTTACGCAGACCGCTTCCGCGCTCGGCGTCAGCGGGCGTGCGGCGTAACGCGCCGGGCGCGGGGCCGTCGCCTGCGAGGAGGGGCGGTGGCGGCGTAGCAGCCGGATGGGCGGGCCGGTACGGGGTAGGAAGTCTGGTGGCTCCTGTTGTCGCAGGGGCCGGAGCACGTCCGGCTGACGGGCTGTTCCCGGGTATGAGCGAAGGATCGAGCAGTATGGCCAGCGGCACCGTGAAGTGGTTCAACAGCGAGAAGGGCTACGGCTTCATCGAGCAGGACGGCGGGGGCCCTGACGTCTTCGCGCACTACTCGGAGATCAAGGGCAACGGGTTTCGCGAGCTCGTCGAAGGTGAGCACGTCACCTTCGAGATCGGGCAGGGACAGAAGGGGCCGCAGGCGCAGAACATCGTCCGCGGCTGACCGGACGATACGAGCACAGGGGGCGGGGGGCGGCTGCCAGTCCGGCAGCCACCCCCCTGCCTGCAGGACCGGAGAGGCTCGGTGCTGTTCCACAGAGCAGCGGCGCGGGAGCCCTGCGCCGCTGCTTCCTGTATAGCCGCTGGGGCAGGGCCCGCAGTACATGGGGCCGTCCGGGGGCGTGTCGCAGGGGAGGTCACCACCAGTCGCTTCCCTCGGTCAGACCCACGGGTACGCGGATGACGAGCGTGATGGCCAGTCCGAGGCCGAACATCCACTCGTTGCTGTGGTTTCCTTCGCTGACCTCGCCGGTCAGCTGGGGCTTCACCCGCCCGTGAGGGTCGTAAGTGAGGTCGATGCGCTTTCCCGCGTCGGCGAGCCGCTCGGTGCGGGTCATCGCGCGGGGCCCGGCGGCGGCGTCGCAGTCCAGAGCGTGGTCGTAGTAGGTCGTGGTGGTGGTGTGTGTCATCCCATCCGAGTCGGTGTACGTGCTCGTCTCCACCCGGACGTCCACCTCGGTCACCGTGCACGTCGTCGCCTCGCCCCGCGACCTGAGCGCCGCCTCGTCCACCATCCCCGCAACCCCGAGGCAGGCGAGGAGAAGGGGGACGCCGCTGAAGAACGCCAGCACGTTGTCGTAGAAGACGCCGGAGAAGAACGCCCCGGCGCAGGCGATGAGGACGATCCCCCCGCCGACCAGCTCGCTCGGCCAGCCGTCGGGGCCGTAAGCCGCCAGGAGACTTCCCCCGGCCGCAGCCCCCAACGCGAGCAGCGGCACTCCCACCGCTAAAGCGAGCTCGAAGCACCGCTCCCGCCAACTGAACACGTGCGCCCCCCGATTCCCGGCCCAGATACCCAGGGTATGCACGAGGGTGCTGTACGTGTTCAGGTCAGAGCGCTGTGGTGGTCTGTGAGGCTTGAGGGGCGAAGAATCGGGTAGCTGAGGGGTCGGCCTTGCTCGGGCCGTGTGGCGGTGTGGAAGGAGATCTTCCTGATGTTGATGGCCCACCCCGCGGTGCTGCGGGACTTGATCGAGCAGTATGAAACTCTTCAGGCGCTGCAGGTCCGCGACGCGGACAGCGCTCGGGTGCGGCAGCGGATGGAGGACGTCGCCTACACGCTGTGTGTGTCCACCGGCACCCGTGAGATCGATACGGCTCTCCTCGCGGCCCGCCGTCAGCTGTCCGGCGCCCGGCCCGAGCACGGCGCGGTCCTGCACGGCAGCTGAGCTCTTTCCCTTGGCCACGCCCGTGACGCCCAGCAGAAACGGACGGACCCCCACCACGTGAATACCGCTGACAGCGCCACTGCGCCGATCTACGACCGGTTGATAGCCGAACGCGGTGACGCCGTCGCAGTGGCCTCGCAGACGGCAGAGCAGACCCGGCGTGCAACCGCCGAGGTCCTGGACTTCGGCGCGTTGGGCACCGGTCTCGGCACGGCGGGCGCGGCTGGCGACGAGGACAGCAAGGAGTAGAGGGCGGACCGCCCCGCTTGTTCATGGCGGGCCCGGTGCGCGGTGGCGGGTTCGCAAGAGCTGGCCCAGCGCCTGGCGTATCGGCCGGCAGAGGGTGGCCAGCGGCGGTGTCGATTAGTTTCCGGGCCACGGTGTGCAGTTTGACGTTGCTGTGCTGGGAGAGGGCCACCAGTACCTGCCAGGCCTGCTCCGGTGTGCAGCGGCCGACCGCCATGATCACGCCACGGGCCTGGTCGATCACCGGCCGGAATTCGAGCGCGTGGCGCGGCTGCGCGGCTTCCGTACGCAGCCGTTCCAGCCCCGCGTCCGGCCGCGGACCGGACGGGGTCCGCGGCGTCGTCGGCAGAGTGGTTGCCTGTCGCAGCCGTTCGCCTAACCCGGCCAGGCCCCGGTATGCCCGCGCGCCGCCGGTCCTGGTGTTACGTGTTGGGGTCGGCGGCGCTGATGTCGCCCAGGGCGGAGCCGGGGTCGCGTTCCACGGCCAGGTCGCCCAGCGCGACGATACCGACCGGCCGGCCGTTGTCGACGACCGGCAGCCTGCGCAGCGCCTTGGACCGCATCAGCTGCACCGCCCGGTCAACGTCATCGTCCGGGGCGACGGCCACCACCTCGCTGCTGCACGCCTCTCCCACGGTGCGACCCGAGACGTCCCCGCCGTCGGCGAGGATCCGCACGGTCAGGTCCCGGTCGGTGACCAGGCCCCGCAGCTGACCGCTGTCGGTCACCAGCACCGCGCCAATACTCTCGTTCCGCATCCGGGCGGCGACCTGCTGCACCGGCGTGCCGGGCTCGACCGTGACCGGGTCGGCGGTCATGACCTCGCGTACCTGCTGAGCCACTGCTTCTCCTTCTGGGCAGCATCCGAACGAGACCGCTTCCGGCCCCGTCCAGAGCGGATACCACCAGCGAGGTGCCCGCCTCCCGCGCCGGGAGAATCTTCGCCCGCACGGGCGCCATCCGCCTGGGGCGAGAGCGTTCCCGGCGCGCCGGCCGGCCGACGGGATATGTGCCCGGCACATCGCCGGGAGAAGCGGGCGCCCGGGACACGTGACGACAGCCCTGACCCCGGGCTGCGGAAGTCAGAGCCGTCCCACGCCACCCCAAGTGAGGACCAAGGAGCGTGTCACACACCTCAACACCACCAGCCGGCCAAAGGTCACGGCATCGGCAGACCCCAATGAGCGGGTGATTCCGGTCGTGCCGCCGTTCCTGGCTCCGGCTTCACGGGGCGCGCCGTGGACACGTCCTCCAAGCGTGCTCCCACCGAGGCCGTACGGCGAGCGGGGGCAGCAGGCCCGGCCGGGGAGAAGAAGTCGGCCACCCCGGCCGAGCCCGACACGGCCGCACATTGGATGGTGAGGACCCGCACGAGCCGCGTTCCTCCACGCTAGAGGGCGCCGGCAGAAGCGCTCGGCAGGAAGCCCGTGAGCAGGCCATCAGGGTGAGGCCATGGGCCAGCACAGCCGAGTCGTCTGCGTGGAGGTGGCCGCTCATATCCGCCAGATCGGCTGAACCAGTCGGCAGCTCTGGCTCACAGCCGTGGTCACGACTCGTACGGTCGCCTCTCCAGCACGGCGCCGGTTTCCCGGCCTGCCGAGACGACGCCGACGCCCGGAAAGATCCTTTGCCGCAGCGTCAACCCAGCCAAAGCCGAGAGCTCTTGGCGTCCTATTGCCCGCCGACGGGTCTGTGCTCAGCCCGGCTCTCTCCCGCAGTTCATCCCCTTGGCCGGGAGGGCCACCTCCTGGTCGGCCGTACGGGGTGGAGACGTACCGGACGACGCCGCAGCCAGCCTCACCCGGGTGACGTCTGCCGACATCGGCTAGGCACTGGATTCTGTCCCGCCTCACTCCGCCCGTGCTGACGTCGGACGGGATGATAACTGAGGCACCATCCGTGGTGGCTCCTGGCCCAACGGGGAGGAAGGCCAGGGGACCGCCTGCCATGACAAGAGGGACTCTGGGGGGCGGTCCCGGCCCAACGCCGGGAGGAACCGGGGACCACAGCAGCGGAGCACGCCAGTGTCACCTGAGACAACGGCTGTCACCAGGCATAGTCACGCCCTGCGGGCGTTGACACAACGTCGCGGGGGACTCTGCCTCCAGGCGGGGCGGCGGCGTTCCCCCGGGTGCTGCTCCCGCTCAGGCTCCCCCGGTCCAGACAACGGGCCGGGGGAACCGCCCCGTCGCAGGTCCTACATGGTGCCCGTCTCGCACACCCGGCGGGCGACCTCGCGGAGTTTGACGTTGTGGTCCTGGGAGTAGCGGCGCAGTACGTCGAAGGCCTGCTTCTCGGTGAGGCGGCGGCTGCCCATGAGGATGCCCATCGCTTCGCCGATGGTGTGCCGGGTGGCGACGGCCTGGTTCATCTGGGCGTGGGCGCGGGCCCCGGCCAGAGCGACGGCGGCATGGGAGGCTAGCAGCCAGCCGGCGGTCTCGCTGTTCTCGGTGAAGGCGCCGGGCTTGCGGGAGTACAGGTTCAGGGCGCCGAGTTCTTCGTCCTCGGTGTAGAGCAGGAAGCCCATCATGCTGCCCACTCCCAGGTCGTGGGCCTGGGGTGCGAAGGCGGGCCAGCGGGGCTGTTCCTGAGTAAAGTCCGTGATCCGGTAGACGCGCTCCCCCATCTTGGTCCGGGCGGCATCGAAGCACGGCCCCTCGCCCAGCCTTCCTGCAACCGGTCGCTGTCGACGACCAGTTGCCCGGTGGAGGCCAGAGAGTCCACCTTCTTACCGCTCAGGACGAGGATGCCGGACTCGTCACAGCCCTCCACCAACTCGGTGGCCGCCGAGGTGATCCTCTCCAGCGTGGCCTCCACCGACTCCTGCGCCAGCAGATCCCGCGCCAGCGACGCCATCTGCTGCGCGAACCCACGCCAGTCCATACCCTCCTCCCGCGCCCCGGAGAAAACCGAGGCCACATGCCCAGCGTCCCACACGGTGATCCGCCCGTCACCACACCCGCATCCACACCGCGTACGATGCCTGTCGGGCCGCCCGGTGGCAAAAGACGACCTGGCGGACCTCGTCGGGCAGGCCGAGGAAGGGCACGAACTCGTTCCAGGCCCGCTGCCAGGTGCCGGCGATCGAGGAGTAGTGCTCCTCGTTGACGGCGGTGTAGACGGGCTTGAGGTCGCGGGCCACCTTGGCCCAGTCGCGGCGCGAGGCATGCGCAGGCTGGCGCGGATGAGGTGGACCACGCAGATCTGCACCACGGTCCGGAGTCAGACGGTGTTCACCGCGTCAGGCACGGCACTCACCCCGTCGCAAACTCGACGGTACGGGTTGTGTCTACTCCTTGCTCGTGCGGGTTCACCAGCGCAGTGGCAGTTCGTCGACTCCGTAGACGACCATGTGGTCGCGGAAGGACAGTTCCTGAAGCGGCCGGTCCAGGTACAGGGTGGGGAACTTCTTGAAGATCGCTGGGTAGGCGAGTTGGAGTTCCAGGCGTGCCAGGTTCTGGCCGAGGCATTGGTGGATGCCGACGCCGAAGGCGTGGTGGCCGCGGGCCGAGCGGGTGATGTCGAGCCGGTCTGGGTTGTCGAAGACGTCGGGGTCGCGGTTGGCTGTGTCGCCTGCGCAGATGACCGCGTCTCCGGCGCGGATGAGGTGCTCGCCGATGGGAATGTCCTCAACGGCCACGCGGCGTCGGCCCATCTGGACGACGGTCAGGTAGCGCAGGAGTTCCTCGACCGCGCGGGTGACGACTTCCTGGCCGCCGTCGCGTACTGCGGCCACCTGGTCAGGGTGTTCCAGCAGCGCGAGGACGCCGAGGCTGACCATGTGGGCGGTGGATTCGTGGCCGCTCACCAGCAGTAGCCGCACCTGCTTGCCGCATTCCTCGGGCGTGATGAGCCCGTGGGCGAGGTAGCGGGTGGCCAGGTCGCTGAGCAGGTCCTCTGCGGGGTCGGCGAGTTTGGCGGTGACGGCATCGATGAGGTAGTCGACCAGCTGCTTGGATGCGGCGCTGCCCTCTTCGGCGCTGACGGTGTTGTTCAGGAGCACAGCGGTGGCGCGCTGGAAGAACGCGTGGTCGGAGTAGGGGACGCCGAGCAGTTCGCAGATGACCTTGGAAGCGAGAGGCAGCGCGAAGTCGGTGACGAGGTCGGCCGGCGGCCCGGTCTGCTCCATGCCGTCCAGCAGATCGGCGATGACCTTTTCGATCTGCGGGCGAAGACCTCGAAGGCGTTTCACGCAGAAGGCGTGCGTGTGGCGGGCGAGGTCTTTTTGGTGTGCGGGGTCGTCCATCGTGATGAACGTCCGGTTCTCACTCAGTGTCGCGCCGAGGCTGGGGCTGACGTCCGGGTAGTTAGGTAGCCGGTTGTCGGCGCTCAACCGGGGGTCACGCAGCAGTGCCGCCTGGTCGGCATGTCGGGTCACCAGCCACGCGGTGGCGCCGTTCCAGATCCTCACACGGGAGATGGGCTCCTCCCGCAGCAGCCGCAGCCGCTGCGGCGGGGGATCGAACGGGCAGTTCGCAGCCCGCTCGGTGCTGAACAAGGGCACGCCTGACGACTCGGGCACAGCGGTCTCCTTCGAATGATCAAGCGGTGACCGGTACCGAGTGAACAGCACGCTTGCCGGAGCACACCAGCAGACACAAGGGCGCGGCGGACGACGCCCGGCCGACGGAGTAAGCCCTCCGCGCGCCGGCGCACGCCCGGACGGTATGGAAGGGATGGAGGGTGTGTAGGCGCCGATGAGTACGATCACCGCGGTCTTCGCCGAGCCGATGAACATGGAGAACGCGGGAGCCGCCTGCGACTTCGTGCGGTGTGTGCGCCGGGCGCGGCGCCGTACCCCAGTTGGTCCAGACAGGGCGGGGAGACTCGGATCAGGGTGCTACGTTCACGAGAGGATCACTGGCGCAACATCGTGCTGAGCAAAGGTCCACGTGGCACTGCTGCTGC
Source organism: Streptomyces sp. MMCC 100 (assembly GCF_041538145.2). NCBI lineage: Bacteria > Bacillati > Actinomycetota > Actinomycetes > Kitasatosporales > Streptomycetaceae > Streptomyces > Streptomyces sp. MMCC 100. The sequence continues at coordinate 4,947,242 of NZ_JBGORK020000001.1, forward strand.
AACTTCTCGCGGAGGTACGCCATTATGGCGTGGATCGTCCTGTTCATCTCCGGGGTCATGGAAACCGTCTGGGCGTCGGCCATGGACGCCTCCCACGGGTTCACCAGGCCACGGCCGGTCGCCCTGTTCGTCGTCGCCTTGGCGCTGAGCATGCTCGGTCTGGCCTACGCCATGCGTTCCATCCCCATCGGCACGTCCTACGCCATCTGGGTCGGCATCGGAGCCGTTGGCACTGCCCTGTACGGCATGGTCTTCCACGGCGACTCCGCCTCCGTCGCACGCCTGCTGTGCCTGGTCGCCATCATCGGTGGAGTGGTGGGGCTCAAGTTCCTGCACTGACACCCGGCCAGCCATGACCGCGGGCTTCGTGAGCAGGTCTGCCAGGGGATCTATCGGCTGGCGTGTACGGACGGGTGGTACGTGGCGGTCATGGTCAGTTCTCGTCTTCGCCGCGCTGGTTGCTGGTCCACTCGGTGAGCTGGCGCTGGTATTCGGCGGTGATCGCACGCGGTGATCTACTCGTCGCAGTGCCGCAGCAGGAGCTGGGCGGTGGTCTCTGTCCGGATGCTTCACCGGCCGGTCCGCTTCCGTGGGACAGGACGAGCGTGCCGTCGGATTGGAGAGCCACGCCGACGCCCTCGCTGATCCTCGCAAGCGCCGTGCGCAGCCAGGCGCGGTCCTCACCCGGCGCCAGCTCCAGCCTCATCCTCCGGGCCCGCAGGGGCACCATGCGCACGGTGGCCAGCCGGCCGGTGTCGGCCGCCACCGATACGAAGTAGGCGAGGCGAAGGTCGCCGCGGTACTCCTCGTAGCCGGAGATGCCCTCGTAGTCGTCGACGAAGTCTCCGCAGCCGTGCAGTATCAGCCGGCCGCGGTACACCTCGATGGGGCGGGGGTGGTGCGAGGAGTGCCCGTGGACGACGTCGACGCCGCCGTCCACCAGGGCGCGGGCGAAGCGGGTCTGATCTTGGGGTACGTGGTAGCCCCAGTTGGACCCCCAGTGCACGGACACGACCACGACATCCCCCGGTTCTTTGGCCCACTGCACGCGTTGGACCAGGTCGTCGGCCGCTGCCGCCGTCGGCTCGGGAACGTAGGCGACTCCGGCCTGTTCCGCGGTCGCCGCCCAGCTCGGCGGAATTCCGCTGGAGGACATACCGATGGCGAACACCAGGACGCGGGAGGACCGTTCGACGGGAATCACGGCGGGTGCAAATGACGCCGCGGCGTCACGGCCGGCACCGGCCGTCCGAAGACCCACTCGGGTCAAGGCATCGAGCGTCTCCGCCAGGCCGCGGCGGCCGAAGTCGAGGACGTGATTGTTGGCCAGCACGCACACGTCGGGCCGGACCGTCGACAGGGCGGGCAGGTTGGCCGGGTGCATCCGGTAGTGGACCGCCTTGCCGTGCGTGAACTCACCCTGCTTGGTGATCGCAGTCTCCACGTTAAGAATTCGGACGTCCGGATCTGCCCGCTCCAGTACGTCCAGTGCCTCACCCCACGGCCATGCCGGGCTGACGGGTGTGGGAATCGGGCCATTGGCCTGTTCTGCCAGCCGCACGTATGACCGCGCATCCCGCACATGCTCCTCCCGCAGCTCAGGGTCGCCGGGATGGCGAAGGATCTGGTCGACGCCGCGCCCGAGCATCACGTCACCGCAGAGGAACAGCATCACCATGCTGGTGCCCGTGTCACCACCGTAGGGCGGGCGCCTCGTTCGTCACTCCGGTCCTTGCCGTCTCCCGAAACGTTCATGCTCCCGTCCATTCCGTGTCCCCGGTGAGGAACCGGTCGAACTGCTCGGCCTGCTGGTACATCGCAGGAGAAGCGTCCTGCTCAGCCAGGGCAGTCAGCAACCGGTCGATCACGTCACGACGACGACAGCCCTCGACTTCGACCCGCAAACCGGCAGCCTCAGCCTCGACCCGCCGGACCGCGTCTCCGAGATCGGCCAGCACTCCGGGCGAAGCAGCCGTACGCAGCCGGGGGAAGACTTCTGATTCCTTGCCCTCGCCATGGCGGCGGATCCGAACGAGCAGCCGCCGAACGAGGGGATCGAATTCGCCGCTGTTCGTATCGGTGAACTCCAAGTCCTTCATCGTCTCCTCGGCGCGCAGTAGGTCCGTGGCCTCCTGCTGCACGAGCCAGTCGGCATCGTCGGGCACATAGCGGCGAACGGCGTGATGCAGATGGCGCTCCACCGCTGCCGCATGGCACGCCAAGGTGACCGCAGCCCCCTTGAGGCGCTCCCTGCGGCGGGGCTCGCCAGCAGGCAGCTCCAAAACCTCAGTGAGCGCACGTTGCATCTCTCGGTGCTGCTCCCTCACCACCGTGACGACGTCTCTACGATCTCGCATGTCACTGCTCCGCTCACTTGAGCGTCTTGAGCGTTCACTGCGGATCGGCTGCTTATGAGCCAACCCAGTCGCCGGCCCGCATGTCGCGGGCCTGCGGCGCGTCACCGCTGTGTCCGGGTTCCCGCCGCCATCCGAGGCACGCATGACGGGCAGAGCGTCGATCTTGCCTTGATCAGTGGCTTTGAGCTGAACGCACGGATCGTGACCGTACAGGCACGGAGAAGGCCTCATGCCAGTGCGTTCACCGCGGCGGCGAAGAGGTGTGGCAGACGTTCGGCCGTGGGCACGATGCGCGACGCGAGCGCGGGCTTCTGCCGGGCACGCACCAGAAGCTCCGTCAGAAGTCGGTGGCGGCGAGTAACGCGGACCCAGTCGGCCTCATAGCGGCCCGGTGTACCGCGGCGCACGTTGCCGACCAGGGCTTGGGCGCCGGTGAGGGCCAGAGAAATGCCTTCGCCGGTCAGCGCGTCGATGTATCCGGCAGCGTCGCCGACGAACAGAACTCGCCCGTGGCATCGGGCGAGTGCCTTCTGACGGAGCGGTCCCGCGCCTCGTACCGGGGTAACGGCCGTTTCCGCAGGGAGGCGGGCCGCCAGCTCGGGGAAGTGCTCCAGCTGGGTGGCGAAGGGTGCCCGCTGGCCGGTCAGCAGGGCGATGCCGACGAGTTCGGGGCCGAGGGGGGTGACGTACGCTTCCCCGTGCGCTCCCCAGTACACCTCGACATACGCAGACCACGGGGGCACGGCGTAGTGTCGGCGCAGCCCGTATCTGGGTGTCCCTCGGGACTCGACTCGCAGGCCGAGGGAGCGGCGCACCGGCGAGTGCAGGCCGTCTGCGGCCACCAGCCACCGAGCGCGCAGGCCCGTGCCGGGCACGGTCACACCGGTGGAGTCCTGCCGTACTTCTTCCACCCGCAGGGGCAGTACGGGCACTCCCGCCTCGGACACCGCCTGGTGCAGGGCGCTGTGCAGGTGGGTGCGGCGCGCACCGAGGCCGGGGCCGTGCCGGAACGCCGCCTGAACCCGACGGGACCCCTGGACGTAGCGGATGCCGGTGAGGGGATGGCCGGCTACCTGCAGGCCGAGGGCGGCGAGGGCGCGGACGGCGCCGGGCATCAAGCCCTCACCACACGCTTTGTCGATCGGCGCCTGACGTGGCTCGGCCACGACGGTGTCGAGACCGGCGCGCGCGGCATGCAGAGCGGTCGCGAGGCCGGCGGGACCGCCTCCGACGATCAGCAGGTCGTGGCCACCGCTCATGCGGGCAGCACTTGGGTGAGGGCTGCGTTCTCGCAGCGGATACGGACCGTGAGCAGCGCCGCGTTGGCGAGGGTGAACGCCGTCGCGGTCAGCCATGCGGAGTGCACCAGGGGCAGTGCGGCGATCTCCACCACGACGGCGACGTAGTTGGGGTGGCGTAGGAAGCGGTAAGGGCCGGCGCCGACCAGTCGCGCCCCGGGAACGACGATGACACGGGTGTTCCAGTACGGCCCGAGCGTGGTGACGCACCACCAGCGCAGTGCCTGCGCGAGGAGCACCAACACCAACATCGGCCATCCCAGGGTGGGCAGAAACGACCGGTGGGTGAGCACGGATTCGAGGAGGCAGCATACGAGCAGGCCTGTGTGCAGGACGACCATGACCGGATAATGACCGCGGCCGTGCTCCAGACCGGCCCGGGCCAGGGTCCAGGCCGCGTTGCGCCGGGCGATGACCAGTTCGACGACCCGTTCCGCGGCGACGGCGAGGATGAGAAGCGTGTACCAGAGCATGGAGGCCACTCACCAGCGCAGCAGGACGAGCTCGGAGCAGAACCCCGGGCCCATCGCCATCAGTACTCCCCAGGTACCCGGCTTGGGCCAACCGGACTCCCGGATGTTCTGCAGTGTGTGCAGGACGGAGACGGACGACATGTTTCCCACTGTCGCGAGTGAGCGCCACGCGGTTTCCAGGGCCTTGGCGGGCAGGCCGAGGGTCTCGGTCACGGCGGAAAGCACCTTGGGGCCTCCCGGATGGCATACCCAGGTCCTGATGTCGTCGGTGGTGAGGCCATGGTCGGCCAGAAACGCACGCAGGTCCCGGCCGAAGTGGTTTCGTACGATGCCCGGGATGTCGGCACCGATCACGACGCGGAACCCGCTCGCGCCGATGTTCCACCCCAGGATCTCTTCGGTGTCCGGATACAGGCGGCTGCGCGTGGCGACTACCGAGGGTCCTGCGGAGACCGGCCCGTCGCCGCCGATAGCGATACCACTGCTGGCGTTGCCGCGTGCGACGAGAGCAGCCGCACCGTCACCGAACAGAGCGCCGGCGATGAGGTTGGCGGGAGAGTCGTCGTGTTGCTGGAGTGTCAGCGAGCACAGCTCGACGGTGAGCAGCACCGCGGTGTCGTCGGGGTGCCCGCGCAGGTAGTCGTGCAGCCGGGCGAGTCCGGCGGCGCCCGCCACGCAGCCCAGGCCGAACACCGGAAGCCTTTTGACGTCGGGGCGCAGCCCCACGCGCCCGGCCAGACGGGCGTCGAGCGACGGGGCGGCGATGCCGGTGATGGATGCGCACACCAGTAGGTCGACGTCGGCCGGCTCGAGCCCCGCCTCCTTCAGCGCGCCGGTGAGAGCTTCCTCGCACAGGTCGAGGCCGACCGCCATCCACGCGTCGTTGCTCCTCCCGAAGTCCCCTAGGTCGGCGTACCGCTCGATCGGCAGGGCGAGATGGCGCGTGCGCACACCGGAGGAGGCGTGCAGACGGCGCAGCACAGCGCGGTCGGCCCCCGGGGGAAGACACAGGTCGCCCATCGCTTCGGTGAGGTCGTCCTGGGCGTAACGGTGCGGCGGCAGTGCGGTGCGGACGGCGGCGATCGTGGTCGCGGTGGCGGGTACGCCCGCCTCGCGCGGCGCAGCGGGCGGGACAGGGGCGTCATCGACGATCACAGGGACACGCATGTCGATGATGTCTTCCTCGACCTGGACGCCCGATTACCGTGCATGCGTGGCTATCCACCCTTCCGGGCCTCTCTCACGCACGACACACCGTGTCCCGGCGCTGCTGCGGTCCTGCCATCCGGAGCCGGCGGTCGCCGTAACGGTGTTCACCACCGCGCTGGCCATGGCGACGGGCCGCGGGCTGGCGGGTTCAGCGGCGGTAGCCGTTGCCGTGCTGGCCGGCCAGCTCTCGGTGGGCTGGTGCAACGACGCGGTCGACGCACAACGCGACATGGTCTGCGGGCGCCGCGACAAGCCGGTGGCCAGTGGCGATCTCCCTCCCCGGACAGTGGCCGTCGCCGCTGGTGCGGCCCTGGGGCTGTGCGTACCGCTGTCGCTGTTGAGCGGCGCTGCCGCGGGAGCTGCACACCTGGGGGGCATGGTGGTAGCCGGTTGGGCCTACAACCTTCGTTTGAAACACACCGTGCTCTCCCCGCTGCCCTATGCCGTGGGCTTCGGCTCGCTGCCCGCCTTCGTCACCCTCGGTCTGCCGTCGCCGTCTTGGCCCGCCTGGTGGGCCGTGACCGCGGGGGCGCTGCTGGGCGTGGGTGCGCACCTGGTTAACGTCCTTCCCGACATCGAGGACGATCTCACCACCGGTGTGCGCGGCCTGCCGCAGCGACTGGGCCGGCCGGTCTGCAGGCGGCTCGCCCCGCTCCTGATGCTCGCGGCTGTGGGCGTGCTCGTCGCCGGGCCGCCGGGACCGGTAGGGGCGCTGGGCTGGACGCTGACGGCGGCGGCCGGGACGGTCGCCGTCCTGGGCACGGCTGCATCCACGGAGACCCGAAACCGGTGGCCGTTCCGGGCAGCCATTGTGGTGGCGGGCATGGCCGTGGCCCAGGTCCTGCTGCGAGGGCCGGCCATGGTCTGACCCTGACCGCGCGGCGCGGCACGTCTCCAGATCACGAAACCGCCGGGCGTGACCTGGCTTGGGGCGTGGTGGACTGATCACCTAATCGCGTCGGGTTTTCGGGACCTGTCGGCTTCGCAGCGCCGACGACGAATGACGAATATCGTGAGCCGACGTTCGGGCTCCGATATCTAAGGGCCCGGTCATAGACAGGGAGCACTCCCTCGATCAGCGCCTCCGGCCGCGGAAAACCTTGCAGGCGGCCCGCAACCGTGAGCTCAACTGCTCGGCGGAGAACTCCGCGGTTTAGAGACGTCGCTGCCGAGTTGATGTTTGCGACCACCCCCCACGGTGGCCGGCGTCCACCGGGTCGAAGCCGATGTCGGGGATCAGACCGGGCACGATGCCCTTGGCTTCCTCGTCGTCCCCGGAGGTCGGGATGGCGAGCCGTTCCGGATCCCCCGCAGGACGGCCGCGGTCGCGCAGGTTCTCCTATACATCGCGTTGAAAGTTTTCACGATGTTCCCGCTGATCGCGGCCAGAACCTTCTCGCTAGAGGTGGTTGAATCGTCGTCGAGCTCCACATCCCGGCCGTCGCGTTCCGGGTAGCAGTTGCAGGTGTCCATGACGACCTTGTCGCGCAAATCGGCCTCTGGCAGCTGACCAATGTGTCCGCAGGGAATGGTTACGACGACCAGCTCACCGAACCGGGCGGCATCCTGCGCGGTAGCCGCTTCGACCGGAGCATCAACGCCCGCGACCAGACCCGCCACGGCCGGGAGGGCGAAAGGTCCCACTCCCGACAGCGGCGCCACCAGAGGTCATGAGCGGGTAGCCCACCCCGGCACCGGCAAACGCACCGCCACCTGCCGGGCGAGACACTCTGCCGACCCTGCTCACGGAACGTCCTGTACAGCGGCGCACCTCCGGGGTACTCGCTCATGTGCCCAGCCGTCGAAGACACCCGACGGACCGTCCATGAGGAAGGAAACCCACCTCATGCAGCATGACGAGATGATCGGAAAGGTGCAGGCCCTGAGCCAGCTGCCAGGCCGGGGGCCGGCCGAGCGGGCGACACAGGCCGTGCTGACCACCCTGGCCGAACGGCTTCCGTCCGGGCTCGCCGACCATATGGCCGCCCAGCTTCCACCGGAACTGGCCGCTTCCGTCCGGCAGGTGACGGCATCCTCAGCCGACGGGCCTTCGAACGCCGCCTCGGCTGAGCGCTTCGACCTGGCCGCGTTCACCGGGCGGATCGCCGGTCGCGCCGGAACGGACGAGGATGTGGCCGTACGCGAGGCTGCCGCCGTGCTGGAGGTGCTCGACGCCGCGCTCGCTCCGGAGCTCATGGAGAACGTGGCCGGGGCACTGCCCGCGGACATCCGCGAACTGCTGCCCGCAGGCCGCGCCACCGAGGACGCGGACTGAGACGTCCAAGAAGGATGGGAAACGACTCTCAGGCCGTGGCCGACGGCTGGCCCGGCGCCCTCAGCGACCCGGTTGCCGGTTTCCGTCCCCCGGTTCGGCTTCGGTATTCGGCGAGAAGCCGATTCGTCACGCCGGCCAGCTCCACTCGCTGAGATCGACCGATCGACGCCGGTGCGCGCCGCAGCTCACGCAGAATCTCGTCACGGCGCCGGACGTAGCCGCTGCAAGGCCGACCGCTGGAGGACATGCCGCACAGCGGCGCGTCTCACCGCACGTATCAGGCTCGAACCGCTCCGAAGACATCAATAGCGGAACTCGCGAGGTGCGTGCTGAAGACTCACCCAGTGATGGGTGGTGTACTCGTCCACCACCCAATCGGCACCGGAGCGTCCGAGTCCGGATGCCTTCTCGCCACCGAAGGCGACGTGGGCGTCGTCGTGGACGGTGGTGTCGTTGATGTGGGTCGTTCCCGCCTGCGTATGAAGGGCGAACCGCAGGCCTCGCTCGGCATTCTGGGTGTAGACGCCACTGGACAAGCCGTACACGGTGTCGTTGGCGAGGCGGAGGGCATCGTCCTCGCCGTCCGCTTTGCTGATGGTCGCGACCGGGCCGAAGACCTCCTGCCCTCGAGGTGATGACGGTGTTGTCGCCGAGCAGAACTTGCGGCAGCAGGACCTGGCCGGTGGGACCGGTCGGGTCACCGGTAAGGACGAGTTCTGCCCTCACCGACCGCGCGGGCCACCTTTTCCCAGATAGATTCCAGCTGCTTGGTGTTGATCATCGGCCCCAACTGGGTGTCGAGGTCCCGTAGGTCAACCACAGCTCAGCGCCTCGGCGCCCGCGACGAACGCGCGTCATGGAAAGCCGGGTCCACAATGACGCAATTGGTGGCCATGCACACCTGAAGGACGACGTCGTGCTCCGCGGGCAGCTTGTTGGCGGCCTTCCGGTCCAGGTCCAGAACCATCTTGACGCTGCAGCCCGCCCCAGCGCGCGATGGTGGCACTGGTGCACCTGCGCGAACACGTCATCCTCGCGCAGATCGCTGCCGGGTTCGGGATCAGCGAGTCTACCGCCCACGCCTACACCGACGCGGTCATCCACCTGCTCGCCGAACGAGCACCGGGTCTACTGAACTACACGAACACGACCCCGACTTCGTTCTGCTGGAGGGCACGCTCGCCGAGTGCGACCGGGTCGGTGACGGACGGGCCGGCTACTCCCACTGTGAGGATGGTGGCTGTGTCGTTCTGTCCGGGCTTGACTCGTACTCTCACTGGCCGCTTGTGCCTTGCGCTTGATCTGTCCGTCCGGCTGGAGCGACACGTACCTGCACTGGCCGGCAGAGCGTGTCCCGATAGGGGCCTTGGCCTTGAAGGCACCGTCACAGTTCTGACCGCTCCTCCGACCGGCGCCGACTATCGGTACGTCGTCGGCATGGCGTGAACGTGCAGGTGGTCACCGATCCGGACGGCCAACTGCTGTGGCTCTCACCTGCGCTGCCGGGCCGGTGGCACGACCTGACCGCCGCGCGCACCCGCCGGATCATCCGCATCTGCGGACGCCAGGGCGTCCCCATCCTGGCCGATCTCGCCTACCAAGGCGGCGGTCCCTCGCTGACCACGGACATCAAACGCAGTCCCCTGCAGGAACTCACCCCCACCGAGAAGACCGCCAACCGGGCCCTGTCCGCGGCACGGGCCCCGGTCGAACGCGGCCTCGCCCGCATGAAGTCCTGGCGGATCTTCCGCAGGTCCCGTTGCAGCCCCAACCGCATGTCGTCAATCGTCAAAGCCGTCCTCACGCTGGAGCGGCAACGCTGAAGAAGCTCAGTCAGTCCTTCGTCTACGCCCAGCGCAGCGCGTCGACGACCGGGTGCCCGGAGGACAGCGACGGATACCCTTCAAACGCCTCGCACGCGGCGGGCACCACGGCGCCGGTCGACGCTCGCCCACCAAGAATCGGCATGATCTCCCCACGGAGGAAGACGTCGCCTAGCGACGGAAACCGCCAGGACGCGGGCGGCTTCGCAGGCTTCCGGGTTGGAACAAGAATCTCAGGCACCGTCGGACGGCAGTTGATCAGGGCACCACTGCTGCCGAGTACCGTTCCAACGGCCTGGCGGATGATCGGGAAGCGACAGGTCGGCTACCAGTCCGTAGTGATCACTCGCGTACACGCCGTTCACCGGTCGCGCCAAGACTCGTTGGCAGGAGGTGACGCGCAGAGTGGGTCCATAGGGGCCGCAGCGGAGCATGATGTAGTCGATGCGGCGATCCGCCGCCTCGGGCATGTCCCCCTGCTGGACAAGGGGGTTCCCGGAACTGAAAGTGGGGCCCTGTTCGCAGGGGTGCACAGTCGACCAGGTGTCCTGGAAGCAGACACTTACTCCTTCCAGCGACTGCAGCCCCTGAAGGAACCGCATGCTCGCTGCCTGCGGTGTCGCATCGAAGTCTCCCAGTAGAACCGTGTGACGCAGCGAGCGTTCAGCCGCGGCGCTTTCGGCAAGGCGGGCCGCCACGAGTGCTTGCATTTCCCGCTCGCGCTCCCAGCCGTAGGGCCAGCTCGGCTTGTGGTGCACCACCAGGACGGTGCCCAGGGGTTCCGGAAAGGGAAGCTCGGCAGCGAGGACACCACACCAGTCGGTGTGCGCCGTCCGCTCGGTCACCTCCAAGAGGTCCGATACTGTGCGCCCGAAAGCTAGCCGGGCCGCCAATACGGCTCCCACGCCCTCAGCGGACCAGCGTGGGTGCGGAAGCACGTGCCAGCCGCTGCGTTCAAGGCCCTGTGCGTCCTCGCGCGTCACCTCCTGGAGGGCGAGCACGTCCGGCCGCAGGCGCCTCAGCTCCTCCGCGAGGACCGCCCGCCGACTCGAGCCGTCGGCATACGACGGTGCCAGGACGTTCATGGTCATCAACCGCATGCCACGGGCAACCTCACTCACTATTTCAGCGTGGCACATCACAAGCCGAGTCATCGGTGGCCGATCAGGGTGACGAAGCCATCGCCCATGACGTGACTCTCCGGTTATAGCTGTCCGCCCCGACGGGGCGTGACGCCGGCCGCCTGCAGGTGTCTCGCGGCGTGGCCGCAGCTGCGTCCGGTCAGTGATGCCACAGGCGTTGTCCGAGTGGCAGGGCTGGTCCGAGTGGGTGATGGTGGATGAGGCGCTCGTGCAGGCGGCGCGGCGTCGCCGATGGCTACCAAGCCCGCAGCTCAAGTGGCATCCCGGTAACCGTCCGCGTCGGCGGCCCCACTGGGCGCCGACAGGAATAGCTGGGCACTTACGTCGTAGTCTCCGCGTCCCTTCGTCTGGAGGTTTCCATGCTCTCTCTACGGCTTCTCAGCGGGGCAGCCACGGCCGCCCTGGCCTTCTCTCTCCCCACGGCAGCTCACGCGGCGCCAGTCGTCGTGCCGGACGACTGCGCCAAGGCCAGAGCGGTCGCTGAGATGGCGGAGAAGGACTACGAAGAAACGGTGAAGTGGTACAAGGACCTCATTGCTCAGGGAGGGCACCCGGGCATCGTCGGAGAGCAAGCAGTGGCTGACGCCGAGGCCGATCGCGACCGGACGGCATCCCAAGCACAGCGCATCTGCGGCGCGTGACTCATACGCGTCTGCCCCGGTGCATGCGGAAAGCCCGCCGGCAGCATGGCGGGCACTCCCCAGAAGTAGCCGACGGCCGCGACGGCGACGCACGCTGAGGCTGACAAGCCATGGTGTGAGGCGATGGGAGACTCCTTCAGCCGTCCGCCGCCCGATCAGCTTGCGCCTCGGTTCCAGGCGAGGCGGTGGGACTCGGTGCCGGTGTGCGTGATGGCACCGCTGAAGGAGGAGGCAGCAGCGTTCCAACCCGGACCATGGGCCGCCAGTCTTTCGGGCCAGGCGGCCGACAAGCCCACGGGTGGCCTCAGCAGATGCGTGGCAACTGCTCGCCCATCGGCAGGTCGACCACGCGGGTGCCGCCCAGGCCGGTGCGGGCGACCACCATCCCAGGGTGCTCCGCGACGCAGTCGCCGATGATCACTGCTTCGGCGCCGAGGGGGTGGGCGCGCATCCCGGCCAGCACGGCGTCCGCGTGCTCGCGTGGGACGAAGGCAACGAGCTTGCCCTCGTTGGCGACGTACAGGGGGTCCAGGCCCAGCATCGCGCAGGCACTTGTCACGGCCGGAGGCACCGGCACGGCGCGCTCCTGGACGGCGACGCCGACCGAGGCCGCCGCGGCGATCTCGTTGAGTGCCGCGGCCAGCCCGCCGCGCGTCGGATCGCGGAGCACGTGCACGTCTGGGGTGACGTCGAGCATCGTCTCGACCAGGCCGCCGAGCGCGGCGCAGTCGCTCTCCACCTCGACACCGAACTCCAACCCCTCCCGCACGCTCAGCACCGCCGTGCCGTGCAGCCCGATCGGACCGCTGACGATGACGACGTCGCCCGGCACCGCCCGCTGCGGACGGATGTCGACGCCCTCCGGCACGACGCCGATGCCGGCGGTGTTGACGTAGATACCGTCGCCGTGGCCCGCCTCGACGACCTTGGTGTCCCCGGTGGCAATCTCCACCCCCGCGGCCCGTGCGGCCCGGCCCATCGCCTCGGCGACGCGTGCCACCAGCGGCATCTCGACGCCCTCCTCCAGGATGAACCCGCAGGAGAGGTAGGCCGGCCGGGCCCCGCTCATGGCCAGGTCGTTCACCGTACCGTTGACGGCGAGGTCGCCGATGGAACCGCCGGGGAAGAACAGCGGCCGCACCACGAAGGAGTCGGTGGAGAACGCCAGCCGCGCTCCCCCGAGGGTGACGGTCGCCGAGTCGCCGAGCCCGGCCAGGGCCGGACCGCCGAAGGCCGGGGCGAAGACGTGCTCGACCAGCTCGGCGGACATCGCCCCGCCTCCGCCGTGCCCCAGCACGACGCAGGGCTGGTCGCGCAGCGGTGCCGGGCAGCTCCAGCCGGAGAAGTCGGGCGCGGACAGGGATTCGGTACGTGGCGCTGTGAGGCCGGTCACGTCAGACAACTGAGGTTCCTTCCAGGACGGCGGGCGGCTCGCTCGTCACGGCGGCGCCCCGCGCGCCGTCGCCGTCGCCGTCGCCGTCGAGCCTGCGGTAGAGGTAGTAGGCGGCGCAGGCGCCCTCGCTGGAGACCATGGTGGCGCCCAGCGGTGTACGCGGCGTGCACGTCGTGCCGAAGGCGGCGCACTCCTTGGGCTTGATGAGCCCCTGGAGGACCTCACCGCTGCGGCACTCGGCCGGTTCGCGGGTGTCGATGTGATCGACGGCGAATCGATGCTCTGCGTCCAGGTCGCGGTAGCGTTCGGACAGCCGCCAGCCGCTGCGGGGAATGACCCCGATACCGCGCCAGGCCCGGTCGGTGACCTCGAAGACGTCGGCGAGCATGGCCCTGGCCGCAGGGTTTCCCTCGGCCGGCACGGCACGGCGGTACGCGTTGTCCACAAGGTGCTCGCCCCGCTCCAGCTGCCGCACCGCACGGCGCACGCCCTCGAGAATGTCCAGCGGCTCGAAGCCGGTCACCACAATCGGCACCCGGTAGCGCTCCGCCAGCGTCGGATACTCGTCAGTGCCCATCACGCTGCACACGTGCCCCGCGGCCAGGAACGCCTGCACCCGGCAGGTGTCCGACTCCATGATCGCCTCGATGGCCGGGGGCACCCGCACGTGCGAGACGAGCATGCTGAAGTTGCGGACGCCGAGCCTGCGCGCCTGGTGGACGGCCATCGCGTTGGGCGGCGCGGTGGTCTCGAACCCGATGCCGAAGAACACCACCTCACGGCCCGGGTTCTCCTGGGCCAGACGCAGCGCGTCCAGCGGCGAGTAGACGACGCGCACGTCACCGCCCGCGCCGCGCACCTGAAACAGGTCGCGGCCCGATCCCGGCACGCGCAGCATGTCCCCGAAGCTGCAGAAGATCACGCCCGGCCGGGAGGCGATTTCCAGGGCCTTGTCGATGACGTCCAGCGGCGTGACGCAGACCGGGCAGCCGGGGCCGTGGATCAGTTCGATGCTGTCCGGCAGGAGCTGGTCGATGCCGTGCCGGATGATCGAGTGGGTCTGGCCGCCGCAGACCTCCATCAGGGCCCAGGGCCGGGTGACGGTCGCATGGATGTCGTCGAGCAGTCTGCGCGCCAGGTCCGGGTCCTGGAACTCGTCGATGTACTTCACTTCTCCGCCTTCCGTGTCGCATCTGCCGCCGTCGGCACCCCGGTGCCGGCCGGCCGGGGCACGCCGCTCTCCCGGGCAGCCGTCTCCCAGGGATCGCCGAACTCCTCCTCCAGCAGCCCGATCTCCTCGAACAGGGCCAGGGTCTGCCGTGCCGACTCCTCGTCCAGCCGTTGCAGCGCGAAGCCGACGTGGACGATCGCGTACTCACCGACCCGCAGGTCCGGCAGATACTCGCAACACACCTCCTTGGCCACGCCGCCGAAGTCGACGGTGGCCATGCGGGTGCCGTCACGCTCCTCGATGTGCAGCACTTTGCCGGGTACCGCCAGGCACATTCAGTCCTCCTCGGAGTGGGTGCGGTCGTGGGCCGGCTGCGGGAGCGGGCCCTGCTCGCTGTCCGTGGCAGCCGGGGCTCGCGAGGCGACCATGAGTTGGCCGAGGGCGAGTCCTCCGTCATTGGGCGGTACCAGCCGGTGACTCAGGACGGTGAAGCCGTCCGTGCGCAACTCGTCCGCGCACGCCGTGCCGAGCAGCGCGTTGGCGAACACGCCGCCGCTGAGAGCCACCGTGTCCAGTCCGTGCCGTTTCCGGGCCGCCGTGCACAGACGTCGTACGAGATCGACGACCGTCCGGTGGAAGCGGGCCGCGATCAATTCGACCGGTACTCCGCGCCGCAGATCGGCGACGGCGCCGGCCAGGACCGGGCCGGGGTCGGCGGTGAGCGCGTCACCGGGGCCGTCGGCCAGATCGAAGGCGTAGCCGCCGGTGGCACCGTCGGCACGGACGGCCGCCGCCTCCAGCTCCATGGCCGCCTGTGCCTCGTACCGCGCGTGATGACAGACCCCGATCAGTGAGGAGACCGCGTCGAAGAGCCGGCCCATGCTGGAGGTGGGCACGCAGTGGAGGCCGCGTTCCAGCTGCACCGCGAGAGTCCCCAGTTCGGGCGGCGGGCAGGCGGCCGTACACGGCAGGTCGTCCGTCCAGGGCAGGCCTGCCGCGCGTAGATGGGACAAAGCCATCCGGTACGGACGCCGGACGGCGGCGTCGCCACCCGGTAGCGGCACGTAGGCGAGGTGGGCGAAGCGCCGGTACCCGTCATAGTCGGCCAGCAGGACCTCACCGCCCCACACGGCGCCGTCGTCGCCGTACCCCGTGCCGTCGAAGGCAACGCCGATGACCGGGGCCCCGCCGTCGTGGCCGTTCTCGGCGAGCACGGCGGCGATGTGGGCGTGGTGGTGCTGCACCGCCACCATCGGGCGCCCGGCTGTTGCGCGTTCGGCCCAGTTTCGCGAGCGATACCGGGGGTGGCGGTCGGCGGCCAGCAGCGTGGGGCGAACACCGGTGATCTCCTCCAGCTGCCGCTCGGCGCCCTCGAAGGCCGCCAGCGTCGCCAGGTCGTCCATGTCGCCCACGTGCGCCGACAGCCAGGCGCGGTGGCCCTCGCCGAGGCAGAAGGTGTTCTTGAGGTCTCCGCCGACGGCGAGAGTGGGCGGGACCGGCAGGGGCAGCCGCACGGGTAGCGGCGCGTAGCCGCGGGAACGGCGTAGCGGCAGCTCGTGTCCGTCGATCACCCGTACGACCGAGTCGTCGCAGGGGACGTGGACGGGCCGGTCGTGCGTCAGCCAGGCGTCGGCGAGACCCGCCAGGCGGCGCAGCGCCTCGTCGTCGGTGACGATGGGCTCGCCCGCGAGGTTGCCGCTGGTCATGACCAGCACGCGCGGCCCTGCCGGGTCGCCGGGCAGCCCGAACAGCAGGTGGTGCACCGGAGTGTAGGGCAGCATCACACCGAGATCGGCGCTGCCAGGGGCGACGTCGGCGGCGATGACCTGCTCTGAGCCGTGCCTGCGGCGCAGCAGCACGATGGGGCGTTGGCCGCCGGTGAGCAGCCTCCGCGCGACGGCGCCGACGTAGGCCAAACGTTCGGCGTCGGCCAGGTGAGGCACCATCAGCGCGAATGGTTTGTCCCCGCGCCCCTTGCGCCGCCGCAGGTCGCGCACGCTGTCGGAGTTGCCCGCGTCGCAGGCCAGGTGGTAGCCGCCCAGTCCCTTGACGGCCACCACGGCGCCCTCGGCAAGCAGTCGGCGGGCCTCGGCCATCGGGTCGGCGTCGCCGTCGGAGGCCGTACCGGTGGCCGGGGTGACGAGGCGGAGCCGGGGGCCGCAGTCGTGGCAGGCGATGGGCTGGGCGTGGAAGCGCCGGTCGGCGGGGTCGCGGTACTCGTCGCCGCAGCGCGGGCACATGGGGAAGGCGGCCATCGTGGTCTGGGGCCGGTCGTACGGCAGGCCGGTGACGATGGTGAAGCGGGGCCCGCAGTGGGTGCAGCTGATGAACGGGTGCCGGTGGCGCCGGTCGGTCGGGTCGCCCAGTTCAGCCAGGCACCGGTCGCAGGTCGCGGTGTCGGGTGCCACCAGTGTGCGGGCGGTGCTGCCGGGTCGGGAAGCTGCGATGGCGAACCCGGCCTCGCCCATCGCGGTGACCGGTTCGTGGGAGACGGACTCCACAACGGCGAGCGGCGGCGCGTCGCGGGCCACCCGGTCGCAGAAGTCGGCCAGCGCCGGACCGCTGCCCTCCACCTCCGCGACCACACCGTCCACGGTGTTGGCGACATGCCCCGCCAGGCCCAGTTCGCCGGCGAGGACGAAGACGAACGGCCGGAACCCGACGCCCTGCACGGCTCCGCGCACCGTCACTCGGCGGCGCTGGAGCCCGGGTGCGGTGGGCACTGTGCCGGGATCGCCGGTCACCGGCGCGCCGCGGCCGGGGCGTGGTGGCCGTGCGCGGTGTCGGTACGAGCCATGACCGGCCGGTGGGCGACGGCGCCCTCGGCGACCGCGAGCGCCCGCTTGGCCAGGTCACCGACGCCTTGTCCGCGCCGGGCGGACGTGAACAGCACGTCCACGCCCGGGTTGACCTGCTGCACATTGCTGAGGAAGGCGTTCTTTTGGAAACCGGCGGCCTCGGCGAGATCGCTCTTGGTCACCACGACCAGCTGCGCCAGCCCGAAAGCGGTCGGGTACTTCAGCGGCTTGTCCTCGCCCTCGGTGACGGAGGCGAGCACCACCCGCAGGGACTCCCCCAGGTCGTAGGAGGCCGGGCAGACCAGGTTGCCGACGTTCTCGACGAACAGCAGCCGGGTGCCGCCCGGGAGCCAGCCGTCGAGGTGTGCGCGCAGCATGTCCGCCTCCAGGTGGCACAGACCATCGGTGTGCACCTGCTTGACCGGCGCACCCGACCGGGCCAGCCGTACCGCGTCGTTCTCGGTCGCAAGGTCGGCGGTGAGGGCGGCGACCAGGACACCTTCGGCCCGGGCATGCGCGAGCTCGGCCTCCAGGAGGGCGGTCTTGCCGCTGCCGGGGCTGGACAGCAGGTTGATCACCGTGGTGCCGCGGAGGGCCAGTTCGGCCCGCAGGTCCGCGGCTCGCTCGTCGTTCTTGACGAGGACGGCCTGCTGGAGATCGGCGACTTGGCACATGGGTCAGCTCTCCTCGTGGGGCAGTGCGGATACCGGGAGGTCGTCGCGGACGGTCCACCGCACTTCGGCGATCTGGAGCTCTCGTCCAGACACCAGGTCGGCCGCACAGCCGCGGCACTCGGGGCACCACAGGGACGGGGGCACGCCCGTGGTCCACTCGGTGTCGCAGCTTGCGCACCGGGCCCGCCCGGGCAACTGCTCGATATACAGCCGGGCGCCCTCCAGCACGGTGCCTGCGGCGGCGAGCTCGAAGCTGAAGCGCAGTGCGTCGGGCACCACGCCGGCGAGTTCCCCCAGTCGCAGGGACACGGATGAGGCCGCCTCGTGCCCGTGCTCCGCGGCGGCTTCCTGGACCTGCTCCACCACGGCCATCGCGATCGACAACTCGTGCATGCGGATTCCCGGGGTGCGTAAAGCGGCTGGTGTCGGACCGGCCGGCGTGCGAAGCGGAAGAAGACTTACGGAATCGTCCGATGCGACGGTCAGCACCGGACTATTCGGACACGAACGTTACGACCGCACGGTGGCTGGGTGTTCATGTGACACGCCGCGCCGCCGATCGGTCCGACCGGTTGCCGGTCTGCTCCGTCGGGCGCTCCAGCAGCAGAGTCACCAGCTCGTCGACGGCCCGGAGCGCGGGTTCGACGGCTGCAGCGACCGGTTCGGACAATCCCATGGACTCGTCCAGCGAGGCCGGTTCGCAGCCCACGACGAGAGTCCGACCCACCGGTCGGTGGACGCCGTTTGCGGTGGCGAGCTCGTCGAGGAGGGCCAGCACCGAACCGGGGTCCATGCCGTGTCCGTTGAGGCCGCTTCCCGGGGCCGGGGCGTCCGGGTCGTGCTCGATCCGGTAGACCGTGCCCGGTGGGCCGTCGCCGTGCATGGTGTCGATCAGCAGCAGGCCATCGTAGCCGTCGAGGAGCTGGTAGGCCAGGTGCATGCCGCGAATGCCGGTGTCCACGAGTTCCACGCCCTCCGGCAGCCCGCCCCGGGCCCGCAGCCGCCGCGCCACCTCGACGCCGAAGCCGTCATCGCCGAGGAAGACGTTCCCGATCCCTGCCACGAGTACTCGCACGTCTTGGCCACCTTCTGAGGACAACGAGGTTCACGGCGACCAGAATCCTCCAGGGCAGTAGCGTCGGCGCCACTCACCATCGGTTGCGCGCGGTCTTCACCCGTTCGCGCCGCGGAGAATCCGCTGCTGGGCCCTGGGTGCTGAGGCGTCGGTCGCTCCAGGGGTTGCGGTCAGGGGGCGCCGTCTCCATCGTTCTCGCGCGACCCTTGAGTGGCGCTGACAGACGGTTCTGGCGCCAGGCGACCGGCCACCACCACGCCGTACAGAACGTGGTCGAGCGCGATGACCACACGCCAGACCACCTTGCGGTGCCTGGCCTGCTGGATACCGAGCATCGGGGCGATGCCCAATTCGAAGGCCAGCCAGAAAGCCAGGCCGTAGACCACTCCTGTGCCGGGGAATCGGCGGACCCGCGCGGGCAGCAGCCCGAAAGCCATGCCACCGCCGGCGCCATACGCCCAGTGGAGCAGTTCGGTGACAGCTTCACGGTGGTGCTCGTCCAGACGCGAGAAGAGCCCCGGCGCCTCTTCCTCGACGATCGCCTCCGGAGGCGTCCGCTCCTCGGGAGCGACGCCTGCCGTCACCGTGCGGGCGCCCGTCATCGCCATGGCGGCCACAAGGCCTCTTGCCCCTGCACGGGTGACCGACGACCACTTCCGCTTCGATCCGGCCACGGACTTTCCCTTCATTCGGCCCCGACGCAGCGTTTCGCACGGTTCGGCTCGGACCAGCCGAACACGCGGCCCCACGGCGTGCAACAGAAAGGCACTGCTCGGCGATCGAGGCCGCGACGCGCCACATGCCCACTCCCGCTCCTGCTGACCGTCATTCCCCTGAACGGCTCAATCCGGCGAGACCGGAAGAGCGAGAACGCGTGCGCGGGGCGACCGTGTGGAAGGAAGGGCGCACACACGGTTTCGAGGAGGCGGGATGGCGAATGCTCGGGTCGAGAGTGTTTCCGCGCACGCTGCTGCCATGACGGGCACGGCTCTGCCGTCGGACTGGCCCGGATGTGCCCTGGAACAGCTCAGCGCTGTCGCCGACGCCATCCTTTATGAGGGTTATCTGCTCTACCCCTATCGCCGGTCCTCGCCCAAGAACCGGGTGCGATGGCAGTTCGGCGTCCTTTTCCCCCGGGACTGGGCGGAGCTGGATCTTCCCGTCGTTCCCGGCATCTCAGGGGCCGCCGACTCCTGGTACCAGCAGACGGAGTGCCTCGTGCGCACTCGGCGGCCCGACGCAGTCGTGCGCGTACGGGTGCGCTACCTCCAGTGGCAGCACAAGCAGGTCGAGGAGGCTGTCCCCGGCGAGCCGTACCGTCCGGTCGCGTCGTTGCGTACGGACGGTGGCACGACGCACCTGACCTTCGACGAGGCGGTGCCACACGAACACGAAATCGTTGTTCCACTCAGCGACCTCATGGGGCGCGAATACGTCTTTCCGGTAGGAGCGCCGGACGGCGAGGAGATCGAGCCACTACCCGGGGGCGACGGACGGGTGGTACGGCGGCGCGTTGCCGTTCAGGCGGCCACCGGCATGCTGGCTGAGCAGGTCGCGGACGGCCTCTACCGGCTCCGGATCCGTACCGAGAACACGAGCCCCGCTCCGGACCCGGGCGCCGCTCGTAGCGAGACGCTGCGCAACGCGCTGATCGCCACGCACACGCTCATCGGCGGAGACGGCGTGCGGTTCGTCTCGCTGATCGATCCGCCGGAGGGACTGGGGCAGTACGCCCGCGAGTGTCAGAACGCGTTCACGTTCCCCGTTCTCGGCGGCCGACCGGCCACGGCAGGTCGTCATTCCCAGAGTGCCGGAGACACCGGCGCCGGAGACGGGCACACCGGGAATGCCATGCTTTCCGCGCCCATCATCCTTTCCGATCATCCTCAGGTCGCACCGGAAAGCCCGGGGGATCTCCACGACGCCGCGGAGATCGACGAGATCCTGACCTTGCGCACCTTGCTGCTGAGCGACGAGGAAAAGCGTGAGGCACGCGCCACCGACCCTCGTGCCGCCCAGATCCTCGACCGGGTCGAGGCCATGCCGCCCGAGGTCCTCACCCGGCTGCACGGCGCCATCCGGTCACTGTCTCCGGCCCCGTCCGCGCCCGTCGCCCCGCCCGCGGCGCCGGCCGGGGCGACGGGCCCCGTCGATCCCCTCGCAGGCCGGCCCGTGTGGTGGCAGGAGGGCGCCGACGACGGGCTGTCGCCGACCACTGACACGGTCCTCGTCGACGGCGTGCCCGTACGGGGTGGCAGCCGGGTACGGCTCCGCCCGCGTGGTCGGGGCGCCGACGCCCAGGACATGTTCCTGATCGGCCGTACCGCCGAGGTCGCGGCGGTCCTCCATGACGTGGACGGCAGCGTGCATCTCGCCGTCACGCTGGATGAAGACCCCGCAGCGGAGCTGAACAGCTGGTACGGCCGCTTCCATCACTTTCGGCCCGACGAACTCGAGCCGCTCGAACCACTGGCCGATGGGCCGGAGAAAGGACGGTCCGATGGATGCCCTTGAGGTGCTGAAGCACGACCACCGGATGGTCGAGCAGCTGTTCCGCGACTACCACTCGGCAGCATCGGACAGCCAGCGGCGCGGCGTCGTCGAGCTGCTCGTCCGGGAGTTGTCCAAGCACGCTGCTCTCGAGGAACTGATGGTCTACCCGCTGGCCAAAAAGGTCCTGCCGGACGGCGAGCAACTGGTCGGCAACCATCTCGGCGAGCACATGGCGGTCAAGAAGGCCCTCGCGGACCTGGACCGGCTCGGCGAGGGTGACGAGCGCACCGACGACCTGATGGCACAGCTTCGACGGGACGTCGAGGAACACGTGCGCGAGGAAGAGACCGAGTTCATGCCCAAGCTGCGCGAGGCGGTCGACCAGGAGCAGCTCGACAAGCTGGGACGGGAGCTGGAGCGGGCCAAGCAGGCCGCACCGACCCGTCCGCATCCGGGGGCGCCGGACCGGCCGCCCGCGCTCACCTTCGCGGGACCGGTGGCCGCGGCCTACGACCGAATCCGGGACCGACTGGAGCGGAGGCCCAGGACATGAGCATCAAAAGCGGCACCCACGACGTCGCCACCGAACCGAGCCGGTCCGAGGAGCGTGACGGCTTCGACGAGGTCACCATCCTGTGGATCTCCGAGGGCATGAGCTGCGACGGCGACACCGTGTCGCTCACCGCGGCCGGCCAGCCGGCCATCGAGGATCTCGTCCAGGGCCTCATCCCGGGCCTGCCCAAGGTGAACCTGCACAACAAGGTTCTCTCGCCCACCCTGGGCGGCGAGGAGTTCCTGGCGCCGTTCCGTGCGGCGGTCCGCGGCGAGCTGTCGCCGTTCATCCTGGTCATCGAGGGCTCGGTCCCGAACCAGAACATCATCCAGGGCGACGGGTACTGGACCTCCTTCGGCAACGACGAGGAGACCGGTGAGCCGCTCACTCTGAACTGGTGGATCGACCGGCTCGCCCCGAGAGCGTGGGCGGTGGTAGCCGCCGGCACCTGTGCGACGTTCGGCGGCATCCACGCCATGGCGGGCAACCCCACCGGCTCCATGGGCCTGGCCGACTACCTGGGCTGGGACTTCAAGTCGCAGGGCGCCCTCCCGGTCGTCAACGTCCCCGGCTGCCCCATCCAGCCGGAGAACTTCATGGAGACCCTCGTCTGGGTCCTCTATCACGCTGCAGGCGCCGCGCCGCCGCCCCCACTGGACCACATGCTCCGTCCCCAGTGGCTGTTCGGGAAGACCGTGCACGAGGGATGCGACCGCGCCGCGTATTACGAGCAGGCCGACTTCGCCAAGGACTACAGCTCCCCCAAGTGCCAGGTGAAGGTGGGTTGCTGGGGACCGGTCGTCAACTGCAACGTGCCCAAGCGCGGCTGGATGTCCGGCATCGGTGGCTGTCCGAACGTGGGCGGAATCTGCATCGGCTGCACCATGCCCGGGTTCCCGGACGCCTTCATGCCGTTCATGGACGAGCCCGCCGGCGGCAGCCTGTCGTCGCTCCTCATCAAGCCCTACGGCGCCTTCATCCGGCGGATGCGCGGCATCACCAACGCCGCGGTCAACCGCGAGCCCAAGTGGCGCCACAACGAGCCGGCCCTGACATCCGGCTACGACCCGTACTGGCGCGCGTGAGACCGCACGCCCCGACCGACGACCACACGAGCAGCGAGGCAGGAACGCACATGACCACCACCGAGGACCGGGCCGGGACCGCCGGGCGGAAACCTCCGCAGATCGTGGACATGAACTGGGACCCGATCACCCGGATCATCGGCAACCTCGGGATCTACACGAAGATCGACTTCGCCAACCGGGAGGTGGTGGAGTGCCGCAGCACCTCGTCGCTCTTCCGCGGCTATTCGGTGTTCATGAAGGGCAAGGACCCGCGCGACGCCGGTTTCATCACCTCGCGCATCTGCGGCATCTGCGGTGACAACCACACGACCTGTTCCGACTACGCCCAGCAGATGGCCTACGGCGTCAAGCCGCCGCCACTGGCCGAGCACATCGTCAATCTCGGCGAGGCGGCCGAGTACATGTTCGACCACACCATCTTCCAGGACAACCTGGTCTTCGTGGACTTCTGCGAGGCGATGGTCAAGGCGACCAACCCGGGCGTCCTGGCGCGGGCGGAGCGCACCGGGGCGCCGCGCGGCCACCTGCACGGCTACAAGACCATCGCCGACATCATGCGAGCGTTCAACCCGTTCGAAGGCGAGGTCTACAAGGAAGCCCTGAAGATCAGCCGGGTCACCCGGGAGATGTTCTGCCTGATGGAAGGCCGGCACGTCCATCCCTCCACGCTCTATCCGGGCGGCGTGGGCACGATGCCGCAGCCCAGCACGTTCACCGACTACCTCTCCCGACTGATGGGGATCCTCGACTTCGTCAAGCAGGCCGTGGCCATGAACGACGACGTCTTCGACTTCTTCTACGAGGCCCTGCCCGGCTACGAGGAGGTCGGCCGCCGCCGCATCATGCTCGGCTGCTGGGGCGCCTGGCAGAACCCCGACGTCGTCGACTACCGCTACGAGACGATGAACGAGTGGGGCAAGGCGATGTACGTCACCCCCGGCATCATCGTCGACGGGAAACTTGTCACCAACAACCTCGTCGACATCAACCTCGGCATGCGCATCCTGCTGGGCAGTTCCTACTACGAGGACTGGGTGAACGAGCAGCCGTTCGTCACCCACGACCCGCTCGGCAACCCGGTCGACATGCGTCACCCCTGGAACCAGACCACCGTGCCGCAGCCGCAGAAGCGGGACTTCGACTCGAACTACAGCTGGGTGATGAGCCCGCGCTGGTACGACGACAAGACCGGTGACCACCTGGCCCTGGACACCGGCGGCGGGCCGCTCGCCCGGCTGTGGTCGACCGCGCTCAACGGGCTGGTCGAGACCCCGTACATCAAGGCCACCGGACACAGCGTCCGGATCTCGCTGCCCAAGAGCGAGAAGCTCCCGGAGACCACGCTGGAGTGGCACATCCCCAAGTGGAGCAACACCATCGAACGCGACCGCGCACGCCCGTACTTCATCGCCTACGCCGCCGCGATGGCCCTCCAATTCGTGGAGGAGGCGATGGGGTTGGTGCGGGCCGGGCAGACCAAGGTGTTCGAGAACTTCGAGGTGCCCGACGAGGCGATCGGCTGCGGTTTCCACGAGGCCGTGCGCGGAGTGCTCTCGCACCACCTGGTGATCAAGGACAAGAAGATCGCCAACTACCACCCATATCCGCCGACCCCGTGGAACGCCAGCCCCCGCGACAGCTACGGCACGCCGGGGCCGTACGAGGACGCCGTCCAAGGCCAGCCGATCTTCGAGGAGAACGGCCCGGACGACTTCAAGGGCGTCGACATCATGCGCACCGTCCGCAGCTTCGACCCCTGTCTGCCCTGCGGGGTGCACATGTACCTCGGCAAGGGGAAGACACTCACCACTCAGCACTCTCCCATGTACGGAGCCTCCCATGGCTGAGTCCGCCGGCGCGCTGCCACGGCTCGGTGACGGTGAGGTCGCGGCACGGATCGCCCACATCGACGAGCTGCTGGAGAAGGTCGAGAGCGCGCCCGGCCCTACGGCCCGGGCGGCCGTCGACGCCGTCCGCGCGCTCACCGAAGTCTACGGCGAGGCGCTCGCCCGGGTCCTGGACCACCCGGACACGGCGCTGGCCGAGCGGCTGGCCGAGGACGAGCTGCTCGGCCATTTGCTGGTGCTGCACGACATCCACCCCGAGCCGCCCGCGCGCCGTGCCGCCCGCGCCGTGGAGCGGCTACGGCCGGCGGTACAGGAGCGCGGCGGCGACGTGGAGCTGATCGACGTCGACGAACGGACCGCCCGAATTCGGCTGGAGACTCCCGGATGCGGATCCGGCTGTGGCTCCTCCTCCACCGACGTCGAGGAGGCCGTCCGGGAGGCCGTGCTCGCGGCTGCACCCGAACTGACGGCGGTCGAGCCGGTGCCGGAGGCCGACGCGGGCGCCTTCGTCCCCCTCGAGGCGCTGACGCGCCGGCCGGCCCAGCCCCAGGGCGCGTCGTGACCGGCGCGGGCACGCTGGCCCGGCTCATCCGTTCGTCCGCCGACCGGCCGACGGGCGGCCCCGAGGAGCGTTGCGACCTGTGCAGCGCGCCCGTCATCGCCGAGCACCGGCATCTGTACGACACCAACCGTGAGGAGACGCTGTGCGCCTGCCAGGCATGCTCGCTGCTCTTTGTGGACGACGTGGCCGGCGACGGCCACTACCGGCTGATCCGGCGGCGGCGCGTGCGGCTGCCGGAGGTCGAGACCGGGCCGCTCGGGGTACCCGTGGGGCTGGCCTTCTTCGTGCCCCGGGCGGACGGCACCGTGACGGCGCACTACCCGAGCCCCGCTGGAGCCACTCGTTGGGAGGTGGATCCTGCGGCCTGGCAGGAGGCGGTGGCGCGGTGTACCGATCTTGCCGGCGTGGCACCCGAGGTAGAGGCGCTTCTGGTGAACACCGCCCGCGACCTGCGCCACCACTGGATCGTGCCGGTCGACGACTGCTTTCGGCTGGTCGCTCTGGTCCGCCGGGAGTGGCGGGGCCTGTCCGGCGGCGGCCGGGTCTGGCCCGCCATCGAACAGTTCTTCACCGAGCTGACCGAACGGCAGTGACCGGAGTGGCGACCCGTGCGTCCCGCGGGCACTGAAGCCCGGGAAATCTGTCAGGAAGGAAACATGTCATGGGCAGGATCAGGGTCGGCAAGTCCCACGCGCAGCCCGACACACCCAGTCATGTCGGCGGCATCCGCCAGGGCAACGAGGGGCCCTACTCGAAACAGCCCGGACATCACGGGGACGGCACCTCGGACGCGCGCAGGTCCACCGGGGTCCACTGGAAGCGGCACAACGCGATCATGAAGATCATGCCGAACCTTTCCCCGGGATGACCGGCCATGTCACGGCACTACACACACGAGCGAGCAGGGAGAGGCGATGACGGCCAAACGGATTCTGACGGCTGAGGCGGTGCTGCTGGGCGGCGGCGTCCTGGCCCTGCTGATCGCCGAGTTGCCGGGAGTGAGGCGTGAGCTGCGCATCTTCCGCATGGTCGGCTTCCGCCGCGCCGCCCGGAACGCCCGTTAGCCTGCCGTACCGGCGGGTCACCGGATGTCCCGGGCGACCGGCTCGGCCGCCCGGGAGAGCGGCAGTGCGGAGCCGCCCGGCGTCTTCCGCACGAACGCCGCCCGCAGCGCGTGGTAGGGGGCCTCGGGGTCGAAGAAGATCCCATGCATCCGGGCGAGTTCAGCTTGGCGGTACGCGGCGAGCGGCCGCGCCGCCTCGTCCCGTCGGCGCGTCTCCGCCTTCTCCGTGATCCGTCGGCTGAGATGCCGTTCGTCGGCGAGCGCGAGCGCCATGCGGTCGACCTCGGCGGCGAACTCCTGGGGAGCGGCCGGCACCAGGCGGTCCACCATCCCCAGGCCGGCCGCCGTCGCGGCGCTCACCGGCAGGGCCTCGCTCGTCAGGCGCTCGGCGGTGGCGGGGCCTACGCGGCGTGGCAGCGTGTACGTCCAGAACTCGGATCCGTACAGGCCCATCCGCCGGTAGTGCGGGTTGATGACGCTGCCCTGGCGGCACCACACCTCGTCGGCGGCCAGGGCGAGCATGGCTCCCCCGGCCGCCGCGTTGCCGCCGAGGGCCGCGACCACCAGCCGGTCGGTGGTGCGCAGTACGGCCTCGACCAGGTCGTCCATGGCGTTGAGGTTGGTCCATGACTCGTCGGCGGGGTCGGCCGCCGCCTCGATGACGTTCAGATGGATGCCGTTGGAGAAGAAGTCCCGGGCACCGCCGAGCACCAGGACCGGCGTCGGCCGGGTGAGCGCGTAGCGGTAGGCGGCGAGGAGCCTGCGGCAGTGGTCAGTACTCATCGCCCCGCCGGGGAAGGAGAAGGCCACGAAGCCGACGTCGCCCCTTTGCCGATAGCGAACGGGGCTCCAGGTCTGCCGGTCGCCGGGCAGTTCCAGCGGAACCGATGCCTCTGGAAGCCACAGCGGACGGTCCGCGACATTGGAGGCCCAAACCCGGGCCTCGCAGGTGGCGGCGTCCGACGGAGCGGGGAGGGGCGCGAGGACGGTCGCCGCCGGGCGACGGAAGGGCGCAGGGTCACCGGAGCTTTTGCGCGGCCTGAGTTCGGGAATCCAGACGGCGCCGTCCCGGGTGGCCCGGCACACCGCTCCGGCCCGTGTGGCGAGCAGGTCGCCGGGACGCCCGCGCAGCCGGTCCTCGAGGTGGCCGCCGTGCAGGAACATCTCACGGCCGAGGAGTTCGTCGAGCACCCCCGGCTGTGAGTCGGCTCCGCGCAGCTTGCGCAGTACGGTCTCCGTGCTGTCGTTCTCCCAGTCGATCCGCCGCCGCTCCTGACGGAAGGCGTCACGCCAGACCACCCTGACCGAGGGGTCGCTCTGTCGCTGCGGCTTGAACGAGCCGTCGGCGTACCGCCGCACCGCCAACAGGACCGCGGACACGGCCGCGTCGGCGACATCGTTGCGGTAGAGGTCGCTCTTGCCCACCGGCGGCACGGTGAAGGGCACCGCCGCCCAGATGTCACCCGAGTCCATCGCCGCTTCCGCCTGGAGCACCGTCACGCCCCACCGCGGCTCCTGCTCGGCGATGGCCCAGTCCAGGGACGAGGGGCCACGGTCCCCAGCCGGGCCCGGATGCACGATGAGGCAAGTGTGGTTCCGCCACACTTCCTCGGGCAGCGCGGTCTTCAGCATCGGTGCGATGATCAGTTCGGGGCGTGTCTGTTGCACGGCGGTGCGGACCGCGTCGTCGCCGCGCGAGGCGAGCACGACGTCCACCCGGTGTCCGTGGTCAGACAGTTCCGCGTAGACACGCTGAGAGAGGCTGTTGAATGCGCTGGCGACGAGCAGGATGTCCATGACGCGGCATGGTCGCCGGTTTCGTACCGCTCCGGAAGAACCGTCACGGCGTTTCGCTGCCTCCCTCAGGTCCCTTCCTCCATCCGGATCGCATCCGCCAGCTCCTGAAGGCCATCGTCCGATCGCGTCGAGCTTGCGCTGGACGGCGCGCTCGGCACACGTCTCGGAGTTTTCGAACTCCATGTGCGCCACCCGGGGGCGGTGATGAAAAAGGTACGAAAAACAAGCAAATATCAGGAAAAAGGAGAAGAAGCAGAGAGCTGGTGAAAATCGACCGTGGCGCTGTCGGCCACGGGTGTCAGGTTTCGGTCGGTGGCCCGCCCGGCATCTGTGTGTGTTCCCCTTCCAGTGCCCCGGCCTCCTTCTCCAGCGCTCCGGCGGTTGCGTCGGCCGCGGCACGAACCCTGTTGCGGGCCGCCACTCCCAGTACCGCCCCGCCCGCACCGTAGACGCAGGCCAGCACCGCTGCGGCCCTGTCCCTCGGCAGGACCGACTCGGCCGCTCGCAACACGGTCTCGTGTGCCGTCCACAGGGCGAGCAGGCCGCACGTCCCCGCCCCCACGAGCAGCACGCCACCCGCACCGAATCGCTTCAACGCGGCCAGGACCTCCTCCTGCACGGCCCCGATCTCCCGCCGGGCCAGTTCAGTGGTGTCCTGCGCCAGCCGGGCCGCGGCATCCCCCATGCGGCCCCCGGCCGACGTCGAGTCGTCGCCTTGCATTCGCATCGACCTCTCCTGCCTGCCAGTCTGCGAATCGGCCGGCGCCGTCCGCGGTGCCGGCTTCCTAGGACCTTCCGCAGTACCCCGGCCCGGCCGCCTGACACTGACACGCGCCCGCGCCCGCGCGCCGGACATACCTGCCGGACGTTTGCTCCCCGCCCAGCGGAAACTCCGAATGAACGGCCGTGTGTGTCCTTGGCGTGATCCCTTCTTCGGGCGAGCCTCCGGTCAGCCTGCCTGATCGGCGCTGTGCCTTCGGCAGGTGTCCGGCATCGCTCGTGCGGCGATACGACAGAGTGCGGGGAAGGGGTCGGGTAATGGGCAACGAATTCGACGTTGATCATGTGGTCCAGCGAGCGTTGCAGCGACTGACACTCCTGGCGGAGGCAACCACAGCCCTGACCAGCACTCTGGATCCGTACGCTGCGCTGGACCGGGTGTGCCGCATTCTGGTGCCGAACCTGGCCGACTGGTGTGCGGTGGACCTGCTGGAAGAAGACGGCCGCCCCCGCCGAGTCTGCGTTCTGCACCGCGACCCTGACGTGCTGCCCGCCGACGGGCTGACCGGACTGCTTCCCTACCCACCCGAGGTGGCGACCGGGCCGCTGGCCCGGGTTCTGACCGGCACCGGTGCGCTGCTGCTGCGGGACACGGACATCCCGCCCCCTGTCCTGGCGGCCAGCAGTTTGGATGCCCGGCAGTTGGAACTGTTCGACCATCTCGGCGCCCATACGGCAATCGTCGCGCCGCTGCGGGCGCGGCGCCAAGTACTCGGGGCACTGACCATCGCGCGCACCAGCGAGGGAGCGATTTTGGGCAGTGACGACGTGGCCATGGTGGCGGACCTGGCCCACCGCATCGCGCTCGCCCTGGACAACGCCCGGCTGCACGGCGAGGTGCAGCACATCGCCGAGCGCCTCCAGCGGTCGTTGCTTCCCATCATGTCTTCGGTGGGCCCCGTTCAGTTGGCGGCCCGCTACGCGCCGGCGGCTACCACGGCCGAGGTCGGCGGCGACTGGTACGACAGTTTTGCTCTCCCCACCGACCTCACCACCATGATCATCGGTGATGTCACCGGTCACGATCTGCACGCTGCGATCGAAATGAGTCAACTACGCAACATGCTGCGCGGCATCGCCTGCGACCGCCAGGAACCACCCGGTCGCATCCTGCACCGCCTGGACGAGGTCGTCCACAGTCTGTACCCGCACACCACCGCGACCTGCCTGTACGCGCTACTCCAACAACACGACGACAGCACCTGGACCCTGAGCCACTCCAGCGCCGGACACCCGCCACCGCTGCTCATCACTCCTGAGGGAGACACCCGCTATCTCGAAGGCGGCCAAGGCCTCCTTCTCGGCGTAGACACCGATCAGCCTCGGCCCCACGCCACCGAGACACTGCCCGACCACGCCACCATCCTTCTCTACACCGACGGTCTGATCGAACGCCGCGGCGAATCCCTCGACACCAGCCTCACCCGGCTCCGTCAGCACGCCGCCGCCCTCGCCCGCGAACCCCTCAACACGTTCTTGGACGAACTCCTCATCGGACTGGCGCCCGCCCACGCCGACGACGTCGCCCTCCTCGCCGCCCGCCTTCCCACATAGACCCGCACGGCGCCCTAGCCACAATGGACTACGGGGCAGCCCGACTCCCCACGGCCAAGTCGGCTTCGCACCGCTCACGCTTGTCCCCGACCGGGCGTACGGCGTCTTCCATCAGGCAGGCCGGTCCGCAACTACCAGTACGACTGCGACAACGACCGTCATCGCAGACCCGAAGACCACCATCACGGCCCGGCCCCACCTGGGTATAGCCTCCCCGTCACCCCACCCGGAAGACCTGAGCCAGTAAGTCTTGAGCGAGGGCCGCAGGCGACACGACTTCGCCGCCGTCACGAGGTTCCACACACTGCACAACGGGTGAACAGGGCTTGCGACAACGGTGCCAGCGCCGTCAGCACCCGGATGGCCCATATTGCACTGCTGAGGGTCGGTACGGTCTTGCTGGCTCGACTGAGTTCACCGAGCTTTTGACAAGAGACTGACGAAGGCGCGTACAACGATAGTCATGTGCCTCCTGGCAGCAGCTACCGTACGGGCACGATCGCGACGGGGCAGCTGGCATGGTGCAGCACCGCGTGTGCCACTGACCCCAGAGGCAGGCCGAACCGGCCCTCGATCGGGTGACGCGGCAGCACTACGAGGCCGGCCTGTTTCGAGGCCTCTACGAGTGCGGCGGCAGGCGAGTCCATGACCAACTCGGTTTCTACCCGCACCTGCGGGTAGTCCCCCGCGGGCCGAGCGGCTCGATCGAGCAGATCGGTGTGGTGGCGCTGATAGTCGTCCACACGATCAAGCTGGGGCACCATGAGGCCTGCGCGGGAAACAGGCGCCCAAGCATGGATCAGGCGCACCGTGGCGCGCCGTGCGGCCGCCTCCGCGAGGGCGAACCGTACGGCTGGCTCATCCCTGTCGTCGCGGATTCCGACTACCACAGCGTCTGCCGCGGGCTCCAGCTGTCCACGGACAATGACCGTCGCTTGTTCGGCGTGTGCGGCGACCTTCAGGCTCACTGAGCCCAGCAGTAGACCGGCGAAGCCACCACGTCCACGGGTGCCGAGCACGATCATGTCGGCGTCGGCGTCCTTCGCCGAATCCAGAATGGCCCCTGCGGGATGATCATGGACGAGGGCCGTGTCGGTCCGCAGCTCGGGATACGCGGTTGCCACCCGGGTCTGGGCATCGCCCAGCAGTCTGGTGGCCGCCTCGAAGACCTGCTCCGTGAGCCCCGGCCCCGTCTCGTCGTACCCGATCTCCACGGCTGTGCCGAGGGCATGGACGAGCCGCAAGCCGGCACCACGTCGCTCGGTTTCGGCGGCTGCCCAGTCCACCGCGAGCCAGGACTCGGACGTGTCATCGATCCCGGCGAGGACGACCTCGCCGTGATGTTCTGTCATCGTTTCCCCACTCCCGTCAGTAACGAAGGCCCCGGGCAGTCTTCAAGTTGCTCCACGTACTTTGTCCGGGATCCGAACGTGAGAGTCGGCAATGCCGTCTGCGCGTTTCGCGAGTGGTCATCCCTCCTCCTTGGACGGCTTCCCCTCCGACCGCAGCCGGTCATCGCACCACTGCCGGGCCGTATCAGCGACCTCTTCCAGAGCACCGGGCTCCTCGAACAGGTGTGTGGCTCCCTGTATCACGCGCAGGGAGTTCGGGGCACGCAGTCGCCGGGCCGCCTCCTCGTTCAGCCGCATGACCTCCGGATCCTGGCCGCCGACCATCAACAGCACCGAGGCCGTCACTCGCTCGAGGGCGTCTTCGGCCAGGTCGGGGCGTCCGCCCCGAGAGATCACCGTCAGTACGCGCGACGACCGATCAGCCGCGGCGACCAGAGCGGCGGCCGCACCCGTGCTGGCGCCGAAGAGAATCACCGGCAGCCCGCTGGAATCGGGCTGCACCTCAAGCCAGTCGATCGCGGCCACGAGCCGCCTACCCAAGAGAGGAATGTCGAAGCGATGCTCTGCCGTCAGCCTGTCATGGCGCTCTTCCTCTTCGCTGAGCAGGTCCATCAGCAGCGTACCGAGGCCAGCGCTGCGCAGTTCGGTGGCAACCATCCGATTGCGTGGACTGTGCCGGGAGCTGCCACTGCCGTGGGCGAACAGCACCACGGCCCGAGCAGGCGTCGGGGCGACGAAGTCGCCGTGGAGCGTGGCATCGCCCGCAGGCACCAGAACCATCTCGGAGATCATCGGCATCCACTTCTTCCCAGCGCGCCGAGTGGCGGATCAATTCGTACGCTGTGTCACCGCCTCGCGTACCCATGTCACGTGCAGACCATGACCGAAAGACCGGTGCCAGGGCGTTTCGGCCCATCATGCGGGCGGCGCTTCGAGGCCCTCCGTCGCCGACTTGTTGCGCTACCGGGATGGCCGCAACATAGCCGCACAATAGGCGGTGCGAAGGCTGCTGCCGCAGATTGCAGCACCGACATCAGTGGGTTTCCTGTGGTGATCTCCGGCGTAGGGACATCCGGCGTTCGGCACGCGACACCAACGGCAACCGTTCAGCGCTGGTACAGCCCCACCAGCGTGCCGCTCGCCAGGTGCTGCTCGTCTACGGCCTGGTGCACCTGGTCAGCGGTGGGCGCGTCGGGCAGGACACACGGCTCCCTCAGGGCGTACAGCCTGAAGAAGTAGCGGTGCGCCTCGTCCCCGGGCGGGGGCTGCGGGCCGCCCCAGCCCCGTTCACCGTAGCCGTTGACGAGTTCGGTGCCGCCGGTCGGACACTGTCCCGCGGCGACGCCGTCGCCGCGGGGATCGATGCCGACCACGATCCAGTGCGCGAAGGTGCCCGATGGAGCGTCGGGGTCCTCGCACAACAGCACGAGTTCTGCGGCCTCGTCCGGCACGCCGCTCCAGGTCAGCGGAGGTGAGACGTTGTCCCCCTCATACGCGTACCTGCGCGCGACGAAAGTGTGGTCGTTGAATTCGCTGCTACTGAGCTCGATACCAGCCATGCCTCTCGGAGTACCCCTCAAATCATGGCAAACCCTACTGAAACGGGTGCGGTAAGTCAGATGGGCCCTTGTCCAGGAACGCGCCTGCATCAGCCAGGATCGGCAGGGGCCTTCCCGACCAAGGTCCACTGATTCAGGGCAGTGGCGTGCCGCCGGTCGCGTTGACGATCTCTGCGGTGATGAAGAATGCCTCCTGGGAGGCCAGGAAGACGTAGGCGGGTGCCACCTCGGCCGGCTGGGCCGGCCGGCCCGGCGGTGCCTGCCTTCCGAACTCGGCCGTGTCCAACAGCGTCGAAGGGATCAAAGGCGTCCATACCGGCCCCGGTGCGACCGCGTTGACGCGGATGCCCCGGTCGATCATCATCTGGGCAAGCCCCTGCGTGAAGGTGACGATGCCGACATCGTCACCGCGTAGTCCAACAGATGCGGGCTTGGCTTGTAGGCCTGCACCGACGTCGAGTTGATGACGCTGCCGCCCTCGGAAATGTGTGGCAGGGCGAACTTCGACAGACAGAACATGCCGTAGAGATTTGTACGCATTACGCGGTCGAACTGCTCCGTGGAGATGGCTTCGATGCCCTCGGGCTGAGACATCTGGTACGCCGCGTTGTTCACCAGGACTTCGATGCGGCCCGGCAGTTGGCCTCCTCACGGATGTCACCGGAGACGGGGATGGCGCGGCGTTCGGCGTCCTCCACCCATCGGGGGGTCTGCCGTGCTTCGTCGTCTTCTTCGTCCAGGTAAGTGAAGAGCACGTCAGCTCCCTCGCGGGCGAAGGCCATGGCCACCGCGCGACCGATCCCTGAGTCCCCACCGGTGATCGCGGCCTTGCGGCCGCCCAGGCGGCCACTGCCCCGGTAGGACTGCTCGCCATGGTCCGGAGGCGGGTCCATGGGCCCGGTCCATCCAGCCGGGATGCGGCTGATCCTAGGAAGGAACTCAGGCTGCGGATGCTGGTGGACGGGGTTCTGCGGCTGGTTCACGGCTCTGCCCTTCCTCATCAGTGGCACGGGCTTCTGTGTTGCTTGGCCGGTCTCACAAGCCTCGTCTCACACGCCCACCGGCCAGGTCTGTTCCTCCTCACCGCGTGCGGGAATCGGACGCAGGGGGATGAGCGCGCTGGTGCGGTCCAGGTAGCAGAAGGCGTCGTAGCGACCGTCGAGGACGGTGGGCACGTAGTTGCCCCAGCGTTCCTGCCCTGGCCGATAGACAACGCCGATGGCGCGGTGATCGCGCTCCTGGTGCCTCCACTGTGCGCGGTCGGCGTCGGCCAGCTCCGCTCGGGGAAAGACGAAAAGGGCCTGTCCGTCGGGCAGTGCCTGGTGCAGCAGGTCCTCGACGCTTCCCGGGCGCGCCGGCGGGACATCCATCACCCGTGGGGTGTCACCCCAGCTGTCCGCGGCGATCACTGTGCCCGAGCAGGAACCGAATCCGACCAGCACGACGCCGTCTGCCGCATGCCGTTCGCGGACGAGCTGGCCGACGTTGACCATGCCGGCGTCGGCCATGTCGGTGGCGCGGGCGTCGCCGATGTGGGTGTTGTGCTCCCAGACCACTGCCTTGGCACCTGGCCCGTGGTGTTCCATGAGCCGGTCGAGGGTGTCGACCATGTGGTGGTCGCGGATGTTCCACGACTCGGGACCGCCGTTGATCATGGACCGGTAGTACCGGTCGGCCCCGGCCAGTACCTCCGCGTTCTGCCTGGCGGCGAACTCCGCCAGATTCCCGTCCAGCACTGCGGTCTCCGCGGCCCGCAGCCGCAGCTCGGTGAGCAGTTCCACCACCTGCGGTTCACAGCCCTCAGGCGTGAATCGGGTGGCCAACGCGTAGGACTGTGGGTCCTCGGCGTACGGCTCGAAGCAGCGGTACGCCTCCCACGCATGCTCCACTCGGTCGGGGTCGTGTATGCGCAGATGGTCGAGCACAGCGTGCAGCGACTCCCAGAGGCTGTACATGTCCAATCCGAAGAAACCGACACAGCGCTCACCCGGTAGGCGCTCATTGTGCCGGCGCAGCCACCTCGTGAACGCGGCGACTTCCGTGTTGGCCCACATCCAGGTCGGCCAGCGACTGAAACCCGCGAGCACCGCGCCGGGGTCCTCAGGCGCGTCCGGTGCGCCGACCACCGAGCAGTGCACGGCCTGGCAGTCCGGCCAGTCGCCCTCCACGGCGACGAAGGAGAAGCCCTTCTCCTCGATCAGCCGACGGGTCAGTACATCGCGGACCTGGTAGTACTCGGCAGTACCGTGTGACGCTTCGCCGAGCAGGACGTAGCGAGCGTCGCCGATGCGTTCGATCAGGGGATCCAGGGAGGCCGGGCCAGACAGCGGCAGGGCTTCTTCCCGTATGCGAGCTTGGTCGGTCTCGGGCACGGTTGTGTCCCTTCTGCCGGATCCGCCCCGAGTTCCCGCCGCGCTCACGGTGAAAACGGTGGAACGGACGACGTCGGCAGCAAACGTGCTGGCAGAAACCCGGCCTCCCGGGCTCTGAACGTGGCAAGCCGCGGCAGTGGTTGCCTTCTGTAGCACTTGATCGGTCCGGAGGTGAAGCGATCCGGTTCCCCCTCGGCGGGTACTTGCCGGATGGGACATCTCCCTTCGACGAAGACAGTGACCATTGGAGCAGGTGACGCCCATGACCCCCGAGACGGTCTCAGTGCCCGCGGACCGTGTGACGCTCGACGGTGACTTCGCCGTACCAGCATCGGCCCGGGCAGTGATCCTTTTGCCCCACGGCGTCAACAACTCCCGGCAGAACCGCGGGAGCCAGTCCATTGCCACCGAGCTGCACACGGCCGGTTTCGCCACGCTGCTGGTGGATCTTCTCAGCGAGAACGAGGAACGCAGGTATACACACCCCGGCGAGCAGCGCTTCGACGTGGGTCTGTTGACCCGCCGAATCGTTGCCGCAGTCGACTGGGCAACGATCCAGCCCGCCACGCGGAGCCTGCCGGTCATCCTGTTCGGCGCCGGCACTCAGGCCGACGCCGTGCTCGGAGCCGCGGCAGACCTGCCGGACCGCGTACTGACGGTGGTCGTCTGGGGGGCACGACCCGATCCCACGGCGGACGCGCTCAAGCGGGTCCGCGTACCGGTGCTGTTTGTCGCAGGCGGTCAGGAGCCAGCTCTACTGCGGCTGACCGAGGAGGCAGTCCGCCATATGGAGGGTCCGCACTCCATCCGTGTGGTGCCCGAGGCCACGCATCTGTTTGAGCAACCGAATGCCCTCGATCAGGTCATCACGACGGCCAGGGAATGGTGCGACGAGCAGCTGCGGGCCACGCCAGAGGCCTGACCCAAAGAGAAGGCATGCGAATGCAGCCAGGGGCTCGCACGCGTTTCCGGTGGCACAGAGGGTGCGGGACGTCATGACTGCAGCGCCGATCGAGGTCAGCCCGCGCGCTCTCGTATCCGACGTTGCCTGTCGCATGCGGGACGAGGACATCGGCGCGGTGCTCGTGACAGAGGACGGGCGGGCACTTGCGCGGCCTGGTTACCGGCCGGACCTGACCGTACGCGTCGTCGTGGAAGGCGGCGATCTCAGCCATAGACGCGTGCGCGACGCGTTCAGCGGCGAAAGTCGTCAGTGTGGCTAGGACGACCAGGTCGACCGAGCGGTACACCTCGTGCGGGCCAAAGCGATCCGCCGTATCTTCGTGGTCGACCCCGCCCCGACCGAGACTGCGTGGTTGGCCTCGTCTCCCTCGGGGACGTTGCCGTCGAACGGGATCGCGACTCCGCGCTGGGCGACATCAGCGCCGCACAACCGAACTTTTGATCTCGCCCCGCCGCCACGCCCGCGAACAGGCCCCGCCGTGCCGAGCCAGCAGCGCTCTCAGACGCGGTCGCTTGGCGCCTCAGGGTGCCACCACGGACCGCCGATTGAGCGAGCAAGGCGCTGTCACCGCTTACAGCGGCGACTGCTCAGTTCTGAGTCCGGAAGGAGCAGCTCAATGGACCACGACACCTTTATCGGGCAGGTGCAGGCCCGAGCGGGGCTGGACAGCCGTGCTGCGGCCGAGGCCGCTACTCGAGCCACCCTGGAGACCGTGGCCGAGCGCATCCCCGTCTCGTTGTCCGACAGTCTGGCGGCCCAGTTGCCGCAGGGGATCGGCGAGCATCTGCGTCGCGTCACCACCGCACCAGGCCAGCCCGAGACCGGTACACGGACGAAGTACCAGAAGTTCCTCGACCGTGTTTCTCAGCGCGCGAGGAAATCGTCGGCAAGGCCACGCAGGTATGGACGGTGATCTCACCGAAGCCCTCTTCATCGGAGGCATTCGCAATATCGCTTGATGCCCCTCTCGCCGGCGCTGCTGACGGCACAAGGCAATTCGCCGCCCCCTCGTACCGGCGCTCCGACACGCGAGTCGTGCGGTCGACGGGAGTGACGCCGCCATCCGTGGGGAACTCCGGCTTCGAAGGCGCTCCACGCCAAGCAGCGGGAAGACGAACAACACAAAAGGTCATCGTCCGGCCGTTCTCTCTTTTCGGGGACTGGCCGTACCTCACGGAGGAGTTCCATGGCTCAGCAAGTGCGCGACATCATGACCAGCGCGCCGGTGACGGTCGACTCGCAGACCCCGGTGGAGGTTTTGGCGCGGCGGATGCGCGAGGAGGACATCGGCGCTGTGCTGGTCGGTGAAGGGGACCAACTCACGGGGCTCGTCACCGACCGCGACATCGTCGTGCGACTCCTCGCCGACACGGCGGACCTCACCGGTAAGACGGTTAGGGACGCGTGCAGCAGCGAAATGGTGACTGTCTCGCCGGACGACGAGGTCGGCCAGGCGGTGCGGCTGATGCGTGAGAGGGCCGTTCGCCGTCTTCCCGTCGTGGACAACGGCCGAACCGTGGGCATCGTCTCCCTGGGGGATCTGGCCGTGGAACGTGACCCCGACTCCGCCCTGGGGAACATCAGCGCAGCCGATCCCAACCAGTAGCCGCTGTCTACCCGTCGGTCGCGCAAGAGCTAGCACTGGCACTGTCGATACATGGCCGCACGGACGGGAACACGCGGTGGCAGGCGGCGTGAACGTGCGGGCCGTCGGTCGTGGACGGTGGACAGGAGAGAGACGGTGCGTCAACGGTTGAGGGCAGCTCGCTGCCTGTGCGACTTCGATTCCTCAGTGGCGGCAGTGCGCGCCGTGAGCCGCTTCCTGCGTGGCCAGGACTTCCCCGGTCTCGGCGTCGCGCCCGGCTCGGCGCGCGTGGCCGACCTTGTTTCCCATCTCCCCTCACGCGCACGGAGGCGCGCTCTCGTCCTCGGTGCCCGGATACAGGGCGCCCCCGTCTCCCGGGTGAACAGGCTGAGTAGTGAGGATCTGGCGACCTGGACGGCGGACCAGTACGGGCCCGGCCCATATCCGGCAGTGATCATCGGGGCGGGCAGCGGTGCCGCTGTGCACCTGGCCGCCGCCTTGGGGGCACCGGTGCTGCCCCAGACCTACCTTGTGCCGGTCCGTGCGCGGCTGGATCCCGACCGGCCCCGCGTGGCGATGCAGGCCGGCCAAGACCTCGGCCGACGGCTGGTAGAGGCGAACCCGGACCTGTCACTGTGCCACATGCACGACCCGAACCAGGACCGGGCAATGATCGTCCGCTTCGCATACTTCCGGGTCAAACGGCTACGGCTGGGGCGAACCCTGGAGCGGTTCCTGGAGCAGCGCCTCGCCCCAGGAGCGACGATCTTCATCCTCGACACAACTCTCACCTGGCCTGTCTCTGTGCTCGGCGAGCGGCAACGCTTCCAGTTCGGAGCACTGGGCGGCATGAACCCGCGGGAGTACATCGACGGCAGCGCGCGGCTCGCCCAGCACCTTGCCGAGCAAGGATCCCGTGTACGCCGATGGGAGGCCCCGGCGACGGACGACACCTGTCCCGAGGCCGAGTGGGGCTATGACGACGCTCTCAGTCCCGACATCGAAGCGGTCGCCGCCCGCTGCGGCTACACGGTGCGCCGCATCACCGTCGAAGAGCCTGAGCACCTCAGTCCCTTGGTCGCCGACTTCTACCGATGGCGCTACCAGCGGCACGGCCTGCCCACCGACCAGCTCTTGGTGGAGACCTACAACCAATGGGAGCCGTACTGGGCGCTGCGGCTGGGAGTCGTCCCGTTCTGGCTGCAGTTCACTGCACGACCCTCCTACCATTGGCTTGAGCGCTACCTGCAGCAGACCGCTCCCTACCGGCGCATCGATGTGAACCTGTTCTCCAACGGGCTGCGCTCGGTCGGCCAGGTGACAGCCGAGGAATGGCGTGGCATCGCCCACCGTCACGCCACCGGCAGTGGGGGAACCATCGGAGTGAACGAGGCGGCATTCCCAGAAGACGTGGGAAGCACGCTGCGCTACCAACCGGCACTGGCCGCGCTGCCTCAGCGGTACCCGCTGCCACCACCGGCGTCCGTCGACGAGCTGGACGAGTTCCTGGCCGATACCCGTAACATCGCGTCCGCCGACGGTGTGCGCATCGCGACGCTACAGACGGCCGCAGGCCACTCGGAGCGGCAGGACCCCGCATGACCGACGGCGGCGGTCCCCCGTTCCCGCAGACCGTGACCACCTACCACGACGGCATCTTCGGACGTATGCGCAGCCGGGCGGTCGGCCGACCGCGCCCCGACGTACCGGAGGTGGTACTCGTCCAAGGGATGGCTGTCGCCGACTACCTGCTGCCCGGGCTCGGGGCGTTCGGCCAGTGGACCAGGGCCCACCTGGTGGAACTGCCCGGATTCGCCGGCAGCGGTGATCCCCCGCACGAGCTGGACGTGAAGGAGTTCGGCCGCTGCGTTGCCGACTGGCTGTCCGGCCGGGCCCTGGGGCCAGTCATCCTGGCGGGCCACTCCAGCGGCACACAAGTCGCCGCGCGAGCTGCGGTGGGACATACCGAGGTCGCCGCCGTGGTACTGGCGAGTCCCACCGTCGACCCGGTGGCCCGCGGCTGGTTACGGCTGCTCACTCGCTGGCGACTCGACTCACGGCACGAGCCGCCGGGGCTGGGCGAGTCGCACCACCCGGAATGGCGCCGCGCAGGCCTGCGCCGACTCGTCCACACGGTCCACGTGCACCTGAATGACGCGCTGGAGGACTCCCTCGCCCAGCTGCGCGTGCCTTTGCTGATCATCCGCGGCCGTGACGACCGGATCGGCACGGTCCGCTGGGCCGGCCAGCTGGCCAGCCTGGTGGAAGAAGGGCAATGTATCGAAGTGGCCGGCGCACACACCTTTCCCTGGCTCGACCCGCAGGCCTGGTCCGAACCGGTACGCCGACTCGCGGCACGGGTCGGACCACACCAGTGAGCCCTGCACCTTGTCAAGGGGGTTCGGGGCTATGGGATTGGTCCGGCAGGCCCTCAGCTCCTGGGCGTTGACGCGCTGCGTTCCTGCAGGGCGTTGACCACCTCATCGTCGCTGACCTGATCGAAGTTGTCGTACCACTGTCCCACTGCCCGAAAGTCCGACGGCTGATGAAGGCAGACGATGTCATCGGCTTCCGAGCGCATCGTGTCGGCGGTCTGGGGGGCACAGACCGGAACGGCCAGTATCAGCCGTGCGGGATCCTGGTGGCGGAGGTGACGCAGGGCGGCGCGTGCGGTGACGCCGGTGGCCAGGCCGTCATCAATGATGATCGCGGCTCGCCCCCCTACGTCGGGCGCGTTTCGCTCACCCCGGTAGAGCAGGGCGCGACGGTGAAGTTCGATCCGCTCTCGGGCCACCTCCGGGCCCAACCGGTCCTCCCTCAGGCCGAGCATCTCGAGCGCCTGCCCGTCGAACAGCGGCGGATCGTCGCCCACGATCGCGCCGATTCCGGTCTCTGGTTGGCCAGGAAGGCCGATCTTCCTTGCGACCAGCACGTCCAGCGGCGCCGAGAGCGCTTGCGCAACCGGGACTGCCACCGGTACGCCACCTCTGGGAAGCGCCAGAACAACTGGATTGACGAGATCTCCGCCCGCGGCCCGTTCCATGAGCCGGACGGCGAGTTCCTGTCCGGCTTCTCGACGATCGTGGAATCGCATGACCTGTCCTGCCTTCCTCACACGAAGCAACATGCGTGTACGGACAGTCGGTGTCCGGCTCGTTCAGGCGGATCGCGGGCTCCTTGTGCTCGTCGGCACAGGGCGAAACCTTGTCGCCCTGCTCTACGCGGAGCCTCCCGGCCGTCTGGCGCAGCAAGTTCTCAGGTCTTCTGTGCCTCCTCCCCCGCCCTCGCCGTCACCGCCTTCTCACCTCCACGTTCGTTGCCTCCCCTGCCGACGGACCCGGCGTCCCGGCGGTGGTCGCGACGCCGGTGCCTGCTGCCTCGCCCATCCCGGGAGCGACCGCTCCGTCATCCGTCACTCCGAGAACGACCTTGGTCCAGCCCGCTTCCCGCCGATCAAAGCGGCGGTAGGCCTCGACCGCGTTCTGCGCGCCGCCCCAGCGGGTCACCAACGGCGTGGGGTCCAGACGTCCCGAGGCGACCAGTGACACGAGATGGGGCAGATAGCGTCGGTGATTGCAGTTACCAGTCTTCAGGGTCAGGTTCTTCATGAACGCCTCACCGAACGGGTAGTGCTGAACCTGCGGCGGGTAGACGCCGACGGTTCCGATCGTTCCGGCTTTCGCGACCATCTGAACGGACCACCGAGCGGCCAGGGACGGCGCATCGCCGGGAACCCAGGTGTCCCCGTCCCGATGCTGCTCGGGTGCGGCCTCGTCCCGTTCGTGGTCGAACTGCCCTTCCCGCCCTCGCAATGCCTCGGCGGCCGGCCCGTCGGACGGGCGCTGCGCGTCCACGCCCACGGCCTCGATCACACGATCGACACCGATCCCGCCGGTCAGGTCACGAACCGCCTCGACGGGATCTTCGGTATTGAAGTTCACGGTCTCGGCGTGTTGACTGCGGGCGACGTCGAGCCGGTCGGCCACACCGTCGACCACGATAATCCTTCCCGCCCCCTGAAGACGGGCGCAGGCAACAGCGGCCTGCCCGACCGGCCCGGCTCCGACGATGGCCACGGTGTCACCGTCACCCACCTCGGCCAGCCGAGCACCGAACCACGAGGTCGGGTAGATGTCTGACAAAAGGATCGCCTGTGCGTCATCCACCGTGTCCGGCAGCGGCACCAGTCCCGCGTGTGCGAACGGAACCCGGGCGAACTCGGCCTGCAGACCGTCCAGCCCGCCGGCCGCCTCCGGCCCACCGAAGAACACGGTGCCCGCTAGCCGCCCCTGCGGGTTGGCGTTGTCGCACTGAGCGTAGTAGCCGGCGCGGCAGTAACTGCACGTTCCGCACGCCACCGTCGACGGCACCACCACACGGTCGCCGGGGCGGAAGTTGCGTACTCCGGCCCCCACCTCCTCGACGACGCCGACAGCCTCGTGGCCGAGAATGCGTCCCTCTTGCATGCCGGGCATGGTGCCTCGGACAAAATGCAGATCAGTG
The DNA here is from genome assembly GCF_041538145.2 of Streptomyces sp. MMCC 100. Lineage (NCBI taxonomy): Bacteria > Bacillati > Actinomycetota > Actinomycetes > Kitasatosporales > Streptomycetaceae > Streptomyces > Streptomyces sp. MMCC 100. Next base: position 4,989,643 of record NZ_JBGORK020000001.1, read on the forward strand.
CCGCAAAGTGCGGAGGTCGTGATACGGACGATCGCGTCGTACGGATCTTTGATCGTGGGCTCTGGCACATCCTCCAGGCGTACGTCGCCCAGTCCGTGCCACACAACCGCCTTCATCTGGATGCTCCCTCCTCACGCTTTCAGAGACGAGCCCGTGCCCGGTCGTCAGCGGCTCGGCGATTCGCCAGTAGCCCCTCTCCTGGGTGAATCGATCCTGCGCTACACCTCATAGCACGGGAGAACGCTCCTCTGTCGGCCGGTTCGGGCTCTGTGCACAACCTGTGTACAGACGCGCCAACCAGGCCAGTGTTGCCTGTTGTCCGGAGTCTCCTGCAGGGCGGCGCTCAAACCGAACGGCCTACTTACCGTCAAACGGATGCGGCCAATGCAGCGGCGGAGACGGCGATGTCGGCTCGGGCATGGATGACCAAATGCGTGTCGCTGTCCGCGCTCGCCTCAAGCAGGCGTCGCATAGGGGCACTGTGAGTGGCCACGGACATCAGAACGCCGAGACTGCTGCACATACAGTGGGCGCGGACGACGAGACTGGTCATCACCCCGCCAGCCTCCGAGTCGTCGAGAACGATGACAACAGGTGTCGGCTTGTAGGCATGGATCAGGTCGCCGATCTTCGCGAGCAGCCTGGCCCGTCCGTCGATACGGGTTTCGCCGTACACCGTGATGACGAGAACACCCTGCTCAAGCGCATGTGACAGCACCGTATCTGCCCCTCCATGCGGCGATTCCATACCTTCCGGAACTACCCCACAGACGTCGCGCAATTCCTGTGGGGCGGCGTCCCTTGCATACAGGTTGGGGTCAGTGGTGCGGATTGCGACCGCAGGGACTGCTTCGCGCGCGGCCGGGTAATCGGACCTTACTTCGAGTCGTCAGCGCTTCATCTGGATACTGCGCGACTCACCCCGAACTGGGTACGACAGTGACCTCGTAGTCGAGGAGACGGCAAATGACAGCCGACAAGGCGCCGATCCTGAACAAGCTCAGTGACTCTCAGCAGACGGTGGCAACCCCAGAAGAGGATGTCCGAGGCCGCAAGGTGGCGGACACCAACGGCAACGATATCGGCAAGGTAGAAGATCTTCTCGTCGACGAACCCGAGGGCAAAGTCCGCTTTCTACTCGTGGCCCACGGCGGCTTCCTGGGCTTCGGTGAGACCAAGTCGTTCATCCCCGTCGACGCGGTCACACACATCACCGACGATCAGGTCTTCATCGACCAGTCCCGCGAACGGGTCTCCAAGGCACCCGTCTACGATCCCGACCTGACCGACGAACCGGAGTACTACAGCAACGTCTACGGCTATTACGGCTACTCGCCATTCTGGGGGCCTGGGTACATCTACCCCACGTTCCCCTTCCCTCGGTAGCCCGGCGCAGGTGACGCGGAGCGAGACGCCGCCGGAGCCCGACCAAACCTTGGAGTGTACGGAGACAGGAACACATGGACGGTCCTGGCCTCTCAAGGCACGAGCAGCAGGTCTTGCAGCAGATCGAAGCGGCACTGGCACAAGATGGCCACTTCGGTCGACACATGCACGCGCTGGAGCGCAAACACTTGCGGCTCGGTACGCCGCGATGGACTCCAGGCTTGAGTCTCACGGTGCTGGCCGTACTGTCTTTAAGTTTGACCATCACTGCTGTCCTCACCACCCGTACGTGGTTGACCGTGGCCTTCGGCGCCGTGTCGGGCGTTGCGATCACCGCCGCACTGGCGTGGCTGTGTGCCGCTCGGCGAAAGCGAGGGCTCTGAAGGCGCACCTTCACGCCGAAACGGACGACGGGAGCGCACGGTGAGGCCCGGTGATCAAACGATCAGCGGGCCAGTCCGGCAGCACCAACCGCACACACTGACACGGGCGCATACGCCGACGCCGCGCCCGGCAGCCGACCAGCGTGCCGCAGGCAGGCATACCCGCTCTGTTGTGGGTAGGCGAGTGAGTGTGACGACCGAGCGCTCCCACCACCGCCAGCGCCACCCCGCCCCGGTTCAGAGGTAGACGGTGAGACCGCTGCGGAAGTGCAGAGACTGCGGGACAAAATCGCACAACTGTGCTGGGCAATGAAGTCGAGGCCGGTGATAGATCAGGCACGCGGCATGGTGATGGCCGTCGGTCCGTGTACTGCCGACCAAGCATGGGACGTGCTGGTGGAAGTCTCCCAGCACACCAACATCAAGTTGCACGCGGTGGCCGAGCAACTGGTGGCCACATCTCTCGGCTACCGGTTGCGCGAGCCAGTCCGGCGCGCCCTGGGACAAGCCATGCAGGCCCGGCGTCATCACGCCTGAACTAGGTCCGTCTTCAAAGATCATCCGGGTGGTAGATCACGGTGTCGTGGTACGTCGTCATGAACTCACTGACCAGGAGTGGGAGTTACTCGCTCCGCTGATACCCCAGGCCGCGACGCGGGCAGGTGATGTTCCAGAACGTCGTTCAGTTCGCGCTGTCGGAGGCCGCTTCCCACAGTGCGACAGCTTTTCCCAGCACCTCCACCGCGGCACGGTTCTTCGCCAGCTCTTTCTCCAGCCGTTCCACCTGCCTGCGCAGCCTGTCGTTCTCAGCCTCGGCCGGGTGCTTCTTGGGGCGGGCGGGGCTGGTGCCGTGGTCGGTCAGCTTCTCCAGCGCGCCTGCATCCCTGGCCTGCCGCCACTCGATGATGTGCGAGTGATACAGCCTCTCCCGACGCAGGAGAGCGCCCTTGTCCCCGGCGGGGGCGGCATCGTACTCGGCGACGATCCGCAGCTTGTACTCGCAGCGAAACGGCGGCGCTTCAGCTTCGGCGCCGGATCCTGCCCGGCGGGCTTGGTGCCGGTCATGCGGGTGGTCCTCGTGTCGCGCCCGCCACAATATCTGATCATTTCGGGGCGTCTCACCCGACGGTGTCAGAGAGGGCCTTACGCTGACGCGCTCGGGAGCTGTCCGGCTCCGGAGCGTGCGCGGCCACGAGGGCTAGGTATTGCTCCATGAGATCCCGCAGCACCGAGGGATGATGGAGATCTTAAAATCAAGAAGCGCCATCACGGTCTGCCGGGTTCTTGAGTTGTCGCCGTCGACGTACTTCGCCCGCAAGAAGCGGCCGAAGTCGGCCCGCCGGCTCCGCGACGAGACGCTGGCCAAGAAGATCCTCCTCGACGACGCCGGCGGCGCCGTCCCCGTGCACAAGCCGCGTGGGCGGAGGGAGGCTTGCCGGACTCCCGGCGCTGTGTCCGTCGAGCAACTGCAGCGGGCCCGCGCAGAACTGCGGGGCGAGTGAGCAGCCCGTGGTCCGCGCCGACGACGACCAGGTGACCGGGCGCGTCGCGGCGGCGACCTGCTCGTCGTGCCCGTGCCGCCTTTCTGCGGGGTGCTGTCCTTCCGTCATGCCGTAGCAGAGCGGGGGCGGAAGGTGGGGGACCATCGCGGGTGCCCGTCCGGCGATGCTCAGGCGGATCGGCCGGAGCCGACGGTGGTCAGGTCCGGCTTGTCCGGCGGGGTGATGCCGGCGTCGAGCTTCGGGTTCGTACGCCTTTGGCTCGACGCCGAGTTGACGTCACCGTCGTCACCGTCGTCCTGCCCCTACTGATTCTGTCGGGGGCTGAGGGACGCCCGGGCGGCGTTCTCCTGGGCGAGGACCTCGTGCCGGCCGGTCCATCCGGTTGTCCGGCGCAGTGTTTCGAACTCGCGCTGCAGGGTGGTGGCGGAGGTGGTGCGGGTGTCGGTGCTGATGGTGACCGGCAGTCCGTCGGCGAGCAGTGGGGTGGCGGGGTGGTTGGTGAGGCTGGGGACGGCGCCGGTCTGCACGTTGCTGGTGGGGCACATCTCCAGGGCGATCTTGTCGGTAAGGAGCCGGTTGAGGAGTGCGGTGTCGGATGTGCAGCGGACGCCGTGGCCGATGCGGCGGACGCCGAGGACGTCGATCGCCTCCCACATGCTTTCGGGGCCTGCGGCTTCTCCGGCGTGGACGGTGCAGGGCAGGCCGGCGCTGTGGGCGAGGTCGAAGGCGGCCCGGTGCGGCCGGGCGCTGTACAGCGTCTCGTCGCCGGCGAGGTCGAGGCCGGCGACGACGTCCCGGTGCCGCAGGGCGGTCTCGGCGACGGCGAGGCTCTCGTCCGGGTCCTGGTGGCGAAGGCAGCACAGCAGCAGCCCGGTGTTCAAGCCGGTGGCGGCCCGGCCCTGGGCCAGCCCCTCGGCCACCGCTCGTACGGCTTCGTCCGGGGTCATGCCGTGGCGGCCGTGCAGCTGCGGGGCGAAGCGCACCTCCCCGTGGACGACGCCGTCGGCCTTCCAGTCCTCGACCAGTTCCCGGGCGGTCCGGGTGAGGGCGTCGGGTGTCTGCAGAACCCGCAGGGGGAGGTCGATGTAGGTAAGGAAGGTGGTCAGGCTCCCGCAGTGGGCCGGGGCAACGACCAGATCCTCGACCGGCCGATCGAGGGCGATGCCCTGTTCGCGGGCGAGGTCGCCGACGGTGGCCGGGCGGACGGAACCGTCGAGGTGACAGTGCAGTTCGTAGCGCGGGATCCGCGTGGTGGGGGTGCTCATGAAGTCGGTCCAGGTCACAGGGCGGAAGGGACTGCGCCGGCGAGCGGCGAGCCGACGGGGACGGGAACAGGAGTGGTGACGGAAGTGGTAACGGTGTCGAACAGGAGCTTCTTGAAGCCGGTCTCGTCGACACGGCGAACCAGGGTGAGGTTGGGGGCGGGAGCGGACACCCGCCGGTCGATGATCATCTGGCCGCGGGTGTCGCTGGAGACGGAGATGTCGACGTGTGCCTGCTCCTGCTCGGTGACGAGGTCGGGCTTGAGCGCCACAGCCATGGCGACGGGGTCGGGCAGGTCGTAGCCGGCCAGCCCGGTGACGTCGCGGGCCCACTCGGCCACGGTGCGGTTGATGCGGTGCGCGAACGTCGCCATCGGTGTGCCGAGTTGCTCCAGGCGCCGCTGGTCGGCTTCGGTCATGACGGCGTCCTTGCGGGAGACGTCCCAGCCGATCCACGTGACCTTGCCGGGCGTGGCGGCCTGCGTGACGATGCGGGCGGCCTCGGGATCCGCCCAGACGTTGAACTCGGCGCTGGGCGAGATGTTGCCGCGCAGGTCGGCGGCGCCGGCCATGCAGTACACGTGCCGGTAGCGGGTGAACAAGCCGGGGTCACGGAGCAGAGCGGCGGCGATGTTGGTGAGCGGGGCGAGAGTGACCAGCGTCAGCTCCCCCGGGTGCTCGCGGGGGAAGGACAGCAGGGCCTCGACCGCGTGCGTGCTCTCGCGGACGGTGACCGGGTCGGGCAGTCCGATGTCGCCCATGCCGTCCTCGCCGTGCACGTGCTGAGCGCTGGACAGGGTCCGCGTCATCGGCCGGGCGCAGCCGGGGTAAACAGGAATGTTCGTGCGGCCTGCGGTCTCAAGGGAGATGAGCGCGTTGCGGGTCCCGGTCTCCAGGGGAACGTTGCCCGCCACCGTGGTCACCGCCCGGATGTCGCCCAGCCCGCTGGCGGCAGCGAGCAGGAGGGCGACCGCGTCGTCGGATCCGGTGTCGGTGTCAACGATCAGAGGGAGGGCAGGCATGGCCGTGCTCCTTTCGTACGAGGGATGAGGGATGTGGGAGGGGGTGCGGGGCCGTGCCCGGTCAGCCGGCCCGCATGCGGGCGAGGTCGCGCGGGCGGGGCAGGGCGCCCCGGGCGCCGAGCGCCGTGACGGCGAAGGCGCCCGCGGCCACGGCGGTGGCCGCCGCGCGGAGAAGGGGGCGGCCGTGGGCGAGCGCGGTGGCGAGCACGCCGCAGAAGACGTCCCCGGCACCGGTGGTGTCGACGACTGTGACGGCGGGTGCGGGGATGTGCTCGCACCACTCCTCCTCGGCGACCAGCGCCCCGTCACCGCCCAGGGTGACCACGGCACCGGAGGCCGTCCTGGCCAGGGTACGGGCGGCGGCCCGCGCGTCAGCGGCTCCGGTGAGCTGCCGGGCTTCGACCTCGTTGACCACCAGCAGCGGCCGGCGCTCTTCGGGCCATGCGGGCAGAATCCCGGCCGGGGCCGCGTTGTGCACCCACCGCGTCCCCGGCGGCAGACTGCCGGCTACGGCCTGGAGGCAGGGCCCGGGGACCTCACCGCTGGTGAGGATCACGTCCGCGGCCTGCGGTTGGAGCACCGTCAGGGCGTCGGTGACGTCCTGGGCCGACAGCAGCGCGTTGGCGCTGCTGATCACGGCGATGCTGTTCTCGCCGTCCGGGGCCACCATGACCAGAGCCTGTCCGGTCGGCGCGGACGCCTCGGTGATCACCGTGTCGACGCCGACCGAGGCGCCGCGCAGGTTGGCGAGTGCCCTGAGTCCATCGGCGTCGCCGCCCACCTTGGCCACCAGGTGCGTGGCGGCCCCCATCGTGGCGGCGGCCACGGCCTGATTGGCGCCCTTGCCGCCGAATCCCTCGACGAGGGAGGTCACCAGCACCGTCTCACCCGGGGAGGGGAGGACGGGGCAACGCAGGACCCGGTCCACGTTCACCGAGCCGACGGCCACCACGCGGCCCGCCAGGAATCCGTTCATGCTTCATGTCTAATCGTTTAGATGAGAGGATGCAAGGGCTATGACGAAGCGAGCGGGCAAAGCACCGACACTGACCGACGTGGCCCGCGCGGCCGGGACCTCCACAGCGGTGGTCAGCTATGTGATGAACAACGGACCCCGACCGGTCGCGCCGGAGACCCGCGAGCGGGTCCTGGCCGCCGCGGCCGAACTGGACTACCGCCCCAACCGCATCGCCCGGGCCCTGCGCTCCCGCACCACCGGCGTGGTCGGCCTGATCCTTGCCGACGCCTCCAACCCCTACTTCGGGGCGCTGGCCCGGCACCTCGAGCAGGCGCTGGACCAGCGCGGAAAGCTCACCATGACCGGCAACGCCGGCTACTCGCCCGACCGGCAGAAGCACCTCGCCGACAAGTTCCTCGCCGCCCAGGTCGACGGGCTCGTCATCGTCTCCGCCGACGGCGGCGTCGACGTCGCCGGCCAGGCCCGGCGGGCCGGCGTCCCGGCCGTATACGTCCACAACGAGCCCGAGTACGGGCGGTTCCCGGCTGTAACCGCCGACAACGAAGCCGCCGTCCAGCAGGCCGTCGCCCACCTGCGCGACCACGGCCACACCCGCATCGCCTTCCTCGCCGGACCTCACGACGCCGGCCCCGTCAGCCACCGCCGCGCCACCTGGGAAACGGCCCTCGCCGACGCCGACGCCCCCCTGCTGCGTTGCGAGTACTCCCGTGCCGCCGCAGCCGCCCTGACCCAGCGACTGATCGGTGAGGGCGCCATGCCCGCCGCGCTGATCACCGCCACCGACGAACAGGCCATCGGAGTCCTCGCCGGAGCCCGAGCCTCCGGTCTGTCCGTCCCCGACGGCCTGGCCGTCATCAGCCTCGACGGCACCCCTGACAGCGCCTACACCGCCCCCGCCCTCACCGCCACCGAACAACCCCTGCACACCATGGCCCAACAGGCCGTCGCCCTCCTCCTCGACGGCACCTCCCCCCAGCCCCCGGCACACGCCTCGCTGGTCCTGCGGCAAAGCTGCGGCTGCTCACCCGCATAGGGAGCCGGGCACTGTTTCCCCGTCAGAAGCCCGACCCCGTCCGGGAGAGTGCCAACTCCTTGGCCTGTCCCGCCAGGCGGGCTTCTGCGAGGCCGTCGTTGACGGGGTCGCCTTCGGTGCGTTCGGTGTGTAGCTCCACCGTCAGTTGCGAGGAGTCTGCGTCGCCAGCGGTGATGCGGACTGCACCGCGGCCGACGCGGTGCCGGACTCGACCCCGGAGGTGGCCGTCCTGCGCCTGGACACTCCGGTGCGGGAGCCGGTCTGGTCGAAGGAGGCCGGGGCGGTGGTCGCGCTGGCCGAGGCCGAACCGAGAGTCGTCAAGTTCACCCCCGGCGAGTCCACCGGACGGCTGACGGCGCGTACCACCCTCTCCGATTCAGCATCCGGTGGGGAGCATTCTTGCACGGACGGCTGCCCCGGCTGGTGCGGTACGACCGTCGCGGCGCCCTCACGGCAGCGGGAAGGGACCGGTTCGCGGACCTGTGCACCCAGCTGCGGGGCACCGCTGGTGGACCCACTGCGATCCCGTCTGGAACTTCCAGGCGATCGCGTCGATCACCTCACGGTGATCCCGCCACCGACCACCCCGCCGGGTGTCCGATGTGGGAGTAACGGTTCGATTCGCGCCCATTGCGCGTCAGTCAACGGCACACACGAACAACGACCGGCGGGGCTGGTTGGAACGGCTCTGCTCGTCAGGCGGTCAGGCGCAGTGCCTTTGACCGCATCAGCTGCACCGCCCGGTCGACGTCGTCGTCCGGGGCGACGGCCACTACCTCGCTGCTGCAGGCCTCGCGGACTGTCCGGCCTGTCACGTCGCCGCCATCGACGAGGATCCGCACGGTCAGGTCCCGGTCGGTGACCAGGCCCCGTAGCTGGCCGCTGTCGGTGACCAGTACGGCGCCGATACTCTCGTCCCGCATCCGGGCGGCGACCTGCTCCACTGGCGTATCGGGTCCCACCGCGACGGGGTCGGCGGTCATGACGTCGCGCACCTGCTGAGCCACTGCTTCTCCTTTTGGGCAGCATCTGCACGGGCCGGGTCCGGACCGTGCGGGATCTGATACCACCGGTGATGCGCCCGCCTCCCGTACCGGCAGAACTTTCGCCCGCACGGGTGCCGCCATCGCGCCGAGGACGCTCGCGACCTGGCTGAGGTGCTGGCCGGCCACAGGTCATCAACCGCCGACCGACCGGCAGACGCGTGCCCAGCCTGTCGGCGTCGCTCGAATAGTGAGCGGTTCCCGCGGGTGACCCCCATTGCATCAGTTGATGTTGGTCATTCCCCGGTGTTGGCAGCGGGAACCCGTCCTAGGTCGCGGCCGCGCATGCGGTAGCTGTCGCCCTTCAGTGAGATGACCTCGGCATGGTGGACGAGTCGGTCGATCATCGCGGCGGCGACGGTGTCGTCGCCGAAGACCTCTCCCCAGCGCCCGAAAGGCTTGTTGCTGGTCACGATGACGGACGCGCGTTCGTAGCGGCCCGAGATGAACTGGAAGAACAGGTTCGCGGCCTCGGACTCCGAAACTCGGGGCAGCTCACCGTGTCGTCAGTCGAGTAAACAGGACGGTCCGGGGTACAACGGCTGATGGCTTTCGCCATTGCGGGAGCCGGAACGATGCCCGGCAGAGAGCTGTTCCCGGGCGTGGACGAAGGAAAGACCGGTATGGCCAGCGGCACCGTGAAGTGGTTCAACTCTGAAAAAGGCTTCGGATTCATCGCCCAGGACGGCGGCGGCCCGGACGTCTTCGCGCACTACTCTGAGATCAAGGGCAATGGCTACCGCGAGCTGACCGAAGGCGAGCACGTCACCTTTGACATCGGCCAGGGACAGAAGGGCCCGCAGGCCCAGAACATCGTCCGGAGCTGATTCCAGGCGCCGAAACGAGCGAGGCGACTGCCGGTCCGGCAGTCGCCTCAGGCGGGCCCGCGCGCTCGGGATCGGTGCCGATGTCGTGTCCCTGGGGCCGGTGCTCGACTGGCGTGCGGTGCTGGAGCATCTGCATGACCGGCGCGGGGTGCGGCGGCTCATGGCCGGTCCGGCAGTCGCCTCGCTCGTTTCGGCGCCTGGAAAGCCGTGGGCCCGGTGGCGTAACCAGCAGTTTGCAGCAGGCCATGGCATCGATCGCCGACTACCCGACCGTGATCCTCGACCTGTCCGGCGTCACCTTCTGCGACTCCTCCGGCTTCAACGCCCTCCTGCGCCTGCGCCGCCGCGCCCTGGAAGCGCGTAGCGGACTGGTGCTGGCCGCCCGCCTCCTGCGGTGGGACGCCTCCTGGCCCTCACTGGCGCCGGCACCGTCTTCCCCCTGTACGACAGCCTCGCGGAAGCCCGGGCGCAAGAAAACCGGCACGGCGAAGGCGTTTGACTCGCCCGGGGCTCAACACGCCGCATCCTCGATGGTGTCGGCGGTGGCCGAGTAGCTCAAGGGTCCCAAGTCGCCACCGGTCGAGGCGGAGGCCCGCGTAGGGGCGCCCAGGCATTGAGGTCGGCCACCAACCAGCGCGAACGGCCTGTCTTCGTGAGCCAGGCCGCGGCAGCTTCGGCAGAACAAACAGGGCCGTTTCGGGAAACGCACGGACGGCGGCCCCTCATCCCGTCGGCCAACTCCACTGGGTGATCTCCGCCGGGTCCACCCCCGTACGGCGCAGTTCCCGCCGGAGGTCGTCCCGGCGTCTGGCGTAGTGCTCCGCCAGGTCGCCGGTCTCGGCCGGGCGGCCCCGCAGACGGCTCAGCGCTGCGACGGCCAGGTCGTGCCGCGAGGTCCCGTTACTGATCAGCAGGTCGTAAGGCGTGGTGGTGGTGCCTTCTTCGACGTAGCCGCGGACGTGAAACCGCTCGGGGCGGGGCCGGCCGTGCAGGAGTTGCTGCACGGCCGACGGATAGCCGTGGAAGTCCAGCACAACGGGCGTGTCGTGTCCGAACAGGTCGGCGAAGTCGGCCTCGTGCAGGCCGTGCGGATGACGCTCCGGCGTGGCCAGCGCGCACAGGTCGACGATGTTCACGACACGGACGCGCGCGTCGGGCAGGTCGCGCCGCAGCATGTCGGCCGCGGCCAGCGTCTCGACCGTGGGGATCGTGCCGGCGCACGCAAGGACGACCTCCGGGTCGTCGCCATCGTGGGTGGACGCCCAGCGCCACATCGAAGCCCCGGCTGCACAGTGGCGGCGGGCGTCGTCCAGTCCTAGCCACTGGGCGGCGGGCTGCTTCCCGGCGACGACCGCGTTGATCCTGCCGGTCTCGGACAGCAGGCGCTCCATCGTGACCAGAAGTGTGTTGGCGTCCGGTGGGAGGTAGACGCCGATGACGGTGCCCTTCTTGGTGAGCAGGTTGTTGATGAAGCCCGGGCCCTGGTGGCTGTAGCCGTTGTGCTCCTGGCGCCATCCCTCGCTGGTCAGCAGGTACGTCAGGCTGCTGACGGGGGCGCGCCACGGCACCTCGCGCGACATCTTCAGCCACTTGCCGTACTGGTTGACCATGCTCTCGACGATCGCGGCGAACGCCTCGTACGTCGGGAACAGTCCGTGCCGTCCGGTCTGCAGGTAACCCTGGAGCCAGCCCTGGCAGTTGTGCTCGGACAGGATCTCCATGATCCGTCCGTCCGGTGCCAGGTCCTCGGCGTACTCGTCGACCGGCCACGCGCAGGCCCGCTTGCTCGCGGCGAGTACGGCGTCCAGCTTGTTGGAGGCCAGCTCGTCCGGGGAGACGATGCGGAAGTCGCGGCGGTCTTGCGTCCTGTGCATCACGTCGGTCAGCCACGCGGCGAGCACCTGGTTGGGGCTCGCCGCGTGCGCGCCGGGGCCTTGAGGCGTGTCGACCGCGTACGGGCCGAGGTCCGGGAGGTCCAGTGGTTCACGCAGTCGGCCACCGTCGCCTGCGGCCTGCATACCGATCCGGCGTTCGCCGTCGGGCACGGTGGCGAGGACGTCCGCGCTGGGGCGGCCGTCGTCGTCGAACAGGTCCTGCGGCCGGTAGGAACGCAGCCACGCCTCGAGGACCTCCAGTTGCCGATGGTCCTGGTGGACGCTTTCGAGCGGGACCTGATGGGTGTGGAAGGTGCCCTCCAGGGGCTTTCCGTCGGCTTCTTCGGGCGCGCCCTGGCCCTTCAGGCTGCGTAGCACGATCATCGGCCAGGCCGGGCGGGCGGGGCGGTCGCCGCTCCTTGCCGTGGTCTGGATCGCTCGGATGGCGGTGTGCGCGTCGCGGACGGCGTCGGCCACCGGGTCTCCGTCCGGCTTGCCGGTCACGTCAACGATCCGCGGATCCCAGCCGTAGCCGCGGAAAAGATGGGTCAGTTCCTCGTCGGTCATGGTGGCGAACAGGGTGGGTGAGGAGATCTTGTAGCCGTTCAGGTGCAGGACAGGAAGTACGGCCCCGCTGGTCACGGGGTCGAGGAACTTCGGAGAGTGCCATGCGGCCGCGGTCGGTCCGGTTTCCGCCTCGCCGTCGCCGACGATGCAGGCCACCAGCCGGTCCGGTGCGTCCAGCGCGGCGCCGAACGCGGTGGCCAGCGCATAACCGAGTTCCCCGCCCTCGTGGATCGTGCCTGGCACGGCCGGAGACAGGTGGCTCGGGAAGCCCTCGGGGGCGCAGTAGCGGCGGGCCAGTTCGGTCAGTCCGGCCTCGTTGCGGGCCAGTGCAGGGTCGTACTCCTCGTGGGTGCCCTCCAGCCACAGGTTGGCGTGGTTGGCCGGCGCGCCGTGCCCGGGGCCGGTCACCAGCAGCACGTCGGTGTGCCGCTCGCGGATGAGCGCGTTGAGCGCCGCGTAGACCATGGTGATGCCCGGGCACGACCCCCAGTGGCCCAGCAGCCTTGGCTTGATGTGCTCGGCCCGCAGCGGCTCCCTCAGCAGCACGTTGTCCCGCAGGAAGATCAATGCCACGGCCACGTAGTCGGCCGCTCGCCTGTACGCCGAACCGTCCGTGTGCTCCAGCGCCATCCGGCAGCCTCCGTTTCCACGAGGCCGCGGCGGGTACCCCGGGGACGCCTCGGCACACACCCGGTCCGTGCACTGCGGCAGCCGGCTGACGAGAGAGGGACGCCGTGTCCAAAAGGAGTCTCGGCCCGGTCCTGGTGGCCGACGCGGGCTCGTCGAGCCTGCATCTGGCCGTCTTCGACGACGACCTGGGCGTCCTCGCCGAGCACGACAGCCCCTCAGCGCCCGGTGACGACGTGCCCGGCCTTTTGCGGCAGTTGCTGCGGGAAGCACCGTCGCCCGTGGCCATGGGACACCGTATTGTCCACGGCGGCCCGGCACTACGCGGCCATACGCTGCTGGACGACCGCGTACGCGAAGCCCTGAGCCAGGCGGCCGACCTGGCGCCCCTGCACGTCCCGCCCGCTCTCACCGTGCTGGACGCCGCCCGGGACCTGCTCCCGGACATTCCGCACGCGGTCTGTCTCGACACCGTCTTCCACGCCGGCCTGCCCGCCGCCGCCCGGGAGTACGCGGTGCCGGCGGCCTGGCGCGAGGAGTACGGACTGCGCCGCTACGGTTTCCACGGTCTTTCCTACGCGTGGGCGCTCGGCCGGACGGCAGGACTTCTCGGCCGGCGCCCGGAGCAGTTGCACGTGGTGATCGTCCACCTGGGCGGTGGCTGCTCCGCCTGTGCGGTGCGTGACGGGCGCAGCGTCGACACGACTATGGGGTTCACACCGTTGGAGGGGCTGGTGATGAGCCACCGAAGCGGCAGCGTGGATCCCGGTGCGCTGATGTGGCTGCAGACCCGGCACCATCTGTCCGCGGAGGACATCGACGACGCGCTGAACCACGAGGGCGGTCTGCTTGCGCTTTCCGGCACCTCGGACGACACCCGCGATCTCGTGCGCGGCCGGACCGAGGGCGACGAGCACGCCGCACTCGCGCTGGATGTCTTCACCCACCACTGCCGCCGTGCAATCGCCGCCATGGCCGCGTCCCTCGACCGGCTCGACGCCTTGGTCTTCACCGGGGAAATCGGCGAGGACCAGCCGGAGGTGCGCGAGGAGGTGTGCGCGCGGCTCAGCGCCCTCGGCGTGAGGGGCGGTCTACTCACCCCCGATGGCGCGACCGTGGACAGCCCGGCCGTCGTCAGTGCCGACGGAGCCGCTGTCCCGGTCATCGTCGTGCCCACCGGAGAGGCCCAGCAGGTCGACCGCGAGACGCGAGCCCTTTTGCGGTAAGAAACCCTCTCAGTAGAGGAAGTCGCGCGGCGCGTGCTGAAGACTCACCCAGTGGTGGGTGGTGAACTCGTCCACGACCCAGTCTCCGCCGAAGCGTCCCAGCCCGGAAGCCTTCTCACCGCCGAAAGCGATGTGCGCGTCGTCGTGCACGGTCGTGTCGTTCACATGCGTCATACCCGCCTGCATCCTGAGCGCGAACCGCAGGCCCCGGTCGGTGTCCCGGGTGTACACACCGCTGGACAAGCCGTACTCGGTGTCATTGGCGAGTCGCAGGGCGTCCTCTTCGTCGTCCGCCCTGATGACGGTAGCGACCGGCCCGAACACTTCCTCCCGGGCCGTGGTGGCGTCGTTGCCGCCGAGCAGGACGTGCGGCGGCAGGACCTGACCGGTGGGGCCGGTCGGCTCGCCGCTCAGGACCAGCTCGGCACCGTCCGCGACGGCGTCGGCGACCTTCTCGCGGATGGAGTCCAGCTGCTTGCCGTTGATGACAGGGCCGAGCTGCGTACTGGCGTCGCGCGGGTCGCCGTAGCGCAGGGATCGGGCACCGGCGACGAAGCGTTCGACGAAGGCGTCGTACACGGCGGTGTGGACGATGACGCGGTTGGTCGCCATGCAGACCTGGCCCTGGTGGAAGTAGTTGCCGTAGAGGGCGCCCGCGACGGCCTGGTCGAGGTCCGCGTCGTCGAGCACCACCAGCGGGCCGTTGCCGCCGAGTTCGAGCGCGAGCCTCTTGATCCCGGCCTTCTCGGCGATGCCCCGCCCGACGGGGGTGGATCCGGTGAAGGACACCACCCGGGGCGTCTCGTGTTCCACGATCGCGTCGCCGATGTCGCTTCCACTGCCGACCACCACGCTCAGCAGCCCCGGCGGCAGGCCGGCCTCCTCGTACACCTTCGCCAGGAACAGCCCGCCGGTGACAGGGGTGTCACCGGCGGGCTTGAGCACTACGGCGTTGCCGAGGGCCAGCGCCGGCGCGACCGACCGGTTGGACAGGTGAACGGGGAAGTTCCAGGGGCTGATCACGGCGACGACCCCCGCCGCTGTGCGGTAGACGCGGTTCTCCTTGTCCTCCATGTCGGAGTCCGCGCCGACCCAGGTGTTGATGTGGCCTGCCTGTTCGGCGGCCCTCTCGGTGACCGCGCGAGTGAGCGTCAGCTCCATGGCGGCGCGGGGCCGGGTGGCGCCCGCCTCTCGCTGCAGCCAGCCGGTCAGTTCGTCCTCACGGTCGGCCAGGATGCGGGCCGCCTTCCGCAAGACCTCCGCGCGGTCCTCCGCGGGCCTGCGGGACCACTCCGGTTGCGCCTCCCCCGCAGCGCGGTACGCCTCGTCCAGATCATGAGCACCGGCGAGATCGATCTCCGCAAGGACGTCCCCGGTGTACGGATCAGTGTCCTGCCGTGAGCGGCCCGCCGTGCCCGTACGCCACTCGCCGGCTATCGGCATGCGGTCGAAGCCGGTGTAAGTGCCCTGTGTGGCCGTGCGCGCCATGGTGCCTCCTTGTCGTCCGGGGCTGCGGTACCGTCTTCGGCCTGCCCGGCCCGCTGTTCGCCGTTCACCGGACGACCGACGGTTCGTACCGGTGACGGGAAGGCGGCATCAGCGTCGGTACAGGCCGACCAAGGTTCCGGTGGCGATCTGCTGCTTGTCCAGAACGCCGTGGACGTCGTCGGCCGTGGCGTCGTCCGGTACGGACACGGGTGCCGGGAGGGCGTAGAGGCGGAAGAAGTAGCGGTGCGCTTCGTCTCCCACCGGGGGCTGCGGGCCGCCCCAGCCCTGTTCGCCGTAGCCGTTGCGGTGCAGCTGGCTGCCCGGCTGCGTTTCGTCGGTGTCCAGGCCACCGCGGTGCGGGTCGATGCCCGTGACCAGCCAGTGCACGAAGGTTTCCGACGGGGCGTCCGGGTCTTCACACAGCAGTGCGAGTTCCGCTGCCTCGTCAGGCACTCCGGACCACGTCAACGGCGGGGCGACGTTGTCCCCGTCCTTGGCATAACGGTGGGGAATCATGGTGTGATCACTGAACGCGGCACTGATGAGTTCGATACCAGCCATACCGGGCGAAGTACCACAAAAGCGTCGGCTCACACGCATTCGGGTGACCAGCACACGGGCACTGCCGACCCCGGTGGGGCGAGAGATCCCCTGCCTGCCAAGGCGCTCAAGGACTGGTTCGCACCCGCAAGCGGACGCCCGAGGCGCGTGTGAGACGGGCAGACGGCTGCGGCCCCGCAGGCGGCTGACGCCGGTGAGGACCGCACGCCCCGGCCCTTCAGGTGCCGGACTGACTGCTGTCGTCCGCGGCGCCGGGTCGGTCGCCGCGGTGCCGGCTGCCGGGCAGCATCTCCTGCATCTTGGCCTTGAGTCCCTGCTTGATCATGGAGCCGCGATCGCTGTCTCCCTTCAGGATCGCGGTGGCGGCGGCCTCGATCTGATCCAGCTCGGCGTGCGGCGGGATCGGCGGCACGGCCGGGTCGGTGCGGAAGTCGATGACGAACGGGCGGTCCGCGGCCAGGGCCTGTTCCCAGGCCGCCTCGACGTGCTTGGGCTTCTCCACCCGGACGCCGTCCAGGCCGATACTGCGGGCGATGTCGGCGTAGGGCAGGTCGGGGATGTGCTGCGACTCCTCGAACTGCGGGGCGCCGGACATGGCCCGCATCTCCCAGGTGACCTGGTTGAGGTCGCCGTTGTTCAGCACCGCGACGATGAGGCGCGGGTCGGACCACTCACGGTGGTATTTCGCCGCGGTGACCATCTCCATCATGCCGTTCATCTGCATGGCGCCGTCGCCGACCAGGGCAATCGCCGGGCGGTCGGGGTGAGCGAACTTGGCGCCGATCGCGTAGGGCACGCCCGGGCCCATCGTCGCCAGCGTGCCGGACAGGGAGCCCCGCATGTGGCCGCGGAAGCGCAGGTGACGGGCGTACCAGTTGGCGGCGGAGCCGGAGTCGGCGGTGACGATGGCGTCATCGGGCAGCCTGCCGTCCAGGGCGTGGACGACGTACTCCGGGTTGAGGGGGTCGGCGTCCACGGCGGCGCGGCGCTGCATGACCTCCCACCAGCGGGAGACGTTCTTCTCGACTTTCTCCCGCCAGGCTCGGTCCTCCTTTCGGTGCAAGCGCGGCAGCAGCCGTCGCAGCGTCTCGCGTGCGTCACCGACGAGGTTCACCTCGAAGGGGTAGCGCAGGCCGATCATGTGCGGGTCGATGTCGATCTGCACCGCCCTGGCCTGGTCGAGCTCCGGCATGAACTGCGTGTACGGGAAACTGGAGCCGATCATCAGCAGGGTGTCGCAGTCCTGCATCAGCTCGTAGGAGGGGCGGGTGCCCAGCAAGCCGATCGCGCCGGTCACGTACGGCAGGTCGTCCGGCAGCGTGTCCTTGCCGAGGAGGGCCTTGGCCACGCCGGCGCCGAGCACCTCCGCCAGCCGCTCCACCTCTTCACGGGCTCCGCGGGCTCCCTGTCCGACGAGGACGGCGACCTTCTCGCCGGCGTTCAGCACGTCCGCGGCCCGCTGGAGGTCCTCGTCGGACGGCACCGGTGCGGAGCGGCCCAGTCCCAGGCTGGACGGCACCATCTTGAACGCGTGGCCCGGCGGCGAGTAGTCCAGCTCCTGCACATCGGCCGGCAGGATGATCGCGGTGACGGCCCGCCTGGCGTAGGCGGTGCGCATGGCACGGTCGATCAGGTTCGGCAGTTGCTCCGGCACGGTCGCCGTCTCGCAGAAGTCGGAAGCGACGTCCTTGTACAGGCTGGCCAGATCGACTTCCTGCTGGTAAGAGCCGCCCATGGCACTGCGGTTGGTCTGCCCGACCAGCGCCACGACCGGCACATGGTCGAGCTTGGCGTCGTACAGGCCGTTCAGGAGGTGAATGGCGCCCGGCCCGGAGGTGGCCGCGCACACCCCGACCTTGCCGGAGAACTTGGCGTATCCGACGGCTTGGAAGGCGGCCATCTCCTCATGGCGGGCCTGCACGAACTTCGGGTTGTTGTCGGCTCGGCCCCATGCCGCCAGCAGCCCGTTGATGCCGTCGCCGGCGTAGGAGAAGACGTGGTCGACGTCCCAGTCGCGCAGCCGTTGGAGAATGTAGTCCGACACCTTCATGCTCGCCATGGGCGGCGCTCCGTTCCTGCTCTTTGTGAGTCCCGCACGACGGCGGACGACAGTGCATGGGTAACCCTGGGAATCGCAGGGAAACGCTGTAGACGGGCCATCGCTCTTCTGGCCGCTGCGACGCATCGCCGCGCACGGAACGCTCTTGTTCGGCACCCCCAACGGGCGTCTCGTCACTGCCGCCCGGCGGTGAACGGACCCGCGCACCCCTCCTCGCTGTCGCCGGTGATCAGCAGGACCTCGTCGCCCACCCGCAACTGCGTGGACCCGCTCACAGGAATGATGCCGCCCTCACGGACGACCATGCTGATCCACGTCCCCTCGCCGATGTCGAGCCCGTCGACCGTGCTTCCATCGGCCGCGGAACCTTCCTCGACCACATGCCGCGCGACACCTTCGGGGCGGTCCTTCAGGCGCACGCCCAGAGTCCATGGTTCCAGCTCCACCGAGCGCATCGGCACCCGGCACCACCGGGCCACCGTGGGAACCAGCGAGCCCTGCACGATGACCGAGAAGACCACAACGACGAACACCACGTCGTACAGGCGGTCGGCGTCCGGGATCCCGGAGCTGACGAGGTAGCTGCCGAGCAGTACCGGTACGGCGCCCTTGAGTCCGGTGAAGGCGAGAAACGCGCGCTCGCCGGTGCTCAGGCGCATCCGCCACAGCAGTACGGCCATCACGACCGGCCGCACCACGAAGGCCAGCAGCACCGCCAACAGCAGACCGTCCGTCCACGCCCCTTCCCTGGTGAACGTCCACAGCGGCACGGTCAGTCCCAGCACGGCGAAGGCGACGATCTCCCCCAGGCTGCCGAGCGCTGTGTGAAAGCGTTCGATCTCCTTCTTGTAGGGGGCGCGGACGTCACCGAGCAGAACACCGGCCACGAAGACGGCCAGGAATCCGGAACCGTGCGCCACTGTCGTCAGCCCGTAGACCACGAACGCACCGGCCAGCGTGCGCAGCGGGTACAGCCCCTCCGCCGGCAGCGGCACCTTGCGCATCAGGACCTTCAGCCCCCAGCCGCCCGCCGCTCCCATCACCGCGCCGATGGCCATCTCCTGGACGAAGATCAGCGAGGTGTGGCCCGCTGTGCCGAGCGCCGATCCGGCGGAGGTGCCCAGCAGGCCGGCCATCAGGGCGATGCCCACGGGGTCGTTGGCACCGGACTCGCCGGGTAGCAGGACACCGGTCCGGCCGGTGATCTTCCGACGGCCCAGGACGGAGAAGACGACGGCCGGGTCGGTCGGCGCGAGCGCGGTGCCCAGCAGCAGGGCGATACGCCAGTCCAGGCCGAGCAGGAGGTGGGCCGCGACGGCGAGCAGACCGGCGGTGGCGAAGGTGCCCAGCACACCGATCGAGAGGATGGCGCGGGCTTCCGGCTTGAAGCGGCGCCAGCCGATGTCCATACCACCCTGAAAGAGCAGCACGACGAGGGCGATGGTGACGACGTCCTGCACCGTCGCCATCGACAGCTTCCTCAGTTCCGGGAAGACGTCCACTGCCACGGCAGTGCCGATGAGGAAGAACGCCGGGGCCGGGATGCGGGCGCGTTCGCTCACCCAGTTGGACCCCAGCGCGGCCATGCCGGCCAGTGCCACGATCAGCACGGCCAGTCCGAACGACCAGGCTCCCTCCATACACCTGGATTCCTCCCCTTCGACGGCCCGTCCAAGCGCTGAGGCAGCGGGACGGGCCGCGAGATGCGTGCGATGTCAGCGATTACGAGCGGAGCGTCGTGCAGCTACCAGTGCCGCCAGCGCTGCGCCCGCCACGCCGGCGGCCCCCAGAGGCAGCAGGGCGCGGGGCCCCGGGGGTGATGGACGTTCCGGTTCGGTGTCCTGCCCCCGGAGGCCCGCCGCCAGGACTTCCGCCAAGTGCAAGGGAGCGCGTCCGGTACTGGCCTGCTCGACCTGGGTACGGCAGCTGAAGCCGTCCGCGAGGACCAGTGTCGCGTCGTCGGCGTCCCGCACGGCCGGGAGCAGGCCGGCCTCCGCGCACGCCATGGACACCTCGTAGCGGCCCTTCTCGAAGCCGAAGTTGCCGGCCAGCCCGCAGCAGCCCGCGTCCAGCACGTCGGCGTCCACGCCGACCCGTTCGAGCAGCTTCCGGTCCGCGTCGAAGCCCATGACGGCGTACTGGTGGCAGTGCCGCTGGACCACTGCCCGCGCGTCGACGGCCGGTGGCTGCCAGTCGTCGGCGCGTTCGACGAGCAGCTCGGCCAGGGTCCGGGTCTGCTCCCGCAGCCGCTCGATGTCAGGGTCCTTATGGAGCAGCTCCGCCGCGTCCGCCCGGAAGACGGCGGTGCAGCTGGGTTCGAGTCCCACCACGGGCGTGCCGCGGCGCAGGTCCTCGCGCAGAACGTCGATCGTGTGGCCGAGGACTCGCTTCGCCACGTTCAGCTGTCCGGTGGAGATCCAAGTCAGTCCACAGCACACCGACGCCTCCGGAACCTTGACCCGGAACCCCGCCGCCTCCAGCACCTCGACGGCCGCCCTGCCGATCGCGGGGTGGAAGTGGTCGGTGAAGGTGTCCGGCCACACCACCACCTCGCCCCGGTGCCCGTCACCGCGAGGCCCGCCCCGCTCACGCCACCAGTCGGTGAACCGCTGCTCGGCGAAGACCGGCACCTCCCGTTCCGGAGCGACACCGCCCAGCGCCTTGGCCACCCGGGCCACCCACGGCACCGCAGCCAGCGCATTGACGGTCCGGGGCGCGAGCGCGACCACCCGGGCCACCGCCGGCAGCCAGCCCATCGAGTAGTGCGCGAGGGGCCGTAGCCGGCCCTTGTAGTGGTGGTGCAGGAACTCCGCCTTGTAGGTGGCCATGTCGACGTTGACGGGGCAGTCCGTCTTGCAGCCCTTGCAGGCCAGGCACAGGTCGAGTGCGTCGTGTACGTCCTTCGAGCGCCAGTCGGGGGCGATCGGTGCGTCGTCGCCGCCTCGCACCATCTCGAACAGCAAGCGGGCGCGGCCACGGGTGGAGTGCTCCTCCTCCCTGGTCGCCCGGTAGCTGGGGCACATCACGCCGCCCTCGGACGAGCGGCACTTGCCGACGCCGACGCACCGGGCCGCGGCCCGGCTGAACTTGCCGTCGTCGTGCGGAAAGGCGAAGACCGTCTCCGGCTCCCAGGGCAGGTAGTCGGCGCCCAGGCGCAGGTTCTCGTCGAGGCGGTACGGCAGGACGATCTTGCCCGGGTTCATCCGGTTGTCCGGGTCGAACAGTCCCTTCAGCCGTTCGAACGCCTCGATCAGCTCGGGCCCGAACATCTTCACCAGCAGCTCGCCCCGTGACTGTCCGTCCCCGTGCTCGCCGGAGAGCGATCCCCCGTAGGACACGACCAGGTCGGCGGCCTTCTCGACGAACGCCCGCATCCGGGCGACGCCTTCCCCGGACTCCAGGTCGAAGGGAATGCGGGTGTGGACACAGCCGTGGCCGAAGTGGCCGTACACGGAAGGGTGTCCGTAGTCGAACTCCTCGTACAGATGCTTGAGGTCGCGCAAGTAGTCGCCGAGGCGGTCCACCGGCACCGCCGAGTCCTCCCAGCCTTCCCAGGTGTCGGGCTGACCTGGTACGTGCGCGGTGGCACCGAGCCCGGACTCGCGGACCAGCCACAGTTCGCGCACGTGCTGCTCGTCGTCGTACCAGGTGTGGTCGACGTCGTCCGGTTTGGCGTCGATGAGGGCCCTGGCCCTGCCGTCGGCTTCTTCGCGGGTGTCGCCGGTGAGCTGCACCATCAGGTATGCCCGGCCGTCGGGCAGTTCCTTCAGCGCCGCAGGATTGAGGTGCTTCTTCTGCTGGAAGTGGATCAGCTGGTGGTCCACGCCCTCCAGCGCCGCCGGCTGGTGCTCCAGGACAGCCGGGACGTGGTCGGCTGCCTGACAGATGTCCGGGTAGCCGAGGACGACCAGGGCGGTGTGCTTCGGCACGGGCACGAGTTCGAGCTCCGCGCGCAGGACGGTCACCAAGGTGGACTCCGAGCCGGTCAGCAGTCCGGCGACGTCGAAGCCCTGCTGGGGCAGCAGCGAGTCGAGGTTGTAGCCCGACACACGCCGGGGAATGTCGGGATAGCGCTCGCGTACGAGCTCGGCGTAGCGGTCGCGCAGGGCGACCAAGCCCCTGTACAGGTCCGCTTCCCGGCCTTCGGAGGCGGTCAGCCGCTCCAGGGCGGCGTCGTCGGTCCGGCCCACCCACATCCGGGCACCGTCGTAGGTGAGGACCTCCAGGCTGCTTAGGTTGTCGGCGACCTTGCCGTACGCCTGCGCCGTCGACCCGCATGAGTTGTTGCCGATCATCCCGCCGATGGTGCAGTTCGGGTGGGTGGCCGTCTTCGGCCCGTACTGCAGGCCGTACTCGGCCAGCTGCCGGTTCAGGTCGTCCAGCACGATGCCGGGCTCGACCACGCACCGCCTGTTCTCGGTGTCCACTGACAGCAACCGGTTGCAGTGCTTGCTCCAGTCGAGGACCACCGCGGTGTTGCAGCACTCCCCGGCCAGACTGGTGCCGCCGCCGCGTGACAGCAGCGGCGCTCCGTGTTCCCGGCACACCGCCACCGCCGCCTGGGCCGCTTCCACGGTCCGGGGGACGACGACACCGATCGGCACCTGCCGATAGTTGGAACCGTCCGTCGAGTAGGCCGCACGTGAACCCGCGTCGAAACGGACCTCGCCGTCGACGCGGGCACGCAGTTCCTGTTCCAGTGCACGGACGTCGGTCCGTACCGGCGTATGGCGGACGACGGGCGAGGGCAGGTCGACAGGGTCCATGAACAGCCTTCCAATGCGAAACCGCTGATGTGCCGACGTGCCCGCCCCGCGCCGGGGGCGGGCACGCCGCCGGCGCCGTGGCTCACCCGCCTCGGGCAGTGCCTGCCGCGAACAGCCCGGGGCACCGCTGAGAGCCGCCGTTCTCCGTCAGTCCTTGCCGCGCCCTGTCAGTGCGTCCCTGATGCGGTCCACCATGCCCGCGCCAGGAGCCAGCAGTTTGTTGGCGGGCGGGGTGTCCGGGGCCGAGGGGTGCGGCCGGGTGGGGGCGGTCTTCTTGGCCTGCTGGACCTTGTCACCCAGCTTCATCAGCTCGTCCTCGGAGGTCGCCGCCCGCAGCCGAGGAAATAGGTTGTCCTCTTCGTCACGGACGTGCGAGCGGATCTCGGTCATCAGCTCACCGATGAGCCGGTCGAACTCGGGATCGTCGGCTTCCGCACCCTCGAGTTCCTTCATCGTCCGCTCGGCCTCGGCGTGGTCCTCGATCTCCTTGTCGGCGACCCTGTCGCCGTCGGGTAAAAATTCACGGACGGCCGGGTAAAGGTACGCCTCTTCAGCCACCGAGTGCCGGACCAACTCGATCACGGCCTGATCCGCATACTTCTTGCGCTGGCCATCACCCGGGCTCAGGCGTTCGATCTTCCCGAACAGCTCCTCGACCTCGCGGTGATCGGTGGTCAGCTCCGCGACAACGTCTCCGCCGTGACCCATGCGACGCCCCTCTCTCCTGTGGTGACCGGAATGCCACGACCGTGTATCCCCAGGCGGGAGCGCGCAAACGGAGGTACCGCATTCGGCGGGCCGGCGACGGTCGGCCGCGGGCACGCGGCCTCCGGGCGGCGACAATGACGCGTGGCCCGTCGGCGCAGATGTGAAGACAGGCCCCCTGCCTCAATGTCGGTCTCATGGCAGCGCGTACACGACGCATCATCCCATCGGCACCTGCCCGGCTCACAAAGCAGCCCGGTGGTTCGACTCGTCCCTCTTCACGTCTCGTCCACGGCCAGCGGAGAGTTCGCATGTCCCGGTCCCGATGCCACCCCGCCAGGGTTGGGAAGGACGTCAAGCAGCGCCTTACAACGGACGCCCGTCTCACGTGCGAGGTCCTGCAGACTCCGCACGCGCGCGGCGAGTTCTCCGCGTCGCTGTGGAAACTCGTCCCACAGCCGGTCCAGTTCCGCCAGCAGAAGCCCGGACTGTGCACGTGCTACGCCGACGAGCGTCGGTGCACCCAGCCGACGGGCGAAGTCGAACACCTTCCCTGCGTAGGGCAAGGGCAGCACCGGCAGACCGGCAAGCGCTGCGAAGATCAGGAAATGCAGGCGCATGCCGACGACCAGATCCAGGTGCCGCATCAGCCCGAGAATCTGCCCAGGACTGTAGGCGCCGTTCATGATCCGGCCCCGGTCGGGCGGCGCCGCCATCCTGGACACGACGGCATGTGCGTGGCGAACGTCCTGCCGTTCCATCGGTACGAGAACCACGTAGGCGTCGAGGCGCCGTACCAGGTAGTCGGCAACGCCGGCGAGAAGCGCGTGGTAGTCGCCCTCGTCCAGGTGCTCGGCCGCCCGGCCCGGCTCTCGTACCGACATTCCCACCAGGCGGGTAGCGGCCGGGACACCTCCCTGGCCATCATCTCCGCGGTGAACGGCTCCTCCGGCAGCAGCAGGGCCGGGTCGGCAGTGACCGTCATGTCCCGCTCGACACCGATCTCCTCCAGAACCAGCCGTGACTCCTCGTCCCGTACCACCACGTCGTCCATGGCGGACAGCACTGTCCGCACTGCCTCCAGGTCGTCCGCCTCGCGCAGGGGTCCGACGCCGACCGCGTAGGCGAGCGTCCGCATGCCGCCGGCCTGCGCCGCTGCGACCAGACGCAGGTAGCGGCGTGCCTCGCCGTCGTAGAGAACGCCGCCCCCGCCCAGCACGAGCAGGTCCAGGTCCGCGAGGGCGTCATGCAGCGGCCGGTGCGGGACTCGCTCCCAGTTCAGCACCTCGTCCGCGAGCGGTTGGTGCGTACGGGTGTGCTCGGCGTCCCGGCTGAAGACGATCAGGCGCGCATGCGGGCTGTGCGCGCGCAGGCAAGTGAGGACACAGGTGAGGATCGCTTCGTCACCCGTGTTCAGCCCGCCGTAAGAGCCGAGCACTCCGATGCGCGGCTTCGGCGGGAAGAGCGATCGCTCGGTGAGCATCAGCTCTCCTGTCGGAAGCCCAAGGGGCGGAGGGGAGCACAGCGGGCAGGAAGCCACCTGGGGCGCTGCCCTGGGCGGCCGTTTGTCAAGGGTTCCCGGGCGTTGGGCCTGCCTCTCGACAACGGCGTGGCCAGGCGCGCTCCGCTTGGGGCAGTCATACCCGCAGGGTTTCTTGCCACCGAACACCCCGTCAGGACTTGTTGCCCGGCTCGTTCCTGCGGGTCTCGAACTCCTTGTGGCCGTTGGGGCAGGAAGGGATCCTGTCACCCTGCGTCACATGGACCTTCTCGCTGCAATGCGCGCAGTAGAAGTCCCCTGTCTTCTGCGCCTTCTCACCCGCCTTGGCGGTCACGAACGCCCACTTCCGCTCTCCTGGTTCGTCGTCCGCGGCCCCTGTGTGCCGGCCGTGGTGGCGGCTCCGGTGCCGGCCGTTTCGCCCATGCCCGGCGCGACCGAGCCGTCGCCCGCCACGCCGAGAGACACCTTCGTCCAGCCCGCCTCCCGCCGGTCGAAAGTGCGGTAGGCGCCGATCGCGTCCTCGGTTCCGACCCAGCGGGTGATCAGCGGAGTGGGGTCAAGCCGTCCTTCGGCGACCATGGACACCAGCTCGGGCACGTAGCGGCGGTGGTTGCAGTTGCCCATCTTGAGGGTGAGGTTCTTCATGAACGCCTCGCCGAACGGGTAGTGCTGCACCTGCGGCGGATAGACGCCGACTGTGCCGATCGTGCCTGCCTTCGCCGCCATCTGCACCGCCCAGCGGGCGGCCAGCGTCGGGGCGTCGCCGGGCACCCACGTATTGCCGTCCGGGTTCTGTTCGGGAGCCGCCTCCTGGCTTTCGTGCGCGAACTGCTCGCCCTGCTCACGCAGCGCTTCGGCCGCCGGGCCGTGGGCGGGCCGCTGAGCGTCCACACCCACCGCCTCGATCACGCGGTCCACGCCGATGCCGCCGGTCAGCTCCAGGACGGCCTCGACCGGGTCCTCAGTGTTGAAGTCGACCGTCTCCGCGTGCTGGTCGCGCGCCAGGTCCAGCCGGTCCGCCAGGCCGTCGACAACGATGATGCGCCCGGCTCCCTGGAGACGGGCGCAGGCGACGGCCGCCTGCCCGACCGGTCCGGCACCCACGATCGCCACGGTGTCGCCGTCCCCGACCTCCGCCAGCCGTGCCCCGAACCACGCCGTGGGGTAGATGTCGGAGAGCAGGACGGCCTGCGCGTCATCGACGGTGTCCGGCAGCGGAACCAGGCCGACGTGCGCAAAGGGGATACGGGCGTACTCGGCCTGCAGGCCGTCCAGTCCCCCGGCGGCTTCCGGGCCGCCGAAGAACACCGTGCCCGCCCGCGAGCCACCCGGGTTGGCGTTGTCGCACTGCGCATAGTAGCCCGCACGGCAGTAGCTGCACGTTCCGCACGCCACGGTGGACGGCACCACCACACGGTCACCGGGACGGAGGTTGCGCACCCCGGATCCGACTTCCTCCACGACGCCGACGGCCTCGTGGCCGAGGATGCGCCCCTCCTGCATGCCGGGCATGGTGCCACGGATGAAATGGAGGTCGGTGCCGCAGATGGCGGATGTCGTGATCCGCACGATCGCGTCGTACGGGTCCTTGATCTCCGGTTCCGGCACGTCGTCCAGACGTATGTCCCCCAGGG
This sequence comes from Streptomyces sp. MMCC 100, assembly GCF_041538145.2. NCBI lineage: Bacteria > Bacillati > Actinomycetota > Actinomycetes > Kitasatosporales > Streptomycetaceae > Streptomyces > Streptomyces sp. MMCC 100. The sequence continues at coordinate 5,016,088 of NZ_JBGORK020000001.1, forward strand.
CATGCCACACGACAGCCTTCATGTGTTTTTCCGTCCTTTTTCGTTCTTCTGATGCCAGGTGCCGCGACAAGCGCGCCTTATGCCCTTTTTGGGTGTCCTGCCGGGCACCCTCGAAACCGAGGCGTCTCGCCAGTGACCGCGAGACTCGCTGACGTGCGGGCATACGAGCCGACTCGTGGGTACTCACTGCCCATGCGACTCGGGGTAGCGGACGTGGGTTCGAACACGGTGAGGCTGGTCATCGCCGAGGGAGACGGTGGCCTTCCTCTGCCCGTGCACACCAGCAAGCGGCGGCTGCACCTCGCCGAACAGGTCTCGACAGACGGCCGGCTCGCCGCGGACGCCGTCGAGTGCCTGGTCGAAGCACTTGCCGGGGTCAAGGAGGAGGCCTCTGGTGGAAGGTGGCCGAGCCACTCGTGCTCGCCACCGCCGCCGTCCGGGACGCCGTCAACTGCCAAGAGATCGTGGCCGCCGTACGTGCCCGCACCGGTTTGTCCCTGCACGTGATGTCCGGCGTGACCGAAGCCGAGCTGACATTTCTGGCCGCCCGGCAGTGGATGGGCTGGCGAGCCGGACCGATGGCCCTTCTCGACATCGGCGGACGCTCCCTCGAGGTCGCTTTCGGTCGCGGCAGGACGCCGGACTTCGCCATCTCGCTGCCGCTCGGCGCCGGGCGCCTGACACGGGAGTACCTGGATCAGGACAGCGCTCCCGCGCCCGAGGTGGTCAAGCAGGTACGACGACGAGTACGCCACGACCTGCGTGACGCCGCTGCCCGCATCCAGTGGGGGCGCCCGCGCACTGCGGTGGCCACCTCCCGCACCTTTCACCAGCTCGGCCGCCTATGCGGTGCCGCACCCCGCCGTGAAGGCCCGCTCGCCCCTCGCCAGTTGTCCCGCAGCGACCTGAAAGCGGCCCTGAAGACCCTGGTCGTATGCCTCCATGATGACCGCGTAGCGGGCCTGGTCGATGCGCCGCCGGCGTTCGAGCAAGCTGGGGAAGAAACTGCCCGCCCGCAGCTTCGGGATCGCGAGCTCGAGGTCGCCGGCCTGTGTGGTCACCGTCTTCTCGCGGTGACCGTTGCGCCAAGTGGTGCGGGTGTCGGTGTGTTCGCCCCACTCGGCGCCGATACTGATTCCGTAGCGGAACGCAGGATCATGCGAGGGCCGTCCGCCTGTCCGGCGAATCCCCAGGTGAGTGACATCGTACGACGCCCTGTTCGAGGCCAGAGGTTAAAGAACAAGCTCAGCGCACGCCAGGTGTCCGCGTCGGGCTGAGGTGCCGCATCGATCGAGTCGACTTGCTCGGTCACCCCGGACGCGGGTGTGAAGCAGTAGTCACTGCCGTAGAGAAGGCGTTCCGTGCCGCAAGACGCGGCCAGGGCGGGACCTGGTGGGGAGAAGGCGTGCCGGCGATGTCGAACCACAGGCGGCTGATCTGTTCGGGCACGGGCACCGCCGGCGAGGTGTCGGAGGTTCTGCGTGCCGACGCGATCCTGGTCGACGGCGACCCCCTCGCGAACATTCGGGCAACACGGAACATCCGCCGCATCTGGGCATCGGGAGTGTCTGTCACTCCCAACTAACGAAAGGCAGAGGCGCTTTGCGACCCCAGTGAGGGAGCAGTTCAGCTCGCGCCGGGACGGGTGGGGCGGATCTGCCGCGCGACGTCGCGCAGTTTCACATTGTGGTGCTGCGAGAGTCTGCGCAGGACGTTGAAGGCGTCGTCCTCGGTGAGGTGGTGGCGTTCCCGGAGGATGCCCATGGCCTCACCGATGGCGTGGCGGGTCTCCATCGCGTGCTCGAGCTGGTCGATGGTGCGGGCGCTGGACAGGGCGACGGCGGCGTGCGAGGCCAGAAACCAGCCGGCGGTCTCCATGTCCGCGGTGAAGGTGTTCGGGCGGGTGGAGTACAGGTTGAGGGCGCCGAAGTCCTCCCTGTCGGTGTAGAGGAGTACGCCGGTCATACTTCCCACCCCGAGCGCTCGCGCCGCCTTCGCGTACCGAGGCCAGCCGGGCTGCGGCTCGGTCATGTCGGCGATCCGGTAGGTGCGGGCGTCGTTGCCCTGGCGGGCGAGGTCGAAGCACGGCCCCTCGCCCAATTCACCCTGCAGCCGGTCGGATTCCTCGACCATGTCCCCGCACGCCGCCAGGGTCACCGCCCGGCCTTTGCGCACCGCGAGAATTCCCGCCGCGTCGCAGCCCTCGATCACATCCACCGCCGACGCGGCAATCGCGTCCAGCGTCCCCTGCGTCGAGCCCTGCGCCAGAAGATGCCGCGCGAGCTCGGCCATCTGCGCGGCGTACTCGCGCCACTCCATCGTCACCACCGCCTTGACCGTCCTGCGCCCAGCCTACCGACCCGGCTCCGACGCAGGGTCTTGTCCCAGCCGGCGAGTGCGACCCGAACGCTCACGACGTCGGCGTCTACAGACTGACGAAGCGAAGCAGGAAGAACGCGGCGACGATCACGGATCCGACGGCGATCAGGCTGAGCCAGATGTACGGGTGTTCCCAGACACCACCGTCCGGACGCTCCTGATGGGCCTCCGCCGTCGAGCCTTCCACCGGAGGGGTCTCCGTAGGCCGACGGAGTGGTTCCGTCATGCTGCTCACCGCCTTCCCGTTGTGTGCCGGCGCCGCTTCGGCGCTCGCCGCCCGTCGGTACGTCCGGCACTCTGCAAGGCGGCCGGCGCCCCTGTCCGAGGCCCCGCACCCGGCAGGGCGATGGCCGACTCGCGCTCCCGCGCCGCCTGCTCGGGATGCCTGCGCTGCCAGTAGGGGTTGTCGTGGGACAGCTTGCTGGAGACGCGGCCGTACATGCCGAACGTGGCGATAACCAGCCCCATGACGAAACTGAAGATCACGTTGGTCATGCCGAAGTCGAGAACGTTGGCGGGACGGTCGAGGACGAAGATGTGGGCGAAGCCGCTCAGGACGAAGAGGGCGCCGACCGTCATGTTGAGAACGGAGGCGAAGTTGCCGCCGATCACCGCTCCGGCGAGCAGCGCGAGACCGACGACGGTGGAGATGGCGCTGAGCGCGACGTTGGTGGTCATGCCGGCGATCGTGTCGCCCGCCGTGTCGAACGGGCTCAGCGCGTCGGCGAAGCCGAGTCCCGCGAAGACCAGCAGGACGAGACCGCAGAAGCCGGCACCGTAGCGGTAGACAGTGGCCAGATGATGATCGACGGGAAGTTCATCTCTTAGCTTCATGCCCACCTTTCTGCCTGTACGCCCGAAATGGATGCGCGCGGCATCTCGCGAGTTCCGGTCTGTGCGGGAACAGGGCAGGCGGCCGGGCAGCGGCCGACGTGCCCGCCGATCGGGAGACGTCTAGCGTGGTCAGGACATGCGCCGCCGCGGAAAGGAATCTTCCATGCCGGTCGCCCGGAAGCCTCTGTGTGGTCGCGTCGCGGTCGTGACGGGAGCTGCTCGCGGTCTCGGGGCCGCGATGACACGGGTCCTGGTCGAGCGAGGCGCGACGGTGGCGCTGCTCGGTCGCGAAGAGACCACGCTGGCCCAGGTGAGGGACTCGCTGCCGGCGGGGAGCGCCGCGTGCTGGGAGGCCGATGTCACCGACGACCGCGCCATGAGCAGGGTCGGCGCCGACATCCGCGCCCGGCTCGGGTCTCCCTCGGTCGTGATCGCCAACGCCGGGGTGGCGGAGGGCGGTCCGTTCGCCGAGTCGGATCCCGCCGTCTGGCGCCGCGTGGTCGAGGTGAACCTCATCGGCAGCGCGGTCACCGCGCGCACGTTCCTGCCCGACCTGTTCGACACACGCGGCTACTTCCTGCAGGTGGCCTCACTCGCGTCCATCGGTGCGGCACCGATGATGAGCGCCTACTGCGCGTCGAAGGCGGGAGCGGAGTCGTTCGCTCACGCGCTGCGGGCCGAGGTCGCCCACCGGCGGGTGGGCGTGGGGATCGCCTACATCAACTGGACGGACACCGACATGGTGCGCGACGCGGACGAGCACGCGGTGCTCCGGGAGCTGCGCGGCCACATGCCGTCCCCGGCGCGCAAGGTGTTTCCGGCCGCCTACGTGGCGGATCGGCTGGTCTCGGCCGTCGAGCGTCGCCGCGCGTCCGTGTATGTGCCCCGCTGGCTGCGCTCGACCCAGCCGGTGCGCGCGGCGATGCCGCCCGTCGTCACCTGGCTGTCGCGGCGTGAACTGCCACGGCTCGCCGCTGCGGAGCCATTCTCGGCGACGGGGCTGCTCGGCGCCGGGGGTCGGGCCGACCAGGGAGCTGACACCGACGGTGCGGCCGACTGAGGGACCGGTACCCGTTGGTTGTGCATCCGCCGCACGTGGCAAGCGGGAAGTGATCGGGAAACGACCAGGTACGACGGCCTGCACCGCACCGTCTTCCGACAGGAGACGCCCATGCGCGACATGGCGACCGATCAGGCGTCCGACGCGTGCGGCCGGGGACACGACTACGGCATGGACGTTCGGCGAGCGCAGGAGCCCGGGGACACGGCGCGCCTCGCGTCAGCGGGCGCGGCCCGTGGAACGCGGCAGCGACACCGACGTGTCCGTACGGGCGAGCGTGAGCGACCTGGTGACCGCGTCCGGTCGGCTGCGGCACCTCGTCACGGCGCAGCACCTGCACGGGCGGGCTGCCGAGGGACAGGCCGACCGGCGTGTACGCCCCTCCACGGAGGTGCATGTTCCGGTGCCGACACGCGGTGCCCTTGTCGGGTCCGGGACGGACCCGGGCGGTCCCCGGTCCCTCGTCGCGTCCGCGGACCGTCTCGCCGCGACAGGCGCGGTCACACTGCGGGGTCCATGATCGGTGGAGAAGGCACGGTGCCGTGGAACGAGTCGGGAGGAATGGACCGTGACGACGGACGGACGGCGGGACGACGGACGGCGGGACGTGGAGCGGCTGCACTGTCTGGTGACCGGCGCGTCCGGGTACATCGGCGGTCGCCTGGTGCCGGAGCTGCTGGAGGCCGGTCATCGGGTGCGCTGTCTGGTCCGCACACCGGCGAAACTCCGTGACCAGCCGTGGGCGGCCGACGTCGAGAGCGTCCAGGGAGACGTCACCGACCCGGATTCCGTCGCCGAGGCCATGCGCGGTGTCGACGTCGCCTACTACCTGGTGCACGCCCTCGGATCGGGCGCGGACTTCGAGGACACCGACCGCCGCGCGGCACGCGTCTTCGCCCAGCAGGCGCACGCGGCAGGCATCCGACGGATCGTCTACCTCGGTGGTCTCACTCCGCCGGGCATCCCGGAGCGGACACTCTCCCCACACCTACGTTCACGCGCGGAGGTGGGCCGCGTCTTCCTCGACTCCCCGGTGCCCGCCACCGTGCTGCGGGCCGCGGTCGTCATCGGCTCGGGCTCGGCGTCGTTCGAGATGTTGCGCTATCTGACCGAGCGGCTGCCCGTCATGGTGACGCCCAGTTGGGTGCACACCCGCACACAGCCCATCGGGGTCCGCGACGTGCTGCGCTACCTGGTCGGCTCCGCCACCATGCCGGACGACGTGGACCGGGCCTTCGACATCGGCGGGCCCGACGTGCTCACCTATCGCGAGATGATGCGTCGCTACGCGGCCGTCAGCGGACTCCGACGGCGGCTCATCGTCCCGGTACCGGTGCTCACCCCACGGTTGTCCAGCCACTGGGTCGGTCTCGTGACGCCCGTCCCCGCCTCCATCGCCCGGCCGCTGACGGAATCGTTGCGTCACGAGGTTGTCTGCCAGGAGCACGACATCGCGCAGTACGTCTCCGATCCTCCGGGCCGGCCACTGCCGTTCGACGAAGCTCTGGCCCTGGCCTTGCGGCGGGTCCGAGAGGCACAGGTCGCCACGCGCTGGTCGTCCGCCTCCGTCCCGGGGGCTCCCAGCGATCCCCTCCCCACCGACCCCGACTGGGCCGGCGGCAGTCTGTACCAGGACGAGCGGCAACTGCCCGTCGACGCGTCTGCGCAGGAGCTGTGGAAGGTGGTGGAGGGAATCGGCGGTGACAACGGCTGGTACTCCTTCCCATTGGCCTGGGCCGTCCGCGGCTGGCTGGACCGGTTCGTCGGTGGTGTCGGCCTGCGCCGCGGGCGACGCGACGCGCAACGCCTGCGGGTCGGCGACTCGCTCGATTTTTGGCGCGTGGAGGAGATCGAGCCGGTGCGACTGCTGCGGCTGCGGGCGGAGATGCGGCTGCCGGGACTGGCGTGGCTGGAGATGTACGTCGAGACGGACGAGGGAGGCCGTACCCGCTATCGGCAGCGCGCTCTGTTTCATCCGCGAGGGCTGCTCGGCCACGCCTACTGGTGGTCCGTCTCCCCCTTCCACGCCATCGTCTTCGGCGGCATGGCCCGCAACATCACCCAGGCCGCCGCCAAGGGCCTGACCGCCCGCAGGAGTGATCAGCGCTTCCCGCGCATCCCGCGCCGCCGTCCCCGACGAAGTGTGGAGCACTAGGCAGCCGTTCACGCACCACTGCGCCAGGAGTGAAGCCATGACCGCCGCGGTCGTCCTGTTCACCTCGGACCTGCGTCTGCACGACCACCCACCGCTGCACGCGGCGTTGAAGGCGGCGGACGAGGTGGTGCCGTTGTTCGTTCTCGACCCCGGGATCCACGCGGCGGGTTTCGACGCGCCCAACCGGCGGGCCTTCCTCGCCGACTGCCTGAGCGACCTCGACGCCTCCCTGCGCCGCCGCGGTGGCCGGCTCGTGGTCCGCGCGGGACCAGTCGTCCGGGAGGTCTGCGCGGTCGCCGCCGAGTGCGGGGCCACCGAGGTGCACATGGCCGCGGGCGTCACCGCGTACGCCCATCGCCGTGAGGAGCGGCTGCGCGACGGACTCGACGCCGGCGGTGTGGCACTGCGCGTGCACGAGGCGGTGGTCACCGCTCTCGCTCCGGGGGCGGTGACGCCGTCCGGCTCCGACCACTTCGCCGTGTTCACGCCCTACTTCCGCCGCTGGTCGGAAGAGTCGCTGAGGAAGCCCCTCCCCGCGCCGCGCACGGTGCGCGTTCCCGACCGGGTTCGCGGTGAGCCGCTGCCCGACCGGGCGGACGTGAAAGGCATTTCGCCCGGTCTTCCGGACGGAGGGGAGTCGGTCGGGCGTGACCGGTTCTCGCGGTGGTCGCGGTCCGGACTGGCCCGGTACGAGGACCGGCACGACGACCTCGCGGGAGACGCCACTTCCAGGTTGTCGCCGTATCTCCACTTCGGTGCGCTCTCCCCGGTGGAGCTCGTCCACCGGGCCCGCGAGCGCGGCGGACCGGGCGCGGACGCGTTCGTACGTCAGGTGTGCTGGCGGGACTTCCACCACCAGGTGCTGGCGGCACGGCCCGAGGCCTCCTCGGCGGACTACCGCACCCGCCGCGACCAGTGGCGCGGCGAGGACGACGCCGCCGAGGACATCGCCGCGTGGCGGGACGGGTGTACGGGATATCCGATCGTCGACGCGGCCATGCGCCAGCTCCGCCACGAGGGCTGGATGCACAACCGCGCGCGTCTGCTGGTGGCAAGCTTCCTGACCAAGACGCTGTACGTCGACTGGCGGATCGGCGCCCGGCACTTCCTGGACCTCCTTGTGGACGGTGACATCGTCAACAACCAGCTCAACTGGCAGTGGGTCGCCGGCACCGGCACCGACACCCGCCCCCACCGCGTCCTCAATCCGCTCGTTCAGGCCAAGCGGTTCGACCCGGACGGAGCCTACGTGCGCCGCTGGGTCCCCGAGCTCACGGACGTGGAGGACAACAGGGTGCACGAGCCGTGGCGGCTGCCGGCCGGACAGCGCGACGGGCTCGGCTACCCGGCCCCGCTCATCGACCTCGCCGACGGGCTCGCGCGCTTCAAGCACGCCCGCGGCCGCGACTGAGGAGACACCCGTCGTGCACTGGCTCTTCGGCGACCAACTCGGCCCCCACTTCCTCACCCCGGGCGAAGAGGGACCCGGGCGCGACACGCCGTTGCTCATGGTCGAGGCGCGCTCCGTCTTCCGGCGGCGACGATTGCACCGGGCCAAGGCCCACCTCGTGCTGTCCGCGATGCGCCACCGCGCGGCCGAACTCGGCGACCGCGTCACATACATGCGTGCCGACACCTACCGGCAGGGACTGGACCGCGCGACACGTGGGCGCCCCGTCGGCGTCCACCACCCCACCTCGCACGCGGCCCTCCGTTTCGTGCGTGCCCTGCCCCAGGTGACGGTGGGTCCCGCGCGAGGCTTTCTCGTGCCGATGGCGGACTTCGCCACCTGGGCGGACGGCCACGGCGACAAGCGCCTGCGACAGGAGGACTTCTACCACTGGGTCCGTCGCGGACACGGCCTGCTCATGGACGGCGATCAGCCCGCGACAGGCCGGTGGAACCTCGACCACGACAACCGGGAACCCCCGCCCCGCGACACCTCCGTCCTCCAGGTCGGCAGTCCTTACCGGCCCCGCGAGGACGACATCGACGAGGAGGTCCGCCACGACCTCGACCGCTGGGAGCGCGACGGGGACGTCTCCTTCGTCGGACGGGACGGGCCGCGCCTGTTCCCCGCGACCCGCGCGGAGGCGCGACGGGCGCTGCGACGCTTCGTCGAGCACCGGCTCGCCATGTTCGGACCGTACGAGGACGCCATGCTCGCCGCCGACCCCGTCATGAGCCACAGCCTGCTCTCCTCCTCCCTGAACCTCGGCCTGCTCGACCCCGCGGAGTGCGTCGAGGAGGCCGAGAAGGCGTGGCGTGCGGGCCGGGCGCCGCTGAACAGCGTGGAGGGCTTCGTGCGGCAGATCGCCGGCTGGCGCGAGTACGTCTGGCAGCTGTACTGGTACTTCGGTGAGGACTACCGGCGCTCCAACGAGCTTCGGCACACCGCGCCCCTGCCCGACTGGTGGAACGACCTGGACGCGGACGCCGTCCGGGCCAACTGCCTGCACACCGTCCTGGCCCAGGTGCGCGACACCGGATGGACGCACCACATCCCCCGGCTGATGATCCTCGGAAGCCACGCACTCCAGCGTGGCTGGGACCCCGCCGCCGTCACGGACTGGTTCCACCGCTGCTTCGTGGACGGCTACGACTGGGTGATGCTCCCCAACGTCGTCGGCATGTCCCAGTACGCCGACGGCGGCCGGATGACGACCAAGCCCTACACGTCGGGCGGCGCCTACGTGAACCGCATGAGCGACCTGTGCGGCCCCTGCGCCTACCGGCCGGGCGACCGGACCGGCGAGCACGCGTGCCCGTACACCGCCGGTTACTGGGCCTTCCTCGACCGGCACCGGAAGCAGCTGGCCCGCAACCAGCGCGTCGCACAGCCGATGCGGCAACTCGACCGGCTCACAGACCTCACGGAGGTACGCGAGCAGGAGCACGCGCGAGGTGACACACCGCCATGAACTCCGTGCCGATGGGCCACTGGGGTGAGTCCGCCGGGCACCGGCGCCGTACCGGGCAGGAATCAGCGCATCCGTATCAGGGCACTCGGCGGAAGCACTGACGTGCGGACGACCGAGAGTGAGAAGGGGTTGTGCATGCCTGGACTGCCATCGCTGGTGGCCCCGTCGGCCGAACCTGCCGGCGATCCCCTCACCGCGACCCACGCGACGGATGCCGTCGGCACCGTTCTCGAGCAGATCCTTGACGAACGCCTGCACCATTCCCGCGCCGTTGATCCTGTCTTCGCCCAGGAGCTGGCCGACCGCCTGGCCGCGCTTGTCGAGCGGAGTGGCAAACGGTTGCGCACGGCGTTCACGTACTGCGGCTGGCGCGCTGCGGGCGGATCGGGTGACGCCACCGCCGTCCTGCGGACGGGGGCCGCCCTGGAACTGCTGCAAGCGTGCGCCCTCGTGCACGACGACGTGATGGACGGATCCGTGCAGCGCAGAGGCGCACCGGCCATGCACGTGCAACTCGCGCGCAGGCACTGGGCCGCGGGCATGCACGGCTCCGCGGAGTCGTTCGGAACATCCGCCGCCGTGCTCGCCGGTGACCTGGCCCTGGCCTGGGCGGACGACCTGCTGACGGAGACGGCACTCGGCGCACCCCACGGCCGGCGCCTGTACGAGGAGTGGCGGGAGATGCGCACCGAGATGGTCGCCGGACAGTACCGCGACCTGCACGCCCAAGCGGCTCGTGCTTCCGGTGTCGACGAGGCGCTGGCCATCGCCACCTTGAAGAGCGCCTTGTACACCGTCGCGCGGCCTCTCGCGCTGGGTGCCGCGCTGGCCGGAGCCGACGAGCACGTGCTGGACGCACTGCGGGCGGCCGGCCGTTGCGCCGGGCTGGCCTTCCAGCTCCGTGACGACCTCCTCGGCGCCTTCGGAGACCCGGCGCTGACCGGCAAACCGGCCGACGACGACCTGCGCTCCCGCAAGCTCACCTACCTCCTCGCCGTCGCCCTCCAACTCGCCGACGCCGCCGATGATCACCAGGCCGCCGAGGCGCTGGCTCCGGACGCGGACCCGGGGTCCGAATACGCAGTGCAGCGGATGCGGACCGCCTTGGAGCGCACCGGCGCCCGAGACCTGGTGGAGGCGAAGATCGAGGAGCTGACGGACCTGAGCCTGGGGCACTTCGATCGCGTCGGCACGCATCCGGCCGTACGGCACGAGTTCGCCGCGCTGGTCCAGCGCGCGACGGGCATGTCTCCGCGCCGCGCGGAGGAGGTCGCGTGAAGCGGGTGCCGGGGCCGGCCGGCCATGTCCTCGTGGTGGGTGCCGGACTGTCCGGACTGGCCTGTGCCCTCCATCTGCTGGGCGCGGGCCGACGGGTCACCGTGGCCGAACGGGAAACGGGTCCGGGCGGCTACGAGATGGACACCGGTCCCACGGTGCTGACCATGCCGCGTCTGGTTCCCGAAGGACGGCATGCACGCACTCCCCCGCGCCATGGCCGACGCGGCGGCCGAAGCCGGTGCCGATCTACGCTGGGAGGCCAGTCGGCGACCGCGAGTAACATGCCGGCGCAGGGCACCTGGCCAGGCCCCAGGGCCCGAGTGCGCTCGACGACGAGACGTCACTGAGCGACCACCGACTCCACGGTGGCGACGGCCTCGCCGAGTCCCGCCGGACGCGCCAGGCCGGCCACCGTCTGACCTGCCCAGCCCGGCCCGAGGGTCAGGACGACCGGCCTGCGACGAGCCCCGCGCACGCCCCACTCCAGGCCGGCCACATGCTGGGCCAGCGGCCTGCTGGCGGTGGTACGGGACTGCGCCCACAGCCCCACTACGGCCGGTCCAGTCCTGCGCACCGCGGCGACGAGCGACTCTACGGGCAGGGCACCGCCGAACATCCGCACCGGGACCCTCCTCTCAGTCAGCGCGGCGGACAGCACTTCCAGCGGCAGTGTGTGGTTCTCCCCCGGCACGCAGGCGAGCACCGTGGTGGCTCCGGGACGATCGGCGACCGTGGTGGGCGCGGTGCGCCGCAGCGCTCCGGAGACGTGCCAGGAAAGGAAGTGCTCGACCTCGACGTACCTCTCCCCCGATGTCTCCCACTTGCGGCCGACGGCCTGCAGCGTCGGCACCATCACCTCGGTCCAGGCGGCGACCAGTCCGTGCTCGGCGATCGCGGTGCGCAGCAGTTCGTCCAGTGCGGCGGCGTCGAGGCGCAGGGCGGCCCGGGCGATCCCCCTGCACTCCTGCCGTACGTCGCCGAGCCGCAGCCCGCTCCCCGCCCGGCTGCGGGCAGGGGCCGGCGACTGCGGTGCCCCGTCGGTCGGCTCTCTTCGAGAATCCGCCGACAGCGGCTCCTCGCTGCGCGCCAGGCGCGCGGCCTCGGCCGGCGGCACTCCGGCCGCCGTCCATGCACACATCCGCTCCAGCCGCGCCACGTCCCCCGTGGTCCAGCGGCGGTGCCGACCGCCCGTGTGCGCCTCGGGGCCGAGACCGTAGCGGCGGTCCCACGTACGGACGGTGGTGGGGGCCACCCCCAGACGCCGGGCCACCTCGCCGGTGGACAGCCCGCCGGCCTGCCGCCCGCCCGCGCCGTCACGGTCCTCGCCCTCTTCGGCATTCGCGCTCATACCTTCACTGTACGACGCACAAACGATGCATGTTGCCTGCGTCGTTTGTGCGTCCAAGACTGAAAGCACGCGCACGGCAGAAGGAGTCAGGCCATGTACGCAAACGCGCGACCGACCACCGACCTCGCCCCGCCCGTGGAGGAAACGCGGTACGAGGAGACCCTGGCCCGTGGCCTCGTCGCCGCCGACGAGGAAGCGTTCGCGGCCATCTACCGGCACTGGAGCGCACTCGTCCACACCATGGCCACCCGCTCCCTCGGCGACACCCACGAGGCCGAGGACGTGACCCAGCAGGTCTTCGTCGGTGCCTGGCGCGGTCGGCGCGGATTCCGACCGGAGCGGGGCGCACTCGGCGCCTGGCTGGTCGGGATCACCCGCCGCAAGATCGTCGACGCTCTGGCCGCCCGGACAAGGCGTCTGGCCCTTGCCGACTCGGCCGCGCACGACGCCACGCCCACCCACTCCGTACAGGCCGCACCTGACGACGTACTGGACCGCGTACTGCTCGTCAAAGCCCTGTCCCAGCTGCCGCACGCCCAGCGGGAAGTGCTGTGCATGGCCTTCTACGAGGACCTCACCCAGGTCCAGATCTCGGAACGCACCGGTGTCCCGCTGGGGACGGTCAAGAGCCACGCCCGCCGGGGCCTGCACCGGCTGCGTCTGGTGATCGACCAGGGAAGCGCGCACGGCGCGGACACGTGACCGCACCGATGGACCGATCTCACGAGCGCGCATCCATGGCACCCCGGACCTCCGAAACACAACCGAGGCTTCGCAGTCCGCGAAGGCTCCAGTCGAAGGGATGATCCCCATGACCTCCCGCACCCACATCGCCGTCGCCGCGTCGGCCGGCGCCTGCGCCCTGGCACTCGGTGTCACCGCACCCGTCATGGCGGCTCCCGCCCAGGCGCAGGACAAAGCCATGGTCTCCGTCTTCCACGGCATCCCCGGAATGACGGTCGACGTCTACGCCAACGGCGACGAGCTGCTCAGCGACTTCGAGCCCGGCACGGTGACCGACCCGCAGTCCCTGGACGCCGGTACCTACGACATCCAGATCTTCGAAGCGGGCCAGGGCCCTGACGGCACACCGGCCCTCGAGAAGGAGGTGAAGGTACCCGAAGGCGGCAACGCCACGGTCGCCGCCCATCTCTCCGCCGACGGCGATCCCCAGCTGACGGCGTTCACCAACGACGTCTCCAAGGTGGACGCCGGCAAGGCACGCCTGACGGTCCGCCATGTCGCGGCCGCGCCCGCCGTGGACGTACGGGCCGGAGGACAGCCTGTCTTCACCGGCCTGACCAACCCCGACCAGGACAGCGCCACTGTCGACGCGAGCACCGTGAACGCCGATGTCGTCCTCGCCGGCACGGACACCGTGGCCATCGGTCCGACGGACCTGAACCTCAAGGAAGGAACGAGCAACGTCGTCTACGCCTGGGGCAGCGCCGAGGACAAGAACCTGGCCCTGGCCACCCAGACGTTCAGCGGCATGGAATCCATGCCCAACGCCGTACACGCGGGCGGCAGCGGTGCCGCAGTCACCCAGAACTCCTCCGACCAGTGGCTGGCCTGGGCCGCCGCGGCCGGAGCCATCACGGTGACCGGCGTCCTGGTGGCCCGTCGAGTCGCAGGCCGGCGTGGCTGAGACGGCACGGCGACTGACCGGACTGACGATGGCGGCTGCCGCTCTGGCAGCCGTCCTCGGCATTGCGGAGCAGCCGTCCGAGTCCACCTCGGCACCGACCGACTTCGGAAGCGCGCCGTCGGAACGACGGGCGGCCACAGCCCCTGCCTCCGGCAGACCGGAGTCACGGGTCGACCCGGCTCCGGATGCACCTCCCGAACAGGTGCAGGTCCGCGATGCGGGTCTCGACGCCCGCGTGCGGCCGGTCGGCGTGACCGAACGGGGAGCCGTGACCATCCCCGACGACCCCTCCGTGGCCGGCTGGTACCGCTACGGCCCGGCCCCGGGAAGCCCCCGGGGATCGGCCGTGCTCGTCGGACACGTGGACAGCGAAACGGGTGCTCTCGGCGAATTCGCCGCACTCTACGAGGTACAGCGCGGCAACCGCGTCGAGGTGCGCCGACAGGAGGCAGCGCCGGTGGTCTACCGCGTCGTCTCCCGCACCACCGTGCCCAAGGACGAGCTGCCCGCCTCCGTGTTCCGAGGGACCGGCGACCCGGTCCTCACGCTGATCACTTGTGCGCCCCCGTTCGAACCCGAGGCGGGAGGCTACCTCGCGAACCTCGTCGTCACGGCCGAGCCGGTGCGGAAGTGACGGCACTCCGTCCCCTGAACCCGGCTCGTATCCGCAGAGACGACAAAGCCCGAGATGCAGGAGGGCACCGTGACCCACGTGGAGCCGTCACACCTCGTGGAACTGGCACTCGGCCACGCAAGCAGCGACGAGGACGTCAGCGCCCTCGGGCACGTCGCGTCGTGCCCGCGCTGCCGCGAGGAACTCACACTGATGACCCGCGTCGTGGCTGCCGCGCGAGGCACCGAGGCGTCGGATCTGCCGACACCTCCGCCCGAGCGGGTATGGCAGCGCATCCACCAGGAACTGTCTCCTGAGGCCGGCAGGCTTCCACACCCCAGAGTGCAGGCTGACCGCCGGTCCGGCGCCGGGAGGATCTGCGGCGCCCGGCGCAAGCGGACGGCCGGCACCAGAACGCGCGAGGTCTTCCTCGTACTCGTTCTGGTCGCCGGCCTCCTGCTCGTCCGGTGGTTGCAGGTCAGGGCTGATCGCGAGCCTGATCGGCGGCCTGACCGGCGGCCGCGGTCTCCGTGGTGGCGCCGCGCGTGCTGAGCCTGCCTCCGCTGGACTCGAGGTGGGCGCGGACGAACCACTGGAAGAGTTCCAGTCCGCGCAGCTGCTCGATGAGCATGTCCTGGGTGACGGGGTCGGAGGTTTCGGTGGCCTGCATGGCCTCGCGGTGGTCCTGGATCACGGCCGTGTACACCAGGTCGAGAGCACCGAGATGCTCGATCGACTCGGCGCGGCCGATGGAGTAGTCGTTCCACGTCCGCTCGTTCACCAGCGCGCCAGGAGTGCCATTCGGCTCGCCGCCCAGGGTCGAGATCCGCTCGGCGATGTCGTCGGTCATGCCACGCACCTTGTCGACCTGCGGGTCGAGCATCTCGTGCACGGCGATGAAGTGCGGTCCGACGACGTTCCAGTGAATGTGCTTGAGAGTGAGGTGGAGGTCGTTGAGGGAGTGCAGACGCATCTGCAGCATCCCGATGATCTGCTGACTGTCCCGCGTGCTCATTCCGGGCACGGTGTAGGTGAGGTCCGAACGCTCTGACGGCACGCTGGTGCTCCTTGCGGTCTGATGTTGGGACCTTCAGACAAGCAGCCTCTTGTTCTTCCAGGGTCCTTCGACGGGACCCTTCGCATCAGATGTCACCGGTGTGGCTCAACCCAGACCTCCGGAGGGAAACCATGGCCGAACCGTCGGGCGACCACGTGAACGAGGCGACCGGCCCACCGCGCGCGGGCTGGCCGACGCTGGTCCTGCTGCTCGCGGCGTGTTACGCGGTGGCCGCGGTAGGTGGCCTCGCCGCCGCCGACGCCGGCCAGACCTACCGGGCGCTCGCCAAACCGTCCTGGGCTCCCCCGGGATGGCTCTTCGGGCCTGTGTGGACCGTGCTCTACGGCACGATCGCCGTCGCCGGCTGGCTCGTACTGCGTCGCTCGGCAGGCGGGCATGCGGTGGCGATGACGTTGTGGTCCGTCCAGCTCGCCCTGAACCTCGCCTGGACTCCCTTGTTCTTCGCTGCCGACGCCTACGGACTCGCCTTCGTCGACATCTGTCTCCTGCTCGTGGCCCTGACGGCCACCGTCGCCGCCTTCGGCCGGCGGCAGCGTGCCGCCGCCGTTCTGCTCCTGCCGTACACGGCGTGGGTCGTGTTCGCCGCCGCGCTCAACCTCTCCATCTGGCTGCTCAATACGTGAGCCGGTGCCGCCGCGCCTGCTGTGAGGGCGGTTACGGGCGTTAGTCCTCGTAAGTCGACAGAGCCAGACCGATGGCGAAGAAGGTGGGAGCCCATTCCCCCACGAAGATGCCCCAGCGGTCGGCGCGCTCTTCTCCCTTCTTCTCCACGCGCAGAGAGGTGCACCAGGTGATCACTGACAGGCCGATGGAGGCGAAACCGGCCGCATACGCGTGCTCGGCGCGGATCCCTGACTCATGGAGCTTCTTGACCAGCATGACCGACTCACCTTCTGCTGTGGGGGTTGGCTCACCCTCATTGCATTCCCGCTGCTGCGGGTCAGCGAGCCGTGCGCGGCCAAACGGTCAACGGGTCCGCGAAGCTGCGGCCCCCGCGCCGGCGCCCGGCCCTCGTTCCTCCGTTCACCGATCAAGAGGTGCGCCAACCGCCGACTGCCGCCATCGTGGCGTCACCAACCCCCATTTCCGACTGCCGGGCAGGACGCATGGACAAGAAGCAGCTGGTCGAGACAACCACCAACGCAGCGGCGAACGGGGACGAGGGCGGGCAGCTGACCTCCGCCGACGTCGAGCGAGTCCTCGACTCGCTCTTCGGCACCGTGGAACACCCGGGCTCGATCGCTGAGGCGCTGAACAGACGCGAGACCGTTCTTCTCGGCAGCTTCGGCAGCTTCCGTATGGACGGTGAAACGGCCACCTTCCGTCCAGGCACGGCGCTCACCGAATTCCTGCAGGACAGGGCAGGATGAGCGCGCTCCGTACGCTTGTCAGCTCACAGCTCTCCGGCCGCAAAGTGTGCACCGGGGACAACGCGGGAGCAGCCCCGACTCGCGGTCCTCGCACGCACTACAGCGTCACGTCCCCGCACAGGTGCACCTCGACGCCCAGCTCGGCGAAAAGGGCGGCCTTGGCGCGCAGCTCCCGGTCGGCGGTGGCCGCTGGACTACCCCACGTCCAACCTCCACACCGCGCACCGCCGCACCCTGATCCACGGAGGGCAGTGGGGCCAGGAGGACCCGTCCCACGTCGCTCAACTGTACGGCGGCTACATCATTCCGGGCTCCACGTTGGACGACCTGCATCTGTCGGTCAGCCAGTGGAAGACGGACGCCGGATGGCCCTACCGCGTCATGCAGCACCGGATACGCGGCTTCCGATCCTGACCTCGAATCCGGCCGACCAGGACCGGCCGCGGACCAGGAGGCGGTGACGGTCCTGCCCGGAGCTTCGTTGTCCGATTCCGCGCTGCCCTACTGGACGATCCGAGGAGCGACGGTCAAGGGCATGGGCGGCGCCATGGGCCAGCACGGGAGCCGACTCCCCGCCGACCCGCTCACTTGCGCGTCGCCCGCCGGTCCGTTGCCACGCCCGCCAGGACGAGTGTGGCGTACCCTGCTGTCCCGTCTGATGGCCGTCGTGGCCCTCGCGCTCGCAGCGGCGTGCGCCCGGTGCCGAGCGCGCACGCGGCGGTCGGCCTGACCAGAGTCACGGGCTTCGGTGCCACCCGGGCCAGTTGCACGCGGAGTACCTGGCCGGGGACGGCTCGGTGGCCGTCGAGGTCTGCCGCGTCCCCGACATCGGCACGGCATCCCGGTCGATCCGGACAGCGGCCCCCAGCAGTGCGGCAGCACCGGCGCCGCCTACTTCCTGGAATCGATCTGCTCCAGCTACCGGATCACGAAGTTCTTCGGCCTGGAGGACTCCGAGCCCCAGCCCGTGCGCTGCCCGCTCCGACCGGGCTGGCCACCACCGACGCCTCGGCCACCTGCAGGACCGCCAGTAACTGCGCCCATGTGCGGGCGGGTCGGGCCACGCCCAGAGGCGGCTGCATCCATGCCGGTGGCTCTGGCCAGAGCATGGGGCAGAGCAAGTCTCTGTACAACACCTTCGTCACTCACATTCTGAAGGAGTCGCCCGCCGGCTACTTCACCGTCGCGGACGGAACCTCCCCCTGACGCGGCGCCCGCGGCTGAACGCCCGCCATGGCGGCAGGCCACTCGAACGGCCCGTCCGTCATGGCGGGCGCGCACATGCTCCTTGGCACCGCTCCCCGCCTAGCCTCCAGGCCGTCCACCCGACGACTCTGAAGGATCTCCATGCCCCTGCCCGACGGCGTCCCCCGGCGCCCGAGACGACGCACCGCGGTCGGTGCCCTCGCTCTGGCCGCCGCCGCGGCCCTGCTCCCCTCGTCGGCCACCGCCCATCCGGCCGCCTCCGACGACGCGGACCGGCACTGCGCCC
Source organism: Streptomyces sp. MMCC 100 (assembly GCF_041538145.2). Taxonomy (NCBI): domain Bacteria; kingdom Bacillati; phylum Actinomycetota; class Actinomycetes; order Kitasatosporales; family Streptomycetaceae; genus Streptomyces; species Streptomyces sp. MMCC 100. Next base: position 5,034,264 of record NZ_JBGORK020000001.1, read on the forward strand.
AGCAGTCCCGCCTGCGGGTGCCGGGCGCCGCCCACCAGCAGGCCGACTGCTTGAACGAGCTGACCACGGCGGGCACCGTGGCCTCCGGTCACACGGACCCGGCCGACTGGTCCGGCCTGACTCCCAAGGACCTGTCCGTGCCGGAGGGCGTGCCCGGCATCCAGGTCGACGGCTACTTCCCCGACAGCTCCACCACCAACACCAACCACGGCTGGAATCACGACGCCCAATTCGTCATCCGGCTGCCCGACCGCTGGAACGGCGGCCTGTTGGTGGCGGGCACCCCGGGCAACCGGGAGCAGTACGCCAACGACCGGGCCGACATCATCACGGCAGCCGCCACCAAGGCCGGTGTCGACTTCGTCCTCGCCCCCACGGAGTCACCCTGACCAGCAGCCCGGTCAGTGGCGTCACCACGCCTGACGGCCACGCCCTCACCGCCGAAGTCGTCGTCTCCGCCGTCGGCGACATCCCCAACACCGAATGGCTGCGCACCTCCGGCCTGCTCCTTGCCGAAGGAGCGGTGGTCAACGAATGGTGCCGGGCTGCGCCCGGTGTGGTCGGCAACACCACGGGACCGCGATCCGCACGTGTCCGGGCGGCGTGCGCGGCGGGTGATCTCCCAGAGCGGGGACACGGCTCGGATTTCAGGTGCGCCGGTCCGGGCCGGACCCGGCCAGCCCCGTCCCGAGAAGGATGTATGCGGCGAGGGCCAGGGCTGGCATGTGCCCGCCCGCGCGGTCGATGTCATCGATGTAGTACCCGGACAGTCCTAGCCAGACCAGCCCATCGACGATCACCAGTGCGACGTTACTGGTCTCGCCCATCATCCGCATGCCGGCCCACAGCAGTAGCGGCATGAGAGCCCAGGAAGCGGCGGTGGTGAGCAGGAACTCGAAGATGCCGGCGAACGCGTCGTCGCTTCCGGCCGCCTCGTCGCCTGCCGAAGCGAAGCCGGCGGACATGAGGGTGTGACAGGCTGCTGTGGCGACAACGACAGTGACGGCGCCCTTGATAAAACGTACGTACCGCATGGGAGATCCTCACTCTTCGCAGGGCGTGGGCCCCAACACGGTGTGTTGAGGCTCATGGCCGGATGCGGATGATGACCAGCAGGTAGTCTGTCCTTCAGCTCCTACAGGGCGCGCGTTCCAGGGCGTTGACGTAAAGCCGGGCTTCGAGGTGTGACGCCGGCATGGCATCCGCCGCAGCATGGGCCGCGTCGGCTCCAGCTACGACTGCCAGTCTTTTCGTAGCGGATTCCGCAAGGATCGGGTAGCCCCGACTGAGGCGGTGTGACTTATGCTTATGACTGACTCCGTGAGTGTCCTGGCGTTGATCTGCCGCCCGCCCGGGCGGGCGCCACGGAGAGTCACCCCTCGCTACCCTATTAGCCCTCCTCATCCCGGCCCGGCTGGTCCGCCCACAGGTGGCCGAGACCCAAGGGAACTTCAGCAAGGTCATCGAGACACTGAAGCTCTGTAGCAGCTTTCTCCGGCCGACCCAAGCCGCCCTCATTCGGCACTGTTGCGCACCGGCCCGCTTATCGCGGGCCGACGTCGACAACTGGGAGACGCCAGATGACTGCCGAGTTCATGAACGTCAAAGAGACTGCCGACTACCTGAACATGTCTGTGACGTGGGTCTACCGCGAAGCACCGAAACAAGGGCTGTCGCCGTACAAGTTCGGGCGCGGACGCAACGCCAAGGTTCAGTACAAGCGGTCAGAGGTGAAGTCCTGGGTGCTGCAACAGCGACTCGAATGACCTGCAAAGCCCCTCACAGGCCCGAACCCCGCGCGGGGTTCGGGCCTGAAGCCTGTGGTCGGTCCTCGACTCGTCACACTCTCAGGCAGCGAGGTCGTGCAGCCCCCGGTCAAGGAGCCTTGCCGCCCTGCCGATCGAGGCCGGCATCAGATGCCGGTAAATCCGGAACGTGACCTCGATGCTCTTGTGGCCCATCCAGTCCGCGACATCAGTGATGGGGATGTTGTGCGCCAGGCAGTTCGACGCGAAGAAGTGCCGGTTCCCGTAGATCGTCATGCCCCTTGGGATGAACACCTTCTTGCCCGGCAGCTTGCGGTACCAGATGGCGTTGATCGTGCCGTGGTTCATGTGCTTCCCCCGAGTCCCCTGCAGGACGTAGCCGTCCTCGGTCGTACCGTGCTTCTCAACGAAGCGCTCGATCGACTCCCTGATGCTCCGGGGCAGCGGGACTTCACGGAACTCCCCCGGCTTGCGATGCTTGAGCTTTTCGAGCTTCTTCGTGCGGTAGTGGACCTGCTCCGTGACGCGGTAGACATCGTCGGCCACGATGTTGTTCACGTTCAGCGCCAGCGCCTCGCCATTGCGCAGTCCGCAGCCCGCCATCATGTCGATGAACATCGAGAAGCGATCGCTGGCGGCCGCCGTCTTTATCGCGATCACCTGCTCCTTGGTGGGAACGACCGCCCGCTCGGCCTCGTACTGCGGCGCGTCGACGTCCTGGAGCGGGTGCCCCTCGATCGCACCCTTCCGGTGGGCGTCGAGCAATAGCGTCTTCAAGAGGACGAAGACCTTGAACTGCGTGGGGTCCGGTGTGCCCAGGCGGTCCATGGTCGTCAAAAAGTTCTCCACCACCAGCGGAGTGAAGGTCTCTACGCGCCTTGTTCCAAGCTCCGGAATCAGGTGGTTGCGGGCAAGGCGCTCGTACTCGTACACCGTGCCGTACGACAGCCGACGCTGCCGCCCCATGTAATCCCCGACGAAGTTCTCGAACCGCATCTGCCCGTAGTGGCGGATGAGCTCGGCTTTGGACGCGGGTGTCTTCGACTTCTGCGCGTACAGCGCGACGAGTCGGTCCTTGGCGTCGTCCTGGGTTCGGAAGCCGCTCTCTTCGCGCTGGTGGCCGCCGGCGTCGCGGTACCGGATGAAGTAGGGGTGTTGGCATTGGGTGGGGCGCTTGCAGCTGCACGTCTTGTCGAACGTGCCCATACCGCGAGCGAGCTGCTTGAAGGTGGATGGCAATGTACTGACCTCGGGCTCATGCTGACCTTTTGCTGACTCAGCGCCCGTGATTATGGATCTGGATGTCGGCCGCACCAAACGACGCCGCCGGTCGACGGCGGCGGCTCAAGGTGGCCAGCGGCTGCGGGTCGAGTGCCTCGACCCGCGCGTGAGCAGGGATTTTCCTGGGAATGGGTCAGGATCATGACAGAGACCATCACGACCACGACCCGCCCTGCTCACCCTCTGCGCCAGCTCCTCGCCGCCTCCGTCGGCAACGCCGTGGAGTGGTACGACTGGTACGCCTACACCTTCCTGGCCACCTACATCGCGGACCAGGTCTTCCCGAAGAGCGCCGACAACTCGCTGGTGCCGCTGCTGTCGACGTTCGCCGTGTTCGCGGTGGGCTTCTTCATGCGGCCCGTCGGCGGGCTGCTGATGGGCGCGATCGCGGACCGGCGGGGGCGGCGGGCCGCGCTGACCGTCACCATTTTGCTGATGGGCGGCAGCAGTCTGCTGGTCGGGCTGACCCCGACATACGCGGCGGCCGGCGTGCTGGCCCCGGTGGTGCTGGTCCTGGCGCGGCTGCTCCAGGGGCTTTCGGTGGGCGGCGAGTTCGCGGCCTCCACGACGTTCCTGGTCGAGTCGGCGGGGCCGGGCCGGCGCGGCCTGTTCTCCAGCTTCCAGTACGTCTCGACCACGGCGGGGCAGCTGGTGGCCTCCGGGATCGCGACACTGCTGGTGGACACGCTGAGCGAGGACCGGATGAACGGCTGGGGATGGCGGGTCCCCTTCGTGTTCGGCGCCGTCCTCAGCCTGGTCGGCTTCTGGATCAGGCAGGGCGCCCAGGAGACCCGCAGCGCCGAACAGCAACGGGCGCCGCGGCCGGCCCTGTTCGAGGCGCTGCGCCGCCATCCGCGCGAGTCCCTGCTGATCTGCGGCATCACGGCGGGCGGCACCATCGCCTACTACACCTGGACGTCGTACCTGCCGACGTACGCCGAACTCAACGCGGGCGTCGCCAAGTCGGACGCGCTGCTCGCGGGGACGATCTCGCTGGCCTTCTTCGGGCTGCTCCAGCCGCTCGGCGGCATGCTCTCCGACCGGTTCGGGCGCCGGCCCCTGCTCCTCTTCTTCGGCGTGGGGTTCGCGCTGCTGAGCGTGCCGCTGCTGCATTCCCTGCACGACTCCTTCGCCGTGCTGCTGCTCGTGCAGTGCGCCGGGATGGTCCTGCTGACCGGCTTCACCTCCATCAGCGCCGCCGTGAACGCCGAGGTCTTCCCGCCCCGGGTGCGGGCGGCCGGCATCGGCTTCCCCTACTCGCTCACGGTGGCGCTGTTCGGCGGTACGGCACCGTACGTGGGCACGCTCTTCAAGGACCTGGGGCATTCCGGTCTCTTCCCTTGGTACGTCGCCGTGCTGTGCCTGCTGTCCTCGCTGGTGTACCTGCGGCTGCCGGAGACGGCGCACAGGGAACTGGAGCGCTGACGCGGGCCGCCCGGGGGCCCGCGGTTCACCCGCGCCACAGGCCGCGTCCCAGGGCCGCCTCCGTGCCGGCGAGGTAGACGGCCGTGGCCAGCCACTGGGCCGCGTAGTGGTCCTGGTCGTCCCGGGCCAGGCGTCCGAAGGCGTCGCGGGGACGCCGGGCGGCCACCGCGCCGAGCGCGGTGAACAGGTCCGCGCCGGTGCCGAACCCGCCGCGGCGCAACGCGGCTGCATGGCCGTGGCGGTCGCTGTCGCGCGCGGGTTCCGCGGCGGCGCGGCGTCCTCCCGTGACCGCCAGTTCGACCAGGTCGCGCACGCGCCGGAGCGGCGAGTCGGCCGGGCGGGCGACCGCGTCGGGACGTACCGGCGGGGCCGGGCAGGGGGCCTCGGACGGGAAGTGGCCGTCGCCCAACTGGTCGTAGCCGAGGTCGGCGCGGTCCCGCCACTCCTCGGGCAGGCGCAGGGTCGTCGCCCCGGTGCCGGACACCGGCCCGACGGCCAGTGGACGCAGGACCGTGACCCGGTCGGGGTCGACGCGGCCGAGGACCCGGACCCGCAGCCCCGGACACGCGCCCAGCCGCCGCAGGTTGACGGTGTGCGCGAGGGCGGGATGCCGGTGGGCGGGGGCGAGCCGGACGGCCGGCCCGGGAACGTCGCCGGTGAGGACCCGGACCAGCACCTCCTCACCGTCGGCGGCGAGGATCTCCACGTCGCAGCCGGTCAGCGGCGGGGCGTGCCCGGTCCCGCCGGGGGCGGCGGCCGCGGACGCCGGAGACCGCACGGCGCGGGTCCATGGGCGTCCGGCGGCGAAGGTGGCCCGGACGCCGGGCTCGGCGAGCAGGCGGCCGTCCGGGGCGACGACCGCCCCGGTGACGATCAGACCGCCGCGGGACAGCCGCTCGTGGTCGCTCAGGAAGGAGCGGACGGCGACATGGGCGGAACCGGCGCGGCGGGCTCGCTCCGCGCCGCCCGGCCGGACGTCGCGGAGCGTGTACCAGCGGCCGTCGTCGCCGACGAGATGGGTGACGACGCCGCCCAGGCCGCCGGGTCCGACCACCGGTTCACGGCAGACGCCGTAGAGGCGCAGGGGCCCGTCGGGGCGGTGGTTGTGGTGGACGGCGCCGATCAGCTCCGGGTCGGGGTCGGCCGCCTTCAGACGGTGGGTGACGAGGAGGAGTTCACGCAGGGCGGCCACCAACTCGGAGGGCCGGTGGCCGTCGTGAGCGCCGTGCGGGTCGTGCGCCTCGCGCACCCGGCGTACGACGTCGAGGGCCGCGCCCTCCGCGCGGTGCAGGCCCGCCAGGCGGGCCGTGTGCGCCGCCCGGAGCAACTCGGCCCGCAGAACCGCGCCCGCGGCGGTCACTCCGGCGGCCAGGACCGCCGCGGCCGCCGTCCAGAGGTCCGCGGCGGCACGGACCTGGTCGGCGGAGGGGCGCCGCCCCTGCGCCGCGGGGGAGGCCGGTTCCGTGGTGGGGGACGCCGGTTCCGCGGTGGGGAACGCCGGTTCCGCGGTGGGCGCTGGACTCACGGCGGACGAGGCCGGTTCGGTGGGCCGGTCCAGACCGACGGGCGGGACCGGATCGGCGGGCCGGTCCAGCTCGGCGGGCTGGCTCACGTCCGCGACCGGACCAGCGGGCGGGGTCGGATGAGCGGGCCGGTCCAGGTCAGCAGGCAGGCTCGCATCCACGACCCGACCGGCGGGCCGGTCCAGGTCAGCAGGCAGGCTCGCGTCCACGACCCGACCGGCGGGCCGGTCCAGGTCAGCAGGCAGGCTCGCGTCCACGACCCGACCGGCGGGCCGGACCAGGCCGGCGGGCGGGGCCGGATCGGCGGGCCGGTCCAGCTCGGCGGGCTGGCTCCCGTCCACGACCCGACCGGCGGGCGAGGTCGGATGAGCGGGCCGGTCCAGGTCAGCAGGCAGGCTCGCATCCACGACCCGACCGGCGGGCCGGACCAGGCCGGCGGGCGGGGCCGGATCGGCGGGCCGGTCCAGCTCGGCGGGCTGGCTCGCGTCCACGACCGGACCGGCGGGCCGGACCAGGCCGGCGGGCGGGGTCGCGTTCGCGGCCGGGGCCGTGCCCAGGGCCGCGGCGCGGTGGAGGCAGCGCGGGGACAGGAGGCAGGTGCAGCGTGCCTGGTCGGGGGCGGTGATCGTGCCGGACGGGCCGGGGGTCAGGGTCACCCACGCGTCCTCACCGCAGCGGACGCCGTACGTGCCGTCCTCGGTGACGTCGACGGGTGTGGCGGCCAGCGCCTCGACGGCCGCGTCGAGTCTGCCGCGCAGCCGGGTGGTCAGGCTCTCCACCGCGGCGGCGAGCACCTCCGGTGCCACCGGCGGGAGCGAGGGGCCGGTGTCCGGGCGGGGTCGGGTCATCGGGAGGCTCCACGGACCTGTTCGCCGACCCAGCGGGCGAGCGAGAGCGGACTGAGGGCGGCCACCGGCATTCCGGCGGCGACGAGTTGCCGGGTGATCGGCACGGAGTAGCGGGGCGTTCCCTCGCCGTCCAGCGCGGCGCAGCCCAGCAGCCGGACGCCGGAGGACACGAGGGCCCTGGTCTCGGCCAGCAGCCCCTCGACGGCGGCGCCCTCCTCGAAGTCGCTGACGACCACCACCAGGGTCCGGTCGGGCACCGTCACCAGCGATCGGGCGTGGGCGAGACCGGCCGTGACGTGCGTGCCGCCGCCGACCTTCACCTCCAGCAGCAGCGAGAGGGGGTCGGTGACCAGGCCGGTGAGGTCGACGACCTCGGTGCTGAAGGTGAGGAAGTGGGTGGAGAGCATGGGCGCTCCGCCCAGGACTGCGGCGGTGAGCGCCGACCACACCACCGAGTTCTCCATGGATGCCGAGACGTCGACGACGAGGACGAGCCGCCAGTCGTTCTGCCGCGCGGTACGGGTCCTGAACACCGGCCGTTCGGGGACGACCTCGACGCGCCCGTCGTCCCGCCGGCGGGTGTACGCGAGGTTGGCCCGCAGCGTGCGGGGCAGGTCGAGCGGGCCACCGGGACGCCGGGTGGGGCGGGGGGTGGTCAGGCCCGTCAGCGTGGGGCGCAGCCGGGTGGCGAGTTCCCGGGTGAGTTCCTCGACCAGCCGCTTCACGAGCGGCCTCAGCTGCGCCACCCGCTGCTCGGGCATCCCCCTGGCCAGGGACAGCACGGTGGTCAGCAGTTCCACGGAGGGGCGTACGGAGGCCGCGTCGAGGAGCTCGACGGCGTCCGTGCGGCCGTCGGCGACGGCACGCCCGAGGATCTCCTCCCGGATCTCCGTGCCGAAGAGCACCCGGAGGTCCTCGGCCCACTGCCGGACGCCGGGCCGGGCGCGGGTCCGGCCACCGGCCCGGTCGTCGTCGGTGGCGGCGCCGGCTCCGGCGGGGCCGGTCGCGCCGGGCTCCTGCTCACCGCCGTCCCCGATCTCCCCGCTCTCCCCGTCCGCTTCGGTTCCGTCCTGGCCGAACAGTTCGTCGAGGGCCCGGGCGTACGGCCGCAGGGCCGGGGGCAGTTGCGCGGTGTCGCGGCCCAGCAGCAGCCGCCACCGGTCGGCCGGGCCGACCCGTAGGGCTCCGTGCACGGCCTCGCCGGCGGCGGAACGCTCCGTCGGCGGCGCGGAACCGGGCGCGGCTCCGGCGTGTGCCCGCGCGGGGTCGCTCACCAGGTCCCCCAGGCCCAGGTCCCGCAGCAGGGCGTACCCCTCGTCGTCGGCCGCGGCCCACCGCCCGACCAGCTCGGCCGGCGCGGGGAGCTGGAGGTCGGGCCGGTCGCCCAGGCGGCCGGAGACGGCCGCGAGCACCCGGGTCCGCCCCTGCGGTGTGAGCGCCCTGAAGCCGCCGCGCAACGCGTACAGCCGGTCGAGGAAGGCGCGGTCGCTCATGGTCTCCAGGCGCTCGAACAGCGGGCCGAGAGCGGTGGACGCGGACTCGATCAGCGGTCCGGCCGCGACGAGTACCCCGGTGAGCCGGCGTTCCAGCCGGTGCCGGCCGTCCGGTCCCGTCGCCGTGTCCACCCAGTCGGCGAGCCTCGCGCCCAGCAGGTCCGAGCCGTCGAGGTCCAGCAGTACTCGGGCGGCCTGCGCCGCGCCCTGAAGAAGCGGGGAGCCGGTGCGGGAGAGCGCGTACAACTCGCCGTCCAGCCGCAGTCCGAGCCGGTCCTCGGCGCTGCGGACGGCGAGGGTCACGACCGCGACGGCGTCCTTCGTGTCGTCGCTGCCGGCCAGTCCCGGCAGGACCCGGACGGCGGCTTCCAGCAGCAGGCCGGCGAGCCGGGCCGCCCGGGCGCGGACGCTTTCGGTGGTGCCCGGCAGGTGCCGTCGGCGCAGCGCCTCCAACAGGTCCAGGGCGTCGAGCAGTTCGGGCAGTCGGGCGGCGCCCGGCAGGACGCGCTCGGCCTCCGTCAGGCCGTCGTGGAGCAGGGTGGGGAGGGCACACCGGGCCGCGGCCCCCAGGAGGGCGACAACCCTGGCCGGGGTGACCCGGCCGGACTCGGACGCCCTGCGGTGGTTCTCCCGGAGGGTGCCGTCGGCCGCCTGGGCGGCGGTGACGCCGCGGACGCCCACGAGGTCGAGGCGGGCGGCGACCGCCGGGGTCCACGCGGCCCGCCAGCGGGTGGTGAGCGCGCTGCCCTGCCTTCCCGCGGTCACCTCGACGGGCTCCGCGTAGCCCGCCCCGCATTCCCTCAGGCGCTGGAGCAGGATCTCGCGGCGGGCGTCGAGCGCGGAGCGCAGCGGCGTGAGCCGGAGGTCCCGGCTGCCCGGGTCGGCCGGTCCGGGCAGCCGCAGTGCGGCCAGTTCCGCCTCCACCCAGGGTCCGAGGCCGGAACGGGGCGTACCGGGCGCGAGGTGGCCATGGCCCGTGCCGACCAGGACGGCGCCCAGTTCCCGGCCGAGGGGCCGGCCCCGGCCGAGTACGGACGTCACCGCCTCATGGAGTTCGGCGCGGCCCGGTGCGGGCAGACCGCGCAGGGTGCCGAGGTCGCAGGCCAGTCGCAGGGTCTCGACGGCCTCGCCGGTGCCCGCCGTGTCGCCGGACGCGCGGATCTCCCGGCACAGTTCGGTGATGAACCGGGCGGCGGCGTCGCGGATGCGGTGGGGGTCGCCACCGGCGTCGAGCACCGCCTGCCGCCAGCGCGGGTCGCGGATGCCGGCCGGGTAGCCGGAACGGGGGTCCAGCAGGGCGAAGGCGTACGGCACGAGGGACGTGACGACCGGGGAGCCCGCTCCGGGCGTCGCGCCGGGCTCGGCCTGCGCCACCGTCCCCGGCTCCCCCTCCTCGGACAGCCCGGGCACGTGGAAGGCGCCGACCACCGCCGCGACCCGGCGCTGTCCCTGCGCGGCGAGGACCCGGCGCATGTGTGCCTCGCGGGCGAGGTCACCGGCCGCGAGGCCCTCGTGGTCCGCGCCGTCCCGGCGCACCGCCCGCCCGAAGGCGAGGGCGGCGCGGCGCACGGCCTCGGGTGCGCTGCCGGGCGCCAGTGCCTCGACGGTGCGGTCCCACAGCTCGTCGACGTCGGCACCGGGCGTCCCGGTGGCGCCGTGCGGCGGCCCGGAGGACCACACCGGGTCCGCCAGCGGCAGATCGCAGCAGATCACCTCCGCACCCCGCTCCCGCGCCCAGCGGATCGCCGCCAGTTCCGGCGAGAAGTCGGCGAGCGGGTGGAAGTGCAGCCGTCCGTCCTCGTACGCACCGCTCAGGGCCACCGGCGCCACGGTCCGCGGATCGGCGAGGTACGGCAGCCACGGCTGGAAGTCGGCCGGCAGTTCCACGCAGACGACCTCGGCGTCCGCGGCGTCCAGCAGCCGGGGGACGACGGCGGCCAGTGCGGGACTGTGGTGGCGTACGCCGATCAGGCAGGGCTCTGCGCGGGCCGCCGCCGCGGCCGGCCGGGCGGCAGTCTCTTCACGTGCGGTCATGGGTCCAGGTGAGTGCTCGGACAGTGGAGGCAGGGTGCGGCAAGGGGGCGGCCGCGTGCGACGGCCGCCCCCCTGCCCCGGCGGACGTCAGCGGCGACGCTTCCGCGGTCGCGGCACCTCCAGTTCCTCCAGGCGCGGCGCGTCCCCGTCCTGGACGCGTTGCCAGGCCTCGCGGTACAGACCGGCGACGGGACGGGTGGGCACGATCACTCCCAGGACGGGTGCCTCGCCCTCCGACAGGCCGTACATCGGCAGCTTCCACCGCTCCAGCGGGAGGTGCGGGTTCGGCTGCCGGGTCCAGCCGCCGGGCAGGAACAGCGAGCGTCCGGCCTTGGAACGGCTGCCCTCGACCACGAGGTCCGTGGCGGCCAGTTCGGCGCGGGCGGCACGCAGCCGGGCGGTGCCGCCGCGCTGCCCGCCCCAGCCGGTCCAGCGGGCGGTGTTGCGGTCGGTGGGATCCGGCATGGCGAGCAGCATCAGGTAGAGGACGGCGGCGTCCTCGCCGATGCCGTACCGCTTGGCGGCCTCACCGACCAGGTCGGGCACGGAACGGGCGGGGTCCTGGGGCCACCACTGCCCGTCCGCGTCGCGCTCGCCGGCCATCGGGTTCCCCGGATCGGCGAGCAGCTCGGCGAACGGCCGGTCGTGGACCAGGCGCAGTGCCGTCTCCTGGGCGTTCGGCCGCTCACCGGTGAACAGCGCCGCCAGGTGGGGGTCGTGACCGGCGGCGTCCAGCAGCGCCGGCCGGATGGCGGGGAGCGGTTCCGTCCGCTCGGTGCCCAGCACGACCGCGCCGTGGCGTTCGAAGCCGTCGCCGGTCTCCGTGGGGTCCGAGGCGGCGCGCCGGAACGCCTCCCAGTCGACGCCCCGCCGGTCGAGGGCGAGCAGCAGGCCGGGGTGGGCCAGGCGCTCGCGCAGCGCGGTCAGGACGCCGGGCAGGGTGGCGCGCAGCGGGTCGCCGGACGGGAGCCGGTGGGCGAGCCACGCGGCCATGGTCACCGCCCCCTTGAGCACCGGGCCGTCGAAGCCGGGCGTCTTCTCGGCGGTCTCCAGGTAGTAGCGGCCGAAGCTCCAGGTCAGGTCCTTCGTCAACCGGGGCTCGGTGGCCAGGTCCACGAAACCCCGCAGGGCGTCGGCGGGTGCCCAGCCGACGGACTCGACGGTGCGGACGGCGTCGTGCAGCACCTCTTCGGGCAGCGGGGTCCGCCGGCCGAGACGCTCGTTCCAGACCTCGGCCGCGCGGGCGGTGTCGGGGCCGTGCGTCCAGAGCCGGGAGGGCTCGGTGGGCAGCAGTGCCGCCACGACGGCCCGCAGGGCGCCGCTGTCGAGGGACCTCAGCTCGTCCTTGGCCACGCTGGCGTCGGCGGACTTGACCCCGATGACCTTGAGGGTCGCGGAGGGCACGCCCACGCGCTTGTCGTCGGTCTGCGGCATTCCGGCGAGCACCAGCCGGGCCGTGGTCGGGGTGACGCCGGTGAGCCGGGCGAACTCCTCGGCGGCCTCGGGGCGCCAGGGCACCGGACCGCGCTCGGCCAGTTCGGCCTGGAAGGCGGCGACCCAGCCGGTCGCCCGGGTCGGCCGAGGCACGAACGGCTCCTCGGACACCGGTGTGTAGGGGGCCGGTGTCGCGAAGCGGCCGGACGGGTCGTGGTAGACCGCGCCGTAGTGCTTGCCCTTGATCTCGTAGGGCCCGTATTCGCGGACGAACTGGTACCAGTCGTCGGGGAAGACGAGGAACGCGCCGCCGTCCAGGTCGAGCACGGTCCCCCGCGTGTACCCGTGCGTGGCGCCCGGCCCGTCGAAGGTGTCGGGGTCGAAGGCCAGGTGGACCCGGCGCCAGTGGCCGGGGTCCAGCTCCGTCAGCCCCTGCGCGTCCAGTTCGCCGAGGAAGGCGTCCAGGGCCCGCCGGTGCTCCTCCACGGTGGCCTGTGAGGCCGCCCGCAGCGCCAGTACGGCGGGCAGTTCGGGCAGGGCCAGCGCGTTCAGGTGCTCCAACGGCCCCAGTCTGTCGATCGACAGGTGCAGGATGCCCGCGGGCGCCGGCTCGGCCAGGCCCTTCATCGACCGGGCGAGGAGTTGCGGCAAGTCGAACAGGTCGTGCCGGAAGTCGTAGTACCCGCGCTCGTCACGTTCGGTCAGGCCCACACCGTTCAGCGCGGAGGCGAGCAGGCGGTCGCCGATCGCGGGCCTCGGTTCCTCCGGGGTGACGCCCTGGACCGCCGAGTCCAGCCGGGCGAGCGCCGCGTCCAGGACGCGCTGCTGCTCGGCGGCGTACCGCACCACTCCGGTGATGCCCTTGAGCAGCGCCTCGTGGCCGATCTGCGGCAGCAGGGCGCGGACGGCCCCGAGCACCGCGTCCCGGTCCTCCGCCTCGGCGCCGGTCGACTCGTCCCCGGCCGCCTCGGCCGCGGCCGCCGCCAGGAGGGCCGACGCCACGTCGTCGCCGACCTCGCGGAGCGCCGTGGAACCCTGCGGGTCACGGGGCTGGAGCAGGTGCCAGTAGCGCACGGGCGGCAGCAGGGGGGTGCCGGCGGAGAAGGGACCGGCCGTCTGATCGCCACCGATGTGGGCCAGCACCGCGCTTTCGGAGTCGCGCAGTTGGAGGTCGCTCGACCATCGCATCACGGTCACCGGCCGGTCGGTGCCGGGGAAGACCAGCACGTTCTCCGGGTACCCGCCCACCCGCCGCGGCACGCGGACCGAACGGCCGGCCAGGTCCTCGCCGCACCGCGTGCCGTCGGGCAGCGTGATCACACGCCAGCCGAGCACTCCGTCCACCGGGGCACACATCGGCCCCGGTGCGGCGGAGGGTGCGGGCAGCAGCCAGGCGGTGTCGAGGGTGCTGCCGTCCGGCGCGGCGCGCAGCCCCTCGGTGAACCAGTCCGGCACGTCGCGCTCCCCCACCGTGCCGCCGACCGGGTCGTACGCGAACCAGGCGCTGTTCCCCTGGTCGGACCAGTCCCTGATCCAGACCCAGTACGACGTGCCGTCCCCGATCACCTGCCGCCGGTGCGGGATGTGGGCGTCCCCGCGCCGCAGCACACCGTCGCCGGTGGTCCGGCCGCCCCCGGGGAGCGGGAGGGAGGTGGGAGGCATGCCGTTGCTCCCGCCTCTCCCGTTCGCGTGGCAGGCGTAGGGGGAGCGGACGTCGCCGTCGAGCTCCGTGGGCGAGGAGGCGCCGGTGTCGGCGTCGTACCAGTAGCCGTAGGAGCTGGAGGGGGAGTGACTCTTCCAGAAGACGAGGAGCCCGCCGTTCACGTAACGGACGTCGGCACCCGAGCGCTCCGACGCGTCCGGGAGGCGCATCTCGTGACTGAGGACCGTGCCCTCCGCTCCGACCACCCGGGCGCGACCGTCGCGGAAGACGATCAGGTGCGGCCAGGCCTCGCCCACGCACGTGCTCCGCGCCTCCTCGGGCGACGCGGGCGAGCCGACCGCCTCCTCCCAGGCGGGCCAGCCCAGTTCGTCGAGTATCCCGCCCCGCAGGGTGCGGGTGAGCACCGGGGCCATGCCGATGTCCAGGGCGTCCCGCACCTCCTGCTCGGCGGTCGCCAGGATCTCGCCCGGCAGCCACTTCAGCGTCTCGAACGGGCCGCTGTACAGGGCGAACTCACCCAGCTCGCTGCGGCTGTACCTGCGGCTGACGTCGGCCACCCATTCCGCGAGCATCGGGCGCCCGCCCGGCGACTCGGCCAGCCGGGTCACGGTGCGCCTGTCGATGCCCTCGCGCTCGTAGCTGGGGCAGCCGCTCCGGAAGACCCCGCGGAATCGCGGGTCGGCCTCCAGGGCGACGAGGTCGCGCCGCTCGTCGCGGGCCGCCCAGTCCTGCAGGCCCAGCCCGGGGCTCTGCTCGGGGTCCCCGACCGGTATGCGCAGGGCGAGGAGCTGGTCGAGGAGGTCGACGTCGCTGACCGGGGGCCGCAACGTGCCGCCCTGCGAGGTCAGTTCGGTGCGGAGGGTGTCGGCCATGCGGTCGACGAGCGGGTACAGCTCCGGCGGTGCGAGGTGCCGGTCGTCGGTGCGGCACAGGGCGAGGAACCTGCGCGTCCAGCCGGCCGTCCCGTCGGGGGACCGTGCCTCGGCGGGCAGCGCGGCGTCGCACAGCCCCTCGGTGGCACCGGTCTTCTCCAGCACCTCCAGCCACTGTCCCAGCTCCTCGTGCTCCCACCCCGAGGGCAGCAGTCCCAGCAGGGTGCCGCGGGCGGCGGGTTCGCGCCGGGTCAGTTCCACCAGGGCGGCACGGTGGGCCTTCCACCAGCCGGGGGGCGCCTTGAGGGTGCCGGGCAGCGGCAGCACCTCGCGCAGGTAGGCCATCTCCTCGGCGAGCGCGTTCCTGCCCGCGGCGGCCTTCGCCAGCCTGCGCAGATCACCCGCGCCGGGGCTCGACGGGGCCACGCCGTGCGCGGCGAGCCGGACGAAGAGCCCGCGCAGGTGCCGGAAGGCGGTGGCGGCCGGCACCCGGGTCGCCAGTCCCTTGGCGTAGCTGGAGAGCACCTTGGTGGGCATGGCGTCGGCGAGGGCGAACTCCAGGAACACCGCGTCCATGCGGGCCTCGTCGAACGGCAGGGCGTGGGCCGTCTCGGCCTTGCGCGCGTTGACGAACATCTGGGAGGCGTACGCCTTGTGCCCGGCGGCCAGGAACACCCGGCCGGCCTCCTCGTAGAAGGTGGGCAGGAAGTGCGGCACGGAGCCCGCGAGGCGCTCGCCGATCGACTCGTAGGTGGCGCGGGCCTTCTTCGCCCGGGAGCGCACCGTCCGCGCGACCTTGTCCATCTCCTCGACCAGGGACATCGCGAGATGGCCGTCGGAGGGGTGGCGGACCAGCACCCATTCGGGGAAGCCCATGGCCCGGTGCTGTCCGACACCGACCTCGACCGGATCGCCCAGGGGCAGCAGTCCGAGGAATCCGCCGCCGTCGTCCCCGTTTGCCGGGTCTCCGGGGGCGGGATCGTCGGCGGCCGAGCCTGCGGCGGCCGGGTCCGCGGGCGTCAGGCGTACGACGATCCGGTCGTCGAGGCCCGGATGCCGGTAGGCCCGGGTGTACACGGGCACGGCGCGGTCGCCTCCCCCGGTGGTGCCCGGCGGCAGTACCGCACCGGCGCGCAGCAGCTCCTCCACCTCTGCCGTCGCCCCGCCCCGGGTCGTGCCGTCGCTCATGATCGGATGCCTTTCGTGGGTGTGCGTATGGCTGCGGCGTTCACCGGGCGTCGTCCGTGGGCACGGTGCGGCCGGCGTGCAGGGCCGCGGCCATGCGCATGCCCTCGGACCAGGCGACGGGGCCGACCTCGCTCAGCGGGAGGCGCCGGTACGCGTCCTCGTGGCTCCAGGTGAGGCCGCCGGTCCAGGCCTTCTCCTCGGTGTAGGGGTCGCTCATGCCGACGGAGGCGGTGAAGACGCGTCCGGCGTCCCGGACGCGGTGGACGATGCTGCTCCCGGAGATCGTGTAGCCGAGGGACGTGGCACGTGAGGAGAGGTGGAACCACGAGCGGTACTCGGCGCCCGCGAACTCGGTGACCCTGTCGGCGCGGCCGTCGGTGCCGGCGGGCTTCGGCCAGGTGGCGCGGTGGATCTGCTCCACGCCCTGGACCACCCCCAGCTCGGCGGCGAAGGTGCGGAGTTCCTCCAGGTCGGGCAGGAGGACCGGGTGCGGCATGGTCACCGTGGGCGCGGTCAGGCGGACGGTCTCGCCGTCCAGGTTCACCACCCGCAGTCCGTCCGACTCGTCGGCGTCGCGCAGGAAGCCGGCCTCGTCGGGGCCCTCCCCGACCACCACGACGTCACGCAGTGCCGCCTGCCAGGCCTCGTCGGGCCACACCTGGGCCAGCAGCCCGGTCGGCACCGGCAGCGAGGACACCATCCAGTTGTCGACCTGCGCCGCGCACTCGGCGGCGTGCCGGTCCAGCCACTCGGCGAAGCGCTGGAGTTCGATCACCTCGGGGCGGTCCCGTATCTCCGCGGGCAGGGTTCGCTCCCGCTTCCCCTGCGCCGGGGACTTCGCCGACGCCGACCGCGCCACCACCCGGCCCTCCACCAGAGCGACTTCGTACGTGCCGCCCGCTGCCAGCCAACCCATCAGTTCTTCGCCTCTCCCCACCACCAGGTACACGGCACGGCGCGCGGCGCGGACCGGATCGGCGCGCCACGCCGTGACGTTGGCGAAAGACTAGGGGCACCCACCGACAGTCCCGCTCCGCCTCCCCTTCCGTGGGACGGAAGAGGCGTTGCCACCCCGCGCGGCCCTCCCGGACGATGCCACCACCCACGACGGACAGGAGCCGCAACGATGCCGCACATGACCGCCTTCGCCAGGAACCAGTGGTACGTCGCCGCCTACAGCCAGGAGGTGGGGCGCGAGTTGCTGGGCCGTACGATCCTCGGCGAGCCGCTCGTGCTCTACCGCACCGAGGAGGACGGGAGCCCGGTCGTCCTGCACGACCGCTGCGTGCACCGCCGTTATCCGCTGTCCGAGGCGCCGACCCGGCTGGACGGGGACCGGCTCGTGTGCGGGTACCACGGGTTCACGTACGACACGACCGGCACCTGTGTGTACGTCCCGGGCCAGAAACGCGTCCCGCGCACCGCCCGCGTGGCCTCCTACCCGGTGGCCGAACGGGACTCCCTGGTGTGGGTGTGGATCGGCGACCCCGCGCTGGCCGACCCCGGGGCGGTGCCGCGCGCCCGGCACCTGGACGCGCCGGGCTGGGTCACGGTCCGGGGCATGGAGCCGATCGACGCGGACTACGGGCTGCTGGTCGACAACCTCCTCGACCTGTCCCACGAGACGTATCTGCACGGCGGTTACATCGGCACGCCCGAGGTCGCCGAGACGCCGATCACCACCGAGGTCGACGAGGGCGCCGGGATCGTCCGGGTGAGCCGGCACATGGACGACGCCGAGTGCCCGCCGTTCTACGCCAGGTCCACGGGCATCAGCGGGCGCATCGACCGCTGGCAGGACATCGAGTACCACGCGCCCTGTCTGTATGTACTGCACAGCAGGGTCGCTCCGACCGGGGCGGTGCCCGCGCCCGACGGCAGCGATCCCGACGGCTTCCACACCGAGATCACCTACGCCATCACGCCGTCCGGTGACGGAAAGGTGTACGACTTCTGGGCGGTCTCCCGGGACTGGGCGACGGACGACGCCGAGGTCACCGAGTTCCTGTACAAGAACAACCGCACGGTCGTCATGCAGGACGTCGACGCGCTCAACCTGCTCCAGCGCACGCTCGGCAGCGAGCGCACCGGCTACCAGGAGCTGAGCATCAACATCGACACCGGTGGCCTGGCCGCCCGCCGCATCCTGGCCCGGCTGGTCGAGGAGGGCGCCGGGAGCGAGCCGCAGGTGGCCCGGTGAGCGGCCGTACCGGCGAGGTCTACCGCATCGACTGGCTGCCCGGCACCGACGTCCTGTACGGCACCTGCCACTGCGGCGCCGAGCACACGGCCGAGGACCCCGTCGCGATGTGGGACTGGATGCTCGCCCACCCGCAGGGACACGACCTCTCGAGGAACGGCTCATGACCCGGCACGAAGCCGAACTCGTCGTCGACCGCCGGGAGACCGCGGCCGACGGCGTGCTCGTCCTCACCCTGCGCCATCCACTGCACGAGCCGCTTCCGGCCTGGGAACCCGGCGCCCACGTCGACGTCGTCCTCGGCCCGGAGCTGGAGCGGCAGTACTCGCTGTGCGGCGACCCGGCCGACCGGGCGGTGTGGCGGATCGCGGTACTGCGCGAGACCGACGGGAGGGGCGGGTCGGCCTACGTCCACGAGGAGTTGCGGACCGGCGACAAGGTCGGGGTGCGTGGCCCGCGCAACAACTTCCGGCTGGAGCGCGCGCCCCGCTACCGCTTCGTCGCCGGCGGTATCGGCATCACCCCGATCCTGCCGATGCTGGCCGCCGCCGAGGAGGAGGGGGCCGAGTGGACCCTGCTGTACGGCGGGCGGACCCGTGCCGGCATGGCGTTCACGGACGAGTTGGGGCGGTACGGCGACCGGGTCACGATCGTCCCCGAGGACGAGTCGGGACTGCTCGACCTCGCCCCCGTGCTCGACGACGTGTCCCCGGACACCCTCGTCTACTGCTGCGGACCGGGCCCGCTGCTGGACGCCGTCGAGGCGCGCTGCCCGGCCGGGAGCCTGCGCGTGGAGCGGTTCCGCCCGAAGAAGACCGACGCCGAGGCCCCGGCGACGGAGTTCGAGGTCGTGCTCGCGCGCAGCGGTCGTACGGTCGCCGTCCCGCCCGGCGTCTCGGTCCTGGACGCGGTCCGGGAGGCCGGCGTGGAGGTGCTCTACTCCTGCACGGAGGGCACCTGCGGGACCTGCGAGACCGAGGTCGTCGAGGGTGAACCGGACCACCGGGACTCCGTGCTCACGCAGGAGGAGCGGGCCGCCGGGGAGACGATGCTGATCTGTGTGTCCCGGTGCCGCGGCCGGCGGCTCGTGCTGGACCTGTGACTCCGCGGCGACGCAAGCCCGGTTGAAACCCCAACGGCCCATATCGGCAGGAGCATTGACCACGGCTCCGCACCGGCCCTACGTTCCCGCTGAGCACGTTCCCACTGAGCACGTTCCTCCAGGGGGAGTCATGCGTCGTCTGCTCGTCGGCCTCACGGCCGTGTCCGTCCTGGCCGCCGCGACGGCGTGCGGCTCGTCCGACGACTCCGGAGGGTCGGACGGGTCCGGCTCGTCCGGCGGCACCACGGAGGTCGAGGTGGGTCTCATCCCCATCGTCGACGTCGCGCCCCTGTACCTGGGGCAGAAGAAGGGCTTCTTCGACAAGCAGGGGCTGAAGCTGTCCTTCTCCAGCGCGCAGGGCGGCGCGGCGATCGTGCCGGGCGTGGTCAGCGGGCAGTTCCAGTTCGGCTTCAGCAACATGACGTCGCTGATGATCGCCCAGTCGAACGACGTGCCCGTGAAGGCGGTGGCCAACGGCATCGCCTCGACGGGCGAGGTGGGCAAGGACTTCGAGGCGCTCACCGTGAAGGGCGACAGCCCCGTCAGGTCGCCGAAGGAGCTGGAGGGCAAGAAGGTCGCCATCAACACGCTCAAGAACATCAACGAGACGGCGGTGCGGGCCTCGGTGCGCGAGGCGGGCGGCGACCCGGACGAGGTGGAGCTGGTCGAGCTCGCCTTCGACCAGATGCCGGCCGCGCTCGACGCCGGGCGGATCGACGCGGCGATGGTGGTGGAGCCGGCGCTGGCCACGATCAAGAGCCAGGGCGGCCGGGAGATATCCTCCCCCATGATCGACGTGGCGCCGAAGCTGACGGTCGCCATGTACTTCACCTCCACCCGGTACGCGCAGGAGCACCCGGAGGTGGTGAAGAAGTTCCAGGACGCCACCGCCGAGTCCCTCGCGTACGCCGACGCGCACCCCGACGAGGTCCGCGAGATCGTCACCACGTACACGAAGATCCCGGCGGACGTGCTGGCGAAGGTGACCCTGCCGAAGTGGCCCGCGGAGCCCGACCGTGCCGCCATCGAGGAGCTGGCGAAGCTCGGCGAGGCCGACGGCCTGTTCAAGCGGACGCCGGACCTGGACAAGCTGCTGCCGTGAGGGGAGCCGACGCCGCACTGGGTACGGCCGGGCTCGCGGCCTTCCTCGCCCTGGGTGAGGCGGTGCCGAGGCTCGGCCTCGTCGAGGAGGAGTACTTCCCTCCCACCAGCCGCATCGCCGACGCGCTCGGCACGGAGATCGCCGACGGCGCCTTCTGGAGCGCGCTCGGCGACACCCTCACCGGCTGGGCGCTGGGCCTGGCCGTCGCGGTCGGCGCGGGAATCGTCGTGGGCGTGCTGCTGTCCGTGGTGCCGTACCTGCGCGAGGCGACGGCGTCCACGGTCGAGTTCCTGCGCCCGATCCCGTCGGTCGCGCTGATCCCGCTGGCGGTGCTGCTGTACGGCACCGGGCTGAGGTCGGTGCTGCTCCTGGTCGTGTACGCCTCCTTCTGGCAGGTGCTGATCCAGGTCCTGTACGGCGTCCAGGACGTCGACCCGGTCGCCGAGGAGACGGCACGCTCGTACGGTCTGGGCACCTGGGCGCGGGTCCGGCACGTGCTGTGGCCGACCGCGCTGCCGTACGTCATGACGGGGGTGCGGCTGGCGGCGGCCGTGGCGCTGATCCTCGCCGTCACGGCCGAACTCGTCATCGGGGCTCCGGGTCTGGGTGCGCGGATCGCGGTGGCGCAGACCTCGCAGGCGGTGCCCGAGATGTACGCGCTGATCGTCGTCACCGGTCTGCTGGGGCTGTTGATCAACGTCGGCGCGCGGTCGGTGGAGCGGCGGGCGCTGGCCTGGCACCAGTCGGTGCGCGGGGAGGTGGTGGTGTGAGGCGCCTGTTGCTGCGGCTGGTGTTCGTGCTCGCGCTGCCGGTGGTCCTCGTGGCCGTCTGGTGGGTGTCCTCGGCCGGCAGCGAGGACGTGTACCGGCCGCCGCTCGGCACGATCGTGGAGACGTTCCCGGACGTGTGGACGGGTGAGCGGTGGCGCGGTGACGTGCTGCCCAGCGTGCTGCGGCTGGCCGCCGGTTACGCGCTCGCGGCCGTCGTCGGCGTCGCGCTCGGCACGCTGATCGGCTCCTACCGGCGGGTGCGGGCGGTGTGCGAGCCGGTGCTGGAGTTCCTGCGCGCGGTGCCGCCGCCGGTGCTGGTGCCGGTGATCATGCTGTTCGCGGGGATCGGCGACACGATGAAGATCGTCGTCATCGCCACCGGCTGCGTCTGGCCGGTGCTGCTCAACACGGTCGAGGGGGTACGGGCGGTGGACGCCGTGACGGCCGAGACGGCCCGCTCCTACGGCATCACGGGCGTGGCACGGCTGCGGCACGTGGTGCTGCGCTCGGCGAGCCCGCAGATCTTCGCGGGGCTGCGCCAGGCGTTGTCCATCGGCATCATCCTGATGGTCATCAGCGAGATGTTCGCGGCCAGCAACGGGCTGGGCTTCACCATCGTGCAGTTCCAGCGTTCCTTCGCGATCCCCGGCATGTGGACCGGCATCCTGCTGCTCGGGCTGCTCGGCTTCGTCCTGTCGGTCCTCTTCCGGTTGGTCGAGCGGCGGGCGCTCGGCTGGTACCACGGCCTGCGCGCCGCCGCCCGGCGGTCCCGGTGAAGCTCGCGTGACTCGTGACTCGTGACTCGTGAAAGGGCGGTCCATGCTCGACGTACGCGGCCTGAAGAAGGTGTACGAGGGTTCGGGGCGGCGCGTCGAGGCGGTGCGCGACCTCACGTTCAGTGTGGCGGCCGGTGAACTGGTCTGCCTGGTCGGCCCGTCGGGCTGCGGCAAGACGACGCTGCTGAAGTGCGTGGGCGGGCTGCTCGAACCGACGGCCGGCGAGGTGTTCCTGGCCGGCCGCAGGGTGGCCGGTCCGCCGCCCGGGATGGCGTTCGTCTTCCAGGAGTACGGACGCAGCCTGTTCCCGTGGATGCGGGTCGGCCAGAACGTCGAGCTGCCCCTGAGACAGAAGGGCCTGACCAGAGCGCGGCGCGGAGAGCTGGTCGCGGATGCCCTCGCGTCGGTCGGGCTGTCGGACGCCGCCGGGGCCTATCCGTGGCAGCTGTCCGGCGGCATGCAGCAGCGGGTGGCCATCGCGCGGGCGCTGGCGTACGAGCCCGAGGTGCTGCTGATGGACGAGCCCTTCGCGGCGGTGGACGCGCAGACCCGCGCCGACCTGGAGGACCTGGTACGGCGGCTGTGGCACCGGCGCGGCATCACGGTCCTGTTCGTCACCCATGACATCGACGAGGCCGTCTACCTCGGGGAACGGGTGATCGTGCTGTCCGCCTCCCCCACCGTCGTACGGGAGCAGCTCGTGGTCGACCTGCCGGGCGGGCGGGACCAGGTGCACACCCGGGTGGCCCCGCGTTTCGCGGAGCTGCGCACCCACGTGTACGAGCAGATCCAGGCGGCGAAGCGCGCGGCGGCGGGCACGCCGCTCAAGGAGCCCCTCAAGGAGCCGCTCAAGGAGCAGTTCGGGACGGACGCTCCGCCCCGCCTGTGACCACCGGTCACTCGGCGGCGGGCACGACTCTCAGGTGGGAGGTGGCTCGGCGGGCACGCGGCGTCCGGTGCGCGGTGCGGCGCGGCTCCCGCAGGACCAGCGTCAGCCTGGTGTAGCCGAGCTCCTGGAGCGCCCTGGGCGTCTCGACCACGACGCGGCATTCGGTGGTGCCCCGGCGCGGGTCGGGGTGGTGCAGCGGCCGTACGGCACCGTCGTGTTCGACGGCCCGGACTCCGACGGCGCGGATCCAGTGCGGCAGGCCCTGACGGTAGGCGGCCTCCATGATCGGGTCCTGGGCGATGTCCCGGCGGACGGCCTGCAGGCCGGGATCGTGGCCGTACCGTTCCAGGGCGGCGGCGAAGTGCGCCAGCATGGGCAGGCACCAGCTCGACTCGTGCTCGCCGAGGACCGTGGAGGCGTCCGGGTGGAAGAGGACGAACCTGAGGAAGTTGTCGTCCGGCATGGCCGTCGGATGCGGTCCGGCACCCTGGAAGAGTGTCCGGAAGGCGCCGTTGGCCAGCACCACGTCCCAGCGGTGGTCGACGACGAGAGAGGGAAAGGGGACGGCCTCCAGGAGCGCGGTGTAGTCCTGGAGATATGCCTGGGCCTCGGGGGTCGCGGGGGCGGGCCGCGGCGCCGACCGCTGCCCTCCTGCCTGAAATGCCATCGGGAGGTCACCCCTCTTGCCTATGCGGCCTTCTCGCGGCGTCCCGCATCCTGGCGCCCCGATGCCAGGCGTGTCAACTATCGTGGCATTTCGTGCCTGTTGACGGCTGAAATAGGCCACAGTTGTGGCGATGTATGGATGTGAGTTCGAGCGGCAGGCTACTCTCCGGGAAGTTCACGGCAACTGCTTGTGAGAAGCCTGTGGGGCTTGTGAGAGACGTAGGAGAGCTGTCGGTGACGGGTGGCTTCGAAGGTCCGGGCACCATGCCGACCACCACGCTGACCGCCGTCGTCGCCCGGGTCGGCGCACTCGCGGACCGGCTCGGCGTGCCGCACACCGAGGTGTTCGACGTCGGCCGGCTCTCCGCCGCCTGCGGCGTCCCCGAGCCCGTCGTCGGGGCCCTGCTCGGCGGCCGGCCGGCGGGCGAGCCCGACGTCCAGACCAGGTTCGTACAGCGCCTGGACCTGCTGCGCCGCACCCGGCTGAAACCGAACGGCCGCAAGTACACCCAGCAGGAGATAGCCGACGGCGCGGGAATGTCGCGGCAGCAGGCCGGCGCGCTCATCAACGGCGACCGGCGCCCCACCATGGAGCACTGCGACGCCATTCAGCGCTTCTTCCGGGTGCACGCCGGATTCCTCACCGCCGAGGACCCCGAGGCGCTCTCGGGCGCCCTCCAGCGCACCGAGCAGGAACTGCTCCAGCAGCTCGCCGACCGGGAGCGGGAGGCGGCGGCCGCCGCCGCCGACCCGCTGGAGCGGCTGCTCCAGGACCACGGCGTGCGCGGCATCGCCTGGCGGGCCGCGCAACTGCCCACCGACCAGCACCGCGACAAGGTCGCCGAGTGGCTGGACATGCTCCTGGAGAGCGTGAAGCGGCCCGAGTCGTGAGCCTGTCGTGAGCCTGGGGAGAGACGTGGCGATCGCCAAGGAGATGCGCCGCCTGTGCGGCGAGTTGGTCGGGGAACTGACGCTCCCCGCACCGGCGCCGCCCACCGAGTTGTACACGGCGCTGTGCGAGACGATGAGCCGGCGGCGGGGCCGCCCCGTACTGTTCCGCATGGCCGCCTTCCCACCCGGCACCGCCAGCGGCCTGTGGCTGGACATGACCGACCGGGACCTGGTCGTCGTCGAGGAACGCACCGCGCCTGGCCACCAGTTGGTCATCCTGGGGCACGAGCTGTGGCACATGCAGGCGGGACACGGCGGACATGACGTCGAGGGGGCCACGGTCGCGGCCCGCCTGTCGGCCACGGACGGCGCGGACCGGGACGAGGAGGCGCTGCGCGCCACCGTGCGCACCGTGGCCGCGCGTTCCCGCTTCGACCTCGCCGACGAGCGGGAGGCGGAGGCCTTCGGCCTGCTGCTGGCGAGCAAGTGCCGGACCTGGCTGGCCGGTTCGTCGCTGCGCGGGCCCGTGCAGCGGGACCACCTGGCGGGCCGGATCGAGGCGTCGCTGGGCTATCTGGGCTGAGGGCCGCCGAAGTCGGCGGCCACGGGCCGATGGCCCGATCGGTGTGGTCGGAGCGGGGCACCGGGCGCGGCTGGAGGGGATTGTCAGTGGTGGGCGGCAAGCTGGGAGGGTGCCGCCGCCGTGCGGGGGCGCGTGACCGCTGACGTCGTTGTGGGGAGTGCCGACCGATGACCACCGCCGTACTGACCGACCACGAACGCACCGCCGTTCAGGCCTACCTGCGGCTCCTGCACACCGTGCGGGCCGGTTTCGACACCGGGGCGGTTCCCGGCGCTCCTCCCCGGCCGCCCGTCGTCCCGCCCTCCGTGCTGGCAGAGGCGGAGCAGGCCCTCGAGGCGGCGGGACTGACGGGGAACGAGGAGGCGTTCTTCCGGCTGCTGCGGGACTGGTGCCCGCGTCCCTGACGGGGGCGGGCGGCCGGGCCGCCGTTCAGGCGTGCGGGACCGTGATCGCCGTGGTGACCAGGCCGTTCCGCGCGCTCCAGCGGCCGTCGAAGCGGCTCAGGCGCCTGCCGCCCACGGTCGGTCCCGGCACCAGCAGGGCGGCGTGCAGGGTGCCGCGGCGGGGGTCGACCGGATCCACGGAAACCTCGATGTCCGCCTCCGCGAAGTCCAGCCACTGCCCGGTGAGGGGGAACCACGCCTTGTAGACCGACTCCTTGGCGCTGAACAGCAGCCGGTCCCAGTGGACGCCGGGCCGCTCCTCGTCGAGCCGCCGCAGCCGGGCCGCCTCGGCGGGCAGGGCGATGGTCTTCAGGACGCCGTCCGGGAGGGGCCCGTCTGGTTCGGCGTCGATGCCGAGGGAGGCCAGGTCGGTCAGGCGGACCAGGGCGGCGGCGCAGTAGCCGTCGCAGTGGGTCATGCTGCCGGTGAGGCCGGCCGGCCAGCGCGGGGCGCCGCGTTCGCCGGTCGGCACGGGCTGCGGGGGCACACCGAGTTTCTCCATGGCCCGGCGGGCGCAGGACCGCACGACGGTGAACTCCCGGCGCCGCTTGGCGACCGCCCGTGCGACGATCTCCTCCTCCTCCGGGTAGAGGGGCAGGTGTCCGGTGTCGTCGTGGCCGAACGCCTCCACCGCGACGACGGTGTCGGGCAGCAGTTCCTCGATCACCGGGTCACCTCCGGGCGCGACGGCCCCACGGGCGCCGAAGTCGCCGTCGCGGGCAGGATGGGGCGCAGCCGCCCGGGCGGCCCTGGTCGCTTGCGCCATTCGCGCGGATAGCCCACCGAGACCTCCTCGAAGCGGACCCCCTCGTGCCAGGTGGTGCGCGGGATGTGCAGATGCCCGTAGACCATGGTGTCGACCCGGAACCTGCGGTGCCAGTCCGCGGTGAGCGAGGTGCCGCACCACATGGCGAACTCGGGATACCACAGCACGTCCGTGGGATGCCGGTCCAGGGGGTAGTGGTTGACCGGGATCGTCGGCAGGTCCGCGGGGATCCCGGCGAGCCTGCGCTCTGTCTCGGCGACCCGCGCCCGGCACCAGGCCTCGCGGCTGGGCCAGGGGTCGGGGTGCAGCAGGTACTCGTCGCTGCACACGACGCCGGTGCCGTGGGCGTACTCCAGACCCTCGGCCTTGGTCGCGCACCCCGGGGGCAGGAACGAGTAGTCGTAGAGCAGGAAGAGCGGCGCGACGACCGCCGGGCCGCCCGCACCCTCCCACACGGGGTAGGGGTCCTCGGGTGTGGTCACGCCCAGCTCGCGGCACATCTCGACGAGGTGTTCGTAGCGGGCGACGCCGCGCAGGCCGACCGGGTCCTTGGGGTGCGTCCACAGTTCGTGGTTCCCCGGGGCCCAGACGACCCGGCGGAAGCGGCCCGCGAGGGTCCCGAGCGCCCAGCGGACGTCGGCGACGGTCTCCGCCACGTCGCCGGCCACCAGGAGCCAGTCGTCCCCGGACTCGGGGTGCATCCGCTCGACCAGGGCCCGGTTCTCCTCGTAACCGATGTGCAGGTCGCTGATCGCCCAAAGCTTCCCCGGAGCACCGGCCCTCGACGTCATCCCCCACCCCTCCCCGGACACGCGTTCGACGCCACGAGATCACATCGCCGCCCCGGTCACAAGGCGGCCCAGCGGCGCCCGCCCCGGCGGGTCCGAAGGCCGGTGCACGGCCGGGCCGGCGCATCCGTGTGACGCTCGTTGCACTCGGGGCCGCGCGTACCCCTATGATCGCCCCAACACCACCGCCACGCCTCACTCTTCGCGCAGAGCGGCTCGGTGACCCTCCGAACCCCTGGCCGGGCACGGCCCGCTTCGCCCTGCCCGCGAACCCTGGAAGGCGGCTTGCATGGCTTCTCCCGTACGCGTCTGGCTCAACCGCACGTACGCGGAGAACGTCTTCTTCATGGATCAGCTGCGGAGAAATCCCGCCGACCGGGCCGTCGAGATCCATGCCACGCACGGCGACCCGGACTCCCCCGTGCTGGCCGCCGCGGACACCGCCGACCTGGAGCCGGAGGGCCTGTCCCCCGCCGGGTACGTCGAGTACGCGCTGGACCAGTGCGTGCGGCGCGCCATCGACGTGTTCGTGCCCCGGCTGCACCAGTCGGCGATCGTGGCGCACCGCACCGAGTTCGAGGCGGCCGGTACGGCACTGCTGGCTCCGCCGCCGGAGGCCGTGGCCCTGTTCAGCGACAAGGTGATCGCCTACGAGGCGGTCCGGGCCATCGGCGTGCCGGTGCCGCCGTGGTGGCGGGTCCGCACCGCCGAGGAGCTCGTCCTCGCGGTGGAGGAACTGGAGGCGGGCGGACACCGGGCGTGCTTCAAGCCGGCGTCCGGCGCGGGCGGCGTGGGCTTCCGGATGGTCACCCGGGACCCCTTCTCGCTCGCGCATCTGAACGGCTTCCCGAGCCCGTCCGTGCCGCTGCCCCTGGTCGTCGAGGCGCTGCGGGCGGCAGAGGAGCCCGTGGACTGGCTGGTGATGCCCCGCCTGGAGCAGCCGGAGGTCTCGGTGGACTGCCTCACCGGGCCCGACAGCCGGGTCCGGCTGGCCGTGGGCCGCACCAAGAACGGCCGCCGCCGGGGGTTCACCCTGCACGAGCAGTGGCTGGCACCGGCGCGGCGGATCGCCGAGGCGTTCGGGCTGCACCACCTGTCCAACGTGCAGTTCCGGATGTACGGCGACCGGCCGGTCCTGATGGACGTCAACACCCGCCCGGCCGGCGGGCTGCACCAGCTGGCGCTGTGCGGTGTCAACGTGCCGTGGGCGGCGGTCCGGCTGGCCCTCGGGGACGACCCGGGTGAGCTGGAGCCGCCGTTCCTGGGGCAGGACTACGCGGTGGTGTCCGGACCGCGCCCCGTGCGCCCGGTGTCCCTGCCCAACCAGCGCCCGGACCTCCCCGCCGTTCCGGCCCCGCCGCCCGCACCGGGACCGGCGCAGCCGGCGGCGACCGCGCCGGCACCGGCGACGTCCGCGCCGGCGGGGCTCACCTGAGGTAGGCAAGCCCCGGGTGCACCGCCCGGTAGCCGTCGACGAGGCGGCGGGCGACGTCGACCGAGTCGACGAGGGGGTGCAGGGCGAAGGCCCGTACCGCCGCCGCGCGGGAGCCGGTCTCGGCCGCGGTCAGGACGTCGCGCTCGACGGCCTTGACCGCGCAGACCAGGCCGGTGGCGTGGCCCGGCAGCGGGTCGACGGCCATCGGGTGGGCGCCGTTCGCGTCGACCAGGCAGGGGACCTCGATCACCGCGTCGCGGTCGAGGACGGAGAGCGTGCCGCGGTTGCGGACGTTGAGGATCAGGGTGGCGCGTTCGTCGCGGGCGACGGCGCGCATCAGCGCCAGCGCCACCTTCTCGTAGCCGCCGGACAGGTCCTCGGCCTCGCGCTCGCCCGCGCCCGCCGTCTCGCGGTTCTCCGCCATGTAGGTGGCCTCGCGTTCGGCGCGGGTGCGGTCCCAGGTGGCCAGGGCCGGGGCGTCGGGGCGGCGCATCTCGTCGTAGAAGCGGGCCTGCTGGTCGCGCAGGAACGCGCCGCGGGTGAGGTCGGCCTCCTGGTAGGCGCGGACGGTCTCCCGGTTGAAGTAGTAGTAGTGCAGGTACTCGTTGGGGATCGCGCCGAGGGACCGCAGCCACTCGGGGCCGAAGAGCCGGCCCTCCTCGAAGGAGCCGAGCAGCTCCGGGTCGGCGAGCAGCCGCGGGAGTTCGTCGCGTCCGGCGACGCGCAGGCCGCGCAGCCAGCCGAGGTGGTTGAGGCCGACGTAGTCGACGAAGGCGCGGTCCGGGTCGGCGCCCAGCACGCGGGCCACGCGGCGGCCGAGGCCGACCGGCGAGTCGCAGATGCCGATGACCCGGTCGCCGAGGTCCCGGGACATGGCCTCGGTGACCAGGCCGGCCGGGTTGGTGAAGTTGATGACCCAGGCGTGCGGCGCCAGCCGGGCCACCCGGCGGGCGATGTCGACGGCGACCGGGACGGTCCGCAGCCCGTAGGCGATCCCGCCCGCGCCGACCGTCTCCTGTCCGAGGACGCCCTCGGCGAGCGCCACCCGTTCGTCGTCGGCCCGTCCCTGGAGGCCGCCGACGCGGATCGCGGAGAACACGAAGTCGGCGCCGCGCAGCGCCTCGTCCAGGTCGGTCGTCGCGGTCACCGTCGGCGCGTCGGGCACCGAGGCCGCCTGTTCGGCCAGTACCCGGGTCGTCGCCGCCAGCCGGGACGCGTCCGTGTCGTGCAGGACGACGTCGGTCACGCGCCCCTCGGCGCGGTCCCCGAGCAGCGCCCCGTACACGAGCGGCACGCGGAACCCGCCGCCGCCCAGCATCGTCAGCCTCACGTCCGCACCCTTCCGTCGCCGGCCGCACTTCCGTCCGGCGCCGATCATGGCACGGTCGGGTGCCGACTCGCGTGCACCTTCCCTTCCCCCTGTCCAGAGCCGGGCCGGCGCCCTACCCTCGGCCCGGTGACCACGTCCACCGCCCCCGACCGGCTGCTCTCCGTGCTCGCCGCGTTCGACCACACGCACCCGGCCCTGTCCCTGACGGACATCAGCCGCCGGGCCGGGCTGAGCCTGACCACCGCGCACCGGCTGGTGGGCGCCCTGACCCGGTGGGGCGCCCTGGAGCGGGACGAGTCGGGCGTCTACCACGTCGGCCTGCGGCTGTGGGAGATCGCCGCACTCGCCCCGCGCGGCCTCGCACTGCGGCAGGTCGCCCTGCCGTACCTGGAGGACCTGTACGAGGCGACCCACGAGAACGTGCAGCTGGCGGTGCGGGACGGCGACGAGGTCGTCTACATCGAGTGGCTGGCGGCGCGGTCGTCGGTCGGCGTGCACATCCGCGTCGGCGCCCGCTGGCCGCTGCACGCCACCGGGGTCGGGCTCGCCCTGCTCGCGCACGGCGAGCCGGAGTTCCAGGAGGCGTACCGCACCGGCCCGCTCGCCTCCTTCACGCCCTACACGATCACCGACCCGGTACGACTGCGCCGGGTGCTGGCCGAGGTGCGGCGCACCGGGGCGGCGGTGAGCGGCCGTCAGATCACCGACGACGCCCTGTCGGTGGCCGCCCCGGTGCACGGCCGGGACGGCACCGTGGCGGCGGCCGTGTCGGTCGTCGTGCCGTACGCCGGCGCACAGGTGCCGACGCTGGTCCCCGCGGTACGGCTGGCGGCGCGCGGCATCTCACGGGCGCTGGGCTGGCGCCCCGAACACGGGCGCGAGGGCGCACCGCCGCCCGCATATCCCTCTCACCGGTGAGGACGGGCCCCGCGCGGCTGTCGATACTGGGACGGCCCTTCCCGGAGGAGCCGCCCATGTCCGCCCGGTCCCCCTTGTCCTCCTCGCTCGCCTCCGTCGTCGCACGGCCGCCTACGACCCACCCGTACGCCGTGGACGCCACGTCGCCGCGCTGGTGCTGTTCGCCGTCTCGCTGCAGTGGCTGTTCCCGGACGAGGGGGGGCGACCCCCTGTCCTGGCGGGGCCGGCTGCTCGGCGCCGCGACCGCCGTGCCGTTGGTGTGGCGGCGTGCGGCGCCCTTCGCGACCGCCTGTGCCGTGTCGGTGGCGACCCCGGCCCAGGCGCTGTACGCGCGGGCCGCCACCGCGGCCGCTCCGCCCATGCTCCGACGCCCGTCCCGTACGCCCCGCCTGCCGACGCGAGGAGCTCAGCCGCCGATCTTGTCCAGCTCGGTGAGATCCTCGTCGGAGAGCGGAAGTTCCGCACCCGCGACGTTCTCGCGCAGGTGCGCCACCGACGAGGTGCCGGGGATCAGCAGGATGTTCGGCGAGCGGCGCAGCAGCCAGGACAGGGCGACCGACATCGGCGTCGCGTCCAGCCGGGCGGCTACGGCCGTCAGCGCCGAGGACTGCAGCGGGGTGAAGCCGCCGAGCGGGAAGAAGGGCACGTAGGCGATGCCCTGCTCGGCGAGCTCGTCGATCAGGCCGTCGTCCTGGCGGTGGGCGAGGTTGTACATGTTCTGTACGCACACGATCGGTGCGATCGAGCGTGCCTCGGCGACCTGCTCCGCCGTCGCGTTGCTCACGCCGAGGTGCCGGATCAGGCCCCGCTGCTGGAGTTCGGCGAGTGTCTCGAACGCCTCGGCGAGCGAGCCGGGCACGGGCCCCTGGGCGTCGCCGAGCCGGAGGTTGACCACGTCCAGCGTTTCGAGGCCGAGGTTCTCCAGGTTCTCCCGGACGGCCCGGGTCAGGTCTTCGGGTCGCCGGGCCGGGGGCCAGCCTCCCTCCTGGTCCCGGGTCGCTCCGACCTTGGTCACGATGTGCAGCGAGTCACGGTAGGGGTGCAGCGCTTCGCGGATCAACTGGTTGGTGATGTGCGGGCCGTAGGCGTCGGCCGTGTCGATGTGGGTGATGCCGAGGTCGACGGCCTCGCGGAGAACGGCGAGGGCGCCGTCGCGGTCGGCGGGCGGGCCCATGACCCAGGGACCGGCGAGTTGCATGGCTCCGTAGCCGAACCGGGTGACGGTCAGGTCGCCCAGGGTCCAGGTGCCGCCGGGAAGTGGAACGAGAAGCGTGCTCATACCGCTGCTCTGCCTTTCATGTCGAACCACCTGCTGGTTCCTGATGGTTTCTTGCGCCATCATTGACAGGCAACTCTCTCGGGGGAAGTAGGCACTTCGGAGTGCGTAAGGCACCCGAAGGGGTGTGAGGAGTGGTTCGATGGCGACGACGACGGCTGCCCAGCGGCGGGCGCAGGCCAAGGTGGAGTACGACGCGTTCCTGGCGGTGTGCCCCAGCCGGCAGTTGCTCGACCGGATATCCGACAAGTGGGTCACGCTGGTCCTGGCCGCGCTCGGCAACGGCGGTCCCCAACGGCCGGGCACCGACTGCGCCGGCGAGCCCCGGGCGATGCGTTACTCGGAGCTTGCCCGCCTCCTGGCCGGGATCAGCCAGAAGATGCTCACCCAGACGCTGCGCTCCCTGGAGCGCGACGGCCTGGTGACCCGCACCGTGACGCCGACCGTGCCGGTCACGGTCTCCTACGAGCTGACCGATCTCGGCCTGTCGCTGTACGCCATGGTGCGCGGCCTCAAGTCCTGGGCCGAGACGCACATGGACGACGTACTCGCCAACCGCGAGACCTACGACACCCGCGTCGCCTGAACAAAAGGGCAGGGCGCGTGATGCACGCGTTCCCGAGCCCACTGCGTGCCGTCGCGGCGACGGTGGTGAGAAGAACTTCGCACCGGTCGCCCCCGCCCGGCACTTTCGTGACGTTCACGACGTTCATGGGCTGAACTCCCCTGCCCCGCAAGGAGTTTCTCGGCTTCACCTCTTGACGGCGGCAGCGGCCGGGAGCACATTGGCCGCACTCTGAGAGCGCTCTCACCCGTCTCCCCGCGGAGCGCGCTCGGGCGTACCGCTTCCCACTCCCGCATCGAGAGGCGACCCCCACATGAGTCACACATCCGGCAACCCGCCCAGACGCCGGCCGCTGCGCCGGGCGTTGGTGGCCGTCGTCGGCACACTCGGCCTCGCCGCGGCGGCGACGGCCGTGACGGGTCCGTCGGCGGGCGCGGCCGTGCCCCCGCCCCCGTCCGGCTGGACGCAGGTCTTCGCCGACGACTTCGACGGCGCGGCCGGCTCCGGCGTGAACACCGGCAACTGGCAGTACGACACCGGCACCTCGTACCCCGGCGGCGCCGCCAACTGGGGCACCGGCGAGATCGAGACGATGACCTCCTCCCCGAGCAACGTCTCACTGGACGGCAGCGGCAACCTGCGCATCACCCCGCAGCGCGACGGCGCCGGCAACTGGACCTCGGGCCGCATCGAGACCAAGCGCGCCGACTTCGAGCCCCCGGCCGGCGGCAAGCTGCGCGTCGAGGCCCGCATCCAGGTCCCGAACGTCACGGGGGCGGCGGCCAAGGGCTACTGGCCGGCGTTCTGGATGCTGGGCGCGCCCTACCGGGGCAACTACTGGAACTGGCCCGGCGTCGGCGAGATCGACATCATGGAGAACACCCAGGGACTCAACACGGTCTGGTCCACGCTGCACTGCGGCACCTCTCCCGGCGGCCCCTGCAACGAGACCAGCGGCATCGGCGGCAACACCCCGTGTCCCGGCGCCACCTGCCAGGCGGGCTTCCACACCTACCGGGTGGAGTGGGACCGCTCGACGAGCGTCGAGGAGATCCGCTTCTCCGTCGACGGCAACAACTTCCACACCGTCCGCGCCAACCAGGTCGACGCGACGACGTGGGCGAACGCCACGAACCACGGCTACTTCATCATTCTCAACGTCGCGATGGGCGGCGGCTTCCCGGACGCCTTCGGCGGCGGCCCGGACGGCGGCACCCAGCCCGGCCACTCCATGCTCGTGGACTACGTCCAGGTGCTGTCGGCCGGTGGGAGCGGTACCACACCGCCACCGACCGGCGGCGACCGTGACGCCTACAGCACCATCGAGGCCGAGTCGTACGACGCCCAGTCCGGCACGATGACCGAGGGCAGCTCGGACTCGGGCGGCGGGAGCAACCTCGGCGCCCTCGCGAACGGCGACTGGGTGCAGTACAAGGGCGTGAAGTTCGGTTCGAGCGCGGCGACCCAGTTCAAGGCGCGGGTGGCGAGCGGTGCGGCCGCCGGGGTCAGCGGACTGGTCGAGGTGCGCCTGGACAGCCGTTCCGGCACGCCGATCGGCAGCTTCGCCGTGGGCAACACGGGCGGCTGGCAGTCGTGGCGGACGATACCGGCGAACATCGCCTCGGTGACGGGCACCCACGACGTGTACCTGACCTTCACCAGCGGCCAGAGCGCCGACTTCGTGAACGTGAACTGGTTCAGCTTCGGCCACTGACCGGCAACCGACCCCCCGCAGGAGAGGCGAAGGGGCTCCACTCACCGTGGGGCCCCTTCGTCGTGTCCGGTGCCGGTCCGCTCAGCGCAGCTCCGCCCGGAACGCCGCCGGTGTCTGGTCCGTGTGCTGCTGGAAGAACTTGGAGAAGTTCGCCGCGTCCGGGAAGCCGACCGCCGCGCCGACCCGTCCGATCGGCATCTCGGTGTGGGCGAGGAGCCGCTTGGCCTCCAGGACGACGCGCTTGTCGATGAAGCCCTTGGGCGTCTCGCCGGTGGCGGCGCGCACCGCGCGGACCAGGGTGCGGCGGGAGTAACCGAGCGCGTCGGCGTAGGCGCTGACGCTGTGGTTGGCGGCGAAGCCCCGCTCGACCGCGTCCCGGAAGAGGGTGAAGGTGCTGTCCCCCGGCGTGTCCGCCCGCCCCTCCCGCGCCGCCCGCGCGGAGCTCGCCGCCAGGTGCGCCAGGCGCAGCAGGAACGCCGACAGCGTGTGGCGCAGTACGGCGGTGTGCAGGCTCAGCGGCAGGGTGGTCGCATCCTCGTACTCGCGCCGCAACTGGTCGAGCGCCGCCGTCAGTCCGGCGAGGCGTGCCTCGTCGGGATGGAGCAGGGGCGGCAGGTCGTAGCGGTAGAGGCCGGTGGCCTCGACGGTGGCGCGGGGCAGGAAGCCGGGCTGCATGGTGACCACCGTTCCGCGGTACTCGGTCTCCGGCGCGAAGCGGTGGACCTGGCCGGGACGGATCCACAGCAGATCGCCGGCCGACGCCTCGTACTCGGCGAAGTCGATCATGTGACGGACCGGGCCGCCCGTGAAGAGCATGACGATGTGGAAGTCGATGCGGTGTACGCGGTGCAGCGGGGCGTGCGCGTGCCAGGTGCGGCCGGCGCCCATGGGCCCGACCTGCATACCGACTCCGAGGAGGCTGAGATCGACCGGGAAGGGGAACGTTCTGATCCCGTCGCCGCCGCCTTGGTTTCTTTCGTCCGCCATGTCCTTCTCGTACCGTCCCGCCCGTGTGCCCCGTGTGCCCCGTGGCCGGGGCGTGTCCCAGTTTCACCACAGGCTGGCACACCACGACCTTCACTCCCAAAAGTCAGACTTTTAAGTTTGAACGCGTCAGACCAGGCACTCCGCTCCGATCGAGGATTTCTTGAAGATGAGCACGCAGTCGAGCAAGCAGACAGTGGACAGCGCGGACCGCTTCGAATGGACCGAACTCGACCGGCGTGCCGTCGACACCGCCCGTGTCCTCGCGGCCGACGCCGTGCAGAAGGTGGGGAACGGGCACCCGGGTACGGCGATGGCCCTCGCCCCGGCGGCGTACACGATCTTTCAGAAGATGATGCGTCACGACCCCGCCGATCCCGAGTGGACCGGCCGTGACCGCTTCGTCCTCTCCCCCGGCCACACCTCGCTGACCCTCTACACCCAGCTCTTCCTCGCCGGGTACGAGGTGGAGCTGGACGACCTCAAGGCCTTCCGCACACACGGCTCCAAGACGCCGGGCCACCCCGAGTACGGACACACGGCGGGCGTGGAGACCACCACGGGACCGCTGGGCCAGGGCGTGGCCAACGCGGTGGGCATGGCGATGGCGGCCCGCTACGAGCGCGGCCTGTTCGACCCCGGGGCCCCCGAGGGCGAGTCGCCCTTCGACCACACGATCTGGGCGGTCGTCTCCGACGGCGACCTCCAGGAGGGCGTCTCCGCCGAGGCGTCGTCGATGGCCGGCCACCAGCGCCTCGGCAACCTGGTCTTCCTCTACGACGACAACCACATCTCCATCGAGGGCGACACCGCGACCGCGTTCTCCGAGGACGTGCTCAGGCGGTACGAGGCCTACGGCTGGCACGTGCAGCGCATCGAGCCCGCCGACAGCGGCGACGTCGACGTGCACGCGCTGTACGCGGCGCTGACGGCGGCGAAGGCCGAGACGGGGCGCCCGTCCATCATCGCCATGCGCACGATCATCGCCTGGCCCGCCCCGAACGCGCGGAACACCGAGGCCTCCCACGGCTCCGCCCTCGGCGCGGAGGAGGTCGCCGCCACCAAGCGCGTCCTCGGCTTCGACCCGGAGCAGTCCTTCGAGGTCGCCGGCGAGGTCCTCGCCCACACCCGCCGGGCCCTGGACCGGGGCGCCGAGGCGCACGCCGCCTGGGACAAGCAAATCGCCGCCTGGCGCGACGCCGACCCCGAGCGCGCGGCGCTGTTCGACCGTGTGCTCGCCGGCCGGCTGCCCGAGGGCTGGCAGGACGCCCTGCCGGTGTTCGAGACCGGCAAGGCGGTCGCCACCCGCGCCGCCTCGGGCAAGGTCCTCCAGGCGCTCGGCCCGGTCCTGCCCGAGCTGTGGGGCGGCTCGGCCGACCTGGCCGGCTCGAACAACACGACCATCGACAAGACGTCGTCCTTCCTCCCGGCGGGCAACCCGCTCCCCGGGGCCGACCCGTACGGCCGCACCGTGCATTTCGGCATCCGCGAGTTCTCGATGGCCGCGGAGATGAACGGCATCGCCCTGCACGGCAACACGCGGATCTACGGCGGCACCTTCCTGGTCTTCTCCGACTACATGCGCAACGCGGTGCGCATGTCCGCGCTGATGCAGCTGCCGGTGACGTACGTGTGGACGCACGACTCGATCGGCCTCGGCGAGGACGGCCCGACCCACCAGCCGGTCGAGCACCTCGCCGCCCTGCGCGCCATCCCCGGCCTCAACGTCGTCCGCCCGGCCGACGCCAACGAGACGGCGACCGTGTGGGCCGAGATCCTCAGGCGCCACTCCACCGACCCGGCGCCGCACGGCCTCGCCCTCACCCGCCAGGGTGTGCCGGCCTACGCGCCGAACCCGGACGCGGCGCGCGGCGGGTACGTCCTGGCCGACGCCTCCACCGGCGCCCCGGACGTCGTCCTGATCGCCACCGGCTCCGAGGTGCAGCTCGCGATGGCCGCACGGGAGGCGCTGGAGGCCGAGGGCACCGCCACGCGGGTGGTGTCGATGCCGTCCGTGGAGTGGTTCGAGGAGCAGCCCCGCGCGTACCGCGAGAGCGTGCTGCCGCCCTCCGTGCGGGCCCGGGTGGCCGTGGAGGCCGGGATCGGCCTGACCTGGCACAAGTACGTCGGAGACGCGGGCCGCATCGTCTCCCTGGAGCACTTCGGCGCCTCCGCCGACGCGAAGACCCTGTTCACCGAGTTCGGCTTCACCGCCGAGCACGTGGCCGCGGCCGCCAGGGAATCCCTGGCCGCCGCCCGCGGCTGACCCCACCGGATCCCACCCCGATCCGGACCCGAGCCGATCGCGATCCGACCTCGATCCGAGCGCAGAAAGAGAAGATGATCACTGTGACCGAAGCAACCGCCACCGCGGGAGCACTGCAGCGCCTGGCCGACCAGGGCGTGTCCGTCTGGCTGGACGACCTGTCGCGGCGGCGGATCGACTCCGGCAACCTCGCCGAGCTGATCAGGACGAAGAACGTCGTCGGCGTCACCACCAACCCGTCGATCTTCCAGGCCGCCATCGGCTCCGGCGAGGGCTACGAGGAGCAGCTCGCCGACCTGGCGACCCGGGGCGTCACCGTCGACGAGGCGGTCCGCATGATGACCACCGCCGACGTCCGCGCCGCCGCCGACGTGCTGCGCGAGGTGTACGACGCCACCGGCGGGCGCGACGGCCGGGTCTCCATCGAGGTCGACCCCCGTCTCGCCCACGACACGCGGGCCACCGTCGCCGAGGCGCGTCAGCTGGCCTGGCTGGTCGACCGCCCCAACGTGATGATCAAGATCCCGGCGACGAAGGCCGGCCTCCCGGCGATCACCGAGGTCATCGGCGCCGGCATCAGCGTCAACGTCACGCTGATCTTCTCGCTGGAGCGCTACCGCGAGGTCATGGACGCCTACCTCGCCGGCCTCGAGAAGGCCCGGGCGGCCGGGATCGACCTGGCCGGCACCCACTCGGTCGCCTCGTTCTTCGTCTCCCGCGTCGACAGCGAGATCGACAAGCGCCTGACGCTGCTGGGGACGGACGAAGCGCTCGCGCTGCGCGGCAGGGCGGCGCTGGCCAACGCGCGACTGGCCTACGAGGCGTACGAGAACGTCTTCGCGGGCGACCGCTTCACCGCCCTCGCGGGGGCCCGCGCCAACCCGCAACGTCCCCTGTGGGCGTCCACCGGGGTGAAGGACCCGGCATTCCGGGACACCCTGTACGTGGAGGAGCTGGTCGCTCCCGGCACCGTGAACACGATGCCGGAGGCCACCCTGGACGCCGCCGCCGATCACGGAGACGTACGGGGTGACACGGTCACCGGCGGGTACGCCCAGGCCCGGGCCGACCTCGCGGCAGTGGAGCGGCTCGGCGTGTCGTACGACGAAGTGGTGGAGCAGTTGGAGCGAGAGGGCGTGGCGAAGTTCGAGGCGGCCTGGCAGGACCTGCTCGCCGCCGTGACGAAGTCCCTCGACAGCAAGGGAGTTGACGGGGAATGAGCGAGGAGCTTCCCGCTACGGCGGTCCAGGAGAACAAGGCGACGAAGGAAGCCAAGGAGGCCCGGACGGCCCAGGAGGCGGCGGGTCCGCTGCACGCCGAGGAGGCCGAGGAGGACCGCGCCGCCGAGGCGGCGAAGGCGGCCGGGCGGGCGAAGGCTCCCAGGGGCGCGAAGAAGTCCGCGACGGACCGCGCCGCCAAGGGAGCGAAGGGCAAGGGCGCGGCCGCGGAGGGCGTCGAGCCGGTGGCACCGCTCGACTGGAGCAACCCGCTGCGCGATCCCCAGGACCGCCGTCTGCCCCGTATCGCGGGTCCGTCCGGTCTGGTCATCTTCGGCGTCACCGGCGACCTGTCCCGCCGCAAGCTGATGCCGGCCGTGTACGACCTGGCCAACCGCGGTCTGCTGCCGCCGGGCTTCTCTCTGGTCGGCTTCGCCCGCCGGGACTGGGAGGACCAGGACTTCGCCGAGGTCGTGCACGACGCGGTCAAGGAGCACGCGCGCACGCCGTTCCGCGAGGAGGTCTGGCAGCAGCTCTCCGAGGGCATGCGGTTCATCCCCGGCGACTTCGACGACGACAACGCGTTCGAACAGCTGCGCAAGGCCGTCGAGGAGCTGGACTCCTCCCGCGGCACCAGTGGCAACTACGCCTTCTACCTCTCCGTGCCGCCGAAGTTCTTCCCGAAGGTCGTGCAGCAGCTCAAGAAGCACGGGCTGACCGACGCACCGGACGGCTCCTGGCGCCGCGCGGTCATCGAGAAGCCGTTCGGTCACGACCTGGACAGCGCCCGGGACCTGAACGCGCTGGTGCACGAGGTCTTCGATCCGGACCAGGTCTTCCGCATCGACCACTACCTGGGCAAGGAGACCGTCCAGAACATCCTGGCGCTGCGCTTCGCCAACCAGATGTACGAGCCGATCTGGAACCGGTCCTACGTGGACCACGTGCAGATCACGATGGCCGAGGACATCGGCATCGGGGGCCGGGCCGGCTACTACGACGGCATCGGCGCCGCCCGCGACGTCATCCAGAACCACCTGCTCCAGCTGATGGCGCTCACCGCCATGGAGGAGCCGGCCGCCTTCGACGCGCGGTCGCTGCTCACCGAGAAGCTGAAGGTGCTGCGGGCCGTGCGGCTGCCGGAGGAGCTGGGCGAGCACACGGTGCGCGGGCAGTACGCGGGCGGCTGGCAGGGCGGCGCGCAGGTGCCCGGCTACCTGGAGGAGGAGGGCATCGACCCGGCCTCCACCACCGACACCTACGCGGCCATCAAGCTGGGGATCGACAACCGCCGCTGGGCGGGCGTCCCCTTCTACCTGCGCACCGGCAAGCGCCTGGGCCGCCGGGTCACGGAGATCGCGGTGGTCTTCCAGCGGGCCCCGCACTCCCCCTTCGACTCCACCGCGACCGAGGAGCTGGGCGAGAACGCGATCGTCATCCGCGTCCAGCCGGACGAGGGCATGACGGTGCGCTTCGGCTCCAAGGTGCCGGGCACGTCGATGGAGATCCGGGACGTGTCCATGGACTTCGCCTACGGCGAGTCGTTCACGGAGTCCAGCCCGGAGGCGTACGAACGGCTGATCCTGGATGTCCTTCTGGGTGACGCCAACCTGTTCCCGCGCCATCAGGAAGTGGAAGAGTCCTGGCGGATCCTCGACCCGATCGAGGAGTACTGGGCCTCGCACGACAAGCCGGCGCAGTACGCGTCGGGCGGCTGGGGACCGCGGGAAGCCGACGAGATGCTCGCACGAGACGGACGGAGCTGGCGCAGGCCATGAGGATCGACCTGACCGACACCACGGCAAGCAAGGTCAACAAGGCGCTGGTGCAGGGCCGCCGGGCC
This sequence comes from Streptomyces sp. MMCC 100, assembly GCF_041538145.2. Classification (NCBI taxonomy): domain Bacteria; kingdom Bacillati; phylum Actinomycetota; class Actinomycetes; order Kitasatosporales; family Streptomycetaceae; genus Streptomyces; species Streptomyces sp. MMCC 100. The sequence continues at coordinate 5,074,315 of NZ_JBGORK020000001.1, forward strand.
ATCGGCACCCCGGCCGTGGGCATGGTGCTCACGCTGGTCATCGTCACGGACGAGGAGAACGCCTACGACGCGATCAAGGCGGCCGAGGAGGCCTCGCACGAGCACCCCTCGCGCACCCTGGTCGTCATCAAGCGCCACCCCCGCAACCTGCGCGACCGCACCCGCTCGCACCTGGACGCCGAGGTCCGGGTCGGCTCGGAGGCCGGAACCGGCGAGACCGTCGTCCTGCGCATGTACGGGGAGGTGTCCGAGCACGCCGACTCGGTGGTCCTGCCGCTGCTGCTGCCGGACGCGCCGGTCGTCGTGTGGTGGCCGGTGGAGGCGCCGGACAACCCGGCGAAGGACCCGCTGGGCGCGCTGGCCCAGCGCCGGATCACCGACCTCTACACGGTCGAGCGGCCCATGGAGGTCCTGGAGCGCCGGGTCCGCGCCTACGCGCCCGGCGACACCGACCTCGCCTGGACCCGGCTGACGCTGTGGCGCTCGATGCTGGCGGCGGCCCTGGACCAGGCCCGGGTGCCGGTGACCTCGGCGGTGGTGGAGGCCGAGGCGGACAACCCGGCCGCCGAGCTGCTGGCCCGCTGGCTGGAGGCCCGGCTCGCGGTCCGCGTGGACCGCGTGATCACCGACGGGCCGGTCGTCACCGCCGTCCGCCTGGGCACGGCGAACGGCGAGATCGTCATCGACCGTCCGGAGGGCCCCCTCGCGACGATGACCCTGCCCGGGCAGCCCCCGCGCTCCCTCGCGCTGAAGGTGCGCCCCACCTCCGAACTCATCGCCGAGGAGCTCAGGCGCCTCGACGCCGACGAGATGTACGCCGTCGCCCTGCGCGGCGAGGCCGGCAAGGAGACCCCTGTCCATGTCTGACACCCCGAAGCTCGACCAGCGGCCTCAGTGGACCGCGCTCGCGGACCACGCCAAGGGCACGCTGCCCCACCCGGACCTGCGCGAGCTGTTCGCCGAGGACCCCGGGCGGGCGGAGCGGTACGTCGTGCGCGTCGGCGACCTGCGCATCGACTACTCGAAGAACCTCGTCACCGACGAGACGCTCGCCCTGCTGCAGGAGCTGGCCGCCGCCACCGACGTGTTCGGGCTGCGCGACGCCATGTTCCGCGGTGAGCGCATCAACATCACCGAGGACCGGGCCGTGCTGCACACCGCGCTGCGCGCCCCGCGGGACGCGGTGATCGAGGNCCGCACAAGACCTTCCGCGGCAACCACCCCACCACGACCGTGCTGGCCGCCGAGCTGACCCCGTCCGTCCTCGGCCAGCTGATCGCGCTGTACGAGCACAAGGTGTTCGTCCAGGGCGCGATCTGGAACATCGACTCCTTCGACCAGTGGGGCGTCGAGCTCGGCAAGGTGCTCGCCAAGCGCGTCGAACCGGCCCTCACCGAAGGCGCCGACGTGCCCGGCCTCGATCCGTCCACGGCCGCGCTGGTGGCCGCCTACCGTGAACTGAAGGAAGTGCACTGACATGCAGATCGGTCTGGTTGGTCTCGGCAAGATGGGCGGCAACATGCGCGAGCGCCTGCGCAACGCCGGCCACACCGTCGTCGGATACGACACCAATCCCGAGCGGGCCGACGTCGACAGCCTGGTCGAGCTCGTCGACCGGCTGGACCGGCCGCGCGCGGTCTGGGTGATGGTCCCGGCCGGCGGCGCCACCCAGCACGTCATCGACCAGCTGGCGACGCTGCTCAAGCCCGGCGACACCGTGATCGACGGCGGCAACTCCCGCTGGACCGACGACGAGAAGCACGCCGAGGAGCTGGGCAAGCGCGGCATCAACTTCGTCGACGCGGGTGTCTCGGGCGGCGTGTGGGGCCTGAAGAACGGCTACGCGCTGATGGTCGGCGGCGAGAAGGAGCACGTCGACGACCTCAAGCCGATCTTCGACGCTCTCAAGCCCGACGGCCCCTACGGCTACGTCCACGCGGGCAAGGTCGGCGCCGGGCACTTCTCCAAGATGGTCCACAACGGCATCGAGTACGCCATGATGCAGGCCTACGCCGAGGGCTGGGAGCTGCTGGAGAAGGTCGACTCCGTGGACAACGTCCGCGAGGTCTTCCGCTCCTGGCAGGAGGGCACGGTCATCCGGTCCTGGCTGCTCGACCTGGCGGTCAACGCCCTGGACGAGGACCACCACCTGGAGAAGCTGCGCGGGTACGCGGAGGACTCCGGCGAGGGCCGCTGGACGGTGGAGGCCGCGATCGACAACGCGGTGCCGCTGCCCGCGATCACGGCCTCCCTCTTCGCGCGGTTCGCGTCCCGGCAGGACGACTCGCCGCAGATGAAAATGATCGCCGCGCTGCGCAACCAGTTCGGCGGGCACGCCGTGGAGTCGGCCAAGAAGTAGGCGGCGCCGAGAGCGCGTTGACGTGATCGGCCGGTTCGGGTCAGAGTCCCCCACCCTGATGGAGATCGACGACCTGACACCGGCCGAGTCGCGCGTCCGGCGGGCGTTCGCCTCCGGCACGGCCGTGGGCTTCCGTGCCGCGGACGACGAGGACCCCGCCGACGGCGACGCCTGGGGGCCCGAACGGACCGTGCGCGCGCGTGTACTGCGGTTCCTGCTTCTGGAGGGCCCGGTTCGGCGGGACGGTGCGGCTCGGCGGGACGGTGCGGCTCGGCGGCGCGGAGGTCACCGGCGGCCTGTACCTGGAGAGCGCCCGCATCGAGGCGCCGGACGCCGAGGGGCCACGACGGTGATCATCGGCCTGACCCGCACGGTCAGCCGCCGGTGATCCGGCGCGCCGCGGATCAGGACCCGGGGGCGGCGGCGTCCAGGAGCGGTCCGAGTTCGCGGGCGACTGTCGTCAGGGCCCGCACATCGCATTCGGCCCGGGCGATGAGGATCGCTCCTTCGAGGGAGCTGATCATCAACGTGGCCAGCGGTTCGGACCGCGCCTCGGGCACACCCATGCCGACCAGCGCCTCCGCGACCGGCCGCGTCCAGGCGGCGAAGGCGTCGGCTGCCGCCTTCCGCGTGGCCTCGGAACTCTCGGCGCAGTCCACCGTCGCCGCGGCCACGGGACAGCCCGCGGCGAAGCCGATCGCCTCGTACTCGTCGGTCCACTGCTTGACCATCCCGGCGAACAGTCCGCTCGGCGTCGGACGGTCCATGCCTTCGAGGAAACGCGCTACGCGCCCGGCCGCGTAGCGCCCCGCCCACTGGAGGGCCTCGCCGACGAGCTGTTCCTTGCCGCCCGGGAAGTAGTGCTGGAGCGACCCCCGGGGAGCCCCGGCGTGGGCGGCGACGTCCCGCATACCGGTGGCGTCCACACCGTCCCGGCGGATGAGCTGGGCGGCGCTGAAGACCATCCGCTCGCGCGGTCCTCGTCCGGACGCTGCCATCGCCGCTCCCTCGCTTGCCCGGCCGTCGTTTGGCCGGCCGTCGTTTGCCCGGCCGTCACTTGCCCGGCCGTCACTTGCCCGGCCGTCACTTGCCCGGCCAACTCTATGACGGTCGTCATGATCCGGGCTACTATGACGACCGTCATACCCCCTGCCCCCTGCGGCGTGTCCCGCTCCCGGACACGCGCTCCCGGACGGACGGTGCATCATGCGGCTCGTCGGCTTCATCGGTCTCGGCATCATGGGCCAGCCGATGGCACTGCGCCTGGCCCGCGCGGGCACCCCGCTCGTGGTGTTCAACCGCACCCCCGACCGCGCCGCTCCCCTGCGCGCCGCCGGGGCCAAGGTGGCGGGCGGCCCCGGCGAGGTCTTCGACCGGGCGGACACGGTGATCCTCATGCTGGCCGACGGCCCGGCGATCGACGCCGTGCTGGCCCGCGGCACCCCGGAGTTCGCCGCCCGGGTCGCCCGGCACACGGTCGTCCACATGGGCACCACCTCGCCCGGTTACTCGCGCGTCCTGGAGGCCGACGTCCGAGCGGCGGGCGGGCGGTACGTGGAGGCCCCGGTCTCCGGTTCGCGGGTGCCGGCGGAGACCGGTGGGCTGGTGGCGATGCTGGCCGGGGAGGAGAGCGCCGTGGCCCGGGTGCGTCCGGTGCTGGCCCCGCTGTGCCGGGAGACGTTCGGCTGCGGTCCGGTACCGAACGCGCTGGTGACCAAGCTGGCCGTGAACCTCTTCCTGATCACCCTGGTGACCGGCCTGACCGAGGCGTTCCACTTCGCCGAACGCCACGGGATCGACCGGCGCCGGTTCCTCGACGTCCTCGACGCCGGCCCGATGGCCAGTGCCGTCTCCCGCATGAAGGCCCCCAAACTGCTGGCCGGCGACTTCACGGCGCAGGCGGCGGCGTCGGACGTACTGAAGAACAACCGCCTGATCGCCGAGGCGGCCCGCGCCACCGGCCTCGCCTCTCCCCTCCTCGACGCCGCCCACGCCCTGTTCGAGGAGACGGTGTCCCTGGGGCACGGCGGCGAGGACATGGTGGCGGTGCTCCGCGCATTGGAGGCGCGCACCGCGGAACTCGGACGACCGTGAGTTCCGACGAGGACGACCGTGAGTTCCGACGAGGTCCGCTCGGGGTATGCCGGACCCGTCCGACGAACGATCAAGGAGAACGATGGTGATGCCACCCCTGCGGCAGGAGGTCGACGCGGGTGCGGCCGGGCTGGACCCCGAGGCGCTGGACCGGCTCGACCTGCACTTCGCCCGGCAGGTCGACGAGGGCCGGCTGCCCGGGTTCCTGGTGGCCGTCGCGCGCGGCGGCCGCGTCGCCCATCTGACCGTGCACGGGCTGCGGGACGTCGCGGCCGGGCTCCCGGTGACGGCCGACACCCTGTGGCGGATCTACTCCATGACCAAGCCGGTCACCTCCGTGGCCGTACTGACTCTGGTGGAGGAGGGCCGGCTGTCGCTGGACGACCCCGTGGACCGGTATCTGCCGGCCTTCGCCGAGCCGCGGGTGTACGTCGAGGGGACCGGGGAGGACGTCGTCACCCGGCCGGCCGCCGGCCCGGTCCGCGTCCGGCACCTGATGACCCACACCGCGGGGCTGACGTTCGGCTTCTACCGCTCCCACCCCGTCGACGCGCTGTACCGGGCGGCCGGTGTGGAGTCGTCGGTACGGCCGGGTGCGGACCTGGCCGAGACGGTCGACCTGTACGCGAGTCTGCCCCTGCAGTTCGAGCCGGGTACCGAGTGGAACTACTCGGTCGCCAGCAATGTGCTCGGACGGCTGGTGGAGGTGGTGTCGGGGCAGCCGCTCGACGTGTTCTGCGCCGAGCGGATCTTCGGGCCGCTCGGCATGACGGACACCGGGTTCCACGTCACCGACGCGCAGGCGGGCCGGCTGGCCGAACTGTACGGCGAGACGGAGGACGGCGGCATCGCACCGGTCCCCGGGCTGCCGCTGCGGGGGCGGCCGCGGTTCCTGTCGGGCAGCGGCGGCCTGGTCTCGTCCGCGTACGACGTGCACCGCTTCGCGGAGTTGCTGCGACGCCGCGGCGAACTCGACGGGGTGCGGCTGCTCGCCCCGGCGACGGTGGACCTCATGACCCGCAACCACCTCCCCGGCGACGCCGACCTGCGCTCCTTCGGCAGCCGCCCCGCGCACGACGAACCCGGCAACGACGGCGTCGGCTTCGGCCTCGGCGTCTCCGTGGTGACCGACCCGAGCCGCACGCGGTCGCCCTCCGGGCTCGGCACGTACGGCTGGAGCGGAGTGGCGACGACCACCTTCTGGGTCGACCCGGGCCGTGATCTGACGGTGCAGTTCATGACCCAGGTGCGGCCCAGGTCCTCGCACACGGTCTACCCGGACCTGAAGAGGCTCGTGCACGAGGCCGTCGCGGACTGATCCCGACGGCCTCGGCGGTCACTACGGCACGTGCGCCATCGCGTCCAGGTGGGGCAGGTGGTGGTCGAGCCGTTCCCGCTTGGTGCGCAGGTAGGTGATGTTGGACTCGCACGGCGGTATCAGCAGCGGCACCTGCTCGGCGACCTGGATGCCGTGCCGCACCAACGCCTCCCGCTTGCGCGGGTTGTTGGACATCAGCCGCACGGACCGCACCCCGAGGTCGTCGAGGATGCGGGCGGCGACGCCGTAGTCGCGGGCGTCCACGGGCAGGCCGAGGGCGAGGTTCGCCTCCACCGTGTCCAGTCCCTCCGCCTGCAACGCCATCGCGCGCAGCTTGGCGAGCAGCCCGATGCCGCGCCCCTCGTGGCCGCGCAGGTAGACCACGACGCCGCTGCCCGCGTCGGCCACCTGCCGCAGCGCGGTGGCGAGTTGGGCGCCGCACTCGCAGTGCTGGGAGCCGAAGGCGTCGCCGGTCAGGCACTCGGAGTGGAGCCGGGTGAGCACGCCTGTGGCGTCCAGGTCGCCGTGCACGAGGGCCACCTGCTCGTCGCCGCGTTCGTGGTCGAAATAGCCGTACGCCCGGAATTCTCCGTAGACGGTGGGCAGCGGTGTCACCACGATCCGCTCCACGTCCGTACGCTGTGATGCCTTCTTGCCGAGTACACCGATTTTTTCTGTCATGATTCTCGCGTTCCTCAAAGGATTGCTCAACAGATTGCTCAACAGAGACGAAAGGCCGTGCGGAAATGGACGTTTCACTGGTGCCGGCGGACACGAGCGCGGACGTGTGCGAACGGGCCTCGGGGATTCCGCGGCAGGTCGCGGTACTGCCGGTCGGCAGTTACGAGCAGCACGGCCCGTACCTGCCGCTGGCGACCGACACGCTCGTCGCGTGCGCCGTCGCCCGGCATCTGGCCGCCGCGTATCCGGTGCACCTGCTGCCGCCGGTGACGATCGGCTGCTCGCACGAGCACGCGGACTGGCCCGGGACCGTCAGCATCTCCTCCGTGACCCTGCACGCCGTGGTGCGGGACATAGCGGACTCCCTGCGTCGCTCGGGTGTCGAGTCCCTGGTCGTGGTCAACGGACACGGCGGGAACTACGTGCTGGGCAACATCGTTCAGGAGTCCTCGGCACGTGGTGAGCGGCTGGCGCTGTTCCCGGCCGCGGAGGACTGGGAGACGGCGCGGCAACGGGCGGGAGTGGTCACCTCGTTGCTCACCGACATGCACGCGGGGGAAATCGAGACCTCCATTCTGCTGCACACGCACCCCGAATTGGTCCGGCCCGGTTACGAGGCCGCCGATTTCGTCGCGGACGACCGGCGTCATCTGCTCTCCCTCGGTATGTCCGCCTATACCGATTCCGGTGTCATCGGGCGTCCTTCACTGGGATCGGCGGAAAAGGGGAAGGAACTGCTGGCGAGCCTGGCGGATTCCTTCGGGGAGTATTTCGCGCTGCTGACGGCCGAGACGGTGGTGACCGATACGCCGGTGACCGATACGGCGGTGACGGTGACCGCGTCCGCCGAGTCCGGCGTGTCCGGCGTGTCCGGCGTGTCCGGCGTGTCCGGCGACCCTGGCGACTCCGACGACGAGCGCGCATAGCGCACGGTGCGCCGGCGGGCGACGAGGACGACGGCGCCGGGCAGACTCGCCGCGAGGCTGAGCACCCCGTACACCACCGCCACGCCCAGCCCGGTGCCCGCGCCGAGCCCCGCCGCGCCGAACGCCCAGGCGGTGACGCCCTCCCGGGGGCCCCAGCCGCCGACGTTCAGCGGCAGCCCCATGGCGAGCAGGGCCAGCACGGCCAGCGGCGTGAGCACGGCGACGGAGGCCCCGCTGCCGGCCACCCGGGCGGCGAGCACGAACATCGTGAGGTGCCCGGCGAGTACGACGACGGAGGAGCCGGCGACGCCCGGCAGGTTCCGCCGGGACAGCAGCCCCTCGCGTGCCTCGCCGAGCGCCGCCCGCAGGGCCCGCCCCCGGCGTGCGGGCGCCCGGTTCATGCGCAGGGGGAGGACGACGGCGAGCGCACCGAGCAGGGCCAGGGCCACGAGCGGTGCGAGGTGCCGGGCCTCGGCCAGTACCGGGGACGGCATCGTGAGCAGTACGCCGGCCCCGGCACCGAACAACGCGAGCTGCCCGGCGACCCGTTCGAGGACGACGGCCCGCACGCCGCGCCCGAGGTCGCCGGCGCTCCGCCCGTGCCGCACCGCGCGGTGCACGTCACCGAGGACGCCGCCGGGAAGGGCGGCGTTGAGGAAGAGCGCGCGGTAGTAGTCGGCGACGGCCGGTCCGAGCGGCAGCCGGATGCGCAGGCCCCGGGCCACCAGAGCCCAGCGCCAGGCGCTGAACACCGTGGTGACCAGCCCGATCCCGAGTGCCGCCAGCACCGCGACCGCGTCGATCCGGCGCAGTCCGTCCAGGAAGGCGCCGGTGCCCAGCCGCCACAGGAGCACGGCGAGGACGGCGGTCCCGGCGAGGGTGCCGAGGTGGGTGCGCAGGGCGCGGCGGCGGGGGGTCGCGCCGCCGACGACGCGGGTGTCCTGGCGTACGTCCGTCGGCAGTTCCCGCGCCGGTGCGGACGGTACGGTCGGGACGGTCGAAACCGTCGGCGCGCTCACGAGGCCCCGCCCGTCGGCCGGCACAGCGCCAGCAGGTCGGTGTGGTGGACGACCACGCGCAACTCCCCGGCCGCGCAGGCCGCGAGGCGCTCGTCCAGGTACCGGTCGGCCCGCTCCCGCAGTGCCGGGCGCTGTTCGACGGCCGCGCCGACCCAGCCCCGCAGCCACTGGGCGGTGAGGTCGGCCTCGTCGGGGCCCAGCCGCCAGGGGCTGGGGTGCGCCCGTACGGTGGCGCCGTACCCGGCGAAGGCCTCGGCCGCCGCGGTGACCGCGTCCGGGCCGAGCATGCCGGTGCGCCGCTGGTGGTCGTTGAACGCCTCGGTGATCTCGGCGTCCAGGGCGTGGGCGGGGGCGAGGTCGACGCGCCCGGCGACGGAGAGGCTCAGCAGCGCCGGACAGCCGGCCGCGGCACAGGCGGCGGCGAGCTTGCCGACCTCCTCGGTGGTGAGGACGTCGAGCAGCGCGGAGGCGGTCACCAGCGCGGCGCCGGTCAGGGCGTCCGGGGTGAGGCGGGCGAGGTCGGCGCGCCGCGTCTCGACGGTGACGCGGCTGCCGTCGGCGGCGGTGCGCGGGGCGGCGACGGCGGCGAAGTGCAGGAGGTAGGGGTCGCGGTCGTGCAGCACCCAGTGCTGGGAGCCGTCGAGCAGCGGGGCGAGCCAGCGTCCCATCGACCCGGTACCGCAGCCCAGGTCGTGCACCACGAGCCCGTCCGCCCGCCTCGGCAGGTTGGCGAGCCTGATCCGCAACGGGTCGAGCAGGTCGTGCGCCCGCGCGGCGGCGTCGGCGGGCTCCCGCAGGCGCAGCCACTCGGGGGCGTAGCGCGGGGGGTCGTCGGTGTCCTCCCGCGCCGTTGCGCCACGGAGGCGGACGGTGGCCCGCTCGGCGGAGGACCGCCCTGCCGGGCCGGCACCGGGGACGACGGCGTCCACGGAGTCGGGGGCGTCCTGGCGGCCGGGCCGGGCCGGGATGACGCCCGCGGTCGGTGCGGAGGGCTTCCTCGTGCTCATGCGGCCCTCCTCGGTTCCCCCGGCAGCCGCTGCAGTACGCCGGCCAGGCTCTGGGCCGTGCTCGCCCAGCCGTTCAGGGCGGCGCGGCGACCGCGGGCGGCGGCCTTCAGCCGGCGTCGTACGTCCGCCTCGCCGAACCAGCCGCGCAGCTCCGCGGCGAGCGCGACGGGATCCTCCGGCGGGACGAGGATGCCGGGAACCCCTCCGTCGGGCGCACGTCCGACCGCCTCCGGGAGGCCGCCGACGTCGGTGGCCAGCACGGGGATGCCGCGGGCGAGGGCCTCGGTGACCGCCATGCCGTACGTCTCGGCGTAGGAGGTGAGGACCATCAGGTCGGCGGAGGCGTAGGTGGCGTCCAGCTCGGCACCGGCCCGCGGTCCGGCGAGCACCAGCCGCTCCTCCAGGCCGTGCCGCGCGATCAGCGCCCGCAGCCGCTCGACGTACTCCGGGTCCTGTCCGAGCCCGCCCACGCACACACAGCTCCACGGAAGGTCGGCCACGGCCGCGAGCGCCTCCACCAGCCGGTGCTGGCCCTTGCGGGGAGTGACCGCGGCGACGCACACCAGCCGGGAGACGCCGTCGGTGCCCGGCGCGAGGGGCGCGATGTCGGCGCCGGGGGCTGCGACGTGGACACGGCCCGGGTCGAGGCCGTGGTGGGAGACGAGGCGGCGCACCGCCCAGTCGCTGGTGGCGACGACGGCCGGGACGGCGCGCAGTACCGTGCGTTCGCGGGCGTCCAGTGCGGCGGCCACGGCGGGGTCCAGGCCGGTCTCGTCGCCGAGCGGAAGGTGGACGAGGACGGCCATGCGCAGCCGCTCGGCCTCCGGTACGACGACCTCCGGCACCCCGCACGCGACCAGGCCGTCGAGGAGGACGACCGCACCGTCCGGCAACCGCCGCAGGACGCGGGCGAGTTCCGTGCGGGCGGCGTCGTCCGGCCGGGGCCAGTCGCCGGGCACGGGCAGCCCCCGTACCCGCCAGCCGAAGCCGGGCAGGTCGAGCCGCACTCGCCGGTCGTAGGCGTTGCCGCCGCTGGGGGCGGCCGGGTCGTCGACACCGCCCGGCATGACGAAGTGCACGGAGCGCAGGGACATGGGGACGATCCCCCCGTTCCTCGGGGCCGGAGCCGGTCCGGACTGCTGTGTCGCGGACGTCTGTGCGGGGACGTAGGCGAGCCGGGTCCGCCCGGCGGCGGTCGTGCCGGTCGTCGCCTCCACGGTCGAGCCGGTCGTCGCTTCCGCGGTCGAGCCGGTCGTCGCTTCCGCGGTCGAGCCGGTTGTCGCTTCCACGGGTGTGCCGGTCGTCGGCTCCACCGATGTGCCGGTCACAGCGCACGCTCGTAACTCGCCCAGGCGACGTGCGACTCGTGCAACGTGACGGTGAGGCCGGCCAGGCCCCTGGCCCCCTCGCCGAGCGCGCCCTTGTGCACGCGCTCGGCGAGCCGGTCGGCGATGACCTCGGCCAGGAACTCGGTGGAGGTGTTGACGCCGGCGAAGTCGGGTTCGTTGTCGAGGTTGCGGTAGTTCAGTTCGGCGACGACGGCGCCCAGCTCCTGTGTGGCGAGGCCGATGTCGACGACGATGTTGTCCTCGTCCAGCTGCTCGCGCCGGAAGGTGGCATCCACCAGGAACGTCGCTCCGTGCAGGCGTTGCGCGGGTCCGAAGACGTCGCCGCGGAAGCTGTGGGCGACCATGATGTGATCGCGGACGGTGATGCTGAACAACGGACGACCCTCCAGGTGTGGCGCGTCTGGTCCCCCGCCGATCGCTGCGCGGGGTGTCGTCTATTACGGCTGGGTGCCTTCCCCTGTTCAGTGGGCCGTGCGTCTTTCCTCAAGGTCAGGCGCCGCTGGGGGCGTCCGCGCCGGTGTCCTCCCCGTCGTAGCGGATCCGGTGGCACAGTGCGGGGACCTCGCCGGAGGCCAACCGGGGCATCAGGTCCGGGAGTTCGGCGAACGAGGACTCGCCGGTGACGAGGGCGTCGAGGGCGGGCTCGGCGAGCAGTTCGAGGGCGAGGGCGAGCCGGTCGGCGTAGGTGCGGGTGCCGGCGCGAGCCGGGGAGACGGTGCCCACCTGGCTGCCGCGCAGGGTCAGGCGCCGGGAGTGGAAGGCCTCGCCGAGCGGGAGTGCGACGCGCCGGTCGCCGTACCAGCTCAGTTCGACGACGGCGCCCTCGGACCGCAGCAGCTCCAACGACCGCGCGAGCCCGGCCTCCGTCGCACTGGCGTGCACGACGAGATCACGGTCACCTGCGGCGTCGCCCGGGGACGCGAAACCGACGCCGAGCGCCTCGGCGACTTCCGCCCGGGCCGGATCGGCGTCGACCAACTCGACCCGGACGCCCGGGAAACGGGCCAGCAGGGCGGCTACGGAGCAGCCGACCATGCCACCGCCGACCACGGTGATCCGGTCGCCGACCAGCGGTGCCGCGTCCCACAGTGCGTTGACGGCGGTCTCGACGGTGCCGGCGAGCACGGCCCGCCCGGCGGGGACCGAGGGCGGCACCGGCGTCACGGCGGCGGCGGGGACGACGTACCGCGTCTGGTGCGGGTAGAGACAGAACACGGCCCGCCCGACGAGACGCTCGGGCCCCTCCTCCACCACACCGACGTTGAGGTAGCCGTACTTCACCGGCCCGGGGAAGTCGCCGTCCTGGAACGGCGCGCGCATGACCGCGTACTGGTTCCCGGGCACCCGGCCGCCGAAGACGAGGGTCTCGGTGCCCCGGCTCACGCCGCTGAAGAGCGTACGCACGAGCACGTCGTCCGGACCCGGCACCGGCAGCTCCACCTCGCGGATCGCGCCCACGCCCGGCGTCTCGACCCAGAACGCACGTGCCCTGCGTGTCATCGCCACTCCTCCTGAACGATCGGGAAGCCACTCACGTACCGAGGGATGCACAAGCCGCGCACAAGGTAGCGGCGTTGATCGACTCTGTCACACGGCCGGAGGATGTTCGGTGGCCCTGATCAACCTGAACCACACGGACGACGCGTACGACGTTTGTGCCGCGAGGTCCGTTCAGCAGGAGACCGCGGTGGGAGCGGGCGCGCAGCTCCTTCTCCTGTCACTGCTGGGCACCGCGATCGGCATGGGCACGGCGGGCTGGCTGACCGGCCTCGCCTTCGCGTTCGCGGGCTGGGCGGTGCTGTCCCGGGCCCTGCACCGCTCCCGGCTGCCGTCGTTCGGCCCGGCCAACCGCGTCACCCTCGGCCGGGCCACCCTGGTCGGCGGGGTCACCGCCCTGGTCGCGGACTCCTTCCGCGACGCGCCGCCCGTCTCGCTCCTCGTCGGCCTGACGGTCGTGGCCCTGGTCCTGGACGGCGTGGACGGCAAGGTCGCGCGCCGCACCGGCACGTCCACACCACTGGGCGCGCGCTTCGACATGGAGGTCGACGCGTTCCTCATCCTGGTGCTCAGCGTGTACGTGGCGATGGGCCTGGGCCCGTGGGTGCTGCTGATCGGCGGCATGCGGTACGTGTTCGTGGCGGCGGCCCGGGTGTGGCCGTGGCTGACCGCCCCGCTGCCGCCGAGCACGGCCCGCAAGACGGTGGCCGCGCTGCAGGGCGTCCTGCTCCTCCTGGCGGGCGCGGACCTGCTGCCGCGCGCGGCGAACGCCGGAGTGGTGGCCGTGGCGCTGGGCCTGCTGGTGTGGTCGTTCGGGCGGGACGTGCGGTGGTTGTGGCGACGGTCACGGGTGCCTGCCGCCCCTGCCGGGACGGTGCCGGAGCTCGTCGCTCGGTGAGCCTCGTCGGCGCCGTGCCGGTGAGTCTCCCTAGGCTGCCGTGCCGCCCCCTGCTGAGGAGCGGGCCGAGATCCGCCCGCTGATCAGGACGGTGCGGCGGCGGGTGAAGAGCCGGGGCAGCGAGACCATGACGGCGTTCAGACGGCCCGACTGCACGCTCGGTCGCCGTCCGCGGTCCAGGGCGCGCATCGCGGTCGCGACCACCTGCTCGGGGGTCTCGTAACTGCCCTGGTAGGCGCCGCCCTCGAATCGGTCGAAGAACTCGGTGCGGGTGAGGCCCGGGGCGAGCGAGAGGACGCGCAGGCCGGTGCCGCGGGATTCGTACCACAGGGCCTCGGTGAAGCTGAGGACGAACGCCTTGCAGGCGGCGTACACCGCCAGCTCAGGGCTCGGCGTGTAGGCCGCCGCGCTGGCGACGTTGACGAGGATGCCCCGGCCGGAGTCGCGGAGCGGCTCGATGAACGCCCGGGTGAGGTCGACGAGGTTGGCCACGTCCACGTTGATCTCGTCGGTGAGGCGGTCGGGATCCTCCTGATGGAAGGCGCCGTTGGTGCCGAAGCCGGCGTTGTTCACCAGGCCGTCGACGCGGATGCCCCGCCCGGCCAGATCAGCGGCCAGCCGACGCCCCGCACCCGGCTCGCTCAGGTCGAGCGGCACCGCCGTGGCCCGCACACCGTGTCGTGCCCGCAGTTCCGAGGCGAGGTCTTCCAGGCGGTCGCGCCGCCGTGCGACCAGGACGACGTCACTGCCGCGGCGGGCGAGTTCGCGGGCGAAGGCGGCGCCGATGCCGGAGCTGGCGCCGGTGACGACGGTGGTCTGGTCGGAGAAGTTGATAGGTGCCATACGATGCACTGTAGGCAGGACCTTGCACTGAGTGCAAGTCATGCACGCGATGCATAGCTATAGGCTGAGTGCATGGCCGACACCCCCACGCTTCGAGAGCGCGCGCGCCGCGCCGCGCGCGCGGAGATCGCCGCCACCGCCATGCGGCTCTTCGCGGAGAACGGCTTCGAGGCGACGACCATCGACCAGATCACCAGCACCGTGGGCATCTCGCGCCGCTCCTTCTTCCACTACTTCGGAAGCAAGGAAGACCTCGTCCTGGGCGACACCGAGGCGCTGGGCGAGTCGGTACGGGCCGCGCTGGAGGCCCGCCCGGACGACGAGTCGGCCTGGACGGCCATCCGGGCCGCCTTCCTGACCATCCGTCCGGCGGACAAGACCCCGGAGGAGCAGCTCACCCTCGCCCGCATCCACCACGAGGCGCCCTCCGTACGCGCCCGGCACCTGGAGAAGCACCTGCGCTGGCAGGGACTGCTCGCCCCCGACATCCAGCGCCGCCTCGGCCTGCCCCCGACCACGGCCCCGGACCCCCGGGCCCTGGCCTTCGTCGCCGCCGCCCTGGCCTGCTTCGACGCGGCCGTCGACGCGTGGTACCGCTCCGGCGGCGCGGAGGACCCCGAGCGCCTCTTCGACGAGGCGGTCGCCGCGCTGCGCGGCTAGGAGCCCCACCGCGAGCCGAACAAGCCGCGTCTTTCAGCTCAAGGACGACGGGCGACGCGGAGGCGGCACCGCCCGCAACAGCTCCCACAGCGGACGCGAACCCGACGCCCACACGGCCAGCGTCCGACGGTCGACGACGTGCAGCCGCTGTTGCTTGGCGAACGTCACCGCAGGTCCGGTCACCCGGCCATTCGTGACGATCACCGCAACGTCCGCACCGTGCACCTGCCGGGCCGTCCCGTTGAGCACCTGCAGATCCGGCGTGCCCACCGCGGAGCCCTGGGCACCGTCGCGGCGGTGCTTGCACTGGACCACCCAGCGCCGCCCGAACGGGTCCGTGGCCTTCACGTCAGCGCCCAGGTCACCGCGTCCACCGACCCGCCGGGCATCCCGGCAGCCGTCCCGCCGCATCAGCTCCCGTACCGCGTCCTCGAACCGGGTATGGTGCAGCGCGTCCAGGTGCGGCAGCCCGTAGCGCAGGCCCTGCGCCCGCACCGCCTCCCACCGGGCCCGCTGCTGCCGGTTGTAGAGCCGGCCGGCGCCTCCCAGCACGGCGAGCACCAGGATCACGACAAGCACCCACCAGTGCGCCAGCAGCCAGTTGACCACCATCACCACCAGCCCGATACCGGCCGCCGCCACCACGGCGAACACGACCAGCCGCGCGTCCCGCTGCTGCTGCCTCCGGCCGGCCCGCCTCGTACGCCGCCTCGCCAGCGGCCGCCGCCGGGTCACCGCTCCCACCGGATCGGGTACGACACCGTGGGACGGGGCTGTGGCGCCCGCGCAGCGGGGACGTTGTCGAACCGGATCGGGTACTGGACCGTGGTCCGCGACCGCGGAGTCTTCTCGCCTCCTGCCGATACGTTGCCGTTGCCCAGCCCTACTACGGCCAAGGCCACCACACCGAGGATCATCGTTTCCCGTTTGGCGCCCGGAGCCCACCGCCAATGTCCGCGAACCGGTGTCCCGTCAGAGCGCACGTACGACCGTACCCAAGGCATACAATCCTCCCCCTCTTCACCGCTCCCCCGCACAACCGCCCATACTGACAGGCGGCACTGACAACGCGTCAGCACATCAGCACGCCGTGCGATCAAGGAAGAGAAGAACAGGCCAGGTCAGACAGAGACCGTTTGCTGGCTCCCTCAACCCGCCGGGTCCGGGGACATGGACGGCAACGAGCCGTCGGACCAGCGGATGGGCCGTCGGTGAGCCAGGAGCCGTCGCCCAGGGGCTTCAGGTCTTACGGGTGGTCCACCTCGACAGTCATCTCGCCGCTGATCGTGCCCCTACGCACGTCGACCAGGTGGTGGCGGAACCGCTCCTCCGCGTCCTCGGTCTCCCCGCCCAGGGTGACCACGGCCGTGTCCGGGGTCAGGTAGCCGCCACTCCATTGGCTCGCGGTCATGGACAAATCCGGTGGTACGCCACTCCGTCCGGCACATAACGGTGCCACTCGTCCGGACTGAACGCCGGCGAATTCACCTGCCCCGTGTGGCCGCCTCTTCCCCATGTCCCAGAGTTGTGCCTCGAACTCCTCGCTGCTGCTGACCCGGAAGCCCAAGGCGGTGACGGCGAAGGTCATGCCGTCCGGGCTGAAGGCGAACGACACCCCCTCGGCCGTGTGCCCATGAGAGTGGCCCGCAGGGTCGGGGGCACCGTAGCCAGAAGCCGGGCGCGGGTCTGCGGGGACGCGGAGACACGGAGACGAGCGACTTCCAGTTGTCCGGGGGCGAGTTGGCGACGCAACCGCAGCGGGAGTCGTGGTTGACGGCCAGGTACCGGTAGTCGATCCCGAGGAACTCAGTACCGCCGCCGAGGCAGCACCCCCACCGCCACCAGCGGTACGGCGGCCAGCACCAGCCACGGCACGGCGACCGGCAGCCCGGCGTCCAGCAGCAGACCGGTGACGGAGCTGCCCGCGAGCACGATCAGCCCGGACACGGAGGACAGGGCACCCGTGTACAGCCCGAGCCGCCCGTCCTCGGCGAGGTCGGGCACCCACGCGCGGGCGACGGGCGCGACAAGCATCTGCCCGAGCGTCAGCAGGACGACGAACCCGGCGGCCGGCACCAGCCCGCCCGTCCCCGTCCACCCCGCGGGCCGCGCCAGAGCGACGACGGCGAACCCGACGGCGATCAGCGCCAGCCCCGCCACCATCGACCGGCGCGGCGCCAGCCGCTCCCCCGCCCACCGGGTCACCGGCAGCTGCGCGGTCACCACGAGCAGCGAGGACAGGGCGAACAGCCAGGCCAGCGGGGCCTGCGAACCGGCGGCCCGCTCGACCTCGGCGGGCAGGGCGAGGTAGAGCTGGTTGTAGGCGAGCAGATAGGCACCGTAGGCGCAACACAGCGCGAGGAAGCGCCGGTTGCGCAGTACGAGCCGTGCTCCGCCCTTGACGCGGGCCTGGACCCGCCCGGGGATGCGCTGCGGCAGCAGCCAAGCGTGCCCGGCGAGGACCAGCACGAAGACACCGGCCCCGGCGAGGCAGGCCGTACGGAAGTCGACGGCGAGCAGCAGCGCACCCAGCAACGGCCCGACGAAGGCGCCGGCCTGCCCGGCGACGGTGAACAGCGCGAGCACCCGGGTCCGGTCACCACCGCCCGCCTCCTCCCACGCAACCGCCTGCCGGGCGACCTCGGACTCGACGGCCGGCGAGAAGAGCGCGGCGGCGAACCCGATCAGCAGCACGGCGCCGACGACGGCCCAGGTCCGCTCGGCGAACCCGAGCCACCCGAACCCGGCGATCCGCAGCACGCACCCGGCGAGCACGACGGGCCGGATGCCGTACCGGTCGGCGAGCGCCCCGCCGACCACGAACAGCCCCTGCTGGCTGAAGGTCCGCAGCCCGAGCACGAACCCGACCAGCCATCCCACCATGCCGACGGACTGCCCCAGGTGCTCGGACAGGAAGGGCAGCACGGCGAAGAAGCCGACGTTGAAGGCGAGTTGGGTGAGGATGAGCAGCCGGAGCAACGGGGAGAGCCCGGAGAGCGGGGCGGTGCGACGGCCGGGGGCCTGCACGGACCGGCCGGCGGAGCTGGAAGTCATCGGGCTTCGGCCGGGACCGGTTCCTTCTCCGCCTCCGCGACGGACGGCCGCTCGGCCGCCTCGACGGTAGGAGGAGATGACCGCCTGGGCCGGCGCAGCCCGCCCGCGGCGCTGACGGCCAGCGCGCCGAGCAGCGCGAGTACAGCGGCGGGGGCGAGTACGGCCCAGGGGGCGCGCTCGGCGTAGGGCTGGTTCTCTGCGAGCAGCAGGCCCCACTCGGGGGACGGCGGCTGGGCGCCGAGTCCGAGGAACCCGAGGGAGGCGAGCGCCAGGGCGACGCCGGGCAGCCGCAGCAAGGCGTGCCGGAGGACCGGCGGCAGCACGGCGGGCAGCAACTCGCGCCGCAGCAGATGGACCCGCCCCGCACCCAGCCCCTTGGTCGCGGTGATGTGCAGTGTGGCGCGCTCCTGGCGCAGCAGCGAGGAGGTGTGCGCGGCGAGCGGCGCCCAGGCGACGGCCCCCACGGCGAGCGCCGGCGTGGCCGCTCCGCTCCCGGCGACGGCGGTGACGAGGAGGGCGACGAGCACGGGCGGTACGGCGTTGACCGTGTCGACGAGCGGTGCGGAGACCCGGGGCACGAGCCCGAGCAGTACGCCCACGAGCAGCGCGGCAACGCTGATGGCGGCGGCGAGGAAGAGGGTGTCCAGCGCCCCGTGGCCGACGCGGGCGAGCAGGTCGCGCCCGAGGGCGTCGGTGCCGAAGGGATGGCCGAGGGAGGGCGCCCGCAGCCGCTCCCCCGTGTCGAGGGCGAGCGGATCACGGGCCAGCCCGAACCCGACGACGGCGAGGAGAAGGGCGCCGTAGAGGAGTGGCAGCAGCCCTCCGGCGGGCGGGGCGGACCGGTGCAGCGAGGAGAGCGCGCCGTCACGCAGCGCCGGCCCGGTCAGCAATCGGGCGGCGACGCGGGTGGCGCCGGTCGCGAACGCGGCGAGGAGGACGAGGGCGAGGGTGCCGGCCTGGAGGACGGGAAGATCCTGCGCGAGGGCGGCCTGGAGGGTGGTGCGACCGAGCCCCGGGATGTCGAAGACCTGCTCGACGGCGACGGCCCCGCCGGTCAGCCCGACGACGAACAGCCCGAGGTTGGGCAGCAGCGCGGGCACGCACCGCCGCACGGCCTGACGGGCGACGGACCTCCCGGTCAGCCCACGCGCCGCGGCGGCCAGCGCCCAGGGCTCGCCGAAGGCGCCGGGCAGCAGATCATCGAGCAGCCGTCCGAGCACGGCCCCGGCGGGCAGCCCGAGGGCGAGCGCGGGCAGCAGGGCCCACTGGGGCCCGTACCACCCCAGCGCGGGCAGCCACCCCAGCTGCACCCCGACGACGGTGGCGAGCACGGAGGCGACCAGGAACTCGGGCAGTGAGGCAAGCACGGCGGACACGCTCCCGCCACCGCGCCGCCCACCGAGCCGCCGCCGGGCCCCCAGCCGCAGGGTGCGTGCGCATATCAGCCCGGCAGTGAGAACGGCGACGAACAACGCGACACCCATGAGCAGAAGCGAGGCACCGAGCGCTCGCAGCACGCCGGGCAGCACATCGCCCCCGGAGATCCACGACTGCCCGGCGTCTCCGCGCACGAGCCCGCTCAGCCAGCTGGTGAGTGTGTGCCACGGCCCCCCGTCGATCCCGAGCTGCCGCCGGATGTCGGCGAGCACCTCGGGCGTGGGCTCCCGCTCGGCGGACCGCGCCTTGAGGACGGTGTGGGCGGGGTCGGTGTGCGTGAGCCGGGGCAGCAGCCCGATCCCGCACACCAGCCCGCCCGCGAGCAGGATCCGCCACCCCGCGCCGGCCACTCGCTGCCACACGGTTCAGCGCCGGGTGCCGGTGCCGACGAGGGTGCGCTCGTACGGGTCGAGGATCACGCCCTGTACGGAGTCGGCGACGCCGGTGATGATGCGCTGGTGCACGAGCGGCACGACGGCGTCGCTGCCGAGGACGCGGGCCTCGGCGGCCATGGCGGCGTCCTGCCGCTTCGCGGTGTCGGCGATCTTCTCGGCGTCGGCGACGGCACGGTCGACGCCCTTGTCGCAGAGCTGGGCGATGTTGAAGCCGCCGTCGCAGGTGTAGTCACTGGCGAGGACGGCGACGGGGTCACCGGTGTCGAGGAGCGTGTTCCGGGCGAGCACGAAGGCGTCGAACTTCCCGCCCAGGGCGTCGCCTTCGAGCCGCGAGTACTCCCGCACGGTGAGCTTGACCGCGAACCCGGCCTTCTCCAACTGCTGCTTGACCACCTGGGCGACCTCGGGCAGCTCGGGCCGGTTGTCGTAGGTGGCGAGGGTGATGGTGTCACCGTCCCCGGGCTTCTTGACCGCCGCCCGCCCGACGGGTGCGGTCCGCTTCCCTTCCGCCCAGGTGACGGCGGGACCGAAGACACCGGCACCGGGATCGCCGTACCCCTCGTAGACGTCCTTGGCGAACACGGAGGTGTCGAGTGCCTGTCGGGCGGCGGCTCGCAGCCCGGCGTCCTTGAAGGTTCCCGACGAGGCGTTGAGGAGCAGGCTGGTGGTCCGGGTGGTGGCGGTGTCGCGCCGGGTCTTCTCGTCGAGCGAGGCGGCCTGGGCGACGGGAACCGCCTCGGCGATGTCGAGCTCGCCGGTCCGCAGGGCGTTGGCACGGGCGGTGCCGTCGGCGATGAAGCGCGCGTCGATGCCGGAGGCCTGCGCGCGACCACCCCAGTAGTCGTCGAACCGGTCGAGGGAGGCGGAGGTCGCGCCGTTGACCTTGGTCAGCTCGAAGGGGCCGGTGGCGTGGCCGATGGGGTCGACATGGCTGCCCTTTCCATTGGCGCCCTGGCCGCCCTTTCCATAGGCGTCCTTGGAGAGAATCGCGAGGCTGGGGCTGGAGAGCCGGAGCGGCAGTACGGGGTCGGGCTCGGCAGTGGTGACGCGTACGACCCGGTCACCGCTCGCCTTGGCGCTTAGGGTGACGCCGGCGAGGGCGGCGGGGGAGGGCTTGGCGCCGGTGGCACGGGTGAGGGAGTCGGCTACGGCGGCCGGGGTCACGTCGCTGCCGTCCTGGAAGGTGGCGTCGCGAAGGCTGAATTCCCAGGCCTTGTCCCCGTCCCGCCGCCACGACTCGGCGAGTGCGGGGGCGGCGGAGCCGTTGGCGTCGAGGGAGGTGAGCCCTTCGGTAACCCCGAGCCGGCTGAGGAGGGTGGCGTCGGCACCGTACGGGGACAGGTTCTCGGCGGGCGGGAAGGCGAGGGCGACGCGGAGACGGGCGCCGTCACCGTCCTTGCCGCCGCGGGAGCCGGATCCGGTTGCTTCGCCTCCGGAGGCGAAGCAGCCGGCCATCAGCGGAACGAGCAGGAGCGGGGCGAGCAGCCGGGGGCGGCGGTGGGAGCGCATGGTCCTCGGATCGATCAGGTCGGGAGCGGGCAGGTGGAGTGCGGAAGGCGGTGCCGGGCGCGGGCGCGGCAGCGCATCGGGAGCCTACATGGAAACGATTTTCACGCCTACCTGGCCCCGGCCACTCCCACCACGGGCACATCGAAGTGCACGATCCCCTGCCCACCCCCCGCATCCTCCCGCTCGTCATGCACGACCTTGGCCAACGACCGCCAGAACGACTCGGCCCCGGTGACTGCGGGGTCGGTGTGCAGGTAGACGGCCCGGTATCCCCCGTCGGCGACGGCGAACGCGAGCAACTCGTCGACAAGTCGACGCGCGAGCCCCCGCCGCCGGTGCTCGGGCCGGACGTACACCCGCCGCAACTGTGCGGTCACGCCGGAGGGGTACCGCTCGGCGACGTGCGCGGGGTTCGGGGGGTGCGCGGGACCGCGGGAGTCGAGGGCACCGGTGCCCACGACCTCCCCGTCCGCGTCCACGGCGACGAGGAGGGTGTGCCGAGCGGGGGCCAGGTAGGCCCCGGCCGGGTCGATGACGTCGCCGTGCCAGCGGGGGACGTACCCCGTACCGAAGTCCCGGTAGACGGTGTCGAGCATGACGGCTCGGGCGGCGTCCACGTCGGCAGGGGTTGCTGGGCGAATGCTGTAGTAGTCACTGTCGCGCACTTGCACATCGTACGCATTAGTGAAACCGGGCGATCACCATCCCCCTGGCCAGGAGGACCGTCAGCCCCGCATCAGGTCGCCTCTGCCCACCTGGGCGAGCAGTGGGGGTTCCGAGTCCCCTTCGTAGCCGAGATGGAGTTCACGCCGTGCGCGGGTCGCGAGTACGTAGTACGTCATGCGCAGGGCCGCCGAAGTGGGGTCAACGGCCGCGTCCGTGTGGGTGTCTGGGACGACGACGGTGTCGAAGCCCAGCCCCTTTGCGCTGGCCCGGTGGACGATGACGATGCCGGGGCGGCCGAGGTCGAGATTGCGGTACTGGCCTCCCTTGGCGTCCGACGTGTACAGCTGGGGCTTCAGCCGTGGCGCCCGGCGCGACAGGCTGCCCAGCAGGGAGAACTGGGTGTGCTTGGAGTTGACGATCACACCGATGGTCTCTCGGGGGTGCCGCTCGGCGAGCAGCGCAAGCAGATCGGCCGCACCCCGCTCGGGGAACCGGTGCAGCCGCGGTGGCGGGCCCTGCCGGTCGGGCAGGACCGGCGTACCGGCCCCCGTTCGGAAATGAGCGGCGAAGGACGCGATCTGTTCCGTGTTGCGATGATTCCCGTCGAGGGCGTGGCGTGCGCAACGGCCGAGTCTTCCGGCGATCTCGTCGAGGGTGGAGTGCGTGTCGGTGAGACGCTGGCATTCGTCCGCGAAGACCGTGAGGCGGGCGCCGAGCATCCGGCAGAGCCGGTAGAACTCGGGTGGCAGGTCTTGGCCCTCGTCGACGACGAGGGTGAGGCCCGGCACAGGGCCGGTGTCGGCCGCCCGTTCGAACAGCGCGCTCCAGTCATACCAACCGTCCGCGGTACTTGGAGCCTTGCCGCCGTACCACTGGGCGAGCCAGGCGTGTGCCGTCGTGACCCGCACGCTCCGGTCGGTGGGGGCCAGGGCGTGGACCGTCGCGGCCAGCGACTGCCGGAGCAGATTGGAGCGGGTGAGCAGTGCGACGGGGGTACCGGTGAGGCTGAGCATGACGGCACGCTGAGCGGCCAGGAGGCTCTTGCCGCTGCCTGGTGGGCCGCTGACCAGGTGGTTGCCGTCGAAGGGAAGACCGTCGAGACCGGCCCGCTGATCGGGAGTGAGGTCGAGGTAGGTGAGGGTCATGGCTTCTCCATCGCGTCTGCCGCGGCGGCCCGGGCGGCGGTGACGATTGGCTCCAGATAACCGGGCACGTGCTCGCCGCCGACGACGAGGGCCCGGTCCAGGAGGGTGTTTCCGGTCTCACAGCTGGTCTCCGGCAGCAGCGCGCAGGCGTGGCAGGCCGCGCGGTTGAGGTTGCCGAAGCCCTGGCCCGTGTGTTCGGAGCACAGCGGATCGGCCGAACACCATGCGGCGGCCTCCGTCATGCGCAGCAGTGTCTCGGCGAGCCGTGGCGGCTCGCCCTGGCGCACGAGTCCGCCGAGGGTGCCCTCGGCGTCCCCGGCCGCGGTGTAGACGAGGATGCCGTATTGGTCCTGCTCAGGGCGGGCGTAGACGCGCTCGCGCAGGCTCGCGGTTGTGTAGCCGGATTCGAAGGACAGCTGGCGGATCAGCAGGTGCGCGAGCGTGTGGAGGAGGACGAATCGGGGCGCGAGGTCTGGGCCGGTGAGGGCTTCCAGACGATCCCGTTGGAACGAACGGTCCAGGTCGGCCCGCATACCGCTCACGCGTCTCCGCACCTCCCCGTGCGCCTCCCAGCTCGCGAGTTCGGCCCGGTCCAGGGTGAGAAAGATCCCCTCGCCGAACACCTCCACCGCCGGCAGCCACTTGAGCCGGCGGGCGGTGTCGGCCGGTACGACCGTCGCATCCGGGGAGACCCTCGTGAAGCCGGACAGGGCGCGCACCTCGCGGAGCCGGTCGGCGAGGACGACCCTGCCGAAGCGGCGGCCGAGCGTGGCCCACGGGTCGTCGCTCTCCCCTGCCAGGCCGAGGGTGGTCTCCCGCAACGCGAAGTCCCGGGTGGCGGGCGGGGTGGGAGCGGTGAAGGCGGCCCACTCCTCACGGCTGAGATCGGGACGGGCCGGTCCGGTCTGCGGGTCGGACGACGACGCGACCGGGGAGGGCTGGGACTCCCCCGTCTCCTCCGCGATCAGCGCGTCCAGGAGGACGTCGTCGGCACCGCTGTCCTCCTGGATCATCGTGCGGAACGCGGCGGCCCGCGGCGTCGCCGCTACCCGACACAGGGGCACCCACAGGTCGTGCTCCCGAACCTTTGCCACGACGGCCTCGTCACCGTGAGCCGCCGGCACGTCGGTCTCGGGGATGTCGAGGGCCGAGTGCACGATCGGGTAATACAGGTTGCCGGCCGTGCGCTGCACGATCTGTACCGGCCGGGGGCATTCCACCCGCTCGTTCGTCCGCTGCCACGGGTTGCGTCCCGAGCAGCGCATGCCATGTGTACCGAGGATGTCGAGCAGGTCCCGGGAGGCGCCGCAGCCCTTGGCGGTGCAGGTCACGGAGAGCGCCTCGAGGCCGGAGGCCCGCTCCGAGACCAGGAACCTCAGCCTGTCCCGCTCCTCACAGCGTCGCCGTTCACCCGCGTCGCGTCGCGAGTGGGCCCAGAACCACCAGTCGACGTCGCTGAGGTGGCCGGCCTGGCAGATCTGTACGAACCGCATGGGCGCCAGCGTCCGGGCCGGCGAGCAGGAGGGGCAGCGCGGTGGCTGACCGGGCTTCTCGTCGGCGATCCGCCAGCGCTTCATCCGCCGGCAGGACCCGCAGAACAGCCAGGACGGGAAGCGGATGTACGGCGCTCCGGGCGCGTCCGGGACGTCGAAGCGGTCGTTCGCGGTGGCCGGGGCGGCGTAGAACCCGGTGACACCCAGGCGGGAGGCGAGACGGGCGGACTCGACCCGCTGCCTGCCCCTGGGAGGCCAGTCTCCGATGCCGGTGGCGACGAAGGACTCACCCTGGATGTCGAAGACGGCTCCGACACCGAACGGCACCACCGTCTGCGACTGCCGTACCCGCAGTGTGCGGCTCACAGGTCCGCTCCCTTCACCGTCACCTGGCACTCCCGGTCCACGTTGCGCATGGAGTTCGGTGTCTCCCAGAGGCCGTAGTTCTGTTCGAAGCTCTTGATCAGGTTGGACTGGCCCTTGCCCTGGCTGCGGTAGTACAGCTCGCGGCCGTCCTTGTGGGCCTGCCTGGCTGCGTCCTCCCAGTCGGCGATCAGGCCCGCGAGCTCCGCCCGCACCTCGTCGCCGACGCCGGGTTCGGCGGCCACGGCACGCGCGACCAACTCCTCGGCGAGCGCTTCCACCTCGGGGATGCGGTCCAGGATCTGGCCGGCCTGGTTCTCGGTGGCGAGTCCGAGCCGGTGCCGGACGAGGACGACCAGTGCGGCGTGCAGGGCCCGTCGGCGGGAGGGCACCGACCAGGGGGTGACACTGGTGGGCTCCACGTGCCGGTACAAGGACCGGTGGTACACATCGAAGGTCTCGTAGTGCGAACGGTCCCGGGGCCGGGTCGCGTTGAAGAACGTCACGACGAGGCCGGGCACGGTGTGCCGGCCCACCCGGCTGGTGGCCTGGATGTACTCGGCGGTCGTCTTGGGCTGCCCCTGCATCAACATCAGCGCGAGCCTCTTGACGTCCACGCCGACGGACAGCATGTTCGTGCAGGGCAGGAAGGACACTGACTGCGGGTCGTCCCAGTTCTTCTCCAACCGGTCCAGCAGCACGGGCTGTTCGGCCCGCGGGAGGTTGCTGGTCAGTTCCTGAACCTGGTGGTCCGGCAGAGCCCGAACGCCCTTGCCCGTGTCGTGTCCGGCGAGCTGGGCGGGAATGTCGTCGGCCGCGGCCGTGACCGTGCGGCCGAGCTCCCGCAGACTGTGGTGATAGGCGACCAGCGTCCAGTAGGCGTCGCGGTGCTCCAGGGGAAGTTCCCACGCCCCTTGGAGAAGCGCGGCGGCGGTGGCCACGGCGGCACGGCCGGCCGTGTGCCCCTGGGCCATGACACCGAGGTAGCGGCGGCCGGGCCTGGAGGTGTCGGGTTCGGCGAAGTAGGAGTGGCGGGCGTCGAGACCGGCCGGCGGGAAGAGCTGGACGCTCCCGCCGTACAGTGCGCGGACCTGCTCCCCGGAGCGGCGGATGGTCGCGGTGGACGCGACGACCTTGGGGCCGGTGCCGTCAGGCCCGACGCACAGCCCGAGGACGGCCGACTCGTACAGTCCGACGGTGGTGCCAAGCGGGCCGGTGAGCAGGTGCAGCTCGTCCTGGATGACGAGCGAGGGAGGCAGGTTTCCCGCGCCGGTTCCGCTACCCGCTCCGAACAGCCTGCCCGCCCGCGGTTCCCAGGCGAGCCGGGCGAACTTGTCCACGGTCCCCAGGACGAACGTCGGCGGCCTGTCGTAGAGATGCTCGTCCACGACGGCGACGGGCAGTTCGTCGTGGAAGACGCACTCACGCCTCGGGCAGAAGAAGGCGAAGGAGTCGGCGGTGGCGCGTACCCCGTAGTCACCCGCGTCGGGTGACTTGTGGGCGGGCAGGATGCGCGTGCCGCACCAGGGGCAGCGGTCGAGGATGAAGATGTCGTCGGGCCGGGCGGCCTGGCGCGCGTTCTCGTAGGCGGTGCGGGCCTTGTCGTACGTGTTCGGGGTGGTGGTCTCGCCCACCCACAGCCCGATGGAGAACGGTTCGGTTCCGTACACCGCCGGTTCGGCTCGGCGCAGCGTCTCGAGTGCGCAGACGGTGGTGGCGGCGCGCTGGAACTGCTGGGTGGTGAGCAGGCTGAGCGTGTAGCGGCTGAGTACGGCCGTGCCCCCGCCGTCCGGTTCCCGTCGCCGCAGCACCATGGTGAAGGCGGCCAGAAGCAGATACGCCTCGGTCTTGCCACCGCCGGTGGGGAACCAGATCAGGTCGGTCACGGCCCGGTCCGGATGGTGCGGATCGGCCGTGCCGTCCACGGCGAGCAGGAAGAACGCCAGCTGGAAGGGGCGCCAAGTGGCTCCCTGATACGGCTCCGGGTCCGGCGGCACGGCCTCGCGAGGCGAGCGCCGGGTACCCGCGAGATCGGCTGCGGAGTGGCGCATCTGCAGGGCCATGGCGCGGTTGGCGGCGCGGAAGGCGTGCAGCAATTCGGGGCGGCGCGGGTCGCAGAGGGTACGGACACCCGACTCGATGCGGGTGACGGCCGCGCCGATACGGTCGAGGACCCGGGCGGCGGCCGCGCGTCCCCATTCGGGAACGTCCTCGTTCAGCTGGCCCACGTACCAGGCCCGGTAGTGCGCGGCGAACTCGGCCAGCTCCTCGCGCAGCTGCTCCACCGGTACGGCGGGATCGGCGAGGTGGAGGAGATCGAGCACCGGGGAGCCGCTGAGCCCTGCGGCCCGTACGCCGGTGACTTCGGCCTCCGGCATGACGGCCGCGCTCAGCTCGGTCACCTGCTCCCCGGCGTTGTCGCGCCGCTCCGCCACCGCGCATCCGTGGCCGACGGCGTGGGTGCGGACGTGACGGTACTGGAGGCGGAGTTCCTGCTCCTCCGGGTCGCGGCTGGCCAGACGAACGCTGGGGTACTGGAGCACCCTGCCGTCCACGGGCCGGGCCCGCAGCTCCACCTGGAACAGCATTCGGTCCCAGTGGGCCGACTTGCCGAGTTCGGGTTGGTGGCGGGCGGAGTTCACCAGGGCGACGGTGATGAGCCTGCCGGTGCCGAACGTCCGGTGCCGAACGCGGATTTCGGCCCGGCCGTCCAGGACCGTGACCTGACCAAGCTCCGGGCCGAGCCGGTGTGTCTCGGCCGGCAGCGGGATCCGCTGCCAGCTCCGGCCCCGCTCACTCGTCCCGGCCCTGGTCTCGTAGCGCGCGGCGGAGCAGTCGACCTCCACGGTGTCCGCGTCGGTGTAGAAGCTGAACCCGAGGGAGGAGGGCAGCCAGGAGTTGGATTCCGGGACAGGGTCGGAGGCAGGCGCGGTGTCCTCGGCCCGGGTCTCCGTACCGGCACCCTCCAGCTCCTCGGCGGCCGCCTCCAACTGACGCTGGAGATCGGCTTCCTGCGGATAGAGGGTTCCCATGAGGTACTGCCGGTCGGGCGGGGCGTCGAGTGTCTCGTGTGCGCCTTCGGCCGGGCCGACGAGCTGCCGCCGGAGGTAGGAGACGAGTTCCTGTCGGGGATCCATGGTGTTCCTGGTGATGTCGAGTCCGTGAGGTGCTCGGACGAAGAGAAGGTGAGGGTGGTAGGCGGGGGCGGAGGTGGCGCTGAACGGGCGGTGACGACTCAGGTACGGCGCCAGCGGTCCCGGAGCGAGGTGCGGCCCGAAGCCGCTTCCTGCGCTGCGGCCAGCTGCCCCTGTGCGTCGCCGAGTTGTGTCTGCAGGTCGCTGAGCTGTGTCTGCAGATCGGTGATGCGCAGCCAGGCGTTGTGCTCGCTCTGCGCGATCCGCTGGGCCGCCTCCTGCTCGGCTTCCTCGGCGCGCCGGCGGGCCGCCTGGACGAACAGGTCCCGCTGAGCGACCGCCGCCTCGGCGTCCCGCAGCCGCGCCTCGATCTCGGCGACACGCAGCTGGGCGCCCTGGCGGTACTCCTCCCGTGCCGACTTCGCGGCCCGCTCCCGCTGTTCGGCGGCGTCCTCTGCCGCCCGCAGCCGGGTCTCCAGCTCGGCGGCCCGGGTTCCGGCGGCGCGCTCCCGCTCGGCAGCGACCGTCTCGGCGTCCCTCAGGCGGGACTCCAGCTCCCTGATCCGGGCCTCGGCGCCCTCACGGTAGTCGTACAGCCGCCGCTCCAGCTCATGCGCCCGCTGCTCCCCGTCCGACGCGTCAAGGGCGACTTCCTCCGCGAGTTCGGCCCTGCGCAGCAACGCCGCGCAGGCCTCGCGGTGCCGTTCCTCCAGCTCCGCGACGTGTGCCTCGGCCTGGCGCCGCACGTGCGCGGCATGCCGTTCCCGTGCGCGGTCCGCCCGGTGCAGCAGTTCCTCTTCGAGCGCGTCGAGTTGTCGCTCGGCCTCCGCGCGGACCGCGGCCACGCGCTCGTCGGCGGCGTCGCGAACCTCGTTCAGCCGTCGCTCGTGTTCTTGCGTGAGCGTCGCGAGCGCCGTCTCGTGCCTAGCACCGGCATCGGTGTCGGACTCGGCGCCTGCGCCGACGGCGGCCTTGGCCTTGGCTTCGGCTTCGGCTTCGGCTTCGGCTTCGGCTTCGGCTTCGGCTTCGGCTTCGGCCGTAGCTTCGACGAGTGAGGACTCGACAACGACCGGAGGCTGACCGACCGAGACGGATTCGGCCGAGGAGGTTGCCGGACGTCCGGCGACGAACTCCCGCAAGGCCGCACGGACGGCGGCTCGCGACTCGGCCCGCACCAGCGGTCTCGAGGCCAGATAGGTCCGGGGAGTCGCCCCGGCCAACGCGGCGACAGGTCGCTCGAAGAAGTGCTCGGGCCGCAGGCCAGCGTCCTTGACGGCGTCGAGAACCGCCTTCAGGACTTCAAGTGCCTTGACCACAGACCGGTCGAGCACCCCCCGCTGCCGCGCGGACCGCACGACGGCATCCGTCACGGAGGGCCCGAGCAGTACGGTCAACTGCAGATGCCCGAGAGCCAGCAGAGCGTACTCGGCGAGCCAGGAGACTCCCCCGCCCAGCGGCGGCTGTGTCAGCGTCAGGGCCTTGTCCCAGTCGGCGGTGGCCTGAGGCGCCGTAGTG
Organism: Streptomyces sp. MMCC 100; assembly: GCF_041538145.2. Lineage (NCBI taxonomy): Bacteria > Bacillati > Actinomycetota > Actinomycetes > Kitasatosporales > Streptomycetaceae > Streptomyces > Streptomyces sp. MMCC 100. Next base: position 5,103,677 of record NZ_JBGORK020000001.1, read on the forward strand.
GTGGCGTCGCTCTCCACCACGACCGGCGCCGCCTCGGCCTTGTCGGCTTCGCTCTCCGATTCCTGAGCCTGGGCGGAAACGCGTGTCTGTTCCGGCTCTTCCGCCGCCCGGTCACCGGAGGACGCGGCGGCGAGCAACTCCCGCAGGCTGTCGCGGACAGCCAGTCGCGACTCACGGTTCACCAGCGGCCTGGCCGCGAGGTAGCTGCGGGGTGTCGCCCCTCGCAGGGCTTCGGCGGGGCGGTCGAAGAAGTCCTCCGGTCGCTGTCCGGCTTCCACCAGGGCGTCAAGCACCCGGCGCAGCACCTCCAGCGCGGTCAGCACCGGACGCGAAAGATGTCCGTGCCCTGGGGCGTCCCGCACCACCATGTCGGCAGCCGCCTGCCCCAACAGCGCGGCCAGGCCATCGTCTCCCAGCGCCGCTCGCGCGTAGTCGGCGAGCCAGGAGACCTGGTCCACGGGTGCTCCCGCCATCCGGCAGGCGCGCTCCCAGTCGGCGGCGATCGTCTTCGAAGCCCCGGCCTCAGCGGCTTCGCCGACCTCCGCGACGACCTGGTCCCGGCCGCTCCCCTCGGCGACGGTAGTCGACACGTCGGCGGCTTCCTCCCTCTCCCCCGCTACCGGGGTCTGCAGCGAGGCCTCCGCCACCCGCTCCGTCTCCGGCAGCTGTCCTTGCTGCTGTTCCCGCTCCCGGTCGGCCCGGGCCAGGCGCTCCGCCCTGGCCTTGCGAAGGGCGAACCGAGCCCGGGCTGTGCGGGCCGCGTGGGTGGCGCGGACGTACCGTGCCGCTCTCTTGGCCTCGGCCGCCCGCTCCGCCGCGCGCTCGGCCTCCTCGCACAGGGCGTCCAGACCGACGAGGCCCGCCGCTCGCACCCGCACCCGCAGCACAGGGCGCGTCTTGACCTCGATCTGCCGGATCCGCTCCCGTGTGACGCCGAACTCGCGTCCGAGGTCGTCCAGGGTCGAAGGTTCGTCCCCGTCCAGGCCGAGCCGCCGCACGAGGATCCGCGCCTCACGCTCGGTGAACGTGTCCACCACGTCCATGACGGCCTCGGTGAACAGGGCACCGATCACCTGCCGGTCGACCGACGGCAGGAGGTGCGTCCGCGCCACAAAGTCCCCCAGGGTCGCGCCGTCACCGATGACGCGGTCCAGGGAGTCGGTACGACGGGTGAGGCGCCGTATCTCCTCCACCTTCTGTAGGGTCATGTCACACCGCACCGCGACGTCGGCAGCGCTCGCGTACCGTCCCTCGGCGGCCAGAGTGCGTTCGGCCCTGGCCACCTTGCGCATCTGTTCGTGCATGTGCACGGGGATCCGGATCAACGCGCCCTCGTCCGCGATGGCCCGGGTGATGGACTGCCGGATCCACCAGGTGGCGTAGGTGGAGAACTTGTTGCCCATGGTCGGGTCGAACTTCCGCGTGGCCCGCATCAACCCGAGTACGCCGTGCTGCACCAGGTCGTCGTAGTCGAGCCCCTGTTCCAGATGCGGACGCACCAGGGAGTGCACGAGCCGCACGTTGTGAAGGACCAGACAGTCGCGGGCCCGGACTCGGACATCGTCGCGCGGCAGCGCCTTGAGCTCCTCCTCGCCGGGTTCGTGCGCGATCCGTTCCACTCCGCCCCGCAGGAGTGCGGTCAGCCCCACCTCGGCCTCGGCACTCAACAGCCGCCTGTGCGCGTTGCGTTCGAACCGGTCGGCTTCCAGCACAGCCCGGGCGGCTGCCAGCGCGTCGGCAAGGTCGCCCTCCGGCGCGACGGCGGCGTTGTCGGCCGTCGGCGCCGCAGGGGTTTCCCGGAGCTCGTCGGACGTCCCGGCATTCCCCGTCGCGTCAGCGTCCACACTATCCGCAACAGGTCGCACGCTGGCCCCTGCCCGCAGCGCCGCAGCCTCGCGGGCATCAAGCCCTGCCAGTCGAATTACGCCCTCGACGACCCGGGACGTCAGGTCTCCATTGGCGTCCTCGTAGCGGGAGAGCAGCGCCTGAGCGAGCAGGACACGCGAGGTCACATTTTTTTCACGTACGCATACAACCTTTTCACCATCAGGCGAGTCGACCTCCACGTGCATATGCAATTCCCGCACCAGGAGGCCCATCCTGGCCAGCTCGGCACGCAACCGAGCCCGTTCGGCGTCACTCAGGCCAAGCGCGTGCGCCTCCTGGGCAAACTCGCGCTCCGGCACCACACCGCCGACCGCGACAAGCCGCAGCCGCTTGAGCAGCTCGCTCAGCGCGGCCGTGGACACGGACATGTCGAACTCCCTCACCATGTGATGCCTCACGATCCCAATCCCTTGAACGCAAGCGAGTCTACGCATCTCTGTTGACAGCATCAACGAGTTCACGACATAAATCATGTGTACGAGACCGCTCGCAGCGTCACCTGAAACAACGTCAGCAAGACGCGCAGTGTGGAGGGGGCACGTCGGTTCCCGGGTGGAACGGCGAGGCCAAAATTGAGGGGACGGCCATGGGCCACAAGGTGATCGACGGCAGATTCCGCACCGGACAGGTCATCGGCAAGGGCAACATGGGGGAGGTTCACCGCGCCGAGGACCTCCAGGCGCCGGAGGGCGGCCCCGGGCATTCGGTCGCCGTGAAGACGATCCTGCGCCGCCGCACGGGCGCCCTGATCGACACCGCCACGGACACGAAGGCGGTGGAGCGCTTCGCGCGCGAGGTTCGCATCATGCGTCGGCTCGAGCACCCGAACCTCACACGACTCATCGCGGGCGGAGTCGCCGGGGACAGCGGACTGCCCTACCTGGTGATGGAGTTCCTGGACGGCGAGACGCTACGCGATCTCGTCGAGGAGGAGCATCAACTGCCCCTGTCGTGGGTGGCCGCGATCGGCGCGCAGATCGCCGATGGCCTTTCCGCTGCCCACGCTGCCGACGTGGTGCACCGCGACCTGAAGCCCGCGAACGTGATGCTGACTCGTGGGGGAACCGTCAAGGTCCTCGACTTCGGCATGGGCCGCATCGCCGACGACCCGGACGAGGCTCGGCTGACCAGCACCGGCGTCAGCGTCGGCACGGCCCGCTACATGGCACCGGAGCAGTTCAAAGCCCGCCAGGTCACCCAGGCCGCCGACCTGTACGCGCTCGGCTGTGTGTTGTACGAAATGCTCGTCGGTGTGCCTCCCTTCGTCAGCGAGTCGCCGTTCGAACTTGCCCGCAAGCACCTCGAGGCCGAGCCGACTCCTCTCGGTGTCATCCGTACTGAAATCCCTTCCGAACTGATCCGTCTCGTCGGCCGGCTACTGGCGAAGGACGCTGCCGACCGTCCCGCGACCGCAGCGGAAGTCCGCGACGCCCTGCGCCCACTGGCGCTGCGAGACGCGGACACTCCGCAGCTCCCCCACTGGAGTGCTCTCGACCCGACGCGGCCGCTGGTAGCCACCACCGAGCGTGCCGCCGTAGCTCCGTCCACGCCTGCCCCGCGGCCCGCGCCGGTCACCGCCTCCGGCACAGCGATGGACGTCTTCGGCGTGCACCGCTCTCTCGTCAAGGACTACCGCGACTTCACCGAGGGCGGCACCGTCATCCGGGACGACCGCGTCGCGGCCTTCGTGGAGAAGGATCTCGACAACAAGTCGCAGTGGCCTGATCCGTGGCTGTCCCTCAACCCGTTCTTCGAGAGCGGCGGCACGGTGGCCGAGCTGGTCGGCGACCAGGTCATCCACCCGGAATGTGCCCGCATCTTCCAGGCCGGCAAGACTGAGGGCGGCACGGTACCGGACGGCCGGCCGCTCACGCTCCACCGTCACCAGCGCGAGGCCGTCGACGCCGCCGCGCTCGGCGCTTCGTACGTGCTGACGACGGGCACCGGCTCCGGCAAGTCGCTTTCGTACATCGTCCCGATCGTGAACCGGGTGCTGCACGAGCGGGACGCCGAAGGCCCACAGGCGGTCAAGCGGGTGCGCGCCATCATCGTGTACCCGATGAACGCGCTGGCCAACAGTCAGCTCAAGGAGCTGGAGAAGTACCTGCGCGACGGCTACGGCCAGGGCCACGAACCGGTCACCTTCGCCCGCTACACGGGCCAGGAGGACGACGAGAAGCGCCGCGAGATCCGCGACAACCCGCCGGACATCCTGCTCACCAACTACGTGATGCTGGAGCTGATGCTGACCCGGCCCGCTGACCGGGCCAGCCTCATCAAGATGGCCAGGGGCCTGGAGTTCCTGGTCTTCGACGAGCTGCACACCTACCGCGGCCGGCAGGGCGCCGACGTGGCCCTGCTGATCCGGCGCGTCCGCGAGGCCTGCCAGGCGCCCGGCGTGCAGTGCATCGGCACCTCGGCCACCATGTCGACCGAGGGCACCATCGAGGACCAGAAGAAGGTCGTCGCCGGTATGGCGACCAGGCTGTTCGGCACGACGGTCAGCCCGGAGCACGTCATCGGGGAGACCCTGGTCCGTGCCACCGACGAGGCACCCGACACCGTCCCCGCCGAGCGCCTGACCTCACCGGCCGCGCCACGTGCGTACGCCGACCTCGTACGGGACCCGTTGGCCCGATGGATCGAGACCCGCTTCGGTCTGGCCACGGACGAGGTGACGGGCCGCCTGGTGCGTCGGCGGCCGACCACGCTGGATGCGGCGGCTTCTGAGCTGTCGGAGCAGTCGGGGGTCGCCAAGGAGGACTGTGCGAAGGCTGTCGAGGCGACTTTGGAGGCCGGCTCGCAGGCCCGGCATCCGGTCACCGACCGACCGCTGTTCGCCTTCCGGCTGCACCAGTTCCTCTCCAAGGGTGACACCGTGTACGTCACTCTGGAGGACAAACTCTCACGCCATCTGACCCGTTCCTACCAGCTGGAGCAGCCGGGCAGCGGCGGCAAGCTGCTGATGCCGTTGGCCTTCTGCCGGGAGTGCGGCCAGGAGTACCTGACGGTCTGGCGCGACGAGGAGGACGGCGAGGTCCGCTACGAGGCCCGCCGTGACACCTCGGCAACCGGTGGACGACAGGGCGACGGCTACCTCTTCATCGACCCGGAGCGGGCCTGGCCGTCCAGCGTCCAGTACGCCGTCGACGACCGCCGCCTGCCGGAGTCATGGCTCGAGCTGGACGAGAGGGGCCAGGAGGTCCTCAAGAAGACGTACCGCGACCGGGTACCGCGCGCCGTCACCGTGGACCCGCTCGGCTACGAAGGCCGGGGCGAGCTGCAGGCCGCCTTCATTCCGTCGCCGTTCCTGTTCTGCCTGCACTGCGGTGTCGCCTACGAGCAGACACGCGGCCGGGACTTCGCCAAGCTCGCGACGTTGGACCAGGAGGGCCGTTCCTCGGCGACCTCCCTCATCTCCGCCTCCGTGGTGCGATCGCTGAAGTCGGTGCCCGAGGAGGCCCTGGACAAGGAGGCACGCAAGCTCCTCACCTTCGTCGACAACCGTCAGGACGCTTCCCTCCAGGCCGGTCACTTCAACGACTTCGTACAGATCACCCAGTTGCGCGGAGCCCTCTTCCGGGCGGCACTGGACGCGGGCGAGGACGGCCTCACCCACGAGGAACTGGCCTCGGCGGTGACGAACGCGCTCGCGATCGGCCCCGCGGACTACGCCGGAGACGCCGACCAGCCCCCGACGCTCGCCAAGGCCGCGGCCAAAACACTGCGCGACGTGGTCGCCTTCCGGCTGTACCTCGACCTGGAACGCGGCTGGCGCATCACCATGCCGAACCTGGAGCAGACGGGCCTGCTGGAGATCGACTACGCGGACCTGCACTGGGTGGCGGAGAAGCAGGACCGCTGGGCGCACACGCACGCGGCCCTGCGGGACGCCGACCCGGCCCTGCGCGCGGAGATCACGAAGGCGCTACTGAACGAGATGCGCCGCTCCCTCGCCATCGACGTGGCCTACTTCCGCGACGACTTCGACGCGTTGCAGCGGGCCAGCGAGGAACGGCTGGTGGACCCGTGGGTGCTGTCGGCCTCCGACCGGCCGAACGTCGGCACCGCCTACCCTCACCCGTCGACAGGCCGGGGACTGAACCGCTCCGGCCTGTTCCTCTCCGCCCGCGGCAAGTTCGGCAAGTACCTCAGGCGCGCCGACCCCTCGTTCAAGAACCTCTCCCCCGAGGACCTGCAACTCGTCATCGCCGAACTGCTCAAGGTCCTCGCCGCGAACGGCCTGGTGAAGGAGGTGTCCGAGGCCCCGCAGCGGGCGGGCGGCCGCTACCGTCGGCCCACCACGGAGGCCCGGACCGGATACCGGGTGGCGGCCCAGTCGCTGATCTGGCGGTCCGGCAAGGGCGAGACGGGCGCGCACGACCCGTTGACGCGGACCTACCCCAGCGGTGACGGCCCGCGGGTGAACACGTTCTTCCGCGACCTGTACAAGGAGGCGGCGAGCGCGCTGTCCGGCATGTTCGCGCGCGAACACACGGCTCAGGTGGCACCGCAGGAGCGGGAGCGGCGCGAGGAGGCGTTCCGCAAAGCGGAGCTGAAGCTGCTGTACTGCTCCCCCACCATGGAGCTGGGCGTCGACATCTCCTCCCTCAACGCGGTGATGATGCGCAACGTCCCGCCCACTCCCGCCAACTACGCCCAGCGTTCCGGCCGCGCGGGCCGCAGCGGCCAGCCGGCGTTGGTGACGACGTACTGCGCGACGGGCAACAGCCACGACCAGTACTACTTCCGCCGCTCGGAGCGGATGGTGGCGGGCGCGGTGGCCCCGCCACGTCTGGACCTTGCCAACGAGGACCTGGTCCTCTCGCATCTGCAGGGCATATGGATCGCGGAGGCCGGCCTGAAGCTGGGCCGCGCGATACCCGAGATCCTCGACGTGTCGTACCCGGACACCGGCGACCGCCCGAACCCCGCCCTGGGGCTGCTGCCCGACATCCTCGACGCCTCCCTGGACGAGAGCGCCCAGGACCGCACGGTGGAGGCGGCACTGCGGGTGCTCGGCCCGCTGCTGCCGGGGTTCGCCGCCGACACGACGTGGTGGCACGACGACTGGATCCAGGACCGGGTCCGCACGGTGCCCCAGCGGTTCGACCAGGCTTTCGACCGGTGGCGTCAGCTGTTCCGCGCCGCGCTCGACGACCAGTACATCCAGAACAGGCGGCGTCTGGACTACAGCCTCACGGAGATCGACCGCAATCGGGCCAACGCCCGGCGCCGCGAGGCGGAGACGCAACTCAACCTGCTGATGAACGAGAGCGTCGACAGCAAGTCGGTGCTGTCGGACTTCAACCCCTACCGCTACCTCGCCTCCGAGGGCTTCCTGCCCGGTTACAGCTTCCCCCGCCTGCCGCTGGCGGCGTACATCCCGACGGTCGGCCGCCGCCGCGGCGAGGGCGACTACCTCCAGCGGCCCCGGTTCCTGGCCATCCGCGAGTTCGGTCCCGGTGCGCTCATCTACCACGAGGGTGCCCGCTACCAGGTGACCCGCATCCAGCTGCCGCCGGACTCGTCCGGTGACCTGGCGACCAGCGAGGCCCGCCGCTGCGCGCACTGCGGTTACCACCACGACCCGGCCGAACGCCAGGACCGCTGCCACATGTGCGACGAGCCGCTCGGCGCGGCGACCCACGGTCTGCTCCAGCTGCACACCGTGTACACCACGCGCCGGGAGCGGATCTCCTCGGACGAGGAGGAGCGCCGCCGGGCCGGCTACCGCATGGAGACCTCGTACCGCTTCCAGGACCACGGCGCCCGCAAGGGCCGCCTCAACGCGTCCGTCACCGACAGCGGGGATGCCCCGCTCGCCGACCTGGCCTACGGGGACTCGGCGACCGTCCGGATCACCAACCTGGGCCGGGTCCGCGCCAAGAAGGACGAGCCGGCGGGTTACTGGCTCGATCTCGCCGACGGCCGCTGGATGAACGACAGGGACGCCGCCGAGGCCTCGGGCGACTCCAGTGAACTGCCGATGGTCGAGGAGGACGGCAAGGAGCGGCGCCGCAAGAAGCGCGTCATCCCGTACGTGGAGGACCGCCGCAACATCCTCGTCCTCACCCTCGACGAGGCCTTGCCCGAGCCGGAGGCGCTGTCCCTCATGTACGCGCTGGAGCGGGGCATCGAGGCCGCGTTCGAGCTGGAGGACGCCGAGCTGTCCAGCGAACTGCTGCCGCCGGACGGCGGACCGCGGGGCCGGTTCCTGTTCATGGAGGCCGCCGAGGGCGGCGCGGGCGTACTCCGCCGCCTCCAGGCGGAGCCGGACGCGCTGGCGAAGGCTGCCCGGTACGCGCTGTCGATCTGCCACTTCGACGACGACGGCACCGACCTGGGCGGCCCGCACCCGGACCGTCCGTGCGCGCTCGGCTGCTACGAATGCCTGCTGACGTACGGCAACCAGCTCGACCACGCCCAGATCAACCGCCACGCTGCCCGGCACCTGTTGGTGCGTTTCACGTCGGCAACGGCGAAGCGCGAGGCACGCGGCGAGTCGCGGTCGGAGCAGTACCGCCGTCTGCTCGACCGGGCGCCGGAGACACCGACCCCAGTGGAAACGTCGGCCGCCGCCGATCTCGCCGCCCAGGGCGATTTCCTGGGCTGGGCGAAGGCACGGGGACTGCACCTGCCCGACGAGGCGGCGCCGTTCCTCACGGAGGCGAACGCGCGACCCGACTTCGTGTACCGGCTGCCCGGCGGAAACGTGGCCGTCTTCGTCGACGCTCCCGGCCAGGAGCAGGACTCCCTGCGTGACGAGGACGCCGAGGACCGTCTCTTCAACGCCAGTTGGGACGTCGTCCGCTTCGGCCACGGCACCGACTGGGACGCGATCGCCGCGGCGAACGTCCGCTACTTCGGCACTCCTGCCGCCAACTGATCACCTTCACCGAAGGACTTGACGACACACATGGCACTCACGTATTCCGCCGGTTCCCTGGTGAAGGCCCGCGGCCGCGAATGGGTGGTACTCCCCGAAAGCAAGCCCGACCTGCTCGTGCTGCGCCCGCTCGGCGGCTCGGACGACGACATCGCCGCCGTCTTCCCGGTGTTCGAGACGGTCGAGGAGGCCCGTTTCGCCGCTCCCGAACCGACCGACCTCGGGGACCAGCGGGCCGCCGGCCTGCTGCGCACCGCTCTGCGGGTCGGCTTCCGCTCGGGCGCGGGCCCGTTCCGTTCGCTGGCCGGCATCGCGGTGGAACCGCGCGCGTACCAGCTGGTCCCGCTGCTGATGGCGCTGCGCCAGAAGACGGTCCGCATGCTGATCTCCGACGACGTCGGCATCGGCAAGACCGTCGAGTCGGGCCTGATCGCAAGCGAACTGCTCGCGCAGGGTGAGGCGACGGGCCTGGCGGTCCTGTGCTCCCCCGCCCTGGCGGAGCAGTGGCAGCAGGAACTGCGCAGCAAGTTCGGCATCGACGCGGAACTGGTCCTGTCGTCGACGGTCACCCGTCTCGAACGGGGGCTCGACCTGGGACAGTCTCTCTTCGACCGCTACCCGCACGTCATCGTGTCCACGGACTTCATCAAGTCCACCCGCCACCGCGACGACTTCGTACGGCACTGTCCCGACCTGGTGATCGTCGACGAGGCCCACACCTGCGTGGCCGCCGACGACACCAAGACCGGCACGCAGAACCAGCTGCGCTACGAGCTCCTGCGCCGGGTGGCCGAGGACAAGGACCGGCACCTGCTCCTGGTGACGGCGACCCCGCACAGCGGCAAGGAGTCCGCGTTCCGCAACCTGCTGGGCCTGGTCAAGCCCGAGCTGGCCTCCGTGGACCTGGAGTCGGAGGCGGGCAGGAAACTGCTGGCCCAGCACTTCGTGGCCCGCAAGCGCGCGGACGTCCGTCGGTACCTCACCAAGGCGGACGGTCTGGCCGACGACTCGCTCGCCGAGCGCACCGCGTTCCCCTCGGACCGCTACTTCAAGGACGAGACGTACAAGCTGTCCCCGGAGTACCGGGCCCTGCTGGACGACGCGATCGCGTACGCGAGTGAGCGTGTGGAGGAGGCGGACGGCCGGGGCCGCCGCGAGGCCCGTATCGCCTGGTGGTCGGCGATCGCACTGCTGCGCTCGCTGGTGTCCTCGCCGAGGGCGGCGTCGCAGACCCTGCGGACGCGGTCGGCTGCGGCGGTCGCGGCGTCGGCGGAGGAGGCCGACAAGCTCGGCGCCCCGCTCAACAGCGACGCGGCGGACAGCGACTCGATGGAGGGCATGGACGTAGCACCGGGCGCGGAGACCGCGGAGGACGCCCCCCGCTCCCGGCTCGCGGAACTCGCCGACCGGGCGGCGCAGCTGGAGGGTCCGGCGAGGGACCTCAAGCTGAAGGCCCTGCTCAAGCACCTCAAGTCGCTGCTGGCCGACGGCTACCACCCGATCGTCTTCTGCCGCTACATCCCCACGGCCAAGTACCTGGCCGAGCAGCTCGCGAACGACCCCGAGTCGAAGAAGCGCGGCCCGCTCGGCGCGAAGACCGTCGTCAAGGCGGTCACGGGCGAGCTCTCGCCCCAGCAGCGCATCGACAACATCGAGGCGCTGGCGACCGAGGCCGGCGAGGACGCCGCCGCGCGCCGGGTACTGATCGCCACGGACTGCCTGTCGGAGGGCGTGAACCTCCAGCACCACTTCGACGCGGTGATCCACTACGACCTGGCCTGGAACCCGACCCGCCACGACCAGCGCGAGGGCCGCGTCGACCGCTACGGGCAGAAACGGGACGAGGTCCGCGTCATCACCCTGTACGGCGACGACAACGGCATCGACGGCAAGGTCCTGGAGGTGCTGATCAAGAAGCACCGCCAGATCAAGAAGGACCTGGGCATCTCGGTGTCCGTCCCCGACGAGCTGTCGACGGGCGTGACGGACGCGATCGTCGAGTGGCTGCTCATGCGCGGCCGTGAGGACGACGGCGCGCTGTTCGGCGCGGACGCGTTCAAGGTGAGCACGGCGAAGCTGGACAGCGACTGGAACTCGGCGGCGGAGCGCGAGACGACCTCCCGTTCCCGGTTCGCGCAGCGCTCGATCCACCCGGAGGAGGTGGCCCGCGAGGTCGCGGCGGTCCGAGAGGCGCTCGGCGGTACGGGAGAGGTGGAGACGTTCGTCCGCGAGTCCCTGGGCGCGCTCGGCGCGGTGCTGCGGGATGCCGGTGAGACGACGCCCGACTTCACCGCACAGGTGGGCGGCACACCGGCAGGCCTGAGGGACGCCCTCGCGACGGCCGTGGGCGCGGAGGTGATCGAGCGCGACCGTCCGATCCCGTTCCGGAACGATCCGGCCGTGGCACGGGGCGAGGTCGCGTTGGTACGGACGGACCCGGTGGTGGGCGCGTTGGCGTCCCACGTCCTGAACTCGGCCCTGGACACCGAGGCGGACGGCGCCCGCCCGGCACGCCGCTGCGGCGTGGTGACGACTGACGCGGTATCGACCCGTACGACACTGCTGCTGGTCCGCTACCGCTTCCACCTCACCCTGCCGTCGCGGAGCGGCGAGAAGCAGCTCGTGGCGGAGGACGCACGCCTGCTCGCCTTCGAGGGTTCCCCGAAGAACGCGGTGTGGCTGTCGCAGGAGCGCGCGGCGGCGCTGCTGGGCGCGACGGCGTCCGAGAACACGGACCCGCACTTCGGCGAACGCATGATGAAGCGCGTCCTCGACCAACTCCCCGAGACGACCGACCAGCTGGAGTCGTACGGCGACGAACTGGCCGCCGAACTGGACGCCTCGCACCGCCGGGTGCGCCAGGCCTCCGGCGAGATCGTCCGCGGCCTGTCGGTGACGGCCCAGAAGCCGGCCGACGTCCTGGGCGCGTACCTCTACCTCCCCGCCAACCCCGCTGCTGCCTCTGGAGCGTCCGCCTGATGTCCGCCACGACCCGCCACCAGGTGTTCACCGCAGTCCACACGGTCGGCGGCCTGCTGCCGACCGACATGCTGCTGCGCATCTCCGAGGGCAAGGACGTCCCGGGCTCGAAGCCCGCTGACTACGGCCTGCCGTCGTCCCGCTCGGTCCGCGACGAGGCGGAACGCAGCTGGGAGTACCTGAAGCCGCTCTGGCGCGACCTGCGCAAGCACCTCCCCGAGGACCGGGTGACGGGCCTGCCCGCCAGCGACCCCACGGGCCGCGCGGTCGCCGACTGGCTGGCCCCGCTGTGGCGGGAGCTGGGCTTCGGCCGCCTGACGCCGATCGGCACGGAGGGCATCACGGCCGACTCGGACACGGAGAAGCACTTCCAGGTCTCGCACCGCTGGCAGCACGCGCTCATCCACCAGACCCCGTGGAACGCCAACCTGGACAAGCGTCCCGGCGGCGCGGGCACGGTGCCTCCGCAGTCGATGCTCCAGGAGTGCCTGAACCGGACCGAGGCCCACCTGTGGGGCCTGCTGACCAACGGCCGCCAGGTGCGCCTGCTGCGCGACTCCAGCGCGCTGGCGACCGCGTCGTACGTCGAGTTCGACCTGGAGGCGATCTTCGACGGCGAGCTGTTCAGCGAGTTCGTCCTGCTGTACCGGCTCCTGCACGTGTCCCGCTTCGAGGTCGCGGAGAACGCGGCACCGTCGACGTGCTGGCTGGAGAAGTGGCGCACGGAGGCGATCGCACAGGGCACGCGCGCCCTGGACCAGCTCCGAAAGGGCGTCCAGCGGGCAATCACCACCCTCGGCACGGGCTTCCTGAAGCACCCGGCCAACCGCGAGCTGCGCGAGACCGTCGACGTCAAGACCTTCCACTACGGGCTCCTGCGCATGGTCTACCGCCTGCTGTTCCTGTTCGTCGCGGAGGACCGGGAGGTCCTGCTGTCCCCGTCGGCGGAGGAGCAGGCGAAGGATCGCTACAAGACGTACTTCTCGTCGGCCCGCCTGCGCCGGCACGCCCACCGTCGCCGGGGCACGGCACACGGTGACCTGTACCGTGCGCTGCGCTTCGTCCTGTCGGGCCTGGGCAACGACGACGGCCTGCCGGAGCTGGGCCTGCCCGGCCTGGGCGGCATCTTCGACGATACGGAGGCGGACAAGGTCCTGCACAGCCTGTCCCTGTCGAACGAGCCCCTGCTGGAGGCGGTACGGGCGCTGTCGATCGTGCGGGACACCACCAGCAAGCGCAACCGGGTGGTCGACTACCGCCACCTGGACGCGGAGGAGCTGGGCTCCATCTACGAGTCCCTGCTGGAGCTGGTCCCGCAGCACAACGCGACGGAGCGCACCTTCGAGCTGGTCGAGCTGGCGGGCAACGCGAGGAAGACGACGGGTTCGTACTACACTCCGTCGTCGCTGATCGAGTGCCTGCTGGACTCAGCGCTGGACCCGGTGATCGACGACGCGGTGAAGCGGGGGGAGATCCGGGCGACGCGCTCGGGCGAGCCGGACGCCCGCGATGCGATCGAGAGCGAACTGCTCTCGCTGACGGTCTGCGACCCGGCCTGCGGCTCCGGCCACTTCCTGGTCGCTGCGGCTCGGCGTATCGCCAAGCGGGTGGCTGCGGTCCGGGAGCAGAACCCGGAGCCGACCATCGACGCGGTGCGGCACGCGCTGCACGAGGTGGTCGCGCGGTGCATCTACGGGGTCGACCTCAACCCGATGGCGGTCGAGCTGGCCAAGGTGTCCCTGTGGCTGGAGGCCCTGGAACCGGGCAAGCCGCTGGGCTTCCTGGACGCCCACGTCAAGCACGGCAACGCGCTGATCGGTGCAACGCCGGCGCTGCTGGCCAAGGGCATCCCCGATGACGCCTTCAAGCCGATCGAGGGCGACGACAAGAAGGTCGCTTCGGCCATCAAGAAGCGGAACGCGGCGGAACGCGGCGGCCAGCTCAGCTTCCACACGGAGGAGCGCATCTGGGTCTCCAACGCGGCCTTCGCGGCAAGCCTGCGCGACATCACTGCGACTCGGGCTAACACTTTGCGCGACGTCCGCCTTCAGTCGAGCCGCTTCCGCGAACTGGAACAGTCCGCGGAATACCTCCGCGCCATGCACATCGGCGATGCCTGGTGCGCGGCCTTCATGTGGCCCAAGGTCCAGGGCGCGCCGACGCCTGTCACCGAGGGCGTCTTCCGGGACCTCCAGAGCGCGGGCGCGGGCATTCCGGTGAGCACGAACGAGGAGATCATCCGGCTCGCACAGCAGTACAGGTTCTTTCACTGGCACCTGGAGTTCCCGGAGGTCTTCGCAGTCTCTGAGGCTGCGGACGGCGACGCGGACCCGTCCGTGGGGTGGGCCGGCGGATTCTCTTGTGTGCTAGGGAATCCGCCGTGGGAGCGCATCAAGCTCCAGGAACAGGAGTTCTTCGCCCAGCGCGACACGGAGATCGCCAACGCTCCGAACGCTGCTGCCCGCAAACGGCTCATCGCAGCCCTGCCGCAGACGAACCCTGACCTGTTCGCCGAGTTCACTGCGGCCAAGCGTCAGGCGGAGGGTGACAGCCAGTTTTTGCGCTTGTCCCTGCGCTACCCGCTCACCGGCCGGGGTGACATCAACACGTACGCCGTCTTCGCAGAGACCAACCGTACGCTGACGGGCCCGCACGGCCGCATGGGCGTCATCGTGCCGACAGGTATCGCGACGGATGCCACGACACAGCACTTCTTCAAGGATCTGGTTCAGAACGGGTCGATCGCGGCGCTGTACGACTTCGAGAACCGCAGCGGACTGTTTCCCGCAGTTGACTCACGCATGAAGTTCAGCATTCTGTCCCTCACCGGCCGCGCCATGCGAGAACCAGCTGCCCGATTCGCCTTCTTCGTTCACGATCCGTCAGAACTGGACGCCGCAGGAAAGGCGTTCGCTCTCACTCCCGAGGAGATCACCCTCCTCAACCCGAACACGGGCACCTGCCCCGTATTCCGCTCCCGGCGCGACGCCGAAATTACGCTCGGCATCTATCGGCGCGTCCCAGTACTCATCAAGGAGGGCGACCCGAACGGCAACCCTTGGGGCTTGTCATTCATGACGATGTTCCACATGTCCAACGACTCACACCTCTTCCATACCCGCGAGGAGCTGGAGGGCGCGGGGTGGCAGCTTATGGGCAACGTCTTCACGAGGGCAGGGTCCCAGATGCTCCCGCTGTACGAAGGTCGAATGGGCCACCAATACTCGCATCGCTTCGCTGATTCAACAGGATCCCATGAATCGCTGCCTAGTGAACTCGCATCTCCAAACTTCGTAGTTCAGCCCCAGTACTGGGTGTCCTCAGACGACACGGCAGCCCGTCAGGCACGGCGGCAGTTTAAATGCACCACCGCTCTCCTTGGTCACCGCCGGGTTGCGCGCAATAACGATGAGCGGACGAGCATTGCGGCACTTATCCCTTGGGGTGCCGCATCCTACGGATGGATCATTTCCTCGGGCCCAGATGCTCCACACCTAGCCCTGTTGACAGCCGCGCTTAATTCCTTCGCATACGACTACGCCCTCAGGAACAGCTTCAGTCAGCCGAGTATCCCGCAGAGCACGTCTCAACAAGTTCCTGTCCCTCGACCCGAGCTTTTGAGTAATCAATATCCCTTCATACAAGCTCGCATATTGGAACTCACTTACACGGGACACGAAATGTCGGAGTATGCGGCCAGCCTGGGCGATACCAATTCACCCTTCCGTTGGGACGAAAACCGACGCAAAGTAATCCGATCCGAACTGGACTCCCTCTTCTTCCTCCTCTACGGAATTTCTCGCGAAGACGTCGACTACATCCTCGAAACGTTTTCCATCGTCAAGCGCAAGGACGAGGCCAAGTACGGCACCTACCGCACCAAGGACCTGATCCTCGCCGAGTACGACCGCATGGCCGCAGCCGGCGTCAGCCTGGAGAACCCGTTGGTGGACGGCGAGAACTACACCTCCACCCTCACCCCGCCCCCGGGCCACGGCCCTCGACACCCCGCCCGCTGAGAGCACTCCCTTGATCGACAGCACGCCCACGCGGCGGGACGGGTCCACCCCCGCCCCGCCGGCCACTGTCCCCTCCCCCTCCGCAATCCGCGCAGAGCGCCGCCAACTCATCGAGTTCATCCGCGCTCTCCGCCGCCTCCTCGACAAGCGACCTGCCTTCGAGGTCTCCGACCAGCAACGCCTGAACCGCGAGGCACGGGACCGCAACCGCGCCGAGACGGTCCACGGCAAGGCACTTCAGCGCATCCACGAACGACAAGCACGCCAGGAAGCCTCCCTCAACCAACAGCTCAACGGCCTGGACGGCAAGCGCGAGAGCCAGGAGACGCGCGCCCTGGCCGTCCTGCGCCGTGAGTCCATCGAGCGCACGCTCAGCCGCACGTACCTCACCTCAAGCGAGGTGAACGGCATCGGCAAGGGACTCATCCGTGACCTCGCAGCCCACGGAATCAGGACAGCCGCCGACTTCGAACGCGTCAGTTGGGAGAAGGCACCGAACGGCAAGGGCGGCGACGTCCTCTACATTCACCGCACCAAGGGCGGCAAGGTCCACATCAACGGCATCGGTCAGCACCGCGGCCGTCCCCTCCTGGAGTGGCGTCAGTCCGTCCTTGCCCGCGCGGAAGCCCGCGCACCACGCCTGTTGCCGCCGGACGAACGCCACCGCATCGCCGAGATCATCAAGGCCGAACGCGTCCGCTTGCGAAAGGAACTGGCGGAGGCCCCGCGAGCAGCAGACAAGGCGCGCAAGGAAGCCACCCAACTGCAGACCGAAACCCTCAGCCGACTCACCACCGCCGAAGAAGAGGCCAGTCGGCTCGCTGCCGTGCGCAGGGCGGAATTCGACGCCATGGCCAAGAAGCTGCTCGACCTCCAAGCACAACTGTCGGCCCACATGGACACGTACGGCGATATCGGCCGCCGCCTCCGCCGCGCGCAGCACCGTGCCCTGCGGCCGCTCCCCCAGGCACCGCCGCTCTCCGGCATCCCGTCCCCCCGCACTGCAGGGGATGCCCCGGCCCTGGTCAGCCTCACCAAGGTCACCGACCGGACCAGTGAGGCCCTTCCCGCTCCCGGCACCCGGGCGCACCCGGCCTGGTTGGTCCCGATTCTCTACTTCACGCTCACAACCGTCGTCGGCGTCGGCGAACTCGGAGACAACACAGCTTCCCTCTCTCTGATGATCACGTCCCGTCTCGTGGCCTTCGCAGCCACCGCGGAGCTCCTGCGCCTGTGGGTGCCTCGCATCCGCTGGCGTACCGCAACCCCCATGCCGTCCGGAACCGGCTGGCAGACCTCCGGAGTGTTCCTCGGCCTCACCGCCGCAGGCATGTTCGCAGACGAGCACTCGGACGTCTTCAGAGCCGCCTGCGTCGTGTCCGTCCTCGCCGGATTGTGCTTGCTGGCGGGAACCGGCCTGCGCATCGGCAAGGACACCACCACATCCCCCTGACCAACCACCGACCTGCGTCACTCACAGTGCGCATCACCCCCGAACGGAGCGCCTCATGACCGACAACCCGCCCGAGAGACCGGCCGTCACGCCCGTCCCGCCCCCGCTTCCTACGGCACCGCCCGCACCCACCACCACAGGACGCCGTCCGGGCAAGCGCACCCTGACAGTCGCCGCAGCCGTCGCGGTGCTCCTCGCCGGTGGCGGCGTCACCTGGTGGGCCCTGGGCAACGGCGACGACGCGATGGACCACGTCGAAGTCTCGGGCGGCAAACTCGTCGTCGAGGACGCCGACGACGAGTACTGCGACGACAACGACGTCTACTCGTTCAACGACTGCGACGCGGACACCGACGAGACGTACGAGTTCGTTTACAAGATCAGCAACGAGGGCGACGGACCCGCCAACTATGCCGTGGTCGTCAACGCCTTCGACGAGGAAGGCGACTTCGTCGGCCAGACCTTCATCAGCTCGACTCACCTGGCGGCCGGCAAGACCGACGCCGACAAGGGTGAGTTCACCGAGTACAGCGAGTTCGCGGACAAGCGCGAGCTGTCCGACATAGCGTCCGTGAAGGTCGCCCACGTAGAACGTCTCGCCCTGGCCAACTGAGCCGACCCATCAGGTCCCGGCGGTCTTCGCGGCCACCGGGACACACGTCACACCTCGGTGACAAACCCCACGAAGCGCGACCATCCCTCACGTTCCACAGCGAAGGGCGGGCGCCGTACGTCCTTCGAGTCCCGTACGTGGATGGCCTGCTCCGTGACGGCTACTTCTACGCAATCGTCCCCCGAGCTACCGCTGTAGCTGGATTTGAACCAGGCGAGTTCTGTCGCGCTCATGTCTCTCCTCGCAGTCGCTCCAGCAAGGCCCGCGAGTCTTTCGGGTTCAGGGCCTGCGACCGCAGTGTGTCATAGCGCTGTTGCAGGACTCTCACCTCTTTCGGGTCAGCAATCAGTCGCCCGCTCTCCTGGCCCTCGGAGTAGGCGAGCCGTCGACCTTCCGGTGTCTCCAGCAGACGTAATGGCCCGTCCATACACGAGTGGTACTCAACTTCCAGCGGCACGAGCTGCAAAGCTACGTTGCGAAACGCTGTGCGCTCCAACACGTGCTCCAACTGCTCGCGCCGGACCTCGCCTCCACCCAGGCGGCGCCGGAAGACGGCCTCCTCGACGATGAAGTGGAAGGGAACGGTCGACCGTTCGACCAGCATGCTTTGCCTGTCCAGCCTCGCCACAACCTGAGCCTCGAGCTGCTCATCCGTAAGCAGCGGGATGCGGTTTTCAAACAGCGCCCGCGCATACCCCTCCGACTGCAACAACCCCGGCACCAACCGGCACTCATACGTACACAGACTCACGGCCTCCCGCTCCAGCTTCGCCCACCGCCGAAACCAAACCGCCAACCCCGCCTCACCCCGCGTCAGAAACCGCGCCGAGTGCCGCAACGCCCCGGTGTTCCCCAACGCCTCCTCCGCCCGCTCCACGAAGGACGCGTCCGGCATCCGACGCCCCAACTCCACCGACTCAACCGTGTGCTTGGAGAACCGAACCATCTCCCCGAACTGCACCCGACTCAGCCCCGCATGCTCACGCAACGCCTGAACGACGGCTCCGAACGTCCGCAGGCTGTCCGACGGTCCCGGCTCCCGCTCACACTCCCCGCCCGGCACCGCCGGCTCTACGTGGTCGGTCGTCATTCGAGGCCCACCTCCAGGTGCACACGCGCCAGCTCCCTGGCCGAGAACCCCAGAATGACCGACCCGAAATCGTACCGTCCACCGAACGTGTCCGTACGATGACTCAGCGTACGAGACGGGTGGCGAGCACTCCCAGCGCACCCTTCCCAATCGGCAAGGTCAGGGCCCAGGGGACCCGAAGCGCGCATTGACGCTGTCAACATGCGATCATCCACCACACATGTGCGTAACCGTGTACAGTCAAGGTCGCCTCACCATCTGTTCCGGCATGGCGGACCATGGGGCATCAGGTCAGGGGGGCGCGTTCCGTTTCGGAATCGCGAGAACCGCGCGAGCCTCGAGAGCGCGCGCGGCGAAGGGGGCGGCAGTGGGCCAGGAACCCGTCAGTGGTGGACTCCGCCTCGGGCGCGCCACCAGCAGGCTCAGCACGCGAAAGGCACACCGGGCCGACGTCCTGCGTGTCCCTGAGAACTCGCCCGGCCGCGCAGCCCCGTGAGGACGATCCCAAACCACGGTACCGGCGACCATGTCGCCGTCGGCCTCGCCTCCGCCCGCACGAAGGGCGTGGTCCGTCACCACCGTCCCTACAAGGAGCAACAGTGACCGAGGTGCCCGGAGGCACGAGTCCCCGTACCGAGATCCTGGCCCTCCTGCTCGAGCCGCTGGGGGTCGACGCCATGGCCGGACAGGCCGCGCTACGGCGGCTCGCCGAGAACGTGGACGCGGTGGCGCAGGAGCACGGGTGTGCCGTTCTGCCCGCGTACGGCAGCACGCTTTCGTGCGTCTCGGACGCCGTGTCGGCGTGCGTCGAGGAGCAGGAGCTGGCCGGTATGGCGGCAGGCCCCGAAGATGCCAGGGCTCTGCGGGAGTTGGCGCGGACCGAAGAAGCGCGGTCGCACCTTCGAGCTCTTGAGGGTGTCCCGGTGGAGGCGCTACGGACGGACCGCGCGTCGGTGACGGCCGCGGAACGACGGATACCAAAGGCCCTCGAACCATACTGTCGTGCGGATCAGGACTGGCCCGAGGAGATCTGGCGTTCGATCGGCGACATCGACCTCGACCTCGACCTCGACAGCGTTCTGGCCGACCTGAACCGCCCCCGCGCCACCCGTCGGGCTGCGGCCGCGCGGGAGCTCGTGCTCCAGCACAGCGTCTCGGCGGCCCAGGATCTGCAGAACCGGGAGCTGGCGGCGCGGCTCGAGAGGGTGCGGGACTTCGTCGCGGCGCGGACGGCGTACGAGGCGTTCCTCTCCGCACGGCCGGAATGGTGGCGTTGGCTCGGGCCTGACGCGCATTCCGGGTTCAGGTCGGACCGGCGTGACGCCCTCGTGTGGGTGCTCACGGCCCGCGACACCGGCGCCCTGTCGGGGAGCGCTCTGGAACTGCTCGCAACGGACGACTGCCGGGCCGTGCTCGCACACGCGCCGGGGCCGACGCCGACACTGGCAGTGGCGGCCTCTCCCGCCTCGGCCACGCCCCTGACCGTACCGCCGCCGGCCACGAGTTCGGCGGCACGGCTCGCCTCGGGGCTCCTCGCGGTCGGCTCCCGGCACGACGCCGGCCGGCTGCGAGCTCTCGAGTCCTGGTACGCCAAGAACATCGCGCTGTTCGACCGCGTGGCGGCGGCCATGGACCTGCGGGAGAGCGAGCCCGGGCTCCGCGAGGCTCTCGACCCCCTGGTCGGCGAACTCGCCCTACCGCCCGGAGCGGTGGACACGAGCCGCTCGGACTACCGCGCCGTCCAGGCCGTTCTCCGGGCCGAGGTCGAGGACCTCCTGCGGCGAACGGGGCGAACGGGGCACTCCGAGCACGCCGTGGCGAGCGAGGGACTCGTCAGGGTCATCGGCCGCGTCGGAACGGTCGAGCGTGAACTTCGCAATGCCATACAGCCCCTGCCTGCCGTCCGGGGCAAGCTGCTCGTGGCCGTGGCCGGAAGAACCAAGTCCGGGAAGACCACGCTCCGCAAGGCCCTCACGCGCGACGCGGACCGGTCCGGGATCGGACGAGGGGCGCACCGCACCACACGGAAGACCACCGCTTTCGACGTCGGACCCGTGACCTACCTGGACACACCCGGCTTCGCCGCGAAGGACGACGACTTCGACGCGCAGCACGCGCGGGCGGCGTGCGACAGCGCCGACGCGGTCATCTGGAACTACGCCGACACGATGCGTGACGAGGAGGCCGCGGAGTTCCAGCGGCTTCTCCTCTCGGGGAAGCCGCTGCTGGCCGTCGTCAATGTGAAGGGGAAGGTCAACGAAACCGCGCGCCTCGCGGTCTTCGCCAACTCCCCCGACAGAGAGTTCAGAACGGCGTCGGGGCACGCCGCTCGCATCGAACAGGTCGCCCGCGCGGCCGGGGCCGCCCCGCCCGTCATCCTCGCGGTCCACACCGGTGCAGCCCACGAGTCACTGTCCGTGGAGGATCGCGAGTTGGGCGACAGGGCCATGCGGGCGAGCAGACTTCTCGAACTGGAGCTGGCGCTCTCCCAGCTCCTGGCAGAGCGATCGATTCCCCTTCGTGCCGTACGGCTGGCCGAGGACGTGCGACGGCCGCTCGCCGCCTTCCACGACCGGGCGGCCGAAGAACTCCCGCGGATCGCTCTCGCACTCGACGCACTGGAACGCTCGACGCCGGGTGAACGGGCCGCGCTGCTCGAAGCGTTCCGGACCGCGGGCCGCGAGGCACATGAACGCCTCGAAGCCGAACGTCACCGGGCCCGGGAGCGGTTGCCGGAAACGGTCCGGAACCTGGGCGGCGAGGACCACGCACAGCGGTGGAGCGACTTCCTCACCGAACTGGAATGGGACGGCCTCATCCTCGCTCTTGAGGACGAACTCGTGCGGCGAGCGCGGGAACGGGGACGGACGCTGCGTGCCCCCGCAAACGCCCCGGAGCGACAGGACGACGAACACCCGCGCGTGGAACCGCACCCCGCCCCGAAGATCGCGTCAGCCGCCGTCAAGGGGGCGGCCACCACCCTCCTGGACTCGTTCTCCGCCCAGGGTCTCTCCAAGGGACTCACCAAGGTGTTCTCCAAGAAACTGGCCACCTCCGCCGCCACCACCGCTGCCTCCGCTCCCGTCACCGCGGCGCTCTACGCGACGGATGCCCTGCTCGGAGCGATGAAAGCGGTGAGCAACGAGATCGACCGCGCACGGCAGGCGGAGGAGGAGTGGACCAAAACGGCCTCGGAAGTGGCAGAGACCTGCCTCGACGATCTGTTCGACTGGGTCGACGCCCGGCTGGCGATGGTCCTCGAGGACGCGACGGCCCAGGTCGAGGCCCAGTTCGCGGCAGAGACCGCGGGCATCGGCAGCACCCGCGAGCGGTTCGAACGGCTCGGCCGGCTGCAGTCGTCCGTGCGGTCCGCCCTCGACGCGATCGACCTCACCTTGGCACGCCGGCTGCTGGCTCTCGCCGGCGGGGAGCCGACGGCCGTCCGCCGAGCACGCCGGACGCCGGGGGGCGAACTCCGCGTCTGGACCGATACGTCCCACGTCGCAGACGTGCGGGCACACCTGCACAAGCACCTCGTGGATGTCCTCACCGAGCGGATCGAGGTCCGCCCGGATTCAAGAAGCGGAGAAGGCGATGGGACTGCGGACGACGGCTGACGGGGGGCCGAGCGCCCCCGTGCTGGCCCTGAGTGCACGGGCCGAGGAGGTTCTGAACGCCCACCCGCGCACCCGGGACCTGACAGCCTCCCTGCCCCGCACGGACACGAGCCCGCTGCGGATCGCGCTCCTGGGCCCGTACAGCGCGGGGAAGTCGACACTCATCGCCGCACTCCTCCGACTCCCGGCGGCAGAGGTCGAAAAGCTCGTCGACGCGGCACCCAAGACACTGGAGGAGACGCCGTACCCGTGGAACGGCGTGACCCTGGTCGACCTGCCCGGAACCCTGTCGGGCGACGACTCGCACCTAGCCTCGGCCGAACGCGGTGTGCGCGGCGCGGACGCGCTGATGATCGTGACGACGAGCGAACTGCCCGGCGAAGCCGAGACGGAGGCCATTGTCAGGGCCCTCGATGCCGACGGTTTCGCCGACCGGAGCGTGGTCGTCGTCAACAAGATGAACGCCGAGAACAGCGACCGCGAGGTCATTCTCGGCGAGATACGCAAACGGCTCGGCCCCTTCGCCGACCGCGTCCCGATCGTCCCGACTGACGCCCGCGACTTCCTCGACGCGGCCAACGATCCCGACCTCACCGATGAAGAGCGCGAGTTGCTGGCTTCGGGGAGCGGCATCGACGCCCTCACCACCGAGTTGCGGAAAGTAGTCGCTCCGGGGGTCAACGGTCTCCGTCCCAGGGCGCAAGCTTACGAAATCCTCCGGGTTCTGGCGGACGCCGAGGAGATGTGGCACCTGCAGGGCGAGGACCTCGACGCCGTGCGGACCGCGGAGAAGGTCGAGGCGTCGCTCTCCCGCGCGAGGGAGGGCGTGCTGAAGGCCTTGGAGAGGGAGAGCGAGGTCGTCGCCGCCAGGATCAGAACGGAAGGGGGCCGGATCGCCGACAGTGTCTCGGAAAAGAAGGGCACCGTCCCGACCGGCATCGCGACCGACGTCGCCGGAAAGCTGGTCGATTCCCACACCGACTTCGACATCAGTTTCTCCTCCGCGACGAGGGCGGCGTACGACGCGCTGACCGCCGAGTACGGAGATGTCGTACCGGAGCCCGAGGAGTGGGTGAACGACGTCAACCCGCCCGAGGCGAATCCCGCCACACCCGCGAAGTCACCTCTCGAAGAAGCGGTCAAGAAGGCGGCGGAGCAGGCCGCGAAGCAGGGGGCCGGAAAGCTGTCGGAGTGGCTCAGGAAGATCGCGAGCGACAAAGAGCAGGCAGCTGCCGTAGTGGACTGGCTCAGCAAGAACAAGGTGGGCCAGAAGCTGCTCGACTCCGGCGGGAAGGTCACCAACGGCGCGAAGAAGTTCAAGCCGTGGGGCAAGGTCAACGCGACCAACAAGGTCTCCAGCTGGGCCGGAAAGGCTCAGTGGGCACCGATGGTCATGGGCCCCGCCCTGGACGCGGTCAGCATCGTCAAGGACCAGAGCAATCGAATGGCGGTGGACAAACACCGGAAGGAAATCCGGGACCATTTCGCCAACGTGGCGCTCCAGCAGCGGGACGGCCTGGTTGACGCCGGCGAAGAGCACTTGCGCGGGTGGATCGCCGACGTGGAACACGCCCTGGGCGATCTCACCCGCCCGGGCGGACAGATCGGCGCCACACGCGAGGCGGCGCTGAAAGAGATCGGAAGTCTGCGCGACGCGGCCAGCAGGCTCATCGAGCAGGCCGCAGGCTGACCCGGCGGGCCGGGCCCCGGCAGGCGGACGTCCCGGCGTACGCGGTCAGTGAACGACCGCTGACGTAACACTGGCCCGTTCATTGCCGTTGAACGCCTTACCCCTGACATGAGTCGGCCGGTCCGATCAGCCCTGAACACCGGAGAACAAGAGAGCAACCGTGAACCCGTACAACACCCCTACCATTCCTCCCCCGTCCCGGCCCTGGTGGAAGACCACCCCCGCCCTGCTCGGCTTCCTGGTCCTCGTCGCCCTCCTCAGCGCGGTGAGTCTCGGGCTCGGCTTCCTCGTGATGATCGCTGTCATGGTGGCCGTGTGGGTCCTGCCTGCATGGCGCTGGTACGCGAAGCTCGGCGCCACGTTCGGCGCCTTCTTCCTGATGCTGATCAGCGCCGGCATGAGCGGGCAGCTCGAAAACAGCGAGCCGGACAAGCCCGTAGCCAGCGCACAGGACACGGACGACAAGAACACCGAGGCCGCTCCGTCCGCCGCCCCGGCGAAAGCCCCTGCACTCGCCGACTACACGGGCAAGGCCCTCGACGAGGCGGAGAACGGCGCTCGTTCGGCCGGCTTCACGTCTGGGCGTCACGACGCGTCCCAGGAAGGCCGTGCCATCGCCGTGCGGTCGACCTGGACGGTGTGTTTCCAGGAGGCCGACACCGCCGCGAAGTCGGTCGCCTTCGCCGCTGTGAAGGACGACGAGCCTTGTCCGTCGAAGGACGGCGGCCCCCTCCCGTGGCCGACGATGCCGGATGTCGTCGGCGACACCTACAACACGGCGGTCAAGGCGCTGGACCAGGCCGGCATCGACCTCGACAGCATCACGCTCGACGACGTCTACCTCGACATCGACGCGCCCACGGCCGAGGAGGCCGCCGAGGAAGGCGACGAGTGGCGGGTGTGCTTCCAACGCCCCGACGAGGACGACGAAGTCACTTCCACCACCACGGTTCACCTCGACCTGGGTCAGTGGACCGACGCCGATCTCGTCCAGAAGTGCCCTTCGAAGAAGGACACGACCTACAAGATCCCCGCCAACGACCCCAACCACCACGACGGCAGCAGCAGCGACAGCACGACTGGCGGCGGCGTTTCAACGGGAGGTGACTCCTCGTCGTCCGAAGACGGCAGCAGCAATGTCGGCACCGTGCACCCCGGCTCCTTCTGCTCACCCCCGGGTGCCACCGGCGTGACCAAGGCGGGGACGCCCATGGTCTGCGGCCCCGGCTCCGATGGCCGCGACCGCTGGCACTCGTAGCCGTAGGTCCCGCAGAGCAGCGCTCCGACGCCCGCCCGGGATACCGAGGCAGCCGGGGTGAGCGTTGAGCCCGGCGAGATGATGGGACAGTTCGTCTCGAGCGACATGCCGTCCGCACTGCGGCCCGCACAGGACGAACTGTCCCATCACCGACCAGCAGCGGCTCGCCAACCGTGCCCGGCGACAAGGCTGCGCCCTCGGGGTTCAGCGACCGCCGAGGGGCTCACACCCGGCGGGCGACCGACTCAGTGAACCGAACCATCGCCCGGTGGTACGTCGCCCTGTCGGGGTTCGGGAACCGGACATTGTGGCGGTAGTAGCGGTGGAACGCGATGATGAGTGCCGCGTGCTCGATCTCGAACGGCAGGAGCGCGCGGTCCGCGGAGGTGAGAGGGCGGCTCTTCTCGTACCCGTCGAGAAGAGCGTGGAGACGATCGGTGGCGAGAAGGCCGGCCTCGTCCTGGGCAAGGCCGACGGCTGCCATTCCCAGGTCGAGCAGGGGGTCGTCGACAGAAATCGTCTCCCAGTCCAGGACCGAGAGTCCGCCGTCGTCCCGGACGATGAGGTTGTCGTCGAAAAGGTCCCCGTGGATCAGGCACGGCGAGCGGTGTGTGTCGGCCTCAGCGTCGCGAATGCGGCCCAGTCGCGAGGTCAGCCATTGAGCGAACTCCTGGTCGGCGAAGCCCGGAATCGCGGCGAGGTGCTCCGGGGACAGGCGTCGAGCACCGACGGGGACGTCGACCAGACTTTCGGCGTTCGGGGCAAGTGCGTGCAGACGGACCAGCAGGTCGCCTGCATCAGTGAGGAGAGCGAGCGGCAGCGGTTGCTGTACGCCGCCGGCGATCCACTTCTTCAGGACGAGGAGGCGGCCACCGGTCGAAGCGATCAGTGCGCCGTCCGTGGTCGGGACGACCTCGCTGGTCGGCACCCCGAGATCATGGAGGGCCCGGGTGTGGGCGGCGAGAGCGGTCGCGGATTGCTCGTCGTGGTTGTCGAGCGAGGTGAGGACGTACTCCCCCTGCTGGGAGCCGAGCCTGAAGCTGGAGTTCGCGGCGCCGCCGGAAAGCGGGGCAATGGACACACCCGTCAGCCCGTACCGGCTGGCAACGGCTGCGAGGTCGATCTGGTCGGCCGTGGTGTAGTGAGCCACCTGGTTCAAGCTCCTTGACGTGCTGTTGCCGACTCGCGTCGGCGGTCCTCGACGAGGCCGGCCCAGCGTGCCCCTACATGAGTGGCGGTGTCCAGCCATGCGGCCCGCGGCAGGCCGTCGGGTGGTTCCTCGTCTGCCATGAGGTAGGTCAGTTCGGCGAGGTACGCGAACTCGGCTCCGTTGACGCAGTCCTCCATCAGGCGCTGCCGTGCCGAGGTCAGCGCATCCGGCGCGCCGACGACCAGGGCGTGCAGACACTCGGCGAAGCGGACGTAGGCGACTGACGACGTGAGTCCGGCCGCGACCGCTTCCCTGGCCACGGCATCAGCGCGCTCCGGCAGGTCCGGCGTGATACCCGCGTCCCTCACCAGCCCCGCGATGCGGGTTTGCGTATCGGCCCACTGAATCGACACCCCTGCGAGGAGTTCCTCGGCCCGGGCGATCTGCTCGGCCGCACGGGGGCGGTCCTGGAAGGCCGCAGCGAAGGCGAGGCAGGCCTGTGACAGGGCGGCTTCACCGATCTGTCCGGCTGCCAGAGCCTGGTCGCGACTGGTCGCGTACGAGGAACAAGCCAGGGCGATGGATCCCTGCGGCCACCACAGATCGCCGAGGACACGGTCCTGACGTCCCTCTGCTCCGAGCTGCAGGGCCGCTTCCCGGGCCTGGGGAAACTCACCCAGGCGGCGTCCGAGGTGGACCAGCCCCCGGCGAGCTGTCGCGGCCAGGCGGCCGTCCAGGTCGGCAACACGCTGCATGCCGGTCAGGGACTCCTGGAAGTTGCCCAGGTCCCGGTCGCACTCTGCCAGGAAGTATCGCGGCAGTTCCTCCAGGCTCGGCGGCAGAACGCCGGCCTGCAAGACGTCGCGCAGTTGTTGTGCTGTGCTGCCGCGGTGCCGGCGCTGCCGTTGGGCAACGGCGGAGAGAGTCGTGGCGAGCGCTTGGGCAGGAGTGGGGGTAGCTCCGTTCAGCGGTCCTGCGGGCGGTTCGATGGGTTCCCAGACGAAGTCGTCGACGTACTGGAAGGCGGCGTCCTCCAGCCAGCCGAGTGGAAGGGCGAACTGGTGGGACAGTGCCAGGCCTTGACGGAGGGCAGAAATCAGGCGTGCTCGGTGGGACTTGTCTTCACGACCGAGGGCGTCGAAGGCGCGCTGTGCGGCACGCAGCCAGTCGGCGCTCGTCCACCGGTCGTCGCTGGTCGAGTCCGCTTCCCGCACCGCATCCCGGACCAGGGCGTGCAGGCGGTAGGGCCAGGGAGCGCCGGGGTCCTGCTCGATGAACGGCCGGTCCACCAGGTTCTGCGCCGGAGCGTCGTGGTCGAAACCTGCGGCGGCCGAGGCCAGCGGGACGGAGAAGGACTCCAAAAGGCTGATGGACCGAACGACACGTCGTGCCTCCGGGGGCAGATCACGGAAGGTCCGGGCGACGAGGGCGGGAAAGTCGAGGTTGAAGTCGTGCACAGAGGGAGCGTTGCCCGACCGACGGTACAGATCAAGGAACCGCATCGCGGCGAGGTCGAGGTACAGCGGCAAGCCATGCGAGTTCGCCGTAATCAGATGCCGGGTCGCATCGTCCATCATCGGGCGGCCGTCACGCGTCAGACGCTGCGACAAGTACGTCTCACAGTCGCTGGCGGACAGATAGCCGACGGTGTGCTGCCGTGGCTCGCGCGTCGCGCCACCTACGAGCTGGGGCCAGCACTCTGGTCCTGCCCAGTCGAGCTGTCCCTCGAGTCGCGGGTCGTCCCACTGGAGACGATTGCGGCCGGTGACGACGAACAGGACGTTGGGCATCAGCCACACCACTCGCTGGACAAGGCGCTCCAGATCACGGTGCACCCGATCGCCCACGTCCTCGAAGGTGTCCAGCAGCACCACAAGGGTGGCCCGGTGCTTGGTGGGGAGGCCCGCCAGGTCCCAGGCCAGCAGGTGCGGGTAGAAGCTGAGCGCATCCTGGTCGGGTGCGGCTTCGAGGAGGTCGGCGAAACGGTCGCATTCCGCCAGCGCCCTGATCCGGTGGTGCCTTTCCCTCAAGGCGTGGACAACGGTCCGTAATCCCTGGCCGACCACTTGGCCCATCGTGCCGGGGAGAGCCACCGCCTGCGCGACGTCCGCCAAGGCCGACTGCATCTGACCGGACAGGTTCCGCGCTCCGGGAAGGGAGCTCAGCCGGGTACGACGACGGACGTACTCGTCGAGCGGTTCCCCTGCGTGGTTGTGCTCCCAGTAGCGTTGCAGAGCCAGATCGAACGTCGGCATCGGCCGCCCGATCTCCGCCGCGGCGAGCCTGATCGCCAGGACCAGTGACTCGAAGTCGACGCCAGAGTCACGCGACAGGTCTACGCGCACCGGAACGACGGGGCCGATTCCGTCGTCCAGCGGAGGCCAGTGCCCCTCAACCGGGAGCCCTCCCGACAGGTGTCTGGCCAACCATCGGGACAACGTCGACTTGCCGATGCCGCCAACGCCGTAGAACGTGAGCACATTGGTGCGGGGCGCCTCGAGGTCTTGCACGTCGAAGCCTTCGGCGCGGACCACATGGACGAGACGGGAGAGACTCTGCGCCACCGATTCCCACTCGTCGCGCCTGTCCGCGAAATAGTCGACCGCCTTGACCTCGCGATCGTTCGAACGGAACAGAGCCCTCAGATCCGACCTGCTCACCAGCGCCCCTCTATGTCGACAACGGTGCCAGAAGAGCAGCCGGTCTCACACTCCGTCAAGTCTCGGTCACCCTGGGGCGGAGCCTTTCGGACTGCCCGCCCATCGGCATGCGCGTCTCCTTGTGACCACAGGACGTCACCGATCCAGGCGGAAAGCCGAGCGCCAGCGGTCGCGCCGTGCGTGTCACGCCCTGCAGTCGCCAGTTCGCACTCCCAGGGGTGCCATACCCGCGTACAAGGCGCAAAGGGCGACCGTACGACAACGGTGCGTACGCGGGTCACCCCTGGCGGACGCCCTCCGCGCCCGCCACCGTGGTCCCATGAGCACAAGCACCCCCCAGCGCCCCGCCGCCATGCGGACGTCCACGCTGCAGTTCTCGTCCACCAGGCGCGGTGCCCGTCTCGCCCGTCTGCTCACCTATGAGCAGTTGCGGACCTGGCAGGTGTCATCCGACGTCATCGACCGGGCGGAGCAGATCGTCGCGGAGCTGGCCGCCAACGCGGCGCTGCACGGCCGGGTCCAGGACCGCGACTTCCGTCTCACCCTCACCCACGACTCGGCAGCCGGTGTCCTGCGCGTCGCGGTCACCGACGCCCGCGGGGACCGGCCGCCCTCTCCCGTGACGGACTTCCTCACGCCGCCGCCGCCGGACAGCGAGTCGGGCCGAGGCCTGCTCATCGTCACCGCCCTCGCCGACCGCTGGGGCAGCGAGCCGTATCCGCCCGGCGGCAAGACGGTTTGGGCCGAGTGCGAGTACCGAGCGGCTGATCACTCCCACTGATGTCCGTCCGCCGAATTCAGCACTGCACCGACTCTCACTACGCACTCAGGTGCCTTGTTGCGGAAGCACGGGTCGCTTGACTTTCGCAACTTCGCGATCAAGCCAACAAGTCAATCTGCGTTGCCCAGTGTGCTGTTACCGCATAC
Organism: Streptomyces sp. MMCC 100; assembly: GCF_041538145.2. Taxonomy (NCBI): domain Bacteria; kingdom Bacillati; phylum Actinomycetota; class Actinomycetes; order Kitasatosporales; family Streptomycetaceae; genus Streptomyces; species Streptomyces sp. MMCC 100. The sequence continues at coordinate 5,133,909 of NZ_JBGORK020000001.1, forward strand.
CTTGTCCTTCGCCTTCACGAACACAGAGCATGTCGTCGAGAAGAGGCGGGGGCGGGGGCGGGGCATGGTTGTGGTGATGGCTGCCGCAGCCGTGTGGGGCGTGCTGCAGTTGTTCGTCGTCTCCTGGCCGACACGTTCGCTGCGGCTGTCAACCGTGCTGATCGCCTTCGCTGTGGGCGTGTACGGGTGCGGTGTCGCGACGGGCCTGATCGAGTTCGCGTACACGCGCCTCTACGCCAACCAGTCCGGGCTCTCGCTGGTGAAGGTGGAGGACATCACCAGCTACACGGTCGCGCCGTGGCTGGAGGAACTGGTCAAGGTAACTCCGCTGCTGCTGGCCGGACTGAGCATCAAGGTGCGGCGGCAGTGGGGGCTGACCGACTACGTAGTAGTGGGCGCAGCCCTGGGCGGTGGTTTCGGACTACTGGAGGCGGTGCTCAGGTTCGGCCTGGACGGGGATCGAGCCATCGTGCGGGACGGCGCGTGGGTCATCCCTGACTCGCTCTTCGCACCCTACGTGCCGAGCCCTGACCAAGTGCTCACCGCCTGGCTGCCCGCACCGTTCGGACAGTTGTCGACGGGAGCCGTGCCGACCACGGACACGTTCACACACCTCGTGTGGACGTCCGTGGCCGGATTGGGCGTCGGCGTGCTGTGGCGGACCCGGGGCTGGGTGCGCCTCCTGGCACCGGTACCGCTTCTCGCTGCCTCGGTGTACCACACGCTGCACAACTACACCGTGCAGGAGCCCGGTGAGTGGGCCGAGTCATGGCTGGAGGTGTTGGACGCGAACGCGTGGGCTGCGCCGCTCGCGTGCTTGGCCGTCGCCATGGCCGTCGACGTCCGCCAGTTACATCGCGGCAAGCGGACCATGCCTGACGTACTGCTGGCCGCTGAGCGTGCCGAGGGTGACAGCGTGGGGGCTCTTCTGCGTTATGCCACTTGGTACGTCCCGTGGAGCCTGCTCATCGCCCTGCGCTTCGTGCGGCTGCGCCGCTCCCTGCTTTTCGCGACGGCCGTCTCGACGACGGGACACGACACGGAAGGGCTGCGGGCCGCCGTCGCCGGGATCACCGGCCGAATGGACGCCTCCGACCGCCAAGGGGCTTGGCAGCGCGACGTTCTCCGGGCTCGCCTGAAGGCCGCCCGTGCGCGCTGTCCCCATCGGATATGGCTGGTGCTCATTCCCTGGGTTCTCAGTCTGCCGGCGCTGCTGTTCCTCGGTGTCGGGTCCTTCACCACCACGACCGGCGTGCAGGAGTTCTTCAGCACCGGCGCGGGACCGCGGATACTCATGGGTTTCTGTGTCGCCTCCCTTCTGTGGATTGTCTGGCAGTTGGCCGTCCTGCTCCGCACTTGGCGAGTCGTCTCCCACCAGTTGCTCGCAGAGCCGTTGACCGTCCATCGCTTCCGTCTCGGTGTAGCACTCGGGGCAGGCATCACCGGCACGTTCCTGCTCAGCCGCGGCTTCGGCGACGCCGGCCCGGACGGCAAGGCCATTTCCACCTCCCACCTGCTCGACACGCTCGACTGCTTCCTGGTCAGTCTCGGCTTCGCGCTCGTTCTGCTGTCTCTCCTCGCGCTCTTCCCACCGGGCGGAGTTGTCCTGGCCGGAGTCGGTTCGGTCGGCTCCGCCGCGACCGGAACGGTGTTCCCGGCCGCGCTTCTCGGGACTGCGGGCATCGTCCTCATGGTCGCGGGCGCCGGCGGTGGCCCGGCGGGAAGCGGCACTCAGGACGGCTTGTCGCAGCATGCCTGGCCTCGCAGCAAACGGAAGGGGCCGGTCAAGCCCAGGCACCGCGCCGACGTCAAAGGAGACGAGGGCAAGAACGGTTCGCACACGATTGAGCGCCATGTGGAAAAGACCACGCGGGACATGCGCAGCCGACTGCGCAACGAGCCGCAGCTCGACGCGGACTCACGCTTCCTCCGCGAGGCCGATGCCCAACGCTTCGCGGACGGAACGCTGCTGCGCAATCAGAAGCGCATCGGCAACTGGCTGCAGGGGAAGAAGAGCAAGCTCACCCTTGACGAGACCTTCGCCGAAACTACGGGGCTGCGCCTGACCCGGTACGACGCCAAACACGGCATATCGCCGCGAGAGGTGCGTTCGGTCCGTGTCATTCTGAAGCGGGACCCCGGTGCCCCCTCCGGCTACCGAATCCTGACCTCGTTCCCCACTCCCTGACCGAACACCTCACGGAGCAGTCACATGTCATCGTCCCCCGAGCCCGGGTACCGGTTCTACGAGGTCCAGGACCTGCTTGCGGCGTACGCAGCACACGACTACGCCTTCACCGACACCCCCGAAGCGCCCGGCCCAGCGCTGTCCGCGTACCTCAGAATCGTCTCCCGGGACCCCCGCCGGGCGGCTACGGCCGTACAGCAACTCGACGACCTCCTCCTTGCCGGTCTTCAGTCGTCCGAGATCGAGGACGACGTCGAGTTGTTCCCGAAGATCGAGCCGCCGGCGGGCAGAAGTGTCGAGGACTGTCTCCGCGTCATCCGCGCACATCTGGTCCGCCGACTCGAGAATCCCGTACCGGCGGCGCAGTCCCTGCCCACCGGCAGGTGGGAGGTCCGGGAACGCTTCCCCGAACTGAACCAGTTCCTCGGCAGCTATTTCCATCAGGACTTCTTCGACGAGTACGCCTCCTACGGCGAAGCCGTCGACGACTACCTGGCAGGGGCCTCCGAGGATGACCGGGAGCAACTCGTCAGGGACATCTCAGGCCTGCTGACACTGGCCGGCACCGACAAGGAACTGAAGCAGGCCGTCTCAATCCTGGGCATGGAGGTGTCGCCTCCCGCAGGCACTGGCATCCGGCGCTGGCTGGGTGACGTGCACGGCCTTGTCTCCCGTTACCCGGAGGCCTGAACAAGGCACTGCTGTCATCGACGTGCGCACCACACGCCGGGACACAGCCGGCGCTCTCGGGCACGGGGCGGGCACCTTGGGACTAACCCTCGCGCGTCCGTCACGGTAGTGCCAGGGTCGGTGCCGCTCAGCGTCATCAACCGAGCGGAACGGGCCGTCGCGGAACTCACCGCACCTCGCGTGGCACGGCCACCTGCACCGCCGCGACTTGAGGCTCGCCTCCACTGACGATCCGGTGGTGGGCGTTCTAAGGCGTCTTACCCGCCCAGCGGCAAAGCCTCAGGGGTGAGCTGTCGTGCTCACGCAGCAGCAGCGCACTGACCTGCGGACACCCACGCCACCTCCCACCGCTCGAACACGCGCACACCCGAGTACACAAAGTCGAATAACTGATTCGCAGAAACGCGTTGACGTCGCTAACAGGGTATCGACATGCTTAGGGTGCGAACAGCACATCGATCACGCCTCTGCTCTCCTCTCGCACCGAACAAGGGAAATCGCCCATGCCCGACCAGTCCCCCGCCTCCCTGCGGGCCCTCCTCCTCGATCGTCTGAGCCACTCCGGTCTCGCCCCGGAAGTGCGGGCACTGCTCTGCGAGCTGCTCCCCGAGGACCGGTCCAAGGACACCGGCGGACGGGCCGGGCCCGTCCAACTGCGGTCCATCACCGCAGCCGGCTGGCGAGGTATCGGTCCGCGGACGACGCTCGAACTGCCGCCGAGCCCTGGACTGGTCGTCGTCGCCGGCCCCAACGGCTCCGGGAAGTCGAGCTTCGCCGAAGCCGCGGAGACCGCGATCACGGGTCACAACTCCCGATGGGAGGGGCGCCGGGCTGGTGACTGGCAGAAGGGCTGGCGCAACTTGCACAGTCCGGATGTAACTCCGGAGGTCGGCGTGGAGTTGGCCGTCGGCGAGGAGTCCGAGATCGTCACCGTGCGGCGGACCTGGCACGGCACCAAGGTCGAGGACGCGCGTACCGAGGTCCGGGGCGTGGACGGCTCCGAGCGGAAGCTGGGGGAAGTCCTGGACGCCGATGCGCTGGACCTCGCCCGGCCCTTCCTGCCGTACAGCGAGCTCGGTTCGATGATCAATGGCACGCTCGGCAACCTGCACGACGCCTTCTTCAAGCTCCTCGGCCTTGAGCTGCTCGCCGAGTTCGACGGCCGGGTCATGGCCGCCGCGAGCGAGTGCGAGAAGGTCATCAGGCGCGCGGACTCGCTCACCGGTGGGCTCCTCGAGGAGCTGGCCTCGCTCGACGACCCCAGGGCGCGTGAAGCGACGCAGGCGCTGACGGGAACCAAGCCCGACCTCGGCAGGGTACGCGCCCTGCTGGAAAGCCGTACCCCGGCCGCGGAGGGCGAGTTGGCCCGGCTGCGGCAGTACGCGAGCCTCGCCGGACCGGACCTGCGCGAGGTCCACGGCACGGTGACCCGCCTCCGGGACGCGGCCGCGGCCGCCGAGGAGGCCCGCCACGGCAACGCCGAGGAGGCCCGCCGCCTCGCCGGCCTGCTGGAGTCGGCCTTGGAGCACCGGCGTCGCTCGGAGAAGACCGACTGCCCGGTCTGCGGCGCGGAGGAGCGGCTAGACCGCGCCTGGGCTGAGCAGGCGCGGGCGGAGGTGGAGCGGCTGCGCACGGACGCCGTGGCGGCCGAGGCCGCCCGCAAGGCCGCCGCCGTCGCGGTGCGGGCCGTACACGACCTCGTACAGCCGGTCCCGGTGTGGCTGCGCGGTGAAACGTCGCCACTGGCGTCGGTATGGCATGAGTGGGCCCAGTGCCGGGACGTCACGCACCCCAGGGAGTTGGCGGACCGTGTCGAGCGTGCCGCGGCCGTACTGGACGATGCCTGCCGACAGGTGCGGGAGGAGGCCGCGCTGCGGCTCGCGGAGCACGACGGCGTCTGGCGGCCGGCGGCCGTACGGCTCTCCGAGTGGCTCGGTGCGGCGGAGGCAGCCGAGACCGCGCGCGACCGGCGCAGGCATGCCCGCAAGGCGCGGACCTGGTTGCGCCCCATCATCGACGAGCTGCGCGACGAGCGGCTGCGTCCCTTCGCGCAGCGGTCTCAGGAGGTGTGGCAGAAGCTGTGCGAGCACAGCAGCGTCGTGCTCGGATCCGTGACGCTCGCGGGTACTCCCGGGCGCGGCAAGGTCGAGCTCGGCGTCTCCGTGGACGACATGGAAGCCCCCGCCTACAGCGTGATGAGCCAGGGCGAGCTGCACTCTCTGGCACTCTCGCTGTTCCTTCCCCGCGCCACCCACGAAGCCAGCCCCTTCGGCTTTCTCGTGATCGACGACCCGGTGCAGTCGATGGACCCCGAGAAGGTCGAGGGACTGGCACGAGTACTGGACGCGTACGCCAGGAACCGCCAGGTCGACGTCTTCACCCACGACACCCGGCTCCAGCAGGCCATCGTCCACCTGGGCATCAAGGCGACCGTTCTGCGCGTCACCCGGCAGACAGACTCGGTAGTGGGCGTGGAGCCACTGACCGATCCGGTCGAGCAAGCGCTGGCGGAGGCGCGCGCCATCTCGCACGACCGGGGCATCCCCCAGGAGGTGGCGGAACATGTCCTGCCCACCATGTGCCGGGTGGCGGTGGAGGCCGCCTGCCTGGAGGCCGCGCGGCGCACGCTCCGTGACGAGCGGGGGTTGAGCCTGCGGGCGATCGAGGAGTGCGTCGCTTCCCTGGACCGTACGAAGTCGTACGTGGCCCTGGCCCTGCTCGGCGACGAGCGGCAGCACGCTCGTGAGGCGGTCGAGGGGGTCTGCGTGGGTGGCTGGGCGTTGGTGGAAGCCTTCAATGCCGGGTCACACTCGCCGCTGCCCCGTGTCGACGACCGCAAGGACCTCGTGCGTCGCACCACGGCGCTGGCGACGGCGATCCGGAGTGGTGCCGGCGCCCGGCAGATCGGAGACACTCGATGAGCGCCGCCCCCGAAACCCTCGTGACCGCCGCCCGCAAGCTCTTGCTGCCCGCGCCCGGAACCGTCCACACGCTGGCCCCGGGCCTGCGTGCCCGTGCCGCAGCGGTGCTGCTGCGCATGGCGCTCGATCTGGCCCTGGACGCGTACTGGTTGCGGATCACCCCGTCGATGACGCGGATCGGCAAGCACCGCATGCTCTGCCTGGAGTGGTACGCCGGCCACGACACCGCCCGCCGGTGCCGCACCACTTGGACCTCGCTGAGCGCAGCCTGCCACTACCGCGGTTATGAGCTGCCGCCCGCCCCGGCCGAGATCCACGCCCGGCTGATGGAAGTCACAGGCCTCCTCGTAGCCCTCGCCCGCGAGGACACATGAGCCCGCTTGGCTGTGTAGAGGGGCGAATCGTCGCCCAACGACCGTACGTCGCACCGGGACAGGCCCTTGAGCTTGTCCCCGGCTGTCTCGACGATCGCCAGAGTGGGGCGGTACGGAGACTGTTCATGCAGGCCCCCGGCCTCCTGTTGACCTGACGGTGCTGGACGACGCGCGAGACCGGACGCCCATCAGGTTGCAAGCCCCGGTCCCGCATAGTCTTTCACTGGGACTTCCTGTTGGGGGAATGATGACGACAAGCGGCGATCAGGCGCGGTACCCGGAGTTCCGGCTGCGGCTGCCGAACGGCGGACCCTACGCGCGCGGGCGCGTGCTGCCGGCGAAGGGGATGAACGGCAGCCCGAAGTTCCGGGTGCTGGCCGGGTCGCCGGTACGGCGGGAGACCTTGCCGGGTACCGGACCCTACGCGACGGCGCAACGGGAGGCGCTGATCGAGGAGGGTGCCATCCGGGAGTCGGAGCGCTGGCCCGGCTACCTGGAGACCGTCCGGGACATCGAGTGCAACTCGCCCTCGGCGGCGGCCTCGATCGTGGCCGGGCGCGGCTCGGACGCACTGTCCGAGTGGCGTACGGAGGAAGACTTCCCGCTCGTCGACTACCTCGGGCACTCCTGGCGCCCGCCCCGCAAGGCCTGGCTGGTCCGTGGGTCCAATGTGGCGGGACGGGACCTGGTGAAACGCCTGTGGCTGGCCGACGGTCTCGTCACCCTTCCGGCGACGCACTTGCCGTTGATCGATGAGAGCGATCCCACCAAGAGCGCGCTGCGCAGATATGTCCAGGAGGGTTATGACGCCACCGCCTCCTACAGCCAGAAGCAGGCGATGGTCGACGAACTGCACTACTTCCTCACACAGATGCGCCCCGGAGACACCGTTTGCACCATCTCTGGGGGACTGCTCCATGTCGGTCTCGTCGACGGCGGGCTGGAGCGGGTCGACTCCGAGGGCGGTCTCTCCGACTTGCGTCGCAGAGCCACCTGGCGACGCGACGGCGTGCCGTACGACCAGCTGCCGGAGGCGTTGCAGCAGAAGCTGTCCGTGCAGCACGACGTCGTCGACCTCACCGCTGTGCTTCCCCTCATCGACGGACTGGGGCGGAGTGACCAGGAGCTGGCCGAGGAGGCCGAGGCGACGGATCGTGACCCCACCATGGAGGTACCGGCGATCGTCGCCCGGCGCGACCTGGAGTTGCCCGAGCCCACGGACGAACTGACCGCCGAACTGCTCGTGCACGACACGGCATGGCTGCACGAGGTGCGTGAGCTGCTCGCCGATGAGCGGCAGCTGGTGTTCTACGGCCCTCCGGGCACCGGTAAGACCTACCTCGCGCTGAGGCTGGCCGAGTTCCTGGGTGGCGGGCCAGAGCAGGTCAAGCTGGTGCAGTTCCATCCTTCGTACGCCTACGAGGACTTCTTCGAGGGGTTCCGGCCCCAGGAGGATGTGGAGACACGGAAGGTCGACTTCCGGCTCACCGCGGGCCCGCTGCGCGAACTCGCCGACCTCGCCGCCCGGGAGGGCAACCGGCACATCCCGCACTTCCTGGTCATCGACGAGATCAACCGTGCCAACCTCGCGAAGGTCTTCGGCGAGCTGTACTTCCTGCTGGAGTACCGGAACAAATCGGTGCGTCTCACGTACTCCGGTGACGACTTCGCGCTGCCGCCCAACCTGTTCGTCATCGGCACCATGAACACTGCCGACCGGTCGATCGCCCTCGTCGACGCGGCCATGCGGCGGCGATTCGCGTTCGTGGAGCTGTCGCCGCGCACCGAGCCGACGAGTGGGCTGTTGCGTCGCTGGCTGGAGCGGGAAGGCAGAGAGCCCGAACCTGCCGATCTGCTCGACGCGCTCAACTCCCGTATCGATGATGTGGACTTCCGTGTCGGTCCCTCCTACCTGATGAAGAAGGGTGTCTTTCGGGAGGGCGGCCTCGAGCGGACCTGGCGGACGAAGATCCTGCCTCTGTTGGAGGAACACCACTACGGCGAGGGTGTGGACGTCGAGGCGCGGTACGGGCTGGCCGCGCTGCGAACGTCGCTGGGATGACGTCCACGCCCGCCGGAGACGGTACTTCCCCGGAGGCGACGTCGGCAGACGTCCTGTCCAGTGTGGACCTCACCGAGTACGCGGCCGTCACCGGCCTGGACCTGCCAGACGGTGTGGGTCGGGCACTGGCCGCCGGAGACATCGTCGACGCGGCGCCCGACCCGTACACGCCCGGTCGCTGGTCGCTGCGGGCCGGCAGCAAGGTCGGGGCGGTGAACATCTCCGTGCCCGGTGTGCGGGAGCCGTTCGTCGTGCGCGTCGTGCCGAAGGTGCCCATCGCCCGGCTCTTCTTCCTTCTTGGCTACAGCCTCGAACCCACGGGCGGCTGGCGCGACGGGGAGGTGGGCGTGACAGAGCACGACGGTCTGCTGCCCGCCCTCGCCCATGCGGTGGAGCGGCAGGTGGACCGGGTGCTGCGCCAGGGGCTGCTGCAGGGTTACCGGGCCGCTGAGGAGAGTTCCCTGGTCGTCCGCGGCCGGATCAGGGAGGCCGAGCAGATCCGGCGACGGTTCGGCGCGATACTGCCGGTGGAGGTGGCCTACGACGAGTTCACCACCGACGTCGCGGAGAACCGTCTGCTGCGCACAGCCGTCGAACGCCTGCTGCGCCTGCCCGGCGTCCCGCCCGAGGTACGTCGCAGACTGCTGCATCAGCGGGCTCGGCTCGCCGACGTGACGCCGGTCGTACGGGGCCAGGAGCTTCCCCGATGGCAGCCGACCCGCCTCAATGCCCGGTACCACCGCGCTCTGCGCCTCGCGGGGGTTTGCCTTCGCGGGGCCTCGGTCGAGCACGCGCCCGGCGGGCTGCGCATCGACGGGTTTCTGTTCGACATGAACCAGCTCTTCGAGGACTTCGTCACCGTTGCGCTGCGCGAGACCGTACGTGGTGGGGGTTGGGAGGCCCGGCTGCAGGACACCCACCACCTCGACGACGCCTCCGCGATCCGTATGCGTCCGGACTTCGTGCTGTACGGGGCCGACGGCGTTCCGTGCGCGGTCGCGGACGCCAAGTACAAGGCCGAGAAGCGGGGCGGCTACCCGGACGCCGATCTGTACCAGATGCTGGCGTACTGCACGGCTCTCGGCCTAGGCGAAGGGCACTTGATCTACGCGAAGGGCAATGCGCCGCACCTGTCCCACCGGGTACGGCACGCGGGCATCCTGATCCATCAGCACGCTCTCGACCTGGACCAGGAACCTGAGGGCCTGCTGGCCGACATCGCTCAGGTCGCGCGGCGGATGGGGGCCGGCTGAAGCGGTCGCATCGGCGCGATGCGTGTACCGCCCCCGTATGATCGACCACGCAGTGACAGTCCGGGGTGGGGAGTGCGCATCGTGCCACAGCTTGCGTTTGCCAACAGCTTCTGGGAGAGCTACGACGCTCTCGAGAAGCCGGTCAGGAACGGCGTGCGCAAGGCGATGCAGAAGTTCCAGCAACTCACCGTGCCTGAGCTGCAGCAGGACAAGGGGCTGCATCTCGAATCGGTCGAGAAGGCCGCCGACCGTCGCATGCGGACCATCCGCATCAACGACTTCTGGCGGGGCGTCGTGCTCGCCCCGGACGACGGCAGCGATGTGTTCCTCCTGGTCAACGTGGTCCGGCACGACGACGCCTACACCTGGGCCGCCAAGCGGCTGTACACGACGAACTCCGCGACGCGCGCCCTCGAGGTCCGCAACGTACGAGCGATCGAGCAGCTGACCCCGCAGCTCGAGAAAGCGGCCGCCGCCGCCCCTTCGCTGCTCTTCGCCGCGTACTCGGACACCGTGCTGCGTGAACTGGGCGTCGACGACCAGGTGCTACGGGCGGTGCGCACCGTCATTGACAAGCCGCAGCTTGAGGCGTTCGGTACCTTGCTGCCGGAGGACCAGTTCGAGGTGCTGCAGTACCTCGCCGAGGGGTTCCCGCCCGAGGAGGTATACCGGGACGTCGTCGCTGTACGCCGTCCCGTGGACGCCGGCCCCGACCCCGACGAGACTCTCGCCGCCGCCATCGCCAACACTGCCAGTCGGATCACGCTCGTCAGTGGGCCGGAGGAGCTGTCCGACATCCTCGAGAAGCCGTTCGCCGCTTGGCGGGTGTTCCTGCACCCATCACAGCGCCGGGTCGCGTACCGGGTGTCGTACGGCGGTCCGGTGCAGGTGACCGGCGGGCCGGGGACGGGGAAGACAGTGGCCGCATTGCACCGGGTCAAGCACCTCCTGACCCGGGCGCCCGACACCCGGATACTCCTCACCACGTACACCAACGCGCTTGCGGCCTCGCTGCGCGAGAATCTCGGCCTCCTTCTGGACGGTGACGATTCGCTGCTGGGCCGGGTCGAGGTGACCACGGTCAACGCCTACGCGCACGGCGTCGTGGCTCGTGGCGACGGCAAGGTGCCCACCCCCCTCGGCGACCGGGAGGAGCGTCAGGTGTGGCAGCGGGTCGTCAAGAAGCTCGGACTTCCGTGGACGGAGCAGTTCCTGGCGCAGGAGTACCGGCATGTGGTCCTCGCCCAGGACCTGCGAACCCTGGCGACGTACCGCTCCGCCTCACGGCGTGGTCGCGGCAGCGCGCTGTCACCCGCCAGGAGGGAACAACTGTGGCCCGCGGTCGAGCTGTTCGAGTCGATGCTGCGCGACCAGAAGGCCACGACGCATCTGAAGGTGTGTGCCCGGGCCGCCGAGCTCCTGGCCGCTGCCTCGCCGACGCACGACCACGTGGTGGTCGACGAGGCGCAGGACCTGCACCCCGCACAGTGGCGTGTCCTGCGCGGCGCGGTGGCGCCGGGCAGTGACGATCTGTTCCTCACCGGTGATCCGCATCAGCGGATCTACGACTCGAAGGTCTCGCTCGGTTCGCTCGGCATCGCCGTGGCGGGACGCACTCACCGGCTGCGCATCAACTACCGCAGCACGGAGGAGATCCTCGCCTGGTCGACAGGCATCCTCAGCCCGGTGTCCGTTGACGACCTGGGGGGCGAGGGCAGCGACACTCTCGCCGGGTACCGGTCGTTGCTGCACGGGCGCAGGCCGCAGGTGGCGGGGCACGGTTCGGAACAGACGGAGGTCACGGCGCTGGTCGAGCGTGTCCAGGGCTGGATCGACCAGGGCATTGCTCCGTCCGAGATCGGTGTGTGCGCCCGGTTCAACGTGTTGCTGGACAAGGCGTACGACAAGTTGACCGCGGCCGGGGTGCCGGTTGCCCGGGTCAGGGACAATCCGGGGCCCGGTGTGAACGGCGTGCGTCTCGCCACGATGCATGCCATGAAGGGGCTGGAATTCCGTTGTGTCGCCGTCCTCGGGGTGACGGCGGGTGCGGTGCCGTTCGCGCGCGAGGTGACACCGGCCTCGGTGGACCCCTTGCAGCACGACTCCGACCTGTTGCGGGAACGCTGCCTTTTGTTCGTCGCCTGCACCCGGGCGCGCGAGGCACTGGCCGTTTCATGGAGCGGCGCGGGCAGCCCGTTCGTGCCGGAGGCTTCGTGACACAGGGGTCACTTGCCCGGTCGCAGCGCGCCGTTGCCGATGCCGTCGCGGGCCAGTTCGGCCGCCTGCCGGCTCAGCTCGGCAATCCGACGCGCCCGTTCCTCGAACTCCTGAAGCCTGCGGAACGCTGATCCATAACGGCGCTGCTCGGCGATGTCCATCTGCGGGACGCGGGCCCCCTTGCCGTCCAGTCGGAAGGTGCCGCTGGCACTCGTGGACCGGCGGGTGTTGGACGCGCTGCGCAGGAAACCCTGGAGGAAGTCCGTGTCGAGCTGGTCGCTCGTCGAGACGGGCTCCAGGTCCCCGTACTCGACCAGCCCGGCGCGCGCGAGGTCGGCCACACTCACAGACGAACTCTCCAACGTGCCGGCCCCCTGGCCCGCGATCAGCTCCGGCAGCAGGCCGGCCAGCAGGTCCACCTGTTCGCTCAGTTCCTGCCGGATGGCCCTGTACTCGGACGCGTAGTCGCGGTGCGACTCCTTCACGTAGCGACCTGGTGTGAGGTCGACCGTATCGTCGAGAAGGTCGATGAGCGGAACGTCGGCCGCCTGCTCATATGCCGGATCCAGGCTTCCGTCCGGATCGTTCGCCGTCAGATCGACCATGCGGACGCTCGTCGCGGCATCGCCCATGGTTGCCGAGCGGCGCAAGTGCCACAGATGAACGGGGAGGGAGTGCGAGGCGGCACTACCGGGCGGCAGTGCTGTGACCTGGGTGAGGACACCTCGACGCACCAGTTCGGCGCGGATACGCCGGCCTGCCTTGCGGTAGGCGACGGAAGCCGGCATCACCATGACGACCCGGCCGCCGGGGGCGGTGTGCGCGTACGCGTGCTGAAGCCAGGCGAGCTCTCCTTCGGCGCGCGAGGGGGTCCCGAGCTCCCAGCGGGAGTCCAGGAGCAGTTCCTCCCTCCCCCAGTCGGCGTCTCCCACTGGAGGATCGCAGACGACGAGGTCGGCCTTGAGGCTCGGCCACTTGTCGTCTCGCAGAGAGTCTCCAGCAGCGACTTCCACGTCGGTGCGTCCTGCCAGTTCCGCGCGTAGTTGCGCCAGCCGGGCACTGGAGGGATCACTCTCCTGACCCCTGCGTCGTGGCCCGCGGTGAGGGCCGACCGCGAGGAGCAGAGTGCCGATGCCGGCGGCCGGGTCGAAGACGGTGGAGTCGGAGGGCACCTCGCCCGCGAAGTGACGCAGCGCGCGAACGATGCGAGGGGACGTGACCTGGTCCGACCCGGCTCGGCGTACGGAATCCGTGAAGCGCTCCGCCAGAGCTTCCACCACCTCACCCGCAGACCCGCCCTGTGCGAGGGCACGTGCCAGTCGGACGGCCTCTGCCGGCAACTCGGACGACCTCGGCACCTTCGCCCCCACGAGCACCTCCGCAACCGTCGCGAGTCCTCGGACCATGTCCTCGCCGTACGTCGCCCGCAGCGCCTGCCAGAGCTGTACCTCCTCGGAGACCTCCTGGCCTTTCCTCTGTTTGGTCAACCAGGCCTGCACGTCGGCCAAGGCGAAGAGAGGGCTGTTCACACTTCCACCGGCAGGTGCGGGGAAGTCGTCGTACCGTCGTCTCCAGTTCGAGACGGCGGCGCGAGTGACGCCGGCCAGCCGGGCGATCTCGGAACCGGTGACCATGGGGCCGTCCGGGGTCGCGGGAGTGTCTGCCATAGTGCGTAACCGTACACACCGCCTACCAGCGCTTCAACGAACTCTTTGTTGACCGCGCTAACGAAATATCCGGATCTGCCGGTCACCTCGCTCTTGCGGGTGGAGTGACCTGGTGTGGTGGGACGAGCAAACGACAGGGCACGGCTTGCTCCGTGACCCCGCCGCCCCCGTCCGGCTCCACCCGATACAGCCGGGCCTGAGGCAAGCGTGTCACGGAGTCCGTCAGCCGGCCGTCGGTGAAGAGGGCACCGACGCCGTCCTCCAGGGCCCAACCGGGCGGAAGCGCGCGGTTCGCCACGGCCGCACGGTAGGACGATCGAGCTCCCGGCTCACTGTCGTAGTGCGGACAGACCGAGCCGGACAGCAGACCCAGCCCATCGGCGAGGTGAGTCAGCGGCCCGAAGGAGTCGGTGTGCGAGCCCTCGGCCCAGCAGTTGGCGCCCGCGCTGATGCCGCACAGCAGGGTCCCGCGGTCGAAGGCCTCGTGCAGGAGCCGGTCCACTCCGTGCGCGCGCCAGACGGCCAGCAGGTTCGCGGTACTGCCTCCGCCTACGTAGACGACATCCTGGCTGAGCACGAATGTGCGTAGAGCCTCGTCATCGAGTTCCCGGTGGAACAGAGGCAGGACGCTGGGCTCGCAGGAACGGGCCTGAAAGGCGGCGAAGAATCGCTCCACGTAGGCGGGGGCGTCGCCGCTCGCCGTCGGAACGAAGCACACCTTGGGCCGAGGGACCCGCACCTGGCCGAGCACCCAGTCGTCCAGCAGGCCGTCTTCGTCATCGGAGAAGCCCCCTCCGATGAGGGCCAGACGCGGTTCCGGAACGACAGTCACGAGGGTGCCTCCTCGGTTCAGGGTGCACAGCTGAGGGCTCAGACGTGGACGATGCCTCGAACGGTGCCGCGCCCTGCCCTGCGTCCGCAATCGTTTTCTCGCGCAGGGCGCGCCCTGGTGGTTCGGCTTCCATGGGGTGCCCGGTCTCGCGGGGACGGTGCTGACCGGGCACGAGAGCCAGTACATCGACTGGTTCCTCGGCTCGGGCTCACTCGGCGAAGGTGTGGAGCCCGCGGTCCGGGACGCCTTCGTCCACGCGTACACCGGGGCCGAGGCCTTGCGCTGTGCCTTCTCGTACTACCGGGCACTGCCCTCGAGCGGCGAGCAGAGCCAGGAGGCTGTCGCCAGAGGCCGGTTGACCGTGCCCACTATGGCCATCGGCGCCCATCCGGTGGGCAAAGCCCTCGAACGGCAGCTGCGGCCGGTCACCGATCACCTGGGCGGCCACGTGATCGAGGACTGCGGACACAACACATCATCCCGCTGCATCGTCCCGAAAGCCTGCTCGCCCTTCTCGAACCGTTCCTCGCTGCGAGGCCCAGGAGCTTGCCTCGCAGAGGTTGAGGGTGTTCTCCGCGCGGCACGAGGTCCGAGCTGCACACCGGTCCCGATGACAGACGTACACCCATCGGGCGTAGCGATGATTTCCGGGCCGTTCGGCAGTCGTTACGGACAGGAGAGCAAGGAGATCTGCCATGTCCACGCAACGAACGCAACGACCTGCCGCAACGCAGCCCACGACCGAACTCGACGCCCGCTACAGCTCCGCACTCAATCCCCGCCCAGGCGCCGCGGACGTCACCGCCACCGAGTGGGCCGAGGCCCTGCGGCGGCTGGAAGGCGCCGAGATCTTCTGGGTGGTCACGATGCGGCCCGGTGGCGGGCCACACATCACGCCGGCGATCGCGGCGTGGCACGACGGGGTCCTGTACTTCTCCACCGGTCCGGGTGAGCAGAAGGCCAGGAACCTGGCGCACGATGCGCACTGCGCGCTGCTCACGGGCCGGAACTCACTCACCGAGGGGTTCGACCTGGTCGTCGAGGGCGAGGCCGAACCGGTTGCCGATCCGGCGGTGCTGGAGGAGGTGATCGCGGCGTACGAGTCGAAGTACGGAGCGCACATCACCTCACCCGAAGGCACCTTCCACGGCATCGGGGACAGTATCCGGAACGGAGACGCGGTGCTGTTCGCGGTAGCCCCCGTCACCGCGTACGGGTTCGGCCGGGACGACGGGGTCTACAGCCATACGCGGTGGGTGTTCTGAGCGCCGGTCGGGCAGCCGGGGGCGACGGCCCGAGCTGGGCACGACCGGGAAACGAGGCCGCCGCGTAGAGGGCGCCACGGAGGGCCGACGGAGCGGTGGCATCCGGCGTGAGGACAGCGTGGTAAGGACACGGCAGCCTCTGCCGAGTCTCAACCGCAGACAGTCTCTCTCCTGCTCAGGGTTGCCCTGCCCTTCAGGGACAAACAGGGAGCACCATGCCTCGCACCACCCCGATCAGCTGTCGTCTGTGCCCAGCGCCCCCAGCAGCATCGGCAGCGACGCGTGCAGTTCCCGTTCCCAGTAGGCCCAGCCGTGGGTCCCCGGGCCGTAGAAGTTGGTCGTCACGTGCCTCGCGCCCACGCGCTTCAGCTCGGCCGCGAGCGCCTGGTTCTGGCGGTTGAAGTCGGCCTCCAGGGCGCTCGTGGTGCCCGGTGGGTCGAGGGGGCCGGTGGTGCCGTCGCCGCAGGACAGGTAGACCGGGATCGACCTCAGGCGGTCGGCGAGGTGGAAGGGGTCGTGGGCCTGCCAGATGCGGCGTTGGGCGACCGGGTCGCCCCAGACGCGGAGCGGGTCGTTGTCCTGGCCGGCGAAGAAGCCCATGATGCGGTCGATCGACTCGTCGTTCAGGAGGGGGTGGGCGGAACCGGAGTACGCCGCCGTCGCCTTGAACATTCCGGGGTGCCTGGCGGCGTACAACAGGGCGCCCTGGCCGCCCATGGACAGGTCGGCGACCACGCGGTCGGAGCCCGCGCCCCAGTCGCGTTCCAGGAGGTGGCGCAGTTCCTTGGTGTGGAACGTCTCCCATGCCGGGTCGCCGCCCTCGCCGTAGTTCCACCAGTCGCTGTACCAGCCGTTCCAGCCCGCCTCGGGCATCACGACGAGGACGTCGCGCAGGCTGTCCGTCTCCGCCACGTCCGTCATGCTCGTCCACGACGTGTAGTCGCCGCAGCAGCCGTGCAGGAGCCAGAGGGTGGGCCAGTGCGGGCTGTGCTGACGGTTGTGCCGGTCGTTCGAGGTCCAGCCGTCGGGGGTGAGGAGCCGGACCTTGACCGTGCGGCCGCCCAGGGCCGTTGACCGGACCGACAGGTCGACCTGCCGGTCCGCGACCTGGGTGACGGCGACGACTTCCGCGCCGGGGCGGCGGACGGTGTCCGGTTGCCCCGCGGCCAGCGCCCCCGGGGCGGTCGGCGTCAGGACGGCCAGCAGGACGGTGAGGACGAGGAGGACTCTGGCCCGCAGAGGGCTCAGGACGGTGGGCACGTTCGCGAACACGGCGGCTCCCTGGGTGGGTTGCTGGTCGTGGTGCGGTGGTGCGTGCGGCAGGCGGCGGCCCGCGCGCAGGTCAGGGTCCGTGCCTGCGCGGCAGGACCAACAGCGCGTCCCCGACCGGGCGTTCGCCTGCGGCGTCCGACGGGCTGTTGAGCACGGCGCCGTCGGCCACCATCGTCGTCGAGCCTCCGCCGTCCAGGTTGACCGCGTCGCGCAGGCCGAGTGACCTCGCGACCTCGGCGCTCTCGCCGATGCTGAGTCCGAGGGAGTCCGTGCTGCGCCCGTCGGCGGTGACGAGGACGGTGCGGCCGGCGGCGTCCACGCCGGCCAGGGTGCGCGGGTTTCGTTTGTGGACCCAGCCGTAGTACCAGCTCGGGTCGTCGGGGTGCACCATGCCGTCGGTGGCGGGGGTGATGTGGATACGGCCGTCGCGGACCAGTTCGGGGCCCGCGTTCACGATGTCGGTGCGGGGTGAAGGGGAGATCCGGTGGCCTCGGGCGTCCAGCAGGGTCGTGGTGACGCGCAGGCGGTTCCCTACGTGGGCCAGGGCTGTCAGGTCAGCGACGCGGTCGCCCGTCGCCTGGACCGAGCTGCCGCCCGGGGGAATCGTCCCGCCTCGTGGTGACCGGAGTTCCACGACCCGGTCGTGGGCGTCCAGTACGGCTTCCACGCCGTCGCCCTCGGGGGTGCGGGCGCCGTAGTCCGGGGTGAAGGTGATCAGCTCGTCGGGGTTGGTGCAGGTGACGTCGTGCAGTGGGAGCGACGTCGGGGTGTCGCCGGCGCTGCCGCCGCAGTTCCTGATCAGGCCGGGTACGCGGTTGATGCCGTTCAGCGGGAGGGTTGCGGTGGGGGTGGTGATCCGGCCCTGCCAGGTGAGGCGGGTGATCTCCGTGCGGCGGGCGTTGTCGTGGATGACGAGGCTCGGGCGTCCGGCCACCGGTTCGCTCAGCAGGCGTCCGTCGTAGACGCCCACTCCGGCCGGGTCGCCCGGCGCGCCCGCCTTGGGGTCGAGGACGAAGAAGCCGGCGTTGACCGCGGCGGTCGCGGCGGCGGAGGCCGAGAGTTCGGTGGTCGTCTCGCGGTTCTCCAGGTCGGGGCCGTACGACGCGTCCAGAGTGCCGCGGAACGTGCGCGGGTCGATGGTGAGTACGTCGACGTGCCACGGGCCGCGGTCCGTGGACTCCCCGTCCCAGCCGGTGTAGACGGCCGAGCCCGAGTAGCCGGCCGCTCTCAGGCGGGTGCGTTCGGTCGTCGCGGTGGTCTGCGAGCCGAACGTTCCGATGCGGACCCGCCAGCCGAGGGTGCCGCCCGGGTAGTCGGCCGTTTCCGGGGTCCTCACTTCCTCCACCCGGGCCTGGAAGCCGTCCCGTCGCAGATCGGCGGCGAGTTCGTCGGCGCTCGCCCGGTCCTTGAGGGCCGTCGGCGGTGCGTCGGGGTCCGGGGACGTGTCACCGCCGGGGATGGACACCTCGACCGTCCAGTGGAGTGCGGGGTCGTCGGCGTTCCCGCGCACGATGCGGGTCAGGGTGACACCCGGCTGGAGGGTGGTCGTGGTGCGCGTCTCGGGGAGGTCGGCGGGCCCCAGGGGGAGCATCTGCCGGGCCGGCGTTGGGTGTCCGCCCGGGTGCAAAGACGCCTCGGCGGCCGGTGGAAGTGCGGCCAGCGTGGTGAGGACGCCCAGTACGGCACCCGTGGCACACAGTCTCTTCTTCATCTGTCGTCCCGCCTCGCGCCGACCACGGACACCGACCGACCCATGCTGCGCACAAGTATCGGCCGGTTCCGGCTCACGTCAAGGCGGCCCGGTGGGCGTGGGCCGCCCCTTCGTGCGGCTCGAGTTGGTCAGGGGACCCGCGCGACGCCCACGTAGAAGCCGCTGCGTTCCTGCACCGGTGCCGGTTCCTGCCGGTACCACTCGGTTGCGGACACCAGGCCGGGCGCGACGAGTTCGAGTCCCGCGAAGAAGGGCTCGACCTCGCTCCGGGTACGCATCCGCAGCGGGATCGCGCCCTTCTTGTAAGCGGCCTCGGTCTCCTCCTTCAGCTCCGGGTGCTGGTCGGCGGTGCCGTGCGAGAGGAGCAGGTAGCTGCCGGAGGGGAGCGCTTCGACGAGGGTGCGCAGGAGGCGGTACGGGTCCTCGTCGTCGGGCAGGAAGTGCAGCAGGGCGATCAGGGAGAGGGCGATCGGTCGCTCGAAGTCCAGCACCTCCCGGGCACGTTCGAGGATCGTCGCGGGCTTCCGTACGTCGGCGTGGAGGAAGTCGGTGGTGCCTTCCGGGGTGCTGGTCAGCAGCGCTTCCGCGTGCCGGAGGACGATCGGGTCGTTGTCCGCGTAGACGATCCGGGCGTCCGGCCTGATCGCCTGCACGATCTGGTGCAGGTTGGGCTCGGTGGGGATGCCGGTGCCGATGTCCAGGAACTGGTCGACGCCTTCCTTCGCCAGCCAGGCCGCCGCGCGGTGCATGAACGCCCGGTTGCGGGCCGCGTTGCCGCGTGCCTCCTCGGGGAGGGTCTCGCCGACCTGCTGGTCGACGGGGTAGTTGTCCTTGCCGCCCAGCAGCCAGTCGTAGACGCGGGCGGGGTGCGGCTTGCTCGTGTCGATGCGGGGTCTGGGTATACCGGCGGTCACAGGACACTCCTCCGTACGCGGGAACGGCACCGACAGGTCGTCAGCCTATCCGGATCCGGCGCAGGTCACAGGGTGTTGTCAGTGGTCGCCGATAACTTCGTTCTCGTTCCGCCGAGGTGGCGTGAGCGCCCCCTTTCGCATGCATGGGAGATGGTGCGTTGTCTCGCCTCCACCGCCGACGCCGTCGCGGTCTTCGAGACGTCGATCCTGCTGCCGGCGCATCCGGCGACGTGCGACGCGGTGGCGGAGCTGCTGGGCTGCACGCGGGAGTGGGTAGCACCGGGTGAGTCCGCAGCAGCGTCCGGCGTCGCCTTGCCGGCCGTGCATCCGGCGGCCTGCGACGCGGTGGCCGGCCTGCTCGGGTGTGACGACGGGTGGGCCGCGGACGGCGGTTCGTCGGCCCGGGGAGCGCTACTGACGGCCCGTCACCCCGCAGTGGCGGCGGCGTGGGAGGCCGTGCTCGCGCGCGGATGAGAGCGGGGGCGGGTTCCGGCACGGCCGGGCCCGCCCTGCGCCCGCTCTCGTGCCAAGATGATGTTCCGACAGGCACTCACCCAGGTGCTCACCGCGCTTGTGCCGTGGGTGGCCCACGAGTTGAGGACGGAGTCAGGCCGCATGACCTCCCTGAGCAGTGGCGAGAGCGCCGCCCATCCCGACCGGATCGACACGAGCAGGCCCCATCCCGCCCGGATGTACGACTACTTCCTCGGCGGGAAGGACAACTACGAGGTCGACCAGCGGGCCGCCGAGGAGTTCATGAAGGCGGCGCCCGAGGTGCGCGAGGGGGTCCTCGCCAACCGGCACTTCATGCACCGCGCGGTGCGGCACGTGGTGGCCGAGGGCGGCGTCCGCCAGATACTCGACGTGGGCACGGGCCTGCCCACCGAGCCCAACGTGCACCAGATCGCGCGGGCCGTGGCTCCCGGGACGCGGGTGGCCTACGTCGACAACGACCCCATCGTCGCCACCCATTCCCGGGCCCTGTCGGACGACCCGGACACCGCCGTCGTCCTGGCCGACCTGCGCGACCCCCGCGCGATCCTCGACCACCCCGAGGTGCGGGCGGTCATCGACTTCGACCGGCCGGTGGCGCTGCTGCTGGTGGCCGTGGTGCACTTCGTCGCCGACGCGGAGGACCCGGCGGGCATCGTCGCCACGCTCCGCGACGCGCTGCCGGCCGGCTCCTACCTCGTCCTGTCGCATGCGACGGGCGATGTCCACGAGGACCGGCGCCAGGACGCGGCGGCCGTCTACAACAGCGCCACCGCGTCCCTCAACCTGCGTTCGCACGCCGCGGTCCTCGACCTGTTCGGCGACTTCGCGATGGTCGAGCCGGGGTTGGTCCGGGTCACCGACTGGCGCCCCGAGGAGGCACGGCGCCCCGACGCCCCGCCGATCGGCATCTACGGCGGAGTGGCCCGGAAGGGCGCCTGACGCACGGCGGCTATCCCTTCTGCTCCACCCGCACCCAGTCCACCTCCGCCTGCACTCCCCCGGCCGCGATCCGGTCCACGCTGGACTGCGGCAGCCCCCAGTACGGGCTGGTGACCTGGTTCCAGCCGGCCGGGTAGGCGCCGCCGAGGGCGAGGTTCAGGATGACGTACTGGTCGTGGTCGAAGACCCACGCGCCCCGCGTCGACTCCAGCTTGTTGCGGGTCGTCTCCTGGACCACCCTGTCGTCGACGGAGAACTTCATGCCCGTCGGCGTCCACTCCACCGCGTAGGTGTGCCACTGGTCGGCCCGTCCGCCGGCCGGGTACACCTGGCGCGCGCCGATGTTGCCGTCCGCCGAGTAGCCGGGGCCGTGCAGGGCGCTGCTGGTCCAGTCGCCGTAGCCGATGTTCTCCATGATGTCGGTCTCGCCGGAGGCCGGCCAGGACACGGAGGGGTCGTCCACGTTGCTGCCGAGCAGCCAGAAGGCGGGCCAGAAGCCGTCGCCGACGGGGAGCTTCATGCGGGCGCTGACCCGGCCGTAGGTGAAGTCGAACTTGGTGTTGGTGTCGATGCGGCCGGACGTGAAGTCGTAGGTGCCGCCGCCTGCCTGGGTGCAGCCCTTGCAGTGCTTGGCGCGCAGGACGAGGGCGCCGTTCTCCAGGCGGATGTTGTCGGCCGAGTCGACGTACGCCTGCGACTCCCCGTTGACGGAGCCCATCTCCGTGCCGGTGCGGACGACGCGCCACTTGCCGCGGTCCAGTGCCCCCGCGGTGAAGTCGTCGAAGAACGTCGTCCGGTAGGCGCCGGACTGTTCGCCGGGCAGCGCCGGGTACGCGGCGGCCGCGCTGCCTCCGGTGCCCCAGACCTCGAACTCGTAGAGGGAGTAGCCGAACTGGGCGGTGGCCGGGGCGGGGTTGTAGAAGGAGCGGCGTTCCTTGCCGAGCATGCGGACATAGCGGCCGGTGACCGGCTGGGGCAGGCGGACGTTGTCGTGGCGGCCGGTGGCCTCGCCCGGGGACTTCACGTCCGCGCGGCGGGCGGCGACCTCGGCGGCGGAGGGCCGGTACACGGTGCGCCAGGTTCGGTCGTCGTCGGAGACCTGGAGTTCGTAGTCGACGGCGTAGGCCGCCTCCCAGTACAGGTCCACCGTGTCGATGGTCGAGGTCGCGCCGAGGTCGACGGAGACCCAGCGGTCGGCGTTCCAGTCGCTGGACCAGCGGGTGGCGTCGGCCTTGAGGTCGGTGGGGTGGCCGCCGTCGGTGACGAACGCCGGTGAGTTGCCCGCGTGCTGGTAGACGTTCGAGTACGCGGGGTGGTTCAGGGCGAGGTTGGTGCGGGTGGTGGAGGCAGGGGCCGGTTCGCCGCCGTAGACCTTGAAGGAGTAGAGGGAGTAGCCGTAGGGGGTGGCGCGTTCGATGCCGCGCATGCGGACGTAGCGGGCCCGCACTTCCTGCGGGTAGGTGTGCGCGGTGACCGAGCCGCCGGTGCCGGCCGTCTCCGTGTAGAAGGCCGTCCAGTCGGTGCCGTTGGTGGACGCCTCCAGTACGTACCTCTTGCCGTAGGCCGCCTCCCAGTCCAGCGTCACCCGGTCGACGCGGATCGTCGTGCCGAGGTCGACGCGGATCCAGGCGCCGTCGGTGAAGTCGCTGGACCAGCGGGTGCCGCCGTCGCCGTCGAAGGCGAGGCCGGGTGCGGTGCCGGCGTTCTCGCCGGCCGAGGCGGTGACCGCGGCCGGGTCGGCGGCGTACGCGGCGGCCGCGCGGTCGGTGTCCCAGGCCGCTGCCGCGGCGGCGGCCGGTTGGGCGGCGGCCGGGGTGGGGGTGGTGAGGGCCGGGACCGCGGCCAGCAGGGCGAGCGCGGTCAGGGCGGTGAGGAGGGTGCGGGGGGTACGGGATGGCATGCGGTTCTTCTCCTTGGGACGACTGGGCAATGTCATGAACCTGACAGAACACCTGACAGAACAGTTCGTGCGCCCTGACCGTGGTGGGCGCGGACTCCCGCATCCGCGCCCACCACGGGGTCTCAGGCGGCCTTGCGCTCCCTCCCCCGCGCCCGGCCGATGATGTCCGCGTAGTGGTGTCCGCTGCCCTTGATGGTGCGGACCTGTGTCGCGTAGTCGACGTGGACGAGGCCGAAGCGCTTGTCGTAGCCGTACGCCCACTCGAAGTTGTCCAGCAGCGACCACGCGAAGTAGCCGGCCAGCGGGGCTCCCCTGCGGGCGGCGGCGGCGCAGGCCGCGAGGTGGGCCGTGAGGTACTCCTGGCGCTCGGGGTCGTCGATGGTGCCGTCGGGGCGGATCACGTCCGGGAAGGAGGAGCCGTTCTCGGTGACGTACAGTTTGCGCGCCCCGTAGTCGTCGGTCAGGCGCAGCAGCAGCTCCTCGATGCCGCCGGCGTCGATCTCCCAGTCCATGCCGGTGCGCGGGACGCCGACGCGGCGGACGGTGCGCACGTGCGGGGCGGGTCCGGTGGGGTCGGCGGCGACGGTCTGGGGGAAGTAGTAGTTCAGGCCCAGCCAGTCCAGTTCGGCGCCGATGAGCTTCATGTCGCCGGGCCGCTCGGGCAGTTCGACGCCGTAGACCTCGCGCATGTCCTCGGGGAAGCCGCGGCCGTGGATCGGGTCCAGCCACCAGCGGTTGGTGTGGCCGTCCATGCGGCGGGCGGCCGCCAGATCCTCGTCGCGGTCGGTGGCGGCGTGGATGGTGGAGAGGTTGTTGACGATGCCCACCTGGGCGTTCGGGGCGGCCGCGCGGATGGCCTCCATGGCCAGGCCATGGCCGAGGAGCAGGTGGTAGGAGGCGCGGACGGCCGCCGTCAGGTCGGTCCAGCCGGGGGCCATCTTGCCCTCCAGGTGGCCGATCCAGGCCGAGCACAGCGGCTCGTTGAGGGTGGCCCAGTGGTCGACCCGGTCGCCGAGGCGTTCGGCGACGACGGAGGCGTAGGAGGCGAAGTGCTCGGCCGTCGCGCGCTCGGGCCAGCCGCCCCGGTCCTGGAGCACCTGCGGCAGGTCCCAGTGGTAGAGCGTGACGGACGGGGTGATGCCGGCCGCCAGCAGGTCGTCGACGAGCCGGTCGTAGAAGGCCAGGCCCTTCGCGTTGACCGGGCCGTCGCCGCCGGGCAGGACGCGCGGCCAGGCGACGGAGAGGCGGTAGGCGTTGGTGCCCAGCCGCCGCATCAGCTCGATGTCCTCGTGGGTGCGGTGGTAGTGGTCGCAGGCGACGTCGCCGTGGTCGTTGTGGTCGATCTTCCCGGGGGTGTGCGAGAAGGTGTCCCAGATCGACGGCGAACGTCCGTCCTCCGCCACGGCTCCCTCGATCTGGTACGCCGATGTGGCCGTGCCCCACAGGAAGTCGTCCGGGAGTGCGGCGAAGTCGATGGTCACGAAGGTCCTTTCGGGTTGGGGGTGTACGTGCTGGGGCGTGCCGGTCACTTGACGGCTCCGGCCGTCAGGCCCGCCACGAGATAGCGCTGGAGGAGCAGGAATCCGGCGACCACGGGGACGCTCACGACCAGCGAGGCGGCCATGATCTGGTTCCAGTACACGTCGTTCTGCGTGGAGTAGCCCTGGAGTCCGACCGCGAGGGTGCGGGTGGCGTCGTTGGTCATCACCGAGGCGAACAGGACTTCGCCCCAGGCGGTCATGAAGGCGTAGACGGCGACCGCGACGATGCCGGGGATCGCGGCGGGCACCACGACCTTGAACAGGGCGCGCAGCGGGCCGCAGCCGTCCACGAGGGCCGCCTCGTCCAGGTCCCGGGGCACCGAGTCGAAGTAGCCGATCAGCATCCAGATGGAGAAGGGGAGGGAGAAGGTCAGGTACGTGAGGATGAGGCCGCCGCGGGAGCCGAACAGGGCGATGCCGGTGGC
This sequence comes from Streptomyces sp. MMCC 100, assembly GCF_041538145.2. Classification (NCBI taxonomy): domain Bacteria; kingdom Bacillati; phylum Actinomycetota; class Actinomycetes; order Kitasatosporales; family Streptomycetaceae; genus Streptomyces; species Streptomyces sp. MMCC 100. The sequence continues at coordinate 5,158,575 of NZ_JBGORK020000001.1, forward strand.
GTTGCCGATGTTGACGTAGATCAGGAAGAGGGGCAGCAGGAAGAGGATGCCGGGGAACATCTGCGTCGACAGGACGGTCACCGAGAAGACGCGCTTGCCGCGGAACTCGTAGCGGCTGACGGCGTAGGCGGCGAAGACCGCGATCACGACGGAGCAGACGGTCGCCGCGCCCGCCACGATCAGCGAGTTCACGAAGTACTTGGCCAGCGGGACCGTCGACCAGATGTCGATGTAGGGGCGGACGGTCAGGCCGCTCGGCAGCCAGTGGAACTGGCTGGAGACGTCCTCGAGCGGCTTCAGCGAGCTGGAGACCATGACGTACACCGGCAGCAGGACGAAGCCGGTGAGCAGGGTGAGGAAGACGCGGCGGGTCCACGTGAAGGAGCGCGGCGCCGCCATCGGGGACCTAGACATCGGCCGTCTTCCTTTCCTGGGAGTTCCGGGTCGTCCGGGTCGTCCGGGAGGTCCGAGGGGTCCGGGGGGCCCGCGCGTTCCTGGAGGTCAGGAACAGGTACACGCCCGTCACCAGCAGCAGGAAGAGCAGCAGCAGGACCGACATCGCGGAGCCGGTGCCGAAGTTCCAGGTGACGAACGACGACTGGTAGATGTGGATGGAGATCAGGTCGGCGGCCTCCGGCGCGGCCTTGCCGAACAGGACGAACGGCGTGTTGAAGTCGTTGAACGTCCACAGGAACAGCACGAGGACGAGGACCTGGTTGACGGGACGCAGCGAGGGCAGGGTGATCCGGCGGATCTGCTGCCAGACGCCGGCACCGTCCAGGGCGGCGGCCTCGTACAGCTCCTTGGGGATGTTCTGCAGTCCGGCCATGACGATGAGGAAGGCGAACGGCCAGCCCTTCCAGACGGACACGACGAGCAGCGCGACGAAGCTGTTGTCGCCGATCAGCCAGAAGGAGGGCTTGTCGGTGAGGCCGAGCTGGTCGTGCAGGACGTGGTTCACCAGGCCGTTGTCGTGCTGGAACATGAACGCCCAGGTGATGACGGCCGCGTAGACCGGCAGGGCGTACGGCACCAGGAAGATCGCGCGGAGCAGACCACGGCCGCGGAAGGCGTCCTGCATGCAGACCGCGGCGGCGGTGCCGATCAGCCAGCACAGTCCGACGGAGAGGATCGTGAAGGCGCAGGTGACGAGGAAGGAGTGGAGCAGCGCCTCGCCGACGGGGGCGTCGAAGTCCACCGACATGCTGAAGTTGTCGAGGCCGGTCCACGGGGCGGTGGTCCAGTCGCGGATGTAGAACTGGGTGAGTTCCTTGAAACTCATCACGATGCCGATGACCATCGGCACCAGGTGGACGAGGAGTTCGAGGAGCAGGGCCGGCAGGAGCAGCAGGTAGGGCAGGCCGATGCGGCGGATCCGCCCGGGACGGCGGCGGGGTCCGCGCGCTGTCCCGGGGGAGCTCTTGCCGACCGTCCGCTCGCCGGGCTGCGCCGAGGCGGTCGTGGTGGTCATGGAGAGGTCCGTGTCCGTGTCGGAGTCGGTGGGGCTGGATCGAAGGCCAGGGCGGCGCTCACTTGTTGGGCATCTGCTGCTGTGCCTTGGCGAGCTTCTCCTTGACGGACTCGGTGGTCACCTCGCGTCCGTTCGCGGCGTCGGCGAACAGTTCCTTGACGGCGGTGCCGACCGCGGTCTCGAACTGCGACTCGTCGGGCACCTGGGGCAGCGCGGCGGCGCTGGTGGCGAGGGTCTCGCGCAGGACCGCGGTGGCCTGGGTGTTGAACGCCGGGTCGGTCTGGGCGGCCTTGACCGGCGGGATGGAGCCGTAGGCCTTGTTGAGGAGCTTCTGCTCGGCATCGCTGGTCATGAACTTCACGAACTCGGTGGCCCCGTCGACGTTGTCGCTGTTCTTGAAGACGGCCATGTTGATGCCGGCGACCATGGAGTTGGTGGCGGCGTCGGCGCCGGGGGTGCCGGAGGGGACGGGGGCGGGGGCTACGCCCCACTCGTCGTCCTTCATGCCCATGGTCTTGAAGGTCGCGGAGGCGGTCTGCCACAGCACCATCGCGGTCTTGCCCTTGGCGAAGTCGCTGAGGGACTGGTTCTGCGCGTACTCGGCGTTGCCGGGCGCGACGACCTTGTCCTTGGCCATGAGGTCGACGTACTGCTTGACGGCGGCGACGGCGCCGTCGGAGGTGAAGTCGGGCTTGCCGTCGGCGGTGAAGAAGTCGGCGCCGTGCTGCTTGCCGAGGACGAAGACCTGGTGGATGTTGTTGGACAGGTTGGAACCCTCGGCGCCCAGGCCCCACTTGCCGCCCTTGGAGATCTTCTTGCCGGTCTCCACCAGCTCGTCCCAGGTGGCCGGGGGCTTGGTGATGCCGGCGTCGGCGAACATCTGCTTGTTGTAGTAGAGCGCATAGGCCATCGAGTACAGCGGGACCGCGGCGGGGTCCTGGCCCTCGACACCGGTCGAGCCGAGCGCGGAGTCGACGAAGCGGTCCCTGCCGCCGATCTTCTCGAAGTTCTCGGCGTCCCAGGGCAGCAGCGCGCCGGTGGCCTGGAGGGAGGCACTCCAGGTGTTGCCGATGTTGAGGACGTCGGGACCCTGTCCCGAGGTGGTGGCGGTGAGGATCCGGTTCAGCAGGTCGGACCAGGGCACGACCTCCAGCTTCACCTTGATGCCGGTCTCCTTCTCGAACTTGTCCAGTTCGGGCTGGAGGACCTTCTTGTCGACCTCGACGCTGGCGCCCTGGTTGGACGCCCAGTAGGTGAGTTCCTTCGGCGAGTCGTTGGATCCGCCGCCCGAGGAGGAGCCCCCTCCGCAGGCCGTGGCGGCGAGTGCGAGAGACAGGGTGACGGCGCCTACGGCCGCGGCTCGGATGCTGCGCATGGCTCCTGGGTTCCTTCCGGGAGTCGGTCGGTAAGTTTCCCGACGGCGGCCTCGGTTGTTTCCTTCCCGAAGCCCCTCATGGCTTAATTTAGGACGTGAGTTAAACCCCGAGAGAAAGACTCGTCAAGGTCTCACGCACGTTCGAGGGGCGCGTGAGGACGGGAAAGAAAGGGGCCGGATGGCCAGGCACGGCGGGCGCACGGTCCGTGACCTGCGGCGGGAGAGCCGCAGCGCCGTTCTGCAACGGTTGTATTTCGACGGTCCGATGAGCCGGCTCGCGCTGGGCTCCGCGGCGGGCCTGAGTTCGGGATCCGTCAGCAACGTGGTCGCCGAACTGATGGCCGACGGGCTGGTGGAGGAGGCGGGCAGCCTCGGCACGGACGGCGGCCGCCCGCGCACCCTGGTCCGCGTCGCGGCGGACCGGGGACGCCTGGTCGGCGTCGACGTCGGCGAGACCCGCGTACGCGTGGAGCTGTTCGACCTGTCGATGTCCGAACTGGCCCGGACGGAGCGCGTGTTGCCCGGCCACGGTTCGCGCTCGTACGACGTCGGCGTCGTCGCCGGGCACATCCTCGACGGCGTCGCGGAGGTGCTCGCCGCCGACGGCCCCGCACAGGACCCGGGTGAGCTGCTGGGCGTCGGCATCGGTGTCCCCGGCATCGTCGAGCGCACCGCCGACGGCACCCTGGTGCACGGCCAGACCGTCGGCTGGGACGCGGTCCCGCTGGAGGCCCTGCTGCGCGGCTCGGGCCGGCTGCCCGCGCACGTACCGCTGTTCATCGAGAACGGCGCCAGGACGCTCGGGCAGGCCGAGATGTGGTTCGGCGGCGGACGCGGCGCCCGCAACGCCGTGGTCGTGCTCTTCGGCTCCGGGGTCGGCGCGTGCGTCGTCACCGACGAGGTGGAGCAGGGGCGTGCGGTGGAGTGGGGGCATCTGACGGTACGGGTGCGGGGGCGCCGCTGCCGGTGCGGTGCGCGGGGGTGCCTCGAGGCGTACGCCGGCGCGGAGGCGCTGCTCGCGCGGTGGCGGGAGGCGGGCGGTGAGCCGCCGCCCGGCGCCGACGAGGAGGCCGCACTGACCGCCATGCTGTCCGCCGCACGCCCCGGGGACGGGGGCGAACCCGACCCGGTGGCGACGGAGGTACTCGCGGAGACCGCCGAGTACCTGGGCGCCGGGCTGGCCGACCTCGTGAACCTTTTCCAGCCCGAGCGGATCCTGGTGGGCGGCTGGGCCGGGCTCCAACTCGGCCCGGCCTTCCTGGAGTCCGTGCGGGCCCACACGCTGGCCCACTCCCTGCGGCACCCCGCCGGACGGGTGGGCATCGCGCTGGGCCGCCTCGGCCCCGACGCGGTGACGGTGGGCGCCGCGATCCTGCCCCTGGCGGCGTTCTTCGCCCGCGGCGGTCGGCGCGTGCCGGTCGACTCCCCGGCGCCGGCGCCGGCGTGGCGGGCGGCGCTCGGGGGGAGGCTGGCGGGGCAGCGGGGCGGGGGGTGAGGGTGCGAGTGCGGGACGGATGTGGGAGGCGTGTCGTCCGTGAAGGGAGGCGCTCCGCTCGTGCGTGCGGCCCCGCCCCTCGGCGGCACGCGCTCTCGGCGTGCCGGTATGCAGACGTATGCACGCAGCGCGTGCAAAGGGAGGTGCATGGGCTAGGCTGAGCCGGACGAAAGGGGCGAGATGGCAGGCCGAAGGCGTTGGTCGACCGAACAGATCCTGGATGCGGCGGCGGAGCTGCTGCTCACGGGCGACGCCGAGACGTTCAGCGTGCGCAAGCTCGCCGCGGCGCTGGGAACCGACTCCTCCAGCCTCTACCGGCACTTCCGCAACAAGACCGAGCTGATGCGCGCGGTCGCCGACCGTATCCTGCTGTCCGCCATGGACGGCTACCGGCCCGAGGGCGACTGGAAACAGCGCCTCACCGCCGTGGCCCTGCGCCTGCGTGATGCCTTCGGGCAGCAGCCCCAGCTCGCCGCCGTCTGGGGACGTCACGGATCGGGCGGGGCCGGTTCCCGGCTGGTGATGGAGGAGGCGCTGCAGGCCCTGCGCGCCTCGGGCCTGCCCGACGACCGGATCCCGGCGCGCTACCACCGGCTGGTGGTCCTGATCGCCTCGCTGATCACGGCCGAGGGCGGATTCGGCGCCGTCGGCGCCGAGGAGTACGAGCAGGGCATGGAGCAGTTCCGGGTCGCGGTGCTGGGCGCCGATCCCGAACGCTTCCCCGCGCTGGCCCACTTCGCCCGCGAGATCCGCCCGCTGGGGGCGGACCGCCGCGCCGCCTTCGAAGAGATCCTCGCCGCCCACCTCGCCCACATCGAGGCTACGATCCCCTGACGGGTGCTCTCGGCTACGCCGAGTCCCGCACCACCAGCTCCGGGTCGAAGATCACCGACGTGGGTTCGGTGCGCGCCCCCTTGATGTGGTCGTCGAGGAGGCGTGCCATCGTGGCCGCCATCTCCTCCACCGGCTGCCGGACGGTGGTCAGCCGGGGCCGGCAGGTGACAGCCACGCTGGAGTCGTCGAAGCCGACGACCGCCACGTCCTGCGGCACCCGGCGCCCGTGGTCGCGCAGCACCTGGACGGCGCCCTGGGCCATCAGGTCGTTGGCCGTGAACACGCCGTCGGTGTCGGGGTGTTCGGCGAGCAGTGAGGTCATCGCGGCCATACCGCTGTCCACGGTGAAGCCGCCCTCGGCCACCGGTACGTAGGGGTGCCCGTGCCGGGCCAGGGTGTCACGGAAGCCGGCGAGGCGCTCCTGGCTGGCCGCCACCGCCAGCGGGCCCGCGACGGTGGCTATCCGCCGGCAGCCCCGCTCCAGCAGGTGCTCGGCGGCGAGCCGGCCGCCGTCGCGGTGGGCGAGGTCGACGTAGCTGAGCGGCACCGGGCGGCCCGGACGGGCGAACAGCACCGCCGGCAGTCCGGCGCCGGCGAGCAGCGCGGGCAGCGGGTCGTCGGGGTGCGTGGACACCACCAGCGCACCGTCCGCGCCGCCCTGCCTGAGGTACGCCACGACCTCCTGTCGGGCCTCGGGCGTCTCGGCGAACATCAGCACCGGGTGCATCCTGCGCGGCCGGAGGTGACCGACCACGCCGCCGACGACGCGGCCGAAGAACGGGTCGGCGAACACCCGCGTGGCGAACGCGTTCTGTTCCGTGTCCGAGGCGTCGCCCGCGCCCGAGACGACCAGGGCGACGGTCGTCGTGCGCCGGGTGACCAGTTGCCTGGCGGCCTGGTTGGGCGCGTACCCGGTCCGGTCGATGGCCCGCCGGACCAGGTCCTGGATGGCCGGGTCCACGTTGCGGACGCCGTTGACCACCCGCGAGACGGTGGCCCGGGAGACGCCGGCCTCCCGGGCCACGTCCTCCAGGGTCGGGGCCTGTCTGCTCATGCCCGCACCTTAACCGGCGAGGTCCGGAGCGTGGTAGAGCGCTCTCCCCCGCGCTCGCGCGGAAGCCGGGCGCACGACCCGGAGGCGATGGTGCACCTACCCCCGTGCGTACGACGCGTGCACGACCCGGAGGATGTGCGCCCACCCGCGCGCGCCGGACACGTGTACCGCCTGGACTCCTCACGCGACAGACGCGTGCACCACCTCGAGCCCTCAGGCGACGGACCCGCGCACCCCCTGAGCTCCTCACGCGACGGCCCCGGCACCACCTCGACTCCTCACGCGACGGCCCCGGCACCACCTCGACTCCTCACGCGGCGGTCCCGTGCCCCGCATCAAGTCCTCACGCGACAGACCCGTCCACCACCTCCAGGTCCGCGACCAGCGGCACGTCCCCCGCCGACCTCCCGGCCAGCACCCGCCAGCGCCCCGCCTCCGTACGCCAGGCGTGCTCCTGCACCGACCAGTGGCACAGCGCCCGCGCCGGTACCCGCACCGTCGCCGTCACCGTCTCCCCCGGGCGCGCCCGCACCGCCGCGTACCCGGCGAGCCACCGCACGGGACGGTCGAGCCTCGAGACGGGTCGGGCGAGGTAGACCTGCACGACCTCCCGGCCCGCCCGCGCACCGGTGTTGCGCACCCGTACGTGCACGGTGAGGCCGTCCCCCGCCCGGGCCGCCGCCGGGACGGTCAGCTCCTCGTAGGACCAGGTGGTGTAGCCGAGCCCGTGACCGAACCAGTAGGCGGGCGTGCGGTGGTGGCGCAGCCAGCCCCGGTAGCCGAGGTGCAGGCCTTCGTCGTAGTCGAGGCGGCCACCGGCCGGGCGGGTGCGGGTGACCGGGGCGTCGGCGAGGGCGGCCGGCCAGGTGGTGGGCAGCCGTCCGCCCGGCTCGGCGCGGCCGAAGAGCACGTCGGCGAGTCCCTCGCCGCCCGCCTGCCCGGGGAACCAGGCCAGCAGCACCGCGCCCGTCTCCTCGCGCCAGGGCAGTTCCACCGGACCGCCGCTGTTGACGACGGCGACGGTGCGCGGGTTGGCGGCCGCAACGGCGCGGACCAGCGCGTCCTGGGTGGCGCCGAGCGCCAGGCTCGTACGGTCGTAGCCCTCCGACTCCCCGTGCTCGGTGGTGCCGACGACCACGATCGCCGCGTCCGCCGCACCCGCCGCGCGGGCGGCCTCGGAAAGCGACGCGGCGACGTCCGGAGCCGGCGGGGCGGCGACGACGACGGTCGCCCGGCCGGTTCCGGGCGCCAGCTCGCGGCGGGCCACCAGCAGGGCGTCCTGACCGATGGCGAGGTCGGCGGTGGCGTACTGGGCGGGCGGGTTGACGTGCACCACCGCCGGGTCGTCGGTGAGTGGCGGGAAGTCGCCCGCCAGGAGGGTGCGTCCGTCCAGGGTGAGGCTCATCCGGCCGAAGCCGGCCACGCCCAGGGTCCAGCGGCCCGCGGTGCGGGGACGCAGCCGGGCGCCGATCTCGACGGTGTGCGCGCCCGGTACCAGGCGGGGCTCGAGCAGCCGCCCGCCCCTGCGGCGTTCGGCGTACAGCTCGCGGCCGTCCGCGTCGAGCATCCGCAGCAGGACGCCGGGCAGGCCGGAGCGCGGGTCGGTGCAGGAGTCCTGGCCCAGTGGGGGTGCGGGGCCGTCCGGCCGGGGGCCCGGGACGTGGACGACACGTGCCCGGCCGCGGAGCCCGGCCCGGATGCCGTCCAGGACGGACACCTCGTCGTGCGGGAAGACGCCCGCGCTGCCGCCGCCCTGGGTCCGGGTCCGCGCGGCGTGCGTACCGATCACGGCGACCGTCCCGAGGCGCTCGGGGTCGAGCGGCAGGACTTCCCGGTTGGCCAGCAGGACGGTGCCGGCGGCGACGGCGCGGCGGGCCGGCGCCCGCCCCTCGCGGGTGCGGGACGGAGCCGGGACCGACGGGTGTTCGGCACCTCGCGACGCGCCCTTCGCGGGCGGGCGGGGCGAGTCGTGCCCGCCCAGCGCGCCCAGCCGTGCCGCGAGCCGCAGCAACCGCCGCGCCTTGTCGTCGACGGCTGCCTCGGGCACGTCGCCGTCGGCCACCGCCCGTGCCAGCGCCTCGCCCCAGGGGCCGTCGGGGCCCGGCATGGCGAGGTCGAGACCGGCGCGGGCCGTGTCGACGGTGCCGCGCACGGCTCCCCAGTCGGAGACGACGACCCCGTCGAAGCCCCACTCGCTCTTCAGCGGGTCGGTGAGCAGGGCGTTCGCGGTCATGGTGGTGCCGTTGACCGCGTTGTACCCCGCCATGACGAGCCGGACCCCGGCCGCCACCGCCGTCTCGAAGGGCGCGAGGTAGACCTCCCGAAGCGCCCGTTCGCCCACCCGCACGTCGACGGTGAGGCGGTCGGTCTCGGAGTCGTTGGCCACGTAGTGCTTGGCGGTGGCGGCCACGCCGTGGGCCTGGATCCCGCGGACGAGCGCGGCGCCGATGCGGCCGGTCAGCTCGGGGTCCTCGGAGAGGCACTCGAAGTGCCGGCCGCCCAGCGGGCTGCGGTGCAGGTTGAGGGTGGGGGCGAGGAGGACGTCCACGCCCTTGCGCCGGGCCTCGGCGGCGAGCAGGCCGCCCAGGCGTTCGACCAGTTCCTCGTCCCAGGTGGCGGCGAGCGCCGAGGCCGAGGGGATCAGGACGGAGGTGTTCCGCTCGTCCCAGGCCTCGCCCCGTACGCCCGCCGGGCCGTCCGACATCACCAACTCCCGCAGGCCCACGGCCGGTTCCGCCATCGTGCGCCAGGTCGTGGCACCGGTCAGCAGCAGTGCGCGGGCTCGCGGTGTCAGTTTGCCGAGCAGCCGGTCGATCTCTTCGTCACTCGTCCCCACCCGGATGTCCCCCCTTCCTGTCTCGTACGCGACGTCAGCTGTAGACGCCGAACTCGTACAGCGAGTAGCCGTAACCCGTGCCGCGCGCGGTGCCGTTGACGCGTACGTAGCGGCCGGTGCCGGTCACGTCGAGGGTGTCGACGCCGCCGTTGCCGTCCGTCACGGTGGACACCGTCTGCCAGTTCTGTCCGTCGTCGGAGGTCTGGACGGTGTAGGCCTTGGCGTAGGAGGCCTCCCAGAACAGCTGGACGTGCCGGAACGTGGTGCGGGTGCCGAGGTCCACCTGGACCCACTGCGGGTCGCTCCAGTCGCTGGCCCACCGGGTGTCCGGGTTCCCGTCCACGGCGTTGGCGGCGGTGCAGGGGCAGTCCCCGTAGCTGGGCTGGAAGGAGGACGCGGTGGCCGGTTTGCCGAGGGCGACGTCGGTGCCGTCCACGGCGGGCGGCACGACCCGCGCCGAGAGGGTCTCGACGCCGACGTTGCCCTTGCCGTCGGTGGCCTTGACGTACAGCTTCCAGACGCCGGGCCGGTCGGGGGCGGTGACCTTGAGGCGTCCGCCGCCGAGGTCGGTGAAGGGCAGCGGGGTCAGCTGCTTGCTCTGGTCGATGTAGTTGCTGTTGGCCAGCACCTCGTACGCGATCGGGTCGCCGTCCGGGTCGGTGGCGCGCACGGTGAGGACCAGGTCCTTGTCGGCCTGCACCTTGCCGGCATCGCCCTCGACGCCGAAGCCGGAGACGACGGGCGGGGTGTTGTCGCGCGAGGTGTCGCCGCCGTAGGCCCGCTTCACGGCGTAGTACGACAGCCGCTTCTGCCCGGCCGGGAGCAGGTTGAACCAGATGCCGCCGAAGTCGTACTCGGTGCCGTAGTGGAACAGGGTCGCGCCCAGGGCGACGCCCCGGTGCCCGGTGACGCAGTTCCAGGCGTCGGTGTAACCCTGTGCCTTGGCCTGGTCGGTGGGTTCCTCCGGTACGCCGTTGGCGTCGTCCGGCACCTCCCACTCGCCGGCCGGTCCGGACTCGGTGACGATGTACGGCTTGGTGTAGCCGCCCTGTTCCCACGCGGAGCGCACATCGCACACGGCGTCGTAGGAGTTGACGGCGTACAGGTCCAGGTCGGGGGCGTTCTTCTGGTAGTAGGGCCAGGCGCCGACCCAGGCGTCGGTGGAGGTGACCGGGTGGTTCGGGTCGACGGCGTGGATCTTCTTGGCGACATCGTTGACGAAGGTGGTGTAGGCGTCGCGCTGGCGCTCCAGCTCGTCGCCGCTGTAGCAGTTCTGCAGGCCGAGCACCGACTCGTTGCCGACGTTCCACATCAGCACGCCCGGGTGGTCCTTGTACTCCTGGACCCAGCGCGGGAACTCGGCGAGCATCTGGTCCTTGTACGCGGTGTCGGTCAGGTAGTCGACGCAGCCGCCGCTGCCCGGACCGCCGCCGGGCTGGAGCCAGAAGCCGGCGATGACCTTGACGCCGTGGGCGGCGGCGGAGTCGAGCAGCGGGCGGCTGCTCGCGTCGGTGCCCCAGGTGCGGATGGTGTTGACGCCCATGGATTCCAGGTCGGGCAGGTACCGGTCCGCGTCGGCGGGGGACGGGCCCCAGGTCAGCCCCTTGACCGTGTACGGGCTGCCGTCCACGGTCAGTTGCCAGTCGCCCTGGCTTCCGGTGACCGTCACGACGCTGCCGGCGGCGTGCGCCTGCGTCGCGGGCAGGGCGGTGAGGGCGCCGACGGTGAGCAGGCCGGCGGTCAGGGGGGCGGTGAGTCTGCGGGTAGCGGTGAGTCTGCGGGTAGCGGTGAGTCTGCGGGTGGGGGTGTGGGGTCGGCTCATGGGGGTGTCTCTCCGGTCTGCGGGTATGGGGGGGGCGGCCCGGCCGCGGCGGGGACGTGGACGGCCGGGCCGGTCTGATGGGGACGGCCGGGTCAGGGCAGTTCGTAGTCCTCGTTCAGTGCGGCGCCGGCCTCCGGGTGGGTCTGGTCGTAACCGCGCGCGTCGCACTGCAGCCCGCCGACGATGCAGTGGCCGACCATGGCGGCGAGGGTCGGCTCGTCCCAGGCGTTGAAGAAGTCGTAGTGGAACGAGTAGCTCGCACCACTGGCCAGCCGCACTTGGGAGAGATCGCCGTTGACCGGGAAGGCCATCTTGAACTCGATCATCGGCAGGGCGACCGGGTGGTCGGCCGGGCAGATGTTGTTGTTTGTCCCGGGGTTGACCACCGGATACGCCATGTGGCTCTTGTGGTCCGGTGTGTCCAGGTTCTTGCCGTCCCAGCAACTGGGCGCCTGGAAGCGGATGTTGACCTGGACGTCCTGCCGCTCCGGGCAGTCGGTCGGGAAGTCGACGTTGAAGAAGCTGTCGCCGCACTCCCAGCCCTCGACGAAGCCCGGGTGGTCGCGGAATTCCTGGGCGCTCTGCATCGGGTCGGCGACGACGTAGCGCAGCCCCTTCGGGAAGGGCCGCACGCTGGTGTAGTCGGTGACGCCGGCCTTGTAGTAGATGGTCTGCGGGCCGACCGGGAGCACGGGGCGGTCGCCGTCGTACATCGTCGGCATCCAGTAGCCCGAGCGGTCACCGGGTGCGAGACAGGTGGTGGACCCCGCGTCGAGCGAGGCCGTGGTGCTGTTCGCGTCGGTCGTCGTGTTGCCCATGAACGTGTGGTCGTGCGACTTGCCGGGCTGCTGCGGGAAGACGATCGGGTCGTCGGGTGCCGTGTGGCTGACCGCGCAGTTGGCCTGGAACTCGTGGAAGTAGCGGTGCGGCGGCTCCTTCGTGGACGGGGTGACGCCGGTGACCGGCGGGTTCGCGGGGATGTAGCCGTCGCCGTCCGGGTCCTCGGGCGAGGCGGCGGTCGAGACCGCCATGGTGTGCCCGGCGTGCGCGGCCGGGGCGGGCGCCGGGGTGTCCGCGTTGGCGGCGACCGTGCCGATGCCGATCGAAGTGAGCAGTAAGGCGCTCGCGACGAGGGTGCCGGACAGAACTTTCGATCTCCGTGGCATGGAGACCTCCTGAGAAGGTCGGGGAAATTCTCGGAGAGCGCTCTCCCAAGTCGGAGTGTTGAGGGCACGGGGGAGGGTGTCAAGGGATTCGACGGACTGAGCGACGGACGCACCAACGAGACTTGCGCCCCCACTTGTTGAACACAGCACACAAGAAACGGTCGCAACTCTTGACGTGTCCGTGCCGACCGATGAAGCATGCACTCCCAGAGAGCGCTCCCCCACCTCCATTGCGTTCACTTCCCGAACAAGGAGAGCCGCCCCACATGCCCTCTTCCCCCACGCACTCCCCCACGCCCGAACCCTCCGGGGTGCGGCGCCGCAGCCTCCTCGGAGCGGCCGCGGCGGCGCCCGTGCTGGCCTCACTGGCCGGCGCTGGATCCGCCACCGCCACCGCCACCACCCCCACCGCCTCCGCCTCCGCCGCGACGGCCGCCGACTCCCCCGACGGCCCCCGCGCCCTGCCCGGCGGCGGTGACCTCGGGCCGAACGTCATCGTCTTCGACCCGTCCACGGCGAACATCCAGGGCCGACTGGACGAGATCTTCAAGCAGCAGGAGTCGGCCCAGTTCGGCACCGGCCGCTACGCGCTGCTGTTCAAGCCCGGCACCTACAACGGCCTCAACGCCCAGCTCGGCTTCTACACCTCCATCGCGGGCCTCGGCCTCTCCCCCGACGACACCACCATCAACGGCGACGTCACGGTCGACGCCGGCTGGTTCGACGGCAACGCCACGCAGAACTTCTGGCGTTCGGCGGAGAACCTCGCCCTGGTCCCGGTCAGCGGCACCAACCGCTGGGCGGTCTCGCAGGCGGCGCCCTTCCGGCGCATGCACGTGCGCGGCGGCCTCAACCTCGCCCCCGACGGCTACGGCTGGGCCAGCGGCGGCTACATCGCCGACAGCCGGATCGACGGCGAGGTCGGCCCGTACTCGCAGCAGCAGTGGTACACCCGGGACAGCTCAGTCGGCGGCTGGCTCAACGCCGTGTGGAACATGGTGTTCTCCGGTGTCGAGGGCGCGCCCGCGCAGAGTTTCCCCGAGCCGCCGTACACCACGCTGGAGACGACACCCGTCTCCCGGGAGAAGCCGTTCCTGTACCTCGACGGCGACGAGTACCGCGTCTTCCTGCCGGAGAAGCGCACCGACGCCCGAGGCGTCTCCTGGGGCAACGGCACCCCGCGCGGCACCTCGCTCCCGCTGTCCCAGTTCTACGTCGCCAAGCCCGGCGACCCGGCGGCCACCCTCAACCAGGCACTGGAGGAGGGCCTGCACCTGCTGCTGACGCCGGGGGTCTACCACCTCGACCGGACCGTGGACGTGAACCGCGCGGGCACGGTCGTCCTGGGCCTCGGCTACGCCACGCTCATCCCCGACAACGGCGTCACCGCGCTGAAGGTCGCCGACGTGGACGGCGTGCGACTGGCCGGATTCCTCGTGGACGCCGGCCCGGTCAACTCCGCGACCCTGCTGGAGGTCGGGCCCGAGGGGGCGTCCGCGGACCACTCGGCCAACCCGGTCACCGTGCAGGACGTGTTCGTCCGGATCGGCGGGGCGGGCCCCGGCAAGGCGACCACCAGCATGGTGATCAACAGCCGGCACACCATCGTCGACCACACCTGGGTGTGGCGCGCCGACCACGGCGACGGCGTCGGCTGGGACACCAACCGCGCCGACTACGGCGTGGTGGTGAACGGCGACGACGTACTGATCACCGGCCTGTTCGTCGAGCACTTCAACAAGTACGACGTCCAGTGGAACGGCGAGCGCGGCCGCACGATCTTCTTCCAGAACGAGAAGGCGTACGACGCTCCCGACCAGGCCGCGATCCAGAACGGCTCGATCAAGGGATACGCCGCCTACAAGGTCGGGGACGACGTCACCGAGCACGAGGGCTGGGGCCTGGGCAGCTACTGCTACTACAACGTGAACCCGTCCATCGTGCAGCACCACGGCTTCGCGGCGCCGAACCGGTCCGGGGTGCGCTTCCACGGGTTGCTCGTGGTGTCGCTGGGCGGCCAGGGACAGTACGAATGCGTCATCAACGACACGGGTTCGCCCACGTCGGGGACGGACACCGTGCCGTCGAAGGTGGTGCAGTACCCCTGAGAGACGGGGATGCGGGATGCCCCCGCCCGCATGGAGCGGGGGCATCCCCGGCCGCTACCGGGTCTGCGCCGCGGCCGTCGGCGCCGGTGCGTAGCCGGTGGGCCGGGCGGTGAAGGTGCCGCGGCCCTGGGTGCGGCTGCGCAGCCGGGTGGCGTAGCCGAACAGCTCGGCCAGCGGCACGGTGGCGGTGACCACCGCCGCGCCGCCCCGCGTGGCGGAGCCGGTGACCCGGCCGCGGCGCGCGGCGAGGTCACCGAGCACGCCGCCGACCGCGTCCTCGGGCACGGTGACCGTGACGTCCACGACCGGTTCGAGCAGGACCATCGCCGAGGCGCGCAGGGCGTCGCGGAGACCGAACCGGCCGGCGGTGCGGAAGGCCGTGTCCGAGGAGTCCTTCACATGGGTCTGGCCGTCGGTGAGCGTGACCCTGAGGCCGGTCACCGGGTGCCCGCCGAGCGGACCCTCGGCGAGGGCGTCCCGGCAGCCCGCCTCGACGGCCCGGACGTACTCCTGCGGTACGCGTCCGCCGACGACCGTGGAACGGAACACGAAACCGCCTCCGCCTTCCGTGTCCTCCTCCCACGGCTCCACGTCGAGCACGACGTGTGCGAACTGCCCGGCGCCGCCGTCCTGTTTGACGTGCCGGTGGACGAAGCCGGTCACTCCTTCGCCGACCGTCTCCCGGTACGCCACACCGGGACGGCCGACCGCGACCTCCAGTCCGTGCTCGCGCCGGACGCGCTCCGTCGCGACCTCCAGGTGCAGTTCGCCCATGCCCGACAGCACGGTCTGCCCGGTCTCCGGGTCGGTCCGCACGGTCAGTGAGGGGTCCTCCTCGGTCAGCCGGGCGAGCGCGGAGGCCAGCCGGTCGGTGTCGGTGGAGCGCTTGGCCTCCACGGCCACGTGCACGACCGGTTCGGCCACGCCCGGGGGTTCCAGGAGGAGTGGGGCGTCCGGCGCGCACAGGGTCGAGCCGGCGCGGGCCGACTTCAGCCCGACCACGGCGACGATGTCCCCGGCGACCGCCCGCTCCAGCGGGTCGTGCCGGTCGGCCCGTACCCGCAGGATGCGGCCGATGCGCTCGGTGCGGCGCGTGCCCGAGTCCCACACGGTGGCTCCCTTCTCGATCGTGCCCGAGTACACCCTCAGGTACGTCAGCCGTCCCGTCGGGGTGGCGTTCACCTTGAACGCCAGTGCCGCCATCGGTGCCGCCGGGTCGGCGGGCCGTTCCTGCTCCGTGCCGTCGTGGGTGCCGTGCACCGGGGGTACGTCCAGCGGCGAGGGCAGGTACGCCACCACGGCGTCCAGCAGCGGTTCGACGCCGCGGTTGCGGTAGGCCGAGCCGCACAGCACCACCACGCCGTCGCCGGTGTGCGTCAGGTCGCGCAGGGCGGCGGCGAGGGTGTCCGCGGTGAGTGCCTCCCGGTCGCAGAACTCCTCCAGTGCGGCCGGGTGACGTTCCGCCACCTGCTCCTCCAGCAGCCGTCGCCTGCGTACGGCCTCCTCGTGCAGGGCGTCGGGCACGGGCCTCTCCTCGGCCGTGTCCGCGCCGTCGGCCCACACGAGGGCGCGCATGCGCGGCAGGTCGACGACGCCGGTGAAGCCGTCCTCCGTGCCGATGGGCAGCTGAACGACCAGGGGTACGGGGTGCAGCCGCTCCCGGATCGAGGCGACGGCGGTGTCGAGGTCGGCGCCCGCCCGGTCCATCTTGTTGACGAACGCGATCCTGGGCACGTCGTGCCGGTCGGCCTGCCGCCACACGGACTCGCTCTGCGGCTCCACTCCCGCGACCGCGTCGAACACGGCGACCGCGCCGTCCAGCACGCGCAGCGAGCGCTCGACCTCGTCGGCGAAGTCGACGTGTCCCGGGGTGTCGATGAGGTTGATCCGGTGGCCGTGCCACGAGCAGCTGACGGCCGCGGCGAAGATGGTGATGCCGCGGTCGCGTTCCTGCGGGTCGAAGTCGGTGACGGTGGTGCCGTCGTGGACCTCGCCGCGCTTGTGGGTGGTACCGGTGGTGTAGAGGATCCGCTCGGTGACGGTGGTCTTGCCGGCGTCGACGTGGGCGAGGATGCCCAGGTTGCGGACGGTGGTGAGCGGGTTGGTGCGGGTGTTGGTGTGGGTGCGCACGGCCTGTGGCCTTTCGGATGATCCGGAGTGGGTCGGCGCGATTTCCCCCGCACACGACAGCACACTCCCCTGCCGAACAGGGGTACGAGCGTCACATGTGTGTCGGGGTCACCGGTGCCGGCCGCGCAGCGGGCACCGGACGGCCGAAGACACGAGGATCACCTCGAAGCGAGAGCCGCAGCGGGGGACGACGAACTCGATGCGTTCGCGCACGGCCCGGCCCCCCTCACGTGTCGGCATGGCGCACCGCGACGGCCGTGGCGGCGCGCGGTCTCGAGCCAGTGTAGGGAGGGCGACGGGGGCGGAGCACGGCATTTTCGGCTGCGCGCGGCCGACGCCGTCTCCGGCACGGACGAGCCGCGCGCTGCTCGTGGCCCGGGACCCGTTCATCCCTACGGAGCTTTCTCCACAAGAGTGGTCCGTCGCACCCCCGTCGGTCGGTAAGATCGCCACGCACGATCGTCACGGGAGGATCCATGATTGAACTGGCGGACATGGTGCGGGAGTTGAGGGACCAGCTCAACTCGGCACTGACCGTGGCCGGCCCCGGCCCGGTCCGCTTCGAACTGGGGCCCGTGGAGATCGAGGCGACCGTCGCGATAGACCGGACCGGCGGCGCCGGCGGCAAGGTGAACTTCTGGGTGGTCGAGGCCGGCACGGACGCGTCCGTCACGTCCTCCCGAACGCATCGCGTCACGCTCACGCTGCAGCCCACGCTGGTGGCGCCCGACGGCACCCGCCGCCACGTGCTGGTCTCCGACGACGAGGCGGACGGCGAGCGTTGACAATTCCGCCTTGTTCGCGCCGCTGACGCAGTGGGAAGGCTAGTCGTACGCTGTCCGGACCGGGCGCGGACGTACTCGATGACGGTTGGGGGAGGTCACGAGGTGGAGGGGCGCAGCGCCGCACGTGTTCGAAACGAACTCATGGCCGAGATGGCGGGCGTCCTGGCGGCGACGGAGACGATACGCCGGCAGACCGGCTCCGACATGCTGGCCCAGGACCTCTCCGCGGAACTCCGGCTGACCGTCGACCCCCGACAGGACCAGCCGCTCGTCCTGTGGTCACGGCAATTGGTCAAGAAGTGCGCCGAGACCGACGAAGGACTGCAGACGTTGGCCCGCTGCCTGGGTTACGCCGAGCAGGGCTCGGTGAGCATGCTCGCCCTGTGGCGTCTGGTGGACGAGTGGGAGGCCACGTCCTTCTTCAAGGACACCGACCTGCGCCCGCTGCGCCCGCTGTTGCACGAGTTGCGGTCCGCCTCTCTCCTGACGACCCTCGCGCGCCGGGCCAGTCACTCCCGCACCCAGGAGCTCGAGGAGTGGTGCAGCACGGGCTGGGAGGTCTTCCTGCGCCTGGCGGGCGACAACACCGCCGCCGACGAACTGCCTCCGTCCATGGCGTTCCTGTCGCTCGCCGCCGAGCACCTGGTGAAGGAGGGCCGTACGGAGGAGGCGGAGCACTTACGCCGCTGGAACCGCAAGCAGGCCCAGCTCCGCGGGCTGGCGGAGGAAATGGCCGACTGGCAGCAGGGCGAGTCCGCCCCGCCCGGCGAACCCTCGCTCCACCCCGCGTACCTGCTGATCCAGTTCGAACCGGACGGCGTGGACCCCGACCACTTCTGGATGTCGCACTGGCGCCAGTCCGACGCCGACGGCTGGCATCCCATCCCCGGTGAGACGGTCAAGCGACACCGGAACGATCTTCCGGCCGCCACGGACCGCCTGATCGAACAGGCCGAGGAGCGCTGGTCCGATCTGCGGCAACCGGTGGTGATCGAGTTCATCCTGCCGTGGGAACTGCTCGCGGAGCCCGTGGAGTGGTGGCACAAGGAGGCCGACGCAGCCGTGCCCACACCCCTGGTCATGGACTACACCGTCGTGCTGCGCAGTTTCGAGCGTCTGCGCAAGGCCGCCTGGCACCGGCCGTGGAACAACCGCTGGCGGCAGTTGAAGGACAGGCCCGCCGAGAGCAGGTCGCACTGGAGCCCGCCGGACCAGTCCGCGTTCCACCTCGAACGGGAGCTCAAGGACGATCAGCAGATCGTCTGCCTCGTCCTCAGCGGGCCGCCCGGCACCGAATCGTCCCGCTCCCAGCAGGAATTCGTGGCGGCACTGCGGGCCGGCATCCCGGCCCTTCTGTGGGACCGTGGCGAATCCGGGACCGCCTTCCGGGAGGCGGCCGCGGACATCTTGCAGGAACGTGGTCTGGCGGGCGTTCTCGAGCGCACCCGCCGATGGCGCGACCGGGCGCTGGCACTGGGGCCCGAAGGCTGGCACGGGCATGTCGGCCACCATCTGGCCCTGCTGCTGGACGACCCGGAACGCCTGCCCGGCCCATCGGTACCGGGCGGCGGTTCCGACCGTGCCGGATAAGACAGTGAACGCGGACGGGGGCAGAAGGGAGCGCACTGACGTGATGACAAGTGCGTCGGCCGGGGAGCTGGGCCACCCCCGCGGTCCGCGGGTGGGCCGGCCCCCGGACAGGGCTGCCCCCAGGGCCCGAACCGGAACTGAAGCGGGAGGCCCACCGCCCCCGTCCCCGCACCGACAGCGAATCCGTGGGCGTGATCATGGCCAGTGACAGTGACCGGCACGAGCGGCCGCGGCCCGAGCCGGACGTGGCGCGTCTCTGGCGTGACTGGCGCCCCGAGGACGACGGGTCACCCAGGGAAGCGACGCTCGTCGTCGACTCGCATGTGACGATGCGGATCTGGGACGAGGTCGTCGAGAACCTGTCCGCAGCCCTGGCCGAAAGCTTCGCCACCGTCCGGGTACTCCCCCTGCGCGGCACCGACGAAGCGCTCCCGGCCCGGATCCGCACGGAACACCCGCTCGAGGAGCCCACGACCGGTACGCGCCGCGTGGTTCTGGTGGTCACGGACGCCCTGGCGGCCGGCTGGCATCTCGGCACAGTGCAGCCCCTGCTGCGACAGTGGGCACAGTCCTGGCCCGTCGCCGTGGTCGACCCACTGCCGCCCCACGTCTGGTTCCGGACCGGCCTCGACGTGCTGCACGCCCGGGTCGCGGCGCCCCGCCCGTGGGCGGCCAACGCCGGCTGGGCCTGGCGGGAGCGGGAACTTCCCGTCTCGTCGCAGGGTGCGGCCAACGCGTCCCGCCCGGTCCACACCGACGACGAAGAGAGCCCGGTCGCGGTACCCGTCCTGTCGCTCACTCACCACGGGGCGCGTGCCTTCTCCGCCCTGCTGACCGGGACGCCGACGCAACCGCTGGACCTCCCCGTGACCCGGGCCCACACCTGGAAGGGGCGGCCGGACGCGGCCCGTGTCTTCCCGTGGGCCGCCGAGTTCCCCGCCGCAGACGGCCCACCGTCCGCCGCGGACCGGGTGTTCGATTTCCGTGCCGCGGCCTCCCCCGTCGCCTTCCGCCTGGGTACCCGGCTCGCGGCGGCACCCCTCAGCCTGCCGGTCATCCGCCGGCTGATCCGGTCGACGCCCGGGGCCGGGCCTGTTCACGCGTCCGAGTTCTTCATGAGCGGCCTGGTCCGCCCCACCGGTGTGCACGCCGACGCCCCGGGGGCCGTGGTCTACGACTTCCTCCCCGACGTCCGCGAGGAACTGCTCGCCCAGGGGCGGCGCAGCGCAACCATCCGCACCCTGCACGACGTCCGCGAGGTACTGGCCTCGGCACCGGCCACCGCGACGCTCCTGCCACCGCCCGACGAGGCGTCGCACAAGCCGTCGACACCGCATGTGACGCACAAGAACGCCCCGTTCCTCCGAGTGGAACTGATGGCGCTGGACGCATTGTCCGGTTCACACCTTCAGCGCGCCAAATTGTTGCGTCACGCCCTGAAATGGCACGATCAGCGGTATGCAGTGCCGCTGGCCAAGGTCCCGCCCGCCGAAGCCCCCCTGACACCGTCCGACGATTCCGGCGCTAGCGAAGGAGCCACCCCGATGTCCACCACACCCCAGCGCACGTTGGAGGGAGAGCGCGCCGTTCAGCCACGCGTCTGGGGGAACCTGCCGCCGCGAAACCAGAACTTCACAGGCCGGAGCGAACTGCTGGACCTGCTCGGCCAGCGGCTGCGGGAGGGCACGACCACGGTGCTCCCCGAGGCGATCCACGGCATGGGCGGCGTCGGCAAGACCCAGCTGGCGATCGAGTACGCCTACCGGCACCAGTCGGAGTACGACATCGTGTGGTGGATCCCGTCGGAGCGGCCCGGACAGATCGGCCAGTCCCTGGTGGAGCTGGCCAAGCGCCTGCGGCTGGTGACCACCTCCGAGGCCAACATCGCCGGTCCGGCCGTCCGGGAGGCACTGCGCGAGGGGCGCCCCTACTCCCGGTGGCTGCTGATCTTCGACAACGCGGACAGCCCGGAGCAGGTACGGCCCTACTTCCCGACCGGGGGCACCGGCACGATCCTGGTCACGTCCCGCAACCGCCGCTGGGGCCTGATCGGCGGGTCCTTGGAAGTGGACGTGTTCACCCGTGAGGAGAGCAAGGACCTGCTCCGCGGTTCGGGACCGGAACTCGCGGACGAGGAGGCCGAGGCGCTGGCGGAGGCGCTGGGCGACCTGCCGCTGGCCCTGGTCCAGGCTGCCGCCTGGCGAGCGGAGACCGGCATGCCCGCCTCCGAGTACCTGCGCCTCTTCGAAAGCAAGCAGAACGAACTTCTCGAGACCGCGCCGCCACCGGACTACCAACTGCCCGTCGCGGCCGCCTGGAACGTCTCCCTCGACCATCTGGAGACCCGCAGCCCTGCCGCCCTGCGACTGCTGCAGCTGTGCTCCTACTTCGCTCCCGACCCGATCTCGAGGCAAATCCTGTCCGGCCCGGGGTACAACACCATCTTCCCCGAACTGGACGCGGCTCTGAACGACCCGATGAAGCTCGCTCGCGCGATAAGGGAGATCAACCGCTACTCGCTCGCCCGAATCGACCATCGAACGAACTCCATCGAGATGCACCGGTTGGTCCAGCACGTGTTGATCAACCGTATGAGCCCAGAGGAGCAGAACCGCATGCGTGAAGGCGCCCACGCCCTGATGGCGGCCGCGGATCCGAGGACGCCGACCGATCCGGAGAGCTGGCCTCGCTATGCGGAGCTCTACACCCACGTGATCGCCTCCGACGCCGTCGCCTCCGACCAGCCCTGGATGCGCCAGCTGGTGATGAACATCGCCAAGTACCTCTACTACTGGGGGGACCACGAGGTCTCGCTGGACTTCTCCCGGACCGCCTGGAACGCCTGGGTCGAGCGCTTCGGCGAGGAGGACGTCCAGACCCTTCTGATGGGGCGGTGGCTGGTCTTCGTCTACCTGATGGTCGGCCGGTACACCGACGCCTCCACTCTGGTGGAGCACATCAGAAGCGTCCACGAACGCGTCTCCTCGCCCGACAGCGAGGAGGCGCTGGACGCGGCCCAGATGGAAGCCGCCGTACGGCGCGCGCAGGGACGCTTCCTGGAGGGCGCCGAACTGGACCGGCTCGTCCACGACCGGGCGCACCGGGCCTTCGGCGACGACGACCCTGCCAGCCTGAACATGGCTCACAACCTGGGCGTGAGTCTGCGTCTGTCGGGACAGTTCCAGGAGGCGCTGCAACTCGACCGGAAGACCTGGCACTTGAAGCTGCGCCTGTTCGGGCGCGACGACCAGCGGAGTCTCATCACGGAGAACTCGATCGCGATCGATGTGCGCGAGTCGGGCGACTACGTCGGAGCACTACGGCTTCAGGAAGCGGCGCTGGAAGCGTTCCGGGACGTCTTCGGCAACGACAACCCGGCCACGATCAGCACCGAACGGGAACTGGGCATCGCGTGCCGCAAGGCCGGCAACCACGCGCGCGCGCTGGAACTGGCCATCAAGTCCCACGAGGCGTTCACCCGGCGCTACGGAGACACCCATCCGCAGTCCTTGGCCACCGCTCTGCCTCTCGCCATCGCGCTGCGCCAGAACGGCGACCTCGAGGCGGCGCGGGCCCGCGGCGCCCAGGCCTGTGCCGGCTACCGCAAGGTCTTCCACCCTCAGCACCCGTACACGCTGGCGGCGGATGTCGGCCTCGCGGTGTCCGAGCGGCTGCTCGGGCGGCCCGCGGAGGCCCGGGGCCTGGACGACGCGGCTCTCGCCGGGCTGTCCGACGCCCTCGGGCCGGACCACCCGTTCACGCTGGTGGCGGCCGTGAACCTGGCCAGTGACCTGTCCGCACTCGGGGAACTCGACGCCGCGGTCCGCACCGGACGCGACGCGCTGGCGCGGTGCAAGCAGACCTTCGGTCCCGATCACCCGACCACCCTGGCCTGCGCCGCGAACCTCTCGCTCGACCTGGCGGCCGTAGGGCAGGAGGGCGAGGGAGAGACGTTGCAGTCCGACACGCTGGAGCGTATGGGCCGGGTGCTGGGCACCCAGACCCAGCCCGCCGGCCAGGAGGAGCCCGTGCCCCACCCTGCGACCGTCGCCTTCATGAACGGCATGCGGGCCAACTGCGACATCGACCCCATGCCGTTGTGAGAGTCCGCCCGCGTACGTCGTGAGGTACCGGCGCGGGACGGCCGCGAGGGCGGGCTGCCCTCGCGGCCTTCAGCCCGTCGGCCGGGCGCCGCGGGCCAGCCATGCGGCGAGCGCCAGCGGCTCGGGCCGCTCCCCGTGCTCGGCCATCAGCACGTCGCGCACGGCCCGCGCCCACTGCGGGGAGCTGAGCAGGAATCGGTGGGCGCTCAGCCATTCCGGGGCGTCGGCCACGGCGCGGCCCAGCGCGGCCCAGGAGCCCACGGCCGGGTCCCCGGCCATCAGCCGGTCCACGGCGGCCCATCGGGCGGCCGAGCGCTCACCGGAGGCCAGCAGGACATCCACCGGCCCGGCCCCGCGCACCGCGTCCGCCGCCACGGCGGGGTCCCGCCAGGGGCCGTCCGGTTCCGTCAGGCGGTAGCGGGCCAGCACCGCCGCCGTGTCGAGAAAGCAGGCGTCGGGGTCCGGTCTCAACGACGACGGTGCCGTCCGGACCGACGCCGGGCAGCTCTCTCCGCGCCGCCATGCGCGTACCGCCTCGTACACCACGTCGGACGGCGGTCGGAGATGGTGCTCACGCCACCGGGCACGGTGGCTGTCGGCCGCTTCGCGCGCGAGGCGCAGCTCCCGTGCGGGAAGGCGCTCGGTGAGCCATCCGGCGCATGTGTGCGCCAGGGAGTCCAGAAGCCGGTTTCCCAAGGGCGTCAACCGCTGGTGGCCACGGGCGCTGCCGAGCGTCGACCACACCGCGTCGCGCCACAGGGCGAACTCGAAGTGTGCCAGTGGCCTGTGTGCCGCCTCGGCGGCATGGCGGTGTGCGCGCCAGAAGCGGGTGACGCCGAAGAAGGCGTATATCCCCTGCAGCAGGCCCTCCAGGGGGCGCGGATCGTCCCGCCACGGCGCGTGGAAGAGCTCCGGCTGCTCGTCGGTCTTGTCGCTGCGTGTGACGAGGGGAGCCAGGTGCATGAGCGCGCCGAGCTTGATGTGCTGGAACTCGTGAACGAGAGTGGCGGCCAGCTCCGGGCCCTCGTCGGGCAGAGAGGCGTTGACCCCGCCGAACGCCTCCGCGGAGGAGCTGCTGTATGGCCGAAACCTTTCTCCTCTGGGCACCGGAATGAGGGACTTCAAGCCCCGGCGCATCGCTTCCGTCTGGGTCGGTTCGTCGCGCCGCAGCAGTTCCCAGGCGTCGTCGACCGCGCGCTGCCAGGCTCCGGCCTCCTGCTCGGACAGGGCTCGTGGCGCACTGGGGCCGGAGAAGGTGCGAAACGGGTCGTGTTCTTCCAGGGCGAGGGACCCCGCCGAGCCGTCTCTTCCCAGGGTGACCCGTCGGGTGGGCTGCCAACCGGGTGCCGGGCGCTGCCAGTCGGGGCCCACGACCACATCGCCGTCCGGTCCGGTGATCCTCAGGCGTTCGCCGTCTCCGGCGACCCGCACGGCCGCCCACTTCTGTGCGGCGGGGAGGACCGCGCACCCCAGGCCGGGGAGCGGGACCATCCCTTCGTGTGCCGGGACCCACGCGGTGAAGCCGATACGGGCACGAGCCGCGGCGGCGACGGCCAGGGCGGACAGGTGCCCCAGGGCCCGCCGGACGGCGGTCTCCTCATGCGCGCGGTCTCGCAGGAGCCGTAGGGCCGACGACACCCAGGTGCCGGTCCCCGGCGCCATCAGGACACCGTCGACCGCGTCGGGGGCTTCGGCCTGCGCACGTTCGAGGAGTCGCCAGGCGTCGTGGACGGACGGGGGCCGGCCCGCGGGGTCCTGGAAACGGTCGGCGCTTCCGTCGAGCAGGGCCCGCAGCAACAGCAACCGGCGACTCCGCTCGGCGCTCAGCAGTTCGTCGAGGACGTGAACGTCTCCACCGCCCCGTACGAGCCCGCGCAGGCCGGCCTCCGAGATGTGGTGAACGGCGGACCGATCGGCAGACGCGCTGTCCGCGGGACCCACTGGCACTCCCTCTGCACACGGCTACGGTTCTAGTCACCCAGCCCTGTGTACGTCTGGTTGACGCCGGCCACCGTGATCGCGTGAGGATCGTCGACATCGGCCAGCAACCGTTCGAGAGATGCGGACATGACTGGGCCGTCAAGAGAACGCAACGCCTCGAGCGATATTCCCGAGAGGTCAATGAGTCCGGACTCAAAGGCCGGCGTCGCCCGCTCCACGGCTGCCAAGTCCCCTCCCCGTTTGGTCTCGTACGCGCCGTCGTTCCCCTTCATCATGACCCAGGGGAAGGTGGGTCGAAACCCTGTGTACCGGCCAGCTGCTACATCAAGTCAGTTGTGACGCAGGGCCAGTTCGGCCATTGCCCTGTCGACTCTGCGCAGTTCCTCCGAGTCCTCCTCCCATGTCCGCAGCTCCTCCATGAACCGGTCGAAAGTGCCGGGGAAGCGCAGACACGTCCGCAGCACGCCGTACACCTCGAACCTCAGCCGGTCGTCACGCGGCCGGTGGGCGGCCACCCGGGGGTCGACCCCCTCCAGAACGGCGTCGATCCCGTTCGGCCTGCGCAGTGTGGGCAGTGCGGTCAACGCGTCGACCAGATCCCGGAGTTCGCCAA
Organism: Streptomyces sp. MMCC 100; assembly: GCF_041538145.2. Lineage (NCBI taxonomy): Bacteria > Bacillati > Actinomycetota > Actinomycetes > Kitasatosporales > Streptomycetaceae > Streptomyces > Streptomyces sp. MMCC 100. The sequence continues at coordinate 5,183,898 of NZ_JBGORK020000001.1, forward strand.
GGGTGAGAGTGGGCGGCAGTGCCGCGAGCGACGGCAGGCCGGGCGGTGATTGGCTGCCCCCGGCCCCGTGGACCGGGTGAGCCGTCGGCCCGGGCCGGTCCGGAAGGCCCGCACAGGTACGCAGAAGTTCCAGTTCGGCCGGGGTCAGCAGCTCGTACCAGCGCTGCACCCGCACCGCCGCGAGGCGTCCCAGGCCGTCGGAACGGTGGTGGGTGGTGACGAGGCCGATGATCGCGTCGCCGTACCAGAGCGGGGCTCCGGACATCCCCTCCCACGGCGACCGGTCGGGTTCGACGTCTTCGGCGGGGGGCGGGACGGCGACCTCCAGGGTGCCGGCCCGGCGGTTGGACAGTGCGGACACCGTGCCGTCGACGTGGCAGGAGTCCCGGTAGCGACTGGGTGGGCCGTCTGCGGGGCGGCCCTCGGGTCCGCCGTCCTCGCGCAGCTTGAACCGGGGGAAGCCGACGGCCGTGACGGGGAGCGTGACGGCCGTCTCGGGAATGACGGCGTAGCGGGGCGTATGACGAACCGGGCGAGCGTCGGGCGGGCTGCCGGTGAGTCTCAGCAGCGCGAGGTCGGCGGGGCGGGAGCTGAGGGCGACCAGGGCTTCGCAGTCCCACTCGGTGGAGCGGTCGGCGTCGAAGCGGATCCGGACGGTGGCCGACGGGGACTCGACCAGGTGCGCGGCGGTGAGAACGTACCGCCCGGTGACCCGGTAGCCGGATCCCCTGCGCCCCGGAGCGCCGCCGGAGCGGCCGACGATCACCTCTGCGGTCCGGGCGATCTCCGGCCCGCCGACTCCCCCTCGTCCTGTGCTCACAGGGGCCCCCTACCCTGTGCGGCGGCCGTCCAAAGACACGACCGCACGGGCCCGTGACAAGCACGAAGGACCCCGACCGTGTGGTCGAGGCCCTCGTCTGCGCTCGCGTATGTCGCATGGAGTGTCCGAGGGGGGACTTGAACCCCCACGCCCGATAAAGGGCACTAGCACCTCAAGCTAGCGCGTCTGCCATTCCGCCACCCGGACCAGGTGTCTTGTCGCGGTGCGGGGTGTTCCCCCGCGGCGACATGGACAACCATACCAAGGTTTCGCGGTGCCTTTCACCTGCGTTTCCTTCCCCTGAGCGGCGATCCGGGACCGGCGGCTCCGCTGCGCCTAGGGTCGCACCATGAGTGACCGGATGGTTACGCAGGGCCCGCTTCAGCGTCGTCGGCCGCGGGCGTTGTCGCCGCTCAGGGAGCATCTGCGGGACACGTTCTGGTTCGCGCCCACGGCGGCCATGGTGGGTGTCTTCGTGGTCTGGCTCGTGGCCCAGGAGCTCGATGCCGCCCTCGTGCGTTCGCTGCAGGACGACGGCGACTACGACACGATCGCCGACCTGCTGCGCTTCGCGGACGACGCGAAGACGGTGGTGTCGGCGGTCGGCTCGGCGATGATGACCTTCATCGGCGTGGTGTTCAGCATCTCGCTGGTCGCCGTGCAGATGGCGAGCGGACAGTTCACCCCGCGGGTGGTGCGGCTCTTCGTCCGCAGCCGGATCACCAAGGCGACCTTCGCCGTCTTCCTCGCCACCTTCGTCCTGACGCTGCTCGTCCTGACCAGCTACGACAGCAATCCCGACCCCCGCGCCGCCACGTCGGTGCCCCTGGTGCAGTCGGTGCTCACCCTGGTCATGGTCGCGCTGAGCCTGCTGCTCTTCGTGATGTACGTGAACGCCACGCTGCGGCTGATGCGGGTCAGTCATGTGATCGCCCGTATCGCCGCCGAGTCCTTCCGGGTGGCGGCGCTGATGCCGGCGCCGGCGGGCGGGGCCGAGGCGCCCGGCCTCGGGTCGGTGACGGCGTGGGTCGCCCACGACGGGCAGGCCGGTGTGCTGCGGGACGTGCACGTCGCCCGGTTGGTGCGGGTGGCCCGGGGGCACGGTGTGGTGCTGCGGCTGGTCCCGCGGATCGGTGACTTCCTGGTGCCGGGCACGCCGGTCCTGGCGGTGCACGGCGGGGCGGCTCCACCGCGCCGGGCGCTGCGGTACGCCCTGTCCGTGGGGGTGGAGCGCACCTTCCACCAGGACCTGGCGTTCGGGCTGCGCCAGCTGTCCGACATCGGACTGCGCGCCCTGTCCCCCGCGGTGAACGATCCGACGACCGCCGTGCAGGCACTGGACCGGGTCGTGCAGATCCTGGCCACGCTGTCCCGGCGGCCGCTGGACGCCGTGCTGCACCGGGACAGGCGCGGCGTCGTCCGGCTGGTGCAGCCCGTGCCCGGCTGGGCGGAGTTGGTGGACCTCGGGTTCGCCGAGGTCCGTGCCTGCGCCGCCGGGTCGCCGCAGGTCACGCGACGTCTGCTGGCCGGCCTCGACGACCTGCTGCTGCTCGTGCCGCCGGAGCGGCGCGAGCCGCTGCTGCGCCACCGCGAGCTGCTGCGGCAGGCCGTCGAGCGGACCGCGCCGACCCCGGCGGACCGCGCCTTCGCCCTGCAGCCGGACCGCCAGGGCATCGGCTGACCCGGGGCGGCCCTCATGGTCCGGCTCACGTCCGTTACGGCATGAGGTGGTGGTCCGGGAAGTTCCCGGGCAGCCGCTCCCCCTCGGGGCCGCGCGTCACGGCACGCACCAGCAGTTCACCGCCGACGAAGGCGCCGCGCCAGGACGCGCCGTGCCCGCCGAACAGCTCGTCGCGGTCGCCGCGGGAGCGCGGCACGCCGTGGCCGACCTTGAACGCGCGGATCTGCGGCGCCAGCCTGTCGTACGTCGACGGGTCGTCCGTGGACAGGGTGGCCACCAGCGCGCCGTTGGAGGCGTTCATCGCGGCGAGCAGCTCGGCCTCGGTGTCGACCAGGACGATGGTGTCGACCGGGCCGAAGGGTTCCGCGTGGTGCAGCGGTGAGGACCGGGGCGGGTTGAGCAGCGTGACCGGCTGGACGTAGGCCGAGGTGTCCTGGCCGGGCAAGAACCGGGCGTCGGCCGCGCTGCCGCGGTGCAGCGGGACGGCGCCGCGGTCGACGGCCTCGGCGACCTGGTCCTGGAGCTCCTTGGCCTTGGCCGCGTTGATCACCGGCCCGAAGTCGAGCGCCGGGTACGGGTCGTCCGGTGCCGCGACGGCGAGCGGGTGGCCGACGCGCAGGGTGCGGACCGCCGGTAGGTATGCCGCGAGGAACGCGTCGAACAGCTGCCGCTGGACGACGAAGCGCGGGTAGGCGGTGCAGCGCTGCTTGCCGTAGTCGAAGAGCTTCGGGATCACCTGCGTGAGCGCGTCCCAGTCCGTGAAGTTCCAGATGCCCCAGGTGTTGAGTCCTTCCTGTTCGAGGATGTGCCGCTTGCCGAGGTCGGCGACGGCGGTGGCGACGGCGGCGCCCGTGTCCCGGCCGCCGACGAAGGAGACGCAGCCGATCTCGGGCGCCCGCACCAGCGCCTGGGACAGCTCGCCGCCGCTGCCGCTGACGAGGGTGACGGGAAGTCCCTCACGGGCGGCGAGCGCGCAGGCCAGGGTCAGGCAGGCGACGCCGCCGTCGGTCGGGGTCTTGGCGATGACCGCGTTGCCCGCCAGTGCCTGTACCAGCAATGCGTGAACGAGCACGCTCATCGGGTAGTTCCAGCTCGCGATGTTGGACACCGGACCGTCCAGCGGGGCGCGCCCGTCGAGCATGTCGTCGATGCCGTCCACGTACCAGCGCACGCCGTCGACGGCCCGGTCGACGTCGGCCCGGGCCGACCGCCAGGGCTTGCCGATCTCCCACACCAGCAGCAGCGCGAGCAGTTCGCGGTGCTGGGCCAGGGCGTCGAGGGTGGCCGCGACGCGGGCGCGGCGTTCGGGCAGGGGCACGTGGCGCCAGGCGCGGTGCTGGTCGAGCGAGGCGCGTACGGCATGGTGGGCCGTCGCGGCGTCGAGCCGGGGCGGGCCGGTGATCGGGGTGCCGTCGACCGGGCTGGTGGCCGGCAGGACTCGGCCGTCCGCCCGCCAGCCGGCGTCCCAGAGGTTGAGGACGCGGTCGTCGCGGAACGCCTCGGGCGCGACGGCGCGGCAGCGGCGCCAGGCGTCGGACCAGGAGGTGCCGGACTTGAGGGTGAGAGCCGCGGCGTCCTGGACTGCGGAGCCCCGCGCGCCGGGCGTCATGCGCGATCCCCGTCGCGGGCCGCGCCGCCGTCTGCCCCGCCGCCGTCTGCCCCGCCGTCGTCTGCCGCGCCGTCGTCTGCCGCGCCGTCGAGCATGGCTCCGTCGAGTCCGGCTCCGTCGAGCACGGCGAGCACGTGCCGTGCCGTCTCGGTCGGCGTGCTCCCGACCCGGACCCCGACCGCCTCCAGCGCTTCCTTCTTGGCCCGTGCCGTGCCCGAGGAGCCGGACACGATGGCGCCGGCGTGGCCCATGGTCTTGCCCTCGGGCGCGGTGAAGCCGGCGATGTAGCCGACGACCGGCTTGGTGACGTGCTCGCGGATGTGAGCGGCCGCGCGTTCTTCGGCGTCGCCGCCGATCTCGCCGATGAGGACGATCAGTTCGGTGTCGGGGTCGTCCTGGAATGCGGTGAGGCAGTCGATGTGGCTGGTGCCGACGACCGGGTCGCCGCCGATGCCGACGCAGGTGGAGAAGCCGATGTCGCGCAGTTCGTACATGAGTTGGTAGGTGAGCGTGCCCGACTTGGAGACCAGGCCGATACGGCCGGGCTTGGCGATGTCGGGCGGGATGATGCCCGCGTTGGACTGGCCGGGGGTGATCAGGCCGGGGCAGTTGGGGCCGACGACGCGGGTGCCCTTGGTCCTGGCGTGGGCGGTGAAGGCGACGGCGTCGTGGACGGGGATGCCCTCGGTGATGACGACCGCGAGGCCGATGCCGGCGTCGGCGGCCTCGACGACCGCCGCCTTGGCGAAGGCGGGCGGCACGAAGACGACGGTGACGTCGGCGCCGGTGCTCTCGATGCCCTCGCGGACCGAACCGAAGACCGGGACCGAACGGTCGTCGAAGTCGACGGTGCGGCCCGCCTTGCGCGGGTTGACGCCACCGACGACGTCGGTGCCGGCGGCCAGCATGCGGCGGGTGTGCTTCATGCCCTCGGCGCCGGTCATGCCTTGGACGAGGACCCTGCTCTCCTTGGTGAGGTAGATCGCCATGTCGTCCTGTCTCCTTATCCGGCGGTGGATGCCGCGGTGGCGAGTCGGGCGGCACGGCGGGCGGCGCCGTCCATGGTGGTGGCCTGTTCGACCAGTGGATGCGCGCGTGCGTCGAGGAGGGCCCGGCCCCGGGCGGCGTTGTTGCCGTCGAGGCGTACGACGAGCGGCTTGGTGAGCCGGACCTCGTCCAGGGCCCGGACGATGCCGTCGGCGACCGCGTCGCAGGCGGTGATGCCGCCGAAGACGTTGACGAGGACGGACTTCACGGCGGGGTCGGAGAGGATGACCGACAGCCCGTCGGCCATGACCCGGGCGGAGGCGCCGCCGCCGATGTCGAGGAAGTTGGCGGGCCGGGCACCGCAGCCGGCGACCACGTCGAGCGTCGACATGACCAGCCCGGCGCCGTTGCCGATGACGCCGACCTCGCCGTCGAGCTTGACGTAGTTGAGGCCCTTGGCGCCGGCCCGCGCCTCCAGGGAGTCGGCGGACGCCGGCTTCTCGTCGCCCCAACGGGATTGCCGGAAGCGGGCGTTGTCGTCGAGGGTGACCTTGCCGTCGAGGGCCACGATCCTGCCTTCGGCCGTCCTGACCAGCGGGTTGACCTCGACGAGGAGGGCGTCCTCGCGGACCAGTACCTTCCACAGCCGCACGAGGGTGTCGACGGTCTGCGGGGGCAGTCCCGCGGCGTCGGCGATGCGGACCGCGGTGGCCGTGTGCACGCCCACGGCGGGGTCTATGGGGATGCGTGCCACGGCCTCGGGCCGCCGGGCGGCGACCTCCTCGATCTCCATGCCGCCTTCCGCGGAGGCGATGGCGAGGAAACCCCCGGACGCGCGGTCCAGGACGTAGGAAACGTAGAACTCCCGCTCGATGTCGCAGGGTTCGGCCAGCATCACGGCGTCGACCGTGTGGCCCTTGATGTCCATGCCGAGGATGTGTCGCGCCGCCTCCTCGGCCTCGGCGGGGTCGGCGGCGAGCCGCACGCCGCCCGCCTTGCCGCGCCCGCCGGTCTTCACCTGTGCCTTCACGACGGTGCGTCCGCCGAGTGCGCGGGCGATCTCCCGGGCCCGTTCGGGCGAGTCGGTGACCTCGGCCCTCGGCACCACGATCCCGTGTTCCTTGAACAGTTCCCTTGCCTGGTGTTCGTACAGGTCCATCTCGGCTCCTGACTGAAAGTGCCGCACGCCCCCTGGACACCACCCACCGGATGCGGGATAACAAGTTTCATACAGTATTCGTCGACTGTATGCAATGTACCGCGAGAGCGCCCCGACCCCTCGTGAAGGGACAGGACTTCGCCATGCCCGACGACACCCAGGACGTCATCTCCGGCGGCCACCTCGTTGCCAAGGCACTCAAGGCCGAGGGGGTCGACCGCATCTACACCCTGTGCGGCGGCCACATCATCGATATCTACGACGGCTGCGTCGACGAGGGCATCGAGGTCGTCGACGTACGCCACGAGCAGGTCGCCGCACACGCCGCCGACGGATACGCCCGTCTCACCGGCAAGCCCGGCTGCGCGGTGGTCACCGCGGGACCGGGCACCACCGACGCCGTCACCGGGGTCGCCAACGCCTTCCGCGCCGAGTCGCCCATGCTGCTGATCGGCGGTCAGGGCGCGCACACCCAGCACAAGATGGGGTCCCTGCAGGACCTGCCGCACGTCGACATGATGACGCCGATCACCAAGTTCGCCGCGACCGTGCCGGACACGGCGCGCGCCGCCGACATGGTGTCGATGGCATTCCGCGAGTGCTACCACGGCGCGCCGGGACCGTCCTTCCTGGAGATCCCGCGCGACGTGCTGGACGCCAAGGTGCCGACGGAGAAGGCGCGGGTCCCGCAGGCCGGGGCGTACCGTGCCTCCACACGGTCGGCCGGGGACCCGGAGGCCGTCGAGAAGCTCGCCGACCTGCTGGTGCACGCCGAGAAGCCGGCCATCCTGCTCGGCAGCCAGGTCTGGACGACCCGCGCGACCGAGGCGGCCGTCGAACTGGTCCGCACGCTGAACGTCCCGGCGTACATGAACGGCGCCGGCCGCGGCACCCTGCCGCCCGGGGACCCGCACCACTTCCAGCTCTCGCGCCGCTACGCCTTCTCCAACGCCGATGTCATCGTGATCGTCGGCACGCCCTTCGACTTCCGCATGGGCTACGGCAAGCGGCTCTCCCCCGACGCGACCGTCGTGCAGATCGACCTCGACTACCGCACCGTCGGCAAGAACCGCGACATCGACCTCGGCATCGTCGGCGACGCGGGGCTCGTGCTGAAGTCGGTGACCGAGGCCGCGTCCGGCCGGCTCAACGGCGGCGCGTCCAAGCGCAAGGAGTGGCTGGACGAACTGCGCGCGGCCGAACAGACGGCGCTGGACAAGCGGCTGCCGCAGCTCAGGTCGGACGCCTCCCCCATCCACCCGTACCGGCTGGTCAGCGAGATCAACGACTTCCTCACCGAGGACTCGATCTACATCGGCGACGGCGGCGACATCGTCACCTTCTCCGGACAGGTCGTCCAGCCCAAGTCACCGGGCCACTGGATGGACCCGGGACCGCTCGGCACGCTCGGCGTCGGTGTCCCCTTCGTGCTGGCCGCCAAGCAGGCGCGGCCCGACAAGGAGGTCGTCGCGCTCTTCGGCGACGGCGCCTTCTCGCTCACCGGCTGGGACTTCGAGACCCTGGTCCGCTACGACCTCCCCTTCGTCGGCATCGTCGGCAACAACTCCTCGATGAACCAGATCCGCTACGGCCAGGCCGTCAAGTACGGCAAGGAGCGCGAGCGGGTCGGCAACACGCTCGGCGACGTGCCCTACGACCAGTTCGCCCGGATGCTGGGCGGCCACGGCGAGGAGGTCCGCGACCCCGCCGACATCGGCCCCGCGCTGCGCCGGGCCCGCGAGTCCGGCAAGCCGTCCCTGATCAACGTCTGGGTGGACCCGGACGCGTACGCCCCAGGAACCATGAACCAGACGATGTACAAGTGAGGTGACCCCCATGACTGGCACGACGGGAACGTCAGCGAAGGCTCTTGAGGGCATCCGCGTCCTGGACATGACGCATGTGCAGTCCGGCCCGTCGGCGACCCAGCTGCTCGCCTGGCTCGGCGCCGACGTCGTGAAGCTGGAGGCGCCGACCGGCGACATCACGCGGGGACAGCTGCGCGATCTGCCGGACGTCGACTCCCTCTACTTCACGATGCTCAACTGCAACAAGCGGAGCATCACCCTCAACACCAAGACCGACCGCGGCAAGGAGATCCTCACCGAGCTGATCCGGCGCTCGGACGTGATGGTCGAGAACTTCGGCCCGGGCGCGGTCGACCGGATGGGGTTCACCTGGGACCGCATCAAGGAGATCAATCCACGGATCGTCTACGCCTCCATCAAGGGGTTCGGCGAGGGCCCGTACACCGCGTTCAAGGCGTACGAGGTCGTCGCGCAGGCCATGGGCGGATCGATGTCCACCACCGGTTTCGAGGACGGGCCGCCGCTGGCGACGGGGGCCCAGATCGGGGACTCGGGCACGGGCGTCCACGTCGTGGCGGGCATCCTCGCCGCCCTCTACCAGCGGGAGCACACCGGACGTGGTCAGCGGGTGAACGTGGCCATGCAGCACGCGGTGCTCAACCTCTGCCGGGTGAAGCTGCGCGACCAGCAGCGCCTGAGCCATGGTCCACTCGCCGAATATCCCAACGAGGACTTCGGCGACGAGGTTCCCAGGTCCGGCAACGCGTCCGGCGGCGGCCAGCCGGGCTGGGCGGTCAAGTGCGCGCCGGGCGGTCCCAACGACTACGTGTACGTCATCGTCCAGCCGGTCGGCTGGCGGCCGCTCAGTGAGCTGATCGGCCGGCCCGAGCTGGCCGACGACCCCGAGTGGGCGACCCCGCAGGCCAGGCTCCCGAAGCTGAACAAGATGTTCCAGCTGATCGAGGAGTGGTCGTCCACCCTGCCCAAGTGGGAGGTGCTGGAGCGGCTCAACGCCCACAACATCCCGTGCGGGCCGATCCTGTCCACGAAGGAGATCATCGAGGACGACTCGCTGGTCGCCAACGAGATGGTCGTCACCGTCCCGCACCCCGAGCGCGGCGAGTTCGTGACCGTGGGCAGCCCGCTCAAGCTCTCGGACTCCCCCGTGCGGGTGACCAGTTCGCCGCTGCTGGGCGAACACAACGAAGAGGTCTACGTCGGCGAGCTGGGCCTCGGCGACGAGGAACTGCGGCTGCTCAAGTCGAACGGGGTGATCTGACGTGATGGCCGAGGACCGTCGCGCACGGGTGCGCGGGCTCCTGGACGCCGTCCGGGCCGAGGGGCGCACCGCGCTCACCGCCCCCGAGGGCAAGGTGCTCGCCGACGCCTACGGGATCTCCGTACCGGGTGAGGAGCTGGCGCGGGACGTCGACGAAGCGGTGGCATGTGCGGCGCGGTTCGGCGGGCCGGTGGTGATGAAGATCGTCTCGCCGGACATCCTGCACAAGACCGACGCCGGCGGTGTGGTCGTCGGGGTGGAGGGCGCGGCGGACGTGCGGGCGACGTTCTGCCGGATCGTCGACAACGCGCGCGCGTACGACGCCTCCGCGCGGATCGAGGGCGTGCAGATCCAGGAGCTGCTGCCGCAGGGGCAGGAGGTCATCGTCGGGGCGGTCACCGATCCGACGTTCGGGAAGGTGGTGGCGTTCGGGCTCGGCGGGGTGCTGGTCGAGGTGCTGAAGGACGTCACCTTCCGGCTGGCGCCCTTGGACGCCGACGAGGCGCTGTCCATGCTGGACTCGATCCGGGCGGCCGAGGTGCTGCGCGGGGTGCGCGGGCAGGCCGGGGTGGACCGGTGGGCGGTGGCCGAGCAGATCCGCCGGGTCTCCGAACTGGTCGCCGACTTCCCGGAGATCGCCGAGGTGGACCTCAATCCGGTGATCGCCACGCCCGAGGGTGCGGTCGCCGCCGACATCCGGGTGATCCTGGCGACCGACGCACCGAAGGAACGGCGCCGGTACACGCGCGAGGAGATCCTCACCTCGATGCGCCGTCTGATGCAGCCCTCGTCGGTCGCGGTGATCGGCGCGTCGGGCGAGCCGGGGAAGATCGGCAACTCGGTGATGCGCAACCTCGTCGACGGCGGTTTCGCGGGCGAGATCCACCCGGTGAACCCCAAGGCCGATGACATCTTGGGCCGGAAGGCGTACAAGAGTGTCACCGACGTTCCCGGTGAGGTGGATGTGGCGGTCTTCGCGATCCCCGCGCGGTTCGTGGCGGCTGCTCTGGAGGAGGTGGGGCGCAAGGGGATCCCCAACGCGGTGCTCATCCCCTCCGGCTTCGCCGAGACCGGTGAGCAGGCGCTCCAGGACGAGATCGTGGCGGTCGCCGAACGGCACGGCATCCGGCTGCTCGGTCCGAACATCTACGGCTACTACTCGACCTGGCAGGACCTGTGCGCCACGTTCTGCACACCGTACGACGTCAAGGGCGGCGTCGCGCTGACCTCGCAGTCGGGCGGCATCGGGATGGCCATCCTGGGCTTCGCGCGGACGACGAAGACCGGCGTGTCGGCGATCGTGGGCCTCGGCAACAAGTCGGACCTGGACGAGGACGACCTGCTGACCTGGTTCGGCGAGGACCCGCACACCGAGTGCATCGCCATGCACCTGGAGGATCTCAAGGACGGCCGCGCCTTCGTCGAGGCCGCTCGGGCGACCGTGCCGAAGAAGCCGGTCGTCGTACTCAAGGCGGGGCGTACGGCGGCGGGCGCCAAGGCCGCCGGATCGCACACCGGGGCGCTCGCCGGGGACGACGCCGTGTACGACGACATCCTGCGGCAGGCGGGCGTCATCCGGGCGCCGGGGCTGAACGAGATGCTGGAGTACGCGCGCGCGTTGCCGGTGCTTCCCGCTCCCCGGGGCGACAACGTGGTCGTCATCACCGGGGCCGGCGGCAGCGGGGTGCTGCTGTCCGACGCGGTGACGGACAACGGGCTGTCGCTGATGGAGATACCGCCCGACCTGGACACGGCCTTCCGCGCCTTCATCCCGCCGTTCGGCGCGGCGGGCAACCCGGTGGACATCACCGGGGGCGAGCCGCCGTCGACGTACGAGGCGACGATCCGGCTCGGCCTGGAGGACCCGCGCATCCACGCGCTCGTCCTCGGCTACTGGCACACCATCGTCACGCCTCCCATGGTGTTCGCCGAACTCACCGCGCGCGTGGTGGCCGAGTTCCGTGAGCGCGGCGTCGAGAAGCCCGTGGTGGCCTCCCTCGCGGGGGACGTCGAGGTCGAGGAGGCGTGCCAGTACCTCTTCGAGCGCGGCGTCGTGGCGTACCCGTACACGACCGAGAAGCCGGTGGCCGTGCTGGGCGCCAAGTACCGGTGGGCACGGGCCGCGGGATTGCTGGGGGGCGGTTCATGACGTGAGACGGCGAGGGCCGGCCGACGGGTGCGCGTCGGCCGGCCCGGGACCCGCGCGCGCACGGAAGGCATTGGACAGGGGGCGCTGGCCAGAACTTTCGACGCTAGGGGTGCAAACGACATGACAACCACCGATGTCACACGGGTCGTCGGCTACCGGGAGGTGACCGACAGGAACGGACGCGTCTATCGCGTGGGCGAGTCCGACATCGACATCATGGGGCGCAAGCGCAAGTGGATGGTGATCCTGCCCTGGATCGGCATGATGGGCATCTCCTCCGCCGAGTACGCGTTCGCGTCCGCCGAGGACACGCTCCATGAGGCCCACCACTGGTCCAGCGGCAGCATCTACTGGATGATGACCGCCTGGGTGTTCTGCCAGGCCGCTGTCGCCTTTCCGGCGGGGCGGCTGCGTGAGAGCGGCAAACTGCCCGCGCGTTGGGCGATGATGCTGGGTTCGGTCGGCACGCTGCTCGGCTACCTGTCGCTGGCGTTCGCGCCGCACGTCGCCCTCGCCTTCATCGGGTTCGGCGTGTTCAGCGGAATGGGCGCCGGCATGGTGTACGCGACCTGCGTCAACATGGTCGGCAAGTGGTACCCGGAGCGCAGGGGCGGGAAGACCGGCTTCGTCAACGGCGGTTTCGCCTACGGCTCGGTGCCGTTCGTCTTCATCTTCCACGGCTACATGGACGGCTCCAACTTCCGCTGGGTGCTCGTCGCGGCGGGTGTCTTCCTCGCCGCGACGGTGGCGCTCGCCGGGTTCTACTTCCGGGACCCGCCGAAGAACTGGTGGCCGGCCGCCGTCGACCCGTTGAACCCGCCGGACGACCCCCGTGCCCGGCGTTCGCTGGAGAAGAACCCCCCGGCCGTCAAGCAGTACTCCCCGTTGGAGGCCTGGAAGACCGGCCGGGTGGCGCTGATGTGGTTCTGCCTCGCCTGCACCTCCGGCGTGAACATCTTCGGTATCGCCTTCCAGGTCGACATCGGCGAGGAGGCGGGCTTCGCGGCCGGGATCGTTGCCACCGCCATGTCGCTGAAGGCGATCGTCAACGGCACCGGACGCGGCGTCATCGGCTGGCTCTCCGACCTGTACGGCCGCAAGCAGTGCCTGCTCTACGTGTGCGCGATCCTGGGCCTCGCCCAGTTCGGCATCATCCTGTCGGCGGAGATCAAGAACCTGCCGCTGTTCCTGATCTTCTCCGCCATCTCCGGTTTCGGCGGCGGTGCCATCTTCCCGATGTTCGCGGCGCTGACGGCGGACTACTTCGGTGAGAACAACAACGCCACCAACTACGGGATGGTCTACAGCTCCAAGCTCGTCTCCGGCCTGGGCGCGGGCATGGGTTCCGTGGTCGTCGGTGTCTGGGGCTACAACGGCGCCTACATCCTGGCGGGCTGCATCTCGTTCTTCGCCGGATTCGTGGCGCTGTCCCTGCGGCCGCCGGGACGCCCGAAGGACAAGCACATCACGCCCAATCCCCAGCCGCTCGGGGAGGGCTGACCGGGCGCAGCGTCCTCGGCACGGACCGGGCGGCCCCTCCCGCAGCATGCGGAAGGGGCCGCCCGGTCCGTGTTCCGGGTCAGCGGCGCCGCTTGCGCAGGGCCGCCATGTTGTCGTAGCTGATCTTGGCCTCCCGCAGCGACTGCGCGGGGTCGGTGGCGCTCGGGGAGTTGTCGTCCTCGACCATCGGGTGGTGGTAGTTCCGCAGCCCGACCCTGGAGAAGAACGTCGTGTAATCGATGACGCCCGTCCCGAAGGGCACCATGTCGTAGCCCTGGCCGTTGGTGGTGTCGACGACGCCGTCCTTGGCGTGGAACAGCGGGTAACGCCGGTTGTTGCGGACGACCAGTCCGGCCGGGTCGAAGACGTTCTTCCTGGTGGAGCCGTCGTGGGCGGTGTACTCGTGGAACTTGTACTGGGCGACGTGCGCCCAGAAGATGTCCATCTCCAGCCAGACGACCCTCGGGTCGGTGACCTTCAGGAAGTACTCCAGCTTCCTGATGCCCGAACTGCGGGTCGGCCGGCCCTGGTCGTCCAGCGGCCCGCCGTCGAGCAGGAAGCCGTAGGCGCTGTCGTGGTTGTGGGTGTAGAGCTTGATGCCCTCCCGGTGGGCGATGGCGCCGAGGGCGTTCCACTTGTCGGCGGCCACGTCCCAGTCCGCGCGGTAGGAGCTGCCGGTGGGGTCGCCGCCGGTGCCCATGTGGTCCATGCCGAGGATGTTGGCGATCTCCAGGTGCTTCTTGAAGGTGTCCTTGTCCTCCGTGGTCAGCGGCCAGGAGGACGGGATGAAGCCGTGGTTGCCCTGGGCGCGCAGACCGTAGTCGTCGAGCCAGGAGCGCAGCAGCCGGGCGCCCTCGACGGACTCCAGGCTCGCGCCGCCCGGCGCGTTGGCGTGCTGGTTGTATCCGGCGAACTCGACCTGGCGGTAGCCGTGGCGGGCCAGCTGCTTGAAGACCTCGCGGAAGCCCGAGGGCAGGTCGGAGGCGAGGGGGTCGCGGGCGGTGGCGTCACGGACGGTGTAGAGGATGATGCCGCGCTTGTCCGCCGGGACGAGGATCTGCCCGCGGCCGTGGTCGTGGTCGTGGTCTCTGTCCCGGCCGTGGGCGAGGGCCGGGGAGGCGCCGAAGACGGGGGCCGCCACGGCGCCGGCCGCCACGGCGGTGCAGGTGCTGAGGAAGCGGCGCCGGTTCACGCCGAGGGTGCGGCGCAGGCTCTCGCCGGGTCCGTCGGCGGCCGGGTCGGTGCCGGCATCGGTGCGGGAGGGGTCGGTGAACGGGGTCACGGTGCCTGCCTTCTGGGTCGTGGCCTGCGCCGATGCGGCTCGGGCGGGCCGTTGTCAGTGCCGTGTGTTTCACTCTCAGTAGTCGGATTTCGGCGGGCGTACCGAAGGGTGCGTCAGCCGAGTCCGGCCAGCCGGAGCAGGAGTTGTTTCACGTCGGTGGCCGCGACGCGGTCTCCGACAGCGCGGGGGGTGGAGCAGATGAGGAGCGGACCGTCGTCGTCGCTCGCGGGGAGGCGGCCGTGGCTGCCTCGAACAGGTGAGGGGTCCAGGGGCACGACCGCCATGCGGTAGCGCATGCCGAGCTTCTTGCGGGCCAGGGCACCGGCCGCCTTGACCTTGACGTAGGGGTCGAGCGGATCCATGAACAGCTCGACCGGGTCGTAGCCGGGTTTGCGGTGGATCTCGACGAGCTGCGCGAAGTCGGGCGCGCGGTCGTCGTCGAGCCAGTAGTAGTACGTGAACCAGGCGTCCGGCTCCGCCACGGCGACGAGTTCGCCGGCGCGCGGATGGTCGAGGTGCTGGGCCTTCTTGCCCTCGTCGTCGAGGAGTTGCTCGATGCCGGGCAGCCCGTCCAGGGCGGCACGGGTCGCGTCGAGGTCCTCCGGTCGGCGGACGTACACGTGGGCGATCTGGTGGTCGGCGACCGCGAAGGCGCGGGAGGCCATCGGGTCGAGGTACTCCATGCCGTCCTGGGTGTGCACCTCGAGGAGTCCGGCGCGGCGCAGGGCGCGGTTGATGTCCACGGGCCGGCTGACCGGGGTGATGCCGTACTCGGAGAGCGCGACGACGGTGCGGCCCTCGGCGCGGGCGTCGTCGAGCAGCGGAGCCAGGGCCGCGTCCAGGTCGGCGGCGGCCTTCAGGGAGCGCGGGTCGTCGGGGCCGAAGCGCTGCAGGTCGTAGTCGAGGTGAGGGAGGTAACAGAGCGTCAGGTCGGGGTGCCGGGTGGCCATGATGTGCCGGGTGGCGTCGATGATCCACTGGCTGGAGACCAGGTCCGCGCCGGGTCCCCAGAAGTGGAAGAGAGGGAAGGTGCCCAGTTTGTCGGTGAGTTCGTCGTGCAGGGCCGGGGGCCGGGTGTAGCAGTCGGGTTCCTTGCGGCCGTCGGCGTAGTAGACGGGACGGGGGGTGACGGTGATGTCGGTGTCGGCGCCCATGGCGTACCACCAGCAGATGTTGGCGACGGTGTAACCGGGGTGGGCACGGCGGGCGGCGTCCCAGAGTTTGTCGCCGGCGACGAGTCCGTTGTGCTGGCGCCAGAGCAGGACGTCGCCGAGTTCGCGGAAGTACCAGCCGTTGCCGACGATGCCGTGCTCGGAAGGGTGGGTGCCGGTCAGGAAGGTGGACTGGGCGGCGCAGGTGACGGCGGGCAGGACGGTGCCGAGCGGCGCGCGGGACCCGGACTGGCCGAGCTGCTTGAGGCGGGGCATGTGGTCGAGGAGACGGGGGGTGAGGCCGACGACGTCCAGGACGAGGAGGGGGGTCGGTGCGTCGGGGTGAGGTGATCCGTCGGGGTGGAGTGATCCGTCGGGGTGGGTCGGTCCGGTCATGGCAGTTCCTTCAGGCCGAGGTCCGTCAACAGGTCGCGGGCGAGGGTCAGCTCGGCGGCGATGCCGTCGGTGAGCTGGGCGCGGGCGCGGGGCCGCAGCTCGGGCGGGAGGGCCTGCCAGGTGTAGGTCTCGACCTCCAGATGGCGGGTGACGGGGTGCGGGCCGCCGACGAGCCGGGTCAGCGCGGCCTTGAGCACGGGGAGAGTGGAGGTGAGGGGCGCGGCGGGGGCCGCGTGCAGGGGGACGTGGAAGTGGGCGCGCCAGGGCGCGGTGGCGGGCAGCGGGCCGCCGTCCGCGAGGGCTTCGTCGAGGTCGTCGGTGCCCTGCCGGCCGCCGGACGGTGTGGTGGTGCGGGTCTGGTGCAGGAAGCGCGGCTCGGCGAAGGCGGCGAGCGCCTCGCGGACCGCGGGATCGGCGGGGTGTTCGGCGTGCAGGGCGGCGGACAGCTGGGACTTGACGACGGGTACGCGGGCGGCCGTGAGGGCGTCCAGAGCGGTGTCCGGGTCTTCGAAGGAGGTGGCGAGGTGGCAGGTGTCGACGCAGACGCCGATGCGTTCGTGGGCGATCGTGGTCAGCGGTGCGATGGCGTCGTGGGTGGTCTCGACGACGCAGCCGGGTTCCGGTTCCAGGCCGATGCGGATGGAGCGGCCGGTCAGTTCGTGGAGGGCGTCGAGGCGTTCGGCGAGCGTGACCAGGGCGGCGCGGGCCTTGTCGGCACGGGTCTCGTCGTAGGCGGTGCGCCAGGCGAGGGGCAGGGTGGAGATGGTGCCGTCCGTGACGTCGTCGGGCAGCAGTCCGGCGAGCAGCCGGGCGAGGGAGGTGGTGTGGTCGAGGCGTTCGGGGTCGGCCCAGTCCGGCTTGTAGACGCGGTACTTGACCTCCTCCGCGCCGAACCCCTCGTAGGGGAAGCCGTTGAGGGTGACGACCTCCAGGCCGCGCCGGTCGAGCTCGGTGCGCAGGCCGCGCAGCGCGGCGGGGTCGGTGACCAGGGCATGGGCTGCGTCGCGGGCGAGCCACAGCCCGATGCCGAGCCGGTCGCGGCCCAGGCGTTTGCGGACCGGCTCGCAGTGGTCGCGGAGCTGGGCGAGGACACCGTCGAGAGTCTCGGCGGGGTGGACGTTGGTGCAGTAGGCGAGGTGGACGGTGGAGCCGTCGGGGTGCCGGAAGCGCATGGCTCACTCCCCGCCGCGCAGGATGGAGTTGCCCTCGTGCGTGGCCTCGCCCGGGGCCACGTCGAGTTCCAGCCGCCCGCTGAGCCCGTAGAAGGCGACGGGGTTGCGCCACAGCACCCGGTCCACGTCGTCCTCGGTGAAGCCCTCGGCGAGCATCAGGTCGCCGACCTTGCGGGTCTTGAGCGGGTCGCTCCTGCCCCAGTCGGCGGCGGAGTTCACCAGGACCTGGTCCGGGCCGTACTCGCGCAGCAGGGCGACCATCCGGGTCTCGTCCATCTTGGTGTCCGGATAGACGGAGAAGCCGAGCCAGGCGCCGCTGTCCTTGGCCTCCTTGACGGTGGTCTCGTTGAGGTGGTCGACCAGCACCCGCTCCGTGGGCAGGGCGGACTCGCGGACCACGTCGAGGGTGCGGCGCAGGCCGGCGAGCTTGTCGCGGTGCGGGGTGTGCACGAGGGCGGGCAGACCGTGGTCGGCGGCGAGCTGGAGCTGCGTGGCCAGGGCGGTGTCCTCGGCGGGCGTCATCGAGTCGTAGCCGATCTCACCGACCGCCACCACGCGGTCCTTGACGAGATAGCGGGGCAGTTCGTCGAGGACGGGCAGGCACCGGGGGTCGTTCGCCTCCTTGGGGTTGAGGGCGATCGTGCAGTGGTGGGCGATGCCGTACTGGGCGGCGCGGAAGGGTTCCCAGCCGAGCAGGGCGTCGAAGTAGTCACGGAAGGAGTCGGGGGAAGTGCGGGGCTGGCCCAGCCAGAAGGAGGGTTCGACGACGGCGCGGACGCCGGCGGCGTGCATGGCCTCGTAGTCGTCGGTGGTCCGGGAGGTCATGTGGATGTGGGGGTCGAAGATGCGCATCAGGACTCCTTGCCGTGGGGGTCGGCCGTGCCGGGCGCGGGGCGTCCGGACTCGGTCAGGGCCAGGACGCGGTGCAGGTCTTCGGGGACGGTGCGGTCCGCGGCGGTGCGTTCGGCGGCGTAGTCGGCGAGCATCCGGGCGAGTTCGTCGTCCCCTCGGGCCCGGCGGGCGAGGTCCGCCACGCTGTCGACGGGGACACCGGTGAACAGGCACTTCAGTACGGCGTGCCGCCACTGGTGCGCGTCGAGGTGCCGGGCGGCGTACGGGCCGAGGGCAGCGGCGACGAGCCGGGTGTCGTTGGTGCGCAGGGCATCCTCGACGAGCGGCAGGGCGTCCGGTCCCGGCACCAGGTGGGGCAGGGCGTGCAGGGCGGCGCGGCGTTCGTCGGCGGTGCCCTGGGTGTAGACCCGGGTCAGGGCGTCGGTGTCGGCGCGGGCGGCGTGCAGCACGAGGACGCGGGCGGCGTCGGCGTGGGCGGGCCCGCAGCGGCGGCCTGCCTCGGCGAGGCGCAGCTCCCACACCGAGATGGGGCCGTGGGTGCCGGGGTGGGCGGCGGCCTCGTCGAGGGCCTGGTCCAGCCAGGCGCGGGCGGCTGGGCCGAGCCGGGTGGCGAGGGCTGCGCGCAGGTCGGCGGGCGGGACGTGGGCGGGGGTGGTGCCCTGGTCCTGTCCGGTGTGCCCGGAGGGGGCGCCATCCGCGTCCTGGGTGCCGGGGGTGACGTGGGTGGCGTGTGGCTGCCTCATGGTGTGGCTCCCTTCAGTGGGTGGCGGAGGGCTCGCCCGAGCGGTTGGTGCGGGGTGGCGACGCCGGTGCGGCGCGGCGCAGGAACGGGAGGGAGCGTTCGGCGAAGTGGGGGCCCGCGTGGGAGTGGCGGGGCAGTTCGACGACGGTCAGGCCCTGGTAGCCGGTGGCGGCGAGGGCCTCGAGGACGGGAGGGAAGTCGATCTCGCCGTCACCGAAGGGGAGGTGTTCGTGGACGCCGCGGCGCATGTCCTCGATCTGTACGTGGCGCAGCCAGGGGGCGGCGGCGCGTACACAGTCGGCGGGAGGGAGCGGTTCGAGGCACTGGCAGTGGCCGATGTCCAGGGTGAGGCCGAGGGGTTCGGGGTCGCCGAGGGTACGGCGCAGGGTGTGGAAGTCGGCGAGGGTGGAGAGGAGGTGTCCGGGTTCGGGTTCCACGGCGAGGGGGACGCCCGCGGTGGCGGCGGCGTCCAGGACCGGGGCGAGGGACTCGGCCAGCCGTTTCCACGCCGTGTCCTCGTCCGTGCCCGCCGGGGTGACGCCGCTGAAGCAGTGCACGGCGTGGGCACCGAGGTCGGCGGCGACGGCGACGGCGCGCACCAGGAGGCCGGCACGGCGGGCGCGGTCCTCCGGGTCCGGGTCGAGCAGGGAGGGGCCGTGCTTGCGGCGCGGGTCGAGGACGTAGCGGGCGCCCGTCTCCACGGTGACGCCCAGACCGAGCGCGTCCAGCCGCGCGGCGACCCGGCGGGTGCGGGCGGCGAGGTCGTCGGCGAGCGGGTCGAGGTGCATGTGGTCGAGGGTCAGGCCCACGCCGTCGTATCCCAGGTCGGCGAGGAGGGCGAGGGCGTCGTCGAGACGGAGGTCGGCGAGGCCGTTGGTGCCGTAGCCGAAGCGGAGCGGGGGCGCGGCGGCCCCGGCCTCGTTCAGTCCCGGGTTCGGTCCGGGGTGCGCCACCTGCACCGGCTCTCGCTCCGTCCCCTGCGTCGGTCCGTCGTTCGGGTTCCGGCTCATGTGATCCTCACCTTCCTCATGGCGGCCCTCCTGGCGAACCACCGTCCGGCCGGGGCGAGGGCCGCGACCAGGAGGGACGTGGCGCCGGCACCCGAGCGGGCGGCGAGCGCGGCCTGGAGCGGGATCGTGGCCCGGATGCCGCCGCCCACGGCGCGTTGGGTGAGCGGGGGTGAGGGGTTGAGCGCGGCGTGGAAGTAGGGGCGGGCGGCAGTCGCGGCGTAGCAGGCGCTCAGCCCGACCGTGAGGGCGTCGGAGGCGCCTGGTGCCGGGGTGGAGCCCGACAGGCCGGGGGCGGCTGCTGCCCGCCGGCCTGCCGGGAGTCGGGTGCGGCGGCGGGCGACCAGGCCGGTCAGGGCCCCCGTCGTCGCGAGGGCGGCCAGCGGAGCCAGGACGGAACCGCCGGTCGTCTCCCGCCGGGAGACGGCCGTGACCGCGAGGGTGTGGCTGCCGAGCAGCGCGGCGGAGGGCAGCGCGGCCCGGGTGCCGCCGCCGGTGGCGGCCGCGCCCAGGAGCAGGTCCAGTCCGCGGGCCGCCGCCATGGCCGCGGGACCGGCCGGCGTGTGCTTCAGGGCGAGGTCGTAGGCCCAGACGGTGGCCGCCAGCGGCGCCGCGACCGCGAAGGCGGGACGTCCCGCACCGGCCGCCAGCGCCAGCCCGGCGCCGGTGAGGGCCCCGGCGGCCGTCAGCGCGGCGGCAGGGCGGATGCGGCCGGACGGGAGAGGGCGGTGCGGGCGTTCCGCGGCGTCCTCCGCGCGGTCGGCCCAGTCGTTGAGGGCCATGCCGGCCTCGTACAGACACAGGGAGGAGCCGATGGCGAGCAGCGTGCGGGGTCCGGGGCGTGCGCCGGCCGCCGCCGCGCCGGCCAGGGCGTCGCCGGGGACGGTGAACAGGGCGGGCAGACGCAGCAGTTCGGCCCATGCGCCGAAGCGGGAAGAGCGAGCGGGTGGCTCGGCAGCCGGAGGCGTCGGTCCGGTGGTCCCTGAGGCTGCTTCTGGCGCCCCCCATGCACCCGTCGACGCCCGCGACGACCCGGCGGTGTCGAGCGCCGTGGCGACGGTGCGGCTCATCGCCCTGCCCCGCACTCGTCGGCCCGGCCGACGGGCCGGACGGGCCCGGCGTCCCCGCCCTCCCCGTCGGCGGGGACGCGGTCCCGGTCGTCCCGCAGTCGTCCGGCGAAGCGTTTCAGCTCCTCGTACTGCTCGGCCAGGGACGACGGGCCGTCCCCCACCGGGTCCTTGAAGAAGAAGCCCAGTTCGCCCAGCGGGCCGGACAGCCCCTTCTGGTGGGCGCGGGCGACCAGGCGGGCCAGGTCGAGGACGAGCGGCGCGGCGAGGGAGGAGTCGCAGCCCTGCCAGGTGGTCTGGAGGATCATGCGGGCGCCGAGGAAGCCGTCGAAGGCGATGTGGTCCCAGGCGGTCTTCCAGTCGCCGAGCGCGGGCACGTCGTCGATGTGGACCTCGCCCTCGACGGGGGCGCCGAGGGTGTCGGCGAGTACGCGTTCCTTGCCGGCGTTCTTGGCGGCGGCGGCCGCCGGGTCGGCGAGGGCGGCGCCGTCGCCACCGCCCAGGAGGTTGGTGCCGGACCAGGCGCGCACCGCGAGGGCACGCTGCGCGAACATCGGGCCCAGCACCGAGCGCAGCAGGGTCTGACCGGTCTTGCCGTCGCGGCCCGCGTACGGCAGGCCGCTCGCCTCGGCCGGTGCGGCGAGCGCCGGGTGGTGCAGACCGGTCGACGGGGTGAAGTTGACGTACGGGCAGCCGGCGCGCAGGGCGGCGGCCGCGTACAGCGAGCTGGCGGGAAGAGCGCCGCCGGTGGGCGCGGGCTCGGTGGAGGCCACGTTCAGGACGACCGTCCGCTCCGCTCCGCAGCGTCGCGCGAAGTCGGTGATGTCCGCGGCGAACGCGGCGATCAGCTCCTCCTCGTCACGGGTGTCGCCCGGCAGCGGGCCTCCGGGGCGGATCTCGCGGTCGGCCGCGGCCAGTTCCGCGCTCACGGCCGAGGGCAGCCCGTGCGGCAGCACGCCCCCGGCGGCCAGGGCCTCCGCCCGCTTGGGCAGGGGGCAGTCCATGGTGTCGTGACCGCCGAAGACGAGGGACGGGAGCGCGGGGAGTCCCGTGTCGGCGAAGTCGGGGGTCTCGGTGACCATGCCGGTCGGGGGGTGCAGCCCCGCGGTCACGGCGGCGCAGCCCGCCACCACCGTGGTGGCGACGGAGCCGCGGGCTCCGATCAGCCAGACACCGGTACGGGAGCCACGGGAGGAAGCAGAGGGGGACGCGGACATGGGCAGCCTCCTTGTCGAGCGCGTCGAACACACACGAGCGGTGGTACGGCCGGGGGGTGATCCGTGCGAGGTGACGGCGGGCGGAGGTCCGGCGTCCTCCGCCCGCCGCCGTTCCGGTTGCCCCCGAGGAGCAAGGCGCCCCTGGGAGAGGTCACCCCTCGGAGGCGGTTCGCCCTAGGAGGGCAGTTCCTTGAGCTGGATGTTGCGGAAGGAGACCTGGTCGTCGGCGCTGTGGTTCTGGAGGCCGATGTAGCCGTCGGTCAGGCTCCGCTCGGGGTCCTTGTTGGTGAAGTCGTTGATCTTGACTCCGTTGAGGAACACCTGGAGGCGTTCGCCCTGGACCTTGATCTCGTAGGAGTTCCACTGGCCGGGCGGCCGCAGAACCTGGTCACGGGCCTTGATGTTCGCCGCCTTGAAGGTGTAGATCGCACCCGTGGTGCGGTCCACGGCGTCCGTGGCGTCGATCTGGATCTCGTAGCCCTTGTTCACGGCGGACCAGGGGTCGTCGGAGGCCGGGAAGCCCACGAAGACACCGGAGTTGTCGTCGCCCTGCATCTTCCAGTCGAGCTTGAGGGAGTACGACTTCAGCTCCTTGGCCTGGTACCAGAGCAGGCCCATGCCGCCCTCGGACTCCAGGGTGCCGTCCTTGACGTTGAACTTGCCGGGGCCGGCCTGCTTCCAGCCTTCCAGGGTCTGGCCGTTGAAGATGTCCCGGTAGCCCTTGTTCGGCTTGCAGTCGGCCTTGACCTGGCCGGTGGCGTACTGCATGCCGCCGAGCAGGTGGCCGCGGAAGGCTTCGTCCGCGTAGGACTCCTTGGTGTGGCCGAGGCCGGTGTAGAAGGAGCGGCCGCCGCCGTAGTTCTGGCACCAGGCGATCGGGTGGTCGCCCTTCATGGTGCCGCCGGAGTAGGTCGTCTCGTCGAGGGTGGCGAGGACCTTGGCCTGCTCGCGCGGGTTGGTGCGGTAGTTGTACAGCTCGTCGGTGCGCTCCCAGGCGTCGTCCAGGTGCGCGGTGGCCGGGTGGTCGTGGTCCTCGACGCGGACGGTGGCCTTCTGGATGGCCGGGTGCGAGTCGAAGTAGGCGCCGACGAGGCCGCCGTAGAACTCCCAGTCGTACTCGGTGTCGGCGGCGGCGTGGATGCCCATGTAGCCGCCGCCGTTCTTGACGTAGTTCTCGAACGCCTTCTGCTGGTCGGCGCTCAGGACGTCACCGGTGGTGGACAGGAAGGCCACCGCGTCGTACTTGGCGAGGTTGGCGGTGGTGAACTGTCCGGCCTCCTCGGTCGCGGTGACCGAGATGCCGGCCGGGGCGCCCAGCTCCTTCAGGGCGGCGATGCCCGCCGGGATGGAGTCGTGGCGGAAGCCGGCGGTCTTGGAGAAGACCAGGACCTTCTTGCCGGCCTTGAACGGCTCCGTGGAGAACTCGAAGTCGTCCACGTCGTACAGCGCGCCCTCGCCGCCCCTGAAGACCAGGTAGATCTCGGTGGTCTTCTTGGGCAGGGCCCGCAGCGGGACGTCGACGTTCTGGAACGTCTCCCAGCTGCCGGTCGGCGGGATGTACGCCGAGCCGTGCAGCGGACCGGTGGGCGAGCCGGTGCGCAGCTCGAGGTAGCCGCCGGCGCCGCCCGAGGAGGCCCGTACGGTCATCTTCTTCTGCCCGTCGAACTTGTAGGGGCTGAAGGAGATCCAGTCGCCGTCGTTGATGTCGCCGACGGTCTTGCCGCCGTTGGCCTCGGCCTTGTCGAAGGTGTTCACGCCCGACTGGGTGGTGAAGTGCTCGGCCTGGCGGTGCGGCGGCTGGATCACGGTGCGGGCGGTGCCGGTCAGGGCCTCCTGGCCGTTGGCCCCGCCGTCGGTGTAGCTGGCGCCGACGACGCCGTAGATGTTGGCGTTGGGGTCGTGGCCGCCGTCGCCCGGCGGCGGGTTGAGGGTGCCCTCACAGCCCATCTCGCTGGTCAGCTCGTGGGCGTGGGAGTCGTGGCCGAGGCTGTAGGCGACCTTGACCTTGGAGCAGTCGATCGTCTCCTCGGGGTCGGTGACCTTCACCTTGAACGGGATGGGCTCGCCCATGGGGAGCAGGGTGCCGTTGCCGGGGGTCTCGATGGTCACCGTGGGCTCGGTGTTGCCGACCACGATCCGGACGCTGGCGTTGCCGGTGTTGCCCTCGGGGTCCTTGGCGGTGAAGGTCGCGGTGTAGGTGCCGACCTTCTTGTACTTGTGGGTGGGATTGAGTCCCTCGCCCTTGGTGCCGTCGCCGAAGTCCCAGCCGTAGGTGAGGTCCGGGGAGTCGGCGTCCTTGGCGGTGGCGGTGAAGGCCACCTTCAGGCCGGCCGCGCCGGAGGTCTTGTCGGCGCTCACCTCGGCGATCGGGGAGAAGCCGTCCGCGGCGTTCTCGATCCGGTACAGGGCGGAGTCCTTGTCGCCCTGGAACCAGGACAGGCCGTAGTCCAGGACGTAGAGCGCGCCGTCGGGGCCGAACTCCATGTCCATGATCTGGGTGCCGGTCCACGGGAAGTCGTTGATCTTCGCGACCGTGCCGTCGTCGTTCTGCTCGATCCGCTTGATCCACCGGCGGCCGAACTCACCGGCGAAGAAGTCCCCGTCGTACTCCTCGGGGAACTTCACCTTGGAGTCGAGGTCGGGGTCGTAGCGGTAGACCGGGCCGCCCATCGGGGACTCGGAGCCGCTGCCGAACTCGGGCACGGAGTCGTCGTCGTACGGGATCCACGCGGCCTGCGCGGGCGGCAGGTCGGTGAGACCGGTGTTGTGCGGCGAGGTGTTCTTCGGCGCGGCGCAGTCGAAGGTCTCGCCGGAGGTGCCGGTGGCGAAGTCGTAGTCGACGTACGGGTCGTTGTCGCCGGTGCAAAAGGGCCAGCCGAAGTTGGCGGCCTTGGTGACCTTGGCGAACTCGACCTGCCCGGCCGGACCGCGCTTCGGGTCGGCGGCGCCGGCGTCGGGGCCGTAGTCACCGACGTAGACCGTGCCGGTCTTCTTGTC
Source organism: Streptomyces sp. MMCC 100 (assembly GCF_041538145.2). Classification (NCBI taxonomy): domain Bacteria; kingdom Bacillati; phylum Actinomycetota; class Actinomycetes; order Kitasatosporales; family Streptomycetaceae; genus Streptomyces; species Streptomyces sp. MMCC 100. Next base: position 5,208,773 of record NZ_JBGORK020000001.1, read on the forward strand.
GACGCTGATCCGGAACGGGTTGCGGAAGCCCATCGCGTAGATCTCGGGCCGGGTCTTCTCGGTGCCGGGCTCGAAGAGGTTGCCCTCCGGGATGGTGTACGAGCCGTCCTCGGCGACCTTGATGCGCAGGATCTTGCCGCGCAGGTCATTGGTGTTGCCGGAGCTGCGGCGGGCGTCGAAGGCCGGGTTGCGGTCGGGGCGCTCGTCGATCGGCGAGTAGCCGTCGGAGGCGAACGGGTTGGAGTCGTCGCCGGTGGAGAGGTAGAGGTTGCCCTCGGCGTCGAAGGCGATGTCGCCGCCGACGTGGCAGCAGGTGCCGCGGGAGGTCGCGACCTCGATGACCTTCTTCTCGCTGGCCATGTCCAGCGTGCCGTTGGCGTTCAGGACGAAGCGGGAGAGGCGGTTGACGCCGTCGAACTTCTTGAAGTCCTCGGCGGTGCCGTTCTCCGGGGCGTCGCCCGCGGGGGTGTCGAGCGGCGGGGCGTAGTAGAGGTAGATCGCCCGGTTGCTCTCGAAGTCCGGGTCGATGCCGACGCCCTGCAGGCCCTCCTCGTCGTGGTTGTAGACGGGGATCTTGCCGGCGACCTTGGTGACGCCGCCCTGGTCGGTCAGGCGCAGTGTGCCGTCGCGGGCGGTGTGCAGGACGCTGCGGTCCGGGAGAACGGCGAGCGACATCGGCTCGCCCATCTCGGGCTCGCCCTTGGCGAGCGGTACCTGCTGGAACTGCCCCTCGGCGGCGGCTGCCGTCTCGTCGTGCTCGGGGTGTCCGGGGTGGGCGCCGGCGACGGTCGCCGGGGTGCCCACGGCCAGCAGCAGGCCGGTGAACAGGGCGAGGGTGGTGCGAAGCCTGGGGCGCCTCGCGGTCGTGGTGCCTTTGAGTCTGGTTCTGTGCACGAAGTCCCTCCGGGAACGGGGGTGGGCCGTACGGGATGGGTGCGAAGACGTGCGATACGGGGCGCCGGGGTGCGCCGTCACCCCGGAGGTGTGAGTGTCCTGAACACTTCAGGGACGGTAACCGCGTTCTTCCGGGGCGAACACCCCTTGGACCGCGACTGGTTGAACTTTTTCCCAACTCAGGACAAAGCGGGATTCGGGCAGCCCGGACCGGGCACCGGCGTCTTGGCCGGTCCCCGGTTCTGACCTGCGGTCGAGCGTGCGGATCAGCTGTTGAAGGCGGCGTCGAAGGACGCGCTGGGCGGCTCGAAGTCGAATGCCTTCAGCCGGGTGAGGGCCTCCGGTGCGCCCTGCAGCCGGTCCATACCGGCGTCCTCCCACTCGACGGAGACGGGTCCCTGGTAGTCGATGGAGCGCAGCATGCGGAAGACGTCCTCCCAGGGGACGTCGCCGTGCCCGGCCGACACGAAGTCCCAGCCGCGCCGCGGGTCGCCCCACGGCAGGTGGGAGCCGAGCCGCCCGTTGCGGCCGTCGAGGCGCTTGCGGGCCTCCTTGCAGTCGACGTGGTAGATGCGGTCGCGGAAGTCCCACAGGAAGCCGACGGGGTCGAGGTCCTGCCACACGAAGTGCGAGGGGTCGAAGTTGAGGCCGAAGGCCGGCCGGTGGCCGACCGCCTCCAGCGCGCGCTGCGTGGTCCAGTAGTCGTAGGCGATCTCGCTGGGGTGCACCTCGTGCGCGAACCGCACGCCCTCGGCGTCGAAGACGTCGAGGATCGGGTTCCAGCGGTCGGCGAAGTCCTGGTAGCCCCGCTCGATCATCGACTCGGGGGCGGGCGGGAACATGGCGACCAGGTGCCAGATCGCCGAGCCGGTGAAGCCGATGACGGTGTCGACGCCGAAGCGGGCGGCGGCCCGTGCGGTGTCCTTGATCTCGGCCGCGGCGCGCTGCCGCACGCCCTCCGCGTCGCCGTCGCCCCAGATCCGGGCGGGCAGGATGGCCTCGTGGCGCTCGTCGATGATGGCGTCGCAGACCGCCTGCCCGACCAGGTGGTTGGAGATCGCCCAGCACTTGAGGCCGTACTTGTCGAGCAGCTGGTGCCGGGAGTCCACGTAGGACGGGTCGGCGAGGGCCTTGTCGACCTCGAAGTGGTCGCCCCAGCAGGCGAGTTCCAGACCGTCGTAGCCGAAGTCGCGGGCGAGGCGGCAGACCTCCTCCAGCGGCAGGTCCGCCCACTGTCCGGTGAAGAGCGTGAAGTTGCGTGGCATGTCGCTGCCGGCCTCCTCAGGGGGCGATCGGGGTGTAGACGGAGTTCTTCTCGGCGCTCTCCTCCACGGCCGCGAGCACGCGCTGCACCTGCAGCCCGTCGGCGAAGGAGGGCTCTGGCCCGCGGCCCTCGGCGACGGCGTGGACGAGGTCGCGCGCCTGGTGCACGAAGGTGTGCTCGTAGCCGAGCCCGTGGCCCGGCGGCCACCAGGCGTCCAGGTAGGGGTGTTCGGGTTCGGTGACGAGGATGCGGCGGAAGCCCGCGTGCTCCCCCGGTTCCGTGCCGTCGTGGTACTCCAGCTCGTTGAGCCGTTCCAGGTCGAAGGCGAGCGAGCCGCGCTCCCCGTTGAGCTCGATGCGCAGGGCGTTCTTGCGGCCGGTCGCGTACCGGGTGGCCTCGAAGGAGACCAGGGCGCCGGAGGTGAGGCGGCCCGTGAACACGGCGGCGTCGTCCACCGTCACCTGGCCCGTCACGCCGTCCGCCGAGCCCGCGGACAGGCCCCGGGGGGCGCCGGCGGGCAGCGGGCGTTCCCGTACGAAGGTCTCGGTGAGGGCGGAGACGCCCGCGATCCGCTCCCCCGACAGGTACTGCGCGAGGTCGACGATGTGCGCGCCCAGGTCGCCGAGCGCCCCCGACCCGGCCAGCTCCTTGCGCAGCCGCCAGGTGAGCGGGGCCTTCGGGTCCACCAGCCAGTCCTGGAGGTACGTCACCCGCAGGTGCCGCAGCCGGCCGACGCGGCCCTCGGCGACCATCCGCCGGGCCAGCGCGGTGGCCGGCACCCGCCGGTAGTTGAACCCGACCATCGCCAACTGTCCCCGCGTGCCCGCTTCTTCAGCGGCGAGGGTCATCGCCTGAGCCTCCTCGACGGTGTTGGCCAGCGGCTTCTCGCACAGGACGTGTTTGCCGGCGGCGAGCGCGGCCAGGGCGATCTCGGCGTGGCTGTCGCCGGGGGTGCAGATGTCGACGAGGTCGATGTCGTCCCGTTCGACCAGGGTCCGCCAGTCGGTCTCGGTGCTCGCCCAGCCGTGCCGGTCGGCCGCCAGTCGGACGGCGTCGGCGTCCCGCCCGCAGATCGCGGCCAGCACCGGGTTCAGCGGCAGGTCGAAGACGCGGCCCGCGGTGCGCCAGCCCTGGGAGTGGGCGGCACCCATGAAGGCGTAGCCGACCATGCCGACGCGCAGGGGTGGTCTGGTCGCGGACGCCCCCGTCGCCGCCCCGTCCCGGGCGTCGGTCCCGGTATCGGTCCCGGCGGCTGCCTCCTCGGCGCCGGCCCCCTCGGGCTGCTGCGGCTGTCCCATGCGGATGTCCTCCTCGTCGTGGTGGCGCGGTGGGGGTGGGCCCCGCCCCGGCCCCCGGCTGGTCGGGCCGCTGCCGGGGCGGCAACCCTCACTTGAAGCCCGTGGGCATGTACTGGTCGACGTTCTCCTTGTCGACGACGGCCGAGTAGCAGGTGACGGTCGAGGGGATCTCGAACTCGGCGAGGCCGCCGATGCCCTTGCCCTGGCCGAGGGCGCGGGCCAGGTCGATCGCGGAGGCGGCCATCGTCGGCGGGTACAGCACCGTGGCCTTCAGAACGCCGCTGTCCGCCTTGATGGCCTGGAAGGCGGAGAGCGCGCCCGCGCCGCCGACCATCAGGAAGTCGTCGCGTCCGGCCTGCTCGATGGCGCGCAGGGCGCCCACGCCCTGGTCGTCGTCGTGGTTCCACAGGGCGTCGAAGTCCGACTGGGCCTGGAGCAGTTGGGACATCTTGGCTTGGCCGGACTCGACGGTGAACTCGGCGGCCTGGCGGGCCACCTTCTTGATGTTCGGGTAGTTCTTCAGGCCGTCGTCGAAGCCCTGGGTGCGCTGCTGGGTCAGTTCCAGGTTGTCGATGCCGGCCAGCTCTATGACCCGTGCGTCCGGCTTGTCCTTGAGCTTCTCGCCGATGTAGTGGGCGGCGTTGAGACCCATGCCGTAGTTGTCGCCGCCGACCCAGCAGCGGTACGCCTGGGGGCTGTTGAAGATCCGGTCGAGGTTGATGACCGGGATGCCGGCCCGCATCGCCTTGAGGCCGACCTGGGTGAGCGCCTTGCCGTCGGCGGGCAGCACCACCAGGACGTCGACCTTCTTGTTGATGAGGGTCTCGATCTGGCCGATCTGCTGCGCGGTGTCGTTGGAGCCCTCGGTGACCTCGAGGGTGACTTCCGAGTACTTCTCCGCGCGCTTCTTGGCGTTGTCGTTGATGGCGTTGAGCCAGCCGTGGTCGGCCTGCGGACCGGCGTAGCCGATGGTGATCGGCTTGCCGGGCTTGTCGTCGGCGGCCGGCTGCGTGTCCGCGGCGGCCTTGTCGTCGCCGTTGTCGGGGTCGTTGCTGGTGCACCCCGTGAGGACGGCACCGGCGGACACGGCGGCGGCCCCGAAGAGCAGCCCTCTGCGACTCGTGAGCTTCGTCATGACGGTGAACCCTTTCCTCAATGCGTGCTTGCGGTACGGCGCTGGACCAGCACGGCGGCGACGATGATCGCGCCCTTGGCGATCTGCTGCACGTCGGTCTGCAGGTTGTTCAGGGCGAAGATGTTGGTGATGGTGGTGAAGATCAGGACGCCGAGCACGGAGCCGAGGATGTGGCCCCGGCCGCCGGTCAGCAGGGTGCCGCCGATGATCGCGGCGGCGATGGCGTCGAGTTCGTAGAGGTTGCCGTTGGTGTTCTGGCCGGAGCCGGCGAGGGCCACCAGCAGGAAGGCGGCGATGCCGCAGCACAGCCCGGACAGCAGGTAGAGGTAGAGGCGCTGGCGGCGGACGTCGATGCCGGCCAGCCGGGCGGCCTCGGCGTTGCCGCCGACGGCGACGGTGCGCCGGCCGAAGGTGGTCCGGTTGAGCACCAGCCAGCCGACGACGGTGACGGCCGCGAAGACCATGACCAGCGGCGGTATGCCGAGCACGTACCAGTCGCGCTCGGCGAGGCGGAGGACGCCCGGGACCGTGACGACCTGGGTGCGGCCGTCGGTGATCTGCAGTGCGAGGCCGCGCGCCGAGGCCAGCATGGCGAGGGTGGCGATGAACGGCACCATCTGGCCGAAGGCGACGAGCACCCCGTTGACCAGGCCGCAGCCCACTCCCACCACGACCGCGGTGAAGAGGATGCCGACGAACCCGTACTCCTGGGTGGCGACCGTGGTCGCCCACACGGAGGCGAGGGCGACGATGGCGCCGACGGACAGGTCGATGCCGCCGGAGACGATGACGAAGGTCATGCCGACGGTGACGACGCCGATCACGGACGCCTGGGTGAGTACCAGCTGGAGGTTGCGGGTGTCGAGGAACGCGTCGGGCTGGGTGATGCCGCCGATGAGGACCAGCACGGCGAGCACGCCGAGCAGGGTGAGGGTGCGGACGTCGGCGCGGCCCAACCGGACCCGCCAGGCGGGCGGCCCCTCCACCGGTGCCGCCTTGTCGGTGCCGCCCCGTGGCGGGGACACGTGCTGCGTCATGACGCCGGGCTTCCTTCCATCACGAGGTCGAGTACACGGTGTTCGTCGAGGTCGCGGGCGGGGGCCTCGTGCACGACGCGGCCCTCGCGCAGCACCAGTACGCGGTCGGCGAGGCCCAGCACCTCGGGCACCTCGCTGGAGACCAGCAGCACGGCGAGGCCCTCGTCGGCGAGGCGCCGGATGACGGCGTACAGCTCGGCGCGGGCGCCGACATCGACGCCGCGGGTGGGTTCGTCGAGCAGCAGGACCCGGCAGCCGCGCAGCAGCCAGCGGGCGAGCACCGCCTTCTGCTGGTTGCCGCCGGAGAGCGTGCGCACGGGCACGGCGGGGTTGTCGGGCCGCAGCGACAGCTCGCGGGTGGCCTTGCGGGCCGCGCCGAGTTCGGCGCCGCGGTCGATCCAGCCCCCGCGTGAGAAGCGGGACATGGCGGAGACCGACACGTTGCGGGTGACGGACTCCAGCATCAGCAGGGCCTGTGCCTTGCGTTCCTCGGGGGCGAGCCCGAGTCCGGCGCGTACCGCGGCGCGCACGCTGCCGGGCCTGAGCGGTTGCCCGCCGACGAGTACCTTGCCGGTGTTCGCCTTGCGTGCGCCGTAGACCGTCTCCAGGATCTCGGAGCGGCCGGAGCCGACCAGTCCCGCGAGGCCGACGATTTCGCCGGGTCGCACTTCGAGGTCGAGCGGCGCGAACTCGCCTTCCCGGGACAGCCCTTCGACCTTCAGCACCGGTTCAGCCGCGGGCGGGGCGGCCGGCCGCTCCGGGAAGACGTACTCGACGTTGCGTCCCGTCATCAGCGCCACCACCTCGCGGGTCGGCGTCGACTCGGCGGGCAGCCCGCCGGCGACGGCCCGGCCGTCCTTGAGGACGGTGACCCGGTCGCCGATGCGGCGGATCTCCTCCAGACGGTGCGAGATGTAGACGACGGCGACACCCTCGGCGGTGAGGTCGGCGACGATGCGGAAGAGGTTGTCGACCTCGTCCGGGTCGAGCGCGGCGGACGGCTCGTCCATCACGATCAGCCGTACGTCGTGCGAGAGCGCCCGCGCCATGGACACGATCTGCTGCTGCGCCGCCGACAGGTCACCGACCAGCCGCCCCGGGTCGACCTCGGGGTGCCCGAGCCGCTTGAGGAGCGCGGCCGTCGACGCCTTGGCGGCCCTTCCCCGTACGACGAAGCCGGCGGCGGTCGGTTCGTGGCCGAGGTGGACGTTCTCGGCGACCGACAGGTGCTCGACCAGGTCGAGTTCCTGGTAGATGGTCGCGATGCCCAGGCGCATCGCCGCGATGGGCGAGCGCAGGGTGACGTCCTCGCCGCGCCAGCGGATGGTGCCGGTGTCGGGCTGGTGGGCGCCGGCCAGCACCTTGATGAGGGTGGACTTCCCGGCGCCGTTCTGGCCGAGGAGGCAGTGCACCTCACCGGCCTGGACGTCGAGGTCGACGCCGTCGAGGGCCCGGACTCCGGGGAACGACTTGGTGATGCCGGACATGCTGAGCAGCGGTGGTTCTGGTGCCATGTGAGGTCCCCTCGGCGGGCTTGCGGGCCGGTGTCAGGGCAGAGCAGAGCAGGGCTGGGCAGAACAGAGATGGACAGAACAGGGCATACCGGGGTAGAGCGCTGTACTGGACGGAGCCGTGGAGCCGTGGAGCTTGAGGAAGCGAACGGTGTCTACGCGGGCGAGAACAGGTGGTCGCTGATCAGCCGGGCCGCGCCGATGACGCCGGCGGTGGGTCCCAACTCCCCCAGGACGATGGGCAGGTTGCCGGTCGCGAGAGGCAGCGACTGGCGGTAGACCTGGGTGCGGATCGCGGCGAGCAGGTTGTGGCCGAGGCCGGTCACCCCGCCGCCGATCACCACCAGGCCCGGGTTGAAGAAGCTGACCAGGCCGGCGATGACCTGGCCGGTGCTGCGGCCGCCCTCCCTGATCAGGTCCAGTGCGGTGGCGTCGCCCGCGGCGGCCGCGGCGGCGACGTCGGCGGCGCTGAGGCCCCCGTTCGTCTCCAGCCGGTTCGCGAGCTCGGCCGACCGGCCCTGCTGGGCGGCCTCCGTGGCGTCGCGGGCCAGGGCCGCGCCGCTGAAGTGGGCCTCCAGGCAGCCCCGGTTGCCGCAGGCGCACTGGCGTCCGTCGGGCACGGCCTGGATGTGCCCGATGTCGCCCGCGCTGCCCGTGGTCCCGCGGTAGACGTCACCGCCGACGACGATGCCGCAGCCGATGCCGGTACCGATCTTGACGACGAGGAAGTCGTGCTGGGTGCGGGCGACGCCCGCGTGCTGCTCCCCCAGCGCCATCAGGTTCACGTCGTTGTCGACCATGACGGGACAGCCGAGTTCCTGGCTGAGCGCCTCCCGTACGGGGAAACCGTCCCAGCCCGGCATGATCGGCGGAGCCACCGGCACGCCCTCGGGGAAGCGGACCGGCCCCGGGACGCCGATGCCGGCGCCGTCGAAGCCCTCCGCGAGCCCCGAGGCCCGCAGCTTGGCGGCCATCGACAGCACCTGCTCGAAGACCGCGACCGGACCCTCGCGCACGTCCATGGGCTGGTTGATGTGCCCGAGGATCTCCAGCTCGGCGTTGGTGACGGCGACGTCGACCGAGGTCGCGCCGATGTCGACGCCGAGGAAGCGCAGTTCGGGGTTGAGGCGGACGTTGTGGCTGCGGCGCCCGCCGCGCGAGGCGGCGAGCCCGTCGGCCACGACGAGACCGGTCTCCAGCAGCCGGTCCACCTCGACGGCCAGTTTCGACCTGGAGAGGTCGACCTGGTCACCGAGCTGGGCACGGGAGTTGGGCCCGCCGTCGCGCAACAGCTGGAGCAGTCGCGCTTGGTGGGCGTTCGCGGGTCGCGCGGTCATGCGTCTCACGAGCCCCTCCCCGCCTCAATCGGCTGTGAATGTGCCGGTCTTCCGGCCTCGTCCAGTGGCTTGCTTTCGGAGGGAACGTAGCAGTGGGCGCCGGGTGTGGGAAGAAGTCACGCATGAATTGCTGCGAACTTTCTCCACTGAGTGGACAAAGAAGGGAGCGGCGTCGGACGCCCCCGGGCACGACGAGGCCGCCCGGCCAACGTGCCGGGCGGCCTGTGAACCAGCCCTCAGCGGGCTCTGATCGGGCTCTGACCTTACGATTCTCCGCGCGCATGGTACGAGCGCCGGGTGTGCTCCGTGTGTTCGCGCATCAGCCGGGTCGCCGACTGCTCGTCCCGGTCGGTGATCGCGGCGATCAGCTTGCGGTGCTCGATCCAGGACTGCCGGCCGCGCTGCCGGGCGACCGGGGTGTAGTACCAGCGGACCCGGCGGTCGACCTGCGCGGCCAGTTCGGCGAGGACCGCGTTGCCCGCGAGCTCCATCACCTTGCCGTGGAAGCGGGCGTTGTAGGCGACGGTGGCGTCCACGTCCTCGGCGGCGACGGCCCGCTCCCCCTCCTCGCACAGCTCTTCCAGCTCGGCGATGCCGGCACTGGAGGCGTTGGCCGCGGCGAGCCGCGCCGCCTCGGCCTCCAGCAGCGTACGGACCGTCAGGAGCTGGTCCGCCTCCTCCTCCGTCGGCTCGTGCACGAAAGCACCCTGCGCGGGCCGCAGATCGACCCAGCCCTCGGTGTTGAGCCGCTGCAGCGCTTCGCGCACCGGCTGCCTCGACACCCCGAGGTGACCGGCGAGTTCGCTCTCGACGAGGTGCTGGCCCGGCCGGAGGGCCCGCGTGGTGATGAGTTCGAGCAGCGCCTCGTAGACACGGTCCCGCAACGGGCCGGGACGCTCCAGCTTGGGCACCGCGCCCTGCGGCAGTCCTGCGGACAACATCGGTCCCCCCTCGACGGCCGGCACACAACCAGTGCGCGCAGCATTCGGTACGCGCAGTATCGATTGTCTTTCGTCTACAGTCTACGGCGCACCGGAAGCTTGAGCCCTGGTGTGTAGGCCACGTCACACCGCCGGGTGGGGCGGGGCGTTCAGGGGCAGCGGACGACCTGTCCGGCGTAGGAGAGGTTGCCGCCGAAGCCGAAGAGCAGCACCGGATCGCCGGTGGTCACCTCGCCCCGCTCGACCAGCTTGGACAGGGCCAGCGGGATGCTCGCAGCGGAGGTGTTGCCGGACTCGACGACGTCGCGGGCGACCACGGCGTTGACGGCACCGATCTTCGCGGCGAGGGGTTCGATGATGCGCAGGTTGGCCTGGTGCAGGACGACCGCGGCGAGGTCGGCGGGCGCGAGACCGGACCGCTCGCAGGCCTGGCGCGCGATGGCGGGCAGCCGGGTGGTCGCCCAGCGGTAGACGCTCTGTCCCTCCTGCGTGAACCTCGGCGGCGTTCCCTCGATGCGGACCGCGTTGCCCATCTCGGGTACCGACCCCCACAGCACGGGCCCGATCCCGGCCTCCTCGCCCGGTGCGCAGGCCTCGACGACGGCGGCCCCGGCCCCGTCGCCGACCAGCACGCAGGTGGTGCGGTCGGTCCAGTCGGCGACCTCGGACATCTTGTCCGCGCCGATGACCAGCGCGCGGCTGGAGGACCCCGCCCGTACGGCGTGGTCGGCGGTGGCCAGGGCGTGGGTGAAGCCCGCGCACACGACGTTGAGGTCCAGCGCGGCGGGTCCGGGGACGCCGAGGCGGGCCGCGACGCGGGCGGCGGTGTTCGGGGAGCGGTCGATCGCGGTGGAGGTGGCGACCACCACCAGGTCCACGTCGGCCGGGGTCAGCCCGGCCGCCGCGAGCGCCTTCGCGGCGGCGTGGCCGGCCAGCTCGTCGACCGGCTCGTCGGGTCCGGCGATCCGGCGCGTACTGATGCCCACCCGGCTCCTGATCCACTCGTCGCTGGTGTCGACCATGCCCGCCAGGTCCTCGTTGGTGAGGACCCGGGCGGGCTGGTAGTGGCCGACGGCGGTGATCCGGGAGCCGTGGTGCATGGGTGGAGTCCTCGCTGCCTCGGGGTACGGGATCCACCAGTGTGATCAGTGACCGACGGGTACGACGGCAGGTGATACGACAGGAAACCGGCGCCCGGCTTGTCGGCTTCGGTCAGCATCCACCGCCGCCCCCGGCCGTCCCTGCCCTCTCGCCACCGGCCTCATCCGGTGAAGAGCTGGGTCGCCTTCCGGACGAGTTCGTACAGCCCGTAGACGAGCGGTGCGCCCACCCAGAGCCAGGTGAAGGCGATCAGCGGCCGCCGGTCGGGCAGGCCGGCCGCGTCAGGCGGACTCTGGCTGCTGTCGGGTGACATCGTTGCCCTCCTTCTGCGCGGGGGTGGCGGTGGCGGGTTCGTGGTGCCGGGCGTGGACGGGCCGGACGAGTTCGTTGGCGACGAAGCCGACGACCAGCAGCCCGATCATGATGAGGAAGGACGTGCCGTACAGCGCCGAGCCGTGCCGTCCGGCCTCCTCCTGGTGGTCGGCGATCCAGTTCACGATCAGCGGTCCGAGGACGCCGGCCAGCGACCAGGCGGTGAGCAGCCGTCCGTGGATCGCGCCGACCTGGTAGGTGCCGAAGAGGTCCTTGAGGTAGGCGGGGGCGGTGGAGAAGCCGCCGCCGTAGAAGGACAGGACGACCAGGGCGCACAGGACGAACAGCGGCTTGGAGGAGTCGCCGAACAGCGCGATCAGGGCGTACATGAGCGCACCGACGCCCAGGTAGACGCGGTAGATGTTCTTGCGTCCGATCAGGTCGGAGGTGGAGGACCAGCCGATCCGGCCCGCCATGTTGGCCGCCGACAGCAGCGCCACGAAACCGGCCGCCGCGGTGGCCGACACCGGTGTGGCGGTGTCGGCGAAGAAGTCCCGGATCATCGGCGCGGCCTTCTCCAGGATGCCGATGCCGGCCGTGACGTTCATGCAGAGCACGATCCACAGCAGCCAGAACTGCGGGGTGCGCATGGCCGAACGCGCCGAGACCTGGACGCCTTCGAGCGGAGCGGGCCGGCCGTCCGCCCGTTCCTTGGGCCGCGGCACCCGTACCAGCAGCACGCCGAGGAGCATGAAGACGGCGTACGTCAGTCCGTGGACGAGGAAGGCGAGGGCGATCCCGGAGCTGTCGGTGCCGAAGGACTTCAGCATCTGCGCCGACCAGGGCGAGGCGATGAGCGCACCGCCGCCGAAGCCCATGATGGCGATGCCGGTGGCCATGCCCGGCCGGTCCGGGAACCACTTGATCAGCGTCGACACGGGCGAGATGTAGCCGATGCCGAGACCGATCCCGCCGACGAAGCCGTAGCCGAGGACGATCAGCCAGTACTGCTCCACCGCCGCGCCCAGCGCGGAGAGCAGGAAGCCGGACGAGAAGCAGACCAGGGCGACGGTCATCGCCCAGCGCGGCCCGTGCCGTTCCACGAGCGTGCCGCCGAACGCTGCCGACAGACCGAGCATGACGATGCCGAGCTGGAAGGGCAGCGCGCTCTGCGTGCCGCTCAGGCCGAGCGCGGACTCCAGGGGCGGTTTGAACACGGACCAGGCATAGGCCTGCCCGATGGATAGGTGGACCGAGAGAGCGGCCGGGGGGACGAGCCAGCGGCTCCAGCCCGGCGGTGCGACGGGGGGACTCATGGGTCCCCAACCGTAGGCATCCGGAAAGCGCTTGAGAAGACTGTTGAGCGGACAACTACAGACCACCACCACTGCTGCACAAAGCCTTGCCGCCCCAACTTCCATACTGTAGACAATATTTCGTCGACACCATCGACTGATTTCTTCCCAGTTCCTCGGTATCCCTCGACCGAACGGAGCTCCCCCGCCATGAAAGTCGCAGTCCTCGGCGCCGGGGCGATCGGCGCCTACGTCGGCGCCGCGCTCCACCGTGCGGGCGCCGACGTGCATCTCATCGCCCGTGGACCGCATCTGGCGGCCATGAGGCAGTACGGAGTACGGGTGCGCAGCCCGCGCGGCGACTTCACCGCGCACCCGCGCGCCACCGACGACCCGGCCGAAGTCGGCCCGGTCGACTACGTGTTCCTGGGTCTGAAGGCGAACTCGTATGCGGCGTGCGGGCCGCTGATCGAGCCGCTGCTGCACGAGACCACGGCGGTCGTGGCCGCCCAGAACGGCATCCCCTGGTGGTACTTCCACCGGCACGGCGGCCCCTACGACGGGCGCCGTCTCGAAAGCGTGGACCCGGCCGGCGCGGTCAGTGCGGTGCTCGCGCCCGAACGGGCCGTCGGCTGCGTCGTGTACGCGGCCACCGAACTGGAACAGCCGGGCGTCGTACGGCACGTGGAAGGCACCCGGTTCTCGATCGGCGAACCCGGCCGGGACGTCTCGGCGCGGTGTCTGGCGTTCAGCGAGGCGATGCGGTCGGGCGGCCTGAAGTGCCCGGTCGAGCCCGACCTGCGCGGCGACATCTGGCTGAAGCTGCTGGGCAACATCTCCTTCAACCCGATCAGCGCCCTGGTCCGGGCCACCATGCGGCAGATGTGCCTGCACGGCGGCACCAGAGAGGTCATCGAGACCATGATGACCGAGACGCTGACGGTCGCCCGAGCGCTCGGCTGCGAGGTCGGCGTCTCCATCGAACGCCGGCTCGCGGGCGCCGAAAGGGTCGGCGACCACCGCACCTCCACGCTCCAGGACCTGGAGCGCGGCAAGCCGCTCGAACTCGACGTCCTGCTCGCGGCCGTCGTCGAGCTGGCGGAGATCACCGGGGTCCCGGTGCCCACCCTGCGCACCGTGCACGCCCTGTCGGACCTGCTCGCGCTGAGGAGCGCCGCATGAGGAAACGCGACCGAACCCCCAAGACCTACACCCGCCTCACCCATCCCCTGGTCCGGGACTCGCGCGACGAGCCCTTCCGCCGGGCGAGCTGGGAGGAGGCCCTGGACCGCACGGCCCGGGGTCTGACGGCGGCGCGCGGCGCGTTCGGGATGTTCTCCTGCGCGCGGGCGACCAACGAGATGAACTACGTGGCGCAGAAGTTCGCCCGGGTGGTCATGGGCACCCACAACGTCGACTCCTGCAACCGCACCTGTCACGCGCCGAGCGTGGCGGGCCTGTCGGCCGCCTTCGGCTCGGGCGGCGGCACCTCCTCCTACGAGGAGATCGAGCACACCGACGTCATCGTGATGTGGGGCTCCAACGCCCGCTTCGCGCACCCGATCTTCTTCCAGCACGTACTGAAGGGCATACACAACGGCGCCCGCATGTACGCGGTGGACCCGCGCCGCACCTCCACCGCAGAGTGGGCGGAGAGCTGGCTCGGCCCGAACGTCGGCACGGACATCCCGCTGGCGCACGCGGTCGGCCGCGAGATCATCCACGCGGGCCTGGCCAACGAGGCGTTCATCGAACGAGCCACCACCGGCTACGAGGAGTACAAGGCCCTCGTCGAACCGTGGACACTCTCCCTCGCCGAAAAGGTGACCGGCGTACCGGCCGCCGCCATCCGCGAGCTGGCGCACGCCTACGCCCGGGCCGAGCGCGCCCAGCTGTGCTGGACCCTCGGCATCACGGAGCACCACAACGGCACGGACAACGTCCGCGCACTGATCAACCTCTCCCTGCTCACCGGCCACGTCGGCCGCTACGGCTCCGGCCTGCAGCCCCTGCGCGGCCAGAACAACGTGCAGGGCGGCGGCGACATGGGCGCGATCCCCAACCGCCTCCCCGGCTTCCAGGACGTGCTGGACCCGGAGGTCCGCCGGAAGTTCGAGACGGCGTGGGACACGGTGGTCGAGCCGCGCCACGGTCTCACCCTGACGGAGATGTTCGAGGCGATGGACGAGGGCACGCTCCGCGCCGTCTACTGCATCGGCGAGAACCCGGCCCAGTCGGAGGCGGACGCCGAACAGGCGGTACGCCGCCTGCGCGCGCTGGATTTCCTCGTCGTCCAGGACATCTTCCTCACGAAGACCGCCGAACTGGCCGACGTGGTCCTCCCGGCGACGGCCGGCTGGGCGGAGACGGAGGGCACCACCACCAACAGCGAACGGCGCGTACAACGTGTCCGCAGGGCCGTGACCCCGCCGGGGGAGGCCCGGGAGGACATCGACATCCTCTGCGACCTCGCGGCCCGCCTGGGCCACGACTGGAAGTACGCCGACGCGGAGTCGGTCTGGAACGAACTGCGCTCCCTCTCCCCCGACCACCACGGCATGACGTACGCCCGCCTGGACGAGCACCAGGGCATCCAGTGGCCGTGCCCGAGCACGGAGGGGCTGGAACCGACCTACCTGCACGGCAGGTTGTGGGACCAGGACCCGGCCCACCGCGGCCGCCTCGCCCCCTTCGGGATCGTGCGGCACGACCCGCCCGTGGACCTCACCGACGAGCAGTACCCGATCCGGCTGACCACGGGTCGCCGCCTCGACTCCTACAACACGGGTGTGCAGAGCGGCGGTTACGCCTCTCCCCTGCGCCGCGGCGAGTCCGTCGAACTGTGCCCGGAGGACGCCGAGCGCTACGGGGTGGTGGTCGGCGAGGAGGTCCGGGTGACCTCACGGCGCGGCTCGCTGCTCGCACCCGTCTGGGTCGACACGGCACTGCGCCCGGGCCTGGCCTTCATGAGCTTCCACTTCCCCGACGAGGTGGACACCAACCAGCTGACCATCGAGGCCAACTGCCCGATCGCCGGGACGGCGGAGTTCAAGGCCTCGGCCATCCGGATCGAGAAGGTGAGCACCAGTGGACCTGCGCTTCGGTGACGGCAAACCCACGGACGAGGAACGCGCGGCCGTCGACGCCCTGCTCGGCCCGCCCGAGTCCTCCTGGGAGGGCGCCGACCGCTCCGACGCCGACCTCAGGTGGGCCCGCGGCGGCCGGGAGGCCCGGGACCGCCGCGACCAGCTCCTGCCGGCCCTGCACGCGCTCAACGACCGCGTCGGCTGGATCAGCGAGGGCGCGCTGGACTACGTGTGCCGACGCCTGACCGTCCCCCCGGCCGAGGCGTACGGGGTGGCCACCTTCTACGCCATGTTCTCGGTCCGCCCCCGCCCGGCGACCGTCCTGCACGTCTGCACTGACCTGGCGTGCACCGCGGCGGGGGCGAGCGAGCTGTGCGCGGCGGTAGAGACACGGCTGGGCCCGGAGAGCGGGGTGAAGGTCGAGCGGTCTCCTTGCCTGGGCCTGTGCGAAAGGGCCCCGGCGACCTTGACGATCCGGGCAGGCGATTCGGCCCGTCCGGCGTTCGAGGACGAGGCCGTCCAGGCCGAAAGCGGGGGTCAGGGGGCGGCAGCCCCCGGGGACGATGGGGGCACCTCCCGCTCGAGCGAAGCCGAGAGCGGGGGAGGGAAGGGGCGGCAAAGGCAAAACACCCGCCACGCGACGGCCGTATGTGCCCCCGCGACCCCGGACACCACCGTCCACGCGGCCACCGCCCCCGAATCCGCCCCCGCCGAACCCGCCCCCGCCCTCGCGGTCCCCCAGGCCGGCGACCCCGCCCTCACCCTCCTCCACCGCATCGGCACCGTGGACCCCACCTCGCTCGACGACTACCGCGCCCACGGCGGCTACACCGCCCTCCGCCGTGCCTTCGCCCTCGGCCCCGCCGCCGTCATCCGCGAGGTCACCGACGCCGGCCTGGTCGGCCGCGGCGGTGCCGCGTTCCCCACCGGCCGCAAGTGGCAGGCGACGGCCGCCCAGCCCGACCACCCGCACTACCTCGTCTGCAACGCCGACGAATCCGAACCGGGCACCTTCAAGGACCGCGTCCTCATGGAGGGCGACCCCTACGCCCTGGTCGAGGCTATGACCATCGCCGCCTATGCGACCGGCGCCCACAAGGGCTACCTCTACCTCCGCGGCGAATACCCCCGCGCCCTCGCCCGCCTCACCCACGCCATCGCGCAGGCCCGCACCCGCGGCCTCCTCGGCGAGGACGTCCTCGGCCAGGGCTACGCCTTCGACATCGAGATCCGGCGGGGGGCGGGCGCGTACATCTGCGGCGAGGAGACGGCCCTGTTCAACTCCATCGAGGGCTACCGCGGCGAGCCCCGCTCCAAGCCGCCGTTCCCCGTGGAGAAGGGCCTGTTCGGCAAACCCACGGTGGAGAACAACGTGGAGACCCTGGTCAACGTTCTCCCCATCCTGACGATGGGCGCCGAGGCGTACGCCGCGATCGGCACGCCGACGTCCACCGGCCCGAAGCTGTTCTGCGTGTCCGGCACCGTGGCCCGGCCCGGCGTCTACGAACTCCCCTTCGGCGCGACCCTCGGCGAACTGCTCGCCCTCGCCGGTGTCCGCGACAATCTCCGCGCGGTCCTGCTCGGCGGCGCCGCCGGCGGCTTCGTCCGCCCCGACGAGCTGGACGTCCCGCTCACCTTCGAAGGCACGCGCGAGGCCGGCACGACCCTCGGCTCCGGCGTCGTCATGGCCTTCGACGACACGGTCCCGCTCCCCCGCCTCCTCCTGCGCATCGCCGAGTTCTTCCGCGACGAGTCGTGCGGGCAGTGCGTGCCGTGCCGGGTCGGCACCGTACGCCAGGAGGAGGCCCTGCGCCGGATGGCCACGCGCACCGGCGCCGCCGCCGCCGACGACATCGCTCTCCTGCGCGAGGTCGGCCGCGCGATGCGGGACGCCTCGATCTGCGGTCTCGGGCAGACCGCGTGGAACGCCGTGGAATCCGCCATCGACCGTCTGGGGGCGTACGAATGACCGCGATACCGCTCGGAGTGCCGCGCCGTCTGGTGGAGTTCACCCTCGACGGGCAGGAGGCCAGGGTCCCCGAAGGGTCCACGATCCTGGACGCCTGCCGTGCCGCCGGGAAGGACGTCCCGACGCTGTGCGAGGGCGACACGCTCGCCCCGAAGAACGCCTGCCGGGTCTGCGTGGTGGACGTCGAGGGCGCCAGGACCCTCGCGCCCGCCTGCTCGCGCAGGGCGGAGCCGGGCATGGTGGTGCGCACGGACACCGAGCGCACCCGGCACAGCCGCAAGCTCGTCCTCGAACTCCTCGCCTCCTCGGTCGACCTTTCCACCACCCCCTCGGCCGCACAGTGGATCAAGGAGTACGAGGCGAAGCCCGACCGCTTCGGCCCGGACGCGGCCCGGGTCGACGAGGAGCCGCGCGTCGACAACGACCTCTACGTGCGCGACTACGGCAAATGCATCCTCTGCTACAAGTGCGTGGACGCCTGCGGCGACCAGTGGCAGAACAGCTTCGCCATCTCCGTCTCCGGCCGCGGCTTCGACGCCCGGATCTCGGTCGAGCACGACGGTCCGCTGACCGACTCGGCGTGCGTCTACTGCGGCAACTGCATCGAGGTGTGCCCCACGGGCGCCCTGTCCTTCAAGTCGGAGTTCGACATGCGCGCGGCGGGCACCTGGGACGAGGAGCGGCAGACGGAGACGACGACGGTGTGCGCGTACTGCGGCGTGGGCTGCAATCTCACGCTCCATGTGCAGGACAAT
Source organism: Streptomyces sp. MMCC 100 (assembly GCF_041538145.2). NCBI lineage: Bacteria > Bacillati > Actinomycetota > Actinomycetes > Kitasatosporales > Streptomycetaceae > Streptomyces > Streptomyces sp. MMCC 100. Next base: position 5,226,708 of record NZ_JBGORK020000001.1, read on the forward strand.
GAGATCGTGAAGGTCACCTCTCCGCACGACAATCCGGTGACCCACGGCAACCTGTGCATCAAGGGCCGTTTCGGCTACCAGCACGTACAGAACCGGGACTGACCAGCACACCGACCGGCGCAAGGGGCACGAACATGGGACGAGTCACGGAACGACGCAAGGTGATCCGGGTACGGGACGGTGCCGTCTCCACGCGCCCGGACACGCTCGTCGCCGAGGAACCGCTGGAGATCCGGCTGAACGGCAAGCCGCTCGCCATCACGATGCGCACACCCGGCGACGACTTCGCGCTGGCGGCCGGTTTCCTGGTGAGCGAGGGAGTGCTCGCCGAGCAGGCCGACCTCCAGAACATCGTGTACTGCGCGGGCGCGACCGTCGACGGGTCCAACACGTACAACGTGGTCGACGTGCGGACGGCCTCCGGCGTGCGCGTCCCGGACATCACCCTGGAGCGGAACGTCTACACCACCTCGTCCTGCGGGCTGTGCGGCAAGGCGAGCCTGGACGCCGTGCGTACGACGGCCCGCTGGCCCATCGCCGACACTCCCCCGGTCCGCGTCACCCCGGAGCTGCTGGCGGAGCTGCCCGACCGGCTGCGCGCGTCCCAGCGGGTCTTCGACCGGACCGGCGGACTCCACGCGGCGGCGCTGTTCACCGAGGAGGGCGAGCTGGTGGACGTGCGGGAGGACGTGGGCCGGCACAACGCGGTCGACAAGCTGGTCGGGCGCGCCCTGCAGAACGGCGATCTGCCGTTGTCGCGCTCCGTCCTGCTGGTGTCGGGCCGGGCCTCCTTCGAGCTGGCGCAGAAGGCCGTGATGGCGGGCATCCCGGTGCTGGCCGCGGTGTCGGCGCCGTCCTCGCTCGCGGTGGACCTCGCCGCCGAGACGGGACTGACGCTGGTGGGCTTCCTGCGCGGCAGCTCCATGAACGTGTACGCGGGCGAGGACCGCGTCGCCCTGCGGGCCGCGGCCGCCCAGGGCTGACCCGCCTCCCCGCTGCACGGCGGCGGGGCCCCTGCCGGCGGGGAGCGCCCCCTGCGCCGCGGGGCCCCGCCTCGACCACGTCGCCTTCCGCGTCAGCCGTCCGACTCCGTACCGGCGATCCGCCGGACCAGGTCCATGAGCCGCACCCGTTCGTCCTCGGTGAGCGGCGCCAGCAGCTCGGCGTTGGCCGCGCGGGCCGCCTCCTCGCAGCGCGCCAGCACCCGGCCGCCCTCCTCCGTGAGCGACACCGCGTTCTTGCGGCGGTCGCCGGGGTCCGGCACCCGGACGACGAGACCGGCGGACTGCAGGTCGTTGAGGACGCCGACCAGGTCCTTCGGATCGAGCCCGATACCGCGCCCCAGGTCGGCCTGGGCGACGGGGGCGAGGTCGCGGACGGCGGAGAGCACCACGTGGTGCCACATCTTCAGGCCCTCGGCCGCCAGCGCCTCGGCCACCAGGGCCCGCCCGCGGGTGGCGGCGCGGCCCAGCAGCCAGCTGGGGAGGGAGCGGATCTCGGGCAGGGGTGCGGCGGTCATGGGGCCAGCCTATCCAGAAACCGTTGGACTTCCCCACGATCGCACACTTATCGTTGGGGTCCCCAATGAGTTGCTCCCTCAACGGGTCTCCATGCTCCCGACTCTCCGGAGGTTCGCTCCCATGCGCCGTGTCCGTTACGCGTCCACCGGTGGCCCGCTGTTCCTGGAGGAGGCGCCCTTCCCGGAGCCGGGCGCCGGTGAGGTCCTGGTGCGCTGCGAGGCGATCGGCGTGACGCTGCCCGTCGTACGCAAGGTCACCGAGGCCGCCGAGCCCGTACCGCTGGGCGGGGAGGTCGCCGGGGAGGTCGTCGCGCTCGGTGCCGAGGTCACCGGCTTCGCGGTGGGCGAGCGCGTGACGGGGCTGTGCTTCGGGCACGGCTACGCCGACTTCGCGGTCCTGCGCCGGGACATGGCCTCGCCCGTGCCCGACGGGGTCGGCGCCGTCGACGCGGTCGCGCTGGTCCGCAGCGGTCTGGTGGCCCTCGGCGCCCTCACGGCCGCCCGCCCCCGGCCCGGCGAGGCGGCCCTCGTGACGGCCGCGGCGAGCGGGGTCGGCCACCTGGCCGTGCGGCTCGCCCGCGCCCGTGGTGCCGCGCGGGTCGTGGGCGCCGTCTCCGACCCCGCGAAGGCGGACTTCGTACGCTCCCTCGGCGCCGACGAGGTGGTGGCCTACGGCGACGACGGCTGGGGCGAGCCCGTCGACTACGTCGTCGACGGCGTGGGCGGCGACCTGCTCACCCCGGCGGTCGGCGCCCTCGCCCCGGGCGGCCGGCTGGTGGCGTACAGCTCGGGCGGCGGGACCGTGCGGGCGTACGACCTGCTGGTGGGGGCCAGGACCGTGACCGGGTTCCAGCTGGCGCGGACCGCCCGGGGGATGCCGGAGATGTACGAGGGCTGGCGGCGCGAGTTGTGGCGGCTGTACGCGGAGGAAGGGCTCCGGCCCGCCGTGCACGGACCCTACGCGCTGGAGGACGCGGCGAAGGCGCACGAGGCCGTCACGTCACGCGGCAACCTCGGGAAGGTCGTACTCGTCCCCTGAGGCCCCGCCCTCGGCACCGGCCCCGGCCCCGGCCCCGACACGCGGGAACCGGCGCGGTCCCTGTGGACACGGGACACCTCTTGTACTGATGTCCGGACGAAGGGATTCCCCTCCACCAGCCGCCCGAAGGGCAGACCGCGCCATGCCGCCCCGACCTCCCCGCCCCCTCTGGCTCGCCCTGGCCGCGTCGTGCGCGCTGGCCCTGTCCCCTCTCCCGGCGCACGCACGACCCGGCGAGCGGGCACCGGAGTTCGAGGAGCAGGTGCTCTTCGACGCGGCCCGGGACCCGGGCGGCTATGCCTGCTTCCGCATCCCGGCGATCGTGCGCACGACGGACGGCACGCTGCTCGCGTTCGCCGAGGGCCGCGTCCTCGACTGCGGGGACGCGGGCGACATCGACATCGTCCTCAAGCGCTCCACCGACGGCGGACAGTCCTGGGGCCCCCTCCAGGTCGTCAACGACGGCGGCGGCGACACCCACGGCAACCCGGCCCCGGTCGTCGACCGCGCCACCGGCCGGGTCCTCCTGCTGGAGACGTACAACGCGGGCCGCACGGACGCCGCCAACTGCGCGGTGCCCTGCGACCGCACGCCTCACCTCCAGCACAGCGACGACGACGGCCGCACCTGGTCCGCGCCCCGCGACCTGAGCCCCGAGATCCTGCCGACCGGCTGGAACTCCTGGTACGCCACCGGCCCCGTGCACGGCGTCCAGCTCACCGGCGGCGCCCACCCAGGCCGGCTCGTCGTCGGCGTCAACGCCGAGACCTGGGACGGCGAACGGGTCACCGCCAACCACGCGGCCCTCGTGGTCAGCGACGACGGCGGCGAGCACTGGAAGACCGGCGCCACCGACACCTGGCCCGTCGCCCCCGACGGCACCTTCCGTCAGAAGCCCTCCGAACTGACCCTCACCGAACGCGCCGACGGGGCACTTCTGGTCAGCGGCCGCGAGGAGAACGGCACCGACCTCGGCCACCGCACCCAGGCCCTCAGCCGCGACGGCGGCGACAGCTTCACGGCACCCTTCTCCGCCCTGCCCGACCTGTACGCCCCGCAGGTGCAGGGCGCGCTGCTGCGCCTCGGCGACCGCGTCCTCCTGTCCGCGCCGGCCGACCCCGACCGCCGCCGGACGATGACGCTCCGGTCCTCCTGGGACGGCGGCGCGACCTGGGACGGCGTGGACCGCGGCACGGTCGTCACCCGGGACTGGTCGGGTTACTCGGACCTGGTGGCCGTCGACGACGGCACCGTGGGCCTGCTGTACGAGGGCGGGACGTCCGACGCCCGCGACGAGATCCGCTTCGCCCGCTTCACCGAGGACTGGCTGACGCCCCGCCGGGCCGCCGACCCGGCCACCCCCGACCTCGCCGCCGGTGCCATGCCCGCGGCCGTCCTCGGCGGTGCGGGCACGACGGACGGCGCGGTGGACGGCGCGCTCGCGTTCGACGGCGCCGACGACGCCGTACGGCTGCCGTACGACGGGCGGCTGCCGCTCGGGGACGGCGACTTCACGGCGTCGCTGCGGTTCCGGTACTCGGCGGCCGGCGGGGAGCAGCCGCTGCTGTGGATGGGCGGCATCGGCACCACGCAGCCCCAGGTGTGGCTGCGCGCCGAGCCCGGGAACGGGCGGGTGCAGGGGCTGATCACCGCCCGCGAGGGCGGGGCGGCCCCGCGCTCGGCGTGGGTGCGCACCGGCCAGGCCCACAACGACGGCCGGTGGCACCACCTGACGCTGCGCCGCGGCGGGGGCCGGCTCACGCTGTTCGTCGACGGTTCGGCGGTGGCCGACGCGGCGGACGTGCCGGGTTCGGTCAGCCGGAACTCGCCCTTCGGGGTGCACATCGGCGAACGGATGGACGGCCGGGCCCGTTTCACGGGCGCCATCGACGACGTGCGCGTGTGGGACCGGGCCCTGACCGGCGAGGAGATCGCTGCCGGTGATCCGCCCTCCGCCACCGGGAACACCGTCCTGCACCTGCCCATGGACCGGGTGGACCGGACGGACACGGGCGGCTGACCGTCACCGCCGGGAGCGGACGCCTCAGCCGGAACGGCTACCGGTGCCGACCGCGGTGCGCACCGGGGCGGCCCGTTCCTCACCGGAGACCGCCTCCGGGTCGCGCGACCGCCGTTTGGCGATCACCGCGCAGACCATGAGCTGCATCTGGTGGAAGAGCATCAGCGGCAGCACCGCCAGCGAGGCCTGGGCGCCGAACAGGACGCTCGCCATGGGCAGACCGGCGGCGAGCGACTTCTTGGACCCGGCGAACTGGATCGCGATCCGGTCCTCCCGCCCGAAGCCGAGCCCCTTCGCCCCGTACCAGGTCAGGATCAGCATCACGGCCAGCAGCACCGCCTCCACCGCCAGCAGCCCGGCCAGCCGCACCGGGCTCACCTGGTGCCAGATGCCCTGGACCATGCCCTCGCTGAACGCCGTGTAGACGACCAGGAGGATCGAACCGCGGTCGACGAGCCCGAGCACCTTCTTGTGCCGGGCGACGAAGCCCCCGATCCACCGGCGCAGCAGCTGCCCGGCCACGAACGGCACCAGCAGTTGCAGCACGATCTTCACCACCGAGTCGGCGGAGAACCCGCCCCCGCCGCCGCCCAGCAGGGCGGCGGCCAGCAGCGGTGTGACGACGATGCCGACCAGCGAGGAGAAGGACCCGGCGCAGATGGCGGCGGGCACGTTGCCGCGGGCGATGGAGGTGAAGGCGATCGAGGACTGGATGGTCGACGGGACCAGGGTGAGGAAGAGCAGGCCCTGGTAGAGGGGGTCGGTCAGGAACACCGGGACCAGACCGCGGGAGGCGAGTCCGAGCAGCGGGAAGACGACGAAGGTGCAGGCCAGCACGGTGACGTGGAGCCGCCAGTGCCGTACGCCGTCCATCGCCTCACGGGTGGAGAGCCGGGCTCCGTAGAGGAAGAAGAGGAAGGCGATCGCGCCGGTGGAGGCGCCGGAGGCGACGTCCGCGCCCATGCCGCGGGCCGGCAGCAGCGCCGCGAGGCCCACCGTGCCGAGCAGCAGCATGATGTACGGGTCGATCGGCATCCAACGCGGCCAACTCAGGCGTTTCACGGTGCTCCACTTGCTCGCTGCTTGCTCGGTACCGGCTTGGTTCTCACTCGTTCACCGGGGTCACGGGTCCCCGCTCCATCCTGCTCCCCCGCCCGGCGATCGGGAATCCGGTATACCGCTCTGACTGTCATCACGATCGCCGATCACCGGTAGCCTGGCGGGATGTACGACCCCTCCCACCTGCGTACGTTCCTGTCGGTGGCCCAGACGCTGAGCTTCACGCAGGCCGCCCGGCGGCTCGGGCTGCGTCAGTCGACGGTGAGCCAGCACGTGCGGCGCCTCGAGGACGCCACCGGGCGGCAGCTGTTCAGCCGGGACACGCACTCCGTCGAGCTGACGGAGGACGGGGAGGCGATGCTCGGGTTCGCGCGCCGGATCCTGGAGGTCCACGAGCAGGCGACGGCCTTCTTCACGGGCACCCGGCTGCGCGGGCGGCTGCGGTTCGGGGCCTCCGAGGACTTCGTGCTGACCCGGCTGCCGGAGATCCTGGAGGGCTTCCGGCACGACCACCCCGAGGTCGACCTGGAACTGACGGTGGAGCTGTCGGGCACGCTGCACGAGCAGCTGGCGGCCGGGAAGCTGGACCTGGTGCTCGCCAAACGGCGGCCCGAGGACCCGCGGGGCGAACCCGTGTGGAGCGACCGGCTGGTGTGGATCGGCGCGGAGCGGCTGCGCCTCGAAGCGGACCGCCCGGTGCCGCTCATCGTCTACCCGCCGCCGGGCATCACCCGGGCGCTCGCCCTGGACGCCCTGCAGCGGGAGGGCCGGGAGTGGCGCATCGCGTGCACCAGCGGCAGCCTCAACGGCCTGATCGCGGCCGCCCGTGCGGGCCTGGGCGTGATGGCGCACTCGCGCGGCCTCGTCCCGCCCGGTCTCGTGCGGGTGCCGGACCGGGCCGGGCTGCCCGAGCTGGGCGGCGTCGACTTCGTACTGGTGCACGGCCGGCGCCGGCCCTCGGCACAGGGCGCCGCGGACGCGCTGGCGGCGGCGATCCTGGCGGGCGGCGACCGGCTGCACCGGCCTCAGCGGACCGGCCTCGGATAGGTGAGCTGCTTGACCCGGCGCAGGAAGGGCGACGCCTCCACGTGCTGGACGCCCTCCAGGCGGCCGAGCGGACCGCTGAGGTAGGCGTAGAGGTCGGCGGTGTTGCGGACGACCGCGGTGGCGACGATGTTGGACGGGCCCGCGGTGGCGGCGGCGTGGGCGATCTCGTCGTGCGCGGCGAGGGCCTCGCCGACCCGGTGCAGCGCGGCCGGGCTGGTGGTGAGCCACAGGACGGCGGCGGTCGGATACCCGAGGATCTCCGAGTGGTACTCCACGTCGATGTACACGGCGCCGGAGCCGAGCAGCGCTGCCAGGCGGCGTTTGACCGCGGACTCGGAGCGGCCGGTGGCCCGCTGGAGCTCGGGGTAGCCGACGCGCCCGTCGCGTTCCAGGACGGCGAGCAGCGGCTCGTCCTCGGGGTCGATGCGGGCCGGTCCGGGCGTGGCCGGGCCGGTGCCGGGCCGCAGCGCCGCGACCTGGTCGTCACTGAGCACGCGGAACTTGCGCAGCCAGCCGCTGGGTCCGCCGTAGAAGCGGTGCAGGAGCTGGTGGGCGTGGATCTCCAGGACGCGCGGGGTGCGCGGCAGCTTGCCGAGGAGCAGGTCGTCCCGGTCGCCGGGGCTGCGCGGCCGGGTGCCGAAGATGACCTCGGTGCCGCCCGCGGCCAGCCCGATCCAGCTGGTGTCGGGGCGCTTGGCGAGGGCGTCCGCGATGGCCGGCGCGCTGTCGGGGACGCAGCGCAGCCGCAGCGTCCAGTGGTCCTGGCCGAGCCGCTCGGCGTCCCGGACGGCGACCACCCGCAGCCCGCCCTCGGCGCACAGCCTGCGGTAGCGGCGGGCGACGGTCTGGTCGGAGACGCCGAGTACCGCACCGATGCGGCTGAAGGAGGCGCGGCCGTTCACCTCCAGGGCGTCCAGTACCCGCAGGTCGAGTTCGTCGAAGGCATCGGATTCCATCCGCACGTCGGCCACTCCCGTCGAGTTCCGTCGCATCTTCGCCGTGAACCAATGCGATCGGTCAAGCGAGACCCATCGTACGGAGGGACGGAAACACGTACGACACGGGAGAGAAGACGGAACATGCGTACATGGGGGCCGCTCACGGCGGTGTGCCTGGGGACGTTCATGCTGCTGCTGGACGTGACGATCGCGGTCGTCGCGCTGCCGGACATGGCCAGGGGGCTGCACGCGTCGCTGAGCGATCTGCAGTGGGTGATGGACGGCTACGCGCTCGCGCTGGCCGCGCTGCTGCTGGGGCTGGGCGCCGCGGCCGACGCACTGGGACGGCGCCGGGTCCATGTGGCGGGCGTGGTGCTGTTCGCGGTGGCGTCGCTGCTGTGCGGGCTTGCCACCGGGCCCGGGATGCTGGTCGCCGCGCGCGGGCTGCAGGGCGTGGGCGGGGCGGCGATGTTCGCCACCACGCTGCCGCTGCTCGGCTCGGTCTACCAGGGGCGCCGGCGGTCGATGGCGCTCGGGGTGTGGGGTGCGGTCAGCGGCGCGGCGGCGGCCGTGGGGCCGGTACTGGGCGGGCTGCTCACCGACGGTCCGGGCTGGCGGTGGATCTTCTGGGTGAACCTGCCGGTGAGCGTGGTGGCGGTCTGGCTGACGCTGCGCGTGGTGCCGGAGTCCCGCGGGGCGGCCGGTCGCCGCGTGGACTGGGCGGGTACGGCGACCTTCGCGGCGTTCGCCGGGGCGGTGACGTACGGGGCGGTGCGGGCCGGGTCGCACGGCTGGACGGAGGGCGGCACGCTCGCCTCCTTCGTGCTCGCGGCGGTGGCGCTCGGTGCGTTCGTCGCGGTGGAGCGCCGGGTCGCCGATCCGCTGCTCGATCCGCGGCTGTTCCTGCGGCCCGCGTTCTCGGGCGTGATGCTGGGCGCGCTGGCCTTCAACGGGGCGGCGTTCGGTGTGATGGCGTACACGTCCATATGGCTGCAGACGCTGCTCGGGATGAGCCCGGTGCGGGGCGGGCTGGTGTTCGTGTGGCTGTCGCTGGCGTCGTTCGTGGTGGCCGCGGCGGGCGGGCGGCTGCTGCACGGGGTGCCGGCGCGGCTGACCATCGGCGGCGGACTGCTGCTGATCGCGGCGGGGCAGTTCTGCATGGCGTTCCTGGACGCGGGCTCCAGTGCGTCGGCCCTGGTGCCGGGGCTGCTGCTGGTGGGCGTCGGGACGGGCCTGGTGTCGCCCGGCATCGCGGGCGCGGCGCTGTCGGCGGTCCCGGCGGAGCGGGCCGGTATGGCCGGGGGCGCGGTCAACACCTTCCGGCAGCTCGGGTACGCGCTCGGCATCGCCGTGTTCGGCACGGTGCTGACCTCGCGGATGGCGGACACGCTGCCGCACGACGCGGCGCACGGACTGGCGGGCGGTGCGGCGGGCGCCCTGCGGGGCGTGTTCGGTGAGCACGCGCTGCGGGCCGCGTTCGCCTCCGGGCTGAACGCGGCGGCGGTGACCGCGGGCGCGGTCGCGGCGGTCGCCGGGGTGCTGGTGCTCGTCCTGGTCCGGGCGGGCCGCGGGGGCCGGGCTGCCGGGGTGACGGATTCCGCGACGTCCGCGCTGACCAAGGAGGAGGCCGCTCCGGCAGCGCCGTACCAGCGGTAAGCGGGTCGTACAGATTCGGTGGAGATTACGGCACCGAAACTTACTCAACCGTCAGGAAACTGTCCGACCCTTCCCCATGTGGGCGCATTTCCTCTCGCTGACCAGCGTGAACATGAGCCCTGTTCGATTTTGCCGCCCCTCCCCTCCCCGCGTCGGGTGGGGTAGCTTTCACCGCGCTGTGGGGGGCGTCATCGAAAAGCGGGGAGCGGGGTTTGCGCGAGTTCACCAGTCCTCCGTTGACGTTGGCACCACCGGTGGGCGGTCTGGCCGACGTCGTCTTCGAGCACGCCCAGGAGGATCCGCGGTACATCGCACTCGGCCGCAAGGACGAGTCCGGGCAGTGGCGGGACGTCACCGCCGGCGCCTTCCGCGACGAGGTGCTGGCCCTCGCCAAGGGGCTGCTGGCCCAGGGCATCCGCTTCGGCGACCGGGTCGCCATCATGTCCCGCACCCGCTACGAGTGGACCCTCTTCGACTTCGCCCTGTGGACGATCGGTGCCCAGGTGGTGCCGATCTACCCGACCTCCTCGGCCGAGCAGTGCATGTGGATGCTGTACGACGCCGAGGTGACGGCGGCGGTGGTGGAGCACGAGGACCACGCGATGACGATCGCCACCGTCATCGACCGGCTGCCGCACCTGCGCGGGCTGTGGCAGCTGGACTCCGGCGCCGTCCAGGAGCTGTACGACGCGGGCGCGCACCTCGACGACGAGGTGGTCCACCGGCACCGCAAGGCGGTCACGCCGGACTCGGTCGCCACCGTCATCTACACCTCGGGCACCACCGGCCGGCCCAAGGGCTGCGTCCTGACGCACGGCAACTTCATGTACGAGGCGGACACCGTCATCGAGCGCTGGGAGCCGGTGTTCCACTCCAAGCGGGGCGACGAGGCGGCGACCCTGCTGTTCCTGCCGCTCGCGCACGTCTTCGGGCGGATGGTGGAGGTCGCGGCGATCCGCGGCCGGGTCCGCTTCGGCCACCAGCCGCAGCTCAACGCCGCGGCCCTGCTGCCCGACCTGGCGGCCTTCCGGCCGACCTTCATCCTGGCGGTGCCGTACATCTTCGAGAAGGTGTTCAACGCGGCGCGGCGCAAGGCCGAGAAGGACGGGAAGGCGGGTCCCTTCGAGAAGGCCGTGGACGTGGCCGTGAAGTACGCGGAGGCGGTCGAGGCGAAGGCCTGGGGGATCGGGCCAGGTCCTTCGGCGGGGCTGCGGATGCAGCACCAGTTCTTCGACAAGCTCGTCTACTCCAAGGTGCGGGCCGCGATGGGCGGGCGCATCCGCAACGCCATGTCGGGCGGCTCGGCGATGGACCGGCGGCTCGGGCTGTTCTTCGCGGGCGCGGGCGTGCAGATCTACGAGGGCTACGGTCTGACCGAGTCCACGGCGGCCGCCACCGCCAACCCACCCGAGCGCACCCGCTACGGCACCGTGGGGCAGCCCGTGCCGGGCGTCACCGTGCACATCGCGGACGACGGCGAGATCTGGCTGAACGGCGGCAACGTCTTCGCGGGCTATCTGAACAACCCCAAGGCCACCGACGAGAGCCTGCACGACGGCTGGCTGGCCACCGGCGACCTGGGTTCCCTGGACGAGGACGGCTACCTCACCATCACCGGCCGCAAGAAGGAGATCCTGGTGACCTCCGGGGGCAAGAGCGTCTCCCCCGGTCTGCTGGAGGAGCGGGTGCGCGACCATCCGCTGGTCAACCAGTGCATCGTCGTCGGCAACGACCGCCCCTACGTGGCGGCCCTCATCACCCTGGACCAGGAGGCGGTCGAGCACTGGCTGACGATGCGCAACAAGCCGCGGATGTCCCCGGCCGACCTGGTGCACGACACCGACCTGGAGACGGAGGTGCGGCGCGCGGTGGTCGCGGCCAACACGCTGGTGTCGCAGGCCGAGTCGATCCGCACCTTCCGTATCCTCGCCCAGCCGTTCACCGAGGAGCACGGGCTGCTGACGCCCTCGCTGAAGCTGAAGCGCAAGGCCATCGAGAACGCCTACGGCACCGAGGTCGAGGCTCTTTACCGGGCGTGAGTTCCACGGTCAGGAATGCGTCGGGGCTCGTGATCGTTGACGATATGAGTACTACCTGACCACAACCGAAGGATCAAGAGCTCGTGAGCAGCAAGGTCCCCCCGATCATCCTGAACAACGGCGTCGAGATGCCCCAGCTGGGCTTCGGCGTCTGGCAGGTGCCGGACGACGAGGCGCAGACCGCCGTCGCCCAGGCACTGGAGGCCGGGTACCGCAGCATCGACACAGCGGCGATCTACGGCAATGAAGAGGGCACCGGCCGGGCGATCGCCGCCTCCGGTCTGGCCCGCGAGGATCTCTTCGTCACCACCAAGCTCTGGAACAGCGACCAGGGGTACGACTCCACCCTCCGCGCCTTCGACACCTCGCTGGCGAAGCTCGGCCTGGAGTACCTCGACCTCTACCTGATCCACTGGCCCATGCCGGCCAAGGAGAGGTACGTCGACAGCTACAAGGCGTTCGAGAAGCTCCTGGCCGACGGACGGGTCCGTGCCATCGGCGTGTCCAACTTCCTGCCGGAGCACCTGGAGCGGCTGACCGCCGAGACGTCGGTGATCCCGGCCGTCAACCAGATCGAGCTGCACCCCCACCTCCAGCAGCGCGCCGCCCGGGAGGCGCACGCGGAGCAGGGGATCGCCACCGAGGCCTGGTCCCCGCTCGGTTCCGGCAAGGGCATCCTGGACATCCCGGCGATCGTCGCCATCGCCCAGAAGCACGGGCGCACCCCGGCCCAGGTCGTGCTGCGCTGGCACCTCCAGCTGGGCAACGTGGTGATCCCGAAGTCCGTGACGCCGTCCCGGATCAAGGAGAACATCGACGTGTTCGGCTTCACCCTGGACACCGAGGACCTCGCGGCGATCAGCGCGCTGAACGAGGACCGCCGGCTCGGGCCGGACCCGGCGAACGTCAACTCCTGAGCGGTGCCGCACACGGAGGGGCCCGGCCGCGCGTGCGACCGGGCCCTTCCCGTGTCCCGTGTGTGTCAGTTGGGCTGCCCGCCCTCCCCCACTCTCGGCTTCGCTCGAGCGGGCGGTGCCCCCATGGTGGCGCCGTAGATGTTGCCCGGCGTGTTCACGAACCCGGCGACACTGCCCACCAGCACGATCCGCCCGCGGGTCTCCTTGAACGCGTCGATGGACGCCCTGATGAGCAGGGCCTGGCCCAGCACGTTGGTCAGCACCATCTCGGTCCAGCCCGCCGGGTCGCCCTCGGCGACCGAGTCGTGGGTGGCGAAACCGGCGTTGGCGACGACCGTGTCGAGACGGCCGAACTCCTTGAGCGTGGCCTCGACCGCGGAGGCCACCTGCGCGTGCTCGGCGGCGCTGCCCTGAATCGTCAACAGGCCCTCGGGTCACCGAGTTCGGCGCTGAACGCCCGCAGTCTCGCCTCCCCGCGTCCCGTGACGGCCACCCGCTGCCCCGCGTCCAGCAGCCGGCGGGCGACAGCGGCTCCGATACCGCAGCCGCCCCCGGTGATCAGCGTGACCGGTGTGTCGGTCATGGTCCCCCCTGTGACTGTTCCTGTTCCTCTCACGGACAGCGGGGAGTCCATCACGTGGAGCGCTCTCGAAGTGTCAAGTGCTCGCGCACCGGACCGGCGTCAGCACGACGTCAGACCGGCCGCACCGCCGTGTACACGGTGTGCGCCACCAGCACGAACACGTCCTGGCGCCGGTGCACGCCCGCCTCGTCGGCGGGGTCGAGCAGCCGGTCCAGGGTGGCGCGGTCGTCGGCGTCGAGGCTCTCGCCGATCCGCTCGCGCAGCCGGGACAGTGACGTGGTGACGTAGTCGCGAGCCGCGTCGGAGACGGGCGCGGGCAGGTCGAGCAGGAAGCTGCGGGTGCCGGTGTGCTTCAGTCCGGCGGCGGTCAGCATCGCGGGCCAGTCCTCGGTCTCGGCCACGGAGTCCGGCAGGTCCGCGCGCATCTCGGCGAAGGCGTCCTCCTCCGCGGCGCGGATCCGGGCCTGGAGTCCGGGGCGCCCGATCCCGATGTCGCGGGGCAGGAACCGGGCGGGCAGTCCGCCCTCCAGGACGGCCAGCGTGCCGCCGGGGGCGAGGTGCCCGCCGAGGGCGGCGAGGGCCGCGCGCTGGTCGGGGAGGTGGTGCAGGCTCTGGCTGGCCCACATCAGGTCGGCGGGGTAGTCCAGTTCGGCCAGTGCGTCGGGCAGGTCACCGGCGAGGGTGCCGAAGCGGTCGCCGAACCCGAGCCGCTCGGCACGGGCGCGGGCCCGTTCGAGGAGCGGTGCGGCGCCGTCGGCGGCGACGACGCGGGCGCCGGGGAAGGTGTCGGCGAACAGGCAGGAGACGACGCCGGGTCCGCTGCCGACGTCGACGACCAGGCCGGGATCGGTCACCTCCCGGGCCAGCCAGGACATGGCCTGCCGGTACAGCGGCGTGTACAGCTCGGCCTGCGCCTCGAGGTGCGGGGCCATCTCGGCCCAGTCGATGTCGCCGTTCTCGTGTGCGTGTCCGTGCCGGTGTCCGGGGCCCTGTTCGTGGGCGGAGCCGTGCGTGTCGTGGTGGTGGTCGTGCGCCATGCTGGTCAGCCTCCCGTTCGCGGTGCCGTCAGGGTGCGACGACTCACCGCCCTGGTGCAAGCGATGTTGCCGCTCCCGCAAAAAGGGAGTGCTCGGCGACGCGGCCGTCGGGGCCCGGCCCGCGAGGACCGGACCCCGACGGCTCACCCGCGCGACGTACGCGGGAATCCGCTCACGACAGGGGCGGGTAGGCGTTCTTCATGAGCTCCTGGAACTGCGCGGAGAACCACTGCCCGGAGATCGGGGCGTCCGGGAGGGCGCCGGACATGCTGTTGCCGTTGCGGGCGTTACCGGTGTACGTCGGGTCGCACATCCGGTCGAATCCCTTGCCCTCGTCGTTCGGGATCTCCTTGCTCGCGCCGTCCGACTCACCCGGCGGCTTCATCCACACGTAGGCGTCGATGCCCGGCTCGGGGTTGGCCTGCGGCCGTTCGCCGAGGCCCGCACCGGACTGGTTGCACCAGTTCCCGAGGTGGATGCGGCGGTCGTAGCGGCCGCCGTCGACGTAGGTGTCGACGCTCGTCGTGGCGCCGGGACCGGTGGGTCGCTGGGCGCCGCCCCAGCCGTTGCGGGAGGTGTCGACGAGCATGCCGATCTTCGAGTCGAAGCCGATCGAGACCAGCTTGTCGCGCATGGCCTGGGCGTAGGAGAGCTCGTCGGTGTAGCGGTTCCAGTCGACCCACTTGGACTGGCGCACGGACGTGCCGTTCACACTGTCCGTGATCTTGAAGTTGTCCTCCTTGAGCGCGCTGTAGTTGGCGGTGTTGACGATGAAGCCCTGGACGTCGTTGACGGTCGCGCCCTCGGTGGTGGCGGCCGTCTTGAACATGTCGGCCGAGGCGCCGAAGTTGTCGTCCCAGCCGAGCCAGCCGTGGTGGCCGGCGTCGATGTAGTTGTAGACGTTGCCGATGTCACCGAGCTTGTTCAGGGCGTACCCGACGCCCTTCTGGTAGTTGCCGTTGGCCTTCATCACGTCGCAGTTGGGCGTGGCGGTCGGCCGGCCCGAGACGTTGGTGACGAGGTTGGGCAGCGAGTCGATCTCGACCGTGGTGACGATCCGCAGCGAGGCGTACTTCGGGTCGGCCAGGATCGCGGCGATCGGGTCGATGTACTGCGTCTTGTACTTGTCGATCTCCGTCGGGCCCAGCTCGCCGTTGGAGGCCAGGGCCGCGCAGTCCCGTCCGGGCAGGTTGTAGATGACGAGCTGGATGTACAGCTCGCCGGAGCCCTTCTGCTTCAGCGCCTCGTCGAGGTGGTCGCGCAGGCCCATGCCGCCGCCCGCGCCCTCGATGGCCGCGATCCGGTCCAGCCAGACGCCGGTGGGCTGGTCGGCGACCCGGCTGCCCCCGGGTTCGGCCGCCGCCTTCTCGGACCACTCCGGGTTCACGTATCCCTTGGCGCCGGCGTAGGGGTTGTCCACCCGGTCGGACGGGCCGCCCGGGTCGGTCGGCAGGTCGGTCGGGTCGGTCGGCGGGTCCGTGGGGTCGGTCCCGCCGTCGACGTTGCAGGTCACGCCGTTGAGGGTGAAGGCGGCCGGGATCGCGTTGCTGCCGCTGTAGGTGGCCTGGAAGCCGAAGCTCGCCGAACCGCCGGTGGACAGAGTGCCGTTGTAGGACTCGTTGGCCGCGGTGACGGCGGCACCGCTCTGACTGACCTTCGCGTTCCAGCTGTTGGTGACCTTCTGGCTGCCGGCGTACGTCCATCCGAGCGACCAGCTGGAGGTGGCGGCACCGTTGTTGGTGACGGTCACGGCAGCGGTGAATCCGCTTCCCCAGTCGTTCTGCACCTGGTAGTCGACGGTGCAGGCGGCGGCTACGGCTCCGGCGCTCGCGGACTGGGCGGCCAGTGCCGTGCCGGAGGCGCCGGCGACCAGTGTCAGGGCGGCGAGCATCGCGGTTCTGGTACGGGTCATGAGTGCGGGTTCCTTCTTTCGTGGGGGTGCTGCTGTCGTCCGGAGCCGCGCGTTACCCGGCGCGGCCCGCTGCCGATCGGCATGGGGGTGCCGTCGTGATCGGAGGTCAGGAACGGCCCGCGGGCACGGTGGAACCGCCCGCGGAGTGAGCGATCCGGCACACAGGCCGGCGAGGCGTCGGACACGTAGCGGCCACGGCTGCGGCGACGGCTAAAAGTCCTGAACGCGGAGGGTGGAACGGGGGGTGGCGCATGAGCGACTCCTTGCAGTTCGGACACGCCGTGACGGACGCGTCGACTGGTGGAACCGCTCCCACTGGTGCAGCGAAGGTAGCGCCAAGTGACGGCAAAGAACAGAGGAGTTACCGACTTTCTGCCGGCCGGCCCTGTCGAATCTTTTCGACTCTCCACACATCTTGACCGCACCAGGCACCCTCTCCACTATGGGAGCGCTCCCACTGGTTCAAGGCTTGTTGCTCCTCCCCCCACCCCCTCCCCGAGCCGCAAGGAGGAACCAGCACCATGCACCCCGGACACAGACACAGACGCCGCACCGCCCGGCGATGGTGGACCGCCGCACTGGCGGCCCTCGCACTTCCCCTGACGATGCTGGGCACAGGCTCAACTTCCGCTCAGGCAGCCGCACTTCAGTGCAGCGTGGACTACAGGACCAACGACTGGGGCTCCGGCTTCACCGCCGAGCTGACGCTGACCAACCGGGGCTCCGACGCCGTCGACGGCTGGACGCTGACGTATTCCTACGCGGGCGACCAGAAGCTGGCCAACGGCTGGAACGGCACCTGGTCCCAGTCCGGCCGGAACGTCACCGTGAAGAACGCGTCGTACAACGCGCGGATCGCCGCCGGGGCCGCCGTCTCCACCGGCGGACAGTTCACGTACAGCGGCAGCAACGCCGCCCCGACGGACTTCGCGGTCAACGGCACCTCCTGCGTGGGCGCGCACCAGCCGCCGATCACCGTGCTGACCAGCCCGGAGGCGGGCGCGGTGTACTCGCAGGGCGAGGCGGTGCCGCTGGCGGCCACGGCGGCCGCGGCCGACGGCGCCACGATCAGCAAGGTGGAGTTCTACGACGACGCCACCCTGCTGGGCACCGACACCAGTTCGCCCTACACGTACTCGGCCTCTGGCTTGACCGTGGGCAGTCATTCCCTGGTGGCGAAGGCCTACGACAGCATGGGCGCCTCCGCGGACTCGACCCCGGTCGGCGTCACGGTCGCCTCGGGACCGACCGTGGTCGCCTCGCCCGGCCAACTGGGCGTCCAACAGGGTGAGTCGGGGACGTACGAGGTCAAGCTCTCGGAGCAGCCGACGGCGAACGTGACGGTCACGTCCGCCCGCGCGAGCGGCAACACGGGCCTGACGCTGACCGGCGGGGCGAGCCTCACCTTCACTCCCTCGAACTGGGACACCGCCCAGCGGGTGACCGTCTCGGCGGACGCCTCCGGCAGCGGCTCGGCGGTCTTCGAGTCGACGGCCCCCGGCCACGGCAAGGCCACGGTCACCGTGACCCAGCTGGCGGCCGCGAAGGACTACGACGCCCGCTTCCTGGAGCTGTACGGCAAGATCACCGACCCGGCGAACGGCTACTTCTCGCCCGAGGGCATCCCGTACCACTCGGTCGAGACCCTCATCGTCGAGGCGCCGGACCACGGTCACGAGACCACGTCGGAGGCGTACAGCTATCTGCTGTGGCTCCAGGCCATGTACGGCAAGGTGACCGGCGACTGGGAGAAGTTCAACAACGCCTGGGAGATCATGGAGACGTACATGATCCCCACCCACGCCGACCAGCCGACCAACTCCTCCTACAACGCCTCGAAGCCGGCCACCTACGCGCCCGAGCTGGACACGCCGAACGAGTACCCGGCGCCGCTGGACGGCAGCGTGTCGGTCGGCTCGGACCCGATCGCCGGCGAGCTGAAGTCGGCGTACGGCACGGACGACGTGTACGGCATGCACTGGCTCCAGGACGTCGACAACACCTACGGCTACGGCAACTCGCCCGGCAAGTGCGAGGCGGGCCCCTCCGACACCGGCCCGTCCTACATCAACACCTTCCAGCGCGGCGCGCAGGAGTCGGTGTGGGAGACGGTGCCGCAGCCGACCTGCGACGCCTTCAAGTACGGCGGCAAGTACGGCTACCTGGACCTCTTCACCGGTGACGCCTCCTACGCCAAGCAGTGGAAGTTCACCAACGCCCCGGACGCCGACGCGCGCGCCGTGCAGGCCGCGTACTGGGCGGACATCTGGGCCGGGGAGCAGGGCAAGGGCGACGAGATCTCCGCGACCCTCGACAAGGCCGCGAAGATGGGTGACTACCTGCGCTACGCCATGTTCGACAAGTACTTCAAGAAGGTCGGCGACTGCGTGGGGCCGTCGAGCTGCCCGGCCGGCACCGGCAAGGACTCCTCGCACTACCTGCTGTCCTGGTACTACGCCTGGGGCGGCGCGGTGGACACCTCGGCGGGCTGGGCCTGGCGCATCGGCTCCAGCCACACCCACGGCGGCTACCAGAACCCGCTGGCCGCGTACGCGCTGAGCACCGACGCCGACCTGAAGCCCAAGTCGGCGACGGGCCAGTCCGACTGGGCCAAGTCCCTCGACCGGCAGGTGGAGTTCTACCGCTGGCTGCAGTCCGACGAGGGCGCCATCGCGGGCGGCGCGACCAACAGCTGGGCGGGCAGGTACGCGACGCCGCCGGCCGGTACGCCGACCTTCTACGGCATGTACTACGACGAGAAGCCTGTCTACCACGACCCGCCGTCCAACCAGTGGTTCGGCTTCCAGGCGTGGTCCATGGAGCGGGTCGCCGAGTACTACCAGCAGAGCGGTGACGCCGACGCCGAGGCGGTCCTGGCCAAGTGGGTCGACTGGGCCCTGTCGGAGACGACGGTCAACCCGGACGGCACCTTCCGGATCCCGTCGACGCTCCAGTGGTCGGGGCAGCCCGACACCTGGAACGCCTCGTCCCCGGGTGACAACGGCGACCTGCACGTCACGGTCGCGGACTACACCAACGACGTCGGTGTGGCGGCGGCGTACGCCAAGACCCTGACGTACTACGCCGACCGCTCGGGCGACACGGCGGCGGCCTCGACCGCCAAGGCGCTGCTGGACGGCATGTGGGAGAACAACCAGGACGCGCTCGGCATCGCCGTCCCGGAGACCCGCGCCGACTACAACCGGTTCGACGACGGGATCTACGTCCCGAACGGCTGGAGCGGCACCATGCCGAACGGCGACACGATCGACGCGTCGTCGACCTTCGCCTCGATCCGCTCCTTCTACCAGGACGACCCGGCCTGGTCGAAGATCGAGAGCTATCTCCAGGGCGGTGCCGCGCCCACGTTCACGTACCACCGGTTCTGGGCCCAGGCGGACATAGCCCTCGCCATGGGTTCGTACGCGGAGCTATTGGAATAGCCCCCGCGGGGCGCTCCGCGGGTTGGGCGGTTCGATTTCGGCTGCGGGCCAGTGCGTGGCTGGTCGCGCTCACGCGGCGGTAGCCGCAAGTCGACACAGCCCCGCGCCCCTTGCAGGGGCGATGTGGGCACCGCCTCTCCCCCCGGTGCGCCTGACGGCTCCGTGTGCACGGTCTTGTCACCGGACGACGAGACCACCTGACCGGGCGGCCCCTGCCCACGCCTGGGTCCGCCCGGTCCTCGCATGTTCTCCTCCCGTCCCTCGCCTGGTCGTTCGCCGACGACCAGAAGGTGACCCAGATGTGGAACGCCGAGCACATCCGGACCGGCACCACGGTGACGGCGAACAACGCCGGCCGGAACGCCGGGGTCACACCCGGCGCTTCGGTGAGCTTCGGGTTCACGGGGAGCTGGTCGGGGCCAACGCGGCACCGGGAGGGTTCACGCTCGCCGGCCGCACGTGCCTGATCGCTACGTGACGGGGCCGGTGAAAATCGCCGTCTCGGAGTCGAAGTCGGGGGCGACCTCGATCTGGATCAGCTTCTCGTCCTTGGGTAGTTCGCAGCCCCAGGGCACGTTGATCGACCGGCCGGCGAGGAGTTTGGTCTCCGGGCCGCCCCCGAGACCGGCGTCGGAGTCGAAGACGGACTCGCTGCTTCGCCCGTCCTCGCCGTAGGAGCAGTTGACGGTGAGCAGCGTGGCGTCGAGGGTCTTGGTGCCGCTGTTCTTGACCTTGACCGTGAACCGCACGTAGGGGGTGTTCTCGGGCATGGCGTACTCGTCCGACACCGAGCGCTTGAAGCCGGACAGGCTGACCTCGACGTCCGACTCGTAGGTGACCGTCTCGTCGAGCGCGTAGACACCGTCGTCGGTCTCCTCTGAGGCCGCGGGGGCTTCCTCCGCGGCCTCCTCCTCGGCCACGGTGGTGTCGCTCTCGCCCACGGCCGCCGTCTCGGTGACGGTGACCGTGGGTGCGGGTCCCGCCTCGTCGTCCCCGGTGACTCCCATGGTGACGGCTGCCGCGACGGCGGCGGCCACCACGGCGGCGGCCACGGCGACGATCGCTGTGCGGTTCTTCCCCGGCGGCGCTGGCGGGGGCGGAGGTACCGGTGGCCCGTAGGACGGCATGGGCGGCGGTGTGAAGTTGTTGCTCATGGTTCCCCCCGGGGAATGGTGCTGTTGCGTGGTGCATCATCCCCCAGTGAACCCTTACGTGAAGACCATGTGATGAAATTGTGTCAATGATCGTCAGGCTTCCGGTATCGCCACCGTGCTGATCCTCTGGCTGGAGTAGGCGCTGAGAGAAGGCAACTGCGCCCCCGCACCTCCGCTACGGCAGGACAGCGGGGGCGCCGTTGCGCTCGGGGTCAGGTTCTGCGGAACAGACAGACGAGGGAGACCCGTTCCCCCGTCAGGGCCTTCCCCTCGGCCGCGGCCATCTGGTCGAGTCGCCAGCCTTCGGCTTCGACGGCCTGGATCTGTTCGGCCATGCCCGTCATGGGCGCGGTGACCTTGCTGTTGGTGACGGCCTCGATGAACTTGTAGATCAGTACGCCGTTGCCGGCCTCGCGCGCTTCGCGAGCACGCTTGCCGGCCTCGCTGCCTTTGGCCTGGTTGATGAATCCCATGGCACCCCCCTTGTGGTGACTTCGAGGTGCACAGTCTGGCGGCCATCGGTCCGGCTGGGGAGGGTTTCGGCGGATCGTTCCGAGAGGCCGCTTCGTCACCGAACAGAGAGGACGATGTCGAGCGCGCCGTCGCCGTCGAGGTCGCCGACGGAGGCGTCGTTGGCCTCGTAGGTGTAGGAGACGCCGTCGGGGGTGGTGCCGCCGGCCGGCGGGCTGATCGGTACGTCCTTGTAGCCGGCGCGGAACTGGATCGCGTGGACGGAGTCGCCCTGCTCCGTGCCGTTCACGACCGCGCGGACGGTGTAGTCGGCCTGGGAGGGGGCGCCGGAGTGGAAGTAGGTGGTGGAGCCGGTGACCGGGCTGGAGTTGACCTTCGTGCCGGCCCGGTAGACGTTGAACGCGACGTTGTCCGGGTCGGTGCCCAGCCAGCGCCAACTGACCAGATTGCCGTCGCCGGTGTGGACGCTGACGACGCCCCGGTCCAGGGCCTCGACCTGGCGTGCCGTGGCTGCCTCGGCGGTGCCGGGGGCCAGCGACGTCAGGCCCGCGCCGACCAGCCCGGCGGCGGCGAGGGCTGCGGCCAGGACGAGTGGGCGTCTGCGGTGGGTGTGGCGGGTGTGGGGGTGCCTCACGGGACGAACCTCCTGAGGGGCGGATGGATTCCGCCTCTCAGTCGCCGCCCGGGGCGGCCGGGTTGCCGCCCCCGCCTCAGGACTTCTTGAACGCCAAGAGCGTGAAGACCGGGTCGGGCCGGGGCCGGTCCTGGTCCGGCAGGGCGGCCAGCCGCGCGGCGAACGACTCCGCGAGGGGCCCGCCAGGGGGCAGCGTGACGAACCAGCCGCGCCGCAGGTCCGCGACCGTACGGCGGGGGCTGCGGCCCTGGCCGTGGCCGGTGAAGCGGGCTTTGCCGACGGGGACCAGACCGTGCTCGCGGGCGTACGCCTCGACGAGGTGGGCGGCGTCGTGCGCGGTGCTGGGCGGGCGGGCCGCGAGCACGGCGTCGATGTCGCTGCCCACGTTGTGGGAGGCGCCTTTGTCCACCGTGGTCACGTACACCCCGCCGGGCCGCAGCGCGCGGGCGCACTCGCCGACGATGGCCCGCGCGTTCCCGGCGCCGCCGGCGAGGTGCAGCAGCCACACGCTGGTGACGGCGTCGAACTCCCCGTCCGCGAAAGGCAGTCGGCGGCTGTCGGCGAGCGCGACGGCTCCGGGCAGCCGGGCGGCGGCGCGGCGGGCCATGGCGGGGACGAGGTCGACACCGGTCACCCGGAGACCGTCACGCCCGGCCGCGATCCGCCGGGTGACGATGCCGGTGCCACAGCCCACGTCGAGCAGCCGCCGGGCCTGCCGCGGCACCAGGCTCAGTACGGCCTGCGCGGCGGCCGCGGCCCGGGGCTCACCGCCGCGGGACTCGTCGTACCGCTCCGCTTCCTTGTCGTAGTCGAGCACACCGTCAGTGTGCCCCGTGGCCGGCGGCCAGGTCCTCCACCCTGCGGGCGAGCTCGACGTCCTTCTCGGTGACGGCGCCGCCCGCGCTGTGGGTGTGCACGGCGAGGGCGACCGTGTTGTAGCCGAGGGTCAGGTCGGAGTGGTGGTCCAGTTCCTCCTGCACCTGCGCGATGTGGACGACCATCGCGGTCGCCGCGAAGTGGGAGCCGAGCCGGTAGGAGCGGGTGAGGCGGCCGGCGTCGAGGGACCAGCCGGGCAGTCCGGCCAGCCGCTCCTCGATCTCCTGCGGCGACAGCGGTTCGACGGGCATGTGCTGCGCTCCTTCGCTGGTGGTGCTCGACGGGCGGGTTCGCTTCAGCGTGCCACAGTGCGGCCGGTCCGGCGCGGCCCGCCGTCGACTACCGTTCGAGGTATGAGCGCACTCATGCCCGGTACCGCCGCCACCGACCGGGGCGTGGGCCCGCTGCTGCGGGCCTGGCGGGTGCGGCGGCGGGTCAGCCAGCTGGAGCTGGCGCTGCGCGCCGACTCCTCCGCCCGGCACATCAGCTTCGTCGAGACGGGCCGCTCCCGGCCGAGCGAGGAGATGGTGCTGCGCCTCGCCGAGCACCTGGACGTCCCGGTGCGCGAGCGCAACGCGCTGCTGCTCGCGGCCGGTTACGCCCCGCGCTACCCGGAGACCCCGCTGGACGATCCCGCGCTCGGCGCCCTGCGCGAGGGCATGGAGCGGCTGATCCGGGGATACGAGCCGTATCCGGCGCTGGTCGTCGACGGGACGTACCAGGTGCTGGCGGCCAACCGGGGGATCACGATGCTGATGGACGGTGTCGCGGAGCACCTGCTCGCGCCGCCGCTGAACGCGATCCGGCTGACGCTGCACCCGCAGGGCCTGGCGCCGCGCATCCGCAACCTGCGCGAGTGGCGCGGGCATCTGCTGGAGCAGATGGGGCGGCAGATCGCCCTGCACCGCTCACAGCCGCTGCGGGAGCTGTACGACGAGGTGACGGCGTATCCGGTGCCGGAGACCGTGGCGGGCGCCGAGCCGGACGAGCCGGTGCCGTACTTCGCGCTGCCGATGCAGATCGAGCACGAGGGACACGTGCTGTCGTTCATCTCGTCCATCTCCACCTTCAACACCCCGATGGACGTGACGGTCGCCGAGCTGGCCATCGAGACGCTGCTCCCTGCCGACCCGGCGACGGTCAAGTACCTTCACACGCTGCTGACCTGACCCTGCCTCAGGGCCGTGTACTGGAGCAGCGCGAAGCCGGTGACGACGACGGCCTGGAGCACCGTCCACACCGCTCCCGCCGTGGTGGGCGTCAGCCAGAGGGCGAGCGCGACGAGACTGACGGCCGCCCACGCGAGGTTGGCCTCGACGACGGCCCGGACGGCGAGCGCCGGGGGCCGGGGGCGGGCGGCCAGCAGGCCCACGCACCCGGCGTACACGACGAGGAAGACGCCGAGGGCGAGGAGCAGCCCGGAGCCGGCGCCGAGGTAGCGGCCCAGCGGACCGGACAGTGCGAGGTAGGCGAGCGCGTTGGCGCCGGTCACCGCCGCGTCGAGGGCGAGGAAGCGGCGGAGCATCAGCCGCGGTTCGGCCGTACGGGCGAGTGCGGCAAGCTGGTGCGTGGACATGACGAGTCACCCTCCGTCGGGTCGTACATGCTGGGGTGGGCCGGGTCCCGGACCGGAGTGCGCCGTACCGGAACCCGGTGGCTCCACCATCCCGCCCCGCACGGGCGCGGTCGATTACCCGCCGGGTAATGCGTCCGGTCCACGAATGATCCACGAACACCCCTGTGAGACTGACAGAGGAACATGACAGACTGCGGTGAGACTTGGGCGCGTTGGGGAGGCGTGGCGTGAGCGAGCGGCGGGCCGCACCCACCGTGGGCCAGGTGGTCCTCGGCAGACGGCTGCAGGAACTGCGGGAGACGGCGGGCCTCAAGCGCGAGGAGGCCGCCAAGGTGCTCCGCGTGGCCCCGGCGACCGTGCGGCGCATGGAAATGGCCGAGGTCGCGCTGAAAATACCGTATGTCCAGATACTGCTGACGGCGTACGGGGTCGCCGCCGACGAGGTCTCGGCGTTCGTCGCGCTCGCCGAGGAGGCGAACCAGCCGGGCTGGTGGCAGCGGTACCACGACGTGCTGCCGGACTGGTTCAGCCTGTACGTGAGCCTGGAGGGCGCCGCGCGGATCGTCCGTTCCTACGAGCCGCACTTCGTCCCGGGCCTGCTCCAGACCGAGGACTACGCCCGCTCGGTCCTGGAGGCCGGGACGATCGGCAACGCGGGCGCGGACGCGGTGGAGCGGCACGTGTCCCTGCGCATGGAGCGGCAGCGCCTGCTGGACCGCCCCGACCCGCCCCACCTGTGGGTGGTGATGGACGAGACGGTGCTGAAGCGCCCGGTGAGCATCCACGGCCGGGTGATGCGCGAGCAGCTCGACAAGCTGCTGGAGTTCGCCACGCGGGACCGGGTGACGCTCCAGGTCGCCGAGTTCGAGGACGGGCCGCACCCCGGGACGTACGCGCCGTTCACCCTGTTCCGGTTCGCGGAGCCGGAGCTGCCCGACATGGTCTTCACCGAGTACCTGACGGGCGCCCTGTACCTGGACTCCCGCACCGAGGTCTCGGCGCACCTGGAGGTCCTGGACCACATGACGGCGCGCGCCGCCTCGACCCAGCGCACCGAGAAGATCCTGCGGGAGTACCGCGAGACCTTCTGACCGGCGACGGTCTGCCACGCAGCCACACAGTCCGTGAGGAGAAGACACCGCATGACCGGATCCGAGCCCGGGCCCGCGCCCGTCGACACCAGCCGGCCGCACCCGGCCCGGGTCTACGACTGGTGGCTGGGCGGCAAGGACAACTACCCGGTGGACGAGGAGCTGGCCCGCAGGATCCTCGCGGTGGACGCCACGGCGGTGCGCGGGGCACGCGCGAACCGCCGGTTCATGCACCGGGCGGTCCGTACCCTCGCCGAGGCCGGGATCCGCCAGTTCCTGGACATCGGCACCGGGATCCCCACCGAGCCGAATCTGCACCAGGTGGCCCAGGCGGTGGCGCCCGAGTCGCGGGTCGTCTACGCCGACAACGACCCGATCGTCCTCAGGCACGCCGAGGCGCTGCTGCACGGCTCGGCGGAGGGCTCCACCGATTACGTCCACGCGGACGTCCGGGACCCGGAGCTGATCCTGCGGCTGGCGGGCGAGTCCCTGGACTTCGACCGGCCCCTCGCCCTGTCGC
This sequence comes from Streptomyces sp. MMCC 100, assembly GCF_041538145.2. Taxonomy (NCBI): domain Bacteria; kingdom Bacillati; phylum Actinomycetota; class Actinomycetes; order Kitasatosporales; family Streptomycetaceae; genus Streptomyces; species Streptomyces sp. MMCC 100. Next base: position 5,252,239 of record NZ_JBGORK020000001.1, read on the forward strand.
TGGTGGCCCTGACCCACTACCTCGGCGACGCGGCCGACGGCGACGACGTGCACGGCCTGCTCAAGCGGTACACCGACGTGCTCGCCCCGGGCAGCTTCCTGGTCCTCTCCCAGGTCACGCCCGATCTGAACCCCGAGGCGGTGGGGCGGGCGGCGGAGCTGTTCGCCCGCGGCGGCACGCCCTTCCACCCGCGCTCCCTCACCGAGTTCGCGCGCTTCTTCGACGGCCTGGAGCTCATGGGTCCCGGCATCATCCCGGTCACCGGCTGGCGGCCGGACCCGGAGGACGTGGCGGCCCAGGCGGAGGGCATCGTGCCGGTGTACGCGGGGGTGGCCCGCAAGCCCTGACCCGACCGCGCGCGCAAGCCCTGGCCCGGACCGCGCAGGCAAGCCCTGACCCGTACGGGCGCCGCGAACGGGTGCGCTCCCGTGCCCGGCCCTAGGTTCGGGAACCAGGGCCTGGCGAGCACCCGGGACCGGGTGAGCAAGGGAGCGCACGTGACCGACACGCGGACACCGCCCACCGAGCCGGGCGCGGCGCTGCTGCGCGCGGGACGGTTCTTCCGGCCGGGCACCGCCGCACCCGATCTGCACAGCATCGGGCTGGTCGGCGGGCGCGAGTCGGACGCCTTCTACCGGGACCGCTGGAGCCACGACAAGGTCGTGACGTCGACGCACGGCGTGAACTGCACGGGGTCGTGCCGCTGGAACGTGTTCGTCAAGGACGGCATCATCACCTGGGAGACCCAGGCCACGGACTACCCGTCGGTCGGTCCGGACCGCCCCGAGTACGAGCCGCGCGGCTGCCCCCGCGGTGCGGCGTTCTCCTGGTACACGTACTCGCCGACCCGGGTGCGCTACCCGTACGTGCGCGGCGTACTGCTGACGATGTACCGCGAGGCGAAGGCCCGGCTGAAGGACCCGGTGCTGGCCTGGGCCGACATCCAGGGCGACCCCGAGCGCCGCGGGCGCTACCAGCGGGCGCGCGGCAAGGGCGGTCTGGTCCGGGCGAGTTGGGACGAGGCGGTCGAGATGGTCGCCGCCGCCCACGTGCACACCATCCGCACCCACGGCCCCGACCGCATCGCGGGCTTCTCCCCCATCCCCGCCATGTCGATGGTGTCGCACGCGGCGGGCGCCCGCTTCCACTCGCTGATCGGCGCCCCGATGCTGTCGTTCTACGACTGGTACGCCGACCTGCCCGTGGCCTCCCCGCAGGTCTTCGGCGACCAGACGGACGTGCCGGAGTCGGGCGACTGGTGGGACGCGGCGTACCTGATCATGTGGGGCACGAATGTGCCGGTGACCCGCACGCCGGACGCGCACTGGATGGCGGAGGCCCGCTACCGGGGCCAGAAGGTGGTCGTGGTCTCGCCCGACTACGCCGACAACACGAAGTTCGCCGACCAGTGGCTGCACCCGCACCCGGGCACGGACGCCGCGCTGGCGATGGCGATGGGGCACGTGGTGCTCAAGGAGTTCTTCGTCGACCGGGAGACCCCGTTCTTCGACGACTACGTACGGCGCTTCACCGACCTGCCGTTCCTGGTGACGCTGACCGAGCGGGGCGGGGCGTACGTCCCGGACAAGTTCCTGCGCGCCGCCGACCTGGGGCAGGGCGGCGACGACGCCCGCTGGAAGACGGTCGTCCTGGACGGGGCGACGGGCCGCGCGGTGGTCCCGAACGGCTCGCTGGGCTTCCGCTGGAACGAGGCCGACCGGGGGAAGTGGAACCTGGACCTGGGCGAGGTACGCCCCCGGCTGAGCGTGCACGGCCACGAGATGGCCTCGGGCGTGGAGGTGCTCCTCCCCCGCTTCGACACCGAGGGCGGCCCGCACGGGCAGGGACGCGGCGACGTTCTGCGCCGGGGAGTGCCGGCGACGCGCCTCGGCGGGGCGACCGGGCCGCTGGTGACGACGGTCTTCGACCTGCTCCTCGCCCAGTACGGCGTGGCGCGTCCGGACGTGCCGGGCGACTGGCCGGCGTCGTACGAGGACGCGGACGCGCCCGCGACCCCGGCCTGGCAGGAGACGCACACCTCGGTCCCGGCGGCGGCCTGTGTGCGGATCGCCCGCGAGTTCGCGCGGACCGCCGAACGCTCCAAGGGCCGCTGCATGATCCTCATGGGCGCGGGCACCAACCACTGGTTCCACTCCGAGACGATCTACCGGGGCTTCCTCGCCCTGCTCCAGCTCACCGGCTGCCAGGGCCGCAACGGCGGCGGCTGGGCGCACTACGTCGGCCAGGAGAAGTGCCGTCCGGTGACCGGCTGGGCGTCGCTGGCCGCCGCGTCCGACTGGTCGCGCCCGCCGCGCCAGGCGATCGGCACCGGGTACTGGTACCTGCACACCGACCAGTGGCGCTACGACCGGTTCCGCGCCGACGTGCTGGCCTCGCCGCTGGGCGAGGGGCGGCTGTCGGGGATGGCGGGCGCGGACTGCCTCGCCCTGTCGGCGCGCACGGGCTGGATGCCCTCGTACCCGACCTTCGACCGCAACCCCCTGGAGCTGGGCGAGGCCTTCGGCGACCCGGTGGCGAACGCGGTGGCCGAACTGCGCGCGGGCACGCTGAAGTTCGCGGGCGAGGACCCGGACGCGCCGGAGAACTGGCCGCGGATCGTGACCCTGTGGCGGGCCAATCTGCTCGGTTCGTCGGGCAAGGGCGCCGAGTACTTCACCAAGCACCTGCTGGGCACCCAGTCCTCGCTGCGGGCCGAGGAGGCGGCGCCCGGCGAGCGGCCCCGGGACGTCGTCTGGCACGAGGAGGCGCCCGAGGGCAAGCTCGACCTGCTGCTGTCCCTCGACTTCCGGCACACCTCGTCCACGCTGCTCTCCGACGTGGTGCTGCCCGCGGCGACCTGGTACGAGAAGCACGACCTGTCCAGCACGGACATGCACCCCTACGTGCACGCCTTCTCCCCGGCCGTGAACCCGCCGTGGCAGGCCCGCACCGACTTCGACACCTTCAAGCTCCTCGCGGAGAAGCTGAGTGAGCTGGCCGAGGACCATCTCGGGGTGCGCAAGGACCTGGTGGCGGCACCGCTCCAGCACGACACCCCCGGCGAGATCGCCCAGCCGGGCGGTGTCGTACGGGACTGGCGGCGCGGTGAGTGCGATCCGGAGCCCGGGGCGACCATGCCGAACCTCGTCGTCGTGGAGCGCGACTACACGGCGATCGGCGCGAAGTTCGCCGCGCTCGGCCCGCTGGTGGAAGCCAAGGGCCTGCCCGCCAAGGGCGTCACCCTGAAGCCGGACGAGGAGGTGGCGCGGCTGCGGGACCTCAACGGCACGGTGCGCGGCGGCCCGGCCGACGGGCGCCCGGCGCTGGACACGGCGGTGAAGGCGGCCAACACCATCCTCGCCCTGTCCGGCACCACCAACGGTCGCCTGGCCACCCAGGGTTTCCGAACCCTGGAGACCAAGACCGGGCAGGCGATGGCCCACCTGGCCGCCGAGCACGAGGGCAAGCGGATCACCTACGCCGACACCCAGGCGGCGCCCGTGCCGGTCATCACCTCGCCGGAGTGGTCGGGCAGCGAGGCGGGCGGGCGGCGCTACACGGCGTTCACGCTCAACACCGAGCACCTCAAGCCCTGGCACACCCTCACCGGGCGGCAGCACTTCTTCGTGGACCACGACTGGATGCACGAGCTGGGCGAGGCGCTGCCCGTGTACCGACCACCGCTGGACATGCACCGGCTGTTCGGCGAACCGCGGCTCGGCCCCGACGGCGACCGCGAGGTGACGGTCCGCTACCTCACCCCGCACAACAAGTGGTCCATCCACTCCGAGTACCAGGACAACCTGTTCATGCTGGCCCTGTCCCGGGGCGGCCAGACCATCTGGATGTCCGTCGAGGACGCGGCGGCGATCGGTGTCGCGGACGACGACTGGATCGAGGCGGTCAACCGCAACGGCGTGGTCGTGGCCCGCGCGATCGTCTCGCACCGCATGCCGCCCGGCACGGTCTACATGCACCACGCGCAGGAACGCACGGTCAACGTGCCGCTCGCCGAGACCACCGGGAAGCGCGGCGGCGTCCACAACTCGCTCACCCGCCTGCTCCTCAAACCGACCCACCTCATCGGCGGCTACGCCCAGTTGAGCTGGGCCTTCAACTACCTCGGCCCGACGGGCAACCAGCGCGACGAGGTGACGGTCGTCCGGCGCCGCTCCCAGGAGGTCGAGTACTGATGCGCCCGATGGCCCAGGTCGCCATGGTCATGAACCTCGACAAGTGCATCGGCTGCCACACCTGTTCGGTCACCTGCAAGCAGGCGTGGACCAACCGGCGGGGCATGGAGTACGTCTGGTTCAACAACGTCGAGACCCGCCCCGGACAGGGCTACCCGCGCCGCTACGAGGACCAGGAGAAGTGGCGGGGCGGCTGGGAGCTGAACCGGCGGGGCGCGCTGAAGCTGAAGGCGGGCGGCCGGTTCAAGAAGCTCGCCGGGATCTTCTCCAACCCGCGGCTCCCGGAGATCAAGGACTACTACGAGCCCTGGACGTACGACTACAAGAACCTCACCGACGCGCCGCTCGGCACGGACTATCCCGTCGCGCGGCCGGTCTCGCAGCTCGACGGCAAGCCCATGAAGATCGGCTGGTCCTCGAACTGGGACGACAGCCTGGGCGGCGCCCCCGCCTACGGCGACCTCGACCCGATGGTGCAGCGCACCCGGCAACAGGCCTCGGAGAAGGTGCGGTTCGCGTACGAAGAGACGTTCATGTTCTACCTGCCGCGCATCTGCGAGCACTGCCTGAACCCGTCGTGCGTGGCGTCGTGCCCGTCCGGGGCGATGTACAAGCGCTCGGAGGACGGCATCGTCCTGGTCGACCAGGACCGCTGCCGGGGCTGGCGGATGTGCGTGACCGGCTGCCCGTACAAGAAGGTGTACTTCAACCACCGCACCGGCAAGGCGGAGAAGTGCACCTTCTGCTACCCGCGCATCGAGGTGGGCCAGCCCACGGTCTGTTCGGAGACCTGCGTGGGGCGGCTCAGGTACCTGGGGGTGGTCCTCTACGACGCCGACAAGGTGACCGAGGCCGCCGAGACGCCGAACGAACGCGACCTGTACGAGGCGCAGTTGGGCGTTTTCCTGGACCCTGAGGACCCGGAGGTGCGGCGGGCCGCCGAGGAGGCGGGAATCCCGTTCGACTGGATCGAGGCGGCCCGGCGCTCCCCCGTGCACGCACTGGTCAGCAGGTACCGCGTCGCCCTGCCCCTGCATCCGGAGTACCGCACGATGCCGATGGTCTGGTACATCCCGCCGCTCTCCCCGGTCGTGGACGCGCTGACGGAGACCGGGTACGACGGCGAGGACGCGGACAACCTGTTCGGCGCGATCGACACGCTGCGCATTCCGCTGGAATACCTGGCCGAGTTGTTCACGGCCGGTGACACCGGTCCGGTGCGGGCGTCGCTGGAGAAGCTGGCGGCGATGCGCGCCCACATGCGGTCGGTCAACCTCGGCGAGGACCCGGACCCGGCCGTGTGCGCGGGCGTCGGCATGCGCCCCGAGGAGGTCGAGGAGATGTACCGGCTGCTGGCGATCGCCAAGTACGAGGAGCGGTACGTGATCCCGACGGCGGCCGTCGGGGACGCGCACCGGCTGGAGGCGTCGGCGCTTCAGGGGCTCCCGGACACGTGCAGCCTGGACACCGACGGCGGACCGGGCATGGGCGGCGACGGGCCGTTCGGCCAGGACTCGGGACGCAAGCGGCTGCCGCTGGTGCCGGTGGAGAACTTCCACATCCTGCGCAGGCGGCAGACTGCGGACGACGAGAGGGAGGTCTGATCCGATGCCCGGCTTCGAGGTGCTGTACCAGGCGGCGGCGCTCTGTCTGACGTATCCCGACGACGACTTCCGCACCCGGCTGCCCCTGCTGCGCGAGGCCGCGCCGCAACTGCGCGGCTTCACCGACCACGCGGCCACGACCGAGCAGGGCGAGCTGCAGGCGCACTACGTGGAGGTCTTCGACTTCAAGAACCGGCACAGCCTCTACCTGAGCTGGTGGACCGACGGCGACACCCGCAACCGGGGGATGTCCCTGGTCCGCTTCAAGGAGCTGTACCGCGCGCACGGCCTGGAGTTCACCGGCGAGGAGCTGCCGGACTTCCTGCCGGCGGTGCTGGAGTTCGTCTCCCGCACCGGGGACATGACCATGCTCACCGAGCACCGCGACGCCCTGGACCAGCTGCGCTCCCGGCTCACCGCCTTCGGCACGCCCTACGCGTGCGTCCTGGACGCCGTGTGCGCCACCCTGCCGCCCGCACTCACCGGAGCCCGCCGATGAACGTCTTCCTGTGGGGCGTCCTGCCCTACGCCGCCTTCGCGCTGCTGGTCGCGGGCCTCGTCTGGCGGCACCGCTACGACCGCTTCGGCTGGACGACGCGCTCCTCGCAGGTCTACGAGTCGAAGCTGCTCAACATCGCCTCGCCGGTCTTCCACTACGGCATCCTCTTCGTGCTGGCCGGGCATCTGATCGGCCTGTTCGTTCCGGCGTCCTGGACGCAGTCGATCGGCATCAGCGAGCACGCGTACCACCTGTTCTCGCTGTACGGCGGCACCGTCTCCGGGGTCCTCGCGGTCGCCGGCATCGGCATGCTGGTCTACCGGCGCCGCACCAAGGCGCCGGTCTTCCGCGCCACTACGGCCAACGACAAGGTCATGTACGTCTTCCTGGTCGGCGCCCTTCTGCTGGGCATGATCGCCAAGCTCTCCGACACCTCCGGCAACGGTTACGACTACCGCAGCACCATCGCCCCCTGGTCGCGCAGCCTGTTCACGCTGAACCCGAGGACGGAACTGATGGAGGGCGTGCCGGTGCTGTACCACGTGCACGCGGTGGTCGGGATGGTGCTGATCGCCCTGGTGCCCTACACGCGTCTGGTGCACATGTTCAGCGCGCCCCTGCAGTACCTGACCCGGCCCTACGTGGTCTACCGGTCGCGCGACCCCAGGCAGCTGGGGCCGCGCCCGGACCGGCGGGGCTGGGAGCGCGCGGGCTCCTAGCCGGGGTCGGTGCTACGCCAGCTTGGCCGTCAGGGTGATGGTGGTGCCGGTCAGGGCCTGGCTGACCGGGCAGTTCTTCTTGGCGTCCTCGGCGGCGGCGACGAACGCGTCCTCGGTGAGGCCGGGGACGGTGCCCTCCACGGTGAGGTGGATGCCCTTGATGCCCTCGCCGGGCTGGAAGGTGACGTCGGCGGAGGTGGTGAGCCTGGTGGGCGGGGTGCCGGCGCCGGCCAGGCCGTGCGACAGCGCCATGGAGAAGCAGCTGGAGTGGGCGCCGGCGATCAGCTCTTCCGGGCTGGTCTTGCCGTTCGCCTGCTCGGCGCGCGACGGCCACGACACCGGCTGCTCGCCGATGCCGGACGAGTCGAAGGTGACGACACCGTTGCCCTCGAGCAGGTTGCCTTCCCAGACGGTGTGTGCGGAGCGCGTGGTTGCCACGGCGGGTCCTCTCGAATTCTCTTGCTGTACCTGGGTGGTGGGAGCCCGGCAGCCGGGTTCCCACCCCCATCCGATCACACTCCGGCTCAGCTCACCCGGAAGACCGGCCCCCGGGCCGTGAACGGCAGCCGCGCGCCCTGCGGAATCAGGTAGGCGTGCTCGCGCCGCACCCGCAGGACGTCGCACCAGCCGTCGGTGATGACGAGGACCGGCGCGGTGGGCGGGAAGTCGTCGGCGCGCAGCAGCAGGTCCAGGCCGGGCTGCAGGACGGTGCCGCCGCGGCCGTGCACCCGGACCCGGCCGGCGATGTCCGTCACGGGCAGGTAGCCGGCGTCGTGCGGCGCGGCGTCGCAGAACACGACCCGGGCGGCGGGCACGTCGCGGGCCTCGGCGTAGGAGGCGATGGCGCCGAGCGCCTTGCCGAGCAGGGTGCGGTCCATGGAGCCGGAGGTGTCCAGGACGACGCCGAAGGTGCAGCGGGCGATCTCCTCGGGCGGGAAGTACAGTCCGGCCCGCGGGATGTCAGGAGTGGCGGCCGGTGGCGCGGTTTCCGGCGCCGATGACGACGGAGCCCTTGGGGAGTTCGTAGCTGCCGATGCGGCGGTCCAGGATGAGCGAGTAGAACGCCTTCTGCACGTCCGGGGTGGCCGCGTTCAGCTCGTCGAGGAAGAGGCAGTACGGCTCGTCGCGGGCGATGGACTCGGGCGGGCAGAACACCGAGCGGCCGTCCCGGATCTGCGGGACGCCGATCAGGTCCTCCGGCGCGAGCTGGGTGCCGAGCAGGCTCACACACTCCAGGCCCAGCGAGTCGGCGAAGTTCCTCACCAGGGAGGACTTGCCGATGCCGGGTGCGCCCCACAGGAAGACCGGCCGCACGGTGGCGAGGCCGAGCAGCAGCTCCGGGAGACGGGCGGGAGTGACGGTGACGGCTGCCTGTACGCAGGGGCTCCTTGGAGGGGAGGACGGGTCGGGGGTGACCGGCCCAGTGTGCGTGCCCCCTGCGTCGCCGCGCAGCCCAATTACGGTGCGGTGGGTCCTTCCGCGCGGCGCCGGCGGGCCGCCATCACCGCGTACACGAGCACGCCCGCGAAGAGGAACAGCACGCCCTGGTAGACCGCCGCGTAGCCGGCGCCCGCGACGAGCCACAGGGAGAAGGCCGCCGCGACCGCCGCGATGACGCCGTCCCGGACCAGGCGCGCCCGGTCGACCTTCTCGCCCTGTCCGGAGAGCAGGTGGAAGAGCTGGGCGGCCGTGGCCAGCAGGTAGGGCACGGTGGCGGTGAAGGTGGTGACGAGGACCAGGACCTCGAAGACCTTCGCCGAGCCGGACGTGTAGTTGTAGACGGTGAGCAGCGAGGCGAGGACGACGGTGACGCCGACGCCGACGGTGGGCACCCCGCGCCGCTTGCGGGCGAACGCGGCCGGGAAGAGGCCGTCCTTGGCCGCCGCGTACGGTGTCTGGGCGCTGAGCAGAGTCCAGCCGTTGAGGCAGCCGGTCATCGAGACCAGGGCGGCCAGCGCGACGGCCCAGCCGCCCCAGGCGCCGCCGAACATGGCGTTCACGGCGTCCGAGAAGGGGGCGTCCGAGGTGACCAGGCGGTCGTGGGTGACGGTGCCGAAGACCGAGAGGGTGCCGAGGAGGTAGACGAGGGCGGCGCCCGCGGTGCCGATGACCGTGGCCCGGCCGACCGTGCGACGGGGGTCCTTGACCTCCCCGGCGCTGACGGCGGCGGACTCCACGCCGAGGTAGGAGAAGAGCAGGATCGCGGCGGCGGCGGAGACCGCGCCGATGCCGCTGGAGCCGCTCGCGTTGAACGGGCCGAGGTTGTCGGCGTCGAAGAAGAACAGCCCGCCGACCGCGACGAGCAGCAGCGGCGCGAACTTCAGCACGGTGGAGACCAGCTGGACGGCGCCCACCCAGCGGGTGCCGGCGAAGTTGGCGAGCGCGGGCAGCCACTGGATGACGAGCGCGGCCAGGCACGCGGTCCAGCGGTGGCCGTTCACCGGGATCAGGACGTCGAGGTAGCCGACGGCGGCGACGGCGAGCGCCGCGTTGGACACCCAGGTGGTGATCCAGTACGCCCAGGCGGCGAGGAACCCGGCGAAGTCACCGAAGGCCTCGCGGGCGTAGACGTAGGGGCCGCCGGTGCGCGGGTCGCGGGCGGCGAGGCGGCCGAAGACCAGGGCCAGCGCGATGGCGCCGACGGTCAGGACGCCGAAGGCGAGCAGGCTGATGGTGCCGAAGGGGGCGACGGAGGCCGGGAGCAGGAAGATGCCGCCGCCGATGATGTTGCCCATGACCAGGGCGGTGGCGACGGGGAGCCCGAAGCGGCGGGCGTGCCGGCCGTTGCCGGATGCGGGGTCGGCGGGGGCGGTGTGGCCGGTGTCGGGGGCCGCGGGGGTCTCCTGCGGTTCCGGAGCCGGTGGGGGGACGGTCCCGGTGACGTGCATGGGGTGGTGCGCCTCTCATGGAACGGGGCCCGGGATCGCCGGACCCACCCATGGTCGGGCACAGTCCCGCATCGTTCCAAATCAGGCGCTTTTGTCCTGTACGAACCCCTCGGCGACGGGAAAAGGTGCGCTGTCCACGACGTTCGACCGTGAATCGTCCACGGGCACCTGCGGGCCGTTCGACTCGCGCAGCCAGCGGCGCAGCACCCGGTGGACGTGTTCGGCGCCGAGGATCTCCGCGCCCTCGCCGACCGGCGCGGACAGGACGACCGGCGACAGCAGGAAGGCGCGCGACTGGGCGCCGCCGAGTCCGCCGTGGGAGCCGATCTGCTCCTCGAAGGCGAGGACCTCGCCGTCGGCCGGGTCGTGGAAGGAGTTGACCATGATGTCCGCGGTGTGCGGGAAGGAGTGGGTGCGGCGTACGGCGTCGGCGGCGCCGGGGCCGAAGGGGGTGAGCGGCCCGGGGTCCTCGTCGAGCCGGTCCAGGGGCACCTCGGCGCCGCGCGCGCCGAGCACGACACCGCCGTGTTCCTCGCTGCGCACCAGCAGGAAGCCGATGCCGGGGTGGTTGGCGAGGGTCGGCAGCAGGGCGGGGTGGCGGGCGTCGATCTCCTCCCGGGTCATCCGGTGCGGCACGTCCGGGAAGGAGACCAGGCCCAGGTTGCCGGAGGCCAGCACGATCGGCTCGGAGCGGCGCCCGGTGGGGGTGTCGGCGGGCCGCTGCTGCTCGGCGCCCTCCTCGACAGGGCGGTGGAGGGCGGCCCGTACGGTGTTGCGTGCCTCGGCGCCGCTGCGGGTGCGTTGGGCACGGCGCGGCACGGGCAGTCCGCAGCCGGCCCGCACCAGGTCGGCGAGGGTCAGGCCGTAGCGGGCGCGGAAGGTCTCGCCGGGGCTCTGGCCGTGGTCGGACAGGAGCACGATCCGGTACGAGCGGGGGGCGTGCTCGGCGACCTTCTCGATCAGGGCGAGGGCCCGGTCGAGCCGCTGGAGGACCTTGGCGGCGTCCCGGCCGGCCGGCCCGGAGTGGTGCGCCACCTCGTCGTAGGCCACCAGGTCGGCGTAGACGGCGGTGCGGCCGGCGAGCATGTCGCCCATGACCGCGGCGACGACGACGTCGCGTTCGACGACGGTCGCGAAGGCGCGCACGAAGGGGTAGAGACCGCCGCGGGAGACGCGGGGGCGGACCTTGTGGACGCGGGCGCGGGTGGACTGGCCGATCTCCCGGCACACCTCGGCGACGAAGGACATCGCGGTGCGCACGGCGTTGGCGGGGTCGGAGAAGTAGGCGAAGTAGCCGGACCTGGAGCGGGTCTCGCGGCTGCGGCGACGGGTGGCTATGGACAGCACGAGGGCCTGTTCGTCGGCGCCGCCGCCGAACAGGTTGCCGCGGCTGGCGCCGTCGAGGCTGAGCAGTCCGCCGTCGCCGGTGCGCCGGACGGCGCGGTGCTGGAGTTCGGCGGCGCTGGTCGGGCGGTTGCAGACCATGACCTCGCCGCTGTCCTTCTCGTACCAGCGGAAGGCGGGGACGTCGTGGTTGCTGCCGTGCAGTATGCCGAGCTGGCTGGCGCCGGTCTGGCTGGACCAGTCGGTGCGCCACGGGGCGAGCCGGTGGGTGGCGGAGGTGCCGTCGCGGCCGAGCCAGCGGGCGACGGTGGGCATGGCGCCGCGGTCGACCGCGTCCAGCAGGACGTCGTGGCCGACGCCGTCCAGTTGCAGGAAGACGGTGCCGGGACCGGCCGGGCAGGGCGGGCCGGATCTGCGGCGGCGGTCGGCAAGGCGGTAGAGGCGGCGCCGGTAGGCGTCGTCGTCGCGCACGGCCAGGGCGCCGCCGGTGGCGGAGGCGACGGCGGACATGACGGCGGCCACCACGACCGCGGTCTCGGGGGCGACGCCGCCGCGTCCGGCCGGGTTCACGTCGATGGCCAGGAGCAGCAGCCCGCCGTTGAGGAAGAAGACCAACAGGCCGAGGACGAGGGCCGGCACCAGGAGCAGCAGGCGGACCATGAGCGGCCAGACCAGGGCGGAGAGCAGGCCGAAGGCGCCGGCGCCGACCGCGGCGGTCATCGCGATGTCGGTCGCGCTGTCCCCGTCGGGCGACTGGAGCCGGAAGTCCGGCAGGATCCCGGCGAGCACGAGCATGGTGAGGGTCGACACGGCCCACACCGCGACACTCCGCCCGATCTGGCTGGCGACCCGGCGCCAACGGCCTCCACTCACGCTCCGCACACCTCACGTCCCCGGCCCGTCGTCCGTGCGGGCCTTCCCACCCTGCCACAACGCCCGGGCGTGCCCGTTTGTCCCCCCGGGTCCGGTTCACACCCCGGGGCGGTGGTCAGCGGCCGTCGTACCCGGCCGTCGGCATCGACAGCCTGCGGTGCACGCACGCCTTCATCCGGGCGTCGTAGGACGGTTCCGCGTGGCCGACCGTCTCGACGCGGACGCCGCGCCGCGCGCACTCCGCGGTGAAGTCGTCGACGGAGGACAGCGCGCTCTCCAGCACCCGGCGGCTCGGCGCCACGAACAGGTCCTGCCCGGAGCGCACTCCGTCCCACAGGGCGTCGTGGTCGTGCCGCAGACCGCGCACCAGGAGCTGTCTGGCGACGACGTAGCCGTGCTCGGCGGCCCAGCGGGCGCACATGGCGTGCTGGCTGCGGGAGTCGACCAGGAAGGGGTCGTCGTCCAGCTGTTCCAGTGGCGTCAGACTCGCGATCGCCGTCACCCGCACCGGCCCCATGGTGTCCCCCCTCACCTCCTGTCACCTCCCGTTTTCGCCGCCGACCCTACTCCTGGACGTAGGCTTCGGGGAGTCGCGCGAAGGAGGCAAAGAGGTGCCGGTGGAGCTCACGTGGTGGGGTCACGCCACCTGCACGGTCGAGGACTCGGACGTTCGCGTGCTCACCGATCCCCTGTTCGTCCGCCGGCTCGCCCACCTGCGCCGCAGGCGGGGCGCGGTACCGCCGCCGGACGCGTGGCGTGCGGACGTGGCCCTCGTGTCCCACCTGCACGCCGACCACCTGCATGTGCCGTCGCTCGCGCGGCTCGCGCCGGGCACGCGCCTGCTCGTGCCCCGGGGCGCACGACGGGCGGTGCCGGGGCTGCGCCGGCTCGGGCACCTGGAGCTGACCGAGGTGGCGCCGGGTGACGAGGCGACCGTCGGTGACCTGCGCGTACGGGCGGTGCCTGCGCGGCACGACGGGCGGCGGCTGCCGGTCGGACGGCACCGCGCCCCCGCGCTCGGGTACGTCGTCGAGGGCGAGGCGCGGACGTACTTCGCGGGGGACACCGGTCTGTTCGACGGCATGGAGAAGGAGGTCGGGCCGGTCGACGCGGCGCTGCTGCCGGTGGGCGGCTGGGGCCCGTACCTGGGTGCGGAGCACCTGGACGCGGGGAGGGCGGCCGAGGCGCTGGCCCGGCTGGCGCCGCGCACGGCGGTGCCGGTGCACTACGGCACGTACTGGCCGATCGGGATGGACGCCGTGCGCCCCCACGAGTTCCACACGCCGGGCGAGGAGTTCGTGCGCCTGTCGGCGCTGCGCGCGCCGGGGGTCGCGGTGCACCGGCTGGGGCACGGCGAGAGTGTGCGGGTGGAGGTCGCGCGGTGAGCTGGCTGGGGGCCGCGACGCTGAACATACCGACGGAGCCGACGCAGCAGGCGCTCGGCTATCCGTCGCTGTTCCTGCTGGTGCTGATCGGTGCGCTGGTGCCGGTGGTGCCGACGGGCGCGCTGGTCAGTTCGGCGGCGGTGGTCGCGATGCACCAGACGCTGCCGTTCGCGATGCTGATGGTGTTCGCGACGGCGTCGCTGGCGGCGTTCTGCGGGGACATGGCGCTGTACTGGCTGGGCCGGCGCGGGGTCGGCTCGAAGAACGGCTCGCGCTGGCTGGAGGCGATCCGGTCCCGGGCGCCGGAGGACCGGCTGGAGCAGGCGCAGGGGAAACTCGCCGAGCACGACGTGGCGGTGCTGGTGCTCTCCCGGCTGGTGCCGGCCGGCCGGATCCCGGTGATGCTGGCCTGCCTGCTGGCGAAGTGGCCGCTGCGCCGCTTCGCCCGGGGCAACCTGCCGGCCTGTCTGGCCTGGGCGCTGACGTACCAGCTGATCGGGATCCTCAGCGGCGCGCTGTTCAGCAGGCCCTGGGAGGGTGTGGCCGCGGCGATCGCCCTCACCGTGCTGGTCAGCGTGGCGCCGGGAGTGTGGCGGCGCTTGCGGGGACCGGCGAAGGCGTAGGCGTCCGGCGGTCGGCAGGTGCCGGGGCGGGGAGCGTTACTCCAGCACCCGGGAGCCGCCGACCGGCAGGTCCCACAGACGCTCGCGGGGCAGGCCCGCCTGCTGCCAGGCGGCGCGTACGCGGGTGAGGGGTTCCAGTACCGGTTCCGCGGAGAGGACGAAGGTGCCCCAGTGCATCGGTGCCATGTGGCGCGCCCCGACGTCCTGGGCGGCCCGTACCGCCTCCTCCGGGTCGCAGTGCACGTCGCTGAGCCACCAGCGGGGGTCGTAGGCGCCGATGGGGAGCAGGGCGAGGTCGATGCCGGGGTAGCGGCGGCCGATACGGGTGAACCAGTGGCCGTATCCCGTGTCGCCGGCGAAGTAGACGCGCCGGCCGTCGGGGTCGGTGAGCACCCAGCCTCCCCACAGGGTGCGGCACGTGTCGGTGAGGCTGCGCTTGGACCAGTGGTGGGCCGGGACGAAGTCGAACCGGACGCCCGCCCGTCGCCCACCACCACCCGTGCCCAAGGCGCCTTCGGCGCCACCCCTTGGATGCAGCTCGGTCGCCTCCCACCAGTCCAGCTCGGTGACGCGGGTGAAGCGGCGGCGGTGGAACCAGCGGCCCAGACCGGCGGGCACGAGCACGGGGGTGTCGCGCGGGAGCCTGCGCAGGGTGGGGGCGTCCAGGTGGTCGTAGTGGTTGTGGCTGATGACGACGGCGTCGACGCGGGGCAGGGCGCTCCAGGCGACGCCGACGGGCGTGATCCGGGCCGGGGTGCCGAGGATCCGGCGGGACCAGACCGGGTCGGTGAGCACGGTGAGGCCGCCGATCCGCACCACCCAGCTGGCGTGTCCGGCCCAGGTGACGGCGACGGTGCGCGCGTCCACGCGGGGCAGCGGGCCGGGGACGTAGGGCAGCCGCGGGATGTCGGCGAGTCCGGCGGGGCCGGGTCTCACCGCTCCCTCGCGGGCGAATCTGGCCAGGGCCTTCAGGCCGGGCAGCGGCGCGGTCAGCCGGTCGTGGAACGTCCGCGGCCACACCCGGTGCTCGGCCGGCGGCCGGGGTGCGGCGAGCGGCGGGTGGGCGGGGGCCGCGTCGGTGTCCTCGGCGGACGTGGGGGTGCTCGTGGTCGACCGGGGCTGCTGCGTCATCGAGGGGGCTCCCATCGCTGAGCGTCGCGGAGACCGTCGAAAACCGACTTCAGACCGGTCAACGCGCGTTGCACGTGTGGCAGTTCCAACGGGTCCGAGGACAGGAGGCATTCCGCCCGCCGCTCGTCGGTGCCCGCGTCGAGCAGGGGGCCGGTGGCGAGCCGGACGCGCAGGGCCGGCAGGTCGTCGCCGAAGCGGTGGCCGCCGGGGGCGGGCATGCCGAGCCGGGCGGTGAGGAAGTCCTCCAGTTCCTGGGCGTCGCCTACGCCCTCGGCGCCGAGCGCGTCGCGCAGCGGACCGAGGTCTGCGTACAGGTGGCGGCCGGCCTGCGGGGGCCGGGCGGTGGCGCCCGCGGCGACGACGGCCGCGTGCACGGCGGCGGCCACGCGCGCGTGCAGGCGTACGGCGGCGGCCCGGCGGGCGGCGACCGGCTCGGGCTCGTCGAGCGCGTACCCGGCCGCGGCGGCGACGGGGGCCGCGATGCGGGCGCCGAGCGCGGTGAGCACGTCGAGCACGCGCGCGTGCAGGCCGTTCCCGGCGGCGGAGGCGGGGAAACGGGCGACGGCGGCCGGCCAGGCCGGCGGCAGCAGCGCGCCGGCCAGGTCGGTGACGACGGTGACCCGCTCGGGCAGCATCTCGGCGGGGCTGAGGATCACGGTGGCGTGCGGGTCGTGCAGGGTGTCGCGCCAGGTCTCGTCGCTGACCAGGTGCAGTCCCTCGCCGACGGCGGCCTCGACGGTCTCGTGCAGCAGCTCGGGCGGCGCGACGGTGCCGGTCGGGTCGTCGGCGACGGACAGCACGAGCAGGCGGGGATCGCCGCCCTCGGCGCGGACCCGGCGGACGGTTTCCAGGAGGGCGTACGGGTCGGGTACGCCGCCGGACTCGGCCGGCGTCGGTACGTGGAAGACGGGCCGACCCAGCAGCCGCGCGTACGGTGCCCACCAGGCGGCGCAGGGGCGGGGCACCAGGACGTCGCCGCCCAGTGCTGCGGTCAGCGCGAGCAGCAGGGCGCCCGCGCCGGGGGCGGCGGCGAGGTGACCGGGGCCGGTGGTCAGGCCGCGCCGGTCCCAGTAGCCGCTCGCGGCCTCCAGGAGGGCGGGGGCACCGCCGGCCGGTTCCCCGCGTGAGCGGCCCGCGGCGGCGGCGAGCACGGCGGACAGTTCGGGCAGCACCGGCAGCCCGTCGTCGGGAAAGTGCGGGCCGTACCGGACGGGGCCGTGCCCCACGGGGTCGGGGCCCGCTCCGGAACGGCCTGCGGCGTCGTGGCCTCCGTGTCCCGTGGCCGGGCCTTCGGGGTCCGTGCGCCGCATGCGTACCTCCGCGCGGTCCGTGCCGCCTGTCCGTGCCGTGCCCTGTCTCCGTCGATCCCTGTGCTCGCTGTCGATTCCTGTGCTCGCTGTCGATCCCTGTGCTCGCTCGCCGTTCGTTGATGCCAGTACCCACCGTGCGGCCCCGCCATGGCTGTGGTTCCGGTTGTACGTGTCACAGCCGGGCCGGCGCCCGCGCGGGTCAGCGTTCCCCGTCCTCCCCACGCAGGCGCAGCCGCAGCCGGTGCGCGGCCGCTCCGCACGCGCCCGCGATCAGCAGGCCACCGGCGACCAGGGCGGGCACCGAGTCGCCGAAGGTCCCGCCGGTGCCGGCCTGCACCCCGTGCTCCGCCTTCGCACCGCCGCAGGACGTGCCCTGCGTGGCGGGCTCACCGCGCGGCGCGGTGGGTTCGGGGCACGCGGGCTTGGTGGGGGCGCAGGGCGTGCCGTGCGTGGAGGTCCCCGCGCGCGGGGCGGCGGATTCCCGGCACGCCGGCTGGGCGGCACCTGCGCCGGCGCCGGCGCCGGCGCCGTTCTCCTCCGGGACGCTCATGGTCGCGCTCCAGGGGTCGCCGCCCTCGCCGCCCGAGGCGTCCGGGCAGGCGCCGTCGACGGTCCAGTCGTCGATGGCCGCGGCGGACTCCTCGGTGTCCGCCCAGCCCTCGGTCTCCGCCGAGTCCTCCGTATCCGCCGGGCCCTCGGCGTCCGCGGCGTCTCCCGGGGCCGCGGCGTCCTCCGCACCCTCCGCGCCCCGCTCGGGCGCGACGTCCTCGGTGGCGGCTATGTGCGCGGTGCCGCGGTAGGCCGGTCCGGACGCCGTCCCCCCGTCGTCCGCCACCTTGCGCAGCGCGACGGTGCCCTCCTCGAAGGCCGCCGAGGTGGCGTCGAGGCTCGCGGGCGCCGCGGCCCCGCCGGTCGGGCCGCACGAGACCGAGACGGTGACGGTGTCGCCCGGGGCGGCGTCCGCCGGGCTGACCTGCGCGGCGGCCCGCCCGGCGGACGGCGGGAGGGCGTCCCCTGCAGGCGGCGGGGGCACGGCTGCCGAGTCGTCGGCGGACGGCGGGGCGACGGGTTCCCCCGCGTCGGCGGGGGGCGGAGGGACGCCCGGGCCGGCGACGCCCGCCCCCGCTGAGACACCCAGGGCGGCACTGGCCAGGACGGCGACGGACAGGGCGCGGGCGGTGCGGCGCATGGGGCGGGCTCCTTCGAGCGACGGCTGCGGGGGCACGGCACTCGTGCCCCTCGGCCATCACAGCCCGCCGGGTGGGTGGACGCTCGTCACCGTGCGCCGTTCGCGCGAACGGAGCGCCCGGGCGGGTGAGCCCGAGGTTTCACGCCCCCGGACCCGGGTCCCGCATGACCTGCTCCCGCACCCGGTCGCAGCAGCGGGTGATCAGCCGGGAGACGTGCATCTGGGAGATGCCGAGTTGTTCGGCGATGCGGCTCTGCGTCATGTCGTCGAAGAAGCGCATGTAGAGGATGGCGCGTTCACGCGGGGGCAGGGCGGCCAGCCGGTCCTTGACGGCCTCGCGGTCGACGACCGTGTCGAGGGCCGGGTCGGGAGCGCCGAGCGCGTCGCCCAGCGAGTAGCCGTCCTCGCTGCCCGGGAGCTCGGCGTCCAGGGACAGGGCCGTGAAGCTCTCCAGGGCCTCGAGACCGATCCGGACGTCCTCCTCGCTCAGGTCGGTGTGCTCGGCGATCTCGGTGACGGTGGGCCTGCGGCCCGAGATGCTCTGGGACAGGTCCTGGCCGGCGAAGCGCACGCGGTTGCGCAGTTCCTGGACCCGGCGCGGTACGTGCAGGGTCCACATGTGGTCGCGGAAGTGGCGCTTGATCTCGCCGGTGATGGTCGGCACGGCGTAGCTCTCGAAGGCGTTGCCGCGCTCGGGGTCGTACCGGTCGACGGCCTTGACGAGGCCGAGGGCCGCGACCTGGCGCAGGTCCTCGTAGCTCTCGCCGCGGCTGCGGAACCGTCCCGCCAGCCGTTCGGCCATGGGCAGCCATGCCTCGACGATCCGGTCACGGACCGCGTCACGCTCGGGACCGTCGGGAAGGGTGGCGAGCCGACGGAACGCGTCGGCTGTGTCGGGGGCGTCGTCGTGCGGGTGCTTCACACTGGCGTGGATCGGCATGGTGCGTCGCAACTCCCTCGGAGCGCGGGGTCCCGCCGTCGCGCCGGACGGCAGTCCGGTCGGCGCGGCCCGCACGGGAGGCGACCGGGATCCGGACGGCCTCCGGCTCGCGATGCGGGCGGCACCGGTACGACGACGCGGCCCTTGGGTCGGGCGGTCACCGTGGGAGGGCGTCCGGCCCCGCTCGGACGCATCCGTGGCGGCGTCGCGCCGCTCCCACGGACGTGCCTCCTGTCCGAAGCACTGAACTTGCGCCTGCCCCCTGCCTCCCACGGCAAACACCCGGGTTTTCAGCCCTTGCGCGGCTGGTTGAAGCGCAGCATGTTGCCGGCCGGGTCGCGGAAGGCGCAGTCGCGGACGCCGTAGGGCTGGTCGACGGGCTCCTGGAGGACTTCGGCGCCCGCGGCGCGAATGTGCTCGAAGGTGGCGTCGACGTCGTCGGTGGCGAGGATGACGCCGCGCAGGTGGCCCTTGGCCAGGAGCTCGGCCATGGCTTCCTTGTCGGTGGCCGACGCGTTGGGGTCCGCGAGCGGAGGTTCGAGCACGATGTCCACGTCGGGCTGGGCCGGGAAGCCGACGGTCACCCAGCGCATCCCTTCGAACCCGACGTCGTTGCGGACCTCCATGCCGAGCGCGTCCCGGTAGAAGGCGAGCGCCTTGTCGTGGTCGTCGACGGCTATGAAGCACTGCGAGAGGCTGATGTCCATGTGCGTCACGCTACGGGCGGTGACGCGGGCGTCGCTTCTCCGTTCCTGACGGACTCGCCGTTCCTGACGGACTCGCCATTCCTGACGGACTCGCCGTTCCTGACGGACTCGCCGTTCCTGACCGGCTCGCCATTCCTGACCGGCTCGCCGCTCGTGCCCGGCTCGCCGCTGCGGCCCGACGCCCCGTTCCTGACCGGCCGGGTGCAGACCTTGGCGACGCAGGCCGGGACGGCGGCGCCGTCGGAGTGGTCGCGGTCCCGGTAGGCGCTCGGGCTCTCGCCGACCAGTTCGGTGAACCGCGAACTGAACGACCCCAGCGAGGTACAGCCGACCGCGAAGCAGACCTCGGTGACGCTCATGTCTCCGCGCCGCAGCAGCGCCTTGGCGCGCTCGATGCGGCGCGTCATGAGGTAGCTGTACGGCGTCTCCCCGTAGGCGGCGCGGAAGCTGCGGGAGAAGTGGCCCGCCGACATGAGGGCGACGCGCGCCAGGGCCGGTACGTCGAGCGGCTCGGCGTACTCGCGGTCCATCAGGTCGCGGGCCCGGCGCAGCCGGGCCAGATCCTCCAGCGTCGTCACCCGACCACGATCCCACAGCGCCGGACACCACCGGTAGCGGTTCCGGCGCCGTGGGCCGCTGCCGCCCTCAGGCGCCGACGTAGGCGGCGAGGTGCTCGCCGGTGAGGGTGGAGCGGTCGGCGACGAGGTCGGCGGGGGTGCCCTCGAAGACGATCCGGCCGCCGTCGTGACCCGCACCGGGACCGAGGTCGATGATCCAGTCGGCGTGCGCCATGACGGCCTGGTGGTGCTCGATGACGACGACGGACTTCCCGGCGTCGACGAGGCGGTCGAGCAGGCCGAGCAGTTGCTCGACGTCGGCGAGGTGCAGGCCGGTGGTGGGCTCGTCGAGGACGTACACGCCGCCCTTCTCGCCCATGTGGGTGGCCAGCTTGAGCCGCTGCCGCTCGCCGCCGGAGAGGGTGGTGAGCGGCTGGCCCAGGGTGAGGTAGCCGAGGCCGACGTCGTCGAGCCGCTCGAGGATCTTGTGCGCGGCGGGCAGGCGCGCGTCCCCGGCGCCGAAGAACTCCTCGGCCCGGTCCACCGACATCGCGAGCACCTCGCTGATGTCCCGGCCGCCGAAACGGTACTCCAGCACGGCGGGCTGGAACCGCTTGCCCTCGCAGTCCTCGCAGGGGGTGGCGACGCCGGCCATCATCGCGAGGTCGGTGTAGATGACACCGGCGCCGTTGCAGGTGGGGCAGGCGCCCTCGGAGTTGGCGCTGAACAGGGCCGGCTTCACGCCGTTGGCCTTGGCGAAGGCCTTGCGGATCGGGTCGAGCAGTCCGGTGTACGTCGCCGGGTTGCTGCGCCGCGAGCCCTTGATGGGGCTCTGGTCGACCGAGACGACGTCGGCGCCGGCCGGGACCGAGCCGTGGATCAGGGAACTCTTGCCGGAGCCCGCCACGCCGGTGACCACGCAGAGCACGCCGAGCGGGACGTCGACGTCGACGTCCTGGAGGTTGTGCGTGTTCGCGCCGCGGATCTCGAGGGCTCCGGTGGGCTTGCGGACCGACTCCTTGAGGACGGCCCGGTCGTCGAGGTGGCGGCCGGTGACGGTGTCGGCGGCCCGCAGCTCCTCGACGGTCCCCTCGAAGCAGACGGTGCCGCCCGCGGTGCCGGCGCCGGGGCCGAGGTCGACCACGTGGTCGGCGATCGCGATGGCCTCCGGCTTGTGCTCGACGACGAGGACGGTGTTGCCCTTGTCCCGCAGGCGCAGCAGCAGGTCGTTCATCCGCTGGATGTCGTGGGGGTGCAGTCCGACGGTGGGCTCGTCGAAGACGTACGTGGTGTCGGTGAGCGACGAGCCGAGGTGCCGGATCATCTTGACGCGCTGTGCCTCACCTCCGGACAGGGTGCCCGCGGGCCGGTCGAGGGAGAGGTAGCCGAGGCCGATCTCCACGAAGGACTCGAGGGTGTCCCGCAGCGCGGTGAGCAGCGGCGCCACCGACGGCTCGTCGAGGTCGCGGACCCACTCGGCCAGGTCCCGGATCTCCATCGCACAGGCGTCGGCGATGCTGATCTTCCCGATCTTCGACGAGCGGGCGCCCTCGCTGAGCCGGGTGCCCTCGCACTCGGGGCAGGTGGTGAAGGTGACGGCCCGCTCCACGAACGCCCGGATGTGCGGTTGCATCGCCTCCTTGTCCTTGGACAGGAAGGACTTCTGGATCTTCGGGATGAGACCTTCGTAGGTGAGGTTGACGCCGTTGACCTTGACCTTGACCGGCTCGCCGTAGAGGAAGTCGCGCAGCTCCTTGTCGGTGTAGTCGCGGATGGGCTTGTCCGGATCGACGAAGCCGGACTGGGCGTAGACCTGCACGGTCCACTGGCTGTCCGACTTCCAGCCGGGGATGGTGAAGGCGCCCTCGGCGAGCGACTTGGAGTCGTCGTAGAGCTGGGTGAGGTCGATGTCGGAGACGGTGCCGCGGCCCTCGCACTGGGTGCACATGCCGCCGGTGCGCTGGAAGGTCGCCTTCACCGCCTTCTTGTTGCCCCGCTCGACGGTGATCGCGCCGCTGGCCCGGACCGAGGCGGTGTTGAAGGAGTACGCGCTGGGCGGGCCGATGTGCGGCTCGCCGAGGCGGCTGAAGAGGATGCGCAGCATCGCGTTGACGTCGGTGGCGGTGCCGACGGTGGAGCGGGGGTCGGCGCCCATCCGCTGCTGGTCCACGATGATCGCGGTGGTGAGGCCGTCCAGGACGTCCACCTCGGGCCGCGCGAGCGTGGGCATGAAGCCCTGGACGAAGGCGCTGTAGGTCTCGTTGATCAGCCGCTGCGACTCGGCGGCGATCGTGTTGAACACCAGCGAGCTCTTGCCCGAACCGGAGACACCGGTGAACACCGTCAGCCGCCGCTTGGGGATCTCGATGCTGACGTCCTTGAGGTTGTTCTCGCGGGCGCCGTGCACACGGATCAGGTCGTGGCTGTCGGCGACGTGCGATCCGGGCTCCCGCGTGCCCGGCCTCCTGGCGCTGCTCATCGTGTCTCCATCTGTCGGGGGCTCGGTGAAGGTGACGCCCTCAGTGCCTCGGTGGTCACACGCTAGAGGGGGCACGACGGCCCGCGCTTCTCGATTACTGATCCGTCGGAAACTCGATCACTGATCCGCCGGAAATCGGAACGGACCCGTCCGGGTGAATCCGTGTCGGCCCCCGGCGTCCGGGTACGCGGTCCGCACCCCCTGAGGATGTGGAGGGAGACATGCAGCGAGGCAGCGACCGGATGAGCGTCCACCGCGACGACGAAATGAAGCATGAACTGCAGGGTCTGCTCAGGTCCGGGCACCCCACCCGCAGCGAGGAGTGGAACGACCCGGAGCCGGCCGCCGAGGACGATCCGGACGTCATGTACGGACCCGTGACACCGGGCCGTGGACCGACGTACCTGGAGGCCCTGCGGCTCGAGCTGGCCCGGAACCTGACGCGGGGCAGCTTCCCCGCGGGACCGCGGGAACTGACCCGCGCACTGCGCCGCGGCAACGCGCCGGACGCCCTCGTCGAGGGGCTGGACCGACTGCCGGACAAGGCGCGATACGAGAACGTCCAGGAGCTGGCGGTGGCCCTCACCGAGAGCGGCCGGTCCGGTCCGTCCGGTACGTGAAGGAAGGGAATCGGAACTCCATGCGCATCGCATTTCTCACCGCGCCCGAGGGCGTGGAACAGGTCGAACTGACCGAGCCGTGGAAGGCGGCGAAGGACGCGGGTCACGACCCCGTGCTCGTCTCCACGCAGTCCGGCGAGATCCAGGGCTTCAACCACCTCGACAAGGCGGACACGTTCCCGGTCGACGAGGTGGTGGGCGACACGTCCGCCGACTCCTTCGGCGGTCTCGTCCTGCCCGGCGGGGTGGCCAACCCCGACTTCCTGCGGACGGACGAGAAGGCCGTGGCGTTCGTCAGGGACTTCTTCGAGCAGGGCCGGCCGGTGGCCGCCATCTGCCACGCACCGTGGACGCTCGTCGAGGCGGACGTCGTCCGCGGCCGGACCCTGACCTCGTGGCCCAGCCTGCAGACCGACCTGCGCAACGCGGGCGCCACCTGGGTCGACGAACAGGTCAAGGTCTGCGACGCGGGCGGCAACACGCTGATCACCAGCCGCAAGCCGGACGACCTCAAGGCGTTCTGCGAGACCTACCTCGCGGAGTTCGCCAAGGCGGGCGGCTGACGGAACGGGCGACTGACGGAACGGCGGACGGGCCATCGGCGATGGATTGCCGGTGGCCCGCCGTCACGTTCAGCCACCGGGCGTGGCGGTCTGGCCGCAGCCGCCGCGTTCCCGGGCGCCCTCACGGGTGCGGCCCGGGGCCACCGGGCGCCGTGGATTGCGGCGCAGCCACTCGCCCTCCAGCCGGGCCATGCGGTCGTTGTGGGCCCGCAGCGCGTCGTTCGAGCCGTACAGGAGGGTGTCGTGGCGCGTGCGGTGGATGGTCTCCAGCTCTTTCATCAGCTGCTGGTCGTCCAGGCGGCCCGGGTCCACTCCGGTCATGGTGTCGTCCCGCGTGTCGTGTTCGTTCATGCGTCCCGGGTACCCGCCCCGGAGCACTACCACCCCCGAGCGGCACCCGGGAGGGCAGCCACAT
Source organism: Streptomyces sp. MMCC 100 (assembly GCF_041538145.2). Taxonomy (NCBI): domain Bacteria; kingdom Bacillati; phylum Actinomycetota; class Actinomycetes; order Kitasatosporales; family Streptomycetaceae; genus Streptomyces; species Streptomyces sp. MMCC 100. Next base: position 5,276,278 of record NZ_JBGORK020000001.1, read on the forward strand.
GGATCTCGCGTTTCTGCACCCCCTCTACGAACATCAGGGGCCCTGGGCCTCCGTCTACGTCGACCTCTCCCGGCACACGGAGGACACCCCCCACGAGCGCGAGCTGACGGCCGCCGCGGTGGCCCGGGAGCTGGCGGAGCAGGGCGCCGACGACGCCACCTGCCAGGCGGTGCGGGAGGCGGTCGCCGGACTGCGGCACGCCACCGACCCGCACGGACGGGCTCTGTTCGCGTGTGCCGGGCAGGTGATCCTCGATCCGCCGCTGGCCCGGCCCCCGTACGGCGGGACCACCGCCGACTGGGCCCCGCTGCCGCACGTCACGCCGCTGCTCGATCTGGCCGGCGAGGACCCGGTGTGCGTGGTGGCGTACATCGACCGCAAGGGCGCCGACTTCGAGCTGCGCAGTGCGCTGGGCAGCTCCGACGCGGGCGGCGTCACCGGCCGGCAGTGGCCGGTGCACCGCACGAGCAGCGTGGACTGGTCGGAGCGTCACTTCCAGCTCCGGGTGGAGAACACCTGGGAGCACAACGCGGCGGAGATCGCGGACGCGCTCGCGGTGTGCCAGGAGGAGACGGGCGCCGACCTGCTGATCCTGGTGGGCGACGACCGGGAGCGGCGCTCGGTGCACGAGCGGCTGCCCTCGCGTCTCCAGGAGCGCGTCGCCGAGGCCTCCCGCGGCGCCGGCAGCAGGCTGCTGGACGACGAGGTGGAGGGGCTGCGCGAGGACCACGTCCGCAGCCGCGCCCGGGAGGACCTGGACCGGTTCCTGGCCGCCCGGTCACCGGACGACGAGGGCCGGTCCGGCGCGGCGGAGGGCGTGCCCGCGCTGGTCGAGGCCGCCCGGGAGCACCGCATCGACGAACTGCTGGTCATCCCGGACGCCCCCGACACGCACCGCGAGGTGTGGATCGGCGAGGACGCCGACCAGGTGGCGGTGCGCCGTACCGAGCTGAAGACGCTCGGCGAGCAGAACTCCTGGTCGGCGCGGGCGGACGACGCCCTGCTGCGCTCGGCGGTGATGACCGGCGCCCCGGCGATCTCGGTGACGCCGGTGCTGCCGCCGGAGACCGCCGACAAGGCGCCGGTGGGCGGCCTCGGGGCGCTGCTGCGCTGGAAGTGATCTCCGCGGACGTCAGCGCGCCCGCTCCACCCGCCGTTCGTCCCAGACCGGCTCCGGCGTCTCGCGCACCCGCCCGTCGCTGCCGAAGACCAGGTACCGGTCGAAGGAGCGGGCGAACCAGCGGTCGTGGGTGACCGCGAGGACCGTGCCCTCGAAGCCCTCCAGGCCCTCCTGGAGGGCTTCGGCCGATTCCAGGTCGAGGTTGTCGGTGGGCTCGTCGAGGAGCAGGGCGGTGACGCCCTGGAGTTCGAGCAGCAGGATTTGGAAGCGGGCCTGCTGACCGCCGGAGAGCCGGTCGAAGGACTGCTCGGCCTGCTGGGTCAGCTCGTAGCGGCGCAGCCGGGACATGGCGGCGCCCCGGTCCTGGGAGTGCTCGGTCCACAGGATGTCCAGGAGGGTGCGGCCCAGCAGCTCGGGGTGGGCGTGGGTCTGCGCGAAGTGGCCGGGCACCACGCGCGCCCCGAGTTTCCAGTTCCCGGTGTGCGCCACGTCGTCGCCGGCCAGCAGCCGCAGGAAGTGCGACTTGCCGGAGCCGTTGGAGCCGAGGACGGCGACCCGTTCGCCGTAGAAGACCTCCAGGTCGAAGGGTTTCATCAGCCCCGTGAGTTCCAGTTGCTCGCAGGTGACGGCGCGGACGCCGGTGCGGCCGCCCTTCAGGCGCATCCTGATGTCCTGCTCGCGCGGCGGCTCGGGCGGCGGTCCGGCCTCCTCGAACTTGCGCAGCCTGGTCTGGGCGGCCCGGTAGCGGGACGCCATGTCGGGGCTGTTCTCGGCGGCCTGACGCAGCGCCAGCACCAGCTTCTTCAGCTGCGCGTGCTTCTCGTCCCAGCGGCGGCGCAGTTCCTCGAAGCGGGCGAAGCGTTCGCGGCGGGCCTCGTGGAAGGTGTCGAAACCGCCGCCGTGCACCCAGGCGTCGGCGCCCGCGGGGCCGGGTTCGACGGAGACGATCTTCTGGGCGGCGCGGGCGAGCAGTTCCCGGTCGTGGGAGACGAACAGGACGGTCTTGCGGGTCTCGGCGAGCCGCTCCTCCAGCCAGCGCTTGCCGGGTACGTCGAGGTAGTTGTCCGGCTCGTCGAGCAGCAGCACCTCGTCGGTGCCGCGCAGCAGCGCCTCCAGGACCAGGCGTTTCTGCTCGCCCCCGGAGAGCGTGCCCACCTGCCGCCACTGAGCCTTCTCGTACGGCATCCCGAGCGCGGCGGTGGTGCAGATGTCCCACAGGGTCTCGGCCTCGTACCCGCGCGCCTCGGCCCAGTCGGCGAGTGCCTGCGCGTACGTCAGCTGGGCGGCCTCGTCGTCGACCGTCATGATCGCGTGTTCGGCGGCGTCGACGGCGCGGGCGGCCTCGCGGATCCGGGGCTGTGCCACGGACACCAGCAGGTCGCGCACGGTCGTCTCGTCCCGTACGGAGCCGACGAACTGGCGCATGACGCCGAGGCCGCCGGTGACGGTGACGGAGCCGCCGTGCGGCTTCAGCTCGCCGGCCAGCAGGCGCAGCAGGGTGGTCTTGCCCGCGCCGTTGGGTCCGACGAGGGACACGACGGCCCCCTCCCCCACCCGGAAGGAGACGTCGCCGAGGAGTGTCCTCCCGTCGGGGAGGCAGTACTCCAGGTGCGCGGCTTCGAGGTGACCCATGGGACCGGATTCTGCAGCTCCGGCCGTGCTTCGGGCAAACCGTTTTCGGCCGCCCGCCGAGGGTACGTGGCGCGGACCACCGGCAGGAAACTCCGTCCGCAGGGTAGGCGGGACCCATGAGCCCCGACGTAGACCTCACCGCCCCCACGCCCGGCCCGCATCCCCTCCGCAACGGCTTCCTGCGGCTGGACCAGCGGGTGTTCGAGGCCGTCGCCGCCCGCACCTGGCCCGGCGCCGATCCCCTGCTGCCCCGGTTGAGCCGCAGTGCCAACCACGGGGTGCTGTGGTTCGCGGCGGGGGCCGCGCTGGCGGCGTCGCGTACCCCGAGGGCCCGGCGCGCCGCCGCCCGGGGCCTGGCCTCGCTGAGCCTGGCCTCGCTGACGATCAACACCCTCGGCAAGCGCTCGGTGCGCCGGCCCCGGCCGGTCCTGGACCCGGTGCCGCTGGTGCGGCAGCTGAAGCGGCAGCCGATCACGACGTCCTTCCCGTCCGGACACGCCGCGTCGGCCGCCGCGTTCGCGACCGGCGTCGCGCTGGAGTCCCCGGCGTGGGGTGCGGCCGTGGCCCCGGTGGCCGCCGCGGTCGCCCTGTCCCGGGTCTACACCGGCGTCCACTTCCCCAGCGACGTACTGGCCGGTGCGGCGCTCGGGGCGGGGGCCGCGTTCGCCGTACGGGGGATGGTGCCGACGCGGGCCCAGCACACCCCGCCGGCCCGGCCGCGTGCGGAGGTGCCCGCGCTGCCCGGCGGCGAGGGTCTCGTCATGGTCGCCAACGTCGGCTCGGGCACCTCGGACCGGGTGCGGGCCCTGTGCGACGCGCTGCCCGACGCCGAGGTCGTGGAGTGCGAGCCGGGGGACGTCCGGGCCGAGCTCGAGAAGGCGGCCGGCCACGCCCGCGTGCTCGGCGTGTGCGGCGGCGACGGCACCGTGAACGCCGCGGCCGAGATCGCGCTCCGCCACGGGCTGCCCCTCGCGGTACTGCCCGGCGGCACGCTCAACCACTTCGCCTACGACCTGGGCGTGGAGGACGTAAGGGACCTGTGCGGGGCGCTGGAGCGGGGCGAAGGAGTGCGGGTGGACGTGGGCCGATTCGCTTCCGGCGGGCGGCGCGGCGTCTTCCTGAACACCTTCAGCCTCGGGGCGTACCCGGAGCTGGTGAACGAGCGGGAGCGCTGGTCGCCCCGGATAGGCGGCTGGCCGGCCGGGGTGCTGGCGGCCGTGCGGGTGCTGCGTGCCGACCGGCACCCGCTGGAGGCCGAGGTGCGGGGCCGCAGGCGGCCGCTGTGGATGCTGTTCGCGGGCAACGGCACGTACCACCGCCGGGGTCTCGCCTCGGGCCGCCGACTCGACCTGGCGGACGGCCAGTTGGACGTGCGGGTGGTGCACGGGGGCCGCCGGCCGGCCCTGCGGCTGCTCTCGGCGGCCATCGCTGGACCGCTGACCCGCTCCCCCGCCCACGCGGCGGTGCAGGTGCCCCGGCTGCGCCTGTCGGGGGTCGCGCCGGGCACGCTGATGGCGTTCGACGGTGAGCTGACGGAGACCGAGGGCGACCTGACGCTGGAGAAGCTGCCCGAGGCGCTCACGGTGTACCGGCCGCTGCCCGGCGGCGGACTGCTGCCCTGACGCCGACTCTGCCGACTCTGCTGGCTCTGCCGACTCTGCCGGCCCTCCACCCGCTCTCCCGACGATCCTGACGTACCGTCGGTCCATATAGCGATACACCCATCTCACCATGCGGCTGACGGGCGTACCGTGATCACACTGTCGGGAGAGGGGATCCACCATGCCGAAGCCGCATGAGACCGCCGTCTACACGCACGGGCACCACGAGTCCGTGCTCCGCTCGCACACCTGGCGCACCGCCGAGAACTCCGCCGCCTACCTGCTCGGATCCCTGCGGCCGCACATGCGGGTCCTGGACATCGGCTGCGGACCCGGCACCATCACCGCGGACCTGGCGGAACTGGTCCCGGACGGCCACGTCACCGGCGTGGACCGGGCTCCGGAGATCGTGGAGCGGGCCCGGGCCACGGCCGCCGAGCGCGGGCTGGGCAACACCGACTTCGCGGTCGCGGACGTGCACGCGCTGGACTACCCGGACGACACCTTCTGCGTCGTCCACGCCCATCAGGTGCTCCAGCACGTGGGCGACCCGGTGCGGGCGCTGCGTGAGATGAAGAGGGTCGCCCGGCCGAACGGCATCATCGCCGTCCGTGACTCCGACTACGGCGCCATGACGTGGTTCCCCGCCTCCCCCGGCATGGACGACTGGCTGGACCTGTACCGCCGGGTGGCCCGCGCCAACGGGGGCGAGCCGGACGCCGGGCGCCGGCTGAAGGCCTGGGCGCTCGAGGCCGGGTTCACCGACATCACGGCGACCTCGGCCACCTGGACCTTCGCCACGCCCGAGGAGCGGGAGTGGTGGAGCGGTCTGTGGGCGGACCGCACCCTGGCGTCGGCGTACGCGGAACGCGCCACCGACGGCGGCCATGCGACCCCGGAGGAACTGCGCGCCGTCTCGGCGGCCTGGCGGGAGTGGGGAAAGCGGCCTGAAAGCTGGTTCAGCGTCCTGCACGGAGAGATTCTGTGCCGAAAGAAAGCATGACCGACGCCTGTTCGGCGAATTTCGGGAAACCAGTACGGCAGGAGGTTCAAACATTATGGTTCCGCTTCTGCTCGTACTGCTTCTCGCGATCGTCCTTTTCGGTTTCGGATTCGCGGTGAAGGTTCTCTGGTGGATCGCCCTGGCGGTCCTGGTCCTGTGGCTGCTGGGTTTCCTGGCCCGCGGGACGAAGACCGGCGGCGGCAGGGGCCGCTGGTACCGGTGGTGAACCACCGGTGACGGACAACAGATGACGAACGACAGGTGACGAGGCTGCTGCCCCGGGAGATCTCACTCCCGGGGCAGTAGCGGTCCCAGCGGCCCGAGGTCCAGGTTCAGGTCCTCGGGCCGCAGTCCGTAGCGGTCGCGCAGTTCGGTCATGCGGTCGTCGAGGAGCATCAGGGTGAGCCCGATCCGCTCCTCCTGATCCTCACTCAGGTCGCCCTCGTCGACGCGGCGCAGCGCCTGGCGTTCCATGAGCTGGCGCAGCAGCTCGACGACCGTCAGCACCAGTTTGACCAGGTCGCGCTCGACCGTGTCCGGTTCGAGGTCGAGGCGGCGCTTGCGGGGCTCGGGGGGTCCGGGATGTTCGCTCACGTCAGTCCCCGAACGGTGAGGGAACGTTGCGGTTGACCGAGCTGATCAGCGCGTTCAGGTCGATGCGGACCAGGTCGACGTCCGCGATGCGCAGCGTGACGTCGCCGGTGATGACGACTCCGCCGGCGAGCAGCCGGTCGAGCAGGTCCACGAGCGCGATCTCACGGCGCTCCACGACGGTCACGATTCCTCCCCCGCTTTCTCTCCGGCGGTCTCTCCCCCACCGGTCTCGTCTCCGGCGAAGGAATAGGCCGCCCATGGTCCGGTGAGTTCCACGCGAATTCCGGGGGCGTCGTCCTTCGTGCGGTCCACCATTTCGACGAATTCCTCGGATGCGTCGCGGCCCACCAGATAGGCGGCATTGAGGACGTTCCGTCCGGCGGCCCCGGAAAGGCGCGGATTCTGCGGCGCGTGGAGCCGCGCGTCGTCGGCCCGGCCGGACAGCGCCGTGTGCAGACCCGTGGCGAACTCCTCGGCCCTGCTCCATTGGTCTTCGTTCGCCCGGGACTGCCGGCGCCGCTGCCGCAGGTAGTCCCGGCCCGAGACGGGCTTCGGTGCGGGCCGGGCCGATGCGGCCGGCCGTTCGGTCCCCGCCTGCTCCGCCTGCTCCGCCTGCTCCGTTTCGACGTACACCTTCACGCCCCACTCCACCCGCCCGTCCAGCCGGTCGAGCGTGCGCCGGAAGGCCGCCTCACGCTCCTGCAGCATCACGCGTACGCCGCTGTCGTCCCGGAAGACGGTGGCCAGCCGGAGCGGCAGCGGGGTGGTCACGGCGGTGAGCGCGTCGACGACCTGCTGGTGCGCGCGTGCGGTGGCGGTCAGCCAGTCCAGGTCCTCCAAGTGGTCGCGCAGCGCCTCCTCGCTGAAGTCGGCCTCGGGCACATGGCTGACGACGGCGACCAGGTCGCCGTGCGGCAGCAGCCGGGGCGGGTCGCCCGCCACCCCCGTGAGCTGGGCCTGGAGGGCCGCGTCGAACGGGCGGCAGACGGCGTAGACGTAGCGCAGTCCGGTCACGGCGCCTCCCTCGGTACGCGGCCCGGGTCCAGCTCACGCAGGCGTTCGCGCAGCGCCGCGTTCTCCCGGGTGAGTTCGTCCTGCCGGGCGCGCGAGGACAGTGCGGGGTCGCTTTCCCACCAGTCGATGCCCATCTCCTTGGCCTTGTCGACGGAGGCGACGACGAGCCGCAGCTTGATGGTCAGCAACTCGATGTCGAGCAGGTTGATCTTTATGTCGCCCGCGATGACGACACCCTTGTCGAGCACCCGCTCCAGGATGTCGGCGAGGTTGGCGCTCTGTCCCTGGCCGTAGGGATCGGGCAGCCGGCTGGGGGTGGTCATCGACGGCTCCCGCCCTCGGCGTCCTCGTACTCCTCACGGGGCGCGTACTCGTCCTCCCCGGCTTCCTTGTCCGCCTCGGGTTCCTCGTACTCGCCCTCCGGTTCCTCCTCGTACCCCTCCTCGGGCTCGCCCTCCGGCGCTTCCTCGTACTCGCCCTCGGGCTCTTCTTCGTACTCGTCCCCGCCCTCGGGCTCTTCCTCGTACTCGCCCTCGGACTCCTGCTCACCTTCGGACTCCTGCTCACCCTCGGGCTCCTGCTCGCCCTCGGTGTCCGCCTCGCCCTCGGACTCCTGTCCTTGCTCCCGGTCCTGCTCCTGCTGCTCTTCCTCCTCCGCGACCGCGTCCTCGTGGCTGCGGACAACCTCGCCGTCGCGGATCTCGCCGCGCCAGCCGTCGTCGGCCTCGCCCTTGAGGGTGATGTGGCGGACGTAATTCTTCAGGTCGAGCCGGGCCCGGCGGCCCTGGGCGCGCCAGATGTTGCCGGTCTTCTCGAACAGGCCCTTCGGGTAGTACTCGATGACCAGGACCACGCGGGTCAGATTGTGGGCCAGCTCGTGGAAGCTGACGACTCCCTTGGTGGAGCCCTTGGCGCCCTCCGACGTCCAGGAGATCCGGTCGTCGGGCACCTGCTCGGTGGTCGTCGCCTTCCAGCTGCGGTTGGACCAGAAGACCTTCAGCTGCCAGTCGGAGGCCGTGTCGTCGGCGCGGTTCGCGCTCTTGACGCCCTTGGCGAAGGTGCTGAAGTCCTGGTACTGGGTCCACTGGTCGTAGGCCGTGCGCAGCGGTACGCCGACGTCGACGTACTCGATGATGACCGTCGGCTTCTGACCGCCGCCGCCCTTCTTCCCGCCCTTGCCGCCGGTGAGGTTCTTGAAGGCACCGACCACGTTGTCCTTCACCTTGCCGGCGCCGACCTCGAGGGCGGCCCGCATCGGGCCCTTGCCCTCGGCGAGCTTGCGTCCGCCGTCGAGGGCGAGCTTGCCGAATCCGGGGCTGTTGCCCTCGGCGATGTCGTTGAGCTTGCCGGTGGTCTCGCCGAGCTTGGTGCCGAAGCCGGTCAGCAGCCGAGTGGCCTGGGCGGCGAGGTAGTCCTGCACCTCGGACTTGAGGCGGTCGGCCGCCTCGCTCTGCGCCACGTCGGTCAGCGGGTTCTTCTTGGCGGCCTTTCCTGCCGTGGAGGCCGCGGAGCCTGCGGTGTCGCTCATCGCTCACCACCGTCCTTCGAGCGCCGGGCACCGGCGGTCTTCTTGCCGACCGCCTTCTTGGCGGGCTGGGCGCGCTTCGCCGCCGCCTTCTTCGCGGGGGCCTTGGCGGCGGCCTTCTTGGCGGGCGCCTGCTTCGCGGTCTTCCGCGCCTCGGGCGGAGCCTTCTTCGCGGGCCGCTCGCGCCGAGGCGCACGCCGCTCGTCCTGTTGGCCCTGCTGGTCCTGCTCGCCCTGCTGGTCCTGCTGTTCCTGCTGGTCCTGCTGTTCCTCGTGCTCCGCGTCCTGCTCCGAGTCCTCCGAGGCCTCGGAGTCGTGGGAGTCGTCGGATCCGACGCCGGGCGCCTTGGACGCCACGCCGGAGAGCTGGTCGCGCACCTCGGCGGTGCGTCCGTGCAGCCGGTCGGCCAGCGCGTCGATCTGTCGCTCGACCATGGCGCCCGAGGCCGCCTTGCCCACGCCCCGCAGGTCAGTGCGCAGCTGGTCCCCTATCTCCTTGAACTGGGGGTTGTTCTGCAGTTGCCCGGAGACCAGTTCGGCGATGCCCTTCGGGGTCAGGTTCATCTTCTTGCCGGCCACCATGGTGCCCACGGCGACCGCGAGTTTCAGTTTCTTCGTGCGTCCCAGCAGATAGCCGGCCCCTACCGCGAGGCCCAGTCCCACTCGATTCATGGTGCCGTCCCGTTGCCCAATCCCGCGCTTGTGCGCGTAGCGATCTCCAGCCGGTCCAGAAGCTCGTCCTCCTGTCGGTCGAACTCCTCCTCGGTGATCTCGCCGGCCTCCAACTGCTCTTCCAAGCGGGCAAGTTCGGCCCGTACCGTGGCGGGGTCGTAGTAGATCCGCTCGGCCTCGTCCAGCACCTGTCTGATGGCCCAGGCGCTGCCGCGCACCGGTGCGAACGGCAGCAGCAGGACCTCCGAGATCAGTCCCATGACGTCACCCCACTCCGGCGTCCACCCCGCCGGCCGCCGTGCCCGCGGGCTCGGCGGGGCCGGGCTCGACGAAGCTGTACGGCGGCAGCGGGCCGTTCACGCGGACCTCCAGGTGCGGCATCCGGCCGCGGGCCCGCTCGACGGCGGCCAGGAACTCGTCAGCCGCCTCCCGCTTGACCAGGAACGAGACGTTGGCCAGCCAGCCGGTGGACTCGGGACCCACGCTCACGGCGTCGGCGGCCGGTTCCAGGGCGCGTTCCAGCGTGGTGGCGTCCTCGGCCTCCTTGCCCTTGACCGCGGCCGCGACCATCTCGCCGAGCCGGATCTTCGTCTCGTACGTTCCGCCCCCCGCCTGCCTGTTGGACTCCGCGAGGGCGCGGATCTCGGGGTTCTGGGCCATCACGTGGTGCAGCACGGCCTCTTCGACGTGGGTGGCCTTGATGTTGTACTCGACCCGGCCGTCCAGCGCCCCCAGACGTTCCGCGTAGTGTTCGGCACGCTCGGCGAGCACCCCGGTGACCGCCTTGTCGTCCGGGGCGACGCTGCCGAAGCGCATGGGCAGCACACAGCCGTCCGCGCCGACCTCGCTCAGCACATTCTGGTGGGCGAGCAGTTCCCTGCGCTTGGGGCGCAGTCCCTCGGGCGCGTCGCTGACGACGGCCGCCAGGTCGCCCTCCTTGAGGATCCGCACCTCGCGCGGCGGGTCACCGACTCCGCCCGTGCCCTCGGGGAGCGAGGGATGCGCGGCGGCGGTGATGCCGTAGACGTACGTACTCACTCCTGCTCCTCCTTCCGGCGCGAGGGCGCGGCCTTGCGGGCGCGCGGACGCGATGAGGTCTCGCGCTCGGAGCCGCCCTCGTCACGGGCCTGCTTGAACGCGTCGGAGATGGTCTCGGCGGCGCCGGACAGCGCCCCCTTGGACTTGCCGCGGGCGCCGGACTCGGTCATCTCGCCGACCAGGTCGGGCAGCCCCGGGTCCTTGCGCGGGCCGGCCTCCAGGTCGAGCCGGTTGCATGCCTCGGCGAAGCGCAGATAGGTGTCCACGCTGGCGACGACGACACGGACGTCGATCTTCAGGATCTCGATGCCGACCAGGGAGACACGCACGAATGCGTCGATGACGAGCCCCCTGTCCAGAACAAGCTCAAGCACGTCGTAAAGGCCGCTGCTGCCGCCTCCGCCGCCGGTCTGTTGTGCCGGTACGACAGTCATGCCAGCTATTCCTCCGTCTAGTCCGTCTTATCTGTCTTGATCGTCTTGTCTGTCTCGATCGTCTTGTCTGTCTCGTCCACGGCCTAGCGGCTGCCGCGGGAGTCGGCCCGACCGCGCTCGTAGCGCCGCACGCGCCGATAGCCCGTGAGCTGCCCCTCGGCGTCCAGTTCCACCTGGTAGCTCGCCATCAGGCTCATGGTGTCGGGCACCCGCTCCAGCTCCAGGACCTCGACCTCCAGCGCCCAGCCCTCCTCCGTCTGCTCGAAGGACGACACGGACTCGGCGGTCATACCGGTGAGCTCCGCCAACTGGGCTCGCGCCTCGCGCAGAACCTCCATAGGCTTGGGACGACGCGACTCCTGTGGTGTGTGTGACTCGTGTGAGTCATGCGACTCGCGTGAACTCTGGTGCGAGTCTTGCGATTCGGGCGTCTTCTTGGTGTTGGTCATGGCCACCTCGTCACTCGGGTGGCCGCATGTGTGTTCGCCAAACCTCGTCAGGCCGCACCGTGCCGCGCGGGGGGTGCTCAGCCTCACGGGGGGTGCTCAGCCGCACGGGTGTTCAGCCGCTGAGGGCGCGCTCAGCCACGCAGGGCGTTCAGCCGCCGCCGGGCGGGGCCCAGGGCCCGGACGCGGTTCGTGAGTCCGGCCCAGGGCCGGGTGCGGGCCTGCTCGACGGCGTCCGCGACGGACCAGCGGCGGGCGTGCAGGGCGGGGTCGTCCACCTGGTCCCAGGAGATGGGTGTGGCCACGGGGGCGCCGGGGCGGGCGCGCACGGTGAAGGGGGCGACCGCGGTCTGGGCGTAGGCGTTGCGCTGGATGTCGAGGTAGAGCCGGTCGCCCCGGTCCTTCTTGCGGGCGGCGGTGGTGAGCCGGTCGGGGTGGGCCGCGGCCAGGACGTCGGCGACCGCCCGCGCGAACTCCCGTACGTCGTCGAAGTCCTGGTGGCCGTCCAGCGGGACGACGACGTGCAGTCCCCGGGAGCCGGTGGTCATCGGCGCCGAGGGCAGCTTCAGCTCGTCGAGCAGTTCCCCCAGCAGCCGGGCCGCCGTCCGGACCGCCTCGAAGTCGTCTCCGGCCGGGTCGAGGTCGAAGACCATGCGGTCGGGCCGGTCGACCCGGTCGGCCCGGGACAGCCAGCGGTGCAGGGTGAGCGCGGCCTGGTCGGCGAGGTAGACGAGGGTGGCGGAGTCGTCGCAGACGGTGTGGCAGACCGTGCCGCCCTCCTTGCCGACCTCGACCCGGTCGATCCACTCCGGGTAGTGCTCCGGGGTGTTCTTCTGCATGAACCGCGGTCCGTCGATCCCGTCCGGGTGCCGCTCCAGCATCAGGGGGCGGCCCCGCAGGTGGGGCAGCATGAACGGGGCGACGGCGCGGTGGTAGTCGACGAGATCGCCCTTGGTGTACTCCTCGCTACCGCCGTCACCGGCCGGGAACAGCACCTTGTCCGGCCGGTGGATCTCGACCGTGTGCCGGCCGGCCCGCACGGTCCGGGAGCCGCCGCCGCTCCCGCTGCGGCTCCCGCTCCCGCTCCCGCTTTTGCTCCCGCTCCCGCTCCCACTCACGCTCACGCTCACGGAACGATCGCCTGCTCCACGAGCATCCGTGCGGCCGCCTCGATGGACTCGGCGTCGATCCCCGCGCCGTGCAGTTCCTCCGCCGGGGTGGCGGAGCCCGGCATCGTCGTGACCGCGAGCCGCACCAGCCGGGGCACGGGCCGTCCGTCCGAGAACGCGTCGAGGACGGCGTCGCCGATGCCGCCCTCCCGCCGGTGGTCCTCCACGGTCACCAGGCAGCCGGTCTCCTCGGCGGCCGCGCGCAGCGTGGCCCGGTCCACGGGCTTGACCGAGTACAGGTCGATCACCCGGACCGGGATGCCGTCCCGTTCGAGGGCGTCGGCCGCGGCGAGCGCCTCGTGCAGCGTGACGCCGGCCGCGACGACGGTGAGCCGGTCGCGGTCGGAGGAGCGCAGCACCTTGCTGCCGCCGACGGGGAACTCCTCGTCGGGGCCGTAGATCACCTTGCTCTCGCCGCGCGAGGTGCGCAGGTAACGGATGCCCTCCAGGCCGGCCATCTCGGCGACCAGGCGCGCGGCCTGGTTGGCGTCGCACGGGTACAGCACGGTCGAGCCGTGGATGGCCCGCATCATCGCGAGGTCCTCCAGACCCATCTGGCTGGGCCCGTCCTGGCCGATGGCGACGCCCGCGTGGGAGCCGACGAGGTTGATGCCGGAGCCGCTGATCGAGGCCATGCGCACGAAGTCGTAGGCGCGGGTCAGGAAGGCGGCGAAGGTGGTGGCGAACGGCACCCAGCCGCGCGCCGCCATCCCCACCGCGGCGGCGACCATCTGCTGCTCGGCGATGTAGCACTCGAAGTAGCGCTCGGGGTGTTCCTTGGCGAAGAACTCGGCCCGCGTGGAGTCACCGACCTCGCCGTCGAGGGCGACGACGTCCCCGCGCGCGGTGCCGACCGCGGCGAGCGCCTCGCCGAAGGCGTTGCGGGTGGCGACCTCGTCGCCCTTGTCGTAGCGGGGCAGCTCGGTCTGCCCAGTCCCTGTGGAGTGCAGGGCTCGTGCGGCCTCGGGCTCGTGCACGCGCAGCCTGATGTCGCGGGGGCCGCCGAGTTCGGCGACGGCCTCCTCGGCCTTGGGCAGCGGCTTGCCGTGCTGTCCCTCGCGGTCCTCCACGGCCTCGACGCCCTTGCCCTTGAGGGTGCGGGCGATGATCGCGGTGGGCTGGCCCTTGGTGGACAGGGCCTCGCCGTAGGCGCGGTCGATGGCGTCGACGTCGTGGCCGTCGATCTCGATCGTGTGCCACTCGAAGGCCCGGAAACGGCGCGCGTAGGCGTCGAGGTCGTGGCCGTGCCGGGTGGGTCCGCGCTGGCCGAGGCGGTTGACGTCGACGATCACGGTGAGGTTGTCGAGGTGCTCGTGCCCGGCGTGCTCGGCGGCCTCCCACACCGATCCCTCGGCCATCTCGCTGTCGCCGCACAGCACCCACACGCGGTAGTCGTTGTGGTCGAGCCGCTTGCCGGACAGCGCGATGCCGACACCCACGGGCAGCCCCTGCCCGAGCGAACCGGTGGCCGTCTCGACCCACGGCAGCCGCTGCGGCGTGGGGTGCCCCTCCAGGCGGCTGCCGAGCTTGCGGAAGGTGAGCAGCTCTTCGTCGTCGATGGCGCCGGCCGCCTTGAAGGCGGAGTAGAGCAGGGGCGAGGCGTGCCCCTTGGAGAGCACGAAGCGGTCGTTGCCGGGGTGGGCGGGGCGCTCGAAGTCGTAGCGGAGGTGGTTGGCCAGCAGTACGGCCACCAGGTCCGCGGCGGACATCGACGACGTCGGGTGCCCGGAGCCCGCGGCGGTGGACGCCCGTACGCTGTCGACGCGCAACTGCTGTCCGAGGTCGACGAGTTCACCGGTGTTCATGAGTCTCCTTCTGCGGCACGGCCGTCGGTGCGCTTGACGGGGCCGGGGGCGATGTCGGGTCCCGGGGGCGGCTGGTTCGCCGGCGGTTCGGGACCGGGGTCGGTGGGCGGGCCCGCGGACCGGCTCGGTCCGGACGGGGCGGTGGGCCGTTTGCCGACGGAACCCGCACCGGCCGCGCGGGAGGCCTTGCCCGGCTTTCCGGAGCCTCCCCGGCCGGGACGTGGTCCGGCGGCTTCGACGGCGCGGCGGGGCTTGCCGGACGCGCGGGGCGAGCCGGACTGCCCCTTGTTCGCGTGCCCACCGTGCGGCTGGTTCTTGGCCGGTTCACCACCGGGCTGGTTCTTGGCCGGCTCGCCACCCGGGCGGGCCTTCGCGGGCTCGCCGCCCGGCTGGCTCCTGGCCGGCTCGACACCCGGGCGCGCCTTCGCGGGCTCGGCCCCCGGCTGGGCCTCCGCCGACTCGCCGCCCGGCTTGTCGCCGGCCTGTTCGGTGTCCTTGCTGTCCTTGCTGTCCTTGCTGTCCTTGCTGTCCTCGCTGTCCTTGCTGCCCTTGCTGTCCTTGCTGATGTCGCTCCCGGTGTCCGTCCCGGTCCGTTCCGGACGCCCCGGTACCCGCGCGACCTCGGGCGACGACGACTCCAGCGGTACGGACCAGGACCGTACGAGGCCGAGCTGCACGGCCTGGCGGGGCAGCACCGCGTCGAGCAGCCAGTCGGCGGCGACCCGCACGCGGTTGCCCGGCATCGCCGCGAGGTGGTACCCGCGGGTGACCGCACCCGCCGCCGGGCCGGACATCGGCAGGCCGAGCGGGTTGGCGGCGGCCTTGGCACCGCCGAGGTCCACGACGAACCCCATGTCGCGGTGGCGGTAGGCCCGCCTCTGCCCCCTGCCGAGCGAGGCGACGACGTTCTGCGCGCAGACCTTGCCGTGCCGCCAGGCGTGCTGGGCGGTCATCGGCGTGTACTGGCCCGGCTGGTTCAGGTCCGGCACGGCGGCCACGTCACCGCAGGCGAACAGCTCGGGCCGCCCCGGCACCTGGAGGTGGGGGTCGACGAGCAGCCGGCCGCGTTCCATGGGCAGCCCCAGGGACTCCACCAGCGGGTCGGGCCGCACTCCCACGCACCACACCAGGGTGCGGGTGTCGATGCTCGTGCCGTCGGTCAGCAGGACCCCGTCGTGCGTGGCCTCCTTCACGGAGGTCCCCATCCGCACGTCGACGCCCCGCTGCCGCAGGACACGCTCGGCGGTACGGGAGAGCCGTTCGTCCATCTCCGGCATGACCCGGGGGGCCACGTCGAGCAGCATCCAGCGGGGCCGCATGCCGGTGCGCATCGGGTGCTTGCGGACCTGCGCGTCGGTGTACATCGCGCCGTGCGCGGCGACCTCGGTGCCGGTGTATCCCGCGCCGACCACGACGAAGGTGCACCGCGCGGCGCACTCCGCCCGGTCGTCGGAGGCCGCGGCGAGTTCCACCTGCCGGGTCACGTGGTCGCGCAGGTAGAGCGCCTCCGGCAGCCCGCGGAAGCCGTGGGCGTGCTCGGCGACGCCGGGGATGGGCAGCAGCTTGTTGACGCTGCCCGCGGCGAGCACCAGCCGGTCGAAGGACAGGGTGCCCTCCTCGCCCTCCGGGCCGGTGTAGTGCACGGCGCGTCCGTCGAGGTCGATGCCGTCGGCCTCGCCGAGCACCAGCCGTACGTGCGGCAGCGTGCCCGACAGGGAGACGCTGACCCGGCGCGGTTCCAGGATTCCGGCGGCGACCTGGGGCAGCAGGGGCAGGTAGAGGAAGTAGTCGGTCGGGTTGAGCAGGGTGATGTCGGCCTGGTGCCGGGTGAGCCGGGACAGGGTGCGGGCCGTCCGGTACCCGGCGAAGCCGGCACCGACGATCACGATGCGGGGTCGGCTCACGGTTCGCCTCCGGGCTGTCGCGTACCTCGTGAGCCTTCCGCGTCCCCTTGACCAGGGCGCCCAAACGTCCACGGGGAAGCCGCGACCCGCCGGCGAGGAAGCGCCGCGCCGCCGGTTTCCGGCCCGGCGCCCGGGTACCCGGCCCCGGACCCACCCGCACCCTGTCCGGAGGCACCCCCTCATGCCCGAGTACGGCTATTTCCTCTCGTGCGAGCAGTACGGTCCCGCGGAGCTCATCGAGCAGGCGCGGATGGCCGAGCAGGCCGGATTCCAGGCGCTGTGGATCTCCGACCACTACCACCCCTGGAACGGCGAACAGGGCCAGAGCCCGTTCGTGTGGTCGGTGATCGGCGCCCTGTCCGACGCCGTGTCCCTGCCGGTGGAGACGGCGGTGACCTGCCCGACCGTGCGTATCCACCCGGCGGTGGTGGCCCAGGCCGCGGCGACCAGCGCGGTGATGACGGACGGCCGCTTCCGGCTGGGCGTCGGCACCGGCGAAGCGCTGAACGAGCACATCTTCGGCGATGCCTGGCCCGCCGCGCACGTCCGCCTGGAGATGCTCGAGGAAGCCATCCTGATCATCCGCCGACTGCTCACCGGCGAGGAGGTCAACCACCACGGCACCCACTACACGGTGGAGAACGCCCGCCTGTACACGGTGCCGGACGAGCCGGTCCCGATCGACATCTCGGGCTTCGGCCCGGCGGCGACGAAACTGGCGGCCAGGGTCGGCGACGGCTACATCACGATGATGCCGGACACCTCGATGGTGGAGCAGTACCGCAAGGGCGGGGGCGGCGGGAAGCTGGTCAGCGGGGGCACGAAGGTCTGCTACGACACCGACAAGGACGCGGCCGTACGCACGGTGCACCGGCTGTGGGCCAACGAACAGCTGCCCGGCGAGCTGGGCCAGGTGCTGCCCTCGCCGAAGCACTTCGAGCAGGCGCAGACCCTGGTCACCGAGGACATGGTCCGCGACAACCGGGTGTGCGGCGACGACGTGGACGAGCACGTCGCGGAGCTGAAGCAGTTCGCGGACGCCGGCTTCGACCGCGTCTACGTCAACCAGATCGGCCCGGACCTGCGCGGCTTCTTCGACCTCTACCGCACCAAGGTGCTGCCGCAGCTCCAGCAGAGCGCCTGACGGACGTCACGGCCGGACGGCACAGGGGTACGCCCCGCACGGATCGCCTGTCCGTGCGGGGCGTACCTCTGCCCGCGGCCGGTCAGCCGCGCTCCCGCCCGGCCTCGGGGTCGATGTCGTCCTGGCGCGGGGCCGCCGGCCCGGTGCCGCCCGGGGCGGGCGTGCCCGCGCCCGGGGCCCCGGTCGCTCCGCCCGCGCCGCCGGGCGCGACGGGCGGCATCGGCGGATACGGCATGCCGAGTCCGCTCGGGGGCGCGCCGGGCGGACCGCCGCCGACGACGTGGGCGGGCCCGGCGCCGTGGGCGGAGCCCGGCCCGGAGGCGTGCGGCCGGGCCGCGCCGCGCAGCAGGTGGGCCACGACGCCCAGGAGGGCGGCCGTGATCAGCGCGGCGGCCCAGCCGGGCAGTGCGACGGCGAGTGCCAGTCCCACGGCGAGCGCGACGGCGGCGCCCGCGTACAGGGCGGCGGTGCCGGACGCGGCGTACAGCGTGGCCTTGCGGCGCTGCCTGCGGGTCTGTTCGCGCAGTTCGTCGCGCACGGTCTCGCGTGCCACCTGCGCCAGTTCGTCGACCAGTTGCCTGTCCAGGTGTTCCAAGTGATCCATGCGTTCCATGGGTTGCGGGTACCCGCGGGCCCGACTTCCATGGCCGGAGCGGGAGTGGCCGGCCGGTGGACCCAACTAGGCTCCTCCGTATGGACATTCTGGGAGCCACACTGCGCATCTACGTCGACGACCTGGACAAGGCGATCCCCTTCTACGAGGGCCTGGCCGGTGGCGAGGCCCTCCGTTTCGAACGCGGTGGCGTCGAAGTCGCCGCCGTCGGCTGCTTCCTGCTGATGAGCGGGCCCGAGTCCCAACTCGAGGTGCTGCGCAAGGTGGCCGCGACGATCGCCGTGACGGACGTCGAGGAGACGCACCGCGTACTCAGCTCACTGGGCGCGGACATCATCGCCGGCCCGGTCCCCACTCCGGCGGGCCGCAACCTGATCGCCCGGCACCCGGACGGGGCGATCTACGAGTACGTGGACCGGCAGCAGAAGTAGGCGGGTTCCGGGCGGGGTGGGCGCGGCTCACTCCCCGTCCGGCCGCATCCGGAAGTCGTAGCGGGCCGGGAGCGGCGCGTCGTCGAGCCGCGCCCACAGCAGACCGATGCTCTCGGCGCCCTCCCTCAGGTCGGCGACCTCGAAGCCCTCGTCGAAGACGGCCCGCGCCCGCTCGCGCCGGCCCTCGGCGGCCAGCAGCTCCGCCTCCGTCAGCCGGAACCGGCCGCGGGCCCGGATCACGGGATCCAGTCGCTCCCACACGGCACGGGCGTCCGCCGTGCGCCCGGCCGCGAGCAGCGCCCCGGTCGCCTCCAGGCCGAGCGCGGCGGCGACGGCCGTCCACCGTTCGTCCCCGCCGGCACCGTCCGGCCCGTCCGGCCGGCGTGCGCACAGATCGTCGAAGGCATCCGCGTACCGGTCGGCGGCGCGCTCGTGGTGGCCGTCCTCCTGGTCGGCGACGGCGAGGCAGCGCAGCAGCGGCCAGCGGTCGGCGGCGGTCTTGAGTCCGCGCTCCCAGCTGCGCACCGCCTGCGCGCGGTCGTCGCCGTGCCACTGGGCGACTCCGAGGTGGTACTCGGCGAGGGGTGTGGCGGCCGTGGTCTCCAGCATGTCCCGCCAGGGCCGGGCGACCAGCGTCCCGCCGGGCGGCTCGTGGTGTTCCGGCTCGGGCAGTGCCCCGGCGCGCAGCAGGTGCAGCCAGGGCCGCTGTTCCTCGCCGAGGGTGTCCTCGTCGAAGGGGGTGCCGGGCAGTTTCCAGCCGGCCCGCAGCACTTCGAGCGCGCCCCAGCCCGACCCGGTGGCCAGGCGCTCGCCGGGCTCGGCGTCGGCGTACGGCAGCCAGGCGTCGTACGCGGCGTCGACGTCGGCCCGTGGCAGGGCGGCCTCGAGCCGGTCCTCGGCCCCGCGCAGCACGGTGTGCCAGTCGCCCTCCGGCGAGGCGTCGAGCGGCCCGTACGCCTCCAGCCAGGACACCTCGCTCTCCGCCTCCAGCCTGACGTGTTCGAGCTGGGTGCGGACGAGGCCGGCCTGGATCTCGCAGTAGCCGCCGGTGCCGGGCTCGGTGAGCCACTCCTGCCAGCGTCGGCCGCCGGGTCCGGTGCCCCACACGAACAGCTTGCGGCCCCGCAGCACGTCGGTCGAGGTCTGCACCAGCCCGTGCCCCTGCTCGTCGAGGGCGGCGATCCAGCGGCGCCGGTGGTCCGGCACCTCGTAGAAGTAGTCGGCGGCGTAGGTGCTGTTCAGCGGGTACGTCCGGTCGACGCCGTCGTACTCCGGCACGGGCACGCGGCGCAGTCGGCGTTCGTAGCCGATGGGGGTACCTCCCACGCCCTTCAGGCAGTGGGGGAGCCAGGCCTCGTCGGCGGGGGCGAGGACGTGGCGGTCCTCGGGGACGGCGATGTTGGACCACCAGTAGGTGGGCGCCGGGCGTTCGTGCGGGTTGCGGATCCGGGCGCCGACGTACAGGAAGTCCGAGCCGTCCGGCAGCCACAGGTCGACCTGGAAGGGCAGGTCGCGCAGCCGCTCCCACTCCCACAGGCGCAGCATCCGTCCGCCGTCGGGGGCGGGGACGAGGGCGGCGTGCACGGGTGAGCAGGACAGGGTGGTGTGGCCGGTGGCGCCGATGTTCCATTCGACGCCGCCGGAGAACCAGGCGCCGTTGAGGGCGAAGTTGGCGGGCTGGAGCACGGGGTTGACGTAGAGGAGTTCGCGGTCGGTCGGCTTGTGGCGGAGGGAGGCGATGCGGCCGCCGAGGGCCGGCAGGACGGTGGCCCGCAGCCGGTCGTTCTCGATGACGAGCGCGTCCAGCTCGCTCGGTTCGCGCCCGCGTCCGTAACCGTCCCGGACCTGGACGGGCAGCAGGCTGCGCAGTGGCTCGTAGTCGACCTGGCGGGCCATGTCGCGCGGCAGGTCCGCCCGGTCCCGGTCGTCGATGCGGTGGGCCTCGTCCAGGGGGCGCAGCGGCGGCAGGGGGTTGTCCGGACCCAGCGGCGCGGCGGGCAGGGTCAGTACCTCACGTCGGATCGTCGTCACGGTTCCCCATGGAAGCCGCTCACCGGCGCGGTGAACAGGGGCTCCGTCGGCCGGGCCGGGGCGACGTGGCTCACGTTTGATCCGGTGGGGGTGGTGCGGACAGGGCTTACGGTCGGGCGGTCGGCGCGTACGCACGCAGACGAAGGAGAGCGGGCACGTGAGTGAGCAGCACACCTACCGGGTGATCGTCCGGGGCACCTGGGACGGTCTGACCGAGGACGCCCGTGCCCGGTTGCCGGCCGAGGCGACGGTGACGGACCTGGACACGATGAAGATCAACCGGAAGTCACGGACTCGGCGGTGATCGCCCAGCGCTGGTGGTCGCGCCAGGCGCCGTCGATGTAGAGCATCCTCGGCGAGAAGCCCTCCAGGTGGAAGCCGCAGGCGCGGGCCAGCGCGATCGAGGCGGCGTTGCCCGGCTGCACGTTGATCTCCAGCCGGTGCAGCCGCATCGGTCCGAACGCGTACCGCACCACGAGGTCCAGCCCTTCGCGCATCAGCCCGCGGCCCGCCGCGTGCGCGAAGGCGCCGTAGCCGAGCGCGCCGCTGAGGAACCCGCCCTCGACGATGTTGTTGATGTTCACGAACCCGGCGATGGAGCTGCCGCGTGCGCCCCCGGAGGTCACGTCCGGGTCCTTCTCGCACACCAGGAACCCGGCCTTGGTGCGGTCCTCGATCAGCCGGCCCGCGTAGGCCTCGTACGCCTGGGCGCTGTCCGGCGGGAAGAGCCAGGGCTGGTGCAGGTCCTTGCTCTCCCGGGCCCGGGCGGTGAACTCGGCACCGTCCTCGTAGGTGAAGTACCGGATGCCCACGCGCGGGCCCTCGGCGAGGTGGCGGGACGGGGTGTGCGGCATGGGGTCAGCCTACGACGGTCAGCGCAGCGCCGGCCGGTCGAGGGTCAAGGTGCCCGCGTCCGCGTCGAGTTCCGCCGGCACGCCGAACGGGACGGTCAGCGCGCCCTCGCAGTGCCCGAACCCGAAGTCCTCGACGACCGGCACGCCGAGGCCGCCGAGCCGGTCGGCCAGCAGGGGCCGCAGCCGCTCGTAGGGCTCGCATCCCACCCACGAGCCGAGCAGCACGCCGCCGACCCCGTCGAGCCAGCCGGCGCGCAGCAACTGTGTGAGGTAGCGGTCGACGCGGTACGTCTCCTCCCCCACGTCCTCCAGGCACAGCAGCCCGCCGCGCGCGGAGGGACGGGCGTGCGGGGTGCCCAGTTCGGCGGCGAGCAGGGCGAGGCAGCCGCCCAGGGTGACGCCCCGGGCCCGGCCCGGCACCAGCGGGGTGCCGCCCGAGGTGATCACACGGACCGTCTCCGGGGCGAACAGGGTGGCCCGCAGGTGTTCCTGCGCCCGGGCGTTCTTGACGAAGTCGATCCCGGCCGCCATCGGACCGTGCAGGGTGGCCAGGCCTAGGCGGGTGGCGAACGCCTCGTGCAGCGCGGTGATGTCGCTGAAGCCGACGAACACCTTGGGACCGGCCGCCCGCATCGCCTCCCAGTCGAGCAGGTCGGCCATGCGCTGGACGCCGTACCCGCCGCGGGCGCACAGCACCGCGTCCACGGACGGGTCGCACCAGGCGGCCTGGAGGTCGGCGGCCCGGTCGGCGTCGGTGCCCGCGAGATAGTCGAAGGTGCCGTGCCGGTCCAGCACGTGCGGTGCCACGACCGGGTCCAGGTCCCAGCCGCGCAGCACGTCCAGGCCCGCCTGGAGCCGCTCCTCGGGCACGGGGCCGCTGGGCGCGACGACGGCCACCCGGGCGCCGGGGGCGAGCCGGGCCGGCCGGACCATCTCTTCCACCTTGCTCACCGGGTCAGCTCCAGGGTCGGCACTCCGGGCGGGGTCAGCCCGAAGGCCTGGGCGTAGAGCGAGAGTTCGGCCTCCAGAGCACGCACCATGGTCTCCGCCCGACGGAATCCGTGCCCTTCGCCCTCGAAGGCGAGGTAGGCGTGCGGCACTCCGCGGCCCGCCATGCGTTCGAGGAACCGCTCGCACTGCACGGGCGGGCAGATCACGTCGTCGAGTCCCTGGAGCAGCAGGAAGGGGGCGGTGACGTTCTCGGCGTGCTCGGCGGGCGACCGCTCGGTGTAACGGCCCGGGACCTCGGCGTACGGGCCGATCAGGCTCTCCAGGTACTGCGACTCGAAGTCGTGGGTCTCGCCGGTGCCCCAGCCGGTCAGGTCGAGGATCGGGTAGAGGATCGTGCCGCAGGCGTAGACGTCGGTGGTGGCCAGCGACGCGGCGGATGTCCAGCCGCCCGCGCTGCCGCCGCGCACGGCGAGCCGCTCCGGGTCCGCGGTGCCCTCCTCGGCGAGGGCGACGGCGACGGCCGCGCAGTCCTCGACGTCGACGACTCCCCATTGCTCGCGCAGCCGGTTGCGGTATTCCCGGCCGTGCCCGCTGGAGCCGCCGTAGTTGACCTCGGCGACGCCGATGCCGCGGGAGGTGAAGTAGGCGATCTCCAGGTCGAGGACGAGCGGGGAACGGCTGGTGGGGCCGCCGTGCGCCCAGATGACGTACGGCGGCAGTTCGCCGTCCGGGGCGCGGCAGCCGGGGTTGTGCGGCGGATAGAGGTGGGCGTGGATCTCGCGTCCGCCCGGCCCCGGGAAGGTGCGGATCCGCGGCTGCGGGTAGTAGGCCGGGTCGGTGGCGTCCTCGTGCGGGGCGCCGATCACTCGGGCGTGGCCGGTGCGGGCGTCCAGCTCGACGACCTCGTAGCCGCTGTGCGGGCTCGCGCCCACGCCGACGATCCGCTCCCCGTGCGCGGCGAGGGCCGGTGCGAACTCGGTCCAGGGGCCCGCCGCGTCGGCGACCTCGCCGGTCTCGGGGTCGAGTATGCCGAGGACCGCGGCGCCCCGGCCGTGCAGGACGGCGATCAGGCCGCTGTCCAGGGGCGCGAACCAGCGCTGCCCGAGCTTCCACAGCGGCCCGCCGAACTCCTCCTCGCGGGCGCACAGGGGCTGCCCGTCGCGGTAGAGGTTCCACCAGCCGGTGCGGTCGGAGGCGTACAGCAGGGTGCCGTCCGGGGCCCAGTCGACCTGGGCGATCGACTCCTCGGGCCCGCCGGCGACGGTCCGGGGTTCCTGGAACGTGCCCTCGGGGCCGACCTCGGCGACGATCAGCTCGGTGCCGTCCCAGGGCATGCGCGGGTGGTCCCAGGCGAGCCAGGCCGCGCGGTGCCCGTCGGGCGAGAGGCGGGGGCCGGTGACGAAGCGGTGCCGCTCGGGGGCGAGTTCGCGGACCGCGCCCCGGTCGTCGGCCGCGGAGCCGTCCAGCGGCACCGCCACCAGGAGACGGCGCAGGTCGGTGGGCCCCTCGCCGGTGAACTCCTCCAGGACGCACCACACCTCGCCGCGCTCGGGACGCGGGTCCGGCTCGATCCAGCGCAGCCCGCCGCCCACCGCGGACAGCGGCGTCAGCGGGCGCGGCTCACCGCCGCCCGGAGCGAAGGCGTACAGCCGCTGGTCGGCGAAGTTCACGAAGACCACGAGCGGACCGGCGTCGGTCGTGACCGCACCCCACGGACGGCCGCCGTACTCGATGACACGGCTGCGTACGTTCCACGGTGCGGGCAGCACCGGCTCCTCGGTGCCGTCGGCGTGCCGCCGCACCAGGGTCCGCCGCCCGCCCTCGGTGGGCCGGGGCGCGGTCCACCACACCTCGTCGCCGACGAAGCCGACGTCGTCGGGCCGTCCGTCGTGCGCGGCGGCGAGGGCCGCGTCGACGGGCGAGGGCCACGATCCGTACGAAAGAGTCGGCACTGACTCCCCCACGTTCTCCTCCAAGTGCTCGTTCGCTCGGGTACCGGGCCCCGGGTCTGTCTCTAGGCGGTGCGCAGGAAGCGGTCCAGGACGCGGGCTCCGAAGTGCAGCGCCTCGACGGGGACCCGTTCGTCCACGCCGTGGAAGAGGGCCTGGTAGTCGAAGCCCTCGGGCAGCTTCAGCGGCGCGAAGCCGTAGCCGGTGATGCCTAGCCGGGAGAACTGCTTGGCGTCCGTGCCCCCGGACATGCAGTACGGCACGACGTGCCCCTCGGGCGCGAACTCCTCCACCGCCGCGCGCATCCGGGCGTACGTCGGCGAGTCCACCGGCGCCTGGAGGGCCACCTCGCGGTGGACGAACTCCCAGTCCACGTCCGGCCCGGTGAGCCGGTCGAGGGTGCTGCGGAACTCCTCCTCGCCGCCGTGCAGGAACCGCCCGTCGACGTGGGCGACGGCCTCTGCGGGGATGACGTTGACCTTGTACCCGGCGTCCAGCATGGTCGGGTTGCCGCTGTTGCGGACGGTGGCCTCGACCAGCTTGGCGGCCGGGCCGAGCTTGTCCAGCAGCGCGTCGACGTCGTTCAGGTCGGTCTCGATGCCGTAGACGGCGGCGATCTCGGTCAGGGCGGCGCGCACGGTCGGGGTGAGGCGCAGCGGCCACTCGTGAGCGCCGATGCGGGTGATCGCGGCGGCGAGCCGGGTGACCGCGTTCTCCCGGTTCACCTTCGAACCGTGCCCGGCCCGTCCGCGCGCGGTGAGCTTGAGCCAGCCCGTACCGCGCTCACCGGCGGCGATGGGATAGAACTGCCGCCCGGCCCCGTCGTGGAAGGTGAACGCCCCGGACTCGCTCACGCCCTCGGTACAGCCCTCGAACAGCGCGGCGTGCCGGTCGGCGAGGAAGCCGGAGCCGTCCTCGGCACTGGCCTCCTCGTCGGCGGTGAACGCGATCACCACGTCCCGCCGGGGCCGTACCCCCTGCCGGGCCCAGTCGCGCACGACCGCGAGGATCATCGCGTCCATGTTCTTCATGTCGACCGCGCCGCGCCCCCAGACGACGCCGTCGCGGATCTCCCCGGAGAAGGGGTGCACGCTCCAGTCGGCGGCCTCGGCGGGCACCACGTCCAGGTGACCGTGGACCAGCAGCGCGTCGGCCGACGGGTCGGTGCCCTCGATGCGGGCCACGACGTTGGTGCGGCCCTCGGTCCGCTCCAGCAGCGTGGGCTCGATCCCGGCCTCGGCGAGCCGCGCGGCGGCGTACTCGGCGGCGGGCCGCTCCCGGCAGTCGCCGCCGCCCCGGTTCGTGGTGTCGATCCGGATCAGCTCGGAGGTGAACCGGACGACCTCGTCCAGCGCCTGCGCGTCGGTGTCCGGTCCGGTGCCCGTCTGCTCAGCCATACTGCTCCTCCACCGCCGCAGAGACGATCGTCGTGACCGCCTTGAACGTCCGGATCGCCTCGAACATCGTGTCGTGCGTGTAGGCCACCTTCCGCTCGCCGACCTGCGCCACCCCGGGCACGACGGTCGCGGCCGCAGCCAGATGCTCGGCGTCGAACTCCAGGGCGAGGGTGAAGGGCCCGCCGCTGACCGGCTCGTGGCGCACCGCGAGCGCGGCGGCCTCCTTGGCCGCGGCCCGGATGTCGGCGGCGGTCCTGGCGGGCGTGCGGCACACGGCCGCGTACCGCGACACATGGTCCTTGACCGCGACCTTGCGCGCCTCGGGCGCGTACCCGAGCGCGTCCTCGCAGGCCACGTCGTCCCCGGTGACCAGCACCACGGGCACTCCGTACTCGGCGACCACGTGTGCGTTGAGCAGACCCTCGCTGGCCCGTACGTCGTTCAGCCAGACGCCGGTGAGCTGGTTGGCGAGGTAGGTGTGCGCGAGGACGCCCTCCATGCCGGCGCCCGCGTGGTAGCCGACGAACGCGATGCCGTCCACGTCCCCGTGCTGGACGCCCTCCACCATGGACAGCGCCTTGTGCCGCCCGGTGAGCATCTGCGTGCGCTCGTCGAGCCGCTCCAGGAGCAGGTTGCGCATGGTCCAGTGCGCCTCGTTGACCAGCACCTCGTCGGCACCGCCGTCGAAGAATCCCAGCACGGCCGCGTTCACGTCCGAGGTGAACATCGACCGGCACCGCTCCCACTGCGGCGTCCCCGGCAACACGTCGGCCGGCCAGGTGACACCGGTGGCGCCTTCCATGTCGGCACTGATGAGGATCTTCATGTGGCGTCACGTTACGCGGTCCCGTCGAGCCTCAGCCAGGCCTGTGGATAACTCTCACCGGTCCAGACCAATAATCGGTCAGCCCTGGTCAGGCCCCACGTCACGCACGCCGGCCCGCCACCACCCACGTCGACGGCAGCTCGATGCGGGTGCCGTCCGGCGTGTACTCCGTGGTGGTCAGAGGAAGGTCGCCGCTCGCCAGGACGGTGAGGCCGGCCGCGCGGAGGTACTCCGGCACGGCCTCGTCGGGGACGGCGCCGGGGGTCAGGCCGTGGCGGAGCACGGGGGCGAGTTTGGCGGGCGGGCCGGCGGGACCCCGGGCCAGGCCCATCAGGACGGTCTTGGCGGCCGGGGAGGGCTCGACCAGGAAGGCGCGGCCGCGTTCGCCGAGGAGCGTGGCGAGGGCGTCGGCCAGCGGCTGGCGGTCGTCGGGCTCGCACTGGTGCAGGACGCCGCGGACGTAGACGTTGGCGTCGCCCAGCTCCGCGTGCAGGATCTCCGCCTCGGCCTTGTCCGCGGCGTCCAGTTGACGGTACGCGGCCACACCCGCCGGATCGG
This sequence comes from Streptomyces sp. MMCC 100, assembly GCF_041538145.2. Taxonomy (NCBI): domain Bacteria; kingdom Bacillati; phylum Actinomycetota; class Actinomycetes; order Kitasatosporales; family Streptomycetaceae; genus Streptomyces; species Streptomyces sp. MMCC 100. The sequence goes on from NZ_JBGORK020000001.1 coordinate 5,302,988, forward strand.
CGTGGCGGGCGTGGGTGAGGGCGGCCGTCGAGAGGTCGGCGCCGACGACGTGCGGAAAACGTTCGGCGAGGTAGCGGGTCTGGGTGCCGTTGCCGCAGCCCAGGTCGATCAGCGGCAGGCCGGGGTCGGTCAGGTGCGGCTCGAAGTAAGCCAGGTGGCGACCGGCGGTCAGTGTCGGCTCCGCGTCCCAGAACACCGCCCCCTGGCCCTCGGCGGCCTCGTTCCAGAAGCCTTCCCAGGCATCCCGGTACCGACTCGTCACGCTCATGCCCGCTCCCCAGGTGCGACGACGTACGAGCCCGCCGACGTCGACGGGTCCGTACGGTGTATCGCGCCCGGCGCACGGCCACAAGCGCCCGGCGCATTCCTTCACCGGTCGTTCGCGCCGGGCGGATCCGGGCCGCGGGCGGGCCCGGTGGGCTGCGGCGGTGAGCCGGGACAGGGTCGACGTGAACGGCGGCGGGGCGGGGACGCCCGGCGCATCGGCGCTAGCGGTACCGCGCGGGCAGCGTCAGTTCGAACCACACCGTCTTGCCCGCGTTGGTGCGGCTGGCGCCCCATTCACGGGCCAGGGTGCTGACGACCCTCAGACCGCGCCCGGTCTCGTCCGACGGGCCGGCGCTCTTCAGGGCGGGCAGGTCGTGGTCGTCGTCGTCCACCTCGCACAGCAGCGTGTCGGCACGGACCAGGCGCAGTTCGACGGGGCGGGCGTGCGCGTGGCGGACGGCGTTGGTGACGAGTTCGCTGACCATCAGCTCCGCCGGACCGGCCAGCTTCGGCAGCCCCCAGTCGTGGAGTTGCTCGCGGACCGCCGCGCGGGCGCGGCCCACCTCGGCCGGGTCGCGGGCGAGGCGCCACTCGGCGACGGCGTCGGGCTCGATGCCGGTCAGCCGGGCCATCAGCAGGGCGACGTCGTCCTTGCGGCCGCCGCGGATGCCCAGGGCGCGGATGATGGTGTCGCAGGCGTCGTCCATGGACGCGGCCGGGTGTGCGGCGGATTCGCAGAGGGTGGCGAGGCCGACGCCGATGTCCTCGCCGCGCACCTCCACCAGGCCGTCGGTGCACATCACCAGCCGGTCGCCGGGTGCCACCGGCACGCGCACCGACTCGAAGGGCACCCCTCCGACGCCGATCGGCGCCCCCGTCGGCAGGTCGATCAGCTCGCTGGCGCCGTCCTCGGCACGGACCAGGACGGGCGGGATGTGCCCGGCATTGGCGAGGTGCAGTTCCCCGGCGATGGGGTCGTACACGGCGTACAGGCAGGTCGCGAGGTGGGTGTCGCCGAGCCGTTGGGCGAGGTCGTCGAGGTTGCGCAGGAGCTGGGCGGGCGGCAGGTCGAGGCCGGCCATGGTCTGGACGGCGGTGCGCAGTTGCCCCATCATCGCGGCCGAGCCCAGCCCGTGACCCATGACGTCGCCGACGACGAGGGCGGTGCGGGCGCCGGGCAGCTTGACCGAGTCGAACCAGTCGCCGCCGACCCGGCCGAGCAACGTGCCCGGCAGGTAGCGGGTGGCGATGTCGCAGCCGGCCATGCGCGCGGGGATGTGCGGCAGCATGCTGTCCTGGAGCGTCTCTGCGACGTTCTCCTGGTGGGTGTACATGCGCGCGTTGTCGAGTACGAGCCCCGCGCGGGCGGCGAGTTCGGCGCCGGTGACGCGGTCCATGTCGTTGAAGACGGGCCGCTCCGGGTGCCGGAGCAGGACCATGAAGCCGAGGACGACGTTGCGCGCCTTCAGCGGCACCAGCAGCATCGAGCGGCCCGTGATGAGCGGCCGGATGTCCCGCTTCTCGAACTGGGAGGCGATGGCGTGGCCCATCTCCTCGGTGATGCGGGGCACCAGGACCGGCTCGCCGCTGGTCATGCACTGGAAGAAGGGGGTGTGCGCCGGGAAGGGCATCGCCTCGCCGACCGGTACGACGTCGTCCCAGCGGCCGGGTTCGTCGGTGTGCTCCAGGGCGACCCGGTGCCACATCGTCGTCGTGTCGGGCACGCCGTCGGGGAAGCCCTCCCCCGCGACGACCTGTTCGCGCAGATAGGTGCCGGCGACGTCGGTGAAGCGGGGGACGACCGCCCGGCTGACTTCGAGGATGGTCCGCGAGAGGTCCAGCGAGGTGCCGATCGCGCCGCTGACCTCGTTGAGGAACTCAAGGCGTTCGCGGACGGCGGCGTACTCCAGGTCCTCGGCCTCGTCCAGCAGCTCCTCCGGCACTGGCTCACCGGCCGCCAGTGCCCGCGCGGCCCGCTCGCGGCGCGCCCGGCGCTCGGCACGCCGGGGCACGCCCCAGTCGGGGGTGACGGGCACCCGGTCGTTCTGGCTGAACTCAAGGATGGGATAGCCCAGTTCGAGGACCTGCGCGACGATGCGGGCGCTCTCGCCGACGCTCGTGCTGGGCAGGATCTCGGGGAGGCGGCGGGCGAGTTCGTCGGCGCCGGGGAAGTCGGTGTGCAGGGCGAATCCGGGCGCGATCCGCTCGACGACGGTCGCCCCGGCGCTCCCGTCGGCGTAGTCCCGGCGCAGCCCGTCCGCGTCGGCGGCCAGCACGAGCAGCCGCTCCGGACCTGGTCCCACCAGGGGGTACGCCCACCAGAGCACGTCGACGCGGTTGTCGGCCGGCACGGTCAGCCGGGCGCGGCCTGCCGCCGGGTAGGACAGCCGCCCGTCGAGGGAGGACTCCAGGCCGGGCCCCAGGCCGTCGTGGTCCGGGTACGAGCCGTAGGCCAAGTCGTCGCCCCCGGTCCCGGCCGCGGTCCCGTCCCCGGGGAGCACGCCCGAGACGGGCAGCAGGTCGGGGGCGGGCCGGCCGATCGCCGCTTCCTTGGGCAGGCCGAACAGCCGCCGTGCGCCTCGGCTCCAGTGGGAGACCAGTCCGTCGCGGTCCACCACGACGACGGCCAGTGGGACGCGGCCCGTCACGGGGTCGGCCGGCACGGTGTCGGGTCCGGCCCGGTGGCCGGGAGGTGCGTCCCGCTCGGTGCCATGGTCCATGGCGTCAGGCCCTCTCTGCCCACGGCTCCGCAAGATCTGTGTCGCCGTCACCACCGTACGGTGGTGGCCGGTGACCATGTGCGGCAACGGGGGAATTGGTGGCGCGCGAACACACCGGCGCGCGCCCGCGCGCCGGTGGCCGGTCTCAGTCCTCGTGTCCGAGCTGCAGGTCGCGTTCCGTGCGGCCGCCGCCGGCCACCTGGAGCACGGTCGCGACGGGCGGGTATCCGGCCGCGATGACGGTGTACTCGCCGGACGACAGGTCCACGAACCGGAACGTGCCGTCGGGCCCGGTGGTCAGGGTGTCCACCACGTTGCCCGCCGCGTCGAGCAGCGTCACGCGCGCGTCCTCGACGACCCGTCCGCCGCCGGCCCGCACGGTGCCGCGCAGCACGGCGCCGCCTGCCAGTTCGACGTCCTGGCGGGTCTCCCGGGCGGCCTGGACGCTGACCGGCAGCGCGGCCGGGCGGAAGGCGGGGGCGCTGGCGGCGAGGGTGTACTCGCCGGCCACCAGCTCGGTGATGACGTAGCCGCCCTCGCGTCCGCTGCGGGTGGTGGAGACGACCTCGCCGTGGACGTTGGTGAGGGTGACGATCGCGTCGCGCACGGGGCTGCCGTCGGCGGTCAGCACGCTGCCCGCCAGGCGTCCGGCGCCGCCGAGGACGACGTCCAGTTCGACCGGGCGTTCGCCGACGGTGACGGAGACCGCCTGCGGCTGGTGGCCGCCGGCCGCGGCGATCAGGACGTACGCCCCGGAGCCGGGTGTGGCCAGCGCGTACCGTCCGTCGTCGCCGCTGGCGCCCCGGCCGATCTGCTGGCCGCCGACGTCGATGAGGGTGAGCGCCGCGCGCGGCACGACGGTGCCGTCGGGGTGCTGCACCGTGCCGCAGACGGGGATGCCGCCGGCGTAGGGCGACCGGGCCGGCGGGACCTGGGCGGCCGGCTGCGCCTGCGGTGCGTACTGCGCGTGCTGCGCGGTCTCCGGCTCGGTGACGGGGGCGTTGTGGGACACCAGTGGTTTCTCCTTGAGGAAGAGGGCGATGAGGAGCCCGAGGACGAGCACCGGCACCAGGTAGAGGAAGATCCGCGGCATGGCGTCGGCGTACGCCCCGATGTAGGCGTCGCGCAGCGCCGGGGGCAGGGAGTGGACGAGCTGGGGGGTGATGGCCTCGGCGTCGGGGAGCTCGGCCCCCGCTTCGGCGGGGATCCGGTCGGCCAGGGCGTCGGTGAGCCGGCCCGCGAAGAGGGTGCCGAACACGGCCGCGCCGACGCTGCCGCCGATCTGCCGGAAGTAGTTGTTGGCGCTGGTGGCGGTGCCCAGGTCGGCGGGGCGCACGGAGTTCTGGACGGCGAGGACGAGGACGGGCATCACCATGCCGATGCCGGCGCCGAGGACGGCCATCCAGATGCTGTAGTGCAGCCGGGGCGTGTCGGTGTCGAGGCGGGAGAGCAGCCACATGCCGACGACGGACAGCGCGCTGCCGAGGATCGGGTGGATCCGGTAGTGACCGGTGCGGCTGATGAGCTGTCCGGAGATGATCGAGGCGCCGACGACGCCGCCCATCATCGGGAGCATCAGCAGGCCGGATTCCGTGGCGCTGGCTCCGTCGACCATCTGGAGGAAGGTCGGCAGGTAGCTGGCGGCGCCGAACAGGGCGACGCCGATGACGAGGCCTACCAGGGCGGTGACGTTGAAGATGGAGTCCCGGAACAGGCGCAGCGGGATCAGCGGTTCGGGCGCGAAGCGCTCGGCGACCAGGAAGAGCAGGGTGGTCCCGGCCGCTCCGGCGGCGAGACCGAGGATCGTCTTCGACCCCCACTCGTACTCGGTGCCGCCCCAGCTGGTGAGCAGCACCAGGCAGGTGGAGGCGGCGGCGAGCAGCAGGGCGCCGAGGATGTCGAGGCGGGGCTTGACCCGCGGCCTGGGCAGCTTGAGGACGACGGCGACGACGGCCATGGTGACCAGGCCGAAGGGCACGTTGATGTAGAAGCACCAGCGCCAGGAGAGGTGGTCGGTGAAGTAGCCGCCCAGCAACGGGCCCGCGACCGAGGCGAGTCCGAAGGCGGCACCGATCAGACCCATGAAGCGGCCGCGCTCGCGGGGCGGCACGATGTCCGCGATGATCGCCTGTACGCCGATCATCAGGCCGCCGGCGCCGACGCCCTGCACCGCGCGGAAGGCGATCAGCTGGTCCATGCTCTGCGCGCGTCCGGCGAGCGCGGAGCCGACGACGAAGACCAGGATGGCGAACTGGAAGACGCCCTTGCGGCCGAAGAGGTCGCCGAGCTTGCCGTAGATCGGCAGACCGACGGTCGAGGTGAGCAGGTACGCGGTGATCGCCCAGGACATCCGGTCCAGGCCGTGCAGCTCGCCGACGATCTTCGGCAGCGCCGTGGCGACGATCATCTGCTCGAGGGCGGCGAGCAGCAGCGCCAGCATCAGCCCGACGAAGACCAGCCGGACCCGGCGCGGGCTCAGCCCGGGGTCCCGGTCCCGATCCGGCTCCGGCTCCGGTCCGGCAGCGGGAGGTTCGGGTGGCTCCTGGGGAGCGACGACCGGTTCGTCCTGCACCGGATCCTGCACCAGAGTGATCCCGCCCACGTACCGCTCCCCTCGTCACACCTGCTCACATTTGCCACCTGAGGCGACAACTGCGAACAAGTGCGACGAGTTACGGAAGTACGACGGGTTCGCGCGGAGATCACTCGAACCGGTGAGGCGCCCAACGGGCGTCGCACGCTTGCCCTTTGGCTACTTCTCGACCTCGGCGGCGAGCTTGGTGAGCATGGCGTCGTAGATCCGGGCGAGGCCCTTGGGCGCGAAGGTCTTCTCGAAGAAGCCGCCGACACCGCCGGCACCCTGCCAGGTGGTGACCACGACGACCCGGGACTTGCCCTCGCCCGCCGGGGTGACCCGCCAGGTGGTGACCATGGAGGAGTTGCGGTCCTTCTCGACCAGCTCGCCGTCGGTCGGCTCGGTGACCTCCAGCAGGCAGTCACGGATGCGCTTGCTGGTGGCCTGCAGCTTCCAGTGCACGAGGGCGCCCTCGCCGTCGCCGCCCTCACGGACCTCGTACTCGCTGAAGTGCTCGGGCAGCAGCTTCTCGCGGGTGCCGCTGTAGTCGGCGAGGGTGTCGAACACCGTCTCCGCGTCCGCTGCGACGATCCGCTCCGTCGTCGCCTCGACCTGCGCCATCGGGTTCCTCCAGGGCCTGGTTCTCGGGTTCGGGGCAAGCCAACCACCCCACCGCGCGGCCACCAAATCGGGGGGCGCGAAGCGGCCCCGCGCGACTCACCCGCACGATCAAGGGAACAAGTGTTCTATTGTGTCGGCCAGTGCTACCGAGGAGGCCGCAATGCGCTGGGAGAACCTCACGGACTCCGACCACGCCCGGGCAGCGGACACCGCGCTGTTCGGCGCGGACGCCGTCACCACCCGCACGTTCGACACGCCCGAGTTCAGAGGCATCACCTTCCACGAGGTGCGGGCCCGCTCGATCCTGAACCGGGTGCCGGGGGCCTCGCGCATGCCGTTCGAGTGGACGGTGAACCCCTACCGGGGCTGCACGCACGCGTGCGTCTACTGTTTCGCGCGCAAGACGCACAGCTACCTGGACCTCGACACGGGGCTCGGTTTCGACTCCCAGATCGTCGTCAAGGTGAACGCGCCCGAGCTGCTGCGCCGTCAGCTGGCCTCGCGCCGCTGGCAGGGCGAGCACGTCGCGATGGGCACCAACGTCGACTGCTACCAGCGCGCGGAGGGCCGCTACCGGCTGATGCCGGGCATCATCGAGGCCCTCACCGAGCGGGCGAACCCCTTCTCGATCCTCACCAAGGGCACGCTGATCCTGCGCGACCTGGACCTGCTGACCCGGGCGGCCCGGGTGACGGACGTGGGGATATCGGTCTCGGTCGGTTTCACCGACGCGGAGCTGTGGCGCACCGTGGAGCCGGGCACTCCGGCACCGGAGCGACGGCTGGAGGTCGTACGGGCCCTCGGCGAGCGCGGCATCGGCTGCGGGGTGCTGATGGCGCCGGTCATCCCCTTCCTCGGCGACGAGCCGGCCCAGCTGAGGGCCACCGTGCGCGCCATCGCCGCCGCCGGCGCCACCTCGGTGACGCCCCTGGTGCTGCATCTGCGCCCGGGCGCCCGCGAGTGGTTCATGGCCTGGCTCGGACAGCACCACCCACACCTGGTCCGCCGGTACGAGCGGCTGTACGCGGACGGCGCCTACGCCCCGAAGTGGTACCAGCGCCGGATCACCCGCCAGGTGCACGATCTGGCCCGCGAGTACGGCATCGGTCCCACGCGCGCGGGGATGCCCCGGAGGATCGCGGAGCCGGAGCCTTCCCACTCGACGGGGCCCGCGACCACCGAGCCGGTGCAGCTTTCCCTCATCTGACAGCCTGCGGGTACGAGTTCCGGTCGAAGAAGTCGGTCCCGCCCCGGTGAAAGGATCCTCCGTGACCTACGGCTGCATCGCCTCCATGAAGACCCGTCCCGGCTTCCGCGACGAGGTCGTCACCCTTCTCCTGAGCGCCGCCGGCGGGCTGCGGGAAGCCGGGTGCGACCTCTGTCTCGTGGGTCTGTCCGACGACGACGAGACGACGATCTGGGTGACCGAGGTATGGCGGACCCGGGAACATCACGACGCTTCGCTGGAACTGCCCGAGGCGAGGGACGCCATCGGCAGGGCCAGGCCGATGCTGACGGGAGAGTTCACCAGGCAGGAGGTGTCGGTCGCGGGCGGGCTGGGGCTCTGACGGCACCGTGAGCCCACCAGGAGCGTCGGAGCAAGGGCATTGGAGGGCATCTTCCGGCCCAATTGGGTCAACTATGGACAGCTCGCGTTCTTCCGAAGGCGCTCCCCGGGACGATCCGGCGAGGACCGCGACCCGCGCGGACCGCAGCCTCTCCGTCCTGGGAGTCCTGGGAGAACGCCATGAGACAACGCGCAGCCGTGCTGTGCGGCGCCGCCGTCATCGCCGCCGGGACCGTCACGGCCGTCCCCGCCGACGCGAGCACCCCCTGGCCCGCGCGCCCCGCTCCGCCCGCCGCGCCCGCCGCGGACCTGCACTGGAAGACGTGCGCCACGGAGGACTACCCGACGCTCCAGTGCGCGTCCCTCGAGGTGCCGCTCGACCACGCGCGTCCGCGCGGGAGGCAGATCACGCTGGCGCTGTCCCGCGTGCCGCACACCGCCGGGACGTACCAGGGCCCCTTGCTGGTGAATCCCGGCGGTCCTGGCGGCAGCGGGCTGACACTCGCCGGGTTCGTGGCGTCGTCGCTGCCCGCGGAGGTGGCCGCCCAGTACGACGTCGTCGGCTTCGACCCGCGCGGCGTCGGCAGGAGCACTCCCGCGCTGGACTGCCTGCCGGGGCACTTCGACCCCGTGCGTCCCGACTCGCTGCCGGACACGCCGGACGTCGAGCAGGCCAACCTGACGCGCGCCAAGTCATTCGCCGACGCCTGCGGCGACAAGTACGCGGACGTACTGCCGTACATCGACACGGTCAGCGCCGCGCGGGACGTGGACGCGATCCGCGCGGCGCTCGGCTCGGAGAAGGTCAACTACTTCGGCTACTCGTACGGCACCTACCTGGGCGCCGTCTACGCCAAGCTCTACCCGGGCCGGGTGCGGAGGCTGGTCCTGGACTCGGTCGTCGGCCCGGACGACGTCTGGTACGACGCCAACCTCAACCAGGACCTCGCCTTCAACGACCGCCACCGGGCGTTCCTGGCCTGGATCGCCGAGCACGACGCGGCGTACGGGCTGGGCACCGATCCCGAGCGGGTCGAGGCCGCCTGGTACGCCATGCGGGCGGCGCTGGCGAAACGGCCCGCCGCGGGGAAGGTCGGCGCCTCCGAGCTGGAGGACACCTACATGCCCGGCGGGTACTACAACGGCTACTGGCCCTACCTGGCCGAGGCGTTCGCCGCGTACGTCAACGACGAGGACACCGGCCCGCTCGTCGAGGCGTACGAGAACTTCGGTGCCCTGGACGCCTCCGGGGACAACGGGTACAGCGTCTACACCGCCGTCGAGTGCCGCGACGCGAGCTGGCCGCGCGACTGGGACGAGTGGCGCGACGACAGCTGGGACCTGTACGAGAAGGCGCCCTTCATGGTGTGGAACAACGCCTGGTACAACGCACCGTGCGCGTTCTGGCCCACGGCGTCCCGGCAGCCGGTGGACGTCGCCAACGGCGAGCTGCCCCCGGTACTGCTGTTCCAGGCGACCGGCGACGCGGCCACCCCGTACGAGGGCGGTGTCACCGCGCACCGCCTGCTGCGCGGCTCCGGCCTCGTCGTGGAGGAGGGCGGCGGGAACCACGGCATCACGCTGAGCGGGAACGACTGCCTGGACGAGCACCTGGCCGCCTACCTGGCCGACGGCACCGTGCCGCACGGCGACGGCGGCGCGGCGGACGCGGTGTGCCCGGCGCTGCCGGACCCGAAGCCGCTGGAGTCCAAGGCGGCTTCGACGTCCTCGCGCGGTTCGACCCTGCACGGGCTGCTCGGCTTCCGCGGCTAGCCGTTCCGTCCGCCACCCCGTCGGGGCGTTGTCAGTGCCGTGGTCCACGATGGACGCATGAGTGAGCTGACCAGGATCCCCGCCCCCGAGGGCGTCGCGCCCGCCGCGCAGTGCACCCATGTCGTCCTCGGCACCGGACGGTTCGTGGCCGTCTCGGGGCAGCTCGCCCTGGACGAGGACGGCAAGGTGGTCGGCGAGGGCGACCCCGCGGCCCAGGCCCGCCAGGTGTTCGAGAACCTGCGCCGGTGTCTGGCCTCGGCCGGAGCGACCTTCGACGACGTGGTGAAGCTGACCTTCTTCGTCACGGACATGGCGCACATGGGCGCGATCCGCGCGGCGCGCGCCGAGCACATACCGGACGACCGGCTGCCGGCCGCTTCGGCGGTACAGGTGGGCGCGCTGGTGCGGCCGGAGTTCCTCATGGAGATCGAGGCGTTCGCGGTCGTGGCGCCGTGAGCCTGCCGCCGGTGCGGGTGCGGGTGCGGGAGATGACCCTCGGCGACTGCGACCGCGTGTCCCGGATCCGCGTCCGGGGCTGGCAGACCGCCTACCGGGGACTGATGCCGCAGCCGTACCTCGACGCGATGGACGCCGCCGCCGACACCGAGCGGCGCCGCGCCCTGCTCGCAGGGGCCCCGGAGAACGTGGTGAACCTGGTCGCCGAGGACGACGGCGGCGAGGTCGTCGGCTGGGCCTGCCACGGCCCCTACCGGGACGGCGAGGTGCGCACCGCGGACGCCGAGTTGTACGCGATCTACGTCGACGCCGGACGGTTCGGCGCGGGCGTCGGGCAGGCCCTGCTCGGGGAGTCGGTACGCCGGTGCGCGGCCGCCGGGCACGCGCGCATGCTCCTGTGGGTGCTCAAGGGCAACGCCCGCGCCCGGCGCTTCTACGAGCGGGCGGGTTTCCGCCCCGACGGCGCCGAGGAGCCCTTCGTGGTGGAGGGGGTCGCGGTGCCGGAGGTGCGGTACGCGCGGCCGTTGAGCGGCTGACGGCCCGTCACCGCCCCGGCACCGGCCGGCGGCCTCTCACCGCTGCCTGCCCCGACGCTTCGGCGCCGAGCGGTCGTTGCTGGGCTCCGCCGTCGGCGCCGGGCGGCGACCTCCCACCGCTGCGTGCCCGGACACCGGCCGGGCGTTCCTCACGGCTGCCTGCTCGGCTCCGGCCGGGCGCTTCTCACCGCTGCCCCGGGATGCGCGCCAGCGCCCGCACCGCCGCCTCGGCCAGCGCCGGGTGGGCGAGGGCGTCGTTCAGGACGGGGCGGGCGCGGTCGTCGCCGAGGGTGCCGAGGCCCTCGACGCAGGCGAGCGCGACGCGCCGGTACGGGTCGTGCGGGCGCAGCCGCCGTTCCAGCGTGGTGATCAGCGCGGGCACCGCCTCGGGGGCTCGCAGCTCGACCAGCAGCCGCACCGGGTGCAGGGCGTAGGCGACCCGCAGCTCGTTGGTGGCGAGCGCCGCGGCCGCGCGTGCGGTGCGCGGGTCGCCGAGGCGGGCCAGGGCATGGGCGGCCGAGGCGCAGCGCGGCGGGTCGCGGTGGTTCAGCAGCAGTACGAGCGACTCGAAGGCCCGCCGGTCCCCCGCGACCCCCAGCCGGAAGGCGGCCAGTTCACGGGCCCACAGCGGGTGTCCCGGCTCGGTGAGCACCGCGGCCAGCTCGTCGTGGTCCACGGTCGCCAGGAGACGGTCGTACTGTGCCGGAGCGCCCGACGCCGCCGACTCGGCCCGTAAGCGCTCCGTGAGCACTCGCAACTCTTCGTCCATGACACCGAGGTTAAGCGCGTCACCCCACCCGTGGGACGTACATCACGAACACCGAGGGCTGGCGCGCTCGTTACCCGCGGGTTAACCTCAGACGAGCGGGTCATCCACTCGCAGCAACTCCTCACGGTGGTCTGGTGACGCAACCACCGGGAGAGCAGTCGGTCCGGTACCTCGGGTACCGCATCAGGACTCGGCCTCGGGACAGGGCCGGTCACAGGCCGCCGGGCGGGCGTGTGCGCGCCCTCCGCGACGGCACCGGGCGTGTGCGCCGTTCGAGCCCGGCAACACCCGCACTCCTTTCCTTCCTTCCGCACGCAGCCGGTGCGCCACGGCGCACCCGGGCGTGTTCCCGTCGTCACCCTCATTCCTGGAGTCCCGCGATGGCCACTCCCCTGTCCGACCCCTCTCTGTCCCCGCTCCGGACCGTCGCCGTGGTCGGCCTCGGCACCATGGGCACCGGCATCGCCGAGGTCCTGGCCGGGGCCGGCCGCGACGTCATCGGCATCGACGTCAGCGAGGCGCAGGCCGTCAAGGCCGTCGCCGCGCTCGAGTCCTCCACCGCCCGTGCCGTCGAGCGCGGGCGGCTGACCGAGCAGGAGCGCGCCGCAGCCCTGGGCCGCGTCCGCACCTCCACCGACCTGCGGGCGGCCGCCGACGCCGACCTGGTGATCGAGGTGGTTCCGGAGTCGTACGAGATCAAGCAGCGTGTCTTCCAGGAGCTGGACGGGATCGTGCGTCCGGAGACGATCCTGGCGACCGGCACCAACGCGCTGTCCGTCACGCGGCTGGCCGCGGACTCGGCCCGCCCGGAGCGGGTGCTCGGCCTGCACTTCTTCAACCCGGCGCCGGCGATGAAGCTGGTCGAGGTCGTCTCCTCGGTGCTGACCGCGCCCGCCGCCGTCACGGCCGTCACCGACCTCGCGCTCGACCTCGGCAAGGAGCCCGTCGCGGTCGGCGACCGGCCCGGGTTCGTCGCGGACGGGCTGCTGTTCGGCTACCTCAACCAAGCCGCCGCGATGTACGAGGCGAACTACGCCTCCCGCGAGGACATCGACGCCGCGATGCGGCTCGGCTGCGGTCTGCCGATGGGGCCGCTCGCTCTCCTCGACCTGGTGGGAGTGGACACCGCGCGCACGGTCCTGGAGGCCATGTACGCCGCCTCCCGGGACCGTCTGCACGCCCCCGCGCCGATCCTCAGGCAGCTCAGCGAGGCGGGCCTGACGGGGCGCAAGGCGGGCCGGGGCTTCTACACCTACGAGGCGCCCGGCAGCGCGGTCGTCGTGCCGGACGCGCAGACGCCGCGCGAGGGCGGCACCGCGGTCGCCGGGCGGCCGGTCCGCGCGGTGGGGGTGGCCGGTTCGGGCACCATGGCGTCCGGCATCGCGGAGGTGTTCGCCAAGGCCGGGTACGAGGTGGTGCTGGCCGCCCGCAGCGCGGAGAAGGCGCAGTCGGCCAAGGCCCGGATCGGCAAGTCCCTGGCCCGGTCGGTCGACAAGGGGCGGATGACCGCCGAGGCGGCAGCGCGGACCCTGGAGCTGATCACGCCGACGGGCACGTACGACGACTTCGCCGACGTCGACCTGGCCGTGGAGGCCGTCGCCGAGGACCTGGAGGTCAAGCGGCAGCTGTTCGGCACGCTGGACAAGGTCTGCAAGCCCGGCGCGGTCCTGGCCACCACGACGTCCTCCCTGCCGGTCGTCGCCTGCGCCCGCGCCACCTCGCGCCCGCAGGACGTGATCGGCATGCACTTCTTCAACCCGGCCCCCGCGATGAAGCTGGTCGAGGTGGTCCGCACGGTGCTGACCGCCGACGACGTGCACGCCACCGTCCACGAGGTCTGCGCCAAGGTGCGCAAGCACGCCGTGGACTGCGGCGACCGGGCCGGGTTCATCGTGAACGCGCTGCTGTTCCCGTACCTCAACAACGCGGTCAAGATGGTGCAGGAGCACTACGCGACCCTCGACGACATCGACGCGGCGATGAAGCTGGGCGGCGGCTACCCGATGGGCCCCTTCGAGCTGCTCGACGTGGTCGGACTGGACGTGTCGCTGGCCATCGAGAAGGTCCTGCACCGGGAGTTCCGCGACCCGGGGCTGGCGCCGGCGCCGCTGCTCGAGCACCTGGTGGCCGCGGGCTGCCTCGGCCGCAAGACGGGCCGCGGCTTCCGCGAGCATGCCCGCCGCTGAACGGCCGGGCGACTGGTTCAGGCCCGGGGAGGACTGGGGCGGGCTGCTCGATCCGGCCGGGTCTCCCCCGCCCAGCGCGGGCGGGGGAATCCCCGGTCACGCGCATGATTGCGCCCGCATGCAGTACGTTCGGGTCATGTCCCAGCCCGCCAAGTCCTCACGTACCTCAGCCACGTCCGACGCTCCGGAGAGCACGGCCGGCAGCCGGGCCGCCGCCCAGCGGCTCAAAATGCGCAGGGAACTGGCGGCGGCGGCGATGGAGCTGTTCGCGACCAAGGGGTACGAGGCGACGACCGTCGACGAGATCGCGGCACAGGCCGGAGTCGCCCGCCGCACCTTCTTCCGCCACTTCCGCTCCAAGGAAGAGGCGATCTTCCCGGACCACGACGACACCCTGGTGCGCGCCGAGGCGGTCCTCAACGCGGCGCCCGCGCACGAGCATCCGCTCGACACGGTGTGCCGCGGCATCAAGGAAGTCATGAAGATGTACGCGGCCCGGCCGGAGATCTCGGTCGCCCGCTACAAGCTGACGCGCGAGGTGCCCACGCTGCGCGAGGCCGAGATCGCGTCGGTGGCCCGTTACGAGCGCCTGTTCACCCGCTATCTGCTCGGCCACTTCGACGAGCACGCGCACGACGACGACGCCAACGACGACCCGCTGCTCGCGGAGGTCGCCGCGTCCGCCGTGGTCACCGCGCACAACCACGTGCTGCGGCGCTGGCTGCGGGCCGACGGACAGGGCGACGTGGAGGCCGAGCTCGACCACGCCTTCGCGATCGTGCGGAAGACCTTCGGCACGGGCATCGGGGCGGGCCGCAGCACGGCCTCCACTGCCCGTCCCGCCGCCTCCTCGGCCTCCGTGCAGGGCGAGGTGCTCGTGACGGTGGCGCGCACCGACGCGCCGCTGCACGAGGTCATGCGCACCATCGAGCAGGCGCTCAAGGAGCGCTGAGGGCTCCTTCCGCACTGTGACGACGGCCACCCACCGGGTGGCCGTTTTTGCATGTCGGTGCCCCTTTTTCACCGTCGCCGGGAGATGATTCGATCGATCATCGCTCATCTGTCGCGTAAAGAATTCATCTGAGAACAGTTTCTGGCACTCAGTGCCTTGCGAGGTGACACGCGGTGTCATACGTTGAAGGTGTTCGGGCTGTCCCCGCACCTCATCCCCTGCGCGTCCGAACGCCTGCGTCACAGGCACACACCCTCACCTCAGCAGCACCGACGTAATCCCCAGCGCCCCTCCCTCAGGGCGCTCACCGCCGGAGGCAACACCGTGACCGTGAAGGACATCCTGGACGCGATCCAGTCGCCCGACTCCACGAAGGCCGACATCGCCGCTCTGCCGCTGCCCGAGTCGTACCGCGCGATCACCGTGCACAAGGACGAGACGGAGATGTTCGCGGGCCTGGAGACCCGCGACAAGGACCCCCGCAAGTCGATCCACCTGGACGAGGTGCCGCTGCCCGAGCTGGGCCCGGGCGAGGCCCTGGTGGCCGTCATGGCCTCCTCGGTCAACTACAACTCGGTGTGGACCTCGATCTTCGAGCCGCTGTCCACCTTCGGGTTCCTGGAGCGCTACGGCCGCACCAACGAGCTGGCCAAGCGGCACGACCTGCCGTACCACATCATCGGCTCCGACCTCGCCGGCGTCGTCCTGCGCACCGGCCCGGGCGTCAACGCCTGGCAGCCGGGCGACGAGGTCGTCGCGCACTGCCTCTCCGTCGAGCTGGAGTCGTCCGACGGCCACAACGACACGATGCTCGACCCCGAGCAGCGGATCTGGGGCTTCGAGACCAACTTCGGCGGCCTGGCGGAGATCGCGCTGGTCAAGTCCAACCAGCTGATGCCGAAGCCGGACCACCTCAGCTGGGAGGAGGCAGCCGCTCCCGGCCTGGTCAACTCCACCGCGTACCGCCAGCTGGTCTCCCGCAACGGCGCCGGCATGAAGCAGGGCGACAACGTGCTCATCTGGGGCGCCAGCGGCGGACTCGGCTCGTACGCCACCCAGTTCGCCCTCGCCGGCGGCGCCAACCCGATCTGCGTCGTCTCCAGCGAGCAGAAGGCGGACATCTGCCGGTCGATGGGCGCCGACGCGATCATCGACCGCAACGCCGAGGGCTACAAGTTCTGGAAGGACGAGACCACCCAGGACCCCAAGGAGTGGAAGCGCTTCGGCAAGCGCATCCGCGAACTCACCGGCGGCGAGGACATCGACATCGTCTTCGAGCACCCCGGCCGCGAGACCTTCGGCGCCTCCGTCTTCGTCACCCGCAAGGGCGGCACCATCACCACCTGCGCCTCGACCTCGGGCTACATGCACGAGTACGACAACCGCTACCTGTGGATGTCCCTGAAGCGCATCATCGGCTCCCACTTCGCCAACTACCGCGAGGCCTGGGAGGCCAACCGCCTCATCGCCAAGGGCAAGATCCACCCCACGCTCTCCAAGGTGTACTCCCTCCAGGACACCGGCCAGGCGGCGTACGACGTCCACCGCAACCTCCACCAGGGCAAGGTCGGCGTGCTGTGCCTGGCCCCCGAGGAGGGACTGGGCGTGCGCGACCAGGAGAAGCGCGCCGAGCACCTCGACGCCATCAACCGCTTCCGGAACATCTGAGGAGCGCCGCATGACTGAGCGTCAGCCCGCCGACGGAAGGCGGGAGAAGGACCGGCCGTGGCTCATGCGCACCTACGCCGGTCACTCCACGGCCGAGGCGTCCAACGAGCTGTACCGGCGCAACCTCGCCAAGGGCCAGACGGGTCTGTCGGTCGCCTTCGACCTGCCGACCCAGACCGGGTACGACTCCGACCACGTCCTCGCCCGCGGCGAGGTCGGCCGGGTCGGCGTGCCGGTCGCGCACCTCGGTGACATGCGCCGGCTTTTCCAGGACATCCCCCTGGAGCAGATGAACACCTCGATGACCATCAACGCCACGGCCATGTGGCTGCTGGCGCTCTACCAGGTCGTCGCGGAGGAGCAGGGCGCGGACATCACCAAGCTCCAGGGCACGACCCAGAACGACATCGTCAAGGAGTACCTGTCCCGGGGGACGCACGTCTTCCCGCCGGGGCCCTCGCTCCGGCTGACGACCGACATGATCGCGTACACGGTCTCCCACCTGCCGAAGTGGAACCCGATCAACATCTGCAGCTACCACCTGCAGGAGGCGGGCGCCACACCGGTGCAGGAGATCGCGTACGCGATGTCCACCGCGATCGCCGTCCTGGACGCCGTGCGCGACAGCGGTCAGGTGCCGCAGGAGCGCATGGGCGACGTGGTCGGCCGCATCTCCTTCTTCGTCAACGCGGGCGTCCGCTTCGTCGAGGAGATGTGCAAGATGCGCGCCTTCGGCCGCATCTGGGACCGCGTCACCCGCGAGCGCTACGGCATCGAGGACCCCAAGCACCGCCGCTTCCGCTACGGCGTCCAGGTCAACTCCCTGGGCCTGACCGAGGCGCAGCCGGAGAACAACGTCCAGCGGATCGTGCTGGAGATGCTGGCCGTCACCCTCTCCAAGGACGCACGCGCGCGTGCCGTGCAGCTGCCGGCCTGGAACGAGGCGCTGGGCCTGCCCCGCCCGTGGGACCAGCAGTGGTCGCTGCGCATCCAGCAGGTGCTGGCGCACGAGAGCGACCTGCTGGAGTACGAGGACATCTTCGAGGGCTCGAAGGTGATCGAGGCGAAGGTCGACGAGCTGGTCGAGGCGGCCTTCGCGGAGATCGAGCGCATCCAGGAGATGGGCGGCGCGATGGCCGCCGTCGAGTCCGGCTACCTCAAGTCCCAGCTGGTCGCCTCCCACGCCGAGCGCCGGGCCCGGATCGAGTCCGGCGAGGAGAAGATCATCGGTGTCAACGCCTTCGAGGGCACCGAGCCCAACCCGCTGACCGCCGACCTGGACACCGCGATCCAGACGGTCGACCCGGCGGTGGAGGCCCGCGTCATCGCCTCGCTGGAGAACTGGCGCGACACCCGCTACCAGCCGCCCTTCAACCACCCGCGCCCCTGCAAGGCGCTGGAGAAGCTGAAGGAGGCCGCGCGCGGCACCGGCAACCTCATGGAGGCCACCCTGGAGTGCGCCCGCGCCGGCGCCACGACCGGCGAGTGGGCGGGGGCGCTGCGCGAGGTGTTCGGCGAGTTCCGCGCACCGACCGGGGTGTCCTCGGCGCCCGTCGCGGTCACCGCCGAGGAGGGTTCGGCCCTGTCGGAGGTGCGCCGCAAGGTGGAGCTGACGGCCAAGGAGATGGGCGTCGGCAAGCTCCGCTTCCTGGTCGGCAAGCCCGGCCTGGACGGCCACTCCAACGGCGCCGAGCAGATCGCCGTGCGCGCCCGCGACGCCGGGTTCGAGGTGGTCTACCAGGGCATCAGGCTCACCCCGGAGCAGATCGTGGACGCCGCTCTGGCGGAGGACGTGCACGCGGTGGGCCTGTCCATCCTGTCCGGCTCGCACGCGCAACTGGTGCCGGACGTACTCGAACGGCTCCGTGTGGCCGGTGCCACAGACATCCCGGTGATCGCCGGTGGCATCATCCCGAACGGTGACGCCGAGGAACTGCGGGCCGCGGGAGTGGCCGCGGTCTTCACCCCGAAGGACTTCGACATCACCGGCATCATCGGCCGGATCGTCGACGAGATCCGGAACGCGAACAAGCTCGACCCCCTGGAGGTCCCCGCATGACCGTCAACCGCCTGCGTCCGCGCCGCTCCTGCCTGGCGGTCCCGGGAAGCAACCCCCGCTTCCTGGAGAAGGCCCAGGGCCTCCCCGCCGACCAGGTCTTCCTCGACCTGGAGGACGCCTGCGCGCCGCTCGCCAAGCCCGAGGCGCGGCACACCATCGTCAAGTTCCTCAACGAGGGCGACTGGACCGGCAAGACCCGCGTCGTGCGCGTCAACGACTGGACGACCGAGTGGACGTACCGGGACGTCGTGACGGTGGTGGAGGGCGCGGGCCCGAACCTGGACTGCATCATGCTCCCGAAGGTCCAGGACGCCCAGCAGGTCGTCGCGCTGGACCTCCTGCTCACCCAGATCGAGAAGACCATGGGCTTCGAGGTCGGCCGCATCGGCATCGAGGCGCAGATCGAGAACGCGCAGGGCCTGAACAACGTGAACGAGATCGCGCAGGCCAGCCCGCGCGTGGAGACCATCATCTTCGGCCCGGCCGACTTCATGGCGTCCATCAACATGAAGTCGCTGGTCGTGGGCGAGCAGCCGCCCGGCTACCCGGCGGACGCCTACCACTACATCCTGATGAAGATCCTGATGGCCGCCCGCGCCAACAACCTCCAGGCGATCGACGGCCCCTACCTGCAGATCCGCAACGTGGACGGCTACCGCGAGGTCGCGCAGCGCGCCGCCGCCCTCGGCTTCGACGGCAAGTGGGTGCTGCACCCGGGCCAGGTCGAGGCGTCCAACGAGATCTTCTCGCCCTCCCAGGAGGACTACGACCACGCCGAGCTGATCCTGGACGCGTACGACTACTACACGTCCGAGGCGGGCGGCAAGAAGGGCTCGGCGATGCTCGGCGACGAGATGATCGACGAGGCCAGCCGCAAGATGGCGCTGGTCGTCTCGGGCAAGGGCCGCGCGGCCGGTATGCAGCGCACCAGCAAGTTCGAGATCCCGGAGGGCTGAGCGCGATGCAGTTCGGACGCACCTACGAGGAGTTCGAGGTCGGGGCGACCTACAAGCACTGGCCGGGGAAGACGGTCACGGAGTACGACGACCACCTGTTCTGTCTCCTCACCATGAACCACCACCCGCTCCACATGGACACGAACTACGCCGAGAAGACGACGGACTTCGGCAAGAACGTGGTGGTGGGCAACTACATCTACTCGCTCCTGCTCGGCATGTCGGTCCCGGACGTCTCCGGCAAGGCGATCGCCAACCTGGAGATCGAGTCGCTCAGGCACGTGGCGCCGACCTTCCACGGAGACACGATCTACGGCCAGACGACCGTGCTCGACAAGTGGCCCTCCAAGTCGAAGAACGACCGCGGCATCGTCCACGTCGAGACCAAGGGCTACAAGCAGGACGGCACCCTCGTGTGCGTCTTCCGCCGCAAGGTGATGGTGCCGACCGAGACGTACATCAAGGAGCGCGGCGGCGAGCAGCCCGGCCGGCCCGAGCTGAAGGAACAGGGGAAGTAGATGAGCCGCCTCGCCCAGACCCACGGCCTCACGGACATCCAGCGGGAGATCCTCTCCACCGTCCGGGACTTCGTGGACAAGGAGATCATCCCGGTCGCCACCGAGCTGGAACACCGGGACGAGTACCCGCAGGACATCGTGGACGGGCTCAAGGAACTGGGCCTGTTCGGCCTGATGATCCCGGAGGAGTACGGGGGCCTGGGCGAGTCGCTCCTGACCTACGCCCTGTGCGTGGAGGAGATCGCCCGCGGCTGGATGTCGGTGTCCGGCATCATCAACACGCACTTCATCGTGGCGTACATGCTCAAGCAGCACGGCACGCAGGAGCAGAAGGACCACTTCCTGCCCCGCATGGCCGCGGGCGACATCCGGGGCGCCTTCTCGATGTCCGAGCCGGCGCTGGGCTCCGACGTCTCGGCGATCTCCTCGAAGGCGGTGAAGGACGGTGAGGAGTACGTGCTGAACGGCCAGAAGATGTGGCTGACGAACGGCGGTACGTCGTCGCTCGTGGCCGTCCTGGTGAAGAGTGACGAGGGTCACCCCGAGGGGACCGCTCCCCACAAGTCGATGACGACCTTCCTGGTGGAGAAGGAGCCCGGTTTCGGAGAGGTCCGCCCGGGCCTGACCATCCCCGGCAAGATCGACAAGATGGGCTACAAGGGCGTCGACACCACCGAGCTCATCATGGACGGCCTGCGCATTCCGGCCAATCGGGTCCTCGGCGGCGTCACCGGCCGAGGTTTTTACCAAATGATGGACGGCGTGGAGGTGGGCCGCGTCAACGTGGCGGCCCGTGGCTGCGGCGTCGCTCAGCGTGCCTTCGAACTCGGTGTCCGGTACGCCCAGCAGCGTCACACTTTCGGCAAGCAGATCGCCCGGCACCAGGCCATCCAGTTCAAGCTCGCGGAGATGGCCACCAAGGTCGAGGCGGCGCATGCGATGATGGTGAACGCTGCACGCAAAAAGGACTCGGGCGAACGAAACGACCTGGAAGCGGGGATGGCCAAGTACCTCGCCTCCGAGTACTGCAAGGAGGTCGTGGAGGACGCCTTCCGGATCCACGGCGGGTACGGCTTCTCCAAGGAGTACGAGATCGAGCGCCTCTACCGCGAGGCGCCGATGCTGCTCATCGGCGAAGGCACCGCCGAGATCCAGAAAATGATCATCGGCCGCCGACTGCTCGAAGAGTATCGATTCCAGGGTTAGATGTCCGGATACGGGGTGTTTTCTTGGAGAAGAAGGTCACACCCCGTAGGCACTGTTCGGCCGTCGACTCGGCTTCCTGGCTTACCCAGTTGCGGCAGGAAGCCGCTACGATCGCCGGAAAGCCGCCGTCCCCCGTCAGAGCGCGGCATCATCCGCTACGAAGGTCATCCATGCCCCACAGCCAAACCTCTGCACCTCGCGACAGCCTCGCCGGCGTACGCCTCGCGCGCGGAGCATCGCCGTGGCTTCTGCCGACCGTCGCCACCGCAGCCGTCAGTCTCCTGCGTGCCCGCCGGTCCGGCGCCGCCAAGGCCGTCGCCGTCCCCGCCACCGCGCTCGCGGCGGGGATGCTGTGGTTCTTCCGCGACCCCGAGCGCGAGATCACCCGGGGCCGGGTCATCTCGCCCGCCGACGGTGTGGTGCAGAGCATCATGCCGTGGAAGGACGGACGCACCCGCGTCGCGATCTTCATGAGCCCGCTCAACGTCCACGTCAACCGGGCCCCGCTGTCGGGCACCGTGACGTCGGTCGAGCACGTGCCGGGCGGCTTCGTTCCCGCTTTCAACAAGGAGAGCGAGAACAACGAGCGCGTCGTGTGGCACTTCGACACCGAGCTCGGCGACATCGAGATGATCCAGATCGCCGGCGCGGTGGCCCGCCGCATCGTCCCGTACGTGCCGCAGGGCACGAAGGTCGAGCAGGGCGAGAGGGTCGGTCTGATCCGCTTCGGCTCCCGCGTCGACCTGTACCTGCCGGAGGGCGTAGAGGTGGATGTCGAGGTGGGCCAGAAGACGGTGGCTGGGGTGACTCGAATTGACCGTGATTGATCCACAGACCCAGGCCGGGTGGGTGCCGGAGGCCGACGAGGTGGACGACCAAGAGGAGATGCCGCTCTCGCTCCGCCTGTCGATAGCGGACACGCTCACGCTCGGCAACGCGACGTGCGGCTTCATGGCGGTGTACTTCACCACCACCGGCATCCTGATCCCGCACCTCATGGGCAGCGACGAGTCGGGCATGGCCCGGCACAGCGCGGCCACCGCGGTCATCCTGATGCTGTGCGCGGCGATCTTCGACCTGTTCGACGGTCTGGTCGCCCGCAAGCTGCGGTCCTCGCCCATGGGCGCGGAGCTGGACAACCTCTCCGACCTCATCAGCTTCGGCCTGGCACCGGCGTACTTCGTCCTCGTCTACGGCATGGTCGCGGACGACGCCTACCAGCGCGTGGCGGCGGTGGGGGCGATCGTGGTGCTGCTGGCGGTGGTGCTGCGGCTTGCGCGGTTCTCCTGCGTCACGGTCAAGGACGGCACGTTCCAGGGCATGCCGTCGCCGTTCGGGGCGCTGACGGTGGTGTCGATCGTCCTGCTCGAGCTGCCCTTCGTGGCGACGCTCCTGGCCATCCTCGGCACGGCCTGGCTGATGGTGAGCCGGGTCGAGTACCCGAAGCCCCGGGGGCGCCTCGCGGTGGCGATGCTGTCGTGGATCGTCCTGTCGATGGGCCTGCTGGCCGGCTGGGCCTTCGACGCGCCGAGCGGACAGCTGCTGCTGCAGACGGGGTGTGCGCTGCAGCTGGTGATGGGGGCGGTGATCCCCCTGTTCGCCACCGCTCGCAGGGTGAACAACTTCCGTGACAATCGGCGGGAGGCGCGGGCGGCGCAATTGCCGTAGCGCTCCGCTGGGTGGGGCCCCGGACCCGGGTTGGGTTCGGGGCCCTTTCGGTTGTGCCTGCCCGGCGTCGGTGTCGGCGTCCCTGGGGGCTCCGCCCCCCAGACCCCCGGCCTGTGCCCACCCACCACCGGACTCGGTTGGGACAGGGGTGAGGTCTCCAGCCCGTCCGGCGCTTGAGGACGAGGCCCGTTCAGAGCCGAAACGGGGGTCCGGGGGCGGAGCCCCCGGGGTCGGGAACGGGAAGGGGCGGCGGGGGCGAAACTCCCCTATGCGACGAAGTCCCGCGCGATGGACTCCGCCACCCGCTCCAGGATCGGCCCCGCATCCGCGATGCACTTCGCCACGTCCGGCTCGACATCCGTCAGCGGATACGCCCGCCGGATCCCCGCGCGCCCCAGCACCTCCGCCGGCAGCGCCAGCCGCCCGCACACCGCGACGACCTCCTTGCCCGCGGCCCGTGCCGCCGCCGCGACACCCGCCGGGGCCTTCCCGTGCAGGGTCTGCTCGTCCAGCGAGCCCTCCCCGGTGATGACCAGGTCCGCCCGCTCCAGCGCCGGCGCGAAGCCCAGCACGTCCAGCATCACCTCGATGCCGGGGCGGAACCGGGCGCCCAGCAGCATCGCGCCGAAGCCGATGCCGCCCGCCGCGCCCGCCCCCGGGGACGCGGCGTACTCGGCGGCCCGCGCGCCCACGCCCTCCGTCCCCTCCAGCACCTTCGCGAAGTGCGCGAGGGCGGCGTCCAGGGCCGTCACGTCGTCCGGCGAGGCACCCTTCTGCGGGCCGTAGACCGCCGGGGCGCCCTTCGGCCCCGTCAGCGGATTGTCGACGTCGCTCGCGAGTACCAGCTCCACGCCGGACAGCCGCGGGTCGAGACCGGACAGGTCGGCCGAGGCCAGGCCGGCGAGGCCGCCACCGCCCGGTGCGACGGGCGCCCCGTCCTCGTCCAGGAACCGCGCGCCCAGCGCGGCCAGCATCCCGGCACCGCCGTCCGTGGTGGCGCTGCCGCCGACCCCGAACACGATCGTCCGCGCCCCCGCGTCCAGCGCGGCCCGCAGCAGCTCACCCGAGCCGTACGTGGACGACGTCAGCGGCGCGAGGACGCCTTCCGGGAGCCGCTGGAGGCCACTGGCCTCGGCCATCTCCACCACCGCGGTGCCGTCGCGCAGCGCGTACGCCGCCGTCACCTCGTCGCCGAGGGGCCCGGCGACCCGCGCCTCCCGGCGCTCGAATCCGGCCGCGACCGCGGCGGCCACCGTGCCGTCGCCGCCGTCGGCGACGGGCAGCGCCTCGACCAGGACGTCCGGCACGACGCGGCGCAGTCCGGCCGTGACGCGCTCGGCGACCTCCACGGCCGTCAGCGACCCCTTGAACTTGTCCGCGGCGACGAGCACCCGGCGGGCCCCGTCCACAGCAGCGTCAGCCACCTTGATCTCCCCTTGCTCTCCGAGCCTTGCGCACGTCAAGGCAGTCGCGCCGCTGCGACCCTAACCGGAGGACACCCGCGCCGTCATGCCCTGCCCACACCGTGGAACCGGCCGTGCGCCCGCCCCGGGGGTGCCCCGGGCCCGGGGGCGGGCTCGTTAGGCTTTCGGGATGACCACTCCTGACTACGCCACCTACATCGCCGGTCTGCCCCGCGTCCTCGCCGGCGCCGCCGCGGTCTTCAGGGACGCCGGGGGGCGGGTGCTGCTCGTCGAGCCCAACTACCGCGAGGGGTGGGCGTTGCCCGGCGGGACGATCGAGTCCGACGACGGGGAGACCCCGCGGCAGGGCGCGTGGCGGGAGACCCTCGAGGAGATCGGCCTCGACGTGCGGATCGGCCGGCTGCTCGCGGTGGACTGGGTGCGCGGTGTGGGCAGGCCGCCGATCGTGGCGTACCTGTACGACGGCGGGGTCCTGTCCGAGGACGACCTCAAGGCGATCCGTCTGCAGGAGGAGGAGCTGCTGTCCTGGCGGCTGGTGCCGCGCGAGGACCTGGGCGGCCACCTGCTCGCCGAACTGCACGGCCGGGTGCTGGCCGCCCTGGACGTGCTGGCGGACGGCTCCGGCACGGCCGAGCTGGTCAACGGCGTCCGGGTCGACCGATAACCGTTCGCCGACCGCGCACCGGCGCCCTACCCTCGACCGCATGACCGGCAAGCCCCTCGTCGCCATCCTCAGCGGTGCCGGCGTCTCCACCGACTCCGGCATTCCCGACTACCGCGGTCCGAACGGGCTGTGGCGGCGCGACCCGGAGGCCGAGAAGCTCGTCACGTACGAGTACTACATGGGCGATCCGGAGATCAGGCGGCGCTCCTGGCGGATGCGGCGCGACAGCGCGGCGCTGCACGCCGAGCCGAACGCGGCGCACCGTGCGGTGGCCGAGCTGGAGCGGCGCGGGGTGCCGGTCCGCGTGATCACGCAGAACGTGGACGGCCTGCACCAGCTCGCCGGGGTCTCCGCCCGCAAGGTCCTCGAGCTGCACGGCACCGCGCGCGCCTACGTGTGCACCGGCTGCCGGGCCCGGGGACCGATGGCGGACGCCCTCGCCCGGATCGACGCCGGTGAGGACGACCCGCCGTGTCTGGAGTGCGGCGGCGTCCTGAAGTCGGCGACCGTGATGTTCGGCGAGCCCCTCGACCCTGAGGTGCTGGGCGAGGCGGTCGCCATCAGCAAGGCGTGCCAGGTGTTCGTCGCCGTCGGCACCAGCCTCCAGGTGCAGCCCGCCGCCGGACTGGCCGGCGTGGCCGTGGACCACGGGGCCCGGCTGGTCGTCGTCAACGCCGAGCCGACCCCGTACGACGAGCTGGCCGACGAGGTCGTCCGGGAGCCGATCGGCACCGCCCTGCCCGAGCTGCTGCGCGGGCTGGGCTGAGCCGCAGGGGCCGCAAGGACGGTCGGAACAGGGTGTCGGCGAGGCGGTCGACCTGGTCGACGTCCGAGGCCCAGCAGTACAGCACGATCTCGTCGGCGCCGATGCCCCGGAAGGCGTCGACGGCCGGCCGGCCGTTCCAGGGCGGCCGGGGCGGAGCCGCCGAACAGCACCCGCGGTCCGCCCGGCGTCAAGGGACTGGGCCCGACGGGGCCGATGTCCCGGCCGTGGGGCTCACCGTTCGAGAGAGCGTGGTCTTCGAAGTCCGGTGAGCGTAACGGGCCCCGCGGCGCGCGGGCGACGCGTTTCCGCCGGGACACGTGCCTAGAACAACGGCTCCGGTCCCGCCGCTCCCCGTTCGAAGTCCAGCAGCCGCTGCTTGCGTTCCAGGCCGCCGCCGTAGCCGGTGAGGTCGCCGCTCGCGCCGACGACGCGGTGGCAGGGGACGATGATGCCGATCGGGTTGCGGCCGTTGGCGAGGCCCACGGCACGGGAGGCGGCCGGGTTGCCGAGGGCCGCCGCGAGTTCGCCGTAGGTGCGGGTCTCGCCGTACGGGATCTTCCGGAGCTGGTCCCAGACCGTGCGCTGGAAGGGGGTGCCGTTCAGGCGCAGGCCGAGGGTGAAGTCCTTGAGTTCGCCGGTGAAGTAGGCCTCCAGTTGCTCCTCGGTCTCGGCGAAGGGGCGTTCGTCGCGGGCGCCGAAGGTCTCCTCCGGCGGGCGGTGGCGCTGGTCGGTCATGTAGAGGCCGCACAGGGCGCCGTCCTCGGCGACGAGGGTGAGCGCGCCGTAGGGGCTGTCGATCACGGTGTGCTGTTTCACGGGCTTCGCTCCGGCTCCTCGAACGGGCTCATACGGGCAGGAAGTTGATCGGGTGGTCGTCGGTCGCCCACAGGTACTGGACGGCGTACGCCCGCCAGGGCCGCCAGGCCGCCGCGCGGGCGGTGAGCGCGGCCGGGGTGGAGGGCAGGCCCAGTTCTCCGGCGGCGCGGCGGATGCCGAGGTCGGTGGGGAGGAAGGCGTCGGGGTCGCCGAGGGCGCGCATGGCGATGACGTCGGCGGTCCAGGGGCCGAAGCCCGGCAGGTCGAGGAGCCGGGCGCGGGTCTCGGCCCAGTCGCTCTCGACGCCCAGGTTGACCGAGCCGTCGGCCAGGTGGGCGACCAGGGTGGTGAAGGTGGCGCGGCGGGTCCTGGGCATCGCCAGGGTCTCCGGGTCCACCGCCGCCAGCGCCTCGGTGGACGGGAAGAGGTGGGTCAGGCCGCCCTCGGGGTCGTCCACCGGTTCGCCGTGCGCGGTGACCAGGCGGGCGGCGTGGGTGCGGGCGGCGGCGGTGGAGACCTGCTGGCCGAGCACGGCCCGTACGGCGAACTCCGCCTCGTCCACCGTGCGGGGCACCCGCCGGCCGGGGGCCTTGTCGACGAGCGGCGCGAGCAGCGGGTCGGCGCGCAGTTGGTCGTCGATCGCCGTCGGGTCGGCGTCCAGGTCGAGCAGGCGTCGGCAGCGGCTGATGGCGACGGTCAGGTCGCGCGGGTCGCTGAGGGTGAGGCGGCAGGCGATGTGGTCGGGGTTGGGGGTGAGGGCCACGATGCCGTGACCGTGCGGGAGGCGCAGCGTGCGCCGGTACGCGCCGTCCCGCCACTCCTCCACGCCGGGTACGGCGGTGGCGGCGAGGTGGCCGAAGAGGTTGTCGGGGTTGAGCGGGGTGCGGAACGGGAGGCGCAGGGACAGGGCGCCGCCGGGGGTGGTGCGGGCCGGGCGGTTCCTGGGGGCCCGGGTGCGCAGTTCGCTCGGGGAGAGCGCGTAGACCGCGCGGACCGTGTCGTTGAAGGTGCGGACGGAGGAGAAGCCGGCCGCGAAGGCGATGTCCGCCATGGGCAGCGGGGTGGTCTCGATCAGCAGCCGGGCCGTCTGCGCGCGCTGCGCGCGGGCGAGGGCGAGGGGGCCCGCGCCCAGTTCGGCGAGGAGCTGGCGTTCGATCTGCCGGGTGCTGTAGCCGAGGCGGGCGGCCAGGCCGGGAACTCCCTCGCGGTCCACGACGCCGTCGGCGATCAGCCGCACGGCGCGGGCGGTGAGGTCGGCGCGCAGGTTCCACTCGGGTGAGCCGGGGCTGGTGTCCGGGCGGCAGCGTTTGCACGCCCGGAAACCGGCCTGCTGGCAGGCCGCCGCGCTCGGGTAGAAGGTCATGTTCGCGGGCTTGGGGGACACCACCGGGCAGCTGGGCCGGCAGTAGATGCGGGTCGTCAGGACGGCGGTGAAGAACCAGCCGTCGAAGCGCGCGTCCTTCGACCGGACGGCGCGCACGCAGCGCTCGGTGTCGGTGTGCATTCCCGTCTGCATGCGTCCAGGATGGCCCCCGGGGCGGGTGCGGGCTGGCGGGAATCCGACATGGACGTGCCCGGTGCTGGGGCCTCGCGGATCACTCCGGGCGCCATGCCGACTCGCGCAGCAGCCGCAGGCCGTTCAGGCCGACCAGCACGGTCGAGCCCTCGTGGCCCGCGACACCGAGCGGCAGCGGGAGGTGGCCGATCAGGTCCCACAGGACGAGGACGGTGATGAAGACACCGGCGACGGCCAGGTTCTGGACGACCAGCCGGCGTGCGCGCCGGGAGAGCCGTACGACGGCGGGTACGGCCGTCAGTTCGTCGCGCACGACGACCGCGTCGGCGGTCTCCAGGGCGAGGTCGGAGCCGGCCTGGCCCATGGCGACGCCGGCGTGCGCGGCGGCCAGCGCGGGGGCGTCGTTGACGCCGTCGCCGACGAAGAGCACCTTGCGCCCGGCCCGCTCCCGCTCCCGTACGGCCTCGACCTTGTCCTCGGGCAGCAGGGCGGCGCGGACGTCGGTGAGGCCGGTCGCGTCGGCCACGCGGGCGGCGGCATCCGCGTGGTCGCCGGTCAGCAGGGTGGGGGCGGTGCCGGTGAGGCCGGTGAGGGCGGCGGTGGCCTGGGCTGCGTCGGTGCGGAGGCGGTCGGTGAGGGCGAGGGTGCCCAGGAGGGTGCCGTCGCGGGTGACGCGGACGGTGGTCTCGGCGCCCTCGGGGATCTCCGCGCGGCCGACGTGCACCGTGCGGCCGTCGATCACGGCCGTCACCCCGCGGCCGGGAGCCGCCGTGAAGTCGTCCGCGGGCGCGATGCGCAGTCCCCGGGCGCGGGCGGCGGCCACGATCGCGCGGGCCAGCGGGTGTTCGCTGGGGTGCTCGGCCGCGGCGGCCACGGCGAGGAGCCCGTCTTCGTCGAGGCCGGTTCCGGGCAGCGGGCGTACGGCCGTCACCTCGGGGGCGCCCTCGGTGAGGGTGCCGGTCTTGTCGAGGGCGGCGGTGTCGATCTCGCCGAGGCGTTCCATGGCGACCGCCGACTTGACCAGGACGCCGTGCCGGCCGGCGTTGGCGATGGCCGAGAGCAGGGGCGGCATCGTGGCGAGGACGACCGCGCACGGCGAGGCGACGATCATGAAGGTCATGGCGCGCAGCAGGGCGTGGGTGAGATCGGCGCCGAAGGCGAGGGGGACGCCGAAGACCGCGAGGGTGGCGGCGACCACGCCGACCGAGTAGCGCTGCTCGATCTTCTCGATGAACAGCTGGGTCGGCGCCTTGGTGCGGGACGCCTCCTCGACCAGGGTGACGATGCGGGCGATGACGGAGTCGGCCGGGTCCCGTCCGACGCGGACGCGCAGGGCGCCGGTGCCGTTGAGGGTGCCGGCGAAGACGTCGTCGCCGGGGCGCTTGAGGGCGGGCAGGGACTCGCCGGTGATGGTGGCCTGGTCGACCTCGCCGGTGCCCTCGGCGACCGTGCCGTCGGCGCCGATCCGCTCCCCGGGCCGGACCAGGACCAGATCGCCGACGGCGAGTTCGGCGGTCGGGACGGTCTCCTCGCCGCCGTCCCGCACGCGGGTCGCGGTGGTGGGCGCGAGGTCGAGCAGGCCGCGCACGGAGTCGGCGGTGCGGGCGGTGGCCAGGGCCTCCAGGGCGCCGGAGGTGGCGAAGATGACGATGAGCAGGGCGCCGTCGAGGATCTGCCCGATGGCGGCCGCGCCGAGCGCTGCGACGATCATCAGCAGGTCGACGTCGAGGGTCTTCTCGCGCAGCGCCCGCAGGCCTTCCAGCGCCGGCTCCCAGCCGCCGGCGGCGTAGGCGACCACGTACAGCGGACCGTACGTCCAGGCGGGCGCGCCGCCGAGGTCGAGAGGCAGGGCCAGGAGGAAGGCGACGAGGGACACGAGCGCCCAGCGGGCCTCGGGCAGGGCGAGGACACGGGTGCGGCGGCGGCGTGGCGCCGGGGCGGAGGGGGCGTCCGCCGGAGCGGGGGCGAGGGTGGTGGACACGGGGCACACCATACAGGAACACATGAAGACTAATTCATTCGTTCATCTGTTCATGTGTCTCGGGAGTCCCCCGGTGGCCCTCCGGTGGTCCTCCGATGGCCCTCCGGGCGATGCGTAAGATGACCGCATGGGTCACGGAGCCGCCACCACCGCGCAGAACGCCGCCGAGCGGGTGCGCCTGGACGCGGACAACGTCGCGAAGGTCGCCACGACTCTCCAGGCCCTGTCCACCCCGTCCCGGTTGCTGATCCTGGCCAGGCTGCGCGAAGGCCCGCTGCCCGCCACCGAGTTGGCGGCGGAGGTCGGCATGGAGCAGTCGGCCTGCTCGCACCAGCTGCGGCTGCTGCGCAACCTGGGCCTGGTGGTCGGCGAGCGCAAGGGCCGTTCGGTGGTGTACGCCCTGCACGACGACCATGTCGCCGAGCTGCTCGACCAGGCCGTGTTCCACGTGGAGCACCTGCGGCTGGGGATCAGCGACGCGGCGCGGTGAGCAACCCCCGCATGGTCTCGGCCGCGCGCACGGCGGCATCCGCGCAGCAGTTGTTGAACAGGACGTGCAGCTCGTCCGACAGCCGGGCCGCGCGCCGCAGGCCGGGCACCCGGGCGGCGAGTTCGCTCACGTCGTAGTCGTACCGGAAGCGTTCCTCCTTGCCGCCCCTCCCCCACGCCTGGCTGCGTCCGTGGAACCGCACGACGGCGAGGGCGGGCCGGGTGACCGGCGCGACGGGCGGCAGGGAACCGGGCAGGCCCTGCGCCATGTCGGTGCCGACGGCCGAAGCCTGCAGGGTGGAGAGCAGGGCGTGGGTGGTGTCCGCCTGCTCGGGCGCCCACCAGCCCGGGTGCCGGAACTCCACCGCGAGCGGCCAGCCCTCCGCTCGCCGGGCGCACGCGTCGAGGGCCGCCTCCGCCCAGGAGCCGGGTGCGAACCACGGCGGGAACTGGAACAGCACGGCGCCCAGCCGCCCGGCCCCGCGCAGCGGATCGACCGCCTCGGCGAACCTCCCCCACACCTCGTCCAGCAGCCCGTCGTCCGCCTGGCCTCGTCCGAGCCGCCCCTGTGCGGTGCCGCGCAGGTCGGCCGGCAGAGCCTCCGCGCGGGTGGGGTGGCCGGTCAGCAGGGAGAAGGCCTTGACGTCGAAGCGGAAGCCCTCCGGCGTGCGCTCCACCCACAGCTCGCTGTTGCGGCGGCTGGGCAACGCGTAGTACCCGGCGTCCACTTCGACGACGGGCAGCCGCGACGCGTAGTGCCGCAGCCGCCCCTCGGCGTCCCGCTGTCCTCGTGGATACCAGCCGCTGGCAACGAGTTGCCGGTCCGTCCACGAACAGGCGCCCACCAGAATCCCACCCATGGGAGCCCGGAGTACCCCGGGCTCCCCTGTTCATCCCCGGGTCACTCCGTCGCCGTCGGCCGCCGCGAGGCCCGCGTGGCGTCACGGACGTCGGTGAGCGGGCGCAGCCGATAGGTGTACGCGTAGTCCCGGTCGGCGAAGAGCTTGAACTCGTCGTGGGTGTGCGCGCCCCAGCTGTTGTCGCCGCCCACGCCCATCTGACGGTGGTTCAGGCGCAGGACGACCTCGTCCCTCGGGGTGAGCTGGTAGTCGTGCCGCACGCCGGCCGACAGATCCTCCGGCGTGAAGTACGAGGCGTTGGCCTCCAGGAGGGGTTCGCCGGACACGAGCAGACCGGCTCCGTGGCGGTCGGTGAGGGCGATCCAGCGGACGTCGGTCTTGTTGCCGTTCTCCTGCGGGCGGATGTACGGGGTCCACTGCTCGGCGACGGTCCCGGAGTACCGGCCGACGTCCGTGCCGTCGTTGCGGTCCCAGTGGTTCTCCTCGGGACCGCGGCCGTACCAGTGCACGCGGTCCAGGCGGCGCGGCAGGAAGAGCATCGTGCCGACCTCGGGAATGTACGGCAGGTTCGCGGCGCCCGGGTGCAGGGTGTTGTCGACCTTGATCTCACCGTTGCCGAACACCGTGTAGGTGGTGCTGTACGTGGACTCCACCGAGGTGGGCAGCGTGCCGGTGACCTTGATCTCGACGGCCCGGTCGCCGAGCGCGCGCACGGCGACGTCGGTCACCTTCCGGCGGGCGCCGGCGTCGCGCCAGGTCTGGTTGCGGGTGTGCTGGCCGTTGCCCTTGTCGTTGTCGGTGGGCGCGCGCCAGAAGTTGGGCACGGGCCCGGAGGTGATCAGGCGGGTGCCTTTCGCCTCGTAGGAGGTGATGGTGCCGGTGCGCTTGTCGACGGTGACCGAGAAGCCCTTGCCGGTGACCCCGACCTCCTTGTCGCGGTCCTCGTGGCGCAGGGCCGGGACGCTCTCCAGGCGTGCCGGGACGGGGGCGGGGGCGCCGGTCTCGACGGGGAGCTGCTGCCGGGCCACCTCGAAGCCCGCCTTCGCCCAGGGGGTGGACTCCTTGGTGGTGAAGGAGAGTTCGAGGAAGTACTCGGCGCCCGGGTCCGGGTCGTGCGGCAGGCGTACGGGGACGGTGATGTCCTTCTCCGACCGCGGTGCCACGTCCAGCTGGTCCCGGTTCAGCTTCCCGCGCTGTACGACCTCGCCGTCGGCGACGAGTTCCCAGCGGCCGTCGAACTCGCGGAGGTGGGTGAACAGGTACTCGTTGGTGAGGGTGACCGCGCCGGGTCCGCCACCGGGAGTGCGGGCGGCGTTGACCGCCTGGTAGACGCGCTTGACCTCGGCGGCCTTGCCGGTGTGGCCGCGGTCGGCGGTGACGATGCCGTCCGCGGCGAAGGCGCCGTCGTTGGGGTTGTCGCCCCAGTCGCCGCCGTAGGCGAGGAACGTCTTGTCCCGGGGCCGCCTCGTCGAGGTCTTCACCGTGGCCGCGTCGAACCAGAACCGCACGCCGTCGTCACCGGGACCGCGGCCGTCGGAGGCCAGTTCGGCGGCGCCGAGAGCGCGGGCGTAGACACGGGCGCGGCGGACTGTGCCGCTGAACTCCCGTACCTGGTTGTCGGCGTCGGTGGCGAGCGCGAGGGGTGCGGTGTTGCTGCTGGGGCGCCGGTCGGTGGTGCGGGTGGCCCGCTCGACACCGTCGACGTACAGGGTCAGGGTCCCGGCGTCCGCGTCGAAGACGCCCGCGAGGTGGTGCTCGCGGCCGGTCCAGTCGTCGGGCACGTTCCAGTTCGCGGTGATCCACTGGCCTTCGGAGTGGATGAAGAACTCCAGTGTCCGGCCGTTCTGCTTCAGCGCGTACTGGGTGTCGCCCTTGGCGAGGATCGGCTGGTGGTAGCCCGTCACGTGCGGGGTGACCCAGGCCTCCAGGGTCAGTGAGCCGGTGAGGTCGAGGCTGTCGTCGCGTTCGAAGACGGTGATGCCGGACAGGCCCTTGTCCCGGTCGAGGGTGCCGCGGGTGGCGAGGATCTCGCCGCGCAGCCCGGCCGGTCCGGCCTCGGTGAGCACGGTGCGGGCGGGGACGGGCGTGTAGAGGGACTGGTCCACGAAGTCCCAGATCCAGCCGCCCTGGAGCACGTCGTGGGCGCGCACGACGTCCCAGTACTTCTTGAAGTTGCCCGTCGAGTTCCCCATCGAGTGGGCGTACTCGATCATGACGTACGGCCGGGTGTCGGAGGTGTCCTTCGCGCGCTGCTCGACGCGCTGCGGGCTGTCGTACATCTCCGAGCGGATGTCGCTGATGCCGGGGCGGTCGTCGCCCTCGTACTGGATGACGCGGGTGTCGTCGTAGGAGCGGATCCAGTCGTGCATGGCGGTGAAGGTGGAGCCGCCGCCCGCCTCGTTGCCCAGCGACCAGATGACGACCGAGGCGTGGTTCTTGTCCCGGTGCACCATGTTCTGGGCGCGGGCCACGCAGGCGGCGGTCCAGTCGGGGTGGTCGCCGGGGTACTCGTCGCGGATGCCGTGGGTCTCCAGGTTGGTCTCGTCGACGAGGTAGAGGCCGTACTCGTCGGCCAGCTCCAGCCAGTACGGGTTGTTGGGGTAGTGCGAGGTGCGGACGCTGTTCATGTTCATCCGCTTGATGATCTTGATGTCCTCGACCATGTCCTCGCGGGTGAGCGCGGTGCCGCGGGACGGGTGCATCTCGTGGCGGTTGGTGCCGCGGAAGGACACCGGCTGGCCGTTGATCCGCATCAGCCCGTCCTTGAGCGCGAACTCGCGGAAGCCCACCCGGTGGGACACGGTCTCGGTCACCTTGCCCGCCGGGTCCCGCAGGCGCAGTACGGCCGTGTAGAGGTTCGGGTGCTCGGCCGACCA
Organism: Streptomyces sp. MMCC 100; assembly: GCF_041538145.2. Taxonomy (NCBI): domain Bacteria; kingdom Bacillati; phylum Actinomycetota; class Actinomycetes; order Kitasatosporales; family Streptomycetaceae; genus Streptomyces; species Streptomyces sp. MMCC 100. The sequence goes on from NZ_JBGORK020000001.1 coordinate 5,336,877, forward strand.
GAGCCTGGGCTTCGGTACGGCCTTGGCGGCCCGTACGGTGACGTCCTCGCCGGCGCGGGCCTCGCCGACGTCGACGGGCTGCTGGAGCGGCCGGGACCAGACCGCGTGGCCGCGCGCGTCGTACAGCTGGGTCTCGACGGTGTAGCGCCCGGTGCCGCCCTCGCCGTACGCCCGCACGCTCGCGGTGACGGCGAGTTCGGCACCGGTGTAGGTGTCGTCGAGCGGGGTGTCCAGCTTGAAGTCGCGCAGGTGCACGGCCGGGGTGGAGTAGAGGTGGACCGAGCGGAAGATGCCGCTCAGCCGGATCATGTCCTGGTCCTCCATCCAGTCGCCGTCGGAGTACCGGTAGACCTCGACGGCGATCTGGTTGGTGCCGGGCTTGAGGTGGTCGGTGACGTCGTACTCGGACGGGGTGCAGGAGTCCTCGTCGTAGCCCACCAGTTCGCCGTTGATCCACACGTAGTGCGCGGACTTGACGCCCTCGAAGTGGAGGAAGGTGCGGCGGCCCTTCCAGTCGCGGGGGACGGTGAAGGTCCGCCGGTACTGGCCGACCGGGTTGTAGCGGGTCGGCGCGGCGGGCGGCTGCGGGTCCTCGCCGAGGCCGTTGGGGCCCCAGTACGGGTAGGTGATGTTCAGGTAGATGGGGAAGTCGTGGCCGTGCAGCTGCCACACGGACGGGACCGGGATGGTCTCCCAGTCCCCGTCGTCCACGTCGGTGCGGTGGAAGTCCGCGTCCCGGTCCTCGGGGCGGTCGGCGTAGGCGAACTTCCAGGTGCCGTCCAGGCTCAGCCGGTAGGGCGAGCGGGTGCGGTCGCCGGCGAGCGCCTGCTCGACGTCCGCGTAGGGCGTGAGCGTGGCGTGCGGTGGTTCGGTGCCGAGCCGGAAGACACCGAAGTCGTTCCACTCCGGGGGCTCGTCGGCCGCCGCTCTCCGTCCGGCCGCGTGCGCGGCGACGGGCGACGCGGAGAGGGCGAGCGCACCGAGGACGGCGGCCCCGCCCTCGAGGAGGCGGCGGCGGCTGACGATCCGGCGGGGCGGACTGGCCGGGGACTGGGCGGGTGACACGGGCGAGTGCGGCATGACCGTGGCCTTCCGTGGGGTTCGGGGGCGGCTCAACGCACGGTGCTTCGACAACAGTTGACGGTGGGGCGGATATCAACTGCCGGTGACGCGGTGACTACTGGATCAGGGTCACCCTAGGACTCGAACAGAACCGAATCAATTATCCCGTCGGAGTTTGTTTGTTCCTGGTGGGCAGGCCGCGTCTCCAGGGGCGGCCGGTCACGGGACCTGGGCCCTGGGGGCACCCAGAACTGCCCCCAGGGCCCCTGACGGGGACTCGGTCACCACGTAACGTCTCCGCGTGAGCCTGTGGACTTCCCTGGAGCCCGCGTCCGCGACTGTGGACCCCGGCAGCAGTACGCGTGTGCGCCTGCGGGTACGTAATACCGGTGACGTGGTGGACGAGTACCGGTTCGAACCCGTCGGGGACACAGCCCCCTGGACGACGGTCGAGCCGCAGACGCTGCGCCTGTACCCGGGCACGACCGGCACCGTGGAGCTGACGTTCGCCCCGCCGCGCACGCCGGACGCGGTGGCGGGTCCGAACCCGTACGCCGTGCGGATCACGCCGACGGAGCATCCTGACGCGGTGACCGTCCCGGAGGGCAACCTCACGATCACGGCGTTCACCGAAGTACGCGCCGAGCTGGTGCCCCCGACGGTGAAGGGGCGGTTCCGGGGCCGGCCCCGGCTGGCGGTGGACAACCTCGGCAACACGAAGGTGACGGCGTCGGTCGCGGGCAGCGACACCGGCGACCATCTGTCGTACGAGGTCCGGCCGTCGAACGTACAGATCGAGCCGGGCCGTGCGGCGTTCGTGGAGACCACGCTGAAGCCGAAGCAGGTCATCTGGTTCGGTTCGAAGGAGGAGCGGCCGTACAAGCTGGCGGTACGGCGCTCCGGGGTCGATCCGACCGAGGTCGAGGGCACCTACGTGCAGCGCGGCTTCCTGCCCCGCTGGCTGGCGACGTTCCTGGGCATCGCGGTGGCGTTGACCGTCGCGTTCGTGATGATCTGGATCGCGTACAAGCCGCAGGTCCGCACCAGCGCCACCGAGCAGACCCAGCAGGCGGGCGCCGCACTGGCCCCCAGCCCCAGTGTCACCCCAGAGGCCCTGCCCAGCACCGCCGAGTCCGCTCCCGCGGCGGAGCCGCAGGTGCAGGAGCCGGCCACGCGGGAGTCGCAGGACGACGGGGGTGACGGCGGCGGCGAGGAGGCGCCGGCGCCCAGGAAGTCCGAGAAGGAGACGTCGGGCGGGGGCGACAAGGAGAAGCCGGACGTCGAGGCCTCGGAGACCGTCGCCCCCGGCACGACCATCTACGGCCACGCCTCGGACCGCTGCATCGAGGTGGCGGGCCACAAGTGGAGGGACGGTGCGCCGCTGCAGATCGCGGACTGCAACGGCAAGAACTGGCAGAAGTGGGACTTCCGTCCCGACGGCACGATCCGGTCGCTGGGCCTGTGCATGGACGCGGCCTGGGGCGGCACGGCCGACGGAACGGTGGTCCAGGTGGCCGTGTGCAGCGGCAACCCGGCACAGCAGTTCATCCTGGCCGAGCCCCGGGACCTGGTCAACGTGCAGGCCAACAAGTGCGTGGACGTCGTCGACGAGAAGACCGGCAACGGTGCCAGGCTCCAGCTCCGGGAGTGCAACGGCCACGACAACCAGAAGTGGAGCACCCGCTGACGTACCCGCCGGATCGGGGCGCACGCGCGGCGAGCCCCGGTCGGGCGGCGTCAGTTCGCCTCCGCCGCGGACTTCGGACGTCGGCTCAGGTAAAACTGCACCGCAGTGCGACGAACAGCGCTTGAATGGGCGCGATCACACAAGGTTCGGCTCAGGGGGATACACCGTGCGCAAGTCGTACTACGCGGCACACGTCTACATGATCGTGGGAGTCCTTTCGGGACTGTTCTACCGAGAGTTCACGAAGATCGAGGACTTCCAGGGCGACACCCAACTGGCACTCATGCACACCCATTTGCTGGCTCTGGGCATGCTCGTCTTCCTGATCGTTCTCGTCCTGGACAAGGTCTTCCAGCTCTCCGGGACGAAGCTGTTCACCGCGTTCTTCTGGTTCTACAACGCCGGCCTGGCGATCTCGACCGTGATGATGGGTGTCCACGGGATCCTGACCGTGCTCGGCCGCGACGAGGACCACATCTCCGAAGCGGTGCCGCTGACGGCCGGCTTCGGTCACATCGTGCTGACCGTCGGCCTGGTCCTGCTCTTCATCCTGCTCGGCCAGCGCGTCAACGAGCATGTACAGCGTCCCGCGGCCAAGAGCGAGCAGGAGGAGACCGCAGCCGTGTGAGGGGCCCCAGGCGGGCGGCTCCGCTGGACGACCGGCCCTGCCCGTCCTGGCGGTCGCGCTTCAAGAACGTTGTGCTTCAGGAACGTTGAGCTTCAAGAACGACGTGCCCAGAAACAGCCGCCCGGGCGGAGCCACCCGGCGATCTTCAGCAGCAGGGGCGGCCGCTCAACCGACTGGTACTTCCTCTCGGCGCCGTACGCCTCGTCGTAACGCAGGGAGTTGGCGTCGTAACGACGTCGGACCAGGTCCTTCGGATCTGTGATGTCCACCTTCGAGACGTTGGCCAGTGATCCCGGCCAGGGCGAACGAATACTCCGGCAGCTCGGCTGCCGCGCTGGGGGGGGGCGCGTCAGGCCGGGCGCCGGGGCAGTCGGACCACCTGCACGAAGAAGTCGTCGATCTGGCGGACCGCGGCGATGAACTGGTCCAGGTCGACGGGCTTGGTGACGTAGGCGTTCGCGTGCAGCTTGTAGCTGCGGAGGATGTCCTCTTCGGCGGACGAGGTGGTGAGCACGACCACGGGGATGTCGCTCAGGTCCTGGTCGGACTTGATCTTCTCCAGCACCTGGCGCCCGTCGTACTTGGGCAGGTTGAGGTCGAGCAGGATGAGGTCGGGGCGCGGGGCCTGGGCGTGCCGGCCGCGTCGGTAGAGGAAGTCGAGGGCCTCCTCGCCGTCCCGCACGACGTGCAGGGTGTTGCCGATCTTGTTGTCCTCGAACGCCTCGCGCGTCATCAGCTCGTCGCCCGGGTCGTCCTCGACGAGGAGTACGTCGATGGGGGTGGCGTCATAGGTTGTCATGACAGGGTCTTTTCCTCGGTGTGGGAGTCGGTGCCGTCGACGGTGTCGCCACCGGAGGGCAGGGTGAAGCAGATGCGCGTTCCACCGGTGTGGCCGCTGTCGATCCGGATGTGGCCGCCGTGGTGTTCGACGATCTTCTTGCACAGGGCCAGCCCGATGCCGGTGCCCCCGTAGGCGTCCCGGCCGTGCAGCCGCTGGAAGATGACGAAGACCTTCTCCGCGAACTCCTCGGGAATGCCGATGCCGTTGTCGGTGACGCACAGCCGCCAGGTACCAGGGCTGTCCGCTTCCTCTTCACAGGTGATCCGGACATCCGGGGTGCGGTCCGGGTGACGGAACTTGACGGCGTTGCCGACCAGGTTCTGCCAGACCATGCCCAACAGCACCGGGTCGCCGACCACCTTGGGAAGCCGCTCCGGACGTTCGACGTGTGCGCCGGACTCCGTGATGGCCGTGTCCAGGTTGGCCAGGGCCTTGGTGAGGATCTGGTCGAGGTCGACCTCCACACGGGCGTCGTTGAGGCGCCCGACGCGCGAGAAGGTGAGCAGGTCGTTGATGAGTACCTGCATGCGCTTGGCCCCGTCGACAGCGAAGTCGATGTACTGCCGGCCGCGGTCGTCGAGCTTGTCGCTGTACCGCTTCTCCAGCAGCTGGCAGAAGGAGGCCACCTTGCGCAGCGGCTCCTGCAAGTCGTGCGAGGCGACGTAGGCGAACTGCTCCAGTTCGGCGTTGGAACGGCGCAGCTCCGCCGCCTGGGCGTCCAGGTCGGCGGTCTGCCGGGTGAGCATGTCCTGCTGGCGGTAGGAGGCGTCGAGCTCGGCGACGATCCGCTGCCGCATGCCCTCGACGGCTCCCGCCACCGCCGCGAGGTCGGCGGGCCCCTCACCGACGATCACGTGGTCGAAGTCACCGCCGCTCACCCGGCGGGAGGAAGCGCTGAGGGCCTGGACCGGGCGGGCCACCAGCACCCGGACGAGGATCGCGAGGACCACACCGGCCAGCAGGAAGACGCCCACCATGGCACCGAGGATCACGTTGCGGTCGGTACGGGCCTCGGCCAGGTTCTCCTTGCCGTCCGCCACGGCCTCGGCAAGGTTCGCGTTCTGGGTCTCCCAGACACTGCGGATCTCGTCGAACGCCTTCTTCCCCCGCTCCGCGGTGCTCCGGGCAGTTCCCCGGGACGACTCGCCGGAGGTCACGTCGGCCACGAGCGGTTCGGCGTAGGTGCGCCGCCAGTCGGCCGCTTGGTGCTCCACTGCCTCCAGGTCCGCGAGCAGCCGCGGCTGGTCGCCTATCAGCTCACGCAGCCGCGCCGCGGCACGAGCCTCGTCCGCCTTGCCCTGCGTGTAGGGGGCGAGGAACTGGCTGTCGGCGGCAATGGCGTAACCGCGCGCCCCGGTCTCCTGGTCGACCAGTGCCGCCTGCAGTCTGTACGTCTCGGTCCCAGCCGGCTGCAGGCGGTCGGTCAACCGGTCGGTGACGTCCGACGTCTCCTCCAGCAGCCGGGCGCCGACGACGCTGCCGCCGACGACCATGAGCACCATCAGCGCCAGGACCACCTGGAACCAGCCCTGCACCGTCAGCCGACGGTCAATCCGCCGGCCGCCCGTCTTGTCACCCACCGTGTTCTCCGACACCGTTCTCGTCCGCCCGTCTCATTTCCAGCGCAGGTGCAGCACGGCCACGTCGTCGGCCAGACCGCCCTGGCTCTCCGCGAGCGACTCGGCCCGCTCGATCAGCCCGTCGACGAAGGCGTCCGGGGCCAGCGCCGCCACCTCCCGCGCCATGCGCAGCAGCCCCTCCTCGCCCAGCCGTTCCCTGCCACGGCCGATGTGTCCCTCGAAGAGCCCGTCGGTGAACAGCACCAGGGCCGCGCCCGCCGGTACCTCCAGTTCCTGCACCGGCCAGCGCGCGGCGTCGGGTACGACGCCCAGCGCGGGACCGCCGTCGACCTCCACCCACCGCACTTGGTCGCCGGTGCGCAGCAGCAGTCCGGGGTGGCCGGCGCGGATCATCCGCACATGCGACTCCCCCGGTTCTCTGGTGAGGCTCGTCAGCGTGGCGAAGACCTGCGGGCCGCCGCGCTCGGCCAGCAGGATCTCCTCCAGCCGGGCTATCTGCTCGGCGCCGGTGACGCCGCTGAGCACGAGGGTGCGCCAGGCGATGCGCAGTGCGACACCGAGGGCGGCCTCGTCGGGCCCGTGTCCGGAGACGTCACCGATGAGAGCGTGCACGGCGCCGTCGGTGCTCTGCACGATGTCGTAGAGGTCACCGCCGAGCAGTGCGTGGGCGCGCCCGGGCCGGTAGCGGGTCACGACGTCCACCGCGGCGTCGTTCAGCAGGGGGCGGGGCAGCAGGCCGCGCTCCAGCCGTGCGTTCTCCTGGGCCTGCATCTGGCTCGCCTGCAGGGCCACGGCCGACTGCTCGGCCTGCTTGCGCTGGATCGCGTAGCGTACCGCCCGCCCGAACAGCTCCGGTTCGACGCGTCCCTTGACGAGGTAGTCCTGGGCGCCGGCCGCCACCGCTGCCAGCCCTGTCTCCTCCTCCGCGAGGCCGGTGAGCACGACGACAGCGACCTGGTCCGCGTGGGCGCGGATCCCGGACACGGCCTCCAGGCCCTGCGCGTCCGGCAGGTTCAGATCCAGCAGGACGCAGTCCGGCTTCTCGGCCGCGAGCGCCTCACGCGCCTCGGCCATCGAGCGGACCCAGCGCAGGCCCATCTTCAACGCGCTGTCGGCGACAAGCTCCTCGACCAGCAGGGCGTCCCCCGGGTCGTCCTCGACCAGCAGCACGGAGGGTTCCCACCATTGCCAAGGTGTCCCTGGGTCGTCGCTCTCGCTGGTCGAGGGCGCACGCATGCCCCATGACTGTGCCACCGACACGATGCTCCTGTCTTCCCGCCCCTTACGTCACGCAGGCTCCTGCTGCCGAAGAGCACCAGTCGAGAGTTTACCCGGACCCGTTCGTCCGTACGTTCCCCGCACGCGGCGTCACTCTGCGTCGCCGCGGGTCAGCGGTTTCCGGTCGTGTCGGCATACGCGGCGAACGCCTGGTGGGCCCGGTCGTCGAAGAGGACGAACCTGACCTCCTCGACGGCCGTGTCGGCTCCGCGCACCGTCTCCACGGCGATGCGGGCCGCGTCGTCGAGCGGCCAGCGGTAGACGCCGGTGGAGATGGCCGGGAAGGCGATGCTGCGGGCGCCCAACTCGTCGGCGGCGCGGAGTGCTTCGCGGTAGCAGGAGGCGAGGAGGTCGGAGCGGTCCTCGGTGGCGCTGTGCACCGGACCGACCGTGTGGATCACCCAGCGCGCGTCCAGGTCGCCCGCGGTGGTGGCGACCGCGCGGCCGGTGGGGAGGCCCTTGCCGAGGTGTCCCGCGCGTAGCCTCCGGCACTCCGCGAGGATCGCGGGGCCGCCGCGTCGGTGGATGGCGCCGTCGACGCCGCCTCCGCCGAGGAGGGAGGAGTTGGCGGCGTTGACGATCGCGTCGGCGTGTTCGCGGGTGATGTCGCCCTGGACCAGGGTGATGGTGGGCATGCGGGTCCTCGCTCGGCTCGGGTTCTGTTCCGGGCTCAGGTCTGGCGGAGTCTGCGCCAGACGGCCTTCGCCGCGTTGTGGCCCGACATGCCGTGCACGCCGGGGCCCGGAGGAGTGGCCGACGAGCAGATGAAGACGGCCGGGTGCGGGGTCGAGTAGGGGAAGAGGGAGAGCTTGGGACGGAGGAGGAGTTGGAGGCCGTTGACCGCGCCGGAGGCGATGTCGCCGCCGACGTAGTTGGCGTTGCGGACGGCGAGTTCGGGCGGGCCCGCGGTGGCGCGGGCGAGGACGCGGTCGCGGAAGCCGGGGGCGAAGCGCTCCAGTTGGCGTTCGATCGCGTCGGTGAGGTCGCCGGTCCAGCCGTTGGGGACGTGGCCGTACGCCCAGAAGACGTGCTTGCCGGCCGGGGCGCGGGTGGGGTCGGCGACACTGGGCTGCACGGTGATGAGGAACGGCCGCTCGGGGGCGCGGTCCGTGCCGGAGGCCGCGTCCAGGGCGGCGCCGATCTCCGCGCTGGAGGCGCCGATCTGCACGGTGCCCGCGCCGCGGGGTTCCTCGGCCGTCCACGGGACGGGGCCGTCCAGCGCGTAGTCGATCTTGAAGACGCCGGGGCCGTACCGGTAGTGCTCGTAGTAGTTGCCGAGGCCGGCGATGCGGGCCAGGGCCGTGGGCGAGGTGTCGAAGACGTACGCCCGCGCCGGCGGCAGGTCGTCGAGGCGCTTGACCTCGTAGTCGGTGTGGACGGTGCCGCCGAGGTCCTTCAGGTAGGCCGTGAGGGCGTCGGAGATCGACTGGGAGCCGCCGCGGGCCACGGGCCAGCCCCGGGCGTGCGCGGCGAGGGCGAAGACCAGGCCTATGGCTCCGGTGGCGAAGCCGCCGAGCGGGGCCATGACGTGCGCGACGAGCCCGGCGAAGAGGGTCTTGGCCCTGTCGTCGCGGAAGCGGCGCATCAGCCATGTCGACGGGGGCAGGCCGACCAGTCCGAACCGGGCGAGGGTGACCGGGTCGCGGGGCAGCGCGGTCAGCGGCAGGGACATGAAGTCGCGGGCGAGCGTGTCCCACCTGGGCAGGAAGCGCTCGACCAGCCTGCGGTAGGCGCCCGCGTCGCGCACTCCGAAGGAGGCGGCCGTCTCGCCGACCGACCGGGACAGGACGGCGGCCGAGCCGTCGGTGAAGGGGTGCGCCATGGGCAGCGCGGGGTGCAGCCACTCGAGGCCGTACCGCTCCAGGGGGAGGCCGCGGAAGGCCGGGGAATTGATGCCGAGCGGGTGGGCGGCCGAGCACGGGTCGTGCCGGAAGCCGGGCAGGGTCAGTTCCTCGGTGCGCGCTCCGCCGCCCACGGTGTCCCGCGCCTCGAACACGGCGACCGAGAAGCCGCGGCGGGCCAGCTCCACGGCGGCGGTCAGACCGTTCGGCCCCGCACCCACTACGACCGCATCGAGCATCGACGGCACCTTCGGACCCCTTCGTCAGCCGATGGCCACTCGGGATCAGGATATGCCCGGGATCCGACGGCGCGCGGTCGCGGGGCTCCGCCCGCGGCGGCCGGCGCCGCTCACGCTTCGCCCGACAGCAGCGCCACCACCCGGCGAGCCGTGGCCGCGTCGCGGGCGGCCGTGAACGGCAGGTCGTTGCCCCCGGTGATGCGGAAGGGCTCGCCCGTGCGGGTCAGGTGGGAGCCGCCCGCCTCCTCGACCAGGAGGAGACCGGCCGCGTGGTCCCACGCCGCCTCCCAGGAGAAGGCGGTGGCGTCGGATTCGCCCCTGGCGACCGCGAGGTACTCCAGGCCGGCCGAACCGCAGGGGCGGGGGGCCACGCCCGGTGTGCGCAGGGCGAGCAGGTCGCGCTTCTGCTCGTCCGTCGTGTAGTCGGGGTGGGAGGTGGCGACCCGCAGCTCGCGGCCGGGCTCGGGCGGTCCGGCGTACAGCCGCTCACCGTCCAGGAAGGCGCCCCGGCCGCGTACGGCCGTCGCGAGCCGGTCGGCGGCGGGGGCGTAGGTCCAGGAGGCGTGCACGACGCCGTGGTGGGCGAGGGCCACGAGCGTGCAGAAGCCTTCCTCGCCGCGCACGAACTGCCGGGTCCCGTCGACCGGGTCGATGATCCACACCGGTGCCTCGCCGCGTATCGCCTCGTAGGACGCGGGGTTCGCGTGCACCGCCTCCTCGCCGACCACCACCGAACCCGGCAGCAGCTCGGCCAGGACCTCCGTGAGGCACAGCTCGGCCTTGCGGTCGGCGTCCGTCACCAGGTCGTGCGGGCCCGACTTCTCGTCGACCTCGTGTGCCGCGAGCCGGCGCCAGCGCGGCATGATCTCCTGGGCGGCCGCCTTGCGGACGGCCGCCTCCACCTCGTCGGTGTGCCGGGCGAGAAACTCGTCGATGGTTTCGTTGTTCTCGATCATGGCTCCATGAGAGCACGCTCCACTGACAATCCCCACCCGGGTGGTGTACTCCGGGTGGAATCGACACGAACACCAGGTGCGCCGGCGTGCGCGGGGCGGCGGCCGACCCCGTGACCCCGCATGCCGCGCGGGGCGGCGACCGACCGCTCAGCCCTGGATGCCGCGCCGGTCAGCGGCCGACCGCTCAGCCCTGGATACCGCGCCGGTCAGCGGCCGACCGCGTACCCCTGCATGCCGCGCGGGTTCGCCGCCGCCGACAGCACGCCCGTCTCCGGGTCGCGCGCGACGGCGCACAGCCGGCCCTCCGACCACGCCTCCCCCACCGTCACGTCGTGCCCGCGGCGCCGCAGCTCCTCGACGACCTCCGCCGGCAGGCGGGACTCCACGGTGACCGAGCCCGCCCGCATGCCGCGCGGGAAGAAGGAACCGGGGAAGCTGTCGGTGTGCCAGTTCGGGGCATCGACCGCGCCCTGGAGGTCGAGACCGCCGCGCACCCGCGCACGCAGCGCGACGGCCAGGAAGAAGTGCGTCTGCCACTGGTCCTGCTGGTCGCCGCCGGGGGTGCCGAAGGCCATGACCGGCACTCCGTCGCGCAGGGCGATGGAGGGCGTGAGCGTGGTGCGCGGGCGGCGGCCCGGCGTGAGCGAGTTGGGCAGGCCCTCCTCCAGCCAGGTCATCTGGAGCCGGGTGCCGAGCGGGAAGCCCAGTTCGGGCACGACGGGGTTGGACTGGAGCCAGCCGCCGCTGGGCGTGGCCGAGACCATGTTGCCCCAGCGGTCCACGATGTCGAGGTGGCAGGTGTCGCCGCGGGTGCCCCCGTCGGCGGCGACGTCCGGTTCGCCCGGCACCGGGGACGCCGGGCTCTTGGCGACCGTCGGCTCGCCGACGCCCAGGGCGTCGAGGCCCTCCCCCTCCACGGCGGCGACGAGCGCGTGTGCGCTGAGCCGCGGGGCGCGCCCGCCCGGGGCGCCGGGTCGCAGTTCGAAGGACGCCTTGTCGCCGACCAGTTGCCGCCGCACCGCGTTGTACCGCGGCGACAGCAGCTCGTCGAGCGGCACCCGGTCCGCGCCGTCCGCGTCGCCGTACCAGGCCTCCCGGTCGGCCATGGCGAGCTTGCAGCCCTCGACCAGCAGGTGGACGTACTCGGCGGAGCCGTGGGCGGGCAGCTCGGGCGGGAGCAGCGCCAACTGCTGGAGCAGGACCGGGCCCTGGCTCCACGGGCCGGCCTTGCACAGGGTCCAGCCGTTCCAGTCGTACGTCGCCGGGGCCTCGTAGTGGGCCGACCAGCCGGCGAGGTCGGCGGCGGTCAGGGTGCCGGTGTGGCGTTCACCGCTGGTGTCCAGGGTGGGCCGCCCGGCCTGCCGTACGAGGGCCTCGGCTATGAATCCGGAGCGCCAGATCTCCCGTGCCGCGTCGATCTCCGCCTCGCGGCCTCCCGTCCCGTCCCCTGTCCGGCCCGCCGCGCCGGACGCCTCGGCCAGCAGCCGCTTCCAGGTGGCGGCGAGGGCCGGGTTGCGCAGCAGCTCGCCGGGGCGGGGCGGGCGGCCGTCCGGCAGGTAGACGTCGGCGGACGTCGTCCATTGGGTCTCGAACAGTTCACGGACGGTCTCGACGGTCTCCGCGACGCGCTCCACGGGCGCGTGCCCGTGCTCGGCGTAGCCGATGGCGTACTTCAGCACGTCGGCCAGTGACTTGGTGCCGTGGTCGCGCAGCAGGAGCAGCCAGGCGTCGAAGGCACCGGGCACGGCGGCGGCGAGCGGCCCGGTGCCGGGGACGAGGTCGAGTCCGAGCCCCTTGTAGTGCGCGACCGTCGCCCCGGCCGGCGCCACGCCCTGCCCGCACAGCACCCGCACCTCGCCGCCCGCCGGCGCGAGCAGGATCGGCGCCTCTCCGGCGGGCCCGTTGAGGTGCGGCTCGACGACGTGCAGCACGAAGGCTCCGGCCACGGCGGCGTCGTAGGCGTTGCCTCCGTCCTCCAGCACCGCCATGGCCGACTGCGAGGCCAGCCAGTGGGTGGAGGACACCATGCCGAAGGTGCCCTGGAGGGTGGGGCGGGTGGTGAACTGCATCTCTCACCTCGTTGTACGCCTGGGTCAGTCCTGCCCCAGCAGTACTACAGACCCGCTCCGGAGTGAAGGCCGCCCGAGCCGGCCCCGGCCCGGTCCCGGTTACGGCACCTGCCCCGCTCCCGGTTCCCGTCCCGGTTCCGGTTCCGGTTCCGGTCCCGGCCTCGGGTCCGAGCTCCGCGGCCAGGAGTTCGCGGCCGTCTGGCGGCGGCGGATCAGGCGGGTCTCGGCGCCGTCGACCCGGTAGCCGGCCGCGAGGGCCCGCTCGCTCTCGCCCTCCGACACGGCGTCGACGTGGACGCCCTCCTCACGCATCAGGCGCAGGATGTGCAGGTTCGAACAGGCCTTCTGCGCACAGTGGATGACGTCGAAGCGGCTCAGCCGGTCGATCTGGGCGCGGATCGTCCCGGCGTCGTACGCCCACAGGTGGGTGCCGTGTTCCGCGGCCGCGGCCGCCGGCCGGGGGCCGTCCAGGGCGCCGGGCGGGCCGGGCGGTTCCGCCGCGGGGGACGAGGTCGAGGCGGAAGTGGCGGATGGGGAGGCCACGGTCAGTCCTTCTCGCGGTCGCGCGGCCACGGCCGCTCGCGACCGGGTGAACCTCTGTACGAACTCCGTTTCCCCGTTGTATGACTTCTCCCTATGTGATGGCGGAGGCGTTCACCCCGGAGCGCTTGCTTCGATTGCCGCTTGACAACGTTGTCCGACTGGGAAGGGTCCGTGCTCGCCATGTCCGACAGATCCAAGAGACCGCCGATACGGTCGGCCAGACCCCGGGCCCTGCGGTCCACGGTCGCCGCGGTGCTCGCCGGGGCGCTCGGCCTCGCCGCGCTGACGGGCGGTGGCACCGCCGTGGCCGTGCCCGTCGCGAAGACCTCCTCCGCGGCCGGTGAAGCGTCCGGCGGGAGGTCCGACGGGAGGTCCGACGGGAGGTCCGACGGGAGGTCCGACGGGACCGACTACACGAAGCTCGTCGACCCGTTCGTGTCCACCGCCGGCGACGACGGCAACGACCTCCCCGGCGCCCAGGCCCCGCACAGCCTCGCCAAGGTCAACCCGATGACCACGCCCGGCCGCAACCACTCCGGGTACGACTACGACGAGGACCACATCGCGGGGTTCACCGCCACGAACCTGGACGGCGTGGGCGGTTCGGGCGGCGGCGGCGACCTGCTGGTCGTCCCGACCTCCCAGCGGTACGACAGCCGCCCGGCCACGAGCACCTACGCGCACCCCTACAGCCACGACGACGAGTCCGCGTCGCCCGGCTCCTACCGGGTGGGCCTCGGATCCCCCGCAGGGACCATCGACGCCGAGATGACCGCGACGACCCGCACGGCGCTCGAGCGGTACGCCTTCCCGGCCGGTTCGCGGCCCCAACTCGTCCTCGACCTCGCCAACAACTTCACCAGCCGTACCCGCGCGACCCTGGACGCGACGAAGCTCGAGGACGGGACCACCGCGATCAGCGGACTCGTCGCCGGTTCGTTCAACGGCGCCTCGTACCGCCTGTACTACTACGCCACCACGAACGTCCCCGTGACCTCGCTGCGCAGTTGGGGCGACGACGGCAGGCTGACCGACGCGACCGCGCAGGACGGCACCGACACCGGCGCCGTCCTCGGGTTCGACCAGGCCGACGGCGACGACATCGAACTGCGCGTCACCCTGTCACCGGTCAGCGCCGAGCAGGCCGCGACCGACCAGCACAACGAGGTGGCGGGCCGCGGCTTCGAGGAGGTGCGCGCGCAGACGAAGGCGGACTGGAACCGCACGCTCGGCGCCGTCGCGGTGAAGGCCTCCAGGAAGGCCGACCCGGACTCGACGCTGACCAAGCAGTTCTACACGCACCTGTACCGCATGTACGCGCTGCCGGTGAACGCCACCAGCACCAGCGGGACGTACCGCGGTGTCGACGGGGCCGTGCACAAGGCGAACGGCTTCACGTACTACGACGGCTGGTCCACCTGGGACGACTTCCGCAAGTACTCCGTCGAGGCCTACATCGACCCGGCGACCTACCGGGACATGGTGCAGTCCGCCGTCATCCTCTTCGCCGACGCGCACGCCTCGGGCAAGAGCCTCGGCAGCCTCACCCACTCGGTGCCGACGGTGCGCTGGGAGCGCTCGGCGGTGGTGATCGCCGACGCGCTGTCGAAGGGGTTCAAGGACTTCGACCGGCTCGACGAGGCGTACCCCGCGCTGAAGTCGTACACCGGGTACTACACCGGGACGCAGCTGCGGCAGGGGTACATCGCCGGTGACCCCGGTACGACGGTCCAGCGCGGCTACGACCAGTGGGCGCTGTCCGTCATCGCCGACGCGCTCGGCGAGGACGCCGACGCCGAGAAGCTGCGCGAGCAGGCGACCATGGCGATCGACAACCTGGTCAAGCCCGGCGCCTGGACGGCGGACGACGGCACCGAGGTCGGTCTGCTCACCCCGCGCGACGGCGAGGGCGACTGGCAGGGCGTCGACTACGAGAAGTTCGAGGAGGCCAAGCTCTATCAGGGGACGCTCTGGCAGTACCACTGGTACGACGCGTACGACATGGGCGGCCTCATCGAGGCCATGGGCGGCGAGAAGGCAGGCCGGGCGGCGATCCGGCACATGTTCGGCGAGGACTCCGACGCCGACGACGGTTCGACCATGCTGCACTCCAACGCCAACGAGATCGACCTCCAGGCCCCCTACCTCTTCAACTACGTCGGTGAACCGAGCCTGACCCAGAAGTGGGTGCGGGCCATCTACACGGACGAGACCTGGAACCGGTACATCGCGACGGGCTCCACGGGTGAAGCCCCCAGCTCCGGTGGCGAGTTCAGGCCGCCGGTGAAGACCAGGGCGTACGAACTCGCCCCGGACGGCTTCCTGCCGACCATGGACAACGACGCCGGCACCATGTCGACGATGTTCGTCGCCGCCGCCCTCGGGCTGTTCCCGGTGACCGCGGGCTCCAGCCAGTTCCAGATCGGCAGCCCGTTCTTCGACTCCACGACGATCAGTTACGCCAATGGCGCCGAGTTCACCGTCAAGGCCGACGGGGTCTCGCCGGGCGACTACTACGTGCAGCGCGCGACGCTCAACGGCAAGCGGTTCTCGAACACGTGGCTCGACTACGCGCAGGTCGTCGCCGGCGGAACCCTGGAGTTCGACATGGGTTCCAAGCCGTCCTCCTGGGGCGCCCGCACGGAGCCCGCGTACTCGCTCAGCAGCGACACGGGCGACGGTGGCACCGGGCCGGGCAAGGGCACGACCGTCGTCTCCGCCCGTCCGGACACCGTCGACACCGCCGCGGACGGCACCGTCGACGCGAGCGTGGAGCTCCGCCTGTCCGGCAGGGCGTCGTTCGCGGCACGGAAGGGGACCAGCCTCACCCGGACCGGCGCGGCGAGCGTGACCGGCCTCCCGGACGGTGTGAAGGCGGACCTGCGGGTCACCGGCAGGCGCACCGCGTCGCTGAGGCTCACCGGCACCACCAGGACCGACGCACGCTTCGGCATCACCTTCGGCGACCGGGCCTTCCCGCACGGCATACCGGCCTCGACGGTGACCGGCACCGGCGTGTCCGTGACCGACCCGCTGGTCGTGTCGGCCGCGGCGGTGCACCGGGGGAGCCTCGACGCCCTGGTCGACGAGGCGTCCCTCGTGCGCGAGGGCAACTACTCCGACGGCTCCTACGGCCTCTTCCGGACGGCGCTGGAACGCGCGCGGACCGTCCTCGCGGACCCCGCCTCGCCGACCGGCACGCTCATGGCCGCGCACGACGCCCTGCGGTCCGCGATCGACGCGCTCACCCTGGACGAGGGCGGTTACGCCGTCCTGCAGGCCGAGGACCCGGACCGGATGGAGGGCCCCAGCCTCGTGAAGGAGGCGTACTACTCGGACGGCGACCTCGGCGGCGTCACCGAGGGGGCCTGGGAGCAGTACACCGGCCTCGACTTCGGCGGGGTCGCCCCGCGGAGTGTCTCCGTGCGCTACGCCAACTCGCAGGCCACGACCGCGGAACCGAGCAGCGTCGACATCCACGCCGGGGACGCCGACGGCCCCGTCGTCGCCACCGTCTCCCTGCCCGGGACCGGCGGCTGGCAGTACTACACGACGGTGCGGGCGGCCGTCACCGACCCGGACGCGCTGCTGGACGCGTCGAGCGCGACGTTCGTGTTCCACGCCCCGTCGGGGCGGCAGTGGGTGTCGAACTTCGACTGGTACCGGTTCTCGCCCGAAGAGGTCCCCTCGTCCGGCTCGAAGACGACGCTGGCCACGCTCACCACGGCCAACGCCTCGGCCACCGGCGACGGTTCGCTGCCGCTGAAGCTGTCGGGCGGCGTCTTCGAGAACGTGACGAACGGCGCGTGGGCCGAGTGGCAGGACACCGACCTCGGTGACGGCGCCGACGCCGTCACCGTCAGCTACGACAAGCCCCGCTCGCGTGCGGCGTCCGACTCGCACATCGAACTGCGTCTGGGTTCGAAGGACGGTCCGACGAGCGTCACCGTCCCCCTGGAGTACACCGGTTCGGGCTGGGGGACCGTCGCCGACACGACGGTGCCGCTCGACCCGGGCGTCTTCAAGGGTGCCCGGAAGGTGTACGCCGTCTTCGTCTCCAGTACCCAGACCGACGCCCAGCCCTACGTCGCCAACGTCCACTCGCTCACCCTGACGCGGGAGGCGGACGCCCCGGCGGTGTTCGACGCCACGGCGTTCAAGGGCGGTAGCGGGGGCGGGCTCAAGAGCGAGCCCGCCACCTGGAGCGACGCGGGCTCCGCCACCAGCCTCGGCGGCACCTACGACGGGGCCTGGCTCGACTACGGGGACATCGACTTCGGCGACTCCCCCAAGAACACCGTCACGCTCACCTACGTCAACAACTCCGCGCGCTGCGGCACCGGTTCCGCCGTCCAGCTCTACCTGGACTCCTTCGACGCGGACACCCCCGGCACGCCGTACGCGACCGTCCCGCTGCCGGTGACCGGCAGCTCGTGGTCGTCGGGAGGGACGACCAGCCTGACCCTGCCGAAGGCGGTCACCGGCACGCACACCGTGCACCTGCGGCTGACGACCGACGCGGACTCCTCGCACCCGTACGTCGCCAACCTCGGCCGGTTCACCTTCAGTCACGTCGAGGCGCCCGCGGAGACGGACCTGTCCGCCCTGCGCAAGGCGGTCGACCAGTACGCGGACCTGTCCGAGGACGCGGACCGGTACGGCGCGATCGACTTCGGGGTGTTCCGCCGCGAACTCGCCGCCGCCCGCGCCCTCCTCGGCACCGAGGACGCGACGCAGCTCGAGGTGGACCTGCGGACCCGGAGCCTGACCCTGGCCGCCAACCAGCTGGTGCCCCTCCCGAGACTGAAGCTGGAGCACCTGGTCGCCACCGCGTCCGCCCTCGCCGACGAGCGCTACACGGAGGCATCCTGGAAGGCGTTCACCACCGCGCTCACCGCGGCGAAGACGGCCGTGGCGGACGACACGGCGGCGGACCGGACCCTCACAGCGCGGTACGCGGCCCTCGACCACGCCATGTCGGCGCTCACCACCAAGCGCCGGACGGTGCCGGCCGCGCCCGACGCGGTGTCGGCGACCTCGTCCGGCACCAGCGTGAAGGTCACCTGGTCCGCACCCGTGGACGACGGCGGTGCGCCGGTCACCGGTTACGAGATCACGCTCAGCGGTGGCCACCAGCTTGAGATCGCCGATCCGGACAGCCGGAGCACGGTGTTCACCCGGCTGAAGGACGGCACGTCGTACACGGCGCGGGTCCGCGCGGTGAACGCCCTCGGCGACTCCCCCTGGAGTGCGTCGACGCAACCCGCCGTCACGGGCGACAACAGGCCCCAGGCGCCGACCGTCACGGGCGTCGTCACCGACGGCAAGCGGGTCCGGGTGAGCTGGCGGTCCGCCGGCGACGGCGGCTTCCCGGTCGTCGGCTACACCGTGGCCCTCGACGACGGAACCACCGCGCACGTGTCCGGCACCACGGACACCGCGCTGCTCACGACCGCGAGCGGGGCGAGGACCCACTCCGCCACCGTGACCGCCGTGACCCCGGCCGGCAGCTCCGACGACCCCGGCACGGCGGCCGCGACCAAGGCCGCCACCACCTCCGACCCCGCGGACTACGAACCCTCCCCCTTCCCGGACGATGTGCTGGGCGCCGCCTACCCTTCGGACTCGTGGCCCGCGAGCGACGACGGAGGCGACTACTTCAACCGGCTCCTCAGCGGCTTCGACGACCTCGGCTCCGGCATCCTCGGCGCCAACGAGAAGCTGTCCGAGGGAACTTCGCCCAGCGCGGAGAACGACACGATCACCCTCGGCGTCAACAACGCGGCCACGCAGAAGCAGGTCGACCGCGCCGTGGTGGACGCGTCCAACAGCGCCACCGTCACCATGGCCGACGGCCTCGGCTCCCGGCTCGGGCCGCTCTACAGCGAGGCCCTCGAGGGAGGGCGACTGCCCAAGACCAGCGCGCTGTTCTCCCGCGTCACCAAGAGCCTGGACACCCACGACGCGGCGAAGAACCACTACCAGTACCTGCGCCCGTACGTCCGGCTCGGTTTCGTCGGCGACGGCGGCAGCGTCTACGAGTCCCAGGACGGCTCGTACGCGGGCCTGGCCACCAGCGGCTCGTACCCGAGCGGCCACACCTACGGCGGCTACGAGGCCGGGACGATCCTCGCCACACTGCTGCCCGAGCTGGCGCCGTCGATCCTCGCGCGCACCTCGGAGTACGGGAACAACCGCATCGTCCTCGGGTTCCACTACCCGCTGGACGTCATGGGCGGCCGGATCACGGCCCAGGCCACGGTGGCGCACCGCTGGGCGGACCCCGACTTCGCGAACCTGCTGACGCAGGCACACACCGAGATCCGGAACGTGCTGCTGGCCCGGTGCGAGAAGGAGGGCTACGGCGACACTCTCACGGCCTGCGCGGGCGACCCCTACGCCGGTCTGAGCACGGCCCAGCAGATCGACCAGTACACGCAGCGCCTGACCTACGGGTTCTCCCGGACCGGCAAGGCCGGGCAGGCTCTCGACGCACCGTCCGACGCGGCGGCGCTGCTCATCACGGCGTTCCCGGACCTCACCTCCGAACAGCGCACCCAGGTCCTGGAGCAGACCGCGACGGACTCCGGGTACCCGCTCGACCTCACCGGGTCCGACGCGCCGAGCTGGCAGCGGATCAACCTGGCGGCGGCGATGGCGGCGGACGTGGTGGTCAACGCGGACGGGTCGGTCACGGTGACCGACTCCCCCGACGCCACGAAGGCGAGCGTCGCGGACGCCTCCGCCATCACCGTGGGGGGTGTCGCGCTCGACGGGTTCGACCCCGAGGTGTCCGCGTACGTCGTGGACTGGCCGAAGAACACGCGGATCCCGGCCGTCGGTGCCGTGACGGCCGCTTCGGGCGCGCGGGTGAAGGTGACGGCCGGCAGCTCCACGGTCTCGTCCTCCCAGCGCGGGTTCACCACCCGCACCGTCACGGTGACCTCGGCCAACGGGGCGTTCACCCGCACCTACACGGTCGGGTTCCGGCCGACGGAGCGGCATCCGCACCGGCCGGGCGCGGCCTGGGACGCCGGTGGTGGGACGGCCCCCGGCGGTGGCGGTCTCTGGTCGCCGGCACGCGAGTGGGAACACGCCCTGAAGTGAGCCGCGTTGCCCGGAGTTGACCGCCGCCGTCACGGTACGTCCGTGACGGCGGCGGTCCGTCGTTCTCACGTCGGGGCCGGCGCCTCGGCGCGGGGGCCGTTGCCCTCCTGGGCGCGGCGCAGGGCGTCCTCGTCGGTGCGGGCGTCGTCACTGACGAGCCTGGGCAGCGCGGCGGTGAGCAGTCCCACGGCCGCGACACAGGCCACCCCGCCGGTCCAGATCGCCGGGCGGGCGCCGGTCCAGCCGGCCATCGCCCCGGCGCGGACCTGGCCGAGCTGCGGCCCGATGCTGCAGGAGAGGCCCTCGATGCCCGCGAGCCGGCCGCGCAGCCGGTCGGGGATGGTCCGGCCCCAGATGGTGGTGCGGCCCAGGCCGCTGAGCATGTGCCCGGCGCCCGCCGGCGCGAGGCAGGCCAGCACCAGCCAGACCTGCGAGGTCCAGCCGGCCGCCGCGACGGCCGGCCCCCAGCCGGCCGCGCCGAACACCACCAGCAGGCCGTGCCGCCGGGACCGGGACACCCAGCCGCTGGTCAGGCCGACCAGCAGCGAACCGACGGCACCCGCCGAGTACATCAGGCCCAGCGCCCAGTCGGCGTCGGGTTCGTCGGCGAGGAAGGGGAAGACGGTGTTCGGGAAGGCGAAGAGCATCACCGCCAGGTCGATCGCGTAGGTGCCGAGCAGCACCGGTCCCGACCAGGCGTACCGGGCGCCCTCGGCGATGCCGCGCGGGACGGCTTGGCCGCGTGCTCGACGGGCCGCACCGGCGAGAGCCTGCGGCACATCAGGACCGAGGCGCAGAAGCAGGCCACCGTGGTGGTGTACGCGGGGGCGTTGCCCGCGCACGTTGGAGTCCGGCGACTGCGGCCACCCCGTCGTCACCGTCACACTGGCGGCCGCGTACGCGGGCGGGGCCTGTAGACGTGCCGGTGCGGCCCGGAAATGGGTGTGCGAACCGATGGACGCCCGTGCCGTGCGTCGTCGACGCTGCTGCGAACGACTGCCCGGTGCCGCCTCCTCCGGTGGGCCCGACCGGGGCCGTCGCGCACGAACACGGAAGAGACGACGGCCGGGCCGGGGACGCCGTCGGAGAGGCGGTGACGGGGTGCCCTTGTTCTGGAGGATCTCGCTGTTCAACGCGGTGGTGCTGGTCGCGGCGACCGCGCTGCTGCTGGGACCGGTCACGGTGTCGACGCCCGTCCTGCTCACCGAGGCCGCGATCCTCACGGTGGGCCTGGTGGTGATACTGATCGCCAACGTCCTGCTGCTGCGGGTCGGGCTGGGGCCGCTGCGCCGGCTCGCGCATGCCATGACCACGACCGATCTGCTGCGGCCGCGGGTCCGTCCGAAGGTCGACGGCGACGGCGAGATCGCCGAGCTGATCACCACCTTCAACACGATGCTCGACCGGCTGGAGGCCGAGCGCGCGCTGAGCGCCGCCCGCACGCTGAGCGCACAGGAGTCGGAACGCCACCGGGTCGCCCAGGAGCTGTACGACGAGGTGGGGCAGACCCTCGCCGCCGTGCTGCTGGACCTCAAACGCGTCGCGGACCAGGCACCCGACGAGGTGCGTGAGCAGCTCTCGCAGGTGCAGGAGACGACCCGGTCCAGCCTGGACGAGATCCGCCGCATCGCCCGCCGGCTGCTCCCGGGGGTCCTGGAGGAGCTGGGGCTGAGCAGCGCCCTGAGGTCGCTCTCGGACGAGTTCACCGGGCCTTCGCTGACCGTGCGTCACGACATCGCCACCGGCCTGCCCGACCTCGGCGACAACGCCGACCTGGTCCTCTACCGGGTCGCCCAGGAGGGCCTCACCAACGCGGCCCGGCACGCGGGGGCCCGCCTGGTGGTGCTCACCCTGGAGCGGGCGGGCGACGCCGCCGTCCGGCTTCGGGTGCGGGACGACGGCCGGGGCTTCGACGGTTCGGACGAGGACGCCGAGGGGGCCGGGATCCGCGGCATGCGGGAGCGCGCCCTGCTGATCGGCGCCGACCTCGTCGTCGGCCCCGCGCGCGGGGGCGGCACCGAGGTGCGGCTGACCGTGCCCGTCGGCGACCGGGTGGCCGACCCGGTCGCGTGACCGCCCGGACCGCCACGGTGCTCGGCGTCGCGGCAAGAGGCGGGAACACACCGTCCGGGCGCACTGTTGTCTCCGGATGCGAAACGGAGGCGGAACGGTGCACGGTGAGTACAAGATCCCCGGCGGCAAGCTGGTCGTCGTGGACGTGGAGGCCGAGAAGGGTGTGCTGCGGCACGTGCGCGTGGCGGGCGACTTCTTCCTGGAACCGGACGAGGCGCTGGACGCCGTGAACCGTGCGCTGGAGGGTGCCCCGGCGGACACCGACGCGACGGGACTCGCCGCGCGGATCGACGCGGCCGTGCCCGAGGGCACCGTCATGTACGGGCTGACCTCGGAGGGCGTAGGCATCGCCGTGCGCCGTGCCCTGGCGCACGCCACGGACTGGACGGACTACGACTGGCAGCTGATCCACGAGGGTCCGCAGTCCCCCGCCCTGCACATGGCCCTTGACGAGGTGCTGACCGCCGAGGTCGCCGCGGGCCGGCGTCCGCCGACGCTCAGGGTGTGGGAGTGGGGCGCCCCGGCGGTGATCATCGGCAGTTTCCAGTCGCTGCGCAACGAGGTGGACCCCGAGGGCGCCGCCCGGCACGGCATCGAGGTGGTGCGCCGCATCTCGGGCGGCGGCGCGATGTTCGTCGAGCCCGGCAACACGATCACCTACTCCCTGTCCGTGCCCCAGGCGCTGGTGCAGGGCCTCTCCTTCCAGGACAGCTACGCCTACCTCGACGACTGGGTGCTCGGCGCCCTCGGCGAGATGGGCATCCGCGCCTGGTACCAGCCGCTGAACGACATCGCCACCGACCAGGGCAAGATCGCGGGCGCCGCCCAGAAGCGCGTGGTGGGCCCCGGGGGCGGACCCGGAGCCGTACTGCACCACGTGACCATGTCGTACGACATCGACGCGGACAAGATGCTTCAGGTGCTGCGGATCGGGCGGGAGAAGATGTCCGACAAGGGCACGAGGTCCGCGAAGAAGCGGGTGGACCCGCTGCGCAGGCAGACCGGCCTGGCGCGCGAGACGGTGATCGAGCGGATGGTCTCCTCCTTCGGCGGCCGGTACGGGCTGAGCCGGGGCAAGGTGACGGACGAGGAGCTGGCCCGGGCCCGGGAGCTGGCGCGCACGAAGTTCTCCTCCGCCGAGTGGACCGCGCGGGTTCCCTGAGGCCCCTAGGACCTCCCCCGCACCGCGACGAGGCCCGACTCGTAGGCGAACACGACGAGTTGGGCCCGGTCGCGGGCGCCCAGCTTGGTCATCGCTCGACTGATGTGCGTCTTGGCGGTCAGCGGGCTGATCACCATGTGGGCGGCGATCTCCTCGTTGCTCAGGCCGCGCGCGGCGAGCGCGGTGACCTCGCGCTCCCTGCGGGTGAGGGAGTCGAGGCCGGGCGCGGTGGTCCGGTCCGGGGGCCGGGCGACGAACTCGCCGATCAGGGTGCGGGTGACCGACGGGGAGAGCAGGGCCTCGCCGTGCGCGACGACGCCGATGGCCTGGAGCAGATCGGCGGGCTCGGTGTCCTTGAGGAGAAAGCCGCTGGCCCCCGCCCGCAGCGCCTCGAAGACGTACTCGTCGAGGCCGTAGTTGGTGAGGATGACGACGCGTACGGCGGCGAGGTCGGGGTCGGCGGCGATACGGCGGGTCGCCTCGATGCCCGACATCACCGGCATCTGTACGTCGACCAGCACCACGTCGGGCACCTGGGCCCGTACCAGCGCCACCCCCTGCTCCCCGTCCGCGGCCTCGCCGACCACCTCGATACCGTCCTCGGCGTCGAGCAGCGCCCGGAAGCCCGCCCGCATCAGCGCCTGGTCGTCGACGAGCGCGACCCGGACGACGCCGCTCATACCGTCTCCCCCAGTGGGAGCCGCGCGTGCACCGAGAAGCCGCCGTCCGCGCGCGGGGCGGCGCGCAGGGTGCCGCCGAGTGCGCTGACGCGTTCGTGCATGCCGGTCAGGCCGGTGCCCGGCACCGGCGGACGGGCCGGATCGGCGGACCCGTCGTCGTCCACCTCTATCGTCAACTCCCCCACGTGCTCCCCCTTGTTCCCCGTGCCGTAGTCGATGCGGACCCGCACCTTCGCGGGTCCGGCGTGTCGCGCCGCGTTGGTGAGGGCCTCCTGCACGATGCGGTAGGCGGCCCGGCCGACGGACTCGGGCAGCGGGCGCTCGTCCCCGGTGACCGTGAGGTCGACGGCGAGTCCCGCCGCGCGGGCCCGCTCGACGAGCTGCGCGGGGGTGCCGGTCGGTTCGTCGGCCCGCAGCACCTGGAGGGCGGAGCGCAGCTCGCGCATCGCCTCACCACTGGCCTCCTGGATGGCGAGCAGCGCGGGCGGCACCTCGTCGCCGCGTTTGCGGGCGAGGTGGACGGCGACGCCCGCCTGGAGTTTGACGATGGAGATGCTGTGGGTCAGCGAGTCGTGCAGCTCGCGGGCGATCCGCAGCCGTTCCTCCCCGGCGCGGCGCAGGGCCGCCTCCTCCCTGGTGCGTTCCGCCTCCAGGGCACGCTGTTCGGTCTGGCGCAGGTACGCCTGCCAGTTGCGGTCGGCGAGCCCGGTCACGACGGCGCACAGGAACCAGCCGGCGAGCAGCCCGGCCCGCTCGGCCACGTTCTGCGTGCCGGGCCCGGTGGCCACGTACCCCGCGAGGAACACGGCGCTGCCGGCCGCCGCGACGCCCCGGTGGCCGACCCGGGCCGCGGTGTGCACGGCGCCCAGGACGGGCAGCGCGGACAGCGGCCCGGGGTGCGCGTGGACGACGTATGCCGTGCCGAGGACGGTGGCGACGGCCAGCACCGCACGCGGGGCGGCACGGTGGAAGGCGAGCGCCGCCGAGGCGAGGACGACGAGCGCGTGGTCGAGTGCCGTGGTGCCGTCGTCGAAGGCGGCGACCGTCGTGCCGAGGGCGCCGACCACGGCCGCGAGGACCACGTCGGCGAGCCGTTCGCGATCGATCTGACGCCCACTCATGCCCGCACTCTATGCGTCCTCGCGGACCGCCGCGTCGGCCCTGTGGACGGCTTGCGGACTACTCCCGGCGAAGTAGTCGGCCGCCCGCCCCGGCCCCGGCGGCGCAGCGCCAACCGCATCCGGCCGTACGACGACGCCGGGCGCCCCGGTGGCGCAGGCTGCTGTCCATGCCCACACCCTTCCGTCACACCGAACCGCTGCCGCCGAAGGCGGCCACCGGCCGCGTCGCCGAGGTCTACGCACAGGCCGCGCGGGACTTCGGCATCCCCGAACCCGCCCCCTTCGTGGTCCTCTCCTCGGCGCCCGCACTCGTCGCCCCGGCCTGGGCGCTGATGCGCGAGTCCCTGCTCGCCGGGCCCGGCGACCGGACCGGCAAGGAGGTCGCCGCCTTCGGGGTGTCGCAGGCCAACAAGTGCCGGTTCTGCGTGGACGCGCACACCATGCTGCTGCACGCCACCGGCGACCACGCCCTGGCCGAGCGGCTGGCCCGGGGGCAGGAGCCGGCCGAGGAGCGGCACGTGCGCGTGCTCGACTGGGCGCGGCGCACCCGGGTCCCGGGCGCCGCGCGGGAGCCGTACCCGTTCCCGCCCGAGGAGGTTCCCGGATACCTCGGCACCGTGTTGGCCTTCCACTTCATCAACCGCGTCGTGTCGTCGCTGGTGAGTGAGAGGCTGCTCCCGGCCGACGCGCAACGGCTGCGTCCGGTGCGGAGCCTGGCGGGCCGGTCGCTGTCCCGCACCGTGCGCCGAGCGGCCGTGCCCGGCGCCTCGCTGCCCCTGCTGGACGACCCAGGCCGGGGCCCGGCGTGGGCGGCGGGCACACCGGTCGGCCCGGCGTACGCGGCGCTGAGCGCCACCGCCCCGATGGGCGCCGGCCTCCTCGACGCCGATGACCAGGACCTCGTGCGCGCCACCCTGCGCGACTGGGACGGCTCGCACCCGCCCCTCGACCCGGACCCGTTCCCCGACCGGAGGGAGCGGCCGGGCGCACGGCTGGCGCTGCTGGCCGCGCTCGCGCCGTACCGGATCGCGGACGCGGACGTCGCGGCGTGGCGCCGTCCGGAGCACACCGACCACTGCCTGGTGCACCTCGTCGCGTACGGGGCGTTCGCCGCCGTGGACCGCATCGAGACCGCACTGACCGCCCCCGGCAGCCCTCCCGCCACCCGCCCCACCCTTCGGGAGACTTCATGACCTCCGTCGCCGTCCCCCGCCGGTCCGAGGCCTGGAACGGCCCCGTGGGCACGCACCGGACCACCCACCGGGTCCGCTACGACGCCCTGTTCGGTGCGGCGGCCGTCGCACCCGGCGACCGTGTCCTCGACGTCGGCCGCGGGGCCGGCGCGACGGCCCGGACCGCGGCGCGGCTCGCCGTCCCCGGGCGCACCGTCGACCTGCTGCTGTCGCGCTACCCGGGCCGCCCCCTCCCCGCGGGACGGCTCGCCGGACCGGAGGCGGCCCTGCTGCCCCAGGACGCGGGCACCGGGGTACGGATGCGGGCCGGCGTGTGGCGGGTGACGGCAGTGCGGTCCTGACGGCGGCCGTACGTCTGCGTCACCGCGCGGCCACGCACCGAGTTCGCCCTTCCGCACCACGGGGACTCGTGTGACACTGGCGTCCCGTCCGCAGTGCGGGCACCCTCCGCACCGTCCCCCACGAGAAGTGCGCCGTGCGTTCTCTTCCTCTGCCGCTCGCCCTGACCGCCCGTCTGGCGCCGGTCGCCGTGCTCGCCACGGCGGGCTGGGCGCTGTCGTCCGGGCCGGACACGTCACCGGCCGCGCAGGACAAGACGCCGCCCGACACCGTCGGCAGATCCGCCTCCGCACCGGCGACCCAGGCGGTGACGAAGACGTACGCCACCGCACCGCCGCCGTGCGAGTCCCTGGCCGGGAAGACGGTCACCTCGCTGGTGCCGGGCGCCAAGGCGGCCGGCAAGGAGATCCCGTCCACGGACACCAAGGTGCGCCGCACCTGCTCCTGGAACGCTCTCAAGGGCTACGACTACCGCTGGCTCGACGTCTCCTTCGAGGTGATGGAGACGGACGAGGCCGCGCAGAAGTCGTACAAGGAGCGGGTCGCCGACCGCAGTGGCGGCGGTGACGTACCGGGGCTCGGCGACAGTGCCTACTCCGTCGTGAACCTCACCACCGAGGACAAGCAGCAGACCCGCGAGGGCACCGTGCTCGTCCGCGCCTCCAACGCCCTGGTGATGATCACGTACAACGGCAGCGACTTCGAGTCGAAGAAGGCGCCCAGCACGACCGAGATCAACAAGGGTGCCATCAAGGCGGCCAAGGAGGCGGTGGCCGCCTTGCAGGACGGCTAGCTAGGGCTGAGCGACGGGGTCGGCGGTCCCGGCTCGCGGCCGTGTCGCGGGCAGCAGCATCAGCGCCAGGTAGAGCACCAGGGACGTGCCCAGGCCCACCGCCCAGCCGTAGTCGGCCAGCGGTTCGAGGAAGGGCACGGGGCGGCCGTCGACCAGGGGGTGGAAGTCGGCGCCGCCGATGGCCAGGACACCGCCGACGGCGAAGGCGAGCACGGCACGCCAGTTCCAGCCTCCGCCGTACCAGTAGCGGCCGCCCCTGCGGTACAGGTCGGCGAGGTGCAGGCGGGCGCGGCGCAGGATCCAGTAGTCGGCGATGAGGATGCCGGCCACCGTGCCGAGCAGCCCGCCGACCAGGCCGAGCCAGGTGAAGATGTACCCCTGCGGGTCGGAGTACAGCTTCCAGGGGAAGATCAGTACCGCGAGGACGGACGTGATGAGCGCACCCGCTCGGAAACTCACCTTGCGCGGTGCGACGTTGGAGAAGTCGAAGGCCGGTGAGACCAGGTTGGCGGCGATGTTCACGGACAGGGTCGCCACCAGGACGGTGACCAGGGCGAAGAGCAGGCCGACCACGTTGTCCGTCTTCGCGGCGAGCTGTACCGGGTCCCAGATCGGCTCGCCGTACACCGCCTGCGAGCCGGAGGTGACCATTACGGAGAGGAACGCGAACAGGGTCATCGTCGTCGGCAGGCCGAGGGCCTGGCCGCGGGTCTGGGCCTTCTGGCTCTTCCCGTAGCGGGTGAAGTCCGGGATGTTGAGGGACAGCGTGGACCAGAAGCCGATCATGCCCATCAGGGAGGGCCAGAACAGCTTCCAGAAGTCGCCGCCCCAGCCGAGCTTCGACGGCTGGTCGAAGAGCGGGCCGAAGCCGCCGGCCTTGTCGCTCATCCACCACAGCATCACGAAGGCGCCGACGAGGACGAAGGGCGCGGCCCAGTTCTCGAAGCGGCGGATGGTCTCCATGCCGCGGTAGATGATGGCGACCTGGATCGCCCAGAAGATCGCGAACGACAGCCACATGGTCCAGGCGTGGCCGCCGACCGTCGCGGCGCCGGTCCAGCCGTCGCCGATCAGCTTGCCGGCCAGGAAGTAGATCGCCTCGCCGCCGATCCAGGTCTGGATGCCGAACCAGCCGCACGCCACCAACGCCCGTACGACGGCGGGCAGGTTGGCGCCCCGGATGCCGAAGGAGGCGCGGGCGAACACCGGGAAGGGGATGCCGTACTTGGGTCCCGCGTGCCCGGTGAGCAGCATCGGGGCGAGGACGATCAGGTTGGCCAGGGCGATGGTGAAGACCGCCTGCTTCCAGTCCATGCCGACCGCGATGAGACCGGAGGCGAGGGTCCAGGAGGCCGTGTTGTGGGCCATGCCGACCCACAGGGCGGAGAAGTTGTACGTGGTCCAGGTACGCCCCTCGACGGGGACCGGCAGCAGGTCCTCGTTGGCGTAGGGGCCGCTCGGCGGCGGGGAGCCCGGGGCGAGCTCCACGCGCCCGTCGGGGAGGGTGATCTGGGCGGACGGCGGTATGGCCGTGGGCGCGGTGTCGGTCATGGGCAGGCCAATCATGCGGTGGGACGGGAGAGGCCGTGCGGGCGGTGCCGAGGGGGGTGCGCGGGTGCGCCCTGGGCCCCCTCCCGGGGAAGCGGGAGGGGGAGTCGGTGAGTCGGTGAGTCGGTGAGTCGGCCGGGCGGTCAGGCGGTCAGGCGTTGACGGCCGGGATGACCTTGGTGCCGTAGGTGTCGATCACGGCCTCCTGCGCGTCGTGCATGTCGTAGAGCGCGAACTGGTCGACGCCGAGGGCACGCAGGGCGGTCAGCTTCTCGATGTGCTTCTCGACCGGTCCGATCAGGCAGAACCGGTCGACGATCTCGTCCGGCACGAACTGGGTGTCGGGGTTGCCGCTGCGCCCGTGGTGGGCGTAGTCGTAGCCCTCGCGGGCCTTGATGTAGTCGGTGAGTTCGTCGGGTACGGCGCCGGTGTGGGCGCCGTACTTGGCGACCAGGTCGGCGACGTGGTTGCCGACCATGCCGCCGAACCAACGGCACTGCTCGCGCGCGTGGGCGAGCGCCTCGGGCGAGTCGTCGGCCGTGACGTACGCGGGGGCGGCGACGCAGATCGTCACCTCGGACGGGTCGCGTCCGGCGGCCTCGGCGGCGCCCCGGACGGCCTTGACCATGTACTCGGTCAGGTAGAGGTCGGCGAGCTGGAGGATGAAGCCGTCGGCCTCCTCCCCGGTCATCTTCAGGGCTTTGGGGCCGTACGCGGCCATCCACACGGGGACCTCGGCGCCGGGCTTGACCCACGGGAACCGCACGACGGTGCCGCCGCCGAGATCGGCTTCCTCTCCCTTGCCCAGCGCACGGATGACCTTGATGGCTTCGCTCATGCGGGCGAGGGTGTTGGGCTTGCGGCCGGCCACCCGCATCGCGGAGTCGCCGCGGCCGATGCCACAGACGGTGCGGTTGCCGAACATGTCGTTGAGGGTGGCGAAGGTGGAGGCGGTCACCTCCCAGGTGCGGGTGCCCGGGTTGGTGACCATCGGGCCGATCTTCAGTGTGCTGGTGTTGGCCAGGACCTGGCTGTAGATCACGAACGGTTCCTGCCACAGCACGGCGGAGTCGAAGGTCCAGCCGTGGCTGAAGCCGTTGTGCTCGGCCCGTCGCATCAGCTCCACGACGCGGGAGGCCGGCGGGTCGGTCTGCAGGACGAGTCCGAAGTCCATGGGCACCACTCCTAGTTCAGGTACTGACAGGTGGCGCGCGGGGTGTAGACGCCGTGGCCCTTGCGTCCGGTGTACTCCCGCTCGGTGACGACCGGTTCGCCGCGCGAGAGCACGGTCTCCACGCGGCCGGTGATCCGCTTGCCCTCGTACGCCGAGTAGTCGACGTTCATGTGGTGGGTCTCGGCGGAGACGACCTGCTCGGTGTGCGGGTCGTAGACGACGATGTCGGCGTCGGCGCCGGGCGCGATGGTGCCCTTCTTCGGGTAGAGGCCGAACATGCGGGCCGGTGTGGCGCAGGCGATCTCGATCCAGCGGCGGCGGCTGATGTGGCCGTCGACGACGGCCTGGTGAAGCAGGTCCATGCGGTTCTCGACGCCCGGCATCCCGTTGGGGATCTTGGAGAAGTCGCCGCGGCCCAGCTCCTTCTGGCCCGTGAAGCAGAAGGGGCAGTGGTCGGTGGAGACCACCTGGAGGTCGTTGGTGCGCAGGCCCCGCCACAGGGCCGCCTGGTGCTCCTTCGGCCGCAGCGGCGTGCTGCACACGTACTTGGCGCCCTCGAAGCCGGGCTCGGCGAGGTTGTCGGTGGACAGGAACAGGTACTGGGGGCAGGTCTCGCCGAAGACGGGGAGACCCTCGTCGCGGGCGCGGGTCAGCTCGGCGACCGCCTCCGTCGCCGAGACGTGCACGACGTACAGCGGTGCCCCTGCGACCTGGGCGAGCCTGATGGCGCGGTGGGTGGCCTCGGCCTCCAGGAGGGCCTTGCGGACCTCGCCGTGGTAGCGGGGGTCGGTCTCGCCGCGGGCGAGCGCCTGCTCCACGAGGACGTCGATGGCGATGCCGTTCTCGGCGTGCATCATGATCAGGCCGCCGTTCTCGGCGGCGCGCTGCATGGCGCGCAGGATCTGGCCGTCGTCGGAGTAGAAGACGCCGGGGTACGCCATGAACTGCTTGAAGGAGGTCACCCCCTCCTCCACCAGCAGGTCCATCTCCTTGAGCGTCTTCTCGTTCACGTCGGAGACGATCATGTGGAAGCCGTAGTCGATGGCGCAGTTGCCCTCGGCCTTGGCGTGCCAGGCGTCCAGGCCCGCGCGCAGGGACTGTCCGACGCCCTGGATGGCGAAGTCGACGATGGTGGTCGTGCCGCCCCAGGCGGCGGCGCGGGTGCCGGTCTCGAAGGTGTCGGCGGCGTAGGTGCCGCCGAAGGGCATCTCCATGTGGGTGTGCCCGTCGACGCCGCCCGGGATGACGTACTTGCCGCTCGCGTCTATCACCCTCCCCCACCCTTCGGGCGGGGGTGCCCCCATCTCGCTTCGCTCGGCGGTGAACGCCTCGGCGGCCGGGGTGCCGGTGGCGGCGAGGGCGGCGACGCGGCCGTCCTCGACCAGGACGTCGGCGTGGATCTCGTCGGACGCGGTGATGACGAGGCCACCGCGGATGACGGTACGGCTGCTCATTCTGCTGTTCCCTCCTGTCAGGGGCCCCGGCGGGTCAGGGCGCGGTCAGCGGGGAGTAGGCGCCCGGCGCGCGGTCGCGGTAGAACTGCCAGCGGTCGCGGACCTCTCGCAGCTTGCCCATGTCGAGGTCGCGGACGACGAGTTCGGTCTCCTTGTCGCTCGCGACCTCGCCGACGAACTGCGCCTCGGGGTCGACGAAGTACGAGGTGCCGTAGAAGTCGTTGTCGCCGTACTCTTCGACGCCGACGCGGTTGATGGCGCCGACGAAGTACTCGTTGGCGACCGCGGCGGCGGGCTGCTCCAGCTGCCACAGGTAGCCGGACAGGCCGCGCGAGGTGGCCGACGGGTTGAAGACGATCTCGGCGCCTTCGAGGCCCAGCGCCCGCCAGCCCTCGGGGAAGTGCCGGTCGTAGCAGATGTAGACGCCGACCTTGCCGACGGCGGTGTCGAAGACCGGCCAGCCGGAGTTGCCGGGACGGAAGTAGAACTTCTCCCAGAAGCCCCGCACCTGGGGGATGTGCGTCTTGCGGTACTTGCCGAGGTAGGAGCCGTCGGCGTCGATGACGGCGGCGGTGTTGTAGAGGACGCCGGGCTGCTCCTCCTCGTACATCGGGAGCACCAGGACGATGCCGTGCTCGCGGGCGAGCCGCTGGAAGCGCTCCACGATCGGGCCGTCCGGGACGCGCTCGGCGTAGGCGTAGAACTCGGGGTCCTGGACCTGGCAGAAGTACGGTCCGTAGAACAGCTCCTGGAAGCACATGACCTGTGCGCCCTGGGCGGCGGCGTCGCGCACCGCCTGCTCGTGGACCTGGATCATCGATTCCTTGTCGCCCGTCCAGGCGGTCTGGAAGAGCGCGGCACGGATCACTCGGCTCATCTTCGGCCTCCACTCGCTCGGTGTGGCGCTCGGTGTACGGCGAGACTAGGGACGGCGGGTGGCCGAAATGAGTGGCACGGTGTCACGTCTGCGGGGGTCGGGCATTGCACGGTGTCACCCCTGCTGTGCGTCGTGCGCGAGGAGCGCGATGTGGACGGAGGCGGCCTGTTCGAAGTCGTCGAGGTCGACGCCGAGGCGGCCCTGTATGGCCTCCAGGCGGCGGTAGAGGGCGGGCCGGGAGACGTGGTGGAGCTGGGCGGTGCGGGACTTGTTGCGGCCGGTGGCGAGGTAGGTGCGCAGTACGGGCAGCAGGTCCTGGTCGGGGCCGCGCAGCAGTCCGTCCAGCTCGCGTTCGGCGAAGGACTGCACGTGCGGGTCGTCGCGCAGCAGCCGTACCAGGCCGCGCAGGTGGATGTCGCGCAGCCGCACGACGGGCGGCAGGTCCAGGGCGGCGGCCGCGGAGTCGGCGACGGCGTCGGCGACGTGCTGGGCCTCGCGCAGCCCTGCGGGGACGTCGGCCCAGTCGGCGCGGGCGTCGGCCGCCGCGACCACGGTGCGGGAGGAGTCCGGTTCCGAACGGAGCCGGGTCGCGAAGTGGGCCGTGAGCGCCCTGGCGTCCTGGTCGGGGGCGAGGCTGAGCAGGACGGCGACGTGGTCGTCGGCGAGCTGGGCGGCGATGCCGGGCAGTCCCAGCCGCCGCAGCACCCGGGCCGGTCGGGCCGGCTCCCGCTCGCGGACGACGAGGGGGACGAAGACGCGCCGGTTGACGGGCAGCCCCGCGGCGCGCGCCCGGGGCAGCAGCTGCCGTGCCGGTACGGCCCCGGTGACCAGGTCGGTGAGCAGGCTCCGTGCGGACTGCTCCTCCCACGAGTCCCAGGAGCCGCCGGCGCCCTGGGCGTGGGTGCCGTCACCGGCGAGCATGCGGTGCAGGACGAGGGCCTCGGCCGCGCGGTCGGCGAGCAGCCGTCCGGCGGCCCGCTCGCCCCGGTAGCCGCACAGCACCAGGCGCCCCCAGCGCTCCCCTCGGCAGCTCAGGTCGGCGCGGATCCAGCCGTCGGCCGACGCGGCACCGGCCTGGCGGGCGATGCGCTCCCAGTCCCGCAGTACGTCGTCGACGGCCGCCCGCTCCCCCGCCGTGGCGAGGACGCGGTGGGCGAGGTTGGTGACGACGACCGGGCAGCCGGCGTGCCGGGCCACCTCGTCGAGCAGGCGCTGCACCGGGGCGCCCGCGGTGATCAGGCCGGTCAGTTCGGTGCGTACGGCCTCGGAGAGGCTGACGGCGGCGAACTTGCGGCGCAGCAGCCGGGACTGCACCTCCTCGGTGAGTTCGGCGAAGGGGAAGGGCCGGTGCAGGACGACCATGGGCAGCCCGCAGCGCTCGGCCGCCCGGCGCATCACGTCGGGCGGGGCGGGGAAGGCGCGGCCGAGGCCGAGCACGACGGCCGCGGCCTCGGCACGGTCGAGGGAGCGGATGTACTCGCCCTGCCTGTCCTCGTCACCGGCGAGGAGCACGCCGGTGGTCAGGACCATCTCGCCGCCGCTGAGCATCACGCCGACGTCGGCGGCCTCGGCGACGTGCACCCAGCGCACGGGCCGGTCGAGCCGGTGTGCGCCGGCCACCACCTCGGGCTGCCCCGCCTGCACCCGTTCGAGGCCGAGGACCTGACGGACCGACAGGGCGGGCTCCCAGGGCTGCTGGGCGGAGGTCTGCGAGGTGGTGGTCATGACGGCGCCTCCTGGGCTCGGGACGCGGCGGTCAGATGCTCCGCAGGGCGCGTTCGAGGATCGCGGCGCCCTCCTCGGCCTCCGCGACGGTGAGGGACATCGGCGGGGCGATGCGCAGGACGCTGGTGCTGTGGCCGCCGCCCTTGCCGACGAGCAGCCCGCCGGCGCGGGCCTCCTCCAGCACGGTGGACGCCGCCTCGGGGTCCGCCTCGTCGGTGCCGGGCCGGGTCAGCTCGACGCCGATCATCAGCCCGCGCCCGCGCACCTCCCGTACGTGCGGCACCTGGGCGGCGACGGCGCGCAGCCGTTCGATGAGCAGTCCGCCGACGCGCCGGGCGTTGCCCTGGAGGTCGTGCTCCAGGAGGTGGTTGAGGTTGGCGAGGCCCGCGGCCATGGTGACCTGGGTGCCGCCGAAGGTGGAGATGCTGTTGGCGTCC
This sequence comes from Streptomyces sp. MMCC 100, assembly GCF_041538145.2. Classification (NCBI taxonomy): domain Bacteria; kingdom Bacillati; phylum Actinomycetota; class Actinomycetes; order Kitasatosporales; family Streptomycetaceae; genus Streptomyces; species Streptomyces sp. MMCC 100. The sequence goes on from NZ_JBGORK020000001.1 coordinate 5,371,284, forward strand.
AGGCAGTTCATGATCTCGGCGCGGGCGATGACGCCGCCGATGGACATGCCGTTGCCGATGCCCTTGGCGAAGGTCACGATGTCGGGCGGACCGTTCCTCCCGTGGGCCTGCCAGCCCCAGAAGTGCTCGCCGGTGCGGCCCCAGCCGGTCTGCACCTCGTCGGCGATCCACAGGATGCCCCGCTCGTGCAGCACCTCGCGGAAGGCGGCGTACAGACCGTCCGGCGGGGAGGTGAAGCCGCCGACGCCCTGGACGGGTTCGGCGATCAGTGCGGCGGGGGCGCGGGTGTGGCCGAGCAGGTCCTCGAGGTCGGCGACGCAGGCGTCGATGAAGTCCCGGTCGTCCAGGTGGGCGTAGGGCCCGCGGGTGCGGACGCCGCCGTGGACGTAGAGGGTCTGGAGCGGGGACAGAGAAGTCGGCGACCAGCCGCGGTTGCCGGTGATGCCGACGGCGCTGAAGGAGCGGCCGTGGTAGCTGTTGCGCATCGCCAGGATCGCGTTGCTGCGCCGGTGGGCGGTGGCGAGCAGCAGGGCGGTGTCGTTGGCCTCGGTGCCGGAGGTGGTGAAGAAGACGCGGGCGTCGGGGATGCCGGACAACTGGGCGACGCGTTCGGCGAGCTCGACCATCGGGCGGTTGAGGTAGAGGGTCGAGGAGTGGATGATCCGCCCGGCCTGTTCGGCGACGGCCTTGGTGACCTCGGGCAGGGCGTGTGCGGTCATCGTGGTGAGGATGCCGCCGAAGAAGTCGAGGTACTTGTTGCCGGCGGCGTCCCAGACGTGCCGGCCCTCGCCGTGGGTGATCTCCAGCGGGTCCTCGTAGTAGAGGGCGAGCCAGTCGGGCAGGACGGCGCGGTGGCGGGCGAAGAGGTCACGGGTCACGGCCGCACCAGCCCCTCGTAGGCGTCGGGGCGGCGGTCGCGGTAGAAGGCCCACTGCTGCCGGACCTCGTCGATGAGGTCGAAGTCCAGGTCGCGGACGACGAGTTCCTCCTTGCTGTCGCTGGCCCTCTCGCCGACGAACTGGCCGCGCGGGTCCACGAAGTACGACGTCCCGTAGAAGTCGTTGTCCCCGTACTCCTCGACGCCGACGCGGTTGATGGCGGCGACGAAGTACTCGTTGGCGACGGCCGCGGCGGGCTGCTCCAGCTGCCACAGGTGGGCGGAGAGGCCGCGGTGGGTGGCCGAGGGGTTGTATACGAGCTGGGCGCCGCCGAGGCCGAGTTGGCGCCAGCCCTCGGGGAAGTGCCGGTCGTAGCAGATGTAGACGCCGACTTTGCCGACGGCGGTGTCGAAGACCGGCCAGCCGAGGTTGCCGGGGCGGAAGTAGAACTTCTCCCAGAAGCCCTTGACCTGCGGGATGTGGTGCTTGCGGTAGGTGCCGAGGACGGTGCCGTCGGCGTCGATCACGGCCGCGGTGTTGTAGTAGAAGCCGGACTGCTCGACCTCGAAGACGGGGACGACGAGCACCATGCCGGTCTCGCGGGCGAGGGCCTGCATGCGGCGGACGGTGGGGCCGTCGGGCACCGGTTCGGCCCAGCGGTAGTGCTCGGGGTCCTGGACCTGGCAGAAGTAGGGGGCGTTGAAGACTTCCTGGAATCCGATGACCTCGGCACCCTGCCGGGCGGCCTCGCGGGCGTGCTCCTCGTGTTTCGCCACCATGGACTCGGTGTCGCCGGTCCAGGTGGCCTGGACGAGAGCGGCACGTACGACGTTGGCCATGAGCTGCTCCTTCGACACGACGTCAGAGCCTCTACGCCCGTAGAGCAGGCCGTAGAGGGACGAACGTAAGCCTGGCCGGACGGGCTTGCCAAGACCATCGTCGTCAAGGCGCGGTGTCGATCACGTTTCGCACTCCTGTGGGTGAGCGCGAGCGCCTCAGGCCATCGCGGGCGCGCACCTGCCCACCAGTTCGTCCATGGACAGCCCCAGCGCGGCGGCCAGCGCGGCCACCGTGAAGAACGCCGGGGTGGGGGCCCGGCCGGTCTCGATCTTGCGCAGGGTCTCGGCGGAGATGCCGGCCTCGGCGGCGACCGCCGTCATGCTCCGTTCGCCGCGGGCCGCGCGGAGCAGGCGGCCGAGGCGCTCGCCGCGCTCACGCTCTTCGGGGGTCAGAGGGGTCCGCACCATGGCGTCATTCTAATACCGGTTTCCCGTACCGGCCCCGGGTGTGCCACACGCCGGGAGATCCCAATTCAAATACCGGTATAGTAATTGGCATGGTGGAACTGAAGACGGACCCATCGATCGACGCCATGCACGCGGCCGGGCAGGTCGTCGCGCGCGCCCTGACCGCCGTACGGCAGGCCGCGGACGTGGGCGTGTCCCTGCTGGAGCTGGACGCGGTGGCGCACGAGGTGCTGCGGGAGGCGGGCGCGGGCTCGCCGTTCCTCGGGTACCGGCCCTCCTTCGCGCCGACGCCCTTCCCGGGCGTCATCTGCGCCTCGGTGAACGACGCGATCGTGCACGGCATCCCGGACGGCTACCGGCTGCGCGACGGGGACCTGGTCTCCATCGACTGCGGCGCCCTCCTGGACGGCTGGGCCGGCGACTCGGCGCTCAGCTTCGTCGTGGGCGCCCCGCGCGCGGCCGACGTGACGCTGATCGAGACCGCGGAGCGGGCCCTCGCGGCGGGCATCGGGGCGGCCGTCGTCGGCAACCGCATCGGCGACATCGCCCACGCCATCGGCACGGTGTGCCGGTCTGCGGGCTACGGCATCATGGAGGACTTCGGCGGCCACGGCATCGGCCGGCACATGCACGAGGACCCGGGGGTGCCCAACGAGGGCCGCCCGGGGCGCGGGCTCCCGCTGCGGCACGGCATGGTCCTCGCCATCGAGCCCATGCTGATCGCCGGCGGCCGGGACGACTACCACGCGGCTCCCGACGGCTGGACCCTGCGCACGAACGACGGCTCCCGGGCGGCGCACGTGGAGCACACCGTGGCGATCACGGACAGCGGTCCGCGCGTCCTGACGTCGAGGGACGGCCTCTGAGCCGCTCCGCGACCCCTTCGTGAGGGGCTCCGCCTCCCGGCCCTGCGGGGCTCCGCCCTCCCGGCCCTGCGGGGCTCCGTCTCCCGGCCGTGCGGGGCTCCGTCTCCCGGTCGTGCGGCGCTGAGCCCTCCCGGCCGTGCGGCGCTGAGCCCTCCCGGCTTCCCGGCATGCCCGCCGGAACAGAACGTGTCATGTTGGGCATGACCGCGCCCCGTCCGGGTTACCCGGCCCCGGCACGTCGATCAGCGATGCAGCGGAGGTCCGTACACGATGACCAGCGGCTACATGGGCCCGGAGGGCGACCCGTTCGCGGAATTCCTGGCACGCTTCTTCGGCGGACCCAGGCCCCGGCAGATCGACATCGGCCGACTGCTCAGCCAGCCCGCCCGTGAGCTGGTGCGCGGCGCCGCCCAGTACGCCGCCGAGCACGGCAGCCGGGACCTGGACACCGAGCACCTGCTGCGGGCCGCGCTCGCCACCGAGCCGACCCGGGGGCTGCTCAGCCGGGCCGGTGCCGACCCCGACTCGCTGGCGTCGCAGATCGACGAGCGGACCGGCCCGGTGCAGCACCCGCCGGGCGAGGTCCCGCCGCCCACGTCGCTCTCGCTCACCCCGGCCGTCAAGCGCGCCCTGCTCGACGCGCACGAGCTGGCCCGCTCCACCGGCACCGGGTACATCGGCCCGGAGCACGTGCTCAGCGCCCTGGCCGCCAACCCGGACTCGGCCGCCGGGCACATCCTGAACGCGGCCCGGTTCGCACCCTCCAGCATGCCCACGGAACCGCCGGAGACCGCGAAGGCCCGTACCGAGGGTGCCCGGGCCACGAACACGCCGACCCTCGACAAGTACGGCCGCGACCTCACCGACCTGGCCCAGCAGGGCCGGATCGACCCGGTGATCGGGCGCGAGGAGGAGATCGAGCAGACCGTCGAGGTGCTCTCCCGGCGCGGCAAGAACAACCCCGTGCTGATCGGTGACGCCGGTGTCGGCAAAACCGCCGTCGTGGAGGGACTGGCGCAGCGCATCACCGACGGAGACGTGCCCGACGTGCTGGTCGGACGGCGGGTGGTCGCGCTGGACCTGACCGGCGTGGTCGCCGGTACCCGCTACCGGGGCGACTTCGAGGAGCGGATGAACAACATCGTGGGCGAGATCCGCGCCCACTCCGATCAGCTGATCATCTTCATCGACGAGCTGCACACGGTCGTCGGCGCCGGCGGTGGCGGCGAGGGCGGGTCGATGGACGCCGGGAACATCCTCAAGCCGGCCCTGGCCCGCGGTGAGCTGCACATCGTGGGCGCCACCACGCTGGAGGAGTACCGCAGGATCGAGAAGGACGCGGCCCTCGCCCGCCGCTTCCAGCCGATCCTGGTGCCGGAGCCCACCGTCGCCGACGCGATCGAGATCCTGCGCGGCCTTCGCGACCGCTACGAGGCCCACCACCAGGTCCGCTACACCGACGAAGCACTGGTCGCGGCCGTGGAGATGTCCGACCGCTACCTCACCGACCGGCGGCTGCCCGACAAGGCCATCGACCTGATCGACCAGGCGGGCGCCCGCGTCCGGCTCCAGTCCCGCACCAAGGGCACCGACGTACGGGCTCTGGAGCGCGAGGTCGACCAGCTGGTCCGGGACAAGGACCAGGCGGTCGCGGACGAGCAGTACGAGCAGGCGACGCAGCTGCGCGACCGGATCGTCGAGCTGAAGCAGCGGATCACCGAGGCCACGGGCGACGGCGAGGCCGACGAGGGGCTGAAGCTGGTCGTCGGCACCGAGTCCATCGCCGAGGTGGTCTCCCGGCTGACCGGCATCCCGGTCAGCAGCCTCACCCAGGAGGAGAAGGACCGCCTGCTGGGTCTGGAGTCCCACCTGCACGAGCGGGTGGTCGGCCAGGACGAGGCGGTACGGGTCGTCTCCGACGCCGTACTGCGCTCGCGCGCCGGGCTGTCCAGTCCCGACCGGCCCATCGGCAGCTTCCTCTTCCTCGGCCCGACCGGCGTCGGCAAGACCGAGCTGGCCCGCGCGCTGGCCGAGGCGCTGTTCGGCAGCGAGGACCGGATGGTCCGCCTCGACATGAGCGAGTACCAGGAGCGCCACACCGTCAGCCGCCTGGTCGGCGCCCCGCCCGGCTACGTCGGGCACGAGGAGGCCGGTCAGCTGACCGAGGTGGTGCGCCGCCACCCGTACTCGCTGCTGCTGCTCGACGAGGTGGAGAAGGCGCACCCGGACGTCTTCAACATCCTCCTCCAGGTCCTGGACGACGGCCGGCTGACCGACTCGCAGGGCCGGACGGTGGACTTCTCCAACGCGGTCGTCGTGATGACCAGCAACCTGGGCTCCGACGTGATCACCCGGCGCGGCGCCGGCATCGGCTTCGGCGCGGGCGGCGCGGAGGCGGACGAGGAGGCCCGGCGCGAGCAGGTGCTGCGCCCGCTGCGGGAGCACTTCCGGCCCGAGTTCCTCAACCGCGTCGACGAGATCGTGGTCTTCCGCCAGCTCAGCGGCGAGCAGCTGCGGCAGATCACCAGCCTGCTCCTGGAGCAGACCCGCCGCATGGTGCACGCGCAGGGCATCACGGTCGACTTCACCGACGCGGCCGTGGACTGGCTCGCCGAGCGCGGCTACCAGCCCGAGTACGGCGCGCGTCCGCTGCGCCGCACCATCCAGCGCGAGGTCGACAACGAGCTGTCCCGGCTGCTGCTCGACGGCCGGGTCTCGGAGGGCGGCCGGGTGACGGTCGACGTGGAGGACGGGCGGCTGGCGTTCCGGACGCCCGAACAGCCCGTCCCCGAACTGTGACCGTCTACCTCTGTCGCACCGGTTCGACCACCATCGCCGAGCCGCCGCCGCGCCGTGCCTTCTCGGCGGCGGCCAGCCACTTGCCGTTCGGCAGCCGCTGCACGCCGGTGGCGGCGCCGATCTCGGGGTTGAGCTTGAAGGAGTGCCCGAGGGCCTCCAGCTCCGCCCGTACCCCACTGTCGTAGAGGCCGGGTTCGAGTTCCGTCTGGGCGGCGTTGCGCTGGCTGGCGCGCGGTGCGGCGATCGCGTCGACGAGCGGGAGTCCGCGGTCGACGAAGCCGGTGAGGGTCTGGAGCACGGTGGTGATGATGGTGGCGCCGCCGGGCGAGCCGAGGGCCACGACCGGCTTGTGGTGGCGGTCCAGGACGATCGTCGGCGCGATCGAGGAGCGCGGGCGCTTGCCGGGCCCGGGCAGGTTCGGGTCGTGGACCGCCGGGTCGGCCGGGGCGAAGGAGAAGTCCGTCAGCTCGTTGTTGAGCAGGAAGCCCCGGCCCGGCACGGTGATGCCGCTGCCGCCGGTCTGCTCGATGGTGAGCGTGTAGGCGACGACGTTGCCCCACTTGTCGGCCACCGTGAGGTGCGTGGTGTTCTCGCCCTCGTACGTCGTCGGCGCGGCCGTGCCGCCGCTCGCGCAGGGGGCCGGGCGCCTCGGGTCGCCGGGGGCGAGGGGGCTGGTGAGCGCCGCGTCGTCCTTGATCAGGCATGCGCGCGAGTCGGCGTACCGCTGCGACAGCAGCTCCTTCGCCGGTACGTCCTCGAAGACGGGGTCGCCGACCCAGCGCCCGCGGTCGGCGAACGCGATGCGGCTGGCCTCGATGTAGCGGTGCAGGTACCCGGCCTTGTCCGCCGCGGAGAGGTCGGTGCGCTCCAGGATGTTCAGGGCCTCGCCGACCGTGGTGCCGCCGGAGGAGGACGGCGCGATGGAGTAGACGTTCAGGCCGCGGTACGAGGTCTTCGTGGGCGCCTGGAGCTTGGCCTCGTAGGCGGCGAGGTCCTTGGCGGACAGGTCGCCGGGGCGGGCGTTCCAGCCGGAGTCCGGATCGACGGGCGGCTTCTCGACGGTGTCGACGATGTCCTCGCCGAGTTCGCCGTGGTAGATCGCGCCGACGCCCTCGCGGCCCAGCTCCTTGTACGTGCGCGCCAGATCGGGGTTCTTGAACGTGGAGCCGACGACCGGGAGTTCGCCGCCCGGCAGGAACAGCTCGGCGGTGTCCGGGAAGTAACGGAACCGCTGCTCGTTGGAGGCGGTCTGGGAGCGGAAGGTCTCGTCGACGGTGAAGCCGTGCCGGGCGAGTCGCTCGGCGGGCTTGAGCACCGAGGCGAGCTTGCGGCTGCCCCACTGGTCGAGGGCCGTCTGCCAGGTCGCGGGTGTGCCCGGCGTGCCCACGGACAGGCCGCTGGTGACGGCGTCGGCGAAGGCGAGCGGCTCGCCGTTCTCCGTGAAGAGCTTCTCGTCGGCGGTGAGCGGCGCGGTCTCGCGGCCGTCGATGGTGCGCACCGTGCGGGACTTGGCGTCGTAGTAGACGAAGTAGCCGCCGCCACCGACACCGGCGGAGTACGGCTCGGTGACGCCGAGCGCGGCGGCGGTGGCCACGGCGGCGTCGACGGCGTTGCCGCCCTTGCGGAGCACCTCGATGCCGGCGGCGGAGGCGTCCTGGTCGACGCTGGAGACGGCGCCGCCGTAGCCGACGGCGACGGGGGTCTTCGGGTCGGCGGTTCCGCCCCGGTCGGCGGGCCCGCTCTGGTGCGTGGGCGGCGCCGCCGCCCCCACCGAGACCACCACGGCGGCCGAGACCGCCAGGACCGTCAGATTCCGTGCGACAGGGCGACGCATCCGCACCTCCAGGGAAAGGCCGTTCGGGCAGCTTAGTTGACCGTCATGGCCGCGTCAGGAACACGCGGGAAGCGCGTGGCGCACCCGGGGTGAGCCCGTACACCGCGGCCCGTCGAACACAGGTACGCGGACGCCCGCTAGCATGCGCGCCCATGACTGACGACGTACGCAACATCGTCCTGGGTGTGGTCGCGGCAGGCATCAGCGCCACGCTGGGCTGGCTCGCCCGTACCTACCTGTGGAAGCGCAAACTCCGGCGGAAGCAGGCGTTCTTCGGGCTGCCGGACAGTTCCGAGTCGCTGCTCGTCGTCAACCGGGACCCCGCCGCCTCCGAACCGGCGGTCCACCGCTTCGACGTCTTCGCGCTGCTGGAGCTCGCCGCGCTGGTCAAGGACTGCGGCGCGCACGTCCAGGTGGTCACCCAGGACATGGTCGGCCAGGGCTTCGGCGAGCGTACGGAGTTCTGCGTGGGCGGCCCCGGTTCGAAGGGTCAAGTGCCTCCGCTACACCCACAAAGGAGGCAAAGCGGCAGAGCGGCCCGCCCGGTGCTGGGTACCGGGCGGGCCGCTCTGCCGGGAGAGCCAGCCGATCAGCGTCTTGATCCGTGCGAGCACCCATTGCTGACCTCACCCAACCATGCGCTGCGGGCCCCTTGACCAGCTCTCCCTCCGGCTGGACAAACTGCTCGTGACTCAGTCTCGGAAGCGACCCCGGCCCTGTGGCCGCAGAGTCCGCGGGCCGTTCTCGTCCAACATCTGCCGTCATCACCACGCGGAGCAGACGCCGTCGCCCTGCCCTGGGTCTTCGGCCGCCCTCAGAGGTGCAACATCAGTACCCGTTACGACCCCAAGGCTCCTGTAAGCACGGGGGTGCGCATTCGTCACCGAAGATCCGAGGACAAATTCATAGCAACGTCGCGACGAAATGCATCGAGTCGCACTGCCTCGTCGTCTACCAACGCCAGAATCTCAAAGGCGTAGGAAGCGGAGTCAACATCCCTACCTGATGCGATTTCTTCATAGAGGAGCCAAGATCCTCTTTTGACAACCTCAAGGCAACTATCCGCAATGTCATCTTGTTCTCCGTTGACGAGCGTAGCCAAGACAATGAAGAGCTGGCGCCGATGTTCGCGGTGCCCTCCGTCTGCCAGCGAGGCCATGACCATGGACGCGGTGGCCACAGCCGGCTGCATCAGATTGGACTGGACATACGCATGCCCTTCGGCCCACCCCTCTCCCGTGCGGGCGGGCGGACGGGACTCCAGCATCTTTTGGAAGTCCGCCGGAATGTGACTGGCAGTACGACCACACCCACAGGTCAGGGCGGACCACTCATGCAACCCGACCTCAATGGCCACCATGTCGAATTTCTGCATTTAGTTAAGCCCTTCCCAGCGGCCGCCCTGTTCAGGTGTCACTCCTGGGATGAACTGGGACGGGTCGTAATCATTTTGACACCTGACACATACCGGCTTAAGTTGAGGTACTTTGACGCCGTTCACTTTCTCTACCGTTTTGGCGTTTGTGAAGATTATCTTGGACGCATCGCCACCAAGAGCGAAGCATACGTTCCCTTCGGCGCAGTAGCTGTATCCAGGGAACCTGCCTCCTGACGAAGCGAGGGCGATCTGCCCGGTTTCGGTGTTGTAACCACCGACGTACGTGCGTGTGTTTGTGCGACTGCTGTGGTTTGTCAGCGCGAAGTCATCCACCATGGCTTCCGCCTGGGAGAGTTGGCCGCCATGCGTCCACCCAAGTGGTGCATCATGCACTTCCACGGCCGGCGCCGGCTTCTTCGCGCCAGCGGACCCTCGCATCGAGGGAAGTTGAGGCAGGTCCAGAACCAGTCCAGGCGACTTGGAACCGCCCTTGAGAGCGTTCCACACTGGCCCGACTAGACCGTTGAGTCCACCAGTAACGGCTCCAACAAGAAGGTCCGTGGGAGTGGTGGGCTCACATAGAGCTGTGTTGATGGCCCAGGTAAGCCCCATACCGATGGCTGCGTCGGTGACGACGGCGACGCCGAGGGCTCGTCCGCCTTGGAGGCCGAGCTGGCTGGCGAGGGCGGTGCCGGCAGGGGCGAGGAAGCCGCCGACAGCACCGATAACGGCGCCCTGCGCTGTGCTGGCAGCGAAGTCGCCCCAGTCGAAGTCGTCCTGGTGGGTGAAGGCGTAGACGCTGCCGCTGACGACGGAGCCGATGATGGCGCCGATGCACATCGGGCATTGACCGGTGGGGTCGGCGAGGTTGGCGGGGTTGTTGTCGGCGTAGTTGTACGGGGACTGGTTGGGGTTGTCCGCGGCTGCCGGGACGGGGTCCTGGGTAGTGAAGCGGCGCTGGTCGGTGTCGTAGGAGCGGGCGCGGAGCTGGAGGCGGTCGGGGAGGTAGGGGTCGTTGTACTGGCCGGTGTAGCCGTAGGGGCTGGTCTGGCCGCCGGTGATGGTGGCCTTGCCGGTGGGTTTGCCCCAGGGGCCGTAGGTGTAGCGGTAGTTATCAGTGCCTGCTGCGTCGTAGACCGTGCTGACGGAGTTCTGACGGTCCTGGGTGAAGTAGTAGGCGCCGGCGGCGCGGTCCATGGAGCGGGCCGTGCCGTCAGGGTCGTACTGGTAGTCCGCGACGGTTGCGCCGGTGGAGTTGGTGTCGGTGGCTATCTGTGGGAGGGCGTTGTTGATGTCCCACAGGGAGGTGCCGGCGAGTGTGTTGTTCTTCTTGACGGCGGTGCGGTTGCCGTCGGCGTCGTGGGCGAACGCGAAGTTGTTGCTGCCGATGGTGGCGGTTTTGAGGCGACCGGCGGGGTCGTAGGTGTAGGTGCCGTCGTCGTCTTTGGTCTGGTTGCCGTCGGCGTCGTAGGTGTAGCTGGTGGTGGCCGTGCCGGTGGTCGTCGACAGCAGCTGGTCGCCGGCGTCGTAGGTGTACGCGGTGGATGTGCCGGCTTCGGTGGCGGTCTTGAGGTTGCCGACCTTGTCGTAGGTGTAGGTGCTGCCGGTGGTGCCGCTCAGGCAGGAGGTGGTCGAGCTGTCGGTGCAGACGCGGGTCATGCGGCCCGCGTCGTCGTAGCCGTAGCGGGTCGGCTTGCCGGCGGCGGGTGTCTCGGCTGTCAGCCGGCTGTTCGCGTCGTAGGTGAACGTGTTGTCGAGGGTCGGCGTGGTCAGTGAGGCGAGCCGGCCGGCTGCGTCGTAGGTGCGGGTCTCGGTGCGGGCCGTGGTGGTGGGCAGGGTGACGGTGGTGAGGTTGCCGGCCTTGTCGTAGGCGTAGGAGACGGCCTTGCTGTTGGTCGTCTGGCCCGTGATCCGGCCGGTCTCGTCGTAGGTGTAGCTGGTGGAGCGGCCGTCGGGGTAGGTGCGTGACTTGAGGGTGTCGTCGGTGTTCCAGCGGTAGGTGAAGGGCTTGCTCGCACCCGGCGCTGTGATCGTCTCGATCTTGTCGTCGTCGTCGTAGGTCAGGGTGCGGGTGCCGGTGGCGTCCGTGACCTTGGTGATGCGGCTGGCGTCGTCGTAGACGTAGGTCTGGGCGGGGGTGCCGTCGGAGTAACTGATCTTTGTCGGCAGGTTGCGGGCGTCGACCGTGGTGGTGATCGTCTGTGCGCGGGCGTTGGTGTATGTGGTGCGGTTGCCGTCGAGGTCGTACTCGTAGGAGACGGTCTTGCCGAGCGGATTCTTGACCGACGTCAGCTGGCCTTCGGCGTTGTAGCCGTAGGTGCTGGTGTGGGTGTTGGCGTCGGTGCTGGTCGCGAGGAAGCCGGCGGTGTTGTAGGTGAAGGTGGTGGTGCCGGTGTCCGGTGCGGTGACCTTCGTCGGGCGGTTCAGCGTGTCGTACTCGTAGCCGGTCTTCTTGCCGCGGGCGTCAGTGACGGCTGTGATGTTGCCGACGGCGTCGTAACCGGTGGTGCGCTGGTGGCCGAGCGGGTCGGTGACGGAGGTCGGATGGCCGGCCGGGCCATAGCCGAAGGACCAGGTGTACTTCGACGGGTCGGCGCCGGTGGCGTTGCCGCGCGGGTCGACGACCGTGGCGAGCTGTCCGTCGTCGTTGTACGTGTAGGTGGTGCGCTCGTCTTCCGGGGTGACTTCGGCCGACAGTTGCCCGTCGTCGTTGTACTCGTAGCGTGTCGCGTCTCCGCGCCAGGGCTTGGAAGTGGCGAGACGGCCTGCTTCGTAGGTCAGCGTCATGCCGTGGCCGAGGCCGTCCCGTGTCGTCTCGACGGCTCCGTTGTCGTCGTAGGTGACGGTACGGGTGTGGTTGAGCGGGTCGGTGACCGACAGCGGGCGGTTGTCGGCGTCCCAGGTGAAGGCCGTGGTCTTGCCGAGCGGGTCGGTGACGGTCTTGCGGTTGCCGACCTTGTCGTAGCCGAACGTCCACGTGTACTGCTTCGCGTCCGCTCCGGTGGCGTTGCCCCGGGCGGTCACGACCTGGATCTGGTTGCCGGCCTTGTCGTACTTGTAGGTGACGGTAGCTCCGCGCCGGTTGGTCTCCTTGGCCAGGCGGCCGACGGGATCGTAGTCGAGCACGGTCGTCTTCTGCGCCGGGTCGGTGACGCTGGTCAGGCGGCCTGCGTCGTTGTAGCCGTATGCGGTCGTACGCTTCGCCGCGTCAATAACCGTGCGGAGATTGCCAGCCTCATCGTAAGCGAACGAGGTGGTGTGGCCGAGGGCGTCGGTGACGGTCTTGACGCGGTCGGCGGCGTCGTAGGTGTAGGCGGTCGTGTACTTCGCCGGATCCGCACCGTCAACGTTGCCGCGCGGATCGACGACTGTCTTCACCTGCCCGGACGGGAAGTAGGTGTAGGTGGTCCTGTTGCCCTTCGGCGTGGTGACCGACGTCAGGTTGCCGTCGGTGTCGTAGCCGTAGGACGTGGTCTTACCGCCCGGGGTGGTGACGGTCTTCAGCAGGCCGGTGGCATCGTCGTAGCCGTACGAGGTGACCTTGCCCAGAGGGTCCTCGACCGTGGCGACCTGGTTGGCGGCGTTGTACCCGAATGTGTACTCGTTGTACTCGCCGTCCTCGTACGTCTCCACGTTGCCATTGACGTCGTAGCTCCACTCCTCGTCCGACGCGGAGCTGGACCGGCGCTCGAGGCGTCCCGAGGTGTCGTACTCGTACTCGGTCTCGCGGACTTCCGCATCAATGGTGCTCGTGCGGTTGAAGAACTCGTCGTAGCGGTAGTAGCTCTTGTTGTTCAGCGGGTCGATCTGGGTGAACAGAACGTTCTGGTAGTAGACGTCCGTCCACACCCCACCGTCCGGAGCGGTGACGTCGACCTGGTCGAAGGAGCCGTTCTTGCTGTAGGAGAACGTCGTCTCGTGTCCCAGGGCGTCCGTCTGGCTGGTCACCCGGCCCTGGGTGTCGTAGAGGTTGAAGGTGACCCGCTTGCCACGGGTGTCGGTGACCCTGTCCAAGCGTCCCGCGGTGTCGTAGGCGTAGGCTTCCGTCTCACCATCCAGCCCCGTCACTCCGGTCAGGCGGGAACCGGTGTAGCCGTAGTTGACCACACGGCCATCCGCCAGTGTCACCTTGTCCAGCAGGTCGCCCGTGTAGGCGAGGACCGCCTTGCGGCCGGCCGCGTCCGTGATCGCCGTCGGCTTGCCGCCGGTATACGTCAAGGCCAGGCCCCGGCCGGTGCGGTCCTTGACCGCCGTCAACTGCCCGGAGCCGTTGAAACTGTAGGTCGCATGGTCGGCAGTGGTCAGCTTGAAGCCGCTGCCGTCAACGGCCAGCGTGGAACGCGCCTCAGCAGGAGTGTCGAACTCGCCGCCCGACGCCTTGGTATAGGTGTGCCGCGTTCCGCCCCCGCCGACCAGGACCGCGTCCCCGTCGGCCTCGAGTTGCAGCCGCGTCTCCCACGGCAGGTTCCAGCCCTTCCCCAGAGCACCGGTGAACGTGTTGTCGGAGGAGTAGACCCGCCCCACCGAAAGCGGTACTCCCGGCGCGGGGACCTGCGCATCGGTGAACGCTTCGGTGAAGGCACCCGTTGCCGTGTTCACCGGGTCAGCACGCATGACCGTCGTGCCCGTTGCACCGCTCGCGTCCCCGCACACTGCTGCACACGCAGCACCGTCCGGCAGAGAAGGGACGATGTAGAACATGTTGTACGCGCCGCAGCCCCCCTCGTCCGTGGGATCGTCCGCTACCCGCGTGCACACAAAAATGGTGTAGCTCGGGAGCGGGTACTCGCACTGCGTCGTCGGCACCGTGAACGTCGCGTTCACCACGGGAAACTCACGATCGGAGTTCAACGTCGGCGCCTGCACCGTCTGACCGAAGTCGAAGGACTGATCCTCCTCTTCACCGGAGTGGCAACTGGTGTAGTCCACCTGCCAGGTCACCTTCACCGGGTGTACTTCGTCGTCTTCACCCCCGACCTGCCAGATCGCCGCCGACACCTGCAGCGGCTCCCCCGGCACCGCCGCACCGATGTGATTGCCCAGCGTCATCAGGAAGCCGCCCTGCTGGGCGGCCGTGTTCCCGAACGGGTCCTGCGACACCACGTACAGAGCGCCAGCGGAGTATGACGCAGCGGTCGCCGCCTGACTGCGGGTGGTGAAGGATGCCTGGGTGACAGGACTGCCGGAAGGAGCGGGCACAGCAGGCGACTCCGGCCCCTGGGAGCGCAGCCGCTTCTGGTTTTCCTTCAGCAGCTTGATCTGCTCCGCCGTCGTCGGCTTGCTCTGCGTCGTGGGAAGCGCATGGGGCTTGACGGGCTTCGCCTTGCCTCGCGTCTGCTCACGCCGCTGTTCCGGCGTCACCGGCTCCTGATGAGCCGCCGGCTGCGGCCCCCGATAGCTGTACGCCTCGACGACCCCACCGGCGCCACCTCCTGAGACCTTGACCAGCCAGCCACCGCCCGCAACCACGGACAGCACCACCAGCACGATCAACGCCCGCACCCGCCCAGACACAGACGCCAGCACTCCCCCACCCCTTTCACTGCATGCACACAAGGCAACGCACCTTTGCACAACCTCAAGATCCTGAAGAGTTTCAGCCGTGCGATCAAGGGGCCCATCGCAGACTGGCCGGTTGTCATACCTTTGCCGAGCGTGTCGGCAATCAACTCGGCGGACAGCACAGGCAGTTCAGTTGAAGCGCTCACCCGATAATCTCTGAAACTCGCCACCACATGGCTTGAATCGCCCTCTCGAGCCGCGCCGCCTCACCATCCGCAGTCGCGGCCTCTCCCTTCAAGGGCGACCGTCAAGACCGCGCGCGACCCACCACAAGCACTCCTTCACTTTGAGCAACAGTTTCGTAACGCACAGTTATACATTTCGTCGCATTCGACTTCAAATGCGGCCATTTGGGGCCTTGATCGCCGCGTGGAGATGCCGTCAAGATCTTGTGGCGGTCGCGACGAGGCGACGATCCAAACTTCACCCGCTGATGGGAATTCTCGCGGTTCTCGCCATCAATCCACGAGCCTGCGTCGATGCGGCAAGGCAAGACGAGAACCTTTGAGTTCCTCACCATCAAGGGCGAATCGATAGAATCGAAAGGGAGTATTAGTTGATAGCGCCAAAAATCAGGAGAACTGCTGTAGTTGCGCTCGCGTTGGCAGCAGTTACTGCGTCTGCCCCTGCCTTCGCGTTCAATGCGTCGACTGATGGGGCATATGCCTGGACCACAAGCGACGATCATTACGCGAACATCAAGGACACGGCGAAGGACGGTCATCCAGTCAAGGCTCAGTACTACCGCTTGTACGATCTCGACGTGCTTCGGACTCTGTGGGAAAAGAGCGGATACGGACACAGCAACACCAGCGGCTACGGGTCACTGATCACCAGGATCAAAGCCTGCGAGTACATCAACAACTGGCCCGATGAGTGCAGCGCATGGGACGACGACTGACCTCGACGAGGCAGATGGCGGATCGCCCTCGTCGGGGACTGGGGCGAAGAGCGACGAAAGGGAAGTTCCATGGAGATGAAGAAAACGGCGGCAGCCGTGATTGCAGTAGCTGCACTCACAATGTCCACGCCGGCATTCGCAGGAGAGATCAACGCCTCAACGAACGGGGCCTATGCCTGGACGTCGGGCAACGTTCGCCACTACGCGAACATCAAAGACACGGCAGCGGACGGCCACCCGGTCAAGGCCCAGTACTCGCATCCGTACTTCAGTGAAAGCGTCTCGACCCTGTGGGAGAAGGCTGGCTACGGAAACTCGAACAGGAGCGCCTATCACTCCGACGAGATCTGGCGCATAAAGGCTTGCGAGTACATCAACATGTGGCCCGATGAGTGCAGCGGATGGGACACCGACTGATCCGGCGCTGAAGGCGCGCGTACCTGTGAACGCAAGGCATTCTATCGGTGCTTTGCATGAACCAGGCACGCGCCCCGGAGGGCGCGTAGTGAGCCAAAGCCGCTACGCGCCTTCACGCTCAGAGATAGAGACAATATGCGAGAGCAGGAACATTGAAATCGGCGGAATCAGCGGCGGTGCTGGAGATATGCAATCTCCGGTACCGAGTGCGCGACCGGATCATCCTCAACTCTGTTGACCTGACAGTGGCCTCTGGGGAGTCGGTCGCGATCTCCGGGCCAAGCGGCAGCGGGAAATCGACGCTATTGATGTGTGCACTGGGCCTGCTGAAGCCGGACGAGGGTTCCGTGCTAGTGCGCAGCGAGAGAATCGACCGCCTCTCCGGGCGACGGCTGCTGCGGCACCGACGGGAATCGATCGGCGTGGTCTTCCAGTCCGGTGAACTCCTTCCGGAGCTTACCCCGGTGGAAAACGTCGCCGTCGCTGCGTTGCTCGACGGAGTTCCACGCGCCGAAGCATTCACCAGGGCTGAGCGCTTGCTCGCCGACCTCAAGCTGCCGACTGACGCGACGGACACGGGAGCGCTGTCTGGTGGTGAACGCCAACGCGTCGCCGTGGCTCGTGCATTGATCAACAAGCCTGCGCTCCTCCTGGCCGACGAGCCCACAGGGGCCCTGGACTCGGCCACCCGTGAAACGGTCACCGATCTCCTCTACAGTCTGCCCGACCGCTGGAACTGCGGCCTTGTGCTCGTCACACACGACTACGCCGTGGCTCGACACGCTCAGCGGCGCCTCCTGCTCCAGGACGGACGTCTGACTCCAGCACCTCAACGCGCGGAAGCGGAATGCGGAGTGGCCAAGTGAAGCACCGTCCTTTGTCGCTTCAGCTCTTTCGAGCCGGATGGAAGACGAGCCTCTCCAGTGAGGGCGGGCGGCTGAGGTTCTGGGCAATCTTCCTGGCCACATCTCTGCTTGCCCTGACGCTGGGTGGACTGGTCCTCGCGCACGCCACCTACGAGGGCCGGGAACTCCGGGGAGCCGCACGCGCACCACAGATCCTCAGAGAAGCGCAGCGGAGCGAGGCCGTGGCTCTCTGGTCTTGGGACACCGACGATGTTGATGGGCGCCAGTTCGCGGTGGTGTACATCGAACCGTTGGCGTCGGATGCCCCGCTGCCTCCCGGGCTCGACCGCTGGCCCCATCCAGGTGAGGTCCTGCTGTCGCCTGCTCTGTTGAAAGCGGGCGAGAGGGAAGGCATTCGGACTCGATACGGCAAACTTGTCGGCACAATCGGAGTGGAGGGGCTGGAGGCGCCGGAGGAGCGCTTCGCCTACGTCCGGCCCCGTGCGCATCTACTGGATAAGCAGGACATGCACCCTGTCGCGAGCTTCGGTCTGCGACGGGAGGGAATCGCTTCGCTTGGCGAGAGTATGTCTATTCCTGACCTGTCGGTCTTGGCCGCAGGGCTCGCCGGGTTCACGCTGTTGCCCGCCGCCGCCCTTGCTGTGACGGCCGTACGCATTGGATCGGCGGCCCGGCAGCGAAGGCTGGCACTTTTCGAAGCCTTGGGGGCAGGCGCAGGCTCGCGGATGGTGTTCACCGTGGGTGAGGTGACTGGCCCCTCATTGCTCGGTCTCGGCACGGCCGCTGTCGTCCTCAGTCCGGCTCTCCTCACCGACATACCGTTTCCCTGGGTCGACTTCACCCTCAGCGTCCAGGACGCTCGGCGTGCCGTGCCATGGTTGGTGGCTGCAGGCGTGGTTGCGTTTGCCGCGTTGTTGGTAGCGGCCGTGCTGCTGCACCCCCGGCGCCCCGCTGAGGGCTCGACGCGCCCTGTTTCCCGCTTTCAACGCCAGCGGGCCTGGTTGCCTTGGCTCTTCCCGTTCGCCATGCTCTTCGCGGTGCGCGGTTCGGAACTCGCCGGCGACGAACTGCGTCTGCCCGTCTACGCACTGGGTGTCGCAGGAGTACTGGCGACGCTCCCCTCGGTCATTGCCGCTCTCACTGGCTGGTTCGGGGGGCGGATCGCCCGTGCGGGCAACAAGCTGGGACGCCCAGGAATGCTCGTGGCCGGACGCAGGATGGCCACCCAGACCAGGGTCACTGCGCGCTTCGTCGCCGCCGTGATCGTCATGATCGGTCTTGTGGCCCAAACTCAGCTCTGGACCAGCTTGCTGGGCGAGAACGCGACAAACGCCTTGTCCACACGGGACCGAATTGGCACCTCACTCCTGACCGTCTCCCCCTACCCCGGAGACCGGGAGCGGATGGCGGATTTCATGGCTGCCCTTCCCTCCGACGCCCATGCACTGCTTGCACAGCAGAGCGCCCCGGGCGGCAACGATGCCGCAACCCTCCTACTCACGGGCTCCTGCGCGGCTCTGAAAGCCGTCAAGCTGCCTTGCTCCGCGGCAGGGTCCTCGGACGTGAAGCCTCGTGATACGCGTATCTCAGAACTGCTCCGCTGGACCGGCGGCAGAGCCGACGCCCAAGTGGTGGCGCAGCAAGGCCGGGTGGACGGCGTCAAAGTAGCGGATGACGAGGTGCTGTCACTGCTCGTCGTCTCCCAATCGGGAAACGATCTGTCGGTGCCCGCGCTCAAGGAGACCGCGCACGCACACCTGAGCGTGCAGGCCAGCGTGGAGCCCTTGGGCAACAGTTGGCTCCTGGGTGCGAAAGACCTCGCGGCGTCCGCTTCGTGGGTGCGGCTGCTTGGGATGATCGGTGCCTGTCTGACAGTAGTGGCCATCGGCTTCACCGCACTCGCCGAATTCCTGCGCTTCGGTCGGGAAGTGGCACCACTCTCGGTGCTTACCGGCGGTAACAGGATCTTCGGTACCATCGTCACCTGGTCCTTGCTGGCGCCCACGCTGGTGGCGGCGGTGCTTGGGAGCGTCATCTCCCTATGGTTGACCGCCCCCATTACCGTCGGCGGCAGGCAACCCGTGCCGGATAGTCTCTACCTCATCCTCGCGGTCGTCACGAGCGCATGTGCAGTGCTGCTGTGCCTGTGGGGCTGGCGATCCGCAGCAAGAACAGCCACTTCTTGGAGACCAGTCGGAGACTGAACTGACCGGATGAGAGCAGGGGGAGAGGTGGCTGGTCGAACGACAGATCACCGCAAGTGCGCGAAGCCAGCTGTCAGCTGCCGGAACCTGGAGCACACGGATTTCGCCCGTATTGCAGTCTAGGATGCACCTGCTGAACCGCAGCCACCGGCCCCGTGGTTCCTGCGTTCTCCCTACGAAGGCCCTCGCCGCGACGAGGGCCTTCCGTGTGCGCAGGTCAAGCCTCTGTCGTGAGCGTGAGTTCAAGGTGGGACTCTTGGAATACGTCCGACCGGTCAAGTGTCTGGTGCGGTGATCACAGGGTCGTGGCGTCCACGGTGTAGGTGGGGCGGTGGCGCCGAGCTGCGCGCAGCTGGTTGTTGCGGGCGCTGTTGCAGCGCCGGTGTGCGAGGCGGCAGTTGGCACGGTCCAGTGGATCACCGCCCAGCCACAGTGGGTGGACGTGGTCGACAGTGCGGGCCATGGGGTGGGTGGTGCCGGGCAGGGACTGGTCCACGTGCCGGTGGCAGATCCAGCACTCGGTCTCTTCGGCATACACCTGCGCCTGGAGGCGTAGCCATGGCCGGCCGCTGCGGGCCTGCTTCGTACGGCGCGCGATCTCCTGCGGGCTGAGATCGGGTATGGGTTCCGGGTCAGTGGATGGGCGCTGCCGGTGGCGCAGGATGCGGCTGCCCAGCTGCCACCAGGTGGATGCGTAGCGGCCCTTGCCCGGTACCTCGTACTCGGCGCGGTGGCGTCGCAGCATGGCCCCTCCGTACATGGCGCAGCCTGGCGCTGAGGGTTGCTGTGGTGGTGGCAGATGGGGCGTTGATACTTTGCCACCGTCTCACGGAATGAGTGCGCGCTGATCGCCTGTCAAGTACTGGTTGGTCAGGCCTCTTGGCATACGGGCCTGGTGGGCTCGGGCTGGCGTAGGGCAGTGGCGATGTCGGCGAGGTCCCACAGGGCGAGGGCCTGGCCCCGGCTGGGGTTGGGCATGGAGCTTGCCGGGGTGAGGGCGCGGCGGCGTGCCCAGGAGCGGAACTGAGCGGGCGTCTTGCCGAGGCTGTAGGCGGCCTGGGCGGTGGTGACGAGGGGTCGGCCGTCACGGCCGGTGCGTGTGGTGCTCACGGCTCCAGTGTGCCCAGGCGCCTGCGGGTTGGCTGAGGATCAGCCGGCCCACACGGTGTAGACGGCGCGGGTGGCTTCGTCGAGGGCGGGTATGCCGGTCCACTGCTCGCGGTAACTCATGCCCTTGGGCAGGGTCTGCGGGATGTTGTCGGACATGCCGCTGTCGCCTCCCACGATCTTGCCCTGGGCGTTGTAGAGGATGACCTGCTGGGTGACGCCCGAGGACACGGGGTCGGTGGTGTTGTTGGTGACCTTGGCCGACAGGTCGTAGGAGTGCGGGGTGTCGGTGTACGTCTCGTCTTCGCTCGCGGTGAGCTTGACCTCGCTGGTCTTGAGCAGCGGCGCCTGGATGGAGCCGGCGCGGCCGAAGGCGTTCTCCGCTTGGGATACTTCGATCTTGTCCGGGGTACCGGTCAGTTCGGATCCGATGCTGCCGCCGATGGCGCCGAAGTAGTCGAAGGTCATACCGGCCGGGATGTTGGGCAGGGTCTCCTGTGCGGAGCCGACGATGGTGCCGGTCTTGTCGAGCGCCCGTACGTCGATGGCGACGGAGGTGACCTTCTTGCTGGAGTTCTTGACCTGGGCGACGTACAGGACCTGGGGCTCATCCCCGTAGGTGGTGTCGTGGCTCCAGGCCAGGCTCACGGCGGGGGCGGCGTCCGCGGGCTCCACGGTGGCGGTCTGATCCGGCTGCGCGGCGGTCGTGCCGGAGGGCGCCGGGCCGTCGTGATCACTGCTGCACGCGGTGAGCGTGGCGGCGAGGACGGCGACGGTGGCGAGTGCGGCTCTGGCGGTGTTCACGGTTCCCCCCAAGGGTGGTGCTGACAACAGGCCATTGTGGAGGAGTCGTGAATCTGGCAACCATACGGGGTCTATTTCGTGGCGTAGTTGTGACGGGTTGTGTGGGTAACGTGCCTGAACTGCCCACCTGCGGTGCTGATCTGTAGAACACTGCCGAGGTGATTGATCCGATCAGCGTGGCCGGGCCGTCTGCGGCCAAGGCACTCACCTCCGTCCTGACAAAGCGGCTCCAACCCAAGCCGGGGTGCGCCTCGGTAGTCGTGATGAGCGACGGCAGGTGTACGCGCGTTTCCAGGCCTCAGTCATGGACGCGAACGGCGTAATCCAGGCCGTGCTGCTGGAGCAGCGGCTGTACACGTACTGGATAGGCCGGCGCCGACTCGCGCTGACGATCCGCCCCCTGGCGGCGCAGCGGGCCGCGCGGAAGGCATTGCACAGGCTTGCCCAGGCCGAAAGCGAAATTCTGAACGCGTACTTGGACCTGCGGCTCGTGGCCAACCCGGCGCCGCTACAGGCAGCCGACGCCGTGCTGGACCGGTTCCTCCAGCTGCTTGAGTGCTCGCCTGGGACGCGACATGACGAGCTGCTGGAGGTCGCGACTGGAGTCATGGAGGCACAGCGGCAGTTCACGGACGTATGCCGTGATGATCTTTGGTACCTGCCGAAGCGTTGGCAGGTCTACCGGCTGGACTGGTGGCGGGGACGTCGTTGGCGGCGGCACCGGGCCGACTGATCTGCTCGCTCGGTACGCAGCGGGGTTGTCAGTGGGCGCGGTTATGGTGCGGCCATGGACTGGGGAGACGCGCCGGGGTGGGCCGCATTCGTAGTGGCGTTGGCTGCGGTAGAGATCAGCCGCAGAGCCCGCAAGGACGGGAAGCGCAGCGCCGACGCTGCGGTCCGGTCAGCAACTGCCGCGGAGCAAACGCTTGCTGATCAGCGTCGCGACGCGGCCGAGCGGCGGGCTGCCGAGGCGGAAGCCGCCCGGCCGCGGGTGAGGTTGCGCATAGAGCACATGTCGAAGCACAGCTACCGACTGCGCAACTGGGGTGGCGCCGCGGCCACGAACATCTCGAACGTGGAGCCGTGTGGGGCGGTTGACGAGTGGCCGGACTCGCTCTCCCTGCAACCCGGCGAGGCCCACCGGTTCATGATCAGCGGCGACTACGACAACTTGGAGCCGACTGAAATCTGTGTGACGTGGGACGGCCAGGAAGATCCTGTCGTCCTGCCGGTTCCCTGACACGCGCAGCGAGCCCCGCCACCGGATGGTGGCGGGGCTCTTCTCTGTTGGCGGGGTGACAGGGGCCGCTCTCCAGGCTCGTGGCAGCCACGCCGGCGCGGGGCCCGTGGGCCGGCCCGGCTTCCCGTCCCTGCGCGTCACCCCTGTGTGGGAGTCGTTGGCGAAGGCCCGGAGTTCTACCCCTGCCAGGAGCACGGCTTCGCGCGGGCCTCCAGGGACCGCCCGGTGTACTGGCCGGACGGTGCTCCGTCGTACGCAGCAGGATACGCCGCTTGGATTTGATCAGCCGAGATGGCCATTTGGTGCCAATGATGCAAACCACTGGGCAGTAATCGAGCGCTTTCTGACATTGGGCCAGGTGTTCGGCGCCACGCCCTTAGCGTCGTCTCTGGCGGGCCTTCGGCACGTCATCCCCTTCCGCGCCATCAGGAAGGAGGTGAGTGAGACATGCCCGGAGAAGAGGAGCCGTCAGGATGGATGTTCCTGTTCCTCATCCTGGAGTTGTTGCAGCTCTACGCTGCGCTCTCCAGCGCAGGTACCCAGTAACCCGACGGCAGCCCCGTCAAGGGGTCGTGGACGGTTAACAGACCGACTGCGGCCCCTTCTCTCCTGTCACCTTCCTACGGGCCGCCGCGGGGCACTGACCCAACGCCGACCCACCTAATGCACATCCATGTGCATTGGGCGTGTGACACGACATTAGCGCCAACCAATTTGGCGCGCAGCCCCTTCGTCAATTTGATCCGCGATTCCAATTGACAGGCAACATCCAAATGCTGGCTCCGCGAGGCGCGGCGGACAGTCAGTCACGCCGGACGGCTTGCACACCGTCGGTGCCGCACCAGCAGCCCCCGACCACGTCAGGGGCCGGGCCTATCCATAGTAGGTGTCGGTGTACTCGGGGCCGCCGGGTTCGTCCTCGCAGCCCTGGTCCCGGTCGGGGCTGCCACCGTGACTGATGACGAACATGTAGCCCTGGGGCAGGGTGCAGCCTTTGTCGGTCCAGGAGCCGGCCATGGCCGTCCATGCGATGAGCAGCACGAGGATCGCGACGATCTTTTGGTTGCGAGTGGGGCGCCAGGGTCTGGAGACGGTGTCGGACATGGGCCGCAGTGTGGCGCAGAGTGGACCTTGCGTGGAGTCCTTGTGACGGTGTTGTGACGTGAATGCGTGGGCTGAGTTCCGTGCAGGTGAGCGTCCTTGTGCGGTTCGCGGTCTAGCCTGGCCTCACTCTGCCCCCGATCGGGTTCGGGGGCGTGGCTGATTGGGGGGGACGCGATGCAGAGGCGCCTGGAGGCCGGTTGGTGCCAGAAGATCGCATGGTCGGTACTGGTGGTCGCGTCGCTGTCGATCCTGGTGTGGGTGCCGTTCCTGTATGTCGGTATCAAGCGGGGCCGGCGTGCCGACTGGGTCACGTTCGCGGTGTTCGCCGTGTATACGGTGGTGGTGCTTCCGTGGGCGGGTGTCAGGGGTGACGGTCCCGGTGATCCTGTGCTGGGTGCGTTTGCGATCATCGCGATGGCTGCCGCCGTGTGCATGCTGCTGTTCACGGTGTTCGACAAGCCGGGTACGAAGTTCGATGCCGTGTACACGGCGCAGCCGGAGGGTCGCCAGTTCTTGCAGTAGCGCAAGAAGTGACGGCGCCGGGAACCCGAGATGGTTTCCGGCGCCGTCGCGCGGTGGTTGGTGTCGGGTGGTCCCCGCCTCGCCAGGGGACGGGACGGGAGACGGGGAGCGGGTTCCCAGCTCCACGGGGGGCGTGTGAGCTGAGGCGAGGACCGTACCGCTGTGGGGTGGCTGAGTCGTTCCTCCGCCGGGGTGAAGCTCTGGCCATGCGTTCGCTTTCGGGTGAGGTTCTGGCCAGTCGTTCGCGCATATGCAGAACGGACGTGCGCCCTGCCTCTGCCGCAACCTCTCCCCATGGCCGGCTCGTTAGGCGGCCATGCTTCCGGAATTCGATATCACCGGTCGAGAGCGTATCTCCTCAGGTGCAGGCGGCGCCTACAAATCCCCGTCACCCATGACCCGTGGGGCGGCTCCTACGAGATCGTCAGCGACCCCGGCGCGGCCCCGGAGAAGACCGGCTCCGGTACGTACCAGATGTCGGGCGGGCTGGAGACCGCAGCATGGCAGAGAGGTCTGACAACGCGTGCTGACGCGGGTGTTTGCAGATCGGCGCGGGCACAGGCAGCCTGCGGGCCATGCGCTACTACGTGATTAGCGGCCCGCACCAGGGCGACACCGGGACGATGGCCGACGGCGTCGGAGAGATCCACATCCCGCACCCGAGCATGCGCGGCGTGCACTGCCGGTACAAGGTCAACAGCACCGACGCGATGATCGAGCAGCCGGGCTTCGAGCCGGGCGTGCAGCTGCACTACGCCGGGGACTGCGCGGAGTGACAGAGCGACCCGGGGTGCTGGTGGCGTCCTGGGCCCCCTCTATGGGCGAGATCGCAGACGTAACTGTCGTACTCGACACTCGTACTCGACACATGGTTCACTGATGGCATGTCAACTGTGAGGCTCACGAAGCCGACTATCGCCGTGCTGGAGGTGCTCTTGACCTCGACGGAAGACTCACCCGCCTGGGGGCTGAGCATCTGCCGCGACGCCGACCTCGGCTCCGGCACCGTCTATCCGATCCTCGATCGACTCGTCCAGCGTGGCTGGGTAACGAGCTGGAACGAGGAAGAGGCCCATCCGGGACGTCCGCCGCGGCGCTACTACGAGCTGAGCGGCAAGGGACGTGAAGAAGTTCGCAGCGCCCTGGAAGCCCGCCGCGCCCGCCTCGGACATGCCCGTCGCCCTGGCTTCGCAGGGGGCGCCGCATGAGTACTGAGGCAGCACAACGCGCGCATCAAAGGAGCACCTTTGGGCTGTCACTGCGGACCTTGTCCCGAATCACCGCCCGCCTCCAGCAAGCTGCATTGATCGGTCTGCTGCTCGGGTCCGTCGGCGTGCTACTGACCGATCCGAAGGTCATGGCAGGCATGCAACCGCCCTCAAAGTACAACCCGTTGCCGTTCTACCGGGACATGTTGGCCCAAGCGCCGCTGATGGCGGTACCAACCCTCGTGTCCGGGGTGAGCTTCGGAACGCTGATCTTCCTCCGCGTGGATGCCTGGGTACGGGCTTCGGCTGAGGCCCGGGCCCCCGTAGGTCATCGTCGCGGGTCCTGCACCTAGCGGTCGTCCTGGCCGGTAGACGACGGGCGCACGTGAACAACGAGTGGAAAGACCACCTCACGGCGCTGCCACCGTCGCGGGGTCTGCGCACGCGCCACGTATTCGGCTGCCTGCTCTCTGCAGTCCGGTATCGGCTTAACGACCTGTCCCAGGCAGTGTGGAGGCCCGTGGACTGGGTCCTCACCACCCACCAGCGCACCGACGTGACGATCGCTCTGTGTGTGGGCAGTCTGGCCGTCTACGTCGTTTGGCGTGACGGTGCACACGTACTGCTCACAGAAGGCTGGGCGTGGCTGGGTGGCTGCGGTGCCTTCCTCGCAGCTATTGCATTCGGGCTCCGGCGAATGCGTGGCATCGAACCCGTGCCGCGTGGCACGAAGACAGCGGGGCCGAACTCCTGAATCTCCCTGCTGCGGCGGTCCGCCAGGTACGCCCAACCCTTGCGAGGGTTGGGCGTCGGCGCGTTGCCATGTGCCGGAGCACCGTCGAACAGATCAAGAAGTCGAGCGCAAACGATCGCTAATTGACGCTTTCGCAATTCCGGGGTTCTCGCAGCTCCCATCACTTTAGGTTAATTCACGACGGCTATGGGCGTCGTCTACCTTCCGCACGACCAAGGAAGGGGGGTGATGTCTTGCCCGGAGGTGAAGAGCCGCCGGACTGGGGTTTCCTGTGCCTAGTAGTCGCCATACTCCAGCTCATTGTCGAGCTGGCCAGCGCAGGCCACCCCTGATCCGGCGGCAGTCCGTCACGGCCGGGGCCGACTACAGTCGGCTCCGGCCTCTCCCGTCGATCACCGCAAGTTCACTTGCGTGACCGACAGCACCCCGGAACGTTCCCAGGTGATATCACCCTAGTACTACGCGCTATTTCCGGTAGCGGAAATCCACGAATCTTCCGTAAGTTGCGCGGACTCGCAGGGTTCACCGTTGGCTTTCAGTGGCCTCCGTTCCTGTCGTCTGATCCGTGAGGGTCCGGCCGGAACGCCTGGGCGATCTGCGCGTACCGGGCTGCCAGCTCGAGGTCGCCTGAGCGGTGGAGGGTGATGTCGTAGCGCACGAGGCACATCCGCGCCCAGGCGAGGCAGTAGTCCCGGACCTCTGCGTCGGTCATGTCATGGAGCTGGAGGCCGGCCATCCCGGGGTGGTGGAGCTCCGGCATCGGCGCGCTGAGGAACTGGCTCTCTGGCGCGGCGGCGGGCTCGGGGGTGGGACCCGGTTCGGGTTGACGGTTCCAGGGGCGGTCTTTGGCCATGGGGTCATCTCTCCTCGGTCTTGCGGTAGGCGCGGCGGCCCTCGAGAGCCTGAGCGACGGTGGCGCCGGTCCAGCGGTGGGCGCGGCTGGTGGTGTCGTCGAGGGCGGGCCACCGGTCCTTGTGGCGGTCGGCGCGGATGGTGGCGGCGGTGATGCCGGTCAGCTGCTCGATGTCTTTGGCTGTGTACAGGCGGTCGGGTTCGAGGGTGGCCGGGGGGGCGGTCAATGTGCTCGCGGATGGCGTGGTCGACGGCGGCCGGGTCGAACAGGAGCTGTTTGCCGCGCTTGCCGGTGGGGGCGGGCCAGGCGGGGTGGCGTGCCCAGGCGTTGCGGACGCGGGCGAGGCTGCGTCCGTGGCGGCGGCGATCTGCTCGTACGTCTCGCCGGGTGGGCTGTCTACCATGGGTGGTGTCCGTCCCTTGTGGATGGTCGTGACCGGCAGGGGTATTGCGCCGGGCGCAGCGCGCCCGTGGGTTTCGGCCCCGGCCTCTGCCGGTCTTCGGTCTTGCGGGTAGGCCCCCGGCTGGCTGCCGGGGGCCTTGTGTGATCACTCGTCCTGGGAGTCGATCAGCTCGGCGGCCACGTGGTGGAGTGCGTCCGCGCCGGTCACGAGGTTGATCCGGATCTCCAGGCTCACCAGGTGTTCGTGGTGTTCCATCCACCTGCTGTAGAGGTGTGCTGCGGAGAGCCAGTGAAGGCACCCCCTGGACGGCCACCCTGCGTCAAGAACAGACACCGGCACCGTCAAACGCCCCACGGAGATGACCGTGAGGACCGGCCCCTGGTGCGGAGCCAGACTGTACCGTGGTCTGTTCCTCGTGGGTGAGGGAGCCGATGTCGGCTCGCATTTGTCGACGAGTTCGTCGATCTGTTGAGTCTCCCGGCTCAGCAGCTCCAGGTTCGCCGCGCTCGAGGCGCCCGCTGGAAGCACGCTGCCGTAGGCGCTCTCCACCAACGCGGCGAGCTGCTCCGCCTTCCCGACGCCCAATTGGCGCAGCTCGGCCGATCGGCGGCTGGGGAGCCGAGCGCCTGGCAACGGGAGCGCACTGGTTTGTCCGCTCGTTCTCTGACCTGGGATGCGTACCAAGCAGCTGCTGCCGTTCTTCGTGGCTCGTCCGTTGTCGCTATGCAGGCCCCCGCCGAACCGAGAGCCTGCATACGTGCAGGTCAAATGTCTGTCATGAAGGTGAGTTCAAGGTGGGACTCACGGAACGTGTCCGAATCGGCGCATGGTCGCCCACATGGCGGCCATGCTGCCCGGGGTGCGGATCAACGTGGACCCGGAGCCCGGCCCGGACCGGGGCGCCTTCCAGATCGGCAGCGAGCGCTACCGCCTGGAGGCGGGCGTCACGGAGTACGTGCTGCTGGCCCGCCTCACCGCCGGCGACCGGCGCGAGGCCCGGCCCGCCTTCCTGTTCTGCGGCCAGCGCGCGATCACCAACCAGGCCGCCACCCGCTACCTCGCCCGGCACCACGAGAAACTGGCCCGCAAGCACGGCAACAACTCCTTCGTGCTGCTGCTCAAGGTGGTCAACTCCCAGGCGTACGGCCCGGACGTCGTCGAACTGGTCGGCGACGTCACCCGGGCGGCCACCAGCCCCCTGCCCACCCCGGCCCCGACCTCCCGCAACTCCCACCGGGCCTGAGGGGGGTGGTGTTTCAGCGGAGCTTCACGGCCCCGCCGTCGGCCATCACGGTCTGCCCTGTCATGTACTGCGCGTCGTCGCTCGCCAGGAAGGCGACGATCGGGGCGACGTCGCGGTCGGGGTCGCCGAAGCGGCCCAGCGGCACCGAGGCGGCGGACTGCGCGTACTGCTCGGGGCGGGCCTCGGCCCACTGGGCCACGCCGGCAGTCAGGGCCATCGGGCAGACCACGTTGACCCGGATGTTGTGCGGGGCCCACTCGTTGGCGGCCACCCGGCTCAGGCCACGGATCGCCTCCTTGGCCGCGGCGTAGGACGCCTGGTTCGGCTGCCCGTTCAGGCCGGCGCCGGAGCCGAAGTTGACGACGGAGGCGTTGCCGGTCTTCTTGAGTTCGGGCAGTGCGGCGAGCATGAAGTTGCGGGTCGCGTACAGACCGGTGTTCATCGCGAGGTCCCAGTCGTCGTCCGTCTGCTCGTCGAACGGCTTCTGCCGCGACACGCTCGCGTTGTTCACCAGCACGTCCAGGGACCCGAAACGGTCGACGGCGGTGGCCACGGCCGTGTCGGCGACCTTCCGGTCGGAGACGTCGCCCCGGAGGAAGACCACGGCGTCACCGAGTTCGGCGGCGATGCGCTGCCCGGCCTCCTCCTGCAGGTCGACGACGACGACCCGGGCGCCGCGCTCGACGAAGGTCCTGGTGATGGCGCCACCGATGCCGGAGGCTCCCCCGGTGACGATGGCGGTCCTGCCCTGCAGGGTCCGTGGGGTCATGGTGCTGTCCGTTTCATTGTCCGGTTTCTCGACTATGATGTGCATGTTACATACACATTGCAGGAGAGGTCGCCATCCGGGGCGGCCGGGCCCGGCCGGGCCCGGCCGTGGACACTGGTGGAGCGGACACGGAGGAAGGGAGCACGGAACACATGACCGAGCCGAGCGGGCAGGATCGCCGCCTGAACGACCTGGAACGGGAACTGACCCTGCTGTCGAGGCACTTCATCGCCTCGCGCGGCCCACGCATCGGTCAGAGCCTCGACCGCTCGGCCTACGTTCTGCTCACCCGCCTGGAAACGGGCGATCCCCTCACGCTCAAGGAACTGGCCCACACCTTCCAGGCCGACGTGTCCACCATCAACCGGCAGATGAGCACCATGCTCCGGCACGGCCTGGTCGAGCGCATCGACGCCGCCACCAAGGGCGGCGCCCGCACCTTCCGGCCCACCCCGCTGGGCCTGGAACGGCTGGAGGCCGACCGGGCCATCAGCCGGGCGGGGGCCGCGCGGCTGATCGAGGCGGCGGGGTGGGACGACGAACGCACCCAGCAGTTCCTCACGCTGATGATCGAGTTCAACCACGGCATCGAGGAGCTCGAGGGACTCGCCTGGGGCCGGTCCTGACCTGTCGATGGCCGGCGTACGCCCCTCGCGTGGCGCACGCCGGCCGGTTGTGCTCGGGTGGTGCGACGGTTCAGCAGGCGCCGAGGTCCTCCCAGACGCCCCATTCGCCGGTCGTGCCGGGCTCCTCGCCCGTCACCCACCACTTGGCACGCCAGGTGTGGCCGGCATGGGAGACGGTCTCTCCGCCGTTGTAGACGCTCCCGGCACTCCAGGCTCCCGCGACGCAGTCGCCCGGCTGATCGCCGCCGCCGTCGTCGCCACCGCCGCCGTCCCCGCCGTCGTCGCCCCCACCACCGTCGCCCCCACCACCGATGTTGACGTCGATGCAGGCGTAGAAGGCGTTGGCGGTGTCCGCGATGTTCCAGACCGCGAGCACCTTCTGCCGCCCGGTGAACCCGTTGAAGTCCAGCTGGTGGCTGACCGAGGCGGGAGGCAGGGCGCCGTGGCCGTCGAACTGGGCGATCTTCCGGTCGCCGATGAAGTACTGCCAGTTGCTGGTGGCGTGCCGTGCCTCGATGGTCCAGGTGAAGGTGTGGGTGGTGCCGATCGGCGTGACCCGCCAGCCCTTGGCGTCGTCGTCCAGGTCGGCCCACCGGGCGTCCCCGCCACTGCAGTTGCGCAGCCCCTTCGGACCCTCGACGCTCGCCGGTTCCCACTTGATCTGACCGCATTGCACCACGCGGTTGGCGCACTGGTCCTGTCGGCTGCCCGGCGAGACCACCCAGCCGTGGGCGCTCGCCGTGGGTGCCGGCAGGCTCAGGGCCACCACAGGGGCGACCAGCGCTCCCACGGCGGCTGCTACTCGTCTTTTCATGCGCATGACATCACGTTTCCCTTCGGTCCACGTCGAACCAGCCTGCCCCGGCGTACGTACGACGTTGCCGATGAGGCAACACCGCAACGCAGGTCTAGACCTGCGCGTGCAGGTCTAGACCTTAGCGAAGGAGCAGGGGCCGTCAAGGGGGTGGGAGATGCCCAACTGCGCTACGACGACGGCCCCTTGTGCGCCCCGGCCCGGTGTAGTGGGCTGTCCGGCATGAAGAAGAGAAGCATGGCGGCCCTGACCGCGATCCTGGTCGTGGTCCCCCTCGTGGCGGCGGCACCCGGTCAACGGGTTCAAGCCGCCGAACCCGAGCCCGGCGACTCGGCGCGATCCGCCGAGTCGACGCTCGTCCGCGGAGTGAACCTCGACACGGTGACCATCCCCGAACTGCAGGCGCGCATGGACAGCGGGTCCTTGTCCTCGCTCCGGCTGACCCTTGCCTATCTACGGCGGATCAAGGCCGTCGACCCGAGGATCAACGCGGTGCTGCGCACGAGCCCGACGGCCCTGCGCCAGGCGGCCGCCAGCGACCTCAGGCATCGCCTCGGCAAGTCCCGCGGCCCGCTGGACGGCATCCCCGTCCTGCTCAAGGACAATGTGAACACCCGCGACATGCCGACGACCGCAGGATCCCTGGCACTGGCCGGGAGCCCACCGGCCACCGACGCCGACCTGGTGAAGAAGCTGCGGGCGGCCGGCGCGGTGATCCTCGGCAAGGCCAACCTGTCCGAGTGGGCCAACTTCCGCGCGGCGAGGCCGACATCGGGGTGGTCGGCGGTGGGCGGTCAGACCAACAACCCGTACGTCCTGGACCGCAACCCCTGCGGATCGTCCTCCGGTTCGGCCGCGGCGCTCGCCGCGTCGCTGGCGCA
The DNA here is from genome assembly GCF_041538145.2 of Streptomyces sp. MMCC 100. Taxonomy (NCBI): domain Bacteria; kingdom Bacillati; phylum Actinomycetota; class Actinomycetes; order Kitasatosporales; family Streptomycetaceae; genus Streptomyces; species Streptomyces sp. MMCC 100. The sequence goes on from NZ_JBGORK020000001.1 coordinate 5,402,564, forward strand.
GGTGGCGATCGGGACCGAGACGGACGGTTCCGTCGTCTGCCCCGCCGGTATGAACGGGGTGGTCGGCCTCAAGCCCAGCCTCGGACTGGTCAGCCAGTCGGGCGTCGTACCGATCTCCGCCGAACAGGACACGGCCGGTCCCATGGCGCGCAACGTGGTCGACACCGCGCTCACCCTTTCCGTGCTCAGCGGCCGTGACGCCGTGCGCGGCGACGACGCGCCGAGCCTCACGGACGCGGCCGGCCGCCCCGGCACGCTGCGCGGCAAGAGGATCGGCCTGTGGCGGCTGCCGTCACTCGGCGCCGAGGTGGACGCCCTCATGACCCGTACGGCCGACCGGCTGAGCGCGGCGGGGGCGGAGGTCGTCGAGGTGAGCATGCCGTACCAGGAGCGGCTGGCCGAACTCGAGTTCCCGGCGTTGCTGAGCGAGTTCCACCGGGACATCGACGCCTACCTCGCCACCCGTGGCGGGCCGCGGGACCTGGCCGAGCTGATCGAGTTCAACCGCACGCACCCGCAGGAGCAGACCTGTTTCGCCGGTCAGGAGCTGTTCGAGCAGGCGCTGGCCGCACCGCCCACCACCGATCCGGAGTACCGGGCGATGCGCGCGGAGTTGACCGACCTGTCCAGGCGGTCCATTGACGAGGTCATGGCCGCGCACGACCTGGACGCCATCGCCTCTCCGGCGAACCCGCCCGCGTGGACCACCGACTGCGCGCGGGGCGACAACGACGTGATCCCGTCCTCCACCCCCGCCGCCGTGGCCGGGTATCCCTCACTGTCCGTGCCCGCCGGGTTCGTCGGTGAACTGCCGGTCGGGCTGCTCCTCATGGCCGGGGACCGGCAGGACGCCGAACTGCTGTCCCTGGGTGCGTCGGTGGAGCACCGGCTGGGTGCCTGGCGGGCGCCCAGGTACCTGCCCTCGGCACCGTCCGGCAGCTCCCACTGAGCCGACCGGCGAGCGGTACGTCGTCGAGCGGCGCCTCGACGCGGTCGCTCGCCGGTGTGCAGCTGACCTTCTCCTCGCCCGCGGACACCGCATCGTGGTGTCCGCCGCGCCGCGCGAGCAGTGATCTCCGGCTGCACCCTGCGTAGGCCCCCCGTGTGTTCGTGTCCGCTCCGACCACCGCAACGTATCGAGGCAAACGTCACGCATGATGCCGACACGCACCTTTCGGGCATTACCCCTATTTAAGGCGGGCGGCTTCACGGCGGACGGCTTCGAGGCGGACGGCCGCGGGGGCGGGGACGCCGCCCGCTTTTCGGCTCACGCGCCGGCTCATGCTTCGGCGACTTCGCCGTACAGCTGCGAGAGTTCGGGAACGCCGTCCTCCGCCCACGCGTGCCCGTTCGCCACCACGTCGAACTCCCGGCCCGAGGCGAGCCGGACGACCGGCTGTCCGTCGGACCGGATGGCCCAGACGGCGCCGGGCACGGTGCGCACGATCACGGTGCCGAGGTAGAGGCCGGCGTCGTTGCCGAGCCAGGTCAGGATCTCCTCGTCGCTGCGCCAGCGCGGCAGCACCTGGTCCAGCTGCTCCAGGGAGAGCGCGGAGTCGTCGAGGCGGACCCCCTCCCGCAGCGCCTGCGAACGCAGCAGATCGCAGTCGGCGAGCAGTTCGCCGATGCCCTCCGCGTCGTGCACCCGGGGATCTTCGCGCCGCTTGCCCAGGAAGGGGAAGTTCATACCTCCAGACTGTCATTCGTACCGCCATGTGCACCACAGGGCACGCGGGCGGTACGCGTGCGGTGGGTGTGCGGTGCAGGTGCCTGTGCGGTGTGTGCGGTGTGTGCGGTGTGTGCGGTGTGTGCGGTTACAGGTCCAGGTCGACCACGACCGGCGCGTGGTCCGAGGCTCCCTTGCCCTTGCGCTCCTCGCGGTCGACGTAGGAGTCGGTGACCGCCTTGGCGAAGGGCTCGTTCCCGTACACCAGGTCGATGCGCATGCCGCGGTTCTTGGGGAAGCAGAGCTGGCGGTAGTCCCAGTACGTGTAGGGGTGGTCGTACTTCAGCGGGCGCGGGACCACGTCGGACAGGCCGGCGCCGCGCAGGGAGGCGAGGGCGGCGCGCTCGGCGGGGGTGACGTGGGTGGCGCCCTCGAAGGCCGCGCGGTCGTAGACGTCGTCGTCCGTCGGCGCGACGTTGTAGTCACCCATCACGGCGAAGGGGCGGCTGCCGGAGGCGTCGCTCTCGACGGCGGCGCGCAGCGCCTCGAACCACTGGAGCTTGTAGGTGTAGTGCGCGTGCTCCACCTCGCGGCCGTTGGGCACGTACACCGACCAGACGCGGGCCGGCCCGCAGGTGGCGGAGATGGCGCGCGGCTCCTGGACGCCCTCGTAGCCCGGGTCGCCGGGCAGGCCCTTGACCACGTCCTCGAGGCCCACGCGGGAGAGCACCGCCACCCCGTTCCACCGGCCGGTGGCGTGGACCGCCGCCTCGTAGCCCGCCTCGCGCAGCTCGTCGAAGGGGAACTGCGCCTCGGCGACCTTGGCCTCCTGGAGGCACAGCACGTCGGTGCCGCTGCTCTCCAGCCAGGCGAGCAGCCTCGGCAGGCGGGCGGTGATCGAGTTCACGTTCCAGGTCGCGATGCGCATGTCCCACAACCTACCGGGCGGGACTGACAGCGCGGTCCCGCCCGGGGCGGGGCCTCAGAGCCGCGCCGAGTCGCCGGGCGTCAGCCGCAGGTGCTCGGTGCCGCCCAGCTCGCCGATCTGGCGGTCGTAGATCGGGCGGGCGAGGTCGGTGAGGAGCGCGTCGTGAATGTCGTAGGCGCGCTGCGGCCTGACCTCGCGGACGTACTCGATCACCTCGGCGATCTTGTTCCAGGGCGCCATGACCGGCAGCATCAGCGTCTCGACCGGGTGGTCGGGGACGGTGAGGGCGTCGCCGGGGTGGAAGACCTTGCCGCCGTCCACGAGGAAGCCGACGTTGGTGATGCGCGGGATGTCCGGATGGATCACCGCGTGCAGCTCCCCGTGGACCTGCACGTCGAAGCCGGCGGCGGTGAAGGTGTCGCCGTGGCCGACGGTGTGGACGCGGCCCGGGAACGCCGCCGAGATCTTCTCCGCGACCGAGTTCAGCGTCCAGATCGCCGCGGCCGGATTGTCCTCCATCGCGGCGCGCAGCCGCAGCTCGTCGAAGTGGTCCGGGTGCTCGTGGGTGACGAGGATCGCGTCCGCGCCGAGGGCGGCGTCCTCCTCGGTGAACCCGCCGGGGTCCAGGACGAGCGTCTGCCCGTCCTTTTCGAGGCGGACACAGGCGTGCGACTTCTTGGTGAGCTTCATGACCCCATCCTGCCGCCGCGCGCCCGCTCCCCGCCCGCAGGGCTCACTCCGGTGGTGTCGTCTCCTCGCGGATGACCTGCTGGGCCACCCGGAAGGCGCCGTTCGCGGCCGGTACGCCGCAGTAGACGGCCGCCTGGAGCAGTACTTCCTTGATCTCGCCCGGGGTGAGGCCGTTGCGCAGGGCGGCCCGGAGGTGGGGCGCCAGCTCCTCCAGGTGGCCGCCGGCGACGAGGGCGGTGAGGGTGACACAGCTGCGCGAGCGCCGGTCCAGCCCGGGCCGGTCCCAGATCTCCCCCCACGCGTACCGGGTGAGGAACTCCTGGAAATCCCCGGAGAACTCGTCCGCCTGTGCGAGCGCCTGGTCGACGTGCCCGTCGCCGAGGACTTCGCGGCGCACCTTGAGGCCGGCGTCGTACGGGTCGGGCCTCCCCTGCGCCTGCGGCACGACGGGGGCCGGGGCGATCTCGGCGATGGGCGCGGCCTGCGGCGGCGGAGCCGGCACCGGCTGGAGGGGCGCGGCGGAGGGTCCCGGGACCGGGCCGACCGGGACCGGGTGTGCGGTGGGGTGGACCGGGGCCGGGACGGGGATCTGACCGGTGGAGGTGGCGTCGTGGACGGCCTGCCAGGCGGTGGTGAAGTGCCGCACCAGCAGGTCGGTGACGGCCGCGGGCTGCTCGACCGGGACCAGGTGGGAGGCGCCCGGGACGACGGCGAGGCGGGCGTCGGGGATGCCGGCGACCAGGGTGCGGGCCTCGGCGGGACCGGTGACCTGGTCGTCGGAGCCGACGAGGACCAGGGTCGGGACGCCGACCCGGCCGAGTTCGCCGCGCACGTCGAACGCGGCGAGGGCCTCACAGGCGGAGATGTAGCAGCCCGGGTCGGTGGTCCGCACCATCTGCACCGCCCACTCGGTGATCGCGGGCTGCGCGGCCGCGTACCCGCCGGTGAACCAGCGCTCGGGAGAACTGCGGGCGATGGGGTCGAGCCCGTTGGTGCGCACGATCACACCGCGCTGGCGGAACTCGTCGGCCGTGCCGAACCGGGGCGAGGCGGCGATCAACGCGAGGGAGGCGAGGCGCTCGGGGTGGCGCAGGGCCAGTTCGATCCCGATGGCACCGCCGAACGCGCAGCCCGCGTAGCCGAAGCGCTGCACGCCGAGTCCGTCGAGGGTGGCCAGCAGACGCGTGGTGAGTTCGGCGACGGAGCCCGCCGGGTGGGCCGGGGCACCTCCGTGTCCGGGCAGGTCGAAACGGAAGACCCGCCAGTGCTGGGTCAGTTCGGGCACCTGCCGGTCCCACATGTGCCATGTGGTACCCAGTGAGGGACCGAGGATCAGGACCGGGGCCTCTTCTGGCCCGTCAAAGCGGTATTGCAGGGTGTTCGACGGTGTCTCACTCACGCCCCGCAGCCTCTCACGTCTCACAGACGCCCCTATAACGCGGGGGTGCGGGCAACTGGTCTGACCAGGTCGAAGACCTCGCGGGCTGCGTATCGTTCGAGGCATCGGATGATTTCACGGCGGGTCTTGCCCTCCTGGATGCGGCGTTCGTAGTACGCCTGGGTGCGCGGGTCGTGGCGCAGCCGGGTGAAGACGATGCGGTGCAGGGCGGCGTTCGCCTGGCGGTCGCCGCCGTAGTTGAGCCGGCGCGTGCTCCGGCGCCCAGAGGAGTACTCAAGGGGGCTGACTCCACAAAGGGCAGCAAAGGACGCCTCGCTGTCCATCCGCTCGGGATTGTCCCCATGGTGATCAGGAGAGTGACGGCGCTGTCCGGACCGATGCCCACCGGCACGAGCAGCTGCGGTGCGTGGTGTTCGACGAGCCGGGTCAGGCGTTGGTTCAGCTCAGTGATCTGTCCGGCGAGCTGTTCGTTGCGCTCGGCGAGCATGCGCAACGTGATGTGGGTGGCCCGGGTCACCGCGTCCTCGTCTCCCCCACCGTCGGGTGGGCCGAGGCACGCGCAGTGCGGAACAGCTCGGCGTTGCCGAGGCTCGACATTCCCGCAGGGCGGGGTCGGCGATGACCAGGACGGCCTTGAGCTGGTTGATCGCCTGGGTGCGGGCCTTGACCGCGGAGTCCTTGGCGAGCTTGTAGATCCGGGCGCTGTGCACCGGACCGTCGCCGAACTTCGCCCGGACCCGGGCGCGACCGCTGAGCACGGCTCGCGCGGCGACCCGCGTCTAGCGGGTCCGACTTGCCGAGCAGCCGGCGGGCCGTGCGGTCGGGCCGGTTCACTCGAGCGCTGGCCGATGACGGGGCCCTGCCAGCTCACAACGAACGTCGACCACGCCCTCGACCGAGCGCACCAGCCGTTCGGCCAGAGGGACGACCGACGTGTCGCGCACTCGGCCGGCGAGTGTGACCACCCCCTCGTGAACCTCGACTCGAACCGGTCCGATCTCAGTCGGGAAGCGGCCGCCGATGATTTCGTGCCGGATTTCCTCAGCGATCTCCTGGTCGGGCCGAAGGAAGACCCTGAGCAGATCGCCACGGCTCACGATCCCCCGCAGCACGCCGTCGGCGTCGACGACGGGCAGGCGTTTGATCCCACGCCGCGCCATGACGCGGGCAGCCCCGGCCAGGGGCTCGTGGGGGCCCATCGTGACGGCGGGGGACGTCATCAGGTCCGCCGCCGTCACCCCTCGCGCCTTGTCGTGGGCCGGGACGGGACCGGTCCTCGGGTGCACATCCTGGTCACTGTCGCGGAACTCCTCCTTGCGCAACAGATCCGCCTCGGAGACGACGCCGACCACACGGTTCCCCGCGTCGATGACGGGGAGCGCGCTGATCCGCTGCGTTCGTATGGTCCGCACGATGTCCTTGAACCTCGCCCCTGCGGCCGGCGCCACGACGGAGCGGGTCATGACATCGCTCACCGTGTATTCGCAGCCGTACATCGCTTCCTCCCGCACGTATGGGCGGTGTTCTCCACATGTCCAGAATCGGCCTGCCCAGCCCGCGGCGTCTTGGGCCGAACGGGGCCATACCAGGCGGCCACCCGCTCTGCCGTCCTGCGGTCCGTGAGCAGCCTTCACGGTCGGGGCCAGACGGCACTCCCCGCTCCCCCGCCGAGCGAACAGCTGGACGATCGCGCCGACTGCGCGGGTCGCCACAACCGCACGACGGCAGTCGCGCAGAGCCGGGATCCACGAGAAGGGGTTCTCTCCGTCCCGCCCTTCTTGCTCTTCGCCACCTGACACTCACGGTGCACGAGCACTGTGCGGTCCCGTCTCCATGGTCGCGGGCCACGCGCTGGGGGCCGAACGACCCTGCGATGGGGCCCGGGCGACCCGTGTCACAGCACCCGCCTGCCGTACAGGCTGAAAGCAGGAGCCTTCGAGGAAGACCGGGACAACACCATCGGCAGCCTCGCCGGTCTCGAGCCGGACGGGGTGCTCGACGTGACGCGCGCCGTCAGGTCGAGTGCCTGGTCACACGTCACCGAACTACGAGCCACACGACGCGAAAGGGATCGGACGATGACCAACAGCATGACCACGGCCCTGTCCGTCGGCCACCGGGACCGGCTGATGGGCATAGCCCGCGAAGTCTCTTTCGAGGCGGGCACGAGACTGTTCGAAGAGGGTCGGCCGGCCGACCGGTTCTGGGTCATCCGCAGCGGCACCGTCACACTCGACTCGCGGGTTCCCGGCCGCCGGGCCGCCGCCATCGAGTCGGTGAGTCACGGGGAACTCCTCGGCTGGTCCTGGCACTTTCCGCCGTACCAGTGGCAGTTGGGCGCCGAGGCGCTGAGCCCGGTGAGGGCCTGGGAGTTCGACGCGGAGGCCGTACGGGTCATGTGCGCTCGCGATCCGGAGTTCGGTCGTGCCGTCGCCGTCTGGGTCGGCTCCGTGGTCGCCCACCGCTTGCAGGCGGCTCGGATTCGCCTGCTCGATCTGTACGCGCCCTACGGCAGCGGGCACCGGGTGTGACTACACCGCCCTGCACCGTCAGCCGGGGCGTCTCGGCGCTCGGAGACGCCGGGTGCCCGCCGCCTCGGCCATTCCGGAGCTGCTGCAGCATCCGGGACCGAAGGCTTCACCGAAACCGTCGTCGGCACACACGGCGCATCGAGGAGGAACCTCATGTCACATGGTCCGCATCTCGTGAGCGATGTCATGACGCACACCGTCGTGGCCGTGGGCCGCGGCGCCGCGTTCAAAGAGATCGTCGAGCTCATGCAGCAGTGGAAGATCAGTGCCCTGCCCGTGCTGGAGGGCGAGGGGCGTGTCGTCGGTGTCGTTTCGGAGGCAGATCTGCTGCCCAAAGAAGAATTCCGCGACAGCGACCCCGACCGCTTCACGCAGTTGAGGCGGCTGCCCGACCTGGCCAAAGCTGGCGCACTGATCGCGGGCGAGCTGATGAGTACACCGGCCGTCACCGTCCACGCCGACGCCACACTGGCGGAAGCCGCCCGGATCATGGCACAGCGGCAGCTCAAGCGGCTGCCCGTCACCACCGCCGAGGGACTCCTCGAAGGCGTGATCAGCCGCGCCGATCTCCTGAAGGTCTTCCTGCGGTCCGACGAGGAACTCGCCGACGAGATTCGCCGGGAGATCGTCTCCCCCCTCTTCGTCGCCTCCGCGCAGCCTGTCCAGGTCCGCGTTTCCGGCGGCAGGGTGACGCTCAGCGGCCGTCTGCGGGACACCTCGTTGGTGCCCGTGGCCGCCCGGCTGGTCCGCGCGGTCGAGGGGGTAGTCGATGTGGAGTTCGATCCGCCGAACGGCGACGTGGTGCGTCGGGTGGACTGACACGCCTGGCAGGGCGCGACACGTGTGCGCCTTCGGATCAAGTGATCCGAAGGCGCGTCGCGAGTGCTGCCGTCAACCGGAAGCCGCGCTCGGCCCGCAGGGTCAGTGTTCCTTCGTCGACGGTGGTTTCGACGTCCGTGCCGAAGCCGACGGCGGCATGTCCACACCGTAAAGAGTGCGCCCGCCGACCAGTTCCCTGCCGGTGACCAGTTCCGGCTCGATGCGCACGAAGACCTCCACGGGCCAGGGCACCCAGGGCCGTGGCCCGATGCGGACCAGGTGCTCATGTTCGTCAGGGTCGGTCACCACCGAGGCGGGGCCGGTGACGACGACGCTCCAGCCGGAATGCGCCGCGACGTCGACCTCGTCGGCCTCGAAGGCGACCACGGCGCCGTCGATGGCGCGGGCCAGCTCCGAGGAGGCCGACGTGCGCAACAGCACGGCACCGCTCTCCTCCAGGAGGAAGTTGACCGGCAGGACGGCGGGCAGGGCTTCGCGGGTGTGCACGATGCGGCCCACGACCGCCTTGGCCAGCCGACGCAGGCTCTCCTGCCGGTTCAGTTCGCGGAATCCGTCGTTGCGGTACATCAGCCGGTCGTCTTTCCGTGTGTCGTCCGGTGCACGAGCTCCCAGCCTTCACGGGGGAAGCGGCCGGCGGCGAGGGCCGACAGTCCCTGACCTGTCGCGGAACGGCCCTCGTCCCGGTGGGGCCCACCTTTCTGACGTGTCCTGCGGTGCCGCGTTCAGGCTGCGCCGGCCTCGACGACCTCACGCCGTGGTCCGCCCAGAACGACCTTCAGCGCGCCGGTGTCGGCGGCGCTGGCGAAGACGTCGTACGCCTCCTCCATGCGGTCGAGCGGGAAGGTGTGGGTGACCAGCCCGGCGGTGGGGAGCCGGCCGGCGGCCGCCATACGCAGCAGGGTGGGCGTGGAGTGGGTGTCGACCAGGCCCGTGGTGATGGTGATGTTCTTGCTCCAGAGGTCTTCGAGGTGCAGGGTCACGGGCTTGCCGTGGACGCCGACGTTGGCGACGCGTCCTCCGGGCCGCACCGTGCGGGTGCACATCTCGAAGGTCTCGGGCACCCCCACGGCCTCGATGACGACGTCCGCGCCGAGTCCTTCGGTCAGGTCGGCGACCAACTGCTCGGGGTTCTCCTGGGCAGCGGCCACCGCGTCCGCCCCGGCCTTCCGGGCGGCTTCCAACCGGGCGGTGGCCACGTCCACGGCGACGATCCGCTCGGGTGCGAGAAGCCGGGCCGTGGCGATGGCGGCCAGCCCCACCGGGCCGGCGCCGACCACCACGACGGTGTCCCCGGGACGCACCCGGCCGTTGAGCACGCCCACCTCGTAGCCGGTGGGGAAGATGTCCGCCAGCAACACGGCGTCCTGGTCGGTGACGTTCGCGGGCAGAGGATGCAGGGAGAAGTCCGCGTGTGGGACGCGTACGTACTCGGCCTGGGTGCCGTCGATGAGGTGTCCGAGGACCCAGCCGCCACCGCCCCGGCACTGCCCGTACATGGCTTCCCGGCAGTAGCGGCACCGCCCGCAGGCGCTGATGCAGGAGATCAGCACCCGGTCCCCGGGCCGCACCGAGCGGACGTCCCGGCCCGTCTCGACGACCTCCCCGACCGCCTCGTGACCGAGGACCGTCCCCGGCCCGACCTCGGGCACGTCGCCCTTCAGGATGTGCAGGTCCGTCCCGCAGACGGTGACGGCATCGACCCGCACGATCGCGTCCGTGGGATCGCTCAGAACCGGATCGGCGGTCTCTTCCCAGGCGGCCTCTCCGGGGCCGTGGAAGACATATGCCTTCATGTGTGCTCACCCTTTCGCTGTCCGCGGCGGAAGCCGGGAGACTGCGGACGGCGACCCGCAGGTGCGAGCCGGGTTGCCGTCGTCACAGGTGCTCGGCTCTTGCTTCCACCGTGCCCCTCTCCCTTCGGCACGGCTTGGGCCGGACGGCCCCCCGCTTCGCCGGCCGGTCCCGTCCGCTCACCGGTGCTCATCCGGTCACGTGCCCGTACGCGCATGTCTCGGGGATCGCTTCGTGAGCGTGCGAGGCAGGGCCGATCGGCCTCCGGGGGTACCGATCGGCTCAAGACGGCGGCACGGGCCGGCTGCCATGTTCGGAGGAGTGAGGGACGAGGAGGTGGGGCTGATGGGTGTGCACGAAATCCCGCGGAAGCGGCTGTGGCGCTGGCGCAGCAATCCCCTGCGGCGGCACGACGACATCGTCGAAGCCTGGATGGTGCTGGTGATGTGGGTGGTCATCGTGTGCGGAGGAGCCGTCGCCGGACTGGTGACGGCTCAGGCGGCCCAGGACGGCTTCGCCCGGGAGCGCGCGGAACTGAACCCCGTGCGGGCCGTCGTACTCACGAACGCCGTGCAGAGTTCCGCATCGGTCGAGAGTTCGGCCTACCGGACCTCCGCGACCGTTCGCTGGCCGCACTCGGACGGCACCTACCGCACCGGCCGGACGCTGGTGAGCAACCATGTGCAGCCCGGCGCGCACGTCACGGTCTGGCTGGACGCCCGCGACAAGCTCGCCACCCCGCCGACCGGACCGGCCGACGCACTCGTCTCGTCCGTGCTCCTCGGTCTCGGCTCCGCCTCCGTCCTCGCCGGCGCCGCTACCGGTACGGCATCCCTCGCCCGGCGGCGCCTCGACCGACGGCGCATGGCTCAGTGGGACGCGGAGTGGCGGCTCGTCGGTCCGCGGTGGAGCCAGCGAGCGGGCTGAACCGTCGACGGGACGTGCCCCGTCCTCGCGGCTCGCCCGGCAAGGACCGGCCGGCCCTCGTCACGAGGGCCGGTCGCCTCTGTTGCGGACGGCGGTGGCGCGCTGCACTGATACCAGGGCGGCGCACCGCGACAGTGCCGCCGCAGCACGGAGGAGGTGGCGGCTCATGCGCTACCGCACCCACACGGACGGCCCGACCCATCGGCCCGTAGATGTCGAGCGCACGGTGCTTCCCGCACACGGTCGCGACCGCCATGAGGCGGGCCACCGCATCCTGGAGGACGTCCGCGCGACGGCCGCCGTCGGTCCACCGGCCATCGAGCCGGTTCCCCGCCGTCACCCGCCACGGGAGTACGCGGTGACGGTGCCCGCCGGGTCGGTGGAACTGACCGGACGGCTGACCGTACCCGTGGCGGCCCGGGGCATGGTCCTGCTCACGGGAGACCGTTCCTGGCAGGACTCCGCCGCCGCACTGCACCGCGTCGGCCTGGGCACCTTGACACTGAACCTGTGGGAGACGGTACGGCCGGCACACAGGCGCAACGTCTTCGACGTCGTCATGCTGGCCCGTCGTCTGGGTGCGGCCTGTGACTGGCTGCACGAGCGCACCAGCCTTCCCGTGGGCTGCGCGGCCGGCGGCACGTCGGCGGCCGCAGCGCTCGAGGCCGCGGCGGAACACGACGCCCTCCGTGCGGTGGTCTGCGTCAGCGGGCGGCCAGGACTCGCCCGCCCGTCCGCGCTGGCCCGGGTGTCCGTTCCCGTCCTGCTGGTCACCGGCGACCTCGACCAACCGCTGCTCAGCCGTAACCGGCTGGCCGCCGACTGGCTGCGCTGTCCCCACCACGTGGTCGAGATACCGGACGTCGCCGATCCCGCCTCCTCGACCGACGCCCTGCACCACGTCGTGCGGCTGACGACCGACTGGTTCACCGACCATGTGGCCGGGCGCGCCTGAGCGCCCACGCCGTCGGCTCGTACGCGGTCGTGACCGTGCCCCCGGCGCCGGGAGACCGGCCGTCGGGGGCACGACGGGCCGTACCGCCACGGCTGTTCACCGGTGCACCATGCCACCGAGTTCCTTCGCCACACCCGCCGCCCAGTGCTCGATCGCGGCGAAGTCGCGGAAGTCACCGCCCTTGCCGTTGCGAAGGATCAGGCGGGCGACGCGACCTTCCGCGCCTTCGGTGAGGCAACCGCCGAAGGTGACGTGCCCACGGACGTCCAGCCTGGCCATGGCCTTCTTGACACCCGGCACGGGCGGGATGTCCCGCTGCGAGGCCGTCGAGTCGAGTGGTCCGGAGCTGAAGAACCACACCGGCCGGTGCGCCAGTGCTCCGCGGTGCCGCCGTACGAAGCGCCTGGCGTCCTTGTGCCAGCGCCCGGCGTACAGGGCACCGCCGACCACCACGGCCTCGTAGGTGTCCAGGTCCGTCACCGACCGGGCGGGCAGCGCCTCGGCCGTGATCCCCGCTGTCCGCAGCACCTCCGCCACGGTCTCGGCGATCCTTTCCGTCGATCCGTTGGTCGACCCGTGGGTGACCAGCACCCTCTGCTCCATGGTGGTCCGCCTCCTCTCACAGCCGCCGCAGCCAGTCGTCCGCGACGCCGCCCGGCACGCGCGTGTCGTCCCGGAACCGGGAGTCGTCGAAGCGGTGGGTGAGTCTGTCCACGACGTCGACGACTCCGTCGGTCCTGCGGGTCATGGCCACCGCTGCCTCGGTCTCGCTCTTCCGCTCCATCTCGCCTTCCAGCGTGACGACTCCCTCCGTGACGGTGACGTCGACGCTGCCGTCGACCAGCCACAGTCCGCGTTCCAGCACCTCGCGGAGCACTTCCTCGCGGATCTCCGCGTCGGGGCGCAGGAAGGTCCGCAGCAGGTCGTGCCGGGTGACGATGCCGATCAGGCGGTCGTCCTCGTCGAGTACCGGGAGCCGGTTCACCCGGTGTTCGACCATGGTGCGGACGGCCTCCACGACAGTGTCCCCTGCGTGCACGCCGACGGCGGGAGCGGTCATCAGGTAGCCGGCCGTGCACGCCCGGGCCTTGGCCGCCCGCCGGCGGGCGCGGGGTGTCAGCCGTGCGACGCGGAACCGCGGGGGCGGCTCGTAGGCGAGCGGCGTCGCGGCCTGGTGGAGCATCAGGTCCGTCTCGGAGACGACGCCGATGACGTGCTGGTCGTCGTCCACCACGGGCAGTCCGCTGACGCGGTGTTCCGAGAGCAGCCTGGCGACGGTCTTGAAGGGAGTGCCGTGCTCGGCGCGGATCACCTCGGTGGTCATCACGGAGCCGACCTTCTGGTTCCTCATGTCTGTTCCTCCTCAGCGCAGTCGGCGCAGATAGGGGTCCTGCGGCCGCCGGGGCAGCAGACGTATCCGCGCGTCGAGAACGGTGACCCCGCCGGGTGTGGCGAGGACCGGGTTGAAGTCGGCCTCGGCGAGCTGCGGCAGGTCCGTGGCCATGCAGGACAACCGGTGGAGCACCTGTTCCAGTCCCTCCAGGTCGACGGGGCCGCCTCCTTGCGTGCCGAAGAGCAGGGGGGCGCAGCGCGGGGCGGTGATCAGGTCGTGCACGTCCCGACCGGTGAGCGGGGCGAGGCGGGCGGCGTGGTCGGCGAGTACCTCCGTCGCCGTGCCGCCCAGGCCGAAGACGACGAGCGGGCCGAAGACGCCGTCCTGGACGACGCCGGCGAACAGTTCGGTGCCGCGGGATGCGAGCGGCTGGACGACGACTCCGGTCATGAGTCCTTCGAAGCGGGTGCGCAGGTCCTGGAAGGCCGTGCGTACCTGGGCCTCGTCGCGCAGGTCGAGGTGGACGGCGTGCTGAAGGCTCTTGTGCACGAGTCCGGGCCAGTGTGCCTTGAGGACCACTCGGCCGTCGGTGCCGCGCAGGCGTGCGGCGGCGCGTACGGCGTCGTCCTCGGTCTCGGCCCAGGCCCAGGGCTGCTGGGGGATGCCGTAGCAGGAGAGGAGTTCGGCGCAGGCACGCGGGTCCAGCCAGCCTCCGTCCGGCTGCTGGGCGAGGAAGCCGTCCGCCAGGGCGTGCGCACGGGGGGTGTCGATGTCGTCCAGGTCCGGCACGGTGCCGACAGGCCGGGCGAGCCACGCGGCTCGTCGGGCGGCGTGGGCCAACGCCCGGGCCGCCGCCTGCGGTTCGGCGTACGCGGGGATCGCCTCGCCGTCGGTGACGGGCAGCAGGGTGACCGGCAGGTCCTGTTCCAGGCGTACGACGATGACGGGCTTGGCCCGGCGGCCGGGGCCCTGGGTGACGGCCCGGACCAGGTCGTCACCCGTCGCCGCGGCGACCGCCGTGGGGACGAGGGCCACCAGGACCGCGTCGACGGCCGGGTGACCCGCGAGCCGCTCGACGCAGGCGCTCAACGCGTCCTCGGTCACGGCGGCGGTGGCGTCCACGGGGTTGCCGGCGCTCGCTCCGGCGGGCAGCGCGGCGAGCAGGTCGTCGGCCAGTTCGGGGCTGGGCGGGTTGAGGGTCAGGCCGGCTTCGGCGCAGGCGTCGGCGGCCAGTACTCCCGCGCCGCCGGCGTTGGTGATCACGGCGACGCGGATGCCGGCCGGCAGTGGCTGTGCGTGCAGCAGGGCCGCCGCTTCCAGCAGCTCGCCGACGGAGCGGGTCGCGGTGATGCCGGCCTGGGTGAACAGTGCCTGGCGGGTCATCGTGCCGGTGGCCGCGGCGGCGGTGTGCGAGGCGGCGGCGCGGCGGCCGGCGTCGGTGCGGCCGGCGTCGACGGTCAGCACCGGCATGCGCCGGGTGACACGCCGGGCGGTGCGGGAGAAGGCCCGCGGGTTGCCGAAGGACTCCAGGTGGAGCAGGGCGAGGTCGGTGCGGCCGTCGCTCTCCCACCACTGGAGGAGATCGTTGCCGCTGACGTCGTACTTGTCGCCGAGCGAGGCGAACGCGGAGACGCCGATGCCCAGCCGGGACAGTCCCTCCAGCAGGGCGATGCCGACGCCGCCGGACTGTACGGCGACCCCCGCGGTCCCGGCACGCGGGTGCGCGGCGGCGAAGGTGGCGTCGAACCGGTGCCCGGGGGCGGTGTTGGCCACGCCGAGGCAGTTGGGGCCGACCAGGCGCATCCCGTGGGCCCGGCATGCGGTGAGCAGGGCCTCGGACTGCTCCGTGTCGAGTCCGGCGGAGACCACGACGAGGGCGCGTACTCCCGCCTTGCCGCACTCCTCGGCGACGGCCGGCACGGTCCCGGCCGGGCTGGCCACGACGACCAGGTCAGGGGCGACGGGAAGGGCGCCGACGGAGGGGTAGGACGGTACCCCGAGGATCGCCCTGGCGGCCGGGTTCACCGCGAACAGGCGGCCGGTGAAGCCGCCCTCGTGGAGGTGGTGCAGCAGGGCGCGTCCCACCGAGCCGGGACGGCGGCCGGCCCCGACGACGGCGATGGACCGGGGCTTCAGCAGCGGCTCCAGGCTGGCCACGTCGGCGGCCCGTCCCCGGGCCTCCGAGGCCGTCAAGTACGTCTCGTCCTCGTGCAGGTCGATGACGCAGTGCACCTCGGGCCCGTCGAACCGCCGGGTCGCGGCGAGGCCGAGGTCGGCGAAGAGCCGCAGCACCTCGTGGTTCTCGCTGAGGGCGTCGGCGGTGAAGCCGGTGATGCCGTCGGCCCGGGCGGCCGAGACGAGGTGCTCGACGAGCAGGGTTCCCACGCCCCGGTGGTGCAGCCCGTCGGCGACCGCTACGGCGAGTTCGGCGGTGCGCGGCGCGTCGTCGTCGGCGTGGTACTCGACGAGGCCGATGACCTGTCCCGCGCGTTCGGCGAGCAGGGCCCGGTGCCCGCGCCGGGCCGGAGCGCACACGGTGTCGGCGGCCGGGCCGGCGGAGCGGGAGCCGGCGGAGAAGAAGCGCAGGCGGCGGTTGTCCGGGGACATCTCCGCGTAGAGCCCTTCCAGTTGATCGTGGTCCCCGGGCTCGACGGCACGGATGCGGACGGTGGTGCCGTCCTTGAGCAGCGCGTGAACCGCGGGGCGGTAGGACGTGTCGTCCTTCATGACGGTTCTCCCTCGAGCCGCTCGGGTCCCTTGACTTGTCGAGCATCTGTCACGACGTCGGCCGCGCCCAGGGACCGACCGGGGGTACTCGATGGGCCGGTCGGCCTCAGGTCCCATGCCGGTCGTCCCACGCGCGGCAGCCCGGGACCGTCACGCCGCGTCGGGTACGACCGCGATCGGGCAGGTGGCGTGGTGCAGGAGCGTGTGGGCGACCCGGCCGAGGCGGTGCCCGAACTGTCCGGGACGCCGTCGGCCGACGACCAGCAGGTCCGCCTCGTGCGAGGCGGTCAGCAGCACCCGGCGGGCAGGTCCCTCGACCGTGTGCGGGCGCAGGCGCGCGTCCGCTGGGACACCGGCGAGCGCGGCCTCCAGCTCTTTGGCCGCCCGTTCCTCGTGCAGACGCTCGGGCGTGCCCGCGAGCAGGGGGTGGTCGGCCGTGTCGTGCGTGGGGCATCGCCACGCCCGTACCGCGTCCAGGGCGGCCCCGCGCCGCCGGGCCTCCTCGTAGGCGAACCGCACCGCCGCCGTGGGCGCGTCGCCCACACCGACGACGATGCGGCCGCGCCGGCCGTCGGCGGCCCGGTTGTCGTGGTTCCCGCGGATCACGACGACCGCGCAGTCCGCCGCGGTGGCCACGGCCAGGCTGACCGAGCCGAGCAGGAGGTCGGCGAGTTCGCCGCGCCCGCGGGTGCCCACGATCACGGCGGAGGCGTTGCGGGCCTCGCGCAGGAGAACGTACTCCGGTTCTTCGGCCATCGCTTCGGTGGTGACGGCGAGGTCCGGGTGGTGACGTCGGGCGCGGCGGGTGGCGACGACGAGGATGTCGTCGGGGGTGACGTGGCCGGACGGCTTGCCCAGCTCTCGGGCGAGCGAGGCGCCCTCGTAGCGGTCCCAGCGGTAGGCGTGGACGATCCGCAGGGGTACTCCGTGCAGGGCCGCCTCGTCGGCCGCCCAGTCGACGGCTCGCAGGCTCGACTCGGAGCCGTCGACGCCGACGACCATGGGCAGGTACATCGTTCTCAGCCTCCCGCGTTGAGATCGAACACGATCCGGGCCTTGACGTGACCGCCGAGAACCTCGTCGATGCAGTCGTTGACGGCGGCGAGCGGGCGGGTCTCCCGGATGACCTTCGTGCGGCCCTCGGCGTGCAACTGGAATACCTCGGCGAGGTCCTGCCTGGTGCCGACGATGGAGCCGATGACCGAGGTGCCGTTGAGGACGGTGTCGAAGATCGGGACCTGGAGGGTGCCGTGCGCCGGCAGGGCCACCATGACGAGCTTCCCACCGCGCCGCAGACCGGAGTTGACGGCCTGGAAGGCGGCCGGGTTCACGGCGAGAGCGAGGGCGGCGTGCGCACCGCCGTGCCGCTTCAGCTCGGTGCCGACGTCCTGGGTGCGGGCGTCGATGACGATGTCGGCGCCGAGTTCCCGGGCGAGCTGCAGCTTGTCGTCGGTGACGTCGATCGCGGCGACCCGCGCTCCGGCGATCTTCGCGTACTGCACGGCGAGGTGGCCCAGTCCGCCCACGCCCGAGATCGCGACGAGCTGGGCGGGCCCGACGTCCGCGACCTTCAGCGCCTTGTAGGTGGTGACGCCCGCACAGGTCAGCGGGGCGGCGTCCAGGGCGCTGACGCCCTCGGGCACCGGCTGGGCGAAGTCGGCCCAGGCCAGCATCTTCTCGGCGTATCCGCCGTCGCAGCCGTACCCGGTGTTGATCTGGCTCTCGCACAGGGTCTCCCAGCCGGACCGGCAGTGCTCGCACCGTCCGCACGCCTTGCCGAGCCAGGGCACGGCGACGCGTTGTCCGACGGCGAGGTGGGTCACGCCGTCGCCCAGCTTCTCGACGAGGCCGACGCCCTCGTGGCCGGGGACGAACGGCGGGGTGGGCTTGACCGGCCAGTCTCCGTGCGCGGCGTGGATGTCGGTGTGGCACAGACCGGACGCCTCGACGCGCACGCGGACCTGTCCCGGGCCCGGTTCGGGATCGGGGCGGTCCTCGATGACCAGAGGCTTGCCGAACTCCCGGACAACCGCTGCCTTCATGGTGCCTGCTCCTTCGGTCGGTCGCGTCAGTCGTGGGCGACGACGGCGACGGGGGTGGTGGCGTGGTGCATGACCGCGTGGGCGACGGCGCCGATGTGCGCGCCGAACGGGCTGCGGCGGACGCGGCGGCCGACCACGACGAGGGAGGCGTCGCGGGCCGCGTCGATGAGGTGCTCGGCGGGGCTGCCGAGCCGGCAGGCCTCGGTCACCTCGACGTCCGGGTACTTCTCCCGCCAGGGCAGCAGCGCCTCGGTGAGCGCTTCGGCCTGGGCGCGGGCCAGTTCCTCGCGCGGATCGAAACCGGCGGCCAGGCTGTAGCTGTAGGAGGACGGCAGGTTCCAGGCCCTCAGGGCGGTCAGTGGGGCCCCACGGCGCCACGCCTCCTCGAAGGCGAAGGCGAGGACGGTCTCGTCGGGGCAGCCGGTGTCCAGACCCACGACGACGGGCCGGAAGCCGGTGGCGGCGGACGGAATGCCGGCGGGGTCCTTCACGTGCTCGTCGGCGGCCTGTTCGCCTGCTCGGACGAGGATCACCGGCGCCTCCGCGCGGGCGATCACGGACTGGCCGACGGACCCGACCAGGAAGCCCGTGAGGCCGCTCAGGGCGCGCGAGCCCAGCACCAGCAGTTCCGCCTCACGGGTGGCGGCGAGCAGGACGTCTGCCGGAGCCCCCGCCCGCTGCTCGGTGGTCACCTCGACCCCGGGGTGACGCAGCCTCAAGCCCTCGGCCGCATCCCGGGGGATCCGTTCGGTCCAGTGCTGGTGCGTCTCGGCACCGAGGAACGGGGCCTGGGCCATGGGCTCCGGTACCGGCTGCCACACGTGGAGCAGCCGTACCGGCACCTGGCGCAGCGCGGCTTCGCGGGCCGCCCACTCTGCGGCTGCCCGGCTCTCGGGCGAGCCGTCGAGTCCCACGGTGATCGTGCGGGCCATGCTGGCCACCTCCTGTGTCGTTCGTTCTGTTCTCAGCGTCTCTTCGGGCGGTCCCGGGGGGCAGGGGCCTGTGGTCCCTGGACGGGGCCGACGGTCCCTGCCGGCAGGCCGACGGGGCGGGTCCTTGGGTGCGCCCGCCCCGCCAGTCGTGTTCAGCGCAGCCACGCGTGGTCGCGGACGATCGGGAGCCTGGCCCACAGCCGGCCCAGACCGAGCGCGTCACCCGTCGACACCACGGCCAGGGCGATCAACACCACCGCGTAGATCAGGTGGTAGTCGGCGAACGGGTTCGACGACATGCTCGCCGTCCCGTCCGACAGGTGCTTCGCGGGCGGCCACTCGGCCACCCACATCAGCGCCATCATCACCGTCCCCGCGAGCGCCGCCGCCCGCAGCGCCACTCCCGCCGTCAGCGCGAGCCCGACACCGAGCAGCCCCAGCATGAACAGCCAGTCCGCCCACGCCGCCCCGGCCCACGCGTGGAACGTCGACTCCATCGGCCCGACCGCGACATGCCCGAGGAAGCCCTCGGTCGGCGAACCACCGTCGATCCAGCCCCTGCCGGACGGGGTGGCATAGCCGAACCCGAACGTCTTGTCGAGGAACGCCCACAGGAAGACGAACCCCATCAGCACCCGCGCCGAGGCCCAGACATAGGCCCGTGCGGTGAGCGTGCCGGCCTCCGCCGACGATGGCGTCCCGCTGTGTGGTGTAGGGGATCTCCGCGGTTGAGTGCGCGGGTTCTGCTCCCTGGGGTGCACCGTCTGCCGGTGACTGTGCCCTGCTCAACTGGCAGGCCACCGTGCAACTGTCCGGAGTGAACGGGCAGTTCGACCCCAGGGGGTGCACGATGGCCTTGTCCCAGCATGACCTACTTCGCCTGCTTGAGTCACTACGTTCGGCCGATGGCCTTGAACTCGTCCGCGAGATCGCCGAAAGGCTGCTCCAGGAACTGATCGAGGCCGAGGCCACCACAAAGATCGGCGCCGAGTGGGGCGAACACACCGACACCCGCACCACCTGGCGCAACGGACACCGCGAGAAGACAGTGACCACACAGGCCGGTGACCTGGAACTCGCCATCCCGAAACTACGGGCCGGAAGCTTCTTCCCCAGCCTCCTCGAACGCCGCCGGCGGATCGATCAGGCCCTCTACGCGGTCATCATGGAGGCATACGTCCACGGCGTCTCCACCCGCTCCGTCGACGACCTGGTCAAAGCCCTCGGCTCCGATACCGGGATATCGAAAAGTGAGGTCTCCCGAATCTGCGCTGAGCTCGACGAACAGCTGGACGCCTTCCGCACCCGGCCTCTGGACCACATCCGGTTCCCCTACCTGTTCCTCGACGCCACCTACGTCAAGGCCCGCGTCGACCACCGCATCGTCTCCCAGGCGATCGTCATCGCCACCGGCGTCACCCAGGACGGCGGCCGCGAAGTCGTCGGCGTCATGGTCGGCGACAGCGAGACCGAAGCCTTCTGGGCCCAGTTCCTACGTCACCTGCGAGAACGCGGCCTGAGCGGCGTCCGCCTGGTCATCTCCGACAGCCACAGCGGTCTGGTCAAAGCGATCCGCAAGGTCATGCTCGGCGCCGCCTGGCAGCGCTGCAGGGTCCACTTCGTCCGCAACGTCTTCGCCGTGATCCCGAAAGGCTCGGCGGAGATGGTCGCCGCGACGATCCGCACAATCTTCGCCCAGCCCACCGCGGACGCCGTCCGCACCCAGCTCGACACCGTGGCAGACATGCTCGGCCGACAGTTCCCCAAGGTCAGAGAGATGCTGCTGGAGGCCAAGGAAGATCTGACCGCGTTCGCGGACTTTCCCCACCAGCACTGGAAGAAGATCCAGTCGACGAACCCGCTGGAGCGGCTGAACCGGGAGATCAAACGCCGCACCGACGTCGTCCAGGTCTTCCCGAACCCGCCCGCCGTCCTCCGCCTCGCGACCGCGGTCCTCGCCGAACTCCACGACGAATGGATCGCCTTGCCCCGCCGCTACCCCTCCAACGAAAGCATGGACGCCCTCTACCCCGACGACACGATCCTCCTACCCGCCACGTCAGACGACTGATCATTTACACCACGGCAAGGGGCATGACCTCCGCCGACCCTGCCGCCCCCGGCACGGAACCGGCGTGGTTCCGGCGGAACGACGGCAGGTGGAAACCCGAACTACGGTGCGTGGACTGGTGCACGGCCATGACAGTGCCCCCTTCAGAGAAGATCCGGCTGGTTCCTGACACCACTCACTCTCCCGCCCCCAACCACCGCGCACCCGACGCCGAAGGTCCACACCCCAGGGACTCAACAGCCCCAATCCACAGGGACCTTCGGCCACCACCGGACGCCAAGGCCGAACGGTGCCGGGCGGTGCCCGTACGGCCCTTTACGCACGCGCCGGCGGGGACCAAGGCTGGGAAGGGTCCACCCACCAGCCCAGCCGGCCTCGGACGTGGGCGGGAAGGAGTCCCGATGAGCTCGTCAGCCCTCGATGCCCCGGCACTGGAACGGTTGGTCGCGGCGGCCGTGGCCGCACCGTCCCTGCACAACACTCAGCCCTGGCGCTTCCGGCTCGATACCGACACCCGCACGGTACGCATCCACGCCGCCGCGGACCGGGCGCTGCGCCACACCGATCCGGTGGGCCGCGCCGTGCACCTGTCCGTGGGCTGCGCGGTCCTCAATCTGCGCGTCGCCGCCGCCCACTTCGGCTGGGAGCCGGTGCCCCGGCTGCTCCCGTGCCCGGACCGTCCCGCTCTGCTCGCCACGGTCCGGCTCGCCGAATCGGTGCGCGGTGCACCGACAACCGGCCTGTACGAGGCGGTGTGGCGCAGGCACAGCAGTCGTTTCCCCTTCTCCGGGCAACCGCTGCCGTCGGACCTGCTCGCCGAGCTGGCCGAAGCGGCACACCTGGAGGGGGCGGCTCTGCGTTTCCTGGGACGCAACGACACTCACCGGGTGTTGCGCGCCACACGGGAGGCGGAGTGGCGCAACCGGGCGGACGCCGATCGCGCAGCCGAGAGCCGCCGACTGGTCAGTGGCCCGCACTCCCAGTCGCTGGGACTTCCGTCAGCGGCTCTGGGTCCGCAGGACGCGCTGGAGCGCATGCCCATGCGGGACTTCGGGGCACAGCGGCACCCGGACGTGCTGCCTGCCCGCGCCTTCGAGACGCGTCCGACGCTCGCGCTGCTGTCCACGGCACACGACCGGCGGACGGACTGGCTGCGGGCCGGACAGGCCCTGGAACGCGTACTTCTGCTGGCCACCCGGCGCGGAGCGCGCGCGTCGCTTCTTCACCAGGCCATGGAGTGGCCCGATCTGCGCCGGGTCCTCGACGGTCTCCCGGTCGACGGCCCTCGCGTGCACTCGCAGATGGTGATCCGGCTCGGGTACGGACCCGAAGGACCGGCCTCGCCGCGTCGCCCGGTCGAGGAGGTGATGGAAGCCGACGTGTGAACACGCGCGCCGCCCGGTCCCGTCGACGACGCGACCGGGCGGTGTTCTTCCGGCGTCGGCCGGCGCGGGCGCTCCGTACCCGTCTGCGGTGCGTGTCACCCCGCCTCAACGGGCCCGTGCTCCCTCGCCTGCGACATCTCCGGCTCGCACCGGACGTGCACCTGTACCTCGGGAGCGTCGGCCAGTGTGTTGCTCACCGTGCAGTGGGAGACCACCGCGCGCATCGCGGCCAGCCGCTCCGCGGGCAGGGACGGGGCGTGGACGGTCATCGACAGGGCGGCGACCCGTGCGGGGCGGTCGTCGGCCATGCGGAAGTCCGCCTGGACGGTCAGGCCGTCCCGGCTGAGACCGTGCCGGTCCAGATACCGGCCCGCGTAGTGCGCGGTGCAGGAGGCCACGGACGCGACGAAGAGTTCCACGGGTGTGGGTGCCGTGTCCCTGCCGCCTTCGGCCCGTGGCTGGTCGACGGTCAGGACGTGACCCCGTACCCGCATCTCGAAGGCGTCGCCGGCGACAGGCGTCACCTCGACGCGTCCGGCCGGCCCGTCTGGAGCGGGCTCCACGGCGGCGGCCTGGAAGAGCAGCAGACCAGCCAGGCGCCGAGCCTCTTCGGCCGTCAGCGACAGCCACGGGGCCCGGCTGTCGTGCGGGGCACGGGGAGTGTCCAGGACGACGCGTCCCATGGACGCCGGGAGATCATGGGGCGCGAGGCGTGTGACGTTGAGGGTGCGTCCACAGCGGCTGGTCATCTTCATGGCGTCTCCCTGCCGGGTGCCTTGCCCGCGAGCTTCCGGCGTGCTCGTCCCAGGGGCTCCGCCCACCCGAGCCGGGCCGGCGGGCGGGACGGTCCCGGTCGTCCGTCCTGACGCCTTCCATCCGACCGCGGTCGCGGTGCGCCGTCTTGGGCCGTGGGGCCCGCACGGTGAGCCGATGGTCCCGGTGACCGGCCGGCCTCGATCGCAGGGGCCTCAAGGAGCCATCAAGGTGCCGCTCGTCCGCCGACGCCGTGCGTCACTGGGCGGGCCTGCCGCTTTCCGTCGTGTCCGGGGACTGCGCCAGCGGCGCGTGCCACACCAGCCGTGTCCCCTTCCCAGCGGGGCTTTCCAGCTCCATGCCCCCACCGAGCTTCTGCGCTCGCTCGGCCATGTTGGTCAGACCACTGCGGCGGCCTCCGTCCGGGATGCCGACGCCGTTGTCCGTGACCGTCAGGCGGACCTGCTTGCCGTCCGTCTCCAGCACGACGTCGGTGCGGTCGGCGCCTGCGTGCCGGGCGACGTTGGTCAGGGACTCCGTGAGGACGGCCATGACGTGGTCGGCGGTCCGGCCGGGCACGTGCGTGTCGAGCAGACCCTCCATGCGGACACTGGGAGCGAAGCCCAGGAGCGGGGCGGCCTCGCCGATCGCGCGCACCGCGCGGGAGCGCAGGCCGGGCGCAGCGTCGTCGTCGCGGGAGCGCAGGCCGAAGATGGTCGACCTGATGATCTTGATGGTCTCGTCGAGGTCGTCCACCGCCCGCAGGATCCGCTCGGAGGCCATCGAATCCTGGACGCGGCGACCGGCGCTCTGCAGGGTCATGCCGGTGGCGAAGAGCCGTTGGATGGCCAGGTCGTGCAGGTCGCGTGCGATGCGGTCGCGGTCCTCCAGCAGTGCGATCTGTTCGGCGTCCGCGCGTCGTTCCGCCAGCTCCATCGCGACGGCGGCCTGGGCGGCGAAGACCTGGAGCGGCTCGGTCTCCTTCTCGGAGAATTCCGCGCCACCCGAGCGCCGGACCAGAAGCACGACACCGCGGGCCTCGTCGCCCGAGCCGATCGGTACGGCGACGGCCGGTCCGAGTCCCTCGAAGCGTGGCGGAGCGGCCGAAACCCGGGTGTCACGTGAGACGTCCGGGCTGCTGACGGGCACCCGCTGAACGAACGCCTGCCCCATGAGCGTGCCCTCCACGGGCAGCACGATCCCAAGCCATACGTCGGCCTCGTGGCCTATGGCGAGTTCCACCGCGAGTGTGTCGGTTCCGCTCACCGGCATGGCCACCACGCTCAGGGCGGAAGCGGTGATCTCCCTGGCCCGTTCGGCGATCAGAGGCAACACCCCGCCCTGGTCCGCGCCGGACATCAGCGTGTGGGTGATCTCGGCGTTCACCTGGAGCCAGCGCTCACGCAGCCGGGACTCCTCGTAGAGGCGGGCGTTGTCGATCGCCACGCCGGCCGCCACGGCCAGCGTCGCCAGCACCGACTCGTCGTCCTCGTCGAACTGCTGCCCGCCGCGCTTCTCCGTCAGATAGAGGTTGCCGAAGACGTGGTCCCGCACCCGGATCGGTACGCCGAGGAAGGTGTTCATCGGCGGGTGGTGAGCCGGGAAGCCGTAGGACGCGGAGTGCTCGGAGAGCTTGGCCAGGCGCAGCGGCTCGGGACGGCGGATCAACTCCCCCAGGATGCCGTGGCCCTCCGGGTAGGGGCCGATCCGCGCGATCTGCTGCGCATCGACGCCCACCGTGTGGAAGGCCGACAGCCGCTTGCCGTCCGGGCCGATCACGCCGAGCGCCGCGTACTCCGCGTCGACCAGGGCCGCCGCGGCCTCGACGATGCTGCGCAGCGCCTGCTCCAGGTCGAGCTCGCGGCCGACCGACAGCACGGCTTCCAGGAGGCTGTGGACCCGGTCCCGGGTGCCGCGCGCCGCGTCCAGACGGGCCTGCAGCTCCTCCAGCAGCTCGTCCAGCCGCAGCTGAGGCAGCCGTACCCGCGCCTCGCGGGCTTCCTCGGCGTTCTCCACCGCTGCTCCTCCAACGCCTCACCGCATGTCGGCAGCCTTACCGTGCACCTGCCACGGTAGCGGCTCGAACAGGGAGACGATAAGGGATCAGCGCCGCCGCGGGACCGACTGGCCGGAACTGTCAGCGCCGGGGCAGTCGGGCCGCGACGTACGAGGTGAGGTCGAGCAGGCGGTTGGTGTAGCCCCACTCGTTGTCGTACCAGCCGAAGACCTTGACCAGGTCACCGTGGGTCTGGGTGAGCGGGGCGTCCAGGACGCAGGAGGCGGGGTCGCCGACCACGTCGCGGGAGACGATCGGGGCGTCGGACACCCGCAGGACGTCCTTGAGCGGTCCCTCGGCGGCCTCCCGGTAGGCGGCGTTGATCTCATCAGCACTCACCGCCCGCTCGAGGACCACGGTCAGGTCGGTCAGCGAGCCGTCCTCGACCGGGACGCGCACGGCGCTGCCGTCCAGCGTGCCCGCCAGCTCGGGCAGGACCAGGCCCACGGCGCGAGCGGCGCCGGTCGTGGTGGGGATGATGTTGACCGCCGCCGAGCGGCCGCGGCGCAGGTCCTTGTGAGGGCCGTCCAGGACCACCTGGTCGTTGGTGTAGCCGTGGATCGTGGTCATCAGTCCTTTGACGACGCCGAAGTGGTCGTCGAGGACCTTGACCATGGGGGCCACGCAGTTGGTGGTGCACGAGGCGTTGGAGATCACGTGATGGTGCTCCGGGTCGTACGTTCCTTCGTTGACGCCCATGACGATCGTGGCGTCGACGTCCTTGCCGGGCACGGACAGAAGCACTTTGCGCGCGCCGGCCGCCAGGTGCAGGCCGGCCTGCTCGCGGGTGCGGAAGCGGCCCGTGGACTCGATCACCACGTCCACGCCGAGGTCTCCCCAGGCCAGCCCGGCCGGATCGCGCTCGGCGGTCACCGCGATGCGGTGCCCGTCCACGGTCAGCGAGGTCTCGTCGTGCTCGACGGGGCGGTTCAGCCGCCCGTACGTCGAGTCGTAGGTCAGCAGGTGCGCCAGCGCCGCCGGGGAGGTGACGTCGTTGACCGCCACCACCTCCAGCGGCGCTGCCGCGGGTCCGGTGCGTTCCAGGACGCAGCGCAGGTAGTTCCGGCCGATGCGGCCGAAGCCGTTGATGCCCACTCGCACGGTCATGTCTTCCGTCCTCCCCTTGGTGCGGCGATGCCCGGCGGTGTTCCCGGATCGCTCTCAGCCTGCCGCCCGGTTGTGCGTCCGGGCATGGGCCGGGCGGGGGCGGACCGTGGGACCTTCGGCCCCCACGGGGGGCCGGGTGCGGGGCCGACCGGCGGGCCGGCCCGCTACTGGCCTTCGGTGCGCATCCGGTCCCGTGCCTGGGTGGCGATGACGGCGGCCTGGATACGGCGTTCCACGCCGAGCTTGGCGAGCAGCCGGGAGATGTGGTTCTTGACCGTCTTCTCGGCCAGGTAGAGCCGCTGACCGATCTGCCGGTTGGTGAGCCCCTCGCCGATCAGTTCCAGGATCTCGCGTTCCCGGTCGGTGAGACCCGGCAGCATCTCCGGCTCCTCGGCCGGCTGCTGCCCGCCGCCCCGCAGCCGTGCCATCAGCTTGGTCGTGGCGCTGGCGTCCAGCAGGGACTGGCCGCGGGCCACCGTCCGCACGGCCGAGACCAGGTCCGAGCCCTGGATCTGCTTCAGGACGTATCCGGCGGCGCCCGCCATGATCGAGTCCAGCAGCGCCTCTTCGTCGTCGAAGGAGGTCAGCATCAGGCAGGCCAGGTCCGGCATCTTCGAGCGCAGCTCGCGGCAGACGGTCACGCCGTCTCCGTCGGGCAGGCGCACGTCGAGGACGGCCACGTCGGGGCGCAGGGCGGGGACCCGGACCAGCGCCTGTTCCACCGTCGCCGCTTCTCCGACCACGGTGATGTCCGGTTCGTCGTCCAGCAGGTCGTGCACCCCACGCCGTACCACTTCATGGTCGTCCAGGAGGAAGACCCTGATCGGGCTTCCCGTGCTGTCGCCCTGCTCGCTGTGCGCCATCGAATGCTCCTCGCAATGCCTCGGCCTGTGTCGGAATCCTGTCTTCCCAGGATGGCCGAGGAACAGGGCCGGTCGGCCCCCATTTCGCCCGCGTCAGTGGGCCATGAGGCCGCGCTCACGGAACTGGCCCCGTACCCGGTCCACCAGCGCCCTGTCGGGAACGGGGGCGTCACGCAGGGGGAAGGGGATGCCCAGGGCGTCGTACTTGGCGGCGCCGAGCTTGTGGAACGGCAGGATGTCGACCCGCTCCACGCACCCCAGACCGGAGAGGAATCCGGCGAGTCCGTCGACGGCGTCCTCGTCGTCGGTCCACCCGGGCACCAGGACGTACCTGATCCACACGCGCTTGCCCAGCCGGTCGAGACGGGTGGCGAAGTTCAGGGTGGGGGCGAGGGCGCCACCGGTCAGCTTCCGGTAGGTCGTGACGTCGAAGGACTTGATGTCCAGCAGCACCAGGTCGGTGTCGGCCAGGAGCCCGTCCGTGGCGCGGGCGCCGAGGAAGCCGGAGGTGTCGAGGGCGGTGTGCAGGCCGGCCTCCTGGCAGCGGCGCAGGACCGCTCCGGTGAACGCCGGCTGGAGCAGGGGCTCGCCGCCGGTGAGGGTCACGCCCCCGCCGGCCGTGCTGACGAAGCCCCGGTACCTGTCGATCTCCGCCATCACCTCGTCGACGGTGGCCTCCCGGCCGTCTCGCATGTGCCAGGTGTCCGGGTTCGCGCAGTACAGGCAGCGCAGGGGGCAGCCGCTGGTGAAGAGGACGAACCGGGTCCCGCGACCGTCCACGCCGGTGGACAGGTCCCAGGAGTGGATCCGGCCGGTGACCGATCCCGGTGCCACGATCGGGGGCACGGTACTCACAGCGATCCGTGGAAGGTGCGGCTGATCACGTCGAGCTGCTGCTCGCGGGTCAGGCGGACGAAGTTCACGGCGTAGCCGGAGACCCTGATCGTCAGCTCGGGGTACTTCTCCGGGTACTCCATCGCGTCCTCCAGCACGGCCCGGTCCAGCACGTTGACGTTCATGTGGAAGCCGCCCGCGGACACGTAGGCGTCGAGGATGCCGACCAGGTGACCGGCCCGCTCATCGGGGACGTGGCCGAGTCCTTCCGGGGTGATGGTGGTGGTCAGGGAGATGCCGTCGCGTGCCGCCTCGTAGGGCAGCTTGGCCACCGAGAGGGCGGAGGCGGCCACGCCGTGCTTGTCGCGGCCGTTCATCGGGTTGGCGCCGGGGGCGAAGGGCCGGCCGGCGCGGCGGCCGTCGGGGGTGTTGCCGGTGTGTTTGCCGTACACGACGTTGGAGGTGATGGTGAGCACGGACTGGGTGTGCTCGGCGTCGCGGTAGGTGGGGTGTTCGCGGACCTTCGCCATGAACGACTCCACCAGCTCGACGGCGAGGGCGTCGGCGCGGTCGTCGTTGTTGCCGTACGCCGGGAAGTCGCCCTCGGTGTGGAAGTCCACGGCGAGTCCGGTCGCGTCGCGGATGACCTTCACCCGGGCGTGCTTGACGGCGGAGAGGCTGTCGACGGCGACCGAGAGTCCGGCGATTCCGCAGGCCATGAAGCGGTGCACGGGGTGGTCGTGGAGGGCCATCTCGATGCGCTCGTAGGCGTACTTGTCGTGCATGTAGTGGATGACGTTGAGCGCGTCGACGTAGGTCCGGGCCAGCCAGTCCAGCACGCGGTCGTAGGCGGCCGACAGGTCGTCGTAGTCCAGATATTCGCCGGTCAGCGGGGGCATGGCGGGGGTGATCTGGTCGCCGGTCATCTCGTCACGGCCGCCGTTGACGGCGTACAGCAGCGCCTTGGCGAGGTTGACGCGGGCGCCGAAGAACTGCATCTGCCTGCCCACCGCCATCGCGGAGACGCAGCAGGCTATGGCGGTGTCGTCGCCGGTGCGCGGGCGCATCAGGTCGTCGGACTCGTACTGGACGGCGCTGGTGTCGATGGACACCTGGGCGCAGAACTCCTTGAAGCCGGCCGGGAGCCGGGGCGACCACAGGACGGTCAGGTTCGGTTCCGGGGCGGGGCCCAGGTTGTAGAGGGTCTGCAGGAAGCGGAAGGAGGTGCGGGTGACCAGCGGGCGGCCGTCGGCGCCGATGCCGCCGATGGACTCCGTCACACAGGTCGGGTCGCCGGAGAACAGGGCGTCGTACTCGGGGGTGCGCAGGAAGCGCACGATGCGCAGCTTGATGACGAAGTCGTCGATCAGCTCCTGGGCACGCCTCTCGTCGAGGAGCCCGTCGTCGAGGTCGCGCTGGAGGTAGACGTCCAGGAAGGTGGAGGTGCGGCCCAGGGACATGGCCGCGCCGTTCTGCTCCTTCACCGCGGCGAGGAAGCCGAGGTAGAGCCACTGGACGGCCTCCTGCGCGGTGGTCGCCGGCCGGGTGACGTCGCAGCCGTAGGACGCGGCCATCTCGGCCAGTTCGCCCAGCGCCCTGATCTGCTCGGCCAGTTCCTCGCGGTCGCGGACGACGTCTGCGGTGGACGGCCGGGTGTCCAGCAGGGCGCGCTCGGCGCGCTTGGCCTCGACGAGCCGGTCGGTGCCGTAGAGGGCGACGCGACGGTAGTCGCCGATGATCCGGCCGCGGCCGTAGGCGTCCGGCAGGCCGGTGATGATGCCGACCTTGCGGGCGGCGCGCATAGCGGGGGTGTAGGCGTCGAAGACACCCGAGTTGTGGGTCTTGCGGTAGGTGTCGAACACCTTCGTCACGAACGGGTCGGGCTCGTAGCCGTACGCCTTCAGCCCGTTCTCCACCATGCGCAGGCCACCGTTGGGCATGATCGCGCGCTTGAGGGGAGCGTCGGTCTGCAGGCCGACGATCAGCTCGAGGTCGCGGTCGATGAAGCCGGGGGCGTGCGAGGTGATGGTGGAGGGGGTGGCGGCGTCCACGTCGAGGACGCCCCTGCGCCGCTCCTCCGGGAAGAGTGCGCTGACCTTCTCCCAGACCGCGCGGGTGCGGTGCGTGGGGCCGGCCAGGAAGGAGGCGTCGCCCTCGTAGGGCGTGTAGTTGGCCTGGATGAAGTCGCGCACGTCGATGCGCTCACGCCACCCGCTCCCGGCGAACTGCTGCCAGGCGTCGGTGGTCCGGGGGCCGGCTGTCACCGTCGCGGTCATCACAGGTCCTCTCGTCGTACGGTCTTGTCACTGTCGATGCTCGTCGTGCGGGTGCGTGGCGAGGAGTGCCGGACAGGGCACCGGGCGGTCCCGTGCGGCCCCGGTCGGCCGGGACCATTGGCCCCGGCCTGCTGCCGTGGTGTCAGTCATGTGGAACCACGGCGACGGGGCATCCGACGTGGTGCAGTGCGGCGTGCGTGACCGGCCCCGTGTGGACACCGACCTGCTGATCGATGCCGCGGCGGCCCACCACCAGGAGGCCCGCCTCCTGCGCGGCCCGCACCAGGACGGCTGCGGCTCGGCCCTCGCTGACCGTCTCGGTCACGGGAACGGTCGGGTACTTCTCCCGCCAGGGCCGCAGCACCGCCGCCACGGTGCGCTCCTCGTCCGCCAGCGCCTGGGCCTGCGGCCGCGGGACGGGGGGCGGGCCCTCCGGGGCGGCGGACGCCAGGGGCAGGGACGGAACGGGTTCGGACCGGAAAGCGGTCCGGAAAGCGCGGACCACTCGCAGGCCGGTGCCACGCCGGCGGGCGGCGTCGAAGGCGAACTCGATCAGTTCGTCGCAAGGGCGGTCCGTCCGCAGCCCGAGGACCACCTGGCGGTAGGGCGTCTCCGGTATCTCCTCCGGGGCGACGCCGTCCGTGGCCGGAAGGTGCTCATCGGCGGCGGACCGTCCCGCGCGGACCAGTACGACCGGGCGGGTGGACCGGCCGACGACACGCTGGGAGACGGAGCCCGTGAGGAAGCCGCCCAGCGCTCCGAGGCCACGGGAACCGAGGACCAGCAGGTCGGCGTCGGCCGTGGCCTTGAGCAGGCCCGCCACCGTCGCGTCGCACACGAGTCGTTCGGTGATCCGTAGTCCCGGGTGGGCGGCGCGGACACTTCGTACGGCCTCGCGCAGGAGTTGCTCGGCCCAGTCGCGCTCGGTGCTGTCCATGGGCACGTACGGCGCGGGGCGGGGGTGGCGGTGCCAGACGTGGATCACGCCGAGTCCGGTTCCCCGCCGCTGAGCCTCCTGGGCCGCCCAGTGCGCGGCGGCGAGTCCTTCGGTCGATCCGTCGATCCCCACCACGATGTCCTGCGGCATGACGCGTCCCCTCCCTGATCGTTGAATTCCGATGGCTTCGAGCCTCGTCCCGGCCGTGCCGGTGGTCCACGGGCCGTACAGCCCCGGCAGGGCGCCGGTGGTCCCTCCGCAACGCCAGGCACGAGTCCGGGCCGACCGGTCCCTCACGCGGGACGGCCGGCACCTCGCGCCGAGCCCGCCCCCGTCCGACGCTGGAATCATCACGCCCCAACGCCTGAGGAGCGCAGCGCCATGGTCCGTTACGTGTACGACTTCACCGAGGGCGGCCGTGACATGGCCGATCTCCTCGGCGGCAAGGGATCGAACCTGGCGGAGATGACCCGGCTCGGGCTCCCCGTGCCGCCGGGATTCACCCTCACCACCGAGGCGTGCCGCGCCTTCCTGGAGACGGGCAGCGAACCCGCGGGCCTGTGGGAGGAGGTCTCCGCACACCTGTCGGCCCTCGAAGCCTCCGCCGGCCGTTCGCTGGGGCAGCCGGACGACCCGCTGCTGCTGTCCGTCCGCTCCGGCGCGAAGTTCTCCATGCCCGGCATGATGGAGACGATCCTCGACATCGGCCTCAACGACGACTCGGTCCTCGGGCTGGCCAAGGTCTCCGGCAGTGATCGTTTCGCCTGGGACTCCTACCGCCGCCTCGTCCAGATGTTCGGCAGCACGGTCATGGGCGTCGACTCCTCCCGGTTCGAGCGGTCCCTCGCCCTCCTCAAGGACCTGCGCGGCGTCCAGGACGACGTGCACCTGACGGCATCCGACCTGGCCGAGCTGGTCGAGACCTACAAGAACCTGATCCGCCTGGAGACCGGTGCCCCCTTCCCCCAGTCCCCCGCCGAGCAGCTGCACCGGGCGGTCCTGGCCGTCTTCGAGTCCTGGAACGGCGAACGCGCACGCCTGTACCGGCGCCGCGAACACATCGCCGACGACCTGGGTACCGCCGTCACCGTGCAGCGCATGGTCTTCGGCAACCTCGGCTCCGACTCCGGCAGCGGCGTCGCCTTCACCCGCGACCCGGCCACCGGCCGCCCCGGCCTGTACGGCGACTACCTGCCCGACGCGCAGGGCGAGGACGTCGTCGCCGGCATCCGCAACACCGTGCCGCTGGCCGAGCTGAAGTGCCTGGACGCCACGTCCTACGACGGGCTGCGCACGCACATGCGCACCCTGGAACGTCACTACCGGGACCTGTGCGACATCGAGTTCACCATCGAACGCGGCACCCTGTGGATGCTTCAGACCCGCGTCGGCAAGCGCACCGCCGAGGCCGCCTTCGTGCTCGCCGCCGCACTGGCCGACGAGGAGCTCATCACCCCGGACGAGGCGCTGGCCCGGGTGAGCGGCGAGGGCCTGGCCCGGCTGATGTTCCCGCGGTTCGACACCTCCGCGACCGGTGCCGCGCTGGCCCACGGTGTCCCCGCCTCTCCCGGTGCGGCGGTCGGGGCCGTGGTCTTCGACTCCGCCCAGGCCGTACGCCGCGCCGCGACCGGCGAGAAGGTCGTCCTCGTCCGCCAGGAGACCACCCCCGACGACCTGCCCGGCATGATCGCCGCACAGGCGGTCCTCACCAGCCGGGGCGGCAAGACCAGCCACGCGGCCGTCGTCGCCCGCGGCATGGGCAAAGTCTGCGTGTGCGGCGCCGAGGAGCTCACCGTGGACACCGGGGCCCGGCGCTTCACCGCCGCTGACGGCACCGTGGTCGAGGAGGGCACCGTCGTCTCGGTGGACGGCTCCGCCGGAGCGGTGTACGCGGGTTCGGTGCCGTTGGTGGACTCGGCGGTCATCCGGTATCTGGAGGACGGCCGGGGCGACGGTGGCGCGCAGGGCGTGGTCGACGCGGTGGCCCGGGCTCTGGCCCGCGCCGACACCGTGCGGCGCCTGGAGGTGCGGGCCAACGCCGACACCCCGCAGGACGCCGAACGGGCCCGCCGGTTCGGAGCGCAGGGCGTCGGTCTGTGCCGCACCGAGCACATGTTCCTCGGTGAGCGCCGCGAGCTGGTCGAGCAGATGATCCTGGCCGGCACGGACGCCGAGCGCGAGCGAGCCCTGGCGGACCTCCTGCCCCTTCAGCGGCAGGACTTCGTCGGCATCCTGGAGGCCATGGACGGTCTGCCGGTCACCATCCGGCTGCTGGATCCACCGCTGCACGAGTTCCTGCCCGACCACACCGAACTGGCGGTGCGGATCGGCTCCGCCCAGGCCCGTGGCGAGGAGCCCGATGCGCACGAGGTCGAGTTGCTGGGCGCCGTGAACCGCATGCACGAGGAGAACCCGATGCTCGGGCTGCGCGGTGTACGCCTGGGACTGGTCGTTCCCGGCCTGGTCGCCATGCAGGTCCGGGCGATCGGTGAGGCCGTGGCCGAGCGTCTGCTGGCCGGTGGCCGGCCCAGGGCGGAGATCATGGTCCCGCTCGTCGGTGACGTCCGTGAACTGCGCCTCGTGCGCGAGGAGGTGCGGCGGGTGCTGGCCGAGGTCTCACGGGCGGCCGGGGTCGCCCTCGACTGCCCGGTCGGCACCATGATCGAGCTGCCCAGGGCCGCCCTGACGGCGGGCCGGATCGCCGAGGAAGCCGAATTCTTCTCCTTCGGCACCAATGACCTGACGCAGACGACCTGGGGCTTCTCCCGCGACGACGTCGAGGCGGAGTTCTTCTCCGCCTACCTGGACAAGGGCGTCTTCTCCACGTCCCCCTTCGAGACGCTCGACCGCGAGGGTGTCGGCCGGCTGGTGGGCATCGCCGTCGCCGAGGGCCGCGCCACCCGCCCGGACCTCAAGATCGGGGTGTGCGGTGAGCACGGCGGCGACCCCGACTCGGTGCACTTCTTCCACACCGCCGGACTGGACTACGTCTCCTGCTCGCCGTTCCGGGTGCCGGTGGCACGACTGGAGGCGGGGCGGGCGGCGCTGGAGGAGACCGAGGGGAGCGACAGCAGGTGAACCGCGCGGTGGGGCCGCTCGGCCCTCTGGCCAGGGACCGACCGCTCCTCCCTTCGGGGGCCGGTCGCCCCTGGGACGGAAGCGACCAACGCAGCAGGCTTGAGGCGACGCAGAAACGATCACAGGGAGTGGAGCACATGACTGCCAAGGACATCGGGGCCCGTGAGACCACCGCCGCCGTGCTGGTCCGCGCCGACGGCGAGGTGGACGGGGAATCTCTCGCCTACCTCCACGAGAAGGTCGCCGCCGCTCTGGACCGCCCCGGCCTGCCGCCCGTGAACGGTGAGGTGCGCGTACGGCGGGCATCGGCCCACCACGTCGAACTGCCCTGGTCCGGCCGCACCGACATCCGGATCGGCAACGACCTCGTCGTCGTCCACGCCCGCGAGGCGAGCGCCCGCGAACTCGCCGACCGGCTCCACGACCGGCTGCGCTCCGCCACCGAACGCGTCACCCACCGCGGCGGCACCACCCGCCGGGCGGCCGCGCCGCCCCCGTGGCGCGGCGGCCCGCAGAAGTAGGCGCCGCACGGCGCCCGCCCGACCTGGCGGGGAGCCGGAGCCGACCCAGGCTCCGGCCCTCCCCCGCCCGCGCTCGTCAAGGAGATCCGCCGTGACCGCTCACATCGTCGGCGAGGTAATGACCAGGGACGTCGTCCAGGCCCGCCGGACGACACCGTTCAAGGAGGTCGTGCGGTTGCTCGACCACCACCGGATCAGCGGACTCCCGGTGGTCGACGCCGACGACAAGGTGCTCGGCGTCCTGTCCAGCAGCGACCTCGTACGCAACCAGGCGCACCGGGACGGCCCCGCTCCGTCGCCCTCCGTGACGGCGGGCGACGTGATGTCGAGCCCCGCCATCACCGTGCACCCCGAGCAGACCGTGCCGGACGCCGCCCGGCTCATGGAGCGCCGCGGCGTCGAGCGACTGCCCGTCGTCGACGAGGCCGACCGCCTCATCGGCATCGCCACCCGTAGTGACCTGCTACGGGTCTTCCTGCGCGCGGACGACGACATCCGCAGCCAGGTGACCGAGGAGATCGTCGGCACCGCGCTGAACCTGCCGTCCGACGCTGTCCGCGTCTCCGTCCGCGACGGCGTGGTCACCCTCGACGGCCGGGTGGAAGCGCGTAGCCAGATGCCGGAGCTCGTGCACGCCGTCTGGCGCCTCGACGGCGTGGTCGGCGTGGTGAACGGCCTGGATTTCCGCATCGACGACTGCGCGGCATCAACCCCGTCCCACCGGACCGGAAGCCCGTGACCGCAGCGGCGGACGCTGCCGTGCGGCGGCTCATTCGGGCCGGGGCCGACGGTCCCTGCCTAGCCGGGCCGGACGGAGATCTACGACGCGGCGATCACCGAGTTCCGCGCCCTGCACGCCCATCTGGCCACCCCGGAGGAGAAGGCGAAGCTGGAGACCTTCCTGTTTCCCACCACCGGCGGTTCGGGCGCCGGCTGCGAACCCAAGGTCAACGCGGCCGCCGTCGGGCAGAGCCCGGCCTGGATCGCCGAACAGGCCGGATTCTCGGTGCCGGCGGACACCTCGGTCATCCTGGTCGAGGCCGAACGGGTCGGCCCGGGCGAGCCGTTGACCCGTGAGAAGCTCTGCCCGGTCCTCGCCGTACTGCGCGCCGAGGACGAGCGCCGCGGGTTCGACCTCGCCGCCGACATGGTCGCCTTCCACGGCCAGGGCCACAGCGCCGTCATCCACACCGAGGAGCCTGCCGTGGCGGAGGCGTACGGCATGCGGATGAAGACCGTACGGATCATCGTCAACTCGCCGTCCTCGCAGGGCGCGATCGGCGGCATCTACAACGGTCTGCTGCCTTCGCTCACGCTGGGTTGCGGCTCCTGGGGCAGTACCTCGGTGTCCAACAACGTCTCCGCCGCCCAGCTCCTCAACGTCAAGCGGGTCTCCACCCGTCGCAACAACCTCCAGTGGTTCAAGGTCCCACCGAAGATCTACTTCGAGCCGCAGGCCATCCGCTACCTGACATCCATGCCCGACGTCCACCGCGTCACCATCGTCACCGACGCCACCATGACCCGCCTCGGGTTCGTCGACCGGATCAGCCGCGTCCTGCAACGGCGCCGCGAACCGGTCACCCTCCAGATCATCGACAACGTCCAGCCCGAACCCAGCATCGACTCCGTCCAGCACGGCGCCGACCTCATGCGGGACTTCCGCCCCGACACGATCATCGCGCTCGGCGGCGGCTCCCCCATGGACGCCGCCAAGGTCATGTGGCTGCTGTACGAGCAGCCCGACATCGACTTCGCGGACATGCGGCAGAAGTTCTCCGACATCCGCAAGCGCGCCTTCCGCTTCCCCACCCTGGGCAGGCTGGCCCGCCTGGTCTGCGTGCCCACCACCTCCGGCACCGGCGCGGAGGTCACCCCGTTCGCCGTCATCTCCGACCCTGCGACCGGCAAGAAGTACCCGCTCGCCGACTACGCCCTCACCCCGAGCGTCGCGATCATCGACCCCCTCCTCACGACCGCGTTGCCCCCGGCGCTCGCCGCCGACAGCGGCTTCGACGCCCTCACCCACGCCATCGAGGCGTACGTGTCCGTCTACGCCAACGACTTCACCGACGGCCTCGCCCTGCACGCCATCCGCCTGATCTTCGGGAACATCGAAACGGCCGTGAACAACCGTGCGGACGCCGCGGAGGCCCGGGAGAAGATGCACAACGCCGGCACCATCGCGGGCATGGCCTTCGGTAACGCCTTCCTCGGCATCGTGCACGCCATGTCGCACACCCTCGGCGCCACCTTCCACATCGCGCACGGCCGCACCAACGCGGTCCTGCTGCCGCACGTCATCCGCTACAACGGCACCGTCCCGACGAAGTTGACCGGCTGGCCCAAGTACGAGAACTACCGTGCCCCCGAACGCCTCCAGGACATCGCCCGCACCCTCGGACTGCCCGCGGCCACTCCGGCCGAGAGCGTGGAGTCCCTCGCCGCGGCCGTCGAGCGGCTGCGCGACGCCGTCGGCATAGAGCCGACGTTCCAGGCCCTCGGCGTCGACGAGCGCGCCTTCCTCGACGCCCTGCCCCAGCAGGCCCTCAACGCCTACGAGGACCAGTGCGCGCCGGCCAACCCTCGCATGCCGATGCTCGACGACATGCAGGAGCTCATGCGTACGGCCTACCACGGCTGAGCCGGCCCCGTCCCGAAGGCCGCCGTGCGGGATCCCGACAGCTTCCGCGCGGTGGCTTCGCCATGCCGGGCGGTGCCGGCTGACGTATCGAGGGGGTCCCACGGGCTCCTGTGCATGGGCCATCGGGCCTCAGCCCGGCGAGCACCTGGTCTTGGCTGTCCCCCGACGCCGAAGATCCACACCCCAGGGACTCAACAGCCCCCATCCACAGGAACCTTCAGCCACCATCGACGAGCGAACAGCCCACCTGTACGCGGCGGTTCCCGCCGATCACGTACAGATGGGCTGAGGATCGGGCAGGGGGAGCCTTCCTGGTGGCGTTCGCTGTCCCAGGCAGTCCTTTCTCGGTCAATCGTGCGAGATCACCGCCACAGGAGCGACGGCATGATGCAGCAGCGCCTGGGTCACCGGACCGATATGAGCACCGACCGTCGCCCGACGGTTCTGTCGGCCCACCACCACGAGAGCGGCGCCGTACGAGGCGTCGACCAGGTGGCGACCCGCGCCACCGATCGTGGCCTGCGCGCCGACCTCCACGGCGGGGTACCTGCCCCGCCACGGTCGCAGGACATCGGACAGTTCGCCCTGTACCTGCTTGACCATGCCGTCGTTCAGGTCGGGCATGAGGGCGCCGCCGTAGTAGTAGGGCGGCAGCGTCCAGCCATGAATGATCCGTAGGCGTGCGGCGCGCCGTGAAGCCGCGTCGAACGCGAAGTCGATCACCGCGTCGTTGGGCTTGTGCAGGTCCAGGCCCAGGACGACGTCACGGTGGCCGGTGACGGCTGAGGCTTTGCGTGCCGAGGTCTCCGGCAGCGCCTCCTCCTCACCGTACTCGGCAGCGCGGACCAGGACGACGGGCCGCTCGCACGAGCCCAGGACGGCATGGGAGACGGAACCCAACAGGAACCCCGCCGCCTTGCCCAGCCCGCGGGAACCCAGTGCCAGCAGCTCGGCGTCCTCGGCGGCCTTCAGCAGAGCCGGGACGGGCAGACCGGGGATCTCGTCCGTGTCGATCCGCAGCCCGGGACGGGCTTCGCCGACGCGGGACCGCGCCCGGGCCAACAGGCGCTGTGCCGAAGCCCGCTGGAGGTCACTCGGCGGCACCGGCACACCGAGTCCGGTCGTCGGTGCGAAGGCGGGGGCTTGCCACTCCCACGCGGTCACAAGCCTCAAGGGCAGGTCCCTCAGCTGTGCTTCGCGTGCGGCCCAGTCTGCGGCGGCCAGGCTCGCCGGCGAGCCGTCCAGTCCGACGGTGATGGTGCGGGTCATGGAGATCCTCCTTCAGGCTGCTTCAAGTCTTGGTCCCGTCAGGCGGTGACAGCAGGGGCCACTGGTCCTTGGCCGGAAGCCGATCGTCCCGGCATCCGGCTCTCCGGTTCGCCGTCTGCTGCCTGTCATCCGAGAGCGAGTTCGGGTCGCACGAGCGTCCCCGACGTTCCGTGGGCGATGGCGTACGCGGCATCGAGCGCTCCGATCGCGGCCAGGCCACCGGTCCGTTCCACGAAGCGGGCGGCGGCCTCCGTCTTGGGCTTCATCGAGCCCTCGGGGAAGGCCCTGTCCCGGAGCTGCGCGGGGGTCACGTCGAGCACGGGCTGCTGGCGAGGCGTGCCGAAGTCGACGTACACGTTCGGGACGTCGGTGAGGATGAGCAGAAGATCAGCCTTGAGTTCCTCGGCCAGCAGGGCCGCGGTGAGGTCCTTGTCGACGACGGCTTCGACCCCGGTCAGCTCTCCGGTGTCGCGATCGGCCGTGACGGGAACGCCTCCGCCGCCGGCGCAGACGACCAGCGTTCCGCTGCTCAGCAGGGCGCGGACGGTGTCCGTCTCCACGATGGCCTCGGGCGCCGGGGACGGGACGACGCGGCGCCATCCCGTGGTGTCCTTGGCGATGTGCCAGCCGCGCTTGCGGGCGAGGACGTGCGCCACCTCCCGCGAGTAGACCTGGCCGACGAACTTGGTGGGCCGCGCGAAGGCCGTGTCGCCCGCACGGACCACGGTGTGGGTGACGAGGGCGGCGACCTGCCGTCCGGGGAGGGCACCTCGCAGGGCCCGGGCGAGCAAAGATCCGATCATGCCTTGCGTCTGAGCGCCCAGGACGTCCAGCGGGTAGGGAGTGGTCAGGACGGGGTCGGCGGCGCTTTCGACGGCCAGCAGGCCGATCTGGGGCCCGTTGCCGTGCGTGATGACGAGTTCATTGTCGCGGGCGAGGGCGGCGAGGGCGGTGACAGCCCTGTCGATGTTGGCCTGCTGCACCGCGGCGTCGGGGCGTTCACCCCGGTGCAGAAGTGCGTTGCCGCCGAGGGCGACGACGATGCGCATGGTTCAGTCCTCCAGGGTGGCGACGAGTACCGCCTTGATGGTGTGCAGCCGGTTCTCGGCCTGGTCGAAGACGAGGGAGGCGGCCGAGGAGAAGACGCCGTCGGTGACTTCGAGTCCGTCCAGCCCGTAGGCGTCGAACAGTTGCCTGCCCAGACGGGTGCTGCGGTCGTGCAGGGACGGCAGGCAGTGCATGAACTTGGTGTCCGGGTTGCCGGTAGCCGCCATCGTCTTGTCGTCGACGCGGTAGGGCAGCAGCAGTTCGACTCGCTCCCGCCAGGTTTCTGTCGGTTCGCCCATGGACACCCACACGTCGGTGTGCAGGAAGTCGGCGCGGTGGACGGCTTCCTCCACGTCCTCGGTCAGGGTGATGCGTGCCCCGCTGACGGTGGCGAGGGAACGGCATGCGGTGACGAGACCGGGTTCGGGCCACAGCGCTCTGGGGGCGGCGATTCTCACGTCCATACCGAGCAGGGCGCCCATGGACAGCAGGGAGTTGCCCATGTTGTTGCGGGCGTCCCCGAGATAGCAGTAGCTGATCTCCGCCAAGGGCTTCGAACTCTGTTCGCGCATGGTGAAGACGTCGCAGAGGCTTTGGGTGGGGTGGGTGGTGTCGGTCAGCCCGTTGAAGACCGGCACGCCGGAGTGTTCGGCGAGGTCGGTGACGACCGACTGGCCCGCGCCGCGGTACTCGATGCCGTGGAACATGCGGCCGAGGACACGGGCGGTGTCGGCGACGGACTCCTTCGCGCCGAGATGGGTGTCCCCGGGGCCGAGGTAGGTGGTGGCGGCTCCCTGGTCGGCTGCGGCGGCCTCGAAGGCGCAGCGGGTACGGGTGGAGGTCTTCTCGAAGATCAGGGCCAGGTGCCGGCCGGTCAGGCGCGGCTGTTCGGTGCCCAGGCGCCGGGCCGCCTTGAGGTCGGCGGCGAGGTCCAGGAGATGACTGATCTCCGGTGCGGTGAAGTCGAGCTCGCTCAGGTAGGAGCGGCCTCGTAGGTCGATGCTCATGGCGGTTCCTCGTGGGTGGCGGTCAGACGACCGGGTCGCGTTCGATGGGGCAGCTCATGCAGCGGGGGCCGCCCCGGCCGCGGCCGAGTTCGGCGCCGGCGATGGTGATCACTTCGATGCCCTGCTTGCGCAGGTAGGTGTTGGTGGTCACGTTGCGCTCGTAGCCGACGACGACACCGGGGGCCACGGCGAGGAAGTTGCTGCCGTCGTCCCACTGTTCGCGCTCGGCCGCGCGTACGTCCTGCGGTGCGGACAGCATGCGTACCTTGTCCAGGTCGAGGGCCTCGGCCAGGGCAGTGGCGAGGTCGGACTCGGCGATGACGTCGAAGCCGCAGGCACGATCCGTGCTGGGCGTCAAGGACCAGGAGCGCAGGGAGTCGGCCAGGCCCGGATAGATGGCGAACGCGTCCCGGTCGACCATGGTCAGGACGGTGTCCAGGTGCATGTATGCCCGCGTGGCGGGGAGTTGGACCGCCAGCAGGCGCTTGGCCGTACCCTCGGCGAAGAGGCGGGTGGCGAGGGCCTCGACGGCTTGGGAGGTGGTGCGTTCACCCATGCCGACCATGACCGTGCCGTTGCCGAGGACGTGGACGTCACCGCCTTCCAGGGTGCCCGGGCCGCCGGGCGCCGAGGAGTCGTCCAGGATCGGGCTGGTGGCGGACTCGGCGAACAGCGGGTGGAAGCGGTAGACGGCCGCGGCGTGCAGGCTCTCCCGGCGCCGAGCGCGTTTCGCCATGGGGCTGACGGAGAGCCGGTCGTAGATCCAGCACGAGTTGTCGCGTGGGAAGAGGTGGTTGGGCAGCGGGGTGAGGGCGAAGTCCTCCTCACCGAGTGTGCTCCAGAACAGGCTGTTCACAGTGGTCAGCGGCAGGTCGTCCTTGAGCAGGCCGCCGATCAGGTAGCCGGCGAGGGTTTCACCGTCGAGGTCGGCACACAGGTGCCGTATCGGCTCCGCGAGGGCGGGGCCGACGGCGCCAGGCGTGATGATCCGGTCCAGGAGCCAGGTGCGGGCCTGGGTCATGTCGAGGACCTCGGCGAGCAGGTCGGCGAAGTAGTGGACGCGCACGCCCTGGTCCCGCAGGGCCTGGGCGAAGGCGTCGTGCTCTTCGCGGGCGCGCTTGGCCCACAGGATGTCGTCGAACAGCAGGGCGTCGACGTTGCGAGGGGTCAAGCGGGAGAGTTCGAGTCCGGGCCGGTGCAGGATGACCTGGCGAAGTCGGCCGACCTCGGAGTCGACGTGGAAGACGGTCATGGTCGCAAGCTCCAGGGAGGGGGTGGCGAGTGGTCAGTGCTGGTCGCGCCCGGCGCTTCTGCGGAAGCGAACGACCGTCGTCCGGCGGCCGGGCAGGCGAGCGGGCGTGGTCTCCGGTGCCCGTGGGCCAGGAAGGATGGCCGCGTCCGAGCCGGACGAGCTGTCGGACGCCGCTGGTGCGGGTTCGTCGGGCGCTTCACCTTCTTGGCGGGCCCGCTTGAGCCAGACGTACACGGGAAGGCCGAGCAACAGCACGAACAGGCCGTAGTAGACCGTCTGGTAGCCGCTGCCCTGGATCGACCAGTAGGAGAAGGCCATGGCGAGTGCGGCAACGGTGACGTCCCGGACCAGTCGGCCGAGAGTGATGCCGTCCCGGCCACGGACCAGGACCCAGTACAACTGTGCGGCGGCGGAGAACAGATACGGGATCACCGCGGTGAGCACACTCAGCAGGACGATCTTGGTGAAGACGTCGTCGAAGCGGGTGTAGCTGAACACCGTGATCAGGGAGGCGAGCGCGGTCGAGACGACGATGCCGAAGACCGGTACTCCGCTGGTGCCTCGCGTCCTGGCGAAGGCACCGGGGAAGAGTCCGTCGCGGGCGGCCGCGTACGGCATCTCCGCGCAGAGCATCGTCCAGCCGTTGAGTGCGCCGATGCCGGAGACAATGGCAGCCACGGCCACGGTGTTACCCGCCCACGTGCCGCCGAAGATGCTGTTGGCGGCGTCCGTGAACGGTGCGGTGGACGAGCCCAGCGCGCCGTGCGAGACGGTGCCGAAGACGGCGAGCGTGCCCAGGATGTAGATGACCGCGCAGGCCAACGTTCCGTAGACGGTGGCACGGGGCACGTTGCGCCCGGGCTCCCGTACCCGCCCTGTGACCACCGAAGCTGCTTCCAGCCCGAGGTAGCTGAAGAGTGCGATGGCCGCGGCCGCCGAGATCGCCCCCAGCGTGGACTGCCCGCTGGCATTGAAGGGACCGAAGTTGTCCGGGTCGACGAACAGCAGCCCGATGGTCGCCATGAAGATCAGCGGTACGAACTTCACCACCGTCGTGATCACCTGGAAGGCGCCGGTGTTCCGCACGCCGGTGAGGTTGATGGCTGCGGGGATCCACAGTCCTACCAGGGCGATCAGCACCGAACCGCTCACCCGATGGCTGGTGTTGACGAACACTTCGACGTACCCGACCCATGCCACCACGATCGCCGCGTTTCCGGCCCACGCGGTGATCCAGTACGACCAGGCGTTGAGGAACCCGGCGAATTCCCCGAATGCTTCCCGGGCGTAGACGTAAGGTCCGCCACTGGACGAGGTGCGCCTGGACAGCGCTCCGAACGTCATCGCCAGCGCCAGGGCGCCGAGCGTGACCGCCACGAACGCCACGAGGGCGATCGGCCCGTACGGCGCGAGTGCGGACGGAAGCGCGAAAACCCCGGTTCCGATGATGCTGCCGATCACCAGGGCGGTGGCTGCCGGCAGGCCGAGCGAGGATTTCGCACTGGGACGGCAATCCGTACCTGTCCCATCCGGGGATTCAGGTTCTCTAGAGGTCGAAGGCATGGCAGCGCTCCTGGTTCCGGCCGTTTCAGCAGGCGAGTCGATCTGTGACTGATCCTGCTGCGGCGGGAACGTGCCGATCAGTGGCTACCGGTCCACCGAGGAAGGCCGATGGTCCCTGTGATCGCTTCCGACCGGCCCGCGACACCGCGGTACCACTCGTGAACGCCTGCTCCTTTCGAGAGACGTTGGGGACTCGCCCTGAAGCACGCCCAGCCGAGCGCAATTGCAAAGAGCTCGTAACACGATCATGGTGAGACACGGTCTAGCCTTGCCGGGTGTCGTCGCTTGCGGTCACCGCTGCCTCGCGCTCATCGGCGCCTGCTGCTGAGTCAGATCCGCAGCACATACGGCGTCACCGTGGTCGGCATCAAACGCCCCGGCGAGGACTTCACCTACGCCACCGCCGACACCGTCGTCCAGGCAGATGACGTCATCGTCGTCACGGGGAAGACGCGAGCCGTGGAGACCTTCGCAGACCTCAGCTGAAAGTGACCACAAGCAGGAGGCTCTCCGACGCCGCCACCAGCCTGGGACAAGTGGCAGCTTGCCGCTCCGTCCCCCTTCGGATCCCCGAACGGCTGGCCCGACTCCTGGCCCGTTCGTTCAGCGCGTGTCCGGCAGCTGGACCACTGCCGTTTCGGGACCAGGACCCGTGGCCTCGGACAACCCCCACGCCGCGCAGCCGCCTCCCCGCCACTCGATGAGCGGAGTGCGGTTCAGTTCTTGAACATCCAGCTCCACACCATGCCTGCGTGCCAGCAGGACGACATCCTGGACATCGTGTGCCACGCCGACGACTTTGC
The DNA here is from genome assembly GCF_041538145.2 of Streptomyces sp. MMCC 100. NCBI lineage: Bacteria > Bacillati > Actinomycetota > Actinomycetes > Kitasatosporales > Streptomycetaceae > Streptomyces > Streptomyces sp. MMCC 100. The sequence continues at coordinate 5,446,791 of NZ_JBGORK020000001.1, forward strand.
CCTGCACGGACATGGCGCGACCTTCCAGGAAAGTGGGAGTGTGAATGACGATCGGGGCAGCCCTGCCACCATCCGCGCCTGGGGGCGCTGGACATGCCCAGGGTTCACTCCCGGTTCGGGACTCTCCCCCGGCACTCCGGGTGCGGCCGTCAGTCACCGCCCGATTCCTTCTCTGCCCGTGTCCGAGCACCGTGTGACCCCCCTGTCAGCGCGCCGGTAGTCGTGTGAGACTGGGAGATCACCCGCCGTTCCCCCGTAGTACCTGACCGTTTGATGCTGCCGGACTCCCTCAGACTGGTCCATGTACGAAGTGCTGCAGATTGGCCCCTTGTTCACTGCCGGAATCAGGCAACGAACACGGTTCAGGAAGACGTCGCCCACGGAGCCCCCTCAGAGGCAGTCCCGTCCATCGGACAGCGTCATGGTCCGCGTGTCAGCGATACTGAGCGTGTCCGTGTGCAGGTCGATGTCCGACCACCTCAGGCCGCAGACCTCCGCCGGACGGAGCCCCGTCAGGGTCAGCAGCAGCGGCGCGTTCAGGCGATCCTCCTTCATGGCAGCGACGAAGGCACCCACCTCTGAGGGGTTCCACGGCTGAACAACCGCCTTCGCGCTCCGCCTTGCGGGCCTTCAGCGGAATGTGCACCTCGCTGGGCACATGGAAGCTCCGCCATCTCGAAGCGGCTGGTCAGCGGGGTGGCGTGACCCCTTTTCGGGGTGCTCGTGCTGGTCGTGGGCGGCAGTCCGGGGGGGGTAGATCGTCCGGCAGGGTGGTTTTGCCGATGAGTTCACCGTCCTCGAACGGTCTACCCAGCGACACGACCGTTCTCGACAGGAGTGCCATGTCCACCATCCAGCCAGTGATCTTGACTGCCGACCACGACGTCCTGCTCGGCTTCTATACGAAACTGTTCGGCGCCGAGGAGATCTTCCGGGTGCCGGAGGAAGGCCCGGTCTTCTACCTCGGCTTGCGCATCGGCGACACCGACCTCGGGCTGGTGGCCAAGGCGAACCCGGGAGACCGGGAGGCGTCGCGGATCCTACTCAGCATCGGTGTCGACGACGTCGATGAGACGCTCGGCCGGGTGGAGGCGCTGGGCGGCTCGGTCCGCGGCGGCCCCAACGACATGCCGTGGGGACAGCGCGTCGCCCACATCCAGGACCCCGACGGCAACCCGGTGAACCTCACCCAGCCGATCCCGGCGCAGTGACGCTGTTCCGGGTGCTTGTACTGGTCGCGGGCTGCCTGCGGTAGAGATCATCTGCCGGTAGTGGACTCGATGTTCGCCAGGACGAGCAGCGCGCGAAGCAGGTGGGTGGCGCGGGCGGGGTCGGTGCGCGGTTTGGTGGGGATCCGCCGGTTCTTCAGGTGGGCGACGCCGCGTTCGAGGGGGCGCGTCCGGCGGCGAGCACTCGGTTGGCCTCCTTCTCGGCGGGTGTGAGCTTGCGGGCGCGGGTGGCCTTGAAGCCGGTGCCGGGGTCGTTCAACATGGCTGCGCCTGCCTCGAGTTATGTGGGCGAGACCAGGGAGATGGTCATCGCCGATTCTCACCCGACGGACAAGGGCGTTGTGGTCTACACGGCTCGGAAATGGGATCGCCCGGTTCCTGAGGTGCCGGTGCCCGAGCCGGTCACTGCTCCCGCCCCCGCCCCTGCCCCCGCCCCCGCCCCTGCTCCCGCGCCGGGTCCGGCTCCGGTACCGGTTCCTCCGCCGCCCGGCGGATATCCCGAGCCCGCGGGTGGTAGCGGATTCGGTGGGCTGACGGTGGACACCGGTGCCCTCGGCCAGGTGGCCAAGGGCACCGCGTACGGCGTTGCCGCCGTTGGTGGTTCATCTTGTTACAGCGCCCGCCGCGCGGGTGCTTATTCAGGCGGATACTGTGCGGCCGTCGTTGTGCGTGTGACGGCGCCCGCACGGCGCGTGATGAGAGTCCGACGTTCATGAAGACGAAAGCAGGAGCGATAAATGGGTTTCTGGGGATCTTTGCTCGTTGTGAAGTCCGACGACCAGGTGAGCGCGCAGCTGCCCGAAGTCACGGAGTCGCACGAGTCCGTCTTTCTGGACGCTGAAGGGGGGTGGCGAGTGTGGGCCATCGACCGAGAGGACCCGATCTCCGAGAACGAACTGTCCATGATGGTCGAACGATCCAAGGCCCCTGCTCTCTGTGCCTATGTCATGGACAGTGACTGTGCTGTGATCGAAGCCCTCGGTGTCCGGACCGGATTCTGGCGGACGTGCCTGGGAAGGGAATCGATAGCTGCCTACATGGCCGCGAGCGGTGAGACGGTCGAGGAATGGTTCCCGTCGGCCGACGAGTCCGTGCCGGCAGCGTTGGACTGGGCGAGGGACGCGGGTTCCGATCCGTCCGAGAGCCGGTTGGCGGAGGCTCTCGCCGCGGTGCCCGATCCGTTCGTGGAGTCGATCTTCGTGGCGATGCTGGAAGCCATGGGGGTCCGCTCCGTCTCCGACGGCTGATGTCCAACCGGGCGAACAAGCCCGAGAAAGGCGAGAAAGTGACCGCCCTTGCGTTCCGTTCATGGCGGACGGTCGGGCGGCGGGATCCGAAGAGCCAGGGGATCGACCGGGGGACGCGTAGACGCCTGGGTGCGCGGGTCGTGGTGCAGCCGGGTGAAACACGATGCGGTGCGGGGCGGCGTTGGTCTGCCGATCCCCGCCCTGGTGGAGCCGAAGCGAACTCCCACGGCCCGAGGAATCGGCGCATCGCGGAGGAACGACGCGGTCACGTGTCAGTCACTGGGGGCGGCTCGCCGCTGTGCCGGCACCCATGCCCCTTGCAGCCGGGCCGGGCTGCCCGCCGTCAGGAGCGCGGGCGCACGGCGATGGACTCCCCGAGGGCCGCCACCGCATCGGTGAGCAGGTCCATTGCCTCGGCCATCGAGCGGGAAGGGTCGGCCTGCCAGGCGACGAAGGCGCCGTCGAAGCCCGCGATGGCGAAGTAGTCCAGCCGGTCGGCCACGGTCCGCGCGGCCTCGGGGCCGTACTCGGCGAACGAGTCGGCGATCATGTGGTTCATGTGCGCGCGGCCGTCCCGCCGCACCCGTTCGATGATGCGGTTCACCTCGGCGGCCTCCGCCGCGTCCACCACCTCGGCGTTCATCACCAGGATCAGGTGCAGCCGCAGGAAGTCCGGGTGGGCGAGGAAGACGTCACCGGTGCGCTGGAGGTACCAGCGCAGCCGCTCCCGTGCACCGCCCTCGCGCGGAGGGTTCGCTTGTGCCCGCGCCATGTGCTGGAAGAAGGCGTGGGCACCGTGCTCCATGACGGCGGAGAGCAGCCCGGCCTTGGAACGGAAGTGGTGGTAGACCGCGCTCCTGGGCAACCCCGACTCACGGCTGAGGTCCGACAGCGTGGTCGCCGCGAATCCCCGTTCCGCCATCAGACGCGAGGCGGTCTCCAGGATCTCCTCACGGGAGCGTCGCCCCCTGCGGTTGCCGGTGTTGTCGCCTCTGGTCTCCACGCGCTGCAGCATACCCACGCTCACCAGGCCGGATCTTAGGCGGCCGACGGCGATACGGGTGGGAATTCTGCTGTGCGGAATCCGTGATCCACCCCCCTTGACCGACCTTCTCGGCCATGTGACAGTCCCCACTATTGGACTGAACGACCGGTCCAAAACTGGAGGACGACCGGCAAGGAGGCCGCCATGTCCCAGGATTTCGACGCGGATGTCGCCGTCATCGGCTACGGCCCTACGGGCGTCGTCGGTGCTCTCACCCTCGCTCAGCAGGGTGCGCGAGTGATCGCCTTCGAACGGGACAAAGAGATCTATTCCCGGGCACGGGCGGTCACGGTCAACGACTGGACCGTGCGGATCTTCCAGAGCCTGGGCATCGGCGAGCGCATCGAGAAGGTGATCGACCCGCAGCGCGCGCTGCGCTGGGTCACGTACGACGGGCACGAGGTGATGCGCATCGAGCATCCGCCGTCGGCACTCGGGACGCGGGCACGCTTCTACAACATCTACCAGCCGACCTTGGAAGCCGAGTTGCGGGCCTGCGCACAGGACCAGGGGGACCTGATATCGGTGCGCTACGGCGCCGAGGTGACGGAGATCGAGCAGGACGACTCCGGGGTCACGGTCACCACCACCGACACGGCCACCGGCGAGGTCCGCCGGTACCGGACCCGGTACGCGATCGCCGCGGACGGCGGCAGCAGCAGGACCCGGCAGCGGCTGGGCATCCAGCTGCTGGGCGACACCAACGAGGTCACCTGGGTCGTCATCGACTGCCGGGTCAAGCGCTGGTGGCCCGACCGCGACTTCCTCACCTTCTGGACGGACAAGGAGCGGCCGGTCGTCGACATCGCGCTGTCGGCCGGCAACCACCGCTGGGAGATCCCGCTCAAGCCGCACGAGACCGAGGCCGACTTCCCCACCGCGACCGAGGTGTGGCCTCTGCTCAAGGCGCTGGGTGTGAGCGAGGACGACGTCGAGATCCATCAGCACGCCTTCTACCGGCACCATGTCCGGATGGCGCGGACCTGGCGCTCCGGCCGCGTCTTCCTGGCCGGCGACGCCGCGCATCTGATGCCGCCGTGGGCGGGCGCCGGGATGCAGACCGGGATGCGCGACGCGCACGACCTGGGCTGGAAGCTCGGCCGGGTGCTGGCCGGACGGCTGCCCGAGTCCTGGCTCGACACCTACGAGGCCGAGCGCCGTCCGAACGCCGCCTTCTACACCGGGCTCGCGGTGCAGCTCGGCCGGGTGATCAGGCAGGAGATCTCCGACGAGGAGCGGGCCGCCCTGTCCGCGCCGCCGCCCGAAGGACTCGTCACCCCCTTCGAGCCGCCGCTGATCGCGCCGCCGAGACTGGAGGCGGGCTGGCTGCGCGGCCCGCTCGGCGACGCCTCGGTCGTCGGCCGGATGGTGCCGCAGCCGGTGGTCGGTGACACGGTCGGCCGGATGGCGCGACTGGACGAGCTGCTCGGCGACACCTTCGTGCTGCTGGGCGACGACGTCGACCCCTCGACGCTGCTGACCGAGGAAGAGCGCCGGCAGTGGGACGCGCTCGGCACCCGCTACCTCGCGATCCGCCCGCAGAACGCCTACACCCAGGGTCCCGGCGAACTCGTCGACCTGGACGGTGTGCTCGGCTCCTGGCTGCGCCGGTACGGAGTGCGCGCGGTGGCGATGCGCCCCGATCGCTTCGTGGCCGCCGCCGACACCAGCGGGCTCGCCGTCCCCGCCTGATCCCTCGCCCACCCATCTGTCGAAGAAGGAGAGATCTTCCATGAGCGGAGTCAAGGAACTCGCGTACGTCGTCTACGAGGTCGGCGATCTCGCCGACTGGGAGCGCTTCGGCGTCGAGTTGCTCGGTATGCAGCTCGGTGAGCGGGGCGAGGACCGGTTCACCCTGCGCCTGGACGAGAAGGCGCACCGCTGGATCGTCACCCGGGGACCGGCCGACGACCTGGTCGTCAGCGGGTACGAGGTCGACGACGACGCCGAACTCGACGCGCTCGTCGAGCGGTTGCGCGCCGCCGGCCTCCGGGTCGACGAGGGGGACGCGGCGCTCGCCGCCGACCGCCGGGTGCAGCGGATCTTCGCCACCACCGACCCCATGGGCAACCGCGTCGAGCTGGTCACCGGGCTGGCCGACGCCGGCACCCCGTTCGTCTCCGAGGCGTTGCTCGGCGAGTTCGTCACCGGGGCCGGCGGTGCCGGACACCAGGTGCTGCTGGCCCACGGGGTGAGCCGTGAGGAGTACCTCGGCTTCTACCGCGACCTGCTCGGCTTCAGGATCAGCGACATCATCGTCGAAGAGCTGTCCCCCGGCATCGTCGCGGATCTGATCTTCCTGCACTGCAACGGTCGCCACCACTCCGTCGCGTTCGGCGACATGCCGTCGCCCAAGCGCACCCACCACTTCATGATCGAGGTCACCGACATCCGGGACGTGGGCCTGGCCTACGACCGCTGCATGGACGCCAAGCAGCCGTTCGAGATGACGCTGGGGATGCACCCCAACGACGAGATGTACAGCTTCTACGTCTTCACCCCCTCCGGCTTCTCCGTCGAGTACGGCTGGGGCGGGCTCATCATCGACGACGCCACCTGGCAGGTGCGCACCCTCGACCGGCTGCACAGCTGGGGCCACCGCGCCCCGGGCGTGGTGGCCGGGTTGCTGGCCGCGGCACCGTCCCCGCGGGAGACCGAAGGAACCGAAGGAGGAGAGCGCTGATGGCACTCGACAAGGAACAGACCGCGCGTACGGTCAGGACGCGCGACTGGTCGTTGCGCTACTACGAGGCCGGCTCCGGCCATCCGCTGGTGCTGCTGCACGGCAGCGGCCCGGGAGCGACGGGCTGGAGCAACTTCAGCGGCAACATCGAGGCGCTCGCCCAGCACTTCCACGTGTACGCCGTCGACATGCCCGGCTGGGGAGAGTCGGACCCGGCCACGGTCGACCAGCTGGACCACGTCGACGCCGCGATCCAGTTTCTCGACGCACTGGACATTCCGCGGGCCGCGTTCGTGGGGAACTCGATGGGCGGCCAGACCTCGCTCCGGCTGGCCACCGAGCACCCCGGGCGGATCAGCCATCTGGTGACCATGGGACCACCGGTGGGCCGCATGCCGAGCCTGTTCGGGGCCGGTGACGGGCCGTCCGAAGGACTGAAGGTCCTCATCGAGGCCTACCAGGACCCGAGCCCCCGGAACATGCGCCGGCTGGTCGAGATCATGTGCTACGACAAGGCGCGCTTCGCGACGCCGGAGCTGTGCGAGGCCCGTTCGCAGGCGGCCCTCGCCCGGCCCGAGCACCTGGCCAACTACGTGGCCGGTCTGCCGCACGGGGCGCCGCTGCCGCGCTGGGTGGACCCGGCCCGGCTGCGCGACATAGCGGTGCCCACCCTGCTCGTCCACGGCCGCGACGACCGGGTGGTCTCCTTCGAGAGCTCCCTGTTCCTGCTGGCGAACATCCCCGACTCCCGGCTGGTCCTGCTCAACCGCTGCGGGCACTGGGCGATGATCGAGCACGCCGAGGAGTTCAACCGACTGGTCATCGACTTCGTCCGGGGGAATCCCGGCGACGAATGACACGAGGCAGGTGCGGCGGGCGGCCGCTGCCCGGGACGACCCGCGGGTGGCCGCCGCCCAGGACGGACCGCGGGAGGGCGGCGCCCGGCAGGCGCCGCACGGGGTCGCCGAGGCGGCCGCTCGACTGCTGGAGGCCGCCGCCACTCGTGTTCCGTGCGCACCGGTACGGGACCTGATCGGCACCGGCGACACCGGTGCCGCGTACGCCGTGCAGCAGCGGGTCACGGCGGCGCGCCCGGAACGCGGCGCACGCGTCGTGGGCCACAAGATCGGTCTGACCTCGTCCGCCGTGCAACGCCAACTCGGTGTCGATCAGCCGGACTCCAGAGTGCTGCTGGACGACATGGGATACGCGGACGGCGACACCGTGCCGTACGCGTCCGTGCTCCAGCCCCGCGTCGAGGCCGAGATCGCGTTCGTGCTGGGCGAGGACCTGGCCGAGGGCCCGCTGGACCTGGCCCGGGTGCGGGCCGCGGTCGATCACGCCGTGGCCGCCCTGGAGATCTGCGGCAGCCGTATCGCGGGCTGGGACATCACCCTGTCCGACACGGTCGCCGACAACGCCTCCGCGGGCGCCTTCGTGCTCGGCCGGCAGCGCCGCGGCCTCGCCGAGTTCGAACCGCGGACGGCCGTGATGGAGATGTCCGTCGACGGCCGGACCGTGTCCGAGGGCACCGGCGCGGACTGTCTGGGCGATCCGCTGCGGGCCGGCCATGTGGTGCTCTCCGGTGCACTCGGGCCGATGAGCCCGCTCGCACCGGGCGCACAGGTCACCGCGGCGATCGGCGGGCTGGACACGGTCACCATCTCCATCGGGAAGGAACGGTACGACCCGGCACGCTGACGGCCCGTCGCGCACCAAGGTCGCGATCATCGGCTCGGGCAACATCAGTACCGACCTCGTGATCAAGGTGCTGCGTACCGCCCGGGCACCTGGAGATGGACGCCCTGGTCGGCATCGACCCGGAGTCCGACGGCCCGGCCCGTGCCGGGCGCCTGGACGTGGCCACCACGCACGAGGGCGTGGACGGGCTGATCGCCCTGCCCGGCTACCCGCGGGTGGGCTACCACGGACGTTCGGCGGGGGCGCAGCGCCGGTGGCGGCCCCCTCGGAACCGACGCCGGGCACGCGTGCGCTGACACAGGAGTGGGCCAAGGCCGTCGCCGCCTCCAGTAAGTGAAGTGCGCACTCCTCCAGGAACAGCTTGGCCCCCGTCTGGGCGGGCAGTGTTCGTGACGGTGTCTCTACATTCGGCGGGGTTCTGTATGCCACCAGCCCACCCGCGTCGGCCAGTTGAGTAAAACGGGTGGACGTCGACCTCTGCTATTGATCTCTCTCATACCCAGTTGCTCACCTTGCTTACCCCCTCTCAGGCGAGTCGGCGAGCAGCCGGAAACGGAGTTCGATTGTTGACCGGGCTTGTATGGGAGCCAGCTCGTGGGTGGCGACACCCTTCAGACGCCTGCCGCGCCGCGAGCTCGCACCAACCCAGCAACCCAGCAACCGGGCACTGTCCGCGGCCGTGCACCAGTTGTACGCGGCCTGGTACAGCTGAAGTTCTGGCCCATCTTCCACAGGTTCCGGTGCATCCCTGATCGAATGAGGTCAAACCGCCGCCGCCGTCCTCGCGCTGGTGCGGCAACGCTGAAGGAGCTCCGCGATCGGCATCTCGACGTCATGGGCGTCGGCCAGTGCGGGGACCGCCTCGGCGGACTTGATGCCTTCAGTGGTCTGCCGGGTGGTGGTCGCGGCCTGCTTGACGCTCAAACCCCTGCCGAGGTGCGTGCCGAAGGCGCGTTCTTCACGTTCAGTTCTCACGAGACATTTGGGCTTTCACTGTTGGGGCGCCGTTAACGAACGGCAAACCAAGTGACATGTAGCTCAGCGTGATGTTGACCCTGTAGGTTCACCACCGTTCGGCTCCGCCCCGACGGCCAGCCTGTGGGCCGAGGTATCACGGCCTCGGTACTGGTGGGCTCGCGTATTCAACCGTCGCGAGTTGACCCGCCTGTCGCCGGCACTCCTACTGAGCGTGACAGCCGGATGGCGGCGCCGCGGGCGGCTGCGACCGGAATGCCGATCTTGCCCAGGCGTGCCGACAGGTGGTCGGGACGGGCCGGCCGTCCGGCCCGGCGGCCGGGGGGAAGAGCCAACGCGATGCCGGGCCGGTGGCGGTGTTCATGTTGTCGCGGTCCGCGATGATGCCAGCAGCAGGGCTGCCACTGGTGCGGGGACGGGCGAGGCGGGCTCCCCGAGCCGCAGAAGCGTGGTCTTCCCGTCGTGGACCAACTGACGACGTGGAAACGGGACAGCTGACCGCACCCCTGGTGCCCGGGTGGCAGGCGCGTAGGACACGCCCTCCACCCGTCCCGCTACACCTCCACCGCGTCCAGGGCACGCAACGGCCCCAGCCCCCGGGGAGATCCGGCAGGGAGAAGGAGTAGCGGCCCAGCATGTTGATGTGGTGGCGTACGAACGGAGAGAGGCGGGCCAGGTCCTCGTCGCGGACATGACGGCCGCCCGGCGGATCCGTACGGGCCTCAGGACATGCTGCCCCGGCACACCGTCCCCACGGCCGGGGTGCGGCCGGTGCGGAGGTATTTGTCGACCGACTCCGTGACGCAGCGGTTCTGCGGGTATGTGCCGTGGCCCTCCTCCTCGGCCGTCAGGAGCACGCCGACACCGTCGCCCAGGGCGCGGGCCATGTGGCGGGCACCGGAATACGGGGTAGTCGGGTCGCCGGTGCCGCCGACCACCAGGACGGGGGCCGCGCCTTCGGCGTTCACCTGGGGCGTGGCGCGCTCGCCGTCGAACGGCCAGTCGTAGCAGAGGTAGACGCCGGTGGACCAGGCCGCGCCGAAGACGGGTGAGGCGGCTTTGATGCGGGCCTCCTCCCTGTCGAGACGTTCGAAGCCAGGGCGCAGGCTGGAGTCCGCGCAAGTGATCGCGATTTGGGCGGCGCGGCTGCTGTCGCGCGGGGTCGCCGCGCGGTCGGCGGAGCCGATGTCGTCCGCGCCCTTGCTCAGCGGGCCGCCGTCGTTGTGGTCGATCAGCGCGGTGAGGGCCTTGGCGAGCGGCGACCAGCCGTCTGTGCCGAGGTCGAGATGGTCGCTGACGGTGTGCGCGAGGTCGTCGGCGTCAAGGTCCCTTCCGCCGCCGGCCGGGGCGGGCTTCTTCTCCAGGCGGTCGGCCAGGCTCGCCATGCGTCGCGCGGCCTCCTCGGGCCCATCGCCGGTCGGGCAGTGGCGGATACGGACCGCGCAGTGCTCAGCGAACCGGTCGAACGCCGCCTGGACCGCCTTGACCTGCGACAGCTGCTTCTCGATGAGGTCCTCGGTCGGATCGACGGACGCTTCGAGGACGAGCCGTCCGACGTGCGACGGGTACAGGTGGGCGTAGGCCGCGCCGAGCGCCGTTCCGTACGAGACACCGAAGTAGTGCAGCCGCTCGTCGCCGAGGAGGTAGCGCATCAGGTCGAGGTCGCGCGCGGTGTGCGAGGTGCCGATGTACGGGAGGAGCGCCCCGGAGTGCTCGGCGCAGGCGTCGTCCCCGTCGTAACCGGTGTCGTCCGCGGTCTTCCCGCAGCGCACGGGGATGGTCGCGCCAACGCCGCGCGGGTCGAAGGAGACCAGGTCGTAGCGGTCGAGGAGCGGCTTGTACTGGTTGACATATTCGGGCAGTCCGCTCACGCCGGACACGCCGGGGCCGCCGAAGTTGAGGACGAGCGAGCCGATGCGCCGGGCGTTCGGGCCGGTGGCCTTGCGGCGGATCAGGGCGACGTCGATCGTCCTGCCGTCTGGTTTCCGGTAGTCGAGGGGGGTTTTCATGGTGGCGCAGTCGTAGCCCGTGCGCGCGGTGGACGGCGAGGTGCAGCGGGACCAGTGGAGGTGCTGGCCGGTGGTGAGCGCGGTGGGCAGACCGGCGGGCGGGTTGTTCGCGGTGAATTCCGTACGCGGCTCCGCACTCCGGCCCGGAGCGTCGTGCTGGTGCCAGGCGCCGACGACCCCGATCGCGGCGAGGACGGCCCCGGCGATGATCAGCGCACCGACCGAGAGGCCCGGTCTGCGGCTTCGTATCGGATGTGCGTCACTCATCGAAATCCCCGCGCTCCCGCCCCTGGACGCCCGCCCCGTGCCTGCACGCCCGGGTTCCCTGATCGTCCGATCGTTGAATGAGTGCAGAGTACAAGCCCTCTCCGACAGCACCTCAGCTCCTGGCGTCGCGGATCCCCAACCCGGTGAACGTACGGTCACAGCACTAGGTGTACGTGAAGTCGGTGACGGGACCATCCCCGCGGGTGTGGGGAGCAGACCTCGCGCGTGGCGTCCACCGTGAGGCAGTGTGTACCCGTAGGCGCGTACGAGGACGTGGGTGGCAGGAAGGCCGGCCGTCAGCGGGGACTGCGGCAGTGGCCGGCACACGGTCGTCCTTGCGCCCTGCCTGACCCTGGTAATGGCCCGCGCCAGGTCGCGCGGAGCGCGACGACCTCACCGTGATCGGCCCCGCCCCGCTCGTGGTCACTGCGGTCCCCGGAATGTGGGCGCGGGCGTGGTGGAGGTGGCGGAGGGTGTCGCCGGCCGCGGAGTCGACCCGCTCCCCCGGCCGGCCGAGCAGGAGGTGCACGTGCCCGACCAGAGTGCCGGCCTGAGCGAGCGCGAGGGCGTGTGCGAAGGGATCGTCTCCGGGCAGGCTCACGGACGCGGCCCGTTCGAGGCGGTCATGGACGATGTCGTAAAGCTCGCCGAGCGTGACGGTCATGAGGCCCGGCCGCCGTCCTGCCGTACGGTCATGAGGAGATCCGCTGCGGCTGCCGCGTGGCCGGCCACGAGGACGAGCTGCTCGGCGTCGTCCGCGCATTCCGGTGCGGAGGCCAGTCGGCGCGCTGCCACGTCGACGTGACGCAGCAGCGCCGCGTACGGCTCGAGTCCGGCTCTGCCGGGGCCCGGGACCCCGTTTCCAACGGCCGACCGTGCTCGGGCGGAGGCAGCATGCGGCGGCCGTCGGCACACTTGATGCCGACCAGCATGGCCTGCCTCTCGTCACCGCCCTCGTCGAGGGCGAGCGCGTCCGCCAACCGGCCAACGACGTCGAAGGCGTCCCAGGCGGCGCCGAGCACGACCTCGACCCGGCCGGCGTCGTCCAGAGCTGCGGCAAGGCCGGTGATGGTTGGCTGCGTCATCGTTGTGTTCCTCCTGCCGGCCTCGCCGCAGCTCTGCCGGTGCGGCGGCTGCGGCTTTCCGCGAGGGTCCCACTTCGGCTCAACGACGGCCGCGACCTGTGGATGACCGGCGGAGCGCAGAACCACACGGACCGGAAGAGAGAGAAGGGAACACGGCTCGAGGTCGCCCACGGGCGACGAAGCAGGCCCCGACTTCCGTGGCTTCCCCTTCTCCTCGCGGAAGCGGAGGCGCCCTGGTTCAGCTGCCGCTGGGGGCGGGAGTGGGTGTGGGAGTGGGGTCGGCCGGTGTAGTGGCGCAGACTCGGCCGCGGGAGGTGCTGGCGCAGGCCTTGGCGGTGTCGGGGTTGAGCGCCTCGACCATCGAGGAGTGGGCGTCGTGGCCCCACTGCTGGGTGTAGTGACGGGTGTCCCCGGCGTTGTTGGTGATCCGGACGACGTCTCCCTGCGTGGTGCCGGTCATCTTCGCCCAGGCCGCCTGGCACGACGGGCTGAACCGCAGTTCGACGAGGACTCCGTGTCCGTTGCCGGTGTAGTACGTGGCGGCGTCCTCGCGGCAGGTGGCGTACTTGGGGTCGACGCCGTAGCAGGACTTCTTCCAGCACTTCACCGTCGAGGGCGAGGGCGAGGGAGGGCCGGGGAAGAACGGGGAGGCCGTGGGCGAGGGAGGCCCGCCCTTGGCCGAGGCGTCGTCGTCCCGGTCCGTCATGGCGGCGGTGAGTACGACGATCCCGGCGACGACGGCGGCGAGCGCGGCGGCCGCCCAGGGCCATCTCCTGCGCCTGTCCGCTGGTGCCTCCACCGGTGCGTTCACCGGTGCGTTCACCGGCTCCTGCACGGGTGCCCCGCCCGGCACGGGGGCCCCGCCCTGGGCGGGGGCCGCGCCCTGGGCGGGGGCCGCGGTGTCCGTCGTGAGCCGTGGCCGGTCCGTCAAGGAGGTGGCCTGCGCTGCTGCCGGCGCGTCCTTCGGGGACGGCGGCCCCTCCGGAGAGGACTCCGCCGGGAGCACCGCTCGCGCGTTCGCCCGCGCGTGCAGACCCAGCGCGGCGGTGAGTTCCTCCGGCGGGCGGCCCAGTACCTGGTGCATCGCCGTGATCACGTCGGGTCGGGCGAGCGCGGGCCGGGACTGCTTCAGATAGCGCGACAGCATCTCCTGGCTGATCTTCACGCCGCGCTCGGTGATCTGACGGGCCAGCGACTCCTGCGTGATCTTCTTCGGGTCGTCCTTCCACCACGTTCGCAACAGGTGGGCGAGTTCGTGCCGCGCCGCGTTCGCCTGCTGGTCACGCTCAACGCCCATTGATGCACCATCCCTTACCTGCCCGTGCATAGCCGCAGGTCAGCGGCGTGCATAGGGCGTCACCCGTGAATGAATCAGCCGACCCGCCGGAAGTGTAGGAGCCACCCCGGAAGTCGGGGCAGGGTTGAGCCATCCCCCCACTCGGTCGCTCGACCGCTTCTTTCCACGCCTCCATGGCCCTTTCGAAGGAGATCCGTCATGTCCATGCGCCGCTCGCACACCCTGCGCCTGGCAGCGCTCGGTGTCGCCACCGCCTCGCTCACGGGCGGTGCACTGCTGGCCACCGCGCCCCAGAGCGCCGCCGCGCCGCCGAGTTCGTACACCGTCAAGGGTGTCGACACCAGCCACCACAACCATGACGCGACCGGCCGGCCCATTGACTGGAAACGTGTCGCTCAGAAGAACGCATTCACCTTCCTGAAGGCGACGCAGGGCTCCCGCTACGAGGACCCCTGGTTCGCACGCGACTTCAAGGCCGCCTCGGCGACGTCGCTGCTGAGGGCCCCCTACCACTTCTTCGACCCGAAGAGCACCCGGGACGGTGCCGCCCAGGCCGACCACTTCATCCGCACCGCGCGCGCTGCCGGATACAGCGGGACGAAGCCGGGAGAGCTGCCCCCGGTGCTCGACGTCGAGAGCGTGTGGGTGAACGGGAAGGAGGTGTGCCCCAAGGCCCTGCGCGCCGGCCAGCTCGACATCTTCCTGAAGCGGGTGAAGGCGGCGTTCAAGGTGACGCCCATCGTCTACACCCGCGCCTCCTTCGTGAACGACTGCATGGCAGGCAAGGGACAGGTCTTCAAGGACTATCCGCTGTGGCTCGCCCGCTACGGCAGCGGCTCCCGTGAACCGCAGTCCGTTCCGGGTGCCGGTCCCTGGACGTTCTGGCAGTACACCGAGAGCGAGCGCGTCCCCGGCGTGCCCGGCGCCAAGAACACCGTCGGCACCGCCGACCGGAACGTCTACCGCGGCACCCTCGCCGAGCTGCGTGCCATGGCCAACCTCGGCGGCACGCCGACTCCCCCTCGGCCCGGGGCGTCCTGGCCGACGGTGAAGCCGGGCCAGCGCGGTGTCGACGTGACCACCGTTCAGCTCCTGCTCACCGCCCGCGGCCACGCGACCAAGGCGGACGGCGTCTTCGGATCCGACACCACGGCGAAGGTCAAAGCCTTTCAGAAGGCACAGCACCTGACCGCCGACGGCATCGTCGGCCGCGCCACCTGGACCCGTCTCGTCACCACCCTCAAGGCCGGCGCCAAGGGCACCGCCGTCAAGGCCCTCCAACACCAGCTCACCACCAACGGCCACACCGTCAACGCCGACGGCGTCTACGGCCCCGCGACCACCACCAAGGTCAAGGCCTTCCAGAAGACACACCGCCTCACCGCCGACGGCATCGCCGGCCCCAACACCTGGGCCGCCCTGGTGTCCCGATGAACCCCTCGCCCGCAAGTGCCCGGAACAACCTCATCCACAACGTAAGGAACCGCACCATGCGTACCGCAGCACACAGGCTCCGTCTCGTCGCCTCCGCGGCCATGCTCGCCACCGCCCTCTCGACCGGTGCCGCGGCGACGGCCGCGCCCCACGCGCCGGCTCCCGCTCCAGTAGCCATGTCCGCGGCGGCAGCGGCGCCCGCAGCCGCTGCTCAGGCCTCCTGGCCCACGGTGAAGCCGGGCCAGCGCGGTGTCGACGTGACCACCGTTCAGCTCCTGCTCACCGCCCGCGGCCACGCGACCAAGGCGGACGGCGTCTTCGGATCCGACACCACGGCGAAGGTCAAAGCCTTTCAGAAGACACAGCACCTGACCGCCGACGGCATCGTCGGCCGCGCCACCTGGACCCGACTCGTCACCACCCTCAAGGCCGGCGCCAAGGGCACCGCCGTCAAGGCCCTCCAACACCAGCTCACCACCAACGGCCACACCGTCAACACCGACGGCGTCTACGGCCCCGCGACCACCACCAAGGTCAAGGCCTTCCAGAAGACACACCGCCTCACCGCGGACGGCATCGCCGGCCCCAACACCTGGGCCGCCCTGGTCCGCGGTGGGAGCAGCGGTGGCGGGGGCGGCAAGCCCGGAGGCGGTGGAAAGCTCAGCGACGCCCAGGCGACGGCCAAGCTGAAGGCAGCCGGTATCAGCCGCGTCTCCAGCGGGAACTGCACCGACCGCAACCGCAAGAACTGCACCAGCCTGCAGGGCATCCGTGTCGGTACCGTCAACGGCGTCATCTCCCTGAAGAAGAAGAGCGGCTGCAAGGTCACCGTCACCGGCGGCACGGAAACCGGCCACTCCGGAGGTACGTACAGCCACTGGAACGGCTACAAGGTCGACATCAGCCGGACCTCGTGCGTCACCAACTACATCCAGGGCCACGCCAAGAAGCACCACAAGCGCGGCGACGGAGCCTGGGTGTGGCGCGTGACGTCCGGCGGCAAGACGGTCGTCGACTACGCCGACGAGCGCTGGGCGAACCACTGGGACATCACGTACTACTGATGCCGCTGCGGCTCCCACGAGGCCCCGAAGCGACGTGAACGATCCATGCCCGGCCGGACCACAGTCCGGCCGGGCACCGGCTTTCGGCGGGCAGGCGGTCACAAGCACTGGCGGCCTCGAGGAGAGACTCGTCGGTCGCGACCCGTCCGTTGTCGACGCGGACGGGCCGACCTCCCACCCGCCCTGCGCAACCACATGCCCGAATCGGCCGATGCGGAGCGGCTCGTTCTCAGTCACCTCGTCGCCTCCGACCCGCGTCTTTTGCCGGCGACCGTGATGGCGGCGCGGTAGGGGTCGCCGCAGCCCGCAGGGCGTGCGCCGTGAGGCCGAGGACGACGCGGGCGGCGCGGGCGGCGCGGGCGGCGCGGGCGGCGATTACGTCGGCCCGCACCCCGCCCGGACCGGCCGAACGGGGTGCGGGCCGCCGCTAGGGGCAGGCGTTGCTCATGCCGAGCCGCCCGTGAGCTCCGCTTCCCCGACGGCCGCCGAGGAGAGCGGGACCGGCGTGAACATCTCCGGTTCCTGGTCCGGCGTCAGGGCGGTCGGGCCGTACAGCCAGTCCACGAACGCGTAGTCGTAGGTGTCGCGGACGCGCAGCAAGGCGTTGCGCTGCTCTCGGGCGAGACCGTCGAGGTGCCACAGCTCGCCCCACTTGCGGGACGTGGTCAGCACGCGCCGGCAGTGCTCGGGGCGGACGGCCTCGTAGGCGGCGAGGGCACCGCTCCAGTCGACCGTGCCGTCCCCGGCGCGGTGGCGGGCGACGTGCTCGCCCAGCACCCAGCCGTCCTCGATGGCCATGATCGCGCCCTGGGCGATGTACTGCAGCGGCGGGTGCGCGGAGTCGCCGAGGAGCACGATCCGGTCGTCGACCCAGGTCATGATCGGGTCGCGGTCGAACATCCGCCACCACTTGTCCCGCCACATGAACGGCAGCCCGTCCCGGACGAAGTCGCAGGTCCCGGCGAAGGCGGCGTCGAGCTCGTCGGGCGTGCCCCAGTCCTCCTGTCCGGCCAGGGCCTTGGGGGACTCGAAGACCGCGACCTGGTTGAGCAGTTTCCCGCCGCGCAGGCCGTAGTGGACGAAGTGGCAGCCGGGGCCGACGTACACGGCGACCTCGCCGAGGTCGACGGAGGCCACGCGGGGTGACTCGGCGGGGACGGTGCCGCGGTAGGCGACGTACGCGGAGGAGACCGGTTCGTCGTCGACGAGCAGCTTGCGGGCGGCGGAGTGCAGGCCGTCGGCCGCGATCACGAGCCCGGCCTCGTGGGTGGCGCCGGACGCGAGGGTCACGCGGGCGCCGCCCCCGGTGTTCTCGTACGCGTCCACCTGGGCGTCGGTGATCAGCTCGACGCCGACGCGCTCGCAGGCGCGCAGCAGCAGGCCGTGCAGGTCGCTGCGGTGGATGACCAGGTACGGGTAGCCGTAGCGCTTCTCCAGGTCGCGCAGGTCGAGCCGGGTGAGCTCGTCGCCGTCGACGGCGTCGCGCATGACCATCGCGTCGGGGACCACGCCGAGGCTCTTGGCCTCCTCCAGCAGGCCGTAGTGGTCGAGGATGCGGGTGCAGTTGGGGGCGAGCTGGATGCCGGCGCCGACCTCGCCGAAGGCGGGGGCGCGTTCCAGCAGGCGGACGCTCAGGCCCTGGCGGGTCAGCGAGTACGCCGCGCCGAGGCCGCCGATGCCGCCGCCGACGACGATCACATCAGGGTGGGACATGCGGCACTCCTCAGAGCCACGGGCCGAGCCGGGGGGCGTCGGCGAGCGAGTGGGGGCGGCCGGCCAGCCAGGCGGTGACCTCGGGCAGGGGTCCGTCGGGCAGCTCGGTCAGTCGGCGCCGGTCGCGGATCTCGTCGGCCAGGGCGGCGAGGAAGCCGTCCGGCAGGTCGGCGAAGGTGAGGCCGGTGGAGAGGTCGACGGCGTGCACGCAGACCTCGCGGGCGCGCATCCAGGCCAGTTCGGTGGCGGGGACGGTGCGGCCCTGGGCGGTGACGACCTCGTGCTGCCACTGCTCGCCGGTGAGCCGGCCCAGGGCCGCGGCGAGCTGCTCGGCGGAGCCGGTCAACCAGGAGCGCAGCTCGCCGGCCGACAGGGAGGGGCCCCTGGCGATGCCGGCGGCGCGTTCCCCGGGCGAGGCGTACATCGGCGTGGGTTCGCCGGTGGCCGCCCAGTGCACCAGGTTGCCGAGCGCGTCGGCGTTGGCGGCGACGTGCGCGACGAGGTGCTTGCGGGTCCAGTCCGGCAGCGCGCTGGGGGCGGCGAAGGCGGCCTCGTCCAGGTCGGCGACGGCGTCGAGCAGCAGTCGGGTGCCGATGTCGGCCCAGGCGCGGGCGTCGGCGGGCGTCCGCGTGCCGCCGCTCACGCCCCGACCACCTTGTTGACGCAGGCGCCCAGGCCGGTGATCTCGGTGACCACGGTCTGGCCGGGGACCAGGAAGACCTTGGGGTCGCGTGCGTTGCCCACGCCGGCCGGGGTACCGGTGGCGATGATGTCGCCGGGGCGCAGGGTGATGACGGTGGAGATGTACCGGACGAGGAAGACCGGGTCGAACAGCAGCGTGCCGGTGTCGTCGCGCTGCATGACCTCGCCGTCGACGGTCGTCTTCACTTCGAGCGCGGGGCGGACGCCGC
This sequence comes from Streptomyces sp. MMCC 100, assembly GCF_041538145.2. NCBI lineage: Bacteria > Bacillati > Actinomycetota > Actinomycetes > Kitasatosporales > Streptomycetaceae > Streptomyces > Streptomyces sp. MMCC 100. Next base: position 5,465,451 of record NZ_JBGORK020000001.1, read on the forward strand.
CCACCTCGTCGGGGGTGACGACGTAGGGGCCGACGGGGGTGGTCGCCTCCCAGATCTTGCCCTGGGTCCACTCGATGGTGCGGAACTGCCAGTCGCGCACGGAGATGTCGTTCATGACGGTGAAGCCGGCGATGGCCTCGGCGGCCTGCCGTTCGTCGGCGCGCCGCACCCGCTTGCCGATGACGACGGCCAGTTCGACCTCCCAGTCGAACGCCTCGGTCTCGGCGGGCCTGACGATGTCGTCGTGCGCGCCGATCAGGGTGTCGGCGAACTTCGGGAAGAGGGTCGGGTGGTTCGGCAGGTCCCGGCCCATCTCCTTGATGTGGTTGGTGTAGTTGTGGCCGACGCAGACGACCTTGGAGGGGTTCGGGACGACCGGCGCGAAGTCGGCGCCGTCGAGGGGGTACGTGGTGCCGGTCGCGGCGGCGGCCCGTTCGCGCCAGCCGTCCTCGGCGAACAGCTCGCCCAGGTCGGCGTGTCCGAGGTCGACGAGGACGTCGCCGTCGAGGCGGACCGCGCGGGTGCCGTCGGTGGTGCGGAGGGTGGCGAGCTTCATGTCAGGCGTCCTTCTGGGTGCGGTCGAGCTTGAGCGCCTCGAAGACGGGCGCGTCACTGAAGCGGAACAGGTCGAGGGCACCCTCGTCGGAGTCGGTGGCGCCGGCCTCCGAGCGGGCGGAGAACGGCTCCCAGGACGGGACGACGAACAGGTCGCCGCGGCTGACCGTCCAGGACCTGTCGCCGACGCTCACCACGCCGGAGCCGTCGAAGACCTGGTAGACGGAGGAGCCGGTCTCGCGCACGGGCGCGGTCTCGGCGCCGCGGGCGATGCGGTGGAACTCGGCGCGGACGGTCGGCAGGACGTCGGAGCCGTCGTGCGGGTTGGAGTAGCGGACCGCGGCGTGGCCGGGCTCGACGGTGCCGCCGTACCCCTCCTTCTCCAGCAGCAGCTGGTCGCTGAGGGCGGCGTTGGTGTACTCCCACTTGTAGGCCAGCAGCGGGCTGCCCGGTGTGGCGGGCGCGGCCGACAGCGGGCGCAGGCCGGGGTGGGCCCACAGGCGCTCGGAGCGCGAGCGCTCGGGGGTGATCCGCTCGGCGTCGCTGATCTCGTCGCGGCCGAACTCGAAGAACTGGGCCTCGGTGACGTACTGGAAGGGGATGTCCAGGCCGTCGATCCAGGCCATCGGCTCGGAGGTGGCGTTGTGGTGGGCGTGCCAGTTCCAGCCGGCCTGCGGGAGGAAGTCGCCGCGGTTCATCGGCACGGGGTCGCCGCCGACGACCGTCCACACGCCCGAGCCCTCGACGACGAAGCGGAAGGCGTGCTGGGTGTGGCGGTGCTCGGGGGCGTCCTCGCCGGGCATCAGGTACTGGATGGCCGCCCACAGGGTCGGGGTGGCGAAGGGCCGTCCGCCGAGGGAGGGGTTGGCCAGGGCGATGGCCCGGCGTTCGCCGCCGCGGCCGACGGGCACGATGTCGCCGGCCTGCGCGGCCAGCTCGCGCAGCCGCTCCCAGCGCCACAGGTGCGGCACGGCGCGGGAGCGCGGGTGGGCGGGCATGAGGTCGCCGATCTCGGTCCACAGTGGGACGAGGAGTTCCTGTTCGAAACCTCGGTAGAGCTGTTCGAGGGCCGGGGTGACCTCCGGCTGTCCCTCCGCGGAGACGGCCTGGAGCCGGACGGGGGAACCCGGAGCGGTGTCGTGGGCAATGGAGGACTCAGTCACGGCCACAGCATGCATCGCGTCTGGTGGAAGAACAGGTAGATTCTGGAGGACAGAATCCGGAGGCCGCCATGGACAAGCCGCTCAAGACGCCGCCGCCCTACCCGATCGCGAGCGTGGACCACGCGCTGCGGGCGGCGACCATGCTGCAGATGGAGGGCGGCGCGACTGTGTCGCAGATCGCCGAGCGCCTCGGCGTCGCCAGGTCGACCGCCCACCGGGTGCTGGCGATGCTCGTGTACCGGGATTTCGCCGTGCAGGGCGAGGACCGCGTCTACCGTGCCGGGCCGGTGCTGGAGCTGGCCGCGCACTCCCAGTCCCTGGTGTCGCGGCTGCGCGTGGCGGCACTGCCGCATCTGCACCGGGTCGTGGACCTCCTGGACGAGACGACGAACCTGATCGTGCGTACCGGGGACACCGCCCGGTTCATCGCCAGCGTCGAGTGCCGGCAGGCGCTCAGAGTCGGTTCCCGTGAGGGCATGGTGTTCCCGGCCCACCGCACGACGGCGGGGCTGCTGCTGCTCGCGGACCTCACCGACGAGGAGCTGGACGAGGTGTACGCGCCGGAGCGCTACCGCGACCGTCCGGCCGAGCGGCCGGATCTCGCCCGGCTGCGGACCGAGCTGCGGCGGCTGCGGCGCAACGGGTTCGCCGTCAACAAGGAACGCTCCGAGCGGGGTCTGATCGCCGTCGGCGTCCCGGTGCGTGACCGGGACGGCACCGCGCTGGCCGGCCTGTCGGTGTCGATGCCCAGCGTGCGCTACGACCCGAAGCGTCTGCAGTCGCTGGTCGCCACACTGGAGGCGGCGGTGCACGCCCTCGACGAGGACTTGGCCGACCGGTTCTGAGGCGCGATCGAGGCGTCGGAAACGAGCGCCACCTTCGCGAACGCGTCGACGGGGCCATCCGCCTGGCCGGACTCCGCGTAGCCGGTGCGGAGTCGTCCGTCAGCCGAAGCGCGATGATCGCCGTGATCGCCGCGTCCCAGGAGTCGGGGGCCCGGTCGGCACGCACCACCCTCGACGAGGCCGCCCCGCGCCATCTCCTGAGCACTCTGCACCGGCTGTCGGACACGGAACTGGAGGCTGACACAGGCGGCGAGCCGGCGGGGGGAACCGAGCGAGCGTCTGTGCGCTGACCGGCCCGCTCCGGGGTACTTGTCCACCTGATCATCGGCTACCTGGATCATCGGCTACCTGGACGAGCAGGCAGGTGAACGTATGGAGAGGCACGCGCAGCCGGCCGGCTGGATCGAGGCGGTGGGCTGGTTCAGTCTGGCTGTGGCCTTCGCCGGCGCGCTCGTCATCCTGGCCGACATCGTTCTCGCCGGCCGTCGCCAGAAGATGTGGATCATGAATCTGGTGTATCCGGTCACCGCCCTGTACTGGGGGCCGGTCGCCCTGTGGTTCTACTTCACGCGCGGCCGGCGCAACTCGAAGCCGGTGATCGAGGAACAGGGCATGCCCGACTCCGACCAGCTGCCCGAGTGGGACGTGCAGTCGAAGGCGATCAGCCACTGCGGGGCCGGGTGCACCCTCGGAGACATCGGCGCCGAGTGGCTCGTGTACGCGGCCTCACTCACGCTCGCCGGCAAGGCCCTCTACGCCGACTTCGCCCTGGACTTCGCCTTCGCCTGGGTCCTGGGCGTCGTCTTCCAGTACTTCACCATCGTCCCCATGCGCAACATCGGCCGGCTCAAGGGCGTCTGGGCAGCCGTGAAGGCCGACACCCTGTCCATCATCGCCTTCCAGATCGGCCTCTTCATCGGCATGTGGCTCTATCAGGAGGTCATCTTCTCCCCCGGCCTGCCGAAGACGAGCGCTGCCTACTGGATGATGATGCAACTGTCCATGGTTCTCGGCTTCTTCACCGCCTGGCCGGTCAACGCCTGGCTGGTGCGGATCGGCTGGAAGGAAAGGATGTGAGCCCACGGCGCGCCGCACCACGCGCAGCGACACGCGCAGGGACACGCGCCGCACCACGCGCAGGGACACCGGAAAGACCGCCGACGCCGCGTCCGTCCAGTACGGGATCCCTGCCGATCGGCGGGCGCCTCAGGCCGTGGAACGCGGGGTCCGGTAACCGTTCAGGATCTCGATGACTTGGTCGTCGCCGACCTGGTCGAAGTCGTCGTACCAGAGGCCGACCGCCCGAAAGTCCGGCGGCTGCTGGAGGCACACGACGGCGTCCGCTTCCGAGCGCATCTCGGCGACGGTCTCAGGAGCGCCGACGGGAACGGCGAGGATCAGCCGGGCGGGCTCCAACCGCCGAAGACGACGGAGGGCGGCGCGTGCGGTGGCGCCGGTGGCCAGGCCGTCGTCGACGAGGACAACGGTGCGGTTCTTGACGTCAGGTGCGGAACGGTCACCCCGGTAGAGCATGGCTCGGCGTTTCAGTTCCTCACGTTCCCGGGCCACGTCCTGGACGAGCCGGTCTTCACTCAGACCGGCCATCTCGAGGGCCCGTTGGTCGAACAAAGGCGGGTCGTCGTCCACGACCGCGCCGATGCCTGTCTCCGGCCGGCCGGGAAGACCGACCTTCCGTGCCACCAGCACGTCCAGAGGCGCGCTGAGGGCCTGGGCGACTTCGGCGGCCACCGGCACGCCGCCGCGGGGCAGCGCGAGGACGACGGGGTGGGGCAGCTCGCCGTCGGATGCCCACTCCATGAGCCGCAGACCGAGCTCCTGGCCCGCTGTCCGGCGATTGTGGAATCGCATGACGCCTCTCCTCCTTACAGGCCCTGAAGGGCTATCACCCTCCGAGACCTGTCATCACTTCGGGGCCTGGCTCCACGGTGGGGCGGGGCTCCGCCTCACTTTCCGGCTTCCTGTGTCGCCTCGGCCGCCGTGGGCCCCGGCGAGCCGGCCGTGGTGGCGGCGCCGGTGCCCGCCGCTTCGCCGAGGCCCGGAGCGACCGTTCCGTCGTCCGAGACGCCGAGGACCACCTTGGTCCAGCCCGCCTCCCGCCGGTCGAAGCGGCGGTAGGCCTCGACGGCGTTCTCCGTGCCGCCCCAGCGGGTGACCAGCGGGGTCGGGTCGAGGCTTCCCGAGGCGACCAGCGAGACCAGACGGGGTACGTAGCGCCGGTGGTTGCAGTTGCCCATCTTCAGCGTCAGGTTCTTCATGAACGCCTCACCGAAGGGATAGTGCTGCACCTGTGGCGGATACACACCGATGGTGCCGACCGTGCCGGCCTTCGCCACCATCTGCACCGCCCAGCGCGCCGCCAGCGTCGGGGCGTCACCCGGCACCCACGTCTCGCCGTCCGGGTTCTGCTCCGGCGCGGCCTCGGACCGCTCGTGGCCGAACTCCTCGGCCTGCTGGTCGGCGGCGTCCGCGGCGGGCCCGTGGGACGGCTTCTGGGCGTCCACGCCCACGGCCTCGATCACCCGGTCCACGCCGATGCCGCCGGTCAGTTCACGGACCGCCTCGACCGGGTCCTCGGAGTTGAAGTCGACGGTTTCCGCATGCTGGCTACGGGCCATGTCCAGCCGGTCGCCGACGCCGTCGACGACGATGATCCGCCCGGCCCCCTGGAGGCGGGCGCAGGCGATGGCGGCCTGCCCGACGGGGCCGGCCCCGACGATCGCGACGGTGTCGCCGTCGCCGACCTCGGCCAGCCTGGCTCCGAACCAGGAGGTGGGGTAGATGTCCGACAGCAGGATCGCCTGCGTGTCGTCCACGGTGTCCGGCAGCGGCACCAGCCCGACGTGGGCGAAGGGCACCCGGGCGTACTCGGCCTGCAGTCCGTCCAGCCCGCCCGCGGCCTGCGGCCCGCCGAAGAAGACGGTGCCCGCCAGCCGTCCCCCCGGATTGGCGTTGTCGCACTGGGCGTAGTAGCCCGCACGGCAGTAGCTGCACACACCGCACGCGACGGTGGAGGGCACCACCACGCGGTCGCCGGGGCGCAGGTTGCGCACCCCGGGCCCCACCTCCTCCACCACGCCGACCGCCTCGTGGCCGAGGATGCGGCCCTCCTGCATGCCGGGCATGGTGCCGCGGACGAAATGAAGGTCGGTACCGCAGATGGCGGAGGTCGTGATGCGCACGATCGCGTCGTACCGGTCTTTGATCTGTGGCTCGGGCACATCCTCGAGATCGATGTTTCCGAGTCCCTTCCAGACAACGGCCTTCATCGGATGCTCCCTCCGTGGCTTGCCGACAACGAGTTCGTCCAGTCCTGGGGTCCCGGCCTCTGATCGGAGTTACCTGCCCTGTGGAGCCGAAACGAAGGCGACGCCCCTCGCGGTGGCATCCATGGCCGTTTGGACCGGGCGCCCCAGGGGCACCCATGCCACGCCCTCGACGAGTCGGCGGACGGAGACGGCGGGCGGTCGGCAAGGCCGGGCGGCAGGAGGGCGACGCATGGGCGAGGAGGCCCGGACATGACGGAGGACACCGAGACCCCGGCCACCGGACCGGGTGTGAACCAGCTGTCCGGACCGCAGCCGGAGGTGGCGCGCGCCGCCGGCTACCCCGATGCCCCGCCGCGTATGGGCTTCTTCACGGACACGTCCGTGTGCATCGGCTGCAAGGCGTGCGAGGTCGCGTGCAAGGAGTGGAACGCGATCCCCGAGGACGGCCTGGAGCTGACCGGCATGTCCTACGACAACACCCAGGGGCTCGGCGCGGACACCTGGCGGCACGTGGCCTTCATCGAGCAGCGCAAGCCGCNGGACGCCCGACCCGGTCTCCGGCGCGGACGAGGTCGTCGCCTTCGCGAAGGAGCACGGCCTGCCGATCGCGATCAAGGCCGCCTTCGGCGGCGGCGGCCGCGGCCTGAAGGTCGCCCGCACCCTCGACGAGGTCCCCGAGCTGTACGACTCCGCCGTCCGCGAGGCCGTGGCCGCCTTCGGCCGCGGGGAGTGCTTCGTCGAGCGCTACCTCGACAAGCCCCGCCACGTGGAGACCCAGTGCCTGGCCGACACCCACGGCAACGTGGTCGTCGTCTCCACCCGCGACTGCTCGCTGCAGCGCCGCCACCAGAAACTGGTCGAAGAGGCCCCCGCGCCCTTCCTCTCCGACGCCCAGCTGGCCGAGCTGTACTCCTCCTCCAAGGCGATCCTGAAGGAGGCCGGCTACGTCGGCGCCGGCACCGTGGAGTTCCTCGTCGGCATGGACGGCACGATCTCCTTCCTGGAGGTCAACACCCGCCTGCAGGTCGAGCACCCGGTCACCGAGGAAGTCGCCGGCATCGACCTGGTCCGCGAGATGTTCCGCATCGAAGGTGCTCATCGCCAATCGTGGCGAAATCGCTGTCCGCGTGGCCCGGGCCTGCCGGGACGCCGGGATCGCGAGCGTGGCCGTCTACGCGGACCCGGACCGGGACGCATTGCATGTCCGCGCCGCTGATGAGGCGTTCGCCCTGGGTGGTGACACCCCCGCGACCAGCTATCTGGACATCGCCAAGGTCCTCAAAGCCGCGCGTGAGTCGGGCGCGGACGCCATCCACCCCGGCTACGGATTCCTCTCGGAGAACGCCGAGTTCGCGCAGGCGGTCCTGGACGCCGGGCTGATCTGGATCGGCCCGCCCCCGCACGCCATCCGCGACCTGGGCGACAAGGTCGCCGCCCGCCACATCGCCCAGCGCGCCGGCGCCCCGCTGGTCGCCGGGACGCCCGACCCGGTCTCCGGCGCGGACGAGGTCGTCGCCTTCGCGAAGGAGCACGGCCTGCCGATCGCGATCAAGGCCGCCTTCGGCGGCGGCGGCCGCGGCCTGAAGGTCGCCCGCACCCTCGANGGACGCCCGACCCGGTCTCCGGCGCGGACGAGGTCGTCGCCTTCGCGAAGGAGCACGGCCTGCCGATCGCGATCAAGGCCGCCTTCGGCGGCGGCGGCCGCGGCCTGAAGGTCGCCCGCACCCTCGAAGAGGTCCCCGAGCTGTACGACTCCGCCGTCCGCGAGGCCGTGGCCGCGTTCGGCCGCGGGGAGTGCTTCGTCGAGCGCTACCTCGACAAGCCCCGCCACGTGGAGACCCAGTGCCTGGCCGACCAGCACGGCAACGTGGTCGTCGTCTCCACCCGCGACTGCTCGCTGCAGCGCCGCCACCAGAAGCTGGTCGAGGAGGCCCCGGCCCCCTTCCTGTCCGACGCGCAGCTGGCCGAGCTGTACTCGTCCTCCAAGGCGATCCTGAAGGAGGCCGGCTACGTCGGCGCCGGCACGGTGGAGTTCCTCGTCGGCATGGACGGCACGATCTCCTTCCTGGAGGTCAACACCCGCCTGCAGGTCGAGCACCCGGTCACCGAGGAAGTCGCCGGCATCGACCTGGTCCGCGAGATGTTCCGCATCGGTGGAGTTCCTCGTCGGCATGGACGGCACGATCTCCTTCCTGGAGGTCAACACCCGCCTGCAGGTCGAGCACCCGGTCACCGAGGAAGTCGCCGGCATCGACCTGGTCCGCGAGATGTTCCGCATCGCCGACGGTGAGGAACTCGGCTACGACGACCCGGTCCTGCGCGGGCACTCCTTCGAGTTCCGCATCAACGGCGAGGACCCCGGCCGCGGCTTCCTGCCCGCCCCCGGCACCGTCACCCGCTTCGACGCGCCCACCGGCCCCGGCGTCCGCCTGGACGCCGGCGTCGAATCCGGATCGGTGATCGGCCCCGCCTGGGACTCCCTGCTGGCCAAGCTGATCGTCACCGGCCGCACCCGCGCCGAGGCACTCCAGCGCGCCGCCCGCGCCCTGGACGAATTCCAGGTCGAGGGCATGGCCACCGCCATCCCCTTCCACCGCACCGTCGTCCGCGACCCGGCCTTCGCGCCCGAACTNCGCGTTTCACCCGCACCAGCGCCCTGGCCGACGTCCACGTGCCGCTGCGCGCCGGATCGGACATCGCCTTCCTCGGCGGGATCATCAACCACGTCCTGCGGACCGAGGGCTACTTCCGTGACTACGTGGTCGCCTACACCAACGGGCCGGTCGTCCTGCGGGAGGACTTCCGCGACACGGAGGACCTGGACGGCGTCTTCTCCGGTCTCGACCCCGACAGCCGCAGCTACGACAACGGCAGCTGGCAGTACGAGGGCACGGAAATGCAGGCGGCGTCGGGCGAGCGTGACCAGGAGTACGACAAGCGGACCAAGGGCGGCAGCAGTGTGACGGAGGCCGCCCGCGGCGAGGCGCACGGCTCGGGCGGCGCCGACATCGGTGAGGGCGAACCGGAACGGGACGAGACCCTGACCCACCCGCGCTGCGTCTTCCAGGTCCTCAAACGGCACTATGCCCGCTACACGCCCGAGGTGGTCGAGCAGGTCTGCGGCGTGCCGCAGGACCTCTTCCGCCAGGTGTGCGAGCTGGTGGCGGAGAACTCGGGGCGGGACCGGACGACGGCGTTCGCCTACGCGGTCGGCTGGACGCAGCACACGGTCGGCGTGCAGTACATCCGCGCCGCCTCCGTCCTGCAGAGCCTGCTGGGCAACATCGGCCGGCCGGGCGGCGGCATCCTCGCCCTGCGCGGCCACGCCTCCATCCAGGGCTCCACGGACATCCCGACCCTGTTCAACCTGCTGCCGGGCTACATCCCCATGCCCCACGCCCACCAGCAGCAGAACCTCGACACCTTCGTCGGCGCCGAGGCGGCTCGCAAGGGCTACTGGGGCAACATGCGCTCCTACCTCGTCAGCCTCCTCAAGGCGTACTGGGGCCCGGCCGCCACCGACGACAACGACTTCTGCTTCGACTACCTCCCGCGGCTGACCGGCTCGCACTCCACCTACGAGACGGTCATGGCCCAGCTGGACGGCGTCTGCAAGGGCTACTTCCTCATGGGCGAGAACCCCGCCGTCGGCTCCGCCAACGCCAAGATGCAGCGCCTCGGCATGGCCAACCTGGACTGGCTGGTCGTCCGGGACTTCTCCCTCATCGAGTCGGCCAGCTGGTGGAAGGACGGCCCGGAGATCGAGACGGGCGAGATGCGCACCGAGGACATCGGCACCGAGGTGTTCTTCCTGCCCGCCGCCGCCCACACCGAGAAGGACGGCAGCTTCACCAACACCCAGCGGCTGCTGCAATGGCACCACCAGGCCGTCGAACCGCCCGGCGAGGCCCGCAGCGACCTCTGGTTCACCTACCACCTCGGCCGGATCATCCGGGAGAAACTCGCCGCGTCCACCGACGAGATGGACCGGCCACTGCTCGACCTGACCTGGGACTACCCCACGAGGGGCGAGTACGCCGAGCCGGAGGCGGAGGCCGTCCTCGCCGAGATCAACGGGTACGACGCCGACGGCAACCCCCTGTCCTCGTACGAGGAGTTGAACGACGACGGGTCGACGGCCTGCGGTTGCTGGATCTACTGCGGGGTCTACAAGGACGGTGTCAACCAGGCGGCCCGCCGCAAGCCGGGCGAGGAGCAGGACTGGGTGGCCGGCGAGTGGGGCTGGGCCTGGCCCGCCAACCGCCGCATCCTCTACAACCGCGCCTCGGCGGACCCGGACGGCCGGCCGTGGAGCGAGCGCAAGGCCCTGGTGTGGTGGGACGCGGACGAGGGCTCCTGGACCGGGCACGACGTCCCCGACTTCAAGCCCGACAAGGCCCCCGACCACGTGCCGCCGCCGGACGCCAAGGGGCCGGCGGCACTCGCCGGCAACGACCCGTTCATCATGCAGGCGGACGGCAAGGCGTGGCTGTACGTCCCGTCCGGTCTCACCGACGGCCCGCTGCCCACGCACTACGAACCGCAGGACTCGCCGTTCCCGAACCTGCTGTACACGCAACAGCGCAACCCGGTGCGCCACTTGTTGAAGCCGCACCCGGACAACCGCTACCAGCCCAGCGGCACCGAGCCCGGTTCCGAGGTGTTCCCGTACGTCGCCACCACCTACCGGCTCACCGAGCACCACACCGCGGGCGGCATGTCCCGCTGGCAGCCCTATCTCGCCGAGCTGCAGCCGGAGTTCTTCTGCGAGGTCTCCCCCGAACTGGCCGCCTCGCGCGGGCTGGAGCACACCGGCTGGGCGACGATCGTCAGCGCCCGCGGCGTGGTCGAGGCGCGGGTGCTGGTCACCGACCGCATGGCACCGCTCACCGTGCAGGGCCGACGGCTGCACCAGGTCGGCCTGCCCTACCACTGGGGTCCCAACGGCTACGCGACCGGCGACGCCGCGAACGAACTGCTGCACCTGTCCCTGGACCCGAACAGCCACATCCAGGAGACCAAGGCGTTCGCCGTCGACATCAGGGCGGGCCGCCGCCCCAGGGGGCCGGCCGCACTGGAGCTGGTACGGGGCTACCGGGCACGGGCCGGCATCGACGAGGACACCGGCACCGAACCGTGAGCCTTCCGGTCACCTTTCGGCCGCCCGAGGACGGCCGCGGGTTCTTCCGGTCACCTGAGGACGACGGAGTGGGCCCCCTTCGGCACCAGTTCCCCGATGACGGGAGCGCCCGGCACCTCACCCACCACCAGCAGCCCGCCGGAGGTCTGCGCGTCGGCCAGCAGCAGCCGGGTGTCGGCGTCGGCATGGCCGAAGTCGGTGAACGGGTCCACCCACTCCAGGTTGCGCCGGGTGCCGCCGCTGACGTACCCGTCCCGGACGGCCTCCCGGGCTCCGTCGAGGTAGGGCACGGCGGCGGTGTCGAGCACGGCGGTGACCTCCGAGGCACGGGCGAGCTTGTGCAGGTGGCCCAGCAGACCGAAGCCGGTGACGTCGGTGGCGCAGGTCGCCCCGGCCTCCAGGGCCGCCGCGGACGCGTCCCGGTTCAGCGCCACCATGGTCGCCACGGCCTGTTCGAACCGCTCGCCGGTGGCCTTGTGCCGGTTGTTGAGGACGCCGAGGCCGAGGGGCTTGGTGAGCGACAGCGGCAGTCCGGGGCGGCCCGTGTCGTTGCGCAGCAGCCGCTCCGGGTCCGCGATGCCGGTGACGGCCATGCCGTACTTGGGTTCCGGGTCGTCGACGCTGTGTCCGCCGCCCACGTGGCAGCCGGCCTCGGTGGCGATGTCCAGCCCGCCGCGCAGCACCTCGCGCGCGAGGTCGAACGGCAGCACGTCGCGGGGCCAGGCCAGCAGGTTGACGGCGACGAGCGGCCGGCCGCCCATCGCGTAGACGTCCGACAGGGCGTTGGCCGCGGCGATGCGGCCCCAGTCGTAGGCGTCGTCGACGACCGGCGTGAAGAAGTCCGCCGTGGAGACCACCGCCTGGGCCGGGGCGCCGCCCGGCGCGGGCAGGGTGACCACCGCGGCGTCGTCGCCGGTGGCCAGCCCGACGAGCAGGGACGTGTCGGCCGGGGCCGTCCCGGCGGACGTGAGGCCGCCGAGCACGTCCTCCAGTTCACCCGGCGGGATCTTGCAGGCGCAGCCGCCGCCGTGGGCGAACTGCGTGAGCCGTACGGGTGTCTCGCGGATGGTCGTCATGCCTGGTCCTTCCGGTGGGTCGGTCGTCGTCGCGGGGATACGGCGCTCCTGTAGCCTGAGCGGGCGGTGGAGGCGTGTGGGTGCCTGGTGGCCCTCCCGGTCTTCAAAACCGAGGTGTCCGAGGATCTCGGGCAGGCGGGTTCGATTCCCGTCCGCCTCCGCTCCCCGCGGCCTCCCGGCAGCGCCGGTGCTGGTCGTCCACGCGCTCGGTGTGTCCCTGCCGGTCCAGCAACTCCAGCAGGGGCACGGCCACCCGGCGCGTGGTGTCGAGGGCGCGGCGCGCCTCGCTCAGCGTGAACGGCCTGGGGAGCGACCGCAGTACGGCGGCGGCGTCCGCGTCCGCACCTGGCAGCAGCACGACGCCCTCGGCGACCCGGAGCAGCGCGCCGGCCGCGACGGCGGCTGCCAGGGTCTTGTGGTCCAGCCCCAGTTCGGCCAGCCGGCCGGCCTCGGGAGCGCGGAACGGCGACCGGCGCAGGTCCTCCCCCAGGGCGTCGACGGCCCTGCGGACCGACGGCGGCAGCGACGGACGGGCGTCGCCGGGCCCGTGGAGGCGGCCCTGACGGTGGTTCAGTACGTCCCCGCCGGGTGTGTCGACGAGAGCCTGGACGAGGGCGCGGTCCGGCAGGCCGAGCAGGCGCCTGGCCGCCTCGGTGGGCAGCCCGGGGTCCAGCGGGTGCCGGTCGGCGTGTCGCGCCACCTCCGCTGCCAGGCGGTCGCGCAGTGCGGCCCAGTGCGCGGGGTCGGCCAGCCAGTCGCCGGTGACGGGCGGGCCGGGAGCGGCGATCCCCATGGCTTCCAGGTCCGGCCGGCGGACGAGCCGGCGTCGCCGCAGTTCGGCGGCACCGTCCGGGCGGCCGGTCATGACCGTCAACTCGGCCGCCCTGGTCCGGGCCGCTCCGCGCCGTGTCAGCCGCGGCGGTGACACGTCCAGCACGGTCAGGCCGCACGGGGCGCGCCGTCCACCCGGTTCCCGCAGAACGGCCCGGTCGCCGACCCGCAGCGGGAGCCCACGGGTCAGGGTCAGCCTGGCGGTGTCCTCGCCCAGCGGCCGGACGGTGACCGGTACCGCTGCGGTCCCGATGTGCAGGGTGACCGTCCGCGGGAGCTCCGACACCGGCGTTCCGTGCACCCGGACGTCGGTCACGGCGGTGAGCAGCCAGCGGTCGGGGGTGAGCAGCACCTCGCCCCGGCCGAGCGAGGCTTCGGTGCCGCCGTGGACGTTGACGGCCACCCGTGCCACGCCGCCGACCGACGTCCGCTCCTCGTGCAGGCACTGCAGTCCGCGCACCCGCAGCGCGCTCGTGCCGTCACCCGTCACGAGCCGGTCGCCGACGCGCAGGGTGCCCGCCCCCAGGGTGCCGGTGACGATCGTGCCGTGGCCGCGCACGGTGAAGGCGCGGTCCAGCCACAGCCGTACGTCGGCGTCGGCCGGCGAGTCGGGCAACGCGGCACTCAGCCGGGCCAGTTCGCCGCGCAGTTCGTCCAGTCCCGTGCCCGTCACCGCGCTGACCGCGACGGACGGTACGGTGCCCAGCGAGGTGGCGGCCAGCCGTTCGACGGCGTCCGCCCGTACCGGCCCGGGGTCGGCCAGGTCGCTGCGGGTCACGGCGAGCACGGCGTGCCGGACGCCGAGCGCGTCCAGGATCTCCAGGTGCTCCTGGGACTGCTGCTGCCACCCCTGGTCGGCGGCGACCACGAAGAGCACGCCGGGCACCGGGCCGACGCCCGCCAGCATGGTGGAGACGAACCGCTCGTGGCCCGGTACGTCGACGAAGGCGAGGTGCTCGCCGGCGGCACCGCCCGGTGAGTCCGGCCCCAGCCGGGTCCAGACGAATCCGAGGTCGAGCGTCAGGCCGCGGCGCCGCTCCTCCTCGTAACGGTCGGGTTCCATACCCGTCAGCGCCCGTACCAGGGCGGACTTGCCGTGGTCGACGTGCCCGGCGGTGGCCAGTACCCGCATGTCCCCTACCTCTCCCCCGCCGCCCGTGCGCAGCGCACGGCCTCGGCCAGCCGCTGGTCGTCCTCGGCCGGCACCGCCCCCAGGTCCAGCAGGCACCGTCCTGCGTCAAGGCGCCCGACCACGGGAACGCGTCCCACGCGCAGAGCGGTGGCGTACGGCTCGGGCAGGGACAGCGCGGCGCTCGGCAGCGTGACGCCGGGCGCCCCGCCGCCGCCCACGGTGGCCAGGCTGCCGACCGCCCGCGCGTCGACGCCGTCCGTCCGCAACGCGGTGGCCAGCCGCTCGGCACGGCGGAACAGCTGCTCGGGATCGGCGCCCAGCGCCTGTTCGGTGGGCGTCCGCGGGCCGGTCAACGTGGCCTCCAGCGCGGCGAGGGTCAGTTTGTCGACCCGCAGCGCCCGGGCGAGCGGATGCCGGGCCATGGTGCGGACCAGGTCCTCCCGTCCGAGGACCAGTCCGCACTGGGGCCCGCCCAGCAGTTTGTCCCCGCTGGCGGTGACGAGGGCGGCTCCGGCCTCCAGTTGGCTCCGGGCGTCCGGTTCCTCCGGCAGGCGCGGATGCGGGGCCGGCAGACCCGACCCGATGTCGGCGACCACCGGGGCACCGAGGGGCGCCAGTTCGCAGATGTCGGCGGCGCGGGTGAATCCGGTGATGCGGAAGTTCGAGGGGTGCACCTTCAGGACGAAGGCCGTCTCGGGGCCGATCGCCCTGGCGTAGTCCTGCGCGGTCGTGCGATTGGTCGTGCCCACCTCGCGCAGCCGGGCCCCGGTGGACACCAGCAGGTCCGGCAGCCGGAAGCCGTCCCCGATCTCCACCATCTCCCCGCGGCTGACCACGATCTCCTTGCCGGCGGCCAGCGCGGTGGCGGCGAGTACCAGGGCGGCGGCTCCGTTGTTGACGACGTGCACCGCGGCGGCGGACGGCACCCGGGCCCGCAGAGCGGCCAGTGCGGTACGGCCACGTCGGGCTCGTACGCCGGTCTCCAGGTCCAGTTCGACGTCGGTGGGTCCGGCGGCGTCCTGTACCGCCTGCCGGGCGGCGGCGGACAGCGGCGCCCTGCCGAGATTCGTGTGGAGCAGCACCCCCGTCGCGTTGATCACCGGCCGGAGTCCGCACGCCGTGCGCGGCAGGAGGGCGACCGCCGCGTCCGCCACCCCGTCCGGCGGTACGGCGCCCTCCCTCGCCTGCTGCTGTGCGCGGCGGACCGCCGACTTGACCCGTTCCGGACCGAGCCGGTCCGCCGCGTCCAGGAGGCGGGGGTCGCGCAGCAGTGCGTCGGTGCGTGGGACACGCCGGCGTGCGTCCGGCACGGCGTGCGCCTGTTCGGCGGACCCGACGGCGCCGTTCGCATCCCCCGCCACGCTCTCGCCGTACCGCTCGGCCGCGCCCCGCTGCTCCACGTGTGTCCTCCGCTCCGGCCCGGCTCCGCACTGCCCGGGAACATGCATCGTTCCCCCAGTGCCCCTTACGGGTTCCGGGACACGCCGAACGACCGCGAGGGCGTACCGGCGAGCGTCTTGTCACACAGTCCGCTCGGGGACGGCCGGGAGGACCTTCTCAGTGATGTCGAGGAGGGCGGCGTCGTCCGGGAAGGCTCCGGACGTGCTCCACACGGTGATCTCGTAGTAGCCACCGTGGTCCTTCGCGTCGAGGGCCACGGCCAGCGTTCTGGCCAGGGGGCCCTGCTCGACGGGTCCGCCGGATCCGCCGCTGCCGAGATCGATCTCGAACTGCATGGTGTGGTCGGAGGAGAAGACCGCGGGCCGGCCGAGGACCTGGAGCTTCTTGACGTCGATCTCGTCCCCGAACTCCATCAGTTTCACGTACTGGGCGATCGACAGGTGGTTGTAGGTGGCCGAGACGTGCACGGTGTAGGTGTCGAACCGGACCTCGGCCTCCGGCTGGGCGACCTTTCCGTCGGTCAGGGGGGCGGTGTCGTTGGAGGCGGACGCCCCGGTCGCGGTCTCCGCCGGCGTTCCGAGGAGCCGGGCCAGATCGGGCGTGTCGAGCGCCTCGCACAGCTCGGCGCCGGTCACCGTCCGGGACGTCTTGTAGGCGCTCGGCAGCTCCGTTTCCTGCCCGCCCGGACAGGACACGGCCTGCGGCGTGCCGTGGGCCTCGGAGGGCAGCAGCTCCGGTCCCAGCCACGCCGCGGCCCCGAGTGCCGCGAACACGGCGACGGCCGCGAACGCCTGGCCCCACGCGTTGGGTTCCTTCTCCGCAACGGCCGGGGCGGGGCGCTGCCGCGCCGGAGCTTGAGCCTGCGGCTGCGGCTGCGGCTGTGGCTGCGGCTGAACGGCGGCGTCGGGCGCCGTCCCGTCCGTGGAGGCTGCCGGGCCCGGGTTCCGGCGGGCGCGCAGGGCCTGCACCACCGTGTGGACGCGTACCGCGGTGAACACCAGGAACACCGCGCCGATCCCGGCCGGGGCCCACTCGCCGTCGTGGAGGGCGAGATACACGAGGCGTACGCCGACGACGGACCCGACCACGACGAGGAGGGGTTCGCGGACCCAGAAGGGCAGGAGACGGACGAGGAAACCGAGCATCCGGCGATCTCATCAGGCCATGATCACGTCAGCTGTGATGGAAGCCATAGTTCCGGCCTCGGTACTCAACCGTGACGGAACAGGCCGGCGGCTGCCTCCGCATCGGACCCTCAGGTTGTTGCGTTCCTGACTGGCACACCAGTCAGGAGCTCAATAAGCTGCGTAAGAGCATTTTTCTCGCGATCCTGTGTTGAGTTTTCCGCAACGCTTGCCTAGGGTCGGGGCCGTGGAAACCGACGACGTCCTCGACGGCACACCGACCGCCGACACCGCCGCCCGCGTCCGCGAGGTCATCGCGGCCGCGGGTGTCAGCCAGCGCGAGTTCGCGCGCCGTGTCGTCATGGATCCGTCCAAGCTCTCGCGTTCGCTGAGCGGCACCCGCCGCTTCACGGCCGCGGAGCTGGCGCGGATCGCCGACGAGGGGCGGGTGGACGCGGGCTGGCTGCTCGGCACCCGGTCCCGCGAGAAGGCCCCGGCGCCGGCGGCCGAGGTCGAGGGCGGACGACCGCTGCAGATCGTCCGCGAGACGGTCCGGCTGATCGCCGAGCACGGCTTCCACGCGGTGCGGGTCGCCGACATCGCGCGCGCCTGCGCCACCAGCAGCGCCGCGATCCACTACCACTTCCCCGGCCGTGCCGACCTTCTGGAGGCGGCCGTGCGCTGGTGCATGGACGAGGACACCGCGCGCCGTGCCACCCGTCTCGCCGAAGCGGACGACGCGGCGGCGGAGCTGCGCCAGCTCATCGCGCTGCAGACGCCGCGCACCGCGCAGCAGCGCCGCCAGTGGGCGGTGTGGCTCGACCTGTGGGCGGAGGCCGCGCGCTCCACTGCGGTGGGCCGACTGCACTCCGAGTACTACCGGCAGTGGCGGGAGACCGTCGCCGACGTCGTACGGCGAGGTGTCGGACAGGGCGTGTTCCGCGCCGGGCTCGATCCGCAGGCGGCGGCACTGACGCTCACCGCCCTGATCGACGGCCTGGCGACGCACGTCCTCTCGGTGAGCGGGCCGTCGTCCGCCGCGGCCGCGGACGCGATGCACGCGGCACTGACCACCCACGTCACCGACACGATCCTGGCTCCGTAGCCAGAAGCCAGAAGCCAGAAGCCAGAAGCCACCAAAGCCCGAAGCCCCAAAGCCCGAAGCCCCGAAGCCCGAAGCCCCGATCCCGGGAGTTCCCGCATGCCCATGACCGAGAACGTCATCATCACCTGCGCGCTCACAGGCGCCGGCGACACCGTCCGCAAGAGCCCCCATGTCCCCGTCACCCCGGAGCAGATAGCCAGGAACGCCGTCGAGGCGGCCGCCGCCGGAGCGGCCGTCGTCCACATCCACGTACGCGACCCGGAGACCGGCGATCCGTCCCGCGACCCGAAGCTGTACCGGGAGGTCGTCGAGCGCATCAAGGAGACCGGCACCGACGTCGTCATCAACCTCACCGCCGGCATGGGCGGCGATCTGGTCATCGACCCGGACGACCCGCTCACCCACCTCCCCGGCACCGACCTCGTCAGCGGTCTGGAGCGGCTTCCGCACGTCGAGGACCTGCTTCCCGACATCTGCACACTGGACTGCGGCTCGCTCAATTTCGGCGACGGCTCGAACCTCTACGTCTCGACGCCCGACATGCTGCGTGCGGGCGCGCGGCGCATTCAGGAACTGGGTGTGCGGCCCGAGCTGGAGATCTTCGACACGGGCCAGCTCTGGTTCGCCAAGCAGTTGCTCGCGGAGGGCCTGCTCGACGACCCGACGGTGTTCCAGCTGTGCATGGGCATCCCGTGGGGCGCGCCCGCGGACCCGGGAGTGCTCCAGTCGATGGTCAACATGCTCCCCGAGGGCGCGCGTTGGGCGAGCTTCGCGCTCGGCCGGATGCAGATGCCGTGGGTCGCGCAGTCGATCCTGCTCGGCGGCCACGTGCGGGTGGGCCTGGAGGACAACCTGTACCTCGGCAAGGGCAACAAGGCGACCAACGCCCAGCTCGTCGAGCGGGCCGTGACCCTGACCGAGTCGATCGGCGCACGCGTCGCGACACCGGACGAGGCCCGCGCCACTCTCGGTCTCAAGCCGCGCAAGTAACCCGCCGCGACGACGAAGGAACCCCCTCATGACCTCACCCGAGAACGTCCGCCGTGTCGCCTGTGTCGGCGCCGGAGTCATCGGCGGCGGCTGGGTCGCCCACTTCCTGGCACGCGGCTACGACGTGACCGCCTGGGACCCCGCGCCCGACGCCGGGCAGAAGCTGCGCCGCCTGGTCGACGCGGCCTGGCCCGCACTCACCTCGCTCGGCCTCGCCGAGGGCGCGTCGGCCGACCGGCTCACCGTGACCGACACCCTCGAACAGGCCGTGGTCGACGCCGAGTTCGTCCAGGAGAGCGCGCCCGAGAAGCTCGACCTCAAGCGCGATCTGCTGGCCCGGCTGGACGCGGCGACACCGCCCGGCGTCGTCATCGCCTCCTCCACCTCCGGCTATCCGATGACCGACATGCAGACGACGGCCGCGGACCCCTCGCGCCTGGTCGTCGGCCACCCCTTCAACCCGCCCTACCTCATCCCGCTCGTCGAGGTCGTCGGCGGCGAGCGCACCGACGCGCAGGCGGTCGCCTGGGCCGCCCGCTTCTACGAGGCCGCGGGCAAGTCCGTCATCACGATGGACAACGAGGTGCCGGGCTTCATCGCGAACCGCCTCCAGGAGGCCCTGTGGCGCGAGGCGCTGCACATGGTCGCGAGCGGCGAGGCGACGGTCCGGGACATCGACCTGTCGATCACCGAGGGGCCCGGGCTGCGCTGGGCGGTGATGGGCCCGATGCTGACGTTCGCGCTCGCGGGCGGCGAGGGCGGCATGGCGCACATGCTGGACCACTTCGGCCCGTCCCTGAAGTCGCCGTGGACGCGCCTCGAAGCGCCCGAGCTGGACAAGGAGTTGTACGACGCCGTGGTGGCGGGCTGCGACGAGGCGGCGGACGGCCGCTCCATCGCGGACCTGGTGGCCGAACGCGACCGAGGTGTCATCGACGTACTGCGCGCCACCGGCCGCCTGGACCGCGAGAAGGACTCCCGATGACGGGGCTCCCGCTGTTCCGCAGCACGGTCCGCCCGGAGTGGATCGACTACAACGGCCATATGAGCGAGGCGTTCTACGTCCTCGTCTTCGGCCACGCCACTGACGCGCTGATGATCGAGGCGGGCCTGGACTCCGGCTACCGCGAGTCCACCGGCTGCTCCCTCTACACGGTCGAGTCCCACATCCGCTACCTCCGGGACGTGCCCGAGGCCGCTCACCTGGCCGTCCGCACGCGGGTGCTGGGTGCGGCAGCCCGCAAGGCGCGCTTCGTGCACGAGATGTACGTGGTGTCCGAACCGGAGTCGGAGCCGGCGCCCGACGCGGTGCCGGTGGCGACGACCGAGCTGCTCGCGGTCCACGTCGACCGGCAGGCGGGCCGGGCCACCGAGTTCCCGGGCCCGGTCCGGCGCCGCTTCGCCCAGCTGACCGAGCCCGCTCCGGACTGGGCGGGCCGCTCGATCCCTGCCGTGTCCTGACAGGACGCGTCAGGGGTGCGCGGACGCCTGGTCAAGTCGGTCGCGTGCCGTGGACGCGGTAGGGCTCCGCGTCGGTCCACTTGACGTCGAGGCCGAGTCCCGGCCGGCCCGTGTCGGGGCGCAGGGCGCCGCCGTCGGGCGACAGGGTGCCGTCGAACAGCAGGTGCTCGACGCGCACGTGGTCGTGGAAGTACTCCAGGTGCCGCAGCCGGCGCACGGCGCAGAAGGCGTGCGCGGAGATCGCCGGGGCGCAGTGCGCGGACAGATCGAGGTGCCGGACGCCCGACAGACCGGCGATCTCCAGCACGCCGGTGATGCCCCCGCAGCGGGTGACGTCGGCCTGGAGACAGTCGACGGCCGGACCGGCGGGGCCGTCGACGAGGTTGGCGAAGTCCTGGGCGGTGAAGGCGTACTCCCCCGCGGTGATCTCCAGCCGTGCCGGGCCCCGCTCGCGCAGCATCCGCAGGCCCTCCAGGTCCGCGGAGCTGACGGGCTCCTCGAACCAGCGCACGTCCCACTCGTCGTGGAACCGGTGCGCCCAGTACAGGGCCTCCTTGCGACCGAGCGCGCCGTTGGCGTCGGCGAACAGTTCCGGTGCGGCGCCGATCGCCTCGCGTACGGCGGTGAGGCGTTCGGCGTCGCGCTCGGGCTGCCGCGACGTCTTCAGCTTCACGCGGGGGACGCCCTGGCCGACCCACCCGGTGAGCTGGTCGGTGAGCCGGTCCAGGGGGTAGTTGGTGAAGCCGCCGCTGCCGTAGACGGGCACCCGGTCGTGGTGGGCCGGCAGGAGATGGACCAGGGGCAGGTCCAGCAGCCGCGCCTTGAGATCCCACAGCGCCACGTCGACGGCGGACAGGGCCATGGCCCCGACGCCGGGACGGCCCGCGTTGCGGATCCGCGCGGCCATCCGCCGGCACAGCGCCGCCGGCGAGCCGACGCTCGCGCCCTCGATCACCGGGGCCAGCTTCGAGTGCGCGAACGTGGCGGCCGAGACGTCGCCGTAGGTGTAGCCGAGGCCGGTCCTGCCACCGGCGTGCACCCGGACGAGGACGAGGGTCGTGGAGTCCCACTCCAGGGTGCCGTCCTGCTCCTTGCCGTCGGGGCCGTCGGTGGGGACCTCGAAGGCGTGCACGTCGACCGCGTCCACCGTGCACTCGTCCAAGAGCGTCGGGCCACCGCTCATCAGTGGCGTCCGCGCGGCCGCTCGGCGTACTCGGTGGGCTTGCGGCGTTCGCCCCGACGCTGCGGAACGAAGTCGATGACCTGGGTCATGGGGCTCTCCTGAGCGGGCGGGAAGAACACTCTTGGAGTGCCTTCCCGAAACGCCGGTAAACCGGACGACGGTCACTCGTTCGGTCGCCGCGCCGGAGTCGGAAGTCTCCCGTCGGACGAGGTTCACAGTCCAGGTATTCAGGGCGGACCGTCGACAACCGGACACCGGCGAGCGCGCATGCGCACCGGCCGTCGGCGCAACGTGACATTGTATGGTGGGGCGTCATTGGCTGGTCGGACGCAGGAGCACGGATGCCGCATCTCAAGTCCCAGTCGATCTCCGTCCAGACCCATCTGCGCGACCAGGTCGCCCATGCGCTCCGGGCCGCTCTCATCGCCGGTGACCTGCGCCCCGGTGTCGTCTACTCCGCCCCCGCCCTGGCCGCCGAACTCGGCGTCTCCGCGACCCCGGTGCGCGAGGCCATGCTGGACCTGGCCAGGGAGGGCCTGGTCGAAGCGGTGCGCAACAAGGGGTTCCGCATCACGGAGATGACCGAGCGGGACCTCGACGAGTTCACCGAGATCCGCACGCTGATCGAGGTTCCCACCGTGGGACGCGTCGCCGCGACCGCGACCGCCGAGCAACTGGAGGCTCTGCGGCCGTCGGCGCAGCAGATCGTCACCGCGGCCCGCGAGCACGACGTCCTCAAGTACCTCGAAGCCGATCACCGGTTCCACCTCGAACTGCTGGCCCTGGCCGGCAACCACCATCTCGTGGAAGTGGTGGGCGACCTGCGCAAGCGTTCGCGCCTGTTCGGGCTGGGCAGCCTGAACGAGACGGGGCGGCTGGTCGCTTCCGCCCAGGAGCACGTCGAACTGCTGGATCTGATGGTGGCCGGCCGCGGTGGTGAGGCCGAGGAGTGCATGCGCCGTCATCTCGCGCACGTCCGCACGCTCTGGGCGGACGGCAAGGCGAACACCGAGGACTGACGGCGCGCGGCCCCCGCGGCCCCGATGCCGCTTCAGGCCGTCCCGGCCCCACCGGGTGCCCCCCGGTCGGTCCCTCAGAGGGTGAAGCCCGCCGGGTAGGGGTCCGTGGGATCGAGCAGGTACTGCGCGGTGCCGGTGATCCAGGCGCGGCCGGTGACGGACGGCAGGACGGCCGGGCGGTCCCCGACCGTCGTCTCCCCCAGGATCCGGCCGACGAACCGGGAGCCGATGAACGACTCGTTGACGAAGTCCCGGCCGATCGGCAGCTGGCCGCGGGCGTGCAGCTGTGCCATCCGGGCGCTGGTGCCCGTGCCGCAGGGCGAGCGGTCGAACCATCCCGGGTGGATCGCCATGGCGTGCCGTGAGTGCTGCGCGGTCGATCCGGGGGCCTCGAGGTAGACGTGGTGGCACACGTCGATCTCCGGATTCTCCGGGTGGGACACCGGGTTCTGCTTGTTGATCGCGTCCATGACGGCCAGTCCGGCGTCGAGCAGTCGCTGCTTGTGCGCCCGCTCGAAGGGGATGCCGAGGTCGTCGGTGCGGACGAAGGCGTAGAAGTTGCCGCCGTAGGCGATGTCGTACCGCACCGCACCGTATCCGGGGACGTCGACGACCTGGTCGAGTGCGTGGCAGTACGACGCCACGTTCTCCAGGGTCACCGATTCGGCGTGGCCGTCGCGCACCCGCACCCGTGCCGTGACCAGTCCGGCCGGAGTGTCGAGACGGACCAGGGTCTCCGGCTCGGCCACCTCGACCATTGCGGTCTCGACGAGGACCGTCGCGACACCGATGGTCCCGTGCCCGCACATCGGCAGACAGCCGGAGACCTCGATGAAGAGCACGCCGTAGTCGGCGTCCGGACGGGTCGGCGGCTGCAGGACGGCCCCGGACATCGAGGCGTGCCCGCGCGGTTCGCACATGAGCAGGGTGCGCAGGTGGTCGCGTTCGGCGACGAACCGCTGCCGTCGCTCGAACATCGTCGCGCCGGGAAGGACGCCCACACCGCCGGTGATCACACGGGTGGGCATGCCCTCGGTGTGCGAGTCGACGGCGTGGTAGCAGACCGTCGAGCGCATCGTCAGTTCACCCCGGCGTCGACGAGGGCCTGGGTGGCGGCGCGCACGACGGCCTCCGTCTCCGGGCCGAGCGGCTGTCGCGGCGGACGGCAGACACCGCCTCGGCGGCCGGTCAGCTCCTGGCCGAGCTTGATGGCCTGGACGAACTCCGTCTTGCTGTCCCACCGCAGCACCGGGTGCAGTCGGCGGTAGAGCGGCAGTGCCGTCTCCAGGTCGCCCCGGACGGACGCCTCGTACAGCGCGAGGCAGGCCCGGGGGAAGACCTGCGGGTAGCCGGCGACCCAGCCCTTGGCGCCGGCGACGGCGACCTCCAGCACGGTGTCGTCGGTGCCGATCATGAGGTCGAGGCCGGGTGCCAGCTCGGCGATCTCGTAGCAGCGCCGGACATCGCCGGAGAACTCCTTGACCCCGACGACGAACCCCTCGGCGTGCAGCTTGGCCAGCAGGTCGGGGCGCAGGTCCACCTTGGTGTCGACGGGGTTGTTGTACGCGGTGACGGGCAGGCCCGCCGAGGCCACCAGTTCGAAGTGCTCGAGCACCGCGCGGTCGTCGGCGCGGTAGGCGTTGGGCGGCAGGCACATGACGGCCTGGCAGCCCGCGTCCTTGGCGAACTCGGCGTGCCGCTTGGCCTCGCGACCGCCGTAGGCGCCGACGCCCGGCATGACGGTGAACCCTTCGGGGGCGTTGGCGACGGCGGTCTCCACGACGCGGTCGCGCTCCTCGTACGTGAGGGTCTGGTACTCGCCCAGCGATCCGTTGGGCGCGACGCCGTGCATCCCCTGCTCGGCGAGGTGGGCGACGCTGTCACCGTAGGCGCCGAAGTCGACGGAGAGGTCGTCGTGGAACGGCAGGCTGGTCGCGACGATGACGCCGTGCCAGGGCTTGCGGGTCTCGCTCATGAACACTCCTTGTCGGTTTCACCGTTGTCCGTCGGTGCCGGCGGTCCTTCGTCGAGGTCGGCGAGCGCTCCGAGGGTGACGGGCGTCGCGACGAGCCGTTCCGCGGGCTCGTAGGCCCGCCCCCGCGCCGTGAGGCAGTGCACGGCGGGTCCGCACATCCGCCCCTGGCACCAGCCCATGCCGGCCCGGGTCAGCTGCTTGACCTGCCGATGGTCGTGCGCGCCGTCGGCGCGGGCGGCCCGGACCGCACCGGCGGTCACCTCCTCGCAGCGGCACACGACGGTGGCGTCGGTCAGCCACGAGGCCCAGGCGGGAGGAATCGGGTGGGCCAGCGCCATCGCCCGGGCGAAGGCGCGTTGCCGGACCACCGCGGAACGCACCGCGGCCAGGCGCCTGTTCACCCGCAGGGGGGCGGCGCCGGAGTCGGCGAGGACCGACTCCGCGGCCAGTCGCCCCTCGCCCACCGCGAGTGCCGCACCGCCCACGCCGCACGTCTCCCCCGCTGAGTAGAGGCCGGGGACGGTGGTGCGCTGGCCGGCGTCGACGGCGACCACCGCGTTGCCGTCCGCCGATTCCGTGAGAGCGCAGCCGAGGGGGACGAGCAGATCGAGCTGGGGCGCGAAACCCCAGCCGACGCCGACGGCGTCGGCCTCGACGCGTCGTTCCGTACCCGGGCGCGGGGCGCCGTCCGGCGTCAGGGAGGCGATCCGCACCGAGGTCACGCGTTCGTCTCCGTCCGCGCCGACGATCGCCGTACGTGGACGGACCGGCACGCGGTGGCGTGCGAGCGCGGCGGCGTACCCGGCTCCCTCGGCCCACTTGCCCGGGTTGCGCAGCAGCGGACCGGGGTGTCGCAGCCAGGCCCGCGGACGGGCCGCCTCGCACACCGCGACGACCTCGACGCCGCGGGCGGCGAGACCGGCGGCCACCGGCAGCAGGAACGGGCCGGTGCCGCCCAGCGCCACGCGGCTCCCGGCCGCGACCCCGCCGCCCTTGAGCAGCGCCTGCAGGCCGCCGACGGTCAGGACCCCGGGCAGGTCCCAACCGGGGAAGGGCAGTTGCCGGTCGTAGGCGCCGGTCGCCACGAGGAGCCTCGGCGCGCGCAGGACGGCCGCGGTCTCCCGCGGCGCGGCGCGACGGTCGACCACGTGGACCGCGAACCCGTCGCCCTCGCGGACGGCGGACCACGCGTGGTGCCCCAGGCGCAGGTCGAGCCGGCCCGCCGCCCGGTGCGCCGACAACACCTTGCGGAGTGCGCGGTATTCACGCAGTCCGTGGTGCAGGTCCTCGGTCGGGACGGCGGCTCGCGCGTGCTCCGGCGGGTGCCGCCAGTACTGACCGCCGACGGCGGTTCCGGAGTCCACCAGTGCGACGCGCAGTCGACCGGTCAGCGCCGTCACCGCCGCGGCCATGCCGGCCGGGCCCGCGCCCACGACGACGAGGTCCGCCGGCTCACTCATCGTCGTCCTCCCGGGTCGTGACGGTCATGCCCGGCCGGGCCGGCACCAGGCAGGCGCGCTGCCCGCCGGCTCCGTCGATCGTCACGAGACAGTCGAAGCAGACGCCGATGCCGCAGAAGACGCCACGCGGGCGGTGTCCGACGCGGGTGGTGCGCCAGGCGACCCGGCCCGTCGCGACGAGGGCCGCGGCGACGCTCTGTCCCTCGACGAACGGCAGGGGTTCGCCGTCGACGACGATCTCGCTCACTGGGGCGCACCTCCGGGGGTGAGGAAGCGGTCGGGGAGAAGACCGGCGTGCGCGGCCGGATCGGCGCCGCGCCAGGGGCGGCCGAGCAGGTGGGCCGTCACCAGCGCGCCGGTCGCGGGAGCGAGGCCGACGCCCGCTCCCTCGTGACCGCAGGCGTGGACGACGCCGGGCACCCGCGGGTCGGGGCCGACGACCGGCAGATGGTCGGGGCAGTACGGCCGGAATCCGCGGTAGGTGCGCATCAGATGGACGCCGCGCAGGAAGGGGAAGAGCCGGCACGCCTGTGCGGCGAGCCTGGCGACCACGGCGGTGTCCATCGTCGTGTCGAAGCCGACGCGTTCCCTGCTGGCACCGATGAGGATCGTGCCGCCGCGCGTGCCCTCCACGACGCACGAGGTCTCCAGTCCGGCGTCACCGGAGGCGACATTGGCGACGTAGTCGGCGGAGTAGACCTTGCGCCGGACCATCGGCGGCAGCGGCTCGGTCACCAGGACGAAACCGCGGCGTGGCAGCACCTCGACGGGCGCACCGAGCCTCCGGCCGACCTCGCCGCCCCAGGTGCCGGCGGCGTTGACGACGGCGTCGGCGGGCAGGACGTCACCGGCGGCCGTCCGGACGCCGGTGACGCGGCCGTCCCGGCCGGTCACCGCGCCGGCGACCTCGCCGTGGTGGAAGCGCGCGCCGCGCCGTACGGCGGCTCGCAGCAGCGCGGCGGCCGCCAGCACCGGCTGCACCTGCGCGTCCTGCGGGTAGTGGACGCCGCCGGGGATCCCGGGCGCGAGGTGGGGTTCGAGGTCCCGCACCCGGTCGACCGGCTCCACGCGGACACCGGCCGCCTCCTGCCGGGCGGCGAACTCGCCGAGCGCGGCGAGGCCGTCGACGCCGCTCGCGACGACCAGGCCGCCCTTGGGCTCGAGTTCGAGGGAGTCGGGACCGAGCTCCCGGCCGGCCTCGTCCCACAGTGTGCGGCTCAACTGCGCCAGGGCGAGTTCGGGGCCGGGTTCCTTGTCGGAGAGGAGGACGTTGCCCTCTCCGCGGCTTGTCGTCCCGGCACCGACGGGTCCGCGGTCGGTGACCGTGACGTCCATGCCCGCCGAAGCGGCGTGGAAGGCACAGGCGGCTCCGACGACTCCCGCGCCCGCGACGACGACCTTGAGGGTCAACGGCTCCTCCTCCGCGCACCGCGCCGGGCTGTGCAATGTCACATGCCATGAGGAGGCTATACATCCGGCCTGCTGAAGACAACGCCCCCTGCGCGCCCGGGCCGTTCCGCGGGCGCGCAGGGGGTGGTCCGGGATGGTCAGAGGTCGACGCGGGTGCCCAGACCGGTCAGGGCGCCGACCGGGTCGAGGTCGGGGGTGCCGCGCGGCCACCAGTCCTCGCGGCCGGGCTCCGACTCGTACGCGTACCAGAGCCCTGCCCGGCCGAGTCTGAGCTGGACATGGCCCCGGGGGTGGGTGAGGTGGTTGCGCCAGGGGCGGAAGGCGGGGAGGTCGGCGGCGAGCAGCAGGGGGCGGGCGCGGTCGAAACGGCCGGCCGGCGGGTCCCACGGCTCCTCCAGGACGTCGAGACCCTCCGGTCCGCCCTGCCGCCAGGCGGCGACGGCCCGGGCCAGCTCCGCCGTGTCGCGCCCGGCGGCCGAGGCGAGGGACGCGTAGAGCGCGCGGGTGCCGGCGGTGAGGCCGGAGCCGGGGCGCGCCGCGGCGAGGCGGACGGCGTCCTGCCACAGCGTCAGCGTGCCGACCGGGTCCCGCCCGGTGGTGAGCAGGGCGTGGGCGCGGGCGGCCGCGTCGGTGGCGAGCTGGTCCAGCGCGAACGGGTCGGGACCGCCCGGGGCGGCCGGGTAGGCCGGCGGCTGTTCGGGATGCGGGGGCGCGGGCAGCGGCGCCGGGAGGGGCGGCAGGGCGCGCCGGGTCAGGACCTCACCGGCCCGGACTCCGGGCAGCGGCGCCGGTCCCCGGTCCTGGGCGGCG
Source organism: Streptomyces sp. MMCC 100 (assembly GCF_041538145.2). Taxonomy (NCBI): domain Bacteria; kingdom Bacillati; phylum Actinomycetota; class Actinomycetes; order Kitasatosporales; family Streptomycetaceae; genus Streptomyces; species Streptomyces sp. MMCC 100. The sequence continues at coordinate 5,493,418 of NZ_JBGORK020000001.1, forward strand.
CGTGCCGCGCGGGCCGCGTTCCGCCGGGACAGGGCGTCCAGCAGCTCGCGTTCGCCCCGGCCGCGCAGCAGGAGGAGCACGAAGGGGTCGGCGTCGAGCAGACGTGCCGTCTGGTAGCAGAGGGCGGCGGCGTGCTTGCAGGGGTGCCCGGAGTCGGGGCAGCTGCACTGCGGGGTGAGGTCGCCGGGGCCGGGGAGCAGCGGGACGCCGCGGTCGGCAAGGTCGGCCAGGGAGTGGGGAAGTTCCTTGTCGAGGAGAGCGGCGATGTGTCCGGGCCGTTCGACGGCGGCGTCCAGGAACCGGTCCCAGTCGGCGTCGCCGAGGGTCCGCAGCCGCACCTGCACCCGGTACGGCCGGGGGCGGCTGCCCTGCACGTAGGCGAGGACCAGCCCGGGCGTCACGGTGATGGCGTCCACGTGCCCCCGCTCGGCATATCCCCGCCCGCGCTCCAGCCGCGCGGCGTCCAGGGCCCCCTCCTCCAGCGCGGTCACCCACGCGTTCCCCCACCATGTCCCGGCGAGGCCCTCCTCCGCGGCCTTCCGGGGCGGGAGCGCGGGGAAGGTGCGCCGGAGTTCGCCGTCACGGTCCGGGGCCGCCATCGAGCGGGGGGCGCGAGGCTGCGCGGGCGGTGCGGAGAAGGCCGCCCGTCCGCGCACCGCCGACGGATGCCCCGGGTGTTCGGGGTGCCCGGGCTGTCCGGGGTGTCCCGGGCGTCCGGGGTTTCCCGGCTGTTCGTGGTCGAGTGCCGGACCTTCGGGGCTCGGCGTGTGTGGGGCGCGAGGAGAGGTGGTGGGCCCGGTGGAGGGGGCCAGGCCGGGCGGGGCGCCCGGCTCCGGGTACGCGGCCGCCCGGCCCTCGCCGGAGGATCCGTCGGCCGGCCTCTCCGCGGCCGGGGGCTCGTCGGCAACGGGCGGGGCCTCCCCGGTGGGCGGGGCCTCCCCGGTGGGCGGGGCCTCCCCGGTGGGCGGGACTTCCCCAGCAGGCGGGGCATCCCCAGCGGCCATGGGCTCCCCGGCGGGCACGGCCTCCCCGGCAGGCGGGGCCTCCCCGGCAGGCACGAACTCTCCGGCGGGCAGGGCCTCTCCGGTGGGCGGGACTTCCCCAGCAGGCGGGGCATCCCCAGCGGCCATGGGCTCCCGGACGGGCGGGGCCTCTTCGACGGGCAGGGCATCCCCGACAGGCACGAACTCCCCGGCGGCCAGAGCCTCTCCGGTGGGCGGGACTTCCCCAGCAGGCGGGGCATCCCCGGCGGGCGGGACTTCCCCGGCGGGCACGGACTCCCCGGCGGCCATGGGCTCCCCGGCGGGCGGGGCCTCTTCGACGGGCAGGGCATCCCCGACAGGCACGAACTCCCCGGCGGCCAGGGCCTCTCCGGTGGGCGGGACTTCCCCAGCAGGCGGGGCCTCCCCGGCGGGCGGGACTTCCCCGGCCGGGTCCGCCTCCGGGGGCAGCCGGAACGCGCCCGCGGCGAAGTCCCGTACGGCGCGGGCACGGGCGTCGGCGCTGCCCATGCCGCCCGCCCGCTGCTGACGACCGGCCGGACGGGGCGCCCGCCGTGCCCTCGCCGCGCTCTTGGCCGATGTGCCGTGGGCCGCCGCGCCCTCGGTCGCCGCGTCCGCCTTCGCCTGCCGACGAGCCGCCCGCAACGCCTCGCGCGCCACATCCGCCGGTCGGCTGTCGCCCCCGTCCACGGAACCGGAGAGGGACGCCCCACCGAGGGCGGTCGGCCCGGTCACCGCGTCGGACCGTTCCGCTCCCTCTCCCCGCTTGGCCGGCTCCCCCGGGCCCGCCGACCCTGCCGCCCCTGCCGATCCCACCGCCCCTGCCGATCCCGCCGGTCCGGCCGATCCTGCCGGTCCCGCCGTGTCCGCCCCCCCTGCCGAACCCGCCGATCTCCCTGGTCCCGCCGTGTCCGCCACCCCTGCCGGACCTGCCGAACCCGCCGCCTCCACCGGACCTGCCGGGTTCTCCGGACGTGACGGGGCGTCGGTGGCCTCGGAGGTGTCAGGGGCGTCGGAGGCGCCCACTGAGTTGTGCGCCCCCGCATGCCGTGCGGTCCGTGCGCTGCGCAGCGCGGCGCGGGCGATGTCCCCGGGGCGCGGCTCGGGGTGCTCAGCCGGCTTCCCGCCAGGGGCACTCTCCTGGCCCTGAACCGGCGCCGACGGTGCCGGTGCCGCCGCGCCGCGTTCCCCGTCCGCGCCCGGTCCCTCGCCGCGCTCGCGTGCCTCTCGCAGGGCGCGGCGGGCCTCGTCGGCGGGCCTGGGGGTCATGACGGCCTCCGCAGGGAGACGAGGTCGGACAGTTCACGTGCCGTCAGCTCGGTGAGGGCCGACTCTCCGGAGCCGAGGATCGCGTCGGCAAGGGCCCGCTTGGACCGGAGCATCTCGGCGATGCGGTCCTCGACCGTGCCCTCGGTGATGAGCCGGTGGACCTGGACCGGCTGGGTCTGGCCGATGCGGTAGGCGCGGTCGGTGGCCTGCTCCTCCACGGCCGGGTTCCACCAGCGGTCGAAGTGCACGACGTGGCCGGCGCGGGTGAGGTTCAGGCCGGTGCCGGCGGCCTTCAGGGACAGGACGAGCACGGGGGTCGCCCCGCTCTGGAAGCGGTCCACCATCCGCTCGCGCTCCGGCACCGGCGTACCGCCGTGCAGCAGGTCGACCGGGACCGCGCGGGCGGCGAGGTGGGAGGTGATGAGGCGGGCCATGCCGACGTACTGCGTGAAGACCAGCACCGAGCCGTCCTCCGCGAGCACCGTGTCCAGCAGCTCGTCCAGCAGGGCGAGTTTGCCCGAGCGGGCGGTCATCCGGTCGGTGCCGCCCAGCGGGTGCTGCTCCTTCAGGAACAGCGCGGGGTGGTCGCAGATCTGCTTCAGCGAGGTCAGCAGCTTCAGGACGAGACCGCGGCGGCCCATGCCCTCGGCCGCCTCGATGGCGAGCATCGACTCGCGCACCACCGCCTCGTACAGCGCGGCCTGCTCGCGGGTGAGCGGGACGGGGTGGTCCGTCTCGGTCTTCGGCGGCAGCTCGGGGACGATGCCCGGGTCGGACTTCCTGCGGCGCAGCAGGAAGGGGCGGATCAGCCGGGCGAGGCGCTCCACCGCCTGGTCGTCCTCGCCGTTCTCCACCGCGCGCGCGTGCCGGGCGCGGAAGGACTTCAGGGGGCCGAGGAGCCCGGGGGTGGTCCAGTCGAGCAGCGCCCACAGCTCGGAGAGGTTGTTCTCCACGGGCGTGCCGGTCAGGGCCACCCGCGCCGGGGACGGGATCGTGCGCAGGGCCTTCGCCGTCGCCGAGTACGGGTTCTTCACGTGCTGGGCCTCGTCCGCGACGACCATGCCCCAGGGCTGCTCGGCCAGGGTCGTGGCGGCGGACCGCATGGTGCCGTAGGTGGTGAGGACGAAGCCGCCGGTCAGGTCGTCGAGGGTGCGGTCGGGCCCGTGGAAGCGGCGGACGGGGACGCCGGGCGCGAAGCGCTCGATCTCCCGCTGCCAGTTGCCCAGGAGGGAGGCCGGGCAGACGACCAGGGTCGGTTCGGTGCGGGCCCGCTTCAGGTGCAGGGCGATGACGGTGACGGTCTTGCCCAGCCCCATGTCGTCGGCGAGGCAACCGCCGAGGCCGAGCGAGGTCATGAGGTCGAGCCAGGCCAGACCGCGCAGCTGGTAGTCGCGCAGGGTGGCGTGCAGGCCGGGCGGTGCTTCGGCGGGACGCACACCCGCCGTGAGCCGGTCGCGCAGGGCGGCCAGCGCGCCGACGGGCACCACGTCGACCGTCTCGCCGTCGGCCTCGGCGCTGCCGGTGAGGGCGACGGAGAGGGCGTCGACCGGGTCGAGCAGGCCCAGGTCGCGCTTGCGGGCCCGGCGGACGAGCGCCGGGTCGACCAGCACCCATCGGTCGCGGAGCCGGACGACCGGGCGGTGGGCCTCCGCGAGGGTGTCCATCTCGGCCTCGGTGAGCGGGTCGCCGCCGATCGCGAGCTGCCAGCGGAACTGGAGCAGGTCCTCGCTCTCGAAGAAGCCCGTGCCGTCGGTCGCCGAACCGGGCGCGGTCCTGACCACCGCGGTCGCGGTGAGGTCCTGGGCCAGGTCGCGGGGCCAGTGCACGGCGACACCCGCGGCGGCGAGCCGGCCGGCCGCCACGCCCAGCAGGTCGGTGACCTCCTCCTCGGACAGGCCGAGTACGTCGGGGACGTCCTGTTCGGTGAGCCGGTCCAGCGGCGGCCAGACCCGCGCCGCGCGCCGCACGGCGAGGGCCGCGTCCACGCGCGCGCGGGGGCCGAACGACGCGTCGGCCGCCCCCGACCACAGGTCCGCGGCGTCTGCCACGAGGGTGGGGTCGGCGAGGCTGTGCACCTGGACGATCGCCGCGCCGGCGTTGCGCACGCCGACGCTGCCGCCGCCTTCCACGCCCGCGCCGCCGTCTGCGTCCCGGTCGAACAGGTCGTACGCCGACAGGTCCAGGCGGAGCGAGATCCGCACGCCCGCGTCCATGCCCGCGGCGACCTCCGCGGCCCAGTCGTGGGCGTCGGGCAGGCGCTGGGCTCCGCGGGCGGCGAACGGACGGCCCGATGCGTGGGGCGCGGCCGGAGTGCGGGGCAGAGTGTCGGCGACCGCGTCCAGGAAGGCCCGGATCAGCCCTTCCGGCTCCGGCAGCCGGATCGGTCCCGGGCCGTCGAGCGGGACCGCGTGGCCCTCGGGGGGCAGGGCGGCGGCCACGGCCCGCACGTGCGCGATGTCGTCGGGGTCGAGCGGGCCGGCCCGCCAGGCGTCGTGCCCGGTCGTGGTCAGGCCGGGCAGCAGCCGGCCGCGCGCGGTGAGCCGCAGGGCGTGCAGGGCCGCCGCGCCCCAGCAGGCGGTGGCGGGGTGGGCGGCCGGGTCGTGCCGGGCACGCACCAGGAGGGGCAGCGCCTCGGCGAGCGGCAGCGACACCGCGGGTGTGGTCCTGCGGCGCACCCCGGAGCCGTGCGGTCGCACGACGGTCAGCTCCACCACTCCGTCCGGCCGGGCTCCGTCCCCGGCGGCCGCTGCGGCCACGTCCTCCGCGCCGTGCCCGGGATCCGGCACCGGCGCGGGACCGTCCCCGGGGGCCGGGGCGGCAGCGGCCGCCCCGGGCACCGGCTCGACGCCGTACGCGGGGACCATGCCGGTGACGGGCCCGCCGTCGGGGTCCCAGAAGGCGATCCGTCCCTCGCGCGGGAGTGGTGCGGGCAGGAAGACGGCCGCGAGCCGGGCGGGGACGGGCGCCGCCGCCCCCTCGTGCCGCGTCGCCTCTTCCGGCTCCGCCCGCTCCCCCGCTCGTCCGGGATCCGTCGTGTCCGTCACGGCCATGTCGCCCATACGTCCTGTCACCTCCCGCCCGTCTGCCCGATCAGATGTCTTCGACTCTACGGGCGGGGTCTGACAATCGGCTCCGACGGCCTGCCGCCGGGCCCCGGAACCCTAGGGAACGGTGTGCGAGACGACGTAGACCATCGGGTAGTCCGGATTGGCCATGTTCACGACGACGTCCTGGGTCGGCGCCGGGTTCTCCTGCTCGTTGACGACGCCCCACCAGGAGCCGGACCCGCCGAACTCCCAGCCGGTGACCCGCTGGGCGCGGTCGCTGATCGCGATCTTGTCCTTCTTCAGCGCGTCCCGGTCGACGCCCAGCCCCGCCAGGAAGACGTCGAGACCCGCGCCGGTGGTCTCGAACTGGACGTAGAGCCGGCTGGTCTTCCAGTTGTTCGTCTCGTAGTACGCGACCTCGTCGGACGGGACCGGGACGGGCACTTCGTAGATGCGGCGCTGCAGCTTGGACGGCCAGCCGTCGCTCATGCCGGTCGCCGCGTACTTCGCCTCCTTCTCCCTGCCGCTGTCGCGGCTCTGGCCGGCCGAGATCGCGAGGTAGCCGGCGGGGACGCCGATGAGCAGCACGATGATGATCAGCGTGAGGGCACGGCGGCGGATCATGTGCCGGCGGTCCTCGCCCGACGGCCCGGGCTCCTCCGGGGACGCCGCCTGCTGCGGCAGGGTCTCCGTCACGACGACTCCCCGGACGTGCGGCGGGCCTCGGCGTACCGTTCGTAGCGCTCGTACCGCTCCACCCGGCGCCGCTTGGCCCGGCGGAACCGGCGGGCGACCAGCCGGGACAGGTCGGCGGCGCCCACCATGCCGGCCTCGGGGCCGAGCTGGGCCCGGACGATGCGGGCCTCGGGGCGGTAGCCGCGACCGGTGAGCTGACGCTTGAAGGCGTCGCGCGCGGGACCGATCAGCAGGTCGTCGGCGGCGCTGACCCCGCCGCCGATCACGAAGCAGGACGGGTCGAGGGCCGCGGCGAGGTTGGCGATGCCGACGCCGAGCCACTGCCCGATGTCCTGGAGCAGCTCGACGCACATGGCGTCGCCGTCGCGGGCCAGCTCGGTGATCATCGGGCCGGTGATGTCGCCGATGCTGCCCTTGACGTGCTCGATGATCCCGTACGCCACGGGCGAGTCGGCGGCGGCCAGCTCGCGGGCCTCCCTGACCAGGGCGTTCCCCGAGCTGTACTGCTCCCAGCAGCCGCGGTTTCCGCACGGGCAGCGGTGGCCGCCGGGGACGACCTGCATGTGGCCGAACTCGCCGGCGACCCCGTACTTGCCCCGCTTGACCTGGCCGTCCTCCAGGATCGCGCCGCCGATGCCGGTGCCCAGCGTGATCATGACGAGGTGGTCCTCGCCGCGGCCGGCGCCGAAGCGCCACTCGGCCCAGGCGGCGGTGTTGGCGTCGTTGTCCACCAGGACGGGTACGGCGAGCCGGCCGGCGATGCGGTCGCGCAGCGGTTCGTTGCGCCAGGACAGGTGGGGGGCGAACAGCACGCGGTTGCGGTCGGCGTCGACCCAGCCGGCCGCGCCGATGCCCACGGCGTGCACGTCGTGCCGGTCGGAGAGGTCCAGGACCAGCTCGACGATCGTGTCCTCGACGACCTTGGGGCTCTTGGACTTGTCCGGGGTCTCCGTGCGGAGCTTCTCCAGGATGTTGCCGTCGGCGTCGACGACACCCGCCATGACTTTCGTGCCGCCGATGTCGATGCCGACCGTGGGCACCCGGGGTGCCGTGAGGTGCGAGCGGCGTTCCCTCGTGCCCACGGTGCGCAGGACCGGGGCGCGGCGGGATCCGATGGGGGCGGTGAAGTCGCGGTAGGTGCTCATCGGGTGCGATTGTGCCGCACGGCCGTGCCGGGCGCCGAATGGGACAGGGGGTGGCGTGATCGGTTCGTTGCCGGGTGCGGGTGCGTCGTGGTTGCTCGCGCCCACGCGGCGGAACCGCACATGACACAGACCCGCGCCCCTAAGAGGGACGTTGCAGCTCATGGCGCAGATCGTCCAGCTCGTTTCCGCCTGCCATCTGCCTTGTCAGCTCGTCCAGGGTGATGTCCTCGCGCTCGTGGTTGCCCACCATCGTGCCGCGCTTCAGCAGCACGAACCGGTCCCCCACCAGGTACGCGTGGTGCGGGTTGTGGGTGATGAGGACGACACCCAGCCCCTGGTCGCGGGCCGCCGCCACGTACTTCAGGACCACGCCCGACTGCTTCACGCCCAGCGCCGCCGTCGGCTCGTCCAGGACGAGCACCTTCGCGCCGAAGTACACCGCGCGGGCGATCGCCACGCACTGGCGCTCGCCGCCGGAGAGGGTGCCGATGGGCTGGTCGACGTCGCGGAGGTCGATGCCCATGCGCAGGAGTTCCGCGTGGGTGGTGCGGCGCATGTGGTCGACGTCCATGCGCTTGAACGGGGCGACGCCCTTGCGCGGCTCGGAGCCGAGGAAGAAGTTGCGCCAGACCGGCATGAGGGGGACGACGGCCAGGTCCTGGTAGACGGTGGCGATGCCGCGGTCCAGGGCCTCGCGCGGGGAGGACAGGCGGGTCTCCTCGCCGTCCAGGCTCAGCGTGCCGCCGTCGTGCTGGTGCAACCCGGCGATGATCTTGATGAGCGTGGACTTGCCCGCCCCGTTGTCGCCGAGTACGCAGGTGATCTCCCCGGCGTGGACCTCCAGGGACACGCCTTCGAGGGCGCGTACGTTGCCGTAGTTCTTGCTGACGCCGGACAGCTCGACGAGCGCCTCGCGTGCTGGTGTCTGCGTCACTTGGCGGCCTCCGCGCGCTTGCGGACCCAGGCGTTGAGCAGGGTCGCGAGGAGCAGCATCGCTCCGAGGAAGAACTTGAACCAGTCGGGGTTCCACTCGGCGAAGACGATGCCCTTGCTGGTCATGCCGAAGATGAACGCGCCGACCGCCGAGCCGACGGCGCTGCCGTAGCCGCCGGTGATCAGGCAGCCGCCGATGACGGCCGCGATGATGTAGATCAGCTCGTTGCCGACGCCCTCGCCGGACTGGACGACGTCGTAGGAGAAGAGCAGGTGCTGGCCCGAGATCCAGGCGCCGAAGCCCACGCCCATGTAGAGGCCGATCCGGGTCCTGGTGACCGGGACGCCCACCGCGCGGGCGGCGTCCTTGTTGCCGCCGACCGCGAAGATCCAGTTGCCGGCGCGGGTGCGCAGCAGGATCCAGCTGGCGACGGCGACCAGGGCGAGCCACCACAGGATGGTCACCTTGAAGCCGACGCCGCCGATGGTGATCGTGGAGGCGAAGACGTCGCGGGCGGAGGGGAAGCCCTCCATGTCGGCGATCGACTTGGTGGAGACGGTGCCGTCGATGAGCTTGGTGAAGCCCAGGTTCAGGCCGGTCAGCATGAGGAAGGTGCCCAGCGTGATGATGAAGCTGGGCAGCTTGGTGCGGGTGAGCATGAAGCCGTTGAAGGCGCCGATCGCCAGGGTGACCAGCAGCGACACGCCGACGCCGACCCAGACGTTGGCGGTCATCTGGTAGCTGAACATCGACGACACCAGCGCCGAGGAGGTGACCATGACGCCCGCGGACAGGTCGAACTCTCCGCCGATCATCAGCAGCGCCACCGGGACGGCCATGATGCCGATCGTCGAGGCGGCGTAGAGCACCGTGCTGAGGCTGGAGACGCGCAGGAAGCTGTCGGCGAAGAACGCGAAGAAGACGAAGACGGCGATCGCGCCGACGACGGAGCCCAGCTCGGGGCGGCCCAGGAGTTTCCGCAGCGGAGAGGTCTGCAGAATCCTTTCGTCAGCCTCTTTCACCTGCGTGGCGTTCATCGCGTGCCCCGCTTCGTGTAGTCGGCCAGCGCGGCGGCGTCGTCCTTGGTGATGATCTGCGGCCCGGTGAGCACCGGACGGCCGCCGCCGAGGACGTCGGCGTTGTACTTGTACAGCCACAGCAGGTCGACGGCCTCGTAGCCCTGGAGGTAGGGCTGCTGGTCGACGGCGAAGCCGAGGCTGCCGTCCTCCAGTCCGGCGGCCACCTTGGCGTTGAGGTCGAAGGTGTCGATCTCGGCCTTGCTGCCGGCGCCCTGCTTGGCCTTGACGGCCGTGTCGGCGTAGGGGGCGCCGAGGGTGACCACGGCGTCGACGGACTTGTCGGTCTGGAGCTTGGCCTCGATGGCGGACTGTACGTCCGGCATGCTGGTGCCGTTGACGTAGAGCCGCTGGACCTTGCCGTCGAAGGTCTTCTCCACTCCGTCGCAGCGCTGCTCGTGGCCGACGTTGCCCTGCTCGTGGAGCACACAGATCGCCTGCTCGCGGCCCCGCTCGTTGAGCTCCTCGCCCACGGCCTCGCCTGCGATCGTCTCGTCCTGGCCGACGTGGGTGACGGCGCCGAACTCCTTTGACTCCTCGGAGCCGGAGTTCACCGTGATCACGGGGATGCCCGCCTTGTCCGCGCGGGCGAGGGCGGACTTCATCGCGTCGGGCTTGGCGAGCGTGACGATGATGCCGTCGACCTTCTTGTCGATGGCCGCGTTCACGAGCTGGGCCTGCTGCTGCGCCTCGTCGTCGTGGGAGTACAGGAAGTTGATGTTGTCCTTGACCGCGGCCTGCTCGGCGCCGCTCTGGACGATGTCCCAGAAGGTGTCGCCGTCACCGGAGTGAGTGATCATCGCGAAAGTCCAGCGGGGGGTGTTCACCGCCGCCCTGCCCTCGGCCGACGCGGCCTTGCGGGCGTCCTCGGCGCGCTTGCCGCCGGTGCTGCTGCAGCCGGCCAGGGACACCGACAGTGCCCCTGCCAGCGCGATGCCCACCCATGTCCGAAACCGTGCCACGAGGCCGTGCCCTTCTTGCTGTGCCGTGCTGTGCGTGCGGGGGCCTTTCCCAGCCCCGGCCGGGTTCTGGAAACCCCAAACGCCCCATTGTCCGACACACAAGCGGAGCACGTGCCTCCGGGGATCGGCCGACGGTCACATTGTCCGGACATTGCGACGAACTCGCACGGTGGGAGCCGCCGCCGGAAAGTGCTGTTCAGGACCGCACGAGCAGCTGGAACTCGAAGGAGTAGCGGGACGGCCGGTAGGTGTGGGCGCCGAACTCCACCGCGCGTCCCGTGTCGTCGAACGTCGTGCGCTCCATGGTGAGCAGCGGCGCGCCCGCGTCCTCGCCGAGCCGTTCGGCCTCACCGTCGGTGGCGGCGCGGGCGCCGATGGTCTGACGGGCGCTGTGCAGGGTGATCCCGGCGGCGCGCATCAGCCGGTAGAGGCCGGTGGCCTCCAGCTGTCCGGTGTCCAGGTCGAGGAGGCCCGGCGGCAGGTAGTTGCACATGTACGCCATCGGCTCCCCGTGCGTCAGCCGCAGCCGTTCGACGCGGTGCACGTCGCTCTCCTCGGTCACGCCGAGCGCGGCGGCGATCTCCGCGGTCGCGGGGACGACGGTGTTGACCAGCACCTTCGTGGCCGGGCGCTGTCCTGCCGCCTCCAGGTCGTCGAAGAGGCTGCTGAGCTCCAGCGGGCGCCGGACCTTGCTGTGCACGACCTGGGTGCCGACTCCCCGGCGGCGCACGAGCAGGCCCTTGTCGACGAGCGACTGGATGGCCTGGCGGACGGTGGGCCGGGAAAGACCGAGCCGCGCGGCCAGCTCGATCTCGTTGCCGAGCAGGCTGCCGGGGGTCAGCGCGCCGTGCTCGATCGCCGCCTCCAGCTGCTGCGACAGCTGGAAGTACAGCGGCACGGGGCTGCTGCGATCCACGCTGAGGTCCAGCGACACGGTGGGGTCCACTTCTGGTTTCGGCACGGGCCGAGCGTAGCTCTGTGCGCAGTTGACGGGAAGTTGTGTAGTTCGATTGTCCGGACATACGCATTGACAGGGTGCGGGCTGTGAGCCCACTTTGATTCCATGCGCATCGGGGTCATCGGTACGGGCCGCATCGGCACCGTTCACGCCAACACACTCAGCCGCCACCGCGACGTCGGGTCCCTGATCCTCACGGACGCCGACATCACGCGGGCCCAGGATCTGGCCCACCGGCTGGGCGAGACGGCGGCACCGGGAGTGGACGAGATCTTCCAGTGGGGCGTGGACGCGGTGGTGATCACCACCGCGACGCCGGCCCACGCGGAGCTGATCGGCCGGGCGGCACGGTCGGGGCTGCCGGTGTTCTGCGAGAAGCCCATCGCCCTCGACCTGCCCGGCACGTTACAGGCGATCGCCGAGGTGGAGGCCGCCGGGACGATCCTCCAGATGGGCTTCCAGCGCCGCTTCGACACCGGCTACACGGGGGCCCGGGAGGCGGTGCGTTCCGGACGGCTCGGACGGCTGCACACCGTCCGGGCGGTGACGAGCGACCAGACCCCGCCGCCGGCCGAGTACCTGCCGCAGTCGGGCGGGCTCTACCGGGACACGCTCATCCACGACTTCGACGTCCTGCGCTGGGTGACCGGGCGGGAGGTCGTCGACGTGTACGCCGCCGGGTCCGACGCCGGTCCGCCGGTGTTCCGCGCGGCGGACGACGTGGACACCGGCGCGGCGCTGCTCACGCTGGACGACGGAACGCTGGCCACGGCGACGGCGACGCGGCTGAACGGGGCGGGGTACGACGTCCGCATGGAGCTGGCCGGGGAGCTGGACCAGATCGTCGTGGGCCTGGACGACCGTACGCCGATCGCGTCCACCGAGCCGACCGGGCCGCCGGCCGCGGACAAACCGTGGACGGGCTTCGTGGAGCGCTTCGGGCCGGCATACGAGGCCGAGTTGAACGCGTTCGTGCAGGTCGTGCGCGGTGAGCGGGCCAACCCCTGCGACGGGCGCGAGGCACTGCAGGCCCTGCGGATCGCCGAGGCCTGCGACATCTCCCGCCGCGAGCGCAGGCCCGTACGGCTGGCCGAGGTGCCCGGGTCCACCGCCCCCGTGTGGGAGTAGGGAACGGCACGGCATCAGGCCGTAGCGCCCCCCTTTGCGACGGCTCGCGGGACCGGCTCGACGCCGATCCCGCCCCTCCCCATACCCTCATCCCCTCTTCATTGGCATAATGGTATGACGTTAAGCCGTTAGGACTCCGACGGAGGGACCAGCACATGGGGCGCGGGACGGTTGTCGTGGGCGGGGGGCAGGCCGGGATACAGGTGGCGCTGGAGCTGCGGCGGCGCGGGGAACGGGGCGGGATCACGGTGGTCGGCGCGGAGCCCCGGGACCCCTATCAACGGCCGCCCCTCTCCAAGGAGCTCCTGGCCGACGGCTACGACGCCGGGCGGCTGGCGCTCCGTACGGCGGGGTACTACGCACAGGCGGGGATAGACCTCCTCACCGGCGAGCGGGTCGTCGACACCGGCGACCGCGTCCTCGTCACCGACCGGGGCCGGGAGCTGCCCTACGACCGGCTCGCCCTCGCCACCGGGGCCGCCCCGCGCAGGCTCGCCGTACCCGGCTCGGACCTCGGCGGCATCCACCACCTCCGCGACCTCACCGACGCCCTCCGGCTCCGGGAGGAGCTGATCCGCGCCCGGCGGGTGGTGGTGGTCGGGGGCGGATTCGTCGGCCTGGAAGTGGCGGCCGCCGCCCGGGCGCGGGGGAAGGAGGTGACCGTCGTCGAGGCGGCGGACCGGTTGCTGGGGCGGTCGGTGGCGCCGGTCGTCTCCGACTTCTACCGGCGGGCGCATGCGCGGCGGGGCACGGTGGTACGGCTGTCGGCCTCCGTCACCGGGTTCGAAGGGAGGTCCGGCCGGACGGCCGGCGTCCTCCTCGACGACGGCTCGCATCTCCCCGCCGACCTGGTCCTCGTCGGCGTCGGCGCCGTCCCGCGCACCGACCTGGCCGAGCGGCTCGGTCTGGAGGTGGACGGCGGGATCGTCGTGGACGCCTGTTCCCGTACCGGCCGGCCCGGCGTGGTGGCCGCCGGCGACTGCACCGTACGGCCGCACCCGCGCCCCGGGGAGGGCAGGATCCGTCTGGAGTCGGTGCCCAACGCCCTCGCGCAGGCGGGCGCGGCGGCCGCCTCGCTGCTCGGCCGGGAGGAGCCGGACACCTCCGTGCCCTGGTTCTGGTCCCACCAGGGCGACCTGCGCCTGCAGATCGCGGGGCTCTCCACCGGGTACGACCACTGCGTGGTGCGCGGCGCTCCGGACGAGGAGCAGTTCTCCGTCCTGTACTACCGGCGGGGCGAGTTGCTCGCCGTCGACGCCGTCAACCGGCCCGCCGACTACATGGCCGTACGCCGTGCCCTGACCGGCGGCGTCCACATCCCCGCGGACGCCGCCGGCGCGGAGGTTCCGCTCAAGACCCTGTTCTGCGAGCGGACCGTCGTCTGAGCGGTGCACCGACCCGGGCCGAGCAGGACTCGGCCCGGGCACGGACGTGACTCGGACGGGACTCGGCCAGAATTCAGGCGGAGGCCGCGAGGGTGCGGGCGGCGCTGCTCAGGGCGGCCGAGGCCAGGGCACGCCTGCCCTCGGTCGACATCCCCTGGGCCAGGGAGGCGAATCTCTTGAGCGCCTTTTCCGCCTGCTTCGGACGCTCGGCCTGCCTGAGCTGGGCGGACAGCCGGCCGACCTCACCGGCCGACAGGTCGCCCTGCTCCGCGTAGCCGTTCAGGAGCGCCCTCAGGGAGCCGGTGGAGACGGCCAGCCCCGCGGTGGTCAGCCTCACCGTCGTGGTGGAGGTCGCCGACGGGTCGGACTCACTCGTGGCCGTGATCGTCACCGTCGCCCGTCGGGCCGCGCCGTCAAAGGCGGTGGCGTACGCGGCGACCGGCAGGGTGGATCCCGCGGCCACGGCCTGCACCTCGTAGGGGAGGTCCACCTTCCAGCCCTCGCCCTCGACGGTGGCCTTCAGCCGGTAGACGTCGGAGGCGTGTGCGCCCGGCCCGGCCCCGCCGGTGTTGGTCAGCGGGGCGCCGACCAGCGCGGTGCGGCCGCCGACCGGCAGGCCCCTCGCGCCGCCGAGGCGGGCGCCGCGCTCCTGCGGGCCCGCCGCGTCGAGGGCGCGCACGGCGACCTGGTAGGTCAGCACGCCCTCGGCGTCACGCCGGACGTCCAGGACGTAGAAGTGCAGCCCGTTGGGCTCGTCGATCCACTCGTACGCGGAGCCGGAGCCGGTGCCGGCGTGGAAGGTGGCGTCGTCGAGCTGGCGCGGGTCGCCGCGGACGACCATGACGTCCTCGCCGGTCGGGCCCACGTAGTCGACGCGTCCGATGTCCCGCGGATTGGCGTCCACCAGCCACTCGCGCGGCGTCCCCTGGCTGCGGTTCTGGGACAGCAGCACGCCCGCTCCCGGGGCGAAGGAGTCGTTGCCGACCCGGTCGACGACCTCCATCGTGTAGTCCTGCCAGCCCCCGCCGTCCGGGCACCAGAAGCCGGTGTCGCTCTCGCCGGCGCGGGCCATCTGGTCCTCGCAGGCGCCGAGGGCGAAGCCGTCGACGTCGACGTCCAGGGCGATCCGGTCGCCCTCGCCCGGTGCGTACTCGCGCGCGCGGAGCGTGGCGACGGCGACGCCGTGCTCGCGCAGGGCGGCCTTGGTCAGGCGGACCGTCTCGTCCTCGCCGAGGATGCCCAGTTCCTGCTTGTAGTGGACCATGTGGTGCGGGCCGAGGGCGGAGCCGCCCCGATTGGGCACCTGCCAGCGGTTGTGGGTGCCGCCGGGGCCGTTGAAGGTGCCGCGGGACATCATTTCCCAGTAGCCGGTGTAGTTGCGGGTGTCGTCGGCGAACGGGTTGTTGTAGTTGTCCGGCAGGTCCCGCAGATGGCTGAACTCGTGGGCGAAGACGCTCAGTCCGGAGCTCTCCGCCTGGGTGGAGATCCCGCCGCCGGCGTTGGGCCAGTGGTTCGCGGCGGCCCGCCAGCTCGTCCAGTCCACGTAGCGGGTCCTGGCCCAGTTGGTCATGGGCTCGCCCAGCTGGTTGAGCACCGGGTCGCCGTTCTCGTCGCGCGGGGGCCCGAGTTCGTCGGGGACGTCCTCCTTGCTCGCGTACTTCTGGCGGCCGAACTCCTCCCAGGTGGAGGACTCGTCGTGCCCGGCGGTGACGATGAAGATGTTGTCGAACCCGCAGAAGTCGCCGGTGGTGCACCCGATGGCGTCCCGCCACCGGGCGGTGGCGTCCTTCCGCAGATCCTTGCCGCACTCGTCGCCCATCGGGCAGAACTTCTCGACCGGGCCGTTCATCTGGTTGTTGATGCCGTACTCGTGCAGCTTGCCCGGCAGCTCGTAGGCGCCGAACACCTCGGCGTCCACACCGATCTTCCCGAAGGAGTCCTCCATCCAGTAGGAGTGGAGGGTCTGGTGGCCGTTGTACTCGTTCGGGACGGTGTAGTAGTCCTGGTACCAGTCGCGCACCTGGTCTTCCGGGACCGGTTCGAAGTCCTCCCCGTAGGGGTTGCCGAAGGGGTGCGTCCCCGGCTCCTGGGTTATCAGCATCGGCTGGTCGGTGAACTCCACCAGGAGCACCGCGGTCCGGTACTGGGCCTCCGAGCCCCGTGAGGTGGCCGCGGACGACCACTGCGGCGGACGGACGTCGACGTAGTCGTCCCAGGTCATGTCGGCCTGTTCGGTCCAGTGCTGCGGGTCGACCGCCACGACCGGGCGGGCGGGCGCCGGGAGCGTCGCCCCGGCGGCGTTCGCCGGGGACGGCAGGGCGGCGACGGCGGCGAGGACGGTGCCCGCGAGGACGCCGGCGGTCCACCCGGTGCGTCGGGCGGCGGTGCGGCGGGGGGCTCCGGGTGTGGAGCTTCGGGTTCTTCTCACGAAGGGGTGCCTCCTTGAGTGCCCAGGGCGGCCCGGACGGGACACGCCCGCCCGGGACCCTAGCGACACCCGTGGGGTTGACGGCACCCCCTGTGTGCTGCGTACACGTGGTCCTTCGCGCCAGTCACGGCGTCAGCAGCGCGTCCAGCCGCGGGTAGACCCGCCGCGCGTTGCCCTCGTACACGCGGCGCAGGTCGTCCGGCGCGAGGCCCGAGGCGTCGACGTACGTCTTCGTGTCGTCCCACGCCACGCCCGTCGCCGGGTCGGCGCCCCGTACGGCGCCGAGCATCTCGGAGGCGAACAGCAGGTTGGCCGCCGGGACGACGCGGGTCAGCAGGTCGATGCCGGCCTGGTGGTAGACGCAGGTGTCGAACCAGACGTTCCCCAGGAGGGATTCTGCCGGGTCGGGCAGGTCCATGCGCATGGCCAGGCCCCGGTAGCGGCCCCAGTGGTACGGGACGGCTCCCCCACCGTGCGGGATCACGAACCGGAGTCCGGGGAAGCGGGTGAACAGGTCGCCCCGCAGCAGCTGCATGAACACGGACGTGTCGGCGTTGAGGTAGTGGGCGCCGAGGGTGTGCGCGGCCGGGTTGCAGGAGCTGGAGACGTGGATCATCGCGGGGAGGTCCAGCTCGCACAGGGCCTCGAAGAGCGGGTACCAGGACGGGTCGGTGAGCGGTGGTGAGGTCCAGTGGCCGCCGGAGGGGTCCGGGTTGAGGTTGCAGCCGACGAAGGCGGGGTCGTCCGCACAGCGGCGCACCTCGGCGACCAGGTCGTCCATCGTGCCGCCGGGGGTCTGCGGGAGCTGGCAGACGGCGGCGAAGTGCGCGGGGAAGAGGGCGGCCACCCGGGCCACCAGGTCGTTGCAGGCGCGCGCCCAGTCGCGGGCGGTGGCCGGGTCGGTGACGTGGTGCTCCATGCCGGAGGCCTTGGGCGAGAAGAGCATGAAGTCGCCGCCGCGCTCCCGCAACACCTTGAGCTGGTTCCGCTCGACGCTCTCCCGGATCGCGTCGTCGCTGACGGCCGCGCGCGCCGGAGGGGGCAGTGAGGGGTCGGTCAGGCGGGCCAGCTGGGCGTCGCGGTAGCCCTGGTGGGCGGGCGGGGCGGTGGTGTAGTGCCCGTGGATGTCGATGATCACCGCTCAGCTCCCTCCGCGGCCGCCCACTCGGTGTGGTCGACGTACACCAGGCCCTTGTCGGCGAGGCGTTGCCGCATCGCGTTCACGTCGAGGCCGAGTTCACCGCTCTCGTACCGCTTGCGGGACCGGGCCTCCTTCGTCTCGCGGGTCCGCGCGGCCTCGGCCACGGCGGCCGCGCGCGGGCGCGGGACGACGACCGCTCCGTCGTCGTCGGCGACGACCACGTCGCCCGGCCGGACGAGCTGCCCGCCGCACACCACCGGCACGTTGACGTCGCCGAGGGTCTCCTTGACGGTGCCGTAGGCGCAGACGTGCCGCGACCACACCGGGAAGCCCATGCCGTGGAGTTCGGCGACGTCCCGGCACCCGGCGTCGATGACCAGGCCGCGCACGCCGCGGGCGGCGAGGGAGGTGGCGAGGAGTTCGCCGAAGTATCCGGCCTGGGAGGGCGAGGTGGGGGCCACGACGAGGAGGTCCCCTTCCCGGCACTGCTCCACGGCGACGTGCAGCATCCAGTTGTCGCCGGGCGGCACGCTCACGGTGACGGCCGTACCGGCCGCCCGCGCACCCGGCCACACCGGGCGCAGATCGGGATCGAGGAGCCCGGTGCGGTCCTGGGCCTCGTGGAGGGTGGCGACGCCGTACTCGGCGAGCGCGTCGACGGCGGCGCGGTCGGCGCGGGGCGGGTTGCGTACGACGATGCTCATGCCGCCGCCCAGGGCAGCAGGGACACGTGGACGGCGTCCTCGCCGCTCTCGCCGCCGACGGTGCGGATGGCCCGGTCGGTCTCGGCGAGCGGGTAGCTGTGGGTGGCGAGCTTCTCCAGCGGGAAGCGGCCGGACGCGAGCTGTTCCAGGGCGAGTTCGCAGGACCGGTAGCTGTGCCCGCGGGCGCTCCTGAGGGCGATGGACTTCTCGGTGAGCTTCTTCAGGGGGAAGTCGGGGAACGCGGCCAGCTCGCCCTGGACCACCATGACGCCCTCGCGGCGCTTGAGGGCGTCGATGCCGAGGAGCACGGGGGCGGTGCCCGCGCCGGCGGTGCAGTCGAGGACGACGTCCACGCCGCGGCCGCCGGTGAGGTCGAGGACCTGCTGGAGGGGGTCGCCCTCGGTGACGTCGACGGTGTGGTCGGCGCCGAGTTCACGGGCCAGGGCGAGGCGGGCGGCGTCGCGCGGGGTACCGGTGACGATGATCCGCGAGGCGCCGGCCTGCTTGCAGGCGACGACCTGGGACAGGCCCTGCTGGCCGGGGCCCTGGATCAGGACCGTGGAGGCGTAGCCGACCCCGGCGGTGACCAGCGCCCACTCGATGCCGTTCGACAACGGGGTGACCAGCCCGGCGAGTTCGGCGCTCACCCCGTCGGGGACGCGGTGGGTGACGGCGTTCCACGGCAGATAGAGGTACTGCGCGAAGCCGCCCCACAGGTGGTACGGGTTCTCGGCCGAGGTGTAGCCGTAGCGGCGGGCCTCGGGGTTGGTGCGCCAGTCGGTCAGCTCGCAGTGGCGGTACTCACCGGCGTGGCACCAGGCGCAGCGGAAGCAGCCCACGTAGTGCTCGACGAAGACGCGGTCGCCTTCGCCGAGGCCCTTGCGGGCGGTGAACTCCCGTCCCGCGCGGGCGATGACGCCCACGTTCTCGTGGCCCATGATCACCGGATCGGGGAAGGGCGGCCTGCCGTACATCTTCACGTCGGTGCCGCAGATCCCGGCGACCTCGACCTTCAGCAGGGCGCCGTCGGCCGGTATGTCGGGCATCGGGAACTCACGGAGTTCGGTGGTGGAGGGGGCGGTGCGGACGGCTGCCAGCACGGTCTCTGCCATGAAGCGACTCCTCGCGCTCTGAGGTTGTCCCGCGGATCACCGTACTCTATGGACTGATGGTCTGACCATGCTACCTTTCGGCCCATGACAGAACCTCTGCTCAGGACCTGCACCCGCACCCAGGGCAACAACGAGGCGCTCAAGTCGGGGGAGGTGACCCCCGTGGGCTTCGGGTTCGACTTCGAGGAGGTGCCCGTCCTCGTCCACGGCTTCCGCCGCATGGTCCGCGAACTCGACTTCGACATCAGCGAGATGGCGCTCACCACCTATCTCGTCGCCAAGGCCCACGGGGCGCGGTTCACCGCCGTGCCCGCGTTCCTGGTCCGCGGCTTCCACCACGGCGCGATCCTGCGCGACGCCCGGCGCCCGGTCACCCCGGAGCAGCTGGAGGGCGGGCGGGTCGGCGTGAACCGCGGGTACACGGTGACCACGGGCGTCTGGGCGCGCGCCGTCCTGCGCGACGAGTACGGAGTGGACCTGTCGAAGGTGACCTGGGTGCTCTCCGGCGACGAGCACGTCGAGGCGTACCGCCCGCCGGACAACGTCGAGCCGCTCGGGCCGGGCCGCACGCTGGAAGAGGCTCTGCGCCAGGGGGAGTTGGACGCCGTCATCGGTGTGCCGCCCCGGGAGGGCCTGGTCCCGCTGATCGACGATCCCGGGACGGCCGGGTTCAGGGCACTGCGGGAGCGCGGGCTGTATCCGATCAACCACCTCGTCGTCGTCAAGGACGAACTCCTCACGGCCCGCCCCGACCTGGGCGCCCAGGTCTTCGACGCCTTCGCCCGCGCCAAGCGGCTCTACACCGGGCGGCTGCTCGGCGGGGAGATCGAGGCCCCGACGGCGGTGGACACCCTGCACCTCGGGGTGGCCGAGCTGACCGGCGCCGATCCGTTGCCGTACGGCGTCGACGCGAACCGGCAGGTCCTGGAGGAGCTGATGCGGCACGCCGTCGACCAGCGGATCCTGGAGCGGGCCGTGCCGGTGGACGAGCTGTTCGCGCCCGGCACCCGCGACCTGGCCGGCTGAGGGCGAAGGGGATGACAGGCATGCGCATCGCGATCGCGGGCGACCACAACGGGTTCGCCCTCAAGTCCCTGCTGTGTTCGGAGCTTTCGGGCTCCGGGCACGAGGTGTCCGACCTGGGCAGCCATACCGCCGAGGAGGTGGACTATCCGGCGCTGTGCGTCGACGTGTGCGCCCGGGTGGGGGACAGGCGGGCCGAGCGGGGCATCGTGCTCGGCGGCAGCGGGCTGGGCGAGACCATCGCCTGCAACAAGCTGCCGGGCATCCGGGCGGGTCTGTGCCACGACGTGTGGACGGCGGAGGTCTCCCGCGGCAACAACGACTCCAACGTGCTGGTGCTGCCCGCGCTGCGGCTCACCGACGACCGGGCGCGGGAGATCGTCGCCGTCTGGCTGGACACACCGTTCAAGGGCGGCAAGCACGCCCGGCGGGTGGCGCAGATCGCCGGGCTGGAACAGGGCGGTCGACCCTGAACGGGAGCGGACGAAGGACGAGGAAGACGAAGAAGAGGGGCCTTGGAAGACCGAGGCCCCTCTTCTCACTCACGGTTCGGGCGTGCGCCCTGCGGCCGGTTCAGGCGTGCGTCAGGAACTCCAGGATCCGGCCCGCGGTGTCCCGCGGTGTCTGCTCCCCCGGTGCCACTCCCCACCACTGCGTACGGGGCAGGCACTCCCGCAGGTAGTGCGCGGCCGACGGGGCGTGGGAGGTGTCGTCGCCCGGGACGATCAGCGCGGGCACGTCGAGGGTGAGCAGGTCCTCGCACTCCACGCCGGGCACGGTGTCCCGGTCGAAGAGGTGGGCTGCGGTGCCGGTGACCAGCGTCCGGTACCGCTCGGCGTCACAGGCCGCGTACGCGGCGGCGAAGCCGGCGTCGTGCCGGAGCACCGCCGCCCACGGGCCGACCCGGGGGTCCTTCGAGAAGCCGTCCTCTCCCGCGCGGGCGAGGTCCACCACCGCGCCGAGCCCCGCCTCGCGCACGAAGGCGAGGTGCCGCTCGAACCGCTCGTGCTGTGTGCGCCGGTAGCGGACGCCACCGGCCGGTGAGTAGAGGACCATGCCGGCCACCCGCTCGGGGTGCGCGGCGGCGAGGGCGGCCGCGGTGGAGCAGCCGACGCAGCCGCCCATCAGGTACGCCCGCCCGAAGCCCAGGTGGTCGAGCAGGGCGACGCCCTGGCGGACGTACGCGTCCCAGGTGAGGCGCTCCAGCCTGCCGCCGGACCGTCCGGACTCCCGGCGGTCGAAGGTGACGCAGGTGAAGTGGGCCGCGAGACGGGCGGGGAGCCTCAGCCGCCGGTGGATGCCGGTGGTGTGCCAGCTGTCGAGGGTGGAGTCGAAGCCGCCCGGGGAGAACATCAGCAGCGGCGGACCCTCCCCGGTCACCTCGTACCGGGTGGGGATGCCGTCGAGGACCGCGGTGGGCACGGGATCAGGCCTCCTTCGGCACGGGGATGCCGCCGGCGATCTGCCGTGCCGCGCGCACGTCCCCGGCGTACGCGGTCAGCGCGTCGAGGGCGGTGGCGGCGACGTGGGCGTAGGTGACGGGCGGGTCGTCGACGGTGTCGGCGGCGTAGCCGATGGCGGCGTGGGCCATGCGCACCCGGCCGTCCAGCCAGGGTCCGCCGCCGAAGCCGCCGAGCACCGGGACCGACACCGCGTCGGCGACGGCGGCGCCCACCACGGGCCCCGAGTTGGTGAAGTTGAGGAGGGCGGCGCCCGCCTGCTCCAGCCGCTTGGCCTCGGCCACCAGTTCCTCGCACATCTCCTCGGGAACCTGGCCCCCGGCGCTCGGCACGGCCCGGTACTCGACGCCGTAGCGCAGCGCGGTCTGCGGGGTGATGCCGAACTGGGCGAAGACGGGGATACCGGCCCGGGTGAGCGCCTCGACGGCGGCCGGGTGGTCGGACGCGCCGTCGAGTTTGACGAGGTCGACGCCGGCTTCCTTGACGTAGCGGATCGCGGCGTCGAGGGCGGCGGCGGTGCCCCTCTGGAGCGGGCCGAAGGGGAAGTCGGCGCTGAGCAGGGCACGCCGGACCCCTCGCCGGACCGCCTTGGTGACGGTCAGCATCTCGTCCAGGGTGATCTCGAACGGGGTGGCGTGACCCCACAGGTTGACGCCGACCGTGTCACCGACGGAGACGAGGTCCACGCCGGCCCGGTCCGCGAGGCGGGCGATCTGGTAGTCCCAGGCCACCACCCCGACGATCTTCTGCCGGGTGTCCTTCATGCGCTGCAGGTCGCGCAGCGTCACCTTCTCGGGCATGTGCGGCTCCAGGTCAGACCCTCAGGGCGGTGAGCAGTTCGAAGACGTCGCTCTCGTCGGCGGAGAGCAGCAGGACGCGGGCGTACGGGCGGAGCGCGGCGACGGCGTCGTCGGCCTCGAAGCCGTCGCCGAGGACGACGCCCGCGGTGGTGACGCCGTATCGGAAGCAGTGCCGGCCGATGGCCTCGGCGGTGGTGCGGCCGCCGTCCTCGGTGGCGAGGACGACGACCACGTCGGCGCCGATCAGCGCGGCGGTCAGGGGCAGCGGTCCGCCGCCGAGTTCCCGCAGTTCGCCGAAGGCGTCGGCGCGCAGGAACTCGGCGTGCGCCCACGGGTGGGCGGCGAGCCGGGTGGCCACCCGGGCCGCGCGGTCGTCGAGGGCGACGACCCGGGCCGCCCGGGCGGGCGCGATGGGGACGTCGATGCGGTGGCGGGCCTCGGCGGCGGAGGCGGCACGGGCGCTCTGGCTCTGTCGGCCGGTGGCGAGGCTCATCGTCACACCGTGTGCTGGGCGGTGCCCGGGACGGCCCTGACCGCGTCGCGGCACGAGTCGAGGAACGACTCGGCCTGCGGCAGGACGACGGCCGCGGAGCGCACCCTGTGGTGCTCGGGGTCCACCCCGGGCGGGGTGACGCCCTCGTCGCGCAGCGCCACGGCGGCCTTCCTCAGCTTCTGGCGGGCCTTGATGATGCCGCTGTCGGCGGGCACCAGGCGTTCCTTGGAGCGGTCGACGACGGGGCCCATCGACTCCTGGAGGGAGGCGTCCTGCATGGCGATGCCGGCGACTCCGGAGTACGTCTCGCCGCGCTTTTGCGCCTCGCGGTCGATGAGGTAGTCGTTGTCCATGTTGGCCATCGGCCGGTAGGTGCCGGGGATGTTCTTGCTGTGCACGCCGTGGCCGTCGATCATGGCCTGCCGCTCGGTCTCGGTCAGGGGCCGCACCGGGTGGTAGTCGAAGGAGTAGGTCCAGCAGTTCTCGTCGTCGATGGGCACCCAGAAGTGGCCGTGGACGGGGTGGTCGCCGCGCGGCGGCACCATGGTGAAGGCGGGCATGACCCAGGGGGTGATCCGCCAGTAGTACCTGCCCTCCTCGGCGTTGCGGCGGGCTCCGACGAACAGCCCGCCCTCGCTGTCGGCGACCTCGAAGAACGGCTTGGTGTCCTTCATGTTGTACTCGTTGCCCTTCGCCCCCTTGAACAGCGGGTCGGTCTTGAGGCCGCCCGAGTGGAGGAAGGTGACGTGGCTGGAGTCGATGCCGCCCTCGAAGGCCTGCAGCCAGTTGCACTGCTGCCAGCGCTTGGAGGTGTAGGTCTGCTCGGCCGGCACCTGGGTCCACTCGAACTCGGGCAGCGGCGGCCGGGTGGCCGCGTCGCCCATGTAGGTCCACAGCACGTCGCCGATCTTGACCAGCGGGTAGGAGGTGAGCTTGACGTTCCGGCAGAAGCTGGAGTTGTCCGCCTCCGAGGGCACCTCGACGCACTGTCCGCTCACGTCGTACTTCCAGCCGTGGTAGGGGCAGCGCAGTCCGCCCTCCTCGTTGCGGCCGAACCAGAGGGAGGCGCCGCGGTGGGCGCAGAACTCGTCGACGAGTCCGTAGCGTCCCTCGCTGTCCCGGAAGGCGATCATGCGCTCCGACAGCAGCTTGACCCGCACGGGCGGGGAGTCGTTCTCCGGGAGCTCCTCGGCCAGCAGGGCCGGTATCCAGTACTGGCGGAACAGCTCTCCCATGGCCGTCCCGGGGCCTGTCCGGGTGAGGAGCTCGTTGATGTCTTTGCGCAGCACAGCCGTTTCCCTTCCGATACTGACGACCGACCCGACTGACGGGGCGACTGCTTCGGTGGTGCGGTGACGCCGGAGCCCTCAGGGCGGTGGCGGAGACGCCCCGTCCCTCAGGGCTGTTCCGGCGGGATGTCGACGGTCAGGCCGTCGAGTTCGGGTGTCACCGGTATCTGGCAGGCGAGCCTGCTGCCGGTCCGCCGGTCGGCGACGGCCAGGTCCAGCAGGTCGTCCTCCATGTCTCCGGGAGGCCCGACGAGTTCGGTGTAGCCGTCGCGCACCCACACGTGGCAGGTGGCGCACGACTGGTTGCCGCCGCACTCCGCGACGATGCCGGGGACGCCGTGGCGTACGGCGACCGACATGACGGAGTCTTCCGTGGTCGCGTCGACGGTGAGCTCGGGCCCGCCGTCCTGGACGAAGGTCACCTTGGGCAAGGTTCCGTCCCTCCCCGCTCGATGGTCTGTCCATTAGACCAGAACTCGGGAACGGGATACAAGAGCGGCGCCCGCGCCCGACAATCACCGGCATGAGCCGCCTGATCCTGCTCCGCCACGGCGAGAGCGAGTGGAACACGAGAAACCTGTTCACCGGCCGCGCGGACGTCGCCCTGACCCGGCGCGGCGAACAACAATCCCGGGACGCCGGGACATTGCTCCGCACCCTGGGCCTGGCGCCGGACGCCGCCCACTGCTCCGTGCTGCGCCGCGCCTGGCACACCTGCGCGCTCGCCATGGACGCCGCGGGCCGCGGCACCGCGCCCGTCGCGGCCGTCCGCGCCCTGGCGGAGCGGGACTACGGGTCCCTGCAGGGACGGAACAAGGAGGCGGTCCGGCGCGAGGTGGGCGAGCGGGAGTTCCGGCGGATCCGCCGCTCCGCCGACGCCCGCCCGCCCGGCGGCGAGTCCCTCGACGACGTCTCGGCGCGGCTGCTGCCGTACTGGCACGCGCACATCGCGCCCCGGCTCGGCGCCGGGGCCACGGTCCTGGTGGTCGGGCACAGCAACTCCCTGCGCTGCCTGGCCGCGCACCTCGACGCCCTCTCCCCCACCGAGCTCCTCGACCTCGAACTGCTCCCGGGCACACCCCTGCTGTACGAGCTGGATCCGGCCCTCCTACCCCTGCGCAGGGGCGGCCGGCACCTGCACCCGGCCGGCGCCTCCGGCGCGGTGCGGACGGCCGGAAGCTCCGTGACACACGACCGTTGACGCATACACGGGGCCGACTTATGGTGAGCGGGCTCACAGTGACGGACTTATGGTTTTACCAATCTGGTGACCTGCACTTTTGCCCACCACTCAGCCGTCACAGCCGACGAGAAGGGGCCCTGGATGACCGAGAACGCGATCGTCAACGACCAGTTCGCCGCCAAGTTCGCCACCGAGAAGGAGACCCCGTACACGCGCTGGGTCGCGGCGGAAGGTCTCGACATCATCGCCGCCCACTACGTCCCGGACCTGCGCACCGTGGAACTCAAACCGTGGGACCGGCGCGGCGGGCGGGGCGTGTTCATCAACCACGAGGCGACCCGCACCTCCAACGACTGCTACGTGTGCGAGATCCCGGCCGGCGGCAAGCTCGCCCCGCAGCGCCAGCTGTTCGAGGAGATGATCCTCGTCCTGGAGGGCAACGGCTCCACCCGGGTGTGGAACGACGCCGGCGCCTCGGTCACCTTCGAGTGGCAGGCCGGCTCGATCTTCGCGATCCCCCTCAACGCCCACCACCAGCACTTCAACGGGTCCGGCGGCAAGGCCGCCCGCTTCGTGTCGTCCACCAACCTGCCGCCCATCCTGAACCTCTACGCCGACCCGGACTTCGTCTTCGGCACCGCACGCGACTTCCCGGACCGCTTCGCCGGCGAGCCGGACTACTTCTCGCCCAAGGGCGAGCAGAAGGGCCTCCTCCTCGACACCAACTTCGTCGCGGACGCGCTCAACCTGCCGCTGGTCGAGGCGAAGGAACGGGGCGCGGGCGGCGGTCACATCCGCTTCGCGATGGCCAAGGGGTCGATGAACAGCCACATGTCCCAGTTCCCGACGGCCACGTACAAGAAGGGCCACCGGCACGGCCCCGGCGCCCACGTCATCATGCTCTCCGGCGAGGGCTACAGCCTGATGTGGCCCGAGGGCGAGGAGCCGCGCCGCTACGAGTGGGGCCCCGGCACCCTGATCGTGCCGCCGAACATGTGGTTCCACCAGCACTTCAACACCGGTACGGAGCCCGCGCGCTACCTCGCCTTCAAGCACGAGGTGGTCTCCGTGCGCAACGCCCAGGGCGTGCCCAAGGCGTGGATCAGCCGGCGGATCGGCGGCGACCAGATCGACTACGCCGACGAGTCCGCCTATGTGCGCGAGACCTTCCGCGAGGCGCTGGCCAAGCACGGGATGGCACCGCGGATGGACGAGGTGTACGAGTCCGAACTGGCCACCCTGCCGCCGCTGCCGCAGGCCCGCGCCCAGGCCTGACCCATGTCGCACCCGCACGGACACCCGCACAGGCACGGCAGCGCGCACGCGCACGAGCACACGCACGAGGAGGTCCGCCTCGTGCACTCGCCCCACGTACCCGACCACGACCACGACCACGACGAGGACCCGGGCCGCATCGAGGACAACCCGATCTGGCAGCAGGACAACGTGACCCTGCACAGCGTCGGCATCGACATCGGCTCCTCGGGCACCCAGGTCCTCTTCTCCCGGCTCTTCCTGCGCCGCATCGGCGAGGAACTCACCAGCCGCTACCTGGTGGTGCGCCGGGAGACGCTGCACCGTTCGCCGGTGTGGCTCACCCCCTACGCGAGCGAGACGATGATCGACGCGGGCGCCCTGGGCGCGCTCGTCGACGAGGCGTACGACGCGGCGGCCGTCGACCCCCGTGACGTGGACACCGGGGTGGTGATCCTGACCGGGGAGGCGCTGCGCCGCCGCAACGCCGCCGCGATCGCCTCGGTCCTCGCGGCCAAGGGGGGCGACCTGGTCACCGCGACGGCGGGCCACCACATGGAGGCCCGTCTCGCCGCCTACGGCTCCGGAGCGGTCCGCGGCTCCTACGAGGCGGGCACCCGGGTGCTCACCGTCGACATCGGCGGCGGCACCACCAAGCTCGCCCTGGTCGACCACGGGCGGGTGGAGGCGACGGCGGCCGTGCACATCGGCGGCCGGCTCCAGGTGACCGGGCCCGACGGGCGGATCGGGCGGCTGGCACCGGCGGGCCGGGACCACGCCCGGCGCGCCGGTTTCGACTGGGACGTCGGAAGCCGGGTGACCGGGGACGGCCTGGACACGGTGGCGGAGTCGATGGCCGCACTGCTGGTCCGCGCCGTGCTCGCCCCGCACGAGGTGAAGGACCTGTACCTCACCGACCCGCTGCCGGACCTGGGCCGGCTGGACGGCGTGGTCTTCTCCGGCGGGGTCGCCGAGTACGTCTACGGCCGCGAGCACCGCGACTTCGGCGACCTGGGCCGACGGCTCGGCGAGCGGCTGCGGGAGCTGGCCGGGGACGGGGCGCTGGGGGCACCGCTGCTGCCCGCGGGCGAGTGCATCCGCGCCACCGCGGTCGGCGCCTCGGAGTACAGCGTCCAGCTCAGCGGGAACACGGGCCACATCTCTTCACCGGACGCCCTGCTGCCGCGCCGCAACCTGCCGGTGGTGCGTCCCGGTCACACCCCCGGCGACGAGGTGGACGCCGACGCGCTCGCCGAGGCGATCCGCCGGCGGCTGCGCGAGGCGGACGCCGAGGACCCGGACCGGGACGTGGCGCTGGCCCTCACCTGGCACGGGCTGCCGTCCCACGAGCGGCTGCTGCCCTTCGCCCGCGGCGTCCGGGACGGACTGGCCGCCCGCACGGCGGCCGGGCGGCCCGTGTACGTGGTCCTCGACGGGGACGTGGCGATGACCCTGGGACGGCTGCTGACCGATGAACTCGGCCTGGCCGGTGACGTGCTGGTGCTCGACGGCATCACGCTCCAGGACTTCGACTACGTCGACCTGGGACGGGTGCGGCACCCCTCGGGGACGGTGCCGGTGACCATCAAGTCGCTGGTCTTCGCCGAGCGGCCGGAGAAGTAACGAATCGATAAAGTCCTGTCCGATGGTTAGACCATCATACCTCCCTCTTGTTTCATGCAGGGACAAGCGCGGTGGCCGGAACGTGAACCGGCCACCGGCACCCCCCACTTTCC
The DNA here is from genome assembly GCF_041538145.2 of Streptomyces sp. MMCC 100. Lineage (NCBI taxonomy): Bacteria > Bacillati > Actinomycetota > Actinomycetes > Kitasatosporales > Streptomycetaceae > Streptomyces > Streptomyces sp. MMCC 100. Next base: position 5,521,642 of record NZ_JBGORK020000001.1, read on the forward strand.
AGACGATCCTTCGGCCCTGGAGTGTGCGATGCGTCATGGTGCTCTTCCCGCCGGCCTGCTGGCCGCCGGTCTGCTGATCTCCGCATGCGGTCCCTCGCCCACGACCGCGGCCAACGCCCCCCGGGCGGAGTCCGACCCGTACGCCCCGTACGAGAACCTCACGGGCCGGGAGCGCACCGCCGAGCTCCTCTCCGCCGCCCGCGAGGAGGGCGGCGTACTCGACCTGTACACCTCGAACACCGACATCCAGGACCTGGTCGACGGCTTCGAGAAGGCCCACCCCGGCATCCAGGTCCGCGCCTTCCGCGCCAACTCCGAGACGGTGCTGCAGCGCACCCTCCAGGAGAACCAGGCGGGCAAGCCGCGCAACGACGTCGTGGACACCAACGACCTCGAACTGCGCGCCCTCGACTCCCAGCACCTCCTGCGCGCCTACACCGGCCCCTCCCTCGACGGTCTCAAGCCGGACGCCAAGGGCCTCGGCAACTGGACCGCCGAGCGGTTCAACGCCTTCGTCGCCGGCTGGAACACCCGGGAGGTGGCCGAGGGCGAACCGCCCGCGGACTTCACCGGGTTCGCCGACCCGAAGTGGAAGGGAAAGCTCTCGGTCGAGGTCGGCGACTGGGACTGGTACGCCTCCATGCACACCTACCTCACCGAGAAGAAGGGCATGAGCGAGGCGGCGGCCGACGTCCTGTTCAAGAAGATCGTCGCCAACGTCAAGGTGGCCAAGGGCCACACGGTGCAGGGCGAGATGCTCAGCGCCGGCCAGTTCGGCGTCGCCCTGTCCGTCTACAGCCACACCGTCGACAAGGCGGCCCGCAAGGGCGCGCCCGTCGCCTGGAAGCCGGCCGTCGAACCGGTGATCCTCCGGCCCAACGGCATCGGGCTCATGGCCGCTCCGCGGCACCCGGCCGCGGCGCTGCTGTGGACCGACTACGTCCTCGGCCCGGGCCAGAAGGAGATCGCGAAGTCGCTGCGGATCCCCGCGGCGCGGCACGTGCCCGGATACGACGAACCCGTGCCCCCGGGTACGGAGACCTTCACCCTCTCCAAGACCGGCGGAACGGAGACCAAGAAATGGGACGCAGCCTACGACGCCCTGCTGCGGGGCGCCCCGCAGGCCGGCTGACCCGCCCCTCCCACCCATCTGGAGCCCCCATGAGGAGCCGTACCACGATCTTCGCGGCAGCCGCGCTGCTGTCCGCCGGTGCCCTCAGCGGCTGCGGCGGCGCCCTGCCGACCGCGGCCGCCGGCGGCAAGGAGAACGCCGTCTACGCCGAGATCGCCGCACTGCCGAAGCAGCAGCAGCGGGAGAGGGCCCGCGCACTGGCCAAGGACGAGGGCGGCACGGTCACCCTGTACACGTCGATGACTGCCGACATCGTCACCCCCCTCTCGGAGGCCTTCGAGAAGGACACCGGCATCCACGTCACCGTCTTCCGCGGCAACTCCGAGACCGTCCTGCAACGCACCCTCCAGGAGGCGCAGGCCCGCAAGGCCGGCACGGACGTGGTGGAGACCAACTTCCGCGAGATGGTGGCGCTCTCCGACAACGAGCTGCTCGCCCGGTACAACGGCTCCGCCCTCGACAGGGTGGAGAAGACCGGCAAGTTCGACACCTGGACCGCCACCCGCCTCAACATCTTCCACCCCGCCTGGAACACCCATCTGATCAAGCCGGGTGAGGAACCGAAGAGCTGGGAGGAGCTCGCCGACCCCAAGTACAAGGGCCGCATCACCCTGGAGGTCAGCGACAGCGACTGGTACGAGAACGTCACCCAGTACTGGCTGGGCCACGGCAAGTCGCAGGCCGAGGTGGACGGACTCTGGAAGAAGATTGTCGCCAACGCCAAGGTGGCCAAGGGCCACACCACGATGATGCAGTTCCTGACCTCCGGCCAGACCCCCATGGAGGTCATGAACTACACGTACATCACCGCCCGCGCGGCGGCCCAGGGCGCACCCGTCACCTACCTGCCGAAGAGCGGGAAGTCGACGGTGCCCGCGTTCCCCCGGCCCAACGGCGTCGGCATGCTCAAGGCCGCCCAGCACCCGGCCTCCGCCTGGCTGTTCTACGACTGGATGCTGACCGAGGGCCAGAAGGAACTCGTCGAGCTCCATCTGACCCCGTCCACCAAGGTCCCCGGCGACAAGAGCCTCGACGGCCTGACTCTCGCCCCGTTCGACGTCGAGGGCCTCGGTCACGACCAGGGCACCTGGGACAAGAAGTACGACGCGCTGCTGCGCGGCGTCGACTCCGTGGGGAAGTGACCGATGGCCCTCATATCCGCATCCCGCAAGGATCCCGCGGCGCCCTCCCAGGACCCGCCGCCCGGGTCCCGGCCAGGACTGCTGACCCGCCTGCGGCACCGGCGGTTCTCCACGCAGACCCTCCTGGTCGGCGGCGCCGTCGTCGTCGTCGGCTACCTGGCGGTCGTACCGCTCGGCTACCTCGTCCACGACACGTTCCTCGACTCCGACGGCACCGGCGTCTCCCTCGGCGCCTTCGCCCGCGCCTACGGCGGCAACTCCCAGTCGGGGGACATGCTGCTCAACTCGCTGTGGTTCGCGTTGGGTTCGGCCGCGCTCGCGCTGATCCTGGGCAGCACGCTGGCCTACATCCAGGTCCGCACCGACACCCCGTTCAAGAGCCTGTTCTTCGCCGCGTCGCTGGTCCCGCTGATCGTCCCCGGCATCCTGTACTCCACGTCGTGGATCTTCCTCGGCGACCCGGAGAGCGGTCTGCTGAACAATCTGCTCTTCGAGCCCCTCACCGGCACCACGCCGGTCAACATCTACAGCGTGTGGGGCATGATCTGGGTGCAGGGCCTGCACCTGTCCCCCGTCGCCTTCCTCCTGATGGTCGCCGCGTTCCGCGCCATGGACCCCTCGCTCGAGGAGTCGGCTGCGATGTCCGGGGCCTCCCGGCTCACCGTGCTGCGCCGCATCACGGTGCCGCTGGTGCGGCCGGCCCTCATCTCGGCCGCGCTGCTGATGTTCGTCCAGTCCCTGGAGAGCTTCGAGGTGCCGGCCCTGCTCGGCCTGCAGAACGGCATCTACGTCTTCACCAGCCGCATCTACTTCGTGCTGCGCTCCTATCCCACGGACTACGGTGCCGCCGGTGCCTACGCCATCGGCCTGCTGGTCATCGCCGCGGCCGGTGTGCTGCTCTCCTCCTGGCTGCAGCGCTCCTCGCGCAACTTCCAGACCGTCACCGGGAAGGCGTTCCGTCCCCGGCCCGTCGAGCTCGGCCGCGCGCGGCCCGTCGTGGGCACCGCGGTCGTCCTGTACTTCCTGGTCACCGTGGTGCTCCCGGTCGCGGTCCTGGTGTACGCGTCGCTGCTGCCGTACTACGCGGCGCCGTCCGCCGAGACGCTGTCCTCGCTCACCCTCGACAACTACCGGCAGGTCTTCGACATGCCGCTGGCGTTCACCGCGCTGAAGAACTCGCTGATCCTGGGGCTCGGGGCGGCCACCGTGGTGATGCTGCTGACCACGGTCGTCTCCTGGGTGGTGCTGCGCACCAAGGCACGCGGGCGGCGCTTCCTCGATCTGCTGGCCTTCACCCCGATCGTCATCCCCGGCCTGGTCCTCGGACTCGCCCTGGCCTTCGTGTACCTGCGGATGCCGCTTCCGATCTACGGCACCCTGCTGATCCTGCTGGTGTCGTACTGCACGCGCTACCTGCCGTACGGCATGCGCTACTCGTCGGCGGCGATGGCGCAGATGGCACCCGAACTGGAGGAGTCCGCGGCGGTGTCCGGGGCGTCCTGGTTCCAGACCTTCCGGCGGGTGCTGCTGCCGCTGATGAGCAGCGGGATCATGGCCGGCTGGGTGTACATCCTCGTCGTCTCCTTCCGCGAGCTGTCCAGCACGATCCTGCTGTACAGCCCCGGCAAGGAGGTGCTGTCCGTCCTGATCTGGGAGCAGTTCGAGAACGGGCAGTTCACCACGCTCGCCGCGCTCGGCGTGTGCATGGTGCTCCTGCTGGTGGTGCTCGTCGCCCTCGCCTACCGGTTCGGCGCCCGCTTCGGGCTGCAGGGCCAAGCCGACTCCTCCAACTAGCCAAGGACAGGCCGATGCTGACTGTCGAATCCCTGAAGAAGTCCTACGACGAGGCGCCAGGCAAGGCGGCCCGCCGCAAGAAGAGCGACACCACCCGCAACTACGCGGTCGGCGGCGTCGACTTCGAGGTCAAGGACGGCGAACTCTTCACGCTGCTCGGTCCGTCCGGCTGCGGCAAGACGACCACCCTGCGCTCCATCGCCGGTCTGGAACGCCCCACGGAGGGCAGGGTCGCGCTGGGCGACCGCGTCCTGTTCGACTCGACGCAGGACGTCAACCTCCACCCCAACCAGCGCGGCTTCGGCATGGTCTTCCAGTCGTACGCGATCTGGCCGCACATGACCGTGGCCAAGAACGTCTCCTTCCCGCTGGAGGTCATGCCGCGGGCCAAGCGGCCCTCCCGGCAGGAGATCGACCAGCAGGTCGCCGAGGCCCTGGAGAGCGTCGAACTCGGCGCGTACGCCCAGCGGTCGGCGACCAAGCTCTCCGGCGGCCAGCAGCAGCGTCTCGCCCTGGCCCGCGCCCTGGTGACCCGGCCGGAGCTGATGCTCCTCGACGAGCCGCTGTCCAACCTGGACGCCAAGCTGCGCGAGACGATGCGGTTCGAGCTGAAGCGGCTCCAGCGGGAGCTGAACCTCACCGCGATCTACGTGACCCACGACCAGGCCGAGGCGCTGGTGATGTCGAGCCGGATCGCGGTGATGAACGAGGGCCGGGTCGAGCAGATCGGCAAGCCCCGGGAGATCTACACGCGGCCCGCCACCCGCTTCGTCGCCGAGTTCATCGGCACCTCCAACTTCCTGGAGGGCAAGGTCGTCGCGGTGAACGGGACCGAGGTGGAGGTGGACACCCCGCACGGCCGGCTGGTCGCCGCCGACCCGCAGCGCCGGCCCGCCGTCGGCGACCCGGTGCTGCTGTCGGTGCGCCCCGAGTGCGTCGACCTGTCGCGCGAGCGGCGGAGCGTGACCAACGAATGGACCGGCACCGTCCGGACCCGCGCGTTCCTCGGTGACGTCGTCGACCACGTCGTGCGGATCGGCGACACGGAGATCCGCAACCGGTCCAACCCGACCCTGTCCATCCCGCCCGGCACCGAGGTGCACTTCTCGGTCGCGCCGGACAAGGTGACGCTCGTGCCGGTCGACTGACCGCCGTACCCGCTGGAGAGGAGGACCGTGCGTCGGACGCTTCCGGAGGTACTCCGGCAACGCGACTTCACCCTGTACTGGGCCGGTGTGGTGCTGTCGCAGATCGGCACCCGCGGGGCCGTGGCCGCCAACCTGTACCAGGTCTACGAGCTGACCGGGTCGACCGCGCAGGTCGGTCTGGTCGGCCTCGCCCAGGCGGTGGCCCTGCTGACCCTCTCCCCGCTCGGCGGGGTGTACGCCGACCGGCTCGACCGGCGGCGGCTGCTCCAGGCCGCCCAGGCCGTGGCCCTCGTCGTGTCGCTGGCGCTGGCCGCCCTCACCCTGTCGGGGGCGGCCACGGTGTGGGCGGTGGCGCTGTCGTCGCTGCTGGCGACGGCGGCCGCCACCTTCGACCAGCCGGCCCGGCAGGCGCTGATCCCGGCGCTCGTACCGCGTGAACGGCTCGTCGACGCCTTCGCGCTGCTGAACCCCTCGCGTGAACTCGCCGTGCTGGCCGGTCCCGCGCTGGCCGGTGTGCTGATCGCGTTCGGCGGTCCTGGCGCGGTGTACGTGTTCGACGCGGTCACCTACGCGGTGCTGGTGGCGGTGCTCGCTCTCCTGCGGGTACCGGCGCTGCCCGGCGGGTCCGGGGAGCGCGCCGGGCTCCTGGCGAGTCTGCGCGAGGGCGCCTCGTACGTGGCCCACCGTCCCTTGGTGTGGCAGCTGATGGGCCTGGACCTGGCCGCCACCGTGTGCGGCGCGTACCGGGTGCTGCTGCCGGCGTTCGCGACCGATGTGCTGCACGTGGGCGCGACCGGGTACGGGCTGCTGTCGGCGGCCCCCTCGGCGGGGGCGCTGCTCGGCTCGGTGTGGGTGTTCAAGCTGGTGCGCACCGCCCGTGCGGGGCGCCTGGCGCTGTGGGGCACCGCGGCCTACGGCCTGGCGGTGACGGGGCTCGCCCTGTCCGGCACGTTCCTCCTCGCGCTCCTCGCGGCACTGGCGCTGGGCGCGGCCGACGCACTGGCGACGACGGTGCGCCACGCGGCGGTGCAGGTGGAGACGCCGGACGCGCTGCGGGGCCGGGTCTCGGCGCTCTACCAGATGGCCTCGCGCGGCGGTCCCGCGCTCGGCGACGCGGGCATGGGCGTGTTCGCGGGGGCGGTCGGTCCGGTGGCCGCGCTCGCCGTGGGCGGTCTGGTCCCCGCGGCCGCCGCCGGCCTGACCGCACTGCGGGGCCGCACCGTCCGCGGCTACGACGTCCCCAAGCAGGCCCCGTCCGCCGCCTCCTGACCTGCCGTCCGTCCCGTCCCATCCCATCCTGTCCTGTCCGATTTCGTAGGGAGAGGTCCCCGTGAGTGTGCACACCTCGACCCAGACCACCCACTACCACGTGCAGAAACGACGACGAGCGCAGTTCATCGAGGACTGGCGGGCCAACCACCGCACCGTCGTCGCCCACGAGGACGCCGCGATGCACCCCACCGCGCGCGGCAGCCGCGTCGGCGTGTACGTGGGCGCCGACGGCGACCGTCCCACCCGCTCCATGGACGCGCTGGCCCACGAGATCGACCCCGGCGTCACCACCACGATCCACCGGCACTCCTGGGACGCCATGGTGTTCGTCGTCGCGGGCCGCGGCTGGACCGAGATCGACGGCAGGCGCGTGGACTTCGGCCCCGGCGACTCGCTGCACCTCCCGGCCTGGGCCTGGCACCGCAGCGGCAACGACGGCGGGGAGACGGTGCGTTACCTGTCGTTCTCCAGCGAGCCGCTCCTGGAGACGATGGGCATGGCGATGATCGAGGACGCCGGGCACACGCCCGTGTCCGAGCTCGCGCCCCGCCCGCCGTACTCGCCCGGCCGGGACGGCTCCGACCCGTACGCGGCACGGCTGCGACGCCTCGCCCGCGACCAGGACGCCCGGCGCTCGGGCCGCCTGCACACCGACTGGGGCGGACTGGAGCTTCGCAACACCCCCCGCGGCACCCGCACGACGTTCCTCCTCGACCGGGCGATCGGCTACCAGGCGTCCGGCATCACCATGGCGATGTTCGAGATCGGCCCGGGGCGCGCCCAGTCCATGCACCGCCACCCGGGCGAGGCCTGGCTGTACGTGGTCGAGGGCTCCGGCGAGAGCTACCTCGGCGCCGAGCCGGAGGGCGGCACCCGCCACCCGTGGAAGAAGGGCGACCTCATCGTCGTCGACCACTTCCTGTGGCACCAGCACATCAACACGGACCCGGAGCGGACCGCGAAGGTGGTGCGCATCCACATGTTCGACAGCCTCCTGGAGACCATGCGGGCCCTGTGCGACCCGCTGGTGCTCTTCGAGGAGCCGCCGGACCACATCCGCGACGCGCAGGCCGGTGACCCGTCGACGATCGACTGGCCGCCGCTGCACCGGCCGACGTGGCCGTGAGCGGGGTGCGGGGATGAGCGCGCTGCCGCACGGTGTGGCCGGGGTCCACGCGCTGCCGGCCGACCACCACGACGGCCCCTGGGACGCGGTGTTCATCGACCCGGCGGTCAAGGAGCGGCTCCTTGCGACCGCCGTCCTGGTGCTGCGGCACGGGCGGCGGCTCGCCGGGTCGGCCCTCGCCCCGCACGGTCTGGTGGTGCTGGCCGGGCCGCCGGGCACGGGCAAGTCGACGCTGGCGCAGGGTCTGGCGCAGGCCGCCGCCCGGACCCTCGCCCCGCACGGGGCGACCACGCTCGTGGAGGTGGACCCGCACGCCTTCCCCAGCGAGCTGCTCGGGGAGAGCCAGCGGCAGGTGTCGCGGCTGTTCCGGGAGACCCTGCCGGAACTGGCCGCGCGCCGGCCGCACACCGTCGTCCTGGTGGACGAGGTGGAGGCGCTGGCCGTCCGCCGGCACTCGGCGTCGTTCGACACCAACCCCGTGGACGTGCACCGTGCCACGGACGCGGTCCTCAGCGGCCTGGACGCGCTGCGGGCGGAGCGGCCCGGCACTCTGCTCGTGGTGACGACGAACTTCGCGGACGCGGTGGACGACGCGTTCCTCTCCCGGGCCGACCTGGTGATCCGCACCGAGGTCCCGGGGGCCGAGGTCGTCCCGGCGATCGTCGCCGACTCGCTGCGCGAACTGGCCCTTCAGTGGCCGGAGTTGAAGTCGCTGGCCGCGGACGGGTCGGTGCACCGCCGGGTGGGCGAACTGCTGCACGGGCTCGACGGGCGCCGCATCCGCAAGACCGTCCACGGGGCGCTGGCCCTGCGGGTGGCCACGGCCCGCGATCCGTCCCTGCTGACGGCGGACGACCTGGTCGCCGCGGCGCGGGAGGCGGCGGGCGGTCCGCGCTGAGGGACGTCACGAGGAAGCGGCCCGGGGCTCGTGGAGCCCCGGGCTGGACTCGTCCTCATACGTCACGATGCCCGTGCGCCAGAGCGCAACCTTTACCGGTTCGGTTCGGCAGGCGGGTTCAGCGGTTCGTACGGCGGGTGGTGACCGGGTCCGGGAGGGCTCGGCGGTGCGGGGCCCGGGGCTCGTGGAGCCCCGGGCCGCTTCCTCGTGACGGTGACGGTGCGGTGACCGCGGTCAGCCCTCGTACTCCGGGGCGTTCTCCAGGTAGTGGACCGTGTCGTAGCCCAGGTGCTTGAAGATCCTGTTCTGCGCCGAGAAGACCTTCAACGGCGTGCCGTCGTGGGCGAAGAGCTGGCAGATGTGGTTCTGCGGCACGTACAGCGTGTCGCCCTTCTTGATCTCGTGCCGGGTCGGTTCGAGGGCGACGCGCGCGTAGTACTTCTCCGCGATCTCGGCCTCGACCTCCCACTGCAGCGCGTAGCCGCCGCCGTCGAGGACGTAGAGCACCTCGTCGGCCATCTTCCAGTACTTGCCCGAACGGCTGCCGGAGGGGATGTCCAGCTCGTGGGCGTCGACGGAGAACAGGCGCGCGTCGGTGCGCTCGGGCGAGGTGAGCACGCGCTGCCGGCCGAGCGGGGTGCTCTCCCAGGTGGTGTCGGCCGGGGAGATGACCTTCTTGCGGTCCAGGACGCCCGGGGTCCACACCCGCGACCAGTCCTCGCGCGGGCCGAACTCGTCCGGGCGCTCGATCGGGCCGCTGCGGCCCTGCTGCCACAGGCCCATGAACATCCAGGTGCTCTTGGCCTTCACCACCAGCGCGGTGGCCTGCTCGTCGTACGGGTTGAAGTGGCGGTGGACCGAGTCGGTGTGGACGAAGACGAAGTCGTCCTTGGCCCAGTCGTAGCGCTGGTCGTCGTGGATCTCGTAACCGCGGCCCTCCAGTATGTAGAAGGCGGCCTCGTTCTGGTGGCCGTGGCCGTGGTTGCTGGACTGCGGCGGCAACTGGACGAAGTGGACCTGGACGGTCTGGGTGAGGAACTCCTCGTCACCGGGACCGATCCGCCACCAGGTGCGGGACTTCTCGCTGTCGCCGGAGTGGGCGACCTTGGCGTCGTCGACGACGACCGTGTCGTCCCGGACCCGCTTGGAGGCCAACTGCCGGGTGCGGAACTCGCCGAGCCCGTACGTCTCAGAGGTGAGGCCGCGGACGAAGGTGCGCCCCTTCTTTGCCATGCATTCCTCCTGTAGGGCAGCTCAACTGACTAGCAGCTCAAACCAACTAACGGTATGACCATAATACCGAGCGGGTGGAGTGCCAACCCTTCCGCACGAAGTGACCGCACACGGAGGCGATCGCACACGAAAACGCCCCGGACCGGTGCGGTCCGGGGCGCTCGCGAACGACGCGGTTCAGTCCTTCACGCGGGAGGCCGTCCGCTCCAGGTGGGTGCGCATGATCTTGTTCGCGGCCTCGACATCACGGGCGGCGATCGCGTCGACCAGCTCCCGGTGCTCCTTGGTGCCGCGCCGGCCCATCTTCGGCTCGATGGCCTGGGCCTCGCGCAGGCTCATCAGCATCGGACCGTGGAAGGACTCCACGAGCATCTCGATCGCCGGGTTGTGCGTGCAGGCGGCGAGCCGGATGTGGAAGGCGGTGGACAGCTCCATCGTGTACTCCCCCTCCTTCATCACCTCCGCGTGCGCGTCGCACATGGCGCGCAGCTCGGCGATGTCCTCCTCCGTGGCCCGCTCCACGGCCAGCGGCACGACGCCCAGCTCGAAGACCAGACGGGCCTCGGTGACCTGGGAGGCGGTGAGCGGCGAGAAGGTGAGCAGGTCGGCGAGGCCCTCGCTGACCCGGCTCGAACTGGGCACCGTCACGAAGGCGCCGCCGCGCGCGCCGACCCTGATCTCGACGAGACCGTTGGACTCCAGGATGCGCAGGGCCTCACGGATGGTGACCCGGCTGACACCGAACTGGACGCACAGCTCGCGTTCGCTGGGCAGACGATCGCCCGCCTGCAGCCGTTCCTCCTTCAGCAGATGCCGGATCTGCTCGACGATCACCTGGGAGACACGGCTCGAGGAGACGGCCTTGAACAGCTCCTGCGGGACGGCCGCCCGCCCGGACTGCGCCTCGTTCTCCGGGGTCTGACTCGCTCGGGTTGACATGGGGGCATTCTCCCACGACGGGCCGACGGTTGACCCGGTTCTGACCAACGGAATAACGTCATACCAAAAATCCATTGACGAAATCCATCGGCTCCCATCCGCCCGGGAGGTCCCGTGCTGGTCCTCGGCAACGATGTCACCGCCACCGTACTCACCATGCCCGATGTGATCGCCGCCCTGGAGGCCTCGTACGGAGACCTCGCCACGGGCGAGGGCGTCTGCCGTCCGCGGATCGACCTGCGCTTCCCGGCCGGGGACGACCGGGTCTACCAATGGGGCACGATGGAGGGCGGCTCGGCCCGCACCGGGTACGCGGCGATCCGCATGAAGTCCGACCTCCTCGTCGAGACCGGCCCGGAAGGGGCTCGCACCCAGGAGAAGCACTGCGTCGCACCGGGTCGCTACTGCGGCCTCGTCCTGCTGCTCGACATCCGCAGCGGCGAGCCGGTGGCCCTGCTCAACGACGGCCTGCTCCAGCACCTGCGGGTCGGCGCCGACTCGGCGCTCGGCGCCCGGTACGCCGCCCGCGCCGACAGCCGCGTCCTCGGCCTGCTCGGCTCCGGCGGCATGGCCCGCAGCCACCTGGAGGCACTGCTGACCGTCCTTCCGCTGGAGCGCGTCCAGGTGTACAGCCCGACCCGCGCCCACCGGGAGGCCTTCGCCGCCGAGGCACGCGAGCGGTACGGCATCGAGGCCGTCGCCGTGGCGGACGGCGCGTCCGCCCACCGGGGCGCGGATCTCGTCGCCGGCTGCACCGACGCGGTGGGCGAGGTGGTCTTCGGCGAGCATCTCGCCCCCGGCACGCACCTCACCTGCGTCGGCGGCCGCCCGGACCGCCGCGCCATGGAGCGGATCGACGTGTGGCTGCGGCTCGGCGACGCCAACACCCCCGACTCGACGCCGGGTTGGGGCACGAGCGACGAGTACGTGGTCTACCGCGCCCGCCCGGACGACCCCGTCTGGCTCCGCCACCGCCACGGTCACACCCGCCGCCCGCCCCGGGGACCGCGCCGGGTCGGCCTGAGCGAACTCCTCGACGGCACCGCACGCGCCCGCACGGACGACCGGCAGATCACCTTCTCCGAGCGCGGCAACATCCAGGGCGCCCAGTTCCACGCCGTCGCCGCGCTGGTCTACGAGCGGGCGCGGGAACGGGGACTGGGGCACGAGATCCCGCGGGACCTGCTGCTCCAGGACATCCGCGACTGAGCCGCGCCCGCCCCCTCGACCGCTATTGGTATAACCATTGACGCATTCGTCTTCGTCCGCCTACGGTGCTCGACGCACCCCTTCTCCCGTACGTGACCGAAGGAGCAGCATCGATGTCCCGCCGCCTCCACCTCTCCTTCGCCTGCGGTGACTACGACCGCGTGCGCGCCCTGCAGGACGGCCGCGTGCGGCCCGAGGGCATCGACCTCACCTTCCTGCCGCTGGGGGTGGAGGAGACGTTCTACCGGCAGCTGAGGCACCGCGAGTTCGACATCAGCGAACTGAGCCTGTCGAGCTACGCGATGACCCTCGACCAGGACGACCCGCCCTTCGTCGCCCTGCCGGTCTTCCCGTCCCGCTTCTTCCGCCACCAGTCGATCTACGTCAACTCCCGCAGCGGCATCGAGAAGCCGGCGGACCTCGTCGGAAAGCGCGTCGGCACCCCCGAGTACCAGATGACGGCCGGGGTGTGGCAGCGCGGCATCCTCGCCGAGGAGTACGGGGTGCCCGTCGAGTCGGTCCACTACTTCACCGGCGGCATCGAGCAGCCCGGCCGCCCCGAGAAGCTCCCGCTGGACCTCCCCGACACGGTGCGCATCACGCCGATCGGCCCGGAGCAGACCCTCTCCCGGATGCTCGCCGACGGCGAGATCGACGCGATCCAGAGCGCCAGCCAGCCCTCCTGCATGGGCCGCGACCCGCACGTCCGGCACCTCTTCGAGGACTTCCCGGCCGTCGAGCGCGACTACTTCGCCCGCACCGGCATCTTCCCGATCATGCACGTCGTCGCCGTACGCAGGACCCTCGTCGAACGGCACCCGTGGATCGCCCGCTCGCTCACCAAGGCCTTCGAGGAGTCCCTCCGCATCGCCTACGACGACCTGCGCTACCGCAGTGCCCTGAAGGTCATGCTGCCGTGGCTGCAGGAACACGTGACCGCCACGGCCGAGGCACTCGGCGAGGGCTGGTGGGACTACGGCCTGGAGAAGAACCGCACCGCCCTGGAGACCTTCGCCCGCTACCAGCACGAGCAGCATCTCGTCTCCCGCCGCCGCACGGCGGAGGACCTGGTCCTGGCGTACGCCGACGACACCTACGTCCTGTGACGCCCACCGCGCCGGGTGCCGCACCCGGTCCCGGTCCCGCACGCGCTTCCGCTCCCTCTCCCTCTCCCGAGGAACTGATCGCGCTGGGGTGCCGGATCCTCGCGTTCCGCGGCCTGGCCGCCGACATCCTCGGCCACATCTCACTGCGCCGCGACGACGGGGCCCTGTACGTGCGCTGCCGGGGCCCGCACGAACGAGGGCTGCTCCTCACCGAGCCCGCGGACGTCCACCCCGTCCCCACGGACGGCGAGCCGACGCCGCCCGACGGCTACCGCGTGCCCAACGAACTGCCGATCCACCGCGAGATCCTGCGCGCCCGTCCCGACGTCCGAGCGGTCGTCCACGTCCACCCGCCCCACACGGTGGCCGCCGACCTGGCCGGCCTGCCGCTGCGCCCCGTCGTCGGCGCCTACGACATCCCGGCCATGCGCATGGCGCTCGACGGCATCCCCGTCTACCCGAGGGCCGTCCTGGTGACCCGCGCGGACCTCGGCCGGGAGGTGGCCGCCGCCCTCGGCGACCGTCCGGTCGCGGTCCTCCGGGGCCACGGCATCATCGCCACCGGGGACTCCGTTCAGCAAGCGGTGGTGCGCGCCCTGTCGGTCGAGTCGCTCGCGACGATGACCCTGCGCTCGGCCGCGGGCCCCACGCTCCCCTCCCCCCTGCCGCCCGAGGACATCGCCGAACTCCCTGATCTGGGCGGCGGGTTCAACGACACACTGGTGTGGAACAGCCACGTGGCGGCCCTCGAACACGCGGGCCTGGGGCTCGGCGCGCACCGACCGTCCTAGTCCTCGTCCAACAGCCCGGCGTCGTGGACCAGCAGGGCGATCTGGACCCGGTTGTTCAGGTCGAGCTTGGCCAGGATGCGGGAGACGTGGGCCTTGACCGTGGCGACGCTCATGAAGAGGCGGACCGCGATGTCGGCGTTGGCCATGCCGCGGCCGACCGCGACGGCGACCTCGCGCTCGCGGTCGTTGAGGGTGTCCACGCGGGCACGCGCGCGCGTGTGCCTCGCGTCGGGGGCGGTACCGGCCGCCTGTTCCATCAGCCGCCGGGTGACGGCGGGCGACAGCACGGGGTCTCCGGCCGCGACCCTGCGCACCGCGTCGAGGATCTCGGCGGGAGGGGTGTCCTTGAGGACGAACCCGGCGGCACCGGCGCGCAGGGCGCGCAGCACCTGTTCGTCCGCGTGGAAGGTGGTGAGCAGCACGACCTGGGGCGCGTCCGCGCGGCCCCGCAGCCGCTCGGTCGCCGTGAGCCCGTCCACCACCGGCATCCGGATGTCCATGAGGACGACGTCCGGGCGGGTGCGGTCGACGAGCGCTGCGACCTCGTCACCGTCGGCGGCCTCGCCGACGATCTCCACGTCGGCGGCGCCGCCCAGCATGAGGGACAGCCCGGCCCGAACGAGCGGGTCGTCGTCGACGAGGAGCAGTCTGATCGCTGTCATGGGTCATAGGTAATCACGGTCGCCGGGGGCCGACTTCGCCCCCCGGGGGAGACGGTCCCCCGGCTTGTCCTGGGCGTCCGGCCGCCGCTCAGCCCCACGGCAGTCGCGCCCGTACTTCGAAGCCGCCGCCGGGTGTCGGGCCGTGCTCCAGGGCGCCGCCCGCCAGCGTGGCCCGCTCGGTCAGCCCGATCAGGCCCTGCCCGGAGCCGGGCACGTGGGGCACCTCGCCCCGGGGCGGAGTGTTGCGCACCGAGAGGTCGAGACCGTCGCCCGGTGCTCCGCCGACCGAGACGGTGACCTCGGTCCCCGGGGCGTGCTTGCGGGCGTTGGTCAGCGCCTCCTGGGCGATGCGGTACGCGGTGCGGCCCACGGAGGCGGGGACCGCGCCGGGGTCGGGCACGCGGTCCGCGAGGGTGACCTTCATGCCGGCCTCCCGGGACTCGGCGACCAGCGCGTCGAGCGCCGCGAGCGTCGGCTGAGGGCGGCCCGCGTCGTCGGAGTCCCCCGCACGCAGGACGCCGATGATCTGCCGCAGGTCCTGGAGGGCCTCGTGCGCGCTCTCCCGGATGACGCCCGCCGCCCGCGCGACCTCCTCCCGGGGCGCGTCGGGCCGGAACTCCAGCGCGCCCGCGTGCACGCTGAGCAGCGTCAGCCGGTGCGCGAGGACGTCGTGCATCTCGCGGGCGATGGCCTCCCGGGCCAGCCGCTGCGCCTGCTCGGCCCGCAGCCGCGCCTCGGCCTCGGCGTGCCGGGCGCGGTCGCGCAGGCTGAGCAGGAGCTGGCGCTTGGAGCGGACGAGCAGGCCCCAGCCGAGCACCGTGACGGCGAGCAGGAAGGCGATGGTGAGAGAGGCCAGGAAGGGCAGCCCGGGCTCCGGGCGCATCCAGTAGTACAGGGGCGTCAGGGCGATACTCGCGCCGCCGATCCAGGCCACGTACCGGAAGGGGCGGTGCACGGCGAGCGTGAACAGGGCGGCCAGGACGGCGCCGCCCGCGGTGGCGGAGACGAGGGAGACGGGCAGCATCGCCACGGCCAGCCCGACCGGCCACCGCCGCCGGAGCCAGACGGCGGCACAGGCCAGGGCCCCGATCACCTGGTCCGCGACGGCCACGGCGGGTGAGAGGTGCGGCTCCTGGTCCAGCGCGTCGGCTGCCAGCAGCCCGATGCCGACCGCGAGCAGGAAGCAGGCGAAGTCGACGGCCCAGTCGCGTGCGGTGCGCCGGGGCCGGCCGCCGGGCCGCCGCGGCTGCGGGTACAGGTCCTCCACCAGCGCCGCCGGCAGTACCCAGCGCCGCTTCGCGAAGGCCGGGGGCACCGTGGCCTGCTTGTCACTGTTCACAATCGACAAATCTATGCAGTGGTGACGGCAGGAACGGCCGGTCGAGAGGGACCGTCGACCAAAGTCTCGCGACCGGCGACTTTTGGCGCGCCGGTACGCGCGCGACGACGCCTTCCGTAGGGCAGGACTCGCCCCGCGGCCGATGCGTGTGGGGGGACCGCGGGGCGAGAGTCGGGATCATGAAGAAGTTGCTGGAGTTCCTGGGCCTGCTCGCCGTGCTCCAGGGCGTGATGGGCCTGGTGCACGAGTTCGCCGACTGGAACGTCGGTGTGGTGCGGCGAGTCGGCTTCCTCGACGGCTACGAGGTCTATGCGAGCGTGGCCCTGCTCGCCCTCGGCGGCGCGCTGTTCGCCGCCGCCGAGAGCCGGGAGTCCGGGTGAGTACGGGATCCGGACTCGGCGGGCCGGGCCTCAGCAGCCGTAGTCGACGAGGTCGAACGACGCGTAGTGGTCGGCCGTGTAGTAGTCCTCCTGGTTCTCCTCACCGGTGACGATCCGGCGGGCGCCGCGCGTGTCGGAGCCCGGCGTGATCACCGTGTACTCGTGGTAGTACCCGGAGGACTGGCTGGGCAGGATGCCCTCCCGGTTCTGGAAGACGGTCCCGTCCTGTTCGTACGGGTAGGGACCGCCCTGCTCGATCAGGTCGAGCGTGTCGTGCGCCTGGGAGGGCAGGTCGCTGTAGCAGATGTCGCCGACCGCCGCGGGGGCGGCGCCGGCCGTGGTCGCGGAGACGGTGCCGCCCACGAGGAGGGCGGACAGGACTGCGGCTGCTGCGCCGAGCCGAGCGGCGCGTGGGGGGAATCGCATGTCTCATGATGACGCGCGTAGACAGTGGCATGTCAATGACAAGGTCGTGGAGTTTCCCGGGACGTCATATGTGTTTCCCGCGTGTTCACGTCATCATCGGGGCGGACGGCGCACCGGTCAGGTCGACGTCCGTTCACCGCCAGCACGGTCACGGCGGCCCGGCTGGGATGGACCCATGAACACCAACACGCACACGAACCCACTGGCCCCCGCCACCGCTCCCCTGGCCTGCCGCACCGCGCTCGTGACCGGCGGCAGCCGGGGCATCGGCGCGGCGACCGCCCTGCGGCTGGCGCGGGACGGCGCGGACGTGGCCCTCACTTACGTGAACGGCAAGGACGCGGCCGAGGACGTCGTACGGGCCGCCCGGGCGCTGGGGCGCCGGGCGGTGGCCCTGCGGGCCGACTCCACCGACGCGGAGGAGGCGGCGGGGGCGGTCGAGCGGGCCGCCCAGGCGCTCGGCGGCGGCCTCGACGTGCTGGTCAACAACGTTGGCCTCGGCCTGCTCGGCCCGCTGGAGAGCCTGTCCCTCGCCGACGTCGACCGGCTGCTGGCCGTGAACGTCCGCGGTGTCTTCCTGGCC
Source organism: Streptomyces sp. MMCC 100 (assembly GCF_041538145.2). Taxonomy (NCBI): domain Bacteria; kingdom Bacillati; phylum Actinomycetota; class Actinomycetes; order Kitasatosporales; family Streptomycetaceae; genus Streptomyces; species Streptomyces sp. MMCC 100. The sequence continues at coordinate 5,538,822 of NZ_JBGORK020000001.1, forward strand.
TCCCAGGCGGCCGCGTCCCGCATGGGCGAGGGCGGGCGGATCATCACCGTCGGCACCTGCATGACCCAGCGGGTGCCGGGACCCGGCGGCACGCTCTACGCGATGAGCAAGTCGGCGCTGATCGGGCTGACCAAGGCGCTGGCGAGGGAACTGGGTCCGCGCGGGATCACGGCGAACATCGTGCACCCGGGCCCGATCGACACCGACATGAACCCGGCCGACGGCCCCTACGCGGACGGGCAGGCGGCCATGACGGCGCTGGGCCGCTTCGGCACCGCGGACGAGGTGGCGTCGGCGGTGGCGTACCTGGCGACCGCCTCGTACGTCACCGGCGCGGAGTTCGCCGTGGACGGCGGACACGCCGCGTAGCGGCTCCCGGAACGTGCGCCACGCGCGCCCCGGGCATGCGCGCGGGGCGCACCGGTGCTGTCCGGCCGGTGCGCCCCGCGGGTCGGTGGGCGGCGGGTCAGCCGCCCAGTTCCTGGTGGCGGGCGGCGAGGTGGGCGGCGCCGTCCTCCGTCAGGGAGCCGAACAGGCGCAGCCGGGAGATGCCGCCGTCGGGGAAGATGTCCACGCGCGCGTGCGTGCCGACGGCCGCCTCCGGCAGGACGAAGCGGTGGTTGGTGTCGGGCTGCATCCGGGTGCGCGGGAGCACCTCGCGCCACTCGCCGTCCTCCCCGTCCTTGACGGAGACGGACGCCCAGCCGGCGCTGTTGCCCTTCAGGTACGCCGTGTCGATCTCGATCGCGCGGATCTGGGCGCGGTCCACCAGGCGGTACTGGATCCAGTCGTTGCCCCGGTCGCGGCGGCGCCGGGTCTCCCAGCCGTCGTCCATCTTGCGGGAGCGGCCCGGCTGGATGGTGTTGGTGGCCGGCGAGTAGAAGAGGTTGGAGGCGTCCTCGACCTGGCCGCCGTTCTCCAGGGCGACCACGTCGAAGGTGCCGAGGGCGGTGAGCCAGGCGGGGTCCGGGACGACCTCGCCGTACACGCGCAGGCGGGCGATGCCGCCGTCGGGGTGCTGCTTGAGGCGCAGATGCGTGAAGCGCTGCTCGGTGGAGACGGCGAAGCCGTTGGCGGCGTGGCCGCCGACCGGGGTGCGCGGGACGAGCGTCGTCCACTTCACGTCGTCGGCGAGCAGTTCCTCCGGGGAGGGGGAGCCCGCGACGGAGGCGCCCTCGACGGAGACGGCCTGCGGGTAGTTGCCGCGGAAGTGGGCGGTGTCGACGACGATGCCGCGGATCACGCCCGGGGCGCCGAGGCGGATCAGCGCCCAGTCGTGGTCCTCCTCGGTGGGCCAGGGGTGCTCGGCCGAGGCACCGCGGCGCCGGCGGGTCTCCCAGCCGTCCATGACCTTGCCCTTGTGCCCGAAGTGCTCGGGGTCGAACTCGGCGGGCTCGGGTACCAGCAGGTTCTCGCGCTGGGCGAAGAACTCGTCGTTGGCGGCGACGACACCCGCGCCGAGCTGCCGGTCGGCAAGGTTGGCGTACTGGGTGAAGGGGAGGTCGGCGGTGCGGTAGTCCGCGTACGGGTCGCCGCCCCCGTAGGGGTTCGCGTCGCCGGTGAAGCTGGCCAACGAGGGGTTCTGCTGGGCCGTCACGGTGATCAGGTGTTCCTTTCGGGGCCGTTCGGGAGGGACTGGGTTCAGGGGGTCCGGGCGCGTCAGGCCCGGTCGAGGAGCTGTCCCTTCGGGTCGGTGAACGCGCCGTCCGCCACGACGCGCGTGCCGCGCAGCCAGGTGGACTTCACGACGCCGTACAGGGTCTTGCCCGCGTACGCGGTGACGCGGTTGCGGTGCTGGAGGGCGGCCGGGTCGACGGTGAACGTCTCGTCGGGGGCGAGGACGGCGAAGTCCGCGTCGTGGCCCGCCGCGATGGCGCCCTTGCGCGCGTCGAGCCCCACGAGGCGGGCCGTGCGCGTCGACATCCAGCGCACGATGTCCTCCAGGCCGTACCCGCGTGCGCGGGCCGCGGTCCACATGGCCGGCAGGCTGAGCTGGAGGCCGGCGATGCCGCCCCAGGCGGTGGCGAAGTCGTCGGTCTTCAGGTCGGCGGTGGACGGCGAATGGTCGGTGACCACGCAGTCGATGGTGCCGTCCGCCAGTGCCCGCCAGAGCAGGTCCTGGTTGGCGGCCTCGCGGATCGGCGGGCAGCACTTGAACTCGCTGGCTCCGTCCGGCACTTCCTCGGCGGTGAGGGTGAGGTAGTGCGGGCAGGTCTCGACCGTCACCTGTACGCCGTCGGCGCGGGCCTCGGCTATCAGCGGCAGGGCGTCACTGGACGACAGGTGGAGCACGTGCACGCGCGCGTTGAACCGCTTCGCCTGCGCGAGGAGGCTCGCGATCGCGGTGTCCTCGGCGTCGCGCGGGCGGCTGGCGAGGAAGTGGGTGTACTTGGGGCCGCCCTGCTGCGGGGCCGCGGCCAGGTGGTGCGGGTCCTCGGCGTGCACGATCAGCAGGCCGTCGAAGGCGGCGATCTCCGCCAGCGACCGGGCGAGCTGCTCCTGGTCGAGGTGCGGGAACTCGTCCACGCCCGACGGCGACAGGAACGCCTTGAAGCCGAAGACCCCGGCCTCGTGCAGCGGGCGCAGGTCCTTGACGTTGTCCGGCAGGGCGCCGCCCCAGAAGCCGACGTCGATGTGGGCCTTGTCGGCGGCGACCTCGCGCTTGGTGCGCAGGTTGACGACCGTGGTGGTCGGCGGGATGGAGTTGAGCGGCATGTCGACCAGGGTGGTGATGCCGCCGGCCGCCGCGGCGCGGGTGGCGGTCCAGAAGCCCTCCCACTCGGTGCGGCCGGGGTCGTTCACATGCACGTGGGTGTCGACCAGGCCGGGCAGGACGACGTGGTCGCCGACGTCCTCGAGCCGGGCGCCCGCCGGGACGGGGGCGTCGTACGGCAGCACGGCCGTGATCTTCTCCCCGGTGACCGCGATCGACGCGGCGCGCGTCCCCTCGGGAGTGATGACGCGCGTCGAGCGCAGCACCAGTTCAGCTTCGGACACCCGGATCCCCTTCTCTGCCTGTGCTTCTCTGCCTCTGCCGTCGAATTTCAACGTTCTGTTGAAGGAGTCTTCACTCCCGCTTCGAGGCCGTCAAGAGGCACCCTTTGTGATGGCATGCCCAATGCCCCCGCTCTGGACGTTTCCACAAAGCGGAATTAGAATTCCAGCAAGCAGAACGTAGCTACGTACAAGCCGGTAGTCAACCGGCCGCCGGGTACGCTTCTTTCCTCCCGCCAGCCCCGAAAGGAACGTGCCGTGCCGACGTCCAGCGCCAGCACCACCGACTCCGCCAGGTCCGCCACCGGTGGCGTCCAGTCCCTGGAGCGCGCCTTCGACCTGCTCGAACGGATGGCGGACGCGGGGGGCGAGGTCGGCCTGAGCGAGCTCTCGGCGAGCAGCGGACTGCCGCTGCCGACCATCCACCGCCTGATGCGCACGCTCGTGGCCTGCGGATACGTACGCCAGCAGCCCAACCGCCGCTACGCACTCGGCCCCCGCCTGATCCGCCTCGGCGAGTCCGCGGGCCGGCTGCTCGGCACCTGGGCCCGGCCGCACCTGGCCCGCCTGGTCGAGGAGACCGGCGAGACGGCGAACATGGCCCTGCTCGACGGCGACGAGATCGTGTACGTCGCCCAGGTGCCGTCCAAGCACTCGATGCGCATGTTCACCGAAGTGGGCCGGCGCGTCCTGCCGCACTCCACGGGCGTCGGCAAGGCGCTGCTCGCGGACTTCCCGGCGGACGAGGTGCGGGCCCTGCTGGGCCGTACCGGCATGCCGGCCGCGACCGACAAGACGATCACCACGCCGGACGGCTTCATCGCGGCGCTCGAGGACGTGCGGCGCCAGGGCTACGCGATCGACGACAACGAGCAGGAGATCGGCGTCCGCTGCCTGGCCGTCTCCGTGCCGGACTCCCCCACCGCCGCGGCCATCTCGATCTCCGGCCCCGCGGGCCGTGTCACCGAGGCCGCGACCGACCGGATCGTGCCCCTGCTCCAGCAGGTGGCGGCGGAACTGTCGGAGGCCCTGCTGACCTCGAACGGTTCGCCGAACGGCTCGAACGGCAACCCCGCCGTCTGAACCGCGCCCCGCGCGCGCCGGTCCCCCACGCCGGGGCTCAGCGGCGCGGCGGGTCCCCGAACAGTTCCACGGCGTGACGGACCTCCGTCAGCCCCGGCTTGAGGGCGCTGACGGAGCCGATCGCACCGGCTATCAGCAGCAGGGAGCGGCGCAGCCTCGGCACCTCGGGGACTCCGTGACCCGCCATCGCGGCGAGGTCGGCCAGTTCGTCCTCCGCGATCCCGCGGTCCGGGAAGTCGGCGGGCAGCAGGGCGAGTTGGCGGCGCAACCCGGACACAGCGGTCCGCAGCGCCACCACCCTCACGTCCTCGTCGCCGACGGTCACGTGCCTCTGCCCCAAGCTCCGCAACACAGCCCTCCCCGCCCTCCCCCTCGCACCCCGTTGTGCGCGGGCCAGTAAACGCCACCCCACGCCGGACGCGCCACCACGCGGACCGAAATTCAGCCTCCGGAAAGTCTTCCAGAACCCCGCGCACGCCGGAGCGTTTGGCGAGCCGTCAGGTATGCAGGACGTATGACCGACAACGAGGCGCAGGCAGAAGACCAGGTGGGCGGCCCGGTGGCGGGGCTGCTGCTGGCCGCCGGGGGCGGACGGCGGCTCGGCGGCCGCCCCAAGGCGCTGCTGGAACACCGCGGACACCCACTCGTCGAACATGTGGTCGGCACGCTGCGTGCGGCCGGCTGCGCCCGCGTGCACGTCGTCCTGGGAGCGCGTGCCGGGGACGTACGCGCGCGGGCGGCGCTCGACGGCTGCGTCGTGGTGGACAACCCCGACTGGGAGCAGGGCATGGGCTCGTCACTGCGGGCCGGGCTCGGCTCGCTGGCGGGGACCGGGACTCGGGCCGCGCTGGTGTCCCTGGTGGACCAGCCCGGCATCGGCGCGGCGGCGATGGCCAGGGTGCTCGCGGGGTACCGGGACGAGACGTCGCTGGTCTCGGCGGCGTACGCGGGCGTGCGCGGGCATCCCGTGCTGCTCGGCGCCGCGCACTGGGCGGGGATCACCGCGACCGCCACCGGGGACCGGGGTGCCCGCGCCTATCTCGGGGAACACGAGGCGGAGATCGCCCTCGTCGAGTGCGGGGACGTGGCGCGGCCGTACGACATCGACACCGCGGCGGATCTGGTCCACCTTGAGTGAGGGAGGTGGCACCCAGCGCCATCTTCCCTCGACCCGGAGAATCTCGACATCAACAAACCATTGAAGTTCCACGATGAGGAAACTACTATCCACTGACCAGAAGCACTCCGCTGCACGGCGAGTGCGTAATGCCCCATACGCACCCTCTGGCACCCGGTGCCACCGCTGAAGGAAGTGACAGCTCATGTCCGCACCAGCGCCGTCCACGCTGGCCATCGTCGACGCCGAGCCCCTGCCCCGGCAGGAGGAGGTCCTCACCGATGCGGCGCTCGCCTTCGTGGCCGAGCTGCACCGGCGGTTCACGCCCCGGCGTGACGAGCTCCTCTCCCGCCGTGCGGAACGCCGCGCCGAGATCGCCCGCACCTCCACGCTCGACTTCCTCCCGGAGACCGCCGCCGTCCGCGCGGACGACTCCTGGAAGGTGGCCCCCGCTCCGGCCGCGCTGAACGACCGCCGCGTCGAGATCACCGGCCCCACCGACCGCAAGATGACCATCAACGCCCTGAACTCGGGCGCGAAGGTGTGGCTCGCGGACTTCGAGGACGCCTCCGCGCCGACCTGGGAGAACGTCGTCCTCGGCCAGCTCAACCTGACCGCGGCCTACACCCGCACCATCGACTTCACGGACGAGCGCACCGGCAAGTCCTACGCCCTGCGCCCGGCCGAGGAGCTGGCGACGGTCGTCGTGCGCCCGCGCGGCTGGCACCTCGACGAGCGCCACCTCCAGGTGGACGGCCGCCCGGTCCCCGGCGCCCTGGTCGACTTCGGCCTGTACTTCTTCCACAACGCCCAGCGCCTCATCGACCTCGGCAAGGGCCCGTACTTCTACCTCCCGAAGACGGAGTCCCACCTGGAGGCCCGCCTCTGGAACGAGGTGTTCGTCTTCGCGCAGGACTACGTCGGCATCCCGCAGGGCACGGTCCGCGCCACGGTCCTGATCGAGACGATCACGGCCGCGTACGAGATGGAGGAGATCCTCTACGAACTGCGCGACCACGCCTCCGGGCTGAACGCCGGCCGTTGGGACTACCTGTTCTCCATCGTCAAGAACTTCCGTGACGGCGGCGCCAAGTTCGTCCTGCCGGACCGCAACGCGGTGACGATGACCGCCCCGTTCATGCGGGCGTACACCGAACTCCTCGTCCGCACCTGCCACAAGCGGGGCGCGCACGCCATCGGCGGCATGGCGGCGTTCATCCCCTCCCGCCGGGACGCGGACGTCAACAAGGTCGCCTTCGAGAAGGTCCGCGCCGACAAGGACCGCGAGGCCGGAGACGGTTTCGACGGCTCCTGGGTCGCCCACCCCGACCTGGTCCCGATCGCCATGGAGTCCTTCGACAAGGTCCTCGGCGACAAGCCGAACCAGAAGGACCGGCTGCGCGAGGACGTCGACGTCAAGGCGGCCGACCTGATCGCGATCGACTCCCTGGACGCCAAGCCGACGTACGCCGGTCTGGTCAACGCCGTGCAGGTCGGCATCCGTTACATCGAGGCGTGGCTGCGCGGCCTCGGTGCCGTCGCCATCTTCAACCTGATGGAGGACGCGGCCACCGCCGAGATCTCCCGCTCGCAGATCTGGCAGTGGATCAACGCGGAGGTCGTCCTGGACAACGGCGAGCAGGTCACCGCCGACCTGGCCCGCAAGGTCGCCGCCGAGGAACTGGCGAACATCCGCGCCGAGATCGGCGACGAGGCCTTCGCGGCCGGCAACTGGCAGCAGGCCCACGATCTGCTGCTCACGGTGTCGCTCGACGAGGACTACGCCGACTTCCTGACGCTGCCGGCGTACGAGCAGCTGAAGGGCTGACGCCGTAGGCACGTCCCGTGTCCGCGCCCCCGGTACCGAAGCACGGCACCGGGGGCGCGGTCGTGCGTCCGTCAGCCCAGGTGGACGGACCAGTCCTGCTCGGCGGGCGGCTTGCCGTGCAGGTCGGGGACGCGCTTGAGCCAGTCGGGCCGACCCCGCTGGGTGCGCGCCGCGCGGGCGGCGTTCTCGGCGGCGAGTTCCTCGCGGCTCGGGAAGCCGGTGGGCAGCCACTCGCGGGAGGCGCGCACGCGCGCGTGCAGGTAGTCCACGTAGGCGGCGCGCACCTCGTCCGGCGTGTCGAAACCGGCCTCGCAGGTCAGCCAGGCCTCCGGCACCCGGCCCACCACCTCCCTCAGCAGCTCCCGCGTCACCTTCGGCGCCAGCTCGGCGTCAGCGGCGGGGACGTCGGGTGCGTAGTGGCCGAGGGCGTGGTGACGGAAGTCGTACGCCTTCTCGGGCGGGGAGGCGCCCCAGCGGTGGTGGAAGACGAGGGCCGCGCCGTGGTCGATGAGCCACAGGCGCGGGGGCGCGGTGCCGAGGGTGGGCCAGACCATGAGGTTGGAACTGTGCACGGTCCGGTCGACGTTCACGGTAAGCGCGTCCAGCCAGACGACGCGCCCGGCCTCCCTCGCGTCCACCGGGAACACCTCGGCGAGCTCGGGCGTGAAGTCGGCGCCGCCCGAGAGGTAGTCCATGCCGAGGTTGAGTCCGGCGCTGGCGTGCAGCAGCTCCCGCACCTCCTGGTGCGGTTCGGCGTCGGCGATCGCCGGGTCGAAGTGCGCGAGCACCAGCTCCGGCACCCGCAGCCCCAGCTCCCGGGCCAGCTCCCCCACGATCACCTCGGCTACCAGCGCCTTGCGGCCCTGCGCGGAGCCGGTGAACTTCAGGACGTAGGTGCCGAGATCGTCGGCCTCGACCACGGCGGGCACGGAGCCGCCGGAGCGCAGGGGCTCGATGTAGCGGGTGGCGGTGACTTCGGTGAGCATGCGACGAGCATATTGAGGCGCGCTCCCGGCTTCCTGCTCGGTCACCACCATCGTGCCGGCGAGCCACCCCCGCCGTACAGGAAGTGGTCCCCGATGGCGCGCAGGGCGGGGCCGGTGGGCCCGCGGCCCGCCAGGACCCGGATGTTGCGCCAGAACCGGTCGAGCCCGTCGGCTTCGGCGAGTTCCAGGATCCCCTCCCCGGCGCGCAGGGCCGCCCGGTCGGTGACGGCTCCGGCCGCCGCCACCAGCGCGGCGGTGTCGGCGCGCCCGCGCGCGTCCAGCGCCCGGCCCGTCCGCAGGGTCTGTGCCATGGCGGTCGTGGCGCGCTCGACGACGGCCGACGCGCCGTGGACGCCGAGGGCCAGTTCGCCGAAGGCCAGCAGCAGATCGGCGTCCGTGCCGGGAGGCGGCGCGAGAAGGTACTCCATGGCGCTTCCCGGCCGGGCGTGGGACGCCGCGAGGCTGAGTTCCCGCGCCTCCGCGAGCGCCCCCTCGGCCACCCCCAGAGCCACATGGGCGAGCATCAGCCGGAGTGCGAGCGGAGCGACGGTGGCGAAGGGTACGGCCGTGTCCTCGTCGAACGCGGCGGTCCCCAGCACGTCGTCCACGCCGATCGGTACGTCGTCGAAACGGACCGTGCCCGCACCGGCGAGCCGCTGGCCGAACCGGTCGGTCAGCGGGGCGCGGCCGACGCCCGGGTGGCGCGGGTCCACCAGGACGACGAGGGACTCGCCCGAGGACGCGCAGACCGCGTCGAGGACGAACCGGTCGGCCACGTCGACGGCGGTGGCCAGGGTCCGCTGTCCGTTGAGCAGGAAGCCCCCGGTGGCGGGGGCGAGGACGAGACAGGCACCGCCGTCGCCGGGGCGGGACGGCCCGTCCGCGCCGGCCGGGCCCGTGCCGCCGGCCCACAGCCACTGCTCGCGCACGGCGCGGGCCTCCAGTGGGGAGACGCGCTCCGGGGCGGCGAAGAACCGGGCGCTCCAGGACAACACGTGGTGCCGTCCGAGGAGTTCGCCCATGGAGCCGTCGGCGGCCGCGATCCGGCGGACGACGGCGCAGGCGTCTGCCCAGTCCAGCCCGCCGCCCGTCCCGCCGCCCGTCCCGCCGCCCGTCCCGCCGGACGCCGTGTCGGACGCCGTGTCGGACGCCGTGTCGGGCGCCGTATCGGGCGGCATCAGAGCGGTCGGCAGGCCGGAATCGCGCAGCCGCGCCACCTCGTCGTACGGCGGCTTGCCCGCCCGGTCGCGGTCGGGTGCGTCCGTCGCGAGGTCGTCCCCGAGTTCACGGCCGACACGCATCCAGAACTCCGGCGTCCCCACGACCCCACCACCATTCTCTACTTTCCCTATGGACTTAGTGGGGAATACCTTCGCGGGTGTGCCCACCCCGAGCAAGGGGGCGACCATCAGTCGGACACACCCGTCTCGACAGCCGAACGGCAACCGGACGCCGGGGACCGTCCCCGTCAGCGCGCCACCCAGGCGTCCGGCTTCTCGGCGAGGGCCGTCACGTCCGCCGGGAGGTCCCGGGCCACGATGTCGGCCAGGGTGACGTGCTCCAGCACGGTTCGGATGCTGCTGCGCAGGGAGATCCACACCTCGCGCAGCGGCTCGGCGGAGCCGGACAGCTCCAGGGCCTCGGGGCGGGTGCCCGCCACGTTGGCGAGGGGGCCGTCGATGGCGCGGATGATGTCGGCGACGGCGACGGTCGCAGCGGGCCGGGCCAGACGGTAACCGCCGTCCTGACCCCGGCGGCTGTCGACCACACCGGCATGGCGCAGTTCGCTGAGGATGGTCAGCAGGAACCGCAGCGGAATCCGCTGCGCCTCGGCGACCGTCTCCGCCTTGACCAGGTCCCCGTCGGAAGAGCGGGCCGCCAGCTCCACGGCGGCACGGATCGCGTAGTCGGTCTTGGCGGAGATGCGCATGGCTCCATTATGGGACGCCCGGCTCCCGGGCCGGCTCCCCCGACGACGGCGGGCACGGAGCCGCCGGAGCGCAGGAGCTCGACTCGGCGGGTGGCGGTGACTTGGGCGGAGCACATGGGGGCGCGCTCCCCATTTGACGTCCCATTGGCCAACCGCTATCTATTGAGGAGTTTCGGGGAGGACGGGGTGGTCCGTGCAGGACGTGGTGCTGGCGCTGCTGGCCAAGGAGCCGTCGCACGGGTACGACCTGCGCGGGCGGTTGGTGGCGGCGCTCGGACCTCTCGGGGAGACGCTGAACGCGGGGCAGGTCTATGTGACGCTCACCCGTCTCGAGAAGTCGGGCCTGGTCGTCCAGGAGCGTGAGGACGCGCCGGTACGCGGGCCCCGGCGCAAGGTGTACGCGCTGACCGCGGCCGGGCAGGAGCGGGTGGTCGCGTGGCTGGCCGCGAGTCCCGGGCCCAGGGCGGACGTGACGGAGTTCCACCTGAAGCTGGTGGCCGCCGCGGAGTCGGGCATGGCCGATCCGCTCACGCTCGTGGACATGTGGCGGCGGGAGTTGATGCGCGGCCTCGCCGAGGCCCGGCGCGCCGCCCTCGCGCACGACACGGATTCGGAGGCCGGGCTGCTCCTGGAGGGCATCTCGCTCCGGCTGCAGGCGGATCTCCGCTGGCTGGAGGCATGCGGGCGGGGCTGGTCCGCCCGTGCCCGACGTGGGAAAGGCAGAGGAAGCGGATGACGAGAGACGGTCGGCGGATCAGGGGCGGCCGGTTGCGGCGCAGGCGCGCGGACGGCACCCCGGGCGCGGGAACGGGACCGGCGGGTCGCGGGCTCGGAGGGGCGGCCGGTCCGGCAGCACGTCCGGCGGCAGGTCCGGCGGCAGGTCCGGCGGCAGGTCCGGCGGCAGGTCCGGCGGCAGGTCCGGCGTTGCGGACGGTCGGTCTGACGCGCACCTACGGGGAGGACGAGAGCCTGGTGTGGGCGGTCGACGAGGTCGACCTCGACGTCCCCGCCGGGCAGACGCTCGCGGTGACCGGACCCAGCGGCTGCGGCAAGTCGACGCTGCTGCAGCTGCTCGGCGGTCTCGACCGGCCGAGCGAGGGCGAAGTGTGGCTGGGCGGACAGCGCATCGACGGGCTCGGCGAGCGGGCGCTGGCCAGGCTGCGGCGCCGCGCCGTCGGCTTCGTCTTCCAGGACTTCCACCTGATGGACGAGCTGACCGCGGCGGAGAACGTCGAACTGCCCGCACTGCTCGCCGGCGCCTCACCGCGCACCGCCCGCCGCCGCGCCGACGGACTGCTGGAGCGGGTCGGGCTGGCGGACCGCGCCCATCATCTGCCCTCCGCGCTCTCCGGCGGGCAGCGCCAGCGGGTCGCGATCGCCCGCGCCCTGGTCAACGACCCGCAGGTGGTCCTCGCGGACGAGCCCACCGGCAACCTCGACAGCAGCGCGACCCACGACATCCTGCGGCTCTTCGACGAGTTGCGCGCCGCCGGCCAGACCCTCGTCATGGTGACCCACGACGAACGCGTCGCCGCCGCTGCCGACCGCGTTGTCTCCCTGCGCGACGGGACGCTGATCGACGACACCCGCCTGGAGGGCCTGGGCGACGGCACCCGGCTCGGTGCGCTGCTGAACTGGGAGGGCTGACCGTGGGACGCCTCCTGCTGATGTGGCGCCTGATCGCGCGCGACCTGCGTCGCCGTCCCGGCGAGGCGGTCGTGTTCGTGCTCGCCGTCACCGTCGCCGGCGCGAGCCTGACCCTCGGGCTGGCGAGCGACCACGCCGTGGCCACCGGGTACGCGAAGACCCGCGAGGCCACCGCAGGCCCCGACATCGTCGCCGTCACGACGGCCGCGGACCCGTCCGCCGTGGCCGCGCGCATCGCGGACACACCGGGTGTGGCGGCGCAGTCCGACCCGGTCTTCGCCTTCGACACCTACATCAAGGCCCACGGCCGGACCGCGCACTCGTCGGTCGAGGGGCGGGACGACTCCCCCTCCGCCGTGGACCGGCCGCTGGTGACCTCCGGCACCTGGGTACGTCCCGGCGGAGCGGTGCTCGAACGCGGCTTCGCCCAGGCGCTCGGCGTGCACGTCGGCGACCGCGTCGCCATCGGCACCCGCGGCTTTCCGGTCGTCGGAACCGCGATCAGCGCCGCCACCTCCGTGTACCCGTGGAGCGACGCCGCGCAAGGGCCCGGCCCCTCCGACTTCGGCGGCAGGATCTGGCTCACCACCGCCGACACCCGTGCGGCGGCCAAGGACGCGGACGCCCCCGGGGTCCACCTCATCCACCTGAAACTGACGGACCCGGACGCGACGCAGCGGTGGCAGAAGACCGTCTTCACCCCCGACCGCAGTGGTGACGCCTGGGTCAACACCCACGACTGGCAGGGCATCCTCCGCACCGACAGCGCCATGATCAGAAACACCCGGCCCGCACTGGTCGTCGGCGGCTCGCTGCTCGCCGGCGCCGCGGTCGTCACCCTCGCCGCGCTCGCCACCGCGCGCGCCGCCCGCGACAACCGGCGCGCCGCGCTGCTCAAGGCCGTCGGCGCCGGACCCGCGACCGTCACCGCCGTTCTGCTGGCGCAGTACCTGCTGCTGACCCTGGTGGCCACCGCGCTCGGTCTGACCGCCGGGACGCTGGCCGCACCGCACCTGGTCGATCCCAGCGCCGGGCTGCTCAACACGCTCAGCCCTCCGGGCCCCGGCACCGTCACCGTCGTGATCCTCCTCGCCGTCGTGGTGGCCACGACCGGTGCGCTCACCCCCGCGCTGCGCGCCGCCCGTATCAGCACCGTCCACGCCCTGGCCGACCCGGCGCACCTGCTCACGCGCCACCCGCACCTGAACGCCGTGACGGCGCACCTGCCCACCTCGTTCCTGCTCGGCGTCCGGTTGCTCGCCCGCCGGCCCGGCCGCGCCGTTCTGGCCTCGGCCGGTACCGCCGCCACCACGCTCATGGTCACCGCCCTGCTCACCTGGCACGCCGAACTCGATGTGCGGCCCGACTTCAGCCGGTTCGGCCCCATCGAGGTGCGGGCCGAGCAGACCGGCCAGGTGCTGCTCGCCGTCACGCTCGCCCTGGTGGCGTTGTCCACGCTCAACACCGTGCTCCTCGGCTGGAGCACCGCCGTACAGGCCCGGCACGCCCTGGCCGTCGCCCGTACCCTCGGCGCCACACCCGGCCAGGTCACCGCTGCGCTCTGCGTCGCGCAGCTCCTGCCCGCCGTGCCGGGAGTGGCGGCGGGTGTTCCAGCGGGACTCGTCCTGTACTGGCTCTTCGGCACGCAGGTCGTGCCGCCGGGAACATGGCTGCTCGCCGCGGCACTCGCCGTCCTGCTGACGGTCGGCGCGCTCACCGCCGTGACGGCCTGGTTCCACACCCGCGTTCCCGCCGTGCGGGCCCTCGACGCCGGGGCCGCCTGAGGCGTGGGCCCGGGAAGGTCAGCGCAGGTCCAGTTCCGCGCGGACCGTCTTGCCGACGGGGACACGGTCGAAGACGCCCCACCGGTCGGCCAGCGCGTCCACGAGCAGCAGCCCCCGGCCGTGCTCGGCCTCCGGCGTCACCGCGCTCCCCGGCGCGTCCGGCCGGTGCTTTCCGCGGCTGTCGGACACGTCGATCCGCAGCGTGTACGCGTCGAGCCGCAGCAGCACCTCGATGTCCCGGCCCGGAGCAGTTCCGGGGCGGGGCCGTGTTCACGCCGTCCCGCAGCGACTGCGGAGGAGTTCCACACCCTCGCCCTCGAGGTCGTCGCAGTGGTCCGCGCGTCCGGTCATGGCCATCACCAGGGCCGTGGTGGGACCGGACACGGCGGGCCCGGAGCCGGTCGCGAACGGGCCGTCCACCGCGGTGAGCCGCAGTCCCGCGACGCGTTTCCCGGCGACGACCACGAGGTCCGAGCCCTGGTAGTACTCGGCCACCCGCGTGACGACGTCGATCGGGTAGGCGTACCGGATGCCCAGCGGGCGCCGTATGTCCTCTCCGTGCACGAGCGTCTCGCCCAGCATGGCGACGGCGGGCAGGGGCGGCTTGGTCGTGCTCGGGACGATGTGCCGGAACCGCTCCAGCGTTTCGGCCGGGCCGGCGCCCAGCTGCTCGGCCAGCCGCACGGCCACCTGCTTGTCGAAGTCGAACCGGCAGCGGATCACCCCGGCCAGCCAGCGCACAGTGTTGAGGCTCGCGCCCGCGGTGAGGTGCGCCAGTACCTCGCGCACCGTCAAACCGGCGCACAGCGAGGGCGTTGCCCACTGCCCGTCGGTCAGGTCCGCGAGATCGGCCGCCAGCGCGGCCCGCTCCGTTCGGATCGAGGGCCAGACGTCGCCGGGCCCGCGGTCGCGGCCCACGGCCGGACTGCGCTCAGTCATGGGGAGGTCCTCCTGTCACGAGTCGCGCTCCGAGCCGTCCGCGGACCGGAGCAGCGGCCGTCCGGCGGGACGACCGGAGAGCAGACTCCCGACCGTGCGAGAAGTCATCGCCCCTGAAGCGGCGCCCAGCGCGCCTCACTCCGCGGGCCCGGGGCGTGCCCCGCCCTCGCGCAGCGGGTTGGGCAGCGGCCGGTAGCGGGCGTCGGCTCCGTCCGCGCCGGTCCAGCGCAGCAGGAGGTTGGTCTTGGCGGGGAGGGCGGGGGCCGAGAGCAGGGCGGGGATCTCCGGGAGGTCGTGGCGGGCCAGGGCACGGCGGACGGCGGGCCAGGGGTCGAGGCCGGGGTGGTGTTCGGTGAGGGCGGCGGCGATCTCGTACAGGTGGTTGACGACCAGGCAGTACACCAGTCGCTCCCAGCCGGCCGCGCGGGCGGTGTCCGGCAGCAGCTTGACGCCCTCCGCGTCCCGGAAGAGGGCCTGTACCGGGGTGCCCGCGGCGTCCACGGCGACCAGGGTGTTCTGCAGGTGCGCCTCCAGGACGACGCCGTCGTCGGCGAAGGCGGTCAGGACGGGCGGGACGACGGCGGCGAGGTACGCCTCCCACCAGGTCGCCGGGTCCGTGGTGTCCGCCAGCGGGCTGCCGGGGAAGCCCTCCACGAGCGCGGCGGCCAGGAGGGGGGTCGCGCCGGGCAGGAGGTGGTCCCGCACTCCGTCGCGGACGACCACGGCCAGTTCCTCGAAGGCGAAGTCCGCGGTGCGGTGGCCGCGGTCGCCGAGCCATGCGGCAGGGGGCTCGACTGAGGCGAAGGCCTCGGTGACCGCCGTGTCGGTGCGGCGCAGGCGCATCAGGTCGTGGCGCCACAGGCGGCGGATGTCGTTGGTGATGCGCACGTCCAGGCTGAACTTCAGGAACAGGTCCTGTCCCGGGAGGTACTCGGGCGCGTACACCGTACGGATCGCGGCCGTCGGCCAGGTGAAGAAGCCGGTCGTACCCACCCGGACGAGGCGGCCGTCGGCGAAGGCGGGGGCGAGGGCCGGTGCCGTCAGCTCCAGCTGCCAGGGGTGGGCGGGCAGCAGGCGGTAGCCGGGCGGGGCTTTGCCGAGGGCGTCCAGGGCGGCGGTGTCGCCCTCGTCGACGACGGCGTCCTCGCGCACGGCGAGCAGCGTCAGCGGGAAGCGGGCGTACGCCTCGGGCGCGTACGGCAGCCAGCCGGCGTGCGGGCCGCCGCCGCGTGCCTTGGGGGCGGGGTGGTGGGTGTGGCCGGTGAGCAGGGACTGCTCGGAGCGCAGGTAGGGGTCCGCGGGCGGGGTGGCACGCGCGCGTGCCGTCAGCAGCGCGGCCACCGCGTCGCGGCTGTCGGTCATCTCGGTGGGCAGTTCGTGATTGGACGCACCGGTGTACCGGCGCAGTGCCTCGGCGACGAGCTTCACCAGTTCGGCGTGGTCGACGCGGTGCCACCCGTCCTTCGTGCGCACCTCGGGTTCGGCGGGCCGGCGTCCCTGCCGCACCCGCAGCAGTCTGCCGCCGGGCAGCCGGTACACGGGGCGGGCGCCGGGGCCCGGCAGCGGTTCGGCCACCTCGCGCAGCAGGCAGTTGAGCAGCGGTACGGCCGCGCAGGCGTCGGCGCGCCGCGCCACGTCGTCCCGGGAGTCGGCGCCGGTGGGCGGGGGCAGGAGATCCACGCGTTCCACTCGTTCCCTACGGTCGGTCCATGGCGGAGAGGAGGACGGAGACGATCAGGACGATCAGTATGTCTCTCGTCACGCCTCTGGCCGTGTCGGTCGCCGTGTCCCTCGTCGGCCCTCCGCCGTGACGTCGTACCCGTGCCCGTACCCCTGTACCCCCGTAACCGAGGAGCCAGCCCGTGCATCGTCCCCCCAGTGCGGCGGCCGAGGTCGCCGACGAGCTGGCGGCCGTCCGTCCCGAACTGGTCGCCGGGTTCACGGCCGAACTGCCCGGCGCCCGCTCGGCCGTGCTGTCCCGGCTGTGGCGTGCCCTCGCCTTCGAACCGCTGCCCTGGATCGAGGGCCGGGAGCGGGCCGGGGACCAACTGGTCCTGCGGCTGCGGGGCGGCCGCAGGCTGAGCGGTCCGGCCGCCGACCCGTACCGCACGGACGCGTACGTCCCGGTCGTACGGCTGGACGAGGTCGCGTACGACGCCCCGGAGCGGCTGATGACCGACCTCGCCGTACCGCACTCGGCGGGGCTGGCCGCCGAACTCGGGCACAGTGCGGCTTCGTTGGCTCTGTCGCGCGCGGCGCAGCCCAGGGCGGCGCGGGAGGGGACGCCGGAGAATCACCCGGACGAGTGGCCGGACAGCGACTGGGGCTGGGAGCGGCGGGTGGTCGACGGGCATCCGTACCACCCCGGCTGCCGTGCGCGGCCGGGCTTCTCGGTGGCGGAGCAGCTCGCGTACGGGCCCGAGCACGGGCCGGTGGTGGGGCTGGGGCTCGTGCCGGTTGCGGCGGCGGAGTGCCTGGTGACGGGGGTGTGGCCGGGGGAACTGCGGGACGGGGCGCGGGTGCTGGTCCCGGTGCATCCGTGGCAGTCCGCGCACGTGCTCGAGCGGTCGTGCGTGGCGGGGCCCGCCGCGCATCCGCTGATGTCCCTGCGGACCCTCGCCGTGCCCGGCTCGGTGCACGTCAAGACCGCGCTGAGCGCCCGGCTGACGTCCTCGGTGCGGGACATCTCGGTCGCCTCGATCGCCGCGTCGGCGGACCTGTCGTCGTTCGGGGAGGAGCTGGCGGCGCGCACGGACGGTCTGCTTCACGTGACCCGCACGCTGGGCGCGGCCGGTGCCCACTCCCCCGACCTGGCCGCCGTACTGCGCGAGTCGCCGCGGGTGTACGCCGCCCCGGGGGAGCATGTCGTCCCGGTGGCCGCGCTGGCGACCACGGAACTGCCCGGCTCGCCCGCGTGGCTGGCGGCCTTCGCCCGTCTCGCGCTCACCGTCGGGCTGCGCGCGCTGGAGCTGGGCGTGGCCCTGGAGGCACACGGTCAGAATCTCCTGGTCGTGCTGTCCGCGACGGGCGACCCGCTGCGTCTGGTCTACCGCGACCTGGCGGACATCCGTGTCTCCCCGGCCCGTCTGGCCCGGCACGGCATCGACGCTTCCGGCCTGCCCGCGCGGGTCCTCACCGACGAACCGGCGGTGCTGCGCCGGAAGTTGTTCGGTTCGCTGGTGGGGGGCGCGCTGGCGGCGACGGCCGGCTCGGGCCCGGCGTTGCGGAAGGCCCTGGAGGCGGCGGTGCCCGAACTGCCCCGCACCGAGGACCTCGTGGCCCTGCGGGAGGGGCCGCTGCCGGTGAAGGCGCTGACGTTGATGCGGACTTCACCTGGAAGGTCGGGGGATCTGTGGACGGAACTGCCCAATCCGCTGCGGTGGAGGTGAAGTCGGGGCATCGGCGCGGTCTCGTTTTGGAGCGCGGCACCACTGATCAATAGGATCCGCCGATGATCACAAGAACACGGCTGGCGGCGGGTACCTGTGCCCTGCTCGCCGCGCTGGCGGCCGGGACGGCGTTCCCGGCCGGGGCGGTCGCCGGTGAACCCACGGGTGAGGACGCGCCGAAGGTCGACCTCGTGCTCGACGTCAGCGGTTCGATGCGGACGCGGGACATCGACGGCGGTACGCGCATGGCTGCGGCGAAGCAGGCGTTCAACGAGGTGCTCGACGCGACGCCGGAAGAGGTGCGGCTCGGCATCCGCACGCTCGGCGCCGACTACCCGGGCGACGACCGCAAGACCGGCTGCAAGGACACCGCGCAGCTCTATCCGGTCGGACCGCTGGACCGCACCGAGGCGAAGACGGCGGTGGCGACCCTGGCGCCCACCGGCTGGACGCCGATCGGACCCGCGCTGCTGAAGGCGGCCGACGACCTCGACGGCGGCGACGGCTCCAAGCGCATCGTGCTGATCAGCGACGGCGAGGACACCTGCGCCCCGCTCGACCCGTGCGAGGTGGCCCGCGAGATCGCCGCCAAGGGCATCGGGCTGACCATCGACACGCTGGGGCTGGTGCCCAACACCAAGATGCGGCAGCAGCTCAGCTGCATCGCCGAGGCGACCGGCGGCACGTACACCTCGGTCGAGCACACCGACGAACTGACCGACAAGGTCAACCAGTTGGTGGACCGCGCGGCCGACCCCGTGGTGACGCCGGTGGCCACCGAGGGCGCGGACGCGTGCGCGAAGGCGCCGACGCTCAAGTCGGGGCTGTACACCGACCGCGAGGAGTTCGGGCAGCAGCGCTGGTACCGGGTGGACGTGGAACCGGGCCAGGAGCTGCGCGCCTCGGTGAGCGTGGGCGCCGACAGGGCCGTGAACCCGTCCTACGGGGTGCTGCTGCGGGCGGTGACCGTGCACGGCCGGGAGATCGTGCGCGGTGAGGCGGCGGGCAACGGCCGCACCGACGTGCTCTCGACGGGGCTGCGCTACCCGAAGGCGGAGAGCGACGACGACGATGCGGCCGCCCCGGCCGAGGCCGTGTGCCTCCAGGTCACCAACTCCTTCTCGGTGGCCTCCGGCGTGAAGACCACGCCGGGGCTGCCGCTGGAGCTGACCGTCGACGTCGTGGACGGCCCGAGCGACTCCGACGACGTGGCCTCGTTCGGCCTCGGGCGCGGCTGGTGGCTGCTCGGTCTGCTGGTGCTGGTCGGCTTCGTCGCCGGTCTGCTGTGGGGCTGGCTCTCGCGCTGGCGGTTCGCGATCTGGAGGACCAACTGATGCGATTCACCCGAGCGTTGACTGCGGCCTTCGTGCTGCTCGGCCTCGCCGCGGCTCCCGCGGCGGCCGACTCCTCGCCCTCCGCGAGCCCGTCCCAGGACGGTGACGCGCCGACCACGGCGGGCACCTCATTTCGTACGGCGGCCGAGTTCGAGCAGGGGCAGACCGCCACGGCGAACGGTGCCGCGGGCGACTACCTGTACTGGTCGTTCCCGGCCGACGCCGGGCAGCGCCCCACCGCGAAGGCCACGGTGAAGCTGCCCGAGACACATGCCGCCCAGACCTGGCGGATCGACGTGTACGACGGTCTGCGCCGCCGCCAGGCCTGCCAGTGGGGCGCCCAGACCCGCACCGCGGACGCCGGTGCCTCCTCCCTGGAGCTGGCCTGCGTCCTGCGCACCGTGCGCGCCTGGTCCGAGCCGTGGGCGAACGACCCGCTGCCGGGTACGTACTACCTCCGGCTGACGGCGGTGAACGTGCCGGCCTCCGACCTCGGTGTGCCGGTCTCCGCCGAGGTCCAGGTGGACTCCAAGGACATCGGCGGCGCTGCGGCGGTGGACGGTTCGCTGGCCGAGCCGCTGGTGCCGGGCATCGCGGTGACGTCCGGCGCCGACGCGGGCGAGGAGGGCGACGAGCAGGACCGGAACGCCGTCCTGTCCGCCATCGAGCCGGAGGACGGCTGGTCGTCGGGCTGGTGGTCGGACCGCTGGGTGTGGAGCGGGATCGGGGCCGTACTGGCCGCGCTCGCGGGCATCGGCGGTTACGCGCTGACCCGCGGTTCGGGACGGCCGTCCCGGGTGCCGCCCGGCGCCTGACGTCCCATCAGGACCGCTTCATCAGGAGGCCCGCTTCGGCGGGCCTCCTGCCGTTTCAGCCCTCCCGCAGCGCCTTGGCCGCCGTACCGTCCCCGGTGACCTCGACGCGGCCGTCGCGCACCGCGTCCCGCAGGCCGGTCTCGCCGCGGCCGAGGGCCGCGCAGGTCACCGCGTCCAGCACGAGCCGGGCGTCGGGTTCCCCGGGCGCGGGCCCGTCGCCGTAGACCGGACCGCCGCCCTCCCCCTCGGCACGGTCGTCGGCGTACAGGTGGAAGTCCCCCTCCTCCAGCCGGACTTCGACGAGACCCTCCGCGGCACCGGCCTCCCGCAGGGCCCGCAGCAGCGGCAGGGCGAACCAGTGCGCCCGCACGGCGTCCGTGGGCCGCCGCTCCCCCAGCTCACCGGCACCCCACGCGCCGAGCGCCTCCAGCACCGGCAGCAGGGCCCGCCCCCGCGCGGTGAGTTCGTAGACGTACGCCGCGCCGGGCGGGGGCAGCCGGCGCCTGGTCGTCAGCCCGTCGCGCTCCATGTCCTTGAGCCGCGAGGCGAGTACGTCCGTGCTGACGCCGGGCAGGTCGGCGTGCAGATCGGTGTAGCGCCGCGGACCGGCGAGCAGCTCCCGGACGATCAGCAGGGTCCAGCGGTCGCCGACGGCGTCGAGGGCGCGGGCGGCGGAACAGTACTGGTCGTAGCTACGGCGAGGGCGAGGTGACATGCGACGCAGTGTAGACAAGTTGTTGGACTTTCCAAGCTGCTACTTGGTAAAACCAAGCAACACCAGATTCCGGAGGGGAAGCCGCGCATGGAGTTCCGGCAGTCGAACAAGCTCAGCGAGGTCTGTTACGAGATCCGCGGCCCGGTCATCGAGCACGCCAACGCGCTGGAGGAGGCGGGCCACAGCGTCCTGCGCCTCAACACCGGCAACCCGGCCCTCTTCGGCTTCGAGGCGCCGGAGGAGATCGTCCAGGACATGATCCGCATGCTGCCGCGGGCGCACGGCTACACGGACTCGCGCGGCATCCTCTCCGCCCGCCGGGCCGTCGCCCAGCGCTACCAGGCGCTCGGCCTGGAGGTCGACGTGGACGACGTCTACCTGGGCAACGGCGTCTCGGAGCTGATCTCCATGGCCGTACAGGCCCTCCTGGAGGACGGCGACGAGGTGCTGATCCCCGCCCCCGACTTCCCCCTCTGGACGGCGGTGACCACCCTCGCGGGCGGCAGGGCGGTGCACTACCTCTGCGACGAGCAGGCGGAGTGGTACCCCGACCTGGCCAACATGGAGTCGAAGATCACCGACCGCACCAAGGCGGTCGTCATCATCAATCCCAACAACCCCACCGGCGCCGTCTACCCCAAGGAGATCGTCGAGGGCATCCTCGACCTCGCCCGCCGGCACGGCCTGATGGTCTTCGCCGACGAGATCTACGACCAGATCCTGTACGACGACGCGGTCCACCACTCGGCCGCGTCCCTCGCCCCCGACCTGGTGGTCCTCACCTTCTGCGGCCTGTCCAAGACCTACCGAGTGGCGGGCTTCCGCTCCGGCTGGCTGGTGGTGACGGGGCCGAAGCAGCACGCGAAAAACTACCTGGAGGGCCTGACCATGCTGGCCTCCATGCGCCTGTGCGCCAACGCGCCCGCCCAGTACGCCATCCAGGCCGCGCTCGGCGGCCGCCAGTCCATCCGCGAACTGACGGTCCCCGGCGGGCGGCTGCGCGAACAGCGGGACGTGGCCTGGGAGAAGCTCAACGAGATCCCCGGCGTCTCCTGCGTCAAGCCCAAGGGCGCGCTGTACGCGTTCCCGCGCATCGACCCGGCCGTCCACAAGATCCACGACGACGAGCGCTTCGTCCTGGACCTGCTGCTGCGGGAGAAGATCCAGGTCGTCCAGGGCACGGGCTTCAACTGGCCGAGCCCGGACCACTTCCGCATCCTGACGCTGCCCCACGCGGAGGACCTGGAGGCGGCGATCGGGCGTATCGGGCGGTTCCTGAGCGGATACCGGCAGTAGGCACGGCCCCGGTCCTGTCCTCAGCGGCCCGAGACCTCAGAAGTGGGACAGGATCTGACGGACCGGGTGGCCGAGCGCCTCGGCGATCCGGCCGACTTCCTCCTCACTCAGCCACCCACGGTCCGGGTACAGCACGTCGATCTCGAACCTGGCGAAGCCGCACGGCCAGTCGTACACCAGGTCGTTGAGGGAGGTCTCCGCTCCGCAGCAGGGCGGTGTGGTGCTCAGCGTGGCGAAGCCTTCCTCGTACCGGAGCGTCACCTCCTGCCCCCACCACTGCCCGCTCAGCTCCGCCCCGCATCCCGGGCAGCGGATGCGCTCCAGGTTCTGCCCGCAGTCGACGACCTGGACCGTGTCGTGCCACTTGACCTCCTCCTCGCCCAGGCCATCCCGGTCCGGAAGGAGCCCGGTCACGACCGCCGCGGCCCGCTCGGCCGCCTCCTCGGCAGGCTGCCACCAGGGGTCGGTCGGGATCACGGTCAGGTAGTTGTCGCTCACGGGGTTCACTGAAGCAGACGCCACTGACAAGCGGCCGGGGCGGAAGGCCCGCCGTAGCCTGGAGCCATGGGTGATCTTTTTCTGGTCCGGCACGGTGAGACCGAGTGGTCGCGGTCCGGGCGGCACACCGGGCTGACGGACGTTCCGCTGACCGAGAAGGGACGGGAGCAGGCGCGGAGCCTGGTGCCGCTGATCCGGTCGCACCGGATCGGGGCCGCCTTCGTCAGCCCCTTCCAGCGGTCCCGGGAGACGGCCGAGCTGATCGGGCTGCACGAGGTGCGGATCGAACCGGACCTGCACGAATGGGACTACGGCGGCTACGAGGGCATCACGACCGTCGAGATCCACCGGAGCCGGCCTGACTGGTTCCTGTTCACGGACGGGGTCGCGCCCGGACCACCGGACCACCCCGGGGAGACGCCCGAGCAGGTGGGCGAGCGGGCCGACCGGGTGCTTGCCACGGTGGAGGCCGCCTTCGCCAACACCGAGGGATGCGTGGTGCTGGTGGCGCACGGGCACTTCCTGCGGGTGCTGACCGCCCGGCACCTGGGCCTTCCGCCGTCGCACGGGGCACTGTTCCAACTGGGTACGGGCACGCTGTGCCGGCTGGGCACCGAGCACGGTCGGCCGGTGATCGCGGCCTGGAATGTCAGACCCCCGTCGTAGCCTTCGAAGGCGTGACCGATGGGGGAAGGAGGGACGCCGTGGCACTGTCGCCCACCGCCGCGCAGCGGCGTGTCATCGCCGCCGCCGATCCTGTCACCGGGCGCCTGAAGGGCACGGAGACCCAGCTCGCGGCGCTGGTGAAGCGCGGGCTCGCCTTCCGGCATCCGCGGCCGCCGCACGACCACTTCCTGACCCCGGCCGGGCACCGGATACGGGAGGCGGCCGGCGAGCCGGACGCGGTGGCGGTGCCGCCCGAGGAGCCCGCCGCACCGGACGCCGGGGGTGTGTTCGCCGCGCGGGTCGGCGGGGAGGAGGCCGTTCCGGGCGACGCCGGCCCCGCACGGCTGCGGGAGGTGCGCGGCGCCTGGCAGGGGCTGCTGGAGCTGCGTCGGATGACGCATCCCGACGGGAGCACGGACCGGCCGTGCGCGTGGGAACGGTCGCATCTCGTGCGGGCCGCCGCGCTCGCCCTGGAGGCGGCCGGGCACCGTCCGGCGGGACCGGACGGCGGGGACGGGTACCGGGTGCGGGCGACGCCGCAGCCGGAGGCCGTCGCGGTGTACGAGCCGGACGGCACCGCACTGCGGGGCTGTGCGGCGACGCTGGAGCGGGCCGGCTGGCAGGTCGGGGAGCACACCGAGCCGCGCACGCGGGCCCGTTACCTGCTGGCCTCCCCGCGGAAGGTGTGACGGCGCCTCCATGCCAGGATCGAGAGATCAGTACGTCCACGTCCACGCGTTCACGACGAGAGGCAGCAGCGGTGAGCGAGCCGTTTTCCGTACCGGTGACCGTCCGCGGGTACGAGACCGACACCCAGGGCCACCTGAACCAGTCCGTGTACCTGAACTACGCCGAGCACGCCCGCTGGTCCCTGCTCCAGGCGGCCGGGATCCGGCAGACGGACCTGGTCGCCAGTGGGGTCGGGCCGGTGGCCCTGGAGACGACCATCCGGTTCCGGCGGGAGCTGCTCGCCGGTGACGAGGTCACGGTGACCTGTGCGTTCGAGTGGGGCGAGGGCAAGACCTTCCGGATCCGGCAGGTCGTCACCAAGGCCGACGGCACCGTCGCCGCCGAGATCGAGGCCGTCGGCGGGCTGATGGACCTGAGCGAGCGCAGGCTGGTGCCGGACCCGCGGCAGCGCTTCAAGGGACTGGCGGCTCGGCCGGAGCTGTTCGGGCTGTAGGCGGGCAGGGGCCGCGTCAGGCGTCCGTCAGCTCCGGTCGGTGCTCGGTGTCGTAGGCCGCGCGGGCCTCGGCGATGTACAGCCGGTTGCGCTCGGCCCAGTCCGTCAACTGCTGCAGCGACTCGTGCAGCTCGCGGGCCACGGGGGTCAGCGCGTACTCCACCTTCGGCGGCACCGTCGGGTGGACGGTGCGGGTGACCAGGCCGTCGCGCTCCAGGTTGCGCAGTGTCAAGGTCAGCATGCGGCGGCTGATGCCCTCGATGCCGCGCTCCAGCTCCGTGAAACGGGCCGGGCCGTGCGCCACCGCCACCAGGATCTGGACGCTCCACTTCCCCGCGACCCTGTCAAGAACTTCCCGGACCGGGCACGCGTGCGCGTTCACGACCTGGGAGGTAACACCGGTGTTCCTCCGGGACATCGAACTGCCTCCTTATGCCGGGCTCCAGGGTTACCCACGATGGCCTCCGTTACAAGTCGTGCCCCAAAGGGCGCGCGGAGAAGCGGAGGCCACGTCACCATGACGACCACGATCGATTCCACGGCGGCATCACGCGGGAGAACGTACTCCCGCTGGACTTCCCTTGTCGTCCTGTGCGCGGGGGCGCTGATGACGATCCTGGACGGCAACATCGTCACGGTCGCCATGCCCGCCGTCCAGCGCGACCTCGGCTTCACGGGATCCGGCCTGGCATGGGTCGTGAACGCCTACCTCATTCCCTTCGGCGGGCTGCTGTTGCTGGCGGGCCGGCTCGGTGACCTGGTGGGCCGCAAGCGGATGTTCACCGCCGGGCTGGCGCTGTTCACGGCGGCCTCCGTGCTGTGCGGGGTGGCCACCGGCCGGGAGGTGCTGGTCGCGGCCCGTGCCGTTCAGGGTGTCGGCGGCGCGATGACCATGGCCGTGGTGCTCGGCATGGTGGTCGCGCTCTTCCCCGAGCCGCGTGAGCGGGCCCGGGCGATCGCGGTGTTCAGCGCGGTCGGCGCGGCGGGCGGGGCGCTCGGCACCTTCCTCGGCGGGGCGCTGACCGAGGCGCTCAGCTGGCACTGGATCTTCCTGATCAACCTGCCGATCGGTGCGGCCGCTTGGGCCGCGGCGGTCCGGGTCCTCGCCCCCGACGCGGGCGCGGGCCTCCGTCACGGCGTGGACTACCCCGGGGCGGCCCTGGTCACGGGGGCGCTGATGCTGACGGTGTACACGATCACCGGAGCCGGTGGGCTCGGCTCCGTCACCACCGTGCTGCTTTCCCTTGCCGCGCTCGCCCTGTTCGCGGCGTTCGCCGTCCGGCAGGCGCACGCCGCGAGCCCGCTGTTGCGGCTGCGGCTGTTCCGTTCGCGGCTGCTGACGGGGGCGAACGCCGTTCAGGTGTTGATGGTGGCGACGATGTACGGCTTCCAGTTCATCGGCGCGCTGTATCTGCAGCGAGTACTGGGCTACGGGGAGTTGGCGACGGGGACGGCGTTCCTGCCGGCGCCGGTCCTGATCGGTGTGCTGATGCTGGGGCTCTCGGCACGGACGGTCGGCCGGTTCGGGGCGTACCGGGTACTGCTGGCCGGACTGGTGCTGATCGTCGGCGGGATGGCGCTGCTGAGCCGCGCGCCGGTGGACGGCACGTACCTCACCGACGTACTGCCGCCGATGGTGCTGCTCGCCGTGGGTTTCGCCGCCGCGATGCCCGCGCTGACGGGGCTGGCGATGTCGGGGGCGCGCGAGGAGGACGCGGGGCTGGCGTCCGGGCTGTTCAACACGACGCAGGTGGTGGGCGGTTCGCTGGGGCTGGCGGCTCTGTCGGCGCTGGCGGCGGCCCGGACCGACGGGTTGCTCGGCCGGGGTGCGGCGGCGGTGCCGGCCACGGCCGAGGGATATCAGCTGGCGTTCCGCGTGGCGGCGGTGATCGCGGCGGGGACCTTGGTCCTGGCCGCGGTGGCCCTGCGGGACCGCGCGGCGCGGCAGCGGTGACCCGCCGGACGCGGTGAGACCGGCAAGTGGCCGGGCAGAAGCAGCGGGGGCGTGCCACGGCGAGCCCGACCGGTGACCGGCAGAGCCGTGACCGGAGGGGCCGACGACCGGCAGGAACCGCCACCGGCAAAGCCGAGGCCGGGCAAGCAACCGCCACCGGCGGGAGCGACAACCGGCAAGGCCGGTGACGCGGGTGGGGGCCCGTCGCCTCTGTTCAGAGGTGCCGGGCCCCCACACGTGTCGCGTCGCACCCACGCGTCACGGCATCGCCGCCGCCCGGGACGCCTCGGTGATCTCGTCTCCCGCCTCCATCGGGTGGGTGACGTCCTCGGCGTCGCGTCCCCGGCCGCCGATGTGGTTGAAGACCAGGTTGAGCAGGACGGCGGCCACACAGCCGGTCGAGATGCCCGAGTCGAGGATGATCCTCGCGTTCTCCGGGAACGAGTGGTAGAACTCCGGTGCCGCGATCGGGATGATGCCGACGGCCAGGGAGACCGCCACGATCAGGACGTTGTTGTCCTTGTCCAGGCTGGCCCGGACCAGGGTCTGGATGCCGCTGGCCGCGACCGAGCCGAAGAGGACCACGCCGGCGCCGCCCAGGACCGGGCGGGGGACGACGGCGATGAGTGAGGCGGCCATCGGGCACAGGCCCATCAGGACCAGGAAGCCGCCGCCGACCGCGACGACGTAGCGACTGCGGATCTTCGTCATCGCGACCAGGCCGATGTTCTGGGCGAAGGCGCTGCACATGAAGCCGTTGAAGAACGGGCTGAGGGCGGAGCCCAGGGTGTCGGCGCGCAGGCCGGCCGCGATGGTCTTCTCGTCGGCGGGGCGGTCCACGATCTCGCCGAGGGCGAGCATGTCGGCCGTGGACTCGGTCATCGAGACCACCATCACCACGCACATGGACAGGATCGCGGCGATCTGGAACTGCGGGGCGCCGAAGTGGAAGGGGGTCGGGAAGCCGACCACGTCCGCGTCCGCGACCGGGCCGAAGTCCGTGACGCCGAACGGGATCGCGACGAGCGTGCCCGCGATCAGGCCGAGCAGCACGGCGATCTGCTTGACGAAGCCGCGGGTGAAGCGGCGCAGGAGCAGGACGATGACGAGGGTGATGGCGGCCAGGCCGAGGTTGGTCGACGAGCCGTAGTCGTCCGCCGCGGGGGCGGGTCCCTGCGCCCAGCCGAAGGCGACGGGCAGCAGGGATATGCCTATGAGGGTGATGACGGTGCCGGTGACGACCGGCGGGAAGAAGCGGATCGCCTTGCTGAAGAAGGGCGCGGCGATGAAGCCGAGGAGTCCGGCGACTATGACCGCGCCGAAGATGATCGGCAGCGCGTCGGACTTGTCGTCGGTGGAGGCGACGACCGCGGTCATGGGGGCGACACCTGCGAAGGTGACGCCGTTGACGAAGGGCAGCCGGGCGCCGATCTTCCAGATGCCGAGGGTCTGGAGGAAGGTGGCCAGGCCCGCGGTGAACAGGCAGGCGCCGGTGAGGAAGGTCAGCTCGGTGGCGCTCAGGCCGATGGCCGCGCCGACGATCAGGGGCGGGGCGACGACCCCGGCGTACATGGCGGCCACGTGTTGCAGGCCGGTCGTCGCCATCTTGAGTGGCGGGAGTTTCTCGTCAACAGGGTGGTCGGCCACGGCGGCGTTCCTCCGGTCGGTTACACGTCGGCTCCGACGTGGGTGTCAGGGAGGTGGAACTGGTGGTGGTCGTGCGGGACCCGGACGGACCGTTCGGGGAAACGGGAGACCTATCCGGGGCGTGCGCGCAGGGGCGCACGCCCCGGAGTCGGTCACCGTGGACCCCGCTCGGGTCCACGGTTACCGGCCGGGAGCCGTCCCTCCCGGCCGGAGATCAAGTGGTGTTCTGTTGTGCGGGGTTCAGCCTCGCGCGGTGATCCGCGCCAGGCGTCGTGCCTCGTCCCGGGTGGAGCGGGCGACGGCGTCCTCGTCGACGGTGAGCAGCCTGCCGTCCTCGACGATCTGACGGCCGTCGACGAACGACGCCGTGACCGGGGCGGGGGCACCGAAGACCAGGGCGGTCACCGGGTCGGCGATGGAGGAGTGGGCGAGGGTGTCCATCCGCCACAGCACCAGGTCGGCGAGCTTGCCCGCCTCCAGGGAGCCGGTCTCGGCGGCCCGGCCGAGGACCCGGGCGCCGCCGTGCGTGCCCAGGCGCAGCGCCTTGCGGGCGTCCAGCGCGGCCTCGCGGTGGGCGCCGAGGCGGTTGATCAGCAGGGCGTTGCGCAGTTCGGTGTGGAGTTCGCCGGACTCGTTGGAGGCGGTGCCGTCGACACCCAGGCCGACCGGGACGCCGGCGGCGAGCAGGTCGGGGACCCGGGCGATGCCCGCGGCCAGGCGGGCGTTGGAGGACGGGCAGTGGGCGACGCCGGTGCCGGTGCGGGCGAAGGCGGCGATGTCGGAGTCGTTCATGTGGACGCAGTGCGCCATCCACACGTCCTCGCCGAGCCAGCCGGTGGACTCGAAGTAGTCGGTCGGACCCATGCCGAACAGCTCGTGGCAGAACTTCTCCTCCTCCACGGTCTCCGAGCCGTGGGTGTGCAGCCGCACGCCGAGCCGGCGGGCCAGCTCCGCGCCCTGGCGCATCAGCTCGGTGGAGACGGAGAAGGGCGAGCAGGGCGCCACGGCGACCTGGGTCATCGCGTCGAAGGAGGGGTCGTGGTGCTCCCTGACGGTGGCCTCGGTGGCGGCGAGCGCGTCGTCCAGGCTCTCGACCGCGAAGTCCGGCGGCAGCCCGCCGTCGGACTCGCCGCGGTCCATGGAGCCGCGGGCGAGGGTGAAGCGGACGCCCATGTCGCGGGCGGCTCGGATGATCGCCCCGGACAGGTCGCCGGCGCCGCGCGGGTGGATGTAGTGGTGGTCCGCGGCGGTGGTGACGCCGCCGCGGGCCATCATCGCGAGGGAGCCCTGGGCCGCCGCGTGGGCCATCGGCTCGTCGATGCGCGCCCAGGTCGGGTACAGCGCGACCAGCCAGTCGAACAGGTTGTCGTCGGTGGCCAGGCCCCGGGTGAGCCACTGGTAGAAGTGGTGGTGGGTGTTGACCAGGCCGGGGGTGACCAGGTGTCCGGTCGCGTCGATCCGGCGTACGACGTTCTCCAGGTCCTCGGGCGCTCGCCCCGCGCCGACCGACTCGATCCGGTTGCCGGCGAGGACGACGTGGCCCGAGGCGTATTCGGTGTCGCCCGCGTCCACAGTGGCGATCGCACAGTGCTCGATGACGGTGCGTTCGGTTGCCGATGATGCTGCCATGCTGCTTCCTTGCCTTTCGGTGGGGCCCGTGGGCGGGGAGTCGAGTACCCGCGGGGAGGGCACGGCAGGACCCTAGGAGGATTCGAGTGCCGGAACCGTACGTCGGCTCCGGGTGCCGAGATGGTGGAAGAACAGGTTGAGGGCGACCGCGACGATCGCGCCGGCGCTGATGCCGGAGCCCAGTACGGTCTGTGCCCAGGCGGGGAACTCGGCGTAGAAGGTGGGCGCGGCCAGCGGGATGATGCCCGCGCCGAGCGCCACGGCGACCAGGATGATGTTGGAGCTGTCGTCGAGTCCGGCCTCGGAGAGCGTACGGATGCCGCTGACGGCGATGGAGCCGAAGAGCACGATGCCCGCGCCGCCGAGCACCGGCATCGGGACCAGGGAGACGACCGCGCCGAGGACCGGGAAGGCGCCGAGGACGAGCAGGGAGGCGCCGGCGACGGCGACGACGTAGCGGCTGCGCACCCGGGTGAGGGAGACGACGCCGACGTTCTGGGCGAAGGCGGAGGTGGGGAAACCGCCGAAGACGGGGCCGATCAGGGTGGCGAGGCCGTCGGTGCGCAGGCCGCGGGTGATGACCTTGGCGTCGGCGCGGCGGTCGCAGATCTCGCCGAGGGCGAGCATGCCGGCGCTGGACTCGGTCATCAGGACCAGCATCACGATGCACAGCGAGAGGATGGCGGCGGGCTGGAACTCGGGGATGCCGAAGGCGAAGGGCGTGGGCAGCGCGGCGACCGGCGCGGAGTCCAGGGCGCTGAAGTCGGCCATGCCGAAGGGGATGGCGACCAGGGTGCCGATGAGCAGTCCGAGGAGCAGGGCGACCTGCTTGACGAAGCCCTTGCCGAAGCGCTGGACGACGAGGATGACCGCGAGGGTGAAGGCGGCGAGCGCGAGGTGGCGCATCGAGCCGAAGTCGGCGGCGGTCTTGTCGCCGCCCTGGGCCCAGCCGACCGGGACGGGCATCAGCGTGACGCCGATGAGGGTGATGACGACACCCGTGACCAAGGGCGGGAAGAAGCGCAGCAGTCTGCCGAAGAACGGGCCGACGGCGAGGCAGAAGACACCGGCGACCATCACCGCGCCGTAGACGGCGGGGAGTTGGCTGCCGTCGGTGTTGGTCTCGACGATGGCGAGGATGGGCGCGATGCCGGCCGAGGAGGCGGCGTTGACGAACGGCAGGCGGTTGCCGACGAAGCCCTTGACGCCGAGGGTCTGGAGCAGGGTGGCGACGCCCGCGATCAGCAGCGAGGCCGCGATCAGCCGGGTGCGGCCCTCCAGGTCGAGTCCGCAGGCCTGGCCGATGATGAGCGGAGGGGTGACGACGCCCGCGTACATGGCGGCGATGTGCTGGAGCGCGGCGGGGACGAGCCGCGAGGGGTGGAGCTTCTCGTCGACCGGGTGCACGGACGTGACGGCGTCCTCGGTGTGCACCGGCGGGGTGGTGCCGGGGCCGGTGGCCGGAGTGGAGTCCGGGCCGGTGGCCGGGGCGGAACCCGGGCCTGTGGCGGGCCCTTTCGCAGGCAGTGCCATGGTGTTTCCTCCGGTGTGGCGCGCCACCGGCCCGGGGAGCCGGGCCGGCGACGCGCGTCCCGCGTCAGAGGTTGGTCATGTCGACCGGGATGAGTTGCTCGGCGCCGTCGCGCAGGATGGTGGCCTCGATCAGGCCGTAGGGGCGGTCGGCGGCGTAGTACACGGCGCCGTCCTTGGCCTCGTTGTCGATCCCGAAGGGCGACAGGTCCGAGCGGAAGTGGTGCTTGTTGGGCATCGAGAAGCGGATCTCGTCGACCTCGTCGCGCGAGTTGAGCACCCGCACACCCATCTCGAAGAGGGTCTGCTGGAGCGAGTACGAGTAGGTCTCGGCGAACGCCTGGAGCGCGTGCTTGCGCACCCCGTTGTAGGAACGGTCCCAGTCGGGGGCGTGCGAGTCGATGCCGTCCCAGTTGTGCCGCCACCAGGTGGAGACGGTGGTGGCGAGGATGCGGTCGTGGTCCTCCCGGAGGGTCGTGTACTTGTCCTTGAGGAAGCCGAAGAACTCGGAGTTGGTCGAGTTCAGGACGGTCAGGTCCTTGAACCCGGAGAGCACCTGGATGCCGTGGCCGTCGTAGGTGATCTGGGCGACGCGGGTCTCCTGGCCGGTACGGACGAAGGAGTGGGCGATCTCCTCCGCACCGACGAAGCGGGCGCCGCCCTTCGACGTCTCGATCCGCTCCCAGCCGTACTCCTCGACGCGGATGCGGGCCCGGTGGATCGGCTCGTTGTTGTCGACGAAGTGGCGGGCGAGCGCGACGCCGAGGTCCTCGGCGCTCTCGATCCCGTGCTCCTTGGCGAAGGCGAACACCGTGTTCTTGGTGGTGTCGGTCGGCAGGACGTTGGCGTTGGAACCGCTGCGGTGGACCTCCTCCATGTCGCCGGACAGGGCGACGGAGACGTTCAGGTCCTTGATGTGGTGCGTGTCGCCGTCGCGCGTGATCTTGACGACGCGGTTCTCTGCCTTGCCGTACTGGTTCTGTCCCAGGACGAAACGGGTCATGTGTCGGTCAGCTCCCTCGGTAAACGGAGTAGCCGAACGGGTTGAGCAGCAGCGGAACGTGGTAGTGCTCGCCGGGCACCACCGCGAAGGTGATGGTGACCTCGGGGAAGAACACGGGCCGGCCGTTCTCGCTGTCCCGGAGCGCGGGGGCGTCCTGCTGGGCCGCGGCTTGTTTCTTGGCGAAGTACGTCTCGGTCTCGAAGTCGAGCCGTACGTGGGTGGTGCCCTCCGGCAGGGCCGGGAGGTCCTTGCACCGGCCGTCGGCGTCGGTCGCGGAGCCGCCGAGTGCCTGCCAGTCCGCGTCACTGCCCGTACGGGCGGTGAGCCGGACGGCGACGCCCTCGGCGGGGCGGCCGACGCTGGTGTCCAGGATGTGCGTGGACACGGAGGCGGTGGTGCTGGTGCTCATGGTCAGGCGTCCTGTTCGACGAGTCGGGAAAGGCGGATACGGTTGATCTTTCCCAGTTCGGTGCGGACGATCTCCCGCTCCTGCTCGGGCGAGTTGCCGATCCGCTCCAGAGCCGCGTCCCGCATCTGCTCGCCGGTCCGGCCGGTGGCGCAGATGAGGAAGACGTGGCCGAACTTCTCCTGGTAGGCCAGGTTCAGTTCGAGCATCTCCGCCTTGAGCTCCTCGGCGGCGCCGGCCATGCCCGCCTGTTCGCGGGACGAGGTCGGATCGCCCGGCTCGGGACGGCCGATCGGCGGGTGTCCGGCCATCGCCTCCGCGAGGTCCTCGGCGCTCAGCTCGGCCATGGCGGCGTCGCTGGCGGCGTACAGGTCCTCGGGGGTGGTGAAGGGGCGGGCGGCGAGCAGGTGCCGGGCCCACGCCGTGGAGGCGCACGCCTCGTGGAGTTCGGCGCGTGCCGAGGACTCCTCGAGGGTGTTGAAGCGGGCCAGGCCCGACGCGGAAGTGGACGTCACGGGAGCCTCCGTGGCCTTGTGCTGAGCGGGCGTGCCGATAGCTAACGCCCTCGGAAACAACGCGTCAACACTTTGTTGAAAATTCGGTGTTACGAAAGCCGCCGCCCGGTTACCGGACGGCGGCTGGATGCGCGGAGGAACCGTGCAGGTCAGGTGCCCTTCTCGCGGTTGAGGTAGTTGTACACGGTGAAGCGGCTGACACCGAGGGCGCTCGCGACGGTCTCCACGCCGTGCCGCACGGCGAAGGCGCCGCGCGCCTCCAGGGCCCGTACGACCTCCTGTTTGGTCCGGCGGTCCAGGTCGGCCAGCGGCCTGCCCTGCCGGCGCTCCATGGCGGCCAGGATGTGGTCCAGGGAGTCGGCGAGCTGGGGCAGGCGTACGGCGACGACGTCGGCACCCTCCCAGGAAAGCACGACGTCCTCCAGGCCGGCCTCGTCCGGCGGCAGCATCTCGCCGCCCATGGCGTCGACCAGGGGCTTGACGGCCGCGATGAACGGCTCCTCGGCCGGGCCGGTCACCGCTCACCCTCCTCGGCGGCGGCCGCGTCGACCACGTTGACCTGGAGCGAGATCCGGGTGGCGCCGGCCTCCAGGGAACGGCGCAGCAAGGCATCCACGGCGGTGAGCACCCGGTCGGCGCCGCCCTCGGCGGTGTTGCCGAACGGGCCGACGTCGACCGCGTCCAGCCCGGCGGCCTCGACGACCTCCCGGGCCACCACCGCATGGGCGGGCGCCTCGTCCAGGTCGAAGGGTTCGGTCGTGAACTCCACTCTCAATCGCACGCGGTCAACCTAACGCGGGGTGACCACATTGCGCCGCCCCCTCTTGACAAGGGCCGCACCCTCCCGGCAATCTTCCATTAAGCAGAAACGAACTTCCGTAATACGGAAACACCCTCGAACGGAAGGGAGCGCGGCACCCGATGGGATTTGCAGATCAGCGCTTCAACGTCAACCTGTCGATCCTCTACACGGAACTCCCGCTCCTGGAGCGTCCCGCGGCCGCCGCCGCGGCCGGCTTCACCGCGGTCGAGCTGTGGTGGCCCTGGATCGACTCGCCCACCCCCGAGCAGTCCGAGCTCGACGCCCTCAAGGCGGCCATCGAGGACGCCGGCGTCCGGCTCACCGGTCTGAACTTCTACGCCGGGCAGCTGCCCGGGCCCGACCGCGGCGCGCTGTCGATCCCCGGCGAGGAGTCGGACCGCTTCCGCGCCAACATCGACGTGGCCGCCGACTTCGCGAAGTCGCTGGGCTGCACGGCGCTCAACGCCCTGTACGGCAACCGCGTCGAGGGCGTGGACCCGGCCGAGCAGGACCGGCTCGCGCTGGAGAACCTGGTCCTCGCCGCCCGCGCGGCCGACCGGATCGGCGCGGTCCTGCTGATCGAGGCGCTCAACGAGCCCGAGTCGCCGCTGTACCCGCTGGTGTCGGCGCCGGCCGCGATCGCGGTCGTGGACCAGGTCAACGAGGCCACCGGGCTCGGCAACGCCAAGTTCCTCATGGACCTCTACCACCTGTCCATGAACGGCGAGGACCTGCCGCAGGTGATCGACGCGTACGCCGCCAAGACCGGCCACGTCCAGATCGCCGACAACCCGGGCCGCGGCGCCCCCGGCACCGGCTCCCTCCCGCTGGAGGAGCTGCTCGACCGCCTGAAGAAGGCGGGATACGACGGCTGGGTCGGCCTGGAGTACAAGCCCGGCGACGCCCCCAGCACCCAGTCCTTCTCCTGGCTGCCGGCCGAGGCCCGCGCGGCCCGCTGAGCGCCACCCGCAGCAACTTTCGAGACGTTCCGCATTTTCAGAGAGGTACCCATCATGAGCGCACTCCCCAAGGTCGCCTGGATCGGTCTCGGCATCATGGGATCGCCCATGTCCGAGAACCTGATCAAGGCGGGTTACCAGGTCACCGGCTTCACCCTGGAGCAGGAGAAGCTGGACCGCCTGTCCGCCGCCGGCGGCACCGTGGCCGGCTCGATCGCCGAGGCCGTGCGCGACGCCGACGTGATCGTCACCATGGTGCCCGCGTCCCCGCAGGTCGAGGCCATCGCCTACGGCCCCGACGGCATCCTGGAGAACGCGAAGTCCGGCGCGCTGCTGGTCGACATGTCCTCGATCACCCCGCAGACCTCGGTCGACCTCGCCAAGGCCGCCAAGGACAAGGGCATCCGCGTCCTGGACGCCCCCGTCTCCGGCGGCGAGGCCGGCGCCATCGAGGCCGTGCTGTCCATCATGGTCGGCGGTGAGCAGGCCGACTTCGACGAGGCCAAGCCGCTCCTGGAGGCGCTCGGCAAGACCATCGTGCTGTGCGGTCCGCACGGCTCGGGCCAGACGGTGAAGGCCGCCAACCAGCTGATCGTCGCCGTGAACATCCAGGCGTGCGCCGAGGCCGTGGTCTTCCTGGAGAAGTCCGGCGTGAACCTGAAGGCCGCCCTGGACGTCCTCAACGGCGGTCTGGCCGGCTCGACCGTGCTGACCCGGAAGAAGGACAACTTCCTCGCCCGCGACTTCAAGCCCGGCTTCCGCATCGACCTGCACCACAAGGACATGGGCATCGTCACCGACGCCGCCCGCAACGTCGGCGCCGCGCTGCCCGTCGGCGCCGTGGTGGCCCAGCTGGTCGCGTCGCTGCGCGCCCAGGGCGACGGCGGCCTGGACCACTCGGCCCTGCTGCGGGCCGTGGAGCGCCTGTCCGGCGACCGGGTCTGACCGTCGTACGCACCTCATGACCTCCGGGTGGCGCGGCCGCTGACACCTGTCATGTCGCGCCCGAGCGGCGGCGCCGCCCGGAACCCACTTCAACAAACTGTTGACGTGCCACTGTCCCAAATCTAGGCTCCACGAAGCGGAAACAAGTTTCCGCTGAACCCTCGCAAGTAAGGCCACGGAAGGTCCACGATGTCGCAGCGCGTACTCACCACCGAGTCCGGCGCCCCGGTCGCCGACAACCAGAACTCCGCTTCCGCCGGCATCGGCGGCCCCCTCCTGATCCAGGACCAGCACCTCATCGAGAAGCTCGCGCGCTTCAACCGCGAGCGCATCCCGGAGCGCGTGGTGCACGCCCGCGGCTCCGGCGCGTGCGGCCACTTCGAGGTGACCGACGACGTCAGCGGCTTCACGCACGCCGACTTCCTGAACACGGTCGGCAAGCGCACCGAGGTCTTCCTGCGCTTCTCCACCGTGGCCGACTCGCTCGGCGGCGCGGACGCGGTCCGCGACCCGCGCGGCTTCGCGGTGAAGTTCTACACCGAGGAGGGCAACTACGACCTCGTCGGCAACAACACCCCGGTCTTCTTCATCAAGGACCCGATCAAGTTCCCCGACTTCATCCACTCGCAGAAGCGCGACCCGTTCACGGGCCGTCAGGAGCCGGACAACGTCTTCGACTTCTGGGCGCACTCCCCCGAGGCCACGCACCAGGTGACCTGGCTGATGGGCGACCGCGGCATCCCGGCCTCCTACCGCCACATGGACGGCTTCGGCTCGCACACCTACCAGTGGACGAACGCCAAGGGCGAGTCCTTCTTCGTCAAGTACCACTTCAAGACCGACCAGGGCATCCGCTGCCTGACCGCGGCCGAGGCCGCGAAGCTCGCGGGCGAGGACCCGACCTCGCACCAGACGGACCTGGTGCAGGCGATCGAGCGGGGCGTGTACCCGTCCTGGACGCTGCACGTGCAGCTGATGCCGGTGGCCGAGGCGGCGAACTACCGCTTCAACCCGTTCGACGTGACCAAGGTGTGGCCGCACGCCGACTACCCGCTCAAGCGGGTGGGCCGGCTGGTGCTCGACCGCAACCCGGACAACGTCTTCGCGGAGGTCGAGCAGGCCGCCTTCTCCCCGAACAACTTCGTTCCGGGCATCGGCCCCTCCCCCGACAAGATGCTCCAGGGCCGCCTGTTCGCCTACGCGGACGCGCACCGCTACCGCCTGGGCGTCAACCACACCCAGCTCGCGGTGAACGCCCCGAAGGCCGTCCCCGGCGGCGCCGCCAACTACGGCCGCGACGGCCTGATGGCGGCCAACTCGCAGGGCCGGTACGCCAAGAACTACGAGCCGAACTCCCACGACGGCCCGGCCGAGACCGGCCGCCCGCTGGCGGCGCCGCTCGCGGTGTCCGGCCACACCGGCACCCACGAGGCGCCGCTGCACACCAAGGACGACCCCTTCGTGCAGGCCGGTGAGCTGTACCGGCTGATGAGCGAGGACGAGAAGCAGCGCCTGGTCGCCAACCTCGCCGGCGGTCTGTCCCAGGTCTCCCGGGGCGACGTCGTCGAGAAGAACCTCGCGCACTTCCACGCCGCCGACCCCGAGTACGGCAAGCGCGTGGAGGAGGCGGTCCGCGCCCTGCGCGAGGACTGATCCACCGGCTCGCGCACGGAACCCGGCGGGGAGGCCGGGACCGTGTGCGCGGCCCGCGCAGGCACCGAAGCGGCCCGGATGAGGGGTGACCGCCAGGTGCCGGCGCGGGCAGGGCGAGGACCGCGGCGGCCAGCGAGCCAGTGCGGTGGTGAAGGGCACGGACGCTTCTCCTACGACCTGAGGGGAGGAGCCGTTCCGGCCCGTCGCACCGCCGCGGTCCCAGCCACACGCCGCTCGTCACGAGCGGCCCCACGACTCCGTCCGGCGGCGCGAACGACCTGTCGCGCCCAGCCTCGCGCCGCCGGACGGACACCACATGAAGAACCTTCACCGGCTGAGAAGCGCCGGATGCGGACGGTCCCGCATCCGGTGCTCTTCTCACTCTTCGGTGGTGCTGTCGGGGGTCGCGGCCGCGGCCTCCGAGGTCAGGGCGTCGTAGGCCCGCTCCACGAGGGCGGNCGCCGGATGCGGACGGTCCCGCATCCGGCGCTTCTCGGCGTCCGCCGGGGTGCGCATTCCGTGCCCGCGCAGCAGCCTGGGGGCATGGCACACCCACCCGAGCACCCGCACATCGTCGTCCACTCCCCCGCCCTCGACGGCTCCCGCCGGGTCACCTCCGGCGACGAGACCCTGGGCGTCGCCTCCCACGTCGACGACGTCGCCGAACTGCTGCGCCTGGCCGACCTCTACGTGACCGACGTCGAGGACAGCGACCTGGTCGAGTGGCAGGGCGGCGGCCCGGAGGACTGGCCGGGGCTGCACGAGCACCCCGAGCACCCCGGTGGCTGAACGCGCGTAGGAGCCCCCCGCAGCGGGCACAACCCCGGCAACACGGGGCGCACGGGGGTGGTGTCGTGGAGGGTGGCACGGAGATCGGGTGGGAGCCGCACCAGATCGCGCTGCTGGGCGGCGGGCCGCCGGCCGCCGTCACGGTGGCGTTGGTCGCCCTGCACCTGCTGGGCGCCGTCGAGACCGGCCCGCGCAGGACGCTGTGCGCCGCGGGGCCGGAGCCGGAGGGCCTGGGGCCGTTCGAGGGGACCGTCCTGGACTGTCTGCACGAGCCGCTCACCGCTCGCGAGCTGGTCCGGCACCCGGACGTGCGCCTTGCCCTGGCCCTGACGCGCATCCCGCTCGCGGAGGACGGGCTCCTTGGCCACCCCTGGCTCAGGCCGGCCCGCGGCGCCCGTCGGCGCGTGGCGTTCTGGCGGGAGCGGCACCCGCTGCCGGTGGTCAGGCACGGTCTGACGGACGAGGACACACTGCTCGCGGTCGCCCTGCACGGTGACGCCGCGCTCCGTCGGCTCCTGCCGCGCTTCGCGCTGCGGACCGGGCTGGCGGACCCGGGCGCGCCGGTCGAGGGGGTGCGCTTCTCCCTGGGCCGGGGCAGGTTCCTGAGGTGGCGCGACGAGTACGAGGACTCGGTCTCGGGCGACTGGGGCAGCACGGGCCACGGGGACCACGCGGGGGGCGGCGGCTCGGACTGAGCGCGCACACGCGCGCACACGTGAGAGCGGCCCGTCCCCCCGGAGGAACGGGCCGCTCTCGGCGCTCGGCGCCGGGTCCGTCAGACCTTCAGCGTCCTGACCGCGGTCGGGGCGTGCCCCGGCTCCGTGGCCACCTCCTCGAACTCGACGACGTTGGAGATGTCGTTCGTCCCCGACATGGAGATGTTGGTGACGCGCTCCAGGATCGCCTCGACGACGACCGGCACCCGGTGCTCGGCGGCCAGCTTCTTGGCCTGCTCCAGGGCCGCGCCCAGTTCGTTCGGGTCGGTCACGCGGATCGCCTTGCAGCCCAGGCCCTCGGCGACCTTGACGTGGTCGACGCCGTAGACGCCCAGCTCGGGCGAGTTGATGTTCTCGAACTCCAGGTTGACCTGGAAGTCGATGTCGAACGCCCGCTGCGCCTGGCGGATCAGGCCCAGGTAGGAGTTGTTCACCAGGACGTGCACGTACGGGATCTTGTGCTGCGCGCCGACGGCCAGTTCCTCCAGCATGAACTGGAAGTCGTAGTCGCCGGAGAGCGCCACGACCTGCGCGTCGGGGTCGGCCTTCGCGACGCCGAGGGCGGCCGGGACGGTCCAGCCGAGCGGGCCGGCCTGGCCGCAGTTGATCCAGTGCCGCGGGCGGTAGACGTGCAGCATCTGGGCGCCGGCGATCTGGGAGAGGCCGATGGTGGAGACGTACCGGGTCTCCGGGCCGAAGGCCTTGTTCATCTCCTCGTAGACGCGCTGCGGCTTGATCGGGATGTCGTCGAAGTGCGTACGGCGCTGGAGGGTGGCCTTCCGCTCCTGCGCGGAGGCGGCCCACGCGGAGCGGTCGGGCAGCTTGCCGGCCGCCTTCAGCTCCTTGGCGACCTCGACGAACAGCTCCAGGGCGGCCTTGGCGTCGGAGGCGATGCCGTAGTCCGGGGCGAAGATCTTGCCGATCTGGGTCGGCTCGACGTCGACGTGGACGAACTTGCGCCCGGCCGTGTAGACGTCCAGCTTGCCGGTGTGGCGGTTGGCCCAGCGGTTGCCGATGCCGAGGACGAAGTCGGACTCCAGGAAGGTCGCGTTGCCGTAGCGGTGCGAGGTCTGCAGGCCGACCATGCCGGCGTTCAGCTCGTGGTCGTCGGGCAGCAGGCCCCAGCCCATCAGGGTCGGCACGACCGGGGTGCCGGTCAGCTCGGCGAACTCCACCAGCAGGTCGGCGGCGTCGGCGTTGATGACACCGCCGCCGGCCACGATCAGCGGGCGCTCGGCGGCGGTGAGCAGGCCGATCGCCTTCTCGACCTGGGCGCGGGTGGCGACGGGCCGGTAGACCGGGAGCGGCTCGTAGGTCTCCGGGTCGAACTCGATCTCGGTCGTCTGGACGTCGATCGGCAGGTCGATCAGGACCGGGCCGGGACGGCCGGAGCGCATCAGGTGGAAGGCCTGCTGGAAGACGCCGGGGACCTGCGCGGCCTCCAGGACGGTGACGGCCATCTTCGTGACCGGCTTGGCGATCGAGGCGATGTCGACGGCCTGGAAGTCCTCCTTGTGGATCACGGCGGTCGGTGCCTGACCGGTGATGCACAGGATCGGGATCGAGTCGCCGGTCGCCGAGTAGAGACCGGTGATCATGTCGGTGCCGGCCGGACCCGAGGTACCGATGCAGACGCCGATGTTGCCGGGGCGGGTGCGGGTGTAGCCCTCGGCCATGTGCGAGGCACCCTCGACGTGGCGGGCGAGGGTGTGCTGGACGCCGCCGGACGCCTTGAGCGCCGCGTAGAAGGGATTGATCGCCGCACCGGGCACACCGAACGCGTCGGTGACGCCCTCGCGCTTGAGGATCTCAACTGCCGCTCGGGCAGCGGTCATACGAGCCATCGAGTACTCCTGATCCGGCTGTCGGATTCGCACTCCCGTCGCGCCCCGCGGTGAGCTTCTTCCGTAGCAACTTCCGTATAGCGAAATTTGTTTTCTACGATCTGGAAGTAATGTAAGTGGGCAGCCGAGGGCCGTCAAGAGAGGACGATGGGGGGCATGTCCGAGACCATCTCGGTGTGCTGCACCGCCTGCGGGCGTCGGCACCGCTACACGGCACCGTCGTATCCCTGTGCCTGCGGGGCTCCCGTCGCCCCTGAGCTGGACCCGCGCGGGGCCGCGACCGCGGTCACCCACCGGGCGTGGGACGAGGAGTGGATCGGGGTGCGCTGCGCGGCCTGCGGTGCCGAGAGCCGGTGGCCGCGGCCGGAGCTGGGCTGTCCGTGCGGGACGGTGCTGTGCGTGCCGGTGGACCGCGCGGCGACGGGCCGCGCCGGGCGCGTCCCCGGTTCTCGGGTCCCGGCGCACCGGGCCGTCCCGATCCGCACCGCCCGCGACGCGGTCACCGCCGCCGTCCTGTATCTGCGCGGGCTGGGTCACCGGGACGTGCGCCGCGCCGACCAGCGGCCCCTGAGCGGCATCGGGCTGGCCGCGCCCGGCATCGTCGTCCAGGTGGATCCGACGGCGGGCCCGGCCTCGGTGCGGGACGTGGAGTGCCTGTGGCTGACAGCCATGGCGGAGTCCGCGCGGGGCGTCTACTTCTCGCTCGCCGGGTACGCCGAGGACGCCCGCGCCCGCGCCGACCTCCTGGACGTCCCGCTGTTCGTGCTCGACCCGTCGGGCGTGCCGCGCCCGGCGAACGCGCCGGCCGTGGCGCTGGACGCCACGGCCGGCTGAATCGTCGGGGGGTTACGCGCGGCCGTACCGCTCCCGCAGCTCCACCTTGCGCACCTTCCCCGAGACGGTCATCGGGAAGGAGTCGAGGAGCTGGAGGCGGCTGGGCACCTTGTAGTGGGCGAGCTGCCCGTCGCAGTAGGCGCGCAGTTCCTCCAGCGTGAGCGGGTCGGCGGCGTCGCGCGGGACGACGCAGGCCAGCACCTCCTCGCCGTAGCGCTCGTGCGGTACGCCGACGACCTGGACGTCCGCGATCTTCGGGTGGGCGTACAGGAACTCCTCGACCTCGCGCGGGTAGACGTTCTCGC
Organism: Streptomyces sp. MMCC 100; assembly: GCF_041538145.2. NCBI lineage: Bacteria > Bacillati > Actinomycetota > Actinomycetes > Kitasatosporales > Streptomycetaceae > Streptomyces > Streptomyces sp. MMCC 100. Next base: position 5,580,557 of record NZ_JBGORK020000001.1, read on the forward strand.
CGCCTCGGATGATCATGTCCTTGATCCGGCCGACGATCTCCACGTACCCGTCCTCGCGCATCACCGCGAGGTCACCGGTGTGCATCCAGCGGCCCGCGTCGATGGCCTCGGCGGTCTTCTCGGGCTCCTCCCAGTAGCCGAGCATCACGCTGTAGCCCCGGGTGCGCAGTTCGCCCGCGTCGCCGCGCGGCAGGGTCACTCCGGTGACCGGGTCGACGACCTTCACCTCGATGTGGGGCAGGACGCGGCCGACGGTGCCGGTGCGGTGTTCGAGGTCGTCGTCCATGCGGGTCTGCAGGGAGACCGGGGAGGTCTCGGTCATGCCGTAGCAGATGGAGACCTGCTCCATGTGCATCTCGGCGACCACCCGCTTCATCACCTCCACCGGGCAGGGCGAGCCCGCCATGATGCCGGTGCGCAGGGAGGTGAGGTCGTAGGAGGCGAAGTCGTGGAGGTTCAGCTCGGCGATGAACATGGTCGGGACGCCGTACAGGGACGTGCACCGCTCCCGTTGCACCGCCTCCAGCGTGGCCACCGGCTCGAAGGACGGGGCGGGGATGACGATGCAGGCGGCGTGGGAGGTGGCGCCCAGATTCCCCATCACCATGCCGAAACAGTGATAAAAGGGCACCGGCAGGCACACCCGGTCCTGCTCCGTGTAGCCGACCGTGCGGCCCACCCAGTAGCCGTTGTTGAGGATGTTGTGGTGGGAGAGGGTGGCGCCCTTCGGGAAGCCCGTCGTGCCGGAGGTGTACTGGATGTTGACCGGGTCGTCGCAGCTCACCTCGGCGGCGAGCGCGTCCACCCGCTCCTGCGGCACCGACGCGGCGCCCGCGGTGAACGCGTCCCAGGACGGGTCGCCGATGTAGACGGTCTCGCGCAGCGCGGGGCACCGGCCCCGGACCTGTTCCACGATCGCCCGGTAGTCGCTGCTCTTGTGGGCGAGGGAGGCGACCAGCAGGGTGATGCCGGACTGCTTGAGCACGTACTCCAACTCGTGGGCGCGGTAGGCCGGGTTGACGTTCACCATGATGACGCCGATGCGGGCGGTGGCGTACTGGACGAGGACCCACTCGGGGCAGTTGAGAGCCCAGATGCCGACCCGGTCGCCCTTGGTGACGCCCTTGGCGAGCAGCCCCCGCGCCACCTCGTCGACGGCGGCGCCGAACTCGGCGTAGGTCCAGCGCCGGCCGGACGGGACGTCGACGAGGGCCTCACGGTCCGGGTGGGCGGCGATCGCGCGGCCGAGGTTGGCGCCGATGGTGTCGCCGAGGAGCGGGGTGGTGCTGGTTCCGTGGGCATACGACGGCTGGGGGGTGGGTGCGGTCACCGGAAGTCCTCCTCGCGGTACTCGTTCGCGGAACCGGCCGCCGTGGCCTCGCGCAGCTCGATGCGGCGGATCTTGCCGGAGACGGTCTTGGGCAGCTCGCCGAACTCCAGGCGGCGCACCCGCTTGTAGGGGGCGAGCGTGTCGCGGGAGTGCTCGAAGAGCACCTTCGCGGTGTCGGGTCCGGGCTCCCACCCGGCCGCGAGCACGATGTACGCCTTCGGTACCGCCAGGCGCAGCTCGTCCGGGGCCGGCACGACCGCCGCCTCGGCGACCGCCTCGTGCTCCAGCAGCGCGCTCTCCAGCTCGAAGGGGCTGATCTTGTAGTCCGAGGCCTTGAACACGTCGTCGGCCCGGCCCACGTAGGTCAGGTAGCCGTCCTCGTCCCGCGCGCCGATGTCGCCGGTGCGGTAGTAGCCGCCGGCCATCGCCTCGGCGGTGCGTTCCGGGTCGCCGTGGTAGCCGGTCATCAGGCCGACGGGACGCTCGGACAGGTCCAGGGCGATCTCGCCCTCGTCGGCGCCGGGCGCGCCGGTGACCGGGTCGAGGAGTTCGACGCGGTAGCCGGGGCTGGGGCGGCCCATCGAGCCGGTCTTCAGCACCTGGCCGGGGCTGTTGGAGACCTGGACGGCGGTCTCGGTCTGCCCGAAGCCGTCCCTGATGGTCCTCCCCCACAGGCGGCGGACCTGCTCGATCACCTCGGGGTTGAGCGGCTCACCGGCGGCGACGACCTCGCGCGGCGGGGCGGCGAGCCGGGTCAGGTCGGCCTGGATGAGCATGCGCCACACGGTCGGCGGGGCGCAGAAGGTGGTCACCCCGGCCCGGTCCATCTCGGCCATCAGCCGGCTCGCGTCGAACCGGGTGTAGTTGTACAGGAAGACGGTCGCCTCGGCGTTCCACGGCGCGAACAGGTTCGACCAGGCGTGCTTGGCCCAGCCGGGCGAGGAGATGTTGAGGTGCACGTCGCCGGGCTCGAGCCCGATCCAGTACATGGTCGCCAGGTGGCCGACGGGGTAGGACACGTGGGTGTGCTCGACCAGTTTGGGGCGGGCGGTGGTGCCGGAGGTGAAGTACAGCATCAGCGGGTCGTCGGCGGCGGTGGGGCCGTCCGGGGTGAAGGCGTCGGAGGCCGCGTACACGTCCTCGTAGGGCCGCCAGCCGGGTGCCGTCGTGCCGCCGCCGACGGCGACGCGCGTGTAGTCGCCGGGCACGTCGTCGAACTTGCCGGTGTCCTCGGCCCGCACGATGACGTGCTTGACCCGGCCGCGGTCGACGCGGTCGCGCAGGTCGGCGGGGCCGAGCAGCGTGGTGGCCGGGATGACGACGGCGCGCAGCTTCATCGCGGCCAGCGCGGTCTCCCACAGCTCGGCCTGGTTGCCCAGCATCACGAGGATGCGGTCCTCCGGGCCGACGCCCCACTCGCGCAGGCGGTTCGCCACGCGGTCGGAGCGGGCGGACATCTCGGCGAAGGAGACCCGGACCTCGCGGCCGTCCTCCTCGACGATGTGCAGGGCGGTGCGATCGTTGCCGTCGGCGATGACGTCGAACCAGTCCAGCGCCCAGTTGAAGTTCTCGGGGCGGGGCCACCGGAACCCCTCGTAGGCGGCGGTGTAGTCCTCGCGGTGTTCCAGCAGGAAGTCCCGTGCGCTGCGGAACTGCTCCGTGGCCGTCGTCATCTGTCCTCCTCGGTGCCGGACCTTGCCGGGCGGCTCTGTGCCATCGTCTAATCCGTGATGTGGGTCTCACTACCCCCGAACGGGGGTGTGCGTCCCAGGACGGCGGTCGCGAGGGAGGACGGAACGGGTGGCGGTGGACGCGGCTCAGGCGGCTCAGATCCGCAGCGCGCTGGTGCGGCTGCGGCGTACGACCGGGCTGCCCGTCGCCTTCGGCGGTCTCGTCGAGTCCGGGCAGCGCCATGTGCGCATCAGCGAACTGAGCGGCACGGCCACGACCGCGCTCAGCGCGCTGGCGGTGACGGCCGGCAACGGGCTCGGGGGCAGGGCGGTCGCGCTGTCGCGGCCGTGCGCCGTGACGGACTACTCCGTCTCCCGGCAGATCAGCCACGAGTACGACCTGCCCGTCGCCGCCGAGGGCCTGCGCTCGGTGCTGGCGGTGCCGGTGGTCGTACGGCGCCGGGTGCGCGGCGTGCTGTACGGCGCCCTGCGCACGGCCCAGCCGCTGGGCGACCGCACGCTGAGCGCGGCCGTCGCGGCGGCGCGGGACGCCGAGCAGGCGCTGGTGCTGCGGGACGAGGCGGACGAGCTGCTGGCGGCGGCCTCGCCCCCGTCCGCGCGGGCGCCCGGGCGCGATCCGGCGGGCGGCGCGGCCTGGGAGCAGGTGCGGGAGGCGCACGCGGCGCTGCGGGCACTGGCGCCGAGGATCACCGACCCGGCGCTGCGGGACGAGCTGCTGCACGCGTGCGGTCTGCTGGCGGTGGGGACCGGCCCCGCCCCGGGGCCCCGGCTGGCTCCGCGCGAGGTGGACGTGCTGGCCTGTGTGGCTGCCGGCGCGACGAACGCGGCGGCGGCCGAGCGGCTCGGCCTGCGCCCGGAGACCGTCAAGAGCTACCTCCGCTCGGCCATGCGCAAGCTGAGTGCCCGCACCCGCACGGAGGCCGTCGCGGCCGCCCGCCGGACGGGGTGGCTGCCGTAGAACACGGGCGGAGCGCGGCACCCCTCACGGAGCGGACGCGGCACGAGCCCGACCGGAGCGGACGCGGCGCGGGGTGGTGGGGATTTCTCGGTGGGGTTTGTTTTCGGGGTGCCGGTGTTTGTTGTTCGGCTCACCTCGCCGTCCCTCCGTAATGCAATGCCCCGTTGCCTAATATTGGCCCGGACACGACACACGGAGGGGAGCGGTCACCGTGCCACGGGACTTCGCGGAGGCTGCCGGATGCCGCTCCGACCTGGTCATCGGGCGGGAGGACTCGTTCGGCGCGGCGCGTGAGCAACTCTCCCGGGGCGGCAGCGTGTTGCTGCACGGGCCCGCCGGAATTGGAAAGTCGACGGTCCTGCGCACCCTGGCCGCGGAATATGCCCGCACGGCGCACACCGTGTTGCGCTGCTCGGCCACCGAGTCCGAATCCCATCTCCCCTTCCTCGCCCTCGCCGACCTCCTCGGCCCGGTCCTCGACGAGGTCTCCCACGCCCTGCCCGCCGCCCAGCGCACCGCGCTGGAGTCGGCGCTCACCGGCCGCGGCGAGTCCACCCTCCAGCGCGACGGTCTCGCGCTGCGCCTGGCGGTACTGTCCGCGCTGCGCGCCCTGGCCGTCGCGGGGCCCGTCCTCGTCGTCGCCGACGACCTCCAGTGGCTGGATCCGGCCAGCGCGGAACTCCTCGGCTTCGCCGCCCGCCGCCTGGGCGACACCCCGGTGCGGCTGCTGTGCGCGGTGCGCACCGAGGGTCCCGAGACACAGGACGCCGAGTACGACCGCCATCTGCGCGCCTCCCCGCCGGACACCCGCGCGGTGCGCCTGGGGCCGCTGACCCGCGCCCAGGTGTCGGCGCTGCTGGACGGACGCGGCTACTCGGGCCTGCACCGTTCCACGGTCCGCGACATCCACCGCACCAGCGGCGGCAATCCGCTCTTCGCCCTGGAACTGGGCCGGGCCCTGGCCGAGAGCCCCGCCCCACCGCGCCCGGGAGAGCCGCTACCGGTGCCGACCTCGCTGCGCGCCCTGGTCCTGTCCCGCCTGGAGATGCTGTCGGACGAGGCGCGCCGCACGCTCCTGGTGGCCAGCGCCGGCGCCCGTCCCACCCCGGCCCTGCTGCACGCGGCCGGGCGGGGGAACGCCGAGGCGGAGACCGCGCAGGCGGCGGCCCTGGGGCTGCTGGTGCCCGACCCGGAGGGTCCGACCGTGCGGTTCGCGCATCCGCTGATCTCGGCCGCGCTGTACGCCGAGGCCCCGGCGCCGGAACGGCGGGCCGCGCACGCGGCGCTGTCCACGGCCGCCTCCGACCCGATCGAACGCGCCCGGCACCTGGCGCTGGCCACCACCGGTACCGACCCCGAGGTGGCGGCCCGGCTGGCGGAGGGGGCCGCGCTGGCCCGGGACCGCGGGGCGCCGTCGGTGGCCGCCTCGCTGGGACTGCTCGCCGCCCGCCACACCCCGGCGGACAGCGTGCCGGGCCCGGACGAGCGCAGGCTCACGGCGGCCGAGGACGCCATCACCGCGGGTGAGCCGGACCTCGCCCGGGACATCGCCCGCGAGGTGCTGACCCGGGCCACCGCGCCCGGCGAGCGGGTACGGGCGTGGATGGTGGTGATCGAGGCGGCCGGGCAGGCCATCGGCGAGGTCGACGCCGTCTTCCCGCAGGCGCTGGCCGACGCGGGCGACGACCCGAGGCTGCTCGCCCTGGTCCACTACCAGCTGGCCTGGCGCTCCCTGGTGGTGCAGGGCGATTTCGCCAAGGGCCGGGAGGACGCCGCGCACGCGGCCCGGCTGGCGGCGCGGGCCGGGGACCGGCGCACCGAACTGCTGGCGCTCGCGTTCCAGGCCCAGTCGGAGACGCTGATGGGCCATCCGGACGCCGCGACGACCATCCAGCGGGCGCTTCAGGAACCGCAGGACCCGCGGGTGGCGTGCCATCACAACGGGGCTGGCTCCTCCCGGTTCCGGTGGCTGGTGATCAACGACCGGCTGGCCGAGGCGCGGACCACCGTCACCGCGCTGCTGCGCGAGGTGCGCCGGCGCGGCATGGCCGAGAGCGAGGTCCACTACCTGCGTTTCCTCGCGGAGACCGAACTGCATTCGGGCCACTGCGGCCGGGCCCTGGAACTGTCCCGGGAGAGCCTGACCCTGGCGCGCGACGCGGGCATCGGGGAGGGCGCGGGCGTGATGCAGGCCGCGCTCGCCGAGGCCGCGGGCGGCGACCCGGACCGGGCGCTGGAGCTGGCGCGGGAGGCGGTGCGGCGGACGGAGGAGGACGGCGACGCCGTGTACCTGTCGCGGGCGCTGGCCGCGCTCGGTCACGCGCACCTGGTGGCGGGCGACGCGGCGGCGGCCGTACGGACGCTGCGCCGGGTGCGGGAGCTGGAGGCCGGGGCGGGCATCACCGACCCGGCGCGCGGCCGCTGGCAGGGCGACCTCGCGGAGGCGCTGGTGCGCACCGGGCAGCCGGCCGAGGCGATGGACGTCATCGAGGTCACCCGGACGCACGCGCTGCGGCTCGGGCGCGGGAGCGTGCTCGCCGTCCTCGACCGGGCCGAGGCCCTGGTGCGGGCGGCGCGGGGCGAACACCGGGCGGCCGTCGCCCGGCTGACGTCGGCGCGGGAGCGGCTCGCCGGGCTGGGGTTCGGCCTGGAGGAGGCCCGTGCGGTGTTCGCACTGGCCGAATTGCACGCCGAACGGCCGGGGCGGGCACCGGAGTCGGCGCCGTACGACGAGGCGGCGCGGCTGTTCCGGCGGTGCCGGGCGCTGCCCTGGCTGCGGCGGGTGGAGGCGGCCGTCGCGGCGCGGGCGGCCGGACCGCCCCCGGTGCCGGCCGCCGAACCGGACGGTCTGGCGGGGCTCGCCTCGATGGAACGGCAGGTGGCGGCGCTCGTCATGGAGGGCGCGACCAACCGGGAGATCGCCGCGCGGCTGTTCGTCAGCGTCAAGACCGTCGAGGCGACGCTGACCCGGGTCTACCGCAAACTCGGGATCCGGTCCCGGGTCGACATCGTCCGACTGGCGGCGGGCCGGCGCCCCGACTGAGCACGGCGGGCCGACGCCCCGGCCGAGCACGCCCGGCCCGGGACGGCCGGCTGACGACGGCGGCTGACGACGGCCGGCCCGCGACGGTCGGGTTTACCGGGGGTGAACCGAGGGTTTTCCCTGCCCGCCGCCCTTAGGGGGTTCCCTCATTGGGCGGTCCGGACCGCCGGTCCTAGCGTGAACCCGTGCCGCTCGCCCGGGCATACGGGGGTCTGTCCCGAGACCCCCGTGCACCCCCCACGCCCGGGCGACCCCCCCACCGGCGACCGCTCGAGGAGACTGATGTCCGGCCTCACCCGTTCCAGACCGACCGCCGCCACGGCCATCGCCGGCGGCGTGGACACCTGCCAGGGCGAGAGCGGCGGACCCCTGCTTGTCGGGGGCGCCCTGGCAGGTTCGCCGATCTCCTGAGTACCCCTCAGGTGCAAGACCAGGGGGCGTTGCGGGCCTCCACGAGCGGCCCGCAACGCTCCCTCTCCATGTCGGCCGCGTGGCGCCCGCGCGTCAGTCGCGTACGGTCCCGAAGCGGATGTCGTACGCGGCTTCGGCGTGCATCGTCGCGAGCATCCGCCCGCCCTCGGCCACGACCTCGTCCCGCTGCTTCGCCGGGAGCCGGTCGAAGGGCTCGACGACGAGGGCGTCGTCCTCGAGCTTCCACAGTCCGGCCACGAAGCCGTCGACGAGGAGGACGCGGTAGGCCTGGTTCTTCCGCCAGGTGCGGCCCTTGTGTTCGGGCGGGACGAGACGGGTGCGGTCGGCGTGGGAGAGGAGCAGGTTGTCGAACTCGGGCAGGAAGCGCGGCGGGGCCGGGGTGTCCGGGTCGGGGCGCGGCGCGTCGGGGAGGTCGAAGAGTTCGGTGCCGTTCGCGTCCCGGAAGACGACGAGGCGGGGGCGGAGCCGTTCGAAGGCGTCCCGGAGCCGGGTCAGGCCCGCCCAGGTCTGCATGTCCTTCACCGAAGCGGGCCCGAACGCGGCGAGGTAGCGCAGCACGGTGTCCTCCGGTGCCGGCGCCGGCCGCGCGGGGCGCCCGAGCCAGTGCTCGGCGGTGGTGAGCGTGACCTGGCCGCTCTGCCCCCACAGTCCGCGCGGCGTGACCTGCACGAGCGGGAGCAGGCAGCGGGCGGCGACGGACAGGGCCTGCGGGTCGGCGTCGGGCCACTGGGCGAGGAGGGCCTCGCGCAGCTGCCCCATGGTGCGCGGCTCGGCCTCGACCAGTTCACGGGCGAGGACTGCGAGCCGGTCCAGGTCGACGCCGGTCAGCCCTTTGCGGAAGGTGTTCAACTCCCGGTCCCTGGCGGCCTGCACCAGTGGCCGCAGGGTGAGGCAGTCGTCGGCGGTGTGGGTGTGGATGGTCGAGCGCATGGTGACGAGCCGGGCGACGCGGCGGTCGGCCATCGGCGCGGACAGGTCCTCGGGTGTGAAGCCGTCGAGGCGGGCGGCGAGCGCGTAGTACGGGGGCTTCACGTTCTGGGCCTGGAGCCCGACGAGGTGCGCGACGGCGGCCTCGGCGGACATCGCCGCGCGGCGCAGCAGCAACTGCCGGGCCAGGGTGGCGCGGTTGAGGGCCCGGGTGCCCAGGACGGGGGCGGTCGTTCCTGCCTTGGTCGTCATGCGGGGCACGGTAGCGGGGATGGCGGACAGGTTCTGTCCGGCTCACGTGGGCGACGGACGCCGTCGGCCGCCGGCACGGAACTGGGCCGGGAACCAGGCGAGGCACAGCACCGGCCGTGCCCGTGGTTCCGTTCTTCTTCTCGGACTTGGTCCGATCGTGGCCGTCTGCGGTGCCGTCGTCATGGTGTCCTCCGTCAGCCGTGGTCGTTCGCTGCTCCGGGCGTCGGACACGAATGGCCGTCCGGCGTTACGCCGCTGCGGGACTTTCTCTTCTCCGTGTGCTTGCGTAACGCCGGGGACAGTCGGTGTGTCCGACGAAGGGAACGGTGTGGAGTGGAGAGGAGCGCGTGTGCCGGGTGACGACGGACTGCTCGCGGTGCGGGCCGCCGAGGGCGACGAGGACGCCTTCGAGGTGCTCGTGCGCCGGCACGCGGCGGGGCTGCTGCGGCTCGCGGCGAGCATGCTGGGCAGCTCGTCGGAGGCGGAGGACGCGGTGCAGGACGCGTTCGTCAGCGCGTGGCGCAGGCTCCCCGAGTTCCGCGGGCGGTCGGCCTTCGCCACCTGGGTGCACCGCATCGTCGTCAACCGGTGCCTGAACATGCTGCGTTCGCGGCGTCCCGTGGCCGGCCTCGACAGCGTGCCCGAACCCGGGGCGCTGGGCCGGCCGCTGTCCGAGCTCTCCCCGGAGCAGCGGGTGTGCTGGGTGCTCAGAGAGCTGGCGGGCCAGTCGTACGAGACGATCGCGGAGACGGTCGGGATCAGCCCGGAGGCTGCCCGCGGCCGGGTGTTCCGTGCACGACGCTGCCTGACGGAGGCGATGACCGCATGACCATGAACAGCGGCGCGGAGCTGCCCGGGTCCGCCACCGGAGGCGGATCCGGCGGTGCGGACGAGTGCGCCGACGACGAACGGCTGGCCTGCGGGCGGCTGCTGTCCGAGGTGTGGGAGTCCTGGGAGGACGGCGCGGACGATCCGGACCCGCACCTGCGCACCTGCCCGCACTGCTCGGCGGCCGTACGGCAGCTGGACCTGCTCGGCGTCACGGTGCGCGAGGTGGACGGCGGCCGGGAGCCGGAGTGGGACGCCGGGGCGCTGACCGAACGGGTCATGGACGTCGTACGGCTCGAGCCGCGGCCCGGCCGGCCGCTGCCGCTCGGGGAGCGCGAGGAGGACCTGTGGGTGCGGGAGGCGATGGCCGCCGACGCGTTGCGGGCCGCCGCCGAGACCGTGCCGGGGGTGCGGGCCGGCTCGTGCCGGATCCGGCCCGCCGAGTCCGGCGGATCCCCCTCACGGGGCCCTGTGAGCGTGCGGCTGGAGCTCGTCGTACCACTCGCGCCGCGGCTGCGCGACCTCGCGGAGGAGGTCCGGCGGCGGGTGCGCGGGGCGGCGGACGACGCCCTGGGACTGCCGGTGGACCACGTGGACGTCCACATCACCGACGTGACGGAAGAGGCCGGGGCGGCTCCGGACCCGGCCGGCGCGGACGAAGGGAACCAGCCGTGACCGCCGCCGCCACCGGCCGTGACGCACTCGCCGGCACCGTCGCGCGGGTCGCCTCCGGCGTCCCCGGCGTCGCCTTCCTGCGGCCGGGCCTCGTGGACCTGTTCCGCTCCTCCGCCCGCACCGCACCGCCGGCCGCCGCGGGGCGGACGCCCGGGGGCGTGCGGGTGAGCCGGGCCTCGGGGTCGGAGCCGTGGGAGGTGGACGTGCAGATCGTCGTCCGCCGCGACCACCATGCCCTGACCGTCGCCCGCGCGGTGCGCGACGCGGTGACCGCCGCACTCTCCGAGGCCGTGCCCGGCGCGCAGGTGACGGTGACCGTGACCAACGCGGTGTGAGCGGCCCACACAGTCCCAGCAGCCAACGGGTGTGAGCGGCCCACACCGTCTGAGCGGCCCCCACGCCCTGAGCGGCGGCCGGCGCGGTCAGCAGGTGGGCCGGTAGGGCAGCCTGGGCAGGAGTTCTCGCCAGCGGGCGGGGGTGAGGTCGCCGCCGGTGCGGTCGCAGACCCGGCTGAGCGCCCGGTGCGTGTCCAGCGTCCAGATCCTGGCGGTGAGGTCGTTGCCCGCCGAGGCCAGGGTGTCGCCGCCCGGCGCGAAGGCGACCGACGTGACGGTGTCCAGGTGGCCGGTGAGGGCGTTGCCGAAGGCCTCGGCGTGGGTGGGGTCGGCCACGTTCCACAGCCGCACCGCGTGGTCCTCACCGCCGCTGGCGAGGGTGCGGCCGTCCGGGGAGAAGGCCACGGAGGTGACGCCGCCGCGATGACCGGTCAGCTCGCCGCCCAGAGGGCGGGCCCGGCGGGGTTCGGTGACGTCCCAGAGCCGTACCGTGCGGTCCCGGCCGCCGGTGGCGAGGACCTGGCCCTTCGGCGCGAAGGCCACCGCGTTGACCCAGTCCCCGTGGGCGGTGATGGGCTGGCCGACGGGCCGGGGCCGGTCGCGGTCGTGCACGTCCCACAGCCGGGCCGTCTTGTCCTGGCTGCCGGTGGCGAGGGTGTGCCCGTCCGGGGAGAAGGCCACGGAGCCGACCCAGTCGGTGTGGCCGGTCAGGGGCGTGCCCACGGGGCGTACGTCGTCGGGGTCGCGCGCGTCCCACAGGCGGACCCGCCCGTCGACGCCGCCGGTGGCGAGGGTGCGGCCGTCCGGCGCGAAGGCAACGGTGAGGACGCCGCCGGGGTGGGCGTCCGGGACGGTGGCCGCGGGCTCGGGCCGTTCCGGGTCGGAGACGTCCCACAGCCGCAGGGTGCCGTCCTCGGCGCCGGACGCGACGGTGCGGCCGTCCGGCGCGAAGGCCGCGGTCAGGACGGGGGCCTCGTGGCCGGCGAGGGGCCGCGGCAGCGGGCGCGGGGCCCCCGGCCGGCCTACGTCCCAGAGCCGGACCAGGGCGTCGTCGGTGCTGGCGGCGGCGAGCAGCCTCCCTCCGGGGTCGTAGGCCACGGCCGTGAGCGGGTTGGTGAAGTCGGTCAGGACGCTGTCCGGCAGGTGCCACAGGCGGACGCCGTGGTCGGCGCCGGTGGTGGCGAGGGTGCGGCCGTCCGGGCCGTAGGCCAGGTCCCACAGGCCCTCGGTGTGCCCGGTCAGCGGTTCGCCGATCCGGTGCGGGTAGGCGGGGTCGGCCACGTTCCACAGGATGACGGTGTCGTCCTGCGCGGCGCTGGCCAGGGTGTGTCCGTCCGGGCTGAACTCCACCGACCACACGGCGGCGGTGTGCGCGGTCAGCGGTTCGCCCAGCGGGCGCAGGCCACCGGTGGCCGGCCCGCCGGTGGCCGACCGGTCCGCGCCCGCCCCGCCCGTGCCCGACACCTCCCACAGGCGCACCGTGTCGTCGTAGCCGGCGGTGGCGAGGGTGTCGCCGTCCGGGGAGAACGCCACCGACCAGACCGCCGCGTCGTGCGCGTGCCGGGGCTCGCCGAGCGGGGCGGGTCCGTCGGCGCCGTCCGGGCGCCACAGCCGTACGGTCCCGGTGTGCCCCGCGGTGGCCAGGGTGCGGCCGTCCGGGGAGAAGGCGACGTCCCGGACGCTGCGGGCGTCGGCGCGGGCCGGTGCGCCGATCGGTGTGGGCCGGGCCGGGTCGCTCAGGTCCCACAGGCGAAGGGTGCCGTCGTCACCGGCGGTGGCGAGGGTGTGGCCGTCGGGGGCGAAGGCCACGGAGGTGACGGACTTGCCCGCGTGGCTGACCAGGGGCTCGCCCAGGGGCCGGGGCCGGGCGCGGTCCCGGGTGTCCCACAGCCGGATGCCGCCCTCGTGCCCGGCCGCCACCAGCACGGTGCCGTCCGGCGCGTACGCCACCGCGCCCACCGGACTTCCGGCGATCCGCAGCGGCTCCCCGAGCTGTCTGCCGGATCCGGCCGTGTCCCACAGCCGTACGGTGCCGTCGTGGCCGCCGCTGGCAAGGGTGCGGCCGTCCGGGGCGAAGGCCACGGCGCTGCCGATGTCGTCGTGTCCGGGCAGCCGTGCGGACAGCACCCGGCCCGCGTCCGTGGTGAGCGCGGTGCGCAGTTCGGGGGTGGTGCGCATGCCGAGCGCGGCGACGTCGAGCCGGGCCGAGAGGGCGGCGTTGGTCTCGCGCAGCCGGTCGGCCTCCGCGGTGATCCGGCCGAAGACGGCGTCGTCCCGCTCGGCCTGGGCGGTGGCCCGCGCCCTGAGCGCGACGACGGCGGTGCCCGAGGCGAGCAGGACCAGCAGGGCGAGGACGGCAGACAGTCCGCGCCTGAGCCACACCGCGCGCCGCCGCCGGTGGATCGAGGCGGCCAGGAAGTCGCGCTCCACCGGGGTCAGTTCTCCCGGCGTGAGTTCCCCGCTCCGGCGGTCCCGCTCGAAGGCCTCGCGGGCGGCGGCCAGCCGCGAGCCCGCGTAGAGCGCGGCGTTCTCCCGGCCGAGAGTCAGCCAGGTGCGGGCGGCCGCGGAGAGCGCGCGGTGGACGCGGAGCCGGTCGCGTTCGGCGTCGATCCAGCCGCGCAGCCGCGGCCACGCCGTGATGAGGGCCTCGTGGGCGAGTTCGACGGTGCCGTCGTCGAGGGTGAGCAGCCGGGCGGCGACCAGCCGGTCCAGCACGGCGCGGGTGCCGTCGGGGTCGCCGAGGTCGAGTTCCGCGTGCTCGGCGGGGCGCCGGGTGTCGGGGGTGCCGTCGCCCGGGGCGACCAGCCGCAGCAGGATCCGGCGGGCCAGGTCGGCCTGGGGCTCGGTGAGTTCGCCGTACACCTCCTCGGCGGTGCGGACGACGGCGCCGCGCAGTCCCCCGGCCGCCTCGTAGCCGGTGACGGTCAGGGTGCGGCCGGTGCGGTGCCGCCAGGTCTCCAGCAACGCGTGCGACATCAGCGGCAGTCCGCCCGGAGCGTCCTCGACCTCGTCGAGCAGCCGTGCGGTCAGGGCGCGTTCGACGACCAGTGAGGCCGCGACGGCCGGCCGGACGACGGCCTCCCGCAGCTCCTCCCGGCTCATCGGACCGGCGAGCAGGGTCGCGTCCTGCAAGGCGGCGGTGAGGCCGGGGTGTTCCGCACAGCGCCCCAGGAAGTCGGCGCGTACGGCGACCACCACGCGCAGCCGGCCGCCGGCGGCGGGGACGCTTCCGGTGGCGGTTCCGGCGACGGTGGCGGTGAGGAGCCGGTCCACGAAGGCGTTCCGCTCGGCCGGGTCGGCGCAGAGGGTGTACAGCTCCTCGAACTGGTCGACGATCAGCCAGGTGTCCGCGTCCGTGTCCGGCACGGGGTCCAGGCGGTCCGCGTGGGTGGTCATCGGGGCGGCGCCCGGGGTGAGGACGCGTACGGCCGCCGGGGCGGCGGGTGCGTCGGCGCCGGCTTCCGCGGCGGGCGCGCGCAGGCGCGGGATCAGACCGGCCCGCAGCAGGGAGGACTTGCCGCTGCCCGAGGGGCCGAAGACGGCGGTGAAGCGGTGCCGGCGGGTCAGTCCGTCCAGGCGGTCCACCAGCCGGTCGCGGCCGAAGAACAGGGCGGCGTCGTCCGGTTCGTAGCGGGCCAGGCCCCGGTAGGGCGGGCGCGTCTCCTCGTCGGCGGTGGCGAGTGCGGCGGCCTCCGCGCTCGCCGCCCGCCAGCGCCGCTCCCACTCCCCCGGGTCGCCGCCGCAGACCTCGACATAGGCGAGGGTCACCGCCAGGGTGGGCAACTGCCGTCCGGCCGCCGCCTGCGACAGGGCGGTCACCGAGAACGGGACCTTGTCCGCCATCGTCCGGTACGTCGGGCGCCCCACCGACTCCCGCAGGGCACGGAGTTCGGCGGCGAACCGCTGCACCGGTCCGGCCGCGGGGTCGAGCCGTCGCTCCCGGCGTCCCACGCCGTTTCCGCCCATGTGTGCCCCGCCCCCGCCGCCGTCGCTCTCGGTCCCCGTCCGGGCGCCCACGGTAGGGATCCGCGGGAGCGGGCGGCAAGCGCCGGGGTGTTCGCCGGGGGCCGGCGCACGGGGAGTTCACGGTGTCTTCACGCGAGGTCCGCGGGTTCCGGCCCGCGCCGCGACGGGTTCCGCATTGTTCAGTGCCGCGTGCGGGCTGCTGAACAACGGTGCGGCGCGGTGGAATCGGTGGCCGGGGGAGTGCGGGGCGGCACGGCCGGCGGGCCCGTCGCGGTCGCGCCACCCCGCGCCCGTTCCGCCTGCGCCGAAGCAGGCACCCGCCCTGCCCTCAGAAGGCACCCGCACCGTCCGGAGCAGGGACACGTCCGAGGAAGGCAAGTGAGGGAAGTGATCCGATGACGACCGAGGCGATCCGTCGGCCGTGGAGCGTGACGCTGGCGGTGGTGCTGGTGATGCTGGGGACGCTGGTCGCGGCGACCACGGCGGCCGGCCCGCAGGGGGCGGCCGTCCTGGTACTGCTGCTGGTGGCGGTCTGCTTCTGGTTCGCGGTCCGGGCGGGCCGCGGCCGGCGGACCGCCCGGACCGCGGTGAGCTGTCTGACCGCGGCGATCCTCGTCGTCGCCGCGCCGTTCGCCCTCGACGACCCGCTGTACGGCGGCACCACGCTGCTGTTCGCCGCGCTGCTCGCCGTCCCGGGCGTGGTCCTGCTGTACCTGCCGGCCGCCGAGGCGTACGTGCGGGCCCGCAGCGGGGAGAGCGACGAGGAGTTGGGAGGATGACCGAGCCGCGCGAGCCCGATCCGCTCGCCGTGGCCGTCGCCAACGCCTCGCTGCTCGGGGCGGGTTACCTGATCCTGGGGCGCCGGGCGCTGTTCTGGGCCGCCGCGGTGGGCACGGCGTCGCTGCTGTGGCTGACGTACACGACCGCCGAGGCGTGGTGCGAGCTGCTCGTCGTGCTGTGGTGGGCGGCGGTCGTCGCGCACGGCTGGTGGCTGGCGCGGCGGCACCCGGCGGCGGGGCCACGGCGCGGACAGCGGGTGCTCGCGCTCGCCCTCACCGTGCCGGTGCTCGCGGCCGCCGGGTGGGTGCGGTTCGACGCGTACGGGATCGAGGACCGCGTCACCGACGCCCGCGCGGACGGGAGTTGCCGGGCGGCGGTGGACACCCAGGAGGGGGTGGGGTTCCGGCACCGGCTCCTCGCCGCGCCGGTGGCCGCCCGGGGCGACACGGTGGTGGAGGCGTGCGAGCGCCTGGACACGGCGGCGGGCTATCTGAGCGGCGGGCTGACCGGCGACCTGGACATGCTGGCGTCCGCTTTCGACCGGCTCGGCGCGGTGCTCGACGAGCCCGGCAACGAGCGGACGGTCGGGGCCACCCTGAAGCGCTACCTCGGGCGGCTGCCCACCGACGACGGCTGCCGGAACGTACGCATAGCGGACTGGCTGCGGGAGCGGAGGACCGGCCCGAAGGATCTGACCGGTCCCGCCTCCGCCACCTCGGCCCGGATCATCCCCGGGGCGCTCGTGGAGTGCGGTGACGCCCTCATGACCGACGAGGAGTGGGCGGACGCGCGGGACAGCTACCAGCGGCTGCTCGACGAGCATCCGGGGGACGGCCGGGCGGACGACGCCCGCGAGGGGATCAGGAAGGCGAGTCTGGCGATCGAACTGATCCAGGTCAGGAATCTGCTCGACGAGGCGGACAGCATGGACTCCGGATACTGCCGGAACCCGGCGAAGTACTCGGCGGCCCCCGCCTACCGCAAGGGCAGGAGCGGTGCCGTGTTCGTCGGTGACACCGAGTACACGGACAAGCTGCCGCAGGAGTGGCGGGCCGCCACGTCCGATGCCGCGCTGGTGGTGTGCACGGACGAGACGGAGGCGGGGGACACCGTCGAGACCTGCCAGTACCGGGACCACAAGGGCCACATCGGCAGTGTCACCTTCAACAAACTGGCGGTCCGGGTGAAGGCCTACGCGCTGCGGACCGGGAAGCTCGTGACCGACCGCACCGTGCAGATCGGCGGCGAGAGCTGCCCGGGCACCCTCGGATATTTCGGCTCGCTGCCGCCGGGGATGGCCGTCACGCCCTCGGACGCTGACGTGCGGGACGCCTTCGGGCCGGTGGTCGGGCGCTGACCGGACGCGGGTGGCCGTCGCCCCGGTGGTTGCCGGGGCGACGGCGGGGCACCCGGGGGCACTGTGTACGAACGGGACAGAATCCTGGTGACCGGCTGGTTCAGCTTCCTGCACGGGGAGGCGACGGCCGGGGACGTGCTGGCGCTGGCGCGGGTGGAGCAGGTGCTGCGGGACGCGGGGCTGGCGTACGACGTCGTGTGGAGCCCCGGGTTCCGCGCCGGCGGTACGCACTTCGCGGACGTGGACCCGGCGGCGTACTCCCGGCTGGTGTTCGTGTGCGGGCCGGTGCACGGGACGCAGATCGAGGAGTTGCACCGCCGGTTCGCGCACTGTGTGCGGATCGCCGTCGGCGTCTCCGTGGTCGACCCGGACTCCCCCGCCGTCACCGGCTTCCACCGGGTGCTGGCCCGGGACGCCGCCGGACGCGGTCCGGGACTGGACCTCGCGGCCCGTGCTCCGGCGCTCCCCGCGGTGCCCGTCGTCGGGGTGGTGCTCACCCACGGGCAGCACGAGTACGGGGGGCGGCGACGGCACGAGGAGGTCGCCGCCGTACTGACGCGCTGGCTGGCCGGCCGGGACTGTGCCCGGCTCGAGCTGGAGACCCGGCTCGACGCGCACGACTGGCGGCTGTGCGGCACGCCGGCCCAGCTGGAGGCCGTACTGTCCCGGCTCGATCTGGTCGTCACCGACCGGCTGCACGGGCTGGTCCTCGCGCTGCGGGCGGGGGTCCCCGCGCTGGCGGTGGATCCGGTCGAGGGCGGTGCGAAGGTGACGGCGCAGGCCCGCACCTGTGGCTGGCCGGCGCTGGTGCCCGCCGAGCACCTCGCGGAGACATCGGCGCAGGCACCGGCGCAGGGGCCGCTGGAGCGCTGGTGGGACTGGTGCCTGGCCGACGGGCGGGCGGAAGCGGCACGGATCGGCGCGCGGTTCCGGGCGGCGCACTCGGTGCCGGACTCGGTGCCGGACGCGGCGGACGGCCTGGTGGCGGCCTTGCGGGCGGCGTCGGCGGCCGGGGCGGGGCGATGACGGCCCGGGCGGGCGGTTAGTCACGCGGCGGCGCGGGCACTCGACGGTGGTCGGTCCGCCCCCCAGGAGGAGACATCGTGTCCATCGGCCGGCTCCCCGATCACGAGCAACGCATACTCGACGAGGTCGAACGGGCACTGCGCCGCGACCGCCGCCTCGACCGGCGCCTGCGCACGCTGCGGCTGCGCCGCTGCCCCGACCCCGCCCGCCTGGCGGCATACCGCCCGCGCACGCCGACCGTACTTCTGCTGCTCGCCGTGGCGGTGACGCTGATGGTCGTCGGCATCGTCACGTCCGCGCCCGGCGTGATCTGGGCGTTCGCCGGTGTGTGGCCGGTGACGCTGTTCGCGGTGTTCCGGCTGTTGTGCCGGTGGACGGAGGGCTAGGGGGTGTCAGCCGGTGTAGCTGCGCGCCGTCGAGTCGCGTTGGGCGGGTTCCAGTGACCGGAGCCGGGCCTCGACCTCCGGCGGCAGCACCCGGCGTTCGCGCAGCACCCAGGGCAGCGCGGCCATCGCCTCCGCGAAGGCGCGCAGGGACGCCGTGTCGCGGGGGACGGTGCGGGCCAGGTGGAGGGTGCGGCGCAGGGCGGGGCCGACCGGGCGGCGCAGCCAGGTGAACCACAGGGTGTTGCGGATGCCGTGCGCCCGCCGGACCGTCGAGTCCCGTACCCGGGACGGGTGGTGATGGATCGTCAGGTGGTCGGCGTACGTCAGCCACCAGCCGTTGGCGGCCAGGTCGGCGGCGAGCAGCTCTTCCTCACCCCCCAGCCACAGCCGTGGGTGGAAGCCGCCCGCGACGCGGAACGCGTCGGTGCGCAGGACGGTCGCGGCGGCCAGGAAGGAGCCGAGCGCCGGCCCCGGGAGCCAGTCGGGGCGGGGTACGGGCGAGTCGCGCAGTTCCTTGACGATCGGGTCCTCGGTGCCGTCCGGTTCGACCAGGATGCGGGCGGTGACCGAGCCGACCGCCGGGTACCGGTCGAGCAGGTCCGCGGCTGCGGACAGGGAGCCGGGCGCCCACCAGGAGTCGTCGTCGCAGAAGGCGACGTAGGGGGTGCGGACCTGACGGATCGCCAGGTTGCGGCCGACGGCGCCGAGGTTGCGGCCGGGGCGCAGGAGCCGTACGCCGGGGTGGTGGCGGGCGACGGCGGTGGCCGTGCCGTCGGTGGAGCCGTTGTCGGTGACGATCACCGCCGGCTGTTCGGGGAGTTCGGCGAGCCGGTCCAGGGTGCGCAGGAGTTCGGCGCACCGGTTGTGGGTGATGACGACGACGGTGGTCCGGGTGTCCGTCATGAGGCCGCTCCGTCGGCTGCGTAAGTCGTGTCGGCCCCGTCGAGGAGGCGGGCGGCCCGTTCCACGTGCGGGGGCAGGGGCCTGCGGGCGCGCAGGGCGGCGGGCAGGCGGGTGAGCGTCTCGCGCAGGGCGTGCCGGGCGTGCGGGTCGCGGCGGGCGTCGGCGGCGAGGGCACGGGTGCGGGCCAGCGCGTACGGGAGTGGGCGGCGCAGCCAGGCGGTGAGGAGTTCGTTGCGGCGTACGACGGCGGAGCGGCCGGTGCGGGGGCGCGGGTCCGGGTGGTGGTGGGCCACCACGTCGGGACAGTGGGTGACGCCCCAGCCGCGGGCCGCCAGGTCGTAGGCGAGGAGGGTCTCCTCGGCGCCGAAGAAGAGCAGCGGGTGGTAGCCGCCCGCGTCGAGGTAGGCCGTGCGGCGGGCCACGGCGGCGCAGCCGAGGAAGCCGAGCACCTGGGTGCCGGGGAGGTCGGTGGCCGTGCCGAGCGGGGAGTCGGCGAGCAGGTCGTTGAGGGGGTCGGCGGCGTCGCCGGGCCCGACGAGGGTGCGGGCGGAGAGCAGGCCGAGCCGGGGATGCTCGTCGAAGTGCCGGGCGGCGGCGCTCAGGGAGCCGGGCGCCCACCAGGAGTCGTCGTCGCTGAACGCGACGTACGGGGTGTCCAGGGCGCGGACCCCGTGGGTACGGGCGAGGGCGCCGCGGTTGAACGGCAGGGCGAGGACGCGGACCCGGGGGAAGTCGCGGGCCAGCATGGCGCGGGTGCCGTCGGTGGAGGCGTTGTCCACGACGAGGACCTCGGGCCGCTCGGGCAGGGCGAGCAGGTTCCGCACGGTGACGGCGAGGCTCGCGCAGCGGTTCCGGGTGGCGATGACGATGCCGACGGGGGCGGGTCGCGTGGGGTCCGGGTGGGGCCGTTCGCGGGTGGTCGTCGGGCCGTGGTGCGCGGCGTGGTTCATGGTCCCTCTTCCGGGGTGTGCGGGGCGTCGAGTGCGTCCAGCGCTTCGAGCACGGCGTCGGGGGTGATCCGCAGCAGCGCGGGGTCGGTCTCGTGGCCGTGCGGGTCGCCGTCCGGGCCCGGGTGCCACAGGGCGCGGTGACGGGGGTGGGGCGGCGGGCCCCAGCGGCTGGGCGGGACCGGGCCGAAGAGGGTGGCGGAGGGCGTGGCGTGGGCGACGGCGAGGTGGGCGATGCCGGTGTCGCCGCTGACGACGGCGCGGGCGCCGGCGACCAGGGCGGAGAGCCGGTCGTAGGGCAGGCCGCCGCCGAAGACGTCCGTGTCGGGCAGGTCGGCGAGCTTGGCCAGTCGGGCCACGAGGTCCGCCTCGTCCGCTCCCCCGGTGACCACGACCCGGCGCCCGCGTGCGCGCAGCGCCTCGGCGACGGCCGCGTACCGTTCCACGGGCCAGCAGCGGGAGGGTGCGCCGGCGCCGGGGTGCAGGACGACGGCGCCGGGGGCGGGGGACGGTGCGGCCGGGCGCGGCAGCCGCAGGTCGGCGGGGTCGGCGTCGATGCCGTACGCGCGCAGCAGTCGGCACCACCTCTCGCGTTCGTGCTCCTCGGCGTACCAGGGCGGGCCGTCCACCTCCGGGGTTTCGGGGTGCGCGAACGCCAGCAGTCTGCGCGGGCGCAGGCGGGTGAGGAGGCGGTGGCTGGGCGGCCCGTTGCCGTGCAGGTCGACGGCGACGTCGGGAGGGGGGCCGGTCCAGTCGAGGGTGCGCGGGACGGCTCGCCCGGGTTCGGCGGCGGGCAGCACCCGGTCCACGGCACCGGTCGCGGCGGCCACGGGGGCCAGCTCGGCGGGGCCGGCCAGCACCAGCTCGTGCCCGGGGTACGCCCGCCGCAGCGCCCGCAGGGCGGGCACCCCGGCCAGCAGGTCCCCGAGCCCGAGGGCACGCAGCACCAGTACGCGGGGCTGGTCCCCGCCCTCGTGGCGCGCCGCTTGTGAGCCGGCCCGTGCCGGGCGCACCACCCCTGCACCTGCGACCGGCGGGTGCACCGGGTCCCCGGTGACGGGTCCGCCGGCGGACCCCGGTGGCGGAGCGCCACCCGGCCCTCGGGACACCGTCGCACCCACCCCGGCCGCCCGGTCAGCCACGGACGCGGCGCCCGCGTCCGTACGTCCTCCCGGTCCGCAGCGGATCGCCCCCGCCGGCGTCCCCTCCCCCACCGCCACGCAGCCGGCCGCCCACCGCACGCCGGGGACGGCCCGCACCCCGGCCCCCGGCCCATGACCGGCCACCGGCGCCGAGCGCCGAGGCGGGTGGCCCGCGCGGGCCGGCGGGGCACCGAAGGGGAGGTGGGCGCGGGGTCGTTCCTGCGCGGGAGGCCTCATCGGGCCCCCTCCGCGGCGCGGGCCAGCAGGGCGGTGGAGGAGCGGCCGTCCAGGTAGGGCAGGAGGACCGCCTGGCCGCCCCACTCCTGGAGGAGCGCGGCCTCGGGGAGGTCGGCGCCGGCGTAGTCGCCGCCCTTGACCCAGACGTCGGGCCGCAGGTCGCCGAGGAGGCGTTCGGGGGTGTCCTCGTCGAAGACGGCGACCGCGTCGACGCAGGCGAGCGCGCGCAGGACGCGGACGCGGTCGGCGAGGGGGTTGACGGGGCGGCCACCGCCCTTGCGGCGCCGGACGGAGGCGTCGGAGTTGACGCAGACGACCAGGCAGTCGCCGAGCCGTCGGGCGGCCTGGAGGAGGCCCACGTGTCCGGCGTGCAGGAGGTCGAAGCAGCCGCCGGCGGCGACGACCGTGCCGTGTTCGGCGCGGATCCGGGCGGTCAGGGCACCGGGGTCGTCGGTGTCGGGCGGCGAGGCGGGGGCCTGGCCGGAGTCGGCCGGGGGCACGGCGGCCGCGCCGCCCGCCGCGACGAAGGCCGTGGCGGCGCTCACCGCGCCCTCGACGGCCTCCCCCACCAGCGCCCCGTCGGCGAGCAGCCCGGCCGCGGTGGCCGCGAACCGGTCCCCCGCGCCGCAGGAGTCGCCGTGGTGGGCGGCGGGCGCCGGGACGAGGAGGGGGTGCTCGCCGTAGGACAGGAGCGCGCCGCGCGAGCCGAGGGTCACCGTCACCGCGGCCGCCCGCCAGTCCCGTACGAGTGCGGCGGCGTTGAGCGCGGCGGCGCGCAGACCGCCGCCCGGGTGGCCCTGGTCCGTCGCGAAGCCGTGGGCCTCCTTCTCGGCCGGGGTCACCAGACGGGTGCCGGGGACCGGCGCGCCCCCGCGCGGGTGCGGGTCCCAGACCAGCGGCGGGCGCGCGGCGAGCACGTCGCGCAGGGCGTCCGCCGCGCCGCGGCCGTAGTCGGAGACCAGGACGGCCCGGGCGGAACGCAGCGCGTCACGGGCCTCGTCCGTGGCTTCGCGGACCCTACCGCCGCCCCGGTCGAGGCGGACGACGGGACGGTCCTGGGCGAGGACGCGGGTCTTCTCCGGCACCGTGCCGGTCAGGGGCAGGGGGATCAGTGTCAGCCAGGGGGCGAGCAGTTCGCGCAGGGCGAGCCCGGCCGGGTCGTCGCCGACGCCCGTGATGAGCGTGACCTCGCGGCCGTCGCGGGCGGCGAGGTACGCGGCGAGGGCGGCGCCACCGGGGCGGATCCGCTCGGCGCACTCCGAGACGACCGGGACCGGCGCGTCCGGTGCGAGCCGGTCGGCGGAGCCGGTCAGGTCGCGGTCGAGCAGTGCGTCGCCCACCACGACCAGCGGGGTCCTGTCAGTCATGCGTCCCGTCACCTCCGCTTCCGCTGCGCCGCGCGCCCCGCACCCCGCGCACCACGTGCGCCGCGCTCCAGGGCCGCGTCGAAGGCCGCACAGATCATGTGGACGGCGACGAGGTGGATCTCCTGGACGGTGGCCGTCGACGGGGCCTCGACGCACAGGGACTCGTCGCTGCCCGCCATGAGCGGGTTGGGGGCGCAGCCGGTGAGTGCCCACACCCGTACTCCGGACGCGCGGGCCGCGTCGGCCGCGGAGAGCAGGTTGGCGCTGGCGCCGCTGGTGGACAGCAGCATCAGGACGTCGCCCTCGCGGCCGTGGGCGCGGACCTGGCGGGCGAACACCTCGTCGACGCCGTAGTCGTTGGCGATGGCGGTGGTGGAGGAGGTGTCGGCGTGCAGGGCGATCGCGGAGAACGGGGGCCGGTCGTCGCGGTAACGGCCGACGAGTTCGGCGGTCAGGTGCTGGGCCTGGGCGGCGCTGCCGCCGTTGCCCGCGGCGAGCAGCCGGCCGCCGCCGCTGAGCACGGCCGCGAGCCGGTCGCCCCAGCGCTGGGTGACGTGCGCGGAGGCGCGGAACGCCCCCAGCGCCTCCTGGAGTTCGTCGCAGTGCCCGACGACGGGCGGGTGCACGGTCATGACGCCACCTCCGTGGAGACCTCGTGCTCGGAGCGGGTCAGGCGGTACACCTGTTCCGCGCCGTCGGCGACGCGCGCCCAGGTGTAGTGCCGCAGGACGCGTTCGCGGCCGTTCCTGCCGTACTGGCGGCGCAGCCGCTCGTCGGCGAGGAGTTCGCGGGCGGCCTCGGCCACGGCCTCAGGGTCCTGCGGGGCGACCAGGCGCCCGGTGACGCCGTCGGCGACGGAGTCGCGGTGGCCGCCGACGTCGGTGGCGAGGACGGGCACGCCGCACGCCATGGCCTCCAGCGGCACGATGCCGAACGGCTCGTACACCGGGGTGCACAGCACCAGGTCGGAGCTGCGGAGCAGGGCGGGCATGTCGTCCGGGTCGACGGCGCCGAGCAGCCGGACCCGGTCGGCCACCCCTGCGCGGCGGGCGATGCCGGTCAGGCGCTGCGCCTCGGGTTCGGCCTCCACGGCGCCGGCGGGCGGGCCGCCCGCGATGAGGAGTTCGGTGTCTGGGATGTGGGCCAGGGCGCGGATGGCCTGGTCGTAGCCCTTGCGGGGGACGAGCCGTCCGCAGGCGAGCAGCCGGTGCGGCAGGCGTCGCTCGGGGGTGCGGCCGGTGTCGGCGGCGGGGTGGAAGTGCTCGGCGTCCACGCCGCAGGGCACCACGGAGACCTGCCGGGGCGGGACGCCCATGTCGCCGAGTTCGACGACCTCGTCGGTGCAGGTGGCCAGGACCCGTGCGCAGCCGCGGCCGAGCTGCCGCTCGATGCCGATGCGCTCGTAGGGGCTGGTGTCCCGCATGCCCTGGTGGCGGCGCTTGACGGTGCCGAGGGCGTGGAAGGTCTGGACGAGGGGGATGCCGTGCGGGCCCGCGCCGATCTGCGAGGCCATGCCGGACATCCAGAAGTGGGCGTGCACCACGTCGGGCCGCTCCCGCCCCCATGCGCGGGCCAGGTGGGCGCCGAAGGCGGGCATGTGCGGGAAGAGTTCGTCCTTGGGGACCGGCACGGGCGGTCCGGCCGGCACGTGCTCGACGACCGCGCCGCCGGGCAGCGGCACCCGGTCGGGCAGGTCCGCGGCGTCGCGGCGGGTGTAGACCGTGACGTCGTGGCCGCGCTTGGCCAACTCCTCGGTGAGACGGGCCACGTAGACGTTCTGTCCACCGGCGTCGACGCCGCCGAGCGCGGCGAGCGGGCTCGCGTGCTCGGACACCATGGCGATCCTCATCGGGTCACCTCCTTGAGCAGCCGCTCCCAGTCGTCCAGGAAGCGGGACAGCCCGTAGTGGGCGAGGGCCGCCGCACGGGCCCCGTCGCCGACCGTCCGCGCGTGCAGCGGGTCGGCGAGGAAGTCGCGTACGGCGTCGGTCAGTACGTCGATGCGGTTGGAGACCACCCCGGCGCCCGGGGGCACGGCCTCGGCGACCTCGGTGGTGGCGAGGGCGACCACGGGCATGCCCAGGTGCATGGCCTCCAGCAGGGACAGGCCGAGGGAGGTCCAGCGGACGGGGTGGACGTAGACGCGGCGGCGGGCCAGTTCGGTGTGCAGGTCGCTCTGGGGGACGTCCTGGGTGCGGCAGCGGCCGGGGTCGACGCCGAGGTGCTCGGCGAGCCCTTCGGTGCGCATGCCGAACACGTCGAGCGGGGCCGCGCGGGAGAAGACGGGGAGCAGGTCGGTGCCGGTGGTACGGCCGCGCCGGATCGGCTCGTTGACGACGACGGCGGCGCGCTCCAGCTCGCCGGTCCAGCGGTGGCCGGGGTCGACGATGCCGTGCTCGACGACGGCGGTGTCCGTCGGACCCGCGTCCCACATCAGCCGGTTGAAGTGGGTGACGTGGACGAGGGTGACGCCGGGGATGTCCGCGGCCGGGTGGCGGGTGTGGGGCACGTCGCCGTCGGGGGCGTTGTGCTCCAGGTAGACCAGCGGCGGGCGGCGTCCCAGCCACCGGTCGACGAGGTCGAGTTCGTGCGGGCGCTGGAGGATCACGAGGTCGATGTCCTCGTCCCGCAGCCGCTCGGGCGGTACCTCGACGACGGAGTCGGGCCAGTCCCAGGTGCGGGCGCGGCCGAGGCCGTCGGGTCCGCGGTCGGAGGTGACGGGGACGAGGTAGGTGTGCGGGCCCTGCACGAAGGCCGTGGTCCACGACCCGTGCACGTGCCAGATCAGGATCCTCATGTCTCCCCCATCAGTTTCTCGACTGCGGTGGCCACGTCGGTGGCCGTGACGGTGTTCAGGCAGGGGTGCCCGGCGACGGGGCAGTCCCGGGCCCTGCTGTCGGCGCAGGGCGCGTCCTGGTCGCCCAGCAGGACGTAGGGGACGCCGTACGGCCGCCAGCGCTCGGCGGGTACGACGGGGGCGAACAGGGAGACGACGGGGGTGCCGACGGCTGCGGCGAGGTGGGCGGGCGCGGTGTTGCCGGTGACGACGACGGCGGCGCCCGCGAGGACGCCGGCCAGTTCGGGGGCGTCGGTGCGGCCGCCGAGGTCGGTGCCGTGCTCGCCGGCGACGTACGCGGTGAGGTCGCGCTCGTCGGGGTTGCCGGTGACCAGCACGCGGTGCCCGGCGGAGGCGAGTTCGCGTACCGCCTCGGCGGCGCGCTCGGGGCTCCAGGCGCGGGCGGGGACGCTGGCGCCGGGGTGCAGGACGACGTAGGGGCCGGGGCCGGTGAGCGCGTCGGCGGGCGGCGGCGTGTGCACGCGCAGCCGCCCGTCGTCGGCCCGGGGGAACCCGGCCGCCTCGGCGAGGTCGAGCGCGGCCTCGGCCTCGTGGGCGTGCGGGGCGCGGTGGTGGCGCAGGTCGAGGAGCGATCCTGGGTAGTCCACGCTGTCCGCGGCGATGTGCCGGACGCCGGCGAGGCGCAGCACCAGGGCGGTGGGCAGCGGGGACTGGTGGAAGGAGGTGAGGATCAGCGCCGCGTCGGCGTCGATCCGTTCCACGAGGGCGTCGATGTCCTCCCGCCGCACGTCGGGCGGCTCGAACCCGCCCCACGGCGCCTCCCATACCAGCACCTCGTCGACGCCGGGCAGCAGCCGGGCGGCGGGCGCGCCGCGTGACCCGCACAGCATGGTGACGTGGTCGGCCCGCGCGGCGACGGCCCGCACGGCGGGCCCGGCGAGCAGTACGTCGCCGAAACTGTCGAGCCGGGTGACGAGCGCCTTCATGTCGGCCTCCCGCGGCTGTCGTCGACGGCCCGCATCCGCCCCGCCCCTGCGGCGGCGGCCGAACCGCTCCCGCTCACGCCGTCGGGGCCGGCCTCGGTGGGAGCCGGGGGTTCGGGGATGTCCCCGGGGGCGAAGGCACCCGGCCCGGGGGTGGTGGCCGGTGGGATCGTCGCGGGTCCGGGGCGGTCGGCAGGGGTGGCGGTGCGTGGGCCGTCCTGCTCGGCCGGGCCGTGCGGCGTCTCCAGGGGGCGCTCGTTCGCCAGGACCCGGCCCCGGGGCGGGCCGTCGAGGACGGCTCGGACGGCGGTGAGGAGGTCCGGGGCGACGTGGGCCGCGGCGGCCGTCTCCTGCGGGCGGGTGCGGTCGTTGGGGACGAGGATGCCGTGGGCGCCCGCGCGTTCGGCGGCCTGGATGTCGGCGGCGATGTCGCCGATGACGACGCAGTCGGCGGGGGCGGTGCAGACGCGGCCCACCGCCCACAGGACCAGGCCGGGCTCCGGCTTGCGGCAGTGGCAGCCGTCGTCGGGGCCGTGCGGGCAGACCGCCCAGACGTCGAAGGGGCCGATCAGCTCGTCGATACGGCGGTTGACGCGCCGGACGTCGCTGTCGCTGATCAGGCCGCGGGCGACGCCGGACTGGTTGGTGACGACGCCGACGCGGACGTCGTGCTCGCGCAGCAGCGCCACCGCCTCGCGGGCGCCTTCGACGGGCCGCACCCGCTCCGGGTCGCCGTTGTAGGGGACGTCGTGGACGAGGGTGCCGTCGCGGTCGAAGAGGACGGCCTTCACCGGTCCCGCGGGACTCATGCGGCCACCTCCCGCCAGGCGGGGGCGCTCCGGTGGCGCACGAGTCCGCTGAGCCGGTGCCAGGTCGCGGCGGGCGGGATGAGCGCGCTGGTGACCAGCATGGTCGTGATCTCGTGCCGGGTGCGCGGTCCGGGCGCGATGCGGGCCCAGGCGAACTCGGCGGTGCCCGCGGCCCAGCCGAGCGCGGCGACCGCGGCGGCCCGGGGCCGTCCGGCGGCGGCGAGGGCGAGGGCCGCGCCACCGGCGGCGGTGATCGCGGCGTGGCGCCGGATCCGGCCCCGGGGCGCGACCGCCTTGGCCCACCAGTCGGGGCCGTGCAGCCGCCGCATCAGGGCGTCGTCGGCGTTGCCGCGCTGCTGCTTCAGCGAGACCCACCGCGCGGCGGGGCGTACGGGGTGGCGGGTGGTGCGGCGGCCCCGCCGGATGCGCCAGCCCGCGTCGAGGACGCGCAGCGCGAGGTCGGCATCCTCGCGGAAGGCGCGGGTGAAGCGTTCGTCGAAGCCGCCGACCTGTTTGAGCACGTCGGTGCGGTAGGCCATGTCGGCGGTGATCCACCGGGCCTGCGCGAGGCCCGCGGTGCCGCGCTCCCAGTCGGTGGGGCGGCGCTCGCCCGGCAGCGGCACGGCGATCACGCCCTGCACGGCGCCGGTGTCGGGTGCCGCCTCGGCGAGGTCCTGGATCAGCTGGTCGCACCAGTGCGGGCCGACCTGGACGTCGTCGTCGAGGAAGGCGGTCCAGGGCGAGGTGACCGCGCGGAAACCCGTGTTGCGGGCGGCTGCGGGCCCTCGCCCCCCGCTGCGCAGCACCACCGTGCGTTCGCGCAGGTCGCCGAGGACGGTCAGGGCGTGTTCCAGCGCGTCGGGGTCGGCGTCGGGTTCCGGCCGGTCGTCGACCAGGACGATCTCGTCGGGGTCCGGCCCGTGCGCGGCGACCAGCGCGGCCAGGCAGTCGGCCAGCGTGTCCCGTACGAGGGTGGGGACGACGACGGCGTAACCGGTGCGCGGGCCGCCGGTCCCGGGGGCGGTGCTCATGCGAACGCCCCTCCCCGGCGCACCGCGAAGGGGCCGATGGCCAGCAGGTCCACGGGTGCCGAGCCGAAGCACTCCAGCGCGTCGCGCGGGTCGTCGACCATGGGCCGCCCGGCGGTGTTGAGGCTGGTGTTGACGACGACGGGCAGCCCGGTGCGCCGTTCGAAGGCGGCCAGCATGCGCGCGACGAGGGGTTCGCGGCGTTCCTCGACGGTCTGGATGCGGGCGGTGCCGTCGACGTGGACGACGGCCGGGATGCGGTCGCGCCAAACGGGGTCGACGTCGTGCACGAAGAGCATGTACGGGCTGGGGATCGGCCCGGTGAAGATGTCGGCGGCGCGGTCCGCGAGCACCATGGGCGCGACGGGGCGGAACTCCTCGCGGCCCTTGACGTGGTTGAGGCGTTCGAGGTTCTCCGCGCGGCCCGGGTGGGCCATCAGGGAGCGGTGCCCGAGCGCGCGCGGCCCGAACTCGCTGCGGCCCTGGAACCAGGCGACGACGCCGTCCCGGGCCAGCTCCTCGGCGACGGTCTCGGCGATGTCGTCCGGCTCCTCGTAGGGGATGGCGGCCGTCTCCAGCCAGGCGCGGATCTCGTCGTCGCTCCAGCCGCGGCCGAGGTCGGCGCCGGGCATCGGCTCGGGCGCGGCACCCTCCTGGGCGGCGGCCACGTGCAGGGCGCTGCCGAGGGCGGTGCCGGCGTCACCGGCAGCGGGCTGCACCCACACGTGCCGGTACGGGCCGCGGGCGGCGATCTTCGAGTTGGCGACGCAGTTGAGCGCGACGCCGCCCGCCATGGTCAGGGCCTGGCCCCCGGCCTCGCGGTGCAGCCAGTGGACGAGTTCGAGGAGCAGTTCCTCAAGGACGGCCTGGGTGCTCGCGGCCAGGTCCGCGTGGTCCTTGGTCCAGTCCTCGCCCTTGGCGCGCGGCGGGGCGAGGGCCGCCCAGTCGACGCCGTGGGCGCGAAAGCCGCCGTCGCCGGTGGCGTGGATGTGCTCGCGCAGCCGGTCGAGGTGGCGGGGGGTGCCGTAGGAGGCGAGGGCCATCACCTTGTACTCGTCGCTGCTGCGCAGGAAGCCGAGGTGCTCGGTCAGTTCCTCGTAGACGAGGCCGAGCGAGTGCGGCAGCGCCTGCGTGGCGAGGACGTCGAGCTTGCCGTCGCGGTAGCGGCCGGCCAGGTGGGAGGCGGACTCGCCGCGGCCGTCGAGGACGAGGACGTCGTTGTCGGGGTGGGGCGAGGCCGGTCCCGCGGAGGCGGCGTGCGCCACGTGGTGCGGGACGAAGACGACCTGGTCGGGGTCGAGCCCGGGCAGCGCGTCGGCGAGGAACTCGGGGGCCCGGCGCGCGTACTCGAGCCGCAGCGGGTCCCAGGGGTCGTCCAGGCCCATGTCGCGGGCGGGCCGGGCGAGCTTGGGGTCGAAGGAGTACGCGACGGCGTCCAGCTCCCCCGGCCGCACCCCGGCGTGCTCGAGGCACCACCGCGCCGACAGCTCCGGAACCTCCCAGGCGGAGAAGGGCACCGGCCGCTTGCCGTGCTTGCGGCGGCTGAACCGCTCCTCCTCGGCGGCCGCGACGGTCCGGCCGTCGACGACGAGCGCGGCGGCCGGGTCGTGGAACAGGGCGTTGATACCAAGGATGCGCATGGGGTGGGGCTCCTCTCTCGGCGTCGCGGGTGCCGCGGGGAAGTTGCCTCAAACACTTGGAGACAGGTCACTTCCGGAGAAAAGACGGTTTGTCACTGTAAGTGACTCCTTTGGACCTGCGTCAGGCGGCGACGGCGTGCGCGAACCAGCCGATCGTCCGCTCCAGCCCCTCGTTCCAGCTCACGGTCGGCCGCCAGCCCAGCCGCTCCCGGGCCAGGCTGGTGTCCGGCCTGCGCCGGCCGGGGTCGTCGACGGGACGTTCGACGAAGCGGATGCGGGAGCCTGAGCCGGTGAGTTCGACGACCCGGCGGGCCAGTTCCAGCATGGTGATCTCGTCGGCGCCACCGATGTTCATCGGCCCGCTCTCCCCGGACGCGGCGAGGGCCAGGACGCCCGCCACGGTGTCGTCGACGTAGCACAGGGAGCGGGTCTGGCCGCCGTCGCCGGCGACGGTGAGCGGCATGCCGTCCAGCGCCTGGGCGATGAAGGTGGGGACGGCCCGGCCGTCGCCGGTGCGCATGCGGGGGCCGTAGGTGTTGAAGATGCGGACGATGGCGGCGTCGGTGCCGTGCACCTGGCGGTGGGCCGTGACCAGGGCCTCGGCGAAGCGCTTGGACTCGTCGTAGACGCTGCGCGGGCCGACCGGGTTGACGTTGCCCCAGTACGTCTCGCGCTGCGGGTGCTCCAGCGGGTCGCCGTAGACCTCGGAGGTCGAGGCGAGCAGGAAGCGGGCGCCGTCGGCGTGGGCCCGCTCCAGGGCGTTGCGGGTGCCGGTGCTGCCGACGTCGAGGGTCTCCAGGGGCAGCCGGAGGTAGTCGGCGGGCGAGGCGGGGCAGGCGAAGTGCAGGACCAGGTCGAACCGGCCGGGCAGGCCGCGCAGGGCCATCGGGTCGGTGGCGTCGGCCCGGACGAACCGGAATCCGCGCCGCCGCTCCAGGTCGGCCACGTTGGCACGGGAGCCGGTGGCCAGGTTGTCGAGGCAGACGACGTCGGTACCGGCGTCGAGCAGGCGGCCGCACAGGTGGGATCCCACGAATCCGGCGCCGCCGGTCACCAGGGCCCGTCGCCAGGTACGTCCGCTTCGGGGGCCGGCGGCCCCGGGGCTCTCGCTCACGGGCTTCTCCTCACTCTCACCGTCACATGCGTGTCGGCTGAGTAACCCGGTGAGCGCACCGCTACCTCGAACACTCATTCGTATCAGCGAAACGGACGACCACCCGAAGAGGGCACTATAAACTGCGTATATACTCGCAGCGTATAGTCCTCGCATGCCTTCGCTGACCAGGAAGATGACGAAAACGGGGACCAGGTTGCGTGTGCTCGCGACCTTCGCGGCCGCAGCCTCGCTGACCCTCGCGCTGAGCGGCTGCACGAAGCTGGAGACGCACTCCCCCAGCTCCGTCCGCAACGCCGCCGACACCCAGGCCGACGCGGCCGACTCCCAGGGAGGCGCGGGCGGCGCCCAGGCCCGCGCGGGCGGGCTCGGCACCGTGGACTGCGCGCGCGCCAAGTGCATCGCGCTGACCTTCGACGCCGGACCGAGCGAGAACTCCGCCCGGCTGCTCGACATACTCAAGGAGAAGCAGGTCCCGGCGACCTTCTTCCTGCTCGGCAAGCGCCACATCGACACGTATCCGGAACTTGTCAGGCGCATGGCCGACGAGGGCCACGAGGTCGCCAGCCACACCTGGACGCACAAGATCCTCACGGACGCCGAACCGGACGAGATACGCGAGGAGCTGGAGCGCCCGAACAAGGAGATAGAGCGCCTGACGGGCGAGCGCCCCACGCTGATGCGCCCGCCGCAGGGCCG
Organism: Streptomyces sp. MMCC 100; assembly: GCF_041538145.2. Lineage (NCBI taxonomy): Bacteria > Bacillati > Actinomycetota > Actinomycetes > Kitasatosporales > Streptomycetaceae > Streptomyces > Streptomyces sp. MMCC 100. Next base: position 5,612,208 of record NZ_JBGORK020000001.1, read on the forward strand.
CACGGACGACACGGTGCACGACATCTGCCGTGAGCTGGGGCTGGCGGAGGTGCTGTGGAGCGTGACCGCCAAGGACTACAGGACGAACGACTCCGACCTGATCACCGAGCGGGTCCTGGACCAGTCGTCCCGGGACGGCATCATCCTGCTGCACGACATCTACGACGGCACCGTGCCCGCCGTGCCCGGGATCATCGACGCGCTCAAGAAGCGGGGCTACGTCTTCGTGACGGTCCCCCAGCTGCTGGCCCCGGGGAAGGCCGAGCCGGGCAAGGTCTACCGGTAGTACCGGTGCACCGGTGGGCGCGTTGCCTACGATCGTCCGGTGGCCACCTTCTCGCTCGAACGCACCGCCCCGCTCGCCCCGGACGAGGCCTGGCGCCGGCTCACCCGGTGGGAGCGGCACGGCGACACCGTGCCGCTGACCCGGGTCACCGCCGCCCCTCCCGGCCCCACCCGCCGGGGCACGCTGGTCGTGGCCCGCACCGGCGCCGGGCCGCTCACCTTCGACGACGCGATGGAGGTGACGGTCTGGCAGCCCCCGCGGGAGGACGTCCCCGGCCGGTGCCGGCTGGAGAAACGCGGCCGGGTGGTCACGGGCTGGGCGGAGATCGAGGTCGGGACGGGACCCGGCGGCCGGGCGCGGGTCGTGTGGCGCGAGGAGCTGGACGTCCGGTTCCTGCCGCCCTTCCTCGACGGTGTCCTCGGCCGCTCGGGGCGCCATGTCTTCGGCCGCACGGTCAACCACCTGCTCCGGCAGCCGTGAACCGGGGGTTGCGGGCGGGGAACGGGTCGCGGTCGGGATCGCGCCGCGCGCCTCGCGGACGCCGTTTCCCGCGTACCGTGCCGGCATGTCTCTCAGAGCGCGCACCTTCACCCAACTGTCCCTCGCGGGCGCCGTGTTGACGCTGGCCGTGGCGGCACCGCCCGCCTCCGCCACCGACCAGGGTCACCCGGTCCCGCTGCGCATCGCCACCTACAACATCCACGCCGGGGCTGGCTCGGACGGCGTCTTCGACCTCGACCGGCAGGCCGCCGCGCTGCGCGCCCTCGACGCGGACGTGATCGGCCTCCAGGAGGTCGACGTGCACTGGGGAGCCCGCAGCCAGGGGCTCGACGTGGCCGGGGAACTGGCGCGGCGGCTCGGCATGCGGGTGTCGTTCGCGCCGATCTACAGCCTCGATCCGGTGACGGCCGGGGAACCCCGGCGCGAGTACGGCGTGGCGGTGCTGTCCCGCTTCCCGGTCCGCTCCGCGACGAACCACGAGATCACGCGCCTGTCCACGCAGGACGAGAACCCGTTGCCGGCCCCCGCACCCGGGTTCGGCGAGGTGACGCTCAAGGTGCGCGGAGTGCCGGTGCAGGTGTTCGTGACCCACCTCGACTACCGGGCGGACCCGGCGGTGCGTCGGGCCCAGGTCGCCGACACCCGGCGGATCATGGCCCGGGAGCGGGCGGAACTGCCGGGCGCCCGCCAGTTCCTGCTCGGCGACTTCAACGCCGAGCCCTCGGCACCCGAGCTGGCGCCGCTGTGGAAGGAGCTGCGCGACGCGGGAGCCGGGACTCCGGACACGTATCCGGCCGAGAACCCGGTGAAGCGGATCGACTACGTGGCCGTGGGCCAGGGCGTACGGGTGCGCGACGTCGCGGTCCCGCAGGAGCCCACGGCCTCGGACCACCGGCCGGTGGTCGCGGAGGTGTCCCTGACCAGGACGGCCCCGCGGCTGGACTGATGCCGGCCCGAGGGAGCCCTGGCCGCATTCCGTCGGGCCGGTCCCGACGGAATGCGACGCGAACGCGGCGCGATCGTCGGGTTCGTCGGGTTCGTCGGGGGCGGAGGACGCCCGAGGGCACGGCGGGCGGCGAGCCGGTTCCACCGGAGACCGGGCCTCTCCCGACGCGCGGTCGGGCACGGGCCCCTGTCCGCCTGGCGCCTGCGGACAGCGCCCGGGGCCCCGGGCCACCGAGCCGGTGCGTCCGGTGCCGCACCTCGGGGCCCTTCCGGTGGAACGCGGGGCGGGCGCCGCTCGCAGAGGCGTCCGTGCCACCACAGCAGGTCGCGGGCCGGACCCCGCGCGAACAGGGCGCGCCGCATCCGTCCGGGTCGCTACGCCACCGAGCCGATGCGCCCCGCCGGGGCCGTCGGGCCGTCGTGGTGGATCGGGGTGTGGGCGCCGGTCAGGGAGGTGCCCGTGCCGCCGTGCCGGGTCGCGACGATCTCGGCGGCGATGGACAGGGCCGTCTCCTCGGGGGTGCGGGCGCCGAGGTCGAGGCCGATCGGCGACCTGAGGCGGGCCAGCTCCAGGTCGCTCAGGTCGGCCTCGCGCAGGCGGGCCTCGCGGTCGAGGTGGGTGCGGCGGGAGCCCATCGCGCCGACGTACGCCACCGGAAGGCGCAGCGCCAGCCGGAGCAGCGGTATGTCGAACTTGGCGTCGTGGGTCAGCACGCACAGCACCGTACGGGCGTCGACGGCGGTGCGTGCCAGGTACTCGTGGGGCCACTCGGCGACGATCTCGTCCGCGTCCGGGAAGCGGGCCGGGGTGGCGAAGACGGGGCGGGCGTCGCACACGCTCACGTGGTAGCCGAGGAACTTGCCGGCCCGCACGAGTGCCGCCGCGAAGTCGATCGCGCCGAAGACGATCATGCGTGGGGCCGGTACGGAGGACTCGATCAGCATGGTGAGCGGTGCTCCGCAGCGCGAGCCCTGCTCACCGATCTCGACGGTGCCGGTGCGGCCCGCGTCCAGGAAGGCGACCGCCTCGGCGGCCGCCGTGCGGTCCAGCTCGGGGTGGCCGCCGAAGCCGCCGGTGCGGGAGCCGTCCGCCCGGACGACGAGCGCGCGGCCCACCAGGTCCGCCGGACCGCTCACGATCCGGGCGACGGCCGCCGTCTCCCCGCGGGCGGCGGCGGCGAGCGCGGCGGCCAGTGCCGGACGGGCGGGATCCGCCGCCCGTACCGGCGTGACGAGGATGTCGATGACCCCGCCGCAGGTCAGACCCACGGCGAAGGCGTCCTCGTCGCTGTACCCGAAGCTCTCCACGACGGTTCCGCCGTCCTGGAGGGCCTGCCGGCACAGCTCGTACACGGCCCCCTCCACGCATCCGCCGGAGACCGAACCGACGACCGTGCCGTCGGCGTCCACCGCGAGGGCGGCGCCGGGCAGGCGGGGCGCGCTGCCGCCGACGGCCACCACCGTGGCCACGGCGAAGTCGCGTCCCTGCTCGACCCACCGGTGCAGCTCTTCGGCGATGTCCAGCATCTTCCGGTCCTCCCTGGACGACGGGTACGTGAAGGGTTCCCGTCGTGGCGGTCAGTGCACGCCCATCCAGCTCTCGATCGGATTGAGGGCGAAGTAGACGACGAAGACCACCGTCAGGGCCCACATGAACGCGCCGATCTCCCGGGCCCTGCCCTGCGCGACCTTGATGGCGACGTAGGAGATGACACCGGCGGCGACACCCGCCGTGATGGAGTACGTGAACGGCATCAGGACGACGGTCAGGAAGACCGGGATCGCGGTGGCCCGGTCGGCCCAGTCCACGTGCCGGGCGTTCATCATCATCATCGCGCCGATGACCACCAGGGCCGCCGAGGCGACCTCCTGCGGCACGATCGCGGTGATCGGCGTGAAGAAGAGGCAGGCCGCGAAGAACGCGCCGGTGACGACCGAGGCGAGCCCGGTGCGGGCCCCCTCGCCGACGCCGGTCGCGGACTCGACGAAGACGGTCTGGCCGGAGCCGCCCGCCACACCGCCGATGGCACCGCCGGCGCCGTCGATGAACAGCGCCTTCGACAGACCCGGCATCCGGCCCTTGTCGTCGGCGAGCTTGGCCTCCGTGCCGACGCCGATGATGGTGGCCATCGCGTCGAAGAACCCGGCGAGCACCAGCGTGAAGACGATCATGCCGACCGTCATCGCGCCGACCTCGCCCCAGCCGCCGAACTCCAGGCTGCCGAAGAGCGAGAAGTCCGGCATGGAGACCGCGCTGCCGTGCAGTTCGGGGGCTCCGTTGGCCCACTGCTTGGGGTCGATGACCCCGGTGGCGTTCAGGATCGCGGCGACGATGGTGCCGGTGACGATGCCGATCAGGATGGCCCCGGGCATGTTGCGGGCCTGGAGCATGAAGATCAGCAGCAGGGTGCCCGCGAAGAGCAGGACGGGCCAGCCGGCGAGTTCCCCGGCCGGGCCGAGGGTGAGCGGGGTCGCCTCGCCCGCGTGGACGAAGCCGCCCTTGACCAGGCCGATGATGGCGATGAACAGGCCGATGCCCATGGTGATGCCGTGCTTGAGGGCCAGCGGGATGGCGTTCATGATCATCTCGCGGAGCCCGGTGACCACGAGCAGCATGATCACCACGCCGTACATCACGCACATGCCCATGGCCTGCGGCCAGGTCATCTGCGGGACGACCTGCCCGGCGATCACTCCGGAGACCGAGAGTCCGGCGGCCAGGGCGAGCGGTACCTTGCCGACGAAGCCCATCAGGAGCGTGGTGAGCGCGGCGGCGAACGCCGTCGCGGTGATCAGGGCCTTCTGGCCCAGGGTGTCGCCGGCCGCGTCCTTGCCGGACAGGATCACGGGGTTGAGCAGGACGATGTACGCCATCGCCATGAAGGTGGTGATGCCGCCGCGCACCTCACGCGCGACCGTCGATCCCCGGTGGGATATGTGAAAGTACCGGTCGAGCCAAGATCGTCCGCCGGGGACGCGGGAACCCGCGCCCGCGTCCTCGGCGGTGATCTTGGGCTCCACTGACTGCTGGGTCATGGGGCCGTCTCCCAAGGTTCATAGGTGCACCCGGTCGGCCGCTGGGGCGGCCCCGGGATTTGGGATATGCACGACCCGGGGGACGGCCCGAGACGAACGCATGTGTGGTGGTACTGGTAGTACTGGTGGTACTTCAAGTACCGCGAGCGGAGCGGGACTTGGTCTGTGCTCCGGGCGGCGCGGAGGGTGTGACGTTCCGTGCGCCGCCCGGAGGGTCTTGGGGGTGTCGATCGGAGCCCGCCGTGCCGGTGAGGTGTTCCGGTCGTACCGGCGTGCGGTCGAGCGCCAGCCCGGTCGCGTCCCTGATGGCCGCGAGGACCGCCGGGGTCGACGACAGGGTGGGTGCCTCGCCGACGCCGCGCAGCCCGTACGGCGCGTGGTCGTCGGCGAGTTCGAGCACGTCGACCGGTAGGGCCGGCGTGTCGAGAATCGTGGGGAGCAGGTAGTCCGTGAAGGACGGGTTCCTGACCTTGGCGGTCACGGGATCGACGACGATCTCCTCCATCACCGCGATGCCCAGGCCCTGGACGGTGCCGCCCTGGATCTGGCCGATCACGGAGAGCGGGTTCAGCGCCTTGCCGACGTCCTGGGCGCAGGCCAGCTCGATCACCTTGACCAGGCCGAGTTCGGTGTCGACCTCGACGACGGCGCGGTGCGCGGCGAAGGAGTACTGGACGTGGCCGTTGCCCTGGCCGGTGCGCAGGTCGAAGGGCTCGGTCGGCCGGTGCCGCCACTCCTCCTCGACCTCGACCACCTCGTCCTCCAGGACGTCCACGAGGTCGGCGAGGACCTCGCCGCCGTCGGTGACGACCTTGCCGCCCTCCAGAAGGAGTTCGGCACTCGCCCAGGCGGGGTGGTACGAGCCGAACCTGCGGCGCCCGAGCTCCAGGACCCGCTCGCGCACCAGCTCGCAGGCGTGTCTGACGGCGCCGCCGGTGACGTAGGTCTGCCGGGAGGCCGAGGTGGAGCCGGCCGAGCCCACCTGGGTGTCGGCGGGCCGGATGGTCACCTGGGTGACGCCCAGCTCGGTGCGGGCGATCTGCGCGTGGACGGTGACGCCTCCCTGGCCGACCTCCGCCATCGCCGTGTGCACGGTGACGACGGGCCGGCCGCCGGCGACCTCCATGCGGACCCTGGCGGTGGAGTAGTCGTCGAAGCCCTCGGAGAAGCCGACGTTCTTGATGCCGACCGCGTAGCCGACGCCCCGTACGACGCCCTCGCCGTGCGTGGTGTTGGACAGGCCGCCGGGCAGCTGCCGTACGTCGGCGCCCTCGCTGGACTCCCACTGGCGCTCCGGCGGCATCGGCATCGCCTTGACGCGGCGCAGGAGTTCGGCGACCGGCGCCGGCGAGTCGACGGGCTGGCCGGTGGGCATGACCGTGCCCTGCTCCATGGCGTTGATCCGGCGGAACTCCACGGGGTCCAGACCGAGTTCCGCGGCCACCTTGTCCATCTGCGCCTCGTAGGCGAAGCACGCCTGGACCGCGCCGAAGCCTCGCATGGCGCCGCAGGGCGGATTGTTGGAGTAGAGGGCGAGGGCCTCGATGTCCACGTCGTCGCACACGTACGGTCCGACCGACAGCGAGGCGGCGTTGCCGACGACCGCCGGGGAGGCGGAGGCGTAGGCGCCGCCGTCCAGGACGATGCGGCACTTCACGTGGGTGAGGCGGCCGTCCCTGGTCGCGCCGTGCTCGTAGTGGAGCCTGGCCGGGTGGCGGTGGACGTGGCCGAAGAAGGACTCGAAGCGGTTGTAGACGATCTTGACGGGTTTGCCGGTGCGCAGCGCGAGCAGGCAGGCGTGGATCTGCATCGACAGGTCCTCGCGCCCGCCGAAGGCGCCGCCGACGCCGGACAGCGTCATCCGCACCTTGTCCTCGGGCAGGCCGAGCACGGGGGCGATCTGGCGCAGGTCGGAGTGGAGCCACTGGGTGGCGATGTAGAGGTCGACGCCGCCGTCCTCGCCGGGCACGGCGAGACCGGACTCGGGGCCGAGGAAGGCCTGGTCCTGCATGCCGAAGTGGTAGTCGCCCTCGACGATCACGTCGGCGCGCCCGGCGGCCCGGTCGGCGTCGCCGCGCACGATCGGCTGGCGGTGCACGATGTTGGGGTGGGGGACGTGGCCCATGTGGTGGTCGTCGCGGTGCTCGTGGACGAGGATCGCGTCGGGGGCGGTGGCGGAGGCCTCGTCGGTGACGAGGGGCAGCTCCCGGTACTCCACCTTGATCTTGGCGGCGGCGCGGCGCGCGGTCTCCGGGTGGTCGGCGGCGACGATCGCGACCGGCTCGCCGTGGTGGCGGACCTTGCCGTGGGCGAGGACCGGGGTGTCCCGGATCTCCAGTCCGTAGTGGCGCACCTCGGTCGGCAGGTCGTCGTACGTCATGACGGCGTACACGCCGGGGGTGGCGAGCGCCTCGCCGGTGTCGATGGAGACGATCTCGGCGTGCGCGACGGTGGAGCGCAGGATCTGGCCCCAGAGCATGTCCTCGTGCCACATGTCGGACGAGTACGCGAACTCGCCGGTGACCTTGAGGACGCCGTCCGGGCGGAGCGTGGACTCGCCGATGCCGCCCTTGGTACGGGAGCCCTGGGTGATGCCGGTGGGTGCGCCGTTGGCAGTCATGCTCCGGCTCCCTCGGACCGGCGGGCCGCGGCCAGGCGGACCGCGTCCATGATCTTCTCGTAGCCGGTGCAGCGGCACAGGTTGCCCGACAGCGCCTCGCGGATGTCCTCGTCGGTCGGGCTCGGGTTGCGCTCCAGCATCTCGTCTGCGGCGACCAGCAGTCCGGGTGTGCAGAAGCCGCACTGGACGGCGCCGGCGTCGATGAACGCCTGCTGGACCGGGGCCAGTTCGATGCTCTCGCCGGTCTGCGAGTCGGTCCCGGCGGCCTGCCACCGCCTCGCCGCGTCCAGCGAGGCGCTCGCGCCGTCGCGGGCACCGGAGGTGGCGTCGCCCTCGGCGCGCTGCCGGGCGAACTCCGCCAGGCCCTCGACGGTGACGACCTCGCGGCCCTCGGCCTGGCCGGCCGCGACCAGGCAGGAGCACACCGGCACGCCGTCCAGGCGGACCGTGCAGGAGCCGCACTCGCCCTGCTCGCAGGCGTTCTTGGAGCCGGGCAGGCCCATCCGCTCGCGCAGCACGTACAGCAGGGACTCGCCCTCCCACACGTCGTCGGCCTCCTGCGGACGTCCGTTGACGGTGAAGTTGACGCGCATCACGCGGCTCCTTCCGTGGTGCGGCGGGCGCCGCGGTACGACTCCCAGGCCCAGGTGAGCGTCCGGCGCGCCATGACGCCGACCGCGTGGCGGCGGTACCCGGCGGTGCCCCGGACGTCGTCGATCGGGTTGCAGGCGGCGGCGCACAGGTCCGCGAACCGCTTGACGGCCGACGGGGTGATGATCTTCCCGTTGTCCCAGAAGCCGCCCTCTTCGAGCGCCGCGTTCAGGAACTCCTCGGCGGCCGTGGCACGGATCGGGGTGGGTGCGGCCGAGCCGATGCCGGTGCGGACGGTACGGGTGTCGGGGTGCAGGGCGAGGCCGAAGGCGCACACGGCGATGACCATGGCGTTGCGGGTGCCGACCTTGGAGAACTGCTGCGGTCCTTCGGCCTTCTTGATGTGCACGGCGCGGATCAGCTCGTCGGGCTCCAGCGCGTTGCGCTTCACGCCGGTGTAGAACGCGTCGATCGGGATGCGGCGCGTGCCGCGCACCGACTCGGCCTCGACCTCGGCGCCTGCGGCGAGCAGTGCCGGGTGGGCGTCGCCGGCCGGGGAGGCGGTGCCGAGGTTCCCGCCCACGCCGCCGCGGTTACGGATCTGCGGGGAGGCGACCGTGTGCGAGGCGAGGGCGAGACCCGGCAGCTCGGTGCTCAGGTTCTCCATGATCCGGGTGTAGGGCACGGAGGCACCGAGCCGTACGGAGTCCTCGCCGACCTCCCACTCGGCCAGGTCGGTGATGCGGTTCAGGTCCATGAGGTACTCGGGCCTGCGGTGATCGAAGTTGATCTCGACCATCACGTCGGTACCGCCCGCGATGGGCACAGCGGTGGGGTGCTCGGCCTTCACGGCGAGCGCCTCCTCCCAGCCGGCGGGGCGAAGGAAGTCCATGACCGGCTCTCTTCCTCGTCTGCGTGCGGTGGTCTCTGCGTGCGCTGGTGTCTGCGTGCGGTGCTGTCTGTGTGCGGTGGTCGTAGGGATCGAGCCAATCCCGTGGGCCGCGGCCCGGCTCGTTCATGTGCTGTTCACGCGGAACGGCCTCAGTACACCGTCGTGTGCTCCACCAGGGTCAGTCGCAGAAACCATGAAGGAGTTGGCTGGCCAGGGCGGGCATCTTGTAGATTCGTATGAACGGAGGTGCTCACATGCCTCCCTGTTCTTCTCTGGAATCGGGCGACACAGCCGCGTGACCTGGAACACTTCGAGACAAAGAACGGCGGCGACGAGAATGCGGCTGCGCGCACTGCTGGACACCGACGCGCTGGGCCTCAAGCTGCTCGGCGGCGAGGACGAGCTGGACCGCACGGTCCGCGGCGTGATGACCACCGACCTGCGGGACCCCAGCCGCTACCTCTCGGGCGGCGAACTGGTACTCACCGGCCTGGCCTGGCGCCGCAGCGCCGCCGACTCCGAGCCGTTCGTCCGCCTCCTGGTGCAGGCCCAGGTGGCCGCGCTGGCCGCCGGTGAGGCGGAGCTGGGGAGCGTGCCGGAGGACCTGGTGGTGGCGTGCGCGCGGCACCGGCTGCCGCTGTTCGCGGTGCACGAGTCGGTGGCCTTCGCGACGATCACCGAGCACGTCGTGCGCCAGGTCTCCGGCGAGCGGGCCGGGGACCTCGCGGCCGTGGTGGACCGGCACCGCCGGATGATGACCTCGGGACCGGCGGGCGGCGGCCCCGACGTGGTCCTGGACCTGCTCGGCTCCGACCTCGACCTGCGGGCCTGGGTGCTCTCCCCCACCGGTCGGCAGGTCGCCGGCCCGAAGGACGCGGAGCCCGCGCTCTCCGCCGAGGTGTGCGCCAAGCTGGCGGCGGAGCACCTCGTGGCCACCCGCGCGGGCCGGCGCGCGCCGCACCGGGTGCCCGTGGGCTCCACTACGTACAGCCTCTTCCCGGTGCGGGGCCGGGGACAGCTCCCGGCGACGGCCGCGGGGACGCGCATCCCGCAGGGTGCCGCGGCGGGCCGGGAGGTGCGCGAGACGGTGCTGTCCGACTGGCTGCTGGTGGTGGAGGCGGACGCCGGGGACTGGGCCGAGGAGCGGCTCGACCTGCTGTACGGCGTCACGCAGCTGATCGCGGTCGAGCGGGACCGTCGGGACGCGGCGCGCACGGTGCGGCGGCGGCTGGCCCAGGAGGTCCTGGAGCTGGTGCAGACGGGCGCCGCGCCCGCCGAGATCGCGGCCAGGCTCCGGGTGGCGGCGCCGGTACTGCTGCCGGGCCTCGGCGCGGCACCGCACTGGCAGGTCGTGGTGGCCCGGGTGGAGTGGGAGGACGGCGACGAGCAGACCGGCCGGGTCGCCCAGACCCTGCTGGAGGAGATCCTCGTCGACCCGCACGCCACCGGACCCGAGCAGTCGGACCGCATCGCCGTGGCGCACACCGGCGAGGAGGCGGTCGCCCTCGTACCGCTGCCGTCGGTCTCCAGCGAGCACGACGGCTCCGAGGCCGGGGTCCTCGCGGACGCGCTGCTCGAGTCGGTACGGGAACCGCTGTCGGCCGGTCTCGACGGCGACGGGCGGGTCACGCTCGGCGTCAGCGCGGCCGTGCACTCGGCCGAGGGACTGCGCGGGGCGCTGGAGGAGGCCCGGCACGCGCGCCGGGTCGCCGCGGCGCGTCCCGGCCGGGTCTGCGCGGCCGGTCACCAGGAGCTGGCCTCGCACGTGCTGCTGCTCCCCTTCGTCCCGGACGACGTACGGCGGGCCTTCACCGCCCGGCTGCTCGACCCGCTGCGGGACTACGACCGCCGCCACCGCGCCGAGCTGATCCCGACGCTGGAGGCGTTCCTCGACAGCGACGGCTCCTGGACGCGCTGCGCGAACCGGTTGCACCTGCACGTCAACACGCTGCGCTACCGCGTCGGGCGGATCGAGCAGTTGACGGGGCGTGACCTGTCGCGTCTGGAGGACAAGCTGGACTTCTTCCTCGCGCTGCGGATGAGCTGAGGCCCGGGCGCGCGGAAGGCGCCGGAGGGCCCAGCGCGTTCCCAAACCTCGACGGCACGAAGTCCACGACTTTGTGAAAACTTTCACCCATCCCCTTGGCCGGGCCGCCGGATCCGTGCTGAGATGCGGCCACCACTCGAGAGCTCGATGGCGTGCTAAGGGGAGGGCGACGTGGCGCATTCCGCCATGGCTGGTTCTGGCTGGGGAACGACCGAAGGTGACGATCCGCTCCAGACCGCGGTATGGCGGTTGCGCTCGCGCGGCTGCTGGGCCGACGCGGCGGCCCTGCTGGAGCCGGTCACCGCGGACACCGCCCTGCAGCGCACCGCGCTGCTGGTGGAGCGGTGCCTGTACACGGAGCAGGGCTGGGCCGAGGCCGAGGACGCGCTGCGCACCGCGGAGGCCCTGGCCCACAGCGACGACGAACGCGGGGCCGCCGCCTGTGAACGGGGTCAACTCGCCTACGCCGCCACGGTGCACGGGGTGCGCGACCGGGCCGACGAGGCGCGGGCCGCGCTGGGCCGGGCGGCGGCGCTGATCGCGCCGGGGGCCCAGGGGCGGGCCCTGCTCGACTTCCGGCGCGGACTGCTCGCGGAGAACCTGACCAGGTCCCCGCAGGCCGCCCGCGCGGCGTACCGGCGCGCGCACGCCGGCGCCACGGCGCACGCCGAACCGCTGCTCCTGTCCTTCACCTGGCGGCATCTGGCCGGTCTGGCCCTGCGCGAGGGGGAGTTGACCGAGGCACGGCACGGCTTCGCCGAGTCGCTGCGCATCCGCGAGGAGCTGGGGTACCTCGTCGGTACGGCGCCCGCGCTGGTGTCGCTCGCGGACGCCGAGTCGGAGCCGGAGGCGTCCCGGCTGCGGGAGGAGGCGCGGCGGCTGTTCCGGCTGCTGGGCGGCGTACCGACGTGGCTGGCACGGCAGTTGGCTCCGCCGGCGGCGGGCGCGGCGACGGCCTGAGGGGCCCGCGCCCGGGCGGGCGTCACGGGAATCTGCTCCAGCGCGGGGCCGTGTTGGCCCAGGCCGCGTCCCACTGGGCGAGGTTGCGCCGGTCCAGCACGAGGCCCGTGGCGGCGTGGGCCGCGAGGCCGGTGATGACGACGCCGAGGAAGGCGAGGATCGCCCAGCCCATCGTGCGGCTGCGGATCTGCTCCGCGCTCAGCGGCGGATCGGTGATCCGGCCTTCGTCGTCGACCCAGACCAGGACGGTGCTGTCCGCCGGCAGCCCCGGTTCGACCTCGGTCTTCCCGGTGCGGGACTCTCCGTCCGGTCCGGTGAAGCGGACCGGGACCGGGTAGCGGGTCTTCTTCGCCTCGTCCGAACCCGGCTCGGGATGGCGCGGGGCGTCGTGGGTCAGGACGGCGGGTCGGTGGTCCCGGGTCCGCGCCTCGTGCTCGGCGGTGCTCCGGTAGTGGCGGTAGGCGCTGTCGCCGATCCCGAACATCGCCGCCGGGGCCGCCACCAGCACGGCGAGCACGAGCCCCAGCGAGATCCACGCCCGCAGCCGGTCACTCGGCCGCCGCAGCGGGTTGCGCCGCCACCGCCACAGCAGGAGGTGCGGGTGCCGCACGGGGTCGGGATCGGGAACGGCGGGTGGTGGCTGGGCCTGAGGAATCTCTCCCGCCACGGTGTGCCTCCTTCCTGGCTCGGGGCAGCCGGATCCGCCGCCGTCGACACCGGGGGCGGCGTCGAGGGCGGGCCGGACGGGATCGGACGGGGGGTGGGACGGGTCGGGGTGGGGTGGGGTGGGACGGGGACGGGGCGTACGGCGGACGCGGGGTGCGGCCGGCGCCGGGGCGGGCGCCGGCCGCACGAGCGGGGGACGGGGGCGGATTCGTGCGGTGCGGCGGCGGCGGATTCGTGCCGTGCGGCGGGAGCGGATTCGTGCGGTGCGGCGGGGCGGGATGGACGGGGCGCGGAGAACGGGGCCGCGGTCACGGCCCCGTTCCGGTCCCTCAGGACGGAAGGGGATCCGCCCGGACCACCGGCTCAGTGCGGGTGGCCCTCCGGTGGATCCGTGCCCGTGGCCGACGGATGGGTGTGCGCGGCCTCCAAGAGCTTCGCGGCACCGCGTACCGCCGCCGTGTGCGGTGCCGGCACCGCCCGCAGCGGTACGTGCAGCCGGTCGGCGAGCCGGCAGGTGATCTCGGGACGCAGCGCGCCGCCGCCCGCCAGCAGCGGCCCCCGGCTCAGCGCGTCGACCGTGAGCGACGTACCGTCCTGCCGCAGCATCGAGGTCGTCATGTCGGCCAGCGCCTCGCCGATCCGCGCGGACGGGGTCGCGTCGTCGATGTCCCCCGTGCCCAGTGCGGTGCGGCGGGCGTCGAAGACAGCGCCGTCGACCAGGAGCACCACCTCCGTCAGATGGGCGCCGATGTCCATCACGAGCAGCGGCCGGGACAGGTCGGCGCCCGCCGCGAGGGCCACCGCCCGCGCGCTGGGAACGGTCAGCACGCTGCGCGGGCGCAGCACCTCCACGGCCGTACGGGCCTCGGTCCGGTAGGCCAGCCCGTCCAGCACCGGCGCGGTCACCACGATCACCGGACGGGAGAAGCGGGGCAGCCGGTTGCCCAGCAGCCGGTCGAGCATCCGGGCCGTGCCCTGGGTGTCGACGATGGAGCCGCGCTGGATGGGGTACACCGCGCCCGCGCCGGGGAAGGTGACGGTCGGCACGTCGAGGATCATCCCGCGCCCGGCGACCCAGGCGCGGGTACGGGCGCTGCCCATGTCGAGGGCGACGCCGCTGCACTGCCGGCACAGCGGCCAGGGCCGGTGCCGGGACAGCGCGGCGCGGGGCCGCCGGAGCACGGTCATCGTCCGGCCTCCCGCACCTGCTGGCAGCGGGCGCAGTAGCGGGCCTGCGGCACGATCATCAGCCGGTCGCGGTCGATGGTGCGCCGGCACAGATGACAACGGCCGTAACGGCCCTCGGTCATGCGGTCGAGCGCCGCTTCGACGTCGGCGAGGACCATGCGCGCGGAGGCCGCCAGCTTGACCCGGACCTCGGTCTGCGCGGCGGACCGCCGCTGGATCAGCTCGTCGGTGCGGGACGGGACCGCCGCGATCTGCCGCAGCTGGTCCTCGCGGAACAGCCGCTGCTCCTGGAGGTTCTCCCGGAGCGCGGTGAGGTCCTCGGGCGACAGACGCGTGTCGCGGTCGTCGATGATCTGGTTGTTCACCACTTCACCCCTTGGGCAGGGCGGGAGGGACGAGTACGGGACGGAAGGGCGCCGTCAGGCGGCGGCGCGGCGCTGGCAGGCGACGCAGTACCGCGTGTAGGGCAGGATCTCCAGGCGCTCCCCCGGCACGGGCTTGCCGCAGCCCAGGCAGGTGCCGTAGGTGCCGTCCTCGACCCGGGCGAAGGCCTCGTCGATCTCCTTGAGCACCCGCTCGATCGCGGCCTTCTGCGCGGACATCAGCTGGTCGTCCGCCTGGCCGCTCTCGTCGAGGGCCTGCAGCTGGGTCATGCGGGTGTTGCGGGCGTGTTCGAGGCGCTGGCGCGCCTCGTGAGCGGTCAGCCGCTCGGGGCGGGGTTCGATGCGGGAGGCGTCGAGCGACACGGTGAATGGTCCTTTTCTCAGAAGGTTCTGCGGGTTCTCGGAAGGTTCTGCGGGTATGCCGAGCGCCGGGCCGATCGGGCCCGGTCATCCTCAACCTTGGCCGGGCCGCCCAGGGAAACCCATCGGGCGCAGGACCCATTTGCACGGGGGCGCGGGATCCACTCGCCGGTGCGGGGGGCTGCGCATATGGGTATGCCGCGACCCGGAAATGGGGGTCGGGCCCCATCGACCGGACGGGTCCGGGAGGGGCAGGCTGGTCGCTTGCTCGGTCGCTACCTGGGCCGCAGCTCCCACCGAGGGTGCGCGATGACCGACAGTAGAGGCGTACCAGTCGACACGTCGCTGAAGGAGGCGTACCCCCGGTGTCCCTGTTCTGGCGGATCTTCGGGCTCAACGCGGTGGTGCTGGGCTTCGCCACGGCGCTGCTGCTGTGGGCTCCGGTGACCGTCTCCGTGCCGATCCTGTTGACCGAGGCCGTCGTCCTCGTGGTCGGCATGGGCGTGATGCTGGTGGCGAACGGCGCGCTGCTGCGCTGGGGGCTGGCGCCGCTGGAGCGGCTCACCAAGCTGATGACCACCGTCGACCTGCTGCGTCCCGGCCAGCGGCTGCCGGTCTCCGGCGGCGGCGAGGTCCCGGAGCTGATCCGCACCTTCAACGCCATGCTGGACCGCCTGGAGGCCGAGCGGGCCACGAGCAGCGCCCGTGTCCTGCTCGCCCAGGAGGCGGAGCGGCGCCGCATCGCCCAGGAGCTGCACGACGAGGTCGGGCAGAGCATGACGGCGATCCTGCTGGTCCTGGGACGTGCCGCCGACGACGCCGCGGAGCCGCTGCGCGACGAGCTGCACCAGGCGCAGGAGATCACCCGGGAGAGCCTGGACGAGGTCCGCCGCCTGGTGCGCCGGCTGCGGCCCGGCGTCCTGGACGACCTCGGCCTGATCAGCGCGCTGTCCTCGCTCACGCACGACTTCGCCACCCACACGGGTCTGCGGGTGGTGCGCCGTTTCGACGCCGACCTGCCGGTCCTGGACCACGAGACCGAGCTGGTCCTCTACCGTGTGGCGCAGGAGAGCCTGACCAACGCCGCCCGCCACGCGGACGCCGAACGGCTGGAGGTGGGCCTGGCCCGCGCCGACGGCGCGGTGACGCTCACCATCGCCGACGACGGCCGCGGCATCGAGGCGGCGCACGAGGGCGCCGGCATCCGCGGCATGCGTGAACGGGCCCTGCTCATCGGGGCCGCCCTCGACATCACATCGGCGCCCGGCGCCGGCACCCGCATCCGGCTCACCGCACCCCTTCCCAGGAAGTAGCCCTGACCATGTCCGACCCGTCCCTGCCCGAGCCGACCGCGCCCGGCCGCCCCGCCGCCTCCACGACGTCCGCGGCATCCGCGTACGGCCCGTCCCGGGCGCCCGCCCCGGCGAAGATCCGCATCCTGCTCGCCGACGACCACGCGCTGGTACGCCGCGGTGTGCGCCTCATCCTCGACCGGGAGCCGGACCTCGAGGTGGTCGCCGAGGCCGGGGACGGCGCGGAGGCCATCGACATGGCACGGGCCCACGAGGCCGACCTGGCGGTCCTGGACATCGCGATGCCCCGCCTCACCGGTCTGCAGGCGGCCCGCGAACTGGCCGCGCTGAAGCCGGGGCTGCGCATCCTGATGCTGACGATGCACGACAACGAGCAGTACCTGTTCCAGGCGCTGAAGTCGGGCGCCTGCGGATACGTGCTCAAGTCCGTCGCCGACCGCGACCTGGTCGCCGCCTGCCGGGCCGCGATGCGCGACGAGCCCTTCCTGTATCCGGGTGCGGTGACTGCGCTCATCCGCAACTACCTCGACCGGGTACGGCACGGCGAGGAGACCTCCGACCACATCCTCACCCCCCGCGAGGAGGAGGTCCTCAAGCTCGTCGCCGAGGGCCACTCCTCGAAGGAGATCGCCGAGATCCTCTTCATCAGCATCAAGACCGTCCAACGGCACCGGGCGAACCTGCTGCAGAAGCTCGGCCTGCGCGACCGCCTGGAGCTGACCCGGTACGCCATCCGCGCCGGGCTCATCGAGCCCTGACGGTCCCACGAACCGCCCGTGGCTCTGGCCGCCCACTCCCCGGCCGGAGCCCCGGGCTCCTCCTCTCTCCCCCCGCTCATCCACCACGAAAGGGGACGGTGCATGCGCCGACGGCTCGCGACCGTGCTCACCGTCCTGCTGACCGTCCTGCTGCCCCTGGTCCCGGCCTGGCCCGCGGCCGGCGCGCAGGTCGGTCCCAGCGGTCCCCTCGCGGCGGCCGCCGCCACGGCCGTCCCGCACCCGGCCCTCGACCTCCACGCCGACGACGGCTGCACGCCGGTCTGCGCCGCCCAGCCCCGGGCCCGGCACGACCAGCCGGCCGAGCGCCCGACGGCACCGGACCACCACGCCGCCACCACCGCGCACGGCGCGGGAACCGCCTCCGGCGCCCACACGCGGGCCCCGGCCGCGTCCGGGGCGGCGCCGGTCTCCCCCGGCCGCACGAGCCACGACAGCGGCCGGGCGCCGCCCGTCTCCTCCGGCACCTGAGACACCACACCCCGACCTTCCACCTTCTTCCGCCGCGGCCGCGCTCGGCCGCCGCCGCGGTGTGCCCGCCGGAGGCCCGTGTTGAAACGCTCCCGTCCCCCTTCCCGCCCTCGTTCCCGCTCGCGTTCCCGTTCCCTGAACGTCCGTGCGCTCGTCGCGCTCGCCGTGATGGCCGTGTCCGTGGCCATCGCCCTGACCATGCCCATCCGCCTCGGGCTCGACCTGCGCGGCGGCACCCAGATCGTGCTGGAGACGAAGTCCACCGAAACCACCGAGGCCGACCGGGAGGCCACCGACCGGACCGTGGAGGTGCTGCGCGGACGCATCGACGCCCTCGGTGTCGCCGAGCCGACCATCGTCCGCTCCGGCGAGAACCGCGTCGTCGTCGAGCTGCCGGGCGTACAGGACCCGAAGAAGGCCGCCGACGTGCTGGGCCGCACCGCGCAGCTCACCGTCCACTCGGTGCTCGGCCCGGCGGAGAACGCCGGTGACGGGGCCGACGGCAGGACCGACGACAATGCGGCCAAGGACGGCGAGGACGGCGAGGACGGCGAGCGGGTGCTGCCGGACGAGTCCGGGCAGTCCCTGCGGCTGAAGGACGCCACGCTGACCGGGCAGGACGTCAAGGGCGCCGACGCCCGCTTCGACCAGCAGAACGGCGCGGGCTGGCACGTCACCGTCGACTTCAAGGACGCCGGCAGCGACCGCTGGGCCCAGGTGACCGGCGAGGCGGCCTGTCACCCGGCCGGCGATCCCCAGCGCCGGGTCGCCATCGTGCTGGACAACAAGATCATCTCCTCGCCGCAGGTCGACCCCTCCGTGTCCTGCGGGGCGGGCATCACCGGCGGCTCCACGCAGATCACCGGCTCCTTCGACGACGCCGAGGCCCGCGAACTGGCCCTGCTCATCAAGGGCGGCGCCCTGCCCGTGCCGGTCGAGACCGTCGAGCAGCGCACCATCGGCGCCACCCTGGGCGACGAGGCCATCTCGGCGGGCGCCTGGGCCGCCGTCATCGGCACCGCGCTGACCGCGCTGTTCATCATCGTCGTCTACCGGCTCATGGGCGCCCTGGCGACCGTCGCCCTGCTCTGCTACGGCCTGATCTCCTACGCCGCCCTGGCCGCGGTCGGCGCGACCCTGACCCTGCCCGGCCTCGCCGGTTTCGTCCTGGCGATCGGCATGGCGGTGGACGCCAACGTCCTCGTCTTCGAACGGGCCCGGGAGGAACAGGCGGCCCGGACCCGTCCGAGTACGCGGTCGGCGCTGACCGCCGGTTTCCGCAGCGCCTTCAGCGCGATCGCCGACTCCAACATCACCACGCTGATCGCCGCCGCCCTGCTGTTCTTCCTGGCCTCCGGTCCGGTGAAGGGCTTCGGCGTCACCCTCGGCATCGGTGTCCTGGCCTCGATGGTCAGCGCCCTGGTGATCACCCGGGTGCTCGCCGAGTTCGCCGCGAGCCGCCCGGCGGTCTTCCGCCGCCCCGCCATCACCGGCATCTCGACCACCGGCCCCGTCCGGGACGCCCTGCTGCGCCGCAACCCGTTCCTGATGCGCCGGCCGCGCCGCTGGCTGGCGGCCTCCCTCGTCGTCCTCGTGGTGGCGGGCTCCGGCATCCTGGTGCGCGGCCTGAACTTCGGCATCGAGTTCACCGGCGGACGGCTCATCGAGTACTCCACCGCCACCCAGGTCGACCCCGAGCGGGCCCGCGACGCCCTCGCCGACGCGGGCTTCCCGCGCGCCGTCGTCCAGTCCTCCGGCGACAGCGACCTCACGGTGCGCACGGAGGAGCTGACCGACGCCGAGGCGGCGACCGTCACCGAGGCCGTCGCCGAGCTGGGCGGCGATACGGAGAAGGTCCGCGACGAGCTGATCGGCCCGAGCCTCGGCGAGGAGCTGCGCCGGGACGCCCTGATCGCCCTCGGCCTGGCGCTGGCCGCCCAGCTGGCGTACCTCGCGGCCCGGTTCCGCCTGCTGTTCGGCACGGCGGCGGTCGGCGCGCTCGCCCACGACGTGGTCATCCTGGTGGGTGTGTTCGCCTGGCTGGGCAAGCCGATCGACGGGGTGTTCCTGGCCGCGCTGCTGACCGTGATCGGCTACTCGGTCAACGACTCGGTGGTCCTCTTCGACCGTGTCCGGGAGCTGCTCGGCCGGGAGCGGAAGGCGCCGTTCGACCGGCTCACCAACGACGCGATCCTGCAGACCCTGCCGCGCACGGTCAACACGGGCATGGGCGCGGTGCTCATCCTGGCCTCGCTGGCGGTCCTGGCCGACGACTCGCTCACCGACTTCGCCCTCGCGCTGCTGATCGGCGTGGGAGTCGGGACGTACTCCTCGGTCTTCACCGCCTCCCCGCTGGCCATCGAGCTGCACGGTCGCGACGCCGGGTCCCGCCCCGCGCGCCGCAAGGGCGGAAAGGGGCGCGGCACGGGGAAGACCGGGAAGCCCGGGAAGCAGGTGCCCGCGAGCCGCGCGGAACGGCAGGAGGTCTGAGGCCTGTCCGACCGGACGGGCTGGGGCCTGTCCCACCGGGCGGGCTGGGGCCTGTCCCACGGGGCGGGCTGGGGCCTGTCCGACCGGACGGGCCCCTCGCTCAGGGGGCGCCCCTGAAGTGCTCCCCGACCAGGGCCCGCACCACGTCCGGGTCGCCGGCGATCAGCGCGTCCAGCAGTGCGGTGTGCTCGTGCGCGTCGGCGACCAGGTCGGCCCGGCCGCGCACGGAGGGCGAGCCGGCCGGCGGCCACTGGGCGCGGCGGTGCACGTCACCGGCGATCCGGACGAGCTGTTCGTTGCCGGTCAGCGCGAGGACCGCGCGGTGGAAGGCGCGGTCGGCCTCGGCGTACGTGGCCGGGCAGCCGGAAGACGCGGCCCGGACGGTGGCCTCGGCGAGGGGGCGCAGCTCCGCCCAGCGCTCGGCGGGCACCGTACGGGCCAGGCGCAGCCAGACCGGGGCTTCGATCAGGGCCCGGACCTCGGCCAGCTCGGCCAGCTCGCGGTCGCCGCGTTCGACGACGCGGAAGCCGCGGTTGGGGACGACCTCGACGGCGCCCTCCAGGGCGAGCTGCTGCATGGCCTCCCGTACGGGTGTGGCCGAGACGCCGAACCGCTCGCCGAGCACGGGCGCCGAGTAGACCTCACCGGGCCGCAGCTCACCGGTGACCAGCGCGGCGCGCAGGGCGTCGAGGATCTGCCCGCGCACGGAGGAACGCTGGACGAGGGCGCGCGGGCGGGGCGCGGAGGCGCCGGATACGGACGGGCCCGGTGCGGGCGGTTCGCTGTGGGTGTGCTCGCCACGCGCGGCGCCGTCCGGCTCCCCGGCGCCGCGGACCCGGTCCCGGGCCACGTCCGCCACCCCGGGCTGCAGCGGGATGCGCACCGCCTCGGCCGCCGCGTCCGCACGGACCCGCCCGGCGGCCGTACCCGTTCCTGCGGCGCCCTGCGCGCTGTGCTTCACGGGTCCTCCTGCGGGACGTGTCGGTACTTGAGGTCATTACGGCGGGTTGTCACCTGTCCGTCAAGCACCATAAGCGCACGGGCCGTCAGTTCAAATCCCAAGGATCTTGGGTAAGGTAAGGCTTACCTTTAAGCAGTCCGTTGTCCCGACGTCGATCGGTGGTCCCGCATGCCTGTCGCCCGTACGGCCTTCACGGACGCCTACACGCGCCTGTCCGAGGTCCTCCCCGGGCTGGGCGTCACCGAACTGGCCGCGGCCGACGAGATCCCGGGCGGCGACGGCTGGGTCACGGCGGCCTCGCTCGCCGCGGGCGGGTCGGAGCTGGCGGCCTTCCTCGCCTGGGACGAGGCCCAGGTGCTGCGGGACTACGGGCAGCGGGCCCGGCCGGACGTGATCGCGAGCTTCGGCCTGCACCGGTACGCGTGGCCCGCCTGCCTGCTGATCACCGTGCCGTGGTTCCTGCACCGCCGGGTGCCCCGCCACCCCGCGGCCCACGTGGCCTACGACCGCACGGCGGCCGGGCTGCCCCTCGGCAGGATGGCCGTGCGCGCCGCCTCGTTCGCCTGCTTGCCCGGCGATCCGGCCGCCGCCCTGCCCGGCGCCCGGGTGGTCGCCGACGAGGAGGCGCTGCGCGCCGAGGTGCGGGCCGCGGTCGCCGAGCACCTGGAGCCGGTCCTGGCCGGATTCGGCCCCCGGATGCGGCGGCGCGGACGCGCCCTGTGGGGCATGGCGACCGACGAGATCGTCGAGGGCCTGTGGTACGTCGCCCATCTGCTCGGCGAACAGGAGCGGGCGCGGCACGAGCTGGAGCTGCTGCTGCCGGGCGCCACCAAGCCCTACGTCGGGGACGCGGCGTTCCGTGAACTGAAGGGGCCGGACGGCACACCGCTGCACACCCGGGACCGGGCGAGCTGCTGCATGTTCTACACCCTGCGCCCTGAGGACACCTGCGTCACGTGCCCGCGGACCTGCGACGCGGACCGCGTCGACAAGCTGCTCGCCACGGCGGGCTGAGCCGGCCGGCTGCCCCTTGCCCCCCGGCCCCTGACGGGCGGTCAGACGGCCCGAGATCGTCGACTAGGATCGACGACGCTGTTTCACAACTTCCCCACGCGCCGCGGTAACTTTCCGTGGAACCACTCGTACGGGTAGTCTTATTCGAACTCAACTCCCGCCCCTCACGCGGCAGTTCGAGCAGAACGCCGCCCTGGGCACCCCCTCTGCACTTCCTTGGCGGCCTCTTGCCCCGAAACCCCCTGAGGGCGGCTGGGTTTGGGCCACCATGGCGGGCGTTACGCCCTATCCCACTGCAAGGGACCCCTGATGAGATTGACCGACATATCGCTGAACTGGCTGCTTCCGGGCGCCGTGCTGCTCCTGGGCATGCTGGCGGCGGTGGCGGTGCTCGCGCGCGGCAAGCGTTCCTCGGGGAAGGACGCGGGCGCGGACGACTCGTGGGAGCGCATGGAGGAGCGCCGCCGGCGCAAGGAGGCCCTCTACGGCACCTTCTCCTACGTCCTGCTCTTCTGCTGTGCGGCGGTCGCCGCGGCGCTCTCCTTCCACGGTCTGGTCGGCTTCGGCGAGCAGAACCTCGGCCTGAGCGACGGCTGGCAGTACCTGGTCCCGTTCGGGCTCGACGGTGCGGCGATGTTCTGCTCCGTCCTCGCGGTGCGCGAGGCCAGCCACGGTGACGCGGCGCTCGGCTCGCGGATACTCGTGTGGGCCTTCGCGTTCGCCGCGGCCTGGTTCAACTGGGTGCACGCGCCGCGCGGCCTGGGGCACGCGGGTGCCCCGCACTTCTTCGCGGGCATGTCCCTGTCGGCGGCGGTGCTGTTCGACCGGGCCCTGAAGCAGACCCGCCGGGCCGCCCTGCGCGAGCAGGGCCTGGTGCCGCGTCCGCTGCCGCAGATCCGCATGGTCCGCTGGCTGCGCGCTCCCCGGGAGACGTACCGCGCCTGGTCGCTGATGCTCCTGGAGGGCGTGCGCAGCCTGGACGAGGCGGTCGAGGAGGTGCGCGACGACCGGCGCCAGAAGGAGGAGAAGAAGCTGCGGCGGCGCGAGCAGGAACGGCTGGAGCGGGCGCAGCTCAAGGCGATCAGCCGGGGCCACGGCCACCGCGGATTCCCGGGCCGCGGCGGCCGTCAGGTCGAGGTCGAGGTGCAGCAGGTCGAGCGGGGCTCGGAACGCGCCACCGCGGAGCCTGCCATATCGACCCCGGAGCAGCTGCCCGCAGCAAGCCGGCGTCCCTCCCTGCAGCCCGTGCGGAGCGGGTCTGAGCAGATGGCCGTGGAGACCGTGGACCTCACCGCGGAGGACGACACCCAGGCCCTGCCCCGTCTGGACTCCCTGGAGCGCAAGCTCAAGGACCTGGAGCAGCAGTTCGGTTAGACCGAGCGCACCGCACCGATGGTCCGAGGCGCCGGGTCACCCCGGCGCCTCAGGCCGCTTCCGCGCCTGCTTCCGCGCCCAGCTCGAACCAGACCGACTTGCCCACCTCGCAGGGCCGTACGCCCCAGTCGTCGGCGAGCGACTCGACCAGGACCAGCCCTCTGCCGTTGGTGCTCTCCTCCTGCGGGGCGCGCGGCCTGGGCTGCCGGCCCCGTCCCACGAAGTCCCGCACCTCGACCCGCAGGGCGCGCGGCCCGACCGTCGCGGTAAGGACGGCGCCCTCGTCGGTGTGGACGAGCGCGTTGGTGACCAGCTCGCTGGTGAGCAGCTCCGCGACCTCCGACTGTCCGGGCCCGCCCCAGTGCCGCAGCAGCTCACGCAGGGCCCGCCGGGCCTCGGGCACCGCCCGCAGGTCGGCCCGGCCGAGCCGCCGCCTGAGCTGTGACACCGCCTCCTCCTTCATGTCCCCCGTCGGCGCGCTGATGTCGCTTCCCCCCGTCTGTCCCGCTTGGGTCGAACATCTTCACGGGGAAAGCCTTGCCCGTTCGGGCCCCCGGCAGTCATCGAGTTTCGGGCCGGCTGTCCGTTCGGTCACGGCCGGGGAACGTTGCGCAGGTTGGAGCGGGCCATCTGGACCATGCGTCCGACGCCGCCGTCCAGGACGATCTTCGAGGCGGACAGGGCGAAGCCGGTGACCATGTCGGCGCTGATCTTCGGCGGGATGGACAGGGCGTTGGGGTCGGTGACGACGTCGACGAGGGCGGGTCCCTTGTGCTTGAACGCCGCCTTCAGCGCCCCCGCCAGGTCCTTGGGCTTCTCCACCCGTACGCCGAAGGCGCCGCAGGCCTCGGCGACGGCGGCGAAGTCGGGGTTCTTGTTGGCCACGCCGTGCGAGGGCAGGCCGGCGACCAGCATCTCCAACTCGACCATGCCGAGGGAGGAGTTGTTGAAGAGCACGACCTTCACCGGCAGATCGTGCTGGACGAGGGTGAGGAAGTCGCCCATCAGCATGGTGAAGCCGCCGTCCCCGGACATCGAGACGACCTGCCGGCGCCGGTCGGTGAACTGGGCGCCGATCGCCATCGGCAGCGCGTTGGCCATCGAGCCGTGGGAGAAGGAACCGATGATGCGGCGCCGGCCGTTGGGCGAGATGTAGCGAGCCGCCCAGACATTGCACATCCCGGTGTCGACGGTGAACACCGCGTCGTCGTCGGCCATTTCGTCCAGCAGGGCGGCCACGTACTCGGGATGGATCGGGATGTGCTTGTCGACCTTGCGGGTGTACGCCTTGACGACGCCCTCCAGCGCGTCCGCGTGCTTCTTCAGCATCCGGTCGAGGAAGCGGCGGCTCTTCTTCTCCTTCACCCGCGGGATCAGGCAGCGCAGCGTCTCCCGCGCGTCGCCCCACACCGCGAGGTCCAGCTTGGAACGCCGGCCCAGGTGCTCGGGCCGGACGTCGATCTGGGCGATCTTCACGTCGTTCGGCAGGAAGGCGTTGTACGGGAAATCGGTGCCGATCAGGAGCAGCAGGTCGCACTCGTGGGTGGCCTCGTAGGCGGCGCCGTAGCCGAGCAGCCCGCTCATGCCGACGTCGTACGGGTTGTCGTACTGGATGAACTCCTTGCCCCGCAGGGCGTGCCCCACCGGTGCCTTGAGCTTCCCGGCGAACTCCATGACCTCGGCGTGCGCGCCCGCCGTGCCGCTGCCGCAGAACAGGGTGACCTTGTCGGCGTCGTCGATCATCCGCACCAGCCGGTCGATCTCCTCGTCGCCGGGGCGGACGGTGGGCCGGGAGGTGACGAGGGCCGTCTCGGCGGCCCTCTCCGGGGCGGGCTCGTCCGCGATGTCGCCGGGCAGCGAGACGACGCTGACGCCGCCCTGGCCGACGGCGTGCTGGATGGCGGTCTGCAGCAGCCGGGGCATCTGCTTCGGGCTGGAGATCAGCTCGCTGTAGTGACTGCACTCGCGGAACAGCTGGTCGGGGTGGGTCTCCTGGAAGAAGCCCAGGCCGATCTCGCTGGACGGGATCTGAGAGGCGAGGGCGAGGACGGGCGCCATGGAGCGGTGGGCGTCGTAGAGCCCGTTGATGAGGTGGAGGTTGCCGGGGCCGCAGGAGCCGGCGCACGCGGCCAGCTTCCCGGTGATCTGGGCCTCCGCGCCGGCGGCGAAGGCGGCGGTCTCCTCGTGCCGGACATGCACCCATTCGATGCCGGAGTGGCGGCGCACGGCGTCCACGATCGGGTTGAGGCTGTCCCCGACGACTCCGTAGAGGCGCTCCACCCCGGCGCGGGTGAGGATGTCGACGAACTGTTCCGCGACGTTCTGTTTGGCCATGGCTCCAGCTATGCCACAGCGAGCGGTCTCACGCCTCCCAAACGGCGGCGGCCGTACGGTCGTCCGCGTACCCCTTGACCCGGACGCCACTGTCGGAGAGGAACTCCCCGAGTCCGGGCGCCGGGCGGCCCGCCCATCTCCGGGCCAGGAGTTCGCCCAGCTCGGGCTCGTTCAGCAGGGGCTCGGCGAGGCCCGCGGTGCACATCAAAAGCACATCACCCGGGCGGGCTACGGAGGCCCGGAAGCGGAAGGGCTCGCGGGGCGGCTCGGCGGGCGGGCCGTCGTACGGGCCCGGGGCCGTGGTGATGCCGAGGTCCATGGTGAGCCGGTCGCCGTCGGGCGTCTCGCTCGGCGCGTCGTCGGGAGCGCCGCCGGGGGTGCTCCTGGGCGTCCCTCCGGGCGCGGATCCGAAGCCGAGGACGGACTCACCGGTGACGTCGCCGACGTCCGGCTCCATGTCCTGCCAGGCGCCGTCGCGCAGCCGGAGCAGTCCGCCCGCGCCGACGCCGAAGAAGACCCGGGTGCGGCACTCCGGGTCGGCGGACAGCAGCAGGCAGCGCAGGGTGGCCGCGTACTCGTCCGGGGCGAGGCCCTGTTCGGCGGCGCCGGCGCGGAGCCGGCCGAGGCTGCGGTCGGTGAGGCGGTGCAGGCCGGACTTCAGGTCGCCGCGGCGGGCGGCCCGCAGGTCCTCGGCGAGCCGCGCATGACTGCGCCCCACGGCCCGTCCGATCCACCGGCACACCTCGGCCGCCGCCCGGTGCGCCCCGGCGGTGGCGCGGGCGCCGGTCGCCATCGCCACCAGGACCAGCGCCTGCTCGCCGGCGCCGAACCGGGCGACGAGCAGCGCGTCGCGCCGCGGCTCGCCCCGGTACCGCGCGGAGTCCCCGCGCACGGAGACGGCCCGCAGCGTGCACGTCCCGTACCGGGCGCCCTCCAGCACGGTGTCCGGGACCAGCCCGTCGAGCCCGTCGGGATCGGCGGGCGGCAGCGCGGTGGGCTCGGCGTCGTAGGTGGGCGGCCCGCTGCCGACGTAGTCGCGGTCGGCGCCGTCCGGTTCGGGTTCGACTCCCGGCAGCGAGGGGAGGAACGGCGGCGGGAGCGGGGGCAGGCCGGACACGGTACGGGGCGGCGGGAGGTCGGCGGGCGGCTCGGTGAGGTCGGCGGCTCCGGTCCCCGAGGTGGTGAGTCCGCGCGGGTCACCACTCCGACGCCGACCGCCGTATGCCTGGGGCGGCGGTGGCGGGGCCGACGTCTCCCCGGCGCCGGACGCCTGCCCGGCCGCCGCGGCCGGTATGGTGCCGGGCCACTGGTCCCCCGGCGACGCGGTACCGGGCCGCTCGGGACCCGGCGGGGCGGTACCGGGCCGTTCGGCGCCCGGCGGCGCGGTGCCGGGCCGTTCGGCGCCCGGCGGGAAGTTCACTGGGCCGGTGGGTGTCGCGGGCGGGGGTTCCCAAGGGGCCCTGGGCTGGGGCGGACCCGCAGGACGCGGGAGAGCGCCACCGCGCAGGCCGGCGTCGCCGCCCCGCGCCGGACCCGTCGGACGGGGCGGACCCGTCGGACGCGGCGGACCGCTGACGCGCGGGGGCTCGTCACCGGCCCACGACGACCCGGCAGGACCCGACAGCCCGCCGCCACGCGGGGCATCGTCACCGGCCCACGGCGGGCCCGTGGGGCGCGGCGGACTGCCGACACTCGGGGCATCGTCACCAGCCCGCGGCGGACGCTCAGGGCCCGACGGCCGGACACCACGCAGGCCATCGCCACCGACTCCCGACGGGCCCGTCGGACGCGGCGGTCCATCGACAGGCGAGGGCTCGTCACCGGCCCACGGCGAACCGCCAGGACCCGACAACCCGCCGCCACGCGGAGCATCGCCACCAACCCCCGACGGGCCCGTCGGACGCGGCGGTCCATCGACAGGCGAGGGCTCGTCGCCGGCCCACGGCGAACCGGCAGAACCCGACAACCCGCCGCCACGCGGAGCATCGCCACCAACCCCCGACGGGCCCGTCGGGCGCGGCGGTCCATCGACAGGCGAGGGCTCGTCGCCGGCCCGCGGTGGGGCGGCAGGGGTCGGTGGGCCCGCGGTGCGGGGGCCGGGGACGCCCGGGGGATCTGCCGGGGCCCACCAAGGGGCCCCGGGTCCGGGTGGGGTGGGGCCCGGCGGGCGCGGTTTCGGCGCGTCCTGGGTGCCGGGGCCCGGGCGGTGGGCCACCGTGCCGGACGCCGAGGCGAAGCGGTCGTCCAGGGAATCGGGTGCGGCCGTGGGGCCGGTGTCGTCGGTGGAGTCGTCGTACAGCTGCCCCCACCAGTCGTCCTCAGGACCGGTGGGACCGGTGGGACCGGTGGGCCTTCCCCCCTGCTGACTCATGCTCCTGATTGTCCACCGACGGGGCCGGATGAAAACGGGGCATCGGAAAATTCGGGCGGACCGGCGCGCGCCGGGCGGCGTGTCGGGGGACGCGTCGAACAGTTCTCCGAGGTGGGGTGGCCGAGCGGCCCCACCCCCCACGGGAGGACCGCTCGGCGACGCCACCTTGGCAGAGTGACCGGCGGTACGGCGATGATGTCCGCAGGCGGGTTTACGCCGTGGCCGTTTTCCGCCATGGACGTCCCCGCGGACGCTGATGATCATGGTTTTCGGGGAGGGGCGACGCCTGATGCTGGGAGTGCTGGGGCTGGAGGGCACGCAGGAGGCGGCGTACCGGGCGCTGGTGTCGGTGGGCGCGGCCGACGTACCCGATCTGGCGCGGCGGCTGGCGCTCGGCGAGCAGGACACCGAGCGCGCGCTGCGCAGGCTGGAACAGAACGGGCTCGCCGCCCAGTCCTCGGCCCGCCCGGGACGCTGGGTCGCGGCACCGCCCGGCGTCGCGCTGGGCGCCCTGCTCACCCAGCAGCGGCACGAACTGGACCGGGCGGAGCTGGCGGCGGCGCTGCTGGCGGAGGAGTACCGGGCGGCGGCGGCCGAGCCCGCCGTGCACGACCTGGTGGAGGTGGTGACCGGCGCCGCGGCCGTCGCCCGGCGCTTCCTCCAGCTGCAGCTCGGCGCGACCGAGGAGGTGTGCGCACTGGTCACCGACCGGCCGGTCGCCGTGACCGGCATGGAGAACGACGCGGAGGAGCAGGCCACCGGACGCGGTGTCCGCTACCGGGTGGTGGTCGAGCGGTCGGTGCTCGACCTGCCGACCGGCATCACCGAGCTGACCGCCGCGCTGGGCCGCGACGAACAGGTCCGGGTGGTGGACCGGGTGCCGACCAAGCTGGTCGTGGCCGACCGGTCCCTCGCCCTGGTGCCGCTCACCGCGCACTCGTCGGAGCCCGCCGCGCTGGTCGTGCACGCCAGCGGCCTGCTCGAACTGCTGTCGGGCCTGTTCGAGGCGGTGTGGCGGGACGCCCTCCCGCTGCGCCTGGGCGCGTCCGGCGTGACCGAGCACGGCCCGGACGCCCCCGACGACACCGACCTGGAGATCCTCTCCCTGCTGCTCGCCGGGCTGACCGACGCGAGCGTCGCCAAGCAGCTGGACCTGGGCCTGCGGACCGTACAGCGGCGGGTGAAGCGCCTGATGGAGCTGACGGGGGTCACCACCCGGCTCCAACTGGGCTGGCATGCCTACGAACGGGACTGGGTGGCCAGGAAGCCCTGAGGAGCCCCGCCCGCCGCGCCGGACTTCTGCGGACCGCGCCGGACTCCTGCACCCTGGACAGATGGGAGCGTGGGACCTCCTGCTGGCCGGCCTGGTGATTCTGCTCGGGCTGTGCGGCGTCCTGCTTCCCGGCGTGCCCGGGTCGTGGCTGGTGTGGGCCGGGGTCGTGTGGTGGGCGCTGAAGGATCCGCAGCCGCTCGCGTGGGCCGTCCTCGTCGGCGCCACCGTCGTCCTGCTGCTGTCCCGGGCGGTGCGCTGGGCGCTGCCGACCCGCAGGAGACGCCGGGACGAGGCCATGCGCCGGCTGACGGCGTACGGGGGCGCGGGCGCCGTCCTCGGCTTCGTGGTCGTCCCGGTACTGGGCGCGGTCCCCGGCTTCATGGGCGGGATCTACCTCGCCGAGCGCCTCCGGCTCGGGCGGCACGGCGAGGCGATGGCGTCGCTGCGCACGGCGATGCGCCACGGCGGCGCCGACCTGCTGACGGAGCTGTTCGCGTGCCTGCTGATCACCGGGGCGTGGCTGGGAGCGGTGCTGGCCGGCTGACCGGGGCGCCCTCCAGCGTCAGCAGCCGCGTCTTGCGCTCCAAGCCGCCCGCGTACCCGGTCAGGGAGCCGTCGGCGCCGATCACCCGGTGGCAGGGGCGCAGGATCAGCAGCGGGTTGGCGCCGATCGCGCCGCCGACGGCGCGTACCGCGGGCCGTGAGGCCCCGATGCGCGCGGCGATCTCGCCGTACGTAGTCGTCGTCCCGTAGGGCACGTCGTCCAGGGCGGCCCACACCCGCTCCCGGAAGGCGGTGCCCTCGGCGCGCAGCGGCAGCCGGAACTCCGTCAGCTCCCCGGCGAAGTAGGCGCCGAGCTGCTCCTCGGCCGCCCGGAAGGGCCCGGTGTCGTGCCGCCAGCCGCCCTGGACGCTCCGGCCGCCCTTCTGTCCGGGCACGGAGAGGGAGGTGAGCACGCCATCGGGGGCGGCGGTGAGGAGCAGCCGCCCGACGGGACTGTCGATCTCGTGCCAATAGGTGGTGGGGGTGGTCATCGGTCGTTCTCCCACTCTCCTGCTGCGCGCAGGTGGTTCAGTGCGTACGAGCGCCAGGGGCGCCAGATGTCGGGGACGGCGAGGCCGGGCGGGGCGACGTCCGGGTCGCCGAGGGCGCGGGTGCGCACGACGGCGACGGTACGGGCGTCCAGGCCGGGCACGGCCAGCAGGGCGCGCTCGGCGTCGTCACGGTCGGCGCCCGGGTCCAGGCGTACGACGCCGTCGGCGAGGGCGGCGGCGAGCGCGCCCGGAGGGCCGTCCGGCGCGGCCTTTGCGAGGACGGCCGGTTCGGGGAAGAGGTGGGTGAGGGTGCCGCAGGGCGCGTCGAGGGCCTTGCCGTACCGCTGGACGAGCCGCTCGGCCTCCGCGCGGCCCACCAGGGCCCGCACCGCCAGTTCGTCGGGGTCGGCGGTGCCCGGTGAGCGCAGCCCGGGGCGGGCGGCGACCAGGGGGGCGAGCCGGGGGTCGGCGCCGAGCCGCTCGTCGACGGCGTACGGGTCGGCGTCGAGGTCGAACAGGCGCCGCAGCCGCTGGACGGAGGTGGTGAGGTCGCGCAGGTCGGTGAGGTGGAGGCGGGCCTCCAGCCAGCCCCCGCTGCCGGTCCCCGGCCGGCCCGGCCGCCCCGGCCTTTCCTGGACGGCGACGATCCCGGTGCCGTACGGCAGACGCAGGGTGCGCCGGTAGACGCGTCGGCCGCTTGCGCCGGTGACCTCCTCCACCCCGGCGACGGCCTCCCGCTGGAGCAGGTCGAAGACGGGGCCGGGCTGGTAGGGGCCCCGGTGGGCGAGGCGCAGCGGGACGCCGGCGGAGGGGGTGGCCGTGCGCCGGGCGGCCCGGTCGCGGGCCGGGGCGGCGGCGCGCAGCTCGCTCGGGGTGGCCGCGTACACGGCCCGGATCGTGTCGTTGAACTGCCGCACGCTGGCGAACCCGGACGCGAAGGCGATCTCGGTGACGGGCAGGCCGGTGGTCTGCAGCAGGACGCGCGCGGTGTGCGCCCGCTGGGCGCGGGCGAGGGCCACGGGTCCGGCACCCACCTCGGCGGTGAGCTGGCGCTGCACCTGGCGGGCGCTGTAGCCGAGCCGTCCGGCGAGTCCGGCGACGCCCTCGCGGTCGACGACGCCGTCGCCGATCAGCCGCATGGCCCGGCCGACGACGTCGGCGCGGACGTTCCAGTCGGCGGAGCCCGGCACTGCGTCGGGACGGCACCGCCGGCAAGCCCGGAAGCCGGAGCCCTGCGCGGCGGCGGCCGTCGCGAAGAACCGCACGTTGCGCCGCTTCGGAGTGACCGCGGGGCAGCTGGGCCGGCAGTAGATGCCGGTCGTCTCGACGGCGAAGAAGAACGCGCCGTCGAACCGGGCGTCCCGGCTCCGCACGGCCTCGTACCTGCCGTCGTCGCGTGTGGTCCCGTACTCCGCCGTCTGTGTCACGCTGTCCAGTCTCCGCCAGACCGGAGGACCGGGCTGGCGGAAATCGGACATCGCGTTGCGACCGGCGAGGGGCTACCGCATGCCGCCCCTCTTGGCCTCCATCGCCGCCTTGCCGATGGCACCCCGGCGCTTCCACTCCTTGCGGATCTCGGCCCGCAGCCGGGCGTCGGTCTTGGCGACGATGCGCTGGTTCTCCCGCATGAGCTTGCGGTAGCTCTCCAGCCGCCGTTCGGGCAGTTCGCCGCTGTCGATGGCGGCGAGGACGGCGCAGCCCGGCTCGCTCTCGTGGGCGCAGTCGTGGAACCGGCACTCCTCGGCCAGCTCCGCGATCTCGGCGAACACCTGGTCCACCCCGCTGCCCGCGTCCCACAGCCCGACGCCCCGCAGTCCGGGGGTGTCGATCAGCACTCCCCCGCCGGGCAGGGCGAGGAGGTTGCGGGTGGTGGTGGTGTGCCGGCCCTTGCCGTCGACGTCGCGGATGGCCTGGACCCCCATGACGTCCTCGCCGAGCAGCGCGTTGGCCAGGGTGGACTTGCCGGCACCGGACTGCCCGAGCAGCACGGCCGTACCGCCGCAGACGACGGCGGCGAGCACGTCGAGCCCCTCCCCCTGCTCGGCGCTGACGGACAGCACCGGCACGCCGGGCGCGGCGGTCTCCACGTCCTGGACGAGGTACGCCAGGGTCACCGGGTCGGGCACGAGGTCGGCCTTGGTGAGGACGACCAGAGGCTGCGCCCCGGACTCCCAGGCGAGGGCGAGGAACCGTTCGATCCGGGCGAGGTCCAGCTCGGCCGCGAGCGACACGGCGACGATCGCGTGGTCGACGTTGGCCGCGAGGATCTGCCCCTCGGACCGCTTGGAGGAGGTGGAGCGCACGAAGGCGGTACGGCGTGGCAGATACGTGCGTACGTAGCGCGGGTTGCCGTCCGGTTCGACGGCGACCCAGTCGCCGGTGCAGACGACGCGCAGGGGGTCGTGCGGCGTGACGAACGCGGTGTCGGCGCGCAGGACACCGTCCGCGGTGACGACGTCGCACTGCCCGCGGTCGACCCGGACGACCCGGCCGGGCAGACAGCCCTGGTCGGTGTACGGGGCGAACTCGGACTCCCACTCCGCGTCCCAGCCGTAGGGGGCGAGCGGGTGCGAGGAGGAGGAGAAGGAAGAAGAGGAAGCGAGATTCAAGGGAGACCCTTCACAGGGCGGCCCCGGCGTCCGCGCGTCGTACGCGGGAGGTGAGCTGGTGTCAGCCGGCGGCCACGGAGGTGGACTTGACGAACTTCCGGATACGGGCAGCGCCCGTCGCAATGACAGTCATCGGTCACACCTCCTGCTCTCCGCTCGGCTGTGGCCACATCCTAGAAGCACCCGGGCTCCGGGCGCCACGGAATATCGCGCACCCATGCTCTCGCCTCCGGGAGAGGCGCCGTGTTCACACCTCCACGGGCGCGTCCTCCGGCAGGCTGTCCATGAAGGAGCTGACCGAGAAGACCGCGTTGCCGGCGCCGGGCGGGCCGTAGCCGGGGGGCGAGGAGAGGCCGAAGTCCTCCATGGTCTGGCGGTAGGCCTGGAGCAGGCGGATGTGGTACTCCAGCGGCGCGCCGTCGGGGTTGGTCCTGCCCAGCGGGGTGGTGGGCTCGGGGCACCAGGTGGTGAAGCGGGGCGTGATGCCGTGCGACATGAAGAAGCGCAGGCCCTCGGTGGTGGACGCGATGGCCTCGTCGACCGTCTTGAAGCCGAAGGGCTCGGCCATCTCGACGCCCGCGACGAAGTTGGGGATGACGTTGCGCGCGCCGAAGACGTCGGTGGAGTCGAGGATGCGCTTGTGCCACTCGTCGCGGCCGACGTACCGCTCCTTGCCGGGGCAGTACATCTTGAACAGGTACTCGTCCCACACCTCGAAGTTGGGGTGGTAGATCTGCACGCCGTAGTCCTTGAAGCGCTGGACGTCCGGCTTGGGCAGGGCCTGGGCGACGACCTTGCCGATCCAGCGGCCCGGGAAGTGCTCCTCGATGGCCTTGGCGTACCGCCCGTAGAAGTCGGCCTCGTCCAGCCCCTGAACCTTCGTCGTGATCGCGCCGCCGGTGAGCGTGTACGCGGTGGAGATCTTGGCGGTGTCGTACTTGTCGATGATCTCCAGCGCCTCGAGGACCTCGTCGACGTCCTTCACGCCCGTGTACGGCCGTCCCGCCGCCTTGTGCTGGCGCCAGTTGTGGTTGATGTCGCAGTACTGGCACTCCTCCTTGGCGCCGAAGTACTGGCAGACGCGGAACGCGGTCAGGTAGATCAGGTAGCCCCACTGGATGGTCGGGGCCACCTCCATGACCGACTTCCCGTTGGAGAGCTTGTGCCGGTAGTACTCCGGCATCGGTGGCACGCCGACGTCGGAGATGCGCTTGCCGTCGAGGTAGAGGCCGAGCTGGTTGTGCTCGTCGGCCGCCACGCGGTAGGGCGAGGACGGGTTCACCCGGACCGAGACGACGGTGCGGCGCAGGTCGTAGGGGCCGCCGGTGAGGATGATCTCCTCGGGCGGGCGGCGCAGGGCGGCCTCGCCCAGCTCGGGCAGGGTGCCGTGGTCGAAGGAGAAGATGAAGTACGACTTCGGCTTGACCTCGCCGTCCTCGTTGTCGCTCAGCGCGGAGGGGTCGAAGGCGACACCGCCGCGCAGGAGGTCCTCCTTGAAGACGGCCTCGCGCGGTACGTTCGGGAACCGCTCCATCAGATCCTCGACCAGCGCGGTACGGCTGTCCATCCCGTGTCTCCTCCCAGCTCCGGCGTTCGACTTCTCACGGTATGCCCCCGCGACAGCGGCTTCCCGCCCGGGGCCCCTTCCAGGCGCGCCGGGTAGGTTTCCGCCGTATGAGCGACATCACGGTGACCAACTGGGCCGGCAACATCACGTACACGGCCAAGGAACTGCTCCGGCCGCACTCCCTGGACGCGCTGCGGGCCCATGTGGCGGACAGCGCCAAAGTGCGGGTGCTGGGCAGCGGGCACTCGTTCAACGAGATCGCCGAGCCGGGTGACGGGGGCGTCCTGCTGTCGCTGGCGGACCTGCCGTCCGAGGTCGACGTGGACACGGCGGCCCGTACGGTGCGGGTCGGCGGCGGGGTCCGGTACGCGGAGCTGGCCCGGCTGGTGCACGCGCGGGGGCTCGCGCTGCCGAACATGGCCTCGCTGCCGCACATCTCGGTCGCCGGGTCCGTGGCGACCGGCACCCACGGCTCCGGGGTGCGCAACGGTCCGCTGGCGTCGGTGGTGCGCGAGGTGGAGCTGGTCACCGCGGACGGTTCGACCGCGGTGCTCGCGCGGGGCGACGAGCGGTTCGGCGGGGCGGTGACCTCGCTCGGCGCGCTGGGCGTGGTGACCTCGCTCACCCTCGACCTGGAGCCGACCTACGAGGTCGAGCAGCACGTCTTCACCGGGCTGCCGCTGGCCGGGCTGGACACGGCGACGTTCGAGACGGTGATGGCGGCGGCGTACAGCGTGAGCCTGTTCACCGACTGGCGGGCGCCCGGCTTCCGCCAGGTGTGGCTGAAGCGGCGCACCGACCGGCCGCTGTCCGACTTCCCGTACGCGGCGCCGGCCACCGAGAAGACGCACCCGGTGCCGGGCATGCCCGCGGTCAACTGCACGGAACAGTTCGGGGTGCCGGGACCCTGGCACGAGCGGCTGCCGCACTTCCGCGCCGAGTTCACGCCCAGCAGCGGTGCCGAGCTGCAGTCGGAGTACCTGATGCCCCGGGAGCACGCCCTGGCCGCCCTGCACGCGATGGACGCGATACGTGACGTGCTCGCGCCGGTGCTGCAGACCTGTGAGATCCGCACGGTCGCCGCCGACGAGCAGTGGCTGAGCCCCTCCTACGGCCGGGACACCGTGGCCGCGCACTTCACCTGGGTCGAGGACACGGCGGCGGTGCTGCCGGTGGTGCGGCGGCTGGAGGAGGCGCTCGCGCCCTTCGCGGCCCGCCCGCACTGGGGGAAGGTGTTCACCACCCCGGCGGACGAGCTGCGTGCGCTGTACCCGCGGCTGGGCGACTTCGGGGTGCTGGCCGGGGACCTGGATCCGGCGGGGAAGTTCACCAACGCGTTCGTGCGCGGGGTGCTGGCGGGCTGACGGCCGGGAGACGGGCGGGGCGCACCCGGGTCGTGTCCGGGTGCGCCCCGTGGGGATCGATGGTCGGGCGGCGACTGGTCAGTTGGCGAAGCAGAAGCCGAAGCTCCAGCACTGGACGGTGCGGGAGGCGGTGTCGGAGTTGCCCGCCTCGTCGGTGACCGTGAGGATGGCGGTGAAGTTCTGCTGGGCGGCCGGGTAACGGTGCGAGGTGGTCACCCCGGTGCCGTTCCGGCCGTCGCCGAAGCTCCAGGCGTACGAGGCGATGTCGTCGTCGGGGTCGGTGGTGCCGGAGGCGTCGAAGTCGCAGCCGGTCTGCATGCAGAAGGCCGTGAAGGACGCCGTGGGGGTGTCGCCCGCCGGGGGTGCGCCGGCCCGTACGGAGCGGGTGGCGGTGTCGGAGTTGCCCGCCTCGTCGGTGACGGTGAGGGTGACCTCGTAGGTGCCGGCCGCCGGGTAGGTGTGCGAGGGGGCGGCGCCGGTGCCGGTCTTCTCGTCGCCGAAGTCCCAGGCGTAGGAGGCGATGTCACCGTCCGGGTCGGTGGAGCCGGACGCGTCGAAGGCGCAGGCCGGCTCCGTGGTGGAGCAGTCGGCGGTGAAGGCTGCCGTGGGCTCGCCCGGCGCGGGTTCGTCGTCGCCGCCCAGTCCTGACACGTTGAGCAGCAGGTTGGGCGAGCCGCTGCCCGGGTTGCCCACCTCGCCCTGGTCGGCGCCGTCGACCAGCGCGTCGCGGACCTCCTGCGGTGCGGCGCCGGGGTGGGCCGACAGGTACAGGGCCGCGGCGCCCGCGACGTGCGGTGACGCCATCGACGTACCGCTCATCGTCGTCTGGCCGCCGCCGTTGCGGGTGGAGACGATGTCGCTGCCCGGGGCGAACAGGTCCAGGCAGCGGCCGTAGTTGGAGAAGCTGGAGCGGGTGTCGCTGCTGGTGGTCGCGCCGACGGTGATCGCGGCGGCGGTGCGCGAGGGACTGTAGTTGCAGGCGTCCAGGTTGTTGTTGCCGGCCGCGACGACGGTGGTGACGCCGGCGTCGACCAGGCCCTGGACGGCCTGGTCGACGGAGGAGCTGGGGTCGCCGCCGATCGACATGTTGGCCACGGAGGGGCCGGATGCGTTGCGCGCCACCCAGTCCATGCCGTCGATGATCTGCGACCACTGGCCGGTGCCCTGGCAGTTCAGCACCCGCACGGAGACGATGTCGACGTCCTTGGCCACCCCGTAGTCCCGTGAGCCGACGGTGCCCGCGACGTGGGTGCCGTGGCCCTGGCAGTCGCTCGCGTCCGAGTCGTTGTCGATGAAGTCGTAGCCGCTGGAGGCCCGGCCCTCGAAGTTCGGGTGGCTCAGGTGGACTCCGGTGTCGA
The DNA here is from genome assembly GCF_041538145.2 of Streptomyces sp. MMCC 100. Lineage (NCBI taxonomy): Bacteria > Bacillati > Actinomycetota > Actinomycetes > Kitasatosporales > Streptomycetaceae > Streptomyces > Streptomyces sp. MMCC 100. The sequence continues at coordinate 5,648,992 of NZ_JBGORK020000001.1, forward strand.
TGACGTAGGCGGTGGCTCCGGAGCCGGTGTTGGGGTACGTGTAGGCGTCGTCGAGTGCGCCGTCGACGCGGTCGATGCCGTACGAGGGCGGGTCCGGCTGGGTGCCGACGAGGCGGGCGGCGCCGTCGGCCTCCACGTACTCGACGCCGTCGGCGGCGGCGAGCCGCTTGGCCTCGGTCTCGGTGGCGGATATCGCGAAGCCCCGGAAGGCCGCCGAGTAGACCTGGCGGACCTGCGCGCCGTACTGCTCGGCGAGGGCGCGGGCGTCGGCCCGCACGTCGGCCTCGGTGCCCGCCTGCACGGAGGGCCGGCCCTCCAGGGCCACGATGTACCGGCCCTCGACCGCACCGACCGCGTCCGCGTTCCGGATCGTGCCCTCGGCGGGCGACCCGTCCGCCGGGGCGGCGGCGACCGGCCCGGCGAGCGCCAGTACCGTCGTCGCCGCCGCTCCGACGCACAGCGCGGACAGCTGCCTTCTCCTTCTGCGCATACCTCTGCTCCTCCGGTAAGGGTGGGGAACGGTTCCGGAGGGGGAGCCACCGGAACCGGGCGGGCTCACCCTCCGCCGGGCGAGGTGCGCGAACAATCCGTGGAGCGGTAGGTATCCCCTACGTATTCGACGCGCTGTCACCCCCGCGTGCTCGACGCTCTGTCACCCCCGCGTACTCGACTCCCTGTCACCGCCGCGTCGTCGACGCCTGTCACAGCTGGGTGCCGCTCACGCGCCGTCGGCCGGTACGTCGGCCCGTGAGGAGACGCCGAGCTTGCGCAGCACCTTCGCGACGTGCTGCTCGATGGTGCGCGGCGACAGGAACAGCACGTCGGCGATCTCCCGGTTGGTGTGGCCGAGGGACACCAGGCGGGCCACCTCGCGTTCGCGGGGCGAGAGGGTGTCGCCGTAGCCGCGCCGCCCGCGCCGGGAGGGGGTGACCACACCGGCGCCGCGCAGCACCCGGCGGCAGCGGGCCGCGTCCCGGGTGGCACCGAGGGCGGCGAACTCCTCGGTGACGTCGCCCAGTTCCGGCGCCGGCTCCGGCTCGCCCAGTGCCAGCGTCTCGCGGGCGGCGGCCTCCCCGGCGCGGGCGGCGGCGTACGGCCGGGGCAGCGCGGTGTATCCGGCACGGGCGGCGGTGAAGGCGGCCGCGGCGTCCTCGTGCCGTCCGGCGGCGGCGGCGAGGATGCCCCGGCAGGTGTCCACGGCGGCCCGGCCGAGCGGCACGTCCAGGCCCGCGACACCGGCCGCGAGTTCCTCGGTCACCGCCTCCGCCTCGCTGCGGCGCCCGTCCCGCACGTACGCCGCCACCGCCATCGGCGTGAGTTCCGCGCCCCAGGCCCAGATGTCCTTGCGCCGCACGCGGGCCACGGCCCGGTCGGCCAGGGCGCAGGCCGCGTGGGTCTGCCCGCGGGACAGCAGCAGCCGGACGCGGGCGCCGGACGCCGCCGCGAGGACCGGGGCGGGGGCGTTGTCCGGGTCGGCGAGGCCTGCGGCGTCCAGCCGGGCGGCCGCCTCCTCCCACTCGCCCCGGGCCAGCGCCAACTGGCCGAGCACCAGCTGTGCGTCGGCGGCGACGGGCGCCACTTTGGGGTTGTCCCGCAGGATGCCGTGGGCGCGGGCGGACAGCTCCTGCCAGTGGCCGCCGTGCCAGTCCAGGCGCAGTCCGGTGCCGGCCGCGATGCCCGCGACGAACGTCGCGCCGTGCTCCCCGGCCAGCCGCTCGGCCTCCCCGCAGTAGCGGCGGGCCCGGACGTCCCGGCCCAGCCAGGCCGCGTAGTCGGCGAGGTTGCCCCAGTTGCGCGCCACCTGCATTCGGGCCTCGGGGCCGGTCCGCTCGCCCTCCCGCAGCGCGCGTTCGGCCTCCTCCCAGACGTGGGGGTCGCCGCGGCCGGCACGCAGGGTGAAGTGGTTGCCGCGCACCGCCATCCGCAGTCCCGCGTCCGCCTCGCCGGCTTCCCCGGCCTCCTCGGCGACCAGGGCCTCGGCGCGCGTCACCCACCGCTCGTACACCGGGTAGGGGTGGTCGCCCCAGCCGGGCAGCGCGAGGGCCGCCATGCCGCGGGCTGCGAGCGCCGGGCGTTCGCGCAGTTCCTCGACGGCGATCTCGGTGTCGGCGCGGGCCTGTTCGTAGTCACCGGCGTGGTTGTGCAGCAGCAGTCCGAGGTTCAGCCGGATCTCCCCGCGCAGTGGGTCCGGCAACCGGTCGTCCTGCACGATGCGGCGCAGCAGCTCGGCGGCCTGCCGGTGGGAGACGCTGTGCACCGCGGCGCGACTGAGCCGGGTCGCCAGCTCGGCCCGCGCCAGGGGCGCCAGGCGGGCGTCGGCCAGCAGGTCCTCCAGCAGCTGGACGGCGAGGGCCAGGTCCCCCATGCGCTGCGCCGCCCGGGCGGCCGCCTCGCCGTAGCGGTGCCACTCGGCGGTGTCCGCGGACTCCTTGGCGTGGTAGGCGAGGTGCACGACGGGCTGCGGCCGGACGCCGTCCAGGGCCCGCACGGCCCGCCGGTGGAGGGCCGTGCGGGCCGGTCCGGGGATGCTGCGGTAGACGGCCTGCTGGGCCAGGGTGTGCCGGAACCCGTAGCGGTCGGGCCCCAGTTCGTGCAGCACACCGGCGCCGAGCGCCTCGCGCAGCGCCGGTCCCGCCCAGGCCGCGCCGTCCCGGTCCGTCCCGGCGTCGGCCACGGTCGCGATCAGCTCCTCGCCGGAGGGGACCCGCAGTACCGCGGCGGCCCGCACACAGGCGTCGGCCCGAGGGGACAGCAGGGCCATGCGATCGGCCATGGCCTCGTGCAGCCGGGTCGGTACGCCGACGGCGTCCAGCGGGTCGGTGCCGTCCAGGCGGCCCGGAAGGGCCCGTACGACCTCTTCCAGGACGAACGGGATGCCGGCGGTGCGCTCGTGCAGGGCCTCGGCGAGGGCGGCCGGTATCCGGGCGTTGCCGGTGAGGGCGGCGGTCATGCTGCGCACGGCCGGCACGTCCAGGGGCCCCAGCGGCACCAGGACCGCGGTGGTGCCCGGCGGCTGCCGGTAGGCGCGGCCCAGCGGCAGCCCGGGGCCGGGCAGTTCCTCGCGGCGGTAGCTCAGCACCACGCCGAGCCCGGCCGGCGGGTCGTCCACCAGGAACCGCACCAGGTCCCGGGTGCCCTCGTCCGCCCAGTGCAGGTCCTCCACGACGACCACGGCGCCGCCGACCCGGTCGAGCAGGGCCCGTACCGCGCGGAACAGCCGGTGCCGGCTCGCGCCGGGGTCGGTGAGCGGCTCGGGCGCGGGCGGCAACCGGTCGTCCAGCTCGGGCAGATAGGGCCGCAGCGCCCCGCACACGGGGTTGAGCCCCGACGGCAGGCGGCCCTCCAGGCGGCGCAGGAGCTCGAACACCGGGCCGTACGGGAAGGGTTCGCGCAGCGGGTGGCAGCCTCCGGCCAGGATCGTCCGGCCGCGTACCGATGCGTGCCCGAGTGCCTCCCGGATGAGTCGCGTCTTCCCGATCCCGGCCTCGCCCTCCACCAGCACCACCGCCGGAGGGTGCGCGAGCGCGTCCCGTACCGCGTGGAGTTCTCCCGTGCGTCCCACCAGAACGGGGGCCTCTGCGCGGCGGAGGACGGGATCGGTCATGCACGGCTCCGAACGTGGGGGGGGGCGGAGGTGGGACAGGTGCCGCGCAAACTAGCCCCGCCGGGCCCGGCGGGCAACAAGGAGGCGGGGCGAGGTGGCGTAATAGGGTGGCACCCGGAGCCCCTCGGGTCCGGGTCTTCCGCCTTCTCCCGGCTTCCCGGCCGGAGGCGCCGTCGTCCACCGCCGGAGAGGTGGTCCCATGCCCCGAGTCGGCCTCACGAGCGAGCGTGTCGTCGCGGCCGCCGCCGATCTCGCGGACGAGGGCGGGTTCGAAAACGTCACCGTCTCCGCGCTGGCCCGGCGCCTCGGGGTGAAGGACGCGAGTCTGTACACGCACGTGCGCGGCCTGCGGGACCTGCGGGAGCGGATGGCGCTGCTGGCCGGCGGCGAGCTGATCGAGGAGATCGCGGGGGCGGTGGCCGGCCGGGCCGGGAAGGAGGCGCTGGCCGCCTTCGCGGGTGCCTACCGGGCGTACGCCCTGCGCCACCCCGGCCGTTACGCCGCCACCCAGATCCGCATCGACCAGGCCCTGGTGGCCGACTCCCCCGCGCTGCGCCGCACCGCCGAGATCACCTACGGCATGCTGCGCGCCTACGGCCTGGCCGAACCCGACCTCACCGACGCCGTACGCCTGCTGCGCTCCACCTTCCACGGGTACTGCGCGCTGGAGGCCTCCGGGGGTTTCGGCGCCCCGCGCGACGTACAGGCGTCCTGGGACAAGGCGGTCGACGCCTTGCACGTGGCGCTGGAGAACTGGCCGCGGGACGAAGGGAACGGCTAGCCGGTCAGCGCCCGCACCTCGTCGTACGTGGGCGTCGGACCGTCCGGATCCCGGCCCGCCCGGAGATCGGCGGCCGTCTCCAGGGCGGCGCCCAGCGCCCGCCGGTAGAGCAGCGACCCGAGGCTGACTCGGCGTACGCCGAGGTCGGCGAGGTGCGCGAGGGTGGGGCCCGCGGGCGTGTACAGGACGTTGAGGGGCACGTCGAAGCGGGCGGCGAGGGACGCGATGCGGGCGGGGTCGGTGAGCCCGGGGACGAAGACGCCGTCGGCGCCGGCCTCGCGGTAGGCCTCCAGGCGCCGCAGGGTCTCGGCCCAGTCACCCTCGCCCGACCAGTACGTGTCCGTACGGGCGTTGACGAACAGGCCGGGGGCGTCCCTGCGGACCGCGGTGATCTTCGCGGCGTGCCGGTCCGCCGGTCCCAGGGTGTCCTCCAGGTTGATCCCGACGGCGCCGACCGCCGCCAGCTGCCGCGCCAGCTCCCCCACCTCGTCCGGGTCGTCGCTGAACCCGTCCTCCGCGTCGACGGAGAGCAGGAAGGGGGCCGAGCCGAGGGTGAGGGCCAGCCGCAGGGTCTCGTCGCGGGTCGCCGACGCGCCGTCGGGCAGCCCGGCCGCCGCCGCGACGCCGAGGCTGGTCGTGCCGACGGCGCGGAAGCCGTGCCCGGCGAGGGCGAGCGCGGAGGCGTGGTCCCACGCGCACGGCAGGAGCAGGGGCCCGCCGGCCCGGTGGAGTTCGGCGAACGCGGTCACGAGAGGTCGCCCATCGCGTCGGCGTAGTACACGGATTCCGCCAGGTGAACGGCGAGTTCGCGGAAGCTCCAGCCTTCGCCGGGCGAGTGGTCGAGCTGCTCGTCGGTGAGCGCGTCGAGGCGGTTGGCCCAGATCCGGGCGAGCCGGGTGAGGCGGCTGCGGGCCTCGTCCAGGTCCTCGCCGGTGAAGCGCGCGCGGTCGGCGTCCGTGGTGACCAGGGAGGCGTGCCAGTGGTCGGGCTGCGTCTCCTCCCCCGCCAACCGGGCCTCCAGTTCCGCGAGATGGTCGACCATGTGGTCGGCGACCCGCCGGATCGCCTTGTGCGGGGTGTGGACGCGGCCGTCGACGTGTGCGGGCCGCCCGTCCCAGTGGGTCCAGGTGGCGGCCAGGGCGAGGACGTGGTCGACCATGCCGGTGACGGCGTCGGCGGGCGTGAGGGTGCTTGCGGCGGTTCGCGTGTCGCTCATGTCCCGCACGTTAGGGGCCGGTTGCTTCGGTGTCGGCCGAAGTGTCCCGGGCGAACGCGGGTACCCGGTCTGCACCGTACTTCCACGTCTCCCCCATGAGAGGTGACATGGCAAGCGCAGAGAGAAGCGACGACCGTCGGCGGCTGCGGTGGCAGGACAGCCTGTGGGGCATCGGTGTGATCGCCCTGGTCGTGGGCGTCGGGGTCCGACTGGTCGTGAACGGCGCGTCGGCGTGGCCGTCGGCCGTGGTGGGCGCGGCGCCGATCGCCGTCGGGCTCGTGTGGTGGGTACGCCGTCGGCGCGTGCGGGACGCGGAAGCGGTCGGTACGGAACCGGACGACGTGCCCGGCATGGACCGGCAGATCCTCGAGGGCGGGCCGGTGCCCCGGGACCCGGAGCGGCGGCGGGCGATGGCGGCGTTCGTCGACTCACGCCAGGAGCGGCTGCGGCGCAACCGCTGGTGGGCGTTCCCGATGCTGTTCCTCATCTTCTTCGGCACGTCGGCGCTGTGGTTCGTCTCCGGATCGGTCGGCGCCGGAAGCCTGATGCTCGGCCTCGCGATCGTGTTCATGAGCTGGCTGACCTGGTACAACCTGCGTTTCGACCGGCGTCTGTCGCAGATGCGCAGCCGGCTGCAGGACTGAGTCGCGCCACTCCGGCGCCGCGCGGGTCAGGTCACCAGCCCGTGGCGGTAGGCGAAGACGACCGCCTGGACGCGGTCGCGGAGGTCGAGCTTGGTGAGGATGCGGGAGACGAAGGTCTTGACGGTCTCGGGGCTGATCACGAGGGCCGCGGCGATCTCGCTGTTGGAGAGCCCGTCCGCGATCAGGCGCAGGACCTCCGTTTCGCGGGGGGTCAGCGGTATGTCGCGGGTGGTGCCCTCGGCGGGCCGGATCCGGGCGGCGTAGCGGCCCACGAGGCGGCGTGTCACGTCGGGGTCGAGCAGCGCCGCGCCCATGGCCACGGTGCGGATGCCGTGCAGCAGCCGGTCCGGCGGCGCGTCCTTGAGCAGGAAGCCGCTCGCGCCCGCGCGCAGCGCCTCGTAGACGTACTCGTCGAGGTTGAACGTCGTGACCACGAGCACCTTGACGGGGTGCTCCACCCCGGCGCCGGCCAGCAGGCGGGTGGCCTCGAGGCCGTCGAGCACCGGCATGCGGATGTCCATCACCACGACGTCGGGGCGCAGTTCGCGGGCCAGGTCGACCCCGGTCCGCCCGTCCCCGCACTCGCCCACCACCTCCAGGTCGGGCTGGGCATCGACGATGGTCGCCAGCCCGGTGCGGATCAGTGCCTGGTCGTCGCAGATCACGACCCGGACCGGCGCGCTCATGCCGTGCTCCCCCCGCTTCCCCCGGGTATCCGGGCCCGGACGACGAATCCGCCGCCCGCCGGGCGTTCCGTGCTGAACTCGCCGCCCAGTACGTCGACGCGTTCCCGCAGGCCGACCAGGCCCCGCCCGCTTCCGCCGGGGGACGCGGCCCCCGTGCCGGAGCCGTCCGTGCCCACTTCCACCGTGATCTCTCTTTCGCCGTGGCGCACCAGGACCGAAGTCTTGGCGCCGTGGTCGTACTTGAGGGCGTTGGTCAGGGCCTCCTGCACGACGCGGTAGGCCACGAGGTCGGAGCTGCCGGTCGCCGCCGCCGGGGTGCCCTCCTCGGTGAACTCCACCGGCTGCCCGGCCCGGCGCGTCTGCTCGACCAGCGTGAGCACCCGGCCGACGGGCGGTGTCCTGGGCTCGGCGGTGCCGTGGTCCGGGTTGAGGAGGTCGAGCAGGTGCCGCAGGTCGGTGATGGCGCGGCGGCCGGTGTCGCTGACGGCGGCCAGCGTCTCGTCGAGCCGGTCCGGCGCGGCGGTCAGGTAGCGGGCCGCCTCGGACTGGACGACCATCGCCGTGACGTGGTGGGTCACGACGTCGTGCAACTCCCGGGCGATGCGGGCGCGTTCGGTGTTGCGGGCGTCCTCGGCGACCCGGCTGCGGCGTTCGGCCTCGGCGGCGCGCGCGGAGCGCATCCAGGCGCCGATGCCCCAGGTGAGGGCCAGGATCAGGTAGAAGCTCACGAACTCGATCGGCGCCTCCCCCGGTCCGCGCCGGTACAGCTCGGCCGACAGGGCCGCGAAGGCCACCGAGGCGGCGACCAGGGTGGTGCGCCGGTACTTCTCCAGGTACGACCCCGCGCTGATCAGTGCGATGGGCAGCGCGGTGCCCGCGAACAGGTGGTAGCCGCGGAGCTGGTCGACGACGAAGCCGAGCGAGACCAGGGCGAGGCAGGCGATCGTCCACCGCCGGCGCAGGGCCAGCGGGAGGGACTGGAGGACGGCCGCCACCCCGGCCAGCGCGTCGGCGGGACGGGTCGGCAGGCCGCCGATCTCCGTGCCCTGACCGCGCAGCGCCGGCAGGAGCGACGCGACGAGGAGCAGCACCCCGAAGGGGAGGTCCCGGACCGTGACGTCGAGCCGGTGCCACCGCTCCACGATCCCTCGGCGATCGATCATCGGGGAAGTGTAGCGGCGGAGTCGGTGCCCGCGGCACGCCGTCGCGAGCCGAACGGCACGATGTGCCCGCGCCGGTGCGCCAGCCACAGGAAGACCAGGGTGAGCAGCGCCCCGAAGCCCACCGAGTACACGCTGCCCTCCGGGCCGAAGTCGCCGCCGGTGAGCAGCTTCGGACCCGACATCGTGGCGTCCAGCAGGCCCTCACTGCTGCCGTTGCCCGAGACGACGGTGCTGAAGACGCCGCCCGCGGCGAAGTTCCAGCCGAAGTGCACGCCGATGGTCAGCCACAGGTTGCGGGTGGCGGCGTAGGCGGCGGCGAGCATGAACCCGGCCTCGATGGCGATGGCGACGGCTCCCCACAGGGTGGCGTCCTCGTTGAGCAGGTGCGAGAGCCCGAAGACGAGGCCGGTCAGCGCCAGCGCGAGATAGGTGCCGATGTGCTCCTCGATGATCCGGAACAGCACCCCGCGGTACACGACCTCCTCCGTCGCGGCGGCCCCGGCCATGAAACCGACCAGCCCGATCGCGCCCTGCACCGAGCCGAGTCCGTCGACCTCGTAGTGCCCGGAGGTGAAGAGGTTCACGATGACGGCCGAGAACATTCCGGCACCGATCAGCGTCCCCCAGCCGAACTTGGCGCCGGCGCCTTCCAGGGCCACGTCCAGGGCCTGCCGGCGCTCGGTCCGCCGCACCACCCACCCGTACACGAACAGCACCAGCGCGGCCGCCGTGAGTCCGACGACCAGGGTGAGCCAGTCGTTGTCCTTCACCGCCTGGGTGGCGGCACCGCCGACGGCGTAGGCCGCCAGCACGGCCAGGAACTGCCAGACAAATCTCACGGGAACTCCTCTGTCGGGCCCGTGACTTCCGTGCCGCGGGCTGCATTGGACGCTACGGATCCGGCGGCCGGAGATCGTCACCTCACGGTGGACACCTGGCTGTAGCTCGCACGGGGGACAAGACGCGGGAGCACCGGTGGGCACGTCGTAGCCTCGGACGCATGACCAGCGACTTCGCCGACGACGACGCCGACGGCGTCGACGGCGCCTCCGCCTCCTCCTTCGCCGACGCACTCGCCTCCGGCCCGCTCGTGCTCGACGGCGGGCTGTCCAACCAGCTGGAGGCGGCCGGGCACGACCTGGGCGACGCGCTGTGGTCGGCGCGGCTGCTCGCCGACGACCCGGAGGCGATCACGCGGGCCCATCTCGCCTACTTCGAGGCGGGCGCGGACGTGGTGATCACGTCCAGCTACCAGGCCACCTTCGAGGGCTTCGCCCGGCGCGGCATCGGCGGGGAGCGGGCGGCCGAACTGCTCGCGCTGAGTGTGGAGTCGGCCCGGGAGGCCGCCCGCCGGGCGCGGGTGGGCCACCCGGACCGCCGGCTGTGGGTGGCGGCGTCGGCGGGCCCGTACGGGGCGATGCTCGCGGACGGTTCCGAGTACCGGGGACGGTACGGCCTCGACGTGGGCGCACTGGAGCGCTTCCACCGGCCCCGCCTGGAGGTCCTGGCCGCCGCACGGCCCGACGTCCTCGCGCTGGAGACGGTCCCGGACGCCGACGAGGCGTTGGCGCTGCTGCGGGCGGTGCGCGGTCTGGGCGTGCCCGCCTGGCTGTCGTACACCGTCGCGGGGGACCGCACGCGCGCCGGTCAGCCGCTGGAGGAGGCCTTCGCCCTGGCCGCCGACGCGGAGGAGGTGGTCGCGGTGGGCGTCAACTGCTGTGTCCCCGGGGACGTGTCGGGCGCGGTCGAGACCGCCGCCCGCGTCACCGGGAAGCCGGTCGTCGCCTATCCCAACAGCGGGGAGAGGTGGGACGCGCGGGCGCGGGCATGGCGGGGGCGTTCCCTGTTCGCCCCCCGGCTGGTGCGGGAGTGGCGGGCGGCCGGGGCCCGGTTGGTCGGGGGTTGCTGCCGGGTGGGGCCCGACGCGATCAGGTCGATCGCGTCGGCCCCCGTCGTCCTGACTCGTCCTGACTCGTCCTGACTCGTGCTGACGGTGGCCGGGGGCCGGGGGCCGCCCGCCGTGCCGTCACAGCGAGAGCATCGCCAGGGGCGTGTCCCGGGTGACCTCCTGCACGCGTTGCGGGGTCAGGCCGGCCTGTTCGAACCACTGGGCGCTCTGTGCCAGCCAGGGGGCGATGTCCGGCTGGGACGGCTGGCCCAGGTCGGAGCTGTAGACGACCCTCGGTAGGAGGGTCAGGACGTCGGCGAGATCGGGCCAGGGCTGGTAGCCGAGGAGGTGGGTCAGCGCGGTCTGTTCGGTGAAGACTTGTTCCGCGCCGACGAGATCGGCCAGGTCCTTGCAGGTCAGCCCGGTCATGGGGTTGGCGGGCTGGTTGAGCATCAGGCGGGGCAGGTCGAGCCGCACGGCCTCCTCGATCAGCAGCCGCACCTCGTGGCCGTCGGCGTGACCGGTGGAGACGACCACCGGCAGGTCGCGGGCGGCACGCAGGAGTTCACGGACGTCGGGGCGGAGCGTGCCGCCGTCGTCGGTGACGGTGAGCGGACGCAGGCCGTCGGCGAGCAGGGGGTGGGAGGGGGTGCGGGCCAGCCGGCTGCGGTGCCCCCGGCCGGTCACGGTGGGCAGGTGGACGACCAGCCGCAGGCCGCTGTCCTCCCCGTGCTGGATGACGGCCTGTTCCACCGCCCTCGGGTCGAAGCCGCCGGCCAGGTCGTTGAGGACGATCGAGCCCGAGACCGGCAGGCCGTGCTGCCGGGCCTCCCAGGCCTGGGCGGCGGTGGACCCCAGGTGGTTCTTCAGTACCACCCAGCCGCCGTGCGCGGCGTAGCCCGCGCCCGCGCTCGTCGCGGTGCGGCGGCGCACATACGCGTCGGGGCCGCTGTGGTAGTGGACGTCGATGAAGCGGGCGGCCCGCGCCCCGCCGTCAGCGACCGTCATCGTGGCCCCCGTCCTCCCACGGACGCGCGTAGCCGAAGCGGGCGCGTGCCCCGTCGAGCCGGCCGCCGTCGAGCACGGCGGCGCGGATGCGCGCCTCGGTGCGGTCGACCGCCTCGGCGCGGCGGAGGACTTCTCCGGCCAGCGCGGCGGGCACGCGCAGCGCGCCGTTGTCGTCGGCGACGATCCAGTCACCTGGGTCGACCGTGGTGCCCCCGACGTCCACGCTCACCCCGGTCCGGTCCAGGACGACCCGGTTCTTGCCGCTGACCATGGTGACGCCGGTGCTGAACAGGGGGTAGCCGGCGGCGCGGCTCTCCGCCACGTCGCGCACCGAGCCGTGGACGACCGTGCCCGAGACGCCGCGGTGCAGGGCGACGGAGCTGAGCAGGGAGCCCCAGTTGGTGCAGGTGAGGCTGCCGCCGTTGTCCACGACGACGACGGAGCCGGCCGGTACCTCGTCGATGTAGTCGGCCGCGTTGCGAAAGCCCCGGGCGTCGGGGTCCAGCGGGCGGTAGCGGACGGTGAAGGCCGGACCGCAGGCGACGGTGCCCGGCGTGCGCGGGCGGATGCCCGGCAGTACGCACGCAGGGGTGCGCAGGCTGTCCATGGCGTCGGAGAGGGCGGCGGTGTCCAGCCGCGCCAGCCTGCGGCGCAGCTCGCCGGTGTCGCCGGCGGGGGCGGTGGCGGTGGTCATGCGGGGTCCTCCGGGTGGGGGTGGCCGGTGAGGTGCCGGGTGATGGTCCAGGCGGCGTACTGGGCGGCGTAGGCGGTGACTTCGGCGCCCCGGTTGGGGACCGTCAGGGTGTCCGTCCGCTCGCCCGTCCCCTCGCGCACCGTGCAGGCCAGGGCGACGGTGCCGGTGTAGGTCGTCCGGTCCCCGCCCTCCCACCGGCCGGACAGGGTGACCCGCAGGGAGCGCGAGCCGTCGCCGGTGCGGCGTGCGCGGGCCAGTTCGGCGGCGAAGAGGCCCGCGGTCAGCCGGTCGTCCACGTCCAGGACGGTGTCGTGCTCGTCCAGCACGGCCGCCAGCTCCTGGACGGCGGTGCGGTCGCGGTCGGTGACGACGTGGGGGGCCAGCGTGGCGTCGAGGCGCCGCGCGAGGTTCCGGGCGTCTTCGGGCGGGCAGGTGACGCGGATGTCGACGTAGGGGTAGTGCCAGCGGTAGGCCGCCCTGGCCGGCCCGTCGTAGTCCTTGACCAGGGCGTCGACCAGGGCGGCCGCGTCCGCCTCGATGACGCCGAGGGTGCGGCGGAAGAGGGTGGTGGTCTCGGGCGGACGGGGGATGTGGGGCAGGCCGTCGCGCAGCGTCTCCTCCAGCATGGGCAGGCATTCGCGCGGCGGGCCGGGGAGCATGAGGACGGTGCTGCCCCGGGACTCGGCGCGGCAGCCCCACGCGGTGCCGCCGGGATTGGGGAGCGGTTCGGCGCCCTCGGCGAACAGCGCCTGGCGGCGGTTGTCGTCGTGGACGGCGACGCCGAAGCGGGTCAGGCGGGCCACGACGGCCTGCCAGGCGTCCTCCCGGTGCTCCAGCGGCCGGCCGAGCGCCCGGGCGACGGCGCCGCGGGTCACGTCGTCGGAGGTGGGGCCGAGTCCGCCCATGACCACGACGACGTCGTCCCGGCCCAGACAGGAGCGGACCGCGTCGGCGATGCCGGCCTCGTCGTCGCCCACGGTGTGCCGGGCGCGGACCGGGATGCCGCGTTCGGCCAGCATGCGGGAGGCGTGGCCCGCGTTGGAGTCCTCCAGGTCGCCGCGCAGGAGTTCGTCGCCGACGGTGACGACGGCGGCGGTGGGGGCGTGCGGGAGCGCACGGCAGGCGTCGACGACCGCCTCGGCCGCCTGGGTGGTGGTGGCCGAGCCGCCCAGGTCGTACGTGACCCGGTCGCGCCGGCGGGTGACGTGCCGTACGGCGTCCTTGACCGTGTCCGCCTCCTCGGTGAAGCCGAGGTGGGCGAGCATCAGACCGATGGTGAGGAACGCGGCCGTGGGGTTGGCGCGCTGCCGGCCCGCCAGTGCGGGGGCGCTGCCGTGCACCGGTTCGAAGTAGTTGCCCGTCTCGCCGATGTTGGCGCTGGGTGCCAGACCCAGTCCGCCCATGACGCCGCCGCCGAGGTCGGAGAGGATGTCGCCGAACATGTTCTCGGCGACGATCACGCCGAACCGTTCCGGGCGGCGCGTCATCCACAGGGCGACCGCGTCCGCGTTGAGCACCTCGTACGGGATCTCCGGGTAGTCGCCGGCGATGCCTTCGAGGCGCTCGAGGACGTACGCGCTGGAGTCGCGCAGGACGTTGGGCTTGTCGGCGAGGGTGACGCGCCCGTAGCCGTGGGAGCGGGCGCTCTCGAAGGCGAAGCGCAGGATGCGGTCCAGGCCGTGCGCGGTCTGGAGGCGGACGGAGGCTGCCGCCCCGGTGCGGGTGGAGCGGCGGACGTTGGGGTGGTCGGCGACCAGCGGCCACAGTGCGTCCGGCACGGGGCTGAAGTCCAGCCCCGCGTACAGGCCCTCGGTGTTCTCCCGCACCACGCAGTAGCGGTACGGGGTGGTGCCGCCGAGGTAGTTCTCCACCGGGCGCAGGTTGGCGAACAGGTCCAGGCGGCGGCGGAGTTGGATGATCGGCGAGATGTACCGAGGGGCGCTCCCGCGCAGTTCGGGGGCGAGTTCCGCCAGTGCCTCGGCGCGGGGTCTGGTGGTGGTGGCGCCGAGCAGTACGGCGTCGCTGCGGTCGATCAGGTCCCAGGTGCGGTCCGGGACGGGGTTGCCCTCGGCGCGCCAGCACTCCCAGCCGATGTCGCCGAATTCGAGGTCGACGGGGAGGTCGAGGGCGTCGATCACCGGCAACGCGGCGTCCAGCACCTCCGGTCCGATTCCGTCGCCGGGGAGGACGGCGACGGTCTTGCGGTTCATGTGAGTTCAGCTCCCAGGAAGCGGGTGAGGGTATGCCGGACGAGGGCCGGCCGGTCGGCGTGCGGGCGCATCCCGGCCCGCGGTACGGCGACGAGACGGTGGTGCGGCAGCGGTCCCGTCGCCAGGTGGTCGCGCCGGACGAGCCGGGACTGTTCGCCGTAGACGTGCAGCAGCGGTCCGGGGAAGCCCCGTACCGGGTTCCGGGCGTCGGCGTCGTGCAGCAGGCGCAGTCCGGCGGCCAGCCGCCGGACCGCCGCCGGTTCGTCGGCCGCATCGGGGCGCGCGGAGGCTTCCGGCGCGGCGGGGCGCCGGGGTGCGGTGCCGGCCGGTCCGTCGGGGCCGCGCACCACCTCTTCCAGCAGGCGTGTGGCCGCGGGCAGGCCCTCGGCGTCGGCCGTCGCGGCGATGCGTTCGAGTGCGGTGTTCAGTCGGTGGTCGGCGACCGTGGGCCCCGAGAGCAGCAGCACCTTGGCCCGATGGGTCCACTCCTCGGTGAGCATGCCCTGGACGACGGCGCCGCCCAGGGCGTTGCCGGCCAGGACGTCCGGGGGTGCGTGCCGCGACGGACGGTGCGCGCCGGGCGCCGTGCCCGGGTTCTCCTCCGGTGCGAGGTACCGGGCCCAGCGGTGCACGAGGCTCCCCAGGTCGTCGCCCTCACGCAGCAGGGACAGGGTGTCGTAGACGGTGACCCGGTGGCCCGAATCAAGGAGCGGGTCGGCGATCCGCCGGAAGAAGGCGCCGTGGTCCCATCGGGCGAGGACGGGGGCGAGGACGACCGCGTGGCGTGGGGCGTCGGCCCGGCCCAGCACGGCGCGGGCCGCCATGGGCGCCGCGTCGTGCGTGGGCTCGGGCCGTGGTCCGGGCCGGGTCACCGAGCGCCTGTGACGGTCAGTTCGCGGGCGGCGGAGAAGGCGTCCGAGATCCGGCCCTGAGGGAGCTTGGCGCGCTCCTCGACGGACAGGTCGAAGTGGCCCAGGACCAGGTCGGGCAGAGGCAGGAAGGGTGCGGCTTCGGTGAACTCGCCCTCCATGCGGTGGGCGAGGGCGAGGATCCGGCCCAGGTCGTAGCCGTCGGTGCGCCCGTGCCGGCCGAGGTAGGCCAGCCACTGTTCGGTGACGAGGTTGCCGGGTCCCTTCCCCATGCCCAGGACGGAGGAGTCGATCCAGGTCGCTCCCGCTTCCACGGCGGCGATGGCGTTGGCCAGGGCCAGTCCGAGGTTGTTGTGGGCGTGCAGGCCGATGGCCGCGTCGGTCACCGAGCGGACCAGGGTCACCAGCCGGGAGACCTCGCGCGGCAGCATGCTGCCGTTGGAGTCGGCCAGGTAGACGACGTCGGCGCCCGAGTCGCCCGACATGGCCGCCAGTTCGGCCAGGCGGCGGCCGTCGAGCCGGCTGACGCGGGTGATGTTGACGGTGGTGGTGAACCCGAGGTCCACGGCCTGGGCGAGCAGGGCGAGTCCGGCCTCGGGGGCGGCGGAGGGCAGGCAGAACCGCACCATGCGCGCGCCCGCCTCGTACATGCGCGGCAGGTCGTCCTCGGTGATGTTCTTCGGGTGCAGGATCATGCACAGGTGCTCCGGCGGGACGACCTCGGCGAGGGCGCGTATGTAGTCGTCCGCGCCCAGTCCGGTCCGGCCGATGCCCGGCCGCGGCTTGAAGGAGCCGTTGCGGTAGCCGATCTCGACCCGTTCCATGCCGGCCGCGATGCTCTCCCGGACGTGGTGGCGCGCGTAGTCGAGCGGGAAGTCGAAGTTGTTGCGGTAGCCGCCGTCGCGCAACGTCACATCAAGATTGATGACCATTTTTACCCCTCCATGAATGGCGCATGCAGCAGGCGGGGCGACGGCCCGCGCGGCTTTCCGCACGGGCCGACAAAGAATTGGGAAACCGTTCATTCCGTTGCGGAGGATCCCTTTGGACCCGCTCCGCATCACCCCGTTGATGAACCGCGAAGAACTTCGGTATTCAACCAGCGTCAGACTGGGGGAAGTTCTTCGACACGGGACACGCTATCCCACGATGTGGGCATGACCTTAATGCCCAGGTAAAGAATCAGACGGAGGGTTCTTTGCTCGCGGACTTCTCGTGCACGCGTGCACTGGTTTCGGTCAGCAGTCTCAGCCGTTCGGGATCCGCGTCCGCCCGCAGGGCGAGGGACATGCGAATGGCGATGGGCGCGCCGTCGATGGGCAGCACCGCGACGCGGCGCGAGGAGACGGTGCCGGCCGCCGCCGGGTACATCGGAATCCAGCCGCCCGCCCCCGCGCCGATCTCGGCGAGGGTTTCCTGCAGACCGGTCGAGGGCGGGCCGAAGGCGGGCTCGAAACCCGCCTTGCGGCAGGCGAGGACCACCGTGTCGAAGAGCACGGGGTTCTCGGCGCGGGGGGCGATGCGCAGCGGCAGGCGGGCCAGGTCGGCCAGGCGCAGACGGTCGCGGCCGGCCAACTCGTGCGCGGTGGGCAGGGCCACCACGAGCGGGTCCTGCCAGAGGTTGAGAAGCAGCAGGCCAGGGGCGCTTTCGAGGCCGCGGACGAAGGCCGCGTCGAGGCGCCCGGCACGCACCTCCTCCAGCCGGGTGTGGGCGTCCAGGGTCTGGAACTCGAAGCGGGTGCCCGCGCCCCGGTCGGGCAGCGCGTCCAGGAAGTCGTCGAGCCGCTGCCCGAGGGCGGAGCTGATGCCGACGCGGAAGGTGGCATCGCCCTGCGCGGCCAGCCGCCGGGCCTTCGCGGCGAAGGAGTCCATCGCCTTGAGCACTTCACGGCCCTCGGGCAGCAGCGCCCGGCCGGCGGGTGTGAGGGTGACGGTGCGGCCGGAGCGGTCGAAGAGCTCGGCGCTCAGCTCGCGCTCCAGGCGGCGGACCTGCTGGCTGACCGCGGGCTGGCCGATATGCAGACGTTCGGCCGCGCGCCCGAAATGCAGGTCTTCGGCGACCGCGACGAAGTATTGAATCTGGCGCAGTTCCACGGTATCCCCCTCTGTGGCGGCGACCCCTTTACGGAATATGCCGAACACAGGCGGGTGGGGGGCGCCGCGAGGGAATTTTCGCATACCGCGGAGCGGCCCTCCCCGGGGAGGGCCGCTCGCGGCGAGGGGCGAAGGGCGAAGGGCCACACGATTGGTTCTTCGAGTGATGGTTCGGTGATGACTTCGCCGATGCTCAGACGGAACCGGTCCTTTTACTCGGCGACGGCCTCCTGAACCTCCCTGGGGCGCTCGCCGACGGCGGACGCGGTGGTCGCGGTGTCCTCGGCCGGGGAGCTTCCGGCCGCGCGCTTCCTGGCCGCGAGCGCCAGGAAGAGGCCGAACAGGACGACGCCCACCGCCGACGCGGCCAGCACGAACCAGCCCAGCGCGAGGAGGTCACCGGCGGGCAGCCTGCTGGTCAGGAAGATGCCCAGCGAGGCGCCGAGCAGTTGCAGCGCACCCATCAGCCCGGACGCCGAGCCGGCCGTCGTGCGGAAGGCCGTCACCCCGGCGCTCATGGACAGCGGCAGCAGGAAGCCGTTGCCGAAGGTCATCACCGGCATGAACACCAGCACGAGCAGGCCCCACCGCCCGCCCGCACCGCTCAGCCCCAGCCCCAGCATCAGCAGCGCGCCGGCGAGGAAGAACCCGTGGCCGATCCACAGCAGTTCGTCGATGCGCCGCCTGCGGACCAGGGCGCGCGAGGTCAGGTTCCCCGCCACGTAGGCGACGGAGACGGTGATGTAGCAGTAACTGGTCGTCTCGGTCGCCAGGCCCGTCTTCTGGAAGACCAGCGGCGAGGCGGCCAGGTAGCCGAAGTAACCGCCGTAGGCGACCGCGAGGTTGGTGGTGTAGGCCCAGAACAGCGGGCGGGTCAGCAGGCCGGGGTAGCCCTTGAGCGTGGCCGCCAGGTGCTTGCTGCGCCGCTGCGGCGGCAGGCTCTCCGGGATGCGCGTGACCATCACGACCAGCGTCGTCAGCCCGATCAGCGCGGTCACCGCGAACGGCGCCCGCCAGGAGACGTACGAGGTCAGATAGCCGCCGATCAACGGCGCGAGGGACGGTGAGACACCCACGATCGGCATGACCGTGGCGAAGGTCCTGGCCGCCTCCTTCTCCTCGTACAGATCGCTGATCACGGCCCGTCCGAGCACCATGCCGGACCCGGCGCCCAGTGCCTGGAGCAGTCGTCCCGCCCCGAAGACCTCGATGGTGGGGGCCGCCGCGCACACGAGGGAGGCGGCAACGAACAGGCCGAGGCCGAAGACGATGACGCGCTTGCGCCCGTACGCGTCCGAGATCGGCCCGTAGACGGCCTGCGAGACGGCGATGCCGATCATGAACGCGCTGAACGTCCACTGCACGGACGCGACCGGGGCGCCGAAGGCCTGCGCGGTGTCGGGCACGCCCGGCAGGTTGATGTCGGAGGCGAACAGACCGCCGGCGTTCAGCGAGCACAGCACGGCCAGCAGCAGCGCGTAGGACGTCCGCGCGGGTGTCGGTACCGGTGTCGATGCGGTTCTCATGGCGACTCTCTGCAGATGAGGATGCCGTTCCCGGCCGGGAACGAGGGGGACGGTTCCCGGCGGGGACGGCGGCTGCGGGCCGTCAGCTCCGGGCGGCGCGGGCGGCGAGGGTGTCCCCGCCGATCGACCAGCTGTCGGTGGCGATCTCCTGCACGGTCACCCATACGCTCTCCGGCTTGCTGCCGGTGGCGCTCACATAGGCGTCGGTCAGGGCGCGCACCAGCTCGCTCTTCTGCTCGGCGGTCCTGCCGGGGGTCTGCTGCACGTGGATCAGGGGCATGACGTGCTCCGGGGCTCGTTGTGGACTGCGGACGAAACGGCGTACGCCCCCGGCGCCGTGGGCCGGGGCGTCGCTGTGTCTCAAGTCCAGCACCGGGCGCGGGGCCGTCCAAGACGCAGTCCGCTCTGGCCACGATCACGAATCGTGATGGGACGCGGCGCCGGGGCCGGCCCGGGCGGCCCCGGTTCCCGGCCGCGGATCAGGCCGACTGCAACTCCTCGGCGGCACGCCAGGCGTGGTCGGCGAAACGGGCGGCCTGGGGGTGGGCACCGTGCGAGGGATAGGTGAGGTAGGCGGGCACGGTGGGTGCGCCGGTCAGCGGCATGATGCGCACGGAGGGGTGCGTGTAGCGGCGGGCGGCGGAGACCGGTGCGGTGCCCACGCCGAGGCCCACGGCGACCTGCTCCAGCCATTCGTCGAAGTTGCGGCACTCGGAGCCGACCACGGGCCGGCTGCCGGCGGGCCACATGTCGGGGAAGGTGGTACCGCTGACGGTGTTGACGATCAGCGGCAGCCCGGCCAGCTCGGCCCAGTCGAGTTCGCTGCGCTCGGCCAGCTTCCAGCCGGCGGGGACGGCCACGCTGCGCGACTCCTCGTAGAGGAGGACACCGCGCAGCCCCTTCGGCAGGGGCGTGCTGCGCAGCAGGGCCACGTCGGCCCGGCCGGTGTCGAGTCCGGCCTGGGGGGTGTCGCAGCGGATGAACTCGACGCCGGTGCCGGTCGTCTTTGTGAACCGGGCGGCGAGCCGTGACAGGCCCTCGGGCAGTCCCCAGCTGAACCCGACGCGCAGTGTGTCCCCGTTCCGCAGGTCCGTCAGCGCGGAGTCGAGTTGACGCAGGAGCGGGACGACGGCTTCCCGCAGGGCCTCTCCTTTGCCGGTCAGTTCCGTTCTGCGAGTGGTGCGCTCGAAAAGCCGCACGCCCAAAGACTCCTCAAGTGTCCTGATATTGCGCGTCAGGGTCGGCTGGGCGAGATGCAGCCGGTGTGCGGCGGCCGTGAAACCCCCCTCCTCGGCAACGGCCAGGAAGCAACGGAGGTGACGCAGTTCGACATTCATTCGTTGAGCGTATAGGTGGTTCGGTAACGTCATTTCTCCCACACCTTGCGCGGCGTCTAGTCTTCGTGGTGCCGCCGGGCGGACCGTGCGCCCGGCAGCAACGGGGTTACTGTGCAGGGATATTGATGCGCACCGTCAATCGACATGGTGCAAAGATCGACCAAAGGGCAAGTAAAGACGTCGGCGTCCCGACCGTCCGGCGGACGGGATGTCCACCGCCCTCGCGATTGTTATTCCCTCAACTATTTCTGTCGTCTTCCCGGCGCATTGCCGGGCCTTGACCACGCCACCGGGGACCGGCACGGCGCGATGTCCGCCCGCCCTGCCGGAATGCCCGCTCCGCCACCGTAAACACTCAGAAGGATTGTGCTGTGCCGGTAATCACTACGCGCAACGGTCCCTTGGAACACGTCGTCATCGACGGAAATCCCGACCTCTCCCCCCTGGTCTTTCTGCACGGCGGACTCGGCTGTCTCGCGGCCTGGGGACGTTTTCCCGCCCAGCTCGCCGCCGCCACCGGGCGCCGCGCCCTGGTCTACTCCCGCCACGGCCACGGCGGCAGCGGACCCGACCCGCTCCCCCGCACCGTCCGCTACATGCACGAGCACGCCCACGGGGTGCTGCCGGAACTGCTCGACGCGCTGGGCATGCGCCGCCCCGTCCTGGTCGGCCACAGCGACGGCGCCTCGATGGCGCTGCTGTACGCCTCGGTGCACCCGGTCGAAGCCGTAGTCGGGATGGGCCCGCACATGTACTTCGAGGAGGAGAACCGCCGGGGCATCGAGAACGCCCGCGCCTCCTACGAGGCGGGTCCGCTCGCCCGGAGGCTGGCCATGGTGCACGACGAGCCCCGAGGGGTGTTCGACCGCTGGAGCGGGGTCTGGCTATCGTCCGCCTTCCGTGACTGGTCCATCGAGGACGAACTCGACGTCACGGCACCGGTGCTGGCGATCCAGGGCGACGAGGACGAGTACGGCACGATGGCCCAGGTCGACGCGGTCGAACGCGCGGTGGACGGCCCGTTCGGACGCCTGGTCCCCGAAGGCTGCGACCACTACCCCCACCTGGTCCGGCCCGGACTCGTCGTCGACGCCGTCCGCGGGTTCCTCGCCGAGCCCTCCGCGTACACGGCGCGGGCCCGGTCCGCGGGAGCCGGCCGGTGACCGCGACGACCATCCCCCGGCTCGACGCCCTGCTGGCCCGCTCCGCGCGGACCCACCCCGAGCGCACCGCCCTGGAGGGAGCCGGCGAGAGCTGGACGTACGCCCGGCTGGAGCGGGCCGTCGACGCGCTGGCCGCCCGGCTGGCCGCCACCGGCGTCGCCCCCGGCGACCGGATCGGCGTCTACGCGCCCAAGACCCCCGCCACCGTCATCGCCCTGTACGCGGTGCTGCGGGCCGGTGCGGTGGCCGCACCGCTCGACACCGCGGACCCACCGGAGCGCACCGCCCGGATGATCCGCAACGCGGGCCTGTCGGTGCTGCTGACCGTCGACCGC
This sequence comes from Streptomyces sp. MMCC 100, assembly GCF_041538145.2. Lineage (NCBI taxonomy): Bacteria > Bacillati > Actinomycetota > Actinomycetes > Kitasatosporales > Streptomycetaceae > Streptomyces > Streptomyces sp. MMCC 100. Next base: position 5,670,210 of record NZ_JBGORK020000001.1, read on the forward strand.
GCCCTGACCGGGGCCCGCCGGGCCGTCACCCGCGCCCGCGACGGCGCGCCGGCCACCGAGGAGGCCCTCGGCCACGGCCTGCACCTGCTGCGTTCCCTCGGCCCCGACGAGCGGCCCGCGCCGCTGCCCCCGCCGGCCGACGAGGGCGGCTACATCCTGTTCACCTCCGGCAGCACCGGCTGGCCCAAGGGCGTCCTGCTCTCGCACGAGAACGTCGCGCACTACGCGCTGTGGGCCGCGCGGGAGTTCGGGCTCACTCCGGACGACCGGATCGGCTCGCAGGCCGCCCTCACCTTCGACCTGACCACCTTCGACCTGTTCAGCGCCGCCGCCGCGGGAGCCTGTACGGTCCTGATGCCGGACCCGCTGCGGGTCTTCCCGCGCGATGTCGTCGCATGGCTGACCGAACAGCGCGTCACCGCCTTCATGGCCGTACCGTCCCTCTACCACGCCATGCTCCAGCAGGGCGGTGTCGCGGACGCCCCGCCGGCCAGCCTGCGGATCGCGGCCTTCGGCGGGGAGCCGTTCGCCCCCGAACTGCTCGAGCGGTACCTGAGGTTGTTCGACGGGGTGCCGTTCTACAACCTGTACGGGCCCACCGAGACCAACGCCTGCACCTATTACCGGGTGCCGGCCGACTGGACGGCCGACCGGGAACTGCCCGTCGGCCGGGGCATCGGCGGCGTCCACGTCGACGTGCTCGACGACGACGGCCGGCCCACGGACGGCGAGGGCGAGATCCACGTCGCGGGCCCCGTCGTCTTCCAGGGCTACCTGCGCGGCGGGGCGCCCGAGGACCCCACCGTCACCGCCGTCTTCCGCGACGGCGTCGCCCGCCGCGCCTATGCCACCGGTGACCTCGGCCGGAGGCGGCCCGACGGCCAGGTGCTGCTGCGCGGCCGGCGCGACCACCAGGTCAAGCGGCGCGGCCACCGCATCGATCTGATGGACGTGGAGCACGCCGTCCTGGAGCTTCCGCAGGTGGTCACCGCCGCCGTCGTCGCCAAGGACGGCACGGACGGCTCCCGCGCCGGCCAGATCTGGGCCTACGCGCAGACCGACGCCGCCGAACACGAAGTCCTGGCCGCACTGCGCGACGCACTGCCCAAGCGGATGCTGCCCGACCGCGTCGTTGCGCTCACCACCCTGCCCACCACCACCAGCGGGAAGGTCGACCGCCGCGCCCTGAGCGCCGCGGCCGGCCCCGCACACCCGGAGGACGTCACCGTATGAACAGCGTCGAAGAACTCTGCGCCCTGATCGGCAGCCGCATCACCTGGGGACCCGGCGAGGACGCGAGTTCCCTGACCGCCGACACCCCGCTCCTGGAGATGGGTCTGGTCGACTCGCTGGCGATCATGGAGATCGTCGCCGCGCTCGACAAGGAAGCCGGCGTCACCCTGCCCGACACCGAGATCGTCGCCGCCAACTTCCGCAGCCCGAGGGCGTTGTGGGCCGCGCTCGAGAGCCTCGCCGTTCAGGGCCGCACATGAGCGCGCCGACCACCGCGGCACTGCGCGGGTGCGCACCGGAGACCGAGGAAGTCGTCGACGCCTACCGGGACCTGGCCGCGCCGGTGGCGGAGCGGACCGGGGACCTGGACTTCACCGCCCAGTGGCGGGCCATGGCCGACCTCGGTGTGCTCCGCCTCGCCCCGCCCGACGCCACGGCGCCCGGACCGGTCACCCGCGCGCTCGCCATGATCGAGGGCATCGGCCTGGCGGGCGTCGACCCGGGCCTGTGCTACGCGCTGGCCTCCCAGGTCTTCGGGATGCAGTTCCCCCTGCGGGCCACGCTCCCGGCCGCGGCCTGGCGCGCGGTCGCCGACGTCCAGGACGGCCGGACCCTGCTCTGCCACGCGCTGACCGAACGCGGCGGCGGCAGCGACCCGTTCTCCATGGGGACCCGCGCCGTGCGCGACGCGGACGGCTTCATGCTCGACGGCGCGAAGACGTTCATCACCGCGGCGCCCGTGGCCGACCGGGCGATCGTCTTCGCCCGTACCGCTCAGGGACGCTCACCGTTCGCGCTGTCCGCGTTCCTCCTCCCCCTGGACCTCCCGGGGGTCCGGCGCGGCGAGACCTTTGCCAAGACCGCGCTGCCGACCGTGCCGATGGGAGAGCTGATCTTCGAGGGCGCCCGGCTGCCGGCGGACGCGCTGCTCGGCGAGGCGGGCTCCGGACTGGCGGTGATGGCCTCGACCACAGCCTGGGAGCGCTCCGTCATCCTCGGCTACGCCCTCGGCCCGATGCACCGCCTGCTGGTACGCACCGTCGAGTGGGCCGCCGGGCGCGACCACTTCGGCCGGCGCATGGGCGCCAGTCACCAGGTCGCCGCGCGGGTGAGCGACATGGCCCTGGCGCTGCACCGCTCCCGTGTCCAGCTCTACGCGATGGCCGCGCGGCTCGACTCCGGCACACCCGCCCGGCAGTTGGCCGCCGAGGCCGCCCTCACCAAGATCTCCGTGTCCGAGGACTACGTACGGATGACCGAGCACGCCACCGCGCTGTCCGGCGTCCGTGCCTTCCTGCCCGGCTTCGACCTCGCCGCGGACCTGGCGAGCCCCATGGCGGCCCTCACCTACGCCGGCCCGAACGACCTGCTGCGGGTGGCCGTGGCACGTCAACTCGGCCTGCCCGTCGAGAACTGACCGATCGAGAACCGACCGGCCGAGAACCGACCGATCGAGAACCGACCGGCCGAGAACCGACCGGCCGAGAACCGACCGGCCGACAACCCACCGGCCGAGAACCGACCCCAAGGACATCGATGACGCTGCCGACCCAGTTCGACGACCTCCTCAAACTCGCCGCGGAGACGGGCTCCGCGATCGCCCCGCTCGCCGCCGGCACCGACGCCGCGGACGACGACGGCCACGAGGCCTACCGCGTCCTGCGCGAGTCCGGGCTGCTCGCCCTGCTCGTCCCCCAGGAGGCCGGCGGCGCCGGTCTCGGCTTCGGCGACTACTGGCGGGTGCTGGCCGAGCTCGGCGCGCACAACGGCGCCGCGGCCCTCGGCTTCAACATGCACCACGTCGTCGTCGGCGCGCTCGCCGAAGCCGCCGGGACCCGGCTGTCCCCGGCCGCCGACGCCTTCCGCGCCTGGATGCTGGGCGAGGTGGTGGACGGGCGCAAGATGTTCGCCTCCGCCACGTCCGAGGCCGGCCGCGGCGCGAAGCTCCGCAGCATGCGGACCCGTTACCGCCGCTCCGACGACGGCACGCACTACGTCCTGAACGGCAGGAAGGACTTCGTGTCCCTGGCCGGCGCCGCCGACTACTACGTCGTGGCCGCCGCCGACGGCGACGCCGAGGCGAGCGGCGAGGTCTCGCACTTCGTCGTCGCCGCCGACGACCCGGGCGTCGGTTTCGGCGCCGTGCGGCACCTGTCGGCGATGTACGGCACCAGCACCGCGCCCATGACGCTGGACGAGGTCGTGGTGCCCCGCTCCCGCCTCTACCTCGGCGTCGAGGGCATGTCCCTGTTCAAGGTGGTGCGCGAACCCCACTGGATGTTCGCCGGCTACACCGGCGCCTACCTGGGCATGGTGGAGTCCCTCTACCGGCACACGGTCGACCACGTCACCGCCGCCCCCGGCCGCGCCGACTCGCCCGTCGTGCAGCAGGAACTGGGCCGGATGTCCGCCCGTCTGCGAGCCGCCCGCGCCCTGGTCCACGAGGCCGGCGACCTGGTCACCGCGGAACGCGGCAGCCTGGAGGCCAACGCCATGGTGCACGCCGCCAAGTACGTCGTGGGCGAGACCGGTCCGCGACTGGCCCAGGACGCGCTGCGGCTGTGCGGCTCGGCCGCCGTCAGCCGCGGTCACACGCTGGAACGGCTGATCCGCGAGGTCCAGTTCGCCCACGTGATGCCGGCCAAGCCGCACGAGTGCCTGGAGTACCTGGGCAAGGCCGCGACCGGGGTCAACCTCTACGACGCCCGGGCCTTCTCGTGGTGACCCCCGCGGGCGCCATGGCCTCGATGCCCTCCGCACCCCGTGCCGAGGACGAACACGCCGTGCCGCACGACGCCTTCCGGGCCCTGATGGGCTCGCACCCCAGCGGTGTCGCCGTCGTCACCACCGCCGACGCGCGGGGCACACCGTACGGCTTCACCTGCACCGCGCTGTGCTCCGTCTCCCTCGACCCGCCGCAGTTGCTGGTGTGCGCGGGAGCCGGCGGAAGCACCCTCCCCGTGCTCGCGGCCCGCGGGGCCTTCACCGTCAACCTCCTGCACGGCAGCGGGCGCCGCGCCGCCCAGGCGTTCGCCGGTCCGGCCGCCGAGCGGTTCACCACCGTCCCCTGGCGGCCCGGGCACCTCACCGGACTGCCGGTACTGCCGCAGGACTCCCACGCCACCGCCGAGTGCCGCGTCACCCGGACGGTCCCGGCCGGCGACCACACCGTCGTGATCGGCGAAGTCCTGCACACCGAGACACACGTCCCCGCCGCCGAGGCGGCGCCCCTGCTGTACGGCATGCGCCGCTACGCGACCTGGCCGGTGTGACCCGGCCGGGCCCAGGCATCACCGTCCCGTCCACCTCCCCCGCCACGTGAAGGAGTCCGCATGTACCGCACCCTGATGAAGTCGAAGATCCACCGCGCCACCGTCACCCAGGCCGATCTGCACTACGTCGGCTCGGTCACCGTCGACTCCGACCTCATGCACGCCGCCGGCCTGCTCCCCGGCGAGAAGGTCGACATCGTCGACATCGACAACGGCGCCCGGCTGTCCACGTACGTCATCGAGGGCCCGGCCGGCTCCGGCGTCCTCGGCATCAACGGAGCCGCGGCCCGGCTCATCAGCCCCGGTGACCTCGTCATCCTCATCGCCTACGCCGCCATGACCGACGAAGAGGCCGCCTCCTTCGTTCCCGACGTGGTGTTCGTCGACGAGCACAACGCCATCGCCGGCCTGGGCTCGGACCCGGCCGAGGTGCCCGCGGGCTCGGGCCTCAAGCGCGGCGACCTCGTCGCCGAGGTGTCATGACGGTCGCCGTGGTCAGCGGCGGCACCCGCGGCATCGGACGGGCACTGAGTCTCCGGCTCGCCGCCCTCGGCCACCGGGTGATCGCCCTCTACCGGAGTGACGACGACGCCGCGCGGCGGACCGAGAAGGCCGGTGACGGCCGGATCGAGACGCTGCGCTGCGACCTCGCCCGGCCGGAGGAGATCCGGACGGTCTGCGCCTCGCTCACCGACCGCCACGGGGCGCCGTCCGTGCTCGTCAACAACGCCGGTGTCAACCGCGACCGGCCGTTCCTGTCGATGACCGCACAGGACTGGGACACGGTCCTGACCACCAACCTCTCCGGCCCCTTCCACCTGACCCGCGCCCTGGCCCCCGCGATGGTGGAGGCCGGCGGGGGCAGCATCGTCAACGTCGCCTCCACCACGGCGATCCGGCCCCGCGCCGACGGCGCCAACTACTGCGCGAGCAAGGCGGGCCTGCTCCAGCTCACCAAGTGCCTGGCCCTCGAACTCGCCCCCCACGTCCGGGTCAACGCCCTGCTGCCCGGGTTCACCGACACCGAAGAGGTGACCGAGCGCTACCGCCTGGACGACCCCGTGCGGCTCGGCGCCGTTCTGGGGACCGTCCCGCGCGGCAGGCTCGGCACGGCCGAGGACATGGCCGACGCCCTGGAGTTCCTGGTGACCGCGCGCAGCGGCTATGTCTGCGGGCAGCAACTCGTCGTCGACGGCGGTCACTTCATGGGATGACATCCGCATCGTCCCGCATCCGACCAACCAGGAGAAGAAGCGCATGCGACTGACCCAGCAACAGGCCGCCGAATACCACGAGCGCGGCTTCCTCATGCTCGAATCCCTCCTCGACGCGCAGGAGGTGGAGACACTGCGCGCCGCCTTCGAACGCGACGCGAAGGTCCCCGGGCCACAGGTGGTGACCGAGGACGGCGGCACGGAGGTCCGCGCGGTCTACTCCTCGCACCAACGGCAGCCGGAGTACGCCGGACTGGTCCGCGACCCGCGCATCCTGGCACCGGTGCGGCAACTGCTCTGCGACGACGTCTACGTCTACCAGTTCAAGATCAACGCCAAGCCGGCCTTCGGCGGCGACAAATGGGCCTGGCACCAGGACTTCCTCGCCTGGCACATCGCCGACGGCCTGCCCGCCCCGCGCCAGGTCAACATCGGCGTCTTCCTGGACGACGTCACCGAGTTCAACGGCCCGGTCATCTTCCTGCCCGGTTCGCACCGGCGCGGGCTCGTCCACGAGGGCCGGTCGGCGTCCGCCAGGTCCGAGCAGCACCTCGACCCGGACGACATATCGCTGTCGCCGGGGCAGCTCGCGGAGCACGTCGACCGCCACGGCATGACCAGCCCCAAGGGCCCGGCCGGCTCCGTCGTGCTGTTCTCCCCGGAGATCGTGCACGGCTCGTCCCCCAACATGTCGCCGTTCGCCCGCCGGCTGCTGATCGCCACCTACAACGACACCGAGAACCTTCCGCGGCCCGCGGGCGAACCCCGTCCGGACTACGTGGTGTGCCGCGACACCGCACCGCTGCGTCCGCTGGCCCTCCCCTTCTCCCGGACACAGTGCGCGGTGGCGTCGTGACCGGCCGCTCCGCGACGGCCGCGCCCACCGGACGCGCCGTCGTCCTGGAGGAGTTCGGCAGGCCGCTGTCGCTGCGGAGGTTCCCGCTGCCCGAGCCGCCCGCCGGCGGCATGATCGTAGCCTGCGGCTACGGCGGCGTCTGCGGAACCGACCTGCATCTGTGCCAGGGCCACCTGGACATCCCGGTCCCCCTCGTACTGGGCCACGAAGGGCTGGGCGTCGTACGGGAGCTGGGGCCCGGCACCCACCGGGATGCCGCCGGGGCACCACTGGCGGCCGGTGACACGGTGATGTGGGCCTCCTCCATCTCCTGCGGCGTCTGCCCGCCCTGCCGGCTGCACCGCGAACCGACCCTGTGCGAGCGGCGCAGCACCTACGGCGTCAACCGCGCCCTCGCCGACGGGCCGGAACTGTCCGGGGCCTGGGCCGACCACATCGTGCTCCGGCCAGGCACCACCGTGATCAAGGTCCCCGACGGCACGGACCCGCTCGCCGCCATGTCCCTCGCCTGTGCCGGGCCCACCGTGGCGCACGCGCTGTACGAGCGGCGGCCGGTGCGGCTCGGCGAGAGCGTCGTGGTGCAGGGCAGCGGTCCGGTCGGACTGGCGGCTGCCGCCTTCGCGCACCTGGCCGGGGCCGCGAAGGTGGTGATCGTCGGCGGTCCGGCCGGACGGCTGGAGCGGGCCGCGGCCGCCGGCATCGGTGACGTCCACCTGGACATCGCCGGCGCCGACGACCCCGCGGCGGTCCTGCGGGAGGCGCGGTCCGCGGCCGGCGGGGACGGCGCCGACCTGGTGATCGAGTGCGCCGGCGTACCGGCTGCCGTCGGCCAGGGCCTGGCTCTGGCCCGCCGGGGCGGCAGCTACCTCGTCATCGGCCAGTACACCGACGCCGGGGACACCGCGGTCAACCCGCACCAGATCGTCCACCGGCAACTCGACGTCGTCGGTTCCTGGGCCTTCACCGGCGCCCATCTCGTCGAGTACGTGCGTCTGCTGCCCGCCCTCACCGGCCGGTTCGGCCTGGCGGGCCTGGTGACGCCGTTCCCGCTGGAACGGCACGCCGACGCGCTCGACGCGGTCGCCGACGGATCGGTGATCAAGGCCGTACTCACGTCCTGACACCCCGCAACCGGTGAATCTCGACGGCCCGGCAGCCGCCTCCGCGCGGCCCGGGCCGTCACCGCTGCCCGGCGAGCAGCCCAAGACCCCGTGCCGTCGCCCGGTCGTCGGGCAGGTAGGCCAGCAGGTGGTGGCCGGGCTCGTCCACGGCGGCGAGTTTGACGTACCGCAGGCGGAGGTCACCGGCCTGCGGGTGCCGGAAGTGGCGGACGGCGGGGTGGAACGCCGCCGTCTCCCTGCGGCCGTACCAGCGGGCGGCGTCCGGGTCGTGCAGCAGTTCCTCGGTGATCTCGGCGTACCGGCCGTCCTGCGGATGCCGGGCCGCCTTCGCCCGGAACTGGCCGAGCAGACTCCGCGCCTCGGGCTCCCAACTGGCCAGCAGCGTGCGGGCGGGCGGCCAGCGGAACACCAGCCACAGCAGGTTGCGCTGCTTGGGCGCCAGCCGTGCCAGGTCGGTCAGCAGCCCCGAGTAACCCGAGTTCCAGGCCAGCAGGTCCCAGTGCGGGTCGAGCACCGCGGCCGGATTCGGTGCCAGCGACTCCACCAACGACAGCAGGTTCCGCGACACCCATCCCGGCGGCCGCCCGGCCGGCACGGCCTGTTCGACGAAGGACAGCACGTGCGCGGTTTCGTCCGCGTTCAGCCGCAGTGCCCGCGCCAGCGACCGCAGCACCTGTTCCGACGTGCGGACCCGGCCCTGCTCCAGCCAGGCGTACCAGGACGCGCTGACCCCGGCCAGCTCGGCGACTTCCTCGCGTCGCAGCCCCGGGGTACGCCGTCGCGGTGAGCCGGGCAGCCCCACTTCGGCCGGCCCGAGCCGCTCCCGGCGGGAGCGCAGGAACGCTCCCAGCTCGCGCCGCGGGTCGCTGGTTCCCCCGCCGTTCACGTCCTCGGTCCTCCTCGCGCCACCGGCCCGCGACGGCGCGACGCACCGCGCCCCAGGCTGTGAGCAAGGGTAATCGGCTGCGGGGCCGGCCCGGCCGGCCGCGGTGATGAGCTGGACACGCCGGTCGGACAGGCCGGCAACCACCACTCGAGGAGCACCCCATGGACCCGGCCGACCCGTCCCTCACCACCTCCGCACCGCCTCCGGCGGCCGACCCCGCCGACCCGGCCGCCGTGCCCATGCCCCCGGCCGCCCTGCGCCTGCTGCGCACGGCGGGATTCGTCAGCAACTTCGACCGGTTCTGCATCACCCCCATGCTGCTGGTCATCGGCAGCCGGCTCGGCGTTCCGCTGACCACGGTCATGCTCGCCGCCAGCGGCTACTTCCTCGCCTACGGCCTGATGCAGCCGGTCTGGGGACTGGCGAGCGACCGCCTGGGCCGGGTGCGGGTCATGCGGATCTCACTGGCCGGGGCCGCCGTCGCCGCGCTCGCCTCGGTGCTCGCGCCCGGTGCGACGGTGCTGATCGTGGCGCGCGTCGTGGCCGGCGCGTGCTTCGCCGCGTCCATCGCCGCGTCCATCACCTATGTCGGCGACACGGTGCCCGCCGCGGTCCGTCAGCGTCCGCTCAGCGAGCTGATGACCGCCTTCGCGCTGGGCACCGCCGTGGCCACCGTCGTCGCCGGGGTACTGGCCCACTACGCGAGCTGGCGCGTGGTCTTCGCCCTGCCGGGCGTGATCGCCGCCTACCTGGTCGTCGCCCTGCGCCGGCTGCCGGAGCCGCCGCGCGCGGCGCCCGGTGCGCTGTTCGCCCCCTTCGGGATCGTCCTGCGGTCCCGCTGGCAGTGGTACGTCATGGCTGTCGCGATGTTCGAGGGGGCCGTGCTGCTGGGCTTCCTCACGTACATCGCGCCGGCGCTGGAGGCCCAGGGTGCCTCGGCCGCCCTGGCCGGTGCGGTGACCGCGCTGTACGGCGTGGGCTCGATGGCCGCGGCGCAGATGGTCAAGCGCCTGGTCGGACGGTGGACACCGGTCCGGCTGATCGTGACCGGCGGGGTGCAGATCACGGTGGCCTTCGGCTGCGCCGCGGCCGACCGGTCGGTGCCCGCGCTGGTGGCGTGCGCCCTGCTGCTCGGCGGCGGCTGGTCGTTCATGCACTCCACGATCCAGTCCTGGGCCACCGCCCTGTCCCCGGCGGCCCGTGCGACCGGAGTCGCGATGTTCGGGGTGGCCCTCTACGTCGGCAGCGCCGTTGCCAGCGCCGTCGCCGCCGGCCCCGCGGAACGTCACGCCTACCACGGCCTGTTCCTCACCGCCGCGGTCCTCACCGTCCCGCTGACGGTGGCCGCCGCCGTGGGCCGCGCCCGCTACCGGGGCTAGGGGATGTCTGGGGGCCGCCCGCAGACGATCACGTCGGCCACGGAGCCGATCTCCCTCGGGCAGCAGGTGCGGCATGTGCCAAGATGGCACTGAACAGGCTTTCGGGGGCGACGGGTTCGGCGGGGGGCGGACGGCATGGAGCAGGGGGAGCGGACCGGGCACCGCGCGGCGCCGGGGGCGCTGATCGCTGTCGGAGTCGTCGGGGCACTGGCGGTCGCCGCACTCGTGCTGCGGCCCGTGGAGGGGCTGCTGCACTCCGGCCAGGGGCCGCTCGGCCGGTGGGGCATCGTGGCGATCGCGGCGTCCGCCGCCTGGACGATCGGAGTCTGGACGGCCGTCCGGCGCCTTCGCCCCCGTTTCGGCGCCGCCCGCATGGACCTGCCGCCGGTCGAGGAACGGCTGCGGGAAGTCGCCGCGCCCCTGCTGCTGTCCGCGACGGGCGTCATCGGCGTACTGGCCTTGGTCCTGCACCGGTTCTCCACCGGCGACGGCACGCCCGGCCCACCGCCGCCCGAGGCGACCGGACCGGCTCCCGAACCGGCTTTCGCCACTCCCCCGCCCCAGGAGCGCCCGCACGGTTCGACGGACCACTCCTCCCTGCCGCTGTATCTCGTGCTCGCCGTGCTGGCCGCGGTCGTCGTCGTGCTCGTCGCGGTGGCCGTCGTACGGCGGCTGCGACGGTTCCGGTTGAGCGTGCCGCACCGCCCCGGCCCGGCGGGCACCGCGCCGCAGGACGACGACGCGCGACTGCTCCTGTCCGCCGTGCACTCGGGCCGGCGCGCCCTGGCCGGCACCGACGACGACGCCCGCGCCGCCGTCATCGCCTGTTACGCCGCGATGGAGGACGCCCTCGCGGCGTCCGGGGTACCGCGCCACGCCTCCGACAGCCCCGCCGACCTGCTCACCCGCGCCGCCGACGCGGGCTTCGCCCCGGGCCCGGCCGCGCCGCGCCTCACCGCGCTCTTCCGCGAGGCCCGTTACTCCTCGCACCCGATGGACGGCTCGCACCGGTCGGCCGCGGCCACCGCCCTGGAGGAGATCGCGTCCCTGCTCGGGGACCGGGAACCGGACCCGGTCCGGGACGGGGAGGCCAAGCGGTGAACCGGTCCCTGGATCAAGCCCCGGGGCAGGACATGCTCACGCTGCGTCGGCTCGGGCTGCTCGCCGGCGCGGTCGCCGGCTCGGGGGTGCTGCTCGTCCTGCTCCTCGACGGCCCCGGGGCGGCCGGCGCCCTGGTGGCCCTGGTCGTCGCCGCGGCCCTGCTCGTCGCCCGGTACGTCACCGGGGCGGGCGCCCTCGACTCCGCGTACCGGGACGAGGTGCGGCTGTTGCGGACCCGGGCCCCGGGCATGGGCGAGTGGCGACGCAACGTGAAGACCTCCACCGGTCCCGACGGCGCCCTCTACTACCGCGCGGTGCTCCGGATCGAGCTGCGCCGCCTGTACGCCGCCGCTCTCGCCGAGCACCACCACGTGTCCCTGGAACATCAGCCCGAGCGGGCCGCCGAGTTGGTCGGCCCCGAGCTGTGGCCGTGGCTGGGGCCCGTGCCGCCGGGCACCGGGCCAGGGGGCGAGGTGCCCGTCGACGTACTGCGCCGCCTCGTCGACCGCCTCGAAGCACTCGGCGCACCCCACGACCGCGACCGCGCCCCGACCCGCACCCGCACCCGCACCCCCCGTACCGGTAAGGACCAAGCGAAGTGACGACTACCTCCACGCCCCGGCTCCGCACCGCCGAGCAGGTCGGCGAGCAGGCCGGTGCCGTACTGCGCGAGATCGGCCGTGCCGTCGTCGGCAAGCAGGACGCCCTGGAACACGTGATGCTGGGTGTGCTGGCCGGCGGCCACGTCCTCGTCGAGGACCTGCCGGGACTCGGCAAGACGCTCCTGGCGCGGTCCTTCGCCACCACGCTCGGCCTGGACTTCCGCCGCATCCAGTTCACCCCCGACCTGCTGCCCTCCGACGTCACCGGTACACCGCTGTACGACCAGCGCACCGGCGAGATGGTGTTCCACCCCGGCCCGGTCTTCACGCACCTCCTGCTCGCCGACGAGATCAACCGGACGCCGCCCAAGACGCAGGCCGCACTGCTGGAGGCGATGGCCGAGTCCCAGGTGACCGTGGACGGCGAGACACGGCCGCTCGCCGACCCGTTCCTGGTGATCGCGACCGCCAACCCGGTGGAGTACGAGGGCACGTACTCCCTGCCCGAGGCCCAGCTCGACCGGTTCCAGCTACGGGTGCGGATGGGGTACCTGGCCGCCTCGGAGGAGCTGGCGATGCTGCGGGCCCGGATCGACCGGGCCGCGCCCGAGGCCGTGCTCGAGAGGCTCGCGGGACCGGACGACGTAGTGGCGTGGCGGGCCGTCGTGGAGCGCGTGGAGATCGACGACGACCTGCTGGAGTACGCCGTCGCACTGGTCGGCGCGACCCGCGGCCACCCCCAGATCAGCATCGGCGCCTCGCCGCGCGGCGGACTCGCCCTGGTCCAGCTGGCGCGCGCCCGCGCCGTGCTGGACGGACGTGACTACGTCGTCCCGGAGGACGTCAAGGACCTCGCGGTGCCCGCGCTGGCCCACCGGGTGTCGCTGCGGCCGGAGTTGTGGGTGCGCGAGATGTCCACGGACGACGTGCTGCGCGAAATAGTCGACAGCGTCGGTACGCCGACGACGCGGCGTACGGCCGCAGTGTCGTCGTGACCTCACCCGCGCCGGCGGCGGGACCGGCACCCGGGCCCCGGCCGAGCGCGGCGGTGGTCCGCGCCCTCGAGGGCCGCACCTCCCCCGCGCAGCCACCGCCCCCGCCGCCCGGCGGACCGCGTCCGGGCGAGCGCACGCTGCGCCTGCTGACCGTGGCCGCCGTGGCGCTGGCCGCGGCGCTGCTCACCGGGCGGGGGTGGCTGCTCGCGCTCGCGGCGGCGCCGTTGGTGCTGCTCGCCCTCGCGCTGCCCCGCGCCCACGCCCGCCGCATCGAGACGTCGGTGACCGTCGAGCCGATGCGCTGCTTCGAGGGCGACACGGTCACCGTCCGCATCGAGGTGGCCCACGACGGCGACGCCGTACGCCTCGACCCGGGTGTCACGCTCGGCCCCGGCCTGCGCCTCGACGAGGTGGCCGTCGGCCGGTCCGTGGTGACGCTGCACCACACGGCGCTGAACTGGGGCCGCTGGTCGCTCGGCCCGGTGGACCTCGACGTGTACGACCCCGGCGGCACCGTGCGCCGCACCGTGCGCGTCGAGGCGGCCGAGGTGTCCGTGTTCCCGCACGCCGCACAGGCGAGGTTCACCCCGATCCCGGTACGGCTGCCGCAGCGGCTCGGCGAGCACGCCTCGCCGCAGTCCGGGGAAGGCGTCGAGGTCATCGGGGTGGGGCCCTGGGTTCCCGGGGAGCGGCAGCGGCGCATCCACTGGCCGTCGACGACCCGGCGCGGTGCCGTGCAGCTGCACCGGTTCGCTGCCGAGCGGGCCGCCGACACGGTGATGCTGCTCGACGCGTTCGGGGACGTCGTCGACCCGGTGACCGGGCTGTCCTCCCTGGACGAGACGGTACGCGCCGCCGCCGGGCTCACCCGGGCCTACCTGCGCACCCACGACCGGGTGGGGGTCGTCTCGACCGGCGGCACCACCCGCTGGCTGGCGCCGGGCACCGGGGACGCGGCGTTCTACCGCATCGTCGAGAGCGTCCTCGACGTCCGCAAGGACCGCACCTTCGGCGGCGACGGGCTGGAGCGGGTCCCGCCGCCCGCGCTGCCGGAGGGTGCCCTCGTGTACGTGTTCACCCCGCTCAGCGACGCACGGATCCTGGCGGTGCTGCGGGACCTCCAGGCGCGGGGACGCCACCCCGTCGTCGTGGAGATCCCCAGCGGAGACCCTCAGGTGGAAGCCGGCGACGAGGCCGGCGAGTTGGGCCTGCGTCTGTGGCGCGCGGAGCGCGACGCGATGCGGTTCGCCCTGCGGGACAGCGGGGTGCCGGTGCTTCGGCACACCGTGGGCGAGTCATTGGATCCGGCGCTGGCGCCGCTGCTGTCGGGGCGGGCCGGCGGGAGGGGACGGGCGGGATGACGGCGCTGGACAGGCGGGGCGGCCTTCGGGAGTACTCCGGCTACTGGATCGGCACCGTGCCCGTGCGGGTGCTGGGAGTCGCGGCCGTAGTGATGGCGTGGCGGCCGTGGGCGACGGTGACCACGGCGGGGCAGGCGGTGCCGCTCGGCTGCGCGGTCGTCCTCGCGGCGTGGGCGGCGCCCTCGCCGGACCGGCGGCCTTCGCTGAACGTCTTCTGGTGGTCCCACCGGCTGCTCCGCCAACGGACCACGCTGCTCGCCGGTGCCGTCGTGGTGGTCGCGGCCTTCGGGGACCCGGCCTGGTGGGAGGGCGCCTGTGTGGTCGTGCTGCTGGTCGCCTACCTGGTGACGAGTGAGACGTGGCCGTGGCGGTGGGGGCGCGGGACCGCGCGTGCGTGGGGCGAGGCGCTCGCGGCCTGCGCGGGAGCGGGCGTCGTGGCGGCCGCCGCCGCGGTTCCGGTGAGCGGAACCGGATCCGGCCTCGGGCGGGTGATCGCCGCCGGTGCGGTGGCGGCCCTGGCGGTGGTCGGTGGCGGAACGGTGCGCGCCCGGTGGCGGGGCGATGCCCAGGAATCCCGTTTCCCGGCGCCCGAAAGGGCAACGGAATCGCCCGTACAGCGCCGGGAAGGCCCCCTTCACGAGGGCGCCGGGAAAGCCGTTCCGTAATTCGGTCGCACAACATTCACACCCCGTCAATTTCCGTCCCGGCCCTTCATATGGCGGCTGGTAGCGTGCCCAGCGCTTCACCCCCACAGAACGAAGTAACCGATCTTTGGACTTCACTTCATGACTGGTACGCCAGACGGAACCCCCACCAACACGTTCACGCCGGGCGGAGGGCGCCGGCACCGCAAGGCGAGAGTGAGCCGCATCGGCGCGCGACGGGCCCTCGTGCTCGCGATGGCCGTGCCGGTGGCCTCCGCCACCCTGGCCGGGACCTCGGCCTTCGCCGCCGACGACAACGCTCCGAAGGCGCAGGGCATCTCGGTCGACGACCTCGCCGCCGACGACGCGCAGCTGGTCAAGAACCTCAACGAGCGCCTCGCCGACGAGCGCCTGGGCACCGACGTCAGCGGCGTGGTGCTCGACGCGGACTCGGACACCGCCCTGTGGGACCACAACGGCTCCACCGCCCTCATGCCGGCCTCCAACGCCAAGCTCGCCACGGCGACCACGGCCCTGACGCTGCTGGGCGCGAACCACGAGTTCACCACGAAGGTCGTGTACGGCGAGGGCACCCTCACCCTCGTCGGCGGCGGCGACCGCACCCTCACGAGCGAGGATGTCGCCGAGCTGGCCAGGACCGCCGCCGATGGGCTCAAGGCGGCGGGCCGGACCGACGTCGAGGTCCGGGTGGACGACAGCCTGTTCGCCGACCCGAGCCTCGCCGAGGGCTGGAACGAGGGCTACTACCCCACCGAGGTCGCGCCGGTCCGTTCGCTCGTCGTCGACGGTGCCGCCGTCGAGGACACGTCGATCGACGCCGGCAGGGTCTTCGCCGAGAAGCTCGCCGCGCAGGGCATCACCGTCGACGGCGATGTCGGCCGCGCGACGGCGAAGCAGTCCGACGTACCGGTGGCACAGCACAAGTCGGCGCCGCTGTCGGACATCGTCAGGCAGATGCTCAAGACGAGCGACAACAACATCGCCGAGACGCTGCTCCGCATGACCGCCGTGGAGCTGGGCAAGCCCGGCACCTTCGAGGGCGGCACCGAGCTGGTCCGCCAGGTGCTCAGCTCGTACGGGATCTCCCTCGACAACTTCGAGATGCACGACGGCAGCGGCCTCTCCCGGGCCGACCGCATTCCGGCCGCGACCCTCGCACAGCTCCTCGACGCGATCACGGAGTCTCCCGCCCTGGGTTCGATCCTGGAGGGCCTGCCCGTCTCCGGTGAGGCCGGTGCCAGCCTCGGCCCGGAGTGGGGACGCTTCGACGACCCCGACTCCGAGTGCGCCGTCGGCAAGGTGCACGCGAAGACCGGCACGCTCACCGGTGCCATCGCCCTGAGCGGTGTCACGCGGACCGACGACGGGGACTGGCGGATCTTCTCCTTCATCGAGAACAACTCGACGGCCGACCCGAGCGACATCAAGGACGCCATGGACGGCCTCGCCGCGACCGTGAACGGCTGCTGGGCCTGACCCGTCGCACGTGACGGAGCGTGGAGATCCGGTGAAGGCCCCCGAGGGCAGACGGGCGTGCCCCGTCAGTCCGCCGGGACGACACACTCGAACCACACGACCTTGCCGGGCTCCCGCTCCGTCACGCCCCACTTGTCCGCCAGCTCCGACACCAGCAGCAACCCGCGCCCGCCCTCGTCCGACCCGTCCGGGTCCAGGGGCACCGCCGGTACGCCGTCCCCGCTGTCGTGGACCTCGGCGCGTACGCCATCCCCGCAGGGCAGCAGCCACAGCCGCAGCAGGAAGCCCCGGCCGGGCGGTACGCCGTGCAGCAGGGCGTTGGTCGCCAGTTCGCTGACACACAGCACCACGTCGTCCGCGCGCCCGCGCACGCCCCAGTCCGCGAGTGTCTCCCTCGCGAACTCCCGCGCGGCGGGGACGGACCGGCGTTCACGGCGGTAGAGGCGCTCACGTGGGGACGAGGGTGGAGTTTCACTGTTCACGTGACGAGGGTCACGCTCCGTGGTCATGATGGGACAGTGCGCATGGCCGTACAGCCGGTCTGTACGGGTGCGCGAGGGTGAACGTACGCGCACGGGTGGGGAGTTCGACCTCATGGGCACGACGACACGGAGGAACGCCTCCGCGATGAAGATGGTGGGCGCGCTGCTCGCCCTCTACCGGCAGGCGGCGGGGCACACCCAACGGTCCCTGGGCGAGCGCTTCGTCATCGGCGAGCAGCAGATCGCCTCGATCGAACAGGGCCGACGCCCACTGAAGCCGGACCTCGCCGAGCAGCTCGACGAACTCCTCCAGACCAAGGGGGCGTTGTCGACCGCGCTGAGCAAGATGCCGGAGGTGGATCTGGTTCCGTTGTGGGCGGAGGAGTTCCTGGACCGGGAGCGGGAGGCCATCGCCATCTCGTCGTACGAGAACCAGGTGCTGCCGGGTCTGCTCCAGACGGAGGCGTACGCGTGGGCGGTGTTCCGCAGCCGCGTGCCCTTCTACGACGAGGACACGATCGCCCGGCTGGCGGCGGCACGTATCGAGCGGCAGGGGATCCTTCAGGGCAAGGAGCCGCCGATCACGTGCTTCGTGGTGTGGGAGCCGGTCGTCCACGCGCCCTTTGGTGGGCGGCAGGTATGGGCAGAACAGCTCCGTCATCTTCGTGCGTGCTCCGAGCTACCCGGGCTCATGCTCCAGGTGCTGCCCTTGGACCGCGCCAGTCACGCGTCTCTCGACGGTCCGTTCGTCCTGCTCGAAACCCCCGAACACCAGCGGCTCGCCTACACGGAGAACCAGCGCGGCAGCCAACTCATCGCCGACCCCGATGAGGTGGCGATCCTTACGCAGAAATGTGCGATGCTGCGGTCTCAGGCCCTCACCCCCGAGGACACGAGGGAACTGCTGGACCGTCTCCTGGGAGAGCAATGAGCAGCACCGCACTTCGGTGGTTCAAGTCGAGCTACAGCGGCAGCGAGGGCGGCAACTGCATCGAAGTCGCCTACGAATGGCGCAAGTCCAGCTACAGCGGCGACGAAGGCGGCAACTGCGCCGAGGTCGCCCAAAAACCCACCGCCGTCCACATCCGAGACTCCAAAGCCCCGCAGGGACACGTCACCGTCGCACCAGACGCCTGGGCCGCTTTCCTCGGGGCGTGGTGACGTCGGCCTTCCACAGGTCGTACTCGGCGTCGAGCGGGCCGTAGGCCGTACGCGGGTCGCCGTCGCCGAAGATCCGTACGGGATGCGTGGCGTCCCAGGGCGCCCAGCCGGGGTCTCCGGACTCCACGAACCGCACCCACGCCCCGTGCATCGCGTCGGCCAGGGCCTGCGGAGCTCCCTCGCCCGCGAGTCGGCGGGCGTCGGGGCCGTCGCCGGAGTCGAAGACGAAGCCCAGCTCCAGGGCGTGGCAGGCGCCGAGGTCGGGGAGGTTGGACGGCCAGGCGAACTCGTAGACGTACGAGGATGCGGGCCGGGCGTCGGCCAGGCGGTGCATGGGGATGCGGAGCAGGTGGTCGGTGACCAGCTGGCCCACGGTTTCGGCGGCGCCCGCGTCGGGGCGCAGCGCGCGGTAGCCGCGTACCACCTCGTTGCCGCAGTGGCAGCGGGCGCGGGCGCCCGCGAGGGCCACCGCGCCGAGCCGGTCGACGCGTTCGAGGAGGCCGCCGGGGACCAGCCAGAGCCGGTACTCGTCGCGGGTCCAGCCCATCATGAGGTCGACGCCCGGTGCCGTGTCGCCGTCGACGAGCGCCTCCAGGGGGTCGCGGGGCAGGACGTCGCCGTCGACGACGAGGCCGAAGCCGGGGCCGCCGAGTACGGGGCTGCTGAACCTGCCCACCTCGGCCTGGGCCCGCAGCAGCTGGTCGCGGTCGGCGGCGGCGAAGGCCTCGGCGGTGGCGGGGATCTTGAGGCGGGCGGCCATGCGGCGGACCATGCGCCGCACCTTGTCGCGGTCGGAGGCTTCGGGTGCGCCGCTCTGGAGCACGGCCCGCCGGAACAGGCCCTGGGCCCGGGGTGCGGCGAGGAGTGCGCCGGTGCTGATGGCGCCCGCGGACTGGCCGGCGACGGTGACGCGGTCGGGGTCGCCGCCGAAGGCGGTGATGGAGTCCCGCACCCACTGGAGGGCGGCGATCTGGTCGCGCAGGCCGGCGTTGGCGGGGGCGTCCGGGAACAGGCCGTAGCCCTCCACACCCAGTCGGTAGTTGATCGACACGCAGACCACGCCGTCCCGGGCGAAGGTGCGGCCGTCGTAGACCGGTACGGCGGAGGAACCCCTGGTCAGGGCACCGCCGTGCAGCCAGACCAGCACCGGCAGGCGGGCGCCGGGGCCCGGCTCGGGAGTCCAGACGTTGAGGTTGAGACAGTCGTCGCCGGGGATCGCCGGGTCGGAGAGGTACCGGGCGAAGGCCTCGGAGTACGGCGGTTTCGGTGCCGTGGGGCCGAAGGAGCCCGCGTCGCGGACGCCGTCCCAGGGCTCGGGCGGCGCGGGCGGGCGGAACCGGCCCGGCCCGAAGGGGGGCGCCGCGTAGGGGATGCCGCGGAAGACGGCGACCCCGTGCTCGTACCTGCCGCGTACCGCCCCGTACACCGTCCTGACCACGGGGTTCGTCTGGCCTGACCGCATGTGCCCACCAGCCCTTCGCCGCACTCTCGTACCGCTCAAGGCACAGCGCCGCACCGAACGGATCTATTCCGGGCCGCCCCTGTCGGCAGGGTTGCGGGACAATGGAGGCCACGCATGCCCGCACCGTGCCACCGAGGAGGTTGTCGTGACGGACGACGCACCCGTAAGGATCGCCGAGGCCGACGGGCGGCACGCGGTGCTGGCCTTCTCCGGGACCCTGGACGCGCCCGCGCTGGGCGTGCTGGAGGAACTGCTCCTCGACCCGCGGCTGCGGGAACCGGGGGCCTGGACCCTGGAGATGAGCGGCCTGGAGCACATCGACCTGGCCTGCGCCTACGCGCTGTTGCGGACGGTGACCCGGGCGCCGGAGCCGGTCACCCTCACCGTCCAGGGCGCCCGCCCTGCCGTCCACCGGACGCTGCGGCAGGCGGGGCTGGACACGGTGGCCGCCTTCACGGCGTAGCAGCCGGCCCCGCCCGATCGATCATCGCGACAGGGGGTCAGGCGCGGCCGGTCGCCCAGTCGATGCCGCCGCGCAGGTGGGCGCGGAAGTCGGGGTCGGTGTAGGCGTCGGCGGCGTGGCCGAGTGCCGTGTAGAAGACGCGGCCCGTGCCCTGTTCGCGGCACCAGACCAGCGGATGGTCGTCGCCCATGCCGCCGCCCTCGTACGACGTCTCGTCGGCGCGGGCGAGGACACGGACCGAGCCGCGCGGGTTGGTGCGGAAGTCGTACCACTCGTCCGTGAACTCCCAGACGGGCGGCAGGTTCCGCGTCGCCGGGTGGTCGCGGTCCTCGACGACCACCCGGCCCGGCTGGTAGGCGGGATGCCGGTCGAAACGGGCGCCGAGCAGTTCGCCGTAGTACGGCCAGCCGTACTCGGTGCAGGCCGCCGCGTGCACCCCGACGAACCCGCCGCCCGCCTCGACGTACGCGGCGAGCCGGGCACGCCCGGCCGGGGTGAGCACGTCGCCGCTGGTGGAGAGGAGGACGACGGCGGCGTACGCGTCGAGCGGCCGTTCCAGGGCTGCCGGATCCTCGGTGTGGTCGGTCTCGTACTCCCCCAGCGTCCGTACGGCGGCGACGGCGGCCGGGATGGAGTCGTGGCGGTAGGCGGTGGTGCGGGTGCAGAGGAGCAGTCGGGGTGCCATGCCGGACGACCCTACCGACCGGGTCAGCCGCCCACGTCCACGTGGTTGTCGGGTGCGCCGTCGCCGAACCGGGGCAGGTCGCCGCGTTCGACCGGCGTGGCGGGCGCGGGATCGGCGGAGGGCAGGAGGCGGTCGGTCTCGGCGGCGTCGGGGCGGTGGGCGGCGAGGGCGGCCGCGCGCAGGACGTCGCGCGGTACGGCGTCCGTCTCGGCGGAGACGCGGACGACGTGGCCCTCCTCGGGGAGGGCGTACTCGTGGCGTCCGGCACCGGTGCGGTACCAGGCCTCGCCGTCGCGCTCGCAGGTGGTGTGCTCGCCGGACATGTCGCCGACGGGCTGCTCGGGGCAGGTGCCGGCGGTGATCGTGCCCCGTTCGACGGCGAGGCTCAGCAGCGCGTTGGTCCCGCCGTCGACCCAGGTGGCGGAGAAACCGTCGTCGCCGCGGACGCCGACGGACTGCTGGGCCAGGGTGAACCCGGGGGCCTCGGTGACGTAGACCAGCTCGGGTGCCACGCCCATCGCCTGGGCGCGGGCCGTGAGTTCGCCCCCGTCGGTGTCCGGGGCCGCGGCGGGAGCGGCGGCCGACGGGGAACCGGACGGGCGGTCGGCGTCCGCCTTCTCGGAGCCGCAGGCGGTGAGCAGCAGCGGGGCCAGCAACAGCACCGGCAGGACACGCGCGTGACGATTCATGCGGCCATCCTGCCGCACAGGAGTTCCGCGGCTCCGGCGGTTCTGTGATCGATTAGAGTCGCGGGATGCTCGAAGGAAAGTTCGAAGGAAAGCGGGTCAGGCTGCGTGCGCTGCGCTCCGAAGACGCGGAGCACCATCTGCGGTGGCGCAACGACCCCGAAGTGGTGCGCTGGGCCACGGCCGGCGACCCGTGTTTCGGCCCGGTCACGGCGGAGGCGGTCGCCCTCGGTTTCGACACCATGCTGCGGCTGAACCCGAGGGAGTCGGCCGTGTTCACGGTCGAGGACCTGGCGGGCGGCAGCGTGATCGGCATGGCCGACTACCGGGACCTGGACCCGTACGCCGGCGTGGCCACACTCGGAGTCACCATCGGCGAGCGGGAGTTCTGGGGCCTCGGCCACGGCGGTGACGCGCTGCGGCTGCTCGTGGACCACCTGTTCGGCGCGTACTGCCTCAACCGGCTGGAGCTGGACACCTGGAGCGGCAACGAGCGCGCCGTGCGTGCCTTCACCAAGCTGGGCTTCCGCGAGGAGGGCCGCCGCCGGTCGGCCGTGCTGCTGGACGGGAAGCGCTACGACAGCGTGCTCTTCGGGATGCTCCGCGAGGAATGGGCGAACCCCACGCGTGACGGCGTGAACGCGGCCGTCTAGGGGCGGTGGGCCGCGGCCGCCTTCGACAGCTTGACGGCCTGGCGCAGGCTGAGTCCGGGGGCCGCTTCGCGCAGGGTCCTGACCGCTTGGACGGAGTCGGCGGGGCCCTCGTGTCCGGCCGCGGCGAGGCGTTCGTGAACCCAGCGGGCGAACAGTTCCGCGTCGGGGGCCGCGGCGGCCTGCTCGACCAGGGCGGCGGCGCGCTCCAGTCCGGGCCGTTCCTCGGGTGTCGCCTCGGCGAGCGCCTGGCGGATGCCGTGGGCGACGACGTCCGCGTCGCGCAGGACGAGGACATTGAGTTCCGGTGGAGCGAGTCGTCCGAACATGGGGCCATGATCTACTCGATGTCCCGTGGCGTTCAACGGACTTGAGGAGCTTCTGAGGGTCCCTTCCCGCTGCTCGCCGGGGCCTGTTCCGGGTGTCCGTTTCCTTGTTGCCGGGCGGGATCCGGCTGCTGCTGGACACCGAGGACTCCGTCCTTTCGAGGGCGAGCGCGAGCCCTGGGACGAGCTCCAGAAGCGTCACGCCCGCCAGATCGCGTAGGTGGCACGCCGATCCGGTGTCACGCGGGGGCCGGGGCCCGGTACTCCTGCGGGCTGACGCCGTACACCCGCTTGAAGGCGGTGGACAGGGCGAACGCGCTGCCGTAGCCGACCCGGCGGGCGATCGCGCCGAGGGTGTCCTCGCTGTCGCGCAGCCGGTCGGCGGCCAGGGCGAGGCGCCAGCCGGTGAGGTACCCCATGGGCGGCTCGCCGACCAGGTCGGTGAAGCGGCGGGCGAGCGCGGCGCGGGACACCCCGGCCCTGGCGGCGAGGGTCGCGACGGTCCACGGGTGTGCCGGGTCGTCCTGCAGCAGCCGCAGTGCCCGGCCGACGACCGGGTCGCCCAGGGCCCGGTACCAGGCCGGCGCCGCGGCCGACGGCCGGGCGAACCAGGCCCGCAGCGCGGCGATGACCAGCAGGTCGAGGAGCCGGTCCAGGACGACCTCCTGGCCCGGCTCGTCCCGCGTGACCTCGGTCATCAGCAGGGGTGTGAGGGGGTTGTCCCACGCCTCCGAGGTGAGGGACAGCAGCGGCGGCAGGGCGTCGAGGAGCCGGCCGCCGATCTCGCCGCGGACCAGGTAGGTGCCGATGAGCAGGACCGCCTCGCCGTCGGCGCGGTCGCCCCAGGTGCGTACGCCGAGGTCCATCGAGCCGTTGAGGGGGCGCCCGTCGGGGTAGCTGCACGTGCCGCCCGGCAGGATCACCGCCTGCGGGGCGGTGGCGGGGTCGTCGGCGCAGACGTACGGGTCGGGGCCGCGCGCGATGGCCAGGTCCCCGGCACGCAGCCGCAGCCGCTCCCCCGTGTCCGGCACGATCCAGGCGTCGCCGCGGACCATCAGCATCACGGTCAGCGGCGCCCGGTCCTCGACGCGCACGGCCCACGGCGGGTCGAAACAGGCGCGGATCATGAAGGCCCCCCGGGCCCGGGGGCCCTCCAGCAGTCCGGCGAGTGCGTCCACGGTGCCAGTGTCCCGGGTCGGCCCGCGGGCCGTTCACCGAGGGGCGTCCCGGACGGCCTCCTCCCTCCGTCCGGCGGTCGCGTCCAGCGCTCCCCTCGCCTCCGCGACGACGGTGCCGTCGGTGAGGAAGTGGGTGTCCTCGTCGGCGGAGGTGCCGCCGGCGCCGAGGGGCACCCAGCCGGCCGCGCGCCGGGGCGTGGCCCGGGATTTGGCGGACAGGTGCACCGAGGTGGCGCCCGCCGCCAGCAGACCGGCGATGTCGCCGGGCCGCACTCCGCCGCCGGCGGCCACGTCGACCCCGGGGGCCGCGGCGGCCATCGTGGTGAGCACGGCGCTTCCCTCGATGGCGGTGGGCGCGCCGCCGGAGGTGAGGACGCGGCTGATGCCGAGCCCCGGCAGCGCCGCGACGGCGGCCACCGGATCGCTCGCCTGGTCCACCGCCCGGTGCAGCGTGACCTGCGCGGCGGGGTCGGTGTCCCGCGCGGCGCCGACGAGCGAGGCGAGGGCGTTCGTATCCAGGCCGCCGTCCGGGGCCAGCGCTCCGACGACGACGCCGCGGGCGCCCGCGCGCAGGGCGGTGCGCACCTCGGCCGCCATCAGGGCGACCTCTTCGGCGTCGTACACGAAGTCGCCGGGCCGGCAGCGGACGAGGACGTGGACCGGCAGCCCGGCCTCGGCGGCCGCCTCGACGGTCGCGGTCGAGGGGGTCAGGCCGCCGAGTTCGAGTCCGGTGCACAGTTCGACGCGGTCCGCCCCGTTCTCGCGGGCGGTGCGCGCGCCGGCCGGGGACACGACGGCGATCTCCAGGCCGGGACGGGCGCTCACTCGTCGGCCCCGGTCAGGGGCTGGTCGGCGGCGGGGATCAGGCGGGCGGACAGGTCCGGGTCGGCCATGGCGGGGTCGAAGGGGTACCTGGAGACGCTGGCCTCGGCCCGTTCCCTGCGGGCCCGCTACGGCGAGCGCACCGGGCGGGGACTGACCGCCCGCGAGGTGGCCGAGGCGGCCCGGGACGGGGACGCCGACGCCCACGCCGTGTACGCGGCGGCGGGCGCCGGTATCGCCCGCGCGATCGTGATGACCGCCGGCCTCGTCGACATCGGCACGGTCGTGATCGGGGGTGGTGTCAGCGGCGCCTGGACGCTGCTCGAACCACTGATCCAGGAGCGGCTCGCCGCCAAGCCGCCGATCAGCGGCCACCCCGTCAAACTGCTGCGGGCGGCCCTGGGGACCGACGCCGTGCCGCTGGGCGCGGCGGCCCGGGCACGCCACGAGCTGACCGCCCGCTGAGCCCGCCCCGGGCGGCGGACTAGGAGGCCTCCGGCTTGTCCTGGCCGTGGCCGTGGCCGTCGTCCGGGTGGGTGTGGTTGTGGTTCGCGGGCGGCGGGCTCTTCGGGTGGGTGCGCAGGCGGGCCGTGACGTCCTCGGGGGGCAGGAAGCGGGACCAGCGTTCCGGGAACTCGGAGGGCATGTCGGGGTCGCCCTCGCCGTTCGCGGAGGTGCGGGCCACGTACTCGGCCACCTGGGCCTGGCGCAGCCGTTCGTTGGCCTCGCGGGCCGCGGCGGTGGCGGCGGCCGGCCACACCCGGTCGATGGCCGCGTTGACCGCCGCGCCGACGAGCACCGCGAACGCGGACACGCCGATCCACAGCAGCACGGCCACGGGCGCGGCCAGTGAGCCGTAGATGGTCGGGCCCTCGACGGTGCTGGTGAGGTAGATGCGCAGCAGGAAGCTGCCCACCACCCACATGGCGAGGGCGACCAGCGCGCCGGGGACGTCCTCGATCCACGGGGAGCGCACGGGTACGGACACGTGGTAGAGCGTGGTCAGGAAGGCCACGGAGAGGACGATCACGACCGGCCAGTACAGGACCTGTACGACCGTCGTCGACCAGGGGACGATCCGCACCACGGCGTCCGGTCCGGCCACCATCAGCGGCAGCGCGATCGAGCCGATCAGCAGGGCCACGATGAAGAGCAGGAAGGCCATCAGGCGGGTCCTGACGATGCCCCGGACGCCGTCGAGGCCGTACATCACGGTGATGGTGTCGATGAAGACGTTCACCGCGCGGGAGCCCGACCACAGGGCGAACAGGAAGCCGATGGAGATGACGTCGGGCCGGCCGCCCTTGGTCACGTCGTCCAGGATCGGCTCGGTGATCTGCTTGACGCCCCGCTCGGAGAGCACCGCGCGGGAGGCGTCCAGGATGTTGTCGCGCAGGCTCTCGGTGGTGTCGGCGCCGATCCAGGAGTCGACGTAGCCGAGCAGTCCGAGGACGCTCAGCAGCAGGGGCGGCACCGAGAGCAGGGTGAAGAACGCGGCCTCGGCGGCGAGACCGAGGATGCGGTACTCCATGCACGAGTTGACCGTGTCCTTGAGCAACAGCCAGGCGGTCCTGCGTTTGGAGACGTTCCGGTACAGAACTCGGGCACGGTGGAGCCGGCCCGAGGGCCGTTCGGGGGAGTCACTTGCTGGCTGCACGACCTAAAGGTATCCGGCACGGGGGGTGGCACTCATCCGCGGACGCCCGGTGATCCCGGACCGGGCCCGTCGCGGTCCCGCGGCAGGGTAGGTTCACGTTCATGGCAGGCCGTACCCACACCGTGACGAATCAGGCGCCGCCGCTGACCGGCTACGACGTCTTCGCAGCCGACCGGGCCCTGACGGAGGCGGTCGAGCGGCACCTGGCGGCGGAGCAGCGCGAGGAGGCGCTGGCCGAGCTGTCGGGGACGGGCCGCGGCTGCGGGGCGCTCCAGACCCAGGAGTGGGGCGCGCAGGCCGACGCGAATCCTCCGGTGCTGCGCACACACGACCGGTACGGCCACCGCGTCGACGAGGTCGACCACCACCCCGCCTGGCACCGGCTCCTCGGCAAGGGCGTCTCGGCGGGCCTGACCGACGCCTGGTCGCGTCCGGGCGGACACGTGCGGCGTGCTGCGGGGTTGGTCATGTGGACCCAGGTGGAGGCGGGCAACTGCTGTCCGCTGTCGATGACCCACGCGGCGGTGCCGGCTCTGCGGGCCGACCCGGAGCTGGCCGCCGAGTGGGAGCCCCGGCTGACCTCCCGGGTCTACGACCGGGAGCTGCGGCCGGCCCACCTGAAGGCCGGGGTGCTGTTCGGGACGGGCATGACGGAGAAGCAGGGCGGCAGCGACGTACGGGTGAACAGCACGTCGGCGCGGCCGCTGGCCGAGGACGGGACGTACGAGCTGACCGGGCACAAGTGGTTCTGCTCGGCGCCGATGTCGGACGGCTTCCTGGTGCTGGCGCGGGCGCCCGGCGGGCTGACCTGCTTCCTGGTGCCGCGCGTGCTGGCGGACGGCACCCGCAACGTCTTCCTGATCCAGCGGCTCAAGGACAAGCTGGGCAACCGGTCCAACGCCTCCGCCGAGGTCGAGTTCGCCGGGACCTGGGCGCGCCGGGTCGGCGAGGAGGGGCGCGGGGTGCCCACCGTCGTCGAGACGGTGGCGGCGACCCGGCTGGACTGCGTGCTGGGCTCGGCGGGCCTGATGCGGCAGGCGGTGGCGCAGGCGGTGCACCACTGCGGGTACCGCGAGGCGTTCGGCGGGAAGCTGGTCGACAAGCCGCTGATGCGCAACGTCCTGGCGGACCTCGCGCTGGAGTCGGAGGCGGCGACCGCACTCGGGCTGCGGCTGGCGGCGGCCTGTGACGCCGCCGGGGAGGGCGACGAGCGGGAGCGGGCGCTGCTGCGCCTCGCGGTGCCGGCGGCCAAGTACTGGGTGACGAAGCGCTGTGCGCCGGTGGCGGTGGAGGCGGCCGAGTGCCTGGGCGGCAACGGGTACGTCGAGGAGTCCGGCCTGCCCCGGCTGGTGCGCGAGTCGCCGTCGAACTCGATCTGGGAGGGCGCCGGGAACGTGCAGGCGCTGGACGTGCTGCGGGCGCTGGAGCGGGAGCCGGCCGCGCTGGACGCGTATCTGACGGAGGTGGGCGCGGCGCGCGGGGCCGACCACCGGCTGGACGCGGCGATCCGGGGACTGCTGACGGAGCTGGCCGACCTCGCGGCCGCCGAGGGGCGGGCCCGGCTGCTGGCGGAGCGGCTGGCGCTCGTGCTGCAGGGCACGCTGCTGGTGCGGTACGCGCCGCCGGAGGTGGCCGACGCGTTCTGCGCCTCGCGGCTGGGCGGCGACGGGGGTGCGGCCTTCGGCACGCTGCCGCCGACGCTGAATCTGGCGGCGGTGGTGGAGCGGGCCCGGCCGGTGGTCTGATCCCGGCCGCGTGGCGCGGGGGTGGTGCTGCGCCGACACGGCACCACCCCCGCCACACGGGCCTGTTCGGGCCGCGTACGCCGCTCGGGACGGCGTGGTCCAAGTCTGGTCACCCCCGAGGCCGTCCACCAGGGTTGCAGAGGGTTGCAACTTGCGGTCGGCTGTGTGCGGACTGTGCCCGCCAGGCGTGGGCAACCGGTCACTACGAGACGAAGATTCGGCTTCCGGAAGGACGAGGTCCCGTGGCGCTCTCGCCCATGGACATCACGCAGTTCGCCGCCGTCGACACGGCGCGTGCGGCCCGGATGCTCAGCGAGGTCCGCTCCGCGAGACTCTCGGGCGGGCGGGCTCCGGTGGCACCGCGGCCGGTGATCGAGCAGTCCTGGGACCGGATGCTGCGCAGCGGCGTCGATCCGGAGCGCGACTTCCGCTCCGGGCTGCTGGCGCCGGAGGAGGTACGACGGCGGCGCGAGTCCTCGGAGCTGCGGCACGTCCTGCCGGTGCTGCGGGAGGCGCTGGTGTCGGTCGCCGACGTGGCCCACCACATCATGGTGGTCGCGGACGAGGACGGCCGGGTGCTGTGGCGCGAGGGGAGCGCGCGGGTGCTGCGCCGGGCCGACGGGCTCGGGTTCGAACTCGGGGCGGACTGGCGGGAGGAGGTGGTGGGCACCAACGGCGTGGGGACACCGGCGGTCACCCGGCGGCCCGTACAGGTCTTCGCCTCCGAGCACTTCGTGCGGTCCCAGGCGACCTGGACCTGCGCCGGGGCGCCGATCACCGACCCGCGCAGCGGACGGCTGCTCGGTGTGGTCGACGTGAGCGGGCCGCTGGAGACGATGCATCCGGCCACGCTGGCCTGGGTGGACTCGGTGGCCAAGCTGGCGGAGGCCCGGTTGCGGGAGCTGCACACGCAGTCGCTGGAGCGGTTGCGGGCGGTGGCGGCGCCGGTGCTGGCCCGGCTGGAGGGGCGGGCGCTGGTGGCGGACCGGGACGGCTGGACGGCGGCGGTGACGGGGATGCCGTACCTGGACCGGGTGGTGCTGCCCAAGTCGCCGGAGGCGGGGGCGCGGTGGCTGCCGGCGTTCGGGGCGTGCACGGTGGAGCCGCTGGCCGAGGGCTGGCTGGTGCGGGCCGCGGCGGGGCCGGTGCCGCAGGGCGCCGTCCGGATCGTGCTGGACCTCGGCCAGCCGCGCCGCTGGTCGGTGCGGGTGCTGGGCGGTGCGGAGGACTGGGCGCGGGAACTGAGCCCGCGGCACGCGGAGTTGCTGTACCTGCTGGCGGTGCGCCGGGGTGGCCGCAGCGCCGCCGGGCTGGCCGAGGACATGTTCGGCGACCCGGCCCGCACGGTGACGGTACGGGCGGAGATGTCGCGGGTACGGAGGTACCTCGGGGCCTACCTGGAACACCGGCCGTATCGTTTTTGCGAGGACGCGGAGGTCGAGATCCTGCTCCCGGCCGACCCCCGCGACCTGCTCCCCCACTCCACGGCACCGGCGGTGGTCGAGGGGCGGGCGTCGGTGGGGGTGCCGTGAAGGCGGGGAGCCGCGAGGACGGGGGCGCCGTGCCCGCCGCCGACCTGCACCGTGCCGGCGGCGGCCCTGAGCCCGACCCCGGCGACCGGCGCCGTGCCGGTGGCGGTCCCGAGCCCGGCCCCGGCGGCCGCGCCCGGCAGCGGGCACTTGCCGGTGGCGGTCCCGAGCCCGGCGGCCGCGCCCGGCGGCTGGCCCACTCGCCGGTCGGCCCGCGGCGCCGGGCGGCAGTTGAGGTCCCGGTGCGGCCGGTACTCCCGGACCGACGCCCGCTCCCCTTCGTCCGGCCCCAGCCCCTCCGTCGGCCGCCCTCGAAACCCCAGTCGCCCGCCGCACAACGGGCGTTCGCCCGCGACCGGGTCCCCGAACCCGTCCCCAAGCCGTCACCCTCCGGCCCGGCATCCTCGGCGCGGTACGTCCGGGGCGCCCCGGATGGCCGTAAAGGCGGGTTGATTTCGCATATTTGCATCGTCTGCGTCCGCCGGGCCGTCCGTCTGTCGTAGCATCCTCTACGGACCGCCTCATCCGCTCCTCGGTCAACGCGACCACCGTCGAGCACAGTTGGTCCGGTGTCCGTGGAGGTTCTATGAAGCAGCGCGGCAGACACCGCCGACGCAGACGGGGCAGGGCGCTGCGCGCGGCCCTGACCGGCGCGGCTCTCGCACTGACCGGTGCCGCCACGCTGATCAGCGCCTCGCAGGCCACGGTCGCCGACGATCCCGGCACCCTCAAGCCCCTCACCTCCGCCGCCGACACCGACGCACTGCGGCTGACCGAGCACCGCGTGCCGACGGCCTGGCTCGACCGGCTCTCCGCCTCGATGGGCGGCCCGGTGGGCGTCGACACCGTCCTCGGCTCCGCCGACCACACCCTGCGCGACGTCGCGGACTGCACGGCCGGGGAGCGCGAGGCGCTGCCGGTCTCCCCCGCCGCCACCCGCGCCTACTGCTGGGACGAGGCCGACACCGACGGCTGGCGCCCCGGCGCGGTCACCACCTCCGGGGACGCCGAGGAGGACGGCCGCTGGGGCACCCACCGCGTCATCCTCTCCGCCTGGTCCCGCGACGACGGCACGCCCCAGGGCGGTCTCGCCCGGGTCTCCTTCGTCAACGCCGACGACCCCGGCCGGCTCGGCTACACCTCGGCACTCCTCGCCGTTCCGGTCGACGGCGGCCACGACTACCGGGGGCTCGCCTCCCCCGTCACCGGCATGGTCTGGTACCAGGACAAACTGCTGGTCACCGCGGCCGCCGGGGACCGGGACGCGCTGTACGTGTACGACGTGGACCGGGTCCAGCGCGCCACCACCGCGGCGGACGCCGTCGGGCGGGTGCCCGGCGGCTGGGCGGCGGGCGGCCACCGGTACGTGCTGCCCGCCATCGCCTCCTACCGGCTCCCCGACACCGACGGCGCGGCCCGCCCCGGCGCGATCTCCCTGGACCGCGGCACATCCCCCGCCAGCCTGGTGGCGAGCGAGCACGTGGACGCGGACGGCGACCGGCCCACCCGGCTGTGGCGCTACTCGCTGCGCACCCTCACGGACCCCGAGCGCGGCGGGCTGCCCGTCACGGACTCCGCCGGGCACGTGAACGCGGTGGAGGCGTACGAGACCGGGGCGGCCGAGGTCGGCGGCGTGCTGTCGTACCGTCCGCCCGGCACGGCACGGACCGACTGGTACCTGGGACGCGCGGCCGGCGGCCAGGACGGACGCGGGACCCTGTGGCGCCAGGACACGGAGGGCGCCCGGGCGACGGAGTGCGGGGCGGACCGGTCCCAGCAGTGCTGGAGCGGCCGGGCGGGCTCGCTGTCGTACTCGGCGCGGACCGGCGAGGTCTGGTCCCAGTCCGGCCGCATGCTGTTCGCGCTGCCGCTGTCGTCGATCGAGGACGCGCTCGACTGACGCGCCGTCGCAGGCGTCGCCCCGGACCGCGCAGGACGGGGATCGACAGACCCGCGGAGCGGATGATTCCCTGACCGGCATGACCAACATCGCCGTGACCACGTGGTCCCTGGAGCAGACGGCGCCCACCGATCTGCTGCCGGCCGCCGCCCCGGAGGGGGACGTCCGGATCGTCCGCGCCGAGGTGCCCTCCCCCGAGTTCAGCCGCTTCCTGTACGCCTCCGTCGGCGGCGACATCCGCTGGACGGACCGGCTCGGCTGGAGCTACGCGCGGTGGCGGGAACACCTGGAGCGGCCGGGCGTGGAGACCTGGGTCGCCTACGACCGCGGCACGCCCGCCGGATACGTGGAGCTGACGCCCGGCGACGACGGGGTCGTGGAGATCGAGTACTTCGGCCTGATCGAGGCCTTCCGCGGCCGGCGCATCGGCGGCCACCTCCTCTCGTACGGCACCGCACGCGCCTGGGACCTGGCGGAGCGCTGGCCGGGGCTGGCCACCACCAAGCGGGTCTGGCTGCACACCTGCAGCAAGGACGGCGAGTACGCCATGGACAACTACCAGCGCCGCGGCTTCCGCCTCTTCGACACCAAGGTGGAGGAGGAGGCGGACGTGGCCACTCCGGGGCCGTGGCCCGGGGCTTTCCCCGCCTGACCTGCACCGACACGTCTGTTTTCGGCCGTCTGACAGCCGGGTCACCGCACGTGTGACCAACGACACCCTTGTCTCGCTCCACGAGACAAGGGTGTCCACATTTTGGATTAAGCTGGACCAGTCACAGATCGTCGTGCCACGCTTCCGTCATGCCTGGAACTGGAATTGCCTTGGTGAGTCGGCGGCACGTCGACCTCGGCCGCATGTCCAGCGCCATCTGTCCGGGCCGCTGAGAGCACCCTCCAGCACCTCCGGATTCCCCGCATTCCCCTCGCTCCCGCGCAATGACGCGCACGCGTGTCTCACGTATGCCCTACGTAGGCCATGCGCCATGCGCGCAGGTCAGAGCCGCTTTCCACCTGTCTCCAAAGGACGTGTCAAACGATGGCCGCCACTCCGCCGAAGCCCGCTGCCGCGACCCCGCGCCGCAAGGTGAGCCGTCACCGCGGCGAGGGCCAGTGGGCGGCCGGGCACTTCACCCCGCTCAACGGCAACGAGCAGACCAAGAAGGACGACGACGGTCTCAACGTACGGACACGTATTGAGACGATCTACTCCAAGCGCGGTTTCGACTCGATCGACCCCGGTGATCTGCGCGGCCGTATGCGCTGGTGGGGGCTGTACACCCAGCGCCGCCAGGGCATCGACGGCGGCAAGACGGCGATCCTCGAGCCGGAGGAGCTGGACGACCGCTACTTCATGCTCCGCGTCCGCATCGACGGCGGCGCGCTGACCACCGCTCAGCTGCGCGTCATCGGCGAGATCTCGCAGGAGTTCGCGCGCGGCACGGCCGACATCACCGACCGGCAGAACGTCCAGTACCACTGGATCCGCATCGAGGACGTGCCGGAGATCTGGAACCGCCTGGAGGGCGTCGGCCTGTCCACGGTGACCGCCTGCGGCGACACGCCCCGCGTGATGATCGGCTCCCCCGTGGCGGGCATCGCCGAAAACGAGATCATCGACGGCACGCCGGCGCTGGAGGAGATGAAGCGCCGGGTCCTGAACAACCCGGCGTACTCGAACCTCCCCCGCAAGTTCAAGACCGCGATCTCCGGGTCGCCGGTCCTCGACGTGGTGCACGAGATCAACGACGTGGCGTTCGTCGGCGTCGAGCACCCCGAGCACGGGCCGGGCTTCGACCTCTGGGTCGGCGGGGGCCTGTCCACCAACCCCAAGCTGGGTGTGCGGCTGAACGCCTGGGTGCCGATCGAGGACGTGCCCGACGTCTACGAAGGCGTCATCTCCATCTTCCGCGACTACGGCTACCGGCGGCTGCGCAACCGCGCCCGCCTGAAGTTCCTGGTCGCCGACTGGGGCGCGGAGAAGTTCCGTCAGGTGCTGGAGGACGAGTACCTGGAGCGCAAGCTGACCGACGGCCCGGCGCCCGCCGAGCCCACCAGCCGCTGGCGCGACCACATCGGCGTGCACCGGCAGAAGGACGGCCGCTACTACGTCGGCTTCGCCCCGCGCGTGGGCCGCGTCGACGGCACGATCCTGACCAAGGTCGCCGATCTGGCGGAGGCGCACGGCTCGGGCCGGGTGCGCACCACGGTCGAGCAGAAGATGATCGTCCTCGACGTCGAGGAGGCGCAGGTCGACTCGCTGGTCGAGTCCCTGGAGGCGCTGGACCTCACCGCCCGCCCCTCCACCTTCCGGCGCGGCACCATGGCCTGCACCGGCATCGAGTTCTGCAAGCTCGCCATCGTCGAGACCAAGGCGCGCGGCGCCTCGCTCATCGACGAGCTGGAGCGCCGCCTCCCGGACTTCGACGAGCCCCTCACCATCAACCTCAACGGCTGCCCGAACGCCTGCGCCCGCATCCAGACCGCGGACATCGGTCTCAAGGGCCAGCTCATGCTCGACGAGCACGGCGAGCAGGTCGAGGGCTACCAGGTCCACCTGGGCGGCGCCCTCGGTCTGGAGGCCGGCTTCGGCCGCAAGGTGCGCGGTCTGAAGGTCACCGCGCAGGAGCTGCCGGACTACGTGGAGCGCGTCCTCAAGCGCTTCCAGGCCGAGCGCGAGGACGGCGAGCGCTTCGCCGCCTGGGCGGCCCGGGCCTCCGAGGAGGCTCTGTCGTGAGCGAGCGCGCCGCGCCCTTCTACTGCCCCTACTGCGGCGACGAGGACCTGCGTCCCGGTGAGCAGGGCCACGGCGCCTGGGAATGCGGGGCGTGCAACCGCGCATTCCAGCTGAAGTTCCTCGGGCTGCTCGCCCGGGGCCTTCAGCCCGACTCCACGGGAGGGGAACCGACATGACCGCGGTTCAGGAAGAACGTACGACCGAGGACCTCAAGGCGCTCGCCGAGCGGGCGGGCCGTGAGCTGGAGGACGCCACCGCGCTGGAGATCCTCCAGTGGGCGGCCGAGACGTTCGGCAACCGGTTCTGCGTGACCTCCTCCATGGAGGACGCGGTCGTCGCCCACCTCGCCTCGCGCGCCCTGCCCGGCGTGGACGTGGTGTTCCTCGACACCGGCTACCACTTCCCGGAGACCATCGGCACCCGCGACGCGGTCGAGGCCGTCATGGACGTGAACGTCATCACGCTCACCCCGCGCCAGACCGTCGCCGAGCAGGACGCCGAGTACGGCCCGAAGCTGCACGCCCGCGACCCCGACCTCTGCTGCGCGCTGCGCAAGGTGAAGCCGCTGGAGGAGGGGCTCAAGGGCTACCAGGCCTGGGCGACCGGGCTGCGCCGCGACGAGTCGGAGACGCGGGCGAACACGCCGGTCGTCGGCTGGGACGAGAAGCGGGGCAAGGTGAAGATCTCGCCCATCGCCAAGTGGTCACAGGAAGATGTGCAAACGTACGTCACCGAGCACGGCGTTCTCACCAACCCGCTGCTGATGGACGGCTACGCCTCCGTGGGCTGCGCGCCCTGCACCCGTCGTGTGCTGGAGGGCGAGGACGCCCGCGCCGGACGCTGGGCGGGCCGCTCCAAGACCGAGTGCGGGCTGCACGGCTGACATGACGACCATCACCGGACCGACCACCACGGGACCGAAGACCACGGGACCGAAGACCACCGGACCATCGAGATCCAGGGAGAACCACGTGACGACCGGAGCCACCGTCTGGCTCACGGGGCTGCCCAGCGCCGGCAAGACCACCATCGCCCGCGAGCTGGCCGACCGCCTGCGTGAGGAGGGCCGGCGCGTCGAGCTGCTCGACGGCGACGAGATCCGCGAGTTCCTCTCGGCGGGCCTCGGCTTCGACCGCGCGGACCGGCACACCAACGTGCAGCGCATCGGCTTCGTCGCCGAACTGCTCGCCCGCAACGGCGTCACGGCCCTGGTCCCGGTGATCGCGCCGTACGCGGACAGCCGCGACGCGGTGCGCGAGCGTCACGAGGCGAACGGCACGGCGTACGTCGAGGTGCACGTGGCCACGCCCGTCGAGGTGTGCTCGGTGCGCGACGTGAAGGGCCTGTACGCCAAGCAGGCCGCGGGTGAGCTGACGGGGCTCACCGGGGTGGACGACCCCTACGAGGAACCCGTCAAGCCCGACCTGCGCATCGAGTCGCAGGACCAGACCGTTCAGGAGTCCGCCGCGGCGGTCCACGCCCTGCTCACCGAAAGGGGACTGGCATGACGACGACCGCCGAAGCGGCGCGGGAGGGTACGGCGGGCCCGTACGCCCTCTCCCACCTCGACGCCCTCGAGTCGGAAGCCGTGCACATCTTCCGCGAGGTGGCGGGCGAGTTCGAGCGGCCGGTGATCCTCTTCTCCGGCGGCAAGGACTCGATCCTGATGCTGCACCTGGCGCTGAAGGCCTTCGCCCCGGCTGCCGTGCCGTTCTCCCTGCTGCACGTGGACACCGGGCACAACTTCCCCGAGGTCCTCGACTACCGCGACCGCACGGTCGAGCGGCACGGACTGCGCCTGCACGTCGCCTCCGTGCAGGACTACATCGACCGCGGGGTGCTCAAGGAGCGCCCGGACGGCACCCGCAACCCCCTCCAGACGCTGCCGCTGACCGAGAAGATCCAGGCGGAGAAGTTCGACGCGGTCTTCGGCGGCGGGCGCCGCGACGAGGAGAAGGCGCGGGCCAAGGAGCGGGTGTTCTCGCTGCGCGACGAGTTCTCCCAGTGGGACCCGCGCCGCCAGCGCCCCGAGCTGTGGAACCTGTACAACGGCCGGCACGCCCCGGGCGAGCACGTCCGCGTCTTCCCGCTCTCCAACTGGACCGAGCTGGACGTGTGGCAGTACATCGCCCGCGAGGGCATCGAGCTGCCGCAGATCTACTACGCCCACGAGCGTGAGGTCTTCGCCCGCTCCGGCATGTGGCTGACGGCCGGTGAGTGGGGCGGCCCGAAGGACGGCGAGACGACCGAGAAGCGGCGGGTCCGCTACCGCACCGTCGGCGACATGTCCTGCACCGGCGCCGTCGACTCGGACGCCGACAGCATCGAGAAGGTCATCGCCGAGATCGCCGTCACCCGGCTCACCGAACGCGGCGCCACCCGCGCCGACGACAAGATGTCCGAGGCCGCGATGGAAGACCGCAAGCGCGAGGGGTACTTCTAGACATGACCAGCACCACTGAACCCGTCGAGCCGCTGTCGGTCTGGCAGTTGTCGGAGACGACCCTGCTGCGCTTCGCCACCGCCGGCTCGGTCGACGACGGCAAGTCCACGCTGGTCGGCCGTCTCCTGCACGACTCCAAGTCGGTCCTCACCGACCAGCTGGAGGCCGTCGAGCGCGCCTCCGCGAGCCGCGGCCAGGAGGCCCCGGACCTCGCGCTGCTCACCGACGGCCTCAGGGCCGAGCGCGAGCAGGGCATCACCATCGACGTGGCCTACCGCTACTTCGCCACCCCGCGCCGCCGGTTCATCCTGGCCGACACGCCGGGCCACGTGCAGTACACGCGGAACATGGTCACCGGTGCCTCCACGGCCGAGCTGACGGTGATCCTCGTCGACGCCCGCAACGGCGTCGTCGAGCAGACCCGCAGGCACGCCGCGATCGCCGCCCTGCTGCGCGTCCCGCACGTCGTCCTGGCCGTCAACAAGATGGACCTGGTCGACTACCAGGAGTCCGTGTTCGCTTCGATCGCCGAGGAGTTCACGGCGTACGCCACCGAGCTGGGCGTCCCGGAGGTCACCGCGATCCCCATCTCCGCGCTCGAGGGCGACAACGTGGTGGAGGCCTCCGCGGTCATGGACTGGTACGGCGGTCCGACGGTGCTCGAGCACCTGGAGACCGTCCCCGTCAGCCACGACCTGGCGCACTGCCACGCCCGGCTGCCCGTGCAGTACGTGATCCGGCCGCAGACCGCCGAGCACCCCGACTACCGCGGTTACGCGGGGCAGATCGCCGCGGGCACCTTCCGCGTGGGCGACGAGGTCACCGTGCTGCCCTCGGGCCGTACCTCGAAGGTGTCCGGCATCGACGTGCTCGGCGAGCCGGCCGAGGCCGCCTGGACGCCGCAGTCGGTGACGCTGCTCCTCGAGGACGACATCGACGTCTCCCGCGGCGACCTGATCGTGCCCCGCCAGGACGCGCCGGCCACCAGCCAGGACGTCGAGGCCACCGTCTGCCACGTCGCCGACGCGCCGCTCACCGTGGGCCACCGGGTGCTGCTCAAGCACGGCACCCGTACCGTCAAGGCGATCGTCAAGGACATCCCGGCGCGGCTCACCCTGGACGACCTGTCCCTGCACCCGCACCCCGGGCAGCTCGTCGCCAACGACATCGGCCGGGTGAAGGTCCGCACCGCCGAGCCGCTGCCCGCCGACTCCTACGCCGACTCGCGGCGCACGGGTTCGTTCATCCTGATCGACCCCAGCGACGGCACCACGCTCACGGCCGGCATGGTCGGCGAGTCCTTCGCCGCGCCCGAGCCGGTCAAGGACCCGGCGGACGACGACGGGTGGGACTTCTGAGCATGGGCTCCCCCGACTTCTACTCCACGTTCGCCAAGGAGGGCGGCCGCGTCGGCAGCGGCTTCCTCGGCAGCGGACAGGGCGGAGTGGCGCGATGTGCGCGGTGACGTACGCGCACCGCTCGCGCGCCCTCACCCCCCACCCGCACAGCCGAAGACCTGCCGACCTCCCGGCCACGCCCTGACACCTCGGACGAACCGACAGGCGTGAGTGCCGGACCAACGAGAGGAACACCTCCCGTGCCTGCCACCACCGCCCTGCGCCGCACCCTCGCGGTCATAGCCGCCCTTCCCCTGCTCACCCTGGCCGCCTGCGGGTACGGCTCCGAGGCGAAGGACGACGACACCGCGAAGGTCGCCGACGGCGCCGAGAAGATCGACGGTCTCGACTCCGTCCGGATCGGGTACTTCGGCAACATCACGCACGCCACGCCGCTGGTCGCCAACCAGAAGGGCTTCTTCCAGAAGGCGCTGGGCGGCACCGAGGCCAAGTACGCGGTCTTCAACGCGGGTCCGTCCGAGATCGAGGCGCTGAACTCCGGCTCCATCGACATCGGCTGGATCGGCCCGTCCCCGTCGATCAACGGCTACACCAAGTCCGGCGGCAAGAACCTGCGCATCATCGGCGGTTCGGCCTCGGGCGGCGTGAAGCTCGTGGTGAACCCGGACAGGATCAAGTCCCTGAAGGACGTCAAGGGCAAGCGCATCGCCACCCCGCAGCTGGGCAACACGCAGGACGTGGCGTTCCTCAACTGGATCGCCGAGCAGGGCTGGAAGGTCGACGCCCAGAGCGGCAAGGGCGACGTGACGGTCGTCCGCAGCGACAACAAGGTCACCCCGGACGCCTACAGCTCCGGTTCCCTGGACGGCGCCTGGGTACCCGAGCCCACCGCGTCCAAGCTGGTCGCCGAGGGCGGCAAGGTGCTCCTGGACGAGTCGGCGCTGTGGCCCGACAAGAAGTTCGTGATCACGAACATCATCGTGTCGCAGAAGTTCCTCAAGGAGCACCCGAAGGCCGTTCAGGCGGTCCTGGAGGCGTCGGTCGACACCAACGAGTGGATCACGGCCAACCCGGACCAGGCGAAGGCCGCGGCGAACAAGCAGCTGGAGAAGGACTCCGGCAAGGCGCTGCCCGCCGACGTGCTGGACCCGGCCTGGGAGTCGATCGAGCTCACCGACGACCCGCTGGCCTCCACCCTCGACACGCAGGCGGAGCACGCCGTCAAGGCCGGTCTGCTGGAGAAGCCCGACCTGAACGGCATCTACGACCTGACGCTGCTCAACAAGGTCCTCAAGGCCAAGGGCAAGCCCGCGGTCGACGACGCCGGGCTCGGCGTCGAGTAAAGCCCGGATCCGACCACCCAGGAGGTGACGACCATGGCCACGACCACGACCCTCGCCAAGGCCGCCGACGGCACCGAGCCGGCCACGTACGCCG
Organism: Streptomyces sp. MMCC 100; assembly: GCF_041538145.2. NCBI lineage: Bacteria > Bacillati > Actinomycetota > Actinomycetes > Kitasatosporales > Streptomycetaceae > Streptomyces > Streptomyces sp. MMCC 100. Next base: position 5,709,089 of record NZ_JBGORK020000001.1, read on the forward strand.
CCCGGATCGAGCACGTCTCGAAGTCCTTCGCGGGCCCCGCCGGGCAGCAGCTCGTCCTGGACGACATCACCCTCGATGTCGCGCCCGGCGAGTTCGTCACCCTCCTGGGAGCCTCCGGCTGCGGCAAGTCCACGCTGCTGAACCTGGTGGCGGGCCTCGACAAGCCCAGCGCCGGCGGCATCAGCACGGACGGGCGGCCGGCCCTGATGTTCCAGGAGCACGCCCTGTTCCCGTGGCTGACCGCGGGCAAGAACATCGAACTCGCCCTCAGGCTGCGGGGCGTGCCGAAGGCCGAGCGCCGCGACAAGGCGGAGGAGCTGCTCGAACTCGTCCGCCTGAAGGGCGCGTACGGCAAGCGGGTGCACGAGCTGTCGGGCGGTATGCGCCAGCGGGTCGCGATGGCCCGGGCGCTCGCCCAGGAGAGCAAGCTGCTGCTGATGGACGAGCCGTTCGCGGCGCTGGACGCCATCACGCGGGACGTGCTGCACGACGAGCTGACCCGCATCTGGCGCGAGACGCAGGTGTCCGTCCTGTTCGTGACGCACAACGTCCGCGAGGCCGTGCGGCTGGCCGAGCGCGTGGTGCTGCTGTCCTCCCGTCCCGGGCGCGTGGCGCGCGAATGGACGGTCGGCATCCCGCAGCCGCGCCGTATCGAGGACACCGCCGTGGCGGAGCTGTCCGTCGAGATCACCGAAGAACTGCGTGGGGAGATCCGCCGACATGGCCAGCACTGACACGACGCGTCCCGCCGGGGACGCAACCGCGAAGGACGGCGGCGACCTCGCCGGTCTGGAGGCGGGCCTGGACGCACTGGAGTCGGTGCAGCAGGGGCGCACTCCGCTGCGGCAGACCTTCGTCGAGAAGATCCTGCCGCCCACCGTCGCGGTCCTGCTGGTCCTCGCGGTGTGGCAGGCGCTCGTCTCCTTCGAGATCGTCGACGATCCGACCAAGCTGCCCGCCCCCTCCGACGTGTGGGACGTGGTCCACCAGGCCTGGCTCCAGGGCGAACTGCTCGGCTACATCTGGACCAGCGTCTCGCGCGGCCTGCTCGGCTTCTGCTTCGCGCTGGTCATCGGCACCCCGCTGGGGCTCCTGGTGGCGCGGGTGAAGTTCGTGCGCGCGGCGATCGGCCCGATCCTGTCCGGCCTCCAGTCGCTGCCGTCGGTGGCCTGGGTGCCGCCGGCCGTGATCTGGCTGGGCCTGAACAACTCGATGATGTACGCCGTCATCCTGCTCGGCGCGGTGCCCTCCATCGCCAACGGCCTGGTGTCCGGCGTCGACCAGGTGTCCCCCATCTTCCTGCGCGCCGGCCGCACCCTGGGCGCGACGGGGCTGAAGGGCACCTGGCACATCGTGCTGCCGGCCGCGCTGCCCGGCTACGTGGCGGGGCTCAAGCAGGGCTGGGCGTTCTCCTGGCGCTCGCTGATGGCCGCCGAGATCATCGCCTCCTTCCCCGACCTCGGCGTCGGCCTCGGGCAGTTGCTGGAGAACGGGCGCAACGCCAGCGACATGGCCATGGTCTTCGAGGCCATCCTGCTCATCCTGGTCGTCGGCATCGCCATCGACCTGCTGATCTTCAGCCCGCTGGAGCGCTGGGTGCTGCGCAGCCGCGGTCTGCTGGTGAAGGGCTGAGGTACGCCATGTCCGCGCCGGTCCGCCCCGTACTCCTGGTCGTCGCCCACGGCAGCCGCGACCCGCGGCACGCCGCGACCGTGCACGCCCTGGTCCGCCGGGTCAGGGCGCTGCGTCCGGACGTACGGGTGGAGACCGGCTTCCTGGACTTCAACGTCCCCTCCGTGCAGGGGGTGCTGGAGTCCCTGGAGACCGAGGGCGTGCGGGACGTCGTGGCCCTCCCGCTGCTGCTGACCCGTGCCTTCCACGCCAAGGCGGACATCCCCGCGGTCCTGGCGGCGGCACCGCCGCGGCTCAGGATCCGGCAGGCCGAGGTGCTCGGCCCCTCGCCGCTGCTGCTGTCGGCGCTGGAGCGGCGCCTGTACGAGGCGGGTCTGACGCCCGCCGACAAGTCCTCGACCGGGGTCGTGCTGGCCTCGGCGGGGTCCTCCGACCCGGAGGCGATCGCAGTGATCGCTGAAATCGCGCGGGAGTGGCGGCACACCGGTTGGTGCGCCGTGCGGCCTGCGTTCGCCTCCGCATCCCTTCCGCGCACCGAGGACGCGGTACGGCAGCTGCGCGAGCTGGGCTGCGCGCGCGTCGCCGTGGCCCCGTACGTCCTGGCGCCGGGTTTCCTGCCGGACCGTATCGCGCGGGGCGCGGCCGGGGCGGACGTGTTGGCGGACGTGCTGGGCCCCGCACCGGAGGTGGCGCGGGTCCTGCTGGAGCGGTACGACGCGGCGCGGGTGCCGGCGCTGGTGGCGGTCGGCGCCTGACGCCGGAATCGGCTTCCGCGCAGCGCGGGCGGACCTGGCGTCGTCCCTGGCCGCTGGCGGTCGGGGCCTGAGGTCAGGGGCCCGTCAGCTCCACCAGCTTGGTGACCGTGTTCCAGTTGCGGCTGGTGGCGATCACGCCCTTGTTGACCCGGGGCTTGGCGAGGGCCTCGGCGAGCTTGGAGCGGCCCAGGCCGTCCGGTGCGTAGAGGTAGAGGGCGCGGTCGCCGAGGCGGAACTCCTCGGGGCGGAAGGCCGGTGCGTCGATCGCCGCGAAGCGGTCCGCGTCGACCGGGGCGGAGAAGTAGGTGACGTGCAGCTGCTTGGCCTCCAGCTCGGCGGCCGGGAACGGGCACGCCTCGACGATCCCCTTCAGGTAGGCGTGGTCGCGCACGATCACGTCCACCGGGAAGCCGAACCGCTTCTCGATCGCCTCCCGCAACTCCTCGGCCAGGGAGTCCTCGTCGCCGTGGTCGGAGGCGAAGACGGCCTGCCCGCTCTGCAGATGGGTGCGTACGGCGTCGTGGCCGAGGGCGGTCAGCAGCGTGCGCAGGTCGACCATCGGGACCTTCCGGCTGCCGCCCACGTTGATCCCGCGCAGCAGCGCCGCGTACATCGTCGTCATCCGCACACCATAGAACGGCCGTCGTGCCCCGTGGGGGCGGGCACGACGGCCGGGTCCGCGCGCCGGGCGCACGTGCGCGTCACTCTCGCCGATGTGGTGTGCGGGGTTCAACCACTACACACGCCTGTGACTTAATCAACAACTCTTCGAAAGAGCCCCGTCGCGGCCCCGGTGCGGCCCGGTGCCGCTCCGACGTGGCCCCGGCCCCTGATCCAACACCCTTGGCGTTCCCGGTAGATGTAAGGGGCCGGGATCCTCCTCAGCGGTGAGTGCGGCGATACGGAGGGATGAGAGCGACGCCGCCGCACGTCACCGGAGAGCACGACGCGACGGCCTTACGCGGGCCATACCTTCGAAACGAAAGGTGGCGGCAGGGGGCCGGCACCGCTCATGAGGGGGCAGGCCGGTCATGCGGAACCGAGAGACACGGGTGCGGGGCATAGCCGCCCGGGCGGGCGGCTGGAGTGCCCGGCACCGATGGGCCGCCGTCGGGATCTGGGTGCTGTTCGTCGTCCTGGCGATGGGGCTCGGTTCGGCGGCCGGCCGGGTCGACGTCAAGGACAGCGACCAGATGGGCGGCGAGACGCACACCGCCGCCAGGATCGTCGAGGACGCCGGGATCGACGAGCCGGCCGGCGAGACCGTCCTGGTCCAGGCGAAGGACGACAGTGTCAAGGCAACGGACGCGGAGTTCCGGGCCGCCGTCGGCGCGGTCGTCACGGCGGTGGAGGGGACCGGGAAGGTCACGGGCGTGACCTCGCCGTACGACGCGAAGACGATCTCGAAGGACGGCCGCAGCGCGCTGGTGCAGTTCGACATGCGCGGCGAGGCGGACACCGCGGGCGAGCGGGTCGAGCCGGTGCTGAAGGCGGTCGAGGGCGTCCAGAAGGAGCACGAGGCGCTGCGGATCGAGGAGATCGGCGGCGCCAGCATGATGAAGACGTTCGACGACGCGTTCGGCGACGACTTCAAGAAGGCCGAGTACTCGGCGGTGCCGGTCGCGCTGGGCATCCTGCTCGTCGCGTTCGGCGCGCTGGTCGCGGCGCTGGTCCCGGTGGCGCTGGCGATCACCGCGATCGTCGCGACGATGGGCCTGATGGGTCTGGTCAGCCACTTCCAGCCGATGAGCGAGACCGCGAACTCCGTGATGCTGCTGGTCGGTCTGGCCGTCGGCGTCGACTACTGCCTGTTCTACCTGCGCCGCGAGCGCGAGGAGCGGGCCGCCGGACGGGACGCGCAGACGGCGCTCAGGATCGCCGCCGCCACCAGTGGCCGGGCGATCGTCGTCTCCGGCGTCACGGTGTGCGTGGCCATGGCGGGCATGCTGTTCACCGGCATCGCCGAGTTCGAGGCGATGGGTCTGGCCTCGCTGATGGTGGTCGCGGTCGCCATGGTCGGCTCCGTGACGGTGCTGCCGGCGCTGCTGTCCCTGCTGGGCGAGCGGGTGGAGAAGGGCCGCGTGCCGTTCCTGCGCCGGCGCCGGCCGAGCGGCTCCGCGGGTGAGGGCAGCCGGTTCTGGACGGCCGTGCTGAAGCGCGTACTGGCCAAGCCGCTGCTCGCCGCCGTGGTCGCCGTCGGCGCGCTGCTGGCCGTCGCCGCGCCCGCCCTCGGCATGAAGACGCAGAACCTCACGCTGGACCAGGAGTTCGGCGACTCGCTGCCCATCGTGCAGACGTACAACCGGGTCAACGAGGCCTTCCCCGGCGGTTCCGACCCGGCCGAGATGGTCGTGAAGGCCGACGACATCAACGCGCCCGAGGTGCGGTCCGCGCTCGCCGACTTCCGGGAGCGGGCGATCAGTTCGGGTGCCTCGCGCGGCCCGGTGGACATCACGATGCACGACGAGCAGAACGTCGCGCTGGTGTACGTCCCGCTGGTGGGCGGTTCCGACCAGGACAAGGCGGGCGAGAGCCTGGACAAGCTGCGGCACGACGTGCGGCCGGCGACGCTGGGCAGGGTCGACGGCGTCGAGGCCCCGATCACCGGTCAGGTGGCCGGCAACAAGGACTTCAACGACCAGCTCGTCGGGTCGGTCCTGCCGGTCTTCGCGTTCGTCGTGGTCTTCGCCTTCCTGCTGATGCTGCTGTCCTTCCGCTCGCTGACGGTCGCGATCACGTCGATCGTGCTCAACCTGCTGTCGGTGGGCGCGGCGTACGGCATCCTGGTCGCCGTCTTCCAGCACGGCTGGGGCGCCTCGCTGGTGGGCGCGGAGGGCGTGGGCGCCATCGTCACCTGGCTGCCGCTGTTCCTCTTCGTCATCCTGTTCGGCCTGTCGATGGACTACCACGTGTTCGTGGTCTCCCGGATCCGCGAGGCGCGGCTGCGCGGGCGCTCCACCCGGGACGCGATCCAGCACGGCGTGGTCACCACGGCGGGGGTCGTCACCAGCGCCGCCGTCATCATGGTCGCGGTGTTCGCCATCTTCGGAACGCTGTCCATGCAGTCGATGAAGCAGATGGGCGTGGGCCTGGCGGCGGCGGTCCTGATCGACGCGACGGTCATCCGGGGTGTCCTGCTGCCTGCCGTGATGTCCCTGCTCGGCGAGCGCAACTGGTACCTGCCGAAGTGGCTCCACCGGCTGCCGGACCTCACCCACGACGAGTCGCCCGAGGCGATCGCGCCGGCGGTCCGGGACGGCGAGGGCGAGCGCGGGGAGCGGGGCGAGCCGGTCGGGGTCTGACCGGCACGCCACCACGGCCGAAGGGCCCGTCGGTTCCGGGGGAACCGACGGGCCCTTCGCCGTGCTGTGCCGGGTCAGGCGCGCGCGGCCGCCAGCTCCGCCTCGATGAGGTCGGCGGCCCGCCGGGTGCCGCCCTCCTGGGCCATCTGCGCCTGGATCTCCTCCAGGCGCGCCGCCGCCTCCGGGTCGTCGACCAGGGCGAGGGCGGCGGTGCGCAGCGCCTCGGCGGTGGCCTCCTCGGTCAGGAGCTTGCGGGCGACACCGAGGCCCTGGAGCATGTCGGCGTTGCCGAACTGGTCCGCGGCCTGCGGTACGGCGATCATCGGCGTGGCGGTCGCCAGGCCCTCCTGGCTGCCGCCGGCACCCGCGTGGGTGACGAACAGGTCGGCCTGCTGGAGGATCGCCAACTGCGGGACCCACGTGCGCACTTCCACGTTGTCCGGTACGTCGCCCAGCTCGGCGGTGTCGACGTGCCGGCCGATCTGGAGCACCACGTGCCAGCCGGGCAGCTCGCCGAAGGCCCTGACGCACTCCCGGTAGAACGCCGGCTGCTTGGTGAAGGCGGAGCCGAGCGAGACCAGGACGACCTTCTCCGCGCCCTCGGGACGCGTCCAGTCGCCCTCGGCGGTGCGGTCCCCCTGACAGGCGCCGACGAAGGTGTACGCCTTCTCGTCCACCCGGTCGGCGTTGGGCTGCAGCGCCTTGGGGATCAGCACCAGGGAGCGGTCGGGGCGGCCGACGAACGGATCGGGGTGGTCGGTGATCCCGTTCTCCTCCAGCCAGGCGTGGAAGCGGGCGTAATAGGCCTGGCCGCGCTCGGTCTTCAGCGGCTCCTCCCACATCGGCTCGCCGACCTCCTGCTCGTACCCCTCCCAGGCGACCATGCAGGGCGACAGGGAGATCACCGGCACGTCCCAGCGGCGGCCGAGGACACGGGCGGGGTAGGAGGCGATGTCGTGCAGGATCAGGTCCGGCTCGTCCCCCTCGTACGCCTCGGCGAGCTGCGGGAGCGCCTGGATCGCGTCGTCGAGGAACGGCTCCACGTTGTCCAGCAGGGTGCTCCCCCACGCCTCCGGGTCGGCGTCGGGGCCGGGCAGCGTGCTGTGCCAGAGCTTGGGTTCGGCGCCCGCCTCGGCGACCTTGTCCGCGAGGAGCGGCGGGATCGCGTACGTCACCCGGTGCCCTCGCGCCACGAGCTCGCGGATCACCTCCAGGCTGGGGTTCACGTGGCCGTAGGCGGCGATGGAGAACATGGCGATGTGCGCGGGACTGGTCATACCCGCACCGTACGCGAGACGATACGTCTCGTGCAACCGGTTTCGCTTCATGGGGCCAGCTCCTCGTGCAGCCGCAGCCACCGGTCGGGCGCGACCTCGCCGACCAGTACACCGGGATCGAGCGCCGCGGCCCGGAACGCCGCGTCGACCCGGCGCCGGGGGTGGACGCGGCGCAGGGAGGCGTGCAGCGAGCCGCCGACGCCCGAGAAGCCCAGCTCGACCAGGTCGGCCCAGCTGCGGCGGGCGGCGGCGGTGAGCAGCGGGGCGGGGCGGCGTTCGATGCGGAGGATGCCGGCGTCGACACGCGGCGCCGGACGGAAACGGAGGCGGCCCACCCGGCCCACCAGCCGCCATTCGTGGCGCGGCCAGGTCAGGACCGTGAGGAGGGTCCAGCGGCCGTAGTCGCCGGTGCGTTTGCGGGCGTACTCGAGCTGGGTGATGAGGGTGGCGTCGGTGAGACCGGGTGCGGTCAGGCACCAGTCGACGATGTCGGCGGTGCGCGAGAAGGGCACGTTCCCGGCGACCGAGAACGGCGTGCGCGGGGGCCGGGCCGCGAGGAAGTCACCGGCGACGACGTGGACGTGGGGGCTGCGCGCGAAACGGGCGCGGAGTCCCGGGACGAGCCGGGGGTCGATCTCGTAGGCGTGCAGCTCGCGGCTGCGGCGGGCGAGCGGCCCGGTGAGGGCGCCGTTGCCCGCACCCACTTCGAGCACGAGGGGAGGGCGTGAGCGGTCGGGGGCGGCGAGCCGGGCGACGTGCTCGGCGGTGGCGCGGTCGGCGAGGAAGTTCTGCGAGAGCGTGCGGGCACGCTGGGTGGGGCGGGCCATGGCCTGCGGTCCTTGTCTTCCGTGACAGGAGGGGAAAAGGGCAGCCGAAGGCCCTGACCGGAAGACGAAGGCAAAAGAGGATGCGGAGGCTCAGCCCCGCCGCGCACACGTCGGGCGTGTCGGACGCGTCGAGTGCGTCAGCGGCGGGGGGACCCCGGGCCGGTCAGGGCTCCGGGGCCACGACGCCTCCTGATGGAGTACGTGCAGCCCCGGCCGAGACCGGAGTTGAAGATCGCGTTGAAAGCTGCCACGGACGCGACGTTAGACGGGCGCCCGCCCGGCGGGCAACCGGTTTTCGCGCGGGCGGCCGTCGACGGGCTTTCCGCGGGCGACCATCGTCGGGCTTTCCGCGGGCGGCCGTCGACGGGCTTTCCGCGGGCGGCCGTCAGCGCTGGTAGCGGGCGAGTACGAGGTTTCCGTCCTCCTCGAGTCTGTGGCGCAGCTCGTCCATGCCGATCGCCCCGCTGTAGTACTCCTGGAGCGCCGGTGTCGCCACCTTGTCCTTCCACTCGGCATAGCCCCGTACGGACTGCGCGGGCGCCGAGCGCAGGTGCCCGGCGAGGGCGGTGCCGGTGGCCCAGCCGCGCTCGGCCGTGTGCAGGGCGGGGTCCTTCAGGGCCTGCTCGCCGGTGGGCAGCATCCAGTCGCCGAGCGCGAGGCGCACCATGTTGTCCGGCTGGAGGAGGAAGTCGACGAACGCGGCGGCTTCCTCCTTGTGCGGGCTGTCCTCGGCGATCGACAGGGTCTGCGGGCTGACGCCCTGGGCGAGCCCGTCGGCGCCGGACGGGGCGGGCAGCACCTGCCAGTCGAAGCCCTCGGGTGCCTGCTGCTCGATCTGCTGGCGGTAGGAGAAGCCGAGCGGCACCATCGCGTACTTGCCCGCGAAGAAGCCGGGCAGCGTGTCGGAGCCGCCGCTGCCCAGGGTGGTGGGCGAGGCGCTGTGGTCGGTGTCGACCTGGTCGTGGACGGTGCGGGGCACCACCTGGTCGCCCTCCTCGAAGCGGACGGTCACCTTGCCGTCGGCGCCGCGGTGGAAGAGCCGGCCGCCGGTGGACAGGGAGAGGTTGAGCGTGGCGGAGACGGGCTCCTTGAGCGGCCAGGCCACCCCGTACTTGCCGTCGCCGCTCAGCTCCTTCGTCACCTGCCGGAACTCCGGCCAGGTCCAGGGGTGTTGTGGCGTGGGGATCCGGACGCCCGACTTCTTCAGCAGGGTCGCGTTGGCGATCAGCACCCGCGGCTCCTGGAGGAACGGCACGCCGTAGACGCCGTCGCCGAAGGTGACCGTCTCCCAGCTGTGCCGCGGTATGTCCGACTTCAGCCGCGCGGGCAGCAGTTCGGTGAGGTCGGCGAGGTAGCCGCCGTAGGCGAAGTCGGCGAGGTCGTCGGAGGCGTCGTGGATGATGTCGGGCGCCTCGCCGCCCTCGAAGGAGGTGAGAAGCTGGTCGTGGACGCTGTCCCAGCTGCCCTGCACGTACTCGACGCGCACGTCGGGGTGGGTGGCGTTCCACTCCCGCACCAGTTCCTTGTTGGCCTTCACCGACTCGTCCTGCCAGGCCAGGGACTGGAAGCGGAGGGTGATCCGGCCGTCGTCCGCCCCGTCGCCGCCGGCCGAACAGCCCGCGAGCAGCAGGACGACACAGGCGAACAGGGTCACGATCCTCGTACGCGTCGGCATCAGCTCTTCACCGCCCCGGCGAGCATGCCGCCCGTGATCCGCCGCTGGATGAGCGCGAAGACCACCAGCGAGGGCAGCGTCGCGAGGAAGGCCGCCGCGGCGAGCGGTCCGAGGTCGGCGACGCCCTCGGCGCCGATGAAGTGGGTGAGGATCACGGGCAGGGTCTGTTTCTCCGGTGTCTTCAGCAGCACCAGCGCGAAGAAGAACTCGTTCCACGCGGTGATGAACGCGAACAGGGCCGTCGCCACGATCCCCGGCGCGAGCAGCGGCGCGGTCACCGACACGAGGGTCCGCAGCCGCCCGGCGCCGTCGACGGCGGCCGCCTCCTCCAGCTCGCGCGGCACGGCGCGGACGTATCCGGCGAGCATCCACAGCGCGAACGGCAGTGACCAGACCACGTACACCAGCACAAGGCCGGGAACGGAGTTGATCAGGCCGAGGTTCTTGAGGACCAGGAACAGCGGGATGATCAGCAGGACAAAGGGAAAGGCCTGGCTGACCACGACCCACCCGGTGGCCGCCTTGGCGAGCCGGCCGCGACGGCGGGCCATGACGTACGCCATCGGGGTCGCGATCAGCACCGCGATCACGGCGGCACCGAGCGCGGCGAGCAGGGAGTTGAGCCCGGCGTGCAGCAGCGGCTGCTCGTCGAAGGCCTGCCGGAAGTTGTCGAGGGTGGGGTCCTTCGGGATCCAGGTGGGATGCAGACTGGCCAGCTCGCGCGGCGGTTTGAACGCGATGGAGATCAGCCAGAGGAACGGGAAGGCCAGGAAGACCAGATACGCGAGCAGCGCCGCGTACTGGCCGGTGCGGGCCGCGGTCGAGGTCCTCACGCCTCGTCACCTCCCTTGGCCTCGCCCCGGAGCCGGCCGACGAGGAAGACGGCCAGCAGGAGCGAGATCACGGCGACCATGACGCAGCCCATCGCCGCGGCGTAGCCGAACTGTCCGTAGCGGAATGCCTCTTCGTAGGCGAAGAGCATGGGCAGCCGGGTGCGGCCGCCGGGGCCTCCGTTGGTCAGCACGTAGACCAGCGCGAAGGAGTTGAAGTTCCAGATGAGGTTGAGCGCGGTGATGGCGAGGGCGACGGGCCTCAGGGCGGGCCAGGTGACCGTGCGGAAGCGGCGCCAGGCTCCCGCGCCGTCCACCGCGGCCGCCTCGTGCAGTTCGCGCGGGGTGCTCTGCAGCCCGGCGAGCAGGGCGACCGTGGTCTGCGGCATGCCGGCCCAGACGCCGACGACGATCACGGCGGGCAGGGCGGTGCCGAGACCGCTGAGCCAGTCGTGGCCGTCGCCGAGGCCGAGGTCGCGCAGGGTCTCGTTGAGGATGCCCGCGTCCGCGTTGTAGACGAGCCGCCACATGATGCCGACGACGACCTCGGGCATCGCCCAGGGGATGATCGCCAGGGCACGGGCCAGCCAGCGCAGCCGGAGGTTCTGGTTGAGCAGCAGGGCGAGACCGAGCGCGAGCAGGAACTGCGGCACCGTCACCCCGACGGCCCACACCAGGCCGATCCGGAACGACTCCCAGAACAGCGTGTCGTGCAGCAGGTCCTGGAAGTTCAGGGCGCCGATCCACCGGGTGGGCTCCGTGCGGCCCGACTGGGCGTCGGTGAACGCCAGCAGGATGCCGTAGAGGAGCGGTCCCACGCTGAGGACCAGGATCGGGATCAGCGCGGGCAGTACCAGGAACCAGGCGCCGTGGTCCGGTCCGCCCCGTGGGGCGTCCGGGCCGGGCGCACGGCGCGCCGGTCTCCTCGACTCGGTCACCAATGTCACGTAATCAACCCCTTTGCACGGCTCGAACGGGCCTGGTCATGGTCGTGAAGTGACCGCGTCCCGTCAAGGGCCCGTGTACACCCTCCCACCTGTGCGAATGCGACACTGACCGACGGACGACGAGAACACCGAAGGCACGGAGGCGCGAGACGATGGACGAGGCACGGGCGCGGGAGGTGCTGGCCGCGGCTGAGGTGCTGCCCGGCCCGGTGCAGGAGGCACGGCTGCTGGCCCTCGGCGAGAACGCGGTGTTCGCCGCCGGCGACCTGGCGGTCAAGGTGGGCCGCGACGCCGAACTCCTCGCACGGGCGCGCCGGGAACTGGCCGTCGCGCTCTGGCTGGAGGAGGCGGGCGTGCCGGCGGTGCGGGCGGCCGCCCCGGCGGCGTCGATCGTCGACGGGCACCCGGTGACCGTGTGGCGGCGGCTGCCCGACGCGGTGCGGCCCACCGAGCCCCGGGACGTGGCCGCACTGCTCCGGCTCGTGCACGAACTGCCCCTCCCCTCCTCCTTCGAGCTGCCGCCCCGCGAGCTGCTGGGCGGTGTGGAACGCTGGCTGCGCCTGGCGGGCGACGTGATCGACCCCGCGGACGCCGCATATCTGCGCGAGCGCCGGGACGGCTTCGCGTCGGCCGCCGCCGCGCTCACCCCGCACCTGGCGCCGGGCCCCATCCACGGGGACGCGCTGCCGCGCAACGTGCACGTCGGTCCCGACGGGCCGGTCCTGATCGACCTGGAGACCTTCTCCGCCGACCTGCGCGAGCACGACCTCGTGGTGATGGCGCTGAGCCGGGACCGCTACGGGCTGCCCGCCGAGGCGTACGACGCCTTCACCGCGACCTACGGCTGGGACGTGCGCGAGTGGGACGGCTGTGCGGTGCTGCGCGGCGCCCGGGAGACCGCGAGCTGTGCGTGGGTGGCCCAGCACGCGCCGAGCAACCCGAAGGCGCTGGCCGAGTTCGAGCGCAGGGTGGCGTCGCTGCGGGACGAGGACCCCGAGGTGCGCTGGTACCCCTTCTGACTCGGCGCGGCCGATCCCGGAGAGGCGCCTCAGACCCGCTCGTCGGCCGGTTCCTCGGCCAACTCGCGCAGCGGCCAGGTCCCGTCGACGACGGCCGTGGCGTCGCCCTTGCGGCGCAGGAAGTTCTGGAAGTCCGCCGCCCACTCGGCGTACCACTCGATCTGACGGCGGTGCAGGTCCGCCGGGCCGAGGGCCGCGACCTTGGGGTGGCGGCCGGCTATCGCGCAGGCCAGCCGGGCCGCGGCGAGGGCGTCGGCCGTGGCGTCGTGGGCGGCGTCGAGCGGGACGCCGTACTCCCGGCAGACCGCTTCCAGGTTGCGCTTGCCCCTGCGGTAGCGGTCCACGGAGCGGTCGATGGTGTACGGGTCGATGACCGGGGCGGGGTCCAGGCCGCCCAGGCGCTCGCGCAGCGACGGCAGCCCGTGACGCCGCAGTTCGGCGGAGAGCAGGGTGAGGTCGAAGGCCTTATCCACGCACGACCGTGTCTCACGATCTCCCTCGTCGTTGATCGACCAGGGGGTGCGATCAGATGGAGATCTTCTTCACCGACCCGGGAGCACTGGAAGCGGCCGGGGTGACCGATGCGCAGAGGGCACTGGAGAGGCACGGGTTGCACGTCGGTGCGCCGTTCATCATCAGCGATGACGGCAGCTACGACGCACACCTGAACCGCTTCCTGTGGTCCTTGCCCACCCTCGGAGTGAGGTCGGCGAACTCCTGGCGGGCGTACGCTCTCGATCTGCTGACCTGGGGGCGGTTCCTCCACGAGCATCGCGGCAAGACCGTCTGGCAAGCCCACCGTGATGACGTGACGGCCTTCCACCGGGCTCGGCGTATCTCGCCCGACCCCACGCAGGCCATCTCGGCCTCCACCTGGAACCGATCCGTCGCGGCCCTGGACAAGTTCTACACCTGGGCGTCGGACGAGGGCCTGATCGAGCGGACGCCGTTCAAGTACTACGAGAGCTCACGGCGAGCAGAATCCGGTCGGCAAGTGCCCGTCCGTAACAACCGCGCGGTGGAGAAAGCCGCCAAGCGCGGGTCCGTCAAGTTCCTCTCCGTGCCCCGATATGCGGTTTTCCGCGACGTCGGACTGCGCGGTCAACAGCCGTCAGGAGCCGCCGATCCGTCCTTCCGTGGCCGTAACGCGGAACGCAACGTCGTCATGGCCGAGCTGCTGGTCACCACCGGCTTGCGCATCGAGGAGGCCGCGTCGCTCTGTTGGCCGGAACTTCCTGCCCCAGACCGCCAGGACGGAATGAAGAGCGTGCCGTTCGACCTAGCGCCACCGACCGCGAAACGGGACAAGGGGCGCAGGATCCTGCTGCCGAACCGGATCGTCGCGGCCATGGCCGATTACATGGAGATCGAGCGGTCCTTGGTGCTGGACCGCTGGAATGCCCGAGGCTGTCCACTGCCTGCCGATCCGGTGCTGGGGAGCCAACCCGACCGCCGGGGCGTACGGATGCAGACGAAGGACGGTCGGCTGCGGAGAGTTCCCTGGTCGCGTGTGCCGCCATCAATCCGGTCCCGGCTCTTCCTCATGGATGAGCAGGACCGTCCTATTGGCCCCGCGTGCGTATGGCTCGGGAATGAAGCACGACCTGTGTCTCTGTCCACCTGGGAATCCGTTTTCGTGCGCGCCTCGGAAAGGTGCAGAACGTACGGGGTCGACGTCACTGCGACGCCCCATGTGCTCAGGCACACCTTCGCAGTTCATCTGCTGTCGGCGCTGATCCACGAGCAGATCGGCTCGGTGCACAGGCATGAGATGGCCGACGGCGTGTACCGCCGGATCATCGGAGACCCCCTCGATCACCTGCGCCGGCTGCTGGGGCACTCCTCGATCACGACGACGTACATCTACCTCGACTGCACCGACCAGGCGCAGTCCTTGATCGACGGTGCGGTGGACGCCTGGACGTCCGAGGTAGCGGCCACGGCGGCTCAGGTCTCACAAGAAGATCAGCGGTCCGTGGCGCAGGTAGGCGGAGCGATCTCATGGTAGGGCGGGGACGGCATCGGGCCCGACTGAACGTTCAGGTGGAGCAGGCTGTTGATCCCACTCCCCCGACACTGGGGCTGCTGAAGATCGAAGTCACCTTCCCGGACAACCGAGCGGCCGTCGTGGACTGGACCCGGGAGCCTCAGCAGCGATTGCTGCGGGCCCTGGGCGCAGAACTGGCGGCTTCGTGTGCCGTGGGCCAGGGCACAGGGTCGCCGCATACGCTGCGGAATCGCGCCCGCTCATGTCGTGAATGGGCACGCTGGATCGCATCGACGGAGCACGCGGAACTACGCCTAGGCGATCTCCTCCCCCGCCACCTGGACGGGTTCGAGAGCCATCTACGCGAAAGGCATCCGGAGTCCTCAAGGACGCCCTACGCGCGTATCGCCGACATCGTATGGATCTTGCGGCGCCTGAGCGACAAGGAGGGAGGCTTGTCGGCTGCCATGGTCCGGCGGCTCGCCCATACCTCAGCAGGTCCGGTCGGCTCGTACGCCCCTCGCGACGCCTATTCGCCCGACATCGTCGAGCAGTTACGCGCTGCCGCGCGCTCCGACATCGACCACGCAGTTCGTCGACTGACGATGGAGGGCCCGACGCTCCTGGCACAGGGGCGGGAGCCTCGGGCGGCTGGATGGAGTTCCGACGCCAACGTGCTGTGGGAGATTCACCGGAGCCAAGGGCAGTTCACGCGTCAGGAACTGGCCGCCCGGGTCGGTCGGGCCCTGGCTGACGAACATTCTCCCGGCCGCCTGGCACCTCTCCTCTACCCAACCAGCCGCGACCTGTTCGCCCTGCTCCTTCTGTTCTGTCTCGAAAGCGGCATGGAGCTGGAGGCAGTCAGGGAACTGACCTCTGACTGCCTCAAGAACCCGAACCGCGGCTATGTGCAGGTCGAGTACCTCAAGCGCCGTCGGCATGGCCAGGAGTGGAACACGATCCGGGTCAGGGACGGCTCGTCCAACTCTCCGGGCGGGCTGCTGCGGCTGGCTCTTCGACTTACGGCCTCCGTCAGGGAGATCACCGGCTCATCGGCCTTGTGGCAGTTCCGGATGAAGGAAGGTGTCCTGGCCACAGGATTCAGCGCGAGTGCGGTGGCGCACTTGGCACGGAGCTTCGCTTCAACACATGGCCTCAGCGACGAGGGCCGCCCCGTTGAACTGCGCTTGTCCCGGCTGCGAAAGACCTACAAAGCGGCCGTGTACAAGGTCACTGGCGGGAGGATGTCGGCTTTCGTGCAGGGACATTCTCCCGATGTCGCCGCAGCGCATTACGCGAACATCCCCTCCCTGCGCGACCTCCACGAACAGGCCGTGGCAGACGGCTTGCAGGACGCGCTCGACGAGGCCCGCACTCCCTCGGTCCTCACACCGAAGGAGGAAGAACTGCTCATTCAAGCGCCTTCTGAGGCACCGCAGTTACTCGGAGTCGCTCCCCAGGAAGTCGAGTTACTCCTGTCCGGCGAATCCGATCTGTGGCTGTCGTCCTGCCGCAACTTCTTCGACTCGCCATTCGGTACCAAAGGAAAGGCGTGCCCGGTGTCGTTCTTCGGCTGCCTCAGCTGCGGAAACGCTGTCATCACCCGGAGGAAGCTTCCAGCCATCCTGGCATTTCTCAACCACATCGAGACCGAGCGGGCCAGAACGCCCGAAGTCGAGTGGACGGCACGTTTCGGCGGGGTCCGCCAACAGATCCTGCATCTGATCTTGCCAAGGTTCAGCGAGAGTGACGTCCTCAACGCCAAGGCGGTGGCCGAGTCCACCGAACCCCTCCTGTTCCTTCCCTCCAGCCTGTTCGGAGGCCACTGATGCTCGCGCAACCGCTCCCCCTTGGGCTCAACGCTGCCCGCCCCCGCGACACCGCACCCGTGCTGTCCGGACGCCCTCTCGTGGGCGACCCGTCCCTCACGCCACGTTTCGGAGACGACGTCTGGAACCTCGGTGTGGCTGGCTTTGCCGGGAACCGGTACGCCAGCGAGTTCCTGATCGACTTCAAGTCCCTCGGCCATCCCGTGCGACGCGAGGCCGCACGTGAGTTCCTCTTCTGGAGGCTCAACACTCGTCCGAGCCGTGGCCCACTGCCTTCCATCTCAACGGTGGCAGCGGAATGGTGGAACCTGCGGTGCTTCTTCCGGTTCCTCGACACCGAGCACGAAGGCCTACGCCTGGACGCGGTCACGCAACCGGTTCTCGACGCCTACCTCGCTCACTGCCGGGGCGAAGGGCTGCTCGCGAGCAG
Source organism: Streptomyces sp. MMCC 100 (assembly GCF_041538145.2). NCBI lineage: Bacteria > Bacillati > Actinomycetota > Actinomycetes > Kitasatosporales > Streptomycetaceae > Streptomyces > Streptomyces sp. MMCC 100. Next base: position 5,725,599 of record NZ_JBGORK020000001.1, read on the forward strand.
CGTTCGCCATCGGCTCCAGGTGATCTCACGCCTGCACCTCGCAGCACAGGCCGTCGTCACCGACGCATTGGTCATCAACCCGTGGAACGGCCGTCCCCTCACCCGGGTCATCGGCGTCGAACCGACGCGCAAGCATGAAAACGAGACCCCCCGCATCCCACCGAACGTGATCGGCCCATTGGTGCAGGCAGCGCTGTTCTATGTCCGCACCGCGGCAAAGGACATCATCAACGCACGTACCGAGCTCACGGAACTGGAAGCCTCCGCCGAAGACATCCACGGATTGTCCCTTAATCGCCTTGAGCACTATCTGCAGGGCCTTGCCGACGAAGGACGAGGAGTCCCCGTAGTGGACGGGGTCGGACGACAAGTACACCTGGCCGGTGCGCCGGCCTACACGTACGTCATGCGGAAGTCCGGAGCCGGCCGGGGAGTCGCCGGAGGCGTCTACGACGAGCGTATCGACCGAGCACTGGAACTCCTGGGCCCTGAGTCCGGCGGTATGGACACACCCATCGCTCCGCACCCCAGACCGGTCTCCCCTGGCGGGACAGATTCAGCCCCGCCGCCGTGCCTCACGAGGAACGACTTCTGCGAACCGCCTGTTACATCCTCATCGCCTATCTGTCCGGTATGCGCGACTCCGAGGTCAAGGAACTGCGGGACGGCTGTCACTTCACCGAGCGGAGTGCGGATGGTGTCGTCGTTCGCCACAAGGTGCGCTCGCAACTCGTCAAGGGTGGGCGTGGCACAGTGGAAAGCTGGGTGGTCATCGGGCCCGTCGCCGAAGCCATCAATATCCTTCAGCAACTACCCCACCGTGAGGCGCTGTTCTGCCGACCAGTCACTCGTGATCGGTATTCAACGGTCTCGGCCAACCGAATGAATGAGAACCTCAACAAGTTCCGAGCACACTGCACGCACATCGGGTTTCCCGTGCCCGACGTGGACGGGGAACCCTGGAACCTCACCACCCGCCAGTTCCGCAGAACCGTGGCTTGGCACATCGCCCACCGCCCCTACGGCACGGTCGCGGGAATGATCCAGTACAAACACCTCTCCGTGGCCATGTTCGAGGGATACGCCGGGACCTCGGCCTCGGGCTTCCGCGCGGAGGTCGCCGCCGAAGAAGCCATGGCGCGCTTGGCGGACGCCGTGGAGCGCTACGAGGACTTCAAAGCGGGTATCCGCTCCTCCGCACCGGGTGGGACACGGACTGACAACGAGTTCGCGCGCGTGCAGGAGGAACTGCAGGACTTCCCGGGACGGGTCGTCGATGAGCGTCGCCTTCACGCCATGCTGAAGACCTCCGCTCACACCCTGCACGTCGGGACTCTGAACGACTGCTACTACCAGCCCGAGACCGCGTTGTGCCGAACCGCCGGCGGCCCGGAGCAGCCCATGCTCAACAACTGCCGCCCGGATCGCTGCGGGAACTCGACCATCACGACCCGGCATCGCAACGGGTGGGAAGCAGCACGCGGAGACACCGAGCGCGCACTGGCCTTCGTGGGACTCTCCGATCTCCAGCGAACAGCTCTGCGAGAGCATCTCAACGAGGTCAGCAAAGTGATCGAGGGGATCGACCGTGTCAACGACTGACGCAACCGAAACAGCCCTCCGAGCGGCCTCCGAGCGCCTGCTCCGAGGAGAGTCCACGCGTAGCGACGGCTCCCTGACCGTCGCCTCCCTCGCAGTCGAGGCCGGGGTCAGCAGAGCGAGCGCCTACCGCCACCCTCATGTCCTGACGGAGTTCCGGACCCTCGTAGCCGATCGAGAAGAAGCAGCCACGCCCTCGGCCTCGCTCCGGCAGGAGGTCCAGACCCTGAAGTCAGCCGAGCGTCGGCTCCGCCAAGAGCACGCGCGCGAGGTGCGGGAGCTACGCTCCTCGATCAACGTCCTCGCACAGCAGGTTCAGCTCCTCACACTGGAGAACGAGCTTCTTTCCAAGGCAGCCGAACGAAGCGATCGCGTTACTCGCATTGATCGCCGCTGATCGATTCGCCCGATGCGGCACGGTATCCCGCTTGCAGAAGGTGATCTCGATGGCCATCCTCGAAGGCGGCGATGCGCCGGCCCCGCCCTACGCTCCCGATCACGAGATCGACCGCTGAGCGAGCATCGTCCACAACCACGGGGAGCAACGTGCCGCCTTTCGTCTACCGGATCACCAAGTACGACCCTGCCGACCGCGACGAGCACGGTAGCTACATCGGCGCTGAGGACTCGACCAGCGACCACGGACCGGTCGAGGCTGCCTATCTGCAAGCAATTGCCGCCTTCGCCGAGGACACCGGCATCGACCATCTGGCCATTCGTGAGCCGGGGATCTCCGGCCTTGCCCACTTCGGCTTGGAGCCGGCGATCGACGGCCACGGTCTTGCCGGGCTCTTCCCACCCGATCTCAGCGGGTTCCACGACGGTGCCGAGGTGTCCCTCTCCCATGGTCTGGAGTTGGTCAGGGTCATGCTCCGCGACAACGGTGCCTGGTGTCGTCTGGAGGTGGGGGACAAGTTCGTCGTGCAGGTCGGTTGGGACCAGTACGTCTACGTCAGCAGCGACAAGTCCTGCGAGCGCGCCATTGCCCACACCCGGGCTCTTGGTCTCTTCCCTGAGCAGTTGGACGCCTCGCCCTACGACGCGGACTTCGACGAGCCCGGCGTACAGCGACCTGCCGATGAGGACTTCTGGGCCCGTTTGCGCTGGTCCATCGCAAGTCGACAGGCAGCAATACTCGAGGAGGGGTACGTCGGCAACGCCTCCCGCTGGCACCGCCTCACGGAGAACACCCTCGACGCAGTACGCACGAGGCTCACCCCGCGCGCCAAGCTGACCGTCTGGCCGGACCTGTGCGCCGACGTCGATGCAGTTCTCGCCACGCTCCCCGCCGAAGGCCCGGTGGAACTTGTCTGGGAAGACGGGAGCGGGACGATCACCAGCACAATCGTCGACGAAACCGAGTACCAGGCACTGGCCGCCCGCATGACAGGTGCTCGGGCAGCTGCCGCGCTGGCCCTGGACGTCGGCTCGCGCCAGCCGCTGTTCACCGCCGTGCTGCCCGACAGTGACGGCGTCCTGCGGGCTCGGTGGAGGACTGACCAGACCCCCAGCGACCGCGACTGGGCTTTCCTGAAAACTCTCCACCGTGGGCAGATCGTCACCGGCGTGGTCACAGTGATCGCCGACTTCGGCGTCACCTTCGTCGACATCGGCGGCTTCACCGCGATGATCAACATTCCGGAGCTGTCCTGGAGACGCATCAATCACCCATCCGACGTCGTCACCGTCGGGCAGGAGATCTCAGCCGAAGTACTCGACGTCGACATGGTGAGAGAGCGCGTGCCGCTGTCCTTGAAGGCATTGCAGGCAGACCCGATGCCGCAGTTCATACAGCAGGTTGGCCAGGTAGTGACCGGTGTCGTGACCAACCTTGTGCCGTTCGGCGCCTTCGTCCGCATCGAAGACCGGGATGACGGCCTCGAAGGACTCGTGCACAACACCGAGCTGTCCGAGGAACCCGTCACCGGCCCCGAGGATGTGATCCAGGTCGGCGATCCTCTCATCGTGAAGATCCTCGACGTCGACCCCACCCGACGGCGAATAACCCTCTCCCACCTGCAGGCTCTCGCGCACGGAGGGTCTTGACCCAGCCCCGTCTATCGGCTGCGCGGGATGAGTGGCCAAGCCGCCTCGACGACCGCCGTCGGATTCGAAGTCCGCCGCAGGTATGCCTGCAGAGAGGCTGACTGCGCGGCCGCCGCACGGATCTGGAGGTCATGCAGGTCCGTCAAGGACATCGCCCCGACGGGCTGGTGCTTCTCGGCCATGCGGCGTACCACACGGGCGGCAGCCACCGCGTCCGCCCTCGCATCGTGCGCGTCCTCGAGCGACACACCGTAGTGCGCGCACAGCGCGTGCAAGGCACGTGTGCCCTTTCGATACTTGTCGACGTGCTTGTCGATCACCAACGGATCGATGACTGGTGAGGGCACGACGCCCAGTCGCTCACTGATCGACTCCAGCCCGTACCGCCGACACTCACGGTCCAGCAGTGACAGGTCGTAGCGCGCGTTCATCACGACCAGAGGGGTCCCTGAGCGCAGGACCTCGGCGACAGCCTCGGCGATTTCCTCGATTGCGGACGAAGCCGGGGTTCCGTGCGCGCGGGCGTGGTCCGTCGAGATGCCATGGATCGCCGAAGCCTGTTCAGGTATCGCAACCCCGGGATTGAGCAGCCAGGTCCGCTCCGCGGAGATGGCCCCGTCCGGCTCCAGCCGCACGACCGCCGCGGTGACGATGCGGTCGGTCTCGACGTCCGTACCCGTGGTCTCCAGGTCGAAGGCCACCAAGGCCCCCGTGATCCAGCTCATCGCTCGGCCCCCGCTCCGGCGTGAGCCGGAACGCGGCACTCTGCTACCGAATGAGACGCCTGAGACGCCGCTGAAGTGAGTGGATAAAAGGCCGCGTTGTAGGCGACGACCGGGACGCCGGCTTTCCAGTGGTCCGCGAGGACGCCGGCGATGGCGTCCGCGACCTGGTCGGCGGGGCGGCCCTCGCCGGCCGCGCGTTCGTTGCTGATGCCGTGGACCGCCACCGCGTCCGCGGGGATCTCCACGCCGGGGTCGGCCAGCCACTCCCGCCGGCCGAGCGGCTCCGAGCCCCTGACCTCGATCACGGCTCCCGTGACGATGCGCGCCTCGCGCGGATCGGTGCCCGTCGTCTCCAGGTCGAAGCCGATCAGCAGCTCCCGGTGCCAGCCCATGGGCGGTCCCCCTTCTTGGTGGTGCGTTCCCCCAGTGGTCTCCACCTTCCCACGGGCCACTGACAATCAGAGGATCGCATTCCGCTTATGCCCGCGCCGAGGCCGGGCCGGCCTTCCGGCCGGCCTCCGGCCGCTCCGGGTCCGGCGTTCACGACACCGGGCGCGAATCCGCCCACATCAGCTCGAACTCCTCACGGTAGGTGGGGAAGAGTCCGCCTTCGTCGAGCTGGTCCGACTTCACCACTTTTCCGCCGTTGCGTCCGTTGCGCAGGACGAGGACCGGTGCCTCCATGCCCCGCGTGCGGCGCAGGTAGGACTGCACGACCGCGATGCCGTCGGCGCCGTCCCCGTCGACGAGGTAGGCCGTGAAGCGGGGCGTCTCGTCGAAGACCTGGATCTCGAAGGCGCCGGGGTCCCGCAGCCGGGCGCGCACCCGGCGCATGTGCAGGATGTTCATCTCCACGGCGCGGCTCAGCTCGCCCCGCTTGATGCCCAGTTCGCGCTCGCGGCGCTTGATCGCGCTGGAGGCCGGGTTCAGGAAGAGCAGCCGCACCCGGCCGCCGGCCTCGGCCATCCGCAGCAGGCGACGGCCGGAGAAGTTCTGCACGAGCAGGTTGAGGCCGATACCGAGGGCGTCCACCCGGCGGGCGCTGCCGAACAGGTCCTCGGCCGGGAACTGGCGCAGCAGCCGCACCCGGTCCGAGTGCACGGCGACCACGTCGGCGTAGCGGTCCCCCACCAGGTCCTCCACGGCGTCCACCGGCAGCCGGCGCGCGGAGGGCACGTCGCTGCCCGCGCCGAGGACTTCGAGCAGCCGCGCGGACGCCCGTTCGGCCTGGTTCAGGACCGCCTCGGACAGGGCCCGGTTGCGGGAGACGACGTTGCGGGTGACCTCCAGCTCGTCCAGGGCCAGTTCGACGTCGCGGCGCTCGTCCACGTAGGGCTCGAAGCAGGGCCAGTGCTGCACCATCAGCTCGCGCAGCTGGGGCAGGGTCAGGAAGCTGAGGACGTTGTCGTCGGCCGGGTCGAGCAGATAGCCCTTGCGGCGGCTGACCTCGCGGACCGCGACGGCGCGCTGCACCCACTCCTGTCCGGCGGGTCCGGCGGCGGCGACCACCCAGTCGTCGCCGTGGACCGGTTCGTAGACCGGCCGCAGGACGGCGGCCACGACCGCGCGCAGCCGCTGCTCGACGAGGTTCAGCCAGATGTAGGCCCGGCCCGCCCGCTGCGCGCGGGTGCGCACCTCGTGCCAGGCATCGGCGTCCCAGTCCAGCTCCGGACCGATCGCGCCCGCGTTCATGGGCCGCGCCAGGGACACCGCACCGGGCGGGACGTCCGTGGAGTTCCCCTGATGACCGTCGTCACCAGGAGGCAGCTCCAGCCCTCCCGAGCCCACCCGAGTACCGCCTTCCGCTCCCCCGGTCACTGCCGGGGACACCCCGTCCCAACGATCAAGGAAGGGTACTCCGGGAGCGGTCCGCGGTGCAGCCCGATGGACGGGCCGGTTTTACCAACATCCTTGATCCACAAGCGTGTTCCGGTCGCCCTCACACCGGGGAGTGAGCGGATTCATAGCGGTGACGTGGGCCGGGTACGGCGGAGGGGGCCGGGCATCCCTCCTGCGCGCGGTCGGAGCAGAACGCCCATGGGTGGGTAGGAGGACGTACGTGCTAGGTGGTCGCCTCACTTTCGGGGAGACTTCCGGGGGACTCGGAGCCAAGGCGTCCGCACCGGCGCCCCACACCTGAAAGAGTCGTGTTCATGCAGGTCTGGCCTGGAGAGGCGTATCCACTGGGTGCCACGTACGACGGCGCCGGCACCAACTTCGCGGTCTTCACGGAGGCCGCCGACCGAGTAGAGCTGTGTCTGCTGCACGACGACGGCTCGGAGACGGCGATCGAGCTGCGGGAGAGCGACGCGTTCGTGCGGCACGCGTACGTGCCGGGCGTGATGCCGGGGCAGCGGTACGGGTACCGCGTGCACGGCCCGTACGCCCCGGAGCGCGGGCTGCGCTGCAACAGCGCCAAGCTGCTCCTCGATCCGTACGCGCGTGCGATCAGCGGGGAGGTCCAGTGGGGCGAGGAGGTGTACGGCTACCACTTCGGCGCACCCGAACGGCGCAACGACCTCGACTCGGCCCCGCACACGATGACGTCGGTCGTGGTCAACCCGTACTTCGACTGGGGCGACGACCGCCGCCCCCGGACGGAGTACCACCACACGGTGATCTACGAGGCCCACGTGAAGGGCCTGACCATGCGGCACCCGGGCCTCCCTGAGGAGCTGCGCGGCACCTACGCGGCCCTCGCGCACCCGGCGCTCATCGAGCACCTCACGGGGCTCGGGGTGACCGCGCTGGAGCTGATGCCGGTCCATCAGTTCGTCAACGACCACCGGCTGGTGGACATGGGCCTGAGCAACTACTGGGGCTACAACACGGTCGGCTTCTTCGCCCCGCACAACGCGTACGCCTCCTGGGGCGACCGCGGCCAGCAGGTGCTGGAGTTCAAGTCGGCGGTCAAGGCGCTGCACGAGGCCGGGATCGAGGTGATCCTGGACGTGGTCTACAACCACACGGCCGAGGGCAACCACCTGGGCCCGACCCTGTCCTTCAAGGGCCTCGACAACCCCTCGTACTACCGGCTGACCGACGACCCCCGCTACTACATGGACACCACGGGGACCGGCAACTCGCTGCTCATGCGGTCCCCGCACGTACTGCAGATGATCATGGACTCCTTGCGGTACTGGGTCACCGAGATGCACGTCGACGGGTTCCGTTTCGACCTCGCGGCCACCCTGGCCCGGCAGTTCCACGAGGTGGACCGGCTGTCGTCGTTCTTCGACCTGGTGCAGCAGGACCCCGTGGTCTCCCAGGTGAAGCTGATCGCCGAGCCGTGGGACGTGGGCGAGGGCGGCTACCAGGTCGGCAACTTCCCGCCGCTGTGGACCGAGTGGAACGGCAAGTACCGGGACACGGTGCGGGACCTGTGGCGCGGCGAGCCGCGCACGCTGGCGGAGTTCGCGTCCCGGCTGACCGGGTCGTCCGACCTCTACCAGGACGACGGGCGCCGCCCGCTGGCCTCGATCAACTTCGTGACCTGCCACGACGGCTTCACCCTGCACGACATGGTGGCCTACAACGACAAGCACAACCACGCCAACGGCGAGGACAACCGGGACGGCGAGAGCCACAACCGCTCCTGGAACTGCGGCGTCGAGGGCGACACCGACGACCCGGCGGTGCTGGAGCTGCGGGCGCGCCAGATGCGGAACTTCATGGCGACCCTGCTGCTCTCCCAGGGCGTCCCGATGATCAGCCACGGCGACGAGTTCGCCCGCACCCAGCGGGGCAACAACAACGCCTACTGCCAGGACAACGAGCTGGCGTGGGTGGCGTGGCCCGACGACGACCACGAGCTGCTGCGCTTCACCCGCGCGATGGTGTGGCTGCGCAAGGACCACCCGGTCTTGCGCAGGCGCCGCTTCTTCCACGGGCGCCCCGTGCAGGGCACGCACGACGAGCTGTCCGACATCGCCTGGTTCACCCCGGAGGGCGCGGAGATGACCCAGCGGGACTGGAACTCGGCGCGGGCCTCCGCGCTCACGGTGTTCCTGAACGGCAACGCGATCTCCGAGCCGGGCGCCCGCGGGGAACGCATCGCCGACGACTCGTTCCTGCTGATGTTCAACGCCTCGCCGAAGCCGCTGGACTTCGTGGTGCCGGTCGACCACGGCCGGCAGTGGGAGGTGGTCGTCGACACCGCCCTGGCGGAAGGGGTGCCCGCGGGCACGGGTCCGAAGGTGCAGGCCGGGGACCGGCTGACCCTGCTCGACCGGAGTATGACGGTGCTGCAGCGCCCCGTGTAGGGACCGGTCCCGGACCGGCCCCCTACACCCGTGCAGGGGGCCGGTGACAGGAAAGGCGGCGGGGCGGGTACGTAGGTTTCCATGACACCTGAGCGACCCGACCCGGTGCCGTCCCCGGCCTCCCCCGTCTCCGCCGCCGCCCACTCCTCCTCGTCCCCTTCGGCCACCTACCGGCTCCAGCTCCAGCCGGCCTTTCCCTTCGAGGCCGCGGCGGCGGCCGTGCCGTACCTGGCCTCGCTCGGCGTGTCGCACCTGCATCTGTCTCCCGTCCTGGAGGCGGTCCCGGGTTCGCCGCACGGCTACGACGTCGTCGACCACGCGCGCGTGCGCGCCGAACTGGGCGGCGAGGAAGGGCTGCGGGCGTTGTCGCGCACCGCGCGGGAGCACGGTCTGGGCCTGGTGGTGGACATCGTGCCCAACCACATGGCGATGTCGCCGCGCCACAACCGCGCCCTGTGGGAGGTGCTGCGCAGGGGGCCCGAGTCGCCGTACGCGCGGTGGTTCGACATCGACTGGCAGGCGCAGGGCGGGCGGCTGCTGCTGCCGGTGCTGGGCGCCCCGGTCGGCGAGGTGCTGGGCGACCTCCGGGTCGACGGCGACGTCCTGCGCTACCACGAGCACGCCTTCCCACTGCGGGACGGCACCGCGGACCTGCCGCTGCCTCGGCTGCTGGACGCGCAGTGGTACCGCCCGGTGTGGTGGCGGCTGGCCCGCACCGAGCTGAACTACCGCCGCTTCTTCAGCATCTCCGAGCTGATCGGCGTCCGCGTGGAGGACCCGGAGGTGTTCGAGGCCACCCACGCCACGGTCCTGCGGCTGCTGCACGAGGGCGTGATCGACGGACTGCGCGTCGACCACCCGGACGGCCTCGCCGACCCCGACGCGTACCTGGAGCGGCTGCACCAGGCCAGTGGCGGACGGTGGACCGTGGTGGAGAAGATCCTCGCGGACGGCGAACGGCTGCCCGCCGCCTGGCCCGTCGCCGGCACCACGGGTTACGACGCCCTGCGGCACGTCGACGGGCTCTTCACGGACCCCGCCGGATACGGGCAACTGCTGGGGCGGTACCGCGGGTTCGCCGCCCCGCAGGCGGACCGGGGCGGGGACTGGGCGGCGACGGTGCGGTGCGCGGCGTACGAGGTGCTCACGCACGAGCTGGCCACCGAGATGGACCGGCTGACCCGGGTGGCGCACCGCCTGTGCGTCGCCGCGCCGGATCCCGTCCTGCGCGACCGGGCGCCCTGGGCGCTGCGCACGGCGCTGCGGGAACTGCTGGTCCGCATGGAGGTGTACCGGCCGTACACGTCGGTGGACGCGGCGACGGTCGTCACCGAGGAGGCGGCGGCCGAGGCACGCCTCGCCTTCGCGGTGCCCGAGGAGGCCGGCGCCGTCGAGGTCGTACGGGGCCTGGTGCTGGGGCGGTACGGGGACGGTCCCGACCACGTGGAGTTCCGGACGCGGTTCGCGCAGACCGCGTCCGCGCTGCGCGCCAAGTCCGTCGAGGACACGGCCTTCTACCGCTACGTGCCGCTGCTGTCGGCGACGGAGGTGGGCGGCGACCCCGGCCGGCCGGCCGTGTCTCCGGAGGAGTTCCACGGCTACTGCGCGCGCGTGCAGCGCGACTGGCCCGCCACGGGCACGGTGGTCTCGACCCACGACACCAAGCGCAGCGCCGACGTGCGCGCCGCGCTGGCGGTGCTCACCCAGTGCCCCGCGCGGTGGGCGGACGCCCTGACGGAGGTCACGGAGACCGCGGAGGTCCCCCGCACGGGCGAGGGTCTGCCGGACGGGCAGGCGGCGTGGGCGGCCTGGCAGACGGTGTTCGGACTGGGCCCGGCGGACGAGGAACGCGTGCGGGAGGCACTGCTGAAGCACGTGCGCGAGGCGGGGATGCACACCAGCTGGACGGAGCAGGAGCCCTTCTACGAGAAGGCGGTGGCCCGGTTCGTGGCATCGGGGCCGTGCGGCGCGCCGGGCGGCCGGGTGGCCGCCCTCCGCAGGGCGCTCGAGCCGCACATCCGGGCCAACGTCCTCGGCACGGCCCTGGTCCACCTGACGATGCCGGGCGTGCCGGACCTCTACCAGGGCACCGAGCACGAGTACCTGGCGCTGGTGGACCCGGACAACCGCCGCGCGGTGGACTTCCCCACCGCCGGGGCCGAGGGCGAGGGCGGGGGCGCCGGGGAGAAGGCGGCGGTGACGCGGGCGGCGCTGGCGCTGCGGGCACGGCGGCCCGGCGCCTTCGGCGACGCGGCGACGTACGAGCCACTGCCCGCCGAGGGCCCGGCGGCGGCGCACTGCGTGGCGTTCGCCCGCTCCGGTGAGGCCGTGACGGCCGTGACCCGGCTGTCGCTGCGGCTGGCGGAAGCGGGAGGCTGGCGCGGCACGACGCTGCCGCTGCCGCCGGGCCGGTGGGCCGACGCGCTGGCGCCGGGGCGGGAATTCGCGGGGCACGCGCGCGTGGAGGACCTCTTCGCCGACACGCCGGTGGCGCTGCTGGAGCGGGTGGAGGGAGCGGAGGACTGACGGAGGCCGGGGGTGTCAGTCCCGGTGCATGGGCACCGTGGCCTCGGTCCCCCGGCAGGGCTCGCCCGAACGGGAGCCCGCGCCGGAACGCCGCCCGGCCAGTTCGAACGCGGCGAGTACGACCCGTGTCTGGTACTCCACCTGACGCCCGACCGGAATCCAGTGCGCCGCGCAGCCGTCGCGGTAGTCGGCGCAGCCCTCGTCGACGAGCCGGTCCAGCTCGGGCAGGACACCCGCCGGGTCACCCCCGGTACGGGTGACCAGCTGGTGCAGCAGCCCCGCGGTCCGCAGGGACAGGCGCCGTCCGGCCAGCCGCAGCGCGACGAGGTGGGACGTGTTCATCGGCGGCAGTGAGCGGCCCGTGCCGTCGTCGGTGTCGGGGTCCCACGCGTCGGCGAGCCGGGGACAGACCAGCAGGTAGTCGTCGACCGGTGCGAGCAGGTGCGCCGCCTCCGGTACCGCGGCGAGGTGGGGCCTGAGGCGGGCGAGGACGCGGTGCAGGCGCCGGGTGTCGTGGCGCAGGGTGCGGCTCACGGTGCGCAGCACCGTGTCGCGGTCGACCGGGGGCGAGCCGTCCGCCACGGCCGCCACGCCCCACATGGGCGCCTCGACGACCGCGGTGACGGTGCCGTAGCGGCGCGGGTGGCACCACGTCGAGTCGACGGCGGCCTCGGTGATGGCGGCGGTGAAGTCGCCGCGGCGGGGCGGCGGGATGCGGTAGACGGCGGGTCCCAGGTCGGGCCAGTACAGGGTGTCGTAGGCGCCGAGTTCGCGGGGTATGCCGAGCCGGGCGGCGGTGTGGGAGACGCGCTGGGCGAGGCCCGGCAGGTCGTCGGTCAGCTCGACGAAGCCGCCGCCGACGTCCACGCCGTGCAGGGAGCACTGCAGGAAGGGCCGCAGCTCCTCCTGGAGTGCGAGCAGGGTGCGGGTCTCCGGCAGCGTGGCGCGGTCCGGGCCGTCGGGCAGCCACTCGGGCTGCTCCAGGAAGCCGGGCCGGAAGAAGTTCCGGGCGTAGCGGCCGAGGGTGTAGGGGCCGGTCAGCCAGCCCTCGTTGCGGCGCAGCCCGTCGGGGTCGACGCACAGCAGCAGGTTCCAGGTGGCGTCGGCGCCCTCGGTGAGCCGGGGGTCGGCCACGGCCCGCTCGGCCAGCCGCAGGGTGGTGGCGCCGCCCACGGGTTCGTTCGCGTGGGGTCCGGCGACGACGAGGACCTGGCGGCTGCCGTGGCCGACGGAGAGCAGCAGCAGCGGGTGGCCCGCGCGGGAGGTGCCGACACGGCGCAGCCGGGCGTGCCGGGGATGCCGGGCGACGAATGCGGCGGCCCGGGCCTCCAGCTCGTCCACGGTCGGGTAGCGCAGGAGGGGCGGCAGGGCACACCTCCACGAAGCGGGCCGTCGGTTCACCTGGTGTGCGCGGTGTACGCACAGTCAGTCACGAGTTGGGGGGTACGTCAACACCGCGAAAAGCAAAGAGGATCCGGGCCCGTCAGTTCGCTGCCAGGCGGAAGGCCATCCGGCCGAAGCCGATCTGGTCGCCCTCGCGGACGACGGCCGCGCCGATGACCCGCCGCCCGTTGACCGTGGTGCCGTTGGTGGAGCCCAGGTCGCGCAGCACCCACATGCCGCCCTGTCGGCTGAGCTCCGCGTGCACCCGGGAGACCGTCTCGTGGCTCAGCCGCAGCCCGCTCGCCGGGTCGCGCCCTATGCGCAGCGGATGACCGCCGCCGGGGTGGGGCAGCAGCAGCTTGGGCAGCCGCTCGGCCCGCCACGCCCGGCCGAGCCGTACGCCGAACCCGGACACCGCCTCGACGGTGCCGAACACCATCCGCGACAGCCGGCTCTCGGTGCGCAGGTCGGCGGTGAGCGCGGCCAGCTCCTCCAGGCGGCGGGCGGCGAGCGCCAGCTCCATCCGGCGGATGAACGTGTCGTGCGACAGGCGCCCCATGGCGACGCCGTCCCGGAGCACGTTCAGCGCTTTGTCGCGCTCCGCGTCCGACAACCGCGCGGGGTACGTGTGGAACTCGAAGGACGACGTCACGCAGCTGATTGTCGGTCAGCGGGGCCGGGGTGTCCAGAAAACGGGAGAACGGCGGGCCGCCCCCGCGCGCGTGCGGCACGACACTCGCCGCGAGCCGGGGCAATCCCCAGCGGAACGATCTTTTTTGCAGGACCATGAGTGGGGCTAGGGCCTGCCCGGCGGATCAGGTCGCGGAAAAGACGCTGCTACCTCGTCAACGCCGGTGAGCGGGGTCTGGTGCGTCCAGCTGCAAGGCGGAGAGGGCGGCAACGCGGAGCGTTGGCCACCGACGACAACGCCGCAGATGGGTGTGCCAGATCCCGCGTCTGCGGCATGATCCGCCGGGCAGGCCCTGATCACGGTGAGCAGACGAAGGGGAACCGTCCGTGCAGTTCGAGGTGTGGGCACCGCAGGCCGGCCGAGTGGCGTTGCAGTGCGACGGCGCCACGCGCGCGCTGGAGCGCGATCCGGAACGGCCGGGGTGGTGGTGCGGTGAGGCGGAGGCGCGGGACGGCTCGCGGTACGGCTTCGCGGTGGACGACGGGCCGGTACTGCCGGACCCGCGCTCGCGCCGCCAGCCGGACGGCCCTGACGGGCTCAGCGCGGTCGTCGACCACGGCGGGTACGCGTGGCGCGCCCCGTGGACCGGGCGTCCGCTGCCCGGCGGCGTCCTGTACGAGCTGCACGTGGGGACGTACACGCCCGAGGGCACGCTCGACGCCGCCGCCGAACGCCTCGGCCACCTGGTGCGGCTGGGCGTCACGCACGTCGAGTTGATGCCGCTGTGTCCCTTCCCCGGGCGGCACGGCTGGGGGTACGAGGGGGTCTCGCTGTGGGCGGTGCACGAACCGTACGGCGGGCCCGAGGCGCTGAAACGGTTCGTCGACCGGGCGCACGACCTCGGCCTCGGCGTGGTCCTGGACGTGGTGCACAACCACCTGGGTCCGTCCGGCAACTACCTGCCCGCCTTCGGCCCGTACTTCACCGACACCCACCACACGCCCTGGGGTGTCGCCGTGAACCTGGACGCGCCCGGCTCCGACGAGGTGCGGGCGTATCTGGTGGACAGCGCGCTGGCGTGGCTGCGGGACTACCGGGTCGACGGACTGCGCCTGGACGCGGTGCACGCCCTGGTCGACACGCGCGCGTGCCACTTCCTGGAACAGCTGTCGACCGCCGTGGACGACCTGGCGGCCGACCTGGACCGGCCGCTCTTCCTGATCGCCGAGTCCGACCTGAACGACCCGCGGATCATCACCCCGCGCGCGGAGGGCGGTCTGGGTGTGCACGCGCAGTGGAACGACGACTTCCATCACGCGCTGCACGCCGCGCTGACCGGGGAGTCGCAGGGCTACTACGCCGACTTCGCGCGCGATCCGCTGGCGGCGCTCGCCAAGACGCTGACCCGGGGCTGGTTCCACGACGGCACGTACTCCAGCTTCCGGGGCCGCTCGCACGGCCGTGCGCTGGACCGCGGCCGGGTCGCCGCGCACCGGCTGACCGGCTACAGCCAGACCCACGACCAGGTCGGCAACCGCGCCCAGGGAGACCGCCTGGCGTCCCTGGTGTCCCCCGGTCTGGCCGCCTGCGCGGCCACGCTGACGCTGACCGCGCCGTTCACGCCGATGCTGTTCATGGGCGAGGAGTGGGCGGCCGGCACGCCGTGGCAGTTCTTCACCGACCACACCGATCCGCAGCTCGCCGAGGCGGTACGCAGCGGCAGGCGGCGGGAGTTCGCCGCGCACGGCTGGCGGGAGGAGGACGTGCCCGATCCGCAGGACCCGGTGACGCGCGAGCGTTCCTGCCTCGACTGGTCGGAGCCGGAGAGCGAGCCGCACGCGCGCGTACTGGACTGGTACCGGCGGCTGATCGCCCTGCGCGCCGAGCAGCCGGACCTGACCGACCCGGACCTGGCCGACACCAGGGTGGCGTACGACGTCACGGCACGCTGGCTGGCCTTCCGGCGCGGCGACATCCGGGTGGCCGTCAACCTGGGCACCGAACCGGCGGCGATCCCCCTGGGCAACCGCCCCGCGCGCGTGCTCGCGGCGTGGGAACCGGTGGAGGGCCCGGGCACGAACGGAATACTGCGTGTGCCGGGCGAGTCGAGCGTGGTGCTGGTGCAGGAGTGAGGCGGACCCCCAATCCGTAGGCGCCCCGCGCGGGAGACCGACGGGCCCCGCGCGGGGGCCCCTGCCGGACCGGGGGCCGCTCCGGTGGCGGCTCGCTCAGGTGGCGTCCTTTGGGCCGTCGTCGCGCAGTTCCGTCACGCGTTCCAGGAGGATCGGTTCCCAGGCTCGTCGCAGCCGGGTCCTGAGCAGGGGCGGAGACAGCGGCGCGCCGGTGCGGTCGTCCAGTGCCCGGGCGAGCTGGACGAGGGCGTCGCAACGGGCCAGCCACAGGCCGCGCAGGCAGGGCCGGGCGCCGTAGCCGGCGAGGGTGGCGGCGCGGACGGCGGCCGGTGAGCCGACGGACAGGGCGAGCCCGGCGATGTCCTCGGCCGGGTCGCCGAGCACCGCGTCGCTCCAGCCGAGGACGCCTCGTACCCGGCCGTCGGCGCTGACGACGAGGTGTCCGCCGGTCAGCCCGTGGTGGACGAGGACCACCGTGCCCGGCTGGACGCCGAGCTGGGCCGTCGCCTCCCGGGTGAGCCGCTCCGGCCGCGCGGCGTCGAACTCGTCGGCGGCGGCGAGGCGGCGGGCGGCACGCTCGGCGGACTGCCGCAGGCTCTCCAGGGGACGCGGGGCCGCCCGCGGCACACCGAGCGTCTCGGCCTGGCGGAGGGGCACCTCGCGCAGGCCGGTGAGCACCGCGGCGAGGTCCGCCTCGCCCAGGGCGGACACGTCGTGGTCCTCGCCCGACCCGCCGGCCACCTTGGCGTCCAGCGTGTAGGTGAGGCCCGGTGCCCACTCGCCGTGCGCCACGCTGGCCGGCAGCGCGACCGGGACGTACGGCCGGACCAGTTCGCGCAGGCGCAGTTCGCGGCGTCTGCGCACCGCGGTCTCCCGGTCGGGGGCCAGCCGCAGGACGTGGCGGGTGCCGACCCACCACGTGTCGGGTTCGACGCCCTCGGCGACCGGCCGGACGTCGGGTTCCGTGCTCCCGCCCAGCAGGGAGCGGACCAGTCGGCGGACGGTGTCCGCGGTGGGTGTCGGTGCCTGGGTCATCTCGCGCCGTCGTCTTCCGGGTCTGCCGGGGCGTTCGGGGTCCGTCTGTCGCCGGTCACTCGACCATGACCATCTCCCGGGTGGTGTCGTTGAACCGCCGGCCGCCGTCCTCGGTGACGGTGACGATGTCCTCGATGCGTACCCCGAACCGGCCGGGCAGATAGACGCCGGGCTCGACGGAGAAGCACATGCCGGGCACCAGGGGCCGTTCCTCGCCCTCGATCATGTACGGCGGTTCGTGCGTGGTGACGCCGATGCCGTGCCCGGTGCGGTGGATGAAGTACTCGCCGTATCCGGCGCCGGCGATGACCGCGCGGGCGGCCCGGTCGACGTCCTGGCAGGCCGCGCCGGGCCGCACCGCCCGGAACCCGGCCTCCTGCGCCTCGCGGACCAGGTCGTGCACCCGGCGCTCCTCGTCGGTGGGTTCGCCCACGTGGACGGTGCGGGAGGTGTCGGAGCCGTAGCCGTCCTTGAGGCCGCCGAAGTCGAGGACGATCATGTCGCCGTCCTCGATGACACGGTCACCCACCTCGTGGTGCGGGTTGGCGCCGTTGGGTCCCGAGGCGACGATGGTGAAGTCGACCTGGGAGTGCCCGAACCGGCGCAGCAGCTCGGCGAGGTCGGCGGCCACCTGGGACTCCCGGCGTCCGCCGAAGCGAACCTTCCGGATCTCCTCGAAGGCGGCGTCCGCGGCCGCGCCCGCCGCCGCCAGCAACTCCAGCTCCGCCGTGTCCTTGACGGCGCGGAGCATCGGCAGCGCCTCGGTGAGGGAGGCGTACGACGTGTCGGGCAGGGTGCGCTGGAGGGCCAGCAGGTGCATCGCCCAGGCGTTGTCGCTGACGCCGAACCGTCCGGCTCCGTCGAGGAGGGCGGCGGTGGCCGCGTAGGGGTCCTTGCCGTCGGTCCAGTCGTGCAGGGTCAGGGCGGGTGCGCCGGCCGCCTTCTCGGCGTCGGGGGCCTCGAGCGTCGGGACGACGAGCACCGGGTCACGGCCGGGGGCGAGGACGAGCAGGGTGAGCCGTTCGGTGTCCGCCGTCGGCGCGTAGCCGGTGAGCCACACCAGGTCGGGGCCCGGGGCCACCAGCAGTCCGGCCAGCCCGGCATCGGCGGCCGCACGTGCGGCGCGCTCCATGCGGGCCCGGTAGTCGTCGGCGGTGAAAGAAGCGGCGGGCCTGCTGCCGGTCATCCGGGCCTCCCGGGGCGGAAGAGTGAAGGGACCACGGGCAGCATCCTGCCCTCGGGACGGGGGCGACGCGAGCCGGTTGGCATTGATCGACCCTCACGACTAATGGTTTGATGCCATGCAAGCATTAGCATCGGGGGCGTCGCGGTCCGGGCGCCCGGAGGAGGCCGACACCGTGCTCGTACTCGCGCACATCAGCGATCTGCACCTGGACGGAAGCCCGCGGGCCACGGAGCGCGCCGAGCGGGTGCGCGACCGACTGTGGCGGCTGCCGGGGCGGGTGGACGCGCTCCTGGTCACCGGGGACGTCGCGGATCACGGCACGGAGGCGGAGTACGAGGAGGCCGCCCGCGTCCTGGGACTGCGCGACGGCTCCGCGCCGTTTCCCGTGCTCACCTGCCCGGGCAACCACGACAGCCGCGCCCCCTACCGCAAGGCCCTGCTCGGCCGTCCCGCCGCCGACGGCCCGGTCAACGGCCTGCACGTCTTCGACGGCGGCGCGGTCCTGATGTGCGACTCCAGCGTCCCGGGCAGCGACGAGGGGGAGCTGGACGAGGAGACGTACGGCTGGATCGAGGCGTCGCTCGACGGACTCGACGACGGCCTTCCGGCCCTGCTCGCCTTCCACCACCCGCCCACGCCTCTGCACCACCCCCTGCCCGACTCCTACCCGCTGCGCCGCCCCGAGCGCCTGGCCGCGCTGCTGGAACGCAGGCCGGGAGTCGCCGGGCTGATCACGGGTCACGCCCACACGCCCGCCGCCACCGTGTTCGCCGGGCGGCCGCTGGTGGTGGGTCCCGGGGTGACGTGGACCCTGCGGCTGCCCTGGGAGGGCGAGCAGGTCGCGGACCGGGACGCGCCGGTCGGACTGGCCTACCACGTGCTGGACGACGCCGGACGGCTCACGAGCCACTTCCGTACGGTCACGTGACGACACCCGGTACGGCCGTCAGCTGCTGGTAGCCGCCGCTCCTGTGGCGCACGGTGAGCGTGACCTCCTTGCCGGGCCTGGCGCGGGCCACGGCGCGGGCGAGGTCGGCGGCCGAGTCGACGCGGGTCGTCCCGAACGTCAGCAGTACGTCGCCGCGCACCAGGCCCGCCGCGTACCCCGGGCCCGGCACGTGGACGCCCACGACGCGGGCCCCGGGCTTCTCGTCGTCCACGGCCTCGACGCCGAGGGTCGCGCCGGCCGGTGCCGGGGCGGGGGACGCACCGGCCGACGGGTTCGCCGGGGCGGCCCGCGTGTCCGTCCCCGTCCCGGCTCCCCCTCCGTCTCCTCCGGCCCCGTCCGGCCCCTGCGGCCCGGCCTGCTGCTGCAGTTCGGCCAGCTTGCTCATGCCGATCACCGTGGCACCCACCGTGCCGAGCCCCACGCCCGCGAGGAGGAGGACGGCCGCGCCGAGCACGCCGAGCAGCAGGGTGACGAGCCGCCGGCGGCGCCGGCGCCCGGCATGGGGACGCCGGGCGGTGTCGGGCTCGGTGCCGGGCCCCGGGTCCCGGCCGGGCATCGGCTTGGGACGCAACGCTGTCTGTTCCATGGATCGCCTCCGGCAGGTGCTCTACCCGGCGCACCGGCGCGTGACGAGCCACGAAAGAGTGAGACTGAACGCCGGTCAGGGCGTCAGGGCGGGGCTGCTCCTCGGCACGGGGGTCTGCAGGGGCACGGGCGCGGCCGGGATCCGGTCCGGGAGGAAGCCGTGGGTGCGCCCCGCCAGGTACTCGGCCTTGTAGCGCGGGACGTTCCGGTGCCAGTTGAGGATGCCCGCCATCCAGTTCTGCAGGTCGGTGACGTACCCGTCCATGATGGTCCGCGCCTCTTCGGACAGCTGGAAGTCGTCGTAGACGACGGGGAGTTCGTGCGCGACGACGTGCTCGAACTGCCGCATGCGCTGGTTCATCAGGTCCTGCACGACGTTGAGGGCGGCCGGGTAGTCGACGCCGAAGAAGTTCTGCACGACGAGGACCGCGTTGTGGATCTCTCCCTCGTACTCGATCTCCTTCTGGTACGAGAAGACGTCGTTGAGCAGGCACGCGTAGTCGATCGCCGCGTTCTCCAGGGAGCGGACGGGACCGCTGCGGTAGACCTCGGGCGGCACCGCCGGGCCGTGTCCGGCGCGGCACAGGCCGAGGGTGAGGTCGGAGCCGAAGGTGGCGCGCCGCATCTCCAGGTAGTCCACCGGGTCGGGGACGCGGTTCTGGATCTGGTTGGACAGCTCCCACACCCAGGCCTCGGTCATCGTGTCGACGGCCGTCCTCAGCGGGCGTCGTTCCTCGGGCGTCATCCCGGCCGTCGTGCGCACCCACAGGTCCGTCAGGGAGCGTTCCATGGCGTTGACGGGCGGCGGGACCGGCTCGCCGTCGAGCGGCATGCAGGCCGACAGGCGGGCGGTGGTCAGCCGGGCGGCGGCGAGGTCCCGGCGGTGGCCGTAGACGAGCGGGTAGTAGTCGTCGCCGTAGGTGCCGAAGGCCAGCCAGCCGGAGGCGAGGTCGAGCTGGTCCTGGGTGGCGTCCGGGTCGAGGCCGGCTGCGCACAGGGGGAGGTCGCAGCTCGCGAGCTTGTCCTCGTCCCAGACCCCCTCGCTGAGGATGCCCATCCTCGCGCACCACTCGGACAGGTGCCGCCGGGCGCCCTCCAGGGCGCCGCTCAGCTCCAGCGGGTAGGGCATGCGGATGTCGGGGATGACGGACGGGCCGACCTTCTGGAAGGGCACGTTGGTGTAGGGCCGGGCCCGCTGGGCGACCGCCGCGGCGAGCAGCGCGCCTACGTCCGCGGCGGAGGTGCCGGGACCGGTCAGCGCCTGCCAGCCGGCCGTCGGACGCTCGCCCTTGTTCATGTAGCGGCTGGAGCGCATGTGCCATTCGTGGCCGCCGGACTGCCAGTCCTGCAGGCCCTTCGTGTACGCGCCGACGGCGGCGACCTCCGGCGGGGTCAGGCCGTTCTCCAGGGCGACGGCGGGCACTTCGGTGAACGCGGTGTGCTCGAACTGGTGCAGCCGGGAGGTGAGGACGTCGTTGACCAGTTCGGCGGCCTCCTGGGTGGTGCAGTCGAAGAAGGTCTCCAGGACCAGCACCCCGTTGCTCAGCTCCCCCTCGTCCTCGACCTCCCGCTGGTAGGAGAAGAGGTCGTTGCGCAGGTGCACGGCGTCGGAGAACGTCTCCATGAGCACCCGCAGCGGCCTGGACTCGGCGACGGCGGCGGGCACCTCGGCGGTCGCGTACTCCACCAGCCCGGCCGACCAGGGGGCGCCGCCGACCTTGCGGCGCATCTCGATGTACTCGACGGGGTTGGCGACGCGCCCCTCGTTGATGTTGGACAGCTCCCACATGGACTCGTTGAGCAGGTGCTCGGTGGCGACGGCGAAGCGGCGGCGCCAGTCGGCCGACATCGCGGGCACGGTGCGGGTCCACAGGTCGGCGAGACCGGCCTCCACCGGGTTCTCCGGCTCGGGCGTCCCGGTGGCGTCGTCGAGCGGCATGAACAAGGGGAGCCGGTCCAGGTGGGCCTTGCCCGCGAGGCGGTCCTGGCTGCGTTTGAACTTCTCCAGGAAGTGGTCGTCGAAGAAGAAGACCCACACGTACCAGTCGGTGATGAGGGAGAGCGCCGGCCCGTCGCAGTCGGGGTGGGTGTAGGCGCAGAGCAGGCCGTAGTCGTGGGCGTCGAGGTCGGACTGCTCCCAGACCCCGGAGCCCTCCAGCATGCCCATCTCGCGCGCCCACGTCGTCGAGTGGGCGCGGGCCTCGTCGAGATGCGGGTTGAGCCGCGCGGGATGCGGCAGGTAGAAGTGCGGGAGTTGGAAGGGCTGTTGCGTCATGGCCGGGCACTACCCATGGCCCTCCGGAGGCATCCACCGGGCGGCACATGATCACACCATCGCGTGAATCGGCCCGAAATGCGGGAACTTCTCCCTCGGTACTCCCTCAGCACCTGGCCTGGATCAGCGCGTGCGTCCCGCTCGTCCGCCAGCGCCGCTCGCCGCTCGCCTCCAGCGCGGCCTCGGTC
Source organism: Streptomyces sp. MMCC 100 (assembly GCF_041538145.2). NCBI lineage: Bacteria > Bacillati > Actinomycetota > Actinomycetes > Kitasatosporales > Streptomycetaceae > Streptomyces > Streptomyces sp. MMCC 100. The sequence goes on from NZ_JBGORK020000001.1 coordinate 5,747,121, forward strand.
TTCGCGTCGAGTCCGGTGATCACGTCGGACTTCAGGGTGCGCAGCGCGGCGACCGGGCCGGGGAAGTACGCGGTGACGTCCGCGAAGGAGGTGGTCGGCGGCCACCACCGGTCACCCACCAGACGCCGGTAGTTCAGGTCGCCCTTGAGGACGGTCACGGTGGCCGCGGCGAAGTCCTCGCGCAGGTCGCCGGGCATGTCCGCGTACGGCAGCGGGGCGCAGGAGAAGGGGTGGGCGCGGACGGTGACGCGGCCGTCGGTCAGCGCGGTCCAGAGCCGCTCGCCGTACACGGCCGCCGTACCGCCCGCGGCGACGAGCCGCCGCAGGGCGTCGAGCACATCGGTGGGCGTGGCGTCGGAGACGTAGTACGGATACGGCTTGACGTGCAGGACGGCACGGTCCACGCGGCCCTCGGCGAGGAGGTGCGAGACGAGGAGCAGGTCGGGCACCAGTTCACGGCCGGCGTTGTCGGCGACGAGGCACAGGCTGGCCGGGCCCTGCCGCGAGGCGCCCGTCCCGGGGGCCGGGAGCAGGGACCAGAGGGTGTCGCTGTCGTCGGCGACGAGTGCCTCCGCCCCGCCCTCGGTGTCGGCGCCCCGGTCGGAGAGGCGGAAGCCGAGGTCGGCGCGGTTGCCCCAGAGGGAGCCGTGCAGCAGGGCCCGGCTCCGCTCGTCGGCGGGCAGTTCGTCGAGGCCGTCGAGCGCGGCGAGTTCCTCGTCCGTCTCCGGCGCGTCGAGTTCGGCGAGTTTGGCGGGCCGGAACGGGTCGACGCCCTGCCAGGAGCCGGGGCCGAAGTAGCCGACGGCGTCGAGGAGCCGGCGGTAGAAGTGACTCTCGGCCCACAGCCAGGGCACGTCGTACCAAGAGCGGCCGGCGTACGCGTCCATGCCCCAGCCGGCCCAGCGGTGCCGGTCGCGTCCGGTGGGGTCGGCGTCGGCGGGCAGCGGCTCGACCACGCCGTCGGCGCAGCTCGCGAGCAGCGCGTCGAGCGCGTGGCGCCGTTCGGGATCGAGGGGGAAGGCGTCCCGCACCTGCCGCACGATGGCGGGGTGCCGCTCGGCGAGCACGCCGTGCGGGAAGGACCCGGGTTCGTTGCCGAGGATGACGGGGGCGGGCACGGACGGGGTGTCGGGCATGCACGTCACCGTACCCGTCAGGCCGCGCCCGTCTCCCGTTCCAGGCGGGAGGCGAGGGTGAGGTAGCGGGCGCGCCGGGTCACCGGGACCATGCCCCGGATCAGGATGTACCACAGCTCGGCGAGGCGGCGGGGCTGGCGCCCGGCCGGTTCGAGGGTGCCGCTCACGACGCGGGTGCCGACGATGGAGCAGACGAGGGTGTGGGCGACGGAGTCGACGTCGATGTCCGGGTGCACGTCGGACTGCCGCACGGCGTTCAGCAGCCGGGACGTGGCGATCTCCCGCCATTCGGTGAAGGGGTGCGGCAGCGGTGGCCGTACCGGCACCCCCGCGGTGGCGAGCCGCAGCCCGGCCCGCAGCACCGGCCCCTCCTCGCAGAGCCGGGCCATGCCGAACGTGAGACGCATCAGCGCCTCCAGCGAGGAGTAGTCCCGCCCGTCCAGGTCCCTCGCCAGCCGGCGGGAGGTGCGGGACTGTATCTCCATGATGGCGTGGGCGAGGTCTTCCTTCGCCGCGAAGTGGAAGTACAGGGCGCCCTTGGTGACCCCGGCGTGGGCGACGATCTCGCTGAGGCTGGTCGACTCGTAGCCGTGACGGTCGAACAGGTCGGCCGCGGCACCGATGATCGTCGCGCGGGTCTGCTCGGCGCGTAGCTGCCTCGCCATCGGCTGAACTCTCCTGGGCTGGAACTCGACAGACCGTGCCGCCTGTTTTTACCCCCTGTACACGATAACTCACTGACTAACTGCCCATCAGGTCAGCCCCCGTTGAACCGCTGCGCACCGTAACCACCACCGGGCACATCCCCGCACACACCGCCGGACATACCGCCCGGCATTCCGCTTCCGCCCGCTTTCGCCGTCCCGATCATCACGATGCGGCACCGACAACTGACAGCGGTTCGCTGGTCACTTGACTACCAGCGGTCACACACGGTTTGCTCCGGCCAGGCGAGTTTCACCCGGTTGGCGCACTGACCCGCGGCTCCGGGCCTCCTCGCCCCGTTCCTCCTGCTCGGCCGCACAGCGAGGTGCCCCCGCCCCCATGAGTACAGCTCCCCTGCCCACCCACTCCCCCGGACTCCTGCGCACCGCGGCCCTCGCGGCCGCCGTCTGTCTGCTGGCGGCCGGCTGCTCCGCCCTCGGCGGGGACGAGGACGGCTCGGCGGCGGACGCCGCGGGCGGGTCGGACGGCGACCGGATGAAGATCGTCATGGTCACCCACGGCGGTGAGGGCGACGCCTTCTGGGACCGGGTGCGCAAGGGCGCGGAGGCGGCGGCCGCCAAGGACGACGTCGACCTGACCTACGCCGGCGACGCCGACACCGCCGACCAGGCCGACCTGGTACGGGACGCCATCCGCGACAAGGCCGACGGCATCGCCGTGACCCTGGCCAAACCGCAGGCGATGAAGGCGCCGGTCGCCGAGGCCAAGGCCGCCGGGATTCCCGTGGTCGGCCTCAACTCCGGCATCGACGCCTGGCGGCCCACCGGGCTCCTGGAGTACTTCGGGCAGGACGAGAGCGTCGCGGGCCGGGCCGTCGGCGACAAGCTGGACGACCTCAAGGCCAAGCACGCCCTGTGCGTCATCCACGAGCGCGGCAACGTCGCCCTGGAGGCCCGCTGCGCGGGGGTGAAGAAGACCTTCGGGGGCGAGACCGAGATGCTCTACGTCGAGGGCACCGACATGAAGGCGGTCGGCGCGGCCGTCACGGCGCGGCTGCGGCAGGACCCCAGCATCGACGAAGTCGTCATGAACGGCGCGGCGTTCGCCCTCACCGCGGTCGAGTCGGTCGACAAGGCGGGCAGCAAGGCGCACGTCGCCACCTTCGACCTCGACAACGACCTGGTCGCCGCCGTCAAACGCGGGGACGTCCAGTTCGCGGTGGACCAGCAGCCGTATCTGCAGGGCTACCTCGCCGTGGACGCGCTCTGGCTGTACCGCACCAACGGCAACGTCAGCGGCGGCGGGGTGGCGCCCGTGCTGACCGGCCCCGCGTTCGTGACCCGGACGAACGCCGACGCGGTCGCGAAGTTCGCCGCGGGCGGCACCCGGTGACCGGGCAGTCCCGCGGCCGCCGGAACCTCCGCGCCTTCGCCAACCTCCCTCACTGATCGCCTAGGACGACGATGTCTGCACGCAAGACACGCAAGACACGGAAGAAGGGTGCCCGGCGCCGCCTCGGCTCCATACGTCTGTCCCTGATCCTCCTGGCCCTGGTGCCCGGTGTGACCCTCGCGGCCGTGTGGGGCGTCACGACGATCCAGATGTTCTCGGAGGGTCTGCGGCTGCGCGCGCAGACCGAGTTGAGCCGCGACACCGGGGCCATGGGCACCGAGGCCACCCTGGCCCTGCAGAAGGAGCGCAGTCTGTCGGCCGCCTGGCTGGCCGCACCGGACGGCGACCGGGCGGAACTGGACGCGCAGCGCAAGAAGACGGACGAGGCGGTCGCCCAGCTCGTGGACCAGTCGGACGCGATCGAGAGCGCTCCCGACCGGATCTCGGACCGGCTGTACTCGGTGCTCGGTTCGGTGGGCAGCCTGGAGTACTACCGCAGCCAGGTGGACGACCCCAGCGACATCACCGCCGAGCAGGCGCTCGACCAGTACACCTCGATCGCCGACGAGCAGATCCACGCCTTCCAGGAACTCTCCCAGGTCGACGACGGAGACCTCACCTCCCAGGCGGGTCCGCTGGTCGCCCTGGAGCACGCCGCCGAACTGGTCTCCCAGGAGGACGCCCGGCTCACGCTGGCCTGGCCGTCCGACCGGATGGACGAGGAGCAGTGGGCCCGGTTCGCCCAGCTGGTGCACACCCGCCGCTGGCTGGTGCAGGACCAGATCGTCCCCTCTCTGACCGGTACCGCCAAGACGCAGACCGAGCGCATCCTCGCGAGCTCCGACTGGAAGTCCCTGCAGGACGTCGAGGACCAGGTGCTCGAGGCCCGTTCGCCGGGCGGGGACGAGCGGATCGACCTGCCGGACGCACGGCAGCGCTGGAGCACCGCCTTCGAGGCGGTCTCGACCCAGTACGCCCAGCTCGTCCGGCAGCAGACGGACGGCCTCCTCGACCGCAGCGCCGCGGAGGCCCGGGGTCTGCTGATCAAGGCCGGCGTCCTCAGCGCGGGCGGACTGATCGCGCTGCTGCTCTGCATCGTCATGTCCTGGCGCATCACGCGCTCGCTGTCCCGGCGGCTGCGCGGGCTGCGGCTGGCCACCCTGAGCCTGGCCCAGGAACGGCTGCCCGACGTGGTGGCAAGGCTGGAGCGCGGCGAGAAGGTCGACGTGGAATCGGCGACGCCGCCGCTCGACTACGGGCAGGACGAACTCGGCCAGGTCGCGCAGGCGTTCAACACCGCGCAGCGCACCGCCGTGCACACCGCCGTCGAACTCGCCGACACCCGGCGCGGCTTCCAGAAGGTGATCCTGGGCATCGCCCGGCAGAGCCAGAACCTCGTCAACATGCAGCTCGGCAAGCTGGACGCCCTGGAGCGCGAGCACACGGACCCCGACATCCTCAAGGGCCTGTACGAACTGGACTCCACGGCGAGTCAGTTGCGGCGCTACGAGGAGAACCTCGTCATCATCAGCGGTGAGCAGCCCCGGCGCACCTGGCGCGAGCCCGTGTCGCTGGTGGACATCCTGCGCAGCGCCGTCGGCGAGGTCGCCGAGTACCAGCGGGTGGAGCTGCACGCCGACGAGGAGGTGGCCCTCGCCCCGCCCGCGGTGGCCGACGTGATCCACCTGCTGGCCGAGCTGATCGACAACGCCACCGCCTACTCCCCCGCCCCCAACCCGGTCGGGGTGCGCGCGGCACTGGTGGCCAAGGGCCTGGCCGTCGAGATCGAGGACCGCGGGCTCGGCCTGTCGGAGGAGGACTACGCCTCGTTCAACGCCCAGTTGGCGGTGGCTCCGCAGTTCGACGTGGTGGCGCTCGCCGACGACCTGCGGCTCGGCATGTTCGTCGTCGCCCGCCTCGCGCACCGGCACGGCATCACCGTCACGCTGCGCCCCTCCCCGTACGGCGGGACCACGGCGATCGTGCTGATCCCGCACGACATCGTGGTGCGCGAGCCGGCCGGCGGGGCGGACGGCACCGGCATCCGGGCGGACGGCGCCGACGCTCCCCGGGTCGCCGGGGCCCCGGAAGCCGCCCCGGAAGCCCCCGCGCCCGACGCGTCCGCCGCGTCCGCCGCGGCCCAGGGGCCGGGAGCGGACCCGGCCGACGGCGAGCGGCCCGTACGGTCGTCCCGGCCGGCGCCCCCGAGCCGGTCCGCGGTCGCGCCAGGCGCCCCGGGCGGCTCCCGCCACGGTTCGCCCGACGGCACCGCCGACGAGCGCGGCGGCCTGGCGCCGTTGCCCCGCCGGGTGCCGCAGACCAGCCTCGCCGCCGAGCTGCGCGACGAGGACACCGGTGGCCGCCGGGACGGCTCGGACCGCGCGTCCGGCGACGACTACGCCGACTTCACGGCCGAGCGCGCCGCCTCGTCCCTCGCGGGTTTCCAGCGCGGCACGCTGCGGGCCCAGACCGACGACGACGCGGACGACACCGACACCGACGCCCACACCGACACCGACACCGACACCGACGGGCCCGTGCCCTCCTCCGCCTCCGCCGCCCCCTCGACTCCCACCGCCGACCGCCGACCGCCGACGAAGGACACGCGATGACCCGACCCTCTCCCGCCACGCACACCGAGCTGGACCAGTTGCTCACCGGACTCGTGGAGCGGGTCGCCGACGTGAACCAGGCCGTGGTGCTCTCCGAGGACGGACTGGTCGTCAGCAAGTCCACCGGGTTCCTGCGCGACGACGCCGAGCGGCTGGCGGCGACCGCGTCCGGCCTGATGAGTCTCAGCAAGGGCGTCAGCATGGACTTCCGGGGCGGCCCGGTGCGCCAGGCTCTCATCGAGATGGCCAACGGCTACCTGATCCTCACCTCCGCGGGCCCCGGCGCGCACCTGGTCGTGCTCACCGGCCCGAACGCCGACGTCGGCGTGGTGGCGTACCAGATGAACATGCTGGTGAAGAAGATCGGCGAGCACCTGAGCGCGGCACCGCGGGCCACCGCCGGCCCCGGCGAGTGACGTGACCGGAGGCGACGCGGCGGGCCGGCTCGTGCGGCCGTTCACGCTGACCGGCGGCCGGACCCGGCCCAGCCGCGCCGACTTCACCCTCATCACGACGGTGACCGCCGTCGAACCGCAGCCGGCCCGGGCGGCGCGGCCGCAGCCCGAGCACCTGCGGATCCTGCGGCTGTGCGCCGAGCCGGTCGCCGTGGCGGAGATCGCGGCCCGTCTCGACCTGCCGGTGAGCGTGGTCGTCATCCTGCTCTCGGACCTGCTGGAGGCCGGCCGGATCACCGCCCGGCCGCCGCACCTCGTCTCCCGCGCCACTCCCGACCTGGACCTGCTGCAGAAAGTGAGGGACGGCCTTGGCCGGCTCTGAGCGCGTCGCCGAGACGCCCACGGCATCCGCACGCTCCACCGCGCCCGACACGGCCACCGCGCCCCACGCCGCCCACGCTCCCGACGCGGTGAAGATCCTCGTCGCGGGCGGTTTCGGCGTCGGCAAGACCACCATGGTCGGGTCGGTCAGCGAGATCGCCCCGCTGCGCACCGAGGAACCGCTGACCGCGGCGGGCCTGGGCGTCGACGACCTCGCCGGCATCGAGGAGAAGCGGGCCACGACCGTGGCGCTGGACTTCGGCCGGATCTCCATCGGCCGGGACCTGGTGCTGTACCTCTTCGGTACGCCCGGTCAGCAGCGGTTCTGGTTCATGTGGAACGACCTGGCGATCGGGGCGCTCGGTGCGGTGGTCCTGGTCGACGTCCGCAGGCCCGAGTCGAGTTTCGCCGCGATCGACTTCTTCGAGCGGCGGGGCATCCCGTTCGTCGTCGCCGTCAACGGCTTCCACGGCCGGCACCCGTACCCGGCCGCGGAGATCCGCGAGGCCCTCGCGCTGCCGGAGCACGTACAGGTGCTGCTGTGCGACGCGCGGGAGCGGACCTCCAGCCGGGACGTCCTCATCGCCCTGATCGACCAGCTGATCGACGCCGCGGCCGGGGCCGCGGCGTCGTGACGGCGGCCCCGGTCAGCCGAGGCCCGCGGACTCGAGCCACGCCTTGGCGACGTCCAGCGGGTCCTTCTTGTCGAGCTGGACCTGGGCGTCGAGGTCGAGGAGCGTCTTGGTGTCCAGCTTGGCGGAGACCGCGTTGAGCGTGGCCACACCCTTCTTCGACAGCCCGCCCTTGGCGACCAGCGGGGTGACGTTCGCGTAGCCGAAGAGGTTCTCCGGGTCCTTCAGGACGACGAACTTCTCCTTGATGATGGTCGGGTCGGTGGTGAAGACGTCCGCCGCCTGCACGGTGTTCTTGGTCAGCGCCGACTGGGTCAGCGGACCGCCCGCGTCGAGCGCCTTGAACGACTTGAACTTCAGCCCGTACACCGACTCCAGGCCCTTGAGGCCCTGCTGCCGGGTCTGGAACTCGGGCGAGCCGCCGATCACCAGGTCCGGGGCGACGTCCTTGAGGTCGGCGAGGGTCGACCCGGCGGTCAGGCCGTGCTTCTTCGCCGTCTCGGCGTTGACGCTCACCGAGTCCTTGTTCTCGGCCGGCGACGAGTCCAGCAGCGTCAGCTTCTTGTCGAGCTTGGCCTTGACCGCCTCGTTCACCGATCCGGCGGACTTCTGCTCGGCCTTCGGGTCGAGGTAGGCCAGCAGCGAGCCGTTGTACTCCGGCAGCACCGTGACGGACCCGTTCTTCATCAGGCCGTACGTCGTCTCGCGGCTGCCTATGTTGTGCTTGTAGGTGACCTTGAGGCCGTTGGCCTTGAGCGCCTCGCCGTAGATGTCGGCGAGCAGGGTGCTCTCGGCGAAGTTGTTCGAGCCGACGACGACGGTGCCGGCCTCCGCCTTCTCGCCCGCCAGCGGATTGTCGGACGTGTCGTCGGAGCCGGAGGAACAGCCCGCGAGCAGCGCCGCCGCGGCGGTGAGCGCGACGGCCGCCGCGCCGGTGTGCCTCGTCCTGGACCTGCTGCTCTTGGCGGTGAAAGTCATCCGTCGATCCAAACGAGCCACTTGCCGGTCAGTCAAGAACGGCCTGGTTACGGTTTCCTCGCCGCCGGGTGCGCTGTCAGCGTCTGCGCACCCCCGGCGACACGGCCAGCCGCCCGGCGGCCCAGAACAGGGCGAGGGTGACGAGAGCGAGCAGGGCGACCAGCGTGGCGCCGCCGACCACCTTCTCGTAGTTCCGCTGGTAGAGCCCGTCGATGATGTACCGGCCGAGTCCGCCGAGACTGACGTAGGCGGCGATGGTCGCCGTCGACACGACCTGGATGGCGGCCGAGCGCAGCCCGCTGAGGACCAGCGGGAGGGCGACGGGCAGTTCGACCCGGAAGAGGATGCCGGTCTCGTGCATGCCCATGCCCCGCGCCGCGTCCACCGGAGCGGGGTCGACGGAGCGGACCGCCTCGTACGTGGTCACCAGGATCGGCGGGATCGCGAGCACGACCAGCGGGATCATCACGGGCAGCAGGCCGATGCCGACGACGACGGCGATCAGTACCAGCAGACCGAAGCTGGGCAGGGCGCGGGCGGCGGTGGCGACGAAGGCGACGGCGTTGCCACCGCGCCCGGTGTGCCCGGTCAGCAGCCCGACGGGCAGACCGATGGCGGCGGCGAGGCCGAGGGCCATCAGCGTGTACTGGACGTGCTCCAGCAGGCGCGTGGGTATGCCGTCGTAGCCGTGCCAGTGGGCGCTGTCGCTGAAGAAGGCGTTGACGAAGTCCAGGACGTTCATCGGGCGGCCGCCTCCTCCGGCTCGGGCCGCGCGGTGGACTCCTTGGGCCGGCGCCCGCCCTTGCCGCGGGGCATCCACGGGGTCAGCAGGTTCCGGAGCAGGACGAGGACCGCGTCGCACAGGATCGCCAGTACGGCGGTGGTGAGGACGGAGTTGACCGCCAGTTCCGGCCGGCCGTACTTCTGGGCGTCCGCCAGCAGGTTGCCGAGGGCGCCCTGGTTGCCGATGAGGGCGCCGACGCTGACCAGCGAGATGCTCGACGCGACCGCCACCCGCAGACCGGCGAGGATCGCGGGCACGGCGATCGGCAACTGCACCTGGAGGTACCGGCGCAGTGGCCCGAAGCCCATGGCCGTGGAAGCGGCCAGGGTCTCCTCGGGCACCGATCGCACGCCGTCGACGATCGCCGGGACGAGCACCACCAGGCTGTACACGGCCAGCGGGATCATCACGGTCAGCTCGGTCTGGCCGGTGTAGTCGATGAGGACCACGAAGACGGCCAGGGACGGGATGGCGTAGAAGACGGTCGTCACGCCGAGCACGGGCGGGTACAGCCAGCGGAAGCGCACACAGAGCTGGGCGAGGGGCAGCGCGGCGAGCAGGCCGGCCAGGACCGGCAGCAGCGCCTCGCGCAGGTGCAGGCCGATCAGGCCGAACCAGGTGTTGTCGAGGTCGCTCGGGATGTCGAAGAAGCCGTTCACGGGGCGACCTTCGTGACGTCGGCGGGCTCCTCGGTCCGCGCGTCGGCGGCGCTCCCCGCGCGATGGGCGGTGCGGATCGCCTCGCCGATGGTCTGCTGGGCGACGACACCGGTGACCCGCCCGCCGGCGTCCACGGCGACGGCCCAGCCGGTGGGCGAGAGCACGGCGCAGTCGAGGGCGGCCCGCAGCGAGTCGGTGCCGGGCACGAACGGCCGCCCGTAGGACAGCAGTCGCCCGGCCGCGAGGTCCCCGGCCCTCAGGTCGCCCGGTTCGGCCCAGCCCAGTGGCCGGTCGTCCGCGTCGGTCACCAGCAGGTGCGGGGCGCCGTCGGCGGCGGACAGCTGCTCGGCGGTGGCGTCGGCGCGCACGACCGGGCCGGTGGTCAGCTCCAGGCCGGCGGAGGGGAAGAAGGAGAGCCGCCGGATGCCGCGGTCGGCGCCGAGGAAGTCCTCGACGAAGTCGTCCGCGGGGTCGGACAGCAGCTCGGCGGGCGGTGCGAACTGGGCGAGCCGGCCGCCGGTGCGCATCACCGCGACCATGGTGCCCAGTTTGATGGCCTCGTCGATGTCGTGCGTGACGAAGACGATGGTCTTGCCCAGTTCGTCCTGGATGCGCAGGAGTTCGTCCTGCAGTCCCTTGCGGACCACGGGGTCGACCGCGGAGAACGGCTCGTCCATGAGCAGCACCGGCGGATCGGCGGCGAGCGCACGGGCCACCCCGACGCGCTGCTGCTGGCCGCCGGAGAGCTGGTACGGGTAGCGCTTGGTGAGGGAGGCGTCGAGCCCCACGCGTTCCATCAGCTCCGCCGCCCGCTCGCGGGACTTCTGCTTGCCCCAGCCGATCATACGGGGCACGGTGGCGATGTTGTCGAGGATCGTGCGGTGCTGGAAGAGCCCGGCGTTCTGGATGACGTACCCCATCGACCGGCGCAGCGTGGTGACGGGTTGCTGCTGGAGGTCCTCGCCGTCGAGCAGGATCGTTCCCTCGCTGGGTTCGACCATCCTGTTGATCATGCGCAGGGTCGTCGTCTTGCCGCAGCCCGAGGGTCCGACGAGGACCGTGATCGAGCGGTCGGGTATCTCCAGCGTCAGCCGGTCCACCGCCACGGTGCCGTCCGGGTACCGCTTGGTGACTGAGTCCATCCGTATCAAAACGCCGAATACCCTTCGGGTCTGGCAGAAGCTGCCCGCTCCGGCCGCGGTCGGTGGGGCCGTCGCCGGTCGAGTGTAGACGCCTGGTCCGTGGGGCCCCCGATGCTGCGGGGCGACTCCTTCCCGCTGCTCGGGGGTTCACACCGGAAACCCTTCCCGACCTGTCGGTCACCTGTCGGTCTGCTGTCGATCGGGCAACGGCGGTCCCCGCGCTCTGGGGTGCGGGCGGCCGGTGGCGCAGTATGAGCGGGTGGAGAAAGTACGCCTGCTCGTGGTGGACGACGATCCGCCCATCGCCGATCTCGTGGCCACCGTCGCCCGCTACGAGGGCTGGGAGGCGGTCACGGCCAACTCGGGTGAACAGGCGCTGCGCCTGGCCGCCGGGTTCGGCCCGGACATCGTGGTGCTCGACCTGATGCTGCCCGACGTCGACGGATTCGGGGTCCTGGACCGGCTGCGCGGCGCCGGCACGATGGTGCCGGTGGTGTTCCTCACCGCGCGCGACGGGGTGGCCGACCGGGTGGCGGGACTGACCCGGGGCGGGGACGACTACCTGGTCAAGCCGTTCGCGGTGGAGGAGTTGATGGCCCGGTTGCGCACCGTGCTGCGGCGCAGCACCGGGCCGGGTCTCCAGCGGTCGGTGCTGCGGGTGGCGGACCTGGTGATGGACGAGGACTCCCGTGAGGTGCACCGCGGCGGGCGGCGGCTGTCGCTGACGCCGACCGAGTACGAGGTGCTGCGCTACCTGATGCGCAAGTCGCCGGCCGTGCTGACCAAGGCTCAGATCCTCGATCACGTGTGGGAGTACGGCTTCGGCGGCCGGTCCAACGTCGTGGAACTGGTCGTCAGCCGGCTGCGCCGCAAGCTGGAACACACCAAAGGCGCGAACAGGACGGACGGCGGAGACGACACGGGTGAGCCGCTGATCCAGACGGTGCGGGGCTTCGGCTACGTCATCCGGCAGGCGGCCGGGTGATACGGCGGTGGTGGCGCGCCTACCGCGGCCTGCGGCTCGGCACCCGGCTGGCGCTGGGGCTCGGCGTGCTGTCGCTGGTGGTGTTCGCCGTGGTCGGCACGGTGCTGACCGCGTACATGCGGGAGTACCTGGAACGGCAGCTCGCCGACCAGATGAAGCTGGTGCAGGTGGTGCAGTCCAAGGACGCGGCGGCGCACGGCACGGTCGAGCGCAAGCCGTACTACGGCTGGTACACGGCCGTGTACGACGTGACCGGCGGCTCGGCGGACCTGCGCACGCCCGCCGAGGTGCCGGCGGACAGCCGGGCGCTGACCGCGCTGGCGCAGACCATGGCCCACTCGGACGAGGACCTCACCCGCACCGTGCGCCTCGGCGGGCACGGCCCCTACCTGTTGCGGGCCTGCGAGGTCGAGCCCGGGGTGGTGCTGGTGAGCGCGGCGCCCCTGGGTGACGTCGAGGACACCGTGGAGCAGCTGATCACGGTGCAGGTCGTCGTCTTCGGGCTGGCGCTGGCGGCCCTGGTGGTGTTCGGGCGGCGGATGCTGCGACGCGGCCTGAAGCCGCTGAGCGACATGGCGAGCACGGCGCACGGCATCGCCTCGCACGATCTGACCGAGTCGGCCGCCCGGCTGCCGCTGCGGGCCGACGGACGGGACGGCGGCAAGGAGGTGGCGGAGCTGCGGACCGCGTTCAACACGATGCTGGAGCACATCGACGCGTCACTGGCCGTACGGGCGGAGGCCGAGCAGCGGCTGCGCCGGTTCGTCGCGGACGCCTCCCACGAGCTGCGCACCCCGCTGATGTCCGTACGGGGCTATGCCGACCTCTTCCAGTACGCGGCGGCCAACGCCCCCGAGGAACGGGAACGGCATCTGGCCCGGCTGCGCGCCGAGGCGGCCCGGATGGGCGTGCTCCTGGACGACCTGCTGCTGCTCGCCCGGCTGGACGCGGACGAGGTGGAGGCGCCGCTGCGGTGGGAGGAGGCGGATCTGACGGAGCTGGTGCGGCAGGCGGCCGAAGCCTTCCGCGCCGCCCGCCCCGGCCACTCGCTGACCGTGACGGCCGCTCCTGGGGCGGTGCGGCTGCGTCTGGACCCGCAGCGGGTCCGGCAGGTGCTGGACAACCTGCTCACCAACGCGGCCGTGCACACCCCGCCCGGCACCGAGGTCTCGGTCACGGTCTCCGCCGCGTCGGGTGCGGCCCGAGTGTCGGTCGCCGACACGGGTCCCGGCGTCCCGGCGGCCGACCGGGACCGGATCTTCGACCGCTTCTACCGCGTCGACAAGGCCCGCAGCCGGGACCGGGGCGGCAGCGGCCTGGGCCTGTCGGTCGCCGCGTCACTGGTGCGGGCGCACGGCGGCACGATCGAGTTGGGCGACGAGCCGGGAGCGACGGTGTTCACCGTGACGCTCCCGGCCGACCGCTGACCCATGACCTGTGACGGTGACCGGCCGGCTCAGCCCGCGGTGTCCCCCGTGGGCGCCAGCCGCAGCGAGATGCTGTTGATGCAGTACCGCTGGTCGGTCGGGGTCGGGTAGCCCTCGCCCTTGAAGACGTGGCCGAGGTGCGAACCGCACCGGGCGCAGCGCACCTCCGTGCGCACCATTCCGTGGGAGCGGTCCTCGATCAGCTCGACCGCGTCGGTGTCCTTCGGGTCGTAGAAGGACGGCCAGCCGCAGTGCGACTCGAACTTGGTCGTCGAGGTGAACAGCTCCGCACCGCAGGCGCGGCACGAGTAGACGCCCTCGGTCTTGGTGTCGGTGTACTCACCGGTGAAGGCCGGCTCCGTGGCGGCCTCGCGCAGCACGGCGTACTCGGCCGGGGCCAGCTCCGCCCGCCACTGCTCGTCCGGCTTCTCGACGTCGTACGACATGAGTCTCAGCCCCTTACTTCGACAGCTCGTCCAGGATGCGCGGTCCGAGGTCGGTGACGTCGCCCGCGCCCATGGTGAGAACGAGATCACCGGCCTTCGCCATTCCCGCGACCAGCGCGGGCGCGGCGTCCTTGTCGTGGACCGGCGTGACGTCCGCGCCGGCCGCCCGGGCCGCCTCGATGATCAGCTCGCTGGTGATGCCCGGGATCGGGTCCTCGCGGGCCGGGTAGATGTCGAGGACGACCGAGGCGTCCGCGAGGGCCAGGGCCTGGCCCATCTCCTTGCCCAGTTCCTGGGTGCGGGAGAAGAGGTGCGGCTGGAAGAGGACCAGGATGCGGGCGTCGCCGACCGCGGCGCGCATGGCCTCCAGGTCGGCCGTCATCTCGGTGGGGTGGTGCGCGTAGGAGTCGACGACCTGGACGCCGGCCGCCTCACCCTTGAGCTGGAGCCGCCGCTTGACGCCCGTGTAGGCGGCCAGCGCGGGGGCCAGCTCGGCGGCGGGGACGCCGAGGGCCGCGCCCGCGGCGAGGGCGGCGACGGCGTTGTGGGCGTAGTGGCGGCCGGGGACGGAGACCGCGAAGGTCAGCTCGGCGCCGTCGACGACGACGGTGACCTCGCTCTTCAGGCCCTGCGGGACGACCGACAGGATGCGCACGTCGGCGTCGTCGGACTCCCCGTACGTCACCGTCCGCACCGTGCCGGCCAGCCGTCGGGTCAGCTCGCGGGCGCCCTCGTGGTCGGCGGCGATCACCAGGGTGCCGCCGGGGACGATCCGGTCGGCGAAGGTCTCGAAGGACTCGTAGATCTCGTCCATCGAGGCGTAGTTGGCGTGGTGGTCCAGCTCGACGTTGAGGACGATCGCGACCTCGGGGGCGTACTTGTGGAAGCTGCGGTCGCTTTCGTCCGCCTCGGCGACGAAGATCTCCCCGTCGCCGTGCAGGGCGTTGGAGCCGGGCGCGTCCAGGTCGCCGCCGATCGCGTACGACGGGTTCAGGCCCAGCTCGGAGAGGGAGACCGCCAGCATCGAGGTGGTGGTGGTCTTGCCGTGGGTGCCGGCCACGGCGATCGGGCGCAGGCCGTTCATCAGGGCGGCGAGGGCGTCGGAGCGGTGCACGACCGGGATGCCCAGCTCGGCGGCGCGGGCCAGCTCCGGGTTGTCCTCGCGGATGGCCGAGGACACGACCACGCAGCTCGCGTCGTCGGCGAGGTGGTCCGCCGCGTGCCCGATGTGCACGGTGGCGCCCAGCGCGCGCAGCGCCTCGGCGGTCGCGGACTCCTTGGCGTCGCTGCCCGCCACGGCGGCGCCGCGCTGGGCGAGGATCTTGGCGATGCCCGACATTCCGGCGCCGCCGATGCCGATGAAGTGCGGTCGGTCCATGGCGGTGGGAAGGCCGGGTGCCATGCGCTGTTCTCCCAGAGTGATCCGTTGGTGATCCGTTGACGGGCGCGCCCCCTCGGCGGGGGCGCGGCACCAGCCTATGCCTTGCGGTGGGAGAAGAGTTTCAGGACCGGTACGCCGACCTTGTGCCGGGCCCGGGAGGCCCAGTCCCGGTGGAAGAACTCCTCCACGTAGTGGGGATCGGTCAGGACGATCACCTCGTCGGCCGCGATCTCCATCACCACGGCTTTGAGCTCGTCCAGCGGGTGGTCCTCGATCAGCCGGCCCTCGGCCTGGGCGCCGGACGCGCGCAGGGCGGTGAGGGACACCTCCAGAGCCCGCTCCCCCACGCTCTGCGCCTCCTGGCCCTCCGGGGTCTCCCCCTCTCGTACGGCGTCGTCGAGCTCGCCGAGCGCGACGTCGTCGATGGCCCGCAGCAGCCGGTCCGCCTGATCGCCGCGCGGCTGGAGCAGCACGTGGAAGGCGACCTGCTCGTCCCCGTGCAAGGTGGTGACGAACTCCACGTCGGCGGACGTCAGGGCCTTCTCGATCATCAAAACGCTTGTGAACACCAGGCGCCCCTTCTCCTTCGAGGGCCCGTGGGCCCACCCTCCGTAGGCCGTACCGGACCCTGCGGAAACCATCCTGCCCCGCCATCGCACGGGTACTGCCGGATTCAGTGTGCCCGGCCCGGACTAAACGGAACGGCAGATTCCGCCGATTCCCGGATGCGCGGTAACGACCGAACCCCTGTCCGGTCGCCGCCGCCCACGCATGCCCGGGATCGTCCTAGTCACGCCGGTAACGGCTGAAGAGGAAACCTTCCTCCTCCAGCAGGGACACCAGTGCGAACCGCCTCGGGGCCTCGACCGCCGGCCCGCCCGCGATCCGCTGCGCGTCCCCCGCGGTCAGCATCGGGGAGACGGTCAGGCACAGCTCGTCGAGCACGCCGGCCGTGACGAACTGCCCCAGCAGCCGCGGGCCGCCCTCGGTCAGCAGCCGGGTGTGCCCCAGCTCCGCGAGCGCGGTGAGGGCACGGGCCGGGTCCACGCCGACGCCGTCACCCGCGATCACCACCCTGGCCCCGGCCTTCTCGGCGGCCGCGATCCGGCCGGGGGCCGCGGCGGCTCCGGTCAGGATCAGGGTGGGTACGACCGGGGAGGTGAACAGCGGCAGGGAGAAGTCCAGCTCCAGGCTCGCGCTGACCACCGCGATCGCCGGCACGGGTGCCTGGCCGGCCGCCCGCCGCGCCTCGGCGAAGTCCGCCCGCGCGCGTGCCGGGCGGTACCCCTCCTGCCGTACGGTCTCGGCGCCGGCGATCACCACGTCCGCGAGCGCGCGCAGGGTGCCGAAGACCCGCATGTCGGCCGCGCTGGAGATGGGCTGGGAGCGGCCGTCGTGCTGGGCGGCGCCGTCGAGGGTGGAGACCATGTTGGCCCGCAGCCAGGTCTCCCGCCGCCCGTCCGGCTCGGGATAGGCGTAGGCGGCGGCCAGCTCGGCCAGGCTCCACTCCCGGTCGGCCCCGTCGAGGTCCGGGCCGGCTGTCTGATCGGTCACAGGGAGCACGGGGAACAGGCGTCGCATGTCGTGCAGTGTTCCACGCGCCCGGCACCCCAACCGCGCAGGCCGGTACGCCGACGGGCGGCCACGCGGCCCGGATGCGGCCGACGGGCGGCCACACCACCCGGGTACACGGGCCGGGGCGCGCCGCCCGGGTGGACGGGCCGGGGCCACGCGCCACGCGGCCCGGATGCGGCCGACGGGCGGCCACACCACCCAGGTACACGGGCCGGGACGCGCCGCCCGGGCGAACGGGCCGGGGCCACGCACCACGCGGCCCGGATGCGGCCGACGGGCGGCCACACCACCCAGGTACACGGGCCGGGACGCGCCCGCCCGGGCGAACGGGCCGGGGCCACGCACCACGCGGCCCGGATGCGGCCGACGGGCGGCCACACCACCCAGGTACACGGGCCGGGACGCGCCCGCCCGGGTGGACGAGGCGGGGCCACGTCGTCCCCCGACGTGGCCTTGCGACGCGGCGCTGCTGCGTGCCTCCGGGGCCACCTCGGCCGCGTCGCGGGCGGCCTCACCAGGGGCCCGGGGACCGAGGGCCGGTGGCACGCCGCTCGTGGCCGCGGTGCCGTTCGGGCGCCGTGCGGGCGCCATGGGGGCGCCATGGGGCGCCGTGGGGGCGCCGTGGGGGCGCCGTGGGGGCGCCGTGGGGGCGCCGTGGGGGCGCCGCGGGGGCGGGTGCCCCGTGCGGGGCCCCACCCAGTGACCAGGGGCAACGGGGCACCCGTACGCCACGGCTGGAAGCAGGTCCGCGCCCACCCGGGAGCCCGCAGCGCAGGCAAGCGCCACCCGCCCGGCCGGCCCCCGCCACACCCGGGGTACCCGCGCCGGCCCCCGCCTCCCGCGCCCGTGCGACGACAAGGCATCCCGAACAGGCCCTACCATTGAGCACCGTGTCGTCCTCCTCCCCCGCCTCCAGCCCCGCCCCGATATCCGGGACGGCTCCGGGCCCGCTCTCCCTGTGCGCCCGTGAGCCCCACGTCCCCGCGGACCGTCTGGTCGCCGAGATGGTGCCCCCGCCGCGTTTCGACTCGGTCCGCTTCTGCACGTACATCCCGGATCCCGGCCAGCCCAGCCAGACCGAGGCCGTACGGGTCCTGGAGGGCTTCGCGGGCGGACTGGGCGAGGCTCCCGGCGCCACCGGCGGCAGGCGCGGGTTCTTCGGGCTCGGCCGCGGCAAGGCACCGAAGGCCCCGGCCGGACCCCGCGGCGTGTATCTCGACGGCGGCTACGGCGTCGGCAAGACGCACCTGCTGGCCTCCCTGTGGCACGCCACCCCCGCCGAGCCCTCCCGCAAGGCCTTCGGCACCTTCGTCGAGCTGACCAACCTCGTCGGCGCCCTCGGCTTCCAGCAGACCGTGCAGACCCTCTCCGGGCACCGCCTCCTGTGCATCGACGAGTTCGAGCTCGACGACCCCGGCGACACCGTCCTCGTCTCCAGCCTGCTCGCCCGGCTCGTGGAGGCGGGCGTGGCGCTCGCCGCCACCTCCAACACGCTGCCCGGCAAGCTCGGCGAGGGCCGCTTCGCGGCGGCCGACTTCCTGCGCGAGATCCAGGGCCTGTCCGCCCACTTCCGCGCCCTGCGCATCGACGGCGAGGACTACCGCCACCGCGGTCTGCCCGAGGCCCCGGCGCCGTACTCCGACGACCAGGTGACCCGTGCCGCGCAGGCCACCGAGGGTGCGTCCCTGGACGACTTCCCCGCCCTCCTCGACCACCTCGCCCGCGTGCACCCCAGCCGCTACGGCGCCCTGACCGACGGTCTCACGGCCGTGTGCCTCACCGGGGTGCGCCCGGTGCCGGACCAGTCGACGGCGCTGCGGCTCGTGGTGCTCGCGGACCGGCTCTACGACCGTGAGGTGCCCGTCCTGGCCTCCGGGCTGCCCTTCGACCGCCTCTTCAGCGAGGAGATGCTCAAGGGCGGGTACCGGAAGAAGTACTTCCGGGCGATCTCCCGGCTCACCGCGCTGGCCCGGGACGCGGCGCGCCTCGTCGAGACCCCCTGACGGCGTCCCGGCACACGCCCTGACACAGGCCCGGTTTCGGGCCTATCGTGACAGCAAGGGTGAAAACGGTCCTCCGAGTGAGGAGGTCGCCATGGTCCAGGAGCTCCTGACCGCGGCTGCCGCCGTCGGCAGCGCGGGCGTCCTCTACGTCGCCGCCGCGGCGCGGGTCGTCAGGCAGTACGAACGCGGGGTGGTCTTCCGGCTCGGACGGCTCGCGGGGGAGCCACGCGGTCCCGGGTTCACGATGATCGTGCCGTTCGTGGACCGGCTGCACAAGGTGAACCTGCAGATCGTCACGCTGCCCGTGCCCGCCCAGGAGGGCATCACCCGCGACAACGTCACCGTGCGGGTGGACGCGGTCGTGTACTTCAAGGTCGTCGACGCGGCCAACGCGCTGGTCCGGGTCGAGGACTACCGGTTCGCCGTCTCGCAGATGGCCCAGACCTCGCTGCGCTCCATCATCGGCAAGAGCGACCTGGACGACCTGCTGTCCGACCGGGAGAAGCTGAACCAGGGGCTGGAGCTGATGATCGACAGCCCCGCGGTCGGCTGGGGCGTGCAGATCGACCGGGTCGAGATCAAGGACGTCTCCCTGCCGGACACCATGAAGCGCTCGATGGCTCGGCAGGCCGAGGCCGACCGGGAGCGGCGCGCCCGGGTGATCAACGCCGACGCCGAGCTGCAGGCGTCGAAGGTGCTCGCGGAGGCGGCCCGCGAGATGTCCGAGACGCCCGCGGCCCTGCAACTGCGGCTGCTCCAGACGGTCGTGGCGGTGGCCGCCGAGAAGAACTCCACCCTCGTCCTGCCCTTCCCCGTGGAGTTGCTGCGGTTCCTGGAGAAGGCGCAGGAGCACCCGGTCGAGCGGTGACACGAGCTACACGCGTGGTTCCCGGGGCTCCTGGCAGGTGATAGACACAGCGGGGTCACAGTCCTGTCCGCCAGCAGGAAGGTCACCCGCATGTCCGCAACCCGACGCCAGGTCCTCGCCCGTACCGGAGCCCTGGGCGCAGGCATCGCCTTCACCGGCGCCCTGTCCGAACTCTTCGCCGGCACCGCCGCCGCCCAGTCCCTGGGCCACACCGGCTACGGCCCCCTCGTCCCCGACCCCGACGGTTTGCTCGACCTGCCCAAGGGCTTCAGCTACCGCGTGCTGTCCCGCGAGGGCGACGAGTTGCGCTCCGGCGAGGGCAAGGTGCCGTCCAACCACGACGGCATGTCGGCCTTCCCCGGCAGGCACGGCCGCACCCGCCTCGTCCGCAACCACGAGAACCGCGCCGACGGCCGCGTCCCGGTCCCCACCGTCAAGGGCCTGACGTACGACCCGGAGGGCAAGGGCGGCTGTACGGCGCTGGAGCTGGACTCCCGCAACCACGTCCTGTCCGAGCGGGTCGCGATCGCCGGTACGGCCGTCAACTGCGCGGGCGGGCACACGCCCTGGAACACGTGGCTGACCTGCGAGGAGACCGAGGACCAGGCCGGCACCAACGGCTACACCAAGGACCACGGCTTCATCTTCGAGGTCGACCCGGTCGACCCGCACCGCACCGGCGCGGTGCCGCTGACCGCGATGGGCCGCTTCCAGCACGAGGCGATCGCCGTGGACCCGCGGCGCGGCGTCGTCTACGAGACGGAGGACGCGTTCGAGCGGCCGTTCGGCCTCTTCTACCGGTTCCTGCCGGAGAAACCGCTGGGCGGCCGGGGCTCGCTGCGGGCGGGCGGCAGGCTCCAGGCGATGCGCGTGCCCGGCGTGCCCGACCTCTCCTCGATCCAGGAGACGGGCGCCACGTTCGACCACATCGAGTGGGTGGACGTGCCCGACCCGCTGGCCGCCGGGACGCCCGTCCGCTTCCAGGACTTCGGCCGGGGCGGCATCACCCACGCGCAGAAGCTGGAGGGCTGCTACTGGGGCGGGCGGAGCGTGTACTTCGTGTCGTCCTTCGCCCACAGCGACGAGGGCTCGGCCGCCGACCACTACGGGCAGATCTGGCGCTACGACCCCGAGCGGCGCCGGCTCACCCTGGTGATCGTCTTCGGCCCGGACACCGACGTGCAGCTGCCGGGCGAGTCCCCGGACAACATCTGTCTGGCGCCCAGCGGCGGCCTGATGGTCTGCGAGGACGGCAACGGCGCGCAGCACGTCTTCGGCCTCACCCGGCGCGGCGAGGTGTACGCGATGGCCCGCGGCGCCCAGAACATCGGGACGGAGGAGGAGCCCGAGTGGGGTGAGTTCGCCGGTGTCACCTTCTCCCCCGACGGCGACACGATGTACGTCAACTGCTACACGCCCGGCACCACCTTCGCGGTCACCGGCCCCTGGCGCAGGTAGCGGCGGGGCACAGGCGGGGGCACCGTCCGGTCACTGAAGCCGCGGCCCCAGGGTACTCGGGCCGCATGACTGAGAACGTGCAGGTCAACGGCTCGTACTGGCTTCAGACGGCACCGGGCGGTGCGCCCCGCCCCGCGCTCACGGAGGATCTCGAGGTCGACGTCGCCGTGATCGGCGCCGGCATCGCGGGTCTCAGCACGGCCTGGGAACTGGCGCGGGCCGGGCGGAGTGTGGCGGTCCTGGAGGCCGGGCGGGTCGCCGCCGGCGTCACCGGGTACACCAGCGCCAAGCTGACCGTGCTGCACACCCTGGTCTACGACAAGCTGCGCCGCACCCGGGGTCCCGAGGGCGCCCGGCTGTACGCCCGCTCGCAGTCCGAGGCGATCGAGCACGCCGCCGGGATCGTCGCCGAGCTGGGCATCGACTGCGAGTGGGAGACGCGCGACGCGTACACGTACGTCCGCGACCCGGGCCGCGTCGACGAGGTGCGGGCCGAGGCCGCCGCCGCGAAGGAGGCGGGGCTGCCGGCGTCCTTCGTGACGGAGACCGGGCTGCCGTTCCCCGTGGCGGGCGCCGTGAAGGTGACCGGGCAGGCCCAGTTCCACCCCCTCAAGTACCTGCGGGCGCTCGCCGCGGACCTGGAGGCGCGGGGCGGGCGGATCTTCGAGGACACCACCGTCCACGGTCTGGACGAGGGCGAGCCGTGCCGCGTGAGGACCGAGGCGGGAGCGACGGTCACCGCCCGGGACGTCGTGGTCGCCACGCACTACCCGATCTTCGACCGCGCCCTGCTCTTCGCCCGCCTCTCCCCGCGCCGCGAGCTGGTCGTCGCCGGGAGCATCGAGGCGGACCGCGACGTCGACGGCATGTACATCACGCCGGAGGAGAACACCCGCTCGGTGCGTACGGCGCCCCTGGACGAGGCGGGCCGCCGGCTGCTCGTCGTCACCGGGGAGCACTTCACACCGGGCACGGGCGACACCCGCGAGCGCTTCGACCGTCTGGCCGCCTGGGCGGACGAGCACTTCCCCGGCGTCGACCGCACCCACGCCTGGGCCACGCAGGACATCGACCCCACCGACACCGTGCCGATGGCCGGCCCGCTGCACCCGGGCGCGCACCACACGTACGTCGCCACCGGCTTCGGCGGCTGGGGGCTGAGCGGCGGCATGATGGCGGGCCGGCTGCTGACCGCGCAGATCACCGGCGAGGAGTGCGCGTGGAGCGGGCTGTACGACCCACGCCGGCTGCGCACGGCCGTGCGCGAGGCACCGGCGCTGCTCAAGACGCAGGCCGAGGTGGCCCGGCACTTCGTCGGCGACCGGCTGCGGCCCGCGCCGCCGGTGGACGCGCTGCCGCCGGGCGAGGGCGCGGTGGTCCGGGCGGGCGGCGACCGGCTCGCGGTCTACCGGGACGAGGAGGGCGCCCTGCACGCCGTCTCGCCGCGCTGCACCCACCTGGGCTGCCTGGTCGACTTCAACGCGGCCGAGCGGGCCTGGGAGTGCCCCTGCCACGGGTCCCGCTTCGACCCGGACGGCAAGGTGATCGAGGGCCCGGCGACGAAGCCGCTGGAGCAACGGGACATCTGACGCCGGGGCCTGAGCCGGGAGGGTGACCGGATCGGCACGTCAGGCCACATAGTCATACAAACAGAACATTTAACTCCTACGTTCGTACGGTGATCACTCTCGTACGACGCGCGACTGCGCTCTGTGTCCTGGGCGCCGCCCTCACGGCCTGCGGTACCACCGGGGCCGGGCAGACCCCCCGTCCGGCGCCCTCGGCCCCCGCCCCGTCTTCGTCCCCCTCCCCCTCCCGGACACCCACCCTCGCCCCCGGCCCCGCGGGCCTGACCCCCGTCTTCGAACACGGCCCCCGCACGGCCGGCGCGAAGGACGGCAAGACGGTCGCCCTCACCTTCGACGCCGACATGACCGCCGACCAGGGGCCGCGGGCGGCCGCGGGCGAACGGTTCGACAATCCGGAGCTGATCGCGACGCTGCGGAAGCTGAAGGTGCCAGCCACGGTGTTCATGACCGGCCGCTGGGCCGAGGAGTACCCGGACGAGGCCCGGTCCATCGGCCGGGACCCGCGGTTCGAGATCGCCAACCACTCCTACAGCCACTACGCCTACACCGACGACTGCTACGGCCTGCCGACGGTGTCCAAGGACCGCATGCGCTCGGACCTGGAGCGGGCGTACACGGCGTTCGAGAAGGCCGGAGTGCCGAACCCGATGCCGTACTTCCGATTCCCCGGCGGCTGTTACGACAAGGCGGCCCTCAAGGAGCTGTCGGCCACCGGTGTCACCGCCGTGCAGTGGGACGTGGTGAGCGGTGACGCGTTCGCGACGGACGCCGACGCGGTGACCCGGCAGGTCCTCGACGGAGTGCGGCCGGGTTCGGTCGTCGTCATGCACTGCACGCGCAGCGCCGCCCCGGTGACCGAGGAGGTGGTGCGGGCGGTCGTGCCCGAGCTGCGCCGCCGGGGCTACCGCTTCGTGAAGGTCTCGGAGCTGGTCGGCGCGACGAACGGCCGCGGCTGACGGGCCTACGCTGGACACATGAGCAGCGACCACGACCAAGGCCCGGACGGCTCCGGCTGCGACCCCGGGGGCTACTGCCTGATCGACGCGACCCGGCCGCCCAGGGCCGACGGCCCGCCGTACGCGGACTGCGTCCTGTGCCGGGAGCCGACGGAGTACCCGGAGTCGTACAAGGGCATCACGCTCTGCCCGGTCTGCGAGTGGCAGGAGGCGCAGCGCACGGCCTGCTCAGGCTGACGATCTGCGCGAACTGAGCGCACAGGCCGCGGCGGTCGCGGCCGAGGCGATGAGCGCCGCCACGACCAGCGGCGGCCACGGCAACGGGACCGTGCCCGACTTCGACCCGGTGACCAGGCCGCTGACCGCCGCCCGTGCCGGAGAACCCGACGCCACCAGCGACAGCAGGGCCGCCAGCAGCAGGGCGGGCACCGCGCGGCCGGGCGAGCGCAGCACCGGCCAGGCGGTGAGCGCGCCGACGGCGGTGCCGAGCAGGGCGCACACCAGCGCGGCGAGCAGTCCGGCGCCGCCCGCCGGGAGCGGGGGCACACGCGTGCCGTGCCCGGTGCTGACGGGGTCGCTGATCAGCGTCACGACGACGGTCGCCACCGCGCCCAGGACGACCGCGGCGGCCAGCGCCACGAGCACGGAGGCCAGGTGGGCCCGCGCGGGACCGCGGGCCGCCGACACGCACCCCCGCGCGGCGGGCGGCTCCCCCGTGACGCAGATCCGCACCAGCCAGGCCGCGACCGGCAGCAGCGCGGCCGCCGCCCAGCCCAGCGAGTCGAGCACCGGCTGCCCGCCCTGTACGCCGATGCCGAGGGCGGCGGCGTACAGGACGACGGGCGGCAGCCAGCGCTGGGAACGCAGCAGGAGGGCGGCCTGGTAGCGCAGCAGGGCGGTCATCGGTGGTCCTCCGGGGCGCGCACGCTCACCACGTGCCAGGGCGGCCGGGCGGTCAGGAGCGTACGCAGCAGGACGTCGGAGTGGGAGGCGGGAACGGTGAGCGTGTGGGAGCCGGGACCGGTCTCCTCCGCCGAGGCGGCCACCCGCTGCGCGTCGGCGGGCAGGGCGGCGCCGGGCGGTCCCTGCACCCGGACGACGGCCCGCGGCCCGGCCGGCACCGGCGCCGGTCCGCCACGGCGGTGCAGGGTGCCGTCGCGCACCGTGTACACGGCGTCGGGCGCGTCGGCCAGGCGGCGCGGGTCGTGGTCGACGAAGACGACGGCGCCGCCTGCCGCCGTGCGCTCGGCGACCGCCCGTTCCAGTTCCGCCCGTGCGTCGGTGTCGAGCCCGGTCCAGGCCTCGTCGAGGACCAGCAACTCCGGCTCGGCGAGCAGGGCCTGCGCCACCGCCACCTTCTGGCTGCTGCCCTTGGACAGCCGGTCCAGCTGCGTGTCGGCGTACCCGGCGGCCCCCAGCCGCTCCAGCCACTGCCCGGCGGCACGGGCGGCCGCCCGGCGGGGCAGCCCGTGGACGGTGCCGAGGTGGGTGAGGTACCGGGCGGCGGTGAACGGCAGGGCGGGCGGGAAGCGTTCGGGGACGTAGGCGGTGCGCGGACGGCCGGAGACCCTGCCCTCGGTGGGGGCGTCGATCCCGGCGAGCAGGCGCAGCAGGGTGGACTTGCCGGTGCCGTTGGCGCCCTCGACGCGGACGAGGGCGCCGGGCGGCACGCCCAGATCGACGCCGCGCAGCACCCAGGGGCCGCGGATGCCGTAGCGGCGTCCCACGCTCTCCAGTCGTAGCTCGCGTCGCATGGGGCCATACTCTCGCGGGCGGGCGGGTTGGCAGACTGTAGGGCGTGAGCAACGACCCGACGACACCCGTCCCCGCCCCGGCCTCCGTCCCCGACAGCCCCTTCCGTCCCGAGCCCGGCGACCGCGACCTCGCGCCGCAGTTCGTGCTGCCGCTCGTCGTGCGCATCGAACGGGCGGCGCCGCCGCCCCGTACCGACGCGCTGGAGACGGCGGCCCGGGCGGTGCTGGTGATGCTCGGCGACGAGCGGTCGACCGGTGACGGCGAGTGGGCGCGGGCGATGCGGGACTGGCAGGACGCCCGCATCCGCAAGGTCGTGCGGCGGGCCCGGGGCGCGGAGTGGCGGCGGGCCGAGGCCCTGCCCGGCATCACGGTCACCGGCAAGACCGCCGAGGTGCGGGTCTTCCCGCCGGTCCCGCTGGACGGCTGGCCGAAGGACCTGGCGCGTCTCCAGGTCTCCGGCACCGACCTCGACGACCCGGAGCCGCCGGCCGGCGCCGACCCCACCGCGCCGGTGCTCTGGATGAACCCGGACCTGGACATGTCGGCGGGCAAGGCGATGGCCCAGGCGGGCCACGGTGCGCAGCTCGCCTGGTGGGAGCTGTCGGACGGCGAGCGTACGGCGTGGCGCGACGCGGGCTTCCCGCTGTCGGTACGCACCGCGGACCCGGCCCGCTGGCCCGACCTCACCACCGGCGGCCTGCCGGTGGTGCGCGACGCCGGGTTCACGGAGATCGCACCGGGCTCGTGCACGGTGGTGGCGGACCATCCGGCGCTGCGGCGGTAGGACCCGTGGTGGCGGACGGTCCGGCTCCGCCGCGAACCTCAGATGTTGCTCTGAACAAGCCCCGTCCGGGGTTCGCCCCCGGCCGGGCTGGCGATACCCCCGACATGTGCGCAGGAGGGGAGGCAACCATGGAGCGCATGGCGCGACTGGGAACCGGCATCGGATGGCGGCCGGAGATCGCGGACGTCGTCGAGGGGATGCCCGGCATCGACTGGGTCGAGGCCGTGTCCGAGAACCTGTGTCCCGGGCATCTGCCCGACTCGCTGCTGCGGCTGCGCGAGCGGGGGGTGACCGTCGTGCCGCACGGGGTCTCGCTCGGGCTCGGCGGCGCGGACCGGCCGGACGCGGGGCGGCTGGCGGCGCTGGCCGAGCGGGCGGAGGTCCTGGGGGCGCCGCTGGTCACCGAGCACATCGCGTTCGTGCGGGCGGGCGGGGCGCTGACCGCCTCACCGCTGCTCGAGGCGGGACACCTGCTGCCCGTTCCCCGCACCCGGGACGCCCTCGACGTGCTGTGCGAGAACGTGCGCATCGCGCAGGACGCGCTGCCCGTCCCGCTCGCCGTGGAGAACATCGCCGCGCTCGTCTCCTGGCCTGACGAGGAACTGACGGAGGGCCAGTTCCTGTACGAGCTGGCCGACCGGACCGGCGTGCGGCTGCTGATCGACGTGGCGAACCTGCACACCAATCACGTCAATCGCGGTGAGGACCCGGCCGAGGCGCTCGGTGAGCTGCCCCTGGAGGCCATCGCCTACGTCCATGTCGCGGGCGGCTTCGAGCGGGACGGCGTCTGGCACGACAGCCACGCCCACCCCGTTCCGCGGGCGGTGCTGGACATCCTGACCGACCTCGCCTCGCGCGTCGCCCCGCCGGGCGTCCTGCTGGAGCGGGACGAGAACTTCCCCGACGGCGACGAGTTGCGCGGTGAGGTGGAGGCGATCCGCACCGCCGTCGCGAAGGGGCGGGCGGCGAGTACGGCAGCCGCCGGCAGCGGTGCGGGGCCGCGCGTCTCGCGTGCCGGTTCCGGGGCCGACGACGCCGTACGGCAGCGGCTCGGGCTCGCGCAGGCGGCGCTGCTGTCCGCGCTGGTCGCGGGGACGCCGGTGCCCGAGGGGTTCGATGGGGTGCGGCTGGGAGTGCAGGCGCGTGCACTCGCCGGGAAGCGGGCCGACGTGGTCGGCAAGGTCGCGCCCGAACTGCCGGTGATCCTGGGCGCGCGGTACCGGCCGGCCTTCCTCGCCTACGCGCAGGGGTGCCCGATGACCGGCGGGTACCGGCGGGACGCCCTCGACTTCGTCGCGCACGTGCTGCGGACGCCCCCGGGCGACGAGGACCCCGGTGCGCGGCGGGAGTTGCGGGAGTGGTGGCTGGAGCGGTCGGGACCGGTGCCACGGTCGGCACGGACCGGAGTCCGGCTGGCCCGCGCGACCAGGCGCGTTCTGCTGCGCCGGTGAGCGGAGGGCGGCCTCGCGGGGGACATCACCAAACGGAACGTCACATACCCACAACACTGCGTCCCGGAATGTGAACAGGGCATGGCGCCGGCGAAAGCCTTTGGCATAGAAGTACGGCATGTTCTGGGTCCTTTTCCTCCTGTCGGCCTGGGCCGTCGCCGGCCTCGCGTGCCTGCGGCTGTGCCTGGCCGCCGTGCGCGCGGCGGCCGTCGACCCGCACGCCGTCGTCCGTGAGCACACGCTGACGCTGTACGAGGCGGCGTTCCTGTCCGGCGGTCCGCGGCGGGTGGCCGACCTGACTCTCGTCTCCATGGCGCGCCAGCGGCGGCTGCTGCTCGCGCACACCGGCTGGGCCACCGTCGTGGACCCGTGCGGCCGGGACGACATGGAACGGTCGGTCATAGGGGCGATAGGGCCCCAGGGACAGTCCCGGATAGCGCCGGTCCGGGCCGCCGCGGCCGCCGCCGACGCGGTACGGAGCCTGGCCGACCGGCTGGTCGGAGCGGGCCTCGCCGTACCCGACGGCGGCGCCGGTGGCGTCGCGGCCGGGGTGCGGCGGGTGCGGTTCGCGGCGGTGACCGTGTGCGCGCTCGGCCTGGTCGCCCTGGCGCTGCCGCTGCCCGCCACCGAGCCGCGCCTCCTCATCGCCCTCTGGTTCGCGCTGCCGCTCGCCCTGACCCTGGGGTGCCTCGCCATCACGCGCATGGAGATCCACCCGTACGCGCGCTGGGCCTCCCCCGCCGGGCAGCGGCTGGTCGGCGCCCTCGTCCGGCAGGCCGACGGCACGGCGGACGACCGGACCTTCCTCACCTCGGTCGCCGTGCGGGGCGTCCACGCGATCGGCGAACCGGACCTGCGTGCGGCCTTCGCCCACCGCGAGAAGTACGCCGGGGACCACTGGGAGCGCCAGGCCTGAGCGCCGGGGGCGTACGGGGGCACTCGGCGGCGACACCCGCGGGCGGTGCTTGCCCCGCCCGGCCGGCGAACCAAACATCCCTTGTGTCACTCCCCGTGCCACCGAAGGGATACGCGATGCGAGCAGCCGCCCTCTATTCGACCGCCGGGTCCTTGCTGCTGACCACCCTCGCCGCCGCCCCGGCCCAGGCGGTACCCACGGACGGGCCCGGGTCCGCCGAGGCGCGCGGTACCGCCGTGGCCGCCCGGCGCGCGGCGGCGGCCGGGATCGAGTTCGGGGCGTGCCCGAAGGCGGAGGAGCTGCCGGGCAGCATGCGCTGCGGCACGGTCACCGTGCCCCTGGACTACGCGCACCCCGACGGGAAGCGGATCGAGCTCACCGTCAGCCGCGTACGGGCCACCCACAAGGACCCGGACGACGGCAAGCGCAAGGTTCCCGGTCAGGGTGCCCTCCTCTACAACCCGGGCGGCCCCGGCGCCTCCGGTCTGTACTTCCCGATGGTGGGCATGGTGCCCGAGTGGAAGCGGATCGCGGCCGCCTACGACCTCGTCGGATACGCCCCGCGCGGCGTCACGCCCTCAGCGCCGCTGTCCTGCCAGGACCCCGGCGACTTCTTCAAGGGACCTCGGCCTGCCCCGACGCAACCCTCGGACGCGTACAAGAGGCAGCGTGCCGCCGAGGCCGAGGCGTACGCGCGCGACTGCGCGGAACGGGGCGGGGACGCGCTGCGGCACTACCACTCGCTCAACAACGCCCGGGACCTGGAGGTCGTCCGCGCCGCGCTGGGCGAGCGGCGGCTCACCTTCATGGGCGCGTCGTACGGCACGTACCTCGGCGCGCTGTACGCCGAGCTGTTCCCCTCGCACGTACGGCGGATGGTGTTCGACGCGGTGGTGGACCCGGACCCCGAGCAGGTCTGGTACCGCAACAACCTGGAACAGTCCGAGGCGTTCGAGGACCGCTGGGACGACTTCAAGGCGTGGGTCGCCGAGCACGACGACGTGTACGGGCTCGGGGACACGCCGCGGGAGGTGCAGAACGCCTACGAGGAGGCGAGCGCGCGGCTGGCGAAGGAGCCGGCGGGCGGGACGGTGGGGCCCGCGCAGTTGCAGGGGGCGTTCCTGAAGGCCGGGTACTACGACGACTACTGGCCGCACCGTGCCGAGGCGCTGTCGGCGTATCTGAAGGGTGACCCGCAGCCGCTGATCGACCAGGCGGGCACGCGGACCGAGGAGGGGGCGGCCGGGGCGGAGAACTCCAACGCCGTGTACACGGCCGTCGAGTGCAACGACGCTCCGTGGCCGGCCGACTTCGAGGTCTGGGACCGGGACAACACGCGGCTGGCCCGCCGGGCGCCGTTCGAGACCTGGGACAACGTCTGGACGAACCTGCCGTGCGCCTACTGGCGGGCACCCCGGCAGCAGCCCCTCGACGTGCGCACCGCGCCGGATGAGCTGCCGCCGACGCTGATCCTGGCCGCCGAACGGGACGCGGCGACCCCGTACGAGGGCGCGCTGGAGCTGCGGCGGCGGCTGGCGGGCTCGGTGCTGGTGACCGAGCGGGACGCGGGGACGCACGGCATCGCGGGCGGCCCGAACGCCTGCGTCAACGGCCACCTGGAGGCGTACCTGCTGGACGGCCGCCTCCCGGCGCGGGACACCTCGTGCGCCCCGCGCCCGGAGCCGAAGCCGAGGGCCTGATCAGGCCAGCCCGGCGACCAGCTCGCCGATGTCCTTGCGCCGCCCGGTGTAGAAGGGGATCTCCTCGCGGACGTGGCGGCGGGCCTCGGAGCCGCGCAGGTGGCGCATGAGGTCGACGATGCGGTGCAGTTCGTCGGCCTCGAAGGCGAGGATCCACTCGTAGTCGCCCAGCGAGAAGGAGGCGACCGTGTTGGCGCGCACGTCCGGGTAGCCGCGGGCCATCTTGCCGTGGTCGGCGAGCATGCGGCGGCGGTCCTCGTCGGGCAGCAGGTACCAGTCGTAGGAGCGCACGAACGGGTAGACGCTGATGTAGTTCCGTGGCGTCTCGTCGGCCAGGAAGGCCGGGATGTGCGAGCGGTTGAACTCGGCGGGGCGGTGCAGCGCCATGTTCGACCAGACCGGCTCCAGCGCACGGCCCAGCTTGGTGCGGCGGAAGAGGTTGTACGCCTCCTGCAGCTGGTCGGCGGTCTCGGCGTGCCACCAGATCATCAGATCGGCGTCGGCACGCAGACCGGACAGGTCGTAGGTGCCGCGGATCGTCACGTCCTTGGCGGCGAGCTGGTCGAACAGCTCCTGGACCTCGTCGGCGTACCCGGCGCGGTCCTCGGGGAGGGTGTCCTTGAGCTTGAAGACGGACCAGAGCGTGTAGCGGATGACCTCGTTGAGGTCCTTGGCCAGCTTGCCCTTGTTCGGGATCCGCTCGGCGGCGGGGGTGGAGGCGTCGTCACTCATGGCCCTATTCTCCCGCTCCGCCGTGCAGACTCTGCACCGGGTGGGCCGTGAGCTCCTCCACACCGCGCAGGTCGCCCCGGATCCGGTCGGCGGCCGCGTACGCGCTCGCGATGCTCGCCGGGATGCCGACGCCGTCGTACGCCGCGCCGCACACCGCGAGACCCGGGAGTTTCGCGACGTGCTCGCGGACGCGGGCCACGCGCGCGTGGTGGCCGACGGGGTACTGCGGCAGGCCGTCCTGCCAGCGGGTGACGCGGGTGGCGACCGGCTCGGCGGTCAGGCCGGTGGCCTCGCCCAGGTCGTGCCGGGAGACGGCGACGAGGCCCGCGTCGTCGCGGCCGAGGATCTCCGTGTCGCCGTACCGGCCCACCGAGGTACGCAGGACGACCAGGTCGGGGTCCTCGTCGGAGATCCAGCCCCACTTGCGGGAGGCGAAGGTCGACGCCTTGATGGTGTGCCCGTCGACCGGCGGGACGAGGAAGCCGCTGCCCTCGGGGAGCACGGCGGCGTCGGAGCGGCGGTAGGCGAGGGTGATCAGGGCCATCGAGGCGTACTCCACCGCGGAGAGCTCGGCCGCGGCGGCAGGGGCCTCGGCGCGCAGCAGCTCGGCGGCGGCGCGGGCGGGGACGGCGACGACGACCGCGCCGGCGTGCAGCACCCGGTCGCCCGCGACGATCCGCCAGCCGTCGGACGCGGTGCGGCGCAGCTCCGTGACGGGCGCCTGCGTGAGGATCTCGCCGCCGCGCGCCCGGATCGACTCGGCGACGGCGAGCGGAAGGGTGCCGATGCCGCCGTCGATGCCCATGAACACCGGTCCGCTCGGCGGTGAGGTGGCCGTGCGGCCCTGGAGTGCGCGCACCGCCTCGGTGAGGGAGGTGTGGGTGCGGGCGGCCTCGAAGAGCTGGGGCACGGCCGAGCGCAGGGAGATGCGGTACGCGTCGCCCGCGTAGACGCCGCCGAGCAGGGGTTCGACGAGGCGGTCGACGACCTCACGGCCCAGGCGGGCAGCGACGTACTCCCCCACGGCCACGTCGTCGCCGACCTCGGTGCGGGGCAGTTCGGCGTCGCGCTCGATGCGGGCGAGACCCTCCTCGGAGAGCACGCCGGACAGGGCGGCGGCGGTGCCGGGGACGCCCATGACGTGGCCCTTGGGCATGGGGCGCAGGGCGCCGCGCGTCCACAGGGAGGCCGACGCGGTGGACGGCGGCTGGAGGCGGTCGGCGAGCCCTGCCGCGCGGGCCAGGCCGACGGCCTCGGGGCGGCGGGCCAGCATCGACTCGGCGCCGAGGTCGACGCGCACTCCGGCGATCTCGCCGGGCAGCAGCTTGCCGCCGACGCGGCCGGACGCCTCGAGGACGGTCACCCGGGCGCCGCCCTCCAGGAGGCGGTGGGCGGCGGCCAGTCCGGCGATACCGGCTCCGACGACGACTACGTGTCCGGGTCCCTCTTCCGCGGGGAGCTCACCCGCTGGGGTCTCACTTGCGCACATGACCCCAGCGTCTCAGAACCCGCCGGCACCGCCCCGGGCCGACCGGCCCCGGCGTCGGGCCCACAGGCCCGCGAGTCCGGAACGTGATCTCTTCGGAACCGTTCCGCGCCGTCGTGCGCGCCCCTCCGTGCGTCGTAGAGACATCAGTTGCCACGACCCTGGGGGGTACCCACGATGCAGGCACGACGAGCGACGACACGACGAGCGGCGGCCGGGAGGTCCGCTCCACCCGCCCGTGTCCTGGCCGGCCTGCTGCTGGTCACGGCGCTCGCCCTCACCGGCTGCAGCGCCTCGGGCGCCGGCTCCGACGCGGGCGGCGACGCCAAGGCGGCCGCGCCGCAGAAGGGCTCGCAGGCGGAGGGCTCGCAGGCCGACGGCCGGGCCGGCGCGGCCGGTGAGGGCGGGGCCGGTGAGGGCGGGGCCGACGGCGCCGGTGCGAGCGCGCCGCCGAAGCTCGCCCCGGCCCACATCATCCGCACCGTCTCCCTGAGCGTTCAGGTCAAGGACACGTCCAAGGCGCTCGACGCGGCCCGCACCGCGACCGAGAACGCCGGCGGTTACGTCGGTGACGAGAACACCACTCGGGACACCGAGGGCCACGAGCAGACCCAGGTGA
Source organism: Streptomyces sp. MMCC 100 (assembly GCF_041538145.2). Taxonomy (NCBI): domain Bacteria; kingdom Bacillati; phylum Actinomycetota; class Actinomycetes; order Kitasatosporales; family Streptomycetaceae; genus Streptomyces; species Streptomyces sp. MMCC 100. The sequence continues at coordinate 5,780,029 of NZ_JBGORK020000001.1, forward strand.
CGCTCCGTGTGCCCGTGGAACGCTACGAGGACGTGCTCGACGAGCTGGAGGGCGCCGGGAAGCTGCTGCAGCGCAACGCGACGGCCGAGGACGTCACCGACCAGGTGGTGGACGTGGACAGCCGCGTCAAGTCGCAGCGCGCCAGCGTGGCCCGCGTCCGCGAGCTGATGGACCGGGCGACGGAGCTGGACGACGTGGTGACCCTGGAGGGCGAGCTGAGCACCCGTCAGGCGGAGCTGGAGGCGCTGCTCGCCCGGCAGGCGGCCCTGAAGGACCGTACGAGCCTGGCCACCGTCACCCTCTCCCTGACGGAGACCCCGGTGAAGCCGGCCGAGAAGAAGGAGGACGAGGACGAGGACCCCGGGTTCATCGACGCGCTGGCCGGCGGCTGGGACGCCTTCGTGACGATGCTGCGCTGGGTGGCGGTGGTGCTCGGCGCGGTGCTGCCGTTCGCCGCGGTGGCGGCGCTGCTCGCCCTGCTGTGGCTGCGGGTCGTACGCCCCCGGCGGTCTCGGCGCCCGGCGGCGGCACCGGCACCGGCACCGGCACCGGCACCGGCGGCGCCGCGTCGGGCAGCGGTACACGGCGAGGAGGGCGGCGGGCAGGACTGAAACGCCCTGCCCACGTAGCGTGTTCGCATGAGCATGAGCATGGGCGCCGCGGGCGGTACGAGGGAACGGCTGGTCGTCGTCGGCGGGGACGCCGCGGGGATGTCCGCGGCGTCGCAGGCACGTCGGCTGAAGGGTCCGGACGAGCTGGAGATCGTGGCGTTCGAACGCGGTCACTTCAGCTCGTTCTCGGCGTGCGGCATCCCGTACTGGGTCGGCGGCGACGTCACCGACCGGGACCGGCTGATCGCCCGCACGCCCGAGGAGCACCGCGCCCGGGACATCGACCTCAGGATGCGCACCGAGGTCACGGAGATCGACGTGGCCGGCGGACGGGTCCGCGCGCGTGACGTCGATTCCGGGGCCGAGTCCTGGACGTCGTACGACAAGCTCGTGATCGGGACCGGGGCGCGGCCGATCCGGCCCGACCTGCCTGGCGTCGACGCGCCCGGCGTGCACGGGGTGCAGACGCTGGACGACGGGCAGGCGCTGCTCGACACGCTGGCACGCACGCGTGGCCGGCGCGCGGTGGTCGTCGGCGCCGGGTACATCGGCGTGGAGATGGCCGAGGCGCTGATCAACCGCGGCTACGAGGTCACGGTCGTCAACCGCGGCCGGGAGCCGATGGCCACGCTCGACCCCGACATGGGCCGCATGGTGCACACGGCCATGGAGGGCCTCGGCATCACCATGGTGAACGGCGCCGCGGTCACCAAGGTGCTGACCGGCGACGACGGCCGGGCCCGGGCGGTGGCCACGGAGGACGCCGAGTTCCCGGCGGACGTGGTGGTGCTCGGCATCGGCGTACGCCCCGAGACGGGGCTCGCCCAGGCCGCGGGGCTGCCGCTCGGCGCGCACGGCGGGCTGCTGACCGACCTGGCGATGCGGGTGCGCGGCCACGAGAACATCTGGGCGGGCGGCGACTGCGTGGAGGTGCTCGACCTGGTCTCCGGTCAGGAGCGGCACATTCCGCTGGGCACCCACGCCAACAAGCACGGGCAGGTCATCGGCACCAACGTGGGCGGCGGCTACGCCACCTTCCCGGGTGTGGTCGGCACGGCGGTCAGCAAGGTGTGCGACCTGGAGATCGCACGGACCGGCCTGCGGGAGAAGGACGCGCTGCGGGCGGGACTGCGGTTCGTGACGGCGACCATCGAGTCCACCAGCCGCGCGGGCTACTACCCGAACGCCTCACCCATGACGGTGAAGATGCTGGCCGAGCGGCGCACCGGGCGGCTGCTCGGCGTGCAGATCGTCGGCCGTGAGGGCGCGGGCAAGCGGGTCGACATCGCCGCGGTGGCCCTCACGGCCGGGATGACGGTCGAGCAGATGACCGCCCTGGACCTGGGCTACGCGCCGCCCTTCTCCCCGGTGTGGGACCCGGTGCTGGTGGCCGCCCGCAAGGCGGTGAGGGCGGTCGAGCAGCAGGGGTGAGGGGGCGCCGGTCCCGGGCTACGCCGTCCCGTTGATGCGGTCGATGGCCTGCCGCGCCTGCTCGGCCGGGGGCCGGGCCGGCAGGGAGGACACCGAGCCCGGAGCGGTCGCCGGCACCGGTGCGCTCACCGCGGGCGGCTGCTCACCGGCCGGCCGGGCGTGGGTCGCGGCCCGCGTGGAGCGCAGCCGGTGGCTCACCGCCTCGTCCAGTGTCACCGGCCGCTGCGTCTGCGCGGCCAGCCGCCCCGCCTCCTGACCGAGCCGGGCGACGTCCTCCCAGGGCAGCCGAAGCACGAGGGCGACCTCGGCCTCGCCGTCGGGCAGCGCCTGCATCGCCGGAGCCGGTGTGACCCGTTCGTTCATCGCCTGTTCCTCACGTCGTCCCCGCGCCCCGCCTTCCCCGGGCCACGGGCGGTTGAGAGGGCATACGTACACACGGACGGGGGCGTTCAACGGGCGAACCGATTCACCGTCCGCCGGGCGGGCAGTAGTGTCTCGTGGTCATCCCCGTCCATGACGTGAACCCGGCGCGCCGCACCCCGTGGGTGACGTACGCCCTGATCCTCGCGAACGTCCTGGTGTTCCTGTTCACCCCCGGCATGACCGGGTCGGCGACGGGCGACGGCAGCCTGGCGCAGATGTGTGACCTCCAGGCGTTCCTGGACCACTGGGCGGCGGTGCCGCAGGAGCTGCTCCAGCACCGGATGCCGCACCTGGTGCCCACGGGCGCCGTCGGGGTCGGCCCGCAGGGGCCCGGCTGCGTGGTCGGGCCGCCCGGCTACGACAAGTCGCCGGAGCTGAGCGTCCTGACGGCGATGTTCCTGCACGGCGGCTGGCTGCACCTGCTGGGCAACATGCTCTTCCTGTGGATCTTCGGCAACAACGTCGAGGACCGGATGGGCCACGTCCCCTTCCTGCTGTTCTACGGCGTCTGCGGCTACGCGGCGACCTACGGCTTCGCGCTCCTCAACGCCGACTCGGGCGCCCCGCTGATCGGCGCGTCCGGTGCGATCGCCGGGGTGCTCGGCGCCTATCTGGTGCTGTACCCGAGGGCCCGCGTCTGGGTGCTGGTGCCCTTCCTGATCTTCCTGCCGCTGCGGCTGCCGGCCTGGCTGGTGCTGGGCTTCTGGTTCGGGCTCCAGGCGGTCTACTCCTCCGGCGGGGCCGTGTCCGACGCGGGCACCGTGGCGTACGTGGCCCACGTCGTCGGCTTCGTCGTCGGCATGCTGATCGCCTGGCCGCTGCGGCGGGGCACCCCGCCCCCGCCGGAACCGCGCGGGCTGCTGTTCGGCAGGCGGGCGCGGCCCGGGTGGTGAGCGGCGGGCACGGTGCGGCCGGGGTCAGGCGGGGGTCGTCTCGCTCCGCGCGACGGGGGCCGGGGCGGTCCAGCGGATGCGGGTGCTGCACAGCGCGACGGCGCCCGCCGAGGCGGCCACGGCGCCCATGCCCCACGCCAGGTCGCTCGCACCGGCGATGAAGCCGATGAGCGGCGGGCCGGCCAGCAGTCCCGTGGTGCCCATGGCGGCGACCAGCGTCAGCGCGTCCGAGCCCTGCCGGGCGGCGGCGGCGTAGACGCAGGGGGTCACGGCCGCGATGCCCAGGCCCATGCAGGCGAAGCCGGCCAGCGCCGGTGCGACGCCGCCGCTGACCAGGGCGACGGCGAGACCGGCACCGGCCACGGCGCTGCCCAGCAGGACGACCCGTCCGTCGCCCCAGCGGCTGCGCCAGCCGTCGGCGAAGAGGCGGGCGACGACCATCATCCCGGACACCACGGCGATGCCGAGCGGGGCGAGTTCCGCCGACGCCTTGGCGATGTCCTTCAGGTAGAGGGCGGACCAGTCGTTCATGGCGCCCTCGGCGACCGTGCCGAAGACCATGGCGCAGCACATCCACAGGGTCAGGCGCGAGGGGACGGTCCAGCGGCGGCGGGCCGGCTTCGGGTCGGCGGGGGCCAGTGCGTCGGCCGTACCCGCGGCGGCCGGGCCGGAGTCCGCCGGGTCCGGCCGGTCCGCCGGGGCGTCCTCGTCGAGCAGTCCGGTGCGTGCCGTCGCGCCCAGTGCGGCGAGGACGACGACGGCGACACCGAAGTGCGCCGCGACCGATCCGGTGGCGGCGGTCATGCCGGAGGCGAGCAGGGCGGCGAACAGTGATCCGGCGCTGAAGACGGCGTGCAGCCGCGCCATCGTGTTGCGTTCGTGCCGTGACTCCAGGGCCGCTCCCTGCGCGTTCATGGCCACGTTCAGACAGCCCACGAGGACGCCGTCGACGCACATCACCAGCAGGGCTACCGGGTAGTTCGGCGCCGCCGCCAGGGCGAGCAGCAGCAGGGCGAGGCCCAGCTGGGACAGCAGGGCCAGCCGGCGCGAGCCCATGCGGCGCATCAGCCAGGCCACCGCCGGGAAGGACACCGCCGCGCCGACCCCCGCGGCCATCAGGAGCACCCCCACCTCGGCCGCGCTCAGGTCGAGGCCGGACTTGACGGCGGGGATCCGCGCGGCCCAGGTGGCGTACTGGAAGCCGAGGGACAGGAAGAGCGCGGCGATCGCCAACTGGCCGCGCAGGAAGGGGTCGTGGAGACGGGACACGCGCAATCAGCTCACTTCGCGCAGGGTGGGGGCGGGCGGGGACAGGGAGGGGCGGGCCCGGGTCTGCTGGGCGGCCGCCACCGGCTTGGACATGTAGACGGCGCCGCCGCCGTACGCGCCGACGGGCACCACCCCCGGCTCGGGCACGAAGCCGCGCGCCGACCAGAACCGCTCGGTGCGGCCCACGGCGACCAGGGAGATCCGCTCGTCCCCGCGCGCCCGGGCGGTGGCGGTGAGGTGGTGCAGGAGGTGCTGTGCGAGTCCTCTGCGGCGCAGGCCCGGTGCGACGACGATGTCGTGGAGGTGGAGGTTGCCGGGCGGGAACGCGGCCCCGGGCTGCTCCGTCCGCGCCAGGTCCGGCCAGCGGTGCGGCGGATAGGGCAGGGCGAGCAGGTAGCCGGCCGTGCGGGCGCCGACGTCCACGGCGAAGCAGGTGTCCGGCGACGCCGCCGCCCTGGACTGCAGCGCGGCCGGGCCCTCCGACAGGCCGAGGCCCGTGTAGGCGTCCCGCTCCAGCGTCACGACCGCGTCCCAGTCCCCGTCGGCGAGGGGGCGTACGCGCACGGTGTCAGTCATCGGCGCCGGTCCCCTGCGGGCGGCCCGCGAAGGCGTACGGGAGCGGGGCGAAGCCGTTGAAGCCCAGGGTCGTGTAGCTGGTCGCGTAGGCGCCGCAGGACAGCACCCAGACCGGGTCGCCCGAGGCCAGCGCCTCGGGCACCTGGACCAGTCCCTCCTCGTGGGAGTAGGCGTCGTCGCTGTCGCAGGTGGGACCGGCGACGACGGCCGGCACGTACGGGCCGTCCGGGTGGCCCGGGAAGACCAGCCGGTACTGCAGGGCGTCCATCTCGTACAGGCCGTTGAACTTGCCGCAGCTCAAGTAGAGCCAGTGCTGCCGTTCCCCGTTCGCCGCCCGGCGTTCGGTGAGGCGAGCGACGTGGGCGCGGATCGCGCCGTGGTCGGCGACGAGGTGCCGTCCGGGTTCGACGACGAAGTCCAGGGGTCCGCCGTGGATCCGGCGCAGCTCGTCCATGCCCTCCCGGATCACCGCGAAGATCTTGTCCAGCGGTGGGTCGAGGGGGGTGCCGCGCCGGTCCCGGTAGCCGAGCGCGGGCAGTCCGCCGCCGAGGTTGACGTGGTCGACGCGGATGCCGCGCCGGCCCAGTGCGCGCAGGACCTCGCCCAGGTCGTCGACGGCGCCGTGCCACGCCTCTCCCGTCATCTGCTGGGAGCCGACGTGCACGGACAGGCCCGCCGGTACCAGCCCGGCGTCCCGGGCCGCGGCCAGCACCCGGACGGTGTCGCCTGGCGGGCAGCCGAACTTGTCGCTCAGTCCCCACACCGCGCCCGCCCCGCCGGTCGCCACCCGGCAGAACACGCGGGCGCCGGGGGCGTGGGCGGCGAGGGCGGCCACGTCCTGGACGCTGTCGGTGGCGAAGGTGCGCACGCCCAGCCGGTACGCCTCGGCGATGTTCCGGTCGGACTTCACGGTGTTGCCGTAGTGCACGCGCCCGACCGGTACCCCGGCCCGCAGCGCCTGCTCGACCTCGCCGGGGCTCGCCGCGTCGGCACCGGCGCCCCGGCGTGCCAGGGCGGCCAGGACTTCGTCGACCGGGCAGGCCTTCATGGCGAACCGCACCTGTACGCCGGGCAGTTCGGCGCGCAGTGTGTCGTGGCGCCGCTCGATGCCGGCCAGGTCGTACACGAGCCGGTCCTCGGTGGCGGCGGCGAGGGCGGCGGCCAGGGGCTCGCTGAGGTCCGCGCCCGGCACCGCGCTCACCGGGGCTGCCTCGTGGGCCGGGTGAGGGGGGTGGTCCTGGCGGCGGCCACCATCCCCTCCCACGCCTCCGTGAGCAGCGCGAAGTCCGCCATGTCACCGCGTGCCTCGTCGAGGAGGCGCTCGCGGCGGCCGGCCAGGAGGTCGGCGAAGCCGGCGTGTCTGCCGCCGAGTCGGCGGTAGGCGGTGTCGAGGGCGTCGAGTCTGCGGATGTTCTCCGCGGGGTCGAGGCCGGTGCTCTCGCGGGCCAGGGCGGCGACGGTGTCGGGGCGGGCGCGGCCGTGCTCGTCCAGCAGTGCGTCGCCCGCCTCGGCCATGCGGTCGTAGACGTGGTGGAAGTAGAGCATCGACAGCAGGAACTTGGCGAAGCGGGTCTGGTAGGCGAGGAAGCCGGGTCCGGTCCTGCGTTCGCCGGTGTAGTAGTTGACGATGTTCCGGTTGTGCAGCACGCCGGGCAGCCGGGCGTCGTGCACGAGGTGGATGAGGAAGTAGTCGCTGCCGATGGTGTCCCGGGCGGGCGGCAGCGGCACACGCTCGCTGACCGTCGCACCGTGGAAGGCGATGTTGCACATGTCCACGCGCATCGGGTCGACCACCGTCAGCAGCGCGTGGTCGGCCGTGAAGGGTTCGGTGCCGGCGCCGGTGAAGGACTCCTCGACCAGCTCCCGTTTCTGTGCGGCGGACCAGTGCTCGGGTGCCCAGAGGGAGACGACGTCGCGGTAGACACCGGGGTCGGCCTCCCGTATCTGCGCGATGTCGACGGAGAGTTCGCCCACGAAGGAGCTGCCCACCATGGCGACCCGCCGCTGAAGCAGGGGGCCCGGCAGGGTCGACTCGGTGACGTGGGGCACCGTGTCTGCGGCGCGTTCGCCGAGGGACAGCACCTCGTGGTGGACGGGGAAGACCGTACGGCCGTCCACGCTCTGGTAGCGGCTGTCGGAGTCCCGGCGGTGGACGGAGTCGCAGCCGAGCGCGGCCGCGATCAGGAAGGCGCGGTTGGTGCAGGCGCCGTAGGACAGTCCGTCGGGGAGCATCAGGTCGAGGAGCAGTTCGGGCTTGGCGCTGCCGGAGCGGGTCGTCACCCGGGTCAGGAAGTCGCGCTGGGCGGCCTCGTCGAGGTGGTGGGCCGTGATCCGGGGGTGGTCCGGCAGGCGCCGTAACGCGTCGGCGTGGGCGGCGCGGTCCTCGGGCGTGCAGGAGTCGAGGACCAGCAGGTGGACATCGATGTCGAAGCGGTCGGCGGCGTAGGCGGCTTCCTCACCGAGGGCCGTGATCGTGTCCGGGCAGTGCCGGTTGGTGGGGAGGGTCAGGCAGATGCTGCGCATGCGGCGTCCCCGGTGGCCTCGTCGGTCGCCTCGTTCATGTCGCCGCCGTCGGTATCGGCGTCCGCGTGCCAGGACTCGAGGCCCAGCAACTTGGCGCCGAGTTCCGTCAGTTCGGCGGGGCCGTAGCGCTCGGACTCGGGCCGGCGGGCGTCGCCGAGGAGGGTGGCGTTCCAGTCGGGGGTGGCGAGGGTGCGCCAGGAGTCGATCCGGGAGTCGCGCAGGGTGCGGTGGGTCTCCAGCGCGGGCATCATCGACAGGTACTGGACCGCGCGGACGCCCTCGCCGGAGATGTTGGGCGCGACTCCGTGGGCCAGCAGGCCGTTCCAGATGAGCAGGTCACCGGCTTCCAGGTCGGGCCGTACGACGGGCATGTCCTCGCGGTCGATCGCGGGCCGGATCGGGTCGCGGTCGTCGGGCTGGAGCGCCTTCCAGCGGTCGAAGCGGCGGAACAGCTCGGGGCAGCACTGGAAGCCGCCGTGGTCGGGCTTGGTGTCGTTGAGCGCGATGATGCCCTGGACGCGCTGCGGCAGGACGCCCTGGGAGGTGTCGACGTCCCAGTGCAGCTCGATGTCGAAGCCGCGGTCGGGCTTGTCGATGAGCTCGCGGTCTCGGTTGCCCACGTTGGGCGGGTTGAGGTTGAGCCGGTCCAGGGTGACCCACAGCTCCTCGCAGTCCCACACGTCGACGAAGGCGTCGTAGACGCGCTGCGTCTGGCGGCTGTCCCAGATGAGCTGGTGGTGGTAGGCCTCGACGAAGCCGTAGATGTGCAGTTCCCGGTCGAGGTCGGAGCGGTACTCGCGGTCCTGGTACCAGGTGTCGGGGCGTTCGGGGTCGAGCCCCTGGAACTCCCAGGCGAAGTCGAGCAGTCGGCGCGCGGAGCCGGCGGGTATCGCCTCCTTCACGACGACGTAGCCGTACGTCTGCCAGTGGGCGAAGTCCTCCTCGGACAGCACCCGCAGCGGACGTGTCTTGTCGAGGTCGCGCAGCTGGGTGCGGGCCAGGTAGGTGTCGGCGTCCGCGCTGAAGTAGGGCAGGTCCGACGGGGCTCGGTGGAGGTAGGAATCGGGCGTCGCCATGTGGTGCTCCAGATCCTCGCCGTCGCCCCGTGCGGGCAACGGCGGTGCGCGCGACGGTGGTCGGCCGTCGCACATGAGGTCGGTGGTGGCAGCGGGAGCCCGCTCGCGGCACGGGGCGGGAGCGGGGCGACGGGGCGGCTCGGACGGACGGGGTGCTCCCCCTGCTCAGGGGTCGCCCCGGTCCGCGCCCTCGTCCGGAATGGTCGTCTCGTCCGGGGTGGTCGTCACGGAAGTCGTCGTACGGAAGTCGTCGCCACGACAGCGGTTTGCGCAGTCCGGCCGCGGCTGGTGTCCGGCGCGGAAACAGGAGTCACATGTGCCCCTCGCCGAACTTGCGCATCACAATGGACTAGACCAAGGGAGGGTGTCAACACCCGTCCGGACTAGGCAAGTTGTTACTTCCGAGTTCAAGAACGGCACCCTTGACACGCCTGGTTAACCTGAACGCGCACCCCCTTGGTCTATACCAAGAAGCCACTCGAAAGGCGCGGTCGATGTCCTCCAGCAAGCACAGCAGCGAGTTGCGTCGGCTCGCGCTCTCCGTCCTGCAGCCGGGTTTCGTGGGCACCGAGGCCCCCGACTGGATCCTGCGCGACATCGGCGACGGACTGGCCTCCGTCGTGCTGTTCTCCCGCAACATCGTCTCCACCGAACAGGTCGCACGGCTGACCGCCCGGCTCCGCGCCGAGAACCCCGACCTGATCGTCGCGATCGACGAGGAGGCGGGCGACGTCACCCGCATCGAGTCCGCCACCGGCTCGTCCCGGCCGGGCAACTTCGCACTCGGCACCGTCGACGACGCGGAGCTGACCGAGGCCGTCGCCGCCGACCTCGGCCGGCAGCTGCGCACCGCCGGGGTGAGCCTCGACTACGCACCGAGCGCCGACGTCAACTCCAACCCGGACAACCCGATCATCGGCGTACGCTCCTTCGGCTCGGACCCCGACGTGGTCTCCCGGCACACCACCGCGTGGATCCGCGGGCTGCAGTCGTCCGGCGTCGCCGCCTGCGCCAAGCACTTCCCCGGCCACGGGGACGTCGCCGTCGACTCCCACCACGACCTGCCCGCCTACCCGGCCGGGCGGGACGAGATCGCCGCCCAGGCGCTGCCCCCGTTCCGGGCCGCCGTCGCGGCCGGGGTGCGCGCGGTCATGAGCGGCCACCTGCTGGTGCCCGCCTACGACCCCGACCTCCCGGCCACGCTGAGCCGGCGGATCCTGCACGGCCTGCTCCGCGAGGAGTTGGGCTTCGACGGCCTGATCGTCAGCGACGCCATCGAGATGGGCGCCGTCACCCGCCGGTACGGCATCGACGGCGCCACCGTGAAGGCCGTCGCCGCCGGGGTGGACGCCGTCTGCGTGGGCGGCGAGAGCGCCGAGGAGGCCACCGTCGCGCTCCTGGTCAAGGCGCTGACCGCCGCGGTGACGGGCGGGGAGCTGTCCGAAGAGCGGCTGGCCGAGGCGGCGGACCGGGTACGGGAGCTCGCCCGCTGGTCGGCCGGGCTGCGGGCGGCCGGGGCCGCCGGGGAGACGGCAGGGGACGGCATCGGGCGCATCGCCGCGCGCCGGGCCGTGCGGCTCACCGGCGCCGCGCGGGCCGCCCTGCCGCTGACGGCCGCGCCGCACGTGGTCGAGCTGGCCCCGGTGACCAACATGGCCATCGGCAAGGAGACCCCGTGGGGCGTGGCAGACCCACTGCGGGAGCGGCTGCCCGGCACGACCTCCGTGCGGCTGCGCGGGCAGGAGCTGGAGGAGGGGACGGTGGCGCTGGAGAGCTGCGCCCTCGAACCGGCCGCGGGGCGCCCGCTGGTGATCGTCGCCCGCGACGCGGCCCGGCACGCGTGGATGAGCCGTGCCGTGACCGGCCTGACCGCCGCCCGCCCGGACGCGATCGTCGTGGAGATGGGCCTGCCGGGCAGCACCGCGACCGCGGCTGCCCAGATCTTCACCCACGGCGCGAGCGCGGCCTCGGGGCTGGCCGCGGCGGAGGTTCTCACGGACCTGTCCGCGGGCTGAGCCGGGCGGTCGCCGGCCGCGCCGGGTCGTCCCGGCGCGGGACTGGGCGGGGCGGACGCGGAAGGAGCGGCCTCGGAGAAGACGGAGCGGCGGGAAGGAGCCGCTCGTGAGCGGCGTACGTCAGCGCGCGGTCTGCGTGTGGACGTACTCCACGAGGCGGGTCAGCGCGTCCGGGTCGGTGGTCGGCAGGACGCCGTGGCCGAGGTTGAAGACGTGACCCTCCAGGCCCGCCGCCGCGTCCAGGATCTCGCGGGTCTTGGTCTCGACCGCCTCCCGGCCGGCGAAGAGGACGGCCGGGTCCAGGTTGCCCTGGAGTGCCTTGCCGGGGCCGACGCGGCGGGCCGCCTCGTCGAGCGGGACGCGCCAGTCGACGCCGACGACGTCCGCGCCGGCCTCACCGAGCAGGCCCAGCAGCTCGCCTGTGCCGACGCCGAAGTGGATGCGCGGCACGCCGTAGCCGGAGACGGCCTCGAAGACCTTGCGGGAAGCGGGCAGCACCGAGCGGCGGTAGTCCGCGGGGGACAGCGCGCCGGCCCAGGAGTCGAAGAGCTGGACGGCGCTCGCGCCCGCCTCGAGCTGCACCTCGAGGAAGGCGGCCGTGATGCCGGCGAGCCGGTCCAGGAGGTCGGCCCACAGCTGCGGGTCGCCGTACATGAGGGCCTTGGTGTGCTCGTGATTGCGGGACGGGCCGCCCTCCACGAGGTAGCTCGCGAGGGTGAACGGCGCGCCGGCGAAGCCGATCAGCGGGGTGGTGCCCAGCTCGCGGGTGAGCAGGCCGAAGGCCTCGGTGACGTAGGCGACGTCCTCGGGGGTGAGGTCGCGCAGCTGCGCCAGGTCCGCGCGGGTGCGGATCGGGTTCGCGATGACCGGGCCGACGCCTGGCTTGATGTCGAGGTCGATGCCGATGGCCTTGAGCGGGACCACGATGTCGCTGAAGTAGATCGCCGCGTCCACACCGTGCCGACGCACCGGCTGCAGGGTGATCTCGGCGATCAGTTCCGGCCGCGTGCAGGACTCGAGCATCGGGATGCCCTCGCGCACCTTCAGGTACTCCGGCAGTGAGCGCCCGGCCTGCCGCATGAACCACACGGGAGTGTGCGGCACCGGCTCACGCCTGCACGCCTTGAGGAACGCGGAGTCGTACGTGGCGGTCGGCTGCTTGCCCGCGGGGCTCTGGTTGGCACTCACACGGCCAAGTCTCGCATGCCCCCCGGACAGCGCCGGACCGCGGGTGGACGGCTCACGGAGCGTGCGTGGGGCCGCTCCCCGTCGCGGGTGGAGCGGTGTCCCGTCACGGGTGGGGCGGCCTCCCGCCACGGGTGGGGCGGTGTCCCATCACGGGTGAGGCGGCTCCCGCCACGGGTGGGGCGGCTCCCGCGCGCCCCCGCCGGACCGCGTGATCCGGACATCGCGCCCGCACGGCGGGTGTCCCTCCCTGCACCGGGCCGCCGTTCCGCTTAATGTTCCCCGCATGGCTGCGGCTCAGGGACGACTGTCGGACGGCGCTGGCGGAATGGACGACGCGAAGGGGACCGAGGAAGAGGCCCGGCACAAGGGGAGTCACAACGAAAGCAACGGGAGTACGGCACCGCCCGCCTTCACGGCCGCCGTGGAGGCACTGCGGGCCGCGCGGCTGCGGCCGCAGATCGAGGTGGAGGCGACCCGCGCACCGCAGCGCCTCGCCCCGCACGCGTACGCGCTCGAGGCCGCGGTCGTCGACGGCGACGAGGACCTGGCGGACGGGCGGCTGGTGCTGCTGCACGACCCGGCCGGGCACGAGGCCTGGCACGGGACCTTCCGGCTGGTGACGCTGGTGCGGGCCGAGCTGGAACCGGAGATGGCGGCGGATCCGCTGCTGCCGGACGTGTGCTGGTCCTGGCTGACCGGCGCGCTGCAGGCGCGCGGGCTGGCGTACGGGGAGCCCAGCGGCACGGTCACGCGTGCGAGTTCCCACTACTTCGGAGGGCTCTCGGCCCGCCCGTCCGCCTCGCAGATCGAGATCCGGGCGTCCTGGACCCCGCGCGAGGGCCTGGGCGGCGTCCCGGACACCGCGGCGCACCTCTCCTCGTGGTGCGACCTGCTCGCCCAGGTCGCGGGCCTGCCGCCGGCTGCGCCTGGCGACGCGTCGATCGTGACGCTGCCGCAGCGACGCGGCCCGCAGTCGCGCTGACACTCCACCAGCCGGCGTTCATCGTTCCGGGCGTGGGATCCGCACGCCCGGAGGAGGTTCCGTCACTTTGTCGACACGGCCACATTCGGCCTCGTATCGACAAAGTGCGAAACCGTTCGATCTTCGAATGATCGACAGCGTGTCCGAATTGCTCGGATTGTTACTCACCAGATCGTGATCATTCTCTAAAGGCAGACGCGTTCGGTGCCGAAGACGACTGTGACCTTGAAAGCACGGTTCGTCCCGGCTTCAACCCCATGAGCCGGCCCCGTCCCCGCACCCCAGGAGGCCTGGTGTCCGTTCTCCTCGAGCAGCCTGCAAGCCTGGTCGCCTACCGCCCGAACAAGCCGACCGCCATGGTGGTCGTGGCCGACCCGCGCGTCCGTTCCACCGTCACCCGCCACCTGTGGGCGCTCGGTGTGCGCGACGTCATCGAGGCCTCGTCCGTCGCGGAGGCTCGTCCCCGCATCGGCAACCCCCGCGACATCTGCGTCGCCGACGTCCACCTCCCCGACGGTTCCGGCCTGACCCTCCTGTCGGAGACCCGCGCCGCGGGGTGGCCCAACGGGCTCGCCCTGTCCGCCGCCGACGACATCGGCGCCGTGCGCAACGCCCTCGCCGGCGGCGTCAAGGGCTACGTCGTCACCGGCACCCGTACCAACGTCGGGCTCCCCACCCGGCCGGGCGCCGCCCCCATCGGCGCCGCCGCCGCCCGTCTGCACCGCCGTCCCCCGGGCGCCCCGAGCCACCCGGGCGGCTACCGCGAGCTCTCCGGCCGCGAGGTCGAGGTGCTGCGGCTGGTCGCGGAGGGCCAGTCGAACAAGGCGATCGGCGTCTCGATGGGCCTGTCCGCCCTGACCGTCAAGAGCCACCTGGCCCGCATCGCCCGCAAGCTCGGCACGGGCGACCGCGCCGGGATGGTCGCGGTGGCCCTGCGCACGGGCATCATCCACTGACCGCCCCGATCCCGTTCCTCCCCCTCTCCCGACCGCTCCCCGGCGCTTGCCACGACTCCCCATGAAGCCGATGTTTCACTGACCTGACTGGTTTACGACCCCCCGGCGCCCGCCGACGGAACGTTCCGTCGGCGCTGGACCGCGGCAAGTGGCGCGTCGTCCGCACCGGCACGGAGATGGGCTCCGTCAANGCGGCCTCCACCAGGGTGTGCGTGCCGAGCACGTTGGTCCGCACGAACGCGGCGCCGCCCTCGATCGACCGGTCGACCCGCCGACGGAACGTTCCGTCGGCGGGCGCCGTCGATCCACCGATACCCTTGACAGGTGACCGACGCCCACGAAACCGCAGCAGACCGTCCACTGCGCACCACCGGAGGCGCCCCTCCGGACGACGCCGGATCTTCTGCGAGTCAGGCGCCGATCCCCTTGCTCGAACCGCGCGAGGGCGTTCCGCCGGTGATCGCCGACGCGGACGCCCTCGCCGAGGTGACCGCCGCCTTCGCCGCCGGGAGCGGCCCCGTCGCCGTCGACGCCGAGCGGGCCTCCGGGTACCGCTACGGCCAGCGCGCGTACCTCGTGCAGCTGCGCCGCCAGGGCGCGGGGACGGCGCTGATCGACCCGGTGGCCTGCCCCGACCTCTCCGGCCTCGGCGCGGCGATCGCCGACGCGGAGTGGGTGCTGCACGCGGCCACCCAGGACCTGCCGTGCCTGCGGGAAATAGGGATGGTGCCCACCCGCATCTTCGACACCGAGCTGGCCGGGCGGCTCGCCGGGTTCCCACGCGTCGGCCTCGGCGCGATGGTGGAGAACGTCCTGGGCTTCGTCCTGGAGAAGGGCCACTCGGCCGTCGACTGGTCGACGCGCCCGCTGCCCGAGCCCTGGCTGCGGTACGCGGCGCTCGACGTCGAGCTGCTGGTCGACCTGCGGGACGCCCTGGAGAAGGAGCTGGACCGGCAGGGCAAGCTGGAGTGGGCCCGGCAGGAGTTCGACGCGATCGCCTCGGCCCCGCCGCCCGCGCCGCGCAAGGACCCGTGGCGCCGTACGTCCGGCATGCACAAGGTGCGCCGGCGCCGTCAGCTCGCCGTGGTGCGGGAGCTGTGGCAGACCCGGGACCGCATCGCGCAGCGCCGGGACGTCTCTCCCGGCAAGGTGCTCGGGGACGCGGCCATCGTCGAGGCGGCGCTCGCGCTGCCGGCCAACGCGCACGCACTCGCCGGGCTCGGCGGCTTCGGGCGGGTGAACCGGCGTCAGCTGGAGCAGTGGCAGGCCGCGGTCGACCGGGCCAAGGGCCTCACCGAGTCGCAGCTGCCGCAGCCGGGCCAGCCGGTGACCGGTCCCCCGCCGCCGCGTGCGTGGGCCGACAAGGACCCGGCCGCCGCCGCCCGGCTGTCCGCCGCGCGGGCGGGGGTGACGGCGCTGGCCGAGGAGCTGAACATGCCGCAGGAGAACCTGATCACCCCGGACACCGTGCGCCGGGTGTGCTGGGAGCCGCCGAAGCCGGCCGACGCGGAGTCCGTGGCCGCGGCCCTCGCCGGGCACGGGGCCCGGCGGTGGCAGGTGGAACAGGTGACGCCGGTGCTGGTGGCGGCGCTGACTCAGGAGGCCTCGTAGCGGGAGCCGCGCCGACGGGCGGTGGCCCGTCGGTGTGACGTTCGCCGCTTGGGGCGGGGGGACTGGGCAGCTACGTTACTCATAAGTAGCATGGGCCTGAGCGCGCGCTCAGTGCATGCGTGCCGCAGCAGTGCCATCCCGCACCCTGGAGGAGAGCCATCGTGCCTCGTACCGTCAGGGACGTCGTCTTCGTCGACGGCGTCCGCACCCCGTTCGGCAAGGCGGGCCCGAAGGGCGTCTACCACGAGACCCGCGCCGACGACCTGGTCGTGAAGGCGATCCGGGAGCTGCTGCGCCGCAACCCCGGTCTCGACCCGAAGAAGATCGACGAGGTCGCCGTCGCCGCGACCACGCAGATCGGCGACCAGGGCCTGACCATCGGCCGTACCGCCGGCATCCTGGCGGGCCTGCCCACCTCGGTCCCGGGCTACTCCATCGACCGCATGTGCGCGGGCGCCCTGACCGCCGTCACCACGGTGGCCGGTTCCGTCGCCTTCGGCGCGTACGACGTCGCGATCGCGGGCGGTGTCGAGCACATGGGCCGCCACCCGATGGGCGAGGGCGTGGACCCGAACCCGCGGTTCGTCAGCGAGAAGCTGGTCGACGAGTCCGCCCTGTTCATGGGCATGACCGCCGAGAACCTGCACGACCGCTACCCGAGCATCACCAAGCAGCGCGCCGACGAGTACGCGGTGCGCTCGCAGGAGAAGGCCGCCAAGGCGTACGCAGGCGGCCAGATCCAGGCCGACCTGGTGCCGATCTCGGTGCGCCGCACCAACGAGGAGGCGGGCGAGACGGGCTGGGGCCTGGTCACCGCCGACGAGCCGATGCGCCCGGGCACCACGCTGGAGAACCTGGCGGGCCTCAAGACGCCGTTCCGCGTGCACGGCCGGGTCACCGCGGGCAACGCGGCCGGTCTGAACGACGGCGCGACCGCGTCCCTCATCGCGAGCGAGGACTTCGCCCGCGAGAACAACCTGCCGGTCAAGATGCGCCTGGTCGCGTACTCCTTCGCGGGCGTAGAGCCGGAGGTCATGGGCTACGGCCCGATCCCGGCCACGGAGAAGGCCCTGGCCCAGGCCGGCCTGTCGATCTCCGACATCGGCCTCTTCGAGATCAACGAGGCCTTCGCCGTCCAGGTCCTCGCCTTCCTGGAGCACTATGGCATCGCCGACGACGACGCCCGCGTCAACCAGTACGGCGGCGCCATCGCCTTCGGCCACCCGCTGGCCTCCTCCGGCGTCCGTCTGATGACGCAGCTGGCCCGCCAGTTCGAGGAGCAGCCGCACGTCCGCTACGGCCTGACCACCATGTGCGTCGGCTTCGGCATGGGCGCGACGGTCATCTGGGAGAACCCGCACTTCGAGGGGGACAAGTGAGCACCACCGCAGAGCTGCTGAAGGGTGCGGCCGAGCTGTTCCCCGGCGAGGTCGTCACGCAGGCGCACGTACGCCACTTCGACCTGCCCCTGGGCGCCGGTCGTTTCGCGCTGATCACCCTGGACAACGGCCACGACCACACCAAGCCGACCACCCTCGGCCCGCAGTCGCTGGCGAACATCGACGCCGCGATCGACCAGGTCGAGAAGGAGGCCGCGGACGGCGACATCGTCGGCGTCGGCGTCACCGGCAAGCCGTTCATCTTCGCCGTCGGCGCCGACCTCAAGGGCGTCGAGCTGCTGAAGCGGCACGAGGACGCGCTGGCCATCGGCAAGGGCGGCCACGACGTCCTCAAGCGCCTGGCGAACCTGGCGGTGCCGTCCTTCGCGTACTACAACGGCGCGGCCATGGGCGGCGGCGTCGAGATCGGCCTGCACTGCACCTACCGCACGGTGTCGGCGGCCCTCCCCGCGTTCTCGCTCCCCGAGGTCTTCCTCGGCCTGGTCCCCGGCTGGGGCGGCTGCACGCTGCTGCCGAACCTGATCGGCGCCGACAAGGCCGTCTCGGTGATCATCGAGAACAGCCTCAACCAGAACAAGCAGCTCAAGGGCAAGCAGGTCCACGAGCTCGGCATCGCGGACGCGATCTTCGAGGGCGCGGACTTCCTGGAGCAGTCGCTGATCTGGACGGCGTCCGTCCTCAAGGGCGAGATCACCGTCGAGCGTCCGGTGGTCGACCGCGGCGAGGCCTGGGACCAGGCCGTCGCGAAGGGCCGCTTCATCGCCGACGGCAAGGTGCACGGCGCCGCCCCGGCCGCCTACCGTGCCCTGGACATCATCGCCGCCGCCAAGAACGGCGACCTCCAGCAGGGCTACGACGCCGAGGACCGGGCCCTCGCCGACCTCATCATGGGCGGCGAACTGCGCTCCGGCATCTACGCCTTCAACCTGGTCCAGAAGCGCGCCAAGCGCCCCGCGGGCGCCCCGGACAAGAACCTGGCCCGTCCGGTCACCAAGGTGGGCGTCGTCGGCGCCGGTCTGATGGCCTCCCAGCTCGCGCTGCTCTTCCTGCGCCGCCTGGAGGTGCCGGTCGTCCTGACGGACATCGACCAGGAGCGCGTCGACAAGGGTGTGGGCTACGTCCACGCCGAGATCGACAAGCTGCTCGGCAAGGGCCGCGTCAACCAGGACAAGGCGAACCGCCTCAAGGCCCTGGTGACCGGCGTCCTGGACAAGGCCGAGGGCTTCGCCGACGCGGACTTCGTCATCGAGGCCGTGTTCGAGGAGATGGGCGTCAAGCAGAAGGTCTTCGCGGAGGTCGAGGCGGTGGCGCCCGCGCACGCCATCCTGGCCACCAACACCTCCTCCCTCTCCGTCTCGGAGATGGCGTCGAAGCTGAAGCACCCCGAGCGGGTCGTCGGTTTCCACTTCTTCAACCCGGTCGCGATCCTCCCCCTCCTGGAGATCGTCCGCGGCGAGCAGACCGACGAGGCCTCGCTGGCCACGGCGTTCGGCGTCGCCAAGAAGCTGAAGAAGACCGCGGTCCTGGTCAAGGACGCCCCGGCGTTCGTGGTCAACCGCATCCTGACCCGCTTCATGGGCGAGATCCAGAACGTCATCGACGAGGGCACGCCGGTCGCGGTGGCGGAGAAGGCGGTCGAGCCGCTCGGCCTGCCGATGTCCCCGCTGGTCCTCCTGGAGCTGGTCGGCCCGGCCATCGGCCTGCACGTCTCGGAGACCCTCAACCGGGCCTTCCCCGAGCGCTTCACGGTCTCCCCGAACCTGAAGGCGGTCGTCGAGGCGGGCAAGCGCGGCTTCTACGTCTACGACAGCGGCAAGCCCGAGCTGGACCCGGAGGTCGCGGCCCTCCTCAAGCAGGGCGACTCCGTCCTGACCGAGGAGCAGGTCCGCGACCGCGTCCTGGACGCGGTGGCCCAGGAGATCGGCCTGATGCTCGACGAGGGCGTCGTCGCCGAGGCCCAGGACATCGACCTCTGCCTGATCACGGGCGCCGGCTGGCCCTTCCACCTGGGCGGCATCACGCCGTACCTGGACCGCGAGGGCGTCTCGGAGCGGGTGAACGGGAAGCGGTTCCTGGAGGCGGGGGTGGCGTCGGTTCCGGCGTAACGCGTACTCGTCCCCCGGTGCCCGGCGCACACCTTTCGGTGCGCCGGGCACCGGCCTTTCCACAGGAACTGCCAAAGAACAATCCGCGGAAAGGAAACTAGAGATCGATCACAATGTGGAGACTATGTGACGTTATGGAAACGCTCACGGCATAGAATGTGCCAATCCTGGTCGCCTTTCTGGGGGGCCGCCCCGGGCGACGGAAGGACAACAACACATCATGGGGGGAAGGGCGAAGAGTGCGCGACGCGCACCCCGAGCCAAGGCTGACGCCCCGGCGTCTTCGGGTGCCGGCGCCCAAAGCCCGGTCGAGGGGCAGTGGGTCACTCTTGGAGCGGACGGGCGTCTCACGTTGTTCGCCCTGGGAGCCGATGTCCTGAGGCGATGGACGGAGGTGCGCCCCGGCGGCCCCGAGTGGCTGGGGCCGGACATCCTTCCCCTGCCGCCGGGACTGAGTCACGTGTCGATCACTCAAGGCGCCGACCACTACCTGCATTTCCTCGCCCACCGCACCCGGCGACACGACGACGGCCGCACCACCACCGATCTGATGTACACCATGCAGTACCAGTCGGGCCGACCGCTCAACGACTGGCGCGCTCTCGCCAATCCGTACAAGGAGGCGGACGACCGGCATCCCCGGCTGGGGTACCCCACGGGCGCCGTCGACACCGCCGGCACCCTCCACGTCTTCGTCCGCAACGCGGGCCGGGGCCTGCATTTGCGCCACGAGGACAAGTCCGGCAAGTGGCGGGCCTGGCAGGATCTGCGCGGCAGCGCCCTGCACGAGGGCCTCACCGTCGGCGTGACGTCCAAGGGACGGATCGGCGTCCTCGCGGCGTCGGACAAGCCCGCCCACCACTGGCAACAGGCTGTGCGCGGCGGAGAGTTCGAGCGCCGCGAGGACGTCGCCGTGACGCTGGTCCCGGGTACCGGAGTGGCGTTGGAAACGTCCGAGGACCAGCTGACGTACTACGTGGCCGACGCCTACTCCTCCAGTCTGCTGGCCATCCGCCCCAATGGATCGGTCGTACAGATCGGCGGTGCCCCGGGCGGTGACGCCCCGTCGGCTCTGCGCACCACGATCGAGGGACAGGACTGCACGGTCCTCGCCCACCGGGGAGTGGCCGGCAGTCCGATCTTCGGCGCCTTCGTCACCAACGCCGAGGAATGGGGCGTGCAGTGGGCCGACATCGGCCGTCCCTGCGTCGGCGCTCCCGCGGTCGCGCTCGACGCGCTCGGCCGCATCGTCCTGGCCATGGTCTCCACCGACGGATCCCCGTACGTGACCCGTCAGTCGTCGTCCTCCGGGCTCAGCCTGGGGCAGTGGCGCCGGCTGTGAACCCCGGTTCCTGACCGAAGTCCGGGCGCATGCTCGGCAGGCCGTGCCGCCCCTTCGCGGACTCCGTCATGGCCCGCAGGAAGTCGGCGGCGTGCGAGGTCGTGTGCGAGGTGAACCACGACTCGTGGACCTCGCAGATCTCCACCCGGACGCCCGTGCCGCGCAGGACGATCGGCAGCGTGTGGGCGACGGTTGAGGGGAACGTCAGGAGGGTGTGCCCGACAGGTCCCTGTGCCGCCATCAGTTCCAGCGGCAGATCGGGCCGCAGCACCGTGACACCGGTGGTGGCGGAGATGCGCCGGAGCTTCTCGCGGCTCTCCCTGCGGTGGGCCAGGTACCGGCCCACACCCCGTGCGCGCACGATGGCGCTCACGGCCTGCAGATACCGCTCCTCGCTCACGATGCCGGTCTCGGCCAGGGAGGTGCCGAGCAGGTCGGCACCGGTGCGGACCGTCGGACGGGTGAAGCGCCTCCGGATCCACGCGTAGTCGTTGGGCACGACCTGGATACCGGGCGGCGCGGCGACCTCCATGGAGGTGAACAGCGACCTCCGCAGCGAGGGCGCGGACAGCCAGTCCAGGGCCCGGCTGCCGCGTCCCGCCGAACCGGCCTGCTGGTGCCAGCGGGCCAGGCTGCGGCCCTCGGCCATGACGCGCACGAACTCCGTGGTGGCCGTCCCGTCGTCGACGATGACCAGTTCCCTTGCCTTCGCGGAGGGCAGCAGCGTCTGCACCATGCCGGAGAACAGATCACCGACGACCAGTCGTTCGGCCTGTGCGACCAGTTTGCGGACGGCGCCGATCCGGCGTATCCGGCCGACCGTGCCGGACCTGACCTCGAAGGGTGTGATGACCAGCCCGCTGTCCGTGGCCAGCTCCCCGACCCGGACCAGCTGCACCCTGGACCACGGATCCAGGGGAAGCAGAACCGCCACATCCACGGCGGCGCCCCCGCCCTGGTGGTCGAAGTACGCCCATTCCGCCACGTTCAGCAGCTGGGCGGGGCTCTCCACCAGGGCGAGGGTTCTCATCACGCGACCTGCGCCACCGATTCCGCGACCACACCCGCGACCCTTCGCAGCTTCTTCATCGGGCCCAGCTCGGAGTCGTAGACCTTCTTGACGCCGTCGCCGAGGGAGGCCTCGATGGCGCGGATGTCGCGCACCAGGCGGGACAGGCCCTGCGGCTCGACGGAGGCGGCCTGGTCGGAGCCCCACATGGCGCGGTCGAGGGTGATGTGGCGCTCCACCACGCAGGCCCCGAGCGCGACCGCGGCCAGCGTGGTCTGCAGGCCGATCTCGTGGCCGGAGTAGCCGATCGGGACGTTCGGGTACTCCCGCTCCAGCGTGTTGATCACACGCAGGTTCAGCTCCTCGGCCTGCGCCGGGTAGGTGGACGTCGCGTGCAACAGCACGATGTTGTCGCTGCCCAGGACCTCGACCGCGTGGCGGATCTGCTTCGGGGTGGACATGCCGGTGGAGAGGATGACCGTCTTGCCCGTGGCGCGCAGGGCGCGCAGCAGCTCGTCGTCGGTCAGCGAGGCGGAGGCGACCTTGTGGGCGGGGACGTCGAACTTCTCCAGGAAGGCGACGGCCTCGGTGTCCCACGGGGAGGCGAACCAGTCGATGTTCTTGGACTTGCAGTACTCGTCGATCTGCCGGTACTCGTCCTCGCCGAACTCCACGCGGTGGCGGTAGTCGATGTACGTCATCCGGCCCCAGGGGGTGTCGCGCTCGATGTCCCACTGGTCGCGCGGGGTGCAGATCTCCGGGGTGCGCTTCTGGAACTTGACGGCGTCGCAGCCGGCCTCGGCGGCGGCGTCGATCAGCTTGAAGGCGTTCTCCAGCTCGCCGTTGTGGTTGATGCCGATCTCACCGATGACATACGTCGGTGCGCCCTGACCGACCGCGCGGGAACCGATCGTGCGGGTACGGGGGTAGTGCATGGTTCAAAGAGCCTTTCCAAGAAGGTGTGCTGCTATTTCGCGGACAACGCCGTAGCCCCCGCATGACGTGGTCACGGCGCGTGCTTGTTCACGGACGATGTCGTGGGCGTCGGCCACGGCGATGGGCCAGCCGACAAGTTCAAAACAGGGCAGGTCGTTGACGTCGTTGCCCGCGTACAGGATCCGCTCGGGGGCGATCCCCTCGGTCTCGTACCACTTGCGGAGTTCGACGTCCTTGCTCTGCACGCCGTGGATGACGGGGATGCCGAGCTTCCGTGCCCTGGCCGCGACCACGGGGTTGGTCTCGCTGGAGAGGATGAGGACCGGTACGCCCGCCTTGCGAAGGCGGGAGATTCCCATGCCGTCCCCCCGATTGACGACGACCGTCTCCCTGCCCTCGGCGTCGATCCACACCCGGTCGTCGGTCTGCGTGCCGTCGAAGTCCAGGACGACCGCGTCCACGTCCTCGATCGTCGGGAAGGCGGACGTACCGATCATGGGCGCCACCGCTCGGGCCCGCTCCAGATCCGCGGGGTCGTCGATCTCAAGGGTGCGCGCCGGGTCGACCGGTACGGCTGCGACGTTGCCGAAGAAGCGGTGCCCCTTGTCTCTGAATCCCCGGGCTCTCATCGCGTAGGCCGCGCCCGTCTCCAGGAACTCCTCGGGACGGTCCTGGCGCCGCAGCCGCTCGGCACTGTCGTGGTTGACACCCTGTGCATACAGGAGGGCGGGCGTGTCACCGTCGCGGACACCGCGCCAGACAAACCCATGGAAGGGGGAGGCCGTGAAGGCGGAGTCGGCACCGCCGTCGAGCACGGCGGACACGACGCCCTCGATGTCCTCGGTGGCCAGGAAGGGGCTGGTGGCCTGGACGAAGAGCAGGACGTCCGTGAACTCGCCGTGCCGTTCCTCGACGGCGTCCAGGGCATGCAGCAACGCGGATTCGCTGGACGCGGTGTCCGACGCCAGTTCGGCGGGGCGCAGCACTACTTCGGCACCGTGCAGGCGTGCCTCGGCGGCGATGTCCTCGGCGTCCGTGGAGACCACGACACGGGTCACCCGGCGCGCCCGCAGGCAGGCGCTCACTGCGCGTCCGACCAGCGAGACGCCCGCCACGCGGGCGAGGTTCTTGCCGGGGATCCCCTTGGAACCGCCGCGGGCGGGGATCACGGCGGTCACCGTGCATTCTGGTGGATATGCGGGCATAGCGGACCTCATGTCGCGTCGTTCATTCAGGCGGGTGGGTGAGCGGTGGGGGGAAGAGCGAGGGTGGGTGGACCGGGCGGGTCTACAGACCGCCCCAGCGCTGGATGCGCGGAGCCACGTTCTGGACTCCGAACCGGTAGGCGCGGCGCAGCGCCTTCCGGGAGGCCCGGGTGAGGAGTCCGTGCCGGCCCCGGGCGGCGGCCGCGGCGTGGGGCAGCGGTTCGCCGTGGGGGTCCAGCCCTCGCCGGGCCAGCAGTTTGGGCAGGTAGCCGGGGGCGTTCTGCATGGTGTAGTACGGCTGGATGGGCGGCCGCGCGGGCGCGTTGACCAGCCCGACGACCCGGTCGCGGAGCTGTGCGTACGGGTCCCGGGCCAGGATGCCCTGTTCCTCCAGCCACCCCGGCCGGGCGTACGGCAAAGCGTCCTCGTCGATCTCGTTCCACGAGACGACGCAGCCCGAGCCGGTGAAGTAGTGATTGCCGTGCGGCTCACGCACCCCGAGGTCACTGAGGATGGCCGTGGGGATGCCGCGGTGCATCGACTCCAGAGCCGCGGTCGAGCTGACGGTCACCATGAGGTCGGTGCGGTCCAGGACCTCGCCCATGTTGCCGTACACGAAGTGCAGGTTGGGCGGCAGCGGTTCGTCCAGCTGCTCGGCGAGGGTCTCGTAGTGGTACGCCTCGATGTGGGTGGTCTGCTCGCCCGGCTTGGACCGCAGTTTGATCAGCACCTCGCGCCCCGGGCGCAGCCTGGCGTGCTGGATGGCGCGCCGCAGTACGTAGAGCCGCCCCTCCCGGTCCTCCGGCACGGAGGGCTGGACCGCGAACGTGACGGTGAAGGGGTGGGTGGCGCCGGTGCGCGCGGGGTCGTACGTGCGGTCGGCGAGGAAGGGCAGTGCGGTCTGGACGACGCAGTGCTCCCCGATGCCGAGACCGCGGTAGATCTCACGGAAGCGGCGCGCGTCGAACGGACTGTTGGCCAGGACGACGTCGGCGCCGGCCCGCAGCAGCAGGCCGTCCGTCAGGTTCTCGTAGACCACACCGACGTAGCCGGTGACGACGATCGGGCGGCGCGGGGCATCGCCGAACGCGCGGGTGAGACCGTGCAGTACGGCCTGCGTGGTGCCGCCCACGCTCCCCACGATCAGCACGTCGGCGAGCGCGAGTTGCGGGTCGGTGACGAACTCGGCCACGGAGGAGTGCGAGATGGAGGCCGTACGGATTCCGACCTCCTCCATCTGGCGCGCCGTCGGAGTGGACCGGCCGTTGAGCATGTGGGCGTGCAGCTCGGGATAGGGGTGAAGCCGCTGTGCCAACTCGCCACCCCACTTCCATCGGGTATCGGAGTCGGCGAGTACGTGGATGCGCATCGCCTCTGCCGTTTCGATCGTCTTCGTCTGTCACTTGTTCCGCCGGCACGCGAGGGTGGTCCGAGTTTCCGGATCACGGCGTGCCGTCCGTCTCACCCGACGGTCAGGACCTTGGCCGCTTTGCGAGCCCCTCGTGCCTTCACCAGCCGTGCCGCCGCGCCGGATTCGGGGTTGATGCGCAACGCCTCCTGCGCCGCGAAAACCCTCAGGGACTTGCCTTGGCGTCCCATCAGAGCGGCCACCTCCGCAATCTTGATCCAGGTCATCGCACGTTCGTCACCCGCCATGGCGGCGAGGGAGAGCATCCGCTTCGCCTGCTCCACGTCCTCCGTCAGGACGAAGATCCGCGCCATTCCGATCAGGACGTCCAGCTGTTTGCGTTCCTTGAGGATCTGCTCACCGATACGGCGTGCGGTGTCGAGTTCACCCGCCTCCAGATGCTCCGTGAACGAACCGACCGTCACCTCCTCCTGGAGCGGCGCGTCCTTGGCGCCGCCCGCGCCCTTCTGGGACTTCTTGGCCGCCTCCAGGGCCCGCATCTCCGCTTCGGAGGGGGCACCCGGCAGGGAGAGCTTGTAAAGCAGGTCCGGTTTGAAGTGCATCCGCAACGCGGGGCGTACCTCCATCTGCGGAAGAACGCGTGCCACATACGCCACGGCCCGGTCCCGCAGGTGCGGATTCCGCTCCGGCTGCATGCAGTACCCGACCGTCGCGACGTACTCGGCGAGTTCGTCGCGCACCCAGGCGGGAGTGCCGAGGAGGTCGGGGGCGGAGAAGCCGTTGCCCTCCAGGTCCGGCAGTGCCACCTCGCAGATGGTGACGGGGATGCGGTTGCTGTTGGGGTACGGGCGCAGCTTGCGCAGCACCTCGCGGGCACCCACGGCGGCCGCCGGAATGCCGTACACCGCGCGTGCGGTGAACAGTGCCGTGGAGAAGCAGCCGATCACGACGACGGGCCGGACGTACCCGTACACCGCCTCGGCGAGCAAGGGGGTTTCCAGCACCAGCAGATCGACGTCCGACTCCTGGGCGCGTCGCACCAGGGAGTCGGTCAGGCTCTGCGGCGCGCTCGGATGGGGCTTGAACAGCACGGAGGTGAAGCCGAGCTCGACCGCCGCCTCGAACATCCTCAAGTGCAGACCCTCCTCTTCCTCCTCGGTGAGGATTCCCAGGCTGGACAGATACTGCCCGAGCAGCATCGCCGCGCCCCCGGGACCGGAGGGGAAGTGCGCCGGGATCACCGAGGCCAGCGCCGACGCGCACTGCTCACCGAGCTCGGCGAAGACACGCTGGACCGCGCCCGGTTCGACCGGCTCGGGAGGCACGCGGTACTCGCTGAGCAGCAGCGGCCGCATTCCCGGGATGAGGTCCAGGTACAGGGTGCGCCGGATACGCGTGTGGACGTCGCGAGGCAGTGCGTTGCGCGTGGGGCCGTACGTCATCAGACCGTCGGCGTACACCGTGATCCGCGCGTCACGGAAGATCTTGCAGAAGGTCAGCGCAGGCTTGACCTGGATGGATTCGACGACGAGCTCCATCGGCCCGTACGCGATCTGCCAACGCAGCCCGAGCAGTTCGCGCCACATCGGCACGTCCTCACCGCGCGGGTCCCACATGCTGGGGTGGTAGGGGTAGATCACCTCGTTCCACGAGATCACGACATCGAAGCGCGAGCGCAGCGGTCCGAAGCCCTCCATGGCGTCGAGCGGAGTGGTGACCTCCGGGATCTCGGTGTTGGTGCACACGACGAGAATGCGGCGGGCACTGCCGGACGCACCGAACTGACCGGAGTCGATCGCCGCGGCAAGGGTCAGCGCCCCGTAGAGGGTGGAGGCGACGAAAATCTGCGTCATCACACCGGTGCTCCGACCCGGTACCGGTTCACCCCGGGGCCCCGCCGGTCGCTCGACGCACCCTGCGCCTGCGGGCCCCCGGCCTGCCCGGCCCGCGGCTGCCCGGGGGCGGGCACCTGTCGCAGGTACTCGGGCCGCTGCGGCGCGACGGGTTCCTGGATGTGGGACGCGGGCGGAACCGGGGCACTCCCCCGTACGGAGTTGATGAGCTTGGCCCGGCGCTCGCCCATCTCCCCGAGCGTCCGCTCCAGCAGTCCCTGATGCAGCCCGTCGAGGGCCTGGGACACCCGGCTTTTGAGCAGGGCCCTGACCTCCGGCTCGTACGTGTCGGCCCGGTCGAGGTGAATGGCCATCATGGCGCAGAAGGTACGGATCACCTTGGGCATGATCTGAGCGCCCCAGGGATGCACCGACACCTCGTGCGCCACCTGCTCGAAGCATGGGATGAAGTCGAGCTGCCGCTCGTCAGGAATACGGGTGAGGGACGTGCTGACGTCACGCCGGTAGAAGATGCCCGCCAGGTCGACGGCCACGTAGGAGCTCGTGTACAGGTGCAGGCGCCAGGTCCACATCCGGTCCTCGGCGGTGCGGAGCTTCTCGTCGAAGAACAGCAGCCCGCGGCGCGCGAGCAGCTCGCGGTCGAATATGCCGGCCCAGACCAGTGGGTAGTCGACCATCGTCGAGGCGTCCGCCGGCATGATCGAACGGATCGGCGCCAGCATGGTGTTGCGCACGGCCTGCGGCGAGCGGATGATCTCCCTCTTCCGTCCGACGACGCGGACGTGATCGGTCCGGACGAAATCGCAGCCGAAGTGCTCGATCGTCGCGACGAGTTGGCTCAGGTAGCCGGGCGCGAACCAGTCGTCGCCGTCGAGGAACGCGACGTACTTCCCCCGGGCCATACGGAGACCGGCGTTGCGGGTGTACGAGATGCCCGAGTTCTGCGGGTTCTGATGGAGCACGCCGCCCGGAACCTTACGTATCTCCCGCTGCAGGATCTCGAACGTGCCGTCGGTGGAGCAGTCGTCGACCACGATGAACTCGAAGTCGCCACGCACGTTGAGCGCCAGGGACTTGAGCGCCGTGGCGCAGTAGTCGCGCACGTTGTACATCGGCACGATGACGGAAAGTTTCACCGGCGGCGCCTCGACTCCATGACCTCAGGGCCAGCCGGGCGGTTGCCGGTCGGCGGATTCACAACATCAACAGTGGGGTCGTACTCGACAGCACCGTCATCGTCGAACCGCACCTCAGCCCCCTTGGCACGCATAGTGCACCCCCTTGCACGCAACACTGCCACTCACCGAATATTCACACCACTTTCAACTTCCTGTCCACAAAAGATCTGAACAGAGACCTCAGACGTCACCGTTTGTCCATAAATTTGCCCCCTCGTAGCAGTGAAGCAGGAGTCGAGAGAGATCAACGGACGATAAGGAAACGAGCTCAAGTCCTGCCGGCGGCACCCCGCCGGCAGAACTTGCCGGCCTCTCCGGAATCACCCAGTAGTCACGAAGACATCACACTCTCCGCACAAACGATCGCCCGGATGCTTATAGTTCAGGCTCAGTCAGGCAGTACGGACCGGCTCACCCCCCACCCGAGTCCCCACTCCCATCACCGCAGCCCCCATGGGGCACGACCAGTGAGGACACAGGCAGGATGAGCCACGTCTCGACGACACCGCGTTCCAGCTCGGCGCCACCGCGCGGTCGGCGCCGCGGTCGTGAACGCGGCCGGCGCCGGTGGGGCCGTATCGTCCTGCTGGCCCTCGCGGTGCTCGTGCTCGCCGCGGCCGGCACCGGCTACTGGCTCTACAGCGACCTCAACGGCAACATCGACGGCGTCGACATCAATGAGGCCATCGGCAAGGACCGGCCGGAGAAGCTGCCCACCTCCGGGCAGAACATCCTGATCCTCGGCTCCGACTCGCGCGCGGGCGACAACGCCGAGCTGAACACCGGCAAGGTCGCGGGAGCCCGCTCGGACACGGCACTGGTGATGCACATACCGGAGGGCCGCACCGAGGCCGTCGCCGTCAGCATCCCGCGGGACACTCTGGTGACCCGCCCCGAGTGCACCAAGCCGGACGGCTCCGAGGTGGCCTCCGCCGAGCGCGTGATGTTCAACTCGGTCTACTCGCAGGTCGGTCCGGCCTGTGTGGTCAAGACCGTGGAGAAGATGTCCGGGGTCCGCATGGACCACTACGTGGAGATCGACTTCGCGGGCTTCAAGGACCTCGTGGACGCGATAGGCGGCGTCACCGTCACCGTCGACCAGGACATCCACGACAAGTCGAGCGGGCTCGACCTGGCCGCCGGCACGCACAAGCTGAACGGCACGGACTCACTGGCCTTCGTGCGCACCCGGTACGGCGTCGGGGACGGCAGCGACCTCGGGCGGATCGGACTCCAGCAGGAGTTCATGATCGCCCTGCTGAGCGAGATCAAGAAGCAGGACCTGCTGGGCAGCCCGACCAAGACGTACAAGATCGCCGACACGCTCACCGCGGCGCTGACCACCGACTCCGAACTCGCCTCGCTCACCGCTCTGGCGGACTTCGGCCGCAGCCTGAACGGCGTTGACCCGTCCACCATGGAGACCATCATGCTGCCGGTGGCGTACGACAAGATCGACCCGAACCGGGTGGTGGCCGCGGAGCCGCAGGCGTCCACCCTGTGGAAGGCGATCCGCGGCGACGAGGAGATCCCGGAGTCGGCGAAGAAGTCCCCCGCAGGCGGCAAGACTTCCTGAGACACCGCCGCCCGACGCACCCTGGGCCTCGCGTTCCCCGGCAGTACCGGTGCCGGTCGCCTCAGACCGCCTCCCACGCCCCCAGCGCCAGCCCCGCCTCGTCCTTCTGCCGGGTCAGCAGCAGCTGTTCGCCCGACGGGGACAGGGTCGCTGCCACCAGTCGGCCGTCGGCGTCCAGGGCCAGCGACACGGTCGCGTCGGCCGGCAGCGCGGGGCCCGACTCGGTCCAGGCCGCGCCCGCCTCCTCCAGTTCCGAGGGGTACGCGGCGAAGGCGACCCGGCCGCTGCCCGCCGAACGTTGCGCGACCACCGTGCAGTCGTGGCCGTCTATGACGGTGCTGACGGCGGACACGGGACCGGGGCCGGCGGCGGGCAGCAGGGGCGTCGGTTTCCCTCCGGGGCGCCAGACGCACAGCTCGCCGGTGCCGTCGTCGGTGAAGAAGACCGTGGTGTGCTCCGCGGAGGTCGCCACAGCGCGCAGGGTGCCCGGGCGGACCGGCGCTGCGAGGCTCTCCCCCAGCTCCATGCGGGTGCCCGGCTTCTCCTGGCTCCAGTGCAGGATCCCGCCCGCCACCGGCGCGTACACCTCGACGAGGCCGGCCCGGGTCGTCACGGCCGTGGGCGACTCCTGGAGGTCGCTGCCCTGCAGGTCCCGCCACGGCGCCCAGCCGCCCTTCTCCCGCTGGGCGACCATGCTCAGGCCGCCGCCCCCGTTGCGGACGAAGACGTGGGCGCGTCCCTGCTCGTCGACCGCGACGGCGGGGGTACCGGTGCGGTCGCCCTGCTTGTCGGGGTGGCCGACCGGCTGCCAGTCCAGGGGCGCGAGCAGCGGCCGGAAGTGCGTGGTGTGCACGAGGCCGGAGCGGTCGGCGCCGGTGGGCCGCCAGGCGACCAGATGGGTGTAGCCGTCCGTGCCCCGCCCGGTCGCGAGGCCGCCGGGGCGAAGTCCCTGGTCGCCGCCGACCCGGCGCGGGGGCACCCAGCGTCCGGCGGGCGTGGACTCGGCGCGCCACACAGCTGCGTCGTCCGTCTGGAAGTACGTGCTGAGGCGGCCGTCGCGGCCGAGAAGAAGCCAGTCGCCGTTCACCTTAATCACTTTAAGCGGGGTGGTCGGCTTCCGGGCGATCGGGTACGGCGTCGACAGCGAGGCCGTCGGCGGTACGTGCGACCCTGACGGCATGGGAGACAACGCGCCACTGCTCGTGATCGTCGACGCCGCGAACGTCGTCGGCTCGGTGCCCGACGGCTGGTGGCGGGACCGGCGTGGGGCCGCGGAGCGGTTGCGGGACCGGCTGGCGGTCGACGGGGTGCCGGGGCGGGAGGGACCGGTGGAGGTCGTGCTCGTCGTCGAGGGCGCGGCCCGCGGAGTGGAGTCCGTGCCCGGCGTACGGGTGGAGTCCGCGCCCGGCAGCGGGGACGACCACATGGTCGAGCTGGTCGCACGGGCTGCGGGCGACCGCCCCGTCCTGGTCGTGACGGCCGACCGTGAACTGCGCCGCCGGGTGACGGAGCTGGGTGCGCAGGTGGCGGGGCCGAGGACGGTGCGGCCCGGGTGAGACCCGGCCGCGTACCGCGTCGAGGCCCCGCACTCGCCCGAGTGCGGGGCCTCGACGCGGTGAACCGGTGGCGCTACGGGCCGGAGGGCTCGGCCGGCGCCTCCTCGCCGCGGGCCAGGCGGCTGTGGGTCCGGCCGTAGAAGAAGTACACGACGAAGCCGATCGCCATCCAGATGGCGAACCGGACCCAGGTCTCGGCGGGCAGGTTCAGCATCAGCCACAGCGAGGCGGCCACGGACACGATGGGCAGCAGCGGGACCAGCGGGGTGCGGAAGGCGCGGGGCAGGTCGGGCCGGGTCCTGCGCAGGATGATCACGCTGATCGCGACGACGACGAACGCGAAGAGCGTGCCGATGTTCACCAGTTCGGCCAGCTCGCTCAGGCTGGTGAAGCCGGCGACGATCGCGATGACGACGCCGAGCAGGATGGTCGGCCGGTAGGGGGTCCGGAACTTCGGGTGGACGTGGGAGAAGAAGCGCGGCAGCAGGCCGTCGCGGCTCATCGCGAAGAACACCCGGCTCTGGCCGAGGAGAAGGATCATGCAGACCGTGGTCAGGCCGACGGCCGCGCCGAAGCTGATCACGCCCGAGAAGAAGGGATGCCCCGTGGCCTTGAAGGCGTCGGCGAGCGGGGCGTCCACGGAGAGCTTGGTGTAGTGCTGCATGCCGGTGACGACGATCGAGACCGCGACGTACAGGATGGTGCAGATGACCAGGGAGCCGAGGATGCCGCGGGGCATGTCGCGCTGCGGGTTCCTGGTCTCCTCGGCGGCCGTGGCGACGATGTCGAAGCCGATGAAGGCGAAGAAGACGACCGAGGCGGCCGTGAAGATGCCCATCACGCCGAAGTTGGCCGGCGCCCAGCCGAACATCAGCTGGATCAGTGGTGAGTGCAGTCCTCCGCCCGCCTCGACGGGCTGCGACTTCGGGATGAAGGGGTCGTAGTTGGCGCCCTTGATGAAGAAAGCGCCCGCGATGATGACGATGAGGACGACCGCCACCTTGATCGCGACGACGAGCGAGGTGATCCGCGCCGAAAGCTTCATGCCGAGCACGAGGACGGCGGTGAGCACCAGCACCAGGGCCGCGGCGAGGATGTCGAAGCCGAAGCCTTCCGCGCCGTCCCGTCCGCCCAGCTCCGCGGGCATGTGCCAGCCCGCGTTGTCCATCAGTGAGCGGATGTAGCCCGACCAGCCGACGGCCACCACCGCCGTGCCGAGCGCGAACTCCAGGACCAGGTCCCAGCCGATGATCCAGGCGGGCAGTTCGCCCAGGGAGGCGTAGGAGAAGGTGTACGCGGAGCCGGCCACCGGGACGGTGGAGGCGAACTCGGCGTAGCACAGCGCGGCGAGCGCGCAGACGACTCCGGCGACGACGAAGGCCAGGGCTACGGCGGGTCCGGCGTTGTTCTTGGCGACCGTGCCGGTCAGTACGAAGATGCCGGTGCCGATGACGACGCCGATACCGAAGACGGTCAGGTCCAGCGCCGACAGGGTTTTCTTGAGCGCGTGCTCCGGTTCCTCCGTGTCACGGATGGACTGCTCGATCTTCTTGGTCCTGAAGAGGGTGTTGCTCACGGGGACCTCCCACGCTTGTCGTCCTCGACATGATCGAGAGGGGGCGTACTGCGTATGCCCCGGCGTGGGCGATTTCACGCGGATGGGCCGGTTCCACCACTGCAACGAGTGGCGGAACCGGCCCATCCGGCCCAGTGCGGGGTTGCGGGGTTGCGGAGTTCGCGAGTGCGCGGTGTCAGTCGCGCGCGGCCTCCACCTGGTCCACCTCGGCGCCCGCACGGTCGTACTTGCCGTCGAGCTTGGCGACCAGACCGGTGACCTGGCGCGCGATGTCGGGAGCGGTGAGCCCGATCTCGGCCAGGACCTCGGCGCGGGAGGCGTGGTCGAGGAAGCGCGGCGGGATGCCGAAGTCGCGCAGCGGTACGTCGACGCCGGCGTCGCGCAGGGCCTGGGCGACGGCGGAGCCGACACCTCCGACGCGGGAGTTGTCCTCGACGGTGACGACCACGCGGTGCCGCTCGGCGAGCGGGGCCATGGCCTCGTCGACGGGCTTGACCCAGCGGGGGTCGACGACGGTGGTGGAGATGCCCTGCTTGTTCAGCAGGTCGGCCACCTCCAGGCACATCGGCGCGAGGGCGCCGACGGAGACCAGGAGGACGTCGGGGGTGTCGGTGCCCGGGGCGCGCAGCACGTCCATGCCGCCGACGCGGCCGACGGCCGGGACGGCGGGGCCGACGGCGCCCTTGGAGAAGCGGACCACGGTCGGCGCGTCGTCCACCTCGACGGCCTCGCGCAGCTGGGCGCGGACCTGGTCGGCGTCGCGCGGGGCGGCCAGCCGCAGGCCGGGGACGACCTGGAGGATCGACATGTCCCACATGCCGTTGTGGGAGGCGCCGTCGGTGCCGGTGACGCCGGCGCGGTCCAGCACGAAGGTCACGCCGCACTTGTGCAGGGCGACGTCCATCAGGACCTGGTCGAAGGCGCGGTTGAGGAAGGTGGCGTACACGGCGAAGACGGGGTGGACGCCGCCGTGGGCGAGGCCGGCCGCGGAGACGGCGCCGTGCTGTTCGGCGATGCCGACGTCGTAGACGCGGTCGGGGAAGGCCTTGGCGAACTTGTCGAGGCCGACCGGCTGGAGCATGGCGGCCGTGATGGCGACGACGTCCTCGCGCTCCTTGCCGAGCTTGAGCATCTCGTCGCCGAAGACGCTGGTCCAGTCGGCGCCGGAGGTGGAGATGGGCAGGCCGGTGTCGGGGTGGATCTTGCCGACGGCGTGGAAGCGGTCGGCCTCGTCCTGGAGGGCGGGCTGGTAGCCGCGGCCCTTCTCGGTGAGGCAGTGCACGATGACCGGGCCGCCGAAGCGCTTGGCCCGGGTGAGGGCGGACTCCAGGGCCTCGAGGTCGTGGCCGTCGATGGGGCCGACGTACTTGAGGCCGAGGTCCTCGAACATGCCCTGCGGGGCGATGAAGTCTTTCAGGCCCTTCTTGGCGCCGTGCAGGGTGTCGTAGAGGGGGCGTCCGACGACCGGGGTGCGCTCCAGGACCTCCTTGGTGCGGGCCAGGAAGCGCTCGTAGCCGTCGGTGGTGCGCAGGGTCGCCAGGTGGTTGGCGAGGCCGCCGATGGTGGGCGCGTAGGAGCGCTCGTTGTCGTTGACGACGATGACGAGGGGCCGGTCCTTGGCGGCGGCGATGTTGTTCAGCGCCTCCCAGGCCATGCCGCCGGTGAGGGCGCCGTCGCCGATGACGGCGACGACGTGGTCGTCGCGGTCGAGGACCTGGTTGGCCTTGGCGATGCCGTCGGCCCAGCCGAGGACGGTGGAGGCGTGGCTGTTCTCGATGACGTCGTGCTCGGACTCGGCCTGCGAGGGGTAGCCGGACAGGCCGCCCTTCATCTTCAGCTTCGAGAAGTCCTGGCGGCCGGTGAGCAGCTTGTGCACGTAGGACTGGTGGCCCGTGTCCCAGAGCACCTTGTCCTTCGGCGAGTCGAAGACGCGGTGCAGGGCGAGGGTGAGTTCCACCACGCCGAGGTTGGGGCCGAGGTGGCCGCCGGTCTTGGAGACGGCGTCGACGAGGAAGGTGCGGATCTCCTCGGCCAGCTGGGTCAGCTCTTCCAGGCTGAGCCGGTCCAGATCGCGCGGTCCCGTGATGCGGGTCAGCAGCGGCACCCGTGCCTCCTTGCAGTAGAGCTGTTGCCGGGCTCGTCGAGTCTAATGTTCCGCTCCGGCGGAACGTGTCCGGGCGGTGCGTCGTACGTCACGCGTTCGGCCTTACCCACGGGCGGACCGTTCTACGTGTCCCCGGTCCGCCGTACGTGTCCCCGGTCCGCCGTACGTCTTCCCGGCCGGCGGCGCGTCATCCCGGCCGGCGGCGCGTCGTCCCGGCCGGCGGCTCGTCGTCCCGGGCGGAGTCGTCCGGCTTGGGGACACCTTTACCCGGGTGGTCCAGTCCGCCGGGCGCACGGTGTCCAGGCCCGGTGACGCCCGGTCCGGCTGATTGGTCTAGTCCCATTTTGGTCCAGACCATTGCGTCCCCCGGTGCTCCGGCGATATCCCCGTACCCGGCAACACCCCAGCACAGCACGGGAATCGACGTTCCACCCCACACACACCGGGACTGACATGAGACGCATGCGTTCCATCCGCGCGGCCCTCACCGCGGCCGCCACCACCGTGGCCGCGATGGGCCTCGCCCTGTCCGGCACCGGCACGGCCCAGGCGGCGACCCCGCTGCCGGACCGGGTCTTCGCCCCCTACTTCGAGGCCTGGACCGGCGAGAGCCCGGCCGCGCTGGCCGCGCAGTCGGGTGCCAAGCACCTGACCATGGCCTTCCTCCAGACGGCGACCGCGGGCTCCTGCACGCCGTACTGGAACGGCGACACGTCGATGCCGATCGCCCAGTCGACCTTCGGTGCCGACTTCGACACCATCCAGGCGAACGGCGGCGACGTCATCCCCTCATTCGGCGGCTACACGGCCGACACCACCGGCACCGAGATCGCCGACAGCTGCACCGACGTCCAGCAGATCGCCGCGGCCTACGAGAAGGTCATCACGACCTACGACGTCACCCGGCTGGACATGGACATCGAGATCGACTCGCTGGACAACACCGCGGGCATCGACCGCCGCAACAAGGCCATCAAGCTGGTCCAGGACTGGGCCGCCGACAACGGCCGCGACATCGAGATCTCCTACACGCTGCCCACGACCACCCGCGGCCTCGCGAGCAACGGCGTCGCCCTGCTCGAGAACGCCGTGCGCAACGGCACCGAGGTCGACGTCGTGAACCTCATGACGTTCGACTACTACGACAACCAGCAGCACGACATGGCCAGGGACACCCAGACGGCCACCCAGGGCCTGCACGACGTGCTGGCCCGGCTCTACCCGGACAAGTCCTCCGCCGAGCTCTGGCACATGATCGGCGTCATCGAGATGATCGGCGTCGACGACTTCGGACCGGCGGAGACCTTCACCCTGGACAACGCCCGCACGGTCTACGACTGGGCCGTGGAGCAGGGCATCAACACGCTCTCCTTCTGGGCGCTCCAGCGGGACAACGGCGGCTGCGCGGCCGACAACTGCTCGGGCATCCAGCAGAACACCTGGGACTTCTCGCACATCTTCGCGCCCTTCACCAGCGGCAGCACCGCCCCGGAGAACGACTTCTCCCTCTCCGCCGCCCCGGCCTCCGGCACGGTGACCGCGGGCGCCTCGGCCACCACCACGGTGAAGACCGCGGTGAAGTCGGGCCAGGCGGAGACGGTGCAGCTCAAGGCGAGCGGAGTCCCGGCGGGAGTCACCGCGTCGTTCAGCCCCGCCTCGGTCACGGCGGGCGGGCAGTCGACGCTGACCCTCGCCACCACCGGCCAGGCCGTCTCGGGGACCTACTCCGTCACCGTCACCGGCACCAGCCCGTCCGGCAGCCACAGCACCACGTACTCGCTGACCGTCACCGGTGGCAACGGCAACCAGTGCACGGCCGCCCCGTGGAACTCGGGCGCCGTCTACACCGGCGGGCAGCAGGTCTCCCACGAGGGGCACACCTGGAAGGCCAAGTGGTGGACGACCGGCGAGGAGCCCGGGACCACCGGCGAGTGGGGCGTCTGGCAGGACCTCGGCGCCTGCTGAGAAGGAACAAGGCTCACAGCAGAGAGACGACCAAGCGGTCCGCCCGCCGGCCCAGGGCTCAGCTGGGCGGGCGGGCGGACCGTCGTCGGCCGTGCGAGAAGCTACGCGCGGCCGGCCGTCTTCTGCGTCTTGCGGGTGATCGCGTCGATGACGACGGTCGCCAGCAGCACGCCACCGGTGATCATGTACTGGACCGGCGAGGCGATGCCCTCCAGGGCGAGGCCGTACTGGATCGAGACGATGACCATCACACCGAGCAGCGCGTCCCAGGTGCGGCCGCGGCCGCCGAACAGGGACGTACCGCCGATCACGGCCGCGGCGATGACGTTCATCAGGAACTCAC
Source organism: Streptomyces sp. MMCC 100 (assembly GCF_041538145.2). Classification (NCBI taxonomy): domain Bacteria; kingdom Bacillati; phylum Actinomycetota; class Actinomycetes; order Kitasatosporales; family Streptomycetaceae; genus Streptomyces; species Streptomyces sp. MMCC 100. The sequence goes on from NZ_JBGORK020000001.1 coordinate 5,817,100, forward strand.
CGGTGCCCGCGCCCTGGTTGGCGGCGGCGATCTTCGAGGCCACGAAGAGGCCGCCTATCGCGGCGAAGCCGCCGGCGATCGCGAAGACCGAGATCCGGACCAGCTCCACGTTGATACCGGCACGGCGGGACGCCTCGACACTGCCACCGAGGGCGAAGATCTTGCGACCGTAGGCGGTGCGGCGCAGCACGAAGTCCGTGAGCAGCAGGAACGCCAGGAAGATCACCACGGCCAGCGGCAGGCCCTTGTACTGGTTGAAGACGATCGCCACGGCGAAGGCCAGGATCGCGAGCAGCACCGTGCGCACGATGATCTCGTTCAGCGGCCGGGAGGGGATCCCGACGGCCTCGCGGCGGCGGTTGTCGAAGAACGCGCTGAGGAAGTATCCCGCGGTCACGACGATCGCCAGTCCGTAGGCGGCGGCCACGTCGCTGAAGTAGTAGCTGGTCATCTTCACGACCACACCCTCGGAGTCGAGGTTGATCGTGCCGTTGCTGCCCAGGATCTGCAGCATGAAGCCCTGCCAGAACAGCAGTCCGGCCAGCGTCACGGCGAAGGCCGGCACGCCGATGCGGGCGAAGACGAAGCCGTGGATGGCACCGGCCACGGTGCCGGTGAGGACCGCCAGCACCAGGGCGAGCCACTCGTTCATCCCGTGCGTGACGCTCAGCACCGCGAAGGTGGCGCCCGCGACACCGCTGACCGAGCCGACCGACAGGTCGATCTCGCCGAGCAGCAGGACGAAGACGATACCGACGGCGATCATGCCGGTGCCGACCATGGCGACCGACATGTCGGAGAAGTTGCCGGCGGTGAGGAAGTTGGAGTTCAGGCTGGTGAAGATGGCCCAGATGATCAGCAGTCCGACGACGACCGGGATGGACCCGAGGTCACCGGCCTTCATCTTCCGCTTGAACTCACTGATGTAGCCCGCGAAGCCCTGCTCGCGCACCAGCAGCCGCGGGTCGACCGCGGTGGCCGCGCCGGAGGCCGCGGCGGGGTTCTCCACCGCGCGGTCCTCGGCGGGGGTGGAGGTCTTGTCGATGCTCACTTCTTGATCTCCCCATTGGTGCGCGCCGCACGACGGGTCACGGCGTTCTCCGTGGCGCCCGTGATGGCGGAGATGATCTCTTCCTGCGAGGTCGACTTGACCTCGAAGACGCCGTTGTTGCGCCCGAGGCGCAGGACGGCGACCTTGTCGGCGACCGCCTTGACGTCGGCCATGTTGTGGCTGATGAGGATGACGGCGTGGCCGCGCTCGCGCAGCCGCTCCACGAGGTCGAGGACCTGCGCGGTCTGCTCGACGCCGAGGGCGGCGGTGGGCTCGTCCAGGATGACCAGCTTCGGATCGCCGAGCATGGACCGGGCGATCGCCACCACCTGGCGCTGACCGCCGGAGAGCGAGGCGATCGGGATACGGACGCTCGGGATGCGGATGGACAGCGTGTCGAGGAGCTCGCGGGAGCGGCGCTCCATCTCCACCTCGTCCAGGACGCCGCGCCTGCGGACCTCCCGGCCCAGGTAGAGATTGCCGACGACGTCGATGTTGTCGCACAGCGCGAGGTCCTGGTAGACGGTCGCGATGCCGAGGCTCTGGGCGTCGTGCGGCCTGTTGATCGAGACGGCCTTGCCGTCCCACTCGATGGCGCCCTCATCGATGGGGTGCACGCCGGCGATCGTCTTGACCAGCGTGGACTTTCCGGCGCCGTTGTCGCCCACCAGGGCGACCACCTCACCGGCGTGGACCTCAAGCTCTACGTCGGTGAGCGCCTGGACGGCACCGAATCGCTTGGAGACCCCGCGCAACGCCAGCACGGGCGTAGCGGACACGTGAACCATCTCCTTCGCCGCCTGACCCGGCGGGAGGTTGTGCAGAAGTTTGTTGGGGGGGTGTTCCGTCCGGCGCCCCGCGTAGCTTGCGGGGCTGATGAGTGCGGGGCGCCGGAGGAGCCGGGGCGGCCGGTCCCGGGCGGCTCAGCCGGCCCGGGAGGCGGATCCGCTTACTTGAGGCCGATCTTGTCGCAGGCGGCCTTGTACTTGTCCGTGCAGATCTCGTCGATCGTGTAGAAGCCGTCCTTGATGACGGTCTCCTTGATGTTGTCCTTGGTCAGCGAGACGACCGGGACGATGACCGCGGGGACGCCCTTGGTCGTGGTGCTGTCGACCTTGTCGTTGGCGATGGAGTCGAGCGACTCGCCCTTGGCGAGCGCGACGGCCATCTCGGCCGCGGTCTCGGCCTCCTTCGGGTAGGACTTGAAGACGCTCATGTACTGCTCGCCGGTGACGATGCGCTGCACGCCCGCGAGTTCGGCGTCCTGGCCGGTGACCGGGATGTTCGTGATGCCGGCGCGCTTCAGGGCGGTGATGGAGCCGCCCGCCATGCCGTCGTTGGCGGAGTAGACGCCGTCGATCTTGTCCTTGCCGAGCGCGGAGATCGCGGCGTCCATGTTGGCGTTGGCGTTCTCCGGCTTCCACTCCTTGGTGTCGTACTCGCGGCCGATCTTCACCTTGCCGTCGAGGACGGAGTGGGCGCCCTCCTTGAACTGGGCGGCGTTCGGGTCCGTGGAGGAGCCGTTCATCATGACGATCTGGCTGTCCTTGGCCTTGTCGCCCAGCGCCTTCAGGAGCGCCTCGCCCTGCGTCTTGCCGACGGTGACGTTGTCGAAGGAGGTGTAGGCGTCGATCGGGCCCTCGGCCAGACGGTCGAAGGCGACGACCTTGATGCCGGCGTCGTGGGCCTTCTTCACCGAGCCGGCGATGGCCTTGTAGTCCACCGCGTCGATGATGAGCACGTCCACCTTGTTGGTGATCATCGTCTCGACCTGCTGGTTCTGCAGGCTGGCGTCCTGCTTGGCGTTGTTGTAGACGACCTTGCCCTTGTTGTTCGTGAGCTCCTTGACCTTCTTCTCGATCATGGGCTTGTCGAACTTCTCGTACCGCGCGGTCTGGTTCTCCGGAAGGAGCAGACCGACCGTGATGTCGTCGCCCTTCTTCTTCGCGGCCGAGTCGGACGAGTCGTTGCCGTCGCCGGACTCCTTGGCACTGCCACAGGCGGCGAGAGAGACGGCCATGGCACCGGCGGCGATGGCAACGGCGGCGCGACGCATACGCGTGTTCACTTCACAAACCTCCCTGACGAGGCCGCGACGTTGCGGCCGAGGTGGCTGGAAGTCAACTCGGCCACACGTGCGACGTCAAGAAGTAAATCCTTAACGAGATGACAACGGTGCCATCCGTGCTCTAAGTGAAGGCAGGCGTGGCCGCCGGCAGCGCGCCGGTCGCAGATCCGTCCAAGAGCGTCGAATCGCCCATCTCGCTCAGGGCGAGGGCGAGGGCCCCCAGCACCTCCGCACGGCCCCCAAGGGCCCCGGGAAGTACGGAGAGTTGGCGCGCCGCGCTGGGGATGGCGTAACGCCCGACGGACTCCCTTATGGGCCCGAGCACCAGCTCACCGGCCTCGGCGAGATCGCCGCCGAGGACGACTCGGCTCGGGTTGAGCAGGTTGCAGAGGTTGGCGACTCCACTGCCGATGTGGCGGCCGACGTCGGCGATCACCCGACGGCAACCGGGGTCACCGTCCCGCGCCAGCCGCACCACGCCCTCCATCGTCAGATCGGTGCCGTGGCTGGGCTGGAGGAGCGGAAGCACATAGCGTGCTGCCGCGAAGGTCTCCAGGCAACCCCGGTTTCCGCACCGGCAGACGGGACCGGCCTCGTCGAGTGTGATATGCCCGATTTCGCCCGCTGTGCCGCCGGGCCCGCGATAGATCTTCCCGTTGATCACCAGACCGGCGCCGACGCCGCTGGCGACCTTGATGTACGCCAGGTCCCGCACTCCCCGGCCGCTGCCCCAGACGAGCTCGCCCAGGGCGCCGAGGTTGGCGTCGTTGTCCACGTGCACCGGCACGCCGAGCCGCCCCCGCAGCTCCTCGGCGGGCCGGGTGCCGCCCCAGCCGGGCAGGATGGCGGTGGAGCCCAGCGTCCCGGACTCCACGTCGATCGGCCCCGGTACGCCGAGACCCACTCCGGCGATCTTGGCGCGGTCCACGCCGGTGGCCGCGATCAACCGGCTGACCAGCTGTTCCGCCCGGTCGAAGCCCTGGGCCGCGGACGCGTCGACGTCCAGGGGCTCGGACTCCTCGGCGAGCACCTGGTGGGCGAGGTTGCCGACGGCGACGCGCAGGTGGGTGTGCCCGAAGTCCACGCCGATGACAATCCCGGCGTCGCCGCTCAGCGAGACGCTGCGGGCCCGCCGGCCGCCCGCGGAGGTGGGTGTGACCTCGACCGTTCCGCCGTCCTTGAGCTCCCGGACGATGTTCGAGACCGTGGCCGCGGACAGGCCCGTCGTCCTCGCGATCTCCGCCTGCGTGAGCGAACCGGCGAGCCGTACCGCTCGTACGACCCGTTCCAGGTTGGCTCGGTGCAGCGACGACTGCGACCCCGGAGTCTCCACGACGACCTCCTGCGCGCGGGGCCGCTTCGATGAGGCCCCTTCCATGTGCAACTAGTGAACCCTAAGCAGAGCCGTTCGGGTCACCTACCGTCAAGAGGTTGAACCGCATCCGGGTATCCCGTGCGGGCGGCCCCGCACACGAGCATGCCGCCCCCGGGGCTCCGGGAGCGGCATGCGGGTGAGTGTTCCGGGGGTTCCGGGGCCGGGGCGCTACTTCAGCGCACCCGCCGTGAGGCCCTGGACCACCTGGCGCTGGAAGATGATGTACGCGGCCAGCACCGGCAGCATCGCCATGACCAGGCCGGCGAACAGGCCCGACCAGTCGCCCTTGTACCCCTGGCTGACGGCCAGCTGTACCAGGCCCTGGGTGAGGACGTGCTTGTCCGGGTCCGTGTTCAGCACGGTCGGCAGCATGTACTGGTTCCACTGGCCCAGGAAGTTGAAGATCCCGACACTGATCAGGCCGGGCTTGGCCATCGGCAGCATGACCTGGAAGAACGTCCGGGTGTGCGAGGCCCCGTCCACGAAGGCGGCCTCGGCCACCGAACTGGGCAGGGTTCTGAAGAACCCGGTCAGGAAGAACACCGTGAAGGGCAGTGAATAGGCGATGTAGACCAGGATCAGCCCGTGGATGGTGTTCAGCATTCCCATGTTGTCCACGACGTAGAACAACGGGACCAGGGCGAGCATGATCGGGAAACTCATGCCGGCGATGAACAAGTAATAGATGAACCGGTTGCCCGGAAAGTCGAACCGGGCCAGCACATAGGCCGCCATGGAACCCAGTACCAGGGTGCCGACGAGCGAACCGCCCACCACCAGGACGGTGTTGAGGAAGTAGTCGCTCATGTGCGCCTGGGACCAGGCGCGCGACCAGTTGTCGAAGTTCAGCTTGTCCGGCAGCGACCAGGGCGAGCCGAAGATGGAGGCGTCGTCCTTGAAGGAGGTCATCACCGCCCACACCAGCGGCATACCGACCATGATCGCCCAGATGACGAGGACGCCGTGGGAGAAGACGTTGAGGGTGGTGCCCTCCTTCTTCCCCTCCTTCAGTCCGCCGGGGGCGGCCTGGGCCTTGAGGACGGGCGTACCGGGTTCGGCAGGCACGGGGGCGGGGGTCTCGGTCGTCTTCATTGCTCAGTACTCCAGCCGCTCGCGCCGTCCCAGCCGCATCACGACGGCGGCGAAGGCCAGCGTGACGAGGAGCAGGGCGACGCCGATGGTGGTGGCGTAGGCGGCCTGGCCGTCACGGAACGCCTTCTGGTACACGTACAGGACCATGACGGTGGTCGAGTAGTCGGGTCCGCCGGGTCCGGTCGTCATGATCTGCACGACCGCGAAGGACTCGGCGCCCAGTGCGAGGATGCCCATGTAGACCCAGCCGGACTGCACGGTGTCCCACAGCAGCGGCAGGGTCACCTTGAAGAAGGTGGTGGCGCGGGTCGCCCCGTCCAGCAGCGCGGCCTCGTACAGCTCCGCCGGGATGGAGGCCATGCCCGCGGAGAAGAGGACCACGAAGAAGCCGACCGTCGACCAGACGAGCACCGCCATCACGCACCACAGGGCGATGTTGGGGTCGCCGAGCCACAGCGGCTGGACTGAGTCCAGACCGATGCCGCGCAGCAGGGAGTTGATCGCGCCGCTGTCCGGGTTGTACGCGAACTGGAACAGCAGGGCGACGATCGCGATGGAGAGCACCTGCGGGAAGAAGTAGACGATCTTGTAGAAGCCGGAGCCGCGGACGCCGGTGACCGCCGGGCCGCCGCGGCGGCGCCGTCCGCCCACATTGATCATGAAGGCGAAGAACAGCGCCAGGCTGAGTGTCACCAGTGGCACCAGCAGGGCGAACATGACGCTGTGCTGCAACGACTTCCAGAAGATGTCGTCGTCGAGCATCCGCGAGTAGTTGTCGAAGCCGACCATCTTGAACTCGGGGCTCAGCCCCGTCCAGTCCGTGAACGAGTAGTAGATGGACTGGATGAACGGCCAGATGACGAAGAGCGCGTACAGTCCCAGGGGAACCGCAAGGAACCCCACGATGAACCGGTACTTGCCGTGCTGCATTGCTACCGACCCCGATCTGCGCGCGGGTGGCGCCGCCAGGGCCCGCCCGGCGCGGTGGCGCCGGACAGGCCCTGGTGACGCGTCCTCACTGGTGCTTGTAGTGCTTGATCGACGAGTCCTTGGCGGCTTCGTCGGCGTAGCCCTGGATCTTCTTGATGGTCTCGGCCGGGGTCATCCGGCCCGCCATCATCTCGCCCAGGCAGGAGACGCCGATCTTCTCCTTCTGGAGCTGCACGTACCAGTCCTGCATACGCGGGTTCACGACGTTGTCGCCGGCCAGTTCCAGCGCCGCGACACCCGACTTGAGGCCCGGGGTCAGCTCGATGCCGTCGGTACCGCCGTTGTAGGCGCTCAGTGACTTCACCTTGCTGGTGAAGTTCTTGGAGGACGCCTCGCTGAGCATGATGCGCAGCTGCTCCATGCCACCGGCGCCGTTGGCCGCCTTGGCGGGGACGATGAAGGGCTCACCGCCGGACGCCCAGATGGTGCCGAAGGGCATCTTGTCGCTGTCGTCGATGCCGGGCGGCGCGGAGACCGCGAGGTCGAAGTCGGCGGGGATGACCTTGGCCGACTCGTTCTCCACCCAGGAGCCGTTGGGGATGAAGAGGGCGTCGCCCTTGGCCCACGCGGTCTGCGACTGGATGTGGTCCAGGCCGGGGGTGCCCTTGAGGATGTAACCCTTCTTGTACAGCTCGTACCAGGCCTCGAAGACCGTCTTGACCGCCGGGTCCTTCCAGGCGTTCGGCTCCAGGTTGTCGATGGCGTCGATCACCTCGCGGCCGCCGACCTTGGCGATCATCGGGGACATCGAGAAGGGGATGTAGTACGGGTACTTGCCGGCGTACGTCCAGCCGGCCATGCCCTTCTTCTTGGCCTTGGCGCAGACCGCGAGCATCTCGTCCCAGGTCTTGGGGTACTCCGCGTCCAGGGAGTCCAGGGCCTTCTGCGAGTACCAGTTGCCGTACACCGTGTAGGCGTAGTACAGGATCCAGACCGGGTCGCCGTCGAACTGGCCCATCTCCACGATGCCGGGTCGCAGCGTGTCGCGGACCTTCTTGTTCGGGTCGTCGAAGGACGGGGCGTCGAGGAGCGGGGTGAGGTCGGCGAGCTGCTTCTTGCCGACCAGGACGCCCATGTCCATCTGCTCGGCGCCGGAGTTGTCGACGAGGTCGGGCGGGTTGCCGCCGTTGAAGCGCGGCTGGAGAGTGGACTGGATCTTCTGGGTGGCGGCGAACTTCACCTTGGCCTTCGGGAAGGCCTTCTCGTACAGCTTCACGGCGTCCTCGGCATACTCCTTGCCGAAGCCCCCGTCGAAGAGGACGAATTCCATCTGGGCGCTGTCGTTGACCGCGAGCGGGTTCTTGGCGGACTTCTCGCCCGCCTCGGCCTTCTTCTGGTCGTCCCCGCCGCCGCTCGCGCAGGCGGACAGGAAGCTCATCGTGGGTACGGAGATCAGGCCGAGCGCGGCGGACCGCTTGATCAGATCGCGGCGGCCGACGCCCGTACCGTTGTTCTCGGCGGAAGTGGATCCCATGCTCAAGTCCTCGCCTTCTCCAGGACTCAGGCGGTGAACCGGATCCTCCCCGGCACCGCGATCGGGTCACGCTGGGTCGTGCTGGGTCGTGCTGGGTCATGCTGGGCCGTGCTGGAAATGCGGATACTGCCGTGCAGTCACAGATGCTGTCACTGCTGTTCGAGGCGCTTGGGCGGTTCCTCGTCGCGGTTCCCCCCGTATCCCCCGGTGGCCGACAGGTATAGTCCACTTTCCGTCGGCGGAGCAAGATCGAATGCAAGGTTCCCGGTACGTCTTTTCCGAGTTGAGACCTCCCGGAAATATGCGTGCCCTGTGCATCGCATGGCGTAGGAATCCCCGCCATAACCCCCGAACGCCACATCCAACACCCTTGACATCACATGCCACTTGACCCCTACTGGTCCTTGCGCAGTTGAATTGACAACGTTGTCCCACAGCGCTGGGAGGGTGGCCAGGACATGCAGTACAGAGTTCGGCACAGATGGGGTCCGGCGGTCGTGACGGCGACCGCCTTCGCCTTGGCGGTGGGCTCGCAGGGGGCGGCGGTCGCCCTGCCCGGCGCGCCCGCGAAGGCCGACCGGGAGTTCGCGTCGTCCTTCGAGGCCGGCGACCCGGCTCCGGACTGGCTCGACACCGTGGACACCGGCGCGGACGGCGGCAAGCGGGCCTCCGGCGTGGACGGCGGGTTCAGCACCGGCATACCGGGCAACGTCACGGAGAACGTCACCGAGGTGCGGGCCAGCGCCGAGAACACGGGCGGCGGGGAGGTGAAGGAGAACCTCGTCGACAACGAGCCGGGCACCAAGTGGCTGACCTTCGCCCCGACCGGCTGGGTCGAGTTCGACCTGGACGCACCGCAGAAGATCGCCAAGTACGCGCTCACCTCGGCCAACGACCACGACGAACGCGACCCGGTGGACTGGACGCTGCAGGGCTCGGCGGACGGCGAGAACTGGCAGACACTCGACACCCGCTCCGGGGAAAGCTTCGGCGAGCGTTTCCAGACGAAGACGTACGAACTGTCCGAGACCGCCGAGTTCCAGCACTTCCGGCTGGAGATCACCAAGAACAACGGGGCCGGCGACGCGCTCCAGCTCGCCGACGTCCAGCTGGCCACCAGCGACACCGAGGTCCCCACCCCCGAGGACATGCTCTCCTCCGTCGACGAGGGTCCGACGGGCTCGCCCACCGCCAAGGCGGACGCGGGCTTCACCGGCACGCACGCGCTGCGCTACGCGGGCCGCCACACGGCGGACGGCCGGGCCTACTCGTACAACAAGGTCTTCGACGTCGACGTGAAGGTCGACCGGCGCACCGAGCTGTCGTACAAGATCTTCCCGTCGATGGCGGACGGCGACCTCGACTACGACGCCACGAACGTCTCCGTCGACCTCGCCTTCACCGACGGCACCTACCTCAGCGATCTCAAGGCCACCGACCAGCACGGGTTCCCGCTGACGCCACGCGGTCAGGGCGACGCCAAGATCCTTTACGTGAACCAGTGGAACAGCGTCGAGTCGGGCATCGGCTCGGTCGCGGCCGGCAAGACCGTCGACCGGATCCTGGTGGCGTACGACTCCGCCAAGGGCCCGGCGAAGTTCCGGGGCTGGCTGGACGACGTGGAGATCAAGCGGGCCGCGCCCGAGCGTCCCGCGGCCCACCTGTCCGACTACGCGCTCACCACCCGCGGCACCAACTCCAGCGGCAGCTTCTCGCGCGGCAACAACTTCCCCGCGACCGCCGTGCCGCACGGCTTCAACTTCTGGACGCCGGTGACCAACGCCGGTTCGCTCAGCTGGCTCTACGAGTACGCGCACGGCAACAACGACGACAACCTGCCCACCCTGCAGGCGTTCAGCGCGAGCCACGAGCCGAGCCCGTGGATGGGCGACCGGCAGACCTTCCAGGTGATGCCCTCGGCCGCCTCCGGCACCCCGGACACCGGCCGGGACGCCCGCGAGCTGGCCTTCCGGCACGAGAACGAGACCGCCAAGCCGTACTACTACGGCGTGCGGTTCGAGAACGGCCTCAAGGCCGAGATGACGCCGACCGACCACGCGGCGATGATGCGCTTCACCTACCCCGGTGACGACGCGAGCGTGATCTTCGACAACGTCGAGGACCAGGCCGGCCTGACCCTGGACAAGGAGAACGGCACCTTCACCGGCTACTCGGACGTCAAGTCCGGCGGCTCCACGGGCGCCACCCGCCTCTTCGTCTACGGCGAGTTCGACAGCAAGGTCACCGGCGGCGACTCCAGCGGCGTCAAGGGCCACCTGCGCTTCGACGCCGGCCGGGACCACGCCGTGACCCTGCGCATCGCGACCTCGCTGATCAGCGTCGACCAGGCGAAGGACAACCTGCGCCAGGAGATCCCGAAGCGCACCTCCTTCGACAAGGTCAAGCGCGACGCCCAGAAGCAGTGGGACCGCATCCTCGGCAAGGTCGAGGTCGAGGGCGCCACGCGGGACCAGCTGACCACGCTGTACTCCAGCCTCTACCGCCTGTACCTGTACCCGAACGCGGGCCACGAGAAGGTCGACGGGAAGTACAAGTACGCCTCCCCGTTCTCCAAGGCGGTCAAGGAGGACACGCCGACGGAGACCGGCTCGAAGATCGTGGACGGCAAGGTCTACGTCAACAACGGCTTCTGGGACACGTACCGGACCACCTGGCCCGCCTACTCGTTCCTGACCCCGTCCCAGGCCGGTGAGCTGGTCGACGGCTTCGTGCAGCACTACAAGGACGGCGGCTGGACCTCGCGCTGGTCCTCCCCCGGCTACGCGGACCTGATGACCGGCACCTCCTCCGACGTGGCCTTCGCGGACGCCTACGTCAAGGGCGTCGACTTCGACGCGAAGGCGGCCTACGACGCGGCCCTCAAGAACGCCACCGTCGTGCCCCCGTCCTCCGGCGTGGGCCGCAAGGGCATGGAGACCTCACCCTTCCTCGGCTACACCAGCACCGAGACGCACGAGGGCCTGTCGTGGGCGCTGGAGGGCTACCTCAACGACTACGGCATCGCCAAGATGGGCGAGAAGCTCTACAAGGAAACCGGCGAGAAGCGGTACAAGGAGGAGTCCGCGTACTTCCTCAACCGCGCCCAGGACTACGTCAACCTCTTCGACGCGAAGGCCGGCTTCTTCCAGGGCAAGGACGCCAAGGGCAACTGGCGCGTGGACTCCGACCAGTACGACCCGCGCGTGTGGGGCTACGACTACACGGAGACCAACGGCTGGGGCTACGCCTTCACCGCCCCGCAGGACAGCCGCGGCCTCGCCAACCTGTACGGCGGGCGCAAGGGCCTCGGCGACAAGCTCGACGAGTACCTCTCGACCCCGGAGACGGCCTCCCCGGACCTGAAGGGCTCCTACGGCGGCGTCATCCACGAGATGGTCGAGGCGCGGGACGTCCGCATGGGCATGTACGGGCACTCCAACCAGGTCGCCCACCACGCCCTGTACATGTACGACGCGGCCGGGCAGCCGTACAAGACGCAGAAGAACATCCGCGAGGTGCTCCAGCGTCTGTACACCGGCAGCGACATCGGCCAGGGCTACCACGGCGACGAGGACAACGGCGAGCAGTCGGCCTGGTTCCTCTTCTCCTCGCTCGGCTTCTACCCGCTGGTGATGGGCAGTGGCGAGTACGCCGTCGGGTCCCCGCTGTTCACCAAGGCGACGGTGCACCTGGAGAACGGCCGCGAGCTGGTCGTCAAGGCGCCGAAGAACAGCACGAAGAACGTCTACGTGCAGGGCCTCAAGGTCAACGGCAAGCGCTGGAACTCCACTTCGCTCCCCCACTCGCTGCTCGCCAAGGGCGGCGTCCTGGAGTTCGACATGGGCGCGAAGCCGTCCTCGTGGGGCACCGGCGAGAACGCGGCACCGCCGTCGGTCACCGAGGACGACGAGGTGCCGACCCCGCGCGCCGACGCCGTCGAGGGCGAGGGCGCGCTGTTCGACAACACGTCGGGGACGGACGCGAAGGTGACGTCGGTGGACCTGCCGGTGTCCGGCAAGGGCGTCAAGGCGGTCCAGTACACGCTGACCTCGTCCGCGGACCACGCCGCGGCACCGGCCGGCTGGAAGCTCCAGGGCTCGGCCGACGGCACCACCTGGCGGACGCTGGACGAGCGCTCGGGCGAATCCTTCGCCTGGGACCGGCAGACCCGGGCGTTCTCGGTGAAGTCGCCGGGCTCGTACGCCCGGTACCGGCTGGTCCTGGACGGCGAGCACACGCTGGCGGAGGTGGAACTGCTGGCGTAGCCGACGGGTCCGACTGACGGACGGGCGGCGGGTTCGGGCTTCGGCCGGGACCCGCCGTTCCCTTGTTCCGTCCCTTCCTTCGCACCGACGCATGCACCAGGATGAGCGGGCGCAGTCGGCGGCCGCCGGGTGCGTCACACGTCGTCGGAGGGGCGGTCGCTCGACGCATGCGGGACTCGGACGGCAAGGACATCGACCCGGCCTGGCTGCCGGACGCCGCCTTCCGCGCGGTCGGCACCCGTTGCACCCTCGTGCGCGGGACCGGACCGCTCGCGGAGACGGTGCGCGGTGAAGTGGCGGCCGCCTGCGAGCGGTTCGGCGGCGCCCTGGTACGCGAGGACGCCCCGGCCGATCTCGTGCTGGAGCTGACCGGCGGGGGCGGGGCCGGGGACGCCGGAGCCGCCAGGGACTTCGGGGACTTCGGCGACGAGGGCTTCGCGTACACCCGTGCGGACGGCCGGACCACCGTCACGGCGTCCGGCGGACGCGGGCTGCTGTACGGCCTGTTCCACGTCGTGCGGCTCGGCGAGGCGGCGTTTCGGGGCGGGCCCGTCCGCGAGGTGCACCGCCCGGCCCTCGCGCTGCGGATGCTGGACCACTGGGACAACGTGGCCGTGCACCCGGTGATGGGCCAGGTCGAGCGGGGCTACGCGGGCGGTTCGCTGTTCTGGTCCGACGGCCTGGCCCGCGACGGCCTGGACCGGGTGCGGGCGTACGGCAGGCTGCTCGCGGCCTGCGGGATCAACGCGGTCTGCGTCAACAACGTCAACGTCCACGAGGCCGAGGCGCACCTGCTCACCGACCGGATCGGCGAGGTCGCGGCGATCGCCGGCGCGCTGCGGCCCTACGGCGTGCGCACGCACCTGTCGGTCACCTTCGCGGCGCCGGTCGTCCTCGGCGCGCTGCCCACCGCCGACCCGCTGGACGCCGGGGTGCGTCAGTGGTGGGCCGGGGCGACGGAGCGGGTGTACGAGGCGATCCCGGACTTCGGCGGGTACGTGGTGAAGGCCGACTCGGAGGGACAGCCGGGCCCGTTCGCGTACGGCCGCACGCACGCCGACGGCGCCAACCTGCTGGCCGCCGCGCTCGCCCCGTACGGCGGCACCGTGCACTGGCGGGCCTTCGTCTACGACCACCGCCAGGACTGGCGGGACCGGTCGACGGACCGCGCCCGGGCCGCGTACGACCACTTCGTGCCGCTGGACGGCGACTTCGCCGCGAACGCGGTGCTCCAGGTCAAGCACGGCCCGATGGACTTCCAGGTGCGCGAGCCCCTCTCGCCGCTGATCGGCGCGATGCCGGGCACCCGGCTCGCGGTGGAGGTGCAGGCCACGCAGGAGTACACCGGGCAGCAGCGGCATGCGTGCTGGCTGGGCCCGATGTGGAGCGAGGCGCTGCGGTTGCGCCCGGACGGTGAGGTGAGCGTCGGGCGGCTGGCGGACGCCCTGGTGGCGGTGTCCAACGTGGGCGACGACCCGTTCTGGACCGGCCACCCGCTCGCCCAGGCCAACCTGTACACCTTCGGGCGGCTCGCCTGGGACCCGGCGGCGGACCCGCGCGCGGTCCTCGGCGAGTGGATCACGCTGACCCACCCGGGAGCCGGGCAGCGGCTGGCCGAGGGCCTGCACGCCGTCCTCGACGGCTCCTGGTCGACGTACGAGAAGTACACCGCCCCGCTCGGCGTCGGGTTCATGGTCCAGCCCGGGCACCACTACGGGCCGAGCGTGGACGGCTACGAGTACAGCCCCTGGGGCACCTACCACTTCGCCGACCGCGACGGCGTCGGTGTGGACCGCAGCGCGGCGACCGGCACCGGGTACGCGGCCCAGTACGCGGGGCCCTGGGCGGAGCTGTACGAGTCGCCCAAGACCTGCCCCGACGAGCTTCTCCTGTTCTTCCACCACGTGCCCTACGGCCATGTGCTGCACAGCGGGAAGACCGTGATCCAGCACATCTACGACACGCACTTCGAGGGCGTCGAGGAGGCCGAGGAGGCCCGCCGGGTGTGGGCGGGCCTCGTGGACCTGGTGGAGCCCGCCCGGCACGCGCGGGTGGCGGAGCGGTACGAGGAGCAGGTGCGGTCCGCCCGGGAGTGGCGCGACCAGGTCAACAGCTACTTCCTGCGGAAGTCGGGGGTGCCGGACGAGCGGGGGCGGACGATCTACTGAAGGCGCAGGACCGCGACCCCGTTCGGGTCGAGGACGAGCGGCTCGCCGCGGTCCGTGCGCTTGCCGGTGAGAAGGTCCTCCGCGGTGGCGTGGGCCGTCAGGCGGGCCGGTTCGGGGGCGTGGTTGAGGAGGAAGAGCAGGCGGGTGCCGTCGGGGGTGACGCGGGTCGCGGTCTCGACGGCGGGGTGGTCCGCGTAGGGGCCGACCAGGTCGTGCCGGGCCAGGACGCGGCGGACCACGTGGTCGACGCCCGGCTGGTCGAGGGCGGTCGCGACGTACCAGGCCTCGCCCGCGCCGACGCGGTGGCGGGTGACGGCCGGGGTGCCGGCGTAGAAGTCGGCGCCGTACGTGCCGACCGGCTCCGCGCCGCGCGGCAGCACGATCTCGAAGACGTGGCGGGCGGTCGTGTGCAGCTCCCCGAGGTCGACCGGTTGGACGACGTCTTCCGGGCGGGAGTCCCACTCGTCGATCCGGATGCCCAGCAGCGGGGCGAGCGGACCGGGCACGTCGGTGAGGAACGCGCGGTCGTGCTCGTCGCAGCGCGCGGTGAGGAAGGTGGCGAGCACGCTGCCGCCCCGGCGGGTCAGTGCGGTGAGACGGTCGGCCAGGGCGTCCTTGACCAGGTGCAGTACGGGGGCGAAAACCACGTCGTACGGGGTCAGGTCGGCCGTGACCGGGACGACGTCCACGTCGGCGCCGGCCTCGCGGGCGGCCCGGTAGTAGGCGTGGACGACGTCGGGGTAGCGGACCGCGCGGGAGGGGCCGTCGGAGATCTCCAGGGCCCACCAGCTGTCCCAGTCGAAGAGCAGCGCGGTACGGGCGGGGGTGCGGGCGCCGAGGGTCGCCTCGCCGAGAGCGGCCAGCTCCCGGCCCAGTTCGGCGACCTCGCGGAAGACGCGGGTGTCGTTGCGGCCGGCGTGGCCGATGACGGCGCCGTGGTACTTCTCGCAGGCGCCGCGTGAGGCGCGCAGCTGGAAGTAGAGCGTGGCGTCGGCGCCGTGGGCGACCGCCTGCCAGGTGGCGAGGCGCAGTTCGCCGGGGCGGCGCAGGGGGTTGGCGTCGCGGCAGGCCGTGGTGGACGGCGTCTGTTCCATCAGCCAGAAGGGGGCGCCGTCCTTGAGGCCGCGCGTCAGGGCGTGTCCGAGGGCGGCCCGGGTCGGCGGGGCGTCCGGGGGCGGGTAGCTGTCCCAGGACGCGAAGTCGAGGTGGGGCGCCCAGCGGTGGTAGTCCAGCGGGCGGTACAGGCCCATGAAGTTGGTGGTGACGGGGGTGTCCGGGTCGTGGGCGCGGATCGCCTCCTTCTCGGCGAGGAAGCAGCCGAGCAGGGCGTCGGTGGTGAAGCGGTGGTAGTCCAGGGTGATGCCCTGGAAGGCGGTGTGGTCGGGGCCGCGCCAGTGCTCGGTGAGCGCGCTGGGCGGTTCGATCTGGTCCCAGTCGGTGTAGCGGTGCGACCAGAAGGTGGTCCACCAGGCGTCGTTCAGCGCGTCGAGGGTCCCGTACCGCTCGCGCAGCCGGCCGCGGAAGGCGTCGGCGCAGCGGTCGCAGTAGCAGGCGCCGCCGTACTCGTTGTTGATGTGCCAGGCGAGCAGGGCGGGGTGGTCGGCGTAGCGCTCGGCGAGGCGGGCCGCCAGCGCGGTGGCCGCGTCGCGGTACGCCGTCGAGCTGGGGCAGAAGTTGTGGCGCTGTCCGTAGCGGTGGCGGCGGCCCTCGAAGTCGGTGCGATTGACCTCGGGGTGGCTCTTGGCGAGCCAGGGCGGGAGGGCGGCGGTGCCGGTGGCCAGGCAGACCCGGCGGCCTTCGGCGGCGGCGCGGTCGAGGACGCGGTCGAGCATCGTGAAGTCGTACGTGTCGGGGCCGGGTTGGGTGAGGGACCAGGAGAAGACGCCGACGGTGAGGGTGTCGATGGCCGCCTCGGTGAACAGGCGGTGGTCGTCGTCCCAGACGTCCTCGGGCCACTGCTCGGGGTTGTAGTCGCCGCCGTAAGAGATCTTCGGGGTGCGTGGCGCTGTCATGCGGTGAACTCCTCCTGGGTCTCGGTGATCACCGGTCGGCTGCTGTGCAGCAGGGAGAGCAGCAGGGGCGCGGCCAGCAGGGCGGGCAGGGCCTCGGTCAGCAGGGCGGTCAGGGCGGCGGTCAGGAGCAGCAGGGATGCGGCGCCGAGGGTGGCGCGGGGGTGCCGGAGCAGGAAGTACGCGGCGAGGCGGGCGGTGTCGCGGGTGCGGAAGGTGAACAGGGAGGTGAGGACGAGGGCGTGCGCCCCCCACAGGAGGGAGCCGGCGCCCACGAGCGCGAGCAGCACCGCCCACCAGCCGGGCAGTCCGGTGGCCGTGAAGTGGGTGAGGGTGAAGGCGATGACGGTGAGCCAGGCCAGCAGGGGCGCCCACAGTCGCAGCGCCGGGAGGGCGCCCAGCCGCCAGCCGCGCGCGTAGGCGCGGGCCGGGTGGAGTTCGGTGAGGTCGGCGCTGCGATGGTGCAGGGCGTACACGGCGGCGGACAGGGCGGGTCCGAGGGGCAGCAGGCAGAGGGCGGCGAGGGGGAGGTTGGCGGGGTCGGGGGCGAGGAGGAAGAGACCGGCGAGGCCCGGTGCAGCGGCCAGGAGCAGCAGGGCCTCGACGGTGAGCAGGGTGTGGATGAGGGCGGCCGCGCGGGAGAGGACGCCGGTGCCGAAGTCGGCGGTGCGGGCGGTGCTCACACCGCATCCCGGCCGAGCAGGCGGCGCTCGTCCCACCAGGTGGGGGTCTCGTCCTCGACGGGGCTCAGCTCGACGAAGGCGACCTCGTGCCGGGCGAGGGTGAGGGGCAGGTCCACGCGGCCGTTCTCGATCGGCAGGCTCCGGTGGGTGCGGGCGGGCTCGGCGGCCTCGTGGAGGACGTCGAGCTGGCGGGGGCGGGGTGAGCGGGGGCTGCCCATGCGGCGCCAGGCGGTGTACGCGTTGCCGTGCTCCTCGTCGACGGTGAGGCGCCGGACGAACGCCGCGCCCTGTCCGCCGACGGGGCCGACCGGCAGGGACAGCCGCAGCGCGTGCGCCTCCGGCCCGGGTGTGGCGCCGGACGGATCGACGGGCGCCCAGGCCAGGACGGTGACCCGGCCGTCCGGGTGCCGGGTGACGAGGTGGTCGTCGCCGCGGGCCAGCAGGTCGGCGCCCATGCGGGCGAGGAAGGCGTACAGGTGGAAGGTCGGTTTCCTGACCTGCCGGTGGGTGAGCAGCCCGAAGCCGCCGTGGAACAGGGATGTGGGGACGCCGGCCTCCTCGAAGACGTCGCTGAACGTCCAGTACGAGAAGGAGTCGACGAGGTCCCCGCCGCCCGCCAGGACGGGGGCGAGGTAGGCGGCGTGGAAGGCGGTGTCGTGGACGTGGTTGTCGGGCCGGTAGGAGGAGTTGAACTCGGTGATGTGCACGGGCACGTCCGCGAGCCGGGTGCCCTTGAGGGTGCGGCGGGGCTCGGCGAACTGGTCGAGCAGCTTGCCCGCCGGGGCGAGCGTCTGGTGCACGCCGAAGGGGACGTGCTGGGCGGGCCCGGAGCTGTAGGCGTGGCGGGAGACGAAGTCGACGGGCACGTCCCGGCGTTCGGCGAACTCGGCGAACCGCTCCAGCCAGTCGGGCCCGGCCCCGGGGGACACCGCCGGGCCGCCCACCTGGAGCCCGGCGTCCACCTCCTTCACGGCGTGTGCGGTGGCCTCGTACAGGCGGTGGTAGGCGTCCTGGTCCGCGTGCTGCCAGAAGTCGGGCAGGTCGGGTTCGTTCCACACCTCGACGGGCCAGGTGCGCACCTCGTCGAGGCCGTAGCGGTCGACGAGGTGGGCGAGCGTCGCCTGGACGAGCGCGGTCCACTCGGCGAGGTCGTGGGGCGGGGTGACGTTGCCGCGCCACCAGAACACCGTCTGTTCGCCGCTCGCCAGGCCGCCCGGCATGAAGCCGAGTTCGAGGAAGGGGCGGACGCCCGCCGCGAGGTAGGCGTCGACGACCTGGTCGACATGGGTGAAGGAGTGGTGGACGTACCGGGTGCCCTGGTGGGTGTAGGGGCGGTGGACGGCCATGCCGTCGCTGAACAGGCCGTGGCCGCGGATGTGCCGGAAGCCGATCTCGCGCTGGAGCAGGGCGAGGGAGTCCTGGTAGTCGCGGCGCAGGGCGAGGTCGAGGCGGCCGGTGCCGACGCAGGTGCGCCAGGCGTCGGGGAAGGTGCCGGCCGGTTCGGCCGGGACGTGGACGCGGGTCACCCCTGCTCCTTCCGGAACCGCTCGTAGGCCTTGTTGTGCACGTCGACCAGCCGTTCCATGTTCTTGGCCTTCAGCTCGGTCAGGTAGGCGTTCCACTCGGACAGGGGGCGCTTGCCGAGGATGAACTGGAGGGTGTTCTGCCGTACGTGGTCCTTGAGGGGGGTGTCCCAGAGGGTGGCCTGTTCCTGCTCCACGGACTGGAGGGGGTGGGCCGGGTCGACGGGGAGCTCCTTGCGCTGCGACATCGCCTCCTGGAACTTCTTCTCGTCGGGGCTGAAGGAGGAGGAGACCAGTTCCCAGCTGCCGCCGTAGGAGAAGACGCCGTTGTAGACGCCGTAGTCCTTCTGGAGGTCCTTGGGGGCGTCCGGGTCGGAGCCCATGAGGCTGATGCCGTCGGCGACCCGGTACGTGCCGCCGGACTTGGTGTAGGTGACGCCCTCGACGCCCCACTTGGTGAACTTCTGGCCCTCGTCGGAGTACCAGAGCCAGTCCACGAACTGCATGAGGGCGACGAAGTCGTCGCGCTTCAGGGCGTCGCTGGAGATCATCATGCCGTTCTCCAGCCGGGAGCCGCCGAGCACCACCGGTCCCGCAGGCCCGAGCGGCACCGGAATCATCTCGATCTTCGCGCCCTTGACCTGTCGCTGGAGGTTGTACCGGTAGTTCTGCACCAGTTCCTGCGGGTTGGCGCTGATCGCGAAGGACTTCTCGGAGAGGAGTTTCTTGACCGCCTCGTCGTCGCTCTGGGTGAAGCCCTCGGGGTCCATCAGCTTCTCGTCGACGAGCCCGCGCAGATACTCGATCATCTGCCGGTAGCCGTCCGTGGCGCCGGTGAAGACGAACTCCCCGGCCTTCGCGTCCCAGCTGGTGTTCAGGTACGACCAGCCGGCCCGGACGCCGTGGGCCTGGCCGATGTAGCCGAGCAGGGCGCCGCCCGGTTCGGGCTGGTTCCAGCGGTCGGAGAAGGGGTGGCTGCCGGGGTACTCCGACTTGAGCGCCCGGAAGACGTCGGCCGTCTCCTCCAGGGTGGACGGCAGGCTCAGGCCCAGCTCGTCGAGGACGTCGGTGCGCAGCGCGAGGGAGTAGCCGGACTTGACCTTCTCGTGCAGGCCGGGCAGCAGGTAGTACCTGCCGTCGGACTGGCGCAGGGAGTCCACCTCCGGCTCCAGCTTCCATCTGCTGACCTTGTCGCGGAAGTTGGGCATCAGCTTCACGTACTCGCTGACGGCGAGGACGGAGCCGGACGACACGAAGGGGGTCTCCTGCCCGGGGTAGGTCTTGGGCAGGAGCAGGGGGGCGTCGCCCGCACCGACGAGCAGGCTGCGCTTCTTCTCGTAGTCGCTGAGCGGGACGTCGGTGCGCTTGAAGGTGACGCCGGTGCGCTTGGTCAGCTCCTTCCAGAGCAGCCAGTCGTCCTTCGGCGGGTAGTTGGGGTTGCTGAGGTGCAGGAGTGAGAAGGTGAGCGGCTTGGCGGCCTTGAACTGCTGCCCGGTCCGGTACTCCTTCATCGCGCCGTCCTGCTTCTTCGACAGGTCCTTGGAGTCCCCGCCGTCGTCGCCGCTGCCGCAGCCGGTGAGCGCGGCGAGGCCGGCGAAGCCCGCCGCTGCCAGGACCTGACGTCGCGAAAGATGCCCTGCGTTCTTCACGGTTACTCCCTCGGTGTGGCTGGGACTCAGCCCTTGACCGCGCCGAGCATCACGCCCGACACGAAGTAGCGCTGGACGAACGGGTACACGCAGAGGATGGGCAGGGCGGTGAGCACGATGGTGACGGCCTGGATGTTGGCCGCGACCTGGGTGAGCTGCTCGGTGCCCGCGCCCGCGCCGGTGCCTCCGGTGGCGCCCGCGATGAGGTTGCGCAGATAGACCGTGACCGGCATCAGCTCGATGCGGTCCATGTAGAGGAAGGCGCCGAACCAGGAGTTCCAGAAGGACACGGAGTAGAACAGCACCATGGTCGCGACGACCGCCTTGGACAGCGGCAGCACGATCCTGAGGAGGATGCCGTACGTGCTCAGGCCGTCGATCTGGGCGGCCTCCTCCAGTTCGTCCGGCAGGCTCTCGAAGAAGGCCTTCATCACCAGCAGGTTGAAGACGCTGATGGCGTTCGGGAGGGCGAGTGCCCACACCGTGTTCTTCAGGTCGAGGCTGGTGATGAGCACGTAGGTGGGGATGAGCCCGCCGGAGAAGAACATGGTGAACACGGCGATGCCGACGAGGAGTCCGCGCCCCTTGAGGTTCTTCTTGGACAGGACGTAGGCGTAGCAGGTCGTGAGGACCATGGCGACGGCGGTGGAGACGACCGTGTAGAAGACGGTGTTGCCGTAGTTGCGCCAGAAGGTGCCGTCCTGGAAGACGATCTTGTACGTGGTGAGGTTGAAGCCCTTGGGCCACAGCGTCACCTCGCCGGACCGGATCTGGCGCTCCCCGCTGAAGGAGCGGGCGACGATGTTGAGGAAGGGGTAGAGCGTCACCACCACTACACCGGTGAGGATCAGCCCGTTGACGCCCTGGAAGACGCGGTAGCCGCGGGTGGGCCGGTCGACGCTCACCACAGGCTCGTCCCCACCGTGCGGCGCGAGAGCAGGTTGGCCGAGGTGATCAGCACCAGGCCGATGACCGCCTCGAACAGGCCGATGGCGGCGGCGTAGCTGAAGCTGTTGGACTCCACGCCGGTGCGGTAGAGGTAGGTGGAGATCACGTCACCCGTCTCGTAGGTCAGCGGGTTGTAGAGGAGCAGGATCTTCTCGAAGCCGACCGCCAGGAACGTGCCGATGTTGAGGATCAGCAGCGTGATCATGGTGGGCCGGATGCCGGGCAGGGTGACGTGCCAGATCTGCCGCCAGCGGTTCGCGCCGTCGATGCGGGCCGCCTCGTAGAGGTCGTCGTCGATCGCGGTGAGCGCGGTCAGGTAGAGGATGGTGCCCCAGCCCGCCGTCTGCCAGATCTCCGAGCCCACGTAGATGGTGCGGAACCACTCGGGTTCCTGGATGAACCGGACCGGGTCCTGGCCGAGCAGGCCGAGCACGTGGTTGACCGGGCCGTCGGTGGCGAGCATCTGCAGGGTGATGCCGGCGACGATCACGATCGACAGGAAGTGCGGCAGGTACGACACCGACTGCACGAACCGCTTGAGCGCCCGGGTGCGCACCTCGTTGAGGAGCAGCGCGAGCACGATGGGGATGGGGAAGCAGAAGACGAGCGTGAGGCCGCCGATCCAGAGGGTGTTGCGGAAGACCTGCCAGAAGGTGGGATCGCTGAGGAACATCTCCACGTAGCGCAGCCCGACCCACTGCTCCCCCAGGATCGACCCGCCGGGTTCGAAGCGGCGGAACGCGATCACGTTGCCGATCATCGGCAGATAGCGGAAGACGAGGAAGAACAGCAACGGCAGTACGGCCAGTGAGTACAGCTGCCAGTCGCGGCGCAGCGCACGCCGCCAGCCGGGCGGCGTGGTGGAGGTGCTCATGACTCGGCCTCCCCGTGAGGTACAGACGATCGAAACTTTCGACCCCCTGCCGGTAACTTCGCGGCAACCTAGAGCTACGGGGAAAGCGGTGTCAATGGCCTGTGCACGGCTGATTCTCAGGCCGCCCACAGCGCTGTGAATCATTGGCCGATCGGTGATCGACACCTGGGAAGAGCCACGAAGAGCTGTTACGGTCGACCGCACCTTTCTGGACCGATACCGCAACGATCGGTCGTTCGATCGCCCAGTCCTCCCCGAACCCGCTGCGAGGTGCCGCCGTGCCCGCGTTCGACCTGCCGCCGACGGAGTTGGCGCACCACCGCCCGGCCCCCGACGAACCCGACGACTTCGACGCCTTCTGGGACGCCACCCTGGCCGGACCACCGTCCGGCGAACCCCTGGTGTCGGCGCACCCCGTGGAGACCGGACTGCGCCTGACCCGGACCTGGGACGTGACCTTCCGCGGCTTCGGGGGCGACCCGGTGCGCGCCTGGTTCAGCAGACCCGCCGGTTCCGGCGACCGGCCCCTGCCCGCGGTCGTCGAGTACGCCGGGTACGGGCGCGGACGGGGCCTGCCTCACGAGCGGCTGACCTGGGTGGCCGCCGGGTACGCGCATCTGCTGATGGACAACCGGGGCCAGGGCGACCAGTACGGCTGCGGCGGCGCCACCCTCGACCCGCACGCGGACGCACCCGGCGGCCCCGGCCCGGCGGTACGGGGACTGCTCGACCCGCACGACCACCACTACCGCCGCCTCATCACGGACGCGGTGCGCGCGGTCACCGCGGTGCGGGAACTTCCCGGCGTGGACCC
This sequence comes from Streptomyces sp. MMCC 100, assembly GCF_041538145.2. Lineage (NCBI taxonomy): Bacteria > Bacillati > Actinomycetota > Actinomycetes > Kitasatosporales > Streptomycetaceae > Streptomyces > Streptomyces sp. MMCC 100. The sequence continues at coordinate 5,840,083 of NZ_JBGORK020000001.1, forward strand.
GGCGCGCGTCGCGGCCGTAGGCAACAGCCAGGGCGGCGGACTCGCACTGGCCGTCGCGGGCCTGGTGGAGGACCTGGCGGCGGTCCTGGTCTCCGCGCCGCTGCTGTGCGGCATCCGTCGCGCCCTGGACCTCACGGACGCGGGGCCCTACGGCGAGATCGCCGCGTACCTGTCGGTGCACCGGGGCGCCGAGGGCGCCGCCTACCGCACCCTCTCCTACCTGGAGGGCGTCTCCTTCGTCCGCCGGGCGCACGCGCCGGCCCACTTCGGCGTGGGCCTGCGCGACACGGTATGCCCGCCGAGCGGGGCGTACGCCGCCTTCAACCGGTACGGGGAGCTGTCCGGCGCGGGGCCCCGCAAGGAGATCCACGCGTATCCGTTCAACGGGCACGAGGGCGGGGACGCGGTGCATGTGCGGCGCCAACTGGAGTGGCTGGCCACCGTGCTGCCGGCCGTGTGACACGGCGAGGGCCGCACCCCCGTCACCGGGGATGCGGCCCTCAACCGTTGTGCGCCGCCGCCTACTTGCGGATCAGGCTGCGCAGCACGTACTGCAGGATGCCGCCGTTGCGGTAGTAGTCCGCCTCACCCGGGGTGTCGATGCGGACGACCGCGTCGAACTCGACACCGGTGTCGGTGGTGACCTTCACCGTGCGCGGGGTGGTGCCCTCGTTCAGCTCGGTCACGCCGGAGACGGAGAAGGACTCCTCGCCGGTCAGACCGAGGGACTCGGCGGTGTGGCCCTCCGGGAACTGCAGCGGCAGGACGCCCATGCCGATGAGGTTCGAGCGGTGGATGCGCTCGTACGACTCGGCGATGACGGCCTTGACGCCGAGCAGCGCGGTGCCCTTGGCGGCCCAGTCGCGGGACGAGCCGGAGCCGTACTCCTTGCCGGCCAGGACGACGAGCGGGATGTTCTGCTCGATGTAGTTGCGGGAGGCGTCGTAGATGAACGACACCGGACCGCCGTCCTGCGTGAAGTCGCGGGTGTAGCCGCCCTCGGTGCCCGGCGCGATCTGGTTGCGCAGGCGGATGTTGGCGAAGGTGCCGCGGATCATGATCTCGTGGTTGCCGCGGCGCGAGCCGTAGCTGTTGAAGTCGCGGCGCTCGACGCCGTGCTCCGTGAGGTACTTGCCGGCCGGGGTGTCGGCCTTGATGGCGCCGGCCGGGGAGATGTGGTCGGTGGTGACCGAGTCGCCCAGCTTGGCCAGCACCCGGGCGCCGGAGATGTCCTCGACCGGGGCCGGCTCCATGCCCATGCCCTCGAAGTACGGGGGCTTGCGCACGTAGGTGGACTCGGCGTCCCACTCGAAGGTGTCGCCGGTCGGGATCGACAGCGCCTGCCACTGGGCGTCGCCCGCGAAGACGTCGCTGTAGGACTTGGAGAACATGTCCTCGCCGATGGCGTTGGCGACGACGTCGTTGACCTCGGCCTCGGAGGGCCAGATGTCCTTGAGGAAGACCGGGTTGCCGTCCTGGTCGGTGCCCAGGGCGTCCTTGGTGACGTCGACCTTCATGGAGCCCGCGAGCGCGTAGGCGACGACCAGCGGCGGGGACGCCAGGTAGTTCATCTTGACGTCGGGGTTGATCCGGCCCTCGAAGTTGCGGTTGCCGGAGAGCACCGAGGTGACGGCGAGGTCGTGCTCGTTGACGGCCTTGGAGACCTCCTCCGGCAGCGGGCCGGAGTTGCCGATGCAGGTGGTGCAGCCGTAGCCGACGAGGTTGAAGCCGACCTTGTCGAGGTAGGGGGTCAGGCCCGCCTTCTCGAAGTAGTCGGTGACGACCTTGGAACCCGGGGCGAGGGTGGTCTTGACCCACGGCTTGCGGGTCAGGCCCTTCTCGACGGCCTTCTTGGCGACCAGGGCGGCGGCGACCATGACGTACGGGTTGGAGGTGTTGGTGCAGGAGGTGATGGCCGCGACCGTCACCGCACCGTGGTCCAGCTCGTAGGAGGTGCCGTCGGGGGCGGTCACGCGGACCGGGTTGGACGGGGCGCCGTTGGTGACGGCCGGGGAGTCGGAGGCCGGGAAGGACTCCTTGCCGGCCTCGTCGACGACGTCCACGTAGTTGAGCACGTCCGCCTTGAACTGCTGGGCGGCGCCTGCGAGGACGATGCGGTCCTGCGGGCGCTTCGGGCCGGCGATGGAGGGCACGACCGTGGAGAGGTCGAGCTCCAGCTTCTCGGAGAAGTCCGGCTCGGCCTTCGGGTCCAGCCAGAGGCCCTGCTCCTTGGCGTACGCCTCGACGAGCGCGACCTGCTGCTCGCTGCGGCCGGTGAGGCGCATGTAGTTCAGCGTCTCGTCGTCGACCGGGAAGATCGCGGCGGTGGAGCCGAACTCCGGCGACATGTTGCCGATGGTGGCACGGTTGGCGAGGCTGGTGGCGGCCACGCCCTCGCCGTAGAACTCGACGAACTTGCCGACGACGCCGTGCTTGCGCAGCATCTCGGTGATGGTGAGCACCAGGTCGGTGGCGGTGGTGCCGGGGGTGAGCTCGCCGGTCAGCTTGAAGCCGACGACGCGCGGGATGAGCATGGAGACCGGCTGGCCGAGCATCGCGGCCTCGGCCTCGATGCCGCCGACGCCCCAGCCGAGGACGCCGAGGCCGTTGACCATGGTGGTGTGCGAGTCGGTGCCGACCAGGGTGTCGGGGTAGGCCTTGCCGTCACGGGTCATGACGACGCGGGCCAGGTGCTCGATGTTCACCTGGTGGACGATGCCGGTGCCCGGCGGGACGACCTTGAAGTCGTCGAAGGCGGTCTGGCCCCAGCGCAGGAACTGGTAGCGCTCGCGGTTGCGGCCGTACTCCAGGTCGACGTTCTGCTTGAAGGCGTCGTTGGTGCCGAACTTGTCGGCGATGACGGAGTGGTCGATGACCATCTCGGCCGGGGAGAGCGGGTTGATCTTGTTCGCGTCGCCGCCGAGCTCCTTGACGGCCTCACGCATGGTGGCGAGGTCGACGACGCAGGGCACGCCGGTGAAGTCCTGCATGATCACGCGGGCCGGCGTGAACTGGATCTCCTGCGACGGCTGGGCCTGCGAGTCCCAGCCGCCGAGGGCGCGGATGTGGTCGGCGGTGATGTTCGCGCCGTCCTCGGTGCGGAGCAGGTTCTCCAGCAGCACCTTCAGGCTGTAGGGAAGGCGCGCGGAGCCCTCGACCTTGTCCAGCCGGAAGATCTCGTACGACTCGTCGCCCACCTGCAGCGTGCTGCGGGCGTCGAAGCTGTTCGCCGACACGACAGTCTCCTTCATTTATGTGCGCGTACCACCGCATCCTGCCGCCACGCCACCCTGGCCGATCCGCTAAGGTAAGGCTAAGTTAGGTAACCCTTACCACCAGACCCGATAGCAGCGTGCGGCTGCGGTACGCCTCGGCAGATATCTCGATGTCGAGATAACTCTAGTACATAGGGGCGGCCCGGTCATGTCCGGGCGCCGTGTGGCGTGCACCCCACCCCGGGTGACCCGTGCGGCCATCACTACGCCGAACGGGGGTATCCGATGCGTGCCGGACAGACCCGGACAGACCCGGATCGGCCCGGATCCGCCCGGCGCGACTCGAAGGGGGCACGATGCCGCTCACGTTCCGCAAGAGTTTCCGGATCCTCCCCGGAGTGCGGCTGAACATCAACAAACGCTCGTGGTCCATCACGACCGGGGGCGGGAACGGCCCGCGCCACACCCGCAGCAGCACCGGACGTCGTACGACATCGATGGATTTGCCGGGACCTTTCAGCTGGCGTCGCACGACGACGAGCAAGCGCCGCTGAGCCGCCACCTGGGGTTCCTTGACGTCACGTCACCCGAACAGACCCCCCGAGAGGCGCGATCTCATATCTGAGATAGCCTCAACCTCATGGCAGACGACTACCTCGTACGCATCGGCCGACTCATCCGTGACGCCCGGCAGCACCGCGGCTGGACGCAGTCACAGCTCGCGGAGGCGCTCAACACCAGTCAGAGCGCCGTCAACCGCATCGAGCGCGGCAACCAGAACATCAGCCTTGAGATGATCGCCCGGATCGGCGAAGCGCTGGACAGCGAGATCGTCTCCCTGGGCTACGCGGGTCCGATGCACCTGCGCGTGGTCGGCGGCCGTCGCCTGTCCGGCGCCATCGACGTCAAGACCAGCAAGAACGCCTGCGTGGCCCTGCTGTGCGCCTCGCTGCTCAACAAGGGGCGCACGGTGCTGCGCCGGGTCGCCCGCATCGAGGAGGTCTACCGCCTCCTGGAGGTGCTCAACTCCATCGGCGTGCGCACCCGCTGGATCAACGACGGCACCGACCTGGAGATCGTGCCGCCGTCCGAACTGGACATGGAGGCCATCGACGCCGAGGCCGCCGTCCGCACCCGCTCCATCATCATGTTCCTCGGCCCGCTGCTGCACCGCATGGACCGCTTCCGGCTGCCCTACGCCGGCGGCTGCGACCTCGGCACCCGCACCATCGAGCCGCACATGATCGCCCTGCGCCGCTTCGGTCTGGACGTCGCCGCGACCGAGGGCCACTACCACGCGGTGGTCGACCGCACGGTGCGCCCGGGCCGCCCGATCGTCCTGACCGAGCGCGGCGACACGGTCACCGAGAACGCGCTCCTGGCCGCCGCCCGCCACGACGGTGTCACCGTCATCCGCAACGCCTCCTCCAACTACATGGTCCAGGACCTCTGCTTCTTCCTGGAGGCCCTGGGCGTCCGGGTCGAGGGCATCGGCACCACCACCCTCACCGTGCACGGCATGCCGGTCATCGACGCCGACGTGGACTACTCCCCCTCCGAGGACCCGGTCGAGGCGATGAGCCTGCTGGCCGCCGCGGTGGTCACGGAGTCGGAGCTGACGGTCCGTCGGGTCCCGATCGAGTTCCTGGAGATCGAGCTGGCGGTCCTGGAGGAGATGGGCCTCGACCACGACCGCACGCCGGAGTACTTCGCCGACAACGGCCGCACCCGCCTGGTGGACCTCACCGTCCGCCCCTCCAAACTCGAAGCACCGATCGACAAGATCCACCCCATGCCCTTCCCGGGCCTGAACATCGACAACGTCCCCTTCTTCGCGGCCATCGCCGCCTCCGCGCAGGGTCAGACCCTCATCCACGACTGGGTCTACGACAACCGCGCCATCTACCTCACGGACCTGAACCGCCTCGGCGGCCGCCTCCAGCTCCTGGACCCCCACCGCGTCCTGGTCGAGGGCCCCACCCGCTGGCGCGCCGCCGAGATGATGTGCCCGCCGGCCCTGCGCCCCGCCGTGGTCGTCCTCCTGGCGATGATGGCCGCCGAGGGCACGTCGGTGCTGCGCAACGTGTACGTCATCAACCGCGGCTACGAGGACCTCGCGGAGCGGCTGAACTCGATCGGGGCGCAGATCGAGATCTTCCGGGACATCTGAAAGGTCCAGGAATCGGTCAGCACCCGCAACCCCGCCCAACCTGAGGTCCCCGGCGCGGGGTGCGACGAAGGCGGGGCCGAAGGGACGTGTCGTCCCTCCGGCCCCGCCGTGCTGCCTGGGCCCCGCCGGCCTCCGCGCGGGACCGGTTGTCCCGGGGACTCAGGCGGTCGGTGGGTCCGCCGGTCAGTAGGCGGAGTCGACGTTGTCCATGGAGCCGTACTTGTCGGCCGCGTAGTTGGAGGCGGCGACGATGTTGGCGACCGGGTCGGTGATGGAGTCCTTCGTGCCCTTGACGTGGTAGGCGTCAAAGGTGGGCTGGATGGTCTGGAGCAGGCCCTTGGAGGGGATGCCGTTCTGGGCGTTGACGTCCCAGTTGTTCTGCGCCATCGGGTTGCCGGACGACTCGCGCATGATGTTTCGGTGCAGGCCCTCGTACGTGCCCGGGATGTTCTTGGCGTCCATGACGTCCAGGGCGGTGCGGATCCAGCCGTCGAGGTCGTCACCGTGCTTCTTCTTGCCGGCCTTGACGATGGCCTCGATCTTGTCGGTCTGGGCCTGGCTCTGCGCGGTGGAGGCCTTGGCCGGCTCGGCGGCGTGCGCCGGGCTCGGGGCGAGGGTGAGGGTGACGGCGGCGGCACCCGCGGCGGCGAGGGAGGCCACGGCGGACTTGCGGATGCCGGGGCGGCGCATGATGGCGTACATGGGTGTACCTCTCCATTCGGGAACGTGATGGGGAGGCCGACGGGGGGTCGGCGACGCGGTGTCCGCGTTGGACGCGGCTTCGCGTCATCAGGGCCGGTGTCTGGATCACGGACGGGCTCTTCCCGTCCGGTCCCGGCGCTCGGCTCCCCGGTACGCCGAACACACTGCGGAACGCTCCGGCGTCGCGGCAAGCGTGTGACCTACTACGCCGCTTCGCAGACCGGCCGCGTGACTCGCGCGGACGGCCGCCGACCACGCGGGCGAACGGCCGTCGGGCGTCTACTAACCCGGGCCCGGTGTGACGTGAGCCCTGTGCGCGCCCTCACAGAGCCGGTCACCCGACGGTCACTTCTCGTCACCCTGCAGAGGCGGGCGTATCACTCAATGAAACAACACGGTCACCCTTCGGGGTCGCCGGGGAGGCCGGCGTCCCGGTACCGGGCGAGGTGGCGCGCGAGGACGCGCGTGACGGGGGTGTGTCAGTCGGTACGCGCGGAACTCCGCGGCGGGCGCGTCCAGGGACGCGCCTCAGCGGGACCGGGTGCCGAGGTCCGTGAGCAGGTGGTAGGGGTGGCGGCGGGCAGGCCCTTCAGGACCGGGGCCTCGGCCAGTGTGGTCACCGCTGCCCGGTGTTCCGGCGCCGTGTACCGCCTCGGCCGCCAGGGGACGTCGCCCCGCCCGTGGGAGGTCTCTGGGACATTTCTGGGACTTCCGACCGCATCAGCCAGCACGAGCGTGGGGTCACGGCCTTGGCTGGTCCTTCCCGGGACATCTGAGAGCCCCGGGAAGGTACCGCTAGACCCCTCCTGTCCTGCACGTATACAGGACAGGAGGCTGCGCGTGACGGGCACGGGCAGGGCACCGGCCTTCCCCTCGGTGTCAGGCCACTGACCGCCGCCGAGCCCTGCCGTGCAGGGTCAGGTAGAACGTGCGGAGGGATTCCTGGGAGCTTCCCACCGCGAAACAGTTCCGGATCTTGCCCAAGGGGTTCCACACCCGGCCGTCCGGCATGCGTACCCCGGCCGGCTCCCCGAAGTAGGACCGCTGGGCGGCCTCGAAGTCGATCCACGTCGCGCCGGCACGTCGGACCAGGACCTCTCCGACGTAGGCTCCGAGGCCGAACAGCGCTTCACGCACCTTCGCCTCTTCCACCCCGTTCTTACGCAGCCCGTCGACGAGGAAGTCGACGATGCGGAGGCTGGCCACGGAATAGTCCAGCGGAAGCCTGTTCCTTACGGTCACACGTTGCACGAAGGCCGCGGCCGCGCTCCGCATCTCCTCCGCACACGGCACGGGTTCGCCCACATCACTCATAGGCCCGCTTCCCCTCCACCCGGTCACGCGGAAGACGCCCTCACGCCCTCCACAGGACCAAGCGCAGTCCCACTCACAGCCATGACGCCTTCCGAACGTGCGTAATCCCACGCGAGTTCGCACGGCTTTCCGTACAACCTTCTCGATCGCCACGCGTCGCGTTCGAGCCGGAGCCGGCGCAACCCCTACGGCATCCGGTATGCGCCTACGGGTTCTTGTGCTCGGTGAGTACTGACCGGCCGCGCCGCGCATGCGGGTCGGCCCACGGTGTTACCGCCGTACCCGCGCTCCCGGGGTGCCGCCCGGCCAGGCAGCCCCCGCAACGCTCCCCGACCGTTCGCCCAGGAAGTAGGGCATTCTCCTGCCGCAGGCGCTTGAACTCTTCGGGATGGTTCCTCGGGTCACTCCATATGCCCGTCGATGCGGAGCCCCTCCGTACCGCACAGTGCCCGCGGGATCACAGACAGCCTCCGCTGGGTAGGGTCGGCGCGGGTTCTGTCGGTGAGACGGGGAGCGGGGGCGACGGGTGGGGTGGCGCGAGGAGATCGCCGCGGCCTGGGGCGAGTTGGTGACGATTCTGGGTGGCGCCGGAAGGCAACCGCGCTGGCACCGGATGGGGCGGGCGGTCCGCAGCAAAGAGGCCGGCTGGTACGCGATGGACCTGCGCGGCTCCGACATCGGGCCGGACCAGCTGGATGGGCTGCGCCTCGCGGGGCCGGAGTCCGACGCTGTCGAGGCGGAGGGCTTCACCGTCTCGGAGACGGTGCAGAACGGTTCCCTGCTCACGCTGAAGGTCGCCGAGTTCGCCGACCTTCCGGACGCACATCTGTGGCTGCTCAAGCAGCCGCCGACGTTCCTCGTCACCGCCCTGCGCGACGGCATCGCCGGACTGGGCGAGGCGCCGCTGGCGGCTGCCCTGGCCGCGGGATCGATCGGCGGCGCGTCCGCTCCCCATCCGGACCCGCCGGGATTCCACCCGGCACAGGGTGACGCCTACCGTGCGTGCCTGGGCCAGGGCACGCATCTGGTGTGGGGTCCGCCGGGCACCGGCAAGACGACGGTACTGAAGCGGGCCATCGGCGAGCTGATCGCACGCGGTGACCGGGTGCTCCTGGTGTCCGCCACCAACATCGCCGTGGACAACGCCCTGTCGGGGGTGGTGAAGGAGAACAGGCACGGCCCGGGTGACATCGTCCGGGTGGGCCCGCCCCAGTTACGGGAGGTCGCCGACGACCCCGGAGTGTCACTGCCGCTCATGGTGCGCGAGCGCCTGGCCGAGACGGCGGAGCGCAGGCGCACGATCGAGGCCGCGCTGGTCGGCATCCGGGCCCGCACGGCGGAGCTGGCCGCACTGGACTCCTCACTCACCCGCTTCGATCCGACCGCGTACTTCGACGCGCTGAAGCTGCTGCGCACGCCCGGCCAGGATCCGGTGTCCGTGCGGACGCGCGCGGAGACTGAGGCGGCCCTGCTGGAAGAGGCCGTGGCGGCCCGGGAGGCGTCGCAGCAGGCCGCCGTGGCCGCCCAGCGGCGCCGGGACGCGGCGGAGGAAGGCGGCTGCGATGACGACGGGCAACGGCGGTGGGGCGGGCGGGAACGCCGGGCAGGGTGGAGGCGGGAACGGGGGTGGCAACTGCGAGCCGGAACTCTCCGACAGCCTGAAGACGTTCGGCGCGGTCCTCAAGGCCCTGCGGGAGGAAGCCCGCCTGACGCAGGAGCAGTTCGCGCCGCTGGTGCAGTACTCGGTCGCCTACGTCGCCAAGATCGAACAGGGGAAACGGTTCCCGCCACGGGACCTGCTGGAGCGGTCGGAGGAGGCACTGGGGGCCGTCGCGGGACGGGTGCTGAGGGCGGCTGCGAAGAGCCTGACGCGGAAGGCGGGGTTGGCGTCGTGGTTCCGGCAGTGGGCAGGGATCGAGGAGGAAGCGATCTCGCTGTACGCGTACGAGTGCCGGGCGATTCCGGGGTTGTTGCAGCCTGAGCCGTACATCCGCGCGATCTTCGAGCGGCGACTGCCACCGCTTTCCGAAGAACAGATCGAGCGCCAAGTCGCGGCACGGCTGGAGCGGCAACAACTCCTGACCGAGAGGCCCAACACGGCCTTCAGCTTCGTCATCGAACAAGCTCTGCTTGAGCGACACATGGGTGGACCGGAAGTCGCGCGACAGCTGCTGGACCACCTACTGGAGCAAGGCGCTCGAAGGAACGTCGAGCTCCAGGTGATGCCCTTGCGTCAGTACGATCACGCGGGGATCGACGGCTTGATGTACCTGGCCGAGACGCCTCAGCATGAGTGGGTGGGCTACTCCGAGGGCCAGCAGTCAAGCATTCTGATCTCAGCGCTGAAAGATGTCAGCGCCATGCTCCAACGCTATGGCAAGCTGCGTTCGCAGGCCCTCGGCCGTGAAGCCACAGTAAGCCTGCTGGAGCAGATGCGAGGAGCACTATGAGTACCACTGAACTGGCCTGGTTCAAGAGCAGTTACAGCGGCAGCTCCGGCGACAACTGCGTCGAGGTCGCCCTGCGCACCGGGGCCGTTCTCGTCCGGGACTCGAAGGACACGGACAGGCAGGCGCTGGCTGTGTCCCGCGACGCCTGGTCGGCGTTCACGACACTGGCGGCCGACTCGCGCGTCTGAACTCCCGCTGGGGCAGCACGCGTCGCTGCCCCAGCCGCCTCTACCGCTACTCGACGTCCAGTGGGGGCTGCTTCGCCACCACCTTGCAGCCACGTTCCTCCGCTCCGGACACGCCCGGAGCGCAGATGGGCGAGAGCGAGCAGGGCCTGGCGACCGGCACTCACTCGGCGCCAGCGCATCCCGCGCTCACGACGCCGGGCCCGCAGGCGAGCAGCCAGGAACCGCAGGGTGGTGCTGGACACGTCGATCCCGGCCGGGTAAAGAAGCACACGAAGCCCCTGGTGGAGAAGGTTCTCTTGGTCGAAAACTCATCTACCAGGGGCTTCGACTGCTTGTGAGCCTAATTGCCCGGCTGCACCGGCAGGTTGGAATCAGCTTCTCAACCCTTCTTCTTCATGAAAAAATAAAGCGACCTTCTGGCCAATGACCTCGCCAGTCAGCATGGCCCGAACATGCCCGCATACGGATTGGGCTCGCCGGTGTCCGGGTCAATGCCGGCTGCGAGGAGGCGTTGAGCCTCTCGAACGTGCACGAAACGCAGTACCCCGTCGTCCGCCCACATGTCGTCGAACTCCCCGCGGAAGAGACGCACGAGGTACTCCAGCATTCCGCAGCCAGGGTGATCACCGCGCAGACAGCTCTGGACAGCAGGCGTCGCGAGAGCGATGTCACGGCCACCGTCGCCGAAAGGGCAGCGATACCGACGCACAGCAGCGCTCCAAAAGCCCCGTCGTTGTCGGGTCGTCCCGGGAACGCAGCCGGGTTGTCCGCTTCGACCGTCATGGCGAAGCTGAACAGCACCAGGGCCGCCGCCACCGCATACAGCACGGCAGCACCGCAGGACTTGACGACGGAGGACGCTCGTGTCGTTGCCACCGACCAGTCTCTCCAACAATCCCCGTCCACCGACGATGAAGTGCCCGTGGAATACCCAACATGTCACATTCATATGCTCAGCCCATCCTGAGAACAGCCGATCTCACGGCGGCCACGGGAGCGTCCGGCAAAGGAGCTCCCCCTGGTGGAACACCGAAGAACGGCGCTCCACCACGAGGGCCTCGTTGTGGCGCATCACTGCCACAGGATGGGCTTACAGCTGCCGTATCCCATCGCCCCGCAGCCTCACCGACCGCCCACCTGTCACGAGCAGTCCAGCCGGATCTCACGGAACATCAGCAGTAGTACTCGCGTCGCAGCTCCGCCTCGAGCCGCATGCGTGGGCCCGCATAGCTCGAAAACCGTTCCCAGAGTTCGGGGAAACCCAGCAGTTGATCCGTGACGCGAATGCTGACGAGTTCGATGACCTGAGGGCGTCCAGATTCCAGGAGCGCCTCTACCAGGCGGGCAGAGCGGACGATGACTGCCTCCACCAACTGTTCCAGCGCAGGTCGGAACACCGGGTGCACGAACCCGTAACTCAGCATGGAATACATACCGGGATCGGAACACTCACCGTTCGTAAGTTCCAGTTCTTCCGCTTCGAGCTCAGACACGAAGGGGCGAGCCTCCGGGACATGCTCCCAGATGCTGTGCCGCACGAATTCACTGTCCGAAGTTTCCATCTGTGATATCCGCAGTTCGTCGTTGACGGGCCGAATGATGAGCCCAGGGGGTCTGAGCAGTCGCGACAGGACCCCCTGGACCCCGGACGCCCCTTGGGCGCAATTTCCCAAATTGAACGTTATGCGACGCTCGGCTGGTACTGGGGATCAGAGACCCCGAAGGGGTCCACTATGTCTTTGAACATCTCCCAGGCGCCACGCCCCCACCCGTACGTCCTGACATACGAAGGGGCCTGGCCAACCGTGAGAACCCCACCTGCCACGCCCAGGATACGTGGCATCTTCGGCTTGTTCGTCAACCGGGGAGCCTTGAACCCGCGGGGGTCCTCATGGAACTGCCCCCCTGTCACCGACGCCATGGACGCGGACTCGGCAGTGCGCTTGAGCGCTGACTGCACTGCCTTGCCGATTTCCGGGTTGTCGTTCATCAACTGTGCGATTTTACCGGTTGAGTCGGGTGTGTCGAATGCATCCCAGATCTCTTTGGCTTCGCTCAAGGCGATCTTCCGGTCACCGTCGCTCAGTAGTGAATTGTTGCTCTTACGGTCCTCTTCGAGCAGCTTCTGAAGCTGCCGGAGCGAACCAGCGGCGTCGGCCAGATGCCACAATTTCTTGGTTGGCTGACCGGTCCTGAGCTCGTTGGCAACCGCCTCGCTGACCTTTCCGGTTCCAACGGCAGGAGTACTTCCGGGCTTTATGTAGATCTCCGAGGTGAGAACCTTCTGCAAATCGGGGTTCTGCACCTTGGGGGCGACAGCGGGCATCGGGCAAGGCCCGATGAACCCCGGCGTCCCGCAGCCACCCGGCGGCGGAGTGCTGCTGCTACCGTCATCGATCGGCGCGGGCATGTGGCCGTCGAGTTCCACGTTGCTGACCGGGTTGCCGCCGGTGAACGCGTACCGGTTGCCGGTGAACGGGTCGGTTCCCAGCCCCATGTCCGCGGGGGCGCCGTTGTACATGTCCCGGGTGGTGAAGCGGTTGAGGCCCGGGTTGTAGTCGCGGAAGCCCATGTCGTAGGTGCCGGACTGGGCGTCCCAGCGCTTGGAGTTGTAGCGGTAGGGGTTGTAGTCCTCCTTGGTGGGGTCGGTGGTGTCGGGCTTGTCGATGCCGGTGAACTCGGACTCGTCGTTGGAGCCGTAGGCGGTGTAGCCGTAGGTCGCCTTCGTGTCGCCGTTGTCGTCCGTCAGGGTTTCGACGTCGGTGTGGCTGTTGTAGCCGTAGTAGCCGTCCTCGGTCGTCCCGTCGGTGTTGTGCTTGATCTGCGACAGGCGCTGGCCCCACGGGCTGTACTGGTAGGACTTGGTCAGCTCGCCGGCGACCTTCTCGTCGAGGACCTCGCTGGACAGCCCGAGGTACTCGAAGTCGGTGGTCTTGCCGTCCGCCGTCTTCGATGCCGTGCGGTCCAGCGGGTCGAAGGCGTACGTGGTGGTCTTCATCGCGCCGGTGTCGTCCATCTTCTGGGACTCCACGACGTGGTCGAAGCCGTCGTACACGCTCCGGGAGATGACCTGCCCCTGTGACGTCACCGACTGCTGGCGGCCGAAGGGGTCGTAGGTGTAGTCGGCCGTGACGCCGGAGGTCGTCGCGGTCAGCAGGCGGTTGCGGTCGTACTGGTAGGCGGTCGTCGTGCCCTTGACCGTCTGGCTGACGACGTTGGCGTTGTCGTCGTGGACGTAGGTTTCCGTGCCCGCGCCGTTGCCCGTCTTGACGGACTTGGTGAGCCGGCCCGCCGGGTCGTAGGAGTAGTCGGTCGTGGAGTCGAGGTACGCCGCGTGGTTGTCGGCGTTCATCTTCTTCGCGACGTCCTGCGCCTTGTTGCCGTTGGGGTCGTAGGCGTAGGTGTGGGAGGCGACCAGCGTGGTGCCGTCCGCCTTCTTCTCCGTCGTCGACTTCAGGGCGCCGTCGAGGTAGCGCACAGGGCGCGGACTTCCCGCTGACCGAATCCGGCGACCGCGGCAGCGAACACCTCATCGACTACCCCACCCAGTACGCCAAAGCACTCGTCATCAACTTCAACCGGTGGCCCGCCACCCCCGGCCGCGGCGCCGGCATCTTCCTCCACGTCAACGGCAGCGGTGCCACGGCAGGTTGTGTCTCCGTCCCCCGGACCACCATGGACCGTTTCATGAACTGGATCGAACCGTCCGCCCATCCCCGTATCGCCATCGGCTGACATTCCTGTGCAGGGAAGGGACGAACGGTCCAGGCTCCTCGTCACGCACGGGCGAGGGGCCGTTCGGCGTAGGGCACGGAGCTTCGCCTGTGCCCCGGCATGTCCGCCTGATGCCGCCTCGTCGCCCAGTCGGCGGGCGCCACTCGCCGGCTGCAAGCCGTGGCCCCCCCTACTGCGCACACTCGTCGGTCGCACTGTGCGCGCCGCATGGATGGCGCCTTCCCCCAGTTCGTCGCGCGCCGCTCAGCACCGGTCCCGGACGACGATCAGCAGCGGGTCCGTCTGGGTCTCCTTGCCGTCGGTGGCCCAGATCTCGGCGGTGTACTCACCGACCGGGGCAGGTGCGATCGACAGATGGACGAAGCCGTTGATGACCAGCGCACCGTCGGGACGGCGGTCGTTCGTGCCCGGGGCGATGGTGCTGCCGCCCATGCTGGACGAGCCGGGCGGCAGGTCCCTGACGCCGGTCGTGATGGTGCTCGTCCACGTTCCGGAGACAGGGGCGACGGCGTAGGTGTTGGGCCATCCGTGCGACGACCTGACGCAGATCCGCTGCCCTTCGGCCTCCAACGTCCACGTCGACGCCGAGGCCGACGCCGGGGACGTGCCCACGAGCGTCAGGGCCGAGACCAGGCCGAGGAGTAATCCGGCGCCGCGACGACTTGCTTTCATCTGTACCTCCCGGTGGGAACGCGTGGGGCGGCGCGCATCCGGCCCGCGGACGACTCCGTCGGCCGGCCGCCGCCCGACGAGTGTCACTCGCGTGCCACCGCCCCACAAGACCTAGTTGCACTTTCAATGACTGTGGCTTGATGCGGCCACTCACTGAGACACCGACTCCGTCCAAGGCGAAAGTTTCGGCTCGCCTCCGGCGTACACGCAACTGACCCTGGAGGGCGGGGGGCGCGTCGTGCGCTCGCCAGCCAAAGTGGTCTCTTCTCCAGGTCTGGTCCCACGTTACGGACACCTTGACGCGCTGAACAGGCGGATTTACATTCACCGGGCAGTTCGCACTCATGTGGCACGTTCATGTATGTAAACAGACAGGGATCGGGGGCGCATGTCGGGAGGCATCCAGTTCTTCCCGGTAGCTCCGCTCTACCCCGATGGTGCGACAGATGTCCGAAGCTTTCGGTCCAGGCGCTCAGGGCCGTGCGTGTACGTGTGCTCCGCCGTATCTAGACGAAGAAGGTCTCCCCCATGCACTGGCTCGACTGGGTCGCCGTCGGCGGCTACTTCCTGGTGATGGTCCTGATCGGGCTGTGGTCCCACCGGCGCGTCACCGACGTGTCCGACTACTTCACCGGTGGTGGGCGGATGCCCTGGTGGCTGACCGGCATCTCGCACCACATGTCCGGTTACAGCGCGGCCGTGTTCGTCGCCTACGCCGCGGTCGCCTACAGCTACGGCATCACCATCTACGTGTGGGCGTTCCTGCCGCTGGCCGTCGGCACCGCCGTCGGCGCCTGGCTCTTCGCGCCCCGCTGGAACCGGCTGCGCCGGCACTTCCGGGTCGCCTCCCCGCTGGAGTACCTCGCGCGCCGCTACAACGTCCCGGCCCAGCAGGCGCTGGCCTGGAGCGGCGCCCTGCTCAAGGTCTTCGACGTCGCCGCCAAGTGGGCGTCGGTGGCCGTGCTCCTCAAGGTGTTCACCGGTATGTCGATGACCTCCGGCATCCTGCTGACCGGCGTCGTCACGCTCCTGTACTGCACGGTCGGCGGACTCTGGGCGGACGCCCTCACCGAGCTGGGCCAGTTCGTGATCCAGGGCGTGGCCGCGCTGGCGATGATGTGGGTGGTCCTCGACCGGCTGGGCGGCGTCTCCGGCCTCGGCACCCTGTGGCACGACCTCCCGGACGGGCACACGGACCCCCTCGTCGGCCCCTACACGGCCGGCTTCCTCACCGCGTACGTGGTCGTGAAGCTCTTCGAGTACAACGGCGGCATGTGGAACCTGGCCCAGCGCTACATGGCCACCGACTCCCCGCGGGCCGCCCGCCGTTCGGCGGGACTGTCCGCCGTCCTCTACCTCATATGGCCCGCGGTGCTGCTGCTGCCGGCGGTCGCCGCGCCGGTGCTCATGCCGGACATCGCCGACCCGGAGCAGACGTACGCGCTGATGGCGCAGTCGTACCTGCCCATGGGCCTGGTGGGCCTCACCCTGTCCGGGATGTTCTCCCACACCATGGCCATGGCCTCCTCCGACGCGAACGCCATCTCGGCGGTCGTCACCCGTGACATCCTGCCCGCCCTCTCGCCCCGCTTCCGCGGGGTGAGCACGGAGAAGGGGCTGATGGCCGCGCGGGTGGTCACGGTCGTCTTCATCGCGCTGTCCATGATCGTGGCGATCGAGGCCGACCACTTCGGTGGCGTCCTCGGGATCATCGTGGGCATGGTCGCGGCCGTCATGGGGCCGATCTCCATCCCGATGCTCCTGGGGCTGCTGCCCGCCTTCCGCCGCTGCGGCCCCCGGGCGGCCCTCGCCTCGTGGGCGCTCGGACTCGGCGGCTACTTCTTCGTCAAGTACGGCCTGGAGAACGCCTCCCAGACCACCGTGGTCGTCACCCCGCTGGTCACCTCGCTCGTGGTGTACGCCGGCCTCGGCCTGCTGTTCCCCGAGCCGGACGCGGAGGCCGACGCCGTCGTCGCGGCCGTCTCCGGCAGGCCGCAGCCGGATGCCGACGCCGCAGCCGCGCCCGTGCCGCCGCCGGCCGTGGAGCGGACCTGACCCCCGGGCCCCGTCCCCCGGGCGGGGAGCAGCGGCGTCGGCGACCGGGACTTTCGGACACTCTTCGGAGGATCACCCGTACGCGCCGCCGAACAGCGCCTTTTCCTCCATTCGCACGCTGAACGAAGTTTTTCGTACAGAACCACGACCTAACCGGTGTGAATTCGAGATTGGGTAAGTATCGCAGAAATCGTTCACTCGACTGCCGCGCATCCGACGGAGTAGGCAGACGTTACTTCGGATATGACCGAGGAACACGGGGAATTGACGGCGCTTGGCCCGTACACCTACAGGCCCGGCAGAGCTCACTGTCCGTCACCGAGCGACGGGACTCTGACCAGAGGCGGTCATCCCGTCCCTCTCCGTGTGACCGAGCCGGTCCTGCAACGCTTCCTGGACGTCATGACCGAGTTGGAGAGCGGTCTCGCCGAGCGGTGGGGCCGTGCGCAGGGCTCCCTGACGTGCACCCGGGCGGAGTGACCGGCACCTCGTGTACGAAGAACACACTCATCCCCACATGCCGTACGGCGAAGGGCCGTTCCACGCCATGGGCACGGGCCGGCACCGGGCGCACCAGGACTCCTTCCAGGAGACCCTGGTTCCGCCCGAACCCGGCTGGGACCCGGCCGAGGAACTCGCGTTCCTGCTCCAGGACGCGATGGAGCAGCAGACCGGCGTCCCCTCCCCCTCCGCCACGGACACTTCGGCGCTCGCACCCGCCCCGGGCACACCGCTGAGCAATCTGCAGGAGATCACGGCGGAGTTGCCCCCGTTGAGGGAGTCCCCGACGAGTCACCGCAGGGTCCGCAGAGGGAGAAAGGTGAGCCGACTGCGTGCCGCGAGCCTGTTCGTCGCGGCGCTCGCCGCGGTCATCGCGGCCTCCGTGAGCCTGTTCGGCGGCATGGTGGCCTACGAGCCGTTGCGCCTGGCCGCAGTGACCCGCACCCGGGGCAGTGTCGTGTCCTGGTGGCCGCTGCTGGTCTACGGGCCCTGGCTGGTGGCCTCGTTGGCGGTGCTGCGGGCCGCCCTGCACCAGCGCCGCGCGGTGCACTCCTGGGCCGTGGTCCTGCTGTTCTCGGCCATCGCCATGCTGCTGTGCGTCGCGGAGGCGCCCAGGACCGTGAGTGACGCCGCGGCGGCCGCCCTGCCCGGTCTCGCCTCGCTGGTCTGCTTCCAGCAGGTCATCCGGCAGATCACGCTCACCCGTCCGCCCCGGCGGGCGGTGCCGCGCCACCGGCAGCGCGCCGCGGTCACTCCGGGTGACGACCCGTCGGGCAAGGCGGCCTCCGACGCGGTGTCCCTTCCCCAGCAGCGGCAGAATGCCGTGCGCTCGCCGCGGCCGGGCACGCGCCCCGGGAAAAGAACCTGACCAGGGACGGAAAAAGTGGTCGGAACAGGCTTCCGTTCCCTCTGGGGGGTGAAGAAGGGAGAATTCAGAAGTCGTTGCGGACCGTGTTTCCCGGCAGGTTCGGGGGCCGCCGCGAGGGGTCAGGACGCCGTCAGGGTCACGTCCTGTCCCTGCCGGGCGTGGAAGCTCGGGAGCGGCACGATGCCCATGGGACGCAGCTCCATCAAGGTGGCCTCGACGTGGGCCGCGCCGGGCTTCAGGACGACCGTGTCGGGCGTGCCGGTGTTGACCCAGCGGTGCTCCAGGCCGTCGCAGACCGCGCGGGTGCCGCCGACGCCGTACCGGACGGACGGGTCGCTCTGGCTCACGGTGGAGCTGACGAAGACCGGGCCGCTCCCGCCGGTGCAGCGGTAGGTGCCGGAGAGAGTGATGCTGCCGTCGGCGGCGATGCGGCCGACCGGGTCGACGGTCACCGACTCCTCGACGAGGCGGGCGTCGTGGGGCGCGGCCGGGGCGGCGGGTGCGCCGAGCAGGAGCAGGGCGGCACCGGCGGCGGTGGCGAGGGCGGCGGATCGTACGCGCATGGGGGGAACCTCCCGGTCGGGTCGGAACGAGGGGTTCCACTGGTACCGGGCGAAGGGGCGGGCGGAGGTGACCGTCACCCCTTCGGTGGCGAGTCCGCATCGACGGTCGTGGAACCGTCGTCGGCTTGTCCGGGTGTTGTCACGCTTGCCGCCGGGGTCTTGGCGGCGGCTCGCCGGCGGGCGCACGGTCGGTGCACGCGACGGTCCCGACGACGGGACGGTCTCCCGACATGGAGGTGCGCCATGTGTGCCCACCGGCCTTCCTGCCCCGCAACCGACGCCCGCGCGCACGTCGTCGCCGCCCACCCGGAGCAGGGGTGGAAGCTGCTGTGCGACGGCACGATCGTCTTCGACGACACCGGCGAACTGCGGCCCGACGGTCTGGTCGTCGCCCCGCACCGGGTGCCGGGCGGCCACCTGGCGATGGCCGCCTGACCGCTTCCGTCCCGCCGGGCCCGGCGGCGGCCCGTGGGATCACTGTTTCTCGGCGATGAACTCCCGCAGCAGGGAGGCGAGCAGCTCCGGCTGGTCCTCGGGGATCAGCGTCCTGGCGTCCTCGACCTCCACCAGCCGCCCCTGCGGGAGGAGTTCGGCCAGGCGCCGGCCGTGGGCGCGGGGCATCATCAGGTCCTCGGTCGCCCAGACGACGAGTGCGGGCCGGTCGAACCTCCGCAACCCCTGGGCGGCTTCGAGGAGTTCGTCGCGTCGGACGTGCGTGTTGTAGTGGCGGAAGTCGCGCCGGATCGCCGGGTCGGTGCGCAGCGGGCGCAGCCAGCCGTCGACGACCGTGTCCGGCACGGGCCGCTTGGTGAGGGCGCCGATGCCGACGGGCAGGCGGCGCAGCGGCTTGAAACCCAGGGTGCGGACCAGGGCGGGCACCCCGCCGGGCGTCCGGCAGGCGACGCCGATCAGCTTCCCCGGCAGACCCGGCGGGTAGTTGTCGAACGCCTCGCACGCGACGAGCGCCAGCCTCGCGAGACGCTCCGGGTGCCGGGCGGCCACCGTCTGGGCGCGTCCGCAGTCGTTCTCGACGAGGGTGACGTCGGTGAGGTCGAGGCGGTCGAGGAACTCGGCGATCAGCTCGTTGACGAGGTCGGGTGTGGGTGGCCGGCGCATCGGGCGGCGGTGGGCGCCGTAGGGCAGGGTCGGCGCGAGCACCCGGTGGTCGGTGCGCAGGTCGGCGAGGACCTTGCGCCAGACGGTGGCGTCGTGGACGAGGCCGTGGAGGAGGACGACGACCGGGCCCTCGCCGCCGGTGTCCTCGTACTCGATGGTTCCCGCGCTCAGTTCGATGTCCGGCATGCCGGAATGGTAGGGCCCGCGGGTGCGCTACGGCAGTACGGCGAACCCGTCGAGTTCCACCAACGCCCGTTCGTCCCACAGCCGTACGACCTCCACGACCGCCATCGCCGGGTAGTCGCGGCCGGCCAGCTCGCGCCAGGTGCGGCCGAGTTCGGCGGCGTGGGTGCGGTAGGCGGCGACGTCGGTGGCGTAGACGGTGACGCGGGCGAGGTCGGCGGGGGTGCCGCCGGCGGCGCGCAGGGCGGTGAGGAGGTTGGTGAGGGCACGCTCGAACTGGGCGGGGAGGGTGTCGCCGGTGATCTTGCCGTCGGTGTCGAGGGCGGTCTGGCCGGCCAGGAAGACGACGCGGGTGCCGGTGGCGACGACGGCGTGGGAGAAGCCGGTGGGCGGGGACAGTTCGGGCGGGTTGACCCGTTCGGCGGTCATGCTCCGGCCTCCTCGGTCGTGGCGTCGGTCCGGTACGGCTGGTACGTCCGGTAGAGCTCCTTGGCGACGATGCCGCGCTGCACCTCGCTCGCGCCCTCGTAGATACGGGGTGCGCGCACCTCTCGGTAGAGGTGCTCGAGGAGGTGGCCGCGGCGCAGGGCGCGGGCGCCGTGCAGCTGGACGGCGCGGTCGACGACGTACTGGGCGGTCTCGGTGGCGAGGAGTTTCGCCATCGCGGCGCACTTGGGGACGTCCGGCGCGCCCGCGTCGTACGCCGTCGCCGCCGCGTAGACCATCAGGCGGGCCGACTCGGTGCGCAGGGCCATCTCGGCGACCTGGTGGGAGACGGCCTGGAGGTCGCGCAGTTTGCCGCCGAAGGCGTCGCGGGCGGTGGTGTGCGCGAGGGTCGCGTCCAGGGCGGCCTGTGCCATGCCGACGGCGAAGGCGCCGACGCTGGGGCGGAACAGGTTGAGGGTGTCCATGGCCACCCGGAAGCCGCGGTCCGGTTCGCCGAGCACGTCGTCCGCGGTGACGGGCACGGCGTCGAAGGCGAGGGCGCCGATGGGGTGCGGCGAGAGCATGTCGAGCGGGGTGCCGGTGAGGCCGGGGCGGTCGGCGGGCACGAGGAAGGCGGTGACGCCGCGGGCTCCGGCACCGGGGGTGGTGCGCGCGAACACCGTGTAGAAGTCGGCCTCGGGGGCGTTGGAGATCCAGCACTTGTCCCCGGTGAGCCGCCAGGCGGAGGGTCCGTCGGCGTCGGCGGTCAGGGGGGCCGGGTCCGCGCCGGAACCGGACGGGCGCGCCTGTGCGGACCGCCCGGCGTCCGACACGGCCCCGCCGCCCGACACCGCCCCGCCGTCCGACACCGCCCCGCCGTCCGACACCGCCCCGCCGTCCGGTTCCGCCCGCAGGGACAGCGCCGCCGCGTCCGAGCCCGCGTCGGGCTCGCTGAGGGCGAAGGCGGCGACCGCGGTGCCGGCGCTGACGCGGCGGAGCCAGTGGGCGCGCTGGGCGTCGGTGCCGTGGGCGTGCACGGGGTGGGCGCCGAGGCCCTGGAGGGCGAGGGCGGTCTCGGCCTCCGTGCAGGCGTGGGCGAGGGACTCGCGCATCAGGCACAGGTCGAGCGCGCCCGAGGTGAACAGGCGGGGCAGCAGGCCGAGGGCGCCGAGTTCGGCGACCAGGGCGCGGTTCACACGACCCGGCTCGCCCTTCTCCGCCAGCGGGCGCAGCCGTTCCGCGGCGAGTGCGCGCAGCTCCTCGCACCAGGTGAGTTGTGCCGGTTCGAGCGAGAATGCGGTCATCGCCGGTCCCTTCCCCTGCTCCCCTGCCCACCGGACGGGCCGCCGGGCCACGGCCGAGGTTATCGCGCCCCGTTGACTGTCGTCACCGACACGATACGCTCGTTGCGCGAGCCCACCACGACAAAGGGGGCGAACCGCCATGGCCGATCCGCGCCACGCGGACCCGCACCGCTCCGCCCACGTCGACACCTTCGCGCGCGACCACCTGCCGCCCCCCGAGCAGTGGCCCGAGCTCCTCTTCGACCTGCCCCGGCTGCGCTACCCGGCGCGGCTGAACTGCGCCGCCGAGCTGCTCACCGGCCCGCCCGACGACCGCCCGGCCTTCCGCACCGGGGACGGCGACACCTGGACCTACGGCGGGCTGCGGGAACGCGTCGACCGGATCGCGCACGTGCTGACCGGCGACCTCGGTGTGGTCCCGGGCAACCGGGTGCTGCTGCGCGGCCCCACCACCCCGTGGCTGGCGGCGTGCTGGCTGGCGGTGCTGAAGGCGGGCGCGGTCGCGGTCACCGTGCTGGACCGGCAGCGCCCGCACGAGCTGCGTGCGATCTGCGAGATCGCCCGGGTGCGGCACGCGCTGTGCGACGTCCGGGCCGTCGACGACCTCGCCAAGGCGGAGATCTCCGGCCTGAGGATCACCACGTACGGCGGCGACGCGCCGGACGACCTGCAAGGCCGTACGGCGTCCGGCGCGGTGCCCGGCACTCCGTACCGGGCCGTCGACACCGCCGCCGACGACGTGGCGCTGATCGCGTTCACCTCCGGCACCACCGGGCGCCCCAAGGGCTGCATGCACTTCCACCGCGATGTGCTGGCGATCGCGGACACCTTCTCCGCGCATGTGCTGAAGCCGCGCCCGGACGACGTCTTCGCGGGCAGCCCGCCGCTCGGCTTCACCTTCGGTCTCGGTGGTCTCGTCGTCTTCCCGCTGCGGGCCGGGGCGAGCGCCCTGCTGCTCGAACAGGCGGGCCCCAGGCAGCTGTTGCCGGCCGTCGCAGAGCACCGTGTGTCGGTGCTGTTCACCGCGCCGACGGCGTACCGCACGATGCTCGACGAGCTGGACGCGTACGACGTGACGAGTCTCAGGCGCTGCGTCTCGGCGGGCGAGAACCTGCCCGCGGCCACCTGGCGGGCCTGGCAGGAGCGCACCGGCCTGCGCATCATCAACGGCATCGGCGCCACGGAGTTGCTGCACATCTTCGTGTCCGCGGCGGACGACGACATCAGGCCCGGCACGACGGGCGTCCCGGTGCCGGGGTGGCACGCGCGCGTGCAGGACGAGCAGGGCAGACCGGTGCCCGACGGGGAGCCGGGGCTGCTGGCGGTGCGCGGACCGGTCGGGTGCCGTTACCTCGCCGATCCGCGGCAGCGTGAGTACGTGCGCGACGGCTGGAACGTCACCGGGGACACCTACGTCCGCGAGCCCGACGGCTACTTCCGGTACGTGGCACGCGCCGACGACATGATCATCTCCGCCGGGTACAACATCGCCGGGCCGGAGGTGGAGGACGCGCTGCTGCGGCATCCGGACGTGGTCGAGGCGGCGGTGGTGGGCCGTCCCGACCAGCGCCGGGGGCAGGTCGTGGTGGCCCACGCGGTCCTGAGGGAAGGAGCCGAGCGCGACGCCGACGCGCTGCGCGACTTCCTGCGCTCGGAGCTGGCGCCGTACAAGTGCCCGCGGGAGATCGTCTTCCTGGACGCGCTGCCGCGCACGGCGACCGGCAAGCTCCAGCGCTACCGTCTCCTGGCCCCGCCCGCTCCCGGCCCCGCCCTCGCTCCCGATGCCCGTCCGGATCCCCTGGGCGGCCGGGCGTGACACCGACGACATAAGATGATCAACGTGTCCGACCAGCACGTACAGCACGCCCCGAGGTCCCTCATCGTCACGCTCTACGGCGCGTACGGCCGTTTCGCGCCGGGTCCGGTGCCCGTCGCCGAGCTGATCCGGCTGCTGGCGGCGGTCGGGGTGGACGCGCCCTCCGTGCGCTCGTCGGTGTCCCGGCTGAAGCGGCGCGGGCTGCTGCTGCCCGCCCGTACGGCCGAGGGCGCGGCCGGTTACGAACTCTCCGCCGAGGCCCGCCAGTTGCTGGACGACGGAGACCGGCGCGTCTACGCCACCGCACCCCACGGGGACGAGGGCTGGGTGCTCGCCGTGTTCTCCGTGCCCGAGTCGGAGCGGCAGAAGCGGCACGTCCTGCGCTCCCGCCTGGCGGGCCTCGGTTTCGGCACCGCCGCGCCCGGCGTGTGGATCGCCCCGGCCCGGCTGTACGAGGAGACCCGGCACGCGCTGGGCCGTCTGGGCCTGGACTCCTACGTGGACTTCTTCCGCGGGGAGCACCTGGGCTTCACGCCGACCGCCGAGGCGGTGGCCCGCTGGTGGGACCTGGCCGCGATCGCCAAGGAGCACGAGGCGTTCCTCGACCGGCACGCGCGCGTACTGCACGACTGGGAGCGCCGGGCGGACACGCCGCCCGAGGAGGCCTACCGCGACTACCTCCTCGCCCTGGACTCCTGGCGCCACCTGCCCTACGCGGACCCGGGGCTGCCCGCCCGGCTGCTTCCCGAGGACTGGCCCGGCACGCGCTCGGCGGCCGTCTTCCGGGCGCTGCACGAGCGGCTGCGCGACGCGGGCGCGCACTATGCGGACATGGGGCCGGCCGTGGGACCGACCTCATCTCCCGGACAGTGAGCCACGTCACATTTGTGCGGGATCAGCGAACCCTCAGCCCTCTCAGACCCTCTTCTCAGGTTTCTCACCTACCGTGCGGACGCATGAGTCTCGCGCGCAACTTGAACCGGGCCCTCACCGTCACCACCGGCCTCCAGGTACGGAGGGCGCCCCAGGCGGCGAAGGGGAAGCCGAAGGGAGGACAGGGGAAGAAGTCCGCCGCCGCGCAGCCCGCGGCGCGGCAGGCGGCCGAGTACCGATGTCCGTCGGCCGAGGAACTGCCGACCGAGCGGCTGCTGCGGCGGCCCGTCTTCATCATCTCGTCCATCCGTTCCGGCTCCACCCTGCTGCGCATGATGCTGGGCGCCCACCCGCGGCTGCACTCCCCGCACGAGCTGCACATCGGCCGGCTGGAGGTGACCTGCGCCAACTGGTTCTCCGAGCGCGCGATGGGCGCCCTCGGCCTGCGGCGCGGCGACCTGGAGCACCTGCTGTGGGATCGCGTCCTGCACCGCGAACTGGCCAGGTCCGGCAAGGACTTCGTGGTCGAGAAGACGCCGGCCAACGCGTACATGTACCAGCGCCTGAAGGACTGCTGGCCCGACGCGCGCTTCGTCTTCCTGCTGCGCCACCCCGTGTCGATCGCCCGCTCCTGGCACGAGACCGACCCCGTCAAGCGGCCGCACGACACGGCCGTCACGGACGTGCTGCGCTACATGACGGCCGTCGAGGAGGCCCGCACGGCCGACGCCGACGGCTTCACCGTGCGCTACGAGGACATCACCGACGACCCCGAGCGCGAGATGCGCCGCCTGTGCGCGTACCTCGACGTCGACTACGCGCCGGCCATGCTGAACTACGGCAAGAAGGGCAACGCCGAGCTGGTCAGGGGCCTCGGCGACTGGCGTGAGAACATCCGCACGGGTACCGTGCAGCCGGGGCGCGCGCTGCCCGGCCAGGACGAGATCCCCGAGCGGCTGCGCGCGATGTGCGCGGCCTGGGGCTACCCGTCCTGACGCGGGCCGTGCAGCGTGAGCCTCGGCTTGGGGGCGTCGGTGCGCCCGGTGCGCGGTGGGCGGCTGCCCGCCAGGTACGGCGCCGGCCAGACGGCGCCCGGCCCGTCGTAGCCCTGCTCGGCGGCGGCGTGCAGCGTCCAGTGCGGGTCGTAGAGGTGGGGGCGGGCCAGCGCGCACAGGTCGGTGCGTCCGGCCAGGATCAGCGAGTTGACGTCGTCCCAGGAGGAGATCGCGCCGACGGCGATCACCGGGACGCCCGCCTCGTGGCGGATGCGGTCGGCGTACGGCGTCTGGTACGACCGTCCGAACTCCGGCCGTTCACCGGACACGACCTGCCCCGTGGACACGTCGATGGCGTCGGCGCCGTGCGCGGCGAAGGCCCGGGCGATCTCGACCGCATCCTCGGCGCTCGTGCCGCCCTCGGCCCAGTCGGTGGCGGAGATCCGTACGGTCATGGGCCGCTCACCGGGCCACACCTCGCGTACGGCGTCGAAGACCTCCAGCGGGAAGCGCAGCCGCCTCTCCAGTGAGCCGCCGTAGGCGTCGGTGCGGTGGTTGGTGAGCGGGGAGAGGAAGCCGGACAGCAGGTAGCCGTGGGCGCAGTGCAGTTCGAGCAGGTCGAAACCGGCGTGGGCGGCCCGTTCGGCGGCGGTCCTGAACTGCTCCCGTACGTCCGTCAGTTGCGCCCGGGACAGCTCGCGCGGGATCTGGCTGTCGGACCGGTACGGCAGCGGGGAGGGCGCCACGAGGGGCCAGTTGCCGTCGGGCAGCGGTTCGTCGATGCCCTCCCACATCAGCCGGGTCGAGCCCTTGCGGCCGCTGTGGCCGAGCTGCACGCCGATCGCGGTGCCGGGCGCGCTGTCGTGCACGAAGTCGGTGATCCGCCGCCATGCCCCGCCCTGCCGGCCGGTGTAGAGGCCCGCGCAGCCGGGGGTGATGCGGCCCTCGGCGCTGACGCACACCATCTCGGTCATCACCAGGGCGGCACCGCCCAGGGCCCTCGCCCCCAGGTGGACCAGGTGGAAGTCGCCGGGGACTCCGTCGGTGGCCGAGTACATGTCCATCGCGGAGACGACGACGCGGTTGCGCAGGGTCAGGCCGCGCAGCCGGAACGGGGTGAACATCGGGGGCGTGCCCGGCGGACAGCCGAACTCGCGCTCCACCTCACCGGTGAAGCCGGCGTCGCGCAGCCGCAGGTTGTCGTGGGTGACCCGGCGGCTGCGGGTGAGCAGGTTGAAGGCGAGCTGGCGCGGCGGCTGGCCGAGGTACCGGTCCAGGTCCTCGAACCACTCCAGGCTGGCCTTGGCCGCCCGCTGCGTGGAGGCGACGACGGGGCGCCGTTCCTCCTCGTACGCGTTCAGCGCCTCCTGGAGGGTGGGCTGCTCCTCCACGCAGGCGGCGAGGGCGAGGGCGTCCTCCACGGCCAGCTTGGTGCCGGAGCCGATGGAGAAGTGGGCGGTGTGGGCGGCGTCGCCGAGCAGGACGACGTTGCCGTGCGACCAGCGTTCGTTGACGACCGTGCGGAAGGTGGTCCACGCCGACTTGTTGGACCGCAGCGGCCGTCCGCCGAGCGCGTCGGCGAAGATCTTGGCGCAGCGGGCGGTGGACTCGGTCTCGTCCAGTTCGTCGAAGCCGGCCGCCCGCCAGACCTCCTCGCGCATCTCGACGATGACGGTGGAGGCGTCCGGCGCGTAGGGGTAGCCGTGCAGCTGCATCACGCCGTGCTCGGTCTCGGCGATCTCGAAGCGGAAGGCGTCGAAGGCGAAGTCGGCGGCGAGCCAGATGTAGCGGCAGCGGTGGGGGGTGAGGTGCGGCCGGAAGACGTCGCGGTACCGCTCGCGGGTGGAGCTGTGCACTCCGTCGGCGGCGACGACGAGGTCGTGGGTCCGTGCGAGCCGGTCCGGGGGCGGGGCCTCGGTGCGGAAGCGCAGGTCCACGCCGAGGTCGCGGCAGCGGTCGTGGAGGATCTCCAGGAGGCGGCGGCGGCCGAGGGCGGCGAAGCGGTGTCCCCCGGAGGTGTGGCGGGTGCTTCGGTGGACGATGTCGATGTCGTCCCAGCGGACGAAGCGGGCCTTGAGGGTCTCGTAGACGACGGGGTCGGCGTGTTCGATGCCGCCGAGGGTTTCGTCGGAGAGGACTACGCCGAAGCCGAAGGTGTCGTCGGGGGCGTTGCGCTCGTAGACGGTGACCTCGCGGTCGGGGGCGAGGCGTTTGAGGAGGGCGGCGGTGTAGAGGCCGCCGGGGCCGCCGCCAATGATCGCCGCGTGCAGGGGGTGGCTTTTCGTCGCGGGCGACTGCGGCGTCGTTGTGGTTGCTCGCGCCCCGCGGCGGAGCCGCTGATCGACACGGCCCCGCACCCCT
The DNA here is from genome assembly GCF_041538145.2 of Streptomyces sp. MMCC 100. Lineage (NCBI taxonomy): Bacteria > Bacillati > Actinomycetota > Actinomycetes > Kitasatosporales > Streptomycetaceae > Streptomyces > Streptomyces sp. MMCC 100. Next base: position 5,867,590 of record NZ_JBGORK020000001.1, read on the forward strand.
GGGTCGGCTGCACTTCCCCGGGACGAGAGCATCCGTCTACCTCCCTTGCCACTTCGGGGGACGCTTTTCCGTGAAGGCCGCGTGGAACTCGGCGTAGTCCTCGCCGGTCATCAGGAGGGCCTGGGTGGAGGCGTCCAGTTCCACCGCTGCCGCGAGCGGCATGTCCAGTTCGGCGGTGAGCAGGGCCTTGGTCTGGGCGTACGCCAGGGCCGGGCCGTCGGCCAGGTGGTGGGCCAGGGTGTGGGCGGCCTCGTCGGCGCGGCCTTCCTCGGTCAGCTCGCTGATCAGGCCGATCCGCTCGGCCTCGGGCGCCCGCACCGTGTCGCCGAGCATCAGCAGCCGGGTGGCGTGGCCGAGGCCGACGACGCGGGGCAGCAGGTACGCGGCGCCCATGTCGCCGCCGGAGAGGCCGACGCGGGTGAAGAGGAAGGCGAAGCGGGCGGAGGGGTCGGCGACGCGGAAGTCGGCGGCCAGGGCGAGGACCGCGCCCGCCCCGGCGGCGACGCCGTGCAGCGCGGCGATCACCGGGAACGGGCACTCCCGTACCGCCCGCACCACCTGGCCGGTCATCCGGTTGAAGTCGAGCAGCCGGGCGGTGTCCATGGACAGCGTCGCGCCGATGATCTCGTCCACGTCGCCGCCGGAGCAGAAGCCGCGCCCCTCGCCGGCCAGCACCAGCGCCCGTACGGACCGCTGACGGGACAGCTCGGCGAGCAGGTCGCGCAGGTCGGCGTAGGCCTCGAAGGTGAGCGCGTTGAGCTTGTCGGGGCGGGCGAGGGTGACGGTGGCGACGCCGTCGGTGATCTCGACACGCAGGTGCCGCCAGTCGGGGGTGGGGGCGGCGGAGCCGGTGAAGGGACTCATGACATTCGAAGCTATCACCCTTCTGTGACTGTCGTCACGGGTGCGCGATAAGGCGACGGTGTCGAGGGCCTAAGGTCCCGGAGGTGCCCGTCGTACGGCTCTGCCGGGTGGCGCCGTACCATTCATAAGGTTGAAAGCAGGACAGGACGCCCCTGCTCCACGAAACGGACCTGCCGTGCACGATCACTTCCCCGCTCCCGCCTCCTGGCGCATCGCGCTGCCGCATTCCGCCGCGGCGGTGCCGGTGGCGCGTGCGCTGGTGCGCAACGCCCTGGCCGAGCTGGAGCACACGGCGGACGGCGACACCGCGGAGCTGCTCACGGCGGAGCTGGTCGCCAACGCCGTGGAACACACCTCCGTCGGCCGGACGCCGATCGAGCTGGTGGTGGAGCTGATGCCGACCGGCTGCCAGGTCGAGGTGCACGACCCGGACCCGTCGCCGCCCGCCGACCTCACCCGGCCGGACGTGGAGCCGCCCGACCCGTGGCGCGAGGACGGGCGCGGTCTGCTGCTGATCCGCGCCCTCAGCTCGTCCTGCGGTCACCGGCCCACCGGGGCGGGCAAGGCGGTCTGGTTCAGGCTTCCTGCGGTACCCGCTCAGCGTCGTCCGCACTGACGGCGGTCCGGGCGAGGCGGGAGTGGCGGCGCCCGTAGGCCGTGTACACCAGCAGGCCCACCGCGAGGAACACCGCGAACTGCAGCCAGGTGGCCCCGCCCGTCTCGTACATCAGGTACAGGCAGAAGCCGACCCCGAGCAGCGGTGTCGCCGGGTACAGCGGGACGCGGAAGGTGCGGGCGAGGCCCGGTTCGCGGCGACGCAGGGTGATCACCGAGACGTTGACGGCGGCCATCGTGGCGAGGGTGCCGATGGTGCACAGGTTGACCACCGCGTCGAGCGGGGCGAAGGCGGCCGGCAGGGCGAAGACCGCGCCGACGATCAGGGTGCCGGCGACGGGGGTCGCGGTGCGCGGGGAGACCTTCTCGAAGACCTGGGGGATCAGGCCGTCCCGGGACATCGACATCAGGATGCGGGTCTGGCCGTACATCACGGCGAGCACCACCGAGGCGATGGCGACGACCGCGCCGAAGGCGACCACGCCCCCGCCGATCGCGGAACCGGTGACCTGGTCGACCACGTAGGAGAGCGCGGCGGGCCGGTCGCCGACCTGGTCGCCGCCGACGGCGCCGATCGCGGCGACGGCGACCGCGCAGTACAGCAGGGTGACCAGGCCGATGCAGACCAGGATCGCGACGGGGATGTCCCGGCGCGGGTTCTTGGCCTCCTCACCGGCCGTGGTGATCGCGTCGAAGCCGATGTACGAGAAGAAGGCGGCCGTGGTGCCGGCGCCGATGCCGCCGAGGCCGGCCGGGGAGAACGGGGTGAGGTTGCCGTCCTGGAAGGCGTAGAAGCCGATGGCGCAGAAGGCGAGGAGGACGGCCAGCTTCAGGACGGCCATGGCGGCCGTGGCGCGGGCGCTCTCCCGCACGCCGCGCACCAGCAGGACGCAGGCCAGGGCGATGACGATCACCGCGGGCAGGTTGACGGCGCCGCCCTCGCCGGGGCCTGCGGACAGTGCCTGGGGCAGCCGGAGCCCGAGGACGCTGTCGAGCAGCTCGTTGACGTACTGGCTCCAGCCGACCGCGACCGCCGAGACCGACACGCCGTACTCCAGGAGCAGGCACCAGCCGACGAGGAAGGCGGTCCGCTCGCCGAGTCCGGCGTAGGCGAAGGAGTACGAGGAGCCGGAGACCGGGATCGCGCCGCCCAGCTCGGCGAAGGCGAACGCGGTGAACACGCAGGTGATCGCGGCCAGAACGAAGGAGACGACGACGGCCGGGCCGGCCTCGGCGACGGAGTCGGACAGGCCGACGAAGATGCCGGTGCCGACGATGGCGCCGACGCCGAAGCAGACGAGCTGGAACAGCCCCATCGTGCGCTTCAGGCCGTGGCCTTCGCGGTCGGCGCCGGATTCGGCGACCAGGAGGTGGGGGGACTTGACGCGGGAAGCGGGCATTGCGGGTGGTGCTCGTTTCTGGTGGTGCGGGGGGCGCGACGGTGGTCGCGGCCGACGGTGCCGGAAGGGGTGGCTCCGGAGCCGCCGGTCAGCATAGGGCCAGGTGGGGGAGGCTGCGTGGAAGAGTCAGGCGAGGGTGGCGACGAGTACGGCCTTGATGGTGTGCAGGCGGTTCTCCGCCTCGTCGAAGACGACCGAGTGCTCCGACTCGAAGACCTCGTCCGTGACCTCGAGGGAGTCGAGCCCGTAGGTCTCGAAGATCTCCTGGCCGACCTTGGTGCCCAGGTCGTGGAAGGCGGGCAGGCAGTGCAGGAACTTGACGTCCGGGTTGCCGGTGGCGCGCAGGACGTCCATGGTCACGGCGTAGGGCGCGAGGGCCTTGACGCGCTCCGCCCAGACCTCCTTGGGCTCGCCCATGGAGACCCAGACGTCGGTGATGACGAATCCGGCGCCGCGCACGCCCTCGGCCACGTCCTCGGTCAGGGTGATGCGCGCCCCGCTGGTCCCGGCGAGCTTCCTCGCCCGGTCGACGACCTCCTGGGCGGGCCAGTAGGACTTCGGGGCCACGATGCGCACGTCCATGCCGAGCAGGGCGCCGGTGACCAGGTAGGAGTTGCCCATGTTGAAGCGGGCGTCGCCGAGGTAGGCGAAGGCGATCTCGCCGAGGGGCCGGTCGCTGTGCTCGGTCATCGTGAGCACGTCGGCGAGCATCTGGGTGGGGTGCCAGTCGTCGGTCAGGCCGTTGTAGACGGGGACGCCCGCGAAGGCTGCCAGTTCCTCGACCTTGGCCTGACTGTCGCCGCGGTACTCGATGCCGTCGAACATCCGGCCCAGCACGCGCGCGGTGTCCTTCACGGACTCCTTGTGGCCGATCTGGGAGCCGGCCGGGTCGAGGTACGTGGTCGAGGCGCCCTGGTCGGCGGCGGCGACCTCGAACGCGCAGCGGGTGCGCGTCGAGGTCTTCTCGAAGATCAGGGCGATGTTCCTGCCGCTCAGATACCGGGTCTCGGTCCCGGCCCGCTTGGCGGCCTTCAGCTCCGCGGCCAGCTCGACCAGGCCGCGGAACTCCTCCTCGGTGAAATCGAGCTCCTTGAGGAAGTGGCGGCCGGCGAGGGCGGTCGGGACTGTCGCCATGAGGGCGCTCCAGAGAGACGGGACGGGAACGGGGACTTCTGAAACTATATACGACGCTCCGAATTTCTATACGGCCCCCGCGTCGCGGGCCTACACCGCGGACCGCTCGACGGGGCAGCTCATGCAGCGTGGCCCGCCCCGGCCCCGGCCCAGTTCGCTGCCCGGGATCTCGATCACCTCGATGCCCTGTTTGCGCAGGTGGGTGTTGGTGGTGGCGTTGCGCTCGTAGGCGACGACGACACCCGGTTCGACGGCCAGGACGTTGCAGCCGTCGTCCCACTGCTCTCGCTCGGCCGCGTGGACGTCCTGGGTCGCGGTCAGGACCCGGATCTCGCCGAGCCCGAGGGCGGCGGCCATCGCGCGGTGCATGTGCTCCGGCGGGTGGTCGGTGACCTTCAGGTCCTTCTCCCCGGCCCCCGGCTCGATGGTGTAGGAGCGGAGCATGCCGAGCCCTGCGTACTGGGTGAAGGTGTCGCCGTCGACCATCGTCATCACCGTGTCGAGGTGCATGAAGGCCCGCCGCTTGGGCATGTCGAGGGCCACGATGGTCCGGGCGGACCCGGCGGCGAACAGCTTGTGGGCGAGCATCTCGACGGCCTGGGGCGTGGTGCGCTCGCTCATGCCGATGAGCACCGCGCCGTTGCCGATGACCAGGACGTCACCGCCCTCGATGGTGGAGGGGTAGTCGGCCTGCCCCTCGGACCAGAGGTGGAAGGTCTCGTCGCAAAAGAGCGGGTGGTGCCGGTAGATCGCCTCGAAGTGGACCGTCTCGCGCTGCCGGGCGGGCCAGCGCATCGCGTTGATGGAGACGCCGTCGTAGATCCAGGCCGAGGTGTCCCGGGTGAAGAGGTGGTTGGGCAGCGGGCCGAGCAGGAAGTCGTCCAGCTCCATGGCGCGGAAGCGCACGGAGGTCGGCTCCGGGTGCGCGGCCAGGAACTCCCGCTTGGTCATGCCGCCGACCAGCCACTCGGCCAGTTCGTGGGCGGGCAGGGTGTCGAAGGCGGCCCGGAGGTGGTCCGTGGCCAGCACTCCGTACTCCTTCTCGTCGAAGACCCGGTCCAGGACGAGCCGCCGCGCGGCGGGGACGTCCAGGGTCTCGGTGAGCAGGTCGCCGAAGAGGTGCACCGCCACCCCGCGGTCGCGGAGCACGTCGGCGAACCCGTCGTGCTCGGCGCGCGCCCGGCGCACCCAGAGCACGTCGTCGAAGAGGAGGGCGTCCTTGTTGCTGGGGGTGAGCCTTTTGAGCTCGAGATCCGGCCGGTGCAGGATGACGCGGGTGAGCCGCCCGGCTTCGGAGTCGACTTGGAATCCCATGTCTCCATCCTGACCACTCCGGCGCCCGTTCACCCCCTGCTTTCGCGTGCCCGTGACCACAGTGCGTCCTCCCGGTGCCCCAGGGGCTGACCGAGCTGATCGCCCTCGACGCGGGACTGGACGCGGGCCTGGACGCGGGACTGCTGAGCGCCCCGCTCTGCACGGTCCTCGTCTTCATGGCCCTCGCCACGACGCTCCTGACCCAGCCGCTCCTGCGGCTGAACGCGCGGCTCGCCACGCGCGAGCACCGGCCGGAGCCGGCCCGGTCCGCGGCGGTCGAGCCGTACGCCGGGTGACACCGGCCGGCGTACGCCCGCCGCCGTGGACCGGATCACTGGATCACCGGGTCACAGGCGCGGGTCCACCGGCTCCGACTCCAGCGCCAGCACCCCGAACACCGCCTCGTGCACCCTCCACAGCGGCTCGCCGTCCGCGAGGCGGTCCAGGGCCTCCAGACCGAGGGCGTACTCGCGGATCGCCAGGGACCGCTTGTGGTTCAGGAACCGGTGCCTGAGCCGGGCGAGGTTGTCGGGGAGGGTGTACTCGGGACCGTAGATGATCCGCAGGTACTCGCGGCCCCGGCACTTGATGCCGGGCTGGACCAGGCGGCCCTTCTCGTCGCGTACCAGCGCGCCGACGGGCTTGACGACCATGCCCTCGCCGCCGCGGCCGGTCATCTCCAGCCACCAGTCGGTACCCGCCGACACCGACTCCGGGTCGCCGGTGTCGACGTACAGCCGCCGGGTGGTCTGCAGCAGGCCGCTGCCGTCGTGCTCGACGAGCCGGTCGATGAGGGCGAGCTGCTCGTCGTGCGGCAGTGCGGCCAGGCTGCGGCCCTGGACGGCGAGGATCTGGAACGGGGCCAGGCGGACGCCGTCCAGGCCGTCGGTGGGCCAGCAGTAGCGGCGGTAGGCGTCGGTGAAGGCGGCCGCGTCGGCGGACCGGGCGCGCTGGCGGTCGAGAAGGTCCTTCACCTCGACGCCGCGCGCCGCGGCGCCCTCCAGCGCTGCCAGCACGCCCGGGAACGCCGCGCCGGCGGCGGCGCCCACGGCGGCGTACTGGGAACGCAGCAGCCCGGACGCCTTGAGCGACCACGGCATCAGCTCGGTGTCGAGGAGCAGCCAGTCGGTGGCCAGTTCGTCCCACAGGCCAGCCTCGCCGATGGCGGTGCGCAGCCGGTCGAGGATCTGCTCCGTGACGGACGCGTCGTCGAGGAACGGGCGGCCGGTACGGGTGTAGAGCGAGCCAGTGAGGCCATCCACGCCGAAGCGGGTACGGGCCGCCTCCGCGTCGCGGCAGACCAGGACCACCGCCCGCGAACCCATGTGCTTCTCCTCGCACACGACCCGCGCCACACCGTCCGCCGCGTACTGCGCGAACGCCTCCTTCGGGTGCTCCAGATAGCCGTCCACGCCCGAGGTGGCCGTCGGTGCCATGGTCGGCGGGAGGTACGGCAGCAGGCGGGGGTCGGTGGCGAAGCGGCTCATGACCTCCAGGGCCGCCGCGCCGTTCTCCTCGCGCACGGTGATCCGCCCGGCGTGCCGGGTCTCCACCACCCGGCGGCCCTGGACGTCGGCCAGGTCCAGCGGACGGCCGTCGTGCCCGCCGGGCGCCTCGGTGCGCAGCGGCTTGGCCGGCTCGTACCAGACCCGCTCGGCCGGTACGTCGACGATCTCCCGCTCCGGCCAGCGCAGCGCGGTGAGCTTGCCGCCGAAGACCGCGCCGGTGTCCAGGCAGATGGTGTTGTTGAGCCAGGTGGCCTCCGGGACGGGGGTGTGGCCGTAGACGACGGCCGCGCGGCCCCGGTAGTCCTCGGCCCACGGGTAGCGCACGGGCAGGCCGAACTCGTCGGTCTCACCGGTGGTGTCGCCGTACAGGGCGTGCGAGCGGACCCGGCCGGAGGTGCGGCCGTGGTACTTCTCGGGCAGACCGGCGTGGCAGACCACGAGCCGGCCGCCGTCGAGGACGTAGTGGCTGACCAGGCCGTCGATGAACTCCCGTACCTCGGCGCGGAACTCCTCGCTCTCGCCGTCCATCTGCTCGACGGTCTCGGCGAGTCCGTGGGTGTGCTGGACCTTGCGGCCCTTCAGGAACCGGCCGTACTTGTTCTCGTGGTTGCCGGGCACGCACAGGGCGTTGCCCGACTTGACCATGGACATCACGCGGCGCAGCACGCCGGGGCTGTCCGGCCCGCGGTCGACGAGGTCGCCGACGAAGACGGCGGTGCGGCCCTCGGGGTGGACGCCGTCGGCGTAACCGAGCTTGCCGAGCAGGGTCTCCAGCTCGGCGGCGCAGCCGTGGATGTCACCGACGATGTCGAAGGGGCCGGTGAGGTGGGTGAGGTCGTTGAACCGCTTCTCGGTCACGACGGTGGCGTGCTCGGCCTCTTCGACGCCGCGCAGCACGTGCACCTTGCGGAAGCCCTCGCGCTCCAGGTGGCGCAGGGAGCGGCGGAGTTCGCGGGTGTGGCGCTGGATGACCCGGCGGGGCATGTCGGCGCGGTCGGTGCGGGTGGCGTTGCGCTCGGCGCAGACCTGCTCGGGCACGTCGAGCACGATGGCGATGGGCAGCACGTCGTGCTTCCTGGCCAGGTCGATCAGCTGGCGCCGCGCGTCCTGCTGCACGTTGGTCGCGTCGACCACGGTGCGGCGGCCGGCGGCGAGCCGCTTGCCGGCGATGTAGTGCAGGACGTCGAAGGCGTCGCGGCTGGCGCTCTGGTCGTTCTCGTCGTCGGCGACCAGGCCCCGGCAGAAGTCGGAGGATATGACCTCGGTCGGCTTGAAGTGGCGCCGCGCGAAGGTGGACTTGCCGGAGCCGGAGGCGCCGATCAGCACGACGAGGGAGAGGTCGGTGACGGGCAGGGCGCGGGCCCGCACGGTGGTGTCGGTGGTGCCGGTGGTGGTCATGCGGCCTTCGCCTCCTTCTCGGTGGTGGTCCCGGGCGCGGTCTTCACGGTGAACAGGGCCAGCTGGGTGGGCGGGCCCACCTCGGGGTCGTCGGGTCCGACGGGGCGGAACTCCACGGCGTAGCCGTGCCGTTCGGCGACCGCCGCGGCCCAGGCGCGGAACTCCTCACGGGTCCACTCGAAGCGGTGGTCGCGGTGGCGGACGTGACCGGCCGGGAGGCTCTCCCAGCGCACGTTGTACTCGACGTTGGGCGTGGTGACGACGACGGTGCGCGGGCGTGCCGAGCCGAAGACGGCGTACTCCAGGGCGGGCAGCCTCGGCAGGTCGAGGTGCTCGATCACCTCGCTGAGCACGGCGGCGTCGTAGCCCTTGAGGCGCTTGTCGGTGTAGGCGAGGGAGCCCTGGAAGAGCTGGACGCGCGCGGCCTGCCGCTCACCCATGCGGTCCAGCTTGAGCCGCCGGGAGGCGATGGTGAGGGCGCGCACCGACACGTCCACGCCGACGATCTCGGTGAAGCGCGGCTCCTTGAGCAGCTCGCGCACCAGGTGCCCCTCGCCGCAGCCGAGGTCGAGGACGCGGCCGGCGGCGTGGTCGCGCAGCGCGGTGAGGATCGCCTCGCGGCGCTGCACGGCGAGCGGGGTGGGCTTCTCCTCCTGCTCGGCCTCCGCCTCGACGGCGTTGTCGATCTCCTCGACCTCGCTGTCGTCGGTCTCGGCCAGCCGGATCAGCTCCAGCCGGTCCATCGCCTCGCGGGTCAGGGACCAGCGGCGGGACAGGTAGCGGCTGGTGATCAGCTTCACCTCGGGGTGGTGGTACAGCCAGGCGCCGCCGGCCCGCATCAGCTTGTCGACCTCGTCCGGGGAGACCCAGTAGTGCTTGGCGTCGTCGAGCACCGGGAGGAGGACGTACAGGTGGCGCAGGGCGTTCGAGAGGGTGAGGGTCTCGGAGTCCAGCACGAGCCGGACGTAGCGCGAGTCGCCCCACTCGGGGAACTCGGTGTCCAGCGGGACGTTCTCGACGGTGACCGCCCAGCCGAGCGGCTCGAAGAGGCGGCGTACGAGGTCGGGGCCGCCGCGGGCGGGCAGCGCCGGGATCTCGACGCGCAGCGGGAGCGGCTGGGCGGCGCGCTCGGGGCGGGCCTTGCACACGCCGCGCATCGCGCTGGAGAAGACGTTGCTCAGCGCGACGGCGAGGAGGGACGAGGCCGCGTACGGGCGGTCGTTGACGTACTGCGCGAGGGCCGCGTCCGGGGCGCCGCCGCGTCCCTTGCCCTTGCCGCGCCTGACCAGCGCCACCGCGTCGACCTCCAGCAGCAGCGCCGCCGTGCAGCGCTGTTCCTCCGCCTCCGGGTAGAGCACGTGGGCCGTGCCGAAGGAGGTGGAGAACGCCTGCGCCTTCTCGGGATGCTTGTGCAGCAGGAAACCGAGGTCGGTCGCGGGGTGCTCGGGGGTACCGGTGGTGGTGATGGTCAGGAACATGCGGAGGGCCTCTCCGGCTGGGCGGATGTGACGGGACGTCGTACGCGCGGGAGCCCCCGGGGCGGTACCCCGAGGGCTCCGGCAGAACGACGGTCACACGATCGCACAGGGCGGGTGACCGGCGCCTTCGGATATTCGGCTGTCCGACAGCTGGTCTCAGGCCAGCTGCGACTGGACCTGGGAGGAGATCAGCTCCAGGTGGTCCAGGTCGTCGAGGTCGAGGATCTGGAGGTAGATCCGCTGGGCGCCGGCCTCGGCGTAGCGGCCGATCTTCTCGACCACCTCGGCCGGGGAGCCCGCCAGGCCGTTGGCCTTCAGCTCCTCGACCTCGCGGCCGATGACGGCGGCGCGACGGGCGACCTCGGCGTCGTCCTTGCCGACGCAGGCGACGAGGGCGTTGGAGTAGGTGAGGGCGTCCGCCGCGCGGCCGGCCGCCTCGGCGGCGGCCCGCACCCGGCCGAACTGGCGCTCGGTGTCCTCGATCGAGGCGAACGGCATGTTGAACTCGTCGGCGTACTGACCGGCCAGCCGCGGGGTGCGGGTGGCGCCGTGGCCGCCGATGAGCACGGGGACCTTGGCCTGCGCGGGCTTGGGCAGCGCGGGCGAGTCGGTGAGGTCGTAGAACCGGCCGTGGAAGTCGAAGGTCTTGCCGGTCTCGGTGGCCCACAGACCGGTGACGATCGCCAGCTGCTCCTCCAGCCGGCCGATCTTCTCCTTGGGGAAGGGGATGCCGTACGCCTTGTGCTCATCCTCGAACCAGCCGGCGCCCAGACCCAGCTCGACGCGGCCGCCCGACATCTGGTCGACCTGCGCGACCTGGATGGCGAGGACGCCGGGGAGGCGGAAGGTGCCCGCGGTCATCAGGGTGCCGAGGCGGATGCGCTTCGTCTCCCGGGCGAGGCCGGCGAGGGTGATCCAGGCGTCGGTGGGGCCGGGGAGGCCGTCCACGGCGCCCATGCGCAGATAGTGGTCGCTGCGGAAGAAGGCGTCGAAGCCGAGGTCCTCGGTGGCCTTGGCCACGGTGAGCAAGGTGTCGTAGGTGGCCCCCTGCTGGGGCTCGGTGAAGATACGGAGATCCATGTCTTCCATCCTGCCTGCTCGGCGCGGGGGTGCGGCACAGGCTCCCGTCGCGTCGCGCGGGGCGGGAGCCGCTGGGACAGGTCCTAGCCCGCTTCCCGCTCCGGTAAGTGCGCGTCGCGGTCCGCCAGTTTGCGCAGCATCTCCAGGACGCGGTCCCTTGACTCGTCGGCCGCGTCGATGGCCTCCATGCACTGCCAGTACGTCGCCTCGTCGTCGGCGGCGCAGGCGACGCCCACGAGGGCGATGCCGGTCTCGCCGAGCAGGGTGCCCAGGCGCATCAGGGCCTGACGGGCGTCGCCCAGTTCGGTGAGCTGGGCGGCGCGCAGCTCACCCGGGGCCAGCTCGGGAGTGCGCAGCACTCCGCAGCCTCGGCCCGCCAGTTCGGTCAACCCCATGGCTTCGCCGCGCAGTTCGGGTGGTCCGTGGACCGCCAGCCGGCTGCCGATCGCCTGGGCCAGTGCCTGCACCTGCCACACCTCCGTCAGGACCTCCGGCACCTCGCCACCGGCGGCCAGGGCACGCCCACTCGTCACGATGAGCCGCACAGCGTCCATGCGCTGCCCCCGTCTGTTCCGACGCGCTCGCGGCGCGTCCGCCCGAACTCCGTTGTCCACTACCCAGAGTGAAGGCGTGTGGGGCGAAAAGCCAGAGGAAGGCGGAAATCTTCGGACAACAAATTGATTTCTGGCCGGATTTTGACAGCGGAGAGTGATAGTGGAGCGGGTGACTCCTCCGGTGACTCCTCCGGGGTCAGCCTTCCGGATCGCCCGCCACGGGGAACCGGGACTCGTTCCGCTCGATCTTCGCCTCCAGCGCGGCCAGCGGGTCGACGCCGAGCACCTCACAGAACTGAAGGAGGTACGCCAGGACATCGGCGACCTCGTCCCGGACCCGGTGGGCGGTGTCCGGGTCGGTCATCACGCGGGCCGACTGTTCGGGCGTCAACCACTGGAAGATCTCCAGGAGTTCGGAGGCCTCCACGCTGAGGGCCGCGGCCAGGTTCTTCGGGGTGTGGTACGGCTGCCAGTCGCGCGCGGCGGCGAACTCGGCCAGCCTGCGCCGCAGGGCCGCGAGGTCACGAGGGTGATCGGTCACGGGTCCAGGTGTACCACCGTGACGCCGTCCGGCCCGTCCGGCCCGTCCGCCCCTGCCGCCCCGACCGCCCCCGCCGCCCACGACGCGTCGGCGACCGTTCCGACGAAGCGGATGTGCCCCCGGTCGCACATCCGCGCAGCCAGCCGGAGCAGTTCGGCGCGCTGGCGCACGTCGAGCCCGCGGTCGAAGCCGTCGGCGAGGACGGTGAGCGTCTGGAGGGCGGCGGGCACCTCACCGGCCGGGTCGACCTCCAGTACGCCGGGGCCGGTGAACAGCACGAGCGCGAGGGCGAGGTAGCGCAGTTCGCCGTAGCCGAGGCGGGCGAGGCCGGTGCGGATGCCGTCGCCCCGGTCGATCAGCGCGCGGACCACGCCGCCGACGACCGGTTCGGCCAGGACGTCCTCGACGGGGCCCGCGCATCCGGTGCGTACCGCCGCGACGAACTGCGCGTGCCGCCGGCCGCACTCGGCGCGGGTGCGCCACAGCACGTCGGCGAGGTTGTCGCAGCCGCCGAGCAGGCGCCCGGAGCCGGCGGGCACGGGCTCGCGCATCCGGCCCGGCCGCGGATCGCAGGCGAAGACGGAGCGCAGGGCGACCACCATCTGCTCGGCCGCCGCCAGAACCCTGCGCTGCCCGTCCGTCTTGCCGGCCACCCGCAGCGGAAGCAGCGGAGTGCCGAGCCGGTCGTCCGGCAGGGGGGCGCGGGTCACGGGCGCCGACCCGGCCGTGTGCCAGGCCGCCTGCACGGCACGCCGACCCGGGTCGCGCAGGGCCGTCTCAAGGAGTACGACGCCGTCCGCCGACAGCCGCTCCCCCACGATGCGCAGCTCGGGCTCGGCCTGCACGGCGACGTCCAGGTGCACCGGCCCCTCGGCCCCGTCGGCCGTGCAGCCGATGCGAAAGCCCCGGCGGCGCTGGGCGTCGGGCCGGGCACGCTCGGGCACGCAGGCACCGGGGTCCGGGAACACCGCGCCGAGTTCCGCGCCGCCGCCGAGCCGGGCCAGGGCGTCGTACGCCCTGAGCGCACTGGTCTTGCCGCTGCCGCTGGACCCGGCGAGCAGGGTGAGCGGCCCGAGCCGCAGCACGGCGCGCCGGTGCCCGGCGAAGGCGGCCAGCCTCAACTGGGTGACACGGGGCCGGCCGGGGAGCGTCTCGACGGACGCCGGCGACGCGGCGGACCCGGGTGACCCGGGGGACGCCGGTGACGGGGAGGACGCAGGTGACGCTGCCATATGCGGACCGTAGGACTCCACAGGACGGCGAACCGTTTTGCCCGGACGGCTTTCCTACGATCGGGGGACCGGGCGGTCAGGACCGGGGCGGCCGTCACTCTCCGGGACTCCGGGGCCGTCACATTCCGGGGACCCCCGCCGCGCCCTCCATCAGCCCGTTCACCTCGGTTCCCGCCGGGGTCAGCAGGAAGACGTTGCGGTCGACTCGATGCATCCCGCTGGCCAGCCCGAAGACGACGCCGGTACTGAAGTCCAGGACCCGCTTGGCGACCTCGCCCTCGGCGCTGGTCAGGTCCAGGAGGACCGGAATGCCCGCCATCAGGGTCTCGGCGACCTCGCGGGCGTCCGCGAACACGTTGACCCGCAGCACGACGAACCGACGGCGCCGCTCCGTCTCCGCCTCCGGCATCGCCCGGTGACCGACCGCCGACGGCCAGGCGTCGCGCCCGCGCAACGGAACGACCTGGGCGAGCCCTTCCCACTGTTCATCGGTGACGTCGTGGCTGTTCACCGGCTCCCCCGATTTCACTCGCCTTCATTGCCTGCACCAGCCAATTCTTACGCCAAGTCACCCGTTCGGCCCAACAGCGACACGGTCGGCGACGCTCCGTGTCCGGTGATTGCGCGGCACCGGGCGGGGTACTCAGCGACGGCCGTCGCGCCGGGCGGGCGCCACCACCGCGCCGACGGACGTACACCGCCACACGGAGGAGTGCCCATGGGTGCGCTGGATCTGCCCGAGCCCGTCACGCGCGAAGGGGCACCGCCGCCGGTCGACACCGCCGCGCTCCAGGCGGCCCTGCGCGAGCGGGTGGACGGGGAGATCCGCTTCGACGCCGGGAGCCGGGCCGCCTACTCCACGGACGCGTCGAACTTCCGGCAGACACCCATCGGCGTGGTCGTCCCGCGCACCCCGGAGGCCGGGGCGGAGGCGGTGGCCGTGGCGCGGGACTTCGGGGCGCCCGTGCTCTCGCGCGGTGGCGGGACGAGCCTGGCCGGGCAGTGCACCAACGCGGGCGTGGTCCTCGACTGGTCCAAGTACTGCACGCGGCTGGAGTCGGTGGACCCCGACGCCCGCACCTGTGTCGTACAGCCCGGCATCGTGCTCGACGACCTGAACCGGCAACTCGCGCCGTACGGCCTGCGCTACGGGCCCGAGCCCGCCACCCACGCCAACTGCACCCTCGGCGGCATGATCGGCAACAACTCCTGCGGTGCCACCGCGCAGGCGCACGGCAAGGTGGTGGACAACATCGCCCGCCTCGAGGTGCTGCTGTACGACGGCACCCGCTTCTGGTGCGGGGAGACCGGCGACGAGGAGTACGCCGAGATCGAGCGGCAGGGCGATCTGCGGGCGACCGTCTACCGGCGGCTGCGCGCGCTGCGCGACACCTACGGGGACGAGGTGCGCCGCCGGTTCCCGGACATCCCGCGCCGGGTCTCCGGCTACAACCTGGACTCGCTGCTGCCCGAGTACGGCTTCGACGTGGCGGGTCTGCTGGTGGGCAGCGAGTCGACGCTGGTCACGGTGGTGCGGGCGGAGCTGGAACTGGTGCCGGTGGTGAAGGAACGCTCCCTGCTGATCCTGGGGTTCGACACCATCGACAAGGCCGCCGACGCGGTGCCCGACATCCTGCCGCACGAGCCGATCGCGCTGGAGGGCGTCGACGCCCGGCTGGTCCGCGACGAGCGGATCAAGCACCTGAACGCGGAGGCGCTGGCCGAGATGCCCGCGGGCGACGCCTATCTGATGGTGCAGTTCGGCGGGGACACCGTCGAGGAGGCCGGCGCGCGGGCGCACCGGATGCTGGAGGCCGTGCACCGCTCCGAGCACGACGCCGACTGCGCGTTCATGGACGACCCGTCGCACGAGCAGGACCTGTGGCAGGTCCGCGAGGCCGGGCTCGGCGCCACCGCGCACATCCCGGGCAGGCCCGACACCTTCGAGGGCTGGGAGGACTCGGCGGTCTCCCCCGACAGGCTGGGCGACTACCTGCGCCGACTGCGCGCCCTGTTCGAGGAGTTCGGATACCTGAGCGACACCGGTCCGAGCCTGTACGGCCACTTCGGGCATGGCTGCGTGCACACCCGGATCCCGTTCGACCTGTACACCGCGGACGGCGTGGCGACGTACCGGAGGTTCATGGAGCGGGCGGCCGATCTCGTCGTCGAGTTCGGCGGCTCGCTGTCCGGCGAGCACGGGGACGGGCAGAGCCGGGGCGAGTTGCTGTCCCGGATGTTCGGAGACCGGCTCGTGGAGGCGTTCGGGCGGCTGAAGGCCGTCTTCGACCCGCTGGACCGGATGAACCCGGGGAAGGTCGTCGCGCCGTACGGGCTGGACGAGAACCTGCGCCTCGGCGGTGACTGGGCTCCGTTCGAGCCCCGCGACCTGCATTTCCGGTTCCCGCACGACGGGGGTTCGTTCGCGCAGGCGGCCAATCGCTGCGTCGGGGTCGGAAAGTGCCGGCAGCACACCAGCGACGGCACGGTGATGTGCCCGTCGTACCAGGTGACCCGGGAGGAGGAGCACTCGACGCGGGGGCGGGCCCGGCTGCTGTTCGAGATGCTCGACGGGCACGGGGACGGCGCGATCCGGGACGGCTGGCGTTCGGAGGTGGTCAAGGACGCCCTCGATCTGTGCCTGGCCTGCAAGGGCTGCAAGAAGGACTGTCCGGCGGACGTGGACATGGCCACGTACAAGGCGGAGTTCCTGTCCCACCACTACGAGGGACGCCCGTGGCGCAGGCCCCGCTCGGACTGGTCGATGGGCTGGCTGCCGGCGCTCGCGCAGGTGGTGGGCCGCACGCGGCTCGCGCCGGTCGTCAACGCGCTCACGCACACCCCGCTGCTGTCGAAGGCCGCGGTGCTGATGGCGGGGGTGGCGGACCGGGAGGTGCCGCTGTTCGCGGAGCGGACCTTCGAGCAGTGGTTCGCGGACCACGAGCCGGAGGGCGACGGGCGCCGCGGCTCCGTGCTGCTGTGGCCGGACACCTTCACCAACCACTTCCACCCGCACGTCGGCCGGGCGGCGGTACGGGTCCTCGAACACGCCGACTGGAGGGTGGAGTTGCCCGAGGAGCCGCTGTGCTGCGGGCTGACCTGGATCTCCACCGGGCAGCTGGGCACGGCGGAGAAGGTCCTCACCCGTACCGTGCGCGCTCTGGCCGCCCAGGTGCGGTCGGGCGGCCTGGTGGTGGCGCTGGAGCCGAGCTGCGCGGCCGTGTTCCGGGCGGACGCGGCGGAGCTGTTCCCCGGCGACCAGGACGTGCTGCGGCTGGCCGAGCAGACGGTGACGCTGTCGGAGCTGCTCACCGAGCACTCCCCCGGTTACGAGCCGCCGCAGGTACCGGACCGGTCCGCGCGTGCGCTGGCCCAGGTGCACTGCCACCAGCACGCGGTACTGGGCTGGGAGGCCGACCAGGAGCTGCTGCGCCGGGCCGGTGTGGACGCGGAACGGCTGGACTCCGGCTGCTGCGGGCTGGCCGGCAACTTCGGCTTCGAGCGCGGTCACCTGGACGTCAGCGAGGCGTGCGCGGAGCGGGTGCTGCTGCCGCGGCTGCGGGAGGAGGACGAGTCGACCGTCGTCCTCGCGGACGGGTTCAGCTGCCGCACCCAGATCCACGAGTTCGACAGCGGCGGCCACGAGGGCGTGCACCTGGCGGAACTGCTGGCCTCGGCCCTGCCGGGCCCCGCGACCGGCCCCGAGACCCCGGGCAGCGCGTACGGCACCGCGCCGGGCGCCCGTCCGGCGGCTCCGAGCCGCCGGGCACAAGCGCTGGCCCTGGCGGGCACGGCGGTGGCCGCCGCCGTGGGCGCCGCGGGGGCGGCCGTACTGGCCCGCGGCCTGCGCCGCCGCTGATCCCCCGCCGCCCCTCGACCACTGGCACGCCTCCCGGGAGCCGCGGGTACGGCTCCAGGGAGGGCGCGCCGGGTGAACGTCAGGCCCGGGCGGAGCTGTCCTGGCGGCTGGCCAGGGCCCAGATCACGAACACGTCGATGGCCATCATGATCACGGACCAGACGGGCGAGTACGGCAGGAACAGGAACTGGGCGACCAGACTCAGCGAGGCGAGGACGATGCCCGCCATGCGCGCCCACGTCATGTCCTTGAGCAGGCCGTACCCGGTGACGAACACGAGGGCGCCGAGGATGACGTGGACGATCCCCCAGCCGGTGAGGCTCATCTCGTAGACGTAGGTGCCGATACGGGCGTACACGTCGTCCTCGGCGATGGCCGCGATGCCCTGCAGGACGGCGAGGGCGCCGCTCAGCAGTAGCAGTACGCCCGCGAAGACGACACCGCCGGTCACCCAGCCGCTGGTGCGGTCGCCCGAGCGCTGGGCCCAGGAGGCGTCGCCGCCGTGGGACGGCCGGCCGGGAGAGGGTTCGGCGTGCTGGCTCATGAGCGGAGTCCTTTCTGTGTCCCCCGTACGGGGCAGCTGCCCACCGGCGCCGACGGCACCGACAGGTCGTTCAGAGCCTGCGGGCGTCCGCGGTCCCCGGCCACGCGGGCCCGCCGGACGGGTGAACCGCGCGCCGGACGTGCGCATGCGGGCGCTCGCGGCCTCGCGTTAACTGAGCGGCATCCGCGGCCACGGGTGACCGACGGGCCTCGGGGCGGAAGAAGGAGGGCGTGTGACAAGTCGGCCGCTGCCCCGGCGGGCCCCGGCGCCCCGACGTGGCCCGCTGCCCCGGCGGAGGCCGCTGTCCCCGGGGACGCCGCTGTCCCGACGGGCCCGGCTGCTGCTGCAGGCCCCGCAGCCCCGACAGGCCCCGCTGTCCCGGGGGACGCCGCCGCCACGGGGGACGCTGTCCCGACGGGACCGGCTGCTCCTGCAGGCCCCGCAGCCCCGACAGGCCCGGCAGCCCGGTGAGGCCCGGCAGGCCCGGCAGGCACAGCTGTCCCGGCAGAACCGACAGGCTCGGCAGAACCGACAGGCACAGACGCCCTGGCAGACCCCACCGGACCGACAGGCCGGACAGCCCCAGCTGCCCGGGCAGGCCCGGCTGTCCTGGCAGTCCCCACAGAAGCGGCAGGCTCGGCAGCCCCAGCTGCCGCCCCGGCAGACCCCACAGAACCGGCAGGCCCGGCAGCCCCGGCAGAGCCCGCTGGCCCGGCAGGCCCCACTGGGCCGGCAGGCCCCACTGGGCCGGCAGGCCCGGCGGGCCCGGCAGGCCCGGCAGGCCCGGCAGCCCCCGCTGGTCCGGCGGGGCCCGCGTGGGCGGGTTCCGTGACCGCGCCGGTTAACGCCGTCCCGGAACGGGCCGAGCAGTCCCTGCGGCAGACCCTGCTCAGCCCCGGCTACCGGCGGCTGTTGCTGCTGTGCGTGCTGCTGGGCGTTCCCATCGCGCTGGCCTGTTTCTTCTTCGTCGGGCTCCAGCACGAGTTGCAGCACTGGGTGTGGGTCTCGCTGCCGGAGGCGGCCGGTTACCACGTCCCGCCCTGGTGGTGGCCGCTGCCCGCGCTGCTCCTGGCCGGGCTGATCCTGGCGCCGATCGTGACCCGGATGCCGGGCGGCGGCGGGCATCTGCCGGTGAACGGCCTGGGCGGCGCGCCCGTCGGCCCCCGCGCCCTGCCCGGCGCGGTGCTCGCCGCCCTGGCCACGCTGCCCCTCGGCGTGGTGCTGGGCCCGGAGGCCCCGCTCATGGCCGTCGGCAGCGGGCTCGCCCTGCTGGCGGTGCGACGGGCGGGTGCGGGCGCGGACCAAAGGGCGGGCGCGATCCTCGCCACGGCCGGTTCCACCGCCGCCATCTCCACCATCCTCGGCGGTCCGGTGGCCGCGGCGGTCCTGCTCATCGAGGGGGCGGGGCTCGCCGGGGCGCGACTGGTCGCGCTGCTGCTGCCCTGTCTGCTGGCCAGCGCGACGGGCGCCCTGGTCTTCACCGGCTTCGGGCAGTGGACGGGACTGAAGATCGGCGCGCTGGCCCTGCCCGAGCTGCCGCCCCAGGCCGGTCCGGACGCGGGCGACTTCCTGTGGGGCCTTCCCACGGCCGCCCTGATCGCCGTACTGGTCACGCTGGGCCGTGAGCTGGGCCGCCGCACCGTCACCTGGACGCGGCACCACACGGCCGCGCGCACCATCGCCTGCGCCACCGCGGTCGGCGTCTGTGTCGCCGCGTACGCGCTGATCACCGGCCGCTCCCCGGCCGAGGCCGCGCTGTCCGGCCAGTCCACCCTCGCCCAGCTCGCCGCGCACCCGCACGCCTGGTCCGTGGGGGCCCTGGTCGCCCTGGTCGCGTGCAAGGGACTGGCCTGGGGCGTCGCGCTGGGCGCTCTGCGCGGCGGCCCGATCTTCCCGGCCGTACTGCTGGGCGCGGCGACCGCCTCGGCCTGCTCCGGGCTGCCCGGATTCGGCGCGACCCCGGCCCTCGCCCTCGGCGTCTCCGCCGCGGCGGCCGCGGTGACGGGGCTGCCGCTGGCCAGCGCGGTCCTGGCGGTGCTGCTGATGGGCCGGGACGCCCACGACCAGATGCCGCTGATCGTCATGGCGTCGGTCGTCGCCTTCGTCGTCGCCCAGCTGGTGCGCCGGACCGAGCCGAAGGCGGCCGGGGCGTCGGGCGGGGCGTCGACGACGGGAGCGGGACCGTGACGGACCGGACGGGCGGCCGGACCGCACGCCCCCGTACCGGCTGGGCATCCGTCCGGCCCTGGCTCGTACGGGCCGGGATCGCGGCCGCCGTGGTCGTGGCCTATTTCCTGCTCCCCCTCGACCACCTGGGCCCCCAGCGGCCCGTGCTGAGCTGGGCGCTGTTCGCCCTGCTGCTGACCGTCGTGGCCGTACTGCTGCTCCGGCAGATCCGGCACGTCCTCCTCGACCGTCCGGACAGCCGGCCCGGGGTGGTCATCTCCCTGCTGATCGTCCTGTCCGTGCACGTCTTCTCGGCCACGTACTACGCCCTCGCCAAGCAGCCGGGCGAGTTCAGCGGGCTGCACACCAGGGTCGACGCGCTGTACTTCACCGTGGTGACGCTCGCCACCGTCGGGTACGGGGACATCACCCCGCGGGGCCAGGCCGCGCGGGTCGTGACGATCCTGCAGATCACCTACAGCTTCGTCTTCCTCACGGCCGCGGCGACCGCGCTGACCACCCGGATGCGGGACATGGTGGCCCGGCGGCCCGAGCGGGGCCGCTCCCGCTGGAACGGGCCTTGAAACTGCCGCCGCGTCACCTCCTGGCCTCGGTCGCACACGTGTGGAGGAGCTGCATGACGCATTCGGCCGACGGCACCCGTCGCATCGGCGAACTCGCGCGGGAGACCGGACTGAGCATCCGCGCCCTGCGCTACTACCGCCGGCTGGGACTGCTCACGCCGTCCGCCCGCACCGACGGCGGCCACCGCTGCTACGACGCCGCCGGCGTCCGGCGCCTGCACCGCGTCCTGGCGCTGCGCGGCTTCGGGCTGCCCCTGGCACGGATCCGCGCCGTACTGGACGCCGAACCCGACCACGACCCGGCGGAGCTGATCCGACGGCAGCTCGAAGTCGTCGAGGAGCGGCTGCGGCAGACCGCCGAGCTCCGGCTGCGGCTGCGGCTGCGACTGCGACTGCGACTGCGACTGCGACTGCGACTGCTGGGCGTACTGGGTGCGCTCGACGCCTCGGCCGACGGCTCGACCGAGGCCTATCTGAACGTGATCGAGGAGATGACCGCGATGGACCGGCCCCTGACACCGGAAGAGGTGGACCGCCTGAGCGAGGCGCGCCGCCGCTACGCCGAGTCCCTCGGTGAGGACGGACTCCGTGCCCTGCACCACAGGCGCGCGGAGATCTTCGCCACGCTGAGCGAGGACGGACGGCGGCGGATGTCGGACCGGCGGCGCCGCGCGTTTCGGCAGGCCTGAGGCCTCTGCGAGGGCCCGGCGGTACGTCCGCGGGACCCGAGGCCCGCTTGTGCCCACCCGCGTGGGAGCACTACTGTCGCCACGCCTTGGTGAACGGGAAATCCGGTGTGATGCCGGTGCGGCCCTCGCCACTGTGAATCGGGAAGTCCGGCTCCGGCCCTCAGGGGCAGCCACTGGATCGCTTGCGGTCCGGGAAGGCGGAGCACGGGCGGTGGTACCCGTAAGCCAGGAGACCGGCCAAGGCGCGTCGTCCATCCACGAGGTGCTGGAGAGGGTCTGCTGAGCCATGCACATAGCCGAGGGCTTTCTGCCACCGGCGCACGCGATCGCCTGGGGTGTCGCGTCCGCGCCGTTCGTCGTCCACGGAGTCCGGTCACTCACCCGTGAGGTCAGGGAGCATCCCGAGAGCACACTGCTCCTCGGCGCCTCCGGAGCCTTCACGTTCGTCCTGTCGGCCCTGAAACTGCCGTCCGTCACCGGGAGTTGCTCGCACCCGACCGGCACCGGCCTGGGCGCGATCCTGTTCCGGCCGCCTATCATGGCGGTCCTGGGCACCATCACCCTGCTCTTCCAGGCGCTGCTGCTCGCCCACGGCGGGCTGACCACGCTCGGCGCGAACGTCTTCTCGATGGCCATCGTCGGCCCCTGGGCCGGGTACGGCGTCTACCGGCTGCTGCGCCGCTGGGACGTGCCGTTGATGGTCACCGTGTTCTTCGGGGCGTTCGTCGCCGACCTGTCCACGTACTGCGTCACGAGCGTGCAGCTGGCGCTGGCCTTCCCGGACCCGAGCAGCGGGTTCCTGGGCGCGCTCGGCAAGTTCGGGTCCATCTTCGCCGTCACGCAGATCCCGCTCGCGGTGAGCGAGGGCCTGCTCACGGTGATCGTGATGCGGCTCCTTGTGCAGTCCAGCAAGGGCGAACTGACCCGGCTGGGCGTGCTGCCGGCGAAGGCGGGGACGGGCGCGGGCACGGGCACGGGGACCAAGGAACAGGCGGTGGCCCGATGAGCCGCAACGCGAAGATCAACGCCCTGCTGCTGCTCGCCGTGGCCGCGCTGGCGGTGCTGCCGCTGGTGCTGGGGCTCGGCGACCACAAGGAGGAGCCGTTCGCCGGGGCCGACGCGGAGGCCGAGACGGCGATCACCGAGATCGAGCCGGACTACGAGCCGTGGTTCTCCCCGCTGTACGAACCCCCGTCCGGGGAGGTCGAGTCGGCGCTGTTCGCACTGCAGGCCGCGCTCGGCGCGGGGGTGCTGGCGTACTACTTCGGGCTGCGCCGGGGCCGACGGCAGGGTGAGGGGCGGGCGTTGGCGGCGACGGCGGCACCGCGGGACACCCCTGAAGGGGACTGAGTGCTGCCGATCGACGCGGCGGCGCACGGCAGTCGCTGGCGCCGCCGCCATCCCGTGGACAAGGCCGTGCTCGGTCTCGGTCTGACCGTGCTCGCGATCTCGCTGCCGCCGTGGCCGGGTGCGGCGCTGGTGCTGGTGACGGCGCTGACGGTGCTGCTCGGCCCGGCGGGCGTGCCCGGGCGCCGGCTGTGGCGGGCGTACCGGGTGCCGCTGGGCTTCTGCGTGACGGGGGCGCTGCCGCTGCTGGTGCAGGTCGGGGGCCTGGACGGGTTCCTGTCGGCGGCCGACGGCGGTGCGGTGCGCGCGGGTGGGCTGCTGCTGCGCACCTCGGCGGCCTCGCTGGGGGTGCTGCTGTTCGCGTTCACCACGCCGATGTCCGACCTGCTGCCCCGGCTGGTGCGGGCCGGGGTGCCCGCGCCGGTCGTGGACGTGGCGCTGGTGACGTACCGGATGAGTTTCCTGCTGCTGGACTCCGTGCGCCGGATCCGTGAGGCGCAGGCCGCGCGGCTGGGGCACACCACGCGGGCGGCGACCTGGCGTTCGCTCGGGGGGCTCGGCGCCACCGCGTTCGTGCGGGCCTTCGACCGGGCGGCGCGGCTCCAGTCGGGGCTCGCCGGGCGCGGTTACGACGGCACCCTGCGCGTGCTGGTGCCGGAGGCCCGCGTCTCGGTGCCGTTCACGGCGGCGAGCGTCGCGCTCCTTGCGGCGCTGGCCGGCCTCACCCTCGTACTGGAAGGACCCCTGTCGTGAGCGAACCGGCGCAAGCAGCGGAACCGGCCCTGGTCGCCCTGCGGGGCGCGTCGTTCGCGTACGAGGAGGGCCCGGACGTGCTGGCGGGGCTGGACTTCGCGGTGCGTGAGGGGCGTGCGCTGGCGCTGCTGGGCCGCAACGGCAGTGGGAAGACCACGCTGATGCGGCTGCTCAGCGGCGGACTTCGGCCGCGCGCGGGGACGTTGTCGGTCGGCGGGGAGCCGGTGACGTACGACCGCAAGGGGCTGACCCGGCTGCGGACCACGGTGCAGTTGGTGGTGCAGGACCCGGACGACCAGCTCTTCGCGGCCTCGGTCGGCCAGGACGTGTCCTTCGGGCCGCTGAACCTCGGTCTGCCCGACGCGGAGGTCCGGTCCCGGGTGGAGGAGGCGCTCGCCGCGCTGGACATCGCGGCGCTGGCCGACCGGCCCACGCACCTGCTGTCGTACGGGCAGCGCAAGCGGACCGCGATCGCCGGGGCGGTCGCGATGCGGCCCCGGGTGCTCATCCTCGACGAGCCGACCGCCGGGCTCGACCCGGACGGGCAGGAGCGGCTGCTCGCCACCCTGGACCGGCTGCGGGCCGCCGGCACCACCGTGGTGATGGCCACCCACGACGTCGACCTCGCCCTGCGCTGGTCCGACGACGCCGCCCTGCTCACCCCGGACGGTGTCCGCACCGGCCCGACCGCCCCGACGCTGGCCCGCACCGACCTGCTGCGGCGGGCCGGGCTGCGGCTGCCGTGGGGCGTCGCGGCGGCCGGGCTGCTGCGGGCGCGGGGGCTGTTGCCCGACTCGGCGACCGGTCCGCGTACGGCCGAGGAGTTGGCGGCGCTGGCGGAGTGACGGAACGTGGGCGGGGGGCTCAGCCCTGGGAAGGGACCGACTCGGCGGCCCGGTCCCGTGCCGCGCTCTCCGCGGAGTTCTCCTCGGCGGCCCGGCGGGCCCGGCGGCCCGGCAGGACGGCGAGGACGATGGCCGTGCCGGCGGCCATGATGATGCCGCCGGCGAGGCTGGTCGTCGAGACGCCGTGGGCGAAGGCCCGGTTCACGGCGTCGGCGAGGGCCTGCGCCTGCTCCGGTCCGGCGGCCGGGTCGGTGGCGAGCCGCTCGGCGACGGCCAGTCCGCCGCCCACCGAGTCCTGGGCGGTGTCCAGCGCGGTGGCCGGGAGCCGGTCGCCCACCAGGCCGGCCAGTTCGTCCCGGTAGGCGGTGCCGAGCAGGGAGCCCAGGACGGCGATGCCCAGCGAGCCGCCGAGTTCCAGCGCGGTGTCGTTGGCGCCGCCGCCCACGCCCAGTTCGCTCTCCGGGAAGGAGCCCATGATGGTGTCGGTGGCCGGGGAGACGCTGAGGCCGATGGCGAGGCCGAGCAGCAGCATCGGGGCGAGGAAGTCGGCGTAGGTGGAGCCCTGGTCGATCAGGACCAGCAGGAAGACGCCGACGGTGCCGATGGCCATGCCGGAGCCGACCATGGCCTTCACGCCCAGCTTCGGGGTCAGCCGCCCGGTCACCGCCGCGCCGACGAACACGGCACCGGCCAGCGGCAGGAGTCGTACGCCGGTCTCCAGGGCGCCGTAGCCGAGCACGAACTGCAGGAACTGCGTGGCGTAGTAGATGGCGCCGTAGGTGCCGAAGAAGAAGAACAGCACCGCCAGCATGGAGCCGCTGAAGGGCCGCAGCAGGAAGCGCCGCACGTCCAGCATGGGGTGCGGGTGGCGCAGCTCCCAGGCCACGAAGGCGATCAGACCGGCACCGGCGACGACGGCCGCGGTGACGGGACCGGCGCCCCAGCCGAAGTGCGGGCCCTCGATGGTCGCGTAGACCAGGCTGCCGACGGAGAGGATGGAGAGCAGGCCGCCGACGTAGTCGACGCGGCCCGTGCCGGCCGCCCTGGACGGCGGTACGAGGATCAGCGCGCCGATGACGGCGAGGACCGCGATGGGGACGTTGACGAGGAAGGTCGAGCCCCAGGCGTGGTCCTCCAGGAGCCAGCCGGCGACCAGCGGCCCGACGGCGATGGCGAGTCCGGAGGTGGCGGTCCAGGCCGTGATGGCGCGGGCCCGCTCCCCCTTCGGGAAGACCGCCACCAGCAGGGACAGCGTGGCCGGCATGACGACGGCGGCGCCGACGCCCATGACCGCCCGGGCCGCGATCACCAGCCCCGTCTCGTGCACCAGGCTGCCCATCACCGAACCGCCCGCGAAGATCACCAGGCCGGTGACGAGGGCGCCGCGGCGGCTGTACTTGTCGCCGATCGCGCCGAGCACCAGCATCAGCGCGGCGTACGGGACGGTGTAGCCGTCGATGACCCACTGCAGGTCGCTGCTGCTCAGGCCGAGGTCGGCCGTCATGTCCGGGGCGGCCACGATCAGGGACGTGTTGGCCATGACGACGATCAGCAGGCTCAGGCAGAGCACGAGGAGAGCCCACCAGCGCCGGGCGTAGGGCCCGGGCATCTTCTCGACGGGGGTGTTGGCCAGTAGGGGCATGAGGGCTCCCGGGAAACGAGCGAGGGCGACTTAATTGCCCGTAGGTGTGCAGACAAGAGCAGAGTAGTTTGTTGCACATGGGCGTGCAAATATGGTGCCTCCGCCGCATCCTGCGCACGGCTGAGCACCTACAGAGGGATGGCGAGACGTATGCGGCCCGAGGTTCTCGAGACCTGCCGGTCCGGGGGCTCCGGGACCTACTCGGCCGCGACGGGCTTCGCGAGCACCGCCGGGATCACGCCCTCGACCACGGTCCGGGCCCGCCGCTGCGGCACACCGGCCGCGATGAGCGTGGCGACGGTGGCCCGGGTGCCGTCGTCCTCCAGGGCACCGGCGTTGACCTGTTCCAGCAGGGCGACGATCATCGCCTCAAGTCCGGCGCTCAGCACGGCGGGCGGCAGGTGGGCCGGGAAGGCCCCGTCCCGCTGGCCGCGCTCCAGGATGGCGGTGACCTCGGCGCGGGCCGGGGCCAGGATCTCGGCCACGCGCTCCACGCCCAGGTCGTGCCGGGCCAGGGCCAGCAGCATGCGGTACCTGTCGCCCACGGGCCACATCAGCAGCGTGAAGTGCGCGAGCGCCCGGTCGGCCGGTTCGGCCGGCTCCGCCGCGTCGGCCATCGCGCCCCGCAGCACCTCGGACGCCTCCTCGGCGAGGGCCTCGAGAAGCGCCGCGCGCCCCGGGAAGTGGCCGAAAAGGGTACGCCGTACGACACCGGCGGCCCGGGCCAGCTCCTCCAGGGTGGTGTCCGGGTTCCGCCCCAGCTCCCGGCGGGCGGTGGCCAGGATGCGCGCCCTGTTGGACCGCGCGTTGCGTCGCTGCGGCTCACGGGCGACGGGCTTGGTCACGGGAACCTCGGGGCGGGACGATGTGGGGGGGTGGGATGAAGCGCGTGGGCGTGGGTCGTCCATTCTGTCACGGGGGCGCTACGAGCAGGACAACGAGAAAGACGAGGACTCCGCGATGGACTCGACGTCGGCAGCCGTGGCAGGCGCCGTCACCTTCCTGTGGCTCGGCATGGTGCTGGCGATCTCCTTCCTGGAGGCGCCGCTGAAGTTCCGGGCCCCAGGGGTGACGATCCCCATCGGGCTCGGCATCGGCCGGATGGTCTTCCGTGCGCTGAACCTCGGCGAGGCCGTCCTCGCCGTCGTCGTGGTCGTCGCGGTCGCCACCGGCGGCCCCTCCGCGGCCGTCGTGGCGCTCACCGCCGTCGTGGTGGCCGTGCTGGCCGTACAGCTCGGCGTCGTACGCCCGCTTCTGAACCGGCGTTCCGACGCCGTGCTCGCGGGCGAGGACCCTGCGGAACACCGCTCCCGCGCGCACCTCTACTACGTCGCGCTGGAGACCGTGAAGGTCCTCGCGCTGCTCGCGCTGGGCTGTGCCGCTCTGGCGGGATGACGGTGCCGGACCCGCCGGGCCGCAGAACCTCTACCCACGCCCGGCCGGGTCCGCGGCCCTGGCCCGCCGTACGGCCGCGAGCGCGGCCAGGACCATCCCCACGGCCACGACCAGCAGCCCGCGCAGCCACACCTCGGCCTCGATCTGCGTGGCGAGCGCGACGCAGGACGCGGCGCCCAGTACGGGGAGCACCGTCGGGGCCCGGAAGTGGTCCGCTTCGCCCGCGTCGCGGCGCAGGACGAGTACGGCCGTGTTGACCATGAGGAAGACCACGAGCAGCAGCAGGACCAGGGTGGACGCCAGGGTGGCGACACTGCCGGTGAGCGCGAGGAGCATCGACAGCAGGGTCGTGACCGCGATCGCGGCCCACGGCGTACGGCGACCGGGCAGCACCCTGGTCAGCGCGGCGGGCAGCAGCCCGTCCCGGGCCATGCCGTAGGCCAGCCGGGA
The DNA here is from genome assembly GCF_041538145.2 of Streptomyces sp. MMCC 100. Taxonomy (NCBI): domain Bacteria; kingdom Bacillati; phylum Actinomycetota; class Actinomycetes; order Kitasatosporales; family Streptomycetaceae; genus Streptomyces; species Streptomyces sp. MMCC 100. The sequence goes on from NZ_JBGORK020000001.1 coordinate 5,894,982, forward strand.
GGACATGATGCCGGTGAGCAGCGCGCCGTTCGCCACGGCGACCAGCGCGACGGCGCTGAACAGGCGGGTCGGGACGCCACCGGCCGCCTCGACGACCTCCAGCAGCGGCCCGCTCGACCCGGCCAGCCGGGCCGTCGGTACCGCCACGGACGCGGCGAGGCCCACCAGCACGTACACGGCCCCCGCGGTGGCGAGGGCACCGAACAGCGCGCGCGGGTAGGAGCGCCGCGGATCCCGGGTCTCCTCGGCGACGTTCACCGAGGTCTCGAAACCGACGAAGGAGTAGTACGCCAGTACGGAACCGCTCAGGACGGCCGCCGCGGCCCCCTTCTCCGGCGTGCCGAGCTGCCCGAGCCGTGCCACGTCGCCGTCGCCGCGCAGCAGCAGCCAGACGCCGAGGCCGACGATGACGAGGAGGCCGCCGACCTCCACGACGGTGGCGACGACGTTGGCACGGGTCGATTCCTTGATGCCCCGCGCGTTGACCAGTGCCAGCAGGGCGAGGAACAGCACGGCCACGAGCCCGACCGGCAGTGTGATGAATTCGGACAGGTAGTCGCCCCCGAAGCCGCGGGCGAGTGCGGCCACGGAGACGATGCCGGCGGCGAGCATGCAGAAGCCGGCGACGAACCCCGCGAACGGTCCGAAGGCGCGGGTGGCGTAGTGGGAGGCGCCGCCCGCCCGCGGATACTTCGTGGCCAGCTCGGCGTAGGAGGCGGCGGTCAGCATCGCCAGCAGCAGCGCGACGACCAGCGGCACCCACACCGCTCCCCCGGCGTCGGCGGCCACCTGGCCCACCAGCACGTAGACACCCGCGCCGAGCACGTCGCCCAGGATGAAGAAGTACAGCAGCGGGGTGGTCAGCGCGCGTTTGAGCGCCGGGCTGTCAGGGGTGTCCGCCGACCGTTGCGTTCCGAGTCTCGCCATGACGCCTCAGGTTTCCCGCCGGGCGGAAAACACGCCACGGCAGGCTGAGGGAGATCAGCCGGTGACCTCCTCGTCCTTCGCGAGCGCCGTGGTGCGTGCGTCGACCGTCTTGCGCAGGTTCTCGACGACGGTGTCCAGGGCCGTGCCTTGCTCGCTGTCCGCGCCGGCCGCGCTCGCCTGGTCGGCGACGCGGTCGAGCGCCTTCAGCGCGGTGCCCGAGCCGTAGAACTTCTCGTACAGCTCCCGGTACGCCTTCTTGTAGACGGCGTCGAAGGCGTCGGAGGCGAGGAACCGCTCCTTGAGCGCGTGGCCGCCCATGCCGCCACCCGCGCCGCCGCCCGGGCCGCCGCCCATGCCGCCTTCGCCGTCCTCGCCCTGCGCCGCACCACCGCCGGGCATACCCTCCGGCATTCCCTCGGGCATCCCTTCCCGCGTACCTTCGGGCGCACCTTCCGGCATCCCCTCCGGCACCTGGGTGTCCCCGCCCGGCGCGCCCTGGCCGCCCTCCCTGCCGGCGCCCATGCCGAACTCGTCGTCCGGGCCCGTGGTCGCGTCACCGGAGAGGGTGAGGTTGTAGTCCCAGCCCAGTACGGAGAACTTCTTGGTGTCCAGGTCGTACCGGAGCAGGTAGTTCTTGCCCGGGCCCGCCATGTCGTCGGAGTTCAGCAGCAGGTTCTGCGCCGCGACGTACGTGGCGAAGGACTCCACGTCCACGTACTCGTCGAGGTGCTCGGCGAACTCCTCGTCCGAGGCCTGGTCGACCCACCGGATGAGCTTCACGACCGGTTCCAGGTCCTGGCTGCCCACCTTGTTGAGCTGCTTGAACGACTCCTCGTAGTCGGTGGGGTCGTCCCCGACGTACGCGAAGCTGCTGCCGGCCCGCGCCTTGTACATCACCCCGTTGCCGTCCCCGACGGAGTCGGCGTACTCGGTGTCGGGGTTCTCGACCATCAGCCGGGTGGCCTCGGGCCGGTCGTTGACCTTGACCGAGGTGAAGGCGTACCGCTCGTTCTTCAGACCGCTGGTGCCCATCAGGTTCAGCGTCAGCGCCTCGTTCACCGGCACCTGTCCGTTGCTGCCGGGGCGCAGTGAGATCTCGCGCTCGCCCTGGTAGGCGCGGCCCTCGATGTACTCGTCGACCTTGATCAGCCAGGGCAGTTCCTCGGGCTTGTCCTCGGACAGGTCGTACTGCGTCATGCCCCCGCCCATGCCGCCCCCGCCCATGCCGCCCCCGCCCATGCCGCCCCGGTCCCCGGCGGTGTCCCCGGCCCCGCCGCCCTGCTGCTGCGGGGCCGGGGCTGCTCCCTGCCCGGCCTCTGCGCCACCGGCGCCACCGGCGCCATTGGCACCACCGGGCACGTTCCGGCCGCCACCGGGCGTGTCCCGGCCGTTGCCGCGCAGGGACATCAGGGTGGAGTTGCCCTTCAGACGGAGCCCGACGTCTTCGAGGAAGACCCCGTCGACGGTGAGGTCGGCCTTGATGTACTCCTTGTTCCCGTCCTCCTGGAACTCCTTCATCATCTTGTCGAACTCGGTCTGGTCGTACTGCAGTTGGACGGAGTGGGCGACGGATGTGTCGTAGAGGCCGACCGTCCCCCGGACGTCGTCCGTGATGACGTCGGCCTCCACGCGGGAGGAGGAGGTGACGTACGGCGAGACGCGGGCGTCTCCGAAGGCGTAGACCATGACCGCCAGCCCCGCGCACAGCGCGCCGACCGGCCTCCAGTGGTGCCGCAGCCGCACCGGCACCCGGTCCTTCAGCCGCCGTCGCGCACGCACCGGCGTACCGTTGCCCGGCATCACAGGTCGGTCGTGTCGTAACCGGTCAGGACCGTCACCCGCTGCCCGGAGGTGCGTTCCTGCAGCGCGCTGACCAGGTCACCGGGCTCGGTGCCCTTCTTCATGCGCACCGTGTAGAACACCTCGTTGAGGGCGCCGCCCCGGATCGTCTCCGTGCTCACCAGCTCGTACTCGCTGGTGTACTTGATGAGCACGTCGCTGATCGCCGGTCCGTAGTTCTCGCCGGCGGGCACCTGCACCTTGACCACCTGGCGCTGGACGTTCAGGGCGAACCAGTTGAACTTGAACATGATGACGACGACGGCGCAGACGACGACGGCGCCGACCGCGGCCAGCGTGTAGAAGCGGGCTCCGCAGGCCATGCCGATCGCCATGGCGAGGAAGATGAAGCCGACGTCCCTTGTCTCCTTCACGGCATTGCGGAAGCGGACCACGGACAGCGCGCCGACGAGCGAGAACGCCCGGGCCAGGTTGGACCCGACGACCAGCATGATCAGGGCGACGATCATGCCCACGATCACCAGGGTCTGTACGTAGGACTGGCTGTAGGAGACGTTCCGGTGCGTGTACCGGTAGACGTAGCCGATCAGCGTACTCAGGACGAACGACAGCGCCATGGCGGCCACGACGTCGGCGACGCTGAACGTGCCGCTGAGTTCCTGGAGATCGAAGTTCACTGTGCTCCTGCCTTCACGGACGCGTCGTGCGCCGACCGCTGCTCGGACAGCGGGGTGGTGGGGGTGGGAGGCGGACAGTCCGCCTCGTTGACGTGGAAGACGGACCGGGGGGCCAGGCCGAACGCCTCGACGGACTGCACGTACTTGGAGACCCGGACGAGGCTGAGGTTGCGGCGGGCGGCAAGGTCGGTGATCCAGTGCGGGGTTCGTTCGTTGACCTTGACCTCCATCACGGACATGTGCGGCGGGATCGTGAACCGGTTCTCGGCGTTCGGCGTGCCGAAGTGGAAGTCGCGGTCCCGGCCGCGGATGCGCCGGTCGAACGTCACCCGCAGACCGGTGTCCGCGGCTCGGCCGACCAGGGCTTCGCGCTGGTAGCCGGTGATGGCGGTGGGCTGCAGGTTCAGCCGTACGACGAGTTCGAGGACCTCCTGCACGAAGGCGCTCTCCCCCGCCCCGTGCTCGATCACCCGCCGCCCGTCGCACAACTGCCGGGCGGTTCCGTACGGGAGGGTGATCCGGCGCTTCTGGGTGACCCGGTTGACCCGCTGCTTGATCTCCACGCACACGGGGGACTCGTCGGTCACCTCGTCCAGGTTCCCGTAGTGCCGGATGCGCAGCTTGCGCCGGAACTTCAGCCCTTCGATCTTCTCCCAGTAGAAACGCAGTTGGGGAGTGTCGTAGTACAGGCTCCAGACTCCGTAGCCGCCGACGGGGCTGTTCAGGTCCCGGTCCATGCGCTCGGCCAGCTCGTCCCGGATCCCGGCGGCCTGTTCGACCGGCACGAGGTACTTCAGCTCGAACCGGTTGAACGCGTGCAGCCTGCCGGCCACGTGCAACGGTCCCTCGCCCTGGCCCTCGCCCTGGCCCGGCAGTGCCACCATGCGCCTCCTTCGTCCCCCCGGCCTCGTCGACCGGCACGGGACACGGAACAGGCGTCACCTGGGAGAGAGCTGAGAATGCGGCGTCAATTCCTGATGAATACAAGGTGCATTGAAGGTGTATTACGGATGAACAACGCAGGCCATCCGTCACCGGGTCTTCCTGTAACCCGGTCCTCCTGCAACCCGGTCGCCCTCCACCCCGGTCATTCCGCCACCCCGTCCTCGTCGCCCCGGCCGTCACCGAGGAGGCCGGGCCCGCCACCCGCCCCGGTACTCCTCGCAGTGGCCGTCGCCGCGGTCTTCCTGCGGAGCCGCACCGACACGGTCCAGCCAGTGGATGCGGAGCCCGCCCGCGGCGAGACGGCCGCGGGGCGGGTTCACCGGGCGCTGAGGCCGCGCAGCCGTTCGTTGCGCTGTTCCAGGGCCCTGGCGGTGGTCGGGAAGAGGGTGCCGCCGCCCTCACCGACCCGGTCCTGGGTCCGGGTCACGAAGTCCCGCGTGCCGCGCTCGTAGGCGGCGAAGCCCGCGGTGTGGTCCCGGTCGGCCAGGGAAGCGGCGAGGTTGTGGGCGCCGATGAGGGCGAGGCTGGTGCCCTGGCCGGTGAGGAACGAGGGGGCGTGCGCGGCGTCGCCCAGCAGCGCGACCCTGCCGCTGGACCAGCGGGGCATGCGGATCTGGCTGACCGCGTCGAAGAACACGTCGTCCGCGTCGCGGAGCGCGGCCAGGATGCCCGGGACCTCCCATCCGGCGTCCGCGAAGACCTTTGCGAGCAGGGTCCGTTGGGCGTCGGGGTTGCCGAGGGCGTCGTGGGGCGGGTCGGGTCGGGCGAAGTTCAGGAAGGCGTGCACTTCGTCGTCGTCCCCCACGGCGTAGAGGGCGGCGGCCCTGCCCGGGGTGTTCCACATGACCGTCTCGTGGGAGAGGCCGAGGGCGTTGCGCATGGTGAACACGGCGAAGCAGTGGCCGAGGTACCGGTGGAACTGCTCCTCTGGGCCGAACAGCATCTCCCGGGTGCGGGAATGCATGCCGTCCGCGCCGAACACCATGTCGAACGTACGGCTGTCGCCGCCGCGGAAGGTGACGTCGACTCCGCGGCCGGACTGGTCGAGGGTGTCGACGGAGTCGTTGAACAGGAACTCCACGTCGTCCCGGACCGCCGTGTACAGCGCGTCCGTCAGGTCCCCGCGCCGTATCTCCAGGTCCCGTCCCGTTGCGCCGCCGGTGACGGCGTGCGGGTGGAGCGAGGCCACCTCGCTGCCGTCCGCGTGGAGGAAGGTGAGCCGGCGCAGGTCGATGTGCGCGTCCCGCAGTCGCGGCAGGATCCCCATCTTCTCCACGACGTCGAGTGCGGTGCCGCGTACGTCGATGGGGTAGCCGCCGCTGCGGAGCGCGCCGGCCTTCTCCACCACGGTGACCGCGTATCCGTGACGGTTGAGCCAGAAGGCCAGGGCGGGGCCGGCGATGCTCGCCCCGGAGACGAGGACCTCGGGCCTGTGCGTGGTGCGGGTCATGCTTTGACTCCCTTGCTCATGGTGCGGGTGACGAACAGGGCCAGCGACGTGACGACGCCGGCGATGACGAGTCCGGTGACGTAGGCCGACTCGGCCGCGACCTCCGACCCGGAAGGGGTCGCGGCGGTGAGCAGCGCACCGCCCAGCTGCCCGCCGACGGCGTAGCCGAGGACGCGGCTCACCAGGATCAGGCTGGTGGCGATGCCGGTGTCGTTCTGGTCGACGGAGGTGGCGGTGCTGGTCATCATCGCCGTGACGCACAGCCCGTTGGCCAGCGCGATCAGCGCCTTGCCGACGACGAGATGCCAGATCTCGGTGTGCACGACCGCCAGGGCGACCAGGGAGACGGTCATCATGACGACGCCGGTGTTGACCACGGCACGCGAGCCGAAACGCCGGTCCCCGATCCCGCCGAGCGGTCCGGCCAGCGTCGCGGCGATGGCGCCGGGCAGCAGGAAGAGGCCGATCTCGGTGGCGCTCGCCCCGAATCCGTACCCGTCGCCGCGCTCGTCGAGCAGCTGTGGGACGAGATAGACCGCCATCGCGGTGCCGAGGCAGATCACGAACGTCAGCACGCACGCCTTCCACATCGCGGGCCGTGCCAGCATGCGCAGGTCGATCATCGGCGAGGCCGCACGCCGCTCGACCCTCACCCATCCGGTGACGAACGCGGCCAGGACCAGCACGAGGGCGAGGAGCGCAAGCGGCTGCGAGCCGACTTCGGGCGCCAGCGCGAGGACGAGCATGAGCGTGACCAGCATCCCGCTCAGGAGCAGCAGGCCGGGCCAGTCGATCCCGGCGTCGTCCGTCCGGCCCGGCGGATCGGCGGGCATCAGCCTGTTCACGAGCAGGGTGGCCCCGATGACCGCGAGCGTCGGGAGGGCGAACATCCAGTGTCGCGAGAGCTGTTCGGCCACCGGCCCGGCCGACAGCATGCCGACCATGCCGCCCCCGACGAAGAGTCCGCTGACCACGCCGATGGCCACCTTGGACTCGCCCGCGGGGAGGTGTCTGCGGACCACGATGAACGACAGGGGCAGCGCGCCCACCATCGCGCCCTGCAGTACCTGGCCGAGCAGCAGCACCGGCAGGTTCGGGGCCAGGGCGGACACCGTGCCGCCGACCGAGACCACCGTCATCAGCAGGATCAGGACCCTCTTCCCGCCGTAGCGGTCACCGAACTTGCCCGCCAACGGGGTGATGAGCGCTCCGGTGATGAGAAGGACGATGCTGAGCAGCGCCCCCTCGGACTGGCTCATGTCCAGTTCCCGTTCCAGGAGCGGGATCGTCGGTGACACCACCGACTCCAGGGCACCGGTGGACAGCGCCAGCAGGCCGAGGGCCCCGACCGCGGCCTTTCCGATGCGGGTCGGAGGAGCCGGGGTCGTGGTCATGAGCGTCCGGCCGCGTTCGTACCGGCCGGCTCACCGGTTTCGCGCTCTTCCTGTCGACTTGTCATCTCCGCCTCCTTGTCCGTGCGGGCGCCGTCCGTGGGTGGTACGGCGGTCCCTGGGCGACGGGAGGAAGAGTGCGGTGACGCCCGCGCGCCGGGCGTCATATCCGGGAGCCAATGTGGAGGTGCTACCGGGGTAGGGGGTGGGAGGGCCAAGAGCCCGGGCGCGGCAATGTGGAGGCCCTCCCGCAGGTGGAGGCCGACGCGCGACCGGGCAGTCCCCGGGCGCTCATTCCTGGGCGGCTCGCCCGCCCTCCCAGCTGAGCTCGACCGTCAGGTGGCCGTCGAGGCTTGACTCGGCGATGACAGCACCGGCCTCGGTGCTCAGGCGTACCCCGAACTCCACCTCGATCTTGTCCGGGCACACGGGCTCCTCGCCCCGTGGCCGGCCACGGCGCCGTCGTCCGTCGGGCGTGCCTGCGGGAAACGTGCCCGGAGCCGGCGGATGTCCCAGCTCACGCAGCCTTTCGGCGTACGTGGCCAGGAGACGCCGTCCGCTCCCCGCGCCGATCAGCGCCGGCTCCCCGAGGAGACAGGCCCGTACCTCCACCTCGTACGCGCCGATACCGTCCGGCAACTCGGCGAGCAGGTGCTCGAGGTCCCGCAGCCGCTGAGCCTTGACCGGCCTCGCAGCCACCGAACGCGGCGACCGGCCGGCGTCCCGCTGCCCGGGCCGCTCCTCCAGTGCCCGCTCGGAACCGTCGTCGCCGGGCGTCACGTGCTGGTGGCTCACGCTCCGAGCGCACGAGCGTACGAGCGTACGAGCAGCACGACAGCCGACTTGGCTGCCGGCCGTTCGCGACGACGCCATCAGACGGCGGCTCCCTCACCGTCGACGAGACCGCGGATCGCGGACAGGACGCCGTCCAGGGCGCCGGGCTCCGCGGCGAGGGCGGCCAGGGAGACGGACGGCCAGGCGTTGTAGTCCTTTGCCGGCAACGCCGCCAGCCGCTCCACCAGCCCGGGCACGGCCGGCAGGGCCGCGGCGAACGCCGCCGCCCGCTCGCGGCCGAGGTGATATGTGATCGACCCGAAGGCGAAGGAGAGGTCGTCGCGGACCGGGTCGTCCTGCAGGGACAGGGTCCAGACCGGCACCTGCCGCCCGGAGACGGGGTAGTAGACGGACATGCTCCGGTACTTGGCCGTGCCGCCCTCGAGTCGCCCGCCGGCCGCCGCGTGATCAAGCAGGGCCGCCGCGGTCCGCCGCACCTCCGCATCGGGGCGGGACCGAATCGCCGCGTCCATCTCGACCCGGGTGGTCCGCTGCGTGGTACGGCGGCCGGAGGGTGACTTCGCCGCCGTGGCGACCTCCCCGTGGATGCGCGGCACGAGGACACGCAGGTCTCCCCCGCCGCGGTACTGGGTCAGCTCCACCGCGTACACGTCGGTCTGCCGCATCTGCCGGTTCAGGAACTCCACGATCGCCCGCAGCTCCAACGGGATCCGGTCGGCGACGAACAGCAGCCGCATCTGCCCGGCGGCCAGCCGTTCCTCGACCGTCTGCCAGAACTCGTCCGCGGAACCCTCGCCGAGGAACTCCCCGTACGCCTCCTCCAGGGGACGCCCGTCCTTGACGCAGGTGTCCTCGAAGGACCGCTGCAGCAGGGCGGCAGGCCAGTAGCGGGCGGCGTTCGCCGCGTAGTCCAGCATCTGCCCGACGACCTCGCGCCGGATCCTGGTGTCCGTGGCCCGCTTGACCTCCACCAGCGTCGGCACGCCGTCGGCGTCGACGAAGAGGTGGTCCAGCCAGTACGCCGACCCGCTCTCCGTACTCGTCGGGACGCCCATCTCGCGGGCCACCAGGACCAGCCGCAGCGGCCGGCCGTCGGCCAGGGACCCGAAGTCGAGCACCCGCGGATGGAGCGCCAGCAGTTCCTGGAACTCCTCCTCGGTCTCGAATCCGGCAAGCTCCAAGGCCTCCAGTTCCTCACCCAGGACGAACACCGGTTGATCAGTCATGCGCTCCCCACCCTCACCGTCCGGCTCCCGCAGCCGCCGATCGCCTGCTCATCGCTCCATACCGTGCCGGAAATCCCGGCGGCCCACTGGCCGACTGCCGAAGATGTCCTCCCCCACATGATCGGCGGCGGGAGGAGGCCGCACCCACCAGCGGATCCGAGCGGCCGTCCAGCCGGCGGGCAAGACCGCGTCGTGTCGCTGGTGAGCGCCCGCCACAGCCCCGCGCCCGGAAAACGGCACACCCGGCGCCCCCTGCTCCCGAGCACCGCCGACGGGCGTTACGGCCACGAGGCACAGGGGACTCGCCGACCATGACACTCACACAGGGCACGAACCGTTCACGCAGCTCCGGCCTGGGGCCGGCCGCGAGCATCGGCATCGGTGCCGCGGCAGGCGTGACGGCCGCGGCCGGCCTCCTGTTCGGCCGCAAGGCGGCCACGGTCGGCAAGATCGGCAAGGGGCACCCGCTCAAACACCGCGCGCTGGACCTGGCGGCCGGCTCGATGCAGCGGAAGTACCCGCTGGAGGCGATGAGCACCTACCTCAACGGCTTCCACCTGTACGCCGACGACATGGGCCGGCAGGTGGAAGCGACGCACTTCTGCATCCACCTCCAGCACGACCTGCACCAGTGCGTCATCTTCGACCGCAACGCGCCCGACGCCCGCCTGATCGGCATCGAGTACATCATCAGCGAGGAACGCTTCCGCGGCCTGCCCGAGGACGAGAAACGGCTCTGGCACAGCCACCACTACGAGGTCAAGTCCGGCAGCCTCACCGCCCCCGGCATCCCCGACCTGGCCGAACACGCCTACTTCGAGGACCTCGTCACCACCTACGGCAAGACGTTCCACACCTGGCAGTACGACCGCGACGACTTCCCCTACGGCATCCCCCAGCTGATGATGGGCTTCACCGAGGACGGACAGGCATCGGACGAGATGATCCGGGCCCGGGACGACAGGCTCGGCATCTCGACACCGGGCAAGCGGGAGAACCGCGCGGACATCCCCATGCCGGAAGTGGCACCGGGCGCCAACGCGTGGGAAAGCGGCCGGACGGTGCAGACCCGCCTCGAGGAGACCGACTTCAAACGCTGAACGAGCGGGTCCCACAAGAACGCGACCAGTCCGCCCGGCGGCTGACAGGAGCCGGCACCGGAGACGTCCGGCGGGACAGTGGCGGCGCCGGCGCCGTTGAACCTTACATGACCGTGCTCAGCACGCTCCGCGCCTTGGGTGGAACGGGCCGTGTTCTTCTCCTTCGGGTTGCCCATGCTGGGCGTCGGCCCCCGCTCCGGGACGATGTCGGCGCCTGCTACGACCTTCCGGTTGTCTCCCTTGTCGCGCAGCGTCTTCTGCAGCTTCTTGATGTAGCGGGCGAGCTGTGCCGGGCCGTCGGCCTCGGCGGGGCCGCCGGCCTGCTTCACCTCCCAGACCTCGACCGCCGAGCCACCGGGGATCTTCACCTCGTTGTCGAAGTCGTCGTTCGGGATTGGGACTTGAGAAGGCGGAGAACGCCGAGCTGCGGCGGGCGAACGAGATCCTCAAGGCGGCCTCGGCTTTCCTCGCGGCCGAGCTCGACCGGCCGTCGAAGCGCTCGTAGCCTTAATCGACGCACACCGCCAGGTCTTCGGAGTCGAGCCGATCTGCCGAGTCCTGACCAGTCACGGACTGAAGGTCGCGACGAGCACCTACTACGCGGCGAAAAGCCGCATCTGGCGGCAGCTGCACTGTGAAGGCATACCGGTGGCTTGGTGCACCGTCGCCCGGCTGATGCGCGACCTCGGTCTGGAGGGCGCCCCACCTTCTCGAGGCCGGTCGGCAGGGCGGGCTGGGCCGATGAGGCCGTTTGGCTACCGCGACGCAGGCAACCCCTTCTTGTGTACCGGATGGAATGCACCGACTGTGCATCTATGGCGCGGTCTGGCCCGGTGTCAGGCCGATCCAAGTCGGCGGCTCACCGAGGCAGTGATGCGTCGACGCCATGACGATGTCTCGGCGGCGTGCCGCAGCCCCTGGCCACCGAGTGCCCGGTCGCCCGGGTCGGCCCAGTCCGGCGGTGTGTCCCCGTCCACCATGAATTCCAGCAGCACCGGGCCCTTGGCCCCCAACGCCTCCTCCCAGACGAGCGCCACATCACCCGGACGGACGCAGCGAACGGCGGGCAGACCGAGCAGTTCGGTGTACTGCGCGTAGGACACCGCGGGCACCTCGCCGGTGGTCGGGATGCGTGGGTTTCCGTCTCCGTGCCGACGCTGCCAGGTGAGCCGGCTGAGATCCTCGTTGTTGAGGACGCAGAAGATCACCGGGGGCAGGTCGGCGAGGCGTTGCAGGTGTCGTCGCACGGTGATCAGCTCGTTCATGCCGCCCGCTTGCAGTGCCCCGTCGCCGACCAGGGCGATCACCGGGCGTTCGGGACAGGCCAGACGGGCGGCGACCGCGTAGGGGACGGCAGCTCCGGGCGTGGCGAGGTGCCTGGAGAGCAGGGCACGCATCCCGTCGCGCAGGAGGAGGTGCCGGGTCCACCAGTCCAGGGCCGAGCCGGTGTCGGTGACGACGACCGCGTGGTCCGGCAGCCGTGCGGACAGTTCGGCGACCACGGAGCGGGGGCTGATGGCCATGCCGAAGAAGCGACGCGCTTTCGCCCGCCCCTCGGCCTGCCACTCCTCCACCGCTTCCTCGACCGCATCCCGCCACCGGCTGTCGGAGCGGCGGTGGAGGAGTGGCAGGAGCGTCTCCAGCGTCAGGACAACGTTGCCCGTCACCGGCACGGCGGGACAGGCGTCTGTGTCGACGGGGCATGCGTCTGCGTCCGCGTCGACAGTGACGACACGGCAGTGCTGCGGGCCAGAGGCGGGCAGCAGAGCGGTGTCGAAGTCGTGCGCCCCGACGAGGAGCAGCGTGTCGCAGTCGCGCACGAGTGAGGCTGCGGGGGCGCTGCCAAACGCGGCGGCCACGCCCGTCATGAACGGCAGGTCGTCCGAAAGGACGTCGCGGCCCGAAGGCGTCTTGGCGACACCTGCGCCGAGCCGTTCGGCCACTTCGGTGACGAGGTCGGCGGCTCCGGCCGCGTCCGGCCCCACGACCACGGCGGCCCTGCGGCCGTCGTTGAGGACGTCGGCCGCGCGCCGCACCTGTGCGTCCAGCGGCCTCAGCGGTGGGCGCACGTGGAGTGGTGACGAGGTGGCCTCCTCCTCGCGGGGCTCCGACGGTGCCTTGGCCTCGAGGACGGGGCGGGGAACGATCAGGGTGGCCACCCCCCGGCCACCGAGCGCGGCGCGCAGGGCACGGTCCAAGGCGTCCCCGATCAGGGCCGGATCGGTGACCCGCTCGGAGTACTCCGACACATGGGCGAAGAGGTGGGCAGTCAAAACGGTGCGGCCTCGGACGCCGGCGCCCGGGGGCACCGGTGACTCGCCGATCAGGGCCACTACGGGCCGGCGGTCGAGCGCCGCGTCGTACAGCCCGCCGAGGAGGCGCAGCGCCCCGGGCCCTGAGGGAGCGAGGCAGCAGCCCACGCGTCCGGTGAGTTTGGCGTGAGCGCACGCCATGAGGGCGGCTGATTCCTCGTGCCGTACCTGGATGAACTCGGGGGCCCGCCGCCCGCCGCCCAGTCCGGCGACGAGGGGGTCGACGTCCGGCCCGGGCGTGCCGAACACCCGGTCCGTGCCCCAGGTGCGCAGACGGGCCGCGACGAATGCGGCGACGCTGGTCACTCGCACCTCCAGCTCTCGGTGCCGTCATCGCCGCTCCGGGTAGCCCGGGGCCACCCCGGCAAACCGGCACTGGTCCACGGTCACCCTGCCGGGCTTCGGTCGCCGTTTCGGCCGCGCGCCTCGGGGGCACCCGTGCCAGGCTCGGAACGAGTGGTGAGCGATCGGACACGGCGGGCAGTGGGCGGGGCCGGCCGGCAGAAAGGGCAACACACCGTGGCGGGGTCTAGCGAGGACAGGTCGGCCCGGCCCCCGGCCAGGGGCGAACGTGTGGTGACCGCGCTCGACAAGCGCCTCCCGGTGTCGTCCGCCGGCAAGGCGTTCCTCCGGAAGGCGTTCCCGGACCACTGGTCGTTCCTGCTCGGTGAGATCGCGTTGTACTGCCTCGTCGTGCTCGTCGTCACCGGCGTCTTCCTGACCTTCTTCTTCCACCCCGGCATGACCGAGCGCCCGTACACCGGCGCGTATCTGCCGCTGCGGGGCGTGCGGACGTCGGAGGCGTACGCCTCCGTGCTCCACATCAGTTTCGACGTCCGCGGCGGTCTGCTGGTCCGGCAGGTCCACCACTGGGCGGCGCTGGTGTTCGTCGCCGCGATCGGTGTCCACCTGCTGCGGATCTTCTTTACTGGCGCCTTCCGGCGGCCCCGCGAGGTGAACTGGACGATCGGCGTGACGCTGTTCCTGCTGGCCCTGCTGGAGGGGTTCTGCGGCTACTCGTTGCCCGACGATCTGCTGTCGGGCACTGGTCTGCGCACGGCGCAGGGCATCGTGCTGTCGATCCCGGTAGTCGGTAGCTATGTGGCGTTCTTCGTCTTCGGCGGCGAGTTTCCCGGGCACGAGATCATCCCGCGGCTGTACGTGGCGCACATCCTGCTGCTGCCCGGACTGCTGCTGGCCCTCGTCGTGGTCCACCTGGGCTTCGTCGTCTACCACAAGCACACCCACTGGGCCGCGCCCGGCCGTACCAACCGCAACGCGGTCGGCAAGCCGTTCTTCCCGCAGTACACCGCCAAGTCCGTCGGCCTGCTCTTCGTCGTGGCCGGGGTGCTCAGCCTGATGGCCGCCCTGATGCAGATCAACCCGGTGTGGAGCTTCGGTCCCTACCGGGCCGACCAGGTGTCCGTCGACGCCCAGCCCGACTGGTACGTGGGTTTCCTGGAGGGCGCGCTGCGGCTGATGCCTGGCGCGGAGACGGACGTCGCCGGACACACCGTCGTGTGGGACGTCTTCCTGCCCGCCGTCGTCCTGCCGACCACGCTGTTCGTGATCCTCTACAGCTATCCGTTCTTCGAACGGTGGATCACCGGCCCCGGACCCGAGCAGCACCTGTGCGACCGGCCGCGTAACGAGCCCACGCGCACCGCCCTGGGCGCTGCCGCTGTGTCGGCCTACGGCGTGCTGCTCATGGCCGGCGGGCAGGACGTTCTCGCCCACGTGTTCAAGGTGCCGTTGGAAGCCCTGACCTACGGGTTCCGCACGGCGCTCTTCGTGGTGCCCCTGGTCACCTACCTCGCCACAAAACGGGCGTGCCTGGGGCTCCAGGCGGCGGACCGCCGACGCTTGTTGAACGGACGGGCGGCCGAGGAGGTGCGCAGGAACGCCGACGGCGGATACCAGGAGGCGAGGACACTGCTGCCCGCGGCCGAGACGTACCGCATCGTCGTACGCGTCGAGTCGCGTTCCCTGACGCACGGCACCGAGGCGTGGCGCTGGTTCCACAAGCACCGCGTCCGCAACGCGCTGAGCCGCTGGTACTTCGGCGAACGAGTCGAGCTGCCCGTCACCGCGTGGCAGCGACAGCGGATCGACGTCGTACGGGCCGCGCCCGGCGAGGCTCTCGAAGCCGACGACACATGAGCGAGGAGGTCGGGTCATGACGGACGACATCGGGATTCCCGAAGTCGCAACGGACGGGAACCTGCTCTCCGGTCCCCAGTCGGAGGTGGCGCGCGTCGCCGGACATCCCGACGCTCCGCCGCGTATGGGCTTCTTCACGGACACGTCCGTGTGCATCGGCTGCAAGGCGTGCGAGGTGGCGTGCAAGGAGTGGAACGCGATCCCCGAGGACGGCCTGGAGCTGACCGGCATGTCCTACGACAACACCCAGGGGCTCGGCGCGGACACCTGGCGGCACGTGGCCTTCATCGAGCAGCGCAAGCCGCCGCGTTTCACCCGCACCAGCGCCCTGGCCGACGTCCACGTGCCGCTGCGCGCCGGATCGGACATCGCCTTCCTCGGCGGGATCATCAACCACGTCCTGCGGACCGAGGGCTACTTCCGTGACTACGTCGTCGCCTACACCAACGGGCCGTACATCCTGAGGGAGGACTTCCGCGACACCGAAGACCTCGAGGGCGTCTTCTCCGGCCTCGACCCGGAAACCCGTAGTTACGACAACAGCAGCTGGCAGTACGAAGGGATGGAAGTCCAGGCGGCGTCGGGCGAGCGCGACCAGGAGTACGAAGACCGCACCGGTGGCGGTGCCTCGGTGGAGGCTGCCGCGGGCGGTGAGTCCCACGGCTCCGGCGGTGCCACGATCCCCGAGGGCCAGCCGGAACGGGACGAGACGCTGAGCCACCCACGCTGCGTCTTCCAGGTACTGAAGCGTCATTACGCGCGCTACACACCGGAGATGGTGGAGCAGATCTGTGGCGTCCCGCAGGACCTCTTCCTCCAGGTCTGCGAACTGGTCACGGACAACTCCGGAAGGGACCGGACCACCGCGTTCGCCTACGCGGTCGGCTGGACGCAGCACACGGTCGGCGTGCAGTACATCCGTGCCGCCTCCGTCCTGCAGAGCCTGCTGGGCAACATCGGCCGGCCGGGTGGCGGCATCCTCGCCCTGCGCGGGCACGCCTCCATCCAGGGCTCCACGGACATCCCGACCCTGTTCAACCTGCTGCCGGGCTACATCCCCATGCCCCACGCGCACGAGCGGGACGACCTGGACTCCTTCGTGGAGGGCGAGGCGGCGCAGAAGGGTTACTGGGGCAACATGCGGGCCTACCTGGTCAGCCTGTTGAAGGCGTACTGGGGCGGGGCCGCCACCGAGGACAACGACTTCTGCTTCGACTACCTGCCACGGCTGACGGGTTCGCACTCCACCTACGAAACGGTCATGGCCCAGCTGGAGGGCACCTGCAAGGGCTACTTCCTGATCGGCGAGAACCCCGCGGTCGGCTCCGCCAACGCCAAGATGCAGCGCCTCGGCATGGCCAACCTGGACTGGCTCGTCGTCCGGGACTTCTCCCTGATCGAGTCGGCCACCTGGTGGAAGGACGGCCCGGAGATCGAGACGGGCGAGATGCGCACCGAGGACATCGGCACCGAGGTGTTCTTCCTGCCCGCCGCCGCCCACACGGAGAAGGACGGCAGCTTCACCAACACCCAGCGGCTGCTGCAATGGCACCACCAGGCCGTCGAACCGCCCGGCGAGGCCCGCAGCGACCTCTGGTTCACCTACCACCTGGGCCGGATCATCCGGGAGAAACTCGCCGCGTCCACCGATGAGATGGACCGACCGCTGCTGGACCTGACGTGGGACTACCCGACCAAGGGCGACCACGCCGAGCCGGAGGCGGAGGCCGTGCTCGCCGAGATCAACGGGTACGACGCCGAGGGGAACCCGCTCACCTCGTACGAACAGCTCAACAACGACGGCTCCACCGCATGCGGCTGCTGGATCTACTGCGGGGTCTACACCGACGGGGTCAACCAGGCCGCCCGCCGCAAGCCGGCCAAGGAGCAGAACTGGGTGGCCGGCGAGTGGGGCTGGGCCTGGCCCGCCAACCGCCGCATCCTGTACAACCGGGCGTCGGCCGATCCCGGCGGCAGGCCCTGGAGCGAGCGCAAGTCCCTGGTGTGGTGGGACGCGGACGAGGGCGCGTGGACCGGCCACGACGTGCCGGACTTCAAGAAGGACAAGGCCCCTGACCACGAACCACCGCCGGGCGCGACCGGCCCCGAGGCACTGACCGGGACGGACGCCTTCATCATGCAGGCGGACGGCAAGGCGTGGCTGTACGTCCCGTCCGGCCTCACCGACGGCCCGCTGCCCACGCACTACGAACCGCAGGACTCGCCGTTCCCGAATCTGCTCTACGAGCAGCAGCGCAACCCCGTGCGGCAGTTGCTGCCGCCGCACCCTGACAACCGTTACCAGCCCAGCGGCAGGGAACCCGGCTCGCAGGTGTTCCCCTACGTCGCCACCACCTACCGGCTGACCGAGCACCACACAGCGGGCGGCATGTCCCGCTGGCAGCCCTATCTCGCCGAGCTGCAGCCGGAGTTCTTCTGCGAGGTCTCCCCCGAGCTGGCCGCCGAGCGCGGACTGGAGCACACCGGCTGGGCGACGATCGTCAGTGCCCGCGGCGTGGTGGAGGCCCGGGTGCTGGTCACCGACCGCATGGCCCCGCTCACCGTCCAGGGCCGCCGGCTGCACCAGGTGGGGATGCCCTATCACTGGGGCCCGAACGGCTATACCACAGGGGACGCGGCCAACGAACTGCTGCACATGTCACTCGACCCCAACACGCACATCCAGGAGACCAAGGCGTTCGCCGTCGACATTCGGCCCGGACGCCGCACCAGGGGGGCGGCCGCCACGGAACTCGTGCGGGCCTACCGGGCACGGGCCGGTATCGACGAGGACACCGGCACCGAGCCGTGAGTGTGCGCGGGTGGGATCACCTGAGGACCACGGAGTGCTCGCCCCGGGCCACCAGCTCCCCCACCCCGGTACCACCGCACCGCCCCTCAGGAGGACAACGAGGCGGAAGCACCGGCGACGCACAGCAGACCGCCGACCAGGAGCAGTACAGCCGTCCCGGCGGAAGCCACGACGCCGAACCGCAGAAGCGCCGGTGTGGTGGACCGCGCGTCAACGGGCGGCACGCTATGGGAGCGACGATCGCTCAGAAAGCCTCGACCGAGGGGCCGTGGTTGCGGCAGCCGGTTGGCCAAACCGGCGATCCCCCGCATCATTGACGTTCCACCGCCGCTACCTGCCCGCGCGTCGCCCGTGCCGTGGTGGCCGAGCCCCTTCACGTCCCGGGTGAACCGGGAACCAGGTCGACCTATTTGCGTCCCTCGGTGACGAGCCGCTCAACCAGCTCCCGCGCCTTCGCCCGCCGGGCCCCGGCGACGGGCCGTTCACTGTAGGGCGCCCGAGGTTTGGCGGGCACCGCCGGCCTACTGCCGGCAGCGATCACACAGTCATCGTCGATCGTCAGGAGCCTACGATCCCGCAAGGCGTCCACCGCGCAGGTCACCTGACACCAAGGTTCCAGCACCCTCGTGGACGGCAGGGTGCCCGTCGAGCTCGCAGTGGCGTACAGCTGAAAGGTCATTCGCGCAGATCAGCCGCCATCAGCCACTCATCGCGGCAGGTCGCCGCGCTCGCTGGTCTCTTCTGGGACAACTGATCAGCAGGAACGAGCAGCTCCGCGCAGAGCGTCACTCGCCCTCGGCACCCCATCGACGTACGCCGCCCTGACCGGTCCTGATCTGGCCAACACGCTGCCTGACACCCCGTCAGGACCAGCGTTACGAGCGTCATTTCAGCGTTAAGGTATCGCCCGTAACGCCCACATCACACATGCTGGGCATCACGCTCCGTGGTACATGCGGTGCAGGTCGACGAGTTCGATATCGCCACGCCGGTCGGCCTCACGCCTCAGATCGCCGGTGAAGCCAGAGCGGGCGAGGAGCAGAAGCTTTGGGCAGGGCCCCCACCGTGGCGCTGGGCAGCAGTCCCCGCAGGTGCTCCAGTTGCTCCAGCTGCTCCAACTGCGGCAGGCCAACAGGCTTGCGGGTCCCCTTGGGCTCACCGATCGCGGTGATCCGTTCGGTTCCGAACGCCGGCGACTCCGCCACCGCAAGATCCAGTTCATGACCGCGCCGATGCTCCCGGCAGTCAATCTCCGTCGGGCGCACCCAGCTCACCCGGCCGCCGAGGCTCTCCAGTGCGGCATGTTCGAAGCACCACCGGCTCCGCGACCCGGAAGACACTGCGCTTGTCCCGTATGGCGTCCTCCACCTGCTCCAGCGGGCCGATGTCCTGAAGTCCCGAGAGCAGGCGCGCGAGGGCGCCGCTCGCCCGTCCCGGTGCTCCCGCGATCCCCTACCGCCGGTGATGCCCCGCACTCACCGCCGCCAGGACCTCCGTGTACGAGGTCGGGTCCGAGATCGAGGGCTCATCATGCAGCAGCATTTGCAGTACTTTGCCGGGGGTCCACCCGAAGGCCTGTCGCTGATCGGAGGGAGCGGGCATGACGGACTGGGTTGTCACGATCGGGTCTGACGAGGGGGCCCTGGAACGCTCTCAGGCACCGCGGGCGCGGGACGCGGCACTCGACGACCTGGGGGTGGCCGCCACGGCCTGGGGCATCCAGGCGGCTGAGCAGGTTCACACCGATCTCCTGACCGCACAAGGGCGCGGCGAAGTCGCGCTCACCGGACACGAGCGCGCGGCGCTGGAGGCGTCTGTCCTGACGATGCTGACGGGGCTGGTCACCGGCCGGCCCTTCGACGCTCCGGACGAAGCGGTGTCGCAGGTGCGCTGGGCCGCGCGGCAGGGCATCGCGCTGGACGGATTGCTCCGGGTGATCTGGCGCTCGCACTCGGGCGTGCAGGCGGCGCTGATCGAGGCGATGACCGCCGGCGTACCGGCGGAGCGGCTCGCCGAAGAGGTGCGGCGGGTCTCGGCGGGGTTGATGGACTTCGTGGCCGTGCTCATCGACGCACTGAGCCGGGTCTTCGAGCAGGAGAGCGCGGCGTGGGGACGGCACCGTTCGGCGACCATCCGTCGTGCCGTCGACGAGATCGTCGAGAGCGGCCGGGCCTCCCCCTCGGTGGAGGAGCTCCTGGGTGTCCGGCTGCACCGGCATCACACCGCGGCCGTGCTGTGGCCGCTCGACGTCGCCTCGTACCCCGGCTGGAGTTCGGACTCGGCCCGGTGGACCGAGGCGGTGAAGGAGTCTCTCCGTGCCGGCTCGGCGCTGGTCGTCCCGCGCACCGACGGCTCGACCGACGTCGTGTGGTCGAGTTCCGCGGCTCCGGCTCCCGAAGCGCTCAGGGCGCTGCCGTCGATTCCGCTGCCAGAGGGGTTCAGCTGCGCCTTCGGCTTCGACGCGCCCGATGCCACCGGGTTCCGCCACACACTCCTCGCCGCGCGCGGACTGGCCCGGGCTGCCGCCGGCACGGTCCAGCCACGCGTGTGGCTTGCCGACGAACACGGTGCACTGGCACTGATGATGCAGGACCCGGATGGCGCCGCCACCTTCGTGCACCGCACCCTCGCGGGTATCGAGGGCACCGGCGCCAGGGACGTGATGCTGCGCGAGACCCTGCTGGCGTTCTTGGAGCATCAGGGCAGTCGCTCGGCGGCCGCCGAGCAGTTGCACATCGCGGCGACGACGGTCGCGTACCGGGTCCGGCAGGCGGAGTCGAACCTGAAGCAGCCGATCGTCGGCCGCAGGACCAGTGTCATGGCAGCGCTCGCCCTGGCAGTGCACTTCCCCCATTTGCTTGCCTGAGGCCCGGTACGTGCTTCCCTGAGGCCCCGTCCGCCACCCGAGCCGTTCACCGCCCGAGGCCGTCCCTTCTTCCGGGCTTCACCCGGTCGCCCACGGCCGTTTGTCGCCCGGCGACAAATCCCTCGCCGATGTCTGTCGTACCGGCAGGCGAAATCGCTCCCGCCCGAGCAGAGGCTATGCCCAACCGTCAACGATGACGGGGCACCTTCTCGAACCGGGAGATCGACCCATGGCCGCTGTGGCGAACCCGTCCCTCGATGATCGTCTCTCCACGATCCGCGACCGCCTGGTCGCGGCCCTCGGCGCGGAGGGTGTCCTCTCCGAGGAGTCGGCGGCCGAGTTCCACGATCCGTACGCGACGGGCGGGACCCCGACGCCCCGGCCGGTGCTCGTCGTGCAGCCGGCCTCGGTCGAGGAGGTCCAGGCCGTCGTCCGTATCGCGAACGAGCACGGGATACCGCTGTGGACGTCCTCACAGGGGCGCAACTTCGGCTACGGCGGCGGCGCACCGGTGACCGAGGGCGTCATCGCCGTCAACCTGCGCCGGATGAACCGGGTTCTGGAGATCGACGAGCAGGGCGGCTACGCCGTCGTCGAGCCCGGGGTCTCCTTCCACGAGCTCTACGCCGAGATCAAGGCGCGCAGGGTGAAGCTCTGGATCTCGGTGCCGGACCTCGGCTGGGGCAGTGTCGTGGGCAACACCGCCGAACACGGCCTCGGCTACACCCAGTTCGGCGACCATGCCGGCGCGGTCGCGGGGATGGAGGTGGTTCTCGCGAGCGGCGAGATCGTCCGGACCGGGCTGTGGGCGCTGCCGAACAACAGCCTCGGTGCGCGTGCCAAGCGCGGCTTCGGTCCCTCCGTCGACTCGCTGTTCCTGCAGTCCAACTTCGGCATCATCACCAAGATGGGTCTGTGGCTGATGCCGGAGCCCGAGGTTTTCACGGCCGGCTCGGTGATCATCGATCATGCCGACCGCATCCCGATGCTGATCGACGCCCTGGCGCCGCTCGTCCAGGACGGCACCGTCCAGGGCCTGCCGCTGATCGTGAGTGCGCCGGAACCCGAGGGCGGCCGGTGCGAGCCGATGGACGACACCACCGGCAAGAGCAAGCTGCAGAAGCTGTCGGCGACCTTCCCACCCGGCCGGGTCAACGCCCGGATCTCCTTCTACGGCCACCCCTCGCTCGTGGCGGCCCGCGAGGAGATCGTCCGTGCCGCCGTCTCCCACATCCCCGGCCACACCGTCGACCTCCGGACCTACCCGGGCGACGTGGACCCGACGAAAGTGCACCCGCTGGACCTGGTGCCGGCCGGGATCCCCAACATGTTCCTGCTCGACATGCTGCACAAGCACTTCGGACCGTCCGTGGGTCACTTCGACTTCTCGCCGATCATCCCGTTCACGGGCGAGGCCGCCGCCGAACACGAGGCCATGGTCCAGCAGGTCGCCGCCGAGTACGACCTCGTCGTGGGCTTCGGCTGGATCGGCCAGCCCCGCAGTCTCATCGGCATCAGCATGATCCTCTTCGACACGAGCGACCCCGCGGAGGCCGCCAACGCCCGCGCCGCGGCGGACCGGCTGATCGAGATGGCCGCCGAACGGGGTTGGAGCGAGTACCGCGGTCATGTGACCGTCCAGGAAACGATCGCTTCGCTCTACTCCGGCAACGGCAACTCGTTGCGCCGCTTCTACTCGACCCTCAAGGACGCCCTCGACCCCGCCGGGGTCCTCTCACCGGGCAGCCACGGCATCTGGCCCGGGTCGCACCGGTACGCCTGAGCCCTCCTCGCCGTACCCCGCACTGCGTACCCTCACCGCTTCCCCACGCCATCCGCCCAGCGGGAAGCTCCCGCATCCGCACAGCACGAAGGAAGAGCACCATGCGCGACGTGCCACTCATGCCACCGACCGTCGTCCTCCCCCAGGCCGAGCGGCCCGAGCCGCGCCACCCCGCCGACATCGACTGGGAGACGAGCAACAAGTTCCTCAACGGTCCGTTCGCGCCGTGGCACGAGGAGACCGAGGCCTTCGACCTGCCGGTCGAGGGCAGACTCCCCGACGACCTGGCCGGGGCGCTGTTCCGCATCGCCAACAACCCGCGCTTCACGCCGCTCGACCTCGACCGGTACCACTGGTGGGAGGGCGACGGCGGCGTGGCCGCGACATACATCCGTGACGGCAAGGCGTCGTTCCGGACGAAGTGGGTGATGACCGACACCATGAAGGTGGAGATCGAGGCCGGCGAGGCGGTCTACCCCGGCTTCGTCAACGGCAGCGAGCCACGGCCGCTGCCGCCGGGCGCACCGCCCGCCAAGAACGTCGCCAACACCAACGTCGGAATCTTCGCCGACCACCTGCTGGTCTACTTCGAGGGCGGCCTGCCCACCGAGATGCACCCGGGCACCCTCGACACCAAGGGCTCCTTCGACTTCGACGGTGGCATCGACGTGCTGTGCACGGCGCACCACAAGATCGACCCGAAGACCGGCGACCTGCTGTTCTTCGCCGCCGTCGGACCCAACATGACCTGGTACCAGGCCGACGCCAGGACAGGACAGGTCGTCGACACCTTCACCTTCTCCATGGGGTGTCCGGCGATGGTGCACGACTACATCGTCAGCGAGCACCACGCGATCTTCCTGATCTCACCGACTCAGTTCCGGATCGAC
The DNA here is from genome assembly GCF_041538145.2 of Streptomyces sp. MMCC 100. Taxonomy (NCBI): domain Bacteria; kingdom Bacillati; phylum Actinomycetota; class Actinomycetes; order Kitasatosporales; family Streptomycetaceae; genus Streptomyces; species Streptomyces sp. MMCC 100. The sequence goes on from NZ_JBGORK020000001.1 coordinate 5,918,116, forward strand.
CGCATCATGCAGGGGCGTCCCGGCGTGCTGTGGGACCCCGGAGCGGTGCCGGGGGGCTCCCGCTTCGCGGTCCTCGACCGCCGCACCCACGAGGTCACCTGGTACGACACCGGCGTCATGCTCGCGCCGACCCACTTCTTCAACGCCTACGAGACGCCCACCGGCCTCGTCGTCGACCTGCACGTCATCGAGCGGCTGGGCAACCCGGCCACCCACCCCGACCAGCCGGTCGGCTCCCACGCCTGGTTCCCGCCCGCGATGGCCTGGCGCTTCACCCTCGACAGCGCCACCGAGCGAGCCACGGGCGAGATGCTCAGCGGCGTCGCCGGAGAGTTCCCGAAGATCAACGACGACTGGCTGGGCCGCAAGCTGCGCTACGGCTACTTCGCCACCACCCGCGACCTGTCGCCGCTGACCATGACCGACGGCATGGCACGCCACGACTTCACGACCGGGCAGACCCTGGTGATCGAGGGAGTCGACGGGCTCACCAGCCCCTCGGAGCCCGTGTTCGTGCAGCGGCGCGGCGCGAGCGAGGAGAACGACGGCTATCTGCTGTCGCTGTGGTGGAACCCGGCCACCGGGCTGTCCGAACTCCTCGTCCACGACACCACCGAGTTCGCCCGCGAGCCGCTCGCCCGGGTCAAGCTCCCCGTCCGCGTGCCCTTCGCCTTCCACGGCACCTGGGCCGAGGCCGAGCAACTCGACGCCGCCCTCGCGGCGCAGGACGACAACTGACCGAGCCACGAGCCGAGAACGGACGACACGGACAACCATGAGCAACCCTTGGGACAACAAGATCTTCAACGGCGCCTTCGTCACCGGTGGCGGCGGCACCCTCGATGTCACCGCGCCGGCGACCGGCCAGGTGATCGCCACCGTCGGGCAGGCCGACACCGGCGACCTCGAGAAGGCCGTCGCCGCGGCCACCACCGCGCAGACCGCGTGGGCCGCTCTGCCGTACACCGAGCGCGCGGCGGTGATGGCCCGGGCCGCCGCCCTGCTCGCGGCCGATCCCGAGCGGCTCACCCGCTGGCTCGTGCCCGAGTCGGGCTCCGGCCAGGGCAAGGCGGCCTTCGAGACCGGGCTGGTAACCTCCGAGCTGAGCGCAGCCGCCGCACTCGCCGCCCAGCCCCACGGCCAGGTCCTTCGCAGCATGAAGCCCCGCTTCTCCATGGGCCGTTACGTGCCCGTCGGCATCGTGGGCGTGATCAGCCCGTTCAACTTTCCGGCGATCCTGTCGATGCGCTCGGTCGCGCCGGCGCTTGCCCTGGGCAACGCGGTCGTCCTCAAGCCGGACCCCCGCACCTCCGTCTCCGGCGGTCTCGCACTGGCCGAACTCCTCGCGGAGGCCGGCCTTCCCGAGGGCCTCCTCCACGTCCTGCCGGCCGGTGCCGATGTCGGGGCGGCGCTGGTCGCCCACCCGGACGTGCCGTGCATATCCTTCACCGGCTCGACGGCCGCGGGCCGCAGGATCGGCGAGGCCGCGGCCCCGCTGCTGAAGAAGGTCCATCTCGAACTCGGCGGAAACAACGCGCTGTTGGTCCTGCCCGACGCCGACATCGACGCCGCGGCATCGGCGGGCGCATGGGGCTCCTTCCTGCACCAGGGCCAGATCTGCATGACCACCGGCCGCCACCTCGTGCCCAGGGAAAGGGCCGAGGAGTACGCCGCCAAGCTCGCCGAGAAGGCCAGGAACCTCCCGGTCGGCGACCCCACCGACCCGGCCAACGCGCTCGGCCCGGTCATCGACGACAACCAGCTCGAGAAGGTCCACGAAATCGTCGAGTCGACCGTCGCCGCCGGTGCGAAGCTGCTGGCCGGCGGCACCCACGAGGGCCTCTTCTACCGGCCGACCGTGCTCGCCGACGTCCCGCTCGACAGCCCTGCCTTCAGTCAGGAAATCTTCGGCCCGGTCGCCCCCGTGGTCGGCTACGACACCGTCGAGGAGGCGCTCGAGATCATCAACTCCTCCGAGTACGGGCTGTCGGTCGCGATCCTCACGTCCAACCCGTTCACGGCCTTCCAGCTCGCCGACCGGATCAAGTCCGGCGCCGTTCACATCAACGACCAGACGGTGGACGACGAGGCAGTCGCCCCCTTCGGCGGAACCAAGGCGTCGGGCGCGGGCGGCCACTTCGGCCTGTCTTCGAATGTGGATACCTTCTGCGACCTGCAGTGGGTGACCGTCCAGTCCGAGATCGAACGCTACCCGTTCTGATCTCCGGCCGACCTCGAACCGCAGGCCCGGCACCGGCACCGCATTGCTGGTACCGGGCCTCCGGTTGAGCTGTCAGCCGGAGACCCGGCGCACACGGACAAGAGCCGTTCGGGCACGTGGACACCAACCAGATGGGGGCGGCGAGCCGGCCCCGGGTCATCGCCCCCGGTGTCGAGCGCGCGGTCGGCTGCAAGCTGCGACGGGGGCTCCGGGCGCTGAGTCTGGCGTCAACACTCCCACTGGATCGACCACACTCCGAAATAGAGTCATCCCGGCATCTGGGCTGACGCCGCTACGTCGTGGAGCGCACCGTTTCAGGTGTCCAGCTGCCGCAGCCAACCGATCGCCGCGACGACCCGTGCGGCGGGCCGTACGTCCGTCGGCCAGAGCCTGCACACTCCCGGCCCCCCGCCCCGACGAGGGTGACGTCACAGCTCGCACCCCGCGCGGGGGCCGCGATCTCGGCGCCGAGCCCGCCGGCACCGACCATTGCGTGCGAACCTTGCGCCGCCGAGCGTCAGAAAATGGGGAACCAGGTCGAGAGGCGCTTGGCGATGACCGGTACATCGATGTTGTCCTGCGCGACGTCCTCGACGAACGGGCCGGCCACGGAGACGGGTGGCGGGGCGGTACTGGCGCTGACGCCGTTGAACCGCAGGAAGACACGCAGGGCGAGCCAGGCGGTGCGCTCGTTTCCGTCGATCAGCGCGTGATTGCGGGCCACGGAGTGCAGCAGCGCCGCCGCCTTCTCGTGCAGCGTGGGATACAGCTCGGCCCCGAACACGCTCGTCCGGGGTCGCTCGATCGCCGACATCAGAAGGCCCATGTCACGCACGCTGTGCTCGGTACCGTTGACCGTGCGGGCGATGGCCAGGATCTCGTCGATCTGGATACAGCGCACGTCCGTCACTTCAGGTAGTCCAGGATCTCCGCATCGCTGTCCATCAGCTCGGCCAGGACGTCATCGACCTTCAGCTCGGCCCGGCTCTGGGCGTCACGGATGGCCTCAATGGCAAGTTCCTGCTTACTGCGGCCCTCCCGCCGAGCCCTCTCGGTGAGCTTCGCGTCAAGGTCGTCGGGGAGTCGAAGTGTCATCGCCATACAGAGGTGATACCAGTCCGGTATCAAAGTAGCGCGGTCGGTCAGCGTTCTCGGCTCTGCTCCAAGGACCGTGGAGCCAGGGTGGTCGCTCACACCGCCACTGCGGGGGCGCAGCAGAGACTTCCGCTTCGAGCGTCGTCCGAGCGTCAAGAATCTCCGAAAAAGCCCCTGAAGGCGTCGCCGATGCAAGCGCTTCGCTCACGAATCGGCAGGTCAGGAAGCTCTCGAAGAGAGACCCGTCCGCTCGAACCGCTACACGGAGGAGAACAGCTCGAGCAACCCACCCGAACAACAAAACCGCAGGTCAGGCACCCTTTCCAGTAGGTTCCAAAATCGCCACGCACTCCACATGATGCGTCATCGGAAACAGATCGAACACCCGCAGCATCCGCACCCGGTACCCCCCGTCCCGGAAGTACCCCAGGTCCCGGGCCAGTGCGGCCGGGTCGCAGGCCACGTACGCGATCCTGCGGGCGCCCAGCGACGACAGGTGCTCGACCGTCTTGCGGCCGGCGCCCGCGCGGGGCGGGTCGAGGACGATGAGGTCGACCTCGTCGATGCCGGTGCGGGGCAGGACGGACTCGACCTTGCCCTGCTCGATGCGGACGCGGTCGAAGCCGGCGAGGTTGTGGCGGGCGTCCTCGACGGCGCGCTTGCCGGACTCGATGCCGAGAACCGCGCCCTGGTCGCCGACGCGGTCGGCCAGGGCGCCGGCGAAGAGGCCGACGCCGCAGTAGAGGTCGAGGGCCATGTCGCCCTTGCGGGGCAGCAGGCCCTGCATGACCGCCGTCACCAGGGTGTCCGCGGCCTTCGGGTGGACCTGCCAGAAGCCGCCGGAGCCGACCCGGTAGGTGCGGCCGTCGGCGCGCTCGCGGACGAAGGGGCGGCCGTGGACGCGGTGGACGCCGCCGTCCTTCTCGCCGACGCGCATGACCGCGACCGGGCGGTCCAGCTCGACGATGGGCAGGCGGGCGCCGGGGCGCGGGGTCAGGATGACCTGGCGGTCCTGCGAACCCGTCGCCGCGATCGCCTCGACCGTCGACATACCGGGCCAGTCACGGCGCTCGATGCCCAGTTCGCTGACGCCCTCCGCCGCGATCATGCAGTGGTCGATCGGCTCGACCTCGTGGGAGCGGTGCTTGCGCAGCCCCGCGCGGCCCTCGGCGTCCACGGCGTACTGCACGCGCGTGCGCCACGACGGGACCTGGCCGGCGGGCACCTTGTCGCCCTCGGCCGGCATCACCGTGCCGTCCCAGCCGGCCTCCCCGGGGGTGAGCCCCGCCAGGCGCTGGAGCTGTTCGGCGACGACCTCGCCCTTCAGGCGGCGCTGCGCGCCCGGCTTTGCGTGCTGCCAGTCGCAGCCGCCGCAGCGGCCGGGGCCCGAGAAGGGGCAGGGGGCCTCGATGCGGTCCTTGGAGGGGTCCAGGATCTCGACCGCGTCCGCGCGCAGGAAGCGAGCGCCTTCCTCGCCCTCCGTGACCCGGGCCACGACCCGCTCGCCGGGCAGCGTGTGCCGGACGAACAGCACCTGGCCCTCGGACGTGCGGGCGATGCAGTGGCCGCCGTGGGCCACGGGGCCGACCTCGACCTCGTACTCCTCGCCGACCAGCGAGGCCGGCCGTGAGGCCTGCTCCGCGTCCGACTGTGACACCGCTCGCGTCTCCGCCTGCGACTTCTTCGGTTCTGCCTGCATGGCGGGGTGACTCCAGAGAACGGGGGCGACAAAGGACAACAGCCGTCCAGTCTACGTGGACGAGGAGGAGTCCTTCGGACGGTCCTGGTGAGGGTGGTGGGCGGGGCCGCGCCGCACCGCGCCGGGGGCGTTCCAGTCCTGGCGCTTGCGGGCCCGGCGCCTGGCGGCCTCGGAGGACTCCAGCTGGTAGGGCACCGACGTGACCATGACGCCCGGCGTGAACAGCAGGCGGCCCTTGAGGCGCAGGGCGCTCTGGTTGTGCAGCAGGTGCTCGTACCAGTGGCCGACCACGTACTCGGGGATGATGACCGAGACCGCGTCGCGCGGAGACTCCTTGCGCAGGCTCTTGACGTACTCGATGACCGGCCGCGTGATCTCGCGGTACGGCGAGTCCAGGACCTTGAGGGGTACGGCGATGCCGCGGCGCTCCCACTCCTCGCGCAGCGCCTTGGTCTCGGCCGGGTCGACGTTGACGCTGAGCGCCTCGAGGCTGTCGGAGCGCATGAGCTTGGCGTAGGCGAGGGCGCGCAGCGTGGGGCGGTGGATCTTGGAGATCAGGACCACCGAGTGGACGCGGGAAGGGCGCACCATGTCGTCGCTCTGCGCCTCCTCGGGGTCCTCGGGGGCCGCGATCTCCTCGGCGACGCGGTCGTAGTGCTTGCGGATCGCCGTCATCGTCGCGAAGAAGATGCACATGCCGAGCAGGGCGACCCAGGCGCCGTGGGTGAACTTCGTGGCCAGGACCACGACCAGCACCAGTCCGGTGAAGAAGGCGCCGAAGGCGTTGATCGCGCGGGAGCGCATCATGTGGCGGCGCCGGGACTGGTCGCGTTCGGCGGCCAGGTTCCGGTTCCAGTGCCGGACCATGCCGATCTGGCTGAGCGTGAAGGACACGAAGACGCCGACGATGTAGAGCTGGATCAGGCGGGTCGAGTCGGCGCCGTAGACGACGACCAGGAGCATGGCGGCGCCGGCGAGGAGCACGATGCCGTTGGAGAAGGCCAGGCGGTCGCCGCGGGTGTGCAGCTGGCGGGGCAGGTAGCGGTCCTGGGCGAGGATCGAGCCGAGCAGCGGGAAGCCGTTGTAGGCGGTGTTGGCGGCGAGGAAGAGGACCAGTGCGGTGGCGGCGGCCAGGATGACGAACAGGAAGCTGCCCTCGCCGAAGACCGCCTCGGCGACCTGCGAGATCACCGGGTGCTGGACGTAGTCCGCGCCGACCGCGACGCCGTTGTGGAAGAGCTCGGTGGCCGGGTTCTCGGACATGCGCACGTCGGTCGCGGAGGCCAGCGCGATGATGCCGCAGAACATGGTGACGGCGAGCAGGCCCATCATCGCGAGCGTGTTGCCCGCGTTCTTCGACTTGGGCTTGCGGAAGGCCGGGACGCCGTTGGAGATCGCCTCGACGCCGGTGAGCGCCGCGCAGCCGGAGGAGAAGGCGCGCAGGAGGAGGAAGATCAGGGCGAAGCCGGCCAGGCCGCCGTGCTCCGGCTTGATCTCGTAGTCCGCGGTCGGGGCGCGCATGGTGTCGTCCAGGACCAGGCCGCGGAACGCGCCCCACACGATCATGATGAAGACGCCCGCCACGAAGACGTACGTCGGGATCGCGAACAGGGTGCCCGACTCCCTGACCCCGCGCAGGTTCATCAGGGTGAGCAGCAGGATCACGGCGACGGCGCACAGGACCTTGTGCTCGACGACGAAGGGGATCGCCGAGCCGAGGTTCTCGATGCCGGAGGAGATGGAGACGGCGACGGTCAGGACGTAGTCGACCAGCAGGGCGCTGGCCACGGTCAGCCCGGCCTTCGGGCCCAGGTTCGTGGTGGCCACCTCGTAGTCGCCGCCACCGCTCGGGTAGGCGTGGACGTTCTGCCGGTAGGAGGCGACCACGGTGAACATGAGGACGACGACCGCGACCGCGATCCAGGGGCTGAAGTGATAGGCCGACACGCCCGCGATGGACAGGACGAGCAGCACCTCGCCCGGCGCGTACGCCACGGAGGACAGTGGGTCGGACGCGAACACGGGGAGGGCGATGCGCTTCGGCAGGAGCGTTTCACCCAGCCGGTCGCTGCGCAGTGCGCGCCCGATCAGGATCCGCTTGGGCACGTCGGTCAGTTTGGACACAACAGAGGATCGTAAGCGTTCGAACGCGCGACCGCCCAACCGCCACCCCTCCCAGGCCGCCCCGGTCTGCTCTACGGGTGAATTCGCGGGGCGGTGCGGCTGCGGACGGGGTGGGCGGCGGGATTCGCATGGCTATATGACCATCACCGCCCGTCGTCCCCTGAGGGAGAGCCCATGCATCTGTCCGCGGAGCTGGTCGGCGGCGGCGTCACGCTCGTCGGCCTCGCCGTCCTGGCCTTCGCCAGCATTCGCAGCATCTCCCGCCGGGGATCGTCGGCGGAGGGCTGACGCGGGGGCCTCAGACGAGACGAACAGGGAGCCGCGGGCCTCGAACGGGGAGCCGCGGGCCTCAGACGAACGGGGAGCCGCGGCCCTCCAGCATCTCGTTGAGCGTGTGCTGGACGGTGTCCTTCACCTCGCCCGCGAGCTTCTCGACCACCAGCGGGTCCTCCGCGGCGTCCTCGGGGAAGCCGTCCGTGTGGATCGGGGCACCGAAACGGATGGTCCACTTGGTCGGCATCGGGACCAGGCCCAGCACGCCGAGCAGCGGGAACGTCGGGGTGATCGGGAAGTACGGCAGCTTCAGCATCCGGGCCAGTGTCGGGGCCGAGCCGATCATGGGGTAGATCTCCTCGGCGCCGACGATCGAGCACGGCACCATGGGGCGCCGCGAGCGCAGCGCCACCGCGGCGAAGCCGCCCCGGCCGAAGCGCTGCAGCCGGTAGCGCTCCTCGAAGGGCTTGCCGAGCCCCTTGTACCCCTCCGGCATCACGCCGACCAGTTCCCCGGAGCCGAGCAGCCGCAGGGCGTTCTCGGGGCACGCCCGGACGTGGCCCGCCTTGCGCGCGAGGTCGCGGACGACGGGGAGGTCGAAGGCCAGGTCGGCGGCGAGCAGCCGCAGCCTGCGGTGGGCACTGTGGTGGTCGCGCAGGGCCACCTGGAGCATCAGGGCGTCCAGCGGCAGGGTGCCGGAGTGGTTGGCCACCAGGAGCGCGCCCCCGTCGGCGGGCACGTGTTCCAGGCCCTCCAGGTCGACCCGGAAGTACTTCTCGTACAGCAGTCGCAGGGCGGGGAGCAGGTAGTCGTCCGTCAGCTCCGGGTCGAAGCCGAAGTCGTCGACGGCGCCCTCGTCGGAGGTCAGCCGGGCGAACGCGTCCGCGCCGCCGGCGAGGACCTCGCGCAGCACCTCGGCGGTCAGGGACGCCTCGGCCTCTCCGAAGGGGATGTCTCCGGTCATGCGTGCCTCGTCTCGGATCTGTGGGTGGGGTCTGGGGTCGCCGCCCGGTACGGCGGCCCCCTCGCCGGAGGGCGGGCCGCCGTACACGTGTGTCGGGCGGGTGGTGTCAGTACACGTAGGGGACGAACTTCGCCGTACGTGCCGCGTACTCGTCGAACGCCTCGCCGTAGCGCTCGGCGAGGTACTTGTCGAGCATGGGGATGTTCAGGAAGACGAACATGCAGACCATGATCAGCGGGATCGCGAACGCCCACGGCGTGCCGGTCACCAGCGCGAAACCGGAGAAGAGCACGGCGTCACCGAAGTAGTTGATGTGCATCGAGTACTTGAACAGGCCTTCGGTGTAGAGCTTGCCCTTGTTCTCCGGGCGCTTCTTCCAGAGCTTGCGCTGGTACTCCGACCCGGTGTTCAGGTAGGAGCCGAGGAGGTACAGCACGACGCCCAGCCAGGTGAACACGCTCACGCCGGCCTCGTTGGTGCCGCCGAAGTACGCCATCGTGCCGTGGATCACCAGGACCCAGATGCCGATGGTGGACGCCTCGGACCATTCCATCTTCCGCTGGAGCATCACGAAGTTCGTGGCGATGAAGCGCAGCAGGTAAAGCGCCGACAACGTCGCCAGCAGGACCCGGCGCAGGGTCGCCGCCTCGTCGAAGTCGGTGCCGAACCAGTTGGCCACGGTGTCCGCGCCACCGAAGAGAAACCACACGGCGCCGGCCACGGCGACGGTGTTGAAGGTGGTCACCAGGGTCTTGGGGCCGGTCGACGCGTCGTATCCGCCGTACATCTCTCACTCTCGCTCTCTCTTGTCCGTCCCCCGTCTTCGGGTTCTACGGGCGCGCGGCGGCGTCCTCCCTGGGCTTCGCGCCGTGCCGTCCGCCGCCGTTCGCCCTGCCGGCGGCCGTGGCGCGGGCCGGGGTGCCGTTGCGCCCGGTCTCCTCCGACGCGGGCGCCGGCTCCCGGGCCGGTTCCCCGGTCGACGCCGGTGCCGGTGCCGGTGCCGGTGCCGGTGCCGCGGAGGCGTCCGCGATCAGTTTGGCGCGCATCGAGACGTACTTGGCGTTCATCTCGTCGACGGGGATGAACTTGTTGACGCCGCCGGCGCTGATCTTGGGTTCCTGGTGTTCCATGATGCGGACGTCCTGGGGATCCTGTACCCACTTCTCCATGTAGAGGGACGCCCACGGCAGCAGTCGGCGCAGCGGTTCGATCCGCAGGACCGGCTTGACCTGTTCGTACTCGTACCAGCGCAGGATGTGCTCCGTGTTCTGGTCGTCGATCGGCACCAGCCAGGAGGTGGTCTCGAACTGCTCGGTCTGCACGTGCACCATGCACGGGAAGGTGAACGTGATGACGTAGTGGGTGGTGTTGGTGGGGTCGTCCTCCTGGCAGTGGTCGAAGGAGTAGCGGATGGTCTGCCCCTCCGCCTCCGTCTCCACCCGGTGGTTGGTGATCCGGGTGGCGGCGAGGTAGCGCTCGCGGCCGTCGAGGCCGAACTTGCTCGGCGTGCCGTACAGGAGCAGGTAGTCGATGTAGTTGAACCAGTGGTCACGGTGCACGTAGGTCACGTGGTAGAACTCGAGCAGGCTCTCGATGTAACGGGTGTAGTGCACCGGGCGGGTCCAGCGCTTGGTGGCGTACAGCTTCTGGTTGTCCGTCACTTCGGGCGGCGCCTGGACCGGCGGCAGGTCGGCCGCGGGGCGCTCGTCGCCCCACCACATCCACACCAGCCCGAACCGTTCCCGGACCGGGTGGGTGGGGACGCGCAGGGACCCGGGGATGCGGGCGCCGGCGCCCATGGCGGGTATCACCCGGCAGGCGCCGTCGGCTCCGTAGCGGAAGCCGTGGTACGGGCATTCGATGGTGTTGCCCTTCATGCGGCCGTCGCCGAGGTTGGCGCCCTTGTGCGGGCAACGCGCGCCCTGGCAGACGAGGTTGCCGTCGATGTCGCGCCAGAGCACGAGGTCCTGGCCCATGCGGCGCACACCGAGCGGTTTGTCGTTGCGTACCTCCTGTGCCTCGACGATGGGGTACCACTGGTTGGGGATCATCGGGTCGTCTCCCGTCTGGGTGGGATTCCGCCCCGTGCGGGGGCGGCCGTGGTCTGCGTTGCGGCGTGGGCGGTACTCAGTCGCCGGCGGCTCCGGCCGGGCCCCCGTCGGCCTGCGGCGTGCTCTGCGGGTCGTCGGTGTCCGCGTTCTCGACGACTTCGACCGTGCCCGCGTCGCCGTCCACGACGATCAGGTCGCCGGTGTTGATGCGCTGGGTGGCGTCCTTGGTGTTCACCACCGACGGCACGTGGAACTCGCGGGCCACGATGGAGCTGTGCGAGAGCATCGACCCGATGTCGGTGACGACCCCGCCCGCGATGGCGAACAGCGGCGTCCAGGAGGCGTCCGTGTACCGGGTCACCAGGATCTCCCCGGCCTCGAACTCGTCGGCCTGCCACACCAGGTCCTCGACGATGCGGGCGCGGCCCACGATCCGTCCGGGGCTGGCAGCCAGGCCCTCGAGCCGGGCGCCGTCGCCGGCGGGCCGCACCGAGGCGGTGATGTCGTGCACGCCGACGAAGGTCAACGGCGGTTCCGGCAGCCGCTTGTTGTGCTCGTGCAGCCGGCGGGCCGCGTCGATGCGGGCCCGGTCGAAGACGCGCACGGCGTCCTCGTCGCCGGCGAGATAGCGGCGCACGTCCTCGAAGTCCAGGTGGGCGACCTCGTCCAGGGAGTGCAGGACGCCGTCGGCCACCAGGCGCCGGCCGACCTCGTAGACCACGTTCCGCACCAGCCAGATGGACGTGATCATGGACATCCGGGTGGTCTCCCGCAGCTCGCTGCACAGGGCGTAGAGGGAGATGACGGTGTCCAGGACCTGGCGCTTGGGCATCGGCAGCCGGTCGAGGACCTCGCGGGAGTCGTCGGACCAGCCGCTGCTGCGCCGCAGGATGTCGTCGATGGAGAAGCCGTCGGCGACATAGCGCCGGATCATCTGGAAGATGTACGACGGGTCGTCGATCCACCTGGGGTGGGTGATCTCCATCTCCTGGTGGCCGCGGGTGCCGTTGGCGCGCAGGAACGGTTCCATGTGCCGGTCCCAGAAGCGCTGTCCGGCGGGGTCCTCGCGCAGCAACCGGGCGACGTTCTCCAGCGGCTCGTCCTTGATGATCTTCAGGACGGCCGGGTCGTTCTTGGCGGCCTGGGCCACCGCCCAGACCTCCTTGGCCGACTCGACGGTGCGCAGGCTGGACATGTCGGTCTTGACGCGGTTCTGGAGGCCCGCGCCGTCGCTGCCGAGCCAGCGGCCGCACAGCTCGGTGAGCAGGCCGTAGAACGCGAACGCGTTGATGTAGTACGGCATGTAGCCGACGTGCATGTCGTGGAACCAGGCGAGGTCGCGGTGGAGTTCGCCGTGCAGTTCGCGCCTGCTCATCCGGGTCAGGTCAAGGCCGCGGGCCCGGTCGAACTCGTACAGCCGGGCGTCGACCATCTGCTGGGAGCGGGACTTCATCTGCGTCATCTCACGGGCCGTGTGCTGCAGCCAGTGGACGGTGGACAGCAGGTCCTCCATGCCGCCGGGGAAGGTGCCGAACGGGTTCTCGTAGTCGGCGAGGTCGACCTCCTCGCTGACGAAGCGGCTGGTGAAGTGGCGCTGGTCGCGGGTGGGCAGGCACTGGGCCAGCAGGTAGGAGCTGTAGGAGATGTTGAGGTAGACGTGCCCCTGGTAGAAGCCCATGTGCAGGTCCGCCTCGCCGGTGTCGCGCACGCCGAGGGCGCCCGCGCAGTCCGTGTGGACGTTGCGCTGGTAGTAGCGGGCGAAGCTCAGGCCCAGCGGGGTCATCAGGCCGACGAAGATCTCGCCGATGTCCATGCGCGACCACAGGGTGCCGTTCAGGATCCGCTCCTGCTGCGGGGCGACGTAGGGGCTGAGCGCGCCGGACGGGGCCGCCGGGGCGGCGGGGCGGGTGGTGATCGGCCGGGTCTGGAACAGGTGGAAGGCGCCGTCGCGCAGGCCCCACTCGATGTCCTGCTCGCTGCCGTAGAGGTCGCGGATGCGGACGGCGAGGGCGCCGAGTTCGCGCAGTTGCCCGTGGGTGAGGCAGGGGACGCTGCGGGCCGCCGCGTCGACCTTCGTCATGCCGATGCGGCCGGGCTCCAGCGGCGCGCACTTGGTGACCTTGTAGCGGACCCGCTCCTCGACGACCTCCAGTTTCTCGTCGTCGACGACGAAGAAGTCGCTGGAGACCTGCCCGGAGACCAGTCCCTCGCCCAGGCCCTGGCAGGCCTCCACCACGAGGCGGTGCGGGCGGGGGTTGACCGGGTCGACGGTGAACATCACGCCGCTGACGTCGGTGTGGATCATCTCCTGGACGACCACGGCGAGGGAGTCGGGGGCGTCGGTGTCCCGGTACACGGTGGCGCGGTCGGACCACAGCGAGGCCCAGCAGCGCAGGACCGCGTCCAGTACGTCCTCGTCGCCGCAGACGTCGAGCACCGTGTCGTGCTGGCCGGCGAAGGACTGGGCCGCGGAGTCCTCCCGCAGTCCGGAGGAGCGCACCGCCACGCGCGGGCGGCCCATGCTGCCGTAGGCGTCGAGGACGGCGTCCGCGATCGGGGCGGGCATCCGGGTGGCCAGGATGCGCTCGCGCATCGTGCGGGGGTCGGCGCCCGGTGCCTCGGCGGCGATCCCGGTCTCCCGCAGGTAGGCGTCGAAGAGGGCGGTGGTCAGGCAGAACGCGGGCGGGACGGGCAGCCCGGCGGCGGAGAGCTCGGCGAGGCGGGTGCCCTTGCCGCCCAGTTCCCCGCGGTGGCCTCCGGCCGGGCCGCCCGCGCCCAGGGTGACGACACAGGCGGCGGGGCCGGCCGGGTCCGTGGCCGGGCTCGCGGAGCGTTCGCCGGCTCCGGTGTCGGTCGTCGAGTCGCTGACGTGCGTGTCCATGGCGGGTGTGTCTCCTCGGCGGTCAGGCGTGCGCGACGCGCTTGCTGGTGCCCGTGAAGGCGTGGAACTGCTCGCCCGGGACGATCCGGGTGGCCTCGACGTCGCCGAACCCGGCCTGGCGGAGCTGGTCCGCCAGCTCGTCGGCCTGCGGCAGCGGGCCGCCGAAGTCGGCGTAGGTGAACCAGAGGTTGAGCGCCTCGAGGCCGATGTTGCCGCCCTTGCAGGAGGTGGTGAGCAGCAGTCGGCCGCCGGGCGCCAGCAGGTCGTGGGCCCGGCGCAGGGCGTCGACCCGCTCGGCCTCGGGGAAGTAGTAGATGTTGTTGTGCAGGGTGACCAGGTCGAACTGGGGCTGCGCGTCGAGCGTGCGCAGGTCGGCCTGCCGGGTCTCGACCCGGTCGGTCAGCCCCCACTCGGCCATGTTCGCCGCGGCGCTGTCGGCCACGTCCTGCTGGAGGTCGACGGCGAGCGCCGACAGACGGGGGTTGAGTCCGGCGGCGTAGCGCACGTAGGCGCCGCTGCCGCAGCCGACCTCCAGGAGCCGTACGGGCGCGTCCCGGTCCAGGGTGCGGGCGATGGCCTCCTCGACGAGCGGCTGGACCACCCGGGTGGAGCGGGCGATGACCAGGCCGTCCTGGTCGTCGAGGGAGAAGCGGCGGCCCTCGCGCAGCATGCGGGGGCCGTTCAGCAGGGCGGGCACGTGGAAGCGCAGCACCTCCTCCAGCGCTGCGGCGATCGCGTCGTTGCCGGGCTGGGCGAGCGCCTTGGCGGGCAGGCTGCGCAGCTTGTAGCAGCCCTCGCGCTTGCCGAGGTCGCCGAGGCGGATGCCCATGTCCAGCCACTCCTTGAGGCGCGGCAGGTCCTCGTCGGCGATGTCGAGCCGTTCCGCCAGCGATTCCAGGTCGCAGGGGCGTACGGCGAGGGCGGTGAGCACGCCCGCACTCGCCGCCGAGGCCAGGAAGGCGGCCCGGTACACCGGCTCGACGAAGCCCTTGGACAGGGCCAGGAGCAGCGGCATGTGCGGGTTGCCGAGAACCTTGGTCACGGTGCGCAGGTCGGTCAGCGGCGCCTCGACGCGGCTGCCGACGCTCTTGGCCAGGCTCAGAATGTCCATGTTGCTTCCCTTGTTGCCTTCCTGTGCGGGGTGGTGCCGAGGGCGTCGAGTTCGGTGCCCAGGTGGGCGAGCAGCCGGTCGCGGGACGGGCCGCCGTTCAGGAAGAAGTGGTTGCCCGGCAGGTGATGCCGCAGGAACGAGCCGGTGGTGTAGGGCCGCCAGGCCTCGACCATCTCCGGCGTGGCGATGGGGTCCGCGGTGGCGGAGAACGCGGTCGTCGGGCAGTCCAGCGGCGGCCGGGGGTACCAGCCGTAGCGCTCGCAGGCGCGCAGGTCGGCGCGGAGCACCGGGAGCCTGCGGGCGAAGTACGCGGCGCCGAGGGTGTCCGCGTCGCCGAGGCCGCCCAGGTCCCGGATCACCTCGCGCAGCGCGGCGTCGGACAGGGTGTGGTCGGCTCGGTCGCCGTACAGGTGCGGGGCCCGGCTGCCGGAGACGAACAGGTGCCGGGGCGGCGGCAGTCCGCGCCGGCGCAGGACGCAGGCCACCTCGTAGGCGAGCAGGGCTCCCATGCTGTGCCCGAACAGGGCGTAGTCGTGGGCCAGTCGGTGCGCGTCCAGGGCGTCCGCGACCGCTTCGGCGAGGGGTTCCATGGTGTCGTACGGGGTCTCGCGCAGGCGCAGTCCGCGGCCGGGCAGTTGTACGGGTACGACGGCGACGTCGTCGCCGAGGTGCTCCTGCCAGCCGCGGAACGCGGAGACCGTGCCCCCGGCGTAGGGGAAGCAGACCAGGCGCAGCGGTGCGGTCCCCGGGTCGGGCGGCTCGGCGGCCGGGCCGGCGACCGGGCGGGGGAACCAGGCGGCCCGCGGGGAGAGCAGGTCAGCGGGTGACATGGGCGCGCCCCTCGGGTGAGTCGAGCCAGGCGACGGTGCGCCGCATGCCTTCCTTGAAGTCGACCTCGCCCTTGAAGCCCAGCTCGTCCTGGGCGCGCCCGATCGGGTAGGACTGGTCGCGGTCGAAGAGGTGGACCGCGTGCCGGGTCAGGACGGGCCGGGAGTTGATGCGCAGGGCGCCCCACAGCTTCTCGGAGACGGTGGCGACGGCGGTGGCGACCGGGGTGGGCAGGCTCAGCCACGGGGCCTTCACGCCCAGGCCCTCGGCGAGCGCCTCCACGTACTGGCGCCAGGTGGTGTCGTGCGGGTCACGCAGGTTGTAGGCCCTGCCCGCGGTGTGCTCGCCGGTCGCGGCCGCGATGATGCCGTCCACGGCGTTGGAGACGTAGAGCAGCCCGGCGGGCACCCGGCCGCCGCGGATGTAGACCATCTGCTTGCTCAGGAGCAGGTTCGCGATCTCGATCACGAAGTCCTTGCTGCCGGGGCCGTAGACGGAGACCGGGCGGACCACGGTGACCGGCAGGCCGGTGCGCTCCGCGGCGGCCCACACGGCGCGCTCGCCGAGCGTCTTGCTGCGGTTGTAGGGCAGGCCGATGTCGCGCGGGGCGGTGGTCTCGTCGCAGGGCCGCTCCGGGTAGCCGTAGACGTCGGTGGTGCTGAGGTGGACCAGGCGCTCGACCGTCCCGGCCGCGTGGGCCGCGTCCACGAGGTTCTTGGCGCCCTCCACGTTGACCGCCCGGAACCGGTCCCAGGGGCCCCAGTCGGCCGAGAGCCCGGCGCAGTTGTAGACGTGACGGACTCCGGTGGTGGCGCGGCGCAGGCTGTCGGTGTCACCGAGGTCGCCGATGGTGACCTGGGCGGCGGCGCCGGAGAAGGCGGCGCGGTCGCTCGTGGAGCGCGCCAGGACGCGGACGCGGTGCCCGCGCTCGGCCAGGCGGTGCACCAGGTGACCGCCGATGAAGCCGCTGGCGCCGGTGACCAGGATGTCGGGGGCGGCGGCGGACGGGCTGTCTTGGCTGAGTGAGGACATGGATCACACCAGGAGGTCGAGGGAGTGTTCGAGGTCTGCTTCGCTGTGGTCCGCGTTGATGAAGAAGCGGAGCCGGCACTGGTCGCGCGGGACGGCGGGGTAGCCGATCGGCATGACGTTGACGCCGCGCTCCAGCAGCGAGTTGGAGAGCGCCATCGTCTTCTCCCAGTCGCCGGTGATCACGGGGATCACCGCGGAGAGTCGGGAGACGCCGACGTCGAGGCCGCGGGCACGGGCGCCGGCCCGGAAGAACTCGGCCAGCTCCTGCACCCGGGCGACCCGCTCGGGCTCGTCCTGGACGACGCGCAGCGCCTCCAGCGCGGCGGCGGCGTTCGCCGGGGAGATGCCGGTGGAGAAGATGTGCAGCGGCGCGGTGAACTTGAGGTACTCGATGATCGGGCGGCGGGCCGCGATGTAGCCGCCGAGGCTGCCCAGCGCCTTGCTGAGGGTGCCCATCCACAGGTCGACGTCGGCCGGGTCGGTGCCGTAGTGCTCGCCCACGCCGCGGCCGGTGCGGCCCAGGACGCCGATGGAGTGTGCCTCGTCGATCATCAGCATGGCGCCGTGCCGCTTCTTGACCTCGATGAAACGCGGCAGGTCGGGGATGTCGCCGTCCTGGCTGTAGGCGCCCTCGATGACGACGAGCGCCCGGCGGTGCGAGGCCCGCGCGCCGGCCAGGATGCGGTCCAGCGCGGCCCAGTCGTTGTGCGGGAAGGACCGGCGCCGGGCGCCCGAGAGGATGCAGCCGCGCACGGTGCTGTCGTGGATCCACGCGTCGTGCACCACCAGGTCCTCCGGGCCGAACAGGTGGCCGACGGTGGCGACGTTGGTGGCGTGGCCGCCGGAGAACACGATGGCCGCCTCGGCACCGACGAACCCGGCGATCTCGGCCTCGAGTTCGTGGTGCAGCGGGGTCTCGCCGAACAGGAGCGGGGTGGCGGAGGCCGAGGTGCCGTACCGGTCCACGGCGTCCTTGGCGGCCTGGCGCACCCGCGGGTGGTGGGAGAGCGCAAGGTAGTTGAAGGCCGCGAAGTTGACGACCTTGGTGCCGTCGACCGTGGCGAGCGCGGAGTTGAAGCCCTCGTGGGTGCGTCCGTAGGGGTTGGAGCCGCTGGTCTCGGTCTGCCGGAGCCTGCCCTGGAGTTCGGCGTACTCCGCCCAGTCCTCGAAGGTGTGCTCCTGGCGGACGGGGGCGGCGGGCGCCGGGGCAGGGTCGGGGGCGGGGGCCGCTTGGACCGGGGCGGGGGGTGCCGCGGTGGGTGCTGCCGGAGGCGGGAACGCCTGCGGCGGGAAGGGCTGGGGGACGTAGTAGGCGTACGCGGGGGCGCCGTGCGGCGGGTAGCCGTACGGGTACGGGTACGGCACGCCGGGCTGCGGGGCCGGGGCGGCGACGGCGTAGCCGTGGGGTGGGGCCGGGAAGGCGCCGTACGGGCCGTACTGCTGGGCCGGGGCGGGCGGCGCCGCCGGTACGGCCCCGGGGTGGGCCGGTGACGCACCCGCGTCGGTGCCGGCACCGACGGTGTGGGCGCCGTCGCGGTCGTCGCCGGCGGAGAGCCGGCCGATGATGTCCTGCACCGTGGGGTCCTCCGGCAAGTCCTGGACACTGTGCATGCGTTGGGGGAATCGGGTCGTGAGTCGGCGGTGGAGGTCGGTCCGCATCAGCGAGTCGAACCCCAGGTCGAGGCCCAGCCGGGCGTGCACCGGCAGGTCTGCCACGGGGAATCCGCAGACGCGGGCGACGGTGTCGAGCACGGCGCGGGAGACCTCGCCCGCCGGGTCCGGCAGGGCCGTGCCCGTCACCGTGGGCTGTGACGGCATGGGATCGCCTTCCTGGTCGGGAGAGGGAGAAGGTGAGGGAGATGCGGCCGCCGGGAACCGGTAGGTCCGGCGTTCGAAGGGCGTGTGCGGCAGCGGGACCCGGGCGGGCGGGTCCTCGCCGTCCAGGGCGGCCCAGTCCACGGTTCCGCCGGCGCAGTGGTAGGCGCCCAGCGACCGGAGCAGCGTGCGCCGGTCGGGGGCGCCGCGGCGCAGCGAGGGCAGCCACAGCGTCGGCCGCCCGTCGCTTTGCGGGGCGTCGGCGACGGCGGACCGGCCGAGGTTCAGCAGGGTCGGGTGCGGGCCGATCTCGACGAAGGCGTCACAGAACAGCCCGTCTTCCGCGTCCTGGTCGCGCAGGCGGGCGAGGCCCTCGGCGAAGCGCACGGTGCCGAGCAGGTGCCGGACCCAGTACTCGGCGTCCACCCGCTCCACCCGTTCGCCGGTGGCGTCGGAGATCCACGGGATGCGCGGGGCGTGGAACTCGACGGCGCGGGCTGCCTCCAGCAGCGGTTCGGCGGCACCGGCCATCAGCGGTGAGTGGAAGGCGTGCGAGACGGCGAGCGGCCGCACGGTGACGCCCTCGCGCTCCAGGTCCGTACGCACCCGCGCGATCTGGTCCACCGCGCCGGAGAGCACCAGGTGGCGGGGAGCGTTGACCGCGGCGAGGACCACCCGGTCGTGACCGGCCGCGGCACCCCGCACCGTGTCGGGGTCGCCGATGCAGGCGATCATCGTGCCCTCGCCGGGCTGTTCGTCCATGGCGCGTCCGCGTACGGCCGCCAGCGTGAGGGCGTCCTCCAGGGAGAGGACGCCGGCGACGCACGCGGCGGCGAAGGCCCCGACGCTGTGTCCGAGCACGGCGGCCGGACGGACCCCGCAGCTCGTCCACAGCTCGGCGAGGGCGACTTCGAGGGCCACCAGGGCGGGCTGGCAGTGCCGGGTGCGGCCCAGGTCCTCGGCGTGCTCCGGGTCGAAGAGCAGGTCGGTCACAGGGGTCTCGCCCAGGCCGCGCAGCACCTCGTCGGCGCGTCGCAGGGTGCGGGCGAAGGCGGGGTGGGTGTCGTACAGTTCGCGGCCCATGCCCGGGTACTGGGTGCCCTGGCCGCCGAAGAGGAAGGCGACGGTGGGGGCGCTGCCGTGCGCCGGTCCGCCCCGGGCCACGTCGAGGGCGGGCTCGCCGCGGATCAACGCACCCAGCGCGGCGTCCAGTTCGCCGGTGGTCCCGGCGGTGAGGACGGCCCGGTGGGGCAGTTGGGAGCGGCCGGTGTTGGCGGAGCGGCACAGCGCGGCGAGCGGCACGCCGGGGTGGGCGGCGAGGTGGGTGCGGTACCGGCCGGCGAGGGTGGTCAGGGCGGTCTCGGTGTGCGCGGACAGGGACAGGGCGTGCACCGTGCCGGTGGGGGCCTCGGAGGCGTCGGTGTCCGCCGGGGGCTCGGGCGCGGACTCGACGATCACGTGGGCGTTGGTGCCACCGAAGCCGAAGGAGCTGACGCCCGCGCGCAAGGTGCCCTCGGCGGACAGCCCGCGTCGGGCGGTGGGTACGGCCAGGCCCGAACCCGTCCAGTCCAGGTGCCGGTTGGGGGTGGTCAGGTGCAGCAGCGGCGGTACCTCCCGCTGCCGCACCACGAGCACCGCCTTGATCAGGCCGGCGATGCCGGCGGCCGCCTCCAGGTGGCCGATGCCGGTCTTGACGGAGCCGACCAGGCAGGGCGCGTCGGCGGGCCGGCCCCGGCCGTAGACACCGGCCAGCGCCTCCCACTCGACGGGGTCGCCGAGGGCGGTGCCGGTGCCGTGCGCCTCGACGAAGTCGATCTGCCCGGGCTCGACCCCGGCCCGGTCCAGCGCCCCGGCCATCACGGCACGCTGGGCCGTGGTGCGGGGCGCGGTCAGGCCGTTGGCCCGGCCGCCGTGGCCGAGGGCGGAGCCGGTGAGGACGGCGTGCACGCGGTCGCCGTCGGCCAGCGCGGCGGACAGCGGCTTGAGGCACACCAGGCCCGCGCCCTCGCCGCGCACGTAGCCGTCGGCGCCGTCGTCGAAGGTGCGGCAGCGTCCGCGGGGGCCGAGCATCCCGCCCCGGGCGAGGGCCGCCGAGAGCCCCGGCGTCAGCATCAGGTTGACACCGCCCGCGAGGGCGACGCCGCACTCGCCGTCCCGCAGGCTGCGCAGTGCCGTGTGGACGGCGGCGAGCGAGGACGAGCAGGCGGTGTCGAGGGCGAGGCTGGGTCCGTGCAGGTCGAAGAAGTACGAGAGCCGGCCCGCCGCGACGGACTGGGCGTTGCCGGTGGCCGAGTACATGTCGACGACGTCGGGGTGGGGCATCTGGAGGTCGGCGTAGTCGTGCCCGCTGACCCCGACGAAGACGCCGGTGTCCGAGCCCGCCAGGGAGGAGGGCGCGATGCCCGCGTCCTCCAGGGTCTGCCAGGCGACCTCCAGGAGCAGCCGCTGCTGGGGGTCCATGCGTTCGGCCTCGCGGGCGGAGATGCCGAAGAAGCGGGCGTCGAAGTCGTAGACGTGGTCCAGGAACCCGCCCGGACGTCCGCCGGGTCCCGCGACGTCGCCCGCCCGGTCGGCGGGGGCCTCGCCGACGGCGTCCCGGCCGTCCCGCAGCAGCCGCCAGTAGCTGTCGGCGTCGGGGGCGCCGGGGAAGCGGCAGCCGATGCCGACCACGGCGACGGGCTCGTCGGCGGGGCCGCGGGCGGAGCGGTGCGGGTTTCGGTCCGTGTGCGGGCGCGGGGTGCCGTCGGTGCCGGGTTCCGCGCCGTGGGTCGGGACGCCGGCCGTGCCGCCGGCCGTCGCATCGGCCATGGCGCCGTCCGTGGCGTCGGCCATGGCGCCGTCCGTGGCGTCGGCGGTGGCGTGCGCCGCCAGGGCCTCGACGGTCGGATGGTCGTAGACGGTGGCCGGGGTGACGGGGGCGCCGAGCCAGTCGCCGAACCGGGCGGCGAGGGCCACGGCCTGCTTGGAGTCCAGGCCCAGTGAGGTGAAGGGCACCGTCGGGTCGATCACCGAGGGGCGCAGGCCCAGCCGGGCGGCGACGGCACGCCGCAGCCAGGTCACGGCCTGGGCCCGCGTCCGCCCCGGCGAGGGTGCGGCGTCGGCGAGCGCCGTCCGGCACAGCTCGGTCAGGGCACCGGCGCTGTCCGGCTCGGGTCCGGACAGGAGCGCGCCGACGTCGAGGGCGACGCCGAGGCCGTCCGCCAGCCGCTGCACGGCCGTCAGCAGCCGCGGGTAGCGCGGGGTCCCCTCGGCGGCGTTCGAGGAGGCGAGGGCGTCGGCGACGAGGGCGGCCGTACGGTCCTGTGCGCCGGGGCCCGGGTCGTACGGCCGGGTGTCGTCCGGGGGTGTGCCGTCCTGGACGACGCTCGCGGCCACCACGGGCAGTTCGAGGTCGAGCAGTTGCTGCCGGCACGCCCGGCGCTGGATCTTGCCGCTGGTGGTGCGCGGCACCGAGGAGCGCTTGAGCAGCACGACGGTGTGCGGCGTCACCTGGTGCTCGTCGGCGATGGCGGTGCGCAGGCGGGCCAGCAGGGCGTGCGGGTCCCCGGCGCCGGGTCCGCCGATCTCGTAGGCGAGCGCCAGTTGTTCGCCGTCCGCGGTGGGGATGCCGAACGCGGCTCCGTGCCCGGCGCGCAGGCCCGCGCCGACGCGTTCGGCCGTCTGCTCCACGTCCTGCGGGTGGATGTTGCGACCCTGGACGATGATCACGTCCTTGGTCCTGCCGACGACGAAGAGCCGACCGTCGTGGCGGAACCCGAGGTCCCCGGTGCGCAGCCACGCGGTGCCGGGCTCGTCCCCGATGCGGGTGCCGAAGACGTCCGCACCGGCCTCGGGACGCCCCCAGTAGCCGCGGGCGACGCCGGGTCCGGCCACCCGGATCTCGGCGACGGTGCCGTCGGGGACCCGGCGGCCGGTGGCGGCGTCGACCAGCGCGACCTCGACGTCGGCGACGGGGACTCCGCAGCCGACGACGCGGGTGGTGCGTACGCTGCCCGGCTTCTCGGGGCGCGCGGTGCCCGCTTCCAGGGCCGCCGCGTCGAACGACTCCACCACCGGCGCCTCGGCCGGTTCGGCGCCGGTGACCATGAGGGTCGCCTCGGCGAGGCCGTAGCAGGGCAGCAGCGCCCTGCGGTCGAAGCCGGCCGGCGCGAAGTACTCGGCGAACCGGTCGAGGGTGTCGGGGCGGATCGGCTCGGCCCCGTTCAGGGCGAGGCGCCAGCGGCTCAGGTCCAGACCGGCCCGCTGCTCGGGGGTGATCCGGCGCAGGCACTGCTCGAAGCCGAAGTTCGGCGCGACGCTGGTGGAGGCGCCGGTGCGGGAGAGGGTCTCCAGCCACAGCAGCGGGCGCTGCACGAAGGTCATCGGGGCCATGAGGTGCGCGGGGAAGCCGCCGTACACCGGGGTGAGGATGCCGCCGATGAGGCCCATGTCGTGGTACGGCGGCAGCCAGGACACCATGCCGGAGCCGGCGTCGTGCCCGAGCCTGAGGTGGATGGAGCGCAGGTTGCGCACCAGGTTGCCGTGTTCGACCATCACGCCCTTGGGCGCGGCGGTGGAACCGGAGGTGTACTGGAGGAAGGCCAGGGAGCCCGCCGTGAGGCCGGGGTCCTCCCACGGGGCGGTGGAGTCGCCGGTGTAGAGGTCCTCGGTCACCAGCCAGCGCACGCCGTCGAGTTCGGTGCCGACGTGTTCGGTGCCGCGGGCGGCGACCGCGTCGCGGACCCGGCGGGTGGTGAGGGCGTGCGTGGCGGCACAGTCCCGGGCGATGGCGGCGAGCCGGGGCACCGTCTGCCCGAACCGGGCGTTGTCCGGCGGGTAGGCGGGGACGGCCACCGCGCCGGCGTACAGGCAGCCGAAGAACGCGGCGAGGTAGTCGAGGCCCGGCGGGTGCAGCAGCAGGACCGGGCCCTGTCCCACCTGCTCGCGCCGCAGGTGTGCGGCCACCTCGCGGGCGTGCAGGTCGAGTTCGCGGTAGGTCCAGGCGACATCGGTGCCGTCGCCGTCGGTGAGGAAGCGGTGGGCGAGGGCGTCCGGGGTGTGCTCCGCCCGGTGCCGCAGCAGGGCGGTGACGGTCTGCGGTTCGGGTCCCTGCCAGTGCTCGCGTATCGGCTCCGTCGGCCCCTGACTCACGTTCTTCTCCATGGATCGCCGGGCCACTTACCGGGCCGTTCCGAGCGGCGCCGTCGCACGGGGGGCCGTGTCGAGGCCGAGTCGGCGGTAGTCGGTCTTGCCGTTGGGGTTGAGCGGCATCCGGTCCAGGCGGACGGCGACGTGCGGCACCATGTAGGTCGGCAGGTGCCGTGCGCAGTGCTGCTTGAGCTCCACCAGGCCGATCCGGTCGGCGCCCTCGCGCAGGGTGTAGTAGAGCCGCAGCCGGGCCCGGGGACCGGAGCCGTCGACCAGGACGGCGGCGTCGGCGATGCCAGGGTGGCGCAGCGCGGCGGCCTCGATCTCGCCCAGCTCGACCCGGTAGCCGGAGAGCTTCACCATGCGGTCCTTGCGCCCGCGGTAGACGAGCCGGCCGTCCTCCTCGTAGCTGACCAGGTCGCCGGTGGGGTGCACGCCCCGGCAGTGGGCGGTGGAGACGGGCTCCTCGGCGCGCCGCCAGTAGCCGGGTGTCACGCACACACCCGACACGTGGAGTTCGCCGATGGCGCCGGGCTCCCGGACGGTGCGTCCGGCGTCGTCCACGACGGTGGTCTCGGCGCCGGTGATCGGCAGGCCGATCGGCACCGGGGTGGCCCGGTGCAGGTCCTCGGGGCGCACCCGGTGGTAGGTGCAGACGTTGGTCTCGGTGGGGCCGTAGAGGTTGTAGAGGGGGGTGCCGGCGGGGAGCAGTTCGCTGAGCGCGCGCAGCTGCGGGACGGGGAAGACCTCGCCGGCGAAGAGGACGTACCGCAGGCTCGCGGCGTGCTCGGGGGTGAGCGCGGCGGAGGCGGTCATCAGGTGCAGGACCGACGGGACGGAGTACCAGACGGTGACCCGGTGCCGGCGGATGCCCTCGGCCAGGGCCGTCACGTCCTTGGTCGCCGCGTCGGGGACGATCCACAGCGCGGCGCCGCAGGACAGCGCGGTGAACAGGTCGAAGGTGCTCAGGTCGAAGTTGAAGGAGGCGTGGCCCGCGAACACGTCGTCCGGGCCGACGCCCAGTTCGCCGCGGGCCCACGCCACGAAGTTGGCCAGTGAGCCGTGCGAGATCTGCACCCCCTTGGGCGTGCCGGTGGACCCCGAGGTGTAGAGGATGGCGGCGAGGTCGCCGGGGGTGAGGGAGGGCAGCAGGGTGACCCCTCCCGCGCGGCCCTTCTCCCAGCTCTCCCAGGGGGCGACCGGCGTGCCGCCCACGGTGTCGGGCAGTTCGTCGCCGACGGCCACGACCGTGGTGACGGAGGCCGGCAGGTCCTCGTCCCCGAGCAGGGCGGCGTGGTGCGCGTCGGTGAACAGGACGACGGGTTCGGCGTCCGCCAGGATGGTCCGCACCCGGCTCACCGGCTGGCCGCCGTCCAGGGGGACGTAGGCGCACCCGGCCTCCAGGGCGGCGACGATCGCCTCGGCGTAGCGCGGCTGCTTGTCCATCCAGACCGCGATCCGGTCGCCGACGCGCGCCCCCAGGCTGAGCAGGTGGGCGGCCACGGCCTCGACCCGGGCGGTGAACTCCCCGTAGGTCAGGGGGTCGGAGCCGACGAAGGCGGGCCGGGCCGCGTGCTGCGCGGACGTGTCCTGGGGCAGGCGTATCACGGAGGGAGTGGTGGCGCTCATGGCGTGTGGGCCCTTCTCCTTGACGTGCGTGGGTGGCTCGGGTCCGGGCCCCGGCCGGCAGGGAGGGGGCCTGCCGGCCGGGGGCGGACGTACGGGGCGGACGGAGACGGCCGCTACGGGGTGCCGGGCAGCACCCCGGTCTCGCGGGCGGCGTCGACGAAGATCTCGGCGGCCAGGTCCAGGTCCTGCGGGGTGTGTTCGCAGGTGACGCTGACCCGCAGCCGGGCGTCGCCGAGAGGGACGCCGGGGTAGACCACGGTCTGGCAGAACAGGCCGCGGGCGCGTACGGCCCGGCCCATCTCCATCGCGCGGCGTTCGTCGCCGATGACGATGGGCAGGATCGCGCTCTCGGAGTGCTCCAGGTCGAACCCGGCCTCCAGCAGCCGGTCCCGCAGCGTGCCGATGTTGGTCCACAGCCGCTTGAGGCGTTCGGGCTCGGCCTCGATGACGTCGATGGCGGCGATCAGCCCGGCGGCGACCCCGGCGGGGATGTTCGCGGCGAAGACGTAGGAGTTGGAGTAGTAGCGCAGGTACTCGACGACCTCCTCCTCGCCGACGACGAACCCGCCCATGCCGGCCAGGGTCTTGCTCATGGTGCCCAGCTCCAGGTCGACCTCGCCCTTGAGGCCGAAGTGCTCGGCGGTGCCGGAGCCGCGTACGCCGAGGACGCCGGTGGCATGGGCGTCGTCGATCATCACGCGGGCGTCGTACTCCTTGGCCAGCCGGACGATCTCGGGCAGGTCGCACACGTCGCCGTGCATGCTGAAGACGCCGTCGGCGACGACGAGCCTGCCGCCGGTGCCCTCCGCGGCGCTGCGGCTGAGGATCCGCTCCAGGTCGGCCATGTCGTTGTGCCGGTAGATCTTGCGTACCGCGCCGGAGAGCCGGGCCCCGTCGACGATGCTCATGTGGTTGAGGCGGTCCACGACGAGGGTGTCGTAGCTCTTGACCAGTGCCGAGATGGCACCGAGGTTCGCGGAGTAGCCGCCGGGATAGACGATGCAGGCGGGCCGCTGCTTGAAGGCCGCCAGCCGGCGCTCGAGTTCCTTGTGCAGCATGTTGGTGCCGCCGATGAACCGGGAGCCGGTGTGGGTGGCGCCGTAGGTGCGGGTGGCGTCGCAGACGGCCTCGATGACACTGGGGTGGTTGGCGAGGCCGAGGTAGTTGTTGGAGGCGAACATGAGGAACTCGCGCTTGCGGCCCTCCAGTTCGTCGAAGATGACGGCGCGGTTCCCGCACTGCGAGTGCAGCGGCATGCCGTACCAGTACAGGCGGTCCTTCTCGCGGGAGCGCAGATAGCCGGCGAAGCTGCGGGTCTTGGCGAACAGGTCGGGGTCGCGCTGCTCGGTGAAGTCCTTCATGGAGCGGTGGTCCCAGCCGTCCCGGTCGGGTCCGGGTGACGTCCCGGGCCGGCCCGGCTCGGCGCGTGCCGTGTCCGTGCCCGTACCTGCGCCCGTGTCCCGGGCGGCCGCGCCGCGGTCGCGCAGCGCGGCGGCCAGGGCGCGCAGTGTCGTGGCGCCGGCGACGTCCGGTGCCGCCCCGGCGAGGCCGAGCCGCTCGGTGGCCTCGGCGACGACGGAGGTCAGGACGACCGAGTCGACGCCCAGCTCGCCCTCCAGGTCGGCGTCGAGGGCGAGTTGGTGCCGCTGGTACTGGGTCTGCCGCATGGCGGCGGCGACCACGGCCTCGGTGACCGGGTCGTCCGATTCCCCCTCGGCGGTGGCGGACCACGCCTCGGCGGTGACGGGGGCGTCGGGCCCCGCGTCGGCGTCGGCCAGTGCGGCGCGCACGGCGTCGATGAGTTCGCCGATGGTCGTCGGGCCGGCGGGCAGCTCGGTGGACAGGGCGAAGTGCTCACGGACGGAGACCAGGACGGACTCCATGATGACGGAGTCGATGCCCAGGTCGGCCTCGAAGTGGCTCTCCGGCCGCAGTTGACCGACGTCGTACAGGGTGCGGGCGGCGATGACCTCCACGACACCGTCGCGGATCCGCGCGGCGTCCGGGTGTGCGTTCACGGAGTGCGTCATGCGGCGCTGCCCCCCTCGTTGTGCCGGAGCCGGTCGACCAGGGCGCAGATCGCGTTGACGGACCTGAAGTTGTGCGGGGTGACCTCCGGCAGGGGCACCGTGACGCGGAACTCGCCCTGGAGGTAGTGGACGAGGTCGAAGATGGCGGCGGAGTCGATGATGTTGAGCTCCGCGATGGGGGTGTCCGGCTCCAGGCCTTCGGCGTCGCCGCCCATCCAGGCGTCGGCGATGTAGTCGGTGATCAGTTTCCGAGGAGTCATGGTCGTCCTTGGTTCATCGGTCGTCTGCACGCGCTTGGGCCGGATCAGGCTCCGGGCCCGGCCCGCCGCCCTCAGACCGGATCGATGGCGGGCCAGGTCAGGGCGGCGGCGCCCCAGGTGAGTCCGCCGCCGAACGCGGTGAGCAGGACCCGGTCGCCGGGCCGGATGGTGCCCCGGGCGTGCGCGTGGTCGAGCGCGAGGGGGATGGAGGCGGCCGCCGTGTTGCCCACCTCGGCGATGTTGCTGACGCTGCGCTCTCGGGAAATGCCGATCTCGTCGGCCAGTCGCGCGGTGATGCGGTGGTTGGCCTGGTGGCTGACCAGCCAGTCCACGTCCTCCACCCCCCACCCGGCCCGGTCGAGCACGCTCGCCGCGCACTCGCCCATGCGCTGGACGGCGAACCAGAAGACCCGCTTGCCCTGCATGGTGAAGTAGCGGTCGGCGGGGTCGGCCGGCGCCGCCCCGCCCGGCCGCGGGGGGCCGCCGGCCGGCACGGTGATCAGGTCCACGCCGGTGCCGTCGCTGCCGAGGCGCAGCGGGCCGAGGGCGCCGGTCTCCTCCGCCTCGCCACCGCGCAGGACGACGGCGCCCGCGCCGTCACCGAAGATCACGGAGGTGGACCGGTCCTCGGGGTTGAGGATGCGCGAGAACGTCTCCGCGCCGATGACGAGGACCCGTTCCGCGGCACCGGAGGCGATCAGACCGGATGCCGTGGCGAGCCCGTAGAGGAACCCGGAGCACACCGCGGACACGTCGAACGCCGTGATCGGGCCGGCCCCCAGCCGGGTGGCCACCGTCGGCGCGGTCGCCGGGCAGGGCCGGTCCGGGGTGGTGGTGGCCACGATGACCGCGTCGATCGCGTCCGGGGTCAGCCGGGCGGACTTCAGCGCCCGCTCGGCGGCACCCACCGCCAGGTCGGAGGTGCGGGTGCCGTCCTCGGCGACGTGGCGCTGCGCGATGCCCGTACGGGCCCGGATCCAGGCGTCCGAGGTGTCCATGGTCCGTTCCAGCTCGGCGTTGGTGACGCACCGGGACGGCAGACAGGAGCCGATGCCGGCTACCACGGACGCCCGGGTCACCGGGCACCGCCCACGGAGCGACTCCGGTGTGCGGTCTGCCGGCACGTGCGGCGGCGGAGACGGGAAACCACGTGTGTGCTCCTCGCGTGATGGACGGTTTACCGGCCGACGGGTGCGGGGAGTAACCCGGGCACCCCGGCCGCCCCGAGTCTGGCCGGGGCCCCTGACCGGGCGCTGACGGCTGACTGACCGCGACTCCCGCCCGGCCGGTGCCCCGCCCGGGGGTCAGCGAGCCGTCAGCGAGCCGTCAGCGCGCCGCCCCAGACTTGCCGCAGCGTCGCATCGCCGCCGCACCCCGCCCCTGCACCACCCCGTCGGCGGGCCGGGGCGGCGTTCGGCGACCGATCCACCCAGGAAAGGCGGACCTCACTGATGAGCACCACCTACGACAGGCTCGTTGATCTGCTGGTCGACGGTTTCGCGGTGGACCGCGCTGCGATCCGTCCGGACGTGACCTTCGAAGAGCTGGAGATGGACTCGCTGTTCCTCGTGGAACTGCTCCTCGTCATCCAGTCCGAGTTCGGTGTGAAGATCAGCGACGACGCCGCGGTCCCGACCGACACCATCTCCCACGCGGTGGCGCTGGTCGACAACGAGATAGCGGCCACGGCGTCATGACCGACCGCTCCGTTGCCGTGACCGGACTCGGTCTGGTGACCGCGGCCGGCCTGGGCGTCGACGCCACCTGGGAGGGGGTGTTGCGCGGGGAGTCGGCGGGAGCCAAGGACGACCGGCTCGCCGGACTGCCCGTGGACATCGCCTGCGCGGTGCCGGGCCTGGAACCGGCGCGCCACGTGGACCGGCGCAGCGTCCTGATCCACGACCGCTTCGTGCAGCTGGCGATCGTGGCCGCCCGGGAGGCCGTGGCCGACGCCGGACTGGATCCGCTGACCTGGGACGGCGCCCGGGTGGGTGTGGTCGTCGGCTGCGGACTGGGCGGCGTGTCGACGTGGGAGACCCAGCACCGGCGGCTGCTGGAGCGCGGTCCCGAGGCGGTCTCCGCGCTGCTGGTGCCGATGCTGGTGCCCAACATGGCGGCCGGGCACCTCGCGATGGACCTGCGCGCCCTGGGCCCGAACCTGGTGACCGCGACCGCCTGTGCCTCGGGCGGCACCGCGCTCGGCACCGCGGCCCGGCTGCTGCAGGACGGGACGTGCGACATCGTCGTGGCCGGTGGCAGCGAGGCGGGGGTCAGCCCGCTCATGGTCACGGGCTTCGCGCAGATGGGCGCGCTGTCCCGCCGTGTCGAGGAGCCGGCCGCGGCGTCCAGACCCTTCGACGCCGACCGGGACGGCTTCGTGATCGGTGAGGGCAGCGGCATGCTCGTCCTGGAGCGGGCCTCGGACGCCGAGGCGCGCGGCGCCACGGTCCGCGCCCGGCTCGTGGGCCACGGCGCGTCGGCGGACGCCCACCACGTCACCGCACCGGATCCCGAGGGCGCCGGCGCGCTGCGGGCGATGGAGGCGGCCCTCGCCCAGGCGGGCGTCACCGGCCACGACATCGACCACGTGAACGCGCACGGCACCTCGACGCCGCTGAACGACGCGGTGGAGGCCGCGGTGCTGCACCGGCTGCTGGGCGACGGGGCGACCGTCACCTCGACGAAGGGTGTTCTCGGGCACACGCTGGGCGCCGCCGGTGCCATCGAGGCGGCGCTGACCGTGCTGTGCGTCGAGCGGTCCACCGTCCCTCCGACCGCGAACCTGCGCCGGCAGGACGCCGCCGTCGACCTGGACGTGGTCGCCGGCGCTCCGCGGGAGCAGAAGGTGGAGCTGGCGATGAGCAACTCCTTCGGCTTCGGCGGGCAGAACGCGGTCCTGGTCTTCGCCTCCCCGTGACGGCCCTGGCCCCCCGACTCCGAACCCCCGACCCCGTCACGGGCGTCCCCCGTTCGGGACGCCCCTCGTCAACCTCCGGAAGAAGCTGTCACGTGACCGGACGAAACCTGATCCTCCAGCGCATCGTCGGCGCCCTCTACGTCCTCGCGGGGACAGGCAAGTTCTTCCCGCAGCTGGAGTCGGTGGAAGGGCGCCTCGACGACGCCTCGGAAGCCAACGAAGGAACTGTGATCTCCGGCCCCGTCGACTGGCTGGACCGTCACCCCACCGGCGTGATGTGGTTCGTCGCCGTCGCGATGGTCGCGGCGGGGCTGGCCCTGCTGTGGAACCGCCGGGGCCTCGTGATCGCCGCCCTCTACGGCCAGTTGCTGATGCTGGTGCTGTTCGTGGTGATCCTCGTGAGCAGTGTCCCCGAGATCCTGGTGATGGACGCCGCGTTCTTCGCCGCCGCGATCTACCTCCTGTACCGGTACCACGTGTCGCCGGGCGCGGGAGTCGCCGCCTCGACGGGCCCGTCCCGGGAAGCCAGGTGACCCGGCCATGACCTTCTCCGTCCCCTCCGACGCGATAGACACCCTCGAGGACGAGGTCACGCGGGCCCTGCGGACCACCGACGACCGGGCCCTGACCATTCTCGGCTACGGCGAGGTGACTCTGGTGCTGCGGCTGGAGACCGGCTCGGGCGCGTTCGCGTGCAAGCGGCTGCCGGTCTTCCCGTCCCGGGAACGGCTGGACCGGCACTCGGCGCTGGTCGACGACTACATCACCCGGCTGGACAAGGGCGGCATCGAGGTCGCCGAGACCCGCATGTGGCACCGGCCGCTGCCGGGCGGCCGGGCCGTCGCCTACTGCGTCCAGGAGGCGCTTCCCGAGGAGCGGCTGTGCTCGCGGCTGCTGCACACGGCCGAAGACGCCTGGTGCGAGGGGTTCTTCGAACGGTTCCTGGACCGCGTCGAGGCGACCGTCACCCCGCGTCTGGGCCTCGACGGACAGGCCTCCAACTGGATCGAGGTCGACGGCGAGCTGGTCTACCTCGACGTCACGACCCCGCTCGTGCGCGACGAACGCGAGCGGGAACTCCTCGACGTGCCGCTGTTCTTCACCTCTCTGCCGTGGCTGGTGCGGGACCTGGTGCGGATGGCGATGACGAAGTCGATCTTCGACAAGTTCTACACGCCGCGCGGAGTGGTCCTCGACTTCCTCGGCAATCTGCACAAGGAGCGGCTGGAGCGGCTGATCCCCCGCTTCGTCGAACAGGCCAACGCCCGTCTGGAGCAGCCGTTGGGCACCGAGGAGATCGCGGCCTACTACCGTGACGACGCGCGGATGTGGGAACTCATCCAGCGGCTGCGCAGGGCGGACCGCTTCGTCCACAACAAGGTGGTGCGCCGCCCGTACCCCTTCCTGCTGCCCCGCCATGTCGAGCGGTGAGACCACAGCGGTACCGGAGGCGGACGACCTCGCGGACCAGGTACTGCTGGACGTGTCCCGTCCGCTGCGCGTCACGCACCTGACGCCGGCGTCGCGGCGGCTCACCCTCGCCGTGGTGTCCATCGGCTGGCTGCGCGGACGGAGCCCCGAGGCACTCGCCGCGCTCCGGGCACGGTATCTGACGCCCGCCGAGACGGAGCAGGCCGCGGCGCTGCGCGCCCCCCGCCGGCGGTACGAGTGGCTGGCCGGCCGGCTCGCGCTCAAACACGCCGTCAGCGCGCACGGCCGACGGCACTGGGGCCTGGTCCGGGAGCCCCGCGCCATCGAGGTGCGCACCGTGGTCGGGGGCATCCAGGCCGGCAGGCCGGTGGTGGACGCGCCGGTCGAGGTGGGTCTGACGCACTCGGGGGACTTCGCGGTCGCCGTGTGCGGACCGCACGCGATCGGCGTCGACCTGGAGCACGACCGGCCCATGCCGCCGACCCTGGCCAGGCTGCTCGACCAGGAGTGCGACCCGCGGGCGCCGTCACCGGACGCCCGGCGGCTGGCGACCATGCCGGCGGCGCTGCGCTGGACGTGCAAGGAGGCCGTACTCAAGTACTACGGCTTCGGACTGCGGGTCGACGCCCGCGAGGTGGCACTGACCGGCTGGCTGCCGGACGGCCGCTTCACCTGGCGGCCGGGGGGCGGACTGCTGCGCCATGCCCCCACCGCCGAGACCCGGCGGCCGACGGGGTGGGCCGGCGCGGTCCACGGCCACCACCTGGCCCTCGTGGGGCGATGAGCCCGGCCTTCGAAGAGGAGACGTCATGACGACCCGCAGGACGGACCAGGCCGCCGCGCCGGTGTCCACGTTCACACAGGCGCTGGAGGCGGCGGCGGGACCGGCGGCGCTGAGTCCCTCCTCGCACAACTGCCAGCCGTGGGGCCTCGGCCGTGCCACGACCGCGGCGGCCCGCCGGGCGGCGGCGGACCTGACCGGCGAGGACGCGGACGAGTACCTGGTCCTGGCCCTGGACCGCGGGCGGGAGTTGACGGCGCTCGCCGCACACGCCGTCGAGATGGAGGTGAGCTGCGGCATCTACTGGCGGATCCTGCTGCGCGGGCTGGCGGCCCAGGGCTGGACGGCCACCGCGATGCGCGTCCTGAACGGCGACGGACAGTCCGGGGCCGACAGCGGGCCCGGAGCCGACAGCGGGTCCGGGGCCGA
This sequence comes from Streptomyces sp. MMCC 100, assembly GCF_041538145.2. Lineage (NCBI taxonomy): Bacteria > Bacillati > Actinomycetota > Actinomycetes > Kitasatosporales > Streptomycetaceae > Streptomyces > Streptomyces sp. MMCC 100. Next base: position 5,950,814 of record NZ_JBGORK020000001.1, read on the forward strand.
CAGCGGGTCCGGGGCCGACAGCGGGTCCGGGGCCGAGAGCAGCTCCGGGACTGGGACCGAGAGGGGGTCCGGGACCGAGAGGGGGTCCGGGACCGACGGCGGGTCCCGGTTCGGCGCCGGGTGGCCGGCGGCGTGGACGCCGCTGTGCGTGGTGGCGCTGCGTCCCGGGCCGCCGTCCGGGGAACGGCTGGACGACCTCCGCGAGACCGCGCTGGCCCGCCGCACCCACCGCGGGCCCTACCGGCCGCAGCCGGTCTCCTCCGGGCTGCTGCGCGACCTGGCCGGAGCCGGCTCCTCACCGGATGCCGAAGGAGATCCGGTCCACGTCCGGCACCTGACCGAGCCGCGGGACCTGCGTGCGTTCGCGGCGTTCGTCGCCCGGCACGCGGGGCGTGACTTCGGGCACCGCGCCGCCTGGCGGGAGACCCACTCCTTCCTGCGCCGGGACCTCGCGGACGCGGCCGCGCGGGGGGACGGGTTCACGCCGGAGCAGCTCTTCGGCCCCATGTCCCGACCGCGCCGGGCCGCGATGCGCTGTGCACTGGCGCCGACCACGATGCATCTGCTGGGCAAGGTCGGCTACCACCGGGTGCTGGCCGCCGGGCTCGCCGACCTCGTGCGCCGCACTCCGGCCGTGGTCACCATGGGCATCGCCGCACAGGAGCCCGGGCGGGCGGAACTGCTGCGGGGCGGAGCGCGGCTGGCCGACTACTGGTGGCGGGCGACCCGGCACGGGCTGTCCCTCCACCCCGTCAGCATCGTCATCCAGCACGAAGACCTGCGCGGCCGGCTGGAGCGCGAACTGTCCCTGCCCGGCCGGACCTTCTTCGTGAGCCGGGTCGGTGTGGCCGGCTCTCCCGCGCCGCGCTCCCACCGGCGCGACGACGCCGCCGGGCACGTGGCCCTCTGAGCCGGACCGGCACGGGACCAGCAGCATTCACAAGATTCCCGACAAGATCTTCATCAGGGTGAAACAGCTTCGTACCAGGCGCTCACCCGGGTATCGCAAGCCGCCCTCCAAGTACGCACAAGCGTGCTAAGTTTGGCCGCATGACGCATATCGGGGGAATGACAAAGAAAGGCGTCCGGCACCGACCCGGCAACGCCGGGGCCGACCCGCGCCACCCGTGCCATTCACATCCTTCCCGGCCGAAAGCTCACGTATGACGACCCGTGTCCTGGTGTGCTGCGACCGCGTCATCCTGGGCGAGGGAATGCGCGCATTGCTGGAGCGGCACAATCTGAAGGTGCAGGTCGAGACCACGTTGCGTGGCTCGCTCGGCACCGCGACGGAGACCGGACCCGACGTCCTGATCGCCGTCGCACCCCTGGTGACCGTGGACGACATCGACAAACTCACGGAACTGTCTCGACTCGCCAAGACCATTCTCCTGACCAAACCGGAGAACACCCACCGCGCATTCGAGGCACTTCGCCTCGGAGTACGCGCGGTATTGTCAGCGGAAACATCGGTCGAAGAACTGGTGCACGTCATCAAAACCATCACCGAAGTGAACGCCATAATCGCCCCGGAAGAAGCCCAGGAAGCCCTGACGCGCTATTGGCGGAGCAAGGCGCCGAAGAATCTCCGCCCCGAACTGACACCTCGGGAAACAGAAGTACTCGTCTTACTGACCCAGGGAAAGACGAACACCGAGATGGCCGGCGCCCTGTCCGTCTCCAGCACCACGGTCAGGTCCCACGTACACCGGGTCCTGCGCAAACTGGGTGCGGCGACCCGCGCCCAGGCCGTCGCCATCGCCTACGAGTCGGGGCTCCTCGGCACCTGCCCGGGTTACGGCGCCCCCGCCCGCTGAGAGCCCGTGGGGCCGTACGGCTTCCTCACCGTACGGCCCCCGCAAAGCTCCGTGCCGCGTTACCGGCCGCTGCGTCAGGGCAGTGCCCGGTAGCCCGGTTCCACGCGTTCGCCGCTCATCTCCTCGACCACCGAGGCCATCGTGTCGAATGCGTCGGCCAAGCCCTGAAAGGCCTCCGATTTCATGTCTTGGGAGAATGCGTCCAGCGCGCTCACCGAGATGATCTCGAAGTAGTGAAATGGAGCGTCCCGTTCCGTGCTCACCCGCTGCACCCCGAAGGCGCGCACGCTGGGCAGTCGGGGACAGGTCGCGTAGTCGACGTCCCGGACCCAGGCCTCGAAGCGGGCCGGGTCCACTCCGTCGTGCAGACGAATACGGTGGATGATGACGTCCATGTCTCGCGTCTCCCTGGCTGTGCGCTCAGCGGCGTGCCGCGGGACGCCGGCGCCCCAGGCCCAGCGCTCGCGCGACGTTGTTCTTCTGGATCTCGTTGGTGCCGGAGAAGATCCGGGCCGGCAGCGCGTCCCTCAGCAGGGACTCCGCCTCCCCGTCCATCACCCCCAGCGCACCCCTCAACTGGACGGCGTCCAGCCCGAGTTGTACGGCGGCTTCGCTGACCGCGATCTTCGCGAGGGCCGGGCCGATCTCGTCCGCCGTGCCGTCGGCCAGTGACCGCGCCGCCCGGTAGAGCAGCAGCCTGGCCCCCTCGTAGCGGCCCAGCATGTCGACGATGCGGTGGCTGACCGCCTGGAACTCCCCGATGGGCGAGCCGAACTGTTCCCGGTCCCGGGCGTGTTCCACCGTGGACTCCAGCACCCGGCGCATCGCTCCGAGGTAGGCCGCGAACAGGCAGGTGCGCTCCCACTTCATCGACGAGGAGAAGATGCTCGCCCCGGCGCCCTCCGCTCCCAGCACCGCTTCGGCCGGGACGGGACAGTCGTCGAAGTGGACGTCGGCCGTCGGGGACCCGCGCAGCCCCACCTTGTCGTACGGCCGCCCGACCGTGAGCCCGGGGGTGGACGCCTCGACCAGGAACGTGGTCAGCCCGAAGAAGCCGCCCCGCGGATCGGTGGCGGCCTGCACCACGAACACGTCGGCCACCGGGGCGTTGGTGATGAAGCACTTGGAACCGTTGAGGACGTAGCCGCCGTCACCGGCGTCGGCGCGGGTGCGCAGGCGCAGCGCGTCCGATCCGGCCTCCGGCTCGGTGATGGCGTGCGCGGCGATCCGCTCGCCGGAACTCAGGGCCGGCAGCCACGCGCCGCGCTGCTCCTCGGTGCCGAACTCGACGATCGGCATGACTGCGGCGAACAGGTGCGCGGCGACCGAGAAGGCGAAGCCGGTGTCCGCGCAGCCGTACCCGAGGGCCTCCATCGTGGCGGCCGCGGCCACCGCGTCCAGGCCGCTGCCGCCGAACTCGCCCGGCACGGAGGTGCCCACCAGGCCCTGTTTGCCGGCCAGCCGCCAGCGCCGCCGGAAGTCCTCGGCGTCCGCGAAGCGGCCCGGGGAATCCAGCTCGCGCCGGGCGAACCGCACGACCATGTCGCGCATTTCCGCCGTCTCGGCGTCGAACCCGGCGTCGAAATCGTAGTTCATCGCGTTGCGCCCGTGCCTTCCTCGATCAGCAGGTGGTAGTTGATGCCGCCGGTTCCGAACGCACTCACCGCGGCGCGCCGCGGCCGACCCGGCTCCGCGGGCCAGGGCCGGGCCTCGGTGGCCACCCGCGCGGGGACGGCGTCCAGGGCGAGGTCGGGGCTGAGTTCGCGCAGGTTGACGCTGGGCGGCAGGGTCGCCCGTCGCAATCCCTGGAGCGTGCGCAGCAGTCCGGCCGCGCCGGCCGCCGCGAAGGTGTGACCGAGGAAGGACTTGGCGGACCCGATGTGCAGCGGTGCCGTACGCCGCCCCGTGCCGTACACCTGCGCGGCGGCGGCGACCTCCACCCGGTCGCCCAGCCGGGTCCCGGTGCCGTGGGCCTCCAGGTAGTCCACCTCGTCCGGGCCGAAGTCCACCTGGGCGAAGGCCTGCCGTACGGCCCGGGCCTGGCCGTCGGCGTCCGGGGCGATCAGCGACTTCGCGTCGTTGGACGCGCCGACCGCGCGGAGCACGCCGAACACCGGGTCGCCGTCGCGGCGGGCGTCCGCCAGGCGCTTGAGCAGGAACAGCGCGCAGCCGTCGCCCGGGGTGAAGCCGTCGGCCGCCGTGTCGAAGGGGGTGATCCTGCTGTGCGACAGCAGGCCCAGCGAGGAGCACAGCACCATGTCCCGCGGGTTGCACGGCAGTTCCACGCCACCGGCCACGGCGTAGTCGGCCCCGCCGGAGCGCAGCCGACCCACGGCGACGTCGAGTGCCGCCAGCGAGGAGGCGCAGGCGGCCTCCACGGCCACCGGTACGGAGTCCAGGCGGTGTTCGTTGCCGACGAGGGCCGCGATGCCGCTGGCGACGCAGCCGTCCCAGGTGGTCGGCAGGTCGACGGGGCCGGGCTCCGCGAACCGGTCCCGCACCAGTTTGGTCAGTGCCTCGACCTCGTCCGGCCCGAGTGCGCCGAGCGTGGCGAGGGACCGGACGTCCGCCTCCAGGTCGTCGAGGCACAGACCGGTGTGCAGTCGGCGTTCCCTGGAGAGGCCCAGGTTGCTGCCGACGGCGACGGTTCCGACGCCCTCGAGTGTGTGCGGCGGGCGCCCGTAGCGGGCGAACATCTCGGTCGCCACGTCGAGTCCGAGGCGCTGGGCCGCGTCCATCGCCGCGTACCGGTGCGGCGGGATGCGCAGCCCGGCGGGCGGCGCCGACGGCACCGGGACGGGCGCGCCCAGGTCGGTGTAACTGCGCCCGCGGGCGAGCGCGCCCGGGGCGTGGTAGAGGTCCCGGTCGAACGACTCGGCCGGCAGCGGCCCGATCCGGTCCCGCCCGGAGAGCATGGTCCGCCAGAAGCCGTCCGCGTCGGGCGAGTCGGCGAAGCGCCCGCCGAAGCCGACGATCGCGATGGGCTCCCCGGCACCGCGCACGAACGAACCGGCAGCCCCGCGCCCGCCGGCAGCCCCCTCGCCCGACGGCCTCCCGCCGACCGAGGCGCGGCCCGAGGAGCCGACGGCCGGCGCCGACGCCGCAACTCCGGCGGCGGCCGGTACGTGTTCTTCGAGCAGCACGTGACAGACCGTTCCGGTGAGCGAGGCGCCCAGCACCGCCGCCCGGCGGGGCGTGCCGTCCGCGGACGGCCCCCACGGCTCGGCCGCGCGCGGCACGCGGAACGCGCCGGCCGTCGGGCCCGGCCCGGTGCCGGTCCGCACCGGGGGGACGGTGCGGTGGTGCAGGGCCAGCGCCGCCTTCGTGACACCGGCGAGCCCGGCGTTGGCGAAGGTGTGGCCGAGCCGGTCGCGCACGCTGCCCAGGGCCACCGAGTCCCGCGGGGCATCGGCGTGGATCGCGGCGATCGCGTCCTGCTCGGCGCGCCCCACGGCGCCCGGGCCGTGACCCGCGCACTCGACGAGGCCCACCGACCCCGGCGCGACGCCCGCCGTACGGTGCGCGGCCTCGGCGGCCGCCCGGCGGTGCTCGGCCGACAGCGAGTAGCGGAAGGTGCCCGGCCGCGCCTCGTGCCGCAGTGCGCAGTCCAGTACCGACGCGTACACGCGGTCGCCGTCCCGCTGCGCGGTCGACCGGCGCTTGAGCAGCAGCGCCCCGAGTCCCTCGGCGAGTACGGGAGCGTCCCCCGTCCCGTCCGGTGCGGCCGCGAGCCCCTTCGCCGCCAGCGCCCGCCGCGCGAAACGGCCCTCGTCGCGTTGCCCCACCACGACCAGGGCGGCGTCGGTCAGCCCGGCGCGCAGGCTGTCCACTGCGTGGGCGAGGGCCCAGAACGAGGTGGCGTCCGCCGACTCGACGGCGAGGGTGCGTCCGCGCAGCTTGAAGGCGGACGCGATGCGCGCCGGGATCGTACTGGCCATCTCCCCCACCCGGTCGTGCGGTGAGGCACCGAGCCGGCGCGCCAGTACGTCGTTGAGTTCCCGTTCGGCGGCCCGCGGGTCGGCGCCGGTGTCCCGCCAGGGGCCGTCCGCGAGGACCTCCGCCAGGTCCCGGGCGTAGCGGGCGCCGTCGACGCGCAGCGCGTTGGCGTACTGCCGGTCCAGGCCCAGGCAGGTGCCCACGACGACGTCCGTGCGGCCCGGGAGGCCGCCGGGGCCCGTGGCGTCGTCGAGGCACTGGCGGGCCGCCTCGACCATGAGCAGCTGCAGGCGGGCCATGGAGGCCGCCTGGGCCGGCGGGATGCCGAACCGTGCGACGTCGATCTCGATGTCACCGAGGCTGCCCGGTACCGGTGCCGGTCCCGCGCCGGTGCCGGACGGGGGCGCGTCGGCGAGCAGCAGCCGCCACAGCTCCTCGATGCCGTGGGCCCGGGGGTAGAGAGCGGACATTCCGACGATGGCGATCGGTTCTGCGGGGGCCGGCGCCGCCGGTGTCGCCGGCGCCGCGTCCCTGTCTGTGGCTGTTTCCTTGTCTGACAACTTCTCGTTCCTGTTCACGAGGGCGCCGGCCGCGACCGGGGCGGGGGCCGTCAGGCGGTGAGCAGGCTGGTACCGGCCGGGGAGTACGGCTCCCGCCACAGCGCGGACGGCACCTTCAGGACCGGGTCCTGCGCGAGGATCTCGGCGTGCCGCCGGCGCAGCAGCGCGCCCGGCTGGACACCCAGCTCCTCGTCGAGCCGCTTCCTGGCCAGGTGGTAGGACTCCAGGGCGTCGCCCTGACGCCCCACCCGGTAGAGGCCGACCATCAGCAGCTCGCAGAACCGCTCGCGCAGCGGGTACTGCGCCACCAGCTGCTGGAGCATGGCGATCGCCTGGGCCTCGCCGCCGAGCAGGAGCATCGCGCTCACCAGGTCCTCCAGGGCGGTGAGCCGGCGCTCCTCGAACAGGGCCGCTGCGCCCCGGCAGCGCCTGCCCTCTCCCGCGTCGATCAGGGCGGGACCGCGCCACAGCCGTAGGCCGGTCTCCAGCAGTTCGACGGCGCGTGCCGGGTCGGCGGGGAGCAGGGACGCGCCCTGCGAGGCGAGCCGCAGGAAACGGTTGCCGTCCACGCACCGTGGATCGATCTCCAGGAGGTAGCCGCCGAGCACGGAGCGCACGATGCCGCCGGCCCGCTCGGGACAGGCACGCTCGTTGATCACTTTCCGGGCCCGCGCGGCATGCGCCTGGAGGGCGTTGAGGACGTTGTCGGGCGGGTTCGCGCCCCAGAGCTCGTCCACCAGGTCCGCGAGCGACACGGCGCGGCCGGCGTCGATGGCGAGCGTGGCCACCAGCGTGCGGACCTTGCCGGCCCGGATCCCGCCGCCGCTGTGCGGCGTGTTGATCGATACGGGTCCCAATATGTTGATTTCCACACATCCCCCGAAGTTGTACAGGCTGTATCCGTGGTCCGAGGGGGTCAACCGCGCGCAGCCGGACGGCCCGGTTCGTCGGGTCGCCCTCGCGCGCTCCCCCGCACTCCCGTGAGCGGACGGGGGTGCTGGTCCGCGGCGGATCCTGACCGGCCCCGAAGGGCCGTCGCCCCGGTTCCGGCCGGGCTCTCGACCGGTTTTCGAACCACACTCTTGCCGGAGTCCATCGTGGCAAGCACTCCCCCACCCGTCATCCACCGAACGATCGGAATCCGGCCTCAACACAGGCCCCTCGGAATGGGACGCCACCGTCAATGTGTTGAGGCGCGACCGCGCTCCGGTTCAACGGAACTGAACGACGCGAACGAACCACCCCGGCGGGGTCCGGCGGCGGCGGACCGGCATGATGGTGACCTGCGGCCCTCAGCGGGGCCGCAGGTGTTTGCCCGTCGAGCCGAAAGAGGAAGATGAACGGGATGTTCACCCCGGTAAGAGGGCTGAGAAGAAGAGTGGTGTGAGCCGTGCACATTGTCATCATGGGCTGCGGGCGGGTGGGCTCCGCGCTCGCCCAGACCCTGGAGCAGCAGGGGCACACGGTCGCCGTGATCGACCGGGACCCCACCTCCTTCCGCCGCCTCGGTTCCTCGTTCGGCGGTCGTCGGGTCACCGGCATCGGCTTCGACCAGGACACCCTGCGTGAGGCGGGCATCGAGGAGGCCGGCGCCTTCGCCGCCGTCTCCAGCGGGGACAACTCGAACATCATCGCCGCCCGCGTGGCGCGCGAGATGTTCGGCGTGGAGAACGTCGCCGCCCGCATCTACGACCCGCGCCGCGCCGAGGTCTACCAGCGCCTGGGCATCCCCACCGTGGCCACCGTCCGCTGGACGGCCGACCAGATGCTGCGCCGGCTGCTGCCCTCGGGTGCCGAGCCGCTGTGGCGCGACCCCACCGGAGGCGTCCAGCTCGCCGAGGTGCACACCTCCTCGGCCTGGGTCGGTCACAAGATCAGCCGGCTCCAGGAGGAGACGGGCGTGCGGGTGGCGTTCGTCACCCGGCTCGGGGAGGCGATCCTGCCCTCCTCGCAGACCGTCCTGCAGGAGGGTGACCTCGTGCACGTCATGATGCGCACCGACGAGGTCCACAAGGTCGAGGCGGCGTTCGCCAAGGGTCCCGAAGAGGAGGGCGGTCACTGATGAGGGTCGCCATTGCCGGAGCCGGCGCGGTCGGCCGTTCGATCGCGGGCGAGCTGCTGGAGAACGGGCACGAGGTCCTGCTCATCGACAAGGCGCCGACCGCCATCTCGGTCGAGCGCGTCCCGATGGCGGAGTGGCTGCTCGCCGACGCGTGCGAGATCACGTCGCTGGACGAGGCGGCGCTCCAGCGCTGCAACGTCGTCATCGCCGCGACGGGCGACGACAAGGTCAACCTGGTCGTGTCCCTGCTGGCCAAGACGGAGTACGGCGTTCCGCGCGTCGTCGCCCGGGTGAACAACCCGAAGAACGAGTGGCTCTTCAACGAGTCCTGGGGCGTGGACGTCGCCGTCTCCACCCCGCGGCTGATGTCGGCCCTGGTGGAGGAGGCGGTGAGCGTCGGCGACCTGGTCCGGCTGCTGCGCTTCAGCCACGGCGACGCCAACCTCGTCGAGCTGACGCTGCCGGAGGAGTCGGCCCTGGCCGGCACCCAGGTCGGCGACGTCCAGTGGCCCGAGGACACCTCGCTGGTGACGATCATCCGCGGCACCCGGGTGCTGACGCCGTCCCAGGAGGACTCCCTGGAGGCCGGCGACGAGCTGCTCTTCGTGGCGGCCCAGGCCCGCGAGGAACAACTGGAGGACCTGCTGTCGGCGCGGCGGCGACCCGACGGACTGGTCTGACCGACACGGAGGACCCGTCTACGGCGCTGGGGCGCCCGGAATTCTCCGGGCGCCCCAGCGCCGTACTGCCCCGTCCCGCCCGTCAGGCCTTGCGGTGCCTGCCGCCGCGCAGGTCCGCGGCCTCCCCGTCGGCCTCGGACGGCGCGGGCAGGATGCCGTCGGTCTCCTGGTCGCGCCGTTCCCGCTCGGCCTTCTCCGCCTTCTCGACCTCTTCCGCCGCCTCCATCTCCGCGAACACGTCGATGGGAGCCGGCGCCTTGGCCAGGAAGACCCAGGTCAGCCAGACGGCGAGCAGGAAGGGCGGGATCTTCAGGGTGACCAGGACCCAGCCGAGCTGCTCGGTGTCCGCCCACCAGTACAGCGGGAAGAGGATCGCGCTCTTGCCCAGCAGGATCAGGCCCCACGCGTAGCTGGCCTTGGTGTACGCCTTCTTGCGGCCCGGATTGCGGGTGCGCCAGGAGAGGTTCTCCTTGAAGACCGGGCCGAGGATCAGGCCGATCAGCGGCACCCCTGCCAGCGAGGTGACGATGTACGCCAGCGCCAGGCCCAGGGTGTAGAGCATGCCCGGCAGATAGAAGTTCTTGGCGTTGTCGGTCATCATCGCGAAGACCACGCCGAAGGCGACGCCGAAGACCCCGCTGAACGCGTGCTTGACGGTGTCCTTCATCACGAGCCGGACGACGACCAGCACCACCGACACGGCCAGCGCCGCGATCGCCGACATGTGCAGGTCGTTGTTGAGCGTGAAGATGGTGACGAAGAGCAGGCCCGGCAGCACCGTCTCGACCATGCCCCGCACGCCGCCGAACGCCTCGAACAGCGCGGCCTCCGTCACCGCCCGGGCGTCGTCGTCGGCCTCTGTCGTCTCTTCGGTCGGCTTGTCGAGCGACGTCACCGGCTACTCCCGTCCGAGGGGTCTCAGTTCGTATTTCGGGTTGAAGAGCACCCGGCGGCCGTGGCTCATGGAGACCCGGCCCGATGCGATGAGCTTGCGCCCCGGCTCTATGCCCACGATGGAGCGTCTGCCCAGCCACACCACGTCCAGGGCGGCGGAGCCGTCGAACAGCTCGGCCTCCAGGGCCGGGACGCCCGCACGCGGTCGCAGGGTGACCGTGCGCAAGGTACCAGTTACCGACACGACCTGCCGGTCCTGGCAGTCTCCGATGCGCGTGCAGCCGGCGGTGTCGGCGTCCTCGCGCAGTTCCTCCGACTCCAGGTCCTCCTGCGACGAGGAGAGCCGGTCGAACATGCGCCGGAACCGGCCCACCGGCTTGTCGGAACGCGGAGCAGCACTCATATCTGAAGCGTACCGGGGCACGCCGACAGCCATGCACCCCTCTCGGACCGGGATGGCGAGGCTCACTTCTCGAAGCGGTAGCCCATGCCCGGCTCGGTGATGAAGTGCCGCGGGTGCGCGGGGTCGGCCTCGAGCTTGCGGCGCAGCTGGGCCATGTAGACCCGCAGGTAGTTCGTCTCCGTCCCGTACGACGGCCCCCACACCTCCTGCAGCAGCTGCTTCTGGCTCACCAGGCGCCCCGTGTTGCGCACCAGCACCTCCAGCAGATGCCACTCGGTGGGCGTCAGGCGCACGTCCTTCCCGCCCCGGTGGACCTTCTTCGCGGCCAGGTCGACGGCGAACTCCGCGGTGTCCACGACCACCTCGTCCTCGCCGCCCGGGACGGGCTCGGACCGGCGGACGGCGGCCCGCAGCCGGGCCAGCAGCTCGTCCATGCCGAAGGGCTTGGTGACGTAGTCGTCGGCGCCCGCGTCCAGCGCCTCGACCTTCTCGTCGGAGGAATGCCGGGCGGACAGCACCAGGATCGGCACCCGGGTCCAGCCGCGCAGCCCCTTGATCACCTCGACGCCGTCCATGTCGGGCAGGCCCAGGTCCAGCACCACCACGTCGGGGTGGCGGGCGGCGGCGAGCTGGAGGGCGGTGGCCCCGTCGTGGGCGGCGTCGACCTCGTAGCGGCGCGCCTTGAGGTTGATCACGAGGGCGCGCACGATCTGCGGTTCGTCGTCGATCACGAGGACGCGGGTCATCCGCCGGCCTGCCTTTCTGCGGTCGCGAGGTGGGGGGTCGTCGCGGAGGAACCGGAAGAACGCACCGCGCGCAGGGTGAGGACCATGGTGAGGCCGCCGCCGGGGGTGTCCTCGGCGTTCAGGGTGCCGCCCATGGCCTCGGCGAAACCGCGGGCCACGGCCAGGCCGAGCCCCACTCCGGCCCCGCGCGGGGCGTCGCCGTAGCGCTGGAAGGGCTCGAAGATGCGGTCCTTGGCCTCGTCCGGCACTCCCGGTCCCCGGTCGACGACGCGCACCTCGACGCGGTCGGCGAGGGCACTGGCGGCGACCAGGACGCCGCGGCCGGCCGGACTGTACTTGACGGCGTTCTCCACCAGGTTGGCCATCGTCCGCTCCAGGAGCCCGGCGTCCACGGCGACCATGGGCAGCGTCTCCGGGATGTCCAGCTCCGCGCTCCCCTCGGGCACCCCGCCGAGCGCCATCGGCGCCACCTCGTCGACGTCGATCTCGCGGATCAGCGGCGTGACGGTGCCGGTCTGGAGGCGGGACATGTCGAGGAGGTTGCCCACGAGGTGGTCGAGGCGGTCGGCGCCCTCCTCGATGCCTTCGAGCAGCTCGGCCCGGTCCTCCTCCGACCAGGCCACGTCCTCGGACCTGAGGCTGGTGACCGCCGCCTTGATCCCGGCCAGCGGAGTGCGCAGGTCGTGGCTGACGGCGGCCAGCAGCGCGGTGCGGATGCGGTTGCCCTCGGCCAGCGCACGGGCCCGGTCGGCCTCCTCGCGCAGGCGGCGCCGGTCCAGGACGACGGCGGCCTGGGCGGCGAAGGCGGCCAGCACCCGGCGGTCCTCGGCGGGCAGGACGCGGCCGGTCAGCGCGAGCGCCAGGTGGTCGCCGACGGGCATGTCCACGTCCGCGTCCTCCGGGCGGTCGACCGGGGGTCCCGACCCGGCGCGGCCGGCGCAGGTCCAGGGCGCCACGTCGCCCTCCCGCTCCAGGAGCGCGGCCGACTCCATGCCGAAGGTCTCGCGCACCCGCTCAAGGAGCGTCTCCAGGCTGGTCTCGCCGCGCAGTACGTCACCGGCGAGGAAGGACAGGATCTCCGACTCGGCGCGCAGCCGGGCGGCCTGGTGGGTGCGGCGGGCCGCGACGTCGACGACCGAGGCGACGGAGAGCGCGACGCCCACGAATATGGCGAGCGCAAGCATGTTCCTCGGGTCGGCGATGGTGATCCGGTTGACGGGCGGCGTGAAGAACCAGTTCATCAGCAGCGACCCGACCGCGGCCGAGGCCAGCGCCGGATACAGCCCGCCGAGCAGGGCGGCCGCCACCGTCAGCGCCAGGTAGAGGAGGACGTCGTTGGCGAGCCCGAGGTGGACGGTGCTGAGCAGCAGCGTCAGCAGTACCGGCCCGCCCAGACCCGCGAACCAGCCCCAGACGATCCGGGAACGGCCGAGCCGCGCACCCCTGGCCACCGGCAGCCCGCGCCCCTTGGCGACCTCCTCGTGGGTGACGATGTGGACGTCCAGGTCGGGGCCGGACTCGCGGGCGACGGTGGCGCCGACGCCGGGTCCGAAGACGTACTGCCAGGCCTTGCGGCGCGAGGAGCCGAGGACGATCTGGGTGGCGTTGACGCCGCGGGCGAAGTCGAGCAGGGCGGCCGGTATGTCCTCGCCGAGCACGTGGTGGAAGGTGCCGCCGAGGTCCTCCACCAGGGTGCGCTGCACCGCCAGCTCCTTCGGGGAGGCGGAGGTCAGCCCGTCGCTGCGGGCGATGTAGACGGCCAGCACCTCGCCGCCGGCACCCTTCTCGGCGAGGCGCGCGGCCCTGCGTATCAGCGTCCGGCCCTCGGGGCCGCCGGTCAGGCCGACCACGATGCGTTCGCGCGAGCCCCAGATCTTCGAGACGCGGTGCTCGCTGCGGTACTGCTGGAGGTACTCGTCAGCCCGGTCCGCCACCCACAGCAGCGCCAGCTCGCGCAGGGCGGTGAGGTTGCCGGGGCGGAAGTAGTTGGACAGGGCCGCGTCGACCTTGTCCGGCTGGTAGATGTTGCCGTGGGCCATGCGCCGGCGCAGCGCCTGGGGCGACATGTCGACCAGTTCGATCTGGTCCGCGCGCCGTACCACCTCGTCGGGCACGGTCTCGCGCTGCCGTACGCCGGTGATGGACTCCACGACGTCGCCGAGCGACTCCAGGTGCTGGATGTTGACGGTCGAGACGACGTCGATCCCGGCGGCGAGGAGTTCCTCGACGTCCTGCCACCGCTTGGCGTTGCGCACGCCGGGGACGTTGGTGTGGGCCAGCTCGTCCACCAGTGCCACCCGGGGGCCGCGGGCCAGGACCGCGTCCAGGTCCAGTTCGGTGAAGGCCGCGCCGCGGTGCTCGACCTCCCGGCGCGGCACCTGTTCCAGGCCGCGCAGCATCACCTCGGTGCGCGGGCGGCCGTGGTGCTCGACGAAGGCCACCACGCAGTCGGTGCCCCGTTCGACGCGGCGGTGGGCCTCGGACAGCATGGCGTACGTCTTGCCGACGCCCGGCGCCGCGCCGAGGTAGATCCGAAGCTTGCCGCGTCCCATGGCCTCATTGTCTTCTGGTCAGCGCCGAGTGCGCAGCGTCGACCTTACGGCCCGCAATCGCGACAAAACGGGGCGGGGTGCGGATGCCGGTCGCCCTTGACGGAACTCTGACGCCGGAGCGTCACTGCTCGACGATCTCACCGTCCCGCAGTTCCAGCACCCGGTCGGCGAGGTCGAGCAGGGTGGCGTCATGGGTGGCGACCAGGGCGGTGACCTGTTCGCTGCGTACGACGGCCCGCAGCAGCTCCATCACGGAGTGCCCGGTCTCGGCGTCCAGCTGGCCGGTGGGCTCGTCGGCGATCAGCAGCGCGGGGTTGTTGGCGAGGGCTCGGGCGATGGCGACCCGCTGCTGCTGGCCGCCGGACAGCTCACCGGGGCGCTGGGCGGCGTGGTCGGCGAGGCCCACGAGGGCGAGCAGCAGCTCGACGCGCTCCTCGCGTTCACGGGGCGCGGCCCGGCGCAGTCGCATCGGTACGCCGACGTTCTCGGCGGCGGTGAGGATCGGGATGAGCCCGAAGGACTGGAAGACGAAGCCGACCCGGTCCCGGCGCAGGGCGAGCAGTCCGTCCTCGTCCAGCTCCGCGAGGTCCCGGCCGTCGACCTCGACCCGCCCGGCGTCCGGTGTGTCGAGTCCGCCGACGATGTTGAGCAGCGTGGTCTTCCCGGAGCCCGACCGCCCCTTGAGGGCGACCAGTTCTCCGCGCGGCACGTCGAAGGAGACGCCGCGCAGGGCGTGTACGGCGGCGCTGTCGTGACCGTACGACTTCCGTACGTCCTCGACGCGCACCATGGTCTCGGTGGCCACCTGGCTCATGTCGCGCCCTCCCCCGCCGTACGCCGTGAACCGGGCGCCAGTATCACCAACGGAGGCGGACGGGGCAACGGCCGGGACCCGATTGTCAGAGGCGGCTTCCCCCTCCGTACCGCGAAAGGGCCGCGTCCCTCCGGGGACGCGGCCCTCGCGGCGCGCGTACGGCGGAAAGCCGTACCGAGTCCTTGCCTAGCGAACCTCGGTGATCTCCGGTCCGCGCTGGAGCTGGCCCATGCCGCCGGCGAAGCGGGAGCCCTCCTCCTGCTGGACGCCCTCGGGGACCATCTGGGCGTCGTTCGGCAGCTTGAGGACGATCGGGTCCCGGGGGGCCATCGGGCCCTCGCCGCGGACGACGACCGTGTCCCGGAAGATCTGCTCCAGCAGACCGGCGGCCTGCGGCTGCACAGCGCCCTGGCCCGAGATCACACCGCGCAGGAACCAGCGGGGCCCGTCCACACCGACGAACCGCACGACCTGGAAGCCGCCCGTGCCGTCCGGCAGCTGCACCGGGACCTGGGCCCGCAGCTCCCAGCCCAGGGGACCCTCGACCTCGTCGACGATGCCGCCCTGCTGGGTGATGCCGGAGCCGATCTCCTCACGC
Source organism: Streptomyces sp. MMCC 100 (assembly GCF_041538145.2). Classification (NCBI taxonomy): domain Bacteria; kingdom Bacillati; phylum Actinomycetota; class Actinomycetes; order Kitasatosporales; family Streptomycetaceae; genus Streptomyces; species Streptomyces sp. MMCC 100. The sequence goes on from NZ_JBGORK020000001.1 coordinate 5,965,876, forward strand.
ACCTCGCCCCAGATGCCCTCGCGCTTGGGCGCTGCGAAGCCCTGGAGCTGGATGGCGCTGTCGCGCAGTACGACGGTCGCGGCGACGATCGCGTCGCCCGCGACCTCCACCCGCAGTTCCATGCCGTCGACCCCGGGGATGAACAGGCCGCCGAGGTCGACCCGGCCCTCGCCCGGGTCGCGGACCTCGGTGCTGTCCCAGGGCCCGTCGGGGCGCGGCTCGGGCTCGAGCCGCACGCGTTCGCGCTCTTCGTCCGCCTCGGTGTCGACGCTGTCGACGACCTGCTCGGTCTCGCCGGCCGCGTCCTCGGCGGCATCCCTCTTCTTGCGACGTCCGAACACGTCACTGTCCTTCCCGGTCGGATACGACCGAAGCGTATCGATTCCCACCCGTCGGGCCGCCCTCGGCGACCTGACCGCTTGTGCCGCTTGCACGGTCCAACCCGGCGTGGCCGCCGGTGGACCCGAAGCCCCCCTCGGCCCGCGCCGAGCCGGGAAGCTCCGCGACCTGACGGAAGCGGACCCTCTCGACCTGCTGGACGACCAGTTGGGCAATCCGCTCGAAGCGCTCGAACCGCACGCTCTCGCGCGGGTCGAGATTCACCACGATCACCTTGATCTCCCCACGGTACCCGGCATCAATCGTCCCCGGGGCATTCACGAGGGCGACACCGCAGCGCGCGGCCAGTCCGGAACGTGGGTGCACGAAGGCCGCGTACCCCTCGGGGAGCGCCACAGACACGCCCGTGGGCAGAACGGCGCGTTCGCCGGGCGCCAGCTCGCAGTCGACGGTGGTGCGCAGGTCGGCGCCCGCGTCACCGGGCTGCGCGTACTCCGGAAGCGGCACGTCGGGGTCGACGCGGCGGATCAGCACCTCGAGCCCGGCGCCGCTCACGGGTTCACCTCGAAGGCGCGGGCGCGACGGAGCTGGTCGGGGTCGTCCATGGCGGCGCGGATCTCCTCCTCGCGGCCGTTCTGGACGAAGTGCTCGACCTTGACCTCGATGAAGAGGGCGTCTGCGCGGACGGCCACCGGGCCGTCGGGCCCGCCGATGCGGCCGGTGGCCGTGGAGTAGATCTTCCGGCCGGCCACCGCGGTGACCTCGGCCTCGAGGTACAGCGTCGTGTCCACGGGCACCGGCCGCCGGAAGTCGGTCTCGAGCCGTCCGGTCACCGCGATCGTGCGCAGCAGCCAGTTCAGCGAACCCAGCGTCTCGTCGAGGGCGGTGGCCAGCACGCCGCCGTGCGCCAGACCGGGGGCGCCCTGGTGGGCGGGGCGGACGACGAACTCGGCGGTGATCGACACGCCTTCACCCGCCCGCGCCTGGAGGTGCAGTCCGTGGGGCTGGTCGCCGCCGCAGCCGAAGCACCGGCCGTAGTGGGCGCCGAGCAGCTCGCCGGGGGCGGGCGCGTCGGGGTGCCGTACGGGTTTCACGGCGTCGGCGGGGGGCTGGAGACCTGGGGAAGTACCACTCACAGGCGCAGACCTTACCCGTGCGTCGGCCGAACACCGATCCCGTGCCAAGCTTGGTTCATGCAGCTCTCCACGGCCCCGTACGAAGAACGCCTCACCGCGCCCCGCTCCTGGTGGCTGGTCTCCTTCCTGGTGGGGCTCGCGTTCGCGCTGATCCTGCTGCCCTTCGGCACGCTGCCGATGCTGGGCGGCCTGGCGGGCGGCACGGCGGTGGCGGCTGTGGCGGCCAGTTCGTACGGCGCGGTCCGCATCCGGATCGTGGGCGACTCGCTGATCGCGGGCGAGGCGAAGGTGCCGCTCTCGGCGCTGGGCGAGGCGGAGATCCTCGATCCGGAGGAGGCCCGCGCCTGGCGCACGTACAAGGCCGACACCCGGGCGTTCCTGCTGCTGCGCGCCTACATTCCGAGGGCCGTGCGCGTGCTGGTCACGGACCCGGAGGACCCGACTCCGTACCTGTACCTGTCGACGCGCGAGCCGGAGCGGCTGATCGAGGCCCTGACGGCGGCGAAGGCGGCTGCCGCGTAGCGCGGGACCGTGGCGCCGGGGGCGCACGGGACTCGCCGGCGCGCGTGCGGTCAGCGGTCGTCTTTGCCGAAGTTTTCCCCGCCGGGGTTCTCACCGCGGCCCGGGCGGCCGGACCCGATGCCCTTGGCGATCTCACCCATGTCCAGGGCGTCCTGCGGGCGCTCCAGGGCGGGCAGATCCTCCAGGGCGCTCCAGGCGACCTGGTGCTTGCGCAGGTCGGTCCGGATCCTGGCGGCCAGTTTTCGGGTGTCGCGGCGGTTCATGACGGCGCCCACGGCCGCACCCACCATGAAGGGCATCAGGTTCGGCAGGTCGCGCACCATCCGCTTCATGATCTGCTGGCGCAGCTGGCGCTTCATGTGGCTGTTCATCGCCGAGCCGAGGGTCGACGGCTTGGACACGTCGACACCGCGTTCGTCGGACCACGAGTTCAGGTACGCGGTGCTGCGCTGCGCGAGACCGCCGGGCGGGCGTACGCCGTAGACCTCGTGGAGTTCGGCGATCAGCTTGAGCTCGATCGCCGCGACGCCGGTGATCTCGGCGGCCAGTTCCGTGGGCATCGCGGGCGGTACGGGCAGCATCGCCGCCGCTCCGATGCCCGCTCCCACGGTCGCCGTGCCCTTGGCCGCGCCGGCCACGAGCCGGTCGGCGACTTCCTCGGGACCGAGCCCGGGAAACTGCCTGCGCAGCGTCGCCAGGTCCCGTACGGGCACGCGCGGGGCCAGATCGATGATCCGGTCGGCGAGGTGTGCCAGGGCGGCCCTGGCGCGGGCACCGCCGTTGCGGACGCCCTGTCCGGCCTTCTCCCGGAACGCCGCTGCCCGGCGCCGGGCAGCGGGTGCCGGCGGCCGCGCGGTCGCCGGGAGGTCACTCCGGTCGGCCACTGGCTCGAGCGGGGCCTTCCCCGTGTCGGTCGGGCCCCGCTCGTCGTCACGCGCGCTGTACGGACCGTCGGACGGCCCTTGGTCCGCTCCTCGTCGGGAGAAACGGCGCTTCCAGGGAGGGGTCGAGCCGGTGGTCACGGCCGACCCCGCCTCAGTCGCAGTCGCGGCAGATCGGCTGGCCGTTCTTCTCCCGGGCCAGCTGGCTGCGGTGGTGCACCAGGAAGCAGCTCATGCAGGTGAACTCGTCCTGCTGCTTGGGCAGTACACGGACGGCCAGTTCCTCGTTCGAGAGGTCGGCGCCGGGAAGCTCGAGGCCTTCCGCGGCCTCGAACTCGTCGACGTCGACGGCCGAGGCGGACTTGTCGTTCCGCCTCGCCTTCAGCTCTTCGAGACTGTCCGAGTCGACGTCGTCGTCGGTCTTGCGTGGAGTGTCGTAATCGGTTGCCATGGTCACTCTCCCCCTCTGGGTGTCTGCGGTGTCTTCAGCGCACGTAACGCGTGAGAGGCCGGACTTGTGCCCGACCCGAGGCGGAGATTTTGCCTCACATCAAGGTCTGTTACTCAATCGACACCCAACCGGACCCCTCACGAGTGATCGGCTTGGATGGCGATGGGGACCGTACACGGTCCGAATGCCGCACTTCAAAGGCGTCTCACCGTGTACTTCCCGTGATCCGGACCCCTGAAAACCGGGATTTTCCCGGCTTTCCGACAGGGTGCATGATCACGGAGAGTGGAGGGCGGGAAAACCTTGGTTGTGATCGATCACACACGCGACTCCCGGTCCAGTGGCCTGGAAATTCCGCTCAAAGCGAACATCCTCAGGTCTCGGTGAGATGTCGGGGTCATGATCTCAGACGGGCAGCGTCACTCGCATCACGAGCCCTCCGCCCTCGCGCGGCTGGGCGTAGATGTGCCCGCCGTGCGCCCGGGCCACGGACCGCGCGATGGACAGCCCGAGCCCGACGCCCTTGTCGCTGCCCGTCCGCTCGGTGCGCAGCCGCCGGAACGGCTCGAAGAGGTTGTCCACCTCGTACGCCGGTACGACCGGGCCCGTGTTGGTGACCACCAGGACCGCCTGTCCGCCCTCCACGGCCGTGGTGACCTCCACCCAGCCCTGTTCGGCCACGTTGTAGCGCACGGCGTTCTGGACGAGGTTCAGGGCGATCCGCTCCAGCAGGACGCCGTTGCCCTGGACCACCGCGGCCTCGCGGGTGCCGCGCAGCTCCACGCCCTTGGTCTCGGCCTCGGCGTGCACCTGGTCGATGGCCTGGCCGGCCACCTCGGCGAGGTCCACCGGTTTGCGCTCGACGATCTGGTTGTCGCTGCGGGCCAGCAGCAGCAGTCCCTCGACCAGCTGCTCGCTGCGTTCGTTGGTCGCCAGCAGCGTCTTGCCGAGCTGCTGGAGCTCCACCGGGGCACCCGGATCGGACAGGTGCACCTCCAGGAGGGTGCGGTTGATCGCCAGCGGCGTGCGCAGCTCGTGGGAGGCGTTGCCGACGAAGCGCTGCTGGGCGGTGAAGGCACGCTGCAGCCGCTCCAGCATGTCGTCGAAGGTGTCCGCCAGCTCCTTCAGCTCGTCGTCCGGACCGTCCAGCTCGATCCGGCGGGAGAGGTCGGAACCCGCCACCGCGCGCGCGGTGCGGGTGATCCGGCCCAGGGGGGAGAGGACGCGGCCGGCCATGGCGTAGCCGAAGGCGAAGGCGATCACGGCGAGACCGAGCAGCGCCAGCAGGGAGCGACTGAGCAGGTTGTCCAGGGCTACCTTGCGCTGGTGGTCCATGCAGTCGCTGATCGCCGCGTTGAAGTCGGACAGCGACAGGCCGCCGTTGTCGACCACCGGGCAGGTGCTGCTGGAGACCTTGAGGTCGGTGAAGTCCACGATCTTGTACAGCGGTTCGTTGCCGGTGCGCACCGCCTGGGCGGCGAGCAGGTAGATGATCGACAGCAGCAGGATGCCGGCGATCAGGAACATGCCGCCGTACAGCAGCGTGAGCCGTATCCGGATGGTGGGCCGCAGCCACGGCAGGGGCGTGACCGAGCGCGGGTCCCACGTGGGCTTGGGGGGCGCCCCGGGGGGCGCGGGTGTCGTCGCCACGGCCGATCAGATCCGGTAGCCGGAGCCGGGGACGGTGACGATGACGGGCGGCTCGCCCAGCTTGCGGCGCAGGGTCATCACGGTCACGCGCACGACGTTGGTGAACGGGTCGGTGTTCTCGTCCCAGGCCTTCTCCAGCAGCTGCTCGGCGGAGACCACCGCGCCCTCGCTGCGCATGAGGACCTCGAGCACGGCGAACTCCTTGGGAGCGAGCTGCACCTCCTTGCCGTCACGGAAGACCTCGCGGCGGTTCGGATCGAGCTTGATCCCGGCGCGCTCGAGGACGGGCGGCAGCGGCACGCTGGTGCGCCGGCCCAGGGCGCGCACGCGGGCGATCAGCTCGCTGAACGCGAAGGGCTTGGGCAGGTAGTCGTCGGCGCCGATCTCCAGGCCCTCGACCCGGTCGCTGACGTCGCCCGAGGCCGTGAGCATGAGCACGCGCGTGGGCATGCCCAGCTCGACGATCCTGCGGCAGACGTCGTCGCCGTGCACGAGGGGAAGGTCGCGGTCGAGGACGACCACGTCGTAGTCGTTGACGCCGATGCGCTCCAGGGCGGCCGCACCGTCGTACACGACGTCGACGGCCATGGCCTCCCGGCGCAGTCCGGTGGCCACCGCATCGGCGAGCAGCTGCTCGTCCTCGACGACGAGTACGCGCACGTCGCTTGTCCTTCCTGTGTCCACCCGCGTAGCGCTTCTCGGACGCACGAGGGCAGGGGGCTGGTGGGTGTGTTGCCTCCATCCTGCCCTTTTCGGCCATAAGTCGGCTGTAAGACGGGTGAGGGGCCGGTGACGAAGGAGGGTGCGGAAAGACCGCGGAAGCGGGAATGCGAGATTTTCTCGCGCGGTTGAGGTTTCCGCGAAGGGGAGCTGGGGGAGGACGGCTTTACACCCCGCGATCACGCTCTGCCTGTACCGCGTTACCGCGCGGTACGCCGCGGTCCGCTTCCGCAGAGCGGGCGTGGGTGTCCGGCACCGCCGCCGCCCGGCCGGGCAGCGCCGGGCACTCCACCGGAGACGTGATCGTCCCTTCCGATCGGCACACCCCCGTGCCAACGACCCACGACCCAGGACGAGGGGGCGCAGCATGGACGCTTTCACCGCAGGACTTCTGCAGCGCATAAAGACGACCGAGTCCGACCTCTCCCGGGCCCGCGACGAGGGCGACGAGTTCCTTGTCGAGGTGGAGCTGGGCGAGCTCGACGATCTGCGCCGTCTCGCTGCCGAGCACGGTGTGGAGGTCAGCGCGACCAACGCCTGATCGGCCCGTGGAGGACGAGGCCCCGGCGGGATCCAGCGCCGGGGCCTCGTCGTGCGGGTTGCCGTCCGGCGGTGGACGCAAAGAGACGGTCACCGGGGTCCTTCCGGGTCGGACGCCGCTGGGCCACGGCGGGCAGACAGGCGTCCGAACGGTCGGGCGGAGCCGCGACCCGTCCCCCGGCGCACGGTGCCCCGCACGCCGGGGGACGGCCCACGAACCCTGCGCACCCGGGCGCCGCCGACCGCCTCGCCGGCCCACGGCGCCGACGAGAGCCCCGGGGCACGGCACCGGCGGCACTCCCCCCGCGCCGGCCCGCACCGGCCTTCCGCCGGACTGCCGGACGCCTACGCGCCGAAGTCCGTCAGGAGCCGCTGGAGCGGTTCGAAGACGGCCGGGGTGGCAGCGATGGTCAGAGTGCCGGTGGGACGCTCACCGGGGCGTCCGCCGGTCACCGCGCCCGCCTCCCGGGCGATCAGGTCGCCCGCCGCGAGGTCCCAGGGATGCAGACCGCGCTCGTAGTAGCCGTCGAGGCGTCCCGCGGCCACGTCGCACAGGTCGATGGCGGCCGAGCCGCCGCGCCGGATGTCGCGCACCAGCGGAATGAGCCGCCGCGCGATCTCGGCCTGTTCCGCGCGGACGTCGGCGACGTAGTTGAAACCGGTGGAGACCAGCGCCTGGTCCAGCGGGGCCGCGGACCGGCAGGCGAGCCTGCGTTCGCCCTCCCAGGCGCCCGTCGCCCAGGCACCGCCGCCCAGCAGCGCGTGGCAGGACTCACCCCGCATCGGGGCGACGACCACGCCGGCCACCCGTTCGCCGTCGAGCTCGGCGGCGATGGAGACCGCCCATGTGGGCAGTCCGTAGAGGTAGTTCACCGTGCCGTCGAGCGGGTCGATGACCCAGCGGACGCCGCTGGTGCCCTCCCTCGCGGCGCCCTCCTCGCCGAGGAAGCCGTCGTCGGGGCGGCGGTCGGCGATCAGCCCGGTGATCAGCTTCTCCGCCGCGATGTCCATCTCGGTGACCACGTCGATCGGGCTGGACTTGGTGGCGGCGACCGCGAGGTCGGCCGGGCGGCCGTCCCGCAGCAGCTCGCCCGCGCGGTGGGCGGCCTCCTGGGCGATCTTCAGCAGGTCGGCATGGAGCGGGTCGGGCGTCACGTCGGTCACGGGGCTCCTCACGCGTAGGGACTGTCGGCGCCCGCGGCGGCGGGCCGGGGGGCACGGGCGGGGCAGCAGCCGACCGGGCACAGGTTGTGGCTCGCGCCGAGCGTGCCGAGGGCGCAGGGCGTGACCTCCTGCCCGCGCTCGTCGCCCGCCCGCTCCAGAACCAGGTCGCGGACGGCCGCGGCGAACCGCGGGTCGGCTCCCACGGTGGCCGAGCGGCGCACCGGCAGCCCCAGCTCCTCGGCCTTGGCGGTGGCCTCCGTGTCGAGGTCGTACAGGACCTCCATATGGTCGGAGACGAACCCGATGGGGGCCATGACCACGGCGGGGACACCGGCTGCCTGCCGCTCCTCCAGGTGGTCGCAGATGTCGGGCTCCAGCCACGGGATGTGCGGCGCGCCCGAGCGCGACTGGTAGACGAGCTGCCAGGGGTGGTCGACGCCGGTGCGCTCGCGCACGGCGTCGGCGATCAGCCGCGCCACGTCCAGGTGCTGACGCACGTACGCCCCGCCGTCACCGTGCTCCTCGACCGGCCCGGAGGTGTCGGCGGCGGAGGTGGGGATCGAGTGGGTGCAGAACGCGATGTGCGCGCCGTCCCGGACCTCCTCGGGCAGCTCGGCGAGGGAGCGGACGACCCCGTCGATCATGGGCTCGACGAAGCCGGGGTGGTTGAAGTAGTGCCGGAGCTTGTCGATCTTCGGCAGCTCCAGGCCCTCGGACTCCAGGGCGGCGAGCGCGTCCGCGAGGTTCTCGCGGTACTGGCGGCAGCCCGAGTACGAGGCGTAGGCGCTGGTGGCGAGGACCAGGACGCGGCGGCGGCCGTCGTGGACCATCTCGCGCAGGGTGTCCGTCAGGTACGGCGCCCAGTTGCGGTTGCCCCAGTAGACCGGCAGGTCCAGACCGTGCTCGGCGAAGTCCTTGCGGAGGGCGTCCAGCAGGGCGCGGTTCTGGTCGTTGATGGGGCTGACCCCGCCGAAGAGGAAGTAGTGCTGTCCGACTTCCTTGAGGCGTTCCTTGGGGATGCCGCGCCCCCGGGTCACGTTCTCCAGGAACGGGACCACGTCGTCCGGGCCCTCCGGGCCGCCGAACGAGAGCAGGAGCAGGGCGTCGTAGGGGCTGGCATCGAGCACGTCTGGCATGTCTCGATCCTGCCACCCGGCACTGACAGCGGGGAAACGGCGGGGCACCGACCGTGCGTTTCACCAGGTCCGAGGGGATGTTTCCGGGCGCGGTGACGAGTAATCTGTATCAACCGCGTTCGCACCTTACTAAGCCGTCACCAAGCCGTCACTGAGCCGTTCCCGGAGACCTCGTTGGCCAGTCCCTACCGTGCCCTGTTCGCCGTCCCCGGCACCAAGGGCTTCTCCGCCGCGGGTTTCCTCGGCCGGATGCCGCTGTCGATGATGGGCATCGGCGTGGTGACGATGATCTCGCAGCTCACGGGGCGGTACGGACTGGCCGGGGCCCTGTCGGCGACCATCGCGCTCGCCGCCGCCGTGGCGGGGCCCCAGGTCTCCCGCCTGGTGGACCGGTACGGGCAGCGCCGGGTGCTGCGCCCGGCGACGCTGGTGTCGCTGACCGCGGCGGCGGTGCTGCTGCCGGCCGCGCACTACGGGTGGCCGGACTGGGTGCTGTTCGTGGCCTGCGTCGGCATCGGCTGCGTGCCGAGCCTCGGCGCGATGGTCCGGGCCCGCTGGGCGGCCCTGTACCGGGGCACGCCGCAACTGCACACCGCGTACTCCTTCGAGTCCGTGGTGGACGAGATCTGCTTCATCTTCGGCCCGATCATCTCCATCGGCCTGTCCACGGCCTGGTTCCCGGAGGCCGGACCGCTGCTCGCCGCCTGTTTCCTGGCGACGGGCGTCTTCTGGCTGACCTCGCAGCGCGCCACCGAGCCGGAACCGCACCCGCGCGAGCACAAGGGCGGCGGCACCGCACTGCGCTCCCGGGGCCTCCAGGTCCTGGTCGGCACGTTCGCGGCCACGGGGACGATCTTCGGGGCCATCGACGTCGTCACCGTGGCGTTCGCCGAGGAGGAGGGGCACAAGGCCGCCGCCAGCCTCGTCCTCGCCCTCTACGCGGCGGGATCGTGCACGGCGGCCATGATTTTCGGGCTGCTGCGCTTCGCCGGACCGCCGGAACGCCGCTGGCTCCTGGGCGTGTGTGCGATGGCCGTGAGTATGATCCCCCTCCTACTGGTCGGAAACTTGCCGTTTCTGGCCGCGGCGCTGTTCGTTGCGGGTCTGTCCATCGCTCCCACGATGATCACGACGATGTCCCTCATCGAAGAGCACGTACCACGCACGCAGCTCACCGAGGGCATGACCTGGGTGAGTACCGGACTCGCGGTCGGGGTCGCCCTCGGCTCCTCCGCGGGCGGCTGGGTGATCGACGCCTCCGGGGCGCGTGCCGGGTACGGGGTTCCGGCGGTGGCCGGGGCCGTCGCGGTCGCGGTCGGTTTCCTCGGGTACCGCCGGCTCAAGCGGCCGGAACCGCGTCGGGGAGGGACCGTTGAGCAGCACACGCACGGCGAGCGGCAGGACGAGCGGCCGGAACGGCACATGGCGTAACTGGGGCGGCAACGTCTCCGCGCGCCCCGCGCGGGAAGTCGCTCCCGCCTCCGTCGACGAACTGGCCGGCGCCGTTCGCAGGGCGGCCGAGAACGGGCTGCGGGTCAAGGCCGTCGGCACCGGGCACTCGTTCACGTCGATAGCCGCGACGGACGGTGTGTTGATCCGCCCTCAACTGTTGACGGGCATCCGCAGCATCGACCGCGACTCCATGACGGTCACGGTCGGGGCCGGCACTCCGCTCAAGAGGCTCAACATGGCGCTCGCGCGTGAGGGCCTGTCGCTGACGAACATGGGCGACATCATGGAGCAGACCGTCTCCGGGGCCACCAGTACCGGCACGCACGGCACGGGCCGCGACTCCGCCTCGATCGCCGCCCAGATCCGGGGCCTGGAGCTGGTCACGGCGGACGGCTCGGTGCTGACCTGCTCCGAGGACGAGAATCCCGAGGTGTTCGCCGCCGCACGGATCGGCCTCGGCGCGCTGGGCGTCGTCACCGCGATCACCTTCGCCGTGGAGCCGGTCTTCCTGCTCACGGCCCGCGAGGAGCCGATGCCGTTCGACCGGGTCCTGGCCGACTTCGACGAACTGTGGTCGGAGAACGAGCACTTCGAGTTCTACTGGTTCCCGCACACCGGCAGCACCAACACCAAGCGCAACAACCGCAGCGCCGGTCCGGAGCAGCCGGTGGGGCGGTTCCAGGGCTGGCTGGACGACGAGTTCCTCTCCAACGGCGTCTTCCAGGCGGCCAACTGGGTCGGCCGCGCGGCGCCCGCCACCATCCCGGCGATCGCCCGGATCTCCAGCAGGGCACTCTCCGCGCGGACGTACACCGACACCCCCTACAAGGTCTTCACGTCCCCCCGCCGGGTGCGGTTCGTGGAGATGGAGTACGCCCTTCCGCGCGAGGCCGTCGTCGAGACGCTGCGCGAACTGAGAGCGATGGTCGACCGTTCGCGCCTGCGGATCAGCTTCCCGGTCGAGGTGCGCACGGCCCCGGCCGACGACATCACGCTGTCCACCGCATCGGGGCGCGACAGCGCGTACATCGCCGTACACATGTTCCGGGGCACGCCCTACCAGGCGTACTTCACCGCCGCCGAGCGCATCTTCACGGCGCACGAGGGCCGGCCGCACTGGGGCAAGGTGCACACCCGGGACGCCGAGTACTTCTCCCGGGTGTATCCGCGCTTCGGCGAGTTCACGGCGCTGCGGGACCGTCTTGACCCGGACCGTCTGTTCCAGAACGACTACTTGCGCCGGGTTCTGGGGCCGTAGCCGAGGCGCCCGGGTCGGGGGTTCCGGCGTCGCCGGCGCCCTCGTCGCCGGTGGCGTCCGGGGTGGGCGCCGGGCTGGAACCCGTGCCGCCGTCCTGCGTACCGCCGTCCCCCGTGGCACCGCCGTCCGGGCTTCCGGAAGGGCTGGGAGCAGGGGCGTCGCTGCCGGAACCGGAGTCCTTCGAATCGCCAGAGTCGCCCGAGACACCGGAGTCACCCGAGTCCCTGCCGTCCTGTGCGTCTTCGGAGCCACCGGAGTCACCCGACCCGCCCGACTCCCCCGAATCCGACGCGGACTTGTTGTGCCCGGTGAAGGCGCTGCCCACGGTGGTGCTGTGGCCGCCGCTCAGGTTCTGACCGGAGGCGACCTCGTACACGGTGATCCCGGCCATGGTGACGCCGAAGACGAGGGCCGCCGCGACCACCGGGCGCCGCCAGCCCCTGCTCCGCGCGCGGTAGACGGTCCCCTCGGTGAAATCCCCCGAAGCCGAGCCCGAACCCGAACCCGAAGCCGGTCCCGAAGCGGAAGCCCGTCCCGGGGCCGGAGCCCGCACGGCGGCCGGAACGGACGCGGTCCCCCCACCGATCCGCACGGTGGCGACGGTGCGCTTCACCCGGATCTGCTCCCCGGTGCGCTTGAAGAAGTGCTGGAGCACCGAGCCCCCGCAGGTGGCGACGACACTGATCAGACCGGCGCCGACGATCGTGCCGTAGACGCCGAAGGAGGAGGCGAGTTTGGCGGCCACCACCGCCGCCAGGGCGCTGCCCGCGACCTGGGGGACGCTCAGGTCGATCCGCCTGGATTCCCCCTTCGAACTCACGTCCGCCTCATCTGCGCCATCGGACCTTTCACGCATCCTCGGACCTTGCCTTCCTTTCCCGTACGGGAGCGATCAACTGCACGAGAAAGGGACGTGCGGCCGAAACCATTAGTTCCGTTTCTGGCGATTGCGTGAAGTACGCCACGTCCAAGATCGCGGAGATCGCGCCAGTGACGGCCGAGCGTCACCTCTTGCCAGAAGTTGGGCGGCGTGCCAATCCACGCACGTGGTCCGAATGGAGTACTGTTGCGAGCCCTGGAGCCGGTCTCCCGACAGGGGGCTCGGCACCTCGAAGGACCGCCGGGAGGGGGCTAGTTGCACAGGGTGACGAAGTTGGTCACTTAGCGTTGCGAACAGGTAACCGTGCCATAACGGCGATCCAGGGCCCGCGCCCGACACGCCGGGCAACTCGGCAAGGTTGTGGCAGGCTGCACCCGGGCAGGCCACACTCGACAGAGCGGAAGCAGCGACGCACGTGACGTCGGCAGGCACCACCCGGGAGGTCCCCATGCCCGAACTGCGTGTCGTGGCCGTCTCGAATGACGGCACACGGCTGGTGCTGAAGGCTGCGGACAGCACGGAGTACACGCTTCCGATCGACGAGCGGCTCCGGGCCGCCGTACGCGGCGACCGTCCCCGCCTCGGCCAGATCGAGATCGAGGTGGAGAGCCATCTCCGCCCCCGCGACATCCAGGCACGTATACGAGCCGGCGCGACCGCGGAAGAGGTCGCCCAGATGGCCGGCATCCCCGTCGACCGCGTACGGCGCTTCGAAGGGCCCGTGCTGGCCGAGCGCGCCTTCATGGCGGAGCGGGCCCGCAAGACCCCCGTCCGCCGCCCCGGCGAGAACTCCGGACCGCCCCTCGGCGAGGCCGTCCAGGAGCGGCTGCTGCTGCGCGGTGCCGACAAGGACACCGTCCAGTGGGACTCCTGGCGCCGCGACGACGGCACCTGGGAAGTCCTGCTGGTCTACCTGGTCGCGGGCGAACCGCACTCGGCGAGCTGGACGTACGACCCGCCCCGGCGGCTCGTGCAGGCCGTCGACGCGGAGGCACGCGCGCTGATCGGCGAGTCCGACGACCTCGCCGCGCCCGAGCCCAGCTTCCCGTTCGTGCCGCGCATCGCCCGGCTGCCGCGCGACCGGCCGCTGGACCGCACCCTCGACCGGGAGCAGCGGGAGCGTCCGAGCCTGCCCCCGCCGCCGTCCGAGCCGGCCGACGACACCGCGGCCACCGCCTCGGCCGAACGCGAACGCGACTCGCTCACCAGTCTGCTGGAGGCCGTACCGAGCTTCCGGGGCGACCTGGTGGTGCCCGAGCGCGCTCCGGAACCGGTGGAGGAGCCCGTCGAGGAACCCGAGGTGGAGGAGCCCCCCGCGCCCGCGGCGTCGGCCGGTTCCGCCTACGCGGACGTGCTCATGCCGCGCTCGGTGGCCAGCCACCGCGACCGCCTCACCGGTTCCACCGACCGCCAGGCCGAGGCCGACGGCGTCCGGCCGGGCCGCCGCGCGGCGGTGCCGAGCTGGGACGAGATCGTGTTCGGGACACGGCGCAAGAAGCAGGAGTAGGCCGAGTCCTCGCCGAACGAGCCGAGGCCGTACGCCGTGAGCCATGACGTGCACGAGGTCGGGGCCGCACCCACGCGGGTGCGGAGGAAGGCTCGTGACGCGCTCGAGGCGTATCGCGAGGCGACCGCGGACGAGGATCCGCGGGCGGAGTTGTTCCAGGCCGCGAAGGNCTGATGACTTCCGACTGAGTCCCGACGAGTTCCGACGAGTCCCGATGAATGAGGCCTTCTGATGTCCGTGGTGATGTCGGGGCCGCACCCACGCGGGTGCGGCCCCGACCTCGTGCACGGGCCTACTGCGGGTCCGGCCCCACGGCGACCGGTCGGTCCGGGTCCGACGACCACTCGGACCACGAGCCCACGTACAGCGCCGCCGGAATGCCCGCCACCGCCAACGCGAGCACTTCGTGGGCGCCCGACACGCCCGAACCGCAGTACACGCCGACCGCCCCGTCCTCCGTGGCGCCCAGGGTCTTGAAACGCGCCCGGAGTTCCTCGGCCGGCAGGAAACGCCCGTCCGCGGCCACGTTGGCGGTCGTGGGCGCGGACACGGCGCCCGGGATGTGGCCGCCGACCGGATCGATCGGCTCGACCTCGCCCCGGTAGCGCTCCCCCGCGCGGGCGTCGAAGAGCACTCCGGACCGGGCGAGCGCGGCGGCTCCGTCCGCGTCCAGCAGTCCCACCGCGCCCGGCACCGGCGCGAAGTCACCCTCCGCCGGCGTCGGGACGTCCGTCGACAGCGGCGCCTCCCAGGCCGTCAACCCGCCGTCGAGGACCCGCACGTTCGGGTGACCCGTCCAGCGCAGCAGCCACCAGGCGCGGGCCGCCGCCCACCCCTGTCCGCCGTCGTAGACGACGACCGGCCGCCCCGGCGACACGCCCGCCCGGCGCATCGCCGCGCCGAACTCCGCCACGTCGGGCAGCGGGTGCCGGCCGCTCGCGCCGGGGGCGGAGGCGAGTTCCCTGTCCAGGTCGACGTAGACGGCACCGGGCAGGTGCCCTGCCTCGTACTCGGCCCGGCCGTCGAACGGCGGGGCGCCGGCCGCCTTCGCCGTGCTCAGCTGCCAGCGGACGTCGAGGAGGACGGGCGGGCGGGCGCCCGCCAGTTCGTCGGCGAGTTCGGATGCGGAGATGATGGCGTTCATGGCCCCATCCTGACGTACCGAGTGGCCGAGGCGTCGATGTCGGGCTACTCTGCCCGCCGGACAGTACCGATCACGAGGCGTACGGGTTCGGGCACATGCTGTACTGCCCGGGCAGGCGGGCTGCCCCACGAGAGCGAGCACGCCCGAGGCGCCGCGCCGGATCCGGCGCCGGCTTCGGTGCGCAGGCCCGTCGGAGCGGAAGCGGACGCACGGCCCGCGGAGGGCCGAGAAGAGGGTGACGATGACCGACGCACGGGGATCGGAGAGCCGGGTCGGCGAGACGAACGCCCGGCGCGCACCCGGCACACCCTGCTGGGTGAGTCTGATGGTGCACGGACCGGCCGCCACCCACGACTTCTACGGTGCCCTGTTCGGCTGGGAGTTCCGGCCAGGGCCCCAGCAACTGGGCCCGTACGCGCGGGCGCTGCTCGACGGACGGGAGGTGGCCGGCATCGGGCAGCTGCCTCCGGACCGGCAACTGCCCACCGCCTGGACGCCCTACTTCGCCTCCGACGACGTCAACCGGACGGCCGAAACGGTGCGCCTGTGCGGCGGCACGGTCGGCGTCGGTCCCCTGGACGCGGGCGAGGCGGGCCGCATGGCCCTCGGCTCCGACCCGGCCGGCGCCGTCTTCGGCACCTGGCAGGCGGCCGCGCATCTGGGCACGGCCGTCGCCGGGGTCCCCGGCACACCGGCGTGGAACGAGCTGCTGACCTACGAGACGACGAGCGTCGCCAAGTTCTACGAGACGGTGTTCGGCTTCGAACTGGCCCCGGAGACCTCCACCGACCGCGACTACGTCACCCTGCGCCTCGGCGGCCGCCCCGTCGCCGGCATCCACGGCGTCGGCGACGCCCTGCCGCGCGTCCGGGGTCCGCACTGGATGACGTACTTCGAGGTGGCCGACGCGGACGAGTCCGTTGAGCTGCTCGTCGACCTGGGCGGGCACGTTCTGGCGCCGGCGCAGGACACGCCCCACGGCCGGGTGGCGACGGTGGCGGATCCGGAGGGGGCGCGGTTCTCGTTGCTGAGCGGGGACCGGTGACGGCCGAGGCCGACTGACCGGGCGGTCAGGCAGGAACCCCGTACCGTCTCCACCCAGGCCGGGGCTCGGGCGCACCGTCGCCGATCAGGGCCGCGACGAGCCGGCAGGACGAGGGCTCGGCGGGCCAGGCGGTGAGACCGTCGGTGAGGACGATCACGATGGTGGGGCGGTCGCGTGCCTCGGGGGCGGCGTCGATACCGACGCGCATGGTGGCGGCGCGGGCGGCCACGTCGGGTACGCCCGCGTCCACTGCCTTGGCCGGGACCCGCCGGCCGGCCTCCCAGCGCGGCCGGGTGAGACCGCTCCGGACGGGTCCGGCCTGGAACGGGCGGTGTGTCCGAGCGCGGTCAGTGGTACAGCACCGGGCTGATGCGGGGTGAGTCGATGTTGGTCTTGTCGTACCAGAAGTAGCCGGTGTCGATCACCTCGGGCAGTTCCTCGCCCTTGATGGCCTTGACGGCGGAGGCGACGACCTGCTCGCCGATCTTTATCGGGTTCTGAGTGATCGCGCCCCGCATCCGGCCCTCGTTGATCGCGTTGATCTGGCCCTGGCCCGAGTCGAAACCGATCGTGGTGATGTCCGTCCTGCCGCTCTCCTTGACGCCCTGGATGACGCCCATGGCGGAGCCCTCGTTGGAGCCGTAGATGCCCTTGACCCCGGGGTTGCCGGCGATGATGGCCTTGGTGATGTCCGCGGACTTGGTCTGGTCGCCGCCGCCGTACTGGACGGGGAGCAGCTCGATGCCGGGGGCGTGCTCGCGCATCCAGTCGGCGAAGCCGTCGCGACGGTCGATGCCGGAGCCGCTGGTCTGACTGTGCACGACCATCGCGACCTTGCCCTTGCCGCCCAGGGCCTCGGCCATGTGCTCGGCGGCCTCGGCGGCGGCCGCCTTGTTGTCGGTCGCCGCCGTGGTCAGCGGGATGTCACTGTCGACACCGGAGTCGAAGGCGATGACCGGGACCCCGTCACGCTTCGCCTGCTTCAGCGACGGCTCCACGGCCCGGGAGTCCAGGGCGGCCAGGCCGATCGCGTCGGGCTTCTTGCCCAGGCTGTTGGCGACCATGTTGACCTGGGCCTCGACCTCGGTCTCCGTCGCCGGGCCCTCGAAGCTGATGGTGACGCCCTGCTTCTTCGCCTCGCGCTCGGCGCCCTCCTTCACCGCCTGCCAGAACTGCTGCTGGAACCCCTTGGAGACGATGGCGATGTAGGGCTTGCCGCCCTCGCCGTCCGCCTGTCCTCCGCAGGCGGTGACGGTGAGGGCCAGGGTGATCGCCGCGGCGGCGGCCCGCACGGCGCGGGTGGTGCGCGTGCGGCGTCGGTTCGGTTTCATGGCGTCGGTGCTTCCCTTCCACATGTCGCTGGCCAGTCGGTCGTCAGGCCGCCGTGCGCTTCCTTGCCATGTCCGCGTAGACCGCGGCGACGATCACGCAGCCGAGGATGACGTTCTGCCACTCCTGCGGAACGGAGGTGATCTGCAGTCCGTTGTTGAGCACCGAGATGATCAGGGCGCCGATGACCGTGCCGACGATCGACCCCTTGCCTCCCGACAGGGAGGTGCCGCCGATGACGACCGCGGCGATAGCCTGAAGTTCGTAGCCCATGCCGGTCGCGGGCTGGGCCGAGCCGAGCCGGGCGGAGATCAGGACGCCCGCCAGGCCGATGAAGAGCCCGGAGATGACGTACACGACGATCTTCCACTTCCGCACGTTGATGCCCGAGAGGGAGGTGGCCTCCTCGTTGCTGCCGATCGCGTACGTGTAGCGGCCGAGGAGCGTGCGGTTGAGGACGATGCCCGCCAGGATCGCGGCGCCGGCCAGGATGAGGACGGCGTTCGGGAAGTCGGCGCCCGGGATGATGCTGCCGGTGGAGATCTCCGTGTAGCCGGTGTCGTCGGAGAAGTAGATCGGGGCGCTGCCGGAGATCACCAGCGCGAGGCCCTGGGCGACCAGCATCATCGCCAGCGTCGCGATGAACGGCGGCAGTCTGAGGAAGGTGACGTTGACCCCGTTCACCAGACCGATGAGCCCGCCGAAGAGGACCGCCCCGAGCACGCCGACGACGACGGGCAGTCCCATGTCCGTGATGAACACCCCGGACATCACGGCGGTCAGCGCCATCCCGGTGCCGACGGACAGGTCGATGCCACCGGTGACGATGACGAAGGTGACGCCGAGGGCGAGTGTGCCGATCACCACCGTCGAGAACAGCATCGAGGTGACGTTGCTGTAGTTGAGGAAGTGCGGGCTCGCGAAGGCGAAGAACACGAAGATCGCGATCAGGCTCGCGAAGGCCAGCATCTGCTGGAACTTGCCGGTCAGTGTCGCGCGCACGGCGCCGGACCCGGACTGTCCGTCGGGCCGCTGCGGGGTGGTGGCCGTTGTGGGGGCTGTCATGTCGCTTCTTTCCTGTCTTCGTGCACGGGACGAAGTGAGGGTGGGGGCGTGAGGGACGGGAGGGCGGCGGGGGCTGGTGCCGCCCGGCGCGGTCTCAGACCGCGCCGGGCCTGTCGGCCGCCGCGCCTGCTGCCGCGGGCCGCAGGGTCGCGTAGTGCATGACTGCCTCCTGCGTGGCCTCACCGGCCGGGAGCTCCCCGGTGATGCGGCCCTCGCTCATGACGATCACGCGGTGCGACATCCGCAGTACTTCGGGGAGTTCGGAGGAGATCATGACGATCGACTTGCCCTGGCTCGCCAGGTCGTTGAGCAGGTCGTAGATCTCCTCCTTGGCGCCCACGTCGATGCCGCGCGTCGGCTCGTCGACGATGAGGACGTCACAGTCCTTGGCGAGCCACTTGGCGATGACCACCTTCTGCTGGTTGCCGCCGGAGAGATGCTTGACCGTCTGTCCCAGCGAGGGGGTCTTGATGCGCAGGGAGCCCACCAGGTCACGGGCGGTCTCCCGGAGCGCACCGTCCTTGACGAACCCGAACGACTGGAAGCGGTCGCCGAGCGAGCTGAGGCCGATGTTGGTCGCCACGTCCGTGTCCAGCATCAGGCCGAGGCGTTTGCGGTCCTCGGAGAGGTAGCCGACGCGGTGCCGGGCGGCGTCCGCGGGGTTCTTGATCTTCACCGGACGGCCGTGCAGCGTCAGGGTGCCGGACTCCACGGGGTCGGCGCCGACGATCGCGCGGGCGACCTCCGTACGGCCCGATCCCATCAGCCCCGCCAGGCCGAGGATCTCCCCCTTCTTCAGCTCGAACGAGACGTCGCGGAGCAGCGGCCCGGTCGTCAGCCCCTCGACGGCCAGGACCGTCTCGCGGTCGTCGCGGACGCCTTCGGGGCCCGCGTCCGCCTTGAGTTCACGGCCCACCATGTGGGTGATCACCTCGGGCATGGTGGTGTCCGCGGTGTCCAGGGTCGTGACGTAACGCCCGTCGCGGACGACGGTGATGCGATCGGAGATCGCCTTCAGCTCGTCCATGCGGTGCGAGATGTAGATGACGCCCCTGCCCGGCCCCACGAATCTGCCGATCAGGGCGTGCAGCGCCGCCACCTCGGCATCGTTCAGGGCCGCCGTCGGCTCGTCCATGATCAGAACTCTGGCGTCGTACGACAGCGCCTTGGCGATCTCGGTCATCTGCTGCTGCGCCACGGTGAGGTCACCGACGCGCCACTGGGGGTCGAGCGGCAGCCCGAGCTGTTCCGTCAGCTCCCTCGCCCTGTCGTTGAGTGCCCTCTCCCGCAGCAGGAGCCTGCCACGGGGCTCGCGCCCGATGAAGATGTTCTGCGCGACCGTGAGGTCGGGCATCAGGTTGAACTCCTGGTGGATGATGCTGATGCCGAGCCGCTGGGCATGCCGGGGGCTCTCGATGCGGACCGGGCTTCCGTCGAGGGAGAACTCCCCCGTGTCCGGGGTGTGGATGCCTGACAGCACCTTCATGAGCGTGGACTTGCCGGCCCCGTTCTCGCCGACGAGCGCGAGCACTTCGCCGCTCCTGAGCTCGAGCCGCATGTCCTGGAGCGCCTGGACACCCGGGAACCCCTTGGAGACGCCTTTCAGGCTCAACAGTGCCGGGTGGTCCCCGGCCGCGTGAACGTTCATGAGCAAGCACCGCCAGACCGAGAAAACGATTTCACCAGAGGGTAAGAAGTGCCCTTCGCGTCGTCAATGGCCAGGGCGAGGAAGGCGAGAACCCCGGCGGATGATCACAGGTTCTGCACACAGACCGCCCCAGGGCTGCATGAAATCGATTTCTCGTACGGCCCGAAACGAGGCCCCGCGATACGGATCAGGTCGCGGAGAGGGGCAGCACGTCGGGTGACAGGGCCGCGGCGCGCGCCGTCGCACTCGTCACCCGCCTGCGGTGATGGCGTCGGCACAGCACCTCGTAGCCGATCTCGTCCGGGGACTGGGCCACGTCGCCGACCACCACCTGGGCGCCCTCGACGACCATGACGCCGCCGACGGTGCGGGCGTTGTGCGTGGCGCGGGCGCCGCACCAGCACAGGGCTTCGACCTGGAGCACCTCGACCCGGTCGGCGAGTTCCACCAGGCGCTGGGAGCCGGGGAAGAGCTTGGAGCGGAAGTCGGTGGTGATGCCGAAGGCGTACACGTCGACGTCGAGGTCGTCGACCACCCGCGCGAGCTGGTCGATCTGGTCCGGCGCGAGGAACTGCGCCTCGTCCGCGATCACGTAGTCCACGCGCCCGCCCTGCGAGAGGTGGTCGACGACATGGGCGTACAGGTCCTGGCCGTCCCCGACCTCGACCGCGTCGGTGACGAGGCCGAGGCGGGAGGAGAGCTTGCCCTCGCCCGCGCGGTCGTCGCGGGTGAAGATCATGCCGGCCAGTCCGCGCGCCGAGCGGTTGTGCTCGATCTGGAGAGCCAGTGTCGACTTCCCGCAGTCCATCGTTCCGGAGAAGAACACCAGCTCGGGCATGAGGGGTTGGGCACCTTTCGGCAACGAGGCAGAGCTTTGCGGGGTGTCAGGAGCGTACTTCGAGCAGCGGGACGAGCTGCTCGGCAGGGGTCATCGAGCCGTGGTTGCCGACCATCGCCGACTCCTTGGGCTCACGCTCGGAGGCGATGAGCAGGACGTCCTCGCGTGCGGCGGCGACCACGTCGCCGATGCGGTCGTACACCCGGTCGTCGATGCGGGGGCCGAACCAGCCCGCCGCGATCGCCTCGTCCCGCGAGGCCACCCAGAACTGCTCGCCGAGCACCTCGCGCCAGCAGGTCAGCACGTCGCTGTGGGCGCCGGGGACGGCGTAGACGTGGCGGGCGCGGCCCTCGCCGCCGAGGAGGGCGACGCCCGCCTTCAGCTCCCAGTCCTCGTCGAAGTCGATGCGGTGGTCCTCGTCGAAGGGCACGTCGACCATGCCGTGGTCGGCGGTGACGTACAGGGCGCTGCGCGGCGGCAGCTGCTCGGCGAGGCGCTGGACGAGGCGGTCGACGTGCGCGAGCTGGCCGCGCCAGGTGTCGGAGTCGACGCCGAAGCGGTGGCCGGCGCCGTCGACCTCGGCGTAGTACGTGTAGACGAGGGCGCGGTCGGCGCGGGCCAGCTGCTCGGCGGCGCAGTCCATCCGGTCCTCGCCGGACAGCCGTCCGTGGAACTCACCGCCGCTGAGCGCGACCTTGGTCAGCGGAGTGTTCGCGAAGGTGGGCGACGAGACCTGGGCGGCGTGCACGCCCGCCTCGTGGGCGAGGCCGAAGACGGTCGGATACGGCTGCCAGGGGCCCGGCGCGGTCCACGGCTGCCAGCGCAGCTGGTTCATCAGCGCGCCGGTGTCCGGATTGCGCACGGTGTACCCGGGCAGGCCGTGGGCGCCGGGCGGCAGACCGGTGCCGACGGAGGCCAGGGAGGTCGCGGTGGTCGCCGGGTATCCGGCGGTGATCGGGCGCCCGGTGCCGCCGCGCGAGCTGTCCAGCAGCGAGCTGAGGAAGGGGGCGTCGTCCGGGTGCGCGCGCAGCTGTTCCCAGCCGAGGCCGTCGATCAGGAAGACGCAGTTGCGGTCGGCGGGCGTCAGCTCGGTGATCCCCGCGGTCATGCCGGGGACGCCGAGGCCGGCGGCCAGGGTGGGCAGCAGGTCGGCGAGGGAGCCCGTGCCGTACTCGGGTACGGGGGCGGAGTCGACGGGGAGCGGTTCCGGGTGGGTGTCCCAGGCGGTGTGCTGCACCATCAGCGGGCGGAGTCCGCGGTCGCCTCGGAGAGGGCCTGGGCGAAGGCGAGCGCCTGGCGCACCGTCTCGGGGCCGTCGCCGGCCTCGCTGACGCGCAGGCTGAGGTCGTCGGCGGTCGAGCTGCCCGTGTAGCCGTGGTCGGCCTCGCAGTTGGGGTCGCCGCAGGCGGCCGGCTCCAGGTCGAGGCGGGAGACGGCGCCCCAGCCGATGGTCAGCACGATCTCGCGGGGCAGCGTGCCCGGCTTGTACTGCTCCGGGTTGGCGACGACGCGGCTGACGACGATGGACGAGATCCGGCCGAGCTTGACGGACTCCGTGGACGTCGTGGCGTACGGCGTCGGGGAGGTGTCGTCGGCGGCCTGCTCGTCGGTGTGGCTGACGATGAAGCGGTTGCCGGTGAGCACCAGCACGGTCACGTGCCGGCGCACCTCGTTCTGGTCGAACGTCGTCTCCTGGTGGACCAGGTACGACCGCACGGGCTCGCCGCCCACGGCGGCCTCCACCGCATCGGCCACGAGGGCCGGGTAGTAGCCGCTGCGCTCGATCGCCGCTCGCAGCCCCTGGGTCGTCGTACTGGTCTTGGCCATGCCGTCCATCCTACGGGGACCCACTGACTGCGAGGGACGCTCCTGCGCCCACCCGTCCCGGCCGTGCCCGGGCTGCGGCGGGTCAGTACGCCGGCAGGGTCCTGGGGCCGAGGTCGTCGCGGGCGGGAGGGGGTGCCAGGCGGACCGAGGCGCCGAGGACGCTCAGGCCCTGCGGAGCGACCACGACCGGTTCCAGGGTGACCGCGACGACCTCCGGGTGGTCGTCGACCAGCCGCGAGACCCGCAGCAGCAACTCCTCCAGGGCGGCGGCGTCGACGGGGGCCGAGCCGCGCCAGCCGAACAGGAGAGGCGCCGTGCGGATCGAGCGGATGAGCGAGGTGGCGTCCCGGTCGGTGACCGGGATCAGCCGGTGCGCCATGTCGCCGAGCAGCTGTGTGGCAGCGCCGGCGAGGCCGAAGGAGAGCACCGCGCCGGCCGCCGGGTCGATGACCGCCCGTACGACCGTGTCGACGCCGCGCGGGGCCATGCCCTGCACCACCGGGCGCAGCTCCGCGGGCCTGCCGAACAACTCGGTCAACTCGGCGTAGGCCCGTCGCAGTTGTTCCTCGTCCGCGAGGTCGAGGCGTACGCCGCCCAGGTCGGCGCGGTGACGCAGGTGGGGGGCGGTGGCCTTGAGGGCGACGGGGTAGCCGAGGGTCCGCGCGGAGGCCACGGCGTCGTCGGGGGTGGGGGCGGGCAGGGCGCGGTGGACGTGGACGCCGTACCTGCCGAGCAGCTCGCAGGTCTCCTGGGCGCCCAGGGTTAGCCCCTGCCCGCGTGCGAGGTACCCCGCTATCTGCTCGGCGGCGCCCTTCTCGTCGATGTCCTCGTACTCGGGCACCTTGCCGGGGTCGGCGGCGTCGCGCCGCCACTGGGCGTAGGCGACGGCCTCGCCGAGGGCGCGGACGGCGCGCTCGGCGGCGGGGTAGGCGGGGATCAGGTGGGCCCCTTCCGGGGCCCGGACGGCGGGCGGCGGCTGGGCCGGGGCCCCGGGCTGGGGCGCCTTGACGGGGGCGGGCTGAGTGGCGCCCGGGGTGGTCGGAGAGGCGGGGCTCGGGTCGGGCGCTGTGCCCGGGCCGGACGGAGAAACGGGACTCCCCCCAGCCGCTGTGCCCGGACCGGACGGAGAGGCGGGACTCGCCACGGCAGCTGTGCCGGGGCCGGGGGGAGAGACTGGGGCGGGAGGGGCCTGGGGCGTGGTGCCCGGATCGGCCTGGGAGGCGGCCGTGCTCGAAGCGGTGCCCGGAGCCCCTTCAGCGGCGGCGCCCGGAGTCGCTTGAGGGGCGGCGCCCGGAGTCGCTTGAGGGGCGGTGCTCGCCGCCGCCGACAGGGCTTCCGCCAGGCCGCCCAGCTCCACGTGGACCACGAGGACCGGTTTGGTGGGGACCGCGGCCGCCGCCGAGCGCAGGGCCTCCGCCAGCGCGGCGTCCGCGGCCGCCCCCTCCCCCACCGTCGGGATGGCGGTCACGACGACCGCGTCGCACGTGTCGTCGGCCAGGGCGCGGGAGAGGGCCGCGTGGAAGTCGTCGGCCGAGGCGGCCGTCGTCAGGTCCAGCGGGGGCTGCGGGCGCAGGCCCTCGGAGAGGCACGCGTC
Source organism: Streptomyces sp. MMCC 100 (assembly GCF_041538145.2). Taxonomy (NCBI): domain Bacteria; kingdom Bacillati; phylum Actinomycetota; class Actinomycetes; order Kitasatosporales; family Streptomycetaceae; genus Streptomyces; species Streptomyces sp. MMCC 100. Next base: position 5,990,002 of record NZ_JBGORK020000001.1, read on the forward strand.
GTACGTGAGCAGTCCCAGTGACTCGGAGTTGCCCAGGATGGCCACCCTCGGTCCGGCGGGCAGTGGCTGGCGGGCGAGCAGCAGCCCCGCGTCGACCAGGTCCGTGATCGTGTCGACCCGGATCACGCCGGCCTGCCGCAGCAGCGCGGAGACCGTCGCGTGCGGCAGCCGTGTCGCCCGTACGGCGTGTCCCTGCGGCGCGGCACCCCCGTGCCGGGCGCCCTGCACCACGACCAGGGGCTTGGCGGCCGCCGTGCGCCGGGCCAGGCGGGTGAACTTGCGCGGGTTGCCGATGGACTCCAGGTACATCAGGGCGACGTCGGTCTCCGGGTCGTCGTACCAGTACTGGAGGACGTCGTTGCCGGAGACGTCGGCGCGGTTGCCGGAGGAGACGAAGGTGGACACGCCGGTGTGGCCGGTGACTCCGCCGCCGCGCCGGTGCAGCCGGGAGAGCAGGGCGATGCCGATGGCGCCGGACTGGGCGAACAGACCGATCCGGCCGGTGCGCGGCATCTCGGGGGCGAGGGAGGCGTTGAGCCGCACGCCCGGGGAGGTGTTGATGATCCCGAAGGCGTTGGGCCCGATGATCCGCATGCCGTACGAGCGCGCCTGGCGCACGAGGGCGCGCTGGCGTTCGCGCCCCTCGGGGCCGCTGTCGGCGTATCCGGCGGAGATCACCACGAGTCCCTGCACGCCGTGCTCGCCGCACTCGGTGACGACGTCGGGGACGTGCGCGGCGGGCACGGTGACGACGGCGAGGTCGACGGGTCCGTCGATGTCGCGCACGGAGCGGCATGCCGGGACCCCGTCGAGTTCCTTCTGCTCCTCGGGGAAGGCCCTGTTCACGGCGTACAGGCGGCCCGTGTAGCCCGCGTCCCGGATGTTGCCGAGGATGCTGCGGCCGACGCCGCCGGGGGTGCGGCCGGTGCCGACGACCGCGACCGAACCGGGCTGCAGCAGCCGCTGGACGGAACGCGCCTCCGCGCGGTGCTCGCGCGCGTACTGCACGGCGAGCGAGCGGTCGGTGGGTTCGAGGTCGAACTCCAGGCGGACCACGCCGTCCTCGAAGCTCCGCTTCTGGGTGTACCCGGCGTCCATGAAGACTTTGATCATCTTGTTGTTGGCGGGCAGCACCTCGGCGGCGAAGCGGCGGATGCCGCGCTCGCGGGCGACGGCGGCGATGTGCTCCAGGAGCGCGGAGGCGACGCCGCGTCCCTGGTGGGCGTCCTGGACGAGGAAGGCGACCTCGGCCTCGTCGGCCGGTGCCGTGGCGGGTGTTCCGCCGGCGCCGATCCGGTCGTAGCGTACGGTGGCGATGAACTCGCCGCCGACGGTGGCCGCGAGTCCCACCCGGTCCACAAAGTCGTGGTGCGTGAAGCGGTGGACGTCCTTGGCGGACAGGCGAGGGTATGGCGCGAAGAAGCGGTAGTACTTCGACTCGTCGGAGACCTGCTCGTAGAAGCTGACCAGGCGCTCGGCGTCATCAACGGTGATGGGGCGGACGCGCGCGGTGCCGCCGTCGCGCAGCACCACGTCGGCTTCCCAGTGGGCGGGGTACTCGTGCCGGTCCGACGAGGTCTGCATGGGCCCCAGAGTACGGCTCGCGTACGACAACGGCGCGGGGCAGTCTGTGGAGGACACAAGCTCGGACCGAGGCCGCGGTCCGACGACCACGCGGGACGGCGTACGCGGTCGTCCCGGCCTGCTTCACGATGTGGGAAACTGGTCTAGACAAGACTGGTCTAGACAACTTCAACCCCTCTGAACACCTGAAGGGCAGCATCACATGGCTGAGCGCCGCGTCAACGTCGGCTGGGCCGAGGGTCTCCACGCCCGCCCCGCCTCCATCTTCGTCCGAGCCGCCACGGCCACAGGCGTCCCGGTGACGATCGCCAAGGCCGACGGTTCCCCCGTCAACGCGGCCTCCATGCTGGCCGTCCTCGGCCTCGGCGCCCAGGGCGGCGAGGAGATCGTCCTCGCCTCCGACGCCGAGGGCGCGGAGGCCGCCCTGGACCGGCTGGCGAAGCTGGTCGCCGAGGGGCTCGAGGAGCTTCCCGAGACCGTCTGAGCCCGACGGACAGCAGCATCGAAAGGCCCGCCGGAACCACCGGACGGGCCTTTCGCCTTTTCTCTTTCGGCCCACCCGTCCATTCATCCTGTTTACGGGCAGCAGAAAACACCGGCAGGAATTCCCTGCCCTTTGTATACGGCGCCCGTGTTACTGTCGCCCACTCGCCGTGTTTACGGAATGTTGCGCACTCCTCACGCGCTCCGTCCGCCCGTCGCCGGAGGCGAATCGCAGCCGGTGCGCGGAGACCGACCGCTCGATGTGCAGGGCCATGAGCGCCCGCGCACGGTCGCCGTCGCCCCGGGCCACCGCGTCGGTGATCGCGCCGTGCTCCGCCCAGTACTCCACCGGCCCGGCCGGGGCCTCCACGACGTACATCCAGGCGATCTTGTGGCGGAGCTGGGTCAGCAGGGCGGTCAGGGAGGGGCTGTCGGCCGCCCGGGCGAGGGTCTCGTGGAACCAGCCGCCCAGCGAGCGCAGGTCCTCGCCGCTGCCCCGCCTGGCCCGTTCCTGTCCCAGCCTGACCAGGCCGCGCAACACCTTGAGGTGGGCCTCGGTGCGCCGCCGGGCGGCCCGGGAGGCGCCGAGCGGCTCCAGGAGCGTGCGGGTCTCGAGCAGGTCGGCGGCCTCCTGCTCCGTGGGTTCCGCGACGCACGCGCCCGCGTGCCGCCGGGTCACCACGAAGCCCTCGGCCTCCAGCGTGCGCAGGGCCTCGCGGACGGGGACGCGGGAAACGCCGTAGCGGCGGGCGAGGATTTCCTCGGTGAGCCGGCTCCCGCGGCCGTGGATGCCGGCGACGATGTCGTCCCGGATCGCCGTGCACACCGAATGCGCCGGAATACGCATGACCGACCTCCCCTTGACCCCGCGAAACGTCGACGGTTGACGCGTGTTGAGCGACCTCGGGCCAATCAAGCGATATTAAATGCGAAAAGCCCCGGCTCGGGAAGCCGGGGCTTTCGAATACCGCCGTCAGACGTTCACGCCGTGGGAGCGGAGGTAGGCGACGGGGTCCATGTCGGAGCCGTACTCGGGGCTCGTACGGGCCTCGAAGTGCAGGTGCGGTCCGGTGACGTTGCCGGTGGCGCCGGAGAGGCCGATCTGCTGGCCGGGCTCGACCGACTGGCCGACGGAGACGCCGATGGACGACAGGTGCCCGTACTGCGTGTACGTGCCGTCGTGCATCTTGATCACGACCTGGTTGCCGTACGCCCCTCCCCAGCCGGCCTCCACGACGGTGCCGACGCCGACCGCGTGCACGGTCGTGCCGCTGGAGGCGTGGAAGTCGATGCCGGTGTGGCTGCCGGAGGACCACAGGGAGCTGCCGGCCTGGTACGCGGTGGAGACGTAGGAGGCGGTGATCGGCGCGACGAAGGTGTTGAGGCGCTTGCGCTCCGCCTCCCGCGCGGCGCGCTCCTTGGCCTCGCGTGCTTCCTTGGCCGCCTCGGCCGCCCGCTCACGGGCCGCTTCCCGGGCCGCCTCACGGGCGGCGGCGTCCACGGCCGCCTGCTTCTGGGCGACGGCCTGGGCGTCGATCTCGTCGGCTATGGAGTCGCCGATGGTGACGACCGGAGTGAGCCCGCTCTGCTCCACCTGGGGCTCGGCGGCGAGCGCCGGAGCCGCGAGGGTGCCGACGACGCCGGTGGTGGCGAGGGCCGCGACTCCCGCCGCGCGGGCGGTGGTGCGGTGCACCCGGCCGGTACGGCGGTGCTTACCGGTGGCGCGCGTGAACGCCATGTAGAGGCTTGTCCTTTCCTTCCCTCTCGCCTACCGGGTTAGCTGACGGGTTCGGAGGTGGAAGGTCTCCTACGGGCCCCCTCGCGGTATGCGCGGGCGTCCGATTCACCCCAGGGACTGCGATGGGTCCCCGGCTCCCCTGGCTCGCGCCGTACGGGGACTCGGCGATGACTGTCCGGTGCCGCGGGTGCGGCGCACTGCCTGACGAACAGCCCGGAAGACGCTAAACGGGGCTGTCTTCAATCCTCAAACGCAACAGGGTTTTTGTAGCGCACGCCACAGGGCAGACGGGCAGTCACTCCCCCAATCCGGACATACGGCGGCCCTGGTGACACTCCGGTCACCAGGGCCTTCGCGCGCGCGTGCCGCTACTCGGCCGCCACCACGGTGACTTCACCGATGCCGAGGGCCTCGACGGGCTCCTTGATCTGCGCCGCGTCGCCGACGAGGACCGTCACGAGGCGGTCCACCGGGAAGGCGTTCACGACCGCCGCCGTGGCCTCCACGGTGCCCGTGGCCGCGAGTTGGCGGTAGAGCGTCGCCTGGAAGTCGTCGGACAGGTGCTGCTCGACCTGGTCGGCCAGGGTGCTCGCCACGGCCGCCGCCGTCTCGTACTTGAGCGGCGCCACGCCCACCAGATTCTGCACGGCCACGTCACGCTCGGCGTCGGTGAGCCCCTCCGCGGCGAGCTTGCGCAGCACCGTCCACAGGTCCTCGAGGGCGGGACCGGTGTTCGGGGTGTCGACGGAGCCGCTGATGGCGAGCATCGCGGCGCCCGTTCCGTCCGGCGCGGAACGCAGGACCTGCCCGAACGCCCGTACGCCGTAGGTGTAGCCCTTCTCCTCGCGCAGGACGCGGTCCAGGCGCGAGGTGAGGGTGCCGCCGAGGCAGTAGGTGCCGAGCACCTGCGCGGGCCACACGCGGTCGTGCCGGTCGGCGCCGGTGCGGCCGATCAGCAGCTGCGTCTGGACGGCGCCGGGACGGTCGACGATGACGACCCGGCCCCGGTCGTCGGCGGTCACCGGGGGTACGGGGCGCGGCTCGGCGGGCGAGCCGGTCCACGCGCCCAGGGTGTCGCCGAGCAGCGCGTCGAGGTCGACGCCGGTGAGGTCGCCGACGACCACGGCGGTGGCCGTGGCGGGACGGACGTGCCGCTCGTAGAAGGCGCGTACGGCCGCGGAGTCGATGCTCGCGACGGTCTCCTCGGAGCCCTGGCGCGGGCGCGACATGCGCGAGTCGGCCGGGAACAGCTCCTTGGAGAGTTCCTTGGCGGCCCGGCGGGAGGGGTTGGCCAGCTCGTGCGGGATCTCGTCGAGCCGGTTGCGCACCAGCCGTTCGACCTCGCTGTCCGCGAAGGCGGGCGCCCTGAGCGCGTCGGCGACCAGACCGAGGGCCTTGGCCAGGCGCGAGGCGGGCACCTCGAGGCTCAGCCGGACGCCGGGGTGGTCGGCGTGCGCGTCCAGCGTGGCGCCGCAGCGCTCCAGCTCGGCGGCGAAATCCTCGGCGGAGTGCTTGTCGGTGCCCTCGGAGAAGGCGCGCGCCATGATGGTGGCGACGCCGTCGAGACCGGTCGGCTCGGCGTCCAGGGGGGCGTCGAGGAGGACCTCGACGGCGACGACCTGCTGGCCGGGGCGGTGGCAGCGCAGCACGGTGAGGCCGTTGCCGAGGCTGCCGCGCTCCGGGGCGGGGAACGCCCACGGCTTGGGCTCGCCGGCCTGCGGCTGCGCGTGGAATTCCATGGTGGCGAGCTCGGTCACTTGGCCGCCTCCTCGTTCTCGTCGGTGGCGTCGTTCGTGTCGGCGTCGTTCGTGTCGGCGTCGTTCTCGTCGGCGGGGGCGGTGGGCTCGTAGACGAGCACCGCGCGGTTGTCGGGGCGCAGGCGGGCCTTGGCGACCTCCTGGACCTCCTCCGCGGTCACCTCGAGCACCCGCTGCACGGCGGTCAGGGCGAGCTGCGGGTCGCCGAACAGCACGGCGTACCGGCACAGTTCGTCGGCGCGGCCCGCGACCGTGCCCAGACGGTCCAGCCACTCGCGCTCGAGCTGGGCCTGGGCGCGCTCCATCTCCTCGGCCGTGGGGCCCTCCTCTGCGAACCGGGCCAGTTCCTCGTCGACGGCGGACTCGATGACCGGCACCTCGACGTCGCCGGACGTCTTCACGTCCAGCCACCCCAGGGAGGGCGCCCCGGCGAGCCGCAGCAGGCCGAACCCGGCGGCGACGGCCGTGCGGTCGCGGCGGACGAGCCGGTTGTAGAGGCGGGACGACTCGCCGCCGCCCAGGACGGTCAGGGCCAGGTCGGCCGCGTCGCACGCGCGCGTGCCGTCCTCCGGCAGGCGGTAGGCCGCCATGAGGGCGCGGGCCGGGACCTCCTCCTCGAGGATCTCGCGCAGCTGCCCGCCCATGACGTCGGGCAGCGAACCGTCCCGGGGAGGCTGCTTGCCGTCGTGCGAGGCGATGGAGCCGAAGTACTTCTCGATCCAGGCGAGCGTCTGCTCGGGATCGATGTCGCCGACGACCGACAGCACCGCGTTGTTCGGCGCGTAGTAGGTGCGGAAGAACGCGCGCGCGTCCTCCAGCGTCGCCGCGTCCAGGTCGGCCATCGAGCCGATCGGCGTGTGGTGGTAGGGGTGGCCCTCCGGGTAGGCGAGGGCGGTCAGCTTCTCGAAGGCCGTGCCGTAGGGGACGTTGTCGTAGCGCTGGCGGCGTTCGTTCTTGACGACGTCCCGCTGGTTCTCCATGGACTCCTCGTCCAGGGCGGCCAGCAGGGAGCCCATGCGGTCGGCCTCCAGCCAGAGGGCGAGCTCCAGCTGGTGGGCGGGCATGGTCTCGAAGTAGTTGGTCCGCTCGAAGCTGGTGGTGCCGTTGAGCGAGCCGCCGGCGCCCTGTACCAGCTCGAAGTGGCCGTTGCCCTTGACCTGGGCGGAGCCCTGGAACATGAGGTGCTCGAAAAGGTGAGCCAGGCCGGTGCGCCCCTTGACCTCGTGGCGCGAGCCGACGTCGTACCAGAGGCACACCGCCGCGACCGGGGTCAGGTGGTCCTCGGAGAGCACCACGCGCAGGCCGTTGGCCAGACGGTGCTCGGTCGCTGTCAGGCCGCCGGAGCCTGCCTGGGCTGTGGCCGTGTGACCCATGGGCATGTACGTCCCTTCGATCGCGGAATCCTTGGTGGAATCACCGGGTGAGGCACTTGGTGAACCACGTGGTGAATCATTGGGCGGAACTGCGGAATTCCACCGATCCTGCCACTGTATGCAAGCGTGCGGGCCACCGGTGGAGTTCCCGGCCCTCGTACGCCGAGAGCGAGAACGCGGTCGGCGGGCCGCCGGGGACGGCGGCCCGGGACGAGGGCGTACTCTGCGGGCAGCGCCGGGCCGGGCAGCCCGTGACGGGTCCTGGTCGGTCGCTGTCAGTGCCGCAGTCCACAATGGACGGCGTCAGATCACCGTTCACGCTTCAGCAAGGAGCCGGCAGCGATGGCCCGCCGTAGTACGAAGACCCCGCCGCCCGACGACTCGTACGAGGAGAAGATCCTCGACATCGACGTCGTCGACGAGATGCAGGGCTCCTTCCTCGAGTACGCGTACTCGGTCATCTACTCCCGTGCGCTGCCGGACGCCCGCGACGGCCTCAAGCCGGTGCACCGCCGCATCGTGTACCAGATGAACGAGATGGGCCTGCGGCCCGAGCGCAGCTACGTGAAGTGCGCCCGTGTCGTCGGCGAGGTCATGGGCAAGCTGCACCCGCACGGCGACGCGTCGATCTACGACGCCCTGGTGCGCATGGCCCAGTCGTTCTCGATGCGCGTGCCCCTGGTGGACGGCCACGGCAACTTCGGCTCGCTGGGCAATGACGACCCGCCGGCCGCCATGCGGTACACCGAGTGCAAGATGGCCGAGGCCGCCGGCCTGATGACGGAGTCCATCGACGAGGACACCGTCGACTTCGCGCCCAACTACGACGGCCAGGAGCAGGAGCCGGTGGCGCTGCCCGCCGCCTTCCCGAACCTGCTGGTCAACGGCGCCTCGGGCATCGCGGTCGGCATGGCCACCAACATGCCGCCGCACAACCTGCGCGAGGTGATCGCGGCGGCCCGGCACCTGATCCGGTATCCGAACGCCGATCTGGACGCGCTGATGAAGCACGTTCCGGGCCCCGACCTGCCCACCGGCGGCCGGATCGTCGGCCTGCCCGGCATCCGGGACGCGTACGAGACGGGACGCGGCACCTTCAAGATCCGCGCGACGGTGGCCGTGGAGACGGTGACGGCCCGCCGCAAGGGCCTCGTCGTCACCGAGCTGCCCTTCGCGGTCGGCCCGGAGAAGGTCATCTCGAAGATCAAGGACCTGGTCGGTTCGAAGAAGCTCCAGGGCATCGCGGACGTCAAGGACCTCACCGACCGCGCGCACGGACTGCGCCTGGTCATCGAGATCAAGAACGGCTTCGTGCCCGAGGCGGTCCTGGAGCAGCTCTACAAGCTGACCGCCATGGAGGAGTCCTTCGGCATCAACAACGTCGCCCTGGTGGACGGTCAGCCCCTCACCCTGGGCCTCAAGGAGCTGCTGGAGGTCTATCTCGACCACCGCTTCACCGTCGTCAGGCGCCGCAGCGAGTTCCGCCGGGGCAAGAAGCGCGACCGGCTGCACCTGGTGGAGGGCCTGCTCACCGCTCTGGTCGACATCGACGAGGTCATCCGTCTCATCCGCTCCAGCGAGAACTCCGCGCAGGCCAAGCAGCGGCTGATGGAGCGCTTCTCGCTGAGCGACGTCCAGACGCAGTACATCCTGGACACGCCGCTGCGCCGGCTCACCAAGTACGACCGCATCGAGCTGGAGTCCGAGAAGGAGCGGCTGAACGCGGAGATCGAGGAGCTGACCCGGATCCTCGACTCGGACGCGGAGCTGCGCAAGCTGGTCTCGGCCGAACTGGCAGCGGTGGCGAAGAAGTTCGGCACCGACCGCCGTACGACGCTGCTGGAGTCGGGCGGCGCCCCGGTCGCCGCCGTGCCGCTCCAGGTGGCGGACGACCCGTGCCGGGTGCTGCTGTCGTCGACGGGCCTGCTGGCCCGCACCGCGAACGACGAGCCTCTCGTCACGGAGGCGGGGGCCAAGCGGGTCAAGCACGACCTGATCGTCTCGGCGGTGCCGGCCACGGCGCGCGGCGAGGTGGGCGTGGTGACGTCCGCCGGGCGGCTGCTGCGGGTGAACGTCGTGGACCTGCCCCAGCTCCCGGAGGCCATGCCGGCGCCGAACCTCGCGGGCGGCGCGCCGCTGGCCGAGTTCGTGTCCCTGGAGGACGACGAGGACGTCGTCTGCCTGACCACGCTGGACGAGTCCTCGCCGGGGCTGGCGCTCGGCACGGAACAGGGCGTCGTCAAGCGTGTGGTGCCCGACTACCCGTCCAACAAGGACGAGTTGGAGGTCATCACCCTCAAGGACGGCGACCGCATCGTCGGCGGGGTCGAGTTGCGCACCGGTGACGAGGACCTGGTCTTCATCACGGACGACGCGCAGCTCCTGCGCTACCAGGCCTCGCAGGTCCGCCCGCAGGGCCGTCCCGCGGGGGGTGTGGCGGGCGTCAAGCTCGCCGACGGCGCCAAGGTCATCTCCTTCACGGCGGTGGATCCGGCGGCGGAGGCGGTGGTCTTCACGGTGGCCGGATCGCGCGGCACGCTGGACGACTCCGTGCAGACCACGGCCAAGCTGACGCCGTTCGACCAGTATCCGCGCAAGGGCCGCGCCACGGGCGGTGTGCGCTGCCAGCGGTTCCTGAAGGGCGAGGACTGCCTGGCCTTCGCCTGGGCGGGTGCCACCCCGGCGCTCGCCGCCCAGAAGAACGGCACACCGGCCCAGCTCCCGGACATCGACCCGCGCCGCGACGGCTCGGGCGTGTCGCTGCCCAAGACGGTGTCGGTGGTGGCGGGCCCGGCCTAGGAGCCCTCGATGCCGAGGGCTTCGCCGTCGGGGTCCTCGCCGTCGGGTACGTAGCGCAGGACGCCCCACATGCCGTGCTCGTCGGCGGATGGGGCGTCGGCGTCCCGGCGGCACGCGTCGAGTTCCTCGCCGAGGGCCGCCGTGTCGATGCCGGTGCCGATGAGGACGAGTTGGGAGCGGCGGACGTCGGCCGCACCGGAGGGGTCGGCGGCGTCGGCGGACGTCCAGGGCTCCGGGTAGAAGCGCAGGAAGCGTCCCACGGCGTGGACGGCATACCGGTTCCGCGTGTCGTAGGGGCCGAAGTCGACGTACCCCTTGATCCGGTAGAGGCCCTCGGGTCGGCTGTCGAGGAAGCGCATGAGCCGGCGCGGGTCGAGCGGCACGTCGGAGTCGAACGACAGGGTGTCGTAGGCGGCGTGCAGGTGCCCGGCGTGTGCGCCGCCCTCGGAGTGGTCGTGCAGGTCGTCGAAGGACAACTGCCCCACGCGCTCCTCGCCGGGCCGGCAGTCGTAGAGGAACTCGGGGTCGATACGGCCGTAGGTCGCGGGCACGACGGCGGCGCCGTCGCCGAGCGAGTGCACGAGTGCGAGCACGCGCTCGGCGTCCCGTGCCCGGTCGGTCTTGTTGACCACGATCAGGTCGGCGAGGGCCAGGTGCCGGTCGATCTCGGGGTGCTTGGCGCGGGTGTCGTCGAACTCGGCGGCGTCGACGACCTCGACGAGCCCGCCGTAGACGACCCCCGGTTGCTCGCTGGCGAGCAGCATGCGCACCAGTTCCTGCGGCTCGGCGAGGCCACTGGCCTCGATGACGATGACGTCGATGCCGGCTTCGGGCCGGGCGAGCCGCTCCAGATACCCGTCGAGTTCACTCGCGTCGACGGCACAGCAAAGGCATCCGTTGCCGAGCGACACGGTGGAGTCGCCGAGGGCGCCGGCGACGGCCATCGCGTCGATCTCGATCGAGCCGAAGTCGTTGACGATGGCGCCGATACGGCTGCCTCCGCTGCGGTGGAGGAGGTGGTTGAGGAGGGTGGTTTTTCCGGAGCCGAGAAATCCGGCGAGTACGACGACCGGGATCTGCTGCGGAGTCGGGCGCTGCCCCACCGTGCGACCTCTCTCTCACCCACGCGTACGCCGGCCCGTGGCGAGGCGTACGTGCACGTACGGAATTGCCTGCTCAGGATACGAGCCGGCGGAGTACCCGCGGAGTGAACGATTGTTAGCAGCACTTGGTGGGCAGACGTTTTGCATGGCGCCGGACCGTGCGACCCTCGCTTCCCTCCGTGCGCCGCCTCTCCGCCTCCCCGTCGATCAACGCCGCTCGGCACCCTGGAGGCGGCAGCACCACCCATCGCTCGCCGGTCCCCGTCAGCCGACCCGCACTCGACGACCGGCGGGCGGTCGCCTGATTCGGGGGTTGACATGGTCACACGGAAAAGCGTCACGGGGAGGTTCGGCTCCGCCGCGGCCGGGATGCTGGCGGCCGCGCGGCAGCGGCGACTGGACAGGGCCCGTCTGAACGAGCGGCAGCTGCGACTGGAGGAGTCGGCGATCCGGCGCGAAGCGCTGCGGCACCAGCAGCGCATGCACTGGGAGTTGCTGACCAGGGCGATCGACGACCCTTCGCTGGCCGAGGTCATCGACACGTACGACAAGAGCATCCCGGCCGCGCGGCGCCGTCAGTTCCTCTATGCCAACGCCTGGTACACCTACCTGTACCACTGCCACCGAGCGGGCCTGCTGGACCGGGAGGAGCTGTACCGGATCCTGCGCGAGTTCTTCCAGAGCCCCGTCTTCCGGGAGTACTGGGACGCGTCCGAGCACATGCGCGCCTCCCTCAACGAGGCGTCCGAGGAGGCCCGGCTGGGCCGCATGGTCGACGGCCTCGTCCAGGACCTCGACGAAGCCGACACCGACGAATGGTGGGTCGTGGGGACCCCGCCGACGGACTGACGGCGCCTGCCGCAGGCTCGGCCGAGCAGGTCAATGGGCCCGGAACCGGCGACACGACGGAGTGAGTTTCGGCCATCTCGTCACGTGTAACTCATGAACACCAGTAGCGTGTGCTCGCCATCACTCTGGAGACTCCTAAGGACCGGTACCTTTGAAGATCGTGCGCCGCATCGGTGTGCCTCCCAGCGCCCGGGGCAGTAACTCGGGGTCCACCTGCCCCGACCTGTTCGAACTGAGCGACGGCAACTTCGCCGTCATCGGCACCGAGGCCACCGAGGCGCTGGAGCGCGAGCTGCCCGCCGACGCCGCCCGGGCCGACTACGAACGCATCGTGGTCATCAGCCGGGAGACCCTCGTCCGGGCCAAGGCCGACATCCCCGACGCCTGACGTCACCCGTGCCCATCGGCCGTACCCACCGCCGACCGCGCACGGACCCACCACCGGCGAGCAACCCGGCACCCCGTCCTTGCTCGACGCTCCCCCGACCAGGCCTGGCGCCCGAACGGCACCGGGCCGCTCGTGTTCCTCAGGCCACCGCCGGCACGCCGACCGGCGCTCCCGGTCCCACATACCGTGCCACCGGCCGGATGATCTTCGAGTCACGCGCCTGTTCCAGGATGTTGGCGCTCCAGCCCACCACCCGAGCCGCCGCGAACGTGGGCGTGAACATCTCGCGGGGCAGACCGCACAGTTCCATGACCACGCCCGCGTAGAACTCGACGTTGGTGTGCAGTTCACGCCCCGGCTTCAGCTCCGCGAGGATCGCCTCGACCTGCCGTTCCACCTCGACGGCGAACTCCACGCGCGGGCCGCCGAACCGCTGTGCCACCTCTCGCAGCATCCGGGAGCGCGGATCCTCCGTGCGGTAGACCGCGTGGCCGAAACCCATGATGCGGTCACCGGCGAGCACCCGCTCGCGGATCCACCCGTCGATACGGTCGGGCGTGCCGATCGCGTCCAGGGTGTCCAGCGCCCGGCTGGGCGCACCGCCGTGCAGCGGGCCGGACAGCGCCGACACCGCACCGGCCAGGCAGGCCGCGACATCCGCACCCGTCGACGCGATGACCCGCGCGGTGAACGTCGACGCGTTGAACCCGTGATCAATGGTGGAGATCAAGTACTGCTCGACCGCACGCGTGCGTGCCTCGTCCGGCTCCTCACCGGTCACCATGTAGAGGTAGTTCGCGGCGTACGACAGGTCCTCGCGCGGCTCCACCGGCTCGAGCCCCCGCCCCAACCGGTGCAGCGCGGTGAGCAGCGTCGGCACGGCCGCGGCAGCTACCAGGGTGTCCTGCCGGCGCTGGTCGGCCGAGAGGTCGTACACCGGTCGGAAGTCCAGCGCCGCGCCCAGCAGGGACAGGCCCGTGCGCATCCCGGCGAGCGGGCCGGAGCGCCCGCCGGCCGCGGCGATGGCGGGCAGTGCCGCGCGCACCGTGTCGGGCAGCCGCCTCAGCGCCGCCGTCTCGGCGGCGAAGGCGGCGCCGCGGCGCGCGTCGGGGAGTTCTCCGTGGACCAGGAGATGCCAGACGTCCTCGAAGCAGCGGCTCTGCGCGAGCTCGACGGCCGAGTACTGCCGGTAGTGGTAGAAGCCCTCGAGCCCTCGCACGTCGCCGACCTCGGTGTCGGCCACCACGACACCGGCGAGCCCGCGCGGCACCTCGACGAGCGTTGTGGGGGATGCGGTTCTGTTGACGGACATGATTACCTCCTCAGACTTGATTCAACTGTCCATACTTGACTCATAATCTGTCAATATTGATTGAGTCAATGTATCTGCCTTACGGCTCAACACAAACCCCTTCCGATGGATACGGTGACCTCATGCGTGATCAAGAGCCGGGCCACCCCGCCGACAGCGAGCGGCGTCTGACCACCCGGGAGGCGGCCGAACTGCTCGGGGTGAAGCCCGAGACCGTGTACGCGTACGTCAGCCGCGGCCAGCTCGGCAGCCGACGCACACCCGGTGGCCGGGGCAGCACCTTCGACGCCGACGAGGTCCGGGCCCTCGCCCGGCGCAACCGGCGCGACGGCGGCACCCCCGCGGCCTCGGCCACCGGTCAGGAGCTGACCGTGCGCACCCGCCTCACGCTCATCGAGAGCGACCGCTACTACTACCGGGGCGTCGACGCGGTCGAACTCGCCGCACGCCACACCTACGAGGAGGTGGCCGAGTGGCTCTGGACCGGGCAGCTGCGTCCCGGCGCCGCCTTCCCGGCCCCGGAATCCTCCGTGGCCGTCGCCCGCAGGGCCGTCGACGCCCTGCCCGAACACGCCGGCCCCGCCGACCGGCTCCGGGTGGCGGCGATCGCCGCGGCGGTCACGGACCCGCTCCGCTTCGACCTGTCCGAGGCCGCGGTGCTGGGCACGGCGCGCATCCTCATCCCCACCCTCGTCGCCGCGCTGCCCCCCGTACTGCGCGACGGAGACGACCGGGACCCGATCGCCCGCCGACTGTGGACCCGGCTCAGTGGACAGGACGCCGACGAACCGACCCTGCGCGCACTCGACACGGCGCTCTGCCTCCTCGTCGATCACGATCTGGCGGCCTCCACACTCGCCGTGCGCGTCGCCGCGTCGGCGCGGGCACACGCCTACGCCGCCGTGTCCGCCGGGCTGGGCGTGATCGAGGGACCGCTGCACGGCGCCGCCGGAGGACTCGCCCACCGGATGCTGCTGGAGGTCCTGGAACTGGGCAGCGCGGCCCCGGTGGTCGCGGAGGAGCTGCGGGCCGGCCGGCGCGTCCCGGGACTCGGCCACCGGCTCTATCCCGGTGAGGACCCACGCGCGCGTGCCCTGTTCGCGCTCCTTGAGGACATCCCCCGGGCGGCGCCCGCGCTCGCCGCGGCCAGGGACATCCAGGCCACCGCCGCCCGCCACACCCCGCTGCACGCCAACGTCGACCTGGCGCTCGCCGTGCTCACCGCGTCGTCCGGCATGGCACCCAGCGCGGCCGAGACGATCTTCGCCGTGGCCCGTACGGCGGGCTGGATCGCACACGCCCTGGAGGAGTACGGGGAGCGCCCCCTGCGGATGCGGCCGAGCGGGCTGTATTCCGGTCCCAAGCCGCCGCGACCACTACCGGAGTAGCGTCCAGGCGCGGCTGGAAGTCGCCGTGGCGCAAGTCAGGTTAGGCTCACCTCTGTGAGTACGTGCTCAACCGTCTCCTGGGACCTCGACGAGCCCCTTTCGGGCACCGCGCCTGTGGCGAGGACCTGGTTGCTGCTCGAACAGCCCGGCCCCTGGGGTGCCAAGGCGCTCACCTCGAGCCACCTGGACCCCGCGCTGGGGCGTGCCCTCGACGCGGCGGCGAAGGGGACGGGCGTACGCGTCGCGCTCATCCGCCGCCCCGGGCGCCACGCGGACCGGGGCACGCCCGCCGAGCGCAGGGTGTACGCGGCCCACACCGTGCCGGGGAACGTGTGGCTGCACGGCACCACGGTCAAGGATCCCCGCCTGCTGCTCGACCTGGATTTCGCGGCACTCGGCCGAGGCGATCACCACGCCATCGACTCGGTACTGGACGGCGGTCCCCACCGGGGCGATCCACTCGCTCTCGTCTGCACCAACGGCAAACGCGACCGGTGCTGCGCGCTCCTCGGCAGGCCGCTGGCGGCCGAGGTCGCCACCTCCGGAGCCGACGGCGTCTGGGAAGTCACCCACCTGGGGGGCCACCGCTTCTCGCCGACCGTGCTCGTACTGCCGCACGGCTACGTCTACGGCCGGGTCCAGGCGCACGCCGTCAAGGAGATCCTGCACCGCGCGCGGGAGGGCCGGATCGTCGTGGAGGGCTGTCGTGGGAACTCCGCCTGGGAGCGCCCCGGGCAGGCGGCCGAGCTGGCCCTGCGGTCGGCCGTCACCGAGGACACGGCCCAGGCGCTGACGGTCGTACGGACGGACGGTGCCGCACCGCACTGGGAGGTGACCCTGGCCCACTCCGACGGCCGGTACTGGCGGGTCACCGTCGTACAGGGGGCGTCGGTGCCGCCGCGACCGGAGAGCTGCGGAGCGTCGGTGCTGGGCTCGCCGGCGCGGATGGAGGTCACCGCACTGCGCGAGCTGTCGGCGCCGGCGGCGGCACTGGCGAGCTGACGCGCGGACCCCCCGGGAAGCGGACGACAGCTCAGCGGCGACCCGACTGGGGATCCACGCGATCCGCCCGGCGGGAGATACGCGCCACACCCCACTACGGCCGGCCACCGGCCCCACGTACCGTCGTGGCCATGAGCTCCACTCCCTCCGCACGCCGACTGCGCCTGGGCCTGCCGCGGCGGGTGTTCTCGCAGGTGCTGCTGATGCAGGTGGCGATCGCCGCGGGCGTCGCCGTGCTCGCGACCGGTTTGTTCCTGGCACCGCTCGGCGACCAGCTGGACGACCAGGCGATGCGCCGGGCGCTGGCGATCGCGCAGACCACCGCGCAGCAGCCGCAGGTCGTGCGGGACCTGCGGACCACCCGGCCGACGGCGAACGGGCCGGTGCAGCAGGAGGCGGAGCGGGTCCGTACGGCCACCAAGGCGGAGTACGTCGTCGTGATGGACCGAAAGGGCGTGCGCTGGTCCCACACCGACCCGGAGCGGATCGGCGAGCTCGTGTCCACCGACCCCGGGCAGGCGCTGGCCGGACGCGAGGTCATGGAAATCGACAACGGCACGCTGGGTCGCTCCGCCCGCGGCAAGGTGCCCTTGCGCGACAGCGACGGCGAGATCGTGGGGGCGGTCTCGGTGGGCATCGCGTACGACAGCGTCCGGGCGCGGCTGATCCACGCCATCCCCGGCCTGTTCGCGTACGCCGGCGGCGCGCTGGCCGTCGGCGCCCTGGCGTCCTGGGTCATCTCCCGCCGGGTACAGCGGCAGACCCGGGACCTGGCCTTCTCGGACATCGCGGGGCTGCTGGCGGAGCGCGAGGCCATGCTGCACGGCATCCGGGAGGGTGTCGTCGCCCTCGACCGCGGCGGCCGGGTGCGCCTGCTCAACGACGAGGCCCAGCGCCTGCTGGGCATCGGCGGCGAGGCCGTCGGCCGCTTCCCCGACGAGGCGCTCGGCGCGGGGCGCACGGCCGACGTCCTGGCCGGCCGGGTGACCGGCACCGACCTGTTGACGGTACGCGGCCAGCGGGTCCTGGTCGCCAACCGGATGCCCACCGACGACGGCGGGGCCGTGGCCACGCTGCGCGACCGCACCGAGCTGGAGCAGCTCGGCCGGGAGCTGGACTCGACGCGCGGCCTGATCGACGCGCTGCGCGCGCAGGACCATGAGCACGCCAACCGCATGCACACCATGCTGGGACTGCTGGAACTGGAGATGTACGACGACGCCGTGGAGTTCGTCGGCGAGGTGGTCGGCGACCACCGGGTCACCGCGGAACAGATCACCGAGCGGATCCAGGACCCCCTGCTCGCCGCCCTGCTGGTCGGCAAGGCGACCGTCGCGGCCGAACGCGGAGTCGCCCTGTGGGTCTCGGACCGGACGCGGCTGCCGGACCGCCTGATCGATCCCGGGGGCCTCGTCACGATCGTCGGCAACCTGGTCGACAACGCCCTCGACGCCACCGCGGGGACACCGCACGCGCGCGTGGAGGTCGAACTGCGTGCCGAGGGGCGCGCCGCCACGCTCACGGTGCGCGACACGGGGCCAGGCATTCCGACGGACCAGCGTGAGCTGGTCTTCACGACGGGCTGGTCCACCAAGGAGGCGCCGGCCCACCGCGAGCGCGGCATCGGGCTCCCGCTGGTGCGCCGCCTGGCCGAGCGTCAGGGCGGCAGCGCGACCGTCGGAGAGGCGTACGGCGGGGGCGCGGAGTTCGTCGTAGTCCTGCCGGAGGCTCTGACGGAACCGGAACCGGAACCGCAACCGGGCCCGGAACCGGTCCGGGAAGCCGCTCCCGCCGCCCCTGTGACCACCGCTGCCGAGAAGGAGTCCCGATGATCGAGGTCCTGGTCGTGGACGACGACACGCGGGTCGCGCGCGTCAACGCCGCGTACGTCGAGAAGGTGCCGGGCTTCCATGTCGCCGGCGAGGCGCACAACGCGCTGGAGGCGCTGGGCGCTGCGGAGACGCTGCCCCGCCTGGACCTGATCCTGCTGGACCACTACCTGCCCGACCGGACCGGTCTGGAGGTCGTCCAGGAGATGCGGCGGCGAGGACTCCAGACCGACGTGATCATGGTGACCGCCGCTCGGGACGTGTCGACCGTGCAGGCGGCGATGCGCCAGGGGGCTCTCCAGTACCTGGTGAAACCGTTCGCCTTCGCCGGTCTGCGCGCCAAACTGGAGGCGTACGCCGAGCTGCGCCGCACGCTCGACGGGGGCGGTGAGGCGGAACAGCCCGAGGTCGACCGGATCTTCGGCGCCCTGTCGGCACCGTCCGAGCCCGGGTTGCCCAAGGGGCACTCCCCCACCACCGCCGAACTGGTACGCCAGTGCCTGCTGAAGGCCGACGGACCGCTCTCGGCCCAGGAGATCGCCGAACGGACCGGGGTGAGCCGCCAGACCGCGCAGCGCTATCTGAAGCTCCTCGAACGCACCGGACGGGCCGTACTGACACTCAAGTACGGCGAGGCGGGCCGCCCCGAGCACCGTTACGCGTGGGCGACCCGCGTCTGAGACGGCCGCTGGACACCGGTGGCCGCCGCGCCGCCCCTACACGGCCCCCGCCCCGGTCAGCGACCGCACCTCGGTCTCGGCGTGCTTGGCCTCGTCCGGGACCTCCGGGGAGGTGACCGTGCCCAGCCAGCCCGCGAGGAAGCCCAGCGGGATCGAGACGAGGCCGGGGTTCTGCAGCGGGAAGTACTGGAAGTCGAGGCCCGGGAAGAGCGACTGCGGGCTGCCGGAGACCACCGGGGACAGCAGCACGAGCACCACGGCCGGCACCAGACCGCCGTAGACCGCCCACACCGCGCCCCGGGTGGTGAAGCCGCGCCAGAACAGCGAGTAGAGCAGCACCGGCAGATTCGCGGAGGCGGCCACGGCGAAGGCGAGGCCCACCAGGAACGCGACGTTGAGGTCGCGGGCGAGCAGACCGAGCCCGATCGCGACGGCGCCGATGCCGACGGTGGCGACCCGCGCCACGGCGACCTCGCTGCGCGGCTTGGAGCGGCGACGCCGCAAGGACGCGTACAGGTCGTGGGCCACGGACGCCGAGGACGCCAGAGTGATGCCGGCGACCACCGCGAGGATGGTGGCGAACGCGACGGCGGCGACGACCGCGAACAGGACCGTCCCGCCGGTGGACTGCGCGCCGCCGCCCAGGTCCAGGGCGAGCAGCGGCACCGCCGTGTTCCCGGCGGCGTTCGACGCGCGTACGGCGTCCGGGCCGACCAGGGCGGCGGCACCGAATCCCAGCACGATCGTCATCAGGTAGAAGCCGCCGATGAGGCCGATCGACCAGACCACGGACCGCCTCGCCGCCCGTGCGGTGGGCACGGTGTAGAAGCGGGACAGGATGTGCGGCAGCCCGGCCGTGCCCAGCACCAGGGCGAGCCCCAGGCTGATGAAGTCGAAGCGGGAGACCCAGTCCCCGCCGTACGCCAGGCCCGGCGCGAGGAACGCCTCACCGTGTCCGCTGCGCTCGGCCGCCGTGCGCAGCAACCGGTCGACGTCGCCGTGGAAGCGCACCAGGACGAGCGCGGTCAGCGCCACGGTGCCGCCGAGCAGGAGGACCGCCTTCACGATCTGGATCCAGGTGGTGGCGCGCATCCCGCCCAGCGACACGTAGATCACCATGAGGGCGCCGACGCCGATGACGGTCCACGTCCGGGCCGCCTCGCTCGTCCCGCCCAGCAGCAGCGCGACCAGGCTGCCCGCGCCCACCATCTGCGCCACCAGGTACAGGACGGAGACGGTGACCGAGGAGGTCCCGGCCGCGATCCGTACGGGCCGCTCCCGCATCCGGGCGGCCACGACGTCGGCGAGGGTGAACCGACCGCAGTTTCGGACCAGTTCGGCGACGAGGAACAGGACCACGAGCCAGGCCACCAGGAAGCCCACCGAGTAGAGCATGCCGTCGTAGCCGTAGAGGGCGATGAGCCCCGAGATGCCGAGGAAGGACGCGGCCGACATGTAGTCGCCGGAGATGGCAAAACCATTCTCCATCGGCGAGAAGAGGCGGCCGCCCGCGTAGAACTCCTCCGCCGAGCCGTGCCGATGACGGCCCACCCATGTGGTGATCCCGAGCGTGACGGCGACGAACGTGCTGAACAGCAGCAGCGCCAACGTCTGATGGTCGCCCGTCACGACGCACCGCCTCTCGCGCCGCGTGTCAGTTCCTGGGTGTCCCAGCGCAGCTCGAGCGCGGCCCGGTCCCTGCGCAGCCGGGCGTGCCGCGCGTAGGCCCAGGTGAGCAGGAACGTGGTGAGGAACTGGCCGAGCCCGGCGGCCATCGCCACGTTCACCGTGCCGGCCACCGGCCGGGCCATCAGGGTGGGGGCCGTCGTGGCGGCCACCACGTAGGCGACGTACCACAGGAAGAAGGCGGTGACGGCCGGGACCACGAACCTCCGGTACCGGCTGCGGACCTCCTGAAAGGCCGCGCTGCGCTGGACCTCCAGATACACCTCGGCCGCGGCCCGGGACGGCTCCTCCGCCGGCTCCCGGCGCATCGGCGGCAGTGCCGGCCCGGGGGCCCCGGGGTCGGCCGACTCGCCCCAGCCTGAGGCGAGCGCGTCGTACCACGGGTCGTCGTACCGCGGGCCGGGGGCCGTCTCGACGTAGGCCCTGCCCGGCACGGCGCGGTGGTCGGCCGCGCTTTCGGGACCGCCCCCGGCGCCGCGAGGCCGATCGTTACTTGACTGCATGCCCAAGGATGGACAGAACGGGAAGATCCCCGACTCTTCTTCCCCAGGCACTTCACCCCATCAGGTGATTCATCCCCCTGGTGGCCGCACCAGCCCCTTCCCATAGGCGTAACGCACCGCCTGCGCACGGTCCTTGACGCCCGTCTTGCCGAACAGGTTGTTGATGTGGGTCTTCACCGTCGCCGTCGAGACGTGCAGTCTGCTCGCGATCTGATGGTTGTTGAGCCCCTCGGCGATGAGGACCAGCACCTCGGTCTCCCGCGTAGTGAGCCCGTCGGGTGGCTCGGGCGGTCCCGCCCGCCGCGGCTCGGACTCGGACAGGCGCTCCAGCAACCGCCGTTGGATACTCGGAGCAAGCCCCGCGTCTCCGGACAGGACACCGTGCACCGCCCGAACGATCTCGTCCCCGCCCGCGTCCTTGGTGAGGTAACCGCGCGCCCCCGCTCGCAAGGCGGGGAACACGGACTCGTCGTCCCCGTACGTCGTCAGCACGACCACCTGCGTCGCGGGGTGTTCGTCCCGGATCCGGCGGGTGGCCTCCAAACCGTCGCATCTGGGCATGCGCAGATCCATCAGCACCACGTCCGGGGCGAGTTCGGCGACGAGCCGCACCGCCTCCTCGCCATCCCCGGCGGCGCCCACGACCTCGACTCCGGGCAGGAGTCCGAGCAGCATCACGATGCCCTCACGCACCACGGTCTGATCGTCGGCGACCACCACCCGCGCGGGCCTCTGCCCGCCTTCGTCCGTCATACAGGCACCTTCAACGTCACCACGAACCCCTCCTCGCCCGGCCCTGCCCGCAGCGAGCCGCCCAGCAGTTCGGCGCGCTCCCGCATGCCCAGCAGACCGTACCCACCTCCGGTGCCGGTGACTTCGCCGGGCGGGCCCCCCGAGTCCCGTACGTCCAGCATCACTTCGTGGGCGCCGTAGTCCAGCCGCACCCGCACCCTGGCGCCCGGGGCGTGCCTGCGGGCGTTCGTCAGCGCTTCCTGGGCCACTCGGCGCACGGCCTGTGACGCCTCGGCCGGCAGCGGTCTGCGTTCCCCCGTAATGGTGACCTCCGCCGCGCCCTCGGCCGTGTCGACGAGCTGGGCCAGGAAGTCCTCCAGCGGCGTCAGGTCCCCGCGAAGCGCGGACAACGCCTGCCGGGTCTCGGCGAGTCCGTCGCGGGCCATTCCCCGCGCCGCCACCACCCGGTCCAGGATCTGCTGCCGGTCGGCGTCCCGCTCGATCAGCAACCGGGCCGCCTCGAGGTGCACCAGTTGCGCCGAGAGACTGTGCGCCAGCACATCGTGGATCTCCCTGGCGATCCGGGCCCGCTCCGCGAGTGCCGCGGACTCCGCCTCGGCCGCCCGGGCGGCCCGCTCCTGGGCCAGCAGCCGCTGCGCGTTGCCCCGTGCCTCGGCGTCGAGTCGCAGGACGTATCCGGCGAGAGTCAGCCCGGCCACCGTCGCCACCGTGGTCAGCCAGGCGTCGTCGCTGACCACGGCGTAGGAGGCCAGCGCCACCGAGGTCACGGGCAGCGCGGCCACGATGGGCATCCGCTCCAGAGCCACGACGGCGCAGCCGCACCAGATGACCAGAGCGGGGACAGCGAAGCCGACGGACTGGGCGCCGGCCGCGATCGCGAGCAGTACGGCGACGAGTGCCAGGGACGGCCACAAGCGGTGTGCGAGCGTGGTCCGGAAGTAGGCCCATGCCACGCACACGGCGGCGAGCAGGCCGACGGCCGCCAGGACCGAGCCCCACCCGTGCAGACGGCTGCTGGTGAAGGCGCCCCACAGCAGCATGCCGAACACCAGCAGGCGCACCGCCCGGGCGAGCAGGCGCCGGGGACGGGAGACTCCCTCGTGCAGGAGCGCCTCCCTGCTAGGCCACCTCGTCCAGACGTTCTCCGTCACGCGGGCTCCTTCAGGGTGGGCCGGGACACGGCGTCACGGTACGCGGGACCGTGCGCTCCGGCCGGGCGCCCGGTCTGAACGCGCCAGGCCAGGACTCCGGACCGGACCAGCAGGGTCACCGCGAGGGCGAGCAGCAGGGCGGAGCCTTCCTGCCGCACTCCCAGGGCCGCGCCGACCCCGTAGAGGCCGGCACGGAGCGCGATGCCGACGGCCCACACGGCGACGCTCGCCCTGCTGCCCCTGCTCCACACGACGCCGTCGGCCTCGGCCCATATACGGGTGGTCCAGGCCCAGCCGGCCCCGGTGACCAGGCCGATGAGTATTTCGGCGGCGAGCAGCAGGACGGCGGCCATCTGGTGGCCGGCGTCGATCATGCCCGGTTCGCGCAGCGCGAGGATGCCCAGCACCACGGGCAGCACCCACCAGCGCCGGTCGGTGTCGATCCGGCTTGCGCGGAACTGCCGGGTGATCACCAGGCCGACCACCGCCGTGATGACCAACGCGTCGACGAGCCCGGACATCGTGCCTCCGTGAGGGAAGAAGGTGATGCCGGCGGCGGTCCCGCCGACGCCTTCGACGTTACGGAAACGACGAGGTCGGGGGATCGGAGTCCGGGTGGATCATGGGTGGAGGTCCGGCCGGCGCGGCACTCCACCCAGGGGTGGAGAGGGGGACGCTCCCGGACGGCGGCGTGGAAGGTGGGCCCATACGTCGGACCGGGCCCGGATCTCGCTTCCGGGCCCGGTCCGACGTATGGGCGTGGTCACGCGTCGATGCGCGACCGGTCCAGCGTCGCCGCCGAACTGGAGATGAACTCCTTGCGGGGAGCGACGTCGTTGCCCATCAGCAGGTCGAAGACCTGCTCGGCGGAGTCCAGGTCGGTGAGGTTGATCCGGCGCAGGGTGCGGCGTCGGGGGTCCATGGTCGTCTCCGCCAGCTGGTCGGCGTCCATCTCACCCAGGCCCTTGTACCGCTGGATGGAGTCCTTGTACCGGATGTTCTTGCTCTGGAACTCCATGAGCTTGTCGCGCAGCTCCCGGTCCGAGTACGTGTAGACGTACTTGTCCTGGCCCTTCTTCGGCTGGACCAGCTCGATGCGGTGCAGCGGCGGCACTGCGGCGAACACCCGGCCCGCCTCCACCATGGGCCGCATGTAGCGGTGGAACAGCGTCAGCAGCAGGGTGCGGATGTGGGAGCCGTCCACATCGGCGTCGGTCATCATGATGATCTTGCCGTAGCGGGCCGCGTCGATGTCGAAGGTACGGCCCGACCCGGCTCCTATGACCTGGATGATCGCCCCGCACTCGGCGTTCTTCAGCATGTCGGTCACGGACGACTTCTGGACGTTGAGGATCTTGCCCCGGATCGGCAGCAGCGCCTGGAACTCGGAGTTCCGGGCGAGCTTGGCCGTACCCAGCGCGGAGTCGCCCTCGACGATGAACAGCTCGCTGCGGTCGACGTCGTCGCTGCGGCAGTCGGCGAGCTTCGCGGGCAGCGACGAGGACTCCAGGGCCGTCTTGCGACGCTGGGCGTCCTTGTGCTGGCGCGCGGCGATACGGGTACGGGCCGCGGCGACGGCCTTCTCCATGACCACCCGGGCCTGCTGGGCCGCGTCACGCTTGGTCGAGGTCAGGAACGCCTTCAGTTCCTTGCTGATCACGTTGTTCACGATCCGGCGGGCCGCCGAGGTGCCGAGGACCTCCTTGGTCTGGCCCTCGAACTGCGGCTCGGCGAGCCGGACGGTGACGACCGCCGTCAGCCCTTCCAGGGCGTCGTCCTTGACGATGTCGTCCTCGGCGACGCGCAGCATCTTCTTGGTGCGCAGCACCTCGTTCATCGTCTTCGCCACCGCCTGCTCGAAGCCGGCGACGTGGGTGCCGCCCTTCGGCGTGGCGATGATGTTGACGAACGACCTGAGCGTGGTGTCGTAACCGGTGCCCCAGCGCATTGCGACATCGACACCGAGGTCGCGGGTGACCTCGGTGGGCGTCATCTGCCCCTCCTCGTCCAGGACCGGGACCGTCTCCTTGAAGGAGCCCTGGCCGCTGAAGCGGAGGGTGTCGCAGACGGGCCGGTCACTGGCCAGGAACTCGCAGAACTCGCTGATGCCTCCGTCGAAGCGGAACGACTCCTCGCCCTTGCTGCCGCCGTCACCGAGGCCGAACTCGTCACGCACGACGATGGTCAGCCCGGGCACCAGGAACGCCGTCTGGCGGGCCCGCTGGTGCAGCGTGTCCAGGGAGAGCTTCGCGTCCTTGAGGAAGATCTGCCGGTCCGCCCAGTACCGCACGCGCGTACCGCTGCGGCTCTTGGGGATC
Organism: Streptomyces sp. MMCC 100; assembly: GCF_041538145.2. NCBI lineage: Bacteria > Bacillati > Actinomycetota > Actinomycetes > Kitasatosporales > Streptomycetaceae > Streptomyces > Streptomyces sp. MMCC 100. The sequence goes on from NZ_JBGORK020000001.1 coordinate 6,014,698, forward strand.
TTCTTGACCTTGCGCAGCCCGTTCCCGGCGTCGAACTTGGCGTCCGGGCCCGTCTTCGCGAAGGTGCCCGGGACTCCGCGCCGGAAGCTGATGGCGTGGGTCTGCCCGCCGCGGTCCACCTCGATGTCCAGGCGGGCGGACAGGGCGTTCACCACGGAGGCGCCGACGCCGTGCAGACCGCCCGAAGCGGCGTAGGAGCCACCTCCGAACTTGCCGCCGGCGTGCAGCTTGGTCATGACGACCTCGACGCCGGACAGGCCGGTCTTGGGCTCGACGTCGACCGGGATGCCCCGGCCGTTGTCCCGGACCTCCACCGAGGCGTCGTCGTGGAGGATCACCTCGATGTGGTCGCAGTAGCCGCCCAGGGCCTCGTCGACGGAGTTGTCGATGATCTCCCACAGGCAGTGCATCAGGCCACGGCTGTCGGTGGATCCGATGTACATGCCCGGACGCTTGCGCACGGCCTCGAGCCCCTCGAGGACGAGCAGGTGCCGCGCGGTGTAATTGGATCCGTCCCGGTCTGCTCCTGCCAGCAGCGCAGTGGACGGCACGGATGTCTCGGCGGTCACGCGGTTCGCTCCTCGCTGAATTTCAGATGGGGCCCCGCTGGGTAAGGGCGTGGCTCGGTTCACCGGTCAGAGGGTACCGAGGCCTGGTAGAGCCGTTGTAACGCCACCCTCGTCACTGACTCACCCTAGTCCAGGATCGCATGCCTGTTCGATCCCTCGATGGGGTGAAGTACACATCACGTTCCCTTCGACGCATGAACCATTTAGGCTCCGGGCACGTCCTCATGAACAAACCGGCAACCCAGCCGGCGGGACCGACACTGACCGACTGCGCGAACCCGTACGACACATAGACACGCAATACGGCACATTCGCCGCCAATCGGCAACAGCCGGCCCCTCGGAAAGTTTTTTTCGAGGAAAAGCCACGAGCGGGAACGTTTTGGGGCTGGTTGGATGTTGACCCTGGTACGACAGCTCGTCGAGCTAGAGAAGAGGCGACGTGACTACTGTTCTGACTTCCGCAAGCCCGCTGACGGCCGCCGATCGCTGCGACCGCTGCGGCGCCCAGGCATACCTGCGCGTCGTCCTGCTGAGCGGCGGAGAACTGCTCTTCTGCGCCCACCACGGTCGCAAGTTCGAGCCGGAACTCAAGAAGATCGCCGCTGAGATACAGGACGAGACGGAGCGGCTGACGGCCGTTCCGGCATCTTCCGACGAGGAAGAGCGCTGACCGAACGCGCCCGACGACGAGCCGAATCGGCACAGGCCGATGAACGGGCGGCCGCCTCCGGATCCCGGAGGCAGGAGCGGGCAGGGCTCGCGGGAGGGGAGCGGGCGGCGCGCAAGCACGATGTGTTCCTGGCCCGGCCGCGGGGCTGGCGCAACCAGGTGTGGGATGTTGTCCAGACCGGTGGGCGGGTACCGCACCACAACCGCACCCGCTTCGCACGTTCGACTCGTACGAGGTCGTCCAGCCCGTCCTCCGGATCCCGGAGGCGGCCGCCCGTACTCGTGTCCGGCAGGCTCTCAGCGGCCGTCAGGCGCTCCCGCGCTGCTTCGCGGCCGTGCCGTCCCACCCCAGCGTCCGCAGTATCGAGGCGACGCGTGTGTACACCCCGGGGCTGCCCGGACGCCCGCAGCCACTCCCCCAGGACACCAGGCCGATAAGCCTCCCCCGGCTGACCAGCGGCCCCCCGCTGTCCCCCTGACAGGCGTCGCGGCCACCGGCCTCCTGCCCGGCACAGAGCATGGTGTTCGACAGGTACCGCCCGTCGTCGTTCCCCGGATAGGCCCGCTCGCAGGACGCGTCGGGAAGCACCCGCACCCGGGCCGCGTGCAGGCCGTTCGCGTAGTCGCCGGCACCCGAGGTGTCGCCCCAGCCGTAGACGAGGGCCCCCGTGTCGGGCGTGTACGCAGCGTCACCTTCTGCCGCCATCCCTATGACCGAGCCGGCGGGGAGCGCTTGGGAAAGAGTGAGCACCGCGAAGTCGCCCGCGTTGCTGCCGTCGTCGTGCTCCGGGTTCACCCAGACGGATCGGATGGGGATCTCCTGCCCCTGGTCCGACAGCAGATCGGTCCGGCCGGCGATGACCCGCAGGTCGTCCACCTGCTCCGGCGGCGACCCCAGGACCTCCTCCCCCAGACAGTGGGCCGCTGTGAGCACGGTGGTCCGGCCGACGGCCACTCCCCCGCAGAACTGCCCCGCCCGCGTACCTCCGAACCGGTCACGACTGGACAGGGCGACGGTCCACGGACTGTCGGACACTTCGACCGGGAAGCCTCCGACGACGATGCTGTCGGCGGCGGCGGGGGTGGCGGACCCCAGCGGTATCGCGGTCGCGGCGGCCGCCAGCACCAGCGGCCGGGCCAGTGTCCGGGCAAAGAGACGACGCATGCGGGCTCCTCACTCCTAGGTGGTCATGAGACACCCAGAGTGATCCAGTACGCCGTGTCGCGCACCCGCTGCCCAGCACGGAGGCCCGGTTCCGCACCTTGGCGGGACCGGGCCTCGTTTGCTCGTGCTGTCGCTCGTACTGCCTACCGCGACCTAGTCGAGGTAGTCACGCAGCACCTGGGAGCGCGACGGGTGACGCAGCTTCGACATGGTCTTCGACTCGATCTGGCGGATGCGCTCACGCGTGACGCCGTACACCTTGCCGATCTCGTCGAGGGTCTTCGGCTGACCGTCGGTGAGACCGAAGCGCATGGAGACGACGCCCGCCTCGCGCTCGGACAGGGTGTCGAGAACGGAGTGCAGCTGCTCCTGCAGGAGTGTGAAGCTGACCGCGTCGGCCGGGACGACCGCCTCGGAGTCCTCGATGAGGTCACCGAACTCGCTGTCGCCGTCCTCACCCAGCGGGGTGTGCAGCGAGATGGGCTCGCGACCGTACTTCTGGACCTCGATGACCTTCTCCGGGGTCATGTCGAGCTCCTTGGCCAGCTCCTCCGGGGTGGGCTCGCGGCCCAGGTCCTGGAGCATCTGGCGCTGCACGCGCGCGAGCTTGTTGATGACCTCGACCATGTGCACCGGGATACGGATGGTGCGGGCCTGGTCGGCCATCGCGCGGGTGATCGCCTGACGGATCCACCAGGTGGCGTACGTGGAGAACTTGTAGCCCTTGGTGTAGTCGAACTTCTCCACCGCGCGGATCAGACCGAGGTTGCCCTCCTGGATGAGGTCCAGGAAGAGCATGCCGCGGCCGGTGTAGCGCTTGGCCAGGGAGACCACCAGACGGAGGTTGGCCTCGAGAAGGTGGTTCTTGGCGCGGCGGCCGTCCTCGGCGATGATCTCCAGCTCGCGCTTGAGCTTGGGCGCCAGCTTGTCGGAGTTCGCCAGCTTGTCCTCGGCGAACAGACCGGCCTCGATGCGCTTGGCGAGTTCGACCTCCTGCTCGGCGTTGAGCAGGGGGACCTTGCCGATCTGCTTGAGGTAGTCCTTGACCGGGTCGGCGGTGGCGCCGGCCGCGGCGACCTGCTGGGCCGGAGCGTCGTCCTCGTCCTCGTCGGACAGCACGAAGCCCGCGTTCTCGGTGCCCTCGGGCTCCTCCGTCGCGGCCTTCGGCTCCTCGGTCGCCTCGTCCTCGAGAAGCTCGCCGTCTTCCTTCTTGGCGGTCGTCTTCTTGGCCGCCGCCTTCTTGGCGGTCGTCTTCTTCGCCGTCGCCTTCTTGGCGGTCGTCTTCTTGGCCGCCGCCTTCTTGGCGGGTGCCTCTTCCTCGACTGCGGGCTCGGCGGCGGGCGTCGCCGGGGCGGCGGGAGCGGTCGCCTTCCTGCTGGTCACCGTCTTCGCGGCGACCGTCTTCGTGGCGGTGCGCTTGGCGGGACTCTTCGCTGCGACGCTCTTTCGGGTGCGCTTGGGCTCTGCGGCACTGACCATCAGCGTCACACCCTCTTCCTCGAGGATCTGGTTGAGGCTGCGCAGTACGTTCTTCCACTGAGTGGCCGGAATCTGGTCAGCTTCGAAGGCCCGACGCACGTCATCGCCGGCGATCTGCCCCTCAGCCTTTCCCCGCTCAATGAGCGCCATGACAGAGACGGACTCGGCGATCTCCGGCGGGAGCGTACGGGATGTGCTGGCCGACACGAACAACCTCTCGGAACGTTGAAAAACGGCTTCCGGCCCCGTCCACGGCGGACAGGGGCCGACCACCGGCTTGGGAATGGGCCGACGGTGCGGGCGGGCCGGGGAGATACACAGCGCCGTGAACGGCGTCCGTATTCCCTCCGCGGCTGTCACCTCTTAGGTCATCGTGTTGTTCCCAAGAGCGTTACGCCCAATCCGCGTGGCCCGAGTCACACCCCGTAAGCGATCAAAACCGGTCAAACACGAAGGAACAAGGTCATCACCCCGTGTGTCCCGGCCATGCCCGGACGGTCCAGCCTCTCATCACACCGTCGGACCCCGGGAACCATGAGCGGCTCCGCGGGGTCCGACGATGACGGCGGCGTGCCGGCCACTGCCACAGGAGGGGTTTGGCGTGCCCGGACCGCGCCGTTCCGGCGGAACGCGGTCAGTGCTCGCGGGGGGCGGGCACCACGCGTTCCACCTCGGGGTGGACGGTCAGAAGTTGGCGCATGGCCGCCTCGGCCGCGGCGCCGTCGCCGGTGGCGAGGGCGTCGACGATCCTGCCGTGCTGCGCGAGCGACACGTCGTTCGGCCGGTCACAGCCGGTGACCGGACCGCCGGAGACATGGAGGGCGGCGGAGACGATCCCGGAGAGGTGGTCCAGCATCCGATTGCCCGCGATCTGGATGAGCAGGGTGTGGAACTCGGCATCGGCACGCGAGAAGGTGAGCGCATCGCCCTGCCCCATGGCGTGCCCCATGATCCCGACCATGTCGGACAGCCGCTGCTGGACGTCCTCGCGCCCGTGTCCGGCGGCCAGGCGCGCGGCGAGCGGCTCGATCGTCCAGCGCAGCTCGCTCAGCTCGCGGCGCTGGTCGTCGCGCTGCGGCCCGAAGGCACGCCATTCGATGATGTCCGGATCGAGGAGGTTCCAGTCACTGACGGGGCGCACGCGCGTGCCGACGTTCGGGCGGGCACTGACCAGTCCCTTCGCCTCCAGCACGCGAAGGGACTCGCGCACCACGGTGCGGGAGACCTCGAAACGCTGCCCGATCTCCTCGGGCACCAGCGGGCGGTCGGCGCCCAGGTCGCCCGAAACGATCATCTGGCCCAGCTGCTGGACGAGTTGCCCGTGCAGCCCGCGGCCACGGTTGCCCGCGGTGCGCCGGCCAACGCGGCCCAGCTCGGGCTCCACCCCTTCCCAGGCGGGCGCCCCGACGCGGTCGACGGCGGGCGTCTCGGCGTACGGGTAGCGGTCGAGTTCGCCCGGGTTCGCGAGGCCGGAGTCGGCGGAACGGGCGGCGGTCATCATGGTGTGCGCAAGGGTACTCACGCATCCTTTGTCGGCGCTGACCTCAACTCCCTTGAGGTCTTTGGTGAAAAGCACACGAAAGGGTGATCGCTCACCCCGTCGCAATTGACGCCTTATCGGAAAGAAATGGGCTTTCCCCGGGGAGTTGCGCACACGGTCGGAACGGAAGGGTGAGACAGGCGTCACCGAACCCTGCTGCGCAGGGTCGTGAGCAGATACGTGCAGAGCAGAGCGGTCAGTGACAACGTCATTGCCCCGCCCACGGGTTGGGCGATCAGGCGCAGCGCCTCCGCCACGTACCGCTCACCCCCGAACGGCCACTGGGTCAGGAGGACCTCGCGCACCCGCATCGGGAAGCCTGCAGCGGTCCGTACGGACGGGCCCTCCCAGACCTTGTGTACGAGCGGTACGACGACGACCGGAACGGCGACCACCGCCGCCAGCCCGGCGGTGGTGGACCGGAAGACACCCGCGGCGAGCACTCCGGACCACGCGCAGCCGACGACTAGTCCGAGCCAACCGACGCTCAGCGCGGGCCAGTCGGCGGGGACCTCCGCGAGCTCGGCCCCGTAGAGGAGGCGCAGCACTTCGGCGTTGCAGCCCACCGTCAGGGCGGCCAGCAGCAGCGCGGCGGCCGCGGAGACGAGGAGCTTGGCGGTCAGCAGCCCCATGCGGCGGGGCACGGTGCCGCGGTCCGCCGCTAGGGCGGGGTGGCGGAACTCGTCGCCGAAGGCGAGCGCGCCGAGCAGCCCGGCGCCGAGCGCGGCCGGTGGCAGCGGGAGCTCCCGCGGCCACGCGGCCAGGAGCCGCGCCTGTGGGGTGTGCCCGACGCGGGCCAGGACCACGGCGGTGACGGCGGACACGAGGAGCACGACCGCACCGGTGACGAAGCCGGTACCGACACCCACCGCACGCCGGAGCTCGTAGCGCAGCGGCCGGAGGGGGCTGGGGGCGGAACGGACGGAGATGGGGGGCGGAAGCGTGACGGTCGCGTCCCGACCCTTCGCCGTGCCGGACGTGAGGGCGCTGAAGGGGCGCGGTGTGCGGTGCGGGGTGGCATCGGGTACTGAGGGCGCTGAGGGTCTGAGGGCTTCGATGGCGCTGTCGGTGGCGCTGTCGGGGGCGCTGTCGGGGGCGAGGGCATGACGGGGCCCAGGAGTCTTGGGGCGGGCGGCCCGGGCCGCGGGCCCGTCTGTGTCACCGTCCTCGGTGGGCGCCTGCCGGGGGCCGGCGTGCGGGCGGGTGTCGCAGGGACGCGGCTGCGAGGCGCCGGAGGAAGGGGACGAGGTGCCGACGGGCGAGGGGCGGGGCGTACTCGGCGTCCCGGCGCCCTGCGCACGATCGCCGTCCGTCTCCTGTCGCTCTTGGCGCCGGGCCGCGGGAACCGCACCGGCCCCGGGGCCCATGTCACCGACCTCGTCGGCCAATTGGTGTACGAGGATGCCGTTCCGGAAGGCCGTCTCGCCGATGTCGGCGCACGTACTGCCGTACACCGCGAGCCGGTTGCCTCCCTCGCGCACCACCTCGACGGAACGGCGTGCCGTGCGTGCCTCCTTGGCCACCACGGCGGCGAGGCGGGCGGCGTGCGGGCTGCGGACGGCGACGCGGGGGCGCAACCGGGTACGGGAGAACTCCGTCGCCTCCTGGTCGGCGACGACCCTGCCCCGCTCCAGCGTCACGACGTGGTCGGCGCTGCGCGCGGCCTCCTTGGGATCCGCCGTGCTGAACAGGACCGTGCCGCCCTGGTCGGCGTGGGCACGCAGTGCGCCGTGCAGCCGTCGGGCGTCGTGGACGGAGAGTGCGCCGGCGGGGTCGTCGAAGACCAGGGTGTGCGGGTCGGGAACGAGCGCGCAGGCCAGGCCGAGTCGCCGGTCCATGCCCCGGGAGAGGGCGCCGAGGCGTTCGTCGCGCAGACTCTCGAGACCGACCGACTCGAGGACCTCGTCGGCTCTGCTGACGGGAACCCCCGCGGCCGCGCACAGCATGCGGAGATGGCCGCGCACGGTACGGGCGGGGTGCCCCGGGACGTCGCCGAGCAGCACGCCGACCTCGCGGGAGGGATGGGCGATGCGGTGCAGGGGGCGGCCTCTGAAGTAGGTGAGACCACGGCCATGTTGGAGCTCGAGCATGAGTCTGAGTGCCGTCGTCTTACCGGCGCCCGATGCTCCGAGGAGTGCGGTGACGCGGCCCGCACGCGCCTCGAACGAGACGTCGTCGACGGCGGGCGGGAGCTCCTTGCGGGGGTTGCTGGTCAGTCCGAAGGCCTGGATCACCCGTAGCAAGATAGCGTGTGATATCCGGTTTTTCGGGCATCGCGCGGGCTCGGCGTCAGACCTCGGGTCGGAGCATCGGGGGGTTGAGGAGGGTCGCGCCGCCCGCCCGGAAGAGCTGGGCGGGACGGCCGCCCTGGCGCGTGGTCGTCCCGCCGGTGGGGACGAGGAACCCCGGCGTGCCCGTCACCTTGCGGTGGAAGTTGCGGGGGTCGAGCGCCACGCTCCACACCGCCTCGTAGACGCGGCGCAGCTCGCCAACGGTGAACTCGGGCGGGCAGAAGGCGGTGGCCAGCGACGAGTACTCGATCTTGGAGCGGGCTCGCTCCACCCCGTCCGCCAAAATCTGGGCATGGTCGAAGGCGAGCGGCGCCACCGCCTCGCCGGCGTGGCCATAGCCGCTCTGTTCCAGCAGTTCTTCGACCGGTGCCCAGCGGGCGTTGCTGGCGTCACCCCCCGCTCGCGGTGCGGGCAGGTCGGGGGCGAGGGCCAGGTGGGCCACGCTGACCACCCGCATCCGGGGGTCGCGGTCGGGATCGCCGTAGGTCGCGAGCTGCTCCAGGTGGGCACCGTTGTCCTGGGTCGGCGCGGCCGGGTCGTGGACGCACAGCCCGGTCTCCTCGGCCAGTTCCCGCGCCGCCGCCTGCGCCAGGTCCTCGCCGGCCCGTACGAACCCGCCGGGCAGGGCCCAACGGCCCTGGAACGGCGGCTCGCCCCTGCGCACCGCCAGCGCGCACAGGGAGTGGCGGCGCACGGTCAGCACGACCAGATCCACAGTCACGGCGAAGGGCGGAAAGGCTGACGGGTCGTAGGGCATGCGGTGATCATAGTCGTCTTCCTGACGATAAACACTCCCTTCGCCGACCGCTTCGGCCACTGATCCACTCCCTCCTCATCTGCGTCCCACCGCCCGTCCCGGCCCGCCTGGCGCCGGTGGCAAGGGATTCGGCGGAACAACCGGTCGCCGGGTGCGGAAGCGGGAGCGGGCCGAGCGCCGGCTCGACGGCCGGAGTCCATGGCGGGGCCGTGCAGGTGCCTGCGGACGTCGGCCTGACGGCCGGACCGCGACCACCCGCTTCAGGGGCGCTCGCTGCCCTCGTCGGTCCCGCACTCTCCCGTACACGCTCCTTCCGGCCGCGCCTCCTGCCTGTCCGTGGCCGCCGCCCCCGATACGTGAGGGCGGGTCCGGTCCGTCCGAGTGCTCCCGGGCCGACCACCTCCGGAGGGAGTGCGGGGGGAGGGAGTGCGGGGACGCACGATCCCGGCGCTCGGCTGGTGGGCCTGCGCCCTCGCACGGCGTCGGACGCCATGCGCCGAGGTGAGGGTGCGCGAGCGGCGCCGACGGCCGGGCGGCGGTGCGGACGAGGGCTCGGCCGGCTCCCGTTCCACCGGGGTGCCGCTGCGTCCCTCAGCTTCCGAAGTGCCGTCTCCCGTGTCTGCGCCGCCCTTCCTGCCCTCGCGCAGACAGCGGCGGATCGACTCGGGATCGAGGCCCTCGTTGCACGCCTGGTGCAGGAGCCGGGCGAAGAGGTAGTCGGGGTCCGCGCCGAGGGCCATGGCCAGCGCCTCCCGCGCCTCCAGTTCGTCACCGGTGGACCAGGCGACCCAGCCCGCGAGCGTGAGGGGCGCGGCCGCATGTTCGCCGTACGGCGCGACGCAGCGGCGGGCCAGGGCCCGCCACAGGCGCATCGCTGGTGCCGCCTCGTCGCCCTCCATCCATGCGGCCGCGCGGTCGCGTGTCGTGCGGTCCTGGAGTCCGAGGATCAACGCCGCCGCCTCCTCTTGCCCGAGCAGTTGGTCGTCGCGCAGGTCTTCGGCCGGCACGCCGGAGACGGGCGGGGCATCGGCGAGGCGCCGCATGACCCGCTGCGCCGTATCCAGCGTCTCCTCGGCCACCTCCGAGCGGCCGCCCGCGTCCAGGATCCGGGAGACCAGCGTCGTGGCGGCCGCGTCCAGGGCGGCCGCCTGCTCGACCGCCGCCGCGTTCTCCCCGGGCAGCATCCTGGCCCTCAGTTCACGGAGCGAGCCGCGCACCTGGATACCGGCGTAGGTGGCCGCCGCGGCAAGTACCGACGTACCCGGCAGTCCCATGGGGAGGCCCTCCGCCGGGCAGCATGCCTCTTCGTCGCAGCAGTACGACCAGAAGCGCCCGGCCGAGATGCACAGCGCTTCGACGACGGGAACGTCGAGGGCACCGCACTCGACGCGCAGCGTCTGGGCCAGCGGTCGCAGCCGCTCCATCACGTCCCGTCCGGTCTCGCCCGGGCCCGGTTCCTGGCAGAGATAGGCGACCATCTGCTCGGGCCGCGCCCCGCGCCGCTCGCTTCCGGTCACCAGGCCGTGGACCAGTTGTCCGGCCGCGCCCGCCCAGTCGTCCGGGTTCGCGGGGATACCGAGACGCGCGCGACCGCCGAAGCGGCCCCGCCCGTCCCGGTCCCGCAGGGCGGCCAGGACGATGCTGTCCTCCGGGCGGTACCCGAGCAGGTACGGCAGGGCGTCGGCGAGTTCGGCGGGGGTGCGCAGGGTGACCTGGTGCTCGTCTCCGGGGCTCTCGTACGGGGCGCGGTCCGCCCGACCCGGCTCCGCGGCGTCCGGGATGTCGCCGTTCTCGAAGGATCCGGTCGTTTCGCTGTGGTTCGTCATGGCTCGACGATCTCGCGGATCGGCAAGTTCCGCTTTGCCCTGTGGATAACTGTCTACAGGGGCACGTCACCTCGCGCGATCCCGTCCTCGGGAAGCCTCGTCAGGGCGCCGTCTCAGCCCGTTTCCGACGGTTGCCGGGCGACAGGCCGCGGAATCCTGCCGTGCAGGGTGAGATAGAAGGTGCGCAGCGACTCCTGCGAGCTGCCCGCATCGAAGCAGTTGCGGACCCTGCCGAGGGGGTTCCACACCCGCCCGTCCGGCATCCGCACGCCGACCGGCTGCCCGAAGCAGGTCCGCTGGTCGGTGTCGAGATCGATCCACGTGGCGCCCGCCCGGCGCACGAGCACCTCTCCGACGTACGCCCCGAGGCCGAACAGCGTGCCGCTCACCCGGGCAGCCTCCACTCCGTTCTTGCGCAGCCCGTCGACGAGGAAGTCGACGATGCGGAGGCTGGCCACGGAGTAGTCCAGTGGGAGCCGGTGGCGGACGGTGACCCGTCCGACGAAGACCGCGGCACTGCTCCGCATCTCCTCCGCGCATGGCAGGCGTTCGCCCACACCGCTCATGGGACTGATCCCCCTCCGCTCGATTCAGGAAGGGCGCCCTTCAGCCCTCCACATGTCCAAGCGGATCTCCCTCCGGCGACATCACGGCTTCGCGACGTGCGGAATCACACAGGGAATCCCGCGACTTCCGGTACAACCTTTTCGCTCTCTCCCCGTCATCGTGCTCATGCCCAACGACCGTGGGTGCGGCGCCGTGGCGCGCAAGGGCCGTGCGGCACGGGTGGCAGAGCTCCGGACCGGCGCCGTACGCAGCGGTCGTACGCGTCGAAGTCCGGACCGGCGAGCAGAGTGCCCGGCCTATCCGGCCAGGGCGAGGACAAGCGGGAGCACCTGGTCGGCGCCGGCCTGGCGCAGGAGGCGTGCGCCCACGGCCAGGGTCCAGCCGGAGTCGGTGTAGTCGTCGACGAGCAGGACCGGGCCGGAGGTACCGGCCAAGGCCGTGGCGAGCTCGCCGGGCACGGTGAACGACTCCGCCAGGGCGCGCAGCCGCTGGGCGGAGTTGCTGCGGTGGGCGGCATGCTCGTCGGCGTGGGCGGTGTGGGCGAGGTGGCCCAGCAGCGGGAGCCTGCCGACCCGTGCCACTCCCTCGGCCAGCGAGGCGACCAGCTGGGGGCGGGTGCGGGAGGGCATGGCGACGATGCCCACGGGCCTCGCCACCGCGTCGGGAGATCCGTCGGCCCAGCCGCCCGGCGAGCGGGCCCAGTCGGCCAGCACCGTGACGACGGCGGCCAGCACGTCGTCCGGGACCGGCCCGTCCGCCGCCTGCGCCGACAGGAGCGGACGCAGACGGTTGCCCCAGCCGATGTCCGACAGCCTCCCCAGCGCCCGCCCGGTGAGGGCCTGCTGGCCCACGGGGATGCGGCCCTTGAGGTCCATGCCCACCGCGGCGAGCCCGGTCGGCCACATCTTGCGCGGCTCGACCTCCACGCCCGGACGGTCCAGTTCGCCCGTCGCCGCCGCGAGGGCCGCGGACGAGACGGCGGGGTCGAGCCAGGGGCCGGCGCAGGTGTCGCAGCGACCGCACGGGGAGGCCTTCTCGTCGTCCAGCTGCCGCTGCAGGAACTCCATCCGGCACCCCGTGGTCGCCACGTAGTCCCGCATGGCCTGCTGCTCCGCCTGACGCTGCCGGGCCACCCACGCGTACCGCTCCGCGTCGTACGTCCACGGCTGCCCCGTGGCGGCCCAGCCGCCCTTCACCCGCTTGACCGCGCCGTCCACGTCCAGGACCTTGAGCATCGTCTCCAGGCGCGAACGGCGGAGATCCACCAACGGCTCGAGCGCCGGGAGCGACATCGGCCGCCCCGCCTCCTCCAGCACCGCCAGCGTGCGCCGCACCTGCTCCTCCGGCGGGAAGCCCACCGAGGCGAAGTACGCCCAGATCGCCTCGTCCTCCCGCCCCGGCAGCAACAGGACGTCCGCATGGTCCACACCACGCCCCGCACGTCCCACCTGCTGGTAGTACGCGATGGGGGACGAGGGCGACCCCAGATGCACGACGAACCCGAGGTCGGGCTTGTCGAAACCCATGCCCAGCGCCGAGGTCGCCACGAGCGCCTTCACCCGGTTCGCCAGCAGGTCCTCCTCCGCCTGCAACCGGTCGGCGTTCTCCGTCTTTCCCGTGTAGGAAGCCACCGGATAGCCGCGCTGCCGCAGGAACGCCGCGACCTCCTCCGCCGCCGCCACGGTCAGCGTGTAAATGATCCCGGAACCGGGCAGATCCCCCAGCCGCTCCCCCAGCCAGGCCAGCCGGTGCGCCGCGTCCGGCAACTCGAGCACGCCCAGCCGGAGACTCTCCCGGTCGAGCGGCCCCCGAAGCACCAGAGCGTCCCCGCCACCCGTGCCCAACTGCTCCGCCACATCGGCCGTGACCCGCGCGTTGGCGGTCGCGGTGGTGGCCAGCACCGGCACCCCGGCCGGCAGCTCGGCCAGCATCGTGCGCAGCCGACGGTAGTCGGGGCGGAAGTCGTGGCCCCAGTCGGAGATGCAGTGCGCCTCGTCCACCACCAGCAGACCGGTCGTGGCCGCGAGCTTCGGCAGTACTTGATCCCGGAAGTCCACGGAATTGAGGCGTTCCGGGCTCACGAGGAGGACGTCGGTCTCACCCCGCTCGACCTCCCCGTAGATCGTTTCCCACTCCTCCGGGTTGGCCGAGTTGATCGTGCGCGCCCGGATACCCGCCCGCGCGGCCGACTCGACCTGGTTGCGCATCAGCGCCAGCAGCGGCGAGACGATCACCGTGGGGCCCGCACCACGCCGGCGCAGCAGTGCGGTGGCGACGAAGTACACGGCCGACTTGCCCCAGCCGGTGCGCTGCACCACCAGAGCACGCCGGTGCTCCTCCACCAGGGCCGCCACCGCCTGCCACTGATCCTCCCGCAGTCGTGCCGATCCCTCACGATCGCCGACGAGCTCGGCGAGGACGGCGTCGGCTTCGGTACGGAGTTCCACGTGGTCCATGCCCCCATGCAACCCGATGGCACTGACAATCGGCGAATCCGCAGCGGGCCGTAGCGCGTGCCGCGTCCCATGCGTCGCCCGGCGGCACTCCGGGTAGGGATATAGAACGCACATCAGCCGATATAGGGCCTCGGTCTCAATTGCTCGTTGCCGCATCCCAGTTCGACAGGAAGAATTGAAGTCCGCTCCCCGCACGGCCCTTCCGTGATCCGGCAGGGCTTCGCTGCGGTGCGCGCTCCCCGAATCCGACCCTGCCCGCAGTGTGGGCGCGTAGCCGAAGGGAGGAACGTGACCTTCGGATTCGCTCCGTCCTCGGCGGCCTCGTTTTCGTCGTCCGCCGTTTCCGCCACCCGTATGCTCGAACCGGCGGAGTGGGCCGCCGCCGGGATCCCGCTGCTGCGCAATCCTCGGGAGGTCGTCAGCGGGCTGCACTCGCGACACCGCCCCGAACCGGCGACGGCGGTCGTGGCCGTGCTCGACCCGGACGAACGACTGCGCGCCAGCGCCTCGTTCACCAGCCGCCGCTCCCCCGCCGACGGATGGATGTTCCGCAACGCGCTGCTCTCCCAGCTGCGCCGCGTCATCCCGCACGATCTGCGGCGCCGCACGCCGGTGCGCACCGCCGTACTGCTCTACTGCCGTGAGGGCGACGCGCGTTGGACGCAGGAGGACGGCGCGTGGATGTGGGGACTGCGGGACGCGTGCACGCTGCACGGGCTGCGCTGCGGCGCGTACATCACGCTGACCCGGGACGGCTGGCAGGTGCTCGGCGAGGGGCGCGGCGGGCGCCGGCCCAACGCGGCGTCGGTGCCGGAGCCCTTCGCCACGGCGGAGGCGCCGCCCCCGCCACCACGCACCGGCGGTGTCGCCTCGGACGTACTGCGCCGCGCCGCGGCTCGCTGAGCGCCACCGCAGCGGCGGGCTCGGGAACCCCTACGGGCCCACCCGAGCGGTGACACGGGCCGCCCGTGCCCCGGTCGCCGCGCGGCCGGTGGTCCTGGTCCGGCCTGCGCCCGAACCCCGGCAGCACCCGTACGTCGCCCGTGCCCCGTCGGCCGGTCACACCCACGGGTTCCCCCGTCGGCCCGAGCCGGTACCGCGCGGAAGGACGCCGGGGGCACGCGGGCCGCCGACGCCGCCACCGTACGGGGCTCCGGCCCGGCGCTCCCTGTGTCACACCGACGGTCGCCGCGCTCGGCGGAACGGGCTCAGACGCCCGCGCCCAGCACCGAGTTGATCCGCTGCGGGTCACCGCAGACGATCAGCAGGGCGCCGGCCCGCGAGTGGGCCGCGGTCAGGGCGGTGACGGCGGCGGCCTCGGGGCCGCCGTTGAGCGCGACCACGACCACGGCCCGCGACGCGGCACGGTCCGCGACGGCGGCGTCCGCGTAGAAGACGTCGTCGCCCGCGTCGTGCTGCGCCCAGTAGGCGGCGTCGCCGAAGGACAGTTCGTGGGCCGCCCACGGGTGGGGGTCGCCGGTGGTGACCACCAGCACGTCACCGGGGGTACGACCCGAGTCCAGCAGCAGGTCCACAGCCTCTTCGGCGGCGTCGAGCGCGCCGTCGGGCGTGGCCGGGATCAACTGGATCTGCGGAGCGACCGGGGTCGCGGCCGGAGCGGCCGGACCCGCGGATCCGGGTTCGGCCGCGGCCGTGTCGCGCGACGCGCGTTGCGCCGGCGGTGCCGGCCGCACCGGGCCGGGACGGCCGGGGCGCGGCGGTGCCGCGGGACGGGGGCCGGGTACGGGGCGGGGGGTCGGCGCGGTGCGGCCACTGGCCGGAGTGGCGCGGGGACCCTGGGCCTTCTCGTGAATCTGAGGCTCCTCGGGAATGAGAGGCATGAGCTGATGTTTATCAAACGTTGGTGCGGCTCGCGTCGGCGGGTGGCACATGCCTGCGAGCGGAACCGTCAGAAATCGAAGCCGAGCTGACCCTCGATTTCCGGAACGCTTCCGTCCACCCAACTGCGGACCTTCTTGAGGTGCCGCCACTGGGGCAGCGCATCAAGATACGCCCACGACAACCGGTGGTGCGGGGTGGGGCCCCGTTCCTCCAGTGCGGCCTTGTGCACGGGCGACGGATACCCGGCGTTGTCCGCAAAACCGAAGTCTGCATGGTCGACACCCAGTTCGGCCATCATTTTGTCGCGCTGGACCTTGGCGAGCACCGAGGCCGCCGCGACGGCGACGCAGGACTGGTCACCCTTGATCACCGTACGAACCCGCCAAGGGGCCCCGAGATAGTCGTGCTTGCCGTCGAGGATGACGGCTTCGGGACGGACCGGCAGGGTCTCCAGGGCCCGCACCGCCGCCAGTCGCAGCGCGGCCGTCATGCCCAGCGCGTCGATCTCCTCCGGAGAGGCGTGCCCCAGGGCGTAGGACGTGACCCAGGTCCGCAACTCCACCTCGAGTTCGGTGCGTCGCTTGATGGTGAGCAGCTTGGAGTCGGTCAGGCCGACCGGCGGCCGGCGCAGTCCGGTGATCGCGGCACAGACGGTGACGGGACCGGCCCACGCGCCCCGCCCCACCTCGTCGACACCGGCAATGATCTTCGCTCCGGTCGTGGCGCGAAGAGAGCGCTCGACGGTGTGAGTAGGTGGTTCGTACGGCATGGCGCCTCTAGCCTACGCCGCTGCGATCCCCGGGCGACACCCCGGTTGCCCAAACGGGACCGGCGTCCCCGCCGGGCCGGATCAGGGGCCGTCGGGCCGCAGCAGCGGGACCATCAACTGGTCGATCAGTTCCTCGAGCTCGCGGTCCGTCCATTCACTTGCACAAATCTTTGAGCGATACATCATCATCGCCGGGATGGCGTCGAAGACGTATCCGTTGGCCGCGTCGCGGCGGACCTCTCCCCGCTCCATTCCGCGGTTGATGACCTCGCAGATCATCGTGAGGGTCGGCTCCACCACCCCCTTGATGATCACCGCATGGAAGCGCTCGGCCTGCATGGTGTCGCATTCGTAAATCACCGAACGCAGTGCGGATCCGGGCCGGGAGAACATCGCGTCCCGCGCCCTGCGGCACAGCTCCAGCAGGTCCTCGCGCACGCTTCCGAGGTCGGGGACCGTGTCGAAGTCCGGCAGCCCGGACCGCAGCGCGTCCGCGACGAGGTCCTCCTTGGACGGCCAGCGCCGGTAGACGGCCGCCTTGCCGGTCTGCGCGCTCGCGGCCACGCCCTCCATCGTCAGGCCGTTCCAGCCCACGGTGCCGAGCTGGTCCAGCGCGGCCTCGAGGATGGCGCGTTCCAGGACCGCGCCACGCCGACGGGAGGGCGTCTGGGCGGAGGCGGCCACCCAGTGCGAAGCAACCATGTCGGAGGTCTCCAAAAAGCGGTGAAAAAGGGTATTCGGGGACAAGGCGCGCCTCGCGCGGCCGCAACGGGGGACCGGACGCGCGACGACTCGACAAGTGAACGGTTGCGTTCACTGTCGCCGGGTCACTAACGTTGAAGCAACAGTGAACGCGAGCGTTCACTAAGTGATTCGTGGGGGACACATAGTGACAACCTCTTCTCTGATCAAAGACCAGAAGCCGGGAGCGGCCCGCCGGGAGGGGCACCCCGGCATCGCACTCGCCGTCATCGCGGCCTGCCAACTCATGGTCGTACTCGACGCGACGATTGTGAACATCGCGCTCCCGCACATTCAAAACGCGCTCGAGTTCAGCACCACCGACCTCACCTGGGTCGTCAGCGCGTACACACTCACCTTCGGCGGCCTGCTTCTGCTCGGCGGCCGAGCCGGCGACATTCTCGGCAGGCGCCGGGTCTTCATGACCGGCATCCTGCTGTTCACCTTCGCCTCGCTGCTCGGCGGCTTCGCCCAGGAACCCTGGCAGCTGCTGGCGGCGCGCGTCCTGCAAGGCATGGGAGGCGCGATCGCGTCGCCCACGTCGCTGGCCCTCATAACGACCACCTTCCCCGAGGGACCGGAACGCAACCGGGCCTTCGGCGTCTTCGCCGCCGTCTCCGCAGGTGGCGGCGCCATCGGCCTGCTGGCGGGCGGCATGCTCACCGAGTGGCTCGACTGGCGCTGGGTGCTCTTCGTCAACGTGCCGATCGGTGTGCTGATCGCCGTGCTCGCGCCGCTCTACATCAGCGAGTCCGAACGGCACTCCGGCCGCTTCGACATAGTCGGCGCCGTGACCTCCACCGCGGGCATGGCGTCTCTCGTCTACGGCTTCATCCGGGCCGCGGACGAGGGCTGGCGGGACAACCTGACCATCGGCTCCTTCGCGGCCGCCGCGGTCCTGCTGCTGGCCTTCGTCCTCGTCGAGCAGCGGGCCAAGGAACCGATCACGCCGCTGAAGATGTTCGCCGACCGCAACCGCTCCGGCACGTACGTGATCATGCTGAGTCTGGCCGCGGCGATGTTCGGCATGTTCTTCTACATCGTCCTGTTCGTGCAGAACGTGCTCGGCTACACCCCCATCGAGGCCGGTCTGGCCTTCCTGCCGGTCACGGTCGTGATCGCGCTCGGTGCGGGCCTGTCGCAGCGCTTCCTTCCCGTCTTCGGCCCGAAGCCTTTCATGATCGTGGGCTCGACGCTCGCGGCGATCGGACTCGGCTGGCAGGCCCTCATCAGCGCCGACAGCTCCTATGTCGGCGGCGTCCTGGGGCCGATGCTGATCTTCGGCTTCGGCATGGGGCTGAACTTCGTGACGCTGACGCTGACCGCGGTCTCCGGGGTCGCCCAGCACGAGGCGGGTGCGGCGTCGGGGCTGCTCAACGCGATGCAACAGGTGGGTGGATCGATCGGTCTCGCCATCCTGACGACGGTCTTCGGCACGGCCAGCAGGGACGAGGCGGAGAAGCAGGTGCCGGACTTCCTCACCAACGGTTCGCCGGAGCAGAAGGCCGAGTTCGCCCAGACGCACCAGCTGCCCGCCCCTTGGTCGCACGACGTGCTGGCACAGGGCATCTCGGCCGCCTTCATCCCGGCCGCCGCCATGGCCGTACTCGCCCTGGCCACGGCGTGGCTGGTGATCCGGGTACGGAAGAGCGACCTGGAGGCCCTGTCCGGCTCCGCCGGTCCGGGGATGGGCTGACCGCACGGCACCGCGGGCCGGGCGGGTGCCACCGGCGGGCGTCCCACACGCCCGCCGGGATCCGCCCCGCCGGTTCGCGGTCGCCCGAGTGCTCAGTCGGCGGGGCGGGACAACGGACAGCAGCAGGGACAGCAGCGCGACGAACACCGACAGCGCCTCCATGCCCCACCTCCACATGACCTTCCGGCTCGTCCGGGGCCGATGCCCCGTACAGCGGTTGTCATGACAACGCGCGGGCAGTCACGGAGAGTTCCCGTCATATACGGAGAGTTGCCGCGCGGGGCTTTTCAGACCGAAGCCGTCATCCAGGCGGGCAGCGCCTCGACCCGTCTCGCCCACTCGGCCGGGGGCGCCCCCGCCTTGCCGGCCGCGACCACCCCGCCCACGATGGCGCAGGTCGTGTCCACGTCACCGCCGACCTGGGCGGTCGTCCAGAACGCGGTCTCGTACTCCCCGAGGGCGCGGGCCGCGGACCAGAGGGCGAAGGGGACCGTGTCATGTGCGGTCGTCCGCCGACCGCAGCCCAGGACCGCCGCGACCGTGGCCGCGTCGCCGTAGTCGAGCATGTCCCGGGCGCGGCGCAGTCCGGCGCCCACCGCGCTCTTCGGTACCAGCGCGATCACCCCGTCGAGGAGCGCGTGCGCACGAGGTGGGCCGGCCGGATCCGCGGCCAGCGCCGCGGCCGCCGCGATGGCCATGGCGCCCACCACCGCCTCACGGTGCTGATGCGTCGGGTAGGCGGAGATCTCCGCCTGGTGGGTCGCCTGTTCAGGATCGTCCGCGTACCAGGCACCCAGCGGCGCGATGCGCATGGCGGCGCCGTTGCCCCAGGACCCCTGGCCGTTGAACAGCGCAGCGGCCAGCTCGCGCCAGTCGCCGCCCTCCCGGACCAGCCGCAGCAGGCGGTTGACGGCAGGGCCGTACCCCCGGTCGAAGTCGTGGTGCCGGGCGAAGGAGAGCGCCAGCTCGTCCTGGTCGATGCGGTGGTGGGCGGCCAGGACGGAGACCACGGAACAAGCCATTTCCGTGTCGTCCGTCCACTGCCAGGTGCCGGGCGGCAGCTCGCGGCGCTTGAGCAGCGGATAGTGGGCGGGAACGAAGAACTGTGAGCCCAGCGCGTCCCCCACCGACAGTCCGCGCAGGCTGGAAAGGGCGCGGTCCAGGCGCCCGTCAGGAGAAGATTGAGCGGTCATCGCCCTGCCACTCTATCCGGTGATCCCGTACGGTTCCGGATCTCGCCAGCGTTCGAAGGGCCGGTCAAGGGTGTACTTGCCGTCCTCACCGAGAACGAGCATCCGCATCTCGGCGTTCCCTGGGTTGGACAGCGACTCGAACTCCGCGACCGTCCAGTGGAACCACCTCATGCAGAACAGCCGCATGGCGAGCCCGTGAGTCACCAGCAGCACGTTCGGGGGGTGGTCGGGGTCCTCGAAGCTGCGGAACAGGCTCTCCAGGAAGCCGCCGACCCGGTCGTACACGTCGGCGCCGGACTCGCCCTGGGCGAAGCGGTAGAAGAAGTGCCCGTAGGCGTCGCGGTAGGCCTTCTGCAGCCGTACGTCGTCGCGGTCCTGCCAGTTGCCCCAGTCCTGCTCGCGCAGCCGGGGCTCCTCGCGTATCCGTACGAGGTCCGGGTCGAGGTGGAAGGCGCGGAGTGTCTCGTGGGTGCGGCGGTACGGGGAGACGTACACGCTGATCCGCTCGCGGCCGAACACCTCGCGCAGCCCCTTGCCGGTCTCCTCGGCCTCTGCCCGGCCCCGGTCGGTGAGGGCCAGCGCGTGGTCGGGTTCGCGCTCGTACACGGTGTCATCGACGTTGCCGGTCGACTCTCCGTGCCGGACAAGAACGATGCGCCGTGGTCGTGCCATGCCAGAACCCTAGATCGAGACGGCCGGAACCAAGCACTCGGGCGGCCCCGTACGGCGTACGTCACACAGTTTCCACACCTGGGCGAAGTCGGGCGGGTCCGGGTCTCAAACGGTCCAGGAGGGTTCCAACTGCACGATGTCGCCCGTCAGGGCCGCGATGTCGGCCTCCGTCTGGGCGCGCAGGGCGAGCCGCTCCACTCGCTCGGTGCGGTACTTTCCGTGCTCGGCGGCCGACAGCCACATGGACAGCACGAGGTACTCGTTGTACCCGTTTCCCGGGGCCTCGCCGAACAGGCCGCGGATCATTCCTGGCGAGCCGGCCATCGCCGGGTTCCAGACCTTCTCCTGCATGAGGACGTAGTGCTCGGCCCGCTCCTCGTGGACCCGGCACAGCGCCACCCGCAGCAGGTCGGCGTCGGTGAAGCGCGGCTCGAAGCCGGTCTTCACGTCGAACCGGTAGTCGAAGAGCCTGACCTGGGCGTCCTTGAAGGTGCCCACCTGGGCCGAGGCCAGCCTGTCGTGGGAGCGGGCCATGAAGGAGTCGTAGAAGGCACGGCTCTCCCAGAAGGCGAAGACGTGCGCCACGTCCGGCCGCCCCCGGCTCCAGCCACCCCCCTGTCCCCGAAAACCCGGCTCCCCCGGAAGCCCCGCCCACTTCCGCTGCCCCCGTTCGAAACCGCGGCGGTCCACCACGGTGCAGCGAATCCACTTGACCAGCACCGCGCCATGGTAAGGCCAGGGAACGTGGCACCGGTCACTCTCCGCAGGACCGCTTTGCCGCGCCCCCGTCCCGGTGCGTGGCAGGATGGACAACCGGCCGTCACCGTCCGGCAGTTCGGATGGCCGGGCAGGGCGGGGGACCTGGGAAGGGGAAGTCTGTGAACGGCCTCAGCAAGGGCATGCGCAAGGTCGAGGTCGCGCTGCGGTGGGACCCGAGTCCGGCGGGACAGCCGGCCGCCGACCTGGACCTCGTCGCCGGGACCTATCCGGCCGACGATCCGTACGGAACTGCCGCCTATGTGGTGCACTTCGACAGCCGTTCACCGGACGGCACGATCTATCTCAACCGGGACAGCAAGGACGGCAAGGGCTTCGGTTTCGACGAGGTCATGACGTTGGAGCTGGAGCGGCTCGACCCCCGGTACGCGCGCGTGGTGGTGGGCGTCGCCATTCAGCAGCGCACCGAGGACCGGACGTTCGGCGATGTGGCCAACCCGGGGCTGCGCATCCGTGAGGGGTACACGGACCTGGCCACGGAGGACTTCGGCGGCGTCCCGGGCGCCACCGCGGCGACGGTCGCGGAGTTCGTCCGGGACGAGACGGGGGCGTGGGGGTTCCGGGCCGGCGTGCACGGGTTCGAGGGGGATCCCGCGACGTTCACCCGTGCGATGGGCGCGGCGCGGCGCCCCTGAGGGCACACGGGCGCGGGGGGACACGAGCGCGGGGGACACGGGCATTGAGCGCACTGGCGTGAGTAAGGGGCGCCCGCCATGGCGGGCGCCCCTTACTCATGAGCGACTACGAACGGCTACTCAGCTGCAACCGCTGGTCGAGCCGCAGCCCTCGCAGATGTAGCAGGATCCGGCGCGCTGCATCTTCGTGCCGCAGGAGAAGCACAGCGGGGCGTCGGCCTGGATGCCCAGCTGCATCTCCACCAGCTCGGCGCTGGTGTGCGCCTGCTGCGGAGCGGGCTTGGCGGCCTCGGCCTCGGCCTTCGGCGTGGCGACGGCCTTCAGCTCCTGGGCGAGCGGCGCCGACTGGGCCAGGCCCTCGACGTCCATCTCGTCGTCGGACGGCTCGTACGAGCCGGTCTCCAGGTGGCGCTGGCGCTCCTCGGCGGAGTGGATGCCGAGCGCGGAGCGCGTCTCGAAGGGCAGGAAGTCCAGGGCCAGGCGGCGGAAGATGTAGTCGACGATCGACTGCGCCATCCGCACGTCCGGGTCGTCCGTCATGCCGGCCGGCTCGAAGCGCATGTTGGTGAACTTCGAGACGTACGTCTCCAGCGGCACGCCGTACTGGAGGCCGACGGAGACCGCGATGGAGAAGGCGTCCATCATGCCCGCGAGGGTCGAACCCTGCTTGGACATCTTCAGGAAGACCTCGCCGAGACCGTCGTCCGGGTAGGAATTGGCGGTCATGTAGCCCTCGGCGCCGCCGACGGTGAAGGACGTGGTGATGCCGGGACGTCCCTTCGGGAGGCGCTTGCGGACCGGGCGGTACTCGACGACCTTCTCGACCGTCTCGCGGATGGCCGCCTCGGTCTTCTCGGTGATCTCCGCCTTCTCCGCGTCCTTGGCCGACTTGGTCTTGGCGGAGAGGGGCTGACCGACCTTGCAGTTGTCGCGGTAGATGGCGAGCGCCTTGACGCCCATCTTCCAGGCCTCGAAGTAGACCTCCTCGACATCCTCGACGGTCGCCGACTCCGGCAGGTTGACCGTCTTGGACAGGGCGCCGGAGATCCACGGCTGGATGGCGGCCATCATGCGGACGTGGCCCATCGCGGAGATGGAGCGCTCGCCCATCGCGCAGTCGAACACCTCGTAGTGCTCGTGCGCGAGACCGGGCGCGTCGACCACGTTGCCGTGCTCGGCGATGTGGGCGACGATCGCCTCGATCTGCTCCTCCTGGTAGCCCAGGCGGCGCAGGGCCTGCGGGACGGTGCCGTTGACGATCTGCATCGAGCCGCCGCCGACCAGCTTCTTGAACTTGACCAGGGCGAGGTCGGGTTCGAGGCCGGTGGTGTCGCAGGACATCGCGAGACCGATGGTGCCGGTCGGGGCGATGACGGACGCCTGGGCGTTGCGGAAGCCATTCTTCTCGCCGAGGCGGAGCACGTCCTGCCAGGCCTCCGTTGCGGCGGCCCAGATCGGCGTGTCGAGGTCGTCCATGCGGACGGCCTTGGCGTTCTCGTCGGAGTGCTGCTTCATGACCCGCAGGTGCGGCTTGGCGTTGCGGGCGTAGCCGTCGTACGGGCCGACGATCGCGGCGAGCTCGGCGGAGCGCCGGTACGACGTGCCGGTCATCAGGGAGGTGATGGCACCGGCCAGGGCGCGGCCGCCGTCGGAGTCGTAGGCGTGGCCGGTCGCCATCAGCAGGGCGCCGAGGTTGGCGTAGCCGATGCCGAGCTGGCGGAAGGCGCGGGTGTTCTCGCCGATCTTCTGGGTCGGGAAGTCCGCGAAGCAGATGGAGATGTCCATCGCGGTGATGACCAGCTCGACGACCTTCGAGAAGCGCTCGGCGTCGAAGGACTGGTTGCCCTTGCCGTCGTCCTTCAGGAACTTCATCAGGTTCAGCGAGGCGAGGTTGCAGGACGTGTTGTCCAGGTGCATGTACTCGCTGCACGGGTTCGAGCCGTTGATGCGGCCGGACTCGGGGCAGGTGTGCCAGGCGTTGATGGTGTCGTCGTACTGGATGCCGGGGTCGGCGCAGGCCCAGGCGGCCTCGGCCATCTTGCGGAAGAGCGCCTTGGCGTCGACCTCCTCGATGACCTCGCCGGTCATGCGGGACGTCAGGCCGAACTTGCCGCCGTCCTGCACGGCCTTCATGAACGTGTCGTTCACGCGGACCGAGTTGTTGGCGTTCTGGTACTGGACGGACGTGATGTCGTCGCCGCCCAGGTCCATGTCGAAGCCCGCGTCGCGCAGGGCGCGGATCTTCTCCTCTTCCTTCACCTTGGTCTGGATGAAGTCCTCGATGTCGGGGTGGTCGACGTCGAGGATGACCATCTTGGCCGCGCGGCGGGTGGCGCCGCCGGACTTGATGGTGCCGGCGGAGGCGTCGGCGCCGCGCATGAAGGAGACCGGTCCCGAGGCGTTGCCGCCGGAGGAGAGCAGTTCCTTGGAGGAGCGGATCCGGGAGAGGTTCAGGCCGGCGCCGGAGCCGCCCTTGAAGATCATGCCCTCTTCCTTGTACCAGTCGAGGATCGACTCCATGGAGTCGTCGACGGACAGGATGAAGCAGGCGGAGACCTGCTGCGGCTGGGGCGTGCCGACGTTGAACCACACCGGGCTGTTGAAGCTGAAGATCTGGTGCAGGAGGGCGTAGGCCAGCTCGTGCTCGAAGATCTCGGCGTCGGCGGGCGAGGCGAAGTACTTGTTGTCCTCGCCAGCCTTCCGGTACGTCTTCACGATGCGGTCGATGAGCTGCTTCAGGCTCACCTCGCGCTGCGGAGTGCCCACGGCACCCCGGAAGTACTTGCTGGTGACGATGTTGACCGCGTTCACCGACCAGAACTCGGGGAACTCGACGCCACGCTGCTCGAAGTTGACCGAGCCGTCGCGCCAGTTGGTCATGACGACGTCACGACGCTCCCAGGCCACCTCGTCGTAGGGGTGGACGCCGGGAGTGGTGTGGACGCGCTCGACGCGGAGTCCCTTGCCCGCCTTGGTGCCCTTGGCGCGGGAACTCCGTGCCGGACCGCTCGCCGTCTCTGTCATGCCGCCTCCCTGTACGGGCGAAAACGCCCTGAAGTGCCCCGATTGTTCCCGTGGGCACGGTGTTCTGTCTGGTGTTGCGGGCATCTCTCGCTGCGCCCGCAACAGGTCTCTGGTCGCCGCCGTCCGGCCGGGCCCGGGCGCCGAAGTCCGGGTCCGGCCCGCCGGTCAGTCGGCGGCGCCTGCGGGCTCGGGGACCTGTCCTGCCCCCGTGGACCCGCGGTCGTTCTCCTGGCTCCCCGCGCCGGTGCCGTCGTCTCCGCCGGGGCGCCCCGTCGTCTCCCTCAGTTCCGCGATCGCGGCCTCGAAGTCCTCGAGCGAGTCGAACGCCCGGTAGACCGAGGCGAATCGCAGATAGGCGACGAGGTCGAGTTCCTGCAACGGGCCGAGGATGGCCAGCCCCACGTCGTGGGTGGTCAGCTCGGCGCTTCCGGTGGCCCGCACCGCCTCTTCGACCCGCTGGCCGAGCTGCGCGAGCGCGTCCTCGGTGACGGGACGGCCCTGACAGGCCTTGCGCACCCCGTTGATCACCTTGGTGCGGCTGAACGGTTCGGTGACCCCGGACCGCTTCACCACCATGAGCGAGCACGTCTCCACGGTCGTGAACCGACGGGAGCAGTCAGGGCACTGGCGGCGCCTGCGGATCGACGTGCCGTCGTCGGTCGTACGGCTGTCGACGACACGGCTGTCGGGGTGCCTGCAGAAGGGGCAGTGCATGGACTCCGAACCCTCCTCACAGCAGACTCAACAGCCTCGAAAGGCCCTCCAGGCCCCTCGAAGCAGCCCCCAGCATAGGCGATCGCGGCGGGCTCGAAGACCCGGGGGACCACAACTTGTGGGCTGCTGATGCAATCCAACCACTAGATGTGGGGATTGGCTCATACATACACGCCGTGCACGCGTGTCGCGCCTGTGCGTACGTGCCCCCTCAGGCCGCGAAGGCGCGCCGCGCCCCCGCGCGCGGCCGCGAGGCGCATGCACAGGCGCATGCAGGCACACACAGGCACCCGCACGGCCGTATCGCCCGGAAGCATGCGGAGATACCGTGGGCACCGCGGGGAGGGGACGTGGGACTACCGCAACAGATGGGAGACCCGCCCTGTCGAACGGGATGCCGGATGGCAGACTGGAGCGACATCCCGGAGGTTGTCACCACGGCGGTGAAGAGTACAGCAATAAGCCCTTTTGTCCGCCAGGCGCCACGGTAGCCATACACCCAGACATGCAATACGGACGAGAGATTCGCGTTTTTTCACTCGAACGTGTGTTTGGCGCAACCTTTCGAAAGCTACTACCGTTGTGCAGCAGGGAGACCATCGAGAGGGGCCGACGTGACCACCACCGCCGACAGTGCCACCATCACTGCCCAGGAACGCCCCCAGGGCCGACCTGAGCCGGTGCACGCGATGAGCGACGCCGCGAATCCCGAGGGGCACAAGCGCTCCCTGCCGGGGCGACCTCCCGGCATCCGGGCGGACAGCTCGGGACTCACCGACCGCCAGCGCCGGGTGATCGAGGTCATCCGCGACTCGGTGCAGCGGCGTGGGTACCCGCCGTCGATGCGGGAGATCGGCCAGGCCGTGGGCCTCTCCAGCACCTCGTCCGTGGCGCACCAGCTGATGGCACTGGAGCGCAAGGGCTTCCTGCGCCGGGACCCGCACCGCCCGCGCGCCTACGAGGTGCGCGGCTCCGACCAGGCCGCCTCGGTGCAGCCCACGGACACCGCCGGAAAGCCGGCCGCGTCGTACGTGCCGCTCGTCGGGCGCATCGCCGCCGGTGGACCGATCCTCGCCGAGGAGTCCGTCGAGGACGTCTTCCCGCTCCCCCGCCAGCTGGTCGGTGACGGTGAGCTGTTCGTCCTGAAGGTCGTCGGCGACTCGATGATCGAGGCCGCGATCTGCGACGGCGACTGGGTCACGGTCCGCCGCCAGCCGGTCGCCGAGAACGGCGACATCGTGGCCGCGATGCTCGACGGCGAGGCCACCGTCAAGCGCTTCAAGCGCGAGGACGGCCACGTCTGGCTCCTCCCGCACAACTCGGCCTACGAGCCGATCCCCGGTGACGACGCGACCATCCTCGGCAAGGTGGTGGCCGTACTGCGCCGCGTCTGAGCGCCACGGCGGGCGGGGACGCGCGACAGCGCCCCGCCGACCCGACCGGGCCCCGGAACCTCTGCGCCGGTTCCGGGGCCCCGCGCTGTGCGGGGACCGGCGGCCCGGCGCACGGACCGCCCGCTCAGTCGCCCTCCGTCTGCCCCGCGGCTTCGGCCTGTCCTGCGGCTTCGGCGTGCTGTGCGCCCTCACCCGGCCCGGCGCCCTCGGTCTGCTTCGCCTTCGCGTCGATCGCGGCGAGCGACTTGCGGACCTGGTTGCGGTCCGTGGTGAACCAGAAGTGGGGCAGGGACGCCTTCAGATAGCTCCCGTACCGGGCCGTCGCCAGCCGCTGATCCAGCACGGCGACCACCCCGCGGTCGCCGGACGCCCGGACGAGCCGGCCCGCGCCCTGGGCCATCAGCAGCGCGGCGTGGGTGGCGGCGACCGCCATGAAGCCGTTGCCTCCGGCCTCCTCCACCGCCTTCTGGCGGGCGCTCATGAGCGGGTCGTCCGGACGCGGGAACGGGATCTTGTCCATGACGACCAGCTGACAGCTCGGCCCTGGGACGTCGACGCCCTGCCACAGCGACAACGTGCCGAAGAGGCAGGTCCGCGGGTCGGCGGCGAAGTTCTTGATCAGCTCGCCGAGGGTCTCCTCGCCCTGGAGGAGGATCGGGTACTCCGGGATCCGCGAGCGCAGCTCCTCGGCGGCCAGCTGGGCCGCGCGCATCGAGGAGAACAGCCCCAGCGTGCGACCGCCCGCCGCCTGGATCAGCTCGGTCAGCTCGTCGAGCATGTCGCCGCGGTCGCCGTCCCGCGCGGGGCGGGCCAGGTGCTTGGCGACGTAGAGGATGCCCTGCTTGCGGTAGTCGAAGGGGGAACCCACGTCGACGCCCTTCCACTGGGGCACGTCGTCGCCCTCGGTGCCCTCGGGGGCGAGACCCAGCGACGCGCCGACGCCGTTGAAGTCGCCGCCCAGCTTCAGGGTCGCGGAGGTCAGGACCACCGAGCGGTCGGTGAAGAGCTTCTCCCGCAGCAGCCCCGAGACGGACATCGGAGCGACCCGCAGCGAGGCGCCGAACCGGTCGTGGCGCTCGTACCAGACGACGTCCCACTCGGAGCCGTTCGTGATCCGCTCCGCCACGTCGTGCACGGACTCCACGGAGGCCAGAGCCTGCTTGCGGACCGCGTCCTCGTCCTGCACGGACTTGTCGCGGGTGGTCCCGATGGCCGAGATGACCGTACGGCAGGCATCCCGCAGCGCCATCAGTGCGTAGCCCAGGTCTTCCGGAATCTCCTCGAGGCGGCCCGGCAGCGCCAGCTCCATCAGCCGCTCGAAGCCCTCGGCGGCGGTCTGGAGCTGGTCGGCGGCCTTCTCGTTGACCAGCTTCGCGGCGCGGCGCACCGCACGGTTGACCTGGCCTGGGGTCAGCTCGCCGGTGGCGACCCCGGTGACCCGGGAGACCAGCTCGTGCGCCTCGTCGACGATCAGCACCTCGTGCTGCGGCAGGACGGGCGCGCCCTCGATGGCGTCGATCGCGAGCAGGGCGTGGTTGGTGACGACGACCTCCGAGAGCTTGGCCCGCTCGCGGGCCGTCTCGGCGAAGCACTCGGCGCCGTAGGCGCACTTCGAGGCGCCCAGGCACTCCCGGGAGGACACCGACACCTGCGACCAGGCACGGTCGGAGACGCCCGGCGTGAGATCGTCGCGGTCGCCGGTCTCGGTCTCGTCGGCCCAGTCACGCATACGCAGCAGGTCCTGGCCCAGCTTGCTGGTGGGGGCGGCGGCCTCGAACTGGTCGAAGAGGCCCTCCTCCTCGTCCTGCGGGACGCCCTCGTGCAGCCGGTGCAGGCACAGATAGTTCGACCTGCCCTTGAGCATCGCGAACTCCGGGCGGCGACGCAGCTGCGGGTGGAGCGCGTCGACCGTGCGGGGCAGGTCCCGCTCGACCAGCTGCCGCTGCAGGGCCAGGGTCGCCGTGGCCACGACCACCCGCTCCCCGTGCGCCAGCGCGGGCACCAGGTAACCCAGCGACTTTCCGGTGCCGGTGCCGGCCTGGACCAGCAGATGGGAGCCGCCGTCGATGGCTTCCTCGACGGCTTCGGCCATGGCCACCTGGCCGGGACGCTCCGTGCCGCCGACGGCGGTGACGGCGGCGTGCAGGAGTTCGGGGAGTGAGGGCTTCGTCATAGCGCGACCACCCTACGGCCCAGGACTGACAAACGGGTCGGCAAGGCGGGTGCGAGGGGCGGAAGTGACGTTTCGAGGGGCGGGAGCGACGGGTTCCGGGACTGCGGGGGCCGTGGGGACCGTGGGGACCGCAGAGGCATGCGGGACCGCAGGGGCATGCGGGATCCCAGGGATCGGCGGGACTGCAGAGACAGGCGGCACAGGAGAGACAGACGGCACTGCGCGGACTGGCGGGGCAAGAGTGGCTCCTGGACGGGCGGCCGGCGAACGGGGCGGGAGACGGCGACGTGCGCCGCGCGTCACGGAGACTCCCGCGCCGTCCGCTCGCGGACCATGAGGGCGGCCCGCTTGGCGGGCAGGTCCACCTCGGCCGCCAACCGGAACCCGGCGCCGAGGAACGCCGCGACGGACGACGTGTTGCGGACGTCGGGTTCGGCGAGCACGCGCGTGCAGGCGGGGCGCCCCGCGAGGACGAGTTCGGCGACGGTCCTGATCAGCTCGGTTCCGATGCCCCGCCCGCGGTCGGCGTCGTCGCCGATCAGCAGGTGGACACCGGTGTCGTGCGGCCGGACCGGGCAATACCGGGCCAGCGGGTCGAGGTCGGCCCGGTAGATCTCCCAGTAGCTCATCGGCGCTCCGTCCAGCATCCCGACGCACGGGACGCTGCGTCCGTCCCCGGCCAGCTGAGCCCGTAGATGGTCGGCGGTCACGCTCTGCGGTCCGGTCAGTTCCCAGTACGCGGCGACGGCGGGATCGTTCATCCAGCGGGCGATGAGCGCGGCATCCCGTTCGACATCGACGGGCACCAGGTGGAACACGCCGACGGGGGTGACGCTCGGCCCCCAGTCGGCGAGTCGGTCGAGGAGATCCTCACGCGCGCGTGCCGCAGCCGCCTGTGCGGGGTCGTTCCCCGCGCTGCGGAAGAGAGCGACGAACTCTTCCGGCAGGTGCAGGTCCAGGGTGTCGTCGGCGCTCGCGTCGGTGGCATTCACAGTGTCGCTCCTTCGGGGAGGGCGGCCCGCTCAGGCGCGCAGGGGGTTGGCGATGGTGACGTAGACGGACTGGGTGTCCACCGGGCCGACGAGTTCGTCGAGGCCGTGCAGCCGGGTCAGCAGGTTCGCCTTGCAGCGCAGCGCCGGCGAGTCGAGGAGGTACGCGGGGAGCGGACCGCCCAGTGGGGCGGGGCCCGAGACCAGCTCGCCCAGGAAGCGGCGGAAGGCCGCCAGCAGTGTTCCTTCGTCGGCGAGCCCCTGGGAGCCGAAGGCGCCGATGAGACCGAACACGTTGTTGACGGCGAGGTAGTAGGCGAAGCGCTCGTCGGTGACGTCGTCGGCCACGAACGTGTCGCTGTGTTCACCGATCCCGGGCAGCCGGGCGTCGAGTTCCGCCCGGCGGGACTCGCGGAAGTAGTAGCCCTGGTTGTCGCGGTAGCGGCCGCCCGAGGGCCAGCCGTCCGCGTCCAGCAGGACGAGCGTGTTCTGCTGGTGCGCCTCCAGGGCGATCCCCGCGCGGGCGTCCAGCCACAGGACGGGACGTACGACGTGGTGGAGGTAGCGCAGGAACCACTCGACGGCGACGGCTCCGCGCGGTCGGCCGGTCCGCCCGGCGAGCCGGGTGACGACCTCTGCCAGCCGGGAGCGCGCGGTGTGTCCGGACACGCCGGTCACGGACCCGTCGTGCCCAGCGGGCCCCTCCGCCGCCCGGGTGCGCAGCCGCGGCGCGACGAGAGCGGCCACGCAGGAGACGTCGTCCGAAGGCCGGAAGGGGTTGTGCCGGACGACGACGTCGAGCCCTCGCAGGGGCGTGCCGTCCGGTCCGTCGACGGCGAGCCAGGCCGGGTCGCGGACGATGTCGAAGCCCGGGTGGGCCGCCTGCCACCGGCGCGCGAGGCCGCGGCGCAGCAGCCGGTGGACCTCGACGCCGCGGTGGAGTTCCTTGCGGAGGTTCTCCCGCCGCGAGTTGGTGATGTGCAGGGCCAGCGAGAGCTTGAGCATGGCGGGGGCGCCCGTGCGGTGGACGGTGCGCACGGAGGACGTGGGGTGCCACGCCGGACCCTGTGCGCCGAGGTCCCTGACCAGACCGGTGTCCAGCAGTGCGGTCATGTCCGGTCGGTGCAGCAGCGCGCGGAACTGCCAGGGGTGCAGGGGCAGAAGGGCGTGCCCGTCCGGTGGCGCCGGCCCGTCCGCGGCGAGGCGCGCGGTGAGCTCGGCCGCCGGGACCGGGCGGCCGCGCTCGGTCCAGGCCGAGCCGGCGGCGAGTACGGAGGGGGAGACGGCCAGCCAGTGCAGGGGGAAGGAGCCGCGCAGCTCCGGTGAGTACCGGTGGGCTTCCGCCTCGGTGAGACCCTCACGGCTCTTCGGGGTGGGGTGCAGCGGGTGTCCGAGGAGAAGCGCCTGTTCGGCGGCGAGGAAGAGGTCGGGTCCGCCGCGGTTCCCCGGACCGTCGGGGTGACCGCCCGGGCCGTCCACGGGTCGTTCCGCACGGTCGCGGAGGAATACGGCGGTGCGGCGGACGGAGTCGGCGACGCGCGCGACGAGGTCGGGACCGTCGGGCCCCAGGGGGCCGGCCGTCTCGCGTACGAGCAGCGCGGCGAGGGTGACCGCGTCCACGGGCGGCGCCGAGGCGGGCGCACCGGTCAGCCGTGGGGGGCCGAAGCGGTGTCGGCCGGTCGGGGACCAGTAGAGGACGGGAACGGCCAGGGCCGTACCGCAGGCGGGGAGGGGCACCCGGAGGAAGCCGTCGTCGGGGGCGGGCGCGTCGGCCTCGCGGGCCCAGCAGCGGATCAGGTTCTCGGTGGCCGCGGCCTGGGCGGCGGCGTAGGGATCGAGGTGGTCGAGCGGGTCGGCCGCCGAGGGTGCCGAGGGTGCCGAGGGCACGGTCGGCAAGGGCAACGGCGAGGACACAGGCAGAGCCGGGGGCAGGGCTTCGGAGACGGTGTCCGCCTCCAGGGCCGGCCCGCGCCGGGCACCCGCAGAGGCGGCAGGCTCCGCGGTGGCCGAGCACGCCGGATCAACCGGTGCCCCGGGCGTGCAGACGACCGCAGGGGCCGGTTCGGATGCGGAGTCGGGGTGCAACGCGGGTCCTCCTGGCGTGCTCTGTCCGGGCGGTGGGTCTCATCGCGGGGTGCGCTCCCCGCGTAACGCGGCAGCACCGCCGGAGCGGTGGCGGTCCACCGCCCGCACGGCGTCGAAGAGTCGGTCCAGGACGGCCGACATCTGCTCCTCGGTGACGATGAGCGGTGGCAGCAGGCGTACGACGTTCGCGCACGGCCCCGTGACGTCCACGATCAGCCCGCGGTGCAGACACTCCCGGCGGACGGCGGCGGCGAGTTCGGCAGGTGTGCCGGGTGTGCCGGGGCGCATGCCGTCGGAGGGGACGGCAGGCGTGCCGTCCGGTGCCACGCCCGGTGCCACCAGCTCGATGCCGGCCATCAGACCCCGCCCGCGTACGTCGCCGACGCACGCGAACTCCTCGGCCAGGGTTCGCAGTCGGGTCAGCATCCGGCCGCCCAGCGCGGCGGCGTGTTCGGCGAGGCGGTGTTCGCGGACGTGGGCGAGGGTGGCGGCACCCGCGGCCAGGGCGAGTTGGTTGCCGCGGAAGGTGCCGGCCCCGGGCGCACCCGCGTGCGGAGCGGCCAGGCGGCCCACAGCGTCCTTGCCGCCCATGCCGCCCTTGCCGCCCAAGTCGCCCAGGTCGTCGCGGTGGACCACCGCTGCCAGCGGCAGGCTGCCGCCGATCGCCTTGGCGAGGACCAGCACGTCGGGCGTGACTCCGCTGTGTTCGAACGCCCAGTAGGCGCCGGTCCGGCCGACACCCGTCTCGGTCTCGTCGACGACGAGCGGGACGGCCCGTCCGGCCGTGCGGGCGCGCAGGCGCCGTACCAGGGCGTCCGCCGCCGGGAACACGCCGGCCTCGCTCCGGACCGGCTCCAGGAGGAGTGCGGCGGGCGGGTCCTCTCCCGCCTCGCCGTCGTCGAGAAGCGGCTCGTGGGCGTCGGCGACGGCGATCACCCGGGACCGTCCGGTGGCGGCGCGGACCAGTGAGACGGCGGTGGCCACCGGGTCGTTTCCGGTCGGGCCGCAGAACCGCACGCGCGCGTGGTCGGCGAGTTCGGGCGGCAGGGTGCGCAGCAGCTCGGTGACGAAGGCGTCCTCGACCGGGGTGGTGAGGTCCATGACGTGCAAGGGTGCGCCCGAGTCGAGGACCGCGCGGATCGCCTCCAGGACGACGGGGTGGTTGTGGCCGAGGGCCAGGGTCCCCGAGCCGGAGACGCAGTCCAGGTAGCGGCGGCCGTCGGCGCCCTCGATGGTGAGCCCCCGGGCCCGGACCGGTACGACCGGGAGAGCGCGCGCGTAGGTACGCGCGGCCGGTTCACGCGCCGGCTGACGCCTCGAAGCGCCCTCGTGCACGGCGCTTTCCCGCACGACACCCTCGTGCACAGCGCCCTCCCGCACGACTCCCTCGTGCGCCGCGCCTCCCCGGGCGGCGTGCGCGCGCCCGGACGCCCCGCCCCCGGGCTCCCCCGTCGCGACCGGCCGGGCATTGCCGCCTCCGGCCGCCCGGCTCCCGTAAGGGGATCCCGCCACGTCTTGTCGACCTCCCGCTGTCCGGACGCGGCGGCGTGCCGGGCGCTCCCGGCCTGGGGGGGGCCGCGTCCGGACAGCGGGCCCCCCACCGCTACCAACCGCGGACCGCTCACCGGGTTACGGCCTGCCTGAAGATCGTTGCCGGGTCGCGGAGTTCGCGGTCCGCTCCGGCAGCGCGGCCCGGCCTTCCGGTCCGGCGGGCGCGGCGCGCCAGGTCAGGCGGCTGTGTCCGAACCGTTGCCGTTCCGTCGGAACTCCCCCACAGCCAACCAATAG
Organism: Streptomyces sp. MMCC 100; assembly: GCF_041538145.2. NCBI lineage: Bacteria > Bacillati > Actinomycetota > Actinomycetes > Kitasatosporales > Streptomycetaceae > Streptomyces > Streptomyces sp. MMCC 100. The sequence goes on from NZ_JBGORK020000001.1 coordinate 6,048,511, forward strand.
TGTGTGGTGCCGTTCCCGGTCGCCGTCGCTCGGCGGTCCGGCCGCGGCACCACGTTCGTTCACAGCAGGGGGAGTCAACACCATGCGATCCATACGGCCGTCGTTCACCACGCGCGGGCGCAGACTCGGGCGGCGCGGAACCTCCTCCGCGGCCGCCGCCGTGGCGCTCGTCTCGGCGCTCGCACTCACCGCCACGGCGTGCGAGGACGGCGACCCCGAGGCGGGCGGCGACGCCTCGGCCTCCGCGACCGCCGCCGCGGACGACGGCAACGGCGGCATCCGGATCCCGGACCACATCAAGGACAAGCTCAAGGAACACGGGATCGACGTCGACGACTGGAAGAACGGCGCCTGGAAGAACTGGAACAAGGACGACTGGCTGCGCGAGGCGCAGGACTTCGTCAACCCGATCATCGAGGGCCTGTGGGACCCGGACCGGATGCGGGACGCCGAGGAGCCGGACCAGGAGGTCGACGAGAACGACATCTCCGGTGATCAGGGCGTCACCGACCCGGAACCCGCCCCCGTCGAGGCGGAGGCCGTACCGGCCAAGTACCACGACAACGCCGCCACGGCCGGCAAGCTCCTCTTCGACTCCCCCAAGGGCTCGATGGTGTGCTCGGCGACGGTCGTGAAGGACCCGGCCCACCCCGGCAAGTCCAACATGGTCTGGACGGCCGGTCACTGCGTGCACGCCGGCAAGAGCGGCGGCTGGTACCGCAACATCGCCTTCGTGCCGTCGTACAACGACGCGGACATGTCGGTCGACGAGCTGCAGAACGCCACCAAGGAGGAGGTCGCTCCCTACGGCGTCTGGTGGGGCGACTGGGCACAGACCTCGGACCAGTGGATCGAGGAGGGCGGTGCCACCGGCGGTGACGGCGCCTCGTACGACTTCGCGGTGATCCATGTGACGCCGGAGAAGGGCAGCGGCGGCAAGTCGCTGGAGGAGACGGTCGGCTCCGCGCTGCCGGTGGACTTCGACGCACCCGCCGTGCCGGAGATCGAGAGCATGAAGGCGATCGGCTACCCGGCCGCGCCGCCGTACGACGGTCAGAAGCTGTACCAGTGCCAGGACAAGCCCGGGCGGCTGTCGATCAACGCCTCCGACCCGACGATGTACCGCATCGGCTGCACCATGACCGGCGGTTCGTCCGGCGGTGGCTGGGTCGCCGCGGGCTCGGACGGCAAGCCCGCGCTGGTCTCCAACACCTCGATCGGCCCGGTGACGGCCGGCTGGCTGGCCGGTCCGCGGCTCGGCAAGGAGGCCAAGGGCGTGTTCGACGCGGTGAGCGGCAAGTTCACCGGCCAGTGATCGGGCGCCGCCTGCGCTGAGCCGGCGGGGCGGTGGGGTGTGTCGGGCCGAGGCCGGCACCCCACCGCGCGTTCCATGACATTCATACGTTCACAGACGTTCATACGTTTCAACGGGGGTCGTCGCACCATGCGTTCCACACCTGTGTCCGCCGCGCCACGGCGCGGCCGGCGCACCGCACTCACCGCCGCCGGCCTGGTCGCCGCGCTGACGCTCACCGCGACCGCCTGCGGCGGGTCGGAGCAGGACGAGGCCGACGCCAAGCCCAGCGGTGGCACGTCCCAGGCGGCCGACACCGGCGACACCGGTGGCGGCGAGGGCGGTTTGCCGGCCGGTCTCGCGGACCGGCTCAAGGAGCACGGCATCGACGTCGACCAGTGGAAGGACGGCGGCTGGAAGAACTGGGAGAAGGACAAGTGGCTCAGTGAGGCCAAGGACTTCGTCAACCCGGTGATCGAGGGCCTGTGGAAGCCGGACCGGATGAAGTCCGCGAAGGAGGCCGACAAGACCGTCACCACCAAGGACGCGTCCGCCGACCAGGGTGCCACCGACCCGGAGCCGGCGCCCGTCGAGGCCTTGGCCGAGAAGAAGCCGTACCACGAGAACGCCGCTCCGGTGGGCAAGGTCTTCTTCGACTCCCCCGAGGGCTCGATGGTCTGCTCCGGCACGGTGATCAAGGACGTGAACCACCCGGGCAAGTCCAACCTGGTGTGGACGGCCGGCCACTGCGTGCACGCCGGCGGCAGCGGCGGCTGGTACCGCAACATCGCCTTCGTCCCGTCGTACAACGACCTCGGCAAGTCCGAGGCGGAGCTGGCGAACGCCACGGCCACGGAGATGGCCCCGTACGGCACCTGGTGGGCCGACTGGGCGTCGACCTCGGACCAGTGGATCAAGGGTGGCTCGGAGAGCGGCGGTGACGGAGCCGCGTACGACTACTCGGTGCTGCACGTGAAGCCGGAGCAGGGCAGCAAGTCGCTGGAGGAGACGGTCGGCGCCGCGCTGGAGGTGGACTTCTCCGCGCCGTCGGCGACGGAGGTCTCCAGCATGGGTGCCTGGGGCTACCCGGCCGCGCAGCCGTACAACGGCCTGGAGATGTTCAAGTGCGTCGACCGGCCCGGCCGGCTGTCGCTGAGCCCGTCGCTGCCGACGATGTACCGCATCGGCTGCACCATGACCGGCGGCTCGTCCGGCGGCGGCTGGTTCCGGGTGGTGGACGGCGAGACCAAGCTGGTCTCGAACACCTCGATCGGCCCGCTGGAGAACACCTGGCTGGCGGGTCCGCAGCTGGGCCGGGCGGCCGAGGCGATGTACCAGAACATGAGCAAGACGTACGGCGGTCAGTGAGCCGCACGTGACGAGGGTCCGTCTCCTGCCTCGGCAGGGGACGGACCCTCGGTCGTTGGGCTGCTGTACGGCCGTGCGTGCCTCAGGCGAGCGGCGCCGGAACGTACGGCGTGAGCTCCGCCGCCAGTTCCTCGTGCACCCGCACCTTGAGCAGGGTGCCCTCCGGGGTGTGCTCCTCGGAGATCACCTCGCCCTCGTCATGGGCGCGGGCCACCAGCTTGCCGTGGGTGTACGGCACGAGCGCCTCGATCTCGACCGAGGGACGCGGCAGCTCGTTGTCGATCAGCGCGAGCAGCTCGCCGATGTTCCGACCGGTGCGCGCGGAGACCGCGATGGACCGCTTCTCGACCCGCATCAGCCGCTGGAGGACCAGCGGGTCGGCCATGTCGGCCTTGTTGATCACGACGATCTCGGGTACGTCGGTGGCGCCGACGTCCCTGATCACCTCGCGCACGGCGGCCAGCTGCTCCTCCGGGACGGGGTGCGAACCGTCGACCACGTGCAGGATCAGGTCGGAGTCGCCGACCTCCTCCATCGTGGAGCGGAACGCCTCGACCAGGTGGTGCGGCAGGTGCCGGACGAAGCCGACGGTGTCCGCCAGGGTGTACAGGCGGCCGCTCGGCGTCTCCGCGCGGCGCACCGTCGGGTCGAGGGTGGCGAACAGTGCGTTCTCCACCAGCACGCCCGCGCCCGTGAGGCGGTTGAGCAGCGAGGACTTGCCGGCGTTGGTGTAGCCCGCGATGGCTACGGAGGGCACCTTGTGGCGCTTGCGCTCCTGACGCTTGATCTCGCGGCCGGTCTTCATCTCCGCGATCTCACGGCGCATCTTCGCCATCTTCTCGCGGATCCGGCGCCGGTCCGTCTCGATCTTGGTCTCACCCGGACCACGGGTGGCGAGGCCGCCGCCCTTGCCGCCGCCCATCTGGCGGGACAGCGACTGACCCCAGCCTCGCAGCCTCGGCAGCATGTACTGCATCTGCGCGAGCGCGACCTGCGCCTTGCCCTCTCGGGACTTGGCGTGCTGGGCGAAGATGTCCAGGATCAGGGCCGTGCGGTCGATGACCTTGACCTTGACGACGTCCTCGAGGTGGATCAGCTGACCCGGGCTCAGCTCACCGTCGCAGATGACGGTGTCCGCGCCCGTGTCGAGGACGACGTCCCGCAGCTCCTCGGCCTTGCCGGAGCCGATGTAGGTGGCCGCGTCGGGCTTGTCGCGGCGCTGGACGACGCCGTCGAGCACGAGCGCGCCCGCCGTCTCCGCGAGGGCGGCCAGTTCGGCCAGCGAGTTCTCCGCGTCCTGCACGGTGCCCGAGGTCCACACGCCGACGAGGACGACCCGCTCCAGGCGGAGCTGGCGGTACTCGACCTCGGTGACGTCCTCGAGCTCGGTGGACAGGCCCGCCACCCGGCGCAGGGCCGCGCGGTCGGAGCGGTCGAACTGCTCGCCGTCCCACTGCGAGTCGATCTCGTGGCTCCAGGCGACGTCCTCTTCCATCAGGGCATCGGCCCGGAGGCCCTCGGGATAGGTCTGCGCGAGACGCTTGGTGTCCTGGGAGGGGGAAGAAGAGGAGGTCATTGGATCCTTACGTAGCTGGGAATCGGTGGGCGCGGCACAGTCGCCGCGACATGCTGTACAACGTGCGAGCCGCCGGGGAGATTCCCGGGGGCCCGTACCGCGCCGTCCGGAAGATGGTCGCACGGCACGGGCCGTCTCGTCACCGGCTTATTCCCCCTGTGCCTTCCGGGACGCCTTGGCGGGTGCCTTCTCGGCGGCGTTCTGCTTCCAGTCCGGGTGGCCGGGCATCGGCGGGGTCTTCTCTCCGTACAGCCAGGCCTGGAAGAAGTCGCCCAGGTCGCGGCCGGAGATCTCGGAGGCGAGCCGGACGAAGTCGGCGGTCGTCGCCGTGCCGTCCTGGTTGCCGGCGACCCACGCGCGCTCGAGGCGCTCGAAGGCGGGGCGGCCGATCTCCTGGCGCAGGGCGTAGAGCACGAGCGCGGCGCCGTCATAGACGTTGGAGCGGAAGATCCCGGTCTTGCTGCCGTTCTTCGGCGGCTTGGGGGCGGCGGGCGGTCCGCCCGCCGTGCGCCAGCGGTCGGAGGCCCCGTAGGCGGCCTCCATGCGCGCCGCCATGGGCTTGTCCGCGGTCTCCTCCGCGTACAGCGCCTCGTACCAGGTGGCGTGTCCCTCGTTGAGCCACAGGTCGGACCAGGTGCCCGGGCTGACGCTGTTGCCGAACCACTGGTGGGACAGCTCGTGCACCATGATCGACTCGACGTACCACTTGGGGTAGCCGGGCTCGGTGAACAGCTCCCGCTCGAAGAGGGAGAGCGTCTGGGTCTCGAGCTCGAAGCCGGTGGTGGCGTCGGCCATGAGCAGGCCGTACGTCTCGAAGGGGTAGCGCCCGACCTTCTGCTCCATCCACGCGATCTGATCGGGGGTCTTCGCCAGCCACGGTTCGAGCGCCGCGCGGTGCTCGGTCGGCACGACGTCCCGGACGGGCAGCCCGTGCGGGCCGGCGCGGTGCAGCACCGTGGAGCGGCCGATGGACACCTGGGCCAGCTCGGTGGCCATGGGGTGCGCGCTCCGGTAGGTCCAGGTGGTCGAGCCGCCGGCCCGGTCCACGTCCGTCGGCAGGCCGTTCGCGACGGCCGTGAGCCCGTCGGGGGCGGTGATGCGGAAGGTGAACCGCGCCTTGTCGGAAGGGTGGTCGTTGCACGGGAACACCAGGTGGGCGACGTCGGCCTGGTTGGCCATGGCGAGGCCGTCCGCGGTGCGCACCCAGCCGCCCTGGCGGTCCTCGGGGTACACGGGGTCGCTGCTGTGCCGCACGGTGATCCGCGTCCGCTCGCCCTCGTCGAGCTCGTCCTCGGGCGTGACGACGAGGTCCTCACCGGCGGTGGTGAAGCCTGCGGGCTCGCCGTCGACCTCGACGGAGTCGACCTTTCCGTGGGCGAAGTCGAGGTTGATCCGGTACAGGTCGGCGGTCGTCCGGGCGTCGATGGTGGTGACGGCCTTCAGCGGCTTGCTGTTGTCGCCGGAGTAGGTGAAGGAGAGGTCGTACGCCGTCACGTCGTAGCCGGGGTTGCCCAGCTGCGGGAAGAGGCGGTCGCCGACGCCCAGCGGGGTCGGCGGGGCACTCGCGGCGACCAGACAGACGGAGACGGCGGAGGCGAGCAGCGCCGCGGCCCTGAGCCGGCGCCGGGAGCGTGCGCGGGGTCGCGGAGTCGGGGGGTGAGGGGTGTGCAGCATCCCTCACGGCTATCAGCGCGCGCGTGCCGTGCGGCGACGGCGCGCGCCCGGGGCACCCGAACGGGTCCCGCGCGGCGTCCCCGGATCAGGAGCCGGTCGGCTGCGGCTGGGCCCGGCTGACGTCGTAGACGCCGGCCACGTCACGCATGGCGCGCATGAGGGCGGGCAGCCGGGCCGCGTCCGGGAGCACGACGGTGTAGCTGTGCCTGACCCGCTGGCGGTCCGGGGGTTCGACGGTCGCGGAGACGATTTCGGCGCCTTCGAGGGCCATGGCCTCGGTGAGGTCGGCCAGGAGGTGCGGGCGGCCGAACGATTCGGCGAGCAGGGTCACCCGGCATCCGGTGCTCTCGCCCCAGCGCACCCCTACCTCCGCGCGGCCGGCGCTTTTCATGCGCGTCACGACGGCGCACTCCGCGCGGTGCACGGTCACCACTCCGCCGCGCACGGCGAAGCCGGTGATCTCGTCCGGCGGTACGGGGGTGCAGCAGCCCGCCAGCCGCACGGTCGCGCCCGGTGGGTCGACGAGGACGTCGGCGGCGGCGGGGCGTGCGGGTGGAGCGTCCGAGGCCGGACGCGGCGCGTCGGGGTGGGTGTGGGCCTCGGGTACGGCGGGGCCGTGGGCCGACTCCTCCGCCTCGGGCGCCGGCTCCGGGTGGGCCGCGAGCCGGCGCTGGATGGCGATCCGCGCGGCGGGGGTGTGGGCGTGCTCCAGCCACTCCCTGGAGGGCTCGGACGCGGGGTCCTGCCCCATCAGGAGCTGCACGGTGTCGCCGTCCCGCAGCACCGTGCTCATGGTCGCCAGGCGGCCGTTGACCCGGGCGCCGATGGTCGCGTGCGCGTCCTCGCCGTACTGGGCGTAGGCGGCGTCGACGCAGGTCGCGCCCTCGGGGAGGCCGAGGGTGCCGCCGTCGGGGCGGAAGACGGTGATCTCGCGGTCCTGGGCGAGGTCCTCGCGGAGGGTGGACCAGAAGGTGTCGGGGTCGGGGGCGCCGCGCTGCCAGTCGAGCAGCCGGGAGAGCCAGCCGGGGCGGGTCGGGTCGGCGCGCTCGCCGTCGCCCGCGCTCTGCTCCTCGGACGGGGGCGCGTACGGGTTGCCGAGCGCGACCACGCCGGCCTCGGCGACCTTGTGCATCTGGTGGGTGCGGATGAGGACCTCGACGACCTGGCCGTCCTCCGCGCGGGCCACCGCCGTGTGCAGCGACTGGTAGAGGTTGAACTTGGGGACGGCGATGAAGTCCTTGAACTCCGAGACGACGGGCGTCATACAGGTGTGCAGTTCACCGAGGACGGCGTAGCAGTCGGCGTCCTCCTGGACGAGCACCAGGAGGCGGCCGAAGTCCGCGCCGCGGAGCGTGCCGCGCTTGCGGGAGACGCGGTGCACGGAGACGAAGTGGCGCGGGCGGATGAGGAGTTCGGCCTGGATGCCGGCCTCGCGCAGCACTCCCCGCACCTCGTCGGCGACCGCGGCGAGCGGGTCGTCCGCGCGGGCGGCGTTCTCGTGGACCAGCTCCCGCGTGTGTGCGTACTCCTCGGGGTGCATGACCGCGAAGACGAGGTCCTCCAGCTCGGACTTGAGCGCCTGGACGCCGAGCCGTTCGGCGAGCGGGATGAGGACGTCGCGGGTGACCTTGGCGATGCGTTCCTGCTTCTCGCGGCGCATGACGCCGAGGGTGCGCATGTTGTGCAGCCGGTCGGCGAGTTTGATCGACATCACGCGGACGTCGTTGCCGGTGGCGAGGAGCATCTTGCGGAAGGTCTCGGGCTCGGCGGCGGTGCCGTAGTCGACCTTCTCCAGCTTGGTGACGCCGTCGACGAGGTAGCGGACCTCGGCGCCGAACTCTTCGCCGACCTGGTCGAGCGTCACCTCGGTGTCCTCGACGGTGTCGTGGAGGAGGGAGGCGGTCAGTGTGGTGGTCTCCGCGCCGAGTTCGGCGAGGATCAGGGTGACGGCGAGGGGGTGGGTGATGTACGGCTCACCGCTCTTGCGCATCTGGCCGCGGTGCGAGGACTCGGCCAGGACGTAGGCGCGGCGCAGCGGGTCGAGGTCGGCGTCGGGGTGGTGGGCGCGGTGGGCCTCGACGACGTGGCCGATGGCGTCGGGCAGGCCCCGGCTGCGGGTGGCGGAGCCGAGCAGGGCGGCGCGGCCGAGGCGGCGCAGGTCGATCCGGGGGCGGGCCTTCCGGCGGGGCGTCGGCGCGACGGCGCCGGTGGCCGCGGGCGGCACAGGGCCCGGGCTCGTTGGATTCACGGCCTCCGCATTCATGGGCACCTCCGGCTGCGCGGACCGGCGGACGGGGAATCCCAGGGCGGACACGGCTCAGGGGATGGTGTCGGTCCCCCGTCCGGGCCGGTGCTTGATGCTATCGAGCCCATCACGTGCGGCTGACCGCCTCTCGCCGAGCGTGAAACGGATCACCCATTCGAGCGATGGTCCGAGGGTTTACGTTTTCGCACTGAGTGTCATGGACCGGGCTGTGGTTCACCGCGGTCGTGGTCACCGGGTCGTGGTTCAGGCGAGTACCCCCTCCAGCCATGCGGAGTCGAACTCGCCCTCCGCGACGATCACCGCGGGGCCCGTCATCTCGATCTCGCCGTCGGGGCGCTCGGTGATCACCAGGGTGCCGCCGGGCACGTCGACGGTGTACGTGGCCGGGGTGCCGGTGACCGCCGGGTCGACGCCGTCCCGGCGGGCGGTGGCGACGGCGACGGCACAGGCGCCGGTGCCGCAGGAGCGGGTCTCACCGGAGCCGCGCTCGTGCACGCGCATCGCGACGTGGCGGGGGCCCCGGTCGACCACGAACTCGACGTTGACCCCGTCCCGATAGGCACTGGCGGGCTCGTAGGGCGGCGGGGCGTACAGGTCGCCGGCGTGGGCCAGGTCGGCGACGAAGGCGACGGCGTGCGGGTTGCCCATGTTCACGTTCCGCGCGGGCCAGCTGCGCTCGCCCACGCTCACCTCGACGTCGCCCTCGGGGAGCAGCGCGCGGCCCATGCCGACGGTGACGTCGCCCGCGGCGGAGCCGCTGCCGGACACGGCCTTGGCGATGTGCACGCGCTTGACTCCCCCGCGCGTCGCGATGGCGAGATCGCCCTCGGTGGCGTGCCCGGCGCGCTGGAGGTAGCGCGCGAAGACCCGCACGCCGTTGCCGCACATCTCCGCGACCGAGCCGTCGCCGTTGCGGTAGTCCATGAACCACTCCGCCTCGGCGGCCATGCCCCTGGCCTCGGGGTGCGCCGCGGAGCGCACCACGTGCAGCAGTCCGTCCCCGCCGAGGCCCGCGCGGCGGTCGCACAGAGCGGCGACGGCGGCGGGGGGCAGGTCGAGGGCGTTCTCCGGGTCGGGAACGATCACGAAGTCGTTCTCGGTGCCGTGACCCTTGAGGAAGGCGATCCGCGTGCTCATTCCTCGATCGTACGGGGTGGGAACGCGGTGACGACGAGGGGCGGAAGCGGCAAGGAGGGATCCCGGGGGAGGCGGAGCCTCCGTCAGCCCCGCAGGCGGGCGACCCGCCACACGGCCAGGACGACGACCGCGGCGACCGCCAGGGCGTACACGAGGATCGTCCGCCAGTCGGCACGGCGCTCCGAGCCCCGCTGGGGCAGGCCCGGCCACGTGTGGCCGACCCGGCGGGCGGCCATCATGCCCCAGCCGGCCGCGCAGGAGCAGATCAGCAGTCCGAGCATCGCGATCACGGCGCCGCTGTCGCCGAAGTCGAAGGCGAGCGGGAAGGCGAACATCAGGGAGCCGAGCGCGGCCAGGCACACGATGGGCGCGAGCTGCCAGATCCGCAGCCGCCGCTGGGGACGCAGCTCGACCTCGACCTCGTCCCCGTACATCTCGCCGGGCTCGGGACCGTCCGCCGCGACGCCTTCCGGCGTCTCGTCGGGTCCGTCGGGGCTCAGGGCGCCGCCGTCCGGCTCCGGCCCGCCGCGGTCGGCGGTGCCGTGCTCGGTGCTCGGTGCGGTGTCGCGAGGGCCGGCCTCCATCGCCACGCGCCCTCCCAACTAGGACTCACTCGGTCGATCGAAGCTCGATGATGGCACGCCGCCGAAGGCCCGGATGACGGCCGGGGCGTCCCGATGCCATCACGTGATCAGGCTGTAACCGGTCGTTCGACCAACGACAGGGCGAGCCGCGGAAGTTCCGTGCGATCCGCCACACCCCCACTCAGCCAGTGCACCCGCGGGTCGCGTCTGAACCACGAATCCTGACGGCGCGCGAAGCGCTTGGTGGCACGGACGGTCTCGGCGCGCGCCTCGTCCAGCGTGCACTCGCCGGCGAGCGCCGCGAGGACCTGCTGGTAGCCGAGCGCGCGCGACGCCGTACGCCCCTCGCGCAACCCCTGCGCCTCCAGCGCCCGTACCTCGTCGACCAGACCGGCCTCCCACATCCGGTCGACGCGCAGGGCGATGCGCTCGTCCAGTTCGGGGCGCGCCACGTCGACGCCGATCTGCACGGTGTCGTAGACGGAGTCGTGGCCGGGGAGGTTGGCGGTGAAGGGCTTGCCGGTGATCTCGATCACCTCGAGGGCGCGCACGATCCGGCGGCCGTTGCTGGGCAGGATGGCCCGCCCCGCCTCCGGGTCGGCGGCGGCCAGGCGGGCGTGCAGCGCACCCGAGCCGTGCCGTTCGAGCTCCTCCTCGAGACGGCCCCTGACCTCGGGGTCGGTGCCGGGGAACTCCAGGTTGTCGACGGCCCCTCGGACGTAGAGACCGGAGCCGCCGACGAGGACCGGCCAGCGCCCCCGGGCGAGCAGCGCGTCGATCCGCTCCCGCGCGAGGCGCTGGTACTCGGCGACGGACGCCGTGACCGTCACGTCCCAGATGTCCAGCAGATGGTGCGGGACGCCACCGCGTTCCTCGGGCGTCAGCTTGGCGGTGCCGATGTCCATCCCACGGTAGAGCTGCATGGAGTCGGCGTTGACGACCTCGCCGCCGAGCCGCTCGGCCAGGAAAACGCCCAGATCGGACTTTCCGGCCGCGGTGGGTCCGACTACGGCGATGACGCGGGGGGCGGGGGGTGCGCTGCTCACCGCACCAGTCTCCCAAACCTCTCACCCGGCTCTCGAACGAGTTACGTGACGGTCCACGGTCGGAGTCGTTGCCCGTTGCGAGGTTCCCGCTCCCCGGACCACCGGGTCATGGCCCCGGCCACGCAAACGGACGCACCGGATGCCGCGGGATTTCGCCCGCACGAGTAACGTATGGAGTTGATATGGGCGTTTTTGCACGGCTTTTTCGGAGGTCGAAGGACACCGAGGAGGCGTCGGTCGCCGAGACGCGGACCGACACCGCGGACACAGAGGGCGCGGCGGACGTGAGCACGGCCGAGGCCGCGGAGAGGGCCGACGCCGATCCCCGGAACACGGCGCAGGCCGACGAAGCCGCCGAGGGCGGCGACCCGGAGAGCGTCGGCATCCCCAAGCAGCAGTCGGCCGGGGAGGCCGTCGACAACGAGGCCGACAAGGGCGCCCGCACCTGACTGCCCCGTGAGGGAAGGCGAACCATGGGTCTCCTGGACAACTTGAAGGCCAGACTCGAACCGGCGAAGGGCAAGGTCTCCGACCTCGCGCAGCAGCACGGCGACAAGATCGACCGCGGTCTCGACAAGATGGCGCGGACCGTCGACGAACGGACCAAGGGCAAGTACAGCGACCGCATCCAGACGGGCACGGGCAAGGCCAAGGACGCCATGGAACGCCTCGCCCACAAGGACGACGAGGGCAGGGAAGGAGGCGGCGCGCCCGGAACGCCTGGCGGACCGCCTCCGGCCGGACCGCCTCCGGCTTCCTGACCCCGGCACGTCGTCGGACGGTCACGGAACCGGATCTTCGGACCGCGGCTCCGGGCCGTCCGCGGGCGCGTGAGCGTGCCCGGCCGCCACGACCGTGCACGGCCGTCACGACCACGCCTGGAGCTACGACCAGGTGGCCGCGACGTACCCCACCCCGTAGGGCGCGTCCTCGTACAGCAGCGCGCCGGCGAGGTCCGCGCCCTCGGCCGCACCCGCGAGGACCTGCCAGGGTGCCCGGCCGGACACCTTGAGCTCGCGGGCCAGGGCGACGTCCACGGCTGCGAGGGCAACCGGATCCGCCGCGCCCAGGGCGCGTCCCACCTGCGTGTCGAAGGGCGCCGCCCGCTCGTCGAGGTACCCGGGCGCCTTGAGCGTGCGGCACGCGCTGGCATCGCCCAGCACCAGCAGCGCGACCCGCCCGGCCCGAGCGGCGATGTCCCGGCCTACGGCGGCACAGCGCTCGGCGGACAGCGCCTCTCCCACGCCGATGCCGCCGACAGGGGCGTCGGTCCACCCGGCCCGCCCGAGCAGCCAGGCACCCACGGCCAGACCGTAGGGCAGGTCGGCGCCGCCCCCGTCGCCGCTGTCGGCGCCCAGGTACACGTCCATGTCCACGCCGAAGCCGCGGAAGGAGCCCCGCGCACCCTGCGGGTAGACCTCGGGGCCGGCGGAGTCCGCGGGTCCCACGACCACGAGCCGGTCGGGCCGGGACGCGGCGAGCACGCCCAGCGCGTCCGTGCACGCTGCGCGTGCGGCGTCCAGCTCGGGTGCGGCACCCGCGGCGACCTCCGGTACGAGGAGCGGCGGGCAGGGACAGACGGCGGCGGCGACAAGCATGATCGGCAGCGTATCCCCGGGTCGCCGCCCTCCGCGGCACCCCCTGCGGTCAGTCGCAGCCGCAGCCGCTCGCCACGGCCGGCTGGGGCTCGGGGACGCCGATCTTCGGCAGGCCCAGCAGCACACCCGCCGGCTTGGCCTGCTCGGCCGTGTTGCGCTTCTCCCAGGCGTCGCCCGCGCGCGTGCGGCGCACGCCGAGCACCGCGCCCTCGGCGAGGAGGTGGTGCGGCGCGGCGTAGGTGATCTCCACCGTCACCACGTCGCCGGGGCGGACTTCCTGCTCCGGCTTGGTGAAGTGCACCAGGCGGTTGTCGGGGGCGCGTCCGGAGAGGCGGTGGGTGGTGCCGTCCTTGCGGCCCTCGCCCTCGGCGACCATCAGCTCCAGGGTGCGGCCGACCTGCTTCTTGTTCTCCTCCCAGGAGATCTCCTCCTGGAGGGCGACGAGGCGCTCGTAGCGCTCCTGGACGACCGCCTTGGGGATCTGGCCGTCCATCTCGGCGGCCGGGGTACCGGGGCGCTTGGAGTACTGGAAGGTGAAGGCCTGGGCGAAGCGGGCCTCGCGCACCACGTGCAGGGTCTGCTGGAAGTCCTCCTCGGTCTCGCCGGGGAAGCCCACGATGATGTCGGTGGTGATCGCCGCGTGCGGGATGGCGGCCCGCACCTTCTCGATGATCCCCAGGTAGCGCTCCTGGCGGTAGGAGCGGCGCATCGCCTTGAGCACCGGGTCGGAGCCGGACTGGAGCGGCATGTGCAGCTGCGGCATCACGTTCGGCGTCTCGGCCATGGCGGCGATGACGTCGTCGGTGAAGTCGCGGGGGTGCGGGGAGGTGAAGCGGACGCGCTCCAGTCCTTCGATGTTCCCGCAGGCGCGCAGCAGCTTGCTGAACGCCTCGCGGTCGCCGATGTCGGAGCCGTAGGCGTTGACGTTCTGCCCGAGGAGGGTGATCTCGCTGACGCCCTCGGCGACCAGGGCCTCGACCTCGGCGAGGATGTCGCCGGGCCGGCGGTCCTTCTCCTTGCCGCGCAGCGCGGGCACGATGCAGAAGGTGCAGGTGTTGTTGCAGCCGACGGAGATGGAGACCCAGGCCGCGTAGGCGCTCTCGCGCCGGGTGGGCAGCGTGGACGGGAACGCCTCCAGGGACTCGGCGATCTCGACCTGCGCCTCCTCCTGCACGCGGGCGCGCTCCAGCAGCACCGGGAGCTTGCCGATGTTGTGGGTGCCGAAGACGACGTCCACCCAGGGGGCCCGCTTCACGATGGTGTCGCGGTCCTTCTGCGCCAGGCAGCCGCCGACCGCGATCTGCATGCCGGGCCGGCTCGCCTTCTTCGGGGCGAGGTGGCCGAGGTTGCCGTACAGCTTGTTGTCGGCGTTCTCCCGCACGGCGCAGGTGTTGAAGACGACGACGTCCGCGTCGCCGTCGGCGCCCTCGGGGGCGCGGACGTAACCCGCGTCCTCCAGCAGACCGGACAATCGCTCGGAGTCGTGGACGTTCATCTGGCACCCGTAGGTGCGTACTTCGTAGGTGCGCGTGCCGCCCACTGACTGGCTCCGGTCGATGCTGCTCATGGCCATAAGGGTAGGCGGTCGCGGTGGTGGTGAAGGCCGCCGCACGTATTGACAGTGCACCGTCACGCTCGGGGGTGATGCATGGGAGCGCTCCCATGCATGCCTTCTCCCGCACTGGAGGCGCTCAGGCTCGAAGACAACCGCGGCTCAGGGTTCGATGAGCCCCGCGCGGATCGCGTACCGGGTGAGTTCCAGGCGGTCGCGTACGCCCAGTTTCTGCAGGAGGTTCGCGCGGTGGCGTTCGACGGTCTTGGCGCTGATGAACAGCAGCTCGCCGATCTCCTTGGAGGTGTGGCCCTCGGCGACGAGCTTGAGGATCTCCTCCTCGCGCTCGGTGATGGGCCGCTCGGGCAGGCCGCCGCCGCCCTGCACACGGTCCAGGTAGGAGCGGACGAGGGCCCGTTCGGCGCCGGGATAGATGAACGGCTCGTCGCGCACGGCGCCCCGGCACGCCTCGACCAGGTCGCGGTCGGCGACGGACTTGAGGACGTATCCGCAGGCACCCGCCTTGAGGGCCTCGAAGAAGTACTGCTCGTTGTCGTACATGGTCAGGATCAGGATGCGCAGCTCGGGCAGGCGGCGGGAGAGTTCGCGGGCCGCCTGGAGGCCGGTCATGCGGGGCATGGCGACGTCCAGGACGGCCAGGTCGACCTCGGTGGCCCGCGCGGCCGCGACCGCCTCGGCACCGTCACCGGCCTCGGCGACCACCGTGAGATCGGGTTCGCCGTCCAGGATGAGGCGGACTCCGCGGCGTACGAGGGTGTGGTCGTCGGCGAGCAGGACGCGGATCGGGGGCCGTGCTGACATCAGGGGCTGTCTCCGGTTCGGTCTGCGGAACGGTCCCCCGGCGGCGCGGGGACGCGCAGGCGTACGTCGGTGCCCCCTCGGGGGGCGGGTGCGAAGTGGATCTCGGCTCCTATCAGCAGGGCCCGCTCCCGCATCCCGCGGATGCCGGCGCCCTCGGCGGCCGTACCGAGGCCGGTGCCGTTGTCGCGGACGAGCAGCTCGACACCCCCGCCCTCGGGCAGCGGCAGCGGGCGCAGTGTGAGCGCGGCGCGGTCGGCATCGGCGTGGCGGGCGGTGTTGGTCAGGCCCTCCTGGGCGACCCGGTAGAGCACGAGTTCGGCCTCCGGGGCGAGCGGGGGCAGGTCGCCGGGGATGTGGTGCTGGACGGTCAGCCCGTGGTGCGTGAACTCGGCGGCGAGCGAGCGCAGGGCACTGGCCAGACCGAGTTCCTCCAGGACACCGGGGCGCAGTCGGCGGGCGATGCGGCGGATCTCGTCGAGGCCGGCCCGGGTGGCCTCCTGCGCCAGGGTGACCTCCTCGCGCAGGTCCCCGGGTACGCGGTCGGCGACGCGCTTGAGCTGGAGGAGGACGGCGGTCAGGGTCTGGCCCACCTCGTCGTGGAGCTCGCGGGCGATGCGGTGGCGTTCGCGTTCCTGGGCCTCCAGCGCCCGGCCGGCGCCGGCGGCGCGTTCGGCCTGGAGCCGGTCCAGCATCGTGTTGTACGTCGCGATCAGCTGCGCCGCCTCGGCCGGTCCGGAGACCTCGGGCCGGGTCCCGGGCACCAGCAGGTCGGCGGTGGACATGGCCCGGCCCAGCCGGTGCAGCGGGGTGAGTCCGATGCGCAGGACGACCGCGTTGCCGGCCAGCAGGGCGGCGAGGCCCGCCAGCAGGACGAGGGCCTCCCCGGCCAGCACGGGCGTCGACACGGTGACCGGTCCCAGCAGCAGTGCGGTGGCGACGACCAGGCCGGCGGCGTTGAGCGAGAAGATCCGCCAGAACAGCGACACGTTCCTCTTTCCGCTCCTCCCGGCCTTCTCGCACGACGCCCCCGCAGCCAGTGTCGCCGCCCGCGACCGGCTCCGTATATCCGTCACGACACCCATATCGCCACCGTACGTGCGGATGGCAGCATGGCGAGGTCGCGAGCACGGCACCCACGTGCGGAAAGCGCAGCTGGAGACGCGGCAGGCAACGCAGGACGAATGAGGGGAAAGCACGTGTCAGCTCCACGCCTGAGGGCGACGCCGCTCCCGGGTATCGGGGTCCAGTACGACCTGGTGACCCGCGAGCACCGCCACCTGTCCGTGGTGGCCCACCGCGACGGCGCCCGCACGGTGAACGTGTA
This sequence comes from Streptomyces sp. MMCC 100, assembly GCF_041538145.2. NCBI lineage: Bacteria > Bacillati > Actinomycetota > Actinomycetes > Kitasatosporales > Streptomycetaceae > Streptomyces > Streptomyces sp. MMCC 100. The sequence continues at coordinate 6,064,752 of NZ_JBGORK020000001.1, forward strand.
CCGGACCGACGACCCCGATTCCTGCGCCCACTCCCTGCGGCTGACGGGGCCCGAGGCGGGGGCGCTGATAGACGCGCTGAAGCCTTCCCACCACAGCGCGAGCCTGCTCTACACCACCGATCTGGGGCTGGTCGCCGAGCGGATCGAGGTGGCGGCCACCTCCCGGTGGAACGGACGGCTGCTGGGCGACACCCGGATGCGGACCGACACGGGTGCCTCGATCGTGGCGGTGCTGCGGCGGGCCGAGGCGATTCCCTCGCCGGCGCCGGACTTCCGGCTCGTGGGTGGTGACACCTTGATCGTCATCGGCACCCGTGAGGGCGTCGACGCCGCCGCGGCGATACTCGGGCAGGAGTGAGCCGGTGCACTCCGCGGTTCTGCTGATCGAGTTCGGTTCCATCATCCTGGGGCTCGGGCTGCTCGGCCGGTTCGCCGGCCGTTACCAGCTGTCCCCCATCCCGCTGTACCTGCTGGCCGGTCTGGCCTTCGGCGAGGGCGGCCTGCTCCCGCTCGGCGCGAGCGAGGAGTTCGTCGCGACGGGCGCCGAGATCGGTGTCATCCTCCTGCTGCTGATGCTGGGCCTGGAGTACACGGCCAGCGACCTGGTCACCAACCTCAAGTCCCACTATCCGGCGGGCCTGGTCGACTGCGCGCTCAACGCCGTGCCGGGCGCGGTGGCCGCGCTGCTGATGGGCTGGGGTCCGGTGGCCGCCGTGGTCCTCGCCGGCGTGACGTGGATCTCGTCGTCCGGTGTGATCGCGAAGGTCCTCGGCGACCTGGGCCGGGTCGGCAACCGTGAGACGCCGGTGATCCTGAGCGTGCTGGTCCTGGAGGACCTGGCGATGGCGGTGTACCTGCCGATCGTCACGGCCCTGGTCGCCGGCGCCGGGCTGATGACCGGGAGCATCACCCTGGCGATCGCGCTGGCCGCGGCGGGCCTCGTGCTCTTCGTCGCGGTGCGCTACGGGCGGCTCATCTCCCGCTTCGTCTCCAGCGACGACCCCGAGAAGCTGCTCCTTGTGGTGCTGGGCCTGACGATCCTCGTCGCCGGTGTCGCGCAGCAGCTCCAGGTGTCGGCCGCGGTGGGCGCCTTCCTGGTGGGCATCGCGCTGTCCGGGGAGGTCGCGGAGGGCGCGCACACGCTGCTGAGCCCGCTGCGGGACCTGTTCGCGGCGGTCTTCTTCGTCTTCTTCGGGCTGCACACGGATCCGGCCAGCATTCCGCCGGTCCTGCTGCCCGCCCTGGCGCTGGCGCTGCTGACCGCCGTGACGAAGATCGCCACCGGGTACGTGGCGGCGCGGCGGGCCGGGATCTCCGTCAAGGGCCGCTGGCGGGCGGGCGGCGCGCTGGTGGCCCGCGGCGAGTTCTCCATCGTCATCGCGGGCCTCGCGGTCTCGGCCGGCATCGAGCCTTCCCTGGGCCCGCTGGCCACGGCGTACGTCCTCATCCTGGTCGTCCTCGGCCCCCTCACCGCGCGCTTCACCGAGCCGCTGGCGATGCGCCTCTTCCGGCGCCGCTACAACCCCGACCGTCCCGGCGGCCCCGCGGAGGGGACGCCCCGGACGACGGAGGCGGAGGCGGAAGCCTCGGTGGGCGACTGACGTCGGCGCGGCCCGGGCCTGCCCGGCCCTCGCACGACCCCGGCACACAGGTGCGGGGGTCGTCGTGCGCGGGACTCGGGCGGGACCGGGCCAGCGGGCGGGACGGCGGGCCCGCGCCCGGCTCCCGGGCGTCCGGGCCCACGTCCGCGTCCCGGTGCCGTGGCGCCGTCGTGTGAGCCCGGCCCTGGTCAGTGCGGGTGCGGGCTGGCAGGATCGCCCCCATGTCCACGCTGCTCTCCCGTATCGGCAGGCGCCGGGCCGTCCAGGGCGCGGTCGCCGGTGCCGTCGTGCTCGGGCTGCTGCTGTGGTGGCTGCTGCCGCTGGGCGAGAAGCCACCGAGCGGCACGATCACGTTCAGCACCGGCACCCGCGCGGGCGTCTACCAGAAGTACGGCGAGCTGCTGCGCACCGAGCTGCGCAAGGACATGCCGGGCCTGGACGTACGGCTGATGACCAGCGCGGGCTCCCAGGAGAACGTCGAGCGGGTGGCGTCCGGCGAGGCCGACTTCACGATCGCGGCGGCCGACGCGGTGGAGACGTACAAGCTGGCCGGCGGCCCGGGTGCCGAGGAGCTGCGCGGGGTCACCCGGCTCTACGACGACTACGTGCAGTTGGTCGTGCCGAACGACTCGGACATCCAGTCGGTGGCCGACCTGCGCGGCAAGCGGGTGGCCATCGGGCTGCCCAACTCGGGGGTCCGGCTGATCGCCACCCGGCTGCTGAAGGCCGTGGGCATCGACCCGGAGACGGACATCACGCCCCGGGCGGACGGGATCGACACCGGTCCCGGGCGCCTCGGCGACGAGCTCGACGCGTTCTTCTGGTCCGGCGGGGTGCCGACGGACGGCCTCAAGGAGATCGCGGAGAGCTCCGCGTTCCGGTTCGTGCCGATCGGCGACGACCTGGTCAGCGAGCTGCACGAGTCGGGCGGCGCGACCCGCTACTACCGCACCACCAACATGCCGGAGTCGGCCTACCCCACCGTGCAGAACGGTGCCGTGGTGCCCACCATGGCGGTGTCCAACCTGCTGGTGACCCGCGCGGACGTCGATCCGCGGCTCACTGAGTGGCTGACCCGGACCGTGCTCGACAGCCGCGACGGCATCGGCGCGCACGTGCACTCCGCGCAGCTGGTGGACCTGCGCACCGCCATCTACACCGACCCGTTGGAGCTGCACGAGGGCGCCCGGCGCTACTACCGGTCGGTCAAGCCGTAGGTCCGCTCCGGCGGCTCACGGCCGCTCGGGCTCCCTGGGCGCCGTGCCCGTCCTGGGCACCCTGACCGTGACCTCCAGGCCGTGCGGGTCGTGGTGGCCGAAGGAGACCGAGCCGTCGCCCGCCGCGAGCAGCGCCCGGCAGATGGACAGGCCGAGGCCGGAGCCGTTGATGTTCTGGTGCCGCCCGCTGCGCCAGAAACGGTCCCCCACGCGCGCGAGCTCCTCGTCGGTGAGCCCGGGACCGTTGTCGGTGACGACGACGGTGGCGGCGTCCCCGGCGGAGGCGACCTCGACCCGCACGGTCTCGTCGGGGGGCGTGAACTTCACCGCGTTGTCGATGACCGCGTCCAGGGCGCTGGACAGGGTCACCGGGTCGGCCCAGCCCGTGGTCGGCGGGCAGTCGCCGACCAGCCGTACGCCCTTGGCCTCGGCCGTCGGCGCCCAGGCCGCCACCCGCTCGGCGGTCAGCGCGCCGATGTCGGTGACCTTGAGGTCGGCCTGGCTGTGTTCGGCCAGTGCCAGGTCGAGCAGGTCGTCCAGGACCCGGGCCAGACGCTTGCCCTCGGTCTGGACGGAGGCGATCTCCTCGTTCCCCTCGGGCAGCTCGAGGGCGAGCAGCTCGATGCGGAGCAGGAGCGCGGCGAGCGGGTTGCGCAGCTGGTGCGAGGCGTCGGCGACGAAGGCGCGCTGCTGCTCCAGCACGTCCTCCACGTGGTCCGCCATCTCGTTGAAGGACCCGGCCAGGCGTCTGAGCTCGGGCGGCCCCCCGGCCGGCGCGACCCGGGACTTGAGCCGTCCGGTGGCGATGTCGTGGGTGGTGGCGTCGAGCACGCGCACCGGCCTGAGCACCCAGCCGGTCAGCCGCAGTGCGGCGCCGACGGCGAGCAGCATCGCGGCGATCTCCCCGGCGCCGATGACCAGCCAGCCGCGCAGGGTGCTCGAGCGCATCGAGTCGGTCGGCGACTCGGTGACCACGACCGCGACCACGTCGCCGTCCCGGATCACCGGCGAGGCCACCACGAGCCGGCCGTCCTGCCAGGGCCACACCTGCTCGGGGTCGTGGCTGCGGCGGCTGAGCAGCGCCTCGTCGAAGGAGTCGCGGACCTCGCCGTCCTGGGGCAGGAACCACGTCGTGGGCGCGTTGGCCATCGGGATGTGATTGCGGTAGAAGACGCCCGCCTTGATGCCGTAGACCTCGTAGTAGCTGGTCAGCTCGGTCTGCAGGGTCTCCAGGCGCTCGTCCGTGTCCGTCCGGCGTGAGCCGCCGCCCGTCCCGTCCTCGGTGACGAACTGGGCGAGCGCGGCGAAGCGTGCCGTGTCGTCGATGCGGTCGATGACGACCTTCTGCTGCTCCGCGCGGGCGACGCTGACGCCGAGCGGCACGCCGAGCGCGAGCAGTACGGCCGCCATCAGGACGATGAGCAGCGGGAGCAGGCGTGTGCTCACCCGGCCCCTTGGGCGGTGGGGGCGACGAGGCGGTAGCCGACGCCGCGGACGGTCTCGATCAGCGCGGGCATGTGCAGCTTGGAGCGCAGGGAGGCGACGTGCACCTCCAGGGTGCGCCCGGTCCCCTCCCAGCTGGTGCGCCAGACCTCGCTGATGATCTGCTCGCGGCGGAAGACCACACCGGGCCGCTGGGCGAGCAGGGCGAGCAGATCGAACTCCTTGCGGGTGAGTTGGACAACCGAACCGTCCACGCTCACCTGGCGTGTCGGCAGCTCGATGCGGACGGCGCCGAGGCGGACGACGGTCTCGGTGCTCGCGGTGGCGTCCTCGTGGGCGGTGCGCCGGCTGACGGCGTGGATCCGGGCGAGCAGTTCCCCGGTGTCGTACGGCTTGACCACGTAGTCGTCGGCGCCGAGGTTGAGGCCGTGGATGCGGGAGCGGACGTCGGAGCGCGCGGTGACCATGATGACCGGGGTGCTGGTGCGCTTGCGGATCTTGCCGCAGACCTCGTAACCGTCCTGGTCGGGCAGGCCGAGGTCGAGCAGGACGACGCCGAAGCCGTCGGCCTCGGGGACGAGCGCCTGGAGCGCCTCCTCGCCGCTGCGCGCGTGGGTGACGTCGAAGCCGTGCCGTGCCAGGATCGCGGACAGGGCGGCGGCCACGTGGTTGTCGTCCTCGACGAGCAGCAGTCTCATCCGGGCTCCCTTCGGTTCATCGGCCGTGCGCTCGGCGCGGGTAGATATCGGGGCGAGTGGAGGTCGGGCGGGGCAGAGATCGGGGCGGGTGGAACTACGGGCACGCGCGCGTGCGTCCTGTGCAGTGACGCCGATGTAAGGGGACGGCGTCAAGAGGCTTCCGGTTGCGGCCGCTCGAAGTTATCCGGCCGATATGCGCCCAGCTCACAAGTGCTACGACTCGTGTCCGATTGCTATCGGATCGTGATGCTCAGATCTCGCTCAGATGTAGAGACGCGACGTGTCCCGGGTCACTACTGTCCTGCGAAACCCAGGAGGACGGAGCCCGAGAGCGATGACCGAAGTATCGGTGGCCAAGGAAGACAAGGCTGCGACCGGCGAACTGGTCGTCCTGAACAGTGTCAACAAGCACTTCGGCGCGTTGCATGTGCTCCAGGACATCGACCTGACGATTCACCGCGGCGAGGTCGTCGTGGTCATCGGACCCTCGGGGTCCGGCAAGTCCACTCTGTGCCGCACCATCAACCGCCTGGAGACCATCGACTCCGGTTCGATCACGATCGACGGCAAGCCGCTGCCCGCCGAGGGCAAGGAGCTGGCCAAGCTGCGGGCCGACGTCGGCATGGTCTTCCAGTCCTTCAACCTCTTCGCGCACAAGACGGTGCTCGAGAACGTCACCCTGGGCCAGGTCAAGGTCCGCAAGGTCGACGCCAAGAAGGCCGACGAGAAGGCGCGCGCCCTGCTCGACCGGGTCGGCGTGGGCGCCCAGGCCGACAAGTACCCCGCGCAGCTCTCCGGCGGTCAGCAGCAGCGTGTCGCCATCGCGCGGGCGCTGGCCATGGACCCGAAGGTCATGCTCTTCGACGAGCCGACGTCGGCTCTCGACCCCGAGATGATCAACGAGGTCCTGGAGGTCATGAAGCAGCTCGCCGAGGACGGGATGACCATGATCGTGGTGACGCACGAGATGGGCTTCGCCCGCTCTGCGGCCAACCGCGTGGTGTTCATGGCGGACGGCCGCATCGTCGAGGAAGCGACGCCGGACCAGTTCTTCAGCAACCCGCGCAGCGACCGTGCCAAGGACTTCCTGTCGAAGATCCTGCACCACTGAGATTTTCGGAGCGGCTCCGGCGCCCCGCGCCGACCGCACCGGCGGCCCGTCCCCGACAGCCGCACTGATCGCCTGATCCTCTGATCGTCCGATCGCAGCTCGACCACAGCTCGATCACAGCCAAAGGATGTCCACCATGAAGCTCCGCAAGGTCTCCGCCGCCTCGGCCGCCGTGCTCGCCCTCGCCCTGACCGCCACCGCGTGCGGCGGCGACGACAAGGACAGCGGTTCCTCCGGCGGTGGCGACAAGAAGATCACCATCGGCATCAAGTTCGACCAGCCCGGCCTCGGCCAGAAGACCCCGGACGGCTACGCGGGCTTCGACGTGGACGTCGCCACGTACGTCGCCAAGAAGCTCGGCTACACCGAGGACCAGATCGAGTGGAAGGAGTCGAAGAGCGCCGACCGCGAGACCATGCTGCAGCGCGGTGACGTCGACTTCATCGCCGCCACGTACTCGATCACCCCCGAGCGCTCGGAGAAGGTCGACTTCGCCGGCCCCTACCTGCTCGCCCACCAGGACGTTCTGCTCCGTGCCGACGACGACAAGATCAAGTCGCCCGAGGACCTGAACAACGCGAAGCTCTGCTCGGTCACCGGCTCGACCTCGGCCCAGAACATCAAGGACAAGCTGGCCCCCAAGGCCCAGCTGCAGCCGTACCCGACGTACTCGGCCTGCCTGCCCGGTCTGCAGAACGGTGCCATCGACGCGCTGACCACGGACGACTCGATCCTCGCCGGTTACGCCTCCCAGTCGCAGTTCAAGGGCAAGTTCAAGCTCGGCGGCTTCAAGCTGACGAACGAGAACTACGGCATCGGCGTCAAGAAGGGCAGCGACCTCAAGGGCAAGATCAACAAGGCCCTGGAGGAGATGGTCGCGGACAAGTCCTGGGACAAGGCCGTCAAGGACAACTTCGGCCCGGCCAACTACAAGAACGAGCCGGCGCCGAAGATCGGCGACATCAAGAGCTGAGGCCGGGCCTGACAGGGTGCGCCGCCCTACGGCAGGGGCGGCGCGCCGGGGCGGGCATCCCTACACGCGGAAGCGCGGGAGATCGTGTTCGACTTTCTTCAGGATTACGACCTGGCGGGAGCCATCTGGACGACAGTGCAGCTCGCTGTGCTCTCGGCCGTCGGCTCCCTGATCTGGGGCACCTTGCTGGCCGCCATGCGGGTCGGCCCGGTTCCGTTGATGCGCGCTTTCGGAACCGCGTACGTGAACATCGTGCGGAACATCCCGCTGACCGTGATCATCCTGTTCGCGTCGCTGGGACTGAACCAGACGCTGGGGGTCACCCTCGGCGGAGGCAATGACTTCGAGACGATCAACTTCCGGCTCGCCGTCCTGGGCCTGATCCTCTACACGTCGTCGTTCGTGTGCGAGGCGCTGCGCTCCGGCATCAACACGGTGCCGGTCGGCCAGGCGGAGGCGGCGCGGGCCCTGGGCCTGAGCTTCGGTCAGGTGCTCCGGCTGGTGGTTCTGCCGCAGGCGTTCCGCTCGTCCGTCGTTCCGCTGGCGAACGTGCTGATCGCGCTGATCAAGAACACCACGGTCGCCGCCGCCATCGGCGTGGCGGAAACGGCGCTGCTGATGAAGGAGATGATCGAGAACGAGGCTCAGCTGCTGCTCATCTCCGCGGTCATCGCTCTCGTGTTCGTGGTGTTGACGCTGCCGACCGGCCTGATCCTCGGCTGGGTGGGCAAGAAGGTGGCGGTGAAGCGATGAGCTCGGTCCTCTACGACGCCCAGGGCCCCCGTGCCAAGCGTCGCAACGTCCTCTTCACGGTCGTCTTCCTGGTCGCCCTCGCCGCCCTGCTGTGGTGGGTGTTCAGCACCCTCGACGACAAGGGTCAGCTGGAGTGGGCCCTGTGGAAGCCTTTCTTCACCGGCACCGAGGCGTGGTCGACGTACATCTGGCCGGGTCTGCAGAACACCCTGAAGGCCGCGGTTCTCGCGGTGGTCATCGCCCTGCCGCTCGGCGCCGCACTGGGCATCGCCCGGCTCTCCGACCACCGGTGGGTCCGGGTGCCGGCCGCGGTCGTGGTCGAGTTCTTCCGGTCCATCCCCGTGCTGGTCCTGATGATCTTCGGTCTGGCGCTGTTCGCGGAGTACACGAACGTCAGCTCGGACGACCGCCCGCTCTACGCCGTCGTCACCGGCCTGGTGCTGTACAACGCCTCCGTCCTCGCCGAGATCGTCCGGTCCGGCATCCTGGCGCTCCCCAAGGGCCAGGCAGAGGGCGCGATGGCGATCGGGCTGCGCAAGGGCCAGGTCATGCGGCTGATCCTGCTGCCGCAGGCGGTCACCGCGATGCTGCCCGCCATCGTCAGCCAGCTCGTCGTGATCCTCAAGGACACCGCGCTCGGCGGCGCCATCCTCACCTTCCCCGAGCTGCTCGCCTCGGCCAACACGATGAGCGGCTACTACGGCGCCAACGTGATCGCCAGCTACACCGTGGTCGCGGTGATCTACATCGCGCTCAACTTCGCCCTCACGAGCTTCGCGAGCTGGCTGGAGCGCCGGCTGCGGCGGGCGAAGAAGTCGACGGGTGCGGTGCTGAGTGCGGACGACGTGGAGACCGCCGATGCCGGAACGGTCGGCAAGGTCTGACACATCTGACACTCGGTCATCTCGTATGACCATCAACGGAGGCCGTGGCTTGATCGCCACGGCCTCCGTCGCTTGACGCAAGCTGCGGCAATAGGTTGCATACGTTCTGTGACCGTGCACCCTGCTCCAATGTCCTGTTCACCCACGTCCCCCGGGACACCGCCACGGGCAGGGGGCGCCGCACCGTGGACCCGGTGATCATCACCGGAGCGGGGCCCGTCGGGCTCACGCTCGCCCTGGCGCTGGCGCGGCAGGAGGTGCCCTGTGTCGTCCTCGACGAGGGACCGGGCAAGGACGAACCCCGCCCCGCCCGTACCGTCGTCCTGCGCGAGGAGGCCGTCGCACTCGTCGAGCGGCTGACCGGCACACCGCTGACGGGGCTCGGTTCGCGTTGGGCCGGATGGCGGTCGATGCGGCGCAAGCAGGTGACGCGCGAGGTCACGTTCGGCGACGCCGAACCGGCCCCCCTGCACATCGCCCAGCACGAGCTGACCGGGGTCCTGCGTACGGCGCTCGCCCGTGAGCGGTTCGTCAAGGTGGCCGTGGACAGCCGGCTGGACGGCATCGAACAGGAGAAGTCCGGCGTCACGGCCCATACCCGCGGCCCCGCCGGCACCTGGTGGCGCGGCAGTTACCTGATCGGCTGCGACGGCCCCCGCTCCACCGTCCGCAAGCTCCAGGACATCCGCTTCCCCGGCCGTACGGCGGTGGAACGATACGCCGTCGCCGCGCTGCGCACCGAACTCCCGTGGACCGACGAGGCGCTGCTCCACCGCATGCCGCCGTGGCGGACGACCGGGCCGTCGGCCGGTGAGGTGGTCGGCCGCCCGCTGCCCGACGGCGTGTGGCGCCTGGACTGGCTGCTGCCGCCCGGCAAGGACCTGGTCACGCCGGAACTCCTGGTGAACCGGGTCCGCGAGACCCTCACCGGGTGGGCCGACGGTGCGACCCCGGCGTACGAACTCCTCGACACCGGCGTCCACACGGTCCACCACCGCCTCGCCCGCCGCTGGCGGATGGGCCGCGTGCTGCTCGCCGGGGACGCGGCGCACCTGCTGGGCGCGCTGGGCACACAGGGACTCGAGGAGGGGCTCCTCGACGCCGACAACCTCGCCTGGAAACTGGCCCTGGCCTGGCACCACGGGCCTCGCGAGGCGCTGCTCGACAGCTACCAGGAGGAGCGGCGGGCGGCGATCTCCGCGCGGCTGCGCGCCGCCGACCAGCTGCTCCCCCTGCTCCGCGGCGGCGGTGGCCTGCGCTCCTACGTCCCCGGCGCGGCCCGCGGCAACGACGCGCTGCTGGCGGACGGTCACCTCGGGCGCGGGACGCTGGGCGCGCCGGGGACGTACGCCGCCTCGCCGCTGGCGCCCGAGCACCTCGCCGGGGAGGTGTCCGTCGGCACACCGCCCGGGACGCCCGTCACCGACGTGCGGGTCACGGCGGAGGACGGCACCTTCGTACGGCTGCGCGACCGGCTGGGGCGGGGGGCGCTGCTGGTGGTGCTGATCGCGCCGGGTACGGGGGTGTGGGAGCGCAAGCACTGGGTGACGGCCGGGATCATGCCCCGGCTTGCGGCGGCGGTGACGGCGCTGCCCCACCACGCCGAGCTGCTGGTCGCCGAGAGCTATCCGGGCGCCGCCGCCCACACCGTGCTGCTGGTGCGGCCCGACGGCCACCTCGTCACGGCCCTGAACGGGGTGCGCCCGGCCGACCTCTACGCGGCCGCGGAGAGCGCCCTGGGCGGGGCGACGGCAGGGGCGGCGAGGGAGGCCGAGGAGGGGGCGGGAGCGGCGGCCGGGTCGCGTTGAGCGGGTCGGCCTCACCGATCGCACGACCGCCCGATGGTTCCTGGACCCGGCCTCCGGTCACCGGGCGCGCGGTCGCTGTCCGCATGGTGACGCTGAGTTGACCGGCCCACACCGTCATGGTCTACTCCGGATCGTGACCGACACCTGTGTGCGCCTGTGGCGGAGGGTCCATATGGACCTCGTCCGCTATGCGGGCTGCGTGTGTCGTCCGTCCTGCTGAATTCGCATCCCCTTTTCTTCGCGCGCGCCGCCGCTCGGACGTGCCGCCGCGCGCTCCCTCGCGAACTCCCAGGACGGTGCCCGTGTCCCTCCCCTCCGTCTCTCCTGTCTCCGCTTCCACGGCCGCGCCGACGCAGGCCGAGCTCCTCGACTTCGTACGGCGTGCGGCGGCCGACGCCGAGCTGATCGCCTCCCTGCCGCTCGACCCCGAGGGCCGCACCTGGGTGCGGCTGGCCGGTCCTGGCGGCAGCGAGGCCTGGCTGATCGGCTGGCCGCCCGGCACGGGCACCGGCTGGCACGACCACGCCGACTCCGTGGGCGCCTTCGTCACGGCCGCGGGCGAGCTCAAGGAGAACGCGCTCGCCGCCCGTCTGCCCACCGACGGCTGGAAGACCCTCGAGCTCAGCGACGGTGTGGACCGGGAACGCCGGCTGACCGTCGGCAAGGGGCGCGCCTTCGGCCGGCACCACGTGCACGAGGTCATCAACGAGTCGTCCGACCGGCACGCGGTGTCGGTGCACGCCTACTACCCGCCCCTGCCCCGGATCCGCCGCTACGGCCGCATCGGACAGACCCTGCGTCTGGAGCAGGTCGAGCGCCCTCAGGACTGGCAGTGAGCGAGCCGACCGGGATCGACGCCCTGCTGGAACGAGTACGCGCCGGGTACCGACGGATCGCACCGGCCGAGGCGTACGACGCCGCCGAGGCCGGCACGGCGCTGCTGGTCGACATCCGGTACTCCGCGCTGCGCGAGCGGGACGGTGTGATTCCCGGCGCCCTGGTGATCGAACGCAACGAACTGGAATGGCGTCTGGATCCGCAGGGCAGCCACCGCCTCCCCGAGGCGGTGGACCACGACGTGCGGGTGGTCGTGGTCTGCAACGAGGGCTACGCCTCCAGTCTGGCGGCGGAGTCCCTGCACCGTCTGGGTCTGCACCGGGCCACCGACCTGATCGGTGGCTTCCAGGCCTGGCGCGCGGCGGGCCTGCCGGTGGCCGCCCGGACTCAGTAGTCGGCGGGGCAGTACAGCGGTGCCGTGTCCGCGTTGCCCTTGGTGACCAGGCGGATCGGTGTGTGGTCGATCTTCTCCGCCTTTCTGCCGCGCAGCAGGGCGATCGTGTTGCGGACGGCCAGTTCGCCGGTGTTGCCGGCCGAGTTGGACACCGTCGCGGAGAAGCGGCCGTCCTTCAGCGCGGCGAGGGCTTCGTCGGTGCCGTTGACCGTCACGATCCTGACCCGGTCCGCCCCGGCCGCGTCGAAGGCCTCGCGGGCGGCGAAGGCCATCTGCTCGTTGGCGACGAAGGCGTAGTCCAGGCCGGGGTGGGCCCGGGCCATGGTGGCGGCGACCTTTCCGGCCTTGTCGGCGTCGAACATGCCGGGTTCTTCGGCGACCACCTCGGCATTGGAGGGCAGGGCCTCGGTGAAGCCGTCGGTGAGCAGGTCGGAGGCGGCGCCCGGCGCCCCGGCGATCACGCCGACCTGTACGTCCCGGCCCGCCGCGTCGTCGGCGACCCACCGGGCGTCGAGCCGCCCGACGGCCTCCAGGTCGACCACCACCGCCCCCAGGATGTCGTCCGGGTCGGTGCTCACGGAGGTCAGGAAGACGGGGATGTCCGCGGCCTCGGCCTTCTCGATGTCGCGTTTCAGGGCGTCCGTGTCGACGGTCTGCAGGATGATCGCGTCGACCTCACGCTCGATCATGTCCTCGATGTTGCTCAGCTCGGTCGCGGCGTCCTGCCCGGAGTTGGCGGTGACCAGCCTCGCGAAGTTGTTCTTGGCTGCCATCTCCACGGACCGCTGGAGGCAGGTGTGGAACCGGCTGTTGCCGCCGTTGACGAATCCGAGGGTGAGCGGCCCGTCGTCCGTGGAACCGGAGTCGGCCGAGTGGAGGCCACAGCCGCTCAGCAGCAGGCCGGTACCGAGGAGCAGGACAGAGACGGCTCTTCGGCGGCGCACGGGCGTGGGCATGGCGGGGCCGCCTTTCGGGCGTGCTGGAGGGATGTCCGCGCGGGTCCGTCGCCGTCGGTCTTCCGGCGACGGTGTACGCGTGCGGTGACCGCGGCTCGGTACGGCCACGCGACGGCGCAGACGGTACCGCCGTGCGGAGCGTGTTCACCCTTCCGGGAGCGCAAGGTAAGCCTGCGCGGTCTTCGCCCCCGGTCTGCCCGCCCTGCCCCGGAACGTCCCCCGGGCCGTCGGTGGCTCAGAACCCCTCGTCGCCGAGGTATTCCGTGTCCTCGCCCTCCTCCTCCAGCGCCTGACGGACCACCCGCAGGGCCATGCCCTCGGGGTAGCCCTTGCGGGCCAGCATGCCCGCGAGGCGGCGCAGCCTCTTGTCGCGGTCGAGGCCTCGGGTGGCGCGCAGCTTGCGGGCGACCAGGTCGCGCGCGGTCTCCTCCTCCTGCTCGGAGTCCAGCCGGGACACCGCCGCGTCGATGTGCGTGGCGTCGACGCCCTTGGTCCGCAGCTCTCTGGCGAGGGCGCGCCTGGCCAGCCCGCGGCCGTGGTGCCGGGACTCCACCCAGGCCTCCGCGAAGGCGCTGTCGTTGATCAGGCCGACCTCCTCGAACCTGGACAGCACCTCCTCCGCGGCCTCTTCGGGGATCTCCCGCTTGCGCAGGGCGTCGGCCAGTTGTCTGCGGGTGCGCGGGGTCCCGGTGAGCAGGCGCAGGCAGATCGCCCGTGCCTGCTCGACCGGGTCCCGCGGAGGCTCCCCCTTCTCGGCCCTCGACGAGGAAGTGGCACCTCCGTCCTCGGCTGACGGCTCCGCGCGCTCGCGCCGCCGACGGCCGCGTGTGCCGCCCGTGCCACGGCCCCGTCCGCCTCCGCGGCGCGCCTCGTCGTCACCGTGGCGCGCCTCGTCGTCACCGTGGCGCGCCTCGTCGTCCTCGCTGGAGCCCATGGCGAAGGGATCCGTCTCGTACGGGGCCGCAGCCGCCCCGTACGTGCGGTCGCCCGGCCCGGCGGAACCGTCGGTGTACTCGGCCCAGTCGGTTCGTCGGGTCACGGGTCAGCTCTTGGCTGCCGCGGCCTTGGACTTGGTGGCCTTGGCGGTCGCGGGTGCGGGCACCGCCGGTGCGACGTCGGCCGTGGCGGCGGAGGCGGCGTCCGCGCCGGGCTGGGTGGCCGACTCCTCGGGACGCACGCCGACGCCCAGCTTCTCCTTGATCTTCTTCTCGATCTCGTTGGCCAGGTCGGGGTTGTCCTTCAGGAAGTTGCGCGCGTTCTCCTTGCCCTGGCCGAGCTGGTCGCCCTCGTACGTGTACCAGGCGCCGGCCTTGCGGACGAAGCCGTTCTCCACGCCCATGTCGATCAGGCCGCCCTCGCGGCTGATGCCCTGGCCGTAGAGGATGTCGAACTCGGCCTGCTTGAACGGCGGCGCGACCTTGTTCTTGACGACCTTGACGCGGGTGCGGTTGCCGACCGCGTCGGTGCCGTCCTTCAGCGTCTCGATGCGCCGGATGTCGAGTCGCACCGAGGCGTAGAACTTCAGCGCCCGGCCACCGGTCGTGGTCTCCGGGGAGCCGAACATCACGCCGATCTTCTCGCGGAGCTGGTTGATGAAGATCGCGGTGGTCTTGGACTGGTTCAGCGCGCTGGTGATCTTCCGCAGGGCCTGGCTCATCAGGCGGGCCTGCAGACCGACGTGGCTGTCGCCCATCTCGCCCTCGATCTCCGCGCGCGGGACGAGCGCGGCGACGGAGTCGATGACGATGAGGTCGAGGGCCCCGGAGCGGACCAGCATGTCCACGATCTCCAGGGCCTGCTCGCCGTTGTCCGGCTGGGACAGGATCAGGTTGTCGATGTCGACACCGAGCTTCTTCGCGTACTCGGGGTCGAGGGCGTGCTCGGCGTCCACGAACGCGACCTGGCCGCCGGCCTTCTGCGCGTTCGCCACGGCGTGCAGGGTCAGGGTCGTCTTGCCCGAGGACTCGGGGCCGTAGACCTCCACGACACGGCCGCGCGGGATGCCTCCGACGCCGAGGGCCACGTCGAGCGCGGTCGACCCGGTCGGGATGACCTCGATGGGCTCGTTGGTCCGGTCGCCCATGCGCATGACCGCGCCCTTGCCGAATTGCCGTTCAATCTGTGCGAGCGCGGCGTCGAGGGCCTTCTCGCGGTCGGTTCCTGCCATGGGTTCCACCCGGTTTGCTTGATTCGATCGCTTCACGTCAAAGACGCTAATGCCTGCCACTGACAATGGGCCCCGATGCGGGTCCGGCCTGTGGATAACTCGGGTGCATCTCCACCCGAACCCACTCGAATCACCCGTCACGAGCCCTGCCGGAGCCTCCATAAGAATGGATGTTCGATTTTCGTGTCAAGCGCACCACACGGCACTTCCGAGCGTACGTCTCCCGGCCCGGCGGGCCAGGTGGTTGGATGCGGAGGCGAGCCGGAAGAGGGGGACGCCATGGCCAGGATCAACATCAGTCTCGACGCCGAACTGGTGGTGGAAGTGATGGTTCTGGCCGGTATCGGCTCGCCCCAGGACGCCGTCGAGGTGGTGGTGCGGGACTACATCGCCCGCGGTCACCGCACCGAGACCCGCACCGAGCTCAAGGACCGCGGCCTGCGGGACATCGACGCCGAGCCGCAGGAGCCGCAGGGCTGACCCTGCTCCCGCCGGCGTACGGCGGAAGCCTCCGGCCGGACGACGACGGGGCGGGCTGCCGTTGCCAGGCTCTCCTCCCATGCAGAACGCGAGGACCGCCCCGACCGCCCGCAGGACCGGACCCGCCCCGTCCCCGGGCGCCGCACCCACCCACCGCTCCCCCGTACCGCGCCTGTGCCGCGCGACCGGCCTCCTGCTGGTCCTCTCCGGCCTCGCGCACCTGGTGGTGTTCGCGGTGGACGGCGGTCCCTGGGACGGGCCGGTGTCCTGGCGGAAACCGGTGACGTTCGGGCTGTCCTTCGGGGTGACACTGATCGCGGTCACCTGGGTCACCTCGTACCTGGGCGTGCGATCGCGGCTGCGCGCCGTGCTGCTCGCGGTGTTCGCGGCCGACTGCGTCGTCGAGGTGGGCGGGATCACCCTTCAGGCATGGCGCAAGGTGCCCTCGCACCTCAACATGGAGACCCCCTTCGACACCGCCGTGTCCATGACGCTCGCGGTGGGCGGCGGTGTCCTGGTCGTGCTGCTCACCGCGTTCGCACTCGCCGCGTTCTTCCGTCGTCCCACGGGGCCTGCGGGAATGGCCTCGGCGGTGCGCTCCGGGTTCGCGGTGCTGCTCGTCGGGCTCGCCTCGGGCGCCGCGATGATCGCGCGCGGTGTGGTGCTCACCCGCACCGGTCACCAGGAGGACGCCTACCACTCCACGGCGTGGCTCAAGCCGCTGCACGGCGTCTCCCTGCACGCGGTGCTGGTCCTGCCGGTCCTGGCCCGGCTGCTGGCCTTCACCCCGTGGAGCGAGGCGGTACGGCAGCGGGTCGTGACCGGGGCGGTGTGCTGCTACGCGGCTGCCGTGGCCGGCGCCGGTGTGTGGGCCGGTCTCACGTACTGACGAGGCGCCCCTGGAGAGAAGCCGCCGCCCTCACGAGGATCCGCCGTCCCCGGCCCCTTCCGATCCCTCCGCCCCCGGGCGTCCCTGCTCCGGGCGCCGGGCCCACAGCTTGCGCAGACGCGTGGACCTACCGGGCCCCGTCCGGCGGTCCCGGCGCCCGTGGACGCGCGGATCGTCCGTGACGTCGTAGCGCTTGACGTACGCCCCGAGGAACGCCTGCAGCGTGGCGACCGCAGGGATGGCGATCAGCGCGCCGACGGCACCGAGCAGGGCGGTGCCCGCGATGACGGAGCCGAAGGCGACCGCGGGGTGGATGTCCACGGTCTTGGACGTCAGCTTGGGCTGCAGCACGTAGTTCTCGAACTGCTGGTAGATCACCACGAAGATCAACACCCACAGCGCGTACCAGGGGTTGACCGTGAACGCGATCAGCATGGGCAGGGCGCCCGCGAGATAGGTGCCGATGGTCGGGATGAACTGCGACACCAGGCCCACCCACACGGCGAGCGCGGGAGCGTAGGGCACCTCGAGGATCTCCAGGAGGATGTAGTGCGCGACGCCGGAGACCAGCGCCATCAACCCGCGTGAGTACAGGTAGCCGCCGGTCTTGTCCACGGCGATCTCCCACGCGCGCAGGACCTCGGCCTGGCGGGCGGGCGGGAGGACGGAGCAGAGCCCGCGCCGCAGCCGGGGACCGTCGGCGGCGAAGTAGAACGAGAACAGCACGACCGTCAGCAACTGGAAGAGACCGCCGAGGACCTGGGCCGACACGTCCAGGACGCCCGTCGCGCTGTTCTGCACGTAGTTGCGCAGCCAGTCGGAGCGGAGCAGACCCTCCTGGATGTCGACCCGTCTCAGCTCGGTGTGGAAGTGACCGTTGACCCAGTTGATGACGGAGTCGAGGTAGTCCGGGAACTCCTCGACCATCTTGACGATCTGGCCGGCGAGCATGGAGCCGAGCAGGGTGACGAACCCCGCGGCGGCGATCAGCACGGCGAGGAAGACGAGGAAGGTGGCGAACCCGCGCCGCAGGCCGCGCGCGGCCATCCAGCTCACCGCGGGCTCGATGGCCAGGGCCAGGAAGAACGCGATGAGGACGTTGATCAGCAGCCCGGTGAGCTGGTGGAAGGCCCAGCTGCCCAGCTGGAAGGCGGCGATGAGCGCGAGGGCCAGCACCATGGCGCGCGGCAGCCAGCGCGGCATGCGGGCGCCCGGCCCGGCGGAGACGCCGTCGGCCGGAGGCCCGGTGGGCGGCGTGGGGCCGGCCGGGGATGCGTGCCGGGCCGCCTGCCCGGTCTCGTCAGTGGATGCCACGGAGCAAGTCTCGCCCACGCCACCGACAGGCAGACCCCGCCGGGTGATCTTCGTGAACCTTCACCGCTTCTCCCGCGGCACGTTCATGACGGTGCACACCACCCGCCACACGTCCTTGGCGTCCCAGCCGGCGTCCAGCGCCTCGTGCACCGTACGTCCGCCCAGCTCCGCCATCACGTGATCGCGCGCGAAGGTGTCGGCGTACCCCGGACCGAAGTGATCCGTCATCCGCTCCCAGAAGACCGTCAACCGCATGCCCTCAGTATCCCGCCCCTGAGAGTGGGCCTTGGGCCGGGACCACCTGACGGACCGCTTTTCGGCCTACGGTCTGTGGCATGGCCGAAACCGGAGCGTCCCCACTCCCCGCGATCCCGCCGCCCGCGATCCCACCGCCCGCGACCTCCCGCGCCCCGGACTCGCGCTCACCGCTCGCGCGCGCCGAGCACTTCGTGTGGCTCACCGCGCGCGTACTGGAGCAGCGGCTGTTCGCGTACCACTTCCGCGGCGGGGACCCCGGCCCGGTGGAGACCGCGCTGGACGCCTACCGCAACGAGGACAGCGGGTACGGCCACGCGCTGGAGCCCGATCTGCGCGGGCCGGCCAGTCAGCCGCTGCACACCGCGCGTGCCCTGCGCATCCTGGACGCCGTCGGCCGCTGCGGCGGGCAGCGTGTCGAGCGGGTGTGCCGCTATCTGACCTCCGTGTCCACCCCGGACGGTGCCCTGCCGCTGATCCGTGAGGGCGGGGAGGCAGGCCCGGCCGCGCCCTTCGTGCCGGTCGTGGCCGACCCTCCCGGTGAGCTGCTCGCCACCGGCCCGGTGGTCGGCCTGCTGCACCGCAACGCGGTCTGGCACGCCTGGCTGTTCCGCGCCACCGACTTCTGCTGGCAGGCAGCCGAGTCGCTGGGGTCCTCGCACCCGTACGAGGTCGAGGCGGCCGTCGCCTTTCTGGACACCGCTCCGGACCGTCCGCGCGCACAGGCCGCGGCCGACCGGCTGGGCCGCCTGGTACGCGAGCGGCGCCTCGCCGTGCTGGACCCGGACGATGCCGACGCGTACCCGGTCTCCCCCGGCTACGCCCCGGGCGAGCACCATTTCCCGCACGACTACGCGCGGGATCCGCGTTCGCTCGCGCGCGCGTGGTTCACGGACGACGAGATGGCACGCTCCCTCGACTTCCTCGCGGCTGAGCAGGAAGGCGACGGCGGCTGGCCCGTCCGCCGGCGCCGCCCGGCACCCGCCCCGGCGCTGGAGGCCCGCGCCGGGGTGACGATCGAGGCCCTGCGTACGCTCCGGGCGTACGGTCGTCCCCTCGGCTGACCTGCCGACCTGCCGGCCTGCCGACTCAGCCGCCCATGGCCCGTACGCCCGCGGTGACCACCACGGCGGCCGCGACGACGAGCAGGAACGGCGCACGCAGCAGCAGCGCGACGGCAGCCGCGGCGACTCCCGCGGTCCTCGCGTCCAGCACGAGCGCCTGTCCGTCGGCGAAGGTCTGCTGGGCGGTGAGCGCCGCGAGGAGGGCGACGGGCAGCAGCGCGGCGAGCCGCCGGACCAGGGGCCGTTCCAGGGCGCCCGCGGGCACCAGCAGCCCGAGGAGCTTGACCGCGTAGCAGCCCACCGCCGTCACGCCGATCGCGATCCACACGCTCATCGCTCTCCCGCCCCCTCGGCGGTCCCACGGCCCCCGCCGTCCCCGGCACCACCCGCGCGGCGTCCGCGCGCCCACAGGACGAGGGGCGCCGCCAGCGCGGCCACCAGGACGGGCACACCGGCGGGCAGCACGGGCAGCAGACCGAGCCCCAGGAGGACGGCCAGGGCGGCGACCGTGCGCTCGGTGGTGTCCTTCAGCATCGGTGCGAGCAGCGCGAGGAAGACCGCCGGACCGGCCGCGTCGAGGCCCCAGGCGTCGGTGTCCCCGATGGCCTCCGCGCCCAGCGCGCCGAGCAGGGTGGTGAGGTTCCACAGGACGTACAGGGTGAGTCCGGTGACGGTGAATCCGATCCGGACACCACGCCGCGTGGGCTGGGCGAGGGCCACGGCCGTCGTCTCGTCGATCACCCACTGCGCGGCCAGCGGCCGCACCGCGCGCGGGAGGGCCAGCAACTGCGACAGCCGCAGCCCGTAGAAGGCGTTGCGCACGCCCAGGAAGAAGGCCCCGGCCGCCGCGGTGAGCGGGTTGCCGCCGGCCGCGAGCGCGCCGACGAGCGCGAACTGGGACGCCCCGGTGAACACCAGGAGGCTGAGCGCACAGGTCTGGGCGAGGGTGAGTCCGCTGCCGGCCGAGGTCACCCCGAAGGCGAACCCGGACAGTCCGACGGCGACTCCGACCCCGAGGGCGTCCCGCACGACGGCGGCGTCCGGCTTGCCACCGGCGACACCCGCGTCGTTCACGTCGTTCGCGTCGGGAAGGGCTGTCTGTTCTGTCACGCCTCGAACGGTAGGAGCAGCCCTCGCCGCGCGTCTTGTACGTTCTTGCGCTCCCGCTGGTAGGCACCGGGCGGCACGCCGACGATCCGCGCGAAGTGCCGGTTCAGGTGCGGCTGGTCGGTGAAACCCACGGCGACGGCGGCCTCGGCCGGGGACGTCCCGGTGTCCAGCAGCCGCCGCGCCCGACGCACCCGGGCGTCCGTCAGCCAAGTGTGGGGCGGCATTCCGTAGGCGTCCCGGAAGGCCCGCAGCAGCGCGAACGGGCTGCTCCCGAGTTCTCCGGCGAGCCGCTCCAGGCTCGGCGGGTCGGCCATCCGCTCCTCCAGCACGGCACGCGCGCGTGCCGCCGTCCTGGCTCCGGCCGTGCGCACCCGGCGCCGTGGCAGTGGGCCGCCGTTCAGCCTCAGCAGCCGGGTCACGGCCACCCGCAGCAGGGTGTCGGCGGCGAGCGCGTTCCCGTCGTCGGCGGCCCGCAGCACGCGGTGCACCAGCTCGACGGTGTACGGATCGTCGAGCACCGGCCGGACGAACCCCGGCGTCCCGCGCAGCGTCGTCGTCTCCGCCGCGATCCCGGCCACCAGCTCGGGCGCCGGGTAGACGGCCCCGTACCGCCAGCCCTCCGGCACGCCTGCCCGCCCCGTGTGCGGAGTGTCCGGGTTGACCAGGGCGAGCGAGCCCGCCCCGGCGTACTGGTCGCTCCCCCCGTGGTGAAAGATCTCCGCCCCGTCGGCGATGGCGGCGATGACGAAGTGCTCGTGCGTGTGGCGCACGAAGGTCTTCCGTATGTACTGGGCGCGGAGCAGGTCGACGTCGGGGAGCTCCGCGTAACGCCAGTGCCGTGCCCGCTCACCCGATCCCGCCATGCCCCCATTCTCCGTCACCCGCCCTCGCCTCCGGCGACGCCCCGGAGACCGGGCGACCGGCCGGACGGCCGGCCCGGACGACGCCCTCGGCGGCCCGGCTCCGGGCCGTACCCGGGCGGCGCCCCACCCGACAACCGACTCCACACGCCCGGCACACGCCACGCCGCACGCACCACGCCACGCCGCACGCCCCGCGCCGCCCGGCTCCGGCACGCGCACCCAGCCTCCGACGACTGCACGGGTGGGCTCGACGACCAACGAAGCCCCGGCTCCGGCCCCCAAGCCCCACCCGGGCGCCCCGCCCGACAACCGACTCCACACGCCCGGCACACGCCACGCCGCACGCACCTGGCTCGGACACCTGCCACGCCGGGCTGGGCTGGGACCCGGGCCCGGACGAGCGAGCTCGACGACCGGCCGGTGGGCCGTCCCCGGTCCCGACGACGGCCGGCCGGAGGTCCGGCTCGGGCCGATTGTCAGTGGCCGGGTGCACGATGGATCCATGGTCAGCTCCGCACACCGAGCCCTGGACGGCTTCTCCCCCGCGACCCGCGGCTGGTTCACGGGGGCCTTCTCCGCGCCCACCTCCGCCCAGGCGGGCGCGTGGCAGGCCATCTCGCAGGGCTCGGACGTGCTGGTGGTCGCCCCCACCGGCTCCGGCAAGACGCTGGCCGCCTTCCTCGCCGCACTGGACCAGCTCACCTCGACGCCCCCGCCCGCCGACCCCAAGAAGCGCTGCCGCGTCCTGTA
This sequence comes from Streptomyces sp. MMCC 100, assembly GCF_041538145.2. NCBI lineage: Bacteria > Bacillati > Actinomycetota > Actinomycetes > Kitasatosporales > Streptomycetaceae > Streptomyces > Streptomyces sp. MMCC 100. The sequence continues at coordinate 6,086,319 of NZ_JBGORK020000001.1, forward strand.
CGTCTCCCCGCTCAAGGCCCTGGCCGTCGACGTCGAGCGCAATCTCCGCAGCCCGCTGACCGGCATCCGCCAGGAGTCCGTACGCCTCGGCCTGCCCGAGCCCGAGGTCAAGGTCGGCATCCGCTCGGGCGACACCCCGGCCGCCGAGCGCCGCGCCCTGTCCACCCGGCCGCCGGACATCCTGATCACCACCCCGGAGTCCCTGTTCCTGATGCTGACGTCGGCCACGCGCGACGCGCTGACCGGCATCGAGACGGTGATCCTGGACGAGGTGCACGCGGTCGCGGGCACCAAGCGCGGCGCCCATCTCGCGCTCACCCTGGAGCGGCTGGACGAGCTGCTGCCGAAGCCGGCCCGCCGCATCGGTCTGTCGGCGACGGTCCGCCCAGTGGACGAGGTCGCCCGGTTCCTCGCCCCGCGCGGCCGGGTCGAGATCGTCCAGCCGGAGTCGGGCAAGGAGTTCGACCTGTCCGTCGTCGTCCCCGTCGAGGACCTCGGCGAGCTGGGCGGCTCCCCGGTCGCGGACGGCAACGAGGGCGCGGAGCGCCCGTCGATCTGGCCGCACGTCGAGGAGCGGATCACCGACCTGGTCCAGTCGCACCGCTCCACGATCGTCTTCGCCAACTCCCGGCGGCTTGCGGAGCGCCTGTGCAACCGGCTCAACGAGATCGCGTACGAACGCGCGACCGGCGAGCCCCTGGACGAGCACCACTCCCCCGCCGAGCTGATGGGCGGCTCGGGCGCCGCCCAGGGCGCCCCGCCCGTGATCGCCCGCGCCCACCACGGCTCGGTCTCCAAGGAGCAGCGCGCCCTGGTCGAGGAGGACCTCAAGGCGGGCCGGCTGCCCGCCGTCGTCGCGACCTCCAGTCTGGAGCTGGGCATCGACATGGGCGCCGTCGACCTGGTAATCCAGGTCGAGTCGCCGCCCTCCGTCGCCTCCGGCCTCCAGCGTGTCGGCCGCGCGGGACACCAGGTCGGCGCGGTCTCCACGGGCGTGGTCTTCCCCAAGTACCGCGGCGACCTGGTGCAGTCGGCCGTGGTCACCGAGCGGATGCGCAGTGGCGCCATCGAGGCCCTGAGGATCCCCGCCAACCCGCTGGACGTGCTGGCCCAGCAGCTGGTGGCGATGACCGCGCTGGACACCTGGCAGGTCGACGACCTCCTCGCCACGGTCCGCCGCGCCGCGCCCTTCGCCTCGCTGCCGGAGTCGGCCTTCACCGCCGTCCTGGACATGCTCGCGGGCCGCTATCCCTCCGACGCCTTCGCCGAGCTGCGCCCGCGCGTGGTGTGGGACCGCATCGCCGGCACGGTCACCGGCCGCCCGGGGGCGCAGCGGCTCGCCGTGACGTCCGGAGGCACGATCCCCGACCGCGGGCTCTTCGGGGTGTTCCTGGCCGGTGCCGACCCGAAGAAGGGCGGTGGCCGGGTCGGCGAGCTGGACGAGGAGATGGTGTACGAGTCCCGCGTGGGCGACGTCTTCACGCTCGGCACCAGCTCCTGGCGGATCGAGGACATCACGCGCGACCGGGTCCTGGTCTCCCCGGCGCCTGGCGTGCCGGGCAGGCTGCCGTTCTGGAAGGGCGACCAGCTGGGCCGCCCCCTGGAGCTGGGCCGCGCGCTGGGCGCGTTCCTGCGCGAGGTCGGCTCCCTCTCCAAGGAGGACGCCCGGCTGCGCCTGGTCACCGCGGGCCTGGACGCCTGGGCCGCGGACAACGTGCTGTCGTACCTCGACGAGCAGCGCGAGGCCTGCGGCCATGTCCCCGACGACCGCACCATCGTCGTCGAGCGCTTCCGGGACGAGCTGGGCGACTGGCGGGTCGTGGTCCACTCCCCCTTCGGAGCCCAGGTCCACGCCCCCTGGGCCCTCGCCCTGGGCGCCCGCCTGTCCGAGCGGTACGGCATGGACGCCCAGGTCATGCACGCCGACGACGGCATCGTGCTGCGCCTGCCGGACGCCGACCTGATGGGCCTGGACTTCCTCGACCAGGACCCCGCCAAGCCGGGTCTCGAGTACGACGCCGACAAGGCACCCGTCGGCGCGGCCGACGTCGTCTTCGACAAGGGCGAGGTCGACCGGGTCGTCACCGACCAGGTGGGCGGCTCGGCGCTGTTCGCGTCCCGGTTCCGGGAGTGCGCCGCCCGCGCGCTGCTGCTGCCGCGCCGCAGCCCCGGCAAGCGCACCCCGCTGTGGCAGCAGCGCCAGCGCGCCGCGCAGCTGCTGGAGGTGGCGAGCGAGTACGGCTCGTTCCCGATCGTCCTGGAGGCGGTCCGCGAGTGCCTCCAGGACGTCTTCGACGTGCCCGGCCTGGTCGAGCTGATGGGCGACCTGGAGGCCCGCAAGGTCCGCCTGGTCGAGGTCACCACCCCGGAGCCGTCCCCGTTCGCGCGCTCCCTGCTCTTCGGATACGTCGCCCAGTTCCTGTACGAGGGCGACTCGCCGCTCGCCGAGCGCAGGGCCGCCGCCCTGTCCCTGGACTCGCGGCTGCTGGCCGAGCTGCTCGGCCAGGCGGAGCTGCGCGAGCTGCTCGACGCGGAGGTGCTCACCGAGCTGGAGCGCGAGCTGCAGTGGCTCACCGAGGACCGCCGCATCAAGGACTCCGAGGGAGTCGCCGACCTGCTGCGGGTGCTCGGTCCGCTGACGGACGCGGAGCTGGCCGAGCGGGGCGCCGAGCCGCAGTGGGCGCCCGAGCTGGCCGCGGCCCGCCGCGCGATCAGGGTGCGCATCGCCGGCGCCGACCACTGGGCGGCGATCGAGGACGCGGGCCGGCTGCGCGACGCGCTGGGCACGGCGCTGCCCGTCGGTGTGCCGGAGGCCTTCACCGAGCCGGTCAAGGACCCGCTCGGCGACCTCCTCGCCCGCCACGCCCGCACCCACGGCCCCTTCACCTCGGTCACCGCGGCGGCCCGCTTCGGTCTGGGCGTGGCGGTCACCGAGGGCGCGCTGCAGCGGCTCGCCGGGACGGGGCGGGTCGTGCAGGGCGAGTTCCATCCGGCCGGCATCGGCCAGGAGTGGTGCGACGCGACCGTGCTGCGCAGGCTGCGCCGCCGTTCCCTGGCCGCGCTGCGGCACGAGCTTGAGCCGGTGGCACCGGCCGCGCTCGGCCAGTTCCTCCCCCAGTGGCAGCACATCGGCAAGGGACACACCGTGCGCGGCATCGACGGGCTGGTCCGCGCCGTCGAGCAGTTGCAGGGCGCCTCGGTGCCCGCCTCCGCGCTGGAGAAGCTGGTCCTGCCCTCCCGCGTGGCCAACTACTCCCCCGCGATGCTGGACGAGCTGACGGCCGCCGGCGAGGTGGTGTGGGCGGGAGCGGGTTCGCTGCCCGGCAAGGACGGCTGGGTCTCCCTCTACCTGGCGGACGCGGCCCCGCTGCTCCTGCCGCCCCCGCATCCCCTGGAGACGACCGCCCTGCACGAGTCCGTCCTGAGCACCCTCTCGGGCGGGTACGGTCTGTTCTTCCGCCAGATCGCCGACCAGGTCCGCGCCACCACCCACCCGGAGGCCACCGATCCGCAGCTGGCCGACGCCCTGTGGGACCTGGCCTGGTCCGGACGGCTGACGAACGACACCCTCGCGCCCCTGCGCTCCCTGCTGGGCTCCGGGCGCACCGCCGGGTCCACCGCCCACCGTGCCAAGCGCGCGGTGCCCCGAGGGCGGTACGGCTCACTCACAGCCGCCGCCCGCCCGGCGTCCCGCACCGGCCCGCCGACGGTCGCGGGCCGCTGGTCGCTGCTCCCGGCCCGCGAGGCCGACGGGACGGTGCGGGCCCACGCCCTGGCCCGCACGCTCCTCGACCGGCACGGCGTGGTGACCCGCGGCGCCGTGGCCGCGGAGGGCGTGGAGGGCGGCTTCTCGGCGGTGTACCGGATCCTGGCCGCCTTCGAGGAGAGCGGCCAGGCCCGGCGCGGCTATGTCGTGGAGGGGCTGGGGGCGGCGCAGTTCGCCATGGAAGGGGCCGTGGACCGGTTGCGCGCGGTGGCGAACGCCCGCGAGCGCGGTGACGGCCCGCCCGCACCGGCGGAGTCCGCCGGCGGCGCCTTCGGCCCCGACCTCACATCCGGCGGCCCCGCCGGACCGGCCGCCGGTCCCCCCGTCGACCCCTTCGGCGACTTCGGCGGCTTCGGCGACTCCGCGTCCGGCAGCCCCGGCGCCACCGGCGCCCCGGATCCCACCGGCGGCTTCGCATCCGACGGCCGGGAAGGTTTCGGCCACCAGGCCCCCTTGGACGACTTCGACGACGTCTTCGCCGACCCCGACCGCCTGGGCCGTTCACCCTCGCGCGGTGACTACATCTCGCCGCGCGACTACGCCGAGCCGGGCGCCGGCGGTCCGCGTGGGGGCGGCGGGCGCGGCGGCTTCGGAGGCCCGCGCGGCCCGTACGACACCGGTTTCCCCGGTCGGCGCGATCGCACCGCCGTCGGACCCCGGGCCGTCGTCCTGGCCGCCGCCGACCCGGCGAACGCCTACGGCGCGGCCCTCGGCTGGCCCGAGCCGCCGGCCGGGGCCACGCACAAGCCCGGCCGCAAGGCGGGCTCCCTGGTGGTGCTCGTCGGGGGCGAACCCGCCCTCTACATGGAACGCGGCGGCAAGACGCTTCTGCTCTGGCCCTCCGACCCCGACCGGCTGCCCACCGAGGACCCGCGTCTGCGAGCCGCCGCGGAGGCACTCGCGGAGGCCGCCCGCGCCGGTTCCCTCGGCACCGTCACCGTGGAGCGGGTCAACGGCGCGGCGGCCCTGACGTCGCCCTTCGGCCCCCTGCTGGAGGGAGCGGGGTTCATCGCCACCCCGCGCGGTCTGCGCATCAGGGCGTGACCCTGTCACCCTTGGACCATGCCCGAAGGAGACACGGTCTGGCAGGCGGCGCGACGGCTGCACGACGCCCTCGCGGGCAAGGTGCTGACCCGCAGCGACTTCCGCGTCCCCCGGTACGCCACGGTCGACCTCACCGGCCGCGCCGTCCTGGACGTGACCCCGCGCGGCAAGCACCTGCTCACCCGTGTCGAGGGCGGCCTGACGGTGCACTCGCACCTGCGGATGGACGGCTCCTGGAAGGTGTTCGCACCCGGTCAGCGCTGGAGCGGCGGCCCCGCGCACCAGATCAGGGTGGTCCTCGCCACCGCCGACCGCACGGCCGTCGGCTACCGCCTCCCGGTGCTGGAGATCCTGCGCACCGCCGACGAATCGCGCGCCGTCGGCCATCTCGGCCCTGATCTGCTCGGCCCCGCCTGGGACCCGGCGCGGGCCCTCGGCAATCTGCGCGCGGACTCGGGCCGTGCGCTCGGTGAGGCCCTGCTCGACCAGCGCAACCTCGCCGGTATCGGCAACGTCTACAAGAGCGAGCTCTGCTTCCTGCTCGGCATCACGCCCTGGCTGCCGGTCGGGGAGCTGCCCGCCGACCGCGCCGCGCACCTCCCGGTACTCGCGCACAAGCTCCTCGAGGCCAACCGCGACCGCCCGGTCCGCCGTACGACGGGCTTGCGCGGCCAGGATCTGTTCGTGTACGGCCGGGCGCCCCGCCCGTGCCTGCGCTGCGGCACGTCGGTCCGGGTGGCCGACCAGGGCGACGGCTCCCGCGAGCGCCCCACGTACTGGTGCCCGACCTGTCAGACGGGTCCCGCGCCGCGCCCGGGCGGCCTCGCGGGCGCCCGAAGACGGCGCTGAGGGCCGCCCGAGGGAGAGCCGCCCGAGGAGACCGCTGAGGAGGCGGCGGGACGGACGGCTCAGCCGGCGGCGAGCAGAGCCTCCATCTGGCCGGCCGCCTCGCGCATGCCCTCGTCCATGCCCATCGTCATGAGCTGGTCCATCTGCTCCCGGGTGTCGAAGGCCGCCCGCATCTCCATGCGGGTGCCGCCGTCGCGCTCGGTGAACGTCACCCGGTTCGCGGTCGTCGGCATCGCGGCGTTCGGCACCCCGTCCTCGTCGGCGAACCCGTCGGTGAACTCCAGCGACCGGGGTGCGTCGACCGTGGCCACCCGCCACCAGCCGCGGTACTTCTCACCCCCCGGGCCGGTCATGAAGTACGTGACGTCCCCGCCCGGGGTCAGGTCGTGCTCCTCCACCGTCGCCGGGTAGGACGGCGGTCCCCACCAGCGTTCCAGCTGCCGGGGGTCGGCCCACAACTGCCACACCCGTTCGGCGGGGGCGGCGAAGTCGGCGACCAGGGTGAGGGTAAGATTGTCCAGATCCTTGTCCAGGCCGGTGACACTCATCGGCTCCGTCCTTCCGTCCATCGGTGCGCTTCGGGTTCCGGCGGCGCCTCGGCGAGCAGGTCGGACATGCGCACCTCTACCGCTCACGGCTCGCCCACGGCCCGCTCACCGCCGTCCGCAAGACCGGACGACGCCGGACCCGGCACCGCCCCGCGCAGGGCCCGCCGCCACCGCCCCGCTCCCAGCGCCCCCACGGCCCGGCGCCGTGGCACACAGTGCACCGGAAGCACGCTCAGCCCCCAGCCGCCGACCGCGACCGCCCCTTCCAGCACCCCGGCGGCGGGCTCCAGCGCCAGGCGCAGTACGGCCCACCACCACAGCGCGCAGAGGCCCAGCGCGGCCGTCCGGCGGGCCGTCCGCGCCGCCGCCATCCCGCGTCATCCGTTTCCGGCCTGGAACATCCAATGCTGCTTCTCGAGATCTGCCGTGATCTGGATGAAGATGTCCTGGCTCACGGGATCGGGGGCGTCGCTCGCCGCGATCCGCTCGCGCATCCGCCCGATCACCGCACCCAGCGCGTCCACGATGGTCTGTACGGCGGTGGTGTCGTCGACCCAGCCCTCGGGGGTCACGTCGATGCCGCTGCCGACGGCGACCGTCGCGGCCCGCCCGTCCGGGGACACGCCGAGCGCGGAGGCACGCTCCGCCACGGTGTCCGAGTGCGTGCGGGCGGTACCGACGAGTTCGTCGAGCTGGAGATGCACGGAGCGAAAGCGCGGACCGACCACGTTCCAGTGGATCTGCTTCGCCACCAGGGCCAGGTCGACCAGGTCGACGAGGGCCCCCTGCAGCGCCTCGGAGACGGTCTTCAGGTCCGCGTCGGACAACGGGCTCTTCACGACGTACATCCACGCCTCCGTCGGTTCGTCCCCCGGCCATCTCCCTCCACGATGACCGCACCCACACGGACCGGCAAACCGGCGGACGCGCCGCCTCCGGCACTCACAGGCGTCGACGCTCGCGAGGCTCGGCCCGCGCGTGCGCGTACCGGTCCCGGGCATGCGCGTACCGGCCCTGGCATGCGAAAACCCCGACCACGTCACTCCGTTCTCCCGGAGCGACCCCCGGCCGGGGCCTCACACGCACACGTTCTCGGCCGCTCAGGCGGCGACGACGTCCACTGCCTCGGCGGGCGCCTTGATGGTGACCCGTTCCGGTGGCACACCGGTCACCGAGACGGAACCCAGCATCGGGCGCACCGGTGCCGGAACGGTCTCGCTGGGCGTTGCCGCAGCGGACTGGGCCAGCTCGGCGAGGGCGAGTTCGTCGCTCACTTCCCGCATGAGCTCGGACATCCGTACGTCCAGCGCGTCGCAGATGGCGGAGAGCAGCTCGGAAGAAGCCTCCTTCTGCCCCCGCTCCACCTCGGAGAGATAGCCGAGTGAGACTCGGGCGGACGAGGAGACTTCGCGCAGAGTACGGCCCTGGCGTTGGCGCTGCCGACGCAGCACGTCACCCAGCAGGCGACGGAGCAGAATCATCGGTGGCTCCCTCCTCGGACCGTGTAACCGCATCCTTCACGCCCCACCGTACCGCCTCGCGCCGCGGCCGTGCGGGGAGCGATGTCGTGTTCACTCAGGGCTGCAAACATCAAAACCCCCCGTTCCGTTCCGTATCCTGTGCCCGCTCATTCCCGGTCTGTTCGCTCGCAAGCTCCCTCAAAAGGAGTGCGAGTACGCTCCGTACACTCTCCATACGAATTTCCGCGCGCTCGCCGTTCAACCGCAGCGCCTCCACTTTTCCGCCATCGGCGCAAGCCCCGTCGGCTCCGAAGGGCCCGTCCACGGCCACGAAGACCGTCCCCACGGGCTGTCCGTCCTGCGGTTCCGGGCCGGCGACGCCCGTCGTCGCGATGCCCCAGTCGGCACCCAGGGCCGTGCGCACCCCTGCCGCCATCTGGGCGGCGACCTGCGGGTCCACCGCTCCGCGCGCCGTGAGCAGCTCGGCGTCGACGCCGAGCAGTTCCCGCTTCAGCTCCGTCGCGTACGCGGTGACGGAGCCCCGGAAGGCCATGGAGGCTCCGGGGACGGCGGTGAGCGCGGCAGCGACCATTCCGCCGGTCAGTGACTCGGCGACCGCAAGGGTCTCTCCCTTGACCGTGAGTAGTCGCACCACGTCGGCGGCCGTGGAACTCAAACTTCCGTCTCCTTCAACGCCGCTCTGCGTTCGGCGATTCCCCGGCGGCGCAGCACAATGGCCTGCTTCACATAGTCCAGTCCGGTCGCCACCGTCAGGACGACCGCCGCCGCCATCACCCAGAACCTCAGGCTGGCCAGGGGTCCCGTCAGCGCCAGGACGTACATGCCGACGGCGATGCCCTGGGTGAGCGTCTTGAGCTTGCCGCCCCGGCTGGCGGGGATGACGCCGTACCGGATGACCACGAAACGCAGGACGGTGATCCCGAGTTCCCGGCCGAGGATGACGGCCGTCACCCACCACGGCAGGTCGCCCAGAGCGGACAGGCAGATGAGCGCCGCCCCCATGATCGCCTTGTCGGCGATGGGGTCGGCGATCTTCCCGAAGTCGGTGACGAGGTTGTAGGTGCGCGCCAGATGCCCGTCGAAGAGGTCGGTGATCATGGCGATGGCGAAAGCGGCCCAGGCGAAGGAGCGCCAGGCCGGGTCGTACCCCCCGTTGCCGAGCATCAGCGCGACGAAGGCCGGCACGAGGAGCAGCCGGAGCATCGTCAGCAGATTGGCGACGTTCCAGACGCTCGCCTGGTTGACGGCGGCGGCCGCGATCTTGCCACCGCGTCCGGCGCCACCGCCCTCGGTCGCACCCCGTTGCGCCGTGGTCCGCTCCGGCGCACCCCGCTCCGCCGCATCCCGTCCCACGGCGCCCCCCGGAGTCGTACGCTCGGCCGGTTCCTGAGCCGCACCCGACGCACCGCGCGGGCCGGCCCTGCGCGCGCCGGAGGAGCCGCCCGCCGCGGACGCCGGGACTCCGCTCATCTGCCGGCCTCCTCACTCCACTCGGGCGAGCCCTGCAGCGGCTCGGCCACCAGGTCGACACCCTCCGTACCGACCACCTTCGCGTCGACCATACGACCGACACTCAGGCCCTCGCCGCTCGTGAGCAGCACCTGGCCGTCCGTCTCGGGTGCCTGGTGCTCCGCGCGGCCGCGGACGCCGTCACCCTCGTCGGCGGACTCCACGGACTCGACGAGTACCCGCACGGTCGCTCCGACGCGCTCGTCGGCCCGCTGCGAGACCAGTTCCTCGGCCAGGCGGGAGACACGTGCCAGCCGCTCGGCGACGACGTCCTCGTCCAGCTTGTCGCCGTAGGTCGCCGCCTCGGTGCCCTCCTCGTCGGAGTACCCGAAGACGCCGATGGCGTCGAGGCGGGCGTGGTTCAGGAACCGCTCCAGCTCGGCGAGGTCGGCCTCGGACTCGCCGGGGAAGCCGACGATGAAGTTGGAGCGCACGCCCGCCTCGGGCGCCTTGCTCCGGATGGTGTCCAGGAGCTCCAGGAAGCGGTCGGTGTCGCCGAAGCGGCGCATCGCGCGCAGCACGTTCGGAGCGGAGTGCTGGAAGGAGAGGTCGAAGTAGGGCACGACCTTCGGCGTGGAGGTCAGCACGTCGATCAGACCGGGGCGCATCTCGGCCGGCTGGAGGTAGCTGACCCGCACCCGCTCGATGCCGTCGACGTCGGCGAGGTTGGGCAGCAGCGACTCGAGCAGGCGGATGTCGCCGAGGTCCTTGCCGTAGGAGGTGTTGTTCTCGGAGACCAGCATGATCTCCTTGACGCCCTGCTCGGCCAGCCACCGCGTCTCGTTCAGCACGTCGCTCGGGCGGCGCGAGATGAAGGAGCCGCGGAAGGACGGGATGGCGCAGAAGGAGCAGCGCCGGTCGCAGCCGGAGGCCAGCTTCACCGAGGCGACCGGGGAGCCGTCCAGGCGGCGGCGCAGGGGCGCGCGGGGCCCGGAGGCGGGGGCGACGCCCTCGGGGAGGTCGGTCGGGCCGTGACCCGGCAGGGCGACGGAGGCGCCGGCCTCCTGCCGCTCGGCGGGGCTGATCGGCAGCAGCTTGCGCCGGTCGCGCGGGGTGTGGGCGGCGTGGATGCCGCCGTTCAGGATGGTCTGCAGGCGGTCGGAGATGTCGGCGTAGTCGTCGAAGCCGAGGACGCCGTCGGCCTCCGGGAGGGCGTCGGCCAGCTCCTTGCCGTACCGCTCGGCCATGCAGCCCACCGCGACCACGGCCTGCGTTCTTCCGTGACCCTTGAGGTCGTTGGCCTCCAGGAGGGCATCGACGGAGTCCTTCTTGGCGGCCTCGACGAAGCCGCACGTGTTCACGACGGCGACGTCCGCTTCCTCGGCGTCCTCGACGAGCTTCCAGCCGTCCGCCTCCAGACGGCCTGCGAGCTCCTCCGAGTCCACCTCGTTACGGGCGCAGCCAAGGGTGACGAGTGCGACGGTGCGGCTTTCAGGCATGGGCTCAAGACTACTTCGTCCCGCCGACGGCCCACGTCGACGGGGTTGGCCGATCCCGGCCAACCCCGTGGTGACTCGTTTCCCGGATCCGCTATCCGACCTGCGGATCGCCCTTCGTGTACGTCAGACGCTCGACGGCGCCGGGCTGGAAGTCGTCCTCGATCTTCTTGCCGTTGACGTACAGCTCTATGGCTCCGGCGTCGCCGAGGACGAGGTTGACCTTCTCGTTGTCCTGGAAGGTCTTGGAGTCCCCCTGCTTGAGCAGTCCGTCGAAGAGCAGCCGGCCGTTGTGGTCCTTGGCGGAGATCCAGCTGCGTCCGTCGGTGGCGCTGACCTTGACGGTCACCTTGTCCGCCGGCGCGGCGGCGATGGCGCTGTCGCTCGGTTCGGGCTTCGGGTCGGCGGGCTTCTCGGGCTTGGCGCTCGGCGAGGCGGACTCGCCGGACGAGGGCTGGGCCCCCTCGGCGACACTCGCCTCGTTGCCGCCGTCGTCGCCGCCCTTGACGAAGGTGAAGCCCACGAAACCGATCACCGCGACGATGGCGGCGACCATGGCGGCGGTCCAGTTGGGTCCGCGCCGCTCGGGACGGATGCGCTCCGCCTCGAACAGGGGCGCGGCGGCGGTCGGCGCCGGGCGCCCGCCGTGCTCGGCGTCGAACTGCGCGAGCAGCTCGGCCGGGTCGAGCCCGACGGCCTTGGCGAGGGTGCGGATGTGACCGCGCGCGTAGACGTCGCCGCCGCAGGGCGCGAAGTCGTCCGCCTCGATGGCGTGCACGATGGCGATGCGGACCCGGGTGGCGGTGGTGATGTCGTCGACGGTCAACCCGGCGGCGATCCGTGCCTGCTGCAGGGCACGGCCGACGGAGGGGCGGGCTTCCTCGGAAACGTCTTCAGGGACGTCGTCGGACACGTCTTCGATCGGACGCTCGTCTTCGGGGGAGTTGCCGTTGGACACGGGGGCGCCTTTCGAGCGTTTAGCCGCCTGTGCTGGGCGTTCAGTCTAGGGGGGGTGCAAACGGGTGGGGCAACCGGGCGGTACGACCTTTACGCCATCGGAATGGCCCGGCACCCCGATGGTGGACTACCTGTTTGTCACTTCGCTCAACTTGACGTAGGGCATGGGGAAACGGTTGCTCAATGATCCCTAACGGGTGAGTCACGATCGGCCGCCCGCCGCCGTGACCTTCCGTCATGGGAACCCTTCGCCTACCCGTCCCTACCCTTCAGACTCCCCCCGGATCAGCGCGAGCACGCCGTCCAGCTCGTCAGGCTTCACAAGAACGTCACGAGCCTTCGATCCCTCGCTCGGCCCGACGATGCTCCGCGACTCCATCAGGTCCATCAGCCGCCCGGCCTTGGCGAAGCCGACGCGCAGCTTGCGCTGGAGCATCGAGGTCGACCCGAACTGCGTGGAGACGACCAGCTCGGCCGCCTGGCACAGCAGGTCGAGGTCGTCACCGATGTCCTCGTCGATCTCCTTCTTCTGCTTGGTGCCGACGGTGACGTCGTCCCGGAAGACCGGCGCCATCTGGTCCTTGCAGTGCTGGACGACGAGCGCGACCTCCTCCTCGGTCACGAAAGCGCCCTGCATACGGGTCGGCTTGTTCGCGCCCATCGGCAGGAAGAGGCCGTCGCCCTTGCCGATCAGCTTCTCGGCGCCGGGCTGGTCGAGGATGACCCGGGAGTCGGCGAGCGAGGAGGTGGCGAAGGCGAGCCGCGAGGGCACGTTGGCCTTGATGAGGCCCGTGACGACGTCCACGGAGGGCCGCTGGGTGGCGAGCACCAGGTGGATGCCGGCCGCGCGCGCGAGCTGCGTGATCCGCACGATCGCGTCCTCGACGTCGCGCGGCGCGACCATCATCAGGTCGGCCAGCTCGTCCACGATCACCAGCAGGTAGGGATACGGCTGGAGTTCGCGCTCGCTGCCCTCGGGCGGCTTGGCCTTGCCCTCGCGCACCGCGCGGTTGAAGTCGTCGATGTGCCGGTAACCGTAGGCGGCGAGGTCGTCGTAGCGCAGGTCCATCTCGCGCACGACCCACTGGAGCGCCTCGGCGGCCCGCTTCGGGTTGGTGATGATCGGCGTGATCAGGTGCGGGATACCCTCGTAGGCGGTCAGCTCGACCCGCTTGGGGTCGACGAGGATCATCCGGACGTCCTCCGGGGTCGCCCGCATCATGATCGAGGTGATCAGGCAGTTGATGCAGGACGACTTGCCGGAGCCGGTGGCGCCGGCGACCAGCATGTGCGGCATCTTCGCCAGCGAGTGCATGACGTAGCCGCCCTCGACGTCCTTGCCGAAGGCGACCAGCATCGGGTCGTCGTCCTCGGCGGACTCCGCGAGGCGCAGTACGTCGCCGAGGTTGACCATCTCCCGGTCGGTGTTGGGGATCTCGATGCCGACCGCGGACTTGCCGGGGATCGGGCTGATGATCCGCACGTCGGGGCTGGCGACGGCGTACGCGATGTTCTTGGTCAGCGCGGTGATCCGCTCGACCTTCACGGCGGGACCCAGCTCGACCTCGTAGCGCGTGACCGTCGGGCCGCGGGTGAAGCCTGTGACGGCGGCGTCGACCTTGAACTCGGTGAAGACGGTGGTCAGCGAGGCGACTATGGCGTCGTTGGCGGCACTGCGCGCCTTGCCGGGGCCGCCGCGCGTGAGGGAGTCGAGGGACGGCAGGGAGTAGGTGATGTCACCGGAGAGCTGGAGCTGCTCGGCGCGCGGCGGCAGGTCCCGTTCCTTGGGCAGCGGCGTCTTGGTGAGGTCGGGGACCCCATCGCCCGCGGATTCTTCCTCGGGCGTCTTGGCGGGGTCCTTCTTGAGCTTCCCCGGCTGTGGCCGCGCGGCCGGTACGGGCGTGGGCGTCGGGGTCGTGGACTCGCGGTCCCCCGTGCTCACGCCCTGGGTGAGGTCGGCGACCAGCGGCGAGGGCGGCATCCCGTGCAGTACGGCGCCGTCGAGCGCGGCGGCGGCGGCCGCGGCGACGTCCACGGCGTCCATCGGGCGGTTCATCTCGGGCTGCGGCACGGCGGACCGCCGGGGCCTGCCGCGGCGCCGGCTGAGCGCCTCCTGCTCGGCCGCGTCGGGGTCGTACGGCTCGGCGGCGGCCGGTGCCGCGCGCTTGCGGGACCGGGCGGGCAGCGCCTCGCGCCACTGCTCGTCGTAGCGCTCGTCGTCGTCCGTGAGCGCGTCCGCCTCCGGGTCGCCGACCAGGCCGAGCCGCACCCCGAGCTGCCGCAGCCGCTGCGGGATGGCGTTGACCGGGGTGGCGGTCACGACGAGCAGCCCGAAGACCGTGAGCAGCACGAGCAGCGGCACGGCCAGCATGTCGGTCATCGTGTACGACAGCGGGGTCGCCGCTCCCCAGCCGATCAGCCCGCCGGCGTCCCTTATGGCCTGCATGCCGTCGCTGCGGGCCGGTGAGCCGCAGGCGATGTGCACCTGGCCGAGTACGCCGATGACGAGCGCGGACAGACCGATCACGATCCGCCCGTTGGCCTCGGGCTTCTCGGGGTGCCGGATCAGGCGTACGGCGATGGTACCGAGCAGGATCGGCACGAGCAGGTCCAGGCGGCCGAAGGCGCCGGTCACGAGGATTTCGACGAGGTCGCCGACGGGGCCCTTGAGATCGGCCCAGGTGCCCGCGGCGACGATCAGCGCCATGCCGAGCAGCAGCAGCGCGACGCCGTCCTTGCGGTGGGCCGGGTCGAGGTTCTTGGCGCCCTGCCCTATGCCGCGGAAGACGGCGCCGACTCCGTGCGCGAGGCCCAGCCAGAGTGCGCGCACCAGCCGGTAGACGCCTCCGGTGGGGTTCGGAGCCGCTTTGGGCGCGGGCTTCTTCGCCGCGGCCTTCTTGGCGGGCGCCTTCTTCGCGGGTGCCTTTTTCGCGGCGGCCTTCTTGGCCGGCCCCTTCGCGGGAGCGGCCGCCTTCTTCGCGGGCTGCTTCTTGGCTGCGGAGGGACGTGAGGCCATGGGTGTGAGGTTACCGGGGGAGACGGCGGTCGACACGCGTGCCTACCGCTTCACCCGTTCGTGTCGCCCCCGAGCGGAAGCGGAACTGACGGCTCCGGCACAGCGCCTGACTAGTCCTCACAGGGCGCCTCGCAGCCGGCTGCGACAGACCGCCGCGCCGAGCCCCACGCGGCACCAGGGGGCTGCGCGGCGTCAGTTGACTGCGGCCTGGCCTCCGGGCGCGCCCGGCTCCAGGGCGTCCAGGGCCCGCCGCAGCCCGGTGAGCTTGCGCTCCAGGTGGGCGGCCGTCGCCACCGCCGCCGCGTCCGTCGACTCGTCGCCCAGCTGCTTGGACAGCGCCTCCGCCTGCTCCTCCACGGCCGCGAGCCGCGCCGACAGCTCGGCGAGCAGCCCGGCCGGCTCCTTGGCCTCGCCGGCCTCGGCCTTGCCGTTGCCCTCCAACTGGAGGCGCAGCAGCGCCGCCTGCTCCCGCAGCTGGCAGTTCTTCATGTACAGCTCGACGAAGACCGAGACCTTGGCGCGCAGCACCCAGGGGTCGAACGGCTTGGAGATGTAGTCCACCGCGCCCGCCGCGTACCCGCGGAAGGTGTGATGGGGGCCGTGGTTGATCGCGGTGAGGAAGATGATCGGGATGTCCCGGGTCCGCTCCCGTCGCTTGATGTGCGCGGCGGTCTCGAAACCGTCCATGCCCGGCATCTGGACGTCCAGCAGAATGACCGCGAAGTCGTCCGTGAGCAGTGCTTTGAGCGCTTCCTCCCCGGACGATGCCCGCACCAGCGTCTGATCGAGCGCCGAGAGGATCGCCTCCAGCGCAAGCAGATTCTCCGGCCGGTCATCGACCAGGAGGATCTTGGCCTTCTGCACCATGGCCCGCCCTCCTCGCCCCGGCGTGGGGCCTCCCCTGTCCACAGGACTTGGCGCGGCACCGGCGGGTGCCGCCCCGGGGGACGGCTCCCTTGCGCCGCCCGTCCTTGTGCCGGTCATCGTAGCCGCACCCCGCCTGTCGCCACACCCTGTCACCGTGATGTCACTGTGCTCATAGCAGAAACGCGGCGGGAGACCAGAAGGTTCCCCGAATCCCGTGCTTCTACACGGCTTCGGGCACGCCGAGTCAGCGACTCCGCGTGAACCCCGAAGGTTCCCGCCGTTTACACACACCCCACGTTCGCACACCGCCCGAGCGAGCCGCACGGAAGGTGCCCGAACACACGAGGACACCGTGCCCGAACGTACTACGGGCACGAGGTCCGAACGTACCGGTCGCTTCCCGCCGGCTCCCGGCGGCTCCCCGCACTCACTCCTCACTCATCCACTGCTGCATCACCGTCAGCAGGTGGTCGGGGTCGACCGGCTTCGTCACGTAGTCGGACGCGCCCGACTCGATCGCCTTCTCCCGGTCGCCCTTCATCGCCTTGGCGGTCAGCGCGATGATCGGCAGACCGGCGAACTGGGGCATCCTGCGGATCGCCGTGGTCGTCGCATACCCGTCCATCTCGGGCATCATGATGTCCATCAGGACGACCGCCACGTCCTCGTGCTGCTCCAGGACCTCGATGCCCTCGCGCCCGTTCTCGGCGTACAGCACGGACAGGCCGTGCTGCTCCAGGACGCTGGTGAGGGCGAAGACGTTGCGGATGTCGTCGTCGACGATCAGCACCTTCTGCCCGCCGAACCGGATTCCGCGGCTCGACTGCGGCGACGGCTCCTGCCCGTCGTCCGACTGCCGCTCCCGCACCGCGGGCAGCTCCTCGGTCTCCGCCGACCGGCGCCGACGCCGGAACAGCGCGGCGGCCCCGTTCTGCGAGTCCTGGTACGACTTCACCTCGGCCGGCGTCTCGGCCTCCGTACCCGGCAGCTCGGCCAAGGCACCGGAGGACACCGGCAGCTCACCGGCCTCCACGGACGGCAGCGGCTGCTGGTAGCCGTGCGGCGGCAGCTCGCTCGGGTGCAGCGGCAGGTAGAGCGTGAACGTCGAGCCGCGGCCCGGCTCGCTCTGCGCGTGGATCTCGCCGCCGAGCAGCTGCGCGATCTCCCGCGAGATGGACAGCCCGAGACCCGTGCCGCCGTACTTGCGGCTGGTGGTGCCGTCGGCCTGCTTGAACGCCTCGAAGATCACCTGCATCTTGCTGGCCGCGATCCCGATGCCCGTGTCGCTCACGGAGAACGCGATCAGCTCGGCGTCCGGGTCGTTCATCGAACCGGCCTCCAGCAACTGCTCCCGGATGGCCTGCGGAACCTCGTCCCGAGCAGGCCGGATGACCAGCTCGACGGAGCCCGAGTCGGTGAACTTCACCGCGTTGGACAGCAGGTTGCGCAGCACCTGGAGCAGCCGCTGCTCGTCGGTGTGCATCGTGGCGGGCAGCCCCGGCGACACCCGCACCGACAGGTCCAGGCCCTTCTCCGCGCTCAGCGGCCGGAAGGTGGCCTCCACGTAGTCCACGAGCTGGACGAGTGCGATGCGCGTCGGGGAGACGTCCATCTTCCCCGCGTCGACCTTCGACAGGTCGAGGATGTCGTTGATGAGCTGGAGCAGATCGGATCCGGCGCCGTGGATCGTCTCGGCGAACTCGACCTGCTTCGGGGTCAGGTTCGCGTCGGCGTTGTCCGCGAGCAACTTGGCCAGAATCAGGAGCGAGTTGAGCGGCGTACGCAGCTCGTGCGACATGTTGGCCAGGAACTCGCTCTTGTAGCGCATGGAGACGGCGAGCTGCTCGGCACGCTCCTCCAGGACCTGCCGCGCCTCCTCGATCTCGGTGTTCTTCACCTCGATGTCGCGGTTCTGCTGCGCCAGCAGCTCGGCCTTCTCCTCCAGTTCGGCGTTGGACGACTGGAGCGCCTTCTGGCGCTGCTCCAACTCCTCCGACCGGTCCCGCAGTTGCTCGGTCAGCTCCTGCGACTGCTTCAGCAGCACCTCCGTCTTGGTGTTGACGGAGATGGTGTTGACGCTGGTCGCGATCATCTCGGCGATCTGGTTCAGGAAGTCCTTCTGGATGTGCGTGAACGGCGTGAACGACGCCAGTTCGATGACGCCGAGCACCTGCCCCTCGAACAGCACCGGCAGCACGATCACCTGCGCGGGCGGGGCCTCGCCGAGCCCGGAGGAGATCTTCAGGTAGCCGCTCGGCGCGTTCTCCACGAGGATCGTGCGCTTCTCCTGCGCGGCCGTGCCGACCAGCGCCTCACCCGGCCGGAACGAGGTGGGCATGGACCCCATCGAGTAGCCGTACGACCCGAGCATGCGCAGCTCGTACGCGTCGCCCTCGGCCCCCGCCTGTTCCTGGCCGTCGACCAGGGGCATGGCGAGGAAGAACGCGCCGTGCTGCGCGGAGACCACGGGCGTCAGTTCGCTCATGATCAGCGAGGCCACGTCCTGGAGGTCCCGGCGGCCCTGCATCAGGCCGGAGATCCGGGCCAGATTGCCCTTGAGCCAGTCCTGCTCCTTGTTGGCGATCGTGGTGTCGCGCAGGTTGGCGATCATCTTGTTGATGTAGTCCTGCAGCTCGGAGATCTCGCCCGAGGCGTCCACGTCGATCTTCAGGTTCAGATCGCCGCGGGTCACCGCGGTCGCCACGCGGGCGATGGCACGCACCTGCCGGGTGAGATTCCCGGCCATCTCGTTCACGGACTCCGTCAGGTCGCGCCAGGTGCCGTCGACGTCCCGCACGCGTGCCTGGCCGCCGAGCTGCCCCTCCGTACCCACCTCACGGGCGACCCGGGTGACCTCCTCGGCGAAGGACGACAGCTGGTCCACCATCGTGTTGATGGTCGTCTTCAGCTCCAGGATCTCGCCGCGCGCGTCGATGTCGATCTTCTTGGTCAGGTCGCCCTTCGCGATCGCCGTGGTGACCATGGCGATGTTGCGCACCTGACCGGTCAGGTTGGACGCCATCTGGTTCACCGACTCGGTGAGGTCCTTCCACGTACCCGACACGCCCGGCACGTGCGCCTGACCGCCGAGGATGCCATCCGTGCCCACCTCGCGGGCCACCTTGGTGACCTGGTCCGCGAACGAACTCAGTGTCTTCACCATGGTGTTGAACGTGTCGGCGAGCTGCGCGACCTCACCGCGCGCCTCGATCGTCACCGTCCGCGTCAGGTCGCCGTTGGCGACGGCCGCGGCCACCTGGGAGATGTTCCGCACCTGCACGGTGAGGTTCTTCGCCATCAGGTTGACGTTGTCGCTCAGGTCCTTCCAGATGCCCACCACGCCGGGCACGTGCGCCTGGCCGCCGAGGATGCCCTCCGTACCCACCTCACGGGCCACCCGCGTGACCTGCTCGGCGAAGGACGACAGCTGGTCCACCATCGTGTTGACCGTGGTGACCAGCTCGAGGATCTCGCCCTTGGCATCGACGGTGATCTTCTTCGACAGGTCGCCCTTGGCGACCGCGGTCGTCACCTCGGCGATGTTGCGCACCTGCATGGTCAGGTTGTTGGCCATGCCGTTCACGGACTGCGTGAGGTCCTTCCAGGTGCCGGAGACGCCCTGCACCTCCGCCTGGCCGCCGAGGATGCCCTCGGTACCCACCTCACGCGCGACGCGCGTGACCTCCTGGGCGAACGACGACAGCTGGTCCACCATCGTGTTCAGGGTGTTCTTCAGCTCAAGGATCTCCCCGCGCGCGTCCACGGTGATCTTCTGGGACAGGTCACCGCGCGCCACCGCCGTCGCGACCTGCGCGATGTTGCGCACCTGCGCGGTGAGATTGCCGGCCATGCCGTTCACCGAGTCGGTCAGGTCCCGCCACACACCGGCGACGCCGGGCACCTGCGCCTGACCGCCGAGGCGGCCCTCGGTGCCCACCTCACGGGCCACGCGCGTGACCTGCTCCGCGAACGACGACAGCTGGTCGACCATCGTGTTGATGGTGTTCTTCAGCTCCAGGATCTCGCCGCGCGCGTCGACGTCGATCTTCTGGGACAGGTCACCGCGCGCCACCGCCGTCGTCACTTGCGCGATGTTGCGCACCTGCGAGGTCAGATTGCCGGCCATGGAGTTGACGGAGTCCGTCAGCTCCTTCCACGTCCCCGACACGCCGTCGACCCGCGCCTGACCGCCGAGGCGGCCCTCCGTGCCCACGTCCCGGGCCATCCGCGTCACCTGGTCGGCGAAGCTGGAGAGCTGGTCCACCATCGTGTTCACGGTGTTCTTCAGCTGGAGCATCTCGCCGGAGACGTCCACGGTGACCTTCTGCGACAGGTCACCGTTGGCCACCGCCGTCGTCACCTGGGCGATGTTCCTCACCTGACCGGTGAGGTTGCGGAACGCGGTGTTGACGGAATCCGTGAGGTCCTTCCACGTCCCCGCCGCCCCCGGCACCTGGGCCTGGCCGCCCAGCTCACCCTCGACACCGACCTCGCGGGCCACCCGCGTGACCTCGGCACCGAAGGCGGACAGCTGGTCCACCATCGTGTTGACGGTGTTCTTCAGCTCCAGCATCTCGCCGGCCACATCGACGGTGACCTTCTGCGACAGGTCACCGCTGGCCACCGCCGTCGTCACCGCGGCGATGTCGCGCACCTGCGTCGTCAGGTTCCGGAAGACCGTGTTGACGGAGTCCGTCAGGTCCTTCCAGATGCCGGCCGCCCCCGGCACGTTCGCCTGGCCGCCGAGCTGTCCCTCGCCGCCGGTCTCGTTCGCGACGCGCGTCACCTCGTCCGCGAAGATCCGCAGCGTCTCGGTCATCTGGTTGATCGTCTCGGCGAGCTGCGCGACCTCGCCCCGGGCCGGCACCGTCACCTTCTTCGACAGATCACCGTTGGCGACCGCCGTCGTCACGTGGGAGATCTCCCGCACCTGGGCCGTCAGGTTCCCGGCCATGGTGTTGACGGAGTCGGTCAGCTCCTTCCACACCCCGGCCACGCCCGGCACCCGGGCCTGTCCGCCCAGCGCGCCCTCGGTGCCCACCTCACGGGCCACGCGCGTCACCTCGGACGAGAACGCCGAGAGCTGGTCCACCATCGTGTTGACGGTGTTCTTCAGCTCCAGCATCTCGCCGGCCACGTGCACCGTGACCTTCCGGGACAGATCACCCTTGGCCACGGCCGTCGTCACCAGCGCGATGTCCCGCACCTGGGCGGTGAGCCGGTACGCCATCGTGTTGACGGAGTCCGTCAGGTCCTTCCACGAACCGGACATACCGCGCACCCGGGCCTGACCGCCCAGTTTGCCCTCGGTGCCGACCTCGCTGGCCACCCGCGTGACCTCGTCCGTGAACGTCGACAGCTGGTCGACCAGGTTGTTCACGGTCCGGCCGACCTTCAGGAACTCACCGCGCAGCGGCTGCCCGGCGCCCTCGTCGCTCTGCGTCCGCAACTCCATGCGCGGCGACAGATCACCGTCCGCCACCGCCGACAGCACCCGGCTGACCTCGGAGACGGGCCGTACGAGGTCGTCCACCAGCGCGTTCGAGTTGTCGATCGCGGCCGCCCAGGACCCCTCGCAGGCCCCGGTCTCCAGCCGCTCCGTGAGTTTTCCCTCACGCCCGACCACGCGCCGTACCCGCGCCAGCTCGCCCGTGAGGTGGAGATTGCGGTCGGCCACCTCGTTGAAGACCGCCGCGATCTCCGACATCACGCCGTCGCCGGACACCGTGAGCCGCCTGCGGAAGTTCCCCTCCCGCATCGACACGAGGGCCGCGAGCAGCCGGTTCAGCGCGGCCGTGTCCACCGTCGTACTGCCGCTCCGCGCGCCGCCACCCCGCGATTTGCCCTGGTTACTCAGGGACTGTCCGCCTTTCGCGCGCGTCTTCGTGGCCCGCGTCGCTGCGCCAGACTCCACTGTGTCCCTCCCGCAGGGGTCGACCGATACCGCTGTGCCCGGCCCGCCAACGCTCGGCGAACCGGTTACCGCCGCCTATTTTCCGTACCGCCGGGCGATCCGGCCCGGCTCGCCGGACCGCTTCCAGGGCTGCTGCCCACCCGACTCGGCCCGCATTCACCTGCCCGGACCTTCATAAGCAGCTTGCCCAGTGTTTCACCCCGGCCGAACCAGGCCATAACAGTTCGGCAGCTTCGCACATCGTCCGCACACCCTCTGGGCGGAAACACTGCAGACCGGCATCCGGATGGACGGCGAAGGTAAGTAACCTTGCATACGGCTGTCCAGCCAAACCGGTCCGTCCGGTCTGGGCGGTGGCACGGAGACGAGCGGGCATCGGAGGGGCGGCCGGAATGACCACCGGACTGATCCCGGGGGAGCAGCCCCCGGATCCCGGGCCGACGGGTGGACTGCCGCAGCAGCGGCGCGAGCCGGTCGGCCATGAGGCCGTGCACGGGGAGAGAGGGTCGAGGAGTTCTGTGATCACCGCGCGCGCGGCCGCCAGCTTCGAGCCCGTCGGGCGATCCGTGGCGAGCGCCCGGTCCTTCGTCCGCGACACGCTCCAGGGCTGGGGCCATGCCGACATCGTCGACGACGCCGTGGTGCTCACCAGCGAGCTGGTGACCAACGCCGTGGTCCACGCCGGCACCACCGCCGACGTCGTGTGCCTGCGCAGCGACGACGGCGTACGGATCGAGGTCGCCGACCACTATCCGGAGCGCGAGGTCCCGCTCCAGGGCTCCCCCGCCAACATGGGCAGCCTCGACCGCGAGGGCGGCCGCGGCCTCCAGCTGTGCGCGGCGCTGGCCGACCACTGGGGCGTGGAGTACACGCCCACGCTCAAGAACGTCTGGTTCCACCTCCACCTGCCCGAGCGTCCCGTCGGCACCCGCGCCGCCGGCCCCTCCCTCCCGGCCGCCCTGCTGCCGCTCGCCGACGGCCGGGTCCGCGTCGCGGTCGTCCAGATCGACCGCACCGGCGCCGTCACGTCGTGGAACGAGGACGCCGAGGATCTCTTCGGCTATGCCGCCGACCAGGTCACCGGCAAGCCGCTGACCGACCTCGCCGCCTGGCCGCACACCCCCGGCACCAGCACCGGCATCGCCGAGGCGCTCCGGCTCTCCCGCTGGGAGGGCAGCTACGGCATAAGGGGTGCCGACGGCCGCGTCACCCCCGTCTACGCCTCCCACCTCCGCGTCCGCGACGCCGACGGCGAGCCCTCCACGGTCTGCCTCCTCGTCCGCGACCACGAACGCGCGGTACTGCAGACCCCGTTGCGCGGTGCGGCCTCCGACTCCCCGTCCTCCGAGGGCCAGAGCGCGGACCCCTTCGAGGTCTTCATCGGCTCCCCCGCCCCGGACGACCTCGACGGCCTCCTCCAGCGCACGGTCGAACGCGCCCGCGACATGCTCGACGCCGACGCCGCCTTCCTGCTTCTGGCGACCGATGACGAAACGGAGTTGGAGGTCCGCGCCTCCACCGGCCTGCCCTCCGCGCGCCAGCGTTTCGCCCGCGTCCCCGTCGAGGCCGG
Source organism: Streptomyces sp. MMCC 100 (assembly GCF_041538145.2). Classification (NCBI taxonomy): domain Bacteria; kingdom Bacillati; phylum Actinomycetota; class Actinomycetes; order Kitasatosporales; family Streptomycetaceae; genus Streptomyces; species Streptomyces sp. MMCC 100. The sequence goes on from NZ_JBGORK020000001.1 coordinate 6,109,276, forward strand.
CCCCGGCCGCTACGGCTCGGCGCGCATGCCCGCCGTCCACGACGACCTCGAGGCCGTCCCCGGCGCGGTCCCGCTGCTCAACAGCACGGGCATGCGCTCGGTCGTCACCGTCCCCCTCAAGGTCGAGGGCCGCCTCACCGGGTCCCTCGGCGTCGCGGCCGAGGCCGCCGGCCGGTACTCCAACGAGGAGGCGCTGCGCCTCCAGTTCGCGGCCGACCGCATCGCCCTGGCCGTCGAGTCGGCGCGCCTCGGCGAGCTGGAGCGGCTGCGCCGCGGCTCGCTCAGCTTCCTCGTCGAGGCCTCCGACCTCCTCGCCGGCACCCTGGACCGCGACCAGACGCTGGCACTGATGGCCCAGATGACGGTCCCGACGCTGGCCACCTGGTGCGCCGTCTACACCATCGCCGACCAGTCCTCGGACCCGTACCTCTCCTACGTCCTGCACGAGGACGAGGAACTCATCGACGGCATCAAGTCCCTGCTGTCGAAGATCGCCCCGCCCGACCCGGTGCCCACCCCTGGCGCCCGTGTGTGGACGGCCCCCGCCGAGATGGCCCACCAGGCGGCGCTGCGCACCTCCATGCGCGACCTCGGCCTCAGCGGCGGTACGCCCCAGCCGCTGAGCACCGGCATCGGCCCGACCCTCGCCACGGCCTCCGCCGTCGGCGGCGAGACCGTCGTCCTGCCGCTGGTCGCCCGCAACCGCGTCATCGGCATGCTCACCCTCGGCAAGCCCACCGACGACCACTTCCGCCAGGAGATCCTCGAGCTCGCCGAGGATCTCTCCCGCCGGGCCGCCCTGGCCCTGGACAACGCCCGGCTGTACTCGGAGCGCACGGCCATCAGCCAGTCCCTCCAGCGCAGCCTCCTGCCCCCGGAGCTCCCCGTCATCGACGGCGTCGAGGTGGAGGTCATCTACCGCGCGGCCGGCGAGGGCAACGAGGTCGGCGGCGACTTCTACGACCTCTTCCCCATCAGCGACGACGCGTACGGCTTCGCCATCGGCGACGTCTGCGGTACGGGCCCCAACGCGGCGGCCGTCACGGGCCTGGCCCGGCACGCCCTGCGCCTGCTGGCCCGCGAGGGTCTGAGCGGTCCCGCGGTCCTGGAGCGCCTCAACTCCGCCATCCTCGACGAGGGCGCCCGCAGCCGCTTCCTCACGCTGCTGTACGGCGAGATGCGCCCGCAGGAGGACGGCAGCGCGGAGCTGAAGGTGGTCTGCGCCGGCCACCCGCTCCCGCTCCGCCTGCGCCAGGACGGCACGGTCGAGCCGGCCGCCGAACCGCAGCCCCTTCTGGGCGTCATCGAGGACCTGGAGCTGTACGAGCAGACGGTCACCCTCGACCCGGGCGACGTGCTGCTGTGCGTCACGGACGGCGTCACCGAACGCCGCGAGGGCACGCGCATGCTGGGCGACGACGGTCTCGCCGACGTCCTCACGACCTGCACGGGCCTGACTGCGGGCGCGGTGGCCGCCCGCATCATGCGCGCGGTGGAGCGCTTCGCGTCCGACGCCCCGTCCGACGACATGGCGATCCTCGCGATGCGCGTCCCGGAGCCCCACGCGGACTAGCGTGCGGGCCCCGGGACTTGGCCCGGTCTGTGACCGAGGACATGCGAAAGGCCCCGCCCAATCGGGCGGGGCCTTCGTACTGGAGCCCCCAAACGGAATCGAACCGTTGACCTTCTCCTTACCATGGAGACGCTCTACCGACTGAGCTATAGGGGCCTGTCGCTTTCGAGGTTTCCCTCGCCGCAACGGAATAGATCATACCCCGAACAAGCCGGTGCTCCCAACCACGGACTTGGTTCAGTACGCGGGTTGCAGCAGCCCACCGAGCGCGTTGCAGGCGGACACGATCCGCTGCATGTCCCGCTTGGTCAGCGCCGCCTCCACCGGCAGCGCCAGCGTCTCGTCGACGGCCCGCTCCGTCTCCGGCAGCGACACACACCGCCGGAATCCCGGCATGCGGTGCACGGGAACCTTCACCGGCACCCGGCATTCGACTCCCTTCGCCCGCACCGCGCGGGCGAACGCGTCGCGATCGGGCCGCCCGTTTCCCGGCACCCGGACCACATACTGCTGGTAGGTGTGCCCGTCGCCCCAGTCAGGGGTCTGCACCCCCCTCAACTTCCCGTCGAGGTAGGCCGCCCTCTGCCTGCGCCGGGCTATCTCGTCGTACGGCACCTCGGACTCGCCCTGCTCCAGCACGAGCAGCCCGTGCCGCTGTCCGACCCGGTGCAGTGCGCCCATGTCCGCCGGCCGCCCGAACCGGTGCACGGCGACCACGGCCGCGGTCCGAGGCGTCAGCGCAGCCTCCACCGGGGAGGCGTCCAGGCAGTACGTCGCCGGATCTATGTCGGCGAACACCGGCGACGCGCCCACCAGGGCCACGGCCTCGGCGACTTCCACGTTCCCGAAGGCAGGTACGACGACCTCGTCACCGACGCCCACGCCGGCGGCCCTGAGCATTGCTGCAGTACCCATATGTGGGATGGTCGGGGTGCAACGTGAACTCGAAGTGACGGAAAGCAAAAAAGGGCTGGTCCCGGAACCAAAGTTCCGGGACCAGCCCTTCAATAATTGTTCGGCGGCGTCCTACTCTCCCACAGGGTCCCCCCTGCAGTACCATCGGCGCTGTAAGGCTTAGCTTCCGGGTTCGAAATGTAACCGGGCGTTTCCCCTACGCTATGACCACCGAAACGCACGCTGTTGAGTTCTCAAGGAACGGACGCTTCCTTTGTACTCACCCTCTCGGGCTTTCCTCCGGGCGCTTCCCTTCGGTCTTGCGTTTCCGACTCTATCAGATCTTTCCGATCCGATTTCCTCGGCGCTTTCCAGGTTCCCGCTTTCGCGTTTCCCTTTCCGGCGGTTCCGACTTTATCAGAGATTCTGAGTCGGGATTTCCGCCCTCCGGGGCGGCTCCGAACCACGAAGTGATCGGGTGCCCGTCCGAGCGGAGATGTAAACGTACTGGAGCGGGGCGCCCCGATGCAAATCGGGGTGCCCCGCTCCAGGTTGGCGCTGTCGGTGGTCCGACGGCCCGTCAGACCTCCACGACGACAGGCAGGATCATCGGCCTGCGTCGGTAGGTGTCCGAGACCCACTTGCCGAGGGTCCTGCGGATCAGTTGCTGGAGTTGGTGCGGCTCGACGACTCCGTCCTGGGCCGAGCGCTCCAGCACTTCGGTGACCTTGGGGAGCACCGCGGCGAAGGCCGAGTCGTCGATGCCCGATCCGCGGGCCTGGACGTGCGGCCCACCGGTGATCTTGCCGGTGGAGGAGTCCATGACCACGAAGACCGAGATGATGCCCTCGTCGCCGAGGATCTTGCGGTCCTTGAGGGCGGGCTCGCCGACGTCGCCGACCGAGAGGCCGTCGACGTACACGTATCCCGCCTGGACCTTGCCGGTGATCTTCGCCTTGCCCTCGACGAGGTCGACGACCACGCCGTCCTCGGCGATGACGATGCGGTCGTGCGGAACGCCGGTCAGGGCGCCCAGCTCGGCGTTGGCACGCAGGTGGCGCCATTCGCCGTGGACCGGCATCAGGTTCTTCGGGCGGCAGATGTTGTAGAAGTACAGCAGCTCGCCGGCCGAGGCGTGGCCCGAGACGTGGACCTTGGCGTTGCCCTTGTGGACGACGTTGGCGCCCCAGCGGGTCAGACCGTTGATCACGCGGTACACCGCGTTCTCGTTGCCCGGGATGAGGGACGAGGCCAGGATCACCGTGTCGCCGTTGACGATGCGGATCTGGTGGTCGCGGTTGGCCATGCGGGACAGGGCGGCCATCGGTTCGCCCTGGGAGCCCGTGCAGACCAGGACCACCTCGCTGTCGGGCAGGTCGTCCAGCGTCTTGACGTCGACCACCAGGCCCGGCGGGACCTTCAGGTAGCCGAGGTCTCTCGCGATGCCCATGTTGCGGACCATGGAGCGGCCGACGAAGGCGACCCGGCGGCCGTACTCGTGCGCGGCGTCCAGGATCTGCTGGATGCGGTGGACGTGACTGGCGAAGCTGGCCACGATGATGCGCTTACGGGCGCTCGCGAAGACCTGCCGCAGGACGTTGGAGATGTCCCGCTCGGGCGGTACGAAGCCCGGGACCTCGGCGTTGGTCGAGTCGGCGAGGAGCAGGTCGATGCCCTCCTCGCTGAGCCTGGCGAACGCGTGCAGGTCCGTGAGGCGGCCGTCCAGCGGAAGCTGGTCCATCTTGAAGTCGCCGGTGTGGACGACCATGCCGGCCGGTGTGCGGATGGCGACGGCCAGCGCGTCCGGAATGGAGTGGTTGACCGCGACGAACTCGCAGTCGAAGGGACCGACGCGTTCGCGGTGCCCCTCCGCCACCTCGAGGGTGTACGGGCGGATGCGGTGCTCCTGGAGCTTGGCCTCGATGAGCGCGAGGGTCAGCTTGGAGCCGATCAGCGGGATGTCCGGCTTCTCGCGGAGGAGGAAGGGAACGCCGCCGATGTGGTCCTCGTGGCCATGGGTCAGGACGATGCCCTCGATGTCGTCGAGGCGGTCCCGGATGGACGTGAAGTCCGGCAGGATCAGGTCGATGCCGGGCTGCTCCTCCTCGGGGAAGAGCACGCCGCAGTCGACGATCAGCAGACGGCCGCCGTATTCGAAGACCGTCATGTTGCGGCCGATTTCGCCGAGGCCGCCGAGGGGCGTGACCCGCAGGCCGCCCTTGGGGAGCACCGGGGGCCGGCCCAGTTCAGGATGCGGATGACTCAAAAGACTCTCCTCACCACACGCGCCACGTACCGGTGGGCACGTGGCGCGCATGACGTTCGTGCAGAAGCAGTTGTCGAATGGGGTGCGGGCACCGGTGGCCCGCCTATTCAGTTGTGAAGTCCGTCCGGTCGTGCGGTGGTGCGAAGTCTGATGTCAGAGCTGTACCCCGCCGGCGGCAAGATCGATCTTGAGCTGCTCGGTTTCCTCGGGCGTGAGGCCGACCATGGGGGCGCGCAGCGGTCCGGCGGGCAGCCCCTGGAGGGCGAGCGCGGCCTTGGTGGTCATGACGCCCTGGGTGCGGAACATGCCGGTGAAGACCGGAAGCAGCTTCTGGTGGATCTCCAGTGCCTTCTGTACGTCACCCGCGACGTGCGCGTCCACCATGGCGCGCAGCTCCGGGGTGACGACGTGACCGACGACGGAGACGAAGCCGACCGCGCCCACGGCGAGCAGCGGCAGGTTCAGCATGTCGTCGCCGGAGTACCAGGCGAGGCCGGAACGTGCGATGGCCCAGCTGGCGCGGCCGAGGTCGCCCTTGGCGTCCTTGTTGGCGACGATCCGCGGGTGTTCCGCGAGGCGGACCAGGGTCTCGGTGTTGATCGGGACGCCGCTGCGGCCTGGGATGTCGTAGAGCATGACCGGGAGCCGGCTGGCGTCGGCGATCGCCGTGAAGTGCTGGTACAGGCCCTCCTGCGGGGGCTTGTTGTAGTACGGCGTGACGAGCAGCAGGCCGTGGGCGCCGGCGCGCTCGGCGGTGCGGGCCAGCTCGATGCTGTGCTGGGTGTTGTTCGTGCCGACTCCGGCGACGACGTGCGCCCGGTCGCCTACGGCCTCCAGGACGGCTCGTACGAGGTCCGCTTTCTCCGCGTCGCTGGTGGTGGGGGACTCGCCGGTGGTGCCGTTGATGATCAGGCCGTCGTTGCCTGCGTCCACCAGGTGGGTGGCGAGCCGCTGGGCGCCGTCGAGGTCGAGTGCGCCGTCCGCCGTGAAGGGCGTGACCATGGCGGTGAGGACCCGCCCGAAGGGGGTCTGCGGAGTGGAGGTCGGAGCCATGGGTTACACGCTACTCGTTGCTCAGGGCGGGGTCTGCCCTCGGGGGAGGCGGCAGGTCGGAACGGAAGTGGAGCCCGGCACTGCCTGCTCGGGGGTTCAAGCAGTGCCGGGTCCCTTTGATCAGGCTAGATGAACTTCTCCAAACGCCGCAATCCGGACACTTCGCATGGTTGATGCGTACGTCTGTGCCCGGTTCGGCCAGGCCGCAGGTCGCGGGCGTTACGGCGCCACTCGGCCGTTGGCGTTGAAGGCGGCGTGGGTGAGCGGCATGAGGCGCGCCCACTCCTCCTCCATCTTCTCACCGACCATCTCGATCTCCCGCTGCGGGAACGAGGGCACCTTCGCCAGCTCGTGCTGGGTGCGCAGGCCCAGGAAGTGCATCAGCGAGCGGGCGTTGCAGGTGGCGTACATCGACGAGTACAGGCCGACGGGGAGCACCGCGCGGGCCACCTCGCGGGCGACGCCGGCGGCGAGCATCTCCTGGTACTTCTGGTACGCCTGAAGGTAGGAGTCCTCCATGGCCCGGCTCACCAGTTCGTATTGCTCGGGGGTGCCCTCGACGAAGATGTACTTGCCCGGACGGCCCTGCTGGACGAGCTTGCGGGACTCGTCCGGGGTGTAGAAGACCGGCTGGAGCTCGCGGTAGCGGCCGGATTCCTCGTTGTAGGAGTTGTGGACGACGATGCCGTTGGCCAGGAAGTTGTGCCAGGGGCCTTCGACGGAGAGGTCGTAGGTCATCTCCTCCCCGTCGTCCTCGATTCCCACGATCCGGTCCGGCACCGCCTTCGCGATCTTGCCGCCACGCCGTGCCAGTGCCTGCTCTCCGGCGCTCTTGACCGCGTGGCAGGGTTCGCAGGCGGGAGCGAGGTTCTTCTCGTCGAGAGCCTGGGTCAGGTCGCGTGCCACAGGGACGACGTGGTCGAGGGAGAGTTGATCGCGGGGGAAGTCCTGCCCGCAAAGGTGACAGGTGTCGACCTCCTTGATCAGCTCCCGGCGCCGCATGGCGGTCCACACACCGATGCCTCGTCGCAGGCTGGGCGGAACGAGGGCTTCGGACGGGCGCGGGCCGGTGCCGGCGGCCATGACCGTGTCGCCTACGACGAGCTCCCCCGCCTTGCACCATCCCTCGGGAGTGAACACGGCGTGATCCACCGTGCAGCGGAGCGTCTTTCCGGAAGCCGTGGTGATCCTGATCAGGCGTTTGACCCCGGACTGGATCACGTCGACGATCCTGGCCCGCTGGGCGAGCATCGTCTCCTCGTCGTAGCAGCGCACGTGGTTGCGGCGCACCGACTCGAGTTTGCGCAGACGCGTGCTGGGGTGCAGCTCACGGAACTCCGCCACTGCCGACTCGGCTGCCTCACGGCTCTCGTAGAGCCCCAGGTAGTGGTTGGTCTCACCACGCCCGACCTGAGCCATCCACTTTCCGGCCCGGCCGTGCCACGTGACCCCGCCGGCGGAGTGCGGCAGCCGGTCCTCGGCTCCGGTGTGCCAGAGCTTGTACAGCTCGGCGATGGAGCGCCGGCGAAGGTTGCCGGCTTCGCTCTCCAGGGTGATCTCGGTGTCACCGGCAATGCACCAGCCGACGCGGTGCCGCATGAACTCGCGGAAGACGAAGATCGGGGCGCTGACGAAGAAGGTCATCGAGTTGTGCTCGAACGGGCTGCCGTGGCGGTCCCGCATGAGGTAGTTGATCAGGCCCTTGGAGCGCTCCGGGTCCTTCTTGAGCTCGTCCAGGGACTGCTCCCCGGCGGTGGAGACGCGGGCGGCGAACAGCACGTCGGAGTCGGTCGCGGCGCTCTTGACCAGCTCGACGGTGATGTCGCTGCGGAGGTCGATCTCGAAATCGTCGGCGGGGGTGTCGGTCACGGTGTGGAGGGCCTTCCCATCTCGTCGCTTGGCGCCCATCTCGTCGCTTGGCGAGGCCACTCTACGGCCCGCCAAGTGGCACCGAATCGGGCGATCGGTGCCGTGCCGCAATCAAGTCGGTGAAACAGGGCACCTGGAGGGGCGTTCGTTCGTCTGTATGAGTAACAGCACTTCATTCCAGTCCCTGAAGGGAGACGCAGCCTCTATGATCCGCCGGCGTGAACCCGTGCCGTTCGCCTTCGTCGCCGAAGCCGACAGGTTCCGCAGCAACGTCACACCCCCGCCGCGCGAGCGGGCGTCCTTCGGCCAGCTGGCCGGACGCTGGCTCCTCGGCGTCACCGTCGTCGCCGGTCTCGTGGGCTCCCTGGTGATCGGGATGCCCGCCCTGTCGGCCGACCAGCCCTCCTCGCACAAGCAGCCGTCGCAGGCGTCCGAGGGGCGCTAGAGGCGCACGGGGACGGCCGGCCCGACTCCGTCCGGACCCCCGAGGGTGGTGACCGGAGACACAGATCGGTAGCCTCACCGGGCACAACACTTGCCATGGAACGAGTGAGGACCAGCCGTGCCCCTGTCCTTCCTGACGGCCGACCGTGCCTTTGACACGGCCGACGACGTCGCGCTGCCGTACGACGACCGCGACCTCTGGCGTCGGCCCTACCGGCCGGGACCGTGGCGCGTGGGGGCGGCGGCGCTGATGCTGCTGCTCGCCTCGTTCGTCCTGTTCGCGGCGGTCGTCATCGCGGCGACGGGCGGGCCGTCCTCCGCCGGGATGGTCTTCGGCATCGCGGTCGTCGTCATCCTCTGCGCCCTGCGGATGCTGCGCATGGGCGCGTGGGTGAGCGCGCACGGGGTGCGTCAGGTGGGCTTCTTCACCACGCGCACGGTGGCCTGGCAGCAGGTCGCCAGCGTGCGCACGGTGCAGCAGCCGGTGCGCTGGCTCGGGCTGCCGCGCACGGTGCAGGGGCAGGCGCTGCTGCTGGTCCGCGCGGGCCGGTCCGCGGAGCCCATGGCCCCGCTGCTGACCACGCACAACTCCGACTTCCTCGCCCGCGACGGCGCCTTCAACCGGGCGGCCGACGCGGTGGAGGCGTGGGCCGACGAGTATCGACGGGGCTGAGCACCCCACGGTCGAAAGGCCGGGGCCCGGACCGCACAGCTGCGGTCCGGGCCCCGGCCTTTCGTCTTCTGCCCGCTCAGGCGGCCTCGACGTGCTTGCCGTCGTGGAGGGCGATCGCCCGCTGCATCGCCTTGCGGGCCCGCGGGGTGTCGCGGGCGTCGTGGTAGGCGACGGCGAGGCGGAACCAGCTGCGCCAGTCGCCCGGGGCGTCCTCCGTCTCGGCCTTGCGCAGGGCGAAGACCTCGTCGGCGGACTCCCGGTCGACCCGGCCGCTGGGGGTGCGCTTCAGCTCGTCGACGGGCAGTCCGCCCTCGGCGTCGAGTTCGGCGGCGAGTTGGTTGGCCCTGCGGACGAACTGGGTGTTCTTCCAGAGGAACCACAGGCCGATCACCGGCAGGATCAGCACCGCGACGCCGAAGGTGACGGTGAGGAGGGTGCCGGTCTTGATGAGCAGCACGCCGCGGCTGCCGACCAGGAGGAAGTAGAAGACCAGGACGGCGGCCGTGACGAGGTAGGTGATCTTCGCGCGCATCAGGGTGAAGGTCTCAGTTCAGGTCCAGGAAGTGTTCCAGGCCGAAGGTGAGGCCCGGGGTGGTGACCACCCGGCGGGCGCCCAGCAGGATGCCCGGCATGAAGCTGCTGTGGTGCAGGGAGTCGTGCCGGACGGTGAGGGTCTCTCCCTCGCCGCCGAGGAGAACCTCCTGGTGGGCGAGCAGGCCGCGCAGCCGGATCGCGTGGACCGGAACCCCGTCCACGTCCGCGCCGCGGGCGCCGTCCAGGGCGGTGGCAGTGGCGTCGGGCGCCGGTGCGGAGCCTGCCTTCTGCCGGGCCTGAGCGATCAGCTGGGCGGTGCGGGTGGCCGTGCCGCTGGGGGCGTCCACCTTGTTCGGGTGGTGCAGCTCGACGACCTCGACGGACTCGAAGTACGGGGCGGCGAGCTGCGCGAACTTCATGGTGAGCACGGCGCCGATGGAGAAGTTCGGCGCGATGAGCACGCCGGTCCCCGGGGAGGCGTCGAGCCACGAGTTCAGCTGCGCGAGACGCTCGTCGGTCCAGCCGGTGGTGCCGACGACGGCGTGGATGCCGTGGCGTACGCAGTAGTCGAGGTTTTCCATCACCGAGGCGGGGGTGGTCAGCTCGACGGCGACCTGGGCGCCGGTCTCGGCCAGCGCCTCCAGGCTGTCGCCCCGGCCGAGGGCGGCGACCAGCTCCATGTCCTCGGCGGCCTCGACCGCCCGTACCGCCTCGGAGCCGATCCGGCCCTTGGCACCGAGGACGGCCACGCGCAGCTTGCTCATGTTGTGTTCGCTTCCTTACCGAGGGACCGGGAGTGTCAGGCGACGGCGTCGTGCAGCCGGGACGCCTGCTTGTCCTTGAGCGGGCCGATGACCGACAGGGACGGCCGACGGCCCAGGACGTCGCGGGCGACGGCCCGGACGTCGTCCGGCGTGACCGAGGCTATCCGGGCCAGCATGTCGTCGACCGACATCTGCTCGCCCCAGCACAGCTCGCTCTTGCCGATACGGTTCATCAGCGCGCCCGTGTCCTCCAGGCCGAGGACCGTGGAGCCCTGGAGCTGGCCTACGGCGCGGCCGATCTCGTCGTCCGTGAGGCCGTGCTCGGCGACGTGGTCCAGCTCGTCGCGGCAGATCTTGAGCACGTCGTGCACCTGGGAGGGCCGGCAGCCCGCGTACACGCCGAAGAGGCCGCAGTCGGCGAAGCCCGAGGTGTACGAGTACACGCTGTAGGCCAGGCCGCGCTTCTCGCGGACCTCCTGGAAGAGGCGGGAGGACATGCCGCCGCCGAGGGCGGTGTTCAGGACGCCCATGGCCCAGCGGCGCTCGTCGGTGCGGGCCAGGCCCGGCATGCCGAGGATGACGTGGGCCTGCTCGGTCTTGCGGCCGATCAGCTCGACGCGGCCGGCGGCGCGGATGGTGCGCCGGCCGTCGCGCGGGGCGAGCGGCTGGGCCACCTGGTCCTTGAGGGCGCCGGCCTTCTCGAAGGCGGCGCGGACCTGGCGTACGACCTTGTTGTGGTCGACGTTGCCGGCCGCGGCGACCACGAGGTGGGTGGGGTCGTAGTGCTTCTTGTAAAAACGGCGGATGCGGTCGGCGGTGAGGGCGTTGACCGTGTCGACGGTGCCGAGGACGGGGCGGCCGAGGGCGCTGTCCCCGAACATGGTGTGCGCGAACAGATCGTGCACGCAGTCGCCCGGGTCGTCCTCGGTCATCGCGATCTCCTCGAGGATGGCGCCGCGCTCGACGTCGACGTCCTCCTCCTGGATCAGCGAGCCGGTCAGCATGTCGCAGACCACGTCGATGGCGAGCGGCAGGTCGGTGTCGAGCACGCGCGCGTAGTAGCACGTGTACTCCTTCGCCGTGAACGCGTTCATCTCGCCGCCGACCGCGTCGATGGCGGAGGAGATGTCCAGGGCGCTGCGCTTGCGGGTGCCCTTGAAGAGCAGGTGCTCCAGGTAGTGGGTGGCGCCGTTCAGGGCCGGGGTCTCGTCGCGGGAGCCGACGTGGGCCCAGATGCCGAAGGTCGCCGAGCGGACCGAGGGCAGGGTCTCGGTGACGATGCGCAGGCCGCCGGGGAGGGTCGTCCTGCGGACCGTGCCGATGCCGTGCTCGCCCTTGATGAGGGTTTGGGTACGGGCGACGGCCCGCGCCTCCGAGGAGGTGCGGGCCGTCGCCTTGGCGCTACGGGACGTCACTTGTCGGCGTCGTCCTTCTTGTCGTCGGAGGAGCCCTCTTCGCCCTCGATCACGGGGATCAGGGAGAGCTTGCCGCGGGAGTCGATCTCGGCGATCTCGACCTGGACCTTCTGGCCCACGCCGAGGACGTCCTCGACGTTCTCCACGCGCTTGCCGCCGGCGAGCTTGCGGATCTGCGAGATGTGCAGCAGACCGTCCTTGCCGGGCAGCAGGGAGACGAACGCGCCGAAGGTGGTCGTCTTGACGACCGTGCCCAGGTAGCGCTCGCCGACCTCGGGCATGGTCGGGTTGGCGATGCCGTTGATCGTGGCGCGGGCGGCCTCGGCCTGCGAGCCCTGGGCGGCACCGATGTAGATGGTGCCGTCGTCCTCGATCGTGATGTCGGCGCCCGTGTCCTCCTGGATCTGGTTGATCATCTTGCCCTTGGGGCCGATGACTTCACCGATCTTGTCGACGGGGATCTTCACGGTGATGATCCGCGGCGCGTTCGGGGACATCTCGTCCGGCGTGTCGATCGCTTCCATCATCACGTCGAGGATGTGGAGGCGGGCGTCACGGGCCTGCTTGAGGGCGGCGGCCAGGACGGAGGCGGGGATGCCGTCCAGCTTGGTGTCGAGCTGGAGGGCGGTCACGAACTCCTTGGTGCCGGCGACCTTGAAGTCCATGTCGCCGAAGGCGTCCTCCGCACCGAGGATGTCGGTGAGGGCGACGTAGTGCGTCTCGCCGTTGATCTCCTGGGAGATCAGGCCCATGGCGATACCGGCGACGGGGGCCTTCAGCGGCACACCGGCGTTCAGCAGCGACATGGTGGAGGCGCAGACCGAGCCCATGGACGTCGAGCCGTTGGAACCGAGGGCCTCGGACACCTGGCGGATCGCGTAGGGGAACTCCTCGCGCGTCGGCAGCACCGGCACGATGGCGCGCTCGGCGAGGGCGCCGTGGCCGATCTCGCGGCGCTTCGGGGAGCCGACGCGGCCGGTCTCGCCGACGGAGTACGGCGGGAAGTTGTAGTTGTGCATGTAGCGCTTGCGGGTCACCGGGGAGAGGGTGTCCAGCTGCTGCTCCATGCGGAGCATGTTCAGGGTGGTGACGCCCAGGATCTGGGTCTCGCCACGCTCGAACAGGGCGGAGCCGTGCACGCGCGGGATGGCCTCGACCTCGGCGGCCAGGGTGCGGATGTCGGTGACACCGCGGCCGTCGATGCGCTTCTTCTCCTTGATGACGCGCTCACGGACCAGGGACTTGGTCAGCGAGCGGTACGCGGCGGAGATCTCCTTCTCGCGGCCCTCGAACTCCGGCAGGAGCTTCTCGGCGGCGATCCCCTTGACGCGGTCCAGCTCGGCCTCGCGCTCCTGCTTGCCGGCGATGGTGAGCGCCTGGCTGAGCTCGGGGCGGACGGCGGCGCTGAGCGCCTCCAGGACGTCGTCCTGGTAGTCCAGGAAGATCGGGAACTCGCCGGTCGGCTTGGCGGCCTTGGCGGCGAGGTCGGCCTGGGCGCGGCACAGCACCTTGATGAAGGGCTTCGCGGCCTCGAGACCGGCGGCGACGACCTCCTCGGTGGGCGCCTCGGCGCCGCCCTCGACCAGCTTGACGGTCTTGTCGGTGGCCTCGGCCTCGACCATCATGATCGCGACGTCGCCGTCCTCCAGGACGCGGCCCGCGACGACCATGTCGAAGACGGCGTCCTCGAGCTCGGTGTGCGTCGGGAAGGCCACCCACTGGCCGCGGATCAGTGCGACGCGGACGCCGCCGATCGGGCCGGAGAAGGGCAGGCCGGCCAGCTGCGTCGACGCGGAGGCGGCGTTGATCGCCACGACGTCGTACAGGTGGTCGGGGTTGAGGGCCATGATCGTCGCGACGACCTGGATCTCGTTGCGCAGGCCCTTCTTGAAGGACGGGCGCAGCGGGCGGTCGATCAGGCGGCAGGTGAGGATCGCGTCCTCGGAGGGCCGGCCCTCACGGCGGAAGAAGCTGCCGGGGATCTTGCCGGCGGCGTACATCCGCTCCTCGACGTCCACCGTGAGCGGGAAGAAGTCGAGCTGGTCCTTGGGGTTCTTGGAGGCGCTGGTGGCCGACAGCACCATGGTGTCGTCGTCCAGGTACGCCACGGCGGAACCGGCGGCCTGACGGGCCAGGCGGCCCGTCTCGAAGCGGATGGTGCGGGTGCCGAAAGCGCCGTTGTCGATCACGGCTTCGGCGTAGTGGGTCTCGTTCTCCACTAGTGATTTCTCCGATGCTTGTCGTCTTTTGTCCCGCCCCGCCCGTGTGGCGGGGGGAACGGTGCCGGAGAAGCGTTCCTTGCAATGCGGGCCGGTCTTCGATCGAAGCACCCGGGGTTCTGCCCCCGGGGGCCACTACCGAGGACCGGCGGCGGCGTGAGGTCCGCTTCTCCTCGTTCGTCTCGTTCGTTCGTCGTGCTGGTGCGTCGTACTGATGCGTCGTGCTGGTGCATCGTGCGTCTTGTGTTCTGTTACCACACTACAAAGGGGCGGCGACAGCGCGCACGTACAGCAAAGGGAGCGGCCCCCGAACGATGGGAACCGCTCCCTTCACGGCGTCCTAGCGGGCGCCCGCCGCACCGCGGCGGATGCCGAGGCGCTCGACCAGCGCACGGAAGCGCTGGATGTCCTTCTTGGCGAGGTACTGCAGCAGCCGACGACGCTGGCCGACCAGGATGAGCAGACCACGACGGGAGTGGTGGTCGTGCTTGTGGGCCTTGAGGTGCTCGGTCAGGTCGGAGATCCGACGGGACAGCAGAGCGACCTGGACCTCGGGGGAGCCGGTGTCGCCCTCCTTGGTACCGAACTCGGTGATGATCTGCTTCTTCACTGCGGCGTCGAGCGACACGCGTACTCCTCTTGGTCTGTGACTGGCCACCGAGTGCCCCCGGTCTACGTCTCGGGGGATCTTCCGTGACTCGGAAGGCGGGGATCCGCTGGGCGCGACCTCCAGGGCTCGGGGCTCCGGGGGCGCGTACACAAACGGCCGTTACACAGGGTACCAGCCGGGAGACGCGCCACTCACCCGGCGCTTTCGATGCCCACCGCGACCTGGTCGGTCCCACCGACCTCGCCCTCGTTGTACGGGCCCACGACGGTGCGCGCGGCGAAGAATACGCGCCCGTGCTCGTACACGATGTCGTTCTGCGCCGGGTCGTCGAGTGCGCTGACCTCCGCTCCCCCGGCGAACAGGAGCAGGAGGGTCTCCTCGCCGGACTCGGGGTCCAGCGCGACGACCGCGTCGGGGCGGCCCAGCCCCCGGCCCGGACGGTAGGCGATCAGCTTTCCGCCGCTCATCTTCAGGGGGTGCATCTCGCCACCGGCGGGGGCGTCGAACTTCCCGGCGGTCCGGCCGGTGGCCAGGTCGTGGGCGACGATGTGGTCCTCCTCCGACAGGTACAACCGTTCGTCGTCGACGACGATCGCGCCGCAGCTCTCGACCATGGCGCTGAAGGTCCGGTCGCAGTCGAGGACCTGGTGGTCCCGGTTCAGGCGGATCGTGGCGCGGCGCTTGCCCCGCTCGTCGAGGGAGATCAGATCGGTGACGACGACGTCGCCCGCGGCCACGGCGATGACGGCCGGTGAGCTGGAGACCAGGTAGACGCCTTGGACGCCACGGGCGACCCGGTACGTCCACTCCGGGTCGCCCGTGCGCGGATCGATCTTCTGGACGCGGTAGGTGGGATCGGCCGAGTCGCCGCAGGAGAGGAGGGCGAGAAGGTCAGGGCCACCGGCGAAGCCCTCGTCCGCACAGGCCGACGGATCGGTGTCCGCCCACAGCCGCTTGCCACCGGTCAGCTCGTACGCCGCCGAGCCCTCGCCCCATGCGGTGACGACGGTGCCGTCCGTCATCGTCACGTTGACGGCCAGGGAGGAGCCCGCGCCGGCCAGCCTCGTGTCCCACATCTTCTTGCCGGTGTCGATGTCGAACACCGCGAGCCGGTCGCAGGCGCGGGTGAGCGGGTCGGCGTCCGGCCCGCCGGCTGCGTCCCCGTCTTCGCTGTCGCCCCCGCCTTCGTCTTCACCTTCCCCGGCGTAGGCGATGGCGGTACGGCCGTCCACGCTGACGTGGCGGGTCACCGCGCAGAGCGGGCCGGGGAGGGTGAGGCGCCAGGCGATCTCCGACGCTTCTGAGCCGCCGAGCCGGAAGCCCTTGATCTCGTTGCCGAAGCCCTTGGCGAAGACCTTGTCCGTGGCCCAGGTGCCCATCGCCGAGACGTTCTGCCCGACGATACGGAGGGTTTCCTCGTACGACATGGCCGCGGTGCCCTCCGGGGACGGCGGCCGTTTCTCGACGGTCTCCCGGATGTCGTCCGGAGCCTGTCGAACCGCCGCCGCACGCGCGTCCGGCGCGGAGCCACCACCGGCCCCTCCCGGACCGAACTCCCACACTCCGGCGGCCAGGGCCACGAGCACGACGGCCACGACCGCACCGACGGCCGCCCTTCGGCGCCCGGTGCGTGGCGGCGGACCGGCGGAGGCGTCCGGGCCGGGCACGTTGTAGGGGGTGGGCGGTGGCCCGAAACTCACGGCGGACGCCTTTCGAATAAGAGAGTCGGTATCTCGAGGAGTCGAGATGTCAAGGAGTCGACGGCATCGTCACTCCCTGCCTGGTGAGGCGTGCGCGAACCGCGGGGTAGGAGGGTGGGCAGCAAGTAGGGTAGCCGCACAGTTCGTTGGCACAGCAGGAAGGACCGGAGCCGTGATGGCCGATGCCGAGGACAAGGAACTCCGAGCACGCAAGGACCGGGAGCGGGACGAGCTCTACGCCCTCGACATCTCCGGCGTCGAATGGCACAGCGCGCCCGGCACCGAGACCCATGAGGAGCGGGTCGAGATCGCCTACCTCCCGGAAGGCGCCGTCGCCATGCGGTCGTCCCTCGACCCGGACACCGTGCTGCGGTACACGGAAGCGGAGTGGCGGGCCTTCGTACTCGGCGCGCGGGACGGGGAGTTCGACCTGGAGCCGGCGCCCCGGGAGAGCGGGAACGGCGCCGAGTAGGCCCGACGCCGCGATCGTCAGGACGTCTGCGGTGCGGAGCTGCCGATGCCCAGCACGAGGTAGCTCCACTGCTTGGTCTTGGCCTCGGCGGGGCCTTCCGCGGACTTGACGCCGAAGAAGAGGCGTCCGTTCTGGAACACGATGTCGTTGTGTTCCGTCATCGTCATCAGCCGCGCCTCGTTCGGCAGTCCGAAGTAGAGGTACGGCACTTGCGCGCCCGTACTCGTATCCAGGGCGACCAGCGCGTTCGGCGCGATGTTGTCCTCGCTCACGTTCAGGGCGAGGAGCCGGTCACCGCTCATACGCACCGGGTAGAGCAGTGCGCCCCGACCGGAGTCGAACTTCTTGGTGGTCTTTCCGGTCGCGAGGTCGAAGCCGATGATCCAGTTCCACGTCGGCACCTCCGACTGGTCCTTGCTCCGGATGAAGACCTGGTCCTCCCCCACGGTGATGGTCGGGCAGTCGTCGATCAGGAGATAGTCGGTGAGGAGGCACTCGGCGACGTAGGCACCGTTGCGGAGACTGATGGTGGCGCGGTTGTGGCCCTGGTCGTCGAGGGAGATGAGGTCGGTGACCTCGCTGTCACCGGCGGAGACTGCGACGACCGCCGGGTCGACGGAGGGTACCTGGACGTCGCGGACGCCCTTGGCGGGGGAATACGTCCACAGGGCCTCGCCCGTGGCCGGGTCCAGTTTGCGCAGCTTGTACGTGGTGGACCGCCACGTTCCCGCGGAGAGCGGGTCCTCGCCGCTCGCGCACTGTTCCCGGACGATCAGTCCGCGGCCGCCGGCGACGCCCATGTCCTGGCAGGGCGCGGTGGTCGTCGTGGACCAACGGGTGTCACCCTTCTCCATGTCGTACCCGACGGTGCCGCCGCCCCAGGTGACGGCGACCGTGCCGTGCGCGAGGGCGACGCTGGGCCGGTCCTTGTCGGTTCCCGTGGCGTCGCCCGACTCGGGTCCGGCCTGCGAGACGGGGACTTTGGCCTCCCAGACCATGCGGCCGTCGTCGAGGTCGACGAGGGCGACCTGGTTGCAGAGGGCTTCGTCCGCCCAGTCGTTCGCACGGAAGAGGACGGCGGTGCGGTTGTCTCCGGTGACGTCGCGCGTGTAGCCGCAGATCGGGCCGTCGAGTGCGAGCTTCCACTTCTCGTCGCCCGGCGCGGCGTCGGTGCCGATGCTCAGCCCGACGAGCGTCTTGTTGATGCCCTTGGCGAGGATGCGGTCCGTGGCCCACATTCCGGGCATCTCCACGTGTTCCCCGGGCTTCATGTCGTCCACGGAGAACCGGAACGCCATCTTGCCGCTGGTGCTCGCGGGCTGCTTCTCGACCGTCTCGCGGACGTCGAGCGGTCCCTGTGGGACCGATGCCTGCGCCTTGCCCGACGCGTCGGAGCCTTTGCCGTCGCGGCCCCAGAGCAGCCAGCCGCCGGTGCCCAAGGCCCCGACGAGGACGACCGCGAGCAGCCCGGTCAGCAGCTTGCGGGGGCTCTTCCGCCCTGCACCGCCGCTGCCGTGGGGACCGTGCCGGTTCTCGGTGGGCTCGGCGGCGGGTGCGGGGCCCGGGGGCATGGACGGGGGCGGGCCGAAGCTCACTCGGGGCCTCTTCCTCTTTCTGGGAATTCCGGTGGTTCTGTCATGGAATTCGTGCGACGGGACGACGAGATCGTCCCCAACTATGCCGGGCTCACGATCACTCGTTGGAACCGGGTCGTGACGGGCGGGGTCATCCTCCTTACGGGGGTGGGCAGATGAAGCGGCGTGACGCCTACGAGACGCCAGGGACGCGATGGGCGGGACTTCGGGGGAGGGCGGGGGCTGCCGGGGCGGGGCTCGTGATGATTAGGCTGGTGTCGGGCGCGACACCAGAACCCGTCAGCGGGCGTCGGCGTCTCAGGGGGAGAACCGGTGGATCGGACGACCTCGGACAACTTCGGATGACAAGCAAGGGTCGCCCCAGCACGGCTTGAGGGTGCTCGAACACCAGGAGGAACTGTGAGCAGCGATCGGGACGGGATCCGCGGGGGCTGGGCTACACCCGGCGATGACCAACCCGACGCGGAGTCCTCCGTCGAGACGACCGGTGAGTTCACCATCGACTACGCGCCGCCCGCCTGGTACACGCAGAACGCGTCCGGCGACGGCGGGCAGGGGGAGAGTGAGGGTGAGGGGTCCGGGTCGTCTTCCGGGTCCGCTTCCGGTTCGTCTGCTTCGTCCGCTGCCTCCTCCGGTTCGGCCGTTCCGCCTGCTCCTCGTGGTCCCGTTCCGCCGCTGCCGGGTTTGACTCCGCCGCCGCACGCGACGCCCAACGGGGCTTCCGCCGCTCCGGCTTCCGCTCCGGGGGCGCCGTTCACGCCGCCACCGCCGGCTCCTGCTCCGGGTGCCTCGTTCACGCCGCCCCCGCCGCCGGGGCCGGGCGCGCCGTTCACGCCGCCCGCGCCGCCGAGCGGGGGGCCGGCCGGGGTGCCCAGGCTGCCGGTGGGGAGCGGGTTCGAGCCGCAGCCTCAGCCGTCGCCGGCGCAGCAGCAGTCGGCGCCGCCGGAGCCCGAAGCCGAGCCGGAACCGCGGGTTCGGGCTCCGGAGCCTGAGCCGGAGGCCGCGGCCGACCCGGCGCCCGCCGCGGATCTCGCGTCTCCCACGGCCCTGCCGACGTTTCCGGCCGGTGGGTTCCAGCTCCAGGCTCCTGCTCCGCCGCCGCCGGCCGAGGAGCCCGAGGCAGCGGCCAAGTCCGAGACGACCGCCGAGCCCGGGGCAG
The DNA here is from genome assembly GCF_041538145.2 of Streptomyces sp. MMCC 100. Taxonomy (NCBI): domain Bacteria; kingdom Bacillati; phylum Actinomycetota; class Actinomycetes; order Kitasatosporales; family Streptomycetaceae; genus Streptomyces; species Streptomyces sp. MMCC 100. The sequence continues at coordinate 6,128,516 of NZ_JBGORK020000001.1, forward strand.
CCGCCGAGCCCGAGTCCGACACGGGGAATCTCGACAACGGCGACCTCGAAAGCGGCGCCACCATGCGCTTCTCCGTGGCCGCCCTCAAGCGTGAGATCGCCGAACGGGCCGCTGCGGAGGACGCCACCGAGGAGGAGCCGGCGGCCGGTTCCGGCGAGGTCGGTGACACACCGGACGAGGCCTTCGTGATCGCGGACGACGCCGCGGAGCCCGAGGGCGCCGACGATCCGGAGTCCACCGAGCCTGACGACGCCGACACCGACGCCGTTTCCGAGAAGGTCACCGACGAGGCTCCGGACGAGGTCTCCGGCGCCGGGGACAGCGACGTGGACGCTCCCCGCATCGACGGGCCGGACCAGGACGCCGAGCCGGAGCCGATCGCCCTGGCCGCCGTACCCGACCCCGTGCCCGAGGCGGCGCCCGCGGACGAGCCCGAAGACGGCGTCCCGGCGGAGGACGAGCCGGAGGACGCGGTACCCGCCGACGCCGCGCCGCTCACCGACAACGTGCCGCAGGGCGCCGTTCCCCAGGACGCGCCGCCGCCAGCACCCGGCGGAATGCCGCCGCTGCCTCCGTCGTACCCGCCGGTCGCGCCCGCACCGGCCCAGCAGTGGCCCGCACAGCCGCAGCCCGCCCCCACCGCTCCCACCGCTCCCGAGCAGCCGGCGGTTCCGGCCCAGCAGCCTCCTTTCCAGCCGCAGGCTCCGCAGCCGGCGCCCGCCGCGTGGAATCAGCCGGCCGCCGCGCCGGTCCCGCCGGACCAGCCGACCGCACCGTCCGCTCCGCCGGTCCCGCAGACCGGTTACGGCTTCCCGCAGCCCGGCGTTGCCCAGGCTCACCAGCCTCAGCCTCCGGCTCAGCCGCACTCCCCCGCCCAGCCCGGCGGCTACGGCTTCCCGCAGGCGCCGCACGGACCGTCGCCGCAACAGCCGTACCCCGGCGTGCCACAGCAGGCGCCACCGGCCCAGCCGGGTCAGCCGGGTCAGCCGGGTCAGGCTCCCAACGCGCCCCAGGCGCCTCAGCCGATGCAGCCGATGCAGCCGATGCAGCAGCCCGGGCAGCAGCCCGCGCCCCCAGCACAGCAGCCGGAATACCAACCCCAGCCGCACCAACCGCAGCAGCAGGCACCGCAGCCGCAGCCGCACCAACCCCAGCAGCCCGCCGACCCCCGTCTCGGTGCCGCCTGGCCGCAGCCCATGCAGCACGACCAGCGGCAGCCCACCAACCCGGGGGCCGCGCCGCTCGGTTACACGGCGGCCGTGGAGCTGTCGTCCGACCGCCTGCTCAACAACAAGCGGCAGAAGGCGAAGAGCAGCCGCCCGGCGGCCGGCGGTTCGCGCTTCAAGCTGGGCGGGAAGAAGGAGGAGGCCGAGCGGCAGCGGAAGCTGGACCTGATCCGCACCCCGGTGCTCTCCTGCTACCGCATCGCCGTCATCAGCCTCAAGGGCGGTGTCGGCAAGACGACCACCACCACCGCGCTCGGCTCCACGCTCGCCACCGAGCGGCAGGACAAGATCCTCGCGATCGACGCCAACCCGGACGCCGGTACGCTCGGCCGCCGGGTGCGCCGGGAGACCGGGGCCACCATCCGTGACCTCGTCCAGGCGATCCCGTACCTCAACTCGTACATGGACATCAGGCGGTTCACCTCGCAGGCCTCGTCCGGTCTGGAGATCATCGCCAACGACGTCGACCCGGCCGTGTCCACGACCTTCAACGACGAGGACTACCGGCGCGCGATCGACGTGCTCGGCCAGCAGTACCCGATCATCCTCACCGACTCGGGCACCGGTCTGCTCTACAGCGCCATGCGCGGCGTGCTGGACCTCGCCGACCAGCTCATCATCATCTCGACGCCGTCCGTGGACGGTGCGAGCAGCGCCAGTACGACGCTGGACTGGCTGTCGGCGCACGGGTACGCCGACCTCGTCTCCCGGTCGATCACGGTCATCTCCGGGGTCCGCGAGACCGGCAAGATGATCAAGGTCGACGACATCGTCGGGCACTTCCAGACCCGGTGCCGGGGTGTCGTCGTGGTCCCGTTCGACGAGCACTTGTCCGCCGGCGCCGAGGTCGACCTCGACATGATGCGGCCGAAGGTGCGGGAGGCGTACTTCAACCTCGCGGCGATGGTCGCCGAGGACTTCGTCCGCCACCAGCAGTCGCACGGCCTGTGGACGTCCGACGGCAACCCGCCGCCGGTCGCCGCCCCGCCCATGCCGGGCCAGCAGATGCCCGGCCAGCCGACCCAGGGACAGCCGTACCCGCCGCAGCCGCAGCCAGGACAGCCGTACTCCCCGCAGCCACAGCCAGGGCAGCCGGCGCCGGGGCAGCCGTACCCGCCGCAGCCCGGGCCCGGAGCCGGAGCCGGACAGCAGCCGTATCCCCAGCCCGGCTACGCGCAGCCCTACGCCCAGCCCGGTTACGGATATCCGCAACAAGACCAACAAGGCCAGCAGGGGCAGCCGGGGCAGCCCGGACAGACGCCCCCTCCCCCGCCCCAGCAGTAGCTCCACCCATCTCCGAAGGCCCGCGCCGTCCCCGACGGCGCGGGCCTTCGACGTGTGCGAACGATAACGTCCGCCCCAGCCGCCACGCTCTCACCAGGAAGGCGCCAGTGGTCTGCGCCAATGAGAGTCACACATTGGTCAACTAGCTGTTTCCGCAGGCCACATGGGGTTTGACATACCGTTGACGCGCGCAGACTGCCGCTGGTAGACACACACTTCATTCCGCGTTCACCACCGTTCAAGCCCGCCTCACGCGAGGACGCCCGGCGTCTGCGCGTGCGATGACGCGAGGTCAGGTAGTCATGAACAGACACGATCAGCACGGCAGCGGACGTACCGCCCACCGGCCGTGGCGAACCCGTCTCCTCGCGGCAGCAGGCGCCGGCGCGCTGCTCCTCGCGTCGGGGGCGATCGCCCCCTCGGCCTCGGCGAAGGACGGTGACGGGGGCGACGGCGGCGACAAGGTGCTCACCGTCGCCGTGGCGCAGAGCGTCGACTCGCTCAGTCCGTTCCTGGCGGTACGGCTGCTCAGTACGAGCATCCACCGGCTGACGTACGAGTACCTGACCAACTACGACGCCAAGGACAACCACGTCATACCGGGGCTCGCCACCAAGTGGAAGTCCTCGCCGGACAAGCTGACCTGGACGTACACGATCCGCTCCGACTCCAAGTGGTCGGACGGCGAGCAGGCCACCGCCGAGGACGCGGCGTGGACGTTCAACAAGATGATGACCGACCCGGGCGCCGCCACCGCCAACGGCAGCTTCGTCGGCAACTTCGCGAAGGTCACCGCACCCAGCCCGACCCAGCTGGTGATCCGGCTGAAGAAGCCGCAGGCCACGATGACGGCGCTGGACGTGCCGATCGTGCCCAAGCACGTCTGGGAGAAGGTCGACGACTTCTCGAAGTTCAACAACGACAAGGACTTCCCGGTCGTCGGCAACGGGCCGTTCGTGCTCACCGACTACAAGCCGGACAGCTATGTGCGGCTGAAGGCCAACAAGGACTTCTGGCGCGGCGCGCCGAAGTTCGACGAGCTGGTCTTCCGGTACTACAAGGACCAGGACGCCGCCGTCGCCGCCCTGCGCAAGGGCGAGGTCTCGTTCGTCGCCGGGTCGCCGTCGCTCACGCCGGCCCAGGCCGACTCGCTCAAGGGCCAGGAGAACATCCGCGTCAACGACGCACCCGGCCGCCGCTTCTACGCCCTCGCCACCAACCCGGGCGCGCGGGCGAAGGACGGTACGAAGTTCGGAGACGGCGACCCCTCGCTGCTGGACCAGCGGGTGCGCAACGCGCTGTTCATGGCGGTGGACCGCAAGGCGATCGTCGACAAGGTGTTCCAGGGCCACGCGGTCGAGGGGGCGGGTTACATCCCGCCGCGCTTCTCCTCGTACTTCTTCGAGCCGTCGGCCGACCAGAAGCTGGCCTACGATCCGGAGGCGGCCGCCCGGCTGCTCGACGAGGCGGGCTACCGGACGAACGCCGACGGCAAGCGCCTCGGCAAGGACGGCAAGCCGCTGGACTACCGCGTCCTGTGCCACGCCACCGACCCGAACGACAAGGCGGTCGGCAAGTACCTCCAGGAGTGGTGGGGCGAGCTGGGCATCTCGATCACCCTCGACTGCCTGGACAACGTGACGGACCCGTGGCTGGCCGGCGAGTACGACCTCGCCTTCGACGGCTGGTCCGTCAACCCCGACCCGGACTTCGTGCTCTCCATCCACACCTGCGACGCGCTCCCGGCGACACCGAAGGACACCGGGGCCACCGACAACTTCATCTGCGACAAGAAGTACGACGAGCTGTACGCGCGGCAGTTGGGCGAGTACGACGCCGGCAAGCGCGCGGAGATCGTCGAGCAGATGCAGTCCCGGCTGTACGACACCGGGTACATGAACGTCATGGCGTACCCGAACGCGGTCGAGGCCTACCGCACGGACCAGATCGGGTCGATCACGACGATGCCGTCCGACGCGGGCAACATCTACGGGCAGGACGGCTACTGGAGCTGGTGGTCGGCGGTGCCCGCCGACTCCGGTGACTCCTCCGGGGGTTCGTCGTCGACCGGAACCGTGATCGGGATCGCCGCGGGCGTCGTCGTCCTCGTCGGTCTCGGCGTGCTCTTCGCCGTCCGCCGCCGGGCGTCAACCGACGACCGTGAGTAGCGCGACCGACCCCGCGAGCGTCTCCGCGATCGGGAAGCGGCCGTCCGCGGCGCCGCGGGGGCTCACCCGCAGCGCGTACCCGCGGTACGTGGCGGGCAAGCTGGCGGGCGCGCTCGTCTCCCTGTTCGCCGTCCTCGTCACGAGTTTCTTCCTCTTCCGGCTGATCCCCGGCGACCCGGTGAAGTTCATGACGGGTGGCCGTCCGGTCTCGGCCGAGCAGCTCGCCGTGTACAAGGAGGAGTTCGGGCTCGACCTGCCGCTGTGGGAGCAGTTCACGGATTACTGCGTCAAGGCGCTGACCGGGGATCTGGGCACGTCGTACCAGTTCCACGCGCCCGTCGTCGACAAGATCACCGAGGCGCTGCCGAACACCCTGCTGCTGACCGGCACGGCCTTCGTGCTGTACACCGCGCTGGGTGCCTTCCTCGGCACCCGCTCCGCGTGGCGGCACGGCGGGCTCGGTGACCGGCTCAACACCGGCCTGGCGCTGACGCTGTACTCCATCCCGTCCTTCTGGCTGGGGCTGCTGCTCATCATCGTGCTGTCGGTGGGGGTGGACCCGATCCCGGGTCTCTTCCCGACCGGGGGGATGGAGTCGGGCCGTGAGGAGGGCTTCGCCCACGTGCTCGACGTGGCGCACCATCTCGTGCTGCCGGTGGTGACGCTGGTCGCCGTGGAGTACGGGCAGACGCTGCTGGTCACCCGGTCGGCGCTGCTGGACGAGATGGGCAGCGACTATCTGACGACCGCGCGGGCCAAGGGGCTCAGGGACGACCTGGTACGGCGTCGGCACGCGGTGCCCAACGCGCTGCTGCCGACCGTGACGCTGGTCTTCGTCAATCTCGGGCGGACCGTGGCGGGAGTCATCCTCGTCGAGACGGTCTTCTCGTGGCCGGGTCTCGGCGGGCTGTTCTACCAGGCGTTGAGCGTGCCCGATCTGCCGCTGGTGCAGGGGTTGTTCTTCGTCTTCGCCGCCGCGGTGATCCTGATGAACACGTTGGCCGACCTGTTGTATCCGATGCTCGATCCGAGGGTGGGCCGATGACCGCCGAGACCACCGATCCCACCGAATCCGCGTCCGGGGCTCCGGTGAAGCCCGGCGCGCCGGGCCCGCGTGCTCTCGCCCGGCGGCGGCGCCGTGCCTCCGTCGCACGCTTCTGGAAGGAGTACCGGAGGCACCGCGCGGGGGTGTTCGGGCTGGCCGCGCTGGCGCTGTTCGTGCTCGTGGCGCTGACCGCGCCGCTGACCGTCGGGTCGGACGTGGACAGCGTGACCGACGCGCCCGGTCAGCCGCTGGAGAGCCCGAGCGGCCGGTTCCCGCTGGGCACCGACCAGTTCGGGCGGAACCTGCTGGGCCTGCTGATCTGGGGCTCGCGCGTCTCGCTCATGGTCGGGCTGCTCGCGGCGGCGCTGTCGGTGCTCATCGGCGCGCTCATCGGGATCACGGCCGGGCACTTCCGCGGCTGGTACGCCACGGTGATGATGCGGATCACGGACTGGTTCCTGGTGATGCCGACGCTGGTGCTCGCGATCGTGCTGGCGACGGTGCTGTCCCGGTCGCTCGGCACGATCGTGCTCGCGATCGGCGTGACCACCTGGCCCACCACGGCACGCCTGGTGCGGGCGCAGACGCTGGCGGTGGAGTCACGGCCGTACATCGAACGCGCGAAGGCGCTCGGGGGCGGGCACTGGCACATCATGTCGCGGCACGTGCTGCCCAACGTCATGCCGCTGATCCTCGCGCAGACCACCCTGATCATCTCCTCCGCGATCCTGGCCGAGGCGACCCTGGCCTTCCTCGGGCTCGGCGATCCGATGGTGGTGTCCTGGGGAGGGCTGCTGCAGGACGCGCGGGAGGCGGGCTCGGTGAGTTCCGGCGACTGGTGGTACCTGGTGCCGCCGGGCATCGGGATCGCGGTCGTGGCGCTGGCGTTCACGCTGTGCGGGCGTGCGGTGGAGGCCGTTCTCAATCCCAGGCTGGGGGTGTCCCGTTGAGTCTGCTCGAGGTCCGGGACCTGAAGGTGACGTATCCCGGCGGTGCGGCCGCCGTGCGCGGGGTCGACCTGACCCTGGAGGCGGGCGAGAAGCTCGGCATCGCGGGCGAGTCCGGCTGCGGCAAGTCCACGCTGGCCCTGGCGCTGCTGCGGCTGCTGCCGCCCGGTGCCCGGGTCGGCGGGGAGATCCTGCTGGACGGCGAGGACGTGCTCACGATGAAGTGGGGCCGGTTGCGGGCGGTCCGGTGGGCGGGGGCGTCGATCGTCTTCCAGGGCGCGATGCACTCCCTGAACGCCGTCCACCGCATCGGCGACCAGATCGCCGAGCCGATCCTGCTGCACCGCAGGGCCACGTCGGCCGGTGCCCGCAGGAGAGCCGGGGAGCTGCTGGAGCAGGTGGGTCTGCCGGCCGCCCGGGCGGATGCCTACCCGCACGAGCTCTCCGGCGGCCAGCGGCAGCGGGTGATGATCGCGATGGCGCTGGCCTGCGACCCGCGGCTGATCGTCGCCGACGAGCCGACCACGGCGCTGGATGTGATGATCCAGGCGCAGATCCTGCGGCTGATCGAGGGCCTGGTGGGCGCGCAGGACGTCGGCCTGATCATGATCAGCCACGACCTCGCCGTGCTGGCCGACACCTGCGACCGGCTCGCGGTGATGTACGCGGGCCGCGTGGTCGAGGAGGGCCCGGCCCGGCAGGTGTACGACGACGCCAGGCACCCCTACGGCCGGGCCCTGTCGGAGGCGTTCCCCAGGATCGGGGACCCGGCCTCGCGGTTCGCGCCGCGCGGGCTGCCCGGTGATCCGCCCGACCCCGCGGCGGTGCCGTCCGGGTGCGCGTTCCATTCGCGCTGTCCGGTCGCGCTGGACCTCTGTGCCACCGAGGACCAGGCGTTGCGGGAGGCGGGCGCGCGGCGCCGGGCGGCGTGCGTGCACGTGGGCGCGGACGGTGGCCGCGGGGCGGCGGGCGGCGGGACGGCCGCCGAGGGTGCCGGCGCGGCCGGCGACGGTACCGCGTCCGCGGAGGACGACGGAGTGAGGAGCAGCGCGCCATGAGCAGCAGCACGCCCAGCAGCACAACCGGTACCGCGCCCCCGCTGCTGAGCGTCCAGGGGCTGCACGTCACCTTCCCCGGGCGACGGGGGGCGGCCGCCGCGCGAGCCGTGGACGGTGTCGACCTCGACATCCGGCGGGGTGAGATCGTCGCGCTGGTCGGCGAGTCCGGCTGTGGCAAGACGACCCTCGCCCGTTCGCTGCTCGGCCTGGTCAGGCCGACCGGGGGACGCGTCACCTTCGACGGCGCGCCCCTCGCGTACTCCGCGCGTGCGCTCAAGGCGTACCGCAGGCGGACGCAGCTGGTCCTGCAGGATCCGAGCGGCTCACTGAACCCGCGGCACACGGTGTACGACATCGTCGCCGAGGGCCTGCGCATCCACGGCCATGCCGGGGACGAGCGGACGGCGGTCGCCGAGGCGCTGGCGCGGGCCGGGCTGCGGCCGCCGGAGCGCTTCTTCCTTCGCTACCCGCACGAGCTGTCCGGCGGCCAGCGCCAGCGGGTCGTCATCGCGGGCGCGCTGGTCCTGCAGCCGGAACTCCTCGTCGCCGACGAACCGGTGGCCTCCCTCGACGCGTCGGTGCGCGGCGAGATCCTGGCGCTGCTGCTGCGGCTGCGCACCGAGCTGGACCTGTCCGCGCTGGTGGTGACCCACGACCTGGGGCTGGCCTGGAACATCGCCGACCGGGTCGCGGTGATGTACCTCGGCCGGATCGTCGAGACGGGCGCGGTGGAGCAGGTGCTGACGGCACCGCGGCACCCTTACACCCAGGCACTGTTGTCCGTGCTTCCGGAGGCGCCCGGCACCCCGGTGGTGCTCACCGGCGAGCCCCCCGACCCGTCGTACGTCCCCGGCGGCTGTCGCTTCCACGTCCGCTGCCCGGTCCTGGCGGGTGGCGAGGCCGAACGTGCCGGCGTCGCGGACGCGTGCCGGCACCGGGAGCTGGAGGTCCTGCGCGGCGGCGACGAGTCGCAGGTCGCCTGCCACTGGGCCCGGGCGGAACGGCCCGCGGCCGGGAAGCCGGGCTGACGGGAAAACCGACCGGGCCGGGCCGAAATGCCGGGCTGACGGGCTAGCCGGCTGGCGGGCTGGCCGGCTGGCGGGAAAACCGGCCGGCCTCAGGGCCTGGGCGGCGCGTCCGCCGCGGTGATCTCGCGGCACCTGTCGACGTCCTCGGCCATCTGCACGAGCAGCGCGTCCAGCGTCTCGAACTTCGCCTGCCCGCGTACGAAGGCCACGAAGTCCACGGCGACGTGCAGGCCGTACAGCTCGAGGTCCACGCGGTCGATGGCGTACGCCTCGACCGTGCGCTCGGTGCCCTCGAACTGCGGGTTGGTGCCGACGGAGATCGCGGCCGGCATCGCCTCGCCCTGGGCGTGCAGCCAGCCGGCGTAGACGCCGTCGGCCGGGATCGCGGTGTGCGGGAGGGTCTCGACGTTGGCCGTGGGGAAGCCCATCTCGCGGCCGCGCTGGGCGCCGCGCACCACCACACCCTCCACGCGGTGCGGGCGGCCCAGGATCTCGGCGGCGCCCGCCACGTCGCCCTCGGCGACCAGGCGGCGGGTCAGGGTGGAGGAGAACGGCTCGCCGCCGCCCGCCTCGCCGGTGACGTACAGGTCGACGACCTCGACCTCGAAGTCGTAGACCTTGCCCTGCTCGGTGAGGAAGTCCACGTTCCCGGCGGCCTTGTGGCCGAAGCGGAAGTTGGGGCCCTCGACGACCGCCTTGGCGCGCAGCCGGTCGACCAGGACCTTGACCACGAAGTCGGACGCGGAGAGCTTCGAGAACTCCTTGGTGAAGGGGAGGATCAGCACCGCGTCCACGCCCAGGTCCGCCATCAGTTCGGCCCGGCGGTGGTGGGGGGCGAGCAGCGGCGGGTGGCTGCCGGGGCGGACGACCTCGCTGGGGTGCGGGTCGAAGGTGACGACGACGGCGGGAACGCCCAGCTCGCGGGCGCGGTCCACGGCGTGCCTGATGATCAGCTGGTGCCCGCGGTGAACGCCGTCGTAGGAGCCGATGGTGACGACGCTGCGTCCCCAGTCCTCGGGGATGTCCTCCAAGCCACGCCAGCGCTGCACTGTGTCCGCTCCTTGGTGCTTCCGTGGTTTCCATGGTTTCCGTGGTGACCCTTGCGCAGGACTAAGGGTGCCATGCCGTCCGGCTCCCGCCCGCATCGGCATCGGCGCTGTGACCGGGTGCACGCCGCGTGGCCCGGGTCGGGGTCGCGGTGGGAGCCGAGGCCGCGGTCGAGGCGGGGCGGGGGGCGAGGCCTGCCTCGGGGCGGGGCCGCACCAGAGGCCGGGGTGGGGCCGAAGCCGGGGTGGGGCCGAAGCCGGGGTGGGGCCGAAGCCGGGGTGGGCCGAGGCCGGGGTCAGGCGGGGACGCGGACGCCCGCCAGGTGCTCGATCGTGCGGCGGGTGCTCGGGCCCACCAGTGCGGCCCAGTCCTGGGGCGCGTCGGTGAGCCAGCCGGTCAGGCGGGTGGCGAACCCGGGGAGGTGGCGGGCCAGGTCGACCAGGCCTCGGTCGAAGCGGGTGGCGCCGTGCGGGGTGCGGACGAGGAGCAGCCCGGTGCGGTGGACGAGGGCCCGCACCTCCTCGCCGTCGCACCGGGCGGCCGCGTGCAGCAGCGCGTCCAGGACGGCCGGTTCGTGCTCGTGGGCGAACAGGTGCTCCCGCAGTTCGCGGCGGAGCGGGGCGCCCGCCGCGGCGCCGTCGGCGGCGAGGATTCCGGCGAGCGCGGCCCGCGCCGGCTCGGGACCTTCGTCCAGGAGGCGGGTGACCAGGGGGAGGAGTACGGCGCGGGGCGCGGGGTCCCGGTCGAGGCGCCGGTCGACGTACGCGGCCAGGTGCCCGGCGGTCTCGGGACGCTCCGCCACGGCCCGCCCGACGAGGGCGGCCACCCGGTGGGCCAGCGCGGGCGTGGTGGCGTCGGCGAGCCTGCGCAGCGCCTCACCGGCGTCCGGGCCGAGCAGGCGGGCCCGGAAGGCTTCGAGGACGGGCTCGGGGTGGGTCGGCAGGGCGGCGGCCACCGCGCTCGGCGGAAGGTACGGGTCGCAGGCGGCGAAGTGGTCGAGGGCTCTGGGGAGGTGGCGGTCGCGGCAGCCCGGGTCCTGGACGAGCAGGGCGAGTGCGCCGCCGCGCAGGAGGCTGTCGGAGGGGCCGGCGAGCAGCATCAGGGCGGCGTGGCGGAGCAGGGTGCGGTCGGCGCGGCTGCGTGCGTGCGGGGCGGCGCGCAGGCCGTGGGTGACCGCCGCGGTCTGCCGCGCGGGACGCTCGTCGCGGGCCCATCGCTCCACCGCGCGGCAGAGCGCCGACGGCTCCTCCTCGGCCAGGACGGCGAGCAGTTCGTCGGCGCGTCGGTGCGCGCTGTCGACGAGCACCTCGGTGAGGCCGTCCAGGCCGCGGTGGCGGTGGGTGTGCAGCAGCGCCTGCGCGGCCGTCGCGACGGTGGCGTGCGGGGTGGCGGGCAGCGGCCGCTCGTCGTCGAACCAGCGGACGAGGAGCGGTTGCACGGCCGCGGGGTCGGCGGTGAGCAGCCCGGCCACGGTGTCGAGGTGGCGGGGGCCGGGCTCGTGCGGGGGGCCGTCGGCGAGGACGAGGCGGCGCAGCAGGTCCAGGCGGGTGGGCTCGGGCAGGCGCAGGGCCGTCCAGAACGCGGGCCCGAAGACCTGGGGCGTCGGCTGTCCTTCCCCGCCCCGTTCCGCGATGCCGTCGGCGAGCAGTCGCAGTACCTCCGTGTACGGCGTCGCGTCGGGTACGCGGGTCAGCACCTCGGCGAGCAGCCGGGCGGCCCACCAGGAGTGCGGGTCGAGGTCCAGGGCGTGCACCAGCTCTTCGAGGGTCAGGGCGAGTTGGGGGACGCCGTGCTGCCGGGCGAGGAGCAGGACCGCCTCGACGACGGAGCCGATGCGGTGGTGCGGTACGGGGAGGTTGTGCGTGCCGTGCGGGGTGTCACGGCGGTGGACGAGGGCACGCAGTGCCTCGTCCAGGTCGAGGTGGGTGCCCTGGATCCAGTCGGCGAGTTCCTCGTGCGCGAAGCGGTAGCCGCCGCCTGCGGGCACGAAGAGGCCCTCGGCGAGCACGGCCGGCGCCCAGCCGGTGCCGCCGCCCAGCCGGGCCGGGGCCGGTCCCCACGGGAACAGCGCCTCGAAGGACTCCCGGTCCAGTCCGCCCTGTCCCGGCCCGAGGCTGCGCCGGGCCGCCTCGTGGACCTGCCCGGAGACCTTCGCAGCGAGCCGGCGCACGGCGGTGCCGTGCAGGCCGTTCTCCCCGGCCAGGCGGGTCGCGACGCGCAGGCACACCAGGTCCAGGTAGGCCGCGAAGACCGCGTCCCGGGTGACGGGTACCGGGGCCGGGGAGCCGGGGAGGGCGGCGTGGACCTCCGAGAGCAGGCGGAGGGTGAGGGGGTGCCCGGCGTCCGGTTCCGCCAGGACGCCTTCCGGTACGCGGTGGCGTGCGCGCGCCTCCCGGGCCTCGTCGTCGCACAGGTCGCCGAGACGGACGCAGGGCGGGAAACCCGCTGCTGCCGTGCCGGACACCGGTTCCGGTCCCGCTTCACCGACGGTGGGAGGCGGCCACGGCGCCCCGCGGGCCGCCCCGGGTGCCGGCGCTCCGCCGACCGGCCCCGACACCGGCGCCCGGTCGGCCGCTCCCAGCGGCGGCACACCGCCGGCCGCCCCTGACACCGGCTCCCGGAGACCCCGCACGCCCCCGGCCGGCCCGGGCAGCCGGCCCTCGCGCGCGGGCCCCGCCGCACGGTCACCGGCACCCCGCCCCTGTCCCCCGGCGTCCGGTCCGTAGAGCAGCCCCCTCGGGAACTCCGCCCCCGCGTGCTCCCAGTACTCCGCGCGGCAGGCCACCACGAGCCGTGCTCTCGTCTCCCGCAGCCAGGTGGCCGTGCCTTCGGTCCACTCGGGAAGGCGGTGGGCCAGGACGGGCGGCATCTCCTCGGGACCGTCGAGGAGGACCAGGAGGGGCCGTCCGGCCGCGCGGGCCAGGTGGGCGAGGCGTTCCGGGGTGATGTCGCCGAGGCCGGCGGGGCGGGAGGGGTCCGAGGCGGCCACGATGCGGGCTGCCCTGGCCAGCGTCCGGCGGGCCGCGTCCGCCAGCGACATGTCGTCGTCGTGCAGATCGGCCCCGCGCAGCCACAGCGTGGGCGCCGCTTCCCTGCCCCCGGAACGGCGGGCGGCGAGGGCCGCCAGCTCGGTCGTACGGCCGCTGCCCGGCGCTCCGACCAGGCCGAGGACGTGGGCGGGGCTCGCGGTGAAGGCGGCGAACTCGCGGGCCGTCCCCGCGCGTTCCACCGGCTGCGCCACGCCGGATACGCCGCCCGCACCGGCAGCGGGGTTCCCCTCCGTGACCGATGTCGCCGTGAGGGCGAGCACACCGGCCAGGTTGAGGTCGGCGCCGTACGCCGGGACCGTCGCCGCGTTCTCGGCGAGGAGGCGGGCGAGCGGGCCCGTGGCCGCACGGCGCAGCGGTACGGCGAAGCCGACGTCGCTGTGGCCGGAGCTGAGGGCGGTGCCGAGGACGCCGAGGACGGCGCCGGTCGTCACGTCGAGGACGGGTCCGCCGGCCGCGCCGCCGCCCAGCCGCAGGGCGTCCCGTCCGGAGGTGCCGACGGCGAGTTCCAGGGCGTCGCCGAGGAGGTGGAAGCGGTCGGTGGCCGTGTAGGTGACGTCGGTGGCGCCCAGGACCCGGGCCTCGCGCCAGCCGCCCGCGGCGATACGGACGTAGGTCCCGGCCTCGACGCGGTCCCGCGCGGTCAGGGGCAGCGGGTCGACGCCGAGGCCCCCGGCGCGGACGAGGGCCAGACCGAGGGCGGGCAGCGGGGTCACGTCGGCGGCGGCCACGACGCGGCGGCGGCCCCCGGCGGTGCTCAGGACCAGCCGGGACAGGCCGTCGACCGCTTCGTGGCTGGTGAGCACCGTGCCGTGGTGGTCGGCGACGAATCCCGTGCCGCGGGGGCGGCCGGCGAGGTCGTGGACGCGGATCAGGGCGGCGTCGGGCGCGTGCCCCGCCGGATCGGCCTCCCGGACGGCCGGGGGGCCGCCTCGCGCCTCCCGGGAGCCGCCCCCGGGCCGCTCCCCCACCGTGCCGCCCGTCACCTCCCGGGACCGGTTGCGCGACGCCATCGTCGAACCTCCCCGCCGTACACCCGTGCTGTGTGTTCGACGGTAGGCGCGTGATGATCAGCGGGACAGATGCCGTGGCGAACGCGCCCCCTTCCACTCCCCCGGTTCACTCCGAGCGCCTGCCCGGACGGGTGAACAGAAGGGGTGGGTTGGATACACCCTAGGGGGTGGGGGAACCGAGGGGGGACCGTGGAGCGGCGACAGTGGTAGTCCCCGTGATCGCCGCTCCACGGGCGGATGTGACGGTGCGTCGGCTCAGCCGAAGACGGCCAGGCTCTTCGCCTTGCCCTTGTGCGCCTCCACGAGGGCGAGGAGGCGTCCCTCGGGACCGAAGACGGCGACGGCACCGGCGCCCGTGTACTCCTCGGGCATCTCCAGCCGTACGCCGTTGGTGAGCAGCCGGGCCCGCTTGGTGTCCACGTCCCAGCGCGGGAAGGCGGCACCGGCCGCTTCCGCGACGGGCATGACGGTGAGCTCCTTCTGCAGCTGGTCCAGCGTCCGGGCGCCGTCCAGCTTGTAGGGCCCGACACGGGTGCGGCGCAGCGCCGTGAGGTGCCCGCCGACGCCGAGGCCGGCGCCCAGGTCGCGGGCCAGGGCCCGGATGTAGGTGCCGGAGGAGCAGGTCACCGAGACCACCAGGTCGAGCACCGGGGTGCCGTCGTCGGCGACGGCGTCCCGGACGTCGTACACCGCGAAGGAGGAGACGGTGACGGGGCGGGCGGGGATCTCGAAGTCCTCGCCCTCGCGTGCCCGCTTGTAGGAGCGCACGCCCTTGATCTTGATGGCGCTGACCTTGGACGGCACCTGCATGATGTCGCCGCTCAGCTTGGCGACGCCGGCGTCGATCGCCTCCCGAGTGACCTTCGAGGCGTCCTGCGACCCCGTGATCTCGCCCTCGGCGTCGTCGGTCAGCGTCGTCTGTCCGAGCCTGATGGTGCCCAAGTACTCCTTCTCGGTGAGGGCGAGGTGCCCGAGGAGTTTGGTCGCCCGCTCCACACCGAGGACCAGGACGCCCGTCGCCATCGGGTCGAGCGTGCCGGCGTGCCCGACGCGCCGGGTGCGGGCGATGCCCCGCATCTTGGCGACGACGTCGTGCGAAGTGAAGCCCGACGGCTTGTCGACGATGACAAGGCCGTCGGGCGTGGTGTGCTTGTCGGTCATTTAGCGGTGTCGTCCGTCTCGTCGGCCTCGGTCTCGTCCTCGTCCGGCTTGCGGTACGGGTCCGCGTCACCCGCGTACGCGGCGCCTGCGGACGCCTCGCGCACCTTCTCGTCGGACTGCCTCGCCTTGTCGAGGAGGTCCTCGATGTTGCGGGCGGTGTCCGGCAGGGCGTCCATGACGAAGGCCAGGGTCGGCGTGAACTTCACGCCCGCCGCCTTGCCGACCTCGGAGCGCAGGATGCCCTTGGCGCTCTCCAGGCCCGCCGAGGCGGCCTTCCGCTCCTCGTCGTCCCCGTAGACCGTGTAGAAGACGGTCGCCTCCCGCAGGTCGCCCGTGACCCGGGTGTCCGTGATGGTGACGTGCGAGCCGAGCCGCGGGTCCTTGATCCCGCGCTGCAGCTTCTGGGCCACCACCTCTCGGATGAGGTCCGCCAGCCTTTTCGCCCGCGCGTTGTCGGCCACTGGTCCGTCTCCCGTTCTTTCTTCTCTTGCCTGATCTGGTCTTCTGCCCGATCTGGTCAGTCGTCGTCGCCGTGGAAGCGCCGCCTGACGGACAGCAGTTCCACCTCGGGACGGCCGGCCACCAGCCGTTCGCACCGGTCGAGTACGTCGCTGAGGTGGCCCGCGTCGCCGGACACCATGGCCAGGCCGACGACCGCCCGGCGATGGAGGTTCATGTGCTCCACCTCCGCCGCGCTCACCGCGTACTTCCGCTGGAGCTCGGCGACGATCGGGCGGACGACGGAGCGCTTCTCCTTCAGCGAATGTACGTCGCCGAGGAGGAGGTCGAAGGACAGCGTCCCCACATACATGTGCAACCGGTTCACCCGCCGGTCCGGGATCGATGGCCCCGCCGTGAACGGGCGGGGACATCAGAACCGTACAACGAACGGCCGGGGCCGATCGACGGATATTGTGCTCCGCCGACCGGCCCCGGACCGGTCACTCCCGGAAGTCGCGGTACTTACACCCGCGGCTTCTCGCGCATCTCGTACGTCGCGATGACGTCGTCGACCTTGATGTCGTTGAAGTTTCCGAGGTTGATACCGCCCTCGAAGCCTTCGCGGATCTCGGTGACGTCGTCCTTGAAGCGACGCAGACCCTCGATGTTGAGGTTCTCCGCGATGACCTTGCCATCGCGCAGGAGGCGCGCCTTGGTGTTGCGCTTGACCTCGCCGGAGCGGATGAGAACACCCGCGATGTTGCCCAGCTTGGAGGAGCGGAAGACCTCGCGGATCTCCGCCGTGCCCAGCTCGACCTCTTCGTACTCCGGCTTGAGCATGCCCTTGAGGGCCGCCTCGATCTCCTCGATCGCCTGGTAGATGACCGAGTAGTACCGGACGTCCACACCTTCGCGCTCGGCCATCTGCGCGGCACGCCCGGCGGCGCGCACGTTGAAGCCGATCACGATGGCGTCGGAACCCATCGCCAGGTCGATGTCGGACTCCGTGACCGCACCGACGCCGCGGTGCAGGACGCGGATGTCGACCTCTTCGCCGACGTCCAGCTGGAGCAGGGAGGATTCCAGCGCCTCGACCGATCCGGACGCGTCGCCCTTGATGATCAGGTTCAGCTGCTGGACCTCGCCGGCCTTCAGCACCTTGTCCAGGTCCTCCAGCGACACGCGGCGCGTGCGCTTGGCGAACGCCGCGTTCCGCTCGCGGGCGGCGCGCTTCTCCGCGATCTGGCGGGCCGTACGGTCCTCCTCGACCACGATGAAGTTGTCACCGGCGCCCGGGACGTTGGTCAGGCCCAGGACCTGGACCGGCGTCGAGGGACCGGCCTCGGCGACGTTGTTGCCGTTGTCGTCGAGCATGGCGCGGACGCGGCCGTAGGCGTCGCCCACCACCATCGTGTCGCCGACCCGCAGGGTGCCTCGCTGCACGAGGACCGTCGCCACGGCACCGCGGCCGCGGTCGAGACGGGACTCGATCGAGATGCCCTGCGCGTCCTGGACCGGGTTGGCCCGCAGGTCGAGCGAGGCGTCCGCGGTGAGGACCACGGCCTCCAGCAGGGAGTCGATGTGCAGACCCTGCTTGGCGGAGATGTCGACGAACATGGTGTCGCCGCCGTACTCCTCGGCCACCAGGCCGTACTCGGTCAGCTGACCGCGCACCTTGGTCGGGTCGGCACCCTCGACGTCGATCTTGTTGACCGCGACGACGATCGGGACCTCGGCCGCCTTGGCGTGGTTGAGCGCCTCGACCGTCTGCGGCATGACGCCGTCGTTGGCCGCGACGACCAGGATCGCGATGTCGGTCGACCGGGCACCGCGGGCACGCATGGCGGTGAACGCCTCGTGACCCGGGGTGTCGATGAAGGTGATCTTGCGCTCTTCGTCGTTGACCTCGGTCGCGACCTGGTAGGCACCGATGTGCTGGGTGATGCCGCCGGCCTCGCCCGCGATGACGTTCGTCTTGCGGATGGCGTCGAGGAGCCGGGTCTTACCGTGGTCGACGTGACCCATGACGGTCACGACCGGCGGACGGACGACCAGGTCCTCCTCGGAGCCCTCGTCCTCGCCGAACTCCAGGTCGAAGGACTCGAGCAGCTCGCGGTCCTCCTCCTCCGGGCTGACGATCTGAACCGTGTAGTTCATCTCGCCGGCGAGGAGCTGGAGCGTCTCGTCGGAGACGGACTGGGTCGCGGTGACCATCTCGCCGAGGTTCATCATGACCGCGACGAGCGACGCCGGGTTGGCGTTGATCTTCTCCGCGAAGTCGGTGAGCGAAGCACCGCGCGACAGGCGAATGGTCTCGCCGTTGCCGCGAGGCAGCATCACGCCGCCGACCGACGGGGCCTGCATGGCCTCGTACTCCTGGCGCCTCTGCCGCTTCGACTTGCGACCGCGACGCGCGGGACCGCCGGGACGACCGAAGGCGCCCTGCGTGCCACCACGGCCACCCGGACCGCCGGGACGACCGCCGAAGCCGGGACGGCCGCCGCCGCCACCGAAGCCACCGCCGGGACGACCGGCGAAACCGCCGCCGCCACCCGGACGACCGGCACCGCCACCGCCACCGGGACGGCCGGCGAAGCCGCCGCCACCGGGACGACCGCCGCCGCCGGGACGACCGGCACCGCCGGGACCGCGACCGCCGCCACCGGGGCCGGGACGCGGGCCGGCAGCGGGACGCTGCGGCATCATGCCGGGGTTCGGACGCGGACCACCGGGACGGGGACCGCCCTGGCCGCCCTGCGGACGCGGCATCGAGCCCGGGGTCGGGCGGTTGCCGCCCGGAGCCTGGGGACGGGGACCGCCGCCCTGGCCGCCGGGACCCTGCGGACGCGGACCGCCGCCGGGAGCACCCGGACCGCCCGGACGGGGACCGCCCTGCGGACGGGGCGCCTGCGGGCGCGCCATGCCGGCGTTGCCGCCGGAGGTGAAGGGATTGTTGCCCGGACGCGGACCGCCGGGACGGCCGCCGGGACGCTGGCCCGGGGCACCGGGACGCTGGCCGCCGGGACGGCCCTGGCCGCCCTGCTGACCACGGTCCTGACCCGGACCGGACGGACGGGCACCGCCGGGCTTGGGGGCACCGGGACGCGCGCCACCGGGCTTCGGACCGGCCGGAGCCGGGGACGAAGCGGCCGGGGACGAAGCGGCCGGGGCCGCCGGCGGAGCGGTGAACTCCGGCGCGGCCGGGGCCGGACGCGGCGCGGGCTTGGGGCCCGGCGTCGGACGCTGGCCCTGGGACGGAGCCGGCGCGGGGGCCGACGGAGCCGCGGGCTGCTGGGCGGCCGGCGGCTTGGGGGCCGACGGAGCCGCGGGACCCGGACGGGGCGCAGCCGGGCGGGCCGCCTGCGCCGGGGAGGGCGCCGACGGCCTGGGGGCAGCCTTCTTCGGGGCCGCGGGACGACCGGCGGACCGGCCGTTTCCACCACCCTGCTGGAAGGCGTCTGTCAGCTTGCGTACTACGGGCGCTTCGATCGTCGAAGACGCCGAACGGACGAATTCACCGAGTTCCTGGAGCTTGGCCATGACGACCTTGCTCTCGACGCCGAACTCCTTGGCGAGTTCGTAGACCCGGACCTTAGCCACTTCGCTCCTCTGAGGTCCGGGTTGCGTCCGGACCGTCGCTAGTTCATGGGCGTACTCATCGCGTACTCATCGAGTGCTCATCGCAATCTCGACCTGCTTTCGACTCGCGAGGTACCAGACCGCGCGGGGTTCCGCGCGGCATGTCTTCCTTACCACGTTGCTCACATGCTGCTTTCAGCAACCGTGCTGCAACCTTGTGCCTGCTCGACGTAGTGGCGCAACGCCTTTACGTCGAGCGGACCCGGGACGCGGAGCGCCCGCGGGAACGCCTTGCGGCGCACTGCCTGGTCGACACAGACCGGCACGGGATGTACGTACGCACCCCGGCCGGGCAGCGTACCGCGTGGATCGGGGGTGCAATGACCCTCGACCGCGACGGTGCGCAGCAGCTCGCTCTTGACCGCTCGCTCCCGGCACCCCACGCAGGTGCGCTCGGGGCATGCTCGGGTACGTGTCCGGCCAGACACTTCTAAGTCTACCTCCCCGTACCGACCCCACCCCTCCGGGGCAGGAATCGAACACGCGCCGCACGCGAAGCTGTCGTGGTCTCAGCGGCGTGCGGCTTGGATCTATTCCCCGGCTACTCCGACGGCTGGTCGTCCGGCTGCTCGGTGTCCGGGCGGATGTCGATCCGCCAGCCGGTCAGCCGGGCGGCGAGCCTGGCGTTCTGGCCTTCCTTGCCGATGGCCAGCGACAGCTGGTAGTCGGGCACGATCACGCGTGCGGAGCGGGCCGCCAGGTCCACGACCTCCACCTTGGAGACGCGGGCCGGGGAGAGCGCGTTCGCCACCATCTCGGCCGGGTCGTCCGACCAGTCGACGATGTCGATCTTCTCGCCGTTCAGCTCGCCCATGACGTTGCGCACCCGGCCGCCCATGGGGCCGATGCAGGCGCCCTTGGCGTTCAGACCCGAGCGGGTGGAGCGTACGGCGATCTTGGTGCGGTGGCCGGCCTCGCGGGCGATCGCGGAGATCTCGACGGACCCGTCGGCGATCTCCGGCACCTCGAGGGCGAACAGCTTCTTCACCAGGTTGGGGTGCGTGCGCGACAGCGTCACGGACGGGCCGCGCACGCCCTTGGCCACGCGGACGACGTAGGACCGCAGCCGCGTGCCGTGCGGGTAGCTCTCGCCCGGCACCTGCTCCTGCACCGGCAGGATGGCCTCCAGCTTGCCGATGTCGACCAGCACGTTCTTCGGGTCGCGGCCCTGCTGGACCACGCCGGTGACGATGTCGCCCTCACGGCCGGCGTACTCGCCGAGCGTCGCGTCGTCCTCGGCGTCGCGCAGCCGCTGCAGGATGACCTGCTTGGCGGTGGTGGCGGCGATGCGGCCGAAGTCGGACGGGGTGTCGTCGAACTCGCGGGCCGCCTGGCCCTCCTCGAGGTCGTCGGGGTCCTCCTTCGCCCACACGGTCACATGGCCGGTGTTCCGGTCGAGCTCCACGCGCGCGTGCCGGCGGCTTCCCTCTGTGCGGTGGTAGGCGATGAGGAGGGCCGACTCGATCGCTTCGACCAGCAGGTCGAAGGAGATCTCCTTCTCCCGTACCAAGCCCCGCAGGGCGCTCATGTCGATGTCCACGGCTACGCCTCCTCCTCTTTCGTCTCGTCGTTCTTGTCGTTCTTGTCGTTCTTGACGTTCTTGGTGCTGTCGTCCTTGCGGTTGAACTCGACCTGGACGCGTGCCTTGTCGATGTCGCCGAAGGGCAGTCTGCGGGTGGTGGCCTTGCGGCCCTTGACCCCTGGTACTTCGAGGTCGAGGCCGTCCTCGTCCACGGCGAGGATGCGGGCGACCAGTTCGCCGCCCTCGTGCAGCTGGAACCGCACCAGGCGGCCCGTGGCGCGCACGTAGTGGCGGTGCTGGGTGAGGGGACGCTCCGCGCCCGGGGTGCCGACCTCGAGGGTGTACTCGCCCTCGCCCATCGCGTCGGTCTCGTCGAGCTTCGCCGAGAGCGCGCGGCTCACATCGGCGATCCGGTCCAGGTCCGCTCCGGTGTCGGAGTCGACGACCACGCTCAGCACACGCCTGCGGCCGACCGAGTCCACCGCGATCTCTTCGAGGTCCAGTCCCTGGGAGGCGACGAGCGGCTCCAGCAGCTCTCGCAGCCTCTCGCTCTGGGTGGTGCTCATCCGGGTGACTCCTCGGCCGCGTGTGCTGTTGTGGGACGGTGCGCGTGTCTGGTCAAAGGGTATCCGGTCGCGGGGGGTGTTGCCGTCCACCCCGTCCGGTGGTGGCGGTCCGGTGCGGGGGTGCGCGTCACGGTGCGGGGCCACCCGGGAGCGGTGGTGCGCGTCACGGTGCGGGGCCACCCGGGAGCGGTGGTGCGCGTCTCGGGGCGGGGGCCCACCCGGGAGCGGTGGTGCGCGTCACGGTGCGGTGGTGGCAGTCCGGGTGCGGTGGTGCCCGCCCGGGCGGTGGTGCCCGCCCGGGGCGGTGGTGCCCGCCCGGGGCCCGTGGTGCCGATGAGTGGTGCCCGGGCGGGGCACGGGTACCGTGATCACGGGCAGGCCGCAGGCCGCACCGCGGGTTACCGCCGCGTCGCCCGTCGCTCTGCCGTCGCTTTGCCGCCGCTTCCGTACGAGCCTGTCGAGGACGTCTGCCGTGTCGCTTTCCCCATCGCCGCGCCCGCCCCGGGGGCCGCGCAGAAGGAGCCTGCTCGCGTCGGCCGCCGGGGCCGCCCTGCTCGTCGGCTGTACCGGGGGCCCGGACTCCGACGACCCCGGGGCCGGCCCGTCGGCGGCCGACCGGGCACGCGTGCGTGCGGCCCGGGACAGCGAGGCGCTGGCCGAGCGGTACGCGGCGGTGATCGCGGCCCATCCCGGGCTGGCGGAGCGACTGGGGCCGCTGCGGGAGGAGGTCGTACGGCACGCGGAGGTGTTCGGTGGTGTGCGGGCGGCCTCGCCGAAGGCGTCGTCGACCGCGTCGCCTTCGGCCTCGCCCTCCGTCTCCGCGCGGGCCGCCGGGCCGACGGCCCGTGACTCCGGTGCCGTGCCGGCGGACGAGAAGGGCGCCCTGGCCCTGCTCGCCGACGCCGAGCGGAAACTGGCCGACCGGCGGGCCGGGGCGCTGCTCGACGTGCCGGGTGAGTCGGCGCGGCTGCTGGCCTCGGTCGCGGCGGCCGGGGCGGCCCACGTGTTTCTGCTGACGGAGGGTCACGGGTGAGCAAGGCGGAAGACGGGCGGCTGGACGCCCTCCAGGCGGCGCTGGCGGCGGAGCACGCGGCGGTGTACGGCTACGGGGTCGTCGGCGGGCGGATCGGCGAGGAGCGGCGCACCGAGGCGCGGGCGGCGTACGACGCGCACCGGGCGCGGCGGGACGCGCTGGCGCGCGACGTGCGGGACCTGGGCGGCGAACCGGTCGCCGCGGCGGCGGGGTACGCGCTCCCGTTCTCGGTGCCGGACTCGGCGGCGGCGGTGCGGCTGGCGGCCGAGCTGGAGGACCGGGTGGCCGGGGTCTATTCCGACCTGGTGCGGGCGGCCGAGGGCGACGGGCGGGCCACGGCGGCCGGTGCGCTGCGCGAGGCGGCGGTCCGCGCGGCGCGCTGGCGGGGCGGGAGCGTAGCCTTCCCTGGGCTCGCCGAGCGGGCCGGCACGCCGACCGGGCAGGGTCCTGCTCCGGATGCCTCCGAGACGGCGACGGCACCGGCGACGGCTTCACCGACTGCGTAACGCGTACGGCTTTCCGTACGGGAAGGGAACGGCTCGCGCATGGCTTTCGAACCGCCGCGGCGTTTGATCAGGGCGCTCGGCGAGAGGGCACCGGGCGGTGACGGCTGGTTGGCGAAGCTGCCCGAAGCGGCGGAGCGGGCCGTGGCGGTGCGCGAGTTGACCGTCGAGCGGGTGCAGGTGCCCGGCGGGCGCAGCAGCCTGGTGGTGCTGGTGCGGACGGCTGAGGGAATGCCCGCGGTGCTGAAGCTCGCCCCGCGCCGGGCGCGTCCGGGAAGCGAGCGGGCCGCGCTCGCGCACTGGGGTGGGCTGGGCGCCGTGCAGTTGCGCGAGGAAGGGGCCGAGGAGAAGGCCGAGGAGGGCGTGCTGCTGCTTGAGCGGCTGCATCCGGACGTGTCGGTGCGGTCGTTGCCGGAGGCGAAGGCGTTGCTGGAGGCCGCGGGGACGTTGCGGCGGCTGTGGGTGGAGCCGCCCGCCTCTCATCCCTTCGAGACCGTGGCCGAGCGGACCGGGCGGCAGGCCGAGGCGATGCGGGCGGGAGCGGCGGCGGACGCCGAGGTGACGCCGTTGGTGGACGCGGCGCTCGCGGCTCGCGAGGAGCTTGTGGCCGCGCCGCCGGAGCAGCGACTGCTGCACGGGACGTTCCGGCAGAGCAAGGTGCTCGCCGGGGATCGGATGCCGTGGCTGGCGGTGGGGCCCGATCCGGTGGTCGGGGAGAGCGCGTTCGATCTGGCGCGGCTGGTGCGGGACCGGGTGGAGGATCTGATCGCCCAGCCGTCGGGGGCGTCGACCACGCGGCGGCGGATCAAGCGGCTCGCGGAGTCGCTGGAGGTCGATCAGGAGCGGCTGCGTGGCTGGACGCTGTTCCGGGCGGTCGAGTCGGGGGTGCGGGCCCGGCGGGTGGGGCGGGAGCGGGACGCGGAGCTGTTGCTGGAGTTCGCGGGCTGGTTGTGACGGTGCCTGCGGCGCCTGTGCGGGGTGCCTGCGGCGGCCTGTGCGGGTGGGGTGGGGTGCGCGTAGCGCCTTGGGTTCGGTGGTGGGTCGGGGCCGCGCCGGGGGGTGTCCGTCCTCGGAACGGCGCGGAATCGGTCGGCCACANACGCGCCAACCGCTGCGGGCGGACACCCCCCGACACGACCCCTTCTCGCCGTACGCGACTGCCGGCCGCCCACCGTCGCTGCCCCGTCCCGCCGTACGCGGCTCCCCGCCGTAGCTGCGGGCAGTCGTGCCGCTGGGGCGGCACGGGTGGGCGCAGCGGCACCCGGCAAGCGCCGGCCCGCGCTCCCCACCCCCGCGCCCACACCCACGCCGGGCACCCGGCAAACACCGGACCACGCGACCCACCCCGCGCCCACTCCCACGGTGGTCAGCTGGTGAGGCGGGTGAGGGCCTCCTCGACCGTTACTTCCTCGCGCTCGCCCGTGCGGCGGTCCTTCAGTTCGACCACGCCCTCGGCGGAGCGGCGGCCCGCCACCAGGATCTGGGGGACGCCGATGAGTTCCGCGTCGGTGAACTTCACGCCCGGGGAGAGCCCCGCGCGGTCGTCCACCAGGACGCGGACGCCGGCCGCGGCGAGCTTGTCGGAGACTTCCAGGGCCAGCTCGGTCTGCAGGGCCTTGCCCGCGGCGACGACGTGGACGTCGGCCGGGGCGACCTCCTTGGACCAGACGAGGCCCTTGTCGTCGGCGTGCTGCTCGGCGAGGGCGGCCACCGCGCGGGAGACGCCGATGCCGTAGGAGCCCATGGTGACGCGGGCCGGCTTGCCGTTCTGGCCGAGGACGTCGAGCTTGAGGGCGTCGGCGTACTTGCGGCCCAGCTGGAAGATGTGGCCGATCTCGATGGCGCGGTCCAGCTTCAGGCCGGTGCCGCAGTTGGGGCAGGGGTCGCCCTCCCGGACGACGACGACGTCGACGTAGGTGTCGACTTCGAAGTCGCGGCCCGCCACGACGTTCTTGGCGTGGGTGTCGGCCTTGTTGGCGCCCGTGATCCACGCGGTGCCGGGCGCGACGCGGGGGTCGGCGATGTACTTGACCTTCTCGCCCAGGCCCTGCGGGCCGACGTAGCCGCGGACGAGGTCGGGGCGGCCGACGAAGTCCTCGGCGGTGACCAGTTCGACGGCGGCGGGGGCGAAGTGCGCCTCGACCTTGTCCATGTCGACCTCGCGGTCGCCGGGCACGCCCACGGCGACGATCTCGCCGTCCACCTTGACGAGGAGGTTCTTGAGGGTGGCGGAGGCCTCGACGCCGAGGGAGGCGGCCAGGGTCTCGATGGTGGGGGTGTCGGGGGTCGGGATGTCCTCGGCCGCGGGGATGCCGGTGGCATCCGTGGGGGTGAGGGCGTAGGTGATCGCCTCGGTGTTGGCGGCGTAGTCGCAGTTCGGGCAGTCCGCGAAGGTGTCCTCGCCGGCCTCGGCGGGGGCCAGGAACTCCTCGGACTTGGAGCCGCCCATGGCGCCGGCGGTGGCCGCGACGATGCGGTAGTCGAGGCCGAGGCGCTCGAAGATGCGCTGGTAGGCGGCGCGGTGCAGGGCGTAGGACTCGGCGAGGCCCTCGTCGGCGACGTCGAAGGAGTAGGAGTCCTTCATGAGGAACTCGCGGCCGCGCAGGATGCCGGCCCGGGGGCGGGCCTCGTCGCGGTACTTGTTCTGGATCTGGTAGAGGATGACCGGCAGGTCCTTGTAGGAGGACGCCTGGTCCTTGACCAGGAGGGTGAAGATCTCCTCGTGGGTGGGGCCGAGGAGGTAGTCGCCGCCCTTGCGGTCCTGGAGGCGGAACAGCTCGGGGCCGTACTCCTCCCAGCGGCCGGTGGCCTCGTAGGGCTCGCGCGGCAGCAGGGCGGGGAGCTGGACCTCCTGGGCGCCGATGGCGTCCATCTCCTCGCGGACGATGCGCTCGATGTTGCCGAGGACCTTCTTGCCGAGCGGCAGCCAGCTCCACAGGCCGGCGGCGGTGCGGCGCACGTAGCCGGCGCGGACCAGCAGCTTGTGGCTGAGGACCTCGGCGTCCGCCGGGTCGTCGCGCAGCGTCTTCGCCATCAACTTCGACATGCGCTGGACCGGTGCGTTGGCCATGGTTCTCGTGTCTCCTGCTGCGTAAGGGTGGTGCTAGGAGGTTAGCCGGGTGGTCCGGTGCGGTGGAAATCGGTTATCGACCGGCTGGTGACCGCCTGCGCAGCGGGAGCGTGGCGCCCATCACCGCGTACGGCTTGGGGGCGCTGGGGAAGAGGACCCGGCGGGCGAGGTCCTGGTAGCCGAGGGAGCGGTAGAGGCCGCGGGCCGGGCTCTCGGTGTCGATGGCGGAGAGGATCGAGCGGGGCTCGGTGGCGGCGTCGGTGATCGTGGTGATCAGGGCGCGGCCCGCGCCGCGGTTCTGGTGCGCCGGGTGGACGTGGAGTTCCGTGATGACGAAGGAGTCGTCGAGCCAGTCGTCGGTGCCCTGGGCGCGGAGGTAGGGCTCGACGACGGTGGACCACCAGTGGGCGCGGTCGTTGGGCATGCCGTAGACGAAGCCGACGAGTCGGCCCCGGACGGTGGCACCGAGGGCTCTGGCGCCCGGGTGGGTCATGTGGCGCAGGACGATCTGACGGCGGACGGCCACCTCGTCGGGGCCGAGGCCGAACGCGGCGGCTTGGACCGCCAGGGCCTCGTCCACGTGCGCGGAGAGGTCCAGTGGGCCGATCACGAGGTCCATGCCGGGGAGCCTACAGGGGCGTTCCGGTTGTGGTGCTGGTGCAGGTGATGTGCGAGGGGCGGTTGCGGGCTCAGAACAGGACGCTCATGAAGGCGCCCACTTCTTGGAACCCGACGCGGAGGTACGTCCGTCGTGCCGCGGTGTTGAAGTCGTTGACGTAGAGGCTCGCCACCGGGGCGATGTCCGCGAGGGCATAGCGCAGGACCGCCGCCATGCCGGGTGCCGCCAGGCCCTTGCCGCGGTACTCGGGGGCCACCCACACGCCCTGGATCTGGCAGGCGCGGTCGGTGGCGGCGCCGATCTCGGCCTTGAAGACGACCTTGCCGTCGGCGTCGAAGCGGGCGAAGGAGCGGCCGGAGCCGACGAGTTCGGCGACCCGGGCCTGGTAGAGCAGTCCGCCGTCGCCGGCCATCGGGGAGATGCCGACCTCCTCGGTGAACATCGCCACGCAGGCCGGCATGATCCGGTCCATCTCGTCCTTGCGGACGCGGCGGACGTAGGGGTCCGGGGCGATGTCGTCGGGGAGGTGGTCGGTGACCATGAGGGGCTGGTGGGCGCGGACCTCGCGGGCCGGGCCCCAACCCGGTTCGAGCAGCCGCCACAGCTGGGCGGTCGGTTCGGCGGGGCCGACGATCGAGGAGCAGCGGCGGCCGGCCCGCCGGGCGCGGTCGGCGAAGGCGCGGACGGCGCGCGAGGTGGCGCAGATGGGGACGAGGTTGGCTCCGGCGTAGCAGAGCGAGGTCAGCATGCCGTGCTCGTACCAGCCCCACATCTCGCCGCCCAGGCGCCACGGGTCGAGGCCGGCGATCTGCACGCGTGCGGTCACGAAGGCGTTGGCGACCGGCTCGCGGTCGAGGACGGCGAGCGCGGCGTCCAGGTCGCTCGGTTCGAGCACGCGGGAGGTGGTCTGCGTCAACACGTGCGGGGGCCTCACCCTGAGATCTGCTGGTCTCCGCACTGTACCTGTCGTGCATATGCCGCGCCGCCCCCAGGGCGACGCGGCAGTGGTGGGCGGATCAGCCCGCGACGGAGACCGAGGGCTCGCCGGAGATCACGCCGTCCTTCTCCATCTGCTCGGCGATCTTCATCGCCTCCTCGATGAGGGTCTCCACGATCTTCGACTCGGGGACGGTCTTGATGACCTCGCCCTTGACGAAGATCTGGCCCTTGCCGTTGCCGGAGGCGACGCCGAGGTCGGCCTCGCGGGCCTCGCCGGGGCCGTTGACGACGCAGCCCATGACGGCGACGCGCAGCGGGACCTCCATGCCCTCCAGACCTGCGGTGACCTCCTCGGCCAGCTTGTAGACGTCGACCTGGGCGCGGCCGCAGGACGGGCAGGAGACGATCTCCAGGCCGCGCTGGCGCAGGTTCAGCGACTCCAGGATCTGGATGCCGACCTTGATCTCCTCGACCGGCGGGGCCGAGAGGGAGACGCGGATGGTGTCGCCGATGCCCTGGGAGAGCAGGGCGCCGAAGGCGACGGCCGACTTGATGGTGCCCTGGAAGGCGGGGCCGGCCTCGGTGACGCCGAGGTGGAGGGGGTAGTCGCACTGGGCGGCGAGCTGGCGGTAGGCCTCGACCATGACGACCGGGTCGTTGTGCTTGACCGAGATCTTGATGTCGCGGAAGTCGTGCTCCTCGAAGAGGGACGCCTCCCAGAGGGCGGACTCGGCCAGGGCCTCGGGGGTCGCCCTGCCGTACTTCTGGAGCAGGCGCCGGTCCAGCGAGCCCGCGTTCACGCCGATGCGGATCGGCGTGCCGTGATCCTTCGCCGCCTTGGCGATCTCCTTGACCTTGTCGTCGAACTGCTTGATGTTGCCCGGGTTCACCCGGACCGCCGCGCAGCCCGCCTCGATCGCGGCGAAGACGTACTTGGGCTGGAAGTGGATGTCCGCGATCACCGGGATCTGCGACTTCTTCGCGATGACCGGTAGCGCGTCGGCGTCGTCCTGGGTGGGGCAGGCCACCCGCACGATCTGACAGCCCGACGCCGTCAGCTCGGCGATCTGCTGGAGGGTGGCACCGATGTCGGAGGTGCGGGTCGTGGTCATGGACTGCACCGACACGGGGGCGTCGCCGCCCACCGCCACGGGCCCGACCTGGATCTGCCGGCTCTTGCGGCGCTCCGCGAGCCTGGTCGGAACGTCCGGCATGCCGAGAGAAATCGCAGTCATCTGCTGTGCAACCCCAAGTCGTGGATCAAGGTCCGGCCCCGTTCAGCGGCGGGCTCCGGCATTCGAGATTACGGCACCGACATGAACGCCCGGCACGCGGCGTACGGGAGATGCACCCTATGGCGTCCATCTGCCGGGTGAGGGGAGTGAAGCCCGATCCGGAGGGACATGCTCTCCGGATCGGGCTTCTCATCGGATCGGTCGGACGGTCCGCAGATCGGGTCATCGCTCCCGGGTGCCGCGGACGGTCCGGGCGTCAGGTTATCCGCACCGGGTTGACGACGTCCGCCACCAGCACGAGCAGCGTGAAGCAGACGAAGACGCCCGCCACCACGTAGGCCACCGGCATCAGCTTGGCCACGTCGAAGGGCCCGGGGTCGGGCCTGCGCAGCACCTTGGCCGCGCCTCGGCGCAGCGACTCCCACAGCGCGCCCGCGATGTGGCCGCCGTCGAGCGGCAGCAGCGGGAGCATGTTGAAGAGGAACAGGGAGAGGTTGAAGCCGGCCACCAGCATGACGAACATGGCGAGCTGCTGGGTGGGCGGGATGTCCAGGGTGGCGATCTCGCCGCCGACGCGGGCGGCGCCGACGACGCCCATCGGGGAGTCCGCCTCGCGGGGCCCGTCGCCGAAGGCCGCGTCCCACAGGGCGGGGATCTTGGCGGGCAGGGCGGCGAGGTTGTCGACGGCGTCGCCGATCCGGTCGCCCATCCAGGTCACGGACTGGCCGAAGTCCTGTTTCACCACGCCGGTGGCGGAGCTGAAGCCGAGGAAGCCGGCGGTGACGTACTCGCCCTGGACGATCTGTCCGTGGGAGTCCTTCTTGGCGACCTTGTTGGTGGCGATGGTCGCGTGGAGGGTGATCTCCTCGCCCTTGCGCTCGACGACGACCGGCACGTCCTCGCCGGGGTTGGCGCGGATCAGGTCGGACAGCTTGTCCCAGTCGTCGGTCCGTACGCCGTCGAAGGCGAGGATCTTGTCCCCGGCCCTCAGGCCGGCCGCGGCGGCCGGGGAGGCCGGGTCGGACTTGGTGCAGTCGTCGCGGTTCTCGCTCTGCGAGATGACGCACTGCGAGACGGAGCTGACGGTGGTGGTCTGCTGCGAGATGCCGAAGCCCATCAGCACGGTGAGGAAGAGAACCACCGCGAGGATGAGGTTCATGAACGGCCCGGCGAACATGACGATGACGCGCTTCCACGGCTTGCGCGTGTAGAAGAGGCGCTTCTCGTCACCGGGCTGCAGTTCCTCGAAGGCGGCCGAGCGGGCGTCCTCTATCATCCCGCGCCAGGGCGAGGTGGAACGCGCCTCCATGCGGCCGTCGGGGCCGGGCGGGAACATGCCGATCATGCGGATGTAGCCGCCGAAGGGAATGGCCTTGACCCCGTACTCGGTGTCGCCCTTCTTCTTGGAGAAGAGCGTCGGCCCGAAGCCCACCATGTACTGCGGCACCCGGATGCCGAACATCTTGGCCGTGGACAGGTGGCCCAGCTCGTGCCAGGCGATGGAGAAGAGCAGGCCGACGGCGAAGAGGACTATGCCGAGGATGAACATCAGGGTCGTCATGCACGGGCCTCCGCCGTCTGTGCCGCCAGTTGCCGGGCCCGGGCGCGTGCCCAGGTCTCCGCTTCGAGGACGTCCGCGACGGTGAGCGAGGTTCCCGCACGGGGGGTGCCGTGCTCCTCGACCACCCGCGTGACGGTCTCCATGATCCCGAGAAACGGCAGCGCGCCGCGGCGGAACGCCTCGACGCACTCCTCGTTGGCGGCATTGAACACCGCCGGGGCCGTGCCCGCGAGCTGTCCGACGTGCCGGGCCAGGTTCACCGAGGGGAAGGCCTCGTTGTCGAGCGGGAAGAACTCCCAGGTCGAGGCCTTGCTCCAGTCGAAGGCGGGCGCGGCGTCGGGGACGCGTTCGGGCCAGCCGAGGCCGACGGCGATGGGCCCGCCCATGTCGGGGGGCGTGGCGTGGGCCAGCGTCGATCCGTCCGTGTACTCAACCATCGAGTGGACATACGACTGCGGGTGCACGACCACCTCAATGCGGTCGAAGGGAATGTCGTAGAGCAGGTGGGCCTCGATCACCTCCAGGCCCTTGTTGACGAGGGTGGCGGAGTTGATCGTGATCACCGGGCCCATGGCCCAGGTCGGGTGGGCGAGGGCGTCCTCGACGGTGACGGCCGCCAGCTCCTCCCTCGTACGGCCCCGGAACGGGCCGCCGGAGGCGGTGACGACCAGCTTGCGCACGTCGGCGCGGGTACCGGCGGCCAGGGCCTGGAAGAGGGCGGCGTGCTCGGAGTCGACCGGGATGATCTGGCCCGGCTTGGCCAGCGCCTTGACCAGCGGGCCGCCGACGATGAGCGACTCCTTGTTGGCGAGCGCGAGGGTGCGGCCCGCCTCCAGGGCGGCGAGGGTGGGCGCGAGTCCGATGGAGCCGGTGATGCCGTTGAGCACGGTGTGGCAGTCGGAGGCGGCGAGCCGGGTGGCCGCCTCCGGCCCGGCGAGGATCTCGGGGAGCGGCTCGCCCGCGCCGTACTGGGCGGTGAGCGCCTCCCGCAGTGCCGGTACGACGTCCTCGCGGGCGACGGCGACGGTCCGCGCCTTCAGCCGGTACGCCTGCTCGGCGAGGAGGGCGACCCGGCCGCCGTTGGCGGACAGGGCGGTGACCCGGAAGCGGTCCGGGTTGCGCAGCACGAGGTCGATGGCCTGGGTCCCGATCGACCCGGTGGACCCGAGGATCACCACGTCCTTCGGGCCGTCGCCCGCCACCGGGTCGTAGACGAGGTGGGGGTCGGCGAGTGGGGCTGGACTGTCGCTCATCCCCCCATTGTGTCCGCAACGGCCCTCCGGGAGGACAGCGCGTCCCTCGGCCGGGTGTCGCGCCACCTCACGAGCGATCGCCGGACGCCCTTTCGCCCGCCTCCTGCCCGGAACGGGTCGGAGCAGGAGGCGAGCGGGCGGCATGTCCTACGATCGGCGTCGGTGATCGGGGCGGTGGCTCGGGTCAGCCGATGGCGCGGCGGACGTTCTCCTTGGTGCCGGCGCCCGGTGTCGCGTCCGCGATCCACGGGCCGTCGCCGGACGGGTCGACGACGCCCTGCTCCAGCCACTCGTACGCGCCGCCCAGCACGCCCTTGACGACCTTGCGGTCCAGGTCGTCGGTGTTGCTCCACAGGCGGCCGAAGAGTTCCTCGACGCGGATGCGGGACTGGCGGCAGAAGGCGTCGGCGAGCTGGTAGGCCTCGCGGCCGTGGTCGTCCTTGGTGCGCAGGTGCTCGGCGCGTACGCAGGCGGCACTCATCGCGAACAGCTCCGCGCCGATGTCGACGATCCGGCCCAGGAAGCCCTGCTTGGTCTCCATCCGGCCCTGCCAGCGGGACATGGCGTAGAAGGTGGAGCGGGCGAGCTTGCGGGCGGTGCGCTCGACGTAGCGCAGGTGCCCGGACAGGTCCCGGTGGCCGGACGGGTGGAAGTCCGCGTAGGAACGCGGGAGTTGACCGGGTCCGGCGACGAGCTTCGGCAGCCACTTGGCGTAGAAGACGCCCGCCTGCGCGCCCGCCCTCGCCTTGTCGGACAGGGTCTTGTCGGGGTCGATCAGGTCGCCGGCGACCGAGAGGTGGGCGTCGACGGCCTCGCGGGCGATCAGCAGGTGCATGATCTCGGTGGAGCCCTCGAAGATGCGGTTGATGCGCAGGTCCCGCAGGATCTGCTCGGCGGGGACCGCGCGTTCGCCGCGGGCTTCGAGGGAGGCCGCGGTCTCGAAGCCCCGGCCGCCGCGGATCTGGACCAGTTCGTCGGCCATCAGGCAGGCCATCTCGGAGCCGTAGAGCTTGGCGAGGGCGGCCTCGATGCGGATGTCGTTGCGGTCCTCGTCGGCCATCTGTGAGGAGAGGTCCAGGACGGCCTCCAGCGCGAAGGTCGTCGCCGCGATGAAGGAGATCTTCGAGCCGACCGCCTCGTGCAGCGCGACCGGCTTGCCCCACTGCTCGCGCACCGCCGACCACTCGCGGGCGATCTTCAGGCACCACTTGCCGGCGCCGACGCACATGGCGGGCAGTGACAGCCGGCCGGTGTTGAGGGTGGTCAGGGCGATCTTGAGGCCGGCGCCCTCGGGGCCGATGCGGTTGGCGGCCGGGACGCGGACGCGGTGGAAGCGGGTGACGCCGTTCTCCAGGCCGCGCAGGCCCATGAAGGCGTTGCGGTTCTCGACCGTGATGCCCTCGGAGGCGGCCTCCACGACGAACGCGGTGATGCCCCCCTCGCCGCCCTCGGCGCCCTCTGACTTCGGGACGCGGGCCATGACCACGAGCAGGTCGGCGACGACACCGTTGGTGGTCCACAGCTTCACGCCGTCGAGGACGTAGTCGTCGCCGTCCCGGACGGCGGCGGTGGCCAGCCGCGCCGGGTCGGAGCCGACGTCCGGCTCGGTCAGCAGGAAGGCCGAGATGTCGGTGCGGGCGCAGCGCGGCAGGAACGTGTCCTTCTGCTCCTGGGTGCCGAACATCTTCAGCGGCTGCGGTACACCGATCGACTGGTGGGCGGAGAGCAGCGCGCCGATCGCGGGGCTCGCGGATCCGACCAGGGCGAGGGCCTTGTTGTAGTAGACCTGGGTCAGGCCGAGGCCGCCGTACTTGGTGTCGATCTTCATGCCGAAGGCGCCCAGCTCCTTCAGCCCGGTGATCACGTCGTCGGGGATCCGCGCGTCGCGCTCGATCACCGCGCCGTCGATCTTCGTCTCGCAGAAGTCGCGCAGTTTGGCGAGGAACTCCTCGCCCCGCTGGACGTCCTCGTCGGCCGGGAGCGGGTGGGGGTGGAGGAGGTCGAGGCGGAAGCGGCCGAGGAAGAGTTCCTTGGCGAAGCTGGGCTTGCGCCAGTCCTGTTCCCGGGCCGCCTCCGCGACCTGACGGGCCTCACGTTCGGTGACGGTGGGTCGTGAGGGGGTGGGTGGTGCGGACATGGGGCTCACCTCGCCGCGATTCGTCCTGCACGAACTTGCGGACGTACGTTACTAGTCGGTGCTACTCGATCGTATGTACCCGATCCCGGGCGACCCAGCCACCCTTCGTGCGGCCGTTCGGCCGATACTGCGGGGGGAGGCCGGAAGAGAGGAACGTGGACGAGACAGCAGTCGAAGCGCTTCGACATACTATGGACACCCATCCTCAGTGCAGCTACTGTCGAACCACCCTCGCCCACCCCTGTTGGTCCCGCGCGCTGTCGAAGCGCTTCACAAAGCTTGGAGAGCTGGATGGTCACCCTCGCCGAGGTCGCCCAGCACGCCGGAGTCTCGGCCAGTACGGTGAGTTACGTCCTCAGCGGCAAGCGGTCCATCTCCACCACCACCCGGCAGCGGGTCGAGGAGAGCATCCGGAAGCTCGGTTACCACCCGAACGCCGGCGCCCGCGCACTGGCCAGCAGCAGGTCGAACATCATCGCCCTCATGATTCCGCTGCGCACCGACATGTACGTGCCGGTGATGATGGAGATCGCCATCGCGGTCGCGGCCGGCGCGCGCGCCCACGGGTACGACATCCTGCTCCTCACCGGCGAGGAGGGCCCCGACGCGGTGCGCCGCGTCACCGGCAGCGGTCTCGCCGACGCGATGATCCTCATGGACGTGGAACTGGACGACGAGCGGCTCCCCCTGCTGCGCGGCACCGACCAGCCGTCCGTGCTGATCGGGCTCCCCGCCGACACCGAGGGCCTCACCTGCGTCGACTTGGACTTCCGGGCGACCGGCGCGCTGTGCGTGGAGCACCTGGCACAGCTGGGGCACCGCGACATCGCCGTCATCGGTGAGGCCGCCGCCGTCTACGAACGGCACACCGGCTTCGCCGAGCGCACCCTCGACGGTCTGCGCACCCGCGCGCGGGAGCTGGGACTGCGGCTGCTGCACCGGCCCTGCGAGGGCGGGTACGACGCGATGGCCGCGACGTTGGCCCGCGTCTTCGACGAACGCCCGGACACCACGGGGTTCGTCGTCCAGAACGAGTCGGCGGTGGAGCCGCTGCTCGCGCTGCTGCGCCAGCAGGGCCGGGCCGTGCCGGAGGACGTGTCGGTGGTCGCGGTCTGCCCCGAGCAGGTCGCCACCCAGGCTTCGGTGCGGCTCACCTCGGTCGCGGTGCCCGCGCAGGAGATGGGGCGGCGGGCCGTGGAGCAGCTGGTCGCCAAGCTCGACGGCCGCGGGAGCGACGAGGTCGTGCTGCTCGCGCCGGAACTGACCGTCCGGGCCAGCTCGGGACCGGCGCCCGTCCGGCCGTAGTGCCCGCCGGCCTCGCGTACCTTCCGGCGGGCGCGGACGCGGAGTGAGCGGAGGGGCCGGTCCCGGGACCGGCCCCTCCGTCGTGGTGCGCGGATGCCGACGGTCAGCCGCCGCTGACCGTCAGGTTGTCGGTGCGGAAGTCCAGGCCGCCGGCGGACGAGGTGATCTCGTAGCCGAACTGCACGTCACCGATGGTCTCGTTGCCCATCCAGCCCTTGGTGTCCTTGATCCACTTCAGGATCGGGAGGATGTTCACCGTGCCGGAGTCCGAGTCCGAGGTGCGCAGGAACGAGAAGACCTCGTTGGCGCCGTTGTTCCCCTTGTAGACGTTCCAGGTGTGGCCGCCGAGGCTGACTGTCCCCTGCGAGGTGCCGAGGGGGCCGACGGCTCCGTTGTAGTTGACCCAGAGCATGATCTCGTAGTCGTAGTCCGTGTCCCAGATGTCGTACGACGTGTTGTACGCGCCGGACGACGGGACCGTGACGTCGTAGCTGCTGGTGAGCGAGCCGAGGGAGGAGATCGGCTTGTCGATCACCTTCTTGGCGTTCGGGTAGGACTTGATGCCGCCGGTGTCCGGGTGGTCGGCCCAGACGCCCCAGTCGGTGCCGGAGTTGGCCCACACGCACTGGCTGCCGGCGCCGGAGCCCCAGATGTTGTTGTAGAGGGTGTAGCCGTCCAGGGTGGTGTTGCCCCACTGGTCGCAGGAGTTCCAGACGGCGGCCTGGGCGGGGGCGGAGGCGAGGCCGACGGTGGCGCCGAGCGCGAGGGCCGGGGCGAGGAGAGCGGTCAGGGTGCGCGTGCGGGTGGTGCGCGTGCGTGGTGCCATGGCGTTTCCTTCCATGGGTGGGGGGAGGTGCGCTGGTGTTACCGCGTCTTGACGCTGATGACGCGGTCCTCCCCGGCGACGAGGTCGAGCGGTTCGGCGCCGGAGGGAGTCCGGAGTTCGATGCGGTGGGTGCGGTCCGGGCGCAGCACGGCCGTCGCCCTGCCCTCCGGTGTCCAGGCGAGGTCGAGCGAGGCCCCGAACCGGGTGCGTACGCCCCTGAGTTCGCCCTGCCGGCAGGAGGCCGGGAGGGCGGGCAGCAGGACCAGCCGGCCGGGGGTGGACTGCACGAGCATCTCGATGAGCACGGCGGGCAGGGCGTGCGCGGCGTCCGCGTTGTAGACGTCGCGGTGGGGGTAGTGCGCGCTCATCAGGGAGGCGTGGAAGTAGTCGCCGCCGAGCACCCGGCCCAGGGCGTGGGCGACCCGGTCCCCGTCCCTCAGGCGGGCCGCGACCAGGGCGTGGTGGAGGTGGCCGTGGGCGGAGTCGTTCTCGGCGCCGCGCAGTTCGAGGGCGCGGTGGGCGGCCTCGGCGAGGTCGGGGGTGTCGTACGGGTTGATCTCGTCGAGCGGCCAGACGCCGTAGAGGTGGCTGAGGTGGCGGTGGTCGTAGGTGTCCGCCAGGCCGGGCCACGCCCACTCCGCGAGTGCGCCGTCGGCGTTGGTCCGGTGGGCGGGGAGGCGGCCGGCGAGGGCGCGCAGCCGGTCGGCGTGCTCGGGGTGCCGGTCGGCGGCGGTCAGCAGGGCGTGCCGGGCGGCGGAGAGGTCCATGGCCGCGTTGAGGGCGCCCCAGCTCCCGCCCTTCGGGCGGTTCTCCGGCGAGTACGAGGGGACGACGACCAGGTGTCCGTCCTCGTCGGTCCGGGTGAGGAAGTCCTCGTAGAAGAGGGCGACTTCGGCGAGCGCGGCGGTGGTGCGGGGGTCCCGCGTGCCGTAGGTCTCGTCGTGGTCGACGAGGGGCTTGAGCAGCCAGTCGGCGCCCGCGGTCCACAGGTGCAGGGGGTACTCGCGGCTGAAGTGGTACGTGTGGCCGGACTCGCCGTCGGTGTGCGAGGGGGCGACCGCGCCCCGGGTGCCGAAGATCTCGCGGGCGTTGTCCCGCCAGTGCGGGAGCTGGCGGTGGACGAGGGCGGCGTGGGCCCCGGTGACCTCGGGGAGTGCGGCGGCCGCGGCGGAGGCGGTCTGGAGGTTGAGGTTGGCGTTGGTGGTGAAGGCGCCGGACCAGGCGGTGTTCCAGTCGCCGGTCCACAGGCCGGTGAGACGGGGCGGGAGCAGGCCGCTCGCCGACAGCAGGTGGTAGCGGCCTGCGGCGAACAGCCGTTCCAGCAGGGCAGCGCTGTGGGGCCGGGCGAGCAGCTCCGAGCCCGGCAGGGCGCGCTCGGCGGGGTCGGCGGCGAGGTCGAGGGTGACGCGGTCGTAGGCGGTGCGGTGGTGGGTCAGGTGCCGGGCGAGGAGATCGTCGTACGAGGCCGCGTGCGGGGCTCCGTGCAGCAGGTCGCGCAGGTCGCGGCTCTCGGTGACCGTGTCCAGCTCGCCGGTGTGGCGGTGCACCCGGGTCAGCAGCAGCACCTCGGTGGCACCCTCGACGAGGACGCCGGGCGGCACGAGCTTCGTGGTGCCGCCGGTGACGGCGACGAGGGTGACGCCGGTGTAGGCGAGGTCGCTGCCGGGGTAGCGGGCGCGCAGGGTGAGCAGGGCGCCCTCGGGGGTGAGGACGGTGCCGTGGCCGATGCCGAGTCCGGCGGGGGCGCCGGGGAGGCGGGGGTCGAGGGACAGGTCGAGGGTGAGGTGCGGGGCGGTGACGTGCTGGACGATCACGTCGTCGGCGCGGGAGACGAAGACACGGCTGGTCCAGTCCGCGCGGGTGGCCGTGGTCTCGCCAGTGGCGAAGTCGACGGCGCGGCGGTACGGGGCAGCGTGGGTGACGTCGCAGGTCGGTCTGTTCAGGCGGAGCTGGAAGGCCGGGTGGAAGGGGCGTACCCATTGCAGCGGGCGGCCGTCGGTGAAGCCCTCGGCGGCCGTCGTGTCCCCGGCGATCAGGCGGTCCTGGAGGGCGGGGAGTTCGGCGGCGAGGGCGGGTGGACGGCGGTGCCCGTCGTCGCCGTGCGGGCGGACGAGGGTGTGGTGGGTGACGATCACCCGGTCGGCGTCCGGATCGCCGTACACGAGGGCGCCGTGGTGGCCGTTGCCGCTCAGGAAGGCGTCCTCCCAGCGGGCGGCGGGCTCGGGCTCCCAGGTGCCGTGGACGGGCGTGGCGTTCATGGCCTCAGCACCGCCACGCCGTGGCGGCCGAGGGTGATCCGGCCGGTGACCGTCGTCTCCGTCAGCAGGTCGTGGTGGGTGCCCGAGAGGTCGACGGTGACCGGTTCGCGGCCGTGGTTGAGCAGGAACAGCAGCTCACCGCGCCGGACCGCCTCGACCGCGTCCGGGAGTCCGTCGAGCACCGGCCGGACGCCCGCGCCGGCGGCGACGCGGGCCAGCAGCGCGCGCAGCGCGTCCGGCTCGGGGAGCGTGGAGACGTACCAGGCGCGGCCCTTGCGCAGTACGGCCGGCAGTCCGTCGAGTTCCCCGCCCTTGTAGGCAACGGTCTCGTCGGCGGTGCCGTCGGGCTCCAGCTCCTCGGACCACAGGGTGCCGCGCAGGCCGCCCTCGCACTCGGCCCTCTCCCCCGGCCGCAGCGGCCACCACTCGTGCAGGGTGCGGATGCCGAACAGCTCGCGCAGCCGGGCGTCCATGGCGCCGGGCCGTACCCGGTCGTCCTGGTCGGCGACACCGGTCAGGAAGCCGCAGACGAGGGTGCCGCCGCCGCGCACGTACGCGAGGAGGTTCTCGACGGTCGTGTCGGTGAGAAGGTAGAGCTGCGGGACGACCACGAGCCGGTAGCCGGTCAGGTCGTGCCCGGGGTGGGCGAAGTCGGTGGTGAGGTGGGCCTGCCAGAGCGCGCGGTGCCAGGCGCCGAGGACGTCCGGGTAGTCGGCCTCGCGGGAGGGCCGGGCCTCCTGGTCGCCGGCCCACCAGGAGTGCCAGTCGTGCAGGACGGCGACGTCGGCGGTGACCGGGTCGCCGGTGACGTGCGGGGCGATCCGGGCCAGGTCCGCGCCGAGCCGCTTGACCTCCTGGTACGTGCGTCCCTGCTCGCCCGCGTGGGAGACCATCCCGGAGTGGAACTTCTCCGCGCCCTGCCGCGACTGCCGCCACTGGAAGTGGCAGACGGCGTCGGCGCCGCGGGCCACCGCCTGGAGCGACCAGAGGCGGTTCAGGCCGCGCGGCTTGGGGTGGTTCACGCCGCGCCAGTTGACGGAGCCGGCCGCCTGTTCCATGAGCATCCACGGGCCGCGTGCCTGGGAGCGCGTCATGTCCTGGACGAGGGCGCCGTGCTGGGCGCCGAAGGGGTCGCGCGGGTCGGGGTAGAGGTCGACGGAGACGACGTCCTCCTCCTCGGCCCAGCGCCAGGCGTCCTGTCCCGACCACAGCGGCATGAAGTTGGTGGTGACCGGGATGTGCGGGGTGTGGCGGCGGACGATGTCGCGCTCGGCGGTGTAGCACTCCAGCAGCATGTCGGAGGTGAAGCGCCGGAAGTCCAGGACCTGGGCCGGATTTTTGAGGTAGTGGGTGCGGCGGGCCGGCAGGATCTCCGCCCAGTCGCCGTATCCCTGGCTCCAGAAGGCGGTGCCCCAGGCGGTGTTGAGGGTGTCGAGGGTGCCGTATCGGTCCTGGAGCCAGCGGCGGAAGCGGGTGGCGGCCTCGTCGCCGTGGTCGTAGGTGCAGTACTCGTTGTTGATGTGCCACATGGTGAGGGCGGGGTGGTGCGCGTAGCGCGCGGCCAGGGCCTCGGTGATGGCTGCGGCGTGGCGGCGGTAGACGGTGCTGGAGTGCGAGAAGTGCTGCCGGCCGCCCCACCACTCGGTGCGCCCGTCCTCGTCGCGGGGCAGGGTGTCGGGGTGGAGGTGGCCGAGCCAGGGTGGGGGCGAGGCGGTGGGGGTGGCGAGGACGACGCCGATGCCGTTCGCGTGCATCAGGTCCATGAGCCGGTCCAGCCAGGCGAAGTCGTGGACGCCGGGGCGTGGTTCGAGCTTCGACCAGGAGAAGACGCCGAGGGTGACGGAGTTGACGCCGGCGGCCTTCATCAGGCGGACGTCCTCGGGCCAGATCTCCTCGGGCCACTGTTCGGGGTTGTAGTCGCCGCCGTAGAGGATGCGCCGGCGGGTGGCGTCCGACAGGTTCGGCATCAGCCCTTCACCGCCCCCGTGAGCATGCCCTTCTTGAAGTGGCGCTGGACGAAGGGCGACAGTACGGCGACGGGCAGCAGGGCCATGACCATGACGGCCATCTGCACGGCGAGGCCGGACAGTTCACCGGTCTTGATCGCCTGGCCGAGGCCGACCGGCGCCTCCTGCTTCTGCACCAGCTGGATCATGACGTTCTGCAGGGGCAGCATGTCCTGGTCGTTGAGGTACAGGGAGGCGTTGAACCAGGCGCTCCAGTAGCCGACGGCGTAGAACAGCGTGATCACCGCGACGACCGCGCGGGACAGCGGCAGCACGATCTGCCACAGGATGCGCAGGTCGCCGGCGCCGTCGATGCGGGCACTGTCGATGAGTTCCTGGGAGATGCCCATGAAGAAGCCGCGCAGCACCAGGATGTTGAAGACGCTGATCGCGCTCGGCAGGATCAGCGCGAGGTAGCTGTCGGTGAGGCCCAGGGACTGCACCAGCAGATAGGTGGGGATGAGGCCCGCGCTGAAGAACATCGTGGCGAGCAGCACCATGAGGATCCAGCGGTGGCCCAGCGAGCCGCTGCGGGAGAGTCCGTAGGCGCACAGGACCGACACCGCCATGGAGAACAGGGTGCCGACGAGCGTGATGCCGATGCTGACGATCGCGGCGCGGGTGACCTGGCCGCCGCTGAGCAGTTCCTGGTAGGCGACGAAGGTGATGTCCTTGGGGATCATCACCAGGCCGCCGGCCTCGTCGATGGTCTTGCGGGTGGACAGGCTGGTGACGATGACGATCCACAGCGGGAACAGGATGCCCAGGCAGGCCAGGAGCAGCACGAGCCCCTTGCCGGTGAGTCCGGCCCGGCTGGGTCTCTCCTCCCACACGGGTCGGGGCGGGGCCGCCCACCGGCCGGGTGGGCACGCCGGCTTGCCGACCACAGGGGTCGCTTCTCGTACGGCGGTCGCTTCGGGTACGGCGGTCACTTCTTGTACACCCCCTGCTCGCCCATGAGATGGGCCACCTTGTTGGCCGCCAGGACCAGGCCGAGACTGATGACGCCCTTGACGAGGCCGGCGGCGGCCGCGTAGCCGAAGTCCTGGTTGCGTACGCCGTTCCACCACACGAAGGTGTCCAGGACCTCCGCGGCGCCCGGTCCCACGGCGCCGCGTTGCAGGAGGATCTGTTCGAATCCGACGGTCAGGGCGTCACCGACGCGGAGCACCAGCAGCAGGGCGACGACCGGCCGCAGGGCGGGCAGGGTGACGTGCCACATGCGGCGCCAGCGGTTCGCGCCGTCCATCGCGGCCGCCTCGTAGAGGTCGGGGCTGACCGAGGCGAGGGCGGCGAGGAAGACGATGATCCCCCAGCCGGCGTCCTTCCACACGCTCTGTGCGGTGATCAGGAACTTGAAGGTCTCGGGGTCGGTCATGATGTCGAGCCCGTCGTACCCGTGCTGCCGCAGCAGCTGGGAGAGGAGCCCGGCACCGCCGAGAAGCTGCTGGAAGACGGCGACGACCAGCACCCACGAGAAGAAGTGCGGCAAGTAGAGGATGGCCTGCGAGATCGCCCGCACCCGTGGCCTGACCACGCTGTTGATGAGCAGCGCGAGCAGGATCGGGAGGGGGAAGTACAGCAGGAGCTGGAGGACGAAGAGCACGAGAGTGTTCTGGACCGCGTTCCAGAAGGCGGAGTCCTCGAAGATCCGCTGGAAGTTCTCCAGGCCCACCCACGGGCTGTGCAGGATGGAGACGACGCCGTTGTCGCTGAGGTAGGGGTCGTACTCCTGGAAGGCGACGACGTTGCCGAGGATCGGTACGTAGTTGAAGACCAGGAGCAGCAGGACGGCCGGCAGGGTCATCAGCAGCAGTACGCGGTCGCGCCGGAACCTCAGCCGCAGGCTCAGCTTCCCGGTGCCCGGCTTCTCCGGGGCCCCGGTGTCGCCGCCGTGCGCCTCCGGGGCGTTCTTCTTGACTTCGGCCTCGGTGTCGGTCCGAGGCACCGTGCTGTGGGACACGGCGGTTCTCCTTGCCTCGTACCTGGTCAGCCGGCCGCCGGACCGTTCTCGTCGAGGATCTTCCGGTACCAGTCGCGGAGCTTGTCCCCGCCCTTGCTCTTCCAGTCGGAGACGGCCTGCTGCACGTCGCTGATCTTCTTGCGGCCGCGGACGACGTCGTCCTCCAGCTGCTCGAAGTCGTTGGAGAGGTTGGTCCAGCGGGCGGGCTCGGTGATCTGCATGCCGTAGAACGAGGGCTTCTTCGTGACGGCTCCCATGCGCTGCTGCCACTCGACCTGCCCCTTGGCGACCTCGGGGAAGTCGGGGTGGGCGATGGTCGCGGCGGGGCTCGCCACCATCACGTAGGCGTTCATCACGTCGATGTTGCCCTGGTCGGTCTTGGTGGGCACGCCGTCCTTGACGGTGTAGTGGGTGCCCTCCACGCCGTAGTTGGTGGCCATGTACTCCTTGGTGCCGTAGGGCGCGGCGGTGACGTTGGCGACGGCCAGCACGTCGCGGATCACCGCCTCGGATGCCTTCTTGTTGACGAAGGCGAAGATGCCCGCCGGGTTCTGCGCCCACAGCGTGGGGGCGCCGCCGTCGTGGCCGAAGATGTCCATGCCCCAGATCTCGAACTCGGGGTTCTGGGTGGCCTGTTCCGCGGTGCGGCTCCACCACTGCGAGGAGTCCTGGTTGTAGATGAGGAACTCTCCGGCGGCGAACTTGGGCCCGGGGTCGGCGGCGTTGGACTTGCCGAGCTTGGCGTCGGGGTGGACGACGCCGGCCGCGAACAGCTTGCGCGTCCACTCCAGGGCCTCGAGGTACTCGTCGGTCTCGATGCGGTAGACCAGCTTGCCGTCGACCTCGTTCCAGCCGAGCGACTTCTCGTTGCCGGAGAGCACGCCGAAGGCGTTGAAGGCGGTCCACTTCATGTCCAGGCAGGCCCAGCGCTTGGCCTTGGCGTCGGTGGCGTCCTTGGCCAGGGCCATGAACTCGTCGCACGAGCGGGGGACTTCGTAGCCCTCCTTCTCGAATATGTCCCGGCGGTAGAGCGGGACGATGCCGGTGACGTGCGAGGAGGGCATGGGCAGGCCGCGCAGCTTGCCGCCGAAGATGGACCGCTGCCAGGCGTCGGTGGGGATCGCGGCGAGGTTCGGGTACTCCTTGACCGCGTCGCCGGAGAGGTAGGGGCCGAGGTCGGCGAACTTGCCGATGACGGCGCTGGGGATCTTGCCGGTCATGTTCCAGCCGGGCACGACCACCACGTCGGGCACCTCGCTGGAGGCGAGGACGGCGCCGAGCTTCTGGTCGTAGGTGTTGCCGTCCTGGTTCTGCCAGACCACGTCGACGCCGATGAGGTCGTTCATCGCCTTGTAGTAGGCGTTGTCCTCCTTGGGCGGGGACCCCCAGAACGGCGACATGACGGTGACCTTGCCGCCCTTGCCGAGCTTCTTCGGCACCGACGTCTTCAGGCCCGCCAGGTCGAGCTTGCCGGTGAAGCCGACCGCGGAACCGTTCTTGCTGGGGATGTCGGGCGTGACCACGTTGCTCGCCACGTACGCCGGGAGGATCTTCTTGGCGTCCTTG
Organism: Streptomyces sp. MMCC 100; assembly: GCF_041538145.2. Classification (NCBI taxonomy): domain Bacteria; kingdom Bacillati; phylum Actinomycetota; class Actinomycetes; order Kitasatosporales; family Streptomycetaceae; genus Streptomyces; species Streptomyces sp. MMCC 100. Next base: position 6,171,982 of record NZ_JBGORK020000001.1, read on the forward strand.
CCCGATGTGGTGCCGTCGCGCGAGCCTCCGTCGGATCCGCCGCAGGCGGAGAGAAGCGGCACCCCTCCCGCCACCGCTGCGGTGGCGACCGCCGTGGAGGCGAGGAAACTTCTCCGGCTGGGACCGGAGGCGGCGTTCGGCGTCATTTGCGTCAACCCTTCGTGCCTTCGTGGCGCACCGGGACACCCGACGGTGGCCGTCGGGTGCGGTGTGTTGAGGGAACTGGGACCAGTTCGTGTCGAAGCGCTTCGATGTTGCAGCGAGGTTAAGTTAACCCCTCGGGGGGCACAAGGGTCGTCCCCAAGATTCCTGCTCGGCACCGCCGGGAAGGGCCTTGACCGAACTCCTCCTTTCCACGTTGAAATGTGGCACGGACAGAGCTGCGATCCGCCGTAGCGCCTTGACACCCACCCAGGGCTGCACGGAGCATCGAAGCGCTTCGACGTCCTAACCCGCTCCATCGCAAGGGGACCTCCACGTGACCGCACACACGCCGCCGTTCCGTGATCCGCACCTGCCGTTCGCGAAGCGCGTCGACGACCTGATGTCGCGGCTCACGCTCGACGAGAAGACCGCTTTCCTGCACCAGTTCGCGCCCGCGGTCGAGCGTCTCGGCATCGCCGCCTTCCGCACCGGCCAGGAAGCGCTGCACGGCGTGGCCTGGATGGGCCCGGCGACCGTGTTCCCGCAGGCCGTGGGGCTGGGCGCCACCTGGAACGAGGACCTCGTGCGCCGGGTCGGCGAGGCGGTGTCCAAGGAGGCCCGGGCGATGCGCGCGCGGGACGAGCGCGTCGGCCTCAACGTCTGGTCCCCCACCGTGAACCTGCTGCGCCACCCCCTGTGGGGCCGCAACGAGGAGGGCTACTCCGAGGACCCGAAGCTGACCTCGGCCATCGCCACCGCCTACACCCGGGGACTGCGCGGCGACCACCCGACGTACTGGCGCACCGCGCCCGTCCTCAAGCACTGGCTCGCGCACAACAACGAGACCGCCCGGGACACCTCCTCGTCCTCCGTCCGCCCGCGCGTCCTCAACGAGTACGACCTGCGGGCCTTCCGCGACACGGTCGAGGCGGGCGCGGTCGCCGGGGTGATGCCGGCCTACAACCTGGTCAACGGCCGCCCCAACCACCTCTCCCCCTACCTCGGCCGGCACCTGCGCACCTGGACCCGGGACGACCTCCTGGTCTGCTCGGACGCGGGCGCGCCCTCCAACCTGGTCGACTCGGAGCACTACTTCGACACCCACGAGGAGGCGACCGCCGCCGCGCTGCGGGCCGGGGTGGACAGCTTCACCGACCACGGCACGGACTCCTCGAAGATCCTCGCGCGGGTCCGCGGCGCCCTGGAGCAGGGCCTGCTGACGGAGGCGGACGTGGACGCGGCCGTACGGCGGCAGCTGTCGGTCCGTTTCCGGCTCGGCGAGTTCGACCCCGAGCACGACCCGTACGCGGGCGCGGCGGACACCGCCGCGGACTTCGACACGCCGGAGCACCGGGCGCTCGCGCGGGAGGCGGCCGAGCAGGCGGTGGTCCTGCTCAAGAACGACGGCGTCCTGCCACTGGCCCCCGGGGCCCGCGTCGCCGTCGTCGGACTGCTCGCCGACGAGTGCAAGCTCGACTGGTACAGCGGCACGCTCATTCACCGCTCGACCCCGCTGGAGGGCCTGTACGAGCGGTTCGGCGCCGAACGCGTGAGCTTCGCGGAGGGCGTGGACAGGGTCAGGCTGCGCACGGCCGACGGCACGTTCCTGCACGTCCTGCCGTCGGACGACGCCCCCGCCGAGGCGCGCGGCACGGAGGGCGCCCTCGACCCGGCCCTGCTCGCCGGCCGCACCGACCTGCCGCCCCTGACCACCGACGCCACCGGCACCGAACTGGCGATCGTCGACTGGGGCGAGGGCGTGCTCACCCTGCGCGCACCCGACGGCCGCTACCTGTCCGTCGCCGATGACGGCTTCGTGCGCGCCTCCGCCGACCAGCCCGGCGGCTGGGTCGTGCAGGAGACCTTCCGGCTGGAACCCCATGACGACGGTCACCTCCTGAGGCACACGGGAACGGGTCGCCTCGTCCAGGTCGCCGCCGACGGCGTGAAGGTTGCCGCGGACGGCGCGGACGACACCGGCGCCGAGGTCTTCGAGCTGGTCGTCACCGAGCGGGGCGAGGACGCGGTGACGCGGGTGGCGGCCGACGCGGACGTGGTCGTGGTGGTCGCGGGCAACGACCCGCACATCAACGGCCGCGAGACCGAGGACCGTACGACGCTGCGGCTGCCCGCCCACCAGGAACGGCTGCTGCGCGCGGCCCGCGCCGCCAACCCGGCGACCGTGCTCGCGCTGGTGTCCGCCTACCCGTACGCGGTCGACGTCGAGTCGCTCCCGGCGGTGCTGTGGACCGCGCACGGCGGCCAGGCGGCCGGCACCGCGCTGGCCCGGGTCCTCGCCGGGGACCTCTCCCCGGCGGGCCGGCTCCCGCAGACCTGGTACGCGGACGACACCGACCTGCCCGGTCTCCTCGACTACGACGTGATCGGCGGCCGCCAGACCTACCTGTACTTCGAGGGGACCCCGCTGTTCCCGTTCGGGCACGGCCTGTCCTACGCGTCCTTCGGGTACGCGGACCTGACGGCGGAGGTGCGGGACGGGACGGTGTCCGTGTCCTTCACGGTCACCAACACCGGGGAGGTGGCCGCCGACGAGGTGGCCCAGCTCTACGTCCGCGCCGCGGAGCCGTCGGTTCCGCGCCCGCGCCGCGAGCTGCTGGCCCACCGCCGGTTGACCCTGGCCCCGGGCGCGTCGACCCCGGTCTCCTTCGAGGTCCCGCTGTCCGCCCTCGCGTTCTGGGACGTGGCGCACGGCGGGTGGCGGCTGGAGCCGGGCCCGTACGCCCTGTTGGTGGGTGCCTCCAGCGACGACGTGCGCCTGTCGACGACCGTCACGGTCGACGGCGAGCCCGCCGCACCGCGCCCGGTCTGCGAACGCGGCCTGGAGGCGGCCGACTTCGACGAGCAGAGCGGCACGGAGATCGTCGACCGGACGAAGGCCGCGGGCGACGCGGTGACGCCGGTGACCGGAGGGACGGGCGAACTTCTCTACCGTGCCTGTGACTTCGGCACCGGTGTTGCGGAGGTGACCGTGTCGGTCGCGGGCGGGGGCACGGTCGAGGTGGCCCTCGACGGGTACCCGTGGACGGCGGCGCTGTCACCGGCCACGCCGACCGCGGGGCCGTACGACTACGTGGAGCTGGACGGCGCCTTCACCGCCGAGGGCGTCCACGATCTCCGCATCAGGCTGCGCGGCGCACTGCGGCTCGCGCACGTCGGCTTCTCCGGTTGAGGGTCCGGAGAGGCCCGGCACGGGAACGGGGCCCGGCACCGGTCGCTACCGGTACCGGGCCCCCGACTCGCGGCCCGCTCTGACCAGGCCCAGTTCGTAGGCGACGATCACCGCCTGGGCCCGTGCAGCGTCCTCTGCCTCGGCGACGACCTCGATGTCCTCCTGGATACCCAGGAGGTTCACGAACCCGGTGCGGACGACCGCATGGTCGTCGGCAACCAGCGCCCGGCCTCAAGGTGATCGTCGGTAACGGGGACCGCGTCCGCGCGGTTCCCGTCGGCGACCTGCTTCCCGGGACGTACGTCTGGGCGGACCACCGGCTCGACGCCGGGTGAGGCCAGGCGTCAGAGCGCGAGCCCCGTGAGGACCAGCACCCGCTCGTAGGTGTAGTCGTCCATCGCGAACCGCACGCCCTCGCGGCCCACGCCGGACTGCTTGGCGCCGCCGTACGGCATCTGGTCGGCGCGGTAGGAAGGGACGTCGCCGATGACGACGCCGCCGACCTCCAGGGCGCGGTGGGCGCGGAAGGCGGCCTGGAGGTCGTGGGTGAACACGCCTGCCTGGAGGCCGTACTTGGAGTCGTTGACGGCGGCGAACGCCTCGGCCTCGCCGGTCACCTTCTGCACGCTCAGGACGGGGCCGAAGACCTCCTCGTGGGCGAGAGTGGTGTCGGCGGGCAGGTCGGTGAGGACGGTCGGGGCGTAGGAGGCGCCGTCGCGCTTGCCGCCGGTGAGGAGCTTCGCGCCCGCGGTGACGGCCTCCTCGACCCAGGACTCCACGCGCTCGGCGGCGGCCTCGCTGACCAGCGGGCCGACGTCCGTCGCGTCGTCGTTCGGGTCACCGGTGACCTGGGCCTCGACGGCGGTGACGATGCGGGGCAGCAGGCGGTCGTAGACGGCGGCGTCGGCGATGACGCGCTGCACGGAGATGCAGGACTGGCCGCCCTGGTAGTTGGAGAAGGTCGCGATGCGGGTCGCGGCCCACGTCAGGTCCTCGTCGCTCGCCCAGTCACCGAGGACGACGGCCGCGCCGTTGCCGCCCAGCTCCAGCGTGCAGTGCTTGCGGGGCACCGAGTCCATGATCGCGTAGCCGACGGTCTCGGAGCCGGTGAAGGAGATGACCGGCAGCCGCTCGTCCTGGACCAGGGCGGGCATGCGGTCGTTCGGGACCGGGAGGATGCTCCAGGAGCCGGCGGGCAGCTCGGTCTCGGCGAGCAGCTCGCCCAGGATCAGGCCGGACAGGGGGGTGGCGGGGGCCGGCTTCAGGATGATGGGGGCGCCTGCCGCGATCGCGGGGGCGATCTTGTGGGCGCAGAGGTTGAGGGGGAAGTTGAAGGGCGCGATGCCGAGGACGACGCCCTTCGGGAAGCGGCGGGTGAGGGCGAGACGGCCCTGACCGCCGGCGTCCGTGTCGAGGCGCTGGGCCTCGCCGCCGTTGAAGCGGCGGGCCTCCTCGGCGGCGAAGCGGAACACGGAGACGGCGCGGCCGACCTCGCCGCGGGCCCACTTGATCGGCTTGCCGTTCTCGGCGGAGATCAGGCGGGCGATCTCCTCCGTACGCTCCACCAGGCGGCGGCTGACGTGGTCGAGGGCGGCGGCGCGGGTGTGGGCGGGGGTGGCGGCGAAGTCCTCACGGACGGCGTACGCGGCGGCCACGGCCTCCTCGACCTGGGCGTCGGTGGGGAGGCTCACCGTGCCGACGGTGGTGGCGTCCCAGGGGGACGTGACGTCGAAGTCGGACTCGCCGGTGGCCTGGCGGCCGGCGAGCCAGAAGGCGTGGGTGGAAGTCATTGTCGAGTCCCGGCCCTTCCGCGTTGGGGGGGTGGTGTGTACGGGTGCGGGGTCCACGGTAGGGCGGGGTGGGGTGGCGGGCGTTTGTCCGGGGTGTCGTGGTGGGGGTGGGTTCTTCGACGGTGTGGCCAGGTGAGGGCGGGTGGTGACGGGCGGTGGCGGGGCGGTGGCAGGGCGGGCTTTCGGGTTTCGCCCCCGCCGCCCCTTCCCGTTCCCGTCCCTGGGGGCTCCGCCCCCAGACCCCCTTTCGGCCCTGGCCGGGCCTCGTCCTCAAACGCCGGACGGGCTGTTCGGTGCCCGGCGGGCTATTCGGGTGCCGTGGCCTTCAGGGCCAGCCACAGCTCCATCCGTACGTCCGGGTCGTCCAGGGAGCGGCCGAGGATCTCCTCCACGCGCCGCATCCGGTAGCGCAGGGTGTGGCGGTGGACGCCGAGGTCGGCGGCGGCCGCGTCCCACTGGCCGTGGCGGGAGAGCCAGGCGCGCAGGGAGGCCACCAGGTCGCCGCGGCCGGTGGCGTCGTGGTCGCGCAGGGCCCGCAGGAGACCGTCGGCGAAGGCGCGTACCGCGTCGTCCGCGAGGAGCGGAAGGACGGAGCCGGCTGCCAGGTGTTCGTGCTCCACGCAGACGCGGCCGCGCCGGCGGGCCACCGACAGTGCCTGTTCGGCCTGTTTGTAGGCGGCGGACGCGGCGATGGGCCCGGACGGTGCCGAGAGGCCGACGACCAGGCTCTCGTCGTCGCCGCCCGAGAGGGAGTCGGACGCCGGGCGGGCGGCCTCCAGCGCCGACGCGTGCTCGACGCAGGCGGCGACGGCCGCGCCCCCGTCGGTGGCCAGCACGACCAGGCGTTCGCCCTCGGGGACGACCAGCACCGCCTCGCCGGAGCGGGCCGCCGCGGACTCCACGACTTCGGTGAGGGTGCCGAGGGGGTCGCCGCCGCTGTCGCTCCCCGTGTCACTGGCGGCCTGCGCGGCCGTGGCGGCCCTGCCCCGGACCGCCGCCGCCTCGGCGACGACGATCCGGAACGGCGCGTCCAGCAGGCCGCCGTACAGGTCCCCGGCGACCGTGCGCGCGTGGTCGGGCTCGCCGGCCAGCAGCATGCGCAGTACGGCCGCGTCGATGCGGAGCCCGGCCTCGTGCAGGGAGCGGGAGCGTTCCGTGGTCAGGGTCAGCAGGGCGATGGCGGAGTGGACGGCGTATCGCTCGGCGGTGCCGAGGGCGGCGGCCGTGCCGACGGCGAGTGCGGAGCGGGGCCTGCGGGAGGTGCCCAGGGAGTGCAGCTCGACCCGGTCGGCGTTCTCGGGGTGCTCGGCGTTCCCGGCTCCGCCGACCACCGACGAGGCCGGCGCGGGGCGCTCGCGCAGCCGTTGCACGTCCGCGGTGAGCCGCGCCGCCCTGCGGCCCGCCCACTCCGGCGCGGTGGCGACGACGGCGCCCGAGGCGTCGTACAGCGCCGCCCAGCCGTCGACCTGCGCGGCGAGCGCGGCCAGCAGGCCCTCCGGGCCGTCGGTCAGGGTGCGCCGGGTCAGCTCGCGCTGGGCGGCGAAGCCCGCGGTGACCGCGCGGTACTGGTCGGCGGCGATGGCGGCGGAGACGGCCTTGCTGATGGCGAGGAAGGGGGTGCGGCGCGGCACCTCCAGGAGCGGCAGTCCTTCCTGCCGGGCGGCTTCCACCAGCGCCTCGGGGACCTCGTCGTAGTTGACGCCGACGGCGAATCCGAGGCCCACCACTCCCGCGCCCGCCAGCCGTTTCACGTAACGGTGCATCGCCTCGGGGTCCTCGGCGTCCAGCTTGAGGGCGGTGATCAGCAGCAGTTCCCCGCCCTCCATGTAGGGCACGGGGTCGGCGAGTTCGCTGACGTGGGCCCAGCGCACCGGCACGTCGAGGCGGTCCTCGCCGGCGCGCACGGTCAGCTTGAGCGCCGAGTGGTGGACGAGCGAGGCGAGCGTCGGGGGCATGGGGGCCTTGGCCTTCGGGTCTGCGTCAGGGGGTGCGAGGGACTGCGGGGTCGGTGTGGAGACTTGGTGATCTTTTGGCCGCCGCGTATGAACGGCCTGTGTCGATTCTGCCTCACTGTACGGTCCCCGGGTGCCCGCCCGGGGCCGTACGCCTCACCCGCGCAGATCCACCAGCAGCGGCGGCGCGTGCTCCCCCTTGACGCTGGTCAGCGACAGCACGGCGTGCCCGGCCAGCACGGCGTGCGCCAGTTCGGACGCCGACCAGCGTTCCCGCTCGACCTGCCGCACGGTCACCGCGCGTGCGGTGGGCGCCTTCCCGGTGATCACCCGGCGGAGCATGTGCACGGCTTTGCCGGCCGGGGTCTCGGCGATGATCTGCCGGTCGGTGACGTCGCGGGCCTCGGTCCACTCCTTGCCCCACACCTCGGCGAAGTCCTGCCCGTCCCAGGGGGTGAGCCCGGACAGCGCCATCCGGCACCCGATGGCCCCGAGCAGCGGCCCGCGCAACGGGCGCGGTACGTCGTCCAGGGTGCGCAGGGTCAGGACCACGCCGGCACCGGCCGAGCGCAGCCGCTGCACGCCCCGTACCGCCTCCGGCGTGACCACGCCGCTCGCGTCGTCCAGCACCAGGCAGGCGAACAGCGACCGGTCCTCCCGCACCGAGACGCTCGCCGTGAACTGGGCGAGCACCAGCCGCGCCAGCATCCGGGAGGCGTCGGCGTGGCCGCGCTGGGGCAGGTCGATGCGGACCCGCACCGGGTGGTCGAGGGCCTTGAGGGAGAACGGCCGGGACTGTCCCGAGGTGTCGAAGAAGGGGGCGAAGGCGGGGCGGTCCAGGAGCGCCACCCGGTCGGCCAGGACGCCGCCCACGTCCCCGGGCCGTCCCATCTGCCGCTCGCGCGCGTCCAGCTCGCGCAGCAGGGACTCCTGCCCGGCCGCGCGCAGCCCCTCGCGCAGTTCGGCCAGCGGTCCGGGCGCGCCGTCCAGCAGCTGCCGCAGTTCCGGCACGCCGGGGAAACGGCCGTGCACCGCGCGGAAGGGGCCGAGCAGCTGGGCGAGGACGGTGGTGGAGCGGCGGGTGTCGCCGCCCTGGTGCTGCTCGGTGAGGTCGCCGACCAGGGCCTCGGCGAGCACGACGGCGGCCTCGTCGGGGTCGGTGGTGCCGCCGTACAGGTCCAGGTCGTACACGGAGTCCGGGTTGCCGATCCGTACGACGACGTCGTAGGCGTCGGCCGGGCCGAGGTCCGCGCCCGCCGCACCGACCACGACGACCGCGGCGCGGCCGGCGAGCGCGTGCAGGCACAGCGATTCGGTCAGCGGCCGCACCACGCTGCCGGTCTTGCCGGAACCCGCGGGTCCGACGGCGAGCAGGGAGGTGCCGAGCAGGTCGGGGCCGAGGGCGAGGCCGGTGCCGCGGTAGGCGTAGGGGTTGCGGGCGTCGTCGGCGGCCGTGCCGATGCGCACCTGGCCGGTGACGAGGTCGTGCCGGGCCTGCCGGGCGGGCAGGTCGCGGGCGCCGGAGGGGTGCGGGCAGGCGCCCGCACCCTCGCTGAGCACCGCGCTGGTGAAGGTGGCGAGGCTGTGCCGCCCGCGCTGGACGCCCTGCCAGGCGCGGGTGATGCGGGCGTGGTCGACGTCCCGCATGAGCCCCGAGCGCGCCTCGGCGGCGAGCCGCTCGGCGGCGTCGTGGGCACCGGCGGCGCGGAGCGCGGGCCAGGCGGCGGGGTCCTCCTCGGGGGCGGGTGCGGGGCCGCCGCCGGGGGCGGCACGGCGCCAGGCGGGCGGGCCGTAGCGCCGCCAGATCTCGCCCCAGCGGCCGAGCCGGCCGACGCCGACCATGATGATGCCGGCGATGAGGACGTAGTAGGCGTAGACGACCACGACCGAGGCGAAGCTGTGGGGCTGGGCCCAGGAGTCCGGGATCATCGCGTAGAGGGGCAGCAGCCACCAGCCGCCGAGGTAGCCGTTCCACAGCAGCGACCAGATCAGCCAGCCGACGAGGAACGCGATCACCGCGCCGCTCAGCAGCTGCCGGCCCGGCACCCGCTCGGGCTCCTCCTCGGGCCGTGGCCGGTGTCCGAACCGCCACACGCCGGGCAGCGCCTGGGGGCGCGGGGTGCGCAGCCAGGTCAGAAAGGCCGAGCCGTCCGTGGCACCCGGTGCCCGCGTCGGCCGTGGCGGCGCCGCGGGCATCTCGGGAGGCCCCGCCGGGCGCGGCACCGGATTCGCATGCGTGCCCCGCGCGTCCCGGGTCCCGTCGCCGTCCATCGCCCTTGCCCCCTGACCAGCCGCTCCGTCCACCATCAGCGAGCCAATCTAACGCCCTCCCAAGGGGAGTTCACCGCTTACGCGGCCGGGCCCGCGTCGACGTGTCCATATGTCGCCGTTCCCGGCACCTGTCCATGTCGGACAACCGGCCGCTCGGACAACGCCCACATGGAGCATGCCCACCCCACACCGCCGGTCCTAGCCTGCGAGAAAAGAAGGCAAGCGTCCGTAAGATCCCGCGGATCCCGCAGGCACACCAGGTCCCGCGGATCCGGCACGACCCCAGGAGCCCCCCATGACCGCACTTCCGCAGGAGCGCCGCGTCGTCACCGCCATTCCCGGCCCGAAGTCGCAGGAGCTGCAGGCCCGCCGTACGGCCGTGGTCGCGCAGGGTGTGGGCTCCACGCTGCCCGTCTTCGTCGCGCGCGCCGGCGGCGGCGTCATCGAGGACGTCGACGGCAACCGTCTGATCGACTTCGGTTCCGGCATCGCGGTGACCTCCGTCGGCGCCTCCGCCGAGGCGGTCGTGCGCAAGGCGTCCGCGCAGCTCGCCGACTTCACCCACACCTGTTTCATGGTCACGCCGTACGAGGGCTACGTCGCCGTCGCCGAGGCCCTGGCCGAGCTGACGCCGGGCGACCACGCGAAGAAGTCGGCGCTGTTCAACAGCGGTGCCGAGGCCGTCGAGAACGCCGTCAAGATCGCGCGTGCGTACACCAAGCGGCCGGCCGTGGTCGTCTTCGACCACGGGTACCACGGCCGGACCAACCTGACGATGGCGCTGACCGCGAAGAACATGCCGTACAAGCACGGCTTCGGCCCGTTCGCGCCCGAGGTGTACCGCGTGCCGGTCGCCTACGGCTACCGCTGGCCGACCGGTGCCGAGAACGCCGGTCCGGAGGCCGCCGCCCAGGCGATCGACCAGATCACCAAGCAGGTCGGCGCGGAGAACGTGGCCGCGATCATCATCGAGCCGGTGCTCGGCGAGGGCGGCTTCATCGAGCCGGCCGAGGGCTTCCTGCCCGCGATCCGCGAGTTCGCCTCGGACAACGGCATCGTCTTCGTCGCGGACGAGATCCAGTCCGGCTTCTGCCGCACCGGCCAGTGGTTCGCCTGCGAGGACGAGGGCATCGTCCCGGACCTGATCACGACGGCGAAGGGCATCGCGGGCGGTCTGCCGCTGTCCGCCGTCACCGGCCGCGCCGAGATCATGGACGCCGCGCACTCCGGCGGCCTCGGCGGCACCTACGGCGGCAACCCGGTGGCGTGCGCGGGCGCGCTCGGTGCCATCGAGACGATGAAGGAGCTGGACCTCAACACCCGGGCGAAGAACATCGAGGCGGTCATGAAGTCCCGCCTGGCCGCCATGGCCGAGAAGTTCGACGTCATCGGCGACGTCCGGGGCCGCGGCGCGATGATCGCGATCGAGCTGGTCAAGGACCGCGACACCAAGGAGCCGAACCCGGAGGCGACCGCCGCGCTCGCCAAGGCCTGCCACGCCGAGGGCCTGCTGGTCCTGACCTGTGGCACCTACGGCAACGTGCTGCGCTTCCTGCCGCCGCTGGTCATCGGGGAGGACCTGCTGAACGAGGGTCTCGACATCATCGAGCAGGCCTTCACCCGCGTCTGAGCGCGGACGCGCTCGCGCACCCGCACGAGTGCCGAACGCGCATCTGAGCCGCGTTTCGCACGCCTGGCGGGGTGAGCGACAGAGCGTGTGAAGAACGTGTGCGAGGTGGATGGCAGGACGCCGATGGCCCTGTCCTGAGCGCACCCCCTGCCGTAGGTTCTACGCAGATGAGAGATACACCCGCCCACAGGGGACTGTGGGCGGATCATCAGGACGAGGCTTCCCCGGCTTCGACCTGGTCGTGCCTCGCGCACACAACCGGAGCCCACGGGTTCCGGCTTCCTCACCGATCGGACGGTCGCCCGCCCCAAACCCCCCGGGGCGCGCGGCGTTCCGGTCAGGACGGCCGCCTCGGCACTCGGGACGGTGGTTCACCGAAGGGCCGGCACACTCCCCCCCTTGTGCCGGCCCTTCGGTGTTCACTCCCCCGGTTCTCCTCGGGATTCCTCGCGTGGCTCCTCCCCGGTGACGCGGGCGAGCAGGACGCGGGCCTCGGCGGTGCGCGGATGGGCCGGGTGCAGCTGCCGCTCGCAGCCGGCCAGCGCACGCCGTACGGCGGTCTCCGCCTCGGCGCGGCGTTCCAGGCCGTACAGGGCCTCGGCGGTGACCAGGTCCAGGTACCCGGCGGCGTAGCGGGGCGGCTGCCGCGGGATCCCGCGGACCTCGGTCAGCGCCTCCTCGTAGCGGCCCTGCCCGTTCAGGCTGCGCGCCAGCGTGGTGTTCAGGACGCCGGCGGCGGGTCCCTTCGCCCGGGGCAGGTTGCCGCGGGCCACGGCCTCCGCCTCCTCGTGGCGGGCCAGCCCGCACAGCACCGTGGCCAGGTGTCCCAGGGTGTTGATCTCCAGCGCCGCCACCGGGGCACGGTGGGCGATCCGGTTCAGCTCGCGCAGGATGCCGTTCGCCTCGGTCTCCGCCTCCGCGTACCGCCGCAGGCCGGACAGGGCCACCACGCGGTTGCTGCGTGCGATCAGTCGCAGCATCTGCGAGTTGAGGCCGACCGGCTCCAGTTCCGCGATCAGCGTGTCCAGTTCGTCCAGCGCCTCGGCCGCCCGGCCGTGCATGACGACCGCTCCCGTGGCCAGCACCCTCGCCTCCCAGTGCGGCGGACGCCTCCGCCAGGGACGCCGCGGGAGCGCGGCCAGCGCCCGTGCCTCGGCCTCGACCTCCTCGTACCGGCCCTGCGTGGTCATCGCCTTCAGCCGGCTGAAGGTCTCTCCCCACTGGCTGTCGCGTGCCGTTCGTATGGTTGTCACGGGCGGTGAGACTACGCGACGGCGGACCTGCGAAGCTGGGCGTCATGCCGGTCTCCGCCGCCCCTCTTCGCGCTCTGTCGGTCCTGGTCGGGCTGCCCGTGCTCCTCTTCGCGCTGATCACCTGGCAGGTCGTCGCCGACGGCCCGTTGGTCGGGATGGACGAGCGGCTGAGCGGGGAGCTCGTCCACCCGGACCGGTTCTCCGAGCTGCTGGCCGACCTCGGCAACGTGCAGGTGGCGGTGCCGGTCCTGGTCGTGGCGCTGGCGTATGTGGCGTGGCAGGGGCGCGCCACAGGAATGGGCCTCTGGTGGCTGCCGCCCCTGGCGGGGGCGCTGGCGATGGTGCTGGTGCCTGCGCTGGTCGTCCCGCTGAAGGAGTGGACCGACCGCCCGGGCACCCCGGCGGTGCCGCCGGCCGTCGGCTACTACCCCTCCGGCCACACCGCCACGGCGGTCGTCGCGTACGGCGCGGCGACGCTGCTGCTGCTCGGGGGGCTGCGCTCGCCCGCCGTACGCCGGGGACTGGTCGTGCTGTGCGCCGTCCTGGTGCTCGGCACCTCCTACGGGCTGGTGCGGCGGGGCTACCACTGGCCACTGGACGTGGTGGCCAGCTGGTGCCTGGGTGCGGTACTGCTCCTCGGGGTCCGGCAGGTGGCCAGCCGGACCCCGCCGGCCGTCAGCCGAAGTACGCGTCGAAATTCTTCTGGAACTCCCAGTTCGAGAAACGGTCCCAGTTGATCGACCACGTCATCAGGCCGCGCAGGGCAGGCCAGGTGCCGTGGGTCGCGTACGAGCCGCAGTCGGTCTTCTTCGTCAGGCAGTTCAGGGCCTTGGTGACCTCGGCCGGGGAGACGTGGCCGTTGCCCGCGTTGGTGGAGGCGGGCATGCCGATCGCGACCTGATCCAGGCGCAGCGGCGGGAAGACATTGTTCGCGTCGCCCGCGACCGGGAAGCCGGTGAGCAGCATGTCGGTCATGGCGATGTGGAAGTCGGCGCCGCCCATGGAGTGGTACTGGTTGTCGAGGCCCATGATCGAGCCCGAGTTGTAGTCCTGGACGTGCAGCAGGGTCAGGTCGTCGCGCAGGGCGTGGATGACCGGCAGGTAGGCGCCCGCGCGCGGGTCCTGGCCGCCCCACTTGCCGGTGCCGTAGTACTGGTAGCCGAGCTGGACGAAGAAGGTCTCGGGCGCCATGGTCAGCACGAAGGCGTCACCGTACTTGGCCTTCAGGGTCTTCACGGCGGAGATGAGGTTGACGACGACGGGGGTCTTCGGGTTCTTGAAGTCCGTGTCGTCGGCGTTCAGGGAGAGCGAGTGGCCCTCGAAGTCGATGTCGAGGCCGTCCAGGCCGTATTCGTCGATGATCGCGGAGACGGACGAGACGAACGTGTCGCGGGCGGCGGCGGTGGTGAGCTGCACCTGGCCGTTCTGGCCGCCGATGGAGATCAGCACCTTCTTGCCGGCCGCCTGCTTGGCCTTGATCGCGGCCTTGAACTCGGCGTCGCTCTCCACGTTCGGGCACTCGGTGACCGGGCACCGCTCGAAGCGGATGTCCCCGGAGGTGACCGAGGTGGGCTCGCCGAAGGCCAGGTCGATGACGTCCCAGCTGTCGGGCACGTCGGCCATGCGCGTGTAGCCGGAGCCGTTGGCGAAGCTGGCGTGGAGGTAGCCGACCAGGGCGTGGGCCGGGAGGTCGGAGGAGCCGCCGCCGTCGTCGGGACGCTGGGCGGTGGTCGCCGTGACCGTGGCGGAGCGCGCCGACTCACCCGCGTCGTTGACCGCGGCGACCTGGAAGGAGTACGCCGTCGAGGGGGTCAGGCCGGTCACGGTGGTGGAGGTGCCGGTGAGGGTGCCGACCTTGGTGCCGTCGCGGTAGACGGCGTATCCCGTCGCGCCCGGGACGGGTGACCAGGACAGGGCGACGCTGGAGGAGGTCACCGAGCCGCTCTTGAGGCCGCCGGGTGCCGCCGGGGGCTGGCCCGTCTCGCCGCCCGGGCCGGTGAGGGAGACGTCGTCGGCGTGGTAGGCGCCGGTGCCGTACCAGCCGTGGGTGTAGATGGTGACCTTGGTGGTCGACGGGCCGGTGCGGAAGGTAGTCGTCAACTGCTGCCAGTCGGGGGCGGACTGGGCCCAGGTGGAGACGTCGGTGGTGCCGGTGCCGCTCGCCCCGAGATAGACGTAGGTGCCCTGGACGTATCCGGACAGCGTGTACTGGGAGTCCGGTTTGACGGACACCGTCTGTGCGCAGCGGGCGTTGTCGGCGCCGGCCGGGGCGGCCTTCAGGGCGGCCGTGCCGCTGTGGACGGGCGAGGTCACGGTCGTGCCCGCGGTACAGGTCCAGCCGTCGAGCGCGGACTCGAAGCCGCCGTTGCGGGCGAGGTCCGCGTCGGCCGCACGGGCGGCCGACGTGAGCGCGGTCAGGCCGGACGCGGCGAGGGCCGCGGCCGTGAGCAGGGTGACGAGGGGGCGACGGGCGAGGGGTCTGGCGCGTTCCACAAGTGCCTCCGGACATGGGGGAGATGGGGAGGGTGGAGCGCGCCCAATTTGGTCCAGACCAATTCTGTTGTCAACCCCTTGTGCACCTCACCTGTAGCTCACCTCCCCTTACCCGTCGTTCTCCTCCCCCGCGAGGGCCGCCGCCGCCTCGTGCATCGCCAGCTCCAGGAGCGAGGGGTCGGTGAGGGTGCCGGTCCCGTCCGGCGGGATCAGCCAGCGGGTGCCTCCGGTCGACAGTCCGCCGGGGTACGGCACCACGATCCAGGTGCCGAGTCCGGCGGTCCGGATGCCGGTGCCGACCCAGCGGGCCGCCGTGCCGGCCGGCACGAAGAAGCCCGTGCGCGCGTCGCCGAAGTCGGCGAGCACCGGACCGGGCTGGTCCAGGACGCGGGAGAGCACGTCCAGGGTCGGATAGCCGAGCCTGGACCGCAGGATGAGCACGTCCCAGGCCTTGCCCGCGGGCAGCAGCGCGACACCCGAGGGGTCGCGCTCCCAGTCCCGGCGGCAGGACTCGGGATCCGGTGCGACGGATGCCAGCCACGCGACCGCCGTCTTCGCAACAGGCATGTGAACCTCCCTTTCACTTGTCGACGCGGGGTGCGTCACGAGGGAGAGGGAGGTCTCCCGGCGGCATTACGCGGGTCGCCGCGCCTCGTTGGGGTGAACCGGGTCACATGTCCGCGTTCAGCGGGGGCCTAGCTGTCGAAGCCGAGCCCCAGGCGGTCCATCGTCCGCAGCCACAGGTTGCGCCGGCCGCCCTGCGCGTCCGCGCGGGCCAGCGACCACTTGGTGAGGGCGATGCCGGTCCAGGCGAAGGGCTCGGGCGGGAACGGCAGCGGCTTCCTGCGCACCATCTCCAGTTCGGTGCGCTCGGTGCGCTCCCCCGACAGCAGGTCGAGCATCACCTCGGCGCCGAAGCGGGTGGCGCCCACACCGAGGCCGGTGTACCCGGCCGCGTAGGCGACCTTGCCCTGGTGCGCGGTGCCGAAGAACGCCGAGAAGCGCGAGCAGGTGTCGATGGCGCCGCCCCAGGCGTGGGTGAAGCGGACGCCCTCCAGCTGGGGGAAGCAGGTGAAGAAGTGCCCGGCGAGCTTGGCGTAGGTCTCGGGGCGGTCGTCGTACTCGGCGCGCACCCGGCCGCCGTACGGGTAGATCGCGTCGTAGCCGCCCCACAGGATCCGGTTGTCGGAGGAGAGGCGGAAGTAGTGGAACTGGTTGGCGCTGTCCCCGAGGCCCTGCCGGTTCTTCCAGCCGATCGAGGTGAGCTGTGCGTCGGTGAGCGGCTCGGTCATCAGGGCGTAGTCGTAGACGGGGACGGTGTACGAGCGCACCCTGCGGACCAGGTTCGGGAAGATGTTGGTGCCGAGCGCGACCGTGCGGGCGCGGACCCCGCCGTACGGGGTGCGTACGGCCATGCCGGCGCCGTACGGCTTGAGGGTGAGCGCCGGGGTGTGCTCGTGGACGCGGACGCCGAGGGCGAGGCAGGCTCGCTTGAGGCCCCAGGCGAGCTTGGCGGGGTGGACCATCGCCACGCCGCGCCGGTCCCAGAGGCCGGCCCGGAAGGTCGGGGAGTCGACCTGCTCCCGTACGGCCTCGGCGTCCAGGTACTCGATGCCCTCGGCGAGGCCCTTGGCGCGGATCTCCTCGTACCAGTCCTCGAGTTCGCGGGCCTGGTAGGGCTCGGTGGCGACGTCGATCTCGCCGGTGCGCTCGAAGTCGCAGTCGAGGCCGTGGCGTGCGACCGCCGCCTCGATCGCGTCGAGGTTGCGGGCACCCAACTCCTCCAGCCGGTGGATCTCGTCCGGCCAGCGGGTGAGGCCGTTGGACAGTCCGTGGGTGAGGGAGGCGGCGCAGAAGCCGCCGTTGCGGCCGGAGGCGGCCCAGCCCACCTCGCGGCCCTCGATCAGCACCACGTCCCGCCCCGGGTCGCGCTCCTTGGCGATCAGCGCGGTCCACAGCCCGCTGTAGCCACCGCCGACGACCAGCAGGTCACAGGTCTCGGCGCCGGTGAGGGCGGCCTCGGGGCGGGGGCGGCCCGGGTCGTCCAGCCAGTACGGGACCGGCTGGGCGTCGGAAAGGGATTTCGTCCAGTCGTTGCTGCGGCTCATGGCGCTAGGGGCCATGATTTCAACTCCCTACGAGTACAACTGATGTGCTTTATGCCTTGCGGCGGTTTCGGCGGTTTCCGATGACCATGGAGGCCAGAACGAACAGTACGGCGACGACGAACATGGCCGTACCGACGACATTGATCTGGACGGGCGTTCCGCGCTGGGCCGATCCCCAGACGAACATGGGGAAGGTGACGGTGGAGCCCGCGTTGAAATTGGTGATGATGAAATCGTCGAAGGACAGCGCGAAGGCGAGCAACGCGCCGGCCGCGATGCCGGGGGCGGCGATGGGCAGCGTGACCCGGAGGAAGGTCTGGAAGGGACCGGCGTACAGGTCCTGCGCCGCCTGCTCCAGCCTCGGGTCCATCGACATCACGCGCGCCTTGACGGCCGTCACGACGAAGCTGAGGCAGAACATGATGTGGGCGATCAGGATCGTCCAGAACCCCAGCTGAGCACCCATGTTGAGGAAGAGCGTGAGCAGCGAGGCGGCCATCACGACCTCGGGCATCGCCATCGGCAGGAAGATCAGCGAGTTGATCGCGCCCCTCGCGCGGAAGCGGTAGCGGACCAGCGCGAAGGCGATCGCGGTGCCGAGCGCGGTGGCGCCCAGCGTCGCCCAGAGGGCGATCTGGAGGCTGAGCGAGAGCGAACCGCACAGTCCGGCGACCCCGCACGGGTCCTTCCAGGCGTCCGTGGAGAACTGCTGCCACTCGTAATTGAAACGCCCGTTCGGCTTGTTGAACGAGAATACCGTGACAATGACGTTGGGCAGCAGCAGATACGCGAGCGTCAGCAGTCCCGCGATCACGACCAGATTGCGCTTGAACCAGTTCACTGGGGAATTGACGAAGGCCATTTAAACCAGATCCTCCGTCCCGGACCTGCGGATGTAGAAGGTGACCATGGCGAGGATCGCGGCCATGAGGATGAACGAGAGTGCGGCCGCCGTCGGATAGTCCAGCACCCTGAGGAACTGGGACTGGATCACGTTTCCGATCATCCCGGTGTCCGCCGAGCCCAGCAGGGAGGCGTTGACGTAGTCGCCGGTGGCCGGGATGAAGGTCAGCAGGGTGCCCGAGACGACGCCGGGCATCGACAGGGGGAAGGTGACCTTGCGGAAGACGGTGGACGGCTTGGCGTACAGATCCCCCGCCGCCTCGTGCAGCCGGCCGTCGATGCGCTCCAGGGAGGTGTAGAGCGGCAGGATCATGAAGGGCAGGAAGTTGTACGTCAGGCCGCAGACCACCGCGAGCGGGGTCGCCAGCACGCGGTCGCCGGAGGTCCAGCCCAGCCAGCTGGTCACGTCCAGGACGTGCAGCGTGTTCAGGGCGCCGACCACCGGGCCGCCGTCCGCGAGGATCGTCTTCCAGGCCAGGGTGCGGATCAGGAAGCTGGTGAAGAACGGCGCGATCACCAGGATCATGATCAGGTTGCGCCAGCGGCCCGCGCGGAAGGCGATGAGGTACGCGAGCGGATAGCCGAGCAGCAGGCACAGCACGGTCGCGGAGGCGGCGTAGGCGACCGAGCGCAGGAACTGCGGCCAGTACTCGGACAGCGCGTCCCAGTAGGTGGCGAAGTGCCAGGTGACCTTGTAGCCCTCCTCCAGCGAGCCCGTCTGCACGGAAGTGGAGGCCTGGTAGATCATCGGCGCCGCGAAGAAGACGACCAGCCACAGGATGCCGGGCAGCAGCAGCCAGTACGGTGTCCAGCGGCCGCGTTTGCGCGGGGGCTTCTGCTCGGGCGCGGCCGGGGTGAGCGGCGGTGGCGCCTCGGTGAGGGTGGACATCAGGCGGCCTCGCCCTCGGCCACACCGGCGTCGATGTCCTGAGCGGCGTCCAGGCCGAAGGTGTGCGCCGGGTTCCAGTGCAGGACGACCTCGGCGCCGGGCGCGAGGCGGGGATCGCGGTCGATGTTCTGGGCGTAGACCTCGAACTCGGGGCAGGCCGCGCAGTCCACGACGTACTGGGTGGAGACGCCGATGAAACTGGTGTTGCTGATCCTGCCGCTGATGCGGTTGCGGCCCTCGGGGATGGAGCCCGCGTCGTCCGCGTGGGTGAGGCTGATCTTCTCGGGACGGACTCCGACCAGCACCTTGCCGCCCGCCTTCGCAGGGGCGGAACATCGGGCCCCGGGCAGCACCAGCTTGTCCCCGGCCGCCTTCACGACGACGTCGTCACCGTTGCGGGTGTCGACCTCGGCCTCGATGAGGTTGGAGGTGCCCAGGAAGTTGGCGACGAAGGTGGTCCGCGGGTTCTCGTACAGGTCGGCGGGGGCGCCCAGTTGCTCGACGCGGCCCGCGTTCATCACGGCGACCTGGTCGGCCATGGTCATGGCCTCCTCCTGGTCGTGGGTGACGTGCACGAAGGTGATGCCGACCTCGGTCTGGATGCGCTTGAGCTCCAGCTGCATCTGGCGGCGCAGCTTGAGGTCGAGGGCGCCGAGGGGTTCGTCGAGAAGCAGCACCTTGGGGTGGTTGATCAGGGCGCGGGCGACCGCGACGCGCTGCTGCTGGCCGCCGGAGAGCTGGTGCGGCTTCTTGCGCGCCTGCTCGCCGAGCTGCACCAGGTCGAGCATCTCCCCGACCTGCTTCTTCACGCTCTTGATGCCGCGCCGGCGCAGACCGAAGGCGACGTTCTCGTAGATGTCGAGGTGCGGGAAGAGGGCGTAGGACTGGAAGACCGTGTTGACCGGCCGTTTGTAGGGCGGCAGCGCGGTCACGTCCTGGTCGCCGAGGTGGACGGTGCCGCCGCTGGGCTCCTCCAGTCCGGCGATCATGCGCAGGGTGGTGGTCTTGCCGCAGCCGGAGGCGCCGAGCAGGGCGAAGAAGGAGCCCTGGGGCACGGTCAGGTCGAGCGGGTGCACGGCGGTGAAGGAGCCGTAGGTCTTGCTGATGCCGGCGAGGCGGACGTCGCCGCCGCCGTCCGTCGCGGCTGTCTGGTTCTTCGTCGTATGCGTCGTCATCGTCGTCACGCCCCGGTGAGCTTCGCGAACTTCTCTTCGTATGCCGTCTCTTCCTTCGAGCTCAGGGAGCGGAAGGAGTGCGACTTGGCCTGCATGGCCTTGTCGGGAATGATCAGCGGGTTGTTCGCCGCGTCCTCGTCGATCTTCGCCAGGTCGTCCTTCACACCGTCGACCGGGCAGACGAAGTTGATGTAGGCGGCGAGTTCCGCGGCCGGGCCCGGCTCGTAGTAGTAGTCGATGAGCCGTTCGGCGTTCGTCTTGTGCCGTGCCTTGTTGGGGATCAGCATGTTGTCGCTCGACGTGACGTAGCCGCTGTCCGGGATGACGAAGTCGATGTCCGGGTTGTCCGCCTTGAGCTGGACGACGTCACCGGCCCAGGCCAGACAGGCCGCGAAGTCGCCCTTGCTGAGGTCGGACGTGTAGTCGTTGCCGGTGAAGCGGCGTATCTGGCCGCGGTCGACGCCCTTCTGGAGCCGGGCGATCCCCGCGTCGTAGTCGTCGTCGGTGAAGCGGGCCGGGTCCTTGCCCATGTCGAGCAGCGTCATGCCCATGGTGTCGCGCATCTCGGTGAGGAAGCCGACCCGGCCCTTGAGCTTCGGGTTGTCGAGCAGGTCGGAGACCGTCTTGACCTCGATGCCGTCCAGCGCCTTCTTGTTGTAGGCGATGACGGTCGAGATGCCCTGCCAGGGGTAGGAGTAGGCGCGGCCGGGGTCCCAGTCCGGGCTGCGGAACTGGGGCGACAGGTTGGCGAAGGCGTGCGGCAGGTTGGCCGGGTCCAGTTTCTGGACCCACCCGAGGCGGATCAGACGGGCGGCCAGCCAGTCGGTGAGGACGATGATGTCCCGCCCGGTCTCCTGGCCCGCGGCGAGCTGCGGCTGGATCTTGCCGAAGAACTCGCTGTTGTCGTTGATGTCCTCGGTGTACGTGACCTTGACGCCGGTGCGCTTGGTGAACGCCTCCAGCGTGGGGTGCCGGCGGCCGCTCTCGTCGACGTCCATGTACTCGGTCCAGTTGGAGAAGCGGACCTGCTTCTCCTCCTTGGAGTGGTCCTCGGCGGAGACGCCGCCCTCGCTCTTGCCTGCCGCCGGGATGCCGCAGCCGCTCAGCAGGCCGAGGCCGCCGACCGCTAGCGCGCCGCCCGTGGAGGCGCGCAGCAGCGAACGGCGGGTGAGGGCGGCCCTGCCGCTCCTGAGACTGCGCCGCATGGCGGCCACTTGGGCCGGGGACAGGCGGTCTGGCTCGTACTGCTCCATGCGCGTGGTTGCCCTTTCGGGTGGGTCGGCCGTGGTCGGCGGCCTGGCGTGATGGCTATCGGCTCTATCGGTCCTACCGGTCCCCGAAGACGGTGCGGTGCCAGTCCTTGGCCGCCACCGCCGTGTTGTCGAACATGACGTGCTTGACCTGCGTGTACTCCTCGAAGGAGTAGGCGGACATGTCCTTGCCGAAGCCGGACGCCTTGTATCCGCCGTGCGGCATCTCGCTGATGATCGGGATGTGGTCGTTGATCCACACGCAGCCCGCCTTGATCTCGCGGGTGGCGCGGCCCGCGCGGTACACGTCCCGGCTCCAGGCGGAGGCGGCGAGCCCGTACGGCGTGTCGTTGGCCAGCCGGATGCCCTCGTCGTCGGTGTCGAAGGGCAGGACGACCAGGACGGGGCCGAAGATCTCGGACTGGACGACCTCGCTGTCCTGCGCGGCGTCCGCGATGAGCGTGGGCCGGTAGTAGGCGCCGTCCTTCAGGTCGCCCTGCGGTGCCTCGCCGCCGCACACCACGCGCGCGTAGGAGCGGGCCCGGTCGACGAAGGCGGCGACGCGGTCCCGCTGGACGTGGCTGACCAGCGGGCCGAGGTCGGTGCCGGGGGCGAAGGGGTCGCCGACGCGGACGGTGTCCATGAGGGCGGCGGTCTTCTCGACGAACGCCTCGTAGAGGGGCCGCTGCACGTACGCGCGCGTGGCGGCCGTGCAGTCCTGGCCGGTGTTGATGAGCGCGCCCGCGACCGCGCCGTTGACGGCGGCGTCGAGGTCGGCGTCGTCGAGGACGAGGAAGGGCGCCTTGCCGCCGAGCTCCAGGTGGAGGCGCTTGACGGTGGCGGTCGCGACCTCGGCGACGCGCTTGCCGACGGCGGTGGACCCGGTGAAGGAGGTCATGGCCACGTCGGGGTGGGCGACGAGGTGCTCACCGGCCTCCCGTCCCGTGCCGCTGACGATGTTGATCACGCCGTCCGGGATACCGGCCTCGGTCGCCGCCTGGGCGAACATCAGCGAGGTCAGCGGGGTGATCTCGGCGGGCTTCAGCACGATGGTGTTGCCCGCGGCGATCGCCGGGAGGATCTTCCAGGCGGCCATCTGGAGCGGGTAGTTCCAGGGCGCGATGGACCCGACCACGCCGATCGGCTCGCGCCGCACGTACGAGGTGTGGTCGCCGGAGTACTCCCCGGCCGACTGGCCCTGGAGGTGCCGGGCGGCGCCGGCGAAGAAGGCCGCGTTGTCGACCGTGCCCGGCACGTCGAACTCACGGGTCAGCTTCAGCGGCTTGCCGCACTGCAGGGACTCCGCGCGGGCGAAGTCCTCGGCGCGGTCGGCGAGGACGGCGGCGAAGCGGTGCAGGGCGTCGGAGCGCTCGCCCGGGGTGGCGCCGGCCCAGCCGGGGAACGCCTCCCGCGCGGCGGCGACGGCCGCGTCGACGTCGTCGGGACCGGCGAGTTCGTAGGTCAGGACGTCCTCGCCGGTCGCGGGGTCCACGACGGTGTGCGTGTGTCCGGAAGTGCCCTTGGTCAGTCGGCCCGCGATGTACTGGGCCCCGTCCGCGAAGCGGTCCTGGGCCGGGAATCGGTCCTGGGTGGCGTTGCCCGGGTTGTGCATGTCGGCTCTCCTCGGTCTCCCCGTGGCGGGGGCCGGCGTGGCTCAGGCTCGATGTGAGTGCCGATCCTGACAGAGCACTAGGCCTCCAACAAGTGATTCCGTTGTTGCCATTTGGTTACGCGACGGAATCTGTCGACCAGGTGTCGAGTCGCCACGGAAAAGGACGGACGGAGTGTCAGTGGCGCGTGCCACACTCGCATGCATGGAGAAGATCACGGGGGCGGAGCAGATCACGGAGACGCGGAGGGGCACGGGGGTGGCCGTGGACGGCGTCGACAGCCGGGAAGCGCTGGTCGGGCGGGTCCGGGCGGGCGAGCGGATCAAGTACCTGTGCTTCTGGGGGCACCGGCCCCTCCCGGACGGCAGGCTCGGGCCGAGCTGTCTGAGCCAGTGGTGGCCGTCGCCGTTCACCGTGGCCGGGGTGGAGTACCGGACGGCGGAGCACTGGATGATGGCGGGCAAGGCCCGGCTGTTCGAGGACGCGGAGGCCGAGCGGCGGGTGCTGGCGGCCGCTCATCCCGCCGAGGCGAAGAAGGCGGGTCGGCTGGTGCGCGGTTTCGACGAGGCGGTGTGGGAGCGGGAGCGGCTGCGGATCGTGGTGGAGGGCAGCGTCCACAAGTTCGCCGCGGACCCGGCACTGCGGGCGTTCCTGCTGAACACGGGCGACAGGGTGCTGGTGGAGGCGAGCCCCGTGGACCGGGTGTGGGGCATCGGTCTGGCCGCGGACGACGAGGCGGCGAGAGACCCGGAGCGCTGGCGGGGGCCGAATCTGCTGGGCTTCGCGCTGATGGCGGCCCGTGAGCGGCTGCGCGCGGACGACCGCTGAGCGGCTGCGCGCGGACGATCGCTGAGCGGGTGCGCGCGGACGACCGCTGAGCGGGTGCGCGCGGTTGCCGAGTGGCGTGGAGCGGTCGCCGAGTGGCTGAGGGGGCGGCCCGGGGCCGCCCCCTCCGGAACGGCCTGGCTCAGGCGACGCTCATCAGGCTCGCGAAGGCGAGGAAGCCGAGCAGCGGCAGGATCACGGTGGCCGTGATGCCGAGCACGAGACCGGCGGTCGCGGAGCCCTTGTTGGTGGCCTCGCCCCGGGTGGCCTTCCCCCGGCCGATCGCGCCGAAGATGATCCCGAGGATGCCCAGGATGACGCCGAAGAACCAGAGGAAGAAGGTCAGGCTGCACACCACGCCGATGATGCCCAGCACCAGTCCCGTGGTTCCCATGCCGTTGCTCGGCTGCATCGGCATGGTGTAGCCGGGGGCCTGCGGGTAGCCCACGGGCGGGGCGGCCGGGTAGGACGGCCCCTGGTTCGGGTAGCCGTACCCGGGCGCGGACTGCGGGTACGCGTAGCCCCCCGCGGGCGGCTGGCCCGGCTGCGGCGGCCCGTAGCCCTCGGGTCCGGGATTGGTGTGCGACATGAACTGCTCTCCCCTCGTTGGCGCTTGACATCGTAGAGGCAATGCCTCGGGGAGGAGCTCAGCTTTCCGCCGTCACGGAGACCGCCACGGGGCGCGAGAAGCCGTAGTAGGGGTCGTCGTAGTCCGATTCCTCGTTGATCGCGGCGGTGATCCCGATGGCGACCAGCACGATCACGGCGACGCCGAGGACGATGCCGACGATGCCCATGACGAATCCGGCCTGCGCCTGCCCGTGGTTGGTGGCCAGGCCGCTCTCCGCCTTCCGGCGGCCCTTGATGCCGAAGACCAGGGCGAGGACGCCGAGCACCACGGAGACCACGCCGTACAGGCAGAACAGGGCGCAGGCGAGGATGCCCAGCACCATCGACGCGGTGCCCAGCCCGTTCTGCGGGGCCATCGGCATGCCGGGCCAGCCGTAGCCCTGACCGTACCCGGGGTAGCCGTACCCGACCGGGACACCGGCACCGTCGGGCGCGACCGGCGGAGGCGGCACCGCGGAGTCGGGGGCGGCGTAACCGGCGCCCGGCATCGACGTGATCGTGGCCTGGTCGTGCACGCCCGGCGGGGGCTGCCAGGGAGGCGGCGCGTCGGAGGCGGACGGCCGGGGCGGCTCCTGCGCCTGTCCGGCCCCGGCACCCTTGTCCAGCGACGGACCGCTCTCCGGGGGCGCCCAGGGGTCGTGACCACCGGCGGAGTCCCCGCCCGGTCGTATCTCGTCCGTCATGCCTTGTCCCCCCGGGGTCGTTCGTGCCCGCCATGCTACGGTGCCGGGCCGCCGGGCGTGAGACCGGCCTACGATGATCCCCGAACGACCGATCAGCCGATCACCCGCGCCCCACCGCCGCCCCGCGCGGCCAGGGGGCGCCGCCCTGGGGAGGAACCCTTGACCGAGCACCTCGTCGACCCCGACGTCCCGCGCGACCTGCACGCCTTCATCGCCGGACTGCCGAAGGCCGAACTGCACGTCCACCACGTCGGCTCCGCCTCCCCGCGCATCGTCTCCGAGCTGGCTGCGCGCCACCCCGACTCCAAGGTCCCCACCGACCCCGAGGCACTGGTCGACTACTTCACCTTCACGGACTTCGCGCACTTCATCGACGTGTACCTGTCCGTGGTCGACCTGATCCGCACCCCGGAGGACGTCCGGCTGCTGACCTACGAGGTGGCCCGGGAGATGGCCCGGC
Source organism: Streptomyces sp. MMCC 100 (assembly GCF_041538145.2). Classification (NCBI taxonomy): domain Bacteria; kingdom Bacillati; phylum Actinomycetota; class Actinomycetes; order Kitasatosporales; family Streptomycetaceae; genus Streptomyces; species Streptomyces sp. MMCC 100. The sequence continues at coordinate 6,197,238 of NZ_JBGORK020000001.1, forward strand.
AGCAGGTGCGCTACGCCGAGCTGACCGTCACACCGTTCTCCTCCACCCGGCGCGGCATCGACGAGGGCGCCTTCATGGAGGCGATCGAGGACGCCCGCAAGGCGGCCGAGGCCGAGTTCGGGACCGTACTGCGCTGGTGCTTCGACATCCCGGGCGAGGCCGGTCCGGAGTCCGCCGAGGAGACGACGCGGCTCGCCACCGACGACCGGCTGCGCCCGGAGGGCCTGGTCTCCTTCGGGCTCGGCGGACCCGAGATCGGCGTGGCCCGCCCGCAGTTCAAGCCGTACTTCGACCGGGCGATCGCCGCGGGACTGCACTCGGTGCCGCACGCGGGCGAGACGACCGGCCCGCAGACCGTGTGGGACGCCCTCACCGACCTGCGCGCCGAACGCATCGGGCACGGCACCAGCTCCGCCCGGGACCCGAAGCTGCTGGCCCACCTCGCCGAGCGGCGCATCCCGCTGGAGGTGTGCCCGACCTCGAACATCGCCACCCGCGCGGTACGCACCCTGGACGAGCACCCGATCAAGGAGTTCACCCGCGCCGGCGTCCTGGTGACGATCAACTCCGACGACCCGCCGATGTTCGGCACCGACCTCAACAACGAGTACGCCGTCGCCGCCCGGCTCCTCGGCCTCGACGAGCGCGGCCTCGCCGCCCTGGCGAAGAACGGGGTCGAGGCGTCGTTCCTCGACGCGCCGGGCAAGGCACGGATCATCGACGAGATCGACACGTACACCGCCGCCTGGCTCGCCGCCTGAGAGTTGCCGCCACCATGGACACCCCGCGCGCCCTGACCGCCGTCGCCCACCGCGGCGATCCCTACCGGCACCGCGAGAACACGATCGAGTCGCTGCGTTCCGCCCTGGACCGCGGCGCGGACGCGGTCGAGACCGACGTACGCCTCACCCGGGACGGCGTGCCGGTGCTGCTGCACGACGAGACGCTGAAGCGCCTGTGGCAGCACGACCGGCCGCTGCGCTCCCTGTCCGCGGACGAGGTGCGCGGGCTGACGGCGGGCCGGGTGCCGACGCTCGCCGAGGCGCTGGCCGCGACCGGGGACGGCCGGTTGATGCTCGACCTGCCGGGAGCGCCCGGCGAGCGGGCGGTACGGCGCATCGTGGACGTGGTCCGCGAGTGCGGGGCGCGGGACCGCGTGTACTACACCGCGGGCGCCGCCGCCATGCTCGCCGTGCGTGCCGCCGACCCCGCCGCCGAGATCGCCATGACCTGGACGACGGCGGCCCCGCCCCGGCCCGCGCTGCTTGCGGCGGTCCGGCCGCGGTGGCTCAACTACCGGTTCGGGCTGGTGGACCGGGCCCTGGCCGAGCGCGTCCACGCCGACGGCCTCCTGCTGTCCGCCTGGACCCCGGACACCCACCGCACCATGCGCCGCCTGCGTGCCCTGGGCGTCGACTCGATCACCACCAACCGCATCGACGTGCTGTGCGCGCTGCGCGACCGGTGCGCCGCCCTGCCCGTAAGGGCGAACCCGCACAACTCCCGCGCCTCGTAAGGGGGTTCCCCGAGCCCCGGTCCAGGGTCCGGGCCCTCCTCACCGACGATCCGGCACGGGGTGGGGCGCACAAGGATGATCAACGATCGCCCTGCCCCGTCCCGAACCTGGAGTCGTCGATGCCGTCGATGCGTGCCCGTACCTCCTCCGTCCTCGCCGCTTCCCTGGTGCTCGCGCTGTCCGCCGGGCCGCTGGCGGCCCCCGCGTTCGCCGCGCCGCCCACCTCGGCCGCCGCCACGCACCGGTCGGACGTGCCGGACGCCAAGGCGCTGCGCGCCGCCCTCGCCATGGTCCCGGGCGAGCACGCCACGGCCGCTCTGGTGCGGGTCGGACGCACGGACGGCGACTGGCACGGCAGCGCGGGCGTGCGCGACCTGGCCAGTGGCCGGCCGGCGCACCCGAACGCCCTCTTCCGTGCCGGTTCGGTCACCAAGGTCGTCACGGCCGCCACCGTCCTGCGGCTCGCGGCACAGGACGACGTCGACCTGGACGCGCCGGTGCAGGGCTATCTCCCCGACCTGTTCACCCCGGCCTTCGACAAGCCGATCAGCGTCCGCCAACTCCTCAACCACACGAGCGGCATCCAGGCGGGCGACGGGCTCGGCGACGACTTCGCCGAGTTGTACGCCCACCGCTTCGACACACTCGACCCGCGCAAGGACGTGGCGTCGGCGATCGCGAAGGGGCCGGAGTTCGACCCGGGCGAGCAGCAGCACTACCTCAACGTCAACTACACGATCCTCGGCCTGCTGATCGAGAAGGTGACGGGACACTCCTACGCCGCCGAGGCCACGCGCCTGGTCCTGCGCCCGGCCGGGATGCGGCACACGTACTTCCCGGGGACCGACCCCCGCGTCCGGGGCCCGCTCAACCGGGGTTACCAGACGGTGGAGCGGCCGGACGGGACGACGGAACTGCTCGACGTGACCGAGTGGAACCAGGCGGACCGCTGGGCGGCCGGTGACATGATCTCGACGACGGCCGACCTGGAACGGCTGCTCACCTCGCTCTTCCGGGGGCGGATCGTGCCCGAGCCGCAGCTGGAGGAGATGTTCACGACCCCGGCGGGCCTGCCGGACGCGACCCGCAGCGCGGGGCTGGAGTACAAGAAGGTGGGTGACCAGATCTTCTGGGGCAAGTCGGGCTCACGCTACGGCTACAGCGCGCTCATCGGCGGCACCCGCGACCTGTCCCGCACCCTCGTCTGCTCGGTCAACGCCACGGACGCCAAGAGCGCGGAGTCGAACCCGGTGCTCGACGCGATCACCGCGGCCGCGCTGAAGTAACCCGCGCCCGCCGTCAGCCGCTCGTCAGCCGTCGCGCCACCGCGTGCGCCGCGACCGTCGCCGCCCCCGCGAAGCCCAGGCCCACGGCGAGGTCGCGCGGGCGGGGGGCACGCAGGACACCGGCGCGGCGCAGGCGACGGCGGGCCCAGAGGGTGAAGGGGAGGACGATCAGCGGCGAGGTCGCCGACCCGGGCGGGCAGCCGCGCACCAGCCCCGCCTGCGCGAGGTGCACCAGGCCGTGCAGGCCGAAGGCGTTGAGCGCGGTCTGGTACGTGGCCGAGCGGCCGCCGGTCAGCCGTCCCGCGACGGACGCGGCGGCCACGACCGCGGCCATCGCGCCGACCGCCACCGCGAACTCCCGCCCGTCGACCGACCCGGCCCGCCGCCACACTGCCTCCGGCACGGCCGGGTACCGCTCGCGCAGGGCGGGGAGGTTCCGGCGCCACCAGCCCGGCACGGTCGCGAGCTCTTCGAGGTCGTGCAGGGCCCAGGCCGCCAGCAGTCCCAGCGTGACCGCGCCATCGACCCCTTCATCGCGTGATGAATTCCTCACATGATCAGTCTGCTACACGCCGACGATCCCGTTCCACCGCTTCGCGAATTCCGCCCGCTCCCCCGCCGAGATGTCCCGCGCGATGGCGAGCCGCCCGCGCATCGACGCGTCGGGGAAGATCAGCGGGTCCTCGGCCAGGGCGGCGGTCTCCTCGTCGTCGGAGGAGGCGAGCACGTCCTGGGCGGCGGGGACCGGGCAGACGTAGTTGACCCAGGCGGCCAGCTCGGCGGCGACCTCGGGGCGGTAGTAGTAGTCGATCAGCTGCTCGGCGTTGGCCTTGTGGCGGGCCAGGTTGGGGATCATGAGGGACTCCGCCCACAGTTCGGCGCCCTCCTCCGGGACGACGAACTCGATGTCCGGGTCGTCCGCCTGGAGCTGGATCACGTCACCGGAGTAGGCCTGGCAGGCGAGGACGTCGCCACTGGAGAGGTCCTTGATGTAGTCGTTGCCGGTGAAGCGGCGGACCTGGCCCTTGGCGACCTGCTTCTCCACCTGGTCGCAGATCAGGTGGAAGTCGTCCGTCCTCCAGTCGGTGATGTCCACGCCGTTGCCCTGCATCAGCAGCGCGAACGCCTCGTCCATGCCGGACAGCAGGGTGACGCGGCCCTTGAGGTCGGCCGCCCACAGGTCGGACACGTGCCGGATCTCCCGGCCGAGCCTGCGCCGGTTGTACGCGATACCGGTGATGCCCGACTGCCAGGGCACGGTGAACTTCCGGCCGGGGTCGAAGGCGGGCGAACGCAGCAGCGGGTCCAGGTACTTGGTGACGTTCGGCTGGTGGGAGCGGTCCATCTCCTGGACCCAGCCCAGCCGCACGAACCGCCCGCACATCCAGTCGCTGATGACGATCAGGTCGCGGTCGGTGGGCTGGTGGTTCATCAGGGACGGGCTGATCTTGCCGAAGAACTCGTCGTTGTCGTTGATCTCCTCGATGTAGTCGACGGAGACGCCGGTCTCCTTCTCGAACGCCTCCAGCGTGGGCCGCCGGCTCGGGTGCTCGTCGTCGGTGTCGATGTAGAGCGGCCAGTTGGCCCAGGTCAGCCGGCGTTCGGCGGCGGACCGGTCGGTGGCGGCGCGGTCGCCGGGGGCGACGTACGCGGCGGGGACGCCGCAGCCGGCCAGGGTGCCGATCGCACCGAGCACGGCGGAGCCGCCCAGGCCGCGCAGCAGGGTACGACGGGAGAGCGAGGGCGTCTTCGGGAGCAGGGGCATGGCACGAGGATCCCGCCCAGCGCCCACCGGGACAATCGACGCTGCGTCGAGCGGGCCCGGCCAGGCCCGACACCCTGTCGAGCGCGGGGAGTTCACCGTGCACGCACCGCGGCCCCGGACGGAGGCCTCACGCCTCGCGTCCGGGGCCGCGCACACCGGGTGCGGTCCGCACACCGCCCGCGGTCACACGTCCAGGGACGTCATCACGTGCTTGATCCGCGTGTAGTCGTCGAAGCCGTACCCCGACAGGTCCTTGCCGTAGCCGGACTTCTTGAAGCCGCCGTGCGGCATCTCGGCGACCAGCGGGATGTGGGTGTTGATCCACACGCAGCCGAAGTCCAGCTTCTTGGACATCCGCATCGCGCGCCCGTGGTCCTTGGTCCACACCGAGGAGGCCAGCGCGTACTCGACGCCGTTGGCCCACTCGACGGCCTGGTCCTCGTCGCGGAAGGACTGGACGGTGATGACCGGGCCGAAGACCTCCTGCTGGATGATCTCGTCGTCCTGCTGGAGACCCGAGACGACGGTCGGGGCGTAGAAGTAGCCCTTGTCGCCGACCCGATGGCCGCCCGCCTCGACCTTGGCGTGGGCGGGAAGGCGCTCGATGAACCCGGAGACCTGCTTGAGCTGGTTGGGGTTGTTGAGCGGGCCGTACAGCACGTCCTCGTCGTCGGGCTGACCGGTCTTGATCTCGGACGCGGCCTTCGCGAGGGCGCTGACGAACTCGTCGTGGACCGACTCGTGGACCAGCACGCGGGTGGCGGCGGTGCAGTCCTGCCCGGCGTTGAAGTAGCCCGCCTCCGAGATGCCCTCGACGGCCTTGGGGATGTCGGTGTCCTCGAAGACGACGACCGGGGCCTTGCCGCCCAGCTCCAGGTGGACCCGCTTGAGGTCCTTCGACGCCGACTCGGCGACCGACATGCCGGCCCGCACCGAGCCGGTGATGGAGGCCATCGCCGGGGTCTCGTGCTCGACCATGAGGCGGCCGGTGTCGCGGTCGCCGCAGACGACGTTGAAGACGCCCTTGGGCACGATGGAGCCGATGATGTCGGCCATCAGGGCCGTGGAGGCGGGGGTGGTGTCCGAGGGCTTGAGGACGACCGTGTTGCCCGCGGCGAGCGCCGGGGCGAACTTCCACACGGCCATCATCATCGGGTAGTTCCACGGCGCGACCTGCGCGCAGACCCCGATCGGCTCGCGGCGCACGAAGGAGGTCAGCCCCTCCATGTACTCACCGGCGCCGCGCCCTTCGAGCATCCGCGCCGCGCCGGCGAAGAAGCGGATCTGGTCGACCATCGGCGGGATCTCCTCGGAGCGGGTCAGCCCGATCGGCTTGCCCGTGTTCTCCACCTCGGCCGCGATCAGCTCCTCGGCCCGCTCCTCGAACGCGTCCGCGATCTTCAGCAGGGCCTTCTGCCGCTCGGCCGGGACCAGGTCCCGCCACGCCGGGAAGGCCGCCGCGGCGGCCGCCATCGCGGCGTCCACGTCCGCCTGCCCGGACAGGGGGGCGGTCGCGTACGCCTCGCCCGTGGCGGGGTTGACCACTTCCGTGGTCCGTCCGTCGGCGGCGTCCCGGAACTCACCGTCGATGTAATTGCGCAGACGACGCAGCTCGGTGCTCACTGCCGGCCCTCCAAGTTCGGGTGTCCAGTAACTGAGACACCCACCCTAGACGGAGTGCCGACGTTTTCAACACCCCCACTCCCCTCACGGTTGCGATATCCGCAGCTTGAAGCGATTGAAACAACGAATTTCATCGATCCGGCCTTGCGAAACTGTCGATACGTCGTGCACAGTGAAGCCGTGGCCAGTCGAAGCGCAGACCAGAAGGACTCCCGCGAGTCCAGGAACGGTGGTCCCCAGTTGGACACCGTCTCCCTCGCCATCATCGAGCAGCTCCAGGAGGACGGCCGCCGGCCGTACGCCGCCATCGGCAAGGCCGTGGGCCTGTCGGAGGCGGCCGTGCGCCAGCGCGTCCAGAAGCTCCTCGACCAGGGCGTGATGCAGATCGTCGCCGTCACGGACCCGCTCACGGTGGGCTTCCGGCGCCAGGCGATGGTCGGCGTCAACGTCGAGGGCGACGTGGAGTCCGTGGCCGAGGCGCTGTCGGCCATGTCCGAGTGCGAGTACGTGGTGATGACCGCAGGCTCCTTCGACCTGATGGTGGAGGTCGTCTGCGAGGACGACGACCACCTCCTGGAGGTCATCAACCGACGCATCCGGGCCGTGCCCGGCGTGCGCTCCACCGAGAGCTTCGTCTACCTCAAGCTCAAGAAGCAGACCTATATGTGGGGAACCCGATAATCGTGAGCACCGACAGCCCCAAGGACCTCAGCCGGACCGCCTACGACCACCTGTGGATGCACTTCACCCGCATGTCGTCGTACGAGAACGCCCCCGTCCCCACCATCGTCCGCGGTGAGGGCACCCACATCTACGACGACAAGGGCAAGCGCTACCTCGACGGTCTCGCCGGCCTGTTCGTGGTCCAGGCCGGGCACGGCCGCACGGAGCTGGCCGAAGCCGCCGCGAAGCAGGCGCAGGAGCTCGCCTTCTTCCCGGTGTGGTCCTACGCCCACCCCAAGGCCGTCGAGCTGGCCGAGCGCCTGGCGAACGAGGCCCCCGGCGACCTCAACAAGGTCTTCTTCACCACCGGCGGCGGCGAGGCGGTCGAGACCGCCTGGAAGCTCGCCAAGCAGTACTTCAAGCTGACCGGCAAGCCGACCAAGTACAAGGTGATCTCCCGCGCGGTGGCCTACCACGGCACCCCGCAGGGCGCCCTGTCCATCACCGGCCTCCCGGCGCTCAAGGCCCCCTTCGAGCCGCTGGTCCCCGGCGCGCACAAGGTGCCGAACACCAACATCTACCGCGCCCCGCTCTTCGGCGACGACCCCGAGGCCTTCGGCCGCTGGGCCGCCGACCAGATCGAGCAGCAGATCCTCTTCGAGGGCCCGGACACGGTCGCGGCGGTCTTCCTGGAGCCCGTGCAGAACGCCGGCGGCTGCTTCCCGCCCCCGCCCGGCTACTTCCAGCGGGTGCGCGAGATCTGCGACCAGTACGACGTGCTGCTCGTCTCCGACGAGGTCATCTGCGCCTTCGGCCGCCTCGGCACGACCTTCGCCTGCGACAAGTTCGGCTACGTCCCGGACATGATCACCTGCGCCAAGGGCATGACCTCGGGCTACTCCCCGATCGGCGCCTGCGTCATCTCCGACCGCCTGGCCGAGCCGTTCTACAAGGGCGACAACACCTTCCTGCACGGCTACACCTTCGGCGGCCACCCCGTCTCCGCCGCGGTCGGCATCGCCAACCTCGACCTCTTCGAGCGCGAGGGCCTCAACCAGCACGTGCTGGACAACGAGGGCGCCTTCCGCGCCACCCTGGAGAAGCTGCACGACCTGCCGATCGTCGGCGACGTCCGCGGCAACGGCTTTTTCTACGGCATCGAGCTGGTCAAGGACAAGGCCACCAAGGAGTCCTTCAACGAGGAGGAGACCGAGCGGGTCCTGTACGGCTTCCTCTCCAAGAAGCTCTTCGAGAACGGTCTGTACTGCCGTGCCGACGACCGTGGCGACCCGGTCATCCAGCTCGCCCCGCCGCTGATCTCCAACCAGGAGACCTTCGACGAGATCGAGCAGATCCTGCGCGCCACGCTGACGGAGGCGTGGACGAAGCTCTGATCGTCCCGATCATCCGCTGAGAGGATCATCACCGGCCCCGGTGCGGTCCGTTCGAGTGAGAACGGCGGCCCGGGGCCGCGTGCTGTCCGGCTTCCTCCGCGGCGACTCCTTACGGTGCCCAGTGACCGATCGGCCCCGTCTTCGTTCCCCCGGAAGGGGGACGAAACGACCGGGGAAATACGGATCAGAACCGAGGTGTACGCCCATGGAGGCCCCGCCGGACAACGACGTGCTCTGGGCCCGTGCCCTGCACTTCCAGCACCACGACGGCTCCCCCGCGCTGCAAGGCGTGTCGCTCGGCGTGCGCGAGGGCGAGATCCTCGCCGTGAGCGGACCGCGCGGCAGCGGCAAGACCACGCTGCTGCGGTGCCTGTCCGGCCTGGTCAAGCCGCAGGACGGCGAGGTGTGGTTCAACAGCGTGCCGGTGCACACCATGGGCCCGCTCGGCCGCGAACGGCTGCGCCGCGACCGCTTCGGCTGGATCGATCCCGCCCCGGCGCTCGTCCCGGAGCTGAACGCCTGGGAGAACGCCGCGCTCCCCCTCATGCTGCGCGGCACCGGCCGGCGCCGGGCCAAGAGCGCCGCCCTGGACTGGCTGGACCGCCTCGACGTCGGCGGCAAGGCGCGCAGGCGCCCGCACGAACTCCAGCAGGCCGAGCGGCAGCGCGTCTGCATCGCCCGCGCGCTCGCCGTCGCCCCGGCGGTGCTCTTCGCCGACGAACCGACGGCCCCCCTGCACCGCGCCGACCGCGCCCAGGTCCTGCGGACGCTCACCACGGCGGCCCGCTCGCACGGCATCACCGTCCTGCTCGCCACGCACGACGCGCAGACCGCCGCCCTGGCGGACCGCACGGTGGCGCTCCTCGACGGAAGGCGGGTACGGACCGTGCACCTCCCCCCGCTCGCCGAGACCACGGTGGCCACCGGTGCCGCCGGGACTCCCGGAACGGAAGGCCGGGCGGCGTGCTCGCTCTCCGCCTGACCCGCACCGCCCACCTCGCCGTCCACCTGCGCCGCCTGCTGGTCGCGCTGGCCTCGACGGGCACGGGCTTCCTGCTGCTGTGCGCCCTCGGCCACGCGCTGAGCCACCCGGACACGCCGGGCGCCTCCGCCCTCCGCCTGGCCTGGTGCGCCGCCCCCCTCGCCGCAACGGTGCACCTCGCGGTCGCCGTGGCCCGCACCGATCCCGGGACGCGGCCCCGCTCGGGGCTGTCGGCGATCGGTCTGGGGCCGGGCCGGCTGATGGCCGTGTCGGCGACGACCACGGCCCTGTCCGCCGCGCTCGGTTCGGTGGCGGCCCTGCTCGCCTTCCTCCACCTGCGCGGCGACCTGACCGGACGCCCGCCCTCCGGCCGCGTCGCCGCCGACGCCCTGGCCGTCGGCCAGTCCCTCCCCGCCCCGGCCGTCCTGACCCTGCTGGTCCTCGTACCGGCCTTCGCCTCGGCCGCGGTGGCCCACACGCTGCGGCCCCGCGACCCCCGGCCCGCCGCGGCCGCCGCACCCCGCGGTTACGGCCGCTTCGGCGCGTACGGCTGGGGCAAGGCCCGCGAGACCTTCGGCGCGTACGGCCGCTTCGGCTCCCGCATCGCCGCGGAGCCCGCCCGGGCCGCTGCCCCTGCGGACGGTCACGCCGCTGCCCCTGCGGGCAGTCGTGCCGCTGGGGCGGCACGGGTGGGCGCAGGCGGCGCCCTGCAGACGCAGGTGAGTGACCCCCGCCCCCCGGCACCGGCACCGGCCCCGGCCCCGGCCCCGGCGGACGCCACCCCGCAGACGCCGGAGGCCGCCCCCGACCCTCCGACCGAGCCGGCCCCCCGACCCCAGAACACCACCGCCCTCCCCTGGGGCTTCGCCGTACTCGCCGCGGGTCTCACCGTCGAGACCTACACCGGCGACGCGGCCGCCGCCTCCGCCCCGGGCACCGCACCCTCCGCCGGCGTCCTGATCGGCTGGGCCCTCACCGCCCTGGGCTTCGCCCTGGCCGGACCGGGCCTGACCCACCTGTGCGGCCGGCTGCTGCAGGCCGCCCGGCCCGGCGCCCTGCGTCTGCTGGCCGGCCGCGTCCTCATGGAGGAGTCGCACCGCGTCGGCCGCCCCCTCGGCGTCGTGGCCGCCGTCGCCGCCGCGGCCTACGTGGCCGCCACGGTGTACGACGGGGACGGACCGGCCTTCGGCCCCCTCGCCACTCTGGGCGCCCTCCTCGTGGCCGGCTGCACGGTGGCCACCCTCCTCACCGCGGCCGTCGCGGCCAAGCACGCCCGGGCCGACACCACGGACGCCCTGCTGCGGCTGGGCGCGCCCCCGGCGACCCTGCGCGCCGCCGCCGCCGTACGCGCCGCCGCCCTGCTCGCCCTGTTCGGTCCGCTGACCCTGATCGTCGCGGTGCTGGCGGCGCTGCCGCTCGACCACTGAGCCGCGGAAGACCTTTTCGAGAAAGTCCGCGGACCGGCGATGAGTTCCGGGCCGGCCTCCCGTCCACCTCTTCGAACGGCACGGCAGCACATCGAACGGGAGAGGCCCCCATGTACCAGCAGATGATCTTCCTGAACCTGGCCACCAACGACCTCGACGCCTCCAAGAAGTTCTTCACCGGACTGGGGTGGGAGCCCAACGCCCAGTTCAGCGACGACAGCACCGCTTCCTTCCCGGTGAGTGACACCATCGTCGTGATGGTGCACACGCCGGAGAAGTACCGTGAGTTCACGAAGAAGGAGATCTCGGACTCGACGAAGTCCAGTGAGGTACTGATCGCGCTGAGCGCCGAGAGCCGCGCGAAGGTCGACGAGCTGGTGGAGAAGGCGGTCGCGGCCGGCGGCTCGGTCTCCGGCGAGACCCAGGACCACGGCTTCATGTACGGCCGGGCCTTCGACGACGTCGACGGCCACACTTTCGAGGTCGTGTGGATGGACCCGGCGGCGGTCCAGGGCTGATCCGGGCGCGTGCCTAGCATGGGCGGGTGGATCCGACACCCGCCCAGCGCAAGGCCCGGTCACAGCACGGGTCACCGTCACTGTCACAGTTCCAGTCCCACCACGCCTCCCACGACCGGGAGATCGAGAGCCTTGACGAGTTCGACCGCGTCGTCTCGCAGCCCGGCTCCCTCGCCCATCACCGCGTCCAGGCCGTCGATCTGACGGGCCGTACGGACGCCCTGCTCGCCGCCGATCCGGCGGGCGCCGTCTTCCTCGGGTGCCCGATGGCCCCGGAGGCGGCCGCCCGGGTGCGCGCCGCCGGCGCCCTGGTCTTCCCGCCCATACCGGGCCTCCCCTTCGACCCCTACCGGGGGCGCGTCTACTCGCCCGACGAGTTGTACGCCCGCCTCGACGAGGGCTACGAGGCGACACCGGACGCCCTCGCGTACGACTGGTTCCAGCAGACCAAGGCCGACGGGGACGTGTTCGCCTCCATGCTGCGCGCCGTCCACGACGACGCCGTCTCGGACGCGCTGGACGAACTCGTCGCCGGCAGCCGGGTGGTGGGCGTCATGGGCGGTCACGCCATGGCACGCGGCACGCGGGAGTACGCGGGCGCCGCACGCCTGGGCCGCGAACTGGCCCGCGCCGGGCTCACGGTGGCCACGGGCGGCGGTCCGGGCGCGATGGAGGCGGCGAACCTCGGCGCGTACGCCGCCCCGTTCGACGACGGGATGCTCGACGATGCCCTGATGCTGCTCGCCAAAGTCCCGTCGTTCACGCAGTCGATCGCCGACTGGGCCCGGTCCGCGTTCGAGGTCCGCGCACGCTGGCCCCGGGGCGGTGCCTCGATCGGCATCCCGACCTGGTTCTACGGCCACGAGCCGCCCAACGCCTTCGCCGCGCACATCGCCAAGTACTTCGCCAACGCCACGCGCGAGGACGGCCTGCTGGCCCGCTCCACCGCGGGCGTGGTGTTCCTGCCGGGCGCGGCCGGCACCCTGCAGGAGATCTTCGACAACGCGACGCCGAACTACTACGAGTCGCGCGGCGAGCCCACGCCGATGGTGCTCGTGGACCGGGAGCACTGGACCCGGACGCTGCCGGCGTGGCCGCTGCTGCAGTCGCTCGCGAAGGGGCGGACGATGGAGTCCCGAATCGCGCTGGTCGACCGAATCGACGAGGCTCCCGAGGCGCTGAAACGTGTCGGCGGTTAATAAGACGGCAAAGTCAACCGCCGCGACAGGCATATGCGTTGACACTTCTTACGCCCCGCTTATAGACCAGTGAGGCTCATGGGTGTGCTGATGCCGCGTCATCGAGCGTCGGCACCCTCTCCACCCCCCGCATCCGCGCTCCCGTAAAGGACAAACGTGGCAGCCCTGTCCATAATCAGCCGTACGGCATCCCGCCGTGGCGTCCGCGCCCTCGGCGTCGTCGCCGCCTCCGCGGCCCTGGCGCTCAGCGCCTCCGGCAACGCCCTCGCCTGCAACATCGGCGAGTTCTCCGCCGAAGCCAAGTGCGCCGGCGACAACGGTGTCATCACCGTCACCGACGTGGACCCCGCCGGTATCCCGGCCACCGTCACCGTCTACCTCAAGGACGGCGACAAGCAGGTCGGCCAGCAGACGGTCAAGGGCTCCAAGGAGGGCACCACCGTCACCTTCGACGTGGACTGGCAGCCGAACACGGAGTACCGCGTCCACGTCAAGGCCGACCGGTACGTCGACGAGGACATCCAGCCGAACGTCACGACCTCGTCGACGCCCTGCAAGACCGAGGACACCCAGTCCCCGACCCCGACCCCGTCGGAGAGCTCCTCGACCCCGTCCGACGAGACGGAGTCCCCGGCGCCCGAGCCGTCCACGTCGGCCCCCGCGCCGTCGCAGCCGGAGAGCAGCGCGCCGGCGGCCGTGCCGAGCGACAACGCCCCGTCCCCGGCGGCCGGTGAGTCCAACCTCGCCGAGACCGGTGCCAACTCCAACACCGGCACGATCGCCGGTATCGCGGCGGCCCTGGTCGTCGTCGGTGGCGGCGCCGTCTTCTTCGGCCTGCGCCGTCGCGGAGCGAACAGCAACCGCTGACGCCCGCACACCGGTTCACGCACAGCGGTGGCCCGTCCCGGTCCGGGGCGGGCCACCGTCGTGTCAGCCGAACGTCGCCTTCTCCAGCCAGAGTTCGAGCGGCTTGCGGTCACCGAGGACCTCGAGTCCCGGAGCGTCCAGCGGCAGCCGGCCGTAGAAGGCGAGCAGTACGTCCGTGAGCGGGCCGCGGAGCGCCACGGTGGCCTTCTCGTGGCCGCGGTGCCAGGTGATGCCCTCGTCGGACAGTTCGACGAGCCACTCGGCGTTCAACTCGGCCGCGGTGTCCGTGGCGTGCAGATGGATGCTGCTGCCCGGGGCGCGCAGTTCGTTCGCCGCCGCGTCGGGAAGGACCCGCTGCACGAACCGCACGATGTCCAGCCACTCGTCGACCGCGTCGGCCGCCACGTCCGGCGCGACCGGCTGGAGGGGCAGGCCCGCCGCCAGTGCCGCGTCCGCCCCGTGGACGACGAGCTCGTGGGTCATCCGCCGCGCCCAGAAGCCCGCCGTGTCGATGCCGGCCCACGACCACGCACGCGCCTGCGGCCCGGCCTCCCGCAGCGCGCCGACGACCACCTCGCCGGACTCCGCGAGCCACGCGTCCAGCGCCGCCGCGTCCCCGGTCGCCGCCGGGCCCTGGGCGCCCGGCGCCCGGTCCACCGGGACGTCCTCCTCCGCGCGGGTGCCGACGATCAGCCCGGCCCAGCGCAGGGCCCGGCCCACGTGCCGCACCAGGTGCTCCAGGGTCCAGTCCGGGCAGGTCGGTACGGTGGCGGCCAGGTCCGCACCGGACGTGACCACGGTCCTGAGCCCGCCCACCTGGCGAATGATTTCGTCGCAGTACCGTTCGTGCGCGAGGAGTGTCATGCGGTCACCCTACGAGCGCGACGATCACCCGAGCACCACGATTTCGGCCGCGTCGAACTCCACCCCGACCGCGTCCCCGACCTCCGGCGCCTCCCGCAGCGCGCACGCCGCCTCCAGGCGGGGCGCGTCCTCCGGCTGGAGGCGGACGGCGACGTGCGTGCCGCGGAAGGTGCGGGCCGTGACCGTGCAGCGCAGGCCCTCGTCGGCGGGGACGATGCGAACCCCGGCCGGCCGCACGAGCACCGTCCGCGTGCCCTGCGGGGCGTCCTCGGGGACCGGCACCTTGCCCCACGGGGTGTCCGCGGCCTGACCGGCGACGGACGCCTCGGCCACGTTGTCGAAGCCGAGGAAGCGGGCGACGAAGGCGTCCACCGGCCGCTGCCACACCTCAAGGGGCGTCCCCGACTGGGCGATCCGCCCGTCCCGCATCACCACGACCCGGTCGGCGAGTGCGAAGGCCTCGCCCTGGTCGTGCGTCACGGCGAGCACCGTGGTGCCCAACCGGCCGAACAGCTCCCGCAGTTCGACCACGAGGCGTTCCCGCAGCGAGCGGTCGAGCTGGCCGAGCGGCTCGTCCAGCATCAGCAGCCGGGGCCGGGGCGCGAGGGCGCGGGCCAGCGCCACTCGCTGCTGCTCACCGCCGGAAAGTGCGGCGACGGACCTGCGGGCGGCGCCGGGCAGCCCGACCAGCTCCAGCAACTCCCCCACCCGGGCCTGCTGCTCGGCCCGGGACGCGCCGCGCATCCGCGGCCCGAAGGCGATGTTTCCGGCCACGTCCCGCTGCGGGAACAGCTGGTGGTCCTGGAACATCAGCCCGACCTCGCGCTTGTGCGCGGGCGCTCCGGTCTGGTCCCGTCCGTCCAGCGTCACCCGTCCGGCGTCGAGCGGCTGGAGTCCGGCGACCGCCCGCAGGAGCGTCGACTTGCCGCTGCCGCTGGGCCCGAGCACGCACACCACCTCGTGCTCGGCGACCGCCAGGTCGACGTCGTCCAGCACGGTCCGCCCGCCGAAGCGGACCGTGGCGCCTTCGAGGTTCAGCAGGCTCGATGGCATGGACGGCATGGACGGCATGGGCGGCATGTCAGAACTCCCCGCTCCGGTCGGTCCGCAGCCGCTCCAGCACCACCAGGGCCACCGCGCACACCAGCATCAGAATCGTCGAAAGGGCCATCGCCTGGCCGTAGTTCATGTCCCCGGGCCGGCCAAGGAGCCGCGCCACGGCGACCGGCAGCGTCGGGTTGTCGGGCCGTGCGATGAAGACGGTCGCGCCGAACTCCCCCAACGACACCGCGAAGGCGAACCCGGCCGCGACCAGCAGCGCCCGCCGCACCATGGGCAGGTCCACCTCGCGCCACACCCGCCACGGCGACGCGCCCAGCACCGCCGCTGCCTCCCGCAACCGCCCGTCCACCGCCCGCAGCACCGGCAGCATGGTCCGTACGACGAAGGGGACGCCCACCAGCGCCTGCGCGAGCGGCACCAGGATCCAGGAGGACCTGAGGTCCAGCGGGGGTTCGTCGAGCGCGATCAGGAACCCGAACCCGACCGTCACGGCCGACACCCCGAGCGGCAGCATCAGGAGTGCGTCGAACCCGCGCACGAAGCGGCCCGCGCCGCGCCGGGTGAGCGCGGTCGCGGCCAGCGCGCCGATCACCACGGCGATGGCGGTCGCGGCGACGGCGTACTGGAGGGAGTTGCCGATCGCCTCGATCGGCGGGACGAGGAAGGCGCCGCCGTCCTCGCGGGTCAGCGCCCGGTAGTAGCCGAAGCCGGACGCGCCCAGCGACCGCTGGACCAGCACCGCGAGCGGCAGCACCAGCAGGACGACGACCACGCCCAGGACCCCGGCGAGCAGCGTCCACTGCCCGGCTCCGCGCGGCCGGCGCGCGGTCGTGGCCGCGTCCACCAGCCGCAGAGCCGTCTCGCGCCGCCGTACCGTCCAGGCGTGCACGGCGAGGACGGCGGCTACGGCCGCGAACTGGATCAGCGTCAGCACGGCGGCCGTGGACAGGTCGAAGACCTGGGAGGTCTGGCGGTAGATCTCCACCTCCAGGGTGGAGAAGGCGGGGCCGCCGAGGATCTGGACGACGCCGAAGGAGGTGAAGGTGAACAGGAAGACCATCAGCGCGGCGGCGGCCACGGCGGGCGCCAGCGCGGGCAGCGTGACCTGCCGCCAGGCCCGCAGCCGCGAGGCGCCGAGCATCCGGGCGGCCTCCTCCTGCCGCGGGTCGAGCTGCGACCAGAGGCCACCGACGGTGCGGACGACGACGGCGTAGTTGAAGAAGACGTGCGCGAGCAGGATCGCCCACACCGTGGTGTCCAGGCGCAGGCCCCACAGCTCGTCCAGCAGCCCGCCGCGCCCGACCAGGGCCAGGAACGCCGTGCCGACGACGACCGTCGGCAGCACGAACGGCACGGTCACCACGGCCCGCAGCACCTGTTTGCCGGGGAAGTCGAAGCGGGCGAAGACGTACGCGCCGGGCAGGGCGATCAGCAGTGTGAGCGCGGTGGACGCCAGCGCCTGCCAGGTGGTGAACCACAGGACGTGCCGCACGTCGGACTGCGCGAGCACGTCCCCGATCCGCCCGAGCTGCCAGGCCCCGTCGACCTTCAGGCCGCGCGCGACGATGGCGGCGACGGGGTAGGCGAAGAACACCGCGAAGAACGCGACGGGCACGGCCATGAGGCCGAGCCGCGCCGCGCTCCCGCGCGCGGTCCCCGTCGGCTTCACCGCCGACTTCACCGCCGTCTTCACCGCCTGCTTCCCTTCGTGTCTCACTTCAGTACGAGCGAGGTCCACGACTTGACCCACTGGTCACGGTTGTCGGCGATCTTCGCCGGGTCGAGGGTCTGCGGGTCCTTGGCCTGGGGCCCGAACTTCGAGAACGCCTCGGGGATCTGCGCGCCCTCCCGCACCGGGTAGACGAACATGTTCAGCGGCATGTCGTCCTGGAAGGGCTTGCTCAGCAGGAAGTCGAGGAGTGCCTTGCCGCCCTCGGGGTTCTTCGCGTTGCTGAGCAGGCCCGCGTACTCGACCTGCCGGAAGCAGGTGCCGTCGGCGACACCCGTGGGGGCGGTGTCCGGCTGCGGGTCGGCGTAGATGACCTCGGCGGGCGGGGAGGAGGCGTAGGAGACGACGAGCGGGCGGTCGCCCTTGGCCTTCTTGCCGCCGGACGAGCCGGAGAACTCCTCGTTGTACGCCTGCTCCCAGCTGTCGACGACCTTGACGCCGTTCGCCTCGAGCTTCTTCCAGTAGCCCTCCCAGCCCTCGTCGCCGTACTTGGCGGCGGTGCCGAGCAGGAAGCCGAGCCCGGGCGAGGAGCTGCCTGCGTTCTCGGTGACGAGCAGGTCCTTGTACTCGGGCTTGACCAGGTCGTCGAAGGACTTCGGCGGAGCCAGCTCGTGCTTGTCGAAGTACGCCTTGTCGTAGTTGACGCAGATGTCGCCGGTGTCGACGGGCGTGACCCGGTGCTTGTCCTGGTCGGTCCGGTACTCGGGCAGGACGAGGTCGGAGCCCTTCGCCTCGTACGGCTGGAACAGGCCGTTGTCGAGGGCGCGGGACAGCAGGGTGTTGTCGACGCCGAAGAAGACGTCGCCCTGCGGGTTGTCCTTGGTGAGGACGGCCTTGTTGACGGCCTGCCCGGCGTCGCCGTCCTCAAGCACCTTGACCTTGTAGCCTGACTTCTTCTCGAAGGCGGCGATGACGTCCTTCGACGCGGCCCACGAGTCGTGGCTGACCAGGGTCACGGTCTTGGAGTCGCCGGAGCCGCTGCCGCCGGCCTCGTCGGACGACGATCCGCAGGCGGCCAGCGTGCCGACCATGCCGAGCCCGACGGCCAGGACACTGACCTTCTTGGTGATGCTCACTGAATTCCTCCTGGGTGACCAGGAGAAGACGCGGCCCCGCCCGGGACCCCTGGCGAGGGTCCCGGGCAGGGCGCAACAGCTCGAGTGATGACCGATCTCCCTACCCAGAATGACCTGGGCCAGGTTCGGAGGGTCTGCGGCCGGTGCCGCACTCTCAGCGCTGTGGCGCTCCCCTGTCGGAATATGAAGATGTGACTGCGCTTACGTACTTCCGCCGGTCAGGTTACCGCTCGCTCGCGGCGAGCTGACCACACGCCCCGTCGATCTCCTGTCCACGGGTGTCCCGGATCGTCACCGGCACACCGTGCGCCGCGATCGCCTCCACGAACGCCTTCTCGTCCTCGGGCCTGGACGCGGTCCACTTGGAGCCGGGCGTGGGGTTGAGCGGGATCAGGTTGACGTGCACGGGCCTGCCCTTGAGCAGCCGCCCGAGACGGTCGCCGCGCCAGGCCTGGTCGTTGATGTCGCGGATCAGGGCGTACTCGATGGACAGCCGGCGACCGGACTTCGCCGCGTACTCGAATCCGGCGTCCAGCACCTCGCGCACCTTCCACCGCGTGTTGACGGGGACGAGGGTGTCGCGCAGCTCGTCGTCGGGGGCGTGCAGCGAGATGGCGAGGCGGCACTTGAAGCCCTCGCCGGTGAAGCGGTGGATCGCCGGGACGAGGCCGACCGTGGAGACGGTGATGCCGCGCTGGGAGAGCCCCAGGCCGTCCGGCTCGGGGTCGGTGAGGCGGCGGATGGAGCCGACGACGCGGTTGTAGTTGGCGAGGGGCTCACCCATGCCCATGAACACGATGTTGCTGAGCCGCGCGGGGCCTCCCGGGACCTCGCCGTCCCTGAGCGCCCGCATGCCGTCCACGATCTGGTGCACGATCTCGGCGGTCGACAGGTTGCGGTCCAGGCCGGCCTGGCCGGTGGCGCAGAACGGGCAGTTCATGCCGCAGCCGGCCTGGGAGCTGATGCACATGGTCACCCGGTCCGGGTAGCGCATGAGGACGGACTCGACGAGCGTCCCGTCGAACAGCTTCCACAGCGTCTTGCGCGTGGTCCCCTGGTCGGTCGACAGGTGCCGCACGACCGTCATCAGCTCGGGCAGCAGCGCCTCCTGGAGCCCCTGGCGCGAACCGGCGGGGATGTCGGTCCACTGCTCCGGGTCGTGCGCGTACCGCGCGAAGTAGTGCTGCGAGAGCTGCTTCGCACGGAACGGCTTCTCACCGATCGCGGCGACAGCCTCCTTGCGCTCGGCAGGCGTGAGATCGGCAAGGTGCCGCGGCGGCCGCTTCGCTCCGCGGGGTGCGGCAAAGGTGAGCTCACCGGGGGCTGGACGGGCCACGGTCGGACAACTCCTCATGACGGCGGGCCTGTGGCAACCCCCCGCTTCTGCGGGGACAACGGCAGAGCCATGCCGAAGCCAGGAGACCTCACTGGAATACCCCCGCATCGGCGGGGACACACGGAAGGGCCCGCAGCAGACGCCGCAGGCCCTTCCATGCTACCGGACGACTGTCAACCCGACCCGACGAAGATCACCAGCAGCAGCCACACCACCGGTGCCGTCGGCAGCAGGGAGTCGAGGCGGTCCATGATGCCGCCGTGGCCCGGCAGGAGGGTGCCCATGTCCTTGATGCCGAGGTCCCGCTTGATCATGGACTCGCCGAGGTCGCCCAGGGTGGCGCTGACGGCGACCGCGAGGCCGAGCAGCAGGCCCTGCCACCAGGTGCCGTCGTCGATCAGGAAGTGCGTGCACAGCGCGCCCGCCGCCATCGCGAACGCCACCGCTCCCAGCAGGCCCTCGCGGGTCTTGCCGGGGCTGATGCGCGGGGCGAGCTTCTTCTTGCCGAAGCGCCAGCCGACGGCGTAGGCGCCGGTGTCGCTGACGACCGTCAGTATCAGGAAGACCAGGACGCGCCAGGCCCCGTCGTCCGCCATCAGCATCATGGCGACGAACGTGGCCAGGAACGGCACGTAGAACGCGGCGAACAGGCCCGCGGTGACGTCCTTGAGGTAGCCCTCGGGCGGCTCCGTCATCCGCCAGACGAGGACCGCGAGCGCCGTGAGCGCCATGGCGATCCACGCCCCCTCGGCACCGCGCGCATAGCCGGCGACCACCATCGCCGCGCCGCCGATGGCGAGCGGCACGAGGGGCGCCTTGATGCCCTTGCGCTCCTCCAGCCGCTTGGTCAGCTCCCACAGGCCCACCACGACGGCGACCACGATCACGCCGACGAAGACGGCCTTGACGACGAACAGCGACGCGATGATCACCACGCCGAGGCCGACGCCGACCCCTATCGCGGCCCCCAGGTCGCGCCCCGCGCTCTTCTTCTGCGGCGGCTGGGGCTGCGCCGGCTGCGGGGCGTCGGGCATGGGCTCCGGATTCTGCGGCACCGCCGCATACGGCTGCGCCGACGGGTTCTGGTCGCGATACGGCTCGTCGCGACCGAGCTGGTCGTGGAACGGCTCGTCCCGGAACAAGGGACCGCTCAGCCGAGCGGTCCCCTGGTCGTCGTCCTGGCCTCCGCCGTGTTCGGGTACGTCGGGCACGATGGGCATGGGGCGAGTCTGCTGCGCGTAGTGCGCATCGTACGCGGGACCCGCCGGGGCGGCGCCCTGGACGGGTCCCTGGTCGGACGGCCCCCAGTACCCGGCTTGTGGCGGCGCTCCCCAGGAAGAGTCGTTCATCAGACCTCGAGCAGCTCCGCTTCCTTGTGCTTCAGGAGCTCGTCCACCTGCGTGACGTACTTGGCGGTGGTGTCGTCGAGCTCCTTCTCCGCACGGCGGCCCTCGTCCTCGCCGACCTCGCCGTCCTTGACCATCTTGTCGATGGCGTCCTTGGCCTTGCGGCGCACGGAGCGGATGGAGACCTTGGCGTCCTCGCCCTTGCTCTTGGCGACCTTGATGTAGTCGCGGCGGCGCTCCTCGGTCAGCTCGGGGAACACCACCCGGATGATGTTGCCGTCGTTGCTCGGGTTGACGCCCAGGTCGGAGTCGCGGATCGCCTGTTCGATGTTGCGCAGGGCGCTCTTGTCGAAGGGGGTCACCACGGCCATGCGCGGCTCGGGCACGGAGAACGAGGCCAGCTGGTTGATCGGCGTCAGCGCGCCGTAGTAGTCGGCCACGATCTTGTTGAACATCGCCGGGTGCGCACGGCCGGTGCGGATCGCGGCGAAGTCCTCCTTGGCGACCACGACGGCCTTCTCCATCTTCTCCTCGGCCTCGAGGAGGGTCTCTTCGATCACCACTTGCTCCTGCGTGTCTTGAGTAGGCCCGGCTGCGGTTCCCCTACGGGGCGGCGGCCGGCTGCGTCGCGTTCTTCCTGCACGGTTCCCGACCGGCGGGACATTGTCCATCCCCCGGCCCGGTCCCGTCCCGTCCGTCCCCCGGACAGGTGGCGTCCGCGGACGGGGGGTGTTCTCCGGTCAGTCCCGGCTGCCCTGGTCACCCACAAGCGTGCCGATCTTCTCACCCTTGACGGCGCGGGCGATATTGCCCTCCTTCAGCAGCTCGAAGACCACGATCGGGAGGCTGTTGTCGCGGCAGAGCGTGACGGCCGTGGCGTCGGCGACCTTCAGATCGCGGGTGATGACCTCGCCGTAGCCGAGCGCGTCGAACTTCACGGCGTCCGGGTTGGTCTTGGGGTCGGAGTCGTAGACCCCGTCCACGCCGTTCTTGCCCATGAGCAGGGCCTCGGCGTCGATCTCGAGGGCGCGCTGGGCGGCGGTGGTGTCGGTGGAGAAGTACGGCATGCCCATACCGGCGCCGAAGATGACCACGCGGCCCTTCTCCAGGTGGCGCACGGCGCGCAGCGGGATGTAGGGCTCGGCGACCTGGCCCATGGTGATGGCGGTCTGCACGCGGCAGTCGACGCCCTCCTTCTCCAGGAAGTCCTGGAGGGCCAGGCAGTTCATCACGGTGCCGAGCATGCCCATGTAGTCGGAGCGGGCGCGGTCCATGCCGCGCATCTGCAGCTCGGCGCCGCGGAAGAAGTTGCCGCCACCGATGACGATCGCGATCTGCGCGCCGTCCCGGACGACGGCCGCGATCTCGCGGGCGATGGCGTGCACCACGTCGGGGTCGACGCCCAGGCCCCCACCGCCGGAGAAGGCCTCTCCGGACAGCTTCAGCATGAAGCGGCCGCGTACTTTGCCGTCGTCGCTCTTCTCGGCCTTGGTGGTCATGGAGATCTCGCCTCTTTTACGTGGGTCACACACACGAAGAAGGCCACTGCCGGTGGGGGCGTGTTTCGCATCCCATACGCGGCAATGGCCTCCTCGTCAGATCTGCTGTCGTCCGCCGCCACGCGCGCGTACGCAACGACATACGCGAACGGCGCCGACGACTGCCGTCGACCCTACCGGGGTCGTACGTCCGTCGCGGTACGGACTCAGATGCCGACCTTGATGCGCGAGAAGCGCTTCAGGCTGACACCGGCCTCTTCCAGCACCTTCTGGACGGACTTCTTGTTGTCCAGGGCGTAGGGCTGGCCGAGCAGGGTGGCGTCCTTGAAGAAGCCGTTGAGGCGACCCTCGACGATCTTCGGCAGGGCGGCCTCGGGCTTGCCCTCGGCGCGGGTGGTCTCCTCGGCGACGCGGCGCTCGGTCTCGACGACCTCGGCCGGGACGTCCTCCTTGGAGAGGTACTTCGGCGCGAAGGCGGCGATGTGCTGGGCGACGCCCTTGGCGATCTCGGCGTTGGGCTTGTCCAGCTCGACGAGGACACCGATCTGCGGGGGCAGGTCGGGCATCGTGCGGTGCATGTACGCGGTCACGTAGCCGCCCGAGAACTGCGCGAAGCGGTCCAGGACGATCTTCTCGCCGAGGTTGGCGTTGGCCTCGTCCACGTACGCCTGGACGGTCTTGCCGGGCTCGATCTCGGAGGCCAGCAGGGCCTCGAGGTCGGCCGGGGCGGCCTTGGCGACGTGCTCGGCGATGGCCGTGGCGACGTTCTGGAACTTCTCGCCCTTGGCGACGAAGTCCGTCTCGCACTTCAGCTCGACGAGGACACCCGAGGTGTTGTCGTCGGCGATGATCGAGACGACGGCGCCGTTCTCGGCAGAGCGGCCCTCGCGCTTGGCGACGCCCTTCTGGCCCTTGATGCGGAGCGCCTCGACGGCCTTCTCGACGTTGCCCTCGGCCTCGTCCAGCGCCTTCTTGCAGTCCATCATGCCGGCGCCGGTGAGCTCGCGGAGCTTCTTGACGTCGGCGGCGGTGTAGTTCGCCATGATTCCGGAATCTCTCTCGAAGTCTGAAGATCTACGGGCCGGACGGCGGGGGCTGTGTGGCCCCCGCCGTCCGGAACCCGAAGGTGGTGAGGGGTCAGGCCTGCTCGGCGTCCGCGGCCGGAGCCTCGGCGGCGGGCGCCTCGGCGGCAGGGGCCTCGGCAGCGGGGGCCTCGGCGGGGGCGGCCTCGGCAGCCGGAGCCTCGGCGGGCTTCTCGGCGGCCTCGGCGTCGTCCTTCTTCTCGGCCTTCTCGCCCTCGAGCAGGTCGCGCTCCCACTCGGCGAGCGGCTCGCCGGCGGCCTTCTCGCCCTTGGCACCACCGGCGGCACCGGAGCGGGCGATGAGGCCCTCGGCGACGGCGTCGGCGATCACGCGGGTGAGCAGGGTGACGGAGCGGATCGCGTCGTCGTTGCCCGGGATCTTGTAGTCGACCTCGTCGGGGTCGCAGTTGGTGTCGAGGATGGCGACGACCGGGATGTTGAGCTTCCGGGCCTCGCCGACCGCGATGTGCTCCTTCTTGGTGTCCACGATCCAGACGGCGCTGGGCACCTTGGACATCTCGCGGATACCGCCGAGGGTCTTCTCCAGCTTGGCCTTCTCGCGGGAGAGGACCAGCAGCTCCTTCTTGGTGAGGCCGGAGGCGGCCACGTCCTCGAAGTCGATCTGCTCGAGCTCCTTGAGGCGCTGCAGGCGCTTGTAGACGGTCGAGAAGTTGGTGAGCATGCCGCCCAGCCAGCGCTGGTTGACGTAGGGCATGCCGACGCGGGTGGCCTGCTCGGCGATGGCCTCCTGCGCCTGCTTCTTCGTGCCGACGAACATGACCGTGCCGCCGTGGGCGACGGTCTCCTTGACGAACTCGTAGGCGCGGTCGATGTACGACAGCGACTGGAGCAGGTCGATGATGTAGATGCCGTTGCGCTCCGTGAAGATGAAGCGCTTCATCTTCGGGTTCCAACGGCGGGTCTGGTGACCGAAGTGGACGCCGCTTTCCAGCAGCTCCCGCATCGTGACGACGGCCATGGCCGTATCTCCTTGATTTTCTCGGTTGTGCCGCGCGAGCCGGACGGCTCCCGCGCCTGACGCCCGGATGCGCCTGCCACTAGGGACCGAGGGGCGCTGACACGGACCTTTGCGGGCCTCGTGTCGGGGCGTGCGAAGTCGACCCGGTGACCCGGATCGCCACCAGAAGTGTACGGGACCCGCGGGGTACCGGGTGACGCGGCTGTCCACAACCGGAGCGCGGTCCACAGGGCCGGGCGGCGATCGGCCCTGGCGCGGGACGGTGCTCGCATGCGAACGAGGCGATGGGTGAGTGCGTGTGCCTGGCTGGTGCTGCCGCCGGCTGTCCTGACCGTCCTGGCCGCGAGGCAGCCGGGCCCGGCGCCTGCGGCGGCCGTGGCGACGGCTGCGGCGACGGGCCGGGGGGTGCCGGCGGCCGCGGCACCGGACGCCGCGCGGAGGATACCGGACCCGGTGGTACCGGCCCTGGCCCGCCACTGGCCGGTCGATGTCCGGCCCGCGGTCCTGCGGGGCTGGGAGCCCCCGGCGACCCCGTACGGACCGGGCCACCGCGGCGTGGACCTCGCCGCGGCGGGCGGGACGCCGGTACGGGCGGTGGCCGCGGGGCGGGTGTCGTTCGCGGGTCCGGTCGCGGGCCGGGGCGTGGTCTCGCTGGAGCTGGCGGGGACGGGTGATCCGCCCCTCCGGACGACATACGCGCCCGTCGAGGCGTCGGTGAAGGAGGGCGACGAGGTCGCGGCCGGCGAGGTGCTCGGCGCGGTGCAGCCGGCGGGCTCGCACTGCACGGCCTGCCTGCACTGGGGCCTGCTGCGGGGCGAGGTCTATCTGAACCCGCTGTCCCTGCTCCCGCCGTGGCTGCTGGACGCGGGTCCGTCGAGGCTGCTGCCGGTCCTGGGGGTGCCGTTGCCCGGCCGCGCGGGGATCAGCCCCGTACGCCCCGCAACGCCATGGAGACCGCCGCCTCCGTGATCGCCGTCGGCTCTTCCGCCGCGCCCAGCTCGATCCGCCGTACGGCCGCGTCCACGACGCCCTGGAGGAGCATCGCCGCCAGCCGCGGCTGGTCGTGCCCCATCTCGCCCAGCGCTTCGACGATCATCGCGACCAGCCCACCGTGGGCGGCCCGGATCTTCTCCCGGGCGCCGGCGTCCAGCTCGCTCGCGGAGATGGCCACGACGGCCCGGTGCCGCCGGTCCCCGACCAGGTCGAGCTGCTTGCGCACATACGCCTCGACCTTGGCCCCGGGAGCCGTCTCGCGCTCCATCGCCGCCTCGACCTCCGCGGCCCAGACGGGGAAGTCGACGGCGCACAGCTCCTCGACCACGGCCGCCCGCGACCGGAAGTACTCGTAGACGGACGACCGGGCAAGACCCGTACGTTCGGCGAGGGCGGGGAAGGTCAGCGCCTCCGTCCCGCCGTCGGACAGCAGGGAGCGTGCCGCGTCCAGCAGGGCGGCACGCTGCATCGACCGGTGCTCGGCCACAGAGGCCGCTCGAATCCTTGGCACGTCACCACTTTACGGACGCGGCACCCCGGACGGGAGTCACTCACCGGCCGGACGACCGCCGACCGGGTCACCAGCGGAGTCGAACTCGTGCCGTAAGCCCAGGTCAGCGACCGAAACCGGCCAGTTTGGCGCGGAGTTGCAACACCGACTTGGTGTGAATCTGGCTGACCCTGCTCTCGGTCACGCCCAGCACGTTCCCGATCTCGGCGAGCGTGAGGCCCTCGTAGTAGTACAGCGTGACGACGGTCTTCTCCCGCTCCGGCAGCGTGTTGATCGCCCGGGCCAGGAGCCGTCGCAGCTCCCGGTCCTCGGCGACCTCCACCGGGTTGTCGGCGGCGGTGTCCTCCAGCGTGTCCATCAGACTCAGCCGGTCGCCGCCCTCGCTGCCCGCGTGCAGCAGCTCCTCCAGCGCCACCACGTTGGCCAGCGACAGCTGGCTGAAAACCGCGTGGAGGTCCTCCACGGCGATCCCCATCTCCACGGCGACCTCGCTCTCCGACGGGGTGCGGCGCAGCCGTGCCTCCAGCGTCGCGTACGCACGCTCCACGTTGCGCGCCTTCTGCCGCACCGACCGCGGGATCCAGTCCAGCGCGCGCAGTTCGTCGATCATCGCGCCGCGGATCCGGGTGATCGCGTAGGTCTCGAACTTGATCTCGCGGTCGACGTCGAACTTCTCGATGGCGTCGATCAGTCCGAACACTCCGGAGGAGACGAAGTCGGCCTGCTCGACATTGGGCGGCAGTCCCACGCTGACCCGGCCCGCCACGTACTTCACGAGGGGCGAGTAGTGCAGGATCAGCTGTTCCCGCAGCCGCTCGTCGCCGGTCGCCTTGTACGACCGCCACAGCTCGTCGAGCGTCGAGGGGGCGGACGGTCGCACGCTGCCACCGTCGCGGGCGGCTGGGGGGATCGCCGCCCGGTCGGACCCGGAGGTGTGCTGGGGCATTCGTCGCCTAGTGCCGTTCTGCCGTGATGTCGTGTGCTTGAGGCCGCCGGTCTGCTTTCTGGTTGTCGCCTGCTGTCGGCCGTCTGCGTGGGGGTCATCGTGAGCGTAGCGTGACTGAGCCGTCGCGGTGTGCGAAGGAGTGGGTGGGGACCCTACGCAGATACGTTCCGCTGAACGCTCTACAGGGGGGACGATGATCGCTCTGGGTGATCACTCGAATACCCCAACTGCCAGAATCCCCACGGGCGTCGGGCTTCCCCCGGACGGCCGAACACGGTGCGTCAGCACGGGCTCCGACCACCGCGAATCGAGATCATCGCCTGGCGTGTCAACTTCCAGCCGTCGCCGTGTCGTTCGACGTAACCAAGCGCTCGAAGCTCGTACAGTCTCGCGGTCGCGTCGTCCTCGGTGGTCTGGGCGCGGCGTGCCACCTCCGCCGCCGTCGCCGTTCCCCGCCCGGGGAGTCCGGCCAGCACCTGGCGGGTCCGTGGCTCCAGCAGATCGGTGGGGAGGACGGGCCCGCGCCGCTCCGGAGGCAGCTCTCCCATGTCGCCGACCAGTTCGACCACCTCGGCGGCGTCGCCGACGAGCACCGCGTCGCCGCGCAGCAGCTCGTGCACCCCTGCGGAGAGCGCGCTGGTCGCCGGTCCGGGCACGCCCATCACGTGCCGGCCCAGCCGCCGGGCCGCTCGGGCGGTGACCAGCGAACCGCTGCGGTAGGCGGCCTCGACCACCACGGTGCCCCGGGTGAGGGCGGCGATGACCCGGTTGCGCAGGACGAATCTGCTCGGCGTCGGATGATCGCCCGGTGGCAGCTCTCCGACGACCAGACCCTGCTCGGCGATCCTGGTGATCAGCGCGGTGTGTCCGGGAGGGTAGGGGCGGTCGACGCCGCAGGCGAGGACCGCCGCGGTGGCGCCGCCGGCACCGAGGGCACCCCGGTGTGCGGCGCCGTCGACGCCGTAGGCGCCGCCGGACACCACGACCCAGCCGCGCTCGGCCAGGCCGGCGGCGAGGGTGGCGGCCATGTGGGCGCCGTACTCGGTGCAGGCGCGGGCGCCGACGACGGCGACCGACCTCAGCGCCCACATGCGCAGACTGGGCCCGCCCCGCACCCACAGCCCGAGCGGCCGGGCATCACCGAGGTCGTCGAGCTGCCCCGGCCACTCGGCGGTCCCGGGGGCCACGAACCGCGCCCCCGCGGACCGGGCGACGGCCAGGTCACCACGCGGGTCGGCCTTGCCCGCCCGGGCGCACAGACCGGCCCACCGCTTCTCGCTCACCCCCGGCAGGGCGCGTCCGCCCTCGCGCAGGCGCCGCGCCACTTCCAGGACGCCGCGCTCCCGCACCCACCGTCCGCCGGTCTCGTCGCCGGGTTCGAGGACCCGGGTGAGGAAGACCCGCCCGAGCAGCTCGCCGTCCGCCGGTCCGTCACTCCGAGCCGCGCTGCCGTCCGGGACCGGGACACGTGGTCCACCGGCGACACGGACCCCGGCAGCGACGCCGCGTACGCGTACGCCCACGCCACCGTCTCCCGCCGGACCGCCCTTCCCGACCTCGCCGTCCTCCCCGACCGCGCCGTCCGCGAGCTCGGGCTTGGCCATGGCGGCGTCACCCGATGCGCCAGCACCCAGTGCGTCAGCGTGCCGTGCCTCATTTCCCTGTACCGCGTCCCCTTCGGCCGGATCACCGCCAGGGGCCACGGCGTCGTCGTCGAAAAGGGCGCCGTCCTCCGTCGGCACGCTGTCCCCGCTCATGCCGGTGCTCCCAGGGCCATCGGAACGCCCCGCGGCACCCCGGTGCGCAGTTGCAGTGCCAGGGCGACGTCCCTCGCTTCGGGGCGGTCGTGGCCTACCAGGTCCGCGACGGTCCAGGCGACGCGCAGGACCCGGTCGAGTCCGCGGGCGGTGAGCACGCCGCGTTCCAGACTGCGTTCCGCCTCCTCCAGCGCACCGGGCGCGGCGCGCCAGCGGCTGCGCAGCTCCCGGCCGGGCACCTCGCTGTTCGACCGCCAGGGGGTGCCCGCGAGGCGCGCGGCCGCCCGGTCCCGGGCCGCGCGCACCCGGTCGGCGACGGCCGCGGTGGAGTCGCCCCGGGGACCGTCCCCCGCCAGCTGGCTGCGCGTGACCCGGTCCACCTCGACCCGCAGGTCGACCCGGTCGAGCAGCGGGCCGGACAGCCTGGCCTGGTAGCGGCGGATCGCCGAGGGCGGGCACTCGCACAGCTCGTCGGTCTGCGAGAACCGCCCGCACGGGCAGGGATTGGCGGCAAGCACCATCAGGAACCGCGCCGGGAAGCGCACCACGCCCGCGCTGCGCGCGATGACGACGTGCCCGGCCTCCAGCGGCTGGCGCAGGGCGTCGAGCGCGTGACTGCTGAACTCCGGGGTTTCGTCCAAAAACAAAACGCCTCGGTGCGCCAACGACACCGCTCCCGGCCGCGCGACGCCCGGGCCGCCGCCGACGAGGGCCTGCATCGTGGCGGAGTGGTGGGGAGCGCAGTAAGGGGCCACGTCGATCAGGGGCTTGCCCGGCGGCAGCAGTCCCGCCACCGAGTGCACGGCGGTCACCTCGAGGGACTCCGACCGGCAGAGCCGGGGCAGGATGGCGGGCAGCCGTTCGGCGAGCATGGTCTTGCCGGCGCCGGGCGGGCCCTCCAGGAACAGGTGGTGGCGGCCGGCCGCGGCGACCTCCACCGCCGTGCGCGCCGACTCCTGTCCGACGACGTCGGCGAGGTCGTGGCCGTGGTCGTGCTGTGCCGCTCCCACGCCGTGCATTCCGGTGGCCGCGCCGGTTCCGGGCATCCGCAGACCGGCCAGGAGCGGGTCGGGGCGGCCCTGGAGGTCCTGTTCCTCCTCCGGCACGGGTTCGTCGGCGAGGACGGCGATCAGCTGGCGCAGGCTGTGCACGCCGAGCACCGACACCCCCGGTACCAGGGACGCCTCGGCGGCGGCGCACTCCGGTACGACCACCTGTTCGTACCCGGCCTCGGCCGCGGCCAGCACCGCCGGCAGGATGCCGCGCACCGGCCGCACCCGGCCGTCGAGGCCGAGCTCTCCGATCATCACGATGTCGGCGAGCACCCGTGGGTCGATCCGTTCCGCGGCGCCCAGGACGCTCGCGGCGACGGCAAGGTCGAAGCCGCTGCCGCTCTTGGGCACCGAGGCCGGGCTGAGTCCCACCGTCAGCTTCTTCTGGGGCCACTCCGCGCCCGAGTTCACCACGGCCGCCCGCACCCGGTCCCGGCTCTCCGTGAGGCTCTTGTCCGGGAGCCCCACCAGCGTGAACGCCGCCACGCCCGGTTCCAGGTCGGCCTGGACCTCGACCACCACGCCCTCGACGCCGACGAGCGCCACCGAGCACGTCCGCGCGAAACCCATCACGCCACCCCCCGGGCGTGCTCGACGACGGGGGCGCCGCGCTGCGGGAGGAGCACGCCGACGAGGTCGATGCGCACGCCGCCGGGCGGAGCTCCTCCGTGGGTCTGGATCCAGCGCTCGGCGAGCCTCCGCAGCCGCTCCGCCTTGTCCGGGGTCACGGCGGCCATCGGGTGCTCGAAGGAGCCGCCCCTGCGCGTCTTGACCTCGCAGACGACCAGGACGTCTCCGTCCCGGGCCACGATGTCGATCTCGCCGGTCCTGCCGCAGCGCCAGTTGCGCTCCAGGACGGTCATTCCGGCCCCGGTCAGCCGGCGGGCGGCGAGTGTCTCGCCGTACTTGCCCATCGCACCTCGTGCGTTCATGTCGGCACCACCTCCGGCGCCAACGATGAATGCGGTCGAGCAAACTATTGGATCTTGGTGGACGGTCGGACGACTGTGGACAACCCTGCCACCCACACGAGTGAAAGCCCGGTCGGCTTCCGGGTCGCTCAGCCGCCGGGAAGCTCCAGGTCGCTCTTGTTCAGCTCCTCGATGTTCACGTCCTTGAACGTCAACACCCTCACCTGCTTGACGAACCGGGCCGGCCGATACATGTCCCACACCCAGGCGTCAGCCATCGAGACCTCGAAGAACACCTCGCCCTGGACCGAGTGCACCTGCATCTCGTAGTCGTTGGTGAGATAGAAACGCCGCTCGGTCTCGATCACGTATTTGAACAGACCGACGACATCGCGGTACTCCCGGTAGAGCTTGAGCTCCATCTCGGTCTCGTACTTCTCGAGGTCCTCGGCGCTCATGGCATGTTCCCCTTCAGCCGTGCGGTCCCCCCATTGTGCGCCAGTCCCGTGCGCCCCTAAACGATTTCGGTGTCCAGGGTCACCGGGCCGGCCGGGGGACCTTCGTCGAGCAGCGTGCGCAGCAGCTCGGCGAGTCTGGTCGGATACACCGTCTCACGTGCCCGGGTCAGTTCCTCACACGTCCACCAGCGCGCTCCGGCGACGCTGCGCCGCTCCAGTTCGGTGAGGCCGACGGCCTCGGTGACGGTCTGGGCGGTGCGGGCCAGGTAGTACCACTCGTCCTGGTCCCAGCGACGGCCCGCGAAGGGGAAGGAGCACCTGCGCCGCCACAGCACCGGGCCGAGTTCGACGTCGGTGATGCCGGTCTCCTCAAGGAGTTCGCGCCGGGCGGCCTGCTCACGGGTCTCGTCGCCCTCCACGCCGCCGCCCGGGGTGAACCACCAGTCGTCGGCCGGATCGTCCGGTTCGTGGCCGTGCAGCAGCAGGATGCGGTCCTCGGGGTCGAGCAGCACCACCCGGGCGACTCGGCGCAGGCCGCCCTCGTAGGTGTCCTGTCCCGCCGGGGTCACCTCAGCGGCCACCGGTCGGCTCCGCTCCCTTTCGGGCGCGGGAGGCCCCCGCCCGGTTGGCCAGCGGGCCGTAGGCCGCGCCTCCCAGGATCAGCACGGCCCCGGCGACCACCAGCGCGACGACCGTCCGCAGCGGGCCCGGCGAGGACAGGCCGCCCAGCGTCTCGAAGCCGGTCGGCCGTTCCAGCATGCCGTTCATCGGCCAGGCCACGGCGTCCACGCGGGCGTTCACGGCACCGCGCGACACGGTGCCGCCGGCCGCGTCGGTGAGGTGGGCGGTGGAGTCCACGGAGTTGTCGCGCTCGTCGCCGAGCAGGAACAGGCGGCCCTCCGGGACGGTCACGGTCTGGAAGTCGCTGATCTCGGCCGGGGTGCCGGCGGGCAGGTACGGCTCGTCGATCACCTTGCCGTTGACCTTCAGCTTGCCCTTCTGGCAGCAGGAGACGGTGTCCCCGCCGACGGCGACGACCCGCTTGACCATCGGGGCGTTGGCCCAGGTCGCGTCCTTGAACACGACGACGTCGCCGCGGCGGACGTCGGCGCCGTCGATGCGCTGGGCCAGGACCCGGTCACCTGCGTTGATCGTCGGCGTCATCGAGCCGGTCGGCACGGTGTAGGGGCGGTAGACCACCGCGCCCCAGGCGAATCCGCCGAGGAACAGCACCAGACCCAGCGCCACGGCGATGCCGGACAGCCGCTGACCGGTCCGGCTGCCCGCCGGGCCTTTGTTCGCTCCGCCGCCGCGCGGGGCCGTACGTGTCGTGCTCTCGCCACCCATGGGGCCGCACCTTACCCGGCGGTACGCCAACGGGGCAGCCCCCTCCCGGAGGCCGGAAGGGGGCTCGGACGGGGCAGGACCGTCGGCAGACAGCCGATCGGGGCCCGTCGACGGGCACCCGGCCCGGGCGCCCCGACGGACCCCGGCGGGTCGCGACGAGTGTCAGCGGGTCTCGGCGGGGGCGGTGCGGCGACGGCGCCACCAGACGAACGGGACAACGCCGGCGACGGCCAGGCCCTGGGGAGCGACCGACAGCGCGGCGGCGGCCGAGGACCGGGCCTGCAGGCCGTCCTGGCCGAAGGTGTCGGGGACCGGCAGGGTGCTCCAGCGGTTCATCGGCCAGGCGACCACGACGGCGCGGCCGACGACCTCGTCCACGGGGACCATGCCGCCGTTCTCGTCCGACTGCTGGTAGCGGGAGTCCCGGGAGTTCTGCCGGTGGTCACCCATGACCCAGATTTTGCCCTCGGGCACCGTGACCTTGAACCGCCCGCCCTGGTCGTCGTCCGAGCACGGCGTGTTGCCCGCGTAGACGTACGGCTCGTTCAGCGCCTTGCCGTTGACCTTGAGCGGGCCGGTCTTGTTGCACTCGACCGTGTCGCCGGCGACGCCGATGACCCGCTTGATCAGGTCCTTCTCGTCCGCGGACGGCATCAGTCCGATCCAGGAGAGGACGGTCTGCAGCGCGTTCGGATCGGGCGTCGGCTCGCCCGCCAGCCAGTCGTCCGGGTCGTGGAAGACGACGACCTCGCCGCGCTCGGGCTCCGAGCCGAACCAGGGGGTCAGCTTGTCGACCAGGACCCGGTCACCGATCTGGAGGGTGTTCTCCATCGAGGACGACGGGATGGAGAACGCCTGCACCAGAAACGTCTTGATCAGCAGGGCGAGCACCAGCGCGATGCCGATCAGGATCGGCAGCTCCTTCCAGAAGGAGCGCTGCTTCTTGGCCGCGGGAGGTGTCGCGGGCGGTGTCCCGCCTACGCCTTCCTCCTCGGTCCCGCCGTTCCGGCCGCTCTGTCCGTTCGTCACCCTGCCGTCCTCGGTTCCGGAGCCGTACCCGGAGTCCGGGGCGCCGACCGCCGCCGGCCCGGCCGTCTCCTCGGGGCGTCCGCGGTTCTCCTCGCCGTCGTGTCCGGACCGTGCGCCAACCGCCACATCCCCCACGCCAACTCCTCACTCTCTGCCACCGCCTGCCCCGGAAACGACGCAGGCCCACCACTCCCATAACGAGCGGGAGTTCCGCAGGGGTCGGGAGTTCAATCATCGCGTTCGGATCGTAGGGGGCAACCCTATGCGACAGTTCGGGAGCGGCGGTCGAACCGGAGGCCGCGTCGGACACGGACGCATACGTTTTCGGTTCGTCCAGAGTGGTCCAGTGACCGAACGGCCACGCGATCACCATGGCCCGTCCCACCACCTCGTCCTGGGACACGGTGCCGAAGTCGGTCTCCTGGTGGGCACGGGAGTCGGCGGAGTTGGACCGGTGGTCGCCCATCACCCACAGCCGCCCCTCGGGGACGGTGACGTCGAACGGCGTCCGGGACGGGCTGTCCCCGGGGTACAGGTAGTCCTCGTCCAGGGGAACGCCGTTGACGGTGACGCGTCCCTGTTTGTCACAGCACTCGACGTGGTCCCCGCCCACGCCGACGACCCGCTTGATGAGGTCCTTCTCGTCGTCGGACGGCAGCAGTCCGATGAAGGCGAGGCCCTCCTTGACCTGTTTGACGACCACGGGGTCGTCCTTCTTGGTGGTCTGTTCGCCCTGGAGCCAGCCGCCGGGGTCCCGGAAGACCACGACGTCCCCGCGCTGCGGCTCGGAGCCGAACCAGGGGGTCAGCTTGTCCACCAGGACCCGGTCGCCGATCCGGATGGTCTGCTCCATGGAGCCCGACGGGATCACGAAGGCCTGGACGAGGAAGGTCTTGAGCACCAGCGCTATGAGGACCGCGACGCCGATGAGGAGGGGGATCTCCTTGACGGCGCCGCGTCTGCGCCGCCGTTTCACCTTGCGCTGGAGCTTGCGGCGCTCGGCGCGCGAGCGGCCACCGGACGGCGCGGCGGTGCGCCTCGAGCCGGTGGGCAGCAGGTTCTCCGTGGGGCTGCTGGGCGCTCCCCGCGGCTTGCCCCGGCTACCCATCGGCGTCCTCGGCGTGCGCCGTCCCGGCCTGGGTGCGCGTCGCCCGGGTGTCGGTCTCCGCGTCCGGCACGCGCGCGTAGGCGTCGGGGCGGTCGAGGTGGGTGGTGTGGCCGAAGGGCCAGACGATCCAGTCGGCGCGACCGATCACGTCGTCCAGCGGGACCATCCCGCCCCCCGGGGAGCCCAGGTGGTCGCGGGAGTCGCTGGAGTCGGCCCGGTGGTCACCGAGGACGAAGAGGGTGCCGTCGGGGACGACGACGTCGAAGGGGACCGTGGACGGGCGGTCACCGGGGTACAGGAACGCCGACTCGTCGACCGACTGGCCGTTCACCCGGACCCTCCCCTCCGTGTCGCAGCACACCACGTGGTCCCCGCCCACCCCGACAACGCGTTTGATGTAGTCGCCGTCTCCGAAGAGTCCGGTCCCGTCGAAGACGACGATGTCGCCCCGCTGCGGCCGGCCATCGAAACGGTACGCCAACTTGTTTACGAGAACGCGGTCACCGATCCTCAATCCGCGCTCCATCGATCCGCTCGGGATCTGGAACGGCCGCAGCACGAAGGTGCTGAGCAGCAACACGAACAGCAGGAGGATCAGCAGGGTCACGGTGATCCGGCCGCCCGGCACATAGTCCGTGATCCGCCCCGTGAACGCGGAACGCGACCGTTCCTCCGGTCCCTCCGGATCCGAGGGCTGCTCGGAGTCGGAAGGGCGGGAGGAGCGGTCGCGCTCCGTGTGCTGTGCTTCGGTGTCCATCGGGGCCAGATGCTATCCGGCCCCGGCACGGACCTCGGAGGGCGCTCAGCTCTCGCGCTTCTCCTTGATCTTCGCGGCCTTGCCGCGCAGCTCGCGCAGGTAGTACAGCTTGGCGCGGCGGACGTCACCGCGGGTGACGAGCTCGATCTTCTCCACGATCGGGGTGTGCACCGGGAAGGTGCGCTCGACGCCGACGGAGAAGGAGACCTTGCGGACCGTGAAGGTCTCGCGCACGCCGGCGCCCTGGCGGCGGATGACGACGCCCTTGAACTGCTGCACACGGGAGCGGTTGCCCTCGATGACGCGCACGTGGACGTTGACGGTGTCGCCGGGGCGGAAGGCCGGGACGTCGCTGCGCAGCGACGCGGCGTCGACGGAGTCGAGCAGGTGAGACATTTCGTCTGCTTTCTTCGCTGATGCCACAGGTCATCAACGGAAACTAGGTGTTTCGGAATCAGGGTCGTGCGGGTCGGGACGGGCGTCGTCTCCCCCTGTGGCAGGGGCGCGCTCCGGACGGACGCACAACAGCCGCCTATTCTTCCATGCCCGGGGTCCTGCGCCAAAATCGGCCGTACGGTTCCCCGTCCGGGTCGGGCTGCCACCCCAGGATGGAGAGCATCTCGCGGTCCTTCTTGTCGAAGGCCTTCGGGTCGCACCGCTCGATCAGGTCGGGGCGGTTGGCCGTCGTACGCCGCAGCGCCTCGTCCCGGCGCCAGCGGGCGATCTTCCCGTGATGGCCACTGAGCAGCACGTCCGGGATGCCGCGCCCACGCCACTGCGGCGGCTTGGTGTGGACGGGACCCTCCAGCAGGTTGGCCATGGCACCGGGAGCGAAGGAGTCGTCCCGGTGGGACTCGGCGTTGCCGAGCACACCGGGCAGCAGCCGGGCCACGGCCTCGGTGACGACGAGTACGGCCGCCTCACCGCCGGCGAGGACGTAGTCGCCGATGGACACCTCGTACACGGGCATCCGGGTCGCGTACTCGTCGACGACGCGCCGGTCGATGCCCTCGTAGCGGGCGGGCGTGAAGATCAGCCAGGGCCGCTCGGAGAGGTGGACGGCGAGTTCCTGGGTGAAGGGCCGGCCACTGGGCGTGGGCACGATGAGGGCGGGCTCGCCGGAGCCCGTCTCGTAGCCGTCGGCCAGGACGGAGTCGAGCGCGTCGCCCCACGGCTCGGTCTTCATGACCATGCCGGGGCCGCCGCCGTAGGGGGTGTCGTCGACCGTGTTGTGGCGGTCGTACGTCCAGTCGCGCAGGTCGTGCACGTGGACGCCGAGCTGTCCGCGCGCGCGGGCCTTGCCGACGAGGGAGACGTTCAGCGGTTCCAGGTACTCGGGGAAGATCGTGACGACGTCGAGCCGCATTACGCCTCGTCCCCGGCGTCCTCGGCGTCTTCGGCGTCGACGTCCTCGGCGTCCCGCGCGGAGGCGATCTCGGCCCGGTCGTCGATCAGGCCGGGCGGCGGGTCGATGACCGCGCGCTGCTCGTCGAGGTCGATCTCCGTGACGATCTCGGCGACGAACGGCACGTAGACCTCGCTGCCGTCGGGGCGCTCCACCACGAACAGGTCCTGCGTGGGCAGGTGGGAGATCTCGGTGATGCGGCCGACCTCGGTGCCGTCGGCGGTCACCACGTCGAGGTCGATCAGCTGGTGGTCGTAGTACTCGTCCTCGTCCTCCGGCCGCTCGTCCGGGTCCACGTCGGCGATCAGGAGGGTGTTGCGCAGTGCCTCGGCCCCGGTGCGGTCGTGGACGCCGGCGAAGCGCAGCAGGAGGCGGCCGCTGTGCACCCGGCCGGTCTCGATGGTGAGCGGTCCGGCGGAGGCGGGGTCGGTGGCCAGTACGGCACCGGGCCCGAGCCTCAGCTCCGGCTCGTCCGTGCGGACCTCGACGGTCACCTCGCCCTTGATCCCGTGGGCGCGGCCGATGCGCGCGACTACCAGCTGCACTGTGCTTGATCTCCTGTCGGAACTGCGGACGAGCCGCCCGGGGCTGTACGGCCCCGGGGCTCATACGACTGCGGGCCGGGGACGGCCCAGTGGCCTTCCCCGGCCCGAGCCGGTGCTGCGATTGGCGTCAGCGGACGTGGTCCACGTCGACGAGGTCGACACGGACACCGCGGCCGCCGATGGCGCCCACGACCGTGCGCAGGGCGCGTGCGGTGCGGCCGTTGCGGCCGATCACCTTGCCGAGGTCGTCGGGGTGGACCCGGACCTCGAGCACCCGCCCGCGGCGCAGGTTGCGCGAGGCGACCTGCACATCGTCAGGGTTGTCGACGATGCCCTTCACGAGGTGCTCGAGAGCCTCCTCGAGCATGCTCAGGCCTCGGACGCGGAGGACTCGGCGGCGGCCTCGTCCTTCTTGTCGGCCTTCTTCTTCTGGGTGATCGCCTCACCCTTGCCCTCGTCCTCGCCACCGATCGCCTCGAAGGTCGGGCGGGCCGCCTTCTCGGCCGGCTGCAGCAGCGGAGCCGGGGCGGGCTCGCCCTTGAACTTCTGCCAGTCGCCGGTCTTCTTCAGGATGGCGAGCACGGGCTCGGTCGGCTGGGCGCCGACACCGAGCCAGTACGCGACACGCTCGGCGTCGACCTCCATCACCGACGGGTTGTACGTCGGGTGGTACTTGCCGATCTCCTCGATGGCCCGGCCGTCACGGCGGGTACGGGAGTCGGCGACGACGATGCGGTAGTGAGGCGAACGGATCTTGCCCAGACGCTTCAGCTTGATCTTGACTGCCACGGGAGTGGGTTCTCCTGGATTTGACGTGGGTGGGCACGGCGAGAGAGCCGCGTGGGGTTGCGGTACCCGAGTGCCCGATGGACGCGTCAGCCGGAGGAGAGAGGGGTCCTGTGCGACTGTCGAGTACAGCTAGCCATTGTGCCACACGCGGGCGGGCCCGTCGGACCGAGGGCGGCGGGTCCGCCGGTGGGGCAGACCGCTCGGCTCCCGACGGACCCGGCCCCGGTCCGGCTGCCACGAGCAGCCGGACCGTCAGCTCACTCCCGCGCCGACCACCTCCGGGATGCGGAACGGCTTGCCGCAGCCGCCGCACATGATCGGGGCCTGGGCCAGCACCGACGGGACGACGCGGACGTTGCGCCCGCAGTCGCAGACCGCCTTCACTCGCACCCCTCCCCCGGAGGAGCCGTGGCGGGCGGCCGGACCGCGGAAGCTGCGGGCCGTGTCGGTCGCGGTGGCGGCGGTGTGGGCCTTCAGCGCGCGCTGGAGGCGTTCGATCGTCGGGCGGTAGCGGCGCTTCGCCTCGGGGGTGAGCGTGACCAGCGAGAAGCCGCTGCTGGGATGCGGCTCCTCGGGGTGGTCCAGGCCCAGCTCCTCGGCGATCGCGAGGAATCGACGGTTGTGGTAGCGCCCCGCGCGGGAGGTGTCGCGTACTCCGCGCGCGGCGGCGATGCCGTGGACTGCCTCGTGAAGCAGTCGCTCGAAGGAGAGCTCGTGCCCGCAGGCGGACGACGACTCTCCGATCAGGGACTCGGGCGCGGCAAGATCGGGCAGCTCGGTGTGGTGCCGCTGAATGTCGGCCCACGCCTGCGCCAGCTCTGCGGCGAGAACAGGTGGTGTCGTGCTCACGTAATGACAACGAGCCGGGGTGCCGCTGTGTTCCTATTCCGGGGCATCCCAAATAATTTGCACGTACCAGTCAGTTGCCGCTGATGCGTCGCGACGAGGGCGGGTGCGCTGATCTGCGGAGAAGCCTCACAGCTCGTACCAAGCTGGTGCGTAGTCCGACGTACGCGCCGGCGCGTAGCCGCCGTCCACACGCCGGAGTGTGTGCGACCCGCGCGGGCGCAAGTGGCGTTTCGGTCGCTGTCGCACCGGAGGAACGCCGTCCGAGTGGGCGCGTCGACGGATGCGACGTTACCGGGTGTGCCTCCGGCGTGCGGCACCGCCCCGCATCCCGCCGCACCCGGGCACCGCGCGGTGGCCGGCGGACCGGCCGACCTTGGCCGGAACCGTCTCGCCGGCCCCGCGGCCACCCACCGTCATCACCCAGCGGCACGATCCGGCCAACCGGCCAAGGGCACGGGACGGGGCTACCCGGGGTACCACACGGCCAGGCCCGTGTTGCCGGAAAGTGAAATCTCGCCACGGTGAAGGGGATCGGGCAAACCGGGCCCCGCTACCACTGGACGCCACGGCGAGCCCGGAGTTTCCTGGCATACGGGGGGAGTGCGAGCGCATTGCACGGGGGGCCATGAAATCGGGCACGGCGGCAACACTCGGCGATTGGGGCGCTTTCCTATGACACCTACGCTCGTGCGGCAGCACTCACCTCACGCGGGGGCGACACCTCACGTGGACCTGCGTGCACGCGCGCGTGACTGGTCCGAGATACAGGAGCGG
Source organism: Streptomyces sp. MMCC 100 (assembly GCF_041538145.2). Taxonomy (NCBI): domain Bacteria; kingdom Bacillati; phylum Actinomycetota; class Actinomycetes; order Kitasatosporales; family Streptomycetaceae; genus Streptomyces; species Streptomyces sp. MMCC 100. The sequence continues at coordinate 6,236,682 of NZ_JBGORK020000001.1, forward strand.
ATGCTCGTACCGCTCTACGAGGCCGTCTACGAGCGACTGGACGTGGGCGGCGACACCCGGATGCTGGGCCTGGGCTGCGGTTCCGGTCTCGCGCTGCTGATGGCCGCCTCGCGCGGTGCCGCGGTGACCGGGATCGACTCCCGCTCTCCGGAACTCCTGGCCCTGGCCCGCCGGCGCCTGCTGCCCGGGGAACCGGGGGCGGCCGAAGGGCCGCAGCCCCCGGGAACCGGCGGCACGCGCGCGCGTGCCGGCACGCCACGGATCGTCGAGGGCTCGCCCGAGGACGCGGCGGACCCGACGGCACCGGCGTTCACTCTGGTGACCGCCTTCGAGCCCACCGGGTGCCTCGCGGGCGACTCGGAGGGGCTCGGTGAACTGCTCGCGCGGGCGACGCCGCTCGCCGCGCGGGGGGCGGCCGTGGTGCTGGCCGGCTGGGGCCCGCCCGAACGGTGCGCCACGACGTCGGTGCTGCGGGTGGCCACCAAGCTCTCCGACCCGCTGCGCGGCACCGCCAGTTGGCGCCCCGCGCTGCGCGACGACCTGGAGGAGGTCGCCGAGCGGGCCGGGCTGAGGCCGGACGGCTCGGGACGGGTGGCGTGCCCGTTCGGCTACGCCGACACGGGCAGCGCGGTGCGCGGACTGCTGTCGACCGGGCTGTTCGACGCGGCGGTCGCGGCGACCGACCGGGAACAGGTCGACAAGGAGCTGACGGAGGCCCTGCATCCCCACCAGCGGCCGGACGGAACCGTGTGGATGCCGAACGTGTTCCGCTACCTGATCGCCCGGGTACCTTGACGACCGCTTCTGATCGAGTGCATGCGGTACACGGCAGACGCGTGACGCACTTCTTCCGATGCAAGTGTGAATGGCGTGAAGAAGCCGGTCCGGGGCTCCCGCGGTTTCCCCTGGTGGATCAAGGACCTCTACCCTGATCCACCGTTCGGGGGAACAGACACATCTGCATACAGGAGCCTGTAGTGCCGCACCGCAAGACCGCACTGCGCCTCGTCGCGCCCGTCGCCGTCCTCGCCCTGGCCCTCACCGCCTGCGGGGGCGGAGACGACGCCGCCGAGGCCGACGCGAAGAGCCCGGCGACCACCGAGGCGTCGCCGTCCCCCTCAGAGCCCGCCTCGGGCGGCGACATGGCGAAGGGCGAGAGCGCGACGGGGAAGGTCGCGGAGGACCCCGGCGAGGTCACGTACGAGGTCGTGGCGCAGAAGGTCGAGGTGGGTACCGAGGCCGAGGCCGCGAAGGCGGTGGCGGACGCCGCGGACGCCAAGGGCAAGGTGCTGGCCACCGCGCACATCAAGTACACGCACAAGAGCGGACCCGCGCTGACCGAGGGCTCCGACGTGCACGACGGCGCCACGGTCTTCGCCGACGGACAGCGCGGCGGCGTCCTCATCGGCGCCTCCGAGGACGCGCCGGGCTGCGAGGACCCGTACGACGTCGAGAGCTGGAAGCAGGGCGAGAGCCACGTCTTCTGCGAGACCTACGTGATCCCCGCGAACGCCACCAGCGTCGAGGTCCACTGGTCCGAGGAGGACGGCGAGCCGTACGTCTGGAAGTTCCCCCAGAAATGACCTACCGGGGCAGCCCCCTTGATCGAGGGGGCTGCCCCGGCACCCGGGTACGGGACGCGCGGACGGAACGGGCCGTCAGCCCATGAACTTCTTGAACTCGTCGGGCAGCTCGAAGTCCTGACCGCCCTGCTGGGGCAGCCCGAGGGCGCCCCCGCCCTGCGCGGCGGCGGCACGGCGGGCGGCCTCCTCCTGCTCCTGCTGCTTGCGCTTCATCGGGTTGCCGGAGCGCTGCTTGCCCTTGGCCTTCTTCTGCTGCTTCTTCTGCCGGCCGGGTCCGCCGCCCATCCCGGGCATCCCCGGCATACCGGGCATGCCGCCGCCCTGGGCCATGCGGGACATCATCTTGCGGGCCTCGAAGAAGCGCTCCACGAGAGACTTGACGGCGCTGACCTCGACGCCGGAACCCTTGGCGATACGGGCGCGGCGCGAGCCGTTGATGATCGTCGGTTCCTGGCGCTCGGCCGGGGTCATCGACTTGATGATGGCGGCCGTGCGGTCGACGTCGCGCTCGTCGAGGTTGTTGATCTGGTCCTTCATCTGGCCCATGCCGGGCAGCATCCCGAGCAGCTTCGAGATGGAACCCATCTTCCGGACCTGCTCCATCTGGGCCAGGAAGTCGTCCAGGGTGAAGTCCTGGCCCTTCTTGGACGCCAGCTTGGAGGCCATCTTCTCGGCCTCTTCCTGGCTGAACGTCTTCTCCGCCTGCTCGATCAGGGTGAGCAGGTCACCCATGTCGAGGATGCGGGAGGCCATCCGGTCCGGGTGGAAGGCGTCGAAGTCCTCGAGCTTCTCGCCGTTCGAGGCGAACATGATCGGCTTGCCGGTCACCGAGGCGATCGACAGGGCCGCACCACCGCGCGCGTCGCCGTCGAGCTTGGACAGCACCACGCCGTCGAAGCCGACGCCGTCGCGGAAGGCCTCGGCGGTGTTGACCGCGTCCTGACCGATCATCGCGTCGACGACGAAGAGGATCTCGTCCGGCGAGACCGCGTCGCGGATGTCCGCGGCCTGCTGCATCAGCTCCTGGTCGATGCCCAGGCGGCCGGCGGTGTCGACGATGACCAGGTCGTGGACCTTGGTCTTGGCGAACTCGATGGAGTCCTTGGCGACCTTGACCGGGTCGCCCACGCCGTTGCCCGGCTCCGGGGCGTAGACCGCGACACCGGCGCGCTCGGCGACGACGCTCAGCTGGTTGACGGCGTTGGGACGCTGGAGGTCACAGGCGACCAGGAGCGGCGAGTGGCCCTGCTCCTTGAGCCAGCGGCCCAGCTTGCCCGCGAGCGTGGTCTTGCCCGCACCCTGCAGACCGGCCAGCATGATCACGGTCGGCGGCTGCTTGGCGAAGCGCAGACGGCGGGTCTCGCCGCCGAGGATGCCCACCAGTTCCTCGTTGACGATCTTGAGGACCTGCTGGGCGGGGTTGAGCGCCTTGGAGACCTCGGCGCCCAGGGAGCGCTCCTTGACCTTCTTGATGAAGGCGCGCACGACGGGCAGGGCCACGTCGGCCTCGAGGAGCGCGATGCGGATCTCGCGGGCCGTGGCGTCGATGTCCGCCTCGGTCAGCCTGCCTTTGCCCCGGAGGGATTTGAAGGTGGCTGACAGGCGGTCGGAGAGAGTATCGAACACGGCGGCGTAGGTCCTCGCGTCGGCGTTGGTGTGGGTCGCCCTCCAGGGTATCCGGCCCGGCAAGCAAATCGTCCCTGCCCGCCGCAGAGAGCGGACAGGGACCCGGCCCCGTGGTCACGCCCGCAGCGACTCCTCCAGCTCCCGGGCCACGGACGCCGCCTCCTCCCCCGGCAGCGGAGCGCCCCCGCCCCGCGTGACGTAGAACGCGTCCACCGCGTTCGCCCCCAGCGTCGACACGTGCGCGCTCCGCACCCGCACCCCCGCCCCCTCCAGCGCCCGCCCGATGCGGAAGAGCAGCCCGGGTGCGTCCTGGGCGCGGACCTCGATCACCGTGGCCAGCCGGGAAGCGGCCGGGGCGACGGTCACGCGGGGCGGGGGCGGCTCCACGCCCCGGCGCCGGGGGTGGGCGGCGTCCCGTTCGGCGAGGCGTCCGGCGATGTCCAGGGTGCCGTCCAGGGCCCGGACCAGGTCGGCACGGAGCCGGGCGGCCTGGGGCAGGGAGCCGTACTGGGCGGCGACCCGCCAGTCGAGGAGCAGGACGGAGCCGTCGACACCGTCCGGCAGCGCAAGGGACCGCAGTTCGGCGGTGCGGACGGTCAGGCGGTGCATGGCCAGGACCCCGGCCACCGCGGGGAGCACCCCCGCCTGGTCGGGTACCGCGATCAGCAGCTCCACGCCGAGCGGCTCGGGGACGGTACCGGCCGCCGGATCGACCGGCCCGGGATCGCCGGACGCGCGCCCGGAGGGATCCGCCGGATCGGCCGGCGGCTCGGTCTGCGCCCGCAGCGCCAGTACCGGACTCCCCGTGCGGAAGGCCTCGACCGCGAGCCGTTCCTGCTCCGCGGTGGGAGCGGCGGCCGTGGGTTCGGGCGGCGGGTCCCCGGCCAGCGCCCCGGCCACCCGCTTGACCAGGTCGGCGACGAGGGAGGCGCGCCAGGACGACCAGGCGGCCGGCCCGGTGGCCAGCGCGTCCGCCTCGGTCAGGGCGTGCAGCAGCTCCAGCGTGTGCTCCGTACCGACCGCGTCCGCGACCGCGCGCACGGTGGCCGGGTCGTCGAGGTCGCGCCTGGTGGCGGTCTCCACGAGCAGCAGGTGGTGGCGTACGAGGGTGGCCAGGACGGCCGCGTCGGCGCGGTCGAAGCCGATACGGGCGGCGACGTCCCGGGCGATGGTCTCGCCGGCCACGGAGTGGTCGCCGGGCCAGCCCTTGCCGATGTCGTGCAGCAGCGCGGCGACCAGCAGCAGGTCGGGGCGGTGCACCCGGCGGGTGAACCCGGCGGCGCGGACTGCGGTCTCGATCAGGTGCCGGTCGACGGTCCACAGGTGCACGGCGTTGCGCTGCGGGCGGCAGCGGACCCGCTCCCAGTCGGGCAGCAGCCGGGTGATCAGGCCCTCGGCCTCCAGCGCCTCCCAGACCTGCACCGTGGGCCGGCCCGAACCGAGCAGCGTCACCAACTGCTCACGGGCCTCGGCGGGCCAGGGCGTGGGCAGGGGGCGCGCGGTGGCCGCCAGGCGCCGTACGACGTGCAGGGAGAGCGGGAGCCCGGCCTGCGCGGCGGCGGCCGCGGCACGCAGCGGGAGTACGGGATCGCGTTCGGGGCGCGCGGTGCGGGCGAGCACCACCTCGCCGTCCTGCTCCACGACGCCCTCGGCGAGCGGGGAGCGTTCGGCGGCCGGTCTCCCGCCGTTCATCAGGGCGCGCAGCCGCGGACGTACGGAGCGCGCGCGCAGTACGCGCCCCACTTCGCGCCAGGTGACGTCGCCCGCGTAGGAGATGACGCGGGCCGCCTCGTACACCTGCCGCAGCAGGACGTCGGCGTCCAGCAGGCCCAGCGCGGTCGCCACCTGGTCCTGTTCCTGCAGCGCCAGTCGGTCGGTGGCCCGGCCCGTGGCCAGGTGGAGGGCGTCGCGTACGTCGAGCAGCCGGCGCCGGGCGTCGGCGAGTCCTTCGCGCGGTGCGTCGGCGAGCCAGGAGGCGGCGACGGCGCGCAGGGCGGTGGCGTCGCGCAGGCCGCCGCGGGCCTCCTTGAGGTCGGGTTCCAGCAGGAACCGCAGCTCGCCCTGGCGTTCGGCGCGCTCGGCGCACAGGTCCCGGAGTTCGGGCAGGCGTCTGGGGGCCTGGTTGCGCCAGTCGGCGAGGACGGCGGTGCGCAGGGAGGCGGTCAGGCCGAGGTCTCCGGCGAGGTGGCGGGCGTCCAGGAGACCGAGTTGGACTTTCAGATCCTCGCCCGCGGTCTTCCGGGCCTGTTGCGGGGTGCGTACGGAGTGGTCGAGGTCGAGGCCGAGGTCCCAGACCGGGTACCAGAGGCGGTCGGCGAGTGCGGCGACGGCCTTGTCGTCACGGCCGTCGTGCAGGAGGAGCAGGTCGAGGTCGCTGCGCGGGGACAGTTCGCCGCGTCCGTAGCCGCCGACCGCGACGAGCGCCACCCCCGCCGCGTGTCCTTCGGTGCCCGCGCCGAAGAGTCCGGCCAGCCAGTCGTCCGTCAGTTCGGCCAGCGTCCTGCGGCGCGGCGGCCCGGACCGCGCCCCCTCGGTGAGGAGGCGCAGCCGGGCCGCCGCGTAGCCGCCGGGTCCCGAGTCCTCTGTTTCTCGCGTCACGTCCGTACTCGTCACCCGGCGACTCCTGTTCGTTGTTCGTGTCAGAGCGCGTCGGGTCCGCGCTCGCCGGTCCTGACCCGTACGGCCGTGTCGACCGGGACCGCCCAGACCTTGCCGTCGCCGATCTTGCCGGTGCGGGCCGCCTTGACCACGACGTCGATCAGCTGCTCGGCGTCGTCGTCCTCGGCCAGGACCTCGATACGGATCTTGGGCACCAGGTCGACGGTGTACTCGGCACCCCGGTAGACCTCGGTGTGTCCGCGCTGGCGGCCGTAGCCGCTGGCCTCGGTGACGGTCAGGCCGTGGACCCCGAAGGCCTGGAGGGCCTCCTTGATCTCGTCGAGCCGGTGCGGCTTGACGACGGCGGTGATGAGCTTCATGCGTCCACCTTCTTGCTCGGGGCCGACGCGGCCGTGGAGGCGGCCGGCGTGGCGGTCGTCCGGGCGGCACCGCCGCCGGCGCCGCTGAAGTCGTACGCGGTCTCGGCGTGCTCGGCCTGGTCGATGCCGGCCACCTCGACGTCCTCCGATACCCGCATGCCGATCGTCTTGTCCAGCAGGAAGGCGAGGACCGCGGAGACGACCAGGGAGTAGGCGAGGACGCCGAAGACGCCCGCGCACTGCTTCCAGAACTGGTCGAGGCCGCCGCCGTAGAAGAGGCCCTCGACGTCGGACTGGCCCTTGCCGCTGGCGAAGAAGCCGATGAGCAGCGAGCCGAGGATGCCGCCGACCAGGTGGACGCCGACCACGTCGAGGGAGTCGTCGTAGCCGAACCGGTACTTCAGGCCGACGGCCATGGCGCACACCACGCCTGCGATCAGCCCGACGGCGATCGCCCCGAGCGGCGAGACGGCGCCGCCGGCCGGGGTGATGGCGACCAGGCCGGAGACCGCGCCGGAGGCCGCGCCCAGGGTGGTGAAGGCGCCGTGGCGGATCCTCTCGTAGGCGAGCCAGCCGAGGACGGCGGCGCCGGTGGCGACCTGGGTGTTGACGAACATCAGCGCGCCGACGCCGTCGTCGTTGCCGAGCCACGAGCCGGCGTTGAAGCCGAACCAGCCGAACCACAGCAGGCCCGCGCCGAGCATGACCAGCGGCAGGCTGTGCGGGCGCATCGGGTCCTTCTTGAAGCCGACCCGCTTGCCGATGACGAGGATCACGCCGAGCGCCGCGGCACCGGCGTTGATGTGCACGGCCGTGCCGCCGGCGAAGTCGATCACACCCAGTTCGAAGGCCCAGCCGCCGGCGCCCCAGACCCAGTGGGCGACGGGGAAGTAGACGACGGTGACCCACAGGGCGATGAACAGCGCCCACGCCGTGAACTTCACCCGGTCCGCGAGGGCGCCGCTGATCAGGGCGGGGGTGAGGACGGCGAACATCAGCTGGAAGACCAGGAACACGAAGACGGGGATGGTGTAGCCGTCCCACAGCTCGGTCAGGCCGATGTTGCTGAGTCCGACCCAGTCGGAGTTCCAGCCGACGACGCTGCCGGAGTCGGTGCCGAACGCCATGGAGAAGCCGTACAGCACCCACAGGACGGTGACGATGCCGAGGCTGATGAAGCTCATCATCAGCATGTTCAGGGTGCTTTTGACGCGCACCATGCCTCCGTAGAAGAAGGCCAGAGCCGGCGTCATGAGCATCACCAGGGCGGAGCAGATGAGCATGAAGCCTGTGTTGGCGGCAGAGAGCTCCGTCTCTGCGGCGAGCGTGATGGCTGGAGCCATCGGCGTCTCCTCGTCGTTGGTACGGCCCCGTGCGGGCGAAGCCTGGGCGGGCAGTGAGGGGTGGGCCGGTTATGCGCCATGAGATTGGCGCAGCGCGGTTTCGGTGGAAGCCCCTCGTTGTTTCGCCGCCGTGACGAAGGCGCGGTGCGTGTTACGCGTGGGTGAACGGCCGGTACGCGGGCCGCGTCACCGCTATCGTGACGCGACCTTCCCGCCGACCACCGCAACCATCAGTTGAGCAACCCCCACGGCGGGCAACCCCCTCCGCGAGAGCGGCGCCGGCTCAGGCGCAAAGGGAAGGCCGGCCGCGGCGGGCCTCCGAATGACCTGGCATGGGGGAGCCGAGTCGGGCAGTTCGGGAGGGCCGGCCGCGGCCGGGGCTGGTGGGGGTTCAGACCGCTTCGGCGGTCTCCGGCAACTCGACCGCGAGCCGTTGGGTGAGGTCGACGACCTCACCGAGGTCGCCGAAATCGCGTACGGCCGTGTCGACGGTCTTGCGGATGCGGGTGTTGACGCGTTCTGAGCGGACCTTCTTGGCGATGCCCATGGCCTCGACGGCCAGGACGGTGCTCTCCTCCGGTTCGCGGCGCAGCAGGTGCACGGTGGCCATGCCGATCAGGTTGAGCGCGTAGGAGCGCTGGTGTTCCTCGTCCTTGGCGAAGAGCTCCACGGCCCGGCGCATCAGGGGGTCGGCGAGGGAGGCGTAGGCGGGGCTGCGGCCGGCTACGTAGGCGAGGTCGCGGAAGGAGTGGCTGTTCTCCCCGTACAACTCGGCCTCGGAGAAGAAGCGGATCCAGTCGGGGTCCGGCTCGTCCCACTCGTCGGCCTCGGCGAAGATGTCCTCCGCCATGCGCACCGCGCGCTTGCAGCGGCCGGGCTGCCCCATGTTGGCGTAGGCGCGGGCCTCCATCGCGTAGAGCATCGACTGGGTGCGGGGACTGGCGCAGTCCCGGCTGCCGTACTGGGCGAGGTGGATCAGCTCCAGGGCGTCGTCGGGCCGGCCGAGGTGGATCATCTGGCGGCTCATGCTGGAGAGGATGTAGGAGCCCAGCGGCCGGTCCCCCGCCTCCTTGGCGGCGTGCAGGGCGAGCACGAAGTACTTCTGGGCGGTTGGCTGGAGCCCCACGTCGTACGACATCCAGCCGGCCAGCTCGGCCAGCTCGGCGGCGACCTTGAAGAGCTTCGCGCGGGTGGTCTCCGTCTGGGGTTCCTGGAGCAGGTCGGTGACCTCGTGCAGCTGGCCGACCACGGCCTTGCGGCGCAGACCGCCGCCGCACTGGGCGTCCCAGCGGCGGAACATCACGGCCGTGGACTCCAGCAGTTCCAGCTCCGGCCTGGACAGGCGGCCGCGCGCGCGGGAGGCGGGCGCGGCGGGCTCGCGTTCGGCCACCGGGCCGGCGGAGGGCGTGGGGACGAGCCAGCGCTGCATGGGTTCGATGAGGGACGGGCCCGCGGAGAGGGCCAGCGAGCTCCCGAGGAAGCCGCGCCGCGCCAGCATGAGGTCGCTGCGCGAGAACTCGCTGAGCAGGGCCACGGTCTGCGGGCCCGTCCAGGGGAGGTCGACGCCGGTCGCGGAGGGCGTGGGGCGGGTGGAACGCAGGCCCAGGTCCTCGACGGAGACGACGACGCCGAAACGCTCGGAGAACAGCTCGGACAGGATCCGCGGGATCGGCTCGCGCGGGTTCTCCCCGTCGAGCCAGCGGCGCACGCGTGAGGTGTCGGTGGAGATGTGGTTGGCGCCCAGCTGGCGGGCCCGGCGGTTGACCTGGCGGGCCAGTTCGCCCTTGGACCAACCGCTGCGGGCGAACCAGGAGGTGAGCAGCTCGTTCGGGCGCTTGTCAGCGTGCGACGCGCTCCCCGCGCTCGTACCGCTTCCGCCGTTGCCACTCACTGGAACGCCCCCATCCCTGAGACCACCTGTCGCCGAGTGCGCCAAGCCCTATCAGAATGCCGATGATTGCGGCCCTTCGTCCGGTGGTTGGCACCCTTCAAACGGAAGACCGGGTTGCCTCCGGCATACCCACAAGTGCATGTGCCCCAAGGCTCCATGCACACAAAGTAGTCCCGCGATCACTCGTTCAGCCATGGCGATTGCGGAATCGCCACCATTCGCCACCCCTTCGAATGAACTCACAGTGGCCGGGACGCGATTCACTTGACATAGGCCAACCAGGAGCCGGTGCAACGGTGCACACCGGGGCGTGCGCGGCCGGACACACCACCCGGAGTGCTTCCGGACGCTGTCTGAACCGCGTCGGACTGGGGAGTTGGAAGCAGAGAGTCACGTTTCACGTCCGCTGCGTAACCGCCGCTGCGTCGGACCCGTTGGAGGGGGCATGGGCTTCACGATCGGCATCGGCAGCAGTCGGGGCATGCGCGAGATCCGGTCCGGCGCGCGCCGCCGCGGCCGCGCCTCGGAGTGCACCGTCGTGGCCGAGTTCACCGGGCTGTGGGGCTGGGACGTGGTCCCGGGCGCCCGGACCGCCGCGGGCGCCTGCTCGTGCGGCCTGCCCGACTGTCCGGCGCCGGGCGCGCATCCCCTGGACTTCGCGCCCGAGGTTCCCGCCGGGGCGAGGCTCGACGAGGCGAGCGAGGCATGGGGGCGGTTTCCCGGCGCCGCGGTGATGCTGGCGGTCGGGCGGACCTTCGACGTGATCGAGGTGGCCGAGCCCGCCGGCCTGCGGGCGCTGGCCCGGCTTGAGCGCATGGGCCTGCCGCTCGGCCCGGTCGCGGCGACGCCGCAGGGCCGCGCCCACTTCTTCGTCGCGCCGGGCGCCGCCGCCGAGCTGCCCCGGCTGCTGTACCGCATGGGCTGGGACGACCCGTCCGCCCTCGACCTGCGCGGCCTCGGTCCGGGTACGTACATCACGGCCCCGCCCTCCGACCGTGGCGGCCGGGGTCCGGTGCGCTGGCTGCGGCCCCCGGCCCTCGACTCGGCCACGAAGCCACCGGCGGCCCGGCTGCTCCTGGGGACGCTCGCGTACGTGGCCCACCGGTCCCGGGCCTAGGCGCCGCACCGGCGGCGCTCCCGGACCGTCTCGGCGCGGTTTCTCGGGCCGTCTCGGCGCGGTTTCTCGGGCCGTCTCGGCGCGGTTCCCGGGCCGCGCCGCACGACGAAGCGCCCGTCCCCCGACCGGTTTCGGGGAGCGGGCGCTTTCGTTCGTCACGCCTCGGCGGGTCACTCGCCGATGAGGGCATCCACGAAGGCCGCGGGCTCGAACGGCGCCAGGTCGTCCGCGCCCTCGCCGAGACCGATCAGCTTGACCGGCACACCCAGTTCGCGCTGCACGGCGACCACGATGCCGCCCTTGGCCGTGCCGTCCAGCTTGGTGAGCACGATGCCGGTGATGTCCACGACCTCGGCGAAGACCCGGGCCTGGATCAGACCGTTCTGACCGGTGGTGGCGTCGAGCACGAGCAGCACCTCGTCCAGCGGCGCGTGCTTCTCCACGACGCGCTTGACCTTGCCCAGCTCGTCCATGAGGCCGGTCTTGGTGTGCAGGCGGCCTGCGGTGTCGATGAGCACGACGTCCGAGCCCATCTCCTTGCCCTCCTTGACCGCGTCGAAGGCCACGGAGGCCGGGTCGCCGGCCTCCGGCCCGCGCACGGTGTGGGCGCCGACCCGCTCGCCCCAGGTCTGCAGCTGGTCGGCGGCGGCGGCACGGAAGGTGTCTGCGGCACCGAGGACGACGCTGCGGCCGTCGGCCACCAGGACTCGGGCGAGCTTGCCGGTGGTGGTGGTCTTGCCGGTGCCGTTGACACCGACGACCATCACGATGCCGGGCTTGCCGGTGGCGGGCTCGGTCTTGACCTCGCGGTCCATGTCGGGGCCGACGAGGTTGATCAGCTCCTCGCGCAGCAGGCCGCGCAGCTCTTCGGGGGTGCGGGTGCCTAGCACCTTCACCCGTTCGCGCAGGCGCTCGACCAGCTCCTGGGTGGGCTGCACGCCGACGTCGGCGGTGAGCAGCGTGTCCTCGATCTCCTCCCAGGTGTCCTCGTCGAGGTGCTCCCGGGACAGCAGGGTCAGCAGGCCCTTGCCGAGGGCGTTCTGCGAGCGGGAGAGGCGGGCACGGAGCCGGACCAGTCGGCCGGCGGTGGGCTCGGGAACCTCGATCTGCGGGATCTCGAGCTCTTCGACGACGGGCGGCTCCTCGACGGTGGCGGTGCCGCCGTCCGGGAGGTCGACCTCCTCTATCGTCCGGCGCGTTTCGTCGCGCGGCGTCTCGGCCTCGTCGCCGACGTGCGGCTCGGCCGGAGGGGCGGTGATGTCGGGCGTGGCGGGGGGCGGGGGAGGCAGCTGCTTCTTGCGGCGGCTGCCGACCACCAGCCCGCCGAGCGCGCCGATCACGACCACGGCGATGACTACAGCAAGGATGACGATTTCCATAACGGGTCCAGTATGCGTGACCTCCGGCACGGGTCCTCGCTGTCGGCTCCCTGTGGTTTCGTCCGAAGGACAAAGGCCCCTGGAAGGAGTGAGTCGGAGCAAAGTACGATGGAGGAGGACGCGTCAACGCGCGTAGAGTCCCGACCGCCCCCTCTTCCCCACGATCGAGGCACGGACCCCCACATGAGCAAGACCGCCGAGAACGAAGGCGCCCTGGAAACCCGCGGCATCGAGCAGGTGCCCGACCACGAGCGCACCGCCCGGACCCGCGAGCTGTTCCCGACCTGGGTCGGCGCCAACATCAGCGTGCTGCTGCTCACGATGGGCGCGAGCCTCGTCGTGGCGTACGGCCTCAACTTCTGGCAGGCCCTGGTCGTCGCGGCCGCGGCACCCGTCGTGTCGTACGGCCTGGTCGGTCTGATCGGGATCGCCGGCAAGCGGGGCGGTGCGCCCGGCATGGCGTTGTCCCGTGCCGTGTTCGGACAGCGGGGCAATCTGCTGCCCGGCTCGCTCATCTGGGTCGCCCGCTGGGGCTGGGAGACGATCAACGCGGTGACCGGCGCCTATGCCGTGCTCACCGTGCTGGACATCGTGTTCGGCATACGCGCGAACAGCGTGCTGGACATGGTGACGCTGCTCGCCTTCGTCGTGGCGACGTTCGCGATCTCCGGGCTGGGCATCAACGCCGTGCAGAAGTGCAACAAGTACGCGACGTACCTCTTCGGCGCCTTCTCGGTGCTGGTCCTGGGCTACCTGATCGTCGACACGGACTGGTCCGCGGTCTTCGACCGGCCCGCCGGTTCGGTGGCCGCGGTGATCACGGGCGTGGGTCTGATCGCGGCCGGCGGCGTCAGCTGGATCCCGTCCGCTCCCGACTTCACCCGGTACCTGCCGCGTACGGCCTCCTCGAAGGGGATCGTGGGTGTCACGGTCGGCGGCGCCGGCATCGTCGTACTGCCCATGGTCCTGATGGGCATGATCATGGCCGTCTCCACGCCGGACCTGGCCTCGGCCGCCGACCCGGTCTCCTTCCTCGGCGAGATCCTGCCCACCTGGATCGCGGTGCCGTACCTGCTCATCGCGCTGATCGGCATGCTGCTGATCAACTCGATGTCGATGTACTCGGCCGGCTTCACCGCGCAGACCCTCGGCTTCAAGGTCCCGCGGCACTGGGCGGTCTCGGTCAACGCCGTGATCTCGCTGGTCTTCGGCGGCGTGCTGATGCTGGTGGCGACCAGCTTCATGGGCTCCTTCATCGCCTTCCTGTCGCTGCTCGCGGTCGCCTTCTCCGCCTGGGTCGGCGTGTTCGGCGCGGACATGCTGCGCGGCAGGGAGTACGACGGCGCGGCCCTGGCCGACACCGGCCGCACCAGCGCCTACTGGTACCGCGGCGGCTTCTCCCCCGCCGCCGTCGTCGCCTGGGCGGTGGGTCTGGCCGCCGGTCTGATGTTCACCACGTCCGACTGGTTCACCGGCCCCCTCGCCACGAACAACTTCGTCGGCGAGTACGGGCTGGGCTGGGTGGCCACGGTCGTGATCTCCGCTCTGCTGTACGCGGTGCTGCCGAAGCCGGCGCTGGTCGTTCCGGCGGCATGTGCGGAGCGGGCCGGGCAGCCCGAGGCCGTGACCGTCTGACGTACGCCGAACGACGCCCCCGCTCCCGAGCGCCATGGGAGTGGGGGCGTCGTGTCTTTCCCTGTCCCTGTCCCTGTCCCCGCCCCTGTCCTCCTCCCGACTGTCCTCCTCCCGACCGCGGCGAAGCCCTGTTGCCCGCTCGGCCGCGCGGTGTTCGTCCGCGCCCATGAGTCCGGTGAACGGGCCCCGGCACACCGCCGCCCCGCCCGGAGGGTGACCGGGCGGGGCGGCGGACGGTACGGGGAGAGGGGCAGCGGGGACTTGGCCCTCCTCCCCGGGTTCGGGGCGGGGCGGGCAGGTCAGCCCATCTCCTCCAGGGCCTTGCCCTTCGTCTCCTTCACGAACTTGAGCACGAAGGGGATGGAGAGGGCGGCGAAGATCGTGTAGATCACGTAGGTGCCGGAGAGGTTCCAGTCGGCCAGCGACGGGAAGCTCGCGGTGATGGCCCAGTTGGCGATCCACTGCGCGGAGGCGGCCACGCCCAGGGCGGCGGCACGGATGCGGTTGGGGAACATCTCGCCGAGGAAGACCCAGACGACCACACCCCACGAGAGGGCGAAGAAGAGGACGAAGACGTGGGCGGCGATCAGGGCGACCCAGCCCTGGGTGGCCGGGAGCTTGCCGTCGACCAGGTCGAAGGAGAAGGCCCACGCCTCCAGCGCCAGGCCGATCACCATGCCGACGGAGCCGATCAGGGCGAGCGGCTTGCGGCCGATGCGGTCCACGAAGATCATCGCGATCACGGTGCCGACGATGTTGATGATCGACGTCGTGAACGAGTAGAAGAAGGAGTCCGTCGGGTCGACGCCGACCGACTGCCACAGCGTCGAGGAGTAGTAGAACGCGACGTTGATGCCGACGAACTGCTGGAAGACCGACAGGCCGATACCGATCCAGACGATCGGCTTGAAGAAGAAGCTACCGCCCAGGAGGTCCTTGAAGGAGGACTTCTCCTCGCTGTGCATGGCGTGCTCGATCTCGGTGACGCGGGCGTCGAAGTCCACGTCCTTGCCCTCGACCTCCGCGAGGATCTGCTTGGCGCGCTCGCGCTTGCCGACGGAGATCAGGAAGCGGGGGGACTCGGGGATGGCGAAGGACAGCAGGCCGTAGAGGAGGGCCGGGACCACCATGACGCCGAGCATGACCTGCCAGGCCTCCAGGCCCATCAGCTCACCGCGCTGGTCACCGCCGGCGGCGTTCAGCAGACCCCAGTTGACCAGCTGCGACACGGCGATGCCGACGACGATCGCGGCCTGCTGGAAGGAGCCGAGCCGGCCGCGGTAGGCGGGCGGGGAGACCTCGGCGATGTAGGCGGGGCCGATCACCGAGGCCATGCCGATGGCGAAGCCACCGATGATGCGCCACATGGCGAGGTCCCACAGGGCGAAGGGCAGTGCGGAACCGATGGCGCTGACGGTGAAGAGGACCGCCGCGATCTGCATGCAGCGGATGCGGCCGATGCGGTCGGCGATGCGGCCGGCGGTCGCGGCGCCGATGGCGCAGCCGATCAGTGCGACGGCGATGACCTGGGCCAGCAGCGCGGAGCCGACGTCGTAGCGGTCCCGGATGGCCTCGACGGCGCCGTTGATCACGGAACTGTCGTAGCCGAACAGGAAACCGCCCATCGCGGCCGCCGCCGCGATGAAGATGACGTGCCCGAGATGATCGGGGTGAGCCGTCCTGGCTCCTGGACTGGGTGCCTGCGATGTGCTGGCCACGTGTACTCCTCGGGCTACCGGCAACGCTGCCGGGGCGGTTCGCCCTTCGAGGTGCCACTGAAGGGACCTGAAGGTAAAAGCAACGTTGCAGAGACTATGCCTTCAAGTTTCGAAGTCAATAGGGCGAGAGATGTGAGTTTGTGGATGTGGAGCCGGGATACTCGTTCAAGAGTTGAAGTTAGCTACGGTCGAAACTGTCGAAACTAGCGCAGCCGTTGGCTGATGACCTTCGACACACCGTCACCCTGCATGGACACGCCGTAGAGCGCGTCGGCGACCTCCATCGTGCGCTTCTGGTGCGTGATGACGATCAGCTGCGAGGCCTCCTGCAGCTCCTGCATGATCCGGATCAGCCGCTGCAGGTTGGTGTCGTCGAGCGCCGCCTCGACCTCGTCCATCACGTAGAACGGGCTCGGTCGGGCCTTGAAGATCGACACCAGCATCGCCACCGCGGTCAGCGAGCGCTCCCCGCCGGAGAGCAGCGACAGCCGCTTGACCTTCTTGCCCGGTGGCCGGGCCTCGACGTCCACGCCCGTGGTGAGCATGTTGTCGGGGTCGGTCAGGATCAGCCGCCCGTCGCCACCCGGGAAGAGCCGGCCGAAGACGCCCTCGAACTCCCGGGCGGTGTCCCGGAAGGCCTCGGTGAAGACCTGCTCGACGCGCTCGTCGACCTCCTTGACGACCTGGAGCAGGTCGGCGCGGGTCTTCTTCAGGTCCTCCAGCTGCTCGCTGAGGAACTGGTGCCGCTCCTCCAGCGCCGCGAACTCCTCCAGCGCCAGCGGGTTGACCTTGCCGAGCTGCTGGTAGGCGCGCTCGGCGGCCTTCAACCGCTTCTCCTGCTCGGAGCGGACGAACGGCCGCGGGCGGTTGCGCGGATGCTCCGGGTCTTCCGGGAGCTCCTCGCCCTCGGCGGCGGGCGAGGGCGGCACCTCTTGATGGGGGCCGTACTCGGCCGCGAGTCCCGCCGGTTCCACACCGAGTTCCTCCAGCGCCTTGGTCTCCAGCTGCTCGATGCGCAGCCGCTTCTCGGCGCCGAGTACCTCGCCCCGGTGAACTGAATCCGTCAACTTGTCCAGCTCCGCCTTGAGGTCGCGCCCTGCGGTGCGCGCGGCGGTCAGTTCCTGCTCGCGCCGGGCCTTGGCGGCCTCGGCGAGGGTGCGCTCCTCGTCGGCGCGGGTCAGCGAGACCTCGACGTGGGCGAGCAGCTGCCGGGCGCCGGTGGCGACCGCCTCGGCGACGGCCGCCTCGTGCCGCAGCCTGGCCCGCCGCTGCTCGGCACGCGCGCGTGCCTCGCGTTCGGCGCGGGCGGCCCGGTCGAGGGAATCGGCCCGCCCGGCGAGTCCCTTGACCCGTTCCTCGTGCGTACGGACCTGGAGACGGGCCTCCATCTCGGTCTGACGGGCGTTGGCACCGTCGGCGGCGAGCCGGTCACGGGCGGCGGTGTCGGGCTCCTCCTCCACCGGCATCTCCTCGGCCACCGCGAGCCGCTCCGCGAGCTCCTCGACCTCCATGAGCGCCTTGTCCAGCGCCTCCTGCGCCCGGGCGGCAGCGGCGGCGGACCGTTCCGCCTCTCCGGCTGCGCCACGCGCCTGGCCCGCGAGCCGGCCCAGCTGCTGGGCGACGGACGACTTCTCCCGGTCGGCGGCCCGGCGCCGCTCCCCCAGCTCCTCGACGAGCGCGGCGCACTCCCGGCGCCGTGCGACGGCCGCGTCCTGCCCCTCCGCCAGCTCCTCGCACCGCACGCCCAGCTCTTCCAGCTCGGCGGCGGCCTGGTCCACGGACGCCTGCACCTCCAGGAGGCTGGGCGCACCGGCCGACCCGCCCTGCGCGAAGTGCGCGCCCAGCAGGTCACCCTCGGCGGTGACGGCGGTCAGCCCGGGCCGGGCGTAGACGAGGTCTTCGGCGTCCTCCAGGGTGGCGACGACGACGATCCCCCGCAGCAGCCGCCGCACGGCGGGCATCAGGTCGGCGGGCCCGTGGACCAGGTCGGCGGCGTACGGCGGTCCGTCGTCGCGCGGCCCGTGCGGTCCGTCGTCGCGCGGCCCGCGCGGTACGTCGTCGCGCGGCCCGTACGGTACGTCGTCGGGGGCGCCGGCGAGCAGCAGGGCGGCGCGGCCCGCGTCCTGCTTGCGCAGCAGGCGGATGGCGTCGGCGGCGGCCGCGGGGGAGGTCACCGCGAGGGCGTCGGCGGCGGCGCCGAAGGCGGTGGCGAGGGCCACCTCGTGGCCGGGCGTCACGGTGAGGAGCCCGGCGGCCGGGCCGAGCAGTCCGGTGAGCCGGTCCTTGGCGGCCAGCAGCGCGCCCGTGCCGTCCTTGCGGCGCAGGCCCAGCGCGAGTGCCTCGTGCCGGGCCTGCGTGGCGGCGCGCTCGCGTTCCGCGGCGGTGGCTGCCTCGCGGGCGGCGCTCAGTGCGGCCTCCGCCTCGGTCAGCTGCCGCTTGGCCGCCTCGTGCCGCTCGGCGAGTTCCTGGTCGTCGGCGTCGAGTCCGTCGACCTCGGCCTGGAGGGTTTCGTACTCCTCCTGGGCGGCGGCGGCCCGCTCCCGCGACTCGTCGCGGGCTTCGGCCAGCCGCTCGATCTCGGCCTGGGCGGAGGCGGCCCGGGAACGGGCGGCGCCGACCTGCCCGCTGAGCCGGGCGAGCCCCTCGCGGCGGTCGGCGATGGCGCGGGCGGCGTCCTTGAGGCGGCGCTCCTCCACGGCCAGTTCGCGTTCGAGGTCGGCGCGGTGGGCGACCGTGTCCTCCAGGGCGTGTTCGGCCGCTTCCAGGGCCGCTTCGAGTTCGGCCTCCTGCTCCCGGACGCGGGCGGCCTCGCGCTCCAGTTCCTCGGGATCGCGGCCCCGGCGCTCCTCGGGCGGCGCGGAGGTGGCGCTCTTCACGCGCGCGTCGGCGAGCGAGATCGTGCCGCGCACGCGTTCGGCGAGCTGGGAGAGCTCGTACCAGGTCTGCTGGGCGCGCTGGAGGCGTGGGGTGAGCCGGCGCACCTCGTCCTCCAGGTCCGCCTCGCGGCGCAGCGCCCGGCCCAGCTCCTGTTCGGCGGCCTCCTTGCGTTCCTTGAGCGCGGCCTCGTCGGCGATCTCGGCCTGGAGCGCCTCGCGCATCCGTACGAGGTCGTCGGCGAGGAGCCGGAGCCGGGCGTCCCGGAGGTCGGCCTGGATGACGGCGGCCCTGCGGGCGACGGCGGCCTGCCGGCCGAGGGGCTTGAGCTGGCGCCGCAGCTCGTCGGTGAGGTCCTGCACGCGCGCGAGGTTGGCCTGCATCGCGTCCAGCTTCCGGAGCGCCTTCTCCTTGCGCTTGCGGTGCTTGAGGACGCCGGCGGCCTCCTCGATGAAGGCCCGGCGCCCCGTCGGGTCGGCGTGCAGGACGGAGTCGAGCTGGCCCTGGCCGACGATGACGTGCATCTCGCGGCCGATGCCGGAGTCGGAGAGCAGCTCCTGGATGTCGAGGAGGCGGCAGGTGTCGCCGTTGATCTGGTACTCGCTGCCGCCGTTGCGGAACATGATCCGCGTGATGGTGACCTCGGCGTACTCGATGGGCAGGGCCCCGTCGGAGTTGTCGATGGTCAGCGACACCTCGGCCCGGCCGAGCGGCGGGCGCCCGGTGGTGCCGGCGAAGATGACGTCCTCCATCTTGCCGCCGCGCAGCGACTTGGCGCCCTGTTCGCCCATGACCCAGCTGAGCGCGTCGACGACGTTGGACTTGCCCGAGCCGTTCGGGCCGACGACACAGGTGATGCCCGGCTCGAACCGGAGCGTGGTCGCCGAGGCGAACGACTTGAATCCGCGGAGGGTCAGGGCCTTCAGGTGCACGCCGTCGGACTCTACCTTTCGGGTGTGTCTCACTCCATGAACCGGTGAACCGCCGCGGTTTCACCGGTGAACATGCAGGGCACATCAGACGTTGAAGAGGGTGAAAGGTTGCGCGGGGCAGGGACCGGCCGAGACGGGGGCGGGAAAGAAAGAAGGGACGCCGAAGCGTCCCTTGCAGACTCTGACACCTGAGCGGTTGTACGGGCGGGCCCAACCACTGCTGTGCCGTAGTGGAGCGATGCAGTGATCAGGTGAGCGCAGGCTCCGCCTGGTGTGCGTCAACGCTCTCCATGCTCTCCATGATCCTGTCGTGAGAAGCGGCAGCCGCCAGCGCGTCGTTCTCCGCCTGGATCCGTCCGAGCTCGGATTCCAGGTCCTGGACGCGCTGCTGGAGCCGTCGCATCTCGGCGAGGAGTCGAGGGTCGGAGCCGCCGACGTAACCGAGAAGCGCCTTTGCCATGATGGATGGTCCTCCACAATGAGTGACCGACCGAAGCGGTGTGGGTCGTGAGGGAATCGCACCCGCGGTGCTTGGCACTTTGGAGTTTTTGCTGCCGTTCAACCATGCCAAACAGCTAAGGTGCGCGGGGCTTTCAGCGTCTCACCAAAAAGTTTGACGGTCAACACGATCACGCCCCGTATTGGCGGGCGCCCGGGGGCATGCGGCCGGGAAACGGCGACGCTGCGACTCCTGCGGGCCCCTCGGGGCGTGGCGATCATTCTGCGTGCGGAGCCTCCCACGAGCGGCCGTCCTTGGCAACCATCTGCCCGTTTTCGCCCTGGCCACCCCTGCGGGAGGGCCGCTTCCGGCGCCCGCGGCCCCTCGCGCGGCCGACTGTCAGCGGATGGCGAAGCCGTCGTAGCCCCCGCGGGGTGTGTCCCAGATCTCGGTGACTCCGTCCACGCGTCCGGGCGTGTCGTCGCCGCGCAGCCAGTCGAGCAGCCTCTCGCAGCGCTCGCGCGGGCCCTCCGCGACGACCTGGACGCGACCGTCGCCCAAATTGAGAGCAAAACCACTCATCCCGCCGAGTTCCAGCGCCCTGGCCCGCGTGAACCAGCGGAAACCCACGCCCTGGACCTGTCCGCGCACCCACGCGACCAGCCGTACATCCTCGCTCATGACTGCAACCTAACCAGTCAATGTCTCGCGGGACACTTCACCCCCTGGCGCCATGCGGTACCGTCCCCACCCAATGAATCCCACATGAAACTCACTCGATCGTGTGAGTTTCATGTTGATCGTGAGCACAGCCGACCGCGAGGGCACGCCCAGCGCGAGGACGAGGACGAGGAAGGCCAGGACATGGGACGCCACCGACGCTCCGCCGCCGGCCGCGCCGCCACGGGCCGCGCCGCGGGGGGCCATGAGACGGACGGTACGACGACGGGACGGGGCCGCGACCCGCTGGCGCCGGACGCGGGCGAGGCCCCCACGATGGGGATCGCCCCCTATCTGAATCCCGAGGCGTACGCCGAGGTCCGCGCCAAGAGCGACGCCTACCTGTTCGCGGACGGCCCGGACGGCGAGAGCCCGCAGGCCGGCCGCACCGTCGCCTTCCCCGCCGGCGGATACACGCCCGACGGCGGCTCGCAGCCCGGCGGAGGGCGCCGGCGCCGTCGCAGGAAGGCGGCCACTCCGGTGCGCACCGGTCTGCTCGGTGTGTCGGCCGCGGTCGCCATCGGCACGGTGGTCGTGGCCACGGGCGCGGTGCCCGGCCTCGACAACTACCGGATCGGCGGCGACAGCAGCAGCGGGGGCGACCGGGTGCAGGCCCAGGACGCCCCGACGAACAGCCCGTCCCAGCAGGGCGGCACCTCGGGCAGCGCCGACACCGGGCGCGGCGACGACGCCGCCACCAGCCGCGGCACCGACCGCTCCGCCTCCCCTGCCCAGTCCCCGTCCCCGTCCCCGTCCCCGTCGAAGGAGGAGTCCGCCAAGGACTCCCCGTCCGCCTCGCCGTCCTCGGCCTCCCCCTCCACCTCGGCACCGGCCTCGAAGCCCGCCGCCCCGGCCGGGACCCCGTCGAAGACCAAGAAGCCGAAGACGACTCCGAGCGCCGGGCCGAAGCCCGCGCCCTCCCGCCCGGCCACCAAGGAGCCGGCCGAGCCCAGCGCGCCCGCCGCCGTCTCGGAGGAAGCCGTCGCCCAGGCGCAGGTGCTCAAGCTGGTCAACGACGAACGGGCCAAGGTGGGCTGCAGCCCGGTGGCGGCGAACAGCGCCCTGCGCGAACTGGCCGAGGACTTCAGCGAGGCCATGGCCACCCAGGGCTTCTTCGACCACACCGACCCCAGCGGCGCGACCCCCTGGGACCGGGCGGCGGCAGCGGGCATAAGCGGACTCGGGGGCGAGAACATAGCCCGCGGCCAGGCCGACGCCCAGGCCGTGATGGACGCCTGGATGGACAGCCCCGGCCACCGGGCCAACATCCTGAACTGCGACTTCAAGACGCTGGGAGTCGGAGTCCACTTCGGCTCCGGCGGCCCCTGGTGGACACAGGACTTCGGCTACTGACCGCCCCGGGCGGCACAGACCCGGCGCCGCCTCCCGCTCAGCGCACCCTGCGGCGCAGCGCTGTGCTCACGTACGCTGGGCGTATGTCGACCACGCAGGAGCGCACGGCGGAGCAGGACCTGCCGTACGACGTGTTCTCCCGGGCCTGTCCCTCGCGCGGCACCCTGGAGCACGCCACGGGTCGCTGGGGCGCGCTGACGCTCGGCGCGCTGTACGAGGGTTCCTTCAGGTTCAACGAGCTGCGGCGCCGCGTGGACGGCGTCAGCGAGAAGATGCTGGCCCAGACCCTGCACGCGCTGGAGCGCGACGGGCTGGTGCACCGCGAGGCACAGCCCACCAACCCGCCCCGTGTGGATTACGAGCTCACGCCGCTGGGGCGCGAGGTGGCCCAGCGGCTGCTCGCGCTCATCGAGTGCGTCGAAGGGCGGATGGACGAGGTGCTGGCATCGCGCGAGAGGTACGACGCGCAGCGGATGCCTACGGAGTGACCCTCGCAGGCCGCTGGCACTTCGGGCAGTAGTAGCTGGAGCGGTTCATCCACGGCCGGCGGCGCATCGGTGTGGCGCAGCGGCGGCACGGCAGGCCCTCGCGGCCGTACGCGTCGAGCGAGCGGTCGAAGTAGCCGGACTCGCCGTTGACGTTGACGTACAGGCTGTCGAAGCTGGTGCCGCCGACGGCGAGGGCGGCGTTCATCACGTCCCGGACGTGGCCGAGGAGTTCGGCGGTGCGGGGGCGGGTGAGGGTCGCCGTGGGGCGTTCGTAGTGCAGGCGGGCGCGCCACAGGGCCTCGTCCGCGTAGATGTTGCCGACGCCGCTGATCAGGGACTGGTCGAGCAGGGCCCGTTTGATCGTGGTGCGCTTGCGGCGCAGCGCCTGGTGGAACGCCTCGTCGTCGAAGAGGGGGTCCAGCGGGTCGCGGGCGATGTGCGCGATGACGTCGGGCAGTCCGTCGGGGGTGGTCTCGTGCAGGGAGAGGCCGCCGAAGGTGCGCTGGTCGACGAAGCGGAGTTCGGTGCCGAGGGCGTCGGTGAAGCGGACGCGGATGCGCAGGTGCTTCTCGGCGGGTGTCTCGTGCGGCTGGACCAGGAGCTGGCCGCTCATGCCGAGGTGGGCGAGGACCGCCTGGTCGGTGTCCTCCAGGGGCAGCCACAGGTATTTGCCGCGGCGGCTGGGTGTGCCGATGCGGTGGCCCTTGAGGCGGTGGGCGAAGTCGTCGGGCCCGGCGATGTGCCGGCGTACCGCACGCGGGTGCAGCACCTCGGCGTCGGCGACGGTCCGGTGGGCGACCCAGCGCTCCAGGCCGCGCCGTACGACCTCTACCTCGGGCAACTCTGGCATGGCTTCCCCTCGGGTGGGCCGGTGGACGGGGGCGGTGGACTGGGCTTGCGGACTGGGCTTGCGGAGGGCCGACGAGCCGAACGCCCGCCCCGGAAGCGGGGCGGGCGTTCGGACCGTGCGGTGGACGGATCAGGCGGAGGCGGACGCCTCGTCGGCGTCCACGTCGACGGCGTTCGCCGTCTCCTTGGCGCGCTCGTCCGCCGCGGCCCGGATGGACCGCCACGCGGATTCCGCCGCCTGCTGCTCCGCCTCCTTCTTGCTGCGGCCGGTGCCGGTGCCGTACGAGACGCCTCCGACGCGGGCAGCAGCAGTGAAGGTCTTCTCGTGGTCGGGACCGGTCTCCGTGACCAGGTACTCGGGGACGCCGAGCCCTTCGGTCGCGGTGAGTTCCTGGAGGCTGGTCTTCCAGTCCAGGCCGGCACCGAGGTTCGAGGACTTCTCGATCAGCGGGTCGAACAGGCGGTGCACCAGTTCGGAGGCCGCGTCGAGGCCCTGGTCGAGATAGACCGCGCCGATCACCGCTTCGAGGGTGTCGGCGAGGATGGACGCCTTGTCCCGGCCGCCCGTGCCCTCTTCACCGCGGCCGAGCCGGATGAAGGAGCCGAGTTCGAGCCCGCGGCCCACCTGAGCCAGCGCACGCGAGTTGACCACCGCGGCCCGCAACTTGGCCAGCTGGCCTTCGGGCAGGTCGGGGTGGGTGCGGTACAGCGTGTCCGTGACGACGAGACCGAGCACGGAGTCCCCGAGGAACTCCAGCCGCTCGTTCGTCGGCAGACCGCCGTTCTCGTACGCGTAGGAACGGTGGGTCAGTGCACGCACCAGAAGGGCGGACTCGAGCTGATAGCCGAGCCGCCCTTCCAGAAGCGTGTGGGACGAGGCCTGGGTGTCCGCCTTCTTCTTGGCGGGTGGGTCCGCCTTGGCGTCTTCCGCCTTCTTGGGGACTGACACAGTGCCTCTCACCAGCCGCTCAGACCTCGAGGACCTGGCGCTTGTTGTAAGTGCCGCAAGCCGGGCACGCGATGTGCTGCAGCTTGGGCTCGTGGCAGCGCTCGCACGCAACCAGGGTGGGGACCGCAGCCTTCCACTGCGACCGGCGGTGGCGCGTGTTGCTGCGCGACATCTTCCGCTTCGGAACAGCCACGGCTACTTCTCCTGCTTCTCGGCGGCGTCCGCGGAATCCGACCCGTCGCCGCTCATCTCGTCCTTCTCGCCGTCTCCGAGTGAACCGGCGAGTCCCTGCAATGCCGCCCAACGAATGTCGACGGCGTCGTGGTGGTGGTCCGGGTCGTCCGACAGGCGCACTCCGCACTCGGAGCACAGACCCTGGCAGTCTTCCTGGCACACCGGCTGCATCGGCAGTGCGAGCACCACCGCGTCGCGCAGCACGGGTTCGAGGCCGATCAGTCCGTCCTCGACGAAGAACCTGTCCTCGTCGTCCTCGGCGTCGTCGCCCGGTTCCGCCACGGGGCGGCCACGGTCGTCGGCGTCAGGGTACGAGAACAGCTCCTGGAAGTCCGCTTCGAGCTGCTGCTCGAGCGGCTCCAGACACCTTACGCACTCCCCCTCGGCCCTGGCACGGGCGGTGCCTGTGACGAGCACCCCTTCCATGACCGACTCGAGCCGGAGATCGAGCTCCACCGGGGCGCCTTCCGGCACTCCGATGACTCCCTGGAGACCGAAGTCCCTGGGAGCGTCGACCGTGCGGGTCAGGCGCTGGAGCGCACCGGGCCGCCGTCCCAGCTCGTGTGTGTCGAACACGAGGGGGTCGCGGTGGTCGAGGCGCGCGTTCAGAACCATTCCTGCTTTCGGTCTTCGTGGGTTGAGGGTGCCGCCCTTCGGTGTTCCCGGGCAGCGGCGATCGCGGACGTACGCGCGACCGAAGAGCCAGGATACTGGACCATTCGCTCTCGTCCCAATCCGGGCCGGAGCGCCCCCTCGCCCCTAGAGGCCGCGGCCCTGTTCGTACGCCCTCAGCTGCTCGGCACTGATCATGCTGGTGTCGAAGAGGCTGGTCTCGTCGAGCGCCTGCGGCTGGGCGTGCGGGGGCTGCTGCGGTTGCGGGGGCTGGGCGTAGCCCTGCTGTGCGTCGTACGCCTGCTGACCGCCGTCGTACTGGTAGGCGTACGGGTCGGCACCCTGCTGCTGGTAGCCGTACGGGTCCTGCCCGCCGTCGTAGGTCTGCTGGTAGGCCGCGTACGGATCGGGCTGCTGCTGCGCGTAGCCGTACGCCGGCTCCTGCTGGGGCATCTCCGGCAGGGCCTGGGCCGGCACCTGGGCCGCCGCGGGCTGCTGCTCGCCGTACTGGGGCTGCATGGGCTGCCCGGCGGGGGCGGGGACGTCGGAGAGGCCCGCGAGGTCGGCGAGATAGTCGGCGTCGCTGGAGTGCTGGACGGTGGTCATGTCGTCCGCGAGGGCGCCGAGGTCGTCGGTGGCGATCCGGCCGTGCAGCTTCTGGCGGCCCCGGCCGACCGCGTCCAGGGTCTTGGCCAGCACGGCCTCGAAGGCGCCGAGCTTGGTGTCGACATAGGCGTCGGCGTCGCGGCGCAGGGTCTCGGGGTCGTGGCTGCGCTCGGGGGCGTCCTCGTCCTCGTAGCCGTTCTCGTCGAGGCCGGGTCCGGTGCCGAGGAGCTTCTCGCGGCCCCGGCCGACGGAACCGAGGGTCTTGGTGAGGACGACCTCGAAGTTGGCGAGCTTGGAGTCGACGTAGTCGTCGGCCTCGGCGCGGACCTCCTCGGCCTCCTGGCGGGCCTCGGCGAGGATCCGGTCGGCCTCGGCCTGGGAGCGCCGGGCGACCTCGGTGTCGGCGATCAGGGAGCCGCGCTCGGCGTGCGCGCTCTCGATGATCCGGTCGGCCTCCTGGCGCGCCTGCGCGACCATCTGCTCGCGGTCGCCGATCAGCTCCTGGGCCTGGGCGAGGGAACCGGGCAGCTCCGCGCGCAGCTCTTCCAGCATCGAGAGCAGTTCCGCGCGGTTGACCACGCACGAGGCCGACATGGGCATGGCGCGGGCGCCGGAGACCATCGCGGTGATCTCGTCGAGCTTGTTCTGCACGTCCACCGTGTGCTCGCCACTCTCTACAGCTGTGATGGAGACGGACGGGACGACTGTACGACCCCGGGGCGTCCCGGGGACACCGGGTGACGGATCGTCAGTCTCCGTGGGCTGTGCGACGGGACGGTCAGCGGTTGCTCAGGCGCTCAGTGAGGGCCTCGAGGACCAGCGGCGGCACCAGGTGGGAGATGTCGCCGCCCCAGGTCGCGACCTCCTTGACCAGGGAGGACGACATGAAGCTGTAGGTGGGGTTGGTGGGGACGAAGAGGGTCTCCACCCCCGAGAGGCCGTTGTTCATCTGGGCCATCTGCAGCTCGTAGTCGAAGTCGCTGACCGCGCGCAGGCCCTTGACGATGGCCGGGATCTCGCGCTGCTTGCAGAAGTCCACGAGCAGACCGTGGAAGGACTCCACGCGGACGTTGCCGTACTCGGCGGTGACCCGGCGGATGAGGTCGATCCGCTCCTCGATCTCGAACAGGCTCTTCTTGGACCGGTTGATCATCACCGCGACGTAGACCTCGTCGTAGAGGCTGGAGGCACGGGCGATGATGTCGAGGTGTCCGTTGTGGATCGGGTCGAATGACCCGGGACAGACGGCACGGCGCACTTGTGTTCCCTCGCTCTCCGGTCCGGTCATCGTGCGTCTTCGCACGTAGAGGCGGCGCGACCGTACCAAAACGTTCCCTCGCCGTAGCGACGGGCCCGGATCGCTTCGAAGCCGTCCGGCCAGCGGAATTCGCCGCCTCTGGTGCTGCGCTCCACGGTGACGAGCGCTTCCGTCCCGAGCCACCCCTCCGTACGGAGTGTGAGCAGGATCTCCCGAAGATCGTCGTCGGAGACGGCGTACGGCGGGTCCAGGAAGACGACGTCGTACGGCTCCGCCGGGGCCGGGGTGCGGATGATCTGTTCCGCTTTGCCCGCCCTGACTTCGGCGCCGGGCAGGCCGAGGGACTTGACGTTCTCCCGGACCGTGCGGGCGGCGCGGGCGTCGGCCTCGACGAGCAGGACGTGCCCCGCGCCGCGGGACAGCGCCTCCAGGCCGACGGCGCCGGAACCCGCGTACAGGTCGAGGACCCGCTCGCCGTCCAGTGGGCCGCCGAGCAGGGACTGCCAGGTGGAGAACAGGCCCTCGCGCGCGCGGTCGGAGGTGGGGCGGGTACCGGTTCCCGGCGGGACGGCCAGGCGACGTCCGCCGGCTCTGCCGGCGATCACGCGGGTCATTTCTGGGTCCTTGTCGGTGTGCTCGGGTGGACGGACGGTGTCCGTTGCCAGTCTCTCAGCCCTTCTCCAGGTACTGCTCCCGCTCCTCGTCCAGCAGCGCCTCCAGGGCCGTGCGCAGCCCGGGCAGGCCGGTCAGCTCCGGGTCGGCGGCGACGACGTCGGCCGCCTCCTGTCTGGCCTGCGCGATGATCTCCTCGTCCTCGATGACGGCCAGGACGCGCAGGGACGTGCGGGCGCCGGACTGGGCCTGGCCGAGGACGTCGCCCTCACGGCGCTGTTCGAGGTCGATGCGGGAGAGCTCGAAGCCGTCGCGGGTGCTCGCGACGGCGTTCAGCCGCTGCCGGGCCGCGCTCGCCTCGGGCATCTCGCTGACCAGCAGGCACAGGCCGGGAGCGGAGCCCCGCCCGACCCGGCCGCGCAGCTGGTGGAGCTGGGAGACGCCGAAGCGGTCGGCGTCCATGATCACCATCGCGGTGGCGTTGGGGACGTTCACGCCGACCTCGATGACGGTGGTGGCGACCAGGACGTCGGTCTCCCCGGCGGCGAAGCGGCGCATGACCGCGTCCTTGTCGTCGGGCTGCATCCTGCCGTGCAGGACCTCCACCTTGAGCCCCTGCA
Organism: Streptomyces sp. MMCC 100; assembly: GCF_041538145.2. Classification (NCBI taxonomy): domain Bacteria; kingdom Bacillati; phylum Actinomycetota; class Actinomycetes; order Kitasatosporales; family Streptomycetaceae; genus Streptomyces; species Streptomyces sp. MMCC 100. The sequence goes on from NZ_JBGORK020000001.1 coordinate 6,264,498, forward strand.
AAGGCCCCTTGGCGAGCTGCTCGGCGACGTCGAGGACGGCGAGCGGTGGCCGCTTCTCGGCGTCGCCCTCGGGCGCGTTGCCCTGTGCGGCCTTCTTCTTCGAGTCCTTCTTCGAGTCCTTCTTCGAGTCCTTCTTCGAGTCCTTCTTCGAGTCCTTCTTCGGGTCCTTCTTCGGGTCGTCGTCCTCGTCGCCGATGCGCGGGCAGACGACGTACGCCTGGTGGCCGTTCGAGACTTCCTCGCGGACCCGCTCCCAGGCCCGGGCGAGGAAGTGGGGCTTGTCGGCGGCCGGGACGACATGGCTGGCGATCGGGGACCGGCCGGCCGGGAGCTGGTCCAGGACCGAGGTCTCCAGGTCGCCGAAGACGGTCATCGCGACGGTGCGCGGGATGGGCGTGGCGGTCATGACGAGCAGGTGCGGCGGCTGTTTTCCCTTGCCGCGCAGGGCGTCGCGCTGTTCGACACCGAAGCGGTGCTGCTCGTCGACGACGACCAGGCCGAGGTCGTGGAACTGCACCTTGTCCTCGATCAGCGCGTGCGTGCCGATGACGATGCCCGCCTCGCCGGTGGCCAGGTCGAGCAGGGCGTGCCGGCGGGCGGCGGCGCCCATGGAACCGGTCAGCAGCACCACTTTGGTGGCATGCTCGGCACCGCCCAGCATGCCGCCCTCGGCCAGCTCGCCCATCATCTCGACGACCGACCGGTGGTGCTGCTGGGCGAGCACCTCGGTGGGCGCCAGCATCACGGCCTGCCCGCCGGAGTCGACGACGGCGAGCATGGCGCGCAGGGCGACCAGGGTCTTGCCGCTGCCCACCTCGCCCTGGAGCAGCCGGTGCATCGGGTGGTCGGTGGCGAGGTCGTCGAAGATCTCGCGGGAGACCTTCCGCTGACCGTCGGTGAGGGTGAAGGGGAGGCGGTCGTCGAAGGCGGTGAGCAGGCCGTCGGGGCTGGGCTTCCTGGGGACGGCGGGGAGTTGGGTCTCGGCGTGGCGGCGGCGGGCGAGGGCGACCTGGAGGACGAAGGCCTCGTCCCACTTCAGTCGGGCGCGGGCGTCCTCGATGTCGGCCTTGGTGTGCGGACGGTGGATCTTGAGGAGGGCCTCGGGCAGGGAGACCAGGCCCCGGCCCTCGCGCAGGGAGTCGGGGAGCGGGTCGACGGCCTCCTGGGCGCTGGGCAGCACCGTCTGGATCGCCTTGGCGAGCTTCCAGGACTCCAGCTTGGCGGTGGCCGGGTAGAGGGGGATGAGGGCTCCCGCCCAGGACTCGACGGTCTCCTCGCCTTCGGTGTCACCGCGCAGCAACTCGTACGCCGGGTGGGCCAGTTGCAGTCGGCGGTTGAAGACGGAGACCTTGCCCGCGAACATCGCGCGGGTGCCCGGCAGGAGTTCCTTGTGGGGCTTGTGGACGCCGTTGCCGAAGAAGACCAGTTGGAGGCGGCCGCTGCCGTCCGTGATGGTCACCTCGAGGCGCTGCCCCTTGCCGCGCGGGGCCTTCGACGAGGCGAAGGTGTGCAGCCGGGCGTCGGCGACCTGGGCGACCACGGTGACGTGCTCGTCCATGGGCAGGTCGGCGAGGTGGGTGAGCTGGCCGCGCTCCTCGTATCTCCGGGGGTAGTGGTGGAGGAGGTCGCCGACGGTGTGCAGGCCGAGGTGCTCGGCCATCACCTTCGCGGTGGCGGGGCCGAGCACCTTCTTCAGGGGTTCTTGCAGTGCGGGCACGAGATCCATTGCACACCACGCCACTGACAACGGCCCAGGGGAGCGCCGTACCCGCCCGGTACCGCTCCGTCTACTCCACCCCGACCAGCAGCAGCGCGCCCTGCCGGCCGCCCCGGTAGACCACCGTGTCGACGGCGAGGTATGCCTCGCGGACGCGGGCCTCCAGCTGGTCGGCGACGCTCTGGGGCGCCTCGTCGCCGAGGACGAGGGTGACCAGCTCGCCGCCCGCCGCCAGCATGCGGTCCAGGACGGTCGCGGCCACCTCCGAGACGTCCGCGCCGATCACGGCCACGTCGCCGTCGATGAGGCCGAGCACGTCACCGGCCTGGCAGATGCCCGCCGTGGTCCAGGACTGGCGTTCGGCGACGGTGACCTCGGCGTGGCGGGTGGCGCCGGCCGCCGAGGTCATCGCCACCACGTCCTCGTCGAAGCGCCGCTCGGACTCGTGCACGGCGAGCGCGGCGATGCCCTGGACCGCGGACCGGGTCGGGATGAGGGCGACGCGGATGCCCTCGGTGCGGGCCTGCTCGGCCGCCGCGGCGGCGGTGTGGCGCAGCTCGGCGTCGTTGGGCAGCAGCACCACCTCGCGCGCGTGCGCCCGCCGGACGGCCTGGACCAGTTCGCCGCTCGCGGGCGGCTCCCCGGGGCGCGCGAGCAGGGTGGTCGCGCCGGCCTCGGCGTACAGCGCCGCCAGCCCCTCCCCCGGTACGACGGCCACCACGGCGCGCTGGGTGCGCTCCCGGGGCGGGCGCTCGGTCCCGGTGGTGTGCGCGTCGCCGTGCCCGAAGTGGGTGATGCGGATCCGGTACGGCCGCCCGGCCTCGACGCCCGCCTCGACGGCGGCGCCCGCGTCGTCGACGTGCACGTGGACGTTCCACAGACCGTCGCCGCCGACCACGACGAGCGAGTCCCCGAGGGCGTCGAGCCGCTGCCGCAGCCGGGCCACGGCCGCGTCCTCGGCCTCCAGGAGGTAGATCACCTCGAAGGCGGGGCCACTCCCGTCGCCCTCCTCCGTGGCGTCGCCCTCCCTGGAGCACCCCCCTTCTGTGGCGCACTCCCCCTCCCTGGAGCACCCCCCTTCTGTGGCGCACTCCCCCTCCCTGGAGCACCCCCCTTCTGTGGCGCTCTCCCCCTCCGTGGCGCTCTCCCCCTCCGTGGCGCGCTCCACGCGCGCGTGCGGCACGGCGACCGGGCCCGGCGACCGGCCCGTGAACGTCTCCACCATGGCCGCGAGGACCGTCACCAGGCCGTGTCCGCCCGCGTCGACCACTCCGGCGCGCTCCAGGACGGGCAGCTGGCCCGGGGTGGCGACGAGCGCCGCGCGGGCGCCCTCGTACGCCGCGCGGGCCACCGCGGCGCAGTCGTCCTCGGCACCGTCGGCCGCGTCGGCGGCGGCCGAGGCGACGGTCAGGACGGTGCCCTCGACCGGGTGGGCCACGGCCTGCCGGGCGGACGCGGCCGCGTGCCGCAGGGCCAGCCGCAGCCCCGGGCCCTCGGTGTGGGCGGAGTCACCCCGCGCGGTGAGCACCTGGGCCATGCCGCGCAGGAGCTGCGCCAGGATCGTGCCGGAGTTGCCCCGCGCACCGATCAGCGCGCCGTGCGCCATGGCGCCCACGGCATCGGCCAGCGAGGGCCCGTCGTCCGCGCCCCGGGCCCCCTTGCTCGCGTCCCGGGTCCCCCCGTCCACCTCGTGCGCCGCGAAGACGGCCTCCACCGCGGCGAAGGCCGACTCGACGGTCAGGTAGAGGTTCGTGCCGGTGTCCCCGTCGGCGACGGGATAGACGTTGATCGCGTCGATCTCCTCGCGCGCCCGCCCCAGCGCGCGCAGCGACAGACCGCACCAGGTACGCACCGCCAGAGCGTCGAAGAACCTCTGCGGCACCTGCGCCACCTGCGCCTCCCTGGACTGCGGACGTGGCTGGCAGCGTAGACCTTGGGACGCCGGCCCACCGGAAGAGGGCCGGGGCGGGCCCCTGAGCTGCCGTGGTAGTTTCGTTGTACGGGAGCAGCCGTTGTATGCTGCTCCGGTTGCCCGATCCCGATCGGGCTCTCCCCCTGGCACCGCCACTCAGATCCCGGCTCGTTCGCGAGTCCGAGAGCTTGATCCCGGCATGCCGGGATCAACCGTAAGTGCATCTGAAGTCTTTGGAGTGACCCGTGGCTGCCAACTGCGACGTCTGCGGCAAGGGGCCGGGCTTCGGCAACAACATCTCGCACTCGCACCGCCGTACGTCCCGTCGCTGGAACCCGAACATCCAGCGTGTGCGTACCGTGGTGAGCGGGACGCCGAAGCGCGTGAACGCTTGCACCTCGTGCATCAAGGCCGGCAAGGTCTCGCGCTGACGCATCAGCTGAGCGCGCGGCCACTGCCTGGTCCGCTGCACGAAGCCGGTCCACCTCGTGTGGGCCGGCTTTTTGCCGTGCCCCCACACCCCGCCGTGCCAGAATCCCGGGAATGCGCTTCGGGATTCTCGGCCCCCTGGACATCCGCACCGATGACGGCACCCCCGTCGACCCCGGTGGTCCCCGGCCCCGAGCGCTGCTGACGCTCCTGCTCCTCGACGCCGGCCGCACGGTCTCCTCGGCCCGGCTGATCGACGGCCTGTACGGCAGTGAGCCGCCCGCCGGCGCCGCGAACGCCCTCCAGTCGCAGATCTCCCGCCTTCGCGCGCGGCTCGCTCCGCACACACCCGTCGAGGGCAACGGCTCCGGGTACCGCGTCGTCACGCCGCCCGGATCCGTCGACAGCCACATATTCGAACGCCTGTGCAGTGAAGGGCGTACCGCGCTCGCCGCCGGTGACCACGCGCGCGCGGCGGCCGGGTTGCGTGAGGCGCTCGCGCTGTGGCGCGGCCCCGCGCTGCCCGACCTGCCGGAGGCGCCCGCCGAGGCGGCCCGGCTCACCGAGCTGCGGCTGACCGCCGTACAGGACCGGATCGCGGCGGACCTGGCGCTCGGTGGTGGTCCGGAGCTGGTGCCCGAGCTGCGGTCGCTGTTGGCGGCGCATCCCTTGAGCGAGCGCCTGTACGGGCAGCTGATGCGGGCCCTGCACGCGGGCGGGCGGCCCGCCGAGGCGCTGACGGTGTACGAGGAGGCCCGGCGCACGCTGGCCGAGCAGCTCGGCGCCGATCCGTCGCCCGAGCTGTCCGCCCTCCACGGCGAACTGCTCCGGGGGCACACCGCCGCCGCCCCGCGCCGGCCCCGGCTGCCGGCCCAGTTGACCCGCTGCGTCGGCCGGGACGCCGAGCTGGACCGCGTCACCGTCCTGTTCGCCGACGCGCGTCTGGTCACGCTCACCGGCCCGGGCGGCACCGGCAAGACCCGGCTCGCGATCGAGGCGGCGAGCCGGTGCGAGGCGCCGGGCTCCCCCACGGAGGTCTGTTTCGTCGAGCTGGCACCCCTGACCGACGGCACGCAGATCCCGTACGCCGTGCTCACCGCCCTCGGTGTGCGCGAGGGCTTCCGCACCTCGGGCGCGGACGCCACGGAGCGGCTGCTGACCGCCCTGGAGGACCGCGAGGCACTGGTCGTGCTCGACAACTGCGAGCACCTCGTCGACGCGGCCGCCGCGCTGGCGGCACTGCTGCTGGGTGCCTGCCCGGGCGTACGGGTCCTCGCCACCAGCCGGGAGAGCCTCGGGGTCACCGGCGAGGCTCTCGTGCCGGTTCCGCCGCTGCCGCCGCGCCCGTCGGCCGAACTGTTCCTGGAACGCGCCCGTGCGGTACGCCCCGGGTTCGACGGCCACGCGCGCGTGCCGGAGATCTGCGCGGCCCTGGACGGGCTGCCCCTGGCCATCGAGCTGGCCGCGGCCCGGCTGCGCACCCTCACCCCGGACGAGCTGGCCGACCGCCTGGACGACCGTTTCCGTCTGCTCAGCCGGGGCGACCGTTCCAAGGCTCCCCGCCACCGCACGCTGCGCGCCGTCGTCGAGTGGAGCTGGGAGCTGCTGGACGAGGAGGAAAGGGAGCTGGCCCGGCGGCTGACGGTCTTCACCGGGGGCGCCACTCTGGAGGTCGTGGAGGCGGTGTGCGGCGTGCCGCATCCGGAGGACCTGCTGGCCTCGCTGGTGGAGAAGTCGCTCCTGGAGCACCTGCCCCAGGGCCGCTACCGGATGCTGGAGACCCTTCGCGCGTTCGCGGCCGAGGACCTGGTGGGCCGGGACGGGCTGCGCGACGCGCACGCCGCGTACTTCCTCGATCTGGCAGAGCGGGCGGAGCCGCACCTGCGCACCGGCGACCAGCTGTCGTGGCTGTCCCGGCTCGCCGCCGAGCTGGGCAATCTGGACGCGGCCCAGCGGCATCTCACGGCCACCGCACCGCGCGAGGCCCTGCGGCTCATGGCCGCCCTGACCTGGTTCCGCCGGCTGCGCGGCCTGCACGGCGAACAGGTGCCGCGGGCCCGCGCTCTGCTGACGGCCGTCGGCGACGAGCCGCCCGAGGGGCTGACCGAGGAGTACGCCCTGTGCGCGATGAACGCGGTCTCCGGGGACGGGGACGGCGACCCGGCCGACACCGGGCGGGTCGCGCGGGTGTCCGCGGTGATGGAGTCGCTGGACCGGCCGCTGCGACTGCCGTTCGCGGTCGTCCTGCACTCGCTCACCTGCGGGCCCACGCTCGTGGCGGACGGCTTGCCGACGGTCCAGGTCGGGAAGGGCCCCTGGGGGCTGGCCCTGCTCGACATGGGCATCGGCTACCAGGAGCTGTTCGCGGGCCGGGCGGCCGAGGCGGAGGCCGCATTCGCCCGGTCCCTGGCCGGCTTCCGCGCCACCGGGGACCGCTGGGGCATGGCCAACTGCCTCGACCCACTGGGCGGATTCGCCAACCGGCGTGGCGCGTACGACCGGGCGCTTGAGCTGCTCGACGAGGGCCTGGCACACGTTCGGGAGCTGGAGGCGCCCGAGGAGACCGCGGACCTGCTCCGCTCGCGCGCGCTCGTGCTGCTGCACCGGGGTGAGGCCGAGGAGGCCGCCAGGCACTTCACGCACTCCGCCGCGCTCGCCCGCGCGGCCGGGGCCGGTGACAAGGTGGCGAGCGCCCGGCGGGGCCTCGGCGACGTGGCCCGGCTCTCCGGCGACACGGCACGCGCGCGCGTGGAGTACGAGGACGCGCTCCGGTTGTGCGCCGACAACTGGTTCAGCACCGGCGAGTCGATCCGCATCCTGGTGGGCCTGGGCCGCACGGCCGACGCGGAGGGCGACGCGGAGACCGCGGGCGACTGGCTGGAGCAGGCCCGCGTGCTCGCCCTCGACTCCCCCGACGTGCTCGCCCTGGCGGAGGTCGCCGAGTCCCTCGCCGGCGTCACCGCGTCCCCGGAGCGCGCCGCCGAACTCCTCGGCGCCGCCACGGGCCTACGCGGCGCCCCGGCCCCCGGCGACCCCGACGCCGCCCGCGCCGAGCGGGAGGTCCGCGCCCGGCTCGCCCCCGGGTCGTACGACCGCGCCTTCGAGCGGGGACGGGGACTGCGGGCGGGGGCGGTGAGCGAACGGTAGGCGGCCCTGCACCGACGGCCGACCGCCTGCCGTCGCCCCCGGACACACCGCCGGGACCTTCACGCGGCCCCCGGGCCGTCGGCGACGGCCCGGCGACACGCACCGGGGCGCACCGCCCGCGACCTTGGTGACGACGGCCACCGCGCACCGCGACCTTGGTGACGACGACCACCGCGCACCGCGACCTTGGTGACGACGACCACCGCGCACCGCGACCTTGGTGACGACGACCACCGCGCACCGCGACCTTGGTGACGACGACCACCGCGCACCGCGACCTTGGTGACGACGGCCACCGCGCACCCCTGCGATCTCCCCGGCGCACACCCGCGAGCCCTGTGGCCCGCCCCGCGAGCCCGGTGGCCACCCCCGCGACCCCGGTGGTCAGCCCCCGTCAGCCCGCGGTATGCGAACGGTGGGCGGACGGTAAGCGGTGGCGCCGAGGCTCTCCGCCATGACGAACACACACCGCCTCGGCCACCGCACCGTCCTCGTCTCCGGCGCCGGCGTCGCCGGGCCCGCCCTCGCCCTCTGCCTCGCCCGGTACGGCGCCCGGGTCACCGTCGTCGAGAAGGCGCCCGCGCTGCGCGGGGACGGCTTCGCCGTCGACTTCCGGGGCCATGTGCACCGGAGGGTGCTCACCGCCATGGGCGTCTGGGACGAGGTCCACGCCCGCCAGACCCACATGGGCCGGCAGACCGTCGTCGGCGCCGACGGCGCCCCGCGCGTGGACCTGCCCGCCGAGCTGATGAGCGGGGACGTCGAGATCTTCCGCGGCGAACTGGCGAAGATCCTCCACGAACGCACCGAGGACACCGTCGAGTACGTCTTCGGCGACTCGGTCGCCACACTCACCGACGGCCCGGACGGAGTGGACGTCACCTTCGAGCACGGCGCGCCCCGCCGCTTCGACCTCGTCGTCGGCGCCGACGGCCTGCACTCGCGCACCCGGCGCCTGGTCTTCGGCGACGAGGCCCGGTACCTGCGGTTCCAGGACCACTACGTGGCCGGCTTCGGCATCCCCAACCACCTCGGCCTCGACCGCACCGGCCGCCTGTACAGCGAGCCCGGCCGCGCGGTCTGCGTCGGCAACTACGACGGCGACCCGGAGCGCGCGGGCGCCCTCCTGGTCTTCCGCTCGGAGCGGTTGGCGTACGACCGCGGGGACGTGGCCGCGCAGAAGCGGATCCTGCGGGAGCGGTTCGTGGGGATGGGCTGGGAGGCGCCGAACGTGCTGAAGGCGCTGGAGGAGGCCGACGACCTGTACTTCGACGCGATCGCGCAGATCCACGTCGACCGGCTCACCGAGGGACGCGTCGCCCTGCTCGGCGACGCCGGGTACGGCGCCACCATGGGCGGCATGGGGACGGGCGTCGCGATCGTCGGCGCGTACGTCCTCGCCGGGGAACTCGCCCTGGCGGGCGGCGACCACCGCACCGCGTTCGCCGAGTACGAGACGCGGATGCGGGACTTCGCCAAGGGCTGCCAGAAGATCTCCGGCAACGCGGGCCCGTTCTTCGCCCCGCCCACCGAGCGCCGTATCCGCAGCCGCGACCGCATGTACCGGCTGCTCAGCCACCGTCTGATGGCCGGCTTCTTCAAGCGGCTCACCGACAAGGCCGCCACCGGCATCGAGCTCAGGGAGTATCCCGCCTGAGCGCCCAGCCGTGGTCCACCGGCCCGATGCCGTCGCCCAGCGGGAACCCGGCCGCGATCGCCCCGGTGACGTACTCCTTGGCCGCCGCCACCGCCTCCGGCACCGACTGCCCCTTCGCCAGTCCGCAGGCCACGGCCGAGGCGAGGGTGCAGCCCGTGCCGTGCGTGTGCCGGTTGTCGAGGCGCGGGGCGCGCAGCCAGTGCTCCTCGGAGCCGTCGGTGAGCAGGTCGACGGCGTCACCGGCCAGATGGCCGCCCTTGATCAGCACCCAGCGCGGCCCGTACTCCAGGACGGCCGCCGCGGCCCGGCGCAGATCGGTGTCGGACTCGACGCGTACGCCGGTGAGTTGGGCGACCTCGTCGAGGTTGGGCGTGGCGACGGTGGCGACCGGCAGCAGCTTGGTGCGCACCGAGTCCAGCGCGGAGGCGGCGAGCAGCGCGTCCCCGTGCTTGGAGACGCCGACCGGGTCGACGACGGCGGGCGCGTCGGTGCCGCGGAGCAAGTCGGCGACGGTCTCGACGAGTTCGGCGGAGGAGAGCATCCCGGTCTTCACCGCCTGGACGCCGATGTCGTCGACGACGCTGCGGTACTGGGCGCGCACCGCGTCCACGGGCAGTTCCCAGGCGCCCTGCACGCCGCGGGAGTTCTGGGCGGTGACCGCGGTCAGGACGCTCATGCCGTGGGTGCCGAGGGCGAGCATCGTCTTCAGGTCGGCCTGGATCCCGGCGCCGCCCCCGGAGTCGGAGCCCGCCACGGTGAGCACCAGCGGCGGCCTCACGACTCCACGTCCCCGCCGAAGTGGTCCCAGCCGCCCTTGCTGGTCCACGGCGCCCCGTCCACCGTCACCTGAGGCAGCGCGGAGGGGTTGAGGACCTCGCCGATGACCTTCCAGCGGGCGGGCAGTTTCACGTCCGGCGGGAAGGTCGCGACGATCGCGTGGTCCTCGCCCCCGGTGAGCACCCACTGCATGGGGTCGACGCCGACGGCCTGGCCGATGTCGTTCATCTGGGACGGGATGTCGATCTGCCCGGAGCGCACGTCGATCCTGACCTTGCTGGCCTCGGCGATGTGCCCCAGGTCGGCGATCAGTCCGTCGCTCACGTCGCACATGGCGGTGGCGCCGAGGCCCGCGGCGGCCGGACCGGCGTGGTACGGCGGCTCGGGGCGGCGGTGGGCCTCGACGAAGGCGCGCGGCGAGCGGAAGCCGCGGGACAGGACGGCGAACCCGGCGGCGGACCAGCCCAGCCAGCCGGTCACCGCGACGAGGTCGCCGGGCTGGGCGCCGCCCCGCGTGACGGGCTCCTGGTTGCGCAGGTCGCCGAGGGCGGTGATGGAGACGGTGATGGTGTCGCCGCCCACCACGTCGCCGCCGACCACGGAGGCGCCCGCGACCTGGCACTCGTCGCGCAGCCCGTCCATCAGCTCGGTCGGCCAGGTCACCGGCAGTTCGGCCGGCACGACCAGGCCGAGCAGCAGCGCGGTCGGCACGGCCCCCATGGCGGCGATGTCGGCCAGGTTCTGTGCCGCCGCCTTGCGGCCCACGTCGTACGCGGTGGACCAGTCACGGCGGAAGTGCCGCCCCTCGACGAGGATGTCGGTGCTGGCCACCACCCTGCGGTCGGGCGCGGCCACCACCGCGGCGTCGTCGCCGGGTCCGACCCGGACCGCGGGGGTGGTGGTGAGACGGGAGGTGAGCTCCCTGATGAGCCCGAACTCCCCCAGCTCACCAACAGTGCCCTTCATCGCCTTGGCTCCCCTTCTGTCCCAGTCCCTGTCCGTGCCCGTGTCCGTGCCCGGTCGCGCGTCATCTCTGTCCTCGTTACGGTCGAAATGACCGTCGCCACGGTCGGCGTGATCGTCAACTCGGGTCCCTCCGGCACCCCGACGCGTGAGGCCCGCGGCCCGCGGGTCTCCCCGCGGAGAGCGGCTACGCGATACCGTGGCGTTCCTTTTCCCCACATGATCCTCGTGGCCGCTCTGGAGGTTCCGTGGTACAGGCGTACATCCTGATCCAGACGGAGGTCGGCAAGGCGTCGACCGTCGCCGAGACGATCAGCAAGCTCCCTGGAGTCATCCAGGCCGAGGACGTGACAGGACCCTACGACGTCATCGTCCGCGCCCAGTCCGACACCGTCGACGAACTGGGCCGCATGGTGGTCGCCAAGGTCCAGCAAGTGGACGGCATCACCCGCACCCTGACCTGTCCGGTCGTCCATCTCTAGCCCCCTCTCCGCCCACTCGCCGCCTGCTCGCTGCCCGCTCGCTCTCGCCCTGTTGATCGCCACAGCGGCTGCTCCTCAGCAGACGACAGCGAGTCGGCGGCGGTTCCCAGGCCGGACGGGAAACCCGCTGATCATACTGCGAGAAGGCGACCCCCGAGGGGATCGCCTTCTCGGCCGTGCACGGGGCGGGTGTGGCGGGGCGGGAGGCGTCAGCGCAGTCCCGTGGACCGCCGCAGCGCCGCCTGGACCAGCCGGTCCACCAGCTCCGGGTAGCTCACGCCGCTCGCCTGCCACATCTGCGGGTACATGGAGATCGGCGTGAAGCCGGGCATGGTGTTGATTTCGTTGATGACGAACTCGTCGTCCTCGGTGAGGAAGAAGTCCGCGCGCACCAGCCCTTCGCAGGAGGCCGCGTCGAACGCCGCCACTGCCAGCCGCTGGACCTCGGCGGTCTCCTCGGCCGTGAGCGGGGCCGGCACGACGCCGGGGGTGGAGTCGATGTACTTGGCCTCGAAGTCGTAGTACGCGTGCTCCGAGGGCGGCGGGATCTCGGCGGGGACGGAAGCCCGGGGGCCGTCCTCGAACTCCAGCACCCCGCACTCGATCTCCCGGCCCCGCAGCGCCGCCTCGACCAGGATCTTCGGGTCGTGGCGCCGGGCCTCCTCGATCGCCTCGTCGAGGCCGGAGAGGTCGTCGACCTTGGTGATGCCGATCGAGGAACCCGCGCGGGCGGGCTTCACGAACAGCGGCCAGCCGTGCTCGCCCGCGAAGTCGACGATCTTCTTGCGGGCGCCGGAACGGTCCTGCCCCCACTCGCGGGGCCGGATCACCACGTACGGGCCGACCTTCAGCCCGTAGGAGGCGAAGACGGCCTTCATGTACTCCTTGTCCTGGCCGACGGCGGAGGCGAGCACGCCCGCGCCGACGTAGGGCACACCGGACAGCTCCAGCAGACCCTGGAGGGTGCCGTCCTCGCCGTAGGGGCCGTGCAGCACGGGGAAGACGACGTCGACCTCGCCGAGCGCCTTGGGCACCGAGCCGGGTTCGCTGTAGACGACCTCGCGGTTGGCGGGGTCGACGGGGAGCAGCACGCCGCCCTCGGTCGACTCGGCCAGTTCCTCGACGTCGGGCGTACGGCGTTCGGTGATCGCCATGCGTTCCGGTTCGTCGGCGGTGAGGGCCCAGCGGCCGTCCCTGGTGATGCCGATCGGCAGGACGTCGTAGCGCGTCCGGTCGATGGCCGCGAGGACGGCGCCGGCGGTGACCACGGAGATCCCGTGTTCGGAGCTGCGCCCGCCGAACACGACGGCCACACGCGGCTTGCGGGGCGGCCGCTGAGGGCTCTGCTCAGGGCTCTGGGGGAGGTTCTCGGTGCTCATATCGCGTCGAGAGTACCCGCCCGTAGGGCCTCGAGACAGCGTCGGCGGGGCCGCGTGGCGCGGGTGGCGGACGGGGTTCGGGTCCGGTTCCGGTCCGGGGCCGGTCGGGTGTCGCTCAGCGTCGTTCGGGCTTCGCGCTGCGCGACATCAGCTCCTTGACCGCGACCACCGGGGACTTGCCCTCGTGCACGATGGCGACGACGGTCTCGGTGATCGGCATGTCGACGCCGTGCCTGCGGGCCAGGTCGAGCACCGACTCGCAGGACTTGACGCCCTCGGCGGTCTGCTTGGTGACCGCGATGGTCTCCTCGAGGGTCATGCCCTTGCCGAGGTTGGTGCCGAAGGTGTGGTTGCGGGACAGCGGCGAGGAGCAGGTCGCCACCAGGTCGCCGAGTCCGGCAAGTCCGGAGAAGGTCAGCGGGTCGGCGCCGAGGGCGACGCCGAGGCGGGTGGTCTCGGCGAGGCCGCGGGTGATGAGGGAGCCCTTGGCGTTGTCGCCGAGTCCCATGCCGTCCGCGATGCCGACGGCGAGACCGATCACGTTCTTCACGGCGCCGCCCAGTTCGCAGCCGACGACGTCGGTGTTGGTGTAGGGGCGGAAGTACGGCGTGTGGCAGGCGGCCTGGAGGCGCTGGGCGACGGACTCGTCGGGGCAGGCGACCACGGCGGCGGCCGGCATGCGGGCGGCGATCTCGCGGGCCAGGTTGGGTCCGGTGACCACGGCGATGCGCTCGGGGCCGACCTTGGCGACGTCCCCGATCACCTCGCTCATCCGCATCGCGGAGCCGAGTTCGACGCCCTTCATCAGCGACACCAGGACGGTGCCGGGCGCCAGCAGCGGCGTCCAGTCCGCGAGGCCGGCGCGCAGCGTCTGGGAGGGGACGGCGAGAACGGTGAAGTCGGCGTCCCGCGCGGCCTCGGCGGCGTCGGTGGTGGCCCGCAGGTTCTCGGGGAGCTCCACGCCGGGCAGGTAGTCCGGGTTGGTGCGGGTGGAGTTGACGGCGTCGGCGAGTGCGGCGCGGCGCCCCCACAGGGTGACCTCGCAGCCGGCGTCGGCGAGGACCGTGCCGAAGGCGGTACCCCAGGATCCGGTACCGAAGACGGCCGCCTTGACCGGCTTGCTCACGTGCTCTGCCCTTCTGCCTGCGGTCCCTGCGGCCGTGTCCGTGTCGGCTGCGTCGGCTGTGACTGCGCCTGCTGCGACTGCTGCGACTGCTGCGACTGCTGCGACTGCGCCTGTGTGCGGCGCCGCTGTTCGATCCGCTCGCGGCGCGGGTCGTAGGGGGTTTCGGGTGCCTTCTCGCCGCGGATCTCCTCCAGCTGGCGGGTGACGGCGGCCATGATGACCTCGGTGGCCTCCTTCAGCAGCTCCGCGGTCATCTCCTTGTCGTAGAACCGCGACAGGTCGACCGGCGGTCCGGCCAGCACCTGGTGGGTCTTTCGCGGCAGGATGTGCGGCTTCTTCGCGTACGGCGGCAGCAGTTCGTTGCAGCCCCACTGGGCGACCGGGATCACCGGGCACTTGGTCTGCAGGGCCACGCGCGCGGCACCGGTCTTGGCGGTCATGGGCCAGCCGTCCGGGTCGCGGGTGAGGGTGCCCTCGGGGTAGAACGCGACGCACTCGCCGCGCTCCACGGCGTCGATCGCGGCCCGGAAGGCGCTCAGCGCGTCGGTGCTCTCGCGGTAGACGGGGATCTGTCCGGTGCCCCGCATCGCGGCGCCGACGAAGCCCTTCTTGAAAAGGCCGCTCTTCGCCAGGAATCGCGGGACGCGTCCGGTGTTGTACTGGTAGTGCGCGTACGCGAAGGGGTCGACGTGCGAATTGTGGTTCACGGCGGTGATAAATCCACCCTCGGCCGGAATGTTCTCCATTCCCCGCCAGTCCCGCTTGATCAGAACCACCAGCGGCGGTTTGCAGATCACCGCGGCCAAGCGGTACCAGAAGCCGATTCTGCGGCGGGGCACGCTGACACCTTTCCTCCAGGGCCTGGGGCCGGACAAGTGTCGCCCCGGGCCGCCCGTCTGTCGAGAACACCGTACGCCCCGAAGAGTGAACCGCCAGGTCTCGCAGGTGACAATGACGGCGACGAGAGAAGGACGGAACGCTCGTGCAGTGGACCTTGGTCGTACCCGTGAAGCCCCTCGCCCGGGCCAAGAGCAGGCTGGCGGACACCGCGGACGACGGGGTGCGGCCGGGGCTCGCGCTGGCGTTCGCACAGGACACCGTGGCAGCCGCGCTGGCCTGCCCGGCGGTCGCGGATGTGGCAGTCGTCACGGACGACGCGCGGGCCGGAAGGGAGCTGGCGGCGCTCGGCGCGGGCATCGTCCCGGACGAGCCCGGCGGCGGCCTGAACGCCGCGCTGACGCACGGAGCCGCCGTGGTACGGGCGGCCCGGCCGGAAAGCCCGGTGGCCGCGCTCAACGCCGATCTTCCCGCGCTGCGGCCGGCCGAATTGGCGCGGGTACTGGCCGCGGCAGCGCAATTCCCGCGTGCTTTTCTCCCGGACGCGGCCGGAATCGGCACCACCTTGCTGGCCGTGGCTCCGGGCCTGCAATTGGCCCCCGCATTCGGTACGGATTCACGGGCTCGCCACCTGGCGTCCGGCGCGGTGGAACTCCGTCTCGGCGCGGTGGATTCCGTACGCCAGGACGTCGATACCGGCGGTGATCTCCGCTCCGCGCTGGCGCTCGGCGTGGGGCCCCGTACGGCCGCGGTGGCGGCGCGGTTGCTGATCGCCGGGCAGTAGGCTGCGCGCATGCAGGCGACCGCGTACACGTACGACCCCGAAAGCCGCAGCGGGCAGGTGCTGCTCGACGACGGCACGCCCGTGCCCTTCGACGCGGCGGCGTTCGACGCGGGGGGCCTCAGGCTGCTGCGGCCCGGGCAGCGGGTGCGGATCGAGACCGAGGGCGAGGCCGGAACCGAGGGCGCGGGACGCCGGATCACGCTGGTGACGCTGCAGACGTTCTGATCCGCGGGGCCTTGCCGCCGGGTCCCGGACACGCCGCGGGCCGGACTCCGAGAGGGAGTCCGGCCCGGCGCGTGAGTGCCCTGTGCCCGTCCGCCTGCTGCTGCTGCTGCTCGTTGTCTCCTGCTACTTCTTGCGGGCGGTGGCCTTCTTGGCGGTGGTCTTGCGGGCCGTCGACTTCTTGGCCGGGGCCTTCTTGGCGGTCGCCTTCTTCGCGGGGGCCTTCTGGGCGGCGGTCTTCTTCGCGGCCGCCGTGGTGCTCTTGGCGGGGGACTTCTTGGCGGTGGTCTTCTTCGCCGTCGTCTTCGCCGCTCCGGTGGTCTTCTTCGCGGTGGTCTTCTTCGCCGCCGCGGTCGTCTTCTTGGCCGCTCCCGTGGTCTTCTTCGCGGCGCCCGTGGCCTTCTTGGCGGCGGCCTTCTTGCCCGCGGCCTTGGAGATGGTGGGCGGCGGGCCGGACAGGCTGCCCTTGGGGGCCTTCTTGACCGCGATGTCGTTCTTCGGAAGCTTCTTCGAGCCGCTCACCAGGTCCTTGAAGCCCTGGCCCGCGCGGAAGCGCGGCACGGAGGTCTTCTTGACCCGAACCCGCTCGCCCGTCTGGGGGTTGCGGGCGTAGCGGGCGGGGCGGTCGACCTTCTCGAAGGAACCGAAGCCGGTGACCGAGACCCGGTCGCCCGCGACGACGGCACGGACGAGGGCGTCCAGGACCGCGTCGACAGCGTCGGCGGCCTGCTGCCGACCGCCCAGCTTGTCGGCAATCGCTTCTACGAGCTGCGCCTTGTTCACGTCTTCCCCTTCGGAGACATCGCCAGAACGAATGTGTTCAAGCTTTTTCGCACGTTAGGCAGATATATACCGCAAATCAAACACGAAACGGGCTAATCACCCTTGTGTCGCAACGGACTCGGGCGGGCCGGCCGGTTCAGCCTTCCTCGTCGGGGAATCGACCCGCGTCGAGGTCGGCGGTGAACCGATCCAGGCGCCTTGCCGCACCGGCGAGATCGTGTTTGGCCGCGGCCGTAATGACCAGCAGCTTCCGGGTCAGCGCCATCCGTACGCCCTCCGGGACTTGCAGTGCGCGCACTCTTGTGTGCGCTTCCTTGAGCCGGACCGCGACCGCCGTATAGAGCTCGAGTTGGCCGTCGTGTTCCATGCACAGATTGTGCCATCTGGGGCGAGTTGTCGCCTGCGCAGGGGGCAACTGCCGCCTCGAACGGCCTTCCTGGCGCACTCGGGAACCGGTGCTCGACGACTCGTGTACCCCGGCAACAACGCCTCTAACGTGGGAAGTTGCGCGTCACGCCGGTCACGTGCGACCGCGGGCGGATCCAAAAACGGCCGTACCCCCGATCGGGCTGATCGGGGGTACGGCGGGGATGTTGGGTGGCCGAAACTCGACCTTGCGGAGTCCCGGGGGAACCTGTGGGGGCTCCGGGGATCAGACCTGGAGGGTCTGCGGCTTGAACGACGGGCGCTTCGCCTCGTAAGCGGCGATGTCGGCCTCGTTTCGGAGGGTGATCGAGATGTCGTCCAGCCCGTTCAGCAGTCGCCAGCGGGAGTTCTCGTCCAGCTCGAAGGGGGCGGTGATGCCCTCGGCGCGGACCTCGCGGGCCTCCAGGTCGACGGTGATCTCGGCCTGCGGGTTCTTCTCCACGAGCTCCCACAGCCCGTCCACGATCTTCTGGTCGAGGACCACCGTGAGCAGGCCGTTCTTCAGCGAGTTGCCCCGGAAGATGTCGGCGAAGCGGGAGGAGACCACGGCCTTGAAGCCGTAGTTCTGCAGCGCCCAGACGGCGTGCTCGCGGGAGGAGCCGGTGCCGAAGTCGGGGCCCGCGACCAGGACGGTGGCGCCCTCGCGCTCGGGCCGGTTGAGCACGAACTCCGGGTCCTTGCGCCAGGCCTCGAACAGCCCGTCCTCGAACCCGTCCCGGGTCACCTTCTTGAGCCAGTGGGCGGGGATGATCTGGTCGGTGTCGACGTTGCTGCGGCGCAGCGGGACGGCCCGGCCGGTGTGCTTGGTGAACGCTTCCATGACTCTCAGACTCCAGCGGGCGTGGGGACGTCGGCGGCGGACAGGTCGGCCGGGGAGGCCAGGTGGCCCAGGACCGCCGTCGCGGCCGCGACCTGCGGCGACACCAGGTGGGTGCGGCCGCCCTTGCCCTGGCGCCCCTCGAAGTTGCGGTTGGAGGTGGACGCGGAGCGCTCACCCGGGGCCAGCTGGTCCGGGTTCATGCCCAGGCACATCGAGCAGCCCGCGTGCCGCCACTCGGCGCCGGCCTCCTTGAAGACCACGTCCAGGCCCTCGGAGACGGCCTGCAGACCGACCCGCGCGGAGCCCGGGACGACCAGCATGCGTACGCCGTCGGCGACTTTGCGGTCCCGGACGATCTCCGCGGCGGCGCGCAGGTCCTCGATGCGGCCGTTGGTGCAGGAACCCACGAAGACGGTGTCCACCTTGATGGAGCGCAGCGGCTGTCCGGCCTCCAAGCCCATGTACTCCAGGGCCTTTTCGGCGGCGAAGCGCTCCGAGGCGTCTTCGTACGAAGCCGGGTCGGGGACGGCGGCGGAAAGCGGGGCGCCCTGGCCGGGGTTGGTGCCCCAGGTGACGAACGGGGCCAGCTCGGCGGCCTCGATGACCACCTCGGCGTCGAACTCGGCGTCGTCGTCCGTGCGCAGCGTCTTCCAGTACTGGACCGCCGCGTCCCAGTCGGCGCCCTCGGGGGCGTGCGGGCGGCCCTGGAGGTAGGCGAAGGTGGTCTCGTCGGGGGCGATCATGCCCGCGCGGGCACCGGCCTCGATCGACATGTTGCAGATGGTCATGCGGGCCTCCATCGAGAGCTTCTCGATGGCCTCGCCGCGGTACTCCAGGATGTAGCCCTGGCCGCCGCCGGTACCGATCTTCGCGATGATCGCAAGGATCAGGTCCTTGGCCGTGACGCCGTCGGGCAGTTCGCCGTTGACGGTGATCGCCATGGTCTTCGGGCGGGCCATGGGCAGCGTCTGGGTGGCCAGCACGTGCTCGACCTGGGAGGTGCCGATGCCGAACGCCAGCGCGCCGAAGGCACCGTGCGTGGAGGTGTGCGAGTCGCCGCAGACCACGGTGGTGCCGGGCTGGGTCAGACCGAGCTGCGGGCCGACGACGTGCACGACGCCCTGCTCGACGTCGCCCAGCGGGTGCAGCCGGACGCCGAACTCCGCGCAGTTCTTGCGCAGCGTCTCCAGCTGGGCCCGGGAGACCGGGTCCGCGATGGGCTTGTCGATGTCGAGCGTCGGGGTGTTGTGGTCCTCGGTGGCGATGGTCAGGTCGAGCCGGCGCACCGGGCGGCCGCTCTTGCGGAGGCCGTCGAAGGCCTGCGGGCTGGTCACCTCGTGCAGCAGGTGCAGATCGATGAAGAGGAGGTCGGGCTCGCCCTCGGCGCGCCGGACGACGTGGTCGTCCCAGACCTTCTCCGCGAGTGTCCTACCCATCGCTTTCCCTTCGGTCGGCGACGAGACGCCGACCCAACTAGTGATCTTGGGGAAGCGGTGCCCGCACCCCTGTGTTTCCGGGCAACCGCCACCAGGCCCTTTCGTCACGGGCCGGTTGTGACTTCGTGCCATCCAGAGTGGCGGGTTCCACGGAAAATTGAACTTGCGTTTCACAGAGTGAGACGGGAGTATCGTTGCATGGACAACAGTAGCGGCGTCGGCGTTCTGGACAAGGCGGCCCTCGTCCTGAGCGCTCTGGAGTCCGGTCCGGCCACCCTCGCGGGGTTGGTCGGTGCGACCGGACTGGCACGACCCACGGCCCACCGCCTGGCCGTGGCGCTGGAACACCACCGCTTGGTGGCGCGCGACATGCAGGGCCGTTTCATTCTCGGCCCGCGCCTGGCCGAACTGGCGGCTGCGGCCGGCGAGGACCGCCTGCTCGCCACGGCGGGCCCGGTCCTCACCCACCTGCGCGACGTCACCGGCGAGAGCGCCCAGCTCTACCGCCGCCAGGGCGACATGCGCATCTGCGTGGCCGCGGCCGAGCGCCTGTCGGGCCTGAGGGACACGGTCCCGGTCGGCTCCACGCTGACCATGAAGGCCGGCTCCTCGGCGCAGATCCTCATGGCCTGGGAGGAGCCCGAGCGCCTCCACCGCGGCCTGCAGGGCGCCCGCTTCACGGCGACGGCGCTGTCCGGCGTACGCCGCCGCGGCTGGGCCCAGTCCATCGGCGAGCGCGAGCCCGGCGTCGCGTCCGTCTCCGCGCCGGTGCGCGGCCCCTCCAACCGCGTGGTGGCCGCCGTGTCCGTCTCCGGGCCCATCGAGCGCCTCACCCGCCACCCCGGCCGCATGCACGCGCAGGCCATCATCGACGCCGCCGGCCGCCTCTCCGAAGCGCTGCGCCGCAACGGCTGACCATCCCAGGACACTTCCGACCGGTCACGGGCCCGCCTCAACGCCGCGGCGGGCCCGGCGCCGCGCTCAGACCCCGTCCGCGGCCTTCCCCGGGGCGACGACCCGCTTCTCCGCCCTTTTCCAGGCGGCCTTCTCCGACCGGTACGCGAAGCGGTCCCGTGCGCGCTTGCCGCGCCGCTCGAGCGGCACCTGTCCGTGCGCCGCCGCGAGCCCGAACGCGGGCATGTCGGCGTAGACCGACTCGTACGACCCCTCGGGGACGACGTACGCCTCGTGCCACAGCCCCACGTGTCCGCGCACCTTGCCCTTGCGCTCCTTGCGGTTGATGATCGCCCACGCCCGGTGGTGGAACATGTCGGGCGAGTGTGCGTACCGGTAGAGCTTCTCCTTGGACTCCCAGTACTGGACGACGTAGTACGTCCGCGGCGAGGCCGTCAGCAGGACGTGGCTCAGGAGCCCGCGCTCCGGGTCCTGCGCCAACTCCCGGAGCATGCGCGGCATGGCGAGGAGGACCGGCAGCCAGTGGTGCACGGCCCAGAAGCGGTTGATCCGCATGCCGATGAGCAGGACGGTCACGTCCCCCTCGGCGGCAGCGGTGGTGCGGGTCGCGGTCGCGGTCTTCCCCGGCATGACGCCTCCCCGTGTTGGTGAGCTGCACTGTCCAAGCGGTACTGCTTAGATAGTGGCGCTATCCGAAGGAGGGTGCAAGGGATGCGACTGGCCGACCTGAGCAACCGCAGCGGGGTGTCCACCGCGACGATCAAGTACTACCTGCGGGAAGGGCTGTTGCCGCCGGGCCGGCAGATCAACGCGACCACCGCCGAGTACGACGAGGGTCATCTGCGCCGGCTGCGGCTGGTGCGGGCGCTGATCCAGGTCGGCAAGGTGCCGGTGGCGACGGCCCGGGAGGTCCTGGGGCACGTCGACGACGAGTCGCTGGGCCGCACGATCCGGCTGGGGGCGGCCCTGTGGGCGCTGCCGCAGGACGCCGAGCCGGACGAGGCGGACCCGGCGGTGGCCGCCGCGCGGACCGAGGTGGACCGCCTGCTGGAGCTGCTGGGCTGGGAGACCTCCCGGGAGATGGCTCCGCTCTCCCCCGTGCACCGCTCCCTGGTGGTGGCGGTGGCCGCGCTGCGCCGCCTCGACTATCCGTGGGACGCGGAACTGATGGCGCCCTACGGCGAGTTGATGATGGAGGTGGCCCGTCGGGAACTGGACTTCATGGAGACCCACGCCTCGGAGGCCGAGCAGGTCGAGATGGCGGTCGCGTCGGCGGTGCTCTTCCAGCCTGTGCTGCGGGCCCTGCACCGGCTGGCTCAGGAGGAGGAGTCGGCGCGCCGGTACGGCATCGATTGAACGCCCAAGGGGGCTTCCGCCTCAGCGGAAGCCCCCTTGGGACTCATGTACCCCCGACCGGATTCGAACCGGCGCTACCGCCTTGAGAGGGCGGCGTGCTAGGCCGCTACACAACGGGGGCGTGGATCTTGCAAGCGTTCGATACTGCATCGCCGCAGATCCGAGCTGGTCTACCAGGACTCGAACCTAGACTAACTGAACCAGAATCAGTCGTGCTGCCAATTACACCATAGACCAATGTGGTTTAGACCAGTTCGTACCCCCGACCGGATTCGAACCGGCGCTACCGCCTTGAGAGGGCGGCGTGCTAGGCCGCTACACAACGGGGGCCCTAGCGATCCTGCATCGAGAGCAGCGGGAGCTACCCGGACTGCCCTCGCGGGAAGGATCTGTACCCCCGACCGGATTCGAACCGGCGCTACCGCCTTGAGAGGGCGGCGTGCTAGGCCGCTACACAACGGGGGCCTTGCGGATGTGCTCCGCGGCGCAGATAAGCTCTGCGAGCTGGCCTACCAGGACTCGAACCTAGACTAACTGAACCAGAATCAGTCGTGCTGCCAATTACACCATAGGCCACTGGAACGCAAGCCCCGGAGGGTTCTTGTTCTAGCGTTGCGCTTCCGGTTCCCGGCCCTTCGGCCCGCTCTCCGGCGGCGCAGGAAGAACATTACCCGAAGGTGGACGGGGCTCCAAAACGGGTATCGGCGCCGAGGAGCGCGGGAAGTTCGGAGAGCGAGGCGATACGGCGCGGCCCGGCCGGCGGGTCGACGGTCGCGTACACGCCGCCCCGGTCGATCCACACGGAGAGCAGCCCGGCGTCGGCGGCGCCGCGTCCGTCGATCTCCGGGTGATCCCCGACGTAGGCGACGTCGGACGGGGCGAGACCGAGGGCGTCGCAGGCCGCGAGGAAGGCCCCGGCCTCCGGCTTGGAGACGCCCAGCTCGGCGGCGCACAGGATGGCCTCGAAACGGTCGTGCACGCCGAGGACGCGCAGCTTGCGGTCCTGGACAGTGAGGCTGGAGTTCGAGAGCACGGCGTGCCGGTGGCTGTCGGCGAGGGCGTCCAGGACGGGCATCACGTCCGGGAAGAGGGACCAGGCGGCCTCGTAGTGCGTGACGTAGCGCTGGAACCAGTCGTCGGCCTCGGCGTCCGTCAGCTCCGGCCGGCCCAGGAAGACCCGGGTGCGGTCGCGCCGCTGTGTGACGAAGTCCACCTCGCCCGCGGCGAAGCGCGCCCACTGCTGGTCGGTGATCTCCCGCCAGCGCACGAGGGCTTCCTCGGCCGACCCGTACCCGGCAAGGAGCCCTTCGGCGACCAGGTGGGCGCGCATGCCTTCACGGTCGGCGGTGGTGTAGTCGAAGAGCGTGTCGTCGACGTCCCAGACCACGGCTTTGATCGGCATGCGGCCCAGCCTAGGCGGCGTCGGCGCGGAGCGGGGAGCGGACGGCGGGCAGGGCGGCCGAGGCATCGGCCGGGCGAGCGGGCCGGGCGAGCGGCCGCCTATTGGGCGGCGAGGCCCTCGATCTCGACCAGCATCCGCGGGTCGGACAGGGCCCGGACCTCGGCCAGCAGGCTGGCGGGGCGGCAGTCGGCGGCGGCCAGTTCGTCCAGTACGGCGTCGTAGTGGGCCGTGACCGCCTCGATGTCAACGGTGAAGATCCGGATCTGGACGAGGTCGCTCAGGGCGAACCCGGCCCTCTCCAGCGTCTCCCCCAGGCGCCGGAAGGTCAGCCGGATCTGGCCGCGGACGTCGCCCACGGCGGCGATGCCGCCCTCGTCGTCCCGGGCCTCGTGCCCGGCGACCACGAGCCAGCGCCGGGGCTGTTCGACGAGTACGGCCCGGTTGTAGGCCAGGCGGTCCCCGAAGAAGCGTGGGTCGATGTCCTCGCGGCGCATGCCGTCAGTCTGCGGGGGCCGCGCCGACGGTGCCGGTCGGAGGGACCCGGGCGGGGTACGGAAAGGGCGGCGCCCCATGCGGACGCCGCCCTTCACACGTGCTGCCGGTTACGCCGCGAGCCGCGCCAGCGCCGCGTCGATCCGGGCCAGCGCCTTCTCCTTGCCCAGGACCTCCAGGGACTCGAAGAGGGGCAGGCCGACCGTGCGGCCGGTGACGGCGACGCGGACGGGGGCCTGGGCCTTGCCGAGCTTGAGGCCGTGGGCCTCGCCGGCGGCCAGGACGGCCTCCTTGAGGGACTCCGGGGAGCTCCAGTCGGCGGCGTCCAGCTTCTCGCGGGCCGTGCGCAGGAGCGCGTCCGAGCCCTCCTTCATCGCCTTGGCCCAGCTCGCCTCGTCGAAGACCGGCTCCGGCAGGAACAGGAAGTCGACGTTGTCGGTGATCTCGGAGAGGACCTTCAGGCGGGTCTGCGCGTGCGGCGCGATCGCCTGCCACTTGGCCTCGTCGAAGTCCTCGGGCGCCCAGGGGGCGGCGGGGGCCTTCAGCCAGGGGCGGCAGCGCTCGGTGAAGTCCTTGGTCTCCAGGAGGCGGATGTGGTCGGCGTTGATCGCCTCGCACTTCTTCAGGTCGAAGCGCGCCGGGTTGGGCTGCACGTCGGAGATGTCGAAGGCGGCGACCATCTCGGCGATCGTGAAGATGTCCTGGTCGGCGGAGAGCGACCAGCCGAGGAGGGAGAGGTAGTTGAGCAGGCCCTCGGGGAGGAAGCCGCGCTCGCGGTAGAGGTTGAGGCTCGACTGCGGGTCGCGCTTGGAGAGCTTCTTGTTGCCCTCGCCCATGACGTACGGCAGGTGGCCGAAGGCGGGGATCTCCTTGGCGACGCCCAGCTCGATCAGCGCCTTGTACAGGGCGATCTGGCGCGGGGTGGAGGAGAGCAGGTCCTCGCCGCGCAGGACGTGGGTGATCTCCATCAGGGCGTCGTCGACCGGGTTGACGAGCGTGTAGAGCGGCGCGCCGTTGGCACGGACGATGCCGTAGTCCGGGACGTTCTCCGGGAGGTAGGTGATCTCGCCGCGGACCAGGTCCGTGAAGGTGAGCGCCTCGTCGGGCATCCGGAAGCGGACGATGGGCTCGCGGCCCTCGGCCCGGTAGGTCTCGACCTGCTCGTCGGTCAGCTCGCGGCAGTGGCCGTCGTACCCGGAGGGCTTGCCGGCGGCGCGGGCGGCCTCGCGGCGGGTGTCCAGCTCCTCCTGGGAGCAGTAGCAGCGGTAGGCGTGGCCGGCGTCCAGGAGCTTCTGGGCGACGTCCTGGTAGATGTCCATGCGCTGCGACTGGCGGTAGGGCGCGTGCGGGCCGCCGACCTCGGGGCCCTCGTCCCAGTCGAAGCCCAGCCAGCGCATCGAGTCGAGGAGCTGGTTGTACGACTCCTCGGAGTCGCGGGCCGCGTCGGTGTCCTCGATGCGGAAGACCAGCGTGCCCTGGTGGTGGCGCGCGAAGGCCCAGTTGAACAGGGCGGTGCGGACCAGGCCCACGTGGGGGTTGCCGGTGGGGGACGGACAGAAACGGACGCGTACGGGGGAGCCGGGTGCGCTAGCCACGCTTGACAACCTTGTTGGTGAGAGTGCCGATGCCTTCGATGGTGACGGCGACCTCGTCGCCGACGTTGAGGGGGCCGACGCCGGCCGGGGTGCCCGTGAGGATCACGTCACCGGGGAGCAGCGTCATCGCCTCGGAGATGTTGACGATCAGATCCTCGATGGAGTGGATCATCTCGCTGGTGCGGCCGAGCTGGCGCTGGCCGCCGTTGACCGTGAGCTGGATCGTCAGGTCGGACGGGTCCAGGTCGGTCTCCACCCAGGGGCCGAGCGGGCAGGAGGAGTCGAAGCCCTTGGCCCTGGCCCACTGCTTCTCGCGGCGCTGGACGTCGCGGGCGGTGATGTCGTTGGCGCAGGTGTAGCCGAAGATCACGTCCTTGACGCGCTCGCGCGGGACCTCGCGGCACATGCGGCCGATGACGACGGCCAGTTCGGCCTCGTGGTGCAGTTCCTCGGTGAAGGAGGGGTACTGGACGGCGTCCCCGGGGCCGATCACGGAGGTGGACGGCTTGAAGAAGGCGAACGGGGCGTCGGGCACCTCGTTGCCGAGTTCCCGGGCGTGCTCGGCGTAATTGCGGCCGAAGGCGACGACCTTGTTGGGGAGTACCGGCGGCAGGAGCCGCACCTTGCTCAGGGGCACCTTGGTGCCGGAGAGCTCGTAGTCCGCGAACGGGATGCCCTTGATGATGTCGAGGACGAGCTGGTCCGGCTGGTCGCCCTCGACCGCGCCGAAGGCGACGTTCCCGTCGATGGAGAACCTGGCGATGCGCACGGGTTGCTTGGCCCCTTGACTGAGCTGGCTGAAGTCTGACGCTCCAGGCTATCGCGGTGGGCCTGAACCGCCGGGCAAGCCCTCAGGGGCCGGGGCCGCCGCTGAACGTCCGGCGGCCGGGTGTCGTACTACTCTGCGACCGACGCCGCGACCGGGGCCTCCATGAGGATCGTGCGGCGGGGGTTGGCGGTCTGGGTGGGGAGCTCGACGGCGTGCTCCGGCTGCTCCGGCGTCTGCAGGTCGTCGGCGTCCTTCAGGTGCGCCAGCGTCGTGCGCCGCGGGTTGGCGATCTTGTGGAACATCATCGTCGTCTTCACGGTTGTTCGAGGCCCTGTCGTGTCCGGGCGCCCGAGGGGCGTGGAAAGCCCCTGCGAGGGCGCGGGTTGTCGGTTTTGCCTTCTCTGTAAAGCGTCAGGCTAAACACGCGATTCCCCGTCAACCGTGGGGGAGTCCACGATCCGGGTGTGAGTTTGCTCACTTATCAAGGGTCAAACCGGTCAATTGCGACGCCAGCGCCACTCCGACTAAACCGACATTGCACACCTGAAGCCATCATTCCGCTGCTGATCATGTCGACTGGGACACCCCCTTCACCTCGACGACTCGCGTACATACGTCCGGTTTGCGGGTGATCATCTTCTACGTCAGGTGACTCGCCCCTCACGTGCTGTCACCTATCTCACGGCCTGCCCCACGGGCCTTGTTGGAGATCCTGCACTGTGCTGGAATTCCACGGACCGCCGCAGGATCGAGCCGGCGCACAGGGGGCGCACACCAGCGCCGAGCGGCGGCGAGAAGGGGGAACCAGCGCCGGTCACTCACGACCAACACAGGGGCGTATTCAGGGCGCCCCCATGACGCCGACACCGTGCCCAGCCGTTCACGCGGAGGGGCGCCTGGTCCAGAGGTTGCGACGCTAGTGCAGGGACGTTTCAAGAGGGATGGCAGCGCTTCGGCGGAGCCGGAGCCGCAGGGCGGGACTGGCCCCAAGGCCGTCAGCTCCTCGCCCCAGCACGCCCAGAACCCGGGCCAGACCCAGCCCGGCGACAGCGGGGAGCGCGCCGGTCAGGCGGCGGACTCGTCCGCACCCGGCCAGCAGCCGCCCGCGAAGCCGGCCAAGGGCTCGACCGGCCCCGGCCCGCGAATAGCCCTGCGCAACTGGCGGATCTCCACCCGTCTGGTCTCGCTGCTGGCGCTTCCGGTGGTCGCGGCGACCTCGCTGGGCGCGTTGCGCATCAACCAGTCGATCGACGACATCGAGCAGCTCGAGAACATGAAGCTGCTCACCGAGATGACCAAGCAGGCCACTGAGCTGGCTCACGCGCTCCAGGAGGAGCGCGACCAGTCCGCCGGCCCCCTGGCCCACGGCTCGAAGTCGAGCGCGATCGCCGTCAAGGGCGACCGCGAGCAGACCGACCGGGCCCTGAAGAACTTCCTCGACAAGTCCGAGCAGATCGACGCGGCGAGCAAGGACGGCAGGCTGGTCGGTGTCCGCGACAGCCTCGTCGGCATCGCGAGCGACCTGAACGACCTGACCAAGATCCGCAGCACGGCGTACACGGCGAAGGACAACTCGACCCAGACGGTCGAGTCCTACCACCGCCTGATCACCCACCTGCTCGACCTCTCGCAGGACATGGCGGAGGCGACCAGCAACTCCGACATGATCCAGCGCACGCGCGCCCTGTCGGCCTTCTCCTCGGCCAAGGAGTACGCGTCCATCCAGCGCGCGGTCCTCGCCGCGGCACTCCCCGCGAACAACACCGACAAGAGCGATCTCGCCGAGAACGACCGGCTGTACGCCCAGTCCGCGTTGCAGAGCCAGACCTCCGAGGTCCGCAGCTTCAGCAGCATCTACGGCGACGGCGCGGAGGACCTGCTCAAGCCGATCACCGAGGGCAACCCGGTCATCGAGGCGTCCGACCAGTACGCGGGCCGCGCCCTCAGCAAGGCCCATGGCCTGGAGAGCCTGAAGTCCCGGTCCTACCAGGACTGGCTGGACGACAGCTCCACCAAGATCCAGCAGATGAAGAACATCGAGCTGAAGCTGCTGGAGGACATGGAGCAGCAGGCTCGCGAGCTGCGCAACGAGTCCGAGCAAGAGGCCATCATCTCCGGTGTCCTCATCCTGCTCGTGCTCGGCGTCTCCCTGGTCGGCGCGTTCGTCGTGGCCCGGTCCATGATCCGCTCGCTGCGCCGCCTGGAGGACACCGCGACCCGGGTCGCCCAGGACCGCCTGCCCGAGCTCGTCAAGCAGCTCTCCGAGACCGACCCGCAGGACGTCGACACCTCGGTGGAGTCGGTCGGTGTGCACTCCCGGGACGAGATCGGCCGAGTGGCCGCGGCCTTCGACGACGTGCACCGCGAGGCGGTCCGCCTCGCCGCCGAGCAGGCCCTGCTGCGGGGCAACGTCAACGCGATGTTCACCAACCTCTCGCGCCGCTCCCAGGGCCTGATCCAGCGCCAGCTGTCGCTCATCTCCGAACTGGAGTCCCGCGAGGCCGACCCGGACCAGCTGTCCTCCCTGTTCAAGCTCGACCACCTCGCCACGCGCATGCGCCGTAACGGTGAGAACCTCCTCGTCCTCGCGGGTGAGGAGCCGGGCCGACGCTGGACCCGCCCGGTCCCGCTGGTCGACGTGCTCCGTGCCGCCGCCTCCGAGGTGGAGCAGTACGAGCGCATCGAGCTGGCCTCCGTGCCGAGCACCGAGGTCGCCGGCCGCGTGGTCAACGACCTCGTGCACCTGCTCGCCGAGCTGCTGGAGAACGCGACCTCGTTCTCCTCGCCGCAGACCAAGGTCAAGGTCACCGGTCACGCGCTGCCCGACGGCCGCGTGCTCATCGAGATCCACGACACCGGCATCGGCCTCTCCCCCGAGGACCTGGCCGCGATCAACGAGCGGCTCGCCTCGCCGCCCACCGTGGACGTCTCCGTCTCCCGCCGCATGGGTCTGTTCGTGGTCGGCCGCCTCTCGCAGCGCCACGGCATCCGCATCCAGCTGCGCCCGTCCGACTCCGGTGGTACGACCGCGCTGGTCATGCTGCCCGTCGACGTCGCCCAGGGCGGCCGCAAGCCGCAGCCCAAGCCCGGTCAGCCCGGCTCGGGCACCGGCGGTCCGGCCGCCGCGCAGGCGGCCGCCGGTGTCGCCGCGGCCCGCCGTGGCGGCCAGGGCGGCGGTGCCCTCGGTGGCGGTGCCTTCGGCGGTGGTGGCGGTGCGCTCGGCGCCGGTGCGCCGGGCGGGCGGCTCGGTGCCGGTCAGGGACCGCGGGCCGCACTGCCCGGGCGCGACGCGGGCGGCCGCCCGGGTGCGCCGGGTGGCGCACGCGGGCCCCAGTCCCCGGCGGTCCCGGGCCGGCAGAACCGCCCGGCTCCGGCCGGCGCGGGAGCCGGTGCCGGTCAGGCGCCCGGTGCTCCGCAGGGCCTGCAGGCCGCGGGCATGAACGCGCCGCAGGGCAACGCGCCGGCGAACAGCCCCTCGCAGGGTCAGGACATGTTCGGCGGCACCCGCACTCCCGCCGCGCCCCCGCAGCGCGGCAAGCGCGGCGCGGGCGGCGACGCCGAGCAGGGCCGTCGTCCGCAGTTGCCGCCGCGCGGCGGCCCGCGGGCGGAGCTGCCCGGCGGCAACCCGCAGCCCCGCGTGCCCAGCTGGAGCGACGAGAACGCGCAGCCGCCCGTGCCGCGCGCCTCGCTGGACGCCCCGCGCGGCCACGACGAGCCGGACAGCTCCCGCACCGACCTGCCCCCGCGCCTCGACGAGAGGCAGGGCCCGGGCTCGACCGCGGAGATGCCGGTGGTGCCCCGGTTCGGCGAGCCCCAGTCCCCCGCCGCCACGGCCGAGTTCGCCCGCCCCGACTTCGACGCCCCGGCGCCGCGACGGGACGAGCCGCAGAACACGGGCCAGTTCGCCCAGCCCGGCCAGAACCAGTACGACGGCCGGAACCAGTACCAGGACCAGTTCGGTCAGGACCAGTTCGGTCAGAGTCAGTACGCTCAGGACCAGTTCGGTCAGGATCAGTACGGTCAGGGCGCGCCCGGCCAGGGCCAGTACGACGGGGACCGGTCCGGCCAGGACGCCCCGCAGAACGACCAGTTCGCGCGGCCCGAGCCGGCCGCCCCGCAGCAGGGCGGCGGACCCTTCGTCCGCTCGGACGTCTTCGGCGGGCAGCCCGCCCAGGCGGCCCCGAACAACCCGGCCCCGGCGGACCGGTTCGCCGGCGCCCAGGGCTACGACAACGGCTCGACCGGGCAGCACGACCTGCCGGCCCGTCAGAACCCGGCGGCCACCGGACAGTTCGAGCGTCCCCAGGTGGGCGGCGCGCAGGGCGGGAACGACTTCGGCGCCCCGCGTCCGCCGGCCCCGCAGCGGCCGGTCGCGCCGGAGCCCGTGGGCCAGAACACCAACGGCACTCCCCCGCAGCGGCCCGGAGACGGATGGGCCCTGCCCCCGGCCTCCGGTCCCGGTGACGGACGTACGCCGCTGTACGACACGCTGGAGACCAACTGGTTCCACGGGGACCGCGAGGCGAGGGCGCCGCAGGCCGCCCCGGCCGCGTCCCCGGAGCCGCAGGCTCCCCAGCCCCAGACCCCGGCGGCCCCCCAGCGGCCGGCCACCTCGGCCTGGCGCAGCTCGCCGAACGACGACCTCGTCCGGCAGGCGGAGCGCGTCAGGCAGCCGGCCGCGGGCGGGGTCACCACCTCCGGCCTCCCGCGCCGGGTACCCCGGGCCAACCTCGTCCCGGGGACGGCTCAGCAGCAGTCGCACCAGAGCGGTCCGGCGGTTTCGCGTGCGCCCGACGACGTGCGCGGCCGGCTGACCAATCTCCGTCGGGGAATCGCACAGGGCCGTCAGGCCGGTACCAACCAGACCGGCAGCTACCCGCGGCCCACTCACCAGCAGGAGCGTTAGTTGAGCCCGATGAGCCAGGCGGCACAGAACCTCAACTGGTTGATCACGAATTTCGTGGACAACACCCCAGGGGTGTCCCACACCGTCGTCGTGTCCGCCGACGGACTCCTCCTGGCGATGTCGGAGGGCTTCCCTCGCGACCGCGCCGACCAGCTCGCGGCCGTCGCCTCGGGGCTGACCTCGCTGACCGCCGGGGCGTCCCGGATCTTCGAGGGCGGCAACGTGGCGCAGACGGTCGTGGAGATGGAACGGGGATTCCTCTTCCTCATGTCCGTCTCGGACGGCTCGTCCCTGGCCGTCCTGGCGCACCCGGAGTGCGACATCGGCCTCGTCGGCTACGAGATGGCGCTCCTGGTCGACCGCGCGGGCGCGGTCCTCACGCCCGACCTGCGCGCCGAACTACAAGGCAGTCTGCTCCACTGATCGGCCCCGGCACCACCCGTGTTACCAAATCACCGTCCGGCCGCCACAATCCCCCCACCGGCCTCGTCAGACGGCTTGACTGACCGACTTGCTGTCCCGCCCGGAGGATTCATGACCCCGCCCACCGCCTCTCATGATCCGTACGCGGAGCCGTACGAGGACGAGGGCGACCAGCCGCTGGTACGTCCCTACGCGATGACCGGTGGCCGGACCAGGCCGCGCTACCAGCTCGCCATCGAGGCGCTGATCAGTACGACGGCCGACCCGGCAGCGCTCATGGGGCTGCTCCCCGAGCACCAGCGGATCTGCCACTTGTGCCGCGAGGTGAAATCAGTGGCCGAGGTGTCGGCCCTGCTGGCGATGCCGCTCGGCGTGGCGCGGATCCTGGTCGCGGACCTCGCGGAGGCCGGGATGGTCGCGGTCCACCAGCCTGGCGGAGACGAGAACAACGGCGGTGCGCCGGACGTGACACTGCTCGAAAGGGTGCTCAGTGGACTTCGAAAGCTCTGACGGAGGGCGGGCGACCACCTCCGCGAAGATCGTGGTGGCCGGCGGCTTCGGCGTCGGCAAGACCACGTTCGTGGGCGCCGTCTCCGAGATCAACCCCCTGCGCACCGAGGCCGTGATGACCTCGGCCAGTGCCGGGATCGACGACCTCACGCACGCCGGGGACAAGACGACCACGACGGTCGCCATGGACTTCGGCCGCATCACGCTGGACCAGGACCTGATCCTGTACCTGTTCGGTACGCCGGGCCAGGACCGGTTCTGGTTCATGTGGGACGACCTGGTGCGCGGCGCCATCGGCGCGGTCGTGCTGTGCGACACCCGCCGGCTGGCCGACTGCTTCCCGGCCGTCGACTACTTCGAGAACAGCGGTCTGCCGTTCGTCGTAGCGCTCAACGGCTTCGACGGTCAGCAGCCGTACTCGCCGGACGAGGTGCGCGAGGCGCTGCAGATCGGCCCGGACACCCCGATCATCACGACCGACGCCCGGCACCGCGCCGACGCGAAGTCGGCGCTGATCACGCTGGTCGAGCACGCGCTGATGGCCCGCCTGCGGTAGGTCCGCCGACCGTCGCAGCCAAGTCGGCGGGGTTCTACGGCACTTGTCGTAGACGGGACGGAGCCGACTGTGTCCTTTGACACGGTCGGCTCCGCTGTTCATAACGTTTCGGCAGAGGAATCGGGTGGTACCGACACGCGACGCGGTCAGCTGGTCTCGCTGCGCGCACGAACGACCCGTCTTTTGACGGGCCTCGCTCTTTATGACCGTTTTACGTGGGGCTTACATCACGTGCAACCCCCGCGTTCCACTGTTTGGAAGAGCGCTGGTCGCCGTGCTGGAATGCCAGAACTGCCCAATGGTCAAAGACGTACTCAGCAGTAGCGCGTACTCGATGACTGACGGAGTGGGTTCTGAGACACAGCGGCACGACACAGGTGCCGACCGCCGAGAGGTTGTTGGTCGAGTGAGGCGAAGCAAGAACAGTCCCGAGCCATCGGCCCGGGGCAACTTCACCCCGCCGCCGCGCACAGCGGCGCCCGCCCCCGCCCCCGCCGCGGAACCCAAGGCCGAGCCCGCGCCGAGCGGTGGCCGTTTCACGCCGCGCAACTGGCGGGTGACCACCCGGCTGAACGCGATCCTGCTCATACCCGTGCTGGTCGGCCTCGTCATGGGCGGCTTCCAGGTGAAGAGCTCGATCGACACCTGGCAGGACGCCGAGGACGCCGAGAGCACTGCCCGCCTGGTGCAGGCCTCCCTCGGCTACGCCAACGCCCTCTACAACGAGCGCGACCTCACCGCGGCCCCGCTGCTGCAGGGCAAGGGTGACAAGGACGCCACCGTCACCAAGGCCCGCCAGGCCACCGACGAGGCGGCCGACACGTTCGACCGGGCCGCCCAGGGCATGCCCGCCAAGGCGGGACTCGAACGCCGGCTGAAGGTGTTCCGCGAGCAGGAGCCCAAGCTCCAGACGCTGCGGGCGGCCGCGTACACCTCCAAGCTCAAGGGCGTGGAGACCGAGGAGGGCTACACCGGTGTCGCCCACCCCCTGATGGAGTTCGCCAACGAGCTCGGTCTGGGTACCGGCAACATCACTTCCTACGGCCGTACCGTCTACGCGATCTCCCTGACGAAGGCGGCGCTCTCCCTGGAGCGCTCCATCGGCATGCACATGCTGATCAAGCCCGGTCCGGAGCCCGGCCACCTCGCCAGCCAGCGCGTCGCGCTCTCCTCTTACGCCTACCTGGAGCGCATCGCGGTCGAGGAGTACATCGGGGGCGGCACCGAGGCGGACGCGCAGAAGCTCGAGGACGCCGAGGCGAAGCTCAAGGAGGACGGCGCGGCCATGGCCAAGGAGGCCAAGGCCAAGGACCCGGACTACGTGCCGCCGCCGTCCAACCCGACGACGATGATCTCGGAGCTGGCCGGACTCGACTCCACGGACACCAGCGCACGTGCGGAGCTGGCCCAGCAGGGCATCACGCCGGAGAACTGGTGGGCGGTCAACACCCTCAAGTTCGACGCGTACCAGAAGATCGAGTCGGACCTGGCCGACAAGGCGGTGTCCGAGGCGTCCACGATCGCCGACGACGCCGAGCGCGACGCCTACACCACGGGTGCCGCGGTCGTGATCGCGCTGCTCGCCGCGTTCGTCCTGGCCGGCATGGTGGCCCGCCAGATGAGCCGCTCCATGCGCCAGCTGCGCAACGCCGCCTTCGGCATCGCCGAGCAGCGCCTGCCGATGCTGGTCGACCAGCTCTCCCGCACCGACCCGGGCCGGGTCGACACCCGGGTGCAGCCGATCCCGATCGCTTCGACCGACGAGATCGGCGAGGTCGCCCGCGCCTTCGACCAGGTGCACCGCGAGGCGGTCCGCCTCGCCTCCGAGCAGGCCCTGCTGCGGGGCAACATCAACGCGATCTTCACCAACCTGTCGCGCCGCAACCAGTCGCTGATCGAGGGCCAGTTGAGCCTGATCACCGACCTGGAGAACAACGAGGCGGACCCCGACCAGCTGGAGAACCTCTTCCGGCTGGACCACCTGGCCACCCGTATGCGCCGCAACGGCGAGAACCTCCTGGTCCTCGCCGGTGAGGAGCCCGGCCGCCGCTGGGACCAGCCGGTCCCGCTGGTGGACGTGCTGCGCGCCGCCTCCTCCGAGGTGGAGCAGTACGAGCGCATCGAGCTGTCCGGCGTGCCGGAGGCCGAGATCCACGGCCGTGCCGTGACCGACCTCGTGCACCTGCTCGCCGAGCTCCTGGAGAACGCCACGACGTTCTCCTCGCCGCAGACCAAGGTCCGCGTCACCGCGACCCGGCTGCCCGACGGCCGTGTGATGGTCGAGATCCACGACAAGGGCATCGGCCTGACCGCCGAGGACTTCGCGGACATCAACCACAAGCTGGCCAACCCGCCGACCGTGGACGCCGCGATCTCGCAGCGCATGGGCCTGTTCGTGGTCGGCCGGCTGTCCGACCGGCACGGCATCCGGGTCCAGTTGCGCCCCTCCGGCGAGCAGGCGGGCACCACCTCGCTGGTCATGCTCCCGGACGCCATCACCCACGGTGGTGGCGGCGGCGAGCAGCAGCCCCGCGACGAGTTCACCGTCTCGCAGATCATCCCGGAGCAGAACTTCCAGGGCGAGAGCTTCGCGCAGGTCGGCCAGCCCATGCGGACCGCCGCGGAGCTGGGCTTCGACGACAGCCGGTACTCCGAGATCCCCGACGACATCCGCGAGCTCGACCCGGTCGGCCGCTCGCTGATGCGCGAGGAGCGCCGCGCGGCCCTGGAGGCCCAGTCGCACCCGGAGCTGCCGGGTCCGGCGGACCGGGGCGACGACGGGAACTCCGAGGCCCCCGGCTTCCAGGACCAGTTCACCGGACAGCAGCCGGGCTACGACCAGCCTCTCGACGGCTACCAGCAGCAGCCGAACGGCGCGTACCAGGAGTCGCCGAACGGCGTCTACCAGGAGCCGGCGAACGGCGGGTACGACCAGCAGTCGGCGTACGCCGACCAGCAGCAGGCCTATCAGGAACCGCAGCAGGCGTCGTACGACGAGCAGTACTACGCGCCGAACGGCGGCCTGCCGGAGACCGGGGGCTACTCGCCCTTCGAGCAGCGACGCCACCAGGACGACTGGCCGCAGCAGGACGGATACCAGAACGGATATCCGGACCAGTACTCCGCGGGCGCCCCGCAGGCGCAATCCGCCCAGGCCGCTGACGTGAACGAGGCGGACCGCGTAGGCTTCGACCGTCCGGGGCCGGCCCCCTCCGCCGCCCACGAGCTGACCGACGCCGGTCTTCCCCGCCGCGGATCCACCGCGAGCGGCGCGGGCGATGCGGGGCACGTGGGCCAGGAGACGCCGGCCGCCGCACCGGGGGCGGGCGGCGAGGACACCTGGCGGTCGGCCAACGACGACCGCTGGCAGCAGGCTTCGGCGCTGCGCAGGCCCAAGGCGGGCGGGGTGACCTCCTCGGGGCTGCCGCGGCGGGTGCCCAAGGCCAACCTGGTCGAGGGCGCGGCCGAGACCACTCCCCAGGGAGGCCCCCAGGTCTCCCGCGCTCCGGAGGACGTCCGGGGCAGGCTGAGCAACCTGCGGCGCGGCGTCGAGCGAGGCCGCAACGCAGGCAGTGAAACGAACGGCCAGGACACAAGGAATGAACACCGTGGTCCTGACAGCACCTACAACCAGGAGCGTTAGTGTGAGCCCGATGAGCCAGGCGGCGCAGAACCTGAACTGGTTGATCACCAACTTCGTGGACAACACCCCGGGGGTGTCCCACACGGTGGTGGTCTCCGCCGACGGACTCCTTCTGGCGATGTCCGAAGGGTTCCCTCGCGACCGAGCCGATCAGCTCGCGGCCGTCGCCTCCGGCCTGACCTCGCTGACCGCGGGTGCCTCGCGCATCTTCGAGGGCGGCAGCGTGAACCAGACGGTTGTGGAGATGGAGCGCGGATTCCTCTTCATCATGTCCATCTCCGACGGCTCGTCCCTCGCGGTTCTCGCACACCCCGAGGCGGACATCGGTCTCATTGGGTACGAGATGGCCCTTCTGGTGGACCGTGCGGGCACGGTTCTGACCCCCGATCTGCGGGCGGAGCTCCAAGGGAGCCTTCTCAACTAAAGGACAGACGGTGCGTTTTGGCGTCCCGTGGCCGTAAAGTTTCGGGACGCGGCTCCACAGCGATGGGTGCCAGGCACAGTCGGAGGAGGAAAAAGTGGCAACACCCCCAGGTGGTCCGTCATCGGGCAACTGGTCGTACGGCCCTGGTCAGGGCCAAGGCGACGGCTCGGCGAACGGATACGGCTACCCCTCCGTGCCGAGCCACCGGCAGCCGTACGCGCCGCAGGGCCCCGGCCCTTCGCCGTACGACCAGCCGCAGGCTCCGCGCATCCAGCCCGTGCAGCCGCAGCGCCGCACCCCTGAGCCGGCGCCCGCCGGGGCGTCGAACAACCCCCTGGTGCGCCCGTACGCCATGACGGGCGGCCGCACCAGGCCCCGGTACCAGCTCGCCATCGAGGCGCTGGTGCACACCACCGCGCAGCCGCACCAGATGCAGGGCCAGCTGCCCGAGCATCAGCGGATCTGCAACCTCTGCCGGGAGATCAAGTCGGTGGCCGAGGTCTCGGCCCTCCTGACGATCCCTCTCGGCGTGGCCAGGATCCTCGTCGCCGACTTGGCGGAGGCGGGACTGGTCGCCATCCATCAGCCCGGCGGCGACGAGAGCGCCGGCGGCCAGCCAGACGTGACACTGCTCGAAAGGGTGCTCAGTGGACTTCGCAAGCTCTAGCGGCGGTCCTTCCCGCTCCACCACTTCCGCGAAGATCGTGGTGGCGGGCGGCTTCGGCGTGGGCAAGACCACGTTCGTCGGCGCTGTCTCGGAGATCAATCCGCTGCGCACCGAGGCCGTGATGACATCCGCGTCGGCGGGCATCGACGACCTCACCCACACGGGGGACAAGACGACCACGACGGTCGCCATGGACTTCGGACGCATCACACTCGACCAGGATCTGATCCTGTACCTGTTCGGTACGCCGGGCCAGGACCGGTTCTGGTTCATGTGGGACGACCTGGTGCGCGGTGCCATCGGGGCGATCGTCCTGGTCGACACGAGGCGGCTCGCCGACTGCTTCCCCGCGGTCGACTACTTCGAGAACAGCGGCCTGCCGTTCGTCATCGCGCTCAACGGCTTCGACGGGCAGCAGCCGTACAACCCGGACGAGGTCCGGGAGGCGCTGCAGATCGGCCCCGACACGCCGATCATCACGACGGACGCGCGGCATCGGGCCGACGCGAAGTCGGCGCTGATCACTCTCGTGGAGCACGCGCTGATGGCGCGGTTGCGCTAGGCGCCCACGCCGCTAGCCTGCGGGCAGTCGTGCCTCCCCCAGTGCCTTAAAGGCCTGGGAGGTGCCCCCAGGGCGGCACGGGTGGGCGCAGGCGGCACCCCGGCAGCGCCGGGTTGCGCGACGCCCCCTGCGGCCACTGGGCTGCCGGGGGCGGTTTCGTTGCCGGGTGCGGGTGCGTCGTGGCTGGTCGCGCCCACGCGGCGGAGCCGCATATCGACACAGCCCCGCGCCCCTGGGTGAGTTGCCCGGCCTCCTGTCATACGTAGAGGCCCCTCTCCTGGGCGGAGAGGGGCCTCTACGTATGGCTCAGGTCAGCGCCAGCTGTGCGGCGCCCGGAAGCCCGGCTCGCGCTCCAGGCGGCGCCAGCCCGCGCGGGCTCGGCCGCCGCCGTGGGCCGGGGCGATCTCGGCGGGGCGGGCGGCGGCGCGGGCCAGGAGGAGGGCCGTGATGGCGGCGACTTCCTCGGGCTCGGCGTGGCCCTTCTCGACGCGGATGTCGGGAGTGGACATGGAAGTGGCTCCTCGGGTCACTGCGGCGGGTTGCCGTGCTTGCGGGAGGGCAGGTCGGCGTGCTTGGTGTGGAGCATCGCCAGGGACTTGATCAGCACCTCGCGGGTCTCGGCGGGGTCGATGACGTCGTCGACCAGGCCGCGTTCGGCCGCGTAGTAGGGGTGCATCAGCTCGGACTTGTACTCCTTGACCATGCGCGCCCGCATGGCCTCGGGGTCCTCGGCGTCGGCGATCTGCCGGCGGAAGATGACGTTGGCGGCGCCCTCCGCGCCCATCACCGCGATCTCGTTGGTCGGCCAGGCGTAGGTGAGGTCGGCGCCGATGGACTGGCTGTCCATGACGATGTAAGCACCTCCGTACGCCTTGCGCAGGATGAGCGAGATCCGGGGCACGGTCGCGTTGCAGTAGGCGTAGAGGAGCTTGGCGCCGTGGCGGATGATGCCGCCGTGCTCCTGGTCGACGCCCGGCAGGAAGCCGGGTACGTCCAGAAGGGTGATGATGGGGATGTTGAAGGCGTCGCACATCTGGACGAAGCGCGTAGAGGAGCTTGGCGCCGTGGCGGATGATGCCGCCGTGCTCCTGGTCGACGCCCGGCAGGAAGCCGGGTACGTCCAGAAGGGTGATGATGGGGATGTTGAAGGCGTCGCACATCTGGACGAAGCGGGCCGCCTTCTCCGACGCCTCGATGTCCAGGACGCCGGCCAGGGCCTGCGGCTGGTTGGCGACGATGCCGACGACCTGGCCGTCGAGGCGGGCCAGGGCGCAGATGATGTTGCGGGCCCAGCGCTCGTGGATCTCCAGGTACTCGCCCTCGTCGACGAGCTCCTCGATGACCTTGGCCATGTCGTAGGGGCGGTTGCCGTCCGCCGGGACCAGGTCGAGGAGCACGTCCGAGCGGCGGTCCACGGGGTCCGAGGACTCGGCGCGGGGCGGGTTCTCCCGGTTGTTCTGCGGCAGCAGCGACAGGAGGTAGCGGACCTCGGCGAGGCAGGTCTCCTCGTCGTCGTAGGCGAAGTGGCACACGCCCGAGGTCTCGGCGTGCACGTCCGCGCCGCCCAGCCCGTTCTGCGTGATCTCCTCGCCGGTGACCGCCTTGACCACGTCCGGGCCCGTGATGAACATCTGCGAGGTGTCCCGGACCATGAACACGAAGTCCGTGAGGGCGGGGCTGTAGGCCGCGCCGCCCGCGCATGGGCCGAGCATCACGCTGATCTGCGGGATGACGCCGGACGCCCTGGTGTTGCGCTGGAAGATGCCGCCGTATCCGGCGAGCGCGCTGACGCCTTCCTGGATACGGGCGCCGGCGCCGTCGTTCAGCGACACCAGCGGTCACGCTGATCTGCGGGATGACGCCGGACGCCCTGGTGTTGCGCTGGAAGATGCCGCCGTATCCGGCGAGCGCGCTGACGCCTTCCTGGATACGGGCGCCGGCGCCGTCGTTCAGCGACACCAGCGGCGCACCCGCCGCGATGGCCATGTCCATGATCTTGTGGATCTTCGTGGCGTGCGCCTCGCCCAGCGCACCGCCGAAGATCCGGAAGTCGTGGGCGTAGACGAAGACCGTACGGCCCTCGACCGTGCCCCAGCCGGTGATCACACCGTCGGTGTACGGCTTCTTCTCCTCCAGACCGAAACCCGTCGCCCGGTGCCGCCGCAGCTGCTCGACCTCGCGGAAGGAGCCCGCGTCCAGGAGCAGCTCGATCCGCTCACGCGCCGTCAGCTTGCCCTTGGCGTGCTGCGCCGCCGTCGCCTTCTCACCCGGCCCCGCCAGCGCCCGCGCACGGATCTCGTGCAGCTCGGCCACTCGCCCCCGCGCGTCGACGGGTTCGACCGTCGTCAGGGGCATGTCGTCCACTGCTGTCATGCGAATTTCCTCCTCACGAGCATGGCAGGCTCGTACGAGCCGCCGCCGTACGGCTGTCGGGCATGCGGCCGCCGGCCGGCACCGCCTCGGCCGGCAACCGGTGCACGGCGGCCCGGGGGACAGGGCCCCTGATCGCGGCGGCCGCCATGTGGTCCGGGCCGTAGGGCACGTCGAGGACGCTCCAGCCCTGGGGTCGGGGCGGAGTGCCCGGGCCCTCGTCGCCCAGATACACAGCCGACGTCCAGCCGCCGACTCCCTCGCCCGTACCCTTCAGACACGCCTTCTTGCGGGCCCAGAGCCGGGCGAAGAGGGCCGGGCGGTCCCGGGCCGGGACGCCGGCTGACTCCCGCTCCTCCTCCGGGTGGAGCGCCGGCCGGCACAACTCCACCCGCTCCGGGCGCGGCATCCTTTCGATGTCGACTCCCACAGTTGCGCGGGCCACACCGACGAGCACCAGGCCCCGACTGTGCGGCAGCGAGAAGAACGGGGCGCCGGACCCGGCACAGGCCCGCACCGGTCGGCCGTGCGGTGCGGGCCTGTGCCGGGGCAGTCCGCACGTGTGAAGCTCAAGCCCCCCGCAGGCTGCCGGAGACGGTGTTCCAGCGGGCGGCGCAGCGCGATGTGCGCGGTGGTGTACAGAGCACGGTCGGCGGGCCGCCGGAAGGCCTTCGCGCGCTGCCGCTCGGACTCGTCGAGTTGGTCGAGGGGAAGCGGCAGCGCCCCGGGCGGGATCAGTAGCCACAGGTCCACCTGGTCGGCGCCCAGCGCGAGCCCGGTCATACCGACCGGCGGCGTACGTCGTCCAGCAGGATCGACTGCCGCAGGACGTCCGCGCGGGGCGCGGAACCGGCGCGCACGGCGGCGACGAAGGCGGTGACCGTGGCCGCGACCTGGTCGGCGGGGTCCAGCCGGATCTCTTCCGTGGTGCGCCCGTGCAGACCGATCACGGGCACGAGATCGGCCGGCGGGGTGAACGCCCGCTCCACCGTGATACGGCCCTCGCTGCCCCACAGCTCGTACCGCGAGACGTAGGCGTGCTCCATGCCGAACGTCAGATGCGCGGCCACTCCGCCGGGGGTGGCCAGCAGCGCGGCGCCCGACGTCTCGACCAGTCGCCCGGCGCCCCGGGTGAGCCGGGCGCCGACGACGTCGAGGGCGGGACCCAGGAAGTGCAGGGCGGCCCGCAGCGGGTACAGACCGACGTCCGCCAGCGCGCCCCCGCCGAGCTCCGGGTCGTAGCGGATGTCGCCGTCCGGGAGCGGGGGGACGGTGAATGCCGCGTGGAAGGCGCGGAGTTCACCGATCCGGCCCTCGCCGAGGAGACGCCGCACCACCTCGTGCCGGGGATGATGGACGAACATGACGTTCTCCATCAGCGCCACACCCTGCTTCGCGGCGAGGTCCAGAAGCCGCTCGGTGCTCTCCGGCTCCGTCGTCAGGGGCTTCTCGGCCAGCACGTGCTTGCCCGCGTGCAGCGCCGCCTCCACCCACGCCGCGTGCAGCGCGGCGGGCAGCGGCACGTACACCGCCTGCACGTCGTCGCGGTCGAGCAGTTCGGCGTAGCCCTGGACGGGACGGCAGCCGAAGCGCCCGGCGACCTCCTCGACTCGAGCCCGGTCGCGGCTGGCGACCGCGGCGACCTCCAGATCGGGGGATGCGGTGAACGCCGGCAGCATCCGCCGTACCGCGATGTCCGCGCAGCCGAGTACCCCGATGCGCACGGGCGCGCTCATCGGCTGCCCGCCGTGGTGGCGTTGAGGCAGGCCAGCAGTGTACGGGCCTGCACGTTGAGGTAGTGGCCGTGGCGAACCAGCCAGGTCAGCTGGTCGGGGCTGACCCAGGCGTAGCCGGGCGGCGGGTCGAGCGGGGCGTCCGCCTCGTCGGCATCGACGATCAGATACCGGCTCTCGGCGTTGAGGAACCGGCCCCCTTCCTCCGAGTGCACGGCCCCGTACCGGATCCGGTGCACCGGTGCCTCCAGCACGGTGTCGAGGAACAACGGGCGTTCCTTCTCCGCCAGATGAGCGTAATTGCCCGGCGTGTACTGGACCGTGGGGCCCAGCTCGATGGTGTCCAGGAAGCCGCCCTCGACGCGGGCGTGCACCAGCACATGGGGGATGCCGTCGAACACGCGAGTGAGGAAGGCGGTGACACCCAGGCCCACCGGCTCGAACAGCGGCTGGGTCCAGCTGGTGACCTCGCGGTTGCCGGCCTGCACGGCGACCGCGACGACCTTGAAGTAGCGCTCCGCCTCGTGCTCGATGGCCATCTCACCGCGCCGCCAGCCGGGCAGTCCGGCCAGCGGGACGCGCTCGGCGTGCACGTCGTGCCGTGCGCGCTCGCCGGTGATCCAGGACAGCAGATCGGCGTCGGAGTGCAGTGCGCGGGCCGCCCGCTGGGGGACGGGCAGGCAGGACAGGACCGTACGCGAGTCCATGTTGACGACATTGTCCCGGCGCAGCAGCTCCGCGATCTGGCCCAGGGTGAGCCAGCAGAAGTCGTCGAGCAGCGGTACGTCGCCGACCGCCTCCACGATCATGTTCCGGTTGGACTTGCGGAAGAACCACGAACCGTGTTCGGACTGCAGTACGTCCGCGACGATCCGGCCGCGGCCAGGACCGATGAAGTGCTCGATGTACTTCACGTCCGCACCCTGGTGGGCCTTGGTGTAGTTGCTGCGGGTGGCCTGCACGGTGGGGGACAGCTGCAGCAGGTTCGGGTTGCCGGGCTCCATCTTCGCCTGCATGAGGAAGTGCAGGACGCCGTCGAACTCCTTGGCCAGGATCCCCAGGATGCCGACCTCGGGCTGCTTGATCACGGGCTGGTGCCACTCGCCGTACGGGCCGTCGCCGTACGGCCCGTCCCGCTCGACGACGTGCAGGCCCTCGACCGTGAAGAACCGGCCGCTGCGGTGCACCAGGTTCCCCGTGGTCTCCTCGAACGACCAGCCGTCCAGGCCGGCGAAGGGGATCCGGTCCACTCGGAAGGCGTTGACGCGGCCCCGCTCGGCGAGCCAGTCGTCGAAGTCCGCGGTCGGCAGGTGGACGCCCCCGGCGGTGGCGGCCGACAGCGCGAGCCGGTCAGCCAACTGCGCGGCGCTGTCGCGGGGTTGAAGGGTCAGAGGCAGCATCGATGACAACTCCCCGTGTGGGATGGGTACGGGTCCGGTGTGTGCGGAAGACGCGACGTGCGGCTCATTCGACGTCGACGATGGTGAACAGACCCTTCTTGACGAGCTTGATGCCGTCGGTGGCGTCCTTCGACCAGGTGATCGCGGCGTACCGGGTCCGCTCCAGGGGCACCTGCACGACCGACGAGGTGCCCGTGGACAGGTGCAGGCTTCCCAGGCTGACCGATGTGAACGGGGAATTCGGCGGGAGGGTGCCGTCATCGGGCATGGCGTCGAAGTAGGCCTTGAGGTCGGCCTTGGTCGTACCCTCCTTGATCTGCGCGAAGAGCAGTTCGTTGACCTGTCCCGGGATCTCGTTCACGTACCGCAGGGGCCGGCCGGCGCGGAGCGTGC
This sequence comes from Streptomyces sp. MMCC 100, assembly GCF_041538145.2. NCBI lineage: Bacteria > Bacillati > Actinomycetota > Actinomycetes > Kitasatosporales > Streptomycetaceae > Streptomyces > Streptomyces sp. MMCC 100. The sequence goes on from NZ_JBGORK020000001.1 coordinate 6,307,511, forward strand.
CGTGGACCTCGAAGCGGGGCCCGGCACCCGGCACGTTCTTCGACACGACCGTCGCGGTCGGGGTCAGGCCCTGGTCGACGGCGTCACCGGTGACGGTCAGCCGGCGGTAGCGCGGCTCGGCGTCGCCCGCCGCCAGGTAGTCGAACAGCAGGTAGGTGCCTGGATACAGGCGCTGGGTGAACGAACCGGGCTGACCGGGATGGATCACCAGCCCGCCCAGCAGGGTCGCGGTCTCGTCGAGGTCCTCAGCACCCTGGGGCACGTCGGAGGGCGTGTTGGACAACGCCCGGGACAGGGCGTTCAGGAAGTCGCCCCAGCCCTTGCCGTCCTTCAGCCGGGCCAGGCCGATCCAGCCCTTGCCCGGCTGCGTCGTCGAGGCGCGGAAGGTGGTCAGTCCGGGCCGGGTACTCGCCGGAGCGGTGAACCCCTCGGCGGTCGAGGAGAGTTCCACCGCGTGGCACGCCTCGGCGGTGCCGGCCGTTCTCGGCTCCGGCGCCACGGGGGACGGTGCCGCGAGGGCGGGCCCCTGCAGACCGGCCAGCAGCAGCGCGGCGCCGGTCAGCACGGTCGCCGAACGCGCCGTTCGCTTCGTCCTGTTGTGGCTGTCACGGTTCATCGAGGTCACCTCACTGGCCTCTCGGTGTCAGGCAGGCGCGGATGCGTCCGACGAAACGGACGCGGTGAAGTCGCCGAGGATCCGCCGGTAGTAGTCGGGGCCGAAGCCCATGTGCGCGACCTGCGGGACCAGGGCGCGCAGCTTCTCCGTAGAGATGACGTGCTGGCGGCCGCCGGTCTCGACGAAATCCCGGCGCGCCTCGATCCCGAGGGCCCGCGCGAGATGGTCGACGATGTCCTCCACCGGCACCGCGAAACCCGACGCCACGTTGACCGTCTCCGCCCGCAGATCCGTGGCGAGCAGATGGTCGACGACAGTGATGACGTCGCCCACGTCGATAAGGTCGCGGGCCGCGCCCCGGTGCACGCGGACCACTCCCTCCCTCAGCTGCCGCACCAGGGTGGGCAGCAACTGGTGCTCGGGCTGGTCGGGGCCGACCAGATGACCCAGCCGGAGGATGAGGTGGTCGGCGCCGGACTCGCGCAGCATGTCCTCGAGGGCGAGCTTGTGCGCGCCGTAGGGGGTGCAGGGCGTCACCGGGGAGTCCTCCCGGCCGGGCCCCTGAGCGAGTCCGTACATGCCGGTCGCCGCGGTGGAGAAGAACAGCAGCCGCCGGCCGGTGTCCAGGCACCGCTTCGCGACCTCGCGCAGCAGAGCAGCCTCGCGGGTGAAGTCCTCGTCGGAGGTACCGCTCGCCCACGACACCCCGGCCGCGAGCACCACGGTGTCCGGATGCCGTCCGGCCAGCGGGCGCAGGTTCCGCGCCAGGAAACCGGTTCCCACAATGTCCATACGTCGTCGTCCCGATCTCTGGAGGGGGAAGAGGGCCGAAGAAGTCAGGTCCGGCTCAGCCGCGCGCGGCCACGAACTCCTTGACCGAGGCGGTGACGTAGTCCAGCATCTCGTCGGTGAGCGCCGGGTAGACCCCGATCCAGAAGGTGTGCCCGGTGATGATGTCGCTGTTGGTCAGTTCGCCCACGACCCGGTGCGGCTGGTCGATGTAGGCCGGGTGCCGGGTCAGGTTGCCGGCGAACAGCCGGCGGGTACCGATCTTGCGGTCCTCCAGGAAGTCCACCAGCGCGGCGCGGCTGAACGGCGCCTCGGGGTCCACGGTGATTGCGAACCCGAACCAGCTGGGCTCGGAACGCGGCGTGGCCTCGGGCAGCAGCAGCCCCGGCACGCCGTCCAGACCCTCCCGAAGCCGCCGCCAGTTGCGCTGCCGGGCCTCGATGAAGGAGTCCAGCTTGGCCAGCTGGGTCAGACCGAGAGCGGCCTGGATGTCGGTCGCCTTCAGGTTGTAACCGACGTGCGAGAAGATGTATTTGTGGTCGTAGCCGGCCGGAAGGGTGCCCATCTGGTACTTGAACCGCTTCAGGCACCGGTCGTTCTCGCCCGGCTCGCACCAGCAGTCCCGGCCCCAGTCCCGCAGCGACTCCACGATCCGGGCCAGCGCCAGGTTGGACGTCAGGACGCACCCGCCCTCGCCCATCGTGAGGTGGTGCGCCGGGTAGAAACTGACGGTGGTCAGGTCGCCGAAGCTGCCGGTGAGCTTTCCGTCGTACAGCGAGCCGACCGCATCGCAGTTGTCCTCGATGAGGAAGAGGTCGTGGTCCTGGGCGAGCTGGGCGATCTCGGTGACTTCGAAGGGGTTGCCGAGCGCGTGCGCGATGATGATGGCCCGGGTCTTGGGACCGATCGCCGCGGCCACCCGTTCGGCGGTCGCGTTGTAGGTGGTGAGGTCCACGTCCACGAAGACCGGGACCAGGCCGTTCTGCAGGATCGGGTTGACCGTGGTCGGGAAGCCGGCCGCGACCGTGATCACCTCGTCGCCCGGCCTGAGCCGGCGGTCCTCCAGGACGTGCGAGGTCAGCGCCGACACGGCCAGCAGGTTCGCCGACGAACCGGAGTTCGTCAGGTGCGCCTTGCGCCGCTTGAGGCGCCGGGCGAACTGCGACTCGAACTTGCGGGAGCTGGTCCCGGCCGCGATGCGCATCTCCAGGGCGGCCTCCACCAGCGCCATCCGGTCCGTGTCCTCCAGGACTGCGCCGGACGGCCAGATCTCCGTCGTCCCCGGGACGAACTCGCGCCCCGGAGCGACCTCCCGGTGGTACTCGCGGACCTCTTCGAGGATCAGGTCCTTGCGGTCGCTCATGGTCGATTCCCTTCCTCGGCCGGTGAGCCGGCCGTGATGCCCAGTGGTGTGCCGAGCGGCGTGTGTACCGGCGGCAGTACGGATACGAGAAGGTCGCGCAGGGAGTCGTCGACGCTGCGCAGCGGGCGCCAGCCGAGCAGGCTCCGGGCGCGGGAGACGTCCAGGCACTGGCGGGCGACGTCGGTGCGCGAGGTCTGCGCCCCGGACGACTCGACGACCGGGACCTCCAGCCCGCTGAGCGCGATCATCCGGTCGATCAGGCCACGCATCGGGATCGCCTCGCCACGACCCACGTTGATCAACCGGCCGGTGACGGCCGTCCCGGGAACCGTGGCCGCGGCCAGTACCGCGCCGGTGACGTCGCCGACGTCCACCAGGTCGCGGGCCGCGCGCAGGGGCGGCAGGTGCAGCGCGTCGGCCTGCTCTCCGCGCGCGTCGGCCCGGGCCGCCTCGGCGAGATGGCCCGCCACTCGGCCGAAGAGACTGCCCTCGGGGACCCCGGCACCGATCACATTGGCGAGCCGCAGCACCACCCCGTCGACGCCCCGTTCCCGCGCGCCGCGCAGCACGGCTTGCGTCCCCTGGAGTTTGGTGCGGCCGTACGGCGTCACCGGGGCGGGCTCGTGGTCCTCACCGGTGGCGCCGTCCGGGGCACCGGCCCCGTACTCGTGGACGCTGCCGAGCTGGACCAGCCGTACCGGCGGACCGGGTAGCACGGCGAGTGCCGCGACGACCCGCTCCACGAGTGCGGCGTTGCCCGCGGCCATCTCGGCCTCGTCGGCCCGCCAGGCTCGGCCGGCCGCGTTGACCACCACATCGGCGCCGCACGCGGCGAGGGCCGCCGCGATCTCGTCCGGCGCCGCGCCGAGCAGGTCCAGGCGCGTGACCGTCACCCCGGCGGCGACGGTCGCACCGGAGGTGGCCGGTACGGCGCAGGCCGCCGGCCCGGGGCGGACCGGCGGGAGGGGAGCGGGTCGTGCGCCGGCCGCCGGTGCGGGACGCGGCGGGAGGGTCCAGGCGGGGTCGGGCTGCGCGGTCCGGGAGAACAGGTGCACCCGGGCGCCCTGTGCGGCGAACGCCGCACCGAGGTGACGGCCCAGAAAGCCGGTGCCGCCCAGGACCGCCACCGACAGCCCGGCCACCGGCCCGTGCTCAGGCTGCACGGCTGGTTCCGTGCTTGACGGCCTTCCACCAGTCGGGGTTGTCCCGGTACCAGGCGACCGTGTCCGCCAGGCCCTGCTCGAAGCTGATCCGCGGTGCGTAGCCGAGCTGACTGCGGATCTTGGACTCGTCGATCGAATAGCGCAGGTCGTGTGCCTTGCGGTCCGCGACCCGGCGGATCTTCTCCTCGCCCGCGCCGGTCAGTTCGAGCAGCTTCTGGGTCAGCCGGAGGTTGGTGTACTCGTTTCCACCGCCGATGTTGTAGATCTCGCCGGGCCGCCCCTCGTTGAGCACGAGATGGATGCCGCGGCAGTGGTCGGCCACGTGCAGCCACTCGCGGACGTTGCGCCCGTCGCCGTACAGCGGTACCTGGCGGCCCTCGAGAAGGTTCGTCACGAACAGCGGGATGACCTTCTCGGGGTGCTGGTACGGCCCGTAGTTGTTGGAGCAGCGGGTGATCGACAGGTCCACGCCGTGGGTGCGCCAGTACGCCCGCGCGACGAGGTCCGAGCCGGCCTTGGAGGCGGCGTAGGGGGAGTTGGGCGCCAGCGGCCACTCCTCCGTCCAGGAACCCTCCTCGATCGAGCCGTACACCTCGTCCGTGGACACGTGCACGACCCGCTCGATCCCGCTCTCCAGCACGGCGTCCAGCAGGGTCTGGGTGCCCAGCACGTTCGTGCGGAAGAACTCGCCGGCGCCCTCCAGGGACCGGTCGACGTGCGACTCGGCCGCGAAGTGGACCACGGCGTCATGGCCGGGCAGCAGTTCCCGCAGCAGGCCTCGGTCGCAGACGTCGCCGCGGACGAACACCAACCGCTCGTGCGAGGCGGGGAGGTTCTCGCGGTTGCCCGCGTAGGTCAGCTTGTCCAGGGCGGTGACCTGGGCGCCCTCCCAGCCGCTGTACTCGTCCGCCAGCAGGCTGCGCACGAAGTGCGAGCCGATGAAGCCGGCCGCTCCGGTGACCAGGATCCTCATGCCGCGACCTCCACTCGGGTGTGATCTCCGACGACCAGGCAGTAGTGGTCCGTGCCCCGGCCGGTGGTGCCCACGGATGCGGCGCGCCCGATGAGCGAGTTGCGCAGACCGCGGACGCCGGTCACCGACGCCTCGTCCAGGGCGATGGAGCCCTCCAGCCGGCTGTCCGTCACCAGGCAGTCCCGCCCGACGGAGGTGTGCGGACCGATGTGGCTGTCCTGCAGCACCGTGCCCGCGCCGATGATCGCCGGCCCCTCGACCCGGGACCGTACGACGCGAGCGCCCTCCTCGACCACGACCCGGCCGACGAGCACGCTGTCGGCGTCGACGTGCCCGTCGACGCGCGCGGTCAGGCCGTCCAGGAGGAAGCTGTTGCACTCCAGGACGTCCTCGACCTTCCCCGTGTCCTTCCAGTAACCCTCGTACCGGCTTGCGCGTACGTCCGCCCCGGAGGACACCAGCCACTGGATGGCGTCGGTGATCTCCAGCTCGCCGCGGGCGCTGGGCTCGATGGCCGCCACCGCCTCGTGGATGGCGGGGGTGAAGAAGTACACGCCGATCAGGGCGAGGTCGCTGCGCGGCTGCTGGGGCTTCTCCACCAGGCGCAGCACCTCGCCGTCGGCGCCGAGTTCGGCGACGCCGAAGGACCGCGGGTCGGCGACCTTGTGTACGACGACCTGCGCGGCCGGGCGGTGCCGGGTGAACTCCTCGGCGGTCGAGGCGACTCCGTCGGGCAGCATGTTGTCGCCCAGGTACATCACGAAGTCGTCGTCGCCGAGGAAGTCACGGGCGATGACCACGGTGTGGGCCAGTCCCCGCGGCGCGTCCTGCGCGATGTAGGTGATCCGCATGCCGAAGCGGGAGCCGTCACCGAGGACCGCCTCGATCTCGGGCCCCCGGTTGCCGACGACGACGCCGGCCTCGGTCACCCCCAGCTCCCTGATGGCGTCCAGCACATGCACCAGCACCGGGGTGTTGGCGATCGGGATGAGTTGTTTGGGCATCGAATAGCTGAAAGGCCGCAGGCGGGTACCGGACCCGCCTGCGAGCACCAGAGCCTTCATCGAGAGGTCCTCTCGGTTCGTGTGGTCATGCCAGCTGCCCCAGCGCGTCGACCACGCTCGCGGGCGAGGGCATGGCGGTGATCTCGTGGGCCAGCTCACGGGCCCGCTCGCCGTATCCGTTCTTGGTCAGCAGCTCCTGGCATGAGTCCGCGATCGCGTCGGCCGACTCCTCGCCGGGCAGCAGCGTGATCGCGGCTCCGTAGTCGGCGACGCGCTGCGCCGGCTTCTCCAGCACGGCGCCCTTGGGGATGAGCAGTTGGGGCACACCGGCGTTGAGCCCGGTCAGGGTGGAGACCCCGCCGGCGTGGTGCACCAGCAGGTCGCACGTGGGCGCCACCAGGTCCAGCGGCACCCATCCGACCCGGACGCCCGGCAGGCCGTCGCGCAGGGCGTCGGCGACCGGGTCCGGGGCGGCGACGATCAGTTCGACGTCCCAGGTGGCGACGTCCTTCGCGAGACCGCGCAGGAAGTCGAAGTTCTTGTCGTAGCTCTCCTTCGCGACCCGGCTTCCCGAGGTCACGAGGATCCGCCGACGCTCCCCTGTGGCGAACATCCAGTTTTCCAGGCGACGTTGGGCGTTCGCCGGGACATAGCGCATCGCCTGGGCCGCGGCGGCACCCGCAGGGCGCAGGCTCGGCGGGCAGATGTCCACGAACAGATCGGGGTCGGGCAGCCGGTCCAGGCCGAACGGCTTTAGTTCCGGCTGCAGTTCGGCATCGGCGCCCGGGTGGATTCCGTCGGCCTCGATGGCGTCCCAGGTCTGCCGGACATGCGGCACACCGAGGCGCAGGGCGAGTAGCGGCGCGACGTAGCTCATCGTGCCGCCGACGATCAGGTCGGGCCGCCAGGCGCGGCAGAACTCCAGCATCCGCGGCAGGCTCGAGGCGGCCATGCGGGCGAACCAGCGCCCGGTGAACAGCGCCTGCTCCACCGAACCGGAGGGGATCTGCTCGGGGTTGCCGTCCCGGTCCGCCGTGATGAAATGACGGATCGGCAGCTCGGTGGTCGCGATGCCCGGCAGTCCCGACGAGACGATGTGCGGCAGCATGTCGTCGTTCGCGGCCATGACCACCTGGTGGCCGTCGTTGCGGGCGGCGGTGGCCAACGGGGCCAGAGCGAACACGGTCGCCGGGCTGCCCGCGGCGACGAAGAGCATCCTCACGGTGTTCCTGCCTTGTCGAATCGGGGCAGCATGCCTGCCCGCACGGCCTCGGCGACGGTGGGCGCCTTGGCGTCCTTGTCCGAGATGAGAGGTGTTTGTGGGCAGTCCCAGGGGAGATCCAGTTCCGGGTCGAGCGGATTGATGTCGATCTGCGTGCCCGGCACGTACGTCGTGGACACGACGTAACAGATGCATGCGTCGTCGGTGAGCGCGAGGAACCCGTGGCCCACGCCCTCGGGTACGTAGACCGACCTGCCGGAGTCCGCGTCCAGCACATTGACCCGGTGCTCGCCGAAGGTCGGGGAGCCGATCCTCAGGTCCACCACGATGTCGCGCAGCGCGCCGCGCACGCAGGTGACGTACTTGGCCTGCCCCGGCGGGATGCGCACGCTGTGGATTCCGCGCAGTGTGTGGCGCTTCGAGACGGAATAGTTGATCTGCTGGGGCCGGAACGGGACATGGGTGACCTCCTCCAGCGCATCGCTGCGCATGGCCTCGTAGAACGTCCCGCGTGCGTCCGGGATCCGGTCGGGGGTGATCAGGTAGGTCCCGGGGAGGGTCAGGTCTTCGATGTGCACGGCGCGCCCGTCTCTCTTGGTTCTGCGGCTGCCAGGGCCAGGTGTTCCAGATCGGCGGCCACGGCGGCGGGGGAGGGCATCGCCGCCATCTCCGCGGCCAGGCGGCGCGCCGACTCGGCGTACCGCGGGTCGGAAAGCAGCTCGTCCAGGGCCTCGCCGACGACCCGCGGGTCGTCCTGCTGCGCGGCCGTGTCGAAGGACAGGCCCGCCCCGGTCGCGGCGAGCCGGTCACCCAGCGGGAAGTGGTCCGCCAGCTGGGGCAGTGCCAGCTGCGGCAGACCGAAGGCCGTCGCCGCCATCGCCGTCCCGGCGCCGCCGTGATGGACCATCGCGTCACAGGTCCCGAGGAACAGGTGCAGGGGCAGCGGGTCGACCGCCGTCACCCGGTCCGGCAGCGGCCCGATCGCGCTGCGGCAGGGCTCGGGCAGTGTCACGAGGATCTCGGCACCGGGCCGCGCGGCCAGGGCGTGCAGCACGCCACGCGCGAATCGTTCGCCGTGCAGGGCCAGGGTGTTGCCCAGCGATACGGCGACCCGCCGCCGCCCGGCCGCAGGGGCCCGGTCCGCCCGAACCCACGCCGGCACTTCGGCGCCGCCGCTGTACGGCACGTACCGGATCGGCACGCCCGGTTCTCCGTCCGGTGTCCGCAGGGACGGCGGGCACGGGTCGAGCAGTACGTCCGGGTCGGGCAGCCCGGCCAGGCCGAGCCTCTCGCACAGCTCCTGGAATTCAGGGCGGACGAAGCGCCGGGCCGGACCGGAGATGGCGTCCACCGTCCAGCGGTGGTGCACGACCGGCACACCCAGCCGCGCCCCCATGATCAGGGAGCAGTACTCCAGCGGGTCGGCGAGCACCAGCTCCGGTCGGTACGCCTCGGCCACCTCGGTGTAGCGGTCGAGCAACGCGGTGGCGTGCCCCCACCACAACCTGCCATAACCGCCGAGCAGTTCGGGGGCCGGCCGGGGTCGCGCCTGGAGCGGTCGCTGCCCCTCGGGCAGCCCCTTCAGCAGCATCGCGTTGACGTCGAACGACTTGCCCACACCGACCCCGGTGAGCCCGCAGGCCCGGACGGCGCCGAGCACATCGGGCTGGCCGAGGACGGTCACCTCGTGTCCGGCTGAACGCAGCGCCCACAGCAGCGGCACCATGGGCAGGAAGTGGGTTGGTACGGGCGTGGAAATCACCAGTACGCGCATCTGACGGGCAGTCCTCTCGGGGGTCAGCGGCGCTCGGCGGTGAGCCGTTCCAGCAGCGGAACGACGTCCTTCGGCGCGGGCGCGGCGAGCATCTCGTCGAACAGACGGCCGGCGCCCAGCTGGAACGACGGGTCCTCCAGAAGCCGGACGAGCTTCTTGTGCAGCCCGGTGACGTCGAGGGACTCGGGATCGGCGACCAGGCCCGCGCCCATCCGGGCCACATAGCGGGCCGTGACCATCTCGTCCCACATGACCAGCGGCATCACCAGCTGGGGCACCTGGAAGGCGACGGCGGAGGAGAAGGTGCCGCCCCCACCGTGGTGGATGATCGCGGAACTCGCCGGCAGCACCTGGTTGAGCGGCACGTACGGGAGCGCGCGGACGTTGCCGGGCAGGGCGCCGACGGCGTCCAGTTGCCGGCTGTTCAGCGTCGCGACGACCTCGATGTCCAGGGCGGACACCGACTCGAAGAACTCCCGCATCGGGAAGCCGCTGTACTTGCCGAAGATCTTGCGCCTGCTCACTCCCAGGGACAGCACCGCGCGGGGCCGTTCGGGACGCCCGTGCAGCCAGTCGGGCAGGGAGGCCGCGCCGGTGTACGGGACCCTTCGCACCGGAACGTACGTCAGGTCGAGCGGCGCGCGCATCCGGGACTGTGTCAGGTCAAGGGTCCACTGACCGAGCAGCATCTCGTCATCGAACTCCAGCCCGTAGCGCTCCAGCATCGGACCGAACCAGCTCAGCCAGGGGTGCTCGGACAACTCCGAAGCGGGGTCGGCCAGTTCCCTCTTCGTGCGTTCGTGGATCACGGCGATGTTGTCCATGCCCCAGACCAGGCGGGCGTGCGCGGCACCGCTGACCCGCGCGGCGATCGGGGCGGGGAACATCAGCGGGTCCCACAGCACGAGGTCGGGTCGCCAGGAGCGCGCGAAGTCGACCAGGTTGTCCAGCACGGGCCGATGACCGCCCGGTTGCTCCGGCTCCGGGTAGTGCAGCCGGAACATCCCGGTGAGGATCGAGCGGGCCGAGCGCCAGGCCCCGGTCTCCTCGGGCTCGTGGGCGTCGAAACCGAGGGAGGGGCGGTCGGGTCTGGCGTCGCCGGTGTGCGGTCCCAGGGCGGCCGGCAACTCCTCGGGCGTGCCCAGCGGTACGGCCGTGAGGCCGGCCGCGCCGATGTTCGCGATCACCCCGGGATCCACCACACCGGCGTGACTCGCCACGACGACCTCGTGCCCGGCGCTCTGCAACGCCCAGGCCAGCGGCACGACCGGATACAGATGTGCCGTCGCCGGAAAGATGGTGAACAGAACACGCATCGTTGATCTCCGTTCGCGTTCGTGCGCGTGGGTGTGTCGGGCCGCGGCGCTGCCGGGCGTGCGGGTGCGCAGGATGTGCGGGTCGTACAACCGGACGTCCCGGAGGGCGCCCCCCGTTATGTTCTTCGCGGTCCTGCAAGAGGGCCGCTGGCCTCCGGGCCCGGCATGGCTGGTCCCCCCTGTCGGACCGATGACCTGGGGGGTGGTGCCACCGGGCCCGAGAGGCGCCGTTGGNTCACGCTGATCTGCGGGATGACGCCGGACGCCCTGGTGTTGCGCTGGAAGATGCCGCCGTATCCGGCGAGCGCGCTGACGCCTTCCTGGATACGGGCGCCGGCGCCGTCGTTCAGCGACACCAGCGGGGCACCGGCCGCGATGGCCATGTCCATGATCTTGTGGATCTTCGTGGCGTGGGCCTCGCCCAGCGCACCGCCGAAGATCCGGAAGTCGTGGGCGTAGACGAAGACCGTGCGGCCCTCGACCGTGCCCCAGCCGGTGATGACACCGTCGGTGTACGGCTTCTTGGTCTCCAGGCCGAACCCGGTCGCCCGGTGCCGCCGCAGCTGCTCGACCTCGCGGAAGGAGCCCGCGTCCAGGAGCAGCTCGATCCGCTCACGCGCCGTCAGCTTGCCCTTGGCGTGCTGCGCCGCCGTCGCCTTCTCGCTCGGTCCGGCCAGCGCCTGCGCACGGATCTCGTGCAGCTCGGCCACTCGCCCCCGCGCGTCCGTCGGCTCACCCGGCGCCTCATCCAAAACGGTCATGTAGCGACTCTACGAAGCCGACCAAGGAATGCGAGCCGTCGACTCCGTACAGTCTCCGGCCCGTTTTCCTGGTAGCACTGAACAGAACCCCCATCCCATGCAGCCTTTTCGACTGCTCAGGGGGCCTCAGGCTTGTAGGGGTCGCACAAAGCCGTCAGCTGAGAGTCACCTCACATTCATGGGTGGTACATACCACCCCTGGGGTGACGCGGAGGTGCAGTCGGCGGCCCGTCGCGAGGATCTCGATCGTCTCGTCGGCCCGCGGCACGGCTCTCACCGGCTGGTCCCAGATGATCTCCAGGGGCTCTCCCGTGCGCGGCGGTTCGCTCACGCAGAGCGTAGCCGAGCGCCCCCTGCGGCGGACCAGCACACTCGCCCCGGCCGTCGCGGTGAGCGGGCCCGCCGTGCCGGCCCGCCAGAAGTTGGCGGCCGTGACACCGAGGGAGGGGACGGCCAGTGCCTGGCGGTGGCCGTCGTTGGCGAGGACCTTCAGCCAGCGGCGGTCGGCGGCCCGGCGGGCCACGGCTCCCCGGGAGGCGCCGGGCATGACGGCGTAGACGTAGTCGGCGTCGGCCGGGTCCGTGCCGTGGTCCAGCCAGAGGGTCTGCCAGCGCCGGGTGCGGCGCTCGGTCGTGCTGGTGGTGTTGATGTCGGACCAGGCGCCGGTGCGGTCCTCGCGCAGGGTCCGCAGGCCGCCCTCGGGCACGATCCAGCCGCCGTGGCCCTCCAGGTGGGCCCAGTGCCGGCCGCGTACGAGGGCCTGGGTGCCGCCCTCCCCCAGGTTGCGGTTGTCGACGACCGTCTCGACCGGGACGCCGTCGGCGCACGTGATGCCGGCACCGAGGCAGACCACCGCGTCGTCGAGGAAGAACCAGGACTTGCGCGCCTCGAGGGTGGAGCCGAGGCCCTTGAGGTGCTGGCCGACGGCCGCGTACTCGCCGTCGGTCGTGCCGCCGACCCAGCGCACGTCCGGTTTGGGCTCGCCCCATTCGCCGCCCGCGCGGTCGGGCAGGCGCTGGGTGGAGACGGTGGTGCCGGGCAGCCGGTACCAGTCGACGGTCGGCCAGAACCAGTCTGTGTACTGGTCGGACCGGTCGGACCGGTCGGACCGGTCGGACCGGCCGGACGCGGCCCCGTTCGCCCACCAGGTGAGCATCCCCGCGCCGGTGTGCCAGCCGCGCGGGTTCTCGCCGTTGCCGCACTCGTAGTGGGCGATGCGGTCACTGGCCATGGCGAGGCCCGCGGTGAAGGCGGGGCGGCGGTGGACGGCGCGGTCCATCGCGGCGAAGAGGTGGTGCCCGGTGGGTTCGGGGGCGGCCTCGCCCGGTGCGTCGGCGATCGCGTGCAGCCGGGCCAGGTCGGCGACCGGGAACTCCGGTGCCGTGAGGACCGGGGTGACGGTGTCCCGTTCGATCCACCCCTTGATCCGGGCGTACCAGCGCTCCCGCTCGGCGTCGCTCGCGCCGCCCGCGAGGACCGCCATGGCGGCGACGAGCTGCCGGCCGTGGAAGTGGTCGCTGCGCATGACGTGCAGGTCGTCGCTCTTGAGGTAACCCCGGCTGATCGCACGGCCGTTGACGACGTCCATGACCAGGCCATCGTGGATCAGGGGGGCGTAGGCGTGCTCGACGCTGTCGAGGATGATCTGCCGGGCCGGATCCGTCACCGCCCACTCCGAGCCGGCAAGGAGGGTGAACAGCCGGCCCAGTCCGTCCAGCATGACCTGGCCGTACGTCCCCGAGTAGGCGATCCAGGTGTGCTGGACGAACGAGCCGTCGGCGTGGAGCCCGTCGCCCTCGGTGACGTACGGGAAGACCGGCGAGAGGGCGTCGCGGGCCAGGGCGATCTTGGCGGGGGCCCGGCCCAGGATGCCGCGCAGGGCGACGGAGCGGCACAGGTCGACGCGGTTGGCACCGGTGGAGGTGCCGGAGTAGTCGGCGAGCATCGCGTCGGGAACGAAGTGGTCGACGGCTGCACAGGCGGCCGCGACGCGGTCGGTGCCGAGGTGGTCGTAGAGGGCGGCCGTGATGTCCATCAGGAGGCGGGGGCTGCCGATCTGCCATTCCCACCAGTTGCCGTAGCGGGCGGTGCCGGGGTTGTAGACGGTGGCCGAGAGGTGGTCGAGGCCGCGCAGGATGTCGGCGAGGAGGGCGGGGTCGCCGGTGGAGCCGGTGCCCTCCTGGACGTACGCCTCGGCCATCGTCCACAGGCGGCCGTAGGCGAAGGTGATGCCGGCGGGCGGATCGAAGGGGTGGCCGGGCCACAGGGAGGTGGGGGTGGGGGCCATGGTGGCGCGGTGGTCGCGGGCGCGTTCGCCGGTCTCGGCGAGGCGGGAGGCGTACGGCTCGGCCGCCGGGTCGTAGCCGGCGCCGAGGGCGATCTCGAGCCAGCGCCGGCGGAGGGCGTCGTAGGGGTCGGCCGCCGCTGCCGCGGGACGGGGGACGGCCGTGAGGGTGGCGGCCAGGGCCGCCGCGAGCAGGACCGCGCGGCGGGTGGGGGCGGTGGGGCGCTCTGGGGTCATGCTCATGCCGTCTATCACGCCGGGGGCGGAAGGGGAACGGTGCCGCAGAACGTGCGGTGCGGGTGGTTGATGGCGGAGCGGAATAGCTCTAGAGTCGAAACCGTTGGACTGGTTGAACATTCAACTTCAAGGACCTTCCCCGGAGGACACCATGACCACCACCCCCGACGTCTCCACGCTGACCGGCGACTACACCGTCGACCCCGCCCACACGACGATCGGCTTCACCGCTCGCCACGCGATGGTCACCAACGTCAAGGGCAAGTTCCTCGACTTCACCGGCACGCTGCACCTGGACGGCACCGACCCGTCCCGCTCCACGGCGTCCCTGGACATCACGATGGACAGCATCGACACGGGCTCCCCCGACCGTGACGGCCACCTGAAGAGCTCGGACTTCTTCAACACGGGCGAGTACCCGACGATGACCTTCCGCTCCACCAAGGCGGAGTCCCTGGGCGGCGACGACTACCGCATCACCGGTGACCTGTCGATCCTCGGCACCACCAAGCCGCTCACCATCGACCTGGAGTTCAACGGCGCCGCCAAGGACCCGTTCGGCAACGAGCGCGTCGGCTTCGAGGGCAAGGCGGAGATCAAGCGCTCGGAGTGGGGGCTCACCTGGAACGCGGCCCTGGAGACGGGCGGCGTGCTGGTCTCCGACAAGATCAAGCTGAACTTCGACATCTCGGCGATCAGGCAGGCCTGACGTCCCGCGCCCCCTCGGGGGCGCCGAAGTCCACGTCGGCGGCGGCCCGGACCCGGATACGACGGCCGGGCCAGCCGATCATGCGGTAGATGGCGTTGTACTGCGCGATCGAGCGGTCCGCCGGAACGAGGTCGGTGTCCGCCCCGGTCCGCACCGAGGTGGTGTGCCCGTCGGCGACGACGACCAGGTCGTAGCCCCGGCTCAACGCCTGCCGCGCCGTGGTGTCCACGCAGACCTCCGTGGCGAACCCGGTCACGATCACCTCGGTGACGCCGTGCGCCTTCAGGATCGCGTCGAGGTCGGTGTCCAGGAAGCTGTCCGGGGTCGTCTTGTCCACGACCGGCTCCCCCTCCCGTGGGGCCAGCTCGGTGACGACCTGCCAGCCCTCGGTCCCGGGGACCATGCCCGCGTCCTGCTGCCGCACGGTCACCACCGGCACCCCGGCCGCCCGGGCCCGCTCGCTCAGTCCGGCGATCGCGGCGACCGTCTCGGCGGCCCGGTGCGCCATGGCGACCGTGGTGTTCTGCATGTCGATGACGAGGAGCGCGGTGGTGGGTGGCATGTGCTCACCGTAGCGGGGCGCCCCGTCCGCGCGCCGCCCGTTTCACCTGCCCAGCAGCTCCCGAACCTGGTCGAGGGCGGTACCGAAGGGATCGGGGACGACCCCCACCCCGTGGGCGACCAGCGCCCCCTCGTGAAGCAGCATCAGCGTCCGCGCCAGCCGGTCCGCGCCGGCCGCGTCGATCTCCCGGGCCAGGCCGGTGAACAGGTCGAGCATCCACCGCTTCTGGCCGGTGATGACCGGGTACGCCGGATGGGCCGGATCGCTGATCTCCGCATATGCGTTGATCATGCTGCAGCCCTTGGTCCCGTACCGGGCCGACCAGGCGCGCGACGCCTCGAAGACGGCCGCCACACGGGCGGCGGGCGCCTCCCCCGCCGCCTCCAGCCGTCCGGCGAGCAGCTCCCGCCAGCGCTCGTCGCGCCCGGCCAGGTACTCCACGACGATCTGCTCCTTCGAGCCGAAGCGGTCGTAGAGCGTCTTCTTGGTCACCCCGGCCTCGGCGGCGATGCGATCCACGCCGACGGCATGGATGCCGTGCTCGTAGAACAGCCGCTCGGCGGCCTCCAGCACCCGTCGCGCGCCGGGCGTCATCCGGATGCGGCGCGGTTTGTCTTCCTCACCCATGCCCACAAGTATACCGGTCTGTATAGTGGGCACCCGAGGCGAGTAAACCGATCTGTCTACTCTGGATGGGGTCGACATGAACGTCCTGCTCTCGGCCGCCTTCGTACTGTGCTGGAGCTCCGGCTTCATCGGCGCCAAGCTCGGTGCGGAGACCGCGGCCACCCCCACCCTCCTGATGTGGCGTTTCCTGCCGCTCGCCATGGCCCTGATCGCCGCGGCGGCCGTCTCCCGGACGGCCTGGCGGGGCCTGACGCTCCGGAGCGCCGGCCGGCAGATCGCCATCGGCGCACTGTCGCAGAGCGGCTATCTGCTCAGCGTCTACTACGCGATCGAGCTGGGTGTCTCCAGCGGCACCACCGCCCTGATCGACGGCGTCCAGCCGCTCGTCGCCGGCGCGCTCGCCGGTCCCCTGCTGCGGCAGTACGTCTCGCGCGGGCAGTGGCTCGGACTGTGGCTCGGCCTGTCGGGCGTGGCCACGGTAACGGTCGCCGACGCCGGGGCGGCGGGTGCGGAGGTGGCCTGGTGGGCGTATCTCGTCCCGTTCTTCGGCATGCTGTCGCTGGTGGCGGCCACGTTCCTGGAGGGCCGTACACGGGTTCCGGTCGCGCCCCGCGTCGCCCTGACGATCCACTGTGCGACCAGCGCCGTCCTCTTTTCCGGCCTGGCCCTGGGCGTCGGGGCGGCGGCACCGCCCGCGGGGTCCCCGTTCTGGCTGGCGACCGCCTGGCTGGTGGTGCTGCCGACCTTCGGCGGTTACGGGTTGTACTGGCTGATCCTGCGCCGGTCCGGGATCACCGAGGTCAACACCCTCATGTTCCTCATGGCCCCGGTCACGGCCGTGTGGGGTGCCCTCATGTTCGGTGAGCCCTTCGGCGTCCAGACCGCTCTCGGCCTGGCGGTCGGCCTCGCGGCCGTGGTCGTCGTCCGGCGCGGGGCCGGCGCGAACCGCAGGCGGCGGCCCGTGCGGTCCGGCGCGGACCGTCCGGCGGTCGCGAGGCCGACGGCGGCCGGGCGCTGACGCCCGCCGCGCGCCTCAGAAGCCGCCGCCGAAGTCCCCTCCTCCGCCGAAGCCGCCGCCACCGCCGAAGTCGCCGCCGCCGAAGCCGCCCCCGAAGTCGCCGGGGTCGAAGTCACCGCCCGAGACGTCGCCGCCCTCGTAACCGCCGAAGTCTCCGTATCCCGTGCCGTAGCCGGCTCCGTAGGCGGGGCCCGCCATCACGCTGCCCAGCATGGTGCCGACCAGCAGGCCGGGCAGGATGCCGCCGCCGAAGTAGCCGCCCGCCCAGGGGCCGTAGGCCGGGCCCGCGTCCCAGTAGGGGCGGCGGCCGTACTCGGTGTCCACCTCGCGGATCATCGGGTCCCGTCCGTCGGACAGCCGGGCCTGGTCGGCCGCGCAGACCGGGACCTGGCGGGTCGTGCCGCCCGGCGGGGTCCAGGTGGCGTCGGCGACCGAAGGGCCGTGGCGCGGGTCGAAGAAGCAGGGCGGACGGCGTTCGGGCAGCGGCCTGCCCTCACGGCGGGCGGCGAGCTGCGCGAGCGAGAAGCGGCCGTCCTCCACCGCCTGGGTCACGGCCCGCACGTCCTCCGGCTTGCGGGCGTCCGCCATGTACGTCTTCGCCTGCTCGTAGGCGTCGAGTGCGCGTTCGTAGTCGGCCCGCATGGCGTCGTCGGCGCCCGGTTCCGCCGGGTGGAAGTCCAGTCGGTCCAGTTCCTCACCGAACGCCGTGATGTCCTCGTCGACCACCACCCGCAGCCGCTCCAGCGACTCCCGCTGCTCCTCCTCGCGGCGGTGGCGGTTGCGCCGGGAGAGCGCGTAGACGCCCGCGCCGCCGATCACCACCACCGCACCGGCGGTGATCAGGGCGCCCGTGGGCGCGGACGTGCCGCCGGAGTCCCAGGAGGAGGGAGCGGAGCCGCGCACGCTGCGCAGCGCGTCGTCGACGAAGTCGTTCAGCTGGGCCTTGGGATCGCCCGCGCCCTGCACCGCGGTGACCAGGTTCTGCACGCCCTGGCGGCTCAGCACGCTGCTGTCGGCGCGCGCGTCGAAGCGGTCGCCGAGGCGGACGCCGTACAGACCGGTGATGCCGGTCTCGGTGCGGAGGTTCTGGAAGAGGTTCTCGGTCGGGTAGCCGGCCGGGAGGACCGCGACGAAGACGGGTTCGCCCGCGTCCTCGATCTTGTCGGCGAGCGCGTCCGCGTCGGACTTGGACAGCAGGCCGGAGGCGTCCGGGTCCACGTACACGGGACTCTCGCGCAGGGCGGCGCCGATCTCGGAGACGTCGGTCTGCGCCTGGGCGCCCGGCGCACCGGACGCACCGGCCATCAGCACCGCCAGCGCGGCGACGACCGGCGCGACCAGGAGACGTATGAGGACTCGCATACGAACGCCACTCATACATTCGGCGTACCCGAAGGAACCTCAATCAGACATATAGGGATCCGCTCACTCGGCGGGGGCGACCCCCGCCCGCAGCAGCCCGTACGTGTAGGCGTCCTCCAGGGCCTGCCACGAGGCGGCGATGACGTTCTCCGCGACACCCACCGTGGCCCACTCCCCCGTGCCGTCCGACGTGGAGATGAGGACCCTGGTCGTGGACTGGGTGCCGTGCACGCCCTCCAGGATGCGGACCTTGTAGTCGACCAGGTCGAGCTTGGCCAGCTCCGGATAGATCTTCTCCAGGGCGACGCGCAGCGCCCGGTCCAGGGCGTTGACCGGGCCGTTGCCCTCGGCGGTGGCGACGATGCGCTCGCCCTTGGCCCAGAGCTTGACCGTGGCCTCGTTGGCGTGGGTGCCGTCGGGGCGGTCCTCGGCGATCGCGCGCCAGGACTCGACGTCGAAGTACTTGAGCGGCCTGCCCTCGGCCTCGGCGCGCAGCAGCAGCTCGAAGCTCGCGTCGGCGGCCTCGTAGGTGTAGCCCGCCAGCTCGCGCTCCTTGACCCGCTCCACGACCCGGCCGACCAGCTCGCGGTCGCCGCCGAGGTCGATGCCGAGCTCCTTGCCCTTGAGCTCGATGGAGGCGCGGCCGGCCATGTCGGAGACCAGCATCCGCATGGTGTTGCCGACCAGCTCGGGGTCGATGTGCTGGTAGAGGTCCGGGTCGACCTTGATCGCGGAGGCGTGCAGGCCGGCCTTGTGGGCGAAGGCGGAGACGCCCACGTAGGGCTGGTGGGTGGAGGGGGTGAGGTTGACGACCTCGGCGACGGCGTGGGAGATGCGGGTCATCTCGCGCAGCCGGCCCTCGGGCAGCACCTTCTTGCCGTACTTCAGCTCCAGGGCGGCCACGACCGGGAACAGGTTGGCGTTGCCGACGCGCTCGCCGTAGCCGTTGGCCGTGCACTGGACGTGGGTCGCGCCCGCGTCGACCGCGGCGAGGGTGTTGGCGACGGCGCAGCCGGTGTCGTCCTGGGCGTGGATGCCGAGCCGGGCACCGGTGTCGGCCAGCACCGTGGCGACCACCGCCTGGATCTGCGCCGGGAGCATGCCGCCGTTGGTGTCGCACAGGATGACGACGTCGGCGCCGGCCTCGGAGGCAGTACGCACGACCGACTTGGCGTACTCGGGGTTGGCGCGGTAGCCGTCGAAGAAGTGCTCGCAGTCGACGAAGACCCGGCGGCCCTGCGCCTTGAGGTGGGAGACGGTGTCGGCGACCATCGCCAGGTTCTCGTCCAGCGTGGTGCGCAGGGCCAGTTCGACGTGCCGGTCGTGCGACTTGGCGACCAGGGTGATCACCTGGGCGCCGGAGTCGAGCAGCGCCTTGACCTGGTGGTCCTCGGCGGCTTTCGCGCCCGCGCGGCGGGTGGAGCCGAAGGCGACCAGCTGGGCGTGCTTGAAGTCGATCTCCTGCTGGGCACGGGCGAAGAACTCGGTGTCCCGCGGGTTGGCGCCGGGCCAGCCGCCCTCGATGAAGCCCACACCGAAGTCGTCCAGGTGCCGTGCGATGGCCAGCTTGTCCGCGACCGTGAGGTTGATGCCCTCGCGCTGCGCGCCGTCGCGCAGGGTGGTGTCGAAGACGTGGAACGAATCGTCGAGTTCGCTGGTTGCGGTCATGATCTGAAGGCTCCTGTATGGGATCTCGGTCTACCGGAATGACCGGTTCCACCGTCCGTCTATGATCCCTCGCGCTCTCTTCCCGGCTGGGGGTGGGCCAGGAAAGCGAAAAACCTCTCGCGGGTGCGAGAGGTCTGCGCGCGGGTCGAGGACGACGGTGTCCACCCGTACCTGGTCGTACGTGGTGGTCACTGCGGACCGGCGCGCCTGCTGCCAATAATCATGGCGAACGAGAGCACGGGGGGAGTCTGGCACATTCCGTCCCCGTGCTCACCGCCCGTCTCAGGATGCGAGCGGTGAGCGTCCGGATCAGGACGGCTCCGGCCGCCGGGACCGCCGCTCCGCCCGGGGCGGCTCAGGGCCGGGCGAGGAGTCCGTCGGCGAGGAACTCACGCACGTGGCCGAGCACCTGCTCCCGGTCCGTGCCTCGCAGGCCGATCGCCACGTGGATGGCGAAGCCGTCGAGGAGGGCCCGCAGCCGGGACGCGAAGCGGTCGGGGTCGACGGGGCGGAACTCGCCGCGGGAGATGCCCTCGGCGAGCAGCGCGACCAGGTCGCGATGCCAGGCTCCCTCGATGGCGGCCTGCCGGTCGCGGGCCTCGTCGGGGGCGTTCTGTGAGCGGTTCCACACCTCCAGCCACAGTGTCCAGTGCGGGTCGCGGTGGCCGTCGGGGACGTACACGTCGACGTAGGCGTCGAGGCGTTCACGGACGGTGCCGGGCCGGGTGAGCAGTCGGCCGCGCTCGGCGCCGAGGCGGCCCTCGCTCCACTCCAGGGTGCGCAGCAGCAGTTCGTCCTTGGAGCCGAAGTAGTACAGGAGGTGGCCGCTGCTCATGCCGACCTCGCGGCCGAGCGCCGCCATGGTGAGTTTCTCCAGGCCGCGCTCGGCGATCATCTCCATGGCGGCGGCGAGGACGTCCTCGCGGGGCGGTGCGTTCTTCCGCGCTCGCGCCGCACCGGCCATGGCTGACTCCTTCTAGATCCTCGGCTGCTGTTGCGTGATGCAGTGGATGCCTCCACCGCCCGCGAAGATCGTACGGGCGTCCACCGGTGTCACCGTGCGCTCGGGGAACAGGCGGCGGAAGATGCCCGCCGCGAGTTCGTCGTTCGGGTCGTCGAAGGAGCAGAGGACGACGCCGTCGTTGCACAGGTAGTGGTTGATGTACGAGTAGTCGACCCAGTCGCCCTTCTCGTCCTTCAGGACGGTCGGGGCGGGTACCTCGACGACCTCCAGGGGGCGGCCCTTGGCGTCGGTCCGGCCGTGGAGGATCTCCAGGTACGTCCGGGAGCGGGCGTGGTCGGGGTGGGCGGGGTCGCGCTGGCTGTGCACGACGACGGTTCCCGGCCGGGCGAAGGCCGCGACGATGTCGACGTGGCCCTGGGTGCCGTACCTGCCGTAGTCGCCGGTCAGGCCGTGCGGGAGCCAGATCGCCTTGGTGGTGCCGAGCTTGGCGTGGATCTCCGCCTCGACCTGCTCGCGGGTCCAGCCGCAGTTGCGGCCGGAGCCGAGCTGGACGGTGTCGGTCAGCAGGACCGTGCCCTCGCCGTCGACGTGGATGGCGCCGCCCTCGTTGACGAGTGCGCTGCCCAGGGCGGGGACACCGGCGAGGTCCGCGACGTGGCGGGCGATCTTGGAGTCGTGCTCCCAGCGGGCCCAGTCCTGGGCGCCCCAGCCGTTGAACACCCAGTCCACGGCGGCGAGCCCGCCCTGCCCGTCCGTCACGAAGGTCGGGCCGATGTCCCGCATCCAGGCGTCGTCCAGTTCGCGCTCCACCAGGTCGACGTCCGGGCCCAGCAGCTCGCGCGCGGTGTCGCCCTGGCCGGGTCCGTGCACCATCGTCACCGGCTCGAAACGGCGCACCGCACGGGCCACGGACGCCCAGGCCGCACGGGCCTCGGCCAGCTCCACGTCGTCGGTGAACGTCGGGTTGGGGCCTGGCCAGGCCATCCAGGTGCGTTCGTGCGGGGCCCACTCGGGGGGCATGCGGAAGGTCATGGAGGTGTCCCAGGAGGTCGGAGGAGCGTCAGAGGAAGTAGAGGCGGTTGAGCGAGACGGATTCGGCCGGTTCGGAACGCAGCGGGTCGCCGTCGAGGGTGACCAGGCCGGTGCGCTGGTCGACGTCGACCGCGCCGGTACGTGAGTTCAGGCGCAGGTCGGCCGGGCCGATGCCGCGGGTGCCGCGTACGGCGACCCGGCGGCGCCTGGTCGGCATGGTGTCGCGACCCTGGTCGAGGGCGGCCTGGGCGACGAAGGCCACCGATATCTCGGCGGGCGTGGCGCCGTGCGCGCCGAACTGGGGGCCGAGGACGAGGGGTTCGCAGGTGTCGGTGGCCGCGTTGGGGTCGCCCACCACGCCGTAGGCCGGGAAGCCCGACTTGAGGACCAGCTGCGGCTTGGCGCCGAAGTGGTCCGGGCGCCACAGCACGATGTCGGCGAGCTTGCCCACCTCGATGGAGCCGACCTCGTGGGACAGGCCGTGGGCGATGGCGGGGTTGATGGTCAGCTTGGCGATGTAGCGCAGCACGCGTTCGTTGTCGTGGTCGTCGTCCGGGGCGCCGAACTGGGCCTTCATCTTCCCGGCCATGGCGAAGGTGCGGCGGACGGTCTCGCCGGCCCGGCCCATGCCCTGCGCGTCGGAGGAGGTGATGCCGATGGCGCCCAGGTCGTGCAGCACGTCCTCGGCGCCCATGGTCCCGGCGCGGATGCGGTCGCGGGCCATGGCGGCGTCGCCCGGCAGGTCGGTCTTCAGGTCGTGGACCGAGACGATCATGCCGTAGTGCTCGGCGACCGCGTCCCGGCCGAAGGGCAGGGTGGGGTTGGTGGAGGAACCGATGACGTTCGGCACACCGGCCATCTTCAGCACGTTGGGCACGTGTCCCCCGCCGCAGCCCTCGATGTGGAAGGCGTGGATGGTGCGGCCCTCCAGGACGCGGAGGGTGTCCTCGACGGAGAGGCATTCGTTGAGGCCGTCGCTGTGCAGGGCGACCTGGACGTCGTACTCCTCGGCGACGCGCAGGGCGGTGTCGAGGGCGCGGGTGTGGGCGCCCATGTCCTCGTGCACCTTGAAGCCGCTCGCCCCGCCCTCGGCCAGCGCCTCGATCAGCGGCGCCTCGTGGGACGAGGAACCCCGGCCCAGGAAGCCGATGTTGACCGGCCAGGCGTCGAAGGCGCCGAACGCGTGCTTCAGCGCCCAGGGCGAGTTGACGCCGACGCCCCAGACCGGGCCGAACTCCTGCCCGATGATCGTCGTCACGCCGGAGGCGAGCGAGGCCTCCATGATGCGCGGGGAGAGCAGGTGGACGTGAGTGTCCACGGCTCCCGCGGTGGCGATGAGACCCTCGCCGGACACGATCGAGGTGCCCGTGCCGACCACGACGTCGACGCCGTCGAGGGTGTCGGGGTTGCCGGCCCGGCCGATGGCGTGGATGCGCCCCTCGCGGATGCCGATCGACACCTTCCGGATGCCCTGCACCGCGTCGATCACGACCACGTTGCTGATCACGACGTCGCAGGTCTCGCGGACGGCGGCGGCCTTGAGGTGCAGTCCGTCGCGGGCGGTCTTGCCGAAGCCGGCGAGGAACTCGTCGCCGTAGTGCTGCGCGTCGGACTCGACACGGATCACCAGCCCCGAGTCGCCGAGGCGGAGCCGGTCGTCGGCGCGGGGGCCGTGGGTGGCGGCGTAGGCGTACGGGTCGACGCTCATCGGTCTGCTCCCAGATATCCGCAGGCGGCGGCCCGGCGCAGGGCCTCTTCCTTGGCGCCCGGTGCGTCCAGCGGTCCGTCGACGAGACCGGCGAAGCCGATGGCCACGCGCGCGCCGCCGATCGGTACGAGCCCCACCTCGACGCGTTCGCCGGGGCCGAAGCGGACCGAGGACCCGGCGGGGACGGCGAGGCGCGTGCCGTAGGCCCGCTCCCGGTCGAACTCCAGGCGCGGGTTGGCCTCGAAGAAGTGGAAGTGGGAGGTCACGGAGACGGGCACGGTCGCGGTGTTGGTGACCGGGAGACGCAGCGCCGCCTCGGGTTCGGCGTGTTCGCGTCCCGGCAACAGGGCACCGGGGGCGTCGGCGCCGAGCCCGCCGCCCCCGACGGGGTCGGAGACGACCGCGAGGCGGGAGCCGTCGTCGAAGACGGCCTCGACGTGCACCTCGGTGACCACGTCCGCGACGCCGGGCAGGACGTCGTCCGGGCCGAGTACGGACCGGGCGCGCTCGATGGCCTCGGTGAGGCGGGCTCCGTCGCGGGCGGCCTCGCACACGGTGTCCGCGATCAGCGCGGTCGCCTCCGGCACGTTCAGCCTGAGCCCGCGGGCCCGGCGGGCCCGGGCCAGCTCGGCCGCCCCGAAGAGCAGCAGCCGGTCACGTTCCGTGGGGGTCAGTCTCACGACGCGGCACCTCCTTGCCTTCCCGAGATTAGAGCACCACTCTAAAAGAGAACATCACTCTAAGCGCGGAATACATGCAGCGGAACCGTTGACGCGCACCCCGGGCACACGTCACATTGAACGTCGCTCTAAATCCCCGGGCGGCCGTCGAAGGAGACCAGTCATGCCGATAGAACAGCGCGGAGTCGACACCATCCCCGAAGCGGAACGCACCAGTGGGCCCCGGGACCTGGTCTCGATCCTGCTGGGGTCCAATCTCTGTCTGGGCGTGATCGTCTTCGGCTGGCTGCCGCCGTCCTTCGGCCTCGGCTGGTGGGCGTCGGTGAGTTCGGTGGTCGCGGGGACGGTCGTCGGCACGGTCTTCACGGCCCCGCTGGCCCTGATCTCCCTGCGCACCGGGACCAACCTCTCCACGTCCTCCGGCGCCCAGTTCGGTGTGCGCGGGCGGCTGGTCGGCTCGGTGGTCGGACTGCTCCTGGCCCTCGGCTACACCGCGCTGACCGTGTGGATCGGCGGGGACGTGATGGCGGGCGTGCTCGGGCGGCTCTTCGGAGTACCGCAGGGCGGCGCGACGTACGCCGTCGTCTACGGCCTGCTCGCCGCCGCGACCGTCGCGGGCGCGGTCTACGGCTACCGGGTGCTGCTCGCCATGTCCCGGGTGCTGGCCTACGGCATGACCGCGCTGCTGGTCCTCGGCGTGATCGCCTACGCCCCCGACTTCAGCACCGCCGCGCTGCCGGAGGCGGGCGGGTATCTGCTGGGCGGGTTCTGGCCGACGTGGCTGCTGGCCGCCGTGGCCGCGGGACTGTCCGGGCCGATCGCCTTCATCACGCTGCTCGGCGACTACACCCGCTACATCTCCCCGGCCCGCTTCTCCTCCCGCCGGGTGCTGCGCGCGACCTGGCTGGGACTGCTGCTGGGCCTGCTGGTCCCGCAGCTGTTCGGCACCTTCACGGCGTACGCCGCCCGTGCCGCCCTGGACTACGCGGGCCCGCTGGTCGACGCCGCCCCCGCCTGGTACCTGGTCCCGCTGCTGCTGGCCGCCTCGGCCGGCTCGGTCGGCAACGCGGGGCTGATGCTGTACTCGATGGGCCTGGACCTGGACGCCATCCTGCCGCGGGCCTCCCGGGCCCGTGCCACCTGCGCCGTCGCCGTCGTCGCCACGGCCTGTGTCTTCGCCGGTCACTACGCCTGGGAGGCGCAGTCGGCGATGACGTCCTTCGTGCTGCTGCTGACGGCGATCGGCACCCCGTGGGCGGTCATCACGATGATCGGCTCGGTCCGCTGCGGCGGGGTCTACGACGCGGACGCCCTCCAGGTCTTCAACCGCCGGGCGCGGGGCGGGATCTACTGGTACCGGTCCGGCTGGAACATCCCCGCGACGGCCGCCTGGGCGGTGGGCGCGGTGGTCGGCGTGCTGGCGGTGTCCCTGCCGTCGTACGAGGGCCCGCTGCTGTCCCTCACGGGCGGGGTGGACTGCAGCTTCCTGCTGTCGGGGCTGGTGGGCGGGGTGGTGTACGTGCTGTGCACGCCGGGGGCCGCTGTGGCGTCGGCGCCCGAGGAGAAGTTGCTCGCTGCTTGTCCGACCGAGTCGGGTGGTGGGCGGGCATAGGCCGGGGGTCCGGGGGCGGAGCCCCCGGCGCGGCGGCCCGCCCCCACCCGGGGCGGGTTACGCCAGCGTGTGCATCCACCCGTGCGTGTCCTCGGCGGTACCCCGCTGGATGTCCAGCAGCGCGTCCCGCAGCCGCTGCGTCACCTCGCCGGTCTCGCCCCCGCTCTGCTGCCACTGCGCACCGGTTCGCTTGACGGTGCCGACGGGCGTGATCACGGCCGCGGTACCGCAGGCGAAGACCTCGGTGAGGGTGCCGTTCTCCGAGTCGCGCTGCCACTGGTCGACCGAGACGCGGCCCTCCTCCGCCTCGTAGCCGAGGTCACGGGCGACGGTGAGCAGGGAGTCCCGGGTGACGCCCTCCAGGATGGAGCCGGTGAGAGTCGGCGTGACGATCTTGTTGCCGTACACGAAGTACAGGTTCATGCCGCCCAGCTCCTCGACCCACTTGCGCTCGAGGGCGTCGAGGTAGCAGACCTGGTCGCAGCCCTTGGTGGCGGCCTCGGCCTGGGCGAGCAGGGAGGCCGCGTAGTTGCCGCCGGTCTTGGCGTCGCCCATGCCGCCGGGGACGGCGCGGACGCGGTCCTCGGAGACCCAGATGGAGACCGGCTTGACGCCGCCCGGGAAGTAGGCGCCGGCCGGGGAGGCGATGACGATGAAGAGGTACTCGTTGGCCGGCTTGACGCCCAGGCCGACCTCGGTGGCGATCATGAAGGGACGCAGGTAGAGGGACTCCTCGCCGCCGTGCGCCGGGACCCACTTCTCGTCCTGCGTGACCAGCGCGTCGCAGGCCTCGATGAAGGTGTCGACCGGAAGCTCGGGCATGCCGAGGCGCCGCGAGGAGGCCTGGAAGCGGGCGCCGTTCTTCTCCGGGCGGAAGGTGGCGACGGAGCCGTCGGGCCGCCGGTAGGCCTTCAGTCCCTCGAAGATCTCCTGCGCGTAGTGCAGGACCATGGTGGCCGGGTCGAGGGAGAGCGGGGCGTACGGAACGAGCTGGCCGTCGTGCCAGCCGCGGCCCTCGGTCCACCTGATGGTCACCATGTGGTCGGTGAAGTGGCGGCCGAACCCGGGGTTGGCCAGAATCGCCGCGCGCTCGGAGTCCGAGAGCGGGTTGGCGGAGGGCTTGAGCTCGATCGTGGGCGTCGTCATGGGTGGCTGTCCTTCACCGGTATGTGTTGTGACGGGCCGCGATCACGCCCGTACGGCCGGTGGCCGGTGCTAGGACGTCCGAGCATTCCCTCAAGTCGCGGCTTCGCGTTCGATTATCCCGCACGGGCTGACGCACGGACGGACGCGGTGGGCGGCGACGGATGAAACGGGGTGAATGCGGCCCAGGGTTCGATGGTCGCACCTGGCGGACGCAGGAGAAAGCCGCCGGGTGCCTTGTTTTTGGACCCGGCGGCTTCGAAACGGATTCGATCGAGTGGCGCGGCGGGTGTCAGCCGGCTACTCGTACGGCGAGTGCGTCGCCGATCTCCGAGGTGGAGCGGGCGGGCAGGTCGCCGCGCTCCGCGAGGTCGGCCGAGACCGCGTCCTCGATGCGGGTCGCCTCGGCCTCGTGACCGAGGTGGCGCAGCAGCAGGGCGACGGACAGGACCGTGGCGGTGGGGTCGGCCTTGCCCTGGCCGGCGATGTCGGGCGCGGAACCGTGCACCGGCTCGAACATCGAGGGGAAGTCGCCGGACGGGTTGATGTTCCCGCTGGCGGCGACGCCGATGCCGCCGGAGACGGCCGCGGCGAGGTCGGTGATGATGTCGCCGAAGAGGTTGTCGGTGACGATCACGTCGAAGCGGGCCGGGTCGGTGACCAGGTAGATGGTCGCGGCGTCGACGTGGATGTAGTCGGTGGTGACCTCGGGGTACTCCGCGGCCACCTTGTTGAAGACGTCGGTCCACAGGTGGCCCGCGAAGGTCAGCACGTTGTTCTTGTGGACCAGCGTGAGCCTCTTGCGGGGGCGGGCCTGGGCGCGGGCGAAGGCGTCACGGACGACGCGCTCGACGCCGTAGGCCGTGTTGACGGACACCTCGGTGGCGACCTCGTGCTCGGTGCCCTTGCGGATGGTGCCGCCGTTGCCCGTGTACGGGCCCTCGGTGCCCTCGCGGACGACGACGAAGTCGATCTCGGGCTGGCCGGCGAGCGGGGTGGCGACGCCGGGCAGGAGCTTGCTCGGCCGCAGGTTGACGTGGTGGTCGAAGGCGAAGCGGAGCTTGAGCAGGAATCCGCGCTCCAGCACGCCGGACGGCACCGACGGGTCGCCGATCGCGCCGAGCAGGATGGCGTCGTGCGCCTTGAGGGCGTCGAGGTCGGCGTCGGTGAGGGTCTCACCGGTGGCGTGGTAGCGCCGGGCGCCGAAGTCGAACTCCTTGGTCTCCAGCTTCGCATCCTGCGGGAGGACGGCGGAGAGGACCTTCAGACCTTCGGCCACGACCTCCTGGCCGATGCCGTCACCGGGAATTACTGCGAGATTGAGGATGCGAGAGCTTGCCGACATGCGCAGCACCCTACTCCTCGTCCCACGGGATGACACGAGGCGTCCGGCATGCGGACGCCACTGTCGTCCGCGCGGCTCAGTGGCCGGTGGCGCCGCCGTTGTCCCGGCGGTCGAGGGCGCGCTGCAGGGCGGCCGCGGCGTTCTTGCGGTCGGAGTCGCTGGTACGGGAGAGGTGGCGGACTCGGCGGCGGACGGTGGTCTCGGCCATGGGAATCGACTCCTTCGGCACAGCACACGGGGTGCGGAGAAAGGGGATTGCGAGAGGCCGGAAGAGGCGGGGAGCGCGGTGCCGCAGGGGTTGCCTGCACGGGCACGGACTCACGGCCGCCATTCGCTCGATCGAGCGGGACGTTCGGCTCCTACAAAGTTAAGGGAGCCCGCCGTGTCTGTCTGCACAATTACTCGGACTTCCTACTATCTGAGACGGTGCCCTCGCTCACACCGCTGCGACCTGCGAAAACGCCCGGCGGGCCAGGTCGGTCGACCTGGCCCGCCGGGCGTTCGCGTGCGGGCGTCAGCCCATGTGCGGGTACGTGTAGTCGGTCGGCGCGACCAGCGTCTCCTTGATGGCGCGGGTCAGCGTCCAGCGCATCAGGTTCTGCGGGGCGCCGGCCTTGTCGTTGGTGCCGGAGGCACGGCCGCCGCCGAAGGGCTGCTGGCCGACCACGGCGCCGGTCGACTTGTCGTTGATGTAGAAGTTGCCGGCCGCGTAGCGCAGCTTCTCCATCGTGTACGCCGCCGCCGCACGGTCGTTGGAGATGACCGAGCCGGTGAGCGCGTAGTCGGAGACCGACTCCATCTGGGTCAGCATCTCGTCGTACGCGTCGGCCTTGCTGTCGTCGTACACGTACACGGCGAGGAACGGGCCGAAGTACTCGGTGCGGAAGACCTCGTTCTCCGGGTCGGAGCACTCGACGACCGTCGGGCGGACGAAGTAGCCGACCGAGTCGTCGTAGGAGCCGCCCGCGACGATCGTGCAGGTCTCGTCCGCCTTGGCCCGGTCGATGGCGGCCTTGTTCTTGGCGAAGGACCGCTCGTCGATGACGGCGCCCATGAAGTTCGACAGGTCGGTGACGTCACCCATGGTGAGGTAGTCGACCTCGGCGGCGAACTCCTCCTTGAACCCGTCGTTCCAGATGGACGCCGGGATGTACGCGCGCGAGGTGGCGCTGCACTTCTGGCCCTGGTACTCGAAGGCGCCGCGGGTCAGCGCGGTCTTGAGCACGGCGCGGTCGGCGCTCGGGTGGGCGACCAGGAAGTCCTTGCCGCCGGTCTCGCCGACCAGGCGCGGGTAGGTGCGGTACTTCTCGATGTTGTTGCCGACCGTCTTCCACAGGTGCTGGAAGGTCTTGGTCGAGCCGGTGAAGTGGATGCCCGCGAGGTCGCGGTGCTCCAGGGCGACCTCGGAGACCGCGACGCCGTCGCCGGTGACGAGGTTGATGACGCCCTTGGGCAGCCCGGCCTCCTCCAGCAGCTGCATGAGCAGCACGGCGGCGTGGGTCTGCGTCGGGGACGGCTTCCAGACCACCACGTTGCCCATCAGGGCCGGGGCGGTGGGCAGGTTGGCGGCGATCGCGCTGAAGTTGAAGGGCGTGATCGCGTAGACGAAGCCCTCCAGCGGGCGGTGGTCCATGCGGTTCCACACGCCCTGGGAGTTGGCCGGGGGCTGCTCGGCCAGGATGCCCCGCGCGTAGTGGACGTTGAAGCGCCAGAAGTCGATCAGCTCGCAGGGGCTGTCGATCTCGGCCTGCTGGGCGGTCTTGGACTGGCCGAGCATGGTGGAGGCGGCGATGGTCTCGCGCCACGGGCCCGACAGCAGCTCGGCGGCGCGCAGGATGATCGCCGCGCGGTCGTCGAAGGACATCGCGCGCCACGCGGGTGCGGCGGCCAGGGCGGCGTCGATCGCGTCCTGGGCGTCCTGCTGCGTGGCGTTGGCGTACGTGCCCAGGCGCGCCTTGTGGTTGTGCGGCTGCACGACGTCGAAGCGCTCACCGCCGCCCATCCGCTTCACACCGCCGATGGTGCAGGGCAGATCCACGGGGTTGTCGGCGAGGTGCCGGAGCTTCTCCTCCAGGCGAGCGCGCTCCGGGGAACCGGGCGCGTAGCCGTGCACCGGCTCGTTGACGGGGGTGGGGACCTGGGTCACAGCGTCCATGGGTTCCGTAACTCCTTTAACTGAGCGGTCTTGCGAGCGGGTGGGCTCAGCCCTTGCTGACCATCGAGCGGGCGAAGAACCGGAGGTTGGCCGGCTTCTCCGCCAGACGGCGCATGAAGTAGCCGTACCAGTCGGTGCCGTAGGCGGTGTAGACGCGCATGCGGTGGCCCTCGGCGGCGAGCCGCAGGTGCTCGTCGCCGCGGATGCCGTACAGCATCTGGAACTCGTACTCGTCGAGCTTGCGCCCGGCGGTGCGGGCCAGCTCCTGGCCGATGGAGATCAGGCGCGGGTCGTGCGACCCGATCATCGGGTAACCCTCGCCCTCCATCAGCGTGCGCAGGATGCGGACGTACGCCTTGTCGATCTCGTGGCGCTGCTGGTACGCGACCTCTGCGGGCTCCTTGTAGGCGCCCTTCACCAACCGTACGCGAGAGCCGCTGTCGGCGAGGCGGCGCGCGTCGGCCTCGGTGCGGAAGAGGTAGGCCTGGATGACGCAACCGGTCTGCGGGAAGTCCTTCCGCAGCTCCTCGTGGATGGCGAACATCGAGTCGAGGGTGGTGTGGTCCTCGGCGTCGAGGGTGACCGTGGTGCCGATCCCGGCGGCGGCCTCGACGACCGGGCGGACGTTCTTCAGGGCGAGCTCGTGGCCGCCGTCCAGCGCCTGGCCGAACATGGAGAGCTTCACCGACATCTCCGCGCGGGTACCGAGCTCCAGCGGCTTGAGCCGGTCGATCAGCTCCAGGTACGCGTCGCGGGCGGCCTCGGCCTGCGCGGGGGTGGTGATGTCCTCGCCGACGACGTCCATCGTCAGTTCCAGGCCCTGATCGGTGAGGTCCCGGACGATCGGCACGATCTGGTCGACCGTCTCGCCGGGGATGAACCGGTCGACGACCGGCTTGGTCACGGGCGCGGCCGAGACGAGACGACGCATCCGGTCGCTGCGCGACGCGGCGAGAATCACGGGACCCAGCACGGGGCACCTCCACTTACCAACCAACACAGGGGCCGCTGCCCGACGTAAGGGGGAACGGCACGGAGAACCACCGTGAAATCTAAGGATCCCCCCGATGGTCGGCCATCGACAGCTGTCACGCATCCGTGCCACGGATCTCAGACAGATGTATGAAGGCCGCGCGCAAATGCGGCAGAATGCCCGGGTGACGTCGGATTCCAGAGGTTCCACAGGCTCCGGTGGGACCCGTGGTGACTACCAGGAGCTGGTCGACGAGCTCTCCGAGCTGCTGGGCGCGCCCGCGACCCTGGAGAACCGCGACTTCGAGCTGATCGCCTTCGGTGCCTACGACAGCGAGGGCGACCTCGACCCGTCCGCCCTCGACCCGGTGCGCACCCGCTCGATCCTCACCCGGCGGTCCACCGCCGCGGTCCGGGCGTGGTTCGAGAGCTTCGGCATCACCCGCGCGACCGGCCCGGTCCGCATCCCGCCGACCCCCGAGGCGGGGGTGTACCGGGGGCGCACCTGTCTGCCGGTACGCCATCGGGGTGTGGTCCTCGGCTACGTGTGGCTCCTGGACACCGACCCGGGCCCGACCGAGCGGCAGCTGACGGCGGCCATGGAGGTGACGGCGCGGATCGGGGCGCTGCTCGCCGACGAGGCGCAGCACGGCGCTGACCTGAGCCGGGAGCTGCGGGCGGTGCTGACGGCCGAGCGGGACTGGCAGCGGGACATGGCGGTGGCGGAGCTGCGCAGCGCGCTGGGCGCCCGGGCCGAGACCCCGCACGCGGTGGTCTGTGTGGCGCCCTGGCCCTCGGCCGGCCCCGACGACGCGCCCTCGGTCCGTACGGTGCCGGGCGCCACGGCGCTGTGCACGGTGCCGTGGGGGACCTCGGCCGTGTCGCTGGCGCTGCTGGTCCGGCTGCGCTCGGCGGACGTGCAGACCCCGGCGACGTCGGCGGCGGGGCGGCTGCTGGAGCGGGCGGGGGCCCGGGGCCCGGGCGGGCCGGCAGGTGCGGCGGGCGGCGTCGCAGCCGGTGTCTCCGCGTCGCGCACGGGTCTCGCGGACCTGGGGACGGCCTGGTGGGAGGCGTCGGCGGCGGCCCGGGCGGCGCGCGCGGAGGCGCGGTTCGGGCCGGTCGCACAGTGGACGTCGATCGGGGCGTTCCGCCTGCTGGCCTCGCTGCCCCCGCGCTCCGCCGACGATCCCGCTGTCCGGGCGCTGCTCTCCCCCGCCCACCGCGAACTCGCCCGCACGGCGGAGGTGTACCTGGACTGCGCGGGCCAGGCCGGCCGCACCGCCGCCGAGCTGGGCGTCCACCGCCAGACGCTGTACTACCGCCTGTCCCGCGTCGAACAGCTCACGGGCCTGGACCTGGACGACGGCGAGGACCGGCTGCTGCTGCACATGGCGCTCAAGGCGCGTCGCCTGTAGCGGCCTCGATCACCCGGCGGAGCCCTTCGGTGATCCGGTCCGCGCCGGGCGCGGTCTTCGGATCGAAGGTCCACTGCGCGATGAGACCCGTCATCAGCGTCACGTAGAACATGCCGAGGGTGTCGAGCTCGTCCTCGGAGACGTCCTCCTCCCGCCCGCCCATGAGCAGCGGGATGAACCCGCGCCCGGCCTCCTGCTGGGCCTTCGCGAGGTGGTCGCGCAGTTCGGGCAGCTGGTCGCCGATGACGATGATCTCCATGCTGAGCCGCCACGGGGAGCCGGGCTCCTTCATGGTGGCGATGACGTTCGACCAGACCTCGCGGAACCGCTCGACGGAACCGGGCTCGGTGGTCAGCCCCGCGGTTCCACCGCCCTCGAACGCGTCGGCCATGTCCTCGACCAGCGCCACGTAGGCCTGCGCCAGCAGGGCGTCCTTCGAGCCGTAGTGGTAGCCGATGGAGGCCAGGTTGGTCCCCGACTCCTTGACGATGTCGCGCGCCGTGGTGCGCATGAATCCCTTCTGCAGCAGGCAGCGCTTGGCGCCTTCGAGCAGATCCTCACGGTGTCCCATGGCGTCACCTTACCCAGCAGCCCATACGGGCGTATTAAACAGCCGTTCTAGACATGCGTATAAGACATGCGTACAGTCTCCCTCATGACAACGAACCCGTCCCGGGCCGGCCGCCGTGAGTGGACCGCACTGGGCGTACTGATGCTTCCGCTCCTCCTGATCTCCATGGACGTCTCGGTCCTCTACTTCGCGATCCCGGCGATCAGCGCGGACCTGGAGCCGAGCGGAACCCAACAGCTGTGGATCTTCGACATCTACGGTTTCGTCCTGGCCGGCCTGCTGATGACGATGGGCTCCGTCGGCGACCGCATCGGCCGCCGCCGGCTGCTGCTCGCCGGTGCGGCCGCCTTCGGCGCGGCCTCCCTGGTGGCGGCGTACGCGAACAGCGCCGAGACCCTGATCGCGGCCCGCGCCGTCCTCGGCATCGGCGGCGCGACCCTGATGCCGTCGACGCTGGCCCTGGTGCGCACGATGTTCACCGACCCGGCCCAGCGCGCGAAGGCCATCGCCCTGTGGTCCGGCGTGATGACGGCCGGTGTCGCGCTGGGCTCGGTGCTGAGCGGCGTCCTGGTGGAGTACTTCTGGTGGGGCTCGGTCTTCCTGGTCAACCTGCCCGCGATGGCGCTGCTCCTGATCCTCGGCCCGTTACTGCTGCCCGAGTCCAGGGACCCGGCCCCGGGCCGCTTCGACTGGCCGAGCGTCCCGCTCTCGATGGCCGCGGTGCTCCCCGTCGTCTACGGCCTCAAGGAGATCCCGTCCGAGGGCTGGAACGTCCGCTACGTCGTCTCGGTCACCGTCGGTCTGCTCTTCGCGGCCCTGTTCGTGCACCGGCAGCGGACGACGGCGTCACCGATGATCTCCCCGGCGCTGTTCCGCGGGCGCGGCTTCGCCCCGGCCGTCGCGCTGAACCTCGTCTCGGCGTTCGGGATGTTGGGCTCGGCCTTCTTCACCACGCAGTATCTGCAGTCGGTGCTCGGCAAGAGCGCGATGGAGGCCGCCCTGTGGGCGCTGCTGCCCTCGGTGCCGATCGGCTTCGCCGCCCCGGTGGCGACCTCGCTGGTGCAGCGGGGCGTGCACCGTGCCCACGTCGTCACGGCCGGCTTCGCGATCGCCACGTGCGGTTACGGCCTGCTGGCCCTCGCCGGTACGGACTCGATGTGGCTGGTGCTCGCCGCGTGCGGCGTCCTCGCGTCCGGGATCGTCATGGTGATGTCCCAGCTGATGGACCTGGCCCTGGGCACCGTACCGGTGGAGCGGGCGGGCTCGGCGTCCTCGCTGATGGAGACCGGCACGGAGTTCGGCGGGGCGCTCGGCATGGCGGTCCTCGGCTCCATCGGCACCGCCGTCTACCGCCACGGGGTCCCCGACTCGGCGCCGGCCGCGGCCCACGAGACGCTGGGTGGCGCGCTGACCGTCGCCGACCGGCTGCCGGGGCGCGCGGGAGACGCCCTGGCGACGGCGGCACGGGAGGCGTTCACGCAGGGGATGCAGGGCGCGGCGATCGCGGGCGCGGTGGTGCTCGCCGGCGCGGCGGTCCTGGCGGCGACGACCCTGCGCCGGGTGCGGGTGCACGAGGAAGCAGGCACGCAGAACGCCGGACAGGCTGACTCACTCAGCCCGTCCGGCGTCTGAGGACGAGGCCCGTTCAGGGCCGCAGCGGGGGTCCGGGGGCAGCGCCCCCGGGCCTCACACCAGGTTGACGGACCTGGCCGACGTCGCCCCGATCTCCGCCGAGACCTCCGCCAGCACCCCGGCGGGCACCGTGTCGTCGACGGTCAGGACGGCCAGCGCCTCGCCGCCCACCGTCGCACGGGCGACCTGCATGCCGGCGATGTTGATGCCGGCCTCGCCGATGACGCGGCCGACGGTGCCGACGACGCCGGGGCGGTCCTCGTAGCGCAGGACGACCATGTGGTCGGCGAGGGCGAGGTCGACGTCGTACTCACCGACGGCGACGATCTTCTGAAGGTGCTTCGGGCCGGCCAGCGTGCCGGAGACCGACACCTCCTCGCCGTCCGCGAGGGTGCCGCGCACCGTGACGACGTTGCGGTGCTCCGGGGACTCCGAGCTGGTGGTCAGCCGGACCTCGACGCCGCGCTCCTGGGCGAACAGCGGGGCGTTGACGTAGGAGACGGTCTCGTCGACGACGTCCTCGAAGACGCCCTTGAGGGCGGACAGCTCCAGCACC
The DNA here is from genome assembly GCF_041538145.2 of Streptomyces sp. MMCC 100. NCBI lineage: Bacteria > Bacillati > Actinomycetota > Actinomycetes > Kitasatosporales > Streptomycetaceae > Streptomyces > Streptomyces sp. MMCC 100. Next base: position 6,342,744 of record NZ_JBGORK020000001.1, read on the forward strand.
TTCACGTCGTGCTGGGTGATCTCGCCGTAGACCTCGACGTCGAGGCGGACGGCGACCTCACCGGCGAGCGCGGTGAAGATGCGGCCGAGGCGCTCGGCGAGCGGCAGGCCCGGCTTGACGTCCTCGGCGATGACACCGCCCTGGACGTTGACCGCGTCGGGGACCAGCTCACCGGCGAGGGCGAGACGGACCGACTTGGCGACGGCGATGCCGGCCTTCTCCTGGGCCTCGTCGGTGGAGGCGCCCAGGTGCGGGGTGCAGACCACCTGGTCGAACTCGAACAGCGGCGAGTCGGTGCAGGGCTCCTTGGCGTACACGTCGAGGCCGGCGCCGGCGACGCGGCCCTCCTTGAGCGCCGAGTACAGCGCCTCCTCGTCGACGATGCCGCCGCGCGCGGCGTTGACGATGCGGACGCTCGGCTTGACCTTGCGCAGCGCCTCGTCGCCGATCAGGCCGAGGGTCTCGGGGGTCTTGGGCAGGTGGACGGTGATGAAGTCCGAGACCTCGAGCAGCTCGTCGAGGGACAGCACCTTGACGCCCATCTGCGCGGCCCGCGCGGGCTGTACGTAGGGGTCGTAGGCGACGACCTTCATGCCGAAGGCCGACATGCGCTGCGCGACGAGGGCGCCGATGCGGCCGAGGCCGACGACACCGAGGGTCTTCTCGGCCAGCTCGACGCCGGTGTACTTGCTGCGCTTCCACTCGCCGTTCTTCAGCGCGGCGTTGGCCTGCGGGATGTTGCGGGCGGTGGCGATCAGGAGACCGCAGGCCAGCTCGGCGGCGGTGACGATGTTGGAGGTCGGGGCGTTGACCACCATCACGCCGGCCTTGGTGGCGGCGGAGACGTCGACGTTGTCCAGGCCGACCCCGGCGCGGGCGACGACCTTGAGCTTCTTGGCGGCGGCGACGGCCTCGGCGTCGACCTTGGTCGCGGAGCGGACCAGGATCGCGTCCACGTCGGCGATGGCGGGGAGCAGTTCGGCCCGGTCCGCGCCGTTGCACTGGCGGATCTCGAAATCGGGGCCGAGCGCGTCCACGGTCGCGGGCGACAGCTCTTCGGCGATGAGTACGACGGGTTTCGAGCTCACGTGAGTCCTCACAAGTCCAATGCGGACGGCCGTCCCGACGGCCGCATTCGGTGTCGCTAAGCCGCGTGGAAGACGCACGACGCTGTGGGCCTGACGCGTATGTGTTCAGCAGTGTAGTGGCGTGGCGGTGGTCGTCCTGCGCCTGTGCGGAAGGATCACCCGGAAGTGGCCGCGAGGGTGCCCGGCACACGGGCACCCTCACGGGGCAGAAGGCTTTACGCCTCCTCGTCGACCCAGCTCATGAGCTTGCGCAGCTCCTTGCCGGTGGTCTCCAGCAGGTGCTCGGAGTCCTGCTTCTTGTACTCGTTGTACTTCTTCAGACCGCCGTGGTACTCGTCCATCCAGTTCTTGGCGAACGTGCCGTCCTGGATCTCGGCGAGGACCTTCTTCATCTCGGCCTTGGTGGCGTCGGTGATGATCCGCGGGCCGGTGACGTAGTCGCCCCACTCGGCGGTCTCGGAGATCGACCAGCGCATCTTCTCCAGGCCGCCCTCGTACATGAGGTCCACGATCAGCTTCAGCTCGTGCAGGCACTCGAAGTAGGCGATCTCCGGCTGGTAACCGGCCTCGGTCAGCGTCTCGAAGCCTGCCTTGACCAGCGCGGCCGTACCACCGCAGAGGACGGCCTGCTCGCCGAACAGGTCGGTCTCGGTCTCCTCGGTGAACGTGGTCTTGATGACGCCGGCACGGGTGCCGCCGATACCCTTGGCGTAGGACAGGGCCAGCGCGAAGGCGTTGCCGGAGGCGTCCTGCTCGACGGCGGCGATACAGGGAACGCCGCGGCCCTCCTCGTACTGACGGCGCACCAGGTGGCCCGGGCCCTTGGGGGCGACCATGCAGACGTCCACGCCGGCCGGGGGCTTGATGAAGCCGTAGCGGATGTTCAGGCCGTGGCCGAAGAACAGGGCGTCGCCGTCCTTCAGGTTGCCCTTGATGTCCTTCTCGTAGACCTCGGCCTGGATCGGGTCCGGGACCAGGATCATGATCACGTCGGCCTCGGCGGCGGCCTCGGACGGGCTCACCACGCGCAGGCCCTGCTCCTCGGCCTTGGCCTTGGACTTGGAGCCCTCGTGCAGACCGACGCGCACGTCGACACCGGAGTCGCGCAGCGACAGGGCGTGGGCGTGGCCCTGGCTGCCGTACCCGATGACCGCGACCTTGCGGCCCTGGATGATGGACAGGTCGGCGTCGGCGTCGTAGAACAGCTCGGCCACTGGGTTCTCTCCTTGTGTGCAGGTGTTGCGTCCCACCGTATGCCGGTGGGGGGAAGGGAAGTTTCGGGGTCTCGGAATGCGGGCGGCCGGTGGTGTCCGCGGCCGCCCGTTTCCGTCGTTATGCGGACCGGTCGAGTGCGCGCAGCGAGCGGTCCGTGATCGAACGGGCGCCGCGGCCGATGGCGATCGTGCCGGACTGGACGAGTTCCTTGATGCCGTACGGTTCCAGCATCCTGAGCATGGCGGTCAGCTTGTCGCTGCTGCCGGTGGCCTCGATGGTGACGGCCTCCGGGGAGACGTCGACGGTCTTGGCGCGGAACAGCTGGACGATCTCGACGATCTGGGAGCGCGTCTCGTTGTCGGAGCGCACCTTCACCAGAACGAGTTCGCGCTGGACGGCCTGGGTGGGCTCCAGCTCGACGATCTTGAGCACGTTGACGAGCTTGTTGAGCTGCTTGGTCACCTGCTCGAGCGGGAAGTCCTCGACGCTCACCACGATGGTGACGCGGGAGATGTCGGGGTGCTCGGTGACGCCGACGGCGAGCGAGTCGATGTTGAAGCCGCGGCGGGAGAAGAGGGCGGTGATCCGCGCCAGGACGCCGGGGGTGTTCTCCACCAGGACGGAGAGCGTGTGCTTGGACATGGTCTCTTCGGTCTCTCTCGCTCAGTCGTCTTCGTTGTCGCCGAAGTCGGGGCGGACGTCCCGGGCGGCCATGATCTCGTCGTTGGAGGTGCCGGCGGCGACCATCGGCCAGACCATCGCGTCCTCGTGGACGATGAAGTCGACGACGACCGGGCGGTCGTTGATGGAGTTGGCCTCCTCGATCACCTTGTCGAGGTCGGCGGGGTCCTCGCAGCGGATGGCGTAGCAGCCCATGGCCTCCGACAGCTTCACGAAGTCGGGGACCCGGGTGCCGCGGGCGTCCGGGTTGACGTCCTCGGGGCCGGAGTGCAGCACCGTGTTGGAGTACCGCTGGTTGTAGAACAGGGTCTGCCACTGGCGGACCATCCCGAGGGCGCCGTTGTTGATGACGGCGACCTTGATCGGGATGTTGTTCAGGGCGCAGGTGGTCAGTTCCTGGTTGGTCATCTGGAAGCAGCCGTCGCCGTCGATCGCCCAGACGGCGCGGTCGGGCATGCCGGCCTGGGCGCCCATGGCGGCCGGGACGGCGTAGCCCATGGTTCCGGCGCCGCCGGAGTTCAGCCAGGTGGCGGGCTTGTCGTACTGGACGAAGTGCGCGGCCCACATCTGGTGCTGGCCGACGCCGGCCGCGAAGATCGTGCCCTCGGGTGCCAGCTGCCCGATGCGTTCGATGACCTGCTGCGGGGAGAGCGAGCCGTCCTCGGGCTGGTCGTAGCCGAGGGGGTAGGTCTCGCGCCAGCGGCTCAGGTCCTTCCACCAGGCTGCGTACTTCGACGCGGCGGCCTCGCCCCGGTTGCCCTCGTCGTGCTCCTTCTGGACCGCCTGCACCAGGTCGGCGATGACCTCGCGGGCGTCACCGACGATCGGGACGTCGGCGGCGCGGTTCTTGCCGATCTCGGCCGGGTCGATGTCGGCGTGGACGATCTTGGCGTACGGGGCGAAGCTGTCCAGCTTGCCGGTGACGCGGTCGTCGAAGCGGGCTCCGAGGGCGACGATCAGGTCGGCCTTCTGCAGCGCGGTGACGGCGGTGACCGCACCGTGCATGCCCGGCATTCCCACGTGCAGCGGGTGGCTGTCGGGGAATGCGCCGAGCGCCATCAGGGTGGTGGTGACGGGCGCTCCGGTGAGTTCGGCGAGGACCTTCAGCTCGGCGGTGGCGCCGGCCTTGAGGACGCCGCCGCCGACGTAGAGCACGGGGCGCTTCGCGGCGGTGATGAGCTTGGCCGCCTCGCGGATCTGCTTGGCGTGCGGCTTGGTGACCGGGCGGTAGCCGGGCAGGTCCATGACCGGCGGCCAGGAGAAGGTGGTCTTCTTCTGGAGGATGTCCTTGGGGATGTCGACCAGCACGGGGCCGGGGCGGCCGGTGGAGGCGATGTGGAACGCCTGCGCGATCACCTTGGGGATGTCCTCGGCCTTGGTGACCAGGAAGCTGTGCTTGGTGATCGGCATGGTGATGCCGACGATGTCCGCCTCCTGGAAGGCGTCCGTGCCGATCGCGGACGACACCACCTGCCCGGTGATCGCGACCAGGGGCACCGAGTCCATGTTGGCGTCGGCGATCGGGGTGACCAGGTTGGTGGCGCCGGGTCCCGAGGTCGCCATGCAGACGCCCACCTTGCCGGTGGCCTGGGCGTAGCCGGTGGCGGCGTGGCCCGCGCCCTGCTCGTGACGGACCAGGACGTGGCGCACCCTGGTGGAGTCCATCAGCGGGTCGTAGGCCGGAAGGATCGTGCCACCGGGGATGCCGAATACGGTGTCGGCGCCGACCTCCTCGAGAGAGCGAATGAGGGACTGCGCACCCGTGACGTGCTCGGGGGCGGACTGTCCTCCGGATCGGGGCCGGGGCTGCGGGTGAGCCCCGGTGGCCTGCTCGGTCATCGGCGTTCTCTTCTCGATGCTGAGGGTTTTTGCGAGGTTTGAGCGTTCTGTGCTGCTGCTCGGCAGGTGCCTGTGCAACAAAAAACCCCTCGTGCCATAAGGCAAGCGAGGGGAGCGCGTCGGTATGGGTCGCGGGAGTCCGGGTCGGTCCGGACGTCACCAGCTTCAGCCGACGCGCTTTCCAAGTACGAGAATTCGGGTGCGCATGGCACTGACCTTCCCTCCGGCGCGCACTCACTGTCAAGTGGGTGGGACGGGAGTCTCATTATGTGAGCGGAGGGCCGTGCCACCACTCAGGACGGCCGGCAGCCCGGAGGCGACGCCGCCGGCGACCTGGCCGGAAGCGGGGCTGCCGACACCCTTGGTGAACACCCCGGCACCGCCGCCCGCGAAGGCCGGTTCGGCCGGTCCGTGCGGCACCGGGTAGTGGCCGGTTCCGAGCGCCCGGCGCAGCCGGTACTCGTCCAGCGCCCCGGAGAACGCCATGCCCTGTCCGTGCGTGCAGCCCATCGCGCGCAGGGCGACGATCTGCTCGGGCAGGTCGACGCCGTCGGCCACCGACTTCAGCCCGAGGTCGGTGGCGATGCGCAGCAGACCACTGGTGATCTTGTGCAGCCGCGCCGACTCCACGACGCCCTCGATCAGCCCGCGGTCCAGCTTGAGGACGTCCACGGGCAGGCGCCGCAGCGCGGTGATCGCCGCGTAGCCGCTGCCGAAGCCGTCCAGCGCGATCCGGACACCGACCCTGCGCAGGGCGTTCAGCCGGCGGTCCAGCTCGTCGAGGCCGACCCGTGGGTCGATGTCCGACAGCTCGATCACAAGAGAGCCCGGGGGCAGTCCGTGGCGGGTCAGCAGGGCCTCCACGGAACCCAGCGGCATGGAGCGGTCCAGCAGGCGGCGGGCGCCGATGCGTATGGCCACGGTCACCGGCAACCCGGCCGCCGCGCGTTCGGCGGCCTGTTCGACGGCCTCGCGGAGCACCCAGCGGTCCAGTTCGGCCGTTCTGTCGCCGTCGTCGGACACCCGCAGGAACTCGGCGGGGGTGAACAGCACGCCCTGCGAGGAGCGCCACCGCGCCTGGGCGCAGACCGACGTGATCCGGCCGTCCGTCAGGGAGACCACCGGCTGGTGCAGCAGCGCGAACTCCCCGTCGTGCAGCGCGGCGCGCAACCGGGTGGCCAACTCGGCCTTGCGTACGACGTCCTGCTGCATCTGCGGCCGGTACAGCTCGACGCGTCCCTTGCCGCCCGCCTTGGCCCGGTACATGGCGAGGTCGGCGTTGCGCAGCAGCTCACCCGCGCCCAGGCCCGGTTCGGCGAAGGCGACGCCGATGGAGGCGTTGACACGGACCTCGTTGCCGTCGATGAGGTAGGGCTGGGAGAGCGTCAGCCTGAGCCGGTCGGCCAGCTCCCGGATGTGGCCCTCGCGGGCGGCCCGGTCCCGCGCGCCGTCCCCGACGATCAGGGCCGCGAACTCGTCGCCGCCCAGTCTGGAGGCGGTGTCCCCCTTGCGGACGGCCTCGTGGAGTCTGCGGGCGGCCTGGACGAGCAGCTCGTCCCCAGCCTGGTGCCCGATGGTGTCGTTGACGCCCTTGAAGCCGTCCAGGTCGATGAAGAGCACCGCCGTACCGCGCAGCGCGGCGCCCCGGTCGGAGGCGCGGCGGCCGGAGAGGGCCTGCTGGACCCGCCGGGTGAACAGGGCGCGGTTGGGCAGGTCGGTGAGCGGGTCGTGTTCGGCGTTGTGCTGGAGCTGCGCCTGCAGGCGCACTCTTTCGGTGACGTCGCGGCTGTTGAAGATAAGGCCGCCGTGGTGCCGGTTGACGGTCGACTCGACGTTGAGCCAGCCTCCCTCCCCGGAACGGAAGCGGCACTCGATGCGCGTGGTGGGTTCCTCGACCGGGCTGGCGGCCAGGAACCGGCGTACCTCGTGCACCACGCAGCCGAGGTCCTCGGGGTGGATGAGCCCGGCCAGTTCGCTGCCTACCAACTCCTCCGCGGGGCGCCCGTAGACGCCGGCGGCGGCCGGGGAGACGTAGCGGAGGATGCCGTTGGGCGCGGCGATCATGATGACGTCGCTCGAGCCCTGGACCAGGGAGCGGAAGTGGTTCTCCTTCTGGGCCAGTTCCTGGGTGAGGACGATGTTGTCGAGCAGCATGATGCCCTGCCGGACGACGAGCGCGAGCACCACGGTGCCGCCGGTCAGCAGCACCACGCGGTCGACACTGCGGCCGTTGAGCACGTTGTAGAGGATGCCCAGGGTGCAGACGGCGGCCGCGAGGTACGGGGTGAGCGCGGCCAGGGACCCGGCGATGGGGCGGGCGGTCGGATAGCGGCCCCGTTCGCCGCCCTGTCCGGGTCCGGGCAGAGAGGTGGGCGTGGTCGGCGGCACGGAGGGGGGCGTGGGCTGGTGACCGGTGCCGCGCTGGCCGGGCACGTGTTCGCGCACCACTCGGGTGTGCCCGCCGGAGCCCTGCTCGTCCGCCGCCGGCCGCCCGCGCCGGGAGGCGGCCCAGGGCGCGTAGGCGAGCAGCAGGGAGCCGGCGAACCAGCCCGCGTCGAGCAACTGTCCGGAGCGGTAGCTGTTGTGCAGCAGCGGTGAGGTGAACAGGGCGTCGCACATCACCGTCAGGGCGAGCGCGCCGATGGCCGTGTTGACGGCGGATCTGCAGACGGGCGACCGCCTGAAGTGCAGGGCGAGCACCATGCTGACCAGGGCGATGTCGAGCAGCGGGTACGCCACGGAGAGCGCGGAGTGCGCCACGCTCGACCCGCCCTCGGCCTTCGCCGCCTGCGCGAGCGCCAGGCTCCAGGCCAGGGTCAGCAGCGAACCGCCGATCAGCCACGCGTCCAGCCCCAGGCAGATCCAGCCGGCCTTGGTCACCGGCCGTTTGGCCAGCACAAGGAGTCCCACGATGGCGGGCGGGGCGAAGCACAGGAAGAACAGGTCCGCGTAGCTGGGAGTGGGCACCGGCGCCCGCAGTACGACCTCGTACCACCCCCAGACCAGGTTGCCCAGGGACGCCATCGCCGAGGAGAGGGCGAAGAGCAGCCAGGCCGGTCGAAAGCGGACGCGGCGCCCGCGGGCGTAGAGGAAGCAGGAGACGGCGGCGGCTGCCGCGGCGGCGCTCAGCCCGAAGTCGCCCATGATCTTGGCGACGTACTGGGAGCCCCAGCCGAGCGCGGCACCGACGGCGTAGGCCGCGCAGACCAGGGCCAGCACGAGCTGGCGGACGAGGGGCGTCGCGCCGGCGGCGGCCGACGACCGGGGCAGCAGCGGCCCGGGCGAGGCCTGGCCGCGCAGCGTTCCGTCCAGCGTGGGCACAGGGGGCGGACTCACCGCGGCCTCCCGGTCCGCACCGCTCCCGCGTCCCGCGCACACCCGCACCGGTGGGCCGGCCGCTCCTGCCTTCTGCGCTCGCCCGGCCGGCGCGGGTGGGGGCAGCGCCGGCCGGGGTGGCTGTGCCGACCCCGTTCGCGCGCGGCCGTGGTCGTCGTGCGCCAGGGTCGCCGGCGGCGGCTCCGCCGCGTCGGATCGTTGGTCCATAGGCCGTGCATCGCCCGTCGCCCCCCTCACAGTCTGAGATGTCCATCCCCGGCGCCGTGCGGTGCGCGGCGCATCCCCTGTCGGACGATACACCAGTATCGTCACTCAGGGACATAGGTTCTCTACGCTCCGTGACGACCAGCGGATATGCGCGCACCCACCGCATCCGGGGGATCGCGGAGGGTGCCCGAACCGGATCACGCGCCCGTCGTCAGGATCACGTTGCGCAGCGGCTCCCGGTTCACGAAACGGGTCAGCTGGTCCACCAGCAGCCGCTTGGCGCGCGGCAGGAAGGCGGAGGTCGGGCCGCCTGCGTGCGGGCTGACGACTATGCCGGGAGCATGCCAGAGGGGGTGGCCCGGCGGCAGCGGTTCGGGGTCGGTCACGTCGAGGGCCGCGGTGAGGCGTCCGCTCTCCAGTTCGGCGAGCAACGCCTTCGTGTCCACGACCGGTCCGCGCGCCACGTTGACGAGCAGGGCGCCGTCCTTCATGCGGGCCAGGAACTCGGCGTCGGCCAGGCCGCGGGTGGCCTCGGTGAGCGGTGTGGACAGGATGACGACGTCCGCCTGCGGGAGCAGGGCGGGGAGTTCGGTGAGCGGGTGCACGGGGCCGCGCTCCGTGGTGCGGGCGGAGCGCGCGACGCGCACGACCGGCGCGACCTCGAACGGCACGAGCCGGTCCTCGATCGCGGCGCCGATCGCCCCGTACCCGACGATGAGCACCGTCCGGTCCGCGAGCGCGGGCCGGAACCCTCCGCCCAGCCACTCGCCGCGGTCCTGCGCCCGCACGAAGTCCGGGATGCCGCGCAGCGAGGCCAGGATCAGAGTCAGGGTCAGCTCCGCGGTGCTGGCCTCGTGCACGCCGCGCGCGTTGCACAGCCGTACACCCGCGGGCAGGTGCTTCAGCCCGGGCTCGACGTGGTCGATGCCGGCGGAGAGGGTCTGGACGACCTGGACGGAGCGCATCCCGGGCAGCGGGCGTACGCCGATCCCGCTGGGCTTCACGTAGGGGACGACGTAGTACGCGCAGTCGGCCGGGTCGGCGGGATAGGTCTCCTCGCCGTCCCAGTGGCGGTAGGCGGGGCCCTCGGGGAGGCCCTCGATCTCGTCCGGGGGGATGGGCAGCCACACGTCAGCAGTCATGGTCAGGAGGCTATGTCAGGGGGCGAAGGGACAGAGGTTAGGTTGGGTGACCTGACGAGGGAGGGTCACGACCGGTGGAGCGCAGGACGATCGGCGCGACGGCACTCGCGGTGGGGGCCGTCGGACTGGGGTGCATGCCGATGAACTGGGCGTACAGCGCCTCGCGGCAGCGGGGCGACGAGTCGCTCAGGGCCGTGCACCGGGCCCTCGACCTCGGCGTCTCCCTGCTGGACACGGCGGACATGTACGGCCCGTTCACCAACGAGCTGCTGCTGGGGCGGGCGTTGAAGGAGCGGCGGTCCGATGCCTTCGTGTCGACCAAGGTCGGTCTGCTGGTGGGCGAGCAGCACATCGTGGCCAACGGCCGCCCCGGCTATGTGAAACGTGCCTGCGACGCGTCCCTGCGCCGGCTCCAGACGGACGTCATCGACCTCTACCAACTGCACCGCGCCGACCCCGAGATACCCGTCGAGGAGACCTGGGGCGCGATGGCGGAGCTGGTGCGGGCCGGCAAGGTGCGGGCGCTCGGGCTCTGCGCGGTCGGCGCGCGGTCCGCCCGGCGCCCGGGGGCGCGGCTGCACGACGCGACGATCCGCCAACTGGAGCGGGTGCAGCAGGTCTTCCCGGTGAGCGCGGTCGAGGCCGAGCTGTCGGTGTGGTCGCCGGAGGCGCTGCGGACCCTGCTGCCGTGGTGCGTCTCGCGCGGCGTCGGTTTCCTGGCCGCGATGCCGCTGGGCAACGGCTACCTGACCGGCACGCTGACGCCGGGCCAGGGCTTCGAACCGGAGGACCTGCGGGCCCGGCACCCCCGCTTCACCGCCGAGATGATGGCCGCCAACCAGCCGATCGTGGCCACGCTGCGCCGGATCGCGGCCCGGCACGGCGACGGGGTCACCGCGGCGCAGGTGGCGCTGGCCTGGGTGCTGGCGCAGGGGCGGCACGTGGTGCCGGTGCCGGGGACCAAGCAGGAGCGCTGGGTGACGCAGAACGCGGGTGCGGCACGGCTGCGGCTGACCGAGCGGGATCTGGCGGAGCTGCGGGTGCTGCCGCCGGCGCAGGGTTCGTGGGAGTGACGGGCGGGGTCGTCCGCCGCCCGGCTCTCTGCCGGATTCGGGATTCGGCGATCGGGAACCTGGACAGCTCCAGCGGTGTATGACAGGGAGAACCCGCCGCGTCGAAGGGACCAAGATCGTGCAACGTCGAGCCGTGCCGGCCGTGCTGACCGCCGCTCTCCTGCTGACGGCCGGCTGCTCCTCCGACTCCTCCGACGGTACGGCCCCGTCGGGCGCGGACGGCAGCACCTCCCCCACCAGTACGGCGGCGCAGTCCTCGCCCCCGGGATCGCCCACCGAGGAGGCACCGCCCGCGAAGGGCTCCGTGAAGGTGCTCCGTACGGTCGCCACCGGGCTGAACAGCCCCTGGGGTCTGGCCCCGCTGCCGGGCGGTGACCTGCTGGTCTCCTCCCGCGACGAGGCCACGGTCACACGCGTCGACGCGAAGACGGGCGAGAAGACGGAGCTGGGCGAGGTGCCCGGGGTGTCCGCGTCCGGCGAGGGCGGCCTCCTCGGCATCGCCCTCTCCCCCGACTACGCCTCGGACCACATGATCTACGCGTACTTCACCTCGGCCTCCGACAACCGCATCGTGCGCATGCTGTACGACGAGAAGAAGCCGTCGGGCGAGCAGCTCGGCGCGCCGGACACGGTCTTCCGGGGCATCCCCAAGGGTGTGATCCACAACGGCGGGCGGATCGCGTTCGGCCCCGACAAGATGCTCTACGCGGGCACCGGCGAGAGCGGTGACACGGGCCTGTCGCAGGACAGGAAGTCCCTCGGCGGCAAGATCCTGCGGATGACACCGGACGGCGAACCGGCGCCCGGCAACCCCTTCCCCGACTCCCCCGTGTACTCGTACGGCCACCGGAACGTGCAGGGGCTGGCCTGGGACGGCAAGCAGCGGCTGTTCGCCTCGGAGTTCGGTCAGGACACCTGGGACGAGCTGAACGCGATCAAGCCGGGTGACAACTACGGCTGGCCCGAGGCGGAGGGCAAGGGCGGGGGCTCCAAGTTCCACGATCCGGTCGCGCAGTGGAGCACCGACGAGGCCTCCCCCAGCGGCATCGCCTACGCCGAGGGCTCCGTGTGGATGGCGGGGCTGCGCGGTGAGCGGCTGTGGCGGATCCCGCTCAAGGGCACGGAGGCCGCGGCCGACCCGCAGGCCTTCCTGGAGGGCGAGTACGGCCGGCTGCGCACGGTGGCCCCGGCCGGCGGCGACAAGCTGTGGCTGGTGACCAGCAACACGGACGGCCGCGGCGACGCGAAGGGCGACGACGACCGGATCCTGGAGCTGGAGGTGAAGTAGGCGCCGCCTACTCGTCCCCCGGAGGCGGCGCCTGCGGGGCCTGCCGGGCCTCCTCCTCGTCGGAACGCGGCGGGTGGACGACGACCTTGCCCGAGCTGAGGTCTATCGGGCCGTGACCGGGGTCGCCGTCGCCTATGTCCTCGCGGGTCAGTTCGAGGCGGTTCTGCTCGTCGCGGGTGTGTTTGCGGCCGGGGGAGAACAGTTCCTCGAATGCGTTGAACATCGTGCCTCCGTCGGTCGGCGTCCCTTACAGCGTAAGCCTCACTCCGTCGAACGGGCCGTGAGCCGGTCGGCGGGGAACAGCGCCAGCCGGTGGGCCACCGCCGCCGCCTCGCCGCGGCCGGAGACGCCGAGCTTGGCCAGGATGTTGGACACGTGGACGCTGGCCGTCTTGGGCGAGATGAAGAGTTCCTCGGCTATCTGGCGGTTGGTGCGGCCCTCGGAGACCAGCCGCAGCACGTCGCGCTCCCGGCCGGTGAGGCCGAGGGCGTCGGCCGGGTCGGCGGGCGGGGGCGCGGACCCGGGGGCCGGTTCGGTGGCGCGGCCGAGGGTGAGGCGGGCGCGCCGGCCGAGCCGGGCGACGGCGTCGGACAGGGGGCGCGCGCCGAGGTGGTCGGCGACGGTGCGGGCCAGGCGCAGCAGCTCCGTGGCGCGGGCGCGCTCGTCCTCGCCGCCGGTCGCCAGGAGGGCGCCGGCCAGCCGGTGCCGGACGCGGGCGAGGTCGTAGGGGCGCTCCAGGCATTCGAAGGCGGTGACCGCCTCCGACCAGAGCTGCGGGGTGTCGCGGCCCCGGGCGCGGTGGAGTTCGGCCCGGACCCACCGCTCGTGGGCGACCCACACCGGGGCGCCCGTCGTCAGGTGCTTCGCGGCCTCGGCGAGGCGCTCGAGGATGGCGGCGCGGCCCTCTTCGGCGGCCGGCAGGGCGCGCGCGTCGGCCTCCGCCGCGGCGGCGGACAGCAACAGGGGCCAGCCGTAGCGCTGGGTGCCGGGCGGGAAGCCCCCGTCCAGGACGCGGACGAGTTCGGCGCGGGCGTCCGGGAGGCGGCCCTCGGCCGCGGCGATGCCGACGGTGAGGGCGGCCAGCGGCAGTTGGTACTGCGGCATGGGGTCGTGGGTGCCGTAGACGGCGCGGGCCTCGGCGAGCAGCCGGGCGGCCTCGGCCTGTTCGCCGCGGGCGAGGGCGACGGCGGCGCGTTTGAGTGCGGCGCCACCGCGTGGTGCGGGGCTGCGGCCCGGTGCTCCGGCCCGGTCCGCCGCTTCGAGGGCCTCGTCCCAGCGGCCCAGGGAGATGAGCGACTCGGCGAGGTTGCCCCAGACCCAGGCCTCGGGCTCCAGCAGGCCCATCCGCCGGGTGAGGTCGACGCCCTCGCGCAGGATGCCGAGCGCGTCCCGCGAGCGGCCGACGCTTTCCAGGACGGAGGGCAGGTTGACGTGGCTGCGGGCCACCACGGTGGACCGGTCCTGCGCCACCACCAGGTCTCTGACCTGGAACATCTCGGCCAGTCCCGCGTCGATCTGCCCCGCGTCCACCATCAGGCCGCCGAGGGTGAGCCGGGCGTTGAGCTCGATCTCCTCGGCGCCCACCATGCGCGCGTACTCGACGGCCCGTTCGGCCGCGGTCATCGCGTCGGGGCCGGGGCAGTGGAGCATCGACCAGTTGGCGGACATGGCCAGCACCTCGGCGTGCACCTGGGAGGGCGGCAGGCCGCGGACCAGTTCCTGGGCGATGCCCAGCTCCCGCCAGCCGTCGCCGCGGCCCTGCGCCTGGACCAGCAGCGAGCGCTGGGTCCAGAACCAGGCGGCGCGCTGCGGGTCCCGGCCGCTCGCGCCCGCCCCGGCGACCGAGTCCTGCTCGTCCTCCAGCAGGCGCAGCGCCCGCTTGGTGATCTTCATGGCGCGCTCCCGCTCCCCGCACAGCCGCCCGGCGACGGCCGCCTCGGCCATCAGGTCCAGGTAGCGCAGGGGTGTGGTGGCGGGGTCGCAGCCGCTGGGGGTCCCCCCACGCCGTTCAGGCAGTGGGGGAGGGTAGGCCTCGGTGCAGTCGACGGGGCGCAGGGTGGCGCGTACGTCGTCGGGGGCGGAGTCCCACAGCTCCATCGCGCGCTCCAGCAACCGCAACTGCTCGGAGTAGGCGTGCCGGCGGCGGGCCTCGACGGAGGCGTCCAGGACGGCCGGCAGGGCCTTGGCCGGGTCGTGGGCGTGGTACCAGTAGCTGGCCAGGCGCATCACGCGCTCGGCGGCCGGCACCAGCGTGGGATCGGCGTCCAGGGCCTCGGCGTAGCGCCGGTTGAGGCGGGAGCGTTCGCCGGGGAGCAGGTCGTCGCCGACGGCCTCGCGGACCAGGGAGTGGCGGAAGCGGTAGCCGTCGCCCTCGGGCGCGGGGAGCAGGATGTTGGCGTTCACCGCGGAGCGCAGCGCCTCGATGAGGTCGTCCTCGGCGAGCCGGGCGACGGCGGCGAGCAGCCGGTACTCGACGGTGGAGCCGCCCTCGGCGACGATCCGGGCCACCCGCTGGGCGCTCTCCGGCAGGGCTTCGACGCGGACCAGGAGCAGGTCGCGCAGGGAGTCGGTGAGGCCGGTGCGGCTGCCCTCGTGGGCGGCGACGGCGAGTTCCTCGACGAAGAAGGCGTTGCCGTCGGAACGTTCGAAGATCGCGTCGACCTGGAGCGGGTCGGGCTCGTGGGCGAGGATCCCGGCGATCTGGCGGCCCACCTCGTCGCGGGTGAAGCGGCCGAGTTCGAGTCGGCGGACGGTGCGCAGCCGGTCGAGCTCGGCGAGCAGGGGGCGCAGCGGGTGGCGGCGGTGGATGTCGTCGGAGCGGTAGGTGGCGAGGACGACGAGGCGGCCGGTGCGCAGGGTGCGGAAGAGGTAGGCGATCAGGTGGCGGGTGGAGGCGTCGGCCCAGTGCAGGTCCTCCAGGACGAGGACGACGGTGTGCCGGGCTGCGACGCGCTCCAGCAGGCGGGCGGTGAGTTCGAAGAGCCGCGCCATGCTCTCCTCGTCGTGCCGGCCGCCGCCGGTGACCGGGGCGCCCTCGCCCAGTTCGGGCAGCAGCCGGGCCAGCTCCTCCTCCTGCCCGGCGGCCGCGGCGGCCAGCTCTTCGGGCAGGTGACGGCGCAGGGCGCGCAGGGCGGTGGAGAAGGGCGCGAAGGGCAGCCCGTCGGCACCGATCTCGACGCAGCCGCCCAGTGCGACGACGGCGCCCCGCCGGCTCGCGGCGTCGGCGAACTCCTCGACGAGGCGGGTCTTGCCGACGCCGGCCTCGCCGCCGAGCAGCAGGGCCTGCGGCTCTCCCCCGGCGGCGGACGCCCGGGCGGCGTCGCCGCCGGCGCGGGCGAGCGCGTCGTTCAACGTGTCCAGTTCGCCGGTACGGCCGACGAACACGGGACTGACGGACCTGGTCTCCACGGACCCGAGCATCGCACGCGGGTACGACAGCGGGTCACCGGTTTTCGGCAGGTGGACGGTGACGGGAACGACGGCGGGGAGGGAGGCCGTGCGGCCTCCCTCCCCGGCTCCCCCGTTCACGCGACCCGGGCGAACCAGGGCCGGCGCTGCCGCGGCGTATGGCTCTCCGCCTCGGCGCCGCCGTGCCGGGCCTGGCGGCGGGCGGCGCGGCGGGCCCGGATCACCTCGCGGGCCAGCCGGGCCTCGTCGGCGCGGCGCATCAGCTCGGCGGAGCGGTACTGCTGGATCTCGTACTCGTACATGGTGTGTCCCTCGGTCCCTCGGTCGTCGGTGAGCCGTTTTCGGCTTCCCGGTCGGGCCTCGCTCGCTCGCTGCTTGCTGCTTGCTGCTCGCTTGCGATGCCTCAACCTTCGTCTCCCAGGGGGTGGGCCACATCGGGTAAGTTCCGCATCTTCGGCGCCGCGTGGGGCCTTAGACGTGCGTGAGGGGTCTTAGGGCGCGCGCCATAGGCGTGCGGTTGCCCTAAGACCCCTCGAAAATGCCTGGTCAGCCGGTGGAGGGCAGTCCCAGCAGGACGTCCGTGTACTTCAGGACGGCCAGGAGCAGGCCGATGACGCCGAGGGCGACGCCCGCCCAGGCGACCGACTTGATCCACGGGGCCTGCGGGCGGCCGGGCGCGCCGAACGCGGGGCGGGCCAGCACGACGACGCCGACGATCAGCGCGACCAGGGCGAAGACGCCGCCCCACATCGCGGTGGCCTGCCAGGCGTTGCCGTAGCCCTTCTCGATCAGCGTGCCGACGTTCGACGACGAGGACGTCTCCAGCTGGCCCATCAGCGACTCGCGCGCGGAGGCCACGGTGCCGACCCAGCTGCCGGTCAGGGAGACGATGCCCAGGCCGGCGGAGACGACGGCGCCCGCGCCCTGGCCTACGCCGGTCGGGCCGGCCTCGGTCCCGTCGGTGCCGTCGGTCTTGTCCGTGACGTCGCCGTCCATGGGCGTGTCGGTGCCGTCGGGGGCGTCGGTCTCGGCCTTCTCGGCGCTCTCGGCCACCTCAGTGGTTTCAGCGGTCTCGGCGGCCTCGGTCGCCTCGTCCGTCCTGTGCTCGTCGGTCTTCACGCCGGTCTCGTCCACTGTCTTCGTTCCCATGCCTCGCACCGTACGGACGCTGTCTGAGAGGTCCCTTAATGATCCGTTTGAGCGGCACGCGCGCGTGCCTCACGTGCCGCACGCCACTCGGGTGCGAGCACGGCCCACACCTCCATGTCCTGGCGCGTGCCCAGGTAGGGGAAGCTCTCGCGCAGCAGACCCTCACGCATCATGCCGAGTCGCCGCGCGGCGTTGACACTCGGGGTGTTCGCCGACGAGGCGTACCACTCCACGCGGTGCATGCCGCGCTCGTCGAAGGCCCAGTCGATCAGCACGCGGGCGCCGCGGGTGACCAGGCCGCGGCCCGTCCCGGCGGGCTCCAGCCAGCAGCCGATCTCGCAGACGCCGGTGGCGGCGTCGAAGACCCGGTAGAGCAGGCCGCCGACGAGCTTGCCGTCCAGCCACAGCCCGTGCAGGAAGCCGGTGTCGGCGGCGTGCCGGTCGGCGTAGGCCTGGAGGACCTCGCGCGCGGAGTCGACGTCGGTGGCCTTCGCCCCGAAGGGGATGTGCTCGGTGATGAACTCCCTGCCACGGTCCAGGTGGGCCAGGAACTCCTCGGCGTGCCAGGTCTCCAGGGGGCGCAGTTCGGCTCCGTCGTCACCCAGTGGTATCGCGTACATTCCGCTGCCGTTCCTCCTCCGCAAGGACGTCCGCCACTTCGGCGTCCGTCACCGCGGCCAGCCTCTCATGGGCCGCCCGGCACTCGGGCGGCTCGATGCTGATGCGCGGCAGGAGGGCGTCCAGGCGGCGAGGCAGCCACCAGTTGGCCCGGCCGAGCAGGTGCATCAGGGCGGGCACCAGGAGGGTGCGCAGGACGAAGGCGTCCAGGGCGACGGCGGCGGCGAGCGCGATGCCGAACATGGCGATCACCCTCTCGCCGCTGAGGACGAAGGCGAGGAAGACCGAGATCATGATGACGGCGGCGGAGTTGATCACGCGGCCGGTCTCGGCCAGTCCGACCCGGACGGCACGGCGGTTGTCGCCGGTCTCCAGCCACTCCTCGTACATCCGGCTGACCAGGAAGACCTGGTAGTCCATGGAGAGTCCGAAGAGCACCGAGACCATGATCACGGGCAGGAAGGGTTCGATCGGTCCGGCGCTGCCGAGGCCGAGGAGTTCGCTCCCCCAGCCCCACTGGAAGATCGCCACGACCACGCCGAAGGCGGCGGCCACCGCGGCCACGTTCATGGCGGCGGCCTTGAGGGGGATGCCGACGGACCGGAAGGCCAGCAGGAGCAGCAGGCAGCCGAGGCCGATGACGACACCGACGAAGAGGGGCAGCTTGCCGACGATGACGTCGGCGAAGTCGTCGTAGCCGGCCGTCACACCGCCCACGTGCACGTCGAGCGCGGTACCGGCCTCGGCACGCGGCAGCACCTCGGAACGCAGCCGCTCGACGAGGTCGCTGGTGTCCTCGGACTGCGGTGCCGACTCGGGTACGACGGTGAGGTAGGCGGCGTCGCCGCCGGAGTTGTACATCACCGGGGTCACCGAGGAGACGCCCTCGGTGGTGCGCAGGGTGGCGTCGAGGTTGTCCAGGGCGAGGCGGTCCTCGGCGCCGCGGACCTCGGTGACCAGGGTGAGCGGGCCGTTGACACCGGGGCCGAAGCCGTCGGCGAGGAGGTCGTAGGCCTGGCGGGTGGTGGTGCCCTTGGGGTCGTTGCCCTGGTCGGAGATGCCCAGGCGCAGGCCGAGGGTGGGCAGGGCGAGGACGGTGATGACGACGAGGGCGAGGGCGCCGAGCAGCTTCGGCCGGCGCTCGACGAAGGCCGACCAGCGGGCGGCGAACCCGGTCGGCACCTCGGGCTCGGGACCGTGCTCGGCGAGCCTGCGTCGCTCGCGCCGGCTCAGAGCGCGCGGGCCGATGTACGACAGCAGGGCCGGCAGCAGCGTCACGGAGGCCGCGACGGTGAGGATCACGGTCAGCGAGGCGGCGACCGCGACGCCGTTGAGGAAGCTCAGCCGCAGGATCAGCATGCCCAGCAGGGCGATGCAAACGGTGGCACCCGCGAACACGACGGCGCGTCCGGTGGTCGCCACGGCGTCGGCGGCGGCCTCCGCCACGGACAGGCCCCGCTTCAGTCCGCGCCGGTGTCTGGTGACGATGAACAGGGCGTAGTCGATGCCCACGCCGAGTCCGATGAGGGTGCCCAGCATGGGCGCGAAGTCGGCGACGGTCATGGCGTGGCCGAGGAGGGTGATGCCGGCGTAGGCGGTGCCGACGGAGACCAGCGCGGTGGCGATGGGCAGCAGCGCCGCGGCGACGGAACCGAAGGCGAGGAAGAGGACGACCGCGGCCACGGCCACGCCGACGGCCTCGGCGAGGTGGCTGCCGCCGGACTCGGTGAGCGCTATGGCGCCGCCGCCCAGTTCGACGCGGAGTCCGTCGGTCTCGGCCGCCTCGGCGGTGTCGACCACGGCCCGCGCCTGGCCCGCGTCGATGTCCTGGGAGGCGTCCTCGAAGGTGACGACGGCGTATGCGGTGTCGGCGTTCTCGCTGATCAGGGGCGAGTCGGGGTCGTCGTACGGATTGGTGACCGCGGCCACCCCGGGCAGGTCCGCGACGCGGTCCAGGGTGCGGGTCATGGCCTGTTCGACGTCGGCGGCGCGGACGGTGCCGGACGTGGTGTGCCAGACGATCGTGTCGCTGTCGCCACCGAGGTCGGGGAAGCGGGATTCGAGCAGCCGGGAGGCGCGGTCGGAGCCGGTGCCGGGGATGCCGTAGTCGTTGGAGTACGCGGAGCCGGCGACCACGGCGGCCGTGGCGACGCCGCCGAAGGCGAGCAGCCAGAACAGGACGGCTACGAGGCGACGTTGAACACACCAGCGTGCGAGGGCTGCCACGAACGTGCTCCCAGGGGTGTCTGATTGTGGATCTTTGACCGGGAACACCCGTAAAGCCGGGAACACCGGGAACGGTCGTCCATGGTGTGAACGGCCCGCAAAGAACGCATGAGCAATGCGGAATCACTCTTGCAGGCAGAAGTGATCCTTTGCGGACTTAGTGGCCTTATTCACAACAACGGCCCTGGGGGGACGCGCCACGGTCGGCGTGTCCCCCCAGGGCTCGTGGTGTACCGGGTCTCAGCCCTCGGTGACGCCCAGCTTCTCCAGGATCAGCTCCTTGACGCGGGCCGCGTCCGCCTGACCCCGGGTCGCCTTCATGACCGCGCCCACCAGGGCGCCGGCCGCGGCCACCTTGCCGCCGCGGATCTTGTCCGCGACGCCCGGGTTGCCGGCGATGGCGTCGTCGACCGCGGCGGTCAGCGCGCCCTCGTCGGAGACGACCTTCAGGCCGCGCTTGTCGACGACCTCGTCCGGCGTGCCCTCGCCGGCGAGGACGCCGAGGATGACCTGGCGGGCCAGCTTGTCGTTCAGCTCGCCCTTCGTCACCAGTTCGGCGACGCGGGCGACCTGGACCGGCGTGATCGCCAGCTCGTCGAGCGCCTTGCCCGACTCGTTGGCGCTGCGGGCCAGCTCGCCCATCCACCACTTGCGGGCGGAGGCCGCGTCGGCACCGGCGTCGATCGTGGCGACGATCGGGTCGAGGGCTCCGGCGTTGAGGATGGACTGCATGTCGTTGCCGGAGATGCCCCACTCCTCGCGGAGCCGGTTGCGGCGCACCAGCGGCAGCTCGGGCAGGGCGGACCGGATCTCCTCGACCCACTCGCGCGAGGGGGCCACGGGCACCAGGTCGGGCTCCGGGAAGTACCGGTAGTCCTCGGCCTCCTCCTTCACGCGGCCCGAGGTGGTGGACCCCGTGTCCTCGTGGAAGTGGCGGGTCTCCTGGATGATCGTGCCGCCGTCGTTCAGCACGGCGGCGTGCCGCTGGATCTCGAAGCGGGCGGCACGCTCGACGGAGCGCAGCGAGTTGACGTTCTTGGTCTCGCTGCGGGTGCCGAACTTCTCCCGGCCGTGCGGGCGCAGCGACAGGTTCACGTCGCAGCGCATCTGGCCCATCTCCATGCGGGCCTCGGACACGCCGAGGGCACGGATGAGTTCGCGCAGTTCACGCACGTAGGCGCGGGCGACCTCGGGGGCGCGCTCGCCCGCTCCCTCGATCGGCTTGGTGACGATCTCGATGAGCGGGATGCCGGCGCGGTTGTAGTCGAGCAGGGAGTGCGAGGCGCCGTGGATACGGCCCGTCGCGCCGCCGACGTGCAGCGACTTGCCGGTGTCCTCCTCCATGTGGGCGCGCTCGATCTGGACGCGGAAGGTCTCCCCGTCCTCCAGCTGCACGTCGAGGTAGCCGTCGAAGGCGATCGGCTCGTCGTACTGGGAGGTCTGGAAGTTCTTCGGCATGTCCGGATAGAAGTAGTTCTTCCGGGCGAAGCGGCACCACTCGGCGATCTCGCAGTTCAGCGCGAGACCGATCTTGATGGCCGACTCGACGCCGGTCGCGTTGACGACCGGGAGCGCGCCGGGCATGCCGAGGCAGACGGGGCAGGTCTGGGTGTTGGGGTCGGCACCGAGCGCGGTCGAACAGCCGCAGAACATCTTGGTGTGGGTGCCGAGTTCGACATGGACCTCGAGGCCCATGACGGGGTCGTACGACGCGAGTGCGTCCTCGTACGACACCAGGTCGGTCGTGGTGGTCACGGTGAAACTTCCCTCTCAGCCCAGCAGGACGTCGTCGTCGCCGAGGCGCTTCAGCTCGCGGTAGAGGATGGCGAGGCCGGTGACGATGGCGGCGGCGGACACGGCCGCGTCGACCAGGCGGAGCGTGTCGCTCTCGGCCCGGGCGAGCTTGGCCTGCTTGGCGACGCTGAGCGCGCCGAACGCGGTGGTGGCCATGGACAGGTACAGGCCGTTCTTGGACTTCTTGAAGCCCTTGGCCTTCGACAGCTTGCTCACAGCGACGGAGCCTCCTCCAGCAGCGGGTGGCCCCACTTTTCCACGAAGGCGGCCTCGACGGCGGCGCCGACCTTGTAGAGCCGGTCGTCCTTCATGGCGGGGGCGATGATCTGCAGACCCACCGGCAGGTTGTCCTCGGGCGCGAGGCCGCAGGGCAGCGACATGGCCGCGTTGCCCGCCAGGTTGGTGGGGATGGTGCACAGGTCGGCCAGGTACATCGCCATCGGGTCGTCGGCGCGCTCGCCGATCGCGAAGGCGGTGGTCGGGGTCGTCGGGGAGACGATCACGTCGACCTGCTCGAAGGCCCGCTCGAACTCCTGCTTGATGAGGGTGCGGACCTTCTGGGCGCTGCCGTAGTACGCGTCGTAGTACCCGCTCGACAGGGCGTACGTGCCGAGCATGATGCGGCGCTTGACCTCGGGGCCGAAGCCGGCCTCGCGGGTCAGGGAGGTGACCTCCTCGGCGGAGTGCGTGCCGTCGTCACCGACGCGCGCGCCGTAGCGCAGGCCGTCGAAGCGGGCGAGGTTGGAGGAGCACTCGGACGGCGCGATCAGGTAGTACGCGGAGAGCGCGAGGTCGAAGGACGGGCAGTCCAGCTCGACGATCTCGGCGCCCAGCGACTTCAGCAGCTCGACGGACTCGTCGAAGCGCTGGACGACACCGGCCTGGTAGCCCTCGCCGCGGAACTGCTTGACTACGCCGACCCGCATGCCGTCGACGCTGCCGTTGCGGGCGGCCTCGACGACGGCCGGGACCGGGGCGTCGATGGAGGTGGAGTCCATCGGGTCGTGCCCGGCGATCACCTCGTGCAGCAGGGCCGCGTCCAGGACCGTGCGGGCGCAGGGGCCGCCCTGGTCGAGGGAGGAGGAGAAGGCCACCATGCCGTAGCGGGAGACGCCGCCGTACGTCGGCTTGACGCCGACCGTGCCGGTGACGGCCGCGGGCTGGCGGATGGAGCCACCGGTGTCGGTGCCGATGGCCAGCGGCGCCTGGAAGGCCGCGAGGGCGGCGGAGGAGCCGCCGCCGGAACCGCCGGGGATCTTGGTGAGGTCCCAGGGGTTGCCGGTCGGGCCGTAGGCGCTGTTCTCGGTGGAGGACCCCATGGCGAACTCGTCCATGTTGGTCTTGCCGAGGATGACGACGTCGGCGGCCTTCAGGCGCTTGGTGACGGTCGCGTCGTACGGCGGGACCCAGCCCTCGAGGATCTTCGAGCCGACGGTGGTGGGGATGCCCTCGGTGGTGAAGATGTCCTTGAGCGCGAGAGGGACGCCGGCCAGCGGGCCGAGCTTCTCGCCGCGCTCGCGCTTGGCGTCGACCTCGCGGGCCTGGGCCAGCGCGCCCTCGCGGTCCACGTGCAGGAAGGCGTGCACCTTCTCGTCGACGGACTCGATGCGGGCCAGGTGGGCCTCGGTGACCTGGACGGCGGTCAGCTCGCCGGAGGCGATCTTCGCGGCGATCTCGGCCGCGGTGAGCTTGATGATGTCGCTCATGGCGGTTACTCCTCCCCCAGGATCTGCGGCACCTTGAAACGCTGCTGCTCCTGGGCCGGGGCGCCGGAGAGCGCCTGCTCGGGCGTGAGCGACGGACGGACCTCGTCCGGCCGCATGACGTTCGTCAGCGGGAGCGGGTGCGAGGTCGGCGGTACGTCTTGGTCGGCGACCTCGCTGACGCGGGCGACCGCGCCGATGATGTCGTCCAGCTGTCCCGCGAAGTGCTCGAGCTCTTCGGGCTTCAGCTCCAGACGCGCCAGCCGGGCGAGGTGGGCGACCTCCTCGCGCGTGATGCCAGGCATGCAGCGTTCCTCTGGGTGAGTGTGTGGTCGGGGCACATCGGGCGGGGCAAGGCGCTTGTCCCGGTCGATTCGGCCCAGTCGGTTTGGCCCAATCCTATGGGGCCGGGCCCCGTGGCCGTTAAACGGTTTCCCCCGGGGCGGCTCCGCGGCGCCGCGCGGCGCCGGACGAGGAGGCCGGCGCCGCCAGGGGGTGTCGTCCGGATCAGGCCGGCTCCAGGGCGACGGTGCCCACGACCGCGGCAGGATCCGGTCGGGGCCCCCTGGGCCGAGTCACTCGTCGGACGCCGCCGCGGGCAGTGCGGCGGCGGCCCGCACCCAGCCCCTGGAACCCCGGGCGAGCAGCCAGGCCGTGGTCTCCTCCGGCGGCATCGCGGCCGCGACCAGCCAGCCCTGTACGGCGTCGCAGCCCAGGTCGCGCAGGCGCTCCCAGGTCTCGTCGTCCTCCACGCCCTCGGCGACGACGAGCAGTCCGAGGGAGTGGGCGAGGTCGACGGTGCAGCGCACGATCTCGGCGTCCTCGTTGTCGATGGCCAGCCGGGCCACGAACGAGCGGTCGATCTTCAGCTCGCTGACGGGGAGCCTGCGCAGGTGGACGAGGGAGGAGTACCCGGTGCCGAAGTCGTCGAGGGACATCTTGACGCCGTGCCCGGTCAGCGCGTTGAGGGTGTCGGCCGCGCGCTGCGGGTCCTCCAGGAGGACGTGCTCCGTGATCTCCAGTTGGAGCGCTCCCGCGGGAACGCCGTGCCGGGCGAGCCGGGCCGCCACCGAGCCCGCGAACCCGGGGGTGTGCACGTCGCGCGGGGAGACGTTGACCGCGACCGGCACGAACAGGCCCTGGGATCGCCACCGGGCGACCTGTCCGAGCGCCGTCTCCAGCACGTACTCGGTGAGGTGCGGCATCAGCCCGGAGGACTCGGCGATCGCTATGAACTCGTCCGGCGGCACCTTGCCGCGCTCGGGGTGCACCCAGCGCACCAGGGCCTCCAGGCCCGCCACCTGTCCGTCGAAGCGGACCTTGGGCTGGTAGTGCAGCTCGACTTCGTGGGCGTCCAGGGCCCGGCGCAGGTCGCCGAGGAGGCCGAGCCGGTCCGGTGTGTTGGAGTCCCGCTTGGACTCGTAGACCTCCACCCCGGTGCGGTCCCGCTTCGCCTGGTACATCGCGACGTCCGCGCGGCGCAGCAGTCCCTCGGCGTCCAGCGCGTGGTCGGGGAAGACGGCGACGCCGGCGCTGGCCTCCAGGACCAGGGTGAGCCCGTCCAGGTCCATCGGTGAACTGAGCTCGGCCACCAGGCCCCGGGCGATCCGGGTCGCCGACGTGGTGGAGTCGGCGACGGGCAGTAAGACGGCGAACTCGTCACCGCCGAGCCGCGCGGCCTCCGCCCCGCGCGGCAGGGCCTGCCGCAGCCGGTCGGCGGTCTGGAGCAGCAGCCGGTCGCCGGCGAGGTGTCCGAGTGTGTCGTTGACCGACCGGAAACGGTCGAGGTCGATCAGCATCAGGGCGGCGCGGGCGCCGATGCGCTCGGCGTCGTCCAGTGCGGTCCAGGTGCGCTCCAGGAGCCACTGCCGGTTGGGCAGGCCGGTGAGCGGGTCGCGCAACTGCTCCTCGGCGCGGGCGCGGGCGATCCACAGCGTGGAGTCGAGGGCGATGAGCGGGATGGCGAACAGCGGCAGCAGCAGCGGCTTGGCGACGGCGACGACGCAGACCAGCGGGGCGATGCCGAGCAGGGCGACGGCGACCAGGCCCTGTCTGACCAGGGCGGTGCGGGCGACGGTGGGGAGCCCGGGGCGCGGGGTCTGCAGGTACCACAGCAGGGCGCGGGTGACGGCGAGGTAGGCGACGGCGACGAGCGCCACCTTGAGCGCCGCGTACACGCCCCAGGTGTCGGGGTCCCAGGGGTGCTCGACGGACGGTACGGAGCCGCAGACGCCGAGGAGCAGGGCGCCCGCGGCGATGCCGAGGATGTCCACCGCGCCGTGCAGGACGCCCTGCCGCCAGGGGCCCCGGCGGGCTATGCCGACCAGGACGACGACGGTGAGGCTGACCATGCCGGCCGGAATCCAGCCGTACAGCAGCAGGACGGCGAGGGTGAGGGCGGCGCCCGAGCCGGTGCCGCCCCACCAGCGGGAGCGGCCGAGCATGACCAGGTGGCCGACGACGATGCCGGCCAGCACGGCCAGGGACCAGCCGACGGTCCCGGACGGGAAGAGGGCGTGGCCGTCGCTGAAGGCCCGGTAGAAGCCGGCGCCCAGGACGAAGGCGGCGGTAGCGACGATCGCCGCGGGCAACGCGGGCCAGGACAGGTGCCGTTCGGCGTCCTGGTCGGCCGGGCCGTGGGTGTGTCCGGGGATGTGGCCGGCGGCCTGCGGCACACGGGTGCCCGTCGCGGGATGCGGGACGCCACCATCGCGTTGCCCGAGCCACCGGCTCACGTGCCACGCGCCCGCCATGCGACGCAGGCTCAGCCGTGAGCCCGCGGCGGCGCTCTCGGTCGGTTCCATTCCCGTCCCTCTCACAGCCGGCGGTGCCCACGCCACGCGGCCCCCGCCTCGACCACCTTCAACGGCTCCGCGTTGGAGACCCCTTCCCCTGTCACTCGGGGCAGGGGGTGCCCCGACCGCAGCTGGGCACGGCGGGCGCACACCTCAACAGTAGGCCGCGGAAGGCTTCCAGGGGCACTGGTCGTCGACGGTTGCCCGAATGCCACCCGGCCACCCGTATGCATCTGATATGCGCCGATCGGGTGGCCTTCAACCGCTATTCCTCAGCCGAAAGCGCGACACCCGCCGCCGCTTCGGCTCCTTGTTCGAGGAGTACACCGAAACCGTCCTCGTTCAGAACCGGCACTTTCAGTTGCATCGCCTTGTCGTACTTCGAACCGGGGTTGTCACCGACCACGACGAACGACGTCTTCTTGGACACCGATCCGGTCACTTTGGCGCCCCTGTTCTGGAGGGCCTCCTTGGCGCCGTCCCGGGTGAAGTTCTCCAGGGTGCCGGTGACGACGACGGTGAGTCCTTCGAGCGGGCGCGGGCCTTCGTCCTCCCCCGTCGACCGGTCCTCCAGCGGAACCCCGGCCGCCTTCCACTTGCGGACGATCTCCCGGTGCCAGTCCACGGCGAACCACTCCTTGACGGCGGCGGCGATGATGTCGCCCACCCCGTCCGGGCGCGCCAACTCCTCCTCGGTGGCCTGCTCGATGCGGTCGATGGAGCGGAACTCGCGGGCGAGGGCCTGGGCGGCGACCGGCCCCACGTACCGGATGGACAGACCGTTGATGAAGCGGGCCAGCGGGCGGGTCTTGGCCTCCTCGATGTGCTGCAGCAGCGCGAGGGTGTTCTTCTTCGGCTCGCCCTCCTTGTTGGCGAAGACCGTGGCGATCTTCTCCTCGCCGGTCTTGGGGTCACGCTTGGGCAGCCCGCTGTCCGGGTCGAGGACGTACGCCTTGATGGGCAGCAGCTTCTCGACGGTGAGGTCGAAGAGGTCACCCTCGTCCACCAGCGGGGGCTCGGACGGCTCCAGCGGCCCGGTCAGCGCGGCCGCCACGACCCCGCCGAAGTGCTCGATGTCCAGGCACTCCCGGCCGGCGAGGTAAGCGACGCGCTCGCGCAACTGGGCAGGACAGGCGCGGGCGTTGGGACACCGCAGATCGATGTCGCCCTCCTTCATCGCCTTCAGCGGCGTCCCGCACTCGGGGCACTCGGCCGGCATCACGAACTCCCGCTCGCTGCCGTCCCTGAGGTCGGCGACCGGCCCGAGGATCTCCGGGATGACGTCACCGGCCTTGCGCAGCACCACGGTGTCGCCGATGAGCACGCCCTTGGCCTTGACGACCTCCTGGTTGTGCAGCGTGGCGAACTCCACCTCGCTGCCGGCCACCGTGACCGGCTCGACCTGCGCGTACGGCGTGACACGGCCGGTGCGTCCGACGCCCACCTTGATGTCGACGAGCCTGGTGTTGACCTCCTCCGGCGCGTACTTGTAGGCGATGGCCCAGCGGGGCGCGCGGGCCGTGGAGCCGAGCCGGCCCTGGAGGCGGATCTCGTCGAGCTTGACGACGACACCGTCGATCTCGTGCGCGACGGAGTGCCTGTTCTCGCCGTAGTACGCGATGAAGTCCCGTACGCCGTCCAGGCCGTCGACCACCCTGTTGTGCGGGGAGGTGGGCAGACCCCAGGTCTTCAGCAGGTCGTACGCCTGGGAGAGGCGGGTCATGCCCGCGTAGCCCTCCAGGGTGCCGATGCCGTGGACCACCATGTGCAGCGGGCGGGAGGCGGTGACGCGCGGGTCCTTCTGGCGCAGCGAACCGGCCGCCGCGTTGCGCGCGTTGGCGAAGGGCTTGTCACCGGCCTCGTTCAGCCGGGCGTTGAGCTCCTGGAACTTCTCCATCGGGAAGTAGACCTCGCCCCGGATCTCCACGAGGTCGGGCACCTTGTCGCCCGCAAGGCGCTCGGGGATCTCGGCGATGGTGCGCACGTTGGGCGTGATGTCCTCGCCGGTGCGGCCGTCGCCGCGGGTGGCGGCGCGGACGAGGCGGCCGCGCTCGTAGGTGAGGTTGACGGCGAGTCCGTCGACCTTCAGCTCGCACAGGAAGTGGTACTCCTGCTCGCCCAGCTCCCGGGCGATGCGCTCGAACCAGGCGGCCAGCTCGTCGTCGTTGAAGGTGTTGTCCAGGGAGAGCATCCGCGTGGGGTGCTCCACGGCCGTGAACTCGGTCGCGTAGGAACCGGCGACCTTCTGGGTCGGGGACTCGGGGGTGCGCAGCTCCGGATACCGCTCCTCCAGCTCCTCCAGGGTGCGCAGCAGCCGGTCGAACTCCGCGTCGCTGACCACGGGGGCGTCGTTCACGTAGTACCGGAACCGGTGCTCCTCGATCTGCTCGGCGAGCCGCATGTGCCGCTCCCGCGCCTCGGCGGGCACGCTGGTCGTCTCCACCTGCTTGTCGCCCTGCTTGTCGCCGGCCACCGTATGGTCCTCCCGTTACTCTGGGTTGTCCGCGAGGGATCTTGCCGCCCGGACGCAGTGGGCGAGCGCGCGCCGGGCGTACTCCGGGGAGGCGCCCGCGAGTCCGCACGCGGGAGTGACGGTGACCGCCTCCGCGAGCAGCTCCGGGCGCAGCCCCAGCCTGCGCCACAGCGTTCTGACACCCATGACGCTACCGGCAGGGTCTGACAATGCGGTGTCCGTGCCCGGCACGACACCGGCGAACAGCCGGGTGCCGCCCTCGACGGCCTCGCCGATCGCGTCGTCGTCACGCTCGGTGAGAAGTGCGAAGTCGAAGGAGACGCCCGCGACACCCGCCCGGCGCAGCAGGGCGAACGGCACGTCCGGTGCGCAGGAGTGGACCACGACGGGGCCGCCGTCGTGCACCCCGGCGACCTCGCGGAGGGTGGCCTCCACGACTTGGCGGTCGACGGCGCGGTGGGTGCGGTAGCCGCTGGCGCTGCGCACCTGGCCGCGCAGGACGGCGGTGAGGGACGGTTCGTCGAGCTGGAGGACGATGCGGGCGCCCGGCACGCGGCGCTGTACTTCGGCCAGGTGCAGGCGCAGGCCCTCGGCGAGCGAGGCGGCGAGATCGCGGCAGGCGCCGGGGTCGGAGAGGACCGCCTCGCCGCCTCGCAGTTCCAGGGCGGCGGCGAGGGTCCAGGGGCCGACGGCCTGGACCTTGAGCGGGCCCTCGTAGCCCTGGGTGAACTCCTCCAGCGCATCGAGGTCCTCCCCGAGCCAGGCCCGGGCCCGCTTGGTGTCCCGCCCCGGCCGGTCGCCGAGCCGCCAGCCGCTGGGCTCCACGCGCGCGTACAGCTCGACGAGCATGCCGGCGGTGCGGCCGATCATGTCGGCGCCGGGGCCGCGGGCGGGCAGCTCGGGGAGGAAGGGGAAGTCCTCGAAGGTGCCGGTGGCGGTTTTGGCGGCCTCTCGGGCGTCCTGGCCCGGGAGGCTGCCGATGCCGGTGGCGGGGGCGAAGTTGTCGTTCACGGGGCAAGCGTACGCAGGGACGCGGGGCTGGATTTCGCCCCCGCCGCCCCTTCCCGTCCTCGTCCCTGGGGGTCGCGCCCCCAGACCCTCAAGAAGGCGCTCACCGTCCCGGGCGCACCGTCAGGTCGTTGACCTCCGCGTCCCTCGGGAGGTCCAGGGCCATCAGGATCGTGGTGGCGACGGACTCGGGGTCGATCCACTTCGCCGGGTCGTACTCCTTGCCCTCCTGCTGGTGGACCTTGGCCTGCATCGGGCTGGCGGTGCGGCCGGGGTAGACCGAGGTGACGCGGACGCCGTTCGCGTGCTCCTCCTGGCGCAGGGCGTCGGCGAGGGCCTTCAGGCCGTGCTTGGAGGCGCCGTACGCGGCCCAGCCGGCGTGGGCGTTCAGTCCGGAACCGGAGTTGACGAAGAGCACCTGTCCCTGGGCGACGCGGAGCTGGGGCAGCAGGAGGCGGGTCAGCTCGGCCGGGGCGACCAGGTTGACGTTCAGCTGGTTGATCCAGGTCTTCGGGGTGAGGTCACCGACCGGACCGAGGTCGACGACCCCGGCGATGTGCAGCAGCGAGTCCACCCGGTCGGGCAGCGTCTGGTGGGAGAGGGCCCAGGACAGCTTGCCCGGGTCGGAAAGGTCGCCGACCAGCGTCTTCGCGCCGGGGAGCGCGGCGGCGAGTTCCTTCGCGCGGCCCGCGTCGCGCGCGTGCAGCACGATCTCGTCGCCGCGTTCGTGCAGGCGGCGGGCGACGGCCGCGCCGATGCCGGAGCCCGCTCCGGTGATCACATGTGTAGCCATGCCCGCCATGCTCGCACCACCGGCACCTCACTCGATGCCCTGGCTCTCCTCCAGGTAGGCGAGCGCGCCGACCGGCTCCTCGGCGAAGAAGACCAGCTCGGTGAGGGGTCGGGGCAGGAAGCCCTCGTCCTCCATGCGGCGGAACTGCTCCCTGAGGCCGTCGTAGAAGCCCGCGGTGTTGAGCAGGACGACCGGCTTGTCGGTGTGCCCGTGCTTCTTCAGCTCCAGGATCTCGGTGGCCTCGTCGAGCGTGCCGGTGCCGCCCACCATGATGACCACGGCGTCGGCCTTCTCCAGCAGCAGCCGCTTGCGCTCGGCCAGGTCCGGGGCGATCACCATCTCGTCGGCGCCCTCGCGCGCCTTGGCCGCCAGGAAGTCCACCGAGACCCCGAGCAGCCGTCCTCCCGACTCCTGCACGCCGTCGGCGACCACCTTCATCAGGCCGACGTCCGAGCCGCCCCAGACGAGGGTGTGACCGCCCTTGCCGAGCAGTTCGGCGAACTCCTTGGCGGGGCCCGTGTAGCGCTCGTCGAGGTCGGCGGCGGAGAGGAAGACGCAGATGTTCATGGATCAACGGTACGTTCCCGCGCGGGCGGGAAGAACCGGGCTTCCGGTCGTGCTGTCCCCAGGAGAGCCGGCCACCGAGCCCAGGAGGACGATCGTGACCAAAGGACTCAAGGCACTCAACAGACTCAAGGGACTAACGGGACTCAAGGGACTCAAGGGACTCAAGGGACTCAAGGGACACCGCATCACCGTCGAGCCGAGCGGCCGCCACGTGCGCGTGGTGCACGGCGAGCAGGTGCTGGCGGAGAGCGACGAGGCGCTGGTGCTGCGGGAGACGGGCCTGCCCGAGCGCTACTACATCCCGCCCCGGGACGTACGCCTCGACCTCCTGGCCCCGTCCGACACCCACACGCACTGCCCCTTCAAGGGGGACGCGTCCTACTGGTCGCTGCCCGGCGCGGCGGACCTGGTCTGGGCGTACCCGGATCCGAAGCCGGAGGTCGCGGAGATCAAGGACCACTTCTGCTTCTACGAGGTCGAGGTGTCCTGAGCGATGATTCGCGTGCTGTAGGGCAGTCTGCACAGGCATGGAGAAGAAGACTGTTTCGCGTGACGGCACGCCCATCGCCTACGAACGCTCCGGGCAGGGTCCGGCGGTCGTGCTCGTCAGCGGCGCGATGTCGACCGGCGCCACGATGGCGCCGCTGGCCGCCGAGCTGTCGGGCCGTTTCGACGTCACCGTGTACGACCGCCGGGGGCGCGGCGAGAGCGGCGACACG
The DNA here is from genome assembly GCF_041538145.2 of Streptomyces sp. MMCC 100. Classification (NCBI taxonomy): domain Bacteria; kingdom Bacillati; phylum Actinomycetota; class Actinomycetes; order Kitasatosporales; family Streptomycetaceae; genus Streptomyces; species Streptomyces sp. MMCC 100. Next base: position 6,373,866 of record NZ_JBGORK020000001.1, read on the forward strand.
GCGCCCTACGCGGTGGAACGCGAGATCGATGACCTGGCGGCACTGGTCGAGGTGGTGGGCGGCGAGGCCTCGCTGTACGGCATGTCGTCGGGCGGCGCGCTGGTGCTCCGGGCGGCGGCGAGCGGTCTGCCGGTGCGCCGGGCCGCCGTGTACGAGGTGCCGTACGCCATGGACGACGCCGCCACGCGGGCCGCGGCCGAGTACACCGAGCGGCTGGCCGAGGCACTCGGGCAGGACCGGCGCGGGGACGCCGTGGAGCTGTTCCTGCGCCGCACCGGGCTGGGCGAGGACATGATCCGGGGCGCCCGGCAGTCCCCCATGTGGGCCGGGATGGAGTCGGTGGCGCCGAGTCTGGCGTACGACGACACCGTGATGGGCGACGGCCGGGTGCCCACGTCCGCGATCGCCTCGATCACCGCTCCCCTCCTGGTCCTCGCGGGCGGCGCGAGCGACGCGTGGTGGCACGAGGCCGCCCGCGCGGTCGCTCAGGCGGCCCCCGACGGCAGGTACGGCACCGTGGACGGGCAGACCCACATGGTGGAGCCGGGCGTCCTGGCGCCGGTGCTGGCGGAGTTCCTCGCCGGGTGAGCCGGCGACCACGAGGGCGCCGCCGGGCTGCCCGGCGGACGGATCAGGCCGCGCCGGCCGTCGCGCGCGAGGTGGACGCGATGGTCGCCGAGCCCACCACGCGGGTGCCGTCGTACAGCACGATCGCCTGGCCGGGGGCGACGCCGCGGACCGGCTCGGTGAAGGTCACCTCCAGGGTGCCGTCGACCAGTTCGGCCCGTACCTCGGTCTCGCCGCCGTGGGCGCGCAGCTGGGCGGTGTAGGTGCCGGGGCCGGTGGGGGCGGCGCCGCACCAGCGGGGCTTGATCGCGCACAGGGCGTCGACGTCGAGTGCCTCGGCCGGGCCGACCGTCACGGTGTTGTTCACCGGGGAGATGTCCAGGACGTAGCGCGGCTTGCCGTCGGGGGCCGGGGTGCCGATCCTGAGGCCCTTGCGCTGGCCGATGGTGTAGCCGTAGGCGCCCTCGTGGGTGCCGAGCCGGTTGCCGGCCTCGTCGACGATGTCGCCCTCGGCCTTGCCGAGCCGGTCGGCGAGGAAGCCCTGGGTGTCGCCGTCGGCGATGAAGCAGATGTCGTGCGAGTCGGGCTTCTTGGCCACCGCCAGGCCCCTGCGCTCGGCCTCCGCGCGGATCTCGTCCTTGGTCGTGACCGTGTCGCCGAGCGGGAACATCGCGTGGGCGAGCTGCCGGTCGTCGAGCACACCGAGGACGTAACTCTGGTCCTTGGCCATGTCGGAGGCGCGGTGCAGCTCTCGGGTGCCGTCCTCGCGCAGGATCACCTGGGCGTAGTGGCCGGTGCAGACGGCGTCGAAGCCCAGCGCGAGGGCCTTGTCGAGGAGCGCCGCGAACTTGATCTTCTCGTTGCAGCGCAGGCACGGGTTCGGGGTGCGGCCGGCCTCGTACTCGGCGACGAAGTCCTCGACCACGTCCTCCCGGAAGCGGTCGGCGAGGTCCCACACGTAGAACGGGATGCCGATGACGTCGGCGGCGCGGCGGGCGTCCCGTGAGTCCTCGATGGTGCAACAGCCCCGGGCGCCCGTGCGGAAGGACTGCGGGTTGGCGGAGAGCGCCAGGTGGACGCCGGTCACGTCGTGCCCCGCCTCGGCCGCGCGGGCGGCGGCGACGGCGGAGTCGACTCCGCCCGACATGGCGGCGAGGACGCGGAGGGGACGGGTGCGCTGCGGGGTCTCAGTCATAACCCCTCCAGAGTACGGGGAGGCGGGAACCGGAGCGCGCGAGTATGCGTTGAAGATCGTATGGGGGCGAAGCAGGGTTCCACGGGCGGGTCCACGAGCGGCGGGTCCGCCGACGGCGACCGGCGCATCGGCCGGCGGGCGCTGATCGTCGGCGGTGCGGCGGCGGCCGTGGGCACCGGTGTGCTGGCCCGCGACGAGCTGTCCCGGCTGTGGTGGCGGATGCCGGGCGTCGAGCGGCCCCGCGAGGAGGGCGTGGTCGACTACGCGGGCGCGCGCTGGGTGGCGGCGTCGGACGCGAACTGGCGGCGGGCGGACCGGCCGGACGACTTCGGCATCGACATGGTGATCGTCCATGTCACCCAGGGCAGTTTCGACAGCGCGGTGCGGGCCTTCCAGGACCCGGGGCACAAGGCGGCCGCGCACTACATCGTGGGGCAGGACGGGCGGGTCACCCAGATGATCCGCGAGCTGGACGTGGCCTACCACGCGGGCAACCGCGACTACAACGAACGCAGTGTCGGCATCGAGCACGAGGGCTTCGTGGACCGCCCGCAGGACTTCACCGACGCGATGTACGCCGCCTCCGCGCGGCTGACGGCGGGGATCTGCGCGCGGTACGACATACCCGTGGACCGCAAGCACATCCTCGGCCACGTGGAGGTGCCGGGCACCGACCACACCGATCCGGGGCCGCACTGGGACTGGGACCGGTATCTGAAGCTGGTGCGGCGGGCGGCGACGAGCGGCCCGTCGAAGCCGCCGACCAAGGCCTGAGCCCTACGACAGTCCGGCCGCCCTGGCGCGTTCCACCGCGGGGCCGATCGCCTTGGCGAGCGCCTCCACGTCGGCCGCGGTCGAGGTGTGGCCGAGGGAGAAGCGCAGGGTGCCGCGGGCCAGGTCGGGGTCGGTTCCGGTGGCCAGCAGGACGTGGCTGGGCTGGGCGACGCCCGCGGTGCAGGCGGAGCCGGTGGAGCACTCGATGCCCTGGGCGTCGAGCAGGAGGAGGAGGGAGTCGCCCTCGCATCCCGGGAAGGTGAAGTGGGCGTTGGCGGGAAGGCGCCCCTGAGGTGCCGGATCGCCGCCGAGGATCGCGTCCGGGACCGCCGCGCGGACGGCGTCGACCAGGTCGTCGCGCAGGGCGCCGACCTCACGGGCGAACCACTCGCGCTGCTCGGCGGCGAGACGGCCGGCGACCGCGAAGGAGGCGACGGCGGGGACGTCGAGGGTGCCGGAGCGCACGTGGCGTTCCTGTCCGCCGCCGTGCAGGACGGGTACCGGGGTGTACTCCCGGCCCAGCAGCAGTGCGCCGATGCCGTAGGGGCCGCCGATCTTGTGGCCGGAAACGGTCATGGCGGCGAGCCCGGAGGCGGCGAAGTCGACCGGGAGCTGACCGAAGGCCTGGACCGCGTCGGCGTGCAGCGGCACGTCGAACTCGGCGGCCACGTCGGCGAGTTCCCTCACCGGCATGATCGTGCCGATCTCGTTGTTGGCCCACATGACGGTGGCGAGGGCGACGTCGCCGGGTTCGCGGGCGATGGCCTCGCGCAGTGTCTCGGGGTGGACCCGGCCGTGGGCGTCCACCGGCAGGTACTCCACGGTGGCGCCCTCGTGCTCGCCGAGCCAGTGCACGGCGTCGAGGACCGCGTGGTGCTCGACGGGACTGGCCAGGACCCGGGTGCGGGCCGGGTCGGCGTCGCGGCGGGCCCAGTACAGGCCCTTGACGGCGAGGTTGTCGGCCTCGGTGCCGCCGGAGGTGAGGACCACTTCGCTGGGGCGGGCGCCGAGCGACTCGGCGAGGGCCTCGCGGGCCTCCTCGACGGTGCGCCGCGCCCGGCGGCCGGACGCGTGGAGGGAAGAGGCGTTGCCGGTGACGCTCAGGTGCGCGGTGAGTGCCTCGACTGCCTCGGGAAGCATCGGGGTCGTCGCGGCGTGGTCGAGGTAAGCCATGGTGCGGCCGATTCTACGGGGCGGTTCCGCCCGGCCTCGGACCAAGGCTGGCCTCGTCGCGCGGCGGCCCGGACGAGACGGTGCGGTGGGCTCACAGGCTCCACGACATCGTGTTGTCCGCGGACATGAACGCCACCAGGACCAGCAGGTCGGCGACGCCCAGGCCGAGACCGAGGAGGGCCCGGCCGCGACGGGCGGTGCCGCGCCACAGGGCGACGCTCGCGAGGGCGATGGCGATCGGGCCCAGGAAGACGTTGAGGACGAGCAGCCCGAGCAGGCCGAGGACGAAGGAGGCGACGGCCATGCCGTCGGTGTCGTGGATGCCCGTACGACGGGTGGCTCGGGTGGTGCGGTCGGCGTCGGTGGTGCGGTTGGCCGGTGCGGTGAGCTGCATGGCGTTCTCCCTGCCGTGCGTCGGTGGACCGTGCGTCGGTGGACGTGCGTCGGTGGACGTGCGTCAGTGGGCGGAGGTGCTCCGTCGGCGGCCGTGCCGCTCGCGGAGCGCGAAGACGCCGAGCCAGACGGCGATGACCAGGCCGGCCGCGACGGAGAAGGTGAGCGGTGCGTGGACGACGGCGCCCAGGACCACACCGAGGAGCAGAAGTGCGACGACGAGAAACAGCATGGAGCGGATCCCCCAATCTTGCGCGGACACTTCGGTGAACGGTTGTGGTTACAGTTGTTCACTGACTTCCAGTCTAGCGCGCCGTACGACTTTTCAATTCCAGAGAACAGTTGTTAACTGCATGGCATGAGTCACACCTCCGGCGTTCGGCAGGCACAGAAGCAGAAGACCCGGCAGGCGCTCCTGGACGCGGCGCTCGGCCTGCTGGAGGAGCAGAGTCTGAGCAGCCTGGGGCTGCGCGAGGTCACCCGCGCCGTGGGCGTCGCCCCGACCGCCTTCTACCGGCACTTCCGCTCCACGGCGGATCTCGGCGTGGCACTGGTCGAGGAGGCGCTGGGCAGCCTGCACCCGATGATCCGGACCACGATGTCACCGGCCGAGGACGACGACGAACGCATCGCCCGCGCGGTCGAGTTGATCGCCGGTCATGTGGCCGCGCACCCGGCCCACGTCCGCTTCATCGCGCGGGAGCGGCACGGCGGCGTACAGCCGGTGCGTCAGGCCATACGGGAGCAACTGGCGCGGTTCGCCGAGGAGGTGAAGGCGGGACTGGCCCAGGACGCGTCGGCGGCGGGCTGGAGCGACGCCGACCTGCGGATGCTCGCGGGCCTCTACGTCGACCAGATGCTGATCACGGCCTCCCTGTTCCTGGAGACGCTGGAGGCCCCCGAGGAGGAGCGCCGGGCGGCCGCGGAGACGGCGGCCCGGCAACTGCGGCTGATCAGCATCGGCCGCAGGCACTGGATGGACTGACGACAGCGGACGCCGGGCGGGCAGGGCTCCGCACCGGCGGCCGGAAGGACGTACGGCCGGTTCAGCCGAGCCGGACCCGGGCCAGTTGACGGGACTGGGCGACCAGCCGGTCGGCGCTGTCCCAGACCTCGGCGTCCTCCTCCAGGAAGCCGCCGGCGAGGTTGCGGGTGGTGATGGAGACCCGCAGCGGGCCCGGTGCCGGACGGCAGCGCACGTGCGCGGTCAGCTCGACCGTCGGCACCCAGCCCTTGAGCCCCAGCTCGAAGGCGGTCGGCGGCAGCGCGTCCACCGCGAGGAGCAGCGAGAGCGGGTCGGCGTCGCGGCCGTCGGCGAGGCCGAACCAGGCCCGCATCTCGCCCCGTCCCGAGGGCTGCCCCAGCGCCCAGCCCAGGGTGGCGGGGTCCAGCTTGAGCATCAGCCGGTCGGCGATGGCCGAGCTGCCGTCGACGGGGGCGGGGCCGTCCTCCGGGCCGAAGCACTGCTCCGCCGGCGGGATCGCGGGCGGCTTCGCCGAGGTGCGGACGTCGTCGGGCAGCGTGTCGAGGTCGCCGTAGGAGGCGAGGACGCGGATGCGCTCGACCTCGTCGCCCTCGTCGTCGTACTGGAAGAGGGAGGCCTGGCCGGTGGAGAGGGTGCGGCCCGTACGGACGGTCTCGGTGCGCACGACCGCCGGACCGGGCCGGGAGGCGGTGAGGTAGTGCGCCGAGACGGTGAAAGGGTCGGGGTGCGGGAGCGCGTCGCCGAGGGCCCGGCCGAGGACGGCCAGCAGGTAGCCGCCGTTGACGGCGTTGATGATCGTCCAGCCGGCCGACAGGTCGATGTCGTAGACGCCGGGGGCGCGTCGGGTGACGGCGGTGTCGCGGTCGAACTCGCTGTCGCCGATGGTGGCCCGTGTGGCCGCTGCGGAGGCTGCTTCTGGCATGACTGCACGGTACAACAGGAAACTACTAAGCGGTAGCTTTCTGTTTCCGCTCCCGAGCGCGCAGATACGTCTCCAGCTCCGCCGCCCCGGTCACCATCGCCCGGCCACGGGCGGACACACGGTCGCGCCACTCGCGCAGGGCGGGCTCCAGCGACTCCAGTCCCCCGGCCGACCGCACCTGGGCGATGACGGACGCGATCCGCTCCAGCGGATAGCCGCCTCTCCTGAGCTGGTGCGCGAGGCGGGCATCCCGTACGTCCGCCTCGTCGTAGCGGCGGTATCCGGTCACCGGGTCGCGACGTGGGCGCACCAGGCCTGCGCGCTCCCACTTGCGCAGGGTCGCGGGCCGGATGCCCAGCTCCCCGGCGAGCGCTCCGATGAACCCGCCCGCCGTCCCCGGCACCTCCCCCGCGGCCTCGGGGGCCAGATCCCGCAGCGCGTCCTCCACCGCCTGCAGCGTCCGCCGGTCGTCGAGCAACTGCGCGTGACTCTCGTCGATCAGCCGGAGCGCCTCGTCCACCGCCCCCTCGTTCACGCCCCGCAGCACCGCGGCCGCCGTCCCGTGCCCGTGGCCCGCCACCAGGGCGAGGAAGGCGTCCAGGGCCTGGGCGTGCAGCGTGGTGTAAGCGCGGTACCCACTGGCCGTCCGGGCGGCGGCCGGGAGGATGCCGGCCGCCTCGTAGTTCCTGACCGCCTGCGCCGACAGACCGTGCGCGCGGGCCAGGTCGACCGGCCTGAGCTTTCCGTGACTTTGAAGCTTGCCGGCCATGAACCCCATGTCTCCGCAGCAAAGTTTCAACCGATGGTTCAACGATACCGTTGAAGCCATGGCTGAACGCATCCAGAACATCGCCCGCCCCCTGGACGCCGCCGCGGTGATGCGGCTGCTGCCGACCCGGCCCCGGCTGCTCGCCCTGGGCGAGCCCACCCACGGTGAGGACGCTCTCCTCGACGTGCGCAACGCCGTCTTGCGGCAACTCGTCCAGCAGCACGGCTACCGGACGATCGCGATCGAGAGCGACTGCCTGAGGGGGTTGGTCGTGGACGACTACGTCACACGGGGCACCGGCAGTCTCGACGAGGTCGTGGAGGGCGGGTTCAGCCATCCCTGGGGCCCCAGCGCGCCCAACCGGGAGCTGGTCCGCTGGATGCGCGCGTACAACGAGGACCGGCCCGCGCACGAGCGGATCCGCTTCGCCGGTTTCGACGGCCCGCTGGAGATCACCGGCGCCGCGAGCCCCCGGCAGGCCCTCACCGCGCTCCACGACTACCTGTCGGCCGCGGTGGACCCGGCCCTGCTCCCCTGCACCCCGAAGACACTGGACCGCCTGCTCGGCGCCGACGACCGGTGGACCGAGCCCGAGGCGATGACGGACCCGGCGCGGTCCGTGGGGCGGTCGGCCGAGGCCGGGGAGCTGCGGACGCTCGCCGCCGACCTGGTGTCCCTGCTGGCCGAGCAGACGCCGCACCTGCTCGCCTCCTCCTCACGGGACGACTGGGAGCGGGCGCGCCTGCACGGGCGTACCGCCACCGGACTGCTGACGTACCACTACTGGATGGCCGAGGCCTCCCCGGCCCGCATGACCCGGATGCTGGGCGTGCGGGACCGGATGATGGCGGACAACCTCCTCGCGCTCGCCGACCGGGGGCCGACGCTCGTCCACGCCCACAACTCCCACCTCCAGCGCGAGCAGAGCTCGATGCGGATGTGGCAGGGGCGACTGGAGTGGTGGAGCGCCGGTGCCCTCGTCAGCGCCCGGCTCGGCAGGGAGTACGCCTTCGTGGCGACGGCTCTCGGCACGATCCGGCATCAGGGGGTGGACACCCCGCCGCCGGGCACCGTCGAGGGGCTCCTCTACGCGCTGCCCGAGAACCCCTGCGTCGTCGACCCCGCGCTCCTGGCCGACGCCCTCGGCGACCCGCGGCCGGCGCCCCGGGTCTCCCCCTGGTTCGGCTACGCCCCGCTCGACCCCGGCCACCTGGACACCGTCGACGGCGTCGTCTTCGTCAAGGACATGCCGCGCCCGTAGCCGTTCGGCTCAGTCCCCCTCGACCACCGTCGACCTGCGGTTCCAGGCGCGCGGCGCCCGCCAGTGGTAGCGCAGGGCGAGCAGCCGCAGGACGAAGGCCGTGACGACCGCGAGTCCGCTGGTGAAGGGGGTGAGCGTCTCGTAGCGGATGCACAGGGCGACCATCGTGGAGCCGACGATCGCCGGTACGGCGTACAGGTCGCGGTCCCAGCGCAGCAGCGAGGGCACCTCGTTGGCGAGCACGTCGCGCAGGACGCCGCCACCCACGGCGGTGGTCAGGCCGAGGCACGCCGAGGCGGTCAGGCCGAGACCGTAGTCGTACGCCTTGGTGGTGCCGGCGACGCAGAACAGGCCGAGGCCCGCCGCGTCGAAGATGTTCACGCCGGTCTGGAGGCGCTCCACGTGGGGGTGGAGGAAGAAGACCAGCAGCGTCGCGAGCAGCGGGGTGAGGAAGTATCCGAGGTCGGTGAAGGCGGCGGGCGGCACCGCGCCGATCACCAGGTCCCGGAACAGTCCGCCGCCCAGCGCGGTGACCTCGGCGAGGACGGCGATGCCGAAGACGTCGAAGTTCTTGCGTACGGCCAGCAGCGCGCCGGAGATGGCGAAGACGAAGATGCCGACCAGGTCGAGCGTGTGCTGGACGGTGGGGCTGAAGAGTTGCTCGTACACCCTTCCATTCTTACCTGCCAGTGAGCCCCTGCCTTACAAACGAAGGCAGGGGCTCACTGGTAGGGCGCGGGTGAGTGAGGTCACTTCTCCTTGGCGGGAGGCTCCTCGTCGCCGCTCTCGGCGCTCTCCGCACCCTCGACGGTCTCCGCGCCCTCGGCGCTCTCCGCACCCTCGACGGTCTCGGCACCCTCGGTGGTCTCCGCACCCTCGGTGCTCTCCGACGCCTCGACCTCCGCGGCCACCGCCGCCGAGGTCGCCGCCGACTCGGCCAGCGCCTCCTCCGACACCAGCTCCGCCGCCTCCTTGGCCGCGGTGAGCAGGACGACGTCCTGCGGTGCCTGGTCCTCGAAGTTCTCCGGATGGTGGCAGGCCACCTGCTGGCCCGGCCGCAGCTCCTTGAGCGGCGGCTCGGTGGTGGTGCAGATCTGCGTCGCCTTCCAGCACCGGGTGTGGAAGCGGCAGCCGGTCGGCGGGGCGATCGGCGAGGGCACGTCGCCCTTGAGCAGGATGCGCTCGCTCTTGGCCGACTTGCGGGCCGGGTCCGGGATCGGGACGGCCGACATCAGCGCCTTGGTGTACGGGTGCATCGGCGACTTGTAGAGCAGGTCGCGGTCGGCCAGCTCCATGATCTTGCCGAGGTACATCACCGCGATGCGGTCCGAGACGTGCCGGACGACGGACAGGTCGTGCGCGATGATCACGTACGTCAGGCCCAGCTCCTGCTGGAGGTCGTCGAGCAGGTTGACGACCTGGGCCTGGATCGACACGTCGAGCGCGGAGACCGGCTCGTCGGCCACGACCAGCTTCGGGTTGAGCGCGAGCGCGCGGGCGATGCCGATGCGCTGGCGCTGGCCGCCGGAGAACTCGTGCGGATAGCGGTTGTAGTGCTCGGGGTTGAGACCGACCACCGACAGCAGCCGCTGGACCTCCTTCTTGACCCCGCCCTCGGGCTGGACGCCCTGGAGCTTGAAGGGGGCGCTGACGATCGTGCCGATGGTGTGGCGCGGGTTCAGCGAGGAGTACGGGTCCTGGAAGATCATCTGCACGTCGCGGCGCAGCGGACGCATGCCGCCGACCCCGAGGTGGGTGATGTCCTTGCCCTGGAACTCGACCTTGCCCGCGGTCGGCTCCAGGAGCCGGGTGATCAGCCGGCCCATGGTCGACTTGCCGCAGCCGGACTCGCCCACGACGCCCAGCGTTTCGCCGGACCTGACCTCGAAGTCGATGCCGTCGACGGCGCGGACCGCGCCGACCTGGCGCTGCAGCAGGCCCTTCTTGATCGGGAAGTGCTTCTGCAGCCCGGTGACCTTCAGCAGGGTCTCGCCGGGGGCGGCACCCTTGGTGAGGGTGGCGGTCCCGGCGGACTTGCCCTCGGTGCCGTCGCTCTGCGCGGGGATGCCCACCGCTTCGTCCTTGGCTTCGTCACTCACAGCTTCGGCGCAATCTCTTCGGTCCAGATACGCTCCCGCTGCTCCTGCGACATGTGGCAGGCGGCCCAGTGCTTGCTGCCGACCTCGGTCAGCTCGGGGCGGACCGTGCGGGTGACGTCGTCCTTGGGCACGTCGGCGTACGGGCAGCGCGGGTTGAAGGCGCAGCCGGACGGGAGGTTGATGAGGGAGGGCGGCGAGCCCTTGACCGGGATGAGGCGTTCCTGCTGGTCGCGGTCGAGCCGCGGCATCGAGCCGAGCAGGCCCCAGGTGTAGGGGTGGCGGGGTTCGTAGAACACCTTCTCCGCCGGACCGCGCTCGACGCACCGGCCGCCGTACATCACCAGGAGGTCGTCGGCCAGCTCGGCGACGACGCCCAGGTCGTGGGTGATGACGATGACCGCGGAGCCGAACTCCTTCTGCAGGTCCCGGATGAGGTCGAGGATCTGCGCCTGGACGGTGACGTCCAGGGCGGTGGTCGGCTCGTCCGCGATGAGCAGCTCGGGGTTGTTGACCAGCGACATCGCGATCATCGCGCGCTGGCGCATACCTCCGGAGAACTCGTGCGGGTAGCTGTCCACCCGCTTGTCCGGCTGCGGGATGCCGACCCGGTCGAGCATCTCCACCGCGCGGCGCTTGGCGGTCTTCTTGTCCACCTTGTGGTGGATGCGGTACGCCTCCACGATCTGCTGGCCGATCGTGTAGTACGGGTGCAGCGCGGACAGCGGATCCTGGAAGATCATCGCCATCTCGCGGCCGCGCAGCTTGCGCACGTGGTCGGGGTCGGCGGACAGCAGCTCGGTGCCGTCCAGCCAGATCTCGCCGGATATCCGCGCCTTGCGCTTGCCGTACTGGCCGGCGGTGTGCAGGCCCATGATGCCGAGCGAGGTCACCGACTTGCCGGAGCCGGACTCGCCCACGATGCCGAGGGTCTTGCCCTTCTCCAGCTGGAAGGAGAGCCCGTCGACGGACTTGACCAGACCGTCGTCGGTCGGGAAGTGGACCTTGAGGTCGCGTACTTCCAGGAAGGCGGTCGGCGCGGGCGAGGCGCCGGTGGGCTCGCCCACCGCTGCCCCGCTCTTGCTCAGTTCGGTCATGCGAGCCTCACTCGGGGGTCGATCACGGCGTACAGGATGTCCACCACGAGGTTGGCGATCAGCACCGCGAGAGAAGTGATCAGGACGACGCCCAGGATGAAGGGCAGGTCGTGGTTCTTGATCGCGTCCAGCACCTTCTGGCCGAGGCCGGGGAGGCTGAACGTGGTCTCGGTCAGGACCGCGCCGCCCATCAGGGCGCCGAGGTCCATGCCGAGCATGGTGAGCAGGGGGGTCAGGGTCGACCGCATCGCGTGCTTGCTGATGACGACCTGTTCCTTGAGGCCCTTGGCCCGCGCGGTGCGGATGTAGTCCTCGCCGAGGATCTCCAGCATGGTGGCGCGGGTGATCCGGGCGTACATCGCGGCGTACAGGAAGGCCAGCGTGATCCAGGGCAGGATCATGCCGCCGAACCATCCGCTGAAGCTCTCCTCGAGCGGTACGAACTCACCGTCGATCCAGCCCAGTCCGTAGGAGAAGATCGCCAGGCTGAGCAGACCGGTGAAGTAGATGGGGAGGGAGACACCCGCCAGGGCGACGACCATCGCGCTGCGGTCCCACAGGGTGCCGCGCTTGAGGGCGGAGAGCACACCGGCGGCCACGCCGAAGATCAGCCACAGCACGGCGGCACCGAGCGCGAGAGCCAGGGTCACCGGGAAACGCTCGGTCAGCACCGGCCACACGGACTGCTCGGTCTTGAAGGAGTAACCGAAGCAGGGCGCGGCGCAGTGGGTCACGTCGCCGCCGGCCGCGTAGGTACGGCCCGCGAAGATTCCCTTGAAGAACTCCCAGGCCTGCACGAGCACCGGGTCGCCCAGACCCAGCTTCTCCCGCACACCCTCGACGGCGGCGGGGTCCGCCTGCTTGCCGACGAAGTTCAGGGCGATGTCGACCCCGGCCCACTTGGGGACGAGGAAGAAGATGCAGAAGACCACCAGGATGATGACCACGAGCATCACTGCGGCGGCGAACAGCCGCCTGATGAGGTAAGCGAGCACGGGTTGCGGCCCGCTGCGTCCCGCGGGCCGCCGGAGGTCGTCCGACGGCCCGCGGTCACGCCGCGCCGGCCTTCACCTGCCTTTCGTGCCGTACGGCGGGTGTACCGGTTACTTCTTGGGGTTCTTCAGGCCGATGTTCACGAAGTCGTACATACCGCTGTAGGCGTCGGTGGTGTACACGTTCGCGATGTTGCTGGAACGCCAGTTGATGAACTTCTCGAAGACGAAGGGCAGGTAGTAGCCGCCCTCCATCACCTTGTGGTTGATCTCCGTGGCGATCTTCTCCTTGCCCGCGTCGTCCTTCGCGGTCAGGTAGTCGGCGAAGAGACCGTCGATCTTCGGGTCGTCGATCATCGCGAAGTTGTTGTTCGCGCTGTCGAGGATGTAGTCGCTGTGCCACAGCGGCAGACCGTAGCCCTGCACGGACGGGAAGTCCGGGCCCCAGCCCATGATGATGATGCCGTAGCCCTTCTTCTTCACGTTCGTGGGGCTACCGATGACGCTGGCGTACTGCGAGCCGTCGTACTGGTCGATCTCGACGTTGATGCCGACCTTCTTCAGCGAGGCCTGGAGGGACTCGGCGGTGGCGACCTCGACCGGCTTGTTGTTGCGGACCGCGATGGTGGTCTTGAAGCCGTTCGGCTGGCCGCAGGCCTTCAGCTCTTCCTTGGCCTTCTCGACGTTGCCCTTCTTGTTGGCACCGGCCATCTCGTACGGGTCGTACTTCTGGCCCTCGGAGCCCGGGACGGCGGGCGGCAGCATGTTGGTGCCGATGTCACCGCCGGCGACCGGGCCGCCGCGCGCGGTCTGCAGGGAGACGTGGTCGGCCCCGTAGAGCACGGCCTTGCGGCAGTGGATGTTGTTGAACGGCGCCACGTTCTGCGGGAACGCGGCGTACCGGATGTAACCCGAGACCGGGTTGTCCAGGTTCTCCTTGTGCTCCTTCAGCGCCGTGGTGCGGCCCTGGGGCGACAGACCGGTCTGGGCCAGGTCGATGTCGTAGTCGCCGGCGATCAGGCGGGCGTCCAGGTCGTTGGCGTTGGTGAAGAACTTGATCGTGATCTTGTCCGGGTACGCCTTGCGGATCGGGTCCGAGCTCTGCTTCCACTCGGTGTTGCGGACCAGGGTCAGGTCCTTGCCCGGGTTGTACGACTCGAACTTGTACGGGCCCGAGGAGAACGGGTGCAGGCCGTACTTGGACTTGGTGTCCTTGTCCTGGCGGACCGGGGACGCCGAGGTCAGCGCGAGCATCTCCTCGAAGTCCGAGTTGGCCTGCGGCAGGTGGAAGACGATCGTCTTGTCGTCCGGCGTCTCGATCGCCTTCAGACCCAGCTTGTCCTTGGACTTGTCCTTGTACGGGCCCTTGTACTCGTCCTTGGGGTCGAGCACCTCCTTGAGGTACGTCGGACCGCCGGACAGCACGTCCTGCGCCCACACGCGCTCGATGCCGTACTTGACGTCCTTGGAGGTGATCGGCTTGCCGTCCTCCCAGGTGATGCCGTCACGCAGGGTGTACGTGTAGGTCTTGCCGTCCTCCGAGACCTTGGCGACGTCGGTCGCGAGGTCGGGGGTGACCTCGGCGCCCGTCTTGCCCGGCTCCGTCTTGTTCGTGACGAGCTGGCGGCTGTAGTAGCGGGAGAAGTTCCACATGAAGCCGTAGTAGCCACGCGTGGTGTCCCACGAGTCGGCGTCCTGCGAGCTGGCGAACTTCAGCGTGCCGCCCTTCTTGGCCTCGGAGGCCTGGGCGACCTTGTTGTTGGCGGCGTCGAAGCCGGCCGCGCCGTTCTTCGAACCGCTGCCGCCGTCGTCATCGCCGCCGCCGCCGCACGCCGCCGTGGTCAGCAGCGCGGCGACCACTGCGGCAGCGGCCAAAGCCTGCTTGCGCCGCCCTGAGGTGCGTTGGGTAGTCACGATCTCGGATCCTCCGGATTAGATGAGAGACCCCGTGCAGGTGCCACGGGTCGCTTTGCGGTACGGCAGGTCAGCGGGAGCCCTTCGGGTCCAACGCGTCGCGCACGCCGTCACCGAAGAGGTTGAAGGCAAGAACGGTGATGAAGATCGCCACACCGGGGACCACCATGTACATGGGGTCCGACTTGTAGTAGTCGATCGCGCTCGAGAGCATCTGCCCCCAGGACGACGTGGGCGGCTTGACGCCCACGCCCAGGAAGCTGAGCGCCGCCTCGGTGAGGATGTTGGTGGGGATCATCATCGTCGTGTAGACGATGATCGGCGCCACCAGGTTGGGCAGCAGTTCCTTGAACAGGATGTAGAACCGTCCGGCCCCCAGCGACCGGGCCGCCTCGACGTACTCCCGTTCGCGCATCGAGAGGGTCTGGCCGCGGACCACGCGACCGATGTAGGGCCAGCCGAAGAAGCCGATGACCACGATCATCATGAGCAGGCGCACGCCCGTGCCGCTCAGCCCCAGCATGGAGTCCGGCAGCACGGAGACCAGCGCGATGATGAACAGGAGCTGCGGGAAGGCCAGCAGACCGTCCATGATCCGGCTGATGAGGGAGTCGACCCAGCCGCCGAAGAAGCCGGCCAGGACACCGAGGACGGTGCCGATGACCACGGCGACCATCGCGGACAGGAAGCCGACGAGCAGCGAGATCCGGGCTCCGTGGACGATGCGGGCGAAGATGTCACGGCCGTTGACCGGCTCCACGCCGAGCCAGTGGTCGCCGCTGATGCCGCCCAGGGAACCCGTGGGGGTGCCGAACAGCGGGTCGATCATGTCCTCGTTGTACGCGTTGGGCTCCTGCCCGTAGAGGGAGGTGATCAGGGGCGCGAGCACGGCGATCACGATGAGAACCAGCACCACGACGCCGCCCGCGAGGGCCAGCCTGTCCCTCTTCAGGCGCTCCCAGGCGATCCGGCCCAGGGAGCGCCCTTGTACCGACTTGGCCTCGGCGCCGGCGACCGCCGCTTCCTCTGCCGCACTCGGGGCCGCTTCCGCGGTCGGCTCGTGCAATGGTGCCGTCATCTGGCAGGGACCCCTCTCAACCGGCGGTAGCCGGCCCGCACTTGCCGCTGTAGCGGCGTGATCAGTCCGTCGTACAAAGAGGCGAGCAACCACCCCTTGTTGCGGGAGTCTTCAACGCTTTGGCGATCTGTAGCCAGAGCTGACGGGGAATGGATGCGCAACCGTGATGCTGTTTGAGGTGTTCCGTTATCCGGACAGCGGGTAACGGGGGCCGGACGCGGGCGAGTTGGGACATCGGGGACATGATGGTGCTTTGTGCCGTCATCTACGCGCGAAGATGATCCCTGATGTCCCGGTCCGGTGGCCCCGCCCGACCGCCGGGCAGGCGGTCGCCGCCGCCTCCGTCCTGTCTCCGGCCGTCAGTACCGGCTACCGGCCGGAGGGTATCCGTAGCCACCCGCCGGCGCCTGGGCGGGGGCGGGCGCGTGGGCCTCGCGGTCGTAGAACGGGCGGGCGTTGGCGCGCAGCCACAGGGCGACCGGGTCGTGGGTGTCGGTCATCGCCACCGTCGACACCGGCAGCCCGTCGGGCACCGCGCCGACGGACTGCTGCATCATCGCGCGCACCGCGTCGACGGCCGGCGGGGAGGTGTCGTACACGTCCAGGCCGATGGCGAGATACGGCGCTCCCAGCGTCGGCTGCACCCAGGCGCGGCGCAGCGCGCGGACCGCCGGGGTGCGGTGGGCGTTCTGCGCGAGCAGGGCGTAGAACTGGGGGATCTCGATGGCCGGTTCGGACAGGCGCAGGGGCCCGGCGGGCTGGCGGTCCAGTCCGGAGGCGATACGGCGCAGGTCGAGCCAGGGGACGCCGACGCCGCCGCCGGGGGCGTGCGGGTTGAGCCACAGGCCGTAGTGGTCCGGGTAGAGGGCGCGGGCGACCTCCAGGCCGTCGACCACCTCGTACGACCGGTTCCAGCCACTGGCGGAGAGCTCCTGGGCGGAGGTGACGCAGGGCGCGTAGCCGTAGCCCTCGACCTCCATGTTCCCGTACTGGGCGTCCGGGGAGCCGGCCTGTCCGTGCCACAGCAGCATCCAGACCTGGCCGGAGGTGGGGGTGGCGAGGGCGCGCAGCAGGGCCTCGTAGGCGTCGTAACGCCCGGGCGTCACCTGGCGCAGCATGTGCTCGACCTGCCCGGTCGTGGTGCCGCTGGCGCTCACGTGTATCGCCCCTTCGAGAAGTTCCCCCGGTGTTGGAACCAGCTTAAGGCTCCGCCGGGTGCGGGGGCCTTTGAGCTCGGGGTGTGCTGTCGTCCTGCGGGTGCGGGTTCCGCCGTGGTTGATCGCGCAGTTCCCCGCGCCCTTTGGGTACGTTGCCCCAGGCGGTGATTACAAGTCACGGTCGTAGAACGGGCGGACCTTGTCCCGCATCCAGTCGCAGACCGGGTCCTGGGCCGCCTCCAGGAGGACCAGGTTGACCTGCCACTTCAGGGGGGACTTGGTCAGGGCGCGGCCCAGGGCCTCCAGGGGGAGGGCGCGGGCGTCGCCCTCCCAGTGGGCGAGTTCGACGCCGACGTACAGGACCGGGTCGGCGGTCTCGACGGCGGCCAGGCAGCGGCGCGCGCTGCGTACGACGCCGGTGGCGGCGAACTCGGCGGAGGCGGCGGCCAGGAAGTCCACCGGGTCGTCCTGCCAGTCCGGCTCGAAGAGGCGGACCCGGCCGCCGGACGCGGGCCCGTCCAGCGGGGAGCGTCCGGCCCGGCACAGCTCGGCCACGGCGGGCGGCGGCAGCGGGATGCCCACCACGCCCTCCGGGTTCACCACGATGCCGACCTGCGGGGGCAGACCGCGGGCGAACTCCGCGGCGGGGGCGACGGTGTACGCCATCTGCGCCCCGGCGACCTGCCGGAACTGCTCCTCGGAGCTGAACGCCGGCACGTAGGCCTGGCCGTCGATCTCCAGCGAGGGCAGGTCGAGGGGGCCGCTGTGCGGGCCGCCGCCGTTGGGCAGGGGTATCCACAGGAAGCTGCGGCCGAGGACCTCCACGATCCGGCCGCCGGCCGTCGGGACGCCGAGGGAGGCGGACAGCACCTCCTCCAGCTCGTTGCCGGGCCACCCGCCGTGCGGATGGGGGTGCGCCTGTGCCGGGAAGTCCATCTGCCTACCTACCGCCTGCCTGGTACCGCTGTTCGTGGCTGAAAGGCTAACCCGTTCGGCCCCGGCGCCCTACCGTGCGTCACCCCGTGAAGGCGATCCGGTGCAGGGTGTCCGCCGCCGCCCGGTCGAGGACGACCGCCGAGGCGCAGCCGGCGGGCAGCGCGCCCTCGGTCACCGCGCGCAGCAGGCGGGAGTTGGCCGCGCGGTGCCGCAGGAACGCGTACTGCGACACGCCCCGGCCGCGTTCGCGCTGGCCGGCCAGGGCCTCGTCGGCGCCGACGTCGAGCAGCAGCAGGTGCAGGGTGCCGCCCCGGCGGCGGGCCTCGCGGGCCAGCCAGCCGCGCACCCAGGCCTGCGTGCCGCAGTCGTGCACGACGACGCCCTCGCCGGAGCGCAGCGCGCGGCGCAGTCCGGCGTAGTGGGCGAGGCGGACGAGGGGGCGGTAGAGCGCGTACGGCAGCAGGCGCGGCATGCGGCGGTCCCAGCGGTCGCGGGTGTCCTGGGAGTCGACGCGCCCGCCGCGCACGGTGCGCCGCATCAGCGTGGACTTGCCGCTGCCGGGCAGGCCGGTGATCACCACCAGGTCCCGGGGGCCGAAGAGCAGAGCGTGCGGGCTGCGGCCGTCGCGGTCCCTGAGGTCACGGACGACGGGCGTGGGCGAAGGGGCGCACGCCTCGGTCGCCGGAGCGGCCGGCTGCTTGGGCAGCGCGAGTCCCGAGGTCGTGGCGTACGCCGTGGTCCTGTTCACCGTGATCGTCCTCCCCTGGGGCGGTTCACGAGTCCCTCCCCGTCGAGTGTAAAGAGAAGGTAATGCGCAGGTCTCGCGTTTTCGTTCGCTTACTGCCACAAGCCGGTTACAGATCACGGTCTGCCATGGATCGACCCGGCGTGCAATGATGGCGACGCCAACTGCATACCGGCCGTTTGAATCCGCGCGGGAGAGTCCCCGGCCGCGCCGGGGCGCCGAAGGAGCAAGTCCCTCCCTTGAATCTCTCAGGCACCGTTACCGCGCGGGCGAGGCACATCTGAAAAGCGGACCGCCCCCGACGGCTGTCCCACCCAAGGTGCAAGCCCTGATCGCCGTACTCCGGTGGCCGTGGCGAACCTCTCAGGTTCCGATGACAGATGGGGAGGACCGACCTCGCCACGTCCTGTCCTGGGAGACGACCGACCGATGAGCAGTACCGAACTGCGCCGTACCGCGCTCGATGCCACGCATCGCGCGCTGGGCGCGACGATGACCGACTTCGCCGGCTGGGACATGCCCCTGCGCTACGGCTCCGAGCGCGAGGAGCACGTCGCGGTGCGCACCCGTGCCGGTCTCTTCGACCTCTCGCACATGGGTGAGATCACCGTCACCGGGCCGCAGGCGGCCGAGCTGCTGAACTTCGCGCTGGTCGGCAACATCGGCAGCGTGAAGCCGGGCCGCGCCCGCTACACCATGATCTGCCGCGAGGACGGCGGCATCCTGGACGACCTGATCGTCTACCGCCTGGACGACACCGAGTACATGGTCGTCGCCAACGCCTCCAACGCCCAGGTCGTCCTGGACGCGCTGACCGAGCGCGCGGCCGGCTTCGACGCCGAGGTGCGCGACGACCGCGACGCCTACGCGCTGCTGGCGGTGCAGGGCCCCGAGTCCCCGGGCATCCTCGCGTCGCTCACCGACGCCGACCTGGACGGCCTCAAGTACTACGCCGGTCTGCCCGGCACGGTCGCGGGCGTTCCCGCGCTCATCGCGCGCACCGGTTACACCGGCGAGGACGGCTTCGAGCTGTTCGTGAAGCCGGAGCACGCCGTCGAGCTGTGGCAGGCGCTGACCAAGGCGGGCGAGGGCGCCGGACTGGTCCCGTGCGGCCTGTCCTGCCGGGACACGCTGCGCCTGGAGGCGGGCATGCCGCTGTACGGGAACGAGCTGACGACCGCGCTGACGCCGTTCGACGCCGGTCTCGGCCGGGTGGTGAAGTTCGAGAAGGAGGGCGACTTCGTCGGGCGCGCCGCGCTGACCGAGGCCGCCGAGCGCGCCGCTTCCGAGCCGCCCCGCGTCCTGGTCGGCCTGGTCGCCGAGGGCCGCCGGGTCCCGCGCGCCGGGTACCAGGTGGTCGCCGGCGGCGAGGTGATCGGCGAGGTCACCTCCGGTGCCCCGTCCCCGACGCTGGGCAAGCCGATCGCCATGGCGTACGTCGACGCCGCGCACGCGGCTCCGGGCACGGAGGGCGTCGGTGTGGACATCCGGGGCAGTCACGAGCCGTACGAGGTCGTGGCGCTGCCGTTCTACAAGCGCCAGAAGTAACACTGGGCGACAGCCCTCTTCGGCAGCCTTCCCGGCGGCCTTCCCGGCGGCTCTTTCGTCGTCCCACTCCGCCCCGCCACCCCCTTCACCAGCCACTTCCTCGCGTACAGGAGAATTCAGGCCATGAGCAACCCCCAGCAGCTGCGCTACAGCAAGGAGCACGAGTGGCTGTCGGGCGCCGAGGACGGCGCCTCGACGGTCGGCATCACGGAGCACGCGGCCAACGCACTCGGTGACGTCGTCTTCGTTCAGCTCCCCGAGGTCGGCGACTCGGTCACCGCGGGCGAGACCTGCGGCGAACTGGAGTCGACCAAGTCCGTCTCCGACCTGTACTCCCCCGTCTCCGGTGAGGTCACCGAGGTCAACGAGGACGTCGTCAACGACCCGTCGCTGGTGAACAGCGCCCCCTTCGAGGGCGGCTGGCTGTTCAAGGTGCGGATCACGGACGAGCCGGCCGACCTGCTCTCCGCCGACGAGTACACCGCCTTCACCGCCGGCTGAGGAGTCCCGACCGCATGTCGCTTCTGAACACACCCCTGCACGAGCTGGACCCCGACGTCGCCGCCGCCGTCGACGCCGAGCTGGACCGCCAGCAGTCCACCCTCGAGATGATCGCCTCGGAGAACTTCGCCCCGGTCGCGGTCATGGAGGCCCAGGGCTCGGTCCTCACCAACAAGTACGCCGAGGGCTACCCCGGCCGCCGCTACTACGGCGGCTGCGAGCACGTCGACGTGGTCGAGCAGATCGCCATCGACCGGGTCAAGGCGCTCTTCGGCGCCGAGCACGCCAACGTGCAGCCGCACTCGGGCGCCCAGGCCAACGCGGCCGCGATGTTCGCGCTGCTCAAGCCCGGCGACACGATCATGGGTCTGAACCTCGCCCACGGCGGGCACCTGACCCACGGCATGAAGATCAACTTCTCCGGCAAGCTCTACAACGTCGTGCCCTACCACGTCGGCGACGACGGCCAGGTCGACATGGCCGAGGTCGAGCGCCTCGCCAAGGAGACGAAGCCGAAGCTGATCGTGGCCGGCTGGTCGGCGTACCCGCGTCAGCTGGACTTCGCCGCGTTCCGCAAGGTCGCGGACGAGGTCGGCGCCTACCTGATGGTCGACATGGCGCACTTCGCCGGTCTGGTCGCGGCGGGCCTGCACCCGAACCCGGTCCCGCACGCCCACGTGGTCACCACGACCACGCACAAGACGCTGGGCGGCCCCCGCGGCGGTGTGATCCTCTCCACGGCCGAGCTGGCCAAGAAGATCAACTCCGCCGTCTTCCCCGGTCAGCAGGGTGGCCCGCTGGAGCACGTGGTGGCCGCCAAGGCCGTCGCCTTCAAGGTCGCCGCGAGCGAGGACTTCAAGGAGCGCCAGGGCCGTACGCTGGAGGGTGCCCGCATCCTGGCCGAGCGCCTGGTGCGGGACGACGCCAAGGCGGCGGGCGTCTCCGTCCTGACCGGCGGCACGGACGTCCACCTGGTCCTGGTGGACCTGCGTGACTCCGAGCTGGACGGACAGCAGGCCGAGGACCGCCTCCACGAGGTCGGCATCACGGTCAACCGCAACGCCGTCCCGAACGACCCGCGTCCGCCGATGGTGACCTCCGGTCTGCGCATCGGTACGCCGGCCCTGGCGACCCGCGGCTTCACCGCCGAGGACTTCGCCGAGGTCGCGGACGTGATCGCCGAGGCGCTGAAGCCGTCCTACGACGCGGAGGCCCTCAAGGCCCGGGTGAAGGCCCTGGCCGACAAGCACCCGCTGTACCCGGGTCTGAACAAGTAGACACCACGCCTTCGGGTGCGGCGCCGCGTCCGCCACAAGCAGGTCCGGCGCCCACCCGGAGCACCACCCTCCGCACCACCCCCGTTCTGAGGAGTCCCCGTGGCCATCTCGGTCTTCGACCTGTTCTCGATCGGCATCGGCCCGTCGAGCTCGCACACGGTCGGCCCGATGCGCGCGGCCCGCATGTTCGCCCGCCGCCTGCGCAACGAGGAGCTGCTGGACTCCGTCGCCTCGGTCCGCGCCGAGCTGTACGGCTCGCTCGGCGCCACCGGCCACGGCCACGGCACCCCCAAGGCGGTGCTGCTCGGCCTGGAGGGCGACTCACCGCGCACGGTGGACGTGGAGAGTGCCGACGACCGCGTCGAGACGATCAAATCCTCCGGCCGCATCCGCCTCCTCGGCGAGCGCGAGATCGCCTTCTCCTACGACGACGACATGGTCCTGCACCGCCGCAAGGCCCTGCCGTACCACGCCAACGGCATGACGCTGTGGGCGTACGACGCGCAGGGCGCCGAGGTGCTGACCAAGACCTACTACTCGGTCGGCGGCGGCTTCGTCGTCGACGAGGACGCGGTGGGCGCGGACCGCATAGTCCTGGACGACACCGTCCTGAAGTACCCCTTCCGCACCGGCGACGAACTGCTGCGCCTGGCCCGCGAGACGGGCCTGTCCATCTCCGCCCTGATGCTGGAGAACGAGCGCGCCTGGCGCGACGAGGACGAGATCCGCGCGGGCCTGCTGGAGATCTGGCGCGTGATGCAGGCGTGCGTGGAGCGCGGCATGACCCGCGAGGGCATCCTGCCGGGCGGCCTGAAGGTCCGCCGCCGCGCCGCGAACACCGCGCGCAAGCTGCGCTCCGAGGGCGACCCGCAGGCCCTGGCCATGGAGTGGATCACGCTCTACGCGATGGCCGTGAACGAGGAGAACGCGGCCGGCGGCCGGGTCGTCACCGCCCCGACCAACGGCGCGGCCGGCATCATCCCCGCGGTCCTGCACTACTACATGAACTTCGTCCCCGGTGCCGACGAGGACGGCGTGGTCCGCTTCCTCCTCGCCGCCGGCGCGATCGGCATGCTCTTCAAGGAGAACGCCTCCATCTCCGGCGCCGAGGTCGGCTGCCAGGGCGAGGTCGGCTCCGCCTGCTCGATGGCGGCCGGCGCCCTCGCCGAGGTGCTCGGCGGCTCCCCGGAGCAGGTGGAGAACGCCGCCGAGATCGGCATGGAGCACAACCTCGGCCTCACCTGCGACCCGGTCGGCGGCCTCGTCCAGATCCCCTGCATCGAGCGCAACGGCATGGCCGCGGTCAAGGCGGTCACGGCGGCCCGGATGGCGATGCGCGGCGACGGGTCCCACAAGGTCTCGCTGGACAAGGTCATCAAGACCATGAAGGACACCGGCGCCGACATGTCGGTCAAGTACAAGGAGACGGCGCGGGGCGGGCTCGCGGTGAACATCATCGAGTGCTGAGCGGATGACCCGGACGGGCGGGCCGTCGAGTCCGCCCCGCGTCGGTCAGGACACGGGTGGGTGCCGGGTCAGATGCCGCAGTTCGGCGCCGACCAGTACGGCGACGGGTCGAAGGCCACGTGGGTGTGGTCGTTGTGGCCGGGGTAGCCCGGGCCGAGGATCTCCGAGAAGCCGTGGGTCCTGGCCTGCTGGGCGAGCCGGCAGAAGCTGGGCGAGCCGGTGAGGTCGGCGGCGTCGCCGTAGAGGTGGCGGCTGGTGGACGAGCCGCCGACGGCGCTGTTGCAGGCGCGGGAGCGGAAGCCGCTGGAGATGGTGATCGGCACGTCGCCGAGGGCGTGCCGCATCGCCTCCAGCTTCCACATGGTCTTCAGCGCGTTCGACTTGGCGGTGGCGGCGGAGACCGCGCCGCCCGACCAGTCCGAGTTGCACTTGTTGAGCTCCGCGTAGGTGAAGTGGACGGGCGTGCAGTCCGCGTCCTGGAGCGCGTAGATCTTGCTGAAGGTCGCGGGGCCGGCGACGCCGTCCGCGCCCAGTCCGTAGGCGGCCTGGAACTTCTTGACGGCGGCGGCGGTCCGGGCGCCGTACTGGCCGTCGTAGGAGAGCCGTTCGCCGGAGGTGACCCAGCCGGCGACGCGGATCTGCAGCTGCGTCACGTCGCTGCCGGAGGAGCCCTGGGAGAGAGTGCGGTTCCAGGTGTAGCAGGAGTCGGCGTGCGCGGTGCCGGCGGTGGCGCCCACCCCGACCACCGCTCCAGCCATGAGCATGACAAATGAGAGAAGGAGACGTGACACGCGTCTGAACATCCCGGCCTCCCGACCGTCGAGTCGTCCGTGAACCGGAGCCCAGCGTGCGGCACCGCGCTACGCGCGTCAATGGCGCCCGGGGGAACCGAAGTCGACGTTTCCGCCTCCGACGGGGATCACCCGTGCCATCGTGGGGAATAACCAACTCCCGTCCCCCCACAGCTCCTCAGGGAGGCCCCATGCTGCGTGGCATCGATGTCAGCGCCTACCAGTCCTCCAGCTACGGCACCGACGGCCTCTCCTTCGTCTTCGTGAAGGCGACGGAGGGCCGTTCGTACGTCAACCCCAAGCTCGCGGCCCAGACGAAGCGGGCCCGGGACGCCGGACTCGTCGTCGGCTTCTACCACTTCCTGTGGCCGGGCAACCTCACCGCCCAGGCCGAGTACTTCCTCTCCAAGGCCCCGGACCGCAAGGGCGACATCCTCGCCGTCGACTGGGAGACGAACGGCGAGGGCACCCACCCGAGCAACGCGGAGAAGGACAGCTTCATCAAGAAGCTGAAGTCGCTGCGGCCGGACAACAGGGTCGTGCTCTACTGCAACCGGAACTTCTGGTTGAACGTCGACGACACCTCGTACGCCGGTGACGGCCTCTGGATCGCCGACTACGTCTCGGCGGGCAAGCCGCGCATCCAGGCGAAGTGGCGCTTCCACCAGTACACCGACGATCCGGTCGACACCAACGTGGCGGACTTCGGCAGCAAGGCAGCGCTCAAGGAGTGGGCCCAGTCCTGAGCGGGCGCCCGCCGGGTGACCGACGGGCGCCCCCTCAGCACGTCGTCACTGCTTGTTCAGGTGGGCCCAGAACTCGTCGAACGACAGCTGCTTGTCGCCGTCGAGGTCGCGGCCGGCGATGATCGCCTCGGCCACCGACTCGGTGACGTTCCAGTCGCCGCCCTGGGCGAGCGCGGTCTTGAACTCGGCCGCGGTGATGAGGCCGTCACCGTCCGTGTCGATCCGCTCGAACTGCTTGCGTGCTTCCTCGATGTCCGCCACCGGTCCGCCCCTCGTTTCGTGCATAGGGTCCATCTGACGCAGGTCAGATTAACCGCCCGTCCGTGCGCCCAGTACGGCGACCACCCACCTGAACTGCTCCTCGCGGGAGAAGGCGGGCTCCAGGCCGTTCACGATCGCGACGGCCCCTCGGGCAGGTCGGTCGCGGCGAAGCGCAGGCGGGTGCGGATGTCGGGGTCCGCGGTGTCGATGCCCTCGAAGACCAGGTCGGTGCCGTCGTCGGCCATGTCTGGGAGTCTGTGCCTTGCAGTGGGTGGAGACTCAAGGAGCGCGGTGTGGCGGAGAGCCTGCGGGACATTCTGGACGCGGCGGCGCGGGGCGTGTTCCCGCCGGCGGACGGCGGGACGAGCGTCGTACGCCGGCACGGCGGCCGGGACGCGGGGGTCATCGCCTTCACGGCGCACTCGGTCGTCTTCACCGACGAGGACGAGGGGTGGGTGCGCAAGACGCTGGCGTCGCTGGGCTGCGACCCGCTGGCCGCGACGATGAACGCCCGGTTCCTGGCGGCCTTCGCGGAGCGTACGGGACGTACGACGGACACCATCGACGTGCTGCTGACCGGTGCGCCGCTTCCGGGGCGCCCGGAGGTCGCGCTGACGGAGGTCGCCGATCCGGGGCATCCCCGCGTGGTCGCGGCCCGGCGGCGGCGCGACGGGGTGCGGGTGTGGGCGGCGGACGGCGGGGTCCTGGTGCTGGGCCGCGGGGTGGCCGGGCGGCTGGAGGTGGCCGTGGAGGTGGCGGAGGGGGCCCGGCACCGGGGGCTGGGGCGGCGGCTGGTGACGGCGGCGCGGCAGCTGGCCGCGGGCGAGGTGGTGTGGGCGCAGGTGTCGGCGGGGAACGCCCGCAGTCTGCGGGCGTTCCAGGCGGCGGGTTACCGGCCGGTGGGCTCGGAGGCGTTGTTCCTGCGGCCCTGAGTCCGGGCGAACAGTGGGCCGGGGCAGGCCCCGAGCCGGGGCAGGCCCCGAGCCGGGGCAGGCCCTGAGCCGGGGCGGCCCCTGAGCCGGGGCGGCCCCTGAGCCGGGGCGTGCCCCGAGCGGCCGGTGTCAGTGCCAGGGCTGGTAGTGCGGGTTGCTCTCGCACTCGCTCATGATCTCGGTCTTGGTCTGCCGGTCGACCGGGCAGACGCCGATGATGTACTTCCGCTGAATGCCGCCGGGGAAGGCGACCTCGACCTGGTCCGCCCACTTGTGGGTGTCGCCGATGGTCTTGTTGACGTCGATGCCGCCGGGGGCGTCGATGTAGTAGTTGTAGCCGGACTTGTACCAGGTCTTGTAGAGGTCGTGGTCGTAGCTCGTCGAGACGAACGGCGAGGGCTGGTTGACCAGGACGTACTTCTCGACGTCGTACTGGCCGTTCTCCACGTCCTTGGCGTGGAAGCCCTCTTCGAAGACGACCTGCGGGCCGCGGCTGTCGCTGCGGTAGAGGGTGCCGCAGGTGGTGCGCCAGACCGGCTCGGGGGTGATGCGGTCGACGTCGACGCCGCGGTCGGCGGCGGCCTTGGTCCTGTCGTCGAACTGGGGGCAGGCCGGGGCGGCCTTGGCGGTGGCCGTCGCCGGGGCCGTGGCGGCACCGGGGACGGTGGCGGCGGAGGTGGCGAGGACGGCGGAGAGCGACAGGACGGCGGCAGCGGTCCGGCGGCGCAGACGAGTGGTGATCATGCGGATACGATCCCGGCTGCGGAGCGGCACGTTCCGGATTCTCACCCGTAGGTGGCGTGTCCGGCGAACGGAGTTGCATTCAGCGGCAGATGGACTCTCAGCGGTCCACGACCCGCATCTCGAACCAGGTGGTCTTGCCGCGCGGCAGCAGATCCACGCCCCACCGGTCGGACAGCTTGTCGACGAGGAAGAGGCCGCGCCCGCTGATGTCCGTCTCCTGCACCGGCATCAGGCAGGGCAGCCCCCGGGAGGGGTCGCGGACCTCGACCCGGATCCAGCCGGGGCGGCGGCGCATCCGGAGGCCGAAGACGCGGGCGCCGGTGTGGCGTACGGCGTTGCCGACCAGCTCGGAGACGAGCAGGACGGCGTCCTCCGTGACCTTGGGGCCGAGCTGCCACTGGCGCAGGGCGACGACCTGGGCCAGCCGGCGGGCGGTGGCGGCGGACTCGGGGCGGGAGGGTAACGGAACTTCGTGCTCCGTCGGGTTGCCGAACAGTTCCAGCGCCTTGAGCGCGCGCTCGTCCTCTACCGCCGGCGACCAGCGCGCCGCGGTCGCACGTCCGGCTCCCCGCGGCTGTTCCGTACCATCCAGCCCCGCCATGCCCCCATCATGGCCGCCTTCGTGGGGCTCCGGGGCCGTTCCCGGAGAATACGCCCCTGCGGGGACCCGGTGGGACGACGGTCGATCGGCATATGCCACAGGCACTTCGGGACCGGAAACAGGCCCACTGACCTGCGGGAACGGCTCGGCCGGAGACAAGCGACGGACTCCCTCGACAAGGCGCGCTTAATGGTGCGTTAAGGCTGCCATAAACCGCCCCATCGAGGGACCCGGACCAGACATCGCGTCAATTGCAAGAGGTACGGAGCGACTTCGGGTGAGACGGGCGTCTCCCCGCGGGAGGCACGGAGGCGTCAGAGGAACTTCGCCTTGCCGGGGCCCTCTTCCACGAAGCTGCGCATCCCGCGCTCGCGGTCCTCCGTGGCGAACAGGCCCGCGAACCAGTTCCGCTCGACGGCGAGGCCGGTCTCGATGTCCGTCTCCAGACCCGTGTCGATCGCCTCCTTCGCCGCGCGCAGCGCGATGGCGGGACCCTTCGCGAGCCGTGCGGCCCAGGCGTGCGCCTGCTCGTAGACCTCGGCGGCCGGCACGACGCGGTCCACCAGTCCGATGGCCAGCGCCTCGTCGGCCTTCACCTGGCGGCCGGTGAAGATCAGGTCCTTGGCCTTGGAGGGACCGACCAGCCGGGACAGCCGCTGGGTACCGCCGGCGCCCGGGATCAGGCCGAGCAGGATCTCGGGCTGGCCCAGCTTGGCGTTCTCCCCGGCGATCCGGAAGTCGGCGCAGAGGGCGAGCTCGCAGCCGCCGCCCAGCGCGTAGCCGGTGACGGCCGCGACCACCGGCTTGGGGATGCGGGCCACCGCGGTGAAGGAGTCCTGGAGGGCGCGGGACCGCGCGATCATCGCCGCGTGGTCCATCACCTGCATCTCCTTGATGTCCGCGCCCGCCGCGAACACCTTCTCGCCGCCGTGGATCACCACGGCGCGTACGTCGTCGCGCCGGGTGACCTCCTCGGCCAGCTCCTTCAGCCGGTCCTGGGTGGCGACGTCCAGCGCGTTCATGGGCGGGCGGTCCAGGCGCAGCGTGCCGACGCCGTCCGCGACTTCGAGGATTACGGTCATGCTCCGCAGGTTAGCGGGCGTTCACGTGCCGTGGGGTTCGCGGGTGCGTTGTCGGCTCACGGCCGCGGTGGGTTGCTCGCGCCCACGCGGCGGAGCCGCAGATCGATACGGCCCCGCGCCCCCTACGCGGCTTACGCCTTCCACTTCTCCCAGGACATGTTCCAGCCGTTGAGGCCGTTGTCCGGGGCGATGGTCGCGTCCTCGGAGTTCTTGACCACGACCACGTCGCCGACGATCGAGTTCTCGAAGAACCAGGCGGCCGGCGCCTTCTCGTCCCAGCCCCCGCGCACGTCGCGCAGACCGATGCAGCCGTGGCTGGAGTTGCGGTTGCCGAAGGCGTCGCCGCCCCAGTAGTTGCCGTGGATGAAGGTGCCCGAGGTGGACAGCCGCATGGCGTGCGGGACGTCCTTGATGTCGTATTCGGAGCCGTAGCCGACCGTCTCGCTGTTCATCCGGGTCACCGCGAGCCGCTCGGTGATGACCATCTGGCCGTTCCAGGTCTCGTAGCCGGGCGCGCCGGTGGTGACGGGGACGGTCCTGACGGTCTTGCCGTCCCGCACGACCTTCATCGTGTGCTTCTTGGCGTCCACGACGGAGACCTGGCTGCGCCCGACGGTGAAGGACACGGTCTTGGTCTGCTCGCCGTAGACGCCCTCGCGGCCCTGGACACCGTCGAGCTTCAGGTCGACGGTGACCTTGGTGCCGGCCTTCCAGTACTTCTCGGGCCGGAAGTCGAGGCGGTCGTTGCCGAACCAGTGGCCCTCGACCTCGACGGCCGGCTCGGTCTTGACGGTGATGGCCTTCTCGACGTCCTCCGGGTTGGTGATGCCCCGGGTGAAGCGGATCGAGAACGGCATGCCGACGCCGACCTTCGAGCCGTCCTCCGGCGTGAAGGTGCCGACGAAGGTGTTCTTCGGCGTCAGGGTGGTGAAGCGGGAGTCCTCGGCGGCCGTGCGGCCCTCGGAGTCCTTGGCGACCGCGTGCACGGTGTACGTGGTGGCGGCGGCCAGGTGGGTGGACGGCGTCCAGGCGGCGCCGTCCCCGGTTATCTTCCCGTCGACCTTCGCGCCCTTGCCGTCCTTGACCACGACCTCGGTCAGCCTGCCCTTCGCGGCGCCGACCTTCAGGGCGCCGCTGGTGTCGACCGCCTTGGCCCCGTTCTCCGGGGCGATCGTGACGACTGCCTCGGACTGCTTGCTCTGTGCCGCGGTGGAGTCCTTGGCCTTCTCCCCCTTGCCGTCCCCGGCCCCCGAGCCCGAGCCGCTGCCACCGCATGCGGTGACGGTCAGCATCAGCAGCCCGAGTACCGCCCCCGCCATCGGACGCACGTTCACCTTGTCTCCCCTCGCCGGGCCTGGTCGGGCCCGCGCCCCAGTGCGCCCGCGCGCGCACCGGCGCATCGTAACCGCAGGCCAGGGGGTTGAGGGACAGGTGAATTGTCACCGTTCCGTACCGAGTTGGCGGCCGGGCGGCGGGAGTTGCTTCGGCGTCACTTCACCGCGCTGCCCGCCTTCCACTCCTTCCACTTCATGTTCCAGCCACTCAGCCCGTTGTCGGGGGCGACCGTCTTGTCCTTGCTGTGGACCACCTCGACGACGTCGCCGATGAGGCTGCGGTCGAAGAACCAGCCCGCCGGGGTGTCCGAACCGCCGCCCTTGTCGTCGCGCAGCCCGACGCAGCCGTGGCTGACGTTGGCCCGGCCGAAGGTGTCGGCGGGGGCCCAGTAGTTGCCGTGCAGGAAGGTGCCCGAGCTGGTGAGGCGGATGGCGTGCGGGACGTCGGGGATGTCGTACTCGCCGCCGAAGCCGACCGTGCGGCTGTTCATGCGGGTGACCTCCAGCATCTCGGTGATCACCATCCGGCCGTTGTAGGTGGGCGTCGTCGGCGCCCCCGCGGTGATCGGCACGGTGGCCAGCAGCGTGCCGTCGCGGCGCACCTCCATCGTCCGTTCGAGGGCGTCGACGCGGGAGACCTGGCTGCGGCCGACGGTGAAGGAGAACGTCTTGTGCTGGAGTCCGTACACCCCCCTCGCGCCCTCGACGTCCCGCAGCTTCAGGTCGACGGTGACCTCGGTGCCGGGCTTCCAGTACTCCTTCGGCCGGAAGTCGAGGCGGTCCTTGCCGAACCAGTGGGGGCGGATCTCGGTGGCGGGCTTCGCGGTGACCGTGACGGCGCGTTCGACGGCGGCGCGGTGGGTGATCTCGCGGTTGAACTCCAGCGAGACGATCATGCCGGTGCCGACGACCGAGCGGTTCTCGGGGGCGACGTAGGCGATGAAGCGTTCCTCCGGGACCCGGGTGGTGAACGTGGTGTGCCGGGCCGAGCGGTGTCCGCCGCCGTCCAGGGCGACGGCGTCGACCGTGTACTTGGCGGCGAGGGCCAGCCGGTCGTCGTCGGGCCGCCAGCTCAGGCCGTCCTCGGAGATCCGGCCGGGCACCGGGGTCTCCTGCGCGTCCTGCGACCTGACCACCTTCACCGACTCCAGGCGCCCGTCGGGCACCCTCACCGACAGCTTCCCGTCCGGCCGGACGGCCTTGCTCCCGTCGTCGGGGGTGATGCGGATGACGTCCTCGGCGGCGGGTTGTTTGCCGAACATCTCGCCGATGCCCGAGCCGATGCCGGACCCGACGCCGCCGCCGTCCGAGGTGCATCCGGCGGCCCCGGCCAGCAGTCCTGCCCATGTCAGTAGGGCGGCCAGAGCGGCGCCCGCGCGCCGTGCGCGCCCGTGTACGTGCCTCACATCCACCCGTAACGACCGGTGGGCCCTGGGGAAACGTGAGTGCGAGCCACCCGGTGGGCAGAACTGTGGGGAGGACGACGCGACGGGGAGCAGCGGCCGGGACGCCGCGCGCCCTCCTGCCGGACGTCGTTCCACGAGCCGTGGGAGGCTGACAGGTGTCCAGCGCAGCCGAGCAGGAGGCGGCGGCCGGGAAGCGGGCCGCCGCGGACGGGCAGGTCACCGCGGACGGGCGGGCCACCGCGGACGGGCGCCCCGCCGTCGTGGTGAACGGCGCGCGGCGCGCCGCTCCGCCACCCGCCGTGCCGGCCCGGCCGGGCACCCCGGTGCCGCTGGGCGCCCGGTTCCGGACCGGCCCGGACCAGGTGGCGGGAACCAACTTCGCGCTGTGGGCGGGCGGGGCTGAGGCGGTGGAGCTGTGCCTGTTCGACGGGCCGGGTCCCGGCGCCAGGGAGAGCCGGGTGCGGCTGACCGAGCTGACGCACGAGATCTGGCACGGCTTCGTGCCGGGCGTCCGGCCCGGGCAGCGCTACGGCTACCGGGTGCACGGCCCCTGGGACCCGTGGACCGGCGCCCGCTGGAACCCGGCGAAGCTGCTCCTCGACCCGTACGCCCGCGCCGTGGACGGCGCCAAAGGGAATGATTACAGCGCGCTGCCGCCCGAGGTGTACGGGCACGTCCGCGACTGGCCGGAGCAGCGGGTGGCGGACACCGTGCGCGACGACCGGGACTCGGCGCCGTACGTCCCGAAGGGCGTCGTGGTCCACGACGACGACGACTGGTCGGACGACCGCCGGCCCAAGACACCGTGGGCGGACTCGGTCATCTACGAGCTGCACGTGCGCGGCTTCACCAAGCTCCACCCGGACATCCCGCCCGAGCTGCGCGGCACGTACGCGGGCCTCGCGCACCCGGCGGCGATCGGGCACCTGACGCGGCTGGGCGTGACGGCGGTGGAGCTGCTGCCGGTGCACCAGTTCGCGCACGAGAGCCACCTGCTGGAGCGCGGCCTGCGCAACTACTGGGGCTACAACTCGGTCGGCTACTTCGCCCCGCACGCCGCCTACGCCGCCTCCGGTACCACCGGTGAGCAGGTCGGCGAGTTCAAGCGGATGGTGCGCGCGCTGCACGCGGCCGGCATCGAGGTGATCCTCGACGTGGTCTACAACCACACCGCCGAGGCCGGCGAGCTGGGCCCGACGCTCTCCCTGAAGGGCATCGACAACCGCGGTTACTACCGCCTCCAGCCCGACGCGCGCCGGTACGCCGACTACACCGGCTGCGGCAACACCCTGCACGTCGTCCAGCCGCACGTGCTGCGCCTGATCACCGACTCGCTGCGGTACTGGGTCACCGAGATGGGCGTGGACGGCTTCCGCTTCGACCTGGCGGCGGCGCTGGCCCGCTCGATGCACGACGTCGACATGCTCTCCCCGTTCCTCGCGGTGATCGCCCAGGATCCGGTGCTGCGCCGGGTGAAGCTGATCGCCGAGCCGTGGGACGTCGGCTCGGGCGGCTACCAGGTGGGCGCCTTCCCGCCGCTGTGGACCGAGTGGAACGACCGGTACCGGGACGCCGTGCGGGACTTCTGGCGGCACGGGCTGCCGGACGTGCGGGAGATGGGGTACCGCCTGTCGGGCTCCAGCGACCTGTACGCGTGGGGCGGACGGCGGCCGTACGCCTCGGTCAACTTCGTCACCGCGCACGACGGCTTCACGCTCCGCGACCTGGTGTCGTACGAGCGCAAGCACAACGAGGCCAACGGCGAGGGCAACCGGGACGGCACGGACGACAACCGGTCCTGGAACTGCGGCGCGGAGGGCGAGACGGACGACGCGGAGGTGCGTGCGCTGCGCCGCCGCCAGCTCCGCAACCTGCTGACCACGCTGCTGCTGTCGACCGGGGTGCCGATGCTCGTCGCGGGCGACGAGATGGGCCGCACCCAGCGCGGGAGCAACAACGCCTACTGCCAGGACAACGAGATCGGCTGGGTGGACTGGAGCCTGCTGGACGACCCGGAGTGGCGCCCGCTGTTCGAGCTGGCCTCCCGGCTGATCGCCCTGCGCCACCGGCACCCGGTCCTGCGCCGCCGGGCCTTCTTCTCCGGCCGCGCCTACTCCGCGGACGGCCTGCGCGACCTGGCCTGGTTCACCGCGGGCGGTACGGAGATGACGGAGCGGGACTGGTACGCCCCCGCCGCCACCCTCGGCATGTATCTGTCCGGGCGGGACATCCCGGGCCGCGACGAGCACGGCGACCCGATCGTCGACGACAGCTTCCTGGCCGTCCTCCACGCGGGCGGGGAGCCGGCCGGCTTCGTCCTGCCCGGTCCCCCGTGGGCGGAGCGGTACGAGGTGGTCGTGGACACCGGCCGGGAGGAGCAGGGCGGGGCACCGGGTGTCACGCATCCGGCGGGGGCGGAGATCACGGTACCGGGGCGAACGGTGCTGCTGCTGCGGGCGGGGTGAACGCGGGCGGGTCCGAAGCCGCGGACGGCGCCCGGGTCCGAAACCGCGTCGGGCGGCACGGGTCCGAAGCCGCGTCGGGT
Organism: Streptomyces sp. MMCC 100; assembly: GCF_041538145.2. NCBI lineage: Bacteria > Bacillati > Actinomycetota > Actinomycetes > Kitasatosporales > Streptomycetaceae > Streptomyces > Streptomyces sp. MMCC 100. Next base: position 6,407,155 of record NZ_JBGORK020000001.1, read on the forward strand.
GGCGGCCGGTTCAGCCGAGGATGCCCCGGTCGTAGGCCGTCGCGACGGCCGCCGCCCGGTCGCTCACGCCGAGTTTGGCGTACAGGTGGGTGAGGTGGGTCTTGACGGTCGCCTCGCTGATGAACAGCTCCCGGGCGATCTCCTTGTTGGAGGTGCCGCGCGCCACCAGGGCGAGCACCTCGCGCTCGCGGGCGGAGAGGGGCTCGCCGCCGGGGGTCTTGGAGGCGCGGACGGCGGAGACCAGCCTGGAGGCGACCGCCGGGGAGAGGACCGTGTGCCCCTCGGCCGCCGCGCGGACCGCGGTGAACAGGTCCTCGCGGGGCGCGTCCTTGAGGAGGTAGCCGGTCGCGCCCGCCTCGATCGCGGGCAGGGTGTCGGAGTCGGTGTCGTACGTGGTGAGCACGAGCACCCTCGCGCGGGCGCCGCGCCGGGTCAGCTCCCGGATGGCATCCACACCCGAACCACCCGGCATCCGCAGGTCCATGAGGATCACGTCGGGGTCGAGCGCGGCGGCCCGTTCCAGCGCCTCGACGCCGCTCGCCGCCTCGCCGAGGACCCGGAAGCCCGGCGCGGACTCGAACATGCCGCGCAGGCCGTCGCGGACCACGGGGTGGTCGTCGACGACGAGGAGGGAGATCGCGGCGTCATCGGTCGCGGCGTCATCGGTCATGGCTCATCGGTCATGGCGTCATCGGTCATGGCGGACCAACGGTACGCGAGCGGAGACGGCCGTGCCGTACCCCGGTTCCGCCTCCACGGCGAGCGAACCGGCGATGCGCTCGGCGCGGGCCCGCATGCCGTCGAGGCCGAAGCCGCCGGCGGGAGTGCGCTCCCGCGCGGTCAGCGGGTCGAAGCCCCGGCCGTCGTCGCGGATGTCGAGGGTGACCTCGTCGCCCATGTAGGAGAGGGTGACGCCGACCCGGTCGGCGGCGGCGTGCCGGGCCGTGTTGGACAGGGCCTCCTGGGCGATGCGCAGGAGCGTGGCGGCGACCTCGTCGTGGAGGTGTTCGGCGGTGCCGGTGACGGTGAACCGGGCCTGGACGCCGGTGCGCCCGCCCCACTCGGTGACCGTCTTCTTCAGCGCGTCCGGCAGTCCGTCGTCGGCCAGCGCGACCGGCGAGAGGTTGTGCACGGAGCGGCGGGCCTCGCCGAGGCTGTGCCGGGCCAGGGCGAGGGCCCGGTCCAGGTGCTCGCGGCCGAGCGCCGGGTCCGGGGTGGCCGCCACGACCTGGAGCTGGGCGATGATGCCGGTCAGGCCCTGGGCGAGGGTGTCGTGGATCTCGGCGGCCAGCCGCCTGCGCTCGTCGGCGACCCCGGCCTCCCGTGCCTGGACGAGGAGCTGGGCGTGGAGCGCGGCGTTCTCGTCGAGGGCCTGCTGCAGGGCGGTGTTGGTGCGCTCCAGTTCGGTGATGGTCTCGACGCGGGCGCGGCTGCGGGCCTCCTCCAGCGCGGCGAAGTGCGCGAAGAGGGCCACCAGCATGCTGTTGACGGTGAGGATCGCGCCGAACAGCACCCACCCCATGACCCCGTTCGGCGGCAGCCCGCCGGACTGCGAACCCGCGAGGGTGACGGCGGTGGCGAACAGCCCGGCCCGGCACAGCCGGCGCGGCAGCAGGTGCTGGGCGCCGAAGTAACCGACGACCGCGTAGAAGGCGAACAGCGGGTTCAGCCAGGTGAGGGCGAAGCCGAGGGCCCAGCGGACGACGTAGTAGCAGGTGCCGGCCGGGGACGGTTCGGGGCGGGTGCGCGCGGCCCGGTTCCACCACAGCTGCAGCACGACGGCCGCGCCGATCAGGGCGCCGCTCGCCCGGCGTTCGCCGGTCGTCATGCCGATGGCGTCGGCGGCCGACCAGGCGACCAGGGTCCCGACGGCCAGCAGGGCGTACGGTCCCCAGCGGTGGAACGCCGCCCACCGCTCGTCGACCGCCGTCGTCTCCGTCATGGCGTCATTGTCGGACACGCCGCCGTCTCCCCACTCCCTCTCGCTTCCGGTCACTCCCAGCGGAACCAGCGCGAGGCCGCCGCCGTGAGCAGCACCGTCCAGGCCGCCGGCACCGCCAGGTGGGACCAGCCCGGCCAGTCGCCCGCCGCCGCCTCGTTGAGGGCCTGCGCGGCGGCGCCGAACGGGGTCCAGCCGACGATGCGGGCCAGCAGGTCCGGCATGGCCTGCACCGGCAGCCACACGCCCGCGCAGAACATCGCCGGGAACAGCGCGGCCGACCCGATCGCGCCGGCGATCTTCGTGGTGCGGGACAGCGCGGAGAGCACGGCGCCCAGGGAGAGCGCGGCGAGCACGGCCAGCAGCAGTGCCAGGAGGTAGCCGAGGGGCTGGGCGGGCAGGCTCACGTCGAAGGCGAGCCGGCCGACCGCGAGCGCGAGAAGCGCCGAGACCAGGGCAGCCGCGCCGCACACCACCATCTGGGCGGACAGCAGCGCCGCCGGACGCACCGGCGTGGCGGACATCCGGCGCAGGATGCCGCGCTCCCGGTAGCCGGTGAGGACCTGGGGCATGCCCTGCAGCCCGCCGACGGTCAGGCCCAGGAGCACGGCCACCGGCACATAGGCGTCGACCGGGCGCAGCCCGCCGAAGGAAGCGTCGGCCTCGCGGAAGGACGGGATGGAACCGAGGATCACCAGCAGCAGGGTCGGGAACGCCAGCATCCAGAACAGGGCGCCCGGTTCGCGGCTGAACAGCCGCAGCTCGGTCTTCAGTACGGCGGTGTCGAAGACGTCGGTGGTCATGCGGTGGCCTCCGTGAGGTCCAGGAAGGCGTCGTCCAGCGTGGTGTCGGTGACCCGGAGCTGGTGGGCGGTGACGCGGGTGCGGGCGAGCAGGGTGACGACGGCGTTGACCGTCTCGTCCGTGCCGGACAGGGTGACGCGGCCGTCCTTGAACTCCACGGAGACGAGCTCGGGCAGTGCGCGCAGGTCCGCCTCGTCCAGGGGCACGGACGGGGTGAAGCTGATGACGGTGGCGCCCGCCGAGCGCCGGATCAGCCCGGCCGGGGTGTCCAGGGCGACGACCCGGCCCCGGTCGATCACCGCGATCCGGTCGCACAGCCGCTGGGCCTCCTCCATGAAGTGGGTGACCAGCAGGACGGTGACCCCGCCCGAGCGGATGTCCTCGATGAGCCGCCAGGTCTCCCGGCGGGCGCGCGGGTCCAGGCCGGTGGTCAGCTCGTCCAGCACGACGACACGGGGGTCGCCGACCAGCGCGAGCGCGATGAACAGGCGCTGCTTCTGACCGCCGGAGAGCTTGCCGAACCGGGTGTCCAGCATCGGGGCGAGGTCGAGCCGCTCGGCGAGCGGGCGCCAGTCGGCCGGCTTCGGGTAGAAGGCGGCGTACAGCTCCAGGGCCTCGCGGACGGTGAGCTTGGGCTGGAGTTCGCTCTGCTGGAGCTGGGCGCCGAGGACCTCGGCGACCCGCTGGTGGTCGGCGACGGGGTCGAGCCCGGCGACGCGGACCCGGCCGGCGTCGGGGACGCGCAGTCCCTCGACGCACTCGACGGTGGTGGTCTTGCCGGCTCCGTTGGGGCCGAGGACGCCGAAGATCTCGCCTTCCTCGACGGCGAAGGACACACCGTCGACGACGGGTCGGCCGCCGTAGGACTTGCGCAGGTCGGTGACTTGGATGACGGGCATGGCACCAGCCTCCCGGCGGCCGGGGGGCCGGCACATCGGCCGACGCGCTCGAAGGCGCATCAGCCGAACGGTCGATGCCCCCGTACGACCCCTGCGGGGCTTCCGTACGACCCCGGGCGGGCTCGAAAACTCGGTGGGCAGTGTCAGTGGCGAACCGTAGGCTCGCTGCTGATGCCCACGACACCTGCCCCCGCCCCGGATCTCGCCCCCGAATCCGCTCCGGAACCCGTCCCGGACGCTGCCGAGAAGCGTTCCACCGTACGTGCCCTGCTGCGGCTGTGGCCCTATGTACGGCCGGTGCGCGCACGGTTGGGGACGGCCGCGGTGACAGCGATCCTCGCCTCCTGCGTGGGGCTGGTGATCCCGCTCGTCCTGAAGTGGATGGTGGACGGGCCGATCGCCGACGGCGACCCGGCGGGCGTGTGGCTCGGGGCGCTGTACCTGCTGCTCCTCGGGCTGGCGGAGGCGCTGCTGTTCGGGCTGCGGCGGTGGCTGGTGGCCCGGCCGCTGGCGGGGGTCGAGGCGGGGATGCGCGCGGACCTGTACCGGCATCTGCAACGGCTGCCGGTGGCCTTCCACGACCGCTGGGCCTCGGGGCAGTTGCTGTCGCGCGGGACGACCGACCTGATGCTGCTCCGCATGTTCCTCGCCTTCCCGCTGACGTTCCTGCTGGTCAACGGCGTCACGATCCTGGTCGGCGTGGGCATCATGCTGGTCCAGGACTGGACGCTGGGGCTGGTCATCCTCGGGCCCGCCATCCCGGTGATGATCACCTGCGGGATCTTCGAGAAGAAGTACTCCGCGGTGGCGCGGCGCGCGCAGGACCAGGTCGGGGATCTGACGACCGTGGTCGAGGAGAGCGTGCTCGGCATCCGGATCATCAAGGGCTTCGGCAGGCACCGCAGCCAGGCCCGTGCCTTCCACGAGCTGTCGCACACGCTGCGGGGCACGGAGCTGCGCAAGGCGCGGCTGCTGGCGGCCATCTGGGCGGTCATCGTGACGCTGCCCGAGGTGGCGATCGGTGCCGCGCTGGTGGTCGGGGCGGTGCAGGTGGCGGACGGGTCGCTGTCGGCGGGGACGCTGGTGGCGTTCCTGTCCACGGCGCTGGCGCTGCGGTGGCCGGTGGAGTCCATCGGCTTCCTGCTGGCGATGAGCCAGGAGGCGGCGACGGCCACGGACCGGTACTTCGAGGTGATGGACGCGGAGGTCGAAACGCAGGGTGTCGCCGGCGAACGTGCGCTGGTGCGGGGAGGTGGCGAGCGCAGCCCGGCGGAGCGGGGTGCCGCTGCGGCGGGCGGACTACGGTTCGAGAACGTCCGGTTCCGGTACCCCGACGCAGCCCCCGACTCGCCGCCCCTTCTGACGGACGTCAACCTGCACATCCGCTCCGGTGAGTCCATGGCCCTGGTCGGCGCCACCGGCAGTGGCAAGACGACGCTGACCGCGCTCGTCCCCCGCCTGCACGAGGTGACCGAGGGCCGGATCACGCTGGACGGCGAGGACATCACCGCCCTGTCCCGCGAGGAGCTGCGCTCGATGGTCGCCGTGGCCTTCGAGGAGCCCACCCTTTTCTCGGCCACCGTCGGTGAGAACGTGCTGATGGGGACCGGCGAGGGCGCCGGCGAGGAGGAGCTGGACCGTGCGCTCGCCGTCGCGCAGGCCGACTTCGCGCACGCGCTCCCCCAGGGCACCGGCACCCAGGTCGGCGAGCAGGGCCTCAGCCTCTCCGGCGGCCAACGTCAGCGCCTCGCGCTCGCGCGGGCGGTGGTGGGCAGACCGAGGTTCCTCGTCCTGGACGACCCGCTGTCCGCGCTGGACGTGCACACGGAGGCCGCCGTGGAGGCCGCCCTGCGGCAGGTCCTCGCGGACACCACCGCGCTGATCGTGGCCCACCGCCCCTCCACCGTCCTGCTCGCCGACCGCGTCGCCCTGCTCTCCGAGGGCCGGATCACCGCCGTCGGCACCCATCACGAACTGCTGCGCACCAGCCCCGAGTACGCCCATCTGATGTCCGGGCTCGACGGGCACGAGAACGACGAGGGATCCCAGGAAGGGGACGGCAGATGACCGCGCCCACGGCCACGGCGCCGGAGAGGGACCAGCCGGAGGACCCCGGGCACGGGGACCCGGCCGAGGCTGCGACCCGCACCGCCGACGACGAGTCGTTCGACCAGGACGTCCTGCCCAGCCCGCCGGGCGCGACCCGCGCCCTGCTGCGCTCCCTGCTGTCGCCGATGAAGGCACGCGTCGCCCTCACCGTCCTCCTCCTGCTGCTCCAGCAGGCGGCCGTGCAGGCGGGCCCGCTGCTGGTGGCGTACGCCATCGACCACGCCGTGCCGGCCCTGCGGGACGACGACCACGGTCCGCTGATCGCGGTGGGCGCCGGCTATCTGCTGTGCTCGCTGGCAGCGGGCTCGCTCCAGTACGCCTTCATCGCCGCCGCGGCCCGCGTCAGCCAGGACGTGCTGCTCGACCTGCGCGGCCGCATCTTCCGGCACGCGCAGGCGCTGAGCGTCGACTTCCACGAGCGCTACACCTCGGGCCGTCTCATCTCCCGCTCCACCACGGACGTGGAATCCCTGCGCGAACTGCTCGACGAGGGCCTGCAGGAGCTGGTGACGGTCATCCTCTCCTTCGTCTACATCGCCGCGCTGCTGCTCTGGCTGGACCTCGGCCTCGGCTCCGTCGCGGTGGCGTCGTTCGTGCCGCTGTACGCACTGGTGCGGCTCTACCAGCGGCGCGCGGGGCGGGTGTACCGGCAGCGGTCCACGGCGATCGCGGCGGTGATCGTGAAGTTCGTGGAGACGATGAACGGCATCCGGCCGGTGCGCGCCTTCCGCCGGGAGGCCGCCAACGACGCCGACTTCGCGGTCCTGAACCACCGTCACGAGCGGACCAACGGCGACGCGCTGCTGGAGATGGCCCGTTATGTCGTCGGTTCCCGGCTGGTCGCCAACACGGCCGTCGCGGGGATCGTGCTGTGGGGCGCCTACCGGGTCGCCGACGGCACACTGGCGCTCGGTGTGCTGGCGGCGGCGGTGCTGTACCTGCGCCGGCTGTACGACCCGATCGACCGGCTCGGCATGTTCCTGAACTCCTACCAGTCGGCGGCGGCCTCGCTGGAGAAGATCGCCGGGCTGCTGGCCCGGACGCCGTCGGTGCCCGAGCCGACCGCGCCGAAGGAGCTGCCGCGGCTGGAGTCGGAGCACCCCGGCCGCGAGGTCGTCTTCGAGTCGGTGAGCTTCGGCTACCGCACCGGCGGCGAGGTGCTGCCGTGCTTCGAGCTGACGCTCCCGGCCGGGCAGACGGTCGCCGTCGTGGGCTCGACCGGCGCGGGCAAGTCGACGCTGGCCAAACTGCTCGCCCGGTTCTACGACCCCTCGGGCGGGCGGGTCCTGCTGGACGGCACCGACCTGCGCGACCTGGCCGTGCCGGAACTGCGGCGCGGGGTGGTGATGGTGACGCAGGAGGCGTTCCTGTTCTCCGGCACGGTCGCGGACAACATCGCCATCGGCCGTCCGGAGGCGACGCGGGAGGAGATCGAGCGGGCCGCGAAGGCGATCGGCGCCCATGACTTCATCGCCGCGCTGCCCGACGGCTACGACACCGACGTCCGTAAGCGGGGCGGCCGTATCTCCGCCGGTCAGCGGCAGCTCGTGGCGTTCGCGCGGGCGCTGCTCGCGGACCCGGCGGTGCTGATCCTGGACGAGGCGACCAGTTCGCTGGACATCCCCGGGGAGCGGGCGGTGCAGCGGGCGATGACGACGGTGCTGAAGGGCCGTACGGCGGTGGTGATCGCTCACCGGCTGTCCACCGTGGAGATCGCCGACCGGGTGCTGGTGATGGAGCACGGCCGGATCGTCGAGGACGGCGCCCCGGACGAACTGATCGCCGGCACGGGCCGGTTCGCGGACCTGCACCGGGCGTGGCGGGACAGCCTGGCATGAGGATCGACGCGTACGAGGATCCGGGTACGCCGGACCGCCGGGGCGGCTGGCGGTACCTGGGGTGGCTGGTCGCGCGGCAGTGGCCGCGGTGTCTGGCGGGGGCGGTGATGTCGAGCGTCTGGATGGTGCTGCTGGCCGCGACGCCGTATCTGACGGCCCGGGCGGTCGACCACGGCCTGGAGCCCGGTGACCTGGGCGCGCTGGCGGTCTGGACGGGCGCCATGGTCGCCGTCGGCGGGGTCAACGCGTGGCTGGGCATGATGCGGCACCGCACGATGACGAAGGTGCGGATGGACGCCAACTTCCGCACCGTCAAGGTGGTCGTCGGCCACGCGACGCGGCTGGGAGCGGCGCTGCGCGGTCAGGTGGGGACCGGCGAGGTCGTCACCATCGGGGTGGGCGACGTGCAGACCATCAGCACGTCCCTGACGGCCGTGGGGCCGGGCGTCGGGGCGGTGGTCGCCTACGCGGCGGTCGGCGGACTGATGCTGTCGGTGTCGACCCGGCTCGCCCTGGTGGTGCTGCTCGGGGTGCCGCTGCTCGGGGTGGTGCTCGGCCCGCTGATGGGACGCCTGCAGGGCAGGGAGACCGAGTACCGGGAGCGGCAGTCCGTACTGACCGCGCGGATCGGCGACCTCGCGGGCGGGCTGCGGGTGCTGAACGGGCTGGGCGGCAAGGGCCTGGTCGCGGACGCCTTCCGCAGGGACTCGGGCCGGCTGCGCGAGCAGGGCTACCGGGTCGGCGCGGTGACCAGCTGGATCCAGGCCCTCGGGGTGGGGCTGCCGATGCTGTTCCTGGCCCTGGTGACCTGGCTGGGCGCCCGGCTGGCCGCGCAGGGGCACATCAGCGTGGGCGAACTGGTGTCGGTGTACGGCTATGTCGTGGCGCTGGGCTGGCCGGTGGCGTTCCTCATCGAGATGGGCCACCAGCTCAGCCGCGGCGTGGTGGCCGCCCGCCGGGTCGTCGCCTTCCTGCGCCTGGAGCCGGAACCGGACGAGGGCACCCGGGACGCCCCCGCGGAACCCTCGGTGCTCCACGATCCCGCCTCGGGCGTACGGATCGCCCCCGGCCGCCTGACCGCCCTGGTCACGTCCCGCCCGTCCGACGCCGGCGACGTACTGGACCGCCTGGGCCGCTACACACCGTCGGACGCGACCTGGGGAGACGTCCCCCTGACCGAGATCCCCCTCCCCCAGATCCGCTCCCGCATCCTGGTGGCGGACGCGGAGGCAGACCTCTTCGCGGGCACCCTGGGCGCTGTAATAGGCGTTCCGGATACTGGCCCGAGGGGCGCGGGCAGTGTCGATCTGCTGCCCCGCCGCGTGGGCGCGACCAGCCACGACACACCCGCAGAAGCCGAACAACCGGCCGCGGCAGACGAATTGGCGCACCTCACGCACGCCATCCACACGGCCGCCGCCGAGGACATCGTCCGGGGCCTGCCCGACGGGCTCAACACCCAGGTCGCGGCCCAGGCCCACGACCTGTCCGGCGGCCAACGCCAGCGCATCCGCCTGGCAAGGGCCCTGCTGACCGACCCCGAAGTCCTCCTCGCCGCGGAACCCACCTCCGCCCTGGACGCCCACACCGAAGCCACCGTGGCCGACCGGCTCAGACGCGCCCGCAAGGGCCGTACCACCGTGCTGGCCGCCACCTCGCCGCTCCTGCTCGACCGCGCGGACGTCGTACACCACCTGGTCGACGGCAAGGTCGCGGCAACCGGCACACATCGCGAACTCCTGGACGCGGAGCCGGGATACCGCGCCCTGGTCGCGCGGGACTCCGAGGGCGCCGAAGAAGGGGAGCCGGCCCGATGACACAGCTGCCCGTGGCCGAGCGCACCGACGTCCGCCGCGCGGCAGCCGGCCTCGTACGCGCCGACCGGAGGTCCTTCGCCGTCGTCCTGGGCCTCAACGCGCTGGCCGCGCTGGCCGGGCTCGCGGGGCCGTGGCTGCTGGGCCGCATCGTCGACGAGGTGCGCGACGGGGGCGGGGTCGACGCCGTGGACCGGATGGCCCTCGCCATCCTGCTCTGCTCGCTGGCGCAGTTGCTGCTGGCCCGCTGGGCGCGGTACGTGGGACACCGGTTCGGGGAACGGACGCTCGCCCGGGTGCGCGAGCGGTACGTGGACCGGGCGCTGGCGCTGCCCGCGTCGGTGGTGGAGCGGGCGGGGACCGGGGACCTGACGACGCGCGGCACCGCCGACGTGACCACCGTCGGCACGACGCTGCGCGACGCCGGCCCCGAGCTGCTGGTCAACGCGGTGCAGGCGCTGTTCCTCACCGGCGCGGTGTTCGTACTCGACCCGCTGCTCGGCCTGGTCGGGGTGCTGGGTCTGACGCCGGCCTGGCTCGCGCTGCGCTGGTACCTGCGCCGGGCACGGGCGGCCTATCTCGCCGAGGGCGCGGCCGGCTCGGACGTCGCGGAGAGCCTGGCGGCCACGGTGTCGGGGGCCCGCACGGTCGAGGCGTTCGGGCTGGCCGAGCGGCGCGTCACGACGAACCATGAGGCGCTGGAGGTCTCGCGGCGCACCCGGTTCCGCACGCTGTTCCTGCGCAGTGTGTTCTTCCCGGCGGTGGACGTCTCCTACGTCCTCCCCGTGGCGGGCGTGCTGCTGCTCGGCGGGGTCCTGCACGCGCACGGGTCGGCGAGCCTCGGCGCGGTGGTGTCCTGTGCCGTGTACCTCCAGCAGCTGTCCGGACCGCTCGACGAGGTGCTGATGCGGACCGAGCAACTGCAGGCCGGTGCGGCCTCCTTCGCCCGGGTGGAGGGGCTGGCGGGCGCGCCGCGGGCGACGGCGGACGAGTCGGCGGTCCCGGCGGACGACCGTATCGACGTGTCCGGGGTGCGGTACGCCTACGACCGGGGCGGCCAGGTGCTGCGCGGGGTGGACCTGACCGTGCGGCCGGGCGAGCGGCTGGCGGTCGTCGGGCCGTCGGGGGCGGGCAAGACCACGCTCAGCCGGCTGCTGGCCGGCGTCGACGCGCCGACGGAGGGCTCGGTGACGGTGGGCGGGGTGCCCGTGGTCGCCCTGGGTCCGGAACGGCTGCGCCGTCAGGTGGTGCTGGTCACCCAGGAGCACCACGTGTTCCTGGGCACGGTCCGCGACAATCTCCTCATCGCCGAACCCGCGGCCACCGACGCGCAGTTGTGGGCGGCGCTCGCCGCGGTGGGCGCCGAGGAGTGGGTGCGGGAACTTCCCGACGGCCTCGGCACCGAGCTGGGGGCGAAGGAGCACGCGCACTCCACGGACGGCTCGCAGGCCCAGCAGCTCGCCCTGGCCCGGGTGGTGCTGGCCGACCCGCACACGCTGATCCTGGACGAGGCCACCGCCCTGCTGGACCCGACGACGGCCCGCCACACGGAGCAGGCGCTGGCCGCCGTGCTGAAGGGCCGTACGGTCATCGCCATCGCGCACCGTCTGCACACCGCGCACGACGCCGACCGGGTGGCGGTGATGGAGGACGGCCTGCTGACCGAGCTGGGCACCCACGACGAACTGGTGGCGTCGGGCGGGGCGTACGCGGCCCTGTGGGGTTCCTGGCACGGGCAGCCGTCCGCCGGTTACTGACCGACCGGACAGCAGCCGGACCGGGACGGCGACGATTCCGTTTATCGAACGTGAACGCCCGGTCAACGAACCATTTCCAGCCAACTTAGTGACGCGCTCCTGACAAGTAGCGCTTTCTCCTGCCACTCTTCCGTCGGCCCCTTCACAGTGCCCCCACAGCTTCCCCACGAGCGCTGTGCCGCGGCCAGCTCCTAGCACGTGGTTTCTGCGTACCGCACAGTTCCGCCCGGCCGGCCACCCGCCGACCGGTCTCCCCTGGCCGCGCGACCCGCGGCCACGCAGAAGGAGTCAGTGTTGAGCAGCAGTACTCCCCACAGACGCACCTCCCACACCACCTCCCCCGCCTCCTTCCGCCGCGTCACGCACCGGCGTGCCGCGGCCGTCGCGCTGGCCGGTGTCGCCGCGCTGATCGCCACGGCGGTCCAGTCCGGCGCCGCCACCGCGGCCCCCGCCGGCCCGTCCCCCGCGAAGGGCGCCGAGCTGGTCCGGCTCACCCCGTCCCAGCGCGCGGAACTGATCCACGACGCCAACGCCACCAGGGCCGAGACCGCAGCCGAACTGGGCCTGGGCGCCAAGGAGAAGCTCGTCGTCCGGGACGTGCTCAAGGACCGGGACGGCACCCTGCACACCCGCTACGAGCGCACCTACGACGGTCTGCCCGTCCTCGGCGGCGACCTCGTGGTGGCCAGTGACGCGGGGAAGACGGAGCAGGTCGTCAAGGCCACGGCGAAGGCGATCAAGCCGGCCACCGTCACGCCGAAGATCTCCGCCGCGAAGGCCGAGTCGCAGGCGGTGTCCGCCGCGAAGGCCGCCGGCGCGGAGCAGCCGGACGCCGACCGCGCCCCGCGCAAGGTGATCTGGGCGGCGAACGGCACGCCCGTCCTGGCGTACGAGACGGTCGTGGGCGGCCTCCAGGAGGACGGCACCCCGAACGAGCTGCACGTCGTCACCGACGCCGCCACCGGCGCCAAGCTGTACGAGTACCAGGCCATCGAGAACGGCACCGGCCACACCACGTACAGCGGCACCGTGACGCTCGGCACCGCGCAGTCCGGGTCGTCGTACACCCTGACCGACACCGCGCGCGGCAACCACAAGACGTACAACCTGAACCGCGGCACGTCCGGCACCGGTTCGCTGTTCACCGACTCCGACGACGTGTGGGGCAACGGCAGCTCCTCCGACCCGGGGACCGCCGGCGCCGACGCGCACTACGGCGCCGCGCTGACCTGGGACTACTACAAGAACGTGCACGGCCGTTCGGGCATCCGCGGCGACGGTGCGGCCGCGTACAGCCGGGTCCACTACGGCAACAACTACGTCAACGCGTTCTGGTCGGACAGCTGCTTCTGCATGACGTACGGCGACGGGTACAACAACTCAAACCCGCTCACCGCCGTCGACGTGGCCGGGCACGAGATGACCCACGGCGTCACGTCCAACACCGCGGGCCTCAACTACAGCGGCGAGTCCGGCGGCCTGAACGAGGCCACGTCCGACATCTTCGGTACCGCGGTCGAGTTCTACGCCAACAACTCCTCGGACATCGGTGACTACCTCATCGGCGAGGAGATCGACATCAACGGCGACGGCACCCCGCTGCGCTACATGGACGAGCCCAGCAAGGACGGCGCGTCCAAGGACTACTGGTACTCGGGGATCGGCGGGGTGGACGTCCACTACTCGTCCGGTCCGGCCAACCACTTCTTCTACCTGCTGAGCGAGGGCAGCGGCACCAAGACGATCAACGGTGTCACCTACAACTCGCCCACCTCGGACGGCCTCCCGGTCACCGGCATCGGCCGCGCCAAGGCGGAGAAGATCTGGTTCCGCGCGCTGACCACCAAGTTCACGTCGACCACCAACTACGCGGGCGCCCGCACCGGCACCCTCGCGGCGGCCGGTGAGCTGTACGGCACCGACAGCGCCGAGTACACCGCGGTGGCGAACGCGTGGGCGGGCATCAACGTCGGCGCGCGGCCCGGTGGCGGCGACCCCGGTGACGGCACCACGTTCGAGAGCACCACGAACGTGAACATCCCCGACTACGGGTCGGCGGTGACCTCGTCCCTCACGGTCTCCGGGCGCACCGGCAAGGCGCCGAGCAACCTCCAGGTGGGGGTGGACATCGTGCACAGCTGGCGCGGTGACCTCCAGATCGACCTGGTCGCGCCCGACGGGTCGACGTACCGCCTGAAGAACAGCGGCTACGACCCGGCTGAGGACGTGCACGAGACCTACACGGTCAACGCCTCCTCCGAGACGGCCAACGGCACCTGGAAGCTGCGCGTCCAGGACCAGGGTCCGGCGGACACCGGTTACATCGACGCCTGGCGGCTCACCTTCCCGTAGGCCGGCCGGCCCCCCGGGTGCACCACCCCGAGTCAGGACGCCGCTCCGGAGGTTCGAATCCTCCGGGGCGGCGCCCTCTCCATGTCCGCCCGAACCTTCGCCTCCCGCCCGTTTTTTGCCAAGCACTTACGCCCGCCTTGTTGCCACTTGACCGAGGTCACGCGCCCTTCACATTTCCGCGACACATGTCCAGGCATCGGTTTTCGGCCAACATCATCACGCCCTCCTGACATGTACGCGCCTTCGGTGTCAGTCTTCCGTCACCCGCCGCACAACTTCGCAGTAACCGGCCGGACACCCCACGCCGACCGGATCCCCCCACCGAAGGAGCTTGTGTGTCCACCCTCTTCGCGCGCCACAAGCGCACCACGCTGGCCCTCGCCACCGCGGTCGCAGCCGGGGCGATGCTCACCACCGGTCTGACCGCGGGCAACGCCGCCGCCGACAGCAGCGCGCCGTCGGCGCTCCCGGGCGCCCCCGTCCTGCTGTCGGACACCGCCCGCAGCGCGCTCATCCAGGAGCAGCAGGCCGGCGCGGCCGGCGCCGCCCGAGAGATAGGCCTCGGCGCCAAGGAGAAGCTGGTCGTCAAGGACGTGGTCAAGGACCGCGACGGCAGCGTGCACACCCGCTACGAGCGCACCTACGACGGCCTGCCCGTCCTCGGCGGCGACCTCGTCGTGCACCGGTCGCGGTCCGGCGCCACCGAGAGCGTCACCAAGGCGACCAGAGCCGCCGTCGAGGTCGCCACCGTCACGCCGAAGGTCAAGGCGGCCAAGGCCGAGCAGCAGGCGCTGTCCGCCGCCCAGGACGCCGGGTCGTCGAAGACCGCGGCCGACTCCGCGCCCCGCAAGGTGATCTGGGCCGCCGAGGGCAAGCCCGTCCTCGCCTACGAGACCGTCGTCGGCGGCCTCCAGGACGACGGCACCCCGAACGAACTGCACGTCATCACCGACGCCGCCACCGGCGCCAAGCTGTACGAGTACCAGGGCATCGAGACCGGCTCCGGCAAGAGCCTGTACTCGGGCACGGTCGAACTCGGCACCACCAAGTCGGGCTCGTCGTACCAGCTGTACGACACCGGGCGCGGCGGCCACAAGACGTACAACCTGGCCCGCAGGACCTCCGGCACCGGAACCCTGTTCACCGACGCCGACGACGCCTGGGGCACCGGCGCCGCCTCCAGCGACCCCCAGGACCAGACCGCCGCCGTCGACGCCGCCTACGGCGCCCAGGTCACCTGGGACTTCTACAAGGAGAGCTTCGGCCGCAACGGCATCAAGAACGACGGCAAGGCGGCCTACTCCCGCGTCCACTACGGCAGCAACTACGTCAACGCCTTCTGGTCGGACAGCTGCTTCTGCATGACCTACGGCGACGGCACGGGCAACACCAACCCGCTGACCTCGCTGGACGTGGCCGGGCACGAGATGAGCCACGGCGTCACCTCCAACACCGCGGGCCTCAACTACAGCGGCGAGTCCGGCGGCCTCAACGAGGCGACCAGCGACATCTTCGGCACCGGCGTGGAGTACTTCGCGGGCAGCTCCGCCGACAAGGGCGACTACCTCATCGGCGAGCAGATCGACATCAACGGCGACGGCACCCCGCTGCGCTACATGGACAAGCCCAGCAAGGACGGCGCGTCCAAGGACTACTGGGACTCCGGCCTCGGCGGCGTCGACGTGCACTACTCGTCCGGTCCGGCCAACCACTTCTTCTTCCTGCTGTCCGAGGGCAGCGGGGCGCGGACGGTCGACGGGGTCGACTACGACTCCCCGACCTCCGACGGCTCCACCGTCACCGGCATCGGCCGGGACAAGGCACTGCAGATCTGGTACAAGGCGCTGACCGAGTACATGACGTCGACGACCGACTACGCCGACGCCCGCGCGGCGACCCTGAGCGCGGCGTCCGACCTGTACGGCGCCGACAGCACCGAGTACAAGACGGTGGGCGCGGCCTGGACCGCGATCAACGTGAACTGACCGGAAGCGGCGACACCGGCACAACACGGCGGGCGGCACCCGGAACCAGCGGTTCCCGGGTGCGTACCGGGCGAGCTGGGGGCTGCCGGGGACGGCCGGGCGGTCGGCGCGGTCGACGTAGGCGGCCCAGGTGGCGCCGTCGTAGCCGTAGTTGTTCTTCTTCTGGCCGGCCCACTTGCGGAAGTAGCCGTCCTCGCCGCCCGTCGCCTTCATCGTCTCGATCAGCTGGAGGCCGGTGCCAGCGCCTCCACCGAGCACCCGGAACCAGCGGTTCCCGGGTGCCGCCCTACTCTTGGTGACCATGTCCTTCACGTACGACGACGTCGGCGCCACCCGCGAGCAGGGCGCCTGCCCGCCCGGCTTCCGCCCCATGCACGTACGCACCCGCCTCGGGGAGGGCGAACCGGTGTTCCGGCGGGCGGTCGAGGCCGTGCTCACCTGGGAGATGCACCGGGAGATGGGCGTCGGCATCGACGCGAGCGCGGAGCGTGCCGCGCCCGGCGTCGACGTCACCGTCACGCTCGCCGGAATGATCAAGGCGCCCTGCCGGGTGGTGTGGACCCTGGAGGAGCCGCGCCGGGCCGGCTGGGCCTACGGCACGCTGCCCGGCCACCCGGAGTCCGGCGAGGAGGCCTTCGTGGTGGACCGCACGGGCGACGGGACGGTCTGGCTGACCGTGCACGCCTTCAGCCGCCCGGCCAAGTGGTACGCGAAGGCCGGGGGACCGGCCGCCCGCGCCTTCCAGCACGCCTACGCCCGCCGCTGCGGAACCGTACTGCGGCGGCTGAGCGGTGGCGACGAGGAGGACTGAGCCCTCCTCGTCGCCACCGCCCCGGTGCTCACCGCATCAGCAGGCCCGCCGCCTCCACCAGGTCACCCGAGGGCACCGCGACCAGGCCGGTCTCCACACCGGAGGCCAGCAGCCGGTGCGCGGGCAGGACGCGGACCGTGTAGCCGAAGGGGCCGGTGCGGTCCAGGGCGAGCGGCCCCTCGTAGACCCAGCGGCCCTCCAGGTCGGGCCCGCCCACCGGTTTCAGCGGCACCTTCGCCGCGTCGGTGATCCGGTCCTCGGAGTCCACCCGGCCGGAGACCGCCTGCACCTCCACGTCCTCCGGCGCGAGGTCACCGAGCTTCACCCGCACCCGCAGTGCGAGCGTGGTGCCGAGTTCGGCGCTGGCGGTGGCGGCGGACGTCTCCACGTGGTCGACGCTGACGCCGGGCCAGGCCGCCCGCACCCGCGTCTTCCACTCGGCGAGCCCGCGCGCGGAGTCCGGGTCCATCGCGCGGTGCGCCTCGGCGGCGGGGGCGTAGAGCCGCTCGACGTACTCGCGGACCATGCGGCCGGCCAGCACCTTCGGGCCGAGCAGGCTGAGGGTCCTGCGGACCATCTCCAACCACCGGTCGGGCAGCCCGCTCGCGCCCCGCTCGTAGAAGCGCGGGGTGATCCGCTGCTCCAGCAGGTCGTAGAGGGCGTTGGCCTCTATGGCGTCGCGCCGGTCGGGGTCGGTGCCCGCGCCGTCGGCGGTGGGGATCGCCCAGCCGAAGTCGGGCTGGTACCACTCGTCCCACCAGCCGTCCAGCACCGACAGGTTGAGGCAGCCGTTGAGCGCCGCCTTCATGCCGGAGGTGCCGCAGGCCTCCAGCGGCCGCAGCGGGTTGTTCAGCCAGATGTCGCAGCCCGGGTACAGCTTCTGCGCCATCGCCATGCCGTAGTCCGGCAGGAACACGATGCGGTGCCGCACCCGCGGGTCGTCCGCGAACCGCACCAGCTCCTGCACCAGCCGCTTGCCGCCGTCGTCCGCCGGGTGCGCCTTGCCCGCGACGACGATCTGGATCGGCCGCTCGGGATGCAGCAGCAGGTCCATCAGCCGGTCCCGGTCGCGCAGCATCAGCGTGAGGCGCTTGTACGACGGGACGCGCCGCGCGAAGCCGATGGTGAGCACGTCCGGGTCGAGGGCGTCGTCGATCCAGCCCAGTTCGGCCGTCCCGGCGCCGCGCTGCCGCCAGGAGGCGCGCAGCCGCTCGCGCACCTCCTCGACGAGCTGGGCGCGCAGGGTACGGCGCAGCTCCCAGATGTCCTGGTCGGGGATGTCGGCGACCGAGTCCCAGCGGTCCGAGCCGCCGACGGCCAGCGCGTCCTCGGCCCGCTGCGCGCCGATCTGCCGGGCGCCGAGCCGGAACACCTCGGGGGCCACCCAGGTCGGGGCGTGCACGCCGTTGGTGACGGAGGTGATGGGCACCTCGTCGGCGTCGAAACCGGGCCACAGTCCGGCGAACATCCCGCGGCTGACCCCGCCGTGCAGCAGGGAGACGCCGTTGGCGCGCTGGGCGAGCCTGAGGCCCATCACGGCCATGTTGAACAGGTTCGGCTCACCGCCGGGATAGGTCTCCATGCCGAGCCTGAGGACGCGTTCGACGTCGATGCGCGGGAGTTCGGAGTCGGGGCCGAAGTGTCGGGCGACCAGCTCGCGGTCGAAGCGGTCGATGCCGGCCGGGACGGGGGTGTGGGTGGTGAAGACGGTGCCGGCCCGCACCGCCTCAAGGGCGGAGCCGAACTCCAGCCCCTCGTCGCACAGTTCGGCGATGCGTTCCAGACCGAGGAAGCCGGCGTGGCCCTCGTTGGTGTGGAACACCTCCGGCGCGGCGTGGCCGGTGAGCCGGCAGTACGTGCGCACCGCCCGGACACCTCCTATGCCGAGCAGCATCTCCTGGAGGAGCCGGTGCTCGCTGCCGCCGCCGTAGAGCCGGTCGGTGACGCCGCGGTCGCCGGGGTCGTTCTCCTCGACGTCGGAGTCGAGCAGCAGCAGCGGCACCCGGCCGACCTGGGCGAGCCAGATGCGGGCCCGCAGCTCCCGGCCGCCGGGCAGCGCGAGGGCGACGTGCGCGGGGGTGCCGTCGCTCTCCTTGAGGGGCGCGAGGGGCAGCTCGTGGGGGTCGAGGACGGGGTAGTGCTCCTGCTGCCAGCCGTCCCGGGAGAGGGACTGGCGGAAGTAGCCGTGGCGGTAGAGCAGGCCCACTCCGACCAGCGGCACGCCCAGGTCGCTGGCCGCCTTGAGGTGATCACCGGCCAGGATGCCGAGGCCGCCGGAGTACTGCGGCAGCGCGGCGGTGATGCCGAACTCGGGCGAGAAGTAGGCCACGGCGGCGGGGAGTCGGCCCGGCTGGGCCTGGTACCAGCGGTCGCCGGTCATGTAGTGGTCGAGGTCGTCGGCCACCGCGGTCAGCCGGCGCAGGAAGCGCCGGTCCTCGGCCAGCTCCGCGAGACGTGCGGGCCGGACGGTGCCGAGCAGCCGTACCGGGTCGCGGCCGGACGCGGTCCAGCACTCGGGGTCGACGGACTGGAAGAGGTCGCGGGTCTCCGGGTGCCAGGACCAGCGCAGATTGCGGGCCAGATCACTGAGCGGCCGGAGGGGGTCGGGGAGAACGGGACGGACGGTCAGTCGACGGATCGCCTTCACCCTGACGACGTTACCGCGCGATGTGTCCCTTGTTGGGGCCTTCGACCTGATCCGCCGGACAGGTCGCGACGGGCACGGCGTGTCGATATGGCCGGATCTTTCCCCGTCGGCCTTCTTGTGGCGCTTCGGCCCGCACGGAAAGCTGCACATGTCGCGACGAACGCTGATTGCGGGAGCGGCATCCGGGAAAGCGACGGTCAGATCGCCGTGTGTGCCGCGTTGTCGACATACGCGCGAGTAGTTAACAAAGTGCCGGATTGCTCACCGGAAGAGTGTGGGAAGGCTCCTGCGGTACGCCCCGCACGCACCTCGCAGGACCCACCTCCCCAGAGTCATCCGCCCACCCCACGTTGACGCGGACAGGAGCGGTCATGCCCGCCACGCACCACTCGTCAGCCACCTCCGCGGAGAGCATCACCGCCGTCGGGCGCATCCCCGTCCTGGACGTCCGTCCGGCCGTCCAGCGCGGGCGCAGGCCGGCCAAGGCCGTCACCGGCGAGTCGTTCGAGGTCTCCGCCACCGTGTTCCGCGAGGGGCACGACGCGGTCGCCGCCAACGTCGTCCTGAGAGATCCGCGGGGCCGGCCCGGGCCCTGGACGCCGATGCGGGAACTGGCCCCGGGCACCGACCGCTGGGGCGCCACCGTCACCGCGGGCGAGCCCGGACTGTGGTCGTACACCGTGGAGGCGTGGGGCGATCCGGTCACCACCTGGCGGCGCCACGCGCGGATCAAGATCCCGGCGGGGATGGACACGGACCTGGTCCTGGAGGAGGGCGCCCGGCTGTACGAGCGGGCCGCCGCGGACGTGCCCGGGAGCGCGGACCGGCGTGAACTGCTGGCCGCCGTCGACGCGCTGCGGGACGAGAGCAGGCCGGCCGCGTCCCGTTTGGCGGCGGCGTTGACGCCGCAGGTGGACGCGGTCCTGGCCCGCCACCCCCTGCGGGACCTGGTCACCTCCTCCGAGCCGCTGCCCCTGCTGGTCGAGCGGGAACGCGCCCTGTACGGCGCCTGGTACGAGTTCTTCCCCCGCTCCGACCACCGCCCCGCCTTCGAGGTCCGCGCCGTCCTCGCCGCCACCCTCTCCCCCGCCTGGGGCATCTACAGCGGCTACGAACTCTGCGAGAACACCCCCCTGCGCGAAGGCAGCGAGGAATACCTCGACTCGGAGAAGTACCAGCTCAAACCCCGCGACTGGACCCGCGCCGAACGCGAGGGCACCACCATCACCCCCCTCATCACCCGCCTCAACACCATCCGGCGCGAGAACCCGGCTCTGCGCCAACTGCGCGATCTGCACTTCCACCCCACGGACAAGGAGGAGGTGATCGCCTACTCGAAGCGACAGGGGTCGAACACGGTTCTGGTGGTCGTGAACCTCGATCCCCGCCACACCCAGGAGGCGACGGTCTCGTTGGACATGCCGCAACTCGGCCTGGACTGGCACGAGTCGGTGCCGGTGCGCGACGAGCTGACCGGCGAGACCTACCACTGGGGCAGGGCCAACTATGTGCGCCTGGAGCCGGGCCGTTCGCCCGCGCACGTCTGCACGGTTCTGCGACCGTCCCACCCGCAGATCGGAGGGTCACCCACCACATGATCGTCAACGAGCCCGTGCCGGACACCTTCGAGGACACCCCCGCCAAGGACCGGGACCCGGACTGGTTCAAGCGAGCCGTCTTCTACGAGGTCCTCGTCCGCTCCTTCCAGGACAGCAACGGCGACGGCGTCGGCGACCTGAAGGGCCTGACCGCCAAGCTGGACTACCTGCAATGGCTGGGCGTGGACTGCCTGTGGCTCCCGCCCTTCTTCAAGTCACCGCTGCGCGACGGCGGTTACGACGTCTCCGACTACACCGCCGTGCTGCCCGAGTTCGGCGACCTCGCCGACTTCGTGGAGTTCGTGGACGCGGCGCACCAGCGCGGCATGCGCGTGATCATCGACTTCGTCATGAACCACACCAGCGACCAGCACCCGTGGTTCCAGGAGTCCCGCAGGAACCCGGACGGCCCGTACGGCGACTACTACGTCTGGGCCGACGACGACAAGCAGTTCCAGGACGCGCGGATCATCTTCGTCGACACCGAGGCGTCGAACTGGACCTACGACCCGGTACGCAAGCAGTACTACTGGCACCGGTTCTTCTCCCACCAGCCGGACCTCAACTACGAGAACCCGGCCGTGCAGGAGGAGATGATCTCCGCGCTGAAATTCTGGCTGGACCTGGGCATCGACGGGTTCCGGCTGGACGCGGTGCCGTACCTGTACCAGGAGGAGGGCACCAACTGCGAGAACCTCCCGGCCACGCACGCCTTCCTGAAGCGGGTGCGCAAGGAGATCGACGCGCAGTACCCGGACACGGTGGTGCTGGCGGAGGCCAACCAGTGGCCGGAGGACGTGGTCGACTACTTCGGCGACTACGCCGCGGGCGGCGACGAGTGCCACATGGCCTTCCACTTCCCGGTCATGCCGCGGATCTTCATGGCGGTCAGAAGGGAGTCGCGCTACCCGGTCTCCGAGATCCTCGCCAAGACCCCGGCCATCCCCTCCGGCTGCCAGTGGGGCATCTTCCTGCGCAACCACGACGAGCTGACCCTGGAAATGGTCACCGACGAGGAACGCGACTACATGTACGCGGAGTACGCCAAGGACCCGCGCATGCGCGCCAACATCGGCATCCGCCGCCGGCTGGCCCCGCTCCTCGACAACGACCGCAACCAGATCGAGCTGTTCACGGCCCTGCTGCTGTCCCTGCCCGGCTCGCCGATCCTCTACTACGGCGACGAGATCGGCATGGGCGACAACATCTGGCTCGGCGACCGCGACGCCGTACGCACCCCGATGCAGTGGACGCCCGACCGCAACGCGGGCTTCTCGTCGTCCGACCCGGGGCGCCTGTTCCTGCCCACGATCATGGACCCGGTCTACGGCTTCCAGGTGACGAACGTCGAGGCGTCCATGGCCTCGCCCTCGTCACTGCTGCACTGGACCCGCCGCATGATCGAGATCCGCAAGCAGAACGTGGCCTTCGGCCTCGGCACCTACACCGAGCTGCCCTCCTCCAACCCGGCGGTCCTGGCCTTCCTGCGCGAGTACGGGGACGACCTGGTCCTGTGCGTCCACAACTTCTCCCGGTTCGCACAGCCCACGGAGCTCGACCTCAGTGCCTTCGGCGGACGCCACCCGGTCGAGCTGTTCGGCGGGGTCCGCTTCCCGGCCATCGGCGACCTGCCGTACCTGCTGACCCTCGGGGGGCACGGCTTCTACTGGTTCCGGCTCCGCAAGGACGCCGTCTAGATACCGCCCGTTCCCGGGCGGGGCGGTTTCCACCGTTCCGCCCGGGGCACGCATCAGTAACCACCCCGACGATCCGGGGAAAGGACGCGACGCCATGTCGGAAGCCGTCATACGCACCGTCACGAGCCCGCCGGGTCTCTTGGCGTCACTTGACCCACTGCTGCGGGAGTGGCTTCCGCGGCAGCGCTGGTTCGCCGGCAAGGGGCGCCCGGTCACCGGCTTCTCGCTGGTCGCCGCCACCGAACTGCTCCCCGCCGACTCCCGCCTCGGCCTCCACCACGTCCTGGTCCGCGCCCACCAGCAGTACGCACCGGCCGGGGGTGCGGCTCAGGAGCCCGGCGACTGCTACCAGCTCCTGATAGGCACGCGCGAGGCGCTGCCGCCCCGGCTCGCCCCCGCGCTGATCGGCCATGTGACCGAGGGCCCGGCGGCCGGACGCACCGCCTACGACGCCCTGTACGACACCCGCCCCGCCGAGGTGCTGCTCGAGGCGCTGCGCACGCGGGCCCGCATCGGCGGGCTGCGCTTCGAGCGGGGCGGCGGGACGGAGACCGGGCCGGGGACGGATACAGGTACGGGTACGGGTACGGGTACGGACCAGGAGATACGCACGGGGCTGGTGCCGCGGCTGATGACCGCCGAGCAGTCGAACTCGTCGGTCGTGTACGGAGATACGTTCATTCTCAAGTTGCTGCGGCGGATCGTGCCCGGCATCAACCCCGACTTGGAGCTGCCGCTCGCCCTGGCCCGCGAGGGCTGCCCACGGGTGCCCGCGCCCGCGGGGTGGATGATGGCGGACCTGGCCGGCCGGTCCTGGGTGCTGGGCGTGCTCCAGCCCTATCTGCAGGGCGCCACGGACGGCTGGGAGCTGGCGCTGCGCGAGCTGGCCAAGGGCGAGGACTTCGTCGCCGAGGCCCGGGCGCTCGGGCGGGCCACCGCCGAGGTGCACACCGCGCTGGCCCGCGCGCTGCCGACCGTCACCCTCGGCCACGCCCAGGCGCGGCAGCTCGCCGAGGGCATGATCGAGCGGCTGGAGGAGGCCGCGCGGGCCGTGCCCCTGCTCCGGTCGTACGCCCCCGCGCTGCGGACGGCGTTCACGGCGCTGGCGGACCTGGCCGGCGAGGGCCGCGCCTGGACCGCGCAGCGCGTCCACGGCGACCTGCATCTCGGCCAGTGCCTGCGCTCGCCCGACGGGGAGTGGTCGCTGATCGACTTCGAGGGTGAGCCCGCGAAGCCCCTGGCCGAGCGCCGGCTGCCGCAGCCCGCGGTGCGGGACGTCGCGGGGATGCTGCGCTCCTTCGACTACGCCGCGCACTCGGCCGACGTACGCGTGCCGGGCTGGGCAGAGTCCTGCCGGGCCGCGTACTGCACCGGGTACGCGGAGGCCGGTGGCCACGACCCGCGCACCGACCCGGTGCTGCTGCGCGCCTACGAGACGGACAAGGCGGTCTACGAGGTCCTGTACGAGGCCCGGCACCGTCCCGACTGGCTCGAGGTGCCCCTGGCCGCGGTGCGCCGCCTGTCCGTGCCCGAACCGGCATGACGCCCCCGCTCGCTCCCCTCTCGCCCAGGAGGCTCCGCCCGTGACCCCCCGCCCTTCGTCCAGCGGCCCCGACCCGAAGAAGACGACCGGCAAGAAGACGGCCAAGGCCGCGAAGAAGGCCGTCACGAAGAAGAAGGTTACGAAGAAGGCCGTCACGAAGGACGGCCCGGAGAAGGCCGTCGCGAAGAAGACCGTGTCCCAGAAGGCCGCCGTCGCCTCCCCGGGGCCCGAGGCCCGGGTCCGGGAAAAGGCCGCCGTCTCCCCCGCGCCGGCCGTCGGCGACCGGGAGCGGCTGCTCGCCGGAACGCACCACGATCCGCACTCGGTGCTCGGCGCCCACCGGGTGCCCGGCGGGGTCGCGTTCCGGGCGTTCCGGCCGTACGCGCTCGCGGTGACCGTGCTGTCCGGGGAGCTGCGGGTCGAGTTGCACGACGACGGTGACGGGTTCTTCTCCGGCCTCGTGCCGCTGAAAGAGGTCCCGGTCCACCGGCTCCTCGTGGCGTACGAGGGGACGGTCCAGGAGGTCGAGGACCCGTACCGCTTCCTGCCCACCGTGGGCGAGCTGGACCTGCACCTGATCGGCGAGGGACGGCACGAGCAGCTGTGGCAGGCGCTCGGCGCGCACCCGACGACCCACGACGGGGTGGCGGGCACCCGGTTCGCGGTGTGGGCGCCGAACGCGCGCGGGGTCCGGGTGGCCGGCGGCTTCAACTTCTGGGACGGCACCGGTCACCCGATGCGCTCCCTGGGCTCGACCGGGGTGTGGGAGCTGTTCCTGCCCGGCGTCGGTGCGGGCGAGCTGTACAAGTTCGAGATCACCCGGCCCGACGGTTCGCGGACCTTCCGCGCCGACCCGCTGGCCCGCCGTACGGAGGTGCCTCCTGCCACGTCCTCCGTCGTGCACGCCTCCGACTACACGTGGGGCGACGAGGAGTGGCTGGCCCACCGCGCGGACGCACCCGCGCACGAGGCGCCCCTGTCGGTGTACGAGGTCCACCTGCCGTCCTGGCGCCCCGGACTCACCTACCGCCAGTTGGCGGAGCAACTCCCGGCCTACGTCGCCGACCTGGGCTTCACCCACGTCGAGCTGATGCCGGTCGCCGAGCACCCCTTCGGCGGCTCGTGGGGCTACCAGGTCACCGGCTTCTACGCGCCCACGGCCCGGCTCGGCGACCCCGACGACTTCAAGTACCTGGTGGACCGGCTGCACCAGGCCGGCATCGGCGTACTCATGGACTGGGTGCCGGCGCACTTCCCGCGCGACGACTGGGCGCTGGCCGAGTTCGACGGGCGCCCGCTGTACGAGCACTCCGATCCGCTGCGGGCCGCGCATCCGGACTGGGGGACGCTGGAGTTCGACTTCGGGCGCCGGGAGGTGCGCAACTTCCTGGTGGCCAACGCCGTGTACTGGTGCGAGGAGTTCCACATCGACGGCCTCAGGGTCGACGCGGTCGCCTCGATGCTGTACCTGGACTACTCGCGCGAGCCGGGCCAGTGGACGCCGAACGAGCACGGCGGCCGGGAGAACCTGGACGCGGTGGCGTTCCTGCAGGAGATGAACGCGACGGTCTACCGGCGGGTGCCCGGCGTCGTGACCGTGGCGGAGGAGTCGACGGCCTGGGACGGGGTCACGCGGGCCACGCACCACAAGGGCCCGAGCGGCTTCGGCGGGCTGGGTTTCGGGCTGAAGTGGAACATGGGCTGGATGCACGACTCGCTCGAGTACATGAGCCGTGAGCCGGTGCACCGCAAGTACCACCACGGGGAGCTGACCTTCTCCATGGTGTACGCGTACAGCGAGAACTACGTGCTGCCGATATCCCACGACGAGGTGGTGCACGGCAAGAGGTCCCTGGTGTCGAAGATGCCCGGCGACTGGTGGCAGCAGCGCGCGAACGAGCGGGCGTACCTGGGTTACATGTGGGCCCACCCCGGCAAGCAGCTGCTCTTCATGGGCCAGGAGTTCGCGCAGGGCGCGGAGTGGTCGGAGGCGCACGGCCCCGACTGGTGGCTGCTCGACCCGGAGTACGGCGCGTCGGCGGACCACCGGGGCGTGCGCGACCTGGTGCGGGACCTGAACACCGTCTACCGGGCCACGCCCGCGCTGTGGCGGCGCGACACCCACCCCTCCGGGTTCGCGTGGGTGGTCGGGGACGCCGCCGCGGACGACGTACTGGCGTTCCTGCGCCTGGACGCCGACGGCACCCCGCTCCTCGCGGTGTCGAACTTCGCCCCGGTGGTCCGCTCCGACTACCGCCTCGGCGTCCCCGACGACGTCCCGGCCTGGCACGAGGTGCTCAACACCGACGCGGCGCGGTACGGCGGCGGCGACGTGGGCAACCCGCACCCGGTCAAGCCGGAGGCGCAGGGGTGGCACGGCCGGCCAGCGAGCATCCGGCTGACCCTGCCGCCCCTGGCGACGGTGTGGCTGCGTCCGGCCTGACCGTCAGCCCGCGTCGACGAGCCCCTTCGGCAGCGGCTCGCTGTGCAGGACGGCGAGCCGCTGGGTGGCGCGGGTGAGGGCGACGTACAGGTCGCTGGTGCCGTAGCGGCCGGGCTCGACTACCAGGACGGAGTCGAACTCCAGGCCCTTGGACTGGCGCGGGTCCAGGAGGACGGTCTTCCGTGTCAGGTCCGGCTCGGCGCCCGCCGTCACGCCGTCGAGCCGGGCCGCGAGGACCCGGTGCAGCTCGCGCGGGGCGATGACGGCGAGACGGCCCTCCTCGGGGGTCAGCTCCCGGACCGCCTCGGCGACGGCGGCCGGAAGGTCGCCGGTGGCGCGGATCCAGGGGCGCACGCCCGTCGAGCGCACCGAACTCGGCGGCGTGAACTCCGGGTCGCCGGCGCGGACGACGGCCGCCGCCAGGTCCATGATCTCGGCCGGGGTGCGGTAGTTGACGCCCAGGCGGGTGTGCTCCCAGCGGTCCTCGACGTACGGCGTGAGGATCTTCGACCAGGAGCCGACGCCGGCCGCCTCCGCGGTCTGCGCCGGGTCGCCGACCAGGGTCATCGAGCGGGTGGGGCAGCGCCGCATCAGCAGCCGCCACGCCATCGGGGACAGCTCCTGCGCCTCGTCCACGATGATGTGCCCGAACGCCCAGGTGCGGTCGGCCGCCGCGCGTTCGGCGGCGCTGCGGTGGTCGTCCTCCTCCTGGCGCTCGGCGAAGCGCTCGGCGTCGATGATGTCGTGCGCGGACAGGACCTCGGCGTCCTCCACGTCCTTGTCCTCGAACTCGTAGGTCCGGGACGCGTACGACACGTCCAGCACGCCCTGCGCGTAGGCGATCTGCTCCTCCCGCTCGCGTTCGGCCCGGGAGCGGGCCACCCGGTCGTCCACGCCGAGCAGTTCGGCGGCCTCGTCCAGCAGCGGCACGTCGGCGACGGTCCAGCGCCGGGTGACCGGGCGGCGGACGGCGGCGGCGTCCTCGGCGGGGAGGAAGGCCTCGGGGGCGGCGAGGAAGTCGGCGACCAGGCGGTGCGGGGTGATCCGGGGCCACAGCTGGTCGATGGCGGACCAGACCTCGGGGTTCTCGGCGAGTTCGTCGCGGATCTGGGTGATGTCGCTGGGGTCGAGGAGGTTGGTGCCGTCGTAGGGGTCGGTCCCGATGCGCTCGGCGACCATGTCGGTCAGGGTGTTGAGGATGTGGCCCTCGAAGTGCTCGCGGGCCGCGTTGTGCGGCAGTTTCGCGGCGCGGGTGCGTTCGCGGGCGACGTTGACGAGGTCGTCGTCCAGCATGAGGACGTCCCGGTCGTGCTCGATGGCGATGACCGGGTCGGGCAGCGCCTGCCGGTCGCGGACCACCTCGGCGAGCACGTCGGCCATGTCGGCCCGCCCCTTCACGGCCGCCGCCTCGGGCGTGTCCGTCGCCGTGGCCTTCACGCCGGGGAACAGCTCGCCGACGGTGGCGAGGAGCACGCCGGTCTCGCCGAGCGAGGGCAGCACCTCGCCGATGTAGCCGAGGAAGGCCGGGTTGGGGCCGACGATGAGGACGGCGCGCTTGGCGAGCAGTTCACGGTGCTCGTAGAGGAGGTAGGCGGCGCGGTGCAGCGCGACGGCGGTCTTGCCGGTGCCGGGGCCGCCCTCGACGACCAGGACGCCGCGGTGCGGGGCGCGGATGATGCGGTCCTGGTCGGCCTGGATGGTCTGCACGATGTCGCCCATGCGGCCGGTGCGCGCGGAGTTCAGCGCGGCGAGCAGCACGGCGTCGCCGGAGGGGTCCTCGTGGCCGGTGCGGGTCTCGTCGCCGAGGTCGAGGATCTCGTCGTGCAGCGCGGTGACCGTGCGGCCCTCGCTGGTGATGTGCCGGCGGCGGCGCAGCCCCATCGGGGTGTGGCCGGTGGCGAGGTAGAAGGGGCGGGCGACACCGGCCCGCCAGTCGATGAGCACGGGGGTGCGTTCGGCGTCGTCGGCGCGGAGCCCGATACGGCCGATGTGGTGGCCCTCCCCGGAGGCGAGGTCGATCCGGCCGAAGCAGAGGGAGCCGTCCACCGCGTTGAGCGCGGCGAGCAGCCCGGAGCGCTCGGCGACCAGGATGTCCCGCTCCAGGCGGGCCTGCTGGGGGGTGTTGCCCTGCGCGAGCGCGTCCGTCACCGAGGCCTCGGTGTCGCCGCGCAGCGCGTCCACGCGCGCGTACAGTCCGTCGATGAATTCCTGCTCGTGCAGCAATTCATCGTCCGGAAATTCGGTGTTTGACAATTCCACTCCCGGCCGCATATACTGTGCCTACTGAACTTCTTCGCGACCTCATTTCTGTGAAGTCACGAATCATCGAATATACGCAGAGAAATCCCCCGAGCGCAATTGCTCGGGGGATTTTCCGTGTGCCGGGCCAGGTCAGACGACGTCGGCCAGTTCCTCCAGGAGCCGCCGCTTGGGCCGGGAGCCGACCATCGACTTCACCGGCTCACCCCCGCTGAACACCATGAACGTCGGCATCGACAGCACCTTGTACGCGTTCGTGGTCGCCGGGTTCTGGTCGACGTTCAGCTGCACCACCCTCAGCCGGTCGCCCTCCTCCTCGGCCAGGGCGCTGAGCACCGGCGCCATCTGCCGGCACGGCGGGCACCAGTCGGCGGTGAACTCCACCAGCACGGGCAGTTCCGACCCGATCACCTCCGCCGCGAAGTCCGCGTCCGTCACCTCGGGCACCCCGTTGCTCTTCATGCGTGTCCTCCCAGTTCGCACTTGGGCTCCGGACCCCCCGGAACCGCCGCCTCGGCCCGCGCCAGCTGCGCGGCGACCTGCCCGCGCACCGACGTGAGCTGCTCGATCAGCGTGTCCAGCTCCGCCAGCTTGCGCCGGTAGACCACCAGGGACGCCGGGCAGGAGTCGCCCTCGGGGTGCCCGGCGCGCAGGCACTCCACGAAGGGGCGGGTCTCCTCCAGGTCGAACCCGAAGTCCTGGAGGGTCCTGATCTGCCGCAGCAGCTTCAGGTCCTCCTCGTCGTACGTCCGGTAACCGTTGTCGCCCCGCCGCGCGGACAGCAGGCCCCGCGACTCGTAGTACCGCAGCGTCCGCGTGGTGGTCCCGGCCCGTGCGGCCAGCTCGCCGATTCGCATGCCGACGAACGTAAGCCTTGACCCGGACGTCAAGGCAAGAAGCCCCGCGCGGAGGGCGCGGGGCTTCTTCGGTGGGACCGGACGGCTGAGCAACGGGGGGAGCACCTCAGCCGCCCGGCGTGTGCGGGCGTCGTGCGGGCGTCAGGCCCTCGCCAGCTCCTTCTCGCCGCCCTGCTCGGGCAGGTCCGGCGTGCCGTCGCCGTCGGCGGCACCGTGGCCGTCGTCGAGGAGGGTCTTCTCGTCGAACGGGACGCGGCCGGCGAGCACCTCGTTCACCCGGTCCTTGTCGATCTCCTTGGTCCAGGTGCCGATCAGGACGGTGGCGACGGCGTTGCCGCCGAAGTTGGTCAGTGCGCGGGCCTCGCTCATGAAGCGGTCGATGCCGACGATCAGGCCGATGCCGTCCACCAGGGCGGGCTTGTGCGACTGGAGGCCACCGGCCAGCGTGGCGAGACCGGCGCCGGAGACACCGGCGGCGCCCTTGGAGGCCACCAGCAGGAAGAGCAGCAGCGGGATCTGCTCACCGATCGACATCGGCGTACCCATGGCGTCGGAGATGAACAGCGAGGCCATGGTCATGTAGATCATGGTGCCGTCGAGGTTGAACGAGTAGCCGGTCGGGACGGTGATGCCGACCACCGGCTTGCTGACGCCCAGGTGCTCCATCTTCGCGATGAGGCGCGGCAGCGCCGACTCCGAGGAGGAGGTGGAAAGGATCAGCAGGAACTCACGGCCCAGGTACTTGAAGAGCGAGAGGACGTTGACCCCGGAGACGACACGCAGCACCGTGCCGAGGACCAGGAAGAGGAAGATGACGCACGTCGCGTAGAAGCCGAGCATCAGCACGGCCAGGCTCTTGAGGGCGTCGACGCCGGCGGAGCCGGTGACGGCCGCGATGGCACCGAAGGCGCCGATCGGGGCGGCCCACATGATCATCGCCAGGACGCGGAAGACCAGCCGCTGGATGTGCTCGATGCCGCGCAGGACGGGCTGACCGGCGTTGCCCATGGCCTGGAGGGCGAAGCCGCAGAGCAGGGCGATGAGGAGGGTCTGGAGCACCTCGCCCGCGGTGAACGCGGAGACGATCGTGGTCGGGATGATGCCGAGCAGGAACTCGGTGGTGCCCTTGGCTTCCGCGTCGACCTGCGCCTGGCCGGTCTCCTTGACGGCGTCGGTGACCGCGAGGCCCGTGCCCGGGTCCAGGATGTTGCCGACGATCAGGCCGATGGCGAGCGCCACCAGGGACATCACGAAGAAGTAGACCAGGGCGATACCGCCGACGGCGCCCACCTTGGCGGCCTTGCGGACCGAGCCGATGCCCAGCACGATCGTGCAGAAGATGATCGGAGAGATCATCATCTTGATCAGGTTCACGAAGCCGGTACCGAGCGGCTTCAGCTCGGTCGCGAAGTCGGGGGCGGCCAGACCGACGGCGATACCGAGGGCGACCGCGATGATCACGGCGATGTAGAGATAGTGCGTGCGGTCGCGCTTGGCTTTGGGTGCGGCAGGTGCCGTAGCGGCTTTGCTGGTCACGGCGGCCCTCCTTGACGACGTCGTCGGCATCACCGGCGTGCGGCTCACGTCCGGGGTTTGTATCGGGGACGGGGTGACTATCTCCCACCGTGTGAGCGCGGTCACCCTTGCGTTCATTTAGTTCACAATCCAGCCACGAGAGAGACTGGCGGCATGCACCTCCGCGTCCCGAGACCCCGCAGCCTGGCGGGGCAGCTCTTCGCCATGCAGGCCGTGCTCATAGCGGTCGTCGTGGTCGGGTACGCGCTGTTCACCTACATCAGCGACCGGGGGCAGGCGCAGGACGCCGCCGGGCGGCAGGCCAGGTCGGTGTCGCTGGCGATCGCCGACTCGCCGTCCGTGGCGGAGGCGATCCGCACCCCGGACCCGACGGCACGCCTCCAGCCGTACGCG
The DNA here is from genome assembly GCF_041538145.2 of Streptomyces sp. MMCC 100. Taxonomy (NCBI): domain Bacteria; kingdom Bacillati; phylum Actinomycetota; class Actinomycetes; order Kitasatosporales; family Streptomycetaceae; genus Streptomyces; species Streptomyces sp. MMCC 100. The sequence continues at coordinate 6,438,435 of NZ_JBGORK020000001.1, forward strand.
GTGCGGGTCATGCAGGACACGGACGTGGACTTCGTGACGATCATGGATCCCGAGGGCATCCGCTGGACCCACCCGGAACCGAAGCAAATCGGCCATCCCTTCCAGGGCCACATCGAGCGCGCGCAGCGGGGCGGGACCTTCACCGAGACCTACACGGGCACGCTCGGCCCCTCGGTACGGGCGGTCACGCCCATCGTGGACGACGGCCGGATCGTCGGTCTCGTCTCCGCCGGGATCAAGGTCGAGGAGATCAGCAAGCGGGCGCAGGAGCAGCTCACGGCCCTGTCGGGGGTGGCGGCCGGGGCGCTGCTGCTCGGCGCGGTCGGTACGTACGTGATCAACGCGCGGCTGCGCCGGCACACGCACGGAATGAACGCGGACGAGCTGAGCCGGATGCACGACTACCATCAGGCGGCGCTGCACGCGGTGCGGGAGGGGCTGCTGATGCTGGACGGGCAGTACCGTGTCGCGCTGATCAACGACGGCGGACGGGAGCTGCTCGGCGTGCACGGTGACGTGGTCGGCGCCTCGGTGGCGGACCTCGGGCTGCCGTCGCAGCTGACGGGGGCGCTGCTGGCGTCGGAGCCGCGGGTGGACGAGGTGCACCTGGCGGCGGAGCGGGTGCTGGTGGTGAACACCTCGCCGGTCTCCGGCGGTGAGCGCCGGGGCACGGTGGTGACGCTGCGGGACGTGACCGAGCTGCAGTCGCTGACGGGCGAGCTGAACTCGGAGCGCGGTTTCACGCAGGCGCTGCGCTCGCAGGCGCACGAGGCGGCGAACCGGCTGCACACCGTCGTCTCGCTGATCGAACTGGGGCGGGCGGAGGAGGCCGTGGAGTTCGCTACGGCGGAGCTGGAGCTGGCGCAGGCGCTCACCGACCAGGTGGTGGCGGCGGTGAGCGAGCCGGTGCTCGCGGCGCTGCTGCTGGGCAAGACGGCGCAGGCCAACGAGCGGGGAGTGGAGCTGGTGGTGTCGCAGGACAGCCGACTGGACGACGGACTGCTGCCGCCGTCGCTGCCCGCCCGGGACCTGGTGACGATCCTGGGCAACCTGGTGGACAACGCGGTGGACGCGGCGCAGGGCGCGGTGCCGTCGCGGGTGACGGTGGCGGCGTACACGGAGGGTTCCGGGGCTGTCGGCTCCGAGCTGGTGCTGCGGGTGTCGGACACCGGTGCCGGGGTCGATCCCGCCCATGCCGACCTGGTCTTCCAGCGGGGCTACTCGACCAAGCCGGCCGGTGAGGGCGGACGCGGTCTGGGCCTCGCGCTGGTACAGCAGGCGGTGCGGCGGCACGGCGGCACCCTGACCGTGACGGAGGCGGAGGGCGGCGGCGCCCGCTTCGAGGCACGGCTGCCGTTGGGTGATGCCGGGGGCGGCGGGTCGACCCCGGCAGCGGTGACGGGCAGCAGACCGGACTCCGGGGGCGCCGTATGAGCACCGCCGGGGAGCCCATCCGGGTCCTGGTCGTCGAGGACGACCCGGTCGCCGCGGACGCCCACGTGATGTACGTCGGCCGGGTGCCGGGGTTCGTCGCGGTCGGCAAGGCGCACACGGGGGCGGAGGCGCGGCGGATGCTGGACCGTACCCCGGTGGACCTGCTCCTGCTCGACCTGCACCTGCCGGATGTGCACGGACTCCAGCTGGCCCGTTCGCTGCGGGCGGCGGGGCATCACACCGACGTGATAGCGGTGACGTCGGCGCGGGACCTGACGGTCGTACGGGAAGGGGTGTCGCTGGGCGTCGTGCAGTACGTGCTGAAGCCGTTCACCTTCGCCACCCTGCGCGACCGGCTGGTGCGGTACGCGGAGTTCCGGGGCACCGCGGGAGAGGCCAGCGGCCAGGACGAGGTGGACCGTGCGCTGGCCACGCTGCGCGCCCCCGGCCCGGCGGCCCTGCCCAAGGGCCTCAGCGGCCCGACCCTGGAGCGTGTCACGGGCGTCCTGCGCGGCGCGGAGGAGGGCCTCACGGCGGCCGGGGTCGCCGAGGCGGTGGGCATCTCCCGCATCACGGCCCGGCGTTACCTGGAGCACCTGGTGGACGCGGGGCGGGCGGGGCGGAGCCCGCAGTACGGGCAGGTGGGGCGGCCGGAGTTGGTGTACCGGTGGGTGCGGGGCCGGTGAGCCCCGTCGAGGTCGCTCATGCGGCCTTCGCGTACCACACGAACTGCGAGGCGAGCCCCGCCACGGCGAGCGCCTCCAGTACCGACAGCGCGCCGAGCAGCCCGCCGGCATCCCCGTTCGACCAGAAGACGATCAGCGCCGCCAGCGGTACCGCACAGAACGCCGTCAGGTCGATGACGGTCTGAACCGCCTTACGGGACCGGCGCCGCCTGTCGCTCCGGTGGTACGCCTCCCATCCGAAGGTCGTGAAACCGTCACTGCGTCCTGCGCGTCCGGCCAGCCGGGGGCCCAGATCGTCGCGGACGTAGAGCCCGATCGCCGAGATCTTCTCGTCGTTGACGAGGTAGGTCCAGCCGAGGACGACGCACACCAGCGGCAGCGCCAGGAGCATCGAGGGCAGCTTCGCCTGGGCCGTGGCGGCAATGACGGCGGCCACGACGGCCAGCGTCACGTAGAGGAGGTTGTCCCGGAACCCGATCCTCGCCTTCTGCTCGTCCTTCACCCTCTCGTACTCGGCGAGCAGCAACTGGCCTACCGTGACGTCCTGTTCCGGCACGTGATCCCCTTACCCCGGCGGTAGCTCATGACTATGCCGGACATCCGGCCCGCCGTTCGGGCCCTGGCCGAACCCGGCGAGTACGCCCGCGCGTTCTTCGCCGCAGCGCTTCCGCCCCTGCCCGGCTCGGGACTCGAACTGCGCGTCGTACAGCGCCTGCGGCGTCAGCAGGTTCTGGACCGCGACAGTCCCGTCGCGTACGTGGCGTACGTGCACGAGTGGGCCCTGCGGATGCAGTTCGGCGGGCGTCGCGTCACGCGCGAGCAGTCGCACCACCTCTGCGGGCGCCGCGATCGCCACCTCCGGAAACCAAACCGGCGCACACTCATTGACCTGACTAGACCACTCCTCTTACGTTCGCCACGCAGCCGTCCAGGCCACAGCGTCGTGTGCCCGTAGGAGGTCATGCCCGTGCGCCCCACCGTCCGGTTCACCGCCCTGTTCGCCCTCACCGCGCTCGCCTCCACCTCGCTAGCCGCCTGCGGAAGCGGCTCCGGCAGTGATCCGGACACGGTGAAGGTCTCCTTCAAGCAGTCGACGGACAACTCCGTCAAGGTGATGGACACCTACCTCGGCGACATCAAGAAGCAGTTCGAGAAGGCCAACCCCGGCAAGAAGGTCGAGCTGGTGCCGATCAAGGCGCCGGACTCGGAGTACTACACCAAGCTCCAGCAGATGCTCCGCTCCCCCAAGACCGCGCCCGACCTGGTCTACGAGGACACGTTCCTCATCAACTCCGACATCACCAGCGGGTATTTGAAGCCACTCGACGAGTACCTGGCCGAGTGGAAGGACTGGGACCAGTTCATCGACACGGCGAAGGCCGCGGCCAAGGGCGAGGACGGGAAGACGTACGGCGTCCCGGACGGCACCGACACGCGCGGGCTGTGGTTCAGCAAGGACGTCTTCGCCAAGGCGGGGCTGCCCGCCGACTGGCAGCCGAAGACCTGGGACGAGGTCCTCGACGCCGCCCGCACCATCAAGGCGAAGGTCCCCGGCATCACACCGCTCAACGTCTACACGGGCAAGCCCGCCGGTGAGATGGCCACCATGCAGGGCTTCGAGATGCAGCTGTACGGCACGGGGGACGGTGGCGCCGACCCGCTGTACGACAAGGGGAGCAAGAAGTGGATCACGGCGGGGCAGGGGTTCGAGGACTCCCTCGGCTTCGTCGAGACCGTGTACAAGGAGAAGCTCGGTCCGGAGGTCTCCGACGCGCTCGACCCCAACTTCTCCACGAAGATCCGCGGTGAGCTGCTGCCGCAGGGCAAGCTCGGGATCGCTCTCGACGGCTCCTGGCTGCCGCAGGACTGGCTGGAGGGCAGCGGGCACGAGTGGCCCGAGTGGTCGAAGGAGCTGGGTCTCGCCGCCATGCCCACGCAGAACGGCCAGGCTCCCGGCAGGGTGAGCATGTCCGGCGGCTGGACCTGGTCCATCCCGGCCAAGGCGGGCAACCCCGACCTCGCCTTCGAGTTCATCAAGACGATGCAGACGAAGGCGAACGCCCAGAAGTGGTACGTCGCCAACTCCGGCATCTCCGTCCGCGAGGACGTCGCGAAGGACCCCTCGTACGTCGACGCCCAGCCCGGCATCAAGTTCTTCACCGACCTCGTCGCCGACACCCACTACCGGCCCGCCTACCCGGCGTACCCGAAGGTGTCCGTCGCCATCCAGGAGGCGATGGAGGGCGTGACGACCGGCGACAAGTCGGTCGAGGAGGCGGCGCGCGGCTACGACGAGGCGCTCAAGGAGGCGACCGACAACCAGGTGGTGAGCAAGTGACGGCGGCCGCGCCGCAGCACGCGGGGCCGGAGGTCCGTAAGACCCCGGTCTCCCCGGCCCCCTCCGGCGCGGGGACCGGTTCCGTCCGCCGGTCCCTCTTCCGCGCTTTGCCCGTCTCCCCCGCCCTCGTCCTGCTTCTGCTCTTCCTCGCCGGCCCGATCGTCTACTGCGTCGTCATCGCCTTCACCGACCTCCAGCTCACCGGGCAGGCTCAGGAGTCCTTCGTCGGCTTCGACAACTTCACCCGCGCTTTCAAGGACGAGGCGTTCCTCAACGCCGTATGGCTGACCCTGGTGTTCACCGTGCTGTCCTCGCTGATCGGGCAGAACACCCTGGGGCTGGCGCTGGCTTCACTGATGCAGCGGGCCTCGAAGCCGGTCCGTACGCTCACCGGTGGCATCGTTGTCACGGCCTGGGTGCTGCCGGAGGTGGTGGCGGGCTTCCTGCTCTACGCCTTCTTCCGGCGCGAGGGCACCCTCAACGCCATCCTGGACTGGCTCCATCTGCCCTCCCAGAACTGGCTGTTCACGCTGCCGATCCTGGCGGTGTCCTTCGCCAACGTGTGGCGGGGCACGGCGTTCTCGATGCTGGTGTACTCGGCCGCGCTGAACGAGATCCCCAAGGAGGTCACCGAGGCCGCCGAGGTCGACGGCGCGAGCGGCTGGCGGCGGATGTGGCACATCACGCTGCCGATGATCCGGCGCTCCATCGGCACCAACCTCATGCTCAACACGCTGCAGACCCTGTCGGTCTTCGGGCTGATCTGGGTGATGACGCGGGGCGGGCCGAGCGGCAAGAGCCAGACGCTGCCGCTGTTCATGTACGAGCAGGCCTTCCAGAACAGCCTGATCGGGTACGGCACGGCGGTGGCGCTGCTGCTGTTGCTGATCGGCTCGCTGTTCTCGGTCGTGTACCTGCGCCTGCTGCGGACGGAGGTCTGAGATGGCCCACACCCACGCATCCCGGCGCAACCGGCGCCGCACCGCCGCCGACGCCGGGCTGCTGGTGGTGGCCGCGGCCTTCGTGCTGCCACTGGCCTGGGTGGTGCTGTCGGCCCTCGACCCGCACGCGAGTCTCAGGGTCAAGGTCCCCGACGGGGTCACGCTGGAGAACTTCGACGCGATCCTCACCCCGGAGATCACCTTCACTCCGCTGCTCAACAGCCTGATCCTGTGCGGCGGGGCCACCCTGCTCACGGTGGTGAGCGCGGCGCTCGCGGCGTATCCGCTCTCCCGCTTCCGGTCGCGGCTGAACCGGCCGTTCCTGCTCACCATCCTCTTCGCGACCAGCCTGCCGATCACGGCGATCATGGTGCCGGTCTACGCCCTGTTCGTGCGGGTGAACATGATCGACACCATGCAGGGGACGATCTTCTTCTTCGCCGCCTCGCAGTTGCCCTTCGCGATCTGGCTGATGAAGAACTTCATGGACGGGGTGCCGAAGGAGCTGGAGGAGGCGGCGTGGACGGACGGGGCGTCGTCGTTCCAGTCGCTGCTGCGGATCGTGCTGCCGCTGATGGGGCCCGGGGTGGCGGTGGTGACGGTGTTCTCGTTCGTGATGATGTGGGGGAACTTCTTCGTCCCCTTCATGCTGCTGCTCTCCCCGGACCAGATGCCCGCCTCGGTCAGCATCAACGACTTCTTCGGCAACCGGGGCATGGTCGCGTACGGGCAGCTCGCGGCGTTCTCGATCGTCTACTCCACGCCGGTCGTCCTGCTGTACGTGCTGATCTCCCGGCGGCTGGGCGGCGGGTTCGCGCTGGGCGGGGCGGTCAAAGGGTGAGCGCTCCCGGGGGAGCGCGAAACAGTCCGCGCGCGCCCGTAGGTTCCGCGCACATCCCCCGTACGTTCCTACAACCCGTATCGCTGGCCGAACAGCCCGTAGTCAGCACCGCCCCGGACCCCTACGGTGTGGCGCGTGCGCCGACCCTCACCCGGCCCGAGCCAGTCGGGCCCCCCGTTCAACGCCCTCGCCGCCCGCCGGTTGCGTGCCGCCCTCAGCATGGGGCCCGAGCACGTCGCCCACGGCATACGGGTCTCGTACGGCCTGCCGTACGTCACCCCTGACCTCGTCATCGCCTGGGAGCGGGGGACGGCCTCCCCCGAGGGGCCGGAGCTGACCGCGCTCGCGGGGGTGCTGTGGTGCTCGCCCGGCGAGCTGATCGGGCGGCCGCAGTCCCTGCGCGAGCACCGCGTCGCCCGCGGTCTGGCGCCGGAGGACGTGGCGCGTGCGGTCGGGCTCGGGCTCTCGGCCTACGTGCGGATGGAGGAGGCGGACGACTGGCGCGGCACCGACCGGCAGTCGGCCCAGCTCGCCGACGTGCTCGGCCTCTCGCTGCCCGACTTCGTGACCGTCACCGGGCGCGAGGAGAAGCTGGCCGACCTGCTGACGAGCGCGGTGACCACGCGCTGGCAGGGCTGTGTCCGCCCGATCGCCAAGCTGGCCCCGCTGGACCGGCGCGTCCTGGAGAACGTCCTGCAGGTGCTGCACCAGGACTACCAGGGGCGGATGACCGCCACCCTCAGCTGGGGCGGCGGCGCCCCCGACTCGAGCGCCGGGGGCCGGGACTTCCTCGACCGGATCGTGGAGCACTTCTGGACGGCGGTCGAGAAGCACCCCTAGCCACCGCCCGTGGGCAGCCAGGGTCTAGAAGACCGACTCCGCCTCGTCCATCCGGTCCTTCGGCACCGTCTTCAGCTCGGTGACCGCCTCCGCCAGCGGCACCATCACGACGTCCGTGCCGCGCAGCGCCGTCATCCGGCCGAAGTCGCCCCGGTGCGCGGCCTCCACCGCGTGCCAGCCGAAGCGGGTGGCGAGGACGCGGTCGTACGCGGTCGGTACGCCGCCGCGCTGGACGTGGCCGAGGATGACCGGCTTGGCCTCCTTGCCGAGCCTGCGCTCCAGCTCGAAGGCGAGCGCGGTGCCGATGCCCTGGAAGCGCTCGTGGCCGAACTTGTCGATGGCGCCCTTGCCGTAGTCCATGGAGCCCTCGGCGGGATGGGCGCCCTCGGCGACGCAGACAACGGCGAACTTCTTGCCGCGGGAGAAGCGCTCCTCGACCATCTTGACCAGGTCGGCGGGGTCGAAGGGGCGCTCGGGCAGGCAGATGCCGTGGGCGCCGGCGGCCATGCCGGACTCCAGGGCGATCCAGCCGGCGTGCCGGCCCATGACCTCGACGACCATCACGCGCTGGTGGGACTCGGCGGTGGTCTTGAGGCGGTCCATCGCCTCGGTCGCGACGCCGACCGCCGTGTCGAAGCCGAAGGTGCGGTCGGTGGAGGAGATGTCGTTGTCGATGGTCTTCGGCACGCCGACGACCGGGAGGCCGGCGTCGGACAGCATCCGGGCCGCGGTGAGCGTGCCCTCGCCGCCGATCGGGATCAGGGCGTCGATGCCGAAGTTCTGGATCATGTCGCCGGCGTTCTCGCAGGCCTCGCGGAGCCGGTCGCGCTCCAGGCGGGAGGAGCCGAGGATGGTGCCGCCGCGGGCGAGGATGCCGCTGACCGCGTTGAGGTCGAGGGTGCGGTAACGGCCGTCCAGCAGCCCCGCGTAGCCGTCCTCGAAGCCGATGACCTCGTCGCCGTAGTTGTCGACCGCTCGGTGCACGACCGACCGGATCACTGCGTTCAGGCCGGGGCAGTCGCCGCCTGCGGTGAGAACTCCGATACGCATCGTGCTGTGTCTCCTGCTCGCTGTTGACACCGGTGAGCCGATCCAATTGTTCCACGGCCCGGACGGCGGTGGACGCTGACGGGCGCCTTAACCATCGCCGGAGGTACTGTCAAGAGGGTTCCGCACCCCTACGAAACGCTCACCCCGAAGAAACGGAGAGCACGCGTGACGCGCAGCGTGTACGTGACCGGTATCGACCGCGGTGACGGCCGCCAGGTCGTCGAGCTGGGGGTCATGGAACTCCTGACCCGGCAGGTCGACCGGGTCGGTGTGTTCCGTCCCCTGGTGCACGACGGGCCCGACCGGCTCTTCGAGCTGCTGCGCGCCCGCTACCGGCTCTCGCAGGACCCGGCCACGGTCTACGGCATGGACTACCAGGAGGCCTCCCTCCTCCAGGCCGAACAGGGCGTGGACGAGCTGGTGTCCGCGCTGGTCGACCGCTTCCACCTGGTCGCGCGGGACTACGACGTCGTCCTCGTCCTCGGCACCGACTACGCCGACACCCAGTTCCCGGACGAGCTGTCGCTGAACGCGCGGCTCGCCAACGAGTTCGGCGCCTCGGTCCTTCCCGTCGTCGGGGGCCGCAAGCAGACCGCCGAGTCGGTGCTCGCGGAGACCCACAACGCCTTCCGCGCCTACGACGGGCTGGGCTGCGACGTCCTGGCCATGGTGACCAACCGGGTCACGCGCGAGGACCGGGACGAGATCGCCGAGCGGCTCGCGCACCGGCTGCCGGTACCGTGCTGGGTGGTGCCGGACGAGCCCGCCCTGTCCGCGCCGACGGTCTCGCAGATCGCGCACGCCCTGAGCGCCCAGGTGGTCCTCGGCGACGACTCCGGGCTCGCCCGCGACGCGCTGGACTTCGTCTTCGGCGGGGCCATGCTCCCCAACCTGCTGGCCGCGCTGACCCCGGGCTGCCTGGTGATCACGCCGGGCGACCGCGCCGACCTGGTGATCGGCACGCTGGCCGCGCACAGCGCCGGCACCCCGCCGATAGCCGGCGTGCTGCTGACCCTGAACGAGGTGCCCGGCGAGGGCATCCTCACCCTCGCCGACCGGCTGGCCCCGGGCACACCGGTGCTCTCGGTGACCGGCAACAGCTTCCCCACCGCCGAGCGGCTGTTCTCCCTGGAGGGCAAGCTGGGCGCGGCCACCCCGCGCAAGGCGGAGACCGCCCTCGGCCTCTTCGAGCGGTACGTCGACACCGCCGAGCTGAACAAGCGGGTCTCCGCGCCCAGCAGCGACCGCGTCACGCCGATGATGTTCGAGCACAAGCTGCTGGAGCAGGCCCGCTCCGACCTGCGCCGGGTCGTCCTGCCCGAAGGCACCGAGGAGCGGGTGCTGCACGCGGCGGAGGTGCTGCTGCGCCGGGGGGTGTGCGAGCTGACGCTGCTCGGCCCGGCCGAGCAGATCCGCAAGAAGGCCGCCGATCTCGGCATCGACCTGGCAGGCGCCGAGCTGATCGACCCGACCGCCAGCGAGCTGCGCGACTCCTTCGCCGAGAAGTACGCCGCCCTGCGCGCCCACAAGGGCGTGACGGTGGAGCTGGCGTACGACGTGGTCTCGGACGTGAACTACTTCGGCACGCTGATGGTGCAGGAGGGCTTCGCCGACGGCATGGTGTCCGGGTCGGTGCACTCGACGGCGGCGACCATCCGCCCCGCCTTCGAGATCATCAAGACGAAGCCCGACGCGGCCATCGTCTCCTCCGTCTTCTTCATGTGCCTGGCCGACAAGGTCCTGGTCTACGGCGACTGCGCGGTCAACCCGGACCCGGACGCGGAGCAGCTCGCCGACATCGCCGCCCAGTCGGCGTCGACGGCGGCGCAGTTCGGGGTGGAGCCGCGGATCGCGATGCTGTCGTACTCGACGGGCACGTCCGGTTCCGGCGCGGACGTCGACAAGGTGCGCGAGGCCACCGAGCTGGTCCGCTCGCGCCGCCCGGACCTCAGCATCGAGGGGCCGATCCAGTACGACGCCGCGGTCGAGCCGTCGGTGGCCGCGACCAAGCTGCCCGGCTCCACGGTCGCCGGACAGGCCAGCGTGCTGATCTTCCCCGACCTGAACACCGGCAACAACACGTACAAGGCGGTGCAGCGCTCGGCCGGCGCCATCGCCGTCGGCCCGGTGCTCCAGGGCCTGCGCAAGCCGGTCAACGACCTGTCCCGGGGCGCGCTCGTGCAGGACATCGTCAACACCGTCGCCATCACGGCGATCCAGGCCCAGCAGTCCCCCAGTGAGAAGGCGTCCGACCTGTGAGCGGCTCCCGTGTCCTCGTCCTCAACTCCGGCTCCTCGTCGGTGAAGTACCAGCTGATCGACATGCGCGGCGGCGAGCGCCTCGCCGTGGGCCTGGTCGAGCGGATCGGCGAGGGCGGCTCCCGCGTCAAGCACACCCCGGCGGGCGGGGAGAGCCGTGAGTGGAACGGGTCGGTACCCGGCCACGACGCCGCCCTGAAGGCCATGGCGACCGAGCTGGACCGGGACGGCCTGGGCCTCGACTCCCCCGAGCTGGCCGCGATCGGGCACCGGGTGGTCCACGGCGGTCTGCGCTTCACCGAGCCGACCGTGATCGACGACGCCGTGCTCGCCGAGATCGAGCGGCTCATCCCGGTCGCCCCGCTGCACAACCCGGCCAACCTCACCGGCATCCGCACCGCGCAGACGCTCCGCCCCGACCTGCCGCAGGTCGCCGTGTTCGACACCGCCTTCCACACGACGATGCCCGAGTCCGCGGCCCGCTACGCGATCGACGTCGAGACCGCCGACGCGCACCGCATCAGGCGCTACGGCTTCCACGGCACCTCGCACGCGTACGTCTCCCGCGAGACGGCGCGGCTGCTGGGCCGGGCGCCCGAGGACGTGAACGTGATCGTGCTGCACCTGGGCAACGGGGCGTCCGCCTCCGCCGTGCGGGGCGGGCGGTGCGTGGACACCTCCATGGGGCTGACGCCTTTGGAGGGGCTCGTGATGGGTACGCGCTCGGGAGACATGGACCCGGCCGTCATCTTCCATTTGATGCGTGTTGGGGAAATGTCCGCCGACGAGATCGACACTCTTCTCAACAACAGGAGCGGTCTGATCGGACTGTGCGGCGACAACGACATGCGGGAGATCCGCCGCCGTGTCGACGCCGGCGACGAGCGGGCACGGCTGGCCTTCGACATCTACATTCACCGGCTCAAGAAGTACATCGGCGCCTATTGCGCCGTTCTCGGACGCGTGGACGCCGTGGCGTTCACGGCCGGGGTCGGGGAGAACTCGGCGCCGGTGCGCGAGGCGGCGGTGGCGGGGCTGGAAGGGCTGGGCCTGGCGGTCGACGGCGAGCTGAACGCCGTACGCGGCGAGGGGGCCCGGCTGATCTCGCCCGCGGGGGCGCGGGTGGCGGTGGCGGTGGTACCGACGGACGAGGAAATGGAGATCGCTGCACAGACCTACGCGCTGGTAAATGATTCGGGGAATCTCAATCTCACCTGAGCGGCATCCCGCCCTTTTGTACTTTCCGCCAGACGGAATATTCCGCAGCGAAACAAACCGATAGGATCGCCCCATGCGCCGTTCGAAAATCGTCTGTACTCTCGGCCCCGCGGTCGACTCCCACGAGCAGCTCGTCACGCTGATCGAAGCCGGCATGAACGTGGCCCGCTTCAACTTCAGCCACGGCACCCACGCCGAGCACCAGGGGCGTTACGACCGGGTGCGGGCCGCCGCCAAGGAGACCGGCAGGGCCATCGGTGTCCTCGCCGACCTGCAGGGCCCGAAGATCCGCCTGGAGACCTTCGCGGAGGGTCCCGTCGAGCTGGTGCGCGGTGACGAGTTCACCATCACCACCGAGGACGTCCCGGGCGACAGGACGATCTGCGGCACGACGTACAAGGGCCTGCCCGGTGACGTCACCAAGGGCGACCAGGTGCTCATCAACGACGGCAACGTCGAGCTGAAGGTCACCGAGGTCGAGGGCCCCCGGGTGAAGACGATCGTCATCGAGGGCGGCGTCATCTCCGACCACAAGGGCATCAACCTGCCCGGCACCGCGGTGAACGTCCCCGCGCTGTCCGAGAAGGACGTCGAGGACCTGCGGTTCGCGCTGCGCATGGGCTGCGACCTGGTCGCCCTCTCCTTCGTCCGGGACGCCAAGGACGTGGCCGACGTGCACCGCGTCATGGACGAGGAGGGCCGCCGCGTCCCGGTGATCGCCAAGGTGGAGAAGCCGCAGGCGGTCGACAACATGGAGGACGTCGTGCTGGCGTTCGACGGTGTGATGGTCGCCCGTGGCGACCTGGCCGTCGAGTACCCGCTCGAGAAGGTCCCCATGGTGCAGAAGCGCCTGATCGAGCTGTGCCGGCGCAACGCCAAGCCGGTGATCGTGGCGACCCAGATGATGGAGTCGATGATCACCAACTCCCGTCCGACCCGTGCCGAGGCCTCCGACGTGGCCAACGCGATCCTGGACGGCGCGGACGCGGTCATGCTCTCCGCCGAGTCCAGCGTGGGCGCGTACCCGATCGAGACCGTCAAGACGATGTCGAAGATCGTCACCGCCGCCGAGCAGGAGCTGCTCTCCAAGGGCCTCCAGCCGCTGGTGCCGGGCAAGAAGCCGCGCACGCAGGGCGGTTCGGTGGCCCGTGCCGCCGCCGAGATCGCCGACTTCCTGGGCGGCAAGGGCCTGGTGGCCTTCACCCAGTCCGGTGACACGGCCCGCCGGCTCTCCCGCTACCGCGCCTGCCAGCCGGTCCTGGCCTTCACCACCGACGAGTCCACCCGCAACCAGCTGGCGCTCAGCTGGGGCGTGGAGCCGCACGTGGTGCCGTTCGTGAACAGCACCGACGAGATGGTCGACCTGGTGGACCAGGAGACGATGCGCCTGGGCCGGTTCAACGACGGCGACATCGTCGTGATCACCGCCGGTTCGCCCCCCGGCGTGCCCGGCACCACCAACATGGTCCGGGTGCACCACCTGGGCGAGACGCGGCGCGGCTGACGGCGCCCGCGGCCCCTGTAGGGCTCCCGTACGGCGCTGAGGGCGCCCCCTGCGACCAGGGGGCGCCCTCAGGCGTTGTGCGGCTCCCGACGGGGTGCGCGGGCGCGCTCAGTCGGTCGTGTACTGGTGCAGTCCCGGGATGTGGAGCGTGCCGCCGAACTGGCCGGCCTGGACGACCGTCACCTTGGTGAAGTAGATGAGCGGGATGTCCAGCGGCGGCGGGTTCTCCGGGTCGAAGGTGATCGGGATCAGCCCGAGCAGGTTGCCCGAGATGCTCTCGGTGTACATCACCGTGTCGCCGTCGCGGATCGTGGACGTGGAGCCCTCGGCCGCCTGCACGTGGTAGGTCTTGCCGGCCTGCTCGTCCTTCACCGTCTGGTGCAGGTCGCCGATGTCGGTGCCGTCGGAGATGACGTACTTCAGCACCTTCTTGGTGGTGCCGTTGGCCGTCTTCACCTCGACGACGCCCTTGTAGGAGGCGCCCTTCAGCAGCAGCGAGCTGGCGTTGAGGTACCACGGGTCGTCGGGCAGCGGCACCTTGTTGTCGACGCCGCCCTCCTCGTCGGTGGCGGCCGGGCAGTCGTCCACGTCCGTGCCGGCGCTCGCGGAGGCGCTGGGGGTGGGCGTGGCGGTGGCGGCGTCCTCCGTCGCCTTCGCCGCGTCCTCCTTCGCCTTCTCGGCCGCCTCCTTGGCCGCCTCGGCCGCCTTGTCCACCGACTTCCCGGTGTCCTCGACCGCCTTCGACGCCGTGTCGGTCACGCCCTCGACGGTGTCCTTCGCGGCGTCGGTGACCTTCTCGGTCGTGTCCTGCAACGCGCCGGACGCGCCGGACGCGCTCTCGGACGCCGAGGGGGTCGGCGTGGGACTCGGGCTCTCCTCGGCCTTCTTGCCGCCGGTGAAGATGCCCTCGAGGGTGTCGCCGAGGCCCTCCAGCAGACCGCCCTCGGTCTCTGACTCGGAGGGGGACGGCGCGGCGGTCGAGCCGGACGCCTCCTCGCTCTGCGACGCGGAGGGGCTCGGGTCGGGGGCGGCCTGCTCGTCCTTGGCGCCCTCGTCGTCGGAACCTGAATCCGACGAAGAGGAGTCGCCCTTGTCCGTGCCGGCGTCCGCGCCCGTGTCCTTGCCGGACTCCCCGGTGGTGGCCGAGGGGTCGGGCTCCTTGGTGTCGTCCTTGCCCTCGTCGGCCCCGTCGGTCGCCGAGGGCGAGGGCGTGGGCGACTCGGACGGGTCCTTCTCGGCGTCCTCGAGGGCCGCCACGCAGTCCTTGTACTCGTCGGCCGTCAGGCTGTTGGAGGGCGGCGCCGCGTCGTTGCCGTCGGCGATGGCGAGCGTCGGCGTGAACCCCATCCCCATGAGCACCGCCGTAGGCATCGCCGCGATGGCTATCGCCTTGCCGGCCGGCATCTGGAACCTGGTGAACAACGGCTTCTTGGGTGCCGCGTGGCGCGGCCCGGTTCTCACACGGGACGACTCCACGTCAGTCCCGCGGGTCACCTCGTCAGCCGGCACTGTGCCTCCCGTTCGCCCCGTTGGCCGGGCTCGTTCCTGACAGATCGTGCGCCCCCGGTGCCATGAAGGCCTGGGAGGGCTCCCCGTCGTCCATCCCGCCCCGCGGCCCCGGCACCGTGGGGTCGGTCGCCCGGGTCCCGGGCTCCGGGAAGCCGGGGAACGCGGTGTCGTCGGCCGCGCTGCCGGGGACCACGCCCTCGGGCGCGCCGTTCGTACCCTTGCCCTCCAGCGGCGGCTCGGCCCGCGGCGGCTCGCCCGGCACCCACGACACGGCCATGGCCCCGCCGATCAGCGCGAGCAGGAAGCCGATGAGGAAGCCGCCGAGGTTGGACACGGGGATGGACACCAGCGCCAGCAGGATCGCCGCGACGCCCGCGAAGACCCGGACGTGCTTCTGGAACCACAGGCTGACGCCCAGGACGACCAGCAGCACGCCGATGATCAGGGACCCGGCGCCCGCGGTGGTGGACATCGCCAGCGTCAGGTGACCGATCTGGAGGTTCGCGTACGGGAAGTAGGCGATGGGGAGTCCGCCGAGCGCGACGAACAGTCCGGCCCAGAACGGCCGCGCGCCTCGCCAGGCACGGAACTGCAGCTTCCGGCGGGTGAACTGGCCGGCTGCGGCAGGAGTCTCGGCGCTCATGGAAAACAGCTCCCTGGTACGGCTTTGCTGTGGTGGAGATGTGGTCCGCGCGTGAAGGCGCGGCCGGAGAGTGGACGGGCGGGGGCGCCACCGGCTCCCCCGCCCGTCAGCGAGTGCTTAGTAGCACTCCTTGACACCCTTGGACAGCGACATCTTCAGACCGCTGAGCTTGAAGGTTCCGGCGGTGGTCGCCCACGCCGTCTGCTTCACACCGGTCAGCGTGGCCGAGTCGGCCTGCTGCGCGAACCCGTACGGGTTCGTGGTGTCGCCCTTCTTGATGCCGGGACCCTTGTTGGCGTCCTTGGCGGCCACACCGATGTCGATGCCGCGGAACGTGGCATCGGCCTCGAGGTCCTCGACGTCGATGTACAGGTTCTCCGCCTTGACCGGGGTGTCGCCACCGCCGGCCTTCAGCATGAGGCTGACCGAACCGATCAGCGGGATGTCCGGGGTGACCACGGACTGGCACATGTTCTTGATCTGCGCGGACTTGAACGCCGAGACCGCGACGGGGTGAGCCGTCTTCTCGCCCTTCAGCGTGTAGCCCGAGTCGATCGCGCCGTACTGCATAAAGCCCGTGCCGTCGAGCCGGTCCGCCGTCACCTTGAACGACTGACCCGACACGCTGAACGACGCGGCGAGAGCGCCCTGCGCGAGCGCGACGCCTATCGCAGCCGTGGCGGCGACGCTGGGCACCATCACCACAGCGAACCGCTTCCATCTGGTCCCGCCACGCACCTGGGACTCCATATTTCCTCCTTCTCGGACGTACATCTCCTGGCCTCGGCCGGCCTCCGGTTCGGGGGCACGGTCTGGCAGGGATGGGAGAAGTGCTACGTCCTCGGGAAGGAGAGCGCCCGCACTCGGCGGCACGTACAACGCGCCCGAATAACCGGCGATCACCCCCGAGCGACAACCACTGGTCGCGCCTGACACGCATCACGCACAACCCTGCTGGACAGGCTTCGCCGGATGAGCGAAGACCCCCCTGCCCAAGGGCCGGCATCACTGCCGCCGGCCCTGCTCGGTGGGGACCCAGGAACCCCCGCCACCCGACCGGCTGTCGGGGTACGGGAATGGACCGAGCGTCGCCGATCGTGGTGCATTCTCGCCGTCGACACAAGGGGGTTCGTTACTGGCTAGTAGCGGGCGTGTGACCGCGGGACGACACACCGGCCCCGAACGGCGACGCTGGGTGTGCCATCAGGACGGAACAAAACTATTGATCGATGGACAGAGTCCGACAGATCGACGCTGCCGACTTACTGGCAGTAACAGCGGCCGCGATTACCAAGTTTTGGTAAAGCGCGGCCGCAGTGACGCCACTTCGACAGCTCCTTCACACGCGCAACACGTCGACGGCGTTTAAAACGCCGACTAGAACAGGGCGCGGGCGAGCGCCCGGCGCGCCGCGGTCACCCGCGGGTCGTCGGCACCGACCACCTCGAACAGCTCGAGCAGCCGCAGCCGTACGGCGTCCCGGTCGTCGCCCGCCGTGACGCGCACCGTGTCGATGAGGCGCCCGAAGGCGTCCTCCACGTGACCGCCCACCAGGTCCAGGTCGGCGGCGGCGATCTGCGCCTGGGCGTCGCCCGGCTTGTCGGCCGCGTCCTGACGGACCTTCTGCGGATCGGCGTTCTGCACCCGCTGGAGCAACTCGGCCTGGGCCAGGCCCAGTTTGGCCTCCGTGTTGCCCGGCTCCTCGGCCAGCACGTTCTTGTACGCCTGGACGGCACCGCCCAGGTCGCCCGCGTCCAGCGCCCGCACGGCGGCCTCCAGCGCCGCGTCGTGCGGCCCCGCCGGGCGCTCGGGGGCGGCGGGCCGCTCGGCGCCCGGCTCCGCCTCGGGATCGACGACGAGACCGGTCAGGCCGAAGCGCTCCTCGCCGACCTGCACCAGCTGGTCCAGGGTCTGGCGGATCTGCGCCTCACCGGCGGCCCCCTGGAAGAGCGGCAGCGCCTGTCCGGCGACGACCGCGAACACGGCCGGGATCCCCTGGACGCCGAACTGCTGCATCAGCATCTGGTTGGCGTCGACGTCGATCTTGGCGAGGAGGAAGCGTCCGTTGTACTCGACGGCGAGCCGCTCCAGAACCGGGCTCAACTGCTTGCAGGGCTCGCACCACTCGGCCCAGAAGTCGATGACGACCGGGACCTCGGTGGACCGCTGCAGGACATCGCTCTCGAAGCCGGCCTCGTCGACGTCGATCACGAGGTCGGCAGGGGAGACGGCACCCGTCCCGCCCTGGCGGGCCGCCTCGGCGCGCGCCTGCTCCGCCTTCGCCTTGGCCTCCTGGGCCTGCTTCACCGCGGCGAGGTCGACGACCCCGCTCATGGACATGTTCCGTGGCTGCATGGGTCTATCCTCCCCCGTACGGCGCGCGCGTGTGAAAAGCGGGTCGAAAGCCCGCCCGGATGTGTGCTGTTCGGCGTGTGCACTGCTCGGCGCCGGGTCCCCACCCCACGCCCGTGGTCGTCGCTGGGGCGCGGGCGGACCCGCGCTTTCGCTACGCGTCGTAGCGTAATGCCAGGAGGGCCGGTCGCAACACCCCGCCCCGGTGATCTGTCTCACGACGGAGCGTGTGTTACCCGCCGGTTAAGGTCGGGGGATGCAGAGCAGCAGCCCCGCCGGCCGTGCCGGACGCCCGCGCAGTGCCGCGGCGGACACCGCGATCCTGGCCGCGACGCGGGCCGCCCTGGTGGACCTCGGCTGGTCGAAGCTCACCCTGGGAGACGTCGCCACGCGGGCCGGGGTTGCCAAGACGACGCTCTACCGCCGCTGGGCGGGCAAGAACGAACTGGTCGTGGACGCGGTGGCGGAGCTCTTCGACGAGCTCGAACTGCCCGACCGCGGCTCCCTCGCCGCCGACATCGAGGGCGTGGTGCTCCAGTTCGCGGCGATCCTGGCCCGTCCGGAGGCCAGGAGCGGCCTGATGGCGGTGGTCGCGGAGTCCACCCGGGACGAGGCGCTGCGCGAGCGCATCCGCACGTCGATCGTCGAGCGGCAGAAGCGCCTGGTCCTGGAGGGCAGGGCGCGGGCCCAGGCCCGGGGGGAGCTGCCGCCGGAGCCGGACGCCGCGGAGGCGGCCCGCACCGCGGACCTGATCTTCGACATGGTCGCGGGAGCGGTGGTGCACCGCACGCTGGTCAGCGCGGAGGCCGCGAACGAGGAGTGGGTACGCGGTCTGACGCAGGTACTGCTGTGGGGCTTGGCTTCGCAGCCGACCGAGTCGGGTGGTGGGTGGGCATAGGCCCGGGGGTCCAGGGGGGGCGGAGCCCCCTGGAGACGCCCACCAGGACACGCTGCGCCTAAAACCCCGCAGGCTCCGTGTACACCCCCCACTCGTCGCGAAGCACTCCGCAGATCTCGCCCAGCGTCGCCTCCGCGCGCACCGCGTCCAGCATCGGCTCGATCATGTTGCCGCCGGAGCGGGCCGCGGCCAGCATGGCGTCCAGGGCACCGCGCACCGCCGCGTCGTCGCGGGCGGCCTTGCGCTCGCCCAGGACCCGCACCTGCTCGCGCTCGACCTCGTGGCTGACCCGCAGGATCTCCAGGTCGCCGGTGACGGAGCCGGTGTGGACGTTGACGCCGACCACCTTCTTGTCGTCCTTCTCCAGAGCCTGCTGGTAGCGGAAGGCCGACTCGGCGATCTCCCCGGTGAACCAGCCGTCCTCGATGCCGCGCAGGAGACCGGAGGTGATCGGCCCGACGGGGTGCTGCCCGTCGGGATGGGCCCGCAGCCCCCGCTCCTTGATCTGCTCGAAGATCTTCTCGGCATCGGCCTCGATCCGGTCGGTCAGCTGCTCGACGAACCAGGAACCGCCCAGCGGGTCGGCGACGTTGGCGACACCGGTCTCCTCCATCAGCACCTGCTGGGTGCGCAGGGCGATCTCGGCGGCCTGTTCGCTGGGCAGCGCGAGGGTCTCGTCGAGCGCGTTGGTGTGCAGGGAGTTGGTCCCGCCGAGCACCGCCGCGAGCGCCTCCACCGCCGTACGGACCACGTTGTTGTACGGCTGCTGCGCGGTCAGCGAGACACCGGCCGTCTGGGTGTGGAACCGCAGCCACTGCGCCCTGTCGGTCTGCGCCCCGTACACGTCGCGCATCCAGCGGGCCCAGATCCTGCGCGCCGCGCGGAACTTGGCGATCTCCTCGAAGAAGTCGAGGTGCGCGTCGAAGAAGAAGGAGAGGCCGGGCGCGAAGACGTCGACGTCCAGACCGCGGGACAGCCCCAGCTCCACGTACCCGAAGCCGTCCGCCAGGGTGTACGCCAGCTCCTGTGCGGCCGTCGCCCCGGCCTCGCGGATGTGGTACCCGGAGACGGAGAGCGGCTTGTAGGCGGGGATGCCGGCCGCGCAGTACTCCATGAGGTCGCCGATGAGCCGCAGGTGGGGCTCGGGCTGGAAGAGCCACTCCTTCTGGGCGATGTACTCCTTGAAGATGTCGGTCTGCAGCGTGCCGTTGAGCACGGACGCGTCGACACCCTGGCGTTCGGCTGCGACCAGGTACATGCAGAACACGGGCACGGCGGGCCCGCTGATCGTCATGGAGGTCGTCACGTCCCCGAGCGGGATGTCCTTGAACAGCACCTCCATGTCGGCGGCCGAGTCGATGGCCACCCCGCAGTGCCCGACCTCGCCGAGCGAGCGCGGGTCGTCGGAGTCGCGGCCCATCAGCGTCGGCATGTCGAACGCGACGGACAGGCCGCCTCCCCCGTTCCGGAGGATCATCTTGTAGCGCTCGTTGGTCTGCTCGGCGTTGCCGAACCCGGCGAACTGCCGGATGGTCCACGTACGCCCCCGGTACCCGGTCGGATACAGGCCGCGGGTGAAGGGGTACTCACCCGGCCAGCCGATCCGCTCGAAGCCCTCGTACTCGTCCCCGGGCCGGGGCCCGTACACCGGCTCCACGGGGTCGCCGGAGAGCGTGGTGAAGTCCGCGTCGCGCTTGCGCGCCGCGTCGTACCGGGCCTGCCAGCGAAGACGGCCCTCTTGAATGGCGTCAGCGTCCATGCTCTCGAATTTACTAGGACGCCCTAGTAAATGACAGTGGGGCTGGTCAGGACGTGCGCGTCAGGGGCGGCAGCGCACCAGCTACGCTGACAGCCATGAAGAAGAGCGTTTTGACCCGCTACCGGGTGATGGCCTACGTCACGGCCGTGCTGCTGGTCGTCCTGACCGTGGGCGTCATCGGCAAGCGCCTGCTGGACCTGGACGGGTTCGACAGCCTGGTCACGGTGGTCGGCATCGCACACGGCTGGCTGTACGTGCTCTACCTGGTCTTCGCCTTCGACCTGGGCAACAAGGCGAAGATGCCGGTGATGCGCCTTCTGTGGGTGCTCCTGGCCGGCACCATCCCGACAGCCGCCTTCTTCGTCGAGCGCCGCGTGACCCGCGAGGTGCAGCCGCTCATCACGGCCGACCGGCAGCCCAGCCCTGCCGCCGCGAGCTCATGACCCCGTGACCGCGAGCCGGGTGGTTCACGGTCACTTGGTGATGTAGTGACACTGCACGGCACGCAACTTGCCGTTGACATGGAACTTCGCGCACGCCTTGCCGTACGTGGGCAGCGTCTGCGGAGCCACGTGACGCATCGGGTTCCCCTTGCACTCCGTATGCGTCGCCCCACGCGAGGTCCGGTAGGTCCTGTTGTCCGTGTCCGCGTAGGAGAAGTCGATCCTCCAGTTGCAGAACTTGGAGAAGGTGGCCGCGAGACCGGCACAGTCGACGCCCGCGAACTGTGACGTGATCCGCTTTCCCGACCCCTCGATGGTGTGGGTCAGAAAGCAACCGACGGGGACCCTGATGCCCGCACCACGCAGGTCGTAGTCGAAGGTGCCGAGGGCCGTGCTCCCCGTGGCACTGGCGTGCACCGGGCCCGACGCGCCGAACACGAGGGCGACGCCCGCCACGGCGGCCGTCCCGGCCGTCAC
The DNA here is from genome assembly GCF_041538145.2 of Streptomyces sp. MMCC 100. NCBI lineage: Bacteria > Bacillati > Actinomycetota > Actinomycetes > Kitasatosporales > Streptomycetaceae > Streptomyces > Streptomyces sp. MMCC 100. The sequence goes on from NZ_JBGORK020000001.1 coordinate 6,459,626, forward strand.
CATGCCACGCACGAACTTTCGAACACTCATCGGCAGACTTCCCATCGCGAACGGCCCCGGAAGAGTGGTCGACCCGATCGGCGACCGCTGCAAGGATCGCAGCGACGACGGCACGGGTAAGCGTTTCTGCAGCTCAGCGGCGACTTTCTCACCACTACGAGGGAGCATCGCCCGATGCGCTGACGCGCTCAGTCCTCCTTGAAGTCCCCCGCGGCGACCCGCAGCGGCCTGAGCATCGCGAAGATCTCGCCGCACTCCTCGGCGTCGTACGCGCCCAGGCCGAAGTCCATCGCCATCAGGTCGCGGGTGGCCGCCTCGACGACCTCGCGGCCCTTGTCGGTGATGGTGGCCAGCGTGCCGCGGCCGTCGTTGGGGTTGGGGCGCTTGGCCACCAGGCCGGACCGCACCAGCCGGTCGACGGTGTTCGTCACGGAGGTGGGGTGCACCATCAGGCGTTCGCCGATCTTGGACATCGGCAGCTCACCCGACTTGGAGAAGGTGAGCAGCACCAGCGCCTCGTACCGCGCGAACGTCAGCCCGTACGGCTTGACCACGGCGTCGACCTCTGCCAGCAGGATCTGCTGGGCCCGCATGATGGAGGTGATCGCGGCCATGGACGGCACACCGCCCCAGCGCTGCGCCCAGAGTTCGTCGGCTCGGGCGATGGGATCGAAGGAGAGACTGAGGGGCTTCGGCACGCCCACAGACCTTACCGGCAGGTCACATGCCGGTCAGCCCCGTCTCGCCTTTCGATACCACCGCCCGCGCCGGGCGCTCACCGTGCGCTCATTCGGCGAGGTGGCGCTCGACCGTCTCGACCTTCGACGTGAGGCCGTCCGTCACGCCGGGGCGGATGTCGGCCTTGAGGACCAGGGAGACCCGCGGCGCGCGTGCCTCGACGGCGGCGACGGCCCGCCGGACGACGTCCATGACCTCGTCCCACTCGCCCTCGACGGACGTGAACATCGCGTCGGTGCGGTTCGGCAGCCCGGACTCGCGGACCACCCGGACGGCGTCGGCGACGTACTCCCCCACGTCCTCGCCGACGCCGAGCGGTGTCACGGAGAAGGCGACGATCATGCGTTGACGATCCCTTCCTGGCGGGCGCGGGAGGCGATGACCGCGCTCTCGGCCTCGCGCTTGAGCTTGCGCTCGGCGAAGAAGCCGCCGGTCGGCAGGACCGAGAGGACGAAGTAGAGGGCGGCGGTCTTCAGCGGCCACTTGGCGCGGTTCCAGGCGTCCGCCCAGAAGATCACGTACAGCACGAAGAGGACACCGTGGATCATGCCCATCGCCGGCACCGCGTTGAAGTCGGTGGTCCGCTTCAGCACGGAGCAGACGAGCAGGAGGAGGAACGAGATCGCCTCGGGGGCCGAGACCAGGCGGAGGCGGCGGAGGGCAGTGGCGGTCTTGAGGTCCACGGGTCACCTTCGGGAGGGAGAGAGTGGGAGGGAGTCGCTGACGGCGCAGGTGGCGTGCGCTCCGCCTTGTGAACGGAAGCACAATCGTTCGCCCATTGTGGCAAACAATGCCCCAAGGGATGGACTCAGGGTCGTTCTCCACCCGTGGGCCCTGTTCTGTCCACCCGTGGCGGGGCTACTTTCGCACCGTGGCGATGTTCCGACTTCAAGGCAGCAAGGTCCTCGCCGTCGACATGACCGGAGACGCCGTGAAGGCGAAGAACGGCTCGATGGTCGCGTACGACGGGGAGATGGCCTTCAAGAAGCTGAGCGGCGGCGGTGAGGGCATCCGGGGGATGGTGACCCGGCGGATCACCGGCGAGCAGATGACGGTGATGGAGGTGAAGGGGCAGGGCACCTGCTGGTTCGCGGACCGGGCCTCGGAGATCAACCTCGTGGCCCTCCAGGGCGACAAGCTGTACGTCGAGTCGAGCAACTTCCTGGCGGCCGACGCCGGGCTGCGGACCGGCACGAGCTTCACGGGCACGCGCGGCGCCTCCCAGGGCAACGGGCTGTTCACCACGACGATCGAGGGGCACGGCCAGGCGGCGATCATGTCCGACGGTCCCGCGGTGGTGCTGCGGGTCAGCGCGCAGTACCCGCTGACCGTCGACCCGGGGGCGTACGTCGCGCACCAGGGGAACCTGCGGCAGTCCTTCCAGTCGGGCGCGACCTTCCGCACGCTGTTCGGGGAGGGCGGCGGGGAGGCCTTCCAGATCCGCTTCGAGGGCGACGGACTGGTGTACGTGCAGCCGAGCGAGCGGAACACGATCGCGGGGGATGTCTGAGATGGCCTTCGAGGAGATCAATTCCAAGATGGTCCGGGCGACCGTCGCGCCCGGGCAGCGGCTGTTCAGTCAGCGCGGGGCCATGCTCGCCTACCAGGGCGAGGTGTCCTTCACCCCCAACCTCCGGGGCGGTCAGGGCGGGGTCATGTCGATGATCGGGCGCCGGGTGGCGAACGAGGACACGCCGCTGATGACCGTGGAGGGCAGCGGCACCGTGTTCTTCGGGCACGGCGGCCACCACGTCCAGGTGATCAACCTCTCGGGCGACACCCTGTACGTGGAGGCGGACCGCCTCCTCGCCTTCGAGGGCACCCTGGAGCAGAGCACCGTGTTCCTCGGCTCGCAGGGCGGGGTCATGGGCATGGTGCGGGGCCAGGTGAGCGGGCAGGGGCTGTTCACCACGTCCCTCAAGGGACACGGCTCGGTGGCGGTGATGGCCCACGGGGGCGTCTTCGAGGTGCCCGTCACCCCGCAGCGGCCGGTGCGCGTGGACCCGCAGGCCTACGTCGCCCACCACGGCGACGTGCGCAACAAGCTGTCCACGGCCCTGGGCTGGCGGGACATGGTGGGACGCGGCTCCGGCGAGGCGTTCCAGCTGGAGCTGAGCGGCAGCGGCACGGTGTTCGTCCAGGCGTCCGAGGAGAAGCTTTGAGCACGGTCCACCACGACCCGGCGACGCTGCCGGCCGACGACAACGTCAACGCGTACACCTTCTGCGTGGAGCTCAAGGGGAGCCAGTGGTTCCTGCAGAAGGGGAAGATGATCGCCTACTACGGGACGATCGACTTCAACGGGATCGGGCACGGCCGGCTGGACCGTCTGGTGCGGACTTCGTTCCATTCGCCTCTGCACGCCAGTGACTGGGTCGTGGCGGAGGGCTCGGGCAAGATGCTCCTCGCCGACCGGGCCTTCGACGTGAATTCGTACGACCTGGAGGACGGCAATCTGACCATTCGCTCGGGCAACTTGCTCGCTTTTCAGCCAAGCCTCGCGCTCAAGCAGTCGATCGTGCCGGGCTTTCTGACGCTGATCGGAACCGGAAAGTTCGTGGCCGCGTCCAACGGTCCGGTGGTGTTCATGGAACCGCCGATCCGGGTCGACCCGCAGGCCCTGGTCGGCTGGGCCGACTGCCCGTCTCCGTGCCACCACTACGACCACGGGTACATGACCGGCCTACTGGGCGGTCTACGTGCGATGACGGGGCTCGGCGGGGCCTCCGGGGAGGAGCACCAGTTCGAGTTCGTGGGGGCCGGCACGGTGCTGCTCCAGTCGAGCGAGGCGCTGATGGCGGAGCAGGCCGTGGGGACTCCTCCGCAGCAGGCGGGGGTGCCCGGCGGCGGGCCCTCGGGGGCGCCGGGAGGCCGCTCGGGGGTATCGGGACTTCCCGGACAGCTGGGGGACCTCCAGCGCCGCTTCGGGCTGTGAGCGGTAATCTGCGGAGTGTGACATCGAACGCGTGCGCACCGTCACCGTCACGGAAAACCCCTCACTAGTTCGCCTTTCAACCTTTTAGGTAGACTTCATTCATGGAGACCGAGACGGCCACTCGCTGGCTGACCGATACGGAGCAGTGTGCTTGGCGCACCCACCTGGAGGTCAACAGGCTGTTGACGCACCAGCTCGAGAAGGACCTGCAGCCGTTCGGCCTGACAATGAACGACTACGAGATTCTGGTGAACCTCTCCGAGTCGGAGGGCGACAGAATGCGGATGAGCGACCTGGCCACCGCCACGATGCAGTCCAAGAGCCGCCTCTCCCACCAGATCACCCGCATGGAGAGCGCGAACCTGGTCCGGCGGGAGAACTGCGAGTCCGACCGCCGGGGGCTCTTCGCCGTCCTCACCGAGCACGGCATGGAGACGATGCGGAAGGTCGCACCGCACCACGTGGCCTCCGTCCGCAGGCACTTCATCGACCTGCTGGCCCCGGAGGACCTGACGGAGCTGGACAAGGCGCTCAAGCCCATCGCGGAACACCTGCGCGGGCAGCGGGGACGTCCCTGATCACGTACCCCAGGGCCAGGGCCGCACAGGCCTAGGCACCCGGCAGGCGGAGCTCGAACAGGGCGCCGCCTGCCGGTGCGTCGTGCACCGTGAGCGTGCCGCCGTGCCGTACGGCGACGTCGCGGGCGATGGCCAGGCCGAGACCGGCCCCGCCGTCGTCGCGGCTGCGGGCGTCGTCGAGCCGTACGAACCGCTCGAAGATCCGCTCCCGGTCGGCCGCCGGCACGCCCTCGCCGTCGTCGGCCACGGCGACCACCGCCGCCTCCCCGTCCCGCCGCACGGACACCTCCACCGCCGAGCGGGCGTGCCGCTGGGCGTTGTCCAGCAGATTGGCCAGCACCCGCCCCAGCTGCCCGCGCGATCCGGCCACATTCACCGCGGCGTCGCCCCGCACGCTCACCCCCCTCCGGCCCTCGGCCGCCTCCCGCGCGAGCGCCGCGAGGTCGACCCGGGCGTCGGCGGGCCGCTCCCCCGCGTCCAGCCTGGCCAGCAGCAGCAGGTCGGCGGCGAGCCGCTGGAGCCGTACGGTGTCCTCCACGGCGCCGTCGAGATCCAGCAGCTCCGGGTGGGCGGCGGCCACCTCCAGCTGGGTGCGCAGCGAGGCGATCGGGCTGCGCAGCTCGTGCGAGGCGTCGGCGACGAACCGGCGCTGCCGCTCCACCGAGGACTCCAGCGCGGCCAGCGTCTCGTTGGTGGTCGAGGCGAGCCTGGCCACCTCGTCGTGGGTGCCCGGCACCGGGACGCGGCGGGCCAGGTCCTCGCTGGCGGTGATCGCGGCCATCTCGCGCCGGATGCCCTCCACCGGGCGCAGCGCACGCCGGGTGACCAGCCAGGTCACCCACGCGACGACCGCGAGCAGCAGCGGGAAGCCGATCAGCATGACGGTCAGCGCGGTGTTCACGGCGCCGTGTTCGGCGGAGAGCGGCGCACCGGCGTAGACGGTGAGGTGGTCTCCGCGCCGGGTCTCCACGGGGACGGCGGCGAAGCGGTAGTCCTCCGTGTCACCGTCGATCGTCGCCGTGCCGTCGCTGACGGTGGTCCGCTCGCCGATCTCGCCGGCTTCGAGCGCCTCGCCGGAGTCGTCATCGTCGTCGGCATCGTCATCGGCGGCGTCCTCCCCGCTCGGGGAGGCGGTCGGCTGCGGCTTCACCGCGTCGACGCCGGTGCCGGTGATCCGCTCCAGGTCCTCACTGGCGGCGACGAGCACGCCCTCCTCGTCCACGATCTGCACCGGGCGGTCGTCCACGTCCAGGTTGAGCTCGGTGTACCGCGTCCCGACGGCCAGCTCGGTCGCCACGTCGCGGGCGGAGCGCTCCGCCTGGGTGCCCGCCTCGCCGAGCAGGTTGGAGCGCAGGGACAGCAGGACGGCGGTACCGGCCGCGACGAGGGCGACGGCGACCACGAGGGTGGCGGCGAGCGTGGCGCGGGCCCGCACCGAGCCGAAGAGGCGGCTCATCGCCCGGTCTCCAGCCGGTAGCCGGCGCCGCGCACGGTCCGGATGAGCCCGGCGCGCAGCTTGCGCCTGAGCGCGCTGACGTACACCTCGACGATGTTGGGGTCGCCGTCGTAGGCGAAGTCCCAGACGTGTTCCAGGATCTCCGCCTTGGACACGACCTGTCCGGCCCGCACCACGAGCTGCTCCAGGACGGCGAACTCCTTGGTGGTGAGGGTGACCTCGTCCTCGCCGAGGAACACCCGGCGGGCGGCGGTGTCGACCCTGAGGTCGCCGTGGACGTGCACGGGCGAGGCACCGGGACCCTGCGCCCGCCGCCGCAGCAGGGCCTTCACGCGGGCGACGAGGACGACGTACGAGAAGGGCTTGGTGAGGTAGTCGTCCGCGCCCGTGTCCAGGCCCTCGGCCTCGTCGTACTCGCCGTCCTTGGCGGTGAGCATCAGGATCGGTACGTCGTGCCCGGCGGCGCGCAGGGCGGCGCAGACCCGGTAGCCGTTGAGGCCGGGCAGCATGATGTCGAGGATGACGAGGTCGTACACGCCCTCGCCCGCCCGGTGCAGTCCCTCCAGGCCGTCGTGGACGACGTCCACGGCGTATCCCTCCGCGGTGAGGCCCTTGGCGAGCGACACCGCGAGACGCTTCTCGTCCTCCACGATCAACAGGCGCATGGGTAAAGAGTGGCAAAGGCGAGCTGAAGATCGCTTCAGGCTGCTTCAGCTTGGCCTCAGCGTCGGTCCGCGACAGTGAAGTCACCGAAAAACGCTGGACTCTGGACGACTCGGAGGAAACCTACATGAAGCGCAACATCGTGATCGCCGCCGTCACCGCCGCCGCACTGGCCGGAGGCGGTACGGCGACGGCTCTGGCGACGACGGGGAACGACGACCGGGGCGCCGCGCCCCGCGCGGACGTGAGCGCGTCGGAGGTCACCGTCCCGGACGACGGCGGCGCACGGGACGACGCCGACGACCGCGACGAGGACGCGGCCCGCGCCGCCTCCGCGAAGGTGACGGCGGCCGACGCCATCGCCTCCGCGCTCGCGGACACCCCGGGCACCGCCGTCTCCGCCGAACTGGACGACGAGGACGACGACGCGGACGACGACGCGGACGACCGCCGCGAGCGTACGGCCTGGGAGGTCGACGTCCTCTCCGGCGAGGGCACCTGGCACACCGTCCGGGTCGACCCGGCCACCGGCAAGGTCATCGGCTCGGAGAGGGACGACGACGAGGACGACACCGCCGAAGTGCGGGCGGCCTTGAAGGGCACCTCGGTCGACGCCACCGAGGCCGCGAAGGCGGCGGCCGGCCATGGGACCGTCACCTCGGTCGAGCTGGACGAGGACGGCCACTACGGCGACGGCAAGCCCGCCTGGGAGGTCGAGACGCGCGCCTCCGGCAAGGGCGAGCAGGACTGGCGGGTCGACCCGAGGACCGGCAAGGTCACGGCCGACCGCTCGCACGACTCGCACGACTCGCACGACTCTCGCGACTCGGACGACTCCGACGACGACTGATCAGCCCCGCCCGCCGGGCGGCACCACCGCGGCGGTACCCCGGCACCAGTGCCGCCGCCGCGGCGACCGCGCCGGACACCGCGAAGCACACCGGCAGGGGCAGCCGTTCCACCAGCAGTCCCACGGCGGCGGCCCCGGCGGAACTCCCCGCGTTCACGGCGGTGTTGCACCAGGTGCCCGCCCGGACCCGGAAGCCGGGCGCCGCGCTCTCGTCGGCGATCAGGTACGCCGTGGTCAGGGCCGGGGCCACGAACAGGCCGGCGCACATGACGGCCGGGATCAGCGTGCCGAGGCCGGGCGTGAGGCCCGCGGCGACGAGGCAGAGACCGAGACCGGCCGCGAAGAACGGGAGCCTGGCGCGGGTGGGCGAGCTCCAGGCGACGGCGCCGTTGACGAGACCGCCGACCGCGCTGCCCACCGACAGCGCCGCGAGCGCCCAGGCGACGGCGCCGTCCCCGAGGTCGCGTTCCCCCGCGTAGGCGACGACGAGGAGGTCGACGGCGCTCACCGAGACGCCGACGCCCGCCGCGACGACGACGGGCTGCAGCAGGGCCCGGACCTGTCCGCCGGTGCCGCCCCCGGGTGCGGGGCCGGCCTTCTTCTCCCGCCCCGCCGGACGCAGCGCGGCGGCCGTCGGGGACGTGACGAAGGCGAGGGTGCCGACCGCCACCAGCACCGCGCTGAGCAGGACGCCGACGGCGGGTGGGGCGACGGCGACGACGCCGCCGACCAGGAGCGGGCCGGAGACGAAGAGCAGTTCCTCGGCGACGCCGTCCAGGCTGTAGGCGCGCTGCAACAGCTGTCGGTCCGGGAGCAGTTCGGCCCACACCGCGCGCATCGTGGGGCCGAGCGGGGGCGTGCAGGTGCCCGCGAACGCGGCGGTCACCGCGAGGACGGCCTCGGGCGTGCCCGGACGCCGGCAGGCCGCCGCCAGCACGCAGAGCAGGGCGGCGTACAGCAGGGCCATGGGCAGCAGGGCCTGGCGCGGACCGTGCCGGTCGACGAGGGAGGCGCGGTAGGGGGACAGGAAGACGCTCGTCGCGCCGAAGAGCGCCATGACCAGGCCGGCCACGGCGTACGACCCGGTGGACCGGGTCAGGGAGAGCATCAGGGCGAGGGAGACCGTGCCGTACGACAGCCGCCCGACGAGGGCGGCCGCGAACGTGCGGCGGGCATGGGGGACGCGGAGCACGGCGGCATACGAGGGCCGTGGAGATGGCGTGGACACGCGAAAGTTCCTCAGCGGAAGGCGACAAGGGGACGCCGAAGCGCGCGACGGCCGGATGCGGCGGTCGCGTGCGGGGCGGGCCCTATGCCAAGAGGAGGAACATACGGGTCAAGCTACCAGCGCGGCCCTGCGGCCGCGCCGGGTTTTTCCGGCCCGGCCGGGCGGGCCGGCGTCAGCCGGTCGTCAGCCCCGCCACCAGCTCGTCCGCCGCGCGGTAGGGGTCCAGTTCGCCGGCGACGATGCGTTCCGCCAGGGCGCCGAGGCGGCGGTCGCCGTGGAGGTCGCCGATGCGTTCGCGCAGGGTGGTGACGGCGATGGTCTCGACCTCGCGGGCGGCGCGGGCGCGGCGGCGTTCGGTGAGGACGTCCCGTTCCTCCATCCACGCGCGGTGCTTCTCCAGCGCTTCGACGACCTCGTCGACGCCCTCGCCGCGCGCGGCGACCGTCTTGACGATGGGCGGGCGCCAGTCGCCGGCGGCGCGGGCCTCGCCGAGGCCCAGCATGTGGTTCAGCTCGCGGGCGGTGGCGTCGGCTCCGTCGCGGTCGGCCTTGTTGACGACGTAGACGTCGCCGATCTCCAGGATTCCGGCCTTGGCGGCCTGGATGCCGTCGCCCATGCCGGGGGCGAGGAGGACGACGGAGGTGTCGGCCTGGGAGGCGATCTCGACCTCCGACTGCCCGACGCCCACCGTCTCGACGAGGATCACGTCGCAGCCGGCCGCGTCCAGGACGCGGATCGCCTGCGGAGCGGCCCAGGCGAGACCGCCGAGGTGGCCGCGGGTCGCCATCGAGCGGATGTAGACGCCCGGGTCGGAGGCGTGCTCCGACATCCGCACGCGGTCGCCGAGCAGCGCGCCGCCGGAGAAGGGGGAGGACGGGTCGACGGCGAGGACGCCGACCCGCTTGCCCTGCTTGCGGTACGCCGTCACCAGCGCCGAGGTGGACGTCGACTTGCCGACGCCCGGTGAGCCGGTCAGACCCACCACATAGGCCCCGCCGGTCAGCGGCGCGAGCGCCTCCATGACCTCCCTGAGCTGCGGGGACGCCCCCTCCACCAGGGAGATCAGCCGGGCCACGGCCCGCGGCCGGCCTTCTCTGGCCTGGGCCACCAGTGAGGAGACGTCCTGCATCACAGCTCCGTTCAGCTCCGCTCGGTGAGATGTCGTAACTCTGGGGTCAGGCCCCGGGTACCCGCACGATCAGCGCGTCGCCCTGGCCGCCGCCGCCGCACAGTGCCGCCGCGCCGACCCCGCCGCCGCGCCGCTTCAGTTCCAGCGCCAGGTGCAGCACCAGCCGGGCGCCGGACATGCCGATCGGGTGACCCAGGGCGATGGCGCCGCCGTTGACGTTCACCTTTTCGGTGGATACGCCGAGGTCCTTCATTGACTGGACGGCGACCGCCGCGAACGCCTCGTTGATCTCGATGAGATCGAGGTCGCCGACCTCCAGGCCCTCCTTCTTCAGGGCGTGCTGGATGGCGTTCGACGGCTGCGACTGCAAAGAGTTGTCCGGACCTGCGACGTTGCCGTGCGCGCCGATCTCCGCGATCCACTCCAGGCCCAGCTCCTCGGCCTTCGCCCTGCTCATGACGACCACGGCCGCCGCGCCGTCGGAGATCTGCGAGGAGGAGCCCGCGGTGATCGTGCCGTCCTTGGCGAAGGCCGGGCGCAGTTTGGCCAGCGACTCGGTGGTGGTGTCGCCGCGGATGCCCTCGTCCTTGCTGAACAGCACCGGGTCGCCCTTGCGCTGCGGGATCTCGACCGGGGTGATCTCGGCGTCGAAGATGCCGTTCTTCTGGGCGGCCGCGGCGCGCTGGTGGGACAGGGCGGCGATCTCGTCCTGCGCGGGGCGGGCGATGCCGAGCCGGGTGTTGTGCTTCTCCGTGGACTCGCCCATGGCGACGTTCTCGAAGGAGTCGGTCAGACCGTCGTACGCCATGGCGTCGATCATCTCGATCGCGCCGTACTTGTAGCCCTCGCGGGACTTGGGCAGCAGGTGCGGGGCGTTGGTCATGGACTCCTGGCCGCCGGCGACGACCACGTCGAATTCACCCGCGCGAATGAGCTGGTCGGCGAGTGCGACGGCGTCGAGGCCGGAGAGGCAGACCTTGTTGATCGTGAGCGCCGGGACGTTCATCGGGATGCCGGCCTTGACGGCGGCCTGGCGGGCCGGAATCTGCCCCGCGCCGGCCTGGAGCACCTGCCCCATGATCACGTACTGGACCTGGTCGCCGCCGATCCCCGCGCGGTCGAGGGCGGCCTTGATCGCGAAGCCGCCGAGGTCGGCCCCGGAGAAGGACTTCAGGGAGCCGAGCAGCCGCCCCATCGGGGTGCGCGCACCCGCGACGATGACGGACGTCGTGCCGTTCGTACCAGAAGCTGCAGAAGTCATGGGCTGCGATCCCCTTTTCCGGCCCGCACAGGCCGCGGAGTGAACGAGGGTTTACTCGAATGTACTGAGCGGTATGCCGCTCGTCACCCGGCGGTCGGTGTGATCGCGCGCACGTTGCGTAACCACCTCCGGAGCGCTGCACTGAATCCATGCTGACGCGAATCGACCACATCGGAATCGCCTGCCACGACCTCGACACGACCGTCGAGTTCTACCGTGCCACTTACGGCTTCGAGGTGTTCCACACCGAGGTCAACGAGGAGCAGGGTGTCCGGGAGGCCATGCTCAAGATCAACGAGACCTCGGACGGCGGTGCCTCGTACCTCCAGCTCCTCGAACCGACCCGCGAGGACTCCGCGGTCGGCAAGTGGCTGGCGAAGAACGGCGAGGGCGTCCACCACATCGCGTTCGGCACGGCGGACGTGGACGCGGACGCCGCGGACATCCGAGGGAAGGGCGTACGCGTTCTGTACGACGAGCCCCGGCGCGGTTCGATGGGATCGCGGATCACCTTCCTGCACCCCAAGGACTGCCATGGCGTACTGACAGAACTGGTCACTTCGGCGGCCGTTGAGTCACCTGAGCACTGACCCTCGTACATAGGGGCCGGTAGGGTTGGGTGCGGTCGCCGCTCAGTCCAGGGTGACCCGGTCCTGTCGTCGGCGACGACGGGACCGCCGGGGTCGTGTTTCGGGGGGTCGGCGACGGGGCAGCAGAACATGCTCCGTCGTTGATCTGACACCATTCCCCGGGGGCACCGTCCGGCGGACGGACGGAGCTCGTTCGGGAAGATTTGCGACCAGGGGACGGATGGGACCGCGCAGTGCGGGGCTACGAGAGCCAGGAGCGAGAGCCGGCGGCTGACGTCGACCACCTCTCTCGGTTCGAGGCCGAGATGAAGCGGCTGAAGACCGAGCGGGAAAAGGCGATCCAGCACGCCGAGGACCTCGGCTACCAGGTCGAGGTGCTGCGCGCCAAGCTGCACGAGGCGCGGCGCACCATCATGTCCCGGCCCGCCTTCGACGGCGGCGACATCGGGTACCAGGCCGAGCAGCTGCTGCGCAACGCGCAGACGCAGGCCGACCAGCTGCGCGCCGACGCGGAGCGGGAGCTGAGCCAGGCGCGGGCGCAGACCCAGCGCATCCTCCAGGAGCACGCCGAGCAGGCCGCCCGGCTCCAGGCGGAGCTGCACCAGGAGGCGGTGACCCGCCGCCAGCAGCTCGACCAGGAGCTGGCCGAGCGCCGGCAGACCGTCGAGTCGCACGTCAACGAGAACGTGGCCTGGGCGGAGCAGCTGCGCGCCCGCACCGAGCAGCAGGCCCGCCGGCTGCTCGACGAGTCCCGCGCGGAGGCCGAACAGGCCATGAGCGCGGCCCGCGCGGAGGCGGAGCGGCTGACCGCCGAGGCCCGCCAGCGGCTGCGGAGCGACGCGGAGAGCGCGCGCGCCGAGGCCGAGCAGATCCTGCGCCGGGCCCGTACCGACGCCGAGCGGCTGCTGAACGCCGCCTCCACGCAGGCGCAGGAGGCCACCGACCACGCCGAGCAGCTGCGCAGCTCCACCGCCACCGAGTCGGAGTCCGCCCGCCGCGAGGCCCAGGAGCTGAGCCGGGCCGCCGAGCAGCGCATGTCCGAGGCCGAGGAGGCGCTGCGCAAGGCGCAGGCCCAGGCCGAGAAGGTCGTCACCGAGGCCGAGGAGGCCGCGGCCAAGGCACTGTCGAGCGCCGAGGCGACCAACGAGCAGCGCACGCGTACCGCCAAGGAGCAGGTCGCCCGGCTGGTCGGCGAGGCCACCAAGGACGCCGAGAACACCAGGTCCGAGGCCGAGCAGGTGGTCGCGGACGCCCGCGCCGAGGCCGAGCGGATCGTCGCCGAGGCCGCCGAGAAGGCCCGCACGATCACGGCCGAGGAGTCGGCCACCCAGCTGTCCAAGGCGGCCAAGACGGCCGAGGACGTGCTGAACAAGGCGTCGGAGGACGCCAAGCGCACCACGAAGGCCGCCACCGAGGAGGCCGAGCGGATCCGCACCGAGGCCGAGGCCGAGGCGGACCGGCTGCGCGGCGAGGCGCACGACATCGCCGAGGAGCTCAAGGGCGCGGCGAAGGACGACACCAAGGAGTACCGCGCCAAGACGGTCGAGCTGCAGGAGGAGGCGCGCCGGCTGCGCGGCGAGGCCGAGCAGCTGCGGGCCGACGCGGTCGAAGAGGGCGAGAAGATCCGTGCCGAGGCCCGCAAGGAGGCCGTGGCGCAGATCGAGGAGGCGGCGAAGACCGCCGAGGAGCTGCTCGCCAAGGCCAAGGCGGACGCGGACGAGCTGCGGCAGACGGCGACCGCGGACAGCGAGAAGGTCCGCACCGAGGCCATCGAGCGGGCGACGACCCTGCGCCGGCAGGCCGAGGAGACCCTGGAGCGCACCCGCGCGGAGGCCGAGCGGCACCGTGCGGAGGCCGCCGAGCGCGTGGAGGAGCTCCAGGCGGAGGCCGAGCGGGCCGCCCGTGAGCTGCGCGAGGAGACCGAGCGCGCCGTCGAGGCCCGGCAGGCGGAGGCCGCCGAGGAACTGACGCGGCTGCACACCGAGGCCGAGGAGCGCCGCACCGCCGCCGAGGAGGCGCTGTCCGAGGCCCGCGAGGAGGGCGAGCGGATCCGCCGCGAGGCCGCGGAGGAGAGCGAGCGGCTGCGCACGGAGGCCGCCGAGCGGATCCGTACGCTCCAGCAGCAGGCCGAGACGGAGGCGGAGCGGCTGCGCACCGAGGCCGCCGCGGACGCGTCCGCCTCCCGCGCGGAGGGCGAGGCCGTCGCCGTACGGCTGCGCTCGGAGGCGTCGAACGAGGCGGAGCGGCTGAAGTCGGAGGCGCAGGAGAGCGCCGACCGGGTGCGGGCGGAGGCGCAGAGTGCCGCCGAGCGCATCGCCGCGGAGGCGTCGGAGGCGCTGGCCGCCGCCCAGGAGGAGGCCGCACGGCGCCGCCGCGAGGCGGAGGAGCTGCTCGGTTCCGCCCGGCAGGAGGCCGACCAGGAGCGCAAGCAGGCCCGCGAGCAGAGCGAGGAGCTGCTGGCCTCGGCACGCAACCGGGTGGAGGAGGCCCAGGCCGAGGCGGTCCGGCTGGTCGAGGAGGCCGACCGGCGCGCCACCGAGATGGTGTCGGCCGCCGAGCAGCACGCCGCGCAGGTACGGGAGTCGGTCGCCGGGCTGCACGAGCAGGCCCAGGAGGAGATCGCCGGGCTGCGCAGCGCCGCGGAGCACGCCGCCGAGCGCACCCGGCACGAGGCCGAGGAGGAGGCGGACCGGGTCCGCGCCGACGCCTACGCGGAGCGGGAGCGGGCGAGCGAGGACGCCGGGCGCCTGCGGCGCGAGGCGCAGGAGGAGACGGAAGCCGCCAAGACGCTGGCCGAGCGGACCGTGTCCGAGGCCATCACGGAGGCCGAACGGATCCGCGCGGACGTCTCCGAGCACGCCCAGCGGGTGCGCACGGAGGCCTCCGACGCCATCGCCGAGGCCGAGCAGTCGGCGTCGCGCACCCGGGCGGACGCCCGCGAGGACGCCAACCGCATCCGGTCCGACGCGGCGACGCAGGCGGACACCTTGATCACCGAGGCGCGTTCCGAGGCGGAGCGGCTCACCACCGAGACGGCGGCCGAGACCGACCGGCTCCGGACGGAGACCCTCGCCGAGGCGGAGCGCGTCACCACGGAGGCGGCGAGCGAGGCCGAGCGGGTACGGACCGAGGCGGCCGCCGAGGCGGAGCGGCTGCGCGCCGAGACGACCGCCGAGGCCGAGCGGGTCCGCGCCGAGGCGGGCGCCCGGGCCGAGCAGCTGGTCTCGGACGCCACCGGGGAGGCGGAGCGGCTGCGCGCCGAGGCCGCCGACACGGTCGGCTCCGCCCAGCAGCACGCGGAGCGGATCCGCACCGAGGCCGAGCGGGTGCGGACCGAGGCGGCGGCGGAGGCGGAGCGGGTCACCACGGCCGCCCGCGAGGAGGCCGAGCGCACCCTCGACGAGGCCCGCAAGGCCGCCAACAAGCGGCGCTCGGAGGCGGCCGAGCAGGTCGACACGCTCATCACGGAGACCACGGCGGAGGCCGACAAGCTGCTCTCCGAGGCGCAGAAGCAGGCCCAGAAGACCACCGCGGACGCCGAGTCGCAGGCCGACACGATGGTCGGCGCGGCCCGCACGGAGGCCGACCGGATCGTCTCGGAGGCGACCGTCGAGGGCAACACCCGGGTGGAGAAGGCCCGCACGGACGCGGACGAGCTGCTGGTCGGCGCCCGCCGGGACGCGACCGCCATAAGGGAGCGCGCGGAGGAGCTGCGCGAGCGGCTCACCTCCGAGATCGAGGAACTGCACGAGCGGGCCCGCCGCGAGGCCGCCGAGACGATGAAGTCGGCCGGCGACCGCTGCGACGCGCTCATCAAGGCCGCCGAGGAGCAGCTCGCCAAGGCGGAGGCGAAGGCCAAGGAGCTGGTGTCGGAGGCCAACTCCGAGGCCGGCAAGGTGCGCATCGCCGCCGTCAAGAAGGCCGAGGGGCTGCTCAAGGAGGCCGAGCAGAAGAAGGCCACCCTGGTCCGTGAGGCCGAGGAGCTGAAGGCCGAGGCCGTCCAGGAGGCGCGGCGCACGGTCGACGAGGGCAAGCGCGAGCTGGAGGTGCTGGTCCGGCGCCGCGAGGACATCAACGCGGAGATCTCCCGGGTGCAGGACGTGCTGGAGGCGCTGGAGTCGTTCGAGGCGCCCGGGGGCGCGAAGGACAACGGGGTGAAGGCCGGAGCGACGGTGGGCGCCCCACGTTCGGGTGGCAAGTCGTCAGACGGCTAGCATCCGGGGCGGATTCGGTGTCTGCTGGACATCTTTGGCCGAGTCCCGACGGAAGCCTTGACCAGAACTTTGGCAAGCCATCCGCGGGTCAGCCACTCAAAAGAGGTGTCATTCTCCGTATCAAACGTGCATCCGCTCGATGACACACCGCATTGGCGCCTAGGATTCCCTCTATCACCTCACCCGGTCTCTTTCGACAGGAACCCCATGAGCGACACTTCCCCCTACGGCTTCGAGCTTGTGCGGCGTGGGTACGACCGCGCTCAGGTGGACGAACGTATCTCCAAGCTCGTCTCCGACCGTGACAGCGCTCTGTCCCGCATCACCGCTCTGGAAAAGCGCATCGAGGAGCTCCACCTCGAGACCCAGAACGCCCAGGCCCAGGTCAACGACGCCGAGCCGTCGTACGCCGGTCTCGGTGCCCGGGTCGAGAAGATCCTGCGGCTCGCCGAGGAAGAGGCGAAGGACCTGCGCGAGGAGGCCCGGCGCGCGGCCGAGCAGCACCGCGAGCTGGCCGAGTCGGCGGCCCAGCAGGTGCGCAACGACGCGGAGTCGTACGCCGCGGAGCGCAAGGCCAAGGCCGAGGACGAGGGCGTCCGGATCGTCGAGAAGGCCAAGGGCGACGCCTCCCAGCTGCGCTCCGAGGCGCAGAAGGACGCGCAGTCCAAGCGCGACGAGGCCGACGCCCTGTTCGAGGAGACCCGCGCCAAGGCCGCGCAGGCCGCCGCCGACTTCGAGACGAACCTCGCCAAGCGCCGCGAGCAGTCCGAGCGGGACCTGGCCTCCCGTCAGGCCAAGGCCGAGAAGCGGCTCGCGGAGATCGAGCACCGCGCGGAGCAGCTGCGCCTGGAGGCGGAGAAGCTGCGCACGGACGCCGAGCGCCGGGCCCGCCAGACCGTGGAGACGGCGCAGCGCCAGTCCGAGGACATCGTGGCCGACGCCAACGCGAAGGCGGACCGGATCCGTTCGGAGTCGGAGCGCGAGCTGGCGGCCCTCACCAACCGCCGCGACTCCATCAACGCGCAGCTGACCAACGTGCGCGAGATGCTGGCGTCCCTCACGGGCGCCGCGGTGGCCGCCGCTCCGGCGGTCGAGGACGAGTCGGTCTCCCGCGGGGTGCCGGCCCAGCAGTCCCGCTGACACGCTCCGGCCGGCTCGTTCGGCCGACGCGGGGGCGTACGCCTGCTGAATACGTACGGACAAGGACGAGGCCTTCTGCCACTGGGGTGGCAGCGGGCCTCGTCCCGTTCTAGCGTGGGCGCCATGATCGAGCTCGAGGGGCTGACCAAGCGGTACGGCGAGAAGGTGGCGGTCAACAATCTCTCCTTCACCGTCAGACCCGGCATCATCACGGGCTTCCTCGGCCCCAACGGCGCGGGCAAGTCGACGACCATGCGGATGGTGTTGGGACTTGACCGGCCGACCGCCGGGGACGTGCGGATCGACGGCAAGCACTACGAGCAGCTGAAGGACCCGCTGACGTACATCGGCGCGCTCCTGGAGGCCAAGGCCTGGCACGGTGGGCGCAGCGCCTACAACCACCTGCTGTGCCTCGCGCAGAGCAACGGCATCCCGGCGAGCCGGGTGCGCGAGGTCCTGGACACGGTCGGGCTGTCGGCGGTCGCCAAGAAGAAGACCAAGGGCTTCTCCCTCGGCATGGGGCAGCGGCTCGGCATCGCCGGCGCGCTCCTCGGCGACCCTCGGATCCTGATGTTCGACGAGCCGGTCAACGGGCTCGACTCCGAGGGCATCCACTGGATCCGCAATCTGATGAAGACGCTGGCCTCCCAGGGCCGTACGGTCTTCGTCTCCTCCCATCTGATGAGCGAGATGGCGCTGACCGCCGACCACCTGGTGGTCATCGGACAGGGCAGGCTGCTGGCGGACACCTCGATGGCCCAGTTCATCGCGGAGAACTCGCGCAGTTACGTCCGGATCCGCACCCCGCAGCGCGAGCAGCTGCTCGACGCGCTGCACGGCTCCGGGGCCACGGTCGTCGAGGCGGGCGACGGGGTCCTGGAGGTGGACGGCGACAAGTCCGAGGCCGTCGGCGAGCTGGCGGCGCGGCACCGGATCGTGCTGCACGAGCTGAGCCCGCAGCGCGCCTCGCTGGAGGAGGCGTTCATGCAGCTGACCGCGGAATCCGTGGAGTACCACGCGCACGACGGGCAGCCGCCCGGCGCGGTGCCGCAGCAACAGCCACCGGGGCAGCCTCCGCAGCAGCCGTGGGGCAGCGACTGGAAGAGGGGTTGAGCATGGCGGCGACACAGGTCGTCCGGTCCGAGTGGACCAAGATCCGGTCGGTCGCGTCCACGGTGTGGACGCTGGGCCTCGCCGTGGTCGTCACCATCGCCCTCGGCATGCTGATCTCGGCGCTGTCGAAGAACGAGTTCGGCGACATGAGCCGGCAGGACCAGCTCTCCTTCGATCCGACCTTCATCAGCTTCGCCGGCACGAGCCTCGGCCAGCTGGCGATGATCGTGTTCGGGGTGCTGGTCGTGGCCAACGAGTACAGCACCGGCATGATCCGCACCTCGCTGGCCGCCGTGCCCAAGCGCGGCGCCTTCCTGTTCAGCAAGATCGCAGTGGCCACCGCCCTCGCGCTGGTCGTGGCCATGGTCACCAGTTTCGCCACGTTCTTCCTCGGTCAGGCGATGCTCGGCGACCTCAAGGCGTCGATCGGCGACCCGGGCGTGCTGCGTGCCGTGTTCGGCGGCGGCCTCTACATGACCCTCATCGCGATGTTCTCGATGGGCGTCGCCGCGATGCTGCGCTCGCCGATGCTTTCGCTGGGCATCCTGATGCCGTTCTTCTTCCTGATCTCCAACATCCTGGGCAACGTCCCGGCGACGGAGAAGGTCGGCCGGTTCCTGCCCGACCAGGCCGGCAGCAAGATCATGCAGGTGGTCACGCCGATCGACGACGACGTCCCGTACGGGCCGTGGGGAGGCCTCGGGATCATGGCACTGTGGGTGATCGCGGCGCTCGTCGGCGGGTACGCGGTGCTGAAGAAGCGGGACGCCTGACCCCCTCCGTCCGGCCTTCGTACGGCGTCGGATTTTGCCCGGGCTTGAACGGAACCGTCAGCGCGTGGATATCCTCCTAACCCTTACGGGGGCGTGTGCCCTGCTGTCCCTGAACCTTCCGATGGGTGCGGAGCATGATCGAGGCTGTCGGCCTGACCAAGCGATACGGCGACAAGACCGCTGTGTACAACCTCTCCTTCCAGGTGCGGCCCGGTGCCGTCACCGGCTTCCTCGGGCCCAACGGCTCGGGCAAGTCGACGACGATGCGGATGATCCTGGGTCTGGACAACCCCACGGCGGGGCACGTGACGATCGGCGGCCACCCGTACCGCAAGCTGCCGAACGCCGCGCGCCACGTCGGGGCGCTGCTGGACGCCAAGGCGGTGCACGGCGGCCGGGCCGCCCGCAACCACCTGCTGAGCCTCGCCCAGCTGTCCGGCATCCCGGCCCGGCGGGTGGACGAGGTGCTCGGCGTGGTGGGCCTCCAGGACGTGGCCAAGCGGCGCTCCAAGGGCTTCTCCCTCGGCATGGGCCAGCGGCTCGGCATCGCCGCCGCGCTGCTCGGCGACCCCCAGGTGCTGCTCTTCGACGAGCCGGTCAACGGCCTCGACCCGGAGGGCATCCACTGGGTGCGCAACCTGATGAAGGCGCTCGCGGCGGAGGGCCGCACCGTCTTCGTCTCCTCGCACCTGATGAGCGAGATGGCGCTGACCGCCGATCACCTGATCGTCATCGGGCGCGGCCAGCTGCTCGCCGACATGAGCGTGACGGACTTCATCTCGGCCAACTCCGCCGACTTCGCGCGCGTGCGGACGCCGGACACCGAGCCGCAGCTGCGCGAGAAGCTGACCTCGGCGCTGACCGAGGCGGGCGGCCACGTGCTGCCCGAGCAGGACGGCGCGCTGCGCGTGACCGGCCTCGCCCTCCCCCGGATCAGCGACATCGCGCACGAGGGCGACGTACGGCTGTGGGAGCTCTCGCCGCACCAGGCCTCGCTGGAGGAGGCGTACATGCGGATGACGCAGGGCGCTGTGGACTACCGGTCGACCGCCGACCAGAAGGCCGGCCTCCAGCAGCCCCTGCCGCCCGGCGCGCAGCCGCCGATGCCGGTGCCGGGACAGGGCCAGCCCGGGTGGTACGCCCCGCCGCCGCCCCAGCAGGGCGGTCAGCCCTTCGCCCCGCCGCAGGGCGCACCGGGCCAGGCCCCGGCGGGCCCGTACGGCACCCCGGCGGCGCCCGGCGCGGTGCCGGGCGGTCAGCCGGCCAACCCGTACGCGGCACAGCAGGTGCCGCAGGCACCCCGGACCCCGCCGGCCCCGCAGACGCCCCAGCCGCCCGCCGCGGCCCCCGCACCCCCCGCTGCCGCCCCGGCGCCCGCCTCCGCGCCCGTCACCGACCCGACCAAGCCCGAGGACGCCCGATGAGCACCCCCCAGCCCCCGACGCAGCAGGCCGCGCCCGACTGGCACGCGGCGCCCGGTTCGCCGTACCCGACCTACACGTCGCCGATCCCGGTGGTGCGGACCACGCTCGTGCACGCGGTGGCCTCCGAGTGGACGAAGATCAAGTCGGTGCGCTCGACGATGTGGACGCTGGGCGTGTTCGTCCTGCTGGTCGTCGGCATCGGGCTGCTGACCGGCGCGATCGTGGCGAACTCGTCCTCGGACCTGGCCGGTGAGAGCGCGCTGAGCCTCGGCTTCTTCGGCCTGCTGCTCGGCAGCATGTGCGTGATCACGCTCGGCGTGCTGACCACTGCGTCCGAGTACGGCACGGGCATGATCCGCACGACGATGACCGCCTGCCCCAGCCGCGGCCGGGTGCTGGCGGCGAAGGCGATCGTGTTCTTCCTGGTCGCCTTCGTGGTGACCCTGGTGTCCGCGACGCTGATCGGGCTGGCCCACGTGGCCATGCTGGAGGGCAACGGCGCCAAGGACCCCACCGGCGCGGAGTGGCTGAAGGGCACCGTCGGCGTCTCGCTCTATATCGCGCTGCTCGGGCTGCTCTCGCTGGCCGTGGGCTCGATCATCCGTCACTCGGCGGGCGCCATCACCATCATGATCGGCGTCCTGCTCGCGCCGCTGGTGATCGCGCTGTTCATGTTCTCGGACTCGCTCAAGGACCTGCAGCAGGCGCTGTTCGAGTACTCGATCCCGAACCAGATGAGCATCTTCTACGCCAACTCGCTCTCCGAGTCGGGGCCCTCGGGCTGGGACCCGCTGTGGATCGTGCTCGGCGTGACGGCGGCCGCGTTCGCCGCCGCCTTCGCCCTGCTGGAGAAGCGGGACGTGTAAACCGGTCTTCAGAACCTCGGCGCGTTACGGGACCGCTGCACCCGCGTGGTGCGGCGGTCCTTCGCGTTCCAGCACGCCTTGTGCCAGTGCCGGCGGTCGTCGACGCCCGAGTGCGCCGGCCAGGCCACCACGTGCGGCACACCGTCCGGAATGAGCTGGTCGCACCCCGGGCAGCGGTACGACTTCCCCTGCGCGCTCGCGCCCGCCACGTGCCGTACGCTCCACTCCTCGCCGTGCCAGCTCTCCGAGGACTGCCAGCCGCCGTAACGGCCGGAGCCGTCCTCCTCGGCGCTCCGGCCGGACGAACCGGCTCCCTTGGGTCGGTTGCGACGCGGGGACACAGGACACCTCACGGAGCTATACAGGAAGCAGGGCGGCGTCCAGCCTACGCGGCACGGACACGGGTACGCGTACGCCCGTCGAGCGCCGCAACTCCTCCGCGCGGGGTTCCGTCCGGGCCCGAGCCGACGTCCCACAACGGCCGATTCTGCAGACAATCCGCAAATCCCTCCGTCCGGCCGTGTCCTCGGCACGTGTCAGGCGGTTATGCCCTGTGGGGGAGCTCCGTGTCGGGGCCGAGGAAGCAGGAAAAGGCAATGCGCGTAGGAAGTTTCGTGTTGGGGGCCCAGTTCCCGGGCCAGGGCCAGGGTGAAGCGCTGCACCGCGCGGTCCGCTCGGCCGAGGTCGCCGAGGAGGCCGGGCTCGACACGGTCTGGCTGGCCGAACACCACTTCGTGCCGTACGGCACGTGTCCGTCGGCCGTGACCCTGGCCGCGCTGCTGCTGGGCCGCACCCGGCGCCTGAGGGTCGGCACCGCGGTCAGTGTGCTGCCCACCGTCCACCCCGTGGCGCTCGGCGAGCAGGCCGCGCTGCTGCACGTCACGAGCGGCGGCCGTTTCTCGCTGGGCGTGGGCCGCGGCGGACCGTGGGTGGACCTGGAGGTGTTCGGCGCGGGTCTGGAGGCGTACGAGAAGGGTTTTCCGGAGTCGCTCGATCTGCTGCTGCGCTGGCTGCGCGAACCGTCCGTCGGCGCCTTTGGGGACCGCTTCCGGTTCCGCGAGGTGCCCGTCGTGCCGCGGCCCTCGGAGTCCCTCTCGGAGGAGCCGGGCCCGGAGGTCGTCGTGGCCTGCACGTCGCCGTCGAGCGTGCGCATGGCGGCCGAGCGGGGGCTGCCGATGCTCCTCGGGATGCACGTCGGCGACGAGGAGAAGGCCGAGATGGTGGCGTTGTGGCGCCGCCACGCCCGCGCCGCCGGGCGGACGGCCGCGGAGATCCACGGCGCGGCTCATGTCTCGGCCGGCGTCTGCCAGATCGCGGACCGGCGCACGGACGCGACGGAGACCCTGCTCAAGGCGATGCCGGGCTGGCTGCGGCAGGGTCTTGGCGCCCATGTCACGGTGGACGGCAGGGAGCGGCGGATGCGCGACCCGCACGCGTACACCGAACTGCTCTGCGGGCTGCACCCGGTGGGCACACCCCGGCTGTGCGCGGACCGGCTCGCGGCGACCGGCGAGCGGACCGGCATCTCCCGCTTCGCCCTGCTCGTCGAGGGCTCGGGAGACCTGGCGGCGACCGAGGAGAACGTACGGCGGCTCGGGGCCGAGGTACTCCCCCAGCTCCGCTGAGCCGGCGGGCGGGGAGCTTGCCGCTCCGGTACATCACTGCACCTCCCGCGTACGGAGCGGCAAGCGGGCGCTCTAGAGGCCGTCAGCAGTCGCGCAGTTCGGGCGACTGGTTCAGCAACTGGCTGCGCACCGAGGTGAACTTGGTCAGTGTCTCGTCGACGGAGGAGTCCAACGGGAACACTGCCACCCGGTGGCAGTTCTGGAAGGCCAGCCGCACCCCGAAGTGCCGCTGCAGTGCACCGCGTATGGCGTCACTCGCGAGCGCACGCAGGAGCTGACCGCGCGCCTGCTCGTCCGGCGGGGGCGTCTGGTTGTCGGCGAAGGCTCCGCCGTCGACCTTCAGCTGTGCCACCAGGGAGCTGACCATCTCCCATGCGTAGGGCAGGGAGGTCCGGACGCAGTCGACGAAGTCTGCTTCGTCGACCTCGCCTCGCTCGGCCTGTTCGAGTAGGGCCGGTGAGACGTCGAGCGACATGGGTTCTCCTCTCGCACCCCCGACCAGCAGGGGTTGCCGGACAGTTAAGGGAGTGCGCGATTCCGAACACGCTGCGTACACAGTTCGCGACCTCCCGTTCAATACCGTAAGCAACCGATCGTGACCGCACCAGGAGAATGCCCAGATGGACACCATCCGGTAGGCCGACAATCGGCCAGTGCGCAAGACGGGGCCAATGGGAGAAGTGGGACAGCGTGCGGGGGTGCCGCGAGATGCTCGGGCACGGGCGAATCGCGTCGGGCCGGGCGCGTCGAGTAGCGTTGCCGACCATGCGTCTCGTCATTGCCCGCTGCTCCGTCGACTACGCCGGACGGCTCACCGCCCACCTGCCCTCGGCCCCCCGGCTGATCCTGGTCAAGGCGGACGGCAGCGTCTCGATCCACGCCGACGACCGGGCCTACAAGCCCCTCAACTGGATGTCGCCGCCCTGCACGCTGAAGGAGGGCACGGGCGAGGAGGAGGGCGTCTGGACCGTCGTCAACAAGGCGGGCGAGAAGCTCATCATCACGATGGAGGAGGTTCTCCACGACTCCTCGCACGAACTGGGCGTCGATCCCGGCCTGATCAAGGACGGCGTGGAAGCACACCTTCAGGAGCTGCTCGCCGACCGCATCGACACCCTGGGCGAGGGTTACACCCTCATCCGCCGCGAGTACATGACCGCCATCGGCCCCGTCGACATCCTGTGCCGGGACGCCCAGGGCGGGACCGTCGCGGTCGAGATCAAGCGACGCGGCGAGATCGACGGCGTGGAGCAGCTCACGCGCTACCTGGAGCTGCTGAACCGCGATCCGCACCTCGCCCCGGTGCGCGGCGTCTTCGCCGCCCAGGAGATCAAGCCGCAGGCCCGCGTGCTGGCCACGGACCGCGGCATCGGCTGCCAGGTGCTGGACTACGACGCCCTGCGGGGCATCGAGGACGACAAGCTGCGGCTGTTCTGAGGGAGCGTCACTTACGACGTGGGGAGGGCCGGGTCCGACACGTGGACCCGGCCCTCCTCCGTACGTCGTTACCCACCCGGCGGGGTCAGATGATCTGACCGGTCGTCGGGTCCGAGTCGTTGGGCGTGCCGGTACCGGTGCCGGTGCTGCTCTGCGAGGCGGTGGGTGGGTCCACCGGAGAGCTCGCGGCGGTGGGACTGGCGGTGTCGCCGGCACTGTTGGAGACGGGCGGAGGCGTGGTCGGCGTCTCCGGGTCGCTCGGAGAGGTGCCGGGATCCGTGGGCTCCTCGGTGCCGGGGTCGGTCTCCGTTCCGGAGCCGGTCGGCGAAGGTGAAGACGGCGGGTCGGACGGCTTGTTCGAGGTGGGCGGCTTCGAGGACGAGGACGGGTCGTCCGGCGAGCCGGGGTCGTCCGGGCTCTCGTCGCCGTCACCGGGGTCGCTGCTGCCCGTACTGCTCGGCTCCTGCGAAGGCTCGCCCGACTCCGTCGGTGTCGGGTCGTCCGAGGTGCCGGGGGTGCCGTCCGGGCCCGAGTCGGCCGGGCCGCCGGGCGTCTCCTGGCCCTGGCCGTCGTCGGAGGGCCGGTCCGCGTCCAGGCTGCCGTCGTCGATGCCCTGGCTCGCCGACGGGGTGCCGCCGACCTCGTTGGAGGGATCGCCCGCGTCGTTCTCGGAGGTGGCCCCGAGGGTCACCACCGTGCCGAGCACGGCGACGAGCAGTGCGCCCGCTCCGGCGGCCACCAGGTTGCGCCGGGCGAAGCCCTTGATGCCGCCGGCGACGGTGCGGGACGGCTCCTCGTCGGGCTGGCGGCGGGTGACGAGGGTCGGGGACTGCGGAGGCGGCTGGAGCGGCGGGAAGGGCGCGGGGACGCCCGCGGACGGCGACGCCGACTCCTCGTTGCGGGCGTCGGGCACCTCCTCCCCCACGGTCGGGCCGAGCCCGGCGCCGACGACGCCGAATCCGGCGGCGGCACCCGGTACGCCGAACGCGCCCGCGCCGCTGCCCATGCCCGGGGTGTCCCCGGTGCGGTCGGCGACCAGCGCGAGGGCGCGGCGGCCCGCCACGGCGCCGCGCTTGTCGGAGAGCGCGCCGCGCAGCCCGATGGAGGCCTCCAGCTCGGCGCGCGCCCGGTCCAGCTGGTCCTCGCACAGCGCGAGGACGCCGAGCTCGTGGTGGAAGTAGGCCTGTTCGGCGACGTCCCCGGCGAGCCGGGAGGCCTCGGTGCCGGAGCGCAGCGCCCGTTGCCAGGCGCTCCAGTGCAGTCCGGCGGCGAACGCGGGCGCCGCGGTGCGGGCCAGCTGGACGGCCGGGCTGTCCTCGTCCTCGGCGGTCGGTGTCGTCGCGGGCACCAGGACGGCGAGGGCGGCCAGTACGGCGTCGGCCTCCGCGCAGACCCGTTCCGGGGTGACCGAGGGGTGCCCGGCCCACCAGGCGTAGTGCTGGGCGGCGGCCCGCGCCCTCTCCCGCATGTCGTCGGTGTACCCGGCGCTCTCCAGCTGGGTGAGCACCCCGGCGGCCAGCCGGTAGCGGGAGCCGACCGGGGAGACCAGTCCGCAGTCGGTCAGCTCGCCGAGGGCGGCGTCCGCGTGGGTGTCGCCGACCAGGGCGGGCAGGTGCGCCTGGTGCGGCACCTCGCCGCCGAGCGCGACGGCGAACTCCAGGGTGGCGCGGGCGGAGGCGCTCAGCCGGGAGGCGAGCAGCGGCGCGGGCGCGGCGGCCTCGCCGAGGGACGGCAGGGGTACGTCGTCGGCCTCGGTGGCGTCGTAGGGGGTGTCGTCGGCCGGGCGGGTGTCGGCGAAGACGCCGAACTCGTCGACGGCGTCGGCGCCGGCCCGTTCCCGGTCCCGGCGGCGCAGCAGGGCTCCAGCCTGGACGAAGCGCAGCGGCAGGCCCTCGGACTCGAACCAGAGGTCGCCGGCCCAGTTGGCCTCCTCCTCGGTGAGGGAACGCCCGGCGGCGCGCTCCAGCAGTTCCACGCCGTCCGAGCGGTCCAGGCCGGTGAGGAAGACCTCCTCGACGGCCGAGTCGGCGGAGGGTGCGGGCACGTCCGGGGTGGCGCCGATCAGGAAGGCGCACTCGGGGGTGGCGTCGAGGAGTTCGTCGAGGGCGGTGCCGCCGAACTCGACGTCGTCCAGGACGACGACCGCGCCCACCTCGCGGAGGTGGGCGAGGAGTTCCGTCCGGTCCGGGCGGTGCAGGGGCGCGCGGTGGACGGCGTGGAAGAGGTCGTGGAGCAGGTCGTCGGCGGTGCGGTGGTGGCCGCTGAGCCGGACGACGCCGTCGGGCGCGAGGCCCGCGCAGTCCTCGGCCACGACGTCGAGGAGGCTGGTGCGGCCGGAGCCGGCGGGGCCGGTGAGGCGGACGGAACGGCCGCGGGCCAGCAGCCGCACCAGGCGTTCGCGTTCGTCCTCGCGGGCCAGCAGGCCCAGGACCGTGCGGACCGGTCCCGGTGGGACGGGCGGCCGGGCGGCGCGCTCCGCCTCGGCGCGTTCGGCCGCGGTGCGCTTCTCGGGCCGGGCGGGCCGGTCCGTGGGCGGGCAGACCTCGATCTCGCTGCCGTCGACGGGGTTGACGGTGAGCAGGAAGTCGCCGGACACCACCCGCACGGTGCGGGCGAGCGCGGGCGCGTGCTGCCCGAAGTCGGAGGTGAGGGGATCCCTGGGCGGGCGCGGGCGCGGCGCCTGGTGGTCGCCGTCTTGGCCGTACTCCTCAGGGCCCCGGTTGTTCGGGTCCATTGGTTCAAGCCCCCCAAAAGCGTCGTGTGCAGGGCCCCGGTCGGGACCACCCTCCCGGCCTTGCCGCACACCGCGCTGTCGCTTCTGGTCCGGGCCCGCCGGTGGGTCGCAGTTGGGCGGGCAGCCAGACCCTAAACCTTCGCTCAGTATCTCCGACAGTCCGGGGTGCCGGACCGTCCGAGAGGTCACGGTCTCGTGAGGATTGCGTGTGTCGGGCGTGTGGCGGGTGTGTGGTGGATGTCTGCCGGAAGGTTTCACCGCTCGGCGCCCGGAACCCCGGCACCTCGCTCGGACCTCACCGGACACCGGACCGCACCGGAACGCACCGGGCCACGCCGCTCGGCACCGGTCGGTCGCCTCACACCCGGGGGAGGGTCTCCACGCCGATGCCGCCCTCGATGGCGAGGATCCGGTGCAGCCGGGTGGCCACCAGCAGGCGCTGCATCTGCGGCGGCACGCCGCGCAGCACCAGGCGCCGGCCGCAGCGGCCGGCCCGCCGGTGGGCTCCCATGATCACGCCGAGTCCGGTGGCGTCCCAGGAGTCCAGCTCTGACAGGTCGAGCACCAGGTCGCCGACTCCGTCGTCGACGGCCGAGTGCAGGACCGTACGGGCGTCCGCCGCGCTGCGGACGTCGAGGCGGCCCCCGACGACCAGCTCGACGTGGTCGCCCCTGATGTGCATATGCGCTCCCCGGCGTGCGTCTTCTCTTCGTCGTCCGTGCGTAGTCGTCTGTGCGTGGTGATCTCTCGGCGATATCAGGTGTTGCACCCTCTGACTGGCCGGAACGACCGGAGGTTGCCGCCTGTAAGCGAACCGATACCGAATTCACCCCGGCGTGTGACGTTTGCCGGGGCTGATGTGACCTCAGTGCTTGTAGAAGCCCTGCCCGCTCTTGCGGCCGATGTCACCGGCGTCCACCATCCGGCGCATCAGCTCCGGCGGGGCGAACTTCTCGTCCTGCGACTCGGTGTAGATGTTGCCCGTGGCGTGCAGCAGGATGTCGACGCCCGTCAGGTCGGCGGTGGCCAGCGGTCCCATGGCGTGACCGAAGCCGAGCTTGCAGGCGAGGTCGATGTCCTCGGCGGTGGCGACGCCCGACTCGTACAGCTTCGCGGCCTCGACGACGAGGGCGGAGATGAGACGGGTCGTCACGAAGCCCGCGACGTCGCGGTTGACGACGATGCAGGTCTTGCCGGTGGACTCGGCGAACTCCCGCGCGGTGGCGAGGGTTTCGTCGCTGGTCTTGTAGCCGCGCACCAGCTCGCACAGCTGCATCATCGGGACCGGCGAGAAGAAGTGGGTGCCGACGACCCGCTCGGGGCGCTCCGTCACGGCCGCGATCTTGGTGATCGGGATGGCGGAGGTGTTGGACGCGAGGATCGCCCCGTCCTTCACCAGCTTGTCCAGGGTACGGAAGATCTCGTGCTTGACTTCCAACTTCTCGAAGACGGCCTCGACGACGACATCCGCGTCGGCGGCGGCGTCCAGGTCGGTGGTCGCGGTGATGCGCCCGAGCGCGGCCTCGGCGTCGTCGGCGGTGAGCTTCCCCTTGGCGACGAACTTGTCGTAGGAGGCCCTGATGCCGTCGGTGCCGCGCCGCAGCGCCTCGTCGGTGACGTCGCGCAGGACGACGTCCCAGCCCGCCTGCGCGGAGACCTGGGCGATGCCGGATCCCATGAGACCGGCTCCGATGACGGCGAGCTTCCGTGCCACTGTGCGACTCCCCTGATACGCGCTGATTCTCGTCTCTCGGCCGGAGATTAGCGGGCGTGAGGCGCTGTGTGACCGGTTAGTAACGCGCGTCACGTCTCAAATGACGGACGTCACACCGAGGGGCGTCATTCGGGTGTCACCGATCGCCTCGTACGGCGTAGTTGAGCACCTTCTCGCTCAACAGGTCCTCCATCTCGTCCAGCAGCAGGAGCACGTCGCGGGAGACCTCGGCGGGCTTTCCGCCGGCGACCATGCGGTGGCCGATCTCCACCATCACGGTGCCGTGCAGCCAGTTGATCTGACCGGCCATCAGGCCGGGCAGCGGGTCCTCGGCCGGGGCGCCGGTCTCCTCCCTGAGGGTCCGCTCCAGGTTGACGAGGACCTCCTGGCCGATGGCCCACATCCGGGACCGCAGGGCCGGGGACTCGTGCACGACCTTCATGAACCCGGCATATCCGTCCATCAGGCCGACGCGCGGCGAGACCGACTCGACCTCGTCGCGCAGCTCCCGCAGAACGGCGCCCGCGGCGGACTCCCCGTCGCGCCGCCCGCGCACCCAGCGCGACAGCCGGTCGATCACACCCTTGGAGCGGTCGAGGAACAGGTCCTCCTTGGCCGGGAAGTAGTTGTAGACGGTGTTGACGGAGACGTTCGCGGCGTCCGCGACCTCCGCCACCGTCACGGCCTCGAAGCCGCGCTCCAGGAACAGCCCCGTGGCGACATCCGAGATGTACTGCCGGGTCTGCCGCTTCTTCCGTTCCCTGAGTCCCTCGGCCATGTCCGCATCCTAGCTTCGCTGGGGCTGCTGGAAACTTGGGGCCGTTGCAAAATTTAAGTGACTCTGTTTTTCTGGAACGCATGGCAATCATCAGTACGGCCGGGCTGGCCCGTACCTTCACGACCAAGCGCGGTCCGGTCGAGGCGGTGCGCGGTATCGACCTCACCGTCCGCGAGGGCGAGATCCTGGGTTTCCTGGGCCCCAACGGCGCCGGCAAGACCACCACCCTGCGGATGCTCACGACCCTGCTCGCCCCCACCGGCGGCGCGGCCACCGTCGCCGGGCACGACCTGGCGACGGACCCGGCCGGGGTGCGCGCGGTGTGCGGGTACGTGGCGCAGTCGGGCGGGGTGGACCCGCAGATCACGGCGCGGGAGGAGCTGGTCACCCAGGGCCGCCTGTACCGGCTGACCAGGGCGCGGGCCGCCGAGCGCGCCGACGAGCTGGCCGGCGACCTGGGCCTCACCGAGCTGCTCGACCGCAAGTGCGGTGCGCTCTCCGGCGGGCAGCGTCGGCGGCTGGACATCGCGATGGCGCTCACGCACCGCCCGAAGGTGCTCTTCCTGGACGAGCCGACGACCGGCCTGGACCCGGGCAGCCGCGCCGACCTGTGGGACCTGGTCCGGCGGCTGCGCGACGAGCACGGCACCACGGTCTTCCTGACCACCCACTACCTGGACGAGGCCGACGCCCTCTCCGACCGCCTGGTGGTCGTGGACGGCGGTGTGGTGGTCGCCGAGGGCACTCCCGCCGCCCTGAAGCTCGAGTACGGCGGCTCGCCGGACGCCTCCTTGCAGGACACCTTCCTGGCCGTCACCGGCCGCAGCGCCGCTCCGGCCGACGCCACCCCCGTAGCCGTCTAGCACCCCCTGGGAAACCCGATGCTGCTCCACGACACCGGCCTCGTCTACGGCCGCTATCTGCGCCAGTCCCTGCGCTCCCGCTTCGCGCTGCTGTTCGGGGTGCTGATGCCGCTGCTGTACCTGCTCTTCTTCGGTCCGCTGCTGACCGACCTGCCGCTCGGCGGGCAGGGCAGCTCCTGGCAGGTGCTGGTCCCCGGTCTGCTGCTGCAACTCGGCCTGTTCGGGGCCTCCTTCGCGGGCTTCTCGATCATCATCGAGAACGGCCAGGGCGTGGTCGAGCGCATGCGCGTCACGCCCGTCAGCCGCCTGGCGCTGCTGCTGGGGCGGGTACTGCGGGACGCCACCGTCTTCGCCTTCCAGGCGGTACTGCTGGTCCTGGCGGCGCTGCTGATGGGCCTGCGCGCGCCGCTGCCCGGCGTGCTGATCGGCTTCGCGTTCGTCGCCCTGCTCACGGTCTCGCTGGCCTCGCTGTCGTACGCGCTGGCGATGAAGGTCCGTACGCCGCAGGAGTTCGGGCCCACGATCAACGCCCTCACCATGCCGTCGATGCTGCTGTCCGGCCTGATGCTCCCGATGACGCTGGGGCCGGGGTGGCTGGACGTGCTCTCGCACCTGATGCCGTTCCGCTATCTGGTGGACGCCGTGCGGGACGCGTACGTCGGCTCCTACGCGACGGCGCACATGCTGTACGGCACGCTGGTCGCCCTCGCCTTCACCGCGCTGGCCGTGACGGTGGGCACACGCGTGTTCCGTACCGCCGGGGCGTAACTACGCTGGCCTCATGGTCAACCTGACGCGCATCTACACCCGGACCGGCGACAAGGGCACCACCGCCCTCGGCGACATGAGCCGGGTCCCCAAGACCGACCTCAGGATCTCGGCGTACGCCGACGCCAACGAGGCGAACGCGGTGATCGGCACCGCGATCGCGCTGGGCGGCCTGCACGAGGAGATCGTCAAGGTCCTCGTCCGCGTCCAGAACGACCTGTTCGACGTGGGCGCGGACCTGTCCACGCCGGTGGTGGAGAACCCGGAGTACCCGCCGCTGCGGGCCGAGCAGTTCTACGTCGACAAACTGGAGGCGGACTGCGACCGCTTCCTGACCGAGGTGGAGAAGCTCCGCTCCTTCATCCTCCCCGGCGGCACCCCCGGCGCGGCCCTGCTCCACCAGGCGTGCACGGTGGTGCGCCGGGCCGAGCGCTCCACGTGGGCGGCGCTGGAGGCCCACGGCGAGACGATGAACCCGCTCACCGCGACCTACCTGAACCGCCTCTCCGACCTGCTCTTCATCCTGGCCCGCGTGGCCAACAAGGAGGTCGGCGACGTGCTGTGGGTGCCGGGCGGGGAGCGCTGAGCGCTCCGCGGGCAGGGGCGTGACGGCCGTCGGTCGTCCACCGCCTCGTTGGGGCTGATCGCGCCCAGGCGGCGGGGCCCATGTCGACTCAGCCCCGCGCCCCTTCGGGGCCGCTCTCGTCGGCCTCGGTCGACGACGTACCCGCCGGGGCCTTCTTCGGCCAGATCAGGTACGTGAGGGCGATCAGGCCGTGGATGCCGGCGACGCGCAGGGCAGTCCACTGGAAGGACCGCAGCGACGAGACGTCGCCCTCGTGGCCGACGTACCAGACCGCGCCCTGGAGCAGCGCGCAGGCCACCGCGGCGCCCAGCACCGTCCGCAGCCACAGCCGGCCCTCGTGCCGCGCCCGGGGCATGCCGTGGCGCGGGGGCTTGACCGGCGGCGGGCCGCCGGCCAGGCGGTGGGCGGCGTGAGCGTCGAGCCAGCGGATCGTGTAGTGGCCGTAGGCGACGGTGTAGCCGATGTACAGGGCGGCCAGGCCGTGCTCCCAGCCCGGCTCGGCGCCGTTCTTCAGGTCCCAGGCCGTCACCGCGAACAGCACCAGTTCCAGCACGGGCTCGCACAGCAGCAGGACCACACTGGTGCGCCGCCGCTTCAGCAGGTAGCGGGCGCCCAGGCCGAGGGCCAGCAGGACCCAGAAGCCGACCTCGCAGGCGATGATCAACGCGATGACCACGACGTACTCCCTTCGTTCACCCTTCCAGGCTCCCGTGGGAATGCGCCGCGTTCGTCGTCGGCGGTGACGAACCTCCGGTACATCGAAAGATGCAGTGCGGGACCCTTCCCGGGGATCAGGCGGGCGGGCCGCGGGCCGTGTTGGATGGTGGCATGGCCGTACGACTCCCCCGCCCGCGCCGCTTCGACGTGTACGCCGCGTCGGCCGGGCTGCTCGGCGGGCTGCTCCTGTGGGGCATCGGCCTGGGCGTAAGGCCGGCCGACGAGCCGGTCGTGCTGTTCGACGGCCGCTGGCCGCTGCTGGTGCCGCTCGCCGTCATGGCGGGCTGCGAGCTGCTGCGCCGGGCCGCGCCGCGCACCGGGCTGCTGATCGGCACCGCCGCGCTCATCGCGGACACCCTCACGCGGGGCAGCCTGGTCACGGTGATCATGTACACCGACCTGATGTACGCCGCCGTGCTGTACGGCCCGCCCGCCTCGGCCCGCCGCATCCCGTGGATCACCGGGCTGCTCACCGTGGCCGGCACCGTCGTGCCGTTCGCGCTGTGGCGGGTACCCGAGGCGCTGCTCATCGGTGTCGCCGTCGGCATCGTGTCCTTCGCGCCCGCCTCCACGGGCCTGATCGTGCGCAACCACCGCGAGGCCGCCGACGCCGCCCTGCTGCGCGCCGAGCAGACCGCGCTGCTCGCCGAGATGGACCGGGTCCAGGCGGTGACGGCGGAACGCTCCCGGATGGCCCGCGAGCTGCACGACATGGTCGCGGGCCGCCTCTCCGCGATCGCCATCCACTCCACGGCCGCGCTCTCCCTGGACGACGCGGCGACCACACAGCAGGCGCTCGGCGTGATCCGCGAGAACAGCGTGGCGGGACTGGCCGAGATGCGACGCCTGATCGGCATCCTGCGGGACAGCGGCGGGGACACCGAACCGGCCCCCGCCCCCACCCTCGAAGGGCTCGGCGCGCTGGTCGACGGCGCCCGCGCCAACGGCCTCGACGTCGCCCTCGACGCGGACCCCGGCGACAACCTGCCCGCGCCGGTCGAGCTGGCCGCCTACCGGATCGTGCAGGAGTCGCTCACCAACGCGCTCAAGCACGCCTCGCCGGGCACGGTCCGGGTCCGGCTCGACCGGGACGGCACCGCCCTGCGTATCCGGGTGACCAGCCCGTACGGCGACCGGGACACCCCGCGCGCCCCGGGCTCCGGCGCCGGTCTGGTCGGGATGCGGGAGCGGGCCGCACTGCTGCACGGCACCTTCGAGGCGGGGGCGGTGGCGGACCCCGACTCGGCGGGCGCCAAGATCTGGGCCGTACACGCCACCCTGCCGCTGACCGAAGGAGACCTCGCGTGATCCGCGTCCTCGTCGCCGAGGACCAGTCCGCCGTCCGCGCGGGGCTGGTGCTGATCCTGGGCAGCGCACCGGACATCGAGGTGGTGGGAGAAGCCGCCGACGGCGAGCAGGCGGTGGCACTGGCCCGCGAGCTGCGTCCCGACCTGGTGCTGATGGACGTGCAGATGCCGCGCCTGGACGGTGTGTCGGCGACCCGGATCGTGGTCGGGGAAGGCCTCGCCGACGTCCTGGTGCTGACCACCTTCGACCTGGACGAGTACGTCTTCGGGGCGCTGCGGGCGGGAGCCGCCGGGTTCCTGCTGAAGAACACCGACGCCAAGGACCTGATCGCGGCCGTGCGCACGGTGGCGGGCGGCGAGGGCATCGTGGCCCCGGCCGTCACCCGGCGGCTGATCGCCGAGTTCGCCGCGAAGCCGGTTCGGGAGCCGGCCGCGGACCCGGCGGTGCTGCGGGACCTGACCCGGCGTGAGCGCGAGGTGCTGTCCTGTCTCGGCGAGGGGCTGTCCAACGCGGCGGTCGCCGAGCGGCTGGACATGGCCGAGGCGACGGTGAAGACGCACGTCAGCCGTCTGCTGGGGAAGCTGGGGCTGCGCAGCCGGGTGCAAGCGGCGGTGCTGGCGCAGGAGTTGGGGATCTAGTTTCACCCTCAACCACAGCCCGTCACATTGGTCCAGACCTATTGACCTATGGTCCAGACCTTTCTATTCTCGCGGCACTGCGGGCATGAGGCTCAGTCATGCCCACAACAACATCCCCATATAAGGAGGCGCACATGCGCTTCAGACACAAAGCCGCGGCACTCGCCGCGACCCTGGCGCTTCCCCTCGCCGGCCTGGTCGGCCTCGCGAGCCCGGCCCAGGCGGCCACCAGCGCGACGGCCACCTTCGCCAAGACCTCGGACTGGGGCACGGGCTTCGGCGGCAGCTGGACGGTGAAGAACACCGGCACCACCTCCCTCAGCTCCTGGACCGTCGAGTGGGACTTCCCCTCCGGCACCAAGGTCACCTCCGCCTGGGACGCCACCGTCACCAACTCCGGCGACCACTGGACCGCCAAGAACGTCGGCTGGAACGGGACGCTCGCCCCCGGCGCCTCGGTCTCCTTCGGCTTCAACGGCAGCGGCCCCGGCTCCCCGTCCAACTGCAAGCTCAACGGCGGCAGCTGCGACGGCACCTCCGTTCCCGGCGATGAGGCCCCCTCCGCGCCCGGCACGCCCACCGCCTCGAACATCACCGACACCTCGGTGAAGCTGTCCTGGTCGGCGGCCACCGACGACAAGGGCGTCAAGAACTACGACGTCCTGCGGGACGGCGCGACGGTCGCCACCGTCACCGGCACCACCTACACGGACAACGGCCTCACCAAGGGCACCGACTACTCGTACACCGTCAAGGCCCGCGACACCGCTGACCAGACCGGCCCGGTCAGCGGCTCCGTGAAGGTCACGACCACCGGCGGCGGTGGTGACGACGGCGGCAACCCGGGCACCGGCGACGAAGTCAAGATGGGCTACTTCACCAACTGGGGCGTCTACGGGCGCAACTACCACGTGAAGAACCTGGTCACCTCCGGCTCCGCCGACAAGATCACGCACATCAACTACGCCTTCGGCAACGTCCAGGGCGGCAAGTGCACCATCGGCGACTCGTACGCCGACTACGACAAGGCGTACACCGCCGACCAGTCCGTCGACGGCGTCGCCGACACCTGGGACCAGCCGCTGCGCGGCAACTTCAACCAGCTGCGCAAGCTGAAGGCCAAGTACCCGAACATC
Source organism: Streptomyces sp. MMCC 100 (assembly GCF_041538145.2). Taxonomy (NCBI): domain Bacteria; kingdom Bacillati; phylum Actinomycetota; class Actinomycetes; order Kitasatosporales; family Streptomycetaceae; genus Streptomyces; species Streptomyces sp. MMCC 100. The sequence goes on from NZ_JBGORK020000001.1 coordinate 6,494,888, forward strand.
AAGATCCTCTACTCCTTCGGCGGCTGGACCTGGTCCGGCGGCTTCCCCGACGCCGTGAAGAACCCGGCCGCGTTCGCGAAGTCCTGTCACGACCTGATCGAGGACCCGCGCTGGGCCGACGTCTTCGACGGCATCGACCTGGACTGGGAGTACCCGAACGCCTGTGGTCTCAGCTGTGACGAGACCAGTGCCCCGAACGCCTTCAGCAGCATGATGAAGGCCATGCGCGCCGAGTTCGGCCAGGACTACCTGATCACCGCGGCCGTCACCGCCGACGGCTCGGACGGCGGCAAGATCGACGCCGCCGACTACGGCGAGGCCTCGAAGTACATCGACTGGTACAACGTGATGACGTACGACTTCTTCGGCGCCTGGGAGAAGAACGGTCCGACCGCCCCGCACTCGCCGCTGAACGCGTACGACGGCATCCCGCAGCAGGGCTTCAACACCGCCGACGCGATGGCGAAGTTCAAGTCCAAGGGCGTCCCGGCCGACAAGCTGCTGATCGGCATCGGCTTCTACGGCCGCGGCTGGACCGGCGTCACGCAGTCCGCGCCCGGCGGCACCGCCACCGGCCCGGCGACCGGCACGTACGAGGCGGGCATCGAGGACTACAAGGTCCTCAAGAACAGCTGCCCGGCCACCGGCACCATCGCCGGCACCGCGTACGCCCACTGCGGCTCCAACTGGTGGTCCTACGACACCCCCGCCACCATCAAGTCCAAGATGGACTGGGCGGAGCAGCAGGGCCTCGGCGGCGCCTTCTTCTGGGAGTTCAGCGGCGACACCACGAACGGTGAACTGGTGAGCGCCATCGACAGCGGCCTGAAGTAATCCTCAAGGGGCCTAGAGCCCAAGGGCCTAAGGCCTAAGGCCTAAGCAACATTGACGCTCCCCCAGACTTCGTCCGGGGGGACCCCCACCCAGCGGGTGAACGCGGCTACGCCACGTTCACCCGCTGTCCGGGCGGGGCTGCTTCCAGCCACGCGAGGAATCCGGTCAGCGCGTCTTCGCTCATCGCCAGTTCCAGCCGTGTGCCCCGGTGCAGACAGGCCAGGACCACGGCGTCGGAGAGCAACGCCAGTTCCTCCTCGCCGTCCGGCACCCGGCGGCCGGCCACCTCGATCGCGGAGCGTTCGAGCACACGGCGCGGGCGGGGGGAGTACGAGAAGACGCGGTACCACTCGACCCGGTCGCCGTTGTAGCGGGCCACACCGTAGGCCCAGCCCTTGCCGCCGGTGTCGCCCTCCTTGGGGGCGTCCCAACGCAGGGAGCAGTCGAAGGTGCCGCCCGAGCGCTGGATCAGCCGGCGGCGCAGACCGAAGACGAAGAGCCCGATCACCACCAGGGCGACAACGATTCCGCACACAGTCAGAGCGAGGGCCATCGACACCGACCTCCTCGTCTCCTAGGTAACGGAACGGAAAAAACACCCGGATCTGCCTCAGCCGCGGCCGGGTCCGGATGACTCCGGTCCCAGCCGCGGCTGAGTGACGTCATGGCACGACGCTATCGCACAGTGCTGTGGATCAGCGTCCCGCCGCAGCGCGCAGTCGGACGTCCGCGCGGCGCTCGGCGTGGGCGTCGCCCTCCGTCTTCGCGCGCTCGAGCTCCCGCTCGGCACGGTGGACGTCGATCTCGTCCGCCAGCTCGGCCGTCTCGGCCAGCAGCGACAGCTTGTTGTCGGCGAACGAGATGAAACCGCCGTGCACCGCGGCGACGACCGTCCCGCCGTCACTCGTACGGATGGTCACCGGGCCCGACTCCAGCACACCGAGCAGCGGCTGGTGACCGGGCATGACGCCGATGTCGCCGGACGTGGTGCGCGCGACGACCAGGGTGGCCTCGCCGGACCAGACCTCTCGGTCGGCCGCGACCAGCGCGACGTGCAGCTCAGCAGCCAAGGTGGCTCCTCGGGTCACCACCCGGCGGGAGAGCCGGGTGTTGGTTACAAGTCTAAGGGGCGTGCCGGAGGGGACGGGACGCGCCCGCCCCCTCCGGGTGGTGTGCCGTACGGCTCACCGTGAGCCGAGGCTCAGGAGACGCCCAGCTCCTTGGCGTTGTTCTTCAGGTCCTCGATGCCACCGCACATGAAGAACGCCTGCTCCGGGAAGTGGTCGTACTCGCCGTCGCAGATCGCGTTGAAGGCCGCGATCGACTCCTCCAGCGGGACGTCCGACCCGTCGACGCCGGTGAACTGCTTGGCGACGTGGGTGTTCTGGGACAGGAAGCGCTCCACGCGACGGGCACGGTGGACGACGAGCTTGTCCTCTTCGCCCAGCTCGTCGATACCGAGGATCGCGATGATGTCCTGCAGGTCCTTGTACTTCTGCAGGATGTTCTTCACGCGCATCGCGGCGTTGTAGTGGTCCGCCGCGATGTACCGCGGGTCGAGGATGCGGGACGTCGAGTCCAGCGGGTCCACGGCCGGGTAGATGCCCTTCTCGGAGATCGGACGGGACAGAACCGTCGTCGCGTCGAGGTGGGCGAAGGTGGTGGCCGGGGCCGGGTCGGTCAGGTCGTCCGCGGGGACGTAGATCGCCTGCATCGAGGTGATCGAGTGACCACGGGTCGAGGTGATGCGCTCCTGGAGGAGACCCATCTCGTCGGCCAGGTTCGGCTGGTAGCCCACCGCGGAGGGCATACGGCCGAGCAGGGTCGACACCTCGGAACCCGCCTGGGTGAAGCGGAAGATGTTGTCGATGAAGAACAGCACGTCCTGCTTCTGGACGTCACGGAAGTACTCGGCCATGGTCAGGCCGGCCAGCGCGACGCGCAGACGGGTGCCCGGCGGCTCGTCCATCTGACCGAAGACAAGGGCGGTCTTGTCGATGACGCCCGACTCGCTCATCTCGTCGATGAGGTCGTTGCCCTCACGGGTGCGCTCACCGACACCGGCGAACACGGAGACACCGTCGTGGTTGTTGGCGACGCGGTAGATCATCTCCTGGATGAGCACCGTCTTGCCGACGCCGGCGCCGCCGAACAGACCGATCTTGCCGCCCTTGACGTACGGGGTCAGCAGGTCGATGACCTTGACGCCGGTCTCGAACATCTCGGTCTTCGACTCGAGCTCGTCGAAGTTCGGCGCCTTGCGGTGGATCGGCCAGCGCTCGCCGTCGTACTGCTCGTCGACGTTCAGCACCTCGCCGAGGGTGTTGAACACCTTGCCCTTGGTGAAGTCGCCGACGGGGACGGAGATGGCCGCGCCCGTGTCGGTCACCGGGGCCTGGCGGACCAGGCCGTCGGTGGGCTGCATGGAGATGGTGCGGACCAGGCCGTCACCGAGGTGCTGGGCGACCTCGAGGGTCAGCGTCTTGAGCTCACCCTCCTTGGCCGGGTCGGCGACCTCGACGTGCAGCGCGTTGTAGATGTCCGGCATCGCGTCGACGGGGAACTCCACGTCGACGACCGGGCCGATGACCCGGGCGACGCGGCCCGTGGCCGTCGCGGTCTCAACAGTGGTGGTCATTAGTTGTCACTCCCCGCGTTCGCGTCGGCCAGGGCACTGGCGCCACCGACGATCTCGCTGATTTCCTGGGTGATTTCGGCCTGGCGGGCCGCGTTGGCAAGACGGGAGAGCGTGTTGATCAGCTCGCCCGCGTTGTCGGTGGCCGACTTCATCGCGCGCCGGGTGGCGGCGTGCTTGGAGGCAGCCGACTGCAGCAGCGCGTTGTAGATGCGGCTTTCGACGTAGCGCGGCAGCAGGGCGTCGAGGACGTCCTCCGCCGACGGCTCGAAGTCGTACAGCGGAAGGATCTCGTCCTTCGCGCCCGACTCCTTCGCCACCTCGTCGAGGCTCAGCGGCAGCAGCCGGGAGTCGACCGCCGTCTGCGTCATCATCGAGACGAACTCGGTGTAGACGATGTGGAGCTCGTCCACGCCGCCCTCGGCCGTGTCCTTCTCGATGGCCTCGATCAGCGGCGCCGCGACCTTCTTGGCGTCCGCGTACGCCGGCTCGTCGGTGAAGCCCGTGAACGACTCCGCGACCTTGCGCTCGCGGAAGTTGTAGTGGGCCAGACCGCGCCGGCCGACGATGTACGTGTCGACCTGCCGGCCCTCACGCTCGAGGCGCTCGGTCAGCTGCTCCGCCGCCTTGATGGCGTTGGAGTTGAAGGCACCGGCCAGACCGCGGTCGCTCGTGAGGAGCAGGACCGCGGCGCGGGCCGGGTTCTCCGCCTCCGTGGTGAGCGGGTGCTTCGTGTTCGACCCGGTACCGACCGCCGTGACCGCGCGGGTGAGCTCCTGCGCGTACGGCGTGGAGGCCGCCACCTTGCGCTGCGCCTTGACGACGCGCGAGGCGGCGATCATCTCCATCGCCTTGGTGATCTTCTTGGTCGCGGTGACGGATCGGATGCGACGCTTGTAGACCCGGAGCTGGGCTCCCATGAGTCAGGTCCCTTCCTTACGTCACTTGGCGACGGACGGGGCGTCCTCGCCGAGCAGCTTGCCGTCCGAGGTCTCGAACTGCTTCTTGAACGCGGCGACGGCGTCGTCGATGGCCTGGATCGTGTCGTTCGACATCTTGGCGCCCTCCTTGATGGAGGTCATCAGGCCCTGCTCCTGGCGGTGCAGGTACTCCAGCAGCTCCTTCTCGAAGCGGCGGATGTCGGCGACCGGCACCTCGTCCATCTTGCCGTTGGTACCGGCCCAGACGGAGACGACCTGGTCCTCGGTGGCCATCGGCTCGTACTGGTTCTGCTTGAGCAGTTCGACCATGCGCTGGCCGCGCTCGAGCTGGGACTTCGAGGCCGCGTCCAGGTCGGAACCGAAGGCGGCGAACGCCTCCAGCTCGCGGAACTGGGCGAGGTCCACGCGCAGTCGGCCGGAGACCTGGCGCATCGCCTTGTGCTGGGCGGAGCCACCGACGCGGGAGACCGAGATACCGACGTTCAGGGCCGGACGCTGACCGGCGTTGAACAGGTCGGACTCCAGGAAGCACTGGCCGTCGGTGATGGAGATGACGTTGGTCGGGATGAACGCCGACACGTCGTTGGCCTTGGTCTCGACGATCGGCAGACCGGTCATCGAGCCGGCGCCCTCGGCGTCGGAGAGCTTCGCGCAGCGCTCCAGCAGACGGGAGTGCAGGTAGAAGACGTCACCGGGGTAGGCCTCGCGGCCCGGCGGGCGGCGCAGCAGCAGCGACACGGCGCGGTAGGCGTCGGCCTGCTTCGACAGGTCGTCGAAGATGATCAGGACGTGCTTGCCCTCGTACATCCACTGCTGGCCGATGGCCGAGCCGGTGTACGGCGCCAGGTACTTGAAGCCGGCCGGGTCGGACGCCGGGGCGGCCACGATGGTCGTGTACTCCAGCGCGCCGTTCTCCTCCAGCGCGCCGCGCACGCCCGCGATGGTGGAGCCCTTCTGGCCGATGGCGACGTAGATGCAGCGGACCTGCTTGCTCGGGTCGCCGGTGCGCCAGTTGTCGCGCTGGTTGATGATCGTGTCGACGGCCAGGGCGGTCTTGCCGGTCTGGCGGTCGCCGATGATCAGCTGACGCTGACCGCGGCCGATCGGGGTCATGGCGTCGACGGCCTTGTAGCCGGTCTCCATCGGCTCGTGCACCGACTTGCGCTGCATGACCGTGGGGGCCTGCAGCTCCAGGGCGCGGCGACCGCTGGTCTCGATCTCGCCGAGGCCGTCGATCGGGTTGCCGAGGGGGTCGACGACGCGGCCGAGGTAGCCCTCGCCGACGGCCACGGAGAGGACCTCACCGGTACGCGAGACCGGCTGCCCCTCCTCGATGCCGCTGAACTCACCGAGGACGACGCAACCGATCTCGCGCTCCTCGAGGTTGAGGGCGAGGCCGAGGGTGCCGTCCTCGAACTTCAGCAGTTCGTTGGCCATGGCCGAGGGCAGGCCCTCGACCTTCGCGATGCCGTCGCCGGCAAGGGTGACCGTACCGACCTCCTCGCGCGAGGCCGCGTCCGGCTTGTACGACTGGACGAAGTTCTCCAGTGCGTCCCGGATCTCCTCCGGCCGGATCGTGAGCTCCGCCATCTGAGTTCCCTGCTCTCCTTGTTGGGCCCGAAGTTTCACTTGGGGGGTATTCCACGAGTCGGGACTCCCCCCAACGAGAGGTGAATCCTCTGCACGGCCCAACCAGGGCCGTCGTAAGTACGTACTGCTACTGCTCTGTTACTGCTTTTGCTGTTGTCACGCGTGGGCGTCAGCTCGCCAGCCGGCGGCCGGCGTCCTCCAGACGGTCCGCGATGGAGCCGTTGATGACCTCGTCACCGACCTGCACCCGGATTCCGCCGAGGACCTCGGGGTCCACGTCGAGGTTCAGGTGCATCGGACGGCCGTAGACCTTCGCGAGGGCCGCGCCGAGGCGCTGCTTCTGCGTGTCGCTCAGCGGCACCGCCGAGGTGACCACGGCGACCATCCGGTCCCGCCGGTCGGCGGCGAGCTTGGCCAGGGACTCGAGTCCCGACTCCAGGCTACGTCCCCGCGGCGCGGTGACAAGGCGCGTCACCAGACGCTCGGTGGTCGGCTCCGCCCGGCCGCCGAGCAGGCTGCGCAGCAGCTCGCCCTTGGCCGCGGTGGTGGCCGACCGGCTGGTGAGCGCGGCGCGCAGCTCGGTGTTGGAGGAGACGATCCGGCCGAACCGGAACAGCTCGTCCTCCACGTTGTCGAGCCGGCTCCGCTTCTGGGCGGCGGTGAGGTCGGCGGTGCTCGCCAGCTCCTCCAGCGCGTCCACCAGGTCGCGGGACTGCGACCAGCGGGAGCGCACCATGCCGGCCACCAGGTCGACGGCCTGGCCGCTGACCTGGGAGCCGAGGAGACGCTGGGCGAGCTCGGCCTTGGCCTCGCCCGACTGCGCCGGGTCGGTGAGGACCCGACGCAGCGACACCTCGCGGTGGAGCAGCGCGGTGACGGCGGCCAGCTCGTCGGCGAGCGAGCCGGCGTCCACGGACGTGGAGTCCGTCAGCACGTCGAGACGCTCACGTGCGGCGGCAAGAGCCTCGCGGCTCGCTCCGTGCATCCCACTCATCGGGTTGCCTCTGCCGTCGTCGCCTTGTCGTCCAGCTCGTCCAGGAAGCGGTCGATCACACGGCTCTGGCGGGCGTGGTCCTCGAGGGACTCCCCGACGAGCTTGCCGGCCAGCTGAGTGGCCAGCTGTCCGACGTCCTGGCGCAGCGCGGACGCGGCGGCCTTGCGGTCGGCCTGGATCTGGGCGTGACCGGCGGCGATGATCTCCTCACGCTGCCGCTGGCCTTCCGCGCGCATCTCGGCGATGAGCGTGGCGCCCTGCTCCTGCGCCTCCTGACGCAGTCGCGCGGCCTCGTGCCGGGCCTCGGCGAGCTGGGCCTTGTACTGCTCGAGGACGCTCTGGGCCTCGGTCTGCGCGGCCTCGGCCTTCTCGATACCGCCCTCGATGGCCTCGCGACGCTCTTCCAGAACCTTGTTGATGTTCGGGAGGAGCTTCCAGGCGAGGAAGCCGAAGACGATGACGAAGGCGATCAGGCCGATGACGAGCTCGGGGATCGGCGGGACGAGGGGATTCTCCATCTCCTCGGCCGCGATCTGGAGCATCGGGCTCATGGGTTTGCCTTTCGTCTAGTCGGCGGGAAGTTGATCCGCGATTACTTGCCGTAGACGAACGGCATGACCAGACCGATCAGGGCGAGCGCCTCACAGAAGGCGAAGCCGAGGATCTGGTTGGCGCGGATCAGGCCGGCCGCCTCGGGCTGACGGGCGAGGGCCTGGGTGCCGTTACCGAAGATGATGCCGACGCCGACGCCGGGGCCGATGGCAGCGAGGCCGTAACCGATGGAGCCGAGCGAGCCGGAAACAGCGGCAAGGGTCTGGGACATGCCAGTTCTTCCTTTTCTTTACGGACCGGTGGGGGTTGGCCACCGGACGATCAGGGGGTGTGGTGCGGGGCGCTCAGTGGTGCTCGGCGAGCGCGCCCTGGATGTACGTGCACGTGAGGAGCACGAAGACGTACGCCTGAAGTGCCTGGATGAAGAGCTCGAAGGCCGTCATGACGATCGTCATGATGAAACTGACGCCCGCGTAGGCGAAGCCGATGCCGTTCAGCAGGTACCAGCTGGCGATCGTGAAGAGCAGCAGCAGCGTGTGGCCTGCGAACATGTTCGCGAAGAGCCGGACGGCGTGCGTGAAGGGCCGCACCAACAGGTTCGAGAAGAACTCGATGAGCATGGCCAACGGCAGAACAGCGCCCAGGGACTTGTCGTAGCCAGTGACGTTCTTGAAGAAGCCGACGAAGCCGTGCCGCTTGAACGTCAGTGAGACCCAGAGGACGTAGACGACGATGGCCAGCACCGCCGGGTAGGCGATGATCGACGTCACCGGGAACTGGGCGACCGGAACGATCGACCAGAGGTTCATCATCCAGATGAAGAAGAAGAGCGAGACGACCAGCGGGACGTACTTCTCACCTTCCTTCTTGCCGATGGTCTCGTAGACAACGCCTCGACGGATGAAGTCGTACCCGGTCTCGGCGACCATCTGCAGCTTGCCCGGCACGACCTTCGGCTTGCGGAAGGCCGCCCAGAAGAAGCCGACGATGACGATGGAACCGAGCAGGGCCAGCAGCATCGGCTTGTTGAAGTACAGGTTGCTGTCCGCGTCGCCCCAGAGGGGCTCGAACAGGAACGAGTGCAGGCCGGGAGCCGGGAAGCCACAGCCGTCGAAGATGTGGCAGTCGGTCTCGAAGGCGAGCACCTGCGTCGGGTCAGCACTCACCGCGGGCTCCTTCAGCGTGGCGCATGGATACGGCAACCTCGTTGTGTCGGCGCGGCGCGGGGCCGCTGTTCGGCACGGGACTGGTGTTTCGGGTGTGGGGGCGGCTGTGGGGCATCTCGCCTCGCGATTCAGCAGGCGTCAGCTCGGATGCCCGCGCCCGCGATGCCGCAGTTGGCACCGGACGATAGCAGGACTTCACATGCCTCTTTATCCCGGCCCTACCCCTCACGACGAGTGGCCCGTCTTCTCGGGCTTCTCGCTCGACGACTCGGGCTCGACGTAGAGGATCTTGGCCTTCATGTGCGCCCGCGTCTGCGCGGCGATCCACGCGAGCGTGACGGCGACCAAAGTGATCGCGAAGGACCGGGGGTTGAACAGCGTCGTGTTCTTGAACGCGGCGAGGAAGACGAACAGCAGCAGGATCTGTGCCGCGTAGAGCATCAGGCCCATCGCCTGGAAAAGGTGCGGAAGCGACTTGGCGGTGCGCTGCAGGACGTAGAGCCCGATTCCCATGAAGAGCATCGCCACCACGGTCGCGACGACGGCTCCGACCGCGCCCTTGCCGCCGGCGACCACGGCGCTGACGACGGCGGCGACAGCGCCGACGGCAGCCGTGGGCACGGCAGCCTGAAGCAGGATCCGGACGTCATTGGACGGCATGGCGGCAACTCCGCTTTCAACACACAGGGGGCAGGTGTCGTCATGGACGAGCGTAGCCCCGAGCCGGACGAGGTCCTCACTTACAAGAGACCGTCGCACTACGGTCCTTGGGCTCTACCCGGGGGATACTCGTGAACCGTATCACAAACTATTTGATGAGGTCTTTACCTCTGGGTGTGCTTGCTGTCACACGTGAGAGTGACCGTGCGCGTTTGTGTCATTACGGCGCCAACTTGTCTGGTAATGCGGCATTTCGTCACTCTCACCTGGCGCGCGTACGGGGTCCGACGGCGGTCGCCCCGTTGACGCCCGAGACACCCACGGTGACGGGAACCCGCTCCTCGCCCTCGTCCGCGACCGCCGCGGCTCCGCCCTCGCTCGCGGTGGCGGCGGCCGCCCTGCGGCGCCGGTAGCGCGGCGGGACGAAGCTCTCGGCCCAGCGGGGCGCGCGCGGGGTGAAGCGCGGCAGCAGGAGCAGGACCAGGCCGATCGCGCTGAGGAAGACGACGCTCAGCACGATCCACATCGATGCCGCGTTCACGGAGTAGGCGAGCGCGCCGAACGCGATCAGCGCCGAGAAGAAGTACATGATCAGCACCGCGCGGCTGTGCGAGTGGCCGATCTCCAGCAGCCGGTGGTGCAGGTGCCCCCGGTCCGCGGCGAACGGCGACTGACCGCGCCAGGTGCGGCGCACGATCGCCAGGATCAGGTCGGCGGCCGGGATGGCGATGATGGTCAGCGGCATCAGCAGCGGGATGTACACGGGCACCATCTGGTGCACGGCGTTGCGTTCGGAACCGGAGAACAGCTTCATCACGTCCGGGTCGACCTGCCCGGTGACCGAGATCGCGCCGGCCGCCAGCACGAGCCCGATCAGCATGGAGCCGGAGTCGCCCATGAAGATCCGGGCGGGGTGCATGTTGTGCGGGAGGAAGCCCAGGCACATGCCCATCAGGATGGCCGCGAACAGCGAGGCGGGCGCCGCCGCCTCGATGCCGTACGAGTACCAGATCCGGTAGGCGTACATGAAGAACGCCGCCGCCGCGATGCACACCATGCCCGCCGCGAGACCGTCCAGGCCGTCCACGAAGTTGACCGCGTTGATGGTGATGACGACGAGGGCCACCGTCAGCAGGGTGCCCTGCCACTGGGTGAGCGCCACCGTGCCGATGCCCGGCAGCGGGATCCACAGGATGGTCAGACCCTGCACCACCATCACGCCGGCGGCGATCATCTGGCCGCCCAGCTTGATCAGGGCGTCGATCTCGAACTTGTCGTCCAGGACACCGATCAGCCAGATCAGGGCCGCCCCGGAGAGCAGGGCGCGCGGCTCGTTGGACTTCTCGAAGACCTCGCTGAGGTTGGTGAGGTGGTCGGCGACCAGCAGGCCGGCGCACAACCCGAAGAACATCGCGATCCCGCCGAGCCGCGGAGTGGGTTCCCGGTGCACGTCACGTGCCCGGATCTCCGGCATCGCCCCCGCCACGATCGCGAACTTCCGTACCGGCCCTGTCAGCAGATACGTCACCGCGGCCGTGATGCAGAGCGTCAGGAGGTATTCACGCACGGGCTTCCCCACAGGTCTCGCTGGCCATCCTCGACCTCACACCCTAGCGATGCGCCTGGCGGTGCACGCATACGGTTGAGGACTTCCGGGTAGCGACGATGGTTGCACGTGTGGCTGTGTACGCCTGTACGCCTACCCGTCCTCAGTCCGGGTACGGGGGGAATTCCGCGGTCAGATCGCGTACGTCCGCCCGTGCCGCGGCCGGGTCCGTCGTCCCGCGCAGCACCCCGGCGAGCAGCGTGGCCACCGCCCGCATCTCCCGCTCCCCCATGCCCTGCGTGGTCACCGCCGCCGTGCCCAGGCGCAGCCCGCGGGCGTCGCCGTGCGGCAGCGCGCAGCAGTCCAGGACGATGCCGGCCGCCGCGAGCCGCCCGCGTGCGGTCTTCCCGTCGACGCCGAGCGGGCCGGGGTCGGCGGTGAGCAGGTGGGTGTCGGTGCCGCCGGTGGTGACGACCAGGCCCTCGGCGGCCAGGTGGGCCGCGAGCGCCCGGGCGTTGGCGACCACCTGGTGGGCGTAGGCGGCGTACGCGGGGGTCGCCGCCTCACCGAAGGCGACGGCCTTGGCGGCGATGGTGTGCATCTGCGCACCGCCCTGCGTGAACGGGAAGACGGCCCGGTCGACCCGCTCGGCCAGTTCGCTTCCGCACAGGATCATGCCGCCGCGGGGTCCGCGCAGCACCTTGTGCGTGGTGGCGCACACGATGTCGGCGTACGGCACCGGGTTGGGCGCCGCTCCCCCGGCGACCAGCCCGATCGGGTGGGCGGCGTCCGCGATGAGGTAGGCGCCCACCTCGTCGGCGATGTCGCGGAAGGCGGCGTAGTCGAGGTGGCGGGGGTAGGCGATGGAGCCGCAGACGATCGCCTTGGGGCGGCGGGCGCGGGCCAGGGTGCGCACCTGGTCGTGGTCGATCAGCCCGGTCTCCGCGTCCACGCCGTAGCCGACGAAGTCGAACCAGCGGCCGGAGAAGTTGGCGGGCGAGCCGTGGGTGAGGTGGCCGCCGTACGGCAGACCGAGGGCGAGGACGGTGTCGCCGGGGCGCAGCAGGGCGGCGTAGGCGGCCAGCACGGCGGAGGAGCCGGAGTGGGACTGCACGTTGGCGTGTTCGGCGCCGAAGAGGCCCTGAGCGCGCTCGACGGCCAGCCGCTCGGCGACGTCGGCGATCTCGCAGCCGCCGTGGTGGCGGGCGCCCGGGTAACCCTCGGCGTACTTGTTGGCCAGCGGGGAGCCGAGGGCGGCCAGCACGGCGGGGGACGTGAAGTTCTCGGCGGCGATCAGCTGCAGGGTCGTCGCCTGCCGGCGGCCTTCGGCGAACAGGATCTCGGCCAGCTCGGGATCCTGGCGCGGCAGGACTCCGAGCGAGCTGTCATCGGCCTCGATGATGTCGTGGGTGACCGACATGGTGCGCTCCGGGCGTGCGTCGACGGTGACGTACGACCAATGTAGGCCCGGCACGACCGAGACGCCCGGCGTGCGCGGGCGGGGCCTCCCTACATCCGCGCGGGGACCCCCGTCAACGCGGTCACGACCGGGTCCAGCGCCTGGTGTATCTCGTCACCGACCGAGCGGAAGAACGTCAGCGGCGCCCCGTAGGGGTCGTACACCTCGTCGGCCTCGACCGTGGGCGCGAGGAGCCACCCGCGTAGAGCGGCGGCCGCGCGGACCAGGGCGCGTGCGCGGGTGACCACGCCGTCCTCCAGGGGCGGCAGGGTGGCCGGGTCGATGGCGTTCACCAAGCGGGTGAACTCCTTGAGGGTGAAGGTGCGCAGGCCCGCCGAGTGGCCCATGGAGATGACCTGGGCCCGGTGGTCCCGGGTCGCGGTGAGCACCAGGTCGGCGCGGATCACGTGCTCGTCGAGCAGCTCGCGGCCGGTGAAGCCGGCCGGGTCGGCGCCGAAGTCCGTGAGGACCGTCTCGGCGTTCGCCTCCATGGGGGCGCCTTCGTGGCCCCAGGTGCCGGCGCTCTCCACGATCAGGCCGCCGCCCAGCACGCCGAGCCGCTCCTGCACCGCGTGCCGGGTCAGCCGCTCGGTGATGGGCGAGCGGCAGACGTTTCCGGTGCTGACGTGGAGGATGCGGAAGCTGTCGCGCGGAAGTCCGACGAACGTGGTCGTGATCTCCGCGGCGCGTTCCCCGTTGCCTATGCCACGCCCCGTCTCAGGGGCCGTCAATTCGCCACCTCGAGGTCGGGTACCACCTTGCGCAGCTCCTCCGCCGACAGCGCGCCCGCGCGCAGCAGGACCGGCACCTCGCGGGTGACGTCGACGATGGACGACGGGACGTTGCCTGGGGTGGGGCCGCCGTCGAGGTAGACGGAGACGGAGTCGCCGAGCATCTGCTGGGCGGCGTCGCAGTCCTCGGGGGCCGGGTGGCCGGTCAGGTTGGCGGAGGAGACGGCCATGGGGCCGACCTCGGTGAGCAGCTCGATGGCGACGGGGTGCAGCGGCATCCGGACGGCGACCGTGCCGCGGGTCTCGCCGAGGTCCCACTGCAGGGACGGCTGGTGCTTGGCGACCAGCGTCAGCGCGCCGGGCCAGAACGCGTCGACCAGTTCCCAGGCCATCTCGGAGAAGTCCGTGACGAGGCCGTGCAGGGTGTTGGGCGAGCCGATGAGGACCGGGGAGGGCATGTTGCGGCCGCGTCCCTTGGCCTCCAGCAGGTCGCCGACGGCCTCCGCGGTGAAGGCGTCGGCGCCGATGCCGTACACGGTGTCCGTCGGCAGCACCACGAGCTCGCCACGGCGGACGGCGGACGCGGCCTCGCGCAGACCGGTCACTCGGTCGGTCGCGTCGTTGGTGTCGTAACGCCGTGCCATTTAGCGGGCCTCCTCGTACACGTACTGCGGGATCGAAGTCAGCGGGGTGCGGTCGCTCACGGCAGTGCCTTGCGGGCGGTCGCGAACCTGGGCCGGTTGTTGAGGTCGGGGTGGTCGGCCGCGTCGGCCCAGCCCCGCTCCTCGGTGAAGATCCACGGCACCTGGCCGCCCTGGGTGTCGGCGTGCTCGACGACGACCACGCCGCCGGGGCGCAGCAGGCGGTGCGCGGTGCGTTCCAGGCCGCGGATCAGGTCGAGGCCGTCCTCGCCGGAGAACAGGGCCAGCTCGGGATCGTGGTCGCGGGCCTCGGGGGCGACGTACTCCCACTCGGTGAGCGGGATGTACGGCGGGTTGGAGACGACCAGGTCGACCTGGCCGTCGAGGTCCGGGAAGGCGGTCAGGGCGTCGCCCTGGCGCAGTTCGACCCTGGACCCCTCCATGTTCTTGCGCGTCCACTTGAGGGCGTCCTCAGACAGCTCCACGGCGTACACGCGCGAGCGCGGCACCTCCTGGGCGAGCGCGAGCGCGATGGCGCCCGAGCCGGTGCACAGGTCGACGATGGAGGGCTCGACGACGTCCATGGCCCGTACCGCGTCTATGGCCCAGCCGACGACCGACTCGGTCTCGGGGCGGGGCACGAAGACGCCGGGTCCGACCTGGAGCTCCAGGTAGCGGAAGTAGGCGCGGCCGGTGATGTGCTGGAGCGGCTCCCGCGCCTCCCGGCGGGCGACGACCTCCCAGTACCGGGCGTCGAAGTCCGCGTCCGGCACGGTGTGCAGCTCGCCCCGCTTGACGCCGTGCAGGTACGCGGCGAGTTCCTCCGCGTCGGTGCGCGGCGAGGGCACGCCGGCGTCGGCCAGCCGCTGGGTGGCCTGGGCCACCTCCGCGAGCAGCAGGTTCACGCTGGTCCTCCGGGGCTGAGCTGGTCGTCCGGTACGGGGGTGCGGGTACGGATGGCGGTGCGGGCGGTGCGGGCGGTGCGGCTACGGGGACTACGCGGCGGCGAGCTTGGCCGCCGAGTCCGCGTCGACGCAGGCCTGGATCACCGAGTCGAGGTCGCCGTCCAGGACCTGGTCCAGGTTGTACGCCTTGAAGCCGACACGGTGGTCCGAGATGCGGTTCTCCGGGAAGTTGTACGTGCGGATCTTCTCGGAGCGGTCGACTGTGCGGACCTGGCTGCGCCGGGCGTCCGCGGCCTCCTTCTCCGCCTCCTCCTGCGCCGCGGCGAGCAGCCTGGAGCGCAGGATACGCATCGCCTGCTCCTTGTTCTGCAGCTGGCTCTTCTCGTTCTGGCAGGAGGCGACGACTCCGGTCGGGATGTGCGTGATGCGCACGGCGGAGTCGGTGGTGTTGACGGACTGGCCGCCGGGGCCGGAGGACCGGTAGACGTCGATGCGGAGATCGTTGGGGTTGATCTCGACGTCGATCTCCTCGGCCTCGGGCGTGACCAGCACGCCGGCCGCGGAGGTGTGGATCCGGCCCTGGGACTCGGTCGCGGGCACCCGCTGCACGCGGTGCACGCCGCCCTCGTACTTCAGCCGCGCCCAGACGCCCTGGCCGGGCTCGGTGGCGCCCTGGCCGCCCTTGGTCTTCACGGCGACCTGGACGTCCTTGTAGCCGCCCAGCTCGGACTCGGTGGAGTCGATGATCTCGGTCTTCCAGCCGATCCGCTCGGCGTAGCGCAGGTACATGCGCAGCAGGTCGCCGGCGAAGAGCGCCGACTCGTCGCCGCCGGCGCCGGCCTTGATCTCGAGGATGACGTCCTTGTCGTCGCTGGGGTCGCGCGGGACGAGGAGCAGGCGCAGCTTCTCGGTGAGCTCGTCGCGCTGCTTGTCCAGCTCCTTGACCTCGGCGGCGAAGTCGGGGTCGTCGGCGGCCAGCTCGCGCGCGGTCTCCATGTCGTCGCCGGTCTGCTTCCAGGAGCGGAACGTGGCGACGATCGGGGTCAGCTCGGCGTACCGCTTGTTCAGCTTGCGCGCGTTCGCCTGGTCGGAGTGGACCGACGGGTCGGCGAGCTTCTTCTCCAGGTCGGCGTGCTCGGCGACGAGTTCCTCGACGGCCTCGAACATCTTGGGCTCCTGCTACTGCGTGGGAAAGGGAAGGCGGGCGACCAAAAACGCCGGTCCCGGCGCTCCCCGGGCAGGGGATGCGGCCGTGGACCGGCGGTTGGAGGCTCGCTACTTCTTGGAGCCGGCGGAAGCCTTGCCGAAGCGGGCCTCGAAGCGGGCCACGCGGCCACCGGTGTCGAGGATCTTCTGCTTGCCCGTGTAGAACGGGTGGCACTCGGAGCAGACCTCGGCCCGGATGGTGCCGGACTGAATGGTGCTGCGGGTGGTGAACGACGCGCCACAGGTGCAGCTGACCTGCGTCTCGACGTACTCGGGGTGGATGTCGCGCTTCAAGGTGTCTCCTACTGTTCCGGGAGGGCGCCGGGTCGCAGCCGCGGGATGCGGGAGCGTGAACCGGAGCCGACGTACCAGTCTGCCAGGACTGGGGCCATCCCCCAAAACCGGGGGGCGGCGTGATCTATTCCCCGGCGTTGACGACGCCCTTGGCCTCACCGGTCGCCGTGCCCTCCGTGGCCGACTTCGGGATCGGGCGGTCGTTCTTCAGGGCCGTCCAGACCTGCTCGGCCTTGTCCTTCTCGACCAGGACGCGGTTGGCGTCGGCGGGGTCGTAGATCACCGGCATGGTGACCATGTGCATCTTGTCCGCGCCGATGCCCTGCAGGCCGCTCGCGAAGGACATCAGGGAGTTCACCGAGCCCAGGTCGGAGTCGGTGGTCACGGTCTTGGTGGCGGTGTCGGCGACGTCGTACAGCTTCTTGGGGTTGCCGAGCAGGCCGACGTCCTTGACCTGGTCGACCAGGGCCTTGACGAAGGCCTGCTGGAGCTGGATGCGGCCGAGGTCGGAGCCGTCGCCTACGCCGTGCCGGGTGCGGACCAGGCCGAGCGCCTGCTCGCCGTCGAGCCGGTGGGTGCCGGCCGTGAGGTCGAGGTGGCTGTCGGGGTCCTTGATGTCCTCGGTGGTGGAGACCTGGACGCCGCCGAGGTCGTCGATGAGGTTCTGGAAGCCGCTGAAGTCGACCTCCAGATAGTGGTCCATGCGCAGGCCGCTGATCGACTCGACGGTCTTCACGGCGCAGGCGGCGCCGCCGGTGGAGTAGGCGGAGTTGAACATCACGCCGTCGGCCGCGGCATGGTCGTTGCCGTCGGTGTCGGTGCAGTCGGGGCGGTCGATGAGGGTGTCGCGCGGGATGGAGACCACACTGGCCTTCTTGTGGCCCTTGTAGACGTGCACGATCATCGCCGTGTCCGAGCGGGCGGTGCCGTCGTCGGCGCCGCCGCCGAGCTTCTTGTTGCCGCCGGAGCGGGTGTCGGAGCCGAGGACCAGGATGTTCTCGGAGCCGTTGTCGGCCTTCTCGGGGCGGTCGGCGCCGAGCGCCTGGTCGATGTCGACGCTCGCGAGGTTGCCGTTGAGCTTGAAGTACAGGACTCCGGCTCCGGTGCCGCCCAGGACCACGATGCCCGCGGCGCTCCAGGCCGCGACGAGCAGGGCCTTGCGCCGGCCCGTTCTGGGCTTGCGGCGGCGGCCCTTGCCCCGGTGGCCGGGTCCGGTGGTGCGGGACTGACCGGGGCCGGGTATCGCGGGATCCGGCGTGCTCTCGGCGGACATGGGCTCCTCGGTGTTCGTCCGGTCGGTTACCCCCTGCGCTCAGGGTCGGGTCGGTCGGCTCCGGCGGGTTCGCCGCCGGTACCTCACCATGGTCCCTCCGTAGCTCAGACGGCGGAACTCGGGACAGGGTTGCACAACGGACTGTGGCGACCCGGTGGGGAAACGGTGACGGAGCGTGTTCGGCGGCCCGTGGGTCGCCTGCCTGACCTGGGCATCCGCGGGCAGCGGTCCGGACCTGCCGGGACGTGCGCCGGGCCGGTGCGTGTGGCGAAGGTCGCAGCCGCGGGCCCGGTGAAACGGCGAAGGGGCCGCCCCCGAGGTGGAGGCGGCCCCTGAGGTGAGCGGCGGTGGCTCAGTCGCCGTTGCCGGGCGTCGGGGTCGTCTTCTGGATCTGCATCAGGAACTCGGCGTTCGACTTCGTCTGCTTCATCTTGTCGAGCAGCAGCTCGATCGCCTGCTGCTGGTCGAGCGCGTGCAGCACCCGGCGCAGCTTCCAGGTGATGGCGAGCTCGTCGCTGCCGAGCAGGATCTCCTCCTTGCGGGTGCCGGACGCGTCGACATCCACCGCGGGGAAGATGCGCTTGTCGGCGAGCTTCCGGTCGAGCTTGAGCTCGGCGTTGCCGGTGCCCTTGAACTCCTCGAAGATGACCTCGTCCATGCGGGACCCGGTGTCCACCAGGGCGGTGGCGAGGATGGTCAGCGAGCCGCCGTCCTCGATGTTGCGGGCCGCACCGAAGAAGCGCTTCGGCGGGTACAGGGCGGTCGAGTCGACACCACCGGACAGGATGCGGCCGGAGGCCGGGGCGGCGAGGTTGTACGCACGGCCCAGACGCGTGATCGAGTCGAGCAGTACGACGACGTCGTGACCCAGCTCCACCAGGCGCTTGGCGCGCTCGATGGCGAGCTCGGCGACCGTGGTGTGGTCCTCGGCCGGGCGGTCGAAGGTCGAGGAGATGACCTCGCCCTTGACCGACCGCTGCATGTCGGTGACCTCTTCCGGACGCTCGTCGACCAGGACGACCATCAGGTGGCACTCGGGGTTGTTGTGCGTGATCGCGTTGGCGATCGCCTGCATGATCATGGTCTTGCCGGTCTTCGGCGGGGCCACGATCAGACCGCGCTGGCCCTTACCGATCGGCGCGACGAGGTCGATGATGCGGGTGGTGAGGACGCCGGGGTCCGTCTCCAGACGGAGGCGGTCCTGCGGGTACAGCGGCGTCAGCTTGTTGAACTCCGGTCGCCCGCGCCCGGATTCGGGTGCCATGCCGTTCTGCGAGTCCAGGCGGACCAGCGCGTTGAACTTCTCGCGACGCTCGCCGTCCTTGGGCTGGCGCACGGCACCGGTGATGTGGTCGCCCTTGCGCAGGCCGTTCTTGCGGACCTGGGCGAGGGAGACGTACACGTCGTTGGGGCCGGGCAGGTAGCCGGAGGTCCGGATGAACGCGTAGTTGTCGAGGATGTCGAGGATGCCGGCGACCGGGATGAGGACGTCGTCCTCGTTGATCTGCGGCTCCTGGATCTCGTCGCGTCCGCGACGGCCCCGGCGGTCCCGGTAGCGGCCCCGGCGGCCGCGGCGGCCGCCGCCGTCGTCGTCGTAGCCGTCGTCGTGCTGCTGACGGTCCTGACGTCCGCCGCCCTGCTGCTGACGGTCCTGGCGACCGCCGCCCTGCTGCTGGTCGTCGCCCTTGTTGCGCCGGTCGCGGCCGCCACGGTCGCCCCGGTCACCGCGGTCGCCCCGGTCGCCCCGGTCACCGCGGTCGCCCCGGTCACGGCGGTCGCGTCGGCGGCCCTCGCCGCCCTCGCCGTCGGAACGGGCGTCGCCCTGGCCCTGCTGGTGGCCCTGGCCCTGCTGCTGCGACTGCTGCTGGGCCGACGCGTCGGCCTTCGTCTCGCCGCGGGTCTCGACGGCCACCGTCTCGGTGCCGCCGGACGGGCTGCCCGCGTCGGCGGTGGCCCGGCGACGACGGCGCTCGGAGGGGGCGTCGTCAGCGGGGGCGGCCTGCTCGGCCGAGGCGTTGACCTTGGGGGACGGCTGACCGGGGATCTCGATCTGCTGCTGGGCGGCGGCCTTGTCGGCGGCCGCCTTGTCCGCCTTCTTGTCGGCCTTGCCGGCCTTCTCCGCCTTCTCGTCCGCCTTCTCGGCGGGTGCCTCGTCGCCCGTACGGGTCCGGGAGGTGCTGCGGCGCTTCGGCTTGGTCTCGCCGGCCGTGTCCGCGGCGGCGGGCGCGGCCTTGGCGGGGGCTCCCCCCGCGGCCTGCGCCTCCTTGATGACCTCGATCAGCTGGCTCTTGCGCATACGCGCGGTGCCCCTGATGCCGAGGCCGGATGCGACCTGCTGCAGCTCGGCCAGCACCATGCCCTCGAGGCCGGTACCGCGGCGCCGCCGGGAGCCGGCACCGGTGGCAGGCGCGGAGGCGTCCGTGGCGGGCGCGGCAGCGGTCTCCTCGACACGTGCGCCCATCAGATCGGTGGTGTCGCTCACGAAGGGTCCTTCCCTGGAGCGGACGTCGGCCTGTCTGGCTCGGCGACCGGTTGTGCTGTCCGGCTTCGGTTCTTGCTGTGCGAACCGTGCCGGGGCGGTGGTCCGCCTGAACGGCGGAAGAGATATCTGGTGATGGCGCTTCCCCTAGCCGTGGCACCCGGTGTCTGTGTCATGCGGCGTGGTCGCACCGGTTCCGAAACTCCCCCAGAGGGGGTGACCCCACCGGCGGGCCGCTCAATGCCGGTGTCGGCCGTACTGATCACGTACGACATCCACTGCACGATGCGGCTTGGGGGGCTCCCGGAAGAATGTCTGTCCCGGACGGGGACACGAGGCACCTCGCCATGGTGGGGTCGGGTGCAGACTTGAGGTTAACACTACCGGATCCAACAAACATTCCCCCTCTCGAAATCCGGCAACCGCTTACGCGTCTAAATGTCAGCGGACGTCGCCAGCGGCAGGACGCTCGCGCCCTGCCCGTCCAGGCTGAGCCGATTGGCCGCCCAGTCCGTTCCGGCCAGCGCCTCGACCTTGTCGGCCGTGTCGGCGTCGGCCAGTGCCATCACCGTGGGTCCGGCACCCGAGATCACCGCGGGGATGCCGTCGCCGCGCAGCCGTTCCACCAGCGCCGCGCTCTCCGGCATGGCCGGTGCGCGGTACTCCTGGTGCAGGCGGTCCTCGGTGGCCGGCAGCAGCAGCTCGGGGCGCCTGGTGAGGGCCTCGACGAGCAGCGCGGCGCGGCCGGCGTTCGCGGCGGCGTCGACGTGCGGGACGCTGCGCGGGAGCAGTCCCCGCGCGGTCTGGGTCAGTACCGGCTTTCCGGGCACGAAAACCACCGGAACGATGGAATCGGAGGGCTCCATCCTGATCGCCCGGGCGGCGCCGGACTCCATCCAGGACAGGGTGAAACCGCCCAGCAGACAGGCCGCCACGTTGTCGGGGTGGCCCTCGATCTCCGTGGCGAGGTCGAGCAGTGCGGCGTCGTCGAGGCGGGCCTCGCCGCCTATGGTCACCGCGCGCGCGGCGACTATGCCGGCGCAGATGGCGGCGGAGGAGGAGCCGAGGCCACGGCCGTGCGGGATGCGGTTGGCGCAGACGATCTCCAGGCCGCGCGGCTGTCCGCCGAGCAGGTCGAAGGCGGTGCGCAGGGAGCGGACGAGGAGGTGCTTCTCGTCGCGCGGGAGGGTCTCGCTGCCCTCGCCCGCGATGTCGATGTGCAGCCCGGAGTCGGCCACCCGGACGACCACGTCGTCGTAAAGACCCAGCGCCAGGCCGAGGGCGTCGAAGCCCGGACCGAGATTGGCGCTGGTGGCGGGGACGCGCACCCTGACGGCGGCGGCGCGGAACGCTGGACCGGCCATCGCTAGATGACTCTCCTTGAGCTGCGTGACTGTCGAAACTGTCGAAACTGTCGAGACCGTCGAATGACATTCGATGACGTACAACAAAGCGCGAATTCGCCGCTGCCTGCCCAACGACGGACCGCTGCCGGCCGGTACCGACGGCTGCCGACCGCGCTTGCGGCCGCCTTGCGACCGCGGAGACGGCGCGGCACCGCGGCATATGCGGCAGGCGGATTAGGTACAGCCTATCGAAGGAAGGTTCTGTGGCGACATAGGGCGCACAGGAGGCGCACGATGCGTGTCGTAAGCCCCCTGTGCACCCCCCGTATGCGGCTTTCCCGGCCGGACGTCGCTTACGCCCTCTTACGCCGGTCGCGTTTCACGGGTGCGCCACTCGGACGGGTCAGACCAGACCGAGCCGCTCGGCCGCCGTCGCCGCGTCGACCGGGACGGTGACCGGCTGCGGGGCACCCGCGACGGCCCAGTCCGGGTCCTTGAGCCCGTTGCCGGTGACCGTGCACACGATGCGCTGTCCCGGGTCGACCTTGCCCTGCTCGGCGGCCTTCAGCAGACCGGCCACCGACGCGGCGGACGCGGGCTCCACGAAGACGCCCTCCTGAGAAGCCAACAGCCGGTAGGCGCGCAGGATCTCACGGTCCGTCACCTCGTCGATGGCGCCGCCCGACTCGTCCCGCGCGGCGAGCGCGAAGTCCCACGAGGCGGGGTTGCCGATCCGGATGGCGGTGGCGATGGTCGACGGGTCCTTGACCACCTCGCCGCGCACGATCGGGGCGCTGCCGGAGGCCTGGAACCCCCACATGCGGGGCGTCTTCGTGCTGATCCCGTCGGCGGCGTACTCCTTGTAGCCCTTCCAGTACGCGGTGATGTTGCCCGCGTTGCCCACCGGGAGGACGTGTATGTCGGGCGCGTCGCCGAGCATGTCCACGATCTCGAAGGCGGCCGTCTTCTGGCCCTCGATACGCACCGGGTTGACCGAATTGACCAGTGCCACCGGGTAGTTGTCGCTGAGCGCACGGGCCAGCGTGAGGCAGTCGTCGAAGTTGCCGTCGACCTGGAGGATCTTCGCGCCGTGCACGAGGGCCTGGCCCATCTTGCCGAGCGCGATCTTGCCCTGCGGCACGAGCACGGCGGAGACCATGCCCGCGCGCACGCCGTAGGCGGCGGCGGAGGCGGAGGTGTTGCCGGTGGACGCGCAGATGACGGCCTGCGCGCCCTCCTCCTTCGCCTTGCTGATGGCCATGGTCATGCCGCGGTCCTTGAAGGACCCGGTCGGGTTCGCCCCCTCGACCTTGAGGTGGACCTCGCAGCCCGTGCGCTCGGAGAGCACCTGCGCGGGCACGAGCGGGGTGCCGCCCTCGCGGAGCGTCACGACGGGCGTGCTGTCGGAGACGGGCAGCCGGTCCCGGTACTCCTCGATGATTCCGCGCCACTGGTGGGTCATTGCTGGTTACTCTCCTTCAACCCGCATGATGCTGGCGACACCCCGCACGGTGTCGAGCTTGCGCAGCGCCTCGACCGTACCGCCGAGGGCGGCGTCGGACGCGCGGTGGGTGACGACGACGAGGGATGCCTCGCCGTCCTTGCCGGACTGCCGCACGGTGTCGATGGAGACACCGTGCTCCGCGAACACGGTCGCCACCTGGGCGAGCACGCCCGGTTTGTCGGCCACGTCGAGGCTGATGTGGTAGCGCGTGACGACGTCGCCCATCGGCGACACGGGCAGGGCGGCGTACGCGGACTCACCGGGTCCGGTCGCTCCGCCCAGCCGGTTGCGGCACACGGCCACCAGGTCGCCGAGCACGGCGGACGCGGTCGGCGAACCGCCGGCGCCGGGCCCGTAGAACATGAGCTGCCCGGCGGCGTCGGACTCGACGAAGACGGCGTTGTACGCCTCGCGCACATTGGCCAGCGGATGGCTGAGCGGGATCATGGCGGGGTGCACGCGCGCGGTGACCGATCCGCCGTCCGCCGCCCGCTCGCAGATGGCGAGCAGCTTGATGGTGCAGCCCATCTCCTTGGCGGAGCCGAAGTCGGCGGCGGTGACCTCGGTCATGCCCTCGCGGTAGACGTCGTCGAGGCGCACGCGGGTGTGGAAGGCGATCCCGGCGAGGATGGCGGCCTTGGCGGCGGCGTCGAAGCCCTCGACGTCGGCGGTCGGGTCGGCCTCGGCGTACCCGAGGGCGGTGGCCTCGTCGAGCGCTTCCTGGTACCCGGCGCCGGTGGTGTCCATGGCGTCGAGGATGAAGTTGGTCGTCCCGTTGACGATGCCGAGCACCCGGTTGACCTTGTCGCCGGCGAGGGACTCGCGCAGCGGCCGGATCAGCGGGATGGCACCGGCGACGGCGGCCTCGTAGTAGAGGTCCTTGCCGTGCTCGTCGGCGGCGGCGTGCAGGGCGGCGCCGTCCTGGGCGATGAGCGCCTTGTTGGCGGAGACCACGGAGGCACCGTGCTCGAAGGCGGCGGTGATGAGCGTCCGCGCGGGCTCGATCCCCCCGATCACCTCCACCACGACGTCGATGTCCCCCCGCTTGACGAGGGCGGTGGCGTCGGTGGTCACGAGGGCGGGGTCGATCCCCTCCCGCACCTTGTCGGGCCGCCGTACGGCGACACCCGCGAGCTCCACCGGGGCCCCGATCCGGGAGGCGAGGTCGGCGGCGTGCGTCGTCATGATGCGCGCCACCTCTGAGCCGACCACTCCACAGCCCAGCAGCGCCACCTTCAGCGGACGCGTACGCATCATCCGACCTCGTTTCCTCATACCGTCTACGGTTGGACCAGTCTCACGCACCGGACGGGATTTCCTGCCTTTCGTCCGGATCGTGAGACGTTTATTTCATTTTCGGAGGGGCCGCGCGCCGGAAGATCTTCGCCCGCCCCCTCCTCCGACGGGGGCTCCTCCGCCGCGGGGCGTCACCCGACGTCGAGACGCAGCAGGTCCTCCTCGGTCTCCCGCCGCACGATGACCCGCGCCGCGCCGTCCCGCACGGCGACGACCGGCGGACGCAGCACGTGGTTGTAGTTGCTGGCCATGGAGCGGCAGTAGGCCCCCGTCGCCGGTACGGCGATGAGGTCACCGGGTGCCAGGTCCCCCGGCAGGAAGGCGTCCTTGACCACGATGTCCCCGCTCTCGCAGTGCTTGCCGACGACGCGCACGAGCATCGGCTCGGCGTCGGAGGTGCGGGAGGCGAGGGCGACGCTGTACTCGGCGTCGTACAGCGCGGTACGGATATTGTCCGACATCCCGCCGTCGACGGAGACGTAGGTCCGCAGCCCGTCGAGGGGCTTGACGGTGCCCACCTCGTAGAGCGTGAACGCGGTCGGTCCCACGATGGCCCGCCCGGGCTCGACGGAGATGCGCGGCGTACGCAGCCGGGCGCCCTCGCACTCCCGCGTCACGATCTCGGTCAGCGCCTTGGCGATCTCGTGCGGCTCGCGGGGATCGTCGTCACTGGTGTACGCGATCCCGAGCCCGCCCCCGAGATCGATCTCGGGCAGCTCGACCCCGTGCTCGTCCCGGATGTCCTTGAGCAGCCCGACCACCCGGTGCGCGGCGACCTCGAACCCCGACATGTCGAAGATCTGCGACCCGATGTGCGAGTGGATCCCGATGAGCTCGAGCCCGTCGAGCTGCAGCGCCCGCCGCACGGCCTCCGCGGCCTGCCCGCCGGCCAGCGGAATCCCGAACTTCTGGTCCTCGTGGGCGGTGGCGATGAACTCGTGCGTGTGCGCCTCGACGCCGACGGTGATACGGATCTGCACCCGCTGCCGCTTGCCCAGCGACTGGGCGATGTGGGCGACGCGCACGATCTCCTGGAAGGAGTCGAGCACGATCCGCCCGACCCCGGCGCGGACGGCGCGCTCGATCTCCTCCGGCGACTTGTTGTTGCCGTGGAAGGCGATCCGCTCGGCGGGCATCCCGGCGGAGAGCGCGGTGGCCAGCTCGCCCCCGGAACACACGTCGAGGTTGAGCCCCTCCTCGTCCAGCCACCGCACCACGGCGCGCGACAGGAAGGCCTTCCCGGCGTAGAAGACGTCGGCGTCGTTCCCGAAGGCGGTGCGCCAGGCCCGCGCCCGGTCCCGGAAGTCGGCCTCGTCGAGGACGTAGGCGGGGGTGCCGTACTCCTCGGCGAGCTGTGTGACGGCGATCCCGCCGACGGTGACGACACCGTCCGCGTCCCGTCCGACGGTGTGGGCCCAGACCTTGGGATCGAGGGCGTTCAGATCGTCCGCCGGAGCGGTGTAGTGCCCCTCGGGAAGGACGTCGGCGTGACGGGGCCCGGCGGGGTGTGCGGAACGGCTCATGGCGTCTTCAGCGCTCTCTCAGAGGTGGTCGGGTGCGTCGATGCCGAGGAGGGACAGGCCGCCGGCCAGCACCGCCCCGACGGCTTCGGCGAGTGCCAGCCGGGCACGGTGGGCGGCCGAGGGTTTCTCCCCGCCGCGCGGCAGCACGGTGAGCAGGAAGGGCAGCGCGGCGTCGGCGACGGTGACGAGGTGCCGGGCGAGCCGGTCGGGGGCGCGGTGGTCCGCGGCGGCGGCGAGGACGCGGGGGTGGTCGGCGAGGGCGGCGAGGAGGTCCTGCTCGGTGCCGTTGGCCGTGCCGTCGACGGGGCCGGGGGCGGCGGTGAACCCGAGGTCGGCGGCGTTGCGAGCGGCGGCACGGGCGCGGGCGTGGGCGTACCGCACCCGGAAGAGGGGGTTGCTCTCACGCTGGACGAGGTGCTCGTCGCCGGTCCGGGGCCGGTCGTGGGCCGCGGGGTGGAGCAGGGCCCAGCGCCCGGCGTCGGGTCCGAGGGCGAGGAGCTCGGCGGAGCCGGGCACGGAAAGGGGAACGGGCCGGACGTTGACGGGCAGCTCGGCGGGAGCGCGCCCGACGGCGTCGACCCGCACCCCGAGAACGGAGGTCCACTCGGACTCGAACCCCTCGGCGGTCACCCGCACCAGTGCCCCTTGGGAGCGCAGGAGCCGCGCGGCGACCTCCGCGACGACGACGGCACGCAGGTCGTGCGGGCAGTGGAGCTGCACCGTACGGCCGTCCGGCCGGTCGGCGAACCCGTACCGGTCTCCGCGGCGAAGGATGTCGCCGACGAGCCCGACGACGGAGGCGGCGCGGTCAAGACTGATGTTGAGAAACCCCGGCCCGGTGAGGACGACGTCCGTGATCCCGTCGACCCCGACGAGGTAGGGCCGCAGCACCTCGGCGACCCGGAGCGGCGTCTGCCCGGCCGGGCGGGCCAGCTGGAGGGCGATGCTGGTGGCGTAGTCCCCGCAGCCTCCGGGCCCCGGCGGCGCGACCACGGCACGCGTCGGCACGGCCACGCTCAGCTCCCCCGCGTCGACGGCGCGACGCACCGCGTGCAGCACGGTGCGGGAGAGCTCTACGGGGGTCACGGGACAAGCGTATGGGAGGAGGGGGGTCGGCAGGCGAACCGTTTCCCGACGGTCCCGGGATGTGGACGGACGCCGGGGCAGCCCGGACGCGCTCGGCGCTCCGGTTCACGCCTGGGCGGGCGTCTCGCTCTCCCCGGCACGCCCACGGACCCGCGGCAAGGAGGCCGGCGAACCCGCCCCCGACACATCGCCGACGGCCCCACCGACCTCCCGCTCGACCAACTGCCGTACGACGCCGATGAGCTCGGCGGGCTCGAACGGCTTGGACAGGAAGGCGTCGACCCCCGCGGCGAACCCGGCGTCGACCTCGTACTGCGTACAGGCGCTGACGATCGCGATCGGGAGGTGCCGGGTACGCGGATCGGCACGCAGCCGGGCAGCCGTCCTGAGCCCGTCCAGCCGAGGCATCACCACGTCCAGCGTGACGACGTCGGGCCGCACCTGATGGACGACTTCCAGACATTCGGCACCATCGCCCGCGGTCACGACCTCGAAGCCCTCCAGCTCGAGGTTGACCCTGATCAGCTGCCGGATGACCTTGTTGTCGTCCACAACAAGAATCCGGCCGGACGCCCTAGGCACAACTCGAGAGTAGGTCGACACCGGCCACCGCGTCCGGGTTTTCCCCACTTCAACCCCGTGCGGGGGACAACGCCCCGCACACGACGCCCCACGACCCGCGAAAACCCGTTCATGACCACCCCGGGCGAGCTGGTAGTGTTCTACCCGTCGCCGCGAGCAACACCGACCGCGACGGACACGCCCCCGTAGCTCAGGGGATAGAGCAACGGCCTCCGGAGCCGTGTGCGCAGGTTCGAATCCTGCCGGGGGCACCCAGCATGAGGTGCCCAAAGACCCCGTCACCAGCGGAAACGCTGAGAGCGGGGTCTTCGCGTATGTACAGATGTATGCCGCTCGAGTTGCCCGAGGGGCGGTCGAGTGGTTGATGAGCGGGCCCCCATCAAGCACAGCCGTGGTTGTCCCGCGCCGGCTCCTCTTCCCGGGCCTGCCGGAACGCGGCCGCCGAATCATGCTGCTGCGGGCCCGTACGAGTCCATGCGTTGATCGCACCCGCTCAGCCGGCTGACGTGTTCCGTGTCGCCTCGCGTGCTTCGGTGAGGGCTCGCTGTCTGAGGTTGCCGCCGGACAACTGAATCCTGGTGGCGGCCAGGATGTCATCCCTGCCGATGGTCCGGCCGTCCCCGCTGCGGGTAGGCAGGGCCCGGTGGGAGGCCTTGAGGACCGGGGGTGGGGACGGTTCGTCCGACGTCACCAGGGTGACCGTACCGAAACCTTTGGCCCCGCCCTCGCGGACGACCATGGCCGCGTCCCGGGCGAGGTCCGTCAGGAACACGCTCGCGATTCCGTCCAGGTCGCGGACCATCGCCGGGACAGCCGTCGCCCCCTGGTTCCGCAGCAGCTTCTTGACCCCGGCCTCGAACCTGTGGGCGCCGACCACAGCACTCGGTTTGCGCGACCTGCTGCGCTTACGAGAAGGCACGACGACACCCTCGGCGTCGTACAGGACACCGGTCAGGCCCCGGAACGTCGGGCTGTGGTCGTACCACTTGTCCCCCACCTCGAGCTCGACGTTGCGGTCGATCGCCGAGAGAAGGTCCCTGGGAAACAGCTTCTTCCGGGCCTCCTCCGCCGCCGCTCTCCTCGCGCCGTCGATGATCTCCGTCAGCACTGTCCGCGTCACGGACGCGGCGGCCCACGCGGCCGACCGAGAGACCTGCATCGGGGTCACGTCCCTGAACACCGCTTTGACGAGAGAAGGCTTGAACGGCGCAGCATCCATGACCGATGCGGTCTCGGTACCGCTGCGCTCAGGGCGTGCGGGCTGTGCGGGCATCGGAAGAAACGCTCCCTGCTGTCGGAGTTGTCAGAGCCCACACTTCGCCACGCAGACCCGCTCTCTTCCCCCATCCTCCGTCGGAACGGCACCCGGTCAAGGGCCTGACGGGCACATCCCGACGGCCGGGCCGAGGAAGTGGCCCCGAGGTGCACGTCCGGTTCCCCGCGGCGCACCTCGGCTCGCGGCGTCCGCTTCGCGCGGGGCGCCAGCGGCTGCGCGAGACGTCAGCGGCTGCGCGGGGGCTCGGTGATCGCCTCCGTCAGGGGCTTTCGGGTCAGGGCCGGGACCTCGCAGTCGGGGGCCGCGTAGCCCACGGGGAAGAGGATGTAGGGGCGTTCGTTGCCGGGACGTTCGCAGATCCTGGTGAGGAAGCCCATCGGGTTGGGGGTGTGGGTCAAAGTGCTCAGGCCCATCGCGTGCAGGGCCGTGGTGAAGAGGCCGCAGGCGATGCCCACGCTCTCGTTCACGTAGTAGTTCTTGCGCAGTGAGCCGTCCGGCATCGCGGTGCTCTTCTCGGCGAAGCAGACCACGATCCACGGCACGACGTCGAGGAAGCTCTTGTCGGAGTCCGTTTCGAGGCGGGCGAGCGCGGCGCGCCACTCGGGCGGGATGCGGCCGCCCTCGTAGTTCACCCGCTCCTCCGCCTCCGCGGCGACCCTGATGCGGTGCTTGGTCTCGGCGTCGCCGATCACGGCGAACTTCCACGGTTGGAAGTGGGCGCCGGAGGGTGCGGTGTTCGCCGCGGCGACCGCGAGGTCGACGCACTCGCGCGGGACCGGCTCGTCGCTGAAGAAACGCACGCTGCGCCGGCGGTCGACGAAGGACACGAAGTCCCTTCCCCGGCGGAGCATTTCGGCTTCGCCGTAGCGCTTCGGCCGGTAGGGGATGAACGGATGCGTGTGCTGCCTCACGGGTCTCCTCGTGGACGGGAGCACTTAGGGTGAGACAGCGGGTGCCGGATAGGCAACAGGTGCTCGGGTCCAGTGCCTATTTGGCAAGGAAACTATTTCCTGAGTGGCCCTTTGGTGGCAGATCGGCAGGTCGTACGGTGGCACGGCGCGGGCTTGATCGGCTCGACGGTCGGATGTTGCGGCTGCTCCGGGAGCGTCCGCGGGACGGGCTGCTGGAGATCGCCCGGCAACTCGGGGTCGCCCGCGGTACGTTGCAGGCGCGGCTCGATCGGCTGGCCGGCGCCGGTGTGGTGACCGGGTACGGGCCGGACGTGGACGTCGCCGCGCTCGGGCACGGGGTGCAGGCGTTCACGACGTTCGAGGTGGACCAGCCGGCCCGTGCGGCCATCGCGGCGCGGCTGCGGGCCGTTCCGCAGATCGTTGAGGCCCACATCGTGACGGGGCCCGGTGATATCTGGTGCCGTATCGCGGGGACCAGCAACCAGCACGTCCAGGAGGTGATCGACCATGTGCTCGCGGTGCCGGGTGTGCGGCGCAGTACGACGGTCGTCGTGTTGAGTGCCGTCGTCCCGTATCGCGTCCAGCCTCTCGTCGACGAGGTGTCCGGTCTGTCGGAACCCCGGGGATGACGCCACGGCGCCGTTGTCGGTGCCGGGTGACAGCATGTGGGCATGAGTGGTGGTTCTTCCAACGGGTCCTTCAACTGGCGTGACTTTCTCGGGCGTTGGCAGGAGGAGTGGATGCCCCGGCTCGACCAGGAGGAGGACGGCG
This sequence comes from Streptomyces sp. MMCC 100, assembly GCF_041538145.2. Lineage (NCBI taxonomy): Bacteria > Bacillati > Actinomycetota > Actinomycetes > Kitasatosporales > Streptomycetaceae > Streptomyces > Streptomyces sp. MMCC 100. Next base: position 6,525,089 of record NZ_JBGORK020000001.1, read on the forward strand.
GGGCCAGGTCCGTCGTCCTGGGGCGGGGCGGGGCCGGTGAGGCGGCGATCCTCGCGGCGGAGAAGCGGCTGGGGCGGCGGTTGCCGCCTTCGTACCGGGAGTTCCTGGCCGTGAGCGACGGGTGGTACGTGGACCAGATGGCCGGCATCTACCAGCTCGGCGGTGTCGCGGAGATCGACTGGTTCGGGGATCCGTACGACATGACGTCCGTGTACGAGGGGTTCCTGGACGACGACCCGTCGCGGGAGGCGGTCCTGCTGGCCGGGATGTGGCGGCGGGCGCTGCGGCTGGATACGGACTCCGACGCGTCGTACGCGCTGCTCGACCCGGGGGACCGGGACGAGGACGGTGAGTGGGCGCTCTACGTGTACAAGGGCTGGGGCGGTGAGTTCCCGGACCGGTACCCGTCGTTCCGGGCGTATATGGAGGCCATGTACCGCCACTTCCACGCCACCCGCGCCGAGCGGTCCGACTTCGTGAACGCGACCACGCGTGAGCAGGACGGCCGGGTGGAGCGGGCGCGGCTGCTGGCCCTGCGGGGGCGGTACGAGGAGGCCGTACCGCTGCTGGAGGAGGCGTCCGAGTTCGGGCGGCCGCACAGTGCCGTCCTGTTGAGCCAGATACGGCACTTCCTGGCTCCGGGCCACTCCCGGAGCTACGGCGGTCTGGTGGCCGACCGGCGCTACCTGCCGGAGGTGCTGCCCGTGGAGGCCTTGGGCCCGGCCCAGGAGCGGGGGCGGGTGGGCGGTGACGACCACTGGCTGGGGATGATGGCCGCCCGCGGTGCCGATCGGGAGGCGGCCGAGTCGGTGTTGGGCGCGGTGCGGGACGGAACCTGCCGCTATGCGCCCGCCGGTGCCTGGGGGCGGGCCGTCGGCGAGGCCCGGGAGGCTGCCCGTTGGGGTGCGGGGGACGCTGCGTGGCGGGTGCTGCGGGGCGCGCTGCCGCTGTGGGAGCAGCCCGGGCCGCTGCTGATCGTTCCGCTCGGGCTGCTCGCCGATCCGGTGCTGGGGCCGCTGGTCACCCCGGAGCGGGGGCGGGAGGTTCTGGCGACGCCTCGGGCCGGGCAGCCGGGGCCCGCTCCCGAGCCGGTGCCCGATCTTGATCCGCCGGGGCTCGCGTGGCTGGCGGAGCCCGGCGGGTTCCGTGGGTCGTTCGGTGGTGGGTACCGCTGCGTGTGGGTCGAGGGGGTCGGGCCCGAGCGACTGCCCGAACTGATCGGGGAGGAGGGTGCGGTGTTGAGCGGTCCCCTGCGGCCGTACGACGCGGCCCGGCTGGCGCGCAGGCCGCATGAGCGGGAGGACGAGGGCGTCGAGCTGTGGGAGGACCGGGCCGTGGTCGCCGTCGGGCGTGCGGAGGGGGCGTGGGCCTTCGCCTTCGACGGGTACGGCACCCACCGCATGAGTCATCTGTTCCGGTCGCCGGTCGCGGACGCCTCCTCGGCCGGGCGGGCCGTGGTGGTGTGGTGCGAGCAGGGGAACGCGGCTCGGGGAGACCGCCCGGACGCGTTCCACCTGTCGGTGGCCGAAGGGGGCGAGGAGCTGTACGCGTTCACCCTGCGGGGCTCGGAGGTCGAGCGGTCCGGTGCGATACCCGAGGCCCTGGATCCGGACCGGCTGTTCCGCCCGGGGGATTCCGGGAAGGAAGGGCAACTGCGGGCGCTCGACGCCCTGCACGGCGAACTCGGGCTCTCGCTGCCCCGCTTCGCGCTCACCAGAGGCAAGCTTCCCACCTTCACCACCCGGTCCTGGACGCGGGCGCCCCGCGAGGGCGAGGGGTTCGCGTACCTCGCCTTCCACCGGACGCGGCGGTGACGGTGCGGAGCGCCGTGGAGACGCCGGCCGACTGAAAATCGTCGGCCGGCCGACCGTCGCCGGTCCGAGCGGTGCGGGCCTCAGGCGCGGGCCAGTACCGTCCCCACCACCTGGCGCAGCATCGCCTCCGGGTCGGGGGCGGGCCCCGGGGAGCGCCAGGCCACGAAGCCGTCGGGGCGGATCAGGACCGCGCCGCCCCGGGTCACTCCGTGGGCCCGTGCCCAGTCGGTCTCCTCGTCGTCCGGGACCAGGTCGGCTCCGGGGGTGCCGCCCACGCGGTACGGCTTCAGCGGGACGCGCAGCGCCGCGGCCACCTCGGTCGCCGCCTCGTGCCAGCCGGTGGGCTGGGCCGCGTCGCTGAGCAGGACGAGGGAGTCCTCGTACAGGTCCAGGGTGGACAGGCGCTCCTCGCCCCGGCGGAGCCAGAGGTGGGGGGCCCTGCTGCCGGGGGCGCCGGTGAGGTCGAGGCCCTCGGGGACCACCGGGGTCGCCGGGTCGGCGCCGACCACCGCGCCCTGGGGGTAGCGGTAGCCGAGGGCGACGTTGAGGATGCCGCGCTGCGGGCCGCCGCCGGGGCCGCCGCCCCCGGGTGCACCGCCCGGACCGCCACGAGGCGCACCGCCGGGACCACCGGGGCTGCCAGGACCGCCGGGCCCACCAGGACCGCCAGGAGCACCACCTGAAGCGCCGCCGGGCCCCCCGCCCCCCATGACCGGCGGCGGCGCGAAGCCCGGGTGGCTGTGTTCCACCGAGCGGGCGGCGGCACGGGCGCTGGTGGCCTCCGCGACCGGGCGCCGTTCCGTGTCGTAGGTGTCCAGCAGGCCCTCGCCCGCCCAGCCCTCCAGTACCGCGGCCAGCTTCCAGGCGAGGTTGTGGGCGTCCTGGATGCCGGTGTTGGAGCCGAAGGCGCCGGTGGGGGACATCTCGTGGGCCGAGTCGCCGGCCAGCAGGACGCGGCCGGAGCGGTAGCTGCGGGCGACGCGCTGGGCGGCGTGCCAGGGGGCCTTGCCGGTGATCTCGACGTCGAGGTCGGGGTCGCCGATGGCGCGGCGGATGTGGGCGGCGCAGCGCTCGTCGGTGAAGTCCTCCACCGTTTCGCCCTGTTCGGGGTGCCAGGGGGCGTGGAAGACCCAGTTCTCGCGGTTGTCGACGGGCAGGAGGGCGCCGTCGGCGTTCTGGTCAGTCAGGTAGCAGACGATGAAGCGGCGGTCTCCCACAACGTCGGCGAGGCGGCGGGAGCGGAAGGTGATGCTGACGTTGTGGAAGAGGTCGCCGGGCCCGCTCTGGCCGATGCCGAGCTGCTCGCGGACGGGGCTGCGGGGGCCATCGGCGGCGACCAGGTAGTCCGCGCGGATGGTGGTGTGCTCGCCGGTCTCCCGGCTCTTCACGATCGCCGTCACGCCCTCGGCGTCCGTCTCGAAGGAGAGCAGCTCGGTGCCGAAGCGGAGGTCGCCGCCGAGGGCGGTGGCGTGGGTGAGGAGTTCGGGTTCCAGGTCGTTCTGGCTGCACAGGCACCAGGAGCTGGGGCTGAAGCGGGCCAGTCCGCCTCCCGGGTCGATCTGCTTGAACAGCCACTCCCCCGCGTCGCCGGCCAGGGTGGGCGTCTGCAGGATGCCGTGGTTGTCGGCCAGGGTGGCGGCGGCCCGGCGGATGTCCGGCTCGGTGCCGGCCACCCGGAAGATCTCCATCGTGCGGACGTTGTTGCCGCGCCCCCGGGGGTGGATGGAGGTGCCGGCGTGGCGCTCCACCAGGGTGTGCCGGACGCCCAGCCGACCCAGGAACACCGAGGTCGACAGGCCCACCAGGGACCCGCCGACGACGAGGACCGGGACGCGGTGGGTCCGGCCGGCCCCAGGGGTGGCGCCGCCGGGCCGGTCGGCTCTTTCGTTCATGGTTCGTCCTCCGTTGTGCGACAGGTGTGCGACAGACGTGCGACAGACGTGCGAGAGGGGTCCGACAGGGGTGCGCCGGGGTCTTCATGCATGCCCCGTACGGTCCGTCGAGGCCCGCGGCGGCGCAGGCTTCACCCGCTTAACCCGCCTGGTTCGCGGACCCCGCGGGCACGGCCCACGATCGTGCTTGTGCGACCGTCGCACCCCGCCGGCCCGGCGGGCACCGGCGACGATCGCCCCAGTCCACGAGGAAGACCCCGAGAAGAGGTGGGCCGGATGACGGTCTCTCCCGTCGTAGCGACGGATGCCCCGACCACGGACGCGACGGATGCCGAAGCGACGTCGGCCACGGCGACGTCGGCCGCAGCGGCGGCGGAAGCGGGCGGCGTGTCGATATCCGCGTTCGACGGTTCCCGTGTACGGGTCGTCCTGATGCTGGACGTCCACGACGGCATGCAGCAGGAGTTCCTGGACGCCTACGAGCGCATCCGCGACCGGGTCGCCGCCGTTCCGGGACACGTCAGCGACCAGCTGTGCCAGTCCCTGGAGAACCCGACCCAGTGGCTGCTGACCAGCGAGTGGGAGAGCGCCGCGCCCTTCCTGGCCTGGGTCAACAGCGACGAGCACCTGGACACCGTCGAGCCGCTGCAGACGTGCGTCCGTGACACCCACTCGCTGCGCTACAGCGTCCTGCGGGAGACCGACGGCGGGCGCCCGGCGCCCGGTGAGCCGCGCTCCGCGCCCCGGATCGGGGGCAACGTCGTACGGCACGCCCTGACCTTCACCGTGCGGCCCGGCAGCGAGGCCGAGACCGCCCGGCTGCTGTCCGAGTACGTGTCGCCCGACGCGCACGTGGACGGTTCCACGCGGCTGCTGCGCACCTCGCTCTTCATGTCCGGCAACCGGATCGTGCGGGCCGTGGAGGTGCGCGGGGACCTGCAGACCGCGCTGCGCCACGTCGCCCGGCAGCCCGGGGTGCGGGCCGTCGAGGAGGCCCTCGACCCGTATCTGGAGCAGGACCGGGACCTCGCCGACCCGCAGTCCGCCCGGCGCTTCTTCACCCGGGCCGCGATGCCGGCCGTCCACCACGCGACGTCCGGCGGCCGGGCCGGTGCGCGCACCGAGCGGCTCGCGCTGCTCTACCCGGTGCGCGCCGGCGCCGGTGGGGAGCTGGCCCGGCTGCTGGCCCGTCAGGACGCGTCCGCCGCGCAGGACCCGGCGGGCCCGGTGCTGGCGGCCACCGTCTTCCACCGCGACGACCTGGTCGTACGGCTCGTCGACGTGGACGGCGACCCCGAGGACGCGCCCGCCGCGGTCCTGGGCCTGCACGGGGCCGAGGGTGCCGCGGCTGCCGAGCGGCTGCTGGACACCGCCGCGGTCGGCGTCGACGGGTCGCCGGCCGAAGCGGCCACGCTGTCCCGGCTGCTGACCCGGGTCCGTATGACGCCCCTGACCGACCGGCGTTCGGCCGGCTCCTGAGCCACGCGCCCCGACCGCGCGGCCGGCCGGGCCCGACGGCGTGCCCGCAGGTCCGCGCGGACCTTCCCCCGCTTCGCCCCCGCTTCTCCCACCTTCCTCCCGTCACCCCGGAGTGAACGACATGACAGACCAGCAGGTACGCATCGTCTCCCTCGGCGACATCGCGCCGAACCGCCGCCGCGGCGGAGACCTCCGCGCCCTTCTCACGCCCACCACCGCCGGGTCCACCAGCGGCTTCATGGGCGTGGCCATCGTGCAGCCCGGCGACCGCATCGCGGAGCACTACCACCCGTACTCCGAGGAGTTCGTGTATGTCACGGAGGGCGCCCTGGAGGTGGACCTGGACGGGGTGCCGCACTCGCTCGCCACCGGGCAGGGGCTGCTGATCCCGCAGGAGATGCGCCACCGCTTCCGCAACACGGGGGACGTCGAGGCGCGGCTCGTGTTCCACTTGGGGCCGCTGGCCCCGCGGCCGGAACTGGGCCACGTCGACACGGAAGACGCCGATGGCAACGCGCTCCCGTGCGACGGGGCGCACGCGCAGGCGGGCCGCGCCGGGCACGAGCGACCCGCCGCCGCGGCCGAGGTGGTGTCATGACCCGGCGACGGGTCGCCGTCACGGGCATAGGCGTCGTCGCCCCGGGCGGGATCGGTGTGCCCCAGTTCTGGGGGCTGCTGTCCGAAGGCCGTACGGCGACGCGCCGGATCTCCCTGTTCGACCCGGCCGGGCTGCGTTCGCAGATCGCCGCCGAGTGCGACTTCGAACCGTCCGACCACGGGCTCGGCCTCGCCACCGCCCAGCGCTGCGACCGGTATGTGCAGTTCGCGCTCGTCGCCGCTTCGGAGGCGGTGCGGGACGCGAATCTCGACATGGCCCGTGAGGACCCCTGGCGGGCGGGCGCCACGCTGGGCACGGCGGTCGGCGGCACCACCCGGCTGGAGCACGACTACGTCTTGGTGAGCGAGCGCGGCTCCCGCTGGGACGTGGACGACCGGCGGGCCGAGCCGCACCTGGAGCGCGCGTTCACCCCGGCCACCCTCTCCTCCGCGGTCGCCGAGGAGTTCGGGGTGCGGGGGCCGGTGCAGACCGTCTCCACGGGGTGCACGTCCGGCCTCGACGCGGTCGGGTACGCCTATCACGCGGTCGCCGAGGGGCGCGTCGACGTGTGCCTGGCGGGAGCGGCGGACTCGCCGATATCGCCGATCACCATGGCCTGCTTCGACGCCATCAAGGCGACCTCGCCGAACAACGACGACCCCGCGCACGCCTCCCGTCCCTTCGACGCCGACCGCAACGGCTTCGTCATGGGCGAGGGCGCGGCGGTGCTGGTCCTGGAGGACCTGGAGCACGCCCGGGCCCGGGGCGCGGACGTGTACTGCGAGATCTCCGGCTACGCCACGTTCGGCAACGCGTACCACATGACCGGGCTGACCAAGGAGGGCCTGGAGATGGCGCGGGCCATCGACACGGCGCTGGACATGGCCCGCCTCGACGGGTCCGCGATCGACTACGTCAACGCGCACGGCTCCGGCACCCAGCAGAACGACCGGCACGAGACCGCGGCGGTCAAGCGCTCGCTGGGCGAGCACGCCTACGCGACGCCGATGAGCTCCATCAAGTCGATGGTGGGCCACTCGCTCGGCGCGATCGGCTCCATAGAACTGGCCGCGTGCGTGCTGGCGATGGCCCACCAGGTGGTGCCGCCCACGGCCAACTACACGACCCCCGACCCCGAGTGCGACCTGGACTACGTGCCGCGCGAGGCACGGGAGCGGACGCTGCGGCACGTGCTGTCGGTGGGCAGCGGCTTCGGCGGCTTCCAGTCCGCGGTCGTGCTGAGCGGCAGTGAAGGAGGGCTGCGATGAGCGGACCAGGACAGAGTGACGGCGGGACCCGGCGCGCGGTCGTCACCGGTCTCGGCGTGGTGTCCCCGCACGGCACCGGCGTCGAGGCGCACTGGAAGGCGGTCGCCGACGGCGCCAGCAGTCTGGGGCCCGTCACCCGGGAGGGCTGCGACCACCTGCCGCTGCGGGTCGCGGGCGAGGTGCACGGCTTCGACGCGGCCGAGACGGTCGAGGACCGCTTCCTCGTCCAGACCGACCGGTTCACGCACTTCGCGCTGGCCGCCACCCAGCACGCCCTGGCCGACGCCCGGTTCGGCCGGGCCGACGTCGACTCGCCGTACTCGGTCGGCGTGGTCACCGCGGCGGGTTCGGGCGGCGGCGAGTTCGGGCAGCGGGAGCTGCAGAACCTGTGGGGCCATGGCTCGCGCCACGTCGGCCCGTACCAGTCGATCGCCTGGTTCTACGCGGCCAGCACCGGCCAGGTCTCCATACGCAACGACTTCAAGGGCCCCTGCGGGGTCGTGGCCGCCGACGAGGCGGGCGGCCTGGACGCCCTGGCGCACGCGGCACTGGCCGTGCGCGGTGGCACCGACACGGTGGTGTGCGGCGCGACGGAGGCGCCGCTGGCCCCGTACTCGATCGTCTGCCAGCTGGGCTACCCCGAGCTGAGCCGGTCCGCCGAACCCGACCGTGCCTACCGCCCGTTCACCGACGCGGCCTGCGGGTTCGCGCCGGCCGAGGGCGGGGCCGTGCTCCTCGTGGAGGAGGAGACGGCGGCCCGGGAGCGCGGCGCGGACGTGCGGGCGACGGTGGCCGGGCACGCGGCGACCTTCACCGGACCCGGCCGCTGGGCCGAGTCCCGGGAGGGGCTGGCCCGCGCGATCGAGGGCGCCCTGGCCGAGGCGGGCTGCCGGCCCGAGGACGTCGACGTGGTCTTCGCGGACGCCCTCGGGGTCCCGGAGGCCGACCGGGCCGAGGCGCTGGCCCTGGCCGACGCGCTGGGCCCGCACGCCGGGCGAGTGCCGGTCACCGCGCCCAAGACCGGGACCGGACGGGCGTACTGCGCGGCTCCGGTGCTGGACGTGGCGACGGCGGTGCTCGCGATGGAGCACGGGCTGATCCCGCCGACCCCGCACGTGGTCGACGTGTGCCACGACCTGGACGTGGTGACCGGCCGGGCCCGCCCCGCCGAGCCGCGAACGGCCCTGGTCCTCGCGCGCGGCCTCATGGGGTCCAACTCGGCGCTCGTCCTGCGACGTGGCGCCGTGCCGCCCGCGGGCCGCTGACCGACGACCGACCACCGACCACCGACCACCGACCACCGACGGCCGCGGAGGACATCCGTGACCGGCCAACCCGAGTCAAGGAGGACACCATGACCGACCAACTGGACTACCAGGTGACCGTCGAGGAGCTGTCGGCGCTGATGAAGCGCACCGCCGGCGTGCACGTCGACCCGGTCACCCTCCGGCAGCAGGCCGACGACGGTTTCGACACCTTCGGCCTGGACTCCCTCGGCCTGCTGGGCATCGTGGCCGAGCTGGAGAAGCGGTACGGCCTCGGCCTGCCCGAGCAGGCCGAGCGCTGCAAGACGCCCGCGGATTTCCTCGCGCTGGTCAACGGCGCCCTGAAGACGGGAGTGTGACATGGCAGGACACACCGACAACGAGATCACCATCGCCGCCCCGATGGAGCTGGTCTGGAACATGACCAACGACATCGAGAACTGGCCCCGGCTGTTCAGCGAGTACGCCTCCGTCGAGGTGCTCGACCGCGACGAGGACCGCGTCACGTTCCGGCTCACCATGCACCCGGACGCCGACGGCAAGGTGTGGAGCTGGGTCTCCGAGCGGGTCGCCGACCCCGTCACCCGCACCGTCCGCGCCCAGCGGGTCGAGACCGGCCCCTTCCAGTACATGAACATCGTCTGGGAGTACGCGGAGACCGCCGAGGGCACCGTCATGCGCTGGACGCAGGACTTCGCGATGAAGCCGGACGCGCCCGTGGACGACGCCTGGATGACGGACAACATCAACCGCAACTCCCGTACCCAGATGGCGCTGATCCGGGACCGGATCGAGCAGGCGGCGGGCGAGCGGCGTGCCGCACCGGTGCTCGCCGACTGACACCGGCCGAACGGCACCCCGAACGGCACCCCGAACGGCCCCGAACGGCCCCGACCGACACCGACCGACACCGGCGAAGGGCAGCACCCCCATGCACCACACACTGATCGTCGCCCGGATGGCACCCGGCGCGGCACCGGACATCGCGAAGGTGTTCGCGGAGTCCGACAGCGGCGAACTGCCGCACCTGGTGGGCGTCAACCGGCGCAGCCTCTTCGAATTCGGTGACGGCGTGTACCTGCACCTCATCGAGAGTGACGAGGACCCGGCCCCCACCATCGGCAGGCTGACCGGGCACCCGGAGTTCCGCCAGGTCAGCGAGCGGCTCGAGCCGTACGTCTCGGCGTACGACCCGGCGACGTGGCGCGGTCCGAAGGACGCGATGGCGCGCTGCTTCTACCGCTGGGAGCGGACCCCCGCCGGCTGACGGCACCGCGTCCCCGCGCTCGTCGGGGTCGCCCGGTTCCCGCCGGGCGGCCCCGACGAAGACGTTTCCGGAGGCCGGTCGGTTGCACTCAGGAACCGAATGTCCGCGTGAGAAGGGACACGTCGGAAACGGTGATGTTTTCGCACGTCCGTCCGCTTGGATCTTCGGGGTAGAACAGCACAGCGGAGTTCGCCGTGCGTGCCCCGACGACCAGCAGAGAGGACGCACGCCGTGGGCCGATCCACCGCCCGCCGAAGCAGCCGAAGAACCGGGCCGGACGGTTCCGGGCACAGATCCCGCTCCCGCAGACGCAGACGCCGCGGCCCCGCCCGCGCGGTCCTGGCCTGTGTCGCCCTCGGCGCCGTCCTGCTCACCGCGGGCGCCGCCGTCGCGTACTGGCGGGAGACCCGGCCACCGGTGACGGACGACCAGGTGGCCGACGTCACCGACGCGCTGGAGGCCTCGACCGGAAGGCCTTCCCCTTCCGCCTCCCCCGCACCGTCCCCGTCCCTGAAGGCCTCCCCGTCGCCCTCGGCCTCGCCCTCCCCTTCCGCCTCCACCATCGCCATTCCGGCGACCGGACCCGGCACCTTCGTCACCGCCCAGGCCGACGGCACGACCGTGGGCACCGGCAGCCGCGTACGCCGCTACAAGGTCCTGGTCGAGGACGGCATCGACGTCCGGCCGAGCGCCGCCGCCGCCGAGATATCCGACGTGCTCGCCGACACCCGCGGCTGGACCCGGGACGGGGCCAACTCCTTCCGGCTGGTCAGCAGTGGTTCCTACGACTTCGTGGTGAAGATCGCCACGCCGGGCACCGTCGACCGGATCTGCGGCGCCGCGGGCCTGCTCACCCGGGGCGAGGTCAACTGCAGCGTCGGCACGGACGTTGTGGTGAACCTCAAGCGCTGGGTGCTGGGTTCCCCGGAGTTCGACGGCCCGATCCACGAGTACCGGGCGCTGATCGTCAACCACGAGGTCGGCCACCGCATCGGCCACGGCCACGAGACGTGCCCCGGCGCCGGCCGGCCCGCTCCGGCGATGATGCAGCAGATCAAGGGCCTCAAGGGGTGCGTGGCCAACGCCTGGCCCTACGACGAGGACGGCGACTACCTGGGCGGCCCCTCGGTGCCCTGAGTCACCGGCGGAGCCTGTTCGGCGGACGGTTCGCGGGACAGGCCGCGGGGCGCGGGGTGATGATCGGTCCATGACCACCACACCGCGCTTCGACCCCCGCACCCTGCTGGCCGAGAGCCGGCTCGGCGTCCTGGCGACGATCAAGTCGGACGGCCGCCCTCAGCTCTCCCCCGTGATGCCCGCCTACGACCCGGAGGCCGGCGTCATCCGCGTGTCGACGCGGGAGGGGCTCGCCAAGACCGCGAACCTGCGCCGGGATCCGCGGGCCACACTGGAGGTGACCGCCCCGGACGGCAGGTCCTGGGCCACCGCCGAGGGCGTCGCCACCCTCACCGGGCCGGGCACCGACCCGCACGGACCGGAAGTCGAGGCGCTGGTGGAGTACTACCGCGCCGTGGCCGGGGAGCACCCGGACTGGGACGAGTACCGGGCGACGATGGTGTCCGACCGCCGGGTGCTGCTCACCATCACCGTCGAGCGCGTGTACGGCGCCGACATCGGCTGAACCGGCGTGGTCGGCGGGTCCCTCGCAAGTCCCGCAAGATTTGTGCCGGAGCGGTGACGGATCCGCCCGCCGTTTCCGTACCTCCTGGCGTACCGGTACGAGCACACGTGCGTGTGCGCGTCCCTCGCGTCGCCCCTGGAGGCACCATGCGCCTGCCCCGCAGCAGGATCGGAGTCGTCGTCCTGTTCGGTGTGATGACCCTGACCCTCACCGCGCTGGCCTTCCCGGCCGTGCTCGGTCTGGACAAGGCCGACGGCAACCAGAGCCGGGTGGTGGCCAGTACGAAGTTCGGCCCGCTCACCGAGGCGGACCGCGACTTCGTGGTCAAGGTCCGCGCCGCCGGGCTGTGGGAGTACCCGCTGGGCGAGATGGTGATGGAGCGCGGTACGACGAAGGCGATGAAGACGGCCGGTGAGCACCTGGTCGTCGGGCACGCCGGTCTCGACGCGATGTGCCGCGAGATCGCCCCCGAGCTCGGCATCACCCTGCCCAACCGGGCCTCCCCGCAGCAGGAGGGCTTCGTGGCGACGGTGGAAGCCAAGAGCGGCAAGGACTTCGACTCGTCGGCGGTCAACATCATGCGGGTGACCCACGGCCAGATCTTCCCGGCCATCGCCAACATCCGGGCCGGCACCAAGAACACGCTCGTGCGGCAGCTGGCGGACCTGGCCAACGACACCGTCCTGGACCACATCACGGTGCTGGAGAAGACGGGGCTGGTCGATTACGACCAGGTCACCTTCAACCAGACCGGCCCGGCGAAGCTGCCCCGGGAGAAGGTCACCCCGCCCCCGCCGCAGCCGGACGAGCGGGTGCTGGTGCTCAAGCCGCGCCCCGACCTGAACGTGAACACCGCCTCCCCGACGCCCACTGCGTCCCCGGCGGCCCCCTGAGTCCGGGTGCCACGGCGCAGGCACCATTACGACCGAGTCACGACCGGTGGCGCGGGGAACGGGCCCTGGACCCCGCGCGTTCTTAGGGGTTGGCGGCCGACGGAGTCCGCCGGACCATGACCATCCGGCGCCGGGGCCGGTGGTGGGCGGGCCGTCCCCTTCCTCCCGCCCTCGCCCACCCGGGGCCGACGACAGGAAGAGCGGGACCATGACCGCTTCCGGGCCGGGCAGCGGCGACATCCCGGGCGAGCCGGACGGTACGCCGTCGGTGCCCGAGTACGTGTGGCGGCTGTTCCTGGAGGACGACGAACGCGCCATCCGTGCCTCCGCCCCCAGGGAACCCTCCGCACGGGACCGGCTCCCCGGCTGGCGGCCGGAGCTCCCCGCCGGCCGGCCCGGCCACCGCGTCCGCCCCTCCGAGACGGTCGGCGAGGCGTGGCGCCGGGAGGACACGTGGGCGGGGCCGGCCTGGCGCGAGCTGGACGGCCGGGCCCGGGTGCGGCGGATCGGCCGGGTGCTCGGCACGGCCGCCGGGGTCGCCCTCGCCCTGACCGCTTGGTCGCAGCTGTCCACCGGCCCGGTCGCCCCGGGCGGCGGACCTGCCGAGACGATCGGGCAGCGCCTGGAGGAGAGCCCCGCCCTGCCCACGGCGGCCTCCCGCGCGGCCTCCCCCACGGACCCCCTCGCGCCGACGGAGTCCGGCGCCGCGAGTCCCGCCGTCTTCGAGCCCGTCCCGTCCGCGACACCCCGGGCGTCCACCTCTCCCTGGACATTCGGCTGACCGTCCGTTCAACGGGCCGTACCGGCGTTCCGTCCCGGAGCGCACCCGCCGGCGGCGGTGAGCGGCTCGCGCTCGTCAGGCGCTGCGCCTGCGGGGCGCCGTCTTCTTGGGGGTGCTCTTGGCGGTGCTCTTGGCCGCGCCCTTGTCGCCGCTCCTGGCGGTGCTCTTGGCCGCGGCCTTCTTGGCGGTGCCCTTGGCCGCCGTCTTCTTCGCGGGTCCCGCGAACTTCGCCGTCGACTTCTTGGGCTCCGCCTTCTTCGCCGCCGTCTTCTTCGCGGCCGTCGACGTGGACTTCTTGCCGCCGGTCTCCTTGGGAGTCCGCCGGGAGGAGGTCTTGCGCTGCGGCAGCGATCTGACCTCGGCCTCCTCGGCCGGCCCGGCCTCCTCGCCGTCCCGGGACTCCCGGGCCGCCCGCACACTGCTCTCCAGCGCGGCCATCAGGTCGAGCACCTTGCCGGGCGCCGCCTCCTCGCGGGCCTGAGGGGGTCGCTCACCGGCGGCCTTGGCCGCGACGACCTCCTCGACGGCCTCCCGGTACTCGTCGTGCAGGTCGTCCAGGTCGATCTCGCCGAGGGTGTCCATGAGGGCGTCCGCGAGGTCCAGTTCCTGGTCGCGCACGGTGACACCGCCCTCCGGGGCGACGCCCTCGGGTGCCCGCACCTCGTCCGGCCACAGCAGGCCGTGCATAGCGATGGCCTCGCCGACGACCCGGAGCATGCCGAGGCGCTCCCGGCCGCGCAGCGCGAACTTGGCGATCGCGACCCGGTTGCTGCGCTTGAGTGCCTCGCGCAGCAGCGTGTACGGCTTGGCTGCGGGGGCGCCGCTCGCCGCGAGGTAGTAGGCCGAGCCCATCTGGAGCGGGTCGATGCGGTCCTCGGGCACGAAGGCCACGATCTCGATCGTGCGGGCCGTCGGGATCGGCAGCTGGGACAGGTCCTCGTCGGTGATCGGGATCATCGAACCGTCGGCGTCCTCGTAGGCCTTGCCGATCTCCGCCTGGGTGACCTCGCGGTCCTCCAGTTCGCAGACCTTGCGGTAGCGGATCCGGCCGCCGTCCTCCGTGTGGATCTGGCGGAAGGAGACCGCGTGGCTCTCGGTCGCGTTCACCAGTTTGATCGGGATGCTGACCAGGCCGAAGGAGATGGCGCCGTTCCAGATGGATCGCACGTGCAGCACCTTTCCTGTCGGTTTCCCCGTCGGGCGGCTACCGGTGACCGTCGGGCGGTTTGTCCGTATTCCGTGAGATTCTCATGGTATGGCGCCTATCACGGAAGTGGAGGGGCGGCGGGTGGCCCTCAGCAACCTGGACAAGGTGCTGTATCCCGCGGCCGGCCTCACCAAGGGCGAGCTGCTGCACTACTACGCGACGACCGCTCAGGTGCTGCTGCCGCACCTGCGGGACCGTCCGGTCTCCTTCCTGCGGTACCCCGACGGCCCGGACGGCCAGGTGTTCTTCACCAAGAACGTGCCGCCGGGTACGCCCGACTGGGTCACCACGGCCGAGGTGCCCCGTTCGGAGGGACCGGCCCGGATGGTGCTGGTGCAGGACCTGGCGAGCCTGATGTGGGCGGCGAACCTGGTGACCGAGTTCCACACCCACCAGTGGACCGCGGACGATCCCGGCGAGGCCGACCGGCTGGTGTTCGACCTGGACCCCGGGCCGCCCGCCACCGTGGTGCAGTGCTGCGAGGTCGCCCTGTGGCTGCGGGAGCGGCTGGCGGCGGACGGGATCGAGGCGTACGCCAAGACGTCGGGGGCCAAGGGGCTGCATCTGCTGGCGGGGGTGCGGGGGTCGTCCTCGGAGCGGGTGTCGGAGTACGCGAAGGCGCTGGCGGTGGAGGCGGAGCGGGCGCTGCCGAAGCTGGTGGTGCACCGGATGACGCGCAGCCTGCGGCCGGGCAAGGTGTTCGTGGACTGGAGCCAGAACGCCGCCCGCAAGACCACGGCCGCTCCCTACACCGTGCGGGCCCGCGACGTGCCGGCGGTCTCCACCCCGGTGACGTGGGACGAGGTCGCGGGGTGCGGACGGGCGGAGCAGTTCGTCTTCCGGGCCGGGGACGTCGGGCCCCGGGTGGAGGACTACGGCGACCTGCTGGCGCCGCTGTTCGACCGGCGGCGGGCGGCGGCACTGCCCTGACGTCCGGCGCCGCTCAGAGGCGGGTCCAGGTGGCGCGGTCCCGGGCCATGGCGTGCAGGGCCTCCACGTCCGCCGGTTTCAGCATCCCGCCGGTCCGGGCCAGGTCCGGCAGCTCCGCGTCCGTGAGGACGCGCACGGAGCGGGGCGGGGCGGTGACGCTCACGTGCGCCGGCTCGACGAGGACGAGGACGGGGCGCACCTCCGCCGTCAGGGCGTACGAGGCCCGGTCGGCGTCCGCGCGGACCCGGCGCAGCAGGGGGTGCGGTGCGCGGCGGCCCAGCGCCACCAGGGGGTCGGTGACCCGCACCCGCTGCCTGCGGGCGGGCAGTACGTGGAGGGCGAAGAGACCGCCCGGCCCGATCAGCAGGTGGTGGACGCGGTCGCCGCCGGGCAGCGGGAGCGAGTGCAGGGTGTGCCAGCCGGCGCCGTCGAGGCGGTCGAGGGCCGTCCCCGTCGCCTGCTCGGCGGCGAGCGCCCGGCGGCGCGGATCGGGGCGCAGCCGGTGCGCCGGTCCGGGTTCGCGCTCCAGGGCGACCAGGAGCGCCTCGCCGGGCCGGTTGGGGGCGAGGTCGTCGTCCGGGTGGAGGGTGAGCCGGGCCAGCTCGGCCGGGGTCGGGACCGGGGGCGGGCCGACGGCCACCGGTCCGGTGAGGAAGGGGGCCAGGGCCCGCAGGACCTCGTCCCTGCGGTCGTCGCTCAGCAGGTTGACGCGGGCCGCCTCACGGTCGTACCAGGCGACGTTCCCGCCGTCCGGAAGGCAGACGTAGAGCCGTTCCCGGCCGTGGCGCCGGGTCGGCACGACGCGCAGTCCGTCCATGCCCATCACCCCCGTCCATGGGACCAGGCGGGGTGCTGCCGGGGCAAGAACCCGGTTACCTTTGGGAGGAGTTGGGCAGACCCTGGGCGGAACTCGGGAGGTGCCTTTGCGTACCCGTGGGAGAGGTCCGGACGTGCCGGCCCCGGACCGGCCGTGGGACGAGATCGTGCCGGGTCTCTGGATGGGCGGGCACGAGTTCCGGCGGGCGGCCGGGCGGCTGGAGTTCGCCGTGGTGCGGGACGAGTTCGACCTCGTGCAGACCCTGCTGCGGCTGCCCGGACACGGCCCGGACGACGGTGTCGAGCACCATGTGTGGCCCATCCCCGACGGCCCCCTGGACGGCACTCAGCTCGCCGGGGTGATCCGCCTGGCCCAGGCGGCGGGCGAGGCGCTGGACGGGGGCCGGAAGGTCCTCGTGCGCTGCTGTCACGGGTACAACCGCTCCGGCCTGGTCGTCGCGCACACGCTGATGCGCCGGGGCAGCAGCGCCGAGGACGCGATCCGGCTGATCCGGGCCCGGCGCTCGCCGTGGGCACTGCACAACGACCTGTTCGTGGCGTACCTGCGGGCGGGTCTGGCCACCGTGCGGCTGCTGGAGGAGCTGGCCGAGTAGCCCGGCGGGCCCGTGCGCACGCAAAATGGCCTTCCGTACGAAGGCGCGTACGGCGCCCCGGCTCCGGGGTGCCGGGTTCCAGGGTGGCGCCCACCCGCCGTGCGGGACCGCCGACGCCGATCACCGATCCCCAGACCCCAGGAGTGCAGTGCTCCCGAGCCGCCCCGGGCGCCCAGCCCGCGTTCCCGCCGCCCTCGCGCTGCTCCTGGCGACCGCGGCCGCGGCCGGTGCGCTGGCCGCCTGCGGAGACACCGGCGGGCTGCGCGGTGCCGGGGCGACGCCCGCCGCGCGTGATCCGGCGCGGCTCTGGCCCGGCCTGACACCGGCGTCCCGACCGGCGTACGACATCGGCGAGGTGGAGCACGCGGTGGTCGAGGGCGTCGCCGTGCCCGGCGGGGACATCCGCAGGGCGGACCCGGTGGCCGCGGTGCGGGCCGAGATCGCCGCGCACCCGGACGACTACGCGGGCGCGAAGGCGCCGTACCACGAGACGTCCGTGCGGATGGCGGACTGCGGCACGGACGGGGCCGGGGACGAGGCCGCCGGCTGCCCGGTGCTGCGGCCGTACTACCGCGACCTGACCGGCGACGGGCGCCCCGAGATGACGCTGGGCTTCCGGCTGCTGCCGCAGAAGCTGACCGCCGTACGCGTCTACACCGTCGAGAAGGACCGGCTCGTGCGGGTCATGTCCTACGAGGACGCCGTGAGCGCGGTCGAGCTGGCCGGGCGGACGGTGATCGTCCGCTCGCCCTCGGAGGTGGCCGGCTACGAGTACCGCCTCCGGTGGACCTGGGACGCCGATCAGCGGGCCATGCTGCTGACCAGCGACGAGATGCTGCGCACCGACGACGGCGGACGGCACACGAAGCGTCCGTCCACGTCCCCGTCCCCGGCTCCGTCCGTCTCGCCGTCCACCCCTCCGTCCTCCTCGCCGTCCTCCTCTCCGTCGTCGCCGGCGAGCGCCCGGTGAGGCTCGCCCTCCCCCGGTGGGCCGGACCGCTGGCGGTGAAGGCGGCCGTCTTCATCACCGTGATGTGCTGCGGGCTCGCCGCGCTGCTCGGCGTCCTGGTGCACGTCTCGGTGACCAACCGGACCGTCGGCGAGGCGCGTGACGTCGCCCTGGCCCGGCTCCGGGAGGCGACGGAGTCCTACGAGGCGGGAGACCCGCTGCGGCGCGGGGCCGGCGTCGATCCGCCGGGGCTGCCGCGGCAGCTGCGTGAGCTGGCCGTGTCGGGCCGGCGCGGCACGATGGTCGCCGAGTACGCCGGGCGCCCCACGATGTGGGCGGCGGGCCCCGCCGACGGCGGCCGGGCGCTGGCGGTGCGGGTCGACCACTCCCAGGGCCAGGCCACCATCGACAGCCTGGACGGCACGCTCGTGTGGGCGTCGGCCCTGGCGATCGGGGCGACGCTGCTGGTCGGCGCGTTCGCGGTGACGCGGGTGACGCGGCGGCTGCACACCACGGCGCGGGTGGCACGGCGGATCAGCGCCGGCGACCTCGACGCACGGGTCGGCGATCCGCGCGCGCAGGATCCGACGCGCCCGCAGGACGAGGTGGCCTCGGTCGCCGCCGCGCTGGACTCCATGGCGTCGTCGCTGCAGGGCAAGCTGCTCGCCGAGCAGCGGTTCACCGCGGACGTGGCGCACGAGCTGCGCACCCCGCTCACCGGCCTGCACGCGGCGGCCGAGCTGCTGCCGCCGGGCCGTCCCACCGAGCTGGTGCGGGACCGGGTGGCGGCGCTGCGCACCCTCACCGAGGACCTGCTGGAGATCTCCCGGCTGGAGAGCGGGCGGGAGAGGATGGAGACGGAGCCGGAGGAGCTGGGCGCGCTGGCCCGGCGGGTGGTGCGGGGCTCGGGCACCGGCACGCACGTGGACGTCGTACGGGACGCGCGGGTGGAGACCGACCGGCGGCGCCTGGAGCGGGTGCTGGGCAACCTGGTCGGGAACGCGCACCGGCACGGGCGGGCGCCGGTGGTGCTGACCGTGGACGGTGCGGTGATCACCGTACGGGACCACGGGGACGGCTATCCGGAGTACCTCCTCGCGCACGGGCCGCAGCGCTTTCGCACCGAGGGCGGGACCAAGGGGCACGGCCTGGGGCTGACCATCGCGCTGGGGCAGGCCGAGGTGCTCGGGGCGCGGCTGGAGTTCACCAACCCGCCGGACGGCGGGGCGCTGGCCCGGCTGACGCTGCCTCAGCAGCCCTGACCCGGCCCCGACCGTGCCCTGACCACGGCGCCTGCCCCGATGGCTCAGTGCGGCGGGCGGTGCGCGGGAGGCGCTCCTAATGTGGCGGTTAGTCACCTGAGGACACCAAGAAACCCGAAGACCCGTTCGCTCCCGGGAGGTACTCCCATGTCGCTACTGTCCGCACCGGCCTCGCGCTCCCCTCTCGTCCGCGCTCTCGCCACCGCCCTCGCGGCCGGCGCGCTCGCCACCGCCGTCGCCGTCACGCCGGCCGTCGCGCACGACGGCTGGGGCGGCGACACGACCTCCACGCCCACCGTCACCGGCAGCGGAAACGGCGGCGGAAACGGAAACGGCGGAAACGGCGGCGACGAGTGGGGCGGGAGCGACGGCCGCCAGGAGCAGGGCCGCTACCGGGGCGTCGTGACGGCCGACCGGCTCGCCCTGCGCACCTCGCCGAGCCGCGGTTCGGACGTCATCCGGTACGCCCGCCGGGGCGAGGTCGTCTCCATCTACTGCAAGACGCCCGGCCCCAAGGTGCAGGGCAACCCCCTCTGGTACCTCCTCACGGACGGCACCTGGGCCTGGGGTGCGGCCCGTTACATCGACAACATCGGCCCCGCGCCGCGCTGGTGCTGAGCCGGCCGACGCGCAGACCGCATCATTTGGGTAAGTTCCGGACATGACCAAGGCCGGAACCGGAACCGGACTCACCGTGGCACAGGCGGACACACCCGCTCCCGTCGCCCGACTCCCCCGGCGCCGGGGCATCGAACTCGCGCTGATCCTGATGGCCGTCCTGCTGTCGGTGTTCGGCTACTGCAACGTAGGCCTCGCGCAGCACGACGCCCTCCCGCCCGGCGCCGCCGGTTACGGCGCCGGGCTCGGTGTGCTCGCGCTCCTCGCCCATCTGGCGGTGCGGCTGCGCGCCCCGTACGCGGACCCGCTGCTGCTGCCCATCGGCGTGCTGCTCAACGGCCTCGGACTGGTGCTGATCTACCGGCTCGACCTGGAGACGCCGGGCGACCGGGCGGCCCCGACCCAGCTGGTGTGGTCGACGCTGGGTGTCGCCCTGTTCATCGTGGTCGTCCTGCTTCTGCGCGACCACCGCGTCCTGCAGCGCTACGCCTACGTCTGCGTCGCCGCCGCGCTCGCTCTGCTCACCGTGCCGATCTTCTTCCCCGCGGTGAACGGCGCGCGCATCTGGATCCGGATCGAGGACTTCTCCATCCAGCCCGGCGAGTTCGCGAAGGTGCTGCTCGCGGTGTTCTTCGCCGCGTACCTGGCCGCCAACCGCAGCGCGCTGGCGTACGCGGGCCGCCGGGTGTGGCGGCTGCAGCTGCCCACCGGGCGCGTCCTCGGCCCGATCGTGGCGGTGTGGCTGGTCAGCGTCGGCGTCCTGGTCCTGGAGCGGGACCTGGGCACCTCGCTCCTCTTCTTCGGCCTGTTCGTGGTCCTCCTCTACGTCGCCACCGGCCGCACCGGCTGGATCGCCGTCGGCCTGCTGCTGGCCTCGCTGGGCGCGGTCGCGGTGGGCTGGCTGGAGCCGCACGTGCACAGCAGGGTGGAGGACTGGCTGCACCCCTTCGCGTCCATCGAGGCGGGCGACGGCCCGGGCCAGCTGGCCCAGTCCCTGTTCGCCTTCGCGGCGGGCGGGGTGACCGGCACGGGTCTCGGCCTCGGCCACTCCGTCCTGATCGGTTTCGCCGTCAAGTCGGACTTCATCCTGGCGACGGCCGGGGAGGAGCTGGGCTTCCTCGGCCTGAGTGCCGTCTTCCTGCTGTACGGGCTGCTGGTGGAGCGCGGCTACCGGGCGGGCCTCGGCGCCCGCGACCCCTTCGGCCGGCTGCTCGCGGTCGGCCTCTCCTCGATCGTGGCGCTCCAGGTGTTCGTCATCGCGGGCGGGGTGACCGGGCTGATCCCGCTGACCGGCATGGCGATGCCGTTCCTGGCGCAGGGCGGGTCCTCGGTCGTCACCAACTGGGCGATCGTGGCGCTGCTGATCCGGGTGAGCCACGCGGCCCGCAGCCAGACCGGCGGGCGGGCGGAGCCGTGAGCGGGGAGCGGCCGAGGTGACCCGGAACATCCGGCACGCGGCCGTCTTCTGCGCCCTGCTGCTGGTCGCCCTCGTGGTCAACGCGGCCCGGGTGCAGATCGCCCAGAAGCCGGAGTACGACGACAACCCGGCCAACCGCCGCCCCGACATCGCCCGCTACCAGCAGCCGCGCGGCGACATCCTGGTCGGCGGCAAGGCGGTCACCGGGTCCCGGGACACGGGCGAGCACCTGCGCTTCGAGCGGACCTACGCGAACGGGCCGATGTACGCGCCGATCACCGGCTTCGCCTCCCAGGCGTACGGGACGACGCTGCTGGAGCACGCCGAGGACGGACTGCTGTCCGGCGCCGACCCGATGCTCGCGCCGCTGCCGCTGTGGAACGACGTCACGGGGGCCCACAACCCGGGCGGCGACGTGGTGACGACGATCGACGGGGCCGCGCAGCGAGCGGCGTTCGAGGGGCTCCGCGGGCGCAAGGGGGCGGTGGCCGCGATCGAACCGGCCACGGGCCGCGTCCTGGCCCTGGTCTCCAGCCCCTCCTACGACCCCCAGCTGCTGTCCGGGAACAGCGCGGCCGCCACCCGCACCTGGAACCGGCTCAACGCCGACCCGGACAAGCCGATGCTCAACCGGGCGGTGAGCCGGACCTATCCGCCGGGTTCGACCTTCAAGGTGGTCACCGCGGCGGCGGCGCTGGACGCGGGCGTGATCCGCGACCTGGACGCGCCGACCCGCTCCCCCGACCCGTACACCCTGCCCGGGACGCGGACGAAGCTCACGAACGAGGCCGACGGATGCCTCGACGCCTCGCTGCGGGAGGCGTTCGAGTGGTCCTGCAACACGGTGTTCGCCAAGCTCGGCGTCGACGTGGGCGTGAACGGCATGACGGCGATGGCGGAGGCCTTCGGCTTCAACGACGACGGGCTGCGGGTCCCCTTCCCCGTCGCACGGAGCACCTTCGACGCCTCGGTGGACCGCGCCCAGCTCGGCCTGTCGTCGATCGGGCAGTACAACACCCGGGCGACGCCGCTGCAGATGGCGACGGTGGCGGCGGCGGTGGCGGGCGGCGGCCAGGTGCGCTCGCCCTACCTGGTGGAGCGGACGCTGCGGGCGGGCGGCAGCCTGGTGGCGGCGGCCGGCTCACGTCCCTCCCGGGAGGTGATGCGGCCCTCGACGGCGGCGCTGCTCAAGGAGCTGATGACCGGTGTGGTGGACAAGGGCACCGGCGCGAAGGCCGCGATCCCGGGTGCCACCGTCGGCGGCAAGACCGGCACCGCCCAGCACGGCGTGGGCAACTCGGGCACGCCGTACGCGTGGTTCATCTCCTGGGCGCGGGGCGACGGGGACGTGGAGCCGAAGGTCGCGGTCGCGGTGGTGGTCGAGGGTTCGGCGGCGGACCGGGAGGGCATCAGCGGGGGCGGGCTGGCGGCGCCGATCGCGCGGGGGGTGATGGAGGCGGTGCTCGCGGGGTGAGACGGGGGTACCGCGACCCGCGGCCCCCGACCTAACGTTCGGTACATGACTGACGCAGCGTACGAACTCGCCCAGGTCAACATCGCCCGCCTCAAGGCCCCCCTGGACTCACCGCAGTTGAAGGACTTCGTGGACGCGCTCGATCCGGTGAACGCGTCCGCCGACGCGGCGGACGGCTTCGTGTGGCGACTGCAGAGCGACGGCGGGGACGCGACCGACATCCCGGTCTTCGGCGACTCCTGGCTGATCGTCAACCTGACGGTGTGGCGGGACGCGAACGCGCTGACGGCGTTCATGTACCAGGGACAGCACCGGGAGATGCTGGCGCGGCGACGCGAGTGGTTCGAGCGGCTCGCCGAGGCCGTCACCACCCTGTGGTGGGTGCCGGCGGGCCACCGCCCCACGGTCGCGGAGGCGGAGTCCCGCCTGCTCCACCTGCGCGCCCACGGCCCCACGCCGTACGCCTTCACCCTGCGGACGTCCTACCCGGCCGGGGCGTCGGTGCCCGTGCCCGGCGAGGTGCCGGAGGGGCTGGGCTGCTCGGTCTAGGAACCTGAACACCTCTCACTTCTTTACTCGCAGTCAACAAGTTCCGCGCAGGGGATTGACGAGCTTGCTGACACGCAGTCTCATAAGACGCAGCACGCTGGAGTGACCGCGGGTAACACGATCCGTTCGACGAGGTGGGACACAGCCATGACGACCCTGACGGAAGCCGACGCGCTCGAGGGCCTGCGCGACGCCCTCGGCCTGCTCAAGGACCGGGAGCAGGTGGCCGAACGGCTGCTCGACTCGTCCGCCAAGCACTCCTTCGACCCGGACAAGGAGCTGGACTGGGACGCGCCGTTCGAGGACGGCAAGTGGTTCTGGCCGCCGGAGCTGGTGTCGCTGTACGACACGCCGATGTGGCAGCGGATGAGCGAGGAGCAGCGCATCGTCCTCTCCCAGCACGAGGCCGCCGCGCTCGCCTCGCTCGGCATCTGGTTCGAACTGATCCTGATGCAGCTCCTGGTCCGGCACATCTACGACAAGGCGGCGACGAGCGCCCACGTGCGCTACGCGCTGACCGAGATCGAGGACGAGTGCCGGCACTCGAAGATGTTCGCCCGGCTGATATCGCGCGGCGAGACCCCCTGGTACCCGGTGAGCCCCGTCCACCAGCACCTGGGGCGCCTGTTCAAGACGATCTCCACCACGCCCGGCTCCTTCACCGCCACGCTGCTCGGCGAGGAGGTCCTGGACTGGATGCAGCGGCTGACCTTCCCCGACGAGCGGGTCCAGCCGCTGATCCGGGGCGTCACGCGCATCCACGTCGTGGAGGAGGCCCGGCACGTGCGGTACGCCCGTGAGGAGCTGCGCCGGCAGATGGTGACGGCCCCGAAGTGGTCGCAGGAGTTCACCCGGGTCACCTCCGGCGAGTTCGCCCGCGTCTTCTCCATCGCCTTCATCAACCCGGAGGTGTACACGAACGTCGGCCTCGACAAGCGCGAGGCCCTGGCCCAGGTCAAGGCCAGCGGCCACCGCAAGGAGATCATGCAGACCGGCGCGAAGCGCCTGACCGACTTCCTGGACGACATCGGCGTCCTGCGCGGCGTCGGCCGGAAGCTGTGGCGGTCTTCGGGGCTGCTGGCGTAGACCGGCCGGTCCGGTCCGCTGACGTGGGTGGGCGCCCGGTCGTGCGGGTTACGCTGCGGTTCATGACCCCGCAGGCTCCCACCCCCGCCTACCGCCGCCTCAACGTCG
The DNA here is from genome assembly GCF_041538145.2 of Streptomyces sp. MMCC 100. Taxonomy (NCBI): domain Bacteria; kingdom Bacillati; phylum Actinomycetota; class Actinomycetes; order Kitasatosporales; family Streptomycetaceae; genus Streptomyces; species Streptomyces sp. MMCC 100. Next base: position 6,549,018 of record NZ_JBGORK020000001.1, read on the forward strand.
AGGAGCGCCGCGTCCAGTTGCTGGAGGCGGCGCTCGCCCTCTTCGCGCACCGGCCGCCGGAGGAGGTCTCCCTGGACGACGTGGCCGAGCAGGCCGGGGTCTCACGGCCGCTGGTGTACCGGTACTTCCCCGGCGGCAAGCAGCAGCTGTACGAGGCCGCGCTCGGCTCCGCCGCCGCCGAGTTGCGCCAGTGTTTCGACGAACCCCGCCAGGGTCCGCTGCTGGCCCGGCTCTCCCGCGCTCTGGACCGCTACCTCACCTTCGTCGACGAGCACGACACCGGCTTCAGCGCCCTGCTGCGCGGCGGCAGCGTGGTCGAGACCTCGCAGACCTCGGGCATCGTGGACGGCGTACGCCGGGCCGCCGCCGACCACATCATGAGCCACCTGGACGTCACCGGGCCCGGCCCCCGGCTGCGGATGACCGTCCGGATGTGGATCACGGCGGTCGAGGCGGCCTCGCTGATCTGGCTGGACGAGGACAAGCAGCCGCCCGTCGACGAGCTGCGGGACTGGCTGGTGGAGCAGTTCCTCGCCGTGCTGACGGTCACCGCCCGCCGCGACCCGCAGACCGCGACGCTGGTCGAGGCGCTGGCGGCGGACCTCTGACACCGGGCGCCGGCCTCTGACACCGGGCGCCGCCCTCTGACACCGGTGCGCCGATCACCGACACTGGTGCCGTGAAGAGCGAAGACACCCCCTTCGAGGGCGGCCCCATGGACGGACGCGTGCTGCCCGTCCTGGTCGGGATGACCGGGCACCCGCCGAAGACGTACCGCATCCCCGTACCGGACCCTGACGGCGGCCCGCCCACCGTGCTCGTGTACCGGCGCGTGCCCCGGGACTCCCGGGGCGGGCTGCGGTTCGCCCGGTGGAAGTACACGTACGACCCCTCGGGCAGGAAGGGATCCGACCGGAAGTGGCCCTGGTCGAAACCGGACCGCTCGGCGGCCGCCGATCCAGACGCCACGCCGGGTGGCAAGCCGGACGACGCGGACGGGTGACCCGGTTGCGCCGAACCGCGCACACTCGGCGCGCGAAGGCTCAAAAGGCGCCCCATGCTCACCGTGCGGAGCGGACCCGCCGCCCCGCACCGGAGGTGATGGTGTGCCAGGAAGGCTTCTGCGTCTGGTGTGTACGGCGGCGCTCGCGGCCGGGATCGTCCTCGCGCCCGTGCCCGCCGCGGCCGAACCCGCACCCGATGCGACCGGCGACCGCACGGTGGCCGATCTGCTGACGGACCTTCAGCGGCTGTACCGGGAGGCGGAGAAGGCCACCGAGACCTACAACGGCACCGAGGAGCGCCTGAAGAAGCAGCGCGCCGAGGTGCGGCGGCTGGACGCCGAGCTGGCGCGGGCCCGGCTGTCCCTGCACGACAGCCGTGGGGCGGCCGGACGGCTGGCCCGGCAGCAGTACCAGAGCAGCAGCGGCCTCTCCCCCTACCTGCGACTGCTGCTGGCCCGCGACCCGCAGCACGCGATCGACCAGGGTCATGTGATCGGCCGGCTGGCCCGGGAACGGGTCGAGACCGTGGGCCGCCTGAGCGGTGCCGAGAAGAAGGCCGAGGGACTGGCCCGGCGCTCGCGCGAGGCCCTGGCCCGGCAGACCGCCCTCGCCGAGACCCAGGAGAAGGATCGGGACGACGTACGCGAACGCCTGGGCGCCGTGGAGAAGATGCTCGCCTCCCTCACCCCCGAGCAACTGGCCGCGCTGGCGGAGCTGGAGAGCAGCGGGGTCGCCGAGGAGCAGGAGCGGTTCCTGGCGTCCGGCGCGCTCGGCGACGACGCCAAGCCGTCCGCCGAGGGCGACCGGGCGGTGCGCTTCGCGGTGGAGCAGCTCGGCAAGCCGTACGAGTGGGGCGCCGAGGGCCCGGCGTCGTACGACTGCTCCGGGCTGACCTCCGTCGCCTGGGAGCGGGCCGGGACGCCGATCCCGCGGACCAGCCAGGAGCAGTGGGCGCGCCTCGACCACGTGGCGCTGGACGAGCTGCGCCCCGGCGACCTGGTCGTGTACTTCCCCGAGGCCACCCACGTGGCGATGTACCTCGGGGACGGCATGGTCGTCCAGGCGCCCCGCCCCGGCGCCGACGTCAAGGTGTCGCCGATCGCCGCCAACCCGGTGCTGGGCGCCGTACGTCCCGACCCCGGTGGGGAGCCCGTACCGCGCTACACGCCACCGAGGCTCCCCGCGGCGGCGACGGACGGGTCGGACGAGGGGTACGCGGCCGCGGGACCGGTCCGGTGAGTTCCGGGCCCCGTGCACGGCACGCGCCGCAACGGCCGTGCGCCGGGGGGTTCCGCGGGTGTGTCCGGGGCCGCGGGAGACGTCGGACGCTCGCGCCGGTCTCGCCGCGCCGCACGTCGTCCGCCCCGCCCGTCCGGCGGGACCGGGGTCCCCGACGGACGCGAGGCGTATCCGCCGGTGGGGTGCCCCGCGTGACCGCCGGAGGCCCTACGCGCCCGCGGCGCCGGAGACCTCCATCAGGTAGCCCTCGGTCTTCGCGGGGTCGTAGAAGAAGTTTTCGAAGTCGGCCGGGTCGTTGAAGCCGTTGGCGAAGCGGTCGGCGACCGGCTGGAGCTGTCCGGCGGCGCCGATCAGGTTCAGGACGTGCTCCGGCGGCGGGGCCAGCATGGCGTTGGTCCACTTGGTGACGTGCTGGGCCGTCTGCCAGTAGCGGTCGAAGGTCTGCTGCATCCAGGCCTCGTCGAACTCCTTCTCGCCCTGCTCCAGGATCGAGGCGAGGTAGGAGGCGGCGCACTTGGAGGCGGAGTTGGAGCCCTGGCCGGTGATCGGGTCGTTGGCGACGACCACGTCGGCCACGCCGAGGACGAGTCCGCCGCCGGGGAGGCGGCCGATCGGGTTGCGGACGGTGGGGGCGTAGCGGCCGGCCAGGGTGCCGCCGGCGTCGGTCAGTTCGACCTTGGTGGCCCGCGCGTACTCCCAGGGGAGGAACTTCTCCATGAGTTCCAGGGTCAGGGAGAGGTGCTCCGCCGGGTCCTTGACGTCCTTGAAGGCGTCGAGCGGGCCGCCGGGTATGCCCTCCCAGAACAGGATGTCGGCGCGTCCCGAGGTGGTGAACGTCGGCATGATGAACATCTCGCCGACGCCGGGCACCAGGTTGCAGCGCACGGCCTCCGTCTCGGGGTGCTCGGGGCGCGGGCCCATCCCGTGCACGTAGGCGACGGCGAGGGCGCGCTGCGGCTCGGCGTACGGGGAGCGGGAGGCGTCGCGGCCGAACATCTGGACCAGCTCGCCCTTGCCCGCCGAGACCAGGACGAGGTCGTAGGCGCGGGAGAAGTAGTCCAGGTCGCCGACGGCGGCGCCGTGGATGACCAGCTGGCCGCCGCGCTGCGCGAAGGTCTCCATCCAGCCGGCCATCTTCACCCGCTGGTCGACCGACTGCGCGAAGCCGTCGAGGTGGCCCAGCCAGTCGATCGCCCGCTGCGAGGGGCCCGGGTCGAAGGAACCGGGGGCCGCCACCGAGACGCCGAGCCCCTCGATCTTCGGGGCCTGGGACTCCCAGAAGTTCAGCTGGAGATCGCGCTCGTGCTGGAGTGCCGTGTGGAACATGCACTGCGTCGACATGACCCGGCCGGTGCGGATCTCGTCCGCGGTCCGGTTGGACATCAGGGTGACCTCGTAGCCGTGCGACTGCAGGCCGAGGGCGAGCTGGAGACCGGACTGGCCGGCTCCGACGACGAGTATCTTCCGCATGCGGTTTTCCGTCTCCTACTCGGGGTTCGTCTACTCGGGTGTTTCGTCGAGCGCGTGGCCCACGAGGGACAAGAGGGTCTCGATGGCCGAGATCCGACGGCGCGCATCCATGATCATGACAGGTATGTGCGCCGGGATCGTCAACGCCTCCCGCACGTCCTCCGCCTCGAACAGCTCACTGCCGTCGAAGTGGTTGACCGCGACGACGTACGGCAGTCCGCAGCTCTCGAAGTAGTCCAGCGCCGGCCAGCAGTCCTTCAGGCGCCGGGTGTCGGCCAGCACGACGGCGCCGATCGCGCCGCGCACCAGGTCGTCCCACATGAACCAGAACCGCTGCTGGCCCGGTGTGCCGAACAGGTAGAGCACCAGGTCGTCGTCGAGCGTGATGCGGCCGAAGTCCATGGCCACGGTGGTGGTGAGCTTGCCCGGGGTGGCGGTGAGGTCGTCGGTCTCCTCGCTCGCCTCGGTCATCAGCGCCTCGGTCTGCAGGGGCGTGATCTCCGAGACGGCGGTGACCAGCGTGGTCTTGCCGACGCCGAACCCTCCCGCGACGACGATCTTCGTGGCGACCGGCGCGCGGGTGGGATCCGTCTGCCAGGGCTGCACGGGCCCGTCGGTGTCGACGAGCGGGGGGACGCCGAACGCGGCGGCGTCAGAGACGACGGAGTCCACTGAGCACCCTTTCGAGCAGAGCGCGGTCCGGGCGGCCCGTGCCGTGGCCGGTCCCGGTGCCGTACACACGGATCTTTCCCTGGTCCGCGAGGTCGCTGAGGAGCACGCGGACCACGCCGAGCGGCATCTTCAGCAGCGCGGCGATCTCGGCCACCGTACGCATACGGCGGCACAGTTCGACGATGGCCCGCATCTCCGGCATCACGCGGGAGGTGAGGCCGCCGTTCGTCAGTTCCCGGCGCTCCTCGGCGGCTTCGAGCGCGGCGGTTCCGGCCGTGGCGCCGACGAACGTCTCGACGAGCAGGACGTGACCGAAGCGGGTCCGGCCGCCGGTGAGCGAGTAGGGGCGTACGCGGGCGGGTTTGCGGTCGGCGCCGCGCACGGGGAGGTGCCCCCGGCCGTTCTTTCCGGGTTTTCCGGGACTGCTGCTCATCGGGCACTCCCCGTCGGCTGGGACGACTCGGACTCCAGGGACTTGCGCAGTTCGCTGCGGAGTTCGGGGGTCAGGACGTGGCCGGCACGGCCGACGAAGAGCGCCATGTGGTACGCCACGACGCTCATGTCGCACTCCGCGGAGCCGTGCACGCCGAGCAGCGAGCCGTCGCTGATCGACATGACGAACAGGCTGCCCTCGTCCATGGCGACCATCGTGTGCTTCACGGAGCCGAAGTCCATCAGCCGGGCGGCGCCGACGGTCAGGCTGCCCACGCCGGAGACGACGGTGGCGAGGTCGGCGGCGGAGCCGCGCGGACCCGCCCGGGTCGTCTCCCGGGCCTGCCGGGCCTCCTCGTTGCGGCCGGGGTCCGAGGACAGGAGCAGGAGCCCGTCGGAGGAGACCACGGCGACCGACTTGATGCCGGGCACCTCCTCGACGAGGTTGGTCAGCAGCCAGTGGAGATTGCGGGCTTCACTGCTCAGTCCGAAGGTACTGGGCGCGGTCAACTGCTTGCCTCCTCGACGGTGCCCCCCGTGGCTTCTTCGGTTGTGTCTGCGTCGGCCGGCACCTGGTGCGGTCCGGTGCGCTCGGCGATCTCCGCCTCGACGTCCCGGCGGCCGGCCTCCGCCCCCCGGCGGAATCCGCCCAGGCGCCGGCGGAGGGCGTCGGCGTCGACGGAACCCGACGTGCGTGGGCGGGGCACCGCGGCGGGGGTGGTGAGCTTCGGGGTCCGCTTGGGCAGGCCCTTGTCGGTGACGGGATCGTGCGGTTCGGCTCGGTGCGCTTCGGCACCGGCGCCGGTCGCGTCCGGGGTGTCCGCTGCGTCCGGGGTGTCCGCAGCGTCCAGGGCGTCCGCCGCACCGGGGGTGTCCGGCGTCCGGGCCGCGCCCTCGTCCGGCGTGCGGTCGTGGGCGTCGGGTCCGATGGCGTACGGGTCGGCGGCGGGCTCCGGCCGGGCCTCCGGTTCGGCGACGGCCGGAAGGAAGAGGGTCATCGTGGCGTCGTCGGGGAGGTCGCTGCCGGGGGCGGCTCGGTCCGCGGGGGCTGCCGCGTCCTGGCCGGGCTGCTCCGGGGCGGACGCGTCGGCCGCGGTACCGGCCTCGTCCGGAGCGGGGTCCTGGGCGCCGGGCCCGGGGCCGTCCGGTCGGCCGGCATCCAGGGTCCCGGGGTCCGGTGTCTCCGAGCGGGCGGGCTCCGGTTCCGTGGCCTCGGTCGCGTCCGAGTCCGCGCGGGACGCGTCCGCGTCCGCCTCGGCACGGCGTACGGCTTCCTCCGCCGAGGCCACCAGCGGGTCGGTGCCGGGCTCCGGATCCGGGCCGGCCTCCTCGGCGCCCTGTTCCGCCTGCACCGCCTTCTCCGCCCGCCCGTGCAGGACGTTGGAGTTGGCCTCCGCGTCGGCGCCGGGCAGGGAGAAGGAGCCGGTGCCGTCGGACACCGGCACGGTCGGGGCCAGCGCCGCCGGCGGAGCCGCCGCGAGCAGCGGGGCCGGGAGCACGACGACGGCCGCCACCCCGCCCTGCTTCTGCTCCCGCAGCCGCACCCGCGCCCCGTGCCGGTGGGCGAGCCGGGCGACGACGTAGAGGCCGAGCCCGAGGCCGTCCTCGCCCTCCTGGTCGTACGGCGCTTCCGGGTCGAAGTCGGTGAGGCGGGCGTTGAGCCGCTGGAGGCGTTCGGTGGCCATGCCGATGCCCTCGTCCTGGACGGAGAGCATCACCTCGCCGTTCTCCAGCAGCCAGCCGGAGACCTCGACGGGCAGGTCCGGCGGCGAGAAGGAGGTGGCGTTCTCCATCAGCTCGGCCAGCAGGTGGGAGAGGTCGTCGGCGGCGAACCCGGCCACGTGCGCGTGCGGCGGCAGCGCGGCGATGCGCACCCGCTCGTACCGCTCGATCTCGCTGACCGCGGCCCGGACCACGTCGACCAGCGGAACCGGAGAGGCGCTGTGCTGGACGTGCTCGGTGCCGGCGAGGACGAGGAGGTTCTCGCTGTGCCGGCGCATGACCGTGGCGAAGTGGTCGAGCTTGAACAGGGTGGCGAGGCGGTCCGGGTCCTGCTCGCGCTCCTCCAGGCTCTCGATGACGGCGAGTTGCCGCTCGACCAGGCCGAGGGTGCGCAACGCGAGGTTGACGAAGGTGGAGCCGATGCTCTTGCGCACCACCTCCAGCTGGGCGGCGGACGCGGCGAGTTCGGCGCGCAGTTCCTCGCGGGCGTCGGCCATCTTCTGCCGCTGGCCGACCAGGTGCTTGCGGTCGGACTCCAGCGTGGCGACCCGCCCGGCGAGCGTGGCGGCCTGCGTGTGCAGGGCGTTGACGGAGCGGACGACCTGCGCGAACTCGTCGTTGCGGCCGGTGAAGGCGACCGGCTCCTGGGCCGTCGGGTCCTCCGCCTGGGCCAGCCGGGCCGAGCCGCGGCGCAGCACCGACAGCGGGCGGGTGAGGGTGCGGGCCAGGGCGGTGGCGATGCCGACGGCCAGCAGGATCAGGGCGCCGAGGACGGCGATCCGGATCTCCAGCGCGGTGACGTCGTCGTCGCGCAGCTGCTCCAGGGCCTTGACGCGCTTCTCGTACAGGGCGGACTCGGCGCCGCGCATCGCGTCGACGCGGGCGGAGAGGGCGGCATCCAGCCGCTTGGTGCTGGTGCGCAGGTCGCCGTCGGAGAGCGTCGGCTCGTCGGTGAGGCCGGCGAGGTACTTCTCGGCCGAGTTGACCTCGGGCCCGGCGACCGTGGCGTCGAAGCTGCTCCGCGCCTCCTTGGGGGCACCCTCGCGGAAGTCGGCGAGAGCGGCGTCGGAGCGGACCCGGGCCTGCTGGGCGGCGGCGGAGAGCGCGTCGCGCTGCTCGGCGTCGGCGTCCGAGGAGGTGGTCGTCTCGGTCGGCAGGCCGGTGACCGGGTCGATGACGGTCTGGGTGGTGCTGGGCACGTTCAGGGCCGCGAGCAGCAGACCGCGGGTGGCGGCGGCCTGCTGGACGGCGGTGTCCAGCTCGGCGAGGGCGTACGCGCCGGAGCCCGCGCGGGGCGGCATCTCCTCGCCCAGCTTCTCGGCCAGGGCGTGGAGTTCGGTGATCGCCTCTGAGTACGCCTCGTGGGCTTCCAGCGCGGTGCTCTTGCCGGTGAGCGCGGCCCGGCGCAGCGCGGAGACGGCGTCGAGGTCCTCGCGCAGGGAGGCGGGCGTGTCGGGGTCGGCGCGCAGTTCCTCGACCTGCCGGTCGACGCGGGCGCTGCGCTGCTCGGAGGGCGCCTTGGACTTGGGGCGGCCGGCCGCGATGTACGGGGTGACCTCGTCGCGCTCGTCGGCGAGGGAGTGGGCGAGGGTCAGGGCGCCCTGGGTCTGCTCGGCGAGCGTCACCAGTTGCTGGGAGTCGTTCAGTTGACCGGAGGCGGCCACGACCGACGGCGCTCCGGCCCCGGCGACGGCGGCTGCCACGACCGCCACGGCGACGATCAGGCGGTTGCGTACGTGGGTGGGACGGCCCTTGCCGACGGGCGTCTCCGGCGGCGGAGGGGTGGAGTTTCCGGGGGTGCCGGGGGTGTGCTCCGCGCTCCCCGCGGGGGCCGTCTGCTTGCCTGTGCGACGAGGCCGCGTCTTCTGCACCGGTGCTCGCATTCCTGACTCGTGTACCCGTGGGCCCGGGTGGCGCTCCGTCAACTGGCCGGTCGGGGGTGCGTGCACCCTTCACCGGACGCTGGGCCGTCCCCCGGCCGCCGGCAGCGCGTCGGGCGGGGAGACCGCGTGAGCGGGGCAGGCCCCCCACCGGTTCCCGACCCTCCCAGTGCCGGTGGTCGGTGAGCGCGCATCATCCGACCCGCCACCCGAAGGAGTGAACCCCGGAGGGGAGTTGAGGAGCAAGTTCCCCCGGCTCGTGCCGCACGGTTGTCCGGCGAGCCGGTTGGACGTCTGCGACGGGCGGTGGCACTATGTGCCGCCACGCGCCGCCGGAGCATGGAATTCCACCCCAAATCCGGCGCCTGACCTGCGTCGCGGCGTCGATCCCGGGAGAACCCGAGGAAGGTGTCAGCCCTTTGTGAACGCCGTGAAGGGGTCGTGCAGACTGGCCGGATGCGTACGGAACTCGTCTCGGAACCAGGCCTCGCCGACCAGCCCAACGAGGACTTCGCGAGCGTCGGACTACCGGCCTCGGGAGAGGGCGGCGCACTCGTCGTGCTGGACGGTGTGACACCGCCACGGACCGCGACGGGCTGTCTGCATTCCGTGCCCTGGTTCACGGCGCGCCTGGGTGGAGCGCTGACCGAACTGACCGTTTCACTCCCGGATCTTCCCCTCGCCGAGGCCCTGTCCCGCGCCATCGCTCGTACCGCGGCGGCGCACGCGGAAACCTGTGACCTTTCTCACCCGCGTACGCCTCAGGCAACCGTGGTTCTCGCCCGCTGGTCCCCGGCCGCGGTCGAGTACCTGGTCCTGTCCGATTCGGCCCTGCTCCTGGAGGCCCCCGACGGCACCCTCACGCCCGTCCTGGACGACCGGTTGTCCCGGCTGCCCCGCTCGGCCCTCGCGACCGACGCGATGGTCGACGCCGACCTGCGCAACAAGGAGGGCGGCTTCTTCACGGCCGCGGCCGACCCCGGGGTGGCCGCTCGCGCCGTGACGGGGGCGCTGCCGCGCGCATCGGTGCGAACGGTGGCGGCGCTGACGGACGGGGCCGCGCGGTGGGTGGAGAAGTTCGGGGAGGGCGACTGGACGGAGTGCCTGGCGCTGGTGCGCAAGCAGGGCGCGCAGGCCCTGGTGGACCGGGTGCGGGAGCTGGAACGCGCGGACGCGGCGGGCGACCGGGTGTTCCTCGGGCGCAGCAAGACGCATGACGACGCGACGGTGGTCTACGCCGAGCTGTGAGAGGGGCGGCGGAACCGCCGGGGCCCGGGGCTACTTCTCCATCCCGTGATTGAGTTCGTGCAGCAGGCGGGCCAGTTCCGACACCTCGCGCGGGTCCCAGCCGGCGAGCCGGCGGGCGTACCGGGCGCGGCGGGCCTCCCGGACCCGGCCGACGCGTTCCTGGCCCTCCGGGGTCAGGGTGACGAGCCAGGCCCGGCCGTCGGCGGGGTCGGGCTCGCGGGCGACGAGCCCGAGCTCCTCCAGGGCGCGCAGCTGGCGGGACATCGTCGCCTTGCCCACGCCGATGAAGGCGGCGAGGTCGGTGGCGCGCTGGCCCCCGCACTCGCCGAGCCGGACCAGCAGGCCGTACGCCGACGACTCCAGGTCGGGGTGGACCTCCCGGGCCATCTCGCCCTGGTTGGCCCGGGCCCGCCGCAGCAGGACCGTCATCTCCCGCTCCAGGGCCAGGAACTCGGGTTGGTTCACACCACTGCCGGACAGGTGGGATCCAACTCCGCGACCGCCGCCGTTCCCGTCTTCGTGCACGTCAGCCCCTGCCTCGATTTTCCGGTCCTGAAAGTTTCCGCCACGGGCCGCCATCACCGCAGCTCGCCAAGTATTTCGCAGGCTTAGACCAACGGCGGCTTCCGGTGCCTCTTCCACCCGCCGTTTCTACGTGCGTAGAGTCTTCACCGGACCTCCGGATGGCATGCGCACGCCATCCAGTGCCATCCAGGGGGTCTCCCCACTCGCGCATCCCCCACCGAGCACCACCGAGCCATCGGAGGCACGTCATGCTCGTGCACAGACCCGGATCGGCCCGCGGACGGCGCTTCGCCGTCACCGGGGTCCTGCTCGCCGCGTTCTCCCTCGTGTTCACCCTTCCGGCCGACGCGTCGTCGTCCGCCGACGTCCCGCCGCGCGGCTCCGCCCACATGGGCATGGGCGTCGCGGCCCACGACGGCGAACACGGCACCCCCGTCCCGGGCCGCGCGGCCCAGACCGAGGGCGTCGACGTCTCCAGCCACCAGGGCAACGTTGCCTGGTCGACCCTGTGGAACAGCGGGGTCAAGTGGGCCTACGCCAAGGCCACCGAGGGGACGTACTACACCAACCCCTACTTCGCCCAGCAGTACAACGGCTCCTACAACGTCGGCATGATCCGGGGCGCGTACCACTTCGCCACCCCGGACACGACGAGCGGCGCCACCCAGGCCAACTACTTCGTCGACCACGGCGGCGGCTGGTCCAGGGACGGCAAGACGCTGCCGGGCGCGCTCGACATCGAGTGGAACCCGTACGGCGCCACCTGCTACGGCAAGTCGCAGAGCGGGATGGTGACCTGGATCCGCGACTTCCTGAACACCTACAAGGCCCGCACCGGCCGGGACGCCGTGATCTACACGGCCACCAGCTGGTGGACCCAGTGCACCGGCAACTACGGCGGCTTCGCCGCGAACAACCCGCTGTGGATCGCCCGGTACGCCTCGACGGTGGGCACGCTGCCGGCCGGCTGGGGCTTCTACACGATGTGGCAGTACACGTCGTCCGGTCCGACGGTCGGCGACCACAACAAGTTCAACGGCGCGCTGGACCGCGTCCAGGCCCTCGCCAACGGCTGACGGGCCCGCGCGGACAGACGAAGGCCCGGACTCGGCGGAGTCCGGGCCTTCCCCTTTTCCCGTCCGGTCACGCCGTCACGCCGCGACCGGAACCTCCCGCTGCGCCCCGTTGGCGGCGGGGGCGAGCGCCAGTTCCAGGACCTGGCGGACGTCGGTGACGGCGTGGACGTCGAGCTTGTCCAGCACCTGGGCCGGGACGTCGTCCAGGTCGGGCTCGTTGCGCTTGGGGATGATCACCGTGGTGATCCCCGCCCGGTGCGCGGCGAGCAGCTTCTGCTTGACCCCGCCGATCGGCAGCACCCGCCCGGTCAGCGAGACCTCGCCGGTCATCGCCACGTCGGTGCGGACCAGCCGGCCCGAGAGCAGCGAGGCGAGGGCCGTGGTCATGGTGACGCCGGCGCTCGGGCCGTCCTTGGGGACCGCGCCCGCCGGGAAGTGGATGTGCGCTCCCCGGTCCTTCAGGTCGCCCACCGGCAGCTCCAGCTCGGCGCCGTGGCTGCGCAGGAAGCTCAGCGCGATCTGCGCCGACTCCTTCATCACGTCGCCCAGCTGACCGGTCAGGGTCAGCCCCGCCGCGCCGGTCTCCGGGTCGGCCAGCGACGCCTCGACGTAGAGGACGTCGCCGCCCGCGCCGGTGACCGCGAGGCCGGTGGCCACGCCCGGCACCGAGGTGCGCCGCTCCGCCGGGTCCTGCGCGGACTCGGGCACGTGGTGCGGCCGGCCGATCAGACCGCGCAGGTCGGCGTCGGTGACGGTGAACGGCAGCTCCCGCTCGCCCAGTTCGTGCTGGGCCGCCACCTTGCGCAGCAGCCGCGCGATGGACCGCTCCAGGGTGCGCACGCCCGCCTCGCGGGTGTACTCGCCCGCCAGCTTGCGCAGCGCGCCCTCGTCGACGGTGACCTCGTCGGCGTCCAGTCCCGCCCGCTCCAGCTGGCGCGGGAGCAGGTGGTCACGGGCGATGACGACCTTCTCGTCCTCGGTGTAGCCGTCGAGGCGGACCAGCTCCATGCGGTCGAGCAGGGCCTCCGGGATGGCCTCCAGGACGTTGGCGGTGGCCAGGAAGACCACGTCGGACAGGTCCAGCTCGACCTCCAGGTAGTGGTCCCGGAAGGTGTGGTTCTGGGCCGGGTCGAGGACTTCGAGCAGGGCCGCGGCCGGGTCGCCCCGGAAGTCGGAGCCCACCTTGTCGATCTCGTCGAGCAGGACGACCGGGTTCATCGACCCCGCCTCCTTGATCGCCCGCACGATCCGGCCGGGCAGCGCGCCGACGTACGTACGCCGGTGGCCGCGGATCTCGGCCTCGTCGCGGACACCGCCGAGGGCGACGCGGACGAACTTGCGGCCCATCGCGTGGGCGACGGACTCGCCGAGCGAGGTCTTGCCGACGCCGGGCGGGCCGACCAGGGCCAGCACGGCACCGCCACGCCTGCCGCCGACGACGCCGAGGCCCCGGTCGCCGCGCCGCTTGCGCACGGCCAGGTACTCGGTGATGCGCTCCTTCACGTCCTCCAGGCCCGCGTGCTCGGCGTCGAGCACCGCCTGGGCGCCCCGGATGTCGTAGGCGTCCTCGGTGCGCTCGCTCCACGGCATCTCCAGGACCGTGTCGAGCCAGGTGCGGATCCAGGAGCCCTCGGGCGACTGGTCGGAGGACCGCTCCAGCTTGTCGACCTCCTTGAGCGCGGCCTCGCGGACCTTCTCGGGCAGGTCGGCGGCCTCGACGCGGGCGCGGTAGTCGTCGGACTCCTCGCCGTCCTGCTCGCCGTTGATCTCGCGCAGCTCCTTGCGTACGGCTTCGAGCTGGCGGCGCAGCAGGAACTCCCGCTGCTGCTTGTCGACGCCCTCCTGGACGTCCTTGGCGATGGTCTCGGCGACGTCCTGCTCGGCGAGGTGGTCGCGCAGCTGCTGGGTGGCGAGCTTGAGGCGGGCGACCGGGTCGGTGGTCTCCAGCAGCTCGACCTTCTGCTCGGTGGTCAGGAACGGCGAGTAGCCGGAGTTGTCGGCGAGCGCGGACACGTCGTCGATGGCCTGGACCCGGTCGACGACCTGCCAGGCGCCGCGCTTGCGCAGCCATGCGGTGGCGAGTGCCTTGTACTCCGTCACCAGCTCGGTGACCTGGCCGGGCAGCGGCTCGGGGACGGTCTCGTCGACCCGGGTGCCCTCGACCCAGAGCGCGGCACCCGGGCCGGTGGTGCCGGCGCCGATGCGCACCCGGCCCCGGCCGCGGATCAGGGCGCCGGGGTCGCCGTCGGCCAGGCGGCCGACCTGCTCGACCGTGCCGAGCACGCCGGTGGCGGCGTGGGTGCCGTCGATGCGGGGGACGAGGAGGACGCGGGGCTTGCCGGGCTCGGACCTGGCGGCGGCCTGGGCGGCCTCCACCGCGGCCCGTACCTCGGCGTCGCTCAGGTCCAGGGGGACGACCATTCCGGGCAGGACCACTTCGTCGTCGAGCGGCAGCACGGGCAGGGTGAGCGGTGTGAAGGCGGCGGACTCAGCAGCCATGATCTCCCCTTCGGCAGTCAAGTTGAGTTACATCGACTCAATGAAAGCGAGTCCTTGATTGTTCCCCAGGGCGTGTTCGCTCTGAGCGATCAAGCGCCGCGGGGGCACTTCCCGCCTCTGGGGACAGCACCGTCGTACCGGTCGGCATTCCTTTGCCAGGATGGGCCGATGCCCCTCACTACCCACGACTCCCCCGACGCCCCCGAGGTGCTGGACCGCCGCGAGGGTCCGTACGGCGAGGTGGTCCTGCGTCGGCACGGGACGCTGCTGCAGATCATCGCGAACGGCTGCTTCCTGATGGACACCTCCGACGGGCGTTCGGAGCGGCGCCTGATCGACGCGGCGGCCGACGCGCTGGCCGCCTCCGGCGGGCGGACCGCGCCGCACCTGCTCATCGGCGGGCTCGGCGTCGGCTTCTCCCTCGCGCACGCGGCCGCCGATGACCGCTGGGGCAGGATCGCGGTCGTCGAACGCGAGGGCGCCATCATCGACTGGCACCGCGCCGGGCCGCTGGCCGCGCTCTCCACCGACGCGCTGGCCGATCCGCGCGCGGAGATCGTCGAGGCGGACCTGGTCGAGTACGTCAATGAGACATCCGACACGTACGACGCCCTGTGCCTGGACATCGACAACGGCCCCGGCTGGACCGTCACCGAGGGCAACGACGGGCTGTACGCGCCGTCCGGACTGGCGGGCTGCGCACGGCTGTTGAGGCCCGGCGGGGTGCTTGCCGTATGGTCCGCGCAGCCCTCTCCGGAATTCGAAGAAACCTTGCGTAATGCCGGTTTCCAGCAGGTGCGTACCGAAGAGATCCCCGTTGCCCGGGGCGTTCCGGACGTCGTTCACATCGGCATCGGGCCTGGATAGCAAAGGCGCGGTGACTCCCCGTACGCTGCTGCCCTGACGCGGATCATTCAAGCGTCAAGCGCAGTCATGGGATCACCCCACGGATTCCGGAAAGCACACCTCAGGGGCGGGCGATGGAGCAGACACAGACCTCCCACAACAACACGGCCACCCAGGGCGCCCAGCGCCGGGTGCTGGTGGTCGAGGACGATCAGACGATCGTGGACGCCATCGCGACCCGCCTGCGCGCCGAGGGATTCCTGGTGCAAACGGCGGGCGACGGACCGTCCGCCGTCGACACGGCCGAGGCATGGCAGCCCGACCTGCTGATCCTCGACATCATGCTGCCCGGCTTCGACGGCCTGGAGGTCTGCCGCCGTGTGCAGGCCCAGCGGCCGGTGCCGGTGCTGATGCTCACCGCGCGCGACGACGAGACGGACATGCTGGTCGGCCTCGGCGTGGGCGCCGACGACTACATGACCAAGCCCTTCTCGATGCGCGAGCTGGCCGCCCGCGTGCACGTGCTGCTGCGGCGGGTCGAGCGGGCCGTGGTGGCCGCCTCGACGCCGCGCAGCGGCATCCTGCGCCTGGGCGAGCTGGAGATCGACCACGCGCAGCGCCGGGTGCGGGTGCGCAGCGAGGATGTCCACCTCACGCCGACCGAGTTCGACCTGCTGGTCTGCCTGGCGAACACCCCGCGCGCGGTGCTCTCCCGCGAGCAGCTGCTCGCCGAGGTGTGGGACTGGGCGGACGCCTCGGGCACCCGGACCGTGGACAGCCACATCAAGGCGCTGCGCCGGAAGATCGGCGCCGAGCGCATCCGTACCGTGCACGGCGTGGGCTACGCGTTGGAGACGCCGACGCCATGAGCCGAGGACGGGAAGCCGCACGGAGGAACCCCGGCCCTCGGAGCACCGGGGATCCCTGGGGTGGCGTACGCCCGTTCTCGATCAAGACCAAGCTGGGCGCGCTGGTCGTCACATCGGTGCTGATCACCACCGGCCTCTCGGTGATAGCGGTGCACACCAAGACGGAGCTGCGCTTCATCACGGTGTTCTCGATGATCGCCACGCTGCTGATCACGCAGTTCGTGGCGCACTCGCTGACCGCGCCGCTGGACGAGATGAACGCCGTCGCCCGGTCCATCTCCCACGGCGACTACACCCGCCGGGTGAGTGAGAACCGCCGCGACGAGCTGGGCGACCTGGCCGTCACCATCAACCGCATGGCCGACGACCTGGAGGCCCAGGACCTCCAGCGCAAGGAGCTGGTGGCGAACGTCTCGCACGAGCTGCGCACCCCGATCGCGGGCCTGCGCGCGGTGCTGGAGAACATCGTCGACGGGGTCACCGAGGCCGACCCCGAGACCATGCGCACGGCGCTCGGGCAGACCGAGCGGCTCGGCCGGCTGGTGGAGACGCTGCTGGACCTCTCCCGCCTGGACAACGGCGTCATACCGCTGCGCAAGCGGCGCTTCGAGGTGTGGCCGTACCTGTCGGGCGTGCTGAAGGAGGCCAACATGGTCGCGTCGGCCCGCGCAGGCATTGCTTCCGGTTCCGGCAGCCACACCCGCACCGACGTGCACCTGGCCCTGGACGTCTTCCCGCCGGAGCTGACCGCGCACGCCGACCCCGAGCGCATCCACCAGGTCGTCGCCAACCTCATCGACAACGCCGTCAAGCACAGCCCGCCGCACGGCCGGGTGACGGTCAGGGCGCGCCGCGGCGAGCTGCCGGAATCCCTTGAGCTGGAGGTTCTCGACGAAGGGCCCGGCATTCCGCGCTCGGAGTGGCGCCGGGTGTTCGAGCGGTTCAACCGGGGTTCGGTGTCGCGGCCTCACGGTCCGGGCAGCGACGGCGGCACCGGTCTGGGCCTCGCGATCGCGCGCTGGGCGGTGGATCTGCACGGCGGCCGGATCGGGGTGGCCGAATCCGAGCGGGGCTGCCGGATCCTCATCACTCTTCCGGGCCTGCCGTCGACGTCCGGTTGACGTAGGGTTCGAAGCGGAGCGTCAAGATCCACTGCATCCGCCCTGGCGGACACGTGTGATCAGGCACAGGCCCGCGTTTTTTCAGGCGCCGGGTCGCGGTCTCCCGATCCCTCACGCAGCAGAACCTCGCTTGTTTCCCGCCATTTCCAGCGCCGAAACGCGGTCTGCGATGTGACTTACACGACGATGAACGGGCCCGGTCTGACCTTCGGGGTCGTCAAGGCGTAGCCTTGATTCCCGCTGTCCACCATCTTGTGAAGCGGAAGAGGGCGGTTCTCGCCGTGTCGCCACAGTCCCCCAGTAACTCGAGCATCTCGACCGACACCGACCAAGCGGGCACCGCGGGAAAGAACCCCGCGGCCGCGTTCGGTGCCAATGAGTGGCTCGTCGACGAGATCTATCAGCAGTACCTCCAGGATCCGAACTCCGTGGACCGAGCCTGGTGGGACTTCTTCGCCGACTACAAGCCCGGAGCGGCGGCCCAACCCGCCTCCGGCGCGGTGACCACGGACTCCGGCAGCACGCCGCAGGCCGCCCCCGCCCCGCAGGCGCAGCCCTCCGCTCCCGCCCAGCCGAAGGCGGCCGCCCCGGCGCCCGCTCCCGCGAAGCCGGCCGCGCAGCCCGCCGCTGCCGCGCCCGCCGCTCCGGCCGCGAAGCCCGCCGCCGCGCCGGCCAAGCCCGCCGCCAAGCCGCAGGCGAAGGCCGCGCCCGCCAAGGACGCCGCCGCGCCCGAGGGCCCGGAGATGGTGACCCTGCGCGGCCCGGCCGCCGCGGTCGCGAAGAACATGAACGCCTCGCTGGAGCTGCCCACGGCCACGTCCGTGCGCGCGGTCCCGGTGAAGCTGCTGTTCGACAACCGCATCGTCATCAACAACCACCTCAAGCGCGCCCGGGGCGGGAAGATCTCCTTCACGCACCTGATCGGCTACGCGATGGTGCAGGCCATCAAGGCCATGCCGGCGATGAACCACTCGTTCGGCGAGAAGGACGGCAAGCCGACCCTGGTCAAGCCGGCCCACATCAACCTCGGCCTCGCCATCGACCTGGTCAAGCCCAACGGCGACCGCCAGCTGGTCGTCGCGGCGATCAAGAAGGCCGAGACGCTGAACTTCTTCGAGTTCTGGCAGGCCTACGAGGACATCGTCCGTCGCGCCCGCGACAACAAGCTGACGATGGACGACTTCACCGGCGTCACCGTCTCCCTGACCAACCCCGGCGGCCTCGGCACCGTCCACTCCGTGCCGCGCCTGATGCCCGGACAGTCGGTCATCCTGGGCGTCGGCTCCATGGACTACCCGGCGGAGTTCCAGGGCACCAGCCAGGACACCCTGAACAAGCTCGGCATCTCGAAGGTCATGACGCTCACGTCGACCTACGACCACCGGGTCATCCAGGGCGCCGCCTCCGGCGAGTTCCTGCGCCAGGTCGCCAACCTGCTCCTGGGCGAGAACGGCTTCTACGACGAGATCTTCAAGGCGCTGCGCATCCCCTACGAGCCGGTCCGCTGGCTCAAGGACATCGACGCCTCGCACGACGACGACGTCACCAAGGCCGCGCGCGTCTTCGAGCTGATCCACTCCTACCGGGTCCGCGGCCACGTCATGGCCGACACCGACCCGCTGGAGTACCAGCAGCGCAAGCACCCCGACCTGGACATCACCGAGCACGGGCTCACCCTGTGGGACCTGGAGCGCGAGTTCGCGGTCGGCGGCTTCGCCGGCAAGTCCCTGATGAAGCTGCGCGACATCCTCGGTGTGCTGCGCGACTCGTACTGCCGCACCACCGGCGTCGAGTTCATGCACATCCAGGACCCGAAGCAGCGCAAGTGGATCCAGGACCGCATCGAGCGCTCGCACACCAAGCCGGAGCGCGAGGAGCAGCTGCGCATCCTGCGCCGGCTGAACGCGGCGGAGGCCTTCGAGACCTTCCTGCAGACCAAGTACGTCGGCCAGAAGCGGTTCTCCCTGGAGGGCGGCGAGTCCGTCATCCCGCTGCTCGACGCGGTCATCGACTCGGCGGCCGAGTCCCGCCTGGACGAGGTCGTCATCGGCATGGCCCACCGCGGCCGGCTGAACGTGCTGGCCAACGTGGTCGGCAAGTCGTACGCGCAGATCTTCCGCGAGTTCGAGGGCAATCTCGACCCGAAGTCGATGCACGGCTCCGGCGACGTGAAGTACCACCTGGGCGCCGAGGGCACCTTCACCGGCCTGGACGGCGAGCAGATCGCGGTCTCGCTGGTCGCCAACCCCTCGCACCTGGAGGCGGTGGACCCGGTCCTGGAGGGCGTCTCGCGCGCCAAGCAGGACATCATCAACAAGGGCGGCACGGACTTCACCGTCCTGCCGGTGGCGATCCACGGCGACGCGGCCTTCGCGGGCCAGGGCGTGGTGGCCGAGACCCTGAACATGTCGCAGCTGCGCGGCTACCGCACCGGCGGCACGGTCCACGTCGTCATCAACAACCAGGTCGGCTTCACCGCCGCCCCGGAGTCCTCGCGCTCCTCGATGTACGCCACCGACGTGGCCCGCATGATCGAGGCCCCGATCTTCCACGTGAACGGCGACGACCCGGAGGCCGTGGTCCGCGTCGCGCGGCTCGCCTTCGAGTTCCGCCAGGCGTTCAACAAGGACGTGGTGATCGACCTCATCTGCTACCGCCGCCGCGGTCACAACGAGTCGGACAACCCGGCCTTCACCCAGCCGCTGATGTACGACCTGATCGACAAGAAGCGCTCGGTGCGCAAGCTCTACACCGAGTCCCTCATCGGTCGCGGCGACATCACCCTGGAAGAGGCCGAGCAGGCGCTCCAGGACTACCAGGGTCAGCTGGAGAAGGTCTTCACCGAGGTCCGCGAGGCCGTCTCGCAGCCGTCGGCCGCGGAGCCCTCGGACCCGCAGGCCGAGTTCCCGGTCGCCGTGAACACCGCGGTCAGCGCCGAGACCGTCAAGCGGATCGCCGAGTCCCAGGTCAACATCCCGGACCACGTCACCATCCACCCGCGTCTGCTGCCGCAGCTGCAGCGCCGCGCGGCGATGGTCGAGGACGGCACGATCGACTGGGGCATGGGCGAGACCCTCGCCGTCGGCTCCCTCCTGCTGGAGGGTGTGCCGGTCCGTCTGACGGGCCAGGACTCCCAGCGCGGCACCTTCGGCCAGCGCCACGCGGTCGTCATCGACCGTGAGACGGGCGACGAGTTCACGCCGCTGCTGTACCTGTCCGAGGACCAGGCCCGGTACAACGTCTACAACTCCCTGCTCTCCGAGTACGCGGTGATGGGCTTCGAGTACGGCTACTCGCTGGCCCGCCCGGACGCGCTGGTGATGTGGGAGGCGCAGTTCGGCGACTTCGTCAACGGCGCGCAGACGGTCGTGGACGAGTTCATCTCGTCGGCCGAGCAGAAGTGGAACCAGACCTCAGGCGTCACCCTGCTGCTGCCGCACGGCTACGAGGGCCAGGGCCCGGACCACTCCTCGGCCCGCCCGGAGCGCTTCCTGCAGCTGTGCGCGCAGAACAACATGACGGTCGCGATGCCGACCCTGCCGTCGAACTACTTCCACCTCCTGCGGTGGCAGGTGCACAACCCGCACCACAAGCCGCTGGTGGTCTTCACCCCGAAGTCGATGCTGCGCCTGAAGGCCGCGGCCTCGAAGGCGGAGGAGTTCACGACGGGCCAGTTCCGCCCGGTCATCGGCGACGACTCGGTCGACCCGGCCGCCGTCAAGAAGGTCGTCTTCACCGCCGGCAAGGTCTACTACGACCTGGACGCCGAGCGGAAGAAGCGCGGCCTGACGGACACGGCGATCATCCGCATCGAGCGCCTGTACCCGCTGCCGGGTGCCGAGCTCCAGGCGGAGATCGCCAAGTACCCGAACGCCGAGAAGTACCTGTGGGCCCAGGAGGAGCCGGCGAACCAGGGTGCCTGGCCGTTCATCGCGCTCAACCTGATCGACCACCTGGACCTGGCGGTCGGCGCCGACGTCCCGCACGGCGAGCGCCTGCGCCGCATCTCGCGGCCGCACGGCTCGTCCCCGGCCGTCGGTTCCGCCAAGCGGCACCAGGCCGAGCAGGAGCAGCTGGTGCGCGAGGTGTTCGAGGCCTGAGGCTTCGCACGAGCCTGACCGCACAGGCCTGACCACCTGACCGAAGGGGCCGGTCCCGGCAACGGGGACCGGCCCCTTCGGGGTTCCGCGGGTCAGATCGGCTGGGGTTCGAAGTCCCAGTAGGGGTGCCGCCGCTCCTGGATCTCCCGGATCTGCGGGTGGCCCGCGCCGAGCAGCGCGGCGAGCCGGGTGCCCACGTCCCGCCGCAGGGCCTCGGCCTCCTCGCGCTCCCCCATGTCGGCGAGGTCGAGCGCCAGTCCGGCACGGAGGCTGACGGTGAGGATGTGGTTCTCGCCCAGGGCGCGGGCGGAGCGGGCACAGGCGTCCCGGCCCAGGGCGGCCGCGGCCTCCTTCTCCCCGGCGCCGGCCAGCGCGGCCACCTCGTTCTTGGCGGAGCCGACGGACCACGGATGGTCCCGGCCCACCGCCTTCTCCATCTGCGCCGTGCACTGCCGGGACAGCTCAAGAGCGCCGCGCGCGTCGCCCGTCTCACGCATGATCACCGCCACGTTGTCCCGGGCGCCCACGGTGTACGGGTGGTCCTCGCCGAGCTGCGCCGCGTAGTGCGCGGCGGTGGCCTCGGCCAGGCCCCGGGCCTCCTCCGTCTCCCCCAGCTGGCGCAGCAGCATCGCGTAGTCGCAGGAGACCAGGAGCGTCTCGGGGTGCAGGGTGCCGCGGCGGCGCAGCAGCTTGCGCCGCACGCCGCGCATCATGGCGTGGGCGAACTGCAGGTCGCCCACCCGGCGGGAGCACAGGGCGAGATTGTGTTCCGCGTGCAGGGTCTGGCTGTGGTTGCGGTCGAGGACCTGGCTGTGCAGCCGGGAGTTGTGGCCCTGGATCTCCAGCGCCTCGCGGTAGTTGCCGAGCAGCCGCAGCATCCAGGCGGTGCGCAGTGCCGAGTTGAGTGTCAGCGCGTCCTTGCCGCCGAGGAGTTCCACCCGGGCCTCGAAGATCCTGCGGTGCAGGGCGAGCGACTCGGCGTAGTGGCCCTGGAGGCCGAGGGCCATGGCCAGGTTGCTGCGGACGGTGAGGGTGCGCGGGACCTGTTCGCCGCCCAGCTCGACGGCCGCGGTCTCGGCCGCCTCCTCGAACAGGGCGCGGGCCTCCGCGTACCGGCCGAGGGCCATCAGCGTGCCGCCCAGCCCGTCCTTGGCGCGGATCATCTCGATGGGCCGCACGCTGCCCGCGGCCCTCAGCCGCCGGACCGTCTCCCGTCCGGTCGCCTCCGCCTCGGTGTACCGGCCCAGCCTGCGCTGCATGTTGGCGAGCTGGTGGACGGCGACCAGGACGGCCCGGTCGGTGTCCGCGGTGGTCTGGCGCCAGCGGTCCACGGCGCGCCGGCTCAGCCGCCGGCCCTCGTCGTACTCGCCGCGCATCCGCAGGTACTCGATGCAGTTCAGGACGAGGTCCCGGACGTCCTCGTCGTCCGAGTCGAGGGCGCCGGAGGGCTCCAGGTGCGGGATGAGCGCGGCGTAGCGGGCCCAGTTGCCCGGCGTGGAGGAGTCGCGGGGGTCGGCGGAGACCAGGAGCCGGCGGGCGGCGGCGAAGTGACGTTCGGCGTCCTCGGGCGACTGGACGTAGCGCACGAAGCGGTGGAAGAGCCGGTGCATGCGCAGCGTGCCGACGGTCTGGGTGTCCAGCCGCGGCCCCTGTTCGTACTCGATGCGCATCGAGGTGACCTCGGAGAGCTTGCGCAGCGCGGAGTTCCAGCTGCTGGGCTCGGCGGCCAGGTCCGCCAGCTCCGGCGGCAGGTCGGTGTGCCGGGCGGTCTGCAGCAGCCGTACCGGGACCACCTCGGGCGAGAAGCAGACCAGCAGGTTGAGCAGGTGCCAGGCGGGCTCGAAGCCCTCGCGCAGGGTGTTGAGGAGCTTGGCCCAGGCGACCTGGAAGGACTCCGGATAGTCCCGGGACGGCATCACGCCGAAGCGGTCGGGACGGCCGTCGCGGATGTCCCGCACGTACTCGTCGACGGACATGGCCGGATTGGTGTCGAGCCACGCGGCCGTCTGGTCGAGCAGCAGCGGCATGTCCTCGACGGCGTCGGCGAGCCGGTCGGCCTGGCCGGCGTCCAGCCGCTCGGTGCGCCGGCCCACGAACGCGACGCTCTCCCGGCGTTCGAAGCCCGCGACCGGGAGGGTCTCCCCCTGCGCCGCCCATTCGCCGCGGTGCGTGGTGACCAGGACGTGCCCGCGCCCCTCGTCGGGGATGAGGTCGATCACCTTGTCCGGGTCGCCCGCGCCGTCCAGGACCAGCAGCCAGGGACGGACCGTGCGGCCGAGCTCCCGGCGTACGGCCTTGATGGTGGCCGCCAGGTCCCCGCCGTCCCTGAGGCCCAGTTCGGGCGCCAGATCGGCGAACTGCTGGCGGGCGGTGACGCGCTGCGCTGCGGTGATCCACCAGACGACGTCGTACTCGCCGGCGAAGCGGTGGGCGTACTCCAGCGCCAGCTGTGTCTTTCCCACGCCTCCGGGTCCCCGCAGGGCCAGGGTGGCTCCCTCGGGCCCGGCGCCGGCGAGAGCCCCGTACATCTGCTCCAGGAGCTCGGTGCGGCCGATGAAGCGGCGGTTGCGGCGGGGGACGCGCCAGACCTCCGGCGGATCGTCCGGGAAGCGCGGGCCGCGGCGCAGGTCGACCAGGACGCCGGGGGCCGGGATCGCCGCGCACTCCAGTACGCGGGTGCGGGCCACCTCGGGGCGCAGGCCGCGCAGTTCGACCGGCGCGAGCGGGGCGACCTCCGCGGGCATCGGCTGCGCGGTGACGCTCACGGCGGCGATGCGTTCGCGGAAGGAGGGCAGCACCTCGCGCAGCACCGCCGCCCAGGCCTCGAACCGTTCGGCTCCCAGCCGCTCGTACCAGTCGTCGATGACGAGCAGGATGCGGCCCGGCGCGCCGAGCAGATCGGTCAGGGCGTGCGCGGCCGGCGGCCGGCGCAGCGGGTTCCACCGCACCAGGGTGGTGGTGCGGCCGGCGGCGCGGACCTGGTGGTCGATCCACTTGGCCCAGGATTCGCTCTGCCCGGCGAAGACCACCGTGACGTGTACCGGCTCCGTCACCATCTCGCTGTCCCCTCGGCCGACCTGGTCACGACTGAGCACAGGTTAGTCAATTGTGCGTCAAAGCGACCTGGTTCGCGCGGAGTTGGGCGTGACGTTCGGCTCACGTGGCGATACGGACGGTGTGTTCCAGCCGGTGCGCGACGTGCCGGACCAGCCGCTCCAGATCGGCGCAGTACACACTCGGGTGGCGGAATCCGGAGCCGGGCGCGTACCGGTGCACGTAGTTGCCGCCCCCGCAGACCCGGCCGACCGGGCAGGCACGGCACTCCTCGCCCAGGGCCCGCTCGCCCGACTGGCGTGCCGCTATGCCCGGGTGGCGCAGGGCCGTGTCGAAGGAGTTCCGGAACACGTCGAGCCCGGTCTCGGCGGCGCCCCGGTAGGCGGTTCTGAGCGAGTCGACCTGCTCGATCGCGCCGTCCGTCTCGACGACGACGGCGGCCACCGGCGACAGGCCCACGGCCTCGGCCCGGCTGGGCGCCCCCAGCAGCAGGGCGACGATCTCCTGGAAAAGCCGTACTCGGGTGCGCAGCCGGCCCGCGTCCCACCAGGCGTCGAAGACCGTGGCCAGCCAGTCCCCGTAGGGCGTGGCCCCGGGCCGGTGCCGGCCGGGCGGCCCGCCGCGCAGACCCGGCGGTGGGTTTCCCCAGTTGGCGTGCGGCAGGAGGAGGTCCAGGCGGGGCGGGACCAGCTCCAGCAGCGAGTGGTAGACGTCCAGCGGATCGGCGGCGAGGTCCACGGTGCACAGGATTCCGGCGTACGCCTGCGGGTGCGCGGCGAGCCTGCGGGCGGCCGCGAGGGCGGCGGGCCAGGCGGGCCGGCCCGCGTGGTCGGTCCGGCGTGCGTTGTGGGCCGCGCGGCCGCCGTCGAGGCTGAGGCCGACCCGGATGCCGTCCTCGCCGAGCTGCTCCAGGCCGCGGTCGGTGAGCCGGGTGCCGTTGGTCTGCACGGTGGCGGTGATCCGGCAGTCGTCGGGCACGGCCCGGCGGACGGTACGGACGTAGTCCCTCACCGGTGCGGGGCCGGCGAGGAGGGGTTCACCGCCGTGCAGTTCGACGCGGATGTGGTCGAGGCCGTGGGCGGTGACGTGCTCGGCGACGCGGGCCGCGGTGTGCTCCATGACGCGGGCGCCGACGCGGGCCGGGCGGTCCCGCCAGCCGTCGTCCTGGCCGCGGTAGAGGTAGCAGTAGGTGCAGTCGAGGTTGCAGCGGCCGTGGACCTTGAGGACGAACTGCCGCAGCGGTGTGGGGGCGTGGTGGTCCGGGTCATCGGGCCGGGCGCGGGGCCGGCCGGGGCGCGAGGACGGCCGGGGGCGGGCCGTCACGGGGCGTCCTCGTAGTAGGCGACGACGGTGGTCTCGCCGTCGCGGGCGTGGAGTTCGGCGAGGACCGCGGCGAGCACCGGGTGGTCGGAGCGGGCGGGGCGGTGGAGTTCGGGCAGGGGTGTCTCCGTCTCGTCGGTGGGGTGGGTCACGCGTCGGCCGTTCCGGAGGTGAGGCGGGCGATGTCCGCGCGGAGCCGCTCGGCGAGCCCGGCGTCGGTGGTGAGACGCAGGGCCTCGCGGTAGTCGGCGAGGGCGGTGCGGTGGCGGCCGGCTCGTTCCCGGATGTCGGCCCGGCCGCGCAGGGCGAGAGGTACGACCGCCCTGGCACCCGGTCCGGCCTCACGGGCGTATTCCAAGCCTCGCGTGTAGTACTCCACGGCCTTGTCGGCGTGGTCGGCGGTGCCCAGTCGTGCGTACAGCTGCACGGCCACGGTGCCGCGCCGCAGCAGGTACAGCGCCTGGAACCGCGGCTGCTCGGCGGAGCCGCGGACCGCCTCGCCCAGCAGCCAGTCGGCCTCGTACAGGTCGGACAGCACGTGTTCGCGCTGGAAGCGTCCGATGTGCGCGTCGGCGAGCAGGGACCGGCGGTAGGGCAGTTCGGGGTCGTCGGGGAGGGTCCCGTCGACGGCCCGCCGCAGCAGGTCTACGGCCCGGTGGGTGTCCCGGGCCGAGTCGTGGTGGCCGGCGCGCTTGCTCAGGGCCTCGCCCCAGTCGGTCAGGACGGCCGGCAGCCGGGGGTCGTCCTCGCGCAGCAGCCGTACGACCGACTCCCAGGTGTCGACGGCGAGGTCCAGCGAGGCCGGGTCACCGGTGCGTTCGTGGCTCTCCCGGTGGGCGCTCGCGGCGCGGGTGCGGCACTCGACGCGCAGTTCCTCGTCGTCCCCGGCGGCCTCCTGGGCCCGCTCCAGCGCGTGGACCAGCAGGTCGAGGTCGCCGCCGCCCTCGGTGCCGGTCCCGGCGAGGTCCACGGCGGACGCCACGTCCAGCCAGACCCGGCAGCGTTCGGTGTCCGGCAGGTCGTGACCCTCGCTCAGCACCGCCATGAAGTCCTCGGTGGCCGAGGTGGCCGCGTCACGCGCCCGGTCCGTGTCGTCGGCGGAGAAGGGGAACAGGCCCTGCCCGGCGAACTGCCGGGCCAGTTCCAGCCAGAGCCGGGCCCGCTCGGTGCGGGCGTCGGCGGAGACGGACAGCTCGACCGCGGTGGTCGCGGCGTCGAGGGCGTGGTGCAGGTGGGCGACGTACCACTCCTGCGGGTCGGCGGCCGCGGTGTAGGGACCGCCGGGCCCATGCCCGTCCGCGCCCACGAGCGCGATGAGGCCGCGCAGGTTCGACAGGGCGAGGCCGGCGTAGTGACGCTGGGAGTCGCTCTCGTCCTCCGCGTCCAGAACGGCGGCGAAGTCCTGGTCGGCCAGGTACAGCAGGACCGCCCGGGCGAACTCCGCGGGATCGTGCTCGCCGTGCGCGGCGGCGTCGGCCGCCCATGACCGCAGGTCGTCGGTCACCCCGGGGAAACCGATGCCCTCCTCGCGCACCGCGGTCGCCTGGGCCGAGCAGACCATCCCGCGGACGAACCTCCCCTGCCCGGTGAGCCCCCGGGCGTCCGCCACGGCCTCCCACGCCTCCCGCAGGTCCTCGCCGTCCGCGCCCACGTGCCACCGGTCCAGCAGGCACTCCGCCAGCAGCTCCGCGGCCGCCGCGCGCCGCTCGCCCGCGCGGGCCACCGCGAGCGCCCGGCGCAGACTTTCGACGGCCGCGTCGAGTTCGCGGGTCAGCCCCTCCGTCTGGAAGCGGGCGTACGCCTCGCGGCCCCGCTCCAGCAGCTCCTGCGCGCCGGCCGCGGGTCCGACGACCGTCCTCGGCGTCCGGGCGCCCAGCTCCCGCAGCACGTCCGCCGACACTTCGGCGAAGGCACGCAGACCGGGTGGTTCGGCCGTGCCGGGGCCGGTCGCGGAGCCGGTCACGGGTCCGGTCACGGGGACGAGTCGCTCGCCCGGGGTGACCGCGCCGCGCAGGAACGCCCCGGCCAGGGCGGGGAAGTTGCGCACACTGCGGCCGTAGCGGCGCTCCACGTACTCGGAGCAGTGCTTGAGCAGCAGCTCGACGTCCTCGACGGTCAGCCGGGACCGCAGCTCCGTGGCGACGCCCGGCAGGAAGCGGTACCGCACGGCCTGCGGGTCGTCGGTGTCCTGCTCACGGCGCAGCAGCCCGCCGAGGAGCACCTCGGACAGGACGTCGGGCCCGCTCCCGGCGAGCATGGCGTGCTGGACCAGCTGCATCACCGGCAGCTGGAGCGGCACCGCCGACAGGTACACGGCGAGACGGCGCGCCTCCGGGGAGGCGGGGCGCAGGAAGGCCCGGACCCGCTCGGCTCCGTCGACGTCCTCGGCCGCACGCACGGGCGCCGAGGAGGCGGGCTGGTCGGCGCGCACCCAGCCCGCGGCGGCTGCCAGGGACTGACCGGTGGCACCGGACACGAGCCGCGCCCAGCCCTCCACCGAGGGGCGGCGCAGCGCCAGCACGGGCACCGGCAGCGCGCCGCGCTCGGCCGCGCCCCGGTCGGGGCGGAACTCCAGCGCCCCGGCCGGACCCTCGCGCCGGTGCAGCATCCCGCGCCGGGCCGGCAGATGGGTGCGGGCCCACATCCGCTGCGGCAGCGGCTGGGCGACCGCGACGGGGGCGGTCGCCGCCCAGCGGTGCAGCAGACGCTGCATGCGGCCGCTGCGCCACATCGGTCCGGCGCAGTCGCTGAGCACCAGGGTCACGCGGCGCCCGGTCGGGTCGCTGAGCTGCTCGGGCGCGTGCAGCGGGCCGCCCGTCCGGGGGCGGGAGGAACAGCCGGGCCGGCCGCCGGGGCCTTCGTGCAGGTACTGCACCTGCAGCTCGCGGAACGCGCCGGCCCGGGCGCAGACCTGACGCAGTTCGTCCAGGGCCTGCTGCCAGACCACGGTGGAGGTCGACACGTCCATCAGGAGCAGCAACCGGGCCTCGCGACGCCGGTCGGTGCGCAGCACGGGCAGCACGAGCCCGGACTCCGCGGCCCGTTCGGCGGTGGCCCGTTCGTCCAGGGTGCGCGGGACCGGGCGTACGGGGGCGCGGTAGCGCTGCAGCGGGCGCAGGCCGCGTTGCAGGGCGAGGGGTTCCGGCAGGACGGGTGCGGCCGGGACCCGCACGGGTGCCGGCCCGTCGCCGGTACCGCCCTCGACGCTCGCGGGGCCGTCGCCGCCGGGGGCGAACAACCAGGCGCCCTCCGAGGGCGGGGTCTCGCCCCGGTCCGCGGACTGCCTGTCCGCCGGGGCCCGCGGGGACGTGGCGGGGGGACCGCCGGGCGGCGCCCCGGTGGTGCCTCCGGTGCCGGAGCCGTCCCCGGTCGCCGCGGCGGCGGGGGCGGGCAGCCAGCGGGCCAGCCACAGCGCGTCCGCGAGTTCCTCGACGCCCGGCCCGATCCCCGCGTCCCGCATGCGTGCGACCAGCGTGGCGAGCACGGGCGCCGCGGCGTCGGCGGGGGTCGGGGATTCCTGGGCGGCCATCGGCTACCGCGGCCCGCGGTCCAGGGGCTGCATGAGGAGGTCCGAGATCTCCTCGCGCCGGTGCGCGGCGTCGCGGGCGGCGTACTGGGCGAGGAAGATCGCGTTGAGCAACTGGTCGGTGGGCCGCAGCGCCCCGTCCGTCTCGGCGCGGGCGAACTGGTCCACGATGTCACGGTTGTCGTCGTAGGCCCCCGGGCCGAAATGGGCCTGCACCAGGGCGGCGAGGCGTTCCTCGCGCGGGGCCCTCAGGTCGAGCGGGATGCAGCGGCGCAGCAGCGGGGCGGGGAACTCGCGCTCGCGGTTGCTGGTCATGACGACGAACGGAAAGGCCCGGCACTGCACCCGGCCGTCCGTCACCGCGACCCGCCTGCCGTCGTCGGTGAGGACCTCGACGACCGGGGTGCGGTCGGCGATCCGCTCCAGTTCGGGGAGGGCGAACGCGCCTTCCTCCAGCACGTTCAGCAGGTCGTTGGGCAGGTCGATGTCGCTCTTGTCCAGCTCGTCGATGAGCAGGACGCGGGGCCGGTCGGCCGCGAGCAGCGCGGTGCCGAGCGGGCCGAGCTTGATGTACCGGCCGATGTCCGGGGAGCCCTGTCCGTCGGGCAGCTGGGCGTCCTGGAGGCGGCCGATGGCGTCGTACGTGTAGAGCCCGTCCCGCAGTTCGCTGCGGCTGACGACCGGCCACTCCAGGACCCGGCCGAGGCCGAGTTCGTGGGCGATGGAGTGGGCCAGCGTCGACTTGCCGACGCCCGGTTCGCCGGTGACGAGCAGCGGGCGGCGCAGATAGAGGGCCGCGTTGACCAGTTCGAGGGTGCCGGGGTCCTGGATGGGCAGCGGGACGGTGCGCGCGCCGAGCCTGCGCCGGGTGGAGGACCCGAGGTCCGGCACGTCGTAGTCCACGACCGGGGTGTCGAAGGCCCGCCAGGGGGGCGGGGCGGGCAGCTGCCTGATCCGCTCGGGATCCGGCTGCCCGGTGCCCCGGTAGATGAACCACTCGCTCATACGGTGCTCCTCGTCGACGGTCGGTGGTTGTCCACGGCCTGGCCGACTAGGGCGTCGCGCACCCACAACGGGCCCCTGGAAATGTACCCGCGCCCCACCCGGGAACCAGCGCATTCCGGCCAGTCACGACGTCCCGCGCGGCGCGTGCCCGGCGCGCACCGGGCCGCGTGTCCGGGGTTCACAGGGGGGCGTCCAGCGTCCCGCCCTCTTCGGAGGGCAGGGGCCGGCGCGGATCGTCGTAGAGGAGGGCCATCGGCTCGGCCCAGGCATGGTCGGCCCGCAGTTCGCTGATCTCCTGGCGCACGTGGCGTATCCGGTCCGGCAGTTCGGCGAGGTTGCCGAGCGTGCCGAGGAGTTCCTCCGCCTTGGCGTAGAGGGTGTCGCACGACTCGGGGCAGACCCGGGAGGAGTGGCCGTCGACGTGCCAGAGGGCGACGCCGTGACCGCTCTCGAGGGCGAGCCTCATGGCGGTGCGGCCGGGGTCGCGTCCGGCCGGCCGGCACATGACCGGTATGAGGTCGCAGGCGGCGTCGCGGTAGCCGCGGGCCCCGGGGAAGTCGCCCTGCCCCGGGGTGCGCCAGCCGCTGAAGCGCTGCTGGGTGGTCATGGCCTGCCAGCGCTCGGTCCAGAGTTTGTCCGGATCTCCCCGGCGCTCGAGGGCGCGCAGTACCACCCTGCGGCGCGCCCCCAGGTGACCGGCGTCGTTGAGTTCGGCGATGTCGTCGAACCGCCACCGGTGCACGGCCGTGTCGAAGTGTTCGACGGGGAGGGCGACTTCGAGGGGCACCGGCCGGTCCGCCTCGTCCTTGGCCCGCAGCAGCCGGCCCAGCGGCCCGCGCAGGGCCTGGACGAGACCGGCGGGGTCGTGTCCGTGGACGGAGCCGTCCACCTCGTGGAGTTCGGGCTCGCCCTGGCCGTCGTCGTACCAGATCTGCCAGAAGAACCGGGCGGGCCGCGCGCCTATCACCGGGTCGAGCAGGACGGTGACGGTCGCCCCCTCGCCCGGCCCCGGGTAGGGGATCACGACGCGCTCCGGCGCGGTGTCGGGGGCCGGGCGCAGGGCATCGGGGAGGCTCACGTCGCTGACGAGGGCGTGGAAGGGCCGGCGCGGTTCCCGGCGCAGCCGCGTGGCGATCCACCGGCCGAGGGCGGTCGCGTCGCTGCCCCGGGCGGCCGTGTACAGCTCGACGTACTTCAGGTAGCGCAGGAAGGTCAGTGCTTCCAGCGGGCGGGCGCCCTCGTAGAGCAGTCCCGCGCCGTCCCGCCAGGTCAGCAGCTCGGGGGTGCCGCCCGGCCAGGTGTTGCGGCTGCGCGCCTTCTTCGCGAGCAGTTCGACGGTGGGCGCGTCCGGCGGCGGGGGCAGCTCGGCGAGCAGGCGCAGCGCGTCCCGGCGGTCGGCGGGGGTCCACTGCTCGCCGGCGCCGACCGGGGGCCCGCCCTGGAGGTCTATCCAGTTGTCCCCGGCCGGGGACTGCGGCTCGTCGCCGTGCCAGCGGTCGTGCGCGGCCAGCACCGTCCGGTACGTCGGTCCGAAGCGGCGCAGGGCGGAGATGGCGACGGCCTTGCCGCCGTCCTGCTGCTTGCGGCGCGATTTGACCAGCCCGATCACGGCTCCCGTCTCCGGGTCGACGAGCGGGCCGCCGGAGACCCCGCCGGGGAAGTCGATGTCGGGCTTGATGATCAGTCCGTGCCGGTCCTGGTGCCCGTTGATCTCGGCGTCGACGATCCGGAAGTGCGTCTCGGGCGGTCCCGGGTGGTAGCCGCACACCTTGAGGGCGCCGGAGTGGAGCACGGCCCGGTCGGCGAGCCAGACGCACTCGTGCTGGTGCTCCTCGGGCTCCCCCGCCAGCCGCACCAGGGCCAGGTCCTCCTCCAGGGGTACGGCCTGGCGGCGCGGGTCGGTGAGCAGCCACTGCTCGAGGCGGGCCTCGGCGTCGACCCCTTCGCCGCGCACCCGGAAGACGGCGCCGGGGTCCGCCGCGAGGTGCGGGCGCAGTACGTGGGCGGCGGTGAGGACCCAGCCCGGCGCGACGAAGAAGCCGCTCCCCCACAGCGGCGCACCGTCACCCCGGGCGGGCAGCAGGTGGACGGTGGCGGCGCGGGCGAGTTCGTAGAGGCGGTCGTTGCCCTCACTCATGCGCGGCCGGCACCCGCGCGCCCGTCTGCCCGTCGGGCCGGTCGAACTGCCAGGTGAGCGTGACCTCGAGCGATGCCTTGGTCTCGCCCCGGGCGAGCACGGCCACGGCCAGTCCCTCCTTGGCGGTCAGCTCCACGCCGAAGGTGATGGCGGCCTCGCTGGGCCCGGCGGCGCGGGCCGCGCTCAGCACCGAGGAACCGACCCCGGTGATCAGCTCCTGGAGCCGCTCGACCTTGGCGACGGCCGCCTCGGTGAAGCCGACGTCCTCCTGGTCGTCGTACCCGTCCGCCTCGCCGATCCGGGCGGTGACCACCGTCCCGTCCGGCAGCCGCACGTCCTGGATGTGGCTCATTCCGCTCCCCCGTCGAGCCCGCCGCGCCCAAACCGGGCACGGTCACCGGTCACTTGACCCCGACGAGGCTAATACCCAGCCCGGCCGCCCGCGACCCCCACCCGCAAGCCGGAGGAAGCGGCCGGGCCGTACGCACTACCCTGGACGGGTACGCCGTGGGGTCCGCCCCACCCGCATCAGGAGCATGAGTTGTACTTCACCGACCGAGGCATCGAGGAACTGGAGAAGCGGCGCGGCGAGGAGGAGGTCACCTTCGAGTGGCTCGCCGAGCAGCTGCGGACCTTCGTCGACCTGAACCCTGACTTCGAGGTGCCGGTGGAGCGACTGGCGACGTGGCTCGCGCGGCTGGACGACGAGGACGAGGACGAGTAGCGCGCCGCGCACGCACAGGACGCGTAGGCACGCCGCGCACGGACGGGGAGGCGTTAGGCACGCCGCACACGGACGAGGGAGCGTAAGCACCGCGCTGCACGGACGAGGACGCGTAGGCGCCACGCCGCGCACGGACCAGGACGCACAGGCGCCACGCCGCGCACGGACCAGGACGCACAGGCGCCACGCCGGCGCACGGACGCGTGGGTGTCTTCTGGGCGCCGTCAGGAGCGCCTGGAGAGGCCGTACGCCGTCCCGAGCGCGCCGTGCGTGATCAGCAGCGCCCCCGCCGTGGTCCAGCCGCCGCTGCGGCGCCGCAGACCCCAGGCGGTGAGCGGCAGGCCCACCGCCATCTGGGCCAAGGCCAGGGCGCGGGCCCCGGGGCCGCCCACCCAGGGCGTCCAGGCGGCCAGGCGGCTCTCGTCGGCGGTCGGGCGGCGTCCGGCGGCGTCGGTCCGGAGGGCGCCGGGGAGGGCGCGGGCGGCCGTGCCGAGGCGGTCGGCGCCTTCGCCGGGGACGAGTCCGGCGGGGAGGGTGATCCCCGCGCGCGCAAGCACCGCGAGCAGCCCGCGCAGCCTGGCCCGGGCACCGGCACCGGCCCCGGCTCCGGCGTCCCGACCGAGACCGTGACCGTGACCGGCATCCGGATCGGGCCGGGTGAGCCGGTCCAGCGACTGGACGTCCAGGACCGGGTCGAGGCCGAGCCGGGCGGCGAACGTACGCATCGCCTCGTCCTCACCGGCCGGCGTGCCGTCCGCGAGCCACACGTAGCCGACGGGGCGGCGGAAGCCGGAGGCGAGGGTGTATCCGGCCCGGTCGGCGTCCCACCACAGGGCGAGCACCGGCCAGGGAGCGCCGACGGCGAGCGCCGCGGCCCAGCCGGTGACCACACGGTCGACGGGCTCCCTGCCGTCGCGCCAGGGCCCGCCCTCCGGCACGAGCGCGCTCCATCCCTCGCCCGCCCGGACCAGCGGCATCCGCTCGCCGAGCAGTGGAGCGACGGCGGCGACGGAGTCCGGCTCGGCGCGGCAGAGCAGCAGGGCCCCGGGAGCGGGAGCGGACATGGGCTCTTCCGTCGACATAGGGACAAGCTAGGGCACATCGGTTCGGTCGGCCGATCGTCGATCACCAGAACGGGCGTCTTGACTTTCCGTGCCCGCGATATATCGTGAATTGGCAAGGACGCGATATGGCGCGTTCGGTCGAGGAGGTCGTCACCATGTCCGAGTGGTCCGTCACCGAGCCCAGGAAGCTCACCTTCGACGAGCCCGTGAGAGGACTCCACGTACGCATCGTCGGTGGAACGGTGAACGTGGTGGGCACGGACGAAGGTTCCGCCCGTCTAGAGGTCTCCGAGATCGACGGACCACCCCTGATCGTGACCCACCGGGACGGCGTGCTCACGGTGGCCTACGAGGACCTGCCCTGGAAGGGCTTCCTCAAGTGGCTGGACCGCAAGGGCTGGCGCCGCACCGCGGTGGTCTCCCTGGCGGTGCCGACCGGCACCCGCGTGGAGGTGGGCGCGGTCAGCGCGGCGGCCGTGGTCTCCGGTCTCGACGGATCCGCCGAGGTGAAGGGCGTCTCCGGGGACACCACGCTGGTGAGCCTCGCGGGCCCGGTCCGCGCCGACACCGTCTCGGGGAACGTGGAGGCCCAGGCCCTCACCGGCGACCTGCGCTTCAACTCCGTCTCCGGCGACCTGACGGTGGTGGAGGCGGGCTCCTCCGTGCGGGCCGACTCGGTGAGCGGTTCGATGATCGTCGACCTGGACCCGGCCGGCGGCCCCACCGACATCAGCCTGAACAGCGTCTCGGGCGAGATCGCCATCCGGCTCCCCCAGCCGGCCGATGCCCAGGTCGAGGCGAACACGGCCAGCGGCATGGTCAGCAGCGCCTTCGAGGACCTCCGGGTGGGCGGCCAGTGGGGGGCCAAGCGCATCACCGGGCGACTCGGCGCGGGCAACGGCCGGCTGAAGGCCACCACGGTCTCCGGCTCGATCGCCCTGCTCCGCCGCCCGGCGACGGAGG
Organism: Streptomyces sp. MMCC 100; assembly: GCF_041538145.2. Lineage (NCBI taxonomy): Bacteria > Bacillati > Actinomycetota > Actinomycetes > Kitasatosporales > Streptomycetaceae > Streptomyces > Streptomyces sp. MMCC 100. The sequence continues at coordinate 6,583,514 of NZ_JBGORK020000001.1, forward strand.
ACGCACCGTGGGAGCGGGAGCCGCAGGACACCGGCCCGGCGGACGACGCGCGGGGCGGCTCGGGGGACAATTCCGCTTCCGTCCGGGATCAGGGCGCCACCGGCGCCCCTTCCGACGGCACGACCGACAAGAAGGTGCTCTGACATGCCCCCCGTCTTCGCCCACGGCCGCCTCCGCCTCTATCTCCTCAAGCTCCTGGACGAGGCCCCGCGTCACGGTTACGAGGTGATCCGGCTCCTCGAAGAGCGCTTCCAGGGCCTGTACGCCCCGTCCGCGGGCACGGTGTACCCGCGCCTGGCCAAGCTGGAGGCGGAGGGCCTGGTCACCCACACCACCGAGGGCGGCCGCAAGGTGTACGCCATCACGGACGCCGGCCGCGCCGAGCTGGCCGACCGCAGCGGAGAGCTGGCCGACCTGGAGCTGGAGATCCGGGAATCGGTCGCCGAGCTGGCCGCCGAGATCCGGGCCGACGTACGGGGCGCGGCCGGCGATCTGCGGCGGGAGATGCGGGCCGCGGCCACCGCGGCCCGCCGGGGCACCGGTTCCGGGGCACACGACGAGGGGAGCCCCCTCGGCGGTGCCGGGGACACCGACGAGAAGGAGGCCTGGCGGGCCGCCAAGGAGGAGATGCGGCGCGTCAAGCAGGAGTGGAAGGAGCAGGCCCGCCGCGCCAAGGACGAGAGCCGCCGCGCCCGTGACGAGGCCCAGCGGGCCCGGCGCCAGGCCAAGGAGGCCCAGGAGCGGGCCCGGGCCCAGGCGCAGGAGGAGGTCCAGCGCATCGCCCAGCGCGTGCAGGAACAGGTGCAGGACCACTTCTCGCGGGGCGACTGGCCGACGGGACTGCGCGAGGGCCTGAGCGAACTGGCCAAGGAGGTCGGCGACTTCGGAAAGGACTTCGGGAAGGAGTTCGGCAAGGACTGGGGCTTCGGCCGCACCGACACCGGGAGCGCCGCCCCGCGGACCGAGCGCTCCCCCGGTCCCGAGTACTCCGTCACGCCCGAGGACTTCCCCGCGGGATACGCCCCGAGCTGGGCCCACGAGGACGCCGCGGAGTCCACCGGCGACCCGGCCCGCGACCTGGACCGGCTGCTCGACCGCTTCCGGGACGACATCCGCGACGCCGCCCGAGACCACGGTGTGACGGCCGACCAGTTGCGCGACACCCGCCGCCGCCTGTCGGAGGCCGCAGCGCACATCGGGGTGCTCCTGCGGACACCGAAGGGCTGAGTCGGGTACGGCGCCCCGCCACTCCCTCAGGGGCGCCGCACACCGGCGGACGACCGGTCGCGCGGAAGTGAAGCGCCGGTCAGGCGCAGGCTTCCCCGGCTCCGTCGCCCAGCACCCTGGTCAGCGACTCGTGGGTCACCCCGTGGTCGGCGAGCACCTCGGCCGGCACGCCGGGGCGGAGGACCAGGGCGAGGAGGATGTGCTCGTCCCCGATGTGGCGCTCACGCCGGGCGACGGCGACCCGCAGCGCCTTCTCCAGTACCTCCTTGGCCCCCCGGCTGAAGCTGCGGTGCCCCGACCACAGGCGCCTGCCCTTCCGGTCGTCGGCGGACATCGCGCCCACGCCATGGGCCTCCTCCACCCGGGCGACGATCTCCCCGACGTCGACCCCCAGTCCGGCGAGGGCATCGGTCTCGGCCTGCGACAGCCCGGCACGTCGCCGCGCGTCCCGCAGCGCCTGCCGTACCTCTTCCCGACGCTCGCCGACACCGAGTGCCGCCAGCGCGAAGGAGGCGCGGCTGCCCTCTCGGTCCAGCAGGGCGAGCAGCAGGTGCTCGGGCACGACGGTATGCGCCCGCGCCTCTTCGGCGTGCCCGACGGCGCCCTGCACGACCGCCCGGGCGTCCTTCGTGAATCGCTCGAACATCAATGCCTCCCGTACTTCTTGTGCACGGCCTGCCTGCTGACCCCGAGTTCCGTGGCGATCTCCTGCCACGACCAGCCCTGCCCGCGCGCGCTGCGCACCTGTACCGCTTCCAGTTGCTCCACCAGCTTTCGCAGGGCGGCGACGGCCCGCAGCCCGATCCGGGGATCGCGGTCACCCGCCCGCGTGGCGAGATCCGTTGCTTCACTCATGCAGTCAACTTAGGTTGACACCAGGTTTATGTCAACACTGGTTGACATGCCGAGGGCCAGGCGGTGCACGCGAACGGCGGGCCCGGAGAACCGGACCCGCCGCATCTGGAGGAACTGGGCGAAGGCGTCAGGAGTTGCTGAGCACGATCTTGCCGAACTGCTCCCCGGAAGCCATCCGCTCGAACCCCTCGCGGGCCCGGTCCATCGGGAGCACCTCGTCGATGACGGGCCGCACACCGGTGGCGGCGCAGAAGGACAGCAGGTCCTCCAGTTCGTCCTTGGAACCCATCGTGGAGCCGACGACCTTGAGCTCCAGGAAGAAGATCCGGGTCAGCTCGGCGTGGGAGGGCCGGTCCCCGCTGGTGGCACCGGAGATGACCAGCGTGCCGCCGGGCCGCAGCGACTTGATGGAGTGCGACCAGGTGGCGGCGCCCACGGTCTCGATCACGGCGTCGACCCGCTGCGGCAGCCGCGCACCGGTCTCGACGGCCTCGACCGCGCCGAGTTCCAGGGCCCGCTTGCGCTTGGCCTCGTCCCGGCTGGTCGCGAAGACCCGCAGCCCCGCCGCCTTGCCGAGCACGATCGCGGCCGTGGCCACCCCGCCGCCGGCGCCCTGCACCAGCACGGAGTCACCGGGACGCACCCCGGCGTTGGTGAACAGCATCCGGTACGCCGTCAGCCAGGCGGTCGGCAGACAGGCGGCCTCCTCGAAGGAGAGCTCCTTGGGCTTGGGCAGGATGTTCCAGGTCGGCACGGCGACCTGCTCGGCGAACGTCCCCGGGTAGCGCTCGGTGAGGATGGAGCGGGGCTCCTCGGGGCCGACCCCGTGACCGGTCTGGCCGATCACGGAGTGCAGGACGACCTCGTTGCCGTCCGCGTCGACCCCGGCGGCGTCGCAGCCGAGGATCATCGGCAACCGGTCCTCGGGGAGGCCGACGCCGCGCAGGGACCACAGGTCGTGGTGGTTGAGGGAGGCGGCCCTGACATCGACGACACTCCAGCCGGGCCGGGCCTCGGGAGCCGGAAGCTCTCCCAACTCCAGGCCGGCCAGCGGCTGGTCGCGGTCGATTCGGGCGGCGTAGACAGCGAACATGACCTTGACGATAGGTTCCACACCGCCCAACCGGAACCACAGCGCCGTGTGACACACCCCCTCTTGCCCCACCCCCGGACTGCGGGCAGTCGCCGTACCGCCGTCGCTGCGGGCAGTCGTGCCGCTGGGGCGATGGGGTCCCCTCGCTCGAGCGAAGCCGAGAGTGGGGGAGGGTGGGCGCTGGGGGTACCTCCCAGGCCGTTCAGGCACTGGCGGAGGCACCCGGCCGGCGCCGGTCAGCGCACCCCACCCCCAGCCCAGCACCAGCGCACACGCACACGCACACGCACCCGCCGTCCGACGGCCGCGCCCGCACGCACGCACGCAAAGCCAAGCGGCCCCGTCCGCCAAGGACGAGGCCGCTCACCGCACCGCAGGAGTCACACCGTCACCGGCGCGCGACCCCCTCCGCCCGAGCCGCCGCAGCCACCGCAGCCGTGACCGCCGGCGCGACCCGCTCGTCGAACGGGGACGGAATGACGCAGTCCGCGGCGAGGTCGTCCCCCACCACGGAGGCCAGCGCCTCGGCCGCCGCGAGCTTCATGCCCTCGGTGATCCGCGACGCCCGCACCTGCAGCGCGCCCGCGAAGATGCCCGGGAACGCCAGCACGTTGTTGATCTGGTTCGGGAAGTCCGAGCGCCCCGTCGCGACGACCGCCGCGTACTTGTGGGCGACCTCCGGATGCACCTCGGGGTTCGGGTTGGCCATCGCGAAGACGAACGCGCCCTTCGCCATCGAGGCCACCGCCGGCTCCGGCACCGTACCGCCGGAGACACCGATGAAGACATCGGCGCCCGCGAGGGCCGCGTCCAGCGAGCCCGACAGCCCGGCCTTGTTGGTGAAGGAGGCCAGCTCCTGCTTCACCGGCGTCAGGTCGTCCCGGTCGGCCGAGACGACGCCCTTGCGGTCGGCGACCGCGACGTCCCCGATGCCGGCCTCCACGAGCATCTTGGCGATGGCGACCCCGGCCGCGCCCGCGCCCGAGATCACCGCCCGCAGCTCACCGAGCGCCCGTCCGCTCAGCCGCGCCGCGTTCCGCAGCGCCGCCAGCGTCACGACCGCCGTGCCGTGCTGGTCGTCGTGGAAGACCGGGATGTCGAGGCGCTCCTGGAGCTTGCGCTCGATCTCGAAGCACCGCGGCGCCGAGATGTCCTCGAGGTTGACGCCGCCGAAGGAGGGCGCGAGCCGGACCACGGTCTCGACGATCTCGTCGGCGTCCGTGCAGTTCAGGGCGATCGGGACCGCGTCCACGCCGCCGAACTGCTTGAAGAGGATGGCCTTGCCCTCCATCACGGGAAGGGAGGCCTCGGGCCCGATGTCCCCGAGCCCCAGCACCGCCGTACCGTCCGTCACGACCGCGACGACCGACGACTTCCAGGTGTAGTCGTGGACGAGGTCGGGCTGCTCGGCGATCGCGCTGCACACTTTCGCGACGCCGGGCGTGTACGCCAGGGACAGGTCTTCCTTGTCGCGGACCGGCACGGTGGCCTGCACGGCCATCTTGCCGCCGCGGTGCAGCGCGAACGCGGGGTCGAAGGAGTCGAGCGGCTCGGCGCCCGCCTCCTGCTCCGCACTGGCGTCGCTGTCGCTGCGAGGATTGACGATCTCCGCTGCCACTTTGTCTTACCCCTTAAGAGTTCATGGATTGAGGGTTTGTCCACTCCTGGTGAGGAATGGGCGGGCACCGCACAGGGAGATGGCTGTCTGGGCCACGAGGACCCTGCGCGACGGACGCGCCGCACACGCGCCCTGAGCCCCTGATGAGGGGTGTAAAGAACCTTCTTACCCGACGGACCGCCCCCGCGACGAGTCCGATAAGCGCAAGCTCACATGCCGGACCCCGAACGCCGCATGTCGGTGACATGGCTCATAGCCAGGGTTCCGGACAACCTCCCGGCACCCCTTGACAGACCTGCGAACGCCACCTTCGGCGACCCAGCTCACCCGCAATCCATGTTCGGATAACGAGAAATTCCGTAGATCTTCCGGCCGGAAGGGCAGATTCCCGCAAAGGTTCGGTCGTGATGTACCGACCTGGTGCGGTTCGGGGGGTGACCCGTTATCCGATTTTGACATGACGGCCCCCCTGAACGGCCGAGTCCGAATGGCAAGATGCCGTAATCACACGAGGTCGCGGCACTCGAAGGTGTGTGCTCTCGTCGACCCACGACGCCGGTCGGTCTCCGGCCGGCGTCCGTCCCACCGGAACTCCACCGTCCCCATCGGCTACTCCCTCATCCGCCGGAGGAACCACCATGACCGCACGCTCCACCCGTCGTACGACCGCCGCGCACTCCCGGCTAGCAGCGCTCGGTGCGATCGCGGTCGCAGGCGCCCTGCTGCTCACCGGATGCGGCGACCAGACCGAGAGCGGCGATTCCGGCAGCAGCGACACCCAGTCCTCGAGCGGCGCTCCGCTGGCGGACAAGCTGCCGCAGTCGATTCGCGACAAGGGCACCGTCAAGGTCGGCTCCGACATCGCGTACGCTCCCGTCGAATTCAAGGACGACTCCGGCAAGACCGTCGGTATCGACCCCGACCTCGCGGACGCCCTGGGCAAGCAGCTCGGTGTGAAGTTCGAGTTCGAGAACGGCACCTTCGACACCCTGATCACCGGTCTGCGCTCCAAGCGGTACGACATCGCCATGTCCGCGATGACCGACACCAAGGACCGCCAGGAGGGCATCGACGCCGACACCGGCAAGAAGGTCGGCCAGGGCGTCGACTTCGTCGACTACTTCACCGCCGGTGTCTCCATCTACACCAAGAAGGGCGACGACCAGGGCATCAAGACCTGGTCCGACCTGTGCGGCAAGAAGCTCGTGCTCCAGCGCGGCACGGTCTCCGAGGACCTCGCCAAGGCCGAGAACGAGAAGTGCCCGGCCGGCAAGAAGATCTCCATGGAGGCCTTCGACAACGACCAGCAGGCCCAGACCCGTCTGCGCGCGGGCGGCGCGGACGCCGGCTCCTCCGACTTCCCGGTCGCGGCGTACGCGGTGAAGACCTCCGGCGGCGGCAAGGACTTCGAGATGGTCGGCGAGCAGGTCGAGGCCGCGCCGTACGGCATCGCGGTCGCCAAGGACAACACGCAGCTGCGCGACGCCCTGAAGGCGGCGCTGGACGCGGTGATCGCCAACGGCGAGTACAAGAAGATCATGGACAAGTGGGGCGTGGCGGAAGGCGCCGTCACCCAGGCCACCGTCAACGGCGGCAAGTGACCGCGCGGCGGGCGCTGAAAGGCAACATCCGTGACTGTTGACATCGACAAGACGGCGGGCGGCCCGGCCGACACCCCGCCGACCCCGCCGGAGGCCATCAAGGCCATCCCGGTCCGGCACTACGGGCGCTACGTCTCCGCGGTCGTCGCGATCGCGCTGCTGGTCGCGGTCGTGTACGCGTTCTCCCAGGGCAAGATCAACTGGGGCGCGATCCCGGACTACTTCTTCGACGACCGTGTCCTGACCGGCATGGGCAAGACGCTGCTGATCACCGTCCTGGCGATGCTGATCGGCATCGTCGGCGGCATCCTGCTCGCCGTGATGCGGCTGTCGAAGAACCCGGTGACCTCGTCCATCTCGTGGTTCTACATCTGGTTCTTCCGCGGCACGCCGGTCCTGGTGCAGCTGGTCGTCTGGTTCAACCTCGGCCTGGTCTTCGAGTACATCAACCTCGGCCCGTTCTACCGCGACGAGTGGTCCGACTTCATGACGCCGTTCCTGACGGCGCTGCTCGGCCTCGGTCTGAACGAGGCGGCGTACATGGCGGAGATCTGCCGCGCCGGCCTGCTCGCGGTCGACGAGGGCCAGACCGAGGCGGCGCACGCGCTCGGCATGAGCCACGCCAAGACGCTGCGCCGGATCGTGGTCCCGCAGGCGATGCGCGTCATCGTGCCGCCGACGGGCAACGAGGTCATCAACATGCTGAAGACGACCTCACTGGTGTCGGTCGTCCAGTACGCCGAGTTGTTCCGGGTCGCCCAGGACATCGGCCAGACCTCGGGTGCCCCGGCCGAGATGCTGTTCCTGGCGGCGGCCTGGTACCTGCTGCTGACTTCGGTCTTCAGCATCGGCCAGTACTACCTGGAGCGGCACTACGCCCGAGGCTCCAGCCGCCAGCTGCCACCGACGCCGTGGCAGAAGGTCAAGGCGAACATGTTCTCCCTCGGCCGCCCGAAGGGAGGCATGGCATGACCGAGAAGATCGGCAAGACGGACGGTGCCCGCGTGCGGGACTCCGCCGTCCCCATGGTCAAGGCGGAGGGCGTCCACAAGTCCTTCGGCGCCGTCGAGGTCCTCAAGGGCATCGACCTGGAGGTGAAGCAGGGCGAGGTGTTCTGCCTCATCGGCCCCTCCGGCTCCGGCAAGTCGACGTTCCTGCGCTGCATCAACCACCTGGAGAAGATCAACGCCGGACGTCTGTACGTCGACGGCGAGCTGGTCGGCTACCGCCAGAAGGGTGACAAGCTCTACGAGCTCAAGGACAGCGAGGTCGCCCTCAAGCGCCGGGACATCGGCATGGTCTTCCAGCGCTTCAACCTGTTCCCGCACATGACGGCCCTGGAGAACGTCATGGAGGCGCCGATCCAGGTGAAGGGCATGAGCAAGGCCCAGGCCAGGGACCGCGCGCGGGGGCTCCTGGAGCGCGTGGGCCTGGGCGACAAGGCCGACAACTACCCCTCGCAGCTCTCCGGCGGCCAGCAGCAGCGCGTCGCCATCGCGCGGGCCCTGGCGATGGACCCGAAGCTGATGCTGTTCGACGAGCCGACCTCGGCGCTCGACCCCGAGCTGGTCGGCGACGTCCTCGACGTCATGCGCGACCTCGCCGAGTCCGGCATGACGATGGTCGTCGTCACCCACGAGATGGGCTTCGCCCGCGAGGTCGGCGACAGCCTGGTCTTCATGGACAACGGCGTGGTGGTCGAGTCGGGCAATCCGCGCGACGTCCTGACCGATCCGCAGCACGACCGGACGAAGGCGTTCCTGTCCAAGGTCCTCTGAGGCCGGCGCAAGGTCCCCCCGGGACCGCGTGAGGAGGGGCGGTACGGATCTCCCGTACCGCCCCTCCTCGCTGTCATGAGCTCACTTGACGGCCAGCAGCAGGGTGTCCGACGGCGAGCACCACACCGGCCGCGCCTCGCCGAAGCCCTTTTCGCGCAGTACGCGCGCGTGCCACGCCGCCGAGGGCATCTCGCCGTCGGCGTGTTCGCCGTAGATCTCGAAGCGGCGGGCGGTGGGCCCGGCGAGCACCGGGTCCTTGGCGGCGAGCTGCCACCACTCGGACCAGTCCAGCGCGCCCTCGCCCTTGGCCGCGTCCATCCGCGCGTGGCGCTGCGCGCGCTCGGCCGCGTTGATCCGGGGCGTCGTGTCGTCGATCATGTGGTCCGCGTTCATGAAGACACCACCGTCGCGGACCAGCTCCGCGACCCGACCGTAGAGATCCGCGAGGGGCTCGGCGTGGAACCAGTGCAGGGCCGTGGCGGTCAGCACGGCGTCGTACGTGTCGTACGGCAGCTTCGCCGGCCAGTCGGGGTCCTTGAGGTCGGCGGTGACGAAGGAGACCCGCTCGTCGCCCGCGAAGGTGCCCTCGGCGATGGCGAGGAGCGCGGGGTCGAGGTCCACGCCGGTGCTCGTGGCCTGCGGGAACCGGGCGAGCAGCCGGGCCGTGATGGTGCCGGTGCCGCAGGCCAGGTCCAGCACGCGCGGCGCGGGGCCGACGAGCGCCTCGACCATGTCGAGCATGATCCCGAACCGCTCCTCACGGTCCGGCATGTACCACTCCTGCTGCCGGTCCCAGCTCCGCTGCCACGCCTGCCAGTCGGCTCCCCCCGCGGTGGTTGTCGTGGTCGTGGTGGTCGTGGTGGCGTCCGCGTCCGTCATCGAGCCCCCTCCGTGCCTACGTCGTGTAATACCCTGGAAGCGCAATCAGCTATTACCTGACCGCAGGCACGACCATAGAGCCCCTTCGTAAGGACTACAAGTGGAACTGGCCTATTACTCGGATTACGCCGTACGTCTCGTCAACACCGAGGAACCGTCGCGGGGCCAGGACTCCCTGACCTCGGTGGAGGCCGTCCGTGAGCTCTTCGGCGCCAACCAGTCGGCGGCCCGGCGCGCGTCCGACGCCGACGTGACGCGGTTCCGCTCGGTCCGGGGACGGCTGCGCGCGGTCTTCGAGGCGGCCGACGGTGGCGACGAGACCCTCGCCGTGGACCTGCTGAACTCCCTGCTCCTGGAGTTCCCGGTGAGCCCGCAGATCTCCGGACACGACCACCGCGCGGAGGACGGCAGCCCGCTGTGGCACATGCACCTGGCGGACCATCCCTCCAACGCGACCGCGGGTTTCGCGGCCATCGCGGCCATGGGACTGGCCTTCCACCTCACCGAGTACGGCGTCGACCGGCTGGGTCTGTGCGAGGCGGCCCCCTGCCGCAACGCCTACCTGGACACCTCGACCAACCGCTCCCGGCGCTACTGCTCCGACCGCTGCGCCACCCGCGCCAACGTGGCGGCCTACCGCGCCCGCAAGCGCCTGGAGGCGGACCGCTCGGCCAGCACCGGCCTGACCGCCGACAGTGCCCAGCGGACCACGGCGAACGGCGAACGCTGACCCGCCCGCGGCCGGTACCGGAACCGGACCCTGCCGAGGACGAGGTCCTGCGGGACGACCCCGTAGTCGGTGCTGTCCCCGCCCGCGAACGCGTTGTCCCCGAGCACCCACCAGCCGGACCCGCGCCGTTCGGCCGCCCGCTTGACCACGAGCAGGTCCTGCTGGAAGGGATGCCGCAGCACGACCACGTCACCCGGTCGGACCCGCGCCCCCCAGTGCACGAGCAGCACGTCGCCGTGGTGCAACGTGGGCACCATCGACGGCCCGGTCACCTCGGCCGGTCCGAAGGGCAGCGCCCCTCTCGCGCGCTCGGTCTCCTGCGACAGTTGCTCCGGCATCACCCGGCACCTCCCCGGTCTTTCCTCCACCAGTCTCAGTCTCACCCCGGACTTTTGTCCTAAGCCCACGGGGGCACTCGCGAAATCGGGCCTCCCAGGGAGTAATGTCCCCCCTGAGAAGACGATCACGAGGAAGGAACGCTTCATGCTTTCCCGCCTGTTTGCCCCCAAGGTCACGGTCAGCGCCCACTGCGACCTGCCCTGCGGCGTGTACGACCCGGCCCAGGCCCGCATCGAGGCGGAGTCGGTGAAGGCCATCCAGGAGAAGATGGCCGGCAACGACGATCCGCACTTCCAGACGCGCGCCACGGTCATCAAGGAGCAGCGCGCCGAGCTCGCGAAGCACCACGTCTCCGTGCTGTGGAGCGACTACTTCAAGCCCCCGCACTTCGAGAAGTACCCGGAGCTGCACCAGCTGGTCAACGACACCCTCAAGGCTCTGTCGACCGCCAAGGGCTCGAAGGACCCGGCGACCGGCCAGAAGGCCCTGGACTACATCGCCCAGATCGACAAGATCTTCTGGGAGACCAAGAAGGCCTGACGAAGGCCGGTACCCCGGGGCCGGCGATCGGTGCACCATCGCAGGCCGCAGAAAAGCCAAAAGCCCGAAGGGGCCCGGCCGCCATCCTGGCCGGGCCCCTTCGGCGTTGCCGTGGTCAGGGTTTCCCGTGATCAGGGGTTCTCCGCGGTCGCCCCTCGGGGGTGTCGCACTGTCTCGGGCCGCGCTCCGGCCTCGGCTGTCCGGGCGTTCGGCTCGGGACCTGCCGCGCACTTCGGGTTGCGGCACGGGCCGGGTGCCCAGACCGGGACCCACGCGCCCAGCGTCTTGTGGCGCCGGGCGACTGCTTCGACTGGCTGTCCGCACTTGGGACAGACGTACGTGTCGCTGTCCATACCCCCAGGTTAGAGCGGGCGGCGGCTCAGCGCTTCCGGTGGTACGTGCGCACCACCACTCCGTTGCCGAAGGTCCGCACCGAGTCCGGTACGAACTCGGAGACCTCGAACCCGGAGGCGAACATCGGCATACCGGTGCCGAGGACCACCGGGTACGTCTTGATGACCAGTTCGTCGACCTCGTCGACCAGTTCTCCGGCGACGACGGACCCGCCGCACAGGTAGATGTCGAAGGCACTGTCCTCCGCCTTCAGGTCCCGGACCCTGCCGACCAGGTCCGTCGAGATGATCTCGACGTTCGGGTCGGGCGACTCGGTCAGCGTGCGCGAGGCGACGTACTCGCGCAGGTGTGCGTACGGACTGGTGACGCCCTCCTTGAGGGCCAGGTCGTAGCTGGCCCTCCCCTGGACGATCGTGTCGAACCGCTTGTTCGGCAGGTCGTCGATGCCGAGCGGCCGACGGCCATGAGTCGGCATCGTCTCCGGATACTCCGTCTTCAGGAACTCGAAGAACTCCTCGTCGACGAACGGGACCATGAACGACGCGTCGCCGTCCGGGCCGCCGATGAAGCCGTCGATCGAGCAGGCGATGAAATACGTGAGTTTGCGCAAACCGGTCTCCCCATACGTGTCGAACGCGTTGACCACTACGACCACAGTACTCCATGTGTAGTTGTTCGGGGAGGGGATCACGCGGTCAGCGAGTCCGCGGCTCGCGCCACATGGGCCACATACGGGGGCCGTCCGGCAGGTCCAGGGCCCGCCCGGTGAACACGAAACCGAGGCGTTCGTACAGCGTCTTGCCTCGGGCGCTGCTCGCCTCCAGGTAGGCGGGCAACCCCTCGCGGTCGCAGCGGTCGAGGACGCTCTCGATCAGCGCGGTGCCCAGCCCCTCGCCCTGCCGCCCGGGGGCCACGCCGATCATCCACAGGTACTCATGGGCTCGGCCGGTGGGATGGATGCCGTCCGTGAGCCGGGCTATCAACTCCACGCGCTCGTTGTCCGGGTCGACGGCCTCGCGTATCCGCGCGGGAACGTCCTCGACGCCCGCCTTGGACCCGTCATCCGGCTCGGGCCCGTCATCCGACTCGGGCCCGTCATCCGACTCGGGGCCGTCATCCGACTCGGGGCCGTCATCCGACTCGGGCCCGTCATCCGCCTCGGGGCCGTCGTCCGGCTCGGCGCCGGCGCGCTCGTCCGCCGGGACGGGCAGCCACAGCGCGCAGGCGGCACCGTCCTCGGTGAGGTCGATGCGCCCGTCGGCGAAGACGGCGTCGGCGAACGCGGCCATGAGCCGGTGGTGCGTCCGTCGCCGGTACTCCTCACCGGGAAAGACCCAACTGCTCACCGGATCGTCCTGAAAGGCCTCGTCCAACAGCCGGACGACCAGATCCCGGTCGCCCTCGCCCGCGGTCCGGATCACCACACCCATGCCTCGCCCCTTCGACTCAACATCGTTCGCGTGTAAGGCGGTTGAGCCTATCCGGTGGACCCGCACGCCCAGCGGGAGAGACAGGGAGGCGGGCCCCGCACACCGTGGGGAAGTGCGGGACCCGCCGGACCGGAGCCGTCGGCGGTGCGGCCGTACGTCGGTCAGGTTCCGTACGGCCCTGCAAGGGCTCCGGGGTCTTGCGCGGCCGCCCCGGCGGTCCACGGCCGCCGGGGCGGGCGAGGTGACCGGGTCCGGGACGGCCGGGTCCGGGGTGACCGGTGCGGCCGTCAGGTGCTGCGCCGGGTCACGAACTCGGCCAGCGCGAGCAGGCCGCCCGCCGCCTCCGGGTGGGGCACGGCACGGGCCAGCTCCTGCATGGCCCTCGCCATCCGGTCGGCCGCCTGGACCTGCGCCCAGTCCCGGCCGCCGGCCCGCTCCACCACCAGGGCGGTGTGCTCCAGGTCCTCCTTGTCCTCGTCGTACGGTGCCGCGTACAGCTCGGCGAGTTCGGCGGCGGCCGGGGTGCCGGAGGTGAGGGCGGCGACGACCGGCAGTGACTTCTTGCGGGCGGCCAGGTCCGCACCGGCCGGCTTTCCGGTGTGGCGCGGGTCGCCCCATATGCCGATGACGTCGTCGATGAGCTGGAAGGCCAGACCGGCCTCACGGCCGAAGGCGTCCAGGGCCTCGACGTCCTCCGTGGCGGCGCCCGCGTACAGCGCACCGAGGGCACAGGCGCAGCCCAGCAGGGCACCCGTCTTGGCCTCGGCCATGGCGAGCGTCTCGTCGAGGGTGACCTCGCCCGGCGGACGCCCTTCCATGGCCGTGTCCGCGTGCTGGCCCTCGCACAGCTCCATGACGCAGTCGGCGAGCCTGGTGGCCGCCGCCGCGGACGCCGGGTGCGGGTCTGCGGCGAGCAGCCGCAGGGCGAGCGCCTGCAGGGCGTCTCCGGCGAGGATCGCGTCGGCGTCGCCGAACACGGTCCACGCGGTGGGCCGATGACGCCGGGTGGCGTCCCGGTCCATCACGTCGTCGTGCAGCAGGGTGAAGTTGTGGACCAGTTCCACCGCCGCCGCGGCCCGGCCGGCAGCCGCACGGGCCGCCGGCCCGCCGAGCGCGGTCGCCGCGGTGAGGACGAGCGCGGGGCGGATCGCCTTGCCCGCGTTGCCCGACGCGGGCGCGCCGTCCGCGTGCTGCCAGCCGAAGTGGTAGAGCGCGATCCGGCGCATCGAGTCGGGCATTGATGCGATGGCGGAGCGCAGTTCGGGGTCGACCGACGCCCGTGACTCCCTCAGGAGCACGGCTGCCTCGTGCCCTTCGGCCCCCACCGGCCCCTGCCCCCCGGGCGGCTCCCCCGGCTCGTTGTCCCGCTGTGTGCCGATGGACCCGCGCCTTTCCGGCGTTCCGGTGGAACGGCGCGTCGCGGTGGCGCCGCGCCGGATCTCCGTCATGGACTCACCTTCCCCCTGGGCCCGTCCGTACCCCGGGGGTGTACCCGCCCGGGAGGGCGGGGACACCGCGTCCGGGACAGTGGCGTCACCGCCAGCGGCCGATCTCGACGTTCTCCAGGACGCCGAGCGCGTCCGGCACGAGGACCGCGGCCGAGTAGTAGGCCGTGACCAGGTACTTGATGACGGCCTGTTCGTTGATGCCCATGAAGCGCACCGACAGACTCGGCTCGATCTCGTCGGGGATGCCGGTGGCCCGCAGACCGATGACGCCCTGGTCCTGCTCTCCGGTACGCAACGCGATGATCGATGACGTACGGGCCTCGGTGACCGGGATCTTGTTGCACGGGTAGATCGGCACACCGCGCCAGGTCGGAATGCGGTTCCCGGCGACGTCGATCGTCTCGGGAACGAGTCCGCGCTTGTTGAGCTCGCGGCCGATGGCGGCGATGGCGCGCGGGTGGGCGAGGAGCAGCTTGGTGCCGCGCCGGCGGCTCAGCAGTTCATCGAGGTCGTCCGGACCGGGGACGCCGTCGTGCGGCTGGATGCGCTGGTCGTACTCGCAGTTGTGCAGCAGGCCGAACTCACGGTTGTTGATGAGTTCGTGCTCCTGACGCTCCTTCAGCGCCTCGACCGTCAGCCGGATCTGCTGCTCGGTCTGGTTCATCGGCTGGTTGTACAGGTCGGCCACGCGCGAGTGGATGCGCAGCACGGTCTGGGCGACGCTCAGTTCGTACTCACGGGGCCGGGCCTCGTAGTCGACGAAGGTGTGCGGGATGTCCGGCTCGCCGCTGTGGCCGGCCGCGAGGTCGATCTCCTTCTCACCGTGCTTGTTGGTGCGCTGCTCCGGGATCGCGCGCCGCTGCTCCAGGTGCTCGCGCAGGGAGCCGGCCCGCTCCGCGACCTGCTCGACCTCCTGGCGGGGCAGCACGAGCACCGTGCAGGCGGTGACCGTGCGGGCGGTGTACTCCCAGATGGCGTCCCCGTCGAGGAGCGCCTGGTCGCCGAAGTAGGCGCCGTCGGCGAGGACACCGAGCACCGCGTCGTCGCCGTAGGGACCGGTGCCGATCTTCTCGATCCTGCCGTGCGCCAGCAGGTAGACCTCGTCGGCCCGGCCGCCGAACGAGGTGATCACCTCGCCGGGGCCGAACTCCCGCTGCTCACAGCGCTGCGCGAGTTCCGACAGGACCTCGTCGTCCTCGTACGAGCGCAGGGCCGGCAGCTCGCCCAGCTCCGCGGGGATGACCTCGACGCGGTCACCGGTCTTCACGAACGTCACGCGGCCGTCGCCGACGGCGAAGGTCATACGCCGGTTCACCCGGTACGTGCCGCCCTGAATGTCCACCCAGGGGAGCGTGCGCAGCAGCCAGCGCGAGCTGATCTCCTGCATCTGAGGAACGGACTTGGTGGTGGTGGCCAGGTTCCGCGCGGCCGCCGTGCCGAGGCTCTGCTGCGGCCTGGTCTGCTCGGTGCGGACCTCTTCGCCTACCGACATAAGGAATTGCCCTCCCGGTCATGCCGGACGACTGCGCCGCCCGGCATCGATGTGCGTGGACCAGCCTTCCTCACGGAGCGTGCCGGTGCTATTACACGAAAGAGCGGGAATGGATCACGCGCGGCCGGGGCACATATGGGGGCTTGTTCCGCCGCTCGGCGACATGTCCGACTCTGCTCGGCCCAGTTCGGCGCCGTCGGCCGGGACGAGATTGTCCGAAACGGCTCGCACACGGACCGAACAAGTAATAGGAGACGCTCCGTTTCGGTACAAGCTCCGTACGAGGCGGTCGCGTCGGGCGGTCGTCGCGCAGCGTGAAGGAGCCGACCGTGGCCTCACCCATGTCCGCGAGCAGTTTCCTCAAGGCACTGAAGGCGGAGGGCCTGACCGTCGTCGAGGTCGGCGACTGGCGGGACCACAACCGCAACCACCAGGGGCCGTGGGGCCCCGTGCACGGTGTGATGATCCACCACACGGTCACCAAGGGCAGCGCGCGGACGGTGGACATCTGCCGCGAGGGCCACGAGGACCTGCCGGGTCCGCTGTGCCATGGGGTCGTCACCAAGGACGGCAAGGTCCATCTGGTCGGGTACGGCCGGGCCAACCACGCCGGTCTCGGCGACGACGACGTCCTGCGCGCGGTGATCGCGGAGAAGGCGCTGCCCCGGGACAACGAGGCCGGCACCGACGGCAACCGGCACTTCTACGGCTTCGAGTGCGAGAACCTCGGCGACGGCGACGATCCCTGGCCGGCGGCGCAGCTGGAGGCGATCGAGCGGGCGGCCGCGGCCGTGTGCCGCCACCACGGCTGGAACGAGCGGTCCGTCATCGGTCACCTGGAGTGGCAGCCGGGAAAGGTGGATCCGCGCGGGTTCACGATGGCCTCGATGCGGGAGCGGATCCGCGACCGGCTGAAGTGATCCGGGACCGGCCGAAGCGAGGTGTCCGCCGTGTGCGGCGGCGTGACAATGGCGGGGTGACCGGCACCGACACCCGCGACCTCGCCGCCCTGCGGCCCCGCCTGCCCTCTCCCCTGCAGGAGGCGGCCGACGAACGCTTCGAGCGGCACGGTGTCCGGTTGCTGCTCAAGCGGGACGACCTGATCCACCCCGAGCTGGTCGGCAACAAATGGCGCAAACTGGCGCCTAATCTCGCCACGGCGGGCGGCCGCACGGTCGTCACGTTCGGCGGTGCCTACTCCAACCACCTGCGGGCCGCGGCAGCCGCAGGCCGGCTGCTCGGGCTGCCCACGGTGGGCGTGGTCCGCGGTCAGGAACTGGCAGGCCTGCCGCTCAACCCCTCGCTGGCCCGGTGCGCCGCCGACGGCATGCGGCTGCACTTCGTCGACCGCTCCACGTACCGCCGCAAGACCGAACCGGAGACCCTGGCCGCCCTTCTGCGCGCGGTCGACGCAGAGGACGCCGTCGTCGTTCCCGAGGGCGGCAGCAACCCCCAGGCCGTCCGCGGCTGCCGCGCCCTGGGCGAGGAGCTGGGCGAACACGCCGACGTGGCCGCCATCGCCTGCGGCACCGGTGGCACCCTGGCCGGGCTGGCCGCCGGGCTCCCTCCGGGGCGGCGGGCGGTCGGCATACCCGTGCTCAAGGGCGGTTTCCTGGAGGGCGACATACGGCGGCTCCAGGAGCGTGCGTTCGGCGGGCCGCGCGGCGCCTGGAGCCTGGAGGACCGCTTCCACCACGGCGGCTACGCCCGCACGACGCCCGGCCTCGACGCCTTCGCCGAGGACTTCGAGCGCCGCCACGACCTGCCCGTGGAACGCGTCTACGTCGCCAAGATGCTGTACGCCCTGCTCGCGCTCACCGAGGAGGGCGCCTTCCCGCGCGGGACGACCCTGGCGGCGGTCGTCACCGGCCGGCCCTTCCCCTGAGCGGGTCCGGATCACGGCCCCGAGCGCCCGCTCAGGTGGTCTCCCGGTAGGCCGCCGCCTCCTCCAGGTCCAGTCGGCGCAGCAGCGTCCGGAGCATCTCGTCGTCGATGTAGCGGCCGTCCCGCAGCCGGACGAAGACCTCGCGCTCGGCGCTGATCATCTCCCGGGAGAGCCGCCGGTAGGTGTCGTCGACGGTCTCGCCGGTGACGGGATTGACCTGGCCCAGCCGTTCCCAGACCGCGTTGCGGCGGCGCTCCAGGACCGTGCGGAGGCGGTCGGCGAGGGGCGTCGGCAGAGTGTTGCGCTCGTCGGCGAGCAGGTCGTCCAGGCGCTGCTCCGCGACCCGCGAGGCCTGCGCCTGGGCGTTGGCCTCCGCCAGCGTCTCGGCCTGCACGTCGTGCGCCGGGAACTTCAGCAGGCGGATCAGCGGCGGCAGGCTGACGCCCTGGACGACCAGCGTGCCGATGACCGTCGTGAAGGTCAGGAACAGGATGAGGTTGCGCTCGGGAAAGGGCTCCCCGCCGTGCACGGTGAGCGGGATCGAGAAGGCGATGGCCAGGGAGACCACGCCCCGCATCCCGGCCCAGCCGATCACGAACGGTCCCTGCCAGGAGAGGGCGCCCTCGCGCGCGCGTACGCGGGCCGACAGCCGGGGCAGGAAGGTCGCCGGGTACACCCACACGAACCTCGCCACGGCCACCACCAGGAAGACGGCGAGGGCGTACCAGGCTGCGTCGACACCCTCGTACTCCCCCAGGCCCTTGAGGACGACGGGCAGCTGGAGCCCGATGAGGGCGAACACGGCCGACTCCAGGACGAACGCGACCATCTTCCACACCGCCTCCTCCTGGAGCCGGGTGGCGAAATCGACCTCCCACGCGCGGTGGCCCAGATAGAGGGCGACGACGACCACCGCGAGCACCCCCGAGGCGTGCACCTGCTCGGCGACCGCGTAGGCGACGAACGGGATCAGCAGGGAGAGCGTGTTCTGCAGCAGCGCCTCCGTCAGGTGGGTGCGCAGCCAGTGCAGCGGCACCATCAGGACCAGCCCGACCCCGACGCCGCCCACCGCCGCGATCAGGAACTCGCCGATCCCGCCGGCCCAGGTCGCGCCCTCGCCGACGGCCGCCGCGAGCGCCACCTTGAAGGCGGTGATCGCGGTGGCGTCGTTCACCAGGGACTCGCCCTGGAGGATCGTGGTGATCCGGGAGGGCAGCCCCACGCGGCGGGCGACCGCCGTGGCCGCGACGGCGTCCGGCGGTGCCACGACGGCACCGAGCACCAGGGCCGCGGTCAGCGGCAGGCCCGGCACGATGAAGTAGGCCGCGCAGCCGACGACGAAGGTGGCGAACAGGACGTATCCCACGGACAGCAGCGCCACGGGTCGGGCCTGCGCCCGCAGGTCCAGGTAGGAGCTGTCGGTGGCCGCCGTGTGGAGCAGCGGGGGCAGCAGCAGGGGCAGGACGATGTGCGGGTCGAGGGTGTAGTCGGGCACACCGGGCACGTAGCTCACCGCCAGGCCCGCCGCGACCAGGAGCAGCGGGACCGGCACCGGTACGCGCCGTCCCGCCGCGGCGACCGCGGCGCTCCCCGCCACCAGCAACAGCAGCGGCATCACGTCCATCGTCCTCGCCCGCCCTCGTTTTCCGCGCGGTCATCCGCACACCCGTCGTAACCTGGCAATCATGAAACAGTGCACGCACGCCGACGCGCTGCCGCACCCGGAACCCGAGCCGTGCGGCGAGACCTGCCCGGAGTGTCTGGCCGAGGGCACGGACCCGGTGCAGCTGAGGCTGTGTCTCAGCTGCGGTCATGTCGGCTGCTGCGACTCCTCGCCGAGGCAGCACGCGACGGCGCATCACAAGGAGACCGGTCACCCGGTGATGCGGACCTTCGAGCCCGGGGAGAGCTGGCGCTGGTGCTTCGTCGACCACGTCCTCGTGTGACCTCTGCCCGGGACGGTTCGACCGTCTGACGTCTGGGTACGTCAACCCGGCGCGCGCTCTTCCGATTTGGGCCCGCCGACCCCCTAGCCACTGTGCGTGTTCGTGTGTTTACTATGAGTGACAGCACGGGGTTGGGGTCTCGGGGACAGGAAACTTCGGAGCGCGATAACGTCACCGCTGAACCACGTATCGCGTTATCCCGAGGGGCGTCCCTCGGCCCTGTAACGCTTGTACCACCTTGGAGGTGAGGGTGTCCCAGATCGCAGGCGAGCCCGCGACCCAGGACTTCGTCGAAGTCCGGCTGCCGGCCGCGGGTGCCTACCTGTCGGTGCTGCGTACGGCGACGGCCGGCCTCGCAGCTCGTTTGGACTTCACCCTCGACGAGATCGAGGACCTGCGCATCGCAGTCGACGAGGCCTGCGCGATCCTGCTCCAGCAGGCCGTGCCCGGCTCGGTGCTCAGTTGCGTCTTCCGCCTCGTCGACGACTCGCTCGAGGTCACCGTCTCGGCGCCGACCACGGACGGCCACGCCCCCTCGCGGGACACCTTCGCCTGGACGGTGCTCTCCGCCCTCGCGGGCAAGGTCTCCTCCGCCGTGGACGAGGACAAAACCGTTTCGATCAGCCTCTACAAACAGCGCGGCGCGGGACCCGGGCCGACGTGAGGGACGGGGACGGGCCGGTGCGGGACGAAGAGCGCGGTACACGGGAGCTGCCGGCCGAGGGCACACGTTCTCCGAACGAGGCGCGACGCACGGCGGACGGCATCGACGGCATCCCCGAGCAGGCCCGACCGCATCCGGAGGACGAGACCTCGCCGGAGGCCGTCGTTCCGGGCGACGGGCAGCGGACCGGGGACACCCCTGTCCCGCCCGTCCGAGCGGAGGCGCGGGCTCGGGAAAGGGCGACGGGCGGGACGATGAGCGAGCACGAGCGAAACGTCGGCGGCCACGCGCCGGGGGCACGGGTCACGCAGGGCACACGGCACGACCCGCAGGACCGCAGCGGTGCGCGCCTTCTGTTCGCCGAGCTGCGCACGCTGACGAAGGACAGCCCGGAGTACGCGGAGCTGCGCAATCGGCTGGTCCGCATGCACCTGCCGCTCGTCGAGCACCTCGCGCGCCGCTTCCGCAACCGCGGCGAGCCCCTGGACGACCTCACCCAGGTCGCCACCATCGGACTGATCAAGTCGGTCGACCGCTTCGACCCGGACCGCGGGGTGGAGTTCTCCACGTACGCGACCCCCACGGTCGTCGGCGAGATCAAGCGGCACTTCCGGGACAAAGGCTGGGCGGTGCGTGTCCCGCGCCGGCTCCAGGAGCTGCGGCTGGCCCTGACGACGGCCACGGCGGAGCTCTCCCAGCTGCACGGCCGCTCCCCCACGGTCCACGAGCTCGCCGAGAAGCTGTCCATCTCGGAGGAGGAGGTCCTGGAGGGCCTGGAGTCGGCCAACGCGTACTCCACGCTGTCGCTGGACGTCCCGGACACCGACGACGAGTCCCCGGCGGTCGCCGACACCCTCGGCGCCGAGGACGAGGCACTGGAGGGAGTCGAGTACCGGGAGTCGCTCAAGCCGCTGCTCGAGGACCTGCCGCCGCGGGAGAAGCGCATCCTGCTGCTGCGCTTCTTCGGCAACATGACCCAGTCCCAGATCGCCCAGGAGGTCGGGATCTCGCAGATGCACGTGTCACGGCTGCTGGCCCGCACCCTGGCACAGCTGCGGGAGAAGCTGCTGGTCGAGGAGTAGCAGCTTCTCAGCGGGCGCCTTACGGCTGTTTGCCGGCGTTGCCTGGCCCCCGGATTCCGAGGGCCAGGGTGGTCTCGGGATTGATGAGCAGGTACAGGGCGGTGAGCGCCACGACACCGAGCACGACGCCTGCGGGGACGGCCAGGCTGTCGGCCCCCGCCATGTTGTAGGCGACGGGCAGCGCCATGATCTGCGTGATCACGGCGGGTCCCCGGCTCCATCCCCGCAAGCGGATCAGCCCGCGGGCGGCGAGCAGCGGCAGCAGGGCGAGGACGATCAGGGTGATGCCGCCGGTGACGGCCGCGGTCCGGTCGTCGGGGTGCCCGGTGAGGCCCCCCACGAGCATCCAGGCACCGCCGACGACCAGCGCCAGGCCCTCCAGCGCGGCGATCGCCGCCGCGGCGGTCACTCGGGCGGGGCGGGGCTCTGCCTCTTCGGCGACCGAGGAGGCGGGGTCGGGGGTCTGCTCACTGCTCACCTCTGCAGGGTAGCCCTCGGCGCTCCCACGCCCGCGCCCGCCCGGGTGTCGGGCGTATCACGCGCACCGGGCCCGGTGGGGATCTTCACATCGGTCTGGGCCGAGTACCACCCAGTAGGTACCCTGCACACCATGCGTGCACTTCTCGTGGTCAATCCGGCGGCAACCACCACGAGTGCGCGTACGCGCGACGTGCTGATCCACGCGCTGGCGAGCGAGATGAAGCTGGAGGCGGTCACCACCGAGTACCGCGGCCACGCGCGCGACCTCGGCCGGCAGGCGGCACAGAGCGAGGACATCGACCTGGTGGTGGCCCTCGGCGGCGACGGCACGGTGAACGAGGTCGTCAACGGTCTGCTGCACGCGGGCCCCGACCCGGAGCACCTGCCCGGGCTCGCGGTGGTCCCCGGTGGTTCCACCAACGTCTTCGCCCGCGCCCTCGGCCTGCCCAACCACGCGGTGGAGGCCACCGGCGCCCTGCTGGACGCCCTGCGCGAGGGCAGCGAACGGACCGTCGGCCTGGGCCTGGCGTCGGGTACGCCGGGCACGGAGGACGAGGCGGTCCCGGCGCGCTGGTTCACCTTCAACGCCGGACTGGGCTTCGACGCCGGGGTGGTCGGCCGTGTCGAGCAGCACCGCGAGCGCGGCAAGAAGTCGACGCACGCCCTCTACGTCCGCCAGGTGGTGCGCCAGCTCATCGGCGAGCCGCACCGCCGCAGCGGGACGATCACGCTGGAGCGGGCGGGCGAGGACCCGGTCACCGATCTGGTGCTGTCCATAGTTTCGAACACCTGCCCCTGGACGTTCCTCGGCAACCGCCCGATCTACGCCTCCCCCGAGGCGTCGTTCGACACCGCGCTCGACGTCTTCGGCCTCAGCCGGCTGTCGACGGCCGCGGTCGCCCGGTATGGCACCCAGTTGCTCACTTCGTCCCCCGCACGCGGGCCACGCGGTCGACACGCGGTCTCCCTGCACGATCTGACCGACTTCACCTTGCATTCGAAGGTGCCTCTGCCCCTTCAGATGGACGGTGACCACCTGGGGTTGCGGACCAGCGTGACGTTCACAGGCGTACGCCGTGCACTGCGTGTGATTGTGTGAGCAGAAGGGGCGAAAGTCCTTTCACTCGAACGTTTAGACCAGGGTCCACCCCATGGAAGTACGGCTGTGACCTAGTCGACACCGAAGAATCAAAAAAAACTTTCCGGAAGGGGTTGTATCCGCCGCCGAGGTTTGCGAGTCTCTTCTTGGCGATCGGGACAGCCCGCAAGACCGGCATCCACAGATCACCGGAACCCCTCTTCAAACCACAGGACCACGCCAGGGAACCTGGCGCTAGGCCCTTCCCTTGTTGAGGGATTCGTGAAAGCGTTCACATTCACAAGCATCCCAGCATGTAATACCAAGGAGAGGTAGCAGCCATGGACTGGCGTCACCGCGCCGTTTGCCGCGAGGAAGACCCCGAGCTCTTCTTCCCCATCGGCAACACCGGTCCCGCGCTGCTGCAGATCGAGGAAGCCAAGGCCGTCTGCCGTCGCTGCCCCGTCATGGAGCAGTGCCTGCAGTGGGCGCTCGAGTCCGGCCAGGACTCCGGCGTCTGGGGTGGTCTCAGCGAGGACGAGCGCCGCGCAATGAAGCGCCGTGCCGCCCGCAACCGGGCTCGTCAGGCCTCCGCCTGACAACCCACCCCTACTGACAGCCTCAGCTTGGCGGCGCGTACAGCGAGTACGCATCCCCCGCTCCCGAGCCGCAGCGCGCAGTACCCCCGATGCGCATCGGACGATGTATCGCACGAGCACTGGCCTCGGACCTTCACTGGTCCGGGGCTTTTTGCTGTGCCCACTTACCGTTCGGTTTCTCGTTCTACTTCTCGGCGGGCACCGGGACGTCGAGGATCACCCGGGTGCCGCGTTCCGCGGCCGGGACCATGTCGAAGGTGCCGCCCAACTCACCCTCCACCAGGGTGCGGACGATCTGCAGGCCGAGGTTGCCGGAGCGGTGCGGGTCGAAGTCCTCGGGCAGGCCGACGCCGTCGTCCTGGACGGTGACCAGGAGCCGGGCCTCCTTGGTGGTACCGCCACGGACCGCCGAGACCTCGACCGTGCCGGTGTCGCTGTCCCGGAAGCCGTGCTCCAGGGCGTTCTGCAGCACCTCGGTCAGCACCATGGACAGCGGGGTGGCGACCTCGGCGTCGAGAATGCCGAAGCGGCCGGTGCGCCGGCCGGTGACCCGGCCCGGAGAGATCTCGGCCACCATCGCCAGCACACGGTCGGCGATCTCGTCGAACTCCACACGCTCGTCAAGGTTCTGGGAGAGCGTCTCGTGCACGATCGCGATCGAGCCCACCCGGCGCACGGCCTCCTCGAGCGCCTCGCGGCCCCGGTCGGACTCGATGCGCCGGGCCTGCAGGCGCAGCAGGGCCGCCACCGTCTGGAGGTTGTTCTTCACCCGGTGGTGGATCTCCCGGATGGTGGCGTCCTTGGTGATCAACTCACGCTCACGGCGACGCAGTTCCGTCACGTCCCGCAGGAGCACCAGCGAACCGATACGCGTGCCCTTGGGCTTGAGCGGGATGGCGCGGAACTGGATCACCCCGTCGTGCGCCTCGATCTCGAACTCGCGCGGCGCCCAGCCGCTGGCCACCTTGGCGAGCGCCTCGTCCACCGGCCCGCGGGACGGGGCGAGTTCGGCGGTGGTCCGGCCCAGATGATGGCCGACCAGGTCGGCGGCCAGGCCCATGCGGTGGTAGGCCGACAGCGCGTTCGGGGAGGCGTACTGGACGATGCCGTCCCCGTCGACCCGGATCAGGCCGTCGCCGACGCGGGGCGAGGCGTCCATGTCGACCTGCTGGTTCTCGAACGGGAAGGCACCGGCCGCGATCATCTGGGCGAGGTCCGAGGCGCTCTGCAGGTAGGTGAGTTCCAGGCGGCTCGGCGTGCGCACGGTGAGCAGGTTGGTGTTGCGGGCGATGACCCCGAGGACGCGTCCCTGGCGGCGCACGGGGATGGACTCGACGCGGACCGGGACCTCCTCGCGCCACTCCGGGTCGCCCTCGCGCACGATCCGTCCCTCGTCCAGGGCGGCGTCCAGCATGGGGCGCCGGCCGCGCGGGACGAGGTGGCCGACCATGTCGTCCTGGTACGAGGTGGGTCCGGTGTTGGGGCGCATCTGGGCGACGGAGACGTAGCGCGTGCCGTCGCGGGTGGGGACCCACAGGACCAGGTCGGCGAAGGAGAGGTCGGACAGCAGCTGCCACTCCGAGACCAGCAGGTGGAGCCACTCGAGGTCGGAGTCGTCGAGCGCGGTGTGCTGGCGTACGAGTTCGTTCATGGAGGGCACGGGGCTGAGCGTACCTGGCGGTACGGACAGCGATCGAAACCAGCCGCCCTCCGCTGCTCCCCCGCCCCCGACGCGGCCGAACGGCCCCCGGAAACACCCGCGGGCCGCGGCGCCTGAGAGGGACCCTCAACCCTCTCGGCACCGCAGCCCGGAGCAACATCGGCCGTGGGGTGTGCGGTCCCGGTCGGCCGAAGGATGAGGAGCCGGGGCAGTCAGGGCAGAGAGCTCCGGATCCTCGGTCCGTCCTCCTGTGCGGGGAGGACGGAAGCCTGACGATCACCTTGCGTGAGCGACACGGTCAGTGACCCAGCGACCATTGTGGACTAGACCACTTACCGTGTCCATGCGGTGGACGTTGTTTGTTGTTGGTGACTTGTGCCGACTGCACCCCCGTCCGGCAGCCGCCAGAAGCCTAACCCCGTTGGCTCAACCTCGGGGCCAGACCGCCAGGGCAATTTCCGCGAGCGCCTCCAGTTCCGCCCGGCTCGCGCCGTCGCGCGCCTGCTGGGACATGCCCTGGATCATCGCGCCGGTGTACCGGGCGAGGGCGGCGGCATCGGTGTCCGGCGGCAGTACACCCCGGTCCACGTCGGCCTCGATCCTGCTCTCGATCGCGGCGATGTTGGCGTTGCGCCGCTCCCGCAGGGACTCCTCCACCTCGGCGGTCGAACAGTTGGCGGCCGCGTGGATGACCAGACAGCCGTGCGGCCGGCCCGGGGCCGTGTACTCGGCGGCGGCCTCGCGCAGCATCCTCTCTATGCCCGCACGCGCGGTCGGCTCCTCGGCGAGGGCCCGGTCGCCGAACGAGCCGTACCGCACGCCGTACTCCTGGACGACCTCCTCGAAGAGCGAGCGCTTGTCCCCGAAGGCGGCGTAGAGGCTCGGCGCGCCGATGTCCATGACCCGCGTCAGGTCGGAGACGGACGTGGCCTCGTACCCGTGCTCCCAGAACGCCAGCAGCGCCGCCTCCAGCGCGGTCGCACGGTCGAAGGAGCGCGGGCGGCCGCGGGTCCTGGCCGCACCGCTCCGGGCAGGCGCT
Organism: Streptomyces sp. MMCC 100; assembly: GCF_041538145.2. Classification (NCBI taxonomy): domain Bacteria; kingdom Bacillati; phylum Actinomycetota; class Actinomycetes; order Kitasatosporales; family Streptomycetaceae; genus Streptomyces; species Streptomyces sp. MMCC 100. Next base: position 6,609,331 of record NZ_JBGORK020000001.1, read on the forward strand.
CCGGACCGTTCCGTCTTCTCACCGTTCACCATGGAGTGCATTTTATAGCGGCCACTAGATAAAGGACGCCAGACTCCTGTACGGTCATTTCTGTAACGACCACTAGTGAAAGCGAAGGGGGGCGCCGAGATGGGCGCGCTTGCCGGCAGGACGGCACTGGTCACAGGGGCGAGCAGGGGCATCGGGCGGGGCATCGCGGAGCGGCTGGGCCGTGACGGCGCCCGGGTCGCGGTGCACTACGGGAGGAACGAGGGGGCGGCGAAGGACACGGTCGCCGCGATCGAGGCGGCGGGCGGATCGGCGTTCACGATCGGGGCCGACCTGAGCGCCCCCGGTGCCGCCGAGGCCCTGTGGGAGGAGTTCGACAGACACGCCGACGGTCTGGACGTCCTGGTGAACAACGCGGGGATCGGCAGCACGCGCCCCATCGGGGAGATAGGGGAGGCGGAGTACGACGCGGTCTTCACGGTCAATGTGAAGGCGCCGTTCTTCATCCTCAAGCACGGCATGGGGCGGCTGCGCGACGGCGGCCGGGTCATCAACATCTCGTCGGGCCTGGCCCGCACCGCGGTGATGCCGGACAACATGGCGTACGCGATGACGAAGGGCGCCCTGGACGTGTTCTCGCGCGACCTCTCCAAGGTGCTGGGCGCCCGCGGGATCACGGTGAACTCGGTGGCGCCAGGCATCATCGACACGGACAACACGGCCGCGATGCTGCACGGGAGTCCGGACGGCTGGGCGCAGGCGGCGGCCTTCTCGGCCCTGGGCGGAGTGGGGGCGCCGGCCGAGGTGGCCGACGTGGTCGCGTTCCTCGCCTCGCACGGAGGCCGGTGGGTCACGGGAAGCTGGGTGGACGCCACGGGAGGATCACTGACCTGACACCACCGCCGAACGCCGCCACCCGCATGCCCGTTTCAGCGAGACCGCTGGGCCCCGCTCTGTTAGATTGGTCTAAACCACATAGCCAGTCCCGGGCCCCGGGTGAGTCCTCTCTTCGAAACGGCAGGCCAGCGTGGAAGTTGTCATCGTTCCCGATGCCAAGGCGGGCGGCGAACTCATAGCCGAAGCCATGGCGCAGCTGCTCCGGCGCAAGCCCGACGCCCTGCTCGGGGTGGCCACCGGCTCGACGCCGCTGCCCGTGTACGAGGCGCTGGCGGCCAAGGTGCGCTCGGGTGCCGTGGACACCGCGCGGGCCCGGATCGCCCAGCTCGACGAGTACGTGGGGCTGCCCGCGGAGCACCCGGAGTCGTACCGCTCGGTGCTGCGGCGCGAGGTGCTCGAACCGCTGGACATCGACATGGACGCGTTCATGGGCCCGGACGGGACGGCCACGGACGTGCAGGGCGCGTGCGAGGCCTACGACCGGGCGCTGAGCGGGGCCGGCGGGGTCGACCTCCAGCTGCTGGGCATCGGCACCGACGGTCACATCGGCTTCAACGAGCCGTGCTCCTCGCTCGCCTCCCGGACGCGGATCAAGACCCTGACCGAGCAGACCCGCGTCGACAACGCTCGCTTCTTCGACGGCGACATCGAGCAGGTGCCGCACCACGTGATCACGCAGGGCATCGGCACCATCCTGGAGGCGCGGCACGTGGTGCTGCTCGCCACCGGCGAGGGCAAGGCCGACGCGGTCGCCGCCAGCGTCGAGGGCCCGGTCGCGGCGCTGTGCCCTGCCTCCGCGCTGCAGCTGCATCCGCACGCCACGGTCGTCGTCGACGAGGCCGCCGCGTCCAAGCTGAAGCTCGCCGACTACTTCCGGCACACCTACGCCCACAAGCCGGACTGGCAGGGCATCTGACCCGTCCCGTCCCGGGCCCACCGGGCCGGACACCCACGCGCGAGAGGCGCCGGATCCCGTCACAGGGCCCCGGCGCCTTTGCCGTGCCCACACCCGCCGCACCCGCACCCGCACCCGTACCCGCGGCAATGGTCTGCCTCGCCCAGATCCCGAGCCCCCCGCCCGTCGGCACCCCGGCGAACTCCACCCTCGCCGAAGCCCGCGCGCGGCCACACACGGCGAAGGCGCCGGTCCCCCTCCGGGACCGGCGCCTTCGGCGTGGCGACACAGTGCACTGCTCGTCAGACGCCCGCGATGGCCTCCGCAGCCGCTCGGCCGCAGACGCGGGCAGCACCGTGGGTGGCCACGTGGAGGGCGCCGCGGGGCTGGGCGCGCGGGACGCCCATCTCGACGACGATCGTGTCGGGCCTGGCCGCCAGCAGGACGTCCAGGGCCGCCGCCATCCACGGGTGGCGGTGCTCGTCGCGGACGACGGCGACGACACGGCGGGAGCCCGCCGCGGCCAGCGCCTCGCTTCCGGCGTCGGCGCCGTTGAAGCTGCCGGTCTCGGTGCCCGGGAGCAGGCGGAGGAGCTCGGCCGCGACGCCCCAGGGCGTCTCGTCGCCGACCGCGATGTTCGCCACGGGCGTGAGCGCGGCGACGTACGGCGGCTCGGTGAGCGGGGTGAAGTCCCCGGCGACGGTGACGCGCAGAGCGCGACGGGCCGCGCGCAGGCCGACGTCCCCGTCGATGGTCTCCTCGGCGGCGCCGCCCGGCCGGTTCGCCGCGGTCCAGCGGGCCAGTGCCCTGACCCGTTCCGCCGCGTCGGCCAGGCGCTCCTCGGGCAGTTCACCGGCGCGTACGGCCTCGACCAGCGCGTCGCTCAGCCGCCGTACGGTGCCCTCGTCGGACAGGCCGCCGCCCACGCAGATCGCGTCGGCACCGGCCGCGATGGCCATGACGGTGCCGCGTTCGATGCCGTAGGTGCCGGCGATGGCCTTCATCTCGATGCCGTCGGTGACGACGAGCCCGTCGTAGCCCAGTTCGCCCCGGAGCAGATCGGTCAGGATGCGGCGGGACAACGTTGCCGGACGGTCCGGATCCAGGGCCGGGACCAGGATGTGGGCGCTCATCACCGCGCGGGTGCCGGCCGCGACGGCCGCGCGGAACGGGACGAGGTCGCGCTCGGCCAGCACGTCGGCGTCCACGTCGATGCGCGGCATGGCGTGGTGGGAGTCGATGCCCGTGTCGCCGTGGCCCGGGAAGTGCTTGGTGCAGGTGGCCACGCCCGCGGACTGCATGCCGGTGACGTAGGCCGCGGTGTGCCGGGCGACCAGGTCGGTGTCGGCGCCGAAGGCGCGTACGCCGATGACCGGGTTGTCCGGGTTGGAGTTCACGTCGGCGGACGGGGCCCAGTTGAAGTCGACGCCCGCGGCGGCGAGCCGACGGCCCAGTTCCGCGGCCACCGCCCGGGTGAGCCCGACGTCGTCCACCGCGCCGAGGGCGTGGTTGCCGGGGAAGGAGGATCCGGTGCGCACCTCCAGGCGGGTGACGTCACCGCCCTCCTCGTCGATCGCGACGAGCACGTCCTCGCGCTCGGCGCGCAGCTGCGCGGTCAGGGCCGCCACCTGCTCGGGCGAGGTGACGTTGCGCCCGAACAGGGCGACGGACGCCAGCCCTTCGCCGAGTCGGCGCAGCAGCCAGTCGGGTGCGGTGGTGCCGGCGAAGCCGGGCTGGAGGACGGTGAGCGCGTCGCGCGTGAGGGTGTCGGTGGCCCTGGCGAGGGTCGTCATCGGTGGCGCTATCCCTTCACGGCGCCGGAGGTGAGGCCGGCGGCCATCTTCTTCTGAACGATCATGAAGAAGGCCACGACGGGTATCGCGATCATCGTCGAGGCGGCCATCAGGGCGCCGTAGTCGGTGCCGTGCGAGGTGGTGAAATTCATGAGCCAGACGTTGAGCGTGTACTTGTCGTTGTCCTGCAGCACGATGTAGGCGAGCAGGTATTCGTTCCACGCGTTGATCAGCGAGAAGATCGACGCGGCGGCGAGGCCGGGGGCGAGCAGCGGGAACACCACGCGCCAGAAGGCACCCATCCGGGAGCAGCCGTCCACCATCGCGGCCTCCTCCAGCTCCAGCGGGATGTTCACGACGAACCCGCGGATCATCCAGGTGGCGAACGGCAGCGTGGTGACGAGGTAGATGACGATGACGCCCCAGTACTCGTTGATCGCCCCCAGGTCGTTCAGCTGGATGTAGAGGGGGATCAGCATGGCCGTGGGCGGCAGCAGCTGCACCACGAGCAGCACGATCATGAAGACCTTGCGGCCGGCGAACCGGAACCGGCCGATCGCGAAGGCCGCGATCGTGGACAGCACCATCGCGCCGAGGACGGCGGTCACACAGATGATGAGACTGGACTGGATGGCGGTGCCGAAGTTCGGCGCGTCGATCGCCCGGCGGAAGTTGTCGAAGGTGATGGAGTTCGGCCAGAGCTTCTGGTCGTAGGAGCGGATCTCGATGTTGGGGCGCAGAGCGCTCACCACGAGCCAGTAGACCGGGAAGGCCATCACCACGAAGGTGACGAGACCTACGAGGTTGTAGAAGTGCCGGCTGCGCTTCTTGCGGTCGGGCCGGTAGTCGGGCGCCGTGGCGCCCGGGGCTGTCGTGTCGCTCACTCGACCTCTCCGATCTTGAGCAGCTGGCGCAGGTAGTAGACGGCGACGCCGGAGAGGAGCAGCACAGTGATCAGGGCGATGGCGGCGCCCTGGCTGAAGCTGTTCGACTCGAAGGCCTTCTCGTACGAGTAGAGGCCGAGCAGGTTGTACTCCTCCTCCGGCTTGTTGCCGCGCATCAGGAAGACCTGTCCGAAGACATTGAAGTCCCAGATCACCGAGAGTGTGGCCACCATCTGGAAGACGGGCTTGATCACCGGCCAGGTCACGTAGCGGAACACGCCGATGCGGCCGGCACCGTCCAGCTCCGCGGCCTCCTCCAGCTCACTGGGCACCTGGGTGAAGGCGGCGTACAGGGTGACGGCGACGAACGGCACGGCCCCCCACACCACCACGGCACCGATCATGACGAAGCCCTGCTTCGGATCGAGCCACCAGTTGTGGCCCTGGAAGTCGAGGCCCAGGTACTCGGTGAGCACCATGTTGGCGACGCCGTAGTCGGAGTCGGCGAACCAGCGGAAGATCGAGGTGGCGACCAGCAGGGGCAGCGACCAGGCCGCGATCAGGGCGCCGGTCAGCAGCAGTCGCACCGCCTTCGTCATGCGCTGCATGGAGTGCGCGAGGAAGAGGCCGATGGCCAGTGTGGTGACGACGCACACCACCATGAACAGCACGGTGCGCCACACGACGTCGTAGAACTCGCTGTCGCCGAGGATGTTGGCGAACTGGTCGAAGCCGACCCAGTCGGCGGCCTGACCGGTCCACAGTTCGCGTCGGCCGACGTCCTGGAAGGACATGATCACGGTCTTGATCAGCGGCCAGACGAACACCGCGGCGAGGGCCACGACAGCCGGCGCGATCAGCAGATAGGGCAGCAACGGCCCGTTCGTCCACCGGCTCCGCCGGGGTGCGGACGGCGCCGGGCCGTCACCGTGAGGCGGCCGCGGGGCGGACACCTCCGGGCCGGCTGTCTTGATGTCGGCGGCACTCACTGTGCTGGCCTTCCGTTCGAAGGGTTCTGCATCGAGTCGGCGGCCAGCACGCCCCAAGCGGCCGGCCGCCCAACCGGCCTTGTCCGGCGGCGCGGCCGGACAAGGCACCGGAGGTCAACGAGGGTTCGAGCGGGGAGGCTCAGGAGGACTCGTTGATCAGGGAGTTGATCTCCTCGTCGGCCGCCTTGGTGGCGTCGGCGACCGACTTGCCCTTGAGGATGTCGAGGAGCATCGTCTCGAGCGTTTCCTTCTTCTCGATCGCGGACCAGCCCGGGGCGATCGGGGTGAACCAGGCGTCCGGGACCGCGTTGGCGATCGGCGCCGTCTCGGGCTTGGCCTTCAGCGGCTCGAGCTGCTTGGTGTTGTTCGGCAGGATGTTCTTCTCGGCCAGTGCGGCCTGGGACTTCTCGTTGGTGAACAACGAGATCCATTCCTGTCCCAGGTCCTGCTGGTCGGACTTCGAGACGGTCGCGAGGTCGGACCCGCCGATGAAGGAGGGCAGGGCCTTGCCGTCCGGGCCGGGCATGCCCGCCGTGGCGATCTTGTCCTTCAGCTTGGGGTTGCCGTTCGTCTTGGAGTCGACGACACTGCCGGCCTCCCAGCCGTTGCCGTAGAGAAGGGCGGCCTTCTCGTTGGCCATGACGTTGGCGTGGTCCTGCTCGTCCTTCGTCTGGTCACCGTGGTTGTACTTCTTGACCAGGTCGACGAAGTGCTGGATGCCCTTCTGCGCCTCCGGCGTGGACAGGGCGGCCTTCCACTCCTTGCTGCCCTCGTCGTAGGTGGCGATCTCGCCGCCGTAGGCGGCCACGTAGGACATGGCGGCGTACCAGTAGCGGCCCGGCAGGTACAGCGCGGAGAACGCGTTGTCCTTCTTGTACTTCGCCTGGACCTTGTCGAGCGCCTTGAGCAGGTCGGCCTCGGTCGTCGGCAGCTGGTCGGAGCCCGTGCCGGCCTTGAACATGTCCTTGTTGTAGATGGCGACGCGGGCACCCGCGTAGTACGGGACGCAGTAGAGCTTGCCCTCGTAGGAACAGGTGTCCTTGAGGCCCTCGATCCACGTGTCCGAGTTGTCGTACTTCTTGGCGTCGATCTCGCCGAGGGCGCCGTTGAGGATGTACGTCATGGTCTCGGTGTTGCCGAGCTCGACCACGTCGGGGAACGAGTCGCCGGACAGGGCGGCGTCGAGCTTCTTGGTCTTGTCGCCCCACTGCTGGTACTGGACGTTGACCTTGACGCCGGGGTACTTCTTGTTGAACTCGCTGTTCGCCTGCTTGACCAGCTCGGGCCAGCTACTCTGGGCGTCCACCATCAACCAGACGGTGAGCTCGCCCTTGCGGTCCTTCGGGTCCTGCTTGGACGCGTCGTCGTCCGAGCCTCCGCACGCCGCGATGCTTGCCATGATGCCCGCGATACCGATCGCGGCTATCAGCTTGCGCTTCACGCCACCCTCCTCAGGGATGCCACAAACCCCCCTGCCTCCCTGCGGTTCGAGCGTGAACGCGTACCGCTCCTGGGGCCGGGACCTGGACCAATGGTGTAGACCAGTACGGGGAGCTTGGCCCAGACCAATTGGACTGTCAAGGGTGTTCAAACTCAGTCCCCGCGTCCGTGATGGGACCGAGATATGCAGGGACCTTTCATTGCGCAAGCGGCAGATCGGACGGACCGGGACCGGGTGTACCACCTCCCACCGAATGACGTGCCGCAACGGCTCCGAACGCGCGTACCAGCGGCGTCCGACCACCCTGTGGACTAGACCAAGGGTGTTCCCACGGGTATACAGAAGGGATCACGGAGCGTGCGGGGGCCATCCCGGCACGAAGCCGTGCCACGATGTGAGCCGTGGCCGACAGGGATAGCGGTCGCTTCGGCACCCGGAGCCGGGAAGGCAGAGCATGAGCACCGACGTCAGCAGTGCGGAGAACGAGGGTGGGGCGACCGTCCGTACCGCGCGCGTGCCCAAGTACTACCGTCTGAAGAAGCATCTGCTCGACATGACCCGGACCCAGACGCCGGGCACGCCGGTCCCGCCCGAGCGCACCCTGGCCGCCGAGTTCGACACCTCGCGCACGACGGTGCGCCAGGCCCTGCAGGAGCTGGTCGTCGAGGGCCGCCTGGAGCGCATCCAGGGCAAGGGCACCTTCGTCGCCAAGCCCAAGGTGTCGCAGGCGCTGCAACTCACCTCGTACACCGAGGACATGCGGGCCCAGGGCCTCGAACCCACCTCGCAGCTGCTGGACATCGGCTACATCACCGCCGACGACCGGCTCGCCGGACTGCTGGACATCACGGCCGGCGGCCGGGTGCTGCGCATCGAACGGCTGCGCATGGCCAACGGTGAGCCGATGGCCATCGAGACCACCCACCTCAGCGCGAAGCGCTTCCCGGCCCTGCGCCGCTCCCTGGTGAAGTACACGTCCCTCTACACCGCGCTCGCCGAGGTGTACGACGTCCATCTCGCCGAGGCCGAGGAGACCATCGAGACCTCCCTGGCCACCCCGCGCGAGGCCGGTCTGCTCGGCACCGACGTGGGCCTGCCCATGCTGATGCTCTCCCGGCACTCGCAGGACCGCACCGGTCAGCCGGTGGAGTGGGTGCGGTCGGTGTACCGGGGCGACCGCTACAAGTTCGTGGCCCGCCTCAAGCGGCCCCAGGACTAGTGCATACCCGGCATACCTCCTCGCGCGCGGGCGCGAAGTTGCAGTTGAGGACCGATATACGGACGAGGTCTTCCGCTGTCTTGACACCGTCACCTACATTTCGTGCGCACTGCACGAGGTGATCAGCGAGGGGACGGAGCCGCGCATGTCAGAAGACACAGAAGTGAGCAGAGAGCCGGTGGTGACGCCGGTGCGCGTCGTCATCGGGCTCTGTCTTGTCGCACCGTTCGTCGCCATGCTGTGGGTCGGTTCGTACTCGAAGACGGACCCGGCCCTCATCGGCATCCCGTTCTTCTACTGGTACCAGATGGCCTGGGTGCTGATCTCCACACTGCTGACGGTGACCGCGTACAAGCTGTGGCAGTGGGACCAGCGCGGACGCGCCGCCCACTCCGCCGCCGTGGGCTCCGCCTCCTCCGCCCCGAAGGGCGGTGAGTCGCGATGAACGACGGCGTGAACGGCGTCGCACTCGCCGTCTTCATCTTCTTCTTCGTCCTCGTCACCGCCATGGGCTTCCTGGCCGCCCGCTGGCGCCGCGCCGAGAACGAGCACAGCCTCGACGAGTGGGGCCTCGGCGGCCGCTCGTTCGGCACCTGGGTCACCTGGTTCCTGCTGGGCGGCGACCTGTACACCGCGTACACCTTCGTGGCCGTCCCGGCGGCCATCTACGCGGCGGGCGCGTCCGGCTTCTTCGCGGTGCCGTACACGATCCTGGTCTACCCGCTGATCTTCACCTTCCTGCCCCGCCTGTGGTCGGTCTCGCACAAGCACGGATACGTGACGACCTCGGACTTCGTGCGCGGCCGGTTCGGCTCCAAGGGCCTGTCGCTGGCGGTGGCCGTCACCGGCATCCTGGCGACCATGCCGTACATCGCGCTGCAGCTGGTCGGCATCCAGGCCGTGCTCGACGTGATGGGCGTCGGCGGCGGCGAGGACACCAACTGGTTCGTCAAGGACCTGCCGCTGCTGATCGCCTTCGGTGTGCTGGCGGCGTACACCTATTCGTCGGGACTGCGCGCGCCCGCGCTGATCGCGTTCGTGAAGGACACGCTGATCTACATCGTCATCGCGGTGGCGATCATCTACATCCCGATCAAGCTGGGCGGCTTCGACGACATCTTCGCGTCGGCGAGCGACAAGTTCACCGAGACGGGAGCGGGCGGAGTGGTGCCGGCCGCGGGAGGGCAGTGGACGTACGCGACCCTCGCGCTCGGCTCGGCCCTCGCGCTCTTCATGTACCCGCACTCGATCACCGCCACGCTGTCCTCGCGCAGCCGTGAGGTGATCCGCCGCAACACCACGATCCTGCCGCTGTACTCGCTGATGCTGGGCCTGCTCGCGCTGCTGGGCTTCATGGCGATCGCGGCCGGGGTCAAGGTGGAGAACGGCCAGCTGGCGATCCCGCAGCTGTTCGAGAACATGTTCCCGGACTGGTTCGCGGGCGTGGCCTTCGCGGCGATCGGCATCGGCGCGCTGGTCCCGGCGGCGATCATGTCGATCGCGGCCGCGAACCTGTTCACCCGCAACATCTACAAGGACTTCATCAAGCCGGACGCCACGCCGCAGCAGGAGACCAAGGTCTCCAAGCTGGTGTCGCTCCTGGTGAAGGTGGGCGCGCTGATCTTCGTCCTGGGCATGGACAAGACCGTCGCGATCAACTTCCAGCTGCTGGGCGGCATCTGGATCCTGCAGACCTTCCCGGCCCTGGTCGGCGGCCTGTTCACCCGCTGGTTCCACCGCTGGGCGCTGCTCGGCGGCTGGGCGGTCGGCATGGTCTACGGCACGGTCGCCGCCTACGGGGTCGCCTCGCCGACGCAAGCGCACTTCGGCGGCTCCTCCGAGGAGATCCCCGGCATCGGCGAGATCGGCTACATCGGCCTCACCGCCTTCGTGCTGAACGTCCTGGTCACGGTGGTCCTCACCTTCGTCCTGAAGGCGGTCAAGGCGCCCGACGGCGTCGACGAGACCAAGCCGAGCGACTACACGGCGGACGCCGGCGACCCGGGTGTCCAGGTGGAACTGCCGCCGGCCACGGCGGGCAGCTCGCACTGATCCCTGGTTCGAGTTCCTGCTTCGAGACGGGCCGTCGGAGAAATCCGGCGGCCCGTTGTCGCACCCGTCGGGCACACTCGGCGCTATGGACTTCGTGATCCGGCGGGCGACGGCCGAGGGGTACGACACCCTCGGCGAGATCACCGCGCAGGCCTACCTGCGCGACGGCCTCCTCGACTTCGGGGAGAGCGACTCGTACCTGGACGAGCTGCGCGACGTGGCCAAGCGGGCGGCGGCCGCCGAGGTGCTGGTCGCCGCGGCGGACGGCCGGGTGCTCGGCGGCGTGACCTTCGTGCCGTCCGGCGGGCCCATGGCGGACATCGCGGGCCCCGGCGAGGCCGAGATACGCATGCTCGCCGTCGCCCGCGAGGCACGCGGCCGCGGGGCCGGCGAGGCCCTCGTACGGGCCTGCGTGGACCGCGCCCGGACCGTGCCGGGCTGCGTGGGCGTCGTGCTGTCGACCCAGGCCACCATGCGCACCGCCCACCGCCTCTACGAGCGCCTGGGCTTCGTCCGCACGCCCGACCGCGACTGGAACCCCCTGCCGGAGCTGGACGACATCATGCTGCTCACTTACGAACTGACGCTCTGACACCGGCGCGACACCCCATCGGGACACAACATCTGGGGGTGCTCGCGTCACCCGGCACAAGATGTATGCTCGTGCTCGCTGTCGCCGCAGGGGAATCCGGTGCGAATCCGGAACTGTCCCGCAACGGTGTACTTGCGTGTATCCGTACGTCTTCGCATGTGCGCGCACGCCTGTTCAGTCCGAGGACCTGCCGACAGCGCGCCCGGCCGTCCCGGCCCGGGTGCCATGACGTCCGGGCCTCGTGGAGTGGGCCGGTGGACGCGACGCCGCGTGCGCTCGTGTGCTGCCCCCTGCCCTCCGCCAGGCCCCGTGCCGAGCGAGGGAGTGCTCCACGTGACCATCGCGCCAGCCGATCCGGCTTCAGCGACCCCGGTGACGGCGACCGGGGAATCCGACGGACCCGGTGCCGCCCTGCTGCGGACCCTGACCGGGCTGACCGCCGACCTCACCGACGCCGATCCCGGCCGGGTGGCCGCCGCCGCACTGCGCGGCCGGTCCGCCCGCGCGGACGAGGCCGAGCTGCGCGAGCTGGCCACGGAGGCGGCCGCCGGTCTGATCTCCGAGGACCCGGTCTACTCCCGGCTGGCCGCCCGGCTGCTGAGCATCGGCATCCGCGCCGAGGCCGCCACCCAGGGCGTCGTCACCTTCACCGACTCCGTCGCCACCGGCCACCGCGAGGGCCTGATCGCCGACCGCACCGCCGCGTTCGTACGGCTGCACGCGGACCGCCTTGACGCGCTGATCGATCCGGCCGCCGACGACCGCTTCGGCTACTTCGGTCTGCGCACCCTGTACAGCCGCTACCTGCTCCGCCATCCGATCACCCGCAAGGCCGTCGAGACGCCCCAGCACTTCATGCTGCGGGTCGCCGCCGGACTCGCCGAGGACGACACCGTCCGCGCGGTGGACGAAGTGGCCGCCCTCTACGGCCTGATGAGCCGCCTCGACTACCTCCCCTCCTCCCCCACCCTCTTCAACTCCGGCACCCGGCACGCCCAGATGTCGTCCTGCTACCTCCTGGACTCCCCCAAGGACGAGCTGGACTCCCTCTACGACCGCCTCCACCAGGTCGCCCGCCTCTCCAAGCACGCCGGCGGCATCGGCATCGCCTACTCCCGCGTCCGCGCCCGCGGTTCGCTGATCCGCGGCACCAACGGGCACTCCAACGGCATCGTCCCGTTCCTGAAGACGCTGGACGCCTCGGTGGCCGCCGTGAACCAGGGCGGCCGGCGCAAGGGCGCGGCGGCGGTCTACCTGGAGACCTGGCACGCGGACGTCGAGGAGTTCCTGGAGCTGCGGGACAACACCGGTGAGGACGCCCGCCGTACGCACAACCTGAACCTCGCGCACTGGATCCCGGACGAGTTCATGCGCCGGGTGGACACCGACGGGACCTGGTCGCTGTTCTCCCCCGCCGACGTGCCGGAGCTGACCGACCTGTGGGGCGAGGAGTTCGACGCCGCCTACCGCAGGGCGGAGGAGGCGGGGCTCGCCCGCAAGACGCTGCCCGCCCGCGAGCTGTACGGCCGCATGATGCGCACCCTCGCGCAGACCGGCAACGGCTGGATGACCTTCAAGGACACCGCCAACCGGACCGCGAACCAGACCGCGGTCCCCGGCCACGTCGTCCACTCCTCCAACCTCTGCACGGAGATCCTCGAGGTCACCGACGACGGGGAGACGGCGGTCTGCAACCTGGGCTCGGTCAACCTCGGCGCCTTCGCCGACCCCGCGAGGGGCGACATGGACTGGGAACGCCTGGACGCCACCGTCCGCACCGCCGTCACCTTCCTCGACCGGGTCGTCGACATCAACTTCTACCCGACCGAGCAGGCGGGCCGCTCCAACGCCCGCTGGCGCCCGGTCGGCCTCGGCGCGATGGGCCTGCAGGACGTCTTCTTCCAGCTGCGCCTGCCCTTCGACTCCCCCGAGGCGAAGGCCCTGTCCACCCGCATCGCCGAGCGGATCATGCTCGCCGCGTACGAGACCTCCGCCGACCTCGCCGAGCGCAACGGCCCCGCGCCGGCCTGGGAGAAGACCCGCACGGCCCGGGGCGTGCTGCACCCGGACCACTACGGCGTCGAGCCCGTCTGGCCGGAGCGCTGGGCCGCGCTGCGCGAGCGCATGGCCACGACCGGGCTGCGCAATTCCCTGCTCCTGGCCATCGCTCCGACCGCGACCATCGCCTCCATCGCCGGTGTCTACGAGTGCATCGAGCCGCAGGTGTCCAACCTCTTCAAGCGCGAGACGCTGTCGGGTGAGTTCCTCCAGGTCAACTCCTACCTGGTGGACGACCTCAAGCGGCTCGGCGTGTGGGACGCACGCACCCGCGAGGCGCTGCGCGAGGCCAACGGCTCGGTGCAGGGCTTCACCTGGATCCCCGAGGACGTGCGCGCGCTGTACCGGACCGCCTGGGAGATCCCGCAGCGCGGCCTGATCGACATGGCCGCCGCCCGCACCCCGTACCTCGACCAGGCCCAGTCGCTGAACCTGTTCCTGGAGACGCCGACCATCGGCAAGCTCTCCTCGATGTACGCGTACGCCTGGAAGCAGGGCCTGAAGACCACGTACTACCTGCGCTCGCGCCCGGCGACCCGGATCGCCCGCGCCGCGGCCCGAGCCGCCACCGTCCCCGTGCAGGCCACCCCGGACCCCGAAGCGGTCGCCTGCTCCCTGGAAAACCCCGAGTCCTGCGAGGCCTGCCAGTAATGACCACCGAGACCCCTGCCACGAAGAACCTGCTCGACCCGGGCTTCGAGCTGACCCTGCGCCCCATGCGCTACCCGGACTTCTACGAGCGCTACCGGGACGCCATCAAGAACACCTGGCACGTGGAGGAGGTCGACCTCCACTCGGACGTCGCCGACCTCGCGAAGCTCAGCCCCATGGAGCAGCATCTGATCGGCCGGCTGGTGGCCTTCTTCGCCACCGGTGACTCGATCGTCGCGAACAACCTGGTGCTGACCCTCTACAAGCACATCAACTCCCCCGAGGCGCGGCTGTACCTGTCCCGCCAGCTCTTCGAGGAGGCCGTCCACGTCCAGTTCTATCTGACGCTGCTTGACACCTACCTGCCCGACCCGGAGGACCGCGCCGCCGCCTTCGCGGCCGTGGAGAACATCCCGTCCATCCGGGAGAAGGCCGGGTTCTGCTTCAAGTGGATGGACTCGGTGGAGTCGATCGACCGGCTGGAGACCAAGGCCGACCGGCGCCGTTTCCTGCTCAACCTCATCTGCTTCGCCGCGTGCATCGAGGGCCTGTTCTTCTACGGCGCCTTCGCCTACGTCTACTGGTTCCGCAGCCGGGGTCTGCTGCACGGTCTGGCCACCGGCACCAACTGGGTGTTCCGGGACGAGACCATGCACATGTCCTTCGCGTTCGACGTCGTCGACACCGTGCGCAAGGAGGAGCCGGAGCTGTTCGACGACGCGCTCGGGGAGCAGGTCACCGACATGCTGCGGGAGGCCGTCGAGGCCGAGCTGCAGTTCGCGCGCGACCTGTGCGGTGACGGCCTCCCGGGCATGAACACCGACTCGATGCGGCAGTACCTGGAGTGCGTGGCCGACCAGCGTCTGACGCGTCTCGGCTTCGCTCCGGTGTACGGCTCCGAGAACCCCTTCTCCTTCATGGAGCTGCAGGGCGTTCAGGAGTTGACCAACTTCTTCGAGCGGCGCCCCTCGGCGTACCAGGTGGCGGTGGAGGGCACCGTCGACCTGTCCGAGGACTTCTGAGTCTCCTTCCCCTGGCCCCTGTCCTCCTGGGCCTCCCTGATCTGACGGTCGATGCGCCTCTCGCGCACGATGCCGATCACCGAGGGGAGGACCATGAGGACGAGGAGTCCGAAGGTCGCGAGCATTCCGACAAGGCCTTCTATCTGGTTTCCGGTCATGACACCACTGTCGCGCCGGATACTCCTTACCGGGAGTGGCAGGACTGCCGTAAGACCTCGATTTCCTGCCACTTCCGAGGCACACTGGCGGCATGTTGCGCAACGTGGCCGCCGTCCTGCTGGACGGCGCGCATCCCTTCGAACTGGGCGTGATCTGCGAGGTCTTCGGTATCGACCGGAGCGACGAGGGCCTGCCGCGGTACGACTTCGCGGTGGTCTCCGCGGAGGGCCCCGAGCTGACCACCCACGTCGGTGGACTGACCGTCTCCACGCCGTACGGTCTCGAGCGGCTGGACGAGGCCGACCTGATCGCGGTGCCGGCGGGCAGTGATTTCGTCCGCCGGGAGTATCCGCCCGGGCTGCTGGAGGCCCTGCGCAGGGCGACGGACCGGGGCACCCGCGTGCTGAGCGTGTGCTCCGGCGTCTTCGTGCTGGGCGCCGCCGGCCTGCTGGACGGGCGGCGGTGCGCGGTGCACTGGCACCACGCGGCCGAGCTGGCCCGGCAGTACCCGCGGGCCGAGGTCGCGCCGGACGTGCTCTACGTCGACGAGGACCCGGTGATCACCTCGGCCGGGACCGCCGCCGGCATCGACGCCTGCCTGCACATCGTGCGCAAGGAGCAGGGGCCGGAGGTCGCCAACCGGATCGCCCGGCGCATGGTGGTGCCGCCGCACCGGGACGGCGGGCAGGCGCAGTACATCGAACGGCCACTGCCGCGCTCCTCCTGCGACACCGTCGGCGAGGTGCTGGCCTGGATGGAACAGCACCTCGACGAGGAGGTCACCGTCGAGCAGCTCGCGGCCAGGGCGCACATGTCCCCGCGCACCTTCGCCCGCCGCTTCCAGCAGGAGACGGGGACGACCCCCTACCGCTGGATCCTGCGCCAGCGCGTACTGCTGGCCCAGCGGCTGCTGGAGGCGACGGACGAGACGATGGACGCGATCGCCTGGCGCGCCGGTTTCGGTACGGCGGCGGCCCTGAGGCACCAGTTCACCAGGGCCCTGGGCACCACCCCGCACGCCTACCGGCGCACCTTCCGGGGCCCTGAGGCCGCCGCCTGATCCGCTACGGTCGCGTCACCGCGCCACGGGCCTGACCAGCAGGTCGTGCGGACGCAGCGTGATGCCGACGCGAACGGCGTCGTTGGAGCCCGCCACCTGCTCGAAGCGGTACTTGGTGGCGAGCGCGGCCGTGATCAGCGCGAGCTGTGCCATCGAGAAGTGGTCACTGGGGCACTTCCGCTTGCCCGCACTGAACGGCTTCATGGCGTATTTCGGCACATTCTTCGCGCGTTCCGGGAGCCATCGGTCCGGGTCGAACTCCAGGTTGTCGTCGTACGACTTCGGATCGCGTTGGATTGCGTACGGACTGTAGATGATGTCCGCACCGGCCGGAATGCGATAGCCACCGAGTTCCGACTCGGCCACCGCGCGCCGCGTCAATACCCATACGGCCGGACGCAAACGCATGGCCTCCACGATGACATTGCCGGTGTGCGTGAGCCTGCGGACGTCCTCGAATGCCACGGGGCGTCCGCCGGTGACCGCTTCGACTTCATCGCGTATGCGGTCGGCATGTTCCGGATGGTCGGCAAGTGCCTGGAGCAACCACATGATCGTGGACGCGATGGTTTCACTGCCGGGGGTGAGTATCGCGACCACCTGGTCGTGGATCTCCTGTTCCCCGATCGGGTCGCCATTGTCGTCCTTCGCCTCCAGCAATGCCGTGAGCAAATCGTCCGGCTTTTGACCGGATGCGCGGCGCTCGGCGATGATCTCGTCGACCAGCAGATGCAGATCGGCCAACGCGTCGTTGAATCGGCGGTTGGCCGGAAGCGGCAGCCGGTACAGCGGTCCGAGCGGGACCACCATGCGCCGGTACATGCCCCGGAAGACGGTGGCGAGCGCGACGCACAGCCGCTCGGCCCGCTCGTCCATGTACTGCCCGCGCAGCAGGCAGCGGGCCGCGACGCGCACGGCGACCCGGAAGGACTCGGAGGTGGCGTCGACGGTCCGCCCGGGCTGCCAGCGCTCGGCGAGCGCGTGCGCCTCCTCCTCCATGATCGGCCCGTAGGCGGGGATGGCGTCGAGCCGGAACGCCGGCTGGATGGTGCGGCGCTGGCGGCGGTGGAGCGGGCCGTTGGCGGTCGCCACGCCCTCCTTGCCGAGCAGCCCCTCCAGCGACTCCCACAGCGGGCCGGCTATGTGGTAGTCGGGGCTCAGGGCGAGGGCGCCGGTCAGCTCCGGGTTCGTGACCGCGTAGACGGTCTTGGGGCCGAGCTTGATGCGCACGATGTCGCCGTGGTCGCGCAGCTGGGACATGAAGGCCAGCGGGTCGCGGGCCAGCCGCCAGCCGTGGCCGAGCAGCGGTACGCCGCCGCCCGCGACGGGCGGTTCGCGCAGCTCGGGTGCCCCCGGTGCGCGGGTTTCGGGGTTGACGGACTCGACGGTCATTTCTCACCTGCCGCTTCGTTGTTGACGTACGGGGGCGTGGACCGGTCGTCCCAGCTGTCGACCATGTACCGGCCGGACTCGTGGTGGAACCAGTAGACGGAACTGAACCAGTTCCGCATATTGCCGACGTTGGCCCGTACGGCGCCGCTCAGTTCCTTTCCGCGTACGGTTCCGTCGGCGAGTTCGTCGGCGAACCGTAAGGCGTCCTGCTCCACGGCGAGGAATTCGATGATGCATTCCTCGACACGCCGCCGGACTTCTCCGATGGTTTCTTCCAGCGTGAGTGAATGATGGGTGATGAGACTGATGCCGAGATTGTGGACCTCGTCTCCCGCTATTTCCTTCGGCAGCGAGCAGAGGTCGTTGTACCAGGCGGCGAATTCCTGGCTCAGCAGCGCCGCCCGGCGATATGCCGGGTGTTTCCGGACGGCGTCGGGGAGTTCGCAGCCCGAACTCGGCTCCAGCAGGTCGGTCCAGATCCAGTGCGCGAAGGTGAGCCGGCGCAGTTCGAGGTAGTCCTCGACGCCGGGCACGATTCCGTGCGTGCGGTTGTGGAATTCCCGGTCGTACGCCTCGATCACCGTGTGGAAGTGCCGGGCGAACCGGGCGTTCCAGGTGGCCGGCAGGAAGGCGTAGAGCCGCCGCACACTGTCGGCGAACCCGGCCACCAGCGTGTCCTCGTGGTGCAGGTGGTCCCCGGGTGAGTCGAGTGCCGTGTGCAGCCGGTCGCGCAGCCGCCGCCAGGCGCCGGGACGGCCGTGGACGATGTCACGGTCGTGCCGGTCGTCCCAGACGAAGAACCAGGCGCTGTAGTCCGCTATCGCCTGCATGACCTCGTCGGGGGCGCCCAGGTAGTACCCCGCCATGAGGTCCGTGTAGCACAGACCGTCGGCATATTCCTCGACCTTGTCCGCCGGCATGAGCCGCTTTTCGAGCAGCCAGGCCCGGGTGGTCTCCTGGAGCTTCGGCCAATACGGGTGCAGTTGCCGGGGAAATTCCGCCTCGATCACCGGAAGACGGAGCGATGGTGGTACTGCGATCGCGGTCGGTGTCGCTGTGGTGCCGTGTGGGAAAGCATGCACGAACAAACCCCTCTCAGCCGCCGGTGGCGCACCCCTCTCGCTGAGCGGGGCGTGCGCCGTTGCGTATCCCCGCACTTCCCATTCAGCACCACAACTGACCGCCCTGGGAACGGATTTGCTTCATTCACTACCCCCCGGTGCCGGAATTCTCCTGTTGTGTGGCGGCTTCCCACCGAGGAACACAGACGAACGGCGCCCGCTCGGGGGAAGACCCGAACAGGCGCCGTGCGCAAGACAGATGCGGGGCGGGTGGGGCGACGTCAGTCGTTCGCGACCACCGGGTAGCGCGGCTCGTTCTCGGCCATCTGCCGCAGCGCGTCCTTGCGTTCGCGCTTGGAGAGCCGGTCGATGTACAGGTACCCGTACAGGTGGTCCGTCTCGTGCTGCAAACACCGTGCGAAGTACCCGGTGCCGCGCACCTTGACGGGGTTGCCCTTCTCGTCCTGCCCGGTCACCTCGGCGTAGTCGGGCCGGGCTAGCGGCGCGTAGGCGGTCGGCACGGACAGGCAGCCCTCGTTGCTGTCGTCCAGGCGGCGGCGGTCGGCGGGCAGCTCGACGAGCTTGGGGTTGCAGACCACGCCGACGTGGCGGACGCCCTCGTCGTCGGGGCAGTCGTAGACGAAGACCTTCCTGGAGACGCCGATCTGGTTGGCGGCCAGGCCCACGCCCTCGGCGGTGCGCTGGCTGGCGAACATGTCGGCCACCAGCTGCTGGAACTCCTCGCCGAAGTCGGTGACGTCCTCGCACTCCTTGTGCAGCACCGGGTTGCCGACCACCGTGATCGGACGTGAGGTGCCGCGCCCGCGCCAGTCGGCCTCACGCTCCTCGCAGTCCTCGGTGTCGACGACGAACCCCTCGTCGTCCACGGGGAGCACGCCCGGGTGCTGCTGATCGGTGTCCTGCTGGGCCATGACCGACGTATGCCTTCCTCGTACAACCAAGGGTGATGCTGATGGTGACTGCTGCTGGAGTGTCCTGACAGAGACTGTCCTGACAAAGACTACGGGGCCGCTCAGCAGACCTCTTCCAGGTCCCGCCAGTCCCGGGAGTCAGGACTGTCCGCGACCCACCCGTCCAGCAACCCCTTCACCAGCCCGGCCGGCGCGGCCACCCCGCACTCCCGCTCCGGCACCCACAGCTGCCCGTCGGTGCGGTGCCCCAGGGGCCCGGGGTGTCCGGGTTCGCTGTGGTCGTGCGGGTCGAGGTGCTCGCCCTCGCCCTCGTCGGACGGCATGCGGGACTCCGAGCACATCCGGCACAGCAGCCGGACGGAGGAGGACCAGTCCTCGGCGGCGAACCCGGCGTCGGCGGCGAGCTGCTCCAGGGCGTCCCGGTCGGCCTCGGTGGCGGCCTCCAGGAGGACGACCCAGGTGGGCACGGGCGAGGGCGCCCACAGCTCGATCTCGTCGAAGACGGGGTACGAGTGCCCGGCCGAGGTCGTCCGTTCCCCGTGCGGCACGCCGTCGTGCAGGACGACCTCGCCCCAGCGCCGCCCGGAGGACGGCAGCGGGATGGACAGCACCTCGACGCGGGCGGGGTCGAGCCGCCGCCCCCACACCACCTCGGCCTCGCCCTCCGGGGAGAGCCGTACGGCCGCGCTGCCGAGATCCATGCCGAGCGGCTCACCCGCGTCCGTGGCGTTCCCCGGGGTGCGCAGGCCGTAGGCCTGCCAGGCGCGGCGGGCCAGCGGCCAGTCCTGCAGGGCGGTGGCGGCGATGCCGACGTTCCACCAGTCGGGGGCGCCGGTGTCCCGGTCGAGCAGGGCGACGGCCCTGAGGCCGGCCGCCCTCGCCTGCTCCCAGTCGTGCCGGAACTTGTGCAGCAGCGCCAGGTTGAACCAGGACTCCGACAGCCAGGGCTCCAGGTCCGCCGCCCGCGTCAGCAGCGCGCCCGCGTCGTCGTAGCGACCGTCGCCGATCAGCGTGAACGCGCGGTCGGTGGCCTGCCGCCAGGAGGCGGAGGGCCGGTGCCGTGCCTTGCCGAAGATCCTCACGATTCCCGCCTGCCAGTTCCGTTCTGTGGGCTGGCTGTGCCTTTCGCGCCCCCGGACACCCTCTTCCGGGCATCAAACCACGTACGGCTGCGGAGGCGCTCATTACCCATGGGTTACCCAGCCGCGGGCTCGGTAAGGCTGCCCCGGGAAAGTACCCGGGCCAGTGCTTCCACCACTTCGGGAGCGTAGTCACCGGCGGTGGCCAGGCGCAGCTCCTCCAGTGCCGTCAGAACGCCGCCCGGGCCCGCGTCCCGCGCCTTCTCCTCGTAGGCGTTCACGACCCGCACGATCCGGGCGGCGACCGGCTGCTCCCGGCAGGGGTCGGCCTGCCGCTCGACGACCACCGCGACCGCCGCGTCGACGCCGGTCTGGCGGACCACCGCCCCGCCGAGCAGCGCGATCCGCCGCTGCTCGGCGGCGGGCAGGTCCGCGGTGGCGCCCGCCGGGACCGGGTCGACCAGGCTCAGCTGGCCGATGTCGTGCATGAGGGCCGCGTACTCCAGCACGGTCAGCTCGGCCCCGGACAGCCCCAGGTCCCGCCCGACGGCCACACCGAGTCCGGCGACGCGGCGGGCGTGCCCGGCCGGGGTGTACCCGGCGATCTCGGTGGCGCGGGCCAGGGAGGCGATGGTCTGCCGGTAGGTGGCCCGGACGGCCGCGTACCGGCGGTAGGAGAGCTGGGCGAGCAGCAGGGGCACGGAGAAGACGGGGAGCGCCCACAGTCCCGCGACGCTCACCGCGAGCGCCATCACCGCGCCGGTCGCGCACACCGCCGACGTGATCCCGACCATGCCGCGCAGTTCTTCCCGCAGCAGCGGCCCGAAGGGCCAGCCGGTGCGCGCGTGCGCGGGCGCCGCGGCGAGCACGGCGTCGCACAGCGTGGTCAGGGCGAGCAGCGCGAGCAGCAGCAGCGCGTAGGCGGGGCCGCTCCAGTCGTCGAAGACACCCTGGTTGGACAGCGGCCGGAAGCACACGGCGGCGAAGCCGACGGTGAGCACGCGCCGCGCCAGGTGGTCGAGGACGGGACCGCTGCCGCGGGCGACGTAGGGCACGCTGCCGAGCAGCGAGGCGGCGAGCACGACGGTGACGGTCTGCGCGACGCCGTGGTGCGCGGGCTGCCCGGCCACGTCTGCGAGCAGCGCGTACGCCAGCGCGCCCGCGGCCCCGAGCGGAGCGGCCTCCCGGGCCTCGGCATCGGTCCGCCGGGTCAGCTCACCGAGGGCGACGAGACCCCCGAAGGCGAGCGCCACGGGCCGCTGCACGGGCCCCGACCCCAGCACGGAGGCGAGACACCCGAGCGCGAGGATCCCGGCACAACCGGGTACGAGGAACAGGGCCGCCGGGGCCGGGAACGGAGAGCGTCGCTTGCCTCCGGTCCCCGGAGACGGGGCCGGGCGCTCCCGCCCGTGCGGGGGCGGGGAGGGAGACGGAACTCGCGGCCGGAAGGGCCTCACGGTCTGCCCCCACCCGCGCGACCACCGCGCGCTGCACCGCACCCCACCGCCCGGAGCCGCCGCCCCGCGCACCCCGTACCCACGCGCACGGCGTCCACCACCACGGCCACCGCACCCGGCCGCACCCGGCGACACCTCGGACGGCATGCCTGGCCCAGACGCCAGGCATGCCCCGCGCCACGGACACGGCCCAGACGGCAGCCACGACCCGACCCA
>NZ_JBGORK020000001.1:6631267-6974030 GCF_041538145.2 Streptomyces sp. MMCC 100
CAGACACGGCCCAGACGGCAGCCACGACCCGACCCACAGACACGGCCCAGACGGCAGCCACGACCCGACCCACAGACACGGCCCAGACGGCAGCCACGACCCGACCCACAGACACGGCCCAGACGGCAGCCACGACCCGACCCACAGACACGGCCCAGACGGCTGACGCGACCGGGGCGGCAGGCCCGGCAGAGGCGGCCGGCAGGACACGGGCCACAGAAGCGACCCAGGCCACAGGCTCGGCGGAGCCGCCTGATACGACCGGGGCGGCAGGCCCGGCAGAGGTGGCCGGCAGGACCCGGGCCACAGAAGCGGCCCGGGCGACAAGCCCGGTGGAGGCGCGCCGGGGGCTTAGGCTTCCTCATGACGCCCCCTTGCCGACGCGGTCCCGCGCGCCCCCGCCCCGGCCCGGTACCGGATCGGCGCGGGCCGGCGTGCCGTCCGCCGTCACCGACGGGCGCCAGCCGTGGCGTCCGAGAGCGTGGACCAGCGCCCGCACCATCCGCGGATCGAACTGGGCCCCGGCACACCGCTGGAGCTCCTCCAGCGCCGTCGCGACGGGACGGGCCCTGCTGTAGGAGCGCGTGGACGTCATCGCGTCGAAGGCGTCGGCCACGGCCACCACCCGGGCCGACTCGGGGATCCGGTCGCCGACCAGTCCGTAGGGGTAGCCGCTGCCGTCCAGCCGTTCGTGGTGGTGGAGGACGGCGGCGCGGGCCTCTCCGAGGAAGCGGATGCCGCGCACCATCTCGTGCCCGTACTCGGGGTGCAGTTCGATCACCCGCCGCTCCTCGGGCGTCAGCGGCCCGTCCTTGCGCAGCAGCCGGGTGGGCACACCGAGCTTGCCCACGTCGTGCAGGATCCCGGCGAAGCGGAGGGTCTCGACGCGTTCGTCGTCCATGCCCAGCTCGCGGGCGATCATCATGGAGGCCTGGCCGACGCGCTCACTGTGGCCGCGCGTGTAGCCGTCCTTGATGTCGACGGCCTGCACCAGCGCCCGGATGGTCGCCTGGTGCGCGGCCCGCTCGCGGTGGTACTGGGCGAAGGCCCACCACGCCACGCACATCGGCAGCAGAACGAGCAGCGCGGCCACCGGGCCGTACGGGCTCCGCCACAGGACCGCCATCATCAGCCCGGCGAGCCCGTGCACGGCGATCGGCGCGAGCGACCGGGAGAACAACCCCCGCCACGCCCGGCTCGGCGGCACGCGGTCGGCAAGGGTGAGGATCCCGCCGTCGAGGACGGTGAGCACCAGGCAGAACGCGAGTACGGCGGCCCCGGCCGGCACGAGGGCGTACGGGAAAGCGGGCTCGACGACCGCGTCCCGCCCGCCGAGCCGCCAGTGGACGCAGGCGGCGGCCCACACGGCGAGGGTCAGCTGCGCGGCCCGCCAGACGCGCCGCAGGCCGAACGGCCGCCGCGGCACCGGGGACAGCAGCGCCCCGGGCAGCGCCACGAGCGCGGCGGCGGGCGGCGGCAACAGGAAGGCACCGGCGAGCAGGACGGGGTAGCAGGTCCCGACGAAGCGGGACCGCGCGACCAGCTCGGAGCCCGCGTACAGCCCGGCCAGCAGCAGTACCGCCCACCAGGGGGCGTGCACCGACGGCAGCGGCCGCAGGCAGAGCAGGGCGACGAGGGCGACGCAAACGACGTACGCACGCGCGCGTGCGGGTACCGCGTCCATGAGCCCCTCCCCGGCCACGCCTGTAAGGCTCGGAGCCTAGGGCGGCGGCGGGGAGGCCGCGGGCAGATAACCCGCGGATTAGCACGTACGAGTGACTTCGGTGCGGCTCGGGACACCGGGCGGTTCTGGACTGCTCAGGACTCCTGCGGAGCCGACGGCGTGGCCGTGACGTCGTGTTCGGGCACGGACTGCCCCGACCGGATCAGGTCCAGCCGTCCCATGACCTTGGCGCGCAGGTCACCCGGCACGTCGTCCTGTCCGCAGCACCGCTTGACCAGCTTCTTCACGGCCTGCTCCAGCCCGTACTTCTCCAGGCAGGGCGAGCACTCCTCGAAGTGGTGCTCGAACTTCACGCAGTCCGAGTCCGGCATCTCTTTGTCGAGGAACTCGTAGAGATGATCGAGGATTTCGCTGCAATCCGTCTCGTGCGGCTCTCCGCAGCTCATGACCCCGAGCCTTTCGCTTCGTTCGACTCTCCGGCGCCGGCGGGGACCAGACCGCGGTCGCGGGCGTAGTCCTCCAGCATGCCGCGCAGCTGACGGCGTCCACGGTGCAGCCGGGACATCACCGTACCGATGGGTGTCCCCATGATGTCCGCGATCTCCTTGTAGGCAAAGCCCTCGACGTCCGCCAAATACACGGCGATACGGAATTCCTCGGGGATCGCCTGGAGCGCCCGCTTCACGTCCGAGTCGGGCAGGTGGTCGAGCGCCTGCGACTCCGCGGAGCGCAGACCCGTCGACATGTGCGACTCGGCACGCGCGAGCTGCCAGTCCTCGATCTCCTCGGCCGCGCTGCGCTGGGGTTCGCGCTGCTTCTTGCGGTACGAGTTGATGAAGGTGTTCGTGAGGATGCGGTACAGCCACGCCTTGAGGTTGGTGCCCTCGCGGAACTGGTGGAAGGACGCGTACGCCTTGGCGTAGGTCTCCTGCACCAGGTCCTCGGCGTCGGCCGGATTACGCGTCATGCGCAGCGCGGCCGAGTACATCTGGTCGAGGAACTCCAGCGCGTCCCGCTCGAAGCGCGCGCTGCGCTCCGCGGTCGACTCCGCGTCCGTACCCCGGCCCTCGGGCTGCTCCGCCTGGCCGTGTTCGGTCCCTGCGTCGGTCCCAGTGACCGGACCCACCTCCTCCAGTGATGTCGTGAAACCGAGACCGGTCTCACTCGAATCGGAGGATAGACGACGATCCGGTCCGCCCGCCGCCCGAACAGGGGCGGTCTTGGCAGCATGCAGCACGGTCCAGTCCAGGTCGGCGCGGCTGCTGCGACTCGAATCCAACGCTTCCGGGCGCAGCCCGTCCACGGGGTGGTGGTGGGAGACGGGAGGGCAGAAGGCTGAACCCATGCGGCGGACTTCCTCTCCTACGGCGTCGGTGCTGATTCTCAGCAACGTATGCACCGCACAACAGTGGCCGCCCGTCGGTCATTCCCGGGCGTTCAGCCGAGTGAGCCGACCCACTGGGCGACACCGTCGGTGATCAGTTCCAGCGCCTGCTCCTGGGTGATCTCCGCCCGCTTGGGCACGGCGAAGCCGTGGTCGCCGTACGGCACCTCGATCAGGTCGTAGGTCCCCTCCGGCGCCTCGGGGAACTCCTGCGGCCTGCCGAAGGGGTCGTTGCCGCCCTGGACGACGAGGGTGGGCACCCCGGCTCCGAGCAGCTCGTCGGCGCGGGACTTCTCCGGCTTGCCCGGCGGGTGCAGGGGAAAGCTGAGGGCGAGGACGGCGTGGGCGCCCAGTTCCCCGGCGGTGCGGCAGGCGACGCGGGCGCCGGCGCTGCGGCCGCCCGAGATCACCGGCAGGCCGGGCGCGGCGAGCGCGGGCCAGATGCGCCGCCAGCCGGTGTCCAGGGTCTTCGGCGCGGGCGCCAGCTTCTTGCCCGCCACCCGCCAGGGCTGCTCCACGAGGGCGACGCCGACCCCGTGGTCCGGCAGTACGGCCGCCAGGGCCTGCAGGTCGCGTGCCTCGATGCCGCCGCCGGCGCCGTGGCTCACGGCGAGGACGAGTCGGGGCTCCTTCGCCGGGTGCCAGGTGATGCGGGCGGGGCCGGCGTCCGTCTCGACCGTCTCTGTCACAACCGTTGTCGCATCCGTCACGTCAGAAGAGTGTGCCCTCTTCCGGTGCCTCCAGCTCCTTGAGCAGCTCCGGCCCGTTGTTGCGGACGTTGCTCACGGCCGTGGAGACGGGGAAGGCCCGCATCAGCCCGGCGGGCGGGGGTGCCAGCAGGGAGGTCAGCTCGTCGGGGTCGGTGCGCGCCGGGTCGAGCCAGTCGTCCCAGCGGTCCTGCGGGAGCATGAGGGGCATCCGGGGGTGGATGTCGGCCAGGGCGTGCGGGCCGTCCTCCGGGGCGACGGCGAGCGGTGTGGTCTCGGCCTCGGTGGTGATCACCGAGCACGTCACCCACCAGGCCTGCGGGTGGTCGTCCGGCAGCGTCCTGTCCCGCCAGAACTCGTAGAGTCCGGCCATGGCGAAGACGGACCCGTCGGCCGGGGTCACGAAGTACGGCTGCTTGCGGGGCCGCTTCTTGCGTCCCTCGACCTCCAGGTCCCGCTCCTGCTTGCCGGTGACCCACTCGTAGTAGCCGTCGGCGGGCAGGATGCAGCGCCGGGTGCTGAATGCCCGGCGGTAGGAGGGCTTCTCGTGGACGGTCTCCGCGCGGGCGTTGATCATCCGGGCGCCGCCCTCGGGCGTCTTGGACCAGGACGGGACCAGACCCCACCTCAGCTTCCGCAGCTGGCGAACCGGCTCCGGGTCCTCGACGTCTTTCAGGGGACGGTCCAGGACGGCGTAGACCTCCTTGGTGGGGGCCACGTTGTAGTCGGGCTCCAAGCTCTCCCTGGGCTCCCACTTCTCGATCTCAAAGATTCCCGCGAGATCCTCGGGTCGACGACTCGCCGCATACCGTCCGCACATACGTGCCACACTGCCAGGCCCACCCGTCGTCCGGCCACCACCCCTCGACGAGGCGCTTCGCGCCGCACCCGCTCAACCGCACGAACGAGGAGCCCCCACCCGACATGGACCACCTCGCAACGGCCTCGCTCACCTCCCTGTGGGACGAGGTCTCCGGCACCCAGCCCGATCCCGACCTGTGGGTGGTGATCGCGACCCTGGTGGCCGCGCTCGCCGTCGTCGCGACGCGCGGGTCGTGGCGGATAGCGCGCAACGCCATCACCATCGCCCACGAGGGCGGTCACGGTCTGGTGGCCCTGCTGACCGGCCGCACCCTGACCGGGATCACCCTGCACTCGGACACCAGCGGCCTGACGGTGAGCCGGGGCAAGCCGCACGGGGTCGGCATGATCCTCACCGCCGTCGCCGGCTACACCGCTCCCCCGCTGCTCGGACTCGGCGGCGCCGCGCTGCTGGCCGCGGGGCGCATCACGCTGCTGCTGTGGCTGGCGACGGCACTGCTCGTGGCCCTGCTGGTGATGGTCCGCAACGCGTACGGGGTGCTGACCGTGGTGGTCACCGGCGGCACGTTCGTCCTGGTGTCCTGGCTGGCCGGGCCGCAGGTGCAGGCGGCGTTCGCGTACGCGGTGGTGTGGTTCCTGCTGCTCGGCGGGGTGCGCCCGGCGTTCGAGCTGCAGGCCAAGCGGGCCCGGGGCGGTGCCGGGGACTCGGACGCGGACCAGCTGGCGCGGCTGACCCATGCGCCGGCGGGGGTGTGGTTCTTCCTCTTCCACGCGGTGTCGCTGTGCTCGCTGATCGGCGGCGGGCGCTGGCTGCTGGAGCTGTGAGAGCCCGGACGCCGTCCTCACGCTCCGCATATATGCACGGCAAGTGCACTGTTGCGGTTTCGGTCAGGTTTCGCCGCTTTTGATCAAGATCTCCGGTCGTCCTCAGCCATTAAAGTGGGGCCCATGACCGTGAACCCCGCGCACACCGCCCTCTGGCCCGCCCCGCACGCGAGCGGAGCCGTCGACGCGACCGTCCACGTGCCCGGATCCAAGTCGGTCACCAACCGCGCCCTGGTGCTGGCCGCCCTCGCCTCCGAGCCCGGCTGGCTGCGCCGCCCGCTGCGCTCCCGCGACACCGTGCTGATGGCCGAGGCGTTGCGCGCGATGGGCGTCGAGATCGAGGAGGGCGTCGGCCCGGACGGCACCGGCGAGTTCTGGCGGGTCATCCCGGCGGGCCTGCGCGGCCCGGCCACGGTCGACGTCGGCAACGCCGGCACGGTGATGCGCTTCCTGCCGCCGGTCGCCACGCTCGCCGACGGCGCCGTCCGCTTCGACGGCGACCCCCGGTCCTACGAGCGTCCGCTGCACGGCGTGATCGACGCGCTGCGCGTGCTGGGTGCCCGTATCGACGACGACGGGCGCGGCTCCCTGCCGCTGACCGTGCAGGGCGGCGGCGCGCTGGAGGGCGGGCCGGTCGAGATCGACGCGTCGTCCTCCTCGCAGTTCGTCAGCGCCCTGCTGCTGTCCGGACCGCGCTTCAACCAGGGCGTCGAGGTGCGCCACACCGGCTCAGCACTGCCGTCCATGCCGCACATCCGCATGACCGTCGACATGCTGCGCGCGGTCGGCGCCCAGGTCGACACTCCCGAGTCCGGCGGCGAGCCGAACGTGTGGCGTGTCACGCCGGGCGCGCTGCTCGGCCGGGACCTGACGATCGAGCCGGACCTCTCCAACGCCCAGCCGTTCCTGGCGGCGGCGCTGGTGACCGGCGGCAAGGTCGTGGTCCCCGACTGGCCGTCCCACACCACCCAGCCCGGTGACCGGCTGCGCGAGATCTTCACCGAAATGGGCGGTTCCTGCGAACTGACGGACTTCGGGCTCATGTTCACCGGATCGGGTGCGATTCACGGCATCGACGTCGACCTGAGCGAGGTCGGCGAGCTGACCCCGGGCGTCGCGGCCGTCGCCGCCCTCGCGGACTCCCCCTCGACCCTGCGCGGCGTGGCCCATCTGCGGCTGCACGAGACGGACCGCCTGGCCGCGCTCACCAAGGAGATCAACGAGCTCGGCGGTGACGTCACCGAGACCGCCGACGGTCTGCACATCCGCCCGCGTCGGCTGCACGGCGGCGTCTTCCACACCTACGAGGACCACCGCATGGCCACCGCCGGCGCCGTCATCGGCCTCGCGGTCGAGGGCGTTCAGGTCGAGAACGTGGCGACGACCGCCAAGACCCTGCCCGACTTCCCCGATCTGTGGACCGGGATGCTCGGGGCGTAGGGACGGTTCGCCATGCGCCGCTACGGCAAGCACACCGACGAGGACGACATCCGCTCCCGCCCCAACCGCAAGGGCAACCGGCCGCGCACCCACATCCGGCCCAAGCACGAGGACGCCGCCGAGGGCCTGGTCCTCACCGTGGACCGCGGCCGGCTGACCTGCCTCGTCGACGACCGGATCGTCATGGCGATGAAGGCGCGCGAACTGGGTCGCAAGGCGGCGATCGTGGGCGACCGGGTGGCCCTGGTCGGCGACCTGTCCGGCAAGAAGGACACGCTCGCGCGGATCGTCCGCATCGAGGAGCGCACCTCGGTCCTGCGCCGCACGGCCGACGACGACGACCCCTATGAGCGGGTGGTCGTCGCCAACGCCGACCAGCTCGCCATCGTCACCGCCCTCGCCGACCCCGAGCCGCGCCCCCGCCTCATCGACCGCTGTCTGGTCGCGGCGTTCGACGGCGGCCTCACCCCGCTGCTGGTGATGACCAAGTCGGACCTGGCTCCGCCGGACGAACTCCTGGAGCTGTACGGCGCGTTGGACATCCCCTACGTCGTCACCAGCCGCGAGGAGCTGGAGAACGGCGCCGCCGCGGACCTCGTGCGCGAGCACCTGGACGGGAGGATCACCGCCTTCGTCGGCCACTCCGGCGTCGGCAAGACGACCCTGGTCAACACCCTGGTGCCCGAGGACCGCCGCCGGGTCACGGGTCACGTCAACGCGGTGACGGGCCGCGGCCGGCACACCACGACCTCGGCGCTCGCCCTGCCGCTGTCCTCGGCGGAGGGCGGCTGGGTCGTCGACACCCCGGGCGTACGGTCGTTCGGGCTGGCGCACATCGACCCGTCCCGGGTGATCAACGCATTCCCCGACCTGGTGCCCGGCACGGAGGGCTGTCCGCGCGCGTGCAGTCACGACGAGCCCGACTGCGCGCTGGACGCCTGGGTCGCCGAGGGGCACGCCGACCCGGCCCGGCTGTACTCGCTGCGCCGACTGCTGTCGACACGGGAACGCAAGGAAGGGGACTGACCACCGCGTTGTTTGCCGTGCCGTGCAGCCGGTAAGTGCATAATCGCACCAAGCCGGAACCAAGCACGAGCAAAACCGGACGAGGTCGGCGCCGGGCGAAGCCACTGACCGGCACCGATCGACGCAGCGGTCACGGTACGGGACTACGGGAGGACGAGACATGGCGTGGCTGCTGGTCATAGTGGCCGGGGTGCTCGAAACCGGCTTCGCCGTCTGCCTGAAGCTGTCGCACGGCTTCACCCGGCTCTGGCCCACCATCGCCTTCTGCGCCTTCGCGCTGGGCAGTTTCGGCCTGCTGACCATGTCCCTGAAGAAGCTCGACGTCGGTCCCGCGTACGCGGTGTGGACCGGCATCGGCGCGGCGGGCACCGCCATCTACGGCATGGTCTTCCTCGGCGACCTGGTCTCGACCCTGAAGATCGTCTCGATCAGCCTCGTCATCATCGGCGTGATCGGGCTGCAGCTGTCGGGTTCGGCCCACTGAGCCGCGCGCCGCTACGCCGTCAACCGGCCCGGCAGGGCGGTGCGCAGGAGGTCGGCCACCCCGCCCTCGGCGGGCGGCGCGGCGACGCAGGACAGGGCGAGTCGTACGGCCAGTTCGCAGGAGCGGGCCAGTTCGGCGGCGTCCGGCGGCGGAAGCGGACCGGCGCCGTGGAGGACGGCCACGGCACGGTCGCGGACGAGGCTCACGAAGTCGCCGGGCGAGGGCAGCGGACCGTCGGCCCGCCGCTGGGCCGGCACGGCGGCGGTGGAGGACGGCACCTCCGTCAGAACCGGTGAGGGCAGCCGCTCGCTCCAGCAACCGGTGAGCATGGCCCTGACCAGCGCGTTCTCATGAGCCGCCGACATCATCCACTCGGCGGTCGCGGTGAGGCGGTCGCGCGGATCACTGGGTCCGGACAGCGCGCGCTCGACCCCGGCGAGATAGCCGTCGGCCTCGCGCCTCACGAGCGCCCGGGCGAGGCCCTCCTTGCTGCCGAACTCGTTGTAGAGCGTCTGCCGGGACACCCCGGCAGAGGCCGCCACGTCCACCATCCGCACGGCGGACCACGGCCGGCACGC
This sequence comes from Streptomyces sp. MMCC 100, assembly GCF_041538145.2. Taxonomy (NCBI): domain Bacteria; kingdom Bacillati; phylum Actinomycetota; class Actinomycetes; order Kitasatosporales; family Streptomycetaceae; genus Streptomyces; species Streptomyces sp. MMCC 100. The sequence goes on from NZ_JBGORK020000001.1 coordinate 6,640,218, forward strand.
CAGCGCCGTGTACGCGGCGTCGAGCAGGGACTCCCGGGCTGCAGGCACCCTCGCCTCCCTCGGGCCGAGCGACTTGCTGCCAGATGTGCCGAGCGACTCGCTGCCAGATTTGACGGGTACGGGGGCACTGTCAAGGGTCCTCGCACCCGCTGTGCAGGGCCCTCGCGCCGCCTTCCCGCGCTCCGCCACGCCAGCCAAACCCCTGGTGGCCCCGCCCCGCCCGCGACAGATAGCGTGACGGCATGCCCGATTACCTCGACGACCTCCGCCTCGCCCACGTGCTCGCCGACGCCGCCGACGCCGCGACGATGGACCGCTTCAAGGCCCTCGACCTGAAGGTCGAGACGAAGCCGGACATGACCCCGGTGAGCGAGGCGGACAAGGCCGCCGAGGAACTCATCCGCGGCCACCTCGCCCGTGCCCGCCCCCGTGACTCGGTCCACGGCGAGGAGTTCGGCGTCGCGGGCACCGGCCCCCGGCGCTGGGTCATCGACCCGATCGACGGCACCAAGAACTACGTGCGCGGCGTCCCCGTCTGGGCGACCCTCATCTCCCTCATGGAGGCGAAGGAGGGGGGGTACCAGCCAGTCGTCGGGCTCGTCTCGGCGCCCGCGCTCGGCCGCCGCTGGTGGGCTGTGCAGGACCACGGCGCGTTCACCGGCCGCAGCCTGACCTCCGCCCACCGGCTCCACGTCTCCCAGGTCTCCACGCTCTCCGACGCCTCGTTCGCGTACTCCTCGCTGAGCGGCTGGGAGGAGCAGGGCCGGCTGGACGGCTTCATGGACCTGACCCGCGAGGTGTGGCGCACGCGCGCGTACGGCGACTTCTGGCCGTACATGATGGTCGCCGAGGGCTCGGTGGACATCTGCGCCGAACCCGAGCTCTCCCTCTGGGACATGGCCGCCAACGCGATCATCGTCACGGAGGCGGGCGGCACCTTCACCGGCCTCGACGGCCGTCCCGGCCCGCACAGCGGCAACGCGGCCGCGTCGAACGGCCGGCTCCACGACGAGCTGCTCGGGTATCTCAACCAGCGCTACTGAGCGCCCGCCGACTCGCCCTCCGCGCCCCCTTGTTGACCGGTGTTTTACCTGCCACTCTGAGAGTTCCCCCACTTGTGAACTTGTGAATCCATGAACTAACTCATGGATCACCGGCAGGAGGTGGCTCCACCCATGCTCGTCCGCGAAGTCATGAGCACGGTCGTCCTCACCATCGGTCCCGCCCACACGCTCCGCCAGGCCGCCGCCCTGATGTCCGCCCGCCGCGTCGGCGCTGCCGTGGTCTACGACCCCGACGCCGGCGGCATCGGCATCCTCACCGAACGCGACGTCCTGGTCTCCGTGGGCCGGGGCCAGGACCCGGACACCGAGCGCGCCCACGGCCACACCACCACCGACGTCGTCTTCGCCGCCCCGACCTGGACCGTGGAGGAGGCGGCGGGTGCGATGGCGCACGGCGGCTTCCGCCACCTCATCGTCCTGGACGGCGGCGAGCCCGTCGGCATCGTCTCGGTGCGCGACATCATCCGCCAATGGGCGCCGGCGCGCGCCCCGCACAACGCGCCGGTGGTGACCGCCTGACGCCAACGGAGCGACGTACGGACAGCAGGATCAAGACGCACGGACCCGAACGACACGCACGGACCGGTTACAACACACGGACCGGTACGACAAGCGGGCCGGTACGACAAGCGGGCCGGTACGGCAAACGGGCCGGACCCCCGTCCCCGGGGATCCGGCCCGTCGCTACGGCAAGCGGTCCAGTGCTGGATGTCAGCCGCGCAGGGCCTGGACCGCGGCCTCCAGCCGCTTGCCGAAGTCACCGTCGGCCTGACGGAAGTTGTCGACCGCGCGCTCGACGATGTCGTCGCGCGAGACGCCGGAGAGGGCGCCGGCCAGGTTGCCGATCAGCCGCTCCTTCTCCGCGTCCGTCATCAGCCGGTAGAGGTTGCCCGCCTGGACGAAGTCGTTGTCCTCGGCGTGCGAGGGGGCCTCGCTCTCGCCGGTGACGCCGGAGACCGGGACCGGCTGCCACAGGGCCCGGTCCGTCTGGAAGGGGCCGCCGAAGCTGTTCGGCTCGTAGTTCTTCGCGCCCTTGTGGCGGCCGTCGTACAGGTGGCCGTCACGGGAGTTGGTGCGCGCCACGGTGGCGTGCGGGCGGTTCACCGGCAGCTGGTCGGCGTTGATGCCGACGCGGTAGCGGTGGGCGTCGCCGTAGGCGAAGAGGCGGCCCTGGAGCATCTTGTCCGGGGACGGGCCGATGCCGGGCACGAAGTGCGCCGGGGAGAAGATCGACTGCTCGACCTCGGCGAAGATGTTCTCGGGATTGCGGTTGAGCTCCAGCTTGCCGAACCAGACGATCGGGTAGTCCGCGTGCGGCCACACCTTGGTCAGGTCGAACGGGTTGAACCGGTACGTCGCCGCCTCGGCCACGGGCATGATCTGCACGCCGACGGTCCAGGACGGGAAGTCGCCGCGCTCGATGGCCTCGCGCAGGTCGCGCTGGTGGGAGTCGGGGTCCTCACCGGCGAGCTTGTCGGCCTCGGCCTGCGTGAGGCACTTGATGCCCTGGTCGGTCTTGAAGTGGTACTTGACCCAGAAGGCCTCGCCGGCCTCGTTGTTCCACTGGTAGGTGTGCGAGCCGAAGCCGTCCATGTGGCGGTACGACGCCGGGATGCCGCGGTCGCCGAACAGCCAGGTCACCTGGTGCGTCGACTCCGGCGACAGGCTCCAGAAGTCCCAGACGTTGTCCATCTCGGTCGAACCCGTGTAGGGGTCGCGCTTCTGGGTGTGGATGAAGTCGGGGAACTTGATGGCGTCCTTGATGAAGAACACCGGGGTGTTGTTGCCGACGAGGTCGTAGTTGCCCTCTTCGGTGTAGAACTTCAGCGAGAAGCCGCGCGGGTCACGGACGGCGTCCGCCGCGCCCAGGTTGCCGGCCACGGTGGAGAAGCGGAGGAAAGTCTCCGTCTCCTTGCCTACCTCGGAGAGGAAGGCCGCTCGCGTGTACCGGGTGACATCGGCGGTGACCGTGAAGGTCCCGTAGGCGCCGGCGCCGCGGGCGTGAACGACGCGCTCCGGGATGCGCTCACGGTTGAAGTGGGCCAGCTTCTCCAGCAGGAGCTGGTCCTGGACGAGCACGGGGCCGCCGACGCCCGCGGTCTCACTGTTCTGGTTGTCGGCTACGGGAGCACCTGTCTCCGTAGTGAGCGGTCCCTGAGTCACGAGCTCCTCCTGCGCCAATCCTGGCAATCGTGCAAAACCTGTCCCTTGGCTAATGCCACTCCGAATCCTACAATAGACAGTGTCTAAGTCAAGCAGGACTCCAAAGTCACACCCGTTCGGGACCTGGTCCCCCTTGCTGTTAGGCTGGTCGGTATGAGTGACCTTCTGGAACGGCTGCGCGGTCGCGGTTGGCGCATGACCGCACAGCGGCGCGTGGTGGCCGAGGTCCTCGACGGCGAACACGTCCATCTGACGGCCGACGAGGTGCACTCCCGGGCCGTGGACAAGCTCCCCGAGATCTCCCGGGCGACCGTCTACAACACCCTGGGCGAGCTGGTCTCGCTCGGCGAGGTGCTGGAGGTCGCGACGGACAAGCGCGCCAAGCGCTACGACCCGAACGCGCACCGGCCGCACCACCACCTGGTCTGCGCCCAGTGCGGTGCGATCCGCGACGTCCATCCGACGGGCAATCCGCTGGCCGACCTCCCCGACTCGGAGCGCTTCGGCTTCGCGGTGTCGGAGGTCGAGGTGACGTACCGCGGCACCTGCCCGAACTGCGCGGCGGCGTGAGCGCGGATTTGCTTCTCGTCTTCGTGTTGACGTAGTGTTCCATTCATCGACGCGGGGTGGAGCAGCTCGGTAGCTCGCTGGGCTCATAACCCAGAGGTCGCAGGTTCAAATCCTGTCCCCGCTACTGAAGGCCGAGGGCCGGGATCCGAAAGGATCCCGGCCCTCGGTGCATTGGCGTGGCTGCGGGCAGTCGTGCCGCCGTTCCCGCCGTAACTGCGGGAAGTCGTGCGCCTCCCCCAGTGCCTGAACGGCCTGGGAGGTACCCCCAGGGCGATGGGGGTCCTCCCGCTCGAGCGAAGCCGAGAGTGGGGGAGGCACCCCGCCGGCGCCGGGCCGCGCGACCCACCTCGGCCACCAAAACCCGGGGCACCTGCAAAATGCGCCGGAGCTCAGCGCAGCGTCACGCCGACAGCTCCTGCCGCAACGCGTCCCGCAACCGCGCCGCCCGTTCCCCCACCTCGGCCGGCCCCAGCGACACCGCCAGATCCGCCCACCGCTGCCCCTCCGCCAGCTCCCCCCGCCGCGCACACACCAGCGCCAGCCGCAGCGCGGCCCGCCCGTGCCCCGCGTCGGCGGCCCGGCGCCACCACACCACGGCCTCCGGCTCACTCCCCTCGCGGGCCAGCAACAGCCCCAGGTTGAACGCGCCGTTGCGGGATCCGGCCTCGGCCGCCTCGCGGTACCACCGCGCCGCCTCCACCACGTCCCCCCGCGCCGCGGCGAGCATCCCGACCCGCACCTGGGCCCGCCGGTGCCCCTGGGAGGCCGCCCGCTCGTACCACTCCTCGCACTCGGACTTCTCCTGCGCCGGCTCACCCAGCTCGTGCGCGGGCGCGGGCGGCCGGCGCGCGTCCAGCACCGACGCCAGCCGGTACGCGGCCTCCGCACTGCCGCCCCCCGCCGCACAGCGCAGGAACCGCTCCGCCTCACGTTCGTCCCCGTCGCGCAGCCGCGCCATACCGACCTGCAGTGCCGCCTCGGTGTGCCCGGCCGCGGCGGCCCGCTCGTACCAGCGCAGCGCCGCCCGTCCCTCGCTCCGCCCGGCGTGCAGGATCCCGAGGTTGAAGGCGGCGTCGACGCTGCCCGCCTCGGCGGCCTTGGAGAACCACGGCTCGGCACCGGTCTCGTCCCCGGCCCGCAGCAGCAGGATGGCCAGCGCGTTGGAGGCCTCCCGGTGTCCGGCGTACGCGGCCCGCCGGTACCACTGCTCGGCCTGCGCGGTGCGCCCCTGCTCGGCGCAGAGCAGGCCGAGGTTGTACGCCCCGTTGTCGTCGCCGGCGTCCATCGCGGCCCGGTACCAGCGTTCCGCGGTCTGGGTCTCGCCGCGCTCGGCGTGCAGCGCGCCGAGGGCGTTGGCGGCGTTGCCGTCGCCGTCCTGGGCGGCGCGCAGCCACCACACGGCCGCGCTCTCGGTGTCCCCGGCGTCCCGCAGCAGGAAGCCCAGTGCACAGGCGGCGCGGGCCTCACCGTCCTTGGCGGACGTGAGGTACCAGCGGCCGGCCTCCTTGAGCTCGCCGCGCTTCTCCAGGATCGTCCCGAGGTGCAGCGCGCCCCGCCGGTGACCGCGCGCGGCGGCCTGCCGGTACCACTGCTCGGCCTCGTCGGCCACGAGGGCGGCCGCCTTGTCGTCGTCGCGCTGCCCGGCACGCCGGTCCAGCGTCCGCGCCAGCCGGTACGCCGCCTCCCGGTGCCCACGCTCGGCGGCGGCCCGCATCCACCCCTCGGACCCGGTGTCGTCGCCGCGGTGCTCCAGCAGGTCGGCGAGCGCGTAGGCGGCCAGTACGTGGCCCTGCTCGGCGGACTGGCACAGCCAGTACTCGGCGGCGGGCTCGTCCCCCCGTTCACGGAAGTGCCGGCCCAGCGCGTGCGCGGCGGCGGCGGACCCGGCGACGGCGGCGATGCGCCACCATCCGGCGGCCTCGTCGGCGTATCCCCGCTGGTGCAGCAGGACGCCCAGGTTGTTGGCGGCGGCCCGGTCGCCGGCCGCGGTGGCGGCGCGCAGGTGGGACTCGGCTCCGTCGAAGTCGCCGCGGCGCAGCAGCAGCGCGCCGAGCACGCTCATCGCCTCGACGTCACCGCCGTCGACGGCGAGCCGCAGACGCACTTCCTCGGCGGCCTCGTCGGCGGCTTCCTGAGCCTCGTCCGTGGCCTCGTCCGTGGCCTGGTCCTGACCGGACGGCTGCGCAAAACGCCCTGTCCCGAACAGATTTGCCATGTCCCCCATAACGTCCATCGTCGCACCACCCGCAACCTCGGTACATCCGGTATACCGCAGTCAGTGAGGTCACTTCAGCGTTTTGTCGACATGCCCACAGGGAGACAAGTCAAACACAGATCTGCCCAACTCCCCTTGGCGGCGCGGCCGTCGTGTCCACCGGTACATGCGTTCGCACATCACGAAGGCCCGGATTCCTTGTGGGAATCCGGGCCTTCGTGGTCGTTCGCAACAAGCTCACGACATCAGTAGCGGGGACAGGATTTGAACCTGCGACCTCTGGGTTATGAGCCCAGCGAGCTACCGAGCTGCTCCACCCCGCGCCGTTGTGTTCACAACCCTAGCACGGCGCGGGATGGGCTTTGACCAGCTCGAACGCCCGGCTCGACACGACCGGACGGTCAGCCGGTGTCCGATCCGCCACCGGCATCACCGGTCGGTGTCGCGTCCGGACCGGCCTTGTCGTCCCCGGCCTTGTCCCCGCTGTCCTTGTCGCCGGTGTTCTTGTCGTCGCCGTTCTTGCCGCCGGCGCTCTGGTCGGCCTTGGCCTGTGCGTCCTCGGCCTGCTGCAGCGCCTCCTCGAGGTCCTTCTGCGCCTCGGCGTACGCGGCCAAGTCCTTCTGTTCCAGGGCCTTCTGCCCGGCGTCGAAGGCCTTCTGCGCATCGCTCAGCGCGTCCCGGACCGTGGGGTTGGTGGACGTCGGCGGTGGCTCGGTCGTGTCGTCGCCCTCGTCCGGTGGCTGCTCGTTCTCGGCGGCCTGGGCTCCGAAGACCTTGTTGAGGGCCGCGTCGAGCGTGTTCTCGAAGGCGGTGTTGCCCCCGTAACTCACCAGGACCTTGCGCAACAACGGGTACTTGAGGTCGCCACCGCGCACGTAGACGGGCTCGACGTACAACAGCCCGCCGTCGAGCGGCACCGTCAGCAGGTTGCCGTACTCCACCTCCGAGTCGCCGCCTCTCAGCAGCCTGATGGACTCGGCGATGTCCTGTTCGGAGTTGAACTGGCTCTGCACCTGTTTGGGTCCGTCGACGGTCGTGCTCGTCGGCAGTTTCAGGATTCTGATCTTGCCGTAGTCGCTGGTGCCCGCCTCGGCGTCGACCGCCATGAACGCGCTGAGGTTGTCACGCCCGTTGGGGGTGAACGTCGTCGTCAGCGAGAAGGCCTGTGCCTTCTGGTCGGGCATCTTCATGCTCAGGTAGTACGGCGGCACCGCGTCGCCCGACTTGTTGGTCGGGTCGTCCGGCACCTGCCACACCTCGCTGCCGCTGAGGAACGTGTTGGCGTCCTTCACGTGGTAGCGCGTGAGCAGCTCGCGCTGGACCTTGAACAGGTCCTGCGGATAGCGCAGGTGCGCCATCAGCTCCTTGGAGATCTCGCTCTTGTCCTGCACCGTGTCCGGGAACGCCTTCATCCAGGTCTTCAGTATCGGATCCTGGGTGTCCCACTGGTAGAGCTTCACGTCGCCGCTGTACGCGTCGACGGTCGCCTTCACGGAGTTGCGGATGTAGTTGACCTGGTTCTGCTGGGCCACCACCGCGCGCGAGTTGTTGTTGGCGGTCAACGAGTCGGCCGTGGTGTCGCCCAGCGTCGTACGCGAGGCGTACGGATAGCCGTTCGTCGTGGTGTACGCGTCGACGATCCACTGGATACGGCCGTCCACCACCGCCGGATAGGCGTCGCCGTCGATGGTCAGCCAGGGGGCGACCGCCTCGACGCGCTCCTTGGGCGTGCGGTTGTACAGGATCCGCGACCCGTCGCCGATCGCACCGGAGTAGAGGATCTGCGGCTCGCTGAACGCCGCCGCGTACGCCGCCCGGTTGATCGGGCTGGACAGGTCGACGCCGCCGTCGCCCTTGTAGCTGAAGGTCTTCTCCCCGGTGTCGTCGGAGTAGTCGATCTCCTTCTGGGGACCGCCGACGATCGAGTAAGTGGTGGTCTTCTCGCCGTAGTAGACCCGCTGTTCGTACTTCCCGAGGTCGCCCTCGGACGGCAGGTTGGACTCGGTGAAGACCGGGCGCCCCTCGGAGTCGACCTGGGTGCCCTTCGCCGCGACCACGCCGTAGCCGTGGGTGTAGCGGAAGTGGTTGTTGATCCAGTTCTTCTTCGGGATGCCCGCCAGGTTCAGCTCGCGCAGACCGATGACCGTGTCCTGGTCCTTGCCGTCCTTGGCGTAGCGGTCGACGTCCAGGTTGGTCGGGAACGCGTAGTAGTTACGCATCTGCTGGAGCTGCTGGAACGTCGGCGAGATGACGTTCGGGTCCATGATGCGGATGGACGCCGCGGCGTCCGCGTCGTCACGGAGCTTGGTCTTGTCCTTGGTCTCGCTCTTGCCCGGGTACTCGGCGACCTGGGTGCCCTCGATGTCGTACGCGTCGCGCGTGGCCGCGAGGTTCTTCTCGACGTACGGCGCTTCCTTGGCCTGCTCGTTCGGCTGGACCTGGAACTTCTGGACCAGCGCCGGGTACAGGCCGCCGATGAGGATCGCGGAGAGCACCATCAGGCCGAAGCCGATCACGGGCAGCTGCCAGGTGCGCCGCCACAGGGTGGCGAAGAACAGCAGCGCGCAGATGACCGCGATGCAGAACAGGATCGTCTTCGCCGGCAGGTAGGCGTTGGCGTCGACGTACCTGAGGCCCGTCCAGTTGTCGGTCGCCTTGAAGTCGCTGGACTTCACCGCGAGCCCGTACCGGTCGAGCCAGTAGGCCACCGCCTTGAGGGCGACGAAGACGCCGATGAGCACCGACAGGTGTCCCGTGGCGGCGGCCGTGGCGCGCGCACCCGGGCTGGTGACGCGGAGCCCGCCGTACAGGTAGTGGGTGAGCGCGGCAGCGATCACCGAGATGATCACGGCTGCGAAGCCGAAGCCGAGCAGGAACCGGTACCAGGGCAGGTCGAAGGCGTAGAAGGACACGTCCAGCTTGAACTGGGGGTCCTTCTGCCCGAAGGACACGCCGTTGACCCACATCAGCCAGGTCCGCCACTGGCCGGACGCCGAGGCGCCGGCGATCAGGCCGACCAGGGCGGTGATGCCGAGCAGCAGCCACTTCTTGTACGGGGCGATGCCCATCCGGTACCGGTCGAGGTTCTGCTGCTCCATCGACATGGCGCTCAGCGGCGGACGCAGGCGGTGGGCCAACCAGATGTTGAACCCGACGGCGAGCGCCATCAGCAGGCCGAAGACGAAGAAAAGACCGATCTTCGTCCACAGGGTCGTCGTGAACACCGACGAGTAGTGGACCGACCGGTACCAGAGCCAGTCCGTCCAGAATCCCGCGAACATGGTGAACGCCATGAGGAGCACGGCGAGGACACCAAGTGTCAGCAGCAGGGTTCGGACACGCCGGGACGGGCGGCCCACTCTCATCCGCGGCCCCGTCGGGGGGCCTCCGCCGCGGTCCGGCATCTGGAAAGCCAAGGTGCGCACCTCGAAGTTCGCTGTTGATCCGTCAGGCCCTCGGGTTCGCGGGCCCCCCGTGCGCCCCCGTGATCGTGGGCCCACACTTATGCAACTTACTCATCGTTTACTCGGTTCCCGATTCGGGCCATGAACGAGGCAGGATTGTGACCATGTCCAACACCCCCATGGCAGCGAGCCCCCTCACCCGGGCCGTACTCGAGATCGACGAGTACGTCTCCGGCCTCGGCTGGGACCAGCCCGCACGCCTCTTCGCACTTGTCGACACCGCACGGCTGCGGGCCGACCAGCCCTCCCTCGCGGACCGGCTCGGTCTGCAGGACGAACCGGAGACCTCCGGCCTCACCCCGATCGAGCAGGACGAAGTTCCAACGGATCAGGCGCTCGACGAGTTCCTGGGCACCATCGCCTGGCCCGATGCCGTGGTCGGCTGCGCGCTCGCCGTGGAGCGCCTGATGCTGCCCCCCTCGGCCGAGGCCCAGGTGCCCTCGGGCCTCGACGGGAAGAAGCTCGCGCAGTGGGTGGCGGAGCACCCGGACCGTCAGGAGGTCCGCATGACGGTCGCGGTCCTGCGCGACGGCGCCCGCGACTCGGCCCTGCGGCTGCGGGAGAAGGACACGGCCACGGAGGTCCTCACGGGCTCCGACCTGGTGCCGGGTCTGGCCGAGGCGCTGACGGCGACCTTCGAGGAGTAGGCCTTCCGAACGCCGGGCTGCCGGACGCCTGTGCGGGGGCTATCCCTCCGTGCACTTCGGCAGGTCGGCGGTCTTTCCGGAGCGGATGTCCTTCAGCGCGCCGAGGGCGTCGTCGATGGTGTCGACCTTCACGAGGGTGAGCCCGTCGGGGGTGTCCTCGGCCGCTGCCGCGCAGTTGTCCGCGGGCGTCAGGAAGTACTGGGCGCCCTTGTCGTGCGCGCCGATGGTCTTCATGCCGATGCCGCCGATCGGGCCGACCTTGCCCTCGTCGTCGATCGTCCCGGTGCCGGCGACGAACTTGCCGCCGGTGAGGTCGCCCGGGGTGAGCTTGTCGTAGATGCCGAGGGCGAACATGAGACCGGCACTCGGGCCGCCGACGTCGGCCAGCTTGATGTCGATCTCGAACGGGAAGGTGTGATCGGTCCCGGCGGAGATCCCGACGACGGCGCGCTTCTCTCCGGCGTCGTCGGAGGTCTCGGTGGTGATCGTGACCTTGTGCGTCTTCGTCGCCGTCCGGCCCTCCTTCTCCGCGGCGGCCTGCTCCTTGGCGGGCACGACCGTGAAGACGGTGTCCTGTCCGGGCTTGTGCTTGGTCACCAGCTCGGCGACGTCCGCGGGCTCCTTGACGGTCGTGCCGTCCACGGCCTTGATCACGTCACCGGCGTGCAGCCTGCCCTGCGCCGGGGAGTCCTTGACCACCGCGGAGACGATCACCCAGGACTTCACCGGGATGTCGAGCGCCTTCAGGGCGGCGACCTTCGCGGTCTCCTGGGAGTGGCTGAACTCCTCCGCGTTCTCCTGGGTGGCCTCTTCCTCGGTCTTGCCGTCCGGGTAGAGGGTCTCGTGCGGCACCACGCTGTTGTCGTGCGCCAGCCAGCCGTAGACGGCTTCCACTAGGTTCATCTTGTACTCGGCGCTGGTGACCCGGACGGTGGTCATGTTCAGATGACCACTCGCCTCATAGGTCTTGTGGTCCGGGATCTGCAGCACCGGCTCGCCGTCGTGGTCCCCGAGGGTGTTCACCGTCGGCCCGGGAGACATCTCCGAGTAGGGCACGGGGATGAAAACACCCGCGCACAGGAGCGCGATCAGCATCAGGGTGGAGGCGAGCATCGTCGCGGTGCGGCGTGGCATGGCACGACAGTACGGGACGCGGCTGTCGGAACACCGTCAGGGCTGCGACTGCCAGGCGGCCGTCCAGGCGGTCGTCAGGCACCCGTGCGGGGCTTCTCCATGGCCGCACGGAACCGGGCGTACCCGTCCAGTTCGGGGCCGTCGCTCCGTGCCTTGCGGGTCCGGTTGGCCCAACTGCCCCACAGGCCCGCACCGACAGCGGCCACCAGCGGAATCAGCAACCAGGCAAGCGCCGCCATGCCGACCTCCCAACCCCATGAGCGTCCGCGACTGACTGATCAGCAGATTAACCATTCGCAGTGACAACGCTCACGCCGGGGGGCGGGTTACGCAACCGGAGTCGCGCAGGTGACACCCGTGGTCAGCAGGCCCCCACCCATTCCTCGGTGCCGTCGGAGAACGTCTGGTGCTTCCAGATCGGCACCTCGTGCTTCAGGTCGTCGATCAGCTTCCGGCAGGCGTCGAAGGCTTCGCCCCGGTGCGGGCAGGACACGGCGACGACCACCGCGAGGTCCCCGACCTCCAGGTCCCCCACACGGTGCAGCGCCGCGAGCGCCCGTACGGGGTACTCCGCGACGACCTTCTCGGCGATCCGCCGCATCTCGGCCTCGGCGCTCGGGTGGCACGAGTACCCGAGCCGGTCGACGTCGGTGCCTCCGTCGTGGTTGCGCACGGTCCCCACGAACAGCGCGGTCCCGCCGGCCGCGTCGTCCCCGACCGCGCGGAAGACCTCGTCCACGGACAGGGGCGTCTCGCGGATGCCGATCAGCCTGACGGGCTCCGCTGCGGCCAGCTCACCGGGGTGGTCGTTCGTGGTTGCCATACGCCCATCGTGCCCCACGCCGCGGACGACGCGGAATAGCGTGATCGCCCGGCACGCGCGCGTACGGCGTTGGAGTCTCCTACAGGGGGCCACTCCGGCGGCCCCGGCCGAGCGAGAGGCAGCTCAGATGCGGCGCCGGGCCTTCCGCGCGCGGCGCACCACCGCGGCCGCGCCCAGCAGCGCCACCGTCGCGCCCGCGGCTCCCGCCGCCGTCGCGTCCTTGCGCCCGAGGCGCCGGCCGGCGACCGTGTGCCGCCCCGATACCTCCTCGAGCAGCTCCGCCAGCACCTCCTCGTTCGTGTGCTTCGGGCGCCACCCGGCATCGTGCAGGCGACTGCCGCTCACGACCCAGGGGTACATCGTGTACGCAAGGTCCCCGGCCGGAGAGGGGGTCAGTCCGATCCGGTGCAGCCGGGCCGCCGCGCCGAGCGCGACCGCCGAGGGCAGCTCCATGCGCCGGATGCCGCTGAGCTCCTCGACCTCCTCCTGCTCCAGCCAGCCGTCGCACCCGACGGCCAGCTCACCGTCGGCCTTCTCCAGGACGGCGTACTCCAGGGCGCTGCACAGGTCGTCGACGTGGCAGAACTGCCAGGCCGGCCGCGACCCGGCCACGACCAGCAGCCTGGGCGACTCGAAGTACCTGGTCAGCGCGGTGTCCATGCCGCCGACCAGTACGGCGGGCCGGACGACCGTCACGTTGAGGCCGGGGTGCGCCCGCGGCGCTCGCCGTGCGAGCCGCTCGATCTCCAGCAGGTCCCCGACGCCCGTGGCCTCGGCCGTGGCGCGCAGCTCGGCGTCCTCGGAGAGCGGCAGCTCGTTGTCCGGGAGGGCGCCGTAGACCATCGCGGAGGTGCACAGCACGACCCGGTGCACACCGGCCGCCGCCGCGGCGGTCAGAACGGTCTGGGTCCCCCGTACGTTGTAAGCCGTACGGGCGGCCGCGTCGGTCTCCAGGTCGAGGTCGAGCGCCAGGTGCACCACAACGTCCGCACCACGCAGTTTCTCGGCGATGGCCGGGTCCCGGACGTCCAGAATCTGCCACTCGGCCGCCTCGCACCCGCCGCGCCGTTCGTCGATGGCCACGACCTGTCTGACCTCGTCGGACGCGGCGAGCCGCTCGGTGAGCAGCGCCCCGACCCCGGAGGCGGCACCGGTGACCGCGACGACGGGTCCGCGCGCGCCGGGGCGGGCGGAACTGGTTGACTGGTTTCGCGCTGCGCGAACCTGCGGATCTGGGGAACTCACCGGGCGTCTCCAGAGGTTGTCTTCAGTACGAGCGCGAGCGACGCGTGCGTACCAGGTGGCATCCATCCTGCCGCAGGCCGTCAGTCGGCGAAGCACCGAGGCCCGATCGGCCTCGGGTGTCTACGCTGGGTGGTGAAGTCGGGCAGCCGTGCCGCCGGAAAGAACCGGCGGCCCTACCAGCCGAGGAACCCCGTGAGTGACACCCCATTCGGATTCGGCCTTCCGCCGGAGGAGCCGGACGACGGCGACGAGGGCAAGAAGAAGGACCAGCAGAGCGGCGGTGGTCAGGGACCGGCCAACCCGTTGGGTTTCGGGATGTCCGGAGCCGGAGGCCTGGGCGGCCCCGGCGCGGACAACCCGTTCGCTGCCATGTTCGGTTCCATGAACCCCAACGACCTGGGCGCCGCGTTCCAGCAGCTGGGCCAGATGCTCTCCTACGAGGGCGGCCCGGTGAACTGGGACATGGCCAAGCAGATCGCCCGCCAGACGGTCTCCCAGGGCACGCCGGACGGCCGCAAGGACGCCAGCGTCGGTCCCGCCGAGCGCAATGCCGTCCAGGAGGCCGTGCGTCTGGCCGACCTCTGGCTGGACGACGCGACCGCCCTGCCCTCGGGCGCGGGCACCGCCGTGGCCTGGAGCCGCGCGGAGTGGGTCGAGGCGACCCTGCCCGCCTGGCGCGAGCTGGTCGACCCGGTCGCCGAGCGCGTCGGCAACGCCATGGGCGACGTGCTGCCGGAGGAGATGCAGGCCATGGCGGGCCCGCTGATCGGCATGATGCGGTCCATGGGCGGCGCCATGTTCGGCACGCAGATCGGACAGGCCGTCGGCGTGCTCGCCGGCGAGGTCGTCGGCTCGACCGACGTGGGCCTGCCGCTCGGCCCGGCCGGCAAGGCCGCGCTGCTGCCGGCGAACATCGAGTCGTTCGGCAAGGACCTCGGCGTGCCGCAGGAGGAGGTGCGGCTGTACCTCGCCCTGCGCGAGGCCGCCCACCAGCGCCTCTTCGCGCACGTGCCGTGGCTGCGCTCGCACCTGTTCGGTGCCGTCGACGGCTACGCCCGTGGCATCAAGGTCGACACGGCCAAGCTGGAGGACGTGGTCGGCCAGTTCGACCCGCAGAACCCCGAGCAGCTGCAGGAGGCTCTCCAGCAGGGCATGTTCCAGCCGGAGGACACCCCGGAGCAGAAGGCGGCCCTGGCCCGTCTGGAGACGGCTCTGGCACTCGTCGAGGGCTGGGTGGACGCGGTGGTGCACACCGCCGCCAAGCCGCGCCTGTCCTCCGCCGACGCGCTGCGCGAGACGCTGCGGCGCCGTCGCGCCTCGGGCGGTCCCGCGGAGCAGACGTTCGCGACGCTGATCGGTCTGGAGCTGCGCCCGCGCCGTCTGCGCGACGCCTCACGCCTGTGGGCGTCCCTGACGGACGCGCACGGTGTCGACGGCCGGGACGGTCTGTGGGCCCACCCGGACATGCTGCCGACCGCGACCGACCTGGACGACCCGGACGGCTTCGTGCACCGTGAGCAGCTCGACTTCTCCGAGCTGGACAAGATGCTCGGCGAGGCGGCCGGCAAGCCCGACCTGAAGAAGAAGGACCAGGGCCAGCAGAGGGACGACGGCCAGGACGAGGCCAAGGGCGACGACGGCGAGTGAGCCTCCACGACGACGCGGTCCTGGTCCTGAAGGGGTACGAGGGCCAGGACGAGTTGCGCCAGGTCTACCTGGACCATCTCGCGACGCACCCCGACGGGATGTGGAAGGCCTGCGCCGACGGGCACATCACGGCGAGCGCCATGGTGATCGACCCGGTGCGCGAGCGGGTCCTGCTCACCCTGCACAAGAAGATGCGCATGTGGCTGCAGATGGGCGGTCACTGCGAGCCGGTCGACGAGACGCTGGCCCGGGCGGCCCTGCGCGAGGGCACGGAGGAGTCGGGCATCGCCGGGCTGACCCTGCTTCCGGGCGGCCCGGTGCGGCTGGACCGCCACCACACGCCCTGTGCCTGGCACCTGGACGTCCAGTACGCGGCCCTGGCTCCCGAGGGGGCCGTGGAGGCGATCAGCGACGAGTCCCTCGACCTGCGCTGGTTCCCGTACGCCGAGGTGGCGGACGTGGCCGACGAGTCGGTCGTACGCCTGCTGGAGGCGACCCGCGCCCGCCTGTGACCGGTAAGGGGTGACCGCTCTTGCGATCACCCCTTACCGAACTGCGGCTGTGCTGCGCGCTCAGCTCCAGACGTTGCCCTGGTTCTGACCGCGGGCTCCCTGCTGGCCCATGCCGTACTGGGCGGCGAGACCCGAGCCGACCTGCGCGTTCTGCGGCGGCAGCAGCTCACTGGGCTGGACGAGCGCGAAGCCGCTGCCCATGAAGCTCAGCTCCCAGCCCTCACCGGTGTTGCCGCGGCGCCGCCACACGCCGGAGGAGTGGGTCTGGGCCTGCATCTGCACGCGCAGGCCGGTGGACCAGGCGACGATCGCGTCGGCGTCGCAGTTGACGTACTTGTCGGGCGTCACCTGCATGAACAGGGGGGAGCCCGAGGTCATCAGGGCGACCTTGCCCCGGCCGGTGATGTTGAGCTGGTACTTCCCGGAGCCGGAGATGCCGTAGAGGCTGTCCACCGCGATGACCTCGTGGTGGAGGGACGAGTCCATCGCGAGCACGTAGCTGCTGTCGACGGTGAGACCGTCCTGGTCGACGTCCACCACGTGGACGCACTGGGCGAGGTTGGAGAAGTAGACCGTGCCCTGCCCGTGGCAGCGCATCAGGTCCAGGCCCTCACCGGTGTGCGCACGCGCGCGCGACTGGTTGTTGCTCCGGTACTCGGCGTCGAACTCGACGAGCCCCTGGTAGGCGACCATCGTGCCCTTGCGGGCGAGCACGTCGTCATGGCCCGTCAGGGCGACACGGAGCATGTGCTTGTTCTGCAGGCTCCAGGCTTCCTGGGCCTGCTGGTCGTTGTAGGCGAAAATCGGGCTCTGCATGATGTCTGGCTCCCCCTCAGCCCCGCACCCGGAGGCGGTCGGTGCTGTCCTCGCTGGGCTGGACGACGACGATGCCCTGACCGGAGAAGGCCATCTGGAAGGCCTCCCCGCTGCCGCGGCCGATCAGCGACTGCGCCTTGAAGCTGCGCTTGCCCTTCACCTTGAGGTTCGGGGACCAGGCGACGAGCGCGTCCGGATCGACGTAGGTCTCGTCCTCGCCACCGCCGCAGTCGACCACGATCGGCTTGCCCCGGGAGGTGAGCGCGACCCAGCCCTGCCCGGAGATCTTGGTGTTCCACAGGCCCTGCCCGGCGAACTTCGCCAGGCCCTTGACCCGCTCCACGCCCCACGTCAGGTGGGCGTCGAAGGCGAGCAGGTTGGTGGCGTTGACGGAGATCCCGTCGCCGTTGAGGTTGATGACGACGACGTTGGCGCCGTAGTCGGCGAGGTAGAGCAGTCCGTCGCCGGAGCACTTCATCAGGGGCGCGCCCTCGCCGGTCATCCAGTCCTTGGCGATCTGCCGGACGGCCGGCGGGTTGGGCTCGTACTGGACGAAGCCCTCGTAGGCGACCATCGACCCCACGCGCGCGAGGAGGTCGTTTCCGGTCTGCATGGCGACCTTCAGCATGTGGTTGCCGTGGTTCTCCATGCGGGCGCCGACGGGTGCGGGAGCGTAGCCCGCG
This sequence comes from Streptomyces sp. MMCC 100, assembly GCF_041538145.2. Taxonomy (NCBI): domain Bacteria; kingdom Bacillati; phylum Actinomycetota; class Actinomycetes; order Kitasatosporales; family Streptomycetaceae; genus Streptomyces; species Streptomyces sp. MMCC 100. Next base: position 6,657,201 of record NZ_JBGORK020000001.1, read on the forward strand.
AGCGGCTGGTTCATGTCGGGCTCTCCCTCAGATCTCGTACGGCTGGACGACGACGAAGCTGCCGGGCGCGGCCCGGAACTGCAGGTTGACGCTCTCGCCCGTGTCGCCCGCGTAGGAGTTGCGGCGCATCCGCACCTGGCTGGAGACGACCACCTGGGCGGCGGCGGACCACGCGACCACGGCGTTGCAGTCGGCGAAGGTCGTGGGCGTGACCGGCAGCACCACGGGCACACCGCGCGTCTTCACGACGATCGTGCCGGTGCCCTGGAACTGCATCGTGAACAGCGCGCCGCCCGGAATGCCGTGCCCCTCGATGCGGCGGACCTCGTACTGGAGGCTCTCGTCGAAGGCCAGGACGTTCTCCGCGGAGACGCACACGGCGTCGCCCTGGAGCTCGATCGGGTGCAGCATCGCGGAGTTCTCCGCGAGGAACACCTGTCCCTTGCCGGTGCAGCGCATGAGCTGCATCTCCTGGCCGGTCGCGTTGCCCACGACCCGGCCGGCGAATCCGGCGCCCTTGTAGCTGAAGTCGACCTTGCCCTGGTAGAGCACCATGCTGCCCTGCCGGGCGAGCACGGGCTGGCCTTCGGCGCCGAGGTCGACGCGCACGAGCTTCTTGTTCTGCTGCGTCCAGCGCTGCCCGGTCGCGGTCTCCCGGAACTGCTGGAGCGCCGCGGTCACACCGGCGCCCTGTGGTGCACCCTGGGGCATGCCCTGCGGTGCGCCCTGGGGAGCCTGCTGGCCGTAGCCGGGAGGTGGCGTCGGCTGGCCCGGCTGGCCGTAGCCCGCGGGCGGGGCGGGCTGCCCGTAGCCGGGAGGCGCGGGCGGCTGGCCGTAGCCGGGCGGCGGGGCCGGTGCCTGGGGGGCCTGCGGCTGGCCGTAGCCGGGCGGCGGCGGCGCGGTCTGGCCGGGGACCTGACCGTACGGCGGCTGCTGACCGGGCTGGCCCGGGTGGCCGTACGGCGCGGGCGGCGGGGCGGGGGGCGGCACGGGGGCGCCGCCGGGCGGCGTGTTCATGGGCGCGACGATGGTCTGCGCGGCGTGCACGTCCGGCCCGGGCGCCGGGGCGGGAGCCGGTGGCGGCGTGGCGGCGGGCGGCGGGGCGAAGCCCTGCTGGGCGGGCTGCGGCGCGGGGGCCGGTGCGGAGGCGGCGGGCGCGCCGAAGGCCGGCGGCGCCGAGGCCTGGGCGGGCGGGGCGAAGCCCGGGGCGGCGCCGGACTGCGGCTGCTGGGCCTGCTGCGGGGCGGGCGCCTCGTCCTCGGCCACCTCGCCGCCGAAGTTCCTCAGCAGCGCGTCGAGACCGCCGTCGAAGCCCTGCCCGACGGCGGCGAACCGCCACACGTCCTTCAGATAGAAGTCGCCCAGCATCACGGCGCGCTCGGTGGAGAACTCCGAACCGCTGAACGGGTACCGGGCCACCTCCTCGCCACCTGCGACGATCCGGATGTACCCGGGGCCGACCTGCGACATCTGTCCCGCGCCGTCGATCGTCGCGGTGAAAGAGAGCTTCTGGATCTGCTGCGGGACCCTGTCGAGGGTGACCCGGAAGGACTCCGTGTCACCTGCCTGCGCACCCAGGAGCTGGATGGACTCCTCGGGAGTCTTCGGTTGGTTGAAGAACACGAAGTACCGGTCGTCCGACAAGCGCTCGTCGGCGTCGAGGCCGAAGCAGCTGATGTCGAAGCTCAGCCCGGGGCCGGAGATCTGCACGCCTACGTACAGATCCGTGCCCGCGGTGAGGTCACTGATCCTGGCCTTGTGGCCGCGTTGAAATTCCCTGGCCATGCGTTACGACCGTCCCCCATCCGAATGTGAGTGCGTCGCGACAGGCTAACGGCAAACACCGACACCGGAGGAAGTCGGTACAGACCCGGTACGAAACCCGTGCGGGGCCGTGGCGGGGCGCCCGCCCGGGTCGCGCGCGCTACTCGCTGCGGGCGCCGGGTACGTGCGGCAGCCGGTCCGCGGCGACCACGCCCTCCAGGTAGCCCCTGGCGCGCTCGGTCCGCGGATAGGCCTCCAGGAGCCGCCAGAACCGGGGCCCGTGCCCGGGAACCAGCAGGTGCGCCAGTTCGTGCAGGAGGACGTAGTCGACGACGTACTCGGGCATGCCCTGGAGGCGGTGCGACAGCCGGATGCTTCCCTCGGACGGGGTACACGAGCCCCAGCGGGTGTTCTGGTTGGTGACCCAGCGGACCGAGGCGGGCCGGGCCCGGCCCTCGAAGTACTGCCCCGACAGACGCTCCGCGCGCTCGGCCAGCTCGGCGTCGCCGAGGACGCGTTTGCTCTCCTGGGCGGCCAGCTTGTCCAGCATGACGCTCACCCAGCGTTGCTCCTCGGCCTCGGACATCCGGGCGGGGATCAGCACGACGGTGCGGTCGCCCTCGCGGTACGCGGATACCGTCCGGCGGCGCCGGGCGCTCCTGCGCACCTCGATCGCGCTCGTACCCGAGCCGCTCGGCGGCGGATTCGTCGGTGTGCGCGGGGGTGCCCCGGCGCGGTGCAGTGGGTCGGCGGACACGCCACGACGTTACCCGCTGCACACGGGGAAGTCCCGGCTCCGGGACGCTTCGGCGCCGATCCGCCACTCGTCCTGGGAGATGTGCGGCTGATTCGTACGACGAATACCCACCACCTGTGGACAACTTTCGACGCCCCTCCGCGTATCCGGGCATGCTGGCACTCGCCGGCGGATTCGCGACCGCCCGCGGGGCCGCATACACGGACACTGGAAGACAAACGGGGGACCTGGCATGCATCCGATGGTGAAGCCCGCGCTCAGGCGCGGCTGGCGCGATCTGAACACCGTGCAGTTCGGGATGACACCGGCGCACGCGCTGACGTTGGCGCCGGTCGACACCGCGACGGGCAGCTTCCTCGACCTGCTCAACGGCACCCGTGGTCCGGCGCTCCTGCGCGAGGCGGGGCAGCGCATGGACCTGCCGGACGGGCATGTGGACCGAGTGGTGGAGCGGCTGGCGCGGGCCGGTCTCCTCGACGACTCCCGCGGCGGCGGGCCGGCCGCCGACGCCCTGCGGGAGAAGAAGGAGGTCCTCGACCGGCTCCGCCCCGACCTGGCCTCGCTGTCCCTGACCACCTCCGAACCGGGCGACGCGATGAGACACCTGGCCGCCCGACGCGCTCTGCGGGTGGGCGTGAGGGGTGCCGGACGGGTGGGCGCGGTGCTGGCCGGCCTGTTGGCGGGCTCGGGCGTCGGCGAGATCGACGTGCGCGACGGCGGACGCGTCGAGCCGTGGGACGTCGCTCCGGGCGGCCTGCCCGCCGAGTCGATCGGCGACCGCCGGGACGAGGCGGCCCGCCGTGTCGTCCGCCGGGCCGCCCCCGACCGGCCGCCGCGCCGAGGCCCGACGACGCCGCACGAGGAGGCCGCCCCGGGCTTCTCCCTGGTGATCGTCGCCCCGCGCGACGACGTCGCGGTGCACACGCCCGACCCCGCCGCCGCGGAATCCCTCATGGCCTCCGGCACGCCCCACCTGTATGCCGGTGTCGTGGAGGGGACCGGTGTCGTCGGCCCCCTGGTGCTGCCCGGCGAGACGGGGTGCGCCGGCTGCCTGCACGCCGACCGCACCGACCGGGACCCGGCCTGGCCGCGGCTGGTGGCACAGTGGCGCTCCGGCCGGCAGCGCCGGGTGCCGCCCTGCGACCTCACTCTCGCGACGACCGTCGCCGGGCTCGCGGCGGCTCACGCACTCGCCTTCCTGGACGGCCGGACGCCCTCGAGCACGGATGCGCGCTGGGAGGTCTCGCTGCCCGGTCTGCGCTGGCACGCGCGGCCGGTCCGGGCACACCCCGCGTGCCCCTGCGGGGCGGCCGGAAAAGGTAAGCAGGAACACATCCCCGAGGACGGGGGGTGGCGCGCGACAATGGCTGGGCAAGGGCCGTCAGCGGAAGTACGCCACGAGGCGGAACCGGCGCGGCCGGCTGGGACTTGGAGGGCGCATGTCTGATCTTCCGCGCAAGGCGGTCACCCGGACCGCCAAGCTCGCCGCGCTCCCGCTCGGCTTTGCCGGGCGGGCCACCTGGGGGCTGGGCAAGCGAATCGTGGGCGAGTCCGCGGAGATCGTCGGCCAGCAGCTGCAGCAGCGCACCGCGGACCAGCTGTTCAAGGTGCTGGGCGAGCTCAAGGGCGGGGCGATGAAGTTCGGGCAGGCCCTGTCCGTCTTCGAGTCGGCGCTGCCCGAGGAGGTCGCCGGCCCCTATCGGGCGGCGCTGACCAAACTGCAGGAGGCTGCGCCGCCGATGCCGACGCGCACGGTGCACGCCGTGCTCACGGAGCGGCTCGGAGGGGACTGGCAGGACCTGTTCCTGGAGTTCGAGGACAAGCCTGCCGCGGCCGCGTCGATCGGTCAGGTGCACCGGGGGGTGTGGCACGACGGCCGCGAGGTGGCGGTCAAGGTGCAGTACCCGGGCGCCGGCGAGGCGCTGCTGTCCGACCTGAACCAGCTCAGCCGCTTCGCCCGCCTGCTCGGCCCGCTGGTCCCCGGCATGGACATCAAACCGCTGATCACAGAGTTGAAGGACCGGGTCTCGGAGGAGCTGGACTACGACCTGGAGGCCGAGGCACAGCGGACGCACGCCGAGGTGTTCGCCGACGACCCGGACATCGTGGTGCCGGACGTCGTCCATCAGTGCGAACAGGTGCTGATCACCGAGTGGATCGACGGCATCCCGATGTCCGAGATCATCTCGAACGGCACGCAGGAGCAGCGGGACCGGGCCGGCCAGTTGCTGGCCCACTTCCTCTTCTCCGGTCCGGCGCGCACCGGTCTTCTGCACGCCGACCCGCACCCGGGCAACTTCCGTCTGCTGCCCGGCGGGCCGGAGGGCGAGGACGACTGGCGTCTGGGTGTCCTGGACTTCGGCACGGTCGACCGCCTCCCGGGCGGCCTGCCCGAGCCCATCGGCGAGGCCCTGCGCATGACGCTGGACGGCGAGGCGGAGGCCGTCTACGAGATGCTCTGCGCGGAGGGCTTCGTCAAGGAATCGATAGAGCTGGACCCCGGCGCCGTTCTCGACTACCTCCTGCCGATCATCGAGCCGGCCAGGGTCGACGCGTTCACGTTCACCCGCGGCTGGATGCGGAGCCAGGCGGCCCGCATCGGCGATCCCCGTTCCCCCGCGTACCAGCTGGCCAAGCAGCTCAACCTGCCGCCGGCGTACCTGCTGATCCACCGCGTGACCCTGAGCACCATCGGTGTGCTGTGCCAGCTGGGGGCCACCGTTCGGCTGCGCGACGAGCTGGAGGAGTGGCTGGTGGGCTTCCTCGCCGAGGAGGAGACCGAGCCGGCGGACCAAGACGTCACCGAAGAGGACGAGGACGCCTACGAGGTCGAGGAGACGGCGGCGGAGGCCTGATCGTCCGGAGCCGAACGCGCCGTGGGGGCCGGTCCGTTCGGCCGGACCGGCCCCCACGCGTGGAGCTTCGTCTCCCGCCGGGAGACCACCGCTTCAGGTGTGTCGGTTACTGCATGACCGCCATGGCCAGCGCACGCCGAGCACGCATCGACGCGCGCTCCGCCCGGCGCTGCATCCGGCGAGCGGTCGCCAGGCGCAGCGCCCGGCGTTCCCGCTCGGCCTCATGCAGGCGGTCGTGCATATGCGCACGTGCCAGGGCTTCTGGGATGAGTTGCATTTCACGGGTCCTGTTCTGACGCGAGTCCTTCGCGCCGCTGGTGGTGAAGTCTTCAGGCGCGGTGCCTGCGGTGTCGTGGGTGGACGGCTTCATCGGGGCCTGCTTCTGGGGGTCGTACGTGAGGGGGCGGTCGATCGTGCCTGCGGTGTTCATGCCGAAACCGGGTTCTTGCGCGGGCGACCACGGGGCCGCTTCCGGGCGACGACGACGCCCTGGACGAACAGCTCGCCACCCCAGACGCCCCAGGGCTCACGCCGCTCCTTGGCACCGGCGAGGCAGGCCTCGATCAGCGGGCAGGTGCGGCAGAGGGACTTGGCGTACTCGACGTCCGCCGGCGACTCGGCGAAGAAGACCTCCGGGTCGTAGGAGCGGCAGGGGACGGGCACGCCGAGGTTCTCGATGGCGTCGTCGAGCGCGGTGAGCGCGGTGAGCGGGGTCAAGGTGGAGTCCTCCGTGGAACAGGGCTTGGGGATCGTGTCGGAAGGCGGTACGGACGGGGCGTGCGCTTCGAGTTGCACGGGTGGTCTTCCTCGTCTGGTCGTTCCGGCCGGTTGACCGGGTGGCGGCTTGGTACCGGGTTCTTTTCTTGTCCCGAGGCTCCTTCGTGCCGTCGCCCCCGTTCGGGGACAAACAGAAGGGCCGCGGATCCCGGGTGGGGTTCCGCGGCCCTGAAGGCGCCGGCCTGATCGGCGATCAGGCTGGATCACTCCAGGGTTCTGGCCCACGGAAGGCCCACATCAGGTGGTGCTGCGTCGTCTGCTTCCGGAATCCGGCACCGGTCGCGGTAAAGGCATAGGCCTGCGCCTGTGCCGCTACTGCTGCTTCCAGTGCCTTGGTCGGTCGCTCATTGCGCTCGCGGACGGGAAGGCCCGCGGGGGCAGCGGCGGAGGCAGCCGGACGCACGGCACGAATGCCGGACAGACCGGTGCCCGAGTGGGAAGCGCCGAGGATGCACAGGGAGACGGCCGAGCGATCGGTCATTTTGGCGTTGGAGCTGGCGACGAAGCTGCTGTTGATGCTGATCACTGGACTCGCCTCCTCTCGGCGTCTCGGGGGACTGGGACGAACCAGTCCGCGGATATGCAAGTACAACACGGATTCAGGGCCTTCGGGAAGGCCGCTGTTCCCGTGACCAAGAACCTATGGGGATTCCCGGGGCATGCGCAAACTATTTTTTCGACGAGTTTGTATCAGCCGTCCGCGTCAAGCCCCACTCCCTCCTGGCCTGCGCAGATGGCCAGCACCTCGGCTCCGTAACGGTTGAGCTTGCGTGCCCCGACCCCCGGGATCCGGGCGAGCTCCCGCTCGTCCTCGGGGACGGACTCGGCGATCGCCATCAGCGTCTTGTCGGTGAAGACGCAGAACGCGGGCTGTCCGCTGCGTTCCGCCTGCACCGCCCGCCACTCGCGCAGCCGCTCGTAGACGCCCTCGTCCATGTCGGACGGGCAGCCCTCGCAGCGCATCAGCTTCATCTCACCGGCGTCGGTGAGCGTGCGCCCGCAGACCCGGCAGCGGGCCGGCGTCCGCCGGGTCCGTCTCGGCACGGCGACCGCGGCACCGCCACCGCCGCCTTGGAACCCGCGCTCCACGCCCCCGGTACCGCCGGCGGACGCCCGCCCGCCTGCCGTGCCCGAACCGGGCCGCAGCCCCTTCAGGAAGCGGCTGGGCCTACGGCTCGGCCTACCGCCGGGCGATCGGGCCAGCGCCCAGGAAAGGTGCAGGCGTTCACGCGCACGGGTGACACCGACGTAGAGAAGGCGGCGTTCCTCCTCGATCTGCTCGTCGGTCTTTGCGTAGGTGATCGGCATCATGCCCTCGGCGACGCCGACCAGGAACACGACGTCCCACTCCAGGCCCTTGGCCGAGTGCAGGGAGGCGAGGGTGACGCCCTGCACCGTCGGGGCGTGCTGGGCGCCCGCGCGCTCGTCGAGCTCCACGACGAGGTCGCTCAGCGTGGCTCCCGCCCTGGCGGCAGCGAAGTCCTGGGCGAGGCTGACCAGGGCGGCCAGGGACTCCCAGCGCTCCCGCACGGCACCCGACCCGGCCGGAGGCTCGGTCGTCCAGCCCTCCCCGGACAGCACCGCGCGCACCTGCGAGGGCAGGTCGACGACGTCGTCGAGGAGGGAGTCGTTGCCGCCGAAGCGCGCCGCGGCCCGCAGGGCACTGCCGGCCTTGCGCACCTCGGGCCGGTCGAAGAAGCGCTCCGCGCCCCGCAGCTGGTACGGGACCCCGGCGTCGGCGAGCGCCTGCTCGTACGTCTCCGACTGGGAATTGGTACGGAACAGGACCGCGATCTCGGCGGCCGCAACGCCCGAGTCGATGAGCTCGCGGATGCGGCGGGCCGCGCCCTCGGCTTCGGCCGGTTCGTCGGTGTACTCGGCGTAGACGGGCTCAGGACCCGCGGGACGCTGGGAGACCAGCTCCAGACGGTGGTCGGCGGCCCGGCCCCGGGCCTGGGCGAGCAGGCCGTTGGCGAGGTGGACGACCTGGGGGGTGGAACGGTAGTCGCGGACCAGCTTGACGACGGTGGCACCGGGGTGACGGCCACGGAAGTCGAGCAGGTGGTCGGGGGTTGCTCCCGTGAACGAATAGATCGTCTGACTGGCGTCGCCGACCACGCACAGGTCGTCGCGGTCCCCGAGCCACAGCTCCAGCAGCCGCTGCTGGAGGGGGCTGACGTCCTGGTACTCGTCGACGACGAAGTGCTGGTACTGGGCGCGGACCTGTTCGGCGACGTCGTGCCGGTCCTGGAGGACGGCCACCGTCAGCAGCAGCACGTCCTCGAAGTCGATGACGGAGCGTGCGCGTTTGAGGTCCTCGTAGGCGGCGTACAGCTGCGCGATCTCCGCCGGGTCGCGGGGAGCCTCACGGCCGGCCTTGGCCGCCGCCAGGGCGTAGTCGGCGGGGACCGTCTGGGTCACCTTGGACCACTCGATCTCCGCGGTGGCGTCGCGCAGCTCGCCCCGGTCGAGGCGGATGCGGCAGGCGGCGGCGGCGTCGGCGACGAGCTGGATCTTGCGGTCGACGAGCCTGGGCAGGGAGCCACCGATCGCTTTCGGCCAGAAGTACTGCAGCTGCCGCAGTGCCGCCGAGTGGAAGGTGCGGGCCTGTACACCGGACGCACCGAGCTGGCGCAGCCGACCGCGCATCTCCCCGGCCGCGCGATTGGTGAAGGTGACGGCGAGCACGCTGGAGGGATGGAGGATCCCGGCGCGCACCCCGTAGGCGATGCGGTGCGTGATCGCCCGGGTCTTGCCCGTACCGGCTCCCGCCAGCACGCACACCGGGCCGCGCAGGGCGGTCGCCACCTCGCGCTGCTCGGGGTCGAGCCCTTCGAGCACCGCGTCGGCCGAGTCCGGTACCTGCGGGAAGAGGGTGGAGTGCGTTGCTGCTGTCACACCGCCATGCTGCCAGGTCTCGCGAGACGGGTGAGTCGGTTGTCCACAGGCACGCACCGATAGTCGTACCGATGCGACAGGCATCACGCGACGGGAATGGTGGCGCCGCCGAGGACGTTCCCTTCCTGCGACCTCATCCCCGAGCCGCCGCTTACCCGAGTCGCCGAAGGAGAACGAGAGACATGCCGGGCACTGTGACGATGTACAGCACCACGTGGTGCGGCTACTGCCGTCGGCTGAAGAGCCAGATGGACCGCGAGGGCATCGCGTACACCGAGGTGAACATCGAGCAGGACCCGGAGTCCGCCGCGTTCGTGGAGAAGGCGAATGGCGGAAACCAGACGGTGCCCACTGTTCAGGTAGTTCCCTCCAGTGGTGGCGCCGAGGTCGTGATGACGAACCCGAGCCTTGCCCAGGTGAAGCAGGCGCTGGGCGTCTGATTCGCATGACGCCCACGACCCCCCCGACCGGCCTGGCGCCGGATCGGGGGGTTTTGTGTGCCCAGTCTGTACGAGGCGGCTTGGCGGTAGCGTGATCGACATGACGACCGAGGACGAGGCGGACTGCGAGGCGCTGGTCGGAGGCATGGCGAACGCAGGCGCGGTCTTCCGCCGGGGTGCGTTGGTGGAACGCCCGGCACCGCACAACGCACACGCTCTCCATGCCCACCTCCTCGCGCTGAAAGAGCACGGCTTCGACGCGGCTCCGACTCCCGTGGGTCTGACTGCCAACGGTCGTGAGCAGCTGACCTTCATTCCCGGCGATGTGGCTCTGCCACCGTTCCCGCCCTGGGTGCTGACGACAACCGCTCTCGAATCGGTGGGGATCCTGCTGCGCCGCCTGCATGCGGCCAGCGCGACCATCGCGGTCGACACAGACGTCGAATGGCCCCAGGACCTCGCCGACCCGGAGGGCGGAACGATGTTGTGCCACAACGACGTGTGCCCGGACAACGTCGTCTTCCGCGACGGTCGTGCCGCCGCCTTGATCGATTTCGACCTGGCGGCTCCGGGCCGTCCTCTCTGGGACGTGGCCATGGCCGCCCGCTACTGGGTTCCCATGCTTGATCCGGTATCCGCAGCTGTCCTGTATCCCGCCGGATTGGATGCGCCTGCACGGCTGCGGATCCTCGCCAACAGCTACGGCCTCTCGCCGGAAGAGCGCACCGAATTGCCCGGCGTGATCGAACAAGCCACGCAGGTCTGCCGGGCCTTCGTCGCTCGCCACGTGGCTGGCGGTGACCCTGTCTACCTCCAAGCGCTGGCCGACCGTGGCGGATGGGAGCGCTGGGACCGCATGCAGGCCTGGCTGGCCGACCACCGCGAGACGTTCACTGTCGCGCTGCTGGACTGACGTGCTCGGGCGCTGATCCCCCTCGCACCTGCCGAGGACTACCGGGACCACACCGACGCCGGACACCACCGTGGTCGGCGTCCACCTGCTCCTCCGGGGCTTCGGGGCCGCCAGCCGAGTCGTACTCTCTCCTGCCGCCGCACGCATACGGGTCCTTCCTCCCCCTTCACAGCCCTGCGGCCGAACGGCACCGGACCGCCCGGTCGGCGGCCCGTCTTCCGCATGGTCTCCCTGGCCGCCACAAGCAGCCGGCAGGCCAGGACGCAGTCAGACGCCCCAAGAGGGGGCGGTCCTCCCCCGCAACGGGAGGGCCGCCCCTCTTGTGCTGCCGGGTTCAGAAGGCGCCGCGTGTCGGCAGTGGCTTGCCGTACCAGAGCTCGATGAGGCGCGCCGCGATCGAGATGCCGTAGGGCGGCAGCACCTCGCCGGACTCGAAGGCGGCGCCCAGCTCGTCGCGGGAGAACCAGCGGGCCTCGTGGATCTCGTCGCCGTCGACGTTGATCTCGGTCGAGGTGGCGTGGGCCATGAAGCCCAGCATCAGGCTGGACGGGAAGGGCCACGGCTGACTCGCGACGTACTCGACCGGACCGACGGTGACGCCGACCTCCTCCTGGACCTCGCGGCGCACAGACTGCTCGATGGACTCGCCGGGCTCCACGAAACCGGCGAGGGTCGAGAAGCGGCCCTCGGGCCAGTGCACCTGGCGGCCGAGCAGGATGCGGTCCTCACCGTCCGTGACCGCCATGATCACCGCGGGGTCCGTGCGCGGGTAGTGCTCGGCGCCGCAGGCGGGGCAACGGCGGATGTGGCCGGCCGCGGCGATGACGGTGCGCTCGCCGCAGCGGGAGCAGAACCGGTGCAGGCGCTGCCAGTTCTCCAGGGCGACCGCGTGGGCCATCAGTCCGGCGTCGCGGTCCGACAGGAGCAGGCCGGCCTCGCGCAGGCCCGCCGGGCGCGCGGACTGGTCCATGCGGCCGGGCAGGGAGTCCTTCTGGAGGGCGAAGTAGCTGGTCCCGTCCTCGTCGGTGCCCAGGAAATAGCGGTGCGCCTCGGTGAGCGGGGCCTCGAAGGAGGGGGTCATGACGAGTTCGGTGGCCCCGTCGGGTGTCTCGTCGATGAGGACCTGGCCGCCGGAGACCACGAAGCAGCGCGTCGAGGGGTGGCTCCACGCCGCCGCGAGCCAGGCCTCGTCGAGGCGGTGGTGGGCGGCGCGGTCGATGCCGCTCGGGGCGGTGAGCGAGATGGGACGGTCGGCGGTGTGGTCGGTCCAGGTGGTCACGAGTGCTTCCAACTCCCCCGGTGAGCGGTTCGGTTCGGCAGGCGGGTTCAGCGGTTCGTACGGCGGGTGGTGACCGGGTCCGGGAGGGCTCGGCGGTGCGGGGCGGCCTTTCCAGTGTGCCGCGCGCGATGCCGGTCGGGTCCCGGACCGTGCGCGGCGCTCAAGGCGCGTGACGCCAGTACTCCGCCACGTCGCCCCAGAGGTGGGCGGAGGTTTCGACGCCCTTGAGGAGCAGGTCCAGTTCCACCTTCTCGTCGGGGGCGTGCCAGCCGTCGGACGGGACGGAGATGCCGAGGAACAGCACCGGGGTGCCGAGGACCTCCTGGAGGTCGGCGGCCGGTCCGGAGCCGCCTTCCCGGGTGAAGCGGACCGGTTTGTCGAAGGCCCGGCCCATCGCGCGGACCACGGACTGCAGAGCAGGGTGGTCCAGCGGCGTCAGGCAGGGGCGGGTGGCGGAGCCGAAGGTGATCTCGCAGCGGATGCCCGGAGGCACCTGCTCGGCGGCCCAGGCACGGACGGCCTTCTCCACGTGGTCCGGATCCTGGCCCGCGACGAGGCGGAAGGAGAGCTTCACCATGGCGGACGACGGAACGATCGTCTTGCTGCCGGGGCCCTGGTAGCCGCCGCCGATGCCGTTGACCTCGGCGGTGGGGCGGGCCCAGACGCGCTCCAGGGTGGTGTGTCCGGCTTCGCCGTGGGCGGCGTACGACTTGGCCGTGCGCAGCCACTGCCCCTCGTCGAAGGGCAGCTCGGCGAAGAGCTCGCGTTCGCGGTCGGTGAGTTCGATCACGCCGTCGTAGAAGCCCGGGATCGCCACGCGCGCGTGCTCGTCGTGCAGGGCGGCCACGAGGCGGGCGACGGCGGTGGCCGGGTTGGGGACCGCGCCGCCGAAGGATCCCGAGTGGATGTCCTGGTCGGGGCCGTACAGCCGGATCTCGCACTCGGCGAGCCCGCGCATGCCGGTGCAGACCGTGGGGGTGTCCTCGGACCACATGCCGGTGTCGGAGACGATCACCGCGTCGGCGGCGAGCCGCTCGGCGCGCTCCTCGACGAGGGCGCGGAAGTGCGGGGAGCCGGATTCCTCCTCGCCCTCGATCAGCAGCTTGAGGTTCACCGCGGGGGCGGTGCGGCCGGTGGCGGCGAGGTGGGCGCGGACGCCGAGTGTGTGGAAGAACACCTGCCCCTTGTCGTCGGCCGCCCCGCGCGCGTAGAGACGGTTCTCGCGGACGACGGGCTCGAAGGGCTCGCTGTTCCAGCCGTCCTCGCGTGCTGCGGGCTGTACGTCGTGGTGGCCGTAGACGAGGACCGTCGGTGCCTGCGGGTCCCCGGAGGGCCACTCGGCGAAGACCGCCGGGGCGCCTGGGGTGGGCCAGACCTCGGCGGTCGGGAAGCCGGTCTCCTTCAGTCTGGCGGCGAGCCAGTCGGCGCTGCGGCGCACATCGGTCGCGTGGTCGGGCTGGGCCGACACGGACGGGATGCGCAGCCAGTCGACGAGGTCGTCGAGGAAGGCGGCGCGGTGCTGTTCGATGTACGTGCGGACAGCGCTGACAGCATTGTCAACGGGGTGGCTCATGCTTACGAGCCTATCGGCCCGCGCGGACACTCCGATCGTGCGGTTCGTCACCGACCGGCTCGGCCAGCAGCAGTTTCTCGAGCGCCGCACGGTCCGGCAGTCCCTCGGGCCGTACGACCTCGCCGGTGCGTACGTACAGGAAGGCGGCCGTCACCGAGGCGGGCGGTACGCGCTGCTGCTCGGCCCAGGCGATGCGGTAGAGCGCGAGCTGGAGCGGGTCCGCGGTGGCGGCGCGGTTCGTCTTCCAGTCGACGATCTCGTACGTCGCGGTCGCCCCGTCGCCTTCCTTGTAGACGGCGTCGATGCGGCCGCGTACGACCCGGCCGGCCAGCGAGAGCTGGAAGGGCGCCTCTACGCGGAACGGCGTGCGGCGGGCGTACTCGGTGCGCTCGAAGGCGTCCTTCAGGAACTCCAGGTCCTGTTCGTCGGCGATCTCGGCGTCGCCGCCCGGCAGCTCCTCCGGTTCCAGCAGGGGCAGCGTCAGCGGTTCGAACCGTGCCTCCACCCAGGCGTGGAAACGGGTGCCGCGGCGGGCTGCGGGCTGGGGCGGGCGGGGCATGGGGCGGGCCAGCTCCTGGGCGAAACCGTCCGGGTCGGCGGCCAGACTCAGCAGCTGGGAAGCGGTCAGCGACGCCGGAAGGGGCACCTCGGTGACGCTCTCGCGGGCGCGCAGGAGCTCGCCGGTGAGCGCGTCGAGGTCGCGGTCCCAGGAGGCGACGGTACGGGCCTCTTCCGGGGTGAGGTGCGCGGGGGCGGACCCGGGGGCCGGGGCCGCGCCTGGAGGCTCTTCGGGGGGAGCCGCCTGGTGCGGGACGGTGGGGCTGTCCTGCGGGGCCGCGGGGCCGCTGCGCGGGCGGGTGGGGCCGGCTTCCGGGTCGGTCGGACGGTCAGTGGTCCAGGTGTCCCAGTCGGCGGGGTCCCCGGCCCGGTCGGCGTCCGCTTCGTCCGGTAGCGCCTCGTCGTCGTCGGGGGGCGGCGGCCAGTCCGGGTCGTCGTAGGTGTCGGGGGCGGCGGGAAGGCCTTCCTGCCGGGTGTCGAGGGCGTCCAGGTGGGCGAGGACCGTCTCCGCGGCTGCCCGGCGCCGGGCGAGCGCCTCGTCGTCCAGGGGCAGGGGCCAGACCTCGTCGACGGTCGCCCGGTGCAGGGCCGGGTTCTCCTCGTCCTCGGCCGGTTCGTCCGCCCAGGCCTCGATCTCGCCGTGTCCGGCGGCACAGTGCTCGTAGAGGGCCGTGAGGAAGTCGGACGGTCCGCGGGGTTTCTTCTGGCTGGGCCCCCACCAGTGGCCGGAGCCGAGGAGCAGGGAGCGGGGTCGGGTGAAGGTGACGTAGCCGAGGCGGAGCTCCTCGGTGTGCTGGTGGTCCTTCATGGCCTCCTGGAAGGCCTTCAGGCCACGGGAGTCCCAGGACTCGACGTCGGGCAGGGTGTCGGCGTCGCCGCGCAGGCCGTGCGGCAGCACCTTGCCCTGGGCGGTCCACTTCTCGCGGCCCTGGCCGCTGGGGAAGGTGCCGGTGACGAGGCCGGGTACGGCGACGACGTCCCACTCGAGGCCTTTGGACTTGTGGGCGGTGAGCACCTTGACGGTGTTCTCCCCGCCGGGCAGCGCGTTGTCCAGGCCCTTCTCGTACTGGGCGGCGGTACGCAGGAAGCCGAGGAAGGCCAGGAGGCTGGCCTCGCCGTCGCTCGCGGCGAAGGACGCGGCGACGTCGAGGAAGTTGGACAGGGTCTCGCGGCGGCGGGCGGCCAGGGCGTGCGGGGAGGCCGACAGCTCGACCTCCAGGCCGGTGACGGCGAGGACACGGTGCAGGACGTCCATGAGCGGGTCGGAAAGGGCTCGGCGCAGCTCGCGCAGTTCGGTGGCCAGCCGTGCGAACCGCACGCGGGCGTCCGGTGAGAAGGGGAGCCCGTCGTCGTCCCCGGTGCCGTCCAGCGGCGTCTCCAGGAAGGTGTCGAGGGCGTCCGCGAGCGATATCACCTCGGACGGGTCGACTCCCTCGACGGCCTCGGCGAGCCTCCGGTCGGGGTCGTCGTCGCCCTCCACGCGCGCGTGGCTCACGAGCAGCCGGGCGCGGCGGCCCAGGAGGGCGAGATCGCGCGGGCCGATGCGCCAGCGTGGTCCGGAGAGCAGCCGGACCAGGGAAGCGTTGGCGCCCGGGTCCTGGAGGACTTCGCAGACGGCGACCAGATCGGCCACCTCGGGCAGGTGCAGCAGCCCGGAGAGGCCGACGACCTCCACGGGGACGTCGCGGGCCACCAAGGCGCCCTGGATCTCGGCGAAGTCGGTCGCCGTGCGGCACAGGACGGCGATCTCACCCGGCGCCTTGCCGGTGCGCACGAGGTGGGCGACCGAGTCGGCGATCCAGTCGATCTCCTCGGCGTGGGTGCGCAGCAGGGCGCAGCGGACCGTGCCGTCGCGTTCGGCGCCCGGGGCGGGTCGCAGGGCCTCCACGCCCGCGTGCATGGCGCGCAGGGGCTCGGCGAGGCCGTTGGCGAGGTCGAGGAGGCGGCCGCCGCTGCGGCGGTTCTCGCTGAGCGCCTGCCGGGCCGCGGGCCGCCCGTCCGCGTGGGCGAAGTGTTCGGGGAAGTCGTCGAGGTTGGCGACGGAGGCGCCGCGCCAGCCGTAGATCGCCTGGCAGGGGTCGCCCACGGCGGTCACGGGGTGGCCGGTGCCGCCGCCGAACAATCCCGCCAGGAGGATGCGCTGGGCCACCGAGGTGTCCTGGTACTCGTCGAGCAGCACGACCCGGTACTCGTCGCGCAGGGCGCGGCCCACCTCGGGGAGCCCGGCGAGCTGCGCGGACAGGGCGATCTGGTCGCCGAAGTCGAGCAGGTCCTGCCGGCGTTTGGCGGCCCGGTAGCGGATCACCAGGTCGGCCAGTTCGCGGCGGGCGGCGGCCGCTTCGGGGACCTTGCGCAGGTCGGCGTTGCTGAGCCGGACGCCCTCCAGGGTGCCCAGGAGGCCGGCGTCCCAGGTGCGCAGGTCCTCGGGGCGTACGAGGTGCTCGGCGAGTTCGGCGTCGAGGGCGAGGAGGTCGCTGACCAGGTCGGCGAAGGACCGGGTGAGCGCCGGATAGGGGCCGGGGGCCTCGCGCAGGACCCGCGCGGCGAGCTGGTAGCGGGTGGCGTCGGCGAGCAGTCGGGAGGTCGGCTCCAGCCCGAGGCGCAGGCCGTGGTCGGTCAGGAGGCGGCCCGCGAAGGAGTGGTACGTCGAGATCGCGGGCTCGCCCGGCGGGTGGTCCGGGTCGATCGCGTCCGGGTCGGTCACGCCCGCTCTGATCAGGGCCTTGCGGACGCGTTCGGCGAGTTCGCCGGCCGCTTTGTTGGTGAAGGTGAGGCCGAGGACCTGTTCCGGGGCGACCTGGCCGGTGCCGACCAGCCACACCACGCGTGCCGCCATCACCGTCGTCTTGCCCGATCCGGCTCCGGCCACGATCACCTGCGGGGCGGGCGGCGCGACGATGCAGGCCGTCTGCTCGGGGGTGAAGGGGATGCCGAGGAGCTCCTTGAGCTGCTCGGGATCGGTGATGTGGGCGGGCACGTCAGAGAGGCTAGCGGCGGTCACTGACAGCGGGTGCCGGATGTCCTCAGGGGCCGGGGGAAGCGCAGGTCAGCCGGGGTGGTGCGACTTGTCACACCGGTGACACCGGCCACTCGGCTTCTGTGGGCTCTGTGGGTTCTGTGGGCTCGGTGGCTTCCGCTCGCTCGGAAGCCCCGGCGCGCCGCACACCGGCTGGTCCCGTCGCTCACTCCACGACGTGCCGGCCCTCGGGCCGCGCGCTGCACGACGCACGGAAGGCGCAGTGGGTGCAGTGCTGGCCCGTGGTCGGGGTGAACCGTTCGTCGAGGACCTTGCCGGCGGCCGTGGCCAGCAGGTCGCCGACCCACTCGCCCTCCGGCCCCTCCTGCGACTCCTGCGCCTGGACCTTGGGCAGGGTCTCCCCGCCGTCCCGCTTGGGCGCGCCCTGGCGCAGGTGGACGAGTTCGGCGCCGCCCGGTTCGGGGCGCACGCCGTCGAAGGCCTCGTCGACGGCGCCCTCGCGGACGGCGAGCTGGTACACGGCGAGCTGCGGGTGGCGGGCCACCTCCGCGGACGTGGGCGCCTGCTTGCCGGTCTTGAAGTCCACGACGTAGGCGCGGCCGTCGCCGTCGGCCTCCACCCGGTCCATCTGGCCGCGGATGCGGACCTCGTAGTCGCCCGCCTCCAGGGTCACGTCGAAGTCGTGCTCGCTCGCCACCGGGGTGCGCCCGACGCGGTCCATGACGTGCCACTTCAGGAAGCGTTCGAGCGCCACGCGCGCGTTGGCCTTCTCCTGCGCCGACTTCCACGGCGCGTCGAAGGCGAGCGCGTTCCACACCGAGTCCAGGCGCTCCATGAGGACGGAGAGGTCGGCCGGTGTGTGTCCGGAGGCCACCTCGTCGGCGAGCACGTGCACCACGTTGCCGAAGCCCTGGGCCGTGGTCGCCGGCGCGTCGGCCTTCACCTCACGGCCGAGGAACCACTGCAGGGCGCAGGTGTTGGCCAACTGGTCCAGGGCGCTGCCGGAGAGCGTGACGGGCTGGTCGCGGTCGCGCAGCGGCACCTTGCTCTCGGTCGGGTCCCACATGCCCCACCACCGGTAGGGGTGGGCGGAGGGCACCAGGGGCCGGCCGTCCTCGTCGGTCAGGGCGGCGAGGCGGGCCAGGCGGCGCGCGGCGGCCTCCCTCAGGGGTGCGGAGACACGGGGGTCGACGGTGGTGGCGCGCAGTTCGGCGACGAGCGCCGCGACGGCGAGGGGGCGGCGCGGACGGCCGGTGACGTCGGCGGGTTCGACGCCGAGTTCGGTCAGGAACCGGGAAGGCTGGTCCCCGTCGTCGGCCGGTGCCTTCACCGCGGTGACGACGAGCCGTTCACGCGCGCGGGTGGCGGCCACGTAGAACAGGCGGCGCTCCTCGGCGAGCAGGGCCCCGGGGGTGAGGGGTTCGGCGAGTCCGTCGCGGCCGATCCGGTCGGCCTCCAGCAGGGAGCCGCGGCGGCGCAGGTCCGGCCACAGGCCCTCCTGGACGCCGGCGACGACGACCAGCCGCCACTCCAGCCCCTTGGCGCGGTGCGCGGTCATCAGGCGGACGGCGTCGGGGCGTACGGCACGCCGCGTGAGGGTGTCGGCGGCGATGTCCTCGGCATCGATCTGCTCCAGGAAGTTCAGGGCGCCCCGGCCGCCGGTGCGCTCCTCCGCGCGGGCGGCCGTCGCGAACAGTGCGCACACGGCGTCCAGGTCGCGGTCGGCGTTGCGTCCGGCCGCGCCGCCGCGCCGGGCGGAGCGTTCCAGACGGGTGGGCCACGGCGTGCCGTCCCACAGGTCCCACAGCGCTTCCTCGGCGCTGCCGCCTCCCGCCAGGCGCTCACGTGCCTTGCGCAGCAGCGCGCCGAGTCGCTGTGCGCCGCGCGCGTACGCGGGGTCGTGCACGGCGAGCCGCTCCGGCTCGGCCAGCGCCCAAGCGAGGAGTTCGTCCGAGGGCGGCGGCAACGGGTTGCCGGCGGCGCGCTGCTCGTCGCGCAGGGCGCGGCCGAGTCGGCGCAGGTCCGCGGCGTCCATGCCGGCGAGGGGCGAGGTGAGCAGGGTGAGGGCGGTCTCGGTGGGGAGCCAGCACGGATCGTACGCGCGGGGCGCGCGTTCACCGCGCGGGGGCTTTGCCTCCGTGTCGGCGTCGGTGTCGGTGTCGGTGTCGGTGTCGGGTACGGATTCGTCCTTGGCGGCCGCGTCGGGGGCCGCATCGGCGTCGGTCGCTCGCGGCGCGTCGTCGGCATCGGTCCTGCGCGGCGCGTCCTCGGCATCGGTCGTGCGCGGCACGTCCTCGGCTTCGGTCGCGCGCGGCGCGTCGTCGGCGCGCTCCGCGGGCGCGGTTTCGCCGATGTCACGCGTGCCGGTGGCCGTGTCGGGCAGCGGTTCCCCCGCCGTGTCCGCGCCCGCCCCGGGCTGCTCCCCCGCGCCCGTCTCCGCCTCCGCCACGGCTCGCAGTGCCGTCAGCAGGGGTGCCACCGCGGGTTCGTGGCGCAGCGGGAGGTCGTCGCCGTCGATGTCGAGGGGGACGCCGGCCGCGGTGAGGGCGCGGCGGAGCGTGGGGATGGTGCGTGAGCCGGCGCGCACCAGGACGGCCATGTCGCCCCACGGAACGCCGTCCTCCAAGTGCGCCCTGCGCAGGATGTCGGCGATGTTGTCCAGTTCGGTGCCGGAGGTCGGGTACGTGTACGCCTCGACGCGCCCGCCGTCCCGTACCGGGGTCAGCTCGCGGTGGGCGCGGACCTTGTCGGCGGGAAGGCGGGTCAGCGGCATGCGCTGGGTCAGCAGCCGGGTGGCAGCCAGCAGGGCAGCCCCGGACCGGCGTGAGGTCCGCAGGACCGCGACCGGCGCCGGACGGCCGTCCGCGCGCGGGAAGGCGGCCGGAAAGTCCAGGATGCCGTTCACATCGGCGCCCCGGAAGGCGTAGATCGACTGGTCGGGGTCACCGAAGGCGACGAGGGTGCGCCCGCCGCCCGCCAGGGCGTGCAGCAGCCGTACCTGGGCCGGGTCGGTGTCCTGGTACTCGTCGACGTACACCGCGTCGTACTGGGCGGTCAGGTGCGCGGCGACCTCGGGACGGCGGGCGAGGAGCACCGCGCGGTGGACCAGTTCCGCGTAGTCGAGCACGCCCTGGAGGTCGAGCACGTCGAGGTACTCGGCGAGGAAGACGGCGGCGGCGCGCCAGTCGGGGCGGCCGATGCGCCGGGCGAAGGCCCCGAGCGCGTCCGGGCCCAGCCCCAGTTCCCGGCTGCGGGCGAGCACCGCGCGGACCTCGTCGGCGAAGCCGCGGGTGGTCAGGCAGGCGCGCAGCTCGTCGGGCCAGCGCACATGGGCGAGCCCGAGCCGTTCCAGGTCCACCTGCCCGGCGAGCAGCTCGCGCACGGTCACATCCTGCTCCGGGCCGGACAGCAGCCGCAGGGGCTCCACGAACAGGTCGCTGTCCTGGTGGGCGCGGACCAGGGCGTAGCCGAAGGAGTGAAAGGTCGTCGCCCGAGGGGCACGCGCGGCGCCGATGCGCAGTGCCATCCGGTCGCGCAGCTCGACGGCCGCCTTGCGGCTGAAGGTCAGCACCAGGATGCGCTCGGGGTCGCCGCCCTGTGCGATCCGGTCCGCCACCGACTCGACCAGTGTGGTGGTCTTGCCGGTGCCCGGCCCCGCCAGGACGAGCAGCGGTCCGGCCCGGTGGTCAACCACGGCACGCTGTGCGGCGTCCAGACGAGGGGGGTCCATGCGTGCCGGCGGGGTACGCACCAGTCGGTAAGCGCCACGGCTCCCCCGCCGCACCTGGGGGTGCGACGGGTGTCCGCTGGAGGAAGAGGAGCTCACGTGGTTCGCCGGTCCTGGTGGGTGTGCTGGTGGGCCGTCCGCGCCGCGGGTGGGGCGGTGGCCACGGGATGAGGGGGACGCGTGCGGCCGACGCTACGCCGACGGAAGAGGCGGAAGCAGCGCTTCCCCTTCTTCCCTCGCGTCCATCGCGTCACTCACGGCACGAACGATCCCTGCCCCACGAACGTACGCCATGCCACGGACATGCCCGAACTGTCCGGTTTACCTCGTACGGATCACAGGTCACACATCGACAGGTCGCATGGCGGAAGCTGTCAGGTGTGACCCTGTGCGCGTCCGCTGCCGCCCTGCGCACGTCCGCCGTGTCCTTGTGCGCTTTGGCCGCCGTCCCACCGCGCCCGCTTCAGGTCGAGGCGCGGCAGGTGGCCCTCGGCGGCTCTGCTCGCCTCCTTCAGGGGCGTGCCCTCTTCGCGGTAGCGGTCGATCGCCTCCAGCTCGTGCCCCGCGAGCAGGGCCCCGTCCGCGCGGACGACACGCCACCAGGGGACGCCTCCCCCGTAGAGGGACATCACGCGGCCGACCTGGCGGGGTCCTCCCTCCTCCAGGTACTCGGCCACGTCTCCGTACGTCATGACGCGGCCGGGCGGGATCAGTTCGGTCACGTCGAGGACCCGCTCGGCGTACTCGGGCAGCGCGTCCGCGTTCTCCGGACGGATGCCGTCCGGAAGGCTCTGCTCGCTCATCCGCCCCATCCTGCCGCACCCCGCCGACAACGCGGGGCACTCCCGAGGGCCCGCGTCCCTCGCCCGGAAGCGGCGCTTCGGGCAGACTGTGCGGCCCGCACGGGCACCCTGATGCCTGCCGAGGCCGACGCGGCATGCCACCATCGTGCGGGCGGTGACCAGTGATACGAGAGCAAGAAGAGGCGATGAAGCAGCAGGGTGTGCACCCCGAGGACGCCGAGGGCACCTCTGACTCTTCGTCGCGCCCGGACACCGCGGACGCGGGCGGCGGGAAGACCGGCGACCGGACGACCGAGGGCCCGTCGGCGACGGCCGCGGACCCCGACGACGTGGCACACATCGACGAGGTCGAGGGCGACGAACCCCTGCTCCCCGCGCGCGTGCACCGCCCCTCCGACCTGGTGCGCCTCCTGGTGGGCGTGCTCGCCGTCGCCGTGCTCCTCGCCATCGCCGCCTTCGCGCACGGCACCACCTCGGGCCTCGAACAGGACATCAACAAGGGCACGGGACAGGCTCCCGACCTGCTCATCAAGATCGCGGGACTGGCCTCCAGCATCGCGATCCTTCTGGTGCCGGTCGCGTTCGCGATCGAGCGGCTGATCAAACGGGACGGGCTGCGGATCGCCGACGGCGTGCTGGCGGCGGTCCTCGCACACGGGGTGACCCTCGCCACCGACCTGTGGGTCGCCAAGGCCGCTCCCGGCTCGATCCAGGAGGCGCTCACCCAGCCGTCGCCGGGCGACATCCACGCGCTGACCGACCCCGTGCACGGCTACCTCGCACCGGTCATCGCGTACATGACGGCCGTCGGCATGTCCCGCAGACCCCGCTGGCGCGCGGTGCTGTGGATCGTGCTGCTCCTCGACGCCTTCTCGATGCTCGTCACCGGTTACACGACACCCTTCTCGATCATCCTGACCGTCCTCATCGGCTGGACCGTCGCCTACGGCACCCTGTATGCCGTCGGCTCCCCCAACGTGCGCCCCACCGGCCGGACCCTGATGGCGGGCCTGCGGCACGTCGGCTTCCGGCCGGTGACCGCCGCCCGGCAGGAGGCACCGTCGGACAGCGTCGAGACCGGTGACCGCGGCCGCCGCTATTTCGTCACGCTGGAGGACGGCCGGCCGCTCGACGTGACGGTGGTGGACCGGGAGCAGCAGGCGCAGGGCTTCTTCTACCGGGCGTGGCGCAATCTGACGCTGCGCGGCTTCGCCACCCGCAGCAGCCTTCCCTCGCTGCGGCAGGCCCTGGAGCAGGAGGCACTGCTCGCCTACGCGGCCATCGCGGCCGGCGCCAACGCGCCCAAGCTGATCGCCACATCGGAGTTGGGTCCCGACGCCGTGATGCTCGTCTACGAGCACACCGGCGGGCGCTCCCTGGACTCGCTGGCGGACGAGGAGATCACCGACGACCTGCTGCGCGACACCTGGGAGCAGGTACAGGCCCTGCAGTCCCGGCGCATCGCGCACCGCAGGCTGGTGGGCGACGCGATCCTGGTGGATCGTTCCGGCACGGTGATCCTCACCGACCTGCGCATCGGCGAGATCGCCGCCGGCGACCTGCTGCTGCGCATGGACATCTCCCAGCTCCTGGTGACGCTCGGCCTGCGGGTGGGTGCCGAACGCGCGGTCGCGTCGGCGGTGGGTGTGCTCGGCCCCGACACCGTGGCGGACTGCCTGCCCATGCTCCAGCCCATCGCGCTCAGCCGCTCCACGCGCGCGACCCTGCGCAAGCTGGCGCGGGAACGGGCCCAGCGCGAGCGCGAGGCGGTCCTGGAGTCGTCCCGCCAGGCCAAGCTGGCCCGCGCGGAGGCGGCCGGCAGCGACGCCACGAGCCCCGCGTCCGAGAGAACCGACAAGCCGACCCAACCCGAGAAACCGGACAAGCCGGACAAGAAGGCCGTACGTGCCGAGCAGCGGGCCGAGAAGCGGGCCGTGGACGAGGCCATCGAGGAGGCGCGCGAGGAGGACCTGCTCACCCTGATCCGCCACGCGGTGCTGCGCATCAGGCCGCAGGCCCCCGTCGAACCGGCCCGTCTGGAGCGGGTACGGCCACGCACGCTGATCAGCTTCATCGCCGGCGCGATCGGCGCCTACTTCCTGCTGACGCAGCTCACCCACATCGAGTTCGGCCCCTTGATCTCGAACGCCCAGTGGGGCTGGGTGGCCGCGGCCGTGCTGTTCTCGGCGGCGAGTTACGTCGCGGCTGCGATGTCGCTGCTGGGCTTCGTGCCCGAGAGAGTGCCCTTCCTGCGGACCGTGGCCGCGCAGGTCGCCGGGTCGTTCGTGAAGATCGTCGCCCCCGCGGCGGTCGGTGGCGTCGCCCTGAACACCCGCTTCCTGCAACGTGCGGGCGTGCGGCCGGGGCTCGCGGTGGCGAGTGTCGGCGCGTCCCAGCTGTTCGGGCTCGGCTGCCACATCCTGATGCTGCTGTCCTTCGGCTATCTGACCGGCACCGAGAAGACGCCGTCGCTGTCGCCGTCCCGGACGGTCATCGCGGGCCTGCTGACCGTGGCGGTGCTGGTGCTCGTGGTGACGTCCGTGCCGTTCCTGCGCAAATTCGTCGTCACGCGCGTGCGGTCGCTTTTCGCCGGGGTCGTGCCGCGCATGCTGGACGTGCTGCAGCGACCGCAGAAGCTGATCACCGGTATCGGCGGCATGCTGCTGCTCACCGCCTGTTTCGTGATGTGCCTGGACGCCTCGATCCGCGCCTTCGGTGACGAGTCGTCGTCGATCAGTCTGGCGAGCGTCGCGGTCGTCTTCCTCGCGGGCAACGCCCTGGGGTCCGCCGCGCCGACGCCGGGCGGTGTGGGCGCGGTCGAGGCGACACTGACGGTCGGTCTGATCGCCGTCGGCCTCCCCAAGGAGGTCGCCGCGCCCGCGGTCCTGCTCTACCGGCTGCTCACCCTGTGGCTGCCGGTACTGCCGGGCTGGCTGGTCTTCAACCACCTCACGCGCAAAGAGGCGCTGTAACCGGACACGGGTGTGCTCTCCGTACCTCGTACGGCCCTGGTCCCGAGCGGGTGCTCCCGCGCGACCGCACGATGGACGCATGCCGAATCCCTCCCGGCTGCGCGCCGCCGCCCTGACCGCCACCGCCGTCACGCTGTCCGTCCTGCTGGCGGGCTGCGGCGGCGGGTCCCAGGAGGACGACGAGAACCTGAAGGACCAGAAGCTCGGCTGGAAGGACTGCCCGGCGCCGTCCGAGGCAGAGGGGGGCGGCGCCGCCCCCTCCCCGCTGCCGGACGGTGACAAGTGGCAGTGCGCCACCATGAAGGCGCCGCTCGACTGGGACGACCCCAAAGGTGACACGATCGGCCTCGCGCTGATCCGGGCCAAGGCCGGCGGCGAGGCGGACCGGCGGATCGGATCGCTCGTCTTCAACTTCGGCGGGCCGGGCGGATCGGGCGTCACCACACTGCCCGCGTTCGGCCAGGACTACGCGAAACTGCGCACCCGCTACGACCTGGTCAGCTTCGATCCGCGCGGCGTCGGCCGCAGCGACCCCGTGGAGTGCCTGGACGACAAACAGCTCGACACCTATTTCCAGCAGGACGCCACGCCCGACGACCGGGCCGAGCGCACGGAGTTGGTGGACAACACGGAGAAGTTCAACGCGGCCTGCGAGAAGAACTCGAAGAAGATCCTTCCGCGCGTGCGCACGACCGACGCCGCCCGCGACATGGACCTGATGCGCCAGGTACTCGGCGACGACAAGCTGCACTACTTCGGCATCTCCTACGGCACCGAACTCGGCGGCGTCTACGCCCACCTCTTCCCGAAGCACGTGGGCCGTGCCGTCTTCGACGCGGTCGTCGACCCGACGCAGACCTCGGAACAGAGCTCGCTGGGCCAGGCGAAGGGATTCCAGCTGGCGCTCGACAACTTCGCCGAGGACTGTGTGTCGAAGGCCGAGGACTGTCCCGTCGGGGACACGGCCGAGGACGTCAAGGCGCGCATCGCCCGGCTGCTGAAGGACCTCGACCGCAAACCGATCCCCGGCGTCTTCCCCCGCGAACTCACCGAGACCGCCGCGACCGGCGGCATCGCGCAGGCGCTGTACTCGAAGGACTTCTGGGAGTACCTCACCGAGGGCCTGGAGCAGGCGTACGACGGGGACGGGCGGGTCCTCATGGTGCTCTCGGACGCGTTGAACGGGCGCAACGAGGACGGCGAGTACAGCAACATCACCGCCGCCAACGTCGCCATCAACTGCGCCGACGACAAGCCCCGGTACGACACCGCGTACGTGGAACGCAAGCTGCCCGAGTTCCGGGACGCTTCCCCGCTGTTCGTGGACTACCTCGCCTGGTCCATGCTCAGCTGCACCGACTGGCCGGTCGCCGGAGCCGCCGACCATCCCGACGTCGGCGCGCCCGGTGCGCCGCCGATCCTGGTGATCGGCAACACCGGCGACCCCGCGACGCCCTACGAGGGCGCCGGCAGGATGGTGGACGCGCTGGGCAAGGGCGTCGGCGTGGAACTGACCTACAAGGGTCAGGGGCACGGTGCCTACGACAGCAAGAACCGGTGCGTGCAGGACGCGGTGCACGGCTATCTGCTCGACGGCAAGGTGCCGGCGGCCGGGACCGTTTGCTCCTGACCGCGGACGGCGTCGGCGAATCGGCGAACCGGCAGGTCAGAGCGTTATCCACAGGCTTCGGCGGACGCTGCCGCCTCCACCTACCATGGCAGCAACGCCATCCGCCGCACGGCGCGGACGGCTTGCCAGGGGGGAGAGGACATGGCGCGTCTCGTGAGGTGGACGGCTGTGACGGCCGCCGCCGCACTGCTGACAGCGGGCTGCAGCGGGGGCTCGTCCGACGAGGACAAGGACGACGGGGGCAGGAGCAGTGCGGGGCCTTCGGCGGCGGCACCGTCCGGAGTGCCGAAGGCGCTGGCGTCCCAGACGCTTGACTGGACCCGTTGCAAGGGCACCGACGATGCCCCGGCGCCGGACGGCGACTGGCGGTGCGCCACACTCAAGGCGCCGCTGGACTGGTCCGATCCGGACGGCGAGACCATCGATCTCGCGCTGATCCGGTCCGGGGCGACCGGGGACGACCGCATCGGCTCCCTGCTGTTCAACTTCGGCGGCCCCGGCGGCTCCGGCGTCTCCATGATGCCCTCCTACGCCGACACCGTCTCCTCCCTGCACGAGCGGTACGACCTGGTGAGCTGGGACCCGCGCGGGGTGGCCGCCAGCGAGGGCGTCCGCTGCCGCTCCGACAAGGCGATCGAGGCCGCCGAATCAGTGGACTCCACTCCGGACACCCCGGCCGAGGAGCAGGCGTACCTGAAGGACGCCGCCGACTTCGGCAAGGGCTGCGAGAAGGCCGCCGGCAAGCTCATGGAGCACGTCTCGACCACGGACACCGCCCGCGACATGGACCTGATGCGACACGTCCTGGGCGACGAGAAGATGCACTACTTCGGCATCTCCTACGGCACCGAACTCGGCGGCGTCTACGCCCACCTCTTCCCGAAGCACGTGGGACGCGTGATCCTCGACGCCGTGGTGGACCCGAGCGCCGACACGATGGGCCATGCCGAGAACCAGACCCGGGGCTTCCAGCGCGCGCTGGACGACTACCTGAAGTCGACCGGACAGGAACCCGGGCAGGGGGCGCAGAAGATCGCCGACCTGATGAAGCGGCTGGATTCGAACCCGCTGCCCACGTCCTCGCCGGGGCGCGAGCTGACGCAGACGCTCGCGCTCACCGGGATCGTGCTGCCGCTGTACAGCGAGAGCGGCTGGCCTGCCCTGACCAGTGCGCTGGCGGCGGCCGAGGAGGGCGACGGCTCCGAACTGCTGGCGCTCGCCGACGGCTACAACGAGCGTGATCCCTCCGGTCGCTACGGCACGACGACCCACTCACAGCGGGTCATATCGTGCCTGGACGACAAGCAGCGGCCGACCGTGGAGGAGACGAAGAAGCTGCTGCCGAGGTTCGAGAAGGTCTCGCCCGTTTTCGGGGCCTTCCTCGGCTGGGACACGGCCGGGTGGTGCCACGACTGGCCGGTGGCCGGTCAGCACGAGACCCCGGAGGTGAGCGCGCCCGGCGCGGCCCCGGTCCTGGTGGTCGGCAACACGGGCGACCCCGCCACTCCCTACGAGGGCGCCCGCAGGATGGCGGACGAGATGGGCAAGGACGTCGGCGTGGTGCTGACCTGGAAGGGCGAGGGCCACGGCGCGTACGGGAGCGGGAGCGACTGTGTCGACTCCGCGGTGGACGCCTACCTGTTGAAGGGGACGGTGCCGAAGGACGGCAAGGTCTGCTCATGACGGCGGCGGGGGCTTCGGGCACCTGCGGTGCGCGAAACCCCCGCCGTCCGGGAAGCGGGTCCGGGAGCCGGTCAGTAGACGGGCAAGTCAGGTCGTGTGGGCCGTGACCTGCACTTCCCGCCCCTTCTCACGCCTCCTGGGCCGTCGTGGGGCCGTCATCGGTTTCCGGGCCGTCCGCGAAGGCCCGGTTCACTGCCTCCCTGGTGCGCTTCTCACTGCTGGGCATCAGGTGGGTGTACGTGCGGAGCGTGAAGCCCGGGTCGTGGTGCCCCAGGTACTCGGAGAGGGCTTTGACGCTCTCCCCCGCGTCCAGGAGGACAGATGCGTAGAAGTGCCGCAGCGCGTGCATCCCACTCGCCCGCCCGAAGGGCACGTCTGCCGCAGCAAGGGCCGGTCGCCAGGTCCAGCGGTTGAAGTCATTGCGGTTGACCGGGCGGCCGTGATCCCTATGGAAGAGCAGCGACGCCGTGACTGGCTCTCCGTCGACCACCCGCCAGGGCAGGGTGACAGCGGCCGGCGGATGCTGACTGATGTGTTCCTCGATCGACCGCGCGACGCTCTCGGGCAGGGGGACCGTGCGCGTCTTGCCGCCCTTGGGCGGAGCGAACACCGGCCGGTTGCGGATGAGCTTGACCTGCCGTTCCACGTGCACCAGCCCTTCGATGAGGTCGAGGTCATCGACGGCCAGGCCCAGCACCTCACCTTGACGCAGCCCACAGCCACCACCCAGGTCCACCATGGCCCGATGCCTCTCGGGCAGCGCTGAGCGAACGGCGAGGACGCGGTCACGCGACCACGGGGCGACGCGGCGGTGATCGAGCTTCGGAGCCCGTACCGACGACGAGCGGCACGGGTTCTCAGTGATGAGCCGGTCATCGACTGCCGCCGTGAGCATGGTGGAGAGGTTCGCGAAGATCACGCGCTGATAGGCGGGAGCCACTCCCCCATCCTGCAGCTTCCGCAACCACTCGCGGATGTGCGTTGGTCGCAGGGAGCCCAACGTGCGGCTTCCCAGGTAGGGCAGGACGTGCAACCGGATGCGCTGTTCCGTGCTCACAAACGTGCTCGGGTCCATGGTGAGGGAGGCCAACCACCGTTCTGCGTGCTGCCGGACGGTGACACGACCGGCCTGCGGATCGATGTACTGCCCGCGCGCCATGTCAGCCTCAACCTGCGCGAGCCACTGTTCAGCGAGTCGCTTCTGCCGGTCCGGGAAGCTCTTGGACTTCTCTGTGCCGTCGGGGCCGACGTAGCGGGCGCGGTAGCGCAAGCCGGTGCCGTGACGGTCGGTCTTGACCTTGCGAGCCTTGCCGTCCTGGCCGGTCTCTGTCCGGTACCAGCGGTCTTGGATGTGGCCGGCCATCAGGCAGCCTCCCTGAGCTGGGAGTCGATCCAGGCGCGTACGTCGTTCGGGTCGAAGCGGAGATGGCGGCCGACGCGGAAGCCGCGGGGGCCGGTGCGCTTGCGGCGCCACTGGTAGACCGTCTCGATGCTGGGCAGCTCGAACATCTCGACCAGGTCGTCAGGGGTCAGGAACCGGTGCGGCAGGTCTGAGGCCATGGTCAGTGATCCCTTTCGTCGGTGAGTTGGTCACGTAGGGCTTCGCGGGCCGTCTCGCGGTTGAGCTGGAGGTCCCGGGCGATAGACGCGGCAAGGACTGATTCGCCGGGGGTGTGGCCGTGGCCGGCGTACTGCCAGTCGGCGAGGACGAGGACGGTGTCCGGCTCGGCGTCGTCCAGGGCGAGGGCAGCGTGTTCCTGGGCGGCGCGGTAGTCGGCGCGCGCCTGGCGGAGGGCGCCGAGGGTGGTCGAGTAACGGCGGGACTTGCTGGAGAAGTGGCCGCGGAAGCCGAGCATGTGAGCCCAGGCCCACAGGCGCCGGTCGGGGTAGAGCGGATCGAGCGTCTTGCACGCGGTGATGAGGCGGCGGGCGTGGTCGGGGACGTTGTGACGGTCGAGTTCGGACAGCTCCCCTACGCGGCGGTCGAGGGTGCCGGTGTTCTCGGCGGCCTTGGTGGCGTATTTGGCGACGTAGGAGGCGACGGCTTGTTCGGTGATGTCGGAGCCGTCTCCGAACGCCTTGACCGGGCGGACGTCGAGCTGTGTGCCCCAGCGGAAGGTGCGGGCCGGTTGGTCGGCGGCGGCCGGGACGGAGACCGAGGTGTAGGAGTGCGCTGCGGCGGCGTGGATCGCCTCGGTGAGAAGGTCGACCGTGGCCCAGGACGGCGGCGGTGTGTCGGGGCCGTCGGGTCCGTCGATGCGGATCACGGCGTGGAAGTGCACGGCGCCGCGCTTCTGGAACTCGGCGACCTTGCCGTACGAAAGCCGGGCGCACTCCTTCAAATCGCGTTGAATGATGCCGGCGCGGGCGGCAATCTCGCGGCGCAGTCGTGTGGTGAAGCGCTGCCAGAGCTGTCCGGCGTGGTTGTTGAAGAGGACGGCGCCCGCGTAGTCGTACGTCGCCGGGTCGAGGGCGGTGCCCAGTTCTGAGGCGTCCGGGGCGTGTTGGGTGCCGCAGCGGCAGGCGCCGTGATCGGGCCGGTTGTGGACCGGGCCGAACGACGGGGCGGTGAGGGTGAGGAAGACCCGCGGGTGGTCTCGGACGGTGGCGGGGATGTCGCGGCGGTCGTCTCCGGCGAGTCCGGCGCGGATGAGGTGGTAGGTGTCTCCGGCGTAGGTCCAGGCGCAGGAGGGGCAGCGGGAGGCGCGGCGGTTGCCGCAGGCGAGGCGGAGGCGTCCGCCGGGTTCGTCGGCGGTGGTGTAGTGGTGCAGGGTCTCGCCGGTGGTCTTGTCCTTGTGGAGGGTCCAGCCGGTGAGGTGGATGGGGTTGGCGCAGCCGCCGGTGCGGCGTATCTGGTCTTCCCAGCGGGCGTAGTCAGAGGCCGAAGCCACCCTCAGCAGGTCGCCGAGGGTGGTCGGGTCGAGCAGGGTGTCAGGCACGGGCGCCCTCCCGCGTGTGGCGGGTGGTGGTGCCGGTGCCGTGGCAGGCCGGGCAGTGGGCGGTGATGGTGCGCAGGTGGCCGCGGGCGTTGCGGCCGCCGGTGGTGATGTGGACGGAGGCGAAGCCGTCGCAGGCCGGGCAGATCCTCGGCCGGGGCGGGGTGTGGTGGGCCATGATGGTGGTTCCTTTCGATTGCGGTTGGAAGGGACGGCCCCGGGTGGCGGCGTGCTTGGCGGCTTGTGCGCCACCCGGTGGCCGGTCAGCGAGCAGCGCGGGAGTCCCGGCGGCTGCGGCCCTTGGCGGCGTACATGGCCGCATCAGCGGCGGCGAGGGCATCGGTGAGCGCGGGCACCGGCAGCTCAGCGACCGGGCAGACCCCCACCGAGGCGGCCAGCGGCAGGGCGGTGCCGTCGTGGTTCGTGGGCTGGTGGAGTGCGGTGGTGAGGGCGTCGAGGTCGACGGCGTCCAGGTCGCGGATGACGGCGACGAATTCGTCTCCGCCGAGTCGGCCGGCGGTTCCGTGGCGTCCGCACCAGCTGCTCAGCCGGTGGGCGGTGGCGATGAGGGCGGCGTCTCCGGCGCCGTGGCCGTGGGTGTCGTTGAGGGTCTTGAAGTGGTCGAGGTCGACCAGGAGCACGGCCGCGCGGGGGTGGCGACGGATGCAGTGTTCGGCGCGGGCGGTCCATCCGGCGCGGGTGTGCAGGCCGGTGAGGGGGTCGCGGCGGGCGGAGGCGAGGCGGTGGGTGAGGACGCTTCCGTGCAGGGCCCAGCCGAGTAACGGCAGGAGGGTCGCGGCTGTCTGCGGGTCCACGGTGTTCTCCCTTTGGCGATGGCGGTTGGTTTGGCGGGACGGTCAGCCCGGGGGCGGCGGCGTGCTTGGCGGCTTGTGCGTCGCCCCGGTGACCTGTTCAGCGGCGGTGCTGCGCGTTGACGAGCGAGCGGATGACCAGGGCGCAGATGGCCAGCGATGCGGCGGTGACGGCGACCGCGAGGAGCATGGAGACCAGGACGGCGCCGACGACCAGCACGACGGCCGTGCCGCCGCCGACGAGGGCGAGCACGGTGCCCGGGGTGAGCTGCACGACCGAGCGGGACGGAGCCGGGGCCGTGGAGGCCGGCGGCGGGGCTGGGGTGCCGGGCGTGATGGTCGTCGGCTCGACGACGGCGGGCGGGGTGACCGTGCCGGTGGGCTGGGGCATGGTCGGGAGCTTGGGCCGGAACATGGACGGATCTCCTTACTTGACGGCGGTGTCGATGACCGGGGCCAGGAGGCTGTCGGCGAGGAGGTAGCCGCCGAGGAGGAGTACGGCAATGAGCCACCAGGGCGGGCGGATGAGCTTGACGCCGAGGACTCCGACGCAGAGCAGGGCGAACCAGAGCGGGACGTCCATCGGGTGGCCTCCTAGCTGACCTTGCAGCGGTGGGTGCGGGCGGCGAGCTGGGCAGCGGACTGGGCGGTGTAGTCGGCGGACCACCCGCAGCGGTCGTTGGTGCACACAGCGGCGTGCTTGGTGCGGCCGTGGCGGTCGCGGTGGGTGCCGATCTGCACCGGGCCGATCCGCATCACGGAGTGGAAGAAGTCACGGGCGGTCATGTCAGTCGGTCTCCGTTCGGGTCAGGTTCGGGTGGGGGTAGGCGGCGCGGATCGCGGCGGCGGTGGCCGGGTCGGCGGTGAGGCGGGCGGCCTCCTCGGCGAGCAGGTGGGCGAGGAAGGGCCGGTTGGTGGC
Organism: Streptomyces sp. MMCC 100; assembly: GCF_041538145.2. Lineage (NCBI taxonomy): Bacteria > Bacillati > Actinomycetota > Actinomycetes > Kitasatosporales > Streptomycetaceae > Streptomyces > Streptomyces sp. MMCC 100. The sequence continues at coordinate 6,689,474 of NZ_JBGORK020000001.1, forward strand.
GGCCATCTCGCGGGCGGCGTCGAGGTGGTCGGCGGCGGTCAGGTCGGCCGGGTCGACGAGCACGAGGTGTCTCCCTTCGGGTCAGGTGAGCTGGGCGGCGATGGCATCGGCCAGGTGCGGCGGGACACCGAGGCGGGCGCGGAGGGTGTCGGTGTCGATCCGGGCACCGGTCCGCTCCTCGTGGTCGGCGGCGACCTTGCGGGCGTGGTCCACCAGCGCGGCCGGGACCGGAACGGCCGGCGAGGCCGGGGCCGGGTCGGCGGCCGGGAGAGCGGGGGTGTCGTCGACGGCCGCCACCGGTTCCGGGTCCGGGTCAGCGGCGGCGACAGGTTCGGTCTCCACCTCGGGCGTGGGGTCCGGGTCCGGGGTGTGGCCCGCGGGTGAGTGGGCGAGGAGGGTGCCGCCCATGAAGGCCAGGGCGGGCCAGGCGGCGACGAGGATGCCGAGCCAGGCCGGGACGTCGTTCAGGTCGAGGAGTCCGGCGGTGGCGACGTTGGCGCCGAGCGAGGCGACCAGGGCGATGAGGAACCAGGACCAGGCCAGCCGGGACGGGCCGTCGGTGCGCAGCCGTCGCCAGGCGGCGACCAGGAGCAGGTCGACGCTGATCGGGTAGGCCCAGGCTTTCCAGCCGTCCTGTCCGGCAGCGGCGGCCAGGTCGTGGAGGTGGGCGAAGGACAGTGCCCCGGCGATGACGGCCTGGACGAGCACGGCGTCGATGCGGAGAGCGGGGCGGGCCATCACGGCTCCTTCCTGTCTTCAGGCATGGGAGGGATAGGGACCTGGCGCGAAGGCGGTCGCGCCGACCGTGAATGCGGGGAGGGTCAGGCGGTGGCGGGGGCTGTCTTGGACAGCGGCACCCGGGCCTTGGGCAGCGGAGCGAGGGCAGGCCGGAAGGCGGCCAGGGCGGGCACGTCGGGGGTGCGGTCCGCGTGCTTGTTGCAGATGTTCACGGCCTCGCGCAGCGTGGTGTGCGGGGCGCGGATGCGGGCCCAGCCGCCGGTCGAGTCACCGGTGACGGCGACGCCTGGGGTGTCGGTGGGGATTTGGATGGCGGCGAGGACGGCGTCGGGCGAGACATCGCCGAAGGCCATGTTCGCGGACGTTTCGTCGTTGACGCGGTGGGCGGTGCGTCCGGTGAGTTGGGCGCGGAGCATGGTGATGCCCTTGCCGAGTTCGGAGCCGAAGCGCTGCCCGCAGATTTCGAGGTAGATGCCGGCGGCGCGGCCGAGCTGGGCGAGGCGGACCAGGGCGGTGATGATGCGGTCGCGGCGCTTTTCTTCGTCCTTGGTGGCGAAGAGGGCGAGTTCGGCGACTTCGTCGACCAGGACCACGACCGGCACTGGCCGCAGGTCCTCGCGCAGGTCCCAGATATCGGCGGCGATCTCCGCGTCCGGCACGGCGACGCTGATGCGCTGCTCGGCCCGGATGAGGTGGTAGACGTCCTCCATGTGTCCGACGAGGGCTTCGAGGAGATCGAGGGCGGTGTCGGGGTTGTCGGCGAGTGCGGAGAACCGGCGGGCCAGCGGGAAGAGTTCGACGCCTTGCTTGCAGTCGATGCCGACCAGGGCGACATGGTGCGGAGCGAGCCCGGCGACCAGGTTGCGCTGGTAGACGGACTTGCCGGACTCCGTGGCCCCCAGGGTCAGGCCGTGCGGGACGGCACGGTAGTCGCGGTAGTGCACTGCACCGTCCTCCCGCATGGCCACAGGGATGCGCATCGGCCGCGTCTCTGCCGTGTCGGGCATCTGCACTCGCTTGAGGACGTCGTAGCCGGTCATCCGAACCTCGACCACTCCCGAGCGCAGTTCACGGGAGGTAACGCCGTAGACAGCGAAGGAGTGGCGGAGCCGGTCGGTAGCGGCGGCGACGTCGAAGGCGTCCTGTCCCGGCTGGAGCTTGAGCCGCAGGACCAGCCCGGTACGAGTGGGCCGTAACCGCAGGATGCGCGGCGGCCGGGACTCAGGCGCCGGCCGATTCGTCACCCGGGCCAGAGCCAGCCGCCAGCGCGAGGGCGGGACCGTCAGCCCGCACGCCTCCATGACCGAGGCGTAGCGGACCAGGACCCGCACCGTCGTGACCAGGGCCCCGAAGGTGAGCCAGTACCAGGCGGGGCGCCACCACCGCAGGAGACCCGCAGCAGCGACGACCACAACCCCAGCGACCATGAACCAGGTCATGATCAGGCAGCCTTCGAGCTCGCAGCGGCCAGCGACGTGACCGCGACCGCCCGGAACGCGATGCCGTGCCGCTTCTGGCCGTTGAACTCGTTCTCCCACGGCCGGGCGATGAGCCCCGTCAGCGCGACCGGGGTACCCATGGCCAGCTCTCCGGAGATGCCGGTCTCCGGGACGGTCACGGACAGGATCTCGACCTCGTCGTTGGCCGCGAACATCACGTTCACGGTCATGAGCTTGGCACCGGTTTCGGCGTCGACGGCCAGCTCACCGGTCCGGCGATCCTTCACCTTCGGCTCAGGAGTCTTGGCGACCATCACGGTCGCGGCGGAGGTGTCGACGGGGATCTGACGCATGAGAGCGCTCCTAGAACGTCGTAGAACTTGACGCACTTAGTACGTCGGCTTGCTATGAGCCTGCACCTAACACACTTAGTACGTCAAGTACTTCTCGACGGTTGTCGGTCCGGTGTGCTGCACTTAGTGCGACAAGCACGGAGAGGGGCTATGGCCGAGTTCACTGGGCGGGCGAAGTACCTGGAGATCGCCGACGACTTCAAGAGGCGCATCCGGCAGGGAGAGCTTGAGCCGGGCAAGAAGCTGCCGTCCGAGACGGAGCTGATGAACACGCACGACGTCTCGCGAACCGTGGCACGTCAGGCCATCTCGCGGTTGCGTGAGGACGGCTACGCGATCTCTCACCAGGGCAAGGGCAGCTTCGTCACCCTTCCCGAGGAGCCCCGCCGGACGAAGCACAGCCCGGAGTTCGAGGAGATCGCCGGGTACCTGTCGGACGTACGGCGCGAGGTGCGTCGGCTTGCCGAGCGGATGGATCAGCTTGAGCAGCTGGTCCGGAAGCAGCCGCAAGACGGCTGACCAACTCGTCTGCACGGCGCCCGATGCCCTCCACCTCCTCTTCGAGGTCCCTCAACTCTTGGCACAGCTCCACCACTTCGGCCGGGGTCAGCGGCATCGTGGCTCCTCCGTCGCGTGTTCGTCCTGGTGGCTCCTGGGGGTAGCAACAACGCTAGGAGCGAGGCGCCGCACTACCCCGGAAAATTCCTCCGGGGTCCCATAGGGAGATGGGAAGACGCTCTAGCCATGCGAGGAATGACGACGAACCTGACGATCGGCGAACGAGTCGCTTGGTACCGCCGCAGGCGAGGTATCTCCCAAGAGGTCCTGGCCGGGCTGGTCGGCCGCACGGTGGACTGGCTGAGCAAGGCGGAGAACAACCGGATCGAGCTGGACCGGCTCTCGGTCATCAAGGCACTCGCCGACGCCCTGGACGTAACGCTCGGCGACCTGTTGGCCGAACCAACTCTTCTGGAGTGGACGGCGGACAGCGGCACCCGCACTGTGCCGGCGCTTCGTACCGCCCTCATGAACTACCGCCAACTGACCCCGCTGCTGGGAGTCACGACCGAGGGCGAGCCGACATCACTCGACGAGCTACGCAGCAGCGTCGTCGAGGTCTGGGACGCCTACCAGGACTCGCGCTACGGGTTCGCGACTCGCCGACTGCCCCTTCTGCTGGCTGACGCCCTCATCGCCGCTCAGGCGTACCAGGGCCGAGAGCGGGAGCGGGCATACGAGCTGATGGCGATGACGTACCAAGGCGCCGCGATGGTGCTGACCAAGCTCGGGGAAACCGATCTGGCATGGATCGCTGCCGACCGCGGATTGGCCGCAGCACAGCAGTCGGGAAACGCGGTGGTCACCGGATCCCTGTTCCGCTCCGTGGCCCACTGCCTGCTCTCCAACGGTCGATTCGACGCAGCCATGCAGTTGGTCGGAGACGCCGGGCAGTATCTGCGACCGGGACTCGACGACCCGACGCCCGAACTTCTCTCTGTCTACGGGACGCTCTACCTGGCAGGCTCCATGGCTTCGGCGCGCGCGGATGACCGCTCGACAACAGCCGCCTTCCTCGAGGCAGCGGACCAGGCAGCCCAACGACTCGGAGCCGACGCCAATCACGTCTGGACCGCGTTCGGGCCGACAAACGTCGCCATCCACCGAGTGGCCACGGCGGCCGAACTGGGAGACATGCAGATCGCCGTAGATCTCGGGCCGCAGATCGACACGGCCGGGCTGCCGACGGAGCGTCGTACGCGGCACAACCTCGAAGTGGCTCGTGCGCTCAGCAGCCACAACCGGATGGATGACGCGCTCGCGAAGATCCTCGAAGCGGAGAGCTGGGCACCTGAGCAGGTGCGGAGCCACTATCTGGCCCGGGAGCTGGTGCTCACGTGGGTGCGGGGGCAGCGCGGTCGGCCGAGCCGGAACCTGGCGGATCTGGCCGACAGGCTGCATGTGGTCTGAGCTGGGTACCCTCGGCTGCATGGCAGCGAACGCACACGAAGCGAAGATGGCGCATCCGCGTATGGCAGCGGGTGCGCTCTTCTTTGACGACGCGGGCCGAGTCCTCATGGTGGAGCCCACGTACAAGGACTACTGGGACATCCCCGGCGGCTACGTCGAGACCGGCGAATCCCCTCTGCACGCTGCCGTCCGAGAGGTCCGAGAGGAGCTGGGGATCACCCCGCCCATTGGACGACTCCTCGCGGTCGACTGGGCCCCGAACGAGGCCGAGGGCGACAAGGTGCTGTACCTCTTCGACGGCGGCCAGCTCAACCGTGAGCAGTTGGCCGGCATCGAGCTTCAGGCCGACGAGCTGAAGAATTTCGCGTTCCTCACTCCGGAGCAGATCACCGAGCACACCATTCCGCGGCTGGCCCGACGCATCCTCGCGGCGACGGAGGCCCGGAAGGAAGCGGCTCTGGTGTACCTGGAGCACGGCCAGAAGCCAGGCAACCGCGCGGCATGAATCGCGATGAAGCCATCGGCCTGGTGCAGCGGCTCATGGATGGTTCCTACGCGGACGACGCTGAGTGTGACGTGATGATCACGGCCCTTAAGCGCGGCACTGGTTGTCCGCACGTCAGCGACTACATCTTCTGGGCATCAGCCCCTGAGCCCACAGCCGAGAAGATCGTTGACCGAGCCCTGGCGTACGAGCCGTTCGCCCTGTGATCAGAGCGCGGTAAGACTTTCCCTACGTTCATCAAGGCCCGCGCACGGCGCGGGCGCGCGCCGCCTCTACGGCGCGGCCCGCCTCCTGTCTTCGCCCCGGCTGGCCGCGCCCGGCGGCGCGCTCGGCGGCTGCGGGCATGAAGTGGGGAGAAACCCTCTATGGCTGGGGCGGTCGGCTCCACGGCTTTAGGCAGCCACTTCGGGGCGAGCCTCTAAGATCTTGGCCCCAACGTCGTGCTTTAACGGGCAGGTCCACAGACTGCCCGACTCGCCGGAAGCTTACGGGGCCAAGATCACTCGCCCCAAAGCAGCTCCAGCCCAAAGCCGCTCCACCGACCTTGGTTCGCATCACGTCACGTTGTCGTTTGCGCGTCTATCACTGCTTCCACTGCAAGCAGGCGAATCAAGGCGATATCGGGCCCCAGGGAAAAAGCTTCCTCACTTTGAGGCAATAGCACACGCGCTTGAGCATATTTGGGATCATCCTTTGCATGCACGATGCGATTTCGCAGACCATATATGCGCTCAGCCACTTGATTAGCTAGAGATTTTTGAGGATTCTTTACGTTAATGTACTCAATCCCGGAGATGGGCCCCGACTTTGAGAAGTGATTTTCCCATTCGTCGAGACAGAAGAACGCCTGAAGTCGGTCTGTCCGCACACAATCGTTCACCAACACCTTGAGCTGGGACTCCTCTGAAGATATCGCCGCCCTCTCGACCGATGAAACGATTCTCGCAATCGAAAAATCCTCGGCCGAATCGAATAGAGGATCCGACAGTTCACGTCTAACTTTTCTGATTGTATTACGGTGTGCGACAGTCGGAAAGAAATACTCCAACACTTGATAGTAGGAAAGGAATGACAGCGGGGGATTGCTGGCCGCAGAGGCAGCGAAGGAGAACAGCTCTGACACTTCTGGCCTGACGGACGTTCTCGGGAAGCGCAGCTCCAGGCTCCGTTTCGCGCTACTGTCAGCCGCGAACGAGCGCCTCTTTTCCATGCGCACGGGAACCATGGGTATCCCGTTTCGCACGTCCAGTTCAAACAGGAATGAGTCTAGTATTCCCCTGCTGCGCGATAGGAGCGTCTTCTTGTCGAGCTCCTCACCGAACGCGATCTTTACCGACATGGCAACCATGTTCCATCGAAGCAGTGGCGAAAACCTGCCGTTCCCAAACAGGGTGGCGCATGGGGATATGGTTGACAATTCGAGACAGCACCCCGATGAAGCGTCCCGCATGTGCCACGACACCGCAGTTCCCTCGCGCGAGCCGTGTCTGTCTTCGGCGGGCGATGTTCGCGGAAAAGGGTCGCGGGTGTGTTCTTCGCAATCAAAATGTTGCTGGACCAGAGGTCGCAAGAGAACCGATATTGGGCGAGGGAGGCCAGGCCGCACCGCCACTTCAACATATCTGCCCTTTGTGCTGACCACTCCTTGGAATTCTGGATGAGGCTCAGGGTGTCCGGAAATTTGCTCAACTAGTACAGGAATGTCACGCTCCGGCAGGGTGAGGTATCGCGCCTGCTGGCCACGCCGGAACTGAATTAGACCCTCACCCCTTTTAAGAACCTCGAATTGCCGCCGATCCATAAACTCGGTTAGGGTCTCATTAAACTCGGGTTCACTTGACTCGTGATTGCCGTCTGTCGTCATGGTTGCCCCTCTTCCCTCCCATTAGCCCTGCTATGGTAGGCCGGTTTATCGGGATCTCGCTGGCGCTTCACACCAGTTGTCGCCCACAACTGAGCTCAGGTCGGTAGGTTGCCGGCAGGCGATCGTCCCTGGGCCGCCCCTGGGCCGTCCGAGGTCACCCGACGTCAGCCAACAACGACAGAAGCCCACGGCATCTGAACTGGTCAGAGCCGTGGGCTTCTTCAGCCTCGCTGGTGAGCGGAGCCGGTGATCAGTAGACGGGCTTCTCCGGCTCGATCTGGTTGACCCAGCCGATCACGCCGCCGCCGACGTGGACGGCGTCCGAGAAGCCGGCGGACTTGAGGACCGCGAGGACTTCCGCACTGCGGACACCCGTCTTGCAGTTCAAGACAATCTTCTTGTCCTGCGGGAGGCTCTCGAGGGCGGAGCCCATGAGGAACTCGTTCTTCGGGATCAGTCGGGCGCCCGGGATGGAGACGATCTCGAACTCGTTCGGCTCGCGGACGTCGATGAGCTCGATGTTCTCGCCGTCGTCGATCCACTCCTTGAGCTGCTTGGGAGTGATCGTGGAGTCGGCGGCCGCCGCCTGGGCCTCCTCGGACACGACGCCGCAGAAGGCCTCGTAGTCGATGAGTTCGGTGACGGTCGGGTTCTCGCCGCAGACCGCGCAGTTGGGGTCCTTGCGGACCTTGACCTGGCGGTAGGTCATCTCCAGGGCGTCGTAGATCATCAGGCGGCCGACCAGCGGCTCGCCGATGCCCGCGAGGAGCTTGATGGCCTCGTTGGTCTGGATGGAGCCGATGGACGCGCACAGCACGCCCAGCACGCCGCCCTCGGCGCAGGAGGGGACCATGCCGGGGGGCGGGGGCTCCGGGTAGAGGCAGCGGTAGCAGGGGCCGTGCTCGGACCAGAAGACGGAGGCCTGGCCGTCGAAGCGGTAGATCGAGCCCCATACGTAGGGCTTGTTCAGCAGCACGCAGGCGTCGTTGACCAGGTAGCGGGTCGCGAAGTTGTCCGTACCGTCGACGATCAGGTCGTACTGGCTGAAGATGTCCATCACGTTGTCGGCCTCGAGCCGCTCCTGGTGAAGGACCACGTCCACCAGCGGGTTGATGCCCTTGATGGTGTCACGGGCGGACTCGGCCTTGGGCCGGCCGATGTCGGCCTGGCTGTGGATGACCTGACGCTGCAGGTTCGACTCGTCGACCTCGTCGAACTCGATGATGCCGAGCGTGCCGACACCGGCTGCCGCCAGGTACATCAGGGTCGGCGAGCCGAGGCCGCCCGCGCCCACGGCGAGCACCTTGGCGTTCTTCAGCCGCTTCTGCCCGTCCATCCCCACATCGGGGATGATCAGGTGGCGGGAGTACCTGCGGACCTCGTCTACGGTGAGCTCGGCAGCCGGCTCGACCAGGGGTGGCAGCGACACGGGGACTCCGTTGGTCGGTCAGTAATTACGGTTGTTCTGCCAGTAACACTGCCACGGCCTTTTTCATTCCGAGACACCTGTCCCGACTCGCGAGACGATTTCGTCCCAGTAGCCGGGCATCGTCTCCCACGGGTCGGCGCGACCGCCGCGGTCCGTGCGGTCGGTGAAGTAGATCGTCGCGGCTCCCTGCCAGCGGGCGATGCGCAGCGCTTCCTCCAAATGCCCGCGCGGCACGCCGTGGACGAAGTGGCAGAAGCGGTCGGGCGGATAGTCCGCGCTCCACTCGGCCGCCTGGGACCAGCGGTAGTCGGCCCAGGTGCCGGAGAAGGTGACGAGTTGGTCGGCGTTCTCGGCGTAGCCGGGGTAGGGGTGGGTGCCGTGGCCGAGGACGATGTGGGCATCGTCACGGATCGCCCGGAGAGTGGTGACCGTGCGGCGGACCTCGGGGAGGGCGGCCCGTTCCGACGGGCAGTGGTCGAGGAGGAAGCCGTCGACCTGGTACCAGTCGAGGTAGCGGTGCGCGTCGGAGATCTGTTCGCCGAGGCTGCGGGCTCCGTGCGCGGCGTCGAGATGGCCGAGGACGCGGACGCCCGCATTGCGCAGGCGGCCGGCGGCCTCCAGGCAGCGCGGGTCGGGGTGGGCGCCGGGACCGTCGGCGATGTTGAGGACGACCCAGTGCAGCGGGGTGCCGGGGCAGGTGAGGCCGGCCCACTCGTCGGGGGCGACGAGAGGGTGGGCCAGTCCCGGGACACCGAATCCGGTGCGGACGCCGGTGCTCGCGGTGCCTGTTCTGGTGCTGGTCAGATACGGCATGCCGCCTCCATCCAGATGTCGGCGAGGGACTCTTCGAGGGCGATCCGGGGCCGCCAGCCGAGCCGGTCGCGTGCGGTGCGCACATCGGCCTGCTGCCAGCTGCCGCAGCCGTCGGGGTACGGGTGGGGGGCCGGGGCCGTGTGCTCGGCGTCGGTGCGCTCGCCGCGGCTTCCGAGGGGGTCCGGGCGGTGGTGGCCGAGGGCGTCGACGCGGTGGTGTCCGAGGGCGTCGACGCGGTGGCCGACGGACTCGGTGCGGGGGTGGCCGATGGTGGGCCGCAGGGCGCCGGGGGGCCCGTCGAGTTCGTGCAGGGCGCCGCCGTAGCCGGCGACCCTGGCAAGGGTGGCGGCGGCGTCGCGCAGCCGGACGGCCCGGCCGGAGCCGATGTTGATGACGCCCTGTGCGGCGGAGAGCGAGGCCGCGTGCACCGCGCGGGCGACGTCGCGGACGTCGATGAAGTCGCGCTGGGCGCCGAGGCCGCCGAGGCGTAGTTCGCCGTCCCCGGACTGCATCGCACGCCTCATGGCCTCGGCGAGGCGGCCGAGTGGGGAGCCGGCGGGCGTGCCGGGTCCCGCGGGCGAGAAGACACGGAGGACGACGGCGTCCAGACCGGAGCCGAGGACGAGTTCGGTCGCGGCGAGTTTGCTGACGCCGTAGGGGCCGCCGGGGCGGGGCACGGCGTCCTCCGCGGTGGAGGAACCGGGCTGGCTGGGACCGTACTCCGCGCTGCAGCCGACCTGCACCAGGCGGGCCCCGCAGCCGCTGCGGCGCAGGGCCTCGCAGACGGTGGCGACGGCGACGGTGTTGTGCCGGGTGAGTTCGCGGGCTCCGCCCCGGGTGGCGCCCGCGCAGTTGACGACCACTCCGGGATGGACCGCGTCGAGGAAGCGGGTGAGGGCGCCGGGGCTGCCGGTGGCGAGGTCGAAGCGGACGTCGGCGTCGTCGCCGCGGCCGAGGGCGGTGAGCTGGACGGCGGGGTCGGCGAGCAGACGGTCGGCGACGAAGCGGCCGATGTAGCCGTTGGCTCCGATCAGCAGGACTCTCATCGGGCGGCTCCCGGTGCCGAGGCGTCGGGTCGGGAGGTGGTCATCTGGGGGCTCCTTCAAGGGGTGATGCGAGGGTTGTGAGGACGTGTGAGGGGCTGTCCGTGCGCGCGCTCATCGCGTTCGCTCCGTCGACGCGTGGGCCGAGGCCCTGGTCAGGCGACGGGACGCGTGGACCAGGAGGGTCAGGGCGCCGATCCCGCAGGCGGCCGTCGGGACACCGGCCGGGCCGCAGGCGGCGACCATGGCGTCCACGGGGACGGTCAGGAAGCCGCAACCGGGGAGGCGGCCGGCGAAGGCTGTGGCCAGGGCGGCCGCCTCGGCGGTGGCCGTGGTGGTGAGGACGAGCGTGGAGGCGTGCGCGTGACCGTGCACGGTGAGCAGCCGGGCAAGCAGCAGCAGGGCGCCCAGGGTGAGGGCCTGGGGATGGGCGGCGGGCTCGCCGAGCACGGTTCCGGTCAGCGCGAGCAGGGCCGCGAGTGCACCCGTGTACAGGGCGAACGTGCCGAGCAGCAGGGGGCGTACGGAGGCGGAGAAGTCGGCCAGGCCCCTGCTGGACGTCAGTTTGCGGCGGGCGCCCGCGGCGAAGAGGTGAGCGCATCCGACCGCGGGTGCGTAGGACAGCGCGAGCGCAAGGACGGGGGCGACCGTGACGGGCCAGGGACCGTCGGCGGTGCCGTCAGGGAGGCCGTCGGGGCCGCCGGTGACAGCGTTGCGGAGGAGTCCGTCGCCGAGGAGGGCGTAGCCGACGAGCCAGCAGGTCCAGGTGCTGGTGATGCGCGTCGCGGCGCTCAGCGGCCCACGGCGCAGTGCCGCGCCCAGGGCCAGGGTCACGGCGAGGATGCCGACGGCGGCGGCGACCAGGCGCGGCCGTCCCTCGGTGAGGCGCAGTCCGGCCACGGCGGCGGCGCACAGCACGCCGGGCAGCAGGGCGAGGACGACCCCTGCGGTGCGTGGCCGTGGTGTCGGCGCGTCCTCGGGGCGGGCCGGGGTGTCGCCGTCACGCGGGACACGGGCGTACATCTCTTCGGCGAGGGAGAAGACGTCCCGGTGTCGGAAGCGTGCGGCGGTCCGGTCGGTGACGCCGTGCGCCTCAAGACCCGCCGCGATCTCCAGTGGGTCCACGGCGCGTTCACACAGGTCGCGGTGGCGGTGCAGCAGCCCCTTCACGGGGTCGGCGGCGGCGCGGCGTGCGGCGGACGCGGACGGCGACTGCCTGCCGTCGCGGCCCTCCCCACCGGCGACGCCCCCTTCGCGACCGACACCGTCACGACCGGCACCGTCACGACCGACACCGTCACGACCGTCGCCCCTGCGACCGGCCCCGTCACGGCCGATGCCCCCATGACCGACACCTTCGCGGACGGCACTGTCACGACCGACACCGTCACGACCGACGGGCCCTCGACCGACACCGTCACGACCGACGGGCCCTCGACCGACACCGTCACGACCGACGGGCCCTCGGCCGACACCGTCACGACCGACGGGCCCTCGACCGACACCGTCACGACCGACGGGCCCTCGACCGACACCGTCACGACCGACGGGCCCTCGGCCGACGCCGTCACGACCGACGCCGTCACGACCGTCGACGTCGCAAGACCGGACGCTCTCCTCCGCGCGCCGGTCCTCCGCCGAACGCACGCTCTCTCCCCCATCCGCCTCGGTGCCGAGGGCCGAGGCGGCCACGTAGGCGTCATCGGCCGCGACGGCCCCATCGATCCCGTCGGTCCCGCTGGTCCCATGGATCCCATGAGTCCCGTCGGTCCCGGTCGCGTCGGTCAGGCATGCCCGTGAGCGTTCGTCCCAGGCGCCCGGGCTGCGCGGGGTCTCGGGCCGGTCCAGTTCGTCGACGCCGCTCATCGGGCCGCCCCCTCGGTCGCCGACACCGGAGCCGCGGCTCGGACGGGGCCGTCCGTCGCCCAGCCCGGACCGCTCCGCGTCGCACCAGGACCGGGCCCGGGACCGGGACCGCCCCTGGGCGCGACACGGGCCGTGGGGTCGCTCCAGCGGCCGGGGACATGGGCCTCGGCGGGGACGCCGAAGGGCAGGGGTTCGCCGGTGTCGTCGAGGACGATGCGACGTACCGGTGTACGCGAGAGGATGTCCAGGTAAATGCTGTGAAATGCCGCGACGTTCTGCTCGACGGTGAACAGCTCCAGCGCGCGGGCGCGCGCGGCGGCGCCCAGACGGTCACGGCGCTCGGGGTCGCGCAACAGCGCGACACACGCCTCGGCGAGCGCCTGCGGATTGCGCGGGGGCACGACGAGTCCGGTGCCGCCGATGGCCTCGACCACCGCGCCGACGTCCGTCGACACCGTCGCGCGGCCGCAGAACATGGCCTCGACGAGCCCGGACGGGAACCCCTCGACGACGCTGGAGAGCACCACCAGGGCGCCCGAGGCGTACGCGTCGGCGCGGGACGGCAGTTCGGGCCCGCCGGTCTCCTCGAAGGAGACCGGGTTGCGGCCGACGGCGTGCGGGCCGTCGGCCTCATCGGGGAAGAGCTGCGCGGCCAGCCCCTTGCAGTGGGCGAGGTAGGCGGCGCCTTCGGGCCCGGAGGGGGCGCCGACGATCCTGAGGCGCGCCGCGGGTTCCGCCCTGCGGATCTCCGCGAAGGCGTGCAGCAGCGAGACCAGGTCCTTGGCCGGCTCGACGCGACCGACCCAGACGAGGGTCTTCGGGTCGGCGCACTCCGGGTACTCCCCCGCCTCCGCGAAGGGGGCCGCGTCCATGCCCGGGTGGACCGTGCGCAGCTTGGCCCGGTCGGCTCCACAACGCTCCTGCCAGCGGCGGGCGTGCGTGTTGCCGGGCGTGATCACGGCCGCGCGCCGGTACGTCTCGGCGGCCAGCCGACCGTGGAAGGAGGCGAGCAGGGCCCGTGTCGCGGGCGAGGAATCGGGTTCCGTCAGGTAGTGCGTCCGCAACCGCACGCCGTACTCGGTCACCAGCAGGGGGACTTCGCAGAAGTGCCGGGCGAGCAGGCCGGGCAGGGCGGCCGTGCCGCCGGAGGTCGCGTGGCACAGGTCCACCGAGCCGAGGTCGTCGTCCTCGTACCAGTCCAGCGACAGGGGGCGCAGGGCGCGTTCGAGGCGGGCGGCGACGGTCAACAGGTCCGGAACGCGCGCCTCGCGTGCGGGGCGGTGGGCGCCGGGCGCGCGACAGGCGCGTTCCAGGGCGCGTACAGCGGTCTCCGAGCGGAGTGCGGTGGGCAGTCCGCCCTCGTCGCGGGCGAGTTCGGCGAGGCCGTACAGCGCACTGGCGAAACGGTCCGCCTCAAGGGCCGACTGCCCTTGAGGCGCTCCCTCCGAACTCCCGGACGGATCACCGGGGGCGGTGGTGCACAGGGCAGTGGCCAGCTCGCCGTAGTACTCGGCGAAGCGCCGGCGCGCGCGCCGTCCGTGGACGATTCCGTCGTCCTCGGTTTCCCACAACGGGGCGGTACGCACCCGGCCGACCTGCGACGGCAGGGGAACCCAGCCCTCGGCCTCCTCCCGCTCACTGCGGCTGAGGGCGTAGATGTCGAACTCGTGCTGCGCCAGCCCGCGCACGAGCCGGTCGCACCAGAGCCCGGCCTCACCGCCCACATACGGATAGCCACCCTCCGTAAGCAGTCCGATGCGCACGCGCGCACCCCCGATCTCCCGTTTGGGGAGCCGCCGTTGGCCCGGCGGCTCGCAGCGGGACGAACGTATGCGGACAAGGAGGTGGCGCGATGGACGGTTGTCCATCGCGCCACCAAAAGGGGTGAACGGTCGTAACTTTCCCGTGCGACGCGCGTTCGGTCGCGCTATGAGATCAAGCGGTCACCACGCGCGACGCTCAGGCCCTCGCCTGGCCTGGCCTGACCTGACCTGGCCTGGCCTGACCTCGCCTGGCTCGGCCTCGTTTGGCCTGGCTCGGCCCGACCTGTCCGGTCAGCCGTTCGGGTAAGCCCAGGGGTTCGGGCGGCAGTCGATTCCGTCGTGGTCGATGAACTTCGTCTGCTGCTGCATGACCGGGGCGAGTTCGCCGTCCTTGTCGCAGGTGACGTGGTTGAAGCCGATGCGGTGACCGACCTCGTGGTTGATCAGCATCTGCCGGTACGCGTAGATCGCGTCGCCGTACGGCTCGGCACCCTCCGCCCACCGGTAGGCGTTGATCATCACTCGCTCGGTGGCGGCCGAGTCGCAGGACACGTTGTCCTCGGTGGTGTCCAGGCCGGACTTGGCGCACCACTCGGCGGTGGTCCCGGGACTGGCCAGCGTGATGACGAAGTCGGGCTGCCCCGAGTGGATGCGCTCGAAGGTGCGGGCGCCGTTGTGGGCCCAGCTCCGGTCGTCGTTGAGCGTCTTCTGCACGGCGTCGGCGAAGAGTTCGCCGTCGAGGCCGAGCCCCTGCTCCACGTCCACGCGGTAGGTGTACTCCTGCCCCTTCCCGGTCCCCTTGGCGATGCCCGGGATCGCGTCGAACTTCCCCGGGCCCTTGAGCGTGGCACTGAGCGGGTACGTCTTGCCCATCTTCTGTTCGTACGTCAGCGGCTTGGCGGCCTCGGACGCTGAGGGCGTCGGCCGTTCGTCGTCCCGTGACGCGGGGTCGTGGGCGCCCTGGGCCTGGTCGGCGGCGGACTGAGAGCGCATGTCTCCTTCGCCCGACCCGTCGGCCACCTGCCCGGCCACGACGACGGCCAGCACCGTGGTGACGGCGGCCGCCGCGATACCGGTGAAGGTGCGGCCCTTGGCGCCACTGACCGGCGCGGGCTCACCCGTGGGCGACAGGTCGTCGGCATCGTCGGGGATACCGCCACCCCCGCCGCCGTTCCCGACGGCGCCCCCGTCGGCAGCGCTCCAGTCGGTGACGGAGGCGTACGGATCGGCGGGCCGCGCCGCGCCGGGGGTACGACGCGCGGGGCGTGCCGCGAAGACGTCGTCGTCCTCGCCGAAGGCGTCGAGGTAGTCCTGCCGCGGCCCTTCCTGGGGCGCCCGCCGCTGCCGCGGGAAGGGCGCCGACGGTACGGGCGGCCCGGAGGGCGACGCCGGCGCGAAGGACGCGGGGGCGGCGCCGGTGTGCGGTCCCGCCTCGGGTCCGTACCCGGCACCGGGCCCCCCGCCCAACTCGCCCCAGCCTCCACCGGGTTCCCGCTGCTCGGGGTGACCACCGCGGACCCTCGGCACACCGTGCGCCGGGGTGCCGTCGGGGAACCTGGGGACGCCGCGGGTGGGCGTACCGCCGGGGAACCTCGGGACGCCCTGCGCGGGCGTACCGTCCGACGTCCGCGGGAAGCCGTGGGCCGGGGTCTCCTCCGGGAATCGCGCGCCTGGTCCTCGCCCCGGTCCGGGGCCGGGGCCCGTGTACCCCTGACGGACGCCCGGGGCGTCACCCGGCACCGCGCCCCGGGGCGGCCCGTCGCCGCCCTGCGGCCCGTACGGCCGCTGTGGCCCGTACGGCCGCTGTGGCCGGTGCGGACCTTGTGGGTCTTGTGGCCGGTACGGCCCTGGTGGCTCCTGCGACGGGCCGTTCGTCCGGCGCGGGTCGGGCTGTCCGGAACGGTTCTCGCGTGTCGCGGCGTTGTCCGCGGCGTCGGCCTTGGGGGCGGGCCCGCGGCGGCTGTGGCGTCCCACGTCGCGCCTCAGCCTCCTGTGGTCTGGTTGGCGGGCTCGCCGTCGACGGCCCCGTCGGTCCTCTCGCCACCCGCCGGCTTCCCGGTGTCCGCCGTGTCCGCTCCGGCCACGCTGTCCGCGGTGTCCGCGAGGAGTTCACGGAACGCCGTGGCCACGGTCTCCGGATACTCCATCATCGCCACGTGTCCCGCGTCCGGCAGCGTCAGCAGCCGGGAGTCACGGAAGGCGCGGGCAGCCCGCTGGGCCATGCGGTAGCCGACGAGTTGGTCCCGTCCACCGTAGACCAGGAGCGTGGGTGCGAGAACCCGCTCGGCCTGTCGCCACAGTCCGTACTGGCCGCCCACCGTGTACGCGTTGACGAGTCCCCGGGCGGAACGCGCCATCGCGTCCCAGAAGTACGGCAGCCGCAGCCGCCGCTCCATCTCCTCCACCGCGTTGCGGAAGCCCTCCGGCGTCACCCGCCCCGGGTCTCCGTAGCAGAGCGCCGTCACGCCGCGGACCCGCTGCTCCGCGGTCCACTCCCGGGTGAGCCGGTTGAACAGCGGCACCACTCCCGGCAACGCCAGCAGCCCCGTCGGAACGGCGCTGCGCTGCACGCGGATCTCCGGCAGCGCGGGCGAGACGAGGGTCAGCGTCCGCACCAGGTCGGGCCGTGCCGCTGCGACGCGGGTCGCGACGGCGCCGCCGAGCGAGTTCGCGAAGAGGTGCACGGGGCCGCGCCCGGCCGCGGCGAGATAGCGGACGACCGCGCGCGCGTGGCCCGTGATCGAGTAGTCGCCGTCGTCCGGCGGCGGGGAGTCGCCGAAGCCGGGCAGGTCGAGGGCCTCGCTGTGGACGACGCCGTCCAGCAGCGGCATGAGCGCGGACCAGTTCTGCGAGGAGCCGCCGAGGCCGTGGACGTAGAGGGCGGGCGGCAGTCCCTCGCGGGCGGGCGGTCTCGACCGCACCGTCAGGGTGGTGCCGGGCAGGTGGACCGACCTGAGCCGCTCCCCGTCCGCGACCCTGACGGCCGCGACCTTCGGCAGCACGTTTGCGGGCGGCACGGACGGCGGCTCGGTCGAAGACATGCGGCAATGTTACGAGACGATCACGCAGTGGTTCATGTGTTCGCCGTCACAGGCGATGCCTCGACGGGACGCCGGCGGGTACGCATGCCGTCGGTGCGAGGGCCGCCGCGCAGGACCGGGCGCGGGCGACGCGTGGCGTCCGGATCGGGTGTCTCCTACGCTCGTGAAGTGGGCACCCGCGTGTGACCCCTGCACCCCAGGGACGTTCGTAGGAAGGGAGCCCAGCATGACCGTCGACCCGACCGACCCCGAGACCTTCGACGATGAGGCACCGGAAGCGGAGGAACGCGACGTGGAGGCACCCGACGCCGACGCGGCCGAGCAGCGGGCGGACATCGGGCAGGAGCGCGACGAACCGCTGACGGACGTCGAGCCGGACCGCGCCAACGAGGCCGACCTGGCCGAACAGGCCCGGGTCGTCTCGCACGACGAGGACGACTACCGCTGAGGCGAGGACCGAGTCGCGGCGGCTCGAGACGGCGGACGTCCGGCCCGCGAGGCGGCGCGGACGCGGCACCACGGGGCGGTGGAGATGCCCCGCCGGACAGGAGGGAGGCCGATCTTTGCCCGGCCTGGACCCTTTTGAAACCTGTTGTGCGGCTTTCGCCACCGTCCGGTCCGTGAAATTCTGCGCTCGCAGCACACACACCACGGTTACCGAAAAGTACGATGGCGACGCGGCGCACACCGCACGAGGACGACTATGGGAGGCGGCGTGACAGCCATCGAGCAGACAGAGGCGGTACGCCCGCGGGGCACACGCCTTCCCCGCCGAGCCCGACGCAACCAGCTGCTGGGCGCCGCACAGGAAGTGTTCGTGGCCCAGGGCTACCACGCGGCCGCGATGGACGACATCGCCGAGCGCGCCGGGGTCAGCAAGCCGGTGCTCTACCAGCACTTCCCCGGCAAGCTCGACCTCTACCTCGCCCTGCTGGACCAGCACTGCGAGGCACTGATCCAGTCCGTGCGCAGCGCGCTCGCGTCGACGTCCGACAACAAGCAGCGCGTCCGGGCGACGATGGACGCGTATTTCGCCTACGTCGAGGACGACGGCGGCGCCTTCCGCCTGGTGTTCGAGTCGGACCTGACCAACGAGCCCGCCGTGCGCGAGCGCGTGGACAAGGTCACCAACGAGTGCGCCGAGGCGATCTGCGACGTCATCGCCGAGGACACCGGTCTCTCGCGTGCGGAGTCGATGCTGCTCGCCTCCGGTCTGGGCGGTCTCGCGCAGGTGGTGGCGCGTTCCTGGCTGCACAGCGACCGCAGTGTCCCCCGCGACCAGGCGGTCCAGCTGCTGACCTCGCTGGCCTGGCGGGGCATCGCGGGCTTCCCGCTCCACGGCACCGACCAACACTGAGCCTGTTCCCGTCGGCTGTTCGCTCCTGGCGTTCTCCGACGCAGCGTGTACGTCCCCTCACCGGGCTAATGTGTGCTGGTACGGCGCGGAAGATCGCGCACTTACTGACCGTCGGAGGGACATAGCCGTGGAGGTCAAGATCGGCGTGCAGCACGCGCCCCGCGAGATCGTTCTGGAGAGCGGTCAGAGCGCCGAGGAGGTCGAGCGCGTGGTGAGCGAGGCACTGGCCGGCAAGTCGCAGCTGCTGAGCCTCGTGGACGAACACGGCCGCAAGGTCCTGGTGCCGGCCGACCGTCTCGCCTACGTCGAGATCGGTGAGCCGGCTCCGCGCAAGGTGGGCTTCGGCGCGCTGTAGTCGGCGACGCGGACGACGGACGAAGACGGGGTGGGGCCCGGCGGAGATCTCCGCCGGGCCCCACCCCGTCTTCCCGTTCGCGCCCCGCTCCCGTTCGCGCCCCGTTTCCGTTCCCGTCGCGTTCCCGCCCCCGTTCACGGACGGAGCACAGTTCACCCACAGGGGGAGGATTGTGTTCCGCAGGTCAGGGGTAAGTCGGCTGTGACCGTTTGGGGCAGGCCGGCCATGTGGGAGGGACCTCGACATGCTCTTGGAAGCGCTCAGCGCCGCAATCCTCGGCCTCGCCCTGGCATGGGCCGCCGCGCACCGTCTGCCCCACCGTCTGCCCTCCCGCCTCCTGGTCCTGCCGACCGGCATCGCCGGGGCCCTCTTCGGGGCGTTCGTCACGCACACCGCGCTGGGTGCCGGGGGGTTCGTACTGGTGCTGCTGGGTTCGGCGACGGTGTCCGCGGCCTCGCTGTCGCTGCTGCTGCGCCCCGCGGGAAGGCTCCGTCGCAGTTCGGCGACCGCCTGACGGCAGCCGCCGTACCGCACCGGGCCCGCGCCGCCGAGGAGCGGGCCGATCGAGGCCCCACGTCGGCGGAGGTCAGGCGGCCAGTCCCAGCGCCGCCATCCGCTTCGTGTGCGCCTCGGTGATCCGGGAGAACATCTTGCCGACCTCGGCCAGGTCGAAGCCGTCCGCGACCCCGCCCACGAGCATCGTCGACAGCGCGTCCCGGTCGGCCACCACCCGCTGGGACTGCGAGAGGGCCTCCCCCATCAGCCGCCGCGCCCACAGCGCGAGCCGCCCGCCCACACGCGGGTCGGCGTCGATCGCCGCGCGCACCTTCTCCACGGCGAAACCGGCGTGCCCGGTGTCGTCGAGCACGGCGAGGACCAGCTCGCGCGTGTCCGTGTCGAGGCGGGCGGCGACCTCGCGGTAGAAGTCGCTGGCGATGGAGTCGCCGACGTAGGCCTTGACGAGCCCCTCCAGCCAGTCCGAGGGGTCGGTCTGCTTGTGGAAGCCGTCGTAGGCGGCCACGAACGGCTCCATGGCCCCCGTCGGCTCCTCGCCGATCTCGGCCAGCCGGTCGCGCAGCCGCTCGAAGTGGTGGAACTCCGCGGACGCCATCTTCGCCAGCTCCGCCTTGTCCGCCAGTGTGGGCGCCAGCTTGGCGTCCTCCGCGAGCCGCTCGAAGGCCGCCAGCTCGCCGTACGCGAGCGCGCCGAGCAGGTCCACGACCGCGGCGCGGTACTGCGGGTCGGCCGCGGCCGACTCCCAGTCGCGGGCGGCGACCGGGGGGGCGCCGTCGGTACCTGCGGTTCCAGCGGTCTCGGTGGGTGCGTCTGCGGCGGTGCCAGGCTTGTCAGAGCTCGTCATGCAGCGCACAATAGTCCGCTCTTCGGCGGTGGTAAGGCCCTGGTCAGTCAGTGTGACGACGACTACGTGAGCAAATCGGCCATCGCGTGTGCGCGAATCCGGGGTATGGTGGTAATGCGCCTGCCGAGTATGTGACGTACGGGTACGTGACATCGTCGTCGGGCCGCACGCATGAGGATGCCCGGTCGGTGGCCCGATCGGCTCCGACCCGACAGCCCTCCCTGCCGTACGCCACACTGCGTACGGAATTCGGAGGGGGACCCTCAGTGGTACGAGCGCTGGAGCGTCGACAGAGGTCCCGTGTCCTACGGCTCACCCGTAAGGGCAGCCGACGTCCCCGACACGGTCCGGCACGACCCGCGCGCTCGCCTCGCACCACGCACACAGAAGAGGCAGCACCCTGACTACGACGTTTCGATCCCTCGGAATCCTCCCCGAGACCGCCGAAGCCCTCGAGGCCGTCGGCATCACCACTCCCTTCCCCATCCAGGAGATGACGCTCCCCGTGGCCCTGTCGGGCAAGGACGTCATCGGCCAGGCCAAGACCGGCACCGGCAAGACGCTGGGCTTCGGCCTCCCGCTCCTCGAGCGCGTGACCGTCCCCGCCGACGTCGAGTCGGGCCGCGCGGCGCCCGAGTCCCTGACCGACGCCCCGCAGGCCCTCGTCGTCGTCCCGACGCGCGAGCTGTGCCAGCAGGTCACCAACGACCTCCTGACCGCCGGCAAGGTCCGCAACGTGCGCGTCCTCGCGATCTACGGCGGCCGGGCGTACGAGCCGCAGGTGGAGGCCCTCAAGAAGGGCGTCGACGTGATCGTCGGCACCCCGGGCCGTCTGCTGGACCTCGCGGGCCAGAAGAAGCTGAGCCTGAAGCACATCAAGAGCCTGGTCCTCGACGAGGCCGACGAGATGCTCGACCTGGGCTTCCTGCCCGACGTCGAGAAGATCATCAACATGCTGCCGGCCAGGCGCCAGACGATGCTGTTCTCGGCCACCATGCCGGGCGCCGTCATCGGACTGGCCCGCCGCTACATGTCGCAGCCCACGCACATCTCCGCCACGTCGCCGGACGACGCGGGCGCGACGGTCGCCAACACCAAGCAGTTCATCTACCGCGCGCACAACATGGACAAGCCCGAGATGGTGGCGCGCATACTGCAGGCCGACGGCCGGGGACTGGCCATGGTCTTCTGCCGCACCAAGCGCACCGCGGCCGACCTGGCCGACCAGCTCAAGCAGCGCGGTTTCGCCTCCGGCGCGGTCCACGGCGACCTCGGCCAGGGCGCCCGCGAGCAGGCCCTACGCGCCTTCCGCAACGGCAAGGTGGACGTGCTCGTCTGCACCGACGTCGCCGCCCGCGGCATCGACGTCGAGGGCGTGACGCACGTCATCAACTACCAGTCGCCGGAAGAGGAGAAGACGTACCTGCACCGCATCGGCCGCACCGGCCGCGCGGGCGCCAAGGGTACGGCGATCACTCTGGTCGACTGGGACGACATCCCGCGCTGGCAGCTGATCAACAAGGCGCTGGACCTGGGCTTCAACGACCCGCCGGAGACGTACTCCACCTCCCCGCACTTCTACACCGACCTCGGTATCCCCGAGGGCACCAAGGGCGTCCTGCCGCGCTCGGAGCGCACCCGCGCCGGGCTCGACGCGGAGGAGCTCGAGGACCTGGGCGAGCCGGGCGGACGCGGTGGCCGCGGGCGCGGCGACCGGGGTGGCCGGGGCGCACGCGACGACTCGCGCTCCGGCGACCGCGACCGCGACCGTTCGTCCCGTACGACGCCGCGCCGCCGCCGTCGGATGCGCGGCGGTGCGCCGGTGGACGCGGAGGCCGCCGCGAGTCCCGCGGCCGAGGCCGTGACCGGCGGTGCGGACAGCGCCGCCGACGCCGGCACCGACACCGCCCAGGGGCCCCGCACGCTGCGCCGCCGTCGCCGTACGCGCAACGGGGAGCCGTCGCGCCGCCCGGAGACCGCCGCGGCGACCGACACCCCCGCGGCGCAGGCCGCCGAGGACACCGCGCTCGCGCCTTCCGAGGCCACGGTCGTCGACACGGCGGAGGCCACGGAGGCCGTGGAGGCCCCGGCGAAGCCGCGCCGCCGCCGCACCCGCAAGTCGGCGGAGACCCCGGCCGCCCCGCTGGAGACCGCACCGACGGCCACCGAGGAGTCGGTCGTGGAGGCCCCGACGGTCGTCGCGGCCCCGGCTGCCGAGGCTCCCGCCGAGAAGCCGCGCCGCCGCACCCGCAAGGCCACGGCCGCCGAGGCGGCGGTCGACACGGCCGAGGGAGCGACCGAGCCCGTGTCCGAGCCGGCCGAGACCAAGCCGCGCCGGCGGACCCGCAAGGCGGCCGAGCCCGCCGTGCAGGCTCCGGACGCCGAGACCGAGGCCGAGGCCGAGGCGAAGCCGCGCCGCACCCGGAAGACGACTGCCGCCAAGGCCGAAGCCGCCGCCGACACCGCCGAGGCCACGGAGGCCAAGCCCAAGGTCCGCCGGACCCGGAAGGCCGCCGAGCCGACCCCGGTCACCGAGGCCGCGGCCGACACGCCGGCGCAGGCTCCGGAGGCCGAGGCAGAGGCCAAGCCCCGCCGCACCCGCAAGGCGGCCACCGCCAAGGCCGAAGCCGCCGCCGACACCGCCGAGGGTGCGGAGGCCAAGCCCAAGGCCCGCCGCACCCGCAAGGCCGCCGAGCCCGCCGTACAGGCTCCGGAGGCCGAGGCAGAGGCGAAGCCGCGCCGCACCCGGAAGACGGCCGCCGCCAAGGCCGAAGCCGCCGCGGAAGCCGCCGCCGACACCGCCGAGGGCGCGGAGGCCAAGCCCAAGGTCCGCCGCACCCGGAAGACCGCTGCGGCCGCCGAGGCCGCCGCCGAGATTCCGGCTCAGGCCTCGCAGGAGCCGGAGGCCGCCCCGCGGCGTCGGACCCGTAAGGCCGCGGCTGCCGTCGAGGCGCCCGCCGACACGGCGGAGGCGAAGCCGAAGGCCCGCCGCACCCGCAAGGCGGCCACGGCCGCCACGCAGCCCGCGGAGGCCGGCGAGAGCTGATCCGCGCCGCTCACCCCGACCGTCGGCCCGGTCCCGCGACCCACGCGGGACCGGGCCGACGGCGTTGCCGCACCCGTGCCGTCCGCCCGGCGGCCTCTGCCCGATAACCTCTGCCCGTGAGCAGGAACGCCGCCTTCAGCCCGCCCCCGGACGCACGCGCGTACCGGCTGCGTACCGCGCGCGGTGAGTTCGCCGTCGTCGACTCGCCCGTGGCCGACGGTGTCGCGCCGAAGGGCGTGGTGGTGATGCTGCCCGGGTTCACGGGGAGCAAGGAGGACTTCACGCTGCTGCACCGGCCGCTCGGTGCGCGCGGTTACCGCACGGTCGCCGTGGACGGACGGGGGCAGTACGAGTCGGACGGGCCCGAGCACGACGAGGCCGCGTACGCCCGGCCCGAGCTGGCCCGGGACGTGCTGGCGCAGGTCGCCGCCCTCGGGACGCGCGTGCATCTCGTCGGGCACTCCCTGGGCGGCCAGATCGCGCGGGCCGCCGTCCTGCTCGACCACGCCCCGTTCCTGTCCCTCACGCTGATGTCCTCGGGCCCGGCGCGGATCTCCGAGTCCCAGCGGCAGCGGGTGAAGCTGCTGCGGGACGCGCTGGACACGATGACGATGGCGGAGGTCTGGAAGGTGATGCAGGCCATGGGACCGCCGGAGGAGGCCGGCGCCCCGGCCCCCGCCCACGGCCCGGAGGAACCGGCCCGGCTGCGCGACCGCTGGCTGGGCACCAGGCCGGCGCAACTGCTCGCCACGGGACGCCAGTTGTGCACCGAGCCCGACCGTGTCGCCGAGCTGGCCGCCCTGCCGCTGCCCTACCACGTGCTGTCGGGCTCCTACGACGACACCTGGCCCGTGCCCCTCCTGGACGAGATGGCCGTACGGCTGGACGCGCGCCGGACGGTCGTCGCGGGCGCCGAGCACTCCCCCAACACCGACCAGCCTCTGCCGACCGCCCGCGCCCTCGCCGACTTCTGGGACGACCACCCCGCGCCGCCCGGCCGCACCGCCCCTGAGACGGGTCCGGCCTAGTACTGCGCCCGCAGGTGCTCCCAGAAGCCGTCCCGCAGCGCCCTTCTCAGGTCGGCCTGGCCGCGCAGCGAGTACTGGAGCAGCCCCTCGGCCTCCACCAGCAGGTCCTGGTCCACGGAGCCGGGGAGGTAGGGGTGGCCGGGGAGGAGTTCCAGCAGTGCGTCGCGTCCCCGCGCCGCCAGCCACTTCGCCGCGATCTGCGCGCCCACGAAGCGGACGTCCTCGCGGGCGGGGCGCAGGGCGACCGTCCCCTCGACGGAGTGGGTCGTGCGCCGGGAGACGTACGGCTTGAAGAAGTCGAGGTCTAGGGTGCGCTGACTGTCGACCTCCCAGAGCAGCGGGTCGGCCTGGTTGCGGCCCTCGGGCGCCTCGATGCCCCACAGGTGGACGCGGGCGCCGTACCCCTGGGCGGCCTCGACCGCCGACACCAGGTCCTCGTCGCCGCCGAGCAGGGCGGCGTCGCTGATGGCGCGGTGCCGGGCGAGGGACTCCAGGTCGGAGCGGATGAGGGAGTCGACGCCCTTCTGCTGGTTGTTCGCGTTGAGATTGCCCAGGCGGACCTTCACGTCCGGCAGCTCGGCGATGGACTGCTGCTCGGCGGTGTGGATGCGGCGGCGGGCGCCGTCGTACCAGTACACGCGCAGCAGGCGGCTGTCCGCGAAGATGGTGCGGGCCTTGTCGATGAGCGCCTCGATCAGCCCCTCGGCGTCCAGGTCGAAGGCCCGGCGGTCCTCGGTCCCGGCCACCAGCCGCCCCGCCGCCGCGTACAGGTAGCCGGCGTCGACGAAGATCGCGTGGGTCGAGGGGGTCTTGGCCACCTCGGCGAGCATGCGCTGGAGCAGCTCGTTCGTGCGATCGATGCGAGCGTTCAGGGGCGCGAGGTCGTCGTTCATCGCCTCCATTGTCCCGGCCGTCACGCTACGAACACAACCGGTCCCGGTCAGTCTTGTATCAGACACCTATCGGCCGGGCCACCTCCCTCACCTCGTAACAAGAGACTTACTTGTCAGTAATTAGTCGTGCGAAAAATTTCCTTAGCGTAGGGAATGTTTGCAGACAGCATCTCGTTGAGCACTACGGAAGCCCGGGCACCGACGACCCAGGAGCCACACCAGTAGTTCTCCGCAGGAGGATGACCAGATCAAGGGAGAGGCCATGCGCTTTGAAGTCATGCGACTCGACGACGTCGACGGGACCCCCGTGGACACGACTGTCGTGGACGCCGCCTCCGTGAACCGCATCGTTCAGCAGGCCGCCGCCATCGGGCAGCGCCTGTGGATCCGCCCCGCCGACACCTCGGCCTTGTAGCGCGGACCCTTCGCACATGTGCAGGGCCCCCGTACGGAACACCGTACGGGGGCCCTGTCTTGTGCCGGCCCGCGCTCACGCGCCCTGGATCACCTGCGTGACGCCGTTGATGATCTGCTGCACGGCGATCGCGGAGAGCATCATTCCGGCGAGGCGGGTCACCAGGACCACGCCGCCGTCCTTGATGACCCGGATGATCAGCAGCGAGTACCGCATCACCAGCCACAGCACCACGTGGATGGCGAGGATCGCGCCCCACACCGAGACCTGGGTGGTCACGCTGTCCGCCTTCTGCACGGCCAGGATGACCGACACGATCGCCCCGGGCCCGGCGAGCAGCGGCATGCCCAGCGGTACGAGTGCGACGTTGACGTCCTTGGTCTGCTTCGGCTCGTCCGTCTTGCCGGTGAGCAGGTCGAGGGCGATCAGCAGGAGCAGCAGCCCGCCCGCGATCATCAGGGCGGGCACGGACACGTGCAGGTAGTCCAGGATCTGGTGCCCGAGCAGGCCGAACACCGTGATCACGCCACCGGCGACGCAGACGGCCTGGAAGGCCATCCGTCGCTGCACCTTGGCAGGGCGCCCGGCGGTCAGCGCGAGGAAGATCGGGGTGATCCCGGGGGGATCCATGATGACAAAAAGGGTCAGGAAGAGGGAACCGAAGACGGCGACGTCGAACATGGGTGTGCTACTGGCCTTGCGGAAGAGGGGGAAGAGTGGAAGAAGGTCGCGCGGGAGTGAGGCTCAGGCCCCGCCGGCCCCCGGCACGGGGAACGCCCCGAACGCCCGTCGCGTGATCTCCCCGTACACCTCGGGGTCGGTCGTGTACTCGCCGAGCACACAGGTCTTCCGGCTGCCGTGGTAGTCGCTCGAGCCGGTCACCAGGAGCCCCAGCTCCTTCGCCGTCCCGCGCAGCCGGGCCCGCGTCGGCGCGTCGTGGTCCATGTGGTCGACCTCGATGCCGTCGAGCCCGGCGGCCGCCAGGTCGGCGATCGCGGCCTCGGACACCGTACGGCCCCGCTTGGCGGCGGCCGGGTGCGCGAACACGGCGACGCCGCCCGCGCCCTTGATCAGCCGGAGCGCCTCGAAGGGGTCGGTCTCGTGCTTCTCCACGTGGGCCCGGCCGCCGTCGGCCAGCCAGTCCTGGGTGAAGGCGTCGTTCACGGTCGGGACGACGCCCAGTTCCACGAGGGCGGAGGCCACGTGCGGCCGCCCGACCGAGCCGTGACCGGCGATCCTGGCGACCTGCTCCCAGGTGACGGGGACGCCGAGTTCGTTGAGCTTGGCCACCATGGCGCGGGCCCGCGGCACCCGGTCGTCCCGGACCAGCTCGCGCTCGGCGAGCAGGGCGGGCTCCTCGGGGTCGAAGAGGTAGGCCAGCATGTGCATGCTGACGCCGTCGAGGCGGCAGGAGAGCTCGGCGCCGGTGACGAGGGTGAGCCCCTCGGGCAGCGCGGCGACGGCCTCGGCGTGGCCCCGGGTGGTGTCGTGGTCGGTCAGCGCGACGACGTCGAGACCGGTCGCGGCGGCCTTGCGCACGAGCTGGGCCGGGGAGTCCGTGCCGTCGGACGCGGTGGAGTGGGTGTGCAGATCGATGCGCACGACGCTGACTCCAGGCGGTGACGGGACGGAAGGGGACGCTCAAGGATAACCGGAACCGGACCCCTCGCCGTCACACCCGCAGCGCCCCTGCACCCCCTACGCACCCTGCCCGTAACACCACTCACCCCCTGAGCGCCCTGCCCGCCCGCCCCCACCGGCCCCACGGAGGCCTACGGCACCGTCGGGTCGATCAGCCGCGGCGACAGCGCCCCGCACGGCACCAGGTCCACCTCGGCGCCCGCGTCCCGCAGGTCGGTCAGCACCAGTTCCTCGTACATCAGCAGCCCCGACCGCTCGGGCCACACGACGGCCCACAGCCACATGCCGAGGGCCTCCCCGGCGAAGACGGCGCGGTCGACGGGGCCGCCGGAGACGTGCCAGAGGGGGGTGGGCCGACCCGCGGCCAGGACCTTGGCCTGGGGCGGCTTCTCGACGTCCATGTACGGCCCGGGGTCCGGAGCGTCCAGGCCCGCGTACCGCGCGCCGAGGCCGACGCCGAGCTCCTCGGCGACCAGGATCAGCTCACCGATGCCGCCGAGCGGGCCGGGTCCGGAACAGGCGACGGCGGTCGCCCTGCCCCCGCTGCGGTCGTCGCCCGCGCAGGCCACGCCGGTGAACAGCCAGCCGACCGGCAGCGGCCAGGGCATCCACACCGGCACCTGCGTGTGGTGCACCACGACGCCGAGCGCCTCGACACTGGGCGGGAGTACGGGCTGCAGCGGGTGGACGGTGCCGTGCAGGTCGCACTGCCAGGAATCGGCGAAGAGGCCGGGAGCCCTGACCCGGCCACCACACTTCGGGCAACTGGGTTCGCCCCTCATAGAGCCCCACGGTCCTACCCTCGCCCGCCCACGTCAAGGACGATCACCCGTCCGGAGGGAAGGCCCCGCCCGGCCCGACCCCCGGGCCGACCCGCGGCCCGGCCCCCGGCCCGACCCGCACCCAACTAGGTGCATGTTGCATTAATTAGCACAGCTAACTTACTATGTGTATACGCCAACTATTTGGCACCCATCTCGTCGGCATTGGAGAGCAAGCATGGATCCCTTCGACGCGGGTGCGGGCGGCATCCTGCGGCAGCCCAAGGCCGTGTGGGCGACCGCGGGCGCGTCCGTCGTGGCCTTCATGGGCATCGGGCTCGTGGACCCGATCCTCCCGTCCATCGCCAAGGGCCTGGACGCGAGCGCCGGTCAGGTCTCCCTCCTGTTCACCTCGTACTTCCTCATCACCGCCCTGGCCATGCTGGTCACCGGCTTCGTCTCCAGCCGCATCGGCGGCCGCAAGACCCTGCTGCTGGGCCTCGCCTTCGTCGTGGTCTTCGCGGGCCTGGCCGGCACCTCCGACACCGTCGGCCAGCTCGTCGGCTACCGGGCCGGCTGGGGCCTGGGCAACGCGCTGTTCGTCTCGACGGCCCTCGCGGTGATCGTCGGCGCGGCGGCCGGTGGGAGCGCCGCCGCGATCCTGCTCTACGAGTCCGCCCTCGGCCTCGGCATGGCCTGTGGTCCGCTGCTGGGAGCGCTGCTCGGCGACGCCAGCTGGCGCTACCCGTTCTTCGGCACGGCCTTCCTGATGGCGATCGGCTTCCTGTGCATCTCGGTGTTCCTGAAGGAACAGCCGAAGCCGGCCCGCAAGACCTCGCTGCTCGACCCGATCAGGGCGCTGGGCCACGGCGGCCTCGCCTCCGCCGCGGTCTCGGCGTTCTTCTACAACTACACGTTCTTCACCGTGCTGGCCTTCACCCCCTTCGTGCTGAACATGACGCCCTACAAGTCAGGTGCCGTGTTCTTCGCCTGGGGCGTGCTGCTCGCCGTCTTCTCCGTGCTGGTGGCGCCGCGCATGCAGAAGCGCTTCGGCTCGCTCAAGGTGCTCGGCGGCTCGCTGGTGCTGCTCGCGGCCGACGTCCTGGTCCTCGGCTACGGCAACCACACCGCCGCGATCGTCTGCACGATCCTGTCCGGCGCGTTCATCGGCGTGAACAACACCGTCTACACCGAGCTGGCCCTCGGGGTCTCGGACGCCCCGCGTCCGGTGGCGAGCGCGGGCTACAACTTCGTGCGCTGGTTCGCCGCGGCGGCCGCGCCCTACTTCGCGCCGAAGATCGAGGAGTGGACCGACATCCACATCCCGTTCGTGGTGGCGGCGGTGACCGCCGTGCTCGGCGCGGTCGTGGTCGTCGTACGGCGTCGCGCGCTCACGCACGACGCGGAGGAGCTGGAGCCGAAGCACGCGACCGAGGACTCGGTCACGGTCTTCGCCAACTGACGGGCTTCACCAACCGACCAGACGCACCGGTGAGTTACGTCACTGCGGTACGTCAGTCCAGGGGAACGGACCTGCGGGACGGATCGCGCAGGTCCGTTCCGTGGTTCAGCCAGCGTTCCTGGAGGGCGGGGGCGCCGTGCACGCGCTTCCACGCGGCCTCGTTCGGCGTCATCGGCAGCAGCGGCAGGAACCGCACCGGGTCCAGCGGGGCGTCCAGCTCCAGGTCCTCGACCAGGCCGCCCGGCTCGGCGACCAGGACCGAGGTGAACGGGGCCCCGGGCCACAGCGGCTCACCGACGTCGAGAGACGCGCCCGGCGCCACGATCACCCCTTCGACCTGCGGGGACGCGGCCAGTACGGCGAGCGGGCGCAGCACCTTGTCGGTGTCGGCCACCCCGGCCCGCACGGAGAGCACCAGCTCCGCGCGGGGGCCCTTGACCGGATCGGCGAGCGCGGCCGTGGGGTCCGCCATGGGCTGGGCCGACATGCCGAGGGTGGCGTAGCGGACGACGTCGCCCTCCTGGCCGGCGGCGGGGAAACGCAGCACCTCGATGCGGTCGGTGCCGAGGAAGGTGACCGCCGCGCGCGCGTCCGGCTCGCCCAGCGCGCTGTGCAACCGGGCCTCGACCAGAGGAAGAACATCAGCCATGCGGCGAGCATAGAACTCGTCGTGCAGAGGCAAAGCGGCGCCTTGACACGTCGGGTGACTGGTACTCTGACCCAGCGGTTCGGGGCAGCACGCAGAGCGTCGCGATCAAGTCCCCGACGCTGTGAAATCTCCCCTACGGGGAACCCCTCTAAACAAGGGGAATGGATCGTCCCTCACGAGGGACCGGCCGGAGGAGGTGGGGCTGGCATGGACCGAAGTCGACCGTGCAGTACCACCCGCTCTTCCGGCCGCTGACCGAGCCGTTCCGGTTCTTCCCGCTGCCGCTTTCCGTTCGCGCGCCTTCACACGGAAGAGCACTTCGTCCCGTTTTGCCTGATCTTTTGCCTGATCCGATCCGTCGATGCGATCACCGCCGATCCGTGTCGACCGCGTCGATCCGTGTCAGCAGCTGAATCAGCAGCGAAGTCGGCCATCGCGACGGTGCGGTGCCCCCCGCTTTGTGGACGCGCCGAGCACGCGTAGTCAGGACGTCCTCATTCCGGGCGGTTCCACCCGTCACCGGCCTCATTCGCTGCCCGCCGCGAAGGAGCCTGCCATGTCGATGATCCGTGACCTGCGCGCCGTGGTCCGTCCGTCCCGCGTCTCCCTGCGCAAGGACGGCGGCGCCTACGACACCACCCGTGACCCGGCGACCGCCTCCGCCGTCGTCGACTGCGCCGTCTACCGCGACGGCACACGCGTCGAGACCGACGTGCCGCTGACCCCGCACACGGCGATGCGCCAGGTGCGCCGCGACGGCGGCTTCGTGTGGATCGGCCTGCACGAGCCCACCGAGGACGAGTTCGCCGGTATCGCCCGGGAGTTCGGGCTGCACCCACTGGCCGTGGAGGACGCGGTCCAGGCCCACCAGCGGCCCAAGCTGGAGCGCTACGACGACTCCCTGTTCACGGTCTTCAAGACCGTCCACTACGTCGACCACGACCAGCTCACCGCCAACAGCGAGGTCGTCGAGACCGGCGAGGTCATGTGCTTCACGGGGCGGGACTTCTTCATCACCGTCCGGCACGGCGGGCAGGGCTCGCTGCGCGCCCTGCGGTGCCGGCTCCAGGAGGACCCCGAGCTGCTGCTCAAGGGCCCCTCGGCGGTGCTGCACGCCATCGCCGACCACGTCGTCGACGGCTACATCGCGGTCGCCGACGCGGTGCAGGACGACATCGACGAGGTCGAGACGGAGGTGTTCTCGCCGGGCCGCAAGGGCAGCCCGCGCGGCACGGACGCCGGCCGGATCTACCAACTCAAGCGCGAGGTACTGGAGTTCAAGCGGGCGGTGGCGCCGCTGCTGCGCCCGATGCAGTTGCTCAGCGAGCGGCCGATGCGGCTGGTCGACCCGGAGATCCAGAAGTACTTCCGCGACGTCGCCGACCACGTGGCCCGGGTGCAGGAGCAGGTCATCGGCTTCGACGAACTGCTGAACTCCATCCTCCAGGCCAACCTCGCCCAGGCGTCCGTCGCGCAGAACGAGGACATGCGCAAGATCACCTCCTGGGCCGCGATCATCGCCGTGCCGACGATGGTGTGCGGGGTGTACGGCATGAACTTCGACTACATGCCGGAGACGCACTGGAAGTTCGGCTATCCGCTGGTCCTGTCGATCACGGTCGGCATCTGTCTGGGCATCCACCGCACGCTCAAGCGCAACGGCTGGCTCTGAAGCCGGCCGGGGGCCGCTGGATAGGCTGACCGCATGACAAGCGAGCTGCTCGAGAAGGCCCTCGTCGAGGAGGCCACGAAGAAGTCCGGCCTCATCTGGGTCAAGGGCCCCGGGGTGCCCGCACGGGCGCTGTGGCACGTCTGGCACGAGGGCGCCGCCTGCGTCGTCGGCGACGGGCCGGGCGAGCAGCCGCTGCCCGGGCTGGCCGACGGGGCCGCGGCCGAGGTGACGGTGCGCAGCAAGGACAAGGGCGGCCGGCTGGTCTCCTGGGCCGCGCGGGTCGTGGAGCTGCCGTCCGGTTCCGAGGCGTGGCAGGCGGCGGTCGGCGACCTCAAGGGCAAGCGGCTGAACGCCCCGGACGGCGAGGCGATGACCGACCGCTGGGCCCGCGAGTGCCGGGTGCTGCGCCTGGAGCCGACGGGGGCCACGGCGCCGCTGCCCGACGCCTCGCTGGCCGAGGCACCGCTGCCCAGCCCGGCGACGACCCGGCAGCCGGTGCCGGCGGGGCTGCCCCGGCTGCTGTTCAAACGGCGCCGGCGCTAGGGGGTGTCGTTCGGATCAGGGCGGCTCCAGGCGACAGTGCCCTGTTGCCGACCCGAGCGGGGCGATGGGGGCCCCTCCCGCGCGAGCGAAGCCGAGCGTGGGGGAGCGTGCAGCTGCAAGACGGAGGAGGGCGACAGGGCGGAGCCCTGGCAACCGACGACAACGCCGCAGATGTGCGTGCCGGGCGCCGCGACACCGGCAAGATCCGAACGACACCCCTGGCGGGGTCAGGACGACGGCAGCTGCTTGCCGTAGTCCAGGGTGTCGTCCTTCGCCGGCTGCTCCAGCGTGAAGTCCTTGTTCCAGTCCGAGAAGCCGATCGTGCCCGCGCTGCCCGCCCGCACCAGTCGCAGCGGGTAGGGCCTGCCCTCCAGCGAGACGTCCAGCGAGCCGCCCGCGCCGTCGTCGCCGGTGATCCGGATGGTGCGCACGCCCGCCTGCTTGTGGCGGCCGTCGGTCTTCACCGTGCCGTGCAGGGTCAGCAGACCGTCGAGGAGGACGTCCTTGTCCGTGAAGCCGCTGAACTTCTTGTACACGGGGTCGCTCTGCGGCACCTTCACGTACTTGCCGGCGAGCTTGTCGGCCGCCTTGGCGTCGCCGTCGTCGTGGCTCCAGAACCCGGCGTCGGCCTTGAGGAAGAGCTGCTCACCGACGCGCAGGAGTCCGAACGTGGTCCCCTCCGCGGCGACCGACCCGGTCCCTCCGTCGGCCTTCAGCCGCATGTCGAGGGTGTACGTGTGGCCGCCGGCGGCCACCGTGCCGTGCAGACGTACCGTGTCGGCGGCCTCGGCGGCCGTACTGGCCTTGGCGTGGATCTTGTCGGCGGGGAGCTTCCCGAGGCCGTTGGTGCCCGCGTCGGGGTCCTCGCTGCTGCATCCCGTCAGCCCGGCTCCCGTCACGGCCAGGGCGCACACCGCACCCAGCCAGGCGGCCCTGCGGATTCGGCGCCGGGGAGTCACAGACACAGGTGGGACTGCCTTTCTGACAGGGCTGACACGAGGCCGACGGGCGTCGGCGGCGAGCCGACCGGGCCAGGGCGCAGCGTACCGGGGCCGTACGCGGCGAACGGAGCCAGTCCGTCCGGACCGGCCGCCAGGGCGAGGCCGATCGGGACGGGCTAGCCTGAAGCGCGTCCGGGCGGGCAATTCGGAAAAGAGACACCGTACGAATCAGCTCTCACGCACGCTCACTCGACTCGCAGGCACTCTCGCTCGGTTCCGCGAAGTGTGAGGAAAGGAGGCCGCGGCCATGGCAGCGGGCGCCCCCCGGATCTTCGTCTCCCACCTCTCCGGCATCGCCGTGTTCGACCCGACCGGTGACCAGGTGGGGCGTGTCCGCGATCTGGTCGTCATGCTCCGCGTCGGCCGCAAACCCCCGCGTGTCCTCGGGCTGGTCGTCGAACTCACCACCCGTCGCCGCATCTTCCTGCCCATGACCCGGGTCACCGGCATCGAGTCCGGCCAGGTGATCACCACCGGCGTCCTCAACGTCCGGCGTTTCGAGCAGCGGCCCACCGAGCGCCTCGTCTTCGGCGAGCTGCTCGACCGGCGGGTCACGCTCACCGAGACGGGCGAGGAGGTCACGGTGCTGGACCTGTCGGTGCAGCAGCTGCCCGCCCGCCGGGACTGGGAGATCGACAAGGTCTTCGTCCGCAAGGGCAGGAAGGGCGGTGCCTTCCGGCGCAACAAGGGCGAGACACTCACCGTCGAGTGGTCCGGCGTCACCGGCTTCTCCGTCGAGGAGCAGGGCCAGGGCGCCGAGAACCTGCTGGCCACCTTCGAGCAGCTGCGCCCCGCCGACCTCGCCAACGTCCTGCACCACCTGTCCGCCAAGCGCCGCGCCGAGGTCGCCGCCGCCCTCGACGACGACCGCCTGGCCGACGTGCTGGAGGAGCTGCCGGAGGACGACCAGATCGAGATCCTCGGCAAGCTCAAGGAGGAGCGCGCCGCGGACGTGCTGGAGGCGATGGACCCTGACGACGCGGCCGACCTGCTCGGCGAGCTGCCCGAGGCGGACAAGGAGCGGCTGCTGAGCCTGATGCAGCCCGACGACGCGGCCGACATGCGGCGCCTGATGGCGTACGAGGAGCACACGGCCGGCGGTCTGATGACGACCGAGCCGATCGTGCTGCGGCCCGACGCGACCGTCGCCGACGCCCTGGCCCGCATCCGCAACCCCGACCTGTCCCCGGCGCACGCCGCCCAGGTCTACGTCTGCCGCCCGCCCGAGGAGACCCCGACCGGCAAGTACCTGGGCACCGTCCACTTCCAGCGCCTGCTGCGGGACCCGCCGTACACGCTGGTCGGCTCGATCCTCGACGACGATCTCCAGCCCCTGGAGCCGGACGCCGCGCTGCCCGTGGTCGCCGGGTTCTTCGCCGCGTACGACATGGTCGCGGCGCCCGTCGTCGACGACTCCGGGGCGCTGCTCGGCGCGGTCACCGTCGACGACGTACTGGACCACATGCTGCCCGACGACTGGCGGGAGACCGAGTACCACCTGGACGACACGGCCGGGACGACGGGGGAGGTGGGCGCCGGTGGTGCCTGAGCGCGAGACGACGGCCCGTGAGCGCGCCGCCTCGGGAGCGACCGCGTCCTCCCGTGCCCGGACCCGCCTCGACCAGCCCCGCCCGCCGCGCCGCCGGCTGCTGCCCGAGTGGGACCCGGAGTCCTTCGGGCGGCTGTCCGAGCGCGTCGCGCGATTCCTGGGCACCGGGCGGTTCATCGTCTGGATGACGGTCGTCATCATCCTGTGGGTGCTGTGGAACGTCGCGGCGCCGAGCGCCCTGCGGTTCGACGAGTACCCGTTCATCTTCCTGACCCTGGCGCTGTCCCTGCAGGCCTCCTACGCGGCCCCGCTGATCCTGCTCGCGCAGAACCGGCAGGACGACCGGGACCGGGTCAATCTGGAGCAGGACCGCAAGCAGAACGAGCGGTCGATCGCCGACACCGAGTACCTGACCCGCGAGATCGCCGCCCTGCGCATCGGCCTCGGCGAGGTCGCGACGCGGGACTGGATCCGCTCCGAGCTGCAGGACCTGGTCAGGGACCTGGAGGACCGGCAGAACGGCCACCACCCCGACCGCGGGGTATTCCCGGCGGATCGGTCCGCGGGGCGTGACGTACACGACCGTTGACGGGGCTTTCCGCGCCCGGTGGGCGGCGCCGTACCATCGTGTCTATGGCTACGGAAGACGCGGTGCGCGAAGCACTGGCGACGGTGAACGACCCCGAGATCAACCGGCCCATCACCGAGCTGGGGATGGTCAAGTCGGTGGAGATCGGCGCGGACGGAGCGGTCGCGGTCGCCGTGTACCTGACGGTGTCCGGCTGCCCCATGCGGGACACCATCACGCAGCGCGTGACGGACGCGGTGTCGCGGGTCGAGGGTGTCACGCGCGTCGACGTCGAGCTGGACGTGATGAGCGACGAGCAGCGCAAGGAGCTGGCCACCGCCCTGCGCGGCGGGCAGACCGAGCGCGAGGTGCCCTTCGCCAAGCCGGGCAGCCTGACGCGGGTGTACGCGGTGGCGTCCGGCAAGGGCGGCGTCGGCAAGTCGTCGGTGACGGTGAACCTGGCGGCCTCGATGGCGGCCGACGGTCTGAAGGTCGGTGTCGTCGACGCCGACATCTACGGCCACTCCGTGCCGCGCATGCTGGGCGCCGACGGGCGTCCCACCCAGGTCGAGAACATGATCATGCCGCCTTCGGCCAACGGCGTGAAGGTCATCTCGATCGGCATGTTCACCCCGGGCAACGCGCCGGTCGTCTGGCGCGGCCCGATGCTGCACCGCGCGCTCCAGCAGTTCCTCGCGGACGTGTACTGGGGCGACCTGGACGTCCTGCTGCTCGACCTGCCGCCCGGCACCGGTGACATCGCGATCTCGGTGGCGCAGCTCGTGCCGAACGCCGAGATCCTGGTCGTGACGACCCCTCAGCAGGCCGCCGCCGAGGTGGCGGAGCGGGCGGGTGCCATCGCCGTGCAGACCCACCAGAAGATCGTCGGCGTGGTCGAGAACATGTCCGGCCTGCCCTGCCCGCACTGCGGCGAGATGGTCGACGTCTTCGGCACCGGCGGCGGCCAGGCGGTCGCCGACGGCCTGACCCGCACGACCGGCGCCTCGGTCCCGGTGCTGGGCTCCATCCCGATCGACGTCCGGCTGCGCGAGGGCGGTGACGAGGGCAAGCCCGTCGTCCTGTCCGACCCGGACTCCCCGGCGGGCGCGGCCCTGCGTTCGATCGCGGGCAAGCTCGGTGGACGGCAGCGGGGCCTTTCGGGGCTGTCGCTGGGGATCACGCCGAAGAACAAGTTCTGACGTCCCGTACGGGAGTGGGGGCGCTGTCCGCCGGGACGGCGCCCCTCGTCGTACGCGCGACAGCCGGACGGGCGCCGGCTAGGCGTACGCGGCGATGTCCTTGACGACGGCGAAGGCCAGCCCGTAGGCGCTCATGCCCCGCCCGTACGCGCCGAGGTGGACACCCTGCTCGGTGGAGCCGGCGAGCACCCAGCCGAACTCGGACTCCCGGTAGTGGAAGGGCGTCGGCACGCCGTCCACCGGGAGGGACAGCGTCGTCCAGTCCTCGCCCTCGAGGTCGTCCGCGAGGACCCAGGCGGTCTCCGTCTGCTGCTCCAGCCAGTCGTCGCGCAGCGAGTGGTCCATCTGACCGGGCCAGGTGAAGGACAGCAGCCCCACTCCGGCGAGCCAGGCCGCCGAGGACACCGAGGTGGCCTCCAGCAGGCCCGTGCCGTCGGCGCTGCGCCGGTCGGGGTTGGCCGCGACGGTCACGACGACCGCGAACTTCTCCTTGGCGTCCTGCTCGTCGCCCGCCACGTGCTCGTTGCGCACCGACGGCTCGTCGCCGTGGCCGATCGAACCGTGCTCCACCGCCCCGTCGGCCGCCGTACCGACCTGCATCAGCCGGCGCGGTCCCGTGAAGGCCTCGTCGAGGCCGTACCACGGGAAGGGCGCACGCAGGTAGTCGTCGACCGTACGCCGACCGGAGGGGGACCCGGGTCCGCCCTCCGCGGCCGGCGTCTGCGCGACTGCCCGACTCGTCGTCTCCATGTGCCCGGACGCCTCCTCGCTCTCGTCGGACCGTGCCCGCCCCCCTATCGGGCGCACTCGTCCGGTCCGCACAACAACTCGGGCAGCATAGCCACACCACTGGCGGCAACCGGGGAATCGCCCGGCGCGTGGGCCGCGCGGGCGTCGCCTTCAGGGCCTGTGCGCCCCGTCCGGAGTATGAGACACGTCACGTTCGCGGCCCGCGGGCCGGACCCGGAGGCCGGACGCGCGGGCCTGGATCAGGTGGCGTCCGCGTCGAAGGGCGGGCGGTCGTCGGCGGCGGGCTTGTCGGACGGCCCGGGCTTCTTCGACATGTCGATACGACCGCTGCCGGAACCGGAGGACGACGAACCGGAGGACGAGGGCTCCGTGTCACGGCCGTGGACCGCGTCGGTGACCTCGGCCATCTCCTTCTTCAGGTCGAAGCCGTTGCGGATCTCCTTGAGACCCAGCTCGTCGTTGTCCAGCTGCTTGCGGATGAACGTCTTGGGGTTGAGGTCCTCGAACTCGAAGTCCTTGAACTCGGGGCCCAGCTCCTGGCGGATGTCCTGCTTGGCGCTGTCCGAGAACTCCCGGATCTTCCGGATGGTGCGCGTCACGTCCTGGATGACCTTGGGGAGCTTGTCCGGACCGAAGACGAGCACGGCGAGGACGACGAGCGTCACCAGCTCTAGTGCGCCTATGTCATTGAACACCTGAAGCTCCTTGGAATGTCCGGGCCGCCACCACGGTACCCGCCGACCCCGTCCCACCGGTACCGTCCCGTGGGCCCCGAGCGCGTGTACGTGAGCGCTTTCCGAATTGTTTGCCTTCCGGGCGCCTTGTCGGGACCTGTGCCGCGGTCA
Source organism: Streptomyces sp. MMCC 100 (assembly GCF_041538145.2). Taxonomy (NCBI): domain Bacteria; kingdom Bacillati; phylum Actinomycetota; class Actinomycetes; order Kitasatosporales; family Streptomycetaceae; genus Streptomyces; species Streptomyces sp. MMCC 100. Next base: position 6,727,390 of record NZ_JBGORK020000001.1, read on the forward strand.
GTCGCCGTCGGCCGAGCCGAGCACCAGTGAGACCTTCGTCTCCTTGCCGCCGCGTTCCAGGGTCAGCTCCAGACGGTCGCCGGGGCGGTGGGCGCGGGTCTTGACGATGAGTTCCTCGCCGGAGTGGACGCGCTGTCCGTCGACCGCGGTGATCACGTCCCCCGGCTCGATGCCGGCCTTGGCGCCGGGGCCGCCCGTGGTGACCGCGGGTCCGCCGTCGCCGCCCTTGGTGCCCACGCGGGCGCCGTCACCCGTGTAGCCCATGTCGAGGGTGATGCCGATGACCGGGTGGGTGGCCTTGCCGGTGTTGATCAGTTCCTCGGCGACGCGCTTGCCCTGGTTGATGGGGATGGCGAAGCCGAGGCCTATGGAACCGGCCTGGCCTCCGTCCGACTCGGCGCTGCCGCTGTCGGCGGAGCGGATGGCGGAGTTGATGCCGATGGCCCGGCCCTGGGCGTCCAGGAGGGGGCCGCCGGAATTGCCGGGGTTGATGGGCGCGTCGGTCTGCAGGGCGTCGACGTAGGAGACGTCGCTGCCGTCGCCCTCCTCGCCGCCCGCGGTGATGGGCCGTTCCTTGGCGCTGATGATGCCGGAGGTGACCGTGCCGGCCAGGTCGAAGGGGGCGCCGATGGCGACGACGGGGTCGCCGACCCGTACGTTGTCCGAGTTGCCGAGGGGCATCGGGGTGAGGCCGCTGACGCCCTTGACCTTCACCACGGCGAGGTCGTATCCGCTGTCCCGGCCGACGACCGTGGCCTCGGCGGTGTCGCCGCTGTTGAAGGTCACGGTTATCTCGCCGCCGGAGCCGGCGGGCTCCACGACGTGGTTGTTGGTCAGGATGTGGCCCCGGTCGTCGAGGACGAACCCGGTGCCGGTGCCGGCCGCCTCGCTGCCGCTCACGTGCAGGGTCACCACGCTGGGCAGGGCCCGCGCGGCGATCCCGGCGACGCTGTCCGGGGCCCGCTCGGCCGCCTCGGGTGCGGCCTGCGGCAGCTCGACCGTCCCCACGCCGCCGTTGCGTTCCAGGTACGCGCCCACGGCGCCGCCGAGGGCGCCGGAGACCAGGGCGATGAGCAGGGCCCCGCCGACGAGCGTCTTCGTCGCCCGCCGGCGTCGCTGCTTCGGCGTCCGGCCGGCCGTCTCGTGGTGCCGGGCGGCGGAGGCGGCCCAGGGGTCGTAACGTCCCCACGGGTCGGAGGCGGGTTCGGCGCCGGACGGCGGGGCGGTCGGCCCCGCCCACGGGTCGGGCACCGTCGTCGGCGCCGACGACGGGTCGGAGGGCGCCGGGGCGGCAGACGTCGCGGCGGGCGGGGCTCCGACGTGAGACGCCGTGTCGTACGCCGGGGCAGGCGCCGCCGGGTGCTGCCCCTGTTCCTGTTCCCGTACCTGTCCCTGTCCCGCCTGCGGCACCGGAGGCGGGGTCTCCGCGGACGCCGGGTCGGGCACCGCGCCCGGAGGCGGAGAGGCCGACGGCGCCGTCGCGGGTGCGGCCGGTGCGTGCGGGGCAGGTGTGTGCGGGGCCGCCGTCGTCACCGTGCCGTGCGCCGGTGTGGCCGCCGGGTGCTGGACCGGCGGAGCGGGGGCCCAGGGGCCCGGCTCACCATACGGCGGGGTGCTGTACGGGTCGGGTTCGTGCAGCGGCTTGGGGCGCTCGGCGGCCGGCGCGCCGTCGAGCGCCGGGGCGGGGCTGGTCCCTGCGGGTGCCCGCGAGTCCGCGTGCACCGCCGCCGGTCCGGCGCCGGCCCCGGGGTCAGTGCGCGGATGCGGAGGGGTGTCCGTCGGTTCGTTCCGCTCGGGCAGGGGCAGGTCCAGCTCGTAGTCCCCCTCGTCGGTCGCGCGGGGCGTCACCGGGCGTTCCAGCTCGAAGTCGCCCCCGTCGGCCTCCCGGTCGTCGGGGATCGCACCCGTGCCCGTGCCCGTTCCCGCAGGGTGGGCCGGGCGGGGGCGTTCCAGTTCGAAGTCGCCGTCGGGTGCGTCTTCGGACGAGCGGGGACGACTCCACCACTTCGCCTTCGTGGGCTTCCCCTCGTTCATGTTCTCCCCCGCAGCTGGCCGCAGATCGTCGGCTCCAAGGGCTCTGGCGCCACCCCGGATTCAATCAGGTTCGCGGACCGGCGCGCAGATCCCCTCAGCGAAGCGGAGGGTAGGACGCGGCCGGGTAGGCCGACGGGTAGGGGGACGGACCCGGGTCGGGGGCGGCGAGCAGGCCGGGCGGCCTGACCTCGTCGGCCGCCGACCAGGAGCTCAGGGAGAGCGGGGAGACCGCTTCCAGCGGACGTATCAGCGGGGACATGGCGGCGGCGCCGGCGGTCACCGGAGCGGTCAGCGCCCGGACGGCCTGCTGCCGTGCGTCACCTCCGGCGGGTGCCGGCATCCCGGGCAGCAGCGGCGCGGAGGCCGTGGTGGGCGCGACGGGGACGTCGCCCAGCGTCCGCTGCCCCTGCCCGAGCAGCGGGCCGCCCGTGCGGCGGCGCTGGCTCTCGGAGCCGGTGGCCGCCGCCGAACCCGGGGTGCGCATCGGCGTCACGTTGCTGCCGCTGCCCGAGCCGCGGGCCTCGGTGGTGGTGTCCGGTGTGCCGAGGGTGACGCCGCCCAGTGCGATCGCGGCCAGCGACACCGCCCCGGCGGCGGCGAAGGCGAACCGCAGACCGCGCGAGGCCGAGCGCTCGGACTCCTGCTTGCCCACGTCGTGGATACGGAAGCCGCCCCGCCCCTGGGAGGAGGCCGGCAGGACGGGAGCGTGCGGCCGGGCGGGGACGTAGTCGAACTCGAACCGCTCGCCCCGCCTCGTACCGAAGACGCCGGAGCCCGCGGAGGTTCCGAAACCGCCGGGCAGCCCGGCGAGCGGCGAGCCGCCACCGTCCGTGTCACCACCGCCCCCGGGGAGCCCCTGGAGGCGGGCCAGGAAGCTCTCGGACGGGGCCGGCGGGGCCGCTTCGGCGAAGACGTTCTTCAACCGGCGCTGCGCGTCGACCTCCGCCTTGCACTTCGGGCAGGTCGCCACGTGCGCCAGCACGCGCTCACGCGCGTCATGACCGAGCTCTCCGTCCACCAGGGCGGAGAGTCGGTCTCCCAGATGCTGCTCTGCGAGGTGTCCCTCGGACTCAGGCCGTGACCCACTCACGCGCTCGTGCCCCCTCCTCCCAGTGCGGGAACACCGGCCGCGAACGAGCGACGGTCGGCCCGCGCCTTCGGGGAACGGTGCGCGAGCGCCTTGCGCAGCTGGGAACGCCCGCGGTGGATGCGGGAGCGGACCGTGCCGAGCTTGACGCCGAGGGTCGCGGCGATCTCCTCGTACGAAAGGCCCTCGATGTCGCACAGGACGACGGCGGCACGGAACTCGGGCGCGAGGGTGTCCAGGGCCTGCTGGACGTCCGCGTCGAAGTGGGCGTCGTGGAAGAGCTGCTGCGGCGTGGGTTCCCTGCTGGGCAGCCGCTCGGCCGCGTCGTCGCCGAGCGCGTCGAACCGGATGCGCTGCTTGCGGCGGACCATGTCGAGGAAGAGGTTGGTGGTGATGCGGTGCAGCCAGCCCTCGAAGGTGCCCGGCGTGTAGGTCGACAGGGAGCGGAAGACGCGGACGAAGACCTCCTGGGTGAGGTCCTCGGCGTCGTGCTGGTTGCCCGTGAGGCGGTAGGCGAGGCGGTAGACCCGGCCGCTGTGGGTGCTGACGATCTCCTCCCAGGTGGGCGGAGTCCACGCAGGCCCGTCCGCGTCGCCGGCGAAGGTCGCGGTCTGGCCGTGTCCCGTGGGACCGTCGGCGTGGCGGTGGTCAGCAGCGGTGTCGTTCACGGATTTCGGCCTGCCTGCCGATCCGAGGAAGCGCCGCAGCACTCCGCCCCGATCCGCGGGCGCGGCCGCACCTCCCCTGTCGGCTCTGGTGGTGTCCAGTGGAGCCCCTACCATAGCCACCTCGCCCGTTAGCTCCGGATAAGCGGTTTTACGAGAATTTGATCTGGGCCGGTACGGCTCGTCCGGCCGCGTCGGTGCCTGCTCGACGCCCTGGTCCATTCGCCGCCTCCCCCCGTCGCAACCCCGGCCGCTCAGTCGTCTCTTTGCTTCTCTCTTTGAACGACTGGTCCCATCTGCGGGTTCCCGACGCCAACGGATACAGTCACGCCGAGGCAACGACGGGGACAGGAGAGGGTCATTACCGGCAACCGGCAGACGAGCTGGGCGTTCGCCGACGCCTATGTCGCCGAGGACGACGCGCTGCTCTGGGCACGCGACCGGGCCCGCGAGGCGGGCCTGCGCTCGGTGACCCCGGGCACGGGCTCCGCCCTGGGGTTGCTCGCCGCCGCCGTGGACGCCAAGGCGGTCGCGGAGATCGGCACCGGCTGCGGCGTCTCCGGGATCCATCTGCTGCACGGCATGCGGCCGGACGGCGTACTGACCACGGTCGACCCGGAGCCGGAACACCAGCAGTTCGCCCGCCAGGCCTTCCGGGCCGCGGGCTTCGCCAGCAACCGGGCCCGGTTCATCCCCGGGCGCGCCCTGGACGTGCTGCCCCGGCTCGCGGACGCCGGATACGACCTCGTCTTCTGCGACGGCGACCGTCTGGAGTACCTGGACTACCTCGCTGAATCGTTGCGCCTGCTGCGTCCCGGGGGTCTCGTCGCCTTCGAGGGCGTCTTCGGCGCCGGCCGCACGATCGACTCGGGACCGCAGCCCACCGAGGTGCTGCGGGTGCGGGAACTCCTGCGCGCGGTGCGGGAGAGCCAGGAGCTGGTGCCGTCCCTGCTTCCGGTGGGCGACGGGCTGCTGTGCGCCGTGAAGCGCTGAAAAACGCGCGGGGCGCCGGGGACCGCCGTCACGAAGCAGCCCGGGACCGCCGTCACAAAACAATCACCCCGGCACCATGTGCGGTACCGGGGCGACTGAACGGGTATGGTCGCTCGCGCGTCAGCCGACGACCTTCTTGAGGGCGTCGCCGAGCGCGTCGGCCTCGTCAGGGGTCAGCTCGACGACGAGCCGCCCGCCGCCTTCGAGCGGAACGCGCATGACGATGCCCCGCCCCTCCTTGGTCACCTCGAGCGGGCCATCGCCCGTCCGCGGCTTCATGGCCGCCATGCTCGTTCCCCTTCCTGATACCAGCTCACCGTCACCGCCGACGGCCCGTGAGGGCACGCGCAGTCCGGCTCGGACGCGCGACACCGGCATCGAACACATTGCTTCCCAGCCATTATCCCGCATCCCAGGACCCGATGACCAACATCGGTCGGCATCGCTTGGGCAACGCGCGCGAGCAAAACCACTCAATTCGGCGATGTGACTGCGATACTGCGCGCCCTCGCGCACTTCCGCCGAATGGATACGGACCGGAATTCTTTGACGCAGGTCACATCGCCCGGGTGATCCGTTCCCGGTGATCTCCGTCATGCTGTCTGACGGACACAAGCCACTGCATGCCACTACGCGGAGGGGATCTCCATGGCCGACACCGTGCTCTACGAGGTGAGCGACGGGCTCGCGACGATCACGCTGAACCGCCCCGAGGCGATGAACGCGCTGAACATCGAGACCAAGGTCGCGCTCCGGGACGCGGTGCGCTCCGCGGCGGCGGACGACGCCGTACGGGCGGTGCTGCTGACCGCGGCCGGTGAGCGGGCGTTCTGCGTCGGCCAGGACCTCAAGGAGCACATCGGGCTGCTGGCCGCCGACCGGGAGACCGGCTCGGGCCGGACCATGAGCACGGTCAGTGAGCACTACAACCCGATCGTGCGGGCGCTCGCCGGGGCCGAGAAGCCGGTGGTCGCGGCCGTGAACGGCGTGGCGGCCGGGGCGGGCCTCGGTTTCGCGCTCGCCGCGGACTACCGGATCGTCGCGGACACGGCGGCCTTCAACACGTCCTTCGCGGGCGTGGCGCTCACCGCGGACTCCGGCATCTCCTGGACGCTGCCGCGCGTGGTCGGCCCCGGGCGCGCCGCCGATCTGCTGCTCTTCCCGCGCAGCATCGGCGCGCAGGAGGCGTACGAGCTGGGCATCGCCGGCAGGGTCGTCCCCGCCGCCGAGCTGCGCGCCGAGGCCGAGAAGACGGCGCGGGCGCTGGCCGAGGGGCCGACGGTGGCGTACGCGGCGCTGAAGGAGGCGGTGGCGTACGGGCTGACGCACTCGCTCTCCGAGACGCTCGACAAGGAGGACGAGCTGCAGTCGCGGGCGGGGTCCTCGGAAGATCACGCGATCGCGGTGCGGGCGTTCGTCGAGAAGGCGAAGCCGAAGTACCTGGGCCGGTAGGCGACCGGCGGCAGGCGCGCGCGGCCGGCGGCGGACTCCGGGCGGCTCAGGCCCGGCGGGCCACGCACGTCGCCAGGTGGTCGTCGACCAGTCCGCACGCCTGCATCAGCGCGTACGCCGTCGTCGGGCCGACGAAGCGCAGGCCCCGCTTCTTCAGGGCCTTGGACAGCGCCGTGGACTCCGGTGTGACGGCGGGGACGTCGGTGAGGGTCTTGGGGACCGGCCGGCCGGCCGGGTCCGGGGCGTGCGACCAGATCAGCTCGTCCAGGTCGCCGGGGGCCCACTCGGCCAGCACGCGCGCGTTGGCGAGGGTCGCGTCGATCTTGGCGCGGTTGCGGATGATGCCGGCGTCGGTGAGCAGGCGCTCGCGGTCGGCGTCGGTGAAGGCCGCGACCTTGGCGATCTCGAAGCCGGCGAAGGCGAGGCGGAAGCCGGTGCGGCGGCGCAGGACGGTGATCCAGGACAGGCCGGACTGGAAGGCCTCCAGGCTGAGCCGCTCGTACAGGGCGTCGTCGCCGTGGACCGGGCGGCCCCACTCGTCGTCGTGGTACGTGACGTAGTCCGCGGTGGACAGCGCCCAGGGGCAGCGCAGCGCGCCGTCCGGTCCCGCGACGGCCTCCCCGGCGCTCACTGCTGCTCCTCCGGGGCCGGCTTGTCCATGACGACGTGGCGGTGGGCCGCCGCGGCGCGGGCACCCGCCAGCGCGGACTCCAGGTCGGCGATCCGGGCGTCGCGCTCGGCCAGCTCGGCGCCGAGGCGGCCGAGGGCGTCGTCGACGTCCGCCATGCGGTAGCCGCGGACGACGAGCGGGAAGCGCAGCCGCTCCACGTCGCCGCGGCCCACCGGGCGGCCCGGGGGCAGCGCGTCCCTCACCCGCTCGGGTGCGGCGTCGGGCAGCGGCCCGCTGTCGCCGCCGCCCACCACGGCGAGCGTCACCGCGGCCACGACGACGGCCAGCGCGATGACGAGGAACAGGAACATGACCATCGCTGGGGCCCCCATGGTCGGGTCGGAGTCCGGTCCGAGTCGGAGTCGGTTGTGTCGGGTCCGATCGTGCCATGCGAGTCTGACAGTCGGGGCCGCGGCCGTCGAAGACCGCGCACCCGAGGCCGAGAGCGGGACGAGAGAACGGGTATGGACGAGAAGATGCCACAGGGGACGCTCAGGCTGGGCAGGCGTGAGTTCGCGGCGCACGAGCCGGTGATCATGGCGATCGTGAACCGGACCCCCGACTCCTTCTACGACCAGGGGGCGACCTTCCGCGACGAGCCCGCCCTCGCGCGCGTGGAGCAGGCGGTGGCCGAGGGCGCCGCGATCGTCGACATCGGCGGGGTGAAGGCAGGCCCCGGGGACGAGGTGTCGGCCGCGGAGGAGGCGCGGCGGACGGTGGGCTTCGTCGCGGAGGTGCGGCGGCGCTTCCCCAACGTCGTGATCAGCGTGGACACCTGGCGGCACGACGTCGGCGAGGCCGTGTGCGAGGCCGGGGCGGACCTGCTGAACGACGCGTGGGGCGGCGTCGACCCGAAGCTCGCGGAGGTCGCGGCCCGGTACGGGGTGGGCCTGGTGTGCACGCACGCGGGCGGCGCCGAGCCGCGGACGCGCCCGCACCGGGTGACGTACGACGACGTCATGGCCGACATCCTGCAGGTGACGTTGGGACTGGCCGAGCGGGCGGTGGGGCTCGGGGTGCCGCGGGAGTCGGTGCTGATCGACCCCGGGCACGACTTCGGCAAGAACACGCGGCACAGTCTGGAGGCGACGCGGCGGCTCGGGGAGATGGTGGATACGGGGTGGCCGGTGCTGGTGTCCCTGTCCAACAAGGACTTCGTCGGGGAGACGCTGGACCGGCCCGTGAAGGAGCGGCTGGTCGGCACGCTGGCGACGACCGCGGTCTCGGCGTGGCTGGGGGCCAGGGTGTACCGGGTGCACGAGGTGGCGGAGACGCGGCAGGTGCTGGACATGGTGGCGACGATCGCCGGGCACCGCGCACCGGCGGTGGCCCGGCGGGGGTTGGCCTAGGACCTCGGCCCCCGCCTGTGGCCGGCCGCTACCGGCCCGCCTCCTTGGAGACCAGGGCCACGGCCTCGTCCACGTCGTCCGTGACGTGGAAGAGCAGGAGGTCCTTCTCGGCGGCCTTGCCCTGGGCGACCAGGGTGCCGCGGAGCCAGTCGACCAGGCCGCCCCAGTACTCGGAGCCGAACAGGACGATGGGGAAGCGGGTCACCTTCTGGGTCTGCACCAGGGTGAGGGCCTCGAAGAGCTCGTCCAGGGTGCCCAGGCCGCCGGGCAGGACGACGAAGCCCTGGGCGTACTTCACGAACATCATCTTGCGGACGAAGAAGTACCGGAAGTTCAGGCCGATGTCGACATAGGGGTTGAGCCCCTGCTCGAAGGGCAGCTCGATGCCGAGGCCGACCGACGTGCCCTTCGCCTCCAGGGCGCCCTTGTTGGCCGCCTCCATGGCGCCGGGCCCACCGCCGGTGATGACGGCGAAGCCCGCCTCCACCAGGCCGCGGCCCAGCCGCACGCCCGCCTCGTACTCCGGTGAGTCCACCCCCGTACGGGCGGACCCGAAGACGCTGATGGCGGGCGGCAGTTCGGCCAGCGTGCCGAAGCCCTCGATGAACTCGGACTGGATGCGCAGGACGCGCCAGGGGTCGGTGTGGACCCAGTCCGTCGGGGCACGCTCGTCCAGCAGGCGCTGGTCCGTGGTGCTCTCCTGCACCTGGCCCCGCCGCCGGAGGACGGGGCCCAGGCGCTGCTCCTCCGGTGGCCGCTTCTTGCCCTCGGGGTTGCCGGTAGCCATGCGCGCTCCCTCCAGTTGCAGGTTCTTCCACCTCAGCGTAGATCTACGCGGGTTACGTACGAGGGACCTCAGCATGTCCGCCACGCTGCGGCATAAACCCGCCGTGGCTGCCGTGGATCACGCCGTCAGCCAGGAGCGCAGGCGCTCCTCCCCCGCGAGGATCTTCGCCACCTCGACCCGCTCGTCACGCTTGTGCGCCAAGTGCGGGTTGCCCGGGCCGTAGTTGACCGCCGGGACGCCGAGCGCCGAGAAGCGCGACACGTCCGTCCAGCCGTACTTGGGCTGCGGGGTGCCGCCCACCGCCTCGATGAAGGCCGCCGCGGCCGGGTGGGACAGGCCGGGCAGGGCCGCGCCGCTGTGGTCGTCGACCACGAACTCCGTCACCCCGCAGTCCGCGAAGACCTCCCGCACGTGGGCGAGGGCGTCTTCCGGACCGCGGTCGGGGGCGTAGCGGAAGTTGACGGTGACCACGCACTCGTCGGGAATGACGTTGCCCGCGACCCCGCCCGTGATGCCGACCGCGTTGAGGCCCTCGCGGTACTCCAGGCCGTCGATCACCGGGTAGCGGGGCTCGTACTCCGCCAGGCGCGCGAGGATCGGGGCGGCGGCGTGGATGGCGTTGGAGCCCATCCAGGAGCGCGCGGAGTGCGCCCGCTCCCCAGCCGTCTTCAGCAGCACCCGCAGCGTCCCCTGACAGCCGCCCTCCACCTGCCCGTCGGACGGTTCGAGGAGCACCGCGAAGTCGCCCTCCAGCCACTCCGGGTGCGCCTCGGCGACGTGCTTGAGGCCGTTCAGCTCGGCGGCGACCTCCTCGTTGTCGTAGAAGACGAAGGTCAGGTCGCGGTTGGGGGCGGGGACGGTGGCCGCGATGCGCAGCTGGACCGCCACGCCCGCCTTCATGTCGCAGGTGCCGCAGCCCCACAGGACCCCGTCCTCGTCCAGCCGGGAGGGGACGTTGCCGGCGATCGGCACCGTGTCGATGTGGCCGGCCAGGATCACCCGCTCCGCGCGGCCCAGCTCCGTACGGGCGACGACGTTGTTGCCGTACCGCTCGACCGACAGGTGGGGCAGGGCCCGCAGGGCGCTCTCGATCGCGTCCGCCAACGGCTCCTCGGTGCCGCTCTCGGACGGGAAGTCGACGAGCCGCGCGGTAAGCTCCGCAGCGTCCAGCGTGAGGTCAAGCGGGGTATCGGCCATGGCTCCGACCCTAACGCCCTGCCCTTTCGGGCAGTGTGCGTACCCGGCGGACACCGGAGCCTACCCTCCAGTACCTTGTACGCGTGCTTCAGCCGTCCCCACCCCGCAAACGCCGTGGCCGCCTCGCCCGTTCGGGCGCCGCCTCCATGGCCCTCCTCGCGGTCGCCGGTTATCTGGCGGTGCAGTACGTCACCGGAGGCGCGGGCGCTCCGGGCTGCAAGGTGGCCTCCGGCAAGGGCGGCCGGACGCCCTACGAGTTCACGCCGGAGCAGGCCGTGAACGCGGCGACGATCACCGCCGTGGGCACCGCGCGCAAGCTGCCGGAGCGGGCCGTGACGATCGCGCTGGCGACCGCGCTGCAGGAGTCGGCGCTGCGCAACCTGGACCACGGCGACAAGGACTCGCTCGGCCTGTTCCAGCAGCGGCCCTCGCAGGGCTGGGGCAAGCCCGAGGAGATCATGGACCCGGCGTACTCGGCGGGTCTGTTCTACGACCACCTGGTCGAGGTGCCCGGCTACCTGGACCTTCCGCTGACCGACGCCGCCCAGCGCGTGCAGCGCAGCGCCTTCCCGGACGCGTACGCCAAGCACGAGCCGGACGCCGAGCTGCTCGCCGCCGCGCTCACCGGACGGTCCGCTGCGACGCTGACCTGCGACGGGCGCCCCGGCTCGACCCCGGAGAAGGGGCCGGACGCGGTACGCGCGGCGCTGGTGCGGGACTTCGGGCACGCCGTGCTCCGTCCGGCCGGCGCGGAGGTGGCCGACGGCGCCGGCACCGGCACCGGCGCCACGCGGTCCGCGAGGGCTTCCGAGGAGCGGACCGTGACGGTGCCCGTGACCGGCGGCACCGGTACGGGCGGGGAGCGGGAGACCGAGCGGCGCGGCTGGCAGGTGGCGCACTGGGCGGTGGCCAACGCCTCCTCGCTGCACATCCAGCGGGTCACCTACGCGGGCCGGGAGTGGACCGCGGGCAACACCGACAGCAAGTGGAGTCCGACGGGCACCGAAGGCGCCAAGGGCGCGGAGCGGGCGGCGGGCCCGGTGCGGATCACGTCGGCCTGGTAGCTCGCCCGTACGAGCCGTCATCTGTGAGAGTGACCCGCGTCGGCGCGGAGCACGGGTTTTCGCTTGCTCACCCCCGGGTGCGTCGGAGCCCAGGAAAATCAAGGGCCGTAAGGATTCAGCAGACTTTCCGACCGGCGCCCTTTTGCCCGTTTTTCTGTGCACCTGATAATGCGACGCATTACCAACTCTTTACGTTGGGCCGCCGCAACCTTCGCGGCTCTCGAGCGGTAGTCACTGCGTCCGAGCCCGGGGCGATCACTCTCCGATCGCTCCCCGGGCACGGTCGGAAACCCATCGTTGTCGTCGACTTCCGTCGAAGGAGCATCATGTCCCTCCCCCTGACCCGCAGGATCGCCCGTGCCGCGCTGCTCGTCGCTGCAGGAGCGGCTGCCGGGGTCGGTGCGGCCGGCTCCGCCAGCGCGGCTCCCGAACTGCCGGCCACCCCGAACCTCGGGGGACTCACCGCCCTGGACGGGGCGAACGTCGGCAACACCGTCGACTCCGCGGCCCAGAACGTCACCGAGACCGCGGGCGACACCGGCGGCAAGGCCGTCAAGAAGGCGGTGCCGGCCGCCGGCAAGACCGGTGGATCGGTCGTCAAGAAGGCCACTCCGGCCGCGCAGAACGCCGCCGGGGACGCGGCGGGCTCCGCCGGGGACATCGTGGGTGACACGGCGGCCACCGCCACGAAGGGCGGGCTGCCGACGGACGCGCTGGGCAAGGGCGGGCTGCCGGTTCAGGGTCTGCCGATCGGCTAGCGCCGGGCTCGAGCGGCGCCGGGGTCCAGGGTTTTCCTGGGCCCCGGCGTTCTTGTGTCTTGCCCCGGGGCGGTGGGCGTGTCTGCGGAACGACTGCCCACAGCCGGGTCAGGCCATCAGGCGCTCGACCGCCGCCTGGACGCGTTCGTCCGTTGCCGTCATGGCTACGCGGACGAAGTTCTCTCCCGCCGGGCCGTAGAAGTCGCCCGGGGCCACCAGGATGCCGCGTTCGGCCAGGTGGGCGACCGTGTCCCAGCAGGACTCCTCGCGGGTGGCCCAGAGGTACAGGCCGGCCTCGCTGTGCTCGATGCGGAAGCCGTGGCCGAGCAGGGCCTCCCGCAGGGCGGCGCGGCGGGCCGCGTAGCGCTCGCGCTGGACGCGGACGTGCTCGTCGTCGCCGAGGGCCGCCACCACGGCCGCCTGGGTCGGCGCCGAGGTCATCATGCCGCCGTGCTTGCGGATCTCCAGGAGCGGACCGAGGACCGCCGGGTCACCGGCCAGGAAGGCCGCGCGGTAGCCCGCGAGGTTGGAGCGCTTGGAGAGGGAGTGCACGGCGACCAGGCCGTCGTACGAACCGCCGTTGACGTCCGGGTGCAGGACCGAGACCGGGTCGGCCTCCCAGCCCAGCTCCAGGTAGCACTCGTCGGAGACGACGAGGACGCCGTGCTCGCGGGCCCACGCCACGATGCGGGTCAGGTCGGCCTTCGACAGGACCTTGCCGGTCGGGTTCGACGGGGAGTTGAGCCAGAGGAGCCTCAGCCCCGCCGGGTCCAGGTCGGTCGGATCCTCGTACGCCTCGTACTCCGCGCGGGCCAGACGGGCGCCGACCTCGTACGTCGGGTAGGCCAGGCGCGGGAAGGCCACCCGGTCGCCGGGGCCGAGGCCCAGCTGGGTCGGGAGCCAGGCGACGAGTTCCTTGGAGCCGACGATGGGCAGGACATGGCGGTGGGTGACGTCGCGGGCACCGAGGCGGCGCTCCACCCAGCCGGTGATCGCGTCGCGCAGCGCCGGGGTGCCCCAGACGGTCGGGTAGCCCGGGGAGTCCGCCGCGTCGACCAGGGCCTTCTGGATCAGCTCGGGGACCGGGTCGACCGGGGTGCCGACCGAGAGGTCGACGATGCCGCCGGGGTGGGCCGCGGCCGTCTTCTTGTACGGCTCGAGCTTGTCCCAGGGGAAGGTGGGAAGACGGTCGGAGACTGCGGACACGGTGGGTTGCTCCCTTTCCTCGTCGGCGCCCGGTGCTGCGGCAAACGCCTCGGTCCCGTGCGGCGCCGATCGGGGTGACCGGGCCGTACGGGACCGAGGCGGCGCGTGTGCGGGCCGCTCTTACTGGTTCTGCGGCGGCAGCGCGGCGACGAAGGGGTGGTCGCGCTCGATCAGGCCCAGCTTGCTGGCGCCGCCGGGCGAGCCGAGCTCGTCGAAGAACTCGACGTTCGCCTTGTAGTAGTCCTTCCACTCCTCGGGAGTGTCGTCTTCGTAGAAGATCGCCTCGACCGGGCAGACCGGCTCACAGGCACCACAGTCGACGCATTCGTCCGGGTGGATGTACAAGGACCGCTGGCCCTCGTAGATGCAGTCGACCGGGCACTCCTCGATGCACGCCTTGTCCTTCACGTCGACACAAGGCTGCGCGATGACGTAGGTCACGCTGTCGTTCCTCCTCGATTGGGCGCTGGCGGGCCTCCGTAGGCTCCGCCGCCTGGCGCGCGGGAGCGCGGCGTCGTCGATGCCCGCCCCTAGTATCTCCGTTCTTGGGCATGATCCGAACAGGAGGGGTGGACAGACCCGTGGAAATCTCTGCCGCCGGGCGTCTTGAGGTCCGTATCACCACTGCTGACGTGGGCAAACGAGTCTCCGTACGGCGCTTGAGCGAACCTGGTGTCGCGGGTGAGAAGTTCACCGACACGGTTGGCGTTCTCACATCATGGACCGACGGTGTGCTGCTGATCACACGGAAGAGTGGCGAATCCGTCCGTGTCGCGGAGTCCGACCTGGTCGCCGGGAAGGTCGTGCCGCCCGCGCCCGCCCGCCGGCGCGGTCCCGCCGCGTCCTACGAGGAGCTGGCGCGGGTCGCCGCGCGGGCCTGGTGCCCGGTGGAGAGCGAGCGGCTCGGCGCCTGGGAGCTGCGGGCGGCCGGGGGCTTCACCCGACGGGCCAACTCCGTGCTGCCGCTCGGCGATCCCGGGCTGCCGCTCGACGAGGCGCTGACGGCCGTACGCCGCTGGTACGGCGAGCGGGGGCTGCCCGCGTACGTCCAGACCGCCACCGGCGCCGCCGGCACGCAGGAGCTGCTGTGCGCGGAGCTGGAGCGGCGGGGCTGGGTCCGGGAGGTGACGGCCGAGGTGTGGACCGGCGGGCTCGCACCGGTCGCCGATCTGACCGACGGCGCCGGTGTGGTCCTGTCCCGGGAGGCGGACGAGGCATGGCTGGCCCGGTACCGGCGCAAGGGCCTGAGCGACGTGGCCCTGCGGGTGCTGGGCTCGGGGCCGTCGGTGTGGTTCGCCACGGTGCCCGGCGCGGACGACCCGGGCGCCACGGGCATCCCGGCGGCGATCGGACGGTGTGTCGTGGACGGGCGCTGGGCCTCCTTCGCGGCCGTCGAGGTCGACCCCGCGCAGCGGCGCCGTGGGCTCGCGACCGCCGTGATGGCCGCGCTGGCCCGGCGGGCGCTCGACGAGGGCGCGTCGGCGGCGTGGCTGCAGGTGGAGACGGACAACGCGGGGGCCCGGGCGCTGTACGCCGGAATGGGCTTCGCGGCGCACCACGCCTACCACCACTACCGGGAACCCGGGGACGCCGGGACGGACCGGTAGCCGATCGTCTCGACAGCACTGTGAAAGGGCACGAGCCGGCCATGCGTCATCCTCATTCTCCCCAGCCCCCGTCGCCGGAGCGTTCGGCCGAAGTGCGGCGGCGGTTCGCCGAAGAGGCACGGTCCGAGCGGCCCGACCTGGCCACGCTGTGCCTGCTGGTGGGCGCGGAGGCGGACGGGGCGCTGGACGAGCCGGGTCTGGACGCCGCGCAGGTGGAACTGGACCGGCTGGCCGGGGAGCTGCCGTTCCGGCCGGGTACGCCGCGGGCCTGGGCGGAGGCGCTGCGGAACCTGCTCGGCGAGCGGTACGGGTTCCACGGGGTCGCCGCGGACTACCAGCGCCTTGAGTCGTCGTTGCTGCACGAGGTGCTGCGGCGCCGGCGCGGGCTGCCGATCCTGCTGTCGGTGGTGTGGCTGGAGGTGGCCCGGCGGGCGGGGGCGCCGGTGTACGGGGTCGCGCTGCCGGGGCACTTCGTGGTCGGGTTCGGGACGGCGTCCGGGGAAACGGCGGCTGAGCGCGTGCTCGTCGATCCGTTCGACGGGGGGCGGCTGCTCAGCGGGAAGGACGCGGAGGTGCTGGTCGCCGGGGCGACGGGGGCGGAGCTGCGGCCGTCGATGCTGGAGCCTGCGGCGCCGTTGGAGGTGGTGACGCGGGTGCTGAACAACATCCGGGCGTGGGCGGCGGGGCGGCCGGAGCAGTCGGCGGTGGGGCTGTGGGCGATCGAGCTGGCGCTGCTGTTGCCGGCGCATGCGGCGCGGTTGCGGTACGAGCGGGCGCGGTTGCTGGTGCAGCGGGGGGAGTTCGTGGCGGGGGCCGGGGAGTTGGAGGCGTATGCGGAGGTGGTGGGGGCGGTGGACGACGCGGCTGCGGAGGATGTGCGCAGGGAGGCTCGGGCGGCTCGGGCCATGCTCAACTGAGGTTCTCGCCAGCACGCCGTAGAACTCTTGTCGTCGTGCGACCGCCGCATGGGTGTGGCTGGTCGCGCAGTTCCCCGCGCCCCTTCGGGGCGCTACAGCCACCCCTTGTTCCTGGCTACCTGGACTGCCTCCGCCCTGTTCCTGACCGCCAGTTTCTGGATGGCCGTGGAGAGGTAGTTGCGGACCGTGCCCTGGGAGAGGTGGAGGGTCGTGGCGAGTTCCGCGTTGGTGGAGCCGTCGGCGGCGGCGCGGAGGATCTCGCGTTCGCGGTCGGTGAGCGGGTTGGCGCCCTCGGCGAGGGCCGCCGCCGCCAGGGTCGGGTCGATGACCCGCTCCCCCGCCAGCACCTTGCGTACCGCTGCGGCGAGTTGGGCGGCCGGGGCGTCCTTGACCAGGAAGGCGTCGGCGCCGGACTCCATGGCGCTGCGCAGGTAGCCCGGGCGGCCGAAGGTGGTGAGGACGACCAGCTTCACGGCCGGGAGTTCACGGTGGAGCTGGGCCGCCGCCTCGATGCCGGTCGCGCCGGGCATCTCGATGTCCAGCAGGGCCACGTCCACGCCGTGGGTGCGGGCGGCGTCCAGCACCTCGTCGCCGCGGGCGACCTGGGCGACGACCTCGATGTCCTCCTCCAGGCCGAGCAGGGCGGCCAGTGCCTCGCGGACCATCGCCTGGTCCTCCGCCAGCAGGACCTTGATCGTGCGGCTCATGCCCCGGATCCTACGTCGGTGGCGACACCGGCAGGGACGCGGGCGACCAGCCGGAATCCCCGGCGGGACCCACCCGCCTCCAGCGCGCCGCCCACCTTCTCCAGGCGCTCGGCGAGGCCGGTGAGGCCGTTGCCGGGGGTGTTCGCGGGGGCGGGTCCGCCGGAGCCGTTGTCCTCCACCGAAAGTTCCAGCACCGCCCCGTCCAGCGTCTGGCGCTCCAGCAGTTCCACCACGCAGCGCCGGGCGCCGCTGTGCCGTACGACGTTGGTGACGGCCTCGCGCAGCGCCCAGGCCAGGGCCGCCTCGGACTCCTCGGCCAGGCCGGTCGGGTCCGGTTCGCCGGGCAGTTCGGCGACCACCCCGGCCGCTGTCAACGCGACTTTCGCGCCCGCGAGTTCGGCGGCCAGGCGGGCGCGGCGGTAGCCGGTGACGGCCTCGCGGACGTCCACGAGGGCCTGGCGGCTGACCTGTTCGATGTCGGCGACCTGCTGGGCGGCCTTGTCGGGGTGGGCGGGAAGCATGCGGCCCGCCAGCTCGCTCTTCAGGGTGATCAGGGAGAGCGAGTGGCCGAGCAGGTCGTGCAGGTCGCGGGCGAGGCGCAGCCGTTCCTCGTTGGCGGCGAGCTGGGCGACGGTGGCGCGGGCCTCGCGCAGGGCGATCGTGGTGCGGATCAGCTCGCGCACGCCGGTCATGGCGAAGCCGCCCAGGAGCGCGGGGAGCAGCAGGGGGGCGATGAAGGAGGTCCCGCCCGGCATCACCAGCGCCAGCACCGTGAGCAGCGCCGAGGCGCCCGGGATCGTCCAGCGGGCCAGGCGCAGGGGCAGGGCGGCACCGGAGGCGATCGAGACGTACACGAAGAGGACCAGCCACTCGCGGCCCAGGGTGAGGGCGAGGACCGTGGACTGGGCCGCGAGGACGGCGAGGGAGCCGAGGACGACCTCGGTCCGGTCGCCGCGTCCGGTGCGGAAGAGCAGCAGCATGTACCAGACCACGAAGACGACCAGGCCGAGCCAGCCGAGGACCTGGACGCCCGCGGCGTGACCGCCGTGCAGCAGGTCGTTGACGGGGGCGCCCAGGTAGGCCAGCCAGATGGCGGTCCACATGACCTTGACGGCCTTCTGCCTGCGGTTCTCCGGGCGCTGCCCGATGCCGACGCCACTCACGCCTTCAGCGTGTCCTTCCGGTACAGCCAGGCCGCGCCGCCCGCGAAGAGCACGAAGTAGACGGCGAGGACGGCGAGGTCCTGTGCGTGCGGGGCGTGACTCTGTTCGATCGACTGCCCGAGGGCAGCGTACGCGTGCGTCGGCAGCCACTCGGCGATGTCCCGCAGCCACTGCGGGAAGGTGGTCGTGGGCATCCACAGGCCTCCGAGCATGGAGAGCCCGAAGTACACGATCATCGTGATCGGGCGGACCGCGTCCCCGGTCGCCAGGTACCCGATGGCGACGCCGAGCGCCGCGAAGACCAGGCTGCCGGCCCAGATCACGCCGGTGAGGGCGAGCCACTGCCAGGCGTCCAGGCGTACGTCCTTCACGGCCGCGGCGACGACGAAGACGACGACGATGGAGGGCAGGCTGACGACGGCGGCGCTCGCGGTCTTGGCGAGGACGTAGCCGCGGCCGGGGAGGGTGGTCAGCCGCAGCTGCCGTACCCAGCCGCTCTCGCGCTCCTTGGCGATGCGTTCGCTGTTGCCCATCAGTACGGCGGTCAGGGCGCCGAAGGAGGCCATGGAGACCATGAAGAAGGTCGGCAGGGTCAGTCCGGTGCCGTCGACCTCGGTGGTGCCGTCGGCGCTGCCCGCGATCAGCAGGAACAGGGCCGAGGGATAGATCACCGAGAAGAAGAGGAATTTGCGGTTGCGCAGGGCTCGGGTGAGTTCGAGCCTGATCAGGCTGTTCACGGCTGCTTGGCCTCCTCGGCGGCGGTGAGGGCGACGAAGGCCTGCTCGAGTCCGAGGCCGGCGACTTCGAGGTTGCGGGGGTACAGGCCGAGCCCGTACAGGGCGTGCACGGTGGCGTCGGCGTCGGAGGACCGGACGCGGACGGTCTGCCCGGAAACGTCGAGGGAGGTCAGGTGCGGCAGGGCGCGCAGCGCCGCCTCGTCGATCGTGCCGTCCAGGTCGAAGGAGATCCGGCGGGCTCCGGCCCTGGCCTTGATCTCGGCGGCGGTTCCGTCGGCCAGCAGCCGGCCCCGGTGCAGGACGAGCACCCGGTCGGCGATGGCGTCGGCCTCCTCCAGGTAGTGGGTGGCGAACAGCACCGTGCGGCCCTGGTCGGCCTGTTCGCGCATGGTGGCCCAGAAGGCCTGGCGGGCGGTGACGTCCATGCCGGTGGTGGGCTCGTCCAGGACGATCAGGTTGCTGTCGCCGGCCGTTGCGAGGGCGAAGCGAACGCGCTGGGCCTGTCCTCCGGAGAGCTTGTCGACCCTGCGGTCGGCGATCTTCGTGAGTCCGGCGCGGGCGAGCACGTCGGCGGCCGGGTAGGCCCTGGGGTGCAGCGCGCAGGCCAGCCGGACGAGTTCGGCGACCGTGACCTCGTCCATCAGGCCGCCGCTCTGCAGCATGGCGCCCACTCGTCCGGCGACGATGGCCTCGCGCGGTTCGGTGCCGAGGACGCGAACGGTGCCGTCGTCGGGGCGCCGGAGGCCGAGCAGCAGGTCGAGCGTGGTCGACTTGCCCGCCCCGTTCGGGCCCAGCAGGGCCACGGTCTCCCCGGGGTGCAGGGCGAGCGTCAGCCCGTCGACGGCCCGGACGTCGCCGTAGCTCTTGGTCACCTGGTCGAACCCGACCACCGTTGTCCTCGTCATGCCCCCATCGTGGCGGCGGCGGGCGGGCGTCCGGCAGTGTCGGCGGTCCCGGGTGCCGGATGACAGATGTCATGCGGCACCCGTCGTACGAGCGTACGGGTGTCGTACGACGAGGAGGGGCGCCCGGCGAGTGCCGGGCGCCCCTCTCGTGGAGCCGCTCGGGCCTGCGTCAGCTCGGGTCGGTGTCGATGACCGCCACCCGGTCGGTCTTGCTCTTCAGGGCCTGGCGCATGGCGCCGTAGACGTCCTGTGGGGTGACGGGCGTCTTGTCACCGTTGGCACGGGTGATGAGCACGCCCTCGAAGGTCTGGCCGTAGAGCTCCTTGAGGGCGTTCAGGTCGGGCTTGTCGACCAGCTTGCCGTCGACGGCGGTGACCCTGAGGAACTTCCACAGCGATTTTTCGGGACTCATCTGAATGGAGTGCGCCGGGTCCGTCTGCACGGTCACACGGGCCGACATGGCCGGCTCCGCGAACTCCTTCATGATCCGGTCGACCTCGGCCTTGGCGACCGTGGGCTGCTTGGTGGTCGTCGGCACGTTCACCGCGGTGGCGGTACCCGTCTCCACCTGGGCGCGGTACGCGGCCTGCACGGCCTCGGTCGACTTGGCGACGTCTATGCCCTTGCCGGCCTTGCCGTACACGGGGACGGCCTTGCCGGACTCGAACTTGATCGTGCCCTCGGTCACCGACCCGGCCCCGCCGGCGGCGTCCTCCAGGGCGGCGTGCAGCTTCTCCTCGTCGACGGGCATGGCCGGTTCGACGACCCGCTTCTGGCCGAAGAGCGAGCCGATCACGGACACCGGGTTGTAGTCGCTCGTCGCCGCGTCGCTGGCCGTGGCCTGCGTGTCGAGCTGGAGACCCGCCTGGTCGGGCTTCAGGGAGACGGAGTCGCCGCCCACGGTGAGCTTGAGCGGCTTGGCGGCGCGGGCGCCGAGAGCCTTGTCCAGCTTCTCGACGGCGTCGTCGCGGGTGCCGCCGCCGATGTCGACGCCGAGCACGGTGGTGCCCTTGGGCACGTCGGAGCGGTTCATCAGCAGACCGGCGCCGTAGGCGACACCGGCGACGACGACCAGGCCGCCGACGAGCAGCGGGAGCTTCCTGCGCCCCTTCTTCTTGGCGGGCTTGGCGGAACTCGCCGGAGGCGCGGAGACCGGCTCGGGCAGCTTGGGCGGCGTGTGCGGCAGCGGTCCGTCGCCGGACGCGCCCTGGAACGGCGTGTTGCGCTCGCCCGGTACGACGGGGATGCCGCTGGTGACGGTGTTGCCGGAGACGTTGTCCGGGTTGCCCATGCCGGGGGGAGCCGGCCGCTGCGGGGTGAGGATCGCGGTGTCGTCGCTGAGCCCGCCGCCGGGGCCGGGGCGGGCGGCGTCGGGGCCGGAGCCCGCCGGTCCGCCGGGGCCACTGGGGCCACTGGGGCCGCCGGGAACGCCGAGCCCGCCCGGGCCGCGCAGGCCGTTCGGTGCGGGCCCGCGCTGCCCGGCCGGCGCTCCTGGCCCACCGGACATTCCGAGGCCGTCGAGGTCTCCGACCGGGGGCGGCGTCAGCCGGCTGTCGCCGGTGGCCGGGCCGCTCGTCGGGCCCGCGGGGCCCTGGGTGTCGCCGCCGAACGGGGACTGCCCGTTCAGGCCGTTCCGCTGCCCACCGGGGGCGCCGGGGCCCTGCGACAGGTCGTCGCGGCGCGGTTCGGTACCGGCGTCGGTGCCCGGCCGGGAGCCGTTGCCGCCCAGCGGGCCGGCCGCCAGCGCCTCGGTCACGTCGAAGGAGCCGGTGCCACCGCCGTGGCCGGGCGCCACGGGCCCGCCGGTCGCCCCGGAGCGGGCGCCGCCGCCCGCCGGCCGGGAGCCGCCGGGTGCGGTCATGGAGCCGACGACACCACCGGGACGGCCACTCCCGCCGCCCGGTCGCGCACCGGCACCGGAAGCACCCGCGCCCGCGGGCCCCGCACCGCGGGTGCCCGGCGCACCGGTTGCGCCCGGGCCCCCGGCGGCCGCCGAAGAACCGCCGGGCAGACCCGCGCCGTTGGTGGCACCGCCGCCCTGAGCGCCTTTGCCCTGACCCGACTTGCGGGGCGCGAACCAGTCGCTGGTCGGCTTCTCCTCGGCGGGCTGCGCGGACTGAGCCGGCTCTGCGGGAGCCTCGGGGGCGCCCGTGGGCGCGGCGACGGCGCTCGACGCCGGCGCGGGCCGCTCGCCCGTCCTCGTCGCCTCCGTGTCGTCGGCGGCGTCCCCGCCGTCCGCGACGGGCTTGCGCACGACGACCGGCGGAATGGGCCGCGACCCGGGGATGTTGATCCGGATCCGGGTCGTCAGCGTCGTCTCGGTCTTGCGCTCCTCCGGTCGCGTGGCCGAACGGCCCGCGTCCGCACCGGCGTCGGAAGCCGTGGGTGTCCCGTAGGGCGGGGTGCCCGAGGGGTATGCGGCTCCGCCGCGCCCGTGGGGCCCGGAGGACGAACTGTCAGTTTCACGACTCAAGGCAGGTTCTCCCGGTTGGCTCCGCCGCCCGTCACACCTTCAGCGGGCGGCTCGGCGGCGCGCACCACCATACTGGCCACTTCTGGCGCGTATCCCGTGACCGCCGGGGAAACCCACACGGGACTCCCACGCCCGCGGCACGGCGAAGCAGTACGTCACTTGCGAAGTCGGACTCGGTCGCCGTCCGGTTGCCTCACCGGCGCGAGGGTGGCGCAGATCACAGCAACGGCGATCCCACCGAGCAGGAAGAGGTAGGAACCGATTCCGGCGGCGAAGAGGAAGTCGCCCTCCGGTCGGCTGGTGGTGAGCAGCACCGTGGCGAGCGCCCAGCCGAGGGCGGGTGCGACGGCCCCGCCCCGGCGCCCCACGGCACGGCCCGCCCCGAGGCACAGGCCCGCCTCGGCGGCCAGGGCGAGCAGCAGCCCGCCCGGGAACCAGGCCGGCTGCAGCAGGGCGCCCGCCACCCCGAGGACGGCACCGAGCACGAAGAGGCCCACGTAAAGGACGGCCCGTCCGGGCGAGGGCGGGCGCGGCGGCTGGGCGAGTGCGGAGCCCGCCGGCGCGTTGCGGTCACTCACGAGGCCTCCCCGGTCCCGGCGGTCCCGGCGGTCCCGGCCGTCCCGGCGATCCCGGCGAACAGGTCGCTCTCGCGTCCGTCGCCGTCGCCCCGCTCACCCCGCACCAGTTCGTAGTACTCGTTGGCGAGGAGGGGCTGGGCCAGGTCGTTGGAGAGGACGAAGTACGGTTCGGCGACCGTGATCTGGGTGGCGTGCGCGCGCATCGCGGCGGCCTTGGCGGCGGCGTACGCGGTGCCCTCGCCGGGGATCTCGGTGGTGATCAGCTCGTCGCCGACGACGCCCGGTACGTCCTCGACGCCGGCCGCCTTCTCGAACGGCAGACCGGGCAGCGCGTCCCGTAGCCGGGCGAAGGCGTCCTCGACGTGGGAGCGCGGCACGCGGTTCCAGTAGACCTTGGCGACGGGGCACCCGGCCTCGGCCGCCAGCTCCACCGCCCGCATGGCGATGCGGTGGGCCTGGATGTGGTCGGGGTGGCCGTAGCCGCCGTCCGGGTCGTAGGTGACGAGCACCTGGGGGCGCACCTCGCGGATCACGTCGACGAGCAGGGCCGCGGCCGCGTCGACGTCCGCCTGCCACAGGCAGCCGGGGTCGTCGTTGTCGGACAGCCCCATCATCCCGGAGTCGGCGAACCGCCCCGGCCCGCCGAGCAGCCGGAAGTCCTCGACGCCGAGCGCGCGCATCGCGTCCGCCAGCTCACCCCTGCGGTGCCCGCCCAGGGCGGCCCCGGACAGGTGGGCGAGCTCGGGCGGGATGACCTCGCCCCGCTCACCGAGGGTGCAGGTCACCAGCGTCACGTGCGCGCCCTCGGCCGCGTACCGGGCCATGGTGACGCCGTTGTTGATCGACTCGTCGTCCGGGTGCGCGTGCACCAGCAGCAGACGCCGGCCGGGGAGATCCGTCATGCCCCCACCCTATGAGGCCCGGACGCCGTCCTCACGCCCGCACGGGCCGTACGGAACTGTCCAGGGCTTGTCCAGTGCCGTCGGCACTGTCGTCGGCGTTGTTCCGGGTAGGGCACGGCCGTGCGAGGCGGGACCAAGGAGGGACGTGACATGTCGGTGGACGCCGGGACGGACCAGGTCGACGAGCCGGGGTGGGAGGTGGACCCGGACGACGACTGGGCCCTGGCCGTGATCGCCACGGTGGGCCGGCAGCTCCGGCTGCGCCGGGAGGCGGCGGGGATGCGGGCTCCCGACTTCGCGGTGGCGATCGGGTACGGGGAGGACCTCGTCTACAAGGTCGAGGGCGGCAGGCGGATCCCGCGGCCCGAGTACCTGGACAGGGCCGACGAGGTGCTGGACGCCGGTGGGATCGTCGCGGCGATGAAGGAGGACGTGAAGCGGGTCCGGTATCCGAAGAAGGTGCGGGATCTTGCTCAGATGGAGGCGCGGGCGGTGGAACTGCAGCTCTACGACCCGGTGAACGTGCACGGCCTCCTGCAGACGCCCGAGTACGCCCGAGCACTGTTCCGCATGCGACGACCTCGTTATGCGGAGGACGAGATCGAGCGGGGCGTGGCTGCGCGTACGGCTCGCAAAGCCGTCTTCGAGCGCGACCCGGCGCCCGAACTCGGTTTCGTGCAGGACGAGTGGACGCTCCGGCGGCGGCTCGGGGGAACCGAGGTGGTACGGCGGCAGCTGGAACACCTGCTGATGCTCGGACAGCTGCCGAACGTCGAGATCCAGGTCATGCCGATGGACCGGGAGGAGCACGCCGGGGCGGACGGTGGCATCGAGGTCCTGAAGTTCGAGGACGGCACGGCGGTCGGCCGCTCCCCTGGCGTTGCCAACGGCCGCCCGGTGACCGACCTCAGGCAGGTCCGTATCCTCGAACTGCGGTATGGCATCATCCGGGCGCAGGCCCTCACCCCGCGTGAGTCGGCTGCCTTCATCGAGCAACTGCTGGGGGAGACATGATCCGCACGTCCTCGTCCACAGGACTGGTGTGGTCCAAGAGCAGCTACAGCAGCGGTGCGGAAACGGACTCCTGTGTCGAGGTCGCCCTCGACCCCGGCACCGTCCACGTCCGCGACTCGAAGAACCTGCCGGACACCGGCCCCCGGCTCGCGCTGACGCCGGAGGCCTGGGTCTGCTTCGTGGCCGGCACGGTCAGAAGTTGATGCTTCCGATCATCCCCGCGAGGTTCGTCGTCAGCTCACTGATCGTGGGAGCGACGGTCGACGAGGCCAGGTAGAAGCCGAGGAGCATGCACACCACCGCATGCCCCGCCTTCAAACCTGACTTCTTGACCAGCAGGAAGACGATGATCGCCAGCAGCACAACCGCCGAAATCGAGAGTGCCACGGCGGCTCACCTCCAATGGGCCCAGGGACATGGGGGGTCGGTCGCAGTCGGAGCTCGGGGCAGATAAATCCACGCAGCGGGCACCTGGTTGATACCCACTGTGCGCTAGTGATCATAACTATCCGTGCGCGCGCATCTCTCGGCGCACGGCCGCACAAGGGGGCGCATGGCCAATATGGTCAAGGCATGACGACCGAGTCCGACTCCTTCCCCAAACGGCACGCCCGCACCCAGCGGTTCACGCTCGGCGCGCCGCGTTCGTTCACCGTGGCACCCGATGGTTCACGGGTCGCCTTCCTGCGCTCCGGTACCGGTACGGACCGGGCCAATTCGCTGTGGATCCTCGACGTCGAGAAGGGCGGGGAGCGCGTGGTCGCAGACCCCCGCGCCCTCCTGGGCGGCGCCCAGGAGCGCCTGTCGCCCGAGGAACGGGCACGGCGTGAGCGCAGCCGCGAGGGCGGCGCCGGGATCGTCGGCTACGCCACCGACTCTGCGGTAGAGCTGGCCTCGTTCGCGCTGTCCGGGCGGCTTTTCGCGGCCGAGCTGCGGGTCGGCACCGCGCGCGAACTGCCCGTCCCCGGACCGGTGATCGACCCGCGCCCCTCCCCCGACGGCCGGCACATCGCCTACGTCGCCCGGGGCGCCCTGCGCGTCGTGGGCACCGAGGGGGACGGGGACAGGGCGCTGGCCGAGGCGGACGGCGAGGGCGTCACGTACGGGCTCGCCGAGTTCGTCGCGGCCGAGGAGATGTCCCGCAGCCGGGGCTTCTGGTGGAGCCCGGAGTCGGACCGGCTGCTGGTGGCACGGGTGGACGACACGCCGGTCCAGCGCTGGTGGATCTCCGACCCGGCCCACCCCGGACGTGATCCACAACACGTGCCGTATCCGGCGGCGGGTACCCCCAACGCGGACGTACGGCTGTTCGTCGTCGGTCTCGACGGGGGGCGCACGGAGGTCCTCTGGGACCGGGCGCGGTATCCGTATCTGGCGCGAGTGCACTGGTCAGCGGCGGGTGCACCGCTGCTTCTCGTACAGGCGCGCGACCAGCGCAGCCAGCTCTTCCTGGCGGTGGACACCGAGTCCGGGACGACCCGGATGGTGCACGCCGACGAAGATCCAACTTGGCTGGAACTCTTCCCCGGCGTGCCCTGCTGGAGCCCCTCGGGGCAGCTCGTGCGCATTGCCGACGAGGGTGGTGCGCGGGTGCTGGCGGTCGGTGAACGGCCGCTCACCGGAGCCCAGTTGCATCTGCGGGCGGTGCTGGACGTCGGCGCCGACGACGTGCTGGTCTCCGCCTCGGCGGGCGAGGAGGCGGCCGAGGCGGAGATCGGCGAGGTGCACGTTTACCGGGTGAACGAACTCGGTATGGAGCGCCTGTCGCAGGAGCCCGGCGTGCACTCGGCGGTGCGCGCGGGGGGCGTGACCGTACTCGTCTCCGCCACCCTCGACCGGCCGGGCGCCCGGGTGCAGGTACTGCGGGACGGGAAGGCGGCGGCGACCGTCACCTCGTATGCGGAAGACCCCGGTTTGTCCCCGCGCGTGACCCTCACCCAAGGGGGCGCACGGCGTGTCCCGTGCGCCGTGCTTATGCCAACGGACTACCACGGTGACACCCCCCTCCCCGTCCTCCTCGACCCCTACGGTGGCCCGCACGGCCAGCGCGTCGTGGCCGCGCACAACGCCCATCTCACCTCCCAGTGGTTCGCCGACCAGGGGTTCGCGGTGGTCGTCGCCGACGGGCGGGGCACTCCGGGGCGGTCACCCGCCTGGGAGAAGGCCGTCAAGGACGACCTGGCCGCCGTCGTGCTCCAGGACCAGGTGGACGCCCTCCAGGCGCTCGCCGCCGACTTCCCGCTGGACCTGAACCGCGTCGCCGTCCGGGGCTGGTCCTTCGGCGGCTACCTGGCCGCCCTCGCGGCGCTGCGCCGGCCGGACGTCTTCCACGCCGCGGTCGTGGGCGCCCCGGTCACCGACCTCAGGCTCTACGACACCCACTACCAGGAGCGGTACCTCGGCCACCCCGGCGAGCAGCCGGAGGTCTACCGCCGCAACTCGCTGATCGACGACGCCGGGCTGGTCGACGCCGCCGAGCCGCACCGGCCCATGATGGTCATCCACGGGCTGGCGGACGACAACGTGGTGGTCGCCCACTCGCTGCGCCTGTCCTCGGCCCTGCTGGCGGACGGCCGGCCGCACGAGGTGCTGCCGCTGTCCGGCGTCACGCACATGACCCCGCAGGAGTCCGTCGCCGAGAACCTGCTGCTGCTCCAGGTGGACTTCCTCAAGCGGTCGCTGCCCGCACCGTCGTGACGCCTGCCGCGTCACCCGTACGCCGACGTCATTGACATGCGGGTAACTTGACCGACGCCGCCCCGACACACGGGCACGCGACGCTGATCGGCGTACGGCCGTGCGGGTGCCGTAAGCGGGCCGGGGACCATGTCACCCCGGCCCGCTGCCGTGCCTGCCGTCAGCCGCCCTCGCTGTCCTCCCGGTGGGAACCGTGCGGGCCCGGCTCCTCCTGCGGCACCACCTGCTTCTCCTCCGCGAAGTGGCACGCCGAGTCGTGGGCCGCGGGCCCGGAGACCGAGCGGAACTCGGCGGGGACGGCCAGGGCCGGCACCTCCAGCGCGCACCGCTCCCGCGCCTTCCAGCAGCGGGTGCGGAAGCGGCACCCCGAGGGGATGTTGGTCGGGGACGGGACGTCACCGGCCAGGATGATCCGCTCCCGGTGTTCCCGGGCCTCCGGGTCGGGCACCGGCACGGCGGACAGCAGCGCCTGGGTGTAGGGGTGCGTGGGGTGGGCGTAGATCTCCGCGTCGCGGCCGGTCTCCACGATGCGGCCCAGGTACATCACGCCGACCCGGTCCGAGATGTGCCGGACGATCGACAGGTCGTGGGCGATGAAGATGTAGGAGAGGTCGAACTCGTCCTGGAGCCGGCCCATCAGGTTGATCACCTGGGCCTGGACGGAGACGTCGAGGGCCGAGACCGGCTCGTCGGCGACGATGATCTCCGGGCGCAGCGCCAGGCCCCGCGCGATGCCGATGCGCTGGCGCTGGCCGCCGGAGAACTGGTGCGGGTAGCGGTTGATGTACTCCGGGTTCAGGCCGACCACGTCCAGAAGGTCCTGGACCCGCTTCCGCCGGTCGCCCTTCGGGGCCACCTCGGGGTGGATGTCGTAGGCCTCGCCGATGATGTCGCCCACCGTCATGCGGGGGTTGAGGGAGGTGTAGGGGTCCTGGAAGACCATCTGGATGTTCCGGCGTACGGACTTCAGGGCCCTGCCCGACAGGCGCGTGATGTCCTCGCCCTTGTAGCGGATCTCCCCCGCCGTCGGCCGCTCCAGGTTGACCAGCATCTTGGCGACCGTGGACTTGCCGCAGCCGGACTCGCCGACGATGCCCAGGGTCTCGCCGCGGTCGAGGTGGAAGTCGACGCCGTCGACCGCCTTGACCGCGCCGACCTGCTTCTTGAAGAGGATGCCGGAGGTCAGCGGGTAGTGCTTGACCAGGCCGCGGACTTCGAGGATGGGCTCCGTGGTCTCAGCCATGCAGGCACTCCCTCCAGAAGTGGCAGGCGCTGCCCCGCTCGGCGTCGGACTCCGTGACGTCGTACAGGGGCGGTACGTCGGTGCGGCAGACGTCCTGGGCCATCGGGCAGCGGGGGTGGAAGGCGCAGCCGGGCGGGATGCGGGTGAGGTTGGGCGGCAGGCCCTTGATGGCGTAGAGCTCCCGGCCCTTCTGGTCCAGGCGCGGGATGGACTCCAGCAGGCCGCGGGTGTACGGGTGGGCCGGGGCCTTGTAGATGTCGTGGACCGGGGCGGTCTCCACGATCCGGCCCGCGTACATGACGGCGATCTTGTCGGCGACGTCGGCGACGACGCCGAGGTCGTGGGTGATGAGGATCAGGCCCATGTGCAGCTCCCGTTGGAGCTCCGCGAGCAGGTCCATGACCTGGGCCTGGACGGTGACGTCGAGGGCGGTGGTCGGCTCGTCGGCGATGATCAGCTTGGGTTCCAGGGCCATCGCCATCGCGATCATGATGCGCTGGCGCATGCCGCCGGAGAACTGGTGCGGGTACTGCCGCACCCGCTCCTTGGCGCCCGGGATGCGGACCCGGTCCATCAGCTCGACGGCCTCGGCGTGGGCGTCCTTGCGGGACATGCCGCGGTGCACGGTGAACATCTCGGCGAGCTGGGCGCCGACCGTCAGCACGGGGTTCAGCGACGACAGCGCGTCCTGGAAGATCATCGCCATCTCGGCGCCGCGGACCTTCCGGCGTTCCTCCTCCTTCAGTTTCAGCAGGTCCCGGCCCTCGAAGAGGATCTCCCCCGCGGTGATCCGGCCCGGCGGGACGTCGAGGATGCCCATGACGGTCTGCGCGGTGACGGACTTGCCGGAGCCGGACTCGCCGAGCACCGCGAGGGTCTCGCCCGCGTCCACGCCGTAGCTGACACCGTTGACGGCCCTGGCCACCCCGTCGCGGGTGTGGAACTCCACGTGCAGGTCGCGCACTTCGAGCAGCATGCGACGGCTCACCTCAGCTTCGGGTCGAGGGCGTCGCGCACCGCGTCGCCGAGCATGATGAACGCGAGGACGGTGATGGCGAGGGCTCCGGAGGGCCAGAGCAGGGCGTGCGGGGCGTTGCGTACGTAGGGGGCGGCGGCGGAGATGTCGATGCCCCAGGAGACGCTGGGCGGTTTGAGGCCGACGCCGAGGAAGGACAGGGTCGCCTCCAGGGAGATGTAGGTGCCGAGCGCGATGGTCGCCACGACGATGACCGGGGCGATGGCGTTGGGCGCGATGTGCCGCAGCAGGAGCCGGGAGTTGGAGGCGCCCAGCGCCCGCGCCGCCTGCACGTAGTCGTTCTGCTTGGCGGTGATGACGGAGCCGCGGGCGATGCGGGAGATCTGCGGCCAGCCGAGCAGCACGATGAAGCCGATGACCGGCCAGACGGTGTTGCTGGTGATGACGGAGAGCAGGACGAGACCGCCCAGGACGACCGGGATCGCGAAGAAGATGTCGGTGATGCGGGACAGGACCGCGTCCCCCGCGCCGCCGAAGAACCCGGCGAGGCCGCCGAGGACGCTGCCGAGGACGGCGACGCCGAGCGTGGCGAGGATGCCGACCGCGACCGAGGTGCGGGCGCCGTAGACGGTACGGGTGTAGACGTCGCAGCCCTGGCCGTTGAACCCGAAGGGGTGGCCGGACTGGGAGCCCTCCTGGGCCTTGGCCAGGTCGCACTTGAGCGGGCTGCCGGAGGCGATCAGGGACGGCCACAGGGAGATGACGATCAGGAAGAGGATCACCAGCGCGGAGATGATGAAGACGGGGTTGCGGCGCAGGTCGTGCCAGGCGTCGGACCACAGGCTGCGGGGCTTTTCCCGCGGGTCCGCCCCGTCCGGCCCCGGCGGCTGCTCCAGCGTGACCGCCTCGCTGGTGCCGAGGTCCATCGTGCCGCCCATTCCGGTGCCGGCGACGGCGCGTTCGGGCTCGTAGGGCTCCTGTTCAGGCATAGCGGATCCTCGGGTCGAGTACGGCGTACAGGAGGTCGACGACGAGGTTGGCGACGAGGAAGACGAGGACCAGGACGGTGACGAAGCCGACGACGGTCTGGGTGTTCTGGCGCAGGATCCCCTGGTAGAGCTGGTAGCCGACGCCGTGGATGTTGAAGATCCGCTCGGTGACGATGGCGCCGCCCATCAGGGCGCCGATGTCGGTGCCGATGAAGGTGACGACAGGGATGAGGGAGTTGCGCAGCAGGTGCCGGGTGATGACCCGGTGGCGGGGCAGGCCCTTGGCGATGGCGGTGCGGACGTAGTCGGAGCGCCGGTTCTCCGCGATGGAGGTACGGGTCAGCCGGGTCACGTAGGCCAGCGAGACCGAGGCGAGCACCAGGCCGGGGACGATCAGCTCGCCGAAGAGCGCCTCGGAGGAGACGGCCGGGTCGATCCAGCCCCACTTGACGCCGAGCAGCAGCTGGAGCAGCAGGCCGGTGACGAAGGTGGGGACGGAGATGACGACGAGGGTCAGCAGCAGCACCCCGGTGTCGACGGGGCGGCCGCGGCGCAGGCCGGTGACGACGCCGAGGATGATGCCGACGACGATCTCGAAGAGGATCGCCACGATGGTGAGCCGGATGGTGACCGGGAACGCCGTCCCCATCAGCTCGGTGACCGGCTGGCCGTTGAAGGCGGTGCCGAAGTCGCCGGTGAAGACGTTGCCCATGTAGGTGGCGTACTGCCGCCACACGGGCTGGTCGAGGCCGAACTCGTGCCGCAGCTGCGCCGCCGTCGCCGGGTCGCACTCCCGGTCGCCGCACAGGCCCGCGATGGGGTCGCCCATCACGTTGACCATCAGGAAGATCAGCAGCGTGGCCCCGATGAAGACCGGGATCATCTGGAGCAGCCGCCGGACGACGTAGCGTCCCATGGCGCCCCCTCAGCCGACCTTGATCTCGTTGTAGACCGGGACGCTGAACGGGTTGAGCTTCACGTTGGAGAGCCGGTCCGAGTAGCCGGCGCTGCCGTTCTGGTACCAGAGCGGGATGGCGGCCATGTTGTCCCTGAGGACCTCCTCGGCCTGCTGGAAGGTCTTGACGGCCTCGGCGGTGTCGGTCTGGCCGTTGGCCTTGTCGACGAGCCCGTCGAACTCCTTGTTGGACCACTTGCCGTCGTTGGAGGAGGCGTTGGTGTAGTAGAGCGGCTGGAGGAAGTTCTGGATGAGCGGGTAGTCCATCTGCCAGCCGGCGCGGAAGGGGCCGCTCATCTTCTTGCCGGTGATCTGGTTGCGGAAGTCGGCGAAGGTGCCGACCGGGTTGCCGGCGCAGGCGCGGTCGTTGTCCAGGGCGTTGTTGATGGAGTTGCAGACCGCGTCGACCCACTGCTTGTGGGAGCCGGTGTCGGCGTTGTACGTGATCTTGACCTGGCCGCCGGGCAGCCCGCCGCCCTCCTTGACCAGCTTCTTGGCTTCCTCGGGGTTGTACTCGCACCCGTCGCCGCACAGGCCCGGCTTGTAGCCGCCGTCCTTGCCGAGGACCGGTGAGGTCCAGTCGGTGGCCGGGGTGCGGGTCTGCTGGAAGATCGTGTCGGTGATCTGCTTGCGGTCGATGGCCATGGACAGGCCCTTGCGGACCTTCTCGGAGCCGGACTTGTTCCAGTCGTTGTCGTAGAAGGGGAAGGCGAGGGTCTGGATGATGCCGGCGGGGGTGTTGATGTACCGGTCGCCGAGGTCGTTCTTGACGTTCTTGAGCTGGGAGGCCGGGACGTCGTCGACGAGGTCGAGGTTGCCCGCGATCAGGTCGGTGTAGGCGGTGTTGTTGTCGGTGTAGACCTTGAGGTCCACGCCGCCGTTCTGCGCCTTGTCCGGGCCGGGGTAGTCCGCCCACTTGCGCAGGGACATCTGCGAGCCGCGGGTGTAGTTGTCGACCTCGTACGGACCGTTGCCGACCGGCTTCTTCAGCCAGGCGTCGTGGTCGTCGAAGAACGCCTTGGGCAGCGGCGCGAAGGCGTTGTAGCCGAGGGTGTCGGGGAAGCTGGAGAACTTCTGGTTGAGCTTGATGGTGAAGGTGCGCGGGCCGGTCACCTTCAGCCCGGAGAGCGTGTCGGCGCTCTGCTCGCCGCTTTCGGGGTGCACCTTGTCGTAGCCGTCGATGTACGCGAAGAAGTAGGCGTTGCGCTGGTTGTTCTTCAGGCTCGCGCCGTAGTTCCAGGCGTCCACGAAGGACTGGGCGGTGACCTTCTCGCCGTTGCTGAAGGTCCAGCCGTCCTTGACGGTGACGGTGAAGTTCTGCGAGTCGGAGGTGTCGATCTTCTCGGCGAGCATGTCCTTGGCCTCGCCGGTCTCGGGGTCGTACTTCTTCAGCCCCCGGAAGATCATGTCGAGGACCTTGCCGCCCTGCACCTCGTTGGTGTTGGCCGGCTCCAGCGGGTTCTGGGGGTCGCCCCAGGAGGAGCTGAGCACTCCGCTGCCGTCACCGCCGCTGCCGCCGTCCCCGCCCCCGCCGCCACAGGCCGTCGCCGCGAGGACTACCACCGCCGCGCAAGCGGCCCATTTGGCGTGCGTGGCTCCGCGCATGGAGTGCCTCCTCGTGCCCTGGTTCTCCTGTTGCCCCATTTCAGTCAATATCGATGGATAGTTGACTCTTCGCACATCCAGTCCCGCCATCCGGGGTGGATCACCCCTCGGAAAGGCCACTGAAAGACGACGGAAAGTTCGCCGGAGGACTCT
The DNA here is from genome assembly GCF_041538145.2 of Streptomyces sp. MMCC 100. Lineage (NCBI taxonomy): Bacteria > Bacillati > Actinomycetota > Actinomycetes > Kitasatosporales > Streptomycetaceae > Streptomyces > Streptomyces sp. MMCC 100. The sequence continues at coordinate 6,760,273 of NZ_JBGORK020000001.1, forward strand.
GGTCGGCAGTCAGGCATGCGCCTGATGTCCCGAGAAGAGAGGAACGGCGAACATGCAGGACACCCAGCACGTCACGCAGAACGACGAGAAGTCGACCTCCGTCACGACGGACCTGGAGGGGCAGACCGAGCTGATCGAGATCCGCCTGCTGGACAAGATCGAGACCATCGACAGCAAGGCCATCGCCAGGTAAGCGCCGAATCACCGGCGGATCGTTCCGTCCGAGAAGTACTCCGGGAGGCAAGTCGTGAGACGTCCACGAGTAAAACGGGAACACGTCCCGCACCGGTTCGACGACGGAACGGTCCGCCTCGGCGGCGAGGTCTACGGAATCGCAGCGGAAATCACCGACCACCATGGGTGGGCATGGGACGCCCTGACCATGATGGACGGCGCGACCCCGCTTCAGGACATCGAAACGTCGTTGGCCGAGCGGCATCCGCGACTCGGCCCGGACGGTGCCCGGCGGCTGGTGCGGGAACTGATCGACACCGGCTACGTGGAAGACGCGACGGCCGGCCGTCCCGAGGGGTTCACGGACGCCGAGATCGAGCGGTACAGCCGCAACCACGACTATTTCCGGCGCATCGACCTGCGTCCGGAGACCGACCCCTGGGAGACTCAGCGGCGCGTCACACGCTCCCGTGTGACGGTTCTGGGCGTGGGGGGCACCGGCAGCCACGCCGCCTGGGCACTCGCCGCGGTCGGCATCGGCACCCTCCACCTGGTGGATCCGGACCGCGTGGAAGTGTCCAACCTGACCAGGCAGGCTCTGTACACCGAGGCTGACGTGGGCCGGCCCAAGGCGCAGGTGGCCGCGGAACGCCTCGGCGCGGTCAACTCCTCGGGGACGTACACCCACGAGGTGCGGCGGGTGGACACCGAGGGCGCGTTGCGCGAACTCGTCGCTCTGTCCGACGTCTTCGTGCTGTGCGCGGACGAGCCGCGCAACGACGTCATCAACAAGATGACCAACAGGGTCTGTGCCGAGCTGGGAGTTCCCTGGGTGACCGCCGGCTACAACGGTCCCCTGGTGACGGTCGGTGTCTACGGCCCCGAGGGCCCCTGCTTCGATTGCGTCGGCGCGGGTGAGGAGGCCAAGCTCAAGCCCGGCTGGCATCCGGATCTGGGGGGCACGGGAGCGATGGCGCCGGCCGCCGGAATCTCCGGTCAGCTGATCGCCAACGAGGTCGTCTCGCTGGTCACCGGTACGGCCCGGACGGCTCCCGGCTTTGTGCGCGGCATCAATCTGATCGCCCCCGACCATCTCGTCCACGTGCGGCATCCCGCCCGGCCGGAGTGCCCGTTGTGCAGCCGTTGACCAGTCCTCGGGGACTCGAAGTCGCCTTTCACGAGCTGGAGTTCCGCCCCGACCGGGACGAGTGGATCATCGGGCGGCAGGGCACCGACGAGATCATCGCCCTGCCCGCGATCGGCATGGACGCGGTCCGGCTGCTGTCCGCCGGCAAGACGGTGGAGGAGACCAGGAGCAGCCTGCGCGCGAGCACCGGCCGCGACGTCGATGTCCGGGCTTTCGTGGAGCGGCTCGCGTCCGCCGGGCTGGTGGCGTCCATCGGCGAGCGGCGGTTCCCCGTCGCGCCGGCCGCGGTCTCGCTCCCCCGGGTGCGGACGCACCATGTGCGCTGGCTCATGAACCCGGTGCTGCACGCCGTCCTGCTCCTGATACCGGTCACGGCGCTCGCGGTCGCGGTGACGCGTCCCGGCACCTTCCCCTCGTGGGACAGCTTCCTGTGGACGGAGTACGGCACCTTCACGGTGCTGGTGCAGTGTGCGATCGGCTGGTGCCTCATCGCCCTGCACGAGGCCGCGCACCTGCTGACGGCCCGCGCGGCGGGTGTGCGCGGGCGGATCCGGCTCGGTACCCGCCTGCAGTTCCTGGTGGCACAGACCGAGGTGTCGGGCATCTGGCTCAAGGGCCGGCGCGAGCGGCTGACGGTCTACCTGTCCGGCATCGTCCTCGACGCGGTGATCTGGGGCGGCTGCCTGCTGGCCCGCGCCTGGGGAGCGGACTGGGTCCTGCTCCCCGTGATCGTGGTGACCCTGTTCCTCGCACTGGCGAACCAGTGTCTCGTGTTCATGCGCACGGACCTGTACTTCGTCGTCCAGGACCTGACGGGCTGCCGGAACCTGTTCACCGACACGACCCGCTACTTGCGGCATGTGGCCGCCCGGCCCTTCGGCCGCCGGGCCCCGCACCCGCTGCGGTCACTGCCGTCCCGCGAGCGGCGCTTCGTGAAGGCCTACGCCGTCGCCGTGGTCGTGGGCAGCGTGGCCTGCCTGGCCATCGGTCTGCAGGTGGTCACCGAGGTCACCTGGCGTCTGCTGCACCGGTCCCTCGTGCACCTGACGGACGGCTCCGACTGGTGGGGCCGGCTCGACGCGGTGGTCACCGTCCTCATCCTGGTCGGGCTGCACGGACTGTGGATGCGTCTGTGGTGGAAACGCCATGGTGAGCGCGTACGGCGCACGACGCGGTCCGCCCTCAAGTGGCGGAGCCGTTACTGAGCGGAGTCCATGGCCTGACGGAACGGTACTGGTTTACCGTTCCCCGATGCGTAATCGTTCGCCTCGGTTTCGTCTGCTCGGCCCCCTTGACATCCAGGTCGACGGAGCCGGCGTCGTCCTCACGGGACGTCAGCGCGCCCTCTGCGCGGTCCTGTTGCTGCACGCCGATCGCGTCGTCTCCGTGGACCGGCTGGCACAGGGCCTGTGGAACGAACGGATGCCCAGCGCGTCGGCCGCACGGATCCGCGCCCTGGTCTCCGAGGTCCGGCACGCCTTCGGTCCGGAGGGAGCCGCTCTTCTGGCCACCCGGAAGCCCGGGTACGTGCTGCGCGCCGCTCCCGCCGACGTCGACGCGTTCGTCTTCGAGTCGCTGATCAGGGACGGTTTGCGGGCGCTGACGCACAAGGAGTGGGCGGAGGCGTACCGCTACCACGACGACGCCCTCGCGCTGTGGCGCGGCGACCCGCTCCCCGATCTGCCCACCATGGAAGCGGAGCGCCGGCGCCTGACCGAACTGCACATCGCCGCCGAGGAGGGCAGGGCGGAGGCGGAACTGGAACTGGGCCGGCCGCGCTCCGCCGTCGCCGACCTGGTCCGGCTCACGTCGAAGCATCCCCTGCGCGAACGCCCGCACGCGCTGCTGATGCGTGCCCTGGCCCGGGACGGCCGGTCGCCGGACGCCCTGGTCGTCTACACCGACCTGCGCAACCGCATGGTGCGGGAACTCGGTGTCGACCCCTCGGACGAACTCACGGAACTCCACCGGAAGCTGCTCGCCGGAGACGCTGCCCCCCGGACGGACGGGTCGGCTCCGGCCGAGCCCTCCCGGCCCCGGTGGGTGCCCCGCCAACTGCCCCGGGCTCCCCACCGCTTCGTCGGCCGGAACACGGAGTTGCGCCTGCTCGACGCCTGCCGGCGGGACGACGGTGCTCCGGCCGTGATCGTGGGGCCCGCGGGTGCCGGAAAGACCGCGCTGGCCCTGCACTGGGCCCACCGGATAGCCGACGACTATCCCGACGGGCAGCTCTTCCTGGACATGCGGGGCTTCGACAACGCCGAACCCATGTCCCTGGAGGAGGCGCTGCCCCTGCTGTTGCAGGGCCTGGGATGCGCGCCACGCGACATCCCGCTGGGCCTGGACGCGCAGACCTCCCTCTACCGCACGCTTCTGGCGGGCCGTCGGGTCCTCGTCCTGCTCGACGACGCGGCCGATGCCTCGTCCGTACGCCGGCTCCTTCCGGCCACCGACGGGTCGCTCGCCGTGGTGACGAGTCGGCGGAAACTGAACGGACTCGTCCTGGACGGGGCCCGCCCGGTGACCTGCGACGTGCTGTCCCGCGAGGAGGCACTGGAACTGTTCGGCGCCGCGATCGGCGCCGAGGTCGTCGCGGCCGACCCCCAGGCCGCGGCCCACCTGGTGGAACTCTGCGATCACCTGCCCCTGGCCCTGTGCGTCGCCGGCTCTTGGATCGGCACCCGGGCCGGGAGCGTCCGGGCCTACGTCACCAGCCTCGCGGAGCGCGGCCGTCTTGCCCGCCTGCACGTGGAGGGGGAGGAGAGCGTCGCCGTGCGGGCCGCGCTCGACCTGTCGTACGGGGCGCTGCCCGACGAGGCGAGGTGGGTCTTCCGCTCCCTGGGGCTGCTTCCGGGCACCGGTCGCTCGGTGGCCGCGACCGCGGCGGGCGCGGGGCTGGACGAGGAACGGACGGCCGACCTGCTGAGACTCGCCCAGCGGGTGCACCTGCTGCGCGACGACGAGGACGGCCGTACGGCCTGGCACGACCTCGTGCACGAGTACGCCGGGGAACGGGTGCTCGCGGAGGACACCGAGACCGAGCGGGCACGGGCCGTCGACCGCCTCCTCGACCACTACCTGCAGAGCGTCTCCCGCGTCGCCGCGACGTGCCGCCTCTACTGCCCGCAGCCCCTTCCGGAGCCCGTCGGCGGGTCCGCCCCGCGGACCTTCCGCACCCCGGAGGAGGCCTTCGCCTGGTTCGACGAGGAGTGGGAGGGCATCGCGGCGGCGATCGCGTACGCGGCCGAGCACGGGCCCTCCCGCTTCGCCTGGCAGATCGTCGACGCGTTGCAGGACCTGTTCCATCACCGCCGTCCCCTTTCCGACTGGCTGCGGCTGGCCGCGCTCGCCCACAAGGCGGCCGAACGCGGCGGTGACCGCAGGGGCCAGGCGGTCGTCCACCTGTCGTCCGGCCATGCCCTGTGGCGGAGCGGGGACTTCAGAGGGGCCCTCGGCGCCTACGAGAGTGCGCAGGTCGCGGCCCGCGACGCCGGGTGGCTGTCGGGTGAGGCGCGGAGCGCGCAGGGCAGGGGGGTGACGCTGAAGCTGCTCGGTGAGCCGCGCGAGGCACTGCCCTTCTACGACCGCGCCCTCACCCTCTACCGCTCCCTCGGCATGACGGAGGCCGAGAAGATCATGCTGACCAACACGGCGTCCCTGCAGCTCGCGCTGGGACGGCTCGCCGAGGCGGAGGAAGCGGTGACCGGAGCGCTCGCGCTCAACAGCGGCACGCAGGGGCACATCCACTCGATGACCCTGGTGAACCACGCGCTGGTGCAGCAGAAGCAGGCGAGGTTCCGGGAAGCCGCCGCCACGTTGTGGAAGGGCCTCGAGGTCTCCCGCGACTCCGAATCGCTCTACGCGGAGGCGGTGATGCTGGAGACCCTCGGCCGGGTGCGCGACGACGCGGGCCAGGACGCCCGTGCCCTCCTCGCCTATGAGGACGCGCTCGGGCTTGCCCGGCGCGTCGGCAACCGCAACTGCCAGGTCGATTCCCTGGTGGGTCTCGCCTCCGTGAAGCTGCGTACGGGCCGGACGCCGGAGGCGGCCGCACACCTCGATGACGCCCGGGCCATTGCCGAGGAGACCGGGCACCGGACCGGCCTGATCGAGATCCTGCTGGTGCGCGGGGCCCTGCACTGTGCGGAGGGACAGTACGGAGAGGCGACGGCGGTTCTGGAGACGGCCGGCGGGCTCGCGGTGAACGGCAGTCCCCTCACGCTGCCCCGCATCCGGACCCTCGGCGCCGTGGCCCTCCGGGAGACCGGTGAAACCGACGCCGCGCTGAAGGCGGCACGGGAAGCGGTCGACCAGGCGCGGAACTCGGGTCAGCGCCTGGTGCTGGCACGTGCGGTGACCGCCCTCGCGAGCGTCTGCGAGGCTGTCGGCGACACCCGGCCCGTCGTCGAGTACCGCAACGAGGCGGAGACCTTGTTCGACGAGATCGGCATCCCGTCCCCCTACCGGACGGCCACCGGACGCCGAGGCCCCGACGCCCCGCCGGACCGGAGCCCCCGCACTTGGGGCACGCGCCCTCCCCTGCCGGACGACACGGAGGAGCGCTTCGCACGCTACCTCGCCGATCACTTCGACGACCTCACGGTCGAGCCCGCCGCGGCCCGACCGCTATGACGCCATGGCCGCCCACACCGGGCGGCCGCCGTGAATGACCTCGTCCCTGCGCAGGATCCGCTCGTGCAGCATGCGCAGCCTGCCCCCGGGCTCGACGCCGAGTTCCGCGACGAACCGTGAGCGGGTCGAACGGAAACAGTGCAGCGCCTCGTCCTGGCGCCCGCTGCGGTACAGCGCCAGCATCAGCAGACTGGCGATCCGTTCGTCCAGGGGGTGGGCCTCGACCAGCTCGTGGAGCAACGGCACGTAGTCGTCGCAGCGCCCGAGGCCGAGCGCCAGTTCCGCGCTGTTGACCCTCGCGGCCCGCAGCTCCTGGCCGAACGTCACGCGCGCGGCCTCCGCCCATGCCGTCCGCACATCGGACAGCGGCTGGCCGTGGCACAGGGCCAGCGCCTTCTCGTAGAGCTCCAGGGCGGCCTCCTCCTCTCCCCGGCGCTGCGCGTTCCTGGCCTGCCGGACGAGGGCACGGAAGCGGAGGACGTCGACGGTCTCCTCCGCCGCCACCAGGGTGTACCCGCCCGGCCGCCGGACCACGTCGCACGTGGTGCCGGGCGCACCGACCGCCTGCAGCGCCTTGCGCAGCCGGGTCGCCAATGTGTAGAGGGCGTCGCGGGGGCGGGCCGGGACCCTGCTCTCCCAGACCCGGCCGATCGTGTCCTCGTCGGTGACGAAGGAGTTCGCGGACCAGGCCAGCGTGGCCAGAAGGCGACTGACGGTCGGGCTGACGGAAATGTTTTCACCATCTGTGGCGCGAAGCTCGATACAACCCAGGATCTGTACGTTCACGCGGTCCCCTGAAGGTCTTCGTCGGTCTGGTGTCGGCAGCACCCCTCACTGTGCGGACCGGACGTTCGGGTTCTGCATGGATCACGCACGGGCGGCACCGGCCGGAGCACGAGCCGCACTCACGGCCGAGCAGGACAGAGCCGGGATTTCTCCGGCCGACCACGCAATGGATCACCACAATGCGATGCAAAGTCGTTACATTGCGACCCTCGGGTGTACGCATTTCGACGACCTGGCGTCCACATAACGAACACCTTGCCTGATTGGTCCAGTTGGCCCGATGTAAGGCACGGATCGATCACGACGCGCTACACGCGTAGCTACGGATCGACCAAGAAGAGGTAAAGAAATTAAAGACAAGGTCAACTCGGGTCAGATTTTATTGACCTTGAACGAATTGCGTTGAAAAAGTCCGGCGTAGCCCGTAGGGGGACGCCCTGCGGAGTCATCAGACCCTCCCTTGGGCCAGGAGCACCATGACCCCCCCAACTCCATCAGCGGCCGCCCCGCTCGAGGTGACCGACGAGACCGTCGACAAGTCACCCACGCCCGCCACCCCCAAGGGCAGCGAGGGCCGCTCCCCGGGCCGCCTGGCCTGGAAGCGCTTCAAGCGCGACCGCACCGGCGTCGTGTGCGCCTGCGTTGTGCTCTTCTTCTTCGTGATCGCACTCGCGGCACCGCTCATAGCCAAGCTGTACGGCAAGGACCCGTACACCACCTACGCCAGCCAGCGACCCGAACTGCTCGACGCCTTCGCGTATCCGGCCGGCCCCAACGGCGGCATGAGCTCGGAGTTCTGGTTCGGCATCGAGCCGCAACTCGGCCGTGACGTCTTCACCTTCCTGCTCTACGGCATCCGCACCTCGCTGGGAATCGCCCTGGCGGCCACGCTGCTCACCACGGTCGTCGGCGTGGTCATCGGCATCACGGCGGGCTACCTCGGCGGCCGGACGGACTACTTCGTCGGCCGGGTCATCGACATCCTGCTCTCGTTCCCCTCGACGCTCTTCTTCATCGCCTTCATGCCGGTCGTCTACGGCCTCTTCGTCGCCGACGACGAGAACATCCCGACCTCGCTGCGGGCCGTCTCGCTCATCCTCGTGCTGGCGGTCTTCGGCTGGGCCTCCCTGGCCCGCCTGCTGCGGGGACAGGTGCTCGGTCTGCGTGAACGCGAGTTCGTGGAGGCGGCCAAGGTCACGGGTGCCTCACCGTGGCGGATCGTCTTCAAGGAACTGCTGCCCAACCTCTGGACGCCCATTCTCATCCAGTCCACGCTCATGCTCCCGGCCTACGTGACCGCGGAAGCGGGTCTCGCCTTCCTCGGCGTCGGCATCATCGACCCGACCCCGGACTGGGGTGTCATGATCCAGCGCGGTGCCCAGTTCTACACCGAGGACATCACCTTCATGCTCTTCCCGGGCGTGTCGATGGTGCTCTTCGTCCTCGCCTTCAACCTGCTCGGCGACTCGGTGCGCGACGCACTCGACCCGAAGTCCAAGCGCTGATCCGTTCCACCCTCCGGTCCGTACACAGGAGTCCGGCCGGGCACATCCGTCCCGTTTGACCACCCTTGGTAGGTTCACCATGGCTTTCTCCCGTAGAAACTTCCTCATAGCGACCGGTGTCGTCGCGGCCTCGTCCTCGGTCCTGACCGCCTGCGGCGGCAGCGACGACAAGGGCGGCTCCAGGAGCGACGCCCCGAAGGTGAGCGGCAGCAAGACCACGGAGATCCTGGTCGGCACGAAGGCCGACTCGACCGGTCCGGCCCCGGAGGTCAAGGACGCGGTCAAGGGCGGGACGGTCTACTCGCTCGACCAGTTCGACATGGACCACATGGACCCGGCACAGATCTACGTGTCGACCGAGGGCGCCATCACCGTGCCGATCATGCGCGGTCTGACGGGCTACAAGCTCGACGACAAGGGCGGCTGCACGCTGGTCGGTGACGTCGCCACCGACGCCGGCACGATGAAGGACGGCGGCAAGACCTGGTCCTTCACCATCAAGGACGGCGTGAAGTGGGAGGACGGCTCCGACCTCTCCATGGACGACGTCCGGCACACCTTCGAGCGCCTCTTCGCCGACTTCATCACCGAGGGACCGCGGTACGTCCAGCAGTTCCTCGAGGGCGGCGACAAGTACAAGGGCCCGTACGACGGCAAGTCGCTCGACTCGATCGAGATCAGCGGCAAGACCGTCACCTTCCGCCTCAACGAGGCCCGCGCCGACTTCAACTTCACCCTCGCGATGCGCGGTTACTCCCTGGTGCCGAAGAAGCACGACACCAAGGAGAAGTACGACAAGCGTCCGTTCTCCTGCGGCCCCTACAAGGTCGAGGCCCGCAGCGTCGGCAAGTCGCTGACCTACACGCGCAACGAGCACTGGGACGCGAAGACGGACCCGATCCGCAACGCCTACCCGGACAAGTACCACTTCCAGTACGGCTACGAGCTGCTGGCCTCCACGGACCGCTACCTCGCGGACAAGGGCAACGACCAGTACGCGATGTCGATCTTCAACGAGGTCGCCCCGCAGCGCATCGCGCAGGTGCTCACCAACGCCGAGCTGAAGAAGCGCGTCCTCACCGCGGTCGACACGGTCACCTACTACTGGCCGATCAACACCACCCGCATCAAGGACGTCAAGGTCCGCCAGGCCATCAACTGGGCGTGGCCGCACCAGCAGCTGCAGACGATCCGCGGTGGTGCCTCCACCAGCGAGCTGGCCACCACGATCCTCAGCCCGGTGACCCCCGGCTACGAGAAGTTCGACCTGTACGGCGTCACCAAGAAGCCCGGTGGCGACCCGGAGAAGGCCAAGGCCCTGCTGAAGGAGGCCGGCAAGATCGGCCAGAAGCTGGTCATCGCCTACCAGCAGTCGGACAACTCGGTGAAGTCCGCCGTGGCGATCAAGAACGCCCTGGAGGCGGCCGGCTTCAAGGTCGTCAACAAGCAGGTCGACAAGTCGACCTTCTACACCCAGATCGGCAAGATCGACAACGGTTACGACCTGTTCGCCGCCGGCTGGAGCCCGGACTGGCCGAACGGCTACTCGGTCTTCTACCCCTGCTGGAGCGGCGAGAACATCGGCAACGGCCGCAGCAACTACGCCCAGCTGAACGACACGTCCGTCAACAAGGCGATCAACGCGGCCGCCGAGATCTCGGACCCGGAAGAGGCCAACAAGGCCTGGGGTGCGGTCGACCGCCAGATCATGGAGCTGGCCGCCGTGGTGCCCGACTACCACTCCATCCGCAACTGGATGTACGGATCCAAGGTCGGCAACGTCGTCTACGACAACGGCAACACCTGCATCGCGCTCTGCAAGCTGTACCTCAAGAAGTAAGCGCACCCGAAACCGAGGGGGCGGCCACCACCCGTATGGTCGCCCCCTTCGGGCCCACCCCCCCTTCACCCCGGCGACGGCGCCCCGTCCGGAAAGTCACGCCCCATGTTCCGCTTCCTAGTCCGCCGAGTCTTCGGTGCGATGGTCATCCTTCTGATCATCAGCGCCGTCACCTTCTGGCTCTTCTACGCCGTACCGCGTGACCCCGCCATGATGTCCTGCGGCAAGAACTGCACGCCGGAGAATCTGGAGCAGATCCGGAAGAACCTGGGCATCGACGAGTCGATCGTCATGCAGTACTGGCACTGGCTCGTGGGCTTCTTCGCCGGCCGGGACTACGGCGGCTACGGCTACTGCGACGCGCCGTGCCTCGGCTACTCGTTCGCCAACAACGAGCCGGTCTTCGGCACGCTCATGGACCGGCTGCCGTTGACGCTGTCGCTCGCCTTCGGCGCGGCCGTCGTCTTCCTGATCGTCGGTGTGGGAGCGGGCATGCTCGCCGCCGTCAAGCAGGGCAAGTTCCTGGACAAGTTCGCCAGTTCGGTGTCGCTGCTCGGCTCCTCGCTCCAGATCTACTTCGTCGGCTACATCGCGATGTACTTCCTGGTCGCGCAGCTCGACCTGCTCAGCCAGCCGTCGTACACCCCGCTCACCGAGAACCCGGCCGCCTGGTTCTCCGGTCTGCTGTTGCCATGGCTGGTGCTCTCCATCATCTTCACGGCCAACTACACCCGTATGACGCGCTCGCAACTGGTGGAGCAGCTCAGCGAGGACTACGTCCGGACCGCTCGGGCCAAGGGCCTGTCCGGCACGAACGTCTTCTTCCGGTTCGCCTGGCGCGGTGCCATGGGGCCGATCGTCACCATCTTCGGCATCGACCTCGGTGTCCTGATCGGTGGCGCCATCATCACCGAGTCGGTCTTCTCGCTGCAGGGCATCGGCCGGCTCGCGATCCAGGCCGTGGACCAGAGCGACCTGCCGATGCAGCTCGGAGTCACCATGCTGGCGGCCGCAGCGATCGTCTTCTTCAACATCATCGTCGACGCGGTCTACGCCCTCATCGACCCGCGGATCCGGCTCGCCTGACCCCCGCCCGCCACAGTCGCCTCTCCCACCGCCCCACCCGGCTACCCCCCGCATCACCTCCTGGAGCGTCCCCGTGACGAGCACCGAACAGCAGCCCTTCCTCTCCGTCAGGGACCTGAAGGTCCACTTCTCCACCGAGGACGGCATCGTCAAGGCCGTCGACGGGCTCTCCTTCGACCTCGCCAAGGGCAAGACGCTCGGCATCGTCGGCGAATCGGGCTCGGGCAAGTCGGTCACCAACCTGACGATCCTGGGCCTGCACGACCGGGACCGCACCGCGATCGAGGGCGAGATCGTCCTCGACGACAAGGACCTGCTCACCGCCACCGAGCGGGAGCTGGAGCGGCTGCGCGGCAACAAGATGGCCATGATCTTCCAGGACGCGCTGGCCTCGCTGTCGCCGTACCACACCATCGGCAAGCAGATCAGCGAGACGTACCGCAAGCACACCGGCGCCTCCAAGAAGGAAGCGCGGGCGCGGGCGATCGAGATGCTGCGCCGGGTGGGCATCCCGCAGCCGGAGGTCCGGGTGGACGACTACCCGCACCAGTTCTCCGGCGGCATGCGCCAGCGCGCGATGATCGCCATGGCCCTGGTCTGCGACCCCGAGCTGCTCATCGCGGACGAGCCGACCACGGCCCTGGACGTGACGGTCCAGGCGCAGATCATGGACCTGCTCAAGGACCTCCAGCAGGAGTTCGGCACGGCCATCGTCTTCATCACCCACGACCTCGGTGTCATCGCCGACATCGCGGACGACGTGCTGGTGATGTACGGCGGCCGGTGCGTGGAGCGCGGCACCAAGGAGGAGGTGCTGCGCGACCCGCAGCACCCCTACACGCTGGGCCTGATGAGCTCCATGCCGAGCCTGGACGGACCGGTCGACGTGCCGCTGGAGCCGATTCCGGGCTCGCCCCCCTCGCTGCTCAACCCGCCCACCGGCTGCCGGTTCCACCCGCGGTGTGCCTTCGCCGAGAAGGTCGAGGGCGGGCTGTGCTCCTCCCAGCAGCCGGTGCTCGCGGTGCTCGAGGGCCGCGGGTCCGCCTGCCACCTGCCCAAGGAGCAGCGCAGGGAGCTGTTCGCCGACTCCGTCGCACTGCGGCACAACTGACGTACAAGAGACAGGACTTCACCATCATGAGCAACGCGGAAACGCTCCTGGACGTCAGCGGCCTGACCAAGCACTTTCCGATCAAGGGCGGCTTCCCGATCCCGCGCACGGTCGGTGCGGTCCGGGCCGTGGACGGCCTCGACTTCACGGTGGGCGCGGGCGAGAGCCTGGGTCTGGTCGGCGAGTCCGGGTGCGGCAAGTCGACGACCGGCCGGCTGATCACGCGCCTGCTGGAGCCCACGGGCGGCAAGGTCGTCTACAACGGCCAGGACATCACGCACGCGGGGCGCCGGGCGCTCGCGCCGATCCGGTCCGAGATCCAGATGATCTTCCAGGACCCGTACGCCTCCCTCAACCCGCGCCAGACGGTCGGCAAGATCATCGCGGGTCCGATGGAGATCAACGGCATCAACCCGGCCGGCGGCCGGGAGAACCGCGTGCGCGAGCTGCTGGAGATCGTGGGTCTCAACCCCGAGCACTTCAACCGCTTCCCGCACGAGTTCTCCGGCGGCCAGCGCCAGCGCATCGGCGTGGCCCGCGCCCTGGCCCTCGACCCGAAGCTCATCGTGGCCGACGAGCCGGTCTCCGCGCTCGACGTGTCCATCCAGGCACAGGTCGTCAACCTGCTCCAGAAGGTGCAGCGGGAGCTGGGCATCGCGTTCGTCTTCATCGCCCACGACCTGGCGATCGTGCGGCACTTCTCGCAGCGCGTCGCGGTCATGTACCTCGGCAAGATCATGGAGATCGCCGACCGAGACGACCTGTACGACAACCCGCGTCACCCGTACACCCGCGCCCTGCTCTCCGCCGTGCCCGAGGCCACGGTGGAGGACACGCCCCGCGAGCGCATCCGGCTCGTCGGCGACGTCCCCTCGCCGATCAACCCGCCCTCGGGCTGCCGCTTCCGCACCCGCTGCTGGAAGGCGACGGAGAAGTGCGCGTCCGAGACGCCGCCGCTGGTCCAGGTGGAGGGCAACAAGGCCGGGCACCTGACCGCGTGTCACTACCCCGAGACGGATGACGTACCCTCTCCCCGTCTCACCAAGAGCCCCGAGGCGGCCGCCTGACAACACCCCTTTTCTGTCGGCACCGCCTGCGGAAGGGACCGTCCAAGGCCCATTGACCCGAGCCCGGACTCGTCCGCTTCCAGGGAAACCGAGGGCCCGCGCCTCCCCAGGCGCGGGCCCTCGGTCTTTGCCGCCGTGGCGGGGTTCAGTCCTTGTCCACGTCCTCCAGCGCGGTCAGCGCCGGGTCCAGGACGATGTCCTCGTCGCGGGCCGCGGTCGTCGGCTCCTCCGGGAAGTGGCAGGCGGTCAGGTGCCCCTCGCGGTTGCCTTCGAGGCGGACCAGGGGAGGCACCTCGCTCGCGCACTTGTCCTGCGCCTTCCAGCAGCGGGTGCGGAAGCGGCAGCCGGAGGGCGGCATGATCGGTGAGGGGACGTCGCCGGCGAGGCGGATGCGCTCGCGGTCCTCCGGCTCGTCGACCGTTGACACCTCGGGCACCGCCGACAGCAGGGCGTGGGTGTAGGGGTGCCGGGGCCTGCTGTAGATGGAGACCCGGTCGCCGACCTCGACCACCTTGCCGAGGTACATGACCGCGACGCGCTGCGAGAAGTGCCGTACGACGGCCAGGTCGTGGGCGATGAAGAGGAAGGCGATGCCGAGTTCCTGCTGCACTTCCTGCAGCAGGTTCACCACCTGCGCCTGGATCGACACGTCGAGCGCGGAGACCGGCTCGTCGGCCACGATGAGCTTCGGGTTGAGGGCCAGGGCGCGGGCCACGCCGATGCGCTGGCGCTGGCCGCCGGAGAACTCGTGCGGGAAGCGGTTGAAGTGCTCGGGGTTGAGACCCACGAGTTCGAGCAGCTCGCGGACCTTCCTGTCCCGGCCGCCCTTCGGGTCGATCCCGTTGACCTCCATGGGCGACTTGATGATCGTGCCGACGGTCTGCCGGGGGTTCAGCGAGGAGTACGGGTCCTGGAAGATCATCTGGATCTCGGACCGGACGGGCGCCAACTGCCTGCGTGAGGCGTGGGTGATGTCCCGGCCCGCGTACTCGATCTTCCCGCCGGTCGGTTCCAGGAGCCGGGTGATGAGCCGGCCCGTGGTGGACTTGCCGCAGCCCGACTCGCCCACCAGGCCGACGCTCTCACCGGTGCCGACGGTCAGGTCGACGTCGTCCACGGCCTGGACGGCGCCGACCTTGCGTTTGATCGGGAAGCCGCCGTAGACGGGGAAGTGCTTGGTCAGACCCTCGACCTTCAGCAGCACCTCGGACGACGCGGAGGCGGGGCCCTGCTGTGCGGGAAGGGTGAGTTCGTCGCTCATGTCACGGTCTCCCTAGCGCAGCCGGGGCTGGATCTTGTCGATGAAGATGGTCTGCTTCTGCTCCGCCGTCAGATGGCAGGCCGCGGCGCGTCCCTCGCCGAGCGGCGGACGCTCGGTGGCGCACCGGTCGCCGCCCACCTCGCCGGTGAACGCGCAGCGCGGGTGGAAGGGACAGCCGGACGGCGGGTTGAGCATGCTGGGCGGCGATCCCGGGATCGGGTTGAGCGGCTGGTCGAGACTGCCGCCGAGGCGTGGCATCGAGCTGAGCAGGCCCCAGGTGTAGGGGTGCCGCGGGCTGCGCAGCACCTCGGCGGCGCTGCCGCGCTCCACGGCCCGTCCCGCGTACATCACGAGCAGGTCGTCCGCCATGTCGGAGATGACGCCGAGGTCGTGGGTGATGAAGACGATGGCCGAGCCGAACTCCTGCTGGAGGTCCTTGAGCAGGTCCAGGATCTGCGCCTGGACGGTCACGTCCAGGGCGGTGGTCGGCTCGTCGGCGATCAGCAGGTCGGGGTCGCAGACCAGGGCCATGGCGATCATCGCGCGCTGGCGCATGCCGCCGGAGAACTGGTGCGGGTAGTCGTCCACGCGGGACTTCGGCTGCGGGATGCCGACCTTGGTCAGCATCTCGATCGCCCGTGCCCGCGCCTCCTTCTTGGAGGCGCCGGTGTGCTTCATGTACGGCTCGGCGATCTGCCGGCCCACCGTGTAGTACGGCGACAGCGCGGTCAGGGGGTCCTGGAAGATCATGGCGACCTTGTTGCCGCGGAGCTTCTCCAGCTCCTTCTCGGTCGCCGTGACGAGTTCCTTGCCGTCGAGGACGATCTCGCCGTCGACCGTGGTCGTCTTGGGGTTGTGCAGGCCGAGCACGGTGAGGTTCGTGACGGACTTGCCGGAACCCGACTCCCCCACGATGCCCAGGGTCCGGCCGCGCTCGACGTCGAAGGACAGGCCGTCGACCGCCTTGACGATGCCGTCCTCGGTGGAGAACCGCACCCGGAGGTCGCGGACCGAGAAGAAGGACTCCGGCCCGGTCGGGGCCGTCGCGCCTTCGGTCTTGGTCGAAGTACTCACGGAGTTCTCCTAGCTGAGCCGCACGCGCGGGTCGATGTATGCGTAGGCGAGGTCCACCAGGATGTTCAGGAGCAGGATGAAGAAGGCCCCGAACAGCATGACGCCCATCGTCACCGGCAGGTCCTTGGTCAGCGACGAGTCGACCGCGAGACGGCCGATGCCGGCGAGGTCGAAGGTGAACTCCGTCACCACCGCCCCGGACAGCAGGGCGCTGAGGTCCATGCCGAGAATGGTGACGATCGGGATCAGCGATCCGCGCCAGGCGTAGCGGAAGAAGACGTAGCGCTGCTTCATGCCCTTGGCCCGTGCGGTGCGGACGTGCTCCTCCTGGAGCTGTTCGATCATGGTCGACCGCGCCATACGGGTGTACTGGGCGGTGAAGATGGTGGCCATCACGCACCAGGGGATGATCATGCCGACCATCCAGGCGATCGGGTTCTCCGTGAACGGCTCGTACTTCGGGTTGTCCAGGATCCCCGACTGGTACACGAAGATGCCGAGGACGATCGGGCCGAGGAAGTAGATCTGGAACGAGCTGAGGACGATCGAGGCACCGCTGACGGCCTTGTCCACGATGGTGCCGCGCTTCCAGGCGGCCAGCAGGCCCGAGCCGAGGCCCAGGAACAGGAAGATGACCAGGCCGCCCACCGTCAGGGAGAGCGTGAGCGGGAAGCGGTCCAGGATCGAGTCCCAGACGAACTCGCCGGTGTCGAAGGACATCCCCAGGCACGGCGCGGAGCAGTGCCCCTGACTGAAGTCCCGACCGCTCACGATGCCCGACATGAATTCCCAGAACTGGGCGGTGATGGGCTTGTCGAGGCCGAGGTTCTCGCGGATCACCGCGATGTTCTGTGGGGTGCAGTTTCTGCCGCAGGACAGCTCGGCGAAGTCCTGGGGGATCGTATAGAACAGGAAGAAGGTGAAGGCGCCGATCAGGAAGATGATCACGCATGCGCCGATCAACCTGCGAACGAGGAACTGAAGCATGGCAGGTGGATGCTCTCTTCGGGAACGCGGCGGCAGGTGAGGAAGACCTCCGCGGGGGTGCGCGCCGTCGCGCTCGCTCGGCGCGCACCCCGCGGTCAGCCGGGCCGGCGGGCTACGGCTGCTTCAGGTACAGGTCGTTGATGTCGATGTAGCTCGACTCGTTGCTGTACCGGGCACCGCCGATGTTCGATCCGTAGAGCTGGATCTGCTTGGAGTAGTAGACCGGGGCCGCCGGGTTGATGTCCTCCACGATGCGGTGGTGGGCCTTCTCCCAGGTCTTGGCCGCCTCCTCGGGCTGCTGCGTCATCGCCTTCTTGATCAGCGCGTTGACCTGCGCGTCGTCGATGTGCGAGTAGTTGGACGCGCCGTCGGCGACCAGTTCACCGTCGTAGACCGGGGTGATGACCGTGGAGGCGTTGGGCCAGTCCTGGCCCCAGCCGGTCATGTAGAGGTCGTACGGGTTGTCCAGCTTGCCGACCTGCTCGTAGAAGCTGGCCCGGTCGATCTCCTTGGCCTGGACGTCGAAGCCGATCTTCGCCAGGGCGTCCTTGATGATGACCATCTGGGCCTGACCGCGCGGGGTGTTGGAGTAGGCGTAGGTGAGCTTCGTGCCCTCCTTGACACCCGCCTCCTTCAGCAGCTGCTTGGCCTTCTCCGGGTCGCCGTTGGGCTTCTTCAGCTTGCCGAACGGGTCGTACTTCGGGTCGAAGTTCGGCAGGGTCGGGGCGAGCAGGCCGCCGGCGACCTCGCCGCCGTAACGGCCGCCGTCCGCCTGGACCATGGACTGGTTCGGGATCGCGTAGGTGATCGCGTCGCGGACCTTCTTGTCCTTCATGCGGTCCAGGTTGAAGCTCATCTGCCAGACGTAGACCTGGTAACCCGCGATGGTACGTTTCTTCGTCGCCGGGTCGCTGATGACCGTCGACATCTGGGCCGGGTCGACCGGGTCCGTGAACTGGATGGCGTTCTTGGCCTCGCCCTGGTCGGCGATCAGCCGCTTGGTCTGGCTGGCCTGGTCGATGGTGCTGGTGAAGTTGTAGCCGTCGACGTACTGGTGGCGCACCGAGTCCGTCTTCGCGTCCCACTGGTCGTTCTTGACCAGCTTCATCGACTTGCCGGGCTTGTACTCGGCGATCTTGTAGGGGCCGAGGGACGCGGGGGCGTCGTCGTACTTCTCCTTCGTGTCCCGCTTCTCGGGCACGATGGCGTAGCCGGCCATGGCGAGGGCCTGCGGGAGGTCCGGGCGCGGCTGGGAGAAGTGGAAGACGACCGTCTTGTCGTCCGGCGTCTCCAGCACCGAGTCCGGCAGGTGCTTGCCCTTGTACGGGCCGTCCGGCAGTGCCTTGCGGTAGTCGTTGCCCGAGAGCCAGGACTGGATGTAGGTCGGACCGTCGAAGATCACCTTCGAGTACTGGCGCTCGATGGTGTGCCGGACGTCCGCCGAGGTGATGGCGTTGCCCTGGTCGTCCTTGATGTTGTCCTTGAGCTTGTACGTCCAGGTCTTGCCGCCGTCGGAGGACTGGCCGGAGTCGGTGGCGATGTCGCCGACGACGGTCAGGTTGCCCTCGTCGTCCTCCTGGAAGTTCGTCAGGCCGCGGTGGATCAGGTTGGCGAACTGGCCGGCGTCGCTGACGTAGATCTGGCCCGGGTCCATGTGGGTCAGGTCCGACTGCATGTAGACGTTGATGAACCCGCCGGGTTTCGCTCCGGGGACCTCCTGGGCCGGACCGTTGGACGCCGCGGCGTCGCCGTAGGCCACCGGGTCCTGCTGCTCGGCGGCGTCCTTCTGGTTCTTGGCGTCGCTCTTGCCCTTGCCGCCGCCGTCACTGTCGCCGGAGCAGCCGGTCAGCACCAGCGCGCCGGCCACGATGGCCACGGCTATGGCGCGCGTGGTGCGCGTGGTGCGGGTTCTGATGGGCTTCATGATGCCGATCCACCTGCCTGTCGATAGTTGTCCACGAGTGCTGCCTGACGGTCCGGAAGCCCGGCACGGGGGTGGCAGCTCCCCCACCCACCAATGGACGGTTACCGTCCGGTCTTGGGGTCGAATGCGTCCCGGACGGAGTCGCCGAGAAGGTTGAAGGAGAGGACGAAGACGACCAGCGCCACTCCTGGGAAGAACATGAACATCGGGTCCTGCTCGTACACGTCGGCACCGATGGCGAACATGCGGCCCCAGTCCGGGGTCGGTTCGACGAAGCCCACGCCGATGTACGACAGGAAGGCGATGGACAGGATCGTGCTCGGGAGGATGTAGGTGGCCTGCACCAGGATCGGTGTGACGATGTTGGGCAGGATCTCCTTGCGCACGATGCGCCAGGGAGAGGCCCCGGACACCTTGGCCGCCTCCACGAACTCGCGCTCCCGCAGCGTCAGTACCGAGCCGCGCACCAGACGGGCCAGTCCCATCCAGCCGAGGAACCACATCACCAGGGTGATGGCCACGGCTCTGAGATAGGTGGGGGTCTCGTCCTGCGGGGAGACGAACATCGCGGTCACGACGGGCATGAAGGCGATGAAGAACAGCTGTTGCGGGAAGGCCAGGAAGAAGTCGGTGATCCGTCCCAGCCAGTAGTCGACGCGGCCGCCGAAGAAGCCGCTGACCATGCCGATGAGCACGCCTGTGAGGACGCAGAGCGAGGTGACGACCACGGCCATGTACAGGGAGGTGCGCATGCCGTAGAGCAGCATCGTGAACACGTCGCGGCCCAGCTTGGGTTCGACGCCGAACCAGAAGTCGCCCGACATGCCGCCGAAGGAACCGGTGGGCATCGCGAAGTCGTCCAGGAGGAAGGGGTGGTCGGGCTCCTGGGCGTACAGCGTGTAGGGATTCTTCCCGTACGCCTTCGCGATGAGCGGGGCCAGTGCGGAGACGACGAAGAAGACGATCACGATGCAGGCGGAGACGACCCCGGTCCGGTCGCGTTTGAAGCGGAGCCACATCAACTGCCCGGGTGACCGGCCTTCGTGAGTCTTCTCCTCCCCCGTCTTGACGGGCTCCGGAGCATCGTCGGCGACGGCTGCCGTTCCGCCGTCCTCAATGTCGATTGGACTTGTCACAATTCGCCCATTTCACAGGTGTGGGTGTGCCGAACCGGCGGCGGGCGCAGGGTGTGCGCCATCGCGGAACGGATCATGAAGAAGCGTCGGGACGTTCCGGAGGACACCGGAAACCCGCAGCCGGACGCGCGTAGCCGGATGCCCGGACTTCAGCGGCCGGCCCGCTCCTCAGAGTCGATCGCCGTCCGCCGGGGCACAGTTGCGGGCGACGGACCGTGTGACCCACCTGGTGTTCGTGACACCGCGCATGGGACTCCTCCTCATGACTCCACGTGTTCACCGACAGGAGGGGGGTATTCGTCTGGCTTCCGACACCCCTGACGGAAGCTCAGTCACCCCCTGGTGCTCGTGAGTCGGGCACTGTCCCCACAGCGCTTGACCCATTGACCCGAGCGTTACGCGGCTAACTATCTGCCATGAGCAGAAGAACCGACCACCGTCTTTAAATCTCAATTCAGTCACAGCTGCGGGGTAGATCTTCCAAAATCTGGACAAACCGTTCGGGACGAGAAGACCGCGAAACGGACGTGTTACATGGCTATCGGGCGTCGATCTCCGCGTTTCGGACACACGGGGGTGCCCGGACGGTCACGAGGGGGCGGCCGGCGCTCGAAAAACCGGTTGAAAAAAGCCCGGGTGCCCCCACGATGGGGGCACCCGGGCTCCGCTGTGTGCCGCCAGGGCGGCAGGTGGGTCAGCCGTGCTTGGCGCGGCTCGCGGCGCGGGCGCGCTCGCGGGCGTCCAGGTTCACCTTGCGGATGCGAACGGCCTCCGGGGTCACCTCGACGCACTCGTCGTCCCGGCAGAACTCCAGCGACTGCTCGAGCGAGAGCTTGCGCGGCGGGACGATCGCCTCGAACGAGTCGGCCGAGGACGACCGCATGTTGGTGAGCTTCTTCTCCTTGGTGATGTTCACGTCCATGTCGTCGGCGCGGGAGTTCTCGCCGACGATCATGCCCTCGTACACCTCGGTGCCGGGGTCCGTGAAGAGCACGCCGCGCTCCTGGAGGTTCGTCATCGCGAACGCGGTGACGGCGCCGGAGCGGTCGGCGACCAGCGAGCCGTTGTTACGGGTCGTCAGGGTGCCGAACCAGGGCTCGTGGCCCTCGTGGATGGAGTGGGCGATGCCGGTGCCGCGGGTCTGGGTGAGGAACTCCGTGCGGAAGCCGATCAGGCCGCGGGAGGGGACCACGAACTCCATGCGGACCCAGCCGGAGCCGTGGTTGGACATGTTGTCCATCCGGCCCTTGCGCACGCCCATGAGCTGCGTGACCGCGCCCATGTGCTCCTCGGGCACGTCGATGGTCATGCGCTCGACGGGCTCGTACGTCTTGCCCTCGACGTCCTTGGTGACGACCTGCGGCTTGCCGATCGTCAGCTCGAAGCCCTCGCGGCGCATCTGCTCGACCAGGATGGCCAGCGCCAGCTCACCGCGGCCCTGCACCTCCCAGGCGTCGGGACGCTCGGTGTCCAGGACGCGCAGCGAGACGTTGCCGATCAGCTCGCGGTCCAGCCGGTCCTTGACCTGGCGGGCGGTGACCTTGCGGTCCTTGACGACCGCCTTGTTGTCGGCGCCCTTGCCGGTGGCGCCGCGGCCGACCAGCGGGGAGGTGTTGGTGCCGATCGTCATGGAGATCGCGGGCTCGTCCACCGTGATCAGCGGCAGCGGGACCGGGTTCTCCGAGTCGGCCAGGGTCTCACCGATCATGATGTCCGGGATGCCGGCGACCGCGCAGATGTCACCGGGGCCGGCCTTCTCCGCGGGCTTGCGGGTGAGCGCCTCGGTCATCATCAGCTCGGAGATCCGCACGTTCTGCACGGACCCGTCGCGCTTCATCCAGGCGACCGTCTGGCCCTTCTTCAGCTCGCCCTGGTGCACGCGCAGCAGCGCGATACGGCCGAGGAAGTTGTCGGCGTCCAGGTTGGTCACGTGCGCCTGGAGCGGGGCGGCCTCGTCGTAGGTCGGGGCCGGGATGTAGTCCAGGATCGTCGAGAAGAACGGCTCCAGGCTGGTGGAGTCGGTGGGGACCGTGCCGTCCTCGGGCTTGGTGAGGGAGGCGACGCCGTCCCGGCCACACGCGTAGACGATCGGGAACTCGATCTGCTCCTCGTCGGCGTCCAGGTCGAGGAAGAGGTCGTAGGTCTCGTTGACCACCTCGTCGATGCGGGCGTCCGGGCGGTCCGTCTTGTTGATGCACAGGATGATCGGCAGCCGCTGGCTCAGTGCCTTGCGCAGCACGAAGCGGGTCTGCGGCAGCGGGCCCTCGGAGGCGTCCACGAGCAGCACGACGCCGTCGACCATCGACAGACCGCGCTCGACCTCGCCGCCGAAGTCGGCGTGACCGGGGGTGTCGATGATGTTGATGGTGATGACGTCGCCGCCATCCTTCGGGTGGTACTTCACCGCCGTGTTCTTGGCGAGGATCGTGATGCCCTTCTCACGCTCCAGGTCGTTCGAGTCCATCATGCGGTCGTCGACGGAGTCGAGCTGGTGCGCCGCGAAGGCACCGGCCTGCTTGAGCATTCCGTCGACGATCGTGGTCTTGCCGTGGTCGACGTGGGCAACGATGGCGACGTTGCGGATGTCGTGACGCGTTGTGGACGCGGTCATATGAGGCGTACTCCCGGAGGGTGTGAGGACGGCCCTCGCGGACGTCCGTGTCACGCGGGCCTGCCGGGCGGTACATGCCACGGCCTCACCCAATGGTACGGGGCTCCGGAGACTGCGGCTTGCCGGGAGGGTTCAGGACGAGGGCGAGGACGTGGACGAGCGGGACGGCCGGGAGCCCTGGGCGCCCTTCTTGAGGAAGCCCATGTCCTCGTAGACCGGCGTCTCGAAGCCGAAGGCTCCCGCGTTGGCCAGGTTCTTGCGGGCCGCCGTCAGCTGGGGGCGCTGGTAGAGCGGGACGGAGCCGGCCGCCGCCCAGATCCGCGAGTCGGCCTTGCGCAGCAGGTCCCGGGCCTCCTTCTGGTCCAGGGTGGCCATGGCCCGGTCGAAGAGCTGGTCGACCTGGTCGGTGCCGACCCGGGTGTAGTTCTGCGCGACGTTCAGGGAGCCGTCGGCGGCCGGGACGGGCTTGGCGTAGATGGGGCGGGCGTCGGTGGCCGGGAAGGCGGAGGCGGGCCAGGAGTAGAGCGCCAGGTCGTACTCGCCGGCGGCGATGTGGTCCTTGAAGTAGCTCTCGTCCGGCACCTTGGTGATCTCGGTGCCGATGCCGATCTCCTTCAGCATGCCCGCGATGCGGTCGGCCACGGTGCGCAGGGTCCCGGAGCCGGGGCCCGAGGGGAGCACGAAGCGCAGGGTGAGCGCCTTGCCGTCCTTGGCGAGCGGGGCCGCCGCCGAGCCGGCCGGGGCCGCGGTGCCCTTGGGGGCGTAGGCGCCGGGCGCGCCGCCCTGCGCGGTGTTCTTGCCGCTGCTGTGCTTCTCGCCACTCTCCTGGTCGGCGCCGTCCTTGGCGTCGTCACCGTCGTCGTTCTTGTTGTCCTCACCGACGATGTACGTGCCGTCGTCGGACTTCTTCCCGTCCTCGTCGTCCTTGCCGTTCTTGTCCTTCTCCTTCTTGTCCTTCTCGGCGCCGGCCGCCTTCTCCCCCTCGTCGGCCTTCTTCACCGGGCCGCCGGGCACCCATCCGGCGTCCGCGAGCAGGGCCCGGGCCTCCTTGGCGTTCTGCTCGCCCAGTGCGCCGCTGCCGTCGGCGTAGGCGGGCTGGCCGGACAGGGCGAGGTGGCTGCCCACGGGCTCGGCGGGCAGGCCGAGCGGCTTCAGCACCGCCTCGGCTAGCTTCCCTCGGTCCAGGGCGCGGGCCACGGCCCTGCGGACGCGCTCGTCGGCGAGGGGGCCGTCGGAGCCGTTGAGGGCGAGCTGGGTGTAGGCGGGTTCCAGCGACTTGCGGACCTCGAAGCCGCTGAGCGCCTTCTGCCGGCGTCCGGCCTTCGCCTCCGCCTCGCGGCGCTCCTCGCGGGCGAGGACCTCCTTCTCGGCGGCCTCCTCGTCGGAGCCGTTGGCGACGGCCCAGGAGCGCAGCGCCTCGGCGGCGGACCTGCCCTGCGGGCCCGCGGCCGGGGAGCCCTCCGGGCCCATGAGCGGGGTGCCGGTGGCCGGGTCCCGCGGGGCAGCGGCCAGGGTGACCTCGTCGGCGGTCTCCGGGTCGATCTCCGCGAGGTCGAGCTTGCCGGCGACCAGCTCGGAGACGCGCTCGTCGCGGGGTACGGCGCGCAGCACGATCTCGTCCAGCTTCGCCGGCTCGCCCCACCAGCGCGGATTGCCGGTGAGGACGACCTGGTCGCCCTTGGTGTCGACCTTCTTGACCGCGAAGGGTCCCGCGGTGACCTTGAGCGTCCGCCGCGCGCCGTCGTTGAAGGCGTCCGGCGTGCCCATGACGTCCTTCGGGTACAGGGGCGAGAACAGGGCCTTCCAGTCGGCGTAGGGCCGGCTGAAGGTGACCTTGACCTCGAGGTCGTTGGCTCCGCGTTCGATCTTCTCGATGCGGTCGTAGCCGGCGTTGCGGGCGGTCCAGTAGGCGCTGTCCTTCCCGGACAGGGCGCGCCACTGGGCGGCGAAGTCCGCGGCACCGATCTCCCGGCCGTCGCTCCAGACGGCCTGCTGGTTCAGCTTGTAGACGACGACCTGCTTGGGCTCGGTGTCGACGACCTCGGCCGACTCCAGGTAGTCGGGGTTGCGCACCGGGCTGCCGGTCTCGTCCGTCCGGTACATCGAGGGCAGCACGGCCTGCGCGACGCGGGTCGTGGTGGCGTCGGCGTCCGACTGGAAGGTGTTCAGCGTGTCCGGTACGGAGTCCACGGCCCAGCGCAGGGTGCCGCCGTCGGAGACCCGGGCGCGGGCCGCGGCGGCGACGTCCTGTTCGGCGAGCGGCTTGCTCGACGGGTTCTCGGAGGTGCAGCCGGCCAGCGCGGGGACCGCGAGGACACCCGCGGTGAGGAAGGCGACCGAGCGCATGACCGCGCGCGGTCCGACGCCGACGTGGGACATCTGTGCTACCTCCGGAAGGCCGCGGGCATGGTGCTCGCTTGGAGCGGCATACGAGCGATACGCGTTATTTGCGGTATTCAAGTTGATCATTTGTATCCGGACGGGGATGCGGCCACTGAAGGGGAAACGGTTCGGCGACGCTGGGAGACACGGCGACGACGGTGCGTAAGCTCACCCGTGCGGCTCAACGCCACCCCCGATGCACCGACACGCCCCGGCCAATCGCTGCACATCCCTTCCCAGCGACCGGTGTGACGCGCGACACTCTCAGGCGCATGAGCGTCGCTCCCAAGCTCGGCCGCCCCCTGCCGTGTCCGACGGAAGTGAGGTCACGTCTTGTCCGTGCACGACGATCTGTCATCCGTGCAGCGCAGCCTCGACGAGCTGTCCCGGACCGTGACCCGGCTGGAACAGCAGCTGGGCAGCGGTGACCTGGAGGTCCGCCGGGTCCGCACCGACGCCGACCATCTGCGCGAGAGCCTCGCGCTGCTGCGGGCGGCGGCTGCCGCACCGGACGCGCCCAAACGTCCGGACCTCGTCCCGATCCCCGACACGCCGTACGACGGCTCGCTGTGGACGGACTCGGACGACGAGGGCCTCGGCGCCCGCGACCGCCGCGCCCCCTGAAACCGACCCGACCGACCGGAGTCGCCCAGTGGCAACTGGTACCGAACCTCCAGCCACCGAAGACCGTCCCCCGGGCGGCGGCGTCCACACCCCGACGCGCGCCGCCATCCGCGCCCCGCACCTGCGCACCGACCGCTGGTGGCTGGCACCGGCCGCCACCGCGGCGGGCCTGCTGGCCTTCGTCGTCTACTCGACCTGGCGGGCCTTCGCGAACGCCGACTACTACGCGGCCCCGTACGTCTCGCCCTTCTACTCCCCCTGCCTGGCGGAGAACTGCGAGCCGATGCGCTCCGGGCCCAACTGGGAACTCTTCGGCACCTGGTGGGGCATCTCCCCCGCGATCATCATCCTGATCTTCCCGCTCGGCTTCCGCCTGACCTGCTACTACTACCGCAAGGCCTACTACCGGGGCTTCTGGGCGTCCCCGCCGGCCTGCGCGGTGGCCGAGCCGCACAAGAAGTACACCGGCGAGACCCGCTTCCCGCTGATCCTGCAGAACGTCCACCGGTACTTCTTCTACGCGGCGCTCCTGGTCGCGGGCATCCTCACCTACGACACCGTGCTCGCCTTCCGCGACGAGCACTACGCGTGGGGCCACATGGGGCTCGGCACCCTGGTGTTCCTCGCCAACATCGTGCTGATCTGGGCGTACACCCTGTCCTGCCACTCGTGCCGGCACATCGTCGGCGGCAAGCTCAAGCACTTCTCGCGGCACCCCGTGCGCTACCGGATGTGGCAGCTGGTCGGCAGGCTCAACGCCCGGCACATGCAGCTCGCGTGGGCGTCGCTGGTGAGCGTGGCGCTGGCCGACTTCTACGTGTACCTGGTCGCGTCCGGTGTCTTCGACGATCCGCGCTTGTTCTGATGACTTCCGACTGAGTCCCGACGAGTTCCGACGAGTCCCGATGAATGAGGCCTTCTGATGTCCGTGGTCGACCGGCAGGAATGGGACGTCGTCGTGGTGGGCGCGGGCGGCGCCGGACTGCGCGCCGCCGTCGAGGCCCGCGAACGCGGCGCCCGTACGGCCGTGATCTGCAAGTCCCTGTTCGGCAAGGCGCACACGGTGATGGCGGAGGGCGGCATCGCCGCCTCCATGGGCAACGTCAACTCCGGCGACAACTGGCAGGTCCACTTCCGCGACACCATGCGCGGCGGCAAGTTCCTCAACCAGTGGCGGATGGCCGAGCTGCACGCCCAGGAGGCCCCGCAGCGGGTGTGGGAACTGGAGACCTGGGGCGCGCTGTTCGACCGTACGAAGGACGGCCGCATCTCGCAGCGCAACTTCGGCGGCCACGAGTACCCGCGCCTCGCGCACGTGGGCGACCGCACGGGCCTGGAGCTGATCCGCACCCTCCAGCAGAAGATCGTCTCGCTCCAGCAGGAGGACTTCCGCGAGACCGGGGACCACGAGTCCCGGCTGAAGGTCTTCCAGGAGTGCACGGTCACCCGGGTGCTCAAGGAGGGCCGCAAGGTCTCCGGCGTCTTCGGCTACGAGCGCGAGAGCGGCCGCTTCTTCGTCCTTCAGGCGCCCTCGGTGGTGATCGCCACCGGCGGCATCGGCAAGTCCTTCAAGGTGACGTCCAACTCGTGGGAGTACACCGGCGACGGCCACGCCCTGGCGCTGCTGGCCGGGGCGCCGCTGCTGAACATGGAGTTCGTGCAGTTCCACCCGACGGGCATGGTCTGGCCGCCCTCGGTGAAGGGCATCCTCGTCACCGAGTCGGTGCGCGGCGACGGCGGGGTGCTGCGGAACTCCGAGGGCGAGCGGTTCATGTTCGACTACATCCCCGACGTCTTCAAGGACAAGTACGCCGAGTCGGAGGAGGAGGGCGACCGCTGGTACGACGACCCGGACCACAACCGGCGTCCGCCCGAGCTGCTCCCCCGCGACGAGGTCGCCCGTGCCATCAACGCGGAGGTGAAGGAGGGCCGGGGCTCACCGCACGGCGGGGTCTTCCTCGACGTGTCGACCCGGATGTCCGCCGACGTGATCCGCCGCCGGCTGCCCTCCATGTACCACCAGTTCAAGGAGCTGGCGGACGTGGACATCACGGCGGAGGCGATGGAGGTCGGGCCCACCTGCCACTACGTCATGGGCGGCATCGCCGTCGACTCCGACACCGCCGCCGCGCGCGGGGTGCCGGGGCTGTACGCGGCCGGTGAGGTGGCCGGCGGCATGCACGGCTCCAACCGGCTGGGCGGCAACTCGCTGTCCGACCTGCTGGTGTTCGGGCGCCGGGCGGGACGGTACGCGGCCGAGTACGCGGCGGGGCAGGCGGACGAGGGCACGCGCGCCCGGGTCGACGACGCCCAGGTGGACGCCGCCGCCGCGGAGGCGCTGCGGCCGTTCTCGGCCGAGGCACAGGAGCCCGACGCCGGTCCGCCGGAGAACCCGTACACCCTCCACCAGGAACTGCAGCAGACGATGAACGACCTGGTGGGCATCATCCGCCGCGAGGCGGAGATGAAGCAGGCCCTGGAGAAGCTGGCGGAGCTGCGGGTGCGCGCCCGCCGGGCCGGCGTGGAGGGGCACCGCCAGTTCAACCCGGGCTGGCACCTCGCCCTGGACCTGCGCAACATGCTGCTGGTCAGCGAGTGCGTGGCGCGGGCGGCGCTGGAGCGCACCGAGTCGCGCGGCGGGCACACCCGCGAGGACCACCCGTCGATGGACCGGCGCTGGCGCCCGGCCAACCTGCTGTGCTCGCTGGCCGACCCGGCGGGCGAACTCGCGGCGACGGACCCGGAGCGCGGCCGGATCGCCCTGGAGCGGCGGAGCACCGAGCCGATCCGGCCCGACCTGCTCGCCCTCTTCGACAAGGAGGAGCTGGTGAAGTACCTCGCCGACGAGGAACTGGAGGGCCTGTCCGAATGAGCGGCTACGAGGCCCGCTTCAAGGTGTGGCGCGGTGACGTGGAGGGCGGCGGCCTCCAGGACTTCACGGTCGAGGTGAACGAGGGCGAGGTGGTCCTCGACATCATCCACCGCCTCCAGGCCACCCAGGCCCCCGACCTCGCGGTGCGCTGGAACTGCAAGGCGGGCAAGTGCGGTTCGTGCTCGGCGGAGATCAACGGGCGGCCGCGACTGCTGTGCATGACCCGCATGTCCGTCTTCACCCCCGAGGAGACGATCACCGTCACGCCCCTGCGGGCCTTCCCGGTGATCCGCGACCTGGTGACGGACGTCGGCTTCAACTACACCAAGGCCCGCGAGGTCCCGGCCTTCGTCCCGCCCGCCGGCCTCGGCCCGGGCGAGTACCGGATGATGCAGGAGGACGTGGACCGCTCGCAGGAGTTCCGCAAGTGCATCGAGTGCTTCCTGTGCCAGGACACCTGCCACGTGGTCCGCGACCACGAGGAGAACAAGCCCGCCTTTGCGGGCCCGCGCTTCCTCATGCGCGTCGCCGAGCTGGACATGCACCCGCTGGACGCCGCCGGTGACACCGGCCTGGACCGGTCACGCACGGCCCAGGACGAGCACGGCCTCGGCTACTGCAACATCACCAAGTGCTGCACGGAGGTGTGCCCCGAGGGCATCAAGATCACGGACAACGCGCTGATCCCCCTGAAGGAACGGGCCGTGGACCGCAAGTACGACCCGTTGGTGTGGCTGGGGTCGAAGATCCGGCGCAGGACGTCCTAGCGGACCCAGCCCTCGCGGTACGACGCCCAGTCCTCCGCCGTCGCCGCGAAGTCGATGTACGCGGCGACGCCGAACCGCTCCCGGCCGGCGTCCGTGCGGGACAGGCCGAGGCGGACTCCGCGGACGGCGGCGGCGACGGTCTCCGCGTGGTTCCAGTGGCCGAAACGGTTCTCGTGGTAGAAGGGCAGGCCCATCAGGAGGTGGGTGGTCGGCGGAGTGACCTCCAGGGCCAGTGAGGTCTGCTGGGCGACGTAACCGCCGTACAGGCTCTCCAGGGGCTGCATGGTGTCGTACGACATGACCGCGATTTGGTCGACGCGGCGGGCGACCTGGCCGAAGAACTCCTGGGACCACCACTTGGGGTGTCCGGCGACCGTGCCCCAGAAGGAGTGGAAGCCCGGCAGCGGATCGATCTGGTGGGCGGCGACGGAGAGCTGCGCGTCGCGGGCGCGGGTGACGGCGCGCACGTCGTCCAGGAGGGAGAGGTAGTTCCGGTCGCCGGAGTGCAGCGGCTCCAGGTCCAGGTGGACCCCGTCGTAGCCCACGTCCAGGACCTGGCGGGCCGAGTCGACGACGGCGGCACGGGTGGCGGCCTTCTCCAGGCGCATGCCGTCCGGGCTCTCGGTGGCGAGGACGTCGCCGAGGAAGGCCTGGACGCGCACGCCGGGCATCTCCCGGTGCACGGCGTCCACCAGCCACCGGGCCCTCGGATACAGCGACTTCGGCAGCGTGCCGTCGTGTTCCATCGGGCCGGTGTGGACGTACAGGTCGCGGATGCCGGTGGTCTTCAGGCTGCGGGCCAGCGCGGTGAGGTCGGCGTCCTTCTTGCGGCCGTCGACCCAGGCGTGGCCGAGCCAGATCGCGTCGCGGTTCCTGGTGGTGGTGCCGTCGGCGGGGTCGCCCATGTAGTTGATCCGCAGGGCGGTCTCGGCGGTGAGGAGGGGGAGGAACAGGACGAGGAGCACGGCGAGGGTGATGCGGCGGGTGCGGCGGAGCCGCTTCTTCTTTTCTGTGTTCCCGACCGCGCCACCCGAGCGGCTTTCGTCGTCGGGTGCGGGCGGACCCTGCGGGGCCTGATCGCCGTCGGCGGCTGCCGGACCTGCCGTCGGATCAGCTTTCGACGCGGTGCTTCTCGGCTCCGTGCTCTCCACGGTGTCCCCTCCCTGTGGCCCGGTCCCGGTCGCGGTGGCCGGATTTCGTGCATACGCTCCGAGCGTGTTGCCACCGGGGACGACTCGAACCGGTGTTCCGGTTGCGGTCAGGGGTGCGTGGCGATGATCTCCGCCGATCTGGTGCCGCCCCTGGTCGCGGCCGGGGCGGCCCTGCTGCTGGCCGGGTACGGCCATGTGCGCCGCACCCGGCGGGCCCGGACCCGCACGACTCCGGGCCGGGTCAGAACAGGCTCAGCAGGGCCTCCGCAGGGTCGGTGAGCTGGGTGTCGGCGCCCGGCAGGGGTAGTTCGAACCAGACCGTCTTGCCGCGCGGCGTACGGCGTGAGCCCCAGGCCGCGCTGAGCAGGCCGACCAGTTGCAGGCCGCGCCCGCCCTCGTCGGTGTCGCGGGCGCGGCGCCGGCGGGGCTGGACCAGGCCGGAGTCCCAGACCTCGCAGACCAGGGTGCGGTCGAGGAGGAGGCGGAGCCTGATCTCGCCCTCGCCGTACCTGAGCGCGTTGGTGACGAGTTCGCTGACGAGCAGTTCCGTGGTGTCGACCAGCGGCTCCATGTCCCAGGCGAGCAGCTGGGCCCGGGCGTACTCGCGGGCCCGGCCGACGCTGCGCGGCTCGCGCGGCAGGGTCCAGTCGCCGACCGAGTCGCTGGGCAGGCCCTGGACGCGGGCCATCAGCAAGGCGATGTCGTCCTCGCCGTGGTGGCTGTCGAGGGTGTTGAGGACCTGGTCGCAGACGTCCTCCAGGGGCTGGGTGGGGTCCGTGAGGGCGCCCACGAAAGCCTGGAGGCCCTCGTCGAGGGGGTGGTCGCGGCTCTCGACCAGTCCGTCGGTGTAGAGGGCGAGCAGGGCGCCCTCGGGCAGTTCGACCTCCACCTCCTCGAAGGGCTCCCCGCCGACGCCGAGCGGCAGCCCCGGCGGTACGTCCAGCATCAGCGCGGACTCGCCGACCTCGACCAGGACGGGCGGCAGGTGGCCCGCGTTGGCGAAGGTGCAGCGCCTGGTCACCGAGTCGTAGACGGCGTACACGCAGGTCGCCAGGTAGACCTCGGACAGGTCGGCCTCGCGGGGGCGGCGGGCGGCCCGGGTGGCCTGCTGGAGGCCCGAGGGGGCGCCGAGGCCGCGGGCGATCTCGTCCAGCTGGGCGAGCACCTCGGCCGGTTCGAGGTCGAGCTGGGCCAGGGTGCGTACGGCGGTGCGCAGTTCGCCCATCGCGACGGCGGCGCGCAGGCCGCGGCCCATGACGTCGCCGACGACCAGCGCGGTGCGGTGCCCGGGGAGTTCGATGACGTCGAACCAGTCGCCGCCGACCTCGCTGGCCCGGCCGGTGGCCGCTTCGCCGGGCAGGTAGCGGCAGGCGATGTCGAGGCCGGAGGCCTCCGGGTCGCCCGGCGGGAGCAGGGAGCGTTGCAGGATCAGCGCGCGTTCGTGTTCGCGGCGGTAGAGGCGGGCGTTGTCGATGCAGACGGCGGCGCGCGCGGCCAGTTCCACGGCGAGGTCGCGGTCGCGGTCGCCGAACGGCTCACTGCCCTTGGTGCGGGCGAACTGGACGAGTCCGACGACCATGTCGTGGGCGACCATCGGCACGGCGAGCGTCGACTGCACGAGTCCGCCGTCCTCGGCGGGGACGGCGCGCGGCCGGGCGGTGCGCAGGGCGTCCGCGCAGGGCGAGTTGAACGGGTAGTGGTGGACGGCGCCGAGCTTGACCCGCTCGCCGGTGCCGTGGAAGGGGACCTCGGAGACGGCGCTGGAGAAGGCGACGCGGCGCAGTTCCGCGCTGCCGTCGGCGAGGCCGGGCGGGGTCTCGTCGCCGGCCAGCAGGCCCTGGTAGAGGTCGACGGTGGCCAGGTCGCAGAAGCCGGGGACGACGACGTCGAGGAGTTCGCGGGCGGTGGTCTCCAGGTCGAGGGAGTTGCCGATGCGGGCGCCGGCCTCGTTGAGGAGGGCGAGGTTGCGCCGGGCGTTGGCGGCCTCGCGGGCGGCCTGGCGGCGGGCGGTGATGTCGGTGCCGAGCCAGGCGACGCCGATGGGTCGGCCGGAACCGCTGTGCACGCGGTAGAGGTTGACGGACCAGTGGCGGCGTTCCTCCGAGCCCGGCACGAAGCCTGTGACGTGCATGTCCGTGATCGAGTCGCCGGTCTCCAGCACCCGGCGCAGGGTGGCGGAGACCCGGTCGGCCTCGGCGCGCGGCAGGTAGTCGTGGACGCCCTTGCCGCGGTGGTCGTCGGGGGTGCCGCCGAAGATGGAGGCGAACCGCTGGTTGGCGCGGCGCACCGTCAGGTCGGGGTCGATCAGCAGGAACCCGAACGGAGACTGGCCGAATATGGCCTGCGAGGCGGCCAGATCGGTCTCGATGCTGCGCAGGACGCGGACGTCGACGACGATGCAGACGGCGGCCTTCTCCCCGTCCTCGGTGCGCGTCGGCATGACGTACACCTCGGCCAGCCCGCGCTGTCCGCGCCGTCCGTTCGCACGCGTCCCGGGCTCGGTGCCGTCGTCCGGCGTCCGGAAGTCGCCCGGCGTCCGGAAGTCGCCCGGCGTCCGGAAGGGGACCACGCCGGTCCACTCCCGGCCGTCGAGGATCTCGGTCATCTTGCGCTGGCCGCGCTCGCGCAGGTCGGGATCGATGAAGGCCTCGACGGGGTCGGTGCCCACGGCGTCTTCCGCCCGGATGCCGAGCAGTTGCTCCGCCCGCAGGCTCCACTGGTCGACGAGCCCGTCGGGGCCGATGGAGAAGGAGGCGACCTTGATGTAGTCGTAGATGGAGCCGGGCGGGCTGCTCTGCCACACCGCGTCACCGAGCGGCGCGTCTGCCGACGGGTCCTCGGACTCCGTGGACTCCGTCGGCTCCTCGGCCCTCGCTGGTATCTCGCTCACGCGAACCGTCCCCTCCAGCTCACCGCATCCGGCACCGGTCACCGGAGGCGGCTGCCCGCAGTATCCAGCACTACGGCGCCGCACGACACGGTGTTCACGATCACAGCACGGTCCCGATGGTTTTCGGTCCGGACCGTGACAACACTTCCAGTCTTCTAACCAGCGGACACGGCATCGAATCACGCAGTTCCACAACTGCCACTGGCCTGAACCGGTTGACGGTCGAAGCGAGGGGCGATGTCGGTACATACCGGACACCCGCCGGCGTGGTGGCAACGTTGTGTCACGAGGCCGTCGCGTCAGTGCGGCAGGGCGAGTTCGAACCACACCGTCTTGCCCGCCTCGCCGGGGCGGGTGCCCCAGCGGCGTGTGGCGGACGCCACCAGCTGCAGGCCCCGGCCGTCCTCGTCGTCGGGGCGGGCGACGCGCTCGCGGGGCGGGTCGGGCAGCGGGTCGGACACCTCCACCAGCAGGACCCCGGCGGCGGGTCCGCACACCAGGCGGACGCCGATGGGCCCGGTGGCATGCCTCAGGGCATTGGTGACCAGCTCGCTGACCAGCAGGGCGGCGATGTCCCCGACGCTGTCGAGCCGCCACTCGCGCAGGGTGCGGCGGACCAGGGAGCGGGCGGTCCGCACGGCGTCCGGCGCCGCGGGGAAGACCCACTCGGCACAGTCGCCCTCGTTGTCGCTCACGCCGATCACTTCCCCGGCCGACAACCCCCACCGGTGTCCCTTTTCGCGGGGTTAATGGGCACATACCCTTTATCCGGCCTCGGTACCGCGCGTCGCACCCCTCGCCTCGAGTCCCAGGTGTACGAGCACCTCCTCGACGGCCGGTACGTCCTGCTCGAGCCAGGGCACGTCCCAGACCTGGGCGGGGGTCAGCCAGCGCAGGTCGTCGTGGTCCTCGAGGGGTTCGGGGGCGGCGGAGCCGGGGAGCAGGCGGGCGGTCCACACCTGGAGGACGAACGGCGCCCTCAGGGGCCACTGCCCCGGGACACGCTCACCGGCCTCGGCCGCCACCCCGAGTTCCTCGCGCAGTTCGCGCACGAGCGCCGCCTCGGGCGTCTCGCCCGCCTCGACCTTGCCGCCGGGCAGCTCCCACCGCCCGGCCAGTTCGGCGGGCGCGCTGCGGCGTGCGGCGAGCAGCCGCCCGCCGTCCACCAGGGCGGCTCCGACCACGATCCGTTGCGTCATGCGCCGGAGCCTACGGCCTGCCCGGCCGGCCCCGGCCCGCCGCCGAGGGAGCGCGGGATCGGCCGGCCTCGGGGCGGATCAGTCCGCCGTGCCCGTGCCGGCCGTGCCGAGCCTCTCGACCCAGTAGAGCTGCTGGTGTCCGCGACCGTCGAGGGTGTCCGCGATCCGCTGGGCCTCGGCCCGGGTCGCGTACCTGCCCACGCGGTAGCGATTGCCGTTGTCGTCCTGCCGGAAGACCAGCCAGGGAAGAGTGACCGTGCTGTCGTTCATCGCGCCCCTCCACTTCCCGTTCCCGCCGCCCACGGCACGCGCCGCGCCCCGCCCGCCAAGGAAACCGCAGTCCGCATATGCCCGAGCCTACGCCCAACCTTCACGGAGCGAATACGGCTTTGCACAAAGAGGTACGCAACCAGCCAGAACGCAGGGGGCGCACGATGCAGAACGCGCCGTCCCCGCACACCGATGCCTCCGGTCACAGGCATGGCGGGGCCGAGGGAGGCGACCTGCGGGAACGGCCGGATTCCGGCGCCGTGCGGAGGGTGCCGCGGGCCGGGCAGCTGTGCGAGCGGGTGTGCGTGCGGAGGAAAGGCGCGCGGGAGGCGCACGACGGGCGTGCGCCATCTCACACCGCGGAGGGGTGCGTGAACTCCCCGCGTGGGGGCGGTACTTGCCGGGCCCCGTCCCCGCGCGGGGGCGGTACTCGCCGGGCTACCTGACGGGCAGGTGGTACGCCACCCGGTACCGGTCGGCCGGGACGACCACGTCGGCCGTCTCCACCGCGCGCCCCGAGGCGTAGAACGTGCGCTGGATGACCAGCACCACGTGCCCCGGTACGCCGCCCAGGGCGAGCAACTCCTCGGCGAGGCCGGGGCGGGCGCCGACCTCCTCGGTGACGTTGTCGACGACGACGTCGATGGCGGCCATCCGCTCGACGACGCCCATGCCGCCGAGGGGCCCCTCCTCGGGCAGCATCACCGGCGTGCGCCCGGTCAGGTCCAGCGGCTCCCAGGAGGTGGAGAGCATGACGGCCTCACCGGCCTCCCGGAAGACGTACCGGGTGCACATCACCCGGTCGCCGGGCTTGATCCCGAGCCGCTCGGCCACGGCACCGCTCGCCTCGGCCTGCTCGCTGCGCGATTCCCAGGTGCCGCGCGCGTCGCCGTCGGCCTGCTCCTGCCTGAAGGGCGTGGCGCCACCGGCCGGCCGGTACCCGGAGCGGGCGACGCGCCTGGGGACGGGCCGCTCGCGCACATAGGTGCCGGAACCGGAGCGGCCCTCGACCAGACCCTCGGCCATCAGCACCTTGCGCGCCTCCAGGGCGACGGTGTCCGAGACGCCGTACTCCTCGCGGATCCGTGCCTGGGACGGGAGGCGCGTATGGGGCGGCAGCAGGCCGTCGGCGATCTTCTTGCGGAGATCACCCGCGACACGTAGATACGCCGGCTGCTCACCGAATGTCACTGGCCGCTCCCATCAGGTTGTACAGACAGCAACAGCGTGGCAACCGCAGGTTGGACCGGGCAAGCAAAGGCCAGAGAATCACTCGAAGTGATGACTTGTGCCGCCCGAGGGCTTTACGCAGGCACTTTCTCCCCGCTATGGCCGCCGTCACACCTCCTTGCCGGGGCTCTCTCCTCCACCGTCGCCGGAGTCCTCGTACACCGGCGGCGTGGTGTCCAGGCCGAGGGACTCGCGGGCCATGACCGTGGTGTCGGCCTCGATGAGCGCGTAGCCCTTGTCGAGGTGCTCGTAGAACGGGTCCGCGTCGGGGGTCTTCTCCGCTGCGGCGAACTCCTTCCGTGCCGCTTCCAGCTCGGTGACCGGCTGCTCGCTCGTGGACGGCCAGGAGTGCGCGCCCAGCATCCCGATCTGCTCGGTGAGCGCCTTCTCCACCCGGCCCGCCCAGGCCTGGTGCACGATCGGGTCGTCCTCGAAGTACTCGCTCTCCGGCGTCGACCGCAAGGCATCGTCCAGGACCCGCGCCGCCTCCAGGTACGCGAGCTGGTGCGCGTCGAGCGTCGTCCCGTCGTTGCGCAGCGAACCCGTCAGGTTCCCCCGCTCGTCCGTGTTGCCGAACAGGCAGGTGATCTCCCGGTCGCCCGACGACCAGGTGTGCGAGGTCGGCGTCAGGTAGTACACGTCGACATCGTCGGGCAGGGCCCAGGCGTCCATGGCGTACTCGCCCACGAGCCCGTAGCAGCGCGCGTCGGCCACCGAAGTCACCGCGCCGTCCCCCGGGTACGAGCCGTCGCCCGGCATGTCGAACACGGCGAACACCTCGCCGTCGTGCTCGCGCGCGCACGGCACCTGGTCGACGTCGTACGTCACCCCCCGCAGGGAGCCGCCGGGCGTGGTGAAGCACTCGCCCTTCTCGAGCGCGTAGGCGGTGCCCTCGCCCCGCGCGGCGTCCCGGAAGCCGTCCCAGAAGTCGGCGACGGCGCCCGTGGAGAGCGTCAGCGCCCACAGGGCCAGCCCCAGGGAGGACAGCACGCAACCGGCCACCGCGAACCCCTTGCCCCGCTGGCCCCGCTTCCGGATCCGGACCAGCGCGATCAGCCCCAGCACGAGCCCGACCGCCGGTACGAAGCACAGGACACCGAGCACGAACGCGGCGATGGCGAGCCCGCTCACGGGGGCCTGCCGGGGGTACGGCCCGACGGGGTGGCCCCACTGCGGAGCGTACGGACCCTGGGGGTACTGCCCTTGGGGTCCCGGCGGTGGCGGTATCGACACGGGTTCCGTGCTCCTGTTGTTCAGGTGGGGGCGAGGGGGTTCGGAGTGGTGCGAGGTGGCTCGGAGTGGTGCGAGGTGGCTCGGGGCGGTTCGCAAGGGTGGTGCAGGTGACGTTGCGGGCCTCGCGCATCGTAAGCGCGGTGGGCGCGGGGGCCGGTGCGCGGGTCGGGGGCGCGCCGGGCGTCGTCACTGCTTCCACAGCCGTCTGAGCACCGCGTTGACCAGGTAGACACAGCCGAAGGCGACCGCCCGGCGCGGTCTGCCGGAAGCGGCCAGGGCGGCGGCGCCGGCGCCGAACCACAGCACCTCCAGGACGACCCGCCGACCCCCGCGCGCCGGGTGTGCCGCGCGGGGTGCCCCGAACAGTGCCCACGCCGTCATCATCACCACCGGCGCGCCCACCCCCAGCGCCACCTCGACCGGCCACCGGTCGCCGACGGCGACCCCCCAGAGCACGACCGCGACGTACACCGCGAGTTCCAGCACGAACATCAGCAGCATGTTGAGGGACTTCAGGAACATGAGCAAGGCGGCCTCCTGGCACGGCACATGGAGCGATCGAGCAGCGGAACCAAGATCCCAGACACTCGTCATGGACCGAACAACGCTGCGGGAAACCGTCGCACCGCAGTCGTCCGGCACGGGGGAGGTCGTGCGCGGGACGGGCTGAGCGCGCGCTCGGGTCCGCAGGAGGGCACCCTCGCTCTCGGGGCGCGGGGGGTAGGAGCCGTCCGCCCGGCCGCGGCTCAGTCGTCGCCTGACGGCGCCCTGCTCAGGACGTCTGCGCGGGGCCTCCCTCGCCCAGTCCCAGCCGCGCCTGTTCCTCCTCGACGATCCGGCGGGCCAGGTCGGTGTCCGACACGTCCACGGCCTCCGGCGTCGCCTCGGCCACCGCGCTGCGCCGGGCGTAGGCGTCGAAGAGCCGGCTCTTCTTCTCCAGCATCCGCACCATCCGCTCGTCCACTCCTCCCGTGGCCAGCAGCCGGTGCACGCGGACCGGCCTGACCTGACCCATGCGGTGGGCCCGCGCGACGGCCTGGTGCTCGATGGTCGGCTTGATCTGGGGCTCGCAGAGGGCCACCACGGAGGCTGCCTGCAGGTTGAGGCCGACCCCCGCCGCCTGGATCTGCGCCAGCAGCACCGCCGGGCCGGGCACGGCCGTGAACTCGTCGACGAGCAGTTGCCGCCGGGCAGGCGGCACAGCACCGGTGAGCGGCCCGAAAACCGGGCCGTACGGACCGGTACCGGCGGCGCGGAGGGCGGTGTCGACCACACCCAGAACGTCCCGGAAGTTGGAGAAGACGACGCATTTGAGCCCGTTCTCCCCGGCCTCCCGCACGATCTCCCTCAGGCGGCCGAGCTTGGCGGACGTCGCAGGGCGCGCGTAGGCGGCCCTGCGCATCGCCATGAAGTTGCCCTCGGCCACGGCCTCACGGTAGGCCTCCTCGTCGCCGGAGCTCAGTTCCTCCCACTCGTCCGTGTGCTGGAGGCTGGGCAGTTCGGTCAGGACGTCCGACTGGTTGCGGCGCAGGTAGACGGGAGCGACCGCCTTGCGGAACGCCACCGAGCCGGCCAGCCCGGCACCGTCGTCGAGCCGGTCCGCCACACCGGGGTCGAGCATCCGGACCAGGTTGCGGAACTCGGCGACCCGGTTCTCCATCGGCGTACCCGTCATGAGCAGGACGTGCTCACAGCGGGCGGCCCACCGGGCGACCGTCTGCGACCGCAGGGCCTGCGGATTCTTCACCGAGTGCGCCTCGTCGACCACCAGCATCGCCAGTCCGGCACCTGGTGCGGCCGGGTGCACGTCCGCGTCCGGTGCCGGGAATCCGCGCAGGGAGTCGAAGGTGGTCACCGCGACCCCGCCCCGCTCCCGCCAGTCGGCGAAGGCGTCCCGCCGGCCCGGGCCGTGCAGCGGGGAAACCCGCAGGGTGCTGCGGGCCTCGATCTCGCGCACCCAGTTGACCAGGACGCTCGCCGGGCACACCACCAGGAAGTGGGTGCGCCCGTCGGCTGCCAGGTGGGCCAGGGCGGCGATGGCCTGGATGGTTTTGCCGAGGCCCATCTCGTCACCGAGGATCACCCGGCGCCGCGCGAGGGCGAACCGCGCCCCGAACGCCTGGTACCCGCGCAGGGACACCCGGCGGTGGGTGTCGTCAAGACGCAGGCCCCGCACCCGCTCGGCGATGTCGTCGGGCAGAAATCCCTCGGCGGCCGCGGTGTCGGGAGCGTGTCCGCCGATCTCCCCGAGCAGCCCGTAGTACTCGGCGGAGCGCAGTGCGAAGTCGGTCCAGGCCGCCAGGTCGCCCGCCGGTCCGCGCAGCAGATCCACCGAAGTCTGGGCGAGCAGTCCTGGCGTGCCTGCCCGCTCCGCCTCTTCGGTGAGGGACCGGATCGCCGCGACGGCTTCCACGGCACGGGTCTTCCTGGCCCGCCCGGCCAGCAGCAGTCCGATCCGCCCGGCGGCGGGGCGGGCGTCCACCAGCAGGGGTTCGAGCCGACGGACGAGAATGGTGGCTGCGTCGACCGCGCGCCGCGCCTCGGGACCCGCCTCCACCAGCACGTGGAGGGCCACGACCAGGGCACTCGTGCGCGGGTCGGGCCGGTCCACATCAAGGTGCACGGCGGCCGTCTCCCCGGCCGCTTCCTCCAACTGCCGTGCGGCAGCGACGATCTGGTCGACGGTCCGCTGTCCCACCCCCGGTAT
The DNA here is from genome assembly GCF_041538145.2 of Streptomyces sp. MMCC 100. Taxonomy (NCBI): domain Bacteria; kingdom Bacillati; phylum Actinomycetota; class Actinomycetes; order Kitasatosporales; family Streptomycetaceae; genus Streptomyces; species Streptomyces sp. MMCC 100. The sequence continues at coordinate 6,799,939 of NZ_JBGORK020000001.1, forward strand.
CTGCCGCAGCCGACAGGGACCGGCGTCGAGTACGGCACGGACCGTGTCGAGGCCGCTCTTCTCGACGGCCCCCAGCCGCAGCCGCCCGTCGGTGACGTCCTGCAGCCGGGCCACGGGGATGGCGTCGAGGGCCTGTGCCACCACCGTGTCGTGCAGCGGCTTCAAGGCCGCACGGACGGCCTGGACGGCCCGCTCGTGGTCACCGGTCACGGACCGTGCCGCCTCGTACAGCCGCTTGCCGCGGGCGACCGTCTCCCGGTCAGCGCGTCCCATCGCGTACCGCGTCTCCTCCCGGCCCCGTGGGCCGCTCTTCAGCCGGCCGCTCAACCGCTGTGCACATGCGCCCGCACTCCTTGCAGCCCGAACAGCACGAGCAGTTCGACCGCGCCGCCGTCGGTGCTGCCCAGCCAGTGCGGCAGGGAGGTGTCGAACTCGGCCGCCTCACCGGGCGACAGCGTCAGGTCGCGCTCCCCGACCAGCAGCCGCAGACGGCCGCTGAGCACGTACAGCCATTCGGAGCCCTCATGGGTCTGCGGGGTCGGTTCGAGCGGTGCCGGGCGGCTCGGGATGATCATCTTGAAGGCCTGGGTGCCGCCCGGCCGCCGGGACAGCGGCACGAAGACCATCCCGTAGCGCCGGATCGGCTTCAGGTGGATGCGCGGGTCACCCGTGCGCGGGGCGCCGACGAGGTCGTCCAGGGGAACGTCGTAGATCCGGGCGAGCGGCAGCAGCAGTTCCAGGGTGGCGCGGCGCTGTCCGCTCTCCAGCCGGGACAGGGTGCTCTCCGACACGCCCGTCGCCGCCGAGAGGTGGGCGAGGGTGATGCCCCGCTCGCGTCGCAGCGCGCGCAGACGTGCGCCCACCGCGTCCAGTACGTCGTCCACGTCGTCCGTTCCGGCGTCGCCCATCGGGCCACCTTGCCACAACGGCAAGTTTCCGTGCCGGATCGGGCGGCCGCTGTCGAGACTGGCGGCATCCGTTGCTCGCGACCGGCTGAAACGACTGAAGGAGTTCCGATGAGCGCCACCGATGCGGTCACGTTCTGGGACGGCGTGTACGCGGCCCGCCCGGCGTCCGACGCCCCGCGGCCGAACGTCCGTCTCGTCGAGACGGTCACCGGCCTGCCGCCCGGCGACGCGCTGGACCTGGGGTGCGGCGGCGGCGACGACGCGCTGTGGCTCGCCCGGCGGGGCTGGCGGGTCACGGCCGTGGACATCTCCGGCGTGGCGGCCGAGCGGCTCGCGGGGCACGCCCGTGCGCACGGCCTCGGCGACCGGATCGACGCCGTACGACACGATCTGCGCGCGTCCTTCCCCGAGGGCCGGTTCGACCTGGTCTGCGCGCACTACCTGCACACGCCCTTCGGCCTGGACCGGGCGGCTGTCCTGCGTACGGCCGCGCACGCGCTGCGCCCGGGCGGGCGGCTGCTGGTCGTCGACCACGGCTCGACCGCGCCGTGGTCGTGGGACCAGGACCCCGACGTCCGGTACCCGTCCCCGAAGGAGGTCGCGGCGGACCTCGCCCTGGACCCGGTGACGTGGCAGGCCGAACGCGCCGAGGCCGCGCCCCGTACCGCGACCGGGCCGGGCGGCCGCACCGCCGAGGTCGTCGACCACGTCCTGCTCGTCCGCCGCGCGGGCTGACCGCGCGAGTCCCAAGGAGGCCACCATGCCCACCACCCCCCGAACCCACCGCCGGGACACCCCGCCGCCCCGGACCGGCGGCAGCGAGGCGGAGACCCTGCGCGGGTTCCTCGACTACCTGCGGACCTCGATCGCCGGCAAGGTCGAGGGCGCGCCGGAACCGCGGGTCCGCACGGCCGCGGTGCCGTCCGGCACCAACCTGCTCGGGCTGCTCCACCACCTGACCCACGTCGAGGGCGCGCTCTTCCTCGGGGAAGAGGTACGGAGCTGGCCGGCCACCTTCCGGGCCGCACCCGAGGACGGCGTGGCCGAGGTCGTCGCCCGTTACCGGGAGGCCGTCGAACGGGCGAACCACGTGCTCGACGGCTGCGCCGACCCGGGCGAACCACTCCCCCGGCCCCGTCCGGGCCGCCCCGCGCCCAGCGTCCGCTGGGCCCTGACCCACATGATCGAGGAGACCGGCCGCCACGCCGGCCACGCGGACATCCTGCGCGAGCTGATCGACGGTACGACGGGGCGCTGAGCGCACCGGCCCGGCGGGCGCGGCCCTACCCCACGAGCACGTCCTCGGACACGGGGCCCGAGGTCTTCCTCCCCCGGCCGGTGCCGAGCCGCAGCAGCAGCGAGGCCGCCGCGAGGACCGCACCGAACCAGATGACGCTCGTGACACCGAGATGGTCGACGAACAGGCCGCCGAACAGCGCGCCGAGCGCGATGCAGGTGTTGTACGCCATGGTGTTGAGCGACATGGCGGCTTCGAAGGTCTCGGGCGCGGCGGCGAGCGTCATGTTGACCTGCGACAACTGCACGGCGCCGAAGGAGAGCCCCCACAAGACCAGCGCGACGACGGCGCCGGGTTCCCCGTCCCCGAAGGCACGCAGCAGCAACAGGGCCGCCAGAAGACCGACGAGGCCGACGGCGAAGGTGCCCAGCAGGCTCTTGCCGGCCGTGTATCCGGCGACGAAGTTCCCGACGGAACCGCCGATCCCGAAGATGATCAGGACGGTGGTGATGAAGGCGGACGAGGCGGACGCGGTGTCCTCCAGGTAGGGGCGTACGAACGTGTAGGCGCCGAAGTGCCCGAGCACGAAGAAGACGACGACGAACAGCACCGCGCGCAGCTGCCCGTTCCTGACCGGCAGGCCGAAGACCTCACGGACGGACACCGTGTTCCGCGCGGGCATGGAGGGGACGAGGGCCGCGACCGCGACCAGGACGAGCACGCTGAGGCCGGCCCAGATGCCGAAGGTGGTCCGCCAGTCCGTCCGCGCCTCGATGACGGTGCCGAGGGGGATGCCGACGACCGTGGCGACCGAGATGCCGGACATCACCACCGCGGCGGCCCGTCAGTGCCTGGCCGCGGCCGAGCGCGCGGCCGTCGAAGTCGCCGCCGCCGTCGGCGAGGTACGCGGGAGGCTCTCGGTCGGAGTGATCTCGTCCGTCGCCGCCGTCGACATCCCGGGCGCCCTGCGCGACTTCCGCCGGCGGTATCCGAAGGTGCGCGTCAGCCTGCGCGTGGGTGCCAGCGAGGAACTCGTCGAGCGGGTCGGGCAGGGGGACATCGAGGTCGCCTTCCTCGGGCTGCCGACCACGGCGCGGCCCCGGGGGGTCGAGGCCCACGCGATCGGGCGCGACCGGCTCGTCGCGGTGGTCGCCCCCGGCCACCCCCTCGCCGGCCGAGGACCGGTCGATCTACGACGGCTCGCCGAGGAGGAGTTCGTGGACCTGCCCGCGAGGACCGCCGGACGCATCCAGTCCGACCTGGCCTTCTCCACCGCCGGCCGCACACCCGCGGCGACCGCGTTCCTCCGCCTGCTGGACGTCCCGGACGTCGGCGAAGGGCCGTGACGCCGTCAGGTCGCGCGCACGGACCCGCGTAAGCGGCGGTTGCGCCACCAGGTGACCAGCCAGAGGACGTTGACCCCGCCCAGGACCACGAGGACCGTCACCGCGTCGGCGTTGCCCGCGAGGCCGTGGCCCGGTCCCAGGCCGCGCACCGCGCGGACCAGGAGGGCGACGTCGGCGGGCAGGGTGACCGCGGCCATGAACGTCAGGCAGACCGCCGTGCCGACCACGAGGACGACGCTGTAGAGGCGGACGGCACGGCGCTCGTGGGCGGGCAGCCGGGCGCTGGGGTCGTCGTCCCGTGGGCGCCCCGCTCGCTTCGCGGCCCACGCCCGGGCGCCGCGACGCAGCGACCGCACCGACCGCACCGACCGCACCGACCGCCGGAACCGGTACCGGGCGTACGCCAGGCCGTCGCCGTACAGGTCACGGCAGCCGGTGAGGTCCTGGAGGACGAAGTACAGGTCCGTGCGGGTGAAGACCATGCACTGGAAGGGCAGGGGCAGCAGGGCCAGCAGCAGGGCCGCGGCGAGCAGTCGGTGGGCGGTCGTCCCCGTCTCCGTCAGGGCGAGGGCCAGGAGCAGGGACGAGGCGACGGACAGGTTGAGGGCGATGCCGGCCAGATAGGCCGTCAGCCGGTGTCGGCGGGGCGCGAGTTCGATGCCGCTGATGTCGGTCTGCATGACGAGGAACTGGAGCCGGGTGCCCAGCCGCATCTTCCCGGGCACGCCCGCCGCACGGGCGGTGACCAGGTGCGCCAGTTCATGGGCCAGCAGCAGCGCCCACCCGGCCGCCGCCCCGCTCAGCAGCACCACGCTGCCGTGGCGGCTCCACAGCAGGTCGCGGTAGCCCGGAAACAGGTCGGGACGGCGCACCAGGACGGCGACGGCGGCCGTCAGCAGCACTCCGACGAGCAGCGGGAGCACCGGGTGCAGGGCGAGGCGGACGTGGCGGGGGCGCAGCCACGGCAGGGACGCCCGCGGCGGTTCGACGTCCGGGACGGGGCGGCCGCCGATCCGCGCCACGAACCCCAGCGCGGCCAGGTCCCCGACGAAGTCCGCGATGTCGAACTCCTCCCCGGTCTCGGCCCGCAGCGACTCCTCGGTGCGCCCCACGCTCAGCCCCGTGCCCAGGAGTTCCACCGCGCGTGCCCCGACCGCCGGCAGGGCGACGAAGGTCCGGGTGGCCATGCGGCCCACGATCCACTCGTCCCGGTCCCGGCGTACGGCCAGGTCGTGCAGGAGGACACGGGTCGTCGGCCCGATCCGGGGCGGGCCGTCGGCGGCGGTGTCCGTCATGAGATACCCCGGCCGCCGGAGCCTGGACGCGCGGCCGGTACCGGGTCGGGCTCCGCCCGGCGGCAGGCCGGGCAGTCGGGGCGCCGCTGCGAGCGTTGCATGACCGGGTCGCCCGGCATCATGAGGTTGAGGCCGAACCGGCAGCCGGGTTCGACGGGCGGAACGCCGCACAGCAGCATCAGGGCGGCGTGGGCCAGCAGCCCCCCGGACAGGCCCGCGGTCACGGCGTTGGCCGGATTCCACGGCATGCGGGGCGAGGCCACGTCCTCGTCCTGGCCCGGGGCGAGCCGGAGGTCGCGCCGCTCGATCTCGGCGTCGCGCAGGCACTGCCAGCACGCGCCCCGGCCCGGCGTGAAGACTCCCACGCTGACCAGCGGCCCGCGGTAGCCCGCCTCGGCCCACGGGGTGCCCGAGGCCAGGCAGACCTGGTTGGCCCACCTGCGGATCGTGGCGGGTCGGTCGGCGGCGAGCAGCAGCGCGTCGTAGCCCGAGGCGCCGGTGGCTCCGGTGGCGCCCGTGGCGCCGGTCAGCAGGTCTTCCAGGTCCGCCGGGCCGCGCACCTCGCGCCGTTCGCCGGTGACCTCGGTGTCCGCGTTCAGCGCGCGCAGTGCCGCGAGCACCGCGTCGATCTTGGGTCTGCCGAGGTCGTGTTCGCCGAAGAGCGTCTGCCGGTTGAGGTTGGACAGTTCGACCACGTCCGGTTCGACGCAGTGCAGTCGCCCCACTCCCGAGGCCACCAGGTCCCGGGCGGCGGCCGAGCCGGTACCGCCGACGCCGACCAGCAGGACCCGTGACCGGCGCAGCAGCACCTGCGGCTCCCAGGCGCTGCTTCTGGGCCGCAGGTCCATCCAGCGCAGCAGGGTCATGCCCCTGCTGTAGCGCTCGCGTTCCCGCTCCGTCAGTTCCGCGGGCGGCGGGGCACCGGCGTCCTCGACGAATCCGGCGTCGGTCAGGTCCGTCATCGCCTGGACGATGTCCGGTGCGGCCAGCCGCAGTTCCGGGTGGCGCCCGGACACGTCGTCGACGATGTCCGCGGCCTCCCGCGTCCCGTCCATGGCCTGGACCAGCGTCCAGACCCAGCCGTCGGGGTCCGTGACCTCGGCACCGATGCCGTGGACGACACTGCCGATCCGCACGTGGCCGTCCACGGTCCGGTAGGCGCGGTGCTCCGGCTTGATCCGGGGCCGCCGCATCGCGTGCACCGTCATTTTCGCGCCAACCTCGCACTTCCCAACCGCACGGGCAACAAGGGACGTTGACAACAGTGACCGGGGGAGCGAACGCTGACAAGAGCACAACATGCCCCGCACCCGCACGGGCACCGCATGCGCCACAGGCATCACAGGCATCACAGCGTCACAGGCGTCACAGGCGTCACAGGCGTCACAGGCGTCACAGGCGTCACAGGCACCATCGGAAGGAGACGGCATGGCGAACAAGATCGAGATCCGTCCGCTGGACAAGAAGGAGACCACCGGCGACAGCGGTGGCAACGGCGGCTCCTGACCGGAGCGCCCGATGCACCGCTACCCCACGGTCGCGGAAGTCACCGAGTCGGCGCGGCGGCTGGTCTCCCGGTTCCCCGGGGCCTGCCGCCTGCGCCGGATCGGCACGTCCAGGGCCGGCCGGCCGATCCCGATGCTGTCCGTGGGCCACGGGCCGCGCCACGTCCTGGTGGTGGCCCGGCCGCACTCGGACGAGCCGGTGGGCGGCGCGACCGCGCTGGCGCTGGCGGAGCGAGTGGCCGACGGCGACCGTCGGTCCACGGCGACCGACCCCGACGCCGTCACCTGGGACATCGTCCTGTGCCTCGACCCGGACGGCGCGGCCCTGAGCGAGGGCCTCGAGGCGGCGACGGCCGATCCCGGACACGCCCTGGACCGCTACTACCGCGCCGCCTTCCGCCCGGTCGCGGCGGAGCAGCCGGAGTGGGCGCCCATCGAGGGACGGCAACTCCCGGAGAGCCGCGCCCTGTTCGACGCGATCGACGAGCTGCGGCCCGTTCTCCAGTGCTCGCTGCACAGCGTCGACGCCGGCGGCACATGGGTCCAGCTCACCCGCGACCTCCCCGGCCTCGCGGCACCCTTCCGCGCGTCCGCCGCCACGGTCGGCGTCCCGGTCCAGCACGGCACGTACGACGCCCTGTACTGGGAGAACCCGGCCCCCGGCGTCCATGTCCTGCCTCCGCCGGACAGCACCGCCCGGCTGGCGGCCGGGTCCGAGAACATCGGCCTGTCCACCTGGTGCGCGCCCCAGCGGTACGGCGGTGTCACCGCGATCGTCGAAGTGCCCCTGTGGGCCACCGGAACGGCCGACGACCTGTCCCCGCACCCGGACCCGGCCGGGGCCCTGCGTGAACTGTCCGGGCTGGTGCGGGAGGGCGGCCGGCAGGTGACCGCCGTCTTCGACAAGGCCCGGGGCTTCCTGCCGTCGGCCGAGGACAGCCCGCCCAGGCGCGTACTGGAATGGATGGCCGACGACCTGTACGACCTGGTGGCCGACTCCTGGGAACCCCTGGTCCGGCAGGCGGACGAGGGGTCCCGCGCCGAGACCTCTCTCCGGCCGACGACGGCCGGGATCAGCGCGCTGGAGGTCGTCGCACGCCGCCAGCCCCTGCGCGCGGCGGGACTCCTGCTGCGGCTCCTCCAGGCGGCCGACGACCCGGCGGCCGCCGGTCTCCGCCACGCACTGGACGAGCTCTTCACCACCTGGTGCACGGACTTCGAGACGTCCCTGCGGCTGCGCTGGGTGCCCGTGCCCGCCCAGGTGGAACTCCAGACCCGCACGGTGCTGGCGGCGGCGGAGTGCGCGCTGACACGCTGAAGCACCTCGGGTGAACCGTTCCTAATCAGTGAGCAGGAGTGAGTCTTGGACCCATCCTGGTCACTGCGGACATCCCGAACGGTTTGGATGTCCTGGTCGCCCGCGTACTCGCCGCGTCCGGCGGCATGGAGCGTGTCCGTGGTCCGGGGATGCGGGGGCGGGGTCCCTCACGCCCAGGGGCACGCCGGTCGGCCTGGACGGTCCTGGTCGACGAGCGGATGCGCGGCCGAGCTGTCGCGGTCGTGATGAACGGGCTCATGCTCGGCACCCTGCTCGGCCTGCCCCTGGCGACGTTCGTCGGCGAACGGTTCGGCTGGCGGTCCGCGTTCTGGACGATCTCACTGATCACCGTGGCCGCCGCTGCCCTGACGCTCGGCGGCGTGCGCAACCCCGCAGCCGCCTCGGGCACGCGGAGCCGGGCGGGAACCGGCTCCGACCTCGCGGTGCTGCGCCGGCCGCAGTTCCTGCTCGCGCTCGCCTCCAGCACCTTCATCATCGGCGCGACGTTCTCGGTGTTCAGCTTCTTCACCCCGATCCTCACCGAGGTCACCGGGTTCTCCGAAGGCGTCGTGCCCGTCCTCCTGCTCGTCTACGGCACCGCGACCCTGGTCGGGAACATCGTCGTGGGGCGGCTCGCGGACCGGCGGACCATCTCCACCCTGCTGCTCGGCACCGGTCTGAACGTGCTCTTCCTGACCGGGTTCGCGCTCTTCACGGACGTACCGCCGCTCGCGCTCGCGTTCATGGTGGGCATCGGCCTGGTCGGAGTCACCATGAATCCTGCGATGGCGGTACGCGTGCAGCGCGCCGGCAGCAGCTCGCCCCTGGTGAACACCGTGCACGGCTCCTTCATCACCCTCGGAGTCATGATCGGCTCAGCCGTCGGCTCGGCCCTCGTCCCGCAGCACGGCCTGCGCGCCCCGATCGTCCTCGGCGTCGGGCTGGCGGTCCTGGCCTTCCTCGCCATGGTCCCGCACGAGACGTCGCGCGCCGGGCGCGGACAGAACACCTGGCCGTCGGGGCGGAACTCGGCAACGAGCCCCTCACCTGCGGTAATGCGCGGGCAATCAGCACCAGGTGCGTCATGGGGCTTCTCGTCTCCGCGTCGGAGCAACCGCGCGGTCTGCGCGGCGGGTCCGGGGGCGCGACGCGCTCCCGGACCCGCCGCGTGCTCCGCCGCACGGCGGTGACGTGTGCTTCGGCGCCGAGGGGGAGCACCGGGGGCAGTCGGTGTCAGCGCTTGTCGGTGGCGAAGGGCCTGCGGGAGACGGTGGCGCGGATCTTCGTCTGGGAGTGCCGCTCCACGGTGGGGTTGTCGGAGCCGCCGTCGGGCTCGCCCCAGACCAGTTCGACTTCCTGCCCGTAGGTGAGTTCGTCCTCGTCGATCATGCAGACGGAGATCCAGCCGCGGACGTTGGCGGTGTAACTGCACAGGGTGGACAGGCCGATGAGACGGCCGTTCGACTCGACGCGGTCGAACTGGGAGGCCGCGTAGAAGGCCGCGGGCATCTCGATGTACTTGAAGCGCCGCTCGCCCTGCTCGTACTGGCCGGCGAAGATCCGGGCGACGTCGTCGCGGTGCCACGCCAGCCACGCCTTCTTGCGGTGCTTCTGCCCGCGCAGTCCCTCCAGCGCCTCGCGGCCGATGAAGTCGTGGTCGAACTTGAGGATGTGGCCGTAGCCGAGGTCCCAGGGAGTGACGTAGTAGTCCTCGACCCGGTCGGAGACGAAGCTGCCGCCGAGGGAGAGGTTGGCCTCGAAGGTGCGGGCGTGCAGCCACTCCCGGTACGGCTTCGTCTTCTCGCCGGAGTAGACCGCGGGGACGGTGCTCGCGATCCAGCCGGACTCCGTGGCCACCGACGCGTACGCGCGGGCACCGATCTGGCGGACACCGAAGGACTCACCGGCCTCCAGGATGGTGTCTCGTACGTCGTCGATGTGCTCGTAGGGCCCGAAGAACTCGAGGCCCGGGAAGCCGGACATGCGGTGGTTGAGGGCGGTGACCTCGTGCTTGCCGATGCGGAACTTCCCCATGCTGAAGAAGGGGATGTCGGGCATGGGACCGCCGTTGACCTTCTCGAAGATGGCGGAAGCGTGCGGGCCCTGGAGTTGGAGGCGGAAGAACTCGCGGCCGTTCGGGTTCTGGGCGGTGCGCTCGTCGCGGCGGAGCGCGACGTCGTAGCCGCCCGTCTCGGCATGGAACTGGACCCAGTTCAGGGCCGGTGGCCGGCCGACGAGGCGCACCAGGTTGTCGGCGAGGCAGAAGAGGATGCAGTCGCCCACCATGTAGCCGTCGTGGTTCACGGCGATGAACTGCTTGGCCTTCATCGGGCCGAAGCCGGCGAAGGTGTTGGCGCCGACCTCGGAGAGCAGGCGGTAGCAGTCCGGGCCCTCGACCGTCAGGTCGGTCATGTGGTGGGAGAGGTCCATCAGGGCCGCGGAGGTGCGCCAGGCCTCCTGCTCGTCACGCCAGTTGGTGAACTCGGCCTTGACCGGGAAGGGATAGGCGCCGGAACGGCCGCTGCGCAGGAGGGCCAGCGGGCTTCCGCTCGCCTTGATCTGGTCTTCGAGGTGTGCCATCGGATTCTCCATGTCGTCGCGCGATGCGCTTGGGAGGCGGCGCGGTGCGGTGACCGCTGTCGTACGGCTCGGCCGACCGGTGAGTTGGCTGCCGAAAGAGGGCTCGTCGCGGGTGGCGTTCGGGCGTTTCCGCAGCTCACGCTGGGTTGCATGCCAACGGCGGGTGCCTCCGCCAGTCAGCGAACTGTACGGTACGGTACAGCTCGGGGTGTCACAAGGGATCCGCAGCGGGAGGCCGAGCCGCGCATCGTCGTTGCCCCGGCAGCGGTCCGACCGTCCGCCCTTTGATCTGCGCGGGCACCGCGGGTCGCTTGCGGCGCAGGCTTACCTTGCGCTCCGTGCGGGGTCGTCCGCTCGGGCGGCGGGGGTAGTTTCTGCTGCCGACGGGGCCGGGCCGTCCGCGTGAGGGGAGCGGGCCGCACGACCGGTCCGCCCTTCCCGTCCGCCACCGGATGCTCCGCGCACTCCCCCTCCGCGGCCCAGCCGCGCCCCTGCACCACCGTCTGCGGTCCTCCACCACCTCGTACGAAGGCGGTATCGCATGTCCCGATCCGTGCACGTCCGAACCACATTGATCGCACCCGCGGTATGTGCCGGGCTGCTGCTCGCAGGCTGCGGCGGCGAGTCCGGTGCCGACGACGGCGCCGTCAGCCTCGGGTTCGTCAACGGTGGCACCTCCGAGTTCCACACCTGTCTGGAGAAGGCCGTGCAGAAGGCGGCCAAGGCGGACGGTGCCGAATTGATCACGGTCAACTCACGGCAGAACGCGGCCACCGAGCTGGCCAACATGGAGGACCTGATCGCGCGCGGTGTGGACGCGATCATCCTGCAGACCGTCAACAACGACGCCCTGGAGGGCGGCATCGCCAAGGCCAAGGCGGCCGGGATTCCGCTCTACCTCACCTCGGTCGTCTCCGACCCGGACGACATCCTGGGCGCGGTCGTCGTGGACCTGAAGAAGGTGGGCCGGCTCGACGCGGACTGGGTGGCCGAGGACGCCGGCGGCGAGCAGGTACAGGCGGGAGTCATCGCCGGCGCTCCGGGCGCCGCTTCGGACCTGCTGGTCGAGGGGTTCGTCGAAGGGCTGCCGGACAACGTCACCGTCGTCGCCAACCAGCCCGGCATGTTCAACGCGGCCAAGGCACAGGACGTGGCGGACAACATGATCCAGGCCCATCCGGAGCTGCGGTACGCCTTCGTCGCCAACGAGGAGATGGCGTTGGCCGCCCGCAAGGCGTTCGACGCGGCGGGAGCCGACGTCCGCATCGTGACGACGAACGGAACGGAGGCCGGTCTGGAGGCGGTCAGGTCGGGGAAGCTGTCCGCCACGGTCGCCAACTCGCCCATTCCCATCGGGGAGACGGCGGTGCGGAACACGCTCGACGCCCTCGACGAGAAGCGGATCGAGAAGGTCTCCTACGCCCCGTACGTGCTCGTGACCGCGGACAACGCAGACCAGGCGCCCCGGTACTGTCCGTGACTTCGCGTTCCTCGGTGGAGGCCGGTGTGCCGCTGATGTCCGCGACGCGGTCCAGCGGCGATCAGGCCGATCGGCGGACGACGACCCGTGCGGGGGGCGGGCGGAGGCCGTCGGTGGCGAGTCCGAGGGCGAGGCGTGCGCTGAGTCGGCCGTGGGCTTCCGCGTCGACGTGGATCGTGGTCAGCGCCGGAGTGGTGTAGGCGCCGTACCCGTTGTCGTCGAAGCCGATGACGGCCACGTCGTCCGGCACTCGGCGGCCCAGGTCGCACAGGGCGCGGAGCACGCGCAGCGCGACGTCGTCATTGAACCCGGCGATCGCGGTCACCTCGGGCGCCGCGGTGAGGAACGCCCCGACGGCCTCGGCGCAGGCCGAGCGTTCCAGCGGGGTGACGAAGGAGTCCGGGACGGAGATGCCCAGATTCCGCGCGGCGTGCCCGGTGAACTTCAGGCGGGCCGCCGCCAGGGGCGACTCGCCCTCGGGCAGGGCGAGGGCGACCCGGGTGTGGCCCTGTTCCACCAAGTGCCGGAGCTGGAGTGCGGAGTGGGCGGCGAGACCGTCGCGCCAGCCACCGCCGAGGTCGTCGAGTTCGCGGCCGGTGAGGTAGGTCTCGCCGAAGCGGATGACCGCACGGGGGGCAATGGCATCCAGGACCTGTTGGGTGGACTGCGGGGTGTGGTGGCCGTGCCGGACCAGCAGGACGTGATCATGGGCGGCCAGCTCCGCGTCAAGCCCTTGTACGTAGCTGCGGGAGTAATTGCCCTCCATGCCCGCGTCGATGTTCAGGACGACGACGCGGGACGAGCCCTCGCGCAGGGCCCTGGCCACCCCGTGCGGTACGTAGCCGAGGTCCCGGGCGGCCTGCTTGACCCGGTCCCGGGTCGCGGCCGAGATGGTCTGATGCGGGTCGTCGTTGAGGACGAAGCTGACGGTGGCGCGGGAGACACCGCTGGCCGCTGCCACGTCGTTCAGCGTGACTCTTCCGGAAGTGCCCATCACCCCTGCTCCGATGCGTCGGCGCCCCTCCCCTGGAACGGCGCACTGTCATTCTAGGGAACCGGCCGGCACCGGCGCGCCCGTCACCGCACCGCCGGTGATGCCACCGCGACCGCTCACCGGTTCGCGGACCGTGGCAGTTTCCGAGTTCCCGGCCGTCTGTTCTGTCGGATTCGGGCGTGGGAGGGCGACTGGCTCGCCCCGCTCGCCGCGTGGACTCCATAGTTCCCGAGTCATACGACCGACGGTGGCCCGGCCGCTGTCGCGAAGGAGTCCTCAGTGAGTGCAGCAGTGATGGAACAGCGCCGTGACCGGCGTACGGCGACCTTGGTCATGGCATGTCTGGGGGTCTTCGTCGGGTACTTGCCCGTGACCACGGTCTCCGTGAGCCTTCCGGTGATCCAGAAGGCCCTCGACGCGTCGACCGCGGATCTGTCGTGGGTGTCCGACGCGTTCGTGCTGCCGGTGGCCGCGCTGATCCTGACCGCCGGGGTCTTCGGTGACGTCCACGGACGCAAGAAGGTCTTCCAGGCCGGTCTCGGGTTCTGTGTGGTGGGTGCCGCGGTCGCCCTGTGCGCCCAGTCCATCGTCCAGGTGTGGGCCGGTCAGGCCCTGCTGGGGGTGGGCGCGGCAGCCCTGCTGCCGATGACCCTGGCCCTCATCAGCCACGTCGTCCCCGACCCGCGGGAGCGGGGCAAGTACATCGGTCTGTGGACGACCTCCATGATGGCTTCCCTGGCCGTCGGCCCGCTCATCGCCGGTGTCATCGTCGAACACGTCGCCTGGCGCTGGATCTACCTGCTGCCCATCCCGTTGTCGCTCCTGACGATGGTGATCGCGGCCTTCGTGCTCGACGAGTCCAGGTCACAGGTCGAGCGGAAGCTGGACTGGCCCGGCCAGATCACCGCCGCCGTCGCGATCGTCGCCCTGGTGTACGGCGTCATCGAGGGCGGGGCCACGTCCTTCGGTGATGTGCGGGTCGTCGTCGCCCTGGCGGTCGCCGTCTGCTCCGGCGTCGCGTTCGTCGTGTTCGAGCGCCGTAGCCCGAGCCCGATGCTGGACCTGACGCTGTTCCGCAGCACCGCGTTCACCGGATCCGCCCTGGTCGTCATGATCAGCTTCCTGGGCCTGATCGGCTTCTTCTTCGTCCTCAGCCTGTATCTGGGCATGGTGCAGCAGCTCAGCACCCTGGAGGCCGGCCTGCGGCTGCTGATGGTCACCGTGCTGCCGATGGTCCTGGGCACCGCCGTGGGACGGATGATGCGATACCTGTCACCGCGCGTCCTGATCACCAGCGGTCTGGTCGTCACGGCGGTGGCTCTCTTCGCGCTGATCGACGTCGGGACCGACACGTCCTTCGGATCGTTGGCCTGGCGGCTGGCCCTGCTGGGCCTCGGACTCGGCCTGGCCTTCCCCTGCATCACCGCGACCGCCGTCTCCTCGGTGCCCTACCAGCAGGCGGGCATGGCGGCGGCCGGCAACAACGCCTTCCGCCAGGTCGGCGGCGCCCTCGGTCCCGCGATCCTGGGCGCGCTGCTGACCGGCAAGGCGGTCGACACGCTGCCCGGCCACCTCGCCGCCGCCGGGCTGCCGGGCACGACCAGTGGCGAGGTGCTGCGGGCCGTGGACGCCGACGGCCTCGGAGCCGTCGCGGCCCTGCCGCTGGGCAGGGCCACCGGACCGGCCCTCGACGCGGTGTCCCAGTCCTTCCTGGACGGACTCCAGCTGTGCCTGGTGGTGTCGGGCGTGCTCATGCTGTTCGGCGCCGCGGTGGCAGCCGTGCTGCTGCGACCTTCCCGAGGCGGCCGCGCCGCGCCGGTGGCGTCGGGCGGTGCCCACCCGGCCGAGGCCGGGCACGGCAGCCCGGCCGCCGAGGCGGCAGCCGGTCCCCGGTAGCGAGCAGGCCTTCGCGGACCCGCGCGGGACCGCGCACCGCGCGCCCTCGGACCGTCGCCCCGCCGCGGCGGAGCAGGGGGCAGCGGGGCGATGCCGGGCCCCCTTGGGGACGGGGCGGCACCGGCCAGGCAGGTCCCCGGCCCTGCCACGCGAGGGCCGGGAACACGCGGGGGGCCGGGAACACGCGGGGGGCCGGAAACACGCGGGGCCGGAAACACGCGGGGGCCGGAAACACGCGGGGGCCGGGGACACCGTCGCGTGTCGGATCGCCCGAGACGACCGGCCCCCGTGTGACCCTCCGCAGCAGAAACGCGTGCCCCAGGAAGGCGGCCCCCGTGTACCAGCCCGACGCACTCGACCTGCGGCTGCTGCAGGCGCTGCAACTGGACGGCCGCGCGCCCTTCAGCCGGATCGCGGAGGTCCTCGGCGTCTCCGACCAGACGATCGCCCGCCGCTACCGGCGGCTGCGGACCGAGGCCCGGCTCAAAGTGCTCGGCATGGCCGACCACGGCCGGCTGGGCCGCACCAACTGGATCATGCGGCTGCGCTGCAACCCCGAGGCGGCCGAGCCGCTGGCCGACGCCCTCGCCCGCCGGCCCGACACCTCGTACATCGGACTGATGTCCGGCGGCACCGAGGTGATGTGCGCGATGAAGCCACGCAATCAGCAGGACCGCGACGAGCTTCTGCTGGACCGGCTTCCCCGCACCCGCCGCGTCACCTCGGTCGACGCCTACTGCGTCCTGCACCACTTCTACGGTGGACCGCTCGGCTGGCTCAACAAGATCGACGCTCTTGACCCGGCGCAGGAAACCGCCCTGCGGCCGCCCCTGCCCGAGACGGCGCCGCAAGCAGTGGTCCCGGACGCACTCGACGAGAAACTGCTGGAGCTGCTGCGCCAGGACGGCCGCACGACGGCGACCGATCTCGCGACGGCGACCGGGCAGACGGAGTCCGTGGTCAAGCGGCGGGTCAAGGCACTGCGCGGGACCGGGGTGCTCTATTTCGACATCGAGTACGACCACGAGCCGTTCGGGCACGGCACCGAAGCCGTGCTGTGGCTACGGGTGGAGCCGACCCGCCTGCGTGCGGCCGGGCAGGCCCTCGCCCACCACCGCGAAGTCCGCTTCGCCGCCGTCGTCAGCGGCGAGGCCAACGTGGTGGTCTCGGTACTCTGCCGCACCACGGAGGAACTCTTCGCCTACCTGGCCGACCGGGTCGGAGCGATACAGGGCGTACGTGCCGTCGAAACCGTACCCACCCTGCGCCAGGTGAAGACCCACACCTACGCTCCCCGCCGCTGAGCCGTCGCCCGGCCACCGCGCCGGTGCCCACGGGCTCCGCGACAGACGACGGAAAAATCGACTCCGAGGGGCTAGAACGATTTAGTGAGGTGTCGTAGCGTGTTTGCCATATCGATTCAGCTTTCCCAGCGCGCAGGCGGCAGACCTGCGGGCGGAGGAGGTCTCTCCCGCCATGATCGACACACTCCCCCTCCCAGGTGCGCGGCCGTCACCCGGCCCGCTCGACGGACTCCCGAGGTCCGGCCGGTGCCTGGTGATGGGCATCGTCAACGTGACCCCGGACTCGTTCTCCGACGGCGGCCGGTACGCCGACACGGGCCGGGCGGTCCGGCACGGCCTGCGGATGGCCCGGGAGGGTGCCGACCTCGTCGACGTGGGCGGTGAGTCCACCCGGCCGGGAGCCGAGCCCACGCCGGTGGAGGAGGAGCTGTCCCGGGTCGTGCCCGTGGTGCGCGGGCTGGTGCGCGAGGGCGTGCCCGTCAGCGTGGACACCATGCACGCCGAAGTCGCGCATGCCGCGGTGAAGGCCGGCGCCTGCCTGGTCAACGACGTCAGCGGCGGCCTGGCCGACGCCGACATGGCGGCGACCGTGGCGGCGGCCGGGGTCCCCTACGTCGTCACTCACTGGCGTGCCCCCAGTGGCGAGATGGAGCGCCACGCCCGCTACCGGGACGTCGTCGGCGAGGTCGCCGCCGAGCTGCTGGCGCGCGTGGACAGCCTCACCGCGTCCGGCGTGGATCCCGGGCGCGTCATCCTCGACCCGGGCCTCGGCTTCGCCAAGCGCGCCGGCCACGACTGGCAACTCCTCACCCACCTGGGCACTTTGGTGGCGACAGGGTTTCCCGTACTGGTGGGCGCGTCGAGAAAACGCTTCATCGGAGCCGCTCTGAGCTGCTTGGCGGACGGCACCCACGGGCCGGACGCGAGGGATGCCGCGACGGCGGCCGTGTCCGCGCTCGCGGCGGCCGCCGGGGTCATGTGCGTGCGCGTGCACGACGTCCGCTCCAGTCTGCACGCGGTGTGCATGGCCGCGGCCTGGAGCGGCCGCGCCCCGTCGGCCGCGTGAGGAGTGATGGGACGGCCGCGACAAGGTGCCCGCACGGGTCTCGCCAGGGCGAACACTCTTCTGCTAGCTTCCGCTAGATCGTTTTAGCTCCCTTGGAGCACAGTCCATCCGTGACCACTGAGCCGCACTCGGAACCACAGGAACTAGATCGATCCAGTTCCCGGACGTACCGCTTGGAAAGAAGGAGTCGCATGACAGCCCCCAGCCTTCAGGACGGCATTGACAAGGCCGGCTCGCCGATCGGCCTGCTGTGGCAGCCGGGCGCCGAGCCGTGGACGCCGGAGGTGGTGGACCGGGAGTTCGTCGGCTGGCGCACGGAGCAGCGTGCCTGGCACGAGGGCGTCGCCCTGCTGAACCTCTCGCACCACATGTTCGACCTGTGGATCGAGGGCCCGGACGCCACCCGGGTCCTGGCCGAGTACGGAGCCAACAACTTCGAGAAGTTCGCGATCGGCCAGGCCAAGCAGTACGTGCCGGTGACCCGTCACGGTCACATCGTCACCGACGGCATCCTCTCCCGGGAGGCCGAGAACGCCTACGTGCTCAGCGGTGTGCCCGCCTCCCAGCACTGGGTCCAGTACCACGCGGAGAAGGCCGGGTACGACGTCTCCTTCGCCACCGACCCGTCCTCCGCCTTCCGCCCGGGCGGCGGCGATCCGAAGCTCTTCCGCTACCAGATCCAGGGCCCGTTGGCCCTCGAACTGATCGGCGAGGTCTTCGGCGGCCCGATCCCGGAGACCAAGTTCTTCCACTCCACGCCGGTCGCCCTGGACGGCCGCGCGTTCAAGGCGCTGCGCCACGGCATGGCGGGCCAGGCCGGCTACGAGTTCATCGGCCCCTGGGAGCACGCCGCGTACGTGCACGAGGCGTTCGTGAAGGCCGGTGAGCCGCTCGGCCTGGTCCAGGTCGGAGCCCTGGCGTACGCGACGCCGAGCGTGGAGAGCGGCTGGATCCCGTCACCCGTGCCCGGCATCTACACCGACCCCGAGCTGGCCGAGTACCGCGCGTGGCTCCCGCTGTTCGGCATCGAGGGCAAGCGCCCCCTGAACGGCAGCTACTTCTCCGAGAACATCGAGGACTACTACGTCTCCCCGTACGAGCTGGGCTACGGGAAGATGATCCACTTCGGGCACGACTTCCACGGCCGGGACGCCCTGCTGGCCGCCAGGGCGGACGAGAACCTGCGCCGGAAGGTCACCCTCGTCTTCGACCCGGACGACGTGCGCCGCGTGATCGGCGGGGGGAAGGACCCCGGCTTCGTGCTCAGCTACGCCCGCCACCGGGTGGAGACCTCCGCCGGTCTGGCCGGCGTCACCATGCAGACGGCGACCATCGATCCGGTCGGCTCCGTCCTGGCCCTGACGCTGATCGACACCGCCCACGCCGCGCCCGGCACCGAGGTGACGGTGGTCTGGGGCGAGCACCCCGGCACCGGTACCGACCCCGAAGCCGACCTCGGCCTCCCGCGCATCCGCGCCACCGTCCAGCCCAGCCCGTTCGACCGGTACGCCCGCACCGACTACCGCCGGAACGCCTGACAGAGGCCGCCCCGCGGCCCGGTCGGTTCCCCGCACGGCCGGCCGGGAGAAGACGTCCCGGCCGGCCCGGTTCCGGGCGCCCTCCCACCGCCGTCCTCGACCGCGGGCATCGGACCCGCCGGGCCGGTCGCCCCCGCCTTCGCAAGGAGCATCATGAACCCCCTCGGCACCGCGTCCCCGGTGGTGAGTACGTCACTGCTGGAGGACTTCTCCCTGGAAATGACCGGCAAGGACGTGCCCAAGCTGGATGAGGCCGCCGGCCTCATCCCCCAGGGCACCCGCTTCAACGTCACCTTCCTCGGCAACGAGAACCTGCGGATGCGGCTCGACGCCGCCCGGGCCGTCAAACGCCTGGGCTTCACGCCGGTACCGCACATCTCCGCCCGACGCCTCACCTCCCGGGCCGACTTCGAGCAGTTCCTCGCCGGCCTCCAGGCGGACGGTACCGGCGCGGACGTCTTCGCCGTCGGCGGCGACCCGACGCGCCCGGAGGGTCCGTACGCGGACTCCCTGGCCCTGATCGAGTCGGGCCTGCTCCCGGAGTACGGCGTCCGGCACGTCGGCATCACGGGATATCCGGAGGGCCATCCGGACATACCGGGGGACGTGCTGTGGTCCGCGCTCCGCGAGAAGAGCGCGTCGTTGGCCGCCCAGGGCCTGGACGGCAGCGTCATCACCCAGTTCGGCTTCGACGTCGACCCCGTCCTCGCCTGGCTCGAGCAGGTCCGCGGCCACGGCATCACGCTGCCGGTCCGCATAGGCGTACCCGGTCCGGCCGGGGTGCGGCGGCTGATGTCGTACGCCGCCCGGTTCGGTGTGGGCACCAGCGCCTCCATCGCCAAGAAGTACGGCCTGTCGATCACCAACCTCATGGGAACCGCGGGACCGGACAAGTTCCTGCACGCCCTCGCCGAGGGCTACGACCCGGCCCGGCACGGCACAGTGAAGATCCACTTCTACACGTTCGGCGGTCTCAAGGCCACGTCCGAATGGATCGCCCAGTTCAGGAAGGAAGCGCTCGCATGACGGTCACCACCCAGGCCGCTCTCACCGCGGCGGCCAGGAGAAACAAGGGGACCGACCACCAGGCGTCGTTGATCGTCCAGGGCGCCGACGCGACCGGCATCGTCGCGGCCGTGGCCTCCGTCCTGAGCAAGCACGGCGCCAACATCGTCTCCCTGGACCAGTACTCGGACGATCCGCAGGGAGGTGCCTTCTTCCAGCGCACCGTCTTCGGCCTGGACGGCCTCCAGGCCGCCCTGCCCGCACTGCGCGCCGACTTCGACGAGGAGCTGGTCAAGCGCTACGGACTCACCTACACCCTGCGAGACCTGTCGGTCCCCAAGCGCGTGGCCGTCTTCGCCTCCAAGTCGGACCACTGCCTGCTCGACCTGCTCTGGCGCCACCGGCAGGGCCAACTGCCGGTCAGCATTCCGATGGTCATCTCCAACCACCCCGACGTCGCCGAGGAGGTGCGCAGCTTCGGCATCCCCTTCTTCCACGTCCCCTCCGCCGGGCCGGACAAGTCCGCCGCCGAGGCCGAGCACCTGCGGCTGCTCAAGGACAACGTGGACTTCGTCGTCCTCGCCCGCTACATGCAGATCCTCTCCGGCGACTTCATCGAGCAGGCCGGCGTGCCGATCATCAACATCCACCACTCCTTCCTGCCCGCCTTCATCGGCGCCGGCCCCTACGCCAAGGCCAAGGAACGCGGCGTGAAGCTGGTCGGTGCCACCGCCCACTACGTCACCGAGGACCTCGACGAGGGCCCGATCATCGAGCAGGACGTCGTACGCGTCAGCCACGCCGACACCGCCGCCGACCTCACCCGCCGCGGCGCCGACGTCGAACGCGCCGTCCTCTCCCGCGCGGTGCTCTGGCACGCCGAGGACCGGGTCGTCCGCAACGGCAACCACACCATCGTCTTCGCCTGAATTCTTCGCCTGGACTTTTCGCCCGAACTTTCGTGTGAATTCGTCACCTGAATTCTTCGTGTGAATCACAGCCGATCCCGTCGGTCCGTCCACACGGCCCGACGGGGAAACCGCCCGGAACGGGGGACAGGTGGTCTCGTCGCGCGCCGGAACAGGCCACCGGGGCGGCGGACGTGGCGGACTCCGCACGGTCCGCCGCGGTGCTCACCGCCGCCCCGGTCCCCCCGGCGCCGTACACCGCGGTCGCGTACGGCCGCGACCCCGCACGCAACCCTCGCCACCGGGCGAATCGTCCACCGATCACAGAAAGCGGTTCGCCACCATGACCACCACGATCGACGGCGCCCGGCTCGCCCGGGACATCCGGGCCCGCGTCGCCGAGCGGGTCGCCCAGCTCAAGTCCGACGGTCACGTTCCCGGGCTGGCGACGATCCTGGTCGGCGACGATCCGGCCAGTGCCGTGTACGTCGCCGCCAAACGGCACGCCATCCGCGAGGCGGGGATGCGCGACGTCCACCGACACCTTCCTCGGCACGCCACCCAGGACGCGGTGGCGGAGGTCGTCGACGAACTGGCCGCCGACCCGGACGTCTCGGGCATCCTCCTCCAACTCCCGCTGCCCGTGCACCTCGACGCCGCGCCGCTGATCGACCGCGTCCCGGTCACCAAGGACGTCGACGGCCTCACCACGGCCAGCGCCGGCCGCCTGGCCCGGGGCGAACGCGGGCTGCGCCCCTGCACCCCCAGCGGCGTCATCGCACTCCTCGACGCCGAAGACATCGCGCTGAAGGGCGCGTGCGTCGCCGTCGTCGGCTGGGGCGAACTCGTCGGCCGCCCTCTGGCCCAGCTGCTGCTCCGCCGGGGTGCCACGGTGACCGTCGCCCACGAGTTCACCGCCGACCTCGCCGCCGTCACCCGCCCCGCCGACGTCGTCGTGGTCGCCACCGGCGTCCGCGGCCTGATCGGCCCCGAGCACGTCAAGCCCGGCGCCACCGTCATCGACGTCGGCATCCACCGCACCCCCGACGGCATCACCGGGGACGTCCGCGCCGCCGAACTCGACGGCATCGCCGGCCGCATCACGCCCGTGCCCGGCGGCGTGGGCCCGATGACCATCGCCATGCTCCTGGTCAACACCCTCCAGGCAGCCGAGTGGGAAGCCGGGCGGGAGGCCGTGCCCGCGTAGCCGGGCTCCGGCCCCGGGCGAGCGCCGACACCAGCACGCGCGTCTCCGCCGAGGAAATCCGAGGAAAGCCCAGGAAAGCCCAGGAAAGGCGCCGGACTTGAAGGATCTCGCTCCGCTGGCCAGGTTCGCCGGCCGCCTGGCGACCGGTCTCGTCGACGTCACCCACGATCCCGGGGCTCTCGACTCCGAGGGCTTCTGGGCTGTCGTCGCCGACTTCGAAGGCCGTCTGACGTGCGCCCGCTTCCGTGACGTCCGCTTCTCTCCGCGGGACGCGCGTCCGGCGGGCCGGTGGCGTGGACCGGGGCGGGACCAGTGGACCACCTCGCTCGACCGGGCCGCCTACACCGCGGGCGTACGGCGTGTTCGCGCACACATCGCCGCCGGGGAGGTCTACCAGGCCAACCTCTGCCGCGTACTCTCCGCGCCGCTCGCCGCCGACGCGGACATCGAGGCGCTCGCCGACCGGCTCGCCGCACGGCACCATGCCCCCTACGCCGGTCTGGTCCGGCTGCCGGAGCACGGCGTGGAAGTGGTCTCGGCCTCTCCCGAGCTGTTCCTGCGCCGTTCCGGCCGGGTGATCGAGTCGGGACCGATCAAGGGGACCGGACGTACCGAGGCGGATCTCCTGGAGAAGGACCACGCCGAGAACGTCATGATCGTCGACCTGGTCCGCAACGACCTCGGCCGGGTCTGCGCGACCGGCACTGTCACCGTCCCGGACCTGTGCGCCGTGGAAAAACACCCGGGGCTGGTCCACCTGGTCTCCACCGTACGCGGGGAACTGCGTGCCGGGGCCGGCTGGGCGCACCTGCTGGCGGCGGCCTTTCCGCCCGGCTCCGTCACCGGCGCCCCCAAGGAAAGCGCGCTCGACATCATCCGCGCTCTGGAGACCGCGCCCCGGGGGCCGTACTGCGGTGCTGTCGGATGGGTCGACGCGGACCGCGGCCACGGTGAACTCGCCGTGGGCATCCGCACCTTCTGGGCCGACCGCGTCCTGGAGCGCCTGTTCTTCGGGACCGGCGCCGGGATCACCTGGGGCTCCGACCCCGAGCGGGAGTGGGAGGAGACGGAACTCAAGGCGGCCCGGCTGCTGGCCCTCGCCTCCAACGGCACGGGCGCCGGCGGCGGCGCCCCCTCCCCCGCCCCGTAGCGTTCCCTCAGCCCCACACGAGGCGGGCCGTCCTGGCCACCAGCTCCAGCTTGCGGCGCTGGTCGTCGACGGTCAGCAGGTTGCCCTGGCTCGTGGAGGCGAACCCGCACTGCGGGCTGAGGGCGAGCTGCTCCAGGGGCAGGTACCGGGAGGCTTCGTCGATGCGGCGTCGCAGGGTGTCGACCGACTCCAGCTCCGCGACCTTGGTCGACACCAGCCCCAGCACGACGGTCTTGCCGGGCGGGACGAGCCGCAGCGGTTCGAAGCCGCCGGAACGTTCGGTGTCGTACTCCAGCAGGAACCGGTCGACCTCCACCTCGCCGAAGACCCGTTCGGCGATGGGTTCGTAACCACCCTTGGCGGACCAGGCGCTGCGCATGTTGCCGCGGCAGAAGTGCATGGCGACGGTCGTCCCGGGTCGATGGGCGCGCGCGGCACGGATCAGCGAGTTGTCCGTGTCGATGATGTGACCGAGGTGAGCGTCGAGATCCGTCACCCGGCGCATCCGCGCGGCCTCCGGGTCGATGTTGGCCCAGTAGGCGAGGGAGTCGAGCTGCAGCCAGGTGGCCCCGGCGTCGATCAGCCCGACGATGTCCCGCCGGTAGATCTCGGCGAGCGCGGCGACCGCGTCCTGCCGGGTCGGGTAGACGCCGTCGGACACACCCGGACGCCAGAAGCCCGCCACCATGGTCGGGCTCGCCATGGTGATCTTGTAGGGGCCGGAGGAGTTCTCGGCCAGCCACCGGGCCTCGGTCAGGGACAGCGGGGTGCGCCGGAACAGGGGTCCGCCGATCGCGACGGCGGCGACCTCGCCCTCCAGTTCGGCGCCGTCGGTGTCGCGGTGCCAGCGTGGCCGGGTCGACGACTCCTCGGCGGGGACCAGTCCGCCGACGGTCTGGACCACCGAGGCCATGAAGTCGTCGCGCCGCACCTCGCCGTCGGTGAAGACCTGCATGCCGGCGTCCCGTTGCAGCTTCAGCGCGGCCGCCGCCGCGGCGTCCTCCAGCTCGGTCAGGCGCTCGGCCGGCAGGGCGCCCTGCCGGTGCTCGGCGCGCGCCGCCAGTAGTTCGGCGGGTCGCAGCAGGCTTCCCACGTGCTCGGCCCGGATCGTCGTCGTCATCGGCCTTCCCTCCGTGCGGTACCAGAAGCGCTCGCTCGGCCGTCGGGCTGACGACGGTGGCGGACGGATGTACGGTACGGTCCAGTACACATGCCCGCAAGAGGTCCGCCCGCGCCAACGTGACCGCTGTGGAACGGGGAACGGGGAACGGGAAGAGGTCGGCCCCCGTCACTCAGTGGCGCGAACGGCCACGCCACGGAGGAAGACGCGCACCGCCTCCACGACGGACGCGTGCACCTCGGCCTCGGTGAGCTTGCGCGGCGCGTCGGTGAGCAGCCGCATCTGCGCGTCCCCGAGCATGGCCTGGTACAACTGCGCCGCGGCCCGGAGCGGATCGGTGACCTCGATCAGGCCGTCGTCGCACGCCTGTCGCAGACAACGCCCGATGACCGCGTGCCCCGCGGCCGGTCCGTGCTCCGCGAACACCGCGCCCAGCCCCGGAATCCGTTCCGCCTCGGCCGTCACCAGCCGGTGCAGGGCGACGGCCTGCGGGCTGAGGACGATGGAGGCGAAGTGCTCACCCAGCGCCACCAGGTTGTCGGCGAGACTCTCGCCGTCCGGCGCGAAGGCGTGCAACGGCCGCGACCACTCGTCGCACAGCGCCTCCACGGCGGCGCGGAACAGCGCGCTCTTGTCCGCGAAGTACCGGTAGAGCGTCGCCTTCGACCCGCCCACCGCCGCCAGAACGTCCTCCATGGAGACGCCCGTGTAACCACGCACGATGAACAACTCGCCGGCCGCCCGCACGATGCGCTGCCGACGGTCCGTCGCCGTCATCCTTCGTACGCTCGTCATGCCATGGATGGTAGGCGACCACCGGTCGGGGGCTTCCCGGCGACGGTGCCGTCCCGACGTACCGCGCCACCTAATCCTGCGCTCCGCGCACGCTCGATCCCGACCACAGTGTGGACACGGCCTGAGCCGGCGGAGATCGTTGCACGGCGCGGCAGTCACAGCGGCCCCATCCCGTCCCGGCCTGCCCTTCCTGTCCGCGCGCCCCACTCCCGTGAGCCGCCGCGAGCCGCCGTGAGCCGCCGTGAGCCGTAGAGAGGCGCTGCCATATGCACCGATCCGCAGGGGACCAGCCGTCGAAGGACCGTGAGACCGTCGAGGCGCGGTCCGTGGCGCCCGGCCGTACCACGCGCAGAGCGATGCTCGCCGGTCTCGCCGGCGCGGCCGCGGTCACGGCGCAGTGGGCAGGCCCGCAGGCGGTGGCCGCACCCGCCCGCCCGGCACCTCCGTCCGAGGCGCCTGTGTCACTGACCCTGCTGGGCACCAACGGGGGCCCGCCCCCGTTGGCCGCCCGGTACGGCATCTCCTCGGCCCTGGTCGTCAACGGCAGGACGTACGTCGTCGACTGCGGCCGGGGAGCGGTCAGCCAGTACATGAGGGCCGGCCTGTCCATGCCCTCGCTCACCGGCATCTTCCTGACCCACCTGCACGCCGACCACGTCGTGGACTACTACGCCTTTCCGTTGCTCTCCGCCGGAGCCTCGGGGGAGGCGGGCTTCCGCACCCCGATCGACGTCTACGGACCCGGTCCGGCAGGCATCCCGTCGACCGTGGCCACCGCGCCCGGACCGGTCCCGGGCACCGCCGAGATGACAGAGCTGGCCGCGCGGGCGTACGCCGCCTCGCCGAGCTTCTTCATGAGCGAGCACACGGGCTCCGACCCCACCGCCCTGCTGCGCGTCCACGACGTTCTGCCGCCCGCGAGCACGGGTGCGTCGGCGACCGACACCGCCCCGAGGATGCTCCCCTTCACCGTCATGGAGGACGACGACGTCAAGGTCACCGCGGTGCTGGTCCCGCACGGCGCGGTGTTCCCCGCCTACGCCTACCGCTTCGACACCGACCACGGCAGTGTCGTCTTCTCCGGCGACACTTCGCCCACCCCGAACCTGGTCGCACTCGCCCGGCACGCGGACGTCCTCGTGCACGAGGCCCTGTATCCCGACGGACTGGCGGGCCTGGGGCTGCCGCAGGAGATGATCGACCACATCCTGGCCACCCACACGGATGTCGCGGACCTCGGCAGGATCGCCGCCGAAGCCGACGTACGGACACTCGTCGCCACCCACCTCAGCCCCGGTGACCCGGCGGCCGTTCCCGAAGCGACATGGCGCCGACTGCTCAGGAACAGCGCGCGCCGAGCCGGCTTCAGCGGCCGCACGGTCCTGGGAGCCGACCTGCTGCACCTTCCTGTGGAGCCCGGCGCAGGGGGCAGGAAATCCAGGACCTACCCAGCACGATGAAAATCAAGGCGCCTGACCCCGCACCGGACAGCAAGGCTGTAGGCACTCACAGTGGCCAAGCAGTCAGCAGGTCGCCGGGGCCGTAGGCGGCATCGAGCCCCCGGCAGTCGACTCCACTGCGCGAGACCGCCACGACGGGAACAGGCGCGTCGGTGAGGGCGGCATGCCCGGCGACCTCCACGCGTGATACTAAATCCGATGTTACTAACATAGACGTTGGCGTAGACAGCCGAGACCTCCGAGGTTTCTTCACCGGCGCGCCGCCGGCATCCCGACGCGGAAACGGAAGGGCCCGGCCTCGAAAGGCCGGGCCCCTGGCCGGCTTGCGTGTCCGTCGGGCCATCGGCGTGGCCGTACGGCACGGCTACACGTTGAAGCGGAACTCCACCACGTCCCCGTCCTGCATCACGTAGTCCTTGCCCTCCATGCGCGCCTTGCCCTTGGCGCGGGCCTCCGCGACCGAGCCCGTCTCGACCAGGTCGTCGAAGGAGATGACCTCGGCCTTGATGAAGCCCTTCTGGAAGTCGGTGTGGATGACACCGGCGGCCTCGGGGGCGGCGGCGCCCTTCTTGATGGTCCAGGCGCGGGATTCCTTGGGGCCGGCCGTCAGGTAGGTCTGCAGGCCGAGGGTGCGGAAGCCGACGTGGGCGAGGGTGGCGAGGCCGGGCTCGTCCTGGCCGACGGACTGGAGGAGTTCGAGGGCCTCGTCCTCGTCCAGCTCGGCGAGGTCCGCCTCCAGCTTGGCGTTGAGGAAGATCGCCTCGGCGGGGGCGACCAGGGCGCGCTGCTCGTTCTTGAAGTCCTCGTCGGTCAGCTCGTCCTCGTCGACGTTGAAGACGTAGAGGAAGGGCTTCGTGGTGAGGAGGTGGAGGTCGTGGAGCAGTTCGTTGCGCTCGGTGCCCTGGACGATGCCGTGCGCGAAGAGCGTGTCGCCCTTCTCCAGGATCTCCTTGGCCTCCTCGACCGCCTTGACCTTGGGAGCGACGTCCTTCTTGATGCGCGACTCCTTCTGGAGGCGCGGGAGGACCTTCTCGATGGTCTGCAGGTCGGCGAGGATCAGCTCGGTGTTGATCGTCTCGATGTCGTCCTTCGGCGAGACCTTGCCGTCGACGTGCACGACGTTCTCGTCCTTGAAGGCGCGGATGACCTGGCAGATCGCGTCGGACTCGCGGATGTTGGCCAGGAACTTGTTGCCCAGGCCCTCGCCCTCGCTCGCACCGCGCACGATGCCCGCGATGTCGACGAAGTCGACCGTGGCCGGGAGGATCTTCTCGGAGGAGAAGATCTCGGCCAGCTTCGTCAGGCGGGGGTCGGGGACGCCCACGACGCCGACGTTGGGCTCGATCGTGGCGAACGGGTAGTTGGCCGCGAGCACGTCGTTCTTGGTCAGGGCGTTGAACAGGGTCGACTTGCCGACATTCGGCAGACCGACGATTCCGATCGTGAGCGACACGTTGCGACTTCCCGTACGTGAGATGCGGAGGGATGGGTGGAGTGGGGCGGGACGGGGTAGGCCAGGCAGGGCCGATCCACCAGTCTACGGGGTGTGCCGTGCCGGGCCCGCGCGGAGTCGAACGCTTGGCCAAGCTCCGACCGACGGCGTGTCTGTCGGGCTATTCGGCACATAAACAGACCTAAGTTGGTCCAGTGGAGCAATACAGCACGCGACCTGCGCAGTACGGACCGCGACGAAACGGGGCGCCGCTGCCCGCTCAGGGGCGGGGCGGCGCCGCTGCCGCACGGCCGCCGGTGGGGCGGGTCGGGCGGCCGGTGCGACAGCGACCGGCACCGGTGCGGCCGGCTCCCGGACCGCCGGGTTCGCCGGTGGCCCGGGCGGTGCGTGCTCTGCGCGCGCTGCCCAATCCCCGGTTGACGGGACTGGGCAGCGGTCTGTTCTGCGCGGCCGTGATGACCCTGCTGGGCTTCCTGGACGGGCTGCTGTTCGGAGCGTCGCTGACCGTGTACGGCGTGCTGTTCGTGCCGGTGAGCCTGCTCACCGCGCTCTGGGTGCGCAGGGGCGACCTGCTGACCGCCCCCGTGGTCGTGCCGATCGCCTTCGCGGTGGGGCTGGTGCCCGTGGCCGAGAGCGGGGACGGTCTCGGCGGGCGGCTGATGGGGCTCGTGACCGCGCTGGCCACCGAGGCGGGATGGCTGTACGGCGGGACGCTGGTCGCCGGGTCGGCCGTGATCGTCCGCCGGATCCGGCTGGTGCGGCGACGGGCCGCCGCCCGGAACCGGCCCCCGGCCGCCTGACGGCACCCTCGCAGCCGACCCCCCTCAGCCAGGCCCCTCGCAACCGACCCCCGCTCAGCCGGGCCCCGCTCAGCCCGCCGCCCGCATCGCCGCCCCCACGATCCCCGCGTTGTTCTGCAGCTGAGCGGGGACGATCTCCGCCCGGACGCCCTCGATGTGCGGCAGGAACTTGTGGGACTTCCGGCTGACTCCGCCGCCGATGATGAACAGCTCCGGCGAGAACAGCATCTCGACGTGCGCGAGGTACTTCTGGACGCGGTGGGTCCAGTGCTCCCACGACATGTCGTGGTCGTCCTTGACCTTGCTGGAGGCGCGCTTCTCCGCGTCGTGCCCGTCCAGCTCCAGGTGGCCCAGCTCCGTGTTGGGGACGAGGACCCCGTCGGTGAACACCGCGCTGCCGATGCCGGTACCGAAGGTGAGCAGGATGACCGTGCCCTTGCGGCCGCGGCCGGCCCCGAAGTGCATCTCGGCGACGCCCGCCGCGTCCGCGTCGTTGACGACCGTCACGTCCAGCCCGCCCAGCCGCTCGCTGAACAGGCCGCGCGCGTCGGTGTCGACCCAGCTCTTGTCGACGTTGGCCGCGGTGCGCACCGTCGCGCCGCCCGTCACGACGCCCGGGAAGGTGAGGCCGACCTGTCCGGTCCACCCGAAGTGCTCGACGACCTGTCTGACTCCGTCGGCCACGCCGTCGGGGGTCGCCGGGTGCGGGGTCAGCACCTTGCAGCGCTCCTGGGCCAGGTCGCCCCTGTCGAGGTCCACAGGGGCGCCCTTGATCCCGGATCCGCCGATGTCCACGCCGAAGATCTGCATGGCTCCACGTTACGACGGACGACTGACAGTCACCCAGGCGGTGGCCCGGCCGGTCAGGCTCCCGCCGTACCCGAGCCGCCCCGCTCCGCCGCCAGGGACGTCGCCTCATCGCGCAGGTCGCGGCGCAGTTCCTTGGGCAGGGAGAAGGTGATGGACTCCTCGGCGGCCTTGACGATCTCCACGTCCTCGAAGCCGCGCTGCGAGAGCCACTCCAGGACCTGCTCGACCAGGACGTCCGGGACGGAGGCGCCGGAGGTGACGCCGACCGTGGTGACGCCCTCCAGCCAGGACTCGTCGATCTCGTCGGCGAAGTCCACCAGGTACGCCTCGCGGGAGCCGGCCTGCTTGGCGACCTCGACGAGGCGCTTGGAGTTGGAGGAGTTGCGGGAGCCGACGACGATGACGAGCTCCGCCTCGGCGCCCATCTGCTTGACCGCGAGCTGACGGTTCTGCGTGGCGTAGCAGATGTCGTCGCTCGGCGGGGAGATGAGCTGCGGGAACTTGTCCTTGAGCGCGTCGACGGTCTCCATGGTCTCGTCGACGGAGAGGGTGGTCTGCGACAGCCAGACGACCTTCGACGGGTCGCGGACCTCGACCTTCGCGACGTCCTCGGGTCCGTCGACGAGCTGGATGTGGTCGGGGGCCTCGCCGGAGGTGCCGATGACCTCCTCGTGGCCCTCGTGGCCGATCAGCAGGATGTCGTAGTCGTCGTTCGCGAAGCGGACGGCTTCCTTGTGGACCTTGGTGACGAGCGGGCAGGTGGCGTCGATGGTGGCGAGCCGGCCGCGCTCGGCCTCCTCGTGGACGACGGGGGCCACGCCGTGCGCGGAGAACATCACGATGTTCCCCGGCGGGACCTCCTCCGTCCGCTCGACGAAGATCGCGCCCTTCTTCTCCAGGGTCTGGACGACGTACTTGTTGTGGACGATCTCGTGTCGGACGTACACCGGAGCCCCGTACTGCTCCAGGGCTTTCTCGACGGCGATCACGGCGCGGTCCACACCCGCGCAGTAGCCACGGGGGGCGGCGAGCAGGACACGGCGGCCAGGCGAAGCAGTCATGGCACCCATCGTAAGGCCGCGTTCGGCGGGTCAAAGATCGCGTGGGTGCGGCGTTGCCGGGGAGACTGGCGGGAACGTTTGGAGACGGAGTCCGAGGCGCTGGCGGAGGAACGATGTCGCAGACCGGTACGACGGCCCCGGGGGCCGGTGAGGAACACCAGCTGAGGCGCAGCCTGGGCTTCAGGGACCTGGTCGTCTACGGTCTGCTGTTCATCGCGCCCATGGCGCCGGTCGGCGTGTTCGGCACGCTGGACGCCAAGTCGCACGGTGCGGTGGCCCTCGTCTACCTCGTCGCCACGGTCGCGATGGCGTTCACCGCTTTCAGCTACGCGCAGATGGTGCGGGTGGTCCCCCAGGCGGGGTCGGTGTTCGCGTACGCGCGCGCGGGGCTCGGAAACGGGGCCGGGTTCATCGCGGGCTGGATGGCGATGCTGGACTACGTCCTCATCCCGGCGGTGGCGTACCTGTTCTCCGGCATCGCGATGGAGGCGCTGGTCCCCGAGGTGTCGCGGTGGGTGTGGACGGCGATCGCGGTGGTCGTCACGACGCTGCTGAACCTGTGGGGGGTGCGGACGGCGGCCCGGGTGGGCTTCCTGGTGCTCGCCATGGAGATCGTCGTGCTGATCGTCTTCGTGGCCACGGCGATCGTGGTCCTGGCGCAGGACGGGGCCGAGCGCGACTGGCTCTCGCCGCTGTCGGGGGACGGCACGCAGGGGGCGTTCGCGCTGTCGGCGGTGGTCGGCGCGGTGTCGGTGGCGGTGCTGTCGTACCTGGGCTTCGACGCGATCGCCACCTTCGCGGAGGAGGTCACCGGAGGCTCGGCGAAGGTCGCGCGGGCGCTGCTGTTCTGCCTGGCGCTGGCGGGTGTGCTGTTCGTGGCGCAGACGTACCTCGTGGCGCTGCTCGAACCGGTGTCGTCGGCGCAGCTGGCGGCGGAGCCGGAGCGGCAGGGGTCGGCGTTCTACGACGCCGTGGACGCGTCGGTGGGCACGTGGCTGCACGATCTGGTGGCGGTGAGCAAGGCGATCGGCGCGGCGTTCGCGGCGCTGGCCGGGCAGGCGGCGGCCGGGCGGCTGCTGTTCGCGATGGGCCGCGACCGGCGGCTGCCGGGGGTGCTGTCTCGGACGTACGCCGGGGTGCCGCGCGTGGCGCTGCTGGTGTCGGCCGTGATCACGATGGCGGCGGCGGTGTGGGCGGCGCGCCGGGACGACGGTCTCGATCACCTGGTCTCGGTGGTCGACGTCGGCGCGCTGACCGCGTTCACGCTGCTGCACGCGAGCGTGGTGGGCTGGTTCGTGGTCCGGCGCGGCGGGGGCCCGGTGAGCTGGTGGCGGCACCTGCTGGTGCCGGTGCTGGGCGCGGCGATCACGATCGCGGTGATCGTGGAGGCGTCGGGGACCGCGCAGGTGGTCGGGGCGATCTGGCTGGCGGTGGGTCTGGTGGTGCTGGCGGCGCAGTGGCGGGGGCGCCGGGACGCGGAGACGGCGGGGGCGTGAGGCCGGGGCGCGGCGACGCGGGCTCGGCGGGGCCGCAGGGCCCGGGGCGCCGGGGGACGCGGACACCGCGGGACTGGGAGGCCGGGGAGGCGCGCAGGGACGTGGTCGTCGCGGCCAGGCTGTGAGGTCGCGCGGGCTGTGCGGGCCGGGATTGTCGGACCCGGCCGTTACGCTCGGGCGCATGGCTGCCAACTCGACTCCCGAAAGCCCGCTGCCCGTGGGCGAGGTGTCCCGGCTGATCGGGGGATGGATCGACCGGCTCGGCGCGGTGTGGGTCGAGGGACAGATCACGCAGTTGTCGCGGCGGCCGGGCGCCGGTGTGGTGTTCCTGACGCTGCGCGACCCGTCGTACGACATCTCCGTGAGCGTGACCTGCTACCGGCAGGTGTTCGACGCCGTGGCGGACGTGGTCGGCGAGGGCGCGCGGGTGGTGGTGCACGCCAAGCCGGAGTGGTACGCGCCGCGCGGGCAGCTGTCGCTGCGGGCCGCCGAGATCAAGCCGGTGGGCGTCGGGGAGCTGCTGGCGCGGCTGGAGCAGCTGAAGAAGGCGCTCGCGCGCGAGGGGCTGTTCGCGGCGGAGCGGAAGAAGCCGCTGCCGTTCCTGCCGCAGCTGATCGGCCTGGTGTGCGGCCGGGCGTCGGCGGCAGAGCGTGACGTCCTGGAGAACGCCCGGCACCGCTGGCCCGCCGTCCGCTTCGAGGTGCGCAACGTCCCGGTGCAGGGCGTGCACGCGGTGCCGCAGGTGGTGCAGGCGGTGAAGGAGCTGGACGCGCTGGACGACGTGGACGTGATCGTCGTAGCGCGGGGCGGTGGCAGCGTGGAGGACCTGCTGCCGTTCTCCGACGAGCAGCTGGTGCGGGCGGTCTCCCAGTGCCGTACGCCGGTCGTCTCGGCGATCGGCCACGAGCCGGACAGTCCGCTGCTCGACCTGGTCGCGGACCTGCGCGCCTCCACGCCGACCGACGCCGCGAAGAAGGTCGTACCGGACGTCGGCGAGGAGTACGAGCGGGTACGGCTGCTGCGCGACCGCGCCCGGCGGTGTGTGGCGGCGTTCGTCGACCGTGAGGAGCGGGGGCTGGCCCACGCGCTGGCCCGGCCGTCGATACAGGATCCGCACCGGATGATCGACGAGCGGGCCGAACAGGTGACGGCCCTGCTGGAGCGGGGCCGCCGCTCGCTGCGGCACCACCTCGACCGGGCCGACTCCGAGCTGACGCACACGCACGCGCGCGTGGTGGCCCTCTCCCCCGCCGCGACCCTCAAGCGCGGGTACGCGGTGCTCCAGCGGGCCGACGGCCACGCGGTCCGCGACCCCGGCGAGGTGGAGCCCGGTGAGACGCTGCGTGCCCGGGTCTCCGAGGGCGATTTCTCCGTACGAGTCGACGCATAGGGTGGATGGATGACCAGCGAGGTGGAGCAGCCGACGGCGATGTCCGAGGCGCTCGGGTACGAGCAGGCGCGGGACGAGCTGATCGAGGTCGTCCGGCGGCTGGAGGCCGGCGGTACGACGCTGGAGGAGTCCCTCGCCCTGTGGGAGCGGGGCGAGGAGCTGGCGAAGGTCTGCCGCCGCCGGCTGGACGGCGCCCGGGCCCGCCTGGACGCGGCGCTGGCCGAGGAGGCGGACACGGAGGGCGGGGACGGCGAGAACGAGGCCGGGGTCTCCTAGCTCTCCTTCGCCGTGTCCTCGGCCAGTGTGTGCGCGACGAGTGCGTTGGCGTGCCCGTGGCCGAGGCCGTGCTCGGTCTTGAGCCAGGTGACCAGTTCCATGTGCTTGGTGAGCGGCGAGGACCGGATGAGGTCCTTCCACTCCGCGACCGGGCGGCCGTACTTCTTCTCGATGGAGGGGAAGTAGGAGGCGGGGCCTTTCACGGTGCTGCTGCTCATGTCGGTGCACTCCCTGCGTTCGAACGACGGTGTACTGCCATACAGGACCGCGGTCGGCAGGAAAAACAATCGCCGGACGCCTGTGATCCGCATCACTTGAACGGTTGACTCTGTGAAGCGGATCACCCCACTCCCTTTTTGGTTGAAGGTTGAACTTCTTTGGCGTAGTGTCGTCGCCGTCAACGGCTCCGGCCCCCACGTCACGCGGAGCCGACGCACCCCGCAAGGAAGATCACGTATGTCTCTCGTTCTTGACCCCGCCGCGCAGGACCTGCTGTTCCGCGAGGCCCGCACCGCGAACACCTTCACCGACGAGCCGGTGACCGACGAGCAGGTGCAGGCGATCTACGACCTGGTCAAGTACGGCCCGACCGCCTTCAACCAGTCGCCGCTGCGCATCACGCTGGTCCGCTCCCCGGAGGCCCGCGAGCGCCTCGTCCAGCACATGGCCGAGGGCAACCGGCCCAAGACGGCCACCGCCCCGCTGGTCGCGATCCTGTCGGCGGACAACGAGTTCCACGAGGAGCTGCCGCAGCTCATGCCGCACGCTCCGCAGATCAAGGACGCCTTCTTCAGCGAGCGCCCCGTGCGCGAGGGTGCCGCCACGCTGAACGCCGCCCTGCAGGCCGCGTACTTCATCGTCGGCGTCCGCGCCGCGGGCCTGGCCGCCGGGCCGATGACCGGCCTCGACTTCGAGGGCGTGCGCAAGGAGTTCCTGGACGACGACCACACCCCGCTGATGGTCGTCAACATCGGCCGCCCGGGCCCGGACGCCTGGTTCCCGCGCTCCCCGCGCCTGGCCTACGACCAGGTCGTCACCACCGTCTGAGACCCACGAGCACGACGAAGCCCCCGGTGCGCGCACCGGGGGCTTCGTCGTGCTCGCGAAGCTTCCTCCGCGGAAACCGTGCGGGTACGGCGCCGGCTCAGGCCAGCTTCAGCGCCGCCGCCATCTTGCCCAGCTGCTCGAACGACCCCGTGCCGGCCACGACCGTCGTCGCGCCCTTCACGCCGTCGGTGTCGTGCAGCACCAGGGCCTCGTACCGCCCGCCCGTGTAACGGGTCCACGTCCGGCCGCCGATCTCCTCGGTGGTCCCGGTCTTCCGCGCGCCCTGGCTGGCCTCCTCGATGAACTCGGCCGGCTTCCGCGTCGACTGCTCGACCGCCACGTACTCCCCGTCGGGGGCGTGGTAGCCCAGGTGCCAGGCGTTGCCCTCGGCGCCGCGGTAGCGGACGGAGGTCGGCTTCCACTCCTCGGCCAGCCCCTCGGGCGCCGCCACCGGATACGGGGCGGCTCGGCGCGCGGTGGTCAGCTCGACCGTGTAGTCGACCCGCCTGATGTCCGGCCCGCCGTCGTCGTCGTGCGGGATGAAGAGATACATGACCAGTCCCGCGAGAACGATGACCCCCAGGGAGAGGACCATGTCCCGGGCCGTCTTCTGCTTGCCGTTCGTACCTGCCACGCCCCCTATCGTCGCAGGTCCCCCATGTGCTCATACGTGGGGTCCCCTGCTCATTCTGTCGGACTGACGATAGAGTCGTGGCCACACCCTCATCCGGCCGTCGTCGTATCAGAAAGGTGCGTTCCGATGACCGAGCATCATCTCCCGTCCGAACTGGACGTCCCCTCAGAGGCCCCCGACCGCAACCTCGCCATGGAGCTGGTGCGGGTCACCGAGGCCGCGGCGATGGCCGCCGGCCGCTGGGTCGGCCGCGGTGACAAGAACGGCGCCGACGGTGCCGCGGTGCGCGCCATGCGAACCCTCGTCCACACCGTCTCGATGAACGGCGTCGTCGTCATCGGCGAGGGCGAGAAGGACGAGGCGCCGATGCTCTTCAACGGAGAGCGGGTCGGCGACGGGACCGGGGCGGAGGTCGACATCGCCGTCGATCCCATCGACGGCACCACGCTGACCGCCAACGGCATGACCAACGCGATCGCGGTGCTGGCCGCGGCCGAGCGCGGCTCCATGTTCGACCCGTCCGCGGTCTTCTACATGGACAAGCTGGTCACGGGCCCGGAGGCCGCCGACTTCGTCGACATCAACGCGCCCGTCGCCGTGAACATCCGCCGGATCGCCAAGGCCAAGCGCCGCACGCCGGAGGACGTCACCGTCGTCATCCTCGACCGGCCCCGGCACCAGGGCCTCATCAAGGAGGTCCGGGAGACCGGCGCCCGCATCAAGCTGATCTCCGACGGCGACGTGGCCGGCTCCATCCTGGCCCTGCGCGAGGGCACCGGCATCGACCTGCTGCTCGGCATCGGGGGCACGCCGGAGGGCATCATCTCGGCCTGCGCCGTGAAGTGCCTGGGCGGCACCATCCAGGGCAAGCTGTGGCCCAAGGACGACGAGGAGCGGCAGCGCGCGGTCGACGCGGGGCACGACCTGGACCGGGTGCTGACCACCGACGACCTGGTCTCCGGGGACAACGTCTTCTTCGTCGCCACCGGCATCACCGACGGCGAGCTGCTGCGCGGGGTGCGGTACCGCTCGGAGACGGCGACGACCGACTCGATCGTCATGCGGTCGAAGTCGGGCACGGTGCGGCGGATCGACTCCGAGCACCGGCTGAGCAAGCTGCGGGCGTACAGCGCGATCGATTTCGACCGGGCGAAGTGACTCCGTCGGTTGTGCGGGGCGCCGTTTGAAGCGGGGGTGCCTGTTGTGTGGCGGCTGCGGCGCCGTCGTGGCCGGTCGCGCCCGCGCGGCGGAGCCGCAGGTCAGACACAGCCCCGCGCCCCTTGGTTGGCTGCCTTCCCCGGCGCCGGGAAGTGCCGTGGGCAAGTCGTGAAGCGTTCCCGGCGCCGAAAGGGCACCCTCTGTGCGGAGAGGGTGCCCTTTCGTTTGTCTGGGTCTTCAGCCGGCCGCCGCTATGCGGCCCGTCGTGCGGGCGGCGTTCTTGAGTTCCACGTCGCGGCGGCGGCGCCTGGCCAGGACCACGCGGCGTTCGGCGGCGGTGAGGCCGCCCCAGACGCCGTACGGCTCCGGTTGCAGCAGGGCGTGCTCGCGGCACTCGACCATGACCGGACAGCGCGCGCAGACCCGCTTGGCGGCCTCTTCGCGGGAGAGCCGGGCGGCGGTCGGTTCCTTGGAGGGGGCGAAGAACAGTGCGGCCTCGTCGCGCCGGCACACCGCCTCGGTGTGCCAGGGAGCGTCTTGGTCCCTGTCCCGCACGGGCCCCCGCTGGGCCGGAACGGCAGCTACCTGCAGGGACGAATGCGGCGGTTGCAGCACGGGTCTACTCCTGACGACGGCTTCGCTAGCGAGAGACGATGCGTCAAGGCTTACCCGTTGTACGCGTGCCTATGCACTGGGTTCCCAACCGCTGCCGTGCCGCGCTACAGGTGCTTGCGCATGCCCTTCTCGACCCGGCGGTGCACCCGGTCGAGGATGTCCGCGACGACCTTGCCGCGCTTGGGACGCGCCTCGACGCTGCCGAGGACGGCCCAGCCGTCCACGTAGATCACGGGAGCCTCGGCCTCGCTGGAGTCGAGGGTGTGGACCTCGAAGCTGCCGAGGACGCTGCCGCCCGCGCCGCGCACCGAAACGTTCTCCGGGACGCGCACCTCGACGCTGCCGAAGACGGAGAACGCCTTGATGACGACCTGCTGGTACTCGAAGACCGCCTCGCTGAGGTCTATCTCGACGCTGCCGAAGACCGCGTAGGCGTGGATGCGGCGGTTCGCCCGCCAGCGGCCCTTGCGGACGGCGCTGCTGAAGACCGCCACCACATTCTCGTCGGGCTCGGCCGGGATGGCGCCGGCGGTGGGGTGGTGGGGGGCCGGGGCGGCGGTGTCCCGGCCGCGGTGGGCGGCGGGCAGGTCCCGCACGAAAACGTCCAGCTCACCGACGGTCTTGGCGGCCAGCACACCCTCGACGCGCTCGGCGTGCTCGTCCGCGGTGAGCCGCCCCTCGGCGAGGGCTTCGCGCAACATGTCGGCGACGCGGTCACGGTCGGCGTCCGAGGCGCGCAGCTCGGAGGTGCGCGGTGCGGCTGGGGCGTGCTTGTGAAGGTCCACGGCCGTAGCGTACCCAAACGCGATAGATCGCGACCAGCCCTGTGGACGACCTTGTCGCGGACCGGGAGTGGCCAACTGAGCCTTACCTCACAGGCTCGGCGTCACGGGCAGGTTCTACGCTGGTTGGCGCTGCCAACGGAGGTCAGCCGTCGTCGCTGGGAGATCCGCTGAGAGATCCAGCGAAATCCAGCCGCGCGTGATGTCGAGTGAGGAATGGGCGAGATGCCTGAGTTCGCGTACACCGATCTGCTCCCCCAGGGCGAGGACACCACTCCGTACCGGCTGGTGACCGCCGAGGGTGTCTCCACCTTCGAGGCCGACGGGCGGACGTTCCTCAAGGTGGAGCCGGAGGCGCTTCGCAAGCTGGCCGAGGAGGCCGTCCACGACATCCAGCACTACCTGCGCCCGGCCCACCTGGCGCAGCTGCGCCGCATCATCGACGACCCGGAGGCGTCCGGCAACGACAAGTTCGTCGCCCTCGACCTGCTGAAGAACGCCAACATCGCGGCGGCGGGCGTGCTGCCCATGTGCCAGGACACCGGCACGGCGATCGTCATGGGCAAGCGCGGGCAGAACGTGCTCACCGCGGGCGGCGACGAGGAGGCCCTGAGCCGGGGCATCTACGACGCCTACAAGAACCTGAACCTGCGCTACTCGCAGATGGCCCCGCTCACCATGTGGGAGGAGAAGAACACCGGCTCCAACCTCCCGGCCCAGATCGAGCTGTACGCGACCGACGGCGGCGCCTACAAGTTCCTGTTCATGGCGAAGGGCGGCGGCTCGGCCAACAAGTCGTTCCTCTACCAGGAGACGAAGGCCGTCCTGAACGAGTCCTCCATGATGAAGTTCCTGGAGGAGAAGATCCGCTCGCTCGGCACGGCCGCCTGCCCGCCGTACCACCTGGCGATCGTGGTCGGCGGCACGTCGGCCGAGTACGCGCTCAAGACCGCGAAGTACGCCTCCGCGCACTACCTGGACGAGATCCCGGCCGAGGGTTCGGCGCTCGGGCACGGCTTCCGGGACAAGGAGCTGGAGGAGAAGGTCTTCGAGCTGACCCAGAAGATCGGCATCGGTGCGCAGTTCGGCGGCAAGTACTTCTGCCACGACGTGCGCGTCGTGCGCCTGCCCCGGCACGGCGCGTCCTGCCCGGTCGCCATCGCCGTGTCCTGCTCCGCCGACCGGCAGGCGGTCGCGAAGATCACCGCCGAGGGCGTCTTCCTGGAGCAGCTGGAGACCGACCCGGCGCGGTTCCTGCCGGAGACGACGGACGAGCACCTCGAAGCCGACGGAGACGTCGTCAAGGTCGACCTCAACCAGCCCATGGACGACATCCTCGCCGAGCTGACCAAGCACCCGGTCAAGACCCGGCTGTCGCTGACCGGCCCGCTGGTCGTGGCCCGCGACATCGCGCACGCCAAGATCAAGGAGCGGCTGGACGCGGGCGAGGAGATGCCGCAGTACCTGAAGGACCACCCGGTGTACTACGCGGGCCCGGCCAAGACACCCGAGGGGTACGCCTCCGGCTCCTTCGGTCCGACCACGGCCGGGCGCATGGACTCCTACGTGGAGCAGTTCCAGGCGGCGGGCGGCTCCAAGGTGATGCTGGCCAAGGGCAACCGGAGCAAGCAGGTCACCGACGCGTGCGACACGCACGGCGGCTTCTACCTGGGCTCGATCGGCGGTCCGGCGGCGCGGCTCGCGCAGGACTGCATCAAGAAGGTCGAGGTCGTCGAGTACGAGGAGCTCGGCATGGAGGCGGTCTGGAAGATCGAGGTCGAGGACTTCCCGGCGTTCATCGTGGTGGACGACAAGGGCAACGACTTCTTCCAGGACCCGGCGCCCGCGCCGACGTTCACGACGATTCCGGTGCGGGGGCCCGGGCTCGCCTGAGCCGGGCCGGTGACGGTTCACCTCCACGGGGAACAGTGGTCGCATCCAGGACGCTGTGACACGTGGAGGTGATCGTCGATGGCCGACGAGCAGGACAGGACCGAGTACCGCACCGAGCACGACTCCATGGGAGAGGTGCGGGTGCCCGCCCACGCCAAGTGGCGCGCGCAGACGCAGCGTGCCGTCGAGAACTTCCCCGTCTCCGGGCAGCGCATCGAGCGCGCGCACATCGAGGCGCTCGCGCGGATCAAGGGCGCGGCGGCCAAGGTCAACGCCGAGCTGGGGGTGCTCGACAAGGACCTCGCCGGGGCCATCCAGGAGGCGGCCGGTGAGGTGGCCGAGGGGAAGTGGGACGAGCACTTCCCCGTGGACGTGTTCCAGACCGGGTCCGGGACCTCGTCCAACATGAACACCAACGAGGTCATCGCCACCCTGGCCGGTGAGCGGCTCGGCCGCGACGTGCATCCCAACGACCACGTCAACGCCTCGCAGTCGTCCAACGACGTCTTCCCGTCCTCGATCCACATCGCCGCCACCGCCGCCGTCGCCCGCGATCTGATCCCGGCCCTCGACCACCTCGCCGGCGCCCTGGAGCGCAAGGCGGAGGAGTTCGCCGACGTGGTGAAGTCCGGGCGTACGCACCTCATGGACGCCACGCCCGTCACGCTGGGGCAGGAGTTCGGCGGGTACGCGGCGCAGGTGCGGTACGGCATCGAGCGGCTGAACGCCTCCCTCCCCCGCCTCGCCGAGCTGCCGCTGGGCGGCACCGCCGTGGGTACCGGCATCAACACCCCGCCCGGCTTCTCCGCCGCCGTCATCGAGGAGGTGGCCCGCGCGACCGGGCTGCCGCTGACCGAGGCGCGCGACCACTTCGAGGCGCAGGGTGCCCGGGACGGCATCGTGGAGACGAGCGGGCAGCTGCGGACCATCGGCGTCGGGCTGACGAAGATCGCCAACGACCTGCGGTGGATGGCGTCCGGGCCGCGCACCGGGCTCGCGGAGATCGCGCTCCCCGACCTCCAGCCCGGGTCGTCCATCATGCCCGGCAAGGTCAACCCGGTGATCCCCGAGGCGGTCCTCATGGTCGCCGCCCAGGTCACCGGCAACGACGCGACGGTCGCCGCCGCCGGAGCGGCCGGCAACTTCGAGCTGAACGTCATGCTGCCGGTCATCGCCAAGAACGTACTGGAGTCGGTGCGCCTGCTCGCCAACGTCTCCCGGCTGCTCGCCGACCGGACCGTGGACGGGATCGTCGCGCACCGGGAGCGGGCCCGCGAGTACGCCGAGTCGTCCCCCTCCGTCGTCACGCCGCTCAACAAGTACATCGGGTACGAGGAGGCCGCCAAGGTCGCCAAGAGGGCGCTGGCGGAGCGGAAGACGATCCGTCAGGTGGTGCTGGACGGCGGGTACGTCGAACGCGGCGACCTCACGAACAAGCAGCTGGACGAGGCGCTCGACGTGCTGCGGATGACCCGTCCGTGAGGGGTCCCGGCGATCGCGGGGGCGTACGCCGGCGTACGCTCTCGCGATCTTCGGCGCGTCGATTGGCCATGGCACCTAATATCTGTCCATGGCAGACGGTGAAGCGGTGAGCGCGGCGACGGGGCCGGGAGCGGACGGCCCGGCGGGCCCGGTGGACTACTGGGCGCCCGGCAGCCACATCCTGTGGCGGTACCGGGAGAACGGCGGCCCGCACGTGCACATCGCGCGCCCCGTCACCGTCGTACGGGACGACGCCGACCTGCTCGCCGTGTGGCTGGCACCCGGCACCGAGTGTGTGAAGCCGGTCCTCGCGGACGGTACGCCCGTCCACCTGGAACCGCTGGCCTCGCGCTACACCAAGCCGCGCACCGTGCAGCGCGACCGGTGGTTCGGCACGGGGGTGCTGAAGCTGGCGCGGCCCGGCGAGGCCTGGTCGGTGTGGCTGTTCTGGGACCCGGGCTGGCGGTTCAAGAACTGGTACGTGAACCTGGAGCAGCCGCTGACCCGCTGGGACGGCGGGGTCGACTCCGAGGACCACTTCCTGGACATCTCCGTGCACCCGGACCGCACCTGGCACTGGCGGGACGAGGACGAGTTCGCGCAGGCCCAGCGGGACCGGCTGATGGACCCGGCGCTGGCCGAGCTGGTGCGCCGGGCGGGCCGGGCCGCGGTCGCGGAGATCCGTGCCTGGGGGTCCCCGTTCGCCGACGGCTGGGAGGACTGGCGGCCCGATCCGGCTTGGCCGGTACCTTCTCTGCCGGGGGACTGGGATCGCACGCCCGCGCACGTGTCCTCATGAGACCCTTGTTGTGCCCCCCGGCAACAAACGTAGGATCGTCCTCCGCAATGAGCGCGGCAGCGGCAACCGGCGCAGTGGGCACTGTGCCTGACCGATCGTCACCGAGGGGCGGCAGGACGTGAGCGAGGGGTACGAGGGCAACACGCGGGCGGGCCGCAGACGGTCCGCCGGTGACACAGGAACTGCCTCTGACCACGCGGGAATCCCGTTCCTTGGGCACGGATTGCGGGTATCGGGATTTCTGCGGGACGAACTGCACGCGCCGCGCGCAGTCCCGGACGGATGGATTCGACACGCGTGACGGAGCACCCGACATCCTTCGACCGCCCCTCGCCGGGCGCCGACCCCACGGACCCCCGCGGGGCGCTCCTGCGTACCCCCGTGCCGCCGGGCGTCTCCGGGTCGGCGTTACCGGCCCAGGGCCGCACCGGTCAGACGCCGCCCGGCGCGGGCGCGGGCTCCCCGGGGGCCTCGGAGCACTCCCAGCCGGGCGCCGAGCAGGCCGCCGAGCCCGACACGCACCGTCCGCGTCCCGTGTCCGAAAGCGTCCCGGTCCAGCCGGACGGAGGACAGCCGGACGGCGTGCAGCCGGCCGGTGGGCGGTCGGACGACCTGCCTTCGGCGGGCATGGCGTCGGGTGACGTGGCCTCGGGCGGCGGGCAGGCCGGTCTGGCGCAGCCGGGGTCCGGGGCACCGGCCGGCGCCGCGGACCGCCGTGGAGCGGTGCCGGAGCCGGACCGGCGTACCGGACAGCCCACCGCGCCCGGGCAGCCCACGCCCATGCGGCGGGACGGGGACCGGCTGCGGTTCGTGGGTGCCGCGACCCGGCGGATCGCCCGGGGCATGGACCTCGACGAGATCGTGATGGGGCTGTGCCGGGCCACCGTGCCGACGTTCGCGGACGCCATCCTCGTCTATCTGCGCGAGCCGCTGCCGGTCGGCGACGAGCGGCCCACCGGCCCCCTGGTGCTGCGGCTGCGGCGCACCGACCGCATACCGGCCGAGCGGGACACCGAGGGCGGCTTCACGCCGGCGGCCCAGCCGGAGCCCTCGGAGCTGGAGACGGTCGGCGCCGAGCTGTGCGAGGTGCGCCCGGGCAGCGCGCTGGCCGAGGTGCTGCGCGGGGTGCGCCCGGTCTTCACGGACACCCCGGCCGCCCGCGCCGCGCTGCCGGAACTGCTGGGCGACGAGCGCGACTTCGCCCTGCCCGACGGCCGCAGGGCGATCCTCGCGCCGTTGCGCGGCCGGCGCCGGGTGATCGGTGCCGCGCTGTTCCTGCGCGGCCCGGAGCGCGTCGCCTTCGAGGCCGACGACCTGCTGGTGGCCGCCCAGCTCGCCACGCACAGCGCCCTGGGCATCGACAAGGCGGTGCTGTACGGGCGTGAGGCGTACATCGCCGACGAGCTGCAGCGCACGATGCTCCCGGAGAACCTGCCGCGCTGCACCGGCGTACGGCTCGCCTCCCGCTACCTCCCGGCGGCCGAGACCGCGCGGGTCGGCGGCGACTGGTACGACGCCATCCCGCTGCCGGGCAGCCGGGTCGCGCTGGTGGTCGGGGACGTGATGGGCCACTCCATGACGTCGGCGGCCATCATGGGCCAGCTGCGGACCACGGCGCAGACCCTGGCCGGGCTCGACCTGCCGCCGCAGGAGGTGCTGCACCACCTGGACGAGCAGGCCCAGCGGCTCGGCACCGACCGCATGGCGACCTGCCTGTACGCGGTGTACGACCCGGTCTCGCACCGCATCACCGTCGCCAACGCCGGCCACCCGCCGCCCGTCCTGCTGCACCTGGGCGGCCACGCCGAGGTGCTGCGGGTGCCGGCCGGCGCGCCGATCGGTGTGGGCGGCGTGGACTTCGAGGCCGTGGAGCTGGACGCCCCGGCCGGCGCCACCCTGCTCCTGTACACGGACGGGCTGGTCGAGTCCCGGCTGCGGGACGTGTGGACCGGCATAGAGCAGCTGCGGGAGCGGCTGGCCGCGACCGCGCAGCTGACCGGCCCGGACCATCCGCCGCCCCTGGAAGCCCTGTGCGACGAGGTGCTCGACATGCTCGGCCCGGGCGACCGGGACGACGACATCGCGCTGCTCGCCGCCCGCTTCGACGGCATCGCGCCCAGCGACGTGGCGTACTGGTTCCTGGAGCCGGAGGACGCGGCACCCGGCCGTGCCCGGCGCCTGGCCCGGCGCGCGCTCGCCCGCTGGGGCATGGAGGACCTCACGGACGCCGTGGAGCTGCTCGTCAGCGAGGTCGTGACCAACGCGGTGCGCTACGCCTCGAAGCCGGTCACCCTGCGCCTGCTGCGCACGGACGTGCTGCGCTGCGAGGTCGGCGACGACGTGCCGCAGCTGCCCCGGCTGCGGCAGGCGCGGGCGACCGACGAGGGCGGGCGCGGGCTGTACCTGGTGAACCGGCTGGCCCGCCGCTGGGGCGCGACGCGGCTGAGCACCGGCAAGGTGGTGTGGTTCGAGCTGAACCGCGGCTGATCCGCGGCCGGCGAGCAGCAGCGTGCGAAGGGGCGCCCGGTGAGCACCGGGCGCCCCTTCGCGCGTGTCCGCGATTGCCGACGGTCTACGGCTCCCAGTCCCCGCCGGGGAACTCCGGATCCTCCGACTCGGTGGACCCGCCGTCGTCCGGCGGTGTCTCACCGCTGGACGCGCTGTTCGACGGCGACTGCGTCGGCGACTCGGGCGGCTCCTCGGTCGTCGGCTCGTTCGACGGGGGTGCCTCGGTCGTCGGATCGTTCGACGGGGGCGGCGCCTCGGTCGTCTCCTCCTGGGTCGGCGACTGGCTCGGCGACTGAGAGGCCGTCGGCGACGTGCTGGGCTTCACCGCGGCGCCCTGCTTGGTCTCCAGGTCGAACTTGGTGACCTTC
Organism: Streptomyces sp. MMCC 100; assembly: GCF_041538145.2. Taxonomy (NCBI): domain Bacteria; kingdom Bacillati; phylum Actinomycetota; class Actinomycetes; order Kitasatosporales; family Streptomycetaceae; genus Streptomyces; species Streptomyces sp. MMCC 100. Next base: position 6,844,623 of record NZ_JBGORK020000001.1, read on the forward strand.
TCCATGACGCCGAAGGTGTACGCGGCCCAGATCTCCGCCGGGGGCCCGCCACCGTTGACGCGGTAGTCGACGCCGGCCGCCTCGTACATCGGGACCTGCTTGTGCGGGGGCTTGTCGTCCTCGCCGAACAGACCGACCGAGGTGACGAGCCCCGGGGTGAAGCCGGTGAACCAGGCCGACTTGTTGTTGTCGGACGTACCGGTCTTGCCGGCCACCTGCTGGTCGTCGCGCAGCGGGTTCTCCCGCACGGACGTCTTGGCCGTACCGTCGTCGACCACACCGGTGAGCACGGAGGTCACCGTGTCCGCGGCTTCCCGGCTGATGACCTCCTCGCCGATGGGGTCGGGCATCTCGATCGTGCGGTCCTTGTGCTCGACCGACTTCACGATCGCCGGGGTGACCTTCTTGCCGTGGTTGTCGAAGGTGGCGTAGACCCCGGCCATCTCCAGGGGGCTGGCGCCCATACTGCCCAGGGTCTGCGCGGGCACGGGGTCGTCGCCCTCGGTGTCCATGCCGAGGTCGGAGGCGACCTTCATGACCTCGGTCATGCCGACATCGACGCCCATCTGCGCGAAGACGGAGTTGACCGACTGGTTCATCGCCTCCTGGACGTCGATCTCGCCGTAGTTTGTGTCGTTCTCGTTCGGCGGGGCGAAGCCGACCTCCTTGCCACCGTCCACCACGGGGCGCTCGCTGTCGCCGTCGTAGAGGGTGTTGGCCGTGATCGGCACGCCGTCCTGGGTCTCGGCGTCGTGGTCCACGGCGGCGGCGAGGATCACCGGCTTGAAGGTGGAGGCGGGCTGGTAGTCGTCGCGGGTGGCGTTGTTGGTGAAGTGCTTCAGGTAGTTCACGCCGCCGTACATCGCCACGACGGAGCCCGTCTTGGGGTCGACGGAGACGGCTCCGGCCTGGACGTCGGCGTCGACCTTGCGCTTGTCGGGGTCCAGCTTGCTGGTGAGCTGCTTCTTGACCGCCTCCTCCAGCGCGGCCTGCTTCTTCTTGTCGATGTTGAGGGTGACGGTGTAGCCGCCGAGGTCCACCAGGGCCTTGGCCTGCTCCATGTCCTCGGCGGCGCCCTGGGCGACGAGCTGCTTCTTGAGCGCGTAGTCGGCCGCGTCCACCAGGTAGCCGACCTGGCCTTCCTTCCCCGCGGCGGCCTTGGGCTCCTTGGGCTCCGGGAAGGTCATGCCCTGCCGGTCGCCCGCGCTCAGCCACTTCTGCTCGACCATGTTGTCCAGGACGTAGTTCCAGCGCTGCTGGACGAGCTTCTTGCCGGTCTCGCTGGCGATCGCCCAGTCGTACTGGTTCGGCGCCTGGAGCAGGGCCGCGAGGTAGGCGCCCTGTTCGACGGTCAGGTCCTCGGCGTCGACGCGGTAGTAGGCCTGGGCGGCGGCCTGGATGCCGTAGGCGCCGCGGCCGTAGTAGCTGGTGTTGATGTACCCGGCGAGGATGTAGTCCTTGGACTTCTCCCGGTCCAGCTTCAGGGAGATGACTAGTTCCTTCAGCTTGCGCGAGACCGTCTGTTCCTGGGTCAGGTAGTAGTTCTTGACGTACTGCTGGGTGATCGTCGAACCGCCCTGCGCGCCCTTGCCCGAGAGGGTGTTGAGCACACCGCGCGCGGTGCCCTTGAGGTCGACGCCGGCGTCGTTGTAGAAGGTCTTGTTCTCGGCGGCGACGAACGTGCGCTGGACGTCCTTGGGGATCTTGGCCAGGTCGACGATCTCGCGGTTGCGTTCGCCGGTGCGGGCCATGATGCTGCCGTCGCTGTACTTGTAGACGTTGCTCTGCAGATCGGCCTCGGGGTTGCCCTCGGGGATGTCGATCATCATGTACAGCACGATGAAGGCGCCCATGCCGAGCAGGCAGAGACCGAAGAACGTGCCGACGATCTTCTTCCAGGTGAACAGCCGGCGTATGCGGCTCTTCCCGCCCGCGGCCCCGCCCGCGCCCGACGAACGGCGGCGTTTCGGCGCCGCGCGGCGGCCACCGCGCTGTCGCGCTCTTCTCTCTTCCGCTCGTCCCATGGGTCCGATCCGCTCCGCTTCGGTCATCTGTGGGCACGTCTCGCTCACGCGTCACACAGGTTCGTCGCTCAGGTCAGCTCAGAAAGCTAACACCGGGAGATATGACAAACGGCAACTGATCCGGCCTTGTACGGACGTGAGAATCAGCACCCGCTCCATAGGAACCGACGTACGAGAGGGGTTCAGGGTTGTCATTCGCGGGTAAAGTGATATCACTTAGCCATCAATGAGAGAACGGGGGACCACCCATGTCCACGCACGATGCCCCGCAGGTCACCGCGGACGTGCCCGAGATGCCGGTGCCGCGGGTGCGCGAGAAGCAGGCACACAGCATCGGCGGCGGTTTCGCGCTGCTGCTCGGACTGGTCGGGCTGCTCGTCGGCGCCGGCCTGATCGCCGCCGCCACGGCGGTCGACGCGACCGGCGGGAAGGCGGCGCTGATCATCGGGGGCATCCTGGTCGCCCTGGCCGCCTTCCTCGCGATGTGCGGGCTGAACATGGTGGCGCCGGGCGAGGCCCGCGTGGTGCAGCTCTTCGGGCGGTACCGGGGGACGATCCGGCAGGACGGCCTGCGCTGGGTCAACCCCTTCACCTCCCGCACCAAGATCTCGACGCGGGTGCGCAACCACGAGACGGCCGTCCTGAAGGTGAACGACGCCTACGGCAACCCCATCGAGCTTGCGGCGGTCGTGGTGTGGCGGGTGGAGGACACCGCGCAGGCCACCTTCGAGGTGGACGACTACGTCGAGTTCGTCTCCACCCAGACCGAGGCGGCCGTGCGGCACATCGCCATCGAGTACCCCTACGACGCCCACGACGAGGACGGCCTCTCGCTGCGCGGCAACGCCGAGGAGATCACCGAGAAGCTCGCCGTCGAGCTGCACGCGCGCGTGGAGGCGGCCGGCGTGCAGATCATCGAGTCCCGCTTCACACACCTCGCGTACGCGCCGGAGATCGCCTCGGCGATGCTCCAGCGGCAGCAGGCCGGTGCGGTGGTCGCGGCGCGGCGGCAGATCGTGGACGGCGCGGTCGGCATGGTCGAGGCGGCGCTCGCCCGGATCAGCGAGCAGGACATCGTGGAGCTGGACAACGAGCGCAAGGCGGCGATGGTGTCCAACCTGATGGTCGTGCTCTGCGGGGACCGCGCCGCCCAGCCGGTCCTGAACACGGGGACGCTCTACCAGTGACGACCCCGCCCGAGGATTCCGCGGCTCCCGAGGGCCCGGCTCCGCGGCGTCGGCCGCAGCAGCGCAAGCAGGTGCTGCTGCGGCTGGACCCGCAGGTGTACGAGGCACTGGCCCGCTGGGCGGGCGACGAGCTGCGCTCGGCCAACGCCCAGATCGAGTTCCTGCTCCGCAGGGCGCTGGCGGAGGCCGGCCGGCTGCCCGGCGACACCGGACCGCTGCCGCGCCGCGGCCGCCCGCCGAGGGGCGGCGGCCCGGGGGCCACGCCACCGCCTTGACCGTACGGCGCCAGGCGCGCCACCCGTCGTAGCGGAACCGTGACAATCGGCCCCGACCTGCGCTCCCGTGGCCGGCCCGCACCCGCCGCCACGATCTCTGCACCGTGCGTATACATGGGGCGTATACACCGTGTGTAGAGTGCTCGGCATGTCCATCGGTCACACCCTCCTGGGGCTCCTGGAGTCCGGGCCGCGCCACGGTTACGACCTCAAGCGCGCCTTCGACGAGAAGTTCGGTCACGACCGGCCGCTGCACTACGGCCAGGTCTACTCGACGATGTCCCGCCTGCTGAAGAACGGTCTCGTCGTCGTCGACGGCATCGAGGCGGGCGGCGGTCCCGAGCGCAAGCGGTACGCGATCACCGACGAGGGGATCACCGACGTACAACGGTGGCTCGCCACGCCGGAGAAGCCCGAGCCGTACCTCCAGTCGACGCTGTACACCAAGGTCGTCCTCGCGCTGCTCACCCACCGCGACGCCGCCGACATCCTCGACACCCAGCGTTCGGAGCACCTGCGCAGCATGCGCATCCTGACCGACCGCAAGCGCAAGGGCGACCTCGCGGACCAGCTCATCTGCGACCACGCCCTCTTCCACCTCGAGGCCGACCTGCGCTGGCTGGAACTGACCGCCGCGCGCCTCGACAAGCTCCGTGAGGCGGTAGCCCGATGACTCCTCCCGCAGGTTCCCTGCTCTCGGCGGACCAGCTCCGCAAGGCCTACGGCCCCACTCTCGCCCTCGACGGCGCCGAGTTCTCCATCCACCCCGGCGAGGTCGTCGCCGTCATGGGTCCCTCCGGGTCCGGCAAGTCGACCCTGCTGCACTGCCTCGCCGGCATCGTGCCGCCCGACTCGGGGACGATCACGTACAACGGGCGCGAGCTGTCCGCCATGTCCGACGCCCGGCGCAGTGCGCTGCGCCGCTCGGACTTCGGGTTCGTGTTCCAGTTCGGCCAGCTGGTGCCGGAGCTGACGTGCGTCGAGAACGTCGCCCTTCCGCTGCGTCTGAACGGCACCTCCCGCAAGGAGGCCGAGCGGGCCGCGCTGAGCTGGATGGAACGGCTGGAGGTGGACGGCCTCAGGAAGAAGCGGCCCGGCGAGGTCTCCGGCGGCCAGGGCCAGCGGGTCGCGGTGGCGCGCTCGCTGGTCACCAGCCCGCGCGTGCTCTTCGCCGACGAGCCGACCGGCGCGCTGGACTCCCTCAACGGGGAGCGCGTGATGGAGCTGCTCACCGACGCGGCCCGCTCCACCAACGCGGCCGTCGTGCTGGTCACGCACGAGGCGCGGGTGGCGGCCTACTCCGACCGCGAGATCGTCGTACGGGACGGCAAGTCCCGGGACATGGAGCGGGTCGTATGAGCGTGCGCCAGTGGGCCGCGGACCTGATGCTGGGTGTCCGCTTCGCCTTCACCGGGGGCCGGGAGGGCTGGACCCGGGCCGTGCTGACGGCCGTCGGCGTCGGGCTCGGCGTGGCGCTGCTGCTGCTGACGACGGCGATCCCGAACGCGCTCACCGTCCGGCACGAACGGGAGGCGGCGCGCTCCGACATCACCTTCGCCACCGACCCGATGCCGAAGGCGAACGACACGCTCGTGATCGCCGACGTCGACGAGAGCTTCCGCGACGACGACGTCCGGGGCCGGGCCCTGGAACCCGAGGGTCCGCGGGCACCGTTGCCACCGGGGGTGGAGAAGTTCCCGGCGGTGGGCGAGATGGTGGTCTCCCCCGCGCTGAAGAAGCTGCTGGGCTCGGACTCCGGCGCGCTGCTGCGCGAGCGGCTGCCGGACCGGATCGTCGGCACGATCGCCGAGGAGGGGCTGATCGGCTCGGCCGAACTCGCCTACTACCGGGGTGCGGAGGGACTCGCGGAGCACATCACCGCGGGCCGGATCGAGCGCATCGACCGGTTCGGCGACCCGGAGCCGGGCGAGGAGCGGTCCGACCCGGTGCTGCTCCTGCTGATCCTCGTCGTCTTCGTGGTGCTGCTGATGCCGGTCGCGGTGTTCATCGCCGCCGCCGTGCGGTTCGGCGGCGAGCGGCGGGACCGGCGGCTCGCGGCGCTGCGCCTGGTGGGCTCCGACAGCCGCATGACCCGGCGCATCGCCGCCGGTGAGGCTTTGGCCGGCGCGGTCCTCGGGCTGGTCTTCGGCGCCGGGTTCTTCATGGTCGGGCGGCAACTCGCGGGTACCGCCGAGGTGTTCCGCATCAGCGTGTTCCCCAGCTATCTCAACCCCTCGCCGGTGCTGGCCCTGCTGGTCGCGGTGGCGGTGCCGGCGGCGGCGGTGCTGGTGACGCTGTTCGCGCTGCGCGGGGTCGTCATCGAGCCGCTCGGCGTGGTGCGCGCGGGCCGTCCTGCCCGGCGCCGGCTGTGGTGGCGGCTGCTGCTGCCGCTGGCCGGACTGGCGATGCTCTACCCGATGATCGGCAACGGCCGCGACAACGGCGACTTCAACCAGTACCTGGTGACCGGCGGTGTGGTCCTGCTCCTGGTCGGCGTGACCGCGCTGCTGCCGTGGATCGTGGAGAGCGTCGTCGCCCGGCTCGGCTCCGGCGGCGTGGCCTGGCAGCTGGCCGTGCGCAGGCTGCAGTTGAGCAGCGGTACGGCGGCCCGGATGGTCAACGGCATCGCGGTGGCCGTCGCCGGGGCGATCGCGCTGCAGATGCTGTTCGCGGGCGTGGACAGCGACTACACCAAGCCCACCGGGCAGGACGTGTCGCGGGCACAGATGGAGGCGATCCTCCGGAGCGGGGTCCAGATGGACCAGGCGGCCGAGAAGTTCCGTGACACGAAGGGGGTCGAGGCGGCCTTCGCCTACTCCGAGGCCTGGCTGGGCGACCGCCCCCTGGACCCGGAGCACGGCACGACGTTGACCGTGGGCGACTGCGCCGCGCTGCGGGAGATCGCCAGCCTGTCCTCGTGCGCCGAAGGGGACGTGTTCGTCGTCCACGGCGCCGAGTGGGACGGCGAGGAGGACGTCGCGAAGCTGGCCACGCCGGGCCGGAAACTCTACGTGGACCCGTCCTACGAGGGCATCCCGAAGCGCCATGCGATCACCTGGGCGGTACCGGAGGGCGTCAAGGCCGCGAAGCCGCGTACCGGGCTGCTGGCCGGAACCGACCGGGGCGGCTTCCTGATGACGCGGAAGGCGATGCCGGACGCGCTCGCGCCGGCGCTGGACGGGCACGCCTACCTCCAGCTGGACGGCTCGGTGCCGGACGTGCACGACCTGGTGCGGAACACCACGGTGGCCATCGACCCGCTGGCTGACGCCGTCACCTGGGCGGCGACCGAGCGGACCGACCGCTTCGACGCCATCCGCACCGGCCTGTTCGTGGGTGCGGCCTGTGTGCTGGCGCTGATCGGCGCCAGTCTGCTGGTCTCGCAGCTGGAGCAGTTGCGCGAGCGGAAGAAGCTGCTGTCGGCCCTGGTCGCCTTCGGCACCCGGCGTCGCACGCTGAGCCTGTCGGTGCTGTGGCAGACGGCGATCCCCATCGTGCTCGGCCTGCTCCTCGCCTCCGTGGTGGGCCTGACCCTGGGCACGGTGCTGCTGAAGATGACGAGCACCCCGGTCCGCGTCGACTGGACCGGCGTCCTGGCCATGACCGGCATCGGTGCGGCGGTCGTTCTGGTGGTGACGCTGTGCAGCCTGCCGCCGCTGCTGCGGCTGATGCGGCCGGAGGGGCTCCGGACGGAGTAGCTCCGCGGCGTACGACCGACGCTTCCAGACCGATGTGACTGAGCGACCGCCCCGCCGGGCGGTCGCTCAGTCGTGCACCGTCCGGACCGGCAGGTCCGCCATCGCCTCCCGCAAAGCCGCCGCCAGTTCCTCGTACTCCGCCGCGCGGGCCGCGCCCGTGCGCATGGCGAGGGCGACGCGGCGAGTGGGTGCCGGGTCGGTGAAGGACGCCGTGAGGAGCTGGCTGGAGCGTGAGGTCTCCACGCGGACGGCGGTGCGCGGCAGCAGCGTCACCCCGAGGCCGCCCGCCACCAGCTGCACCAGCGTGGACAGTCCTGCGGCCGTGGTCGTCGCCGGGACACCCGCGCGGCCCGCCTCCCGGCAGATGTCGAGCGCCTGGTCGCGCAGGCAGTGGCCCTCGTCGAGCAGCAGCAGCTTCAGCTCGCGCAGCACCGAGCGCTCGATGCCCTCCCTGCCGCCGAGCCGGTGGTCGAGCGGCGTGACCAGGACGAAGTCCTCGTCGAAGAGCGGGAGTTCGGTGACGCCGGGCACGCCGAGCGGCACCGCGAGCAGCAGCAGGTCGAGCCGGCCGGTCGTCAGGCCCTCCAGGAGGCTCGCCGTCTGTTCCTCGTGGACCTGGAGGTCGAGGTCGGGGTAACGGTCGTGGACGAGGCGCAGCACCGTCGGCAGCAGGTACGGCGCCACGGTCGGGATGACGCCGAGCCGCAGCGCGCCGGTGAAGGGTGCCCGTACCGCCTCGGCCTCCTCCAGCAGCGCGCCGACCTCCGCCAGTACCGCCTTGGTCCGCACCGCGAGCCGTTCACCGGCCGGCGAGAGCAGCACCTTGCGCGTCGTGCGCTCCAGGAGGGTGACACCCAGTGCCTCCTCCAGGGCGGAGACGGCGCCCGAGAGCGCCGGCTGGCTCATGCCGATCGCGGCGGCGGCGTCGCGGAAATGCAGGTGCTCGGCGACCGCGTCGAAAGCCCGCAGCTGAGCGAGGCTGGGCTGCCTCTTCTTACCGGACACTAATAGCCACCTCCGATCAACTCGACCGAGTATAGCTATTTCCCTAATCAATGCACCCTGTGCCAACATCATTAACGTCCAACCCATGGGAAACACTCGCAAAATGGGTGTTTCTTCGCTGCACTTTTGGAGAGCGCGTGCTCACTGTCGGTGACAAGTTCCCCGAGTTCGATCTGACCGCCTGCGTCTCGCTGGAGAAGGGCAAGGAGTTCCAGCAGATCAACCACAAGACCTACGAGGGTCAGTGGAAGGTCGTCTTCGCGTGGCCCAAGGACTTCACCTTCGTGTGCCCGACCGAGATCGCCGCCTTCGGCAAGCTGAACGACGAGTTCGCCGACCGTGACGCCCAGATCCTCGGCTTCTCCGGCGACTCCGAGTTCGTGCACCACGCCTGGCGCAAGGACCACCCGGACCTGACCGACCTGCCGTTCCCGATGCTGGCCGACTCGAAGCACGAGCTCATGCGTGACCTCGGCATCGAGGGCGAGGACGGCTTCGCGCAGCGCGCGGTCTTCATCGTGGACCAGAACAACGAGATCCAGTTCACGATGGTCACCGCCGGCTCCGTCGGCCGTAACCCCAAGGAGGTCCTGCGGGTCCTCGACGCCCTGCAGACCGACGAGCTCTGCCCGTGCAACTGGAGCAAGGGCGACGAGACCCTCGACCCGGTCGCGCTGCTCTCGGGGGAGTGATCTGACATGTCGCTCGACTCCCTGAAGTCCGCCGTACCGGACTACGCCAAGGACCTGAAGCTCAACCTGGGCTCGGTCATCGGCAACTCCGACCTCCCGGCGCAGCAGCTGTGGGGCACCGTGCTGGCGACCGCCATCGCCTCGCGCTCCCCCATCGTGCTGCGCGAGCTGGAGCCGGAGGCGAAGGCGAACCTGACGCCCGAGGCGTACTCGGCCGCCAAGTCGGCCGCCGCCGTCATGGCGATGAACAACGTCTTCTACCGCACCCGGCACCTGCTGTCGGACCACGAGTACGGCACCCTGCGCGCCGGCCTGCGGATGAACGTCATCGGCAACCCGGGCGTCGACAAGGTCGACTTCGAGCTGTGGTCCTTCGCGGTGTCCGCCATCAACGGCTGCGGCATGTGCCTGGACTCGCACGAGCAGGTGCTCCGCAAGGCCGGTGTGGACCGCGAGACCATCCAGGAGGCGTTCAAGATCGCCGCCGTGGTCGAGGCCGTCGGTGTCACGCTGGACGCCGAGGCGGTCCTCGCCGCCGAGTAGCCCCGCGCGGGCTCTGTCCCGACGCGGCGCACACGGCACGGGCCCCGCTCACCGAAAGGTGGGCGGGGCCCGTTCGCGTGCCGATGCCGGAGGGGCGTCGCTCCGCTACGCCGGGGAGGCGTCCGACGGCGGACCGGCCTCAGGGGGGTCCTGGGGCTCCGGGGCCTCCGCCGCCCGGTCGACCGCCGGGGCGGCGTCGGTCGACGTGGCACCGTGCGGCTTCGGCTTCTGCCGCAGGGCGGCCTCGCGGGAGTACGCCCGCAGATAGCCCACGACGGTGTTGGTCACCGCCACCAGGGGTACGGCGACCACGGCGCCGCCGATGCCGGCCACCATGCCGCCGGCGGCCACCGACAGCACCACCGCCAGCGGATGGACCCGCACCGCGCGCCCGAGGATGAACGGCTGCAGGATGTGCCCCTCGATCTGCTGCACCACCAGCACCACGACGAGCGTCATGACCGCCGCGAACATGCCCTGCGTCACCAGCGCCACGACGACCGCGAGCGCGCCCGACACCACGGCGCCGACGAGCGGGATGAAGGCGAACAGGAAGATGAACACGGCCAGCGGGACGGCCATCGGCACATCAAGGAAGTAGATGCCGAGACCGATGAAGATGGCGTCGATCAGCGCGACTATCACCGTGCCGCGCACGTAGGCGGTCAGCGTCCGCCACGCGCGCGGTCCGGCCCCGGCCACGCCCGGCCGGGCGGCCGCGGGCACCAGCTTCAGCGACCACTGCCAGATGCGCTTGCCGTCGTAGAGCAGGAAAAGCGTCGAGAAGGCGGCCAGCAGGATGCCGGTGAGCGCCTCGACGACGACCGTGACGCCCTCGAGTCCGGCCGACGTTATCTGGTCGGTGTTGGCGCCGACCGCTTCCCGCAGATTCTTGGCGATCTCGTTGATCTGCTTGTCGGTGACGTGGAACGGGCTGTTCAGCAGCCAGTTGCGCAGCTCGTCGATGCCGTCCTGGACCTGGTCGGAGAGATTGTCGATGTTCTCCATGACCTGCCAGGTGACGAACCAGCCGATCAGTCCCATCACGACGAAGCCGAGGATCGCGGTCAGGGCGGTGGCCGGCCCCCGGGGGACCCCGTGCCGGCGCAGCCAGGCCACGGTCGGCTGCAGCAGCGCGGTGATCAGCAGCGCGGCCACGAACGCCAGCACCACCAGCTGTACGGCGCTGATGATCCGCATCAGCACCCACACGGTGCCCGCGAGCACCAGCAGCCGCCACCCGGCCTCCGCGGCCACCCGTACTCCCCAGGGCACGGCCTGCGCCGGGTCGGGGCGGTTGCCGACGACGACCGTACGGTGTGCGGCGAGGTGTTCCGCGGCCGCGTCCTCGGCCGGGTCCTCCCCGGACTGCGGCACGTGGTCGGAGTCCGGGCCAGGTCCGTCGTCGGCGTCGTGCCGGCGCGCCTCTTCCCGGCGCTGCTCCAACCGCTCGCTCATCTGCGTCAGTCCGGCGCCGAGCCGGCCGAGCCACCCTGGCACTCGTGACATGATCCGTCCTCTTCCCCCGTCTTTCCCCACCACTCCCCCCTGGAGTCGTTCCGGTCCGACCGTACATGGCGGGAGCGCGAAAGCCCCTCACCGTAGGACGGTGAGGGGCTGCGCGAGGTTGAGCGTGCACCGCGCCGCCGGGGAAGGCGGGCGGACGGCGGGCTCAGTACCAGTGGTTGGCCTGCCAGAAGGACCAGGCCTCGCACGGGCTGCCGTAGCGGTTGTCCATGTAGCTGAGGCCCCACTTGATCTGGGTCGCCGGGTTGGTCCGCCAGTCGGCGCCCGCCGAGGCGTACTTGCCCGCCGGGAGGGCCTGGAAGAGGCCGTAGGCGCCGGAGGAGGCGTTGACGGCCTGGTAGTTCCAGCTGGACTCGTGGTCCACGATGTTGCTGAAGCACTGGAACTGGCCGCTGGGCACCATCTGACGGGCCATCGCCTGGATCTGGCTGGTGCTGTAGGAGCTCTGGACGGCGAAGGTGGTGGACTCGCGCTGGGCGTCGCGGCTGGCCGCTTCCTTCTCCGCCTCGCGCTTCTTGGCCTCCTCGGCCGCCTTCTTGGCCTTCTCCTGCTTGGCCACGGCGGTCTCGGCGGCTGCCTTGCGGGCCGCCTCCTCGGCGTCCTTCTTGGCGCTCGCGTCCGCGGCGATGGCCTGCACGTCGGCCTGCTGCGTCAGGGACGCGGTCTGCACCTGCGCCTGCTCACCCATGGGGATGTCGGCAAGCAGGGTCGTGCCTGCTGCCGTCGCCTCCGCGTCGTCGTTGTTCTGCGCGACGCTGCCCGAGGCAACTCCGACGACGCTTCCGACGGCGGTGACCGCCGTGGCCGAGGCCACTGCGAATCCCCGGACCGAGATCCGGCTCACACGGTTTCCTTCCAGCATCGCCCGCTTCGGTGACCCTCGCGGACGCAATCGTGCCCCTGGCGCTGGCCTCCCCAACTACGGGTCACGGGAGGCACGGGCCCGGTGGACAACTCCCTCGGCGGGAGCGCCGCGTGGTGCTCGGGCGGCATACGACTCGACTATGGAGTTGGAACTGGTGCTTCTGGGGCGCCGTACCGCTGGGGGTACAGCTGTGTCGTATGCGGGGCCTGACAGGAATGAGACTCTGCCGTAACCCGACGGGGTGAGGCAATTCTGTGTTGCGTGTGAAAGCTCACATCCCGTTTGGCCCTGGGGATTCACGGAAATCCACACACGCCGAGGCGCCGCCCGGCTAGGCTCTCGGCCTTTTCCGGACGGCGCCGACTGGCGGGTAACCGACCCTTGTCGGGACGGAGTTCTCGGACGGGTCAGGTGCGTCAGAGACGCCTGAGACACACCAAGACGTCACAGACGGGTCAGACGGCCCACCCGGGTCAGATGTGTCCGTCCTCCAGCATTTCGGTCACGAGCGCCGCGATCTGGGACCTCTCGGAGCGCGTCAGCGTGACGTGCGCGAAGAGCGGATGCCCCTTCAGCTTCTCGACGACGGCGACCACCCCGTCGTACCGGCCCACCCGCAGATTGTCCCGTTGCGCCACGTCATGGGTGAGTACGACCCGCGAGTTGGCCCCGATCCGGGACAGCACGGTCAGCAGGACGTTGCGCTCGAGCGACTGCGCCTCGTCGACGATCACGAACGCGTCGTGCAGCGAGCGCCCCCGGATGTGGGTGAGCGGCAGCACCTCCAGCATCCCGCGCGCGGTCACCTCCTCGATGACCTCCCGGCTGGTGACGGCCGACAGCGTGTCGAAGACCGCCTGGGCCCAGGGGCTCATCTTCTCGGCCTCGGAGCCGGGCAGATAGCCGAGCTCCTGCCCGCCCACCGCGTACAGGGGACGGAAGACCATCACCTTCTGGTGCTGCCGGCGCTCCAGGACCGCCTCCAGACCGGCGCACAGCGCGAGCGCCGACTTGCCGGTGCCGGCCCGGCCGCCCATCGACACGATCCCGACGTCCGGGTCGAGGAGCAGGTCGAGCGCGATCCGCTGCTCGGCGCTGCGGCCCTTGATGCCGAACGCCTCCCGGTCGCCGCGCACCAGCCGGACGTTGCCGTCGGGCGTGACCCGGCCGAGTGCATTGCCGCGCTCGGACTGGATGGTCAGCCCGGTGTGCACGGGCAGCTCGGCGGCCTCGGGGACGTAGACCCGGCCCTCCTCGAAGAGCACGTCCACCTGCTCACCCGGCAGGGTGAGTTCGGACATTCCGGTCCAGCCGGAGGCGTCCGTGATGGCCAGCTCGGCGCGGTACTCCTCGGCGAGGAGGCCGACGGAGGACGCCTTGATCCTGAGCGGGAGGTCCTTCGATACGACGGTGACGTCGAATCCCTCCGCCTGCAGATTGCGGGCGACCGCGAGGATGCGGGAGTCGTTGTCCCCCAGGCGGTAGCCGGTGGGCAGCACGCTGGGGTCCGAGTGGTTGAGCTCGACACGGACGGTGCCGCCGAGGTCCCCGATCGGGATGGGGGCGTCGAGGCGACCGTGCCGTACCCGGAACTCGTCGAGCAGGCGCAGGGCCTGCCGGGCGAAGTAGCCGAGTTCGGGATGGTGCCGTTTGGCCTCCAACTCCGTCACCACGACGATGGGGAGCACGACCTCGTGCTCGTCGAAGCGGTTCAGGGCGTTCGGGTCGGCCAGCAGGACGCTGGTGTCGAGAACGTAGGTGCGCCTGTCGGGCTTGTGGCGCTTTGTGCTGGTCACCACGGAAGGACGTACCCCCTCGGAAGAGGTCGGGGAGCGACGGAGTGGACGCTGGGCCAGGAGGGCGGGAACGAGCCGACCGGTCCAGGGCCCGTCTGACGGGAACCGTCAGGCAGGTCCTCGGGGCCGCCCTGCACTGGCGCGGGCCGTGGACCGACCCTCCGCCGCGTCTTCCGTGCCGTGACCGCACGGTGGGGCTGGTGCAAAGGGCCTCCCGGGCGGACGGCTCCGTGCCGTCCGCTGAGATCCGACACCCGTGGTTCGGGCGTCGACCTGCTTGGGTTATGCCCTCGAACAAGCGCCGCCATGCCAAGACACAGGACGGCGCACCGGTGAACTCCTCGTTACGGGCGTACCGCTCGGACCGGACCGCCCGGGCGCGCCGCCGGGAGGGGGCGGTGCGCGAGCGGGCACGACGGGCCCGGGAGAGCCCGAGGGGGCCCGAAGGGAAGGGGCCCGAGATGAAGGGGGCCCGAGAGGGCATGAAAAAACGGGCCGGTCCGTGGGGGGGGAGACGGACCGGCCCGAGGGGGGGTTTCCACCATAACCCTTCGTAAGTGATGCTGCGTGCATCGGCGTGCCACAACTACTCTCCGAAGTCACCCGGCGACGCCCGGATGGCCGCGGAAGCCCTTGTTCCGCCCCGAATCATGGCCAAATCACAGTGAACCCGCCGAACTGCAGGGCGAGCAGCCGATTCGCGGGTGAGCGGAGTGACGGAAGGTGCGAGCCAGGACCCCCGGCCCGGTCGGCGGCCGGGCACGGCGAAGCGGTAGCCCACTCCCCCGTCCGGGTGACACCGTCGCCCTACGCCGACTTGACCCGGCACCGCGCAGCCCCCTCCACTGCGCGGTGCCACGCGCGCAGCTTTGCTCACGCGAATTACCTGGGTCCGAACTTACGTGACCGGACGACTCGGATTCGACCCAAGGAGGACAACGGTGAATAACGATGTGGAAACCCTGTGAGGATCGGCGGCTGATTTCGCACCCTGCCTCCGGGCACGCGGATATTTGCGAAGGTGCGACACTTACGCCCGAAAGGTCCACCACGCGGAGGGCCGATCCCGATGTAGGACGAGCTCCGTCCTAGCTCCCCCCTAACGTCGGCTCATGACGAAGACGACGGGGATCACTTGGGCCGCGGCGAGCGCTCGGCGCTTCGAACGACAGTTCCTGGCCATGTCCGCCCGAACGGGCACGCCCGTCGCCGACGTGGCCGCCGCGATGCTCGGCGTCCACGCCCGGGTACTGTCGGCGGCCGAGCTGTCGGTAGGCCTGCGGACCGACGGCGTGACCCGCGCGGACGTACGGAGCGCCCTGTGGCCGCCGACCGTGTCGCCGGCCGGGGCACCGCCCGCCGTACTGCAGGCGGAGGCGGAGCTGGTGATCGGCGAGGTGACAGCGGGGGCGCACGCGTGAGGACACGGTCGCAGGGCGCGGGGACTGGAGGCGGGGACGCCAGGGCGCGGGCGTCGGCCGGGGCTACTCCGGCCCGGGCAGCTCCAGTCCGGGCCGCTCCAGTCCGGGCCGCTCCGGCTTGCGCACGTCGAAGAGATGACGGGAGCTGTGGGCGACGAAGGGCCCGTCGGCCTCGATGCGCTCGTGCAGGTCGCGCAGCCGGTCGCGGTACCCCTCGACGGTGAACCCCGGAACCATCCACACGACCTTGCGCAGAAAGTGGACCACGGCACCGACGTCGAGGAACTCCATCCGCAGCCGCTCAGCCCGCAGCTCCACGACCTCCAGCCCGGCCGCCTCGGCGTCGGCACGCTCACGCTCGGGATGACGGTGCCGGCGGCCGGCTTCCGGCAACGGCCCGAGGAAGTACTCGATGAGCTCGAAGACGCTGGCAGGCCCGACGTGCTGGGCGAAGTAGGTACCGCCGGGCGCGAGCACGCGGGCGACCTCGTCCCAGTGCGGCTCGACGGGATGCCGGCTCACGACCAGGTCGAAGGCGCCGTCCGCGAAGGGAAGAGGCGCGTCGTCGGCCGAGGCGACCACCGCAGCGCCGCGCGGGCGCAGCAGCCGGGTTGCCTTGGCGACGTTGGGCCCCCAGCCCTCGGTGGCGACGACGAGCGGGGCCCGGTCGTGGCCGGCGGCCTCGAGGGCGAAGTCCAGCACCTCCCCTCCCCCCGTCTGCACGTCCAGTACGGCGGTGGCCCCGGCCAGCCGCCTCGCCATGGACCGCGCGTATCCCCAGGACGGCCGCGCCTCGGTGGCCCGCCCCTCGAACCAGGAGAAGTCCCACCCTTCGGTGGGAACGGACGCGGCTTCGGCCACGAGGTCGTCGAAGGAACGCATGTGCGGCATGGCTAGGCCGCCACCAAGGGCCGGACCCGCTCGGCGGCGAACCGCACAAACCCCTCCGGGTCGGGCTCGTCGCCGGTCGGCTGGAGGATCACGGTGTCGGCCCCGGCCTCGGCCAACCGCCGCACGGCGTCGGCAACGGCCTCCGCGTCCCCGGCGCCCCCGAGATCCGGCACGTCCCCGACGCCTTCGGCGACCAGTTCGGCCCGGAGCCGTTCCCGGGCGTCGGCCCCCGTGGCGGCGAGCAGATACACGACGACCTTGTGCGCGCCCTCCGTCCGCCCAGCCGCGGCCCGCCCTTCGTCGATGAGCCGCCTGGCGCGGCGCACCCCGTCGGGCGGGGTGTTCGCGGTGAGCACGGTCCCGTCGGCGGCCTCACCGGTCAGCCGCAGCGAACGGGGCCCGGTGGCGCCGGCGAACACCTCGACGGCCTGCTCCGGCGGCCAGTCGAGCGCGACGTCGCCAAGCCGGACGTAGCGTCCCTCGACCGTGACCCGCTGTCCCGCCAACAACGCCCGCAGCGCGAGGAGATGCTCCCGCAGCAACGTGACGGGCGACTCGGCCCGCGCCCCGACCTGCCCCATCCAGTCCTGCACCCCGTGCCCCACGCCGAGGACGGCACGGCCGGGGAACATCCGGTGCAGCGTGGCGGCCTCCATCGCGGTGATGGCCACGTTCCGCAACGGCACGGGCAACAGCCCGACCCCGACCCGCACCCGCTCGGTCCACGCGAGGGCAGCGGCGGCCGTGGAGATCCCACCTTCGCGGAAACAGTCCTCCCACAGCCACAGCTCCTCGAGCCCCACCTCGTCGGCAACACGCGCCACGGCACGCAGCCGCTCGGGGGCGAGCTGAGGACGGAGTACGGCACCGAGTCCAGTCATGAGCCCTTCCTACCCTCGCCGCCGACCCCCGGACAACACCATTAGGACGCGGCCCCCAGCGGGTCCTCGAAACGAACGGTCTCGACGATCCGCCGCAACAACGCCCGGTACTCCTCCCGACGCGCGACCGCGACCGTACTGACCGTCAACACGGCCAGCCTCCGGCAGTCGGGGTGGGGGAGGTGGGCGTGGATCTGTAGGAGGGGGACTTGAGGAAGAGGGCTGTCTGTCGCCGGACGGCGTACGGCCTCACTGATGGTTAGAGGGCCGCAAGGCATTTCGAGATACTCGACGTGCCGGTGACCGGCCGAAGCAGTAACAGCACGGGCCGCGGTCGCCGCACGCGGAGCCGTTGCGGTGTCTCGCCAGGTGATGGTGAACAGGGAAAGCAGCGGCTGTGCGCTGCCACCGACGTCGTCACGGTGCACACCCACCGAGCAGTGGACCGTCCCGAACTCGCGCAACGCTCCCAACATCCGCTGCCCGGAGGCGAGGAGCGCAATGTACTCCTGCCGAACCATTTCACTCGGAGCCGCTGTGAGTAGCGGCGCGGCAGCTACGCGCAGCCGATGGGCCTCAGGAGTTCCTGGCTCCGCGAGGAGACTGGCCAGGGACAACGCCGTAAAACCTGAGGGCTCAACGAACCACAGTTCTGCATGGGGATCCAGGAGAGACTCATGCGCGGTGATCCCAGTAAAACTCACGGCACACCTCGTCTCAGGGCTCACGGATTAACGGGGTAAACGCCGGCACGTCGTCCACGCTCAATGTCAGCGGGTGTAGCACCCCAGTCGGAAAAACGCCACCCACTCTGCGCGTCGGTACGCTGCTCGACGACATGCAATCGACGGGGGGCTCCTCCCCAGCGAGGCGGCGCGGCAACGATTCCGATGAACCGAGGGTCACCCGCAAACCAGATGGTTTCGATCTCCGTCTTCAGGCGCCTTTTGGCGCGAGGAGCCATTCGACGGGACCACCACCGCCTTCTTAGGTGATTAGGGAATACAAGTGGAAGCAATTGTTCAGAGCGAGCCGGGTTGAGGAACTCAAACCACCCATATTGCTTACTCACCACTTCCGGGCGCCTTGTCAACCCTCTCGGAGCATCTCGCACGATTTGCCATGGGTATGCACGCAGAATCCGCAGCATCAAGAATGCTGTCGGAAAATGCTTGAGCTGGATCAGCGCTCGGTACGGGCCATAAATGAAGTACGGCATGAACACCCATACGACCCAGTTAGGCACCCAGAGCGACACCTGCAACAACACGATCCAGCCCGCAATCCATCCAATCAGACCGATCACGTTCATGGCCATATGCACTGCCCAGGCCCATCGCGTTGAACGATGACCCCAAGCTGTCAAGTTACCGGAGGAATCCAACTCCATGCTCTTTCCGGGTGTCATCAGAATACATGACGAACCAGACCAATGAGTCCGCCATTGTCAAGGAGGAGACGAGATCCGTCGATCCCGGCTACGGCACCATCTTTGATGCCGTCATCGTCTGCATCCACAGCCTTGTTATAGAGGCCGTACCCGCCGGTGGCGACCCCTGTGAGGCCTGATGCCGCAGACACGGCCTGCGCGGCCTTCTCCGGATTGTTGAACCCGCGCACAGCACGCGCAATCAGATGGTTCTCCAGTCCAGCGATTTGCCCAGCTTCATCGAGAGACTTCGAGCCATAAGTGGCAAGCTTCTGCCAGACATCCAGCGATCTAGTGCCCGTTTGAATGACATCTGCCGCTTCGATACCTCCCTTTGCTACAGCACCCAGCCCAGGCAGCACCCCCATGAAATCGGCGCCTACTGAGACGAAATTGCTCCAGAAATCTGCGTCAAGCTCGCCCTGGGTGATGCCGTCCATCAAAGACGCTCGCACCTCTGGGTCGCTGAGCCGCAGACCAAGAGCCGTAGCACTCAGCCCAGAAGCCGTCAGCATCAATGCCGCCACCGTCGCCAGCCCCAGAGGCCCGGCGAAGAGAAGCGCCACAACCCCGATCAACCCCGCCACAA
This sequence comes from Streptomyces sp. MMCC 100, assembly GCF_041538145.2. Lineage (NCBI taxonomy): Bacteria > Bacillati > Actinomycetota > Actinomycetes > Kitasatosporales > Streptomycetaceae > Streptomyces > Streptomyces sp. MMCC 100. The sequence goes on from NZ_JBGORK020000001.1 coordinate 6,863,446, forward strand.
AACTGAGGATGTCCGGCAGGTTGTCGCCCAGCCAGTCGAGTACCTCGTCGAACCAACCCGGCTCATGCGGCACCAGCTTCTTCGTGGCGTCGCGGATCTTCCGCGCCCGGTACCCGGCCTTCTCCTCATGCTCCTCGGCCAGCCGCTTCGCCTTGCCGATGATCCTCTTCAGCTCGGCCTGGGCGTCGTCGAGGTCACCGTTCGCGCGCGTCAGGGCCTTCTGCGCGGCGTCACCATCGGCCCCGTCCTTCTTCACGTCCGGGTCGGCGCCCGCTCGCTCCGCACGCCCCTGCGCGCGATCGACCACGGCCTGGGCGTCCTTCGCGTCGCCCTCCAGCTTCCTGGCCCGCCGCTGGAAGTCGTCGAGTTCGCCCTCCCAGCGGTCCAACTGCCTGGCCGCCTTGCGGACCGAGTGCGCCGCGTTCTTGAGGTTCAGCGGCAACGGCCCGCCGTCCAGTTGCTCCCGAAACGCGACTGCGGCGTCGCCCTTCCAGTAACTGCCGTCGAGAAGCTTGGTGACGAGGTCGTACGCCTCCTGCAGCACCTTCGCGCATCCGCTGAGCTTCTTCTCCAGCCCGCGCACGGTCTCCGTGTCCCCCGGCACCGGATTGAAGCCGAGGTGCGGATACTCCGGGTTCGGAACGGGCGGCGCGGACTTGAGCCCCTGTGGCTTGCCCAGGTCCGCCCGCGACTGCGGGTCGAGCGCCGCACCGTACTGGTCCTCGCCGGCCGTGACGGTCACTTCTCGCCGCCGCCCTTGGCCTCGCGCGACTTCCGCACCGCCGCCTCGAGCGCCTTGTCGACCTCGAGGTAACTGTCCTTGCTCTTGCCGATGATGTCGGCAAGGTCCTCCGTCTGCTTGCCGATCTCCTCGGAGCCGTACTTCCAGTCGTCCTGGAACGCCTCGCACGCCGAGTCGAGCTCGTCCGTGCCCAGCCCGACGATCGTCGCGTCCGACAACGCCTTCCGGACACCCTTGAGCGAAGTCGACGACTCTTTCAGCGACTTCATGAACCGCCCGAGTTCGTCGCCGTCAACGGCGAGCCGCTCCGCCACGTCCCGTCCCCTCTCACCGGTCCACTGCACCGATGAGAGGAACGACGACGTCCGGTTTTCGTGACGCCCACGCGACCGCCACCGCCCTGAGGACTGGCGAGACCGCTCAGCGGTTGACGGCCTGGATTTCCTGGACGACGACGTTCTGGGTGGCGCCGAACGTACCGTCAGGCAGGTTGCCGCCCGCACCGCCGGTGCCCGTCCAGTGGATCTTCCAGGTGACCGTCGCCTGGAGCGGGAACGTCCCGTCGCCCGAGGACCGCAGGTACTTCACCCCGCACGGCGGTGTCTCGTCCGCCTTGCCCTTCTCGTACGGCGCACCGATGCGGCCGTCCTTGATCTCGCAGACCCCCGATGCCGGGTAGGTCTCGGCGTCCGGGGTGCCCGCCTTGATCCGCAGCGAGACCGGCTCCGCCGTGGCCGTCGCACTGATGCCGATCTCCTCCACGGAGGCAGTGACCGACACCGGCTTGAACTCGGCACCGTCCAGCCACGCCCACGTCGGAAGGTTCACCTTGGTCGCCCCCGCGGGCGCCAGCGTCACTTCCGTGCCGGGGACGCGGATCTCCGCGTAGGCGAGCTCGGCGAGGACTTCCGGCGTGACGGCGTTCTCCTTGTCCGCGGGCGGAGGGCCGCCCTTGTCCACCCAGAAGTAGTCCGTGTCGCACTTGTCCCAGCCCGGCGGGAAGCTCTCATTCACATACGAGCCCCACCAGAAGCCCTTGCCCGTCTTGTCCTTGTTGAAGCCCTTCTTCTCGTCCTTCGCGTTGTACTTCTCCCGCTGCTCGGCATCCCACTGGTAACCCGTGGACTCGGCCTCCCAGATCGGCTCCAGGTAGTCCTGCAGCTCCTGAGGCGTGAACTTCGGGGCATACCAACACGCCGGCGGGGACCACGACGTGGACGACGTCACCGCACCTACGGAATCACCACTCCCGTTCTTCGAACGGTCGAACACCACGCCACCCACGGACACCGAAACGGTGCCGTTGCCGTCGGTGTTGGCCTGCTGGTCCGTGGAACCGCGGTTTCCGCCCTCACCACGCCCGCCCGCGAAAGCCGCCGGGGCCGACACCACCGAGAAGAGAACTATCGCGACAACGGTCGCACACCTCAAACTCTTACTCACGGCTGGCATTCTTTACTCCCCCGGTTTGACGCGATGTCGGTCGTCTGCCAAACGCCTTCGGCGTTCTTCGCAAGCTTTGCGTTGTAAAGGACGTAGCTGTCCGCCGTTGTCGGCGTGTCCTCGACCTTCCCCGTCTTCTTGTCCTTGATGAACGACTTGCTCTCGTCCGAGCAGTAAGTGACGTATGCCTCGTGATCTCCGGAAAGGCTGACCTTGTAGTCGAAGTACCGAGTCTCGCCCACCCACGTGTGCTTCTTGTTGATGTAGCCCAACGCATACGTGATCGAGTCGCTCAGCGCGGATTCGGCGTTGTAGTAGCCGAGGGCCTTGGTGTCGGTGTTCCCCTCGAAAATGGCCTCGTCAACAGAGTTGACACTCAGCGTACTGTCCGCAAGGGCTGCGTCCTTCGCCGTGTTTCCCGTCTTCTCGTACTCGAAGACGTTCTTGGCGTCGGAAGGGAACGTGATCTTCGGTCGGTCTTCGGCGCCCGTCGGGCTCGGGCTCGGACTCGGGGCGGCTGACGTCTCATTGCCCGTGTCGGCACCTGCGATCTTGTCGCTGTCCTTTGCGGCGCCGTCGTCGTCGCTGCCGCACGCGGACAGCGTCAGGGCCGCAGCGGCGGTCAGCGTGAGCGCTGCGAGCAGGGTGGGGCGGCGGCGATTCACGGTCAGCTCCTGGGTCGGACGAGGCTTCTCTCGAGCGAAGCAACGCTATCCACCGGGGTCGAGCGGCACCAGGGTGACACCCGTCTCTCTCCGGTGCCCCATGAGTCCAAAGGAGCTGTACGTGTGGCTTCTTGGGCCGTAACGGTTGCGTAACACGCCGGAAGCAGCAAACAAGCCGGGCCGCCACAAGGGTTCTCAGAACCCTGTCGATTCCGCTCCGGGGCGGGATACGTTCGGCAGGAAGGTGGGACCGGTGACCAGGACAAGGGGGCTGGTATGGGACGCCGGCGCTGGCTGGACGGAGCGGGCACGCTGGTCGTGGAGGGGCAAACCGGCAGCAGAAGCGTCCGCGTTCCGTTGGAAATCGCGGGCTCCTATCGCGCCCGCACCAAAGGGTTATTAGGGCGTTCCTCCGTCGAGGGGGCGATGCTCCTGACCCCCGCCAACAGCGTGCACACGTTCCGGATGAGGATGGCCATCGACGTCGCCTACCTCGACCGGCGGCTCACCGTCATCGCCGTGCGCACCATGCGGCCGGGCAGATTGGGTTTGCCCCGGATGCGTGCGCGGCACGTACTGGAGGCGCAGGCGGGTGCCATGGTCGGGTGGGGAGTACAGGTGGGAGCGCAGGTCACGGTCGAGGATGAATAGGGATCGGGGCACCGTCCATCGGGGCGCAACCCGTACTTTCGTCAGGCTGCTGCCGACGCGGGTCCTGTCCTGTCCAGCTGTCCATGTCCGGGCGACACACTCCTACTCGTGCGGGACTTCCTCGACCACGGTCTCGCCGAAGCGCCACGACCCGCGGTTGCCGACCGCCTCCGCCCGCAGACCCATCTCCCAGGCAATCCGAGCAGCACGCTGTTGCGATATGTCCGGATAGCGCTCCGGAGGAACCTTGATGTAGCCGCGCCTGTCGGCGGGATACGTACGCAGTGCCTCACGAAGCTCTTCCTCTTGCTCCAGGAGCGTGGTGTGGTTACGGGTGACGGTCTTGTACACCTTGCGCACAGTGGTTGACGGTTTGCCGTCGTCTCGACGTTTCGCGGCGTCCGATCCTCGCCATGTCATCCAGCCGACAGCACTGAGCGCGGCCAGGGCAAGCGCCCCCGCGCCGAGCGCGTCGCCGGTCGCGTCCGCCTGCCCCGGAGTCTGGGGGCGCAGTTCGCCCTCGGGATCCTCGATCACGGTGATGGCCTGCCCGACATCGAAGGAGTCCGACGGGGACTTCAGAGCGCGGCCAGGAACCCTCGTACCGTCCTGATGCTGCAACTCGTAGTTGTAGTCACGCGCCTTGCGCCCTTGCGCGGGATCACGCCACTCCTTCACGACCGTCGCGGTGACCTGATCACCACGCTGCTGCAGCGTGAGGTCGTCGCGGGCCACAGAGGCGACATACACACCCATCGCAGAGGTAAGCACGATGAACAGGGCCGCGCCGGCACTCGACTCCCTGGCTCCCAGTTTCCGAATCAGCGCGACGAGAAGCATCCCGTGCACGATCCACAGGAGGATCTGAACAACAGTCCCCACGCCGTCCACCAGAAAGAACATTCCTGCAATGACGGCGAGCACATAGCAGCCGATGGCGACCGCCACCAGGAGGGGATGCCGCGCGCGCCCCTCACCGACTTCGCCTTGTACCTGTGCTGCCCCGCTCATACTTGTCGCTCCGATCCTCCGGCACCCTGCCCGCTAACGTCCGAAGAATTATCCCCATGGGGTTCGTCCGACGAGATGGACTTCATGATGCCGCCGAGCACATCAAGGTACTCAGCCCAGTGTTCGATGTCCTGGGTCATGAAGACAAAAAGAACCGAACCGGGGCCATGTTTCAGTGGCACATTGAACTGCACTTCCCGGACTGTTGCCGGTACGGGCTCGTCGAGACCGAAGAGGACACCGGGAATCTCGAGGTCTTGGTCACGAATACAGAGGGCCGAGATGCCGTACGGCAGCATGACGAGCCCGACCTCGGCATCCTGGTACAGGCGGCGCCACTGAGCCGCCGTGCGCTTCGCCGATCCCTGTCTGTCCTGGCTCTGCGGACCCGAATCCGGTCGCTCGACAAGCACACACAGCGTCCCCTGAGACAGCTTGTCCCCGTGCATGCGCAGTAGGCAGCTCGATACGTACTCGGCTCCGCCCGCGATCATGGTCTGAAGGAAGTACTCGCTCGACACCACAAGATTGAACTGCTGTTGCGGTGTGGCTTCGACAAAGAGTTTCTCGGCGACGTCCGCCATCCGGAGCAGGCGTGACTCCGCATCCTCCTCTAGGTCGATCTCCGTGAAACCAGGCGGCAACTCGAACCAGAAGTCGGCTGCGTCCACGGGTGAAACAGTGTTCGCGTGGGGCACACTCGCGTTCAGGGAGTCGGTGGGCGTCATCAGTCCGTCAGCTCCCAGGCGCCGAGTCCGACAGCGCTGCCCACTGCGACCAGTCCGCCGAATTTTCCACCGCCAGCGCCCGTTGCTACGTTGGCCACCCCGGTGCCCCATGTAGCAACGTCGTACCGGCCGGCACTCGTCTCGTACGCGTTGACCGCGGTCGGGGCTGTCCACGCGAGTTGGGTCGCAGCCTGGATGCCTTCAGTGGCTGTCAGGGCGGCACCACGCGAGACGCCCAATTTACTGGCAGCTGCCATCACAGGCTTGTCAATCACCTTCGCGACGGGGTCTGCGGCCTTCATGAGGTTCTTGGCTGTGGCACCCGCCGTTTTGATGCCTACCTTGGTGCCGGAGACGACACCTCCGGCTGCCCGTCCGGCCTTGACGCCCGCTTTGATGCCGCGGAACGCCGCTCCGACACCAGGCACCATGCCAAGCGCGTCGCCGCCCAGCGTGAGCCAGTTACCGATTCGCTCACCAGTAGGCGGCCAAAGCCCGCTCCAGCCGTATGCCGAGGCGTGAGCCGCGAACGCCACCGCGCTCAAACCGATGGCCAACGGAGCGAGCACCGGGCAGAAGATGGCCACGACGCCGATGACCGAGGCCGCGACGGTGATCCAGTCCGCGTGGCTCTTGATCCAGTCGCCGATGTCGGAAAGGAGTTCGCCCACCTGACCGGGGAGGTCGGCTATCGCCTCGCCGAGATCCGCGATGGCGTCACCGAGCTTGTCCCACATGCCGGGTTCGTTCGGAGCGATGTTCATGGCGCTCTTCAGGCGGTCGGCTATCTCCTTGCCGTACTCCTGGTAGTTGCCGGCCATGCGTCGGCCGCGGCGGCGGAGCTCCTCAAGCTCAAGCTCCTTTGCGTTCACGGCGTGGTCGGCGTCCTGGACCCTGTCCTTGTGGTCCTGGGTGTCCTTCTTCTCGTCGTCCGCGTCCTTGAGCTTGTCGGCCTTCGAGTTCGCCTTGCCCAGCTGCTCCTGGGCTTCGGCTGCCTGCGACTCCAGCCGTACGGCTGCCGCCTGCTTCACTTCCATGTACGCTGCCCAGTCCTCCAGGACGGTGGCAGCGTCGGAGAACGAGTCACGTGCGTCATCCATCCGAGGACGGAAATCGTCGTCGAACTTCTCGCGGAAGACCTCTGCCGCCTTCCCCTCCCAGTCCCCGACACCAGTTCCGTGCAGGACCTCGGATATCTCGGCGAGGGCCTTCGCCGTCCTGCGGACTGTCTTGGCCACGTCGTCGGCCATCGTTTGGTCACCCGGGCACGGCACGAACCCCAGGGCAGGGAAGTTTTCCAGTTTCGTCGCACTCACGGCTACTTACCGTTCCCCTTGCCCTGCTTCTTGTTCGCTTCGGCGAGTTCGTCATCGAGCTTCTCGAAGGCCTCTTTGACCGTAATCAGCGCCTTGGAAGCCTTTTCAGAGAATTTCGTGAGTTGTTTGATCCCATACGACCACTCGTCGCCGAAGTCGTCCATGCGGCGGGCGAGCTCGGGCACCCCCATGGAACTGCCGGTGACCTTCTCCATCTCACGCCCCGGCTTCTTCATCAGTTCAGCTATGTGATCGAGGTTGTGTCTCACCCGGTTCAGTACCTCGTAGTCAGCGGTCAGATCGCTCACAGTTCCCCCATTCCCGTGCCACGCTGTACGGCCGACTGAAGCTCGAGGGCCGACTCGTTGCTTCACCTGAGCAGCGAGGCAAGTCAGCAGCGGCAACGCGCCTCCTCAAGCACAGCAAAGCTATCCAGAAGCAACTTGGGAACGCCAGTCCGACTGGGGCTCTTCAGTCAGCCGACGGCCCTTCCGAGCCACCCGCGCCCCACCCGGCAGCGCGTCCCGGCGTCGGCCGTCAGGGCGAGACGATGTGGAGGAGTGCCGTGCCGTCCGTGTCCGTCGTCGCCTGGATCACCACGGTGTCAGGCTGCGGGCTCGGGCGGGTGCCGGCGAGGCTGCCGCAGGAGTTGCCGCTGCCGTGTTCGCGGAGGTACGTGAGGCAGCCCTGGTCCGGGCCGTGCGCGGCGCCCTTGGAGCTGTTGCTGCCCGACTTCACCTCGTACTCGATCTTGTTCGGGCCGACCTCGGTCACCGACAACGTTGCCCGGCCGCTGCCGCCCGGTCCCGGGAAGTGGAGGGTCACGGGCTTGGCCACCGTGATCTCGCACTCGCCGTCGGTGCAGGCACTGACGTCGGTGCCGTTCGCTGCGGACGGGGAGGGCGTGGGGGGTGCGTCGTCCGATGCCTGTGTGTTGCTGCACGCGGCCGTTGTGAGTGCCGTCAGCGCCGCGAGGGTCGTCAGGCCGGTGCGGGAGCGCGCTCGCTTGTTCACGGGGCGTCAGGGCTCCGAGCGCGGGAAGGAGACCTCTACCCTGCGGTTCTTCTTGCGGCCGGCCTCCGTCGCGTTGTCGGCGATCGGGTACTGCTCGCCGTAGCCGCGGACCTCGTAGGTGATGCCGGCGTCGTTGAGGGACTGGGACAGGATGTCGTGTACGGCGTTGGCGCGCCGCTTGGAGAGCACGTCGCCGTGGGCGGAGGAGCCGAGGTTGTCGGTGAAGCCGAAGACGCGGACCCGTGTGGCGTTCTGGGTCCTGATCTCTTCGGCGATGCCCCTGATGCGGGACTTCGCCTCGGCGCCGAGCTTCGAGCTGTCCTTGCCGAACAGCACCTCGGCCTGGAGCGCGAGCGTCACGCTCGTGTTGGTGTCCTCGCGGCGTTCGTCGCCGCTCTGCTCTTCGACCACCGACTTGATGTCCAGGACCTTCGCCTGCGCGAGCGTGGCGCCGTCCGGGAGCTTCAGGTCGGGGTCGTTGGGGTCGACCTCCACGGGGGCGGAGGCGGAGGGTTCCGTGCCCGGGGGGTCGTCAGCTGCGTAGGACTGGATCGTGCCTACGCTTGCGGCCGTCAGGACGGACGTGGTGAGAAGCGCCATGACGCGGCTATACGTCATTGTTCGCCTCATCCGGAGATCTCAATGGGCGCAGAAGCGAACGTTGGCAGTTGAAACGTGACCTCGACCGTACCTGTAGGAGGTGCCGGGAACTGCATGAAGACAGGGACTGATGCTCCCGGCTTGATCCGCGGCATGTCTGTAGTCGTCAAAGGGCGGCCATCGGTGTCACGCAGCACGTAATAGCGCTTCTTCTTGGCGGCGTCCACGAGCGTGGCGCCGCCAAGTGATCCACCGTGGCGCATGATCTCTGTTTCGTCGCCCCTCGTTTGGATCGGGACACGCGCCGCCTCAGCGCCGTCGTTCTTGATCTCGCCACTCACCGTCACGAATCCCCCCGCGTCACGTTGGGCGGAGTCGATGGTGAGCAGTAGTCCGTTCTCACCTTTCAGTTCAGCCAGCGACGAATCGATCCCCTCTTGAGCAGTGGGGTCCGACTGACTCTCTGCCGTGGCGGACGCTGATGCCTCAGGCTTCTTGTCGTCGCTGCCCCCACCACTGCAGCCGCTCACACCGAGGGCCAGCCCGACCGCAATAGTCAACGCGGTCACTTCTCTGCGGACCCTCCCGGCCCACCAAATGCTCATCACTCCGCTCCCTTTGTCGCTCTTCGTCCCGACTAGCTGTCGGCCAGATGTACGTCAAACAAATCCTGGGGCTTCGGCAACTCTGGGCTGTCCTCCGGATCCAATTCCCATTCCTGATCCTCGCAGGTAAGCCTGGGAGGAACGTCGTCCTTCCCGTCCCCGTCGGGAGGCTCGATCTCACAAATGGGTTCGATCACAGCAAGAGCAGAGGCGTGCGCGCGCTTGTTCTCTGTACCTGGGACGATCGACTTCCCGACCGGATCGTCTGCCGTGACCTCCACCCTGTATCCGAGTGGACCGTCTGGTGCACAAGCATCGACATGGGCGTCGTTCTGCGAAGCAAGTTGAGCAGCACGCCAACACGTGTCGTCGAGCCCCACACCGAGCCCGTTGAAAATGCGCTCCCAAGAGGCCGGATCCCCTATGTTGTCCACCCATTCCCCAGCGAGCTGATCGCGGGCCTCCTGCGCCGCAGCGAGCGCTGCCGCATCGGCTGCCGTCTGGGCCCCGCTACGGTTCGTAGCAGCTTGACCGACCGCGAGATATGCGAGCGCGAGAAAGAGCAGACCTGCCACCACTGTGATGTAGATGGGGAAGGCCTGCCCTGCATCCCCTCGGCTGAAGTGCCGTGTCAGCCGATCAACTCGTCGATCTTGTCCGTGATCGCGTTGTAGATCGTCTCGCCGATATCCGTCCCCGTGATAGCCAGCACGATCGCCACCACCACCGCGATGATCCCCAGGTACTCCACCGCCGTCTGCCCCGTGTCCTTGCGGCGGTCGGCGGTGTGGGTGTGCAGGTATGCGGCGGCGGTGTGAAGCCAGTTGGTCATGGTGTTCCCCTCCAGGGTGGGCGAAGCCGCGTTCCTCGTGCGGAACGTACGGGTGGGCGGCGGGGATCTGCTGGCTGGTCGTGCCGGACGTCGCGGCGTCCACGATCTCCACCCCCCTTGCGCTCGGTTGGGACCTCGACCTGTCGGGAGTACCAGGCAACGACTGTCCCATAGTTGATTGCAAGTGCGAAAGGCGTTGTGCGGAAGTAGCCCTACTGGGCGTCGGCTCGTAGGTTGTTGACGTCGGTGATGCGTGTGCAGTCGCACTTTGATTGTTTACGTGCTCCTCCCCTCCCGGGTGCGTGACCGGCATGTCGCCGCCCCTCCTCCCCTACTCGCCCGTGATCGTGCCGAAGTCCGTCCCCGAGCCCAGGATCAGACCCGCGCCGAGGAGGATCATCGTGGCCGGGACCATGAAGGTCGTGATCATCAGCGTGGCCTTGGGGACCGCGCGGGCGGCCTTGCGGCGGGCGTTCTGGGCGTCGGTGCGGCGCATGTCCTTGGCCAGGGAGACGAGGGTCTCGACGATGGGGGCGCCCAGTTCCTCGCCCTGCTGGAGTGCGGTCACGAACATCGCCACCTGTTCCGAGTCGTTGCGCCGGCGCAGTTCCGTGAAGGCCTCCCGGCGGCTCATGCCCAGGTCCATCTGGCGGAGCGTGATGCGCAGTTCGTCGGCCCAGGGGCCCTCGTAGCGCGTCGACACCCGGTCCAGGGCCTGGCGGAAGCCCAGGCCCGCGCTGACCACCACCGCCAGGACGTCCAGGAAGTCGGGGAGCGTGCGCTCGATGACGTCCCTGCGGATGCGGATCGCCGACCAGATGCCCACCTCCGTCCAGAACGCGCCGAAGGCCAGCAGGAGGAGGGCCACCAGGTACTGGCCCCGGAGGAGGAAGACCAGGAAGCCCAGCGCGCCCAGGAAGCCGTAGACCGCGCGGCGGGCGGCGTAGCGGTCGATGGTGAGGCCGCCGGGGTTGCCGGCCAGGTCGATCCTGCGGCGGTACCTGGCGACCAGGGCCGGGCCCATCAGGCGCAGTACGGCGGGGGCGTAGCGCATGCCCATGCGGTCGATGAGGGAGTGCGCCGCGCCGGTGCGGGTGGCGCCGACCTCCAGGGCGAGGGCGAGGTCGTCGGGGAGTTTGGCGTCCGCCCGGTACATGCGGATGCCGGCGAAGATGCCCCAGACGGCCAGGGCCATGAGGAGGGCCAGGAGTATTCCGGGGAGTGCGAGGCCCATGTCCGTGTCTCCCTCCTCTCAGACGTCGATGCGGGACAGGCGGCGGATGAGGACGAAGCCGACGGCGTACAGCGCGAAGGCGGTGATGACCGCGGCCTGGCCGGCCGGGGAGCCCGTCATGCGTTCCAGGGCGCCGTCCTTCACCCCGTTCATCAGCAGCAACGAGCCGATGCCCAGGACGGGGACGGCGTACGACGTCATCGTGACCTGGGAGAGCTGGGTGCGGACCTCCCGCCGGGTCTCCTTGCGTTCCTCCAGGGTCTCCGTCAGGTTGCGCAGCGCGCTGACGACCTGGCCCCCCGCCCGGTTGGACAGGACGAGGGTGGTGACCAGGACCACCAGCTCGCGGGAGGGGAGGCGTCCGGCGAGTTCGCCGAGGGCGTCGTCCATGGACGCGCCGATGGCCAGTTGGTCGGCCACCTTGCCGAGTTCCTCGCCGGCCGGGGCCTCCAGTTCCTCCGCCGCCATGCCGATGGCGGTGCGCAGGGCGAGGCCGGCCTGGGTGGCGTTGGCGAGGATGCGGGCGAGTTCGGGGAGCTGGTTGATGAACTTCTCGATGCGTTTCTGGCGTTGCCAGTTGAGGAACTGGATCGCCATACCGATGCCGAGCAGGCCTGCCGGCGGGCCGAAGAAGGGGGCCAGGGCCGCCTGGCCGATCAGCCACAGGCCGGCGACCGTCGCCAGCATGTACGCGAAGAACTCGCCGGGGGTCACGTCCAGGCCGGTCGCCGACAGGCGCCGTTCCAGGTTCCGGCCGAGCTTGGTGCGGCGCAGGCGGCGGTCCAGCCCCGGGAAGCGGCGTCGGCGTCCGGCCACCGGTGTCTGGCCGACAGCGGTGAGGCGGTCGACCAGGGCCGCGCGCTGGGCCTTGCCCGCGGCGTAGGAGTGCAGACCCATGACCGCCAGGACGCAGGTCAGCAGCGTGATGCCGGTGGTGAGCGTGACGAGCGAATCCAGTTCCATCGGGCGGTCCTACCTGGCTTCTCGGGTGGTGAGCTGGTCCGGGGTGTGGGCCACGCCGAAGGCCTGCGGGATGGGCTGGCCCGCCATGTAGAGGCGCTCGGCGGTGCGGTGCGGGAGGGGGTGGTACTCGTAGGTGCCATGGACGCGGCCGTCGGCGGTCATCGGGCGGGCGTTGAAGCGGGCGACCGTGGCCAGGCGGTACGGCTCTCCGCCGTGGCTGGCCAGCAGGGCGATCTCGGTGATGCGGCGGGCGCCGTCGGCGAAGCGGGTGAGCTGGATCAGGACGTCGACGGAGCTGTTGATCTGGTCGTGCAGGGCGACGAAGGGAATTTCCACGTCCGACATCGAGGCCAGGGTCTGCAGGCGCATGAGGGCGTCCTCAGCGCTGTTGGCGTGGACGGTGGCCAGCGAGCCGTCGTGGCCCGTGGACATGGCCTGGAGCATGTCCAGGGACTCGCCGCCGCGCACCTCGCCGACGACGATGCGGTCGGGGCGCATGCGCAGTGAGTTGCGGACCAGGTCGCGGATCGTGACCCGGCCCTGGCCCTCGACGTTCGGCGGACGGGACTCCAGGCGGATGACGTGCGCCTGCTGGAGCTGGAGTTCGGCCGAGTCCTCGATGGTGATGATCCGGTCGGACTCGGGGATCAGGCCGGAGAGGGCGTTGAGGAGGGTGGTCTTCCCGGTGCCGGTCGCGCCCGAGACGATGATGTTGAAGCGGGCCTGCACAAGTCCGGCGAGCAGATAGAGCATGTTCTCGTCGAGCGAGCCGAGGCCGATCAACTCCTGGAGGGTGAAGGAGCGCGGGAAGCGGCGGATGGTGAGGGTGGCGCCGGTGAGGGAGAGCGGGGGGATGATGACGTTCACGCGCTCGCCGGAGGGGAGGCGGGCGTCGACCATCGGGTTCGACTCGTCCACGCGGCGGTTGACCGTCGAGACGATGCGCTCGATGGTCTGCATCAGCTGGTCGTGGGAGGCGAAGCGGAGGGGGAGCTGCTCTACGCGGCCGGCGCGCTCCACGAAGATCGCGTCGGGGCCGTTGACCATGATCTCCGTGATCGACGCGTCCTCGAGGAGCGGTTCCAGGATGCCCAGGCCGAGGGCCTCGTCGACGACCCGGCGGATCAGCTGGGAGCGTTCGACCGTCGACAGGACCGGGCCCTCGCGGCTGATGATGTGTCCGAGGACCCGCTCCAGACGGGCGCGGCGCTCGGCCATCGCCAGCGAGCTCATCTCGGCGAGGTCGATCTCCTCCAGCAGTTTGGCCCGGTAGGAGGCGACCAGGTGTCCGTCCTCGCCCCGGCTGCCGTGCTCCTCGGGGGAGTGGATGCGTGCGCGCAGGCTCATGCGTCCTCGGCTCCTCGGTCAGTGGTCCAGCGGCATGGTGGCGGTCCGGGTGGCGTCCCCGAAGTCCCAACCGGGGACGATCGAGGGGATGTGGACGGTGGCGGTGACCGTCACCTCGTCCCCGCCGCCCGCCGACGGGCAGTCGGTACGGTCCGCCAGCCAGCTGCTGACGGCCGCCGCGCACGCCGCGTCCGCGCTCTCCCTCAGCGAGGCACTGCGCGCCCCCGCCCGGGCCGCCGTACCGGCCTGCTGGGCGGTGTACGCGATCAGGCCGAGCTGTACGACGGCCATGCCGACCAGGACCAGGATCGGGAGGAAGCCGAGGTACTCGATGGCCACCTGGCCCCGGTCCCTGGCGCGTCCCGTGCGGGAGTACGGCATCTCAGTCGTCCTCCTCTTCCACGGCCCCCGCGTGTCCGTGCACGGTGAACGGGACGCTGACGGTGCCCGGGAAGAGGATGGGGACCTTGATGCGCACGTCGGCGGTGACGTATCCGCCCGCGGTGCCGCAGTTCACCTCGGCGCCTCCCTCCCAGGAGCCCGGCAGCTTGTCCAGGCCCGCCTCCCGGCACGCACCGTTCCGCGCCCCGCGCTCGGCCGCCGTCGCCGCCCGTACCGCCTCGTCCGCAGCATTCCCCGCGAGCGTGTACGTGTATCCCACGAGCACGAGCTGCCACAGCACCACCAGCGTCGCGACGATCACCGGGGTCATGCCGAGGAACTCGATGGTGACCTGGCCGCTTTCCCCGTCCCGGGTCGGTTCCCGGCCGCGTGATGCGCTCACCCCGCGCCCTCCTTCCGACGCCGGAAGCCGGTCGCGCCCCGGTCTGACCGCAGGCGCCCGTGGCCCTTCCGGCCCCCCTCGGGCACGCCGGCCAGGCCCAGCTCTCCCGCGAGGGTCCACAGGGCCTGCTTCACAGTGCTCTTGCCGTCCAGTTCGTGGACGCGGCCGGCGTCCACGGCGCCCTGGAGTTCCTTGAAGTTGGCGGGGACCGTGGTGGTGGCGATCGCCGTGCCGGTGATCTTCTGGATCAGCGGGGGCTGGATCTCCGTACCCCGCGTGTGCCGGTTGACGACCACGGTCGTCTCCTCCGCCTTGCGGATCTGCAGCCGGTCCCACATCCGCACCGCCCGCTTGGCCCCCCGTACGGCGACCACGTCCGGGGTGGTGACCAGCAGCGCCGTGTCGGCCGTCTCCACGGCGGCCGCACCGGCCCCGCCGAGCTGGGCACCGCAGTCGATGACGACGACCTCGTACCGGGAGCGCAGGGCACCGACGATCTGGCGGGCGGCGCGGTCGGTGACCTCCTCGCCGCGTTCGCCCTCGCCGGGGGCGAGCAGCAGGGCGAGGCCGCTGTCGTGGCGGAAGACGGCGTCGGCCAGGACGCGCGGGGAGAGGTCGGTGATGGCGGCCAGGTCGGCCACGGAGCGGCGGAACTGGACGTCCAGGTAGGAGGCGACGTCGCCGGTCTGCAGGTCCAGATCCAGCAGGGCGGTGGAGCGGCCGGAAGCCTGGGCCGCCAGGGCCAGTTGGACGGCGGTGAGCGTGGCACCCACCCCGCCCTTGGCGCCGCTGACGGTGACGACGGTGCCGCCGGTCCCGGTGAACACGTCGACGGCGCTGCCGAGGTGCCGGCGTACGCCCACCGACCACTGGGCCACCGCCTGGACTCGGCTGGCGAGTTCCTCGTAGCCGAGCGGGAGGCCGACCAGGCCGCGGGCGCCGTAGTCCATGGCGGCCTGGAAGAGACCGGGACCGGGATCGGAGGTGACGAGGATGACGCCGACGGCCGGGAAGCGGAGGGCGACCTCGCGGATCAGCTCCAGGGCCGGGACCGGGCCGATGCGCTCGTGGACGATCACGACCTCGGGCAGTTCGTCGACCGACTCGGCGGCGAGGCGGGCGAGGGTGTCGACGAGCTGGGTGGAGTCGGCGACCGGAGCGACCGGTTCGGCGTCCGGGAGCTGACTGAGCAGCGACGTGAGGGACCGTACGGCGTCCGGGTCGCCGACTGCCGGGAGGATCCTCGTGGCCATACGGCTCTCACTTGTCCTTCGCGAGTTCGTACGTCCGGTCCTTGTCGGGGACCGTGGTGTCGCCGCCGGGAGCCACCAGTGCGAGCCGGACGCGCCGCGCGAACGACTCGGCGTAGGTGATGCGCTGGGCGTCGATGGTGGACAGGGCGAAGGTGATGGGGACGGCGTCGGTGGGTTCCCGGTCGCGGCTCTCCTCGTCAGGCTCCAGCGAGGTGAGTTCGCCGACGTCGATGACCTTGGCGTTGGTCACGATGATCTTGGACTGGTCGGGGTCGCCCTCGCGCGGGCCCTCGAAGGTGGCGTACACGTTGACGGAGGAGCCCGGGGTGATCTTCCCGGCGACGCCGGTCGCCGCGTCGATCATGATGGCGACCTCCTGCTGCCCGGGCCGCAGGGCGGGCGTGTCGACGATCATGTCGGTCTGGAGCAGCGAGCCCGCCTTCAGCTTGATCACGGCTGTCTTCCCGCGGACCTGGGACAGGTCGGTGACGGCGTTCTCGGACAGCCAGCGCTCGGGCATCTCGATCTTCTCGAACTGCGCCGCGCCGAGCTCCGTGTAGGGCTCGATGTCGGACTTCAGCCGGTACGCGGTCACCTCGGGGCCGACCTTGGACTTCACGTCGTTGATGACGGACAGCACGCCGGCGAACGCGCCGAGGGCGCAGAGGACCGACAGGATCAGCAGGATGATGCCGCGGCGCTGACGGGAGTTCATGGGCCGTGCAACCTCATTGGGGGCTCGGATGTCCGGGCGGACGGACGGACTGGGGCGGGCGGGCGGGGCGCTACGGGCCTACCCAGTCAGGGCTCGTCTCTCACGGCGGCGGCCGAGGGCGGGATCGCGGCGGTGGCCGAGCGCTCGGTCCCGGCCGCCCCCGCCCCCGCTTCGGCCGTCGGTGTCGTACACCGGTGGTGTCGCGGAGCAGAACACGCAGCGGTCGCCGATGACGTCGATGCCGCACCAGTGGCAGGCGCTCTGCCGCACGGACGTGACCAGTTGGTAGAGGACCGAGAGGTCGGGGAGGTACGCGCAGAACTCGGTCAGCCGCCCCGTCCCCCACCACCCCGCGGACTCCGCGGGAAGCGCCGTCTCGCGCAGCCCCTGCACGCGCCAGGACGGGGCGAGGGTGCCGGTGACCCAGTCGGACGGAAGCTGCCCCTTGGCGACCAGCAGCCAGGTGCCGAACTCCGGTCCGGACAGGGCGGCTTCGGGGCCGACCCTCACCAGTTGCGGCTCGGGGTGGGCCACGACGCCGAACTGGCTGCCGGGCACCCAGGATCTGGCGTGCGCCTTCAGGTCCACCGGAACGTGGTCGAGCCGGGCGACGGAGCCGAGCAGGGCGCCGGCGTGGATGTAGTGGGTGAGCAGGCGGCCGGCGGAGGCGAGCACGCCGGGGCTGAGGTCGCAGGAGGCCAGTTGGCGCAACTGGCGGGCCAGTACGGCGATTCCGAGCGGCGGGAGGGGCGGTCGGAACAGGGCGATGCGGTCGGTCTCCAGGAGGGCGCGGACGGTGTGCAGGCGCCGTTCCACGCTCGCCGGGACGGCCTGGGAGCACACCACGATCACGTGCCCGTGCTGGTCGACCAGCGTCTGCAGCTCGGCCAGGATCTGCTCCAGGGGACGCCGGTCGACGTCCTGGAGCACGGCCGCGGGCAGCGTCCGTTCGTCCTGCGGCGGCAGTGCCATGTCGACACTGGTCACGGCAATGGCAGTTGGCACGCGCGGCTCCCCGTCTCCCATGCCCGTCGGTCCGCCGGTGTTACTCCGGCACACCCGGATGACTTCACTGCGTGACTACGTGAGCACTGTATCCACGCGTCTGTGACCGGAGAACAGCGTTTCTGTAGCTGTGGAACAACTTGTGTTGCACAAGTTGCTCCAAAACGGGGCAGGTTGAGCATTTTCGAGGACGAGCCGGCCGCCGCGCCCCGACCGCGAACTTGGTCCGTACCTACCTCTTGACACCTTCAATTGGTCTGGACCACCTTGTACTTCAGCGGTGGCCACCGTCCCCCATCCCGCCCCACTCCACCCCCGGAGGCAGCAGTGGACCCCGTACGCAGACGGCGCGGAAGACGTCTCGGCTCCTTGACGGGCGCCGTCACCGCCGCCCTGGCTCTCGCGTTCACGGCCGTCGGCCCGGCATCGGCCGCCGACGTCAACAACGCCAAGAACGCCGGTTTCGAGTCCGGGCTGAGCAACTGGACCTGCTCGGCGAACAGCGGCACCACCGTCGCCTCCCCGGCACACGCGGGCTCCGCCGCACTGAAGGCCACCCCGGCGGGGCAGGACAACGCGCGCTGTTCGCAGAGCGTCGCGGTGCAGCCCAACTCGACGTACACGCTGAGCGCGTGGGTGCAGGGCGGGTACTCCTACCTGGGCGTGACGGGCACGGGAACGACGGACGTGTCGACCTGGACTCCGGACGCGGCCTCCTGGCAGCAGCTCAAGACGACCTTCAGCACCGGCTCCTCGACGACCTCCGTGACGGTCTACACGCACGGCTGGTACGGGCAGTCGGCGTACTACGTCGACGACCTGTCCGTCTTCGGCCCGGACGGCGGAGGCGGCGACGACGGGAACCCCGACCCCACGGTGCCGTCCGCCCCGGCCGGCCTGAGCGTCTCCGGTACGACGCCGAACTCCGCCTCGCTCGCCTGGAACACGGTGTCGGGCGCCACCGGCTACAACGTCTACCGCGACGGCACGAAGGTGACCGCGGTGACCGGCACGTCGGCGACGGTGACCGGCCTGGCGGCCTCGACCTCGTACTCCTTCCAGGTCACGGCGACGAACGCGGCCGGTGAGTCGGCGAAGTCGGCGGCGGTCACGGCCCGCACCACGGCGCCGGACGACGGCGGCGGGAACGGCGGCGACCTGCCCAAGCACGCGGTGACCGGCTACTGGCAGAACTTCAACAACGGGGCGACGGTCCAGAAGATCTCCGACGTGCCGTCCGCGTACGACATCATCGCGGTGGCCTTCGCCGACGCGACCACGACGCCGGGGGCCGTCACCTTCAACCTCGACTCGGCCGGGCTCGGCGGCTACACGGTCGACCAGTTCAAGGCGGACGTGCGGGCCAAGCAGGCCGCGGGCAAGAAGGTCATCGTCTCGGTGGGCGGCGAGAAGGGCACCGTCTCGGTGAACAGCTCCGCCTCCGCGACGAACTTCGCGAACTCCGTCTACTCGGTCATGCAGGAGTACGGCTTCGACGGCGTCGACATCGACCTGGAGAACGGTCTCAACCCGACCTACATGACCCAGGCCCTGCGCGCCCTGTCGGCGAAGGCCGGCCCGGACATGATCCTCACGATGGCCCCGCAGACGATCGACATGCAGTCGACGCAGGGCGGCTACTTCCAGACGGCGCTGAACGTGAAGGACATCCTCACGGTCGTCAACATGCAGTACTACAACAGCGGCACGATGCTGGGCTGCGACGGCAAGGTGTACGCCCAGGGCACGGTCGACTTCCTCACCGCTCTGGCCTGCATCCAGCTCGAGGGCGGCCTCGCCCCGTCCCAGGTCGGCCTGGGCCTGCCGGCCTCCACCCGCGCGGCGGGCGGCGGCTACGTCTCCCCGTCGGTGGTCAACGCCGCCCTGGACTGCCTCACCAAGGCGACCAACTGCGGCTCCTTCAAGCCGTCGAAGACCTACCCCGACCTGCGGGGCGCGATGACCTGGTCCACCAACTGGGACGCGACGGCGGGCAACGGGTGGTCGAGCGCGGTGGGGGCGCATGTGCACGCGCTGCCGTAGGTTCGGCTGATCCCGCCCACCACCCGGCCGATCCGGTTCAGGCCCCCGCCCGCTGACACGCGGGCGGGGGCCTCTGTGCCTGAGGCGTCTGCCGGTGTGACTCTCGTCCGGGATGTCTCCGGCTCGCCTCGATGTCTTGCTCTGCGGGAGAAAGCCAGGTGCCGCACGTCCGGCACTCTTCACTCCGTGGCAGCCGCCCAGCCACCCGGAAGCCCCCAGCAGGGGTCAGGGCTGCTCGAAGCAGGTCACCGTTCTTCATGTTGTGCGCCCCGTGACGCCGCCGCGCTTCAGGGCTGCGCTGCGGCAATCCAGGCTTCTGACCTTTCCAGAGTCGGTCCGTTGACCTCTACGGCGCCAGACACGTGCGCGAGCCACCGGAGCTCGTCGCAGGCGAAGAAGGACTCACCCCACGTATCCACCCACACACGCGCTTCGCGTTCGCCCGACTGCGTCAGGTCCCACCACGCCCAGCCGCGAAACTCGGATTCGGGATCGAACTGGTACAGCCACTCCTGAAGGTCCCAGGCCCCTCGTCCGATCGCCGCCGCGTAGCGTTCAGCGCCTTGGACCGCGAAGTCAGGGGCCGGTTGGACGCTTTCCCGGGCGACGGCGGCGAACCATCCGGGGATCGCGTCGACCGGGAGGTCTTCGCCTTCGAAACGTTGTGAGACGGCCAGTCGAAGCGCGGGATCGAGCACGGACCGTACCCTGTCGCCGAACTCCGCGACCGGACAGATGGTCCGTACGTCGAACACGCCGACAACGGGGGGCACCTCCTGCGCCGAAGGCCTCTGCGACAATCGGAGCCGCTCCTGCTCGATGTCCTCGATCTCGTGCATCATGCGAGACGCTTCCTAACCTTCCTGAACAACCCTGCCCGGGTACTTTGCCACTTCTTCCCTGAACTCATTCAGCATCCCGCTGGGAATGCCGTACAAGTCGTCCCCCATGGTGGGGTCCGAGATCTCCGGGCAGATCCTCTTCATCTGCTTCCACTCGCCCTTGCTGAATCCAAGACCAGGCTCCTCCTGAGGGACAGCGGTTCGTCTGATCTTTTCGCGGAACTCGGCCGATATCTGGAACTCGACGATCTGCCCCCCTTCTCCACGGAAGCGGACAGTATGGCCTATATCTCCACTCAGATTGACGTAGAGTGCGCCCTTACCGGTGATGGTGACCTTGCCGTCTTCACCGACGTGTATCCGTTTACTCAGTGGATGGTCGGTCTGCTTGCGGAACCCCGGGATCGCGTCGTCGCACTGCGGTGCCAGGCCGAGCGGGTCGGCCCCCGAGTGCGGATTATGGACGTAAGTGGACGAGTTGGGAGCCGGTGCCAGGCCGAGCGGGTCCGGAGTGAGGTAGCGCCCGGTTTCCGGGTCGTACATCCGGTGGTAATTATGGTGAAGACCCGTCTCCGGATCGAAGTACTGGCCCGGAAACCGAAGCGGCGTGTAGGACGCGCTGTCAGCAGTCCAAGCCGTTTTGCCCCACACCGTGGTGCGCGTGCGCCAGGAAATGCCCCCCGAGGCGTCCAGGAGCTCGGTCGGCGTACCGACAAGGTCCGTGACTATGGCGAAGAAACGGGAGTCAATCTCTTCCTGGGAGACCCCGTCGACACCCAGTCGCTCGGTCTGAGCGATCGGGTGCAGTCCCTGGTGATTCCAAGTGAGGGTGACCGGTTGGGGCAGCGACGTCGTCACGGTGGTCTCTTCACAGAGGACGGCTCCGTCCCAGGTGAACTGCGTCCGCTCGGCGACACTGACCCCGTCCGCGTCCAGCCGCAGCTTGGCCGCACGGCGCCCGAGCGCGTCATAGAGATAACGCCACTTGGTGCCGTCCGGTGTGGTCACCGAGACGAGGCGGTCCTCGGTGTCCCACTCGTAGCGCCAGGTATCCGGTTTGCGGGAGAGTCGGATCTTCTGGCGTAGCGTGATGCGGCCGGCGCCGTCGTGCTCGTATCGGATGTTCCCGGCACGGGTGATCCGTGTGCCGACGTAGCTGCGGGAGCCGGTGGCCTCGTGACCGGGGTGTACGGGAGGCCACGAGGCATCGGTCTGGTTACCGGCCTCGTCGTACGTGTAACGCTCGGACCAGTCCTCGGCTCGTACGCCTGTGACGCGGCCGACCACGTCGAGGGCGAAGTCACGTACACCGGTCAGCCGATCGTCGACGCGCGTCAGGTATCCGTCCGCTCGGTAGGTGTACTCCCTGCTCTGCACGGTTTCGCCCGTCGCGTCCAACACGGACTGACTCGTGCGGCGCCCCAACTTGTCGAACGAGTGAGCCACGGCGTGGTCGCCGATGAGGCGGCTCAGCTCACGGCCCGCCGCGTCGTAGGCGAATGTGATCGTGTGCCCGCCACCGGTGATCAGCTCGGTACGCCGCCCTGCCGGGTCGTAGCTCCAGTTGCTGACGGCTCCCGTCGGAGTGACACGCTTCGTGCGGCGACCCAACGGGTCATATTCATAGTCAGTGGTTCGGCCATCGACTTTTTCGGACAGCAAGTGCCCCGCGAGGTCGTAGGAAAGGACAAGTGTTGAGTCCGCCGTTACCGCGGTGGCGATGCGTCCTGCCCGTGTATAGGTGTAGTCGGTGCTCCGGTCGGGGGCTGCTTTCCCGGTGACAAGGCCGATATTGTTGCGCTCGAATCGAGTCGTCTGCCCAAGGGCGTTGGTAGTGCCGGTGAGCCGGCCGCAACTTTCGTACGTATAGGAGACGACGCGCCCGTCGAAGTCGGATTCGCTCACGAGTCGACCGGCCGCGTCGTGGACGTAGTTCCAGCGCTGTCCCTGGGGATTGGCGACCTCTATGAGGCGCAACTCGGTGTCGTATCCGAAAACGTGACGCGCACCGTCTGGCCCTGTGCGGGCGGTCATCAGATCGAATGGCCCGTACTCGAACCGGGTGAGTGCTCCGGTGGCGCTCCTGTGGCTGCTGCAGTTGCCTTCGGCGTCGTACTCCCACCATTCGTCGGATCCGTCGGCCAGCACACGTCGACTGATCTTGTCCTGCGAAGTCCACTCCTGCCGAGTCACGTTGCCGACGGGGTCGGTGAGTGCGCTCAGGCGACCGAACATGTCCCGGGTGTAGTGGTGGCTTCCACCGAGAGGATCAATGATCTCGACGGGCAGCCCGGCGCCGTTGCACCGTACGTGGGTGCAGTGCCCCAGGGCATCGGTGACGGAAGTCAGGTGGCCTGAGAAGTTGTAGGTGAAACGGGTGGTGGCTCCCGCCGGGTCTGTCACAGAGACGCGGTCACCACGTTCGTTGTACTCCTGATGCCAGGCGGCCCCGTCAGGTCCCGTGATGACCGTGGGCAGGCCATGGGCGTCGTACTCGGAGCACAGCTCCCCTCCGTCCGGACGTATCACGCGCGTGACGTTGCCTCGCTCGTCGTACACGTACCGTCTCTCGGCTCCCAGGGGATCCGTGACGGCGGTAGTCGCAAGTCTTCGTCCCACTCCTGAGTCGTGACGTTGTCCAGGGGGTCCGTCTCGCGGATCAGGCGCAGAGCCTCGTTGTGCTCATAGATCCGCATGTGACCGAGGGAGTCGGTCACTCGGGTGGTGCGTGTGCCGCTGTCGTAGGCGAGGACTGAAGCGAGGAAGTCTCCGGTACCACCGGTTGCCACCACACGACCGCGTTCGTCGTACGTGTACTGGTACGAGGTGGCGTTGCGATCGGTCCATGAGGTGACACGGCCCTCGGTGTCGTACGTGTAGCGCATCGCCAGCCCTGAGGAGTTGGTCTCCTCGGTCAAGCGGCCCGCTCCGTCGTAGCCGAATGTGAGAAGGGTGGCGCCCGGGCCATCCGGAATCTCGGGATCGAGGAGACGTAGGCGCGCCTGGCCCATCGCGTGGAGCGCCAGAACGTGTTGGACGGGGCCGACGCGGCACCATTCGTCGCCATTGTCCACGAGGCGGCGCTCCGCATGCAGTTCGGTGGGCGCGAGGTGGCCAAGGCCCAGCTGGAGCACGTACTGGAGAAGTCGGCGAAGGACAACGTGACGGTTCTGGTCATCCCCTTCGCTGCTGGAGCCTTCCCAGGTGCGGGACAGACCGTGCTGTACGCGGAAGGACCGGTGGCCCAGCTGGACACGGTGCAGGTCGACAGCTCGCACGGGCCGGACTTCCTGCACGCCGAGGCGCAGTTGGCGAAGTACCGTGCCCACTTGGACTGGATGGAGCGCATCGCCCTGTCGTCGGCGGAGTCACGCGACTTCATCCGCGAGATCGCCAACGACCTATGAGGAGAGCCCGATGAGCGACATCACCTGGGAAGAGCCCTTCTGCGGCGAGGGAAACTCGTGCTTCCGCCTCGGTACCGACACCACCGGCAACGCCTACATCGCCATAGCCGGCGAGGAGGACGCCCCCCTCACCGACAGCCGGGAGGCCCTGCGGCGCATGATCCTCGACATCAAGGCGGGGAAGGCCGACCATCTGCTCTGAAGTCCGTATGAAACATTTCCCGGGGTCCACCGCATTGATGAGGTGAAGACGGCGATCATCGGGAGCGCGGGGTATGGGACGGCAGAGACGGGCGGACGAGTACGCCGAGTTCGCGGCGGCGCGGGCCGGGCATCTGTACCGGTCCGCCTGTCTGCTCACCGCCGGGGACACGCATCTGGCCGAGGATCTCGTGCAGGAGACCTTCGGGCGGCTGTACGTGCGGTGGGGGCGGGTGTCGCGGGTGGAGAACCCGGCCGCCTACGCGCAGACCGTGCTCACCCGCGCCTTCCTCGCCCATCAGCGGCGGCGCAGCAGCGGGGAGCGGGCGACCGACGTGTTCCCGGAGCTGGCCGACGTCGGTGACGGGGACGCGTCCCTGCGGCTGACGCTGCTGGACGCGCTCGCGCGGCTGCCCGCCATGGACCGGGCCGTCGTCGTCCTGCGGTACTGGGACGACCGCTCGGTCGAGCAGACCGCCGACGTGCTCGGTGTCAGTTCGGCGGCGGTGCGGACGCGGTGCTCGCGGGCGCTCGGCCGGCTGCGGGCACTGCTGGGTGAGGATCTCGCCGAATACGCCAGACCCTGACGTCCGTCCTTCCTTCTCGCCGTCCCCCTCTCTCCGTCCCCTTCTCTCCGTCCCCTTCTCGCCGTCCCCTTCTCGTCGTTCTCTCTCGTCTCCTTCACCCACGCGGAAAGGGTGGTTCGCCATGCCCGAAAAGCAGCACCAGGATCCCTTCGAGGAGCGGCTCGCCGCCGCGTTGCGCGACACCGGTGGTGCGTTCCGGGCCGCCGACCGTACGGCCCTGATCGACGCGGGGCGCAACCGCGGGCGCCGGACGCTGACGCGGCGCCGTACCGGCGTGCTCGGCGGGGTGGCCGGGGTCGCCCTGATCGGGGTGGGCGGGGCGATGCTGCTGCCGTCGGGGGACTCCGCCGACGCCGAGCAGTCCTCCGCGGCCTCCCGAGCCACCGCCGGCGCGTCCGCCTCGGCCGCTCCGGAGCCGGTCTCCGGCGACGCGATCCTCAAGTCGCTGAAGGAGTTGCTTCCGGAGGGCGAGTTCAGCGAGGTGGACGTCCGGGGGTCCGGTGAGAAGCCGGGGCCGTACGCACAGGTCGTGTTCGACGACGGCCAGGGCGCGGCCGCGATCAGCCTGGGCTTCGGTCGGGTGGAGCCCGGGAGTCCGCAGGTCGGGCAGCTGACCCAGTGCCCGGACGAGACCTTCACCCCGTACGACGACTGCCACTCCAGCCGGCTGGACGACGGCTCGACGCTCAGGCTGCTGCAGGGCTACGAGTATCCCGACCGGCGGGTGGACACCAAGCTCTGGTCCGCCGACCTCGTCACGGCCGACGGGCAGCACGTCAGCGTGAGCGAGTGGAACTCCTCCGCCGAGAAGGGGGCGCCCATCACGCGGGAGGACCCGCCTTTGTCGACGGAGGCGTTGAAGAAGCTCGTCACGGCCGATGTGTGGCGCGACGTGGTGGCGGCCACTCCGGTCGCGTCGAAGCCCTCGGTTTCCACCGGTGCCTCCGACGAGGAGCGGCCGCCCGCCGCGTCGGGCAAGGACATCACCGAGACGCTCGTCGGGCTGCTCCCCAAGGAGCTGGACGTGGTCAAGAAGGGGGGTCAGGACACCGAGTACTCCTACGTCGTCGTCGACGACGGGCGCGGCGCGAGTCTCGTCCAGGTCAATGTGCAGCACGGCATGGACGATGTCGCGGGCCAGCTCTACGCCTCCGGTGAGACCCTTCCCGACGGCACCCGCATCGCCACGCACCAAGGGGTCGGCGACGACCGGGTCCCGGGGGTCGTGATGTGGACGGTCGACACCATGCGACCCGGTGACGACGGCTTCCGCGTGGTGATCAGCGAGTTCAACAACGGCTCCTCCCACGGCGAGCCCACGCGCGACACTCCCGCGCTGACCATGGACCAGATGCGGGAGATCGCGCTCAGTGAGGAATGGGACGAGCTGCGGTAACCGGTTCCGCTAGAAGAACTCCGACCACGGCTGGTCCCAGATCTGCTTGACGCACAGGACCAGGAACAGCAGGCCGGCGACGGCCAGCATGCCGTTGCTGAGGCTGCCGTTGCGCCACTCGCGCGGGGTGCGGGAGGAATTGAGGAGCCACATCAGGGTGAGGGCGAGGAAGGGCATGAAGGCGGCGCCCAGGACGCCGTAGATGATGATCAGGCGGAAGGGCTCGTCCTGGAAGAGCAGGATGATGGGCGGGAAGGTGAGCCAGAGCAGGTAGGCGCGGAAGGCCCAGGAGCGTTCGCGGCGGCCCGAGGCCAACTCGTCGCCCCTTGCCTCCCGTTCGCCGCGCCGGCGGGCCAGGAAGTCGGCGAACATCAGGCTCACGCCGTGCCAGACGCCGATCAGCGAGGTGAAGCTGGTGGCGAAGAAGCCGATCAGGAAGAGCTTGCCGGTCGCGGTGCCGTACTCCTGCTCCAGGATGTCGCCGAGCTGGATCAGGCCCTTGTCGCCGCTCGCGATGGCGATGTTCGCCGAGTGGAGCAGCTCGGCGCCGACGAAGAGCATCGCGACGACGAAGATGCCGGTCGTGGCGTAGGCGACCCGGTTGTCCAGGCGCATGACCTTCATCCACCCCGTGCTGGTCCAGCCCTTGGCGTTGACCCAGTAGCCGTACGCGGCCAGCGTGATGGTGCCGCCCACGCCGCCGATCAGACCCAGCGTGTTGAGTACCGAGTCCTTCTCGTCCGGGAGGACCGGGAGGAGACCCGCGAAGGCGTCGCCCAGGTTGGGGGTGACGCGGATCGCCAGGTAGACGGTCACGACGAACATGACGCCCACCAGGACCGTCATGACCTTCTCGAAGACGTTGTACTTGTTGAACCAGACGAAGACGAGGCCCACCAGGCCGCAGGCGATGCCCCACCATTCGAGGCCCATCACGTCCGGGAAGAGGGCCTGCAGCGGCAGGGCGCTGGACGACATCGCCGCGGCGCCGTAGACGAAGCCCCAGATCACGGCGTAGACCGCGAAGAACCACGTGGTCCAGGGGCCGATGCTCGCCCAGCCGTCGAAGAGCGTGCGGCCGGTGGCCAGGTGCCAGCGGCCGCACGCCTCGGCGAGGGAGATCTTCACAAGGCAGCCGATGACCGCCGCCCACAGCAGGGTGTAGCCGAAGTTGCTGCCCGCGATGAGGGTGGCCACGAGGTCGCCGGCGCCCACGCCGGTCGCCGCGACGACGATGCCCGGGCCGATGTAGCGCCAACTGGACTTACGGGGAGCCGAGTCCGCCCCACCCGATACGCCCGCGTCTGAGGTGTTGCCCGTGGTGTCCGCCATGGTGGTCAAGAAAGCCCATGGCCGCCGGTGCGACAAGAGGGCGTGCACGGATCTTCACCCGATGCGCTTACTCGGCGCGGGCCGCGGCCTCCTCGGCGTCCTTCTCTTCCTTCGTCGCGGCTTCCGCGTCCCCGTCCGCTTCGGTCTCGGGCTCGGCCTCGGTCTCCGACTCGCCGTCCTCGAAGTACGCGTCGAGGACCTCGTCCAGAGCCGACTCCCACTCCGCGAAACGGCTTCGGGACGTGGCCTCGATCTCGATCGGGTACCAGCGGCGGTCCGGCGTGTGCACCGTCACCGTGAACCGCTTGCCGAAGCGTCCCGTCTCCGTCTCGACGGCCCCGACCTCGTCCCAGCGGAACTCGCAGCTCTGGTCGTCGAGGGAGAGGCGTACGCCCCTGTGGTCGGCGACGATCTTGGCGCGGCGGTCGGAGGCCTCGAAGACAGGGCCGTCCACGGGGGCCTCGTCGTCCGGTTCCGCGGCGTCCTCGGCGGCGGGCGGTTCGCCGACGGCCGGGGCATCCGAGGGCTCCTCGGTCTCCGCGTCGGCGTTCTCGTCCGGCCCGTCGCGTCTCACGTCCTCCGGCTCACCGGACACGGGTGCGGTGAGCCCGGGGATGAATGCCGGGTCGAATCCGGCGCCTTCCAGGGGCTGGCTCGTCGATCCTCTGCGCTGCTCCACGCGGGCAGTATGGTCGACGATCCTGTGCCGGACACAGCCAGCCCCAACTTCGTTATCAGACGCCAACACGAGCCGCCCGCCTATACGAACAGGCTCACCACCGCCGCCACCACGAACCCGGCGACCGACAGCACGCTCTCCAGCACGGTCCACGTCTTGAGCGTGTCCCGCTCGCTGATGCCGAAGTACTTGGCGACCATCCAGAAGCCGCCGTCGTTGACGTGCGAGGCGAAGATGGAACCGGCCGAGATCGCCATGATGACCAGGGCGACGAACGCCTGCGAGTGGTCTCCCTCGGCGAGCAGCGGCGCCACGATGCCCGCCGTCGTCACGATGGCCACCGTCGCCGAGCCCTGGGCGACCCGCAGCACCAGGGAGATCAGGTAGGCGAGGACGATCACCGGCAGGCCGACGTCGTTGAAGGTGTCGGAGAGGGCCTGGGCGACGCCGCTGGCCTTGAGGACGGCGCCGAAGACACCGCCGGCGCCGACCACCAGCAGGATGTTGCCGACCGGCTTGAGCGAGGCCGTCGAGACGGTCTCCAGGGACTTGCGGGACCAGCCGCGCCGGATGCCGAGCAGGTAGTAGGCGAGGAGGAGGGCGATGGTCAGGGCGACGAACGGGTTGCCGAAGAACTCGATCACCGAGCGGAGAGTGGACGGGTCCAGGGCGATGGAGGAGAAGGTCGCGGCGAGGATCAGGACCAGCGGGGTGCCGATGATGCCGAGGACCGTGCCGAGCGCGACCGGGGTCTCGGTCGGCGCGACGCCCGCCTTGCGCTGCTCCTCGACGACGGCCTGTTTGGCCTCCTCGGCCGCCTCGACCATGTCCTGCGGCACGGGCACGAAGATGCGGCGGCCGATCCAGGCGGAGAACACCCAGGCGGCGAGGACGGCGGGGATGCCGCAGACGATGCCCATGAGGATGATCCAGCCGAGCTTGACGTGCAGCAGTCCGGCGGCGGCCACCGGGCCGGGGTGCGGCGGCAGGAAGGCGTGGGTCATGGACAGGCCGGCCAGCAGCGGCAGGCAGTAGAGCAGGATCGACTTGCCGGAGCGCTTGGCGGCGGCGTAGACGATGGGAGCGAGGACGAAGATGCCCACGTCGAAGAAGACCGGGATGCCGAAGATCAGGCCCGTGAGGCCCATGGCGAGCGGGGCGCGCTTCTCCCCGAAGAGGCCGAGGAGGCGTGAGGCGAGTACCTGTGCGCCGCCGCTGACTTCGAGGATCGCGCCGAGCATGGTGCCCAGGCCGATGATGACGGCGACGTGGCCGAGGATGCCGCCCATGCCGGACTCGATGGTCGAGACGGCGTCCGACTTCTGGACGGTGCCGAAGAGTTCGGTGACCGACAGGCCGGCGAGCAGGCCGACGGCTATGGAGACGGCGAGCAGCGCGACGAAGGGCTGCAGCCGCACCTTGATGATGAGGAAGAGCAGGAGCGCGATGCCGATGGCGGCGACGGTCAGGAGGCCGGCCGTGCCGTCGATCAGGGTGAGCAGACCGCCGGTGTGCGGTGGGGTCTCGGAGGCGGCGGCGAGCTGGAGGGACGCGTAGGACATTCGGGGGTCCTCTGGCTAAACACATGGGGCTTTCGGGCAGGGAGGAGCGCGGCACGGCGCCCCGGGGGGTGGGGGCGCCGTGCCGTTCACAGACAGTTCAGACAGGCGGGGAGAGGGACGGTCAGCCGAGGACGGCGAGCGCGTCGATCTCGATGAGGAGGCCGGCGGGCAGACCGACGTAGACGGTCGTGCGCGCGGCGGGCGGCTGGGTGAGGCCCTGCTCCTCGAAGTAGGCGTTGTAGATCTCGTTCATCTCGGCGAAGTGGTCGACGTCCGTGAGGTAGACGCGGAGCATCATCACGTCGTCCCAGGAGGCGCCGCCCTCCTCCAGGATCGCCTTGACGTTGGCGAGGGTCTGGAGGGTCTGCTCGCGCAGGGTCGGGCCGGCCGGGGTGGGGGCCTTGCCCTCCTCGTGGGGGAGGAAGCCGACCTGGCCGGCGACCTGGAGGATGTTGCCCTTCTTCACGCCGTGGCTGAACTTCGCCGGGGGGACGGTGTGGGTCGCGGGGACGAGAGCGATCTTGTCGGTCATGCGGTGACTTCCTTGACTGGGGTCCTGCCGGAGTACTCGCCGCTGATGGCGTCCGCCGTACGGCGCACCAGCGGGAGCAGGGTGAGGAGTTCGTCGGCGGTGACGACGACGTTCGGTGCGGAGACCGACATGGCGGCGACCACCCGGCCGTCGGCGCCCCGGATGGGCGCGGCGACGCAGTTGATGGACTCCTCGTGGCCACCGAGGTCGGTGGCCCAGCCCTGTTCGCGCACCTTGGCCAGTTCCTTGAGGAACCCGTCGGCGTTCGGTGTCGAACGGGGCGTGTACATGGGGTAGTCGAGCTTCTCGACCACGGCGCGGCGTTCGTTGTCGGGGAGATCGGCGAGGAGCAGCTTGGCCACGGCCGCGACGGTGATGGCGACGGGCTTGCCGATCCGGGAGTACATGCGGACCGGGTAGCGGCTCTCGACCTTGTCGATGTAGAGGACCTCGTCCTCCTCGTGGACGGCGAGGTGGACGGTGTGTCCGACCTGCTCGTTGAGGCGTACGAGGTGGGGGTGGGCGATCTCGCGGACGTCGAGGTTCTCCATCGCCTCCTGGGCGAGGGAGATGAGCCGGGCGCCGAGGCGGTAGCGCTGGTCGGCCTGGCGGTAGACGAAGCCGTGCTCGTGGAGGGTGCGCAGCAGGCGCAGGGCCGTGGACTTGTGCACGCCCAGGCGGTCGGCGACCCGGCCCAGGTCGGCGGGGCCCTCGGCGAGCAGCGGCAGGATGCTGAGCGCGCGGTCGACGGTCTGACTCATGACGTACGTACCTCCTCGTCGGCCCTGTCGCCTGCCGTCGCGCCGGCCTCTTCGCCGACCCGTGTCCAGCCGGGGCCGAGTCGCAGTCTCCCCCACGCGGTGTCGTCGAGGGCGGCGAGGCGGTCGGCGTGGTCGCGGGCGGGGGGTGCGGCGAGGTCGCCGGGGACGGTGAGGGCGGCGGCGGCCATGAGGTGGCCGTGGCGCAGGCGCTCGCGTACGGGCAGGTCGCGCAGGGTGGCGGAGAGGAACCCGGCGGCGAAGGCGTCGCCCGCGCCGACGGCGGCGACGACGTCGACGCTGAGGGCGGGGACGGAGGTGACCTCGTCGGCGCCGGTGCCGGCGGTGCCGTGGAAGGCGGTGGCGCCGGTCGCGCCCTGTTTGACGACGAGCAGCTCCGGCTCGGGCAGCGCGGCGCGCACGGCCTCGGGTCCGCCGAGACCCCAGGCCTCGTCCTCGCCGACGAAGACGATGTCGGCGCCGCGGGCCAGTTCGAGGAGCACCTCGGGGCCGTGACCGTGCCCGGCGTCGCGCCACAGTCCGGGGCGGTGGTTGACGTCGAAGGAGACGAGGGGGCGGCCGGGGCGGCGGGCGGTCAGCTCGCGCATCAGGCCGAGGCAGTCGGCGGAGAGCGCGGGCGTGATGCCGGACAGGTGCAGGACGCGGCCGGAGCGGATCGCGTCGAGGTCCATGGTGTCCACGGACATCGCGGAGGCGGCCGAGCCCGCCCGGTAGTACGCCACCTCGTGGGCGTCGGTGGCGCGGTCACCGGCGGTGCGGAAGTAGATGCCGGTCGGGCGGGCGGGGTCGCGGCGCACGGCACAGACGTCGACGCCGTAGGCGCCGATCGCCTCGACGAGGTGGTCGCCGAAGCCGTCGGCGCCGACCCGGCCGACCCAGCGCACGGAGTGTCCGGCGGCGGCGAGCACGCAGGCCACGTTGGACTCGGCGCCGCCGATGGTCCGGTCGAAGGAGGGGACGTCGGCGAGGCGTCCGGGCCGGGAGGGCAGGAAGGTGACCATGGACTCGCCGAGCGCGACGACGTCCGCGACGTCGGGGGCGGTGCTGGTTCGTCCGGTGGCGGTCACGATGGTGAGGGCTCCTCGTCTGCGTCTCGTCCTGACGTCTCGTCGTGACGTCTCGTCCTGACGTCTCGTCCTGACGTCTCGTCCTGACGTCTCGTTCGGCGTCTCGTTCTGGCGTCCCGCGGGCGGCGGCTCCGTTGACCCCGCGTTCGCCGAGATGTTAGACAGCAGTAAGCGATATACGCAACGATCGTTGCATTATTTGCAACGGATCAGATCAGGGAGGCTCCATGGCCCTCGAATCCGGCACCGAAGCCCTCGCCGAGCTGGCCGAGGAGCGCGTCGACCACCGCTTCAAGGGCCTCCCGCCGGACGCGTACGGCCTGACCCTCGCCGAGCTGGCCGGACAGCGCCGCAACCTCTTCACCGGCGGCTTCGCCACCCCCGTCCTCGCGCTGTCCGCCGAGCGCCTGGAGCACAACCTGAAGCTCATGGAGACGTACTCCGCCCGGCACGGCCTCGCCTTCGCGCCGCACGGCAAGACCTCCATGGCCCCGCAGCTCTTCCACCGTCAGATCGAGCACGGCGCCTGGGGCATCACCCTCGCCGTGCCGCACCAGGTGTGGGTGGCGCGGGCCTTCGGCATCCGGCGGATCTTCCTCGCCAACGAGCTGGTCGACGCCGCCGCCCTGCGCCGGCTCGCGGCCGAGCTGGACGCCGACCCGGAGTTCCGCTTCGTCTGCTACGTCGACTCCGTGCGCGGCGTCGAGCTGATGGACGCGGCCCTGACGGGGGCGGGGGCCGCCCGTCCGGTGGACGTCGTGGTCGAGCTGGGCGCCGGTGAGGGCGCCAGGACCGGGGCGCGCACGGAGGCCGAGTGCGCCGCGGTCGCCGACGCGGTGGCCGGCACACGGACGCTGCGGCTGGCGGGTGTCGCCGGGTACGAGGGCGAGGTGCCGGACGCCGACCCGGAGCGCGTCCGCGCCTGGCTGCGGCGACTGGTCGCGCTGGCGGCCGACTTCGACAAGGCCGGGCGGTTCGAGGGCCTTGAGGAGATCGTGCTGAGCGCGGGCGGCAGCGCCTGGTTCGACGCGGTGGCCGACGTGTTCGCCGAGGTGCCGGAGCTGTCCCTGCCGGTGCTGAAGCTGCTGCGCTCCGGTGCCTACGTCTCCCACGACGACGGGCACTACCGGGAGGTGACCCCCTTCAACCGCGTCCCCGCCGAGGGCGCCCTGGAGCCCGCGTTCCGGCTGTGGACGCAGGTGGTCTCCCGCCCCTCCCCCGAGCAGGCCTTCGCCAACGCGGGCAAGCGCGACGCGGCGTACGACCTCGACCTGCCCTTCGCCCAGGCGGTCCGCCCGGCGGGCGGCGGCCCCGAGCGCCCGGCGACCGGCATCACCGTGAGCGGCCTGTCCGACCAGCACGCCTGGCTGCGCACCGCCCCGGAGGCGGAACTGGAGGTCGGGGACCTGGTGGGCCTGGGGCTGTCCCACCCGTGCACGTCCTTCGACAAGTGGCAGCTCATCCCGGTCGCGGAGGCGGACGGGACGGTCGTCGACTACATCCGCACGTTCTTCTGAGACAGCCGAGAAAAGGGAGCGGGACATGGAAGAGCTGGTCATCCGGGACGCCGACGTCGTGGACGGTTCCGGCGCCGACTCCTACCGCGCCGACGTGGTGGTCGACGGCGGCCGGATCGTCTCGATCGTCAAGGAGGCGGCCGCCGCCGGCTGCCAGCGCCCGAAGGCGCGTCGCGAGCTGGACGCCGAGGGCCTGGTCCTCTCCCCCGGCTTCATCGACATGCACGCCCACAGCGACCTGGCGCTGCTGCGGGACCCCGACCACAGCGCCAAGGCCGCCCAGGGCGTCACCCTGGAGGTCATCGGCCAGGACGGGCTGTCGTACGCGCCGGTCGACGACCGCACCCTCGGCGAGGTGCGCCGCGCGATCGCCGGGTGGAACGGCCCCGGGGACGACGTCGACTTCGACTGGCGGTCGGTCGGCGAGTACCTGGACCGGCTCGACCGCGGCATCGCCGTGAACGCCGCGTACCTGATCCCGCAGGGCACGGTGCGCGCCCTCGCCGTCGGCTGGGACGACCGGGAGGCGACCGAGGCGGAGCTGGAGCACATGCGGCGCCTGGTCGCCGAGGGTCTGGAGCAGGGCGCGGTCGGCATGTCGTCCGGGCTGACGTACACGCCCGGCATGTACGCCAAGGACGCCGAGCTGACCGAGCTGTGCCGGGTGGTCGCCGAGTACGGCGGCTACTACTGCCCGCACCACCGCTCGTACGGCGCCGGGGCCCTGAAGGCGTACGAGGAGATGGTCGAGCTGACCCGGGAGGCAACCTGCCCGCTGCACCTGGCCCACGCCACCATGAACTTCGGCGTGAACAAGGGCAAGGCGCCCGAGCTGCTGACGCTGCTCGACGAGGCGCTGGCCGGCGGCGCCGACATCACGCTCGACACCTACCCGTACACCCCCGGCTGCACCACCCTCGTGGCGATGCTGCCGAGCTGGGCGAGCGAGGGCGGCCCGGAGCAGATCATGAAGCGGCTGGCGGACGACGACACCGCCGAACGCATCCGCCACCACGTCGAGGAGATCGGCTCCGACGGCTGCCACGGCGTGCCCATGGAGTGGGACACGATCGAGATCTCCGGCACCGGCGACCCGGCGCTCGCCGAGTACGTCGGCCGTACGGTCCTGGAGTCGGCGCGGCTGCACGGCGAGAGCCCGTGGACGACCGCCCGCCGCCTCCTGCTGGCCGACCGGCTGGCGCCGACGATCCTCCAGCACGTCGGCCACGAGGAGAACGTGCGCGCGATCATGCGGCACCGCGTCCACACCGGCGGCTCGGACGGCATCCTCCAGGGCGCCAAGCCGCACCCGCGCGCCTACGGCACCTTCCCGCACTACCTCGGTCACTACGTGCGCGAGCTGGGCGTGCTCCCGCTGGAGGAGTGCGTCGCCCACCTCACCTCGCGCCCGGCGGCCCGGCTGCGGCTGCCGGACCGGGGGCTGGTGCGCGAGGGGTACCGGGCCGACCTGGTGCTCTTCGACCCGGCGACGGTCGCGGCGGGCAGCACCTTCGAGGACCCGCGGGTGCTGCCGACGGGCATCCCGTACGTCCTGGTCGACGGGCGGTTCGTGATGGAGGACGGGCGGCGCACCGACGTGCTGGCCGGGCGGTCGGTCCGCCGGAGCCCGCGCTGAGCCACGGCTTCGGACTACGGCTTGGGCAGGACGCAGCCGCTGCGCGAGAGGTCGAGCTTGTTGTCGAGGCCGAAGCAGGCGGGGATCTGGTAGGTCTGCTGGGCGTAGTTGATGCCCTCGCGGACCGTGACCGTGCCGTTCTCGGCGACCTCGCAGGGGTTGTTGTCGGTGCAGCGTCCACCGTCCTCGTTGCCCGTGTTGTTGACGGCGACGACGTTGCCGGTGGCGTTGTCGACGACGGGCGACCCGGAGGTGCCGCCGATGGTCTGGCAGGCGGAGGTGTAGCGGACCGAGTCCTTCCAGGTCCACTCCCCCTCCTTCAGGCGGTAGGCGAACCCGTCGATGGCGCAGGCGTAGGTGCGCTTCCAGTAGCCGGAGACGACGGTGATCGCGGTGCCGGCCGCGGGGCGCGTGTCGTTCAGGGTGAGCGGGCTGATCCCGTAGGAGCTGCGGATCTGGGCGTACGTGCTGGTGAGCTGGTAGAGCGAGACGTCCGTGTCGGTCATCGTCGCGTAGGCGATCTTGCCGGCCCGCAGGGTGCCGACGCGGGTGCCGGAGGCGTTGAGCAGCCCGAAGGTGCGGCTGGAGGGCTGGTCCACGACGACCTCGCCGGCCGCCGGGAAGCCGGTCTCCAGGCAGTGGCCGTTGGACATGACCAGCGCCGGGTCGTCGTCCTCGGAGGCGGGCAGGCGGACGACCGAGCCGGAGCAGTTGCTGAGCGCGACGGTGCCGGCGAAGGTCACGGCACGGACGGCGGGAGCCGCGGGTGACGCGGGAGCCGCGGGTGACGCGGGAGCCGCGGGTGACGCGGCCGCCGGTGCCACGCCGACCCCGGTGATGGCCAGGGTGGCGAGCGCGGCAAGGAGAGGCTTGTTCATGTGGGGGTCCCCTCTATGGAGGGCACCGGCCGGAGGTCTTCCGGACGGCACCGTATTGTCATGAGCATTTTCATGACGGAGAGGGGTGCGGACAAGGGACGGTATCCGGCCGCCAGTTGGCGTGATCCGACCCACCGGGCACGGGCGGAAGAAGCGGCGACCACCCGGACGCACGCGTCTCACGTGGTGGAAAACACGGCCCTCGGGTCGTAACCGGGTCGTAAGCTCGCGGACATGCAGGTGATCCAGTCGACCAAGCTCGCCAACGTCTGTTACGAGATCCGGGGCCCGGTGCTCGAGGAGGCGATGCGGCTGGAGGCGGCCGGGCACCGCATCCTGAAGCTGAACACCGGCAACCCGGCCGCCTTCGGCTTCGAGTGTCCGCCGGAGATCCTGGAGGACATCCTCCGCAACGTCTCCACGGCGCACGGCTACGGCGACGCGAAGGGCCTGCTGGCGGCGCGCCGGGCGGTCGTCATGCACAACCAGACCCTCGGCATCGAGACGGACGTCGAGCACGTCTTCATCGGCAACGGCGTCTCCGAGCTGATCGTGATGGCGATGCAGGGCCTGCTGGACGACGGCGACGAGGTCCTCGTCCCGGCCCCGGACTACCCCCTGTGGACGGCCGCCGTCTCGCTCTCCGGCGGCACGGCGGTGCACTACCGCTGCGACGAGCAGTCCGACTGGATGCCGGACCTCGCGGACGTGGAACGGAAGATCACCGACCGCACCAAGGCGCTCGTCATCATCAACCCGAACAACCCGACGGGCGCGGTCTACGACGACGCGATGCTGCGCGGGCTGACGGACATCGCGCGCCGGCACAACCTGCTGGTCTGCTCCGACGAGATCTACGACAAGATCCTCTACGACGACGCCACGCACACCCCGACCGCCGCGATCGCCCCCGACCTGCTCACCCTCACCTTCAACGGCATGTCGAAGGCGTACCGGGTGGCCGGCTACCGGGTCGGCTGGATGTCGATCTCCGGGCCGCGCGCGCACGCCGAGTCCTACATCGAGGGCCTGACGATCCTGGCGAACATGCGGCTGTGCGCCAACATGCCGGGCCAGCACGGCGTGGTCGCGGCGCTCAGCGGGCGGCAGACCATCAACGAGCTGGTGCTGCCCGGCGGGCGGCTGCGCGAGCAGCGGGACGCCGCCCACGAGGCGCTGACCAGCATTCCGGGCGTGACCTGCGTGAAGCCGAAGGGCGCGCTGTATCTCTTCCCGCGGCTCGACCCCAAGGTCTTCAAGATCAAGGACGACCGGCGGATGGTCCTGGACCTGCTGCGCCAGGAGAAGATCATGGTCGTCCAGGGCACCGGCTTCAACTGGCCCGAGCCCGACCACTTCCGGGTGGTGACCCTGCCGACGGCCGCGGATCTGCGCGAGGCGGTGGACCGGATCGGGAACTTCCTGGACGGGTACGGCCAGCCCTGAACCGTGGCCGCCTACGAGGCTCCGGGAGTCGGGGAGCCTCGTAGGCGGGGACTCCGGGACTCCGGGACTCCCGGGTGCATCCCGAACGGCGTCAACTTTAGATCGGATCTAATGTAGGATGGTTTCCTGAAGCGCTCAGGAGGCCATCCCATGTACGAGCCGATCCGCAGCAAGTCGGTCCACAGCACGATGGCCGGCAGCACCACGGACTTCCCCCACCGGTCCCGGGGCGAAGAGCTGGACATCCAGCTCGCGGGCCATCTCGCGGCGCTGCTCGCCGTCACGGACGAGCTGCGCGCACTGGCGCCCGACACCGGCCTGGACACCGCCGCCGACCGGCTCGCCGAGCAGGTGACCCGGCTGCGGGGAGGCCAGGCGCCGGTCCGGCTGCAGGTGGCCGCCGCCCGCCCGGAGCCGCGTCCGGCGGCCCTGCACCGGCGGGCGCACACCCTGGCGGCCCGCGCCCTGGTGGTCGCGGCCTCCCGCGCCGACACGGCGGCCGCCATCCTGACCGCCGAGCGCATGGACGCGCACTCCGCGGCCCTGGAGCCGCGCGAACTCGCGTCCCGCTGAGCCCCCCTCCCGGGCCCGGCCCCCGTACGGCCCCGGTCCGCGCGCACCCGCAGCGACGCGCGGACCGGGCGCCACACACCTCACCCCCACCGCCTGTCGTGGCGGATCGCTCCTCTCACGACCGCCCCCTGATCAGCCGGACCGTCCTCGAAGGCCGGCTCGGCACCGACCCGACGGCCGGGGACGCGCGGTGAGCGAAGCCGCCTGACCGGGAACGCCGAAGGGCCGGGTCCTCCGCACGCCGTTGTGCGGTGACCCGGCCCGAGCGGGGCCTCCCCGCGCCCCGGGTACTGCTGAGCTACTGGAGCGCGGGAAGGCCCCCTCGCGGCCGGCCTTCGTGACGACTTCGCGGGTCAGGGCTAGCCGGACCGGCCGCGGAGATGAGGGGCGAGACGGATGGTGCGTGGTCTCGGTGCTCAGCCCAGGCGCTGCACCAGGGCCCGGTACTGGTCCCACAGCTCGGTGGGCGTGTGGTCGCCGAAGGTGTTCAGGTGCTCGGGGACGAGCGCCGCCTCCTCGCGCCACACCTCCTTGTCGACGCTGAGCAGGAACTCCAGGTCGGCGTCGGGCAGGTCGAGGCCGTCGGTGTCGAGGGACTCCCTGGTCGGCAGCACGCCGATCGGGGTCTGCACGCCGTCCGCCTTGCCCTCCAGACGCTCCACGATCCACTTCAGGACGCGGCCGTTCTCACCGAAGCCGGGCCAGACGAACCGGCCGTCGTCGTCCTTGCGGAACCAGTTGACGTAGTAGATCTTCGGCAGCTTGGACTGGTCCTTGTCCTTGGCCACGTCGATCCAGTGCCCCATGTAGTCGCCCATGTTGTAGCCGCAGAACGGCAGCATGGCGAAGGGGTCGCGGCGCAGCTCGCCGACCTTGCCCTCGGCGGCGGCGGTCTTCTCGGAGGCCACGTTGGCGCCGAGGAAGACGCCGTGGTTCCAGTCGAAGGACTCGGTGACCAGCGGTACGGCGGTGGCGCGGCGCCCGCCGAAGAGGATCGCCGAGATCGGCACGCCCTTGGGGTCCTCCCACTCCGGCGCGATGATCGGGCACTGCGCGGCGGGGGTGGTGAAGCGGGCGTTGGGGTGCGCGGCGGGCGTACCGGACTCGGGCGTCCAGTCGTTGCCCTTCCAGTCCGTCAGGTGGGCCGGGGTCTCCTCGGTCATGCCCTCCCACCACACGTCGCCGTCGTCGGTGAGGGCGACGTTGGTGAAGACCGAGTTGCCCCACAGGGTCTTCATCGCGTTGGCGTTGGTGTGCTCACCGGTGCCGGGCGCGACGCCGAAGAAGCCGGCCTCGGGGTTGATGGCGTACAGGCGGCCGTCCTCGCCGAAGCGCATCCAGGCGATGTCGTCGCCGATGGTCTCCACGGTCCAGCCGGAGATCGTGGGCTCCAGCATGGCGAGGTTGGTCTTGCCGCAGGCCGACGGGAAGGCGGCGGCGACGTACTTGGGCTCACCGGTGGGCGGGGTCAGCTTCAGCACCAGCATGTGCTCGGCGAGCCAGCCCTCGTCGCGGGCCATGACGGAGGCGATGCGCAGGGCGTAGCACTTCTTGCCGAGCAGGGCGTTGCCGCCGTAGCCGGAGCCGTAGGACCAGATCTCGCGGTCCTCGGGGAAGTGCGAGATGTACTTGGTGCTGTTGCAGGGCCACGGAACGTCTTCCTGGCCCGCCTCCAGCGGGGCGCCGAGGGTGTGCACGGCCTTGACGAAGAAGCCGTCGTCGCCCAGCTCGTCCAGGACCGGCTGTCCCATGCGGGTCATGGTGCGCATGGAGACGGCGACGTACGCGGAGTCGGTGATCTCGACGCCGAGCGCGGAGAGCGGGGAGCCGAGGGGGCCCATGCAGAAGGGCACCACGTACATGGTGCGGCCGCGCATGGAGCCGCGGAACAGGCCGCCCTCGCCCTTGTCGCCGGTGAAGATCTCCCGCATCTCGGCGGGGTCCTTCCAGTGGTTGGTCGGACCGGCGTCCTCCTCCTTGGCGGAGCAGATGAAGGTCCGGTCCTCGACGCGGGCGACGTCGGAGGGGTCGGAGGCCGCGTAGTAGGAGTTGGGGCGCTTGATCGGGTCGAGTTTGCGGAAGGTGCCCTTCTCGACGAGCTCCCCGCACAGTCGCTCGTACTCGGCCTCGGATCCGTCACACCAGACCACTGCGTCCGGCTGGGTCAGTTCGGCGATCTCGTTCACCCACGAGATCAGTTCCTGGTGGTTGGTGGGGACGGGGGGAGCCGCGATGTCGCGCGCCACGATTGCTCCTAAGTGAGGGGTTTTTTGTTGGGAGGCCCCGTGGGGGCTGCGACCCGGATGCGTGACGTTTGCCTCGTGGGCGCTCATCCGGTGTCGACCGCACTCATTTGATCATCCGACGCGAGCGCCCATCTGTCCAGAGGGCGTCACACCTGAGCGGCGTGAGGATCGCCACGTGCCCGAACCGGGAGCGCGCCGCCGGGTTCCCCGTGAGACGATGACCACTCGCCGTACGACAGACTCCCGTACTGATACGTAACTTACGGAGCCGTAGGTACGATGCGCCCATGACTGCGTCCGTCCCCGACGCGCCCAAGGACTCGCCGGCCGGCGGCCGCGGGCCTGTAGCGCTCTCCCTCCCGCATCCCGTCAAGCCGAAGCTGCGCGGCTGGCTGCACCTCGGCATGTTCCCGGCCGTCCTGGTCGCCGGTCTGGTGCTCACCGCCCTCGCCGAATCGTCCCAGGCCCGCATAGCCTGCGGGATCTACGTCCTGACGGCCTGTCTGCTGTTCGGCGTCAGCGCGCTCTACCACCGTGGCGACTGGAGCCCGCGCATGGACGGCGTGCTGCGCCGTCTCGACCACGCCAACATCTTCCTGATCATCGCGGGCACCTACACCCCGCTCACGATGCTGCTGCTGCCCGGCGCCGAGGGCGAGTGGCTGCTGTGGGGCATCTGGGCGGCCGCCGCGGCCGGCATCGTCTTCCGTGTCTTCTGGGTCGGCGCCCCACGCTGGCTCTACACCCCCTGCTACCTCGCCATGGGCTGGGCGGCCGTCTTCTACCTGCCCGAGTTCATGCGGGCCGGCGGCATCGCCGTCCTGGTCCTGGTGATCGTGGGCGGCGTGCTCTACAGCGCGGGCGGGGTGATCTACGGCCTCAAGCGCCCCAACCCCTCACCGCGCTGGTTCGGCTTCCACGAGGTCTTCCACTCCTTCACGCTGGCCGCCTTCATCGCGCACTACGTGGGGATCTCGCTGGTCGCGTACTAGTCGCGCACCGTCCAGGGAAGGGCTCCGAAAAGGCCGGGGCCCGTGCCCGGCCCCCCGTGGCATCCTGGCCGGGTGAACGGTCCCGAGATCCACGTCGAGTTCGCCCCCGAACTGCACCTGTTCGTCCCGCGCGCCCGCCCCACCGGCGCCGCCCGCGCGGCCACCGACGGCGTCTCCACCCTCGGCCACCTCGTCGAGTCCCTCGGCGTCCCGCTCACCGAGGTCGGCACCCTGCTCGTCGACGGCCGCGAGGTCCCGCCCGGACACATCCCGGCGGGCGGCGAGTCGGTGCGCGTACGGCCAGTCCGGCACCCCCAGCGCGTCCCCGGCGCTCCCCTGCGGTTCCTGCTCGACGTGCACCTCGGCACCCTGGCCCGCCGGCTGCGGCTGCTCGGCGTGGACACGGCGTACGAGTCGACGGACCCCGGCGACCCGGCGCTCGCCGCGCTGTCGGCGGCCGAGAAGAGGGTCATGCTCAGCCGCGACCGCGGCCTGCTGCGCCGCCGTGAGCTGTGGGCCGGCGCCTACGTCTACAGCACCCGCCCCGACGAACAGCTCCAGGAGGTCCTGGACCGGTTCCGGCCGCAGCTGCGCCCGTGGACGCGGTGCACCGCGTGCAACGGACTGCTCCGGGCGGCCACCAAGGAAGAGGTGGCGGAGCAGCTCAAGGGCGGGACCCAGCGGTCGTACGACGTCTTCGCCCAGTGCACCGCGTGCGGACGCGCCTACTGGAGGGGCGCGCACCACGAGCAGTTGGAGGCGATCGTGGAGCGTGCCGTGAGCAGGAGTACTCAGGGCGGTTGAGCAGTTCGGCCGATCACCGAAGGCCGGGCGGCACGGTGTGATGGGCGGCATGACCGCCTCGTCCCGCCTCCCGGCCGACCAGCCCTCCCCCGCGCGGCTCTCCGCCCGTGCCCTGACCACGGGCTCCGTGGCCGGACTCGTCCTGCTGCTGCCGACCGTCGTCCTCGCGTGGGTCGTCGTGCTCGCCTCCGAGCGCGGCAGCCGCTGCCTGACGTACGGCGAGCAGTGCTCGCGCGTTCCCGGCGACGCCCTGTGGGCCTGCTTCTGGGCCTCGGCCGCCCTGGGCGTCCTGGCCCTGGCCTGGCCCCGCACCCGGTGGGCGCCCGCCAGGTGCGCGGCCGTCGTCCTGCAGTGGGGCGCGCAGCTCACGCTGGGCGCGCTGATCCTCGCCGGTGCCTGACGTCCCTCGCGGTCCGGGCGGGCGCGCGACCCGTCTCAGCTGCTCGGGGCGGCGCCCAGCGCGGCACGCAGCCGCTCCGGGTCGGTGGTCGGCGCGTCACAGGTGAAGTTCCGGCAGACGTACGCGGCCGGTTCCCCGCCCACCAGGGGCCGGTCGGCGAGCAGCGGGAACTCGTCGCTCCCCGCGGTGCCGAAGGCCACCACCGCCCCGGGTGCCGTCCCCAGCAGGGCCGTACGGTGCAGCCCGCGTGCGGCGGCGTCGGCCGGGTCCGCCGCGACGACGGCGACTTCCCGGGGGCCGTCGAGCAGCGCCTCGGCGGCCGCAAGGCCCCAGCCGATGAAGCGCGGGACGCGCGGGCCGAGCGCCTTCACCACGCCGAGGGCATGCTCGGCGGCGGTGCGGTGGGGCTCGGAGCCGGTGTGCGCGGCGTACGTCAGCAGCGCTCCGGCTGCGGCGCTCCAGCCGGACGGGGTGGCGTTGTCGGTGGGGTCCTGCGGGCGGCGGATCAGCTGCTCGGCGTCGGCGGCGGTGTCGTAGAGCGAGCCGGACTCGTCCGTGAAGCGGGTGAGGACGTGGTCCAGCAGGAAGCCTGCGAAGTCCAGCCAGACGCCCTCCCCGGTGACCGACGCCAGCGCGAGGAAGCCCTCGGCCACGTCGGCGTAGTCCTCCAGCACCCCGGCGTTGGCACCGGGCCTGCCGCCCTTGCTGGTGCGGGTGAGCCGGACCTGCTCGTCGAGGTGCAGCCGCACCAGCAGGTCGGCGGCGGCGACGGCGGCCTCGACCAGGTCGTCACGCTCGAAGTAGGCGCCGGTCTCGGCGAGCGCGGCGATCGCCAGACCGTTCCAGGCGGCGACCACCTTGTCGTCCCGGCCCGGGGCGGGACGACCGCCCCGCGCAGCCAGCAGCCGCTCCCGGATCGACGCGATGCGCGCGGCGTCGAAGACGCCCTCCTGCTGCGGCAGTTGCAGCACGGAGGCGCCGTGCTCGAAGGTGCCCTCCCGGGTCACGCCGAAGTGCTGCGCGGCCAGTTCGGCGTCCTCGGCGCCGAGGATCTCGGTGAGCTGGGCGGGCGTCCACACGTAGTAGGCGCCCTCGACGTGCCGGCCCGTGCCGTCGTCGCTGTCGGCGTCCAGCGCGGAGGCGAAACCGCCCTCGGCGGTGCGCAGTTCCCGCACCATGAAGTCAGCGGTCTCCAGGGCGACCCGGCGGGCGAGGTCCGAGCCGGTGACCCGCCAGAGGTGGGCGTAGACCCGGCACAGCAGGGCGTTGTCGTAGAGCATCTTCTCGAAGTGCGGCACGACCCACTCGCGGTCCACGGAGTAGCGGGCGAAGCCGCCGCCCAGCTGGTCGTAGATGCCGCCGCGGGCCATCCGCTCGCAGGTGTCGGCGGCCATCTGGAGGGCGCCCTCGGCGCCGGTGCGGGCGTGGTGGCGCAGGAGGAACTCGATCGCCATGGACGGCGGGAACTTCGGCGCCCCGCCGAACCCGCCGCGCTCGGCGTCGTACTCCCGGGTGAGTCCGAGCAGCGCCTGCCCGAGCTGCTCCTCGCCGGGGGCCTCGGCGTCACCGTAGGAGATCTCCCGCCCGGCGAGGTCCCGCACGATCTTCCCGGCGACCTCGCTCACCTCGTCGCGCCGTTCCGCCCAGGCCTGCTGGACGCCCTGGAGCACCTGGCGGAAGGAGGGCATGCCGTGGCGGGGCTCGGGCGGGAAGTAGGTGCCGAAGTAGAAGGGCTCCGCGTCCGGCGTGAGGAACACGGTCATGGGCCAGCCGCCCTGCCCTGTGGCCGCCTGCACGGCCTCCATGTAGACGGCGTCGACGTCGGGGCGCTCCTCGCGGTCGACCT
Organism: Streptomyces sp. MMCC 100; assembly: GCF_041538145.2. NCBI lineage: Bacteria > Bacillati > Actinomycetota > Actinomycetes > Kitasatosporales > Streptomycetaceae > Streptomyces > Streptomyces sp. MMCC 100. The sequence goes on from NZ_JBGORK020000001.1 coordinate 6,907,119, forward strand.
TGACGCTCACGAAGTGCGAGTTGAGGTACTCGGCGGTGGGCCCGTCCTCGAACGACTCGTGCGCCATGACGTGGCACCAGTGGCACGCGCTGTAGCCGACGCTCAGCAGGACGGGGACGTCGCGCCGCCGGGCTTCTTCGAACGCGTCGGCCTCCCACGGCCACCAGTCGACCGGGTTCTCCGCGTGCTGGAGGAGGTAGGGGGACGTCGCCTGCGCAAGTCGGTTGGGCATGCCTCCATCCTTGCGCACGTGCCGCCGCCCCGCCCATACGCCACGGTGGGAGGGGCGCACGGACGGGGCAGCCGGTACCGCGAAGCGGCTTCTTCTCAGTAGTCGACGCGGTCGCTCTTGGCGATCCAGGCGTCGAACGGCTGGGTGCGGTGGGGCAGGTCGAGGTGTTCCACGGTCATGGGCCACAGCTCCTGGGGCCGCTTCTCGAACAGGTCGTAGAACTTGCGGTCGTCGAAGCCGGCCACGGCGGCGTCGTGGCGGTCGGCGCAGAAGACGAGGCGGTCGACACGTGCCCACAGGGCCGAGGACAGGCACATCGGGCAGGGCTCGCAGGACGTGACGAGGGTGCAGCCCTCCAGACTGAACGTGTCGAGCGTCTTGCAGGCGGCGCGGATGGCGCTGACCTCGGCGTGTGCGGTGGGGTCGAGGCTGGAGGTGACCTGGTTGTTGCCGAGGGCGACGATGTCGCCGCCCTTGGCGATGAGGGCACCGAAGGGGCCGCCGCCGTTGTGGACGCTGGTGGTGGCCAGCTCGATGGCCTTGTCCATCCAGGCGCGCTCGAACTCGCGGATGCCGGTCTCGAGGGTGTCGGTCGTCATGCGTGCTCCTTCTTGGGCATGCGGCGTGCGGGAGTACGGGCGTGCGGGCCCACGGGGTTCACGGGGTCACGGGGTTCACGAAGGAGGAGGATTCGTAGGAGCAGTACACAGCTCGCCCACCGCACCCGGCCAGGGGCCGAAAACATGAACCACGGACCCGCCGGGACCGACGCTTCGTAGATTCCTACAAGGGCGGACGGGCGCCCCCCGAGGGGTCGGCCCCCTCGGCCTCGAAGGTGCGCAGCAGGTCGGCCGCGACGCTGACGGCTATGGTCGCGGGCTCCTTGCCGGTGATGTCGGCCAGTCCGATCGGGGTCTTGATCCGGTCGATGACAGTGTCGTCGTGGCCGCCCTCGGTGGCGAGACGTTTGCGGAACCGCGCCCACTTGGCCGCCGATCCGATCAGTCCGATGGATCCGAGATGGTCCGTGCGCAGGGCCGCGTCGCACAGGGCGGCGTCCTCGGCGTGGTCATGGGTCATGATCAGGACGTGCGTGCCCCGCGGCAACCGCGCCAGCACTTCCTCGGGCAGCAGGGGCGTGTGATGCGTGTGCACCTGCGCCACCGCGTCCGCCAGCACGCCGAGGCGCTCCTCGTTGAGCATGTCGGAGCGGTTGTCGACCAGGTGGAGGTCGAGGTCCTGGCGGGCCAGGATGCGCGCCAGTTCCAGTCCGACGTGGCCGACACCGAAGATCGCCACGGCCCGGACCACCGGCAGTGGTTCGAGCAGCACCGAGACGGTGCCACCGCAGCACTGCACGCCGTGCTGGTTGGTCACCTTGTCGTTCAGGGCGAAGTCGAGCAGCTCCGGTTCCGCCTCGGACGCGGTGATCATCTCCCGGGCCCGGTCGATCGCCACGGCCTCGACGTTGCCGCCGCCGATCGAGCCCCACGTCTCGGTGTGCCCCACCACGAGCTTGGCACCGGCGTCGCGCGGGGCGTGACCGCGCACGGTCGCGACGGTCACCAGCACGCCGGACTCCCGGCGTGCCCGCAACCGCGCGACCGCGGCGATCCACGTCATGTCAGGCACCGCTCAGCGCTTTCGCACCGGTGCTGACCCCGCGGCCGTCGGAGGCCGCTTCGTCACGGGCCCGGCCGTTCCCGGCGGTGGCGCTCTGCCGGGCCGCCTCGATCGCCCAGTACACCGCCTCCGGCGTCGCGGGCGAGGCCAGCTCGACGCCGGTTCCCTTCGGCCCGAACGCGGCGGCCGCCTGCCGCAGCGCCTCGCGCACCGAGAACGCGAGCATCAGCGGGGGCTCGCCCACCGCCTTGGACCCGAACACGGCGCCCTCTTCGGTGGCGTTCTCCAGCAGGATGACGTTGAACTCCTCGGGCATCTCCGAGAAGCTCGGCAGCTTGTAGGTGCTGGCGGCCTGGGTCAGCAGCCGGCCGCGGTTCGGGCCGTCGCCCGTGTCCCAGCGCAGGTCCTCCAGCGTCAGCCAGCCCGCACCCTGGACGAAGCCGCCCTCGATCTGCCCGATGTCGATCATCGGGGACAGGCTGTCGCCGACGTCGTGCACGATGTCCACCCGCCGGATGCGGTAGGCGCCGGTGAAGCCGTCCACCTCCACCTCGGTCGCGGCCGCGCCGATGGCGAAGTACTTGAACGGCGACCCCCGGAACGTCTTCGCGTCCCAGTGCAGCCCCTCGGTCCGGTAGTAGCCGGCCGCGGACAACTGGACCCGCTGGAAGTACGCGGTGTGCACGAGGTCGTCCCAGGCCAGCTCCTTGTCGCTGCCCAGGGCGCGCGCGACGCCCTCGACGATGCGCACGTCCGAGGCGTTGGACCCCAACTGGCTCGCGGCCACCCGCAGGAGCCGTTCGCGCAGCTGCTCGCAGGCGTTCTTCACCGCCCCGCCGTTGAGGTCGGCTCCGGAACTGGCCGCGGTGGCGGAGGTGTTGGGCACCTTGTCGGTCCGCGTCGGGGCGAGACGCACCTTGTGCAGCGGGATACCCAGCGTGGTCGCGGCCACCTGCAGCATCTTGGTGTGCAGGCCCTGGCCCATCTCGGTGCCGCCGTGGTTGATCAGGACGGAGCCGTCCTTGTAGATCAGCACCAGCGCGCCGCCCTGGTTGAAGGCGGTGAGGTTGAACGAGATGCCGAACTTCACGCCGGTGATCGCGAGGGCCCGCTTGGTGTGCGGGTGCGCGGCGTTGAAGGCGGCGATCTCGCGCTCGCGGTCGGCGAAGCCCGCCTTGTCCAGGACCTGCTGCCAGGCGGCGGAGATCCGCTCGGGCTGCGTGACCGGCTGCCCGTACGGCGTGGTCTGGCCCTGGCCCGGCCGGTAGAAGTTGCGTTCCCGCAGCTCCCGTGGGTCGAGGCCGAGTTGCGGCGCGCAGCGGCCCAGGATGTCCTCGATCACCAGCATGCCCTGCGGTCCGCCGAAGCCGCGGAAGGCGGTGTTGGAGACCGTGTTGGTCTTGGCGATGCGGCCGGCGACGCGCGCGTTGGGGATCCAGTAGGTGTTGTCGATGTGGCACAGCGCCCGGGCCAGCACCGGCTCGGACAGGTCCAGGCTCCAGCCGCCGTCCGCGGTCAGCGTGGCGTCCAGGGCCTGGATGCGTCCCTCGGCGTCGAAGCCGATCCTCCAGGTGGCGTGGAACCCGTGCCGTTTGCCGGACATGGTCAGGTCCTGGGTCCGGTTGAGCCGGAACCGGACGGGCCTGCCGGTCAGCTTGGCGCCGAGCGCGGCGACGGCCGCGAACCCGTGCGGCTGCATCTCCTTGCCGCCGAAGCCGCCGCCCATCCGCAGGCACTGCACGGTCACCTCGTGGGCGGGCACCCCGAGCACGTGCGAGACGATCTCCTGGGTCTCCGAGGGGTGCTGGGTGCTGCTCTGGATGAACACCTGGCCGTTCTCGTCGACCTGGGCCAGCGCCGCGTGCGTCTCCAGGTAGAAGTGCTCCTGCCCGGAGAACTGGAACTCGCCGGTGAACACGTGCGCGGAGTCGGCGAAGCCCGCGTCGACGTCGCCGTGCGTCATGACGGGCCGGGCGCCGTGGTAACTGTCCGCCGCGATGGCGTCCTGGAGCGTGATCACGGAGGGCAGTTCGTCGAGGTCCACCTCCACGGCCGCCGCGCCGAGCCGGGCCGCCTCCAGCGTCTCGCCGAGCACCCAGGCGACCGCGTGGCCGTGGAACATGACCTCGTCGGGGAAGAGCGGCTCGTCGTGCTTCATGCCGGCGTCGTTGACGCCGGGCACGTCGGCGCCGGTCAGCACCCGGACGACGCCCGGCACCGCGAGGGCGGCCTCGGTGCGCACCGCCGTGACCCTGCCGCGGGCCTTCATGACCTGGACCGGGTAGGCGTGCAGTACGTCCTTGGTGCGCTGGACCAGGTCGTCGGTGTACAGCGCGGTGCCGGTGACGTGCTGGACGGCACTCTCGTGCGGCATCGAGACGCCGACGACGGGCTTCTCGGGACGCTCGGACAGGTGGCTCATGACGGCACCGCCTCGGTGGTCTGTGCGTACAGCTTCAGCAGGCTCTGGCCGAGCATCGCGGCGCGGTAGCCGGCGCTGGCGCGGTGGTCGCTCATCGGCGTGCCCTCGCCCCGCAGCACCTCGGCCGCGGCCTCGGCGGTCTCGGCGGTCCAGGGCCTGCCCTCCAGGGCGGCCTCGGTGGCCAGGGCGCGGACCGGGGTGGCGGCCACGCCGCCCAGGCCGATGCGCGCCTTGCGGACGGTCCCGCCCTCGACGTCGAGCGCGAAGGCGACCGCCACGCTGGAGATGTCGTCGAAGCGCCGCTTGGCGATCTTGTGGAAGGCCGCGACCGGCGACAGCGGCAGCGGAACGCGGACCGCGCGGATCAGCTCACCGGGACGGCGCACGCTCTGCCGGTAGCCGGTGAAGTAGTCGGCCAGCGGGACCTCGCGCTCCCCCTCGGCGTCGGCGAGCACCAGCGAGGCCTCCAGCGCGAGCAGCACCGGCGGGCTGTCGCCGATGGGCGAGCCGGTGCCCAGGTTGCCGCCCAGGGTCGCGCCGTTGCGGATGAGCCGGGACGCGAACTGCGGGAACAGCTGCGCCAGCAGCGGAACGGTGCCGTCGAGGCGGCGTTCGATCTCGGTGAGCGTCAGCGCCGCCCCGATCTCGAGGTGGTCGGACTCGACGCGCAGTTCCCGCAGTTCGGGCAGCCGGTCGACGGCGACCACGCAGTCCGCCCGGCGGGAGCGGATGTTGACCTCGACGCCCCAGTCGGTGCTTCCGGCGACCACCACGGCGTCGGGCCGCTCGCGCAGCAACCGCAGCGTCTCGGCCAGGGTGCTCCTGCGTACGAAGGCGCTGTCGTCCCGGCGGTACTCGGTGGCGACCGGTGCGGGCGGGTCCTGCTCGCGGCGTCGGGCCAGCGGGTCCTCGTCGGTGGGCGCGCCGACGGCGAAGGCCGCGTCGCGGATCGGCCGGTAGCCGGTGCAGCGGCACAGGTTGCCGCTGAGCGCGTGCAGGTCGAAGCCGTTCGGACCGTGCTCGGCGTCGGCACCGTCACCGCCGTCGGCACCGGCGGCCGCACCCGGGGCCGGGTCCGCGTGCGCGCAGCGGTCGGGCCGGTAGTACTCGCCCGCCATGCTGCAGATGAATCCCGGCGTGCAGTAGCCGCACTGGGAGCCGCCGCGGACCGCCATCTCCTCCTGCACCGGGTGCAGGACGGGCGCAGTGCCCGCTGCTTCGACGGTGGCGAGGCCCTCGGAGGTGACGACCTCCTGGCCGTCGAGCGCCGCGACGGGCACCAGACAGGCGTTGACCGGCACCCAGTCGGTGGGCTTGTTCACCCCGGGGCGGGCCACCAGGACCGAGCAGGCGCCGCACTCACCCTCGGCGCACCCCTCCTTGGTGCCCGTCAGGCCACGCTCGCGCAGGAAGTCGAGGACCGTGGTGTGGGGCGCGGCCGGTGCGATCGGTGCTTCTTTTCCGTTGACGGTGATGCGTGCCGCTACCATGACCGACCTTCATTTCGACTCGGGACACGTCGATTCATCATGTTCGCCAATTTCAGGCAGCTTTCTATGTTCGGACGCGCCGCGTAAGAAAAGCGAGCGCACATCGGCACGCGACAACGGCATGCCGTGAAGTGGTGAAGGGGAGAAACCCGAGGTGTGCCGCGTGCGGGCACAGTGGACGTGCCGCGTGCGGGCACGGTGGAACGGCGTGTCAGCAGCCGTGCGCGACCCGGCCCGAAACCCACACGGTGCGGCGGGCGAGGCGACTCAGATCGGAGTTGGTGTACATCCGCCGGTCGCCTCCTGTCGGTAGTCATGGGTCTGCTTCCCTGGCAAATTAGTGGCTGCGGTCACCGGGGTCAAGAGAGGAATTCGTCGAATTTCCCCGGCCGGAGAGGCGCAGACGCGAATCCGGTGACGGCCACCCCTCCCCAGGGTCTCCTCGTCGCAGGACACTTGACCCACGCACAACCGGGGAAGGACCCGGGGACGGGCCGGGAGGGCCCTGAGACGCCCGGGGCCACCGGGGCGCCCCGGGCGACCCGGCAGGACACCGATGCCGCCGGAGGGGGCGCGACATGCGGGACAGTCATCGGGCGGAGGCCGAAGGGCTGCTCAGGCGGGCCGTGGAGGAGGAGGTACGGCGCTCGGGCGGACGCACGGACGGGAACGTACTGCTCTCCCGGGCCCGCGCGGCGCTGGACGCGATGGCGGGGGCGGCCGGCGAGGAGTACGCGGCCTACACCCACGCGCTCGACGAGGCCGGGGCCGGGCAGCTCACCTTCCGCGAGCGATACGCCCGTGAGGGCGCCGGCACGCCCCTGCTGGTGGCCGCCGTGGCCGCGGTCGCCGCGGTGGTGGCCGACGTGGCGCTCGGCACGGGCACCGGCACCGCGGTGGGCGCGGGGGTGACGGTCGGGGTCGTCGGCGCGGCGGCGACCGTGCTGAAGGTGGCCGGGGCCCATGTACCGGCCGCCCATCACCGCGCCGGGGCGGTCAGCCAGCCCGGCGGCCCCGAACAGCTGCGGCTGCAGTGGCTCACCGCGCTGGAGGTGCGCGGCATCCGGCCGTTCCTCGACCAGCAGCGGATGCTCGCCGCGTCCACCGGGCCCGCCAAGACCGGGCCGAAGCTGCGGGGCGCCGACAAGAGCGCGGCCGCGCGGGGGCGCAGCGCGCTGGAGCAGTCGTTCGGGCAACTGCCCGTGGCGGACGGGCCGTTCGCGGGCCGGCGGCAGGAGATGGCACGGCTGCGGCAGTGGGTGCAGGCGGCCCGCGCGAGCACGGAGACGAAGCCGACGGTGGTGGTGCTGCACGGGCCGCCGGGCAGCGGCCGTACGACGCTGGCGGTGCGGGCCGTCCACGAGCTGCGGGACTACTTCCGCGGGGCCTGCCTGGTCGACCTGCGCGGCGACGGATCCGCAGCCGACGGCCCCGCGGCGGACGGATCGGGGACGGGTGTCTCAGGGTCAGGCGGATCGGGGTCAGGCGGACCGGGGACAGGCAGATCGGGGACAGGCGGACCGGGGACAAGCGGACCGGGGACAGGCAGATCGGGGACAGGCGGCTCGGGGACGGGCGGTGACTCGCCGCTGAGCACCCGGGACGCCTTGCTGCACCTGCTGAACCGGCTCGGGGCGCCGCGCGAGCAGCTGCTGTTCCGGGAGCGCTCCTCCGCGGACCAGCAGGTCAAGCGGCTCAGCGAGCTGTACCACCAGCATCTGACGGGCGTCCCGGTCACCGTCGTCCTCGACGACGCCTCGGACCCCGAGCAGGTGCGGGCGCTGGTGCCGGAGCGGTCGGACAGCCTGGTGCTGGTCACCGCGCGTCAGGCGCTCCGGCTGCCGTCCGACCTGCCGGCGCGGGTGTACGACCTGCCCGTCGAGGCGCTGGACGCGGCGGGCGCGGAGGAGCTGCTGGGCGCCGCCGCCGAGGACGCGTCGGGACCGTACGACGCCGAGTCGAGCGAGCTGATCCGGCAGCTGTGCGGCGGGCTCCCGCTGGCGCTGCGGATCGCCGGGTCGGCGCTGGGCCCGCGCTCGCCGCGCGCGCTGGCGACCGACCTGGGCGCCTACGGGCCCGTGGAGCCGGTCGAGCGGGCGCTGTGGCTGCGCTACACCGACCAGTCGGAGCCGGCCCGGCGGCTGCTGCGCCGGCTGGCGCTGGCGGGGCGCACCTCGCTGGGCGCCGCGGCCGCCGCCGCGCTGCTGGCCACGGACGAGACGGAGGCGACCCGGCAGCTGGCGGCGCTGTCGCGGGCGGGCCTGATCGACCACGTCCGGGGCAGCCGCTACCGCCTGCACGACGTGGTGCGCACCTTCGCCCGCGCCCGGCTCGCCGACGAGGAGGAGCCCGCCGAGCGGACGGCCGCGCAGGAACGGCTCATCGCGAACTACGCCGAGCTGGCAGACTCCGTGCTGCGCCTGGTCGACGGCAACATGTCGACCCGCTCCAACCAGTTCGGGCAGTACGGCTTCACGTCCCTGGACGAGGCGCTGCGCTGGCTGGACGACGAGTCGAGCTTCATCACGGCGGCGCTCCGGCACGCGGAGGGCGTCGACCAGGGCGCGGTGCTGAACCTGCTGGGCGCGCTGTGCGACTACTGCCTGCTGCGCGGCGACCTGTACCGGCTGGGTGAGATCAGCGAGCTGGCGCAGTCCGTGGACCAGGGGCTGCTGGTGCGCTCGGTGCAGTGGCGCACCGGTATCGCGGCCCGGCAGCTGGGGGAGCTGGACAAGGCGCGTACGACGCTGGCCTCCGTGGTCGACCTGTACCGCGACGCCCACCACGACGCCGGTGCGGCACGTGCCCTGTGCTCGCTGGGGATCACGCTGCACCACCAGGGCAACCTGACCGACGCGGCGGCCAAGCTCCAGGAGGCACTGGACCTGCAGGCCGCGCCGGAGCTGGCCACGGACCGGGCGTGGACGCTGCACGCGCTGGCGGCGGTGCAGCGCGACCGGGCCCGGCTGGCCGAGGCCCTGGAGCTGCTCACCGAGTCGCTGGTGCTGCACCGGGCGGGCGAGTCGGTGCACGGCCAGGCGTGGGCCCACTTCCAGTTCGGCCAGCTGCACCTGCGCATGGGTGACGTGCCGGGCGCGGAGTCGGACCTGCGGGCCGCCCTGGACCTGTACGGGCGCACCCAGGACGCCCGCGGCGAGGCCTGGGCGCTGACCCAGCTGGCGCGGGCCCGCCTGGTGGACGGCGACTCCTCACAGGCGGTGGAGGAACTGCGGCGGGCGGCGGCCCGGCACCGCGAGAACGAGGACGCGCGCGGCGAGGCCTGGACGGTCTACTACCTGGGCCAGGCGCTGGAGGAGACCGGCGACCTGGACCAGTCCGTGCGCGAGCTGGAACGCTCCCGCACGATGTTCTCCCGGATGCGGGACGTGTACGGCCTGGCCTGCGCCCGGCACCACTCGGCGCGGGTCACCCGGGACCAGCGGGCCGCCCAGACCGGTTCACTGCGCAACTCGGGCTTCGCCCGCCAGCTCCTGGTCGACGCGCGCGCCGACTTCCAGCGCATCGGCGTCGGGCACGGCGAGGCGTGGACGTGCCTGGAGCTGGCGGTCGTGGACGCGGGCAACGCCCGTACGCCGCAGGCGCTGGCCCTGTGCGACGAGGCCGCCGCGCTCTTCGCCGGGTACGGCGACCGGCGAGGCGAGGACTGGGCCCGCTTCCTGCGCTGCACGCTGCTGCCGTACGCCGCCCCCGGCGGGGTGGAGGTCGGTACGGCGGTGGCGCAGGAGGAGCTGGCCCAGCTGTCCCGGGCCCGCCACCCCGCCCGCGACACCAAGCTGGACGACTACGTGGACGCCTACCAGCTCCTCCTGGAGCGCGGCGTGCAGCTCGAGGCAGGCTGGCAGGCCTGGCGCCTGGGCATGGTCCCGGGCCGCCAGGCGAGGGAGGTGATGGGCGTGGCGGTCACGGCCTGAGACCGGGCCCGCCCGCCCTTGAGGTGGCCACCGGGGTCCCGGGGTCAGCCCCGCTGGGGCTTCGCCTCGGGGCCGCCGGAGCCGTCCTGCTCCGCCGACTCCTTGAAGTCCACCTTGCCCATGTGCCGGTTCATGGACTTCATCAGTCCCCACACCGCCAGAGCCATCACCGCGAACACGATGAACCCGAGGACGCCGGGGGTGACCTTGTCCTCGTCCAGCTCGGCGAGAGTGACGAGGTGCGTCATTGCCAGGCTTGCGCTTGCACTCATGTCAGGCATTGTCCCGGATGCCCGCGAAGAGGTCGTCCTCGGGGAGGGAGGTTTCCACGAGGGACTTGGCCAGCTCGTACTCCTCGGTGGGCCAGACCTCCTTCTGGATCTCCATCGGCACCCGGAACCAGCCCCCGTCGGGGTCGATCTGCGTGGCGTGCGCGATCAGCGCCTTGTCGCGGGTCTCGAAGAAGTCCGCGCAGGGCACGTGCGTGGTGAGGGTGCGCTCCTTGCGCTCGAACTCCGCCCAGCGCTTGAGCCAGTCGTGGTAGGGCGATTCCAGACCGCGCTCCAGCAGCGCGTTGTGCAGAGCCTCGGTGCGGGGACGGTTGAAGCCCTGGTTGTAGTAGACCTTCAGCGGCTGGTACGCCGGTCCGTACTCGCCCTCCGGGTACTTCTCGGTGTCGGCCGCGCCCTCGAACGCCACCATCGTGATCTTGTGCGTCATGATGTGGTCGGGGTGCGGGTAGCCGCCGTTCTCGTCGTAGGTGGTGATCACCTGGGGCCGGAAGGAGCGGATCTTCCGCACCAGCTCACCGGCCGCCTTGTCGACGTCCTCCAGGGCGAAGCAGCCCTCCGGCAGCGGCGGCAGCGGGTCGCCCTCGGGCAGTCCGGAGTCGACGAAGCCGAGCCACTCCTGCCCCACGCCCAGGATCTCCCGGGCCTCGTCCATCTCCTTCTTGCGCACCTCGTGGATGTTCTCCTCGATGTACGCGTCGCCCTGGAGCTTCGGGTTGAGGATGGAGCCGCGTTCCCCGCCCGTGCAGGTCACCACGAGCACGTCCACCCCCTCGGACACGTACTTCGCCATGGTGGCCGCGCCCTTGCTCGACTCGTCGTCGGGGTGGGCGTGGACGGCCATCAGTCGCAGCTGGTCAGTCAAGACTCAATCCTCGGTCAGTCGGCGCCCCGGCGTGCAGCGGCGCAATCGGCGGCTTCTATAGTGACCGAATCGGGAGCGGAATAATTCCGGGGCCCGGGAACCCGGACCCGCTCACGCGGAGAGGACGATCATGAGTACGGCGAGCACGCGGACCCCTCAGGGTCGGTACGGCCGCTCCTCGGACGAGCGGGCCGACCGTACGCTCAAGGTCGTCGGTGCCGTGCTCGGCGCGCTCCTGCTCGCGCTGATCGGCTGGTTCGGCTACCACTACGTCGGCCAGAACAAGATCAGCGGTGAGCTGATCGGGTTCGAACTCGCCGACGACTCGGTGCAGGTGCACCTGGAGGTCCGCAAGGACGCCGGTGTCACCGGCTACTGCACGGTGCGCTCCCAGGCCGAGGACGGCGACGAGGTGGGCCGGGCCGACTTCCGCTTCGACGGGGACGACACCCGCATCGACAAGGTCGTCACCCTCCGGACCAAGGCCGCGGGGACGACGGCCGAGCTGCTCGGCTGCCATCCGGAGTGATCCGGCGGGGCCCACTGGCGCCAATACAGGTCACCTGACCTGCGGTGACATGAATCTGGTGGCTTATGTCCTCCCCCTTTGGCCACTGAATTGTTAGGCTCGTGGTTTCGCCCTTCCGTGAAGGAACATCCTTCTGGGTAGGGCGTTGATTTGTATTCCCAGTACCAACGAGGAGCACCCGTGACCCAGACCAGCGAGAACGTCACCTGGCTGACCCAGGAGGCGTACAACAAGCTCAAGGAGGAGCTTGAATACCTTACTGGTCCTGCGCGCACCGAGATCTCTGCCAAGATCGCCGCGGCTCGCGAGGAGGGGGACCTGCGCGAGAACGGCGGGTACCACGCGGCGAAGGAAGAGCAGGGCAAGCAGGAGCTCCGCGTGCGCCAGCTGACCCAGCTGCTCGAGAGCGCCAAGGTGGGCGAGGCCCCGGCCGCCGGCGGCGAGGTGGCGCCCGGCATGGTCGTCACGATCGCCTTCGACGGCGACGAGGACGACACGCTGACCTTCCTGCTCGCCTCGCGCGAGTACGCGAGCTCGGACATCGAGACGTACTCTCCGCAGTCCCCGCTGGGCTCGGGCGTCATCGGCCACAAGGTCGGCGATGACGCGCAGTACGAGCTGCCCAACGGCAAGCCGGCCTCGGTGAAGATCCTCAAGGCGGAGCCGTACAGCGGCTGACGCGCCGACCACCGTCGACGAGCCCTCGGTGTCCCCGTGACGCCGGGGGCTCGTCGCCGTCCTGTCGTCCCACTCGGGCTGTAAGCCCGGCCCCACCTCGGGAAGGGGAGTCCGCGATGGGGCCGGTGATCAGTCGCGAGATCGACGCCCTGGAGAGCCTCCGTGCGACTCGCTTGCGATTCAGCCGGCCGCCCTGCGGTACTTGCGCACCGCCAGCGTCCTGAAGATCAGGACGATCACGATCGAGTAGGTGAGCGTCGCCCAGACCGGGTGCTGCATGGGCCAGGCGTCCGACTGCACGACGCCCGGATTCCCGAACAGCTCGCGACACGCCTGGACGACCGCGCTGAATGGGTTCCACTCGGCGACATGACGGAGCCATGGCGTCATCTGGGTGGGGTCGACGAAGGCGTTGGACACGAAGGTGACGGGGAACAGCCAGATGATCCCTCCGGAGGTCGCCGCCTCCGGCGTCCGAACGGAAAGGCCGATCAGGGCGCCGATCCAGGTGAACGCGTACCCCAGGAGCAGGAGCAGGCCGAAGCCCGCGAGCACCCTCCCGATGTTGGTCGGCTCCGCCGACCCCGTACGCCAGCCCACGATCAGGGCGACGATCGCCAGGACAAGCAGGGTGATCGACGTCTGCACCAGGTCCGCGACCGTCCGGCCGGTCAGTACCGCACCCCGCGCCATGGGGAGGGACCGGAAACGATCGACGAGCCCCTTCTGCATGTCGTCGGCGATGCCGGCCGCTGATCCGGCAGTGGCGAAGGTGACGGTCTGCGCGAAGATGCCCGCCATCAGGAAGTCCTTGTAGACGCCCGAGTCGGTGGTGCTGCCGACCTTGATGGAACCGCCGAAGACATAGGTGAACAGGATGACGAACATAACCGGCTGAATGATCCCGAAAAGGACCATCTCGGGAATCCTGGTCATCCGGATCAGGTTTCTGCGGGCGATGACCAGCGAGTCCCGCAGGGACTGGCCGATGGGGTTGCCGGGCGCCGCGACCGGCGCCGAGTCGGTGGCGGCGCTCACTTGGCGGCCTCCTTCTGCTGCTCGGGGCCGGCGTCGTCCGCCGAGCCGTTCGCCTCGTCCTCCACCTCGGCCATGTGACCGGTGAGGGAGATGAAGACGTCGTCGAGGGTGGGGCGGCGCAGACCGATGTCGTCGATCTCGATGCCGCGGGTGTCGAGCTCGCGGATGACTTCGGCGAGCAGCTTCGCGCCACCGGTGACGGGGACGGTCAGCTTGCGGGTGTGCTCCTCGACGGTGGTGGAGCCCTTGCCGAATCCGGCGAGCACCTCGGAGGCCGTCGCCATGTGGCCGCGCTCGTGGACGACGACCTCGACGCGCTCTCCCCCGGTGCGGGCCTTGAGCTGGTCGGAGGTGCCGCGGGCGATGACGCGGCCGTGGTCGACGACCGCGATGTCGTGCGCGAGGTGGTCGGCCTCCTCCAGATACTGCGTGGTCAGCAGGAGGGTCGTACCACCGGCGACCAGCTGCTTGATGACCTCCCACAGCTCCTGCCGGTTGCGGGGGTCGAGGCCGGTCGTGGGTTCGTCCATGAACATGACGGGCGGGGAGACGACCAGGGCGGCCGCCAGGTCGAGCCGACGGCGCATGCCTCCCGAGTAGGTCTTCGTGGGGCGGTCGGCGGCGTCCGAGAGGTGGAACTGGTCGAGCAGCTCGCCGGCCCGGGCCTTCGCGGCCTTGCCCTTCATCTGGTAGAGCTGGCCGACCATCTGCAGGTTCTCCCGGCCGGTCAGGTATTCGTCGACCGCGGCGAACTGACCGGAGAGGCCAATGGAACGCCGCACCTCGTTGGGCTGCCTGAGGACGTCGATGCCCGCGACGACCGCCTTGCCGCTGTCGGGGCGCAGCAGGGTCGTGAGGCAACGGACGGCGGTGGTCTTGCCCGCGCCGTTCGGCCCGAGCAGGCCGAGGACGGTGCCCTCGGGCACCTCGAGATCGACGCCGTCCAGAGCCCTTACGTCACCGAAGGTCTTCACCAGACCTTCGGCATAGATGGCGCCTGGCATATGAGTCTCCACGTCGTCGGGGATTCTTCGGAAAGCCTAGGTTTGTACGTTTCGCCGCGCTCAGCGAGCGATTTACGACACACCATAACGCGATGTATCGCGTCTCACAATGCAGTTGCCCGAACGAGTGACAAGCGAGTGACGAAGCGGCTGCCGACCCCTGTTCGGGCCCCCGCCCGTCCGGGGCGGCTCGGCTCGGGCTCGGGCTCAGGCTCAGGCTCAGGCGATGACGGTGTAGCCCGCCTCCCGCAGCGCCCGGCCGACCTCCGCGCAGTGCTCCGGGCCCTTCGTCTCCAGGTGCAGTTCGACCTCCGCCTCCGTGAGCCCGAGCCGCGGATGGGTTCGGACGTGGCTCACATCGAGGACGTTGGCGTCGACCACTGACAACACCCCCAGAAGCGTGGCGAGGGCCCCGGGCCGGTCCGTCAGCCGCAGCCGGACGGCCAGGTAGCGGCCCTGTGCGGCCATGCCGTGCCGCAGCACGCCCTGCATCAGCACCGGGTCCACGTTGCCGCCGGACAGGACCGCCACCACCGGCCCCGCGAAGGCGTCCGGCGCGCTCAGCAGCGCCGCCACCGGGCTCGCCCCGGCCGGTTCCACGACCAGCTTGGCCCGCTCCAGGCACAGCAGCAGAGCGGTCGACAACTCGTCCTCGGAGACCGTGCGGACCTCGTCCACCAGCTCGCCGACGATCCCGAACGGCACGTCACCGGGCCGCCCCACCTTGATGCCGTCGGCCATCGTCGCCGGGTTCTCGACGGCCACCGGGCGTCCCGCGGCCAGCGAGGGCGGGTACGCCGCCGCGCCCTCCGCCTGCACGCCCACGATCCGCACGTCCGGCCGCAGCGCCTTCACCGCGACCGCGATACCGGCCGCCAGTCCGCCCCCGCCGATGCCGACCACGACGGTCCGCACCTCGGGACACTGCTCCAGGATCTCCAGCCCGACCGTGCCCTGGCCCGCGATGACGTCGGGGTGGTCGAAGGGGTGGATGAACACCGCGCCGGTCCGCTCGGCGTACTCCTGCGCGGCGGCCAGCGTCTCGTCCACCACCTGGCCGTGCAGCCGCACCTCGGCGCCGTACTCCCGGGTCGCGCTGATCTTCGGCAGCGGCGCCCCCTTCGGCATGAACACCGTCGACCGCACTCCGAGCAGCGACGACGCCAGCGCCACGCCCTGCGCGTGGTTGCCCGCGCTCGCCGCGACCACGCCCGCGGCCCGCTGCTCGGGCAGCAGCCCGGCGATCCGCACGTAGGCGCCGCGCAGCTTGAAGGAGCCGGTCCGCTGGAGGTTCTCGCACTTGAAGTGCACCGGCGAGCCGACCAGCTGCGACAGATGCCGACTGCCCTCCATCGCCGTCACCCGCGCCACGCCCGAGAGCATCTTCTGGGCTCCACGCACGTCGTCGAGGGTGACGGGACCGACCAGGGCCGCTGTGCTGTAGCTCATACTCTCCAGCATCGCAGTTCCCGGACGCCCCGTGCCGTTGTGACCAACCTCCGAGACCCGCTTTGTCCGGCGCAGGTACGCCCTGCCGTCCGGCCGCGTACCCTGTCCCCCAATTAGCAGCCCTCCACGAAGTGAGCCCCCGGCCATGCCCACAACGCCTGAAATGTCGATGGACATGACGACCGCCGGTGACACCGGTCTTCTCGAGACGCTCCAGCACGAGGTCGCGCTCTTCGCCCGCCGCGCCGAACAGACCCGGCTCGGCGGGGTCGGGCAGGTGCGCAACTCCATGGACCGCGCCGCCTACCTGCTGCTCAACCGCCTCGACACAGAGGGCCCGATGGGTGTGAAGGCGCTCGCCGCGAGCATGGGAATCGACTCCTCGACGGTCACCCGGCAGGTGGCCCCGCTCGTCGACACCGGACTCGTCAAGCGCACCTCTCACCCCGAGGACGGACGCGCGGTGGTCCTCCAGCTGTCCCCGCGCGGCGTGGCGCGGCTCGAGGAGGTCCGCTCCTCCCGGCGTCAGCTCATGGCCGAGCTGACCCGCGACTGGGCACCGGAGGAGCGCGAGACGTTCTGCGCGCTCCTGGCACGCTTCAACGGCGCCCTGTCCGCCCGTATGGCCCCGTCCGGCGCGGCGGCCACGGACGCGCCGTCGGGCTCCTGAACGTCCCTTCACGCGCCTTCCGGAGCTTTCCGGAGACTTCGGAGGCTTCGGAGGCTTCGGAGGCTTCGGAGCGGGGTTCGCGCCGAACCCTTGACCGGCGGGCCGCCCCTGGCCTGATATGAGACCTCAGGGGTCGTCGCCGTCTGGGCGGGAGGCGCGGTGCGAGAACAGCATGCGTCCGACACTGCCCGCCGGGCCCGCGAGTTCGAGGCGTTCGTCGCGGGCGCGGGAGGGCGGCTGCTGCATGCCGCCACCCTGCTCACCGCCGAGGACCCCGACGCCAACCCGCGCGCGCGGCGCCTGCTGACCCTGAGCCTGGCCCACACGTACGCGTGCTGGGACCGGCTGCACGGGGAGGACCCTTACGACCGCGCCCGCCAGTACCTGGCCACCCGCTTCGCCCGCGAGATCTGGCACCGGTACGGCGTGCTCGACCGGGCCCGCCGGCGTCCCGCGGGCCCCTTGGGCGTGCTCGCCCCGCACGAACGCCTGATCCTGGTGCTCAGGCTGTACGAGGGCGTCGCCGAGGAACAGGCGTCCGCGCTGCTGGGCCTGCCCGTGGACCGGATCCGGACGATCTGCGACCGGGCGACGGCCACCCTGCTGCACCCGCCGCCCGCACCGACCCGGCCGGTGGCGGCGAAGGCGAAGGCGGCGACGCCATGACGGGCAAGGTGACCGGCCGTAGTACGCGCACGCCGAAGTGCGCGACGAGCAGCGCTACGACCACTGCCCCGACCGGCGCCACGACCATGACCGCGACCGGCGCCACGACCATCACCGCGACCGGCGCCACGACCATGACCGCGACCGGCACCCCGACCGGCACGCGCGCGTGGTGCGCCGGGAGGTGCCGGTGAACCGCCCCGGGCGCGAGGCCGCCGCGCGGCGGATCATGGAGCAGTCGCCGCCGCGGGTGCCGCCCGACCTCTACGCGGAGGCCGTCCGCCGGGGCGGGCGCATACTGCGGCGCAGGAGGGCCGCCCGCCGTCTGATGTGGCTGCTCCTGGGGGCCACGGCCGTGGCGTTCACGGTGTGGGCGCTGACGGTACAGCCGTGGGTGGAGCCGCCCTCGGAGACGACCCCACCCGTGACCGGCTGGGAGGGCTGGTGAGCCCTGAGTTCTAGCCGAGCGCCTGCTGGAGGTCGGCCAGCAGGTCGTCGGCGTTCTCGATGCCGACCGAGAGGCGCACCAGGTCGGCGGGCACCTCCAGGGCCGAGCCCGCCGCTGAGGCGTGCGTCATCCGGCCCGGGTGCTCGATCAGCGACTCGACGCCGCCCAGGGACTCGCCGAGCGTGAAGACCTTCGCGCGGTCGCACGCCTCGACGGCCGCCTGCTCGCCGCCCTCGACGCGGAAGGACACCATGCCGCCGAACGCCTTCATCTGCTTGGCGGCGACCTCGTGCCCCGGGTGCTCGGGCAGCCCCGGGTACAGCACGCTCGTCACGCGCGCGTGCCGGGAGAGCATCTCGGCGACCTTGGTCGCGTTCTCGCTGTGCCGGTCCATGCGCACCGCGAGGGTCTTCGTGCCGCGCAGTACCAGCCAGGAGTCGAAGGGCCCGGCGACCGCGCCCATCGCGTTCTGGTGGAACGCCAGCTCCTCGCCCAGCTCCTGGTCGTCGACGATCAGCGCGCCGCCCACGACGTCCGAGTGCCCGCCCATGTACTTCGTCAGCGAGTGCACGACGACATCGGCGCCGAGCGCCAGCGGCTGCTGGAGGTACGGAGTGGCGAAGGTGTTGTCGACGACGAGCCGGACGCCGGCGTCCCGGGCGACCTGGGCCACCTGGGCGATGTCGGTGATGCCGAGCAGCGGGTTGGAGGGCGTCTCCACCCACACCGCCTTGGTCTTCGGGGTGAGGGCGGCCCGCACGGCGGCGGCGTCGCTCGTGTCGGCCACCGACCACTCCACGCCCCACCGGGTGGCGACCTTGGCGAAGAGGCGGAAGGTGCCGCCGTACGCGTCGTTCGGGATCACCACGTGGTCGCCGGGGCGCAGCAGCGTACGCAACAGGCAGTCCTCCGCCGCCAGTCCGGACGCGAACGCGAGGCCGCGGCGGCCGCCCTCCAGGGCGGCGAGGTTCTCCTCCAGGGCCGTGCGGGTCGGGTTCGCGCTGCGGCTGTACTCGTAGCCGCCGCGCAACCCGCCGACGCCGTCCTGCTTGTAGGTCGACACCTGATAGATCGGCGGGACGACCGCGCCCGTCAGGGGATCGGCGGTGTTGCCCGCGTGAATCGCGAGCGTCTCGAAGTGCTGACTGATGTGCCTGTCGCTCATGGGCACCGAGGGTAGCCGTGCGGAACGCCTCGCGCGTTTTCCACAGGGCGCGGGACAGGTTGGCCAATTGTCGGCGGCGTCTGGTTCGCTTGAGACATGGAGATTCTCTGGGTCCTGATGGCACTGGTCATGCTCGGCTTCGTGCTGCTCCAAATCTCGCGGCGCCGGCGCGGTGCGGTCGGTCTGGTCGAGCCCGGCCACCCGGACGCCGCCGACCCCGCGAACTACGGCTTCGCCCGTGAGGAGGAGCTGGACATCCGCATGCCGGGCCCCGACCAGGACCTGCTGGACGTCCTGGACCTGGTGCAGCGCACCCAGGACTACCGGGGGGCGCAGCAGCTCCTCGCCGGCACGGAGGCGGAGGGCGAGCGGCGCTGGCAGCGCGTCCAGGCCTTCGCGGGCGCCGCGTCGCTGGAGCTGCGGCAGCGGCCCGGCGGCGTCGGGGAGACGCCGGGCGGGCAGTGGCTGCGGGTGTGGCGGGCCGAGGCGCCCAAGGACGCGGGCGGCGCGGCGGTGCACGCCGAGTTCCTGGTGCAGCAGGCGTGGCGGACGTCGACGCCGGGCTCGGACGACTTCCGGATCATCATGGAGGAGGCGAAGGCGGCCTGCGGCGAGGCGGCCCTTCTCGCGCCCGGGGACCCGATCCCGTACATCGTGGAGCTGTCGGTGGCCCGCGGCCTCGGTTACCCGCGCGAGGAGTTCGAGCAGCTCTGGCTGAAGATCCTGGACCGCGCGCCCCACCACATGGGCGCGCACCTGGCCGCCCTGCAGTACTGGTGCGAGAAGTGGCACGGCTCTCGCGAGCTGGCGTACTCCTTCGCCGAGGCGGCGGCCGCCCGCGCCCCGCGGGGTTCCCTGTTGCCCGCGATGCCGCTCTTCGCGGTCTTCGAGCATCTGCCCGAGGTCAACCTGGTCAGCGGCTTCTACCGGAGCGAGGTCGTCACCAAGGCCGTCCACGGCGCGCTGCACGCGGTCCACTCGGTCGGCCCGGACGATCCGATGCAGGCGCACGTCCGGCACCTTCTGGTCTTCTTCCTGGTCCGCGGCGAGCGCTGGGCCGAGGCCATGAACCAGCTGATGGTCATAGACGGCCACGTCGGCGCGCTGCCCTGGACCCTGTCGACCGACCCTGCGGCGGAGTTCGCGGTCTACCGCGCGCTCGCGGTGGCGGGGTACGAGGCGAACGGCGGGAGCCCGGCGACGCTGCCGCACTGAGCGCCCACGTGCGGACGGTCCGGCCGTCATCCGGCCGGACCGTCGCTCAACCCTCGGTGCTCAGCCCTCGGTACGGGCGGGCAGCCGCCATCCCGGGCGCGGGAAGTGGCACGTGTACCCGTCCGGGTATCGCTGCAGGTAGTCCTGGTGCTCGGGCTCGGCCTCCCAGAAGGGGCCGACCGGCTCCACCTCGGTGACGACCTTGCCGGGCCACAGTCCGGAGGCGTCCACGTCGGCGATCGTGTCCTCGGCGATCCGCTTCTGCTCGTCGTCCACGTAGTAGATCGCCGAGCGGTAGCTGAGGCCGATGTCGTTGCCCTGGCGGTTCTCGGTGCTCGGGTCGTGGATCTGGAAGAAGAACTCCAGGATCGCGCGGTAGTCGGTCGCCTCGGGGTCGAAGAGGATCTCGATGGCCTCCGCGTGTGTGCCGTGGTTGCGGTACGTCGCGTTCGGCACGTCACCCCCGGTGTAACCGACCCGGGTCGCGGTCACGCCCGGGAGCCGACGGATCAGCTCCTCCATCCCCCAGAAGCATCCGCCCGCCAGCACGGCCCTCTGCGTCTGCGCAGCCATCGCGGCCCTCCAAAAGTCTCTCGGCTCGGTCCTCTGGGCCACTCGGCCCGCACGTCACCGGCCTCCATGCCCACCTTGCGTGCAACGCACGGGACCCCCCAACGATTCCATGCCACCGCACGGGCCCTGCCGCGTTCCCCGGCAAAAACCGGTGGCCGGACCGTGGCGTCCGGCCCCACGCTGGACGCCATGCAGCAGCACCAGCACGAGGTCCGGGCGGCCCACACGGCGTCCACGGTCACCGTCTACCAGGCGTACTCCCCGGAGATCGGCCTCCCCGCCGTCCGCGAGGGACGTTTTCCCGCCGCCTGGAAGCGGGACAGGATGACGTGGATCAAGCCGTCGTTCCTGTGGATGATGTACCGCTGCGGATGGGCCACCAAGGCCGACCAGGAGACCGTCCTGGCCGTGGAGATCAGCCGCGAGGGCTTCGAGTGGGCCCTGCGTGACGCGTGCCTGTCGAGCTACAAGCCCGGCGTGCACCCCGACCGGGCGACCTGGCAGCGCGAGTTGAAGCGCTCGCCCACCCGCGTCCAATGGGACCCCGAACGCGACCTGCGCCTCCAGCCCCTGCCGTACCGCTCCCTGCAACTCGGCCTCTCCGGCGAGGCCGCACGCCGGTACGCCGACGAGTGGACGGTGTCCATCCTCGACGTGACCCCACTCGCCCATGAGATCCACGCGCTCGTACGCGACGGCGATCTCGACTCGGCGCGGGGCCTGCTGCCCCGGGAGCAGCCGTACCCCGCGGCGGAAGACCTGCTGAGGCACCTGCGCCCGTGAGCGGTGGTGCGAACTGCGTGCGGCGTCGGCGTCGGCGTCGGCGTCGGCGTCGGCGTCGGCGTCGGCGTAAAGGAAGTGATCCGTCGACCGGGCTCCCGGCCGGGGCGGCGAGCGGCGACCTGTCGTTGCGGACCCGTCAGTCCACCTCGATGCCGAAGTCGCGTACCAGCTCCTCCAGGCCGCCCGCGTAGCCCCTGCCGCCCAGGACGAAGTCCCAGTCACCGTTGGCTCTGCGGCGGAAGGAGCCGAGGACCAGGGCGGTCTCGTCCGGGCGGCCGTCGGAGACTTCGAGTTGGCCCAGTTCCGTCAGGGCCGGGTCGAGCAGGCGGATGCGCGCGTCCGTGAATCCGGACAGATCCGCGTCCGGGTCGGCCTCCGGGTCGACGGCGGCCACCAGCACGAGACGGTCGGCGTCGTCCGGCAGGGTGTCGAACGAGGCGCAGATCGCCGCCTTGTCGGGTGCGGTGGCGGGCAGCGTCCGTACGGAGCCGTCCGGGGTCTGCGGATTGTTGTAGAAGACGAAGTGGTCGTCGGTCAGGATTCGGTTGCCGCGGCACACCAGGGCGCACACGTCCAGGGCGACGCTTCCGGTCCAGGACATGCCGAGGATGTTGTACTCGTCGGGCAGCGACGGTTCCGGGGCGGGCGGGAGCGGCGGCGTCGAGTCCCGGCGGCCGCCGTCGCCCAGTCGGCCGCGCAGGCCGTGGCGGCGCAGGAGGTCGACGAGTTCGGTTCCCGAGATCAGCTCCAGCGGCTTGCCGTTGGCAAAGGTGTGGGAGCCGGGTCCGAACCCGGACGTGGTGACGAGGACACCCTTGTTCGCCCCGGCGTCCTGCACGGTCCCGTACAGGTCGCGGACGGCGGTGGGGGGCACCGTGTTGCGGTACCGCTTCACCTGGACGACGATCTGTCCGCCCCGGATCGGCGTCGGGTCCAGCGCGTGGACGTCCACACCGCCGTCGTTGGAGCGCTGGGTGGTGACCGCCCGCATCCCCATGGCCTCGAACAGCTCGGCCACGAGGCCCTCGAAGGCGATCGGGTCCATCTCGTACAGATCGGGTTCCTCCTCGCCGCCGTGGGTGGCGACGCGATGGCCGACCTCCTCGGGCCGTCGACCCGGCCTGACCGCGACGAGTTGGTCCGGGCGGGCCGACAGCTGCCCGCGCAGCGCGTCGGCCAGGCAGCTTTCCGCGTCCACCTGGGCCAGATGCAGTTCGCGGAACGAGGAGCGCTCGGCCATGACAGTGGCCAGGAAGATGTGGTCCGGCCGGCCCGTCGTGGGGTCGTGTCCGTCGACGAACCCGTTCAGGGCCACCGACTCCAGCGCACCGGACTCGTCGGCGGCGAAGAGTTCGTGCAGCGCGAGCAGCATGCACTGCGCGAGGACGTCCTTGTAGAGAGCCCTGCGCTGTCCCACCGGGCGGGGAGTCTCCTTGTACTGGTCGGCCGCGTACATGTACCGGACGTACTTGGACTGCGGGACGACGTCGCGTGCGGGCAGCTCCCAGTCCAGCACCAGTTGGCGGGCTGCCGGGTCGTAGGCCATCGCGACCTGGCGCGGGAAGCCCTCGGGCCATGCCGTCGAGGTGTAGAGAGCCGCGGAGAAGTACTCGACCACGGCATCGGGTTCCCGGCGCCCGACGCCTTCGGTCACCGCGGTCAAGGACGGGACCTCTTCGGCGCGCATGAGGGTGGAGGGACGGAAGGCCGGAGCCCGGCATCCGGAGGCCAGCAGCCCCTGGAGCGCCGCGACCTGCGCGTCCAGTTCCTCCGTGCGGCGGATCGCCTCCGCCTGCTTGTACTCGCGGAGGCTCTGGGCGGCTCGCCGCTCGTAGGCCAGCGCCTGCCGGGCCTCCTGTACGCGCTGCCGTGCCTCGGCTTCCAGCCGGCGCTGCCGCTGCCGCTGCATCTCGGCCCAGGCCCCGACGTCCCCCGTGGTGCGACGACTCATGGGTTGTCAGCCCTCCCCCCAGCCACTGGTTGTCCCCACAACCAGTTGTAGCGGGTCGACTTTATCCAGCAATCGCCGTCGCGCACATCCACTCGCCGCCTCTCGCGGACAGGTGGGATCAGCCCGCCCCACGCAACCCCGCGATCAGGATCCGCACCAGCTGCCGCGCGTCGTAGCGCGGGTCGGGGGTTTCCGCGCCGATGCAGAGGTTGCCGACACCGCGCATGAGGGCGACGGCCTCGATGTCCGTGTCGATTTCGCCGGAGGCGGTCGCGGCGGCGAGGAGGTCGGTGCAGACGGGGACGAGGCGGTCGAGGAAGTACGCGTGGAGGGTCTCGAAGCCGGCGTTGTCGGACTGGAGGACCGCGGCGAGGCCGTGCTTGGTGACCAGGAAGTCGACGAACCGGTCGATCCAGGTCGCGAGCGCGGCGTACGGGGTGGGGCTGCTCGCCAGCAGGGCGGGGCCGGCCTCGGCGCAGGCCTCCACCTGGTGCCGGTAGACGCCGATGATGAGGTCCGCCCGGGTCGGGAAGTGGCGGTAGATCGTGGCCGTCCCGACGCCGGCCTCGGCCGCGATGTCGCGCACGGGGGCCTCCACGCCCGACCTGACGAACACCGCGGCGGCCGCGTCGAGCAGGGTCTTCTCGTTGCGCCGGGCGTCCGCGCGTTTGGGGCGGGTCACCGCCTGCCCGGTCGCAGCCTCGCCGTCCTTCACCGTGCTGTTCCTTTCGCCGTCGCCGAGCGCGGTTGATAAACGGGACACTGTTCCGTATCGTTGGGCAAGTAAACGGGACATGGTTCCGCTTGGCCTTCCATGATGCCAGAGCGTCGAGCCGTCACCAAGTCATGCCCCGACCCACACGCAGCAGTGGAGAACACGTCATGCAGTACCGCACCTTGGGCCGCACCGGTGTGCAGGTCAGCTCGCTCGCGCTCGGCGCCATGAACTTCGGCAGCATCGGGCGCACCAGCCAGGACGATGCCACCGCCATCGTCGACGCCGCCCTCGAGGCCGGGATCAACCTCATCGACACCGCCGACTGGTACAGCGGCGGCGAGTCGGAGGAGATGGTCGGCAAGGCGATCGCCGGACGCCGCGACGACATCGTGCTGGCCACGAAGGCGAACATGCCGATGAGCGACGAGCCCAACCACCAGGGCTCCTCGCGCCGCTGGCTGGTCACCGAGCTGGACAACAGCCTGCGCCGCCTCGGGGTCGACCACGTCGACCTCTACCAGATCCACCGGTGGGACCCGAACACGAGCGACGAGGAGACGCTGTCCGCGCTGACCGATCTGCAGCGCACCGGGAAGATCCGGTACTTCGGTTCCTCGACCTTCCCCGCCCACCGCATCGTCGAGGCCCAGTGGGCCGCCCGCGAGCACCGGCTGAGCAGGTACGTCACCGAGCAGCCCAGCTACTCCATCCTCCAGCGCGGGATCGAGAGCCACGTGCTGCCCGTGACCGAGCGGTACGGGCTCGGCGTGCTGGTGTGGAGCCCGCTGGCCTCGGGATGGCTGTCGGGCGCGGTACGCGCGGGGCAGGAGATCGCCACGCACCGGTCCGTGATCCTGCCCGAGCGCTTCGACACCGCGCTGCCCGCCAACCTGGCCCGGCTCGACGCCGTCGAGAAGCTGGCCGCGGTCGCCGACGAGGCCGGGCTCACCCTGATCCAGCTCGCGCTCGGCTTCGTGACCGCGCACCCCGCCGTGACCGGCGCGCTCATCGGGCCCCGCACCTTGGACCACCTGCACTCCCAGCTCGCCGCCTCGGACACCGTGCTCTCCGACGACGTCCTCGACGCCATCGACGCCATCGTCGCTCCCGGGACGGACCTGGCCGCGCACGAGAAGTTCGACACCACACCCGCGCTGCTCGACCCGTCGCTGCGACGCCGCCGCCCGGCGGTCCGCTGAGCGGTCAGCGCACCCGCCGGAATGCGGCGGGCACGCCGTGTGCCGCGTTCAGCATCTCGCCGGGCACTGCCGCAGGAACGGTACTTCTGCGACCTTTACGGAGGAGGGGGACAAGGTTTTCCTTCACTTTGCCGTAGTTGTCATGCGCATACTCTTTACCTGCGCAGGCTTTCGGCCAGAAAGGCCGGGAGAACTCATGCGGTCACCCTCTCCGCCAGGAATTCGGCCCACGTCACCTTGCCGACCAGCGCGTCTTCCAGGGTGAGGTTCTCGCCGCAACGGTACGCGCGACCCGCTTTCCCGGGAATGCGCACCGGCAGCTTCGGGCGCCGGTGCCCGCCGCGCAGGTCGAGGTAGGAACGGGCCAGCGTGGCCAGATCGAGGACCTCGGGGCCGGTCATGTCGGGCACCCGGCCGGACGGCTCGGCGAGGGTCAGTTCGGCCAGGCGTGCGGCGACCTCGCGGGCGGCGACCGGTTGCAGACGCAGCCCGCCCGGCACCGGGAGGACCGGCAGCCGGGTCATCTTCTCGATCATCGTCAGGGTCAGCTCGTGGAACTGGGCCGCCCGCAGCACCGTCCAGCCGATGCCCGAGTCGGCGATCGCCCGCTCCGACTCCAGCTTGGTGCGCAGCCAGGCCAGCGGGACGCGGTCGGCGCCCACGACCGAGATGTACGCGAGGTGCCGTACGTCCGCGCAGGCGGCGGCGCGCACCAGGGTGCGGGTCGCCTCGTCGTCGCCCTTGGGGCCGCCCGCCAGGTGCAGGACGGTGTGCACGCCGTCGACGGCGGCCTCGACGCCCTCGCCGGTGCGGAGGTCGCCGGTGACGTACGCGATGCCGGCGGCGGTGGCGGGGCGGGTCTGCCGGGTGAGGACACGGACCTCGTGGCCGGCCGCCTGCAGCAGCGGGACGACATGGCCGCCGAGGGTGCCGGTGCCGCCGGTGACCAGGAGGGGCGTGGTGGAGGTCGAGGGGTACGTCATGGCTGCTGCTCCCGGGGTCTGTGGCGTCCGGGGAGCGGGGTGGGAACCGATAGGGGCCCGCCCCGCCCGGACGTCCGCCGTGTGTGTCGTGGCGGTATGACCCGGGGCGGGGCGGCTGTGTGACAGGGCGGAGGGAAGAATCCGAAAAAAGCTTCCCCGGGGGTCAGATCGTCGCGGTGTCGATCACGAAGCGGTAGCGCACGTCGCTGGCCAGGACGCGCTCGTAGGCCTCGTTGACCTCGGACGCGGCGATCAGCTCGATCTCGGCACCGATGCCGTGCTCCGCGCAGAAGTCCAGCATCTCCTGGGTCTCGGCGATGCCGCCGATCATGGACCCGGAGAGGGACTTGCCGCCGCCGAGCAGCGCGAACAGGTTGAGGGAGACCGGCTCCTCGGGGGCGCCGACGTTGGCCAGGGTGCCTTCCGTCTTCAGCAGCCCGAGGTAGGCGCCGAGGTCGAGCGGGGCCGAGACCGTGGAGACGATCAGGTCGAAGCTGCCGGCCAGCTCCTCGAAGGTGGCCGGGTCGCTGGTGGCGTAGTAGTGGTCGGCGCCCAGCTTCAGACCGTCGTCCTTCTTGCGCAGGGACTGCGACAGCACGGTCACCTCGGCACCCAGGGCGTGCGCGAGCTTGACGGCCATGTGGCCGAGGCCGCCCAGGCCGACGACGGCGACCTTCTTGCCGGGACCCGCGTTCCAGCGCCTGAGCGGGGAGTACGTGGTGATGCCGGCGCACAGCAGGGGCGCGGCCTCGTCCAGGGAGATGCCCTCGGGGATGCCGAGGACGAAGTTCTCGTCGACGACGACCTTCTGCGAGTAGCCGCCGCAGGTGACCTCGCCGTCCTTGCCGATGCCGTTGTACGTCATCACGTTGCCGTTGGTGCAGTACTGCTCCCGGCCGGCCTTGCAGTTCTCGCACTCGCGGCAGGAGTCGACCATGCAGCCGACGCCCACCCGGTCGCCGACGGCGAACTTGGTGACGCCGGGGCCGACCTCGGAAACGATGCCCGCGATCTCGTGGCCGGGGACCATCGGGAAGATCGCCTCGCCCCAGCCCTCCTGGACCTGGTGGATGTCGGAGTGGCAGATGCCGGCGAACTTGATGTCGATCAGAACGTCGTGTTCCCGCACCTCGCGCCGCTCGATGGTGGTGCGCTCCAGCGGCGCCTTGGCGGCGGGTGCTGCGTACGCGGCGACAGTGGTCATGCCGGGTTCTCCGGGATTCTCTTGGCGTGACTGGGTGATGCCTCCACCCTGCCTGCGCCCTGGGGATCCACCCAGACCACGCTTTTGCGTACGTCCAGCGTGCGTACCACTGACGGGGACAGGCTCCTGTGCGTACGACCGGGAATACGTCCGGCGATACTGGAACCATGGATGGACAGCTTGACCGGCGGGCCGAACTGAGCGAGTTCCTGCGCACCCGGCGGGCCCGGCTCAAGCCGGAGGACGTGGGGCTGGAGTCGTTCGGGCGGCAGCGCAGGGTGCCGGGGCTGCGGCGCGAGGAGCTGGCGCAGCTGGCCGGGGTGTCGGTGGCGTACTACACCCGTCTCGAGCAGGGCAACGGGCAGAACGTGTCGGCGGAGGTCCTGGACGCGATCGCCCGGGCGCTGCGGCTGACCGACGCCGAGCAGGCCCACCTGACGCACCTGGCGAAGCCGAAGCAGCAGCGCCGGCGGGCGTCGGCGGGCCGGACCCAGCAGCGTCCGGTGCGGGTGGCGCTGCTGCAGCTCCTCGAGTCGATCGACACGGTGCCGGCGTACGTGACCGGCCGCCGCTCGGAGATCCTCGCCTGGAACCGGATGGCCGCGGCCCTCTTCGGCGACTGGGGCAAGCTGCCGGCCGCCGAGCGGAACTGGGCGCGGCTGGTCTTCCTCAACCCGGACTACCGCGAGCTGTTCGTCGACTGGGACCAGAAGGCGTACGACATGGTCAGCTTCCTGCGCATGGACGCGGGCCGGCATCCGGACGACCCGCGTCTGTCGGCGCTGGTGGGCGAGCTGTCGGTGAAGAGCGAGGAGTTCCGCCGCCTGTGGGCCACGCACGACGTCAAGGAGAAGAGCTACGGCGTCAAGCGGATGCGGCACCCGCTGGTCGGTGACCTGACCCTGTCCTTCGAGACGTTCCGCCTGGTCGACGACGACGAGCAGGCCTTCATCACGCACCACGCCGAGCCCGGCTCCCCGTCGGCGGAGGCGCTGCGGCTCCTGGCCAGCTGGGGGACGGACGCGGTGGCTTCACTGCCGTCGTGAGGCCGGTCGGGGGTGGGTGCCCTTCCGGAAAAGCGCGAACAAGCGGGGGGAAGTGTCATCGGGACGCTCGAATGAGCGGTGTGAGGACAAATTCGCCGGGATGTTCACGCTTTTTGGCGGCACCTATGCCCTGAAGGCGCCCCGACCCAGCGCAGCGACAAAGGGCGCCCAGGCGGGTTTGAAGCAACCCCCTCGCCCTGCACGGCATCGCCCTCCCCTCCCTCGGCCTGGACCTGCCGACGTTCGCCGGGACGTACCCCCGCTCGCCGGCCTCGTCTCGCTCGGGAACCGCAACGCCGCCAGCGCCCGTGCGCTCACCGCGGTCCTGCGCACGGCGGCGCCATGACGAACGTCATCCACCACTTGGGCGAGGCACCCCCGCGACCGTCCGCGTCGTCGTACTGCCCACCGGCCACACCCGCGTGGAGGTCACCGCCCCGACCCACGCGCCCTGCCCCTCGCCCGGCCTGCCCGCGTCACCGACGAGTGCGGGCGCGGCCTCGCCCTCCTCGACGCGCCGGCGCTGCGGTGGGGCGTGGAGCAGTGCGCGGAGCGCAAGACGGTCTGGTGCGAAGTCGCCGGAGAGCCGCCACTCGGCGACGTTCGGGAACCCGCCGTCCCGGCGGTCCGGAGCGGTCGGTGAGGGTCAGGACTGGTCCAGGGCCCGTTCGATCGCGCGGCGGGCCCGGTCCGCGGCCGTCCGGTCGTGCTGGAGCTGCATGGCCGCGTTCAACGCCAGTCCGGCCGCGACGATCTCGAACAACGCCTGGTCGACGTCGAACCCGGCGGGCAGCTCGCCGTTGTCCACCGCCGCGGTCAGGTCCGCCCGGAGCTGTTCCCGCCAGCGCGACCACACCTCGGCCACGGCGTCGCGGACCCGGCCGGGGCGGCCGTCGTACTCGGAGAGGGCCGCGGTCATCAGGCAGCCGCCGGGCAGCAGTGGCTCTTCGAGGTAGCCCACGGAGTTGGCGCACACCGCGCGCAGCCGCCGCAGACCCGGCGGCTCGGCCAGGACCGGCTCGACCACCCGGTGCCAGAAGTCCACGAACGCCTTGTCCAGGGTGGAGATCTGCAGCGTCTCCTTGGTGCCGAAGTGCTTGTGCACCCCGGACTTGCTCATCTCCAGCTCTTCGGCGAGCCGGCCGATGGTGATGCCGTCCAGCCCTTCCTCGGAGGCGATCTCGGCGGCACGGCCGAGGATCCGGCCCCTGGTGGCCTGCGCTTCGGCCGCTGAGCGTCGTGGTGACATGCGACCAAGGATAGCGTACGCTCGTTCGATATTGGTTTAGCGAACGCGCGTACGCTAACGTTCGGATCTCCACCGGGACGAATCCGGAACGAAGGAGTGCGAGATGCGGGTACGACGACTGGGCTGGGCCGGACTCGAGGTCGAGGCGGGCGGCGAGCGCATGGTGATCGACTACGTGCGGGACCTCTCACCGCTGTTCACGGGGTGGAAGCCCGGCGTGGGGCTGGCGACGCCGAGCGGGAGGGCCTGCGCCGCACTCGTCACCCACCTGCACCGGGACCACACCGACGCGTCCGCGCTCGCACAGGCGCTGACGCCGGGAGCGCCGGTGCTGCGACCGGCGCCCGGTCACGGCGACGACGTGGACAACGTGACGACGCTGCCGGCCGAGCGGGAGCTGGTCCGGCACCGGCTGGCCGTGGAGGTCGTGGACGTCTGGTCCACGCGCGACGTGGGGCCGTTCCGCGTCACCGCGGTCCCCGCCGTCGACGGGCTGGGCGACCCGCAGGTGAACTGGGTGGTGCAGGCCGACGGACAGCGGATCTTCCACGGCGGCGACACGATGTTCCACGGCTACTGGTGGCTCGTCGCGCGCCGGTTCAGCCCGTTCGACGCGGTCTTCCTGCCCGCCAACGGCGCGGTGGTCGACGCACCGCACCTGCGGCCGCCGAGCCCGCTGCCCGCCGCGCTTGATCCGCGGCAGGCCGCCGCGGCCGCGGAGATCCTCGACGCCCGGTACGCGGTGCCGATCCACTACGAGCCGGAGCAGCCGGACAAGATCGCGGGCTACGTCGAGGTCTCCGACCCGGCGGCCGAGTTCCGCACGCACGCCGGGCGGCGCGCACACGTCCTGGCCGTCGGGGAATGGCTGGACCTGGCCTCATGACCGGAGGCCGCCCGCCCCGAGCACGGGCGGCCCGCCGGACGCGCGGTGTCAGGCCGACGCGTTCTCCTTCACGGTGATGCGGCCCTGGCGGATGGTGGCCACGCGGGGGGCCTTCTTCGCGATCGCCGAGTCGTGGGTGACCATGACGAAGGTGAGGCCCAGCTCCTTCCACATGCGGTCGAGTACGTCCATGATCTCGTCGCGGGTCGACTCGTCGAGGTTTCCGGTGGGTTCGTCGGCGAGGAGCACCTTCGGCTGCTTCACCAGGGCGCGGGCGATGGCGACGCGCTGCTGCTGGCCGCCGGACATCTCGCCGGGGAGGTGACCGAGGCGTTCGCCGAGGCCGACGGAGGCGAGCGCCTCGGCGGCCTTCTCGCGCCGGTCCTTCGCCCGGACGCCGAGCGGGACCAGGGCGGTCTCGACGTTCTCCTGGGCGGTCAGGGTCGGGATCAGGTTGAAGGACTGGAAGACGAAGCCGATGCTCTCGCTGCGCACCCGGGTCAGCCTGGCCTCGGGGAGCTTGGCGAGATCGGTGCCGTCGAGGACGACCTCGCCGGAGCTGGGCCGGTCGAGGCCGCCCAGCATCTGGAGCAGGGTGGACTTGCCGCCGCCGGTGGGGCCCTGGATGACGAGGCGGTCTCCGTCGGCGATGGTCAGGTCGACGCCGTCGAGGGCGTGCACGGTGGCCTTGCCACGGGTGTAGCGCTTGGTGACGCCGCTGAGTTCGTACATGGTGCGACTCCTGGGGAAACGAACGTGAGGGAGCGGGGCGGCGGTTACTCGACGCGGCGCAGGGCGTCCGCCGGACGCAGCCGCGAGGCGCGCCAGCCGCCGAAGCCGCCGGCGACGAGCCCGCCGGCCACGGCGAGGGCGACCGCGAGGGCGATGGTGGTGAGGCTGACGGGTGCGGTCAGCGCGATGTCCAGGGTCTTGGCTGCGGCCTGTCTGCCGGGGCCGCCCGTGCCGCCGCCGCCGAAACCGCCGGGGCCGCCCGCGCCCCCGCCACCGCCCGTGCCGCTGCCCAGTTGGGCCTGCAGCGTCGGGCTGACGGCGGTGACGGCGTACGCGCCCGCGAGCCCCAGGGCGATGCCGAGCGCGCCGCCGACCAGGCCGTTGACGACGGCCTCGCCGATCACCTGCCGGGTGACCCGGCCCGAGCGCCAGCCGAGCGCCTTGAGCGTGCCGAACTCGCGCACCCGGCGGGAGACGGCGGAGGAGGTGAGCAGGCCGGCGACCAGGAAGGCCGCCGCCAGGACGACGATGGACAGCCACTTGCCGACACCGGTGGCGAGCGAGGAGGCGGTGGACAGGGAGCCGGAGACGGTGTCGGCGAGGTCGGCGGAGGTGGTGACCGTCGTACCCGAGATGTTCTTCTGGATCGCGGACTTGACGCCGTCGATCCGCTGCGAGTCGGTCGCCTTGACGTAGATCGTGGTGACCTTGTCCTTCGCGTCACCCAGCGTCTGGGCCTGCTTCAGCGGCACGTAGAGGTTGGCCGCCGCGTCGCCGCTGTCGGCCGTGGCGATGCCGACGATCTCGAACTTCGTGTCCTTGACGGTGACGGTGCTGCCGGTCTTGAGCTTCTTCTCCTTGGCGTACGCCGAGTCCGCGACGGCGACCTTGGCGTCGGTCTCCGACTCCTTGAAGGTGCGGCCGCTGGTGATGGTGGACGTGGTGAGCGGGCCGAGGGCAGGCTCGGTGACGTCGGTGCCGTAGACGGAGTAGCTGTTGACGTCGAAGTCGGCGCCGCCGCCCTGGACACGGCCCTGCGGGGACTGCTCGCCCCCCGGTCCGCCGCCCTGGCCCTGGCCCTGTGCCGTGCCGCCGCCGGAGGCGTCCTGCTTGAACTGACCGCGGGAGAACTCGCCGCTGACCTTGACGACTTGAAGGCTCAGGCCGCCCACCGCGTCGGCGACACCGCTCTGGCCGGCGACCTTTCCGACGGTGGAACTCGCCAGCGTCTGGAAGCCCTGCACCATGACGCGGTCGGTGCTCTGCTCCTCCTCGGATCCGTCGTCCTGCGCGTCGAAGCGGAAGCGCGGCCGTTCGGCGGTGCTGCCGGAGGAGGCCTCGGCTGCCTTGGTGACCGTCATGTCCGTGCCCAGCCCGTACAGGGACTGCAGGACCTTGTCCTGGGCCCGGCCCATGCCGGAGGAGACGGAGTCGACGACGATGACCAGCGCTATGCCCAGCGCCAGACCGGAGGCGACGACGAGGGCCGCCTTTCTGCGTCGGCGCAGCTCGCGCCTCAGATAGGTGAAGAACATGGCCGCAAAGTAGGGACGGCCCGTGATGAAGGGATAAGCCCCGCGTAAGAGAAGGATGAGAAGCCGGAAAAGGCGCGGGCGCCCGCCACTCCCGAGTCAGGAGTGGCGGGCGCCCGCGCGAAGTGCTGTCGGCCCGGAGGGACTTCGGCGTCAGACCGCCGAACCCGCCTTCCACTGGGCCCAGTCCATGTTCCAGCCGTTGAGGCCGTTGTCCGGGGCGATGGTCTTGTCGCCGGTGTTCTGGACGACGACCACGTCACCGATGATCGAGTTGTTGTAGAACCAGGCACCCGGCGTGTTCGGGTCGCCCGCGCCCTTGGCGTCCTCCAGGCCCACGCAGCCGTGGCTGGTGTTGACGCTGCCGAAGATGCCCTTGCCCCAGTAGTTGCCGTGGATGAAGGTGCCGGAGGTGCTCAGGCGCATGGCGTGCGGCACGTCCTTGATGTCGTACTCGCCCTTGCCGTCGTCGTCGGTGAAGCCGACGGTCGAGCCGTCCATCCGGGTCTCCTTGTACTTCTCGGAGATCACCATCTGGCCTTCGTAGGTCTTGTTGTCGGGGGAGCCGGCGGAGATCGGGATGGTCTTGATCGTCTTGCCGTCCTGCGTGACCTTCATCTGCTTGGTCTTCGCGTCGACGTAGGAGACCTGGTTGCGGCCGATCTTGAAGGTGACCGACTTCTGCTGGACGCCGTAGACGCCGTCGGCGCCCTCGACCCCGTCGAGCTCCAGCTTGAGGGTGACGGTCGAGCCCTCCTGCCAGTAGTCCTTGGGACGGCAGTCCATGCGCTGGGTCGAGAACCAGTGGCAGGCGACCTCCTGGCCGCTGCTGCTGTTGACCGTGATGCCCTTCTGGACGGCGGCCTTGTCGGTGATCTGCTTGTCGAAGTTGATCGACACGGGCATCCCGACGCCGACGGTCTTGCCGTCGTCCGGGGTGAAGGTCCCGATGAAGCTGTTCTGGGGGGAGACCGTGGTGAACGACGCGTTCTCGTGGGCGGCACGGCCCTCGGAGTCCTGCGCGGTCGCCGTGATCTGGTACTTGGTGGCGCGCTCCAGCTGGCCGCTGGGCTTCCAGCTCGTCTTGTCGGCGGATATCTCGCCGCTGACCTCGGTGCCGTCCGAGGCGGTCATCTTCACCTCGGTGAGCGTGCCCTTGCTCACGGTGACGCCGGCGGAGTTGTTGATGGAGGCGTTGTCCGAGCCGCCCTTGGGCGTGATCTTGATCTGGGCCTCGGACGTCTTCTTGGCCGCCGCTTCGTCGACCTCGGCCTGCGAGGTCTTGCCGTCCCCACCCCCGGAGGTGTCGGCGTCGCTACTGGAGCATGCCGAAAGCACCAGCACACCGCCGAGCAGTGCGGACGCGGCCGCCAGGCCCTTGCGCCGCTTACCGTCCGTCATCACACGCTTCTCCATCGTTGCCGATTCCCGAAACCCCGAGATACCCCGTCAATAACTTTCAACGCTACGACCGGTTCGTCCCGTTCCACATCGCTCACGGGTGTGGGGCATACCACGTTTGCCGCAGGGGGCGGAGGCGGTGCGGGGAGGTGTCGGTCAGTGCGCACCGTGAGACGACGAAACCCCGGACGGCGGTTGCCGTCCGGGGTCAGGAATTTCCCCACACCGCGTCAGCCGACCGTCATTTCATCGTCTTCCGGGTCGTTCTCGTCGCCATCATCCTCGTCGAGGTCCCACTCGGGCGAGTCGGGGTCGTAGTCGATCTGCTCACTGCTCCAGGAGGCCTGCTGGAGCTCGACCCCGGGCACCGCGCCGACCAGGTCGAACGGGTCCACCAGATGGGCCAGGGCCTCGGCGGTGTCCTCCGTCACAGCGCGCTCGGAGTCGGCCCGTTCGGCGTCGGACAGCTCGGCGTCCTCGGCGAGGGCCTGCAGCGCGGCCCCGGTGACGGCCTCCTCGTCGTCGATCTCGAGAACCAGCTCGACGCGAATACGTACAAACCGTGATGTCTCTGGAGTGCTCATGCCCGGAGCGTAAGGCCGACCCCTCCCGTGACTTTCCTGTGACCCGCGCCTTTCACTAACATCTGCCCACACGGCCAATTCGCCAGCGCCACAAGGGGATCGATATTCCGTGTCATCCGCTCGCCGTTCCTTGCTGACCGCCACCGCCGCGGGCGGCCTGCTGTGTGCCCTGTGGTTCGTCCCGTCGGCCAACGCGACACCCGAGACACCGGTGCTCGAGTCCGCGGCCGCGACGCCGTCTCCGCAGGTCACGGCCCAGGCGAGAGCCGCCTCCGCGGACACCGCCACGGACACGGCGGCGACCGGCGAGGGCACGACCCGGCTGGCCGACACCGGCAGCTTCGACAGCACGCCGTACGTCGTCGGCGGCGCCCTCTGCCTCGGTCTCGGCGCCGGCTTCGTGGGCTACTCGGTACGCCGGGAACGCCTCGGCTTTTGAGAGAACTTGACGTTCTTTTGGCTTTCTTGACTGCCGGGAGATCTTCCTGACCGCCCTGACCGGCACGGAGCACACCCGGGAGCGCCTGAGGGCCCGGAAACCGTGCGAGGGGGCCCGACGTCACGCCGGGCCCCCTCCACACGTCACCACCGGCTGGCTAGCGCAGCGGCCCCGTGACCGTCTCCGCCGCCGCGACCAGGTGCCCGGCGCGCACGAACGCGTCCGCCGCGGCGAGGTCGGGCGCCAGGTACCGGTCCGGACCGGGACCCTCGACACCGGCCGCCCGTACGGCGTCGATGACGGCCTGCGACGCGGGTGCCGGGGTCAGTCCCTCGCGGAGCTGGATCGCGCGCGTGGCGGCGTACAGCTCGACGGCGATCACGCGCGCGAGGTTGTCGACGGCCGTGCGCAGCTTGCGCGCCGCCGACCAGCCCATCGACACGTGGTCCTCCTGCATGGCGGAGGACGGGATGGAATCCGCCGAGGCCGGTACGGCGAGCCGCTTCAGCTCGCCGACCAGGGCGGCCTGCGTGTACTGGGCGATCATCAGGCCGGAGTCGACGCCCGCGTCGTCGGCGAGGAACGGCGGCAGACCGTGGCTGCGGTTCTTGTCGAGGAGCCGGTCGGTGCGGCGCTCGGCGATGGAGCCGAGGTCGGCGACGGCGACGGCGAGGAAGTCCAGGACGTAGGCGACCGGGGCGCCGTGGAAGTTGCCGTTGGACTCCACCCGGCCGTCGGGCAGGACGACGGGGTTGTCGACGGCCGCGGCCAGCTCGCGCTCGGCGACCAGGCCGGCGTGGGCCATGGTGTCGCGTCCGGCGCCCGCGACCTGCGGGGCGCAGCGCACCGAGTAGGCGTCCTGGACCCGGGGGGCGTCGTCCTGGTGGTGGCCGGTCAGGCCCGAGCCCTTGAGCACGGCGGCCATGTTGGCGGCGCTGGCCGCCTGCCCGGGGTGCGGACGGATGGCGTGCAGCTCGGGGGCGAGCACCTTGTCGGTGCCGAGCAGGGCCTCCATGGTCAGCGCGGCGGTGATGTCGGCGGACTTGTAGAGGGTGTCGAGGTCGGCGAGGGCCATGACCAGCATGCCGAGCATGCCGTCGGTGCCGTTGAGGAGGGCGAGGCCCTCCTTCTCGCGCAGCTCGACCGGGGTGATCCCGTGCGCGGCGAGCAGCTCACCGGCCGGCCGCACGGTGCCGTCGGGGCCCTCGGCGTCGCCCTCGCCCAGGAGGGTGAGCGCGCAGTGCGACAGCGGGGCGAGGTCGCCGGAGCAGCCGAGGGAGCCGTATTCGTGCACGACCGGGGTGATCCCGGCGTTGAGCACGTCGGCCATGGTCTGCGCGACCTCGGGGCGGACGCCGGTGTGTCCGGAGCAGACGGTCTTCAGCCGCAGGAACATCAGCGCGCGGACCACCTCGCGCTCGACGCGGGGGCCCATCCCGGCGGCGTGCGAGCGGACGATGTTGCGCTGCAGCTGGGCCCGCAGGTCGGGACTGATGTGCCGGGTCGCCAGGGCGCCGAAGCCGGTGCTCACGCCGTAGACGGGGTCCGGCTTGGCGGCCAGCGCGTCCACGATGCCGCGGGCCGCGGCCAGGGCGGCGACCGCGTCGTCGGAGAGTTCGATCCGGGCGCCGCCGCGTGCCACGGCGAGGACGTCGGACGCGGTGACCCCGGTCGTCCCCACCACCACAGTGTGCATATCCATATTCAGGAGCGTACGCAGTGAATTCGATGATGTCACGAGGGGGTACGTCACAGATGCGTGCCCGTAGCGCCCCTTACCGGATCGGCGTCACGGCGAGTGCCGCCCACGGAACCGCCTGCGCTCCCCGTCCTCCTCCCGGGAGGGCTCGTCCGCGAGCCGCACGACGGGGTCGTCGGGTCCCTCGCGCCCGGCGACCACCGGCCCGGCCGCGCGTTCCGCCTTGGCGCGGTACTGCGCGGCGTCGGCCAGCCGGAACAGCCGGCGGGCGGAGCGGACCGGCCCGACCGGGTCCTCCGTGGACGCGACCCCGCAGGCCACGCCGTCCCCCAGCTCCAGCTCGGCCGCCCGGCGGCACAGCTCCTCGGCCGCCTTGACCACCGCGTCGGCGGGCGGCCCGACCGCGAGCAGACAGAACTCGTCCCCGCCGAGCCGCGCCGCGAGCGCCCCCGGAAGCATCGCCCCGCACAGCGACAGCACCGATCCGAACCGCTCCAGGAGCCGGTCCCCGACGGCGTGACCGTGCGTGTCGTTCACCTGCTTGAGGCCGTTCAGATCGCAGACGACGAGGCTGACGACGACCTCCTCCTCGCGGTGCCGCTCGACGGCCTCGTCCAGCGCGGAGTCGACGGCGCGGCGGTTGGCCAGGCCCGTGAGCGCGTCGGTGTACGCGAGCCGCCGGACCTCTTCCAGCCGCTCGGTCTGCGCGATCCCGGCGGCGACGACGGAGGCCAGTACGGTGGCGAAGTCGGCGTCGGCCCGCTCGAAGACCCGCTCCCCCACCGGGCGGGCCACGTACAGCTCGCCCCACGCCCGCCCGTGCAGCACGATCGGCGCGACCACGCAGCAGCCCCGGCCCCGGCGGCGCAGGGCGGCGACGCGCTGATGGACGTATCCGGGGCGCCCGGCGGCGGGTCCCTCGGCCGTCTCGACCCAGGCGTCGGGTTCACCGCCGCCGGCCCAGCGCTCGTGCAGGAACTCGGTGATCTCCGCGAACTGGTGCACCGGGTAGGACTCGTTCTCCGGGAACTCCTCCTCGCCCTCGGCCCGCCGGCCGACGTTCACGAGGACCCGGAGCCGGCCCAGCTCGCGCTCCCAGACCGACAGCGCGGCGAAGCTGCCGCCCAGCGCCAGGCACCCGCCGACGGCCGCCGCCCGCCACGCCTCACGCGCGCTGTGCGCGGCGGCCATCCCCTGCGCAAGCGCCACCACGGCCGCGAGCCGCCTGTCGTCACCCATCACTCCAGGCTAGGGAGATTCACGAAGAAACGTTACTCAAGCGGGGCGAACCGGGCGAGTGTCGTCAGGGCGGTCCGCCGCGACGGCCGCGCCCCCTCACTCGCCCGGCCACCTCGGCGCCCGCTTCTCGTTGAACGCCGCCACGCCCTCCGCCCGGTCCCCCGAGAACGCCACCGACCGCCACGCCGCGTCCTCGACCTCGAGGCCCGCCCGCAGGTCGAGGCCGTGCCCGAGGCGCAGCGCACGCTTGGCCGCGCGCAGGCCCACGGGCGAGTTCGCGGCCATCCGGGACGCCAGCTCCAGCGCCTCCTCCCGGTCCCGCCCCTCCTCCACCAGCTGGTCCACGAGCCCGATCCCGCGCGCCTCCTCGGCCGCCACCCGCCGCGCCGTGAACACCAGCTCGGCCGCTCGCGCCGCCCCCACCCGGCGCGGCAGCAGCTGCGTACCGCCGCCGCCCGGGATCACCCCCACCGACACCTCCGGCAGCCCCACCACGGCCGTACGGTCGGCCACGATCACGTCGCAGGACAGCGCCAGCTCGAACCCGCCGCCCAGCGCGAACCCGTGCACGGCCGCGACCGTCGGCTGCGGCAGCTCGAGCACCGCGGTGTACGCCCCCCGTGTCACCGGCCGCTGGCGCAGCAGATCGGCGTCGGAGAAGGAGTTGCGCTCCTTCAGGTCCGCCCCGACGCAGAACGCCCGCTCGTGGGTCGAGGTCAGCACCACGACCCGTACGCTCCGGTCCTCGCCCAGCGCCGCGCAGGCCGCGCCCACGGACCGGGCCATCGCGGTCGAGACGGCGTTCATGGCCTTCGGCCGGTCGAGCGCGAGCTCCGCGACATGCCCGTCCCCGTGCCGCCGCACCAGGACGAACTCTCCGAACCGCTCCTCGCTCATGACACCCTCCGGTTAACGCGTGTTAACAAGTCGACCGCCCGATCATCGCAGGCGGGCCCGCGCGGGGGAAGACCGGACGCGCCCGCTCCCCGCACCGGCCCCGCCCACCCGTTCGAGTGACATACGGCCGACCGCCCCACTCCGGCCGACGGCAGACCGTAGCCTCGCTCCGCCACGGCGCAGCGGGGGCGCGTGCGCACCGGGGAGGGACCATGACGACGACCGGCACACCGACGACCGGCAGGCCGACCGCCGGCACGCCCACTGACGTGCGGACGGAGCCGCGGTACGCGTGGTGCCGCCGGGGCCGGCACCGCAGGCCCCGCCCCCGCAAGGTGCTGCTGGTCACCGGCGGCCTCGCCCTGGCGGCGGCTGGCGCTCTGAGCCTCGTACGCCTGCTGCCCGAGCCCGGTGGTGACGCGAGCGGCGGCTTCGGCGCCGGGGCCGCGCCGCGCGTGGAGGGCGGGGGCACGGCCTCGGACCGGGCGACGGCGCCTGCCGCCGGGGCCACCGACGGCGGACCGCCCGGGGCGAGCCCTTCGGCGACATCCGCCATGGGCGGCCTGAGCGGCTCCCCCGAACCGGGCCTCATACCCGGTCTCGTACCGGGCCCGTCCGCGAGCGGTCCAGCGGTCCCGCTCCCCACGACCACGACCGTGCCGGGCACCCCGGACGCCTCCGACGGGCGCAGGCCGGGGGAAAGGGCACAGGAAGAAGGGGAGGAAAGGGAACGGGCGGGTGACGCCGGCGACCGGGCTCGCACCCCGGCCCCGGGCACCGCGCAGCCGTCGCGGTCCGACGGGCCCGGGCCTCACCCCACCCCGGCACCACCGGGCCGCAGCACGCCACCGACGTCCGATCCGGCGCCGGAACCCGACGATCCGGGCCTGTGCGTGCCCGTCATAGGCCTCTGCGTCGACCTGTTCGACGGCTGAACAACCGGACTGCGGGCGCCCTACGGCTCCCCGCCGCCGTCGCCCCGGCGCGTGAGCAGCCACGGCTCGACCACGCCGAGACCGCGTACCGGACGCTGCCACATCGGCTGGAGCGCGAAGCGGTACACCGGCGGCTCCTCGCCCTCCTTCTCCGCGGCGGCCGCCGCCTCGGCCGCCGCCGCCTCCGATGCGGGGGCGTCCCCGGTGCGGATCAGCTCCTCCGCGAAGGCGGAGTCGACGAGGACGGCGTCCTTCGGGGCTATCGAGGTGAGCCGGGAGGCCAGGTTGACGGTCGTACCGAAGACATCGCCCATCCGGGTGGTGACCGTGCCGAAGGCGATGCCGACGCGCAGCTCCGGCATGGTCTCGTCGTTGGCCATCGTCTCGATGAGCCGCAGGGCGATCTCGGCGGCCGTACCGGCGTCGTCGGCGGCGTAGAGCACCTCGTCGCCGAGGG
Organism: Streptomyces sp. MMCC 100; assembly: GCF_041538145.2. Classification (NCBI taxonomy): domain Bacteria; kingdom Bacillati; phylum Actinomycetota; class Actinomycetes; order Kitasatosporales; family Streptomycetaceae; genus Streptomyces; species Streptomyces sp. MMCC 100. The sequence continues at coordinate 6,947,342 of NZ_JBGORK020000001.1, forward strand.
TCTTGACCAGCCGTCCGCCGCGCGCGGCCACCAGGTCGGCGGAGGTGGTCTCGAAGGCCTCGACCAGTTCGCCGAGTTCCTCCTCCTCCATCCGCCGGGTCAGCCGCGTGAAGCCGACCAGGTCCGCGAAGCCGACCGCGAGCCGCCGGTCCACCATCTCCTCGTCGTCCCCGGCCTGGATGACGCGGCCGGCCGAGGCGGCGAGCTGGCGCCGCCAGACGTAGACGAGGAACTCCTGCAGCTCGGGAAGGAGCAGTTCGACGATGGGATACGTCACCTCGGTGCGCGTCATCCCGGGCTCGGGGGGCTCGGTCAGGCCCTCCAGGAAGGAGTCGATCTGCCACTCGGCCAACCGGGCGGTGGTCTGCCCCGTGGACCGGGCGACCTGGACGGCCATCGCCTCGCTGAGCAGCCCCGCCTCCACCAGACCGGCCAGTCGCCGCAGGGCGAGGACGTCGGCCTCGGTCAGCGCCTTGGCCTGGCCGATGTCGGCGAAGCCCATGGCCCGCCAGAAACGGGAGGCCAGTTCCATGGAGACGCCCGCGCTGCGGGCGGCCTGGAAGGGGGTGTAGCGGCGCTCGGCGCCCAGGATGAGCCCTTCGAGGCGCAGCGCGAGCGGGTCCTCGCCGGGGTCGGCGGAGTCCGGGGCGGGCTCGGGGTCCACCCGGCCGTCCCCGTCCGCGCCGGAGCCGGTGTCGTCGACGGTCACGCCTGTTGCCTTTCCGATCTGCCGCGGTCAGGTTCGACCGGCCCCAACTTTACGTCAGGTGTGCCCCAGCTCACTCCCGTGCGGCCCGCACTCCGAGAGTGCCCCGGGGCGGCGCTCACGCCAACCGCAAGTGCACGATGTCGCCCGCCCCCACCGGCTCCTGCACCCCCGCCTCCGTCGCCAGCACCAGCCGCCCGTCGCCGTCCACGGCCACCGCCTCCCCCACGAGCGACCGGTCCCCCGGAAGCTCCGCCCGCACCATGCGCCCGAGCGTCGCGCAGCCCGCCGCGTACGTCTCCTGCAGCCCGCTGACCGCAGGGTCGCCGCCGGCCGCACGCCAGCGCCCGTACCAGTCCTCCAGCGACCGCAGCACCCCGCGCAGCAGCGGGTCCCGGTCGGTGTTCACGGCCCCGGCCAGCGCCAGCGACCCGGCCCGTGCGACCGGCAGCTCCTCGGCGCGGAGCGAGACGTTGATGCCGACGCCGATGACGACGCCGTCGTCGCCGGCCCGCTCGGCCAGGATGCCGCCGGCCTTGCGTTCCTCGTCGCCGACGGTCACCAGCAGGTCGTTGGGCCACTTCAGGGCGGTGTCGACGCCCGCGACGCGGGACAGCCCGGTCGCCACGGCGACGCCGGTGAGCAGCGGCAGCCATCCCCAGCGGGTCACGGGGATCTCGGCGGGCCGCAGCAGTACGGAGAAGAAGAGCCCGGAGCGCGCCGGCGCCGTCCACTGCCGGTCCAGGCGCCCGCGCGCGGCGCTCTGCTCCTCGGCGACGAGGACGACGCCCTCCGCCAGGTCCCCCCGCGCGGCCCGGGCCACGAGGTCGGAGTTGGTGGAGCCGGTGCGCTGCACCACGTCCACCTGCCGCCACAGCCCTCCCTCCCGTACCAGGCCCCGGCGCAGGGCCGTGCTGCTGAGGGGCGGCCGGTCCAGGTCGGACCACCTGTTGTTCGGGGAGTCGGGGGAGTCGGAGGAGTCTCGGGGCGTCATGCAACCCACCCTAGGTGTGGGAAAGACCGCACTGCCGAAGGGAAGGGCCCCTACTACTCTACGAACGAGTAACCGTCCCCCCTTTTGAGCAGGCAGGGAGCCGCATCCCGATGTCCGAGCCGGAAGAGCAGCAGCCCGACATCCACACGACCGCGGGCAAGCTCGCGGATCTCAGGCGCCGTATCGAGGAAGCGACGCACGCCGGTTCCGCACGCGCCGTCGAGAAGCAGCACGCCAAGGGCAAGCTGACGGCTCGTGAACGCCGACATCCACACGACCGCGGGCAAGCTCGCGGATCTCAGGCGCCGTATCGAGGAAGCGACGCACGCCGGTTCCGCACGCGCCGTCGAGAAGCAGCACGCCAAGGGCAAGCTGACGGCTCGTGAACGCATCGACCTCCTCCTGGACGAGAGCTCCTTCGTCGAGCTGGACGAGTTCGCCCGGCACCGCTCCACCAACTTCGGCCTGGAGGCCAACCGCCCCTACGGCGACGGCGTCGTCACCGGCTACGGCACCGTCGACGGCCGCCCCGTCGCCGTCTTCTCCCAGGACTTCACCGTCTTCGGCGGCGCCCTCGGCGAGGTCTACGGCCAGAAGATCGTCAAGGTCATGGACTTCGCCCTGAAGACCGGCTGCCCCGTCATCGGCATCAACGACTCCGGCGGCGCCCGCATCCAGGAAGGCGTCGCCTCGCTGGGCGCCTACGGCGAGATCTTCCGCCGCAACACCCACGCCTCCGGCGTGATCCCGCAGATCAGCCTGGTCGTCGGCCCCTGCGCGGGCGGCGCGGTCTACTCCCCCGCGATCACCGACTTCACGGTCATGGTCGACCAGACCAGCCACATGTTCATCACCGGCCCCGACGTCATCAAGACCGTCACCGGCGAGGACGTCGGCTTCGAGGAACTGGGCGGCGCCCGCACCCACAACTCCACCTCGGGCGTGGCCCACCACATGGCCGGCGACGAGAAGGACGCCGTCGAGTACGTCAAGCAGCTCCTGTCCTACCTGCCGTCCAACAACCTCTCCGAACCCCCCGCCTTCCCCGAAGAGGCCGACCTCACGGTCACCGACGAGGACGCCGAACTGGACACGATCGTCCCCGACTCGGCGAACCAGCCCTACGACATGCACTCCGTCATCGAGCACGTCCTGGACGACGCCGAGTTCTTCGAGACCCAGCCGCTGTTCGCGCCGAACATCCTCACCGGCTTCGGCCGCGTCGAGGGCCGCCCCGTCGGCATCGTNCCTACGACATGCACTCCGTCATCGAGCACGTCCTGGACGACGCCGAGTTCTTCGAGACCCAGCCGCTGTTCGCGCCGAACATCCTCACCGGCTTCGGCCGCGTCGAGGGCCGCCCCGTCGGCATCGTGGCCAACCAGCCGATGCAGTTCGCCGGCTGCCTGGACATCACCGCCTCCGAGAAGGCGGCCCGCTTCGTGCGCACCTGCGACGCCTTCAACGTCCCCGTCCTCACCTTCGTCGACGTCCCCGGCTTCCTGCCCGGCGTCGACCAGGAGCACGACGGCATCATCCGCCGCGGCGCCAAGCTGATCTTCGCCTACGCCGAGGCCACCGTCCCCCTCATCACGGTCATCACCCGCAAGGCCTTCGGCGGCGCCTACGACGTCATGGGCTCCAAGCACCTGGGGGCCGACCTCAACCTGGCCTGGCCCACCGCCCAGATCGCGGTCATGGGCGCCCAGGGAGCCGTCAACATCCTGCACCGCAGGACCATCGCCGGCTCCGACGACCCCGACGCGGCACGCGCCCGGCTGATGCAGGAGTACGAGGACGCCCTCCTCAACCCCTACACCGCCGCCGAACGCGGCTACGTCGACGCCGTGATCATGCCCTCCGACACCCGCCGCCACATCGTCCGCGGCCTGCGCCAGCTGCGCACCAAGCGCGAATCCCTCCCCCCGAAGAAGCACGGCAACATCCCCCTCTGATCCCCCCGGAAGGAGCCGCTGTGACCATCAAGGTCGTACGGGGCAACCCCACCCCCGAAGAACTGGCCGCCGCCCTGACGGTGGTCAGGGCCCGCGCCGCCGCAATCGAGACGGAGCCGTCCGGCGCCTCGGGTCCCAGGGACGCCTGGTCCGACCCGTCCCGCATCGCAGCCCACCGCCTGCCCCACCCCGGCCCGGCCTCATGGGGCCGCACGTACTGGCCAAGCTAGGGCCGAACCCCCTAGGGGCGCGGGGAACCGCGCACAGAACGGCAACCCCGCGCCCCGATATAGGTACCCGTACTCAAGCCCCGCCCCCCGGCCAAGCCCCACGCTAGTGACATGCTGTGGTCCGACCCCGAGAACGAGCCGCCCAAGGAACTGCGCGACATGCAGGACATGCTGCGGCGGCTGAGCGTCTTCCTGGCGCTGGCCATGGTCCTGGCGATGATCGTGCTCGGTCTGCACTGACGCCGGCGGCGGGCGCACCGCCGATACCCTGATCCCATGACCGACCAGCAGCAGCCCCGCCGCCGACTCGTCCTCGCCTCCCAGTCCCCGGCCCGGCTCGGCCTGCTGCGCCAGGCCGGGCTCGCCCCCGAGGTGCTGGTGAGCGGCGTCGACGAGGAAGCCGTCACCGCCTCCACCCCCGCCGACCTGGCCCTCGCCCTGGCCGAGGCCAAGGCGTCCGTGGTGGCCGCCAAGCCCGAGGTGCACGGCGCCCTGGTGATCGGCTGCGACTCGGTGCTCGACCTGGACGGCCAGGCGCTCGGCAAGCCGGCGGACGCCGAGGAGGCCACCGCCCGCTGGAAGGCGATGCGCGGCCGGGCGGGCACGCTGCAGACCGGCCACTGCGTCTGGGACACCGCCTCCGGCCGCCACGTCTCGGCGACCGCGTCCACCGTCGTCCGTTTCGGCGAGCCGACCGACGACGAGATCGCCGCCTACGTGGCCTCCGGGGAGCCCCTGTACGTCGCGGGCGCGTTCACCCTGGACGGCCGCTCGGCGCCGTTCATCGACGGCATCGACGGCGACCACGGGAACGTCATCGGCCTCAGCCTGCCCCTGCTGCGCCGCCTCCTCGCCGAGCTCGGGACCGGCATCACGGAGTTGTGGGCGCCGCAGGAGGGCTGACCGGGGAGCCGTCGTCGCCCTTGCCGCCGTTGCCGCCCTGGGGCCGCGGCCCGGCGGCAGGCTCCTCACGGGTGTCGTACGTCATCAGCAGCAGCACGATGAGGCCCAGTACGGCGATCATGAAGATGAAGGCGCCGGGTCCCACCAGCCCCCAGGTGAAGGCGCCGAGCAGCCCGTGCACCACGGCGGCACTGATCAGCAGGATCCGGCCGAGCCCCGCGGGCGCGCGGTCCCGCACCGCCACGAGCAGGGCGACCAGGGCGCAGAGCGCGAAGTACAGCCCGAAGACGACCCCGCCGATCTTCGAGGAGACGGACATCGTGTCCGGGTCGAGCCCGGCCAGGGACATGTCCTGCCGGTCGACGACGATCCCCAGGAACCAGTTCAGCGCCGCGACGCCGACCGCCTCCACGAAGAGCACGACCGCCACGACCCACGCCACCGGCCTGCGCACTGACACCGGTCCCCACCCACTTTCGACCGCTGCCGCACAGGACAGCTGTTACCCCAAGTACGTTCGAGACACGGGGAACGCTACTAACGGGTAAACCTCGCCACAAGGGTTCCGGCACGAGCAAAGAATCATTGGGCCATTAGTAGGGACTCCACAAAGAAACCGAGTGGCCCGCAGCACGCCCTTACAGAGACCTTGACCACACAGGGGGACTAGGGTTTCCCCCAGGAGTCCTGCGTAGCGCGGTACTACAAGGGCTTTCGCGGGTCGAGCGAGCCTCGAATCACGCTCCGTGTGGGCAAGCTCACCATTGGGGACGGGTCGAAGTGCCGTGTCGGCAGTCCCTAAACTCGGCTTGTTTCAAGGAGGGAGCCTCAATCGTGCGCAAGGTGCTCATCGCCAATCGTGGCGAAATCGCTGTCCGCGTGGCCCGGGCCTGCCGGGACGCCGGGATCGCGAGCGTGGCCGTCTACGCGGACCCGGACCGGGACGCATTGCATGTCCGCGCCGCTGNCCTACGACATGCACTCCGTCATCGAGCACGTCCTGGACGACGCCGAGTTCTTCGAGACCCAGCCGCTGTTCGCGCCGAACATCCTCACCGGCTTCGGCCGCGTCGAGGGCCGCCCCGTCGGCATCGTCGCCAACCAGCCGATGCAGTTCGCCGGCTGCCTGGACATCACCGCCTCCGAGAAGGCCGCCCGCTTCGTACGCACCTGCGACGCCTTCAACGTCCCCGTCCTCACCTTCGTCGACGTCCCCGGCTTCCTGCCCGGCGTCGACCAGGAACACGACGGCATCATCCGCCGCGGCGCCAAGCTGATCTTCGCCTACGCCGAGGCCACCGTCCCCCTCATCACGGTCATCACCCGCAAGGCCTTCGGCGGCGCCTACGACGTCATGGGCTCCAAACACCTCGGCGCCGACCTCAACCTGGCCTGGCCCACCGCCCAGATCGCCGTCATGGGCGCCCAGGGCGCCGTCAACATCCTGCACCGCAGGACCATCGCCGGCTCCGACGACCCCGACGCGGCACGCGCCCGGCTGATGCAGGAGTACGAGGACGCCCTCCTCAACCCCTACACCGCCGCCGAACGCGGCTACGTCGACGCCGTGATCATGCCCTCCGACACCCGCCGCCACATCGTCCGCGGCCTGCGCCAGCTCCGCACCAAGCGCGAATCCCTCCCCCCGAAGAAGCACGGCAACATCCCCCTCTGAACCCTCCGGAAGGAGCCACTGTGACCATCAAGGTCGTACGGGGCAACCCCACCCCGGAAGAACTCGCCGCCGTGGTCACCTTGCTGACCACCGTCGGCACTGCGGCCCCCGCCGCCCCGGCGCCCCGGCGCACGGGTGCCGCCTGGGCCTCCACCCGCCGCCTCCTGCGCACGCCACAGGGCTACGGCCCCGTCGGCTGGCTCGCCTCAGCCCTCCCCCAGTGAACCCGCGATCGGAGAGATCATGAACACCCTGCGACAGCGCGCAGACCTCGGTGGTGCCACGGCGCCGCCCCGGTTGCGCGTGGTGATCGCCAAGCCCGGACTCGACGGCCACGACCGTGGCGCCAAGGTGATCGCCCGTGCGCTGCGCGACGCCGGCCACGAGGTGATCTACACCGGCCTGCACCAGACACCGGAGCAGATCGTCGCCACCGTCATCGCCGAGGACGCACCCGTGCTGGGCCTCTCGGTCCTCTCGGGCGCCCATCTGACCATCGTGGAGCGCGTGCTCGAACTGCTGGCGCGGGAGGACGCGAGCGACGTCCGCATCCTGGTCGGCGGCATCATCCCGGACGCGGACGTCCGAGCGCTCGAAGCGATGGGCGTGGCCGCGGTGTTCACCCCCGGTGCGGACATCCGCCGCATCGTCGCGACCGTCGACGCGCTCGGCGCCGGCCGGACGGACGTCCAGGAGGCGGCATGCTGACGAAGGTGCTCATCGCCAATCGTGGCGAAATCGCTGTCCGCGTGGCCCGGGCCTGCCGGGACGCCGGGATCGCGAGCGTGGCCGTCTACGCGGACCCGGACCGGGACGCATTGCATGTCCGCGCCGCTGGCCGCACCCGCGCCGAGGCACTCCAGCGCGCCGCCCGCGCCCTGGACGAATTCCAGGTCGAGGGCATGGCCACCGCCATCCCCTTCCACCGCACCGTCGTCCGCGACCCGGCCTTCGCGCCCGAACTGACCGGCTCCACGGACCCCTTCACGGTCCACACCCGGTGGATCGAGACGGAGTTCGTCAACGAGATCAAGCCCTTCACCGCGCCCGCCGACACCGAGGCGGACGAGGAGAGCGGCCGCGAGACGGTCGTCGTCGAGGTCGGCGGCAAGCGCCTGGAGGTCTCCCTCCCCTCCAGCCTGGGCATGTCGCTGGCCCGCACCGGCCTGGCGGCCGGGGCCCGCCCCAAGCGCCGCGCGGCCAAGAAGTCCGGCCCCGCCGCCTCCGGCGACACCCTCGCCTCCCCGATGCAGGGCACCATCGTCAAGATCGCCGTCGAGGAGGGCCAGGAAGTCCAGGAAGGCGACCTGATCGTCGTACTCGAAGCGATGAAGATGGAACAGCCCCTCAACGCCCACAAGTCCGGCACCGTCAAGGGCCTGGGCGCGGAGGTCGGCGCCTCCGTCACGTCCGGCGCCGCGATCTGCGAGATCAAGGACTGAGGACGCCCGCACCACACGACAGGGGCGCCCGGCGGACCGTATCCCACGGTCCGCCGGGCGCCCCTCTCACTGCCCGACGGACGGGGACCGCCGGACGACTACCGGCGACGCATGTCGGCGACGCGCGCCCGTTCCGCCCCGCCGTTCTGCTCACTCAGGGCGGTGGCCGACCGAAGGCCCGCCGCCGCGCCCGGAACCTGTCGGCGCGGCCCCGGAAGCGGCACGTCCCGGCGTTGCTGGCGCGCCACGGATTCACCCCCCGAGGCCCCCGGTGTCCCGCCGCCGTTCGCCGCACCACCCCCCGAGGCCCCGGCCACGGTGATCTGCACGCCCTGGTCGGCCAGGGCCTGGAGCTCGGTGGCGGCGCGATCGTCGTGGCCCGGCGACTCGTCGGTGACCAGACGGGTGATGACATCGGTGGGCACGGTCTGGAACATGGTGTCCGTACCCAGCTTGGAGTGGTCGGCGAGGACGACGACCTCGGCGGCGGCCTGGACCAGCGCCCGGTCGACGGACGCCGACAGCATGTTGGACGTGGACAGTCCCCGCTCGGCGGTCAGCCCGCTCCCGGACAGGAAGGCCTTGGAGACCCGCAGCCCCTGCAGGGACTGCTCGGCCCCGGACCCCACCAGGGCGTAGTTGGACCCCCGGAGCGTGCCACCGGTCATCACGACCTCGACCCGGTTGGCGTGGGCGAGGGCCTGGGCCACCAGCAGCGAGTTGGTGACGACGGTCAGCCCGGGCACCCGCGCGAGCCGGCGGGCCAGCTCCTGCGTCGTGGTACCCGCCCCCACCACGATGGCTTCGCCCTCTTCGACGAGGCCCGCGGCGAGATCGGCGATGGCCGTCTTCTCGGCGGTCGCGAGATGGGACTTCTGCGGAAAGCCGGACTCTCGCGTGAACCCGCCCGGCAGTACCGCACCGCCGTGCCGGCGGTCGAGGAGTCCTTCTGCCTCCAGTGCGCGCACGTCCCGCCGTACGGTCACTTCGGAGGTCTGGACGACGCGGGCGAGCTCACGGAGCGACACGGCCCCGTTCGCTCGCACCATTTCGAGGATCAATTGGCGACGTTCTGCAGCGAACACGAAACTGACAGTAACCCCAACGACCGTCTGCTTTCAGCAGTATGCGCCGAATAACAGAAGTTGTTCGCATGCCACCACTGGAAGTGGTATACGGGCCTACCCCGCCCGCCTATGCCACCCGCAAGCACCGCGACTCCCCGTGACCGGCGGGGAGTCATTTCAAGCCGCGGCTAGCCCTCTCCGCCGGCCTTCCGGGTGTGCAACTGCCGCGCCACCTCCGCGATCGACCCCGAAAGCGAGGGATACACGGTGAAGGCGTTGGCGATCTGCTCGACCGTCAGGTTGTTGTCGACGGCGATCGAGATGGGGTGGATGAGCTCCGAAGCACGCGGCGCCACGACGACACCGCCCACCACGATCTCGGTACCGGGCCGGCAGAAGATCTTGACGAAGCCGTCCCGGATGCCCTGCATCTTGGCGCGGGGGTTGCGCAGCAGCGGCAGCTTCACCACCCGGGCGTCGATCTTGCCGGCGTCGACGTCGGCCTGCGAGTAGCCGACGGTGGCGATCTCGGGGTCGGTGAAGACGTTGGCGGACACGGTCTTGAGGTTCAGCGGGGTCACGGCATCGCCCAGGAAGTGGTACATGGCGATCCGTCCCTGCATCGCCGCCACCGAGGCGAGCGCGAAGACACCGGTGACGTCACCGGCGGCGTACACGCCGGGAGCCGAGGTCCGCGAGACCCGGTCGGTCTTGATGTGTCCGGAGTCCTTGAGCCGGACCCCGGCCTCCTCCAGCCCCATGCCCTCGGTGTTGGGAATGGCACCGACGGCCATCAGACAGTGCGACCCGGTGATGACCCGTCCGTCCGACAGCGTGACTTCCACCCGGTCGCCCACCCGCTTGGCGGACTGGGCCCGGGACCGCGACATGACGTTCATCCCGCGCCGCCGGAAGACGTCCTCCAGCACGGCCGCCGCGTCCGGGTCCTCACCGGGCAGCACCCGGTCCCGCGACGACACGAGCGTGACCCGCGACCCCAGGGCCTGATAGGCACCGGCGAACTCGGCACCGGTGACACCCGACCCCACCACGATGAGCTCCTCGGGCAGCTCATCGAGGTCGTACACCTGGGTCCAGTTCAGAATCCGCTCACCGTCGGGCCGAGCGTCCGGCAGCTCCCGCGGATGCCCGCCAGTGGCGATGAGCACCGCGTCAGCGGTCAGCGTCTCCTCACTTCCGTCGGCGGCCCGCACCACGACCTTGCGGGACCCGTCGAGTCCCTGCATGCCCTCCAGCCGTCCGCGCCCGCGCATGACCCGGGCGCCGGCGCGCGTGACGGAGGCGGTGATGTCGTGCGACTGCGCCAGCGCGAGCCGCTTCACCCGGCGGTTGACCTTGCCCAGGTCGACCCCCACCACCCGGGCGGCCTGCTCCATGGGCGGGGTGTCATCGGCGACGATGATCCCCAGCTCCTCGTAGGACGAATCGAAGGTGGTCATCACCTCAGCCGTCGCGATGAGGGTCTTGGACGGCACGCAGTCGGTCAGCACCGACGCCCCGCCCAGACCGTCGCAGTCCACGACGGTCACCTCCGCGCCGAGCTGAGCGGCCACCAGCGCCGCTTCGTATCCGCCGGGTCCGCCGCCAATGATCACGATCCGAGTCACGTACTCCATTGTCCCGCACCCTTCAACGAGTGGCCGCCCGGGGCCACCACCGTTACAACAGCGATGCCCCGCACCCCTGCCGTACCCTTCCCCTCATGTCGCTCTACGCCGCTTACGCCGGCAACCTCGACGCGCGGCTGATGACCCGCCGCGCCCCGCACTCGCCGCTGCGCGCCACCGGCTGGCTGAACGGGTGGCGGCTGACCTTCGGGGGCGAGCACATGGGCTGGGAGGGCGCGATCGCGACCCTCGTGGAGGACCCGATCTCCCAGGTCTTCGTGTCCCTCTACGACATCGCCCCCATGGACGAGGACTCCCTCGACCGCTGGGAGGGCGTGGGCATGGACATCTACCGCCGCACCCGCGTCCGCGTCCACACCCTGGAGGGCGAGGAAGGGGCCTGGACCTACGTCCTGAACGCCTACGAGGGCGGCCTGCCCTCCGCCCGCTACCTGGGCGAGATCGCGGACGCCGCCGAATCGGCCGGCGCCCCCCACGACTACGTGATGGAACTGCGCAAGCGCCCTTGCTGACCACCCCCCTGTCGAAACCTCCAACCCAACAATCACCATCCCGTGACCTCCGCCATCTACGCGCGTAGCCACAAACCGGCTACCCTCTTCGGCGTGAACGCATCTCTTCTTCCGGACGACATCCAGGGCGACCCCTACGCTGCCGCCGACGCCGCCGCGGCCCGCCTGCGCGAACTCACCGGCGCCGAGACCCACGACGTCGCCCTCGTGATGGGCTCCGGCTGGGCACCGGCCGTGGACGCACTGGGCGCCCCCGAGGCCGATCTCCAGGTCACCGACCTGCCGGGCTTCCCCAAGCCCGCAGTGGAGGGGCACGGCGGCAAGGTCCGCTCGTACTCCATCGGCGACAAGCGGGCGCTGGTCTTCCTGGGCCGCACCCACTACTACGAGGGCCACGGCGTGGCCGCCGTCTCCCACGGTGTCCGCACCGCCGTGGCGGCCGGCGCCAAGACGATCATCCTGACCAACGGCTGCGGCGGCCTGCGCGAGGGCATGCGCCCCGGCCAGCCCGTCCTGATCAGCGACCACATCAACCTCACCGCCACCTCCCCCATCGTCGGCGCCAATTTCGTCGACCTCACGGACCTCTACTCCCCCCGCCTGCGCGCGCTGTGCAAGGAGGTCGACGCCACGCTGGAGGAGGGCGTCTACGCCCAGTTCCCCGGCCCGCACTACGAGACCCCGGCCGAGATCCGCATGGCCCGCGTCATCGGGGCGGACCTGGTGGGCATGTCCACGGTCCTCGAGGCGATCGCGGCCCGCGAGGCCGGCGCGGAGGTGCTGGGCATCTCCCTGGTCACCAACCTCGCCGCGGGCATGACGGGCGAGCCCCTCAACCACGAGGAGGTCCTCCAGGCGGGCCGCGACTCCGCCACGCGGATGGGGACCCTGCTGACACAGGTGCTGGGCCGGCTGTAGCAGGCGGTCAGTGCTCCGGCGTTGCCCGGTGCCCGGCGGGTGGCCCGCGTGACCCGGCGTTCTCTTGGCACCCGGCGTGGGTGTGGGCGCGGGGTGGGTCGCGCGGCCCGGCGCTACGGGGTGCCGCTGCGCCCACCCTCCCCCACTCTCGGCTTCGCTCGAGCGGGGGGACCCCCATCGCCCCAGCGGCACGACTGCCCGCAGCTGGGGCGGCATGCGACTGCCCGCAGCGACGGGACGACGGCGGGGAGCCGCGTACGGCGGGACGGGGCAGCGACGGTGGGCGGCCGGCAGCCGCGTACGGCGAGAAGGGGACGTGTCGGGGGGTGTCCGCCCGCAGCGGTTGGCGCGTCAACGCGGTTCACTTCTGTGGCCGACCGATTCCGCGCCGTTCCGAGGACGGACACCCCCCGGCGCGGCCCCGACCCCCAGACAACGCACCGCGCTACGCGCACCCCCACCGAACCCGCACAGGCGCCGCAGGCACCCCGCACCCCCACCACCGCCGGAGGCACCCGCACAGGCCGCCGCAGGCACCGCACCGCCCCCACCGGCAGAGGCACCCGCCCAGGCGCCGCAGGCACCCCGCACCACACACCACCGACACCCGAGAGGCTGACCGACGTGCAAGACGTGAACGACGACGACCTCCTCGCACGAGCCAAGGCATGGCTGGCCGAGGACCCCGACGCGGACACCCGCGCGGAACTCGCCCGCCTCATCGACGCCGGGGACCACGCCGAGCTCACCGCACGCTTCTCCGGCACCCTCCAGTTCGGCACCGCGGGCCTCCGCGGCGAACTCGGCGCCGGCCCGATGCGCATGAACCGCTCGGTCGTCATCCGTGCCGCCGCCGGCCTCGCCGCGTACCTGAAGAAGCAGGGCCACACCGACGGCCTGGTCGTCGTCGGCTACGACGCCCGCCACAAGTCCGAGGACTTCGCCCGCGACACCGCGGCCGTCATGACCGGCGCCGGCCTCAGGGCAGCCGTACTCCCCCGCCCTCTCCCCACCCCCGTCCTCGCCTTCGCGATCCGGCACCTCGGCGCCGTCGCCGGAGTGGAGGTCACCGCCAGCCACAACCCGCCCCGCGACAACGGCTACAAGGTGTACCTCGGCGACGGCTCCCAGATCGTGCCCCCCGCCGACGCCGAGATCGCCGCGGAGATCGACGCCGTACGCTCCCTCCACGACGTCCCCCGCCCCGAATCCGGCTGGCAGACCCTCGGTGACGACGTCCTCGACGCCTACCTCACCCGCACGGACGCCGTCCTCGCCCCCGGCTCCCCCCGCACCGCCCGCACCGTCTACACCGCGATGCACGGCGTCGGCAAGGACACCCTCCTCGCCGCCTTCGCCCGGGCCGACTTCCCGCGGCCCATCCTCGTCACCGAGCAGGCCGACCCCGACCCGGACTTCCCCACCGTCGCCTTCCCCAACCCGGAAGAGCCCGGCGCGATGGACCTCGCCTTCGCGAAGGCCCGCGAGTCCGCCCCCGACCTGGTCATCGCCAACGACCCGGACGCGGACCGCCTGGCGGTGGCCGTACCCGACCCCGCGGACGCCGCCGGCTGGCGCATGCTCCGGGGCGACGAGGTCGGCGCCCTCCTCGCCGCCCACCTGGTCACCCGCGGAGCGCACGGCACGTTCGCGGAGTCGATCGTGTCGTCCTCCCTCCTCGGCCGCATCGCCGCGAAGGCGAACGTCCCCCACGTCGAGACCCTCACCGGCTTCAAGTGGATCGCCCGCGTGGAGAACATCCGCTACGGCTACGAGGAGGCCCTGGGCTACTGCGTCGACCCGGAGGGCGTCCGCGACAAGGACGGCATCACCGCGGCCCTCCTGATCACGGAACTGGCCTCGGCCCTGAAGGAAGCCGGCCGCACCCTCCTCGACCTCCTCGACGACATCGCGGTGGAGCACGGCCTGCACGCCACCGACCAGCTCTCGGTCCGCGTGGAGGACCTCTCCCTCATCGCCGCCGCGATGCACCGCCTGCGCGAGCAGCCCCCGACGAGCCTCGCCGGCCTGCCCGTCACGAAGGCGGAGGACCTCACCCGGGGCACGGACACGCTCCCGCCCACGGACGGCCTGCGCTACACGCTCGACGGCGCCCGGGTGATCGTCCGTCCGAGCGGCACGGAGCCCAAGCTGAAGTGCTACCTGGAAGTGGTCGTCCCGGTCGCCGCGCACGCCGGCCTCCCGGCGGCCCGGGCGAAGGCGACGGACCTGCTGACGTCACTCAAGCGCGACCTGTCGACGGCAGCCGGCATCTGACCGCCCCAGGGGGCCCGCAAGGGCCCCCTAGGGCACCACCCACCGAGACGGGCCACCCACCGGGACAGCCCACCCACCGGACAGGCCACCCACCGAGACAGGCCACCCACCGGGACGGCCCACCCACCAGATCGGGTCACCCAGCCGAACGCCCCACGGGCCGACTCACCCGACCCCGAGCAGCACCGCCAGCGCCACCGCCCCGGCCACCACCGGCACGACGATCTCGTACGCCCACCGCACCGTCACCTCGCCCTTGGAGGTCGCGGCGTCCTTCCGCGCCTCGCGCAGCTCACGCAACTCGTCCATGATCCTGTCGGCCTGGGCCCGCACCGGCCCGTCCGTCCCCACGGCAGTGGCCCCGGCACCGCGGGTCCGCGAACCGCCCTGGCCCGCGCCCATGCCCGCACCCATGCCCATGCCGCCGAACACACCACCGCGCCTCCGGCCGCCACCGGCACCACCGACGGCCCGCCGGTCCTCCTGCCGCGCGGCCTTCTTGCGCCCCCGCAGCGACACGGGAATGGACCACAGCTGGTACTTGGCGCCGCCCTCGGCGAAGACCTCGTTGGAGTAGGCGGACCGGAACGAATCGACCTGACTCCAGGGGAGCACGATCACGCGGAACGGATTGCGCACCCGCAGTCGGTCGTCGTTCGCGAAGACGGCGGGCCGCACGGTGTAGGCGGCGACGAGCGGCACGAGGAAGACCAGCGCGGCAAGCGCCTTCCAGCGGGTGCTCCCCTCGCCCGCGACCAGGGCGTCGATGCCGAGCCACAGCGCGAGGGCGAGCACCAGCACGCCCCCGGCCATGCCTGCGGGCGAGCGGTAGATCCGGTCCTTGGACACGGGTGCCGACGGCTGCGGCGAGGGTGACTGGGGCTCCGGCGTCGTCATGCAGCCGATTGTGCCCGACAGCCCGGCCGACGCTCACAGGCGGTGCCGGTCCACCGAACCAGCCCCCGGGACTGTACAGACCGCTACGCGCGTAGATATGCTCACCTGGTGACCATGCCCACCACTGCACCCGCCGCACAGGGCCCCGCGAACGGCCCCGCACACGGACTCGCCGACGTCACCGCGTCCGACAGCACGCTGCGCCGCTTCCTCCACGGGCTGCCCGGCGTCGACACGGTCGGCCTGGAGGCGCGCGCCGCCTCGCTCGGCACCCGTTCCATCAAGACCACCGCGAAGGCGTACGCCCTCGACCTCGCCATCTCGATGGTCGACCTGACGACGCTGGAAGGCGCGGACACCCCCGGCAAGGTCCGGGCGCTCGGCGCGAAGGCGGTCCGCCCCGACCCGACCGACCGCACGGCCCCGGCGACGGCGGCCGTCTGCGTCTACCCCGACATGGTGCCCACCGCGAAGGAGGCGGTGGCCGGCTCCGGCGTGAAGGTCGCCTCCGTGGCCACGGCCTTCCCGGCCGGCCGCGCCTCGCTGGCCGTCAAGCTGGCCGACGTGCGCGAGGCCGTGACGGCGGGCGCGGACGAGGTCGACATGGTCATCGACCGTGGCGCGTTCCTCGCGGGGCACTACATGAAGGTGTACGACGAGATCATCGCCGTACGCGAGGCCTGCGGAACGGCCGCCCGCCTCAAGGTCATCTTCGAGACCGGCGAGCTGTCGACGTACGACAACATCCGCCGCGCCAGCTGGCTCGGCATGCTGGCCGGGGCGGACTTCATCAAGACCTCGACCGGCAAGGTCGCGGTCAACGCCACGCCCTCCAACACCCTCCTGATGCTGGAGGCGGTCCGCGACTTCCGCGCGCAGACCGGCGTCCAGGTCGGCGTGAAGCCGGCCGGCGGCATCCGCACCGCGAAGGACGCGATCAAGTTCCTGGTCCTGGTCAACGAGACCGCGGGCGAGGACTGGCTGGACAACCACTGGTTCCGCTTCGGCGCCTCCTCGCTGCTCAACGACCTGCTGATGCAGCGCCAGAAGCTGGCCACCGGCCGTTACTCCGGCCCCGACTACGTGACGGTGGACTGATCACCATGGCATCTGCATCTGCATCTGCATCCGCATTCGAGTACGCACCGGCGCCCGAGTCCCGCGCGGTCGTCGACATCGCGCCGTCGTACGGCCTGTTCATCGACGGCGAGTTCACGGAGGCGGCCGACGGCAAGGTCTTCAAGACCGTCTCTCCCGCCACCGAGGAGGTCCTCTCCGAGGTCGCCGAAGCGGGCGAGGCGGACGTCGACCGTGCCGTCAAGGCCGCCCGCAAGGCCTTCGAGAAGTGGTCGGCGCTGCCCGGCGCGGAGCGCGCGAAGTACCTCTTCCGCATCGCCCGCATCATCCAGGAACGCAGCCGCGAGCTGGCCGTCCTGGAGACCCTGGACAACGGCAAGCCGATCCGGGAGACCCGGGACGCGGACCTCCCCCTGGTGGCGGCGCACTTCTTCTACTACGCGGGCTGGGCCGACAAGCTCGACCACGCCGGCTACGGCGCGAACCCGCGCCCGCTGGGCGTGGCGGGCCAGGTCATCCCCTGGAACTTCCCGCTCCTGATGCTGGCGTGGAAGATCGCCCCGGCGCTGGCCACCGGCAACACGGTGGTCCTGAAGCCCGCCGAGACGACCCCGCTCTCCGCCCTGTTCTTCGCGGACATCTGCCGCCAGGCCGGGCTCCCCAAGGGTGTCGTCAACATCGTCACCGGTGACGGCCGCGCCGGCGCCGCGCTGACCGCCCACCCCGACGTGAACAAGGTCGCCTTCACCGGCTCCACGGCCGTCGGCAAGCAGATCGCGCGCACGGTGGCGGGCACCCGCAAGAAGCTCACGCTCGAGCTGGGCGGCAAGGGCGCCAACATCGTCTTCGACGACGCCCCGATCGACCAGGCCGTCGAGGGCATCGTCAACGGCATCTTCTTCAACCAGGGCCAGGTCTGCTGCGCGGGCTCCCGCCTGCTGGTCCAGGAGTCGATCCACGACGAGCTGCTCGACTCCCTCAAGCGCCGCCTGTCCACGCTCCGCCTGGGCGACCCGCTGGACAAGAACACCGACATCGGCGCGATCAACTCCGCCGAGCAGCTGGCCCGTATCACCGCCCTCGCGGACCAGGGCGAGGCGGAGGGCGCCGAACGCTGGTCCCCGGCCTGCGAACTCCCCTCCTCCGGCTACTGGTTCGCCCCGACGCTCTTCACGAACGTCACCCAGGCGCACACCATCGCCCGCGACGAGATCTTCGGCCCGGTCCTGTCCGTGCTGACCTTCCGCACGCCGGACGAGGCGGTCGCCAAGGCCAACAACACCCCGTACGGCCTGTCGGCGGGCATCTGGACGGAGAAGGGCTCGCGCATCCTGGCGGTCGCGAACAAGCTCCGTGCGGGCGTGATCTGGTCCAACACGTTCAACAAGTTCGACCCGACGTCGCCGTTCGGCGGCTACAAGGAGTCGGGCTTCGGCCGCGAGGGCGGCCGCCACGGCCTGGAGGCTTACCTCGATGTCTGAGCGACTCAGCGTGCTGAAGACCTACAAGCTGTACGTCGGCGGGAAGTTCCCGCGTTCCGAGAGCGGCCGGGTGTACGAGGTGAGCGACTCGAAGAACAGGTGGCTGGCGAACGCCCCCCTCTCCTCCCGCAAGGACGCCCGTGACGCGGTGGTCGCCGCGCGCAAGGCGTTCGGCGGCTGGTCCGGCGCGACGGCGTACAACCGCGGTCAGATCC
This sequence comes from Streptomyces sp. MMCC 100, assembly GCF_041538145.2. Lineage (NCBI taxonomy): Bacteria > Bacillati > Actinomycetota > Actinomycetes > Kitasatosporales > Streptomycetaceae > Streptomyces > Streptomyces sp. MMCC 100. The sequence goes on from NZ_JBGORK020000001.1 coordinate 6,965,340, forward strand.
TCTACCGCATCGCCGAGATGCTGGAGGGCCGGCGCGACCAGTACGTCGCGGAGGTCGCCGACGCCGAGGGCCTGTCGAAGTCGAAGGCGGCGGCGCAGGTCGACGCCGCGATCGACCGCTGGGTCTGGTACGCGGGCTGGACCGACAAGATCGCCCAGGTGGTCGGCGGCGGCAACCCGGTGGCGGGCCCCTTCTTCAACCTCTCCTCCCCGGAGCCGACCGGCGTCGTCGCCGTCCTGGCCCCGCAGGAGTCGTCCTTCCTGGGCCTGGTCTCCGTCGTCGCCCCGGTCATCGCGACGGGCAACACGGCGGTCGTGGTGGCCTCGGAGAAGTCCCCCCTCCCCGCCCTCTCCCTGGGCGAGGTCCTGGCCACCTCCGACCTCCCCGGCGGCGTGGTCAACGTCCTCTCCGGCCGTACGGCGGAGATCGCCGCCCCGCTCGCCGCCCACCAGGACGTCAACGCGATCGATCTCGCGGGCGCCGGCGAGACGCTGGCCAAGGAGCTGGAGATCGCGGCGGCCGACAACCTGAAGCGCGTCCTGCGTCCACAGCCTGTGGACGACGTCGACTGGTCGGCGACGCCGGGCACCGAGCGCATGACGGCGTTCCTGGAGACGAAGACGGTCTGGCACCCGACGGGCGCGCTGGGCGCGTCCGGCTCGTCGTACTGACCGACTCCACCGTCACTCGACGCCGACGCCGACGCCGACGCCGACGGGCCGCGGCTCCTCTCCGTCCGGAGGAGCCGCGGCCTTCTCCATCCCACCCCCGCGACCATCACGTTGCCGAAGAGACCTCACTCACCCGAGCACGGCATCAGCTCCGGTTTGCTCGGCGCCGTCTTCCGTCCCGTCAGCGGGGACAGGTCCTTCATGTACATTTCCGACCACTCTTTTCCGGCCAGGATCTCCTGGAGTCCGGAGCACACCTTGCTCTTCAGGAGAGAGTCGCCCTTCCGCATCGCCACCCCGTAGGGTTCCGTGCCCGCGCCGCTGGGCAGCAATTTCAAATGCGCCGGATCGTTCTGGGCATACCCGGCGAGAAGAACGTCGTCCGAGGCGACCGCGTACACGCTCGAGTGCTTGTCCAGCAGTCTTTCCACGCACTCCTTGTAGGTGTCGGGCTGCCACTTCCCCGTGGTGTAGCCGTCCTCCTTCAGCCTGTCCGCGTACGTGGAATCCCGCGCCGTGCACACCTCGACATGGTTCCTCTTCACGTCGATGGCCTCGTTGAGGTCGTATTTCGCGGAGTTCTTGCGTACGAGGAGGCTGCTGCCCGCCTTGTAGTAGGGGCCGACGAAATTGATGCCGTCCTTCTTCTCGCGGGCGGGTGTCATGCTGTAAGAGGCGATGACCAGGTCCACTTCCCCGTTCTTCAGCTTGCTCGCCCGGTTGGCCGTGGTCACCCCGTAGAAGTCGACTTGTTCCTTGCCGTAACCCAATTTATCGGCGAGGGCATAGGCGATGTCGACGTCGAATCCGCTCCACACGCGGGTGTCCTTGTTGTAGAAGCTCAGACCGGGCTGATCTTCCTTGGCACCGATCGTCAGCCTTTTCTTGGCGTTCTTCCACTGCTCCCACGCCTTCTCCGTGTCACTCCCGGCGGATCCCGCGCCCTGTGCCCCGGAGGCGTCGTCCTGCCTGCCCCCGGAGCCGCCCTGCGAGATGACCCAGCCTCCCCCGGCCAGCAGAGCGACACACGCCGCGGCCGCCGCCACCTTCCAGCCCCGGAACCGGCCGCTGCCCGCGCGCGACGCCGCAGGGGGCGACTCGGAAGGAACGGCTTCGGAGGAGGCGGCGGGTGCCGATACGGCCACCGCCGGCGCCGGTCGTGAGGCGGGCGGCGTGGGCCGGGCCGTGGGCGGGTGAGCGGGTGTCGCGACGCGGGCGGGGGCCGGCGTGCCCGGGTCCGCGAGGACTTCCCGGAGCATCTCCTCCGCCGAAGCCGCGTCCAGGCGCCGGTCCGGGTCCGTGACCAGCAACCCCTGGATGACGGGGCCGAGGGGGCCGGCGTACCGGAGAACGGGGTCGGGCGACTGCTGGATGTTCGCCTGCACCTCCCAGACCTCGCTGCCGCCGAAGGGCAGGCGTCCCTCGACCATCTCGTACAGGGTGACTCCCAACGCCCACAGGTCGGAGGCGGACGTGGGGCCGCGGGAGGCGGGGGCGAAGAGCTCGGGCGCCAGGTAGGGGGGTGTGCCGATGATGCCGCCGTGCCGGGTGACCCGGTCCGCACCCTCGAAGGTGGCGATGCCGAAGTCCACCAGCACCACCTGGCCGCCGTCCCGCACCAGTACGTTGCCCGGCTTGACGTCGCGGTGCAGGACCGACGCCTCGTGGACCGCCCGCAGGCCCTGGGCCATCTGGAGACCGGTGTCCGCGGCCCTGGGCACGCCGAGGACCCGGTCGCGGCTCAACAAGTCGGCCAGCGACCGCCCTTCCAGCAGCTTCATCACGATCCAGACCTGGTCGGCGGTCTCGATCTGGTCGTGGACCGTCACCACGTTCTGGTGCTCGATCTTGGCGAGGGCCTCCGCCTCCCGACGGGCCCGCTGCATCGCCGCCTTCTGCGTGTCCGGGGTCATGGCCCTGCGGTCGAGGAGCCCCTTCACGGCGACGAACCGGCGCAGCCGCCTGTCGTGGGCCTTCCAGACCTCGCCCATCCCGCCACTGCCGATGGGCTCCAGCAGCTCGTAGCGGCCCTCGATCACAGTGTGGGGGCCGGAAGGAGCACCGTGCGAGGGGGTCTCCGTCCGCTCCCGCGCCGCGCCCGAGTCGGGCATCCCGGGTTGGTCGACCGGCCGTCGGTCCTCGGGCTGCCCGTCAGTGCCGCCGTCGGCCCTGTTGAATCCGTCGTCGTTGTGCACGCGGCCCCCTTGCACCTCTTGCCCGAAAGGTGGATCACCACAGATTAGACGGCCGCCGGGCCGGTCTGCGGAAGACAACCGGGCGCCCACACACGCCTCTCCGGGCTTGAGCGCCGCCGGCTTCTCGGGGTCGAGGCATCAAAGGGCCGCGACCTCCTGCACGGAGGTCGCGGCCCGACGTGCGGCGGACTGCGTCAGCGCAGCAGCTCCGTCGCCTGGCCCAGCACCGGGACGCTGCCCAGGGACTGGGCCTGGGCGACCGGCCCCGTCAGGGCCGTCGAGGTCAGGGGCTGGAAGTCGGCGACCTTCGTGCCGACGCCGTTGTCCAGCGGGTCGACGCCGGTGCCGGCCAGCGGGTTGGGCTTGAGGTCGGCGACCGGGCCGGTGACGTAGCCGACGATGCCGGTCACCGCCTGCACGCCCGCCTGCGGGTCGATGTTGCCCAGCGAGGTGGGGCGGGTGTGGGCCAGGCCGGCGATCGTTTCACCGCTGTCCGCGGAAGCCGTCGCCGCTCCTGCTGCCAGGGCGGCCCCGGCGGTCGCGAGGGCGACCAGGGCGCGCTGTGCGTGCGGTGTGCGGGGGGACGCGTGTCGGGCCATCGCTGCTGCCACCTCTTGGTGTGGATTGCTACGGACTGCCCTGATAACAGCGCACACCGTGATCAGGTCACCGCACAGCGCAATCGAGATGTGACGCGTGCTGCAAAGTCCACCCGCGGGGTCGTACAGCGGTCGTTCGATGCCTCAGACTGGTGTCCCGTGAGCTCCCATCCGCCCATACCGACGCGAGTCGTGCTGCTCTGCGGCCCCTCCGGCTCCGGCAAGTCCCTCCTCGCCGCGCACTCCGGTCTCCCTGTGCTGCGCCTCGACGACTTCTACAAGGAGGGCACCGACCCGACGCTGCCGACGGTGCCACAGAGCTCCGACATCGACTGGGACCACCCCGCGTCGTGGGACGCGGACGCGGCGGTCGCCGCCATCGGGGAGCTGTGCCGCACGGGGCGTACCGACGTGCCCGTCTACGACCTCTCGCTGAGTGCCCGCACCGGCGAGGAGACGGTCGACATCGGGCGGACCCCGCTGTTCCTCGCGGAAGGCATCTTCGCCGCGGAACTGGTGGACCGCTGCCGGGAACTGGGTGTGCTGGCCGACGCGCTGTGCCTGAGCCGGGGCCCGTTGACGACCTCCCGCCGCCGGTTCCTGCGGGACCTGCGCGAGGGCCGCAAATCCGTGCCGTTCCTGCTGCGCAGGGGCTGGCGGCTGATGCGGCAGGAGCGGTCGGTCGTCGCCCGGCAGACGGCTCTGGGTGCCCACGCCTGCGACCGGGACGAGGCGATGGGCCGCCTGGCCGCCGCGGCGGCGGGCCGGTCCGCCACGGCCCGTACGGCGGCGTGAAGCCGCGGCCGTGTCCGTGGCCGCACACGCGGAAGCGGGACTGGACGGACCCCCCGGCCCTCCAGTCCCGCTCCCTTCCATTCCCCCGTGGGTCCCCCGTGGATCCCCCGTGATCCCCGTTCCCCCGTTGTTCCCCCGTGGTGCTTCCCCGTGAGTAAGAGCCCGGGTCCCTCCCCCTGATACACCCCAGCTCGAACTTTTTTCACGGGCCCCGCCCCCTGCCTTCAGGCGACCAGTTCGCCGAAGGCGTCCTCACGGTCACGGCCGAAGCTGAGGACCTCGTCCTCGCGCAGCCGGCGGAGCGACCGCCAGATGCTGGACTTCACCGTGCCGACGCTGATGTCGAGGATGTCCGCGATCTCCGGGTCCGTACGGCCCTCGTAGTAGCGCAGGACCAGCATGGTGCGCTGGAGTTCGGGGAGCCGGGCCAGCGCCTGCCACAGAACCGTGCGCAGTTCGGTGCCGCGCATCGCGTCCATGTCGCCGGGCGTCTCCGGCAGTTCCTCGGTCGGGTACTCGTTGAGCTTGCGGCGCCGCCAGGCGCTGATGTGCAGGTTGGTCATGGTGCGGCGGAGGTATCCGCCGACCGCCGCCTTGTCACTGATCCGGTCCCACGCCCGGTAGGTCGAGAACAGCGCGCTCTGCAGCAGGTCCTCGGCCTCGAAGCGGTCGCCGGTGAGGTGATAGGCGGTCGCGTACAGGGAGGAGCGGCGCTCCTGCACGTAGGCGGTGAACTCCGCCTCCGACAGGGAACGGCGCTCCCCCTGGTCCTCCCCGTACGCGGATCCCCCGTGCGTCTCCCCCCGGACCCCCGTGTTCCCCGTTTCCCCCGTGTGCGCGTCGACCACCGCCATGTACGCGGTGTGCTGACGCCCGGCGCCGCGAGCGCACCCCCGCCCGCTCACGGCACCGGACTTCTCGGAACACCGGTGTGCGTGCACGTCGTGCAGACGCGTGACCACTGCGCTGGTGTTGGTGCCCTTCAGCGTGTTCATCTCGCGCCCCCCGTCGTGGACTTCCGGTGTTCGGTCTGCCGTACTGCGACTTGCTGTGTTGCTTGTGACGAAAAGCTTGCCCCGGCGACTTCATGGCCGTGTCCGCCGACTGTCACAGAGCTGTCACAGGGGTCCGTCACGGTCGCACCACCGTTCCTTCACAGGGTCCGGCGGCATGGCCGGGGCCCCATCCGCACCCACAGGTCGAACACCCACCCCCTCATGGGCCAGAATGAGCACGTGCCTTCCCTGTTGCTGATCGAGGACGACGACGCCATCCGCACGGCCCTGGAGCTCTCCCTGACCCGCCAGGGCCACCGGGTGGCCACCGCTGCCAGTGGTGAGGACGGTCTGAAGCTGTTGCGCGAGCAGCGGCCGGACCTGATCGTGCTGGACGTGATGCTGCCCGGCATCGACGGCTTCGAGGTGTGCCGTCGCATCCGGCGCACCGACCAGCTGCCGATCATCCTGCTGACCGCGCGCAACGACGACATCGACGTGGTCGTCGGTCTCGAGTCGGGCGCCGACGACTACGTCGTCAAACCCGTCCAGGGCCGGGTGCTCGACGCCCGGATCCGGGCCGTACTGCGGCGCGGGGAACGGGAGTCCACCGACTCGGCGAGCTTCGGCAGCCTGGTCATCGACCGCTCGGCGATGACCGTGACGAAGAACGGCGAGGACCTCCAGCTGACGCCGACCGAGCTGCGGCTGCTGCTCGAACTGAGCCGGCGGCCCGGGCAGGCGCTGTCCCGGCAGCAGTTGCTTCGGCTGGTGTGGGAGCACGACTACCTCGGTGACTCCCGGCTGGTGGACGCGTGCGTCCAGCGGCTGCGCGCCAAGGTCGAGGACGTGCCGTCGTCCCCGACCCTGATCCGTACCGTCCGGGGTGTCGGCTACCGGCTGGATCCGCCTCAGTGACCAAGGAACACCAGGGGGGTACCCGCGGCCTGGCCGCGGCTCGCAAGGGAGTCTGGTCCTGGCTGCGCTTCACCAGCCTGCGCCTGAGGCTGGTCCTCGTCTTCGGTCTGGTCGCGCTCACCGCCGCCGTGTCCGCGTCCGGCATCGCGTACTGGCTGAACCGGGAGGCGGTGCTCACCCGTACCCAGGACGCCGTGCTGCGCGACTTCGAGCAGGAGATGCAGAACCGGGCGGGCGCGCTGCCCGAGCACCCCACACAGGACGAGTTGCAGCACACCGCGGGTCAGATGGCCAACAGCAGCCAGCGGTTCGGCGTGCTGCTGGTGGCCGAGGACGCCGACGGCGGCGCCGTGTACGGCAGTTCGGGCGGTCTGGGCGGCTTCGCGCTGGCCGACGTGCCCGAGTCGCTGCGCACGGCGGTGAACAAGGAGCAGAAGGTCACCTCGGCCAACAAGCACCCGTACCACCTGTACTGGCAGCGGATCACCGACGACGGCACCCCGTACCTGGTGGCCGGCACCAAGGTGATCGGCGGCGGCCCGACCGGCTACATGCTCAAGTCGCTGGAACCGGAGGCGAAGGACCTGAACTCGCTCGCCTGGTCGCTGGGGATCGCCACCGCACTCGCCCTGCTCGGCTCCGCGCTGCTCGCGCAGGCCCTGGCGACGACCGTGCTGAAGCCGGTGCACCGGCTCGGGGTCGCGGCGCGGCGCCTGGGCGAGGGGAAGCTGGACACCCGGCTGCGCGTGTCCGGCACCGACGAACTGGCCGATCTGTCCCGGACGTTCAACAGCGCCGCCGAGAACCTGGAGAAGCGGGTCGCGGACATGGCCGGCCGGGAGCAGGCCTCCCGGCGCTTCGTCGCGGACATGAGCCATGAGCTGCGTACGCCGCTGACGGCGCTCACCGCGGTGACGGAGGTGCTGGAGGAGGAGCTGGAGTTCGCGGGCGAGGGCGAGGGCGGGAGCTTCGACCCGATGGTCGAGCCCGCCGTACGGCTGGTGGTGAGCGAGACGCGGCGGCTGAACGACCTGGTGGAGAACCTGATGGAGGTCACCCGCTTCGACGCGGGCACCGCCCGGCTGGTCCTGGACGACGTCGATGTCGCCGACCAGATCACCGCCTGCATCGACGCCCGCGCCTGGCTGGACGCCGTCGAGCTGGACGCCGAGCGCGGCATCCACGCCCGCCTCGACCCGCGCCGCCTGGACGTCATCCTCGCCAACCTGATCGGCAACGCGCTCAAGCACGGCGGATCGCCGGTGCGGGTGTCCGTGTCGCGGGCGGACGACGAGGTCGTCATCCGGGTGCGGGACAACGGCCCCGGCATCCCCGAGGACGTTCTGCCGCACGTCTTCGACCGCTTCTACAAGGCGAGCGCCTCCCGGCCGCGTTCCGAGGGCAGCGGGCTCGGCCTGTCCATCGCCATGGAGAACGCGCACATCCACGGCGGCGAGATCACCGCCGAGAACGCCCCGGAGGGCGGTGCGGTCTTCACGCTGCGGCTGCCGCAGGACCCGTCCCCGCCCGCCGACGAGGACGCCGAGGACACGGCGGGAGCCGCGGGCGACGGGAGCAAGGGCAAGGACGCGAAGGGACAGGTCTGATGACCGTACGCCGTCTGCCGGCCCTCTCCGGGCTCGTGGTACTGGCCGTGCTGCTGACCGGGTGCGGCATCCGCGCCACCGAGGTGCCCACGGACTACGGCCCCGCGCCCTCACGGGTGCGTTGTTCGCTCTCCGAGCCGGACGTGTCGACGCGGGCCACGCCCGGGCTGCCGGCGCAGGTGTTCCTGCTGTGCGGCTCCTCGCTGGTGGCCGTGGACCGCACGGTACGGGTGCCGGACGGCGCGTCGGACTCCGGGCGGCGCGTGCTGGTGGCCCAGGGGCTGCTGAACGAGCTGGCGGCGCAGCCTTCGGCCGCGGAGAAGGAGGCCGGGTACACGTCGGACGTGCGCCGCGGGGTCACCGTGACGGGACCGCGCTCCGGGGACCCCGAGGACACGCTGCGGCTGAGCACCGATCCCGACGACCTCACCTCGTACGCCCTCGCCCAGGTCGTGTGCACCTTCTCCGACTCCGCCGCGGCCGAGGGCAACGGCTCCGTCATCCTGGCCGGCCCCGCCGACCGGTCCGCCCGCCGCTACACCTGCACGGACGAGGTCCGGGCCCGGCCGGGCAGCTACGAACCGCCGGCCGACGAGGTCACGGACGGCTGACGATCGGGCCGACGGTGCGCCCCGGCGCGGGGCGCATGCCACGCGGGGCACGCCGCCGCGGGGCACGTACCGCCGTGGGCCACGCGCCGCCATGGAACGCGTGTCGCCATGGGGGACACGCCGCCGTGGGGCGCGTGTCGCCATGGGGGACACGCCGCCGTGGGGCGCGTGCCGCGATGGGTGACACGCCGCCGTGGGGCGCGTGCCGCGATGGGTGACACGCCGCCCATGGGACGCGTGCCACCGCGAGGCACGCGCCGCAGTGAGGGGCATGCCGCCGCGAGGCACGCGCCGCAGTGG
>NZ_JBGORK020000001.1:6974130-7117567 GCF_041538145.2 Streptomyces sp. MMCC 100
GCGCATGCCGCCGTGGGCCACGCACCGCAGTAGGCGCATGCCGCCGTGGGCCACGCACCGCAGTAGGCGCATGCCGCCGTGGGCCACGCACCGCAGTAGGCGCATGCCGCCGTGGGCCACGCACCGCAGTAGGCGCATGCCGCCGTGGGCCACGCACCGCGTGGGACCATGCGCCCGCGTCGGGCCACGCGCCGCGTCGGGCCACGCGCCGCGTGGGGCCATGTGGCGCAAGCCTCACCCTTGCGGGTCAGGGGCCGGAACCGCGCGCGGCGCGGGCCGCGTCTAGGGGGACGTGCAGCGTCATGGGTTCCCCGGCGGCAGCGTCGCGCTCCGCATCCGTGTGACAGGAAGTGTTCTCCTCGTCGCACATCTCGCGTTCGTCGCCTGGTACGCGCTGCGGCCGCTGGACGTTCCCTGGGTGCTGCCTCCGAACCTCGAGCCCTTCGCCGGGATCCGTGCCGACCTGGCGCTGGGCGGGCCCGAGGCCGCGCGTTCGCTCGGTGGCGGGCTGGCGCTGCTGGCGCCGCTGGGCGTCCTGCTGCCGATGGCCGGCGGGCGGTTGACCGTCTCGCCGCTGGCCTCCCTGCTGCGCACCATGGCCGCGGCCGCCCTGCTGTCGCTGGGCATCGAGCTGCTGCAGACCGGGGTGCCCGGTCAGGTCGTCGACATCGACTCGGTCCTGCTGAACACGGCGGGCGTGGCCCTGGCGCACCTCGCCGTCGTCCCGGCGGGCCGGGCCCGGATCCGTCGCCGGTACCGGCAGGGCGGGCGGGAGGACGTACCCCAGGAGGAGGTCGCTCAGGGTCGGACCCCGACGATTCCCAGGGTCGGTATCGCCCCGTAGAGCGACGCTTTGTGCCGTTCGTCTCCGTAGCGTGGAGGGCAGATGAAGGGGAAGCCGGAGGGCAGCCCCACCCACACGCTCACGAAGGAGCCGCGATGTCCAGCCTCGCCCGCCCCACCCATGGCCGCATGATCGGCGGAGTGTGCGCCGCGCTGGCCCGGCGCTTCGGCACCTCCGCCGGCACGATGCGGGTGATCTTCCTGGTCTCCTGCCTGCTGCCCGGCCCGCAGTTCCTGCTCTACCTGGCCCTGTGGATCCTGCTCCCGTCCGAGGAGAAGGCCGCCCGCACGGCCTGGTGACGACGTACCTCCCCTCTGGTACACCGATGGGGCGCACCCGGAGACCGGGTGCGCCCCATCGGCGCGTGGGGAAGGCGCGGGTCAGCCGCCGATCGGGAGACCGTTGACCGGCAGGCCCTGGGTGGGCAGCCCCTTCAGCGGCACCCCGCCGAGCAGCTTGGCGACCGGCTCGGTCGGGCCCTCGGCGAGCTGCTCGGCGACCACCTGCTCGACGACCGGCTGCGCGGCGGTCAGGCCGGTGCCGGAGATCCTGCGGCCCTGCTCCAGCACGTTGCCCGCGCCGGGCGCCACCTGGGAGACGGTCTCCGCGGGGAGGGTGCGGGCGACGGAGTCCACCGTCTGCGCGGTGTCCGGGAGCTCGGGGGCCGCGGTGGCCGCGCCCGCACCGGCGGCGGCGAAGGCGGCACCGAGGGCGGCGACACCGAGGGTCTTGGCAGCAGACTGCTTCATGAAAATGCGTCCTCGTAATGGGGTGACGGGGATGTGAGCGGTGCTCGACCGTAAACACGTTTCACCCCCGGCGGCAAACATCGAAATGCGGACGGATTGTGAAAGCCCGTCCGCGTTTCCGTATTACCGTCGCCCCACGATCACTCCTCGCCCTCCGAATAACCGCTGGTGGAGGCCGTCTGCTGGAACAGCCATTCGGACTTCAGCTCCGCATATCCGGGCTTGATGACGTCATTGATCATGGCCAGTCGTTCATCGAAAGGAATGAACGCTGATTTCATCGCATTGACGGAGAACCACTGCATGTCGTCGAGCGTGTAACCGAACGCCTCGACAAGGTGCTCGAATTCGCGGCTCATGCTGGTGTGGGACATCAGCCGGTTGTCGGTGTTGACGGTGGCCCGGAAGTGCAGTCGGCGCAGCAGCCCGATGGGGTGCTCGGCGTAGGAGTCCGCGGCACCGGTCTGGAGGTTGGAGCTGGGGCACAGCTCCAGCGGGATGCGCTTGTCCCGGACGTAGGAGGCGAGCCGTCCGAGCTTGACCGAGCCGTCCTCGTGGACCTGGATGTCGTCGATGATGCGCACGCCGTGCCCGAGCCGGTCGGCGCCGCACCATTGGAGGGCCTGCCAGATGGACGGCAGCCCGAAGGCCTCGCCGGCGTGGATGGTGAAGTGGTTGTTCTCCCGCTTCAGGTACTCGAAGGCGTCCAGGTGCCGGGTGGGCGGGTAGCCCGCCTCGGCGCCCGCGATGTCGAATCCGACCACGCCGAGATCGCGGTAGCGGTTGGCGAGTTCGGCGATCTCCAGGGAGCGGGCGGCGTGGCGCATCGCGGTGAGCAGGGCGCCGACCCGGATGCGGTGGCCGTTCTCCCGCGCGCGCCGCTCGCCCTCCCGGAAGCCCTCGTTGACGGCCTCGACGACCTCTTCGAGGGTCAGCCCCTTCTCCAGGTGCTGTTCGGGGGCGTACCGCACCTCGGCGTAGACGACGCCGTCCTCGGCGAGGTCCTCGGCGCACTCGGCGGCTACCCGGACCAGCGCGTCGCGGGTCTGCATGACGCCGACGGTGTGGGAGAAGGTCTCCAGGTACCGCTCCAGCGAACCGGAGTCGGCGGCCTGACGGAACCAGGCGCCGAGCCGGTCGGCGTCGGCCTCCGGGAGGCCCGAGTAGCCCGTGGCGCGGGCGAGTTCGGCGACCGTGCCGGGGCGCAGCCCGCCGTCGAGGTGATCGTGCAGCAGAACCTTCGGCGCCCGGCGGATGTGGTCCGGCGTCGGCGTCCTCTCGCTGGTCTTCGCGGTGCTCTGGCTCGTCATTTCCGCACTCTAACTCCTACGCGCGTAGAGCACCGGGCGAACGGCCGGACGCGTGGAGCGGTGACCCCGGCTTTACGGATCGGCCGATATGTAACGGTGATTGCGCGGACGGGTGGCGTACACCCGGTCTTCTGAGAATCTTCTGCCATGGCACAGCAAGCGACGCCGGTCCGTCGGGCCCGGCTGGGGCGGACGCTCGGTCCGGAGGGGACGGCGGTGAGCGGTGTGGTGCTGCTGCTCCCCGGGGGCGACGAGGTCTCCGACCGCAGGCCCTCCGCGCTGCTCGCGGCCGCGTCCGTACGCCCGTTGGGGCGCAGACTGGCACGCGCGGGCCGGGAGGAGGGGCTGGCCACGCATGTCGTGCACTACCGCTACCGCGGCTGGAACGGCGCCGAGGCGCATCTCGCCCGGGACGCCGAATGGGCCGCCGGTGAAGCGGTACGGCGCTACGGCGACGTGCCCCTGTGTCTGCTCGGCACCGGCATGGGCGGACGGGCGGCGTTGCGGGCGGCCGGGCACGAGGCCGTCAACTCGGTGCTGGCGATCGCCCCTTGGCTGCCGGAGGACGACGTGGCCGCGCCACCCGAACCGGTGAAACAGCTCGCCGGGCGGCAGGTGCTGATCGTGCACGGCACGAACGACGGGCGCAGCGACCCGGAGTTGTCGTTCCGGCTCGCCTCCCGGGCGAAGAAGGCGAACCGCTCCGTGTGCCGGTTCGAGGTGCATTCCGACGGCCACGGGCTGCGCCAGTACCGGGACGAAGTCGCCGCGCTGGCGGAGGACTTCGTGATGGGCGCACTGTTCGGGCAGTCCTTCTCGCGTCCCGTGGAGGATGCCCTGGCCGCTCCCCCGCCGCTGGGGCTGAGGATGCCGCTCGCGGCGGGGTTCGGGAAGTCGCTGCGGCGGTAGCACGCGGCCCGGCGGCGGGTTCAGGACGGCAGCAGGCTGCCCCGCCTCGACAGCAGGAACTTCTTGAACGCCGCCACGGGTGGCGTGTCCGTGCGGCCCGCCAGCCAGGCCACGCCGATCTCGCGGGCGGCGCGCGGGGCCGTGACCGTCAGTTCCACCACGCCGGGGCGGGGCACGGCGGGCGGCGGCAGCAGGGCGACACCGAGTCCGGCCGCGACCAGGCCGCGCAGCGTCTCCGCCTCCTCGCCCTCGAAGGCGACCTTGGGCCGGAAACCGGCCTCCTTGCACAGGGCGTCGGTGATGCGGCGCAGGCCGTAGCCGGGTTCCAGGGTCACGAAGATCTCGTCGGCGGCCTCGGCGAGGCGGATGCGCCTGCGTCCGGCCAGGGAGTGGTCGGCCGGGACGACCAGGCGCAGCTTCTGCTCGTCGAGGCGGCGGGCGACCAGGTCGGGGGCGTCGGGGACCGGCGAGGTCAGGCAGAGGTCCAGCTCCCCCGCGCGCAGCCGCTCCAGCATGGCCTCGCCGTAGTTCTGCACGAGGCTGAAGCGGACGCGGGGGTGGTCGGCGCGGAAGGCGTGCAGCAGGCCGGGGACGGTCTCGGCGCCCATGGTGTGCAGGAAGCCGAAGGCGACCTTGCCGGTGGCCGGGTCGGCGTCGGCGCGGACCTCGTCGGCGGCGCGCTCGACCTCGGCGAGGGCGCGTTCGACGGAGCCGAGGAAGGTGCGCCCGGCGACGGTCAGCGCGAGGGTGCGGCCACGGCGCACGAACAGGTCGACGCCGAGATCCTCCTCCAGGCGGACGAGGGCCCGGGAGAGGGTGGACTGGGGGACGTTCATCTCCTGGGCGGCGCGGGTGACGTGCTCGGTGCGGGCCACGCCGGCGAAGTGCGCGAGGCGGGGCGCGAGCAGCGCGACGATGTCTTCTGTGTCACCGGACGGTGACAGGCGGGGCCCTGAGCTTTGCTGATGCACCATGGGAACGATTATGGCCATTCCATGCATTGGACGGATGAGTAAGGGGCTTCGTACCTTCGTGGCATGACTCCCGCCGATACCGGGGCGTCCACCAGCGTGGACGCCGCGCCCGCAGTCTCCGCCCCCGATGTCCCCGAGACGCCCGACTCGCGCATGGCCCCGGGCGGCCCCGGCTACCGCCGGATGAGTCTCGCGCTGTTCCTGGCGGGCGTCGCGACCTTCGCGCTCCTGTACTCCACCCAGGCCCTGCTGCCGCTGATCTCGGGCGACATGGGCGTCACGGCGAGCGACGCGAGCTGGACGGTGGCCGCCGCGACCGGTGGCCTCGCGGTGTTCGTGCTGCCGATGAGCGCGCTGTCGGAGCGGTTCGGCCGGCGTACGGTCATGACGGGCTCGCTGGCGGTCGCGGTGACCGTCGGCCTGCTGGTGCCCTTCGCCCCGTCGCTGCCGGCGCTGGTCGCGCTGCGGGCGGTGCAGGGCGCGGCGCTGGCGGGGCTGCCGGCCTCGGCGACGGCGTATCTCGCGGAGGAGGTGCGGCCGCGGGCGCTGGTCACCGCGATCGGCCTGTTCGTGGCGGGCAACAGCGTCGGCGGGATGAGCGGCCGGGTCATCACCGGCTGGGTCGCCCAGGAGTGGGGCTGGCGGGTCGCCGTCGGGATCATCGGTCTCGTCGCGGTGGCGTGCGCGGTGGCCTTCCGGCTGCTGCTGCCGGCGCCGAAGCACTTCACGCCGGGCTCGCTGCGCCCGCGGGTCCTGGTCCGCACGGTCCGCGACCACCTCGCCGACCCGCTGCTGCGCCGCCTGTACGCGATCGGCGCGCTGTTCATGACGGTGTTCGGCGGCGTCTACACGGTGATCGGCTACCGCCTGACGGAGGCGCCGTTCTCGCTGCCGCAGGGCCTGATCGGCTCGATCTTCCTGGTCTACCTGGTCGGCACGGTCTCGGCGTCGACGGCGGGCCGCCTGGTGGGCCGCCTCGGCCGCCGCGGGGCGCTGTACCTGGGGGCCGGTACGACGGCCGCGGGTCTGCTGCTGTCCCTGGCGCCGTCGCTGCCGCTGGTCCTGCTGGGCCTGGTGCTGATCACGGCGGGCTTCTTCGCCGGGCACGCGGTGGCCTCCTCGGCGGTCGGCAAGACCGCTCAGCACGGCCGCGCCCAGGCCTCGGCACTGTACCAGTCCGCCTACTACGTGGGTTCCAGCGCGGGCAGCACGGTCGGTGCGGTGGCCTTCCACTCCGGCGGCTGGGCCGGGACGGTCGCGGTGGGGGTCCTCGCGGTGCTGGGCGTCGTGGCGATCACGGTGTCCGGATCGCTGGCCGCCCGCCGCCAGGCAGGCGGCGCCGCCCCTGTGAAGGCGCTGAGCCTGTCCCGCTGAGGCTTGCGCGCACCCTCTGCGACCTGCGGCTTCTTTGACTGCACAGGCCATTGTCAGTCCCCTGCGGTAGCTTCCGAAGTGCGAGGCGCGAAGACGCGCACGACGGGACGCCACAGGGGTGGGTGGACGATGACCAACGGCACCGTGACGACGGAGCTGGACTCCGCGCTGGAGAAGCACCGGCCCGAGCTGACGGGGTACTGCTACCGGATGCTCGGTTCCTCCTTCGAGGCCGAGGACGCGGTGCAGGACACGCTGGTCCGCGCCTGGCGGAGCTACGACAAGTTCGAGGGCCGCTCCAGCCTGCGCTCCTGGCTGTACCGGATCGCGACCAACGTCTGCCTGGACATGCTGAGCGCGGGCAACAAGCGGGCGCGCCCGATGGACCTGACGGAGTCGACGCCGCTCGCCCAGGCCGCGCTGTCCCCCCGCCCGGACCACACCTGGCTGGAGCCGATGCCCGACGCCCGCGTGCTGCCGCAGACCGCCGACCCGGCCGAGGCCGCGGTCGCCAAGGAGTCGGTGCGGCTCGCCTTCATGGCCGCCCTGCAGCAGCTGCCGCCCAAGCAGCGGGCGGTGCTGATCCTGCGCGAGGTGCTGGCGTGGAAGGCGAGCGAGGTCGCCGAGCTGCTCGGCACGTCGGTCGCCTCCGTCAACAGCGCCCTGCAGCGCGCCCGCGCGACGCTCGCCGAGCGGGAGGACCGGGGGGCCGACGCGGCGGTGTCCGACCCGCTGGACGAGGAGCAGCAGAAGCTCCTGGAACGCTACGTCGCGGCCTTCGAGGGCTACGACATGACGGCGCTGACGGCCCTCCTGCACGAGGACGCGGTCATGACGATGCCGCCGTTCGACCTGTGGCTGGCCGGTCCGGCGGACATCACCGGCTTCATGACCACGCTCGGCGCCGCGTGCGCGGGCTCCCGGCTGCTGCGGGTGGAGGCCAACGGGCTGCCGGCCTTCGCGCACTACAAGCCGGACCCGGAGGCGGGCGGCTTCGCGCCGTGGGCGGTCCAGGTGCTGGAGATCTCAGACGGCCGCATCACCGGGTTCCACTGCTTCCTCGACACCAAGCGGTGGTTCCCGCTGTTCGACCTGCCGCTCCGTCTCGAAGCGGAGGCCGACGAGGTCCAGTAAGGCGTGCAGGGCCGGATCGGGGTCACGCAGCCTGATCCGGCCCCCGGCCCGCCGGGCGGTGAGCTCCAGGCGGGCCAGCAGGTCGACGACGGCGAGCCCCGGTGGCCCTAGACCGCCGACGTCGCAGACGACCACCCCGGCCCGGGTGGTTTCCAGCAGCGCGCGCACCTCGTCGCAGAACCGGGGCGTCTCCCCTCGGGAGACAGGCCCCGGCAGCACGAGTACGGCGGGTGTCACGGCGTCCACGTGCGGTAGACCCGGCGTGCCACCGGAACTCATCGGTGCCGGGCCCGTCGGGGATCACATTGACCTGCGCGTGCCCTCCAACAGAGGGTCGGGAACTGCTGGCCGTTGACTGCGCAGGGTGCTCTGGGGCGCATGGGTGAGCCCGGTGGTGCGGCAGGAGGGCTCCGAGTCCGCCTCCAGTCGTTGGAGGCGGGGGTGCGGACCCTGCGGCACCGGCTGTCGCTGCCGATCGGTGAGAACGGCTCGAAGCGCGCTCCTGGCGGGTATCGCAGTCGGCGGGAGTGGCATGCGAAGGCCCGGCGCCTGCACGTTCTGGAGGACCGGCTGGCACGGGCACGCGCGGACTGGGCGGCCGGGAGGGTACACGTGGTGCGCGGCGGCAAACGGCTGGCCCGCCTCAGGCACCAGCTGCCCGACGTCGGACTCACCAACACCGTTCGGGGTGCCCGCAGCGGGCAGGAATGGGTCCAGGACTCACTCCTGCTCACTGAATAGCTACGGTTCGCTGTATGCCCCACATACCCCGTCCCGCCTCCGCGCCGCCCGGCACCCGCGTCCGTGTCCGGGAGGGGGCGACGTGCAGGGGGTGCTGACCGGGTTCGCGGTCATCGCGGTGGTGATCGGGGTCGGCTATGTGCTCGGCCTGCGCGGCCATCTCGGCCCCCAGGGCCGCGAGGTGCTGACCAAGCTGGCCTTCCACGTGGCGTCACCGGCCCTGCTGTTCACGACCCTCGCGACGGCCGACCTGTCGGTGGTCTTCTCCGCGCGGCTGCTCGTGACGGCCCTGTCCACGGTGGCGGTGGCCGGTGCGTTCGTCGCGGTGGGCGTCGTACGCGGCTGGGGCGTGGGCCGTACGACGATCGGTGCGCTCTGCTCCGGCTACGTCAACTCCGGGAACCTCGGCATCCCGATCGCCGTGTACGTCCTGGGCGACGCCTCGCTGGTGGCGCCGGTGCTGCTGTTCCAGCTGGTGCTGGTGACACCGGTCGCGGTGACGATCCTGGACCTGTCGCGCGGCGGTGGCGAGGGCACCCTGTGGCGGCGGCTGCTGACTCCGCTGCGCAATCCGATCGCGCTGGGTTCGCTCGCCGGGGTCGCGGTGGCCGCGAGCGGGCTCAGGGTGCCGGGAGCGGTCATGGACCCGGTGACGCTGATCGGCAACATGTCGGTCCCGGCGGTGCTGCTGGCCTTCGGCATCGGCCTGTGCGGCTCCACGATGCCGCTGCGGGGCGTGGAACGGCGGCCGGTGCTGCTCGCGGTCGCGCTGAAGGCGGTGGGCCAGCCCGCGGTGGCCTGGGCGCTGGCGTCGGGCGTCTTCGGTCTGCGGGGCGCCCAACTGCTCGACGTGGTGGTGACGTCGGCACTGCCCGCCGCGCAGAACCTGTACACGTACGCGTCGACCTACGGGGTGGGCGAGCGACTGGCCCGCGACGCGATCCTGGTCTCGACGGTGGTGTCCGTGCCGGTGCTGGTGGGGGTGGCGGCGGTGTTGGGGTGAGTCACCGTGCTGGCGGCGTGGCGATCTCCAGAGTGCAGCCGAAGGGCTCCGGCAGCGTGACCGGAGTACCGACGCTCCCGCTGCGCAGGACGCGATAGGCCCCGTCCTCGGGCTCACCGTAGAGGGTGACCGTCGGGCCGCCCGGGGCCAGGCCGTCGACGAGGAGGTACAGCGGGACGCCCGCTTCCGCGTAGCCCGCGAGTTTGCGGGTTCGGTCGTTGGTGGCCGTAGCCCTGGAGGTGACCTCCCCGACCAGTTCCGCCCTGGAGGCGGGGATGAGCTGTTCGTCCCCGGCACGCAGCGCCGCACGCGCCACCACGGCGAGGTCCGGCACGTAGAGGCCGAGCCTGGCCGGTACGGTCAGAGGCAGCCGCTGGTAGATCCCCCACTCGTCCGGGATCACGTCGTAGAGGCGTCGCTGTACGCGTTCGGCGACGAGGTTGTGCCCGACGGAGGAAAGCGGTGCGACCGTGATCAGCCCTTCGACGATCTCCACCTTGCAGGCTTTGGGTGCCTCCGTCCGGCGTCAGACCCAGACGAGTTCGTCCCAGGCGTTGTCGGCCAGGATGTAGTCGCCCTCGATTTCCCGCATGCGGGCAGTCAACATGCCGAACGGGACCGGCGGGGGCCCACCGGTCCCGTTCACTCGATCGGGGAAGCCCCTGATCAGGCGATACGTTCCCGCACGACCGGCGACGCCGTGAAGTCCGTGCCGGCCGGGGCCACGTCGTACGCGCCCTCCACCGCCGCGAGCGCGTACTCGAAGCGGTCCGGGGTGTCCGTGTGGAGGGTGAGGAGGGGCTGGCCCGCGGTGACCGTGTCGCCGGGCTTGGCGTGGAGTTCGACGCCCGCGGCGGCCTGCACCGGGTCCTCCTTGCGGGCGCGGCCCGCGCCCAGGCGCCAGGCGGCGACGCCGATGTCGTAGGCGTCGAGGCGGGTCAGGACGCCGGAGGAGGCGGCCTTCACCACGTGCTGTTCCTTCGACGTGGGCAGCGTGGCGTCCGGGTCGCCGCCCTGGGCCGCGATCATGCGGCGCCAGACGTCCATCGCGGAGCCGTCGGCCAGCGCCTTCGCCGGGTCGGCGTCCTTCAGGCCCGCCGCGTCGAGCATCTCGCGGGCCAGGGCGAGGGTCAGCTCGACCACGTCGGAGGGGCCGCCGCCGGCCAGGACCTCGACGGACTCGCGGACCTCCAGGGCGTTGCCCGCGGTGAGACCGAGGGGCGTGGCCATGTCGGTGAGGAGCGCGACCGTCTTCACGCCGTGGTCGGTGCCGAGGCCGACCATCGTGGACGCCAGCTCCCGCGCGTCCTCGATCGTCTTCATGAAGGCGCCGGAGCCCACCTTCACGTCGAGGACCAGCGAACCGGTGCCCTCCGCGATCTTCTTCGACATGATCGAGGAGGCGATCAGCGGGATCGCCTCGACCGTGCCCGTCACGTCGCGCAGCGCGTACAGCTTCTTGTCGGCGGGCGCGAGACCGTCGCCCGCCGCGCAGATCACCGCGCCGGTGGTGTCCAGGACGTTCAGCATCTCCTCGTTGGACAGCAGCGCGCGCCAGCCGGGGATCGACTCCAGCTTGTCGAGCGTGCCGCCGGTGTGGCCGAGGCCGCGGCCGGAGAGCTGCGGGATGGCCGCGCCGCACGCCGCCACCAGGGGCGCGAGCGGCAGGGTGATCTTGTCGCCGACGCCGCCCGTGGAGTGCTTGTCGGCGGTCGGGCGGGACAGGGACGAGAAGTCCATGCGCTCGCCCGAGTTGATCATCGCGGCCGTCCAGCGGGCGATCTCGCCGCGGTTCATGCCGTTGAGCAGGATCGCCATCGCGAGCGACGCCATCTGCTCGTCGGCCACCTCGCCGCGCGTGTAGGCGTCGATGACCCAGTCGATCTGCTCGCCACTGAGCTCGCCGCGGTCCCGCTTGGTGCGGATGACGGAGATGACGTCCATGGCCATACCTGGCTCTTCCTAACGGTCGTGCGGGATTACTTCGTGAGGTGGTCGGGGCCGAAGGCCTGCGGGAGCATCCGGGACAGGGGCAGGACCCCCTCCGGGGTCTCCAGCAGCAGCTCCGGGCCGCCGAACTCGAACAGCAACTGCCGGCAGCGGCCGCAGGGGACGAGTACCTCCCCCTCGCCGTCGACGCACACGAAGTGCGTCAGCCGGCCCCCGCCGGTCAGCTGCAGCTGGGAGACGAGACCGCACTCGGCGCACAGGCCGATGCCGTAGCTGGCGTTCTCCACGTTGCAGCCGGTGACGGTGCGGCCGTCGTCGACCAGGGCGGCGGCACCCACGGCGTACCCCGAGTAGGGGGCGTACGCCCGGGACATCGCGTCCCGGGCCGCCGTGCGCAGGGCCGCCCAGTCGACGCCGGTCACTTGCCCTGCCCCTTCCGGTACTGCATGCCGTCCGCCTTGGGCATCCGCAGCCGTTGCGCGGACAGGGCGAGGACGACGAGGGTGACGACGTAGGGCGTGGCGGAGACGACCTGGTTGGGGACCTCGTTGGTGCCGGCGTACCAGGCGAAGACCAGGGCGCCGATGACGAACGTGATCGCGGCCTTGACGTACTTCTTGCGGATCGCCAGCCAGATGGCGCCGGCGAGCAGCAGCAGCGCGCCGAGCAGGAGCAGGGCGTGCACGTTGGCGGAGCCGCCGCGCAGGTTGAGGCTGTCGGTGTAGCCGAAGAGGCCGGCGCCGATGGCGAGGCCGCCCGGCATCCAGTTGCCGAAGATCATCGCGGCGAGGCCGATGTAGCCGCGGCCGCTGGTCTGGCCCTCCAGGTAGAAGGGGTTGGCCACGATGGAGAGGAAGACACCGCCGAGGCCGGCCAGGCCGCCGGAGATGATCACGGCCAGATACTTGTACTTGTAGACGTTGACGCCGAGGGACTCGGCGGCGATCGGGTTCTCGCCGCAGGAG
This sequence comes from Streptomyces sp. MMCC 100, assembly GCF_041538145.2. NCBI lineage: Bacteria > Bacillati > Actinomycetota > Actinomycetes > Kitasatosporales > Streptomycetaceae > Streptomyces > Streptomyces sp. MMCC 100. Next base: position 6,986,084 of record NZ_JBGORK020000001.1, read on the forward strand.
CGCAGGCGCAGGCCGAACGGGGTGCGCCACAGGATCCACCAGGTGGCGGGGACCAGGGCGACCGCGATCAGGGTGAGCCAGGAGACGTTCGTGACCAGGCCGCCGAGCAGCCCGGCGATGTCCGAGACGAAGAACCAGTGCTGGTCGTTGAGGCTGTCCAGCCAGTCGGACAGGCCCGGGATCGAGAAGTGCCCGAGGGAGTCGACCGGCGGGGACTGCTTGGCCGAGCCGCCCTGGTGGCCCTCGAAGGCGAGCGGGGCGAGGTAGCGGGTGGCGCCGAGGGCGAGGATGTTGATGGCCACGCCGGAGACGATGTGGTTGACGTTGAAGGTGATCGTCACGATGGCGTGCAGCAGGCCGCCGAGGCAGCCGCCGACGATGCCGACGAGGACGCCGGTCCACGGGCCCCACTGGAAGCCGGCCCAGGCACCGAACCAGGTGCCGAGGATCATCATGCCCTCGAGGCCGATGTTGACGACGCCCGCGCGCTCGGCCCACAGACCGCCGAGACCGGCGAGGCCGATCGGCACGGCGAGCTGGAGCGCGGTGGACATCTGGCTGACGTTGGTGATGCCGTTGGCGCCCGTGATCAGGCGGACGATCGAGGTCAGCGCCAGGGCTCCGGCGATGACCAGGAGCAGCACGGGCCACGACATGCGGCGGCCGGTCGGCGCCCCGGGCTGCAGCGAGGGCTGGTTGACGTCGGTCGCTGTGGTCGGAGCGGTCATCGGCCGGCCACCTCCTTCTTCGAGTTGTCGGTGGCGCCGAGGACGTGACCGGCGGCCAGCTCCGCGCCGACCCGGCGCTGCTGGCGGCGCAGGCCCCACTCACGGACGGCCTCGTAGGAGACGACGACCGAGAGGACGATCAGGCCCTGCATGATGACCGCGATCTCCTTGTCGAAGCCGTGGTAGTCCAGCTCGGGCGAGGCCTTGTCGAGCCAGGCCCACAGCAGGGCGGCGAAGGCGATGCCGACCGGGCTGTTGCGGCCGAGCAGGGCGATGCCGATGCCGAGGAAGCCGACCCCGGTGGGGAAGTTGAGGTTGTAGGTGTGGGCGTCGCCCATCAGGATCGGCAGGCCCGCGAGACCGGCGAGGGCGCCGGAGATGAGCATCGCGGTGAGCACCATGCGCTTGGGGTCGACGCCGCTGGCCGCGGCGGCGGACTCGGAGGCGCCGGAGGCGCGCAGGTCGAAGCCGAAGCGGGTGCGGTTGAGGACGATCCAGTAGCCGATACCGAGGAGGACGGCGAGGACCAGCAGGCCGTAGATCTCGCCGGCCGCCCCCATGTCGAAGCCGGGGATCCAGCCGGACTCGTGCATCTCGCCGGTGGTGCTGTTGTTGCCGACCTTGACGCCGAAGACGTCCGGCTTCCACATGTAGACGATGAGCGAGGTGGCGATCGCGTTGAGCATGATCGTCGCGACCACCTCGCTGACGCCGCGGGTGACCTTGAGGACACCGGCGATGCCGGACCAGAAGGCACCGGTGAGGACGGCGGTCAGGAGCAGCAGCGGGACCTGGAGGAACGCCGGCAGGTTCGCGTGGGCGCCGACGACGGCGGCCATGAAGGCGCCGAGCTGGTACTGGCCGTCCACGCCAATGTTGAACAGGTTCATCCGGAAGCCGATGGCCACCGCGAGGGCCGCGATGTAGTACAGCGAGGCCTGGTTGACGATCAGGACCTGGATGTCGGAGAAACCGGCCTGCTCGAGCATGAGGGCGAACGGTTCGACCGGGTTCTTGCCCGAGGCGATCAGGACGATCGCGCTGAGCACGAAGGCCACGGCGAGCGCGATGACCGGTCCGGCCACCGCGAGGAGCACGCGCTCCTTGTCGAACTTCTTCATCAGCGGGCCTCGTCTTCCGGAGACTCGGGGGACTCAGGAGTCTCGGGGGACTTGAGTGACTTGGACGGCTCGGACGGCTCGGACGGCTCGGAGGCGTCCGGCGACTTCGGCGACTTCGGCGACTTCGACACGTCGGCCGGGGCGGCCGGGGTCTCGGGGGTCTCTTCGTCCTCCAGGTGTCCGGAGGCGGCGCCGGTCATCGCCGAACCGAGCGCCTCGGGGGTGATGGTGGCCGGGTCGGCGTCCGCGACCAGCTTGCCGTCGTAGATCACGCGGAGGGTGTCGGACAGGCCGATCAGCTCGTCCAGGTCGGCGGAGATCAGCAGTACGGCCAGACCCTCGCGGCGGGCCTCGCGGATGTGGTCCCAGATCGCGGCCTGCGCGCCGACGTCCACACCGCGGGTGGGGTGGGCGGCGATGAGGAAGCGCGGCTTGTGGCTCATCTCGCGGCCGACGATCAGCTTCTGCTGGTTGCCGCCGGAGAGCGAGGCCGCGGTGACGTCGATGCCGGGGGTGCGGACGTCGTACGTCTCGACGATGCGGCGGGTGTCCTGCTGGGCGCTCTTCAGGTCCAGCCAGACGCCCTTGCTGTTGGGCTTCTCGGTGACGTGGCCGAGGATGCGGTTCTCCCAGAGGGGGGCCTCCAGGAGCAGTCCGTGGCGGTGGCGGTCCTCGGGGATGTAGCCGACGCCCTGCTCGCGGCGCTTGCGGGTGGGCAGCGCGGTGATGTCCTGGTCGAGGAAGCGGATGCTGCCGGAGTCGGCGTGGCGCAGGCCGATGAGCGCGTCGACCAGCTCGGTCTGGCCGTTGCCCTCGACGCCGGCGATGCCCAGTACCTCACCGGCGTGGATGGTGAAGGAGATGTCGTCGAGCAGGGCCTTGCCGCTCGGCGCGGCCAGGCGCAGCGTGTCGACGGTGAGGACCGGCTGGTCGGTGACCGTGGACTCCGCCGTCTGAGGGGTGGGCAGTTCGCTGCCGACCATCAGCTCGGCGAGCTGGCGGGGCGTCGTCCCGGCGGGGACGGCCGTACCGACCGTCGTGCCGCGGCGGATGACGGTGATCTCGTCGGCGACCGAGAGGACCTCGCCCAGCTTGTGGGAGATGAAGATGACGGACAGGCCCTCGGCCTTCAGCTCGCGCAGGTTGTCGAAGAGGGCGTCCACCTCCTGCGGCACCAGGACGGCCGTGGGCTCGTCGAGGATCAGCGTGCGGGCGCCGCGGTAGAGGACCTTGAGGATCTCCACGCGCTGGCGGGCGGCGACGCCGAGCTCCTCGACCAGGACGTCGGGGCGCACGCCGAGGCCGTACCGCTCGGAGATCTCCTTGATCTTCCGGCGGGCCCTGCCGCCGATGCCGTACAGCTTCTCGCTGCCGAGGACCACGTTCTCGAGGACCGTGAGGTTGTCGGCGAGCATGAAGTGCTGGTGGACCATGCCGATGCCGCGGGCGATGGCGTCGGCGGGCGAGGAGAAGGCCACCTTCTCGCCGTCGACCGCGATGGTGCCCTCGTCCGGCTTCTGCATGCCGTAGAGGATCTTCATCAGCGTCGACTTGCCGGCGCCGTTCTCGCCGACGAGGGCGTGGACGGTGCCCTTGCGGACGGTGAGGTGGATGTCGTGGTTGGCCACGACTCCGGGGAAACGCTTGGTGATCCCGGCGAGTTCGACGGCGGTCACCGAATCGTTGACCGCCGCTCCGGCCGGAGGGCTGCTGGACGCGTTGATGGCGCACTCTCCTGGGGACGGGGGCCGTCTACGCGCGTAGCGCCCCTACGGCATCTAAAAGCGGCGGCGGCACATCGACACGACGGGGTACGAGGAGGGCGACTCTCTCGGGCCGCTCTTCCCGTACCCCGCCGCGCGGCGCAACCGGCGCGGTTACACGCTGTTCGAGGTGTTGCAGGTGCTACTCAGCCGTTCAGCTGCTCTTGACCTTGATCTCGCCGCTGATGATCTTCTCCTTGGCCGTCTTGATGGCTGCCTGGAGCTCGGCGTCGTCCGCGAACTTCGGGTTGGAGTCCGAGAGACCGACCTCGCCGGACTTCAGATCGCCCCGAACGATACCGGTCTCCGGCTTGCCGTCCTCGACCGACTTCGCGAGGTTGTACACCGCCGACGCGACGTCCTTCGTGGCCGAGGTCAGGATGTAGTCCTTGTACTTGGCGAGGGCTTCCTGCTTGTACTGGTCGGAGTCGACGCCGATCGCCCAGACCTTGTTGGCGGCGGCGGCCTCGATCACGCCCTGGCCGGAGAGACCGGCCGCCGCGTAGACGACGTCGGCCTTCTTCTCGATCTGGCCCTCGGCGGCGGTCTTGCCCTTGTCGGGGCTGGCGAAGCCGCCCTCCTCCGCGGTCTGCGTGAGGTACTGCGAGACGACCTTGACCTTGGGGTCGGTGTCCTTGACGCCCTGCTCGTAGCCGGCCTGGAACTTGTGGATCAGCGGGATGTTCACGCCGCCCACGAAGCCGACCGTCTTGGTCTTGGTGCTCTTGGCCGCGGCGACACCGGCGAGGTAGGAGGCCTCCTCCTCGTTGAAGACCAGGTCGGCCACGTTCTTCGCCTCGATCGTGGCGTCGTCCACGATGCCGAAGGTGGTGTCCGGGTACTTCTCCGCGGCGGCCTTCAGCGGCGCCGCGTACGCGTAGCCGACACCGACGACCGGGTTGTAGCCCTGCTTGGCCAGGGAGACGAGACGCTGTTCCTTGTCGGCGTCGGTCTCGCCGTCGGTGGGCTCGATGTCGTCGGTCTTGTAGCCGAACTCCTTCTTGGCCTGCTCCAGGCCTCGGTACGCGGCGTCGTTGAAGGACTGGTCGCCCTTGCCGCCGACGTCGTACGCGATGGCGAGGCCCTTGTCCCCCTTGGACTCCGAACCGGAGTCGGTCGAGGTACCACCGCAGGCGGCGAGGGCGAGGGCCAGGGAGGCGGTCGCTGCGCCTGCGACCGTGATCCGGGAAATCCGGCGCATGTCTGGTGCTCCTGTCGTACAAGCGCCGGGGACGGTACGGCTGCGGCGCTGGCTTTCGCCGCAGATTAACGCGCGTAGACCTGCCTGAAAACCCCTTCTGTCCACCTTGTTATCCGCCCGTGAGCAAGGGGACGCGAATGGGGGTATCGGGCTTGCCGGACGCAAACGGGGGGTGGCGGAGGGTGACGCCCGGGCCCCCGGGGCACGGCACGTGGAGGGTGCGCCGGGGGCCCCGGCGTCCCGGCACGTCGAGGGTGCGCCGGGACCCCGGCGTCCCGGCGCACCGAAGCGGACGGATGCCCGGGGCGCCCGTCCGCTTCGTCGGCTTGTGCACCGCGCCGTCGCGGTTACTCCGTCGCGACCTTGATGGAGCCGTCGACGATGCCCGCCTTGGCCTTCTCCACGGCCTCCTTGGCACCCGGGACCTCGGCGAACTTCGGGTTGCTGTCGGACAGGCCCACGCCGTCGGACTTCAGGTCGAAGGTGTGGGTGCCGGTGAGCGGCTTGCCGTCCTCGACGGACTTGGCCAGCGCGAAGACCGCGCCGTCGATGTCCTTGAGGGCGGAGGTCAGGATGGAGTCCTTGTACTTGGCGAGGGCTTCCTGCTTGTACTGGTCGGAGTCGACGCCGATCGCCCAGATCTTCGCCTTGGCGGCGGCCTCGATCACGCCCTGGCCGGACAGGCCGGCCGCCGCGTAGACGACGTCGGCCTTCTTCTCGATCTGGCCCTCGGCGGCGGCCTTGCCCTTGTCGGGGCTGGCGAAGCCGCCCTCCTCCGCGGTCTGCGTCAGGTACTGCGAGACGACCTTGACCTTGGGGTCGGTGTCCTTGACGCCCTGCTCGTAGCCGGCCTGGAACTTGTGGATCAGCGGGACGTTCACACCGCCCACGAAGCCGACCGTGTTCGTCTTGGTGGCCTTGGCGGCGCTGACACCGGCCAGGTAGGACGCCTCGTTCTCGGCGAAGACGAGGGACGCCACGTTCTTGCCCTCGACCACGGAGTCGACGATGCCGAAGGTGGTGTCCGGGTACTTGGCGGCGACGGCCTTCATCGCCGTGCCGTAGGCGAAGCCGACGCCGATCACCGGGTTGTAGCCCTGCTTCGCCAGCGAGGACAGCCGCTGCTCCTTGTCGGCGTCCGTCTCACCGTCGGTGGGCTCGATGTCGTCGGTCTTGTAGCCGAACTCCTTCTTGGCCCGCTCCAGACCCCGGTACGCGGCGTCGTTGAAGGACTGGTCGCCCTTGCCGCCGACGTCGTACGCGATGGCGAGGCCCTTGTCGCCGCCGTCGTCGCCGCCGCTCTCACTGCTGGTGCCGCCGCAGGCCGTGGCGGCGAGTGCGAGCGATGCGACTCCCACCGCGACGCGGGTCAGTCTCGATATCCGACGCATCTGAAGTTCCCCATTCTCCAAAGCCCCGCAGCGGGCGCTCGGTTCGGCGCAGATTAACGCGCGTAGAAACTCCTGGGAACGGGGTTGCGCGGCGCCGTTATCCATTCGTGCCGCTGGCCGGTTACCGCCCTGTTAACGACCGGATCGAAGGGGGACTTTCTACTGCACCGCGTCGATGAGCGCCGCCGCGGTGAACATCTCCACGCCGACCGTGATGGCGTGCTCGTCCACGTCGAAGTCGCCCTGGTGGAGGTCGCGGACCGTGCGTTCGCCGGGTGTGCGGACGCCGAGGCGGGCCATGGCGCCGGGCACGTGCTCCAGGTACCAGGAGAAGTCCTCGCCGCCGAGGCTCTGCTCGGTGCTCTCGACGGCGTCGGTGCCGCGCCGGGCGACCATGGCGGCCTGGAGCAGTTCGGTGCTGGTGACCTCGTTGACGACCGGAGGGACGCCGCGGACGTAGGTGATCTCGGACTTGGCCCGGTACAGGTTGGCGATCTCGTCGATGGCGCCCATCACCAGGTCGGGCGCCTGCCGCCAGGCGTCGAGGTCGAGGCAGCGCACGGTGCCGGCGAGTTCGGCGTGCTGCGGGATGACGTTCGGGGCGTGGCCGGACTCGATCCGCCCCCAGGTCAGGGCGAGCCCGCTGCGGCTGTCCACGCGCCGGGCGACGAGCGAGGGCACGTCGGTGGCCACGCGGGCGGCGGCGGTGACCAGGTCGGTGGTGAGGTGCGGGCGGGCGGTGTGGCCGCCGGGGCCGTTCAGGGCGATTTCCATGCGGTCGCAGGCGGAGGTGATGGGGCCGACCCTGAGCCCGATCTTCCCGGCGTCCACGCGGGGGTCGCAGTGCACGGCCAGGATGCGGCGCACCCCGTCGAGCGCGCCGCCCTCGATGGCGTCGGCGGCGCCGCCGGGCAGGACCTCCTCGGCCGGCTGGAAGACCAGCCGCACGGGCCGGGGCAGCAGGCCCTGCTCGTGCAGGGCGGCGAGCACGAGGCCGGTGCCGAGGACGACGGTGGTGTGCACGTCGTGCCCGCAGGCGTGGGCGCGGTCGGGCACCTGCGAGCGGTAGGCGCAGTCGGTCTTGCTGTCGGGGATGGGCAGGGCGTCGATGTCGGCCCGCAGGGCGAGCATGCGCGGCCCGCCGGACCACTGTCCCGAGTCGGTGCCGGTGCCGATGTCGCAGACGAGCCCGGTGCCGATGGGCAGCACGCGCGGCTTGAGTCCGGCCCGCTCCAGCCGTTCCTTGATCGCGGCGGTGGTGCGGAACTCCTGGTTGCCCAGCTCGGGGTGCATGTGCAGGTCGCGGCGGAAGGCCACGAGCTCCGCGCGCAGCGCGTCCGGCAAGGTGCCGGGGAGCACGGCTTCACCGGGAGTGTCGGCCTCGGACTCTGGGGACATCAACACGTTCACCCTTTGCAGCGTAGGGCGCCCGAGCGACCGGTGGACCCACGATCAACAAAAATTCAGCCCGTTAGGGGAAGAAAACTCGGCCGCCCTACGCATAGCCACTGTCTTGCCTGGGTAAAATCGTCCGCCTTTCGAGCCACGTCGATCATGAGAGATCCACCGGGAGCGGCACGCACCGCCCGGTGGCACCCGCTCGATGTACAGGTACCACGCAACGACCGCCCCACGCGCCGCCCGGCCGTGAGGACGGCGGCAATGAAGGGCCCGTGAAGACTGCGTGGTTCTGCAGTGATCCGGCCCGCCGCGCCTTGGAACGATGCGACGACGGCACAACGCGACTACGACACAAGGTGGTTGTTTCCGTGAGACTGACTCGCGCGACGCTCGCTCTGGCCGCCGGCGCCCTCGCACCGGCCCTGCTCCTCTCCACACCCTCCCTCGCCGCCGGCGCGGCGCCGTCGACCGCCGCGGTGGTGTCGGACGCGGGTTCCGCCTACGACGAGACGGACGTCGACGACCTGCGCGTGGCCATCGCCAGGATTCTCGCCGACCCCGACAGCGGCCGACGCGTGACGCGCGAGGCCGGCGAGCTCCTCGACGACGGCACCGTGGAGCAGATGCGCGCCTGGCTGAAGACCGGCTACCGCCTCGCACAGGCCGAGGACGACCGCGTCGCCATCTTCCGCATACTCGGCGACCCCGACATCAGCGACGCCCTGCGCGCGGCGGCGAGCGGGGCCCTGGACGACGGCACCCCGGAAGCGCTGCGTCACTTCCTCGAGGTCGGGCGGTACGAGGTCGACGCATAGGGCCTGTCACTCGGGTGCGGTGACGCGCGGATGACCGACGAGCCCGCCCGCGACCGGGGCGGAGGCCTGTCCGGCCTACCTCACGTCGCGCCGCCCGCCACCGCCGACAGCCGGTGCACGTCCCGTGCCGAGCCGGTGACGCCGCTCAGGAAGCCGCGGGCCCGCGGTGAGGCCGACTCGGTGAGCCAGGCCGGGTCGATGTCGCAGACGGCGACGCGGACCTCGGTGCCGGCGAGGGCCAGCGGCAGGGTGTGGACGACGGTGGAGGGGAAGCTGAGGACGGTGCGGCCGACCGGGCCGCGGCGGGCGATCAGCTCCAGCGGGAGGTCGGGGCGCACGATCTGCAGGCCCGTCTCCACGGCCAGCCGGTGCAGCTTCTCGGCGCTCTCGCGGCGGTGGGCGAAGTAGCGGGCGGCCCCGTGGGTCTTGGCCAGGCCGCGTACGGCGGCCACGTAGCGGTCGGCGTCGACTACGCCGGTCTCGACCAGGGAGGTGCCGACCATGTCGGCGCCCTTGGTGATGCGGGGCGGGCCGAAGCGGTCCCTGGTCCAGGCGAAGTCGTTCGCGGTGACGGTGACGCCTTCGGGGACGTCCTCGATGGGCATGGAGGAGAAGACCGAGACCTGGCGGTCCGGGGTCGGGGTGAGGCGGTGGCGGGCGGACCGGGAGACGGGGGCGAAGAGCAGGTCGCGCGGTCCTGGGCGGCTGCCCTTGCGGTGCCAGCGCACCAGGCGTTCGCCGTGGGCCAGCTGGGTGACGAACTCCATCGTGGCCGTGCCGTCGTCCACGACGACCAGGTCGTGGGCGCGGGTGATGGTGAGGAGCAGTTGTACGTAGCGGGAGAAGGGGTCGCCCAGCACGATCCGTTCCGCCTGACGCAGCAAGGTCGTCAGGCCGCCGATCGTGCGGAAGGGGGCCGTGGCACCGCCGCGCGCCTCCTCCCAGCGGATCTCGTGGCCCTCCTTGCGGGCCAGTTCCGCCATGCGGCGCAGCTGGCCGCGGGTCATCGGGTCGACGGGCGAGAGGACCACGAGGGTGAGCTCCGCGCCGGGTGCGCGGGTGTGCGCCCACTCCAGCACGTTCAGCAGTTGTACCGGGCTCTCGACGAAGGCGAGAGTGCGGGGGCCGGCGTTCCCGGCGCGGGGGCTCATCGGTGTGGGACCGTCCCGTGGTGAGTGACTCGGTGGGCGGTGGTCAGACGGTGACGGGCTCGCCCGCGGCGGCGGCGATCTCCGCCTCGGCGACGACGCCGGGGACGCGGCGCAGCTTCTTCATCGGGCCCAGCTCGGAGTCGTAGACCTTCTTGACGCCGTCGCCGAGGGAGGCCTCGATGGTGCGGATGTCGCGCACCAGCCGGGTCAGGCCCTGCGGCTCGACGGAGGCGGCCTGGTCGGAGCCCCACATGGCGCGGTCGAGGGTGATGTGGCGCTCGACGAAGGTGGCGCCGAGGGCGACCGCGGCCAGCGTGGTCTGCAGGCCGGTCTCGTGGCCGGAGTAGCCGATCGGGACGTTCGGGTACTCCTGCTGGAGGGTGTTGATGACGCGGAGGTTGAGCTCCTCGGCCTGCGCCGGGTACGTCGAGGTGGCGTGGCACATGAGGATGTTGTCGCTGCCGAGGACCTCGACCGCGTGACGGATCTGGCGAGGGGTGGACATCCCCGTCGAGAGGATGACCGTACGGCCCGTGGCGCGCAGGGCGCGCAGCAGCTCGTCGTCGGTCAGCGAGGCGGAGGCGACCTTGTGGGCGGGGACGTCGAACTTCTCCAGGAAGGCGACGGCCTCGGTGTCCCACGGGGAGGCGAACCAGTCGATGTTCTTCGTCTTGCAGTACTCGTCGATCTGCCGGTACTCGTCCTCGCCGAACTCCACGCGGTGGCGGTAGTCGATGTACGTCATCCGGCCCCAGGGGGTGTCACGCTCGATGTCCCACTGGTCGCGCGGGGTGCAGATCTCGGGGGTGCGCTTCTGGAACTTGACGGCGTCGCAGCCGGCCTCGGCGGCGGCGTCGATCAGCTTGAAGGCGTTCTCCAGCTCGCCGTTGTGGTTGATGCCGATCTCACCGGTGACGTAGACGGGGCGGCCGGGGCCGGCCTCGCGGGTGCCGAAGGTGCGGATGCGGGAGTTGGTGCTCATGGCTGGGGATTCCTTACTTGGACTGGGTGAGCGTGGGGGATTCGAGGGAGTCGGGGGTATCGGTGGGGCCGAGGGCGTCGAGTGAGGGGCCCAGGAGCCAGGTCGCGATCTCCCGTACGGCGCCTTCGCCGCCGGGGACGGTGGTGACCGCGCGGGCCGCGCCGCGTACGGCGTCGTGGGCGCTGGCGACCGCCACGGGCCAGCCGACGAGGGCGAAGCACGGGAGGTCGTTGACGTCGTTGCCGACGTAGAGGACGCGGTCGGGCGCGATGCCCTGTTCCTCGCACCACTGCTTGAGGGCGAGGTCCTTGCGGTCGATGCCGTGCAGCACGGGGAGCCTGAGCTTGTGTGCGCGGGCGGCGACGACCGGGTTCACCTCCGTGGACAGGATCAGCATCGTCAGGCCGCTGCGGCGCAGGGCGGCGATGCCGAGTCCGTCGCCGCGGTGCACGGAGACGAACTCCCGTCCGTCGGAGTCGATCAGCACCCGGTCGTCGGTCTGGGTGCCGTCGAAGTCGAGGACTACGGCGTCGATGTCGGCCGCGGTCGGAAGGGCGCCGGGCCTGGCGGCGTCGAAGTGCGGGGCCAGGGCGCGGGCGCGGGCCAGGTCGTGCGGGTCGTCGATCTCCAGGACGCGGGCCGGGTCGGTGCGGACCAGTTCGGTGCGGCCGAAGAAGCGGTGCCGGTGCTTGCGGAAGCCGGGGGCGGCCATGGCGTAGGCGGCGCCGGTCTCCAGCAGGTCCTGGGGCCGGTCCTGGCGGCGGGGGCGGTACGCCTTGTCGTGGTTGACGCCGTGGCCGCCGTCGGCCCCGCCCGTCTCGTCGGCGCCGTCCCGCCAGACGAAGCCGTGGAAGGGGGCGACGGTGACGGCCGTGTCCGCGCCGTCCTCGACGACCGCGCCGGCCACCCCGTCGATGTCCTCGCGGACCAGGAAGGGGCTGGTGCACTGGACGAGCAGGACCGCGTCGACGGCGGCGCCGTGCAGGGCCTCGTGGGTGTCCATCGCGTGCAGTACGGCGGCCTCGGAGGTGGCCGTGTCCCCGGCGATGGCGGCGGGCCGCAGTACGACCTCGGCGCCGGCCTCGCGGGCCGCCGCGGCGATGGCGTGGTCGTCGGTGGAGACGACGACGTCCGTCACGAGGCGGGCGGCCAGGCACTCGCGCACCGCGCGGACCACCAGGGGGACGCCGCCGACGGGGGCGAGGTTCTTCGCGGGCACTCCCTTGGAGCCGCCGCGCGCGGGAATCACGGCGAGCACCCGGCGCACCGAAGCGCCCTGGCCCGCTTCCGGGTTGGACATGGGATCTGCTCCTTGCGCAGGTGTCGCGGGCGCCGCGGACGCGGGCGGGACCGCGGGGGTCTCGGGTATCGGGGCGGGCCGGGGTGCCGGGGCGGTCACAGCTCCCCCATCCGCCGGATCACCGGGGCGACCCGCTGCACGCCGTGCCGGTACGCCCCGCGAGCCGCGCGGCGCACGACCTGCCGGACGGGGCCGGGGGACTTGTCGGCGGCCGGCGCGCCGGGCAGCGGGGTGCCGTCGGGGGCGAGGTGGTGGCGGGCGAGGATGCCGGGGAGGTAACCGGGCGCGGTGACGAGGGTGTAGTAGGGGGCGAGCGGGGGCAGGCCGCCGGGCCGGGCCAGCAGGGCGGCGATGCGCTCACGGGCCTCGTCGAAGGCGGTCTCGTAGCCGCCGTCCGCCGCCACACCCTGCCGGGCGACCCACTCGGGGTCGGGCGCCGGGCGGTGGCCCGCGTCGAGCTGGTCCCAGGAGGCGAGGCAGCCGGAGCCCACGAAGTGGTGGTTGCCCAGCGCCTCGCGCACGCCCAGGTCGGTCAGGACGACCGTGGGGACACTGCGGTGCAGGGATTCGAGGGCCGCCGTGGAGCTGACGGTGACCAGCAGGTCGGTGCGGTCGAGGACCTCGCCCATGTGCCCGTAGACCAGACGGAAGTTGGCCGGCGGGTCGGCCCGCTGCACCAGCTTCTGGTAGGGCAGTTCCTCGATGTGCGTGGTGTGTTCGCCGGGCTTGGAGCGCAGCTTGAGCAGCACCTCGCGCTCGGGGTGCAGACGGGCGTGCCGGATCAGCCGTTCGAGGAGGTACGTACGGTCCTTGCGGCTGTCCGGCACGGAGGGCTGGGCGGCGAACACGACCGTGTAGGGGCGGCCCCCGCCTCCCTCTGGAGCCTCGCCTCCCTCCGGCGCCTCGCCTCCCTCCGGCATCTCGCCGTCCACGCCGCCCGGCTCACCGGCGTAGGCGGCCCCGCCCAGGAAGGGCAGGGCGACCTCGGTCACCGCGGCGGCGTCGGCGCCCACCCCCTCGTACACGGCGCGGAAACGGTCCGCGTCCTGGCGGGAGTTGGCGAGGACGAGGTCGGCGCCGTGGCGCAGCAGCAGGCCGTCGGCGAGCTTCTCGTAGACGACGCCGACGTATCCGGTGACGACCACGGGCCGCTCGGCGCGGTCCTGCCAGACGCGGCCGAGCCCGTGCAGCATCGCCTGGACCCCGCCGCCGACCAGGGCGAGGACCAGGACGTCGTACGACTCCTCGCCCCGCGCCCCTTCCATGGCGCGCAGGAACTCGACGGCGGTCACCTCGCGGAGCGAGTCCGCGCTGACGCCGACTTCCCGCAGCTGGCGGGCGGTGGGGGTGGCTCGGCCGCGCAGGAGGTAGCCGTCGAGGTGGATCTCCGTGTCCCCGGGGCGGACGCGGGTCGCGGTGAGCGCGCCCCATTTCCACCGGGTGTCGGAGTCCGCCAGGACGGCGACTCTGAGGGCCTTCGTTGCACTTGCTGGCACGTCGTAGACGCTAGGAAGCGATTCCTAGGAACCGCCCAACCGGAATCCAACAAATGGTGAACAGCACATCGACGAATGGGGAATCGGGCCGCCGGGGGCGCGGAAAAGTGTCCGCTTCACCGCTTCGCCACGGCGCGTTCACCCGGAATCAAGGAACCGGTAAAGCCGGATGCCGGACCGTCGCATAACGTCGCTCACGTGCCCAAGCTCTCCGTCATCGTGCCGTTCTACAACGTGCGGCAATACGCCCCAGACACCCTGCGGAGTCTGCGCGCCAACGCGCGGGACGACTTCGAGTTCATTCTCGTCGACGACTGCTCCACCGACGGGACCGCGGACCTCCTCGCGCGCGCGGAGCGCGAGCTGCCGGGGGCGGTGCTGGTCATACACGAGAAGAACGGTGGCCTGGCGACGGCCCGCAACACCGGCATCGACCGGGCGCGCGGCGAGTACGTCACCTTCCTGGACGGCGACGACTGGCTGGCGCCCGGCCACTGCGCCGCCCTGGTGGCCGCGATCGAGAGGCTGGACGTCGACTTCGTGCGCACCGACCACGTGCAGTGCACGGGACGCAACCGCACCCTGCACCGGGTCCCGCACGGCCGCCGCAACACGGCCCTGCGCCCGCGCGACGCGATCCTGCCCGCGCACCGCACCACCTCCGTCGACTACGCCTACGCGTGGGCGGGCGTCTACCACCGCCGGCTGGCCGAGCGCGGTCTGCTGCACTTCACCGACGGGCTGCGCACGGCCGAGGACCGGCCGTGGATCTGGAAGCTGCACCGGGAGGCGGAGTCCTTCGCGGTGACCGGGCTGCTCGGCGTGTTCTACCGGCGCGGGGTGGCGTCCTCGCTCACCCAGATCGGTGACGTGCGTCAACTGGACTTCATCCGCGCCTTCGACGAGGTGCTCGCGGGGGCGGCCGGGGACCCGGACGCCGCGCGGCTGGTGCCGAAGGCGGTCCGCACGTACTGCGCGATCATCTCCCACCACATCGGTTCCATCGAGCGGTTCGAGCCCGCCGTCGCCCGGATACTGAAGGAGCGGAGCGCGGCGGCGCTGCGGCGGATGCCGCAGGGCGCGCTCGACGAGGTGCTCGACACGATGGACGCCGATCGTGCCACGCGGTTGCGCAGGCTGCGCCGGCGCGCGGCCTCGGTCCGGCCGGCCGAGGGGGCGGCGGCATGACCACACAGATCTTCCTGGCGTCGACGCTGTACGGCACGGCCACGCTCGCCGCGGCCGTGGACTCCGGCTGCTTCGACGCGGCCGACCGGCGGATCCTGCTGGTCACCAACAACGCGGCGACGCCCGAGACGACGCCGTCCCTGGACGCGATGCCGGGGTTCGAGCGGCTGCGGGGCCGGTTCGACGACGTGGTGTCGTGGAACGAGGCGATCTTCCCCTTCCATCCCGGCGACTGGTCGCCCCGCGCCGGGGACGTGCCGCTGTGGGAACGGCACCTGCGGCTGGCCTGGGGGCTCGGCGACGACGACGTGGCACTGACCGTGGAGTCGATCCAGGTGCCGCCGGCGCTCGGCGTGGCGCAGATCTTCACCGACGCGCCCCTGACCGTGTACGCGGACGGCCTGATGAGCTACGGCCCCACCCGCACCAAGCTCGCCCCGCTGGTCGGCACGCGCGTGGAGCGGCTGCTCCACCTGGACCTGGTGCCGGGGCTCACGCCGCTGCTGCTGACGGAGTTCGGCGTCGAGCCCGAGATCGTGCCGTCCGCGGCGTTCACCAAGGTGCTGGCCGAGCTGGCGGACACCGACACCGTCACCAGCACCAGCACCAGCACCAGCACCGACACCGACACCGGTGCCGGGCTGCCGGACGCGGAGCGGCCGGCGGTGCTGCTCGGCCAGTACCTGTCGGCCCTGGGCATCCTCCGTGCCGAGGAGGAGGAAGACCTGCACGTGCGGATGCTGACCGGCGTCGCCGCACTCGGGCACACGCGCGTGCTGTTCAAGACGCACCCCACGGCCCCGGCCCGCTTCACCCGGGTCCTGGAGCGGGAGGCCGATCGGCTCGGGGTCGACCTCACCGTGGTGGAGACGCCGGTCCTGGCCGAGGTGCTGTTCCAGCGGACGCGCCCGGCGCTGGTCGTGGGCTGCTTCTCGACGGCCCTGCTGACCGCGTCCGTCCTGTACGGCCTGCCGGTCGCCCGGGTCGGCACCGAGACGCTGCTTGACCGGCTGACGCCGTACGAGAACAGCAACCGCGTGCCCGCCACCCTCGTGGACGCCCTCCTGCCGGACCTGTCGGACCCGGCCGCCGTCGCGGAGGGGCGGCGGGACGTGGACGCCGACGAGCTCGCCGCGCTGGTGCGGGCCGTCGGGTTCGCGATGCAGCCGAAGGTCCTGCCGGAGCTGCGGCCGGCGGCGGAGGCGTATCTGCGCGCCCACCTGGACGCCCGCACCTGGCGGTACTTCAAGAAGCGCAGGCTGACCTCCCTGGGCCTGCCGGGCGGTATCCCGGCCCGGCTGGGCTTCCTGCCGCACAACTCCACGGCACGCAGGGTCGTACGCCGGGCACGTGCGATCCGGCGCTCGATCGGGCGGTGACGACCGGCCGGCGCCCACCGGAAGGCGGGTGACGACCGGAAGACCGCCCACCGGAAAGCGGGTGACGACCGGAAGACCGCCCACCGGAAAGCGGGTGACGACCGGAAGACCGCCCACCGGAAAGCGGGTGGCGACCGGACGGCCGCCCACCGGAGGGCGAGTGTTCACCCGCCGTCCGCCCGGACGCCACCCGCGGACCGTCGCTCTGGGGCACATTCGGCCTCCGGTCGGAGAACGGTGGAACGCGTGACGAAGCCCCTGGCGGGATTGTTCAAGGCACGGCAGAAGGAGGCCGCCGGACGGGCCCCGTACGCCCGGAGTATGCGCCTGTGCGGCGAGCACCTCGCCGCACAGGAGCCCGGGGCCGCCGGGGCGAGCGGCCCGCAGGTCCGTCTGACCCGGGCGATCGGTGCCTTCGCGGCCTCCCTCGACAGTCCCTCGGCGGACCCCTTCGACGCCCTGCTCCAGGTCGGCGAGCGCGCGCTGGAGGCGGGTGGGGAGCAGGGTCTCGGCCTCGCGCTGGGACTGGCCGAGTCGGCGGCCGGGATCCGGCAGCGGTCCAAGGGGGCGTGGCGGCTGCGCGGCCTGGCCCTGGACGGGCTGGGCCGCGGCGACGAGGCCCTGGAGTGCTACGAGCGCTACGCCGCGCTGCTGCCCGACGGCCGCCCGGCGCCCGAGGTCGCCCGCAGGACGGCCACCCTGCGCCGCCGCCGGGAGTGCCTGGAGGCGGCCGTCGAGCTCTTCCCCGGGGAGGGCTCCGACCTGCGGGAACTGCTCCAGGAGCCCACCGCGACCACCGCGGTCCTCGCGCCCCGCTTCGACGCGTACGTGCGGGCGGGCGTGGCCGGGCACGGCGCGGGCGATCCCGCGGTACGGCGCCTCCTCGCGCTGTACGGCTCCTACCGGCGGCTCGTCGAACGGGACCGGGCGCCCGACCCGCTGCTGGGCGGCAGCACCCCGGTCGACGTCGGCGGGCTGCGGGCCCTGGTCGCGGGGCGGACGGTGTGCGTCGTCGCGAACGCCGGTGACGTCGCCGGGAGCACGCTGGGCGCCGAGATCGACGGCTACGACCTGGTGGTGCGCTGCGACTCCTTCCGCCTCCGCGCCGAGGGCACCGGCGGGCGCACCGGCCTGCACGCCGTCACCCTGCGGGGCGACACCCCGTGGGACGGGCCGGCCTGGACGCAGCGGGCCGGTGTCCGGCTGGTGTTCGGCGACCCGGTCGCCGGCTGGCGCCGCGCCCTCCGGGAGCGGCTCGTGCCCGGCGCTCAGGACCACGTCACGGACGCCTCGCTGCGCCGTCCGCTGAGCGACCCGGCGCTGCTGGGCGAGGACGGCTGGGGCGCGGCGACGACCACGGCCTTCACCGTGCTCCGGCTCCTGGACTTCCTGGACGCGAGCCCCCGCCTCGACCTCGTCGGCTTCACCCCGCCCGGCCGGCTGCGGCCCCGGGAGGCCGAGTGGGTCGGGGAGCGCGCGACGCACGTCGACGACAGCAAGATGAGGATCGCCCTGCGATGACCCACCCCTCCGCCTCCGCCGCCTCCTTCGCGGACGACCGGAGCGCCGTCACCGGCAGACGCCGGATCGCCTTCGCCGTCCACACCGACGAGGAGGGCCTGCCCGGCGTGTCCGTACTGGTCCGCAGCCTGGCGCTGACCAACCCGGGGGTGTGCGAGGACTTCGTGGTCCTCCACCCCGGCCTGCCGGACTCCGCGTTCGACGCGCTGCGCCGGCTGCACCCGCGCGTCGTGACGCGCCGGGCCGAGGACCGCGGCGCCGTCTTCCGGCTGGAGGGGTACGACACCGTCGTCGCCCTCGGTGCCGGGACGGTCGTCCTGGGCGACCTCGGCGAGCTGCTGCGGATGCGGTACGGCGTGGGTGCCGTGCCGCAGGTGCTGTGCGCCGGGGAGAGCGGGGAGCGGCGGGCGGTACTGCCGGACGGCCTGTTCGTGATCCAGTGCGCCGACGTGGACGACGCCCTGGCCGACCGGCTCCGCGACCCGGACGGCGCGGACCCGGTGACCGACGGCGGCGTGACACCGCTCGACGCGCGCTACGACTTCCTCGCCCGCCGGCTGTACGACGACCTGCCGGTGCCCGCCTCGGTCGCCGTGCTGCGCTTCACGGGACCGGTCGACAGGCCGGGGTACGGTCCGGCCGCCGAGGCGTGGCGCCGTTTCGAGCTGAGCGACGAGGAGTTCCGGGCCGCGTACCGCGCCCTGCCCGGCGGCAAGCACCCCGACCTGCTGGCGCACCTCGCGCCGCCGCTGCTCAGGGCACGGCCCTCGCTGGACCTCGCCCGCACGGTCGCCGACGTGTACCGCGGGCAGGGCCGCTACGACGAGGCCGTGGACGTTCTCGCCCCGGTCGTGGCGGACCGGCTGGACGCGCCGCGCTGCCACGAGACGCTGGGCGTCTGCCTGATGGCGCTGTCGCGCTACGACGAGGCCGAGGCGCACCTGCTGCTGGCGGCCGCCTCCCCCGACCTCGCACCGCGCGCCTTCGCACAGCTGGCCCGGCTGGCCTGGCTGTGCGGGCGGGATGGGGACGCACACGCCTACGCCCGCGAGGGCCTGGCCGCCGACCCCACGGACGCGGGCTGCCACGCCTGGTACGCCCGCACCCGTCCGGACGTCCCCGAGCCGCGGCGGCCCGACGGCGCCGCCGCCGAACAGCTGGCGCACGTGGCGCTGTTCGCGGAGGGCCGGGAGAACGCCGGGGACCGGGTCCTGCCCGAGGCGGTGCGTCTGTGCTTCGGCGCGGACACCGGCCCCCGCCGCTGGTACCCGCAGCCGGTGCACCGGCTGGTCGACGAGGCGGCGCTGGAGGAGCTGAACGCGCGGCGCGGGGTGATCGTGGGCGGCGGCGGGCTCTTCCTGCCGGACACCTCGCCCAACGGCAACAGCCACTGGCAGTGGAACGTCCCGGACGAGCTGCTGGCCCGCGTCACCGCGCCGCTGGCGGTGTTCGCGGTCGGCTACAACGTGTTCGACGGGCAGCGCTACCGGCGGGGCCGGTTCGCCGAGAGCCTGCGGGCCCTCGTCGAGCGGTCGGCGTTCTTCGGGCTGCGCAACCACGGTTCGATCGAGCGGGTCCGTGAGCTGCTCCCCGCCTCGCTGCGCGACCGGGTGCGCTACCAGCCGTGCCCGACCACGGTCGCCCGGCACCTGGTCCCGAGGTGGACGGATCCGGCCGAGCGGTCCGACACCGTCCTGGTGAACTGCGCCTACGACCGCGCGGGTCTGCGCTTCGGGCACGACTACGGCCACTTCCTCGCCCAGCTGGCCACCGCGCTGCGCGCCCTGCGGGACCGGGCGGACGTCCGGTACGCGGCCCACATGCCGGCCGACGAGCGCTTCGTGCACGACCTGCGCCGCGAGCACGGCATCGCGCTGCCCGTCGAGCAGCTCTACGACCTGCCGAACGACACGATCCGCGACCTGTACCGGCGTGCGCGGCTGGTGATCGGGATGCGCGGGCACGCCGGGATGATCCCCTTCGGCTGCGGAACACCGATCCTGAGCCTGGTGTCCCATCCGAAGCTCGCCTACTTCCTGTCGGACATCGGGCGCCCGGAGTGGGGGCTGTCGGTGCACGACCGGCAGCTGGGCCCGCGGCTCGCGGAGCGGGCGTCCGCGCTGCTCGACGACCACGCGGCGGCGGTGGCCGACGTGCACGGCGCGCAGGAACTCCTGTGGAAGACGACCCGGTCGAACATCGGGGAACTGCGGGACACGTTCGGTCTCGGGAGAACCCCGGAACAGGCCTGAAACACCAAGAATTCACTTCCACTGCGAACGGAGTTCGCCTTTCCGAGCCCGCTCGGTCACCGCCGGATCCGGGCGCGTGGTTAGCCTGTTCCGATCTCCCCTTGTCTCCCTCATCTCTCCCATCATCGAACGTGAGAGGCCCGCGTGCCGAAACTGTCCGTCGTCGTTCCCATGCACAATGTGGAATCCTTCGCCGAGAGCACTCTGAGAAGTCTCGCCAACAACGCGGACCCGGACTTCGAATTCCTGCTCGTCGACGACTGCTCCACGGATTCCACGCCGTGGCAGATCGACCGCTGGGCGGAGGGGCGCACCGACACCCGGGTGATCCGGCACGAGACGAACCGGGGCATAGCCCAGGCACGCAACAGCGGCATCGACGCGGCCCAGGGCGACTTCGTCACCTTCCTCGACGGCGACGACTGGTACGGGCCGGGCTACCTCACCGAACTGGTGCGCTTCGTGGAGGAGTTGGGCTGCGACTTCGCCCGCA
Source organism: Streptomyces sp. MMCC 100 (assembly GCF_041538145.2). Classification (NCBI taxonomy): domain Bacteria; kingdom Bacillati; phylum Actinomycetota; class Actinomycetes; order Kitasatosporales; family Streptomycetaceae; genus Streptomyces; species Streptomyces sp. MMCC 100. The sequence goes on from NZ_JBGORK020000001.1 coordinate 7,006,266, forward strand.
CCGACCATGTGCAGGCCACCGGCACCGAGCGGGTGATCCGGCGGCCCCCGGCCCCGGCGCGCAACGTCGTGATGGACCCGCGCGACGGCATCGCGCCGCCGCACATGGAGACGATGGTCGACTACCCCTTCGTCTGGGCGGGGATCTACCGGCGGCACCTCTTCGACGACGGCGGCATGCGCTTCGCGACCGAACTGCGCACCGCCGAGGACCGGTTGTGGATCTGGCGTCTGCACCTGAAGGCCGCCACGTACGCGTCGGTGGGGCTGCACGGGGTGTTCTACCGGCGGGGCGTCGCCACCTCGCTCACCCAGGTAAAGGACTCCCGGCAGCTGGACTTCATACCGGCCTACGACATGCTCCTGAAGGAGCTGCTGGAGGACCGGGAAGCGGAGCGTTTCCTCCCCAAGGCCGTACGGACCTACTGCGCCATGATCGCCTTCCACCTCGGCAAGGTGGACGAGTACGAGTCGTCGGCGGCCCAGCGGCTTCGGCGGGAGGCGCGGGACGCGCTGCACCGCATGCCCCAGCACGTGCTGGAGGAGACCCTCCGGACCATCGACAGGACTCGCAGCAGGCTGCTCGGCCGCCTGCGTGACGGGCGGAAGGCTGCCTGATCCATGCCCCACAAGACCCAGATCTTCCAGGTCTCCACCCTCTACGGCGCGGCCACCCTCGCCGCGGCGCTCGACGCGGGCCTGTTCGGGCCGCGCGAGGAGGCCCGGCGCGTCCTGCTGGTGTCCAACAACGCGGCGATACCCGAGACCGCCCTGCGCCTGGACGAGATGCACGGCTACGGGCGAATATCCGGCCGGTTCGACTCCGTGGTCAGCTGGAACGAGGCCATCCGTCCGCACCACCCCAGCGCCTGGGGCCCGCGGGGCAACGACGTGTCCCTGTGGCAGAAGGCGTTCCGGCTTGCCTGGGGCATCGGCGAGCGGGACCTGATCGAGCTGGCCGTCGAGTCGATCCAGGTCAACCCGGCCCGCGCGCTGGCGGCGATCTTCTCCGAGGCCGGCCTGCACGTGTACGCCGACGGCCTGATGAGCTACGGCCCGACCCGCGAGAAGCTGCCGCTGACCCTCGCGCGCCGCATCCGCCGCCTGCTCCACCTCGATCTGATCCCGGGCCTGAGGCCGATGCTGCTCTCGGAGTACGGCGTCGAGCCCGAGGTCGTGCCCGACGCGGCGTTCCGCGCGGTGCTCGACGAGATCTCACGGGAAGCGGCCGACGGCCCCGAACTCGCGCCCGTCATACGGGAGAAGCCGACCGCCGTGCTGCTCGGCCAGTACCTGGCGGCGATCAACATCCTCACCGCGCGGGAGGAGGAGGACCTCCACGTCCGCATGCTGACCGGGGCCGCGCGGGCCGGGCACCGCTCCGTGGTCTTCAAGCCCCACCCGACGGCACCCGCCGGCTACACGGCGGCCCTGAGCAAGGCGGCGGCGGACACGGGCGTGCGGCTCACCGTGCTGGACGCGCCCCTGCTCGCCGAGACCCTGTACGACCACTGCGCCCCCGAACTCGTCGTCGGCTGCTTCTCGACGGCGATGGTGACCGCCTCCGCCTACTACGAGGTGCCGGTCGCCCGGGTCGGGACGGCGCTGGTGATGGAGCGGCTCAAGCCGTACCCGAACAGCAACCGGGTCCCGCTGGCCGTCGTCGACCACCTGGTGCCCGACCTGGAGGCCGGCCAGGACCCGGCGCTCGTCGGCGCGGCGCCCGAGTCCCTGTCGCCGCTGGTCCGGGCGATCGGCTTCTGCATGCAGCCCAAGACGTACGCGGAGCTGCGCAGGCCGACGGAGGAGTGGCTGCACGGCCATCTCTCCGGCACCCCCGGCTACTACTTCCCCGAGCTGCGGCTGACCGAGCTGGGCCTGCCCGGCAGCCGTCCGCAGCTGCGCGCGAAGCTCCAGGTGCGGCGGGCCAGGCGCGTGGTGCGCAGGGCCGTGCGGCGCGGCACCGGGCGGAAGTGAGCGCGCCGGACCACCGACGCCGGAGCCCCCGCCCACCCGGGCGGGGGCTCCGGCGTCTTCGCGCCGTCCGGCTCAGCCCAGCCAGCGGCCCAGCCGCAGCCGCGTCCACAGCAGGGCGGCGGCGAACGACAGCACGACCGTGACGGCCGTCAGACCGGCGAGCCCGCCCACGGCGCCCGCCCACCCGGCGTCCGCCGACACCAGCCGCGGGGCGAGAGCCTCCAGGAACAGCAGGTGGGCCAGGTATGCGCCGAAGGAGGCCCCGGCGAGCCTGCCGAGGAGCGGCCGGAACCGCTCGGGCACCCTGATCCGGTCGAGCGCCATGAGCAGGGTTCCGGCGAGCAGCGCCACCACCACGGAGGCGTACGGGCTCGGGAAGTGCACCCGGTGCTCGTAGACGGCGACCGCGGCCCACGCGCACAGCCCGCCGGCCAGCCACAGCAGGCGTCGGCCCCGGCCCGCGACCGCGGACCCGGGCAGCGAGAGCAGGACGGCCCCGGCGACGGCGTACGCGATCTGGTAGACGCCGAACTGCCAGGCGAAGGGGGGCACGCGTACGTCGAGGAGGCGCCCGAGGTCGCCCAGGAGGGTCGGGGCGAGCGCCAGGCCGAGCAGCGCGGCGCCCGCGCCCCAGGGCCGCTTGCCGTTCCTTACCAGCACGGCCACCGACAGCAGCAGGATCACCGGGACGTAGGCGTACAGGTACCAGAGGTGGAAGGCGGGCCGCACGGAGGCGAACACCGCGTCCCGGGCGAGCTGCCCGGTGGGTTCGGTGTTGGCGTCCCGGGCCCAGTCCCACAGCAGGTAGACGGCGGTCCACACGGCCAGCGGCACGACGATGCGGGTCAGCCGTGTGCGGACCTGCCGGCCGTCGCGGGGCGGGGCCCCGCTGAGGACGACCCAGCCGGCGATCGCGAAGAACAGCGGCACGGCGCAGCGGCTCAGCGCGTCCCCGGTGAGCGCGGTCCAGTAGACGGGCCCGCCCTGCGCGGGGTCGCGGTCGACGGCCTTCATCAGTTCGCCCGCGGCATGGCAGACGATGACGCCGACCGAGGCCAGGACCCGAACGAGGTCGATGTCGTACCGGTGCTCCGCGCGGGGACGCGTCGTCTCCGCCTCCGCGACGGCGGGAGCGGAGGGGCGCACGGACTCGGTGGCGGTCAGGGGCTCGGCGGCGATGGGTGGTCACTCCCGGATTGGACGCGCGGGCCCGGCGGTGTGGGCCGGGCCGGGGATCGACATGCCGCGTCGCGCGCGCCCGCAGCCGGCGGCGCCGCGCGGCGCACATCGGTGCAGGCTATGAGAGGGCCGTGAGCGCCGGAAAGCGCCGCCGGATGAACATCGGCGACATGTGCGTGGCCCCCCGGTGAACACCGGGAGCCTCCATCGTCCGGTCACCCGGCGTTCCGCAGAAGTTCTCCCCGTGGTCCGTCGGACAGCTCCGACTCCGGTGCGGGATCTCCCTAGTCTGGCCCCACCCACCCCACTGGCGTTCCACGCACCCCACGTTCACTTCCGTGACGGATAGAGGTCGTTGACCCATGAACAGCCGTACCCTGCTCCGCAGTTCTGCCGGCCGGCGCCTGCTGCGTCCCGTCGCCGAGCTCGTCGATCAGCGCATCGAGCGACGGATCCGCGCGGCCGAGGCCCGCAGACCCCCGGTGCCCGACGCCGAGGTGACCGAGAAGCAGCAGCTCACCTTCGAGCTGCTGGTCGGCCCGTCCGGGCGCGGCATCTCCCGGATGGTGGCCAAGGGGTCCCTGGAACGCCTGCACCGCGAGGTGGCGGCCCTGGCCGGGGACCGCGGTGCGGCGGAGCGCAACGTGGCCGCCGCCTACCGTCTCCTGATCGCGCTGGAGTCCCTGGGCGTGGGCCGGGTCGCGGGCGGCACCATGAACATCTGCGGAAAGCTCGCCGCGATCCCGTTGCTCGGCCCGCCGAACGACGAGGTCCTGGAGATCGGCACGCTGTACGGCATGTTCTCCACCGGTCTCGTGCGGATGCTGGAGCGCGACGGCCGCAGTCCGGCCCTGACCATCGTGGACCCGTTCGCCGGCGTCCAGCTGCAGCCCGGCACCACTGTGCGCCCCGACCCGACCGGCACGCCCGTGGACGAGCACGCGGTGCGCACCAACCTCGCCCTGGCCGGTCCGGCCGGTGCGGCGGCCCGCATCCGGCAGGGGTTCTCCGAGGACCCCGCGACCCGTGCGGCCGTGTCCGACCGCTCGTACGGCGTGATCGTCGTCGACGGCGACCACTCGGCGAAGGGGGTGCGCCAGGACCTCCAGTGGGCCGAGGAGATCGCCGCGCCCGGCGCGATCGTCGTCCTGGACGACTTCGGGGACCCGAACTGGCCGGGCATCGAGGAGGCCCTCGACGAGCACCTGAAGGACGACACCCGCTTCACCTACCTCGGCAAGGCCGCCCACTCCGCCTTCCTGCGGGCGGCCTGAGCGGGCGGCGTAGGGTGCCGGCCCGGACACGTTGGGCGATACGTGCGATTTTCTGACCGTCGGATCGCGCGTGCCTCCTTCATTTCCGCCGCCGAGGGGGCATCCTCCCCTCATGGCCACTGCGCAAGAGACGCACGAGTACCCCGGTGAGCTGAACGACGTCCCCGGCTGGTTCTGGCCGCTCGACCAGGTGCTGTTCTCCTGGTTCCTGGAGCGGCAGGAGCGGCTGGACACCCGCGGCGACCTGCTCGAACTGGGCGCCTACCTGGGCAAGAGCGCGATCCTGCTCGGGCACCGGCTGCGGGACGGCGAGACGCTCACCGTCTGCGACCTGTTCGGCGCCGAGCCGCCGGACGCGGCCAACCGGGCGGAGGCGGCGAAGTCGTACTCCTCGCTCACCCGCCAGGCCTTCGAACGCAACTACCTCTCCTTCCACGACACCCTGCCGACGATCATCCAGGCGCCCAGTTCCGCGATCGTCGACGAGGTCGCGCCGGGCACCTGCCGCTTCGTGCACATCGACGCCTCGCACCTGTACGAGCACGTCGAGGGCGACATCCGCGCCGCCAAGGAGCTGCTGGGGCCCGACGGCATCGTCGTCCTGGACGACTTCCGCAGCGAGCACACCCCGGGCGTCGCCGTCGCGGCCTGGGAGGCGGTGCTCAACCGGGGGCTGCGCCCGGTCTGCCTGAGCAGCCAGAAGCTGTACGGCACCTGGGGCGACCCGGAGCCGGTGCAGGAGGAGCTGCTGGCAGCGCTGCGCGGGCGCGACGACATCGCCGTGACCGTGGAGCGGGCCGCCGGGCACCGGCTGGTGCGGACCCGCGCCAGGGGCAAGCGGCTGCGGCCGCCCTCGCTGCCGTCCTCGCGGCACCCGGCGCCCGCTCCTGCGTCCGCCCCGGTGCCGGGCGCGGGCCGGCCGGACGCCGCGCCGGTGCCCGGGCAGACCGCGCAGGCCCGTCCGGCGGCCCGCGCGGTCCGTGCGGCTCGCGCGTCGGCCCCGCGGGACCGCACCCGGCGGCTCGCCCTGGACCTGCTGCCGCCTCTCGTCACGCGCACGGTGCGCCGGTACCGGGCGGCGCAGCGCGCGAAGGCGGGCGGGGCGTCGGGGGCGGCTCAGTCGGGGCGGTAGGTCGCCGCGATCCCCTCGATCACCAGGGCCAGCGACTCCTCGTAGTGCCGGTCGTAGTCCGTGAAGATCTCCGCGCCCGCCGCGGCCGTCAGAGGGTAGTCGGCCAGCAGGCGGGCGCGTTCGTCCACGTCGAAGCCCTCCCGGCGCTCGCCGGGCAAGGGCTCGACGCCCTGTTCCTCGGTGACGAAGCCGAGCGTGAACATGTACGTCGTCGTGCTCGCCCGGACCGCCTGCGCGAGGGTGAATCCGGCGGCGGTGAACAGCCGCAGGGTCCCCTCCATCTGCTCGGCGTGCACCGCGCCGGTGAAGCGTGAGCCGCTGAACACCTTGGCGCCGTCGCGGTAGGCGAGCAGGGACGCGCGCAGGCCGCGGTTGGCCTTGAGCAGCCGCTCCCGCCAGGTGTCGGCCGGGTCGAGGGGGGTGCCGGCGACCGTCCGCCGGTACATCTCGGTGGCCATCTCGTCGAGCAGGGCCTGCTTGTCCTTGAAGTGCCAGTAGAGGGCGGGCGCCTTGACGTCCAGCTCCCTGGCGATGGTGCGCAGGGTCAGGCCGTCCAGGCCGACCTCGTTCAGCAGCTTCAGCGCCGTGTCCGCGACCCGTCGGCGGTCGAGGGGGGCGCGTCGTTCCGTACTCACGCTTGACACCTTAACGGCGTTAGGTCCATCCTCGGACGCACACAGGACTTAACATCGTTAAGGAGAGTTGTCGTGAATGTCATGGATACGCACGTCGTGGACACGGATGTACTGATCGTCGGCGCCGGTCCCACCGGACTCACCCTCGGTGTCGACCTGGCCCGGCGCGGGGTGGACGCGCTGGTCCTGGAGGGCGCCGGGGAGCTGTTCCCGGGCTCGCGGGGCAAGGGCTTCCAGCCCCGCACGATGGAGGTCTTCGACGACCTCGGCGTCATCGACGCCATCCACGCGGCGGGCGGCACCTACCCGACCGGCATGATCTGGCAGAACGGCGAGCGGGTCGGCGAGCACCACATGTTCGACCCGGCCGAGCCGAGCGAGGACTCCCCGTACAACAGGGCGTGGATGGTGCCGCAGTGGCGTACGCAGGAGATCCTGGCGGCGCGGCTCGCGGAACTGGGCAGCAAGGTCGCCTTCCACCACGAGGTCGTCGGTGTCACGCAGGACGACGAGAGCGTCACCGCGCTCCTCTCCTCCGGCGGGACGGTGCGCGCCCGCTACCTGGTCGCGGCGGACGGCGGCCGGTCGGCGGTGCGCCGCGCGCTGGGCATCGGCATGACCGGCGAGACGGTCGACCCGAGCCCGACGCTGGTGGCGGACGTCCGGATCCGCGGCCTGGACCGCGACAACTGGCACGTCTTCCCGCCGCGCGACGGCGCCGGCCTCCTCGCCGTCTGTCCGCTGGCCGGCACCGAGGACTTCCAGGTGATGGCGCGGTTCCCGGAGGGCGCGGACGTGGACACCTCCCCGGACGGCGTCCGCAAGGTCGTCGCGGAGCGCTCGCACATCGCCGCCGAGGACGTGACCGAGGTGCGCTGGGTGTCCGACTTCCGGCCCCGGGCGGCCCTGGCCGACCGTTTCCGCTCGGGCCGGGTCTTCATCGCCGGCGACGCGGCGCACGTGCACTCACCCGCGGGCGGCCAGGGCCTGAACACCAGTGTCCAGGACGCCTACAACCTGGGCTGGAAGCTGGGCGCGGTGCTGACCGGCAGTGCCCCGGCCGCGCTCCTGGGCAGCTACGAGGAGGAACGACGCCCGATCGCCGCGCAGATGCTCGACCTGTCGACCGCCGTCCACCGCGGCGAGGTGCGGCGCGGCGGGGCGACCCGGCAGCTGGGGATCGGGTACCGGGACTCGTCGCTGACGGTGGAGGCGCGGGACGCTGTCGGCGAGGAGGCGGTACGGGCCGGCGACCGCGCGCCCGACGGGACGGTGGACGGCATACGGCTCTTCGACGCCTTCCGGGGGCCGCACTGGACGCTGCTGGCGCTGGGCACCGACGCGCCCGGCGGTGGCGTGGGCCCGGCAGTACGGGTGGTGCGCGGGGGCCCGCACGGGGCGTACGGGACGGGGCTGTTCCTCGTACGGCCGGACGGGTACGTGGGGTGGGCCGGAGACACGCCGGAGGGCCTCGACGCCTACCTGGGCCGGTTCGGGCTGGGCGCCTGAATCCCGAACCGGGTCCCGTCCAGCTCGGTCGTCGCCGTCGAGGAGGGTGTCGACGGCGGCCGGTTCAGCAGCCGTCAGAACGCGTCCGACGGCACATACGTCCCCCACACCTCCCGCAGCGCGTTGCACACCTCGCCGACCGTCGCGCGGGCGCGCAACGCGTCCTTCATCGGGTACAGGACGTTGTCCTCGCCCTCGGCCGCCTTCTTCAGGGCCGCCAGTGCCGAGTCCACCGCCGCCTGGTCACGCTCCGCGCGGAGCCTGGCCAGGCGGTCGGCCTGCTGGGCCTCGATGGCCGGGTCGACGCGCAGCGGCTCGTAGGGCTCCTCCTCGTCGAGCTGGAAGCGGTTGACGCCGACCACGACCCGCCCGCCGGAGTCGGTCTCCTGGGCGATGCGGTAGGCGGAGCGCTCGATCTCGTTCTTCTGGAAGCCGTGCTCGATGGCGTTGACGGCACCGCCGAGGTCCTCGACCTTGCCCATCAGCTCCAGGGCCGCCGCCTCGACGTCGTCGGTCATCTTCTCGACGACGTAGGAGCCGGCGAACGGGTCGACGGTCGCCGTCACGTCCGTCTCGTAGGCGAGGACCTGCTGGGTGCGCAGGGCGAGGCGCGCGGACTTGTCGGTCGGCAGCGCGATGGCCTCGTCGAAGGAGTTGGTGTGCAGCGACTGCGTGCCGCCGAGGACCGCGCCCAGACCCTGCACGGCGACGCGGACCAGGTTCACCTCGGGCTGCTGGGCGGTCAGCTGCACGCCCGCCGTCTGGGTGTGGAAGCGCAGCATCAGCGACTTGGGGTTCTGCGCGCCGAACTCCTCCCTCATCACCCGGGCCCAGATCCGGCGGGCCGCGCGGAACTTGGCGACCTCCTCCAGGATCGTCGTACGGGCCACGAAGAAGAAGGAGAGGCGGGGCGCGAAGTCGTCCACGTCCATGCCGGCCGCGACCGCGGTGCGCACGTACTCGATGCCGTCCGCGAGGGTGAACGCGATCTCCTGCGCGGGGGACGCGCCGGCCTCGGCCATGTGGTAGCCGGAGATCGAGATGGTGTTCCACTTCGGGATCTCGGCCCTGCAGTACTTGAAGATGTCCGCGATCAGGCGCAGCGAGGGCTTGGGCGGGAAGATGTACGTCCCGCGCGCGATGTACTCCTTCAGCACGTCGTTCTGGATCGTGCCGGTGAGCCGGTCGGCGCTCACGCCCTGCTCCTCGGCGACGAGTTGGTAGAGCAGGAGCAGCAGGGAGGCCGGGGCGTTGATCGTCATCGACGTGGAGACCTTGTCCAGCGGGATCCCGCCGAACAGCACGCGCATGTCGTCGATGGAGTCGATGGCGACGCCGACCTTGCCGACCTCGCCGCTCGCGATCGGGGCGTCGGAGTCGTGGCCCATCTGGGTGGGCAGGTCGAAGGCGACCGACAGGCCCATGGTGCCGTTGGCGATGAGCTGCTTGTAGCGGGCGTTGGACTCGGTCGCCGTGCCGAAACCGGCGTACTGGCGCATCGTCCACGGCCGGCCCGTGTACATCGACGGGTAGACACCCCGGGTGAAGGGGTACTTCCCGGGCTCGCCCAGCTTCTCGGCCGCGTCCCAGTCCGCCAGGGCGTCGGGCCCGTAGACCGGTTCGATGGGCAGCCCGGACTCGGACTCGCGCGTCATGGTGTGATGCCTCCCGCTGAGCACATGTTCGACTTGCTCGAACTACCCGTCATTTACCCGCCAGTACAGACCGATCCTTCGACGGACTGTATCCGCGCGCGTGCACCCGGTGGAGAGGCGCACGCTGGGACCTTCCTCACAACCCCGATGCGGTCCCGGTCACAACGATGCCGCGGCGTTCGCGGCGCGTCATCCGCGGGAACGACTCAGGGGGACGTCGGTGCGGGTCCGTGAGACGACGGGGGGCCGTGATGCGTATGGCGGGCATGGGGAACACGGGACGGGCGATCGCCGTCGCCCTGGGGGCCGTACTGGCGGCGGGCGGCTGCACCGTGCAGGGCACCGGGCCGGACGGCAAGGGGCACGCGCCGGTGCGCATAGACGTCATCACCGGGGCCCCGCCGAAGAGCACGCCGCCCGGGCACCGGCGGTCGTCGAGCGCGCCGCCCGGCGGTACGAAGGCGGCCAGGGTGCTGTGGAAGCGGGGCGACAGCGGCCGGGACGTCCGTGAGCTGCAGGCCCGGCTGCGACAGGTCGAGTGGCTCGTGGACGGGCCGACCGGGACGTACGACGACCTGACCGAGCGCGCCGTCAGCGGCTTCCAGGGCAAGCGCGGGCTGCCCAGGACCGGCCGGACGGACACCGTCACCTGGCAGCGGCTGCTCGGGATGTCGCACGAGCCGGGCAAGTGGGAGCTGTACCTGATGGGCGGGCAGCCCGCCGCCGCATCCGACCCGCGCTGCACCACCGGCCGGGTGCTGTGCGTCAGCAAGTCCAGCCGGACGCTGCGCTGGATGATCGACGGGCGGACCGTGTCGACGATGTCCGTGCGCTTCGGCTCGCAGCACACACCGACCCGGGAGGGCGTCTTCCAGGTCTACTGGAAGTCCCGCCACCACTGGTCGACGCTCTACGACTCGGCCATGCCGTACGCCATGTTCTTCAGCGGCGGCCAGGCCGTGCACTACTCCTACGACTTCGCGGCCCGCGGTTACGCGGGTGCCTCGCACGGCTGCGTCAACGTGCGGGACGAGGCGGCGATCGCGGATCTGTACGCGCAGGTGAGGAACGGCGACAAGGTCGTCGTGTACCGGTGAGGCGGCGGGGCGGCGGGGCGGAACACCGCCGTGCGGCGAATGGGGCGCGGGCGGGACCGGGGGAACGTGTCCCGCCCGCGCCGAGGTGCACGAGCCGCAGGTACGGGGGGAACCCCGGCTCGGTGCGAAAGCCGATGACCAGTCGGCTCACTCATTACTGCGTCACGGCGGCCGAAAGTGTCACACCCTCGGCGAGGGAATCTTCGCCGTCCACGAAAGGGCAGGTCAGGCGGCATTCGCGGGGTTCGTGGCGTGGGGCGTGTAGGCGGGCGACCGGGGCTCGTGGGCCGACGGGGCGTGCGGGCCGTGGGGGCGGTGCGGGCCGTGGGGGCGGTGGGGGCCGTGGGCGGGCGGGGTTATGTCGGCGTCGTCGTCATCGCCGTTGCCGCCGTCGTCACCGTCGTCGTCCTGGTTTCCGGTGCCGCCCCGGCCGTCGTCGTCCTTCTCTCCACCCTTGCTCTTGTCCCCTTTACCGTCCTTGTCGCCTTTGCTTCCTTTGTCGTTCTTGCTGTTCTTGCTGTTCTTGCTGCCTTTGCCGCCCTGGTCGCCCTGGCCGTCGCCGTCGCCGGTGTCCTTGCGCAGTTCGCCCTCGTGAGCCGACTCTCCCGAGTCGCCGCGCCCCGCGCCGTCCCGGCCGCCGGTGCCGGTGCCGGTGCCGGTGCCGGTGCCGGTGCCGGTACCGGTGCCGGTGCCGGTGCCGGTGCCGGTGAGGAGGTTGCCGCAGTACTTCCCGACCCGGGACGCTCCCCCGGCCGCCTCCTTCAGCGCGCGCCGGTGGGCGGCGTCGAGCTGCTTGCCGGCGCGCACCTTGCGGCAGGACGCGGCGAGGTTCGACCGCCGTCCGTCGGAGCCGCCCGTGTCCCGGTCGTCGGTGTCGCGGTCTGCGGGCTTGCCGCCGCCTCGGGCGGTGTCCCCGCCGGGCGCGCCCGGGGCGGTGCCGGGATCCGCCCCGCCCCGCACGCCGTCCAGCGGCGAGGGCGATGCGAGCGGACGGTCCGGGGAGGCGGCGGCCGACACGGTGACGGCGGGTTCCGGTTCGGTGCGGTCGAACGGCGTCGGCAGCACTCCGGTTCCGGCCGCCACCGCCACGCCGCCCACCATGCCGACGGTCAGCGCGGCGGCCAGCCCGAGGCGCAGGGGGCGGCTCCAGTGCACCCGCCGGGTGCCGTCGCCGCGCGGGCCGATGCGGACGAGACCGGCGTCGGACGACCCGGGTGCGGTGCCGTGCCCGAGGGGGGCCGGCGCACCCGCCGACGCGTCGGCCCGCTCGGCGCGCACCTTGCGGAAGGCGGCCAACGCGGCGGCCTCGCCGGGGAGTTCCTCGCCGGTCGGCGCCGGTGGGGCGGACAGCACGCCGAGGGCCGCGACGAGTCGTCCGGCCCGGTCGCGGGTCGCGGGGTCGGTACTCTCCAGACCCTCCAGTGGCTCTCCGCGCAGCAGGAGCTCCGCCGTTTCGCGGTCCAGCCACTTGTCCTGCTCGTCGGCCATCACATGTCCTTCTGCGTCCGCGCACGCGTATGCGTCACACTCGCGGACGTCACCGCACGACCGCGCGGTTCTCGCTGCGGCGGCAGGGCGTCGAGCCCACCGCCCGATTCCGGATCGCCGCCGAGCAGCTCGGCCAGGCGCTTCAGGCCACGGTGCGCCGCCGTGCGGACGGCACCGGGCCGCTTGCCCAGCGCCTCGGCGGCGCTCTTGGCGTCGAGGCCCATCACCACGCGCAGGACGACCGCCTCGGCCTGGTCCTGGGGCAACCGGGCGATGAGGGAAAGGGTGCTGCCGGTGGCCAGTGCCTCCATGGCCTCACCCGCGGTGTCGGACTCCGCGGGCTTGCCGGTCAGCTCCGTCTCGTCGCCGCCGATCACCGGCCGGCGGCCGCGCATGCGGATGTGGTCGAGCGCGCGGTTGCGGGCGATGCGGGCGGCCCAGCCGCGGAACCGGTCGGCGTCGCCGTCGAACCGTTCCAGGTCACGGGCTATCTGCAGCCAGGCCTCGGACGCCACGTCCTCGGCGTCGTGATCGCCGACGAGCGTGCGTACGTACCCCAGCATGCGCGGATGCACGGCGCGGTACACAGTCCGGAACGCGGTCTCGTCCCCGTCCTGTGCCGCACGCACCGCGGCGGTCAGCTCCGCGTCGTCCCCCAGCACCGAGAAGGCCTTTCTGCGCCTAAACCGGCGCCGCTCTCGCGGACGTGGTCCTCGCCGTCGTGGTTTCTCAATCGATGGTTGCGGTGGTCTCCCGCCACCCCGTCGCGGGAGGGAGCCCCCGCAGCATCGGCGCGAATGGCACGTTACGTCTTGAAACCGCCACTCGTCCATGTCCCCATCGCATTGCCGTACAAGATGCAACTAACCCGTGACGCGGTGAGGTGTGACAGAAAACGCAGGCGCGGCGCTGAAGGGAGTACGGGCCGCGCGGCCCGTGCCGCGCGACGGCCGGGGCCTCTCCTGTGGGGGGTGGCGGCCCCGGCCGTTGCCTTGGCCGCCACGGTCGTCCCTGGCGGTCGTTCCTGGCAGTCGTCCCTGACAGGGGGCTACTGGTCCCGGCCGGGGGCCTGTCCCGCGGCGTTACCGCTGCCGCCGGTCCCCCGCTTGGCGCCGCCTTCGCCGTTGTTCTCGTTTTCGCCCTTGTTCTCGTTTTCGCCGTTGTTGCCGTCGGCGCTCGACGGTCCCGGTCCGGTCGGCCGGGCTTGCTGCTCGGCGCAGTAGGCCTCGACCAGTTCCGCGCCGCCCGCCGCCGTGACCAGCCACTGCCAGGCCGTGGCCTCCAGTGCCTTGCCGCGGCCCGCCACTCGCTCGTAGGCGCGGCAATGGGCCTCGGTGTCCCGGGCGGCGGGCGGACGGTCCGGCGGCGCGGAGGCACCGGAGGCCGTGCTGGCGGGGCCCCGAGTGGCGGCGGTACCCGGCGTGGTGGCGGGCGGGGTGGCGACCGGCCGGACCGGGGCGTCGTCGGTGGCGGCGGGCGGGCGCGTCCGGTCCGGGCCGCCGTCGTCCGCGCCGGAGCCGCCTCCGCCCATGGCCGCGTAGGCGACACCGCCCAGGGTGAGGCTCGCCAGCAGGACACAGAGGGCGGTCTTCAGCGAGCGCCCCGGGTGTCTCCCGGCCCGTGGCCGCCAGTCGTCCCGACGCCGAGTGCGCGCGGCCCGGCCCGGTTCCGCGTCCCGTGCGGCCCGGAAGGCGGCCACGGCCCGCCGCTCGCCCTCGGCGTCGGCACCCTCCCCGCGCAGCGCCGCGGCGAGCAGCGCCTCCGTGCCGGGGGCGCTGCCGGGTGCGGGCCGGGGACCGGTGTCGCGGCCGTCGCCCTCCCCGTGCCGTGCACCCATACCCGCCTCCGCTCCCGCTCGGTCCGCCGGGCCGCCGTCCTGGGCGCCCCTCATGTCGACTCCCCCAGCGTCCTGGGACCGTCATCCGTCACACCGTCGGCGCCCAGCCGCCGTGCCAGCCGCTTCAGCCCCCGGTACGTCGCTGTGCGCACCGCGCCCGGCCGCTTGCCGAGGACGCGGGCGGCGGACGGCCCGTCGAGACCGACGACGACCCGCAGCAGGACGGCCTCGGCCTGGTCCCGCGGCAGCCCCGCGACGAGTTTCAGCGCGGTCTGCGTGGAGAGCGCCTCCAGGGCCTGGTCGTGCGTGGAGTGCGGGCCGGGCAGGTCCAGGACGTCCTGCTCCAGCGCCGTGGGCCGGGGCCGCACCTTCTGGCGGCGCAGGTGGTCCAGGGCCCGGTGCCGGGCGATCGTCGCCGTCCAGCCCCGGAAACCGGCCCCGTCCCCCCGGAAGCGCCGCAGGTCACGGGCTATCTCCAGCCACGCGTCCGCCGCGACGTCCTCGGCGTCGTCCCCGACCAGCCCGCGCAGGTAGCCCAACAGGCCGGGCTGCACGAACCGGTAGGCGACCGCGAAGGCGGCCTCGTCACCTTCCTGGGCCCGCGCGACAGCCGCGCCCAGTTCCCCGTCGTGCGCCTGTACGCGGCGGGGTTCCCCTCGCTGGCCCAAGAACCGTCCTCGTCCGTACCGAGTCCTCCGCGCGCTCGGGTGAGCCCGCCCCCAAGGTCATCAGCGTCGGCGCGCACAGAAGTGTCACAGGGAACGCCGGACCCCGCCGTGGACCCGGCCGGGCGTCACGGGCCCGCCGTCGCGTCCCGGCACAGCAGGCGGAGCGATCCGTCTCCGGCGAAGCAGCGGCGGGCCTCGTCCATCGGGTCCCACAGACGGCCGTCCGGGGTGCGGACCCAGTGGTCCCCGCCGGTCGTCCACCACTCGCCACCCGTCTGACGGACGATCACCTCTCCCGCGTACGCGCCCAGTCCGCGCAGCGCCGTCTCCACGGCGGCGTACGGCGCCTCCTCACGCCGGATGCCGTCGATCACCCGGTCGACGCGCCACAGGCTCTGCGCCGAATAGTCCAGGCGCAGCCGGGCGCCCTCGCGCATCGTGGCCACCGCGTCCGCCGCCCACCGCACCGGCTTCGCGGCGGCCGCGGGGCGGGTCTGCTGCGGGCTCGTCGATCCGCTCGTCAATCCGCTCGTCAATCCGCTGGTCACAGTCGTCACATGGGCTAAAGCGCCGTGGGACGGAGTTGCGTCACACGCGGGGGCCGGTCGTTCCGCAACCGGCGCAGGACCGCCCCACCTCCCCCACGTCCGCCGCACCGCCACCGCGCGTTCCCCGCACCACGGTCACAGGGGACCGGCGGTGGGCCCGGCGTTCAGCCCCGTCCCCGTGCCCGGCGGGAGACCACCGCGCGCAGCACCCGGCGCCCGTCCGTGGAGATCTCCAGGGCCGGACGCAGCCCGGCCGCGCCGCGCTCGGCGAGCAGTTCCAGTACGCCGGTCTGGCGGCGCAGTTCGGCGGCGACGAGCGGTGGCAGTCCCTCCGTACCGCCGGCGCGGGGGACGTCGGCCTCCGGGGTGGCGTCCGCCGCGGGGTCGAGGAGCCGGTGGATCCGGAGCGAGGCGACGGAACAGGCGTCGGCCCACGTCCGCATCGCCGGGCCGGAGCACTCGGCCGGCGCGGCCTCGAGCATGCGGCGGGCCAGGACCACTGCCTCGTCCTCGCCGGTGGCGTCGGGGCCGGCGAGCTTGTCCCGCACCTGCGCCAGGCACTCGGCCCAGTCGCGCCCGGCCTCGTCGCCGGTGTCGTCGGCCAGGGTCGCCCACAGGGGTCTGAGGGCCTCGTCGTCGCCGTCCAGCAGAGGGACACAGCGATCCAAACAAGCCAGCCCGCTCGCGGCGAGTCCGCGTGCGTCGGCCCGCGCGATCAGTTCCACCAGGCTCATCGGGTGCCTCCCTGTTCCTGCCGCTTCGCCCCGCCCACCACCACGGAGCCCGCACTGACCCTTACTGCGTGCGACGGGCCGGGAGTGTCACAGCGGCACGACGCCCAGCCGGTCGAGGAACCGGAAGAACAGGTTTTCGGCCACCGGACCGGAGGCAGCGGCGGACACCCCGCCCGAGTCCCCACCCGAGTCCCCGTCCGCATCCGGAGCCGCATCCGCATCCGCATCCGCAACCGGAGCCGCAACCGGAGCCGCGCCCGGATCGTCCGACAGCACCTCGGTCAGTTCCCCGGCGCTCGCGGCGCACCCCGCCTCCGCGGCCCAGGCGACGGCGCGCTCGGCGGCGTCGCGGGGATCCAGGAAGTAGTCCTCCAGGGTGAGCCCGTCCCGCTCGGCGCCCAGGTACCCCGCCATGGCCGTCCGCGCCAGGCAGGTCGTCCACGCCCCGCTGTCGGGCGCCGCCGCCTCCACGACCACGCAGTCGCTGTCCATCACGTACCCGAACAGCGCGGGCGCGCCGGTCTGCGCGGCCAGGTCGTTCATGTTCCCGACGTCTCCGTCGCCGCCCGGGAACTCCCACACCTGCCATCCGTCCGGCGCGGACTGGCGCAGGGTCATGTCCGCGGCGCCGGCCAGCGCCTCCAGCTCCGCGAGCGGCCGCTCGGCGCGGCCGACGACGAAGTACCCCCAGTAGCCCATGTCCCGGTCCCCCCGGCGTGTCGGTTCGGCTCGGTCAAAAGACCACCACAGCCGTACGGGAGTTCGCAGCAGGATCGGACAATCGGCGCGTCGGCACCGGGACGTGAGGCGTCAGTCGAGCCGGTCCGCCAGCGACTTGAAGTCCGCCCAGGACAGCTCGGGCTTGCCGGGATCCCACAGCTTCTGGACCGTCGCGGCCAGGGGCAGCCGGATGCCCTCGGCGACCTGGGCCTGGGTCTGGGCGTTCGGGAAGTCGCCCCAGACGGCGAAGCTGCCACCGAGTATCTGGTCGTCGTACTTGGCGTCGACGGCCGTGGTGCCGCGCAGGACGCGCGGGGTCCACTGCTCGTAGATGCGCTCGCCGGTCGGGTAGACGAAGGTCTGCGGCTGGCCGAGCACGTAGTACAGGAACTCGTCGTTGTAGTTGAGGACCTGGCGGCCCGCGCTGAGGTACTCCGTCGGCGGGCGGGCGCCGATCTCCTTGCCGGTCCAGTAGGCGACCTTGATGTCCTCGATCGGCTCGACGGACGTGTCCTTGAAGAAGCCGTCGTTCCAGGCGCGCGGGGTGCGGTCGTGGGCCATGACCGTCTTGGCGCGGCCGTTGAGCCAGCCGGTGGTCAGGTCGGCGACGGTGCCGTCGGAGCCGTAGGCCTTGCGGGCGGCGGCGGCCAGCGTCGGGTAGGACGCCTCCGGGTCGGGCACCACGAGCGCCTGGTACTCGTCGGCGCCCAGGTGGAACTGGGAGCCGGGGAAGAGGTCGGCGTACTCGTTCAGCAGGTCGTCGACGATCTTCGCGGCCTCCGGCTTGGAGATGTCGATGGCGCCGCGGGTGGCCGTGCCCTGCGCGTTGCGCAGCTGCAGGTCCGGGTGCGCGGCGATCACGGCGCCGAGGTGGCCCGGCGAGTCGATCTCGGGAACGACGGTGATGTGGCGCGAGGAGGCGAGATCGATGATCTCCTTCATCTCCGCCTTGGTCAGGTGCTCGTCCGAGACGATCTCGGGATGCGAGTCGGACTCGATGCGGAAGGCCTGGTCGTCGGAGAAGTGCAGGCCCAGCTCGTTGAACTTGAGGTCGCCCAGCTCGCGTATCCGGTCCTTGATCCAGTCGGCGTCGTAGTGCTTGCGGGCGATGTCGAGCGAGAAGCCGCGCTTCGGTTTGGCCGGCTCGTCCTTCACCACGCCCTCCGGCGCGGTGCCGCCGCCGTCCACCGCCTGCTTCAGGGTGCGGGTGCCGTAGTAGACGCCGGCCTCGGCGGGCCCGGTGACGGTGACGCGGCCGTCGCGCACGGTCATGGTGTACGACTCCGCATTCGCGCCCTTGTCGGCCTTGACGTCGAGCAGCAGGTCCCCGGCGCGTTCGTCGTCCTTCTCCCCCGCGTACGTCATCCCCAGCTCGCCGGCGATCTGCTTCCCCTCGTCGGCGAGGCCGGCGTCGGCGACGACGACCCGGTGACCCTTCCCGGGCTGCCAGCCGGGGCCGCGGGCGGCGGTGTGCTCGCGCACGGCGGGTATGGTGCGCGGCTCCTCGGACAGCGGGTAGGACCGGCTGGGACTGGGCGCGGCCGCCTCGTCGGAGGAGGACCGGGCTGCCGAGCCCTCCCGTCCGCCTCCGCCGCCATCGCCGTCCGTGGCCCACAGACCGACTCCCACGCCGAGCGCGGCGACCACCGCGCCGGCGATCACGGCCCGCTGTCTCACCTTGTGCGCCGGTGTCCGGCTTCCGTGCTGGCTCACAGCGCCAACCTAGGGCCGCCGTTGCCGTCATGCGTCCACCACATGTTCTGAAACTCTCCCGTTCGGGTGAAATTCGGGCATCGGACGGACACGTGTTGCCGTCACTCGATAACGTGACGCCACATCTTTCGCACAATCCCCTGCCGACACACACGTGAAGCCCACGAGGACACACGCTGCCTGCGCACCGTCTCCCAGACCTCCCCCGCCGAGTGGCCATACCGGTACCGGTGCAAACACGCGCCACACCGGCAACGGCCACCCCGCTGGAGCGCTTCAACACGGCCCCGGCCGAGGAGGCCGCCCGGACCCTCCTCGCCTGCCTGAACAGCCACGCCTGGGCCCACCGCCTCGTCGCCCACCGCCCCTATCCGGACCTCACCGCCCTCCTGGCGGCAGCGGACGAGGCGGCGTACGACCTCTCCCCGGACGACCTGACCGAGGCCCTGGCCGCGGAGGCGCTGCCGGCCCTGCCGGAGGACACGTACGCGGCGGCCCACACGGCGCTCAGCGCGGCCGCCGCGGCCTACGAGTCCCGCTTCGGACACGCGTTCGTCATCTGTCTGGATGATCTGAAGGCGAACGAGGCCTTGGATCACGTACTTGCAGGCATCCGGTCACGTTTGGCCAACGATCCGGAAGAGGAACGCCTGGTCGCGTCCGAGGAACTGCGCCGCTTGGCGCACGGGCGAGTGTGCCGACATCTGGGGGCGCGGGGAACTGCGCGACCAGCCACCCACAGCCCGCACCCGGCAAATCACCCCGAACCCCCACTCCTTTAGCCGCCGCGCAGGAACCCCACTGCTCCTTTGAGTGCAAGTTTGATCACAACGGCAGGCCCCCCGTAAGCGCCGCGGGCAACCGTCGCTACCATGCTGGGGGCCGGTGGACCGTACCCGGCCGGGCCCGACCGACAAGGAAAGCCGGCGCGGCCCCAATCCCCGCTCCCGGAGGAAATTTCCGTGCCGGCTGGAACGCTGTACCGCGGCCGGGAAGGAATGTGGTCCTGGGTGGCTCACCGAGTCACCGGCGTCCTCATCTTCTTCTTCCTGTTCGTTCACGTGCTGGACACCGCTCTCGTGCGGGTGTCCCCCGAGGCCTACGACACCGTCGTGGCCACGTACAAGACGCCGATCGTCGCGCTGCTGGAGTACGGCCTCGTCGCCGCCATCCTCTTCCACGCGCTCAACGGCCTGCGTGTCATCGCCGTCGACTTCTGGATCAAGGGCGCCCGCTACCAGAAGCAGATGCTCTGGACCGTCGTCGCCCTGTGGGTCGTGCTGATGCTCGGGGCGATCTACCCCGTCCTCGGCCACGCCGCTCGTGAACTGTTCGGGAGCTGACGCCAATGTCCACGACTGAATCCCCCGCTTCCGGGATCGGCCCCGTCGAGGGCGCCTCCCTGTACACGGTCGACAACCCGGCGCCGCTCATCGAGGCCCCCCGCCAGCGCACGAAGAAGACCCCGAAGTCCACCCGGGGCAACTTCGAGATGGCCGCCTGGCTCTTCATGCGCCTGTCCGGCGTCGTGCTGGTCGTCCTGGTCATCGGCCACCTGCTGCTCCAGCTGGTGCTCGACGGCGGTGTCTCGAAGATCGGCTTCGCCTTCGTGGCGGGCCGCTGGGCCTCGCCGTTCTGGCAGGTCTGGGACCTCCTGATGCTCTGGCTCGCGATGCTGCACGGCGGAAACGGCCTGCGCACGGTCATCAACGACTACGCGGAGCGTCCGA
This sequence comes from Streptomyces sp. MMCC 100, assembly GCF_041538145.2. Taxonomy (NCBI): domain Bacteria; kingdom Bacillati; phylum Actinomycetota; class Actinomycetes; order Kitasatosporales; family Streptomycetaceae; genus Streptomyces; species Streptomyces sp. MMCC 100. Next base: position 7,026,161 of record NZ_JBGORK020000001.1, read on the forward strand.
ACACCCGGCTGTGGCTCAAGGGCCTGCTCTACACCGCCACGGTGTTCACCATCCTGCTGGGCACGCTGGTGATCTTCACCTTCGACCCGAACATCCGCTAGGCACGGGGCTGCGAAAATCATGAAGGTACACAAGTACGACACCGTCATCGTCGGCGCCGGTGGCGCCGGCATGCGCGCGGCCATCGAGTCGACCAAGCGCAGCCGCACCGCCGTGCTGACGAAGCTCTACCCCACCCGCTCCCACACGGGTGCCGCGCAGGGCGGCATGGCCGCCGCGCTGGCCAACGTGGAGGAGGACAACTGGGAGTGGCACACCTTCGACACGGTCAAGGGCGGTGACTACCTGGTCGACCAGGACGCCGCCGAGATTCTGGCGAAGGAGGCCATCGACTCGGTCCTCGACCTGGAGAAGATGGGCCTGCCGTTCAACCGGACCCCGAACGGCACGATCGACCAGCGCCGCTTCGGCGGTCACAGCCGCAACCACGGCGAGGCCCCGGTCCGCCGCTCCTGCTACGCGGCCGACCGCACCGGTCACATGATCCTCCAGACGCTGTACCAGAACTGCGTGAAGGAGGGCGTGGAGTTCTTCAACGAGTTCTACGTCCTGGACCAGCTGATCACCGAGGTCGACGGCGTCAAGAAGTCGGCCGGCGTGGTGGCCTACGAGCTGGCGACCGGCGAGATCCACGTCTTCCAGGCGAAGTCCGTGATCTACGCCTCCGGCGGCACCGGCAAGTTCTTCAAGGTGACCTCCAACGCGCACACGCTCACCGGTGACGGCCAGGCGGCCGTGTACCGGCGCGGGCTGCCGCTGGAGGACATGGAGTTCTTCCAGTTCCACCCGACCGGCATCTGGCGCATGGGCATCCTGCTGACGGAGGGCGCCCGCGGTGAGGGCGGCATCCTCCGCAACAAGGACGGCGAGCGCTTCATGGAGAAGTACGCGCCGGTCATGAAGGACCTCGCCTCGCGTGACGTCGTCTCGCGCTCCATCTACACGGAGATCCGCGAGGGCCGCGGCTGCGGCCCCGAGGGCGACCACGTCTACCTGGACCTCACCCACCTCCCGCCGGAGCAGCTGGACGCCAAGCTGCCCGACATCACGGAGTTCGCGCGGACCTACCTCGGCATCGAGCCCTACACGGACCCGATCCCGATCCAGCCCACCGCGCACTACGCCATGGGCGGCATCCCGACCAACGTCGAGGGTGAGGTCCTCAGCGACAACACCACCGTCGTCCCCGGCCTGTACGCGGCCGGCGAGGTCGCCTGCGTGTCCGTGCACGGCGCCAACCGCCTGGGCACCAACTCGCTGCTCGACATCAACGTCTTCGGCCGCCGCGCGGGCATCGCCGCCGCGGAGTACGCGCAGAAGGCGGACTTCGTCGAGCTGCCCGAGGACCCGGAGTCCCTGGTCGTCGAGCAGATCGAGCGGCTGCGGTCGTCCACCGGCACCGAGCGGGTGGCGACGATCCGCCGCGAGCTGCAGGAGTGCATGGACGCCAACGTCATGGTGTTCCGCACCGAGCAGACGATCAAGACGGCCGTCGAGAAGATCGCCGAGCTGCGCGCCCGCTACAAGAACGTGTCGATCCAGGACAAGGGCCGGCGCTTCAACACCGACCTGCTGGAGGCCGTCGAGCTGGGCAACCTGCTCGACCTGGCCGAGGTGATGGCGGTCTCCGCCCTCGCCCGCAAGGAGTCGCGCGGCGGTCACTACCGCGAGGACTTCCCCAACCGCGACGACGTCAACTTCATGCGCCACACCATGGCGTACCGCGAGGTGGGCGACGACGGCGCCGAGTCCATCCGGCTCGACTACAAGCCGGTCGTCCAGACCCGCTACCAGCCGATGGAGCGTAAGTACTGATGGCTACCCCTGTCATGGAGAAGAGCGACAAGGCCCCGGAGCCGGGCTTCGCCGACTCTCCCTACATCACGGTCACCTTCCGCGTCCGGCGGTTCAACCCGGAGGTCGCGGCCGAGGCGACCTGGGAAGACTTCCAGCTGGAGATCGACCCGAAGGAGCGCGTCCTCGACGCGCTGCACAAGATCAAGTGGGAACTGGACGGCACCCTGACGTTCCGCCGTTCCTGCGCGCACGGCATCTGCGGCTCGGACGCCATGCGGATCAACGGCAAGAACCGCCTCGCCTGCAAGACGCTGATCAAGGACCTCGGCCCCGAGAAGCCGATCACGGTCGAGCCCATAAAGGGCCTGACGGTCCTCAAGGACCTGGTCGTCGACATGGAGCCGTTCTTCCAGGCGTACCGGGACGTGATGCCCTTCCTGATCACGAAGGACACCAACGAGCCGACGCGTGAGCGCCTCCAGACCGCCGAGGACCGCGAGCGCTTCGACGACACGACCAAGTGCATCCTGTGCGCCGCCTGCACGTCCTCGTGCCCGGTGTTCTGGAACGACGGCCAGTACTTCGGCCCGGCCGCGATCGTCAACGCCCACCGCTTCATCTTCGACTCGCGCGACGAGGCCGGCGAGCAGCGGCTGGAGATCCTGAACGACCGCGACGGCGTGTGGCGCTGCCGTACGACCTTCAACTGCACGGACGCCTGCCCGCGCGGCATCGAGGTCACCAAGGCCATCGCGGAGGTGAAGCGAGCGCTGATCACGCGCCGCTTCTGACTCCGTCGGTGTACGCCGGTTCACGGCTGTGAGGGCCCCGTTTCCCCTGGAAGCGGGGCCCTCTGGCATATGCCACACCATCGGGTGAACCCGTCGGCAACGGGCCGTACAGCTACCCTCCGTCCTACGATGATGGCCTCGACACCAGCCCCTAGGAGGCACGCGATGTCCGCAGCATCCGTCGAGCTGCCCCACGGCGACCTTCCGCTGATCGCGGAGGCGAACCGCCTCATGGAGCGCAATCCGGGCTACCGCGTCGAGATCATCGGAGGCCAGCTCGTCGTGACCCCGCCACCGGACGTTCCGCACTCGCGGGCCCTCACCAAACTCATGCGCCCGTTCATCGCGGCGGGCCTGGACGATGGCGAGACCGAAGTACACCAGGGCATCGGACTCTGGCTGCCCATGGACGCCGAGGACTACGCGATTCCCGACCTGGCGATCGTGGACGCCGACATCGACGACCACCTCGTCGAGAACAACTGCTACGACCCGGTCTGCTTCCGCCTCGTCCTGGAGGTCACCTCCAGCAACTGGAAGAACGACCTGAGGACCAAGGTCACCGCCTACGCCGCCGCCATGGTCCCCGTCTACGTGATCGTCGACCGCAAGCACCAGCGCCTGCACGTCCTCACCGACCCCGACTGCGCCGACTACTCCACCCACCGCGTCCACTCCCCCGGTGAGACCGTCACCCTCCCCGACTCCCTCGGTGCCGAGGTCACGCTGGACGTCGCCGAGATCCTTGCCGCCGGACGGCCGAAGCCCGCGCCCGACGAGGGCTGACAATCAGCCGTTCCGGGCGACGATCGTCCTAACCTGACGCCATGTCAGATGACGAGTCGTACGAACTGCTCGGGTTCGACAACGTACTGCTGCCCGTCGGGGACCTCGCCGAGGCCGTCGGGTTCTACGAGCGGGCCGGCTTCCCGGTCGCCTACCGGCTCGACGAAGCCGGGATCGCACTGCTGAAGGTGGGCGTCGAGACGCCGGGGCTCCTGCTGCGCGTGGAGGAGGAGTTCGGGCGCCAGCCGCCGATGTGGCCCTCCGCGCGGGTGTGGCTGGAGGTGACCGACGCCCGGGAGGCGGCCCGCGCGCTGCGCGAGGCGGGGGTGCCGCCGCTGGACGAGCCGTTCCCCGTGGCCACCGGCTGGACCGTCGAGTTCGCCGACCCGTGGGGCAACGTCATCGGCCTCACGGACTACTCCAAGCGCCCGGAACTGGGCCGCCGCCCCTGAGCCGCCCGCGCCCGCGGATCAGGCTTGAACGCGTTCAAAAACAGGTCTACAGTCAGCCCTGTCAGCGTTTTGAACGCGTTCAAGAAGGGGTGGGGCATGGACCGCACCGTCATCGCCTACGTCATCTACCTGGCCGTCAGCATCGGTCTGACCGTCTGGGTGGCCCGCACGCTCAGCCGCAACGGACGGGTGTTCCTCGCCGACGTCCTGCACGGCAACGAGAAGCTCGCGGACGCCGTCAACCACCTCCTGGTGGTCGGCTTCTACCTCGTCAATCTCGGCTTCGTCGCCCTCTACCTGAGCGACGACGAGACCATCACCGACACCCGGGGCATCTTCGAGGCGCTGTCGACCAAGCTCGGCGTGGTGCTGCTGGTGCTCGGCGTGATGCACCTGGGCAACGTGTACGTGCTCAACAAGATCCGGCGGCGCGGGCTGATGGAGCGCGAGCAGGTGCCGCCGGTCCCGCCGCAGGGCTGGGTGGCACCGACGGCGGGGGCCTGAACACCGATGGCTCCCGCTGCCGGGACGACGGCCGGCGCCCCCGTGCGCCGGCTCACCGTCCTCTACGACGCCGAGTGCTCCCTGTGCACCCACGTACGTGACTGGCTGCTGCACCAGCCCCGGCTGGTGCCGCTGGAGCTGGTCCCGGCCGCCTCGGACGAGGCGCGCAGGCGCTTCCCCGGGCTCGACCACGGGGCCACCCTCGACGAGGTCACCGCCGTGGGCGACGCCGGGCAGGTCTACCGGGGCGCCGCCGCCTGGGTGGTCGTCCTGTGGGCGCTGCGCCGGTACCGCAGGCTCGCCCACCGGCTCAGTACGCCCAAGGGCGCCTGGCTGGCCCGCGGGGCCGTCCTGGCCGCCGCCAAGTGGCGGGGCGGGCAGCGGCAGTGGGGCGGCAACGGATACCGCCGCGCGGACGGCTGGGTCTACGAGCCCGGCCTGGGGTGGCTGTACACCGGGCCGGGCTGTGACGACAGCACCTGTACCACTGGATAGGCTCTGGACCCGTGCCTGCGACCAACGACGGCCCCGACGACGGTGCCCACCTCAGCAAGTCCGAGCAGACCCGCGCGCTGATCCTGGAGACGGCCATGCGGCTGTTCCAGGAACGGGGTTACGACCGGACCACGATGCGGGCCATCGCCCAGGAGGCCGGGGTCTCCGTCGGCAACGCGTACTACTACTTCGCCGGCAAGGAACACCTGATCCAGGGCTTCTACGACCGGATCGCCGCAGAGCACCAGGCGGCGGTCCGCGAGGTCCTGGCCAGGGAGACCGACCTGGAGGCACGGCTGGCGGGCGTGCTGAAGGTCTGGCTGGACATCGCCACGCCGTACCACGAGTTCGCGGTGCAGTTCTTCAAGAACGCCGCCGACCCGGACAGCCCGCTCAGCCCCTTCTCCCCGGAGTCGGAGCACGCGCGCGTGGAGGCCATCAGCATCCACCGCGCGGTGCTCGCCGGGGCGAAGACCAAGGTGCCCGAGGAGCTGCGGGACATCCTGCCCGAGCTGATGTGGCTCTCCCAGATGGGCCTGGTCCTGTACTGGATCTTCGACCGCACCGAGGGCCGCGAGCGCAGCTACCGCCTCGCCGAACGCGGCGCCCGGCTCACCGCGCGGGGCGTCGTGCTGGCCCGCTTCCGGGTGCTGCGTCCGCTGGTACGCGAGGTGCACGAGCTGTTCACGGACTTCCTGCCGGGGATGACGAAGGCCCTGCCGGACCCCGCCTCCCGCAAGACCGCCCGCGAGCCCGGCGATCAGGCCTGACGGGACGCCAGCTCGATCACCGTGATGTCCGAGGGCGCCCCCACGCGCGTGGGAGGCCCCCAGGCGCCCGCGCCGCGGCTGACGTACAGCTGGGTGTCGCCGTAGCGCTCCAGGCCCGCCACCGTCGGGTTGGCGGCGGCCGCGATGAGGTTGCCGGGCCAGAGCTGGCCGCCGTGGGTGTGGCCGGAGAGCTGGAGGTCGACGCCGTGGTCGACGGCGTCGTGGATCTGCACCGGCTGGTGGGCGAGGAGCACGCATGCGCGGGAGCGGTCCCGGTCGCCGAGGGCCCTGGCGTAGTCGGGGCCCTGGCCCTCGTCCTCGCCCGCCACGTCGTTGACCCCGGCGAGGTCGAAGTGGGGCAGCTCGGTGCGGGCGTTCTCCAGCGGGAGCAGCCCGAGCCGCCGCACCTCGGCGACCCACTGCTCGGCGCCGGAGAAGTACTCGTGGTTGCCGGTGACGAAGTACGCGCCGTGCCGTGCCCTCAGCCGGGACAGCGGGGCGGCGGCCGGGCCGAGGTCCTTCACGCTGCCGTCGACCAGGTCGCCGACGACGGCGATCAGGTCGGGCTGCGTGGCGTTGATGGTGTCGACGACCTGCTGCGCGAAGCCCCGGCCGAGCACCGGGCCGAGGTGGATGTCGCTGACGACGGCGATGCGGAAACCGTGCGCCGCGCGCGGGAGCTTGGCCAGCGGCACGGTGACCCGCTTCACCTTCGGGCCGCTCAGCACGCCGTACGTGCCGTAGCCGACCGTCCCGACGGCCGCCGCGGCGGCGGCACCGGCGACGACGCGGGAGACGAACAGCCGGCGGGAGGGGACGGCCAGGGGGCTCACGGACGCGTTCTCGGCGCCGGGGCCCGGCACCTCGGGTGCCTCAGGCGTCTCGGGCGCCTTCGGCGGAGCCGTTCCGGCCGGTATGCGCTTCGTGTCCTCGGCCTGGGACACCGACGGCTCCGCCCCCTCCGTGCGCCGCGCGGCCGCCCGGCGCTCCAGGAACCGCCGCAGCAGCGGCCGGACGATCTCGCCCGCGACCACCGCGAGCAGCAGGTAGATCGACAGGGCCAGCCACAGGAAGCCCGGCCAGGCCAGCGCCCGCTGGAGCCAGAACGGGGCACCCGCGCGCTCGGCGACCAGCGCGCCGACCGCCAGCAGCCAGCCCCCGGCGATCACCGCCGCGCCGATCCGGCGCACCGGGCCCGGAGCGCTGGTCGTGTCTCGGAACAGGCGCCGCCACACGTACCGGTTGGCCGTCACGAGGACGCCCACCACCAGCAACGCGACCAGCACGAAGACGACCACCATGCCGTCGTATCCCCTCGGTTGTGACGCCCGGGGCGTCCGGGCCGTCCTCGACGCCTATGACGTTCGGCGCAGTGCGCGCACCCCGCGCAACCCGATGACCCCGACGACCGTCCCCAATACGAAGGAGACGATCGCGAGCAGCAGGTGCACCCAGAAGTACGCCGTGGGGTCGCCGTCCTCGAAGGCGAGCCCGCTGCCGTCCTTGACCAGGTTTTTGACGAAAGTGATCCAGATGATCCAGCTCCACACCCCGAAAGCGAGCAGGAACCAGGAGACGGGGCGGCTGAGCTTCATGGGTTCAGTATCTCCGCCGCGTGTCCGGATCCGTGCACGGGGTGGGGAGGGGGGTGGGACCGACGCGATCACTGGGGGTACGTTTCCGCTCGTGCCCGCTCCCAAGAAGACCCTCAGGCGATCCCTGACGGTCACCTCCGCCGCCCTGACCGCTCTCGCCCTCCTCTCCCCCGCCGCGCTCGCCGCACCCAGTCCGTCGGCCAGCCCGTCGGCCACTCCCCCGGCGTCGACGTCGATCGTGGGCGGCGCAAGGCTCGGGAAGCCCGGGACGCAGGTGGACCTGGCGGGCGGGGCGCCGGTGCTGCCGAAGGACCTCACGGCCCGTTCGTGGATCGTGGCGGACGCCGAGTCGGGCGACGTGCTGGCCGCGCACAACGCGCACTGGCGGCTGGCTCCGGCGAGCACCCTGAAGATGCTGTTCGCGGACACGCTGCTGCCGAAGTGGCCGAAGACCACGAAGCGCAAGGTCGAGGTCTCGGACCTCGCGGGCATCGGCTCCGGGTCCAGCATGGTCGGTGTCAAGGAGGAGGAGACCTACACCGTCCACGACCTGTGGCTCGGGGTCTTCCTGCGCTCCGGCAACGACGCGGTGCACGTGCTGTCCGCCATGAACGGCGGCGTCGAGAAGACCGTCGCGGACATGAACGCGCACGCCGAGGAACTGCAGGCCCTCGACACCACCGCGGTCAGCCCCGACGGCTACGACATGCCGGGGCAGGTGTCCTCCGCGTACGACCTGACGCTGTTCGCCCGTTCGGGGCTGCAGAAGAAGGACTTCCGCGAGTACGCCTCGACCGTCCGGGCGAAGTTCCCGGGCGAGACGAAGAAGGACAAGAAGGGCAAGACGTCCCGCAAGCCCTTCGAGATCCAGAACACCAACCGGCTCCTGGCCGGCGACTACGACGTGGAGGTCTACCCGGGCATCGCGGGCGTGAAGAACGGCAACACCACCAACGCGGGCGCCACCTTCACGGGCGTCGCCGAGCGCGACGGCCGGGTGCTGCTCGTCACCGTGATGAACCCGGCGAAGGACGAGCACAACGAGGTCTACAAGGAGACCGCCCGCCTGTTCGACTGGGGGTTCGCGGCGGCCGGCAAGGCGCGGCCGGTGGGGCAGCTGGTGGGACCGAGGAGCGCCGCTCAGGCGAGCCCCTCGGCCGAGGCCTCCGGTGAGGCCGGCGGCACCGGCAAGGGCGCGGGAGGCACGAAGCCGGTGGCGGGCGCCCCGGCCGCGGGCGGCGCCGGCGGGGTCGGGATCGCCGCCGGCATCACCGCCGGGGTGCTGGTGCTGCTCGCGGGCGGCGCGTTCCTGATCAACCGGAAGTGGCCGTTGCCGGACCTGGTCCGCCGCCGGACCCGTCCTTGACGTCCGGGTCGCCCCCGGCTCCGTCGTCCCCGGCGCCCTCGTCGCCCACCTCCTGCTCCTTGCTGCCCGTCGCCGTCCAGGAGGCGCAGAACAGCACCAGCTTGGCGGTGAAGTTGATCCACAGCAGCAGGGCGACGGGGACGCCGAAGGCGCCGTACATGCTCTTCGCGGCGACGCCCTGGATGTAGCCGCTGAGCAGCAGCTTGAGCAGCTCGAAGCCGACCGCGCCGATCAGTGCGGCCACCACCAGGCGGCGGCGTTCGGGCTGGACGCCGGGGAGCAGGGTCAGGACGTACAGCAGCAGGAGGAAGTCGGCGAGGACGGCGACGGCGAAGGCGGCGACGTAGAGCAGGACGCCGCCGACACCGCCCTCGGCGAGTCCGGCCGTGCGGATGATCCAGCCGACCAGCGCCGAGGCGACGGTGGAGATGCCGACGGTGACCAGCAGCGCGCCGCCGAGGCCGACGAGGACGCCCGCGTCCTTGGCCCGGTGCAGGATCGGGTTCTCCTCCTCGTCGGGCACCTCCCACACGGCGCGCAGACAGCCCCGGGTGGCCTCGACCCAGCCCATGCCGGTGAACAGCAGCAGGAGGGCGGCGATGACGCCGACGGTGCCGGCGTTGTCGACGAGGCCCTGGATGTTCAGCTGGTCGGAGATGCCGGGGATCTGCTCGGCGAGCTTGTCCTGGAGCTTGTTTTGCTGCTTCTTGTTGAGCGTGGCGGCGGCGACGGCGGCGGCGAGGCTGAGCAGCGGGAAGAGCGCGACGAAGCTGGTGAAGGTCATGGCGGCGGCGAGCCGGGACCACTTCACCCGGTCGAGCCGCTCGTACGAGCGCCAGGCGTGCGTGGTCATCAGGCGCGCGATCCAGGGCCCCACGACGGGGAGCTTCTTCAGCCAGTCCATGATCCGACCCTGCCCCCGCTCGTCCCGTTCCATGATCTCGTCCGGCCACCGGATCCGCCGCCGGTGTGGTCACCGGCTCCGGTCCCGGACCGGAAGACCAGTGTTCTTGTGCCCCAGAAGCGCAGGATCGTGCCCAGGATCATGCCGACCCCGGCACCGGAGACCGTGTCGGCCCGCTGCGAGGTGAGGCCGAGGCCGTAGTGGCTGACGGCCAGGCAGAGCAGCTGTACGGCGGCGCCGGCGGCGTTCACGGCGAAGAACACGACGCAGGGCCGCAGGCCCCGGGGGCGGCGGACGTGGCGGTAGGTGCCCAGCGCGTTGCCCGCGTAGGCGACCGAGCACCCGGCGACGAAGGAGAGGGTCTTGGCGGTGAGCGGGTCGAGTCCGGCCGGGCCGCGCAGGCAGGTGAAGAGGCCGAGGTCGACGGCGTAGGCGAGCAGCCCGGCCGAGGCGAAGCCCAGCAGTTCGCGCCGGTCGGCTACCAATTGGCCACCGCCAGCCCGTACATCGCGAGCCAGACCACGCCGATCAGCGCGAGGGCGCGGTCGCGCAGGACGACGTCCTCGGGTTCGCCGGCGGTGCCGCGGTCGGCGAAGACCGCGTAGCGCAGGACGGCGAGGACGAAGGCGACCATGGACAGCTGGCGCCAGGGCAGCACGCTGGTGTGCGGGACGCCGCCCTCCTCCATGGCCCACAGGCAGTAGCCGAGGACGGCGACACCGGCGGCGAGCTGCCAGACGAAGCGCAGGTAGCCGGTGGTGTACTCGGTGAGCAGCGCGCGCGTGGCGCCCTCCTTCCCGGCCATCTGGACGGCTTCGGAGTAGCGCTTGGCGGCGACCATGAAAAGGGCGCCGAAACCGGTCGTGATGAGGAACCAGCGCGACAGCGGGATGCCGAGCGCGAGTCCGCCGATCATCGCCCGCATCAGGAAACCGGTGGTGACGACGGCGAGGTCGACGACCAGGACGTGCTTGAGGCTGACGCAGTACGCCAGTTGCATCACCAGGTAGGCGGTCAGCAGGGCCGCGACGGGCGGGGGGCACAGCCAGGCCGCGGCGACGGGCGCGAGGACGCCCAGGACTCCGCCGACGGCGTGGGCGAGCGGCACCGGGACCTGTCCGGCGGCGACCGGGCGGTGCCGTTTGACGGGGTGGGCGCGGTCGGCCTCGGCGTCGCGGGCGTCGTTGACGAGGTAGACGGCGGCGGCGCAGGCGGTGAACAGGACGAAGACGAGCGCGAGCCGGCCGAGGGCGTGGACGGAGAACAGCTCGCCGGCGGCGGCCGGGGCGGCGACGACCAGGACGTTCTTGATCCACTGCCGGGGGCGCGCGGTGCGCAGCAGCCCGGCGAGGACGCCTGTCGCGCGGGGCGGTGCGGGCTCCTGCTCCTGTTCCGGGGCGCGTTGGTGCAGGACGGCGCCGTCGGTGACGGCCGTGTCAGTCACGGGTGCCTCCGCGCATCCAGTCGGCGCCGAGGCGGGCGGTGAGCGCGCCCAGGGCGGCGCCCGCCGCGATGTCGGAGGGGTAGTGGACGCCGACGACCAGCCGGGAGGCGCACACGGCGGCGGCGAGCGGCCAGGCGGCCCGCACCCCGAGCGCCCCGAAGACGACGGCGGCCGCGGCGGCCGAGGTGGCGTGCGAGCTGGGGAAGGAGTGCCGGCCCGCGGTGCGCACCAGGGGTTCGACGTGCGCGGGGCGGGGGCGGCGCACGACGCGCTTCACGCCCATGCTGACGACGTGGGCGCCGGCGGTGAGCGCGGTGCCGCGCAGCCAGGCCGTGCGCCGGGGTGCGTCGACGGCGGCCGCGGCGAGGCCCGCCGCGAGCCACAGCGCCCCGTGCTCCCCGGCCCAGGACAGGGCGCGCGCCGCGCCCGCGACGCGCGGGTCGGTGCCGCAGGCCCTGAGCGCGGTGACGATCCGGTGGTCCATGTCGTCGAGGTCGTCCATGTGGACTCACTGTCCACGCCCGCGGCACGGGAAGTCGGGCACGCCGGAGCGACATACCATTAATCACCCGTTTCAGGGACGGCCTGAATGTTTTGGAACTAATCATTCACATAGGGGCGATACGGTCACCGCCATGTCTGCCGACACCGTGCCCGACACCGACCGGGACCCCGGCGCCCGCCACCCCGACGCCGACTGGGACACCGTCACCGGCTGGGGCCGTACGGCGCCCACCGGGGCGCTCGTCGTCCGTCCGCGGACGTACGAGGAGGCAGCCGTCGCCGTCCGGGACTGCGGGGTGCGCGGCGGCATCGCGCGGGGGCTGGGACGGGCGTACGGGGACGCGGCGCAGAACGCGGGGGGTGCCGTCCTCGACATGACGGCCCTGGACCGCGTGCACGCCGTCGACGTCGCCGGCGGCACCGTGCTGTGCGACGCGGGCGTCTCGCTGCACCGGCTGATGCAGGTCCTGCTGCCGCTCGGCTGGTTCGTGCCGGTGACGCCCGGCACCCGCTACGTGACGGTCGGCGGGGCGATCGGCGCGGACATCCACGGCAAGAACCACCACGTCTCGGGGTCCTTCTCGCGCCACGTGCTCTCCCTGGAGCTGCTCACCGCGGACAGCCGGGTCCGCACCGTGGCCCCGGGCACGCCCCTGTTCGACGCGACCGCGGGCGGCATGGGGCTGACCGGCGTGATCCTCACCGCGACGCTGCGGCTCCAGCCGGTCGAGACGGCGCTGATGTCGGTGGACACCGAGCGGGCCGGCGACCTGGACGACCTGATGGCCCGTCTGACCGCCACCGACCACCGCTACCGCTACTCGGTCGCCTGGATCGACCTCCTCGCGCGCGGCCGGGCGACCGGCCGCGCGGTGCTCACCCGCGGCGACCACGCCCCGCTGGACGCGCTGCCCGCCCGCTCGCGCGCGCGGCGCGAGCCGCTGGCCTTCCGCACCTCCCGCCTCCCCGCGACCCCCGACTTCCTGCCGGGCGGACTGCTCAGCCGGACGACGGTGGGCCTGTTCAACGAGGTCTGGTACCGCAAGGCCCCCCGGGTGAGCCGGGGCCGGCTCCAGCGGATCTCCACCTTCTTCCACCCCCTGGACGGCGTCCCGCACTGGAACCGGGTCTACGGCCGCGGGGGCTTCGTGCAGTACCAGTTCGTCGTCGGACACGGCCGGGAGGAGGCCCTGCGCCGGATCGTGCGCCGCATCTCCGCCCGCCGCTGCCCCTCCTTCCTCGCCGTCCTCAAGCGCTTCGGCGAGGCCGACCCGGGCTGGCTCTCCTTCCCCGTCCCGGGCTGGACCCTCGCGCTGGACATCCCGGCGGGCCTGCCCGGCCTCGGCGCGTTCCTGGACGAGCTGGACGAGGAGGTCGCGGACGCCGGCGGCCGGGTCTACCTCGCCAAGGACTCCCGGCTGCGCCCGGAACTGCTCACCGCGATGTACCCCCGCCTGGACGACTTCCGCGCCCTGCGCGCGGAGCTGGACCCGCGCGGGGTGTTCGTCTCCGACCTGGCCCGCCGCCTCGCCCTCTGACACCCCTGACATGTCTGGAGCAGTCGTGAAGGACGCCTTCGGCCTCCCCCAGTCCCTCCTCGTCCTCGGCGGTACGTCCGAGATCGCGCTCGCCACCGTGCGCCGTCTGGTGGCCCGCCGCACCCGCACGGTGTGGCTGGCCGGGCGCCCCTCCCCCGCCCTGGAGGCGGCCGCCGGGCAGCTGCGCGGCCTCGGCGCCGAGGTGCGCACGGTCGCCTTCGACGCGCTGGACCCCGAGTCCCACGAGGCGGCGCTCGGCAAGGTGTTCGCCGAGGGCGACATCGACCTGGTGCTGCTGGCCTTCGGCATCCTGGGCGACCAGGCGCACGACGAGCGCGAGCCGCTGAACGCCGTACGGGTCGCGCAGACCAACTACACCGGCGCGGTCTCCGCCGGGCTGGTCGCCGCCCGTGCCCTGCAGGCGCAGGGGCACGGCTCGCTGGTGGTGCTCTCCTCCGTCGCCGGGGAGCGGGCCCGCCGCGCCAACTTCATCTACGGCTCCAGCAAGGCGGGCCTGGACGCCTTCGCGCAGGGCCTGGGCGACGCGCTGCACGGCACGGGCGTGCACGTGATGGTCGTACGTCCCGGGTTCGTGCGGTCGCGGATGACCGAGGGGATGGAGGAGGCGCCGCTCGCCACGACGCCCGAAGCGGTCGCCACGGCGATCGAGCTGGGGCTGCGGCGGCGCTCGGAGACGGTGTGGGTGCCGGGTGCGCTGCGGGTGGTGATGTCGGCGGTGCGGCACCTGCCGCGGACGGTGTTCCGGCGGCTGCCGATGTGACGGTGTTCCGGCGGCTGCCGATGTGACGGTGTTCCGGCGGCTGCCGATGTAGGGCGCGGCTACCGCGTCGGCAGGGAGCCGGTCTCCACGCGTCCGGCCTGCGGGGGCACCGTGGCGCTGCCGAAGGGGAACTCGCGCAGCTTGCGCCACACCGCGTCGGGGCCCTGCTCGTACAGCGCGAAGCCGGTGCAGGGCCACTGGGCCTCGTAGTCGGACAGCTCCGCGTAGGCGCGGTCCATCGCCGCCTCGTCGATGCCGTGCGCCACGGTGACGTGCGGGTGGTACGGGAACTGCAGTTCGCGTGGGACCGGGCCGGACGCGTCGCGCACCCGCTTCTGCAGCCAGGAGCAGGCCGCCGCGCCCTCGACCACCTGGACGAAGACGACGGGCGAGAGCGGGCGGAAGGTCCCGGTGCCGGACAGCCGCATCGGGAAGGGCCGGCCGCGCGCCGCCACCTCCGCCAGATGCGCCTCGACCGCGGGCAGCGCGGCGCCGTCGACCTCGGTCGGCGGCAGCAGGGTGACGTGCGTGGGGATGCCGTGAGCAGCGGCGTCGCCGAAGCCCGCGCGCAGCTGCTGGAGCTTGCTGCCGTGAGGCTCCGGGACCGCGATCGACACGCCGATCGTTACGGTCCCCACTTCGTCTCCTGTCGTCGTGTGTCCTTCGGTCGGACACCCGGATATCGACTGTACGGCCACCGCCGTGCCGTGGGCAGGCGCAACCGGAGTGATGTGCAGCGCTACGGCGGCATGCCGGGGCGCACGGACGGTGCCCGGTCCGGTGTCCCGGGCGAGGTCGTGGGCGGTGCGCCGGGTCAGTGCTTGGCGGGCAGGAAACCCACCATGTCGTACGCCCGGGCGAGGGTCTCCGCGGCGACGGTCCTGGCCTTCTCCGCGCCCTTGGCGAGGATCGCGTCGAGCGTCTCCGGGTCGTCCAGGTACTGCTGGGTGCGCTCCCGGAAGGGGGTGACGAACTCCACGACGACGTCGGCGAGGTCCGTCTTCAGCGCGCCGTAGCCCTTGCCCTCGTACTTCTGCTCCAGCTCCGCGATCTCGGCGCCGGTGAGGGTGGAGTAGATCGTCAGCAGGTTGCTGACGCCGGGCTTGTGCTCGCGGTCGAAGCGGACCACGGTGTCGGTGTCCGTGACCGCGCTCTTCACCTTCTTCGCGGTGGCCTTCGGCTCGTCGAGGAGGTTGATCAGGCCCTTCGGGGTGGCCGCCGACTTGCTCATCTTGGCGGTCGGGTCCTGAAGGTCGTAGATCTTCGCCGTCTCCTTGAGGATGTAGGCGCTCGGGACGGTGAAGGCGTCGCCGTAGGTCTGGTTGAAGCGGTCCGCGAGGTCGCGGGTCAGCTCCAGGTGCTGGCGCTGGTCCTCGCCGACGGGGACCTGGTCGGCCTGGTAGAGCAGGATGTCGGCGACCATCAGCATCGGGTACGTGAACAGGCCGACGGTGGTGCGGTCGTTGCCCTGCTTGGCGGACTTGTCCTTGAACTGCGTCATCCGGGACGCCTCGCCGAAGCCGGTGATGCAGTTCATCAGCCAGCCGAGCTGGGCGTGCTCGGGGACGTGGCTCTGCACGAACAGGGTGCAGTGGTCCGGGTCGAGACCGGCCGCGAGGAGCTGGGCGACGGCGACGCGGGTGTTCTGGCGCAGCTCCTTCGGGTCCTGCGGGACCGTGATCGCGTGCAGGTCGACGACCATGTAGAACGCGTCGTGGGTGTTCTGCATGTCGACCCACTGGCGGACGGCGCCGAGGTAGTTGCCGAGGTGGAACGAGCCGGAGGTCGGCTGGATACCGGAGAGCACGCGGGGACGATCGTTGGCCATGTTCACCATTCTCTCAGGCTTCGCGGGGCGATCGGGCACTGGTTCGGTACAGGGGGGCTCCATTCCGTGCCCGGCGGTGTAACAAGGGCGGGAGCGGGTGGGAGGGGGCCCTGTGGGGAGACGGTGGGTGTGTGCGGTGGCGGCGGCCGCGGCGCTGTGGTGGGCGGGCCCGACGGTGGGCGTCGCGGCGGACGGTGCTCAGGCCGTCGATGAGCCGGACGTGGCCGTGGTCGTGTGGGCGGGTGACGGGCGCACCGCGTCCTGGCACGCGGGCCAGGACGACTTCGACCGGCTCCGGAGCCTGCTCGACCCGGGTTTCACGGGCACGGAGCGGGTCCCGGAGGCCTGGACGGAGGGCCGGCGGCCCCCGGTGCTGTGGGGGCTGACCGGCGTCGGGGGCTGGCCGCAGACGCAGCGGGCGCCGGGCGGGGACGTGGCGATGCTGCGTCAGGACCAGCTGTTCGTGGCGGAGGACGGCACCCCGTGGGTGCGCACGGACCCGGCGCCGGACCTGACGGACGACGACATCCGCTGGCACCGGGTGCCGCGGGACACCTACGAGCGGCTGACCGGCGAGGGCTTCCTCGCGGCGGACGGGACCGGCGCCGGAGGGGACGACGGCGGGCGGTACGGGGTGTGGTGGGCCGCGGCCGCCGGGCTCGGGGCGGGCGTCGCGGGGACGCTGCTGATACGCCGCGCGGCGGACCGGTACCGTGCCGGACCGCCGCGCGGGGAGCCGCGTCAGGAGCTGATCGACCTCTAGGGGCGCCCGCCGGGGACACCGCTGGGGTCAGCCGAGGTCGATCTCCGGGTACAGCGGGAAGCCGGCCACCAGGTCGGTCGCGCGCTGCGCGATCTCGTCGGCGACCTTCGCGTCGAGGACGTGGGAGGCCTTGGACGGGGCGCCGGACTTGGTGGTGCCGGGCTCGGTGGTGGTGAGGACGCGGTCGATCAGGCCCGCGACCTCGTCCATCTCCGCCGTGCCGAGGCCGCGCGTGGTCAGCGCCGGGGTGCCGATGCGGATGCCGGAGGTGTACCAGGCGCCGTTCGGGTCGGCGGGGATGGCGTTGCGGTTGGTGACGATGCCGGAGTCGAGGAGCGCGGCCTCGGCCTGGCGGCCGGTGAGGCCGTAGGAGGAGGCCACGTCGATCAGGTTCAGGTGGTTGTCCGTGCCGCCGGTGACCAGGGTGGCGCCGCGCTTGGTCAGCCCCTCGGCGAGCGCGCAGGCGTTGTCGACGATGCGCTGGGCGTAGTCCTGGAAGGCGGGCTGCCGGGCCTCGGCGAGGGCGACGGCCTTGGCGGCCATGACGTGCGGGAGCGGGCCGCCGAGGACCATCGGGCAGCCGCGGTCGACCTGGTCCTTGAGCGAGTCGTCGCACAGGACCATGCCGCCGCGCGGGCCGCGCAGCGACTTGTGCGTGGTCGTCGTCACGATCTGGGCGTGCGGGACCGGGTCGAAGTCGCCGGTGAGCACCTTGCCCGCGACCAGGCCGGCGAAGTGCGCCATGTCGACCATGAGGGTCGCGCCGACCTCGTCGGCGATCTCGCGCATGATCCGGAAGTTCACCAGCCGGGGGTAGGCGGAGTAGCCCGCGACGATGATCAGCGGCTTGAACTCGCGGGCCGTGGCGCGCAGGGCGTCGTAGTCGATGAGGCCGGTGGCCGGGTCGGTGCCGTAGGAGCGCTGGTCGAACATCTTGCCGGAGATGTTCGGGCGGAAGCCGTGGGTGAGGTGGCCGCCGGCGTCCAGGGACATGCCGAGCATCCGCTGGTTGCCGAAGGCCTGGCGCAGCTCGGCCCAGTCGGCGTCGGTGAGGTCGTTGACCTGGCGGGCGCCGGTCTTCTCCAGGAAGGGCACCTCGACGCGGGCGCCGAGGACGGCCCAGAAGGCGACCAGGTTGGCGTCGATGCCGGAGTGCGGCTGGACGTAGGCGTGGCGGGCGCCGAAGAGTTCCTTCGCGTGCTCTGCGGCCAGGGACTCGACGGTGTCGACGTTGCGGCAGCCGGCGTAGAAGCGGCGGCCGATGGTGCCCTCGGCGTACTTGTCGCTGAACCAGTTGCCCATCGCCAGGAGCGTCGCCGGGGAGGCGTAGTTCTCGGAGGCGATCAGCTTGAGCATCTCGCGCTGGTCGGCGACCTCCTGGCCGATGGCGTCGGCGACGCCGGGCTCCACGGCGCGGATGACGTCGAGCGCGGCTCGGTAGGCGGTGGACTCGGGGGTGAGCGGCTGCTCGGCGGACATGGGGACCTCCGGACGTTGTGGTCAGCGTTCACGGTACGGATGGCCCAGGCGCACGGCACGTGTTCCTCGCGGGCCGCTCCCCGATGGTTCGTCCCATCCCTGCGCGCCAGTCACGGCCCGGGGCCCAGATTACCGGCTGTGCTCCGCGGGTGCGGTGGGTGTCCGGGATGCGGGAGCGGGCCGGTCACAAGATCACGTGAGGCAGGAAGCGGGCGTACTCGTCCGTGACCAGGCCGCTCGACTCCCTGATGCCCAGGCCCGCCGACTCGTCCTCCACGACCCAGGCGCCCAGGACCACGTGGTTGCCGTCGAAGGTAGGCAGGGGGGCCAGTTCCTGGTAGCAGCACGGTTCGGGGCGCGGGGCGGGGTCGGTGCCCGGCTCGTGGATCGTGACGCCCGCGCCCTCGCGGCCCAGGAGGGGCTTGGCGACCCAGCCCGTGGTGCCGGCCAGGTCGCGCGGGCCGTCCAGGAAGGCGGGGAGGAGGTTCGGGTGGTCCGGGTACAGCTCCCAGAGGATGGCCAGCAGGGCCTTGTTGCTGAGCAGCATCTTCCAGGCGGGCTCGATCCACAGGGTGGTGCCGGTGCCGCCGCCGTTGTCGAGGGTGTCCAGGACGTGGCCGGCGAAGCGGTCGGTGGTGAGCCACTCCCAGGGGTAGAGCTTGAAGAGGCTGCGGATGAAGCGGAGCCTGTTGTCGACGAAGCGGCCGGAGAGGCGGTCCCAGCCGATCTCCTCCATGGAGATCCAGTCGGTCTCCAGGCCCGCCTGCTCGGCGGTCTCCTTGAGGTAGGCGACGGTCATGAGGTCCTCGCCGAGTTCGTCGTCCGAGGAGTGCGCGAAGTACAGGGGGCTGCCGGGCGGGAGGAGCGCGGCCTGCTTCTTCCAGGCCCCGACGAGGCGCTCGTGGAGGCTGTTCCACTGGTCGGCGCCGGGGAAGCGGTCCTCCATCCAGAACCACTGCGGGGACGCGGCCTCGACGAGGGAGGTCGGGGTGTCCGCGTTGTACTCCAGGAGCTTGGCGGGCCCCGTGCCGTCGTAGCGCAGGTCGAAGCGGGCGTAGACGGAGGGGAGTTCGGCGCGGCGGTGCCAGGCCTCGGTGACCGCGCGGACGACGCGCGGGTCGGTGATGCCCAGGTCGCCGAAGCGGTCCGCGGCGACGATGTGTGCGGCGGCCGCCAGGCACATGCGGTGCAGTTCCTCGACGACCTCCTCCAGCGCCTCGACCTCCGGCAGGGAGAAGACGTAGTAGGCGCTCTCGTCCCAGTAGGGGCGCAGGGAGTCGTCGGGGTAGCGGGTCAGGGGGTAGATCAGCCCCTGTTCCTCGACGGTCTGCTGCCAGCCGGGGCGAGGTTCGGTGGTGCGGCGTTCCACGGCCGGCCTCAGCCGCCGCCGCTGCCGGAGCCCGAGCAGCCGAAGCCGCCCCGGTCGACGGCCTCGGACCGGCTGAAGGTGCCGGAGTCGGTCCAGCCGTTGCTGACGTCGCCGTCGTAGTACCAGTCGGCGTCGTCCACGGGCCCCGACGAGCCGGTCTTCTTGCCGCCCTTGCCGTACGAACCGCCGGAGGAGCTGCCGGACGAGCTGCCGGAGGAGGTCGACTTGCAGTTCTTGTCGGCGACGACCTTGTAGCCGTTGAGGTAGTCGTAGCTGTCGCGGTCCACGCAGCGGCGGTCGGGGTCCGAACCGCACGCGCTCAGGGCCGCCGCGAGCACGCCCATGCCGCCGAGCACCACGGTGCTCGACCGCAGCCGTCGCCGGGTCTCCGCCATGTCCCTGTCTCCCCGTTGTCCGTCCGTTGACCGTGCGCCTGTACGACAGTTGAGCCGGTCGAGTGTACGGCCGCCGTCGCGGGTGGACTTTACGGCAGCGCGCGGCAGAGCGCGTCCAGGGCCCCCGCCCAGGCGTGGTCGGGCGGGGTGCCGTAGCCGACGACGAGGGCGTCCAGTGGAGGGAGGGACGCGTCCGGGTGCCGGAACATGGACAGGCCGTGGACCGCGAGCCCGTGCCAGGCGGCCGCCCGTGCGACCTGCTGCTCGGTGCCGGGGGGCAGTTGGAGGACGGCGTGCAGTCCGGCGGCGATGCCGGTGACGTGGACCTCGGGGGCGCGCTCGGCGAGGGCGGCGACCAGGGCGTCGCGGCGGCGCCGGTAGCGCAGGCGGGCAGACCGCACGTGCCGGTCGTAGGCGCCGGAGTCGAGGAACTGCGCGAGGGTCAGCTGGTCGAGCACGCCGGGGGTACGGCTCGCCGGGTCGTCCATGGCGTCCCCGACCAGTGCCGGCGGCAGTGCCATCCAGCCCAGGCGCAGTCCGGGGGCGAGGGACTTGCTGGCGGTGCCCAGGTACACGACGCGGTCGGGGTCCAGGCCCTGGAGGGCACCCACGGACTGGCGGTCGTAGCGGAACTCCCCGTCGTAGTCGTCCTCCAGGATCAGCCCGCCGGTGCGGTCCGCCCAGGCCACCGCCGCCGCTCTGCGGTCGGGGTGCAGGGGGACGCCGGTCGGGAACTGGTGGGCGGGGGTGAGGAGCAGCGCGCCCGCGTGCTCGAGCGCGCCGGTGTCCGCTCCCCGCTCGTCGACGGGCAGCGGAACGGTCCGCAGACCGGCTCTGCCGAGCAGGTCGCGATGGACGTGGAGGCCGTACGACTCGACGGCCACGGTGTGCACGCCGCGCGCCCGCAGCACGCCGGCCAGCAGCACGAGGCCGTGCGCGACGCCGCCGCAGACCAGCAGGGTCTCGGGGTCGGCGCGCACGCCCCGGGCCCGGGCGAGGTAGCCGGCCAGCGCGGAGCGCAGCTCGGGCCGGCCGCGTCCGTCGCCGTAGCCGAGGGCGCCGTTGGGAGCGGCGGTGACGGCGCGGCGGGCGGCCTTGAGCCACTCGGCGCGCGGGAAGGAGGCGAGGTCGGGGGTGCCGGGGCGCAGGTCGTAGGCGGGGCGTGCGTGTTCCCCGGGGCGTCGGGCCGGGGTGCGGGGCGGTGGGGCGGCGACGCGGTCGGCGACGCGGGTGCCCGAGCCCTGGCGCGCGGTGAGCCAGCCCTCGGCGACGAGGTCGGCGTAGGAGTCGGCGACGGTGTTGCGGGCGATGCCGAGGTCGGCGGCGAGGACGCGGGACGAGGGCAGCCGGGTGCCGGGGCCCAGGCGGCCGGTGCGGACGGCCTCGCGCAGGGCGTCGGTGAGACCGCGGCGCAGGCCAGGACCGGTGGGTTCCAGGTGCAGGTCGATGCCGAGAGTGGCCCATGATTCCGCCATGGAAATGGACCATACAGCTGGGCTGCTTCCTTCCTAGGGTCGAGGCATGACGACACACACCGATGAACACACCGATGGCACGAAGACCACGGAGCACGCCGCCGAGGTGCCCGTCCGGCTGAACTGGTCCCAGCACGCCCCCGAGGTCTACAAGGCGATGCTCCGGCTCGAGACCGCCGCCGGGCGGGGGCTGGACCCGAAGCTGTACGAACTGGTGAAGATCCGCGCCTCGCAGATCAACCACTGCGCCTTCTGCCTGGACATGCACACGAAGGACGCCCTGGCCGCCGGGGAGAGCGTGGAGCGGATCGTGCAGCTGGCCGCCTGGGAGGAGTCACGGCACTTCTACACGCAGAAGGAGCTGGCGGCGATCGAGCTGACCGAGGCGGTGACCGTACTGACCGACGGCTTCGTGCCGGACGAGGTGTACGGGAGGGCGGCCAAGCACTTCGACGAGCCGGAGCTGGCGCAGCTGATCGCCGCGATCACGACGATCAACGCCTGGAACCGCTTCGGCGTGACCTGCCGGATGACGCCGGGCCACTACACGCCCGGTCAGCACGCGTGACGGCGCGCACCCAGCTCCTGGACCGGGAGGTCGGGCGGGCGCTGTCCGCGCTGAGCGCCGCGGCCAAGAAGGGGCTCGGCGACCCCGTGCTCGCCGAGCTGGTGATGATCCGGGCCTCGCAGCTCAACCACTGCGCGTTCTGCCTGGACATGCACCTCACCCTGGCCCGCAAGAACGGGGAGGACGAGGAGCGCCTGGGTCTGCTCGCCGCCTGGGAGGAGGCGGAGGGCCTGTACGACGGGCGGGAGCGGGCCGCGCTCGCGCTGACCGAGGCGATGACCGTCCTGACGGCGGGCTTCGTGCCCGACGCGGTGTACGAGGAGGCCGCCGTACACTTCGGCGACGGGGAACTGGCCCATCTGATCGGCCTGATCACCGTCATCAACAGCTGGAACCGGCTGATGGTCAGCCGCAGGGTCCCACCGGGGGGTTACACACCGTGAGTCACGTCGCCGCGTTCCGCGCCCTGCACCACGGCCGCGTCCCGGACGACCCCCTCGTCCTGCCCGGGCCCTGGGACGCGGCGAGCGCCCGGGTGTTCGCCGAGGCCGGGTTCCCCGCGCTCGCGACACCGAGCGCCGGGGTGGCGGCCTCGCTCGGGTACGAGGACGGGGCGACCCCGGCCGACGAGATGTTCGCCGCGGTCGCGCGGATCGTGCGCGCCGTGGACGTACCCGTGTCGGCGGATGTCGAGGGCGGCTACGGGCTGGCGCCGAAGGAGCTGGTGGAGCGGCTCCTCGAGGTGGGCGTCGTCGGCTGCAACCTGGAGGACTCCACCCACGAGGGGCTCAAGGACCCGGCGGAGCACGCCGCGTGGCTGGCCGAGGTGCGGGAGGAGGCCGGTGACCGGCTCTTCCTGAACGCCCGGATCGACACGTTCATCCGGGGCGTCGACGATCCGGGAGCGGCGATCGAGCGGGCCGCCGCGTACGTCGCCGCGGGTGCCGACTGCGTGTATCCGATCGCCGCCCCCACCGCCGTACTGCCGCTGCTGCGGGCGGGGATCCAGGGGCCGGTGAACGTGGTCGCGCGTCCCGGGGAGGGCCCCTCGCCCGCCGAACTCGGCGGACTCGGGGCCACCAGGATCACGTTCGGTCCGGGTCTCCAGCGGCATGCCGCGGGGGCGGTACGGGAGATCGCGGACCGGCTGGCCGGGTGAGTGTCAGGGCAGCCACTTCTTCCAGACGGACTCGTGGCCGTCCACCCACTTCTTCGCCGCCTCCTCGGGGCGCATCTTCTGCTCGGCGATCATCAGGGAGACCTGGTTCTGGTCCTCCGTGGTCCACTTGAACCGCTTGAGGAACTCCGCCGCCTTGCCGCCGTCCTTCGCGAAGCCGGCGTTGAGGTACTTCTGCAGCGGGGTGACCGGGTAGGCGCAGTCGACCTTCGCCGGGTCGGCGTCACAGCCCTCCTTGTACGGCGGCAGCTTCACCTCGGTCATCGGGACCTTCTCGAACAGCCACTGGGGGGTGTACCAGTAGCTCAGGAAGGGCTTCTTCTCCTTGGCGAACTGCTGCATCTGGGTGATCTGGGCGGCCTCGGAGCCGGCGAAGACGACCTGGTAGTCCAGGTTCAGGTTCTTCACCAGGGCCTTGTCGTTGGTGACGTAGGACGGGGAGCCGTCCAGGAGTTGGCCCTTGCCGCCGCTCTCCGCGGTGCGCAGCAGGTCGGCGTACTTGTCGAGGTTCTTCCAGTCGGTGACGTCCGGGTGCTTCTTCGCGAAGTACGTCGGCACGAACCAGCCGATGTGTCCGGTGACGCCGAGGTCGCCGCCCGCGGCGATGGTCTTCTTGTCCTGGACGTAGCGCTGTTCCTGTTCGGGGTGGCCCCAGTCCTCCAGGATGGCGTCGACGCGGCCCTGGCTGAGCGCGTCCCAGGCGGGGACCTCGTCGACCTGGACGGTGTCGACGCGGTAGCCCAGCTCGTGCTCCAGCAGGTACTGGGCGACGGCCACGTTGGCCTGCGCGCCGACCCAGGACTGCACGGACAGGGTGACGGTCTTCGCGCCCTGGGCGCCCGCGTACGGGGACGCCTGCTTGGTCATGTCGGCGGCGCCGCAGCCGGTCAGCAGGGTCAGCGCGGCGGCCGAGGCGACGGCGACGGCGGTGCGTCCGCGCATGCGCATGCGGATTCGCATCTCAGGCTCCCTTCTTGGCGCGGCGTTCGGTGGGCTGGGTGACCCGGTCGAGCATCAGGCCGAGGCAGACGATCGCGGCGCCCGCGACCAGGCCGGTCGCCAGGTCGCCCTGGGCGAGGCCGAAGACGACCTGGTAGCCGAGGGCGCCGCCGCCGACCAGGCCGCCGATGATGACGACGGCGAGGACCAGGACGACGCCCTGGTTGACGGCGAGCAGCAGGGCGGGGCGGGCCAGCGGGAGCTGGACCTGCCGGAGCTGCTGCCCGCTGGTGGCGCCGAGCGAGCGGGCCGACTCCAGGGCGGCCGGGTCGACCTGGCGCAGGCCCTGGGTGGTGATGCGGACGACGGCCGGGAGGGCGTAGACGACGGCCGCGGCCACGGCGGGCGCGCGGCCCACGCCGAACAGGGCGACGACCGGGATCAGGTACACGAACTGCGGCATCGTCTGGAAGACGTCGAGCACGGGCCGCAGCAGGCGCTCGAAGCGGTCGCTGCGGGCGGCGGCGATGCCGGTGGCGAAGCCGATGACCAGGGTCACGGCGACGGCGGCGAGCACCTGCGAGAGCGTGTCCAGGGACGGGTTCCACACGCCGAGCACGCCGATCGCGGCCATCGCGAGGACGGCGGTGAGCGCGGTGCGCCAGGTGCCGATCAGCCAGGCCAGGGCGGCGACGACGAGGAGTACGGACCACCAGGGCAGCCACTGGAGGCCTTCGCGCAGCGGGTTGAGCACCCAGCTGGTGAAGTGCGCGGCCCAGTCGGCGGTGCCGCCGACGACGGGGACGCCGGAGTACAGGTGGGCGGTCATCCAGTCGACGGCCCGGTTGACGGGTTCGGCGATGTCCAGCTCCCATCCGTCGGGCCAGTCGAGGAAGCCGGCCAGCCGCCCGGCGAGCGCGACGGCCGCGGCGACGACGAGGGCGTACAGCCAGGTCACCGGGGACTTCCCGGACTCGCCGAGCCGCTCCCCCGCCGCGCCGGTCACACGGTCCAGGACGACGGCGAGCAGCACGATCGGGATGCCGGCCGCGAGGGCGGCGCCGACGTCGACCGAGGCGAGCGCCTGGTAGACGCGGTCGCCGAGGCCGCCGGCGCCGATGACGGAGGCGATGACGGCCATGGACAGCGCCATCATGATCGTCTGGTTGACGCCGAGGAGGAGTTCCTTGCGGGCCAGCGGGATGCGGGCGGTCAGCAGCCGCTGGCGGGCGGTGGTGCCGAGCGACTCGACGGCCTCCAGGACCTCCTTGTCCGCGCCGCGCAGGCCGAGCGAGGTGAGCCGGGCCATGGGCGGGGCGGCGTAGACGACGGTGGCCAGGACGGCGGCGGGGACGCCGATGCCGAAGACCAGGACGACGGGCAGGAGGTAGGCGAAGGCGGGCAGCACCTGCATGGTGTCGAGCACCGGGCGCAGGACCCGGTCCATCCGGTCGGAGAGGCCCGCGGCGAGACCCAGCAGGGCGCCGACGGCGACCGACGCGAGGACGGCGACGACCATCAGGGCGAGCGTCTGCATCGTGGGCACCCACATGCCGAGCAGACCGCAGGCCAGGAGCGCGGCGGCGGTGCCTGCCGCGAGCCGCACTCCGGCCACCCGCCAGGCGACCAGCGCGCCGACCGCGGTGACCCCGGCCCAGCCGACGGCGAGGAGGGCGAGGTACACGGCGCGTACGGCGATGACGACGACGTTGCTGACGTGGCCGAGGAAGTAGAGGAACAGGGGGTGGCTGTCCCGGTTGTCGATGATCCAGTCGCTGGTTCTGCCGAGCGGTTCGGAGACGTCGACGGTGAGGGCGGTGGGCCAGGCGGTGCCGGGCCACTGGGTGACGGCTAGGGGGACGAGGATCGCGGCCAGCGCCGCCAGGGTGAGGAGCTTGCGGACGGCTCTGTGGGCGAGGACGCCCGGCGGAGCGGGTTTTCGGGCCGTGGCCGTGATCGTTGCCATCAGACCGGCTCCTCGGTGGTGGCGGGGGGCGGGGTGGTCGGCTCGCTGCGCGTCGCCGGTGCCGCTTGCTGCGGTACGGGAGCCGCCCCGGCGGCCCGACTGCCCGCGGCTGGGGCGGCTGCGCCCGCCACCACCGACAGGAGTGTCTCCGCGTCCACCACGCCCAGGCAGCGGCCGTCGTCCGTGACTCGGGCTGACGTGCCTGCCCTCGCCACGGCCTCGATGGCCTCCGAGACCGTGGCCTCGGGGCGGATCGCCGGGCCGGTGCCCGCCTCGTCGGACGAGGACGCGGGGCGCATCGCCGTACGGACGGTGAGGACCTGCTCGCGCGGGACGTCGCGGACGAACTCGCGGACGTAGTCGTCGGCGGGCGAGCCGACGATCTCCTCCGGGGTGCCGAGCTGGACGACGCGGCCGTCGCGCATCAGGGCGATGCGGTCGCCGAGCTTGAGGGCTTCCTGGAGGTCGTGGGTGATGAAGACCATGGTGCGGCCCTCCTCGCGGTGCAGCCGGACGACCTCCTCCTGCATGTCCCTTCGGATCAGCGGGTCGAGGGCGCTGAACGGCTCGTCGAAGAGCAGTACCTCGGGGTCGACGGCGAGGGCGCGGGCGAGGCCGACGCGCTGACGCTGGCCGCCGGAGAGCTGGCCGGGCCGGCGGTGCTCCAGGCCCTCAAGGCCGACCTTGGCGACGACGGCGGCGGCGCGCTCGCGGCGCTCGGCGCGGCCCATGCCCTGGACCTCCAGGCCGTAGGCGACGTTGTCCAGGACGGTGCGGTGCGGGAGCAGGCCGAAGTGCTGGAAGACCATCGCGGCACGGTGGCGGCGCAGTTCGCGCAGCCGGGACCTGTCCATCGCGCGGACGTCCTCGCCGTCGATGGCGATGGATCCGGCCGTCGGCTCGATGAGGCGGGTCAGGCAGCGTACGAGGGTGGACTTGCCGGAGCCGGACAGGCCCATGACGACGAAGACCTCGCCCCTGCGCACGTCGAAGGAGACGTCCGCGACGGCGGCGGTGCAGCCGGTGCGGGAGCGCAGCTCGGCCGGGCTCAGGGCGGTGAGGTCCGGGTCGGCGGGGACGCGGGCGGCCTTGGGGCCGAAGACCTTCCACAGGCCGTCCACGGAGAAGACCGGGGGTCGCTCGGCCACGGTGTCGGTGGCGGCGGCGGTGGTGTTGGCGGTCGTGCTCATCGGGCGTCACCGCCGATCAGCTCGACGGCGCGCTCGCCGACCATGAGGACGCCGATCATCGGGTTGACGGCGGGCATGGTCGGGAAGACGGAGGCGTCGGCGATGCGGATGGCCTGGAGGCCGCGGATGCGCAGCTCGGGGTCGACGACGGCCTGTTCGTCGGTGGCGGCGCCCATGCGGCAGGTGCCGGCCGGGTGGTAGACGGTGTGGGCGACCTTGCGGGCGTACTCGCTCAGCTCCTCGTCGCCGGTGACGTCCGGGCCGGGGCAGACCTCGCGCTTGAGCCAGCCGGCCAGCGGCTGGGTGCTGGCGATCTCGCGGGCGATGCGGATGCCGTCGACGAGGGTGCGGCCGTCGTAGTCGTCCTCGTCGGTGAAGTAGCGGAAGTCCAGGGCGGGCTTCACGGACGGGTCGGCGCTGGTGAGGTAGAGGCGGCCGCGGGACTTCGGCTTGGGGATGTTCGGGGTCATGGAGACGCCGAACTCGGGGTGCTCGTAGCCCAGTCGCTCCGGGTTGTCCGTGAACGGGATCTGGTAGAAGTGGAACATCAGGTCGGGGCCCGCGTGTTCGGGATCGCGGCGCACGAACAGACCGGCGTCGGAGTCCATCGCGGAGTTGTCCGGGATGGGGCCGTCGGTCTCCCACACGATCACCGACTCGGGGTGGTCGAGCAGGTTCTCGCCGACGCCGGGCAGGTCGAGCGCCACGGGTATGCCGAGGGCCTCCAGCTGGGCCTTCGGGCCGATGCCCGAGTGCAGCAGCAGGCGCGGGGAGTCGACGGCGCCGGCGCACAGGACGACCTCGTTCCGGGCCTTGACCAGGATTTCCTCGCCGTCCTTGGTGCGGACGTGGACGCCCTCGGCGCGGGTGCCGTCGAGCTCCAGCCGGTGGGCCCAGGTCTCCAGCATGAGCGTGAGGTTGGGGCGCTCGTCCATCACCGGGTGCAGGTACGCCACCGACGCCGAGGACCGCTTGTTGTTCTCGGGGTGGTAGGCGAGGTCGAAGAAGCCGGCGCCCTCGGTGAACGGCTTCTTGTTGAAGCCCTCGACCCGGGGGACTCCCAGCGTCTTCTGCGCGGAGTCGACGAAGTCGCGGGCGATGGCGTTCCGGTCCTTCTCGTCGACCGGGACGATGTTGTTCTTCAGCCGGGCGAAGTACGCCTCCATCTGCACCGCGCCCCACCCCTTGGCGCCGGCGGCCTCCCACTCGTCCCAGTCGGACGGCAGCGGCTTGAAGGCGATGAGGGTGTTGTGCGAGGAGCAGCCGCCGAGCACGCGGGCGCGGCTGTGCCGGATGTGCGAGTTGCCGCGCGGCTGCTCGGTGGTGGGGTAGTCGTAGTCCAGTTCGCCGCCGAGCAGGCCCATCCAGCGGCGCAGGGTCAGCACGTCGTCGCGGCCGACGTCGCTGGGGCCGCCCTCGATGACGGCGACGGTGACGTCCGGGTTCTCGGTGAGCCGGGAGGCGATCACCGACCCCGCGGTGCCGCCGCCGATGACGACGTAGTCGTAGACATGAGTGGTTTCGGGCATGGGGGTACTCCAGTGGGACGAGCGGACGATGAAGAGGAGCGTGGGGACGCGGGTGGGGTCAGCCGGCGAACCAGCGGACGGGCTTGGGCGCGAGGTTCTGGTAGACGTGCTTGCTCTCGCGGTACTCGGCCAGGCCCGCGGGGCCGAGTTCGCGGCCGACGCCGCTCTTGCCGAAGCCGCCCCACTCCGCCTGCGGCAGGTAGGGGTGGAAGTCGTTGATCCACACGGTGCCGTGCCGCAGCCGGCCCGCGACCCGGCGGGCCCGTCCCGCGTCGGCGGTCCAGACGGCACCGGCCAGACCGTACTCGGTGTCGTTGGCGAGGGCTACGGCCTCGTCCTCGGTCCGGAAGGTCTCGACGGTGAGGACCGGCCCGAAGACCTCCTCCCGTACGACCCTCATCTCGCGGTGGCAGTGGTCGAGGACGGTCGGCTCGTAGAAGTAGCCGCTCTCGGGCCGCTGGGGCGACGGCTCGGGGCGCTTGCCGCCGCAGCGGAGTTCGGCGCCCTCGGCGAGGGCGGAGGCGACGAAGTCCTCGGTCTTGGCACGCTGCTGCTCGGAGACGAGCGGGCCGCACTCGACACCTTCCTCGGTGCCGCGGCCGAGGCGGATCCTCCCGGCGCGGCGGGCGAGTTCGGCGACGAAGCGTTCGCGGACCGACTCCTCGACAATGAGGCGGCCGCCGGCGGAGCAGACCTGGCCGCTGTGGATGAAGGCGGCGTTGAGGGCCTGGTCGACGGCGGTGTCGAAGCCCTCCTCGGTCTCGCAGGCGTCGGCGAAGACGACGTTGGGGTTCTTGCCGCCGAGTTCCAGGGCGACCTTCTTGACGGTGACGGCGGCGGCCTGGGCGACCTTGATGCCGCTGACCAGACCGCCGGTGAAGGAGACCAGGTCGACGTCCGGGTGCTCGGCGAGGCGAGCGCCGACGGTGTGGCCGGGCCCGGTGACGATGTTCGCGACGCCGGTGGGGAGGCCGGCCTCGACGAGCAGGCCGATCAGGGCGACCGTGGTGAGCGGGGTGACCTCGCTGGGCTTGATCACGAAGGTGTTGCCCGCGGCGAGCGCCGGGGCGATCTTCCAGCTGGCCTGGAGGAGCGGGTAGTTCCAGGGCGTGATCATCGCGCAGACGCCGACCGGCTCGTGCACGACGACGCTGTGGATGTCGGGCGAACCCGCGTCGACGACCCGGCCGGGCGCCTCGCCGGCCACCAGGTCGGCGAAGTAGCGGAAGGCGTCGGCGACGCAGTCGATGTCGACGCGCCCCTCCTCGACGGTCTTGCCCGCGTCGCGGCTCTCCAGCAGACCGAGCCGCTCGCGGTCGCGCACGAGCAGGCCGGCGACGCGGCGCAGCAGGGCGGCGCGCTCGGCGACGGGGGTGTGCGGCCAGTCGCCCGCGTCGAAGGCGCGGCGGGCGGCGGCCACCGCGAGGTCGGTGTCCTTCTCGTCGCCCTCCGCGACCACGGCGAACGGCAGGGCGTCCGCGGGGTCGAGGATCTCGCGCGTGGCGCCGGAGGACGCCGCGAGCCACTCGCCTCCCGCGTGAATGGTCCGGTGCGCCTGCTCCGCCGGGGTTGCCGTGCTGTTCGCCATGGTCGGTGTTGCCTTTCGTTCCTGATCGAACCCCCTGCGTCACCCGGGTGCAGCTCTCGGGGACCGTGAGCCCCTGCCCCGCGGCCCCGTTTGCATGCCGAATCGGTGGCCGAAAGTGTGGCGCATCACGGAGGAAAGGGACGAACGACGTATAGGGGTGCACGGAAACGGGCACGGGCCCCGTAACGGGCACGGGCCCCGTCCCGGCCTGAACCGGAACGGGGCCCGTGCGGGCGTCGGGGTCGGCTCAGATGAGGCCGAGACCGCGGACCGCCTCGCGCTCCTCCGACAGCTCCTTGACGGAGGCGTCGATGCGGGCGCGGGAGAACTCGTTGATGTCCAGGCCCTGGACGATCTCGTACGAGCCGTCCTTGGTGGTGACCGGGAAGGAGGAGATGATGCCCTCGGGAACGCCGTAGGAGCCGTCCGACGGGATGCCCATGGAGGTCCAGTCGCCCTCGGCGGTGCCGTTGACCCAGGTGTGCACGTGGTCGATGGCGGCGTTGGCGGCGGAGGCGGCCGAGGAGGCGCCGCGGGCCTCGATGATGGCAGCGCCGCGCTTGGCGACGGTCGGGATGAAGTCGTCGGCCAGCCACTTCTCGTCGCCCACGACCTCAGCGGCGTTCTTGCCGGCGACGGTGGCGTGGAAGATGTCCGGGTACTGGGTGGCGGAGTGGTTGCCCCAGATGGTCAGCCGCTTGATGTCGGCGACCGTCGAGCCCGTCTTCTTCGCGAGCTGGGTCAGCGCGCGGTTGTGGTCCAGACGGGTCATGGCGGTGAAGCGCTCGGCCGGTACGTCCGGGGCGGCGGCCTGGGCGATCAGGGCGTTGGTGTTGGCCGGGTTGCCGACGACGAGGACCTTGATGTCGTCCGCGGCGTGGTCGTTGATGGCCTTGCCCTGCGGCTTGAAGATGCCGCCGTTGGCCTCGAGGAGGTCGCCGCGCTCCATGCCCTTGGTGCGGGGGCGGGCGCCGACGAGGAGGGCGACGTTGGCGCCGTCGAAGGCGACGTTCGGGTCGTCGGTGATCTCGATGCCCTGGAGGAGCGGGAACGCGCAGTCGTCCAGCTCCATCGCGGTGCCCTCGGCGGCCTTGAGCGCCGGAGTGATCTCCAGGAGGCGCAGCTTGACCGGCACGTCCGCGCCGAGCAGCTGGCCGGAGGCGATGCGGAAGAGCAGGGCGTAACCGATCTGGCCGGCCGCGCCGGTGACGGTGACGTTCACGGGAGTGCGAGTCATGGCGTTCTCCGTATGACAGCTGGCGGTGGGGCGTCCCGGCCCCGGGCGTTTGATCGATCTCTTGGTATCAAGAGATCGATCCAGCCGTCAGGCTATCGCGCCCGTGGTGTCCGGCACGTCCGGGTCGGTGTGGCCCGGCCCACAGGACTGCCTGGAAGGGCGCGGGGGACGCGAGGGGGGACACGAGGGGGACGCGAGGGGGGACGCGGAAAAAGAGGCGGCCGCCTGTCCGGGAGAGGGGGGACGAAGACGACCGCCGCTCGGGGATACCGTTGCCGGACTCCCGTGGGGGTACTTCTCGCGTGCCCGTGACACGGCGGGGCATGCGTGCCGCGGGCGAACTTTTCTTGGTCCGCCCGCTCACGCATCCCCCGCGCCCCTACTTCGTGCAGCCCTGCGGGCCCGACGCCAGCGTCGCGCACGCGGTGGCGTCGGCCGCGGAGTCCACGGCGACCATCGCGGTGTACGCGGCGGTGTCCCCGGCGTTGCCGACCGTCGCCCTCTGCTCGTTCGCACCGCCGGCGTTCACCTGGACCTCGTCGCCCTGTGCGGCCTGGGTGACGCGGGCCCACGCGGCGCCGCACACCTTGCTGTACCGGACCTCGACGGCGGCCGTGCCGACGACGGTGGTCGCGCCGGTGGTCACCAGGTCGCCGCCGCAGCCCATGATCTCCGGGTCCTTGCCGGTGCAGTCGTCGCCGCCGCACTTCACGCCCGGCGGCAGCTTCGGTTCGCTGCTCACGGTGGGCGACGGGGAGGGCTTGGTGCCCTCGTCCTTCTCGCCACCGCCGTCGTTCAGGAGGAAGAAGGCGCCCGCGGCCACGACGAGCACCCCGACGACGCCCGCGACGAGCGTCGTCAGCCGCTTGTTGCCGCCGCCCGGGGACCGGCCGGACGAAGGGAGGCGGCCGCCGTGGGGAGGCTCGCCGTAGGCGCCCGGCGGGACGGTGACGGGACCGGGGCCGTTCGGCTCGACGGGTCCGGCCGGCCCCGCCGCCTCTCCGGTGCCGGTGCCGGTGCCGGTCCGGGTCCGGGCCGCGCGGTCACCGGTCGGCGCGGGCCCCCGGTATCCGGCGAGCCCCCACGAGTTGCCGTCGGTCGCTCCGCCGGGGGGCGGGGCGGAGGAGGCACCGGGGCCACCGCCGCCCCGGACCGCGCCGAGGACCGAGTCGGGGCTGTCGGCGGCGGTCGGCTGTGCCGGGACCGTCGGCGGCAGCGTGGGCGACACACCGGCCGGCCCGGCGACCCCGGGTGCGGCCGAGAAGCCGCCGCCGTGGCGACCGGTCCGGCTTCCCCTGCCGTTCCTGCCGCCGCTCCTGTCGCCGTTGCCCGACTTGGCCGCGGAGTCGCCCGACTTGGCCGCGGGCGTGCCCAGTTCGCCGAGCGCGGCGCGCGCCTGGGAGATCCGGATGGCCTCCATGGTCATGTCGTGGCGCATCTCCGAGCGGCTCCAGGCACGCTCGGCCAGCTCCCACATGGTGGTCAGGTGGATCGGATTGGTCCCCGTCACCTCGGCCAGGGCCACGATGGCACCCTTGGGCGCCAGCAGACGGCCGTTCAGATAGCGCTCCCAGGACGTCTTGCTGTAGCCCGTGGCGTCGGCCACCGACGCGACGCTCAACTCGCTGCGGTCCACGAGCCGACGCAGCTGGCTGGTGAACTCCCTGATCTGCGGATCGAGTTCATCCGGCAAGGCCTTCCAACGAGGCACTGCTTCCCCCTCTTCCCCCGGTGACGTGCTGGTCGTTCCCCCGCTGGTCTCCGCGCGGCGTCCAGCGCGCGGTACCTGGTTCTGGCTACCCACAGGGATGCGCCCGGTCAGGATCTCAGTTCCCGGGGTGGGGGCGCACAGGAGCACAGAGGCCGTGAGCGTGCACAGTCGCACGCCCACCGACCCGTGGTCCAGTGTCCCACCGGCGCTGCCCCGCCCTGAACGGAACCCCCGGGAACGAGTCGCGTAGCGGAGTAGCGGAACGGTCACTTCCGTGCCACAGCGCCCTACAGGCGTTGAACAGGGCGTTCCGCGTGCAGGAAGGTTGGTCCCGGCGACGGCCCGTCCTTCCACGGGGGTGAGGACGGGCCGTCGTATCGAGAAGACACGCCGGCCGATCGCGAAGACGCCCTAGCTGACCGTGAAGTGCAGGGTGTCTTTGAGGAACGGGATCTCCAGCACCGGCTTCGGCTGGGCCATCAGCGCCAGCAGGACGATGGAGAGGCCGAGGATGCCGTAGGTCGTGATGTCCGTGAAGCGCGAGCGCACGGCGAGCATGCCGACGTCGGGCACCACCCAGCGCAGCGCGGCGCCCACCAGCAGGGCGGCACCGACCAGCAGTGTGCCCCAGCGGAACACGTCCAGTGCGGTCAGCAGCAGGCCGAGTCCGACCAGCAGCACCACCGCGAGCACCGGCCACTGCCGGGCGGGAGCCGGGGCGTCGCGGGCGGCGGCGCGGCCGCCGCCCTCGGGGCGGGCGGTGTCACGGGTGAAGAGCGGGAACCGGCGCGTGACACGTCGCGGCCGCCCCTTGGCGTCGGGCGCGCTGACGGGGTCGCGGACGGTGATCTCGTCCGGGTGCCCGGCGCTCTCCGAGCTCCCCGAGTCCCCCGCGTCCGCGGAGGTCTTCGAGGCCTCCGGGTCACCGGCGGTCTCGGAGGTCTCACGCGCCTCCGGGGTACCGGATTTCTCAGAGGCCTCAGGGGCCGCCCGGACAGCGGCAGTCTCCGCGGTCTCAGATGCCTCGGGGGTAGCGGCGGTCTCCAAGGTCTCAGGCGCCCTGGGGGTACCGGAGTTCTCCGAGGTCTCAGGCGCCCCGGAAGTACCGGAGTTCTCCGAGGTCTCAGGCGCTCCGGGGGTACCGGAGTTCTCCGGGGTCTCAGAGCCGTCCGGGGTACTGCCGCCCTTGTCCGAGGCGTCCGGCTTTCGCGAGGCCCGTGAGGTCCCCGCTTCCTCCGTGGCCCCCGCGTCGCCCGGCCGCTCGGGGGAGTTGGTGTCCTCAGCCGGCACTGCGCTCCGCCGCCTCCACCACGTTGACGAGCAGCTGGGCCCGCGTCATGGGGCCGACACCGCCGGGGTTCGGGGAGATCCAGGCGGCGACCTCGGCCACGCCGGGGTGGACGTCGCCCATGATCTTGCCCTCGGCGTTGCGGGAGACGCCGACGTCCAGGACGGCCGCGCCCGGCTTGACGTCCTCGGGGCGGACCAGGTGCGGGGAGCCGGCCGCGGCGATCACGATGTCCGCGCGCTTGAGGTGGGCGGCCAGGTCCCGGGTGCCGGTGTGGCACTGGGTCACGGTGGCGTTCTCGCTGCGCCGGGTGAGCAGCAGCGGCATCGGGCGGCCGATGGTGACACCGCGGCCGACGACCACGACCTCGGCGCCCTTGATCTCGACGCCGTAGCGGCGCAGGAGGGTGATGATGCCGTTGGGGGTGCAGGGCAGCGGCGCCGGCTCGTTCAGGACGAGGCGGCCCAGGTTCATCGGGTGCAGGCCGTCCGCGTCCTTGTCCGGATCCATCAGTTCCAGGATGCGGTTCTCGTCGATGCCCCGGGGCAGCGGCAGCTGGACGATGTACCCGGTGCAGGCCGGGTCCTCGTTCAGCTCGCGGACGACCGCCTCGATCTCCTCCTGCGTGGCCGTGGCCGGCAGTTCGCGCTGGATGGAGGCGATGCCGACCTGGGCGCAGTCGCGGTGCTTGCCGGCGACGTACTTCTGGCTGCCTGGGTCGTCGCCGACCAGAACGGTGCCGAGGCCGGGCGTGACACCCCTCTCCTTCAGCGCCGCCACGCGGGCGGTCAGTTCGGACTTGATCGCGGCTGCGGTGGCCTTGCCATCGAGAATCTGGGCGGTCATACCCCCATCCTCGCGGATGACCGGCCCCCGGTTCCAATCAGGTCGGCATGCGGGCACCGCGCGGGAACCTTCGGGACGCCACGGGACACGTCCGGCCCTGTCCGCTCATGATCGGCGGTGTTGCACTTGCACAACGCATTGCGGACGGGCTGGACAAGTAAGAGTTCGGTCAAGAACGATTGGGCAGCACAGTGCCGCGGGGCCGTACCGGGGGGACGAACCGCTTACGAAGAATCTCCTCCGAGTCGAGCCGCGCGTCGTCCCCGCACTTGACAGCGACGGAGGAAGACCCGCCATGAGTTTCGGCGATCCGAACAACCCCTACGGCCCGCCGCAGGGCGGCCAGCAGCCGAACTACGGCTATCCCCAGCAGCAGCCGCAGCAGGGACAGCCCGGTTACGGGTACCCGCAGGCTCCCCCGGTGTCGGGCGGCTACGGCCACCCGGCCGCCCCGACCTCGATGCCCGGCACGGTCAGCGCGGCCCGCGTCATGCTGTGGATCATTTTCGGCCTCCAGGTCGTCGGCGTGATCCTCTTCGCCATCAGCGCCGCGGGCGTGGACGCCGCGAAGAACGACGACGCGCTGAAGGACGACGCCACCTTCCAGCAGCTGGCCGACTACTCGTCCGGCAGGCTGTGGGGTCTCGCAGTGTTCGCGCTGGTGTGGGGAGTGCTCGCGCTCCTGGCTGCGATCAAGGTCGGCAAGGGCGGCAACGGCGCCCGCATAGCGACGATGGTCTTCGCCATCATCACCGCGATCCTCGGTCTGTACCCGTTCATCGTCGTGGGTCTGGTCCACACGGTGCTCGCCATCCTGGTCGCCGTATTCGTCGGCAACTCGAACGGATCGGCCTGGTACAAGCGTCCCCGCTACTGAGGGCGGGGACCGAGTACCGGCGACTGAACAGTTCGCGCCAATCACCACGCAGGGCCGTGTCTCACCCGTACGAGGGGGGCACGGCCCTGGTGCGTCGCCCTAGTCTGGCCCGGGTAGCCGTCAGGCACGGGGAGACGCACCTTGTACAGCATCATCGTGGTACCTCCGCCGACCACGGAGGACGAAGACACCAGCACCCAGTTTCGGCTCGCACCCGGCGAACGGCTCGTCTTCGGGCGGTCCGTGCCCGAGGGCGGGCTGCTGATCGGGCACGACGGGGTGTCCCGCAGAGCCGGTGAGATCACGGCGCACGGCACCTTCTGGACCGTGAGCAACCTCTCCGCCCACCAGACCTACGTGGTGGAGAACCCGGAGGGCGCCGGCGAGCACATCAAGGTGGCGCCGGGCCGCCTCGACGCCCCGGTGCCGTTCGAGTTCTCGCGGATCGTGCTGCCCGCCGCCGGTGACCTGCTGCCGGTCGAGGTGTGGGCGCCGCGCCACGACTACCTGCGCGGCGAGGACGGCACCGACGGCGAGCCGACCGCCCCGGCCTTCTCCGTCGACCGCACCAAGCGGTACTTCGCGGTGCTGGCCGCGCTGTGCGAGCCGCGGCTGCGCGGGGCGCCGCACGCGCCGCTGCCGACCATGGACCAGGTCGTCGAGCGGCTCCGTCCGGCCTGGCCGGCCGCCTCGCGTACGTCGGTGCAGTGGAACATCGACTACCTCGCCGTCAAGCTCCGGCTGAAGCCGGGCCCGGAGGCCGCCGAGCCGGGCACCCGGCTGAACGGCAAGAAGGAGTCGCTGGTCTCACTGGCGCTCCGCTTCGACCTGGTCCGCGAGGACGACCTGGTGGTCCTCGCGGCACCGTCCGGACAGGCGCTGCGGTGACCGAGCCGTACGCCGTCCCGGTGCCCAGGGGGTACCGGGTGGGCGGCTGGGAGGTGCGCGAGCCGATCGCGACCGGCGCCTTCGGCAGCGTGTACGCGGCACGCCGCGTGGACGCCGACCCGGACGACACGGGCCGCCGCACCGGCGGGGAGGACGGGGACGGCACAGGTCCCACCGGCGACGAGGACGGGGACGGCGCGGGCCGCACCGGCGAGGACGGCCCGAACGGCCCGAACGGTCCGAACGGTCCGAACGGTCCGAACGGTCCGAACACCGTGAACGGCGCGAACGACCCGACCAAACCGAACGCCACGCACGGCACCGACCGCACCAGCAGCACCGGCCGCCCCGGCAAGGACCGCACCGCCGACACCAGCCGCCCCGACGAGGACGGCAGCGTCGGCGACGGTCGCCCCGACGAGGACGGCAGCGTCGGCGACGGTCGCCCCGACGAGGACCGTACCGTCGGCGACGGTCGCACCGGCACGGGTCTGCCGGACACGGCCGCGCTGAAGTTCCTGCCCACCGGTACCGGCACCCCGCGGCAGCTGTCGCACCTGCGGGACCTCATCGAGCGGGAGGTCGAGCTGCTGCGCCGGCTGCGGCGGCCCCGGCTGATCCGGATGTACGAGACCCTCACCGTCGACGACCCCGACCGCCCACGGCTCGACGGCGCCACCGTGCTCGTCCTGGAGCGGGCCGAGGGATCGCTGTCCGCCCTGCTCTCCGCCACGCCCCGCCCGCCGACCGGGCCCGCGCTGCTCGCGCAGGTCTGCGAGGGCCTGCACCAGCTGCACCGGGCGGGCTGGGTGCACGGCGACCTGAAACCGGCCAACGTGCTGCTGATGGCGGACGGTTCGGTACGGCTCGCCGACTTCAACATGGCCGCCGAGCTGGAGGGCACCCACGCCTACACGCCCGCCTTCTCCACCCCTGACTACACGCCGCCCGAGCTGCTGTGGTCCGAGATCGGCGAACGGGGCCGCCGGATCCGCCCCTCCGCCGACGTGTGGGCCTTCGGCGTCCTGGCCCACCTGGTGCTCACCGGGTCCTTCCCGCTGCCCGGCGGCACCCCGACGGCCCGCCGGGACGCCGCCGTCGCGTACTCCCGCGGCACCCACGAGCTGCGCCTGTCACCCGAACTGCCGTCGCCGTGGCGGGAGATCGTACGGGCGTGCCTGACCCGTACGCACGCCGACCGGATCGGCACCGACGCCCTGCTGCGCCGGGTGACGGACGCGACGGGGAGCGCGAGCGGCCCGGCGAGGTTCTCGCTCCGGCCCCGTGCCCGCCCCCGGCGCAGGGCCCTGGCCGCCGCGGCCGCGGGACTCGTCGCCCTCGCCGCGCTCGGGTACGGCGTCGCCCGCTGGGCCGGCGACGGCCGGGAGCCCGTCGCGGGCGCGCGCCCCGGCGGCACCGCGAGCGTCGTCGCCGCCGCCTCCTACGGCGCGGCCGAGTTGCGCACCGACCGGGACGTACCGCCCGCCTACCGCCTGCTGATCGTGGAGACGGCGCACGACTGCGGGCACGAGGAGGTCAGCCCGGCCCTGATCGCGGCCATGCTGAAGGTCGAGAGCGGCTTCGACCCGGACCTCGCCGACCCGGCCAGGGACGAGTACGGCATCGCCCGCTGGACCCCGAGCGTGCTGCGCTGGTGGATGAACGAGGACGGCACACCGGGCGAGACCGTGCCCCAGCCGCCGTTCCCGCCCGCCGAGTCCATTCCGGCGATGGGCCGTTACCTGTGCTGGATCACGCCCCGCCTCGACGCCGGCCTGCCGGGCGACCGCGGGGTGCTGGTCGCCGTCGCCTACCGGACGTCGTACCGGAAGGTGAACGACGCGGGCGGGGTTCCCCCGAAGTACCGCGACTACGCCGACCGCGTCGCTCACCACCTCAAGGAGTACACGCCCCGGCGCGGGAAGTGACCCTGAGAGTTCCGAGGTACCGCGCGGCGGGAGCCCGGGGGACGGTGTGTGCACACCGCTTCGGCGGTACGACACCGACGTTCACGGGGGTACAACGATGAACATCATCAAGCCCGCAGCACTCCTCCTCGCGGCCACGGCCCTGGCCGCGAGCTCCACGGTCGCGGCCACGGCCGCCGACAGCCCGGACGGCACCCGGGTGACCGGCCTCCAGCAGAAGGCCGACCAGGTGCTCGCCGACAGCCCGAAGCCCCTGCGCGTGGCCGCCGACGCGGTCGAGTACGAGGGCCTGACCGTGACGGACGCGCCCGTGACCAAGGGCGCCCAGGACCTGGCCTGCGACTACGGCCACCTGTGCATGGTCGTCCACGGCACGAAGTTCGACTTCTACAAGTGCCAGACGTGGAAGCTCACCAACTGGACCGGCGACGGACCGTTCACCAACAACCAGACGCGGGGCACGGTCGCCAGGTTCTTCAACAAGGACGGCAGCGTCCGCTGGACGTCGACGGCCTACCAGGCGGGCACCGCCACCTGGGACCCGATCTGGTCGCTGCGTCCCTGCTGACCCGCTCACCCGGGTCCGCTCGTCCGGCGGCCCCCGGTTCCCTCCTCGGAGGGGGCCGGGGGCCGCCGTTTCGCCGTACGGAGCCGTACGAAGCCGTACGAAGCCCGGGCCGGGGGCCGGGACCTCAGTGGAAGAAGTGCCGCGTCCCCGTGAAGTACATCGTGACGCCGGCCTTCTTCGCGGCCTCGACGACCAGTTCGTCGCGGACCGAACCGCCGGGCTGGACCACGGCCTTCACGCCGGCCGCGGTGAGGATCTCCAGCCCGTCCGGGAAGGGGAAGAAGGCGTCGGAGGCGGCGTACGCCCCCTGCGCGCGCTCGGCGCCGGCCCGCTCGACCGCGAGCTTGGCGGAGTCGACCCGGTTGACCTGGCCCATGCCGACGCCGACGGAGGCGTTGTCCTTGGCGAGGAGGATGGCGTTGGACTTGACGGCCCGGCACGCCTTCCAGGCGAAGGCCAGCTCGGCCAGCTCCGCCTCGGACAAGGCCTCACCGGTGGCCAGGGTCCAGGTGGCGGGGTCGTCGCCCTCGGCCTGGAGGCGGTCGGTGACCTGGAGGAGGGCGCCGCCGTCGATGGGCTTGACCTCGACCGGGGCGGCGGGCGCCTCGGGGGCGCGCAGCACGCGGATGTTCTTCTTCTTGGTGAGGGCTTCGAGGGCGCCGTCCTCGTAGTCCGGCGCGACGATGACCTCGGTGAAGATCTCGGCGACCTGCTCGGCCATCTCCCTGGAGACCGGGCGGTTGACCGCGATCACGCCGCCGAACGCGGACAGCGGGTCGCAGGCGTGCGCCTTGCGGTGCGCCTCGGCGACGTCCGCGCCGACCGCGATGCCGCACGGGTTGGCGTGCTTGATGATCGCGACGCAGGGCTCGGCGTGGTCGTACGCGGCACGGCGGGCGGCGTCCGTGTCCGTGTAGTTGTTGTACGACATCTCCTTGCCGTGCAGCTGCTCGGCCTGGGCGAGGCCGCCACCCTCGGGGGAGGTGTAGAGGGCGGCGGGCTGGTGCGGGTTCTCGCCGTAGCGCAGGGTGTGGGCGCGCTCGTAGGTGGCGCCGAGGAAGTCGGGGAACTGCGACTCGTCCACCGGGGCGTACTCGGAGGCGAACCAGGAGGCGACGGCCACGTCGTACGCGGCGGTGTGCTGGAAGGCCTCGGCGGCCAGGCGCTTGCGGGCGGCCAGGTCGAAGCCGCCGTCCTTGACGGCGGAGAGCACGTCGGCGTACCGGGCCGGGCTGGTGACCACGGCGACGGAGGGGTGGTTCTTGGCCGCGGCGCGCACCATGGAGGGGCCGCCGATGTCGATCTGCTCGACGCACTCGTCTGGGGTGGCGCCCGAGGCGACGGTCTCCCGGAACGGGTAGAGGTTGACCACGACCAGGTCGAACGGCGCCACGCCCAGCTCGTCGAGCTGCTGCCGGTGGCTCTCCAGGCGCAGGTCGGCGAGGATGCCGGCGTGCACCTTGGGGTGCAGCGTCTTGACCCGGCCGTCCAGGCACTCGGGGAAGCCGGTCAGTTCCTCGACCTTGGTGACGGGGACGCCGGCGGCGGCGATCCGCCCGGCGGTCGACCCGGTGGAGACGAGTTCGACGCCCGCCTCGTGCAGCCCGCGGGCGAGGTCCTCGAGCCCGGTCTTGTCGTAGACGCTGACGAGCGCGCGACGGATGGCCCGCTTGTTGCTCCCGGCGGT
This sequence comes from Streptomyces sp. MMCC 100, assembly GCF_041538145.2. Classification (NCBI taxonomy): domain Bacteria; kingdom Bacillati; phylum Actinomycetota; class Actinomycetes; order Kitasatosporales; family Streptomycetaceae; genus Streptomyces; species Streptomyces sp. MMCC 100. The sequence continues at coordinate 7,067,244 of NZ_JBGORK020000001.1, forward strand.
GGCGGTGGCGGTGGCGGTGGCGGTGGCGGTCACTGGATAACTACCTTTCGTCCCTCAATGCGATAGCCGTTGCGGGCGAGCCGCCCCACGACATCGACGAGCAGCCTTCGCTCGACTTCCTTGATGCGCTCGTGCAGAGCGACACCTTCGTCTTCGTAGTCCTCGTCCCGGACCTCCACCACGCCCTGCGCGATGATCGGCCCGGTGTCGACGCCGTCGTCGACGAAGTGGACGGTGCAGCCGGTGACCCTGGCGCCGTACGCGAGCGCGTCCCGCACACCGTGGGCTCCCGGGAAACTGGGGAGGAGGGCGGGATGGGTGTTGACGAACCTCCCGCCGAACCGCGCGAGGAACTCCTTCCCCACGATCTTCATGAACCCGGCCGAGACGACGAGGTCCGGTTCGTGGGCCGCGACGGCCTCGGCGAGCGCCGCGTCCCACTCCTCGCGGGTCCCGTAGTCCTTGACCTTTCGTACGAAGGTCGTCACCCCGGCACGCTCGGCGCGGGCGAGCCCCTCGATGCCGTCGCGGTCGGCGCCGACGGCCACGATCTCGGCCCCGTAGGCCTCCACGCCGGTGGCGGCGATCTCGTCGAGGAGCGCCTGGAGGTTGGTGCCGGATCCGGAGACCAGCACGACGAGGCGCTTGGCTCGCCGGTCCACGGGCTTGGCGGCCACGGTGGGGGCCTTTCTCGGGAAAGCGAATCTCTTTGTGCGGTCGTACGAATGCTTCGCGTCCCTGGATACGGGGAAGTCTACGAAGCGGCCGACCGTCAGCAACGATACCGGCACACCGGACGGCCCCCTCGGGACGGGGGCGTGACCGGAAGGTAGCGTCTGCGTGGAGCCGGAGCGGGAACGGCGCCCGTGCGTCACGCGTTCACCAGATGTACCGACCGGATCGCCCGCTCCACCAGCCCGCCCGTTCCACCAGCAGCCCGTTCACCGTCGCCAAGGGGAAGACGCTCAGTTGATGCCGGACCGCAGCCTGCGACTGCTCACACTCCCCCAGCAGTCGGCGCAGCCAGGGGAGCGCAGCACCGTGTTGCTGCGGGAGCGCCCCTCGTCACCGCCCGACTCGTCCTCGGACCGGAGGAACGGCGGCGAGCAGGACGGCGCCACCGACAAGGACAACCCGTTCGCCCCGCCCCCCGAGGGCACGCCTGACCGCCCCTGGCAGCCGCGGCACCCGTCGGGCGACGGCGATTCCCAGGGCGACGGCGAGCGGTCTCCCTGGGGCGGCCGGTGGAGCGACCGACAGCCCGGCCGGTCCCCCGGCGGTTTCGGTGAGCGGCCCGGCGGCTCGGGCGGCCCCGAGGGTTCGGGCGGCGGCCCGGGCCCGCGCTGGGACCCGACGGACCCCGCCCAGCGGCGTGCCCGCTACGCCCTGCTGAGCGGCATGTGGGCCCTCTTCTTCGCCCTCTTCACCTGGCCGTACGTGGCCCTGCTGCTCGGCGCCCTGGCCCTGTACTGGGGCATCAGCGCGCTGCGCACCAAGCCCCGCGCCGCCTCCGACCCGGACGCTCCGGCCCCGCCCGCCGAGCAGACCGGCCGCCCGCAGCGCACCGCCGCGATCAGCGGCCTGGTCACGTCGTCCCTGGCCATCGTCCTGGTCGCCGCGTCCTTCGGCGCCCAGTTGATCTACAGCGACTACTACACCTGCCGCGAGGACGCCCTGACCAACGCGGCGGAACAGTCCTGCGAGCGCCACCTGCCGGAACAGCTGCGGGACCTGCTGGGCACGGGCGACTGACGTCTTCCAGCCGGCCCTGCGCCTGAGGGCGGGGCCGTCCAGGCCGAAGCGGGTGCCTGAGGGCGCCAACCCCAGGGCCGGGAACGGCAAGTCTTTCAGCCGGCCCTGCGCCTGAGGGCGGGGCCGTCCAGGCCGAAGCGGGGGTCTGGGGGCGGCAGCCCCAGGGCCGGGAACGGCAAGTCTTTCAGCCGGCTCTGCGCCTGAGGACGAGGCCGTCCAGGCCGAAGCGGGGGTCTGGGGGCGGCAGCCCCAGGGACGGGAACGGGAAGGGGCGGCGGGGGCGAAAAAACCTGGCCGGCGCCCCGCCCCCGGCATCACACCCCGCCGCGAGGCGACTCCACAGGACCGTCGACCGGCAGAAAGTCATACGCCGCACCACCGTCGTCGTCGACGTCGTACAACCCGACCGGCACCGCCTCCTCGTCCACCCCATGATCCCCCACCCCGGCCCCGGCCCCGGCCGATACGTCCCGCGTCCACCACGGCCTCACGGAAGGCACGGAGGGCAACAGAACCCGCGCCCACCGACGCCGACGCCCACCTCCGTCGACCGCCTCGCCGCCCCCGGCCGCCTCCGCCCCGCCCTCCCGAGCGGCAGCGCCCCGGCACCGCCACGCCCGCGCAGCCACCGCCACCGGGACGGCCATCACCACGATCCACGCCAGCGTCGCGCCCCCGGCCTGCCACCACACCGGCCCGAACCGGGCGAGCGCGGCGCTCCCGAGCGGCCCGCCGGCGAACGCGGCCAGCAGGGCGACGAGGACCGCGCACAGGACGGCGGCCACCACGGCGGCGGCAGCGGTCCGCCGCCACGACCACGCCTCGACGGCCGTCTCCACTCCCGGCACACCCACCGCGCCAACCGCACCAACCCCACCCACCGCACCCGTCACACCCGCCGTGGCCGCCCGCGCCGTGAACCACCCCACCACCGCGCCCGCCACCAACGGCACCACCCCGGCCACCCAGTGCAGCGGCGTACCAGGACCCGCGTCCGGCACCGCCGCCAGCAGCGGGAACGGTGGCAGCAGCGGTGCCGGGGCGGAGGAGGCGGGGGCCACGACGTGCCCGGTGCCGAGCACGAAGCCGGGGCCGAGGGCGTACACCGCCGCCCACACCGCCGCGTTCGGCACCAGCGTCAGACAGAGCAGCAGCACGGCGAACCGCCCCGACCACCCCTCGGTCAGCCGCAGGAACGCCTCCCCCGCGGCGGCCCCGTGCCCCACGAGCGACACCGCGAGCAGCAGCGCGCCGCCCCCGACGAGCACCGCCGCACCGGCGCCCGCGGCGCGCGTCGCGGCGCCCAGGCGCGCGTCCGGCTCCACCATCAGCTCCCGCAGCTTCCGGGGCAGCACGCGCAGCGCCCGTCCCACCGGCCCGCCCGGCCGGCCGAACGCCGTCCACACACCGGCGCCCGCCGCGCCCATGGCGACCAACGGCAGACACAGCGCCGCCCACCACAAGGAGGGCCGCAGCGCGCCGCCCTGCGCGTACAGGACGACGGGCGCGGCGACGCCGAGGTAGCCGAGGACGACCCCGGTCCAGGCCATGCGCGCGGAGACGGGCGGCGGCCCGGCGTCCGGGGCACCCGCCATCCACGCCGGGCGCACGCCGGCTCCCGCCTTCGGAGCCGCCCCGACGGCCACGCCCACCCCGTCCCCGGGGTCCGTGGCGTCCCGGGCGGCACGGTGCAGCAGCCACACCGGCAGAAGGAGGAACAGCAGCGGGGTGACGCCGACGGGCGCGGGGGTGCCGGAGAGCGTGTCGGCACGCACCAGTTCGGCCCCGTGCGCCAGGGCCCACAGCGCCGCGGCGACGTGGAGGGCGCCGCCCGGCCCGCTGTCGGGGTACGGCGAACTGATCCACAGCAACGTCACGAGCGCGGCGCACGCCGCCAGTCCCAGCAGTGCCGCGAACACGCCTCCCAGGAGGCCGGCGGCCAGCCCGGGCGACCGGTCGCGCCACCGGGTGCGCAGTTGGGAGAGCGGGGCTGGACGGGCGGTCGTCTGGATCACGCCCGCCATGCTCCCAACGACACGCGCTTTCCAGGCGTAACGAGCGAAGCCCCGTTGTGTCGCTCAATATATGTTTATGTACTTTTTCGTACGAAGGGGCGTCCTGTGACCCGCAGCCCCGCAACCCCGCTCCCACCCCCCAAGGCACGCCGACGCATGCGGGAGACGGCCGCACTGACACAGACTCAGCTCGCGACACGGGTGGGCGTCACTCCCGGGACGGTCCGCGCGTGGGAGAGCGGCCGCACGACTCCGCGAGGCCGGAAGCGGGAGGCGTACGCGAAGCTGCTGAAGACGCTGGCCGAGGAAGAGGCGGCACGACAGGCCACCCAGGCACCGGAACGGGAACCGGCACCGGGCGCGGAGCCGGCACCGGTACGAGACCCGGCATCAGAACCAGCAGCCGACCCGGAGACTCACGCGGAGCCGGAGCCGGAGCCGAAGCCGGAGCCTGAGTCGGCGCCCGAGTCGGCGCCCGAGTCGGCGCCCGAGTCGCAGCCCGAGTCGGTGCCCGAACCGCGGCCCGAGTCGGTGCCCGAACCGCGGCCCGCGCCCGTCGCGCTGACACCCGCTCAGGCCTTCGACGCGCTGTACGAGTTCAGCGCCCCCGCCCTCGTACGGCAGACCTTCCTGCTGACCGGCCGTCGCGAGCAGGCGCGCGAGTCGGTGGAGCGGGCGTTCCAGACGGCCTGGGAGCACTGGCCCGAGGTGGCCCGCGACCGGGACCCGGTGGGCTGGGTGCGGGCGACGGCGTACGAGTACGCGCTCTCGCCCTGGCAACGGTTCCGCCCGCGCCACCGGCACCCGGAGCCGCCACCCGCCGACCCCGGCGACCGCACCTTGCTGAACACCCTGCTCAGGCTCCCCCCGAGGCACCGCCGCACGCTCGTGCTGTACGACGGTGTGGGCCTGGACCTGCCCGAGACGGCGGCGGAGACGGAGGCGAGCACCCCGGCGGCGGCGAACCGCCTGCTGCGCGCCCGCGAGGCCGTCGCCGACCGGCTGCCCGCGCTGGCCGACCCGCAGGTACTGCACCGGAGGCTGGCCGAGCTGGCGTCGAACGAGCGGCTGGGCGCGGAGCAGCCGCCCACGGTGCGCAGGGGCGGCGAACGCCGGGCAAGGTTCCGGACCCGGGCCGCGATCGCCTTCACGGTCGCCCTCATCGGGACCACGGCCCTGACCGTGCGCACCGCGCCCACGCACTACGAACCGCCCGTGTCCCCCGGGCAGGCCGTGCACGGGGTGCCGCCCAGGGCGGCTCAGGGCGCGCTGTCGGACGAGGAGCTGGAGCTGCGGGACCAGTTGCAGGACGGGCCGGCACGGCTGAGCCCGAGGCTCGAATGACGGGGCTCGGATGACCGGGCTCGGACAACGGTGCTCGGATGACGGGGCTCGGCACCCGGAACGCCGAGTGGCCCGCCCCCTGTGGACAAAGGGCGGGCCACTCGGTGTGGATCAGGCGCTCGGCCTGCGCACGAGGCGGTGTCAGCCGGCCAGGATGGCGCGGGCGAGCTTCGCCGTCTCGGTCGGCGTCTTGCCGACCTTGACGCCGGCGGCCTCGAGGGCCTCCTTCTTCGCCTGGGCGGTGCCGGACGAACCGGAGACGATGGCGCCGGCGTGGCCCATGGTCTTGCCCTCGGGCGCGGTGAAGCCCGCGACGTAGCCGACGACCGGCTTGGTCACGTTCTTCGAGATGTACTCGGCCGCACGCTCCTCGGCGTCGCCGCCGATCTCGCCGATCATGACGATCAGGTCGGTCTCGGGGTCGGCCTCGAACGCGGCGAGCGCGTCGATGTGCGTGGTGCCGATGATCGGGTCGCCACCGATGCCGACGGCGGTCGAGAAGCCGATGTCACGCAGCTCGTACATCATCTGGTACGTCAGCGTGCCGGACTTCGAGACCAGACCGATGCGGCCCGGCTTGGTGATGTCGCCCGGGATGATGCCGACGTTGGACTGGCCCGGGGTGATGATGCCGGGGCAGTTCGGGCCGATGATCCGGGTCTTGTTGCCCTTCTTGCCGGCGTACGACCAGAAGGCGGCCGAGTCGTGCACGGCGATGCCTTCGGTGATGACGACGGCCAGCGGGATCTCGGCGTCGATGGCCTCGACGACGGCGTCCTTGGTGAACTTCTCCGGCACGAAGATGACGGAGACGTTGGCGCCGGTCTTCTCGATGGCCTCCTTGACGGTGCCGAAGACCGGTACCTCGGTGCCGTCGAAGTCCACGGTGGTGCCCGCCTTGCGCGGGTTCACGCCGCCCACGACCTCGGTGCCGTCACCCAGCATGAGCTTGGTGTGCTTCATGCCGGTGGCACCGGTCATGCCCTGGACGATGACCTTGCTGTCCTTGTTGAGCCAGATAGCCATGGTGTGTTGGTGTCCTCGTCCTGAGTGCTTACTTGGCGGCGGCGTGAGCCAGCTCGGCGGCCTTGTCGGCCGCGCCGTCCATGGTGTCGACGCGCTGGACCAGCGGGTGGTTGGCGTCGGTGAGGATCTTGCGGCCCAGCTCGGCGTTGTTGCCGTCGAGGCGGACGACGAGCGGCTTCTCGACCTTCTCGCCGCGGTCCTCCAGGAGCTTCAGCGCCTGGACGATGCCGTTGGCGACCTCGTCGCAGGCGGTGATGCCGCCGAAGACGTTGACGAACACGGAGCGGACGTCCGGGTCGCCGAGGATGATCTCCAGGCCGTTCGCCATCACCTGGGCGGAGGCGCCGCCACCGATGTCCAGGAAGTTGGCGGGCTTGACGTTGCCGTGCGCCTCACCGGCGTAGGCGACGACGTCCAGGGTGCTCATGACGAGACCCGCGCCGTTGCCGATGATGCCGACCTCGCCGTCGAGCTTGACGTAGTTGAGGTTCTTCTCCTTGGCGGCGGCCTCGAGCGGGTTGGCCGCGGCCTTGTCGTGGAGGGCCTCGAAGTCGGGGTGACGGAACTCGGCGTTGTCGTCCAGCGACACCTTGCCGTCGAGGGCGATGACGTCGCCGGAGACGACCTTGGCCAGCGGGTTGACCTCGACCAGGAGGGCGTCCTCCTTGATGAAGGTGTCCCACAGCTTGACCAGGATGTCGGCGACCTTGTCGGCGACCTCGGCCGGGAACTTCGCGGCCTCGACGATCTCGCGCGCCTTCTCGGGCGTCACGCCGTCGATCGCGTCGATCGGGGTCTTGGCGACGGCCTCCGGTCGGGTGGCCGCCACCTCCTCGATCTCCATGCCGCCCTCGACGGAGGCGATGGAGAGGAAGGTGCGGTTGGCACGGTCGAGGAGGAAGGAGACGTAGTACTCCTCGACGATCTCGGGGGCGGTCTCGGCGATCATCACCTTGTGGACCGTGTGGCCCTTGATGTCCATCCCGAGGATGTCCGTCGCACGGGCGACGGCCTCGTCCGCGGAGGCGGCCAGCTTCACGCCACCGGCCTTGCCACGACCACCGACCTTCACCTGCGCCTTGACGACGGACTTGCCGCCCAGACGCTCGGTGATCTCGCGCGCCGCCTCAGGCGTGTCGATGACTTCACCGGCCAGCACCGGTACATCGTGCTTGGCGAAGAGGTCCCTCGCCTGGTACTCGAACAGGTCCACGCGCTTCCGTCCCTATCAGTGATCTCGCGGTTCGTTGGATGCGTGGGCGTGCCGCGAAGGGCAACGTGACGTCCGCTGTGAGTCACAAGGGGGGCGCACACGGTGTCCGAGCGCGCGGCATGTCCGTCTCGCAGGTTATCGCCGCATGCGGAGGGTCTCTAAATCGTGGGTCACACCTGAGCGGTGATGCCTGTCACATGATGCCGCGCTCACTGGCACGGGGTGCCGGATGTGAGCCCTCTCCGCGCACAGGTGAAGGGCCTCACCGGGCTGGGGTTGACCCGGTGAGGCCCGTGGGTTCCCCCGGCGGGCCGCGCGGTGCGGTCCGCCGGGGGACGGGCCGGCTGATCCCCACCCCAATGGGGACCAGTCGGCCCGGACCGCGGGGGTTCGGCCGGACGGAGGCCGACGGCTTTCGGCCGTCCGGGGCCTGCCGCCCCGCGGAGTCTGTGCCTGCCGCGGCAACGGGGCCACGAGGGTGCCGGTGCCGAGCGCCGGACACCTGGGTGGGGTGGGAGTGTCCGGTACGCCGGGACGGGGACGCCGAACCGTGGGAGCCGGACGCGGGGACGTCCGGACGGCGAACGGGCTTCACTGCCCGGCACGGCGGGGCTTCACTGCCCGGCACGGCGGGTTCGGCGAATGCGGCGGATCAGCGGATGCGTGGCGGTCGCGCGACGGAGGAAGCAACCGTTCTAGGTGGGAGAGACGGGAATGTCCCGGTACGGCTCCCGGACGCCGGCCACGTCGGCCCGCTCCGGGGCGCCGGGCACGAGCCGGAAGGTGATCCGGTGCAGCGGGGTGACCGCGCGGGCGTCCCCGTGACGGGACGTGCACTGGTCGGCACCGGACGCGGTACCGAGCGCGCCGTCGGGGTCGCCGGTGGGCTCGGGCTGGGCGGGGGCGTACTCGCTGTGCGCGATCCCGGCCGGGTGAGTGCGTGCGTGCGCGGCGGGCGCCGTTCCGAGGCGGGGCTCCGGCCCGTAGCCGACGACGCCTGCAGGGTTTGCGGCTCCTTCGGCGACCGGGGGGTCGGAGGCCTCGGACCGGCCCTCTGCGTCGGAGGTGTCTGCCGGCGTCGTCGCCGCAGGCGCGGGCTCGGTCCGCGGGTCCTGGACGGCCGACGCCGAAGGACCGGAAGGACCGGTCGGATCGGTCAGGTCGGTCAGGCTCGGCACATCGGTGAGGTCCGGCACGTCGGTCGCGTCCGACGGGTCTGTCAGGCCGGAGAGGTCGGGGAGCAGCCGCAGCGGCGGCACCTCGGTCCGCACGACCGTTTCGAGCCCCTCGACCCCGTCGGTCACCGTCTCCACCGCGTCACCGACCGGTCGCACGACCCGGTCCTTCACGGCCCCGACGACTTTCTCGGGGACGGGACGGAGGTCCGCAAGCACGGCGTCGGACACGGGACGGAGGTCCGGAAGCACGGTGTCGGCTCGTGTCTCCGGGACGGCTTCGGCGTCCTGGACGGATCCGGCGCCCAGCCGGCTCTGCGTCTGCGTCTGCGTCTGCGTCTGCGTCTGCGTCTGCGTCTGCGTCTGCGTCTGCGCGGGAACGTCGAGGACCCGGCCGACCGTGTCCTTCAAAGATCCCGGCGCCCCGTCGGCCGCCTGCGCCCGCCCTCCGCAGAGCAGGCCGAGCACGAACAACCCCCCCACCAGCAGCGCCACGTGCAGCGCACGCCGCCCGGCCGCCGTGCGCAGGACGCGCAGAGCGGCACCGGGCAGGACTGCTGACCAGATCAAGAGGGGGAGATTCCTCCCGTGCGGCGGAACGGGCCGCGCGTCGAACAACGCATCGACACGCCGCGCGATACTCGCACGGGGATCCACAGGTTGCGCAAGCCCGGTTCCACCGATGGGCAGTCATATCCGTTTTACCCGTGGGAATCGGGTCACCCCGGATCGACAAATCGTCACTCGTCATCCGGTATCGGCAGGGGCCGCCTCTGGATCGCCGCCGCCATCACCTCCGGGAAGAGATCGGGCGTGCAGGCGAAGGCCGGTGCGCCCAGCGCGGCGAGCGACGCCGCGTGTTCCCGGTCGTACGCGGGCGTCCCCTCGTCGGACAGGGCCAGCAGCGCCACGAACTCCACCCCCGCCGACTTCATCGCCGCGACCCGCTTGAGCATCTCGTCGCGTATGCCTCCCTCGTACAGGTCGCTGATCAGTACGACCACCGTTTCCGCGGGCCGGGTGATCCGCGACTGGCAGTACGCCAGCGCGCGGTTGATGTCCGTACCGCCGCCGAGTCGCGTGCCGAAGAGCACGTCGACCGGGTCGTCCAGCTGGTCGGTGAGGTCGGCGACCGCCGTGTCGAAGACGACGAGCCGGGTGTCGATCGAGCGCATGGACGCCAGCACCGCGCCGAACACGGACGCGTACACGACGGACGCCGCCATCGACCCGGACTGGTCGACGCAGAGGACGACCTCCTTCTTCACCGAGCCGGCCGCCCGCCCGTAGCCGACGAGCCGCTCCGGTACGACCGTGCGGTGCTCCGGCAGGTAGTGCTTGAGGTTGGCCGCGATCGTGCGGTTCCAGTCGATGTCGCGGTGACGCGGCCGGCCGGTGCGGGCGCTGCGGTCCAGGGCGCCGGTCAGGGTGGCACGGGTGCGGTTGGCCAGTCGCTTCTCCAGGTCCTCGACGACCTTGCGCACGACGGCCCGCGCCGTCTCCTTCGTCGTGTCCGGCATCGCCTTGTGCAGGGACAGCAAGGTGCCGACGAGGTGCACGTCGGCCTCCACGGCCTCGAGCATCTCCGGCTCCAGCAGGAGTGTGGCGAGCCCGAGCCGGTCGATCGCGTCCCGCTGCATGACCTGTACGACGGAGGAGGGGAAGTAGGTCCGGATGTCCCCCAGCCAGCGCGCCACGGCCGGTGCGGAGGCCCCGAGTCCCGCCGCACGGTCCCGCCCGGACCGCGGTGTGCCGCCCTTCCCGTAGAGCGCGGTGAGCGCGCCGTCCATCGCGGCGTCCCGTCCGGAGAGCGTGTGGCCGGTGCCGTCGGCCGGGTCACCGCCGAGGACGAGACGCCACCGCCGCAGCCGCTCCTGCGCCCCGGCGGCGTCCACCGGCCCGGTCGCCGTCATGTGTCCGGCCCTGTGTTCAGTCATGTGCCCACTCCCACCAGGTCGTTGTCGTCCGACGCCGGGTCCCGGCCCAGCAGCAGCCGGACCACTGGCAGCACCGCGTCGGCCCGCGCGGTGTCGAGGCCGGCCGCGAAGCCCGGTATGCCGGAACCGGCCGTCGTCACGCTCCCCCGCGCCTCCGGTCCGCGCCGGACCAGCTCGCCGAGGCTGCGGCGCACTCCCGGCTCGTAGGCGGAGAAGGTGCGGCGCAGCAGGGGCAGTACGTCCGTGAACACGTCCGCCGGCACACCGGTCAGCCAGGCGTCGATCAGGGCCGTCAGCCGTTCGTCGTGCAGCAGGAGCATGCCGCCGCCCGAGCCGCCGACGAAGCCCTCGATCCAGGCCGCCGCGTCCGCCGGCGGAGTCCCCGGGGACAGCACCAGGCCCATGGTCCGCGCCGCCTCGTCCGGTGCCAGCTCGCCGTTGTCCAGCAGGAGCCGTACGGCACGCCCGCGGACGATGCCGGGCACGGCCTCCCGTGCGGACAGGGTCCGCAGCACGGCCTGCCAGCGGGACCGCAGGTCGCCGTGGCCCGGCGCGGGGGCGTCGCCGAGCAGGCCCACGGCTGTGTGCACGGCATCCACATGGCGGCGCATCTCCTCGGCCGCGTCGGCGTCCAGTGCGGTGCAGGCCGCGGGGAGTCCGACGAAGACCCGCTCGGCGAGGCCCGCGGCGACCGCGGCCAGCGCTCCGGTGTCCGTGCCGCGCACATCGCCGTAGCGCAGTGAACGGACGAGGGCGGGCAGGGCCTCGGCGAGGTGGCCGACGTCCGTGTCGAGCGCCGCCCGGTCGGCGAGTATCCGCATCACCGGTGACAGCGCGTCCGGCAGTTCGGCCAGCAGGCAGCTTTCGGCGAGCGCGGTGACCTCGGCGAGGCCCTGTGCGGTGACGGCGTCCGCCTCGGCCTTGGCGGTGGCGGCGGAGAGCACCGTCGTGCCCCACACCCCGGCCTCGGCGACCCGCACCGACAGCTCCGGCTCCCACCGCAACCGCCACGTCTCCCGGAACGTGCCCGTGCCGCGCGAGGCGGTCGGCACGCCCCAGCCGACGCCGAGCAGCCGCAGCCGGTGCAGCAGTCTGCTGCGCCCGGCGTCGGTCTCCTTGCGCAGGTCGAGTTCCAGCTCACGCTCCGGTGCCTCGGGCTTGAGCCGCAGCCGCCGCTGGGTCCGGGTCAGGTCCCGCTGCAACGGCACCGCGGGCGCCCCCGCGGGGACCTCTCCCAGCACGTCCCCCACCACCAGCCGGTCGTGGACCAGCGCCAGCGGCACGTCCGAGCCGTCGCACAGCACCGCCCGCACGGCGTCCGTCGTCTCGCTCAGTCCGGGCAGCGGGCGTCCACGGATCACCGCCAGCGTTTCCGCCAGCCGCACCGCCTCGATGACGTGGGCCGGGGAGACGATCCTGTCCTCCTCCCTCAGCAGTCCGGCCACCCTGGTCAGCCATCGCTCGACGGGCCGGTCGACCGCGGCGAACAGATGCCCGTACCAGCCCGGTGACTCGATGCCCGCCCCGTACCCGCCGGCCCGGGACAGTCTGCGATGGGTCCAGGGCACCCAGGTCATGTCCACCTTGGTCCTGGGCAGCCCCTTCACCAGGGCCCGGTCGGCGGCCACGGCGGTCTTGCGCCGCAGCGCGGGCACGTGCCAGGCCCCGCAGACCACGGCCATGTCCTGGGCGAACTCCCGCCGCGCCGCCCGGACCTGGAGCCGCATGTAGGCCTCCCGCACGAGGTCCCGGTCGCGCGCGCCGTTCTCCTCGCCGTCCTCCTCGCCGTTCTCCTCGCCGTCCTCCTCGGTCTCGCGCAGCGTCGCCATGGCCTCCTCGAGTGCCGCGAACGGAGCGAACGCGTCCCCCTCCCCCGGGCCCCGGTGCTCGATCACGTCCTCCCACCAGCGCTCGGGGTCGTCGTGTCCGGCGGCCGCGGCGAGGACGGCGAGCGGATCGCCCCGGACGTCGGGGGAAGCCGTACCGGGCGCGTCCCCCGCTTCCTTGCCGGCCGCGTGCCCGTCCACGTCCTCGTCCGCTCGCCACGCCAGCGTGTGTGCGGCTGGGAGGTCGATGAAGCGGGCGGGGACGCCGTGTTCCAGGGCCCAGCGGAGGGCCACCCACTCCGGGGAGAACTCGGCCAGCGGCCAGAACGCCGAGCGGCCCGGCTCGTCCACGGCGTGGGCGAGGAGTGCGACCGGCGGCCGCATGTCCTCGTCGGCGGCCAGCGGGATCAGGGCGTCGGCCTCCGGCGGCCCTTCAACCAGCACGACCCCGGGCCGGGCAGCCTCCAGCGCGGCCCGCACCGCCCGGGCCGATCCCGGCCCGTGGTGACGGACGCCCAGCAGCAGCGGCCGGCCCTCCCGCCCACCGGTACCGCCCGGCCCGCCGGGCGCGCCGCTCCCGGCCCGGTCAGTGCCCGCCACACCGTCCCCCTCGCCTGCGGGTCCAGCTCGAGTCCCCGTCGTCCCCCGTCGTACCGGCCACCGCTGCCGTCGTACCGGTCATCGCTGCCCCCGCCCCACGTCGTGTCCGCATCCCCGTGCCCTTCACGCGGACACCTCCCGGCAGGCCCGGTAGAAGTCCTGCCAGCCGTCGCGTTCGCGCACGACCGTCTCGAGGTACTCCTGCCAGACGACGCGGTCGGTTCCCGGGTCGCGGACGACCGCGCCGAGGACGCCCGCCGCGACGTCGCCGGGCCGCAGCACCCCGTCGCCGAAGTGGGCGGACAGCGCGAGACCACCGGTGACGACGGAGATCGCCTCGGCCGTGGACAGCGTGCCGCTGGGCGACTTGACCTTCGTACGACCGTCGCTCGTCAGCCCGCCGCGCAGCTCGCGGAAGACGGTGACGACACGGCGGATCTCGTCGATGCCGTCGGGCGCCGACGGCAGGTCGAGGGTGCGGCCGATCTGGTCGACGCGACGCGTGACGATGTCGACCTCGGCCTCGGCGCTCTCCGGCAGCGGCAGCACGACGGTGTTGAAGCGGCGGCGCAGGGCGCTGGACAGGTCGTTGACCCCGCGGTCGCGGTCGTTGGCGGTGGCGATCAGGTTGAAACCACGGACCGCCTGCACCTCCTGGCCCAGCTCCGGTATGGGCAGGGTCTTCTCCGACAGGATGGTGATCAGGGTGTCCTGCACATCGGCCGGGATACGGGTCAGCTCCTCCACCCGGACGGTCATGCCCTCCGCCATGGCCCGCATGACCGGGCTGGGCACGAGGGCGTCCCGGTCGGGGCCGTGGGCGAGGAGCTGTGCGTAGTTCCAGCCGTAGCGGATCGCTTCCTCGGGGGTGCCGGCCGTCCCCTGCACCAGCAGGGTCGAGTCACCGCTGACGGCCGCGGCGAGGTGCTCGGACACCCAGGTCTTCGCCGTGCCGGGCAGGCCGAGCAGGAGCAGGGCGCGGTCGGTGGCGAGCGTGGTGACGGCGACCTCGACCACGCGGCGCGGGCCCACGTACTTCGGGCTGATCACCGTGCCGTCGGGCAGGGTGCCGCCGAGCAGGTAGGTGGCGACCGCCCACGGCGACAGCTTCCAGCGGTCCGGACGCGGACGGTCGTCCTGCGCGGCGAGCACGGCCAGTTCGGCCGCGAACGCGTGCTCGGCGTGCGGCCGCAACACCTCGGCCCCGGACGTCTGCTCTACGCATGTGGACATGGCTGATTCCCCCTCCAGCTAGGCCGGTTCGATCTGCCATCCACGGTGCACCACGCCACTGACAATCGCTCTGACCTGCCAAAACACTCTCCGCCAGGTCATTGTCAGTGGCGGGATCTACCTTCGATGGCATGAGTCAGCAGGCGGTGCGTCAGCAGGCGGTGCGCCGGACCACGGACCAGGTGCCGGCACCGGCACTTGACGCGACGTCACGCAGGGCGGGCGGCAGGCTCGGCACGGCGAAGCCCGGGGTCCGAGGCGGGGAGATGCGACGAGGGGGAGGTGTGCGGGCCGTGCAAGGACCGAGCGGGGAGGGTGCGGCGCCGGAGGCGGAGGCGCCGGACCGTGCGGAGACGCCGGACCGTGCGGAGCGGTGGGTCGCCGGACGGCACGGGCACGCGGAGGAGGGGACAGCGGGCCCGTCCGCCCCTACTGCCGTGACCGGTGACCCAGAGGCGGCGCGACGCCGGGCGGAGCGGCGGGCCGAGCGGATCACCGCGGGCGCGACGGAGCTGGAGCAGCGCCTCGCGGATCTCCTGCGCGGCGGTCTGGCCGACGCCGGACAAGCGGGGCACGGACTGTGGGAGGAGACGGCGGCCCGCATGGTGGACGCCCAGGCACCGGGACTGGCCTCGCGCGTACGGGAGCTGGGGTCCATACCGTCGTCGGGCCCCGGCTGGCCGGTGCGACTGCTCGAGGAATGCGCTCTGCTCCACCTGCTCGACCAGGGCTGGTTGCGCCGCGAGCAACTGCCGAGCGATCTGGCGGCGACGGTCCGTTCGCGCGTAGGCCTGCAGGCGGCCGCGGACGGCCCGCCGCTGCGGGACCACTGGCTGGTCCTCGCCCAGTACGACACCGCGGACGCGCGGCTGACGACCCGTCGTGTCTGGTTGCACGGCGCGGAGTCGGACCGCACGGCGCTGCTCCTCTCCTACGGAGCCGCGGGCCGGGCACCGGAGCTGACGCTGCCGGTGGGGCTGACCCTGGACGCGGAGCTCTCGACGTATCCGGGCGCGGGACGGCAGCGAGCGGCCCTGGGCCGACGGTTCGCACCGCCCGGGCCCACGCGGACACGCCCGAGGGGGCTCACGACATCGCAGGCAGCCGTCCGTTACGGCGAGGCCCTCCGCGACGACCCGTGGCTGGACTCGGTGCCGGTGGCCCTGGACCGGGTGGTCCCCGTACGGGACGGCGACGGCTGGCAACTGGCGGACGCCGACGGGGGCACGGCGCTGCCGCTCACCCGGACCACCGGAAGCCAGCCGGGTCTGTGGCGGCTGGTCGCCCTGTCGGGCGGTGCGCCCGTCACGGTCTTCGGCGAGTGCGGCCACCGGGGCTTCACACCGCTGACGGCCTGGCCGGCGGGACCGGGCCCAGCGGTGCCGCTGTGCTGATCCGTCGCAGGCGACGGGCGGGACCGGAACACAACCAGAGGGGAACCACATGACCAGGACGCCCACCCCCGCGGACACGTCCGCACCGGCGTCGGCCACCGTGCCGGGGTCGGCCACCGTGCCGGGGTCGGCCGTCGAACCCACGATCGCCACACCGGCCGACGCGGCCGTGGGCTCCACACCGCCCGGGGCAGACTTCGGGCTCCGGGCGGGCGCCGTATCCAAGGTTGACGCCATGCCCCGGACCGCCGTCCAGGCAACAGCCACCAACGGACCTGGACCCGGCCCCGAAGCCGGACCCGCAGCGGAACCCAGTCCCGCTCCCACTCCGGCACCCGCACCCGCACCCGCACCCGCACCAGCACCAGCACCAGCACCAGCACCAGCCATCGAGCCTGCGGCCTCTTCCCCGCCCGCGGTGGCTTCCGGGCCCGGCGTGTGGGAGGGGCTGGTCACCTCGGCGCTGCTGGGTACGGACCGGCGTACTCCACCGGGCGGCGAGCGCGGGCCGGGTGCCGCGGCCGCGTTGCTGGACGCGGCGGCCGCGGAGACCGTTCGCCGTCGCGCAGGACTGCGACCGGCCCACGCGGCCCGGCGCCCCGACCCCGCGCCCGAGGACCCCCGCCCGCCACTGCCGGCCGCGGCCGCCCGCCGGCTCATGATGCTGCTCACCGACCGCCCCGGCACGGCGGGCGGCGGCCGCAGAGGCAGCGCGCCCGATCTGATGGAGTTGCTGCCCCAGTGGCTGGCGACGGCGAACGCCCGCGGCTTCGCTGCGCCGCCCCAGGCGCTTCCGGCGCTGCTGGACGCGGCGCGAGGCCGTACGGACCTGCGGCCGGCGGCGCTGACGTTCGCGGGGCCCCGTGCCCTGTGGCTGGCCCGGCTGAACCCGGACTGGCGGTTCGCCCTGCGCGCGACGCACGGTGGCGTTGCCGCGCTGCCCGGATCCGACGTCACGGAGCGGGTGCGGCGGCTCTGGGACGAGGGCTTGTTCGCCGAGCGGGTCGCTCTCCTGGCGTCCCTGCGCGCCCGCGACCCCGCCGGCGCACGCGAGCTGCTGGCGTCG
Organism: Streptomyces sp. MMCC 100; assembly: GCF_041538145.2. NCBI lineage: Bacteria > Bacillati > Actinomycetota > Actinomycetes > Kitasatosporales > Streptomycetaceae > Streptomyces > Streptomyces sp. MMCC 100. Next base: position 7,083,825 of record NZ_JBGORK020000001.1, read on the forward strand.
ACCTGGGCGACGGAACGGGCCGAGGACCGGCTGATGTTCCTGGACTCGCTGAGGACGGGGCTGGAAGCGGCGGACGAGCCGTTCCTGGAGCAGGCGCTGGCCGACCGCAGCCGCAACGTCCGGGCCACGGCGGCGGAGTTGCTGTCGGCGCTGCCGCACTCGGCACTGGCCGCCCGAATGGGGGCGCGAGCCTCGACGTGTGTGTCCCTCGACCGCGCTCTCACCCCACCGGCGATCGTCGTCGAGGCGCCCCACGAGTGCGACGCGGGCATGGAGCGGGACGGCGTGGTGGCCAATCCGCCCGCTGGGCGGGGTGAACGGTCGTGGTGGTTCGGCCAGTTGGTGGAGGCGGCCCCGCTCGCCACCTGGCCGGACCGGCTCGCGGGACGTACGGCCGAGGAGATCGTCGCTCTGCCGGTGTCGGACGGCTGGCAGAGCGAGCTGCACGCGGCGTGGTGCCGTGCGGCGGTACGGCAGCGCAACGGCGCTTGGGCGAGGGCACTGCTGGGCGCGCCCACGGCGCCCGAGGCCGGCGGTCCGGGTGCGGTGTCCCTGGCCGAGCGGGCCAAGCTGCTCGGCACGCTGAGCACCGGCGAACGCGCCGAGTGGGTCGCCGGGTTCATCGCGACGCACGGGCTGTCCGAGGCGTTCCAGCTGCTCGGCATGTGCGGTGTGCCGTGGGCCAAGCCGCTCGGGCGCGCGGTGGTCGACGCGCTCAACATCGCCCGGGACGCCGGAAGCTACCCGTGGAGCTTCAGCGGCGTGATGGGGCTGGCCGAACGCTGCCTCGACCCTTCGGAGGCGGGCCGCCTCGACGGCCTGCTGGCAATACCGGACGAGCCGGAGGACGCGTCGCCGGGGGCCGGAGGGTACTGGGCGGAGGCGTTCCAACGGCTCGTCACGACGTTGCGGTTGCGGGCGGCGATGGCCGAGGAGCTCCGGGCGGGGTAGGGATGGCGCCGCATCGGCACGGGCGCGCCGTCGTGCAGGGCCCAGCGCCGACGGACCAGCACTCACAGACCGGCGCCCACAGACCGGCGCCCACAAACCAGCGCCCACAGACCAGCGCCCACCGGCATGCGCCCCGCGCCCACCGGCGCACGTGCCCGCCCTTCACTCCCGAACGCACCCGGCACCCGGCACCCGGTACCCGGCACCCGCCGGAGCGCCACCCGCCCGTGGGGGCAACGCGAGTCCGAGGGGCAGACGCGCCCTCACGGACGCGACCCACGGTCACGGGAACGCCGCCCGCGGCCACGGCGGTCCGAGGCGGTCCCGCGTCGGCGCCGGTGCGGGACCCGCACCGGCACAGCGGGCGGCGGCTACGCCACCGCGTGCTCCCGCACGTTCGCCCGGACCCAGTCCACGATGGACGCCGTGGTCGCACCGGGCGTGAAGATCTCCGCGACGCCCTTCTCCTTCAGCGGGGCGATGTCCGCCTCGGGGATGATCCCGCCGCCGAAAACCAGGATGTCGGCCGCGTCCCGTTCCCGGAGCAGCTCGATCACGGCGGCGAAGAGCGTGTTGTGCGCACCGGAGAGGATGGACAGCCCGATCGCGTCGGCGTCCTCCTGGATCGCGGTGTCGACGATCTGCTCGGGAGTCTGGTGGAGCCCGGTGTAGATGACCTCCATACCGGCGTCGCGCAGGGCCCGCGCGATCACCTTGGCCCCGCGATCGTGGCCGTCGAGCCCCGGCTTGGCCACCACCACGCGGATCGGACCGGCTGCCACACCCATCACTGCCTCCATGAAGCGACTACATCCATCCGTACCGACAAGTACCGCACACTTCGTGTCTCGCGGCGCGGAGACCCCGCACCACAGCGTCCGGGGAAGTGAACGAACGTTATCGCCAGCATCCCGCAACCGGCAGTTTCGCGGTGGATACAGAGGGGGAAATCACACGTGGGACACGTTCGCCGCGCACCGCTCCAGGGCGCGGCGGCAATATGCGCACGGAGCGCCGCAGCGAGGGCAGCACAGGAGAGCAGCGAGCGAGCCTCGTCGCCGTTTCACCGACACCACAGGCCTCATATGGCCCGCAAGGCCCTGCGACGTGCATAAACGTCGCGAACACCACCAATCGCTGGTGTCACGGCGCTCCACGAGGGCACACGGGGGACAGAGGCGTCCCCGCGCGTGCCGACAGGAGGTCGGCCCATGAAGGTCACCACGGCAGCACTGCCCCTTCTCCCGCTTTTTCAGCGTCTCCTGCCCGGCCTGCCAGGGCTTCCCGGACTCCCTGGGCTTTCCGGACTCCCTGGGCTCCCCGGACTCCCCACGCTTCCAGGACTGTCCGACGTGGCAGCGCTTCCTGGCCGGCTGACCGGGCTGTCCCTGACCCTCCTGAAGGCGAGCGCCCTGGAGGCGGCGATCCTCGCCGGGCACCTTCTCCTCTATCCCTCCGGGATCATCCAGGAGCGCCGTCCGGCCCAGGCGCTCCGGCCGACGGACGCCCAGGGCCCGGAGCCGTCACCCCCGGCCCCCAGGCTCCCGGCACCCGCCAGTCCCCCGGTCGTCCTGCTGCACGGCTTCATCGACAACCGCTCGGTCTTTCTGCTGCTGCGCCGCAGCCTGGCCCAGCACGGCAGGCATGAGATCGAGTCGCTGAACTACTCCCCCCTGACCTGCGACATCCGCACCGCCGCCGAGCTGCTCGGCCGGCACGTCGAGGAGATCTGCGAGCGGACGGGCAACGAACGCGTCGACGTCGTCGGGCACAGCCTCGGCGGCCTGATCGCGCGCTACTACGTGCAGCGCCTCGGCGGAGACCTCCGGGTCCGCACCCTCGTGACGCTCGGCACTCCGCACGCCGGCACCAAGGTGGTCCCGCTGGCGAACGCGCACCCGATCGTGCGGCAGATGCGCCCCGGATCGGCGGTGATCGAGGAGCTGACCCGGCCGTCCCCCGGTTGCCGTACGCAGTTCGTCAGCTTCTGGAGCGACCTGGACCACGTGATGGACCCGCTGGAGACGGCCTGCCTCGACCATCCCGACCTGAGCGTGCAGAACGTACGGGTGAGCGGCATCGGCCACCTCGCGCTGCCCGTGCACCCCACCGTCGCCACGGGGATACGGCAGGCACTCGACACCGCCGGACCGGAAACGGGAACCGAAACGGGTTCGGATTCAGGCAAGCGCGGCGGCGGACTCACCGTCGCCTGAGGCCGAAGCAACCCGTTCGGACTCGAACAAAGGTCGAACACAAACCCAAACCCGCGCCCGCCCTCCCCCAAAACACGGCCGATTGCCCGTTTCCTTCGCGCGCGAAACCTGCCGAAGATTGTCGTGCCCGTATACCGCCGGGTACAGTCGCCGCACTGCTCTCGCAGCCCCTGTTGTCGAGGCGAAAGAGAAGTTGGTGAACGACCGTCACCCGTCGGGGACCGGAAACACCCCGGCTTCGGCTTCCGACGCCGCTTCGGCGCAGTACGCGTCGTACGGCACAGGGGAAGCCCAGTACGGCGACCTCACCACGTACGTCGGCTACGACGCCACGGGTTTCTCCACCGGCGGTTCCGACTCCTCGGCCTTCGACGCGGACCCTCTCTTCGGCAGCATGCCGGGCCACTACACCGGCACCCACGAGGCCACGGGCTCGTACGACGCCACCCAGTGGTCCACCGGCGGGGCGCAGACCCTGCACTACGACGCGTACGCGGCCCAGCACCAAGCCGCCTACGACACCGGCGCCTACGACACGACGACATGGACGGCCGGTTACCAGCAGCCTGACTCCGTGCCGGCCACCGGGCAGTGGGACACCGGCTCCTGGAGCGCGCCGGACCAGTTGGGCGACCCGGCCGACGGGACCCAGCAGTGGCAGTGGGGCACGCAGACCTTCGAAACCGGTGCCTTCGAAACGGGCACACACGACACCGGTGCCTTCGAGACGAGCGCCTTCGCGACCGGCACGTTCCACACGGGCGCGTTCGCGGGCGGTCCGCTGGACACCGGCGCCTACGACGCCACGCAGTGGAACGCGGACGGCACCGTCACCAGCGTGGTCGAGGACACGGCCCGGCCGGCCGAGCATCCCGCGCCGGACGACGCCGTGCCGGACGCGCCGACCGTCGCCGGGGACTCCGGCTTCGCCGCATCAGCGGGGTCTGCGGAATCCGCCCCGTACGACGGCGAGTTGGCCGCCACCGGTGAACTCCCCACCGTGACCGCCCTCCTGGACGACCAGGAAGAGGTCACGCCGGCCGCGCGGATCCCGGCCGCGCGCACCGGCTCCCGCGCCGGGGCGCGTTCCCGTCGCCGCCAGCCCGCCAAGCGCTCCGCGCTGCTGACCATCGCCGTGCCGTCGGCCTGCGTGATGAGCGTCGCCGGTATCGCGGCCGCCTCCGTCGGCAGCCTGACCGGCGACGAGGGCACGGACACCGCGGCGTCCGCGCCGGACCCGGGCAACGCGAAGGCCGCGCCGGTGAAACCGTCCGCCGCCAACAACAAGCTGGACACCCAGCTCACCAGCCTGGCCGCCGGAGCCGACGACTTCGCGGACCGGGCCAGCCGGACACAGGAGCGCATCGACCTCAAGGCCGAGCAGGCCGCCGAGAAGAAGCGGGCGGCGGAGGAGGCGGCCCGCAAGGAGCGGCTGCGCCCCAAGTTCGCGCTCCCGGTGGAGCAGCACGGCCTCAGCGCGTACTACGGGCAGGCCGGCATCAACTGGATGTCCGTCCACACCGGCATCGACTTCCCCGTGTCGTACGGGACGAAGGTGATGGCGGCGACCGACGGCACCGTGCGGACGCAGTACAACAGCGCGTACGGCAACATGATGATCGTGACCGCGAAGGACGGCACGGAGACGTGGTACTGCCACCTCTCCAGCTACCAGGTCCCCTCCGGTACGACCGTGAAGGCGGGCGACGCGATCGCGTTCTCCGGCAACTCGGGCAACTCCACCGGCCCGCACCTGCACTTCGAGGTGCGCCCCGCGGGCGGCTCGTCGATCGACCCGCTCCCGTGGCTGCGCAGCCACGGCATCAACCCGACGTGACGCCGTAACGTCTCAGCAGATCGCCCGCCCCGGCCCGGCCCCGGGCCACCGCCCGGGACCGAACCGCTCCCAACCGCCCCCTCAGAGCTTCTCCACCGGCGCGTACCGCAGCAGCAGCCGCTTCGGCTTGGTGTCGCCGAAGTCGATCGTCGCCTCGGCGTTGGACCCGGTGCCCTTGATCCCGACCACCGTGCCGAGCCCGAACTGGTCGTGCGTGACGCGGTCGCCGACCGCCAGCGAGACCGTCGGCTGCTCGGCGCCGGCCGACCGGCGGGTGGCGAAGCCCGACGCGCCCGACGCCGAGGAGCGTGAGCGGGACGACGACAGCGAGGCCGCCACACCCGAGACCGGTGCGGAGGGCGCGGGGCCGTTCGCCCCGGTGCGTTTCCACTCCAGGTGGGGGGCCGGGATCTCCTCCAGGAACCGCGAGGGCGGGTTGTACGACGGCTGGCCCCAGGCGCTGCGCAGCGTCGACCGGGTCAGGTAGAGGCGCTCGCGGGCGCGCGTGATGCCGACGTAGGCGAGGCGCCGTTCCTCCTCCAGCTCCTTGGCCTGGCCGAGGGCGCGCATGTGCGGGAACACGCCGTCCTCCATGCCGGTGAGGAAGACGACCGGGAACTCCAGACCCTTGGCGGTGTGCAGGGTCATCAGGGTGACGACGCCGTCGCCGTCCTCTTCGTCCGGGATCTGGTCGGAGTCGGCGACGAGCGCGACCTTCTCCAGGAAGTCGGCCAGCGTCCCGGCCTCCTCGCCCTCTGCCCGCTCCTGCTCGAACTCCAGGGCGACGGCCGCGAGTTCCTGGAGGTTCTCGATACGGGTCTCGTCCTGCGGGTCGGTGGAGGCCTGCAACTCCGCCAGGTACCCGGTGCGTTCGAGGATGGCCTCGAGGACGGTCGCCGGTCCGGCGCCGGACTCGACGATGGTGCGGAGGTCCTCCATGAGCGTGTTGAACCGCTTGACGGCGTTCGCGGAGCGCGCGGCCATGCCGTACGCCTCGTCGACGCGCCTCAGTGCCTGCGGGAAGCTGATCTTCTCGCGCTGGGAGAGGGCGTCGATCATCGCCTCGGCGCGGTCGCCGATGCCGCGCTTGGGGACGTTGAGGATGCGGCGCAGCGGCACCGAGTCCTCCGGGTTGGCCAGCACCCGCAGGTAGGCCAGGACGTCCCGGACCTCCTTGCGCTCGTAGAAGCGGACGCCGCCGACGACCTTGTAGGGCAGGCCGGTGCGGATGAAGACCTCTTCGAAGACACGGGACTGGGCGTTGGTCCGGTAGAAGACCGCGACGTCGCCGGCCTTGGCCTCGCCCGCGTCGGTGAGGCGGTCTATCTCGTCGGCGACGAACTGCGCCTCGTCGTGCTCGGTGTCGGCGACGTACCCGGTGATCTGCGCGCCGCTGCCCTGGTTGGTCCACAGGTTCTTGGGGCGGCGGGACTCGTTGCGCTCGATGACCGCGTTGGCGGCGCTGAGGATGGTCTGCGTGGAGCGGTAGTTCTGCTCGAGCAGGATCGTCGTCGCGTCCGGGTAGTCCTCCTCGAACTGGAGGATGTTGCGGATGGTGGCGCCGCGGAAGGCGTAGATCGACTGGTCGGCGTCGCCCACCACGCACAGCTCGGCGGGCGGGACCTCGGCCTCCGGCGGCACGTCGACCGGGTGCTCGGAGGGGGTGCCGACCAGCTCGCGCACCAGGGCGTACTGCGCGTGGTTGGTGTCCTGGTACTCGTCGACCAGAACGTGCCGGAAGCGGCGGCGGTAGTGCTCGGCGACGTCGGGGAAGGCGCGGAGCAGGTTGACCGTCGTCATGATCAGGTCGTCGAAGTCGAGGGCATTGGCCTCGCGCAGCCGCGACTGGTACATGGCGTAGGCCTGGGCGAGGGTCTTCTCGAAGCCGTCCGCCGCCTGGGCGGCGAAGTCCTCCTCGTCGATCAGCTCGTTCTTCAGGTTGCTGATCTTCGCGCTGAACGACTTGGGCGGGAAGCGCTTGGGGTCCAGGTCCAGGTCGCGGCAGACCAGCGCCATGAGCCGCTTGGAGTCGGCGGCGTCGTAGATCGAGAACGACGAGGTGAAGCCGAGCTTCTTGGACTCGCGGCGCAGGATCCGGACGCACGCGCTGTGGAAGGTCATCACCCACATCGCGTTCGCGCGCGGGCCGACGAGCTGCTCGACGCGCTCCTTCATCTCGCCGGCGGCCTTGTTGGTGAAGGTGATCGCGAGGATCTGGCCGGGGTGGACGTTCCGCTCGGCCAGCAGGTGGGCGATGCGGTGGGTGAGCACACGGGTCTTGCCGGAGCCGGCACCGGCCACGATGAGCAGCGGGGAGCCGGAGTGGACGACGGCGGCCCTCTGGTTCTCGTTCAGCCCCTCCAGGAGTGCCGCGGCGTCCAGGACGGGGCGCGGGGCGCCGTCCCGGTAGTGGGTGTCCCGGTCCGGCGGCACGTCGAACTTCCCGCCGAACAGATCGTGCGGAACGGGCTCCGGTCCGTGATCGTCCTCGGGCGGCGGCGGGGGTTCCTCCTCGTGACCCCGGGGGGTCTGGAGGCTCGCCAGGAAGCTGTCGTCAAAGAGGCTGCTCATCGCTCTCCGAGTCTAGGGCGCCCCACCGACAACCCGGTGCCACCCCGGAAAATGACCACCCGTTCCCGGCGCGGGCACACCCCGCGACCAGCAGGAGCACGAAGAGTGACGTCCACGACCGGCCCAGGGGCACCCGCGCGGAAGGTCACGAAAATGTATCGGGCATATCACCCACCAACCTTCACAGCGGCCACACGAGTTGGCTACGGTGCGGGGCAGGCCGCTCGCCCCCCTCCGGCGAACCTCGCCGGGCCGCGCGGCCTCCGCCGAGTCCGGCCCTGCCCGCGCGGCACCCGGAGCCGGGGACCCAACCGAGACCTTTGGGGTGAATCGGCCGAACCGCCCTCCACGAGGGCCGGCTCCGCCGTAGGGCAACCCTTCCGCGCCACACCGCCCGAACCCGACAGCTAACCCGGTAGGCGGAGCACTGGAAGGAGTCGCCTCCTTGGCGTCGCACCGCAAGTCGCGCCCCACCGGTACCCGCGTCGCGGGCATACGGACCCCGGTCCTCGCCACCGCGGCCCTCACCTCCGTCGCCCTGCTGTCCCAGACGGCCGATGCGACGCCGTCGGACGACCGGCCGACCCTCGAAGAGGTCGAGAAGAAGGTCGACGACCTCTACCGCCAGGCCGGGTCGGCGACCGAGAAGTACAACGCGGCCAAGGAGAAGACCACCAAGCAGCGCAAGAAGGTCGACACCCTCCTCGACGACGTCGCCCAGCGCACCCAGAAGCTCAACGACGCGCGCGAGGAGCTGGGTTCCTTCGCCTCCGCCCAGTACCGCACGGGCGCCTCGGTCCCGGAGACCGCGACCCTGCTGCTCGCGGACTCGCCGCAGGACTACTTCGACCAGAACCAGCTGATGAACCGGCTCACCGGCCGGCAGAAGAGCGCCGTCGACGACTACGTCACCCAGCAGTCCGAGACGATGAAGAAGCGCCGGGAGGCCACCGAGAGCCTCGAAACGCTCACCGAGTCGCAGAACGACCTGAAGACGGCCAAGTCGACCGTCCAGAAGAAGCTCGCCACCGCGCGGGAGCTGCTTTCGGAGCTGACCGCCGAGGAGAAGGCCCGGCTGGCGGCGATCGAGAAGAAGAAGCAGGAGGAGGCCGCCCGCAAGGCCGCCGAGCTGGCGAAGAAGCAGCAGGCGGAGCAGGAGGCGGAGCGCAAGCGGCAGGAGGAGGCCGCCCAGCAGCAGGAGAGCGACACCGGTTCGGGTTCCTCCGGCGGCACCGGTTCGTCAGGTTCCTCCACGCCGGGCACCTCGAACGGCACCAAGGCCGAGAGCGCGCTCGCCTTCGCCCGCGCCCAGATCGGCAAGCCGTACGTCTGGGGCGCCACGGGCCCCGGCTCCTACGACTGCTCGGGCCTCACCCAGGCCGCCTGGAAGGCCGCGGGCGTGACGCTGCCGCGCACCACCTACGACCAGGTCAACGCCGGCACGACCGTCTCCGTGTCCCAGGCACAACCCGGTGACCTGGTCTTCTTCTACGACGACATCAGCCATGTCGGCCTGTACATCGGCGACGGCATGATGATCCACGCCCCGAAGCCGGGCGCGTACGTCCGCGAGGAGTCGATCTTCTACGACGGCGAGTCGTCCATCTACAGCGTGGTGCGCCCGGCCTGATCGGTGCGGTCTTTAGCATCGGGCGCATGTCATCGGCCACCCATCCCTCCGCGCTGCGTGCCTGGTGGGCGCAGCGTCCACCGGCGGCCGGGGCCGCGGTGATGGCGACCGGCATCGTGTCGGTCGCCCTGCATCTGACGGGCCGCGAGGTTCTGTCCCGGATCGCCCTGGCCCTGGCCTGCGCCGCCTGGCTGCTGCTGGCGGCGAACTTCGTCCACCTGCTGCTGGCCGACCGGGCGCAGTGGGTGAAGCGGGCCGGGACTCCGGGCGCGCTCACCGCCGTCGCCGCGACGACCGTGCTCGGCACCCGCTTCTCGCTGCTCGGCTGGTCGCTCCTGGCGGCGGTACTGCTGGTGCTGGCGGCGCTGCTGTGGCCGTGGCTGCTGCTCCTGGTGGTGCGGCACTGGGGGCGGAGGATGCCCGGGGCGGTGTTCCTGGGCTGCGTGGCCACGGAGGGGCTCGCCGTGCTCGCCGCGACGCTGGCCGCGGCCACCTCGACGCCGTGGCTGGCGCACGCGGCGCTGGTGCCGTTCTGGCTGGGGATCGTGCTCTATCTGATCGCGCTGTTCCGCTTCGATCTGCGGCAGGTGGCCCGGGGCGCCGGGGACCAGTGGGTGGCGGGCGGCGCGCTCGCCATCTCTGCCCTCGCCGGTGCCAAGCTGCTCGCGGCGGCCGGGACCGGCATGTACCTGTGGAACGCCGACGACCACGCCGTCCTGCACGACCTGACCGTCTTCCTGCTCGCCCTCGACCTCGCCTGGTACGCCGTGCTCCTGGCCGCCGAGATCGCCTGGCCCCGCCTCCGCTACGACGTACGCCGCTGGTCGACGGTCTTCCCGCTCGGCATGACGGCGGCGGCGACGCTGTCCGTCTCCGCCGTCCTCGACGTCCCGTGGCTGGACGCGCCCGGCCGGGCGCTGCAGTGGATCGCGGTGGCCGGATGGCTGGCGGTCGCGGCGGGGGCGGTCGTCCAGGCCCGGGCCGGGCTGCGGTCCGCGCGGGCGGACGCCGGGGCGGTCAGGTCCACAGCACCGCGATGAAGATGTTGGCGAGGGTCAGCGCGCCCACCAGGCCGAACAGCGGCTTGTCCACCTTCTCGTCGTCGCGCTTCACGTAGACCAGAGCGAGGATCACGATCAGCACGGCGAGCTTCACGCCGATCTTGACATTGTCGACGGAGTAGTCCTGGGCCTGGTTGAGGCCGACCAGGACGGCGCCGGTGACCAGCATCGTCAGCGCGCCGTGCAGCATCGCGGGGGTGAACCGGGCCGCGCCCCGGCCCATCGCCTTCATCTGGGTCAGGAAGCCGCCGAGGAGCGCGGCGATACCGATGATGTGCAGGCCGACGAAGATGTGGATGAGTACGTCCATGAGGCCGGAGCCTAATGAGGAGCCGGACGCGTCCGGACACCGGCCCGCTCCGTCCCACCACGGGGCCCCATAACAGCTCACGTCCCCCACCCGCCTCCCGTCCGGCGTATCGGTCATCACCCTGCGTGAAGACGACGGGCCCCGAAAGGGACGGCGGTCACATACGGTCGCCACCCGATCCGCTACCGCCACTTCCGCGCATCCCGTCACCGGACCGTTACCGACGCGCCTAGCGTCCTGGCCCAGGCAGCCGGAGCGGACCGGAGCCGACCCGGCGCGGGCCGGAGTCGAGTCGTACGGAAGGACGTGGATCGCAGGTGGGAACGCACCGCAGGCCGCGACAGCGCGCGACGGGCGGCGGCAGAGTCCGTACGGCGGCCACGATCACCCTCGCGGGCGCGGCCACCGCGACGGGCCTGGGCGGGACCGGCCACGCCGATCCGCAGCCGACGGCGGCGCAGGTCAGGGCCAAGGTGGACAAGCTCTACCAGGAGGCCGAGGTGGCCACGGAGAAGTACAACGGCGCGAAGGAGAAGGCGGACGCCGCCGAACAGCGCCTGGAGGATCTGCGCGACGAGGCCGCCCGCAAGGAGGACCGGCTGAACTCGGCGCGGGAGGCACTGGGTTCGGTCGCGGCGGCGCAGTACCGCAGCGGCGGTCTGGACCCGGCGCTGCAACTGGCGCTCTCCTCCGACCCGGACCGGTATCTCGACGGCGCCGCGTTCGCCGAGCGCGCGGGCAGCCGGCAGAAGGCCACGGTGGGCCGCGTGCGCAAGGAACTCCGCGACATCGAGCAACTGCGCGGCGCCGCCCGCATCGAGGTGACCTCGCTGAAGTCGCGCCGGGCCGAGCTGAAACGTCACCGCGAGGCCGTCACCGGCAAGCTGGCCGAGGCCCGCCGCCTGCTGTCCCAACTGACCGCCGAGGAACGCGCCCGCGCCGGCGAGGGAACGGGCGACCGCGCCTCCCGCGCCTCTACCTCCGGCTCCAGGGACGGCCTGTCCGCCTCGTCCCAGGCCCCCAACTCCCGCGCCGCGGCGGCCGTCGCCTACGCCTACCAGAAGCTCGGCAGCCCCTACGTATGGGGCGCGACCGGCCCGAACGCCTTCGACTGCTCGGGCCTCACCCAGGCCGCCTACCGCGCCGCCGGTGTCTCCCTCCCCCGCACGACCTACGCCCAGATCGACGCGGGCCGCCGCGTCTCCCGCTCCGAGCTCCTCCCAGGCGACCTGGTCTTCTTCTACTCGGGCATCAGCCACGTCGGCATCTACGTCGGCAACGGCCAGATGATCCACGCCCCGAACCCGTCGGCCCCGGTCCGCGTCGCCCCGGTCGACGAGATGCCGTTCGCGGGGGCTACGCGGGTGGTGTGACCCTCTCCCGCGAAACCGTCACACCAGCCGCCGGGCCGTCGCCCAGCGGGTCAGCTCGTGGCGGTTGGACAGCTGGAGCTTGCGCAGGACCGCGGAGACGTGGGACTCGACCGTCTTCACCGAGATGTACAGCTGCTTGGCGATCTCCTTGTACGCGTAGCCACGGGCGATCAGGCGCAGTACCTCGCGCTCGCGCTGGGTGAGCCGGTCCAGGTCCTCGTCGACCGGCGGGGCGTCGGTGGAGGCGAACGCGTCCAGGACGAAGCCGGCCAGGCGCGGGGAGAAGACGGCGTCGCCCTCCTGGACGCGGAAGACTGAGTTGACCAGGTCCGTGCCGGTGATGGTCTTGGTCACGTAACCCCGGGCACCGCCGCGGATCACACCGATCACGTCCTCCGCCGCGTCCGACACGGACAGCGCGAGGAAGCGGACGGGCCGCTCGGCGTCGCTCATCAGGGGCGCGCAGCGGCGCAGCACCTCGACCCCGCCGCCGCCGGGGAGGTGGACGTCGAGGAGCACGACCTCGGGGCGGGTCGCGGTGATGACCGTGACGGCCTGGTCGACGTCGGCGGCCTCGCCCACGACCTCGACCCCGGTCTCGGCGGTCTGGCCGATCTCGGCCTGGACGCCGGTGCGGAACATGCGGTGGTCGTCGACGAGCACTACGCGTACGTGGCGCTCCCCCGCGCCGCCATTGGCCGGCTGCGCGGGCTCGGCCGCCTCGCCCGGTCCCGCCGTTCCGTTCGCCTCGGTCGGGTCGCTCATGACGTCTTCTCCGCCCTCTCCATTTCCAGTTCGACCTCCGTGCCGCCGTCCGGCACCGCGCGCAGCCGCGCCGTGCCGCCGTTGCGCTCCATGCGGCCGATGATCGATTCTCTGACGCCCATGCGGTCGGCGGGTATCGAGTCGAGGTCGAAGCCGGGGCCGCGGTCCCGGACGGACACGAAGACCGTCCTGCCCTCGACTTCGGCGAAGACCTGTACGGCGCCGCCCTCGCCACCGTACTTGGCCGCGTTCACCATCGCCTCGCGCGCGGCCTGCATCTGTGCGCTGGTCCTCTCGTCGAGCGGGCAGTCGCCGACGACGACCACCTCGATGGGGACGCCGTGCTTGTCCTCGACCTCCGCGGCGTTGCGCTTGACGGCCTCGGCGAGGGTGGTGGGCTCGTCGTCCTCGTCCTTGCCGTTGCCCTCGGGTTTGTAGAGCCAGGCGCGCAGGTCGCGCTCCTGGGCCCGCGCCAGGCGGCGCACCTCGCCCGCGTTCTCCGCGTTGCGCTGGATCAGGGTCAGGGTGTGCAGCACCGAGTCGTGGACGTGGGCGGCGACCTCGGCGCGCTCCTGCGCGCGGATGCGCATCAGCCGCTCCTCGGAGAGGTCCTGCGTCATCCGCACCAGGTAGGGGCCGGCGAGGAGCGTTATGCCGACGAGGACGGCGAGGGCCGCCTGGAGGACGGAGCCGAGGTGGGCGGCGGATCCCTGGAGGACGAAGATGCCGGTGACACCGGCCGTCACCAGCAGGACCCCGGCCACGGAGCGCAGCAGGGTGACGGTGCGGCGGTGGCGTCCCACCTCGGCCCAGCGGGCCCGGCGCGCGTTGTCCGCCTGCCGCCAGACGAGGGCGACGCCGGCGCCGACGAGCACGGTCGGCCAGAGGTAGGCCTTGGCTCCGCCGCCGAGGTCGACGTTGCCCACGAAGACCAGGGCCACGACGACCATGAGGAGCAGGGCGACTATCTGCCCCTTGTCCGGTTTGCGGGCGACGAGTCTGCGGCGGCCGTCCGGCGCGGTCTCCGAGGTGACGAGGGACGGCGGTTTCTGCGCCTCCACACCTCCGACGCCCAGCGGTACGAAGAACCAGAAGGCCGCGTACAGCAGCGCGCCCAGGCCGTCGGCCATGAACAGGCCGACGAAGGCGAACCGGACCCAGATGACGGGCAGCCCGAGATGCCCGGCGAGCCCCCGCGCCACGCCACCGAGCCAGCGTCCGTCGCTGCTTCGGTAGAGCTTGCGCGGCGGCCGCGGTTCGACGACGGGTGCTGCTGCGGCTTCCGGCATGACACCGATGTTCACACGGGTGCGGGAGCCGGGTCATCAGGGTCGTTCCCCCACTCGCCCCTGATCTTCGGGCCGCGGAAGGCCGGGCGGGTCTCGAACGCTCCCCGGGCAGGGAGTCAGGGCCGATATCAGGGTCCGACCAGGGTCGAACCGACTGCCGTCACGGCGCCGCGCCCGTCACCATGGACTCATGACAGATCACGAGCACGCCGCGACGGGTCCGGGACCCGGCTCCGGCCCGCGCCCCCCGCTGGGCGGCGGGCCGCGGGATGCCGTGCCCGCCGCGGATGCCGGTGCGGGCGGGGCGGGGGCCCCGGCCGGTGCGGGCGCCGTCGGCGGCGGGGACGCTCCCGGGCCGCCGCACCGGTTCCGGCGCGACCGGCGGCACAAGTCGCTCGCCGGCGTGTGCGCCGGCCTCGGGCGGCAGTGCGACCTGGATCCGGTGATCTTCCGGATCACGCTCGCGGTGCTCTCCGCGACCGGCGGCATCGGCCTCATCTTCTACGGCTTCGCCTGGCTCTTCGTCCCCTACGACGACGAGGAGGAGAACGAGGTGCGCAAGCTGCTGACCGGCCGGGTCGACGGCCAGGCACTGGCGGCCGTGCTGTTCGCCCTGGTCGGCTGCGGGGTCTTCCTCACCATGTTGAACAACGGCGGCGTGCTGACCTTCGCCGTCATCCTCTCCCTGCTCCTCGCGGGCGCGGGGTACTGGTCGCGGCAGCGCAGAACGCCCGAACCGGACCCGCTCTCGGCCCAGGCCGCCGCCGACGCCCCGCCGGAGGCCCAGGCGCCCCCGATCATGTACACCTGGCCCTCCTGGTGGCGTGACCCCATCGTCAAGGACGGCACCCATGACGGCGGGACGGGGTACATGTGGGGTCCGCCGGACTCCGCGGAGCGTGACATCGCGGCGGCCGTCAATATCGGCCGCGGCATCCCGGGGCGCCGTGACCACGCCCCGGCGGGCGACCGGCGCTCCGGGTCCGCGCAGACGCGCGGCCCGCGCGGCATCGGCGGCTGGGTGTTCCTCCTCGCCCTGCTCGCGGGTTTCCTCGGGACCCGGCTGACCTGGGACCAGCATCCGCTCGGCGCCAGTCTGCAGACCGGCCTGGCGTGCGCGCTCGCCGTCTTCGGCCTCGGCATCGCGGTCAGTGCCTTCCTCGGGCGCACGGGAGCCGGTTCGATCTTCCTGGCGATCATCACGGCGGGCCTGCTGGCCGGATCGACGGCGGTGCCGGAGAGCGTCGGCACCGAATGGGTGCGGACCACATGGAAGCCCGTGGTGGCGGCCGACGTGCGCGACCAGTACGACATCGGCGCGGGCAGCGGCACCCTCGACCTGTCCCGCCTCGACCTGGCCGAGGGGCAGACGGTGAGCACCCGGGCCGACGTGGGCATGGGGCGAATACGGGTCGTCGTGCCGCAGGACGTGACCGTGCGGCTGAGCGTCGAGGTGGGCGTGGGCGACATCCAGCTGCCCGGCGACGACGAGAAGGACGTGGACGTGGCACCGGGCAAGCACGAGGAGATCACCCTGTCCCCCGCCAAGGGCGGCAAGGACGCCGGCACGCTCGACCTCGACCTCCAGGTCGGCGTCGGTCAGGCGGAGGTGGCCCGTGCTGCGTCATAGGTTCCAGCCGGGACGACTGGTGGCCGGTGTCTTCCTGCTGCTGGCCGGGGTCATCTACGCCGGCGACGGGAGCGGCCTCTGGGAGACGCCGTGGTTCGTGCTGATCCCGCTCGTCAGTGGCGGGCTCTGCATCGCGGGCGCGGTCGGGGTCGTGGCCCGGTCCGCGCACCGGCGCCGCGGAGCGCCGGGCACGGCGGCGTCCGAGGAGCCCCGGGCGGGCCTCCCCCGCTGACGACGCCGCTCGGACTACCGGTACCCGCCCGTCCGTCCCCGGCGCCGGGGGCGCAGCACGGCGTCCAGGGACAGCAGCGGGGCGCCCGCCAGGACGAGAGGGAGCCAGGCCATGAGGTAGGCGAGATCGTTGCCGTAGTAGTAGGGGTCCGAGGCCCAGCTGACGGTCAGCCACAGGCTGAGCGAGATCAGCGCACCGCCGAGCGCCGCGAGACGGGTGAGGAGTCCGAGCAGGGTGCCGATGCCGACGGCCAGCTCGCCCAGGGCGATGGCGTAGCCGAAACCGGCCGGGCTCTTCAGGGCCAGGTCGACCAGGGCGGGGACGGCCGAGGAGTCGCGGACCGCGCGCATCATGTCGCCGACGGAACCCGCGCCCGCGTCCTTCATGAAGGCGCTGTCGGTGAGCTTGTCCAGACCGGCGTAGACGAAGGTGACGCCGAGAAAGATCCGTAGGGGAAGGAGGGCATACCGGGCGGCGTTGTCCCGCCAGTCTCCCCCGCCCGCGGGTGAGGTGTAGACGTCCGTCCGCATCCCGTGAGTCATCACTGCCAGCCGCCTCTCGCCGCGCATGCCCAGACCCCCCACCAGACCATACGTACGACACGTAGGCCCCGCTCAACCCTCGGCAACCGGTTTCTTGCTGTCGGTTTCGACAGGTTGCCGACCGGCTGCTCGGGACGGGGGTGCGTGGTGTCAGTCCGTCACGTCGATCGCGTACCGGTTGGTCTCCACGCCCGCGCCGGTGACCACCTGGACCTCGACCCGGCCCGGTTCGACGTCCGCCGGTACGGGGACCGTCAGCAGGTCGTCCGAGGGGTTGCTGAAGCCGCCCGTCACCGGGACCAGGGGGACGTGGACGTGGACCGCGCCGATGCGGACGACCATCCGGGACAGACGGTCCGCTCGCTGGGCGCCCGGCGGCACGAAGCCCGCGCCGCGGATCTCGATGTCGTCGCCGGTGCGGATCGGCGCGTCCAGGTCGCCGGCCTCCCGGGCCCGGACCACGGAGAGGATCACCGGCCGGCCGCCCTCGGCGTACTTCCCGGCCACGTAGGTCGCCGCCGACACGAGCACCACCACCGCCAGGCCCCACGGCAGGTCGGGCAGTTGTTCCGGGCGCCGGGCCAGCCGTACCGCCGCGAACACCAGGGCCACGGTGCTGATCACGACGTACTGGATGTCGGCGAAGGTCCCGCGGCCCGCGTCGTCCGTCAGCAGGTCCGACGCGCGCGGCCGGTCGGCCCGTACCTTCTGCAGCCGCTGTCCCAGCACCCTGAGGCCGACCACCCGCCGCACCAGGACCGCGATTCCGCAGACCACCGCGAGGACGGTCACCGCGCCGGCGCCGCGGCCGAGTTCGAGGCCCGAGATCAGCGCGTCCCGCCGGTCGTGCCCCGAGGCGACGGCCAGTTGCCCGGCCAGCACGAGCACCGCGTAGGCGATGAAGAGGACCCAGGCCGCCGCCACGGCACGGGAGGTGGACAGGCGGTTGTCCTCGCCGATGACCGGGGCCAGCGCACCGCCCCGGGTCCGGTGGAACCACGACGCCGCCGTCAACGCGCCGGCCACCACCAGTGCCGCCGCGAGCCCGGCGGTGCGCGCCGCCGACCAGCCCGCGCCGACCGCGGTGAGGGACTGCCCGAGCAGCAGCAGGACGACCGCCGCCCACACGGCGGCCGTCGTGCGCCGTCCCAGCCCCGCGAGCCATGCGTCGCCCTCGGCACGGCCGCGTTCGGCGACGGTTTCCGCGGACTGGGTCAGCTCCTCCGAGACCCACTGGCGGGAGGCGGAGGCCGAGTGGGCGACCGCGGCCGGCAGCCCCTGCCCGGCCGCGAACTCGTCCCGCCGCAGCAGGAACGCGGCAACCGCCCGGCGATGCCCTTCGCGGGCGCCGTGCGGGCAGTCCCCGCAGGTGCAGCCACCGCCGTGCGCCGCCTCGTACGCGCCCTTGTCCGAGCCGCTCCCGCGTCTCGCCTCCTGCACCGCCACGCCCGACGCCGCCTTCCCGCACCCTGTGAAAGAAACCGTCACAAGCGACCGTGGAAAGAAGCCGTGGAAGCCTCTAAGTCCCTTGGGACGACAGCGAATTGTGCCGTACCCCGGCCCTCCTCCGCCCACTGCCCCGCCTTACCGTCTGCTCAGCACGGGTGATGCGCGGATCGCCGCGTTGACCCGACCGCGGGAGGCCCTCCCGCGGCGGCCGGCCGAAAAGACCCATCCGGCGTCCGGTTACCCGACAGAGGGTGTCGGTTTTCGGGTCCACACTCGGCGTATGACTTCAGGCACACCTGTGAACTGGGCCGGTTTCGCCGCCGCCGAACCGGCACTGGCCGACACCGTCGAGGCGCGCTTCGGCGCGTACACGCACCACGTCCTCGCCACCCTCCGCAAGGACGGCTCGCCCCGCACCACCGGCCTGGAGGTGCGTTTCCTGACCGGCGAGCTGTGGCTCGGCATGATGCCGGGCTCGCTCAAGGCGCTCGACCTGCGCCGTGACCCGCGCTTCGCGCTCCAGGCGAACCCGGGGGCGGGCACCGGCCTGGGCGGCGGGGACGTACGGATCGCCGGGCGGGCGGTCGAGGTCGAGGACCCGGGGACCAAGGCCGGATACGTGAAAGAGGTGGAACCGCCGGAGCCGTTCCACCTCTTCCGTACCGAGCTGACGGAGGTCGTGCGGACCCACGTCGAGGACGACAAGTACCTCGTCGTCGAGATCTGGCAGCCCGGTCAGCCCGTGCGCACGATCAGGCGCACATAGCCGTGCGCACGATCAGGCGCACCTGGGGAGCGCCCCTGGGCTCACTCCCACTCGATCGTCCCCGGCGGCTTCGAGGTCACGTCGAGGACGACCCGGTTGACGTCCTTGACCTCGTTGGTGATCCGGGTCGAGATCCTGGAGAGCACGTCGTACGGCAGCCGGGACCAGTCCGCCGTCATGGCGTCCTCGGAGGAGACCGGACGCAGGACGATCGGGTGGCCGTAGGTGCGCCCGTCGCCCTGGACGCCGACGGAGCGGACGTCGGCCAGCAGCACCACCGGGCACTGCCAGATGTCGCGGTCGAGGCCGGCCGCGGTCAGCTCCTCGCGGGCGATGGCGTCGGCCTCGCGGAGCAGGTCGAGCCGCTCCTTGGTGACCTCGCCGACGATGCGGATGCCGAGGCCCGGGCCCGGGAAGGGCTGGCGCTGGACGATCTCGTCCGGCAGGCCCAGCTCGGCGCCGACCATCCGGACCTCGTCCTTGAACAGCTGGCGCAGCGGCTCGACCAGCTCGAACTCGATGTCGTCGGGGAGCCCGCCCACGTTGTGGTGGGACTTGATGTTGGCGGTGCCGGTACCGCCGCCGGACTCGACGACGTCCGGGTAGAGGGTGCCCTGCACGAGGAAGGCGACCTCGGGGCCGTCCTCCTGCATGATCTCCAGCTGCGCCTGCTCGAAGACCCGGATGAACTCGCGGCCGATGATCTTCCGCTTCTCCTCGGGGTCGGAGACCCCGGCCAGCGCCTTGAGGAACCGCTCTTCGGCGTCCACGACCTTCAGCTGTACGCCGGTCGCGGCGACGAAGTCCTTCTCGACCTGCTCGGTCTCACCCTTGCGCATCAGGCCGTGGTCGACGTAGACGCAGGTCAGCTGGGAGCCGATGGCCTTCTGGACGAGGGCCGCGGCGACGGCGGAGTCCACGCCGCCGGACAGGCCGCAGATGGCGCGCTTGTCGCCGACCTGCTCGCGGATGGCCGCGACCTGCTCCTCGATGACGTTGCCCGTGGTCCAGTCGGGGCGCAGGCCCGCGCCGCGGTACAGGAAGTGCTCCAGCACCTGCTGACCGTGCGTGGAGTGCATGACCTCGGGGTGGTACTGGACGCCGTAGAGCTTCTTGACGTCGTTCTCGAACGCGGCGACCGGCACGACGTGCGTGGAGCCGGTGACGGTGAAGCCCTCGGGGGCGGCGGAGCAGGCGTCGCCGTGCGACATCCACACGGCCTGCTCGGCCGGGGTGCCCTCGAAGAGGGTGGAGGACGGCTTGGAGACCGAGAGGTCGGTGCGGCCGTACTCACGGGCGCCGGAGTTGTCGACGGTGCCGCCGAGGGTCTGCGCCATCAGCTGGAAGCCGTAGCACATGCCGAAGACGGGGACGCCGGCCTCGAACAGGGAGCGGTCGAGGGTCGGGGCGCCCGGCTCGTACACCGACGAGGGGCCGCCCGAGAGGATGATGGCCGCCGGGTTCTTGGCGAGGATCTCCTCGACCGGCATGGAGCTCGGCACGATCTCGCTGTAGACCCGCGCCTCGCGGACACGACGGGCGATGAGCTGGGCGTACTGCGCGCCGAAGTCGACGACCAGGACGGTGTCGGGGGCGGCGGCAGCGGGAGTCGCTGATGACACGGGGTGCCTTCCGGCGGTCGGGCGGGGGCTTGTACTCCCGATTCTACCGAGGTGAGCAGGTGCCCGGCCCCGCCGCCGGGTCTCGCCGACCGGTCTCACCATGCGAACCGGCTTGGACACCGACCGTCGCCGGGGCATACTGAGCCCATGCGCAAGCACCAGACCTTCCTGTTTATCTATGGCAACCGGCCCACCGGCTGCCATGGTCGTGCTGCTTGAGCAACTGACAAGCGACTTCCCAGGCGCCCCGGGCCGACAAGGTCCGGGGCGCCTGGCGTTTGCGGACCGTGCCGGTCCCGGGTGCCGCCGTCCATCGGCGAGGAGCCACCGACATGACCGTCACCGCAGCAGACAAGACCGGCGCCCACACCCCCGAGGCCGCCGACGTGATCACCGGCGCGCGGGAGCGCATCGACGCCCTGGACGACCGGATCATCGGGCTGATCCAGGAACGGATGGCCGTCTCCGCCGTCATCCAGGAGGCACGGATCACCTCCGGCGGCCGGCGCGTGAACCTCTCGCGCGAGATGGAGGTGCTCGACCACTACCGGCAGGCGCTGGGCAAGCCGGGTACGGCGCTGGCGATGACGATGCTGGAGCTGTGCCGCGGGCGCGTCTGAGGGCCGCGGCCCGACCGGAGGTCGTATCTGAGTTCGGGCGTCTTCTCACCCGTACGGCGCGTGACCGGCAGGCGAGCGGCTTCGTTGGTCCCGGTGTCCGTGTCAGCCAGGGGCGGGCCCGAAAGAACCACGCGTGGCTCGCTGGAGCGATGAGACGTACGGATCGTGCCGCACGTCGTGGGACCTCGCTCCAGGAAGTGACCGGACGGCAGGGGACAGCAGCCCGGTCACCCAAGAGAACGGCCGGCTCCGGGGACGCCCGGGGCCGGCCGACGGAACGGGTCCCTCGTTCGACACAAGCATCCAAGGCAAGCGGCGCGACCCCCCGGCGCCGCTCCCGAGGCACCGGCGCTGCCCTGACGCCGGTGCCGGCTGAGAGGGAGGGCCCTGCGGCCGCAGTTCCGCGGGGCCCTTCGCCATGCACCGCCGCCACTGCGGTGACGGATCTCCGCCAGGCCGCCTCCGCCGCCACTCCAGTGACGCAGGCCACATAAGGATTCTGTGAATGCAGGGACAACCATTCACAGGCTTCGCTGATCAGAACAGGCATGAAACTTCGTCGCGCCCTGGCCGCAGCCGCCGTCACAGCGGTGGTCGCCCCCGCCGCGCTGCTCGCGGCCCCGTCCGCCTACGCGACCGGCGACACGTCGCCGTCCCAGTCCCCGTCAGCCTCCTCCGTCCCGTCCGCCCCGTCGGACGGGACGGAGGAGGCTGACGAGGCGGCGAGCGAGACCACGCCGGCTCCCAGCGACTCGCCGAGCACGGCCACCAGGCCCACAAGCACCGCTGGCTCCCCGAGCGCGACGGACGACGAGGACGCTCCCGCCCCCGACGACTCGGAGACGACCGCGTCCGCCCCCGCGGACCCGCCCCCGAGCTCCTCCGCACCGGAGGAGACGGAGGGGACCGAGATTCCGGCCCCCGAGCCGTCCGTGTGCGAGGACACCAAGGTCGACGTCGACATCGAGGGCCTGCCCGGCGAGATCGCGGCGGGCAGCGGCTGGCACGAGTTCTCGCTGAGCGTGGCCAACAACTCCGGCTCGACGCTGCAGAACCTGGAGTACCTGGCCGGCGCCTCCGCCGACCTCGACGGCGAGGAGCTGTTCGAGAGCGAGAAGGTCGGCCTCCAGGCCTGGAACCCCGAGGACAAGACCTGGGAGGACCTCAACGAACTCGGCTACGCGGTCGGATACATCGGTTACACCGACGAGCTGTCGCCCGACTACGAGGTCGACATCCCGATGCGGATCAACGTGCGGGCCGGTGCCCCGGTCGGCGCGGGCTTCACGCTCGGCGCGACGATCTACGGCGACGCGGACGGCGAGTGCACCGGCTTCGGTGACGTCGCCTACAAGTTCCGGATCGTGGCCCCCGGCACGGACACGGAGGGCACCAGGCCGCAGGAAGGCGGCAAGGCACCCGTCGCCGTCGAGAAGCCGGCCGCCGACACCCCGGAAGTCACCGGGAGCCTCGCCGCGACCGGGTCCAGCTCCGCGCTGCCGGTGATCGGCCTCGTGGGCGGGCTCGCCGTGGTCGTCGGCGGCGGTGCGGTGTTCGTGGTGCGGCGGCGCAAGACCGGCTCGGACACGTGACGCTCGCGGGAGCGGCGTGACACAGACCGGGTGAGAGGGACCCGCGCTCGGAGGGGGGTGCGGGTCCCGCTCACCTTTTCGCTGCTCCGTACCGCTGCTGGGCCGCAGCCGCCACTTCTCCGGCGGCTCGGCCGCAGCCGCTACTTCTTCGGCGGCACGGCGGGCACGTCCAGCAACGGCAGCCGCAGCGCGCCGAACGCCTTCTCCGGGACGGCCGGGGAGTGGGGTGCGACGGCGGCGAGACGTTCGTACGCGGCACCCTGCGCGGGGCGCGGGTCGCTCTCGCCCTTGTTCGGCCAGTACGACATGGCCCGCTCGGCCTGCGCCGTGATCGTCAGGGACGGGTTGACACCCAGGTTGGCCGAGACGGCGGCGCCGTCGACGACCGAGATGCCGGGGTGGCCGTAGAGCCGGTGGTAGGGGTCGATGACGCCGGTCTCGCGGGAGGCGCCGATGGGACAGCCGCCGAGGAAGTGGGCGGTGAGCGGGGTGCCCATCAGTTCGCCGACGTTGGAGCCGGCGAAGCCGTTGATCTCGGCGGCGAGTGCCGAGGCGCCCTCGGTCGCGGCCTTGATCTGCTTGGGGTTGGGCGAGCCGTGGCCCTGGCGGGCGGTGAGCAGGCCCTTGCCGACGCCCGTCGGTTTCAGGTGCGTGGTCAGGGAGTTGTCCAGGGACTGCATGACCAGGCCGATGATGGTCCGCTCGGACCACTTGCGGTTGGAGAGCGAACGCAGGACCAGCAGCGGGTGCTTGGCCGCGTGGCCCAGGAAGCCCAGGACGCGCGAGGCGCCCGAGGCGGTCTGGCCGGCGTAGGGGACCTGGAGGATGGACAGGCCGCCCATCGAGTTGGAACCCTTGCCGTAACGCACCGGCTCGATGTGGGTGTTGGCGTCCGGGTGGATCGAGGACGTGATGGCGACGCCGCGCGTGAAGTCGGCCCGTGATTCGCCGGTGGCGCTGCGGTAGCGCCGGTCGTCGGTCTGGGCGCCGACCAGTGCCTCGGAGTTGGTGCGGGTCAGCTCGCCGAGCTTGTCCGATATGTAGGGGAGCTGGCCGCCCGCCTTCATGCGGTGCAGCAGGGTCTGGGTGCCGTAGGTGCCGGCGGCTATGACGACGCGGCGGGCGGTGAAGATGCGGCCGGCGTCCTTCTTCTTGCGGTCGGTGGCGAGGGTGGCGATCGCGAACCCGCCGCGCGAGTCCTCCGTGACGGAGACGGCCGTGGTCATCGGGTGGACGACCGCGCCGGCCTTCTCGGCGAGGTACAGGTAGTTCTCGTTGAGGGTGTTCTTCGCGCCGTGCCGGCAGCCGGTCATGCACTCGCCGCACTCGTTGCAGGCCTTGCGGTCGGGGCCCGCGCCGCCGAAGTACGGGTCGGGCACCTGCTCGCCGGGCCCGGCCTTCGCCTTGCCGTCGGCGTCCTCGCCGTCGCCGAAGAAGACGCCGACCGGGGCCATGTGGAAGGTGTCGCCACAGCCCATCTTCTCGGCGGCGGCCTTCAGGTGGACGTCGGAGGGGGTCATCGTCGGGTTGAGACGGACTCCGAGCATGCGCCGCGCCTGGTCGTAGTACGGCGTCAGCTCCTCGTGCCAGTCGGTGATGTCACGCCACTGGGGGTCGTCGAAGAAGGGCTTCGGCGGCACGTAGAGGGTGTTGGCGTAGTTGAGGGAGCCACCGCCGACGCCGGCGCCCGCCAGGACCATGACATTCCCGAGCAGATGGATGCGCTGGATGCCGAACATGCCGAGCTTGGGCGCCCAGAGGTAGTTCTTCAGGTCCCAGGAGTTCCGGGGCAGGGACTCGCGGGTGAAGCGGCGGCCGGCTTCCAGGACCCCGACGCGGTAGCCCTTCTCGGTGAGGCGGAGGGCGGATACGGAGCCGCCGAAGCCGGAGCCGACTATCAGGACGTCGTAGTCGTAAGCGTCTTGAGGCACGGAGGTCTCCTCGTTGAGTTTCGCGTGCGGGCCGTCTGTGGTTTCTCGCGCCCGGGCGGCGGAGCCGCATATCGACACAGCCCCGCGCCCCTCGGGTCGGCTACCTGAACCGGAGGTTCTTCATCAGGCGGAGACTGCGGCTCATGAACCGGGCGTATCCCTCGTCGTCCATGCCGAGCGACGGCGCCATCGGCAGCAGCCGCTGGTGGGCGACCGTCTGGGCCTCGGTGTACTTGAGGATGCCCTCGGAGCCGTGCCGGCGGCCGAGACCGGAGTCCTTCATGCCGCCCATCGGGGACTGGGCGCTGCCGTAGGCGGGCGCGTACCCCTCGTTGATGTTGACGGTGCCGGTGCGCAGCCGGGCGGCGACGTCGCGGCCGCGCCGGGCGTCCTTCGTCCAGACCGAGGAGTTCAGCCCGTACGGCGTGGAGTTGGCGTGCTCGACGGCCTCGTCCTCGGTCTTGAAGCGGTAGACGGAGACGACCGGGCCGAAGGTCTCCTCGGCGCACACGGTCATGGGGGCGGTGACGCCGTCGAGGATGGTCGGCTCGTAGAAGTACGGGCCGATGTCCGGGCGGGCGACCCCGCCGGCGACGAGCTTGGCGCCCCGCTCCACGGCGTCCGCGACGTGCCGCTTCACGGTCTCCAGCTGCCGCTCCCCCACCAACGAGCCCATGTCGGCGCCGTAGGCGAGGGAGGTGCCGAGCCGCATGGCCTTGGTGCGGGCGGCGAAGCGCTCCAGGAATGCGTCGGCGACGGACTCGTGGACGTAGAGCCGCTCGATGGAGATGCAGAGCTGGCCGGCCGAGGAGAAGCAGGCGCGGACGGCACCCGCCGCGGCCTTCTCGATGTCGGCGTCCTCCAGGACCAGCATGGCGTTCTTGCCGCCGAGTTCGAGGGAGACGCCGACCAGGCGGGCGGCGGCGCCCTGAGCCACCTCGCGGCCGGTGCGGGTGGAGCCGGTGAAGGAGACGTAGTCGGCGTGCTTGACGACCTCGGGACCGACGACCGGTCCTTCGCCGAGGACGACCTGGAAGACCTCTGCGGGCAGCCCGGCCTCGATGAGCAGGTCACGGGCCCACAGGGCGGTCAGGCAGGTCTCGGTGTCGGGCTTCATGACGACCGCGTTGCCCGCGACGAAGGCGGGGAGCGCGTCGCCGACGGACAGCTCAAGGGGGTAGTTCCAGGGGGCGATCTGGCCCACGACGCCGCGCGGGTGGCGCAGCTCGGTCACCTTCGTGAGGGTCGGCACGGCGCCGGTGTGCCGCTTGGGCCGCAGGTACGCGGGCGCCTTGCGGCCGTAGTGCCGGGCGGCGACGGCGACGGCCTGGACCTCCTCGTGGGCGTGCAGGCGGGCCTTGCCGGTCTCCAGCTGGATGAGGTCGAGGACCTCGGCCTGGCGCGCCAGGACCAGGTCGTGGAAGCGGAGCAGGACGGCGGCACGCTGCCGCACCGGCGTGCGGGCCCATACGGCCTGCGCGGCGCGGGCCCGCTCGAAGGCCCCGGCCACGTCCTCGGGCGTGGACTCGGGCAGGTCGGCCAGCTTCTCGCCGGTGAACGGGGTGTGGTTGGCGGTGCGGCCCGACCCGGCCACGCCCTTGGTGAGCTGGGCGACCAGCTCGGGCGTGACCACGTCGGCAGCGGTGCGGGCGCCCTCCGGGGTGGGGGCGAGGGGGTTGGTTCCGGTGAGTTCCGGGGCCTGCGCGTCCGTCATGAGCCGCAGGGTATGACGCCGGGCGGGCTTTGTGTACCCGTCGGTAACGGTGATTCACCGTGATTCACCGAGTGCTCACACAACGCCAGTGATCGCTGGCAACAAACCCGCTGATCAGGGCGTTACGTCGAGGGACTGGACCTGATCACTTCTCTTCGGTCCGGGGCGGGCGGCGGGGCGGTGATCACCGCCTCCAGCAGCCGGGCTGCCGCCTCCGCCTCCGGCCGCACCCCGGCATCCGGCGACCGCAGCCGGTCGATCAGCGCACCCAGCGGCCCGTCCGTCGGCCCGCCGCCCCCTACGGCGGTGTGCAGCAGGGCGCCGAGGGACCGCAGGTCGGCCGCGGGGCCGCCGCCCCGGCGGGCTTCCTCGCCCGGCGGGCGGGCGGTGCCGAAGCCGGCCAGGGCGACGCGGCCGTGCGGGCCGAGCAGCACGTTGGCGGGCCCGACCGCGCGGTGCACGATGCCGACGGCGTGCGCGGCGCGCAGGGCGCCGAGGACGGCGAGGCCGACGCGGGCTGCCTCGGGGGACGCGAGCGGGCCGCGCAGGAGCGCCTCGTGCAGGGACTCGCCGGGGACCCACTCCATGACGATCCAGGGCAGTCCGTCGGGCCCGGCCTCCTCGACGACCACGTCGTGGATGCGGACGGCGGCGGGGTGGTCGACGCGGGCGGCGGCACGGGCCTCGTGGCGGAGGCGGTGGGCGGCCCGGCGGTAGTCCTCTTCGTCCGGGTCACCGGGCAGCCGCGGCCGCCTGACGGCGACGTCGCGCCCCGTGGCCTCGTCGAGACCGCGCCAGACGGTGCCCGCCGCGTCGGCACCGACGCGCCGCAGCAGCCGGTAGCGCTCGCCGACCAGCCGTCCCCGGTCCGTCATCAGAGCTTGTCGACCATCAGAGCTTGTCGACCTCCCAGTTGGCGATCACCGTCCGGGCGATCTCCCGTCCCTCGTCGGCGAAGTAGCCCTCGCGCGGGTAGTCGATCGACACCTTGTACATGTCTCCGTTGCCGGCCCGGTAGTACAGGATGTGGAACTCGCGGGCGCGGGGGTTCTGCGTGTCCGCGGTCGTGTACCGGATGGTGTTCTCGGCGGCCTTCTCGCCCTTGTACTCGGTCTCGCTCGGCTCGCCCTTGGGCGCGGGGTCGTCGGCGAAGTTCCAGGAGTACTCGCCGTCCTTGAGCATCTCCCAGTCCGCCCAGGCGTTGGCGCCGGCGGTGTCCGGGATCTCGTCGTTCTTGTCGTCGGCCTTGACGTCCCGGTCCACGATGACGGTGACCGCGCCGCTCGGATCGGCGAACGTCTCGTTGGTGCCGTCCCAGTCGTCCGGGTGCTTCGCCTTCACGAACTCGGCGGGCACCGCGACGCTCATGCCGACCTTGGCGTCGAGCTTGTGCTGCTTCCAGCCGTCCGGGAGGGCGCCCGCGAAGGGGTCTGCGACCACGAGGTACGACGCCACCGCCGCCGCGACGACCACCGCACCGAGGGTGATCCACGCGTTGCGGCCCAGCCGGACGCTCCAGCGGGACGCGGGCGCCGTGCCCGGCCCCTGGGGACCGTCGACCCGGACCACCTGGGTGGGCGGCGGTGCGGGCGGGTTCGCGGCGGCGTCCAGCAGGGCGCGGACCCGGGCGGCATCCGGGCGGCGCGCCGGGTCCTTGTCCAGCAGGCCGGTGATCACCTCGGCCAGCGGGCCCTGCGCGGAGGCGGGCGGCGCGGGCGTGGCGTTGAGCACCGACTGGAGCGTGGCGGGGGTGTTGCTGCGCCGGAACGGCGAGACGCCCTCCGTCGCCGCGTACAGCACCACGCCCAGCGACCACAGGTCGCTCGCCGGTCCGGGGCGCTGGCCCAGCACCCGCTCCGGGGCGATGTACTCGGGCGAGCCGACGAAGCCGCCGGTGTCGGTCAGGCTGGTCTCGCCCTCGATCTGGGCGATGCCGAAGTCGGTGAGGACGACCCGGTCGTACCGGCCGAGCAGGACGTTGTCCGGCTTCACGTCCCGGTGCAGGACGCCTGCGGCGTGCGCGGCCTCCAGGGCGCCGAGCACCTCCAGGCCGATCCGGGCCGCCTCGCGCGCGCCCAGCGTGCCCTCCTGGAGGGCGTCGCCGAGCGAGCGCCCGCGTACGAGTTCCATCACGATCCACGGCTGCTCGTCCACGACCGCCACGTCGTGCACGTCCACCACGGCGGGGTGGTCGAGCCGGGCGGCGGCGCGCGCCTCGCGGCGCATCCGCTCGAAGGCGTTGGCACGTTCGCGTTCGGGAAGGTGGTCGGGGACGCGTGGCTCCTTGACGGCGACCTCGCGGTCCACGGTCTCGTCCTTCGCGCGCCACACCGTGCCCATGCCGCCGTGCCCGAGCCTGGCGATCAGCCGGTAGCGCCCGGCGATGAGCCGCCCGGCCCCCGGGTCCGGCGCGGCGGCCGAGGGAGCCGGCGCAGCGGGCGGCGGGAGGGGCGACGGATTCGGCGACGGGGCCTGTGACGGCGACGACGACGGCGACGGCACGACCTGGGTCGGTGCCGCGTACGGATTGCCGGGATGCGGCACGGCGGCGGGCCGGTTCGGCGGTTGCAGGTCAAAACTCGTCGGCTCGTCGGGCCCGCTTCGTGACCCCCCGTTGCTGCTCATGGGTCCATGCATATCGCGCCGGGCGTGTCCCTTTCCACCGCCGGTGCGTCGCGGTCACAGACCCGTGACGCGGGGTGCCGCTTATCTCCCTTTTAGGTACCGGAACCGGACGCGGGCGGGGGCACGGGCTCCGTCGTCGGCGTCTCGGTCGCCGTCGGCGTCGGCTCCTTCGTCGGCGTCGAATCCGTCGTCGGCGTCGCGGGCACCGAAGTCGTCGGCGTACCGCCCCCGTCGTCGCCTCCGTCCGCGAGCAACGCGGCGGCCGAGACGCCGGCGCCCGCCGCGGCGACGACCAGCAGCACCGCCATGAGTACGCTCCGCTTCGCGCTCCGTCGCGCACGCAGGGGCCCGCCGTCCGCGGCCGCCGCCGGTGTCGCGGGCGTACGGCCCGTGCTGAGGTAGGCACGCAGCATCCGCTGCGCCGACGCCGCGTCCAGCCGCCGTCGCGGATCGCGCTCCAGCAGGCCCCGTACGACCGGCAGGAGCGGTCCGGCCTGCGCGGGCGGGCGGATCTCCTCGGTGACCACGGCGTGCAGCACTCCGCCCAGCGAGTCGCGGTGGAAGGGGGACGCACCGCTGAGGACCGCGCACAGCAGCACGCCCAGCGACCACAGGTCGGACTCCGGGCCGGTCCCGGCACCGGACATCCGCTCCGGGGCGGTGTACTCGGGGGAACCGACGAAGGAACCGCTCTCGGTGAGCGTGGTGGAGCCCGCGACCTGGGCCACGCCGAAGTCGGTGAGGACGACCCGGCCGTCCTCGGCGAGCAGCACGTTCGACGGCTTCACGTCCCGGTGCAGGATCCCTGACGCGTGGGCCGTGTCCAGGGCGTCGAGCAGGGCGATGCCGATGCGGGCCGCCTCGGTGGCGTCGACGGGGCCGCGGCTGAGGACACGGTCGGCGAGCGAGCCGCCGTCGACCAGTTCCATGACCATGTACGCGCGTTCGTCGTCCTCGACCACGTCGTGCACGACGATGACGTGCGGATGCCGTAACTGCGCGACCGCGCGGGCTTCGCGCAGGGTGCGCTCACGCCGCCGTCGGGCCTCGGCCGCGGAGAGGCTCTCGTCGAGGGGGAGTGCCTTCACGGCCACTTCGCGGGCGAGCAGTTGGTCGGTGGCCCGCCATACGATGCCCATGCCGCCGCGGCCGAGCCGCTCATGGAGCCGGTAACGGCCCGCGATGACACGCCCGCCCGCCCCCTCGGTCACCATGCGCCCCATCATGCCCCACCCGACGCACCGGCTCCGGGCCGCTGTCACACGGGTGGCCGACAACCGACGGGCGCATGGGCGCGGTCACGGCCGCCGCGTGGCTCAGCCGGTCTTCTCCTGCCAGCTCTGCAGCACCGCCTTGAACCGCCGTTGCGCGGCGGGCCAGTCGCTCGACGGGCCCGACATGTTGAGGGCGTACTCGACGCCGTCGCGGGACATGTACGTCTGCGACACGGCGCGGCGCGGGCCGGGGAACTCGGTGTCCTTGGCCAGCGCCGTCCAGGTGTACTCCCACCGGGCGCTGTCGCGGTCCCGGTACCCGACGCGTTCCAGACTGACGCGCCGGTAGTCGACCAGCCGCTGGAGCAGTTGCGCGTCCAGGTCCTGCTGGTGCGCGTACGGGTCGTTGTAGTCGGGAGCGGTGTCGACGGATATGCGGATGACGTGATCGCCGCCGTCGGGGGTGTAGTCGATCTGCCGGAGTTCGCCGCTGTCGCCGTCGAAGTCCCTCCGCTGCCAGTTCTCGGGCAGGTAGAGGCTGAAACCCAGCGGGTCGTCGCGGCGTACCCAGTCGGCCGGGACGGAGCCGCCGGGGCCCTGGCCGGTCGTGGCGGAGGCGGAGGGGGAAGCGGAGTCGGACGGCGCGTGGGTGGGGTCGGAGCCGGCCGACGAGCCGCCCCCGTCGCGCTGTTGCAGCACTACGGCGGTGCCCGCGCCGATGAGCGCGGCGACGGTGACGACCAGGGCGAGGGTGCGGATGCGGACACGCCGTGAGCGTGGGGGAGCGGTCGCCGGAGCGACGCCGCCCGCCGTTCCGGCCGCCGCGTAACCGGGCGCCGTGTAACCGGGCGCCGTGTGTCCCGTCGCCGTGTGCCCCGTCGGCGCGGGGCCTACCGTGGTGGGGCCGGTCGTCGGCGGGTACGGCGTGGCGGATGTTCCGGCGGTGGTTCCGCCCGCCGGCCCCGGTGCCCCGGAGGCCCCTGGTGTCGCCGGTGCCCCGGGTGTCCCCTGGTGGACCGTGTCGCCCGACCGCGGCGGGGGTCCCGTGTACCGGGTGGTCGGCACGTACGCCTGGGCCGCGTCCGGGCGCCGGCCCTCGGCCGCCTGGGCGAGCAGGTGCTCGGCCTCGGTCGCGTCGGGCCGCTCGGCCGGATCCTTGCGCAGCAGGGCGCTGATGACGGGCCCGAGCGCACCGGCGTACCGAGGCTCGGTGGCCTCCTCCTCGACGACCGCCTGCATGGTGGAGAGCGGCGAGGTGCGGCGGAACGGCGACCTGCCCTCCACCGCCGTGTACAGCGTCGCGCCGAGCGCCCACAGGTCGGAGGACGGGCCGGGGTCGTGGCCGCGGACGCGCTCGGGCGCGAGGTAGTCGACGGAGCCGACGACCTCTCCGGTGCGGGTGATGGTGGAGTCGCCCTCGATCTGCGCGATGCCGAAGTCGGTGAGCAGGACCCGGCCGTCGTCGGCGAGCAGCACGTTGCCCGGTTTGACGTCGCGGTGCAGGACCCCGGCGGTGTGCGCGGCGCGCAGGGCACGCAGCACCCACAGGCCGATCCGGGCCGCCTCCCGCGGGTCGACCCGCTCCTCCTCCTTGACGGCGTCGGCCAGCGAGCGTCCCTCGACCAGCTCCATCACGATCCACGGCCGGCCGTCGTGTTCGAGTACGTCGTGCACGGTGACGACGGCCGAGTGATTGATCCGCGCCGCCGCGCGCGCCTCGCCCCGGGTTCGCGCCAGGAGTATGGCCTGGTCGCTCTCCGAGACGTAGAGCGCGGCGGTCAACTCCTTGATGGCGACGGTCCGGTGCAGCACCTCGTCGTGTGCGCGCCACACCCGGCCCATGCCGCCGCTGCCGATGGCTTCCCCGAGCCGATAGCGTCCCGCGACGAGACGGCCCTGCATCTGATTCACGTTGCCCCGCAATGGTCTTGTCAGGGTCAGACTAGGGACCGGCCCCCGTCCGGGGAACGGGTGGGGTGGTATGGAAACCGCTCTGTGACGGTTGTCGCTTTCCGTGACGGGAGGCAACCATCGGGTCGAACTGCGGTCAGCGCGTGTACTGGTAGGAGGCCGAGGCCTGTTCGAACAGCCGGGTCACCTCGTCACGCTCCGCCTCCGGACCGCGGACCTGCACCACGTGGTAGCGCCCGTCGATCAGGATGGCGACGTTGCGCACGTACAGCTCGCCGCCGGCGCCGGTCCAGGTGAACTGCCCTTCCGCCATGGCCCGTCCGCCGACCTCGATGGTCTTCAGGCCGCTGGAGGTGGCCCAGCTGGAGGCGCGGTACGACGCCAACTCGGGTTCGCTGTCGCGCTGGTAGGTCATCGGGTCGTCGCCGAACTCGGAGGCGCGGTCGCGACCGGGTACGACGAGGAGCTCGAAGCCGCCCTTGCCGTAGACGACCTGGCCGCTGCCGTTGCGGGGCGTGCGGTTCCAGCCGTCGGCGACGGCGACGCGGAAGCCTTCCGGGTCCTTGCGCAGCGTGAACCCGTTGGCGACGTTGGACTGCGTCTCGGTGCCGCCGGCCGTCCGCGAGGCCTCGGGGTCGGGCTTCGGGGACGTCTGCTCCGGCCGGGGTTCGCCGTCGGCCTCCGGCGACTTCGCGGGCGGCGCCTGGCTCACCTCTCCGGCGGCGCCCGTCCGGTCGGCGGCTCCGGCGCCGCTCGTGTCGCTCCTGGGCATGAAGAACATGGCGTACGCGACCGCGCCGGCCATCGCCAGCAGTATGAGCAGGAGCAGGGTCCGGCCGAGGCTGCGTGGGGAGCGGCCGGTCTCCGGCCTGCCGCGCTTGTGCCGTCCGTGGTGCGCGGGCAGTCCGGCACGCCGCCTGCGCACCAGCTCGCCGCGACGGCGCACGATGGGCAGCCGGCCGGTCTCGACGGGCGGCGCCGAGACGACGTGCAGGCCGGCCTCGGGCTCGGGGGCGGACCGTACGAGGGAGCGCAGCCAGCCGCTCAGTTCCTCGAACTCGATGCGCTCGGTGGGGTCCTGACGCAGCAGCGACTCCACGACCGGCCGCAGCGGCCCGCACTCCTCGGCGAACGCCGGCGGCTCCGCGCACACGATCTGCACCAGCTCGCCGGTCGACTCCTCCGGGTAGGGAGCGTGGCCCTGTACGGCGCGGAAGAGCAGCGCGCCCAGGGCCCACAGGTCGGTGGCGGGGCCGATGGGCGCGGCCAGCTGCCAGTTCTCGTGCACGGGCCCGGCCTGTTCGGGCGCCCAGCGCTCGGTCACGGGTCCGACGACGGCCATCCGCGTCTGCCGGGCCCGCTCGGCGGCGAGCGCGGTGGCCGGACCGCGCGGTGCGGGGGCACGGGCGGCCAGGTCGTCCCAGCGCGCGGCGGACGCGGGCCCGCCGTCCTGCGGCGGGGCGGCCGGCCCGGAGCCGGCCTCCTGCGGCCGGGCGGTGGTCCCGGCGGTGGTCTCCCGCCATGCCGCGGCGGATCGCGCGAGGCCCTCCTGCCGCGCGGCGGGCAGGGCCCGCCCAGCCGCCGGACCGGACCCGGCCGCCGGTTCACCGGCCGGACGGGGGGCGGGAAACGCCGGGTCGTCGGCGCGACGGCCCGCGGAAGACGCCGGATCGCCGAGGGTACGGGGGGCGGCGCCGTGCCAGGAGGTGGCGCGTACGCCGTAGGGGTCGGCGATCTGCCCGGGCGGAACCGCGGCACCGGACGACGCGGGGTCACCGACGCCCCCGTCGCTCCCGGGTCCGCCGGACGCGGCACCCAGCCCTTCGGCGTGCGCATCCCGGCCGGGACCGGCGAATCCCGGCTGCCCACTGCCCGCGTCGAAACCGGCGCCG
>NZ_JBGORK020000001.1:7117667-8269065 GCF_041538145.2 Streptomyces sp. MMCC 100
GACGCGGCACCCAACCCTTCAGCGTGCGCTCCCCGGCCGGAACCGGTGAAACCCGGCTGCCCACTGCCCGCGTCGAAACCGCCGCCGGACGCGGCACCCAACCCTTCAGCGTGCGCTCCCCGGCCGGAACCGGTGAAACCCGGCTGCCCACTGCCCGCGTCGAAACCGCCGCCGGACGCGGCACCCAACCCTTCAGCGTGCGCTCCCCGGCCGGGACCGGTGAAACCCGGCTGCCCACTGCCCGCGTCGAAACCGCCGCCGGACGCGGCACCCAACCCTTCGGCGTGCGCTCCCCGGCCGGGACCGGTGAAACCCGGCTGCCCACTGCCCGCGTCGAAACCGGCGCCGGACGCGGCATCGCGGTCGACGGGGTGCGCAGCCCACTCCGGAGCGGCTGCGAAGCCCGGCTGCCCACTGACCGTGCCGGGCGCGGTGCCCTGCTCCGTCCCGCCCGCCTCGGTGCCGTGGGCGGGCCTCGCCCCGCCCGGTCCGGTGCCGTGTGGAGACCGGCCCGGGCCGTCGCCGTCGTCGTACGGGAGGCCGGGACCGGCGGTGAAGCCCGGTCGTCCGCTCCCCGTGCCGGAACCGCCGGCCTGCGAGGCGTCGTCGGGGGCGGGGCGGGCGCCCGGGAGGGCCGCGCGGCCGTTCTGGGCCTCCTGGACGCGGGCCGCGGCCCTGGCACCCGCGCGGTAGGCGGCGATCGCACCGGCGCGAGCGGCGCGGGCGTCCCCGCCGGCGTCGAGCGACGCGGGCGCGAGCCCGGCGGGGGATCCGCCCGCTCCCTGGGCTCCGGGCACCGGCAGCCCGCCGACACCCCGCGCCTCGATGGCGGCCCGCCGGGCGGCCTCGGGGTCGGCGTCGCCCGGCCCGAAGACCGCGGCCCGGGTGACGCCGCCGCCCGGGCCGAAGGTTCCGTTCGGGTCGACCGCGGGGCCCGGCTCCTCGTCGGGCGGCGGGGGCACCGGGTCGTACCCGCACAGCGCCTCCTCCGCCGCCCCGACCGCCAGGCCGGTCAGCATGACGCGCCCGTCGTCGCAGACGAGCACGGTGCGCGCGGTGATGTTGCGGTGCACCCAGCCGTACGAGTGCAGCACCCGCAGCGCCAGGAGGACGTCGGAGGCCACCTCGGCCGCCCGGTACGGCGTCAGGGTCTGTTCGGTGAGCAGCGCGGCCAGCGGCCTCGCGGCCACCAGCTCGCTGACGATCCACAGCGAGCCGCCCTCGGCGAAGACGTCGAAGACCTGGTCCAGGCGCGGATGGTCGGGCACCGCCGCCGCGGCCTGCGCGGCCTCGACGGCACGCCGGACCACCGGATCGGCCGGCCGCCTGGGGCCGCCTCCCGCGGCCGGTGTCCGCCTGCCGGGGTGCCGGGCGCCCCCGTCCCGGGCCGTGAAGCCGTCGGGCAGGCCGTCCGCGTCGAGCACCTCGGCCTCGACGACTTCCGGCAACGGCACCTGGCGGACCAGGACTTCCTGACCGCTGTAGGTGTCGAAGGCCCGGCTCTCGGTGAGTTCGTACTCGTCGGACGGCGGCAGCGGCAGGCGGTAGCGGTCGGCGAGTACCCGTCCCGCGTAGTCGTCCACGTCGCCACCCCCGGCAGCCCTCGGTCAATTCCGTTCGTCCGGCGGGCCGTTCCGGCTGCGTACGGTCCGCAAGCACTCACGATACGTGCCGGAGGCAACCCGCAATGAGCTGATGCCAGATATCGAGCGGGTCAAACCCGGGGCCCCATGCCCCGGGCTACCTTCCCTCTCCGCTCAGGACTTGGGTTCGAAGGTCTTGGACAGGGTCCGCCAGGTGTCCCGGCGCAGGTCGTCGCCCCAGTCGGCGGCCTTCGCGGTGTACATGAGCGCGTAGCCCTGGTGGTCGTTGACGACGAACCCCCGGTCCACGGTGCGGTACTTGGTGCCGCCGTCGGTGTAGGTGAACTCCCAGTCGGCCGCGTTCCAGTCCCGGTAGCCCACCTTCTCTATGCGGATCTTCTTGTAGTTCGAGCGGACCATGTACCGCTCCTGGTTCTTCCAGTCCGCGACGGGGTCGCCCTTGGGCGTGGAGGTCCAGGCGACCAGCAGCTTCTGTCCGCGGGGCCCGGTGAACCGGTCGCCCGAGGAGCCCGTGGAGGCGAACTTCCAGCCCTCGGGCAGCCCGAGGCGGTAGCCCTGGTCCCCCTGGTGGGTGGTGGCCACGTCCTCGTCGTCGTCGGACTTCCCGGCGTCGTCCGACTCGCCGTCGGCCTCGCCGGAGGCGCTCGCTCCGGTGTCCGGGGCGCCGCTCGCGTCCCCGTTCGCCGCCGGGTCGGAGGCGGAACCGTCGGTGCCGGTGCCGGTGCCGGTGCCGCTCTCCTCGTCCTGCTTGGTGTCGCCGCTCGCGCCGGCGGAGGCCACGGCCTTGTCACCGTTGCCGCCCTCGGCGCCCTTGTCGTCGTCGCCCCCGCCGAGCGTGAGGGCCAGCACGGTGCCGAGCACGGCCAGCGCCACGACCACCGCGATGATGATCAGTGTCCGGCGCGGCACCACGTCGGTGAGCGGCGCCCGGGGCACGGACCGGGCCGGCAGGTCCGGCGGCGGTACGACGGGCCAGCCGGAGCTCCTCGCGCCCCCGGCGGCATTCGAGGCACCGGCCGCCGGCCCGACCGCCCTGCCGACGGCACCGGCATGCCTACCAGCACCGGCACCCGATCCCGCCCGCGGCGCAGGCGCGGCGGCAGTCGCCCCCGCGGAACCCATGGCGCCCGTGGAACCGGCGGCGCCCGTGGAACCCGCCGAGCCCGCCGCTGTCCCGCCGCCGTCGCCCGGCTTGGTCCGCGAGGCGGCAGCGGCACCGGCCGCACCCGCCCCGACGGCGGCCTTGCGCACGGAACGCAGCGCTCCGCGAAGCTTCTCCCCGGCCTCCTCGGCCCGCTTGGCACCCGCGCCCGCGGAACCGCCGCGCCGCCCGCGCCTGTCCGGCTGCGGGGGCAGCGGTACGACCTTGGTGGCATCCACCGGTTCAGCCCCGGCCGCCTGCTCCGGGGCATGGATGACCTTGTTGAGCATGGCGCGGGCACCCGCGTCGTCGAGCCGCTGGTCGGGGTCCTTGGTGAGCAGCCCGTAGATGACGTCCCGCAGCGGGCCGGCGTTCTTCGGCTCCTCCAGGTTCTCCGTCATCACCGCGGTGAGCGTCGCGATCGCCGAGCCCCGGTCGTAGGGCGGGATGCCCTCGACGGCGGCGTACAGCAGCCCGCCCAGCGACCACAGGTCGGCGGCCGGGCCGGGCTTGTGCCCGCGGGCGCGCTCGGGGGAGATGTAGGAGGGGGCGCCGACGAGCATGCCGGTGGAGGTGATGGAGGGGTCGCCCTCGACCTGGGCGATGCCGAAGTCGGTGAGCACGACCCGGCCGTCCTCGGCGATCAGTACGTTCGACGGCTTCACGTCGCGGTGCAGGATGCCCTCGCGGTGCGCGGAGCGCAGCACGTCCAGGATGGCGAGCCCGACCTCGGCTGCCCGCTTCGGCTCCAGCAGACCGTCCTCACGGATGGCCTCGGCGAGCGACTTGCCCTCGACGAGTTCCATCACGATCCACGGCCGGTCGTCCTCCTCGACCACGTCGTAGACCGTGACGGCGCTGTTGTTGCGGATCCGCGCGATCGCCTTCGCCTCGCGCAGCGTGCGCGTGATCAGGCGCCGCTTCTCCTCCTCGTCGATGTTCCCCGGGAACCGCAGCTCTTTGACGGCGACCGTGCGTCCGAGGGTCTCGTCCTCTGCGCGCCACACCGTCCCCATGCCGCCGCGGCCGAGCACGTCTCCCAGCCGGTACCGCCCGGCGAGGAGACGTGCGCTCTTGTCCGTACGGGATGTCCCCGCCCGCTCCGCCTCCGACATGCGTCCCCTCATGCAACCCGCCCTGACAGAGCCTTCATTGTCCCTCACCCGACAAGTGCTCTACGCCCAGGGTGCCCGCAGGGTTCCCGCCCGCCCTCCTTACCGCGCCACGATGTCCGGCGCTCCCAGCCGCGCCGCGTCGGCCGTCAGGTCGTCCGGCTGGCGCTGCGACTCGCGTTCGGCCTCGACCCGCTTCT
Organism: Streptomyces sp. MMCC 100; assembly: GCF_041538145.2. NCBI lineage: Bacteria > Bacillati > Actinomycetota > Actinomycetes > Kitasatosporales > Streptomycetaceae > Streptomyces > Streptomyces sp. MMCC 100. The sequence continues at coordinate 7,121,725 of NZ_JBGORK020000001.1, forward strand.
CGTAGTGCTGGATCTCCCGTTCGACCTGGCCCTTGTCCCAGCCGAGCACCGGCGCCATCAGTTCGGCGGCCTCGCGGGCGCAGCGCGTGCCCCGGTCGAAGGTCTCGATGGAGATGCGGGTGCGCCGGGTGAGTACGTCGTCCAGGTGCCGCGCGCCCTCGTGCGAGGCGGCGTAGACGACTTCGGCGCGCAGATAGTCGTCGGCACCGGTGAGCGGCTCGCCCAGGGACGGGTCGGCGGCGACGAGTTCGAGCAATTCCTCCGTCAACGCGCCGTACCGGTTGAGCAGATGCTCCACGCGCACGACGTGCAGTCCGGTGCGCGCGGCGATCCGGGCCCGCGCGTTCCACAGCGCCTGGTAGCCCTCCGCGCCGAGCAGCGGGGTCTCCTCGGTGACGCAGTCGGCGACCCGCAGGTCGAGTCCGTGCACGGCCTCGTCCACGGCGTCCTTGGCCATCACCCGGTACGTCGTGTACTTCCCGCCCGCCACGACGACCAGGCCGGGCACCGGGTGGGCGACGGTGTGCTCGCGCGACAGCTTGCTGGTGGCGTCCGACTCGCCGGCCAGCAGCGGACGCAGACCGGCGTACACGCCCTCGACGTCGTCGCGCGTGAGGGGCACCGACAGTACCGAGTTGACGTGTTCCAGCAGGTAGTCGATGTCGGCGCTGGACGCGGCCGGGTGGGCCTTGTCCAGGTCCCAGTCGGTGTCCGTGGTGCCGATGATCCAGTGCCGGCCCCAGGGGATGACGAACAGCACGGACTTCTCGGTGCGCAGGATCAGGCCGGTGCTGGAGTGGATGCGGTCCTTGGGCACGACCAGGTGGATGCCCTTGGAGGCCCGCACGTGGAACTGGCCGCGCTCGCCCACCATCGCCTGGGTGTCGTCGGTCCACACCCCGGTCGCGTTCACGACCTGCTTGGCGCGGACCTCGTACTCGCCGCCCGCCTCGACGTCCTGCACCCGCGCGCCGACCACCCGTTCGCCCTCGCGCAGGAAGGAGGTGACCCGCGCGCGGTTGGCGACCTTGGCGCCGTACGCCGCCGCCGTGCGCACCAGCGTGGCCACGAAGCGGGCGTCGTCCATCTGGGCGTCGTAGTACTGCAGCGCGCCGACCAGCGCGTTCTTCTTCAGGGCGGGCGCCACGCGCAGGGCGTGACGGCGGCTCAGGTGCCGGTGCAGCGGCAGGCCCCGGCCGTGGCCGCGGGCCATGGACATGGCGTCGTAGAGCGCGACGCCGGAGCCCGCGTACAGCCGCTCCCAGCCCTTGTGCTGGAGCGGGTACAGGAACGGCACCGGCTTCACCAGGTGCGGCGCGAGCCGTTCGAGCAGCAGCCCGCGCTCCTTCAGCGCCTCCCGTACGAGGACGAAGTCGAGCATCTCCAGATAGCGCAGACCGCCGTGGATCAGCTTGCTGGACCTGCTGGAGGTCCCCGAGGCCCAGTCCCTGGCCTCGACCAGGCCGACGGACAGGCCGCGCGTCACGGCGTCGAGCGCGGTGCCCGCGCCGACCACGCCGGCGCCCACCACCAGTACGTCGAGCTCGCGCTCGGCCATGGCGGCGAGCGACTCGGCGCGCTCCGCCGGCCCAAGGGTCGCTGTCCTCACTGCTGCCTCCCGCTGTCGGTCGCGTCGGCCGCACCCGTCGGGCGAGCCCGGTTCCTGGTACCCACCATGCCCAGATTCTGACCGGCCTGCCCGACTTCGGCAGCCGCAGGCCCGAACCTGTGGACAACTTCCCCCCGGGCCCGTACCGGCAGGCGGCGCGCCGTCGACACTCGCCGAAACTCCGCAGATCAATCCCGCAAATCGGTCATATTTACTCCTAGTCTGACGTTGTGCTCGCCCATCCTGTCCACCGGGCTTGCGCACCTGTCCCGCTTCGGTTACTGGGAAGGACGGCCCACGCCATGCCCGCAGATCTCGCCGTCATCGGACTCGGCCCGTACGGCCTGCCCCTGGCCCAGGCCGCCGTCGCCGCCGGCATCCCCACCCTCGGCTACCGCACCGGCCCCGAGGCCGACCCGCTCACGCCCGCCGAGGTGCGCCGGATGCTCGCCACGGGCTTCCGCACCCCGGCCGGGCCGGCCGGACCGGCCGAGCTGGGCCGCGTCCGCACCGCCGTCATCTGCGCGCCGACCCCGCCGGGCGCGGACGGCGGCCTGGACCTCACCCAGGTGGAGGCCGCGGCCCACACCCTCGCCGCCCACATGCGCCCGCACACCACCGTCATCCTGGAGTCGCCGGTGCGGCCCGGAACGACGGAGGACTTCCTGCGCCCCCTCCTGGAGCAGGGCTCCGGGCTGCGCGCCGGCCGCGACTTCCACCTCGCCTACTCCCCCAGCCGCGTGGACCCCGGCAACCGCGACTTCACCCCGGCCAACACCCCGAAGGTCATCGGCGGCCTCACCCCCGCCTGCACCGAGTCGGCCGCCGCCTTCTACAGCCGCCTCACCGACAAGGTGGTCCGCGCGCGCGGACCGAGGGAGGCGGAGACGGTCCAGCTCCTGGAGACCAACTTCCGGCACGTGAACATCGCCCTGGTCAACGAGATGGCCGTGCTCTGCGACGACCTCGGCGTCGACCTGTGGGACGTCCTGCGCTGCGCGGAGACCAAGCCCTTCGGCTTCCAGGCCTTCCGCCCCGGCCCCGGCGTCGGCGGTCACTCCGTCCCCCAGGACCTGACCGGCCGGGCCCCGCACAGCCTGCGCATGGTCGAGCTGGCCCAGCAGGTCAACGCCCAGATGCCGCGCTACGTCGTCCAGCGCGCCGCCGCCCTCCTCAACGAGCACGGCAAGTCCGCGCGCGCCGCCCGGATCCTCCTCCTCGGCGTCACCTACAAGGCCGACCTCGCCGACCAGCAGGCCACCCCGGCCGAGGAGATCGCGACCCGCCTGATGTCGATGGGCGCCGCCGTGAGCTACCACGACCCGCACATCCCGTCCTGGAACGTCGCCGACCGCCCCGTCCCCCGCGCCGACTCCCTCTACGAGGCCGCCGCCGACGCCGACCTCACGATCCTGCTCCAGCAGCACCGCACGTACGACCTCCAGGGCCTGTCGGTCAAGGCCCAGCTGCTGCTGGACACGCGGGGCGCCACACCGACGGGGGCGGCGCACCGGTTGTGAGGCGGGGGCGCACAGATTCATGTACCGCGGAGGCTGGTGGCAGACGTTGAGATCGCCGGGTAACGTACTTGGCGTAGATCCGCAGAATGCACCTCCTCCGGAACGGGCCACCTGATGGCGGTCCGGCACCGCAGAAGGTGGGAGCCCACCGCAGGGATGTGCAGCAGGCTCCCGAGAAGTGAACGGAGTGTCCACCCCTACGCCTTATAGGGGTGGGCGCTCACTTCCCATAGGTCCACAAGATGCACCTCCTCCGGAACTTCACCATCCGTAGACGGATCCGGTCCCAGTGGGTGGGCTTGCGGTGACGGCCCATGGCGCGCCCCCTTCCACGATGCCGCCCATATCCCGGTGAGGCGGTCCGTCTGGAATTCGGGCCGGGCCCCGAGGAGCGGGGTCCGGAACGGTTCCTTGGAAGGGGGCGCTCCAGAGAACTGGGTCGCCGAGCAGGGACATTACCGATCCGGCACAGCCCTCCCCCGCGTATTCGCCCCGAACACCACCGCACGCCCCCGTGCCGCGTCACGCGCCCCCTCAAGAGCCCCCGAGCACGCGAAAGGGGCCGGTCACCCCACCAGGTGACCGGCCCCTTCACATGCCGTGGCGACTACCGCCGGTGCTGCGAGTCCGCGACCGTGACCTCGACGCGCTGGAACTCCTTCAGCTCGCTGTAGCCGGTGGTGGCCATGGCGCGGCGCAGGGCGCCGAAGAAGTTCATCGAGCCGTCGGGGTTGCGGGACGGGCCGGTGAGGATCTCCTCGATGGTGCCGACCGTGCCGAGGTCGACCTTCTTGCCGCGCGGCAGCTCCTCGTTCACGGCCTCCATGCCCCAGTGGTTGCCCTTGCCCGGCGCGTCGGTCGCGCGGGCCAGCGGGGAGCCCATCATCACCGAGTCGGCGCCGCAGGCGATGGCCTTGGGGAGGTCGCCGGACCAGCCGACACCGCCGTCGGCGATGACGTGGACGTACCGGCCGCCGGACTCGTCCATGTAGTCCCGGCGGGCCGCCGCCACGTCCGCGACCGCGGTGGCCATGGGCACCTGGATGCCCAGCACGTTGCGCGTGGTGTGGGCGGCGCCGCCGCCGAAGCCGACGAGGACGCCCGCGGCGCCGGTGCGCATCAAGTGCAGGGCGGCGGTGTAGGTGGCGCAGCCGCCGACGATCACCGGGACGTCGAGCTCGTAGATGAACTGCTTCAGGTTCAGCGGTTCGTGCGAGCCGGAGACGTGCTCCGCGGAGACGGTGGTGCCGCGGATGACGAAGATGTCGACGCCCGCGTCCACGACCGCCTTGGAGAACTGGGCGGTGCGCTGCGGGGAGAGCGCGGCGGCGGTGACCACGCCCGAGTCGCGCACCTCCTTGATGCGCTGTCCGATCAGCTCCTCCTTGATGGGGGCGGCGTAGATCTCCTGGAGGCGGCGGGTCGCGTTGTCGGTGTCCAGCTCCGCGATCTCGTCGAGCAGGGGCTGCGGGTCCTCGTGCCGGGTCCAGAGCCCTTCCAGGTTGAGGACGCCGAGGCCGCCCAGCTCGCCGATGCGGATGGCGGTGGCCGGGGAGACGACCGAGTCCATGGGAGCGGCCAGGAACGGCAGCTCGAAGCGGTAGGCGTCGATCTGCCAGGCGATCGAGACCTCCTTCGGGTCCCGCGTACGGCGGCTGGGGACGACGGCGATGTCGTCGAAGGCGTACGCCCGGCGGCCGCGCTTGCCGCGCCCGATCTCGATCTCAGTCACGTCTGTGGCCTTTCCCTGATGCGTTGCAGCGCCTTCCAGTATCCCCGACGGGCTCGCCGGGGCACCGCAGAGGGCGGCCCCGGATGGTCCGGAGCCGCCCTCAGGAGGCTGCTGCCTGCTGTGCTTACTTGCTGCGGCTGTAGTTCGGCGCCTCGACCGTCATCTGGATGTCGTGCGGGTGGCTCTCCTTGAGGCCCGCGGAGGTGATCCGGACGAAGCGGCCCTTGGACTCCATCTCCTCGATGGTGGCGGCGCCCACGTAGCCCATGGTCTGGCGCAGGCCGCCGACGAGCTGGTGCAGGACGTTGGCCAGCGGACCCCGGTAGGGGACCTGGCCCTCGATGCCCTCGGGCACGAGCTTGTCGTCCGAGGCGACCTCGGCCTGGAAGTACCGGTCCTTCGAGTACGACCGGCCCTGGCCGCGGGACTGCATGGCGCCCAGCGAGCCCATACCGCGGTAGGACTTGAACTGCTTGCCGTTGATGAACTGCAGCTCGCCCGGCGACTCCTCGCAGCCCGCGAGGAGGCTGCCCAGCATCACGGTGTCGGCGCCGGCGGCGAGCGCCTTGCCGATGTCGCCGGAGTACTGCAGGCCGCCGTCGCCGATCAGGGGCACCCCGGCGGCGCGGGCGGCGAGGGAGGCCTCGTAGATCGCGGTGACCTGCGGGACGCCGATGCCGGCGACCACACGGGTGGTGCAGATGGAACCGGGGCCGACGCCGACCTTGATGCCGTCCACGCCCGCGTCGATCAGGGCCTGGGCGCCGTCACGGGTGGCGACGTTGCCGCCGACGACGTCGATGCCGACGCTCGACTTGATCTTCGACATCCAGCTGAGCGCGTTGCTGTTGTGGCCGTGCGAGGTGTCGACGACCAGGAAGTCCACTCCGGCCTCGGCGAGGGCCTGGGCGCGGTCGAGCGCCTCGGGGCTGGCGCCCACGGCGGCGCCGACGAGCAGGCGGCCCTTCGCGTCCTTCGCGGCGTGCGGGTACTGCTCGGCCTTCACGAAGTCCTTGACCGTGATCAGGCCTTTGAGGACGCCGTCGCCGTCGACCAGCGGAAGCTTCTCGATCTTGTGGCGGCGCAGCAGCTCCATGGCGTCCACGCCGGAGATGCCGACCTGGCCGGTGACCAGCGGCATCGGCGTCATGACCTCGCGCACCTGCCGGGAGCGGTCGGTCTCGAAGGCCATGTCGCGGTTGGTGACGATGCCGAGCAGCTTGCCCGCGCCGTCGGTGACCGGGACGCCGCTGATGCGGAACTTGGCGCACAGGGCGTCGGCCTCGCCCAGGGTGGCGTCCGGGTGGATGGTGATGGGGTTGGCCACCATGCCCGACTCGGAGCGCTTCACCAGGTCGACCTGGTTGGCCTGGTCCTCGATGGACAGGTTGCGGTGCAGGACGCCGACGCCGCCCTGGCGGGCCATGGAGATGGCCATCCGGGACTCGGTCACCTTGTCCATGGCCGCGGAGAGCAGCGGGATGTTGACCCGCACGTTGCGGGAGATGCGGGACGAGGTGTCGACCGCGTTCGGGAGCACCGCGGAGGCGCCCGGCAGCAGCAGCACGTCGTCGTAGGTCAGCCCGAGTGTCGCGAATTTCTCGGGCACTCCGTCGACGTTGGCAGTCATGACACCTTCCCCAAATGGCCTTGATCGGTGCGGATGTCCATGCTAACGGGAAGTGGACGTGGGTCATTCCACGATCAAGGAAGCGTGCGACCTTCGTGCCTTTGTACGAGGTGGAGCGTCGCGCGGGCCGCCGCGTGAACTACTGCTCCGCCAGCGCCCGCAGCCGGCTCAGCGCCCGGTGCTGGGCGACCCGCACGGCTCCCGGTGACATTCCCAACATCTGCCCGGTCTCCTCGGCCGTGAGCCCGACCGCGATGCGCAGCAGGAGCAGCTCGCGCTGGTTCTGAGGCAGGTTGGCCAGCAGTTTCTTGGCCCAGGCGGCGTCGCTGTTGAGCAGCGCCCGCTCCTCGGGGCCCAGGGAGTCGTCCGGCCGCTCGGGCATCTCGTCGGACGGGACGGCCGTGGAGCCGGGGTGGCGCATCGCGGCGCGCTGGAGGTCGGCGACCTTGTGGGCGGCGATGGCGAAGACGAACGCCTCGAAGGGGCGTCCGGTGTCCTTGTAGCGGGGCAGCGCGAGCAGCACCGCGACGCAGACCTCCTGGGCGAGGTCCTCGACGAAGTGCCGGGCGTCGCCGGGCAGCCGGGACAGACGTGTGCGGCAGTAGCGCAGCGCCAGGGGGTGGACATGGGCGAGCAGGTCGTGCGTGGCCTGCTCGTCCCCGTCCACGGCGCGGTGGACGAGCCCACCGACCGTCCCCTGGTCCGGGGGCGCCTCGTCGTCACGCATCGGTCCATGGTGCCTTGCGGCCGTCCGATCCGTGGCTCCGTGCCCGTTGTTGTGCACCGAAGCGTTATGAGCAGGTGCGCCGGAACTCATCCCCTGCGCCCTCCCCTTCCGCTCGACCGACTCGTCCCCGAGGAACTCCACACCTCAAGGATGCGTCATCCGCGGCGAAACGAGCAGCGGGCACCCGGCGGGTCGCCTTGTCACCCCCGCTCACCTCGCGATAAGCGGGGATCGTCACGTCCCCGACGGGCCCTCTCGGACTCCATCGCACGGGGAGCCCCTAGCGGACCAGGCCCCACCGGAAGCCGAGCGCCACCGCGTGTGCCCGGTCCGAGGCGCCGAGCTTCTTGAAGAGCCGACGGGCGTGGGTCTTGACGGTGTCCTCGGAGAGGAACAGCTCGCGGCCGATCTCCGCGTTGGAGCGGCCGTGGCTCATGCCCTCCAGGACCTGGATCTCGCGCGCGGTGAGCGTGGGCGCGGCGCCCATCTCGGCCGAGCGCAGCCGGCGCGGAGCGAGCCGCCAGGTCGGGTCGGCGAGGGCCTGGGTCACGGTGGCGCGCAGCTCGGCGCGCGAGGCGTCCTTGTGCAGGTAGCCACGGGCACCGGCGGCGACCGCGAGGGCCACGCCGTCCAGGTCCTCGGCGACGGTGAGCATGATGATGCGCGCGCCGGGGTCGGCGGACAGCAGCCGCCGCACGGTCTCGACGCCGCCCAGGCCGGGCATGCGCACGTCCATCAGAATCAGGTCCGAGCGGTCGGCTCCCCAGCGGCGGAGGACTTCCTCGCCGTTGGCGGCCGTCGTCACGCGCTCGACGCCGGGCACGGTCGCGACCGCGCGGCGGAGCGCCTCTCGGGCAAGCGGGGAGTCGTCGCAGACGAGGACGGAAGTCATGGCCGTCCTCCGCAGCTCTTGCGCGTCACGTTGAGCCTCCAGGCTGGTACGAAATCGTCACCTGTGCGGTCGACCGTCCCGGACGCCCGCCCGAGCACTTGTTCCTTCAACCGCCTCCGCACTCTCAACGATGGTCACTCGAAAGAGTTACGGGGCTGTGTGTCGTCTTCGGCACTCTACGTGAGGGGGCGGCCACGCAGCAGACATGCGCGTGGGACCCGCGCCGTTTCATCACAAGCGGTGCCCCATTCAGCCGCTTTTCTTCCACTTCGCTGGTGTCTGCGACTAGATTCGCAATGAGTCATATTTTCATCTCCTTAGATCGTAGTTGTACGGTCGTGGACACCGTATCCACCCAGAACGGCTACAAGGGGTCACGCAATGGCAGATTTCTCCCGCCTTCCCGGACCGAACGCGGACCTGTGGGACTGGCAGCTCCTGGCTGCGTGCCGCGGGGTGGACAGCTCGCTCTTCTTCCATCCGGAAGGCGAACGCGGTGCGGCACGGAGTGCTCGCGAGAACTCGGCCAAGGAGGTCTGCATGAGGTGCCCGGTCCGCGCCGAGTGCGCGGCGCACGCGCTGGCGGTGCGGGAGCCGTACGGCGTGTGGGGCGGGCTGACCGAGGACGAGCGCGAAGAACTCATGGGACGGGCCCGCAACCGCCTGGTGGCGGCGACGGCCTCGGCGTCGGCCGGCGGGGAGGCGGCCGCACCTCACTGAAGGAACGTTTCTCTGGGAGGACCCGAGGAGGACTCCCAAAGCCTCGACAAGGTGTCCCCGGACGCGGTCAGCGCGCCGACGACTGGCGCACGCCCGCCCGGGCCAGCTCGTCCAGGGTGGCCGTCACCGCCGGCACCTGCGCCAGGTCGGGCAGCGTGAGCGCGACGATCTCCCGCCGCACGGCCGGCTCCAGCGTGACCGTACGCACACCCCTGGGCCGTACGGACTCGACGGCGAGCTGGGGCAGCACGGCCACGCCGAGGCCCGCGCCGACCAGGCCGACCACCGCCGGGTAGTCGTCGGTCGCGAAGTCGATGCGGGGGGAGAAACCGGCCCCCTCGCACACCTCGACCAGCTGGCCGCGACAGCGCGGGCAGCCCGCGATCCAGGACTCCCGGGCCAGCTCCCCGATGGCCACGGCCCCTTCGGTACGGGCGAGCCGGTGGCCCTCGGGCACCAGCGCCACCAGCCGGTCGGTCAGCAGCGGCCGTACGACGAGGTCGTCCCACTCCTCCGCGCCGGCCGCGCCCTCGTAGCGGAAGGCGAGGGCCACGTCGCAGTCGCCCTCGCGCAGCAGCTCGACGGAGTTGGGCGGCTCGGCCTCCTCCAGGGAGACCCGGGTGCCGGGGTGTGCGGCGCGCAGCGCGGCCAGGGCGGTCGGTACGAGGGTGGAGCTGCCGCTGGGGAAGGAGACCAGCCGGACCCGCCCGGCGCGCAGCCCGGCGATCGCGGCGACCTCCTCCTCGGCCGCCGTGAGCCCGGCGATGATCCCCGCCGCGTGCCGCACCAGCGCCTCTCCGGCCTGGGTCAGCCGCATCTCGCGTCCGGTGCGGACGAGCAGGGGCGTGCCGACGGAGGACTCCAGGGCCTTCATCTGCTGGCTGACGGCGGGCTGGGTGCAGCCCAGCTCGCGCCCCGCGGCGGAGAAGGAGCCGGTCGACGCCACGGCGCGCAGTACACGGAGATGACGAGCCTCGATCACACCCCCGAGGATAAGCGACCCTTTGGCCGGGCGCCGAAAAATGCGTCGCCGCTTTGACCGCGCATGACCTACCGTTCTCGCATGCACCTTCCCGCCATGAGGCTTCTGGCCGTCAACCTGGGCCGCGCGAAGGCCGTGCCGTACACGGACCAGCCCGAGGGCGTCACCGGCATCGACAAGCGCCCTGCCGATGGCCCCGTACGGGTGGCGGCGCCCGGGCCGAAGGGCGTCGGGGCGAGCGGCCTGGCCGGCGACACCGTCTGCGACACGCGGCACCACGGCGGCGACGACCAGGCGGTGTACGCGATGGCGCGCGAGGACATGGACGCCTGGGAGCGCGAACTGGGCCGGGAACTGCCGAACGGCTCGTTCGGCGAGAACCTCACCACCACGGGCCTGGACCTCGCCGGCGCCCTCATCGGAGAGCGCTGGCGGGTCGGGTCGGAGCTGCTCCTGGAGGTGACGTCCGGACGCATCCCCTGCCGTACTTTCCAGGGCCACCTGGGCGAGCCGCGCTGGGTGAAGCGCTTCACGGAGAAGGGCGCGCCGGGTGCCTACTTCCGCGTCCTGGAGCCCGGTGAGATCCGCGCGGGCGACCCGGTGCGGATCGTGCACCGTCCCTCCCACGAGGTGACGGTGGCCCTGCAGTTCCGCGCGGTGACGACCCAGCGGGAGCTGCTCCCCCGGCTGCTCGCGGCGGGCGAGGCACTGCACCCGGAGGCGCTGGCGTCGGCGCGGAAGTACGTGGCGGAGTACGGCGCCTGAGCGAAGCGGACGTGCTCGGTCCGCACCCATGATCCCGCGCCCTAACCTTGCGCCATGACAACGGCATTGATTACGGGATCGACGGCCGGCCTCGGCGCCGCGTTCGCGCGCCGGCTGGCGGCCGACGGACACGACCTGGTGCTGGTGGCCCGCGACACCAAGCGGCTGCGCGAACAGGCCACCGAACTGCACGACCGGCACGGCATCGAGGCGGAGGTGCTGACGGCGGACCTGTCGACGGACGCCGGCATCGACGCGGTGGCCGCCCGACTGGGAGACCGCAGGAACCCCGTCGACCTGCTGATCAACAACGCCGGTTTCGGCAACAAGGGCCGTTTCCTCGACGTCTCCATGGCCGACGAGCTGACCATGCTCAAGGTGCACTGCGAGGCGGTGCTCCGGCTGACCTCGGCGGCGGTGGAGGGGATGCGGGGGCGGGGCCGCGGCGGCGTCGTCAACGTGGCCTCGGTCGCCGCCTTCGTCCCGCGCGGCACCTACGGCGCCTCCAAGGCGTGGGTCGTGCAGTTCACCCAGGGCGTGGCGAAGGACCTGGCCGGCAGCGGCGTACGCCTCATGGCCCTGGCCCCCGGCTTCATCCGCACGGAGTTCCACGAGCGCGCCGGCATGGGCACGGACAACATCCCGAACTGGATGTGGCTCGACGCGGACAACGTCGTCGCGGCGGCCCTCGCCGACCTGTCCCGCGGGAAGTCCCTGTCGATCCCCGACCCGCGCTACAAGACCCTGATGGGCGCGGCGAAGCTGGTGCCGCGGGGACTGCTGGGCGGGATCACGTCGCGGACGGGGCGGAAGTACGGGCCGCAGTAAGCGCAGAGACTCGGTGCGGGCCTCTCCTGACTGAATCGACGGCTCGGTGTCCTTGCGCCGCCTAATATCGACCGGGGGGTGGCGCAATGATTGATCACGAAGACTTCATGCACGGTGCCGCACTGGTGGCGATCGCGTCGTGAACCACGGCCGTCAGTTGTTCATCAAGTACAACGATGGCCGGGGGCCAGGGGCCTACTTCTTCACGTTCTCGAGCGAGGACAAGGAGAGGATCCGGACAGAAGCAGCGCCCCTGGTGTTCGAGTACTCGCCTGAGTACTCCGGGCCGGCTGTCTCAGGTGCGGACCAGGATTCCTGCCTGTCGTCGAGTGGTGCGTCCTCGACGACGACGAGTTCGCCCACCTGGACGGGGCTCTGAGGCCGGCCGCCGACGAGGACGTGGAGGTCGCCCTCTGCACCTGGCCGCCCGCTACCCGAATAGGCAAACGCCTGAGCAGAGGGGGTCGCCGACACGTGGCGTTCCGCGGCGGCTCGCAGCGGCGCCGAGACCGCCTGGTTCGAACAGCACCGCTCGACGGCAGGCCGTCGCCGCGCTCTACGCCGCCCATCGCCGGCCCATCGCCGCCGAAGTACACCAGCGCGGGCTTCACCGAGCGTGACGGTCGACGGCCGGCGCCCGGAACGGGTCGTCACCCGAACGTGTGGTCTATCCCGATCCTTTGCTCGGCGGGGTGCCGGTGCGACATAGCGTCGGGTGGCTGCGCCCGCAGCGGGCGGGAGGTCGCAGGTTCGGCGAGGGAGAGGGCGGCATCGCGTGAACGCGGGCAATGGTGACCGGGGCGAACTGTTCGTCGACGGCACCGACAGGGGGCGTACGGACAGGGTGACGAGGGGCCAAGGGGCGGCGACCGGGGGCGGGACGGTGCTGTTCTCCGACGCTCCCGGCGGTGGCAGTAGGTCGCCGTCGGCGGTCCCGGCCTCCGCCCGCCCCGGTGCGGCCGGTGCCCGGGCTGCCTCCGTCCCGCACGCCCGGCCCACGCCGCGTCCCCGGCCCGGCGGTGTCCCTGCCGGGTCCCGGAAGGCGAGGCGATGGGCGAAGGTCGCGCAGCGGATCGTGCCGGACGACCTCCAGCCAGAGGCGCTGCGCCTGGAGCTGACCGAACTCGGGGACGCGTTCCGCGCGTATCAGCGGCGGCCCGAGCCGGACCTCGCCGTCCTCGCCGAACTCCACGACCGCAAGGCCCGTGCCTTCGCCCTGTGGGCCGACGTCACCGGCGACGAGACCCTGCGGGAAGAGGCGGACCGGGCTGCGGCGGCCGCGCTGACCACCCGCGAGATGGACGCCAACCGGCGCGGCCTCCAGGTGGACGGAGAGGGGCCGGTGGTCGAGCGGTTGCTGACCCGGGGCCAGGGGGTCCACGCCCGCAATGTGCTGGAGCACGTCCGCGCCGACTCCCCGCTCCCCGAGGCGGAGGCTCGGCTCGCGGTGCTGATGCTCACCCTGCGGGCCGCGCGCGCCGGTACCGGGAACGTCACCGGGCAGGACCTCGTCGGCTGGCTGCAGGGCGATGCCGAGCGGGTGCTCCAGCAGCTGGTCGACGCGGGCTGGCTGCGGCTGCCGGAGGACGTCACCGCCGACGACGCGCTCATGTCCCGGCCCGAGGAGCCCACTCAGGTCACGGTGCCCACGCTCATTCCCACCCAGCCCCGCCCGTTCTACTTCGGCAAGGTCACCCGGGCGAGGCTCTCGGGGTGGGCGCAGAAGGTGGTGGGCGACCGGAAGCTGCGGAAGAAGAAGGCGGGGGCCGCCACGCGGCTCCTCGCCGTGTACACCGCCGCCCACAGCCATCCCGACGGGCGCCTCGGAGACACCGGTGAGGACGGCGACGGTCTCGCGCTGGACGCGGTCGCCTCGTTCTGCGGCCTGCGGCCGGAGGACGTCTGCGAGCACTCCGGACTGCTGGTCGCCGCAGGCTGGCTGGAGGAGGCCGACGCCTCGGGAGAAAGGCTGCGGGGGCGGCTCGCCGAGCGCGTACTGCCACTGAGCGGGCTGCTGTGACGGCTTTTCGGTGACACGCCGTCTTCATGTCGCCGAAAGGGCAGCCCGACGGTCAACGGTCCGACCACCGCGACAGCCGGCGGACCGACCGCCACAAGTGGCCGCCGCAGGCTTCGGCGCGTCGTGGCACCGGTGAGGCTCGTTGGGGGAAGCGCCCCGCAAGGGGCGCGGGGGACTGCGTAGGCAATCACGACGGCGTCGCACCCGGCCGAAGCCCGACGGGGCAGGCGCCCACCCGGCACCAAGAAACGGTGCCCGGCCCCCCGCAGGGGACCGGGCACCGTTCAGCTCAGCGCAGCGCTCAGTGGGCGTGGCCGTGGCCGTGGCCCGCGGCGGCCGGCTCTTCCTCTTCCTTCTTCTCGACGACCAGGGTCTCGGTCGTCAGCAGGAGGGAGGCGATGGAGGCGGCGTTCTCCAGGGCGGAGCGGGTGACCTTCACCGGGTCGATGACGCCGGCCTTGACCAGGTCGCCGTACTCGCCGGTGGCGGCGTTGAAGCCCTGGCCCTTGTCGAGCTCGGCGACCTTGGAGGTGATGACGTAGCCCTCCAGGCCGGCGTTCTCGGCGATCCAGCGCAGCGGCTCGACGGCGGCGCGGCGGACGACCGCGACACCGGTGGCCTCGTCGCCGGTCTTGCCGAGGTTGCCCTCGAGCACCTTGACGGCGTGGACCAGCGCGGAGCCACCACCGGAGACGATGCCCTCCTCGACCGCGGCGCGGGTCGCGGAGATGGCGTCCTCCAGACGGTGCTTGCGCTCCTTCAGCTCCACCTCGGTGGCGGCGCCGACCTTGATCACGCACACGCCGCCGGCCAGCTTCGCGAGGCGCTCCTGGAGCTTCTCGCGGTCCCAGTCGGAGTCCGTGGACTCGATCTCGGCCTTGATCTGGTTGATGCGGCCCTCGACCTCGTCGCGCTTGCCGGCACCGTCGACGATCGTGGTGTCGTCCTTGGTGACGGTGATGCGGCGAGCGGTGCCGAGCACCTCGAGGCCGACCTGGTCGAGCTTGAGGCCGACCTCCTCGGAGATGACCGTGGCGCCGGTGAGGACGGCCATGTCCTGCAGCATCGCCTTGCGGCGGTCACCGAAGCCGGGGGCCTTGACGGCGACCGCGTTGAACGTGCCGCGGATCTTGTTGACGACGAGGGTGGAGAGCGCCTCGCCCTCCAGGTCCTCGGCGATGATCAGCAGCGGCTTGGAGGCGCCCGCCTGGATGACCTTCTCCAGCAGCGGCAGCAGGTCCGCGATGGAGGAGATCTTGCCCTGGTTGATCAGGATGTACGGGTCGTCGAGGACGGCCTCCATGCGCTCCTGGTCCGTCACGAAGTACGGCGACAGGTAGCCCTTGTCGAAGGCCATGCCCTCGGTGAAGTCCAGCTCCAGACCGAAGGTGTTGGACTCCTCGACGGTGATGACACCGTCCTTGCCGACCTTGTCCATCGCCTCGGCGATCAGCTCGCCGACCTGCTGGTCCTGGGCGGACAGCGCGGCCACGGCGGCGATGTCGGACTTCTCGTCGATCGGGCGCGCGGTGGCGAGAAGGTCCTCCGACACGGCGGCGACGGCCGCGTCGATGCCCTTCTTCAGCAGCGCCGGGGAGGCGCCCGCGGCGACGTTCTTCAGGCCCTCGCGCACGAGCGCCTGGGCGAGCACGGTGGCGGTGGTGGTGCCGTCACCCGCGATGTCGTTGGTCTTGGTCGCCACCTCCTTCACCAGCTGGGCGCCGAGGTTCTCGTACGGGTCCTCGACCTCGACCTCGCGGGCGATGGTGACGCCGTCGTTGGTGATGGTGGGGGCGCCGAACTTCTTGTCGATGACGACGTTGCGGCCCTTGGGGCCGATCGTCACCTTCACGGTGTCGGCGAGCTTGTTGACGCCGCGCTCGAGGGCGCGACGGGCGTCCTCGTCGAACTTCAGGATCTTCGCCATGGGAGCGTGAGCCCTCTTCCGGAAATTTTGGGGTTATACGGCAACTGCGCCCCCGACGCCCGGCTTTTTATGGTCGCGGGAGCCAGGGGCGCAGCTGGAAAGCAAGGTGCTTCGGGTGAACTACTTCTCGACGATCGCGAGCACGTCGCGGGCCGAGAGGACGAGGTACTCCTCGCCGTTGTACTTCACCTCGGTGCCGCCGTACTTGCTGTAGAGCACGACGTCGCCGACGCTGACGTCGAGCGGAAGACGGTTGCCGTCCTCGAAGCGGCCCGGGCCCACGGCCAGGACGACGCCCTCCTGGGGCTTCTCCTTGGCGGTGTCCGGAATGACCAGGCCCGAAGCCGTGGTCTGCTCGGCGTCGAGCGGCTGGACCACGATGCGGTCCTCGAGCGGCTTGATGGCAACCTTGGAGCTGGCGGTCGTCACGATCCGACCTCCCCCTTCGGAGATCTCACGGGGTTAACTGTCTGAGGTGGCGACCAGGTCGATCCGTCGTCGCGGGTGCCGGACCTGCCCGTCGCTGTGTTGGCACTCTCCGGTGGGGAGTGCCAGAGCCGAGACTATGACCGCGATTAGCACTCGGTCAAGCGGAGTGCCAATGCCGGCGGCGCGTCGGCGGGGATTTCGGGTGAACGCCGGTTCGTGAAGGCACCCTGCGTGGGTGTGGGCGTCGCTGGGGGCTGCCGCCCCCAGACCCCCGCTTTCGGCCTGGACGGCCTCGTCCTCGAACGCCGGACGGGCTGGATGACGCCGACCGGCATCGAGAGGTCAGAGGTAGTCCTCCAGGTTGCCCACCCTCAGCCCCTGCTCCTCGATCGTCTTCAGCAAACGTTCCGTGCGGGCGGTCAGGTTCTCGGCGGTCGGGTGGTCCGGGTCCACGGCCACGATGTCGCCGGGGTGGAGGCGGTGGTCGCCGCGGGTGTAGGTGAGGGTGCCCCCGGTGTCGAGGGTGGCGCGCCACAGGACGAGGGCCGTGATGCCGCAGTCGGCGGCGGCGCGCAGGGTCGTGGTGTCGTACGTGCCGTGCGGCGGGCGGAAGAGGTGGGCGCGGACGCCGAAGCGGGACTTGAGCTTGGTCTGCTGGCCGCAGATCTCGGCTCGCTGCCCGGCGTAGGGCAGGCCGCGCAGGGAACGGTGGTCGAGGGTGTGGTTCTGCAGGCTCGCGCCGAACGGGCGCAGCCGGGCGAAGTCGCCGTAGGCCGGTCCGGCGACGGTGTCGGTGAGGAACAGGGTGACCGGGAGCCGTCGTTCGCGGATCAGGCCGGCGAAGGCGGGGTCGCGCTCGGCGCTGTCGTCGTAGGTGAGGAAGACGACCCGGTCGGTGGTGCGGACGTGCTCCACGACGGGCGGCAGGGCCTGGTCCCGGTCGCCGGCCCGGTCGCTGTCCCGGTCGCCGTCCTGGGCGGGCTCTCCGGCCGCCGCCGCGTGTTCGGCGGGGGCGGCGAGCCGGTCGCAGCCGGTGAGCGGGAGCAGTGCGAGCAGTAGGGCGGCCAGGGCGGCGCCGGCCGGGCGGAACCGCCCTCGCCTCACAGGTAGTCCTCCAGGCGGGCCACCGCGTACCCGTCGGCGGTGATCCGGTTCAGGAAGCGGCGGACCATGTCGGTCATGGTGCCGTCCCAGTCGTTCGTGCCCCGGAAGTGGGTGAGGACGATGTCGCCGGGGTGCAGGTCCTGGTCCCACTCGCGGTACTCCCAGTGGTCGACGTACACCTCCTCGCTCCAGATCGGGGCGTACTTGATGCCGCAGGACTTGGCGGCGCGCAGGGTGTCGCGGTTGTAGTTGCCGTAGGGCGGGCGGAAGAGGACGGGGCGCTTGCCGTAGTGCTTCTCCATCACGTCCTGCATGCCGCAGATCTCGCGCTGCTGCTCCTCGTAGGAGAGCGCGGGGAGGTAGGGGTGGCTCAGGGTGTGGTTGTTGAGGGTGATGCCCCGGGCCTGCATCTTCTTGAAGTAGCCGTAGTCGTCCTTGATCTCCTCGTCGGTGAGGAAGACGGTGTACGGGATCTTCAGCTCGCTCATCATCTTCAGGAACGCCGGGTCCTTCTCGGCGCCGTCGTCGATGGTGAGGAAGACGATCTTCTCCTTGGTGGGGACCGTGGTGAAGACCGGCGGGAGGCTGTCCTCCTCCTGGCCGTCGACCTCGAAGCCCTCGCGGGCCTTGATCTGCGGCTTCTCCTCCGGGGGCGCGGGAGCCGTCAGCGGCACCTTCTTGAGGTCCCAGCGCTTGGCGGCGGCGGCCAGGGCGGCCCTGGCCTCGCGCGCCTTGGCCGCGCCGTCGACCGCGCGGGCCGGGGGCGCCTTCGGGGCCTGCTGGCCGGCGGCACCCCGTACTTCGGAGGAGTCGCCCTGCGCACAGCCGCCGGCGAGGGCGGCGACGACGAGGACGGCGGTGGCGATCGCTCCGCGCCGGCGAAGTGCTCTGCGGGGTGCGGGACCGGCTGCCCGGGATACGCGACGCGATGCCCGACTTTTGTCATTTTGTACGACTTCTCGCATGGTGCCGGATCCTCGCAGTCGCCGGCCTGCGAACCCGGCCCGACACCGCGCCGGAGGCGCACCATCCACCGACTGGCCCACAATGTCCCGGTGAACGACCTCGATTCCCTCCTCGCCCTGCTCGCTCCCGAAGGCCGCGCGCTGCTCGACGAGGTGCGCGACACCGACCCCGCACAGGAGTTGGCGGTCGCGACCCGGCTGCGGCGCACGCACCCCGCCGAGCTGGTCTCGGCCGCGCTCGGGCAGGCGCGGCTGCGGCAGCGGGCGGTGGCGAAGTTCGGGGCCGAGGACGCCGGGCGGATGTTCTTCACGCCCAACGGGGTCGAGCAGTCGACGCGCGCGAGCGTGGCGGCGTACCGGGCCGGGCGGTTCGCGGCGCTGGACGTGACCTCCGTCGCCGACCTGTGCTGCGGGATCGGGGGCGACGCGATCGCGCTGGCGCGGGCCGGGATCCGGGTCCTTGCCGTCGACCGGGACCCGGTCACGGCCGCGGCGGCCCGTGCCAACGCCGACGCGCTGGGGCTGGCCGACCTGATCGAGGTGCGCGAGGCGGATGTGACGGAGGTGGACACGGGCGGGTACGACGCCGTGTTCGTCGACCCGGCGCGGCGGGGCGGACGGGGCCGGATCTTCGACCCCGAGGCGTACTCGCCGCCGTTGTCCTGGGCCGTGCGGGCGGCCCGTACGGCCTCCGGCGCCGCCGCGCTCAAGGTGGCGCCCGGCATTCCGCACGAGGCGGTGCCCGAGGACGCCGAGGTGGAGTGGATCTCCGATGGCGGGGACGTGAAGGAGGCCGTGCTGTGGTTCGGAGCCGGCGCGTCGGCGGGGGCGGTGCGGGCCACGTTGCTGCCCGGGCCCCGCACCCTGCCCGGCACCGGCCTGCCCGACCCGGAGGTCCGCACGCCCGGCCGGTACCTCTACGAGCCGGACGGCGCCGTCATCCGGGCCCACCTGGTCGCCGAGGTCGCCGAACAGGTCGGCGGCGGGCTGCTCGACGCCACGATCGCGTACGTCACCGGGGACGCACTGCTGCCGACGCCGTACGCCACGGCGTACGAGATCACCGACCGGATGCCCTTCAACGTCAAGAAGCTGAAGGCGCTGCTGCGGGAGCGCGGCGTCGGCACGCTGACCGTGAAGAAGCGGGGCTCGGCGGTCGAGCCGGAGGAGCTGCGGAGGAAGGTGAAACCGCAGGGTCCGAACGCTGCGACCGTGTTCCTGACGCGGGTCGCGGGGGCACCGACGATGCTGATCGGGCAGCCGGCGCCCCCGTCCTGAGCCGTGCCGGGCCGACGCCGGGCACGGCCGGGATGCCGCGACGGCGTCAGTCGAAGTTCACGTACTTCGTCAGCCGGCAGCCTTCGACGAGCACCTTCTCCTTCTCGTAGCCGCTGGGAACCTCGTCGTCGGGGTCGCAGTCGAGATACATCAGGTCGCTCTCCAGGAGCTGGGTGATGGATTCTTCTCCCGTGGGTTCGACCGCGAAGTCCCGGCCGACGAGCAGTCCCCGGCCGCCCTCCCGCTTCACCGCCTTCTGGAAGTCGGCCATGTCCTCGGTGCGCAGCAGTGTGATGGTGCGGCCTGAGGCGTCCTCGCACACCCCGCGCTCCTCGATGGACCAGGAGGGGTCCTTGGCCGCCGCCGGCCTGCTGCCCTCCTCGGAGTTCAGCTCCACCGGGCCGCAGGGGGCGTAGGAGTCCGCGTAGGCGTGGACGGCCTTTCATGCTGTCGGCACTCGGCAGGCCGCCGCCCTCCGCCGCCTCGCTGCTGCATCCGCTGCTCAGGGCCAGGGCGGCCAGTACCGCCCAGGCAGCGGTGATCTTCCCCCGCGTGCTTTCTCCGCTTCTGTGCGTGGGGGCATCCCCCCGTGTCCGAGCACTGTAGCCAGAAGCGATCTTGGTCGCCGACGGCGGCCCGGCCCAACTGCCGTTCGTACCACGGCCGTACGGCGTCCGCGGCGTGTGCCCGCCGAGCGCTGCCTAGCCGCATTCCTCCGCACGGCGCAGCAGGAGGGCGCGTTCGCGTTCGTTGCGGGTCAGGGACGCGGCCCGTTCGAACTCCGTGCGGGCCTCGGCCGTACGGTCCAGGCGGAGCAGGAGGTCGCCGCGGACGCTGGGGAGCAGGTGGTAGTCGCGCAGGGCGGGTTCGGCGGCGAGGGCGTCGACGAGGGCGAGGGCGGGGGCCGGGCCCTCGGCCATGGAGACGGCGACCGCGCGGTTGAGTTCGACGACCGGGGACGGGGCGCGGGCCGCGAGCAGGCCGTAGAGCGTGGCGATGCGGGGCCAGTCGGTCTCCTCGTACGTGTACGCCGTCGCGTGGCAGGCGGCGATCGCGGCCTGGAGGACGTACGGGCCCGGGGCGCCGGAGCCGGTGGCGGCGTGGGCGTGGTCCAGGGCGGTGATGCCGCGGGCGATGAGCAGGCGGTTCCAGCGGTGGCGGTTCTGGTCCCTCAGCAGCACCGGCTCACCGTCGGGGCCGGTGCGGGCGGCGGTGCGGGAGGACTGGAACTCCAGCAGCGCGGTCAGGCCGTGGACTTCGGGTTCCTTCGGCATCAGGGCGGACAGGACGCGGGCCAGGCGCAGGGCGTCCTCGCACAGGGCGGGGCGGAGCCAGTCGTCGCCGGCGGTGGCCGCGTAGCCCTCGTTGAAGATCAGGTAGATGACCTCCAGGACCGAGCCGAGGCGGGCCGCGCGGTCGGGTCCGTACGGTACCTCGAAATCGACGTTCTTCCTGGCCAGGGTGCGTTTGGCGCGCACGATGCGCTGGGCGACCGT
The DNA here is from genome assembly GCF_041538145.2 of Streptomyces sp. MMCC 100. Lineage (NCBI taxonomy): Bacteria > Bacillati > Actinomycetota > Actinomycetes > Kitasatosporales > Streptomycetaceae > Streptomyces > Streptomyces sp. MMCC 100. The sequence goes on from NZ_JBGORK020000001.1 coordinate 7,142,349, forward strand.
CGGTTCCGGGACGAGGCAGGCGCGGGCGATCTCCGGCGTGGTCAGGCCGCCGAGCAGGCGGAGGGTGAGGGCGATGCGCGCCTCGGCGGACAGCACCGGGTGGCAGGCGGTGAAGACCAGTCGGAGCAGGTCGTCGTCGATGTCCTCGGGGTCGGCGGGCTCCTCGGGCGGGGGCGCCGAGGCGGGCAGGTCCCGGCCGATCTCCGCGAGCTTGCGGGCGTAGGTCTCCCGGCGCCGGATCAGGTCGACGGCGCGGCGGCGGGCGGTGGCCATGAGCCAGGCGCCCGGGTTGTCGGGCACGCCGTCCCGGGGCCACTGCTCCAGGGCCGCGACCAGGGCGTCCTGGGTGAGTTCCTCGGCGATGCCGACGTCCCGGACGAGCCGGGCCACGCCGGCGATGACGCGGGGCGACTCCAGCCGGAAGACGGTTTCGAGGGCGGCGGTGGGCTGCGCTTCCACAGCCCACCATGCAACACCCTCGGGCCGCCGGGGCAAAACGGGACTCGGCCGCTCCTGCGTCGGCTCAGCCCTCCATCAGCTCCCGGACCTCGCAGGTCACCGTCCAGTACTCCTCGTGCACCTTCAGGAAGCGCTTGGTCCACTCGACCGCCTCGGCCATGTCCTTGGCCTGGAGGAGCGAGTAGCCGCCGACGACCTCCTTGGTCTCGGTGAAGGGCCCGTCGGTGACGGAGAGCTGTCCGCCCTCGTAGTGGACGCGGGTGCCCTGGGCGGTCGGGGTTAGCCCGGCCGTGTCCAGCAGGACGCCCGCCTTGGTCATCTCCTCCATCAGCTTCTCCATCCGCTGGATCAGCTCGGGGCTGGGGCCACCGGACAGGGCGTCGGACTCCTCGATGCGGATCAGCGACAGGTAGCGGGGCATGGTGACTCCTCGGGGTGGTTCGGCGGCCGGGTTCTCCCCGGCCTCTCACCCCTTGCGTCGAACGGGAGAGCCGTGGATCGACACCCGCGGCGAGATTCCCCCTGGAATTTCCCCGGAAATTTCTCAGCGGAGCGATTCCCACAGGTCGGCGGCGTCCGGCTGGTCCGCCACCACCCGGTTGGGATCGGAGGGCGCGGGCAGCACCGGCATCGTCAGCGTGCGTACGTCGTCCGCGGCGAGGTCCCCGAGGCTGCGGCCCAGGTTCGTCAGCTCGCCCAGCGAGTCCAGGCCGGTGTCGGTGGTGAGACTGCCGGTGAGCGCGTCCGCGACCTGGTAGAGGCGTGCGGGGTCGGTGAGCAGGTCGGTGGCGGAGACCTGCTCCAGCAGCGCTTTGACGAGCTTGTGCTGGAGCTCTATCCGGGCGAGGTCGCTGCCGCCCTCCAGCCCGTACCGGGTGCGGGCCAGGCCGAGGGCCTCGGTGCCGTCGAGGTGGTGGGTGCCGGCGTCCAGGTGCAGGTGGCTCTTGTCGTCGTCGATGTCCACGTCCGTGGTGACGGTGACCCCGCCGAGCGCGTCGACCAGGTCGGCGAAGCCGGAGAAGTCGACCTCGACGTAGTGGTCCATGCGGACCCCGGTGAGCGACTCGACGGTCTTCACGGCGCAGACCGGCCCGCCCAGTTCGTAGGCGGTGTTGAACATGGCGCCGCTCGCCTCGCGGGTCGTACCGCCGGACGGCAGCGGGCAGGAGGGCCGCTCGACGAGGGTGTCGCGCGGGATGCTGACGACGGTGGCGGCGGTACGGCCCGCGTCAAGGTGGACGACCATCGCCGTGTCGGAGCGGGCACCCCCGCTGTCGCCGCCGCCCAGCTCCTGGTTCTCCTCGCCGCTGCGCGAGTCGGAGCCTAGGACGAGGAGGTTCAGGGCGCCGGTGGGCGCCGGGGACCCGGAGGGCGAGGCGGAGGGGACGGTGGCGGGGCGGGCGGGCCGGTCGTCGCCGAGCGCGCCGTTGATGTCGACGCTCTTGATGTTGCCGTTCAGGTGCCAGTAGGCCCAGCCCGCCGCCCCGGCGCCGAGCAGCAGGGCGCCGGTCAGGGCCAGGCCGGCCGCCCTGAGCCCCTTCCGGCGGCCGTCCCGCTCGTCCTGCCCGCCCCGCGCCGCCATGCGTCAGCCCCCGCCCCGCCCGTCTCGTTCGCGTCCCCACTCGGATGCCCCACCGGAAGGAACATAAGTCCGAATTATTGAAACTGGAACAGGTGGGTCGGGCTTCTGCGGAAATTCTCAGACTTCGGAGACTGCCGAACGTTTCGGGCCTGGGGGCGCGTGCTGGCGGGCACGGTCGGGTGAGGGCGGGTCAGCGCGCGTGAAGGCCGCCTACGCCTCCCGCGACGCCGTACTGCTGCGCACCTCCAGGCTGGTGGCCAGCTCCACACGGGTCGCGGTCGGGGAGCCGTCGTCCCGCCCGAGGTCCAGGACCAGCCGGGCCGCCGCCTCGGCCATCTCCATCAGCGGCTGCCGTACGGTCGTCAGCGGCGGCCCCACCCAGCGGGCCACCGGCAGGTCGTCGAACCCGACCACGCTCAGGTCCTGCGGGATGCGCAGCCCCAGCTCGCGCGCGGCCTCGTACAGCCCGAGCGCCTGGAGGTCGTTGCCGGCGAAGACGGCGGTCGGCCGGTCCGGGCGGCGCAGCAGTTCCAGGCCCTGCCGGTAGCCGGCCTCGTGGTGGAAGTCGCCGGTCACGATCAGGTCGGGGTCGACCGGCAGCCCCGCCGTCTCCAGGGCGGCCCGGTAGCCGTCGATGCGGGCGCGGCTGCACATCATGCGGGTGGGTCCGCTGATCGCGCCGATGCGGGTGTGGCCGAGGTCGACCAGGTGCCGGGTGGCGGCGAGTCCGCCCTGCCAGTTGGTGGCGCCGATGGACGGCACGTCGGCGCCCGGGTCGCCGGCCGGGTCCATCACCACGAACGGGATGGACCGGCTGGTGAGCAGGGCCCGCTGGGAATCGTCGAGGCCGGACAGGACGAGGATCACGCCGTGCGGACGGCGGGCGGCGACCTGGTCGGCCCAGGTCCGGCCGGGCGTGAGGCGGCCCGCGCTCTCGGAGAGCACGACGCTGAGCCCCGTGTCCCGGGCCACGTTCTCCACGCCGCGGATGACCTCCATCGCCCAGGCGCTCTCCAGCTCGTGGAAGACCAGGTCGATCAGCGGCGACCGGGTCGACTCGGCCCGCCTGCGCCGGTAGCCGTGAACGCGCAGCAGCTCCTCGACGCGGGCCCTGGTCGACGGGGCGACGTCGGCGCGGCCGTTGAGCACCTTCGAAACAGTCGGCGCCGACACACCGGCCTCACGCGCGATCTCGGCGAGGGTCGCGGTCTGCGCGGACCGCTTTCGCGTCGGGGTTTCAGCGGGCTGCGGGGATGTCATGGCGGCGATCGTAACCCCATGGGGCCGCCTGACGAAGGGGTCACCCAACCGGAGACCATCGGAACATTCGCCGGTAGGCCCGAATCATTCGGCCGACCGACCGTCGCCGCCCCCGACCGCCCGGCCGCCGCCACCGTCGACCGACTGGCCGTTGCCACCGTCGTCACCGTCGTCACCGTCGACCGACTCGAACCGCCACCGGTGCACCGCCCGCGTCACCAGCCCCTCGTCCGGTTCGGGCAGCTCCGGGAGTTCGGCGTCGTACGCGGCGTCCCACCAGGTGATGACGAGGACGCGGTCCTGCGGGGCCCGCAGGGTCTCTCGACGGGCCGGGGTGCCGTCGAGCGGCTGGGCTCGGGCCCAGGCCAGCAGCTCGTCGCCGCGGCCGGGCACGGCCCGCGCCTCCCACATCAGCGCGATGCTCACGAGTACAGGTTCTCCTTGCTGACCTCGTGGACATGGTCGTGGCCGTGCGCGTGGCCGTGGCCGGGCACGTGCGGTTCCGTCACCGGCAGGGACGAGTCCGCCGACAGGTCCCAGTCGGAGGCGGCGCGGTTGCGCGCCACCATCTCGGCACCGAGCGCGGCGACCATCGCGCCGTTGTCCGTGCACAGCTTGGGGCGCGGCACCCGCAGCCGGATGCCGGCCGCCTCGCAACGCTCCTGGGCGAGCGCCCGCAGCCGGGAGTTGGCGGCCACGCCGCCGCCGATCATCAGGTGGTCGACGCCCTCGTCCTTGCAGGCCCGTACCGCCTTGCGGGTCAGCACGTCCACGACCGCCTCCTGGAAGGACGCCGACACGTCGCGCACCGGCACCTCCTCCCCCGCCGCCCGCTTCGCCTCGATCCAGCGGGCCACGGCTGTCTTGAGACCGGAGAAGGAGAAGTCGTACGCCGCATCGCGCGGGCCGGTCAGACCGCGTGGGAAGGCGATCGCGTTCGGGTCGCCCTCGCACGCGTACCGGTCGATGACCGGACCGCCGGGGAAGCCCAGGTTCAGCACGCGGGCGATCTTGTCGAAGGCCTCGCCGGCCGCGTCGTCGATGGTCGCGCCGAGGGGACGGACGTCTGAGGTGATGTCCGTGGAGAGAAGCAGGGAGGAGTGCCCGCCGGAGACCAGCAGGGCCATCGTCGGCTCGGGCAGCGCGCCGTGTTCGAGCTGGTCGACGCAGATGTGCGAGGCGAGGTGGTTGACGCCGTACAGGGGCTTGCCGAGCGCGTAGGCGTACGCCTTCGCCGCAGAGACGCCGACCAGCAGGGCACCCGCGAGGCCGGGTCCGGCGGTGACGGCGATGCCGTCGAGGTCGCGGGCGCTGACCCCGGCCTCCTTGAGGGCGCGTTCGATGGTCGGCACCATCGCCTCCAGGTGGGCGCGGCTCGCCACCTCCGGGACGACGCCGCCGAAGCGGGCGTGCTCGTCGACGCTGGACGCGACGGCGTCGGCCAGCAGGGTGGTGCCGCGGACGACACCGACGCCGGTCTCGTCGCAGGAGGTCTCGATCCCCAGGACGAGAGGCTCGTCGCGTGAGTCAGCCATGGTTGTCGGTTCCTCGTTCGGTTCCCGGTACGGAGGTGGAAGGGTCGGTCAGGCGCATCACCAGGGCGTCCACGTTGCCCGGCTGGTAGTAGCCGCGTCTGAAGCCGATGGGCTCGAAGCCGAAGCGCTCGTACAGCCGCTGGGCGCGGGTGTTGTCCACCCGGCACTCCAGCAGCACCTCGGTGCACTCGAAGGCGGTCGCCGCGCGCAGCAGCTCGGTCAGCAGCCGCGCGCCGAGGCCGGTGCCCCAGTGGTCGCGGGAGACGGCGATGGTCTGCACGTCGGCCTGCTCCCCGGAGGTGACCAGGCCCGCGTAGCCGACGACCTGGCCGTCGTCCTCGGCGACGAGGTACCGCCGGGTCGCCCCCGGTCCGCGCGCGTGCGCCAGCTCGGACCAGAACATCCCCCGCGACCAGGCGTCCTCCGGGAACAGCTCCCGCTCCATGCGGAGCACGGGGTCGATGTCCCACCAGCGCATCTCGCGCAGTACGGCAGGTGCGGACTCGGCAGTGGCTGACTCGGTCACTTGGGGGTGACCACCTTGTAGTTCTTGGGGACCTGGGCGTCGGGCCGGCGCAGGTACAGCGGCCGGGGCGCGGGCAGCTCCTCCCCCGCCGCGAGCTTCTCGGCGGCCAGCCGGGCCAGTGCGGCGGCGGACACGTGCTCCGGCTCGTGCGTCCGGGGGAAGGTGTCCGGGTAGAGCAGCGCGCCGGCGCCGACCGCCGGGAGCCCGGCCACCTGCTCGGCGATGTCGGCGGGGCGGTCGACGGCCGGGTCGGTGAGGCGGGTGCGGGAGTCGGCGTACCGCGCCCAGTAGACCTCTTTCCGGCGGGCGTCGGTCGCCACCACGAAGGGGCCCTCCAGGTCGGCGGCGAACGCGAGGCCGTCCAGCGTGCACACGCCGTGCACGGGCACGCCGAGCGCGAGCCCGAAGGCGTCCGCGGTCATCAGGCCGACGCGCAGCCCCGTGTACGGGCCGGGGCCGGTACCCGCGACGATGCCGGTGACGGCGTCGAGCCGCAGGCCGGCCTCGGTGAGCACCCGGTCGACGGCGGGCAGCAGCAGCTCACCGTGCCGGCGTGCGTCCACCTGGCTCGACGAGGCGATGACGTCCGTACCGTCGTGCAGCGCGACGGTCACGGCGGGCGTGGCGGTATCCAGAGCGAGCAAGAGCACGCAAACAGCCTACGGCGCCGCACGGCCCGCACCGGACGCCCTGTGGACAACCCGAGGCCTGTGGACAATCCGGGGGCGCCCGGCGGCCCGATTCCAGCCCGGGCCCGACCCCATGGCCCGACCCGAACCCATGGCCCGCCCCCGGCCTCCCCGGCCTCCCCGGCCTCCCCGGCCCCCGGCCTCCCCGGCCTGCCCCGGCCCGGCCGTCCCCCGTGTCGCGCACCGCGTTCATCCACTTACGTACTGCTACCGTCGCCGGGAACGGACGGACGAGTACGACGACGAGGTGGTCGCCAGTGGCAAGCAGCAGCGCCGGTATCGTCACCGGCCTCGTCACGGCGGCCCTCGTGACGATCGGCGTCCTCGCCCACCAGGCGTCCGTCAGCGCCCCGGCCGACCTCGACCGGACCCACGCGACCAGCAGCCCCGCCCCGGGCGCCGTCAAGGCACCGCGCGACCGGCGGCACCCCGACGCCCTGCCCGCGGGGTCCGGAACGGGTGAACGGGTGGTGTACTCGGTGGACGACGACCGCGTGTGGCTGGTCGGCCCGGGGAACAAGGTGCAGCGCACCTACGAGGTCACGCCCAGTACGGTCGACCCGGCCCCGGGCGCCTACACGGTCACGTCCCGGTCCAACCGGATCACCGGGTCCGACGGCGTCCCGGTCGAACACGTGGTGCGCTTCACCAGCGCCGACGGCGTGGCCGTCGGGTTCAGCGCGGCGGTCGACGGCTCGACGGCCAGGCCCGACCCGGACCGGCCCACCGGCGGCATCCGCGAGTCACGCGCGGACGGCGACGCGATGTGGGAGTTCGCGACGATCGGGCGGCAGGTCGTCGTCGTCCCCTGACAGCGGCCGCCGCCCCCGTACAGCGCACGGGACGCGCGGGACGCACGGGCGTCAGGCGGCCTCGCGGTGGTCGCGGTGGTCGCGGTCGTCACGGTGGCCGTGCTGGTCACGGACCGGCCGACGCGTCTCCGGCTCGGGGGCGCGGGGCGGCGTCGAGACCGCCGTCGCGGCGGCACAGGAGGCGAGCAGGTCACCCATCGACACCCCGGCGGGCGCGGACGACCGGGGCCTCGGGCGGTCCTGCGGCTGGACCTGGGACATGGACGACATGGACGCCTCCTGAAGCTCGGGGGCGGGCGCAGTAAGGCATGCCTAACTACGAGCTGAGTACCATGTGACCACGGGCAAGACCCGGAAAGCAATCTTTTGCCGACGCCTTGTCGGAAAATCCCGCGCGAGGGGCGTGCCGGGGCGTGCCGGGGCGGCTCAGCCGGCGAGGACGCTCACGTCGGCCGTGGCCCACCGCTCGCCGAGGCCGGTCACCGTCACGTGCCGCACCTCGTCGGTGGTGTCGCCGACGGCCCGGTCGATCCAGACCCGCAGCCGGTCCTCGGTCAGCTCCTCCACCTTGCCCTCGCCCCACTCGACCACGATCACCGAGTCGGACAGGGAGACGTCCAGGTCGAGGTCCTCCATCTCGTCCAGTCCGCCGGACAGCCGGTAGGCGTCCACGTGGACGAGCGGCGGGCCGGCACCGAGCGAGGGGTGCACGCGGGCGATCACGAAGGTCGGGGAGGTGACGGCGCCGCGCACGCCGAGGCCCTCGCCGAGACCGCGGGTCAGGGTCGTCTTGCCCGCGCCCAGCTCACCGCTGAGCATCACCAGGTCTCCGGCGCGCAGCAGTTTGGCGAGCCTGCGGCCCAGTTCCCGCATCTGCTCGGGGGAGGTGACAGTGATCTCGACATCGGGGGCGTGCTCCGAGGCCCCGGAGGAGCCGGACGTCCCGGAGGACCCGGACGGCTCAGCCGGGCCCTGCGCTGCTGCTGGTGCTTCCATAGCCGTCCACGGTAGCCGCTGCCGGCACCGCGCCCGCGCGGGCGAGCAGATCGGCGAGGCGGTCCGTGACCAGCTCCGGGTGCTCCAGCATCACCAGGTGCCCCGCGTCGGGGACCAGCACCAGTTCGGCGTCCGGCAGCAGGTCGGCGATCGCCTCGCTGTGCTCGCTCGGCGTCACCAGGTCCCGCACCCCGGCCAGCACCAGCACCGGAAGGCCGGCGAAGTGGGCGAGGGCCTCGGTCTTGTCGTGGTCGTTGAAGGCCGGGTAGTACTCGGCGACGACATCGATCGGCGTCGACTCGATCATCCGCTCGGCGAACCGGGCCACGGCCGGGTCGACGTCCCGGGACGCGAACGAGTACCGCTTGATGATCCCGGCGAACAGGTCCGCCGTCGCCCGCCGCCCCCGCTCCACCAGCTCGGCCCGCTGCCCGAGCGCCCTCAGCACGCCCGGCAGCACCCGTCGCACCGCGTTGACGCCGGCCACCGGCAGCCCGAAGTTGACCTCGCCGAGCCGCCCGGACGACGTGCCGACGAGGGCGACGCCGACGACGCGCTCGCGGACCAGGTCGGGGAAGGCGTCGGCCAGCGCCATCACGGTCATGCCGCCCATGGAGTGGCCGACCAGCACGATCGGGCCCTCGGGCGCGGCCGCGTCGATGACGGCCTTGAGGTCGCGGCCCAGGTCCTCGATGCTGACCGGCCGGTCGTCCCGCGTCTGGGCCACGCCCCGCCCGGACCGGCCGTGGCTGCGCTGGTCCCAGTAGACGGTGCGGACGACGCCTCTGAGGGCCGCCCGCTGGAAGTGCCAGGAGTCCTGGTTGAGGCAGTAGCCGTGGCTGAAGACGACGGTGACGGGCGCGGGCGCCCTGCGGCCGAACAGCCGCCTGCGGCGCGGGGCGCGGTCGGCCTCGGCGTCCGGGGCAAGGTCGTCGACCTCGTAGTACAGCTCGGTGCCGTCCTCGGCGTACGCCTTGCCGGGGGTGCCGCGCAGTCCGCCGTACGGGCCCGCCGAGTCGAGGGCGAGCCGGGCCTTCTGGCGCATCCCGCGGCCGACCGTGAGCCGCTCTATCGCCACGCCGGCCGCGGCACCCGCCGCGACCACGCCTATCGCGACCCCGGCGATGCCGGTCGCCCGGCGCCAGCCGCCGACGGCGACCTCGGTGGCGGCCTCCGTGGCGGAGGCGACGACCGCCGCGACGGCCTCCCCGTTGCTCTCGCTCACGTACACCGCTCCTCTTCGCCGGGCCGTTGTGCGCCTACCCGCTGCCGATCGCCGTTCACCTGGACGCGCGTCGGTACGGGCCTGTCACTCGTTGACGTAGACGCGCGGAACGCGGGTTCCGATCCGGGTGATGATCTCGTACGCGATGGTGCCCGCCGCCTGGGCCCAGTCCTCGGCGGTGGGCTCACCCCGGTCACCGGGGCCGAACAGCACCGCTTCGGCGCCCGGTTCGGGGCGGTCCCCGCCCAGGTCGACGACGAACTGGTCCATCGCGATCCGCCCCGCGACCGTGCGCCACTTGCCGTCGACCAGGACCGGGCCGGTGGAGGAGGCGTGGCGCGGGACGCCGTCCGCGTAGCCGAGCGGGACGAGGCCGAGGGTGGTGTCGCCGGGGGTGGTGTAGTGGTGCCCGTAGCTGACGCCGTGGCCGCCGGGGACCCGCTTGACCAGGGCCAGGGATGCGGCCAGCGTCATCACGGGGCGCAGCCCGAAGTCGGCGGGGGTGCCGATCTCGGGGCTGGGCGAGACGCCGTACATCGCGATGCCGGGCCGTACGAGGTCGAAGTGGGTGTCGGGGAGGGTGAGGGTGGCCGGCGAGTTGGCGATGTGCCGCACCTCGGGGCGCAGGCCCTGCTGCTCGGCGTAGGCCGTCATCTCCCGGAAACGGGTGAGCTGTGCGGCGATGGAGGGGTGGCCGGGCTCGTCGGCGCGGGCGAAGTGCGACCAGAGCCCGGTGACCCGCAGCAGCCCCTCCTCCTCGGCCCGCAGCGCGGCCCCGACCAGCTCTTCCCAGTCCGCGCCGGGCTGGCAGCCGTTCCGTCCGAGCCCGGTGTCGGCCTTGAGCTGCACGCGCGCGGGCACTCCGGCCGCCCGGGCCGCCTCGACGACCTCTTCCATGGCCCACATCGCGCTGACGGACACGTCGAGACGGGCCTCGACCGCCTCCCGCCAGGGTCCGCCGGGCGTCCACAGCCAGCACATGACCCGTACGTCGTCCGGCAGCCCGGCCACCGCCGACCGCAGGGCGAGGGCCTCCTGCGGGGTGGCCGTGCCGAGCCAGGTCGCGCCCGCCTCGACGGCGGCGCGGGCGCAGGGGAACGCGCCGTGGCCGTAGGCGTCCGCCTTGACGACGGCCATGAGAGCCGCCCCGGGGGCCCGTTCGCGCAGTGCGCGGACGTTGGCCCGCAGGGCGGCCAGGTCGATCTCGGCCCGGGCGCGCAGCACCGCGTCCGCGTCCCGCCGAGCAGTTGTCTCGCTCATCGTGCCCCCAGTCTCTCAGAGCACCCGGCCGCCCCCGCCCGACGCCGCCCGGCAGTGGCTAGGGTTCCCGGCATGAGCATCATCGGGGTCGGGATCGACGTGGCCGAGGTCGAGCGGTTCGGGGCGTCGCTGGAGCGCACACCGGCCCTGGCGGGGCGGCTCTTCCTGGAGAGCGAGCTGCTGCTGCCCAGCGGGGAGCGCCGCGGCGTCGCCTCGCTCGCCGCCCGCTTCGCGGCGAAGGAGGCGCTGGCCAAGGCGCTGGGCGCGCCGGCGGGGCTGCTGTGGACGGACGCCGAGGTGTACGTCGAGGACAGCGGGCAGCCGCGGCTGCGGGTGTCGGGGACGGTGGCGGCCCGGGCGGCGGAGCTGGGCGTGGCGTCGTGGCACGTGTCGCTGAGCCACGACGCGGGGATCGCGTCGGCGGTGGTGATCGCGGAGGGCTGAGGTCAGGGGGCGTCGTGCGTCCGGTCGGCGGTCGGCCTGACCCGGATGTGCATGCGCTCGCCCTGTGCGCCGTACAGGGCGATCCACTCGACGGGCTGGTCCCCGGCGTTGGCGATGCCGTGCGGGACGCGGGTGTCGAACTCCGCCGTCTCCCCGGCCGTCAGGACGAGGTCGTGCTCGCCGAGGGCGAGGAGCAGGCGGCCGGAGAGGACGTAGAGCCACTCGTGGCCCTCGTGCGACCCCTGTTCGGGCCGGGGGGTCCACTCGGTCCGCGGTGTGGCCGGGGCGGGGAGGATCTGCTTGTAGGCGTGCAGTCCGTCGTTCGGATTCCGGGTCAGCGGGACCTACGTCTGTCCGTGCCGGGTGAAGGGGCGGGGGTGAACGCGGGGGTCGCCGGTCCGCGAGCCGACGAGTTCGTCCAGGGGCAGCCGGTGTGCCCGGGCCAGCGGCAGCAGGTGCCGCAGCCCCGGCTCGCGCTGCCCCGACTCCAGCCGGGACAGGGTGCTGACGGAGATGCCGGTGACGTCGGCGAGCTGGGCCAGGGTGAGCCCGCGGGCCTGCCGGACGGCACGCAGGCGCCCCCCGAGCGTGGTCATCACCTGTGCCGTTTCGTCGTCACCACCGTCACCGCCGCTCATGGGACAACTGTCCCCCATCGCGCGTCCCGGGGGACGGCGGGCCGTGCGTGTTCCGGGCGTACGGGGAAGACTCGACGGCATGCGGACTGCGTACAGCGTGGAAACGGTCAGGAACGCCGAACGGGAACTGATGGCACGGCTGCCCGAGGGGGCGCTGATGCAACGGGCCGCGGCCGGGCTGGCCGCCGCCTGCGCGGAGGTACTGGGCCGGGTGGCCGGGCGGATCTACGGCAGCCGGGTCGTGCTGCTGGTCGGCAGCGGCGACAACGGCGGCGACGCCCTGTACGCGGGCGCGCGGCTGGCCCGGCGGGGCGCGGGCGTGACGGCGGTACTGCTCGCGCCGGAGCGGGCCCACGGCGGTGGCCTGGCGGCGCTGCGGCGCGCGGGCGGGCGGGTTGCGGGGGACGGGACTTCCGGTTCCGCCGAGGAGTTGATCGCGCGGGCCGATCTCGTCCTCGACGGCATCGTCGGGATCGGCGGCAAGGGCGGGCTGCGGGAGGGGGCCGTACCGCTGGCGGACGCGGCCGCGCGCTCCCGGGCCGCCGTCGTCGCCGTCGACCTGCCGAGCGGGGTCGACGCGGACACGGGCCGGGTGGTGGGGGACGTGGTCCGCGCCGATCTGACGGTGACGTTCGGGGCGCACAAGCCGGGGCTGCTGATCGATCCGGCGCGGGAGTACGCGGGCTCGGTGCGGCTGGTGGACATCGGCCTGCCGCTGCCCGCCGAGGCGGCCGAGCTGGAGGCGTTGCAGCACGCGGACGTGGTGCGCCTGCTGCCGGTGCCGGCGGCCGAGAGCGACAAGTACCGGCGCGGAGTCGTCGGCATCGCCGCCGGGTCGGCCCGCTACCCGGGCGCGGCCGTACTCGCCGTCTCGGGCGCGCTGCGGGGCGGGGCCGGGGCGGTGCGGTACGTCGGTCCGGCGGGGGACGCGGTGATCGCCCGCTTCCCGGAGACGCTCGTGTCCGACCAGGGGCCGGAGCGGGCGGGGCGGGTCCAGGCGTGGGTCGTCGGACCGGGGGCCGGTGACGACGCGGCGACGGTGGCTCAGGTGCTGGCGGCAGAGGTACCGGTGCTGATCGACGCGGACGGCCTGCGGCTGGCCGACGCGGACGCGGTCCGGGCGCGTACGGCACCGACGCTGATGACCCCGCACGCCGGGGAGGCGGCGGCGCTGCTCGGAGTGGGCCGGGAGGAGGTCGAGGGCTCGCGGCTGGCCTCGGTGCGCGAGCTGGCGGCGCGGTACGGGGCGACGGTGCTGCTGAAGGGCTCGACGACGCTGGTGGCCAGTGCGAAGGGGGGTCCCGTCCGGGTCAACGCGACGGGAACGTCGTGGCTCGCCACGGCCGGCAGCGGGGACGTGCTGTCCGGCCTGGCGGGTTCACTGCTGGCGGCGGGCCTGTCGGCGGTGGACGCGGGGAGCGTGGGCGCGTATCTCCACGGCCTCGCGGGCCGCTTCGCGGCACAGGGGGCACCGGCGGGGGCGCATGACGTGGCGGAGGCGATTCCGCGGGCCTGGCGGGATGTGCGGGGGGACTGAACGGGGACTCGGGCGCGGATCTCGCCAGTAGCCTGCGCACGTGCCTCTCGACCCGGTTCGAAGACCTCGACGACCGGCCTGGTCGCCGAGTACGAGCACGAGGGCGAGCCACTGCCGGAGCCCGGACGCCGGGAAGTGGTCGTCGACTCGCGCGAACTCCCCGTCGCCGTCGTCGAGGTGACGGAGGTGCGTCGTCCCGCTGGCCGAGGTGGACCTCGCCCACGCGGTCGACGAGGGCGAGGGGTACACCACCGTGGCCGAGTGGCGTGCGGGCCACGAGCGGTTCTGGCACAGCGAGGAGATGCGCGCGGCGCTGGACGACCCGGGGTTCGCGGTGGACGACACGACACCGGCGGTCCTGGAACGCTTCCGGGTCGTCACCGTGCTGCCCGGCACCGGCCGGTGAGGAACCGCTCCGGGCCTACTCCACCGTCACCGACTTCGCCAGGTTCCGCGGCTGGTCCACCTCGTTGCCCCGGGCCGTCGCCAGTTCGCAGGCGAAGACCTGCAACGGCACCGTGGCCACCAGGGGTTGCAGCAGGGTCGGGGTGGCCGGGATCCGGACGAGGTGGTCGGCGTAGGGGACGACCGCCTCGTCACCCTCCTCGGCGATGACGATGGTGCGGGCGCCGCGGGCGCGGATCTCCTGGATGTTGGACACGATCTTGTCGTGGAGGACCGAGCGGCCGCGCGGGGACGGCACCACCACGACGACCGGCAGGTCCTCCTCGATCAGCGCGATCGGCCCGTGCTTCAGCTCGCCCGCCGCGAAGCCCTCGGCGTGCATGTACGCCAACTCCTTGAGCTTGAGGGCGCCTTCGAGGGCGACGGGGTGGCCGACGTGCCGGCCGAGGAAGAGCACCGTCTTCTTGTCGGCGAGGGAGCGGGCCAGTTCCCGTACGGGGTCCATGGTGCCGAGGACCTGTTCGACCGCGCCGGAGATGCCGGACAGGTCGCGGACGACGTCGCGGATCTCGTCGCCGTACTTGGTGCCGCGCACCTGGCCCAGGTACAGGGCGACCAGGTAGCAGGCCACCAGCTGGGTGAGGAAGGCCTTGGTGGAGGCGACGGCGACCTCGGGGCCCGCGTGGGTGTAGAGCACGGCGTCGGACTCGCGGGGGATCGTCGAGCCGTTGGTGTTGCAGATGGCCAGGACCCTGGCGCCCTGTTCGCGGGCGTGGCGCAGGGCCATGAGGGTGTCCATGGTCTCGCCGGACTGGGAGATCGCGACGACCAGGGTCTGCTGATCGAGGATCGGGTCGCGGTAGCGGAACTCGCTGGCCAGTTCCACCTCGCAGGGGATCCGCGTCCAGTGCTCGATGGCGTACTTGGCGATCAGTCCGGCGTGGTACGCCGTACCGCAGGCGATGACGACGACCTTGTCGGTCTCCCGGAGCACCCCGGCGGGGATGCGCACCTCGTCCAGGCTCAGCGTGCCGGAGCCGTCGATGCGGCCGAGGAGGGTGTCGGCGACGGCCTTCGGCTGCTCGGCGATCTCCTTGAGCATGAAGGAGGCGTAACCGGCCTTCTCGGCGGCCGAGGCGTCCCAGTCGACGTGGTAGGAGCGGACGTCCGCCGGGGTGCCGTCGAAAGCGGTGACACGCACGCCGTCGCGGCGCAGCTCGACGACCTGGTCCTGGCCCAGCTCGACGGCGTCCCGGGTGTGGGCGATGAAGGCCGCCACGTCCGAGGCGAGGAAGTACTCGCCCTCCCCCACACCCACCACGAGCGGCGAGTTGCGGCGAGCGCCCACCACCACGTCCGGCACGTCCGCGTGCACCGCGACCAGCGTGAACGCGCCCTCCAGCCGCCGGCACACCAGCCGCATCGCCTCGGCGAGGTCGGCGCAGGCCGAGTACTCCTCGGCGAGCAGGTGGGCGACGACCTCGGTGTCGGTCTCGGAGGGCAGCTCGTGGCCGCGCTCCGCCAGCTCCGCCCGCAGCGGCGCGAAGTTCTCGATGATGCCGTTGTGGACCACGGCCACCCGGCCCGCGTTGTCGACGTGCGGGTGGGCGTTGGCGTCGGTGGGGCCGCCGTGGGTGGCCCAGCGGGTGTGGCCGATGCCGGTCGCGGCGGACGGCAACGGGTGTTCGGACAGTTCCTTGTCGAGGTTGACGAGCTTGCCGGCCCGCTTGGCGGTGGCGAGGCCGCCGTCCGCGAGCACGGCGACGCCCGCCGAGTCGTATCCCCGGTACTCGAGCCGCTTCAGTCCGGCCATCACGACATCGAGCGCCGACTGAGACCCTACGTATCCCACGATTCCGCACATAAGCGGCAGCCTACGAGCAGGATCGGCCACGAGGCGGCCGCAAAGCGGGCTTCCTGTGCCCGAAATCGGAAATTCCCACCGGGGTACGAACGCCGCCCACCGGTCTCGGGCCCGTCAGCCGAGCTTGGCGACCTGCGCGTCGACGACCTCGGCGGGGACCTCGAACTCCGCGCCGGTCATCATCGAGGAGAGGTTGACGGCGCTGAAGGTGGCGAGCGTGGAGCCCTTGCGGACCACCACGAGCTTCATGAGCCCGCTGCTGTCCGCGCCGGTGGCCACACCGATGTTGACGGTGAGCCCCTCGTCACCGGCCTTGAGGCGGCCCACACCGCTCACCTCGGTGACCCGCATCTTGTCGCTGCCCACGGTGGCGTCGAAGCCGCCCGCGCACTTCTCGACGGCCGTCTTCAGCCCCGCCATCGCCTGCTCGGCACCGCCGTCCGCGTAGGAGGCGACGTTCAGCATGATCTCGTTCACGTCGACGTCGGTCATGTCCTGGCCGTCCGGGCCCTTGCTCGCGGAGGGCGACTCCGTCTGCCCCTGCCAGGAGCGTTGCACGTCCGCCGCCGGCTCGCCCTGGGCCACCGCGCCCTGGACGTAGACGAGCGGCAGACAGGCCTTGTCGTCCGTCGAGATCTGGTCCTTGGCCACCTGGTCATCCGCCGACAGTTCGGTGGCGACCTCGCCGTTCTTGACGTCGGCCTGGGCGAGGGCGACCTTCTCCAGCTCGGCGGCGGTCAGCGCCTCGCCCGCCGGTGCAGACGCCCCAGCACCCTCCGCCGGGGCGGACTGCTCCGTCTTGGCCGTCTCATCCCCGGCCGCGCCGTCGTCGTCGGACGATCCGCCGCAGGCGGTGGCGAGCAGGGCCAGGGCGGCGGCGGAGGCCGCGAGGGCGGTACGGCGGACAGCGGTCGAACTCACGTCGGCACTCTTTCGTCGGTTCACTTCAGGGGATGTCGACCAGCGTCGGAATCTGTCGAGTCACGTCGAGGACGAGGATGAGATCCGGTCGACTTTGCCCGCACCATACCTACGGCATTCGCACGTACGATCGATAACCGGCCACCCGAGACCCGACCGTGATCTCGGCGGGCCTCGGCGGGCCTCGTCGAGCCTCGGCGGGCCTCGCCGGCCGCGGCGGACCGGCCGACGTGACGCAGCCCACCTGCCGCCCCGGTTCGTACTCCGTTAACAATGGACTGTGATCTCTCCGGTCCCCTCGATTCCCCGGAGCGCCCACCGGCAACGGCCGGAGGCGACTCCCTACGTCGACCTCACCCGCCCCGAGTGGAGCGCGCTGCGCGACAAGACGCCGCTGCCGCTGACCGCCGAGGAGGTCGAGAAGCTGCGCGGCCTCGGCGACGTCATCGACCTCGACGAGGTGCGGGACATCTACCTCCCGCTCTCCCGGCTGCTCAACCTCTACGTCGGCGCCACCGACGGCCTGCGCGGTGCGCTGAACACGTTCCTCGGCGAGCAGGGCTCCCAGTCCGGCACCCCCTTCGTCATAGGGGTCGCCGGCTCGGTCGCGGTGGGCAAGTCCACCGTCGCCCGCCTGCTCCAGGCGCTGCTCTCCCGCTGGCCCGAGCACCCGCGCGTGGAGCTGGTCACCACCGACGGCTTCCTGCTGCCGACGCGGGAGCTGGAGGCGCGTGGCCTGATGTCGCGGAAAGGATTCCCCGAGTCGTACGACCGCCGGGCGCTGACCCGGTTCGTCGCCGACATCAAGGCGGGCAAGGCGGAGGTGACCGCGCCGGTCTACTCCCACCTCATCTACGACATCGTCCCGGACCAGCGGCTCGTGGTCCGCCGCCCCGACATCCTGATCGTCGAGGGCCTCAACGTGCTCCAGCCCGCGCTGCCCGGCAAGGACGGCCGCACCAGGGTCGGACTCGCCGACTACTTCGACTTCAGCGTGTACGTCGACGCGCGCACCGAGGACATCGAGCGCTGGTACCTCAGCCGCTTCCGCAAGCTGCGCGAGACCGCCTTCCAGAACCCGTCCTCGTACTTCCGCAAGTACACGCAGGTCTCGGAGGAGGAGGCCCTCGACTACGCCCGCACCACCTGGCGCACCATCAACAAGCCCAACCTGGTGGAGAACGTGGCCCCCACCCGGGGCCGGGCCACCCTGGTGCTGCGCAAGGGCCCCGACCACAAGGTGCAGCGCCTGAGCCTGCGCAAGCTGTGAGCCGGGCGGCACGGGCGGGGTGAGCGGCGCAGGTGGGGCGGGCGGTGCACGTGAGGCTGGCGGTGCAGGTGGGGGAGGCGGCACTGGTGGGGCGTGCGGCGCGATAGAAATACCGGATGCTGCATCTGCGCCTGATCACCCCGGCCGACCGCACCGACGAGGTGGTGCGCCTGATCGACCGTACGGTCGGCACCACCCACCTCGTCGTCCTGCCGGGCGCCGCCCGCGAACCCGAGGGCGACGTCGTCATGTGCGACGTGGCCCGCGAGGCCGGTGACGAACTCATCAACCGGCTCCGGGCCCTGGGCATCGACGACTGCGGCGCCATCACCGCCGAGAACATCGACCTGTCGCTGTCCAGGCGCGCGGACGAGGCGGAGAAGGACGCCCCCGGCGAGCCCGCCGACGCGGTGCTGTGGGAGCAGCTGGAGGAGGCGACGCACGAGGAGTCGACCCTCTCGATCACCTACGTCGCCTTCATCACGCTCGCCACGATGATCGCGGCCTGCGGTGTGGTGCTCGACAACGCGATCCTGATCGTCGGCGCGATGGCCGTCGGCCCGGAGTTCGGCCCGCTCGCCGGCATCTGCACGGCGATCGTCCAGCGCGCCCCGCGGCTCGCCCTGCGCTCGCTGATCGCGCTGCTGGTGGGGTTCGCGGCGGCGATGGCGGTGACGGTGGGCTTCAGCTGGGTCATGTCCGGGTTCGGCCAGTTCAGCGAGGGCAAGCTGGAGGGCGACCGGCCCAACACCGGCTTCGTCTACGCCCCCGACGCCTTCTCCTTCGTGGTGGCGATCCTCGCCGGCATCGCGGGGACGCTGTCGCTGACCTCCGCGAAGTCCGGCGCCCTGGTGGGCGTCGCCATCTCGGTCACCACGGTTCCGGCGGCCGCCAACGCCGCCGTCGCCCTGAGCTTCGGCGACACCGACCAGACGGTGGGCTCCTCCGAACAACTCCTGCTCAACCTGGCGGGCATCGTCGTCGCCGGAACTCTGACCCTGCTGGCACAGAAGGCCTTGTGGTCGACTCAGCGAGGCCGGATGAGCAAACCCACCTAGGGGCGCGAGGCTCTGCTGATGTGCGGCTCCGCCGCGCGGGCGCGACCAGCCACAACGAAACCCGCGGCCCGCATCACACAGCACCCCCACCCCGAACCCGGCGCCGTAGGACTAACCGAGCGCGGACTTCACCGCATCGGCCAACCGCCCCGCCACAGACCGGGCCTGCTCAATATCCGCGGCCTCGACCATCACCCGCACCAGCGGCTCGGTCCCCGAGGGACGCAGCAGCACCCGCCCGGTGCTCCCGAGCTCCCGCTCCGCCTCGGACACCGCAGCGGCCAGCTCGGCTGAGGTCTTCACCCGCGACTTGTCCACGTCCGGCACATTCACCAGCACCTGCGGCAGCCGCTCCATCACGGACGCGAGGTCCCGCAGCGTACGGCCGCTCTGCGCGACCCGCGCCGCCAGCATCAGGCCGGTCAGCGTGCCGTCGCCGGTGGTGGCGTGATCGAGGATGATGACGTGCCCGGACTGCTCGCCGCCCAGGGCGTAGCCGTGCTCCTTCATCTCCTCCAGGACGTACCGGTCGCCGACCGAGGTCGCCACGAACCGGATGCCCTCGCGCTCCATGGCGAGCTTGAAGCCCAGGTTGGACATGACGGTCGCGACGACGGTGTCCGAGCGCAGCGCCTCCCGCTCCCGCATCGCGAGCGCGAGCACGGCGAGGATCTGGTCGCCGTCGACCTCCGCACCGGTGTGGTCCACGGCCAGGCAGCGGTCGGCGTCGCCGTCGTGGGCGATGCCCAGGTCGGCGCCGTGCTCGACGACGGCGGCCTTGAGCAGGTCGAGGTGGGTGGAGCCGCAGCCGTCGTTGATGTTGAGGCCGTCGGGCACCGCACCGATGGTGACCAGCTCGGCGCCGGCCCGCGCGAACGCCTCCGGCGAGACCCGGGAGGCCGCGCCGTGCGCCTCGTCGAGGACGATCTTCAGTCCGTCGAGGCGGTTCGGCAGGACGCCGACGAGGTGGGCGACGTACTGGTCGAGACCCTCGTCGTAGTCGCGGACGCGGCCGACGCCGGCGCCGGTCGGGCGGTCCCAGGGGGCGCCGGTGCGGTGCTCGGCGTAGACGGACTCGATGCGGTCCTCCAGCTCGTCGGCGAGCTTGTGGCCGCCGCGGGCGAAGAACTTGATGCCGTTGTCGGGCATGGCGTTGTGGCTCGCGGACAGCATCACGCCGAGGTCGGCGCCGAGTGCGCCGGTGAGGTGGGCCACCGCGGGCGTCGGCAGCACGCCGACCCGCAGCACGTCCACGCCGGCGCTGGCCAGGCCCGCGACCACCGCGGCCTCCAGGAACTCCCCGGAGGCGCGCGGGTCCCGGCCGACCACCGCGGTCGCCCGGTGCCCGGCGAAGGTGCCCGCCTCGGCCAGTACATGCGCCGCGGCGACGGAGAGGCCCAGCGCCAGCTCGGCCGTCAGATCCGCGTTGGCGACACCGCGCACGCCGTCCGTGCCGAAGAGTCGTCCCACTTGTCCTCCTGAGGAAACGTCAATTCCGGAAGCGGCTGGCGATGAGTGCGGCCCACGCAGTCGGCTCCCGAAGGCCGGGCGTGCAGCGCCCGACCAACGATCACATAAGCCTTAGAGCATCTTGTGCCGTTATACGCCCAACGGCAGGGATAAACGAATGCCCCGGCAGCACAGTGGCGTGCCGCCGGGGCGTTCGGAGTACAGCCGGTACGACTTAGCGCTTGCTGTACTGCGGGGCCTTGCGGGCCTTCTTCAGACCGGCCTTCTTCCGCTCGACCGCGCGGTCGTCACGGGTCAGGAAGCCGGCCTTCTTGAGCGCGCCGCGGTTGTTGTCCACGTCGGCCTCGTTCAGGGCGCGGGCGACACCGAGACGGAGCGCGCCGGCCTGGCCGGAGACACCGCCACCCGCGATGCGGGCGATGACGTCGTAACGGCCCTCGAGCTCGAGCACCTTGAAGGGCTCGTTGACTTCCTGCTGGTGCACCTTGTTCGGGAAGTAGTCCTCGAGGGTGCGGCCGTTGATCTTCCACTTGCCGGTGCCCGGGACGATCCGGACACGGGCGATGGCGTTCTTGCGACGGCCCAGGCCGGCGGCCGGCTGGGGCTCGCCGAACGCGGAGGCCATGGACTCCGAGGTGTACTCGCCCTCGACGGGGACCTCGGACTCGGTGGTGTAGCTGTCGATGTCGATCTCTTCGAGCGGCTGCTCGGCAGTGGTCTCGGCCACGATGCTCCTCAGATTCTCTTCAGTCTTAGGGGGTGGCCGGACTTACTGCGCGACCTGGGTGATCTCGAACGGCTGCGGCTGCTGCGCGCCGTGCGGGTGCTGGTCACCCTTGTAGACCTTCAGCTTCGAGAGCATCTGACGGCCCAGGGAGTTCTTCGGGAGCATGCCCTTGACGGCCTTCTCGATGGCCTTCTCCGGGTTCTTGTCCAGCAGCTCGTCGTAGCGCACGGAGCGCAGACCGCCCGGGTAGCCGGAGTGGCGGTACGCCATCTTCTGGGTCCGCTTGTTGCCGGAGAGGTGCACCTTGTCGGCGTTGATGATGATGACGAAGTCACCGGTGTCGACGTGGGGCGCGTAGATCGGCTTGTGCTTGCCGCGCAGGATGGAGGCCGTGGTGGAGGCCAGACGCCCCAGGACGACGTCCTGAGCGTCGATGACGTGCCACTGGCGCGTCACATCGCCGGGCTTGGGGCTGTACGTACGCACGGTTCGTAGCCTTCGCTTCTTCAGTGAGTGGTCCTGACATTGGTCACCGAAGACGATCACGACAGCCCTGACCGCACCGCGGTGACGCATACCGCGTGCAGGTCGCTGGTCATCGGTCCCGGTGGACCGGTGTAAGGGCCCCTCACGTGAGAATGAGCAAGCCAATACACATACGACTGTGCAGAATACCCGGGCCCCGGCGGCCGGGTCAAAACGGGGCCGCGGGGGCACGCTCCGGCTCCGGCGCCCGCCCCGGGGGCACCCGGCCGTCGGCACCCGCCGGACCGGCCCAAGCCTGCCGGGCGACCGTCACCGCAAGCACGCACAGCGTGAACGCGTCCCGGAAGGCCCGCCGCCGCTCCCCCTCCAGCCAGGGCCAGGTCAGCCCGGGTACCTGGGGCACCAGGGCGATCCAGAACCACACCCCGCGGGCCGCCGACCCGGCGTACGGCAGCCCGGCGAGCAGCAGGGGCAGGGCGACCAGGAGGTAGTGGTCGTAGGACGGCCGGGAGACGAGGAACGCCGACAGCATCAGACCGGCGCCGGTCTCCGCCAGCCGCAGCGGGCCGGGGTCGGCGCGCCGCCAGCGCCGGTACGCGCACAGCACCCCGGCGCACGCCCCGGCCACCGCGAGCCCCTGCGCGAGCGCCGGCGGCACCCCGAGCCGGGGCAGTACGGCCGCCGGGGAGGCCTCGTAGAGCCGTACGAAGCCGTCGTCGCCGTGCAGCAGGAAGGGCAGGGTGCGGGTGAAGAAGCCCGCCGGGTCGGGCATCGCCAGCGCCGCCGCGGCGGAGGCCAGCGCGGGCACCAGGACGGCCGCCGTCAGGGCCCGCCACCGGCCGGCGAAGAGGAAGAGCAGGACGACGGGCGCGAGCAGCGGCTTGAGCGCGACGGCCGCCCCGATGACGGCCCCCGCGCCCGTCCAGCGCCCCCGGCTCGCCAGCAGCAGGGCCAGCGGCAGCGCCACCGTCGCCGTCACCGTCCAGTTGCCGAGCCGCACCAGGTGCCCGAACGGCGCGAAGCCCAGCGCGAGCCCGGTCAGCCCGAGGGCCGCGAGCCGGCTGCCGAGCGGCACGCGGTGCAGCCGCAGCGCGCAGGCCCAGGCCAGCGCCAGCAGGACCGTCACCGCGCACGGCACCAGCACCCGCAGGACGGCCCCGGGCAGCAGCGCCTGCGGGACGGCGGCCAGGACGGCGCTCGGCAGATAGAGGAAGTGCGGATCGTCGTACGGGGAGCCGCCGGCCAGCCAGGTGCGGGCGGCCCGCACGACGATGGCGTTGTCCATGCCCCCGTCCGAGGTCACCCGCGACGCGTGCACGGCGGACGCCGCCAGCACCGTCACGAGCACCGCCCACAGATGCGCTCCCGCCGGCCGCACCAACCACCCGGAGATGTCGCTTTTGCCCGTCCGCATGAACGGAACGCTAGGCCCTGCGGGCCCCAAGTCGCCGCACCAGCACGCCCCTCGGCCCGTCACAGGCCCTGTCGTCAGTCTCCCGTCTGCTCAGCGACGGGAGACTGACGACAGGGCCTAAGATGCCGCCCATGAGCTTTGGGCAGGGGGGACCTCAGTCACAGTGGGATCCCTGGAAACCGCAATCGCAGCAGCCGCAGCAGCCGCAGTCGCAGCAGCCCTGGAACAGCGGGAACAGTGACAACACGCCGGACTGGGCTGCTCTCGCCGAGGCCTCCGAGGCCCGTGCCAAGCGCCGTCGGCTGCTCTTCATCGGCGGTGGCGCGCTGGCCACCGTGGCGATAGCCGGGGCCGTCGCCGTGGCCGTCGTCTCGGCGAACGGCTCCGACCAGGCCTCCGGCGGCCCCTCCTCGCAGCTCCCCTCGACGGCGGACATACCCAGCGCCACGGCCACCCAGCCGTCCTTCGCCCCGACCAGCGCCCCGCCGCCGCTGGACCCGAAGGACTTCGTCTCCAGCGCCAAGAAGGACAAGGCCCCGCTCAGCCCGGACCTGCTCTTCCCCGGCACCCAGCTGACCATGGGTGAGACGGTCTACAAGAAGGGCCCGACGGCCGACACCCGCACCTGCGGCTCCGCCGCCCAGGGCACCCTGCCGAAGGTCCTCGACGCCAACAAGTGCACGCGCCTGATCCGCGTCACCTACACCAAGGGCGACACCGCCGTGACGGTCGGCGTAGCCGTCTTCGACAGCGAGGCGCAGGCCGCGAAGGCGAAGAAGGAAGCCGACAAGAAGAGCATCATCCGCTCCCTGTCCGGCGGCGGCGTCAAGTCCTTCTGCACCGGCGCCGTCTGCCGCTCCACCACCAACTCCTACGGCCGTTACGCCTACTTCACCGTGGCGGGTTTCACGGGCGGCAAGGACGTCACGGAGAAGTCCACCGGCGTCTTCCGGGCCGGTGACGACCTGGCCGAGTTCGCCTTCCGGCAGATCCGCCGACGCGGCGAGGCCCAGGCATCGGCAGCGGCGGAGGGCTGACCGCCGCCCTCTCAGTCACTCCCCCGCGAGCGTGTTCACGTACCTCGTTCCCGCAGCGGCGAAGTCGGCCACGGCTTTCGCCGCGTCGTCCGGGGAGACAACCTGGCCGGACTTGAAGTACATCCAGTCGACCTTCATCGCCCAGGAACGCTCCCCCTTGAAGGGGAGGTCGATGAACCAGTTGCTGAAGTTGATGCTCATCGGTTCACGCGGGAGGTACGTCTTCCCACTGGTGAACAACACGTCGCCGTCCACCGAGTAGGTGACCTTGCCGTCGGCCGCGGTCACGGCCAGGGTGTGCCAACCACCGATCTCATGTCCACTCTGCGCGAGCTGGTCCAGCAGCGCGAGCGGTGGAGCCGGGGCACCGTGGACGCGCTGCGCCGCCGTGGCTGGACCAAGTTCACCTGGCACTCCATCATCACGATGGTCCTGGGCCTGTTCGGCTTCGCGTACATCTTCATCTGGGGTGCCCGCCAGCTCGTCGCCGCGGCCCAGTACAGCCTGAGCACGCACCCGCTGCTGTGGGCCCTGCTCGCCTTCTGGATCGTCTACCCCGCGCTGCGGGTACGGACCCTGGGCTGGAAGGCGATGCTCGTCGAGGCCCTGCTCGTCCCCGAGCTGGTCTACACCGTCGTACGGGCCTACTGGCTCGTGTCGTCGATCCTCAAGTCCTTCGTGACCCGTGTGTCGGCCTGGAAGTAACAGACGGACAGGCGCAGGAGAAGAATGAACACCCTCAGAGGCCTTGGCGCCTGCGCGGTTCTCGCGGGCATCGCCTACACCGTCACGAAGGTCACCCAGGTCGAGGTCATCGTCCTCGGCTTCACGTGCCTGGCCGTCACCGTCACCGTGCTGGGCTGGATACTCTCCATCAAACGGAGCCGCCACGACCGCCGGGCGGCCGGCGGCGGCAGGCGTGCGCGCCGCTCCTGACGGCAGCCCCACCCACGTCGCCGAACAGCGGTTCAGCGAGGTACGCCCGCCAGGCACCGCGTGTTCAGCAGCAACTGCTCCCCGGCAGCGTCCTCCTGTTGCGCGCCTCCTTGTTCCGGGCCGCCAGCAGCTCGTCGGCCGGGTAGCCGACCTCCTCGAGGGTCAGCCCGTGCGGCCGTACGACGTGCACGGCCGAGTCCCGTACGCCAGCGGCGAGCACCTTCGCCGGCCAGTCGGGCGCACGGTGCCCGTCGCCGACGAACAGCAGCGCCCCGATGAGGGAGCGCACCATGTTGTGGCAGAAGGCGTCGGCCCGCACGGTGGCGGTGACGATCCCGTCCTCGCCCCGCACGAGACTCAGCTCCTGCAGCGTCCGGATGGTGGTGGCCCCCTCCCGCTTCTTGCAGTAGGCGGCGAAGTCGTGCTCGCCCAGCAGTCCGCGGGCGGCCTCGTTCATGGCGTCCACGTCGAGCGGCCAGTCGTGCCACAGCACGTGCCCTCGCAGCAACGGGTCGACGCCGCCGGGGTTGTCGGTGACACGGTAGGCGTAGCGCCGCCAGACCGCCGAGAACCGGGCGTTGAAACCACTGGGCGCCTCGCGCAGCGCCCAGACCCGCACGTCCCTCGGCAGCCGCCCCGCGAGCCGCTTGAGCAGCTTCACGTGGTGCTCGGCCCACACCTCGCGCGGCAGATCGACATGGGCGACCTGCCCCCGGGCGTGCACGCCCGCGTCGGTCCGGCCGGCGACCGTCAGCTCGCACGTCTCCCGCGACCGGGTGACCGTCCGCAGCGCGTCCTCGATCTCCCCCTGCACGGTCCGCCGCCCCCCGGCCTGCTTGGCCCAGCCGGAGAACTCGCTCCCGTCATAGGAGAGATCCAGCCGCACCCGCACGAACCCGGCCTCTACTTCGTCACTCACCCAGAGATCCTCTCACCAACGCGAAAGCGGGCCCGCCCTTGAAAAGGACGGACCCGCAAACGCCGCAAAGGGGCGCGGGGAACTGCGCGACCAGCCACGACGAGAGTCGCACCCGCCGACGCACAGCTCCCCTGCAGAACGCTTACGCGTCCTTCGACTCCTCGGCCGCAGCCTCGTCGTCGGCCTTGGCCGTGTCGACCTTGGCCTCGGAAACCTCGGCGGAGCCCTCGGCGTCCTTGGCGGCGCGCTTCGTCGCGGCCTCGGCCTCGCCGGTGGCCTGCTGCGCCACGGTCAGCGCCTCGACCAGCTCGATGACGGCCATGGGCGCGTTGTCGCCACGGCGGTTACCGATCTTGGTGATCCGGGTGTAGCCACCGGGACGGTTCTCGTAGCGCGGGCCGATCTCGGTGAAGAGCGTGTGGACGACGCTCTTGTCCGTGATCACCTGGAGCACCTGACGGCGGTTGTGAAGGTCGCCCTTCTTCGCCTTGGTGACCAGACGCTCGGCGTACGGACGCAGCTTGCGCGCCTTCGCCTCGGTGGTGGTGATCCGGCCGTGCTCGAAGAGGCTCTTCGCGAGGTTCGCGAGGAGCAGCTTCTCGTGCGCGGCACTGCCGCCCAGACGGGCACCCTTGGTGGGCTTCGGCATGGTGTTTCTCCTAGGTGTCTGCCCCGGCCGTATCAGGTACCGGAGTCAGTATCCGAGCAGGCGGTCGCCTGTCGGAGATCCGGGGCGCCTTTTCAGGCACCCCGGAGGATCCGCAGTACGGCCCTCCTCGCGGAGCGCTCAGTACTGCTCGGTCTCCACGAACCCGGCGTCCGCGTCGTCGTCCGCGCCGAAGGCATCGGCGGCGGCGGTCGGGTCGAACCCGGGAGGCGAGTCCTTCAGCGCAAGCCCCATACCCGCGAGCTTGGCCTTGACCTCGTCGATGGACTTCGCACCGAAGTTGCGGATGTCCAGCAGGTCCGCCTCGGAACGGGCCACGAGCTCACCCACGGAGTGGATGCCCTCGCGCTTGAGGCAGTTGTACGACCGAACGGTGAGCTCCAGCTCCTCGATCGGCAGCGCCAGATCGGCGGCGAGCGCGGCGTCCGTCGGGGACGGACCCATGTCGATGCCCTCGGCGTCGATGTTCAGCTCGCGGGCGAGACCGAACAGCTCGACCAGCGTCTTGCCGGCGGAGGCCATGGCGTCGCGCGGACGCATCGCCTGCTTGGTCTCGACGTCGACGATCAGCTTGTCGAAGTCGGTGCGCTGCTCGACACGCGTGGCCTCGACCTTGTACGTGACCTTCAGAACCGGCGAGTAGATCGAGTCGACCGGGATACGGCCGATCTCCTGGCCCACCTGCTTGTTCTGCACGGCGGAGACGTAGCCGCGACCGCGCTCGACGGTCAGCTCCATCTCCAGCTTGCCCTTGCCGTTGAGCGTGGCGAGGACGAGGTCGGGGTTGTGCACCTCGACACCGGCCGGGGGCGCGATGTCGGCGGCGGTGACCAGACCCGGGCCCTGCTTGCGCAGGTACATCACGACGGGCTCGTCGTGCTCCGAGGAGACGACCAGCTGCTTGATGTTGAGGATCAGGTCGGTGACGTCCTCCTTGACGCCCGGCACGGTGGTGAACTCGTGCAGGACACCGTCGATGCGGATGCTGGTGACAGCAGCGCCGGGGATCGACGAGAGGAGGGTGCGGCGGAGGGAGTTGCCGAGGGTGTAGCCGAAGCCCGGCTCCAGCGGCTCGATGACGAACCGGGAGCGGAACTCGTCGACGACCTCTTCGGTCAACGAGGGACGCTGAGCGATCAGCATGTGGTGATCCTTCAGTCAGGGGCGCCCGCTATTTGACGCCCGACCAGTACTGCAAGGGTACGGGCGATACGACCCGAAAGAGCCGTACCGCCCGGAAACCCTGGTGAAGCGTTGAAGCGATGTCGCCGTGAAGCGAGATCAGACGCGACGACGCTTCGGCGGACGGCAGCCGTTGTGCGGGGTGGGCGTGACGTCCTGGATGGAGCCGACCTCGAGGCCGGTCGCCTGCAGGGAGCGGATGGCGGTCTCACGACCGGAACCCGGGCCCTTGACGAACACGTCGACCTTGCGCATGCCGTGCTCCTGCGCGCGACGGGCAGCCGACTCGGCGGCCATCTGCGCGGCGAACGGCGTGGACTTCCGGGAGCCCTTGAAGCCGACGTGGCCGGCGGAGGCCCAGGAGATCACGTTGCCGGTCGGGTCCGTGATGGACACGATCGTGTTGTTGAACGTGCTCTTGATGTGCGCGTGGCCGTGAGCGACGTTCTTCTTTTCCTTGCGGCGCACCTTCTTGGTCGCGCCCTGACGTCCCTTGGGGGGCATGTCGTTCTCCTACGGGAGGTGGTCGGTCCTACAGCGAAGACCGCTGGACGGCGAAGTCCGCTGCGGACTACTTCTTGCCCGGCTTCTTCTTGCCGGCGATGGCGCGACGCGGGCCCTTGCGGGTGCGGGCGTTCGTGCTGGTGCGCTGACCGCGGACGGGCAGGCCCCGGCGGTGACGCAGACCCTGGTAAGTGCCGATCTCGACCTTGCGGCGGATGTCGGCCTGCACCTCGCGACGGAGGTCACCCTCGGTCTTGATGTTGTTGTCGACGTACTCGCGGATCGCGACGAGCTGCTCCTCGGAGAGGTCCCGAACACGGGTGTTCGGGTCCACGCCGGTGGCGGCGAGCGTCTGCTGCGAGAGGGTCCGGCCGATGCCGAACACGTAGGTGAGGGCGATCTCCACGCGCTTTTCGCGCGGGATGTCAACACCGGAAACGCGTGCCATTCAATGGCTCCAGTTGGTTGTCGGAGGTCTTCCACAGAACCGTTCCCCGGCCGCCGTATGAGGTACGGATCGGGTCCCCGGCCTCCGAACCGGGGGTGTCGGACGCCTGGGCGCCCGGGTCCTGCGTATGAACATATTCAGCTCGCGTCGCGCGAAGTCATGCGAATCGCGGAGGGAACGGTCGTGCGTCAGCCCTGGCGCTGCTTGTGGCGCGGGTTGTCGCAGATGACCATGACCCGACCGTGACGGCGGATCACCCTGCACTTGTCGCAGATCTTCTTGACGCTCGGCTTGACCTTCATGGGTGTGAGGTTCTCCGGGTCAGTTGCCGGCGGACCCGCGCGGGAAGCACGCGGGACGTGGGCAAGATCTACTTGTACCGGTAGACGATCCGGCCACGCGTCAGGTCGTACGGAGACAGCTCCACCACGACCCGGTCGTCAGGGAGGATGCGGATGTAGTGCATGCGCATCTTGCCGCTGATGTGTGCCAGGACCTGGTGGCCGTTCTGGAGCTCGACCCTGAACATGGCGTTCGGAAGAGACTCGACGACAGTGCCCTCGATCTCGATGGCACCTTGCTTCTTGGCCACGCTTCGCCCTTCGAATCGACTACCTTGATCGACTCCTGTGCGCCATGTCGCATATCAACCTGCAGACATGCGGGTGCACGGGAGCCGACGAGTCAGTCTACGTCAGCAAACCCGGAAAGGCGAAACGAGGAAGTCTGCCCCGGTAGCGAGATCGTTATGCAAGGGGGTCGGGAGCCGCCGTGATGCCCAGCTCCGCCAGCTTCGCCCTGCCCCCGTCGGGAGCCGTCAGGACCAGCGGGCCCTGTTCCGTCAGGGCGACGGAGTGCTCCCAGTGGGAGGACCAGGTGCCGTCCGTGGTGATGACCGTCCATTCGTCCGACAGCACCTCGGTGCGGGGGGTGCCGAGGGAGACCATGGGCTCGATGGCGAGGCAGAAGCCGGGGACGAGCTTGGGGCCCTTGCCGCGGCGCCGGTCGACGTAGTTCAGCAGGTGCGGGTCCATGTGCATCTCGGTGCCGATGCCGTGGCCGCCGTAGTCCTCGATGATCCCGTACTTGCCGCCGCCGGGCTTGGGCTGGCGGCGGATGTAGGTCTCGATGGCGCGGGAGACGTCCACCAGGCGGTTGCCCTGCTTCATGGCCGCGATGCCCGCCCACATGGACTCCTCGGTCACCCGGGACAGCTCGATCAGCTCCGGGGAGTGGCCGGAGCCGACGAAGGCCGTGTAGGCGGCGTCGCCGTGCCAGCCGTCGATGATCGCGCCGCAGTCGATGGAGATGACGTCGCCGTCCTTGAGGACGACCTCGTCGGACGGGATGCCGTGGACGACGACCTCGTTCACCGAGGTGCAGATGGTGGCGGGGAAGCCGCCGTACCCGAGGAAGTTCGGCTTGGCGTCGTGCTCCGCGAGGACCTTGCGGGCGACCTGGTCCAGGTCCTTGGTCGTCGCGCCGGGCACGGCGGCCTCACGGGTGGCCGCGTGGATGGCGGCGACGACCAGCCCCGCCTCGCGCATCTTGGCGATCTGCTCGGGGTTCTTGATCTGCACCATGGGGGCTGCGGCCTTTCTGGACGGGACTGGACCGGTTAGGAGGGGCGGGAGGGGAACGGTTCCCACGATACGGGGCGGAGCCGTCCCACCCCACAGCGCAGCCGCGGCCCCCTGAGCGAGGGACCGCGGCTGCGAGTCGGGCGGAGCACTACTTGTCGCGCTTGAGCGCCTCCAGCGCACGGCGGGTGACCTCGTCCACGGGGCCCGTCGCCGCGATGGTGGCGACCAGGCCCTGCGACTTGTAGTAGTCGATGATCGGCTCGGTCTGCGTGTGGTAGACCTCCAGCCGCTTGCGGACCGTCTCCTCGGAGTCGTCGTCCCGCTGGTACAGCTCTCCGCCGCAGACGTCGCAGACGCCTTCCTTCTTCGGCGGGGTGTACGTCACGTGGAAGACGTGGGACGAGTCGTTGCGGCAGACGCGCCGGCCGGCGATCCGCTTGACGACCTCGTCCTCCGGGGCCTCCAGGTCCAGCACCGCGTCGAGCTTCATGTCCTCGGTCTCGAGCAGCTCGTCCAGCGCCTCGGCCTGGGAGACGTTGCGCGGGAAACCGTCCAGCAGGAAGCCGCCCTCGGCGTCGGGCTGCTCCATGCGGTCCTTCGCCATGGCGATGGTGACCTCGTCCGGCACGAGATTGCCGGCGTCCATGTAGGACTTCGCGAGCTTGCCCAGTTCGGTCTGCTGGCTGATGTTCGCGCGGAACAGGTCGCCCGTGGAGATGTGCGGAATGTGCAGCGTCTCGGCAAGGCGGGTGGCCTGCGTTCCCTTTCCGGCACCCGGAGGCCCGACGAGGACGATTCGCATCAGCGGAGGAACCCTTCGTAATTGCGCTGCTGGAGCTGGCTCTCGATCTGCTTCACCGTCTCGAGACCGACACCCACGATGATCAGGATGCTGGTGCCGCCGAACGGGAAGTTCTGGTTTGCCCCGAAACCAGCCAACGCCATTGTCGGGACGAGAGCGATCAGACCCAAGTACAGCGAACCCGGCCAGGTGATCCGGTTGAGTACGTAGCTCAGATACTCAGCGGTCGGTCGGCCAGCCCGGATGCCCGGGATGAAGCCACCATACTTCTTCATGTTGTCCGCGACTTCCTCGGGGTTGAACGAGATAGCCACGTAGAAGAAGGCGAAGAACACGATCAGGAAGAAGTACAGGATGATGTGCGGCGTCGCGGCCGTGTCGGCGAGATTCTTCTGGATCCAGGTGGCCCAGCCGGCCGTGGAGCCGGAGAACTGGACGATCAGCGCCGGGATGTAGAGCAGCGACGAGGCGAAGATGACGGGGATGACGCCCGCCTGGTTCACCTTGAGCGGGATGTACGTCGACGTGCCGCCGTAGGAACGGCGGCCGATCATGCGCTTCGCGTACTGCACGGGGATACGGCGCTGGGCCTGCTCCACGAAGACGACCAGGCCCACCATGACCAGGCCGACGAGGATGACCGTGCCGAACTCGATCCAGCCGCCCGCCAGGTCGCCCTGCTTCTTGATGGCCCACAGGGCGGAGGGGAAGGTCGCGGCGATCGAGATGAACATCAGGATCGACATGCCGTTGCCGATGCCGCGGTCGGTGATCAGCTCGCCGAGCCACATGACGAGGGCCGTACCGGCGGTCATGGTGATCACCATGACGATGGTGGTGAAGATCGCCTGGTCGGGGACGATCTGACCGGCGACGGTGCAGCCGGAGAAGAGGGCGCCGCTGCGGGCGGTGGCCACCAGGCCGGTGCCCTGCAGGATGGCGAGCGCGACGGTCAGGTAGCGGGTGTACTGCGTGATCTTCGCCGTGCCCGCCTGGCCCTCCTTCTTGAGGGCTTCCAGACGCGGGATCACGACGGTCAGCAGCTGCAGAATGATGCTCGCCGTGATGTACGGCATGATGCCGAGCGCGAAGACCGTGATCTGCAGCAGGGCGCCACCGCTGAACATGTTGACCAGGCCGAAGAGGCCCTGGTTGCCGGACGCCTGGTCCACGCACTCCTGGACGTTCTTGTAATCGACGCCTGGAATGGGGATGTGGGTACCGAGCCGGTACACCACGATGATGCCGAGCGTGAAGAGCAGCTTCTTGCGCAGGTCGGGCGTCTTGAACGCCCGGGCGAACGCGGTGAGCACGGTGCCTCCTGCGACCCCCGCGCTACTGCGTCAAGGGTGACGGTCTTGAGGTTCGACTGACGACTGATAAGTGGGCGGCTATGTGAGTAACGGTGAACTGCCGCTCAGAGTGCCTCATGTGACGCACCCGTGAAAGAGGGCAGCGCAGGCCACCTTACCGGCGGGAGCACTCCCCTTGGAACGACCAACCGGGGATACCCCTTTTGTGGGGCATCCCCGGTCGGGATCGCTCATGTCATCGAGACGCCTGAAGTACTCAGACGAGCTCGGTGACGGTACCGCCGGCGGCGGTGATCTTCTCCTTGGCGGAGCCGGAGACGGCGTCGACCGTCACCTGCAGCGCCACGGAGATCTCGCCCTGGCCGAGGACCTTGACGAGGCTGTTCTTGCGAACCGCACCCTTGGCCACGAGGCCCTCGACGGTGACCTCGCCACCCTCGGGGTACAGCGCGGCCAGCTTGTCGAGGTTCACGACCTGGAACTCGGTCTTGAACGGGTTCTTGAAGCCCTTCAGCTTCGGAAGACGCATGTGGAGGGGCATCTGGCCACCCTCGAAGCGCTCCGGAACCTGGTAACGGGCCTTCGTGCCCTTCGTACCACGACCGGCCGTCTTACCCTTCGACGCCTCACCACGACCGACACGGGTCTTGGCGGTCTTGGCGCCCGGGGCGGGACGGAGGTTGTGGATCTTGAGCGGGTTGTTCTCCGCCATGATCAGTCGACCTCCTCGACCGACACGAGGTGGCGGACGGTGTGCACCATGCCGCGGAACTCGGGGCGGTCCTCCTTGACGACCTGCGTGTTGATCCCCTTGAGACCAAGGGAACGCAGGGTGTCACGGTGGTTCTGCTTGCTGCCGATGTAGGACTTGACCTGCGTAATCTTGAGCTGCGCCATGATTACGCACCCGCCCCGGCACGCGCACGGAGAAGAGCCGCGGGGGCGACGTCCTCGAGCGGCAGACCACGGCGGGCCGCGATCTCCTCGGGACGCTGCAGGCCCTTGAGGGCCTCCACGGTCGCGTGCACGATGTTGATCTGGTTGTCGGAGCCGAGCGACTTCGACAGCACGTCGTGGATACCGGCGCACTCGAGCACGGCGCGCACCGGGCCACCGGCGATAACGCCGGTACCGGGGGACGCGGGCTTGAGCAGCACGACGCCGGCAGCCTTCTCACCCTGGATGGGGTGCGGGATGGTGCCCTGGATGCGGGGGACCTTGAAGAAGTGCTTCTTGGCCTCCTCAACACCCTTGGCGATGGCGGCCGGCACCTCCTTGGCCTTGCCGTATCCGACACCCACGGTGCCGTCACCGTCGCCCACCACGACCAGCGCGGTGAAGCTGAAGCGACGACCACCCTTCACAACCTTGGCGACGCGGTTGATCGCGACGACGCGCTCAACGTAAGCGGTCTTCTCGGCGGCACCTGCGCCACCGTCACGGCCCTTCCGGTCCCGCCGCTCGCCGCCACCGGCACCGCTGCCGCGGCGCTGGGGTCCAGCCATTGGAATTACCTCTCTCTGTTTCCGCTAGCGATACGGAACCGGCTCAGAACTTCAGTCCGGCTTCGCGGGCGGCGTCCGCCAGGGCTGCGATGCGCCCGGCGTACTGGTTGCCACCACGGTCGAACACGACGGCCTCGATGCCGGCCGCCTTGGCGCGCTCGGCGACCAGGGCGCCGACCTGCTTGGCCTGCGCGGACTTGTCGGCCTCGCCACCGCGGATCGAGGTGTCCAGGGTGGACGCCGACGCAAGGGTGTGACCCTTGAGGTCGTCGATCACCTGGGCCACGATGTGGCGGTTCGAACGGGTAACGACCAGACGGGGACGCTCCGCCGTACCCGAGAGATTCTTGCGAATCCGGATGTGACGGCGCTTGATCGCGGCGCGCTTGTAGGCGTCGCCCTTGAGGATCTTCTGTCCGTATGCCATGGCTTACTTACCCGCCTTTCCGACCTTGCGGCGGATGACTTCGCCCTCGTACTTGACGCCCTTGGCCTTGTACGGGTCGGGCTTGCGCAGCTTGCGGATGTTGGCCGCAACCTCGCCGACCTTCTGCTTGTCGATGCCCTCGACCGAGAAGTGGGTCGGGTTCTCCACCTTGAAGGTGATTCCCTCGGGGGCCTCGACCAGGATCGGGTGGCTGTAGCCGAGGGAGAACTCCAGGTTCGAACCCTTGGCGAGCACGCGGTAACCGACACCGCTGATCTCGAGCTTCTTCACGTAACCCTGGGTCACGCCGGTGATCATGTTCGCCACCAGCGTGCGGGACAGGCCGTGCAGGGCCTTGCTCTGACGCTCGTCGTTGGGGCGGGTGACGTTCAGAACGCCGTCCTCACCCTTGGCGATGTCGATCGGCGCCACGACGGTGTGGGTCAGCGTGCCCTTGGGGCCCTTGACCGAGACCGTACGGCCGTCGATGGTGACGTCCACGCCGGCGGGAACCGCGATGGGGAGCTTGCCGATGCGCGACATAGCTGTTTCCTCCGTTCCCTTCCGTTACCAGACGTAGGCGAGGACTTCTCCGCCTACGCCCTTCTTGCCGGCCTGCTTGTCGGTGAGGAGCCCGTGGGACGTGGAGATGATCGCCACGCCGAGGCCACCCAGCACCTTGGGCAGGTTGGTGGACTTCGCGTACACCCGGAGACCGGGCTTGGAGATCCGCTTGATGCCCGCGATGGAGCGCTCACGGTTCGGGCCGAACTTCAGCTCGAGGACGAGGTTCTTGCCGACCTCGGCGTCCTCGGTCTTCCAGCCCGTGATGAAGCCCTCCTGCTGGAGGATCTCCGCGATGTGAGACTTGATCTTGGACGCCGGCATCGTCACGGAGTCGTGGTACGCCGAGTTCGCGTTCCGCAGACGCGTAAGCATGTCTGCGATCGGATCAGTCATGGTCATGAATTGGCCTTCGGCCTCTCTCGCCGTGGTTTCCTGGTGCGCCATCCCTCTCCCCGATCCGAGACGGGACGGGTGCGGCGCGGTGGACCTACGGCGTAGTAAGTCGTACGGGCGGCAGACGCCCAACCCCGCAAGCCTAAGGCATGCGAGGACGGGCTTCTGCCGACCCAGATGCTTACCGAGAGTCTGAATAACCCGGAATTACCGGATTACCAGGAGCTCTTGGTCACGCCCGGCAGCTCGCCACGGTGAGCCATCTCACGAAGGCACACGCGGCACAGGCCGAACTTGCGGTAGACGGAGTGCGGACGGCCGCAGCGCTGGCAGCGCGTGTAGCCGCGGACACCGAACTTGGGCTTGCGAGCAGCCTTGGCAATCAGAGCCTTCTTCGCCATCTCGCTCACGCCTCCTTGAAGGGGAAGCCGAGGTGACGGAGGAGCGCGCGGCCCTCAGCGTCGTTGGTCGCCGTGGTCACCACGGTGATGTCCATACCCCGGGTGCGGTCGATCTTGTCCTGGTCGATCTCGTGGAACATGACCTGCTCGGTGAGACCGAAGGTGTAGTTGCCACGGCCGTCGAACTGCTTGGGGGACAGACCACGGAAGTCGCGGATGCGCGGCAGCGCCAGCGACAGGGTGCGGTCCAGGAACTCCCACATGCGGTCGCCACGGAGCGTGACGTGGGCACCGATCGGCTGGCCCTCACGCAGCTTGAACTGCGCGATGGACTTGCGGGCCTTGGTGACGGCCGGCTTCTGACCGGTGATCGTGGTGAGGTCGCGGATGGCGCCCTCGATCAGCTTGGAGTCGCGGGCGGCGTCGCCCACACCCATGTTGACCACGATCTTCACGAGGCCGGGGATCTGCATGACGTTCTCGTAGGAGAACTCCTCACGCAGCTTGCCCGCGATCTCCTCGCGGTACTTCGTCTTGAGACGCGGAGTGGTGGTGGTAGCCATCAGATGTCCTCACCCGTCCGCTTGGCAACGCGAACCTTGTTGCCCTCGTCGTCGAAGCGGTAACCGACGCGCGTGACGACCTTGTTGCCGTCCTTCTCCACGACCAGCTGGACGTTGGAGACGTGGATCGGGGCCTCGGTGGTCACGATGCCGCCGGCCTGCGAACCGCGAGCGGTCGGCCCGGCCTTGGTGTGCTTCTTGACCCGGTTGACACCCTCGACCAGGACACGGTCCTCGCGGGGGAAGGCCGCGATGACCTTGCCCTGCTTGCCCTTGTCCTTACCGGTGATGACCTGGACCAGGTCGCCCTTCTTGATCTTCATGCTCACAGCACCTCCGGCGCGAGGGAGATGATCTTCATGAACTTCTTCTCGCGCAGCTCACGGCCCACCGGGCCGAAGATACGGGTGCCACGAGGGTCGCCGTCGTTCTTCAGAATGACGGCGGCGTTCTCGTCGAAGCGGATGTACGAGCCGTCCGGACGGCGGCGCTCCTTGACGGTGCGAACGATGACCGCCTTGACGACGTCACCCTTCTTCACGTTGCCACCGGGGATCGCGTCCTTGACGGTGGCGACGATGACGTCACCGATACCCGCGTAGCGGCGGCCCGAGCCACCGAGCACACGGATGGTGAGAATTTCCTTCGCACCCGTGTTGTCGGCGACACGCAGCCGCGACTCCTGCTGGATCACGTCTATCTCCTGATTGTCTGCCGGTTCCCCGGGAGCCGATCACTGGGTGAACGGCTCCCGGAGCCTGGCGGAACTGTCCTGCGAGGAATGCCCCGCAGGAAATTTCTTACTTGGCCTTCTCGAGGACCTCGACGACGCGCCAGCGCTTCGTCGCGGACAGCGGCCGGGTCTCCATGAGGAGGACACGGTCGCCGACGCCCGCGGCGTTCTGCTCGTCGTGAGCCTTGAGCTTCTCGGTACGGCGGATGACCTTGCCGTACAGCGCGTGCGTCACGCGGTCCTCGACGGCGACGACGACGGTCTTGTCCATCTTGTCGCTGACGACCAGACCCTGCCGGGTCTTGCGGAAGCCGCGTGCGGCCTTCGTCTCTTCAGTCACGTTGCTCTCGCTCATCAGGCGCTCTCCACCGTCTCGATGCCCAGCTCGCGCTCACGCATCAGGGTGTAGATCCGCGCGATGTCCTTACGGACGGCCTTGAGCCGACCGTGGTTCTCGAGCTGACCCGTCGCCGCCTGGAAGCGGAGGTTGAACAGCTCTTCCTTGGCCTCGCGGAGCTTCGCCAGAAGCTCCTCGTTGCCCAGCTCGCGCAGCTCGGACGCCTTGGTACCGGCCGACATCACGCTTCACCTGCCTCGCGCTTGACGATCCGGCACTTCATCGGCAGCTTGTGGGCCGCACGGGTCAGCGCCTCACGGGCGATCTTCTCGTTGGGGTAGGACAGCTCGAACATGACCCGGCCCGGGTGCACGTTCGCGATCCACCACTCCGGAGAACCCTTACCGGAACCCATGCGGGTCTCGGCCGGCTTCTTCGTGAGCGGGCGGTCCGGGTAGATGTTGATCCAGACCTTGCCGCCACGCTTGATGTGGCGGGTCATCGCGATACGGGCGGCCTCGATCTGGCGGTTGGTCACGTACGCCGGCGTGAGGGCCTGGATGCCGTACTCGCCGAACGCAACCTGCGTACCGCCCTTGGCCATACCACGGCGCTTCGGGTGGTGCTGCTTGCGGTGCTTGACCCTACGGGGGATCAGCATTTCGGTCAGGCCTCCGTTCCGGTGCTCTCAGCCGGAGCGGCAGCGGCGGGCGCGT
Source organism: Streptomyces sp. MMCC 100 (assembly GCF_041538145.2). Taxonomy (NCBI): domain Bacteria; kingdom Bacillati; phylum Actinomycetota; class Actinomycetes; order Kitasatosporales; family Streptomycetaceae; genus Streptomyces; species Streptomyces sp. MMCC 100. The sequence goes on from NZ_JBGORK020000001.1 coordinate 7,179,960, forward strand.
CGGCCTTGGGGGCCTCGGCGGCCGGAGCCGACTGCTGCTGCGGCTTGCGCCCACGACGCTCGCCACCGCGGCCACCGCGGGCCGGGCGGTCGCTGCCACCACGGGCCGGACGGTTGCCGGCGCGGGCGGCGGCGTTCTCGGCGCGGACCTCGGCGATGTTCTTGACGTCGCCCTTGTAGATCCAGACCTTCACACCGATGCGGCCGAAGGTCGTCTTGGCCTCGAAGAAGCCGTAGTCCACGTTCGCGCGGAGCGTGTGCAGGGGCACACGGCCCTCGCGGTAGAACTCCGAGCGGGACATCTCGGCGCCGCCGAGGCGGCCACCGCACTGGATCTTGATGCCCTTGGCGCCGGCCTTCATCGTGCCCTGCATGCTCTTGCGCATGGCGCGACGGAAGGAGACGCGGGAGGACAGCTGCTCGGCGACGGCCTGGGCGACCAGCTGAGCATCGGTCTCGGGGCTCTTGACCTCGAGGATGTTCAGCTGGACCTGCTTGCCCGTGAGCTTCTCGAGCTGACCGCGGATCTTGTCGGCCTCCGCACCGCGGCGGCCGATGACGATGCCCGGACGAGCCGTGTGGATGTCCACGCGGACGCGGTCACGGGTGCGCTCGATCTCGACCTTGGAGATGCCGGCGCGCTCCATGCCGGACGTCAGCATCCGACGGATGGCGACGTCTTCCTTGACGTAGTCCTTGTACAGCTTGTCGGCGTACCAACGCGACTTGAAGTCGGTCGTGACACCGAGCCGGAACCCGTGCGGGTTTACCTTCTGGCCCATTACCGGGTTCCTTCCTTGCTGCTGACGACCACGGTGATGTGGCTGGTCCGCTTGCGGATCCGGTAGGCGCGGCCCTGGGCGCGCGGCCGGAACCGCTTCAGGGTCGGGCCCTCGTCGACGTACGCCTCGGAAATGAAGAGGCTGTCGGCGTCGGTGTGGTCGTAGTTGTGCGCGGCGTTGGCGATGGCGCTGTCCAGCACCTTGCCGACCGGCACGCTCGCGGCCTGCGGGGCGAAACGCAGGACCGCCTGAGCCTCCGTGGCATCCATGCCACGGATGAGGTCCACCACGCGGCGGGCCTTCATGGGCGTGACGCGGATGTACCGCGCCTGGGCCCTGGCTTCCATGGTTGTCCCTTCAGTGTTTGTCATGGTCATTCCACCCCGCTGTTAGCGGCGCTTCGACTTCCGGTCGTCCTTGACGTGACCCCGGAAGGTGCGCGTCGGCGAGAACTCGCCGAGCTTGTGGCCGACCATGGACTCGGTGACAAACACCGGGATGTGGGTCTTGCCGTTGTGCACCGCGATCGTGTGGCCGAGCATCGCCGGGACGATCATCGAGCGACGGGACCAGGTCTTGATGACGTTCTTGGTACCGGCTTCGTTCTGGACGTCCACCTTCTTGATCAGGTGGTCGTCGACGAAGGGTCCCTTCTTCAAGCTACGAGGCATCTCAACCCGTCCTTAGCGCTTCTTGTTCGTCTTGCGGCGGCGGACGATGTACTTGTTCGACGCCTTCTTGGGCGAACGAGTACGGCCTTCCTTCTTGCCCCACGGCGACACGGGGTGACGACCACCGGAGGTCCGGCCCTCACCACCACCGTGCGGGTGGTCCACCGGGTTCATGACCACACCACGGACGGTCGGGCGAACGCCCAGCCACCGCTTGCGGCCCGCCTTGCCCCAGTTGATGTTGCTCTGCTCGGCGTTGCCGACCTCGCCGACCGTGGCGCGGCAGCGCTGGTCGACCAGGCGGATCTCTCCGGACGGCATGCGCAGGTGGGCCATCGAGCCCTCCTTCGCGAGCAGCTGCACGGAGGCACCGGCGGAGCGGGCGAACTTGGCGCCGCCACCGGGACGGAGCTCGATCGCGTGGATCGTGGTACCGACCGGGATGTTGCGGAGCGCCAGGTTGTTGCCCGGCTTGATGTCGGCCCCGGGACCGTTCTCGACGCGGTCGCCCTGCTGCAGGTTGCGCGGGGCGAGGATGTAGCGCTTCTCGCCGTCGGCGTAGTGCAGCAGCGCGATGCGCGCGGTGCGGTTGGGGTCGTACTCGATGTGCGCGACCTTCGCCGGCACGCCGTCCTTGTCGTGCCGACGGAAGTCGATGACACGGTAGGCGCGCTTGTGTCCGCCACCCTGGTGGCGAACGGTCACACGACCGGCGTTGTTACGGCCGCCCTTGCTGTGCAGCGGGCGGACCAGCGACTTCTCCGGCGTGGACCGCGTGACCTCGACGAAGTCGGCGACGCTGGAGCCACGACGGCCCGGCGTAGTCGGCTTGTACTTGCGGATTCCCATTTCTCAGTCCTCGTCCGATTCCGGACGATCCGGACCTCCGTCAGGAGGTCGGACCGCCGAAGATGTCGATACGGTCGCCCTCGGCGAGGGTCACGATCGCGCGCTTGCTGTCGGCACGCTTGCCGAAGCCCGTGCGGGTCCGCTTCCGCTTGCCCTGGCGGTTGATCGTGTTGACCCCGGTGACCTTGACCGAGAAGACCGCCTGGACGGCCTCCTTGATCTGGGTCTTGTTGGAACCCGGGGCGACGACGAACGTGTACTTGTTCTCGTCGAGGAGCGCGTAGCTCTTCTCGGAGACGACCGGCTTCAGCAGCACGTCACGGGGGTCCGTGAACGCCTTGCTGGCCGGCGTGACGACGGTGTTCTTGCCCTCGGCCTCGTGGCGGCGCGCCTTGGCGACGCGCGCGGCCTTGGCGGCCTTGGCCGCCTTGGAGGCGATGCTCGGGTGACGCGTAGCCATCAGGCTTCGCTCCCTTCGGTGTCAGCGGCCTTGTTGGGGCCAGACACGAAGGACTCGAAAGCGGCCTGGGTGAAGACCACGTCGTCCGAGACGAGAACGTCGTACGTGTTCAGCTGGCCCGGCTCCAGGATGTGGATCTGGGGCAGGTTGCGGGCGGACAGCCACGCGGCCTCGTCGGCGCGGTCGACGACCAGGAGCAGGTTCTTGCGCTCCGAGATCTTGCCGAACAGCGTCCGGGCGGCCTTCGTGGACGGGGTCTCGCCCTCGATGACGCCGGTGACGACGTGGATGCGGTCGTGGCGGGCCCGGTCGGTGAGGGCGTGGCGCAGGGCCGCGGCCTTCATCTTCTTCGGGGTCCGCTGCGAGTAGTCACGCGGCTGCGGGCCGTGGACGACGCCACCGCCGGCGAACTGCGGCGCACGGGTCGAACCCTGGCGGGCGCGGCCGGTGCCCTTCTGGCGGTACGGCTTCTTGCCGCCACCACGGACCTCGCCGCGACGCTTGGTCTTGTGCGTGCCCTGGCGGGCAGCGGCGTTCTGCGCGACGACGACCTGGTGGATCAGCGGAATGCTGATCTTCTCCACGCCGAAGATCTCCGCGGGGAGCTCGACGCTTCCGGTCTTCTCGCCGGCAGGCGAAAGGATGTCAACAGTGCTCATCGGTTACCTCAGGCCCCCTTGGCCGCAGTGCGGACCAGGACGAGGCCGCCGTTCGGACCGGGAACCGCGCCCTTGATGAGCAGCAGACCCTTCTCCGCGTCAACGGCGTGGACGGTCAGGTTCTGGGTGGTGACCCGCTCGTTGCCCATGCGGCCGGCCATGCGGAGGCCCTTGAACACGCGGCCCGGGGTGGCGCAGCCACCGATGGAACCGGGCGAGCGGTGCTTGCGCTGGGTGCCGTGTCCGGCGCCGAGGCCCTTGAAGTTGTGACGCTTCATGACACCGGCGAAGCCCTTGCCCTTGCTCTTGCCGGTGACGTCGACCTTCACGCCGGACTCGAAGACCTCGGCGGTGACTTCCTGACCGAGGGTGTACTCGGCGGCGTCGGCCGTACGGATCTCGACGAGGTGGCGGCGGGGGGTGACGTCGGCCTTGGCGAAGTGGCCCTTGAGGGGCTTGTTCACCTTGCGCGGGTCGATCTCGCCGAACGCGATCTGGACGGACTCGTAGCCGTCGACGTCGTTCGTGCGGACCTGGGTGACGACATTGGGGCCGGCCTTGACAACGGTGACCGGAACAACACGGTTGTTCGCGTCCCACACCTGCGTCATGCCGAGCTTCTCGCCCAGGATGCCCTTGATCTGCTTCGTCATCTTCAGATCACCGGCCTCAGAGCTTGATCTCGATGTCGACACCGGCCGGGAGGTCGAGTCGCATCAGAGAGTCAACGGTCTTGGGGGTCGGGTCGAGGATGTCGATCAGGCGCTTGTGCGTGCGCATCTCGAAGTGCTCGCGCGAGTCCTTGTACTTGTGCGGCGACTTGATGACGCAGTACACGTTCTTCTCAGTGGGCAGCGGCACCGGGCCCGCGACCGACGCACCAGTGCGAGTCACCGTCTCGACGATCTTCTTCGCCGAAGAGTCGATGACCTCGTGGTCGTAGGCCTTGAGCCGGATGCGGATCTTCTGTCCCGCCATGGCTACTCAGTAGTCCTGTCTCTCGTAACGCTCTGGACCCGGTGGTCCTTGTCCATTCCGCTCCCCTTCCGACCCACGCGGTCGGGCGTGTCGCACTCTCGCTGACATGGATGTCCCTCTTCGGGACTTCCCTGCCTGGGAGTGCGGACCCTTCCGGAACCGCGGGCCGGGGGCGAGAGGCCCACCGGGTGCCTGGCCTGCACCCCGCTGACGCTTCCCGGAAGATTCCCGTACGTCCGCCCCTGATCAGGAGCGACGAGTACTGTGGGACTCGCTTCCGGTCCCCCCGGCGGGAGGCGCGCAGCATCGGCACTCGACCGAGCAACCCCGCTAGTCTGCCATACAGGGCGCGGGGCTGGCCAATCGAAGCGGATGACTGTACCCCGGGGGTGACGGAGATCAAACCCGGGACGAGCATCGCTCTGGGCCAGAGGCACCGGCCCGACTGATCCGTGACATACGGTGTCGCGTGTATCACCCTACGGGTGTGCCGGGCAGGGGCGGGATGACCGTCCCCCATGGTGATGAGTGGCCACGGTTGTCTACGTGGTCGATGCGAGAGGGCGTGACGGTCAGCGGCGGCGCTCGGCGGCTCGCTCTGCCGGTCCAGACCGCTGGGGAGTCGTCCCCGGCCCGCCTCCGCGCAAGACCGTCTGGGCCGAGGTGGGGACCGGACCGGCCGGATCACGGCCCCTCGCCCCTCCCCGGTGACCGGCGAAGCCGCTCAGCGCGTGCCGAGACGGGCGTACAGGCCGGCCTTCGGAGCGCGGCCGGGCCCAGGTCCCCGTCGTGCAGGACTTCCGAAGCTCGGCCGACGCTACAACCACTCTCCGCCGTCGCCCTCCGCGTCGGCCGAGCCGTCGCGCACGACCACGACCAGCTGCACCGGCACGTCCGTGTCGTCGTTCTTGACTCCGGCAAGGACGACCTTGTCCGAGATCCGCCACGCGGTCTGGTCGATGTGGTCCGCGCTGTCGGTCAAGTCCTCGTCGACGCTCTGCAACCGGCCCCCCGGGAACACCGGCTTCCAACTGGGCGGCAAGCCCCGCAAGCTCTGCGGTGGCCGCGTCGTGGAGCTCGTCGATGTAGGTGTCCGGATCCGGCCACTCCTCATCGACGTCTCGGTGCCAGACGGTGAACTCCACCTGCACCGAGGCGCGCCTACGTCAAACATCGGCGCCGCTGGGGAGGTACGTCGCCAACCAATGGCCTGCTCTTGCCCTCCCCGCACTTGGCGGGCCGTCACGTTCCCTCGGGCAGCGAGGACAGGAAGGATTCCACCTCGTCCCGGACATAGCGCGAAAGGCCGACGAGCGTCTCAACGGCCGTCTTCAGCTCACGAGCCAGGTCGGGCGACTGCTCCCACACCTGCGGCGCCTCCGGGTCACGACGGCGTACAGCAAGTCGTCGTCGTACCAGCCTCCGGCGGCCTGCGCCGGCGCGGTGTCCCGAAGGATCCGGACCGCGAGCGGGAGCAACCAGGACAGCCCCACATCCTGGGTGATCGGCCGAGCCAGCTCATCGGGCCGAAGGTCGCCGCCCGGGCGGCGCCGCAACCCGTGGACCGCCTTGACCAACGATGTCGCGTCCTGCGGCGGGTCGGGCCAGCGCTGCCCTTCGAGCTGTTCAACGGACTGTGCGGGGTCAACGGGCTCGGGCACCGACGGGGTCCCCTCGTGGTGATCGGCTGGCTGGAGGAGCCGGCGGCGCACGGTCACCCCCGTCAGGACACACCGAGCAACTGATCCAGCATCTCGTCGTACGCCCGGAATCCGGCCTTCCCTTCATTCGGCGCCTCGGACTCGGGCCGGAGGATGCCCGGCAGGTGCGCGACACGCCACATGCGGTAGACCAGGCTGGGAGTGCTCCCGCCGTTCGGGTCCGCCAGGGCACAGGCGATCGTCAACACCTCGACGATCTGCTCCGCACCCCGGACGGCCTCGGTGCCGGCCGCGACGGCCGCGGTGACGAGCGCCTGGAGCAGGAGCGTGAGCTGCAGGTCCGCTGCCATACGGCACATGCGGCGAACCAGCGCCGGCTCCTCCAGCTTCTCCAGAGGCTCGGGGACCCCTGTGACACCCGCGGACCACAGGAGCAGAAACGCCGCGGGCACTTCATGATCGCGCAGCCGTCCCAGCTCGTCGACAACGGCCATGCCCGAGTCACTGAACCGGCAGACCGACCGGATACCGCTGAGCAGGCGCCCCACGTCCTCGGACCGGTCGTCCAGGAAACGGCCGACCGAGACGTCTGAGACGGACCATGAACCCGTGGCGTTCACGGCCCCGACCTCCACGACACCGCCGAGCGGGCCGAAGACACCACGAGCCAGCATGCTCTCCGACATGGGAACGATCGAACCTGCCACTACCGCGCTCCTCGCAAGACTCTAAGTCCGCGAGCGCGTCACCGCACATCGCGTACGACTTCTCCAGCTTCTTCAAGTTCTTCGGCACACCCGAGAACTCGTCCTTGAAGACCGTCGCCGACTTCCCCGCCCACTCGGCCAGGGTGGACTCCCCCGCCATTCCCTTCACCAGACGCAACGCCTCCGAGACGTCGTCGGCGAAGTCGTGCAGCGTCTTCGCGAGCGTGCGCACCCGCTGCGGGTCCCCCGGCGTCGGGTCCTTGTCCAGGTCCAGGACATGCCAGTCACTCGGCCTGTGGCCCACCATCCCTGCTACCCCCGTCGAGTCACGCGCCGCACCAGCAACCACCCGTACGCACGCGTGAACTTACAAGGCACGGCAGTTCGACGAAAGGCGCTCCGGGCTCCTGTAGACAGTTCATCGTCTGCGCACTGTCCTCCGGATGTCGTCGGCCGCGTAGGCGAGGCTCAGCCGCCAGGCGTCCAGCTTGTCCCGCACCGTTGAGACGACGCTCCAGCACTTCAGCCACGTCGGCAGCCGTCGGAAGGGTACGAAAGTCAGGGTGTCGTCGATGGCGTTCTCGGCGATGCTCCTGCGGCCCGGACCTTCCGCCCGCAGCGCGGCGTACAACTCCGGTGTCAGCGCGCCGTTGAGGCGAGCCGCCGTTCCGGCCGCGGTGAAGGCGAAGCCTCGCTGGGCCACGTCCGGGAGTTGCATCGCCCTGACGATCCGGGGCGACGCCTCGTCCAGCGGGCAGTTGAAGGCGAGGCCGATGGCCGCCGTGCCGAGGGTTCGCTCGCCGCGCTCGAAAGCGGCGTCCCACTCCACCGGGTCGTCGAGAGCCAGCAGCCGTTCGCCGGTCTGCCAGTCCCAGTCCTTCGTCACCCCACGAACCGGAACGTCGACGTGATCGCGTCGAAGATGTCGAAGAAGGAGTCCGCGAGGTCGAGGACCTGGCTGCTGCCCGCCACCAGGGCGACCTTGCCCTCCTGGCCGGGGACCGGGATGTACGTCTGCATGAGCACCGCGCGGACCGTGCGGTTCAGGGCGTCGCCCGGGACCGGGATGTCCTCCACGCCCTGGGTGCGGGCGGCGGGGCCCACGCCGGGGATGTCGACCGTGGTGACCTTGCGCCAGGAGTCGCCGGGCTTCTTCGCCTCCTTGACGGCGAGTTGGCCGGCGATGGCGGCCGGGTCGGTGGGGAGGGGGTCGCCGGAGGACGTGCGGCCGCCGACCAGGGAGACGGTGACCGAGCCGGTGATCGGGGTGTCGCCGCCGAAGCTCTCCGCCATGCAACCGCAGTACAGCGCACCCGACTTCCACGCGTCGGACGCCGCCTTCTGGAGGAAGGTGACGTAGGCGGAGCGGGAGGGCTTCAGCTCCGGGTGTTGGCGTATGCGGTCGTCGACCATGCGGCGGATCGAGTCGTCCCGGGACTCCGGACGCACGTCGAACTCCCACCAGGACTCCGGCACCTTGATGCGGAAACCGCCCCGTTCGACGGTCAGTGCCTCCGTGTAACGGGCCATGTCGTGCCCGCCCTCCCCGCTCGTCGCTCGATCAGTTGTTCCGTCATCGTCCCACTGCCGGGCGGCCGGGCGCTGCGGTGTCCGGCACCAGGGGGCCGACAGACTCGATCCACTCGCCCTCGGCACAAGAAATCGTTCATCCGTTTGGAGCAAAACCTGTTGTGGCCGCTGTAGACATGTCGCTGCCGCTGGGGTTAGTCTTCTGTCGTAGCCAAGAAGTCAGTGAGGCGCGGCAGAGACGAACTGCCCGCATGCGAAACAGCAGGACCAGCAACACCGAGAGGTACGACACGGAGAGAGAAGGAGGAGGACGCCATCAGGATCGCCCGGGCGAGAACGTTCTCACCGGGTACCGCAGGCCCCGGAACGGAAGGTGGTCCCACGGTCACGCATCCGCGATCCCTCAGCTGCCCGCCCCCCGACGAGGGCCGGGCAGGAAACAGAAGGCCGGCAGTGCAGTAGGCCGGCAGATGGTGTTACAAATCCCTCGGGGCCTTGGTGCCGTACGGCACCAAGGCCCCTCGACGCATTCCGCAAACAGAGGTGCAGATGACCGCAGACACACCGCTCGACCGAATCGACGACGACGACTACCCCGCGTACACCATGGGGCGGGCAGCCGAGATGCTGGGCACCACGCCCGCTTTCCTGCGGGCCCTCGGCGAAGCCCGGCTGATCACGCCCCTGCGCTCGGAGGGGGGCCATCGTCGCTACTCCCGCTACCAGCTGCGCATCGCCGCTCGCGCCCGCGAGATGGTCGACCAGGGAACGTCCATCGAGGCGGCCTGCCGCATCATCATCCTGGAAGACCAGCTCGAAGAGGCTCAGCGCATCAACGAGGAGCTGCGACGCGGTGGCGCCGTGGCGTCCGGGGACAAGCCGGGGAGTGCCGCCCGTCCTGCCCGGTAGTGCCACCGACCGGGCCGCCCGGACGGGCGGGCCTGCGGATAAAATCCGTTCTCATGTCGAAGCCTGATGAGCTGCTCATTGACATCGCCGCCCGCGTGGAGTCCGCGCAGAGCAGTCGGATGTCCTTGACCGTGGTCACCCACGGTGCCGTCATCACCGGTCGCCTGGCCCCCGAGTCCGTGTGGCGGAAGAGGGTGTCGGAGGTACTGACGGACTCCACGGACCTGGGCGCCTTCTCCGCCGTGTTCGACGCTCCGGCGGAGAAGGAAGGGGCACCCACGCACCTGCACTTCCATGTCGCCCGGATCCTCCAGGGGACCATGGGGATCCCGGAGACGGGCGGGATGTACCGGGTGGCGATCGAGGACGTCAGCGCCTGGACCGTGGGCGACTTCAGCTACTCCGACCACTGAAGCTTCATCTGCTCCGAGCACTGAAGAAGGAACGGGCGAGGACGCCCAGGGCGTTGCCGTGTTCGTCGACCACGGGCAGGGCTCCGAGCTGCCGGTCCCGCATCGCCTGCTCGGCTTCGGCCACCGGGGTCGTCGGCGAGGCGAAGGACCCGTCGCCGCCGGCGATGTCGCGCAGGCGGACCCGGTCCGTGTACGCGGAGCCGTTCCGTACGGCGGCCAGCCGAGCACGGGTGACCAGGGCGGTGTACTGGCCGTCCTCGTCGCAGACGACGAGGTGACCCGTGCGGGCGGCGGCCATGACGGACAGCGCCACCTCGACGGTCATGTCGTCCCAGACCTGCGGTCCGGCCGCGTCCATGGCGTCGGCAACCGTCCTGTGCACGGGCTTGGTGCCCGTCGAGCGGGGATGCGTCTGGAGCAGCGTCAAGAAGTGCCTCCTGCTGGGATGGGTCGGCTTTCCGATCAGGACGGTTCCAGGCCGCCGCCGTGCGGCGCGTATCGAGGAATTCCCGCAGCCGAGCAACGCGGACAATCGCAAGAACAAGCCGAAAAGCACGAGAATCCGCGTACGTTAATTCGCGGATTCCACAGATGCAGCTGGGGCCCGCACCCCGAAGGATGCGGGCCCCAGCTACGAGGTACGCGCCCGCGGGCGCGCCGGCGTCAGGCGAGGACGATGTTCTCGGCCGTCGGGCCCTTCTGGCCCTGCGCGATGTCGAAGTTCACCTTCTGGCCTTCGAGCAGCTCACGGAAGCCCTGGGCGGCGATGTTCGAGTAGTGGGCGAACACGTCAGCGCCGCCACCGTCCTGCTCGATGAAGCCGAATCCCTTTTCCGCGTTGAACCACTTCACGGTGCCAGTAGCCATGTCTTTACTCCTTCGGGGCAGTGCACCGGCGTCCGCACTGTACGGACGCCGTGTCGCCGCGATGATCACCCCGACCGGAGAAGACCGGTGTCAAAGAGCACTTTCAACGGCACGGAGACCGGCCGGAAAGAGCTTTAAATTCGGGAACCACAACTGCAACTGATAACGACAGTAGCACGTTGCGGAGCCCCATGCGCGTCCCGTAATTGCACTCTGTTCGCCGCCGCAAGGAAACTGCTCGCACCTTCCGTCAAACCCTCTTCCCGCGGATACAGATTTAAGGGTGCGCATTTCACAGGAATTATTTGACGGATGGGCTCTGTCAGCGCTTCGCCACCGTCAGCAGCACCGCCGAGTCCTCCAGCGCCTCCAGGCTGTGGCGGGCCGGGGGGATCACGACGAGGTCGCCGGTGCGACCGTCCCAGGACGTGTCGCCGCTGGTGAGGCGGACGCGGCCGCGCAGGATCTGGACGGTCGCCTCGCCTGGGTTCTCGTGTTCGGCGAGGGTGGTGCCGGTGGTCAGGGCGAGGAGGGTCTGGCGCAGGACCAGTTCGTGGCCGCCGTGGACCGTGGTGGCGCTGCGGCCGTTGGAGGAGGCGGCGGCGCGTTCGAGGTGTTCGCGGGCGAGGGCGTCGAGGGAGAGTTTCTGCATGGGCGCCAGTGTCGCCGGGTGCCCCGGACGGCCACCAGGGCCATACGGGGCACACCACACCTGCGTCCTCGCGGATACGTCCCTCAGATGACGCCCTGCGCCAGCATCGCGTCGGCCACCCGCTCGAAGCCGGCGATGTTCGCGCCGGTGACGTAGTCGCCGGGGGCGCCGTAGCGCTCGGCGGTTTCGTGGCAGGTGGTGTGAATGTCGTTCATGATGTGGGTCAGCTCCTCCTCGACCCGGGTCGCCGTCCACGACGTACGGGCGTGGTTCTGCGCCATCTCCAGGGCGCTGACCGCGACGCCGCCCGCGTTGGCCGCCTTGCCGGGGCCGAAGGCCACGCCGGCCTTCTGGAGGAGGTGGACGGCCTCCGGGGTCGTCGGCATGTTCGCGCCCTCGGAGACCGCCTTCACGCCGTTGCGGATCAGGGCCTCGGCGTCGGCCTCGTCCAGCTCGTTCTGCGTGGCCGACGGCAGGGCGAGGTCCGCCGGGACCTCCCAGACGCGGCCGCCGGGGACGAAGCGGGCCGAGGCGCCCCGGCGCTCGGCGTACGCGTCGACGCGGCCGCGCTCGACCTCCTTGATCTGCTTGAGCAGGTCGAGGTCGATGCCCTTCTCGTCGACGACGTAGCCCGAGGAGTCCGAGCAGGTGATGGCGTTGGCGCCGAGGGCGGTCAGCTTCTCGATGGTGTAGATCGCGACGTTGCCGGAGCCGGAGACGACCGCGGTCTGGCCCTCCAGGTCCTCGCCGCGCTCGCGCAGCATCGCCGCCGCGAAGAGCACGTTGCCGTAGCCCGTCGCCTCCGGCCGGATCAGCGAGCCGCCCCAGCCCTGGCCCTTGCCGGTGAGGACCCCGGCCTCCCAGCGGTTGGTGATCCGGCGGTACTGGCCGAAGAGGTAGCCGATCTCGCGGCCGCCGACGCCGATGTCACCGGCCGGGACGTCGGTGTGCTCGCCGATGTGCCGGTACAGCTCCGTCATGAAGGACTGGCAGAACCGCATGACCTCGGCGTCGCTGCGCCCGTGCGGGTCGAAGTCGCTGCCGCCCTTGCCGCCGCCGATGCCGAGGCCGGTCAGCGCGTTCTTGAAGATCTGCTCGAAGCCCAGGAACTTGATGACGCCCAGGTTGACGGAGGGGTGGAAGCGCAGACCGCCCTTGTACGGGCCCAGCGCGCTGTTGAACTCGACGCGGAAGCCACGGTTGACGCGGACCCGACCCTGGTCGTCCTGCCACGGCACCCGGAAGATCACCTGGCGCTCCGGCTCCACCAGCCGCTCGATCAGGCCCGGCTCGGCGTACTCGGGGCGGGCCGCGACGACCGGGGCCAGGGTCTCCAGGACCTCGTGGGCGGCCTGGTGGAACTCGGGCTGGGCCGGGTTGCGGTGCTCGATCTCGGTGAGCAGGTGGTCGAGGGTGGTCTGCGTCTCGCTTCGCGTCGTCACGGGGGCCCTTTCTGGCACGGCTGGACACCGGAGACCGGGCAGGGGCGCGGGTGCACGGGTACGCACGCGGTGGTGCGCGGTGCACACGGGTGGTGCGCGGTGCACACGGTGGTGCACGGGGGTGGCACGCCTGTCCGGTCGGGTCCGGTGGTGGGCGCTCGGCGCCGTTGCCGCGCGCGGGACACTTAAGTGTTACGCGCATGTAAACACCCACGCCAGCACCCGGCGCAGAGTGCGACCACTATGTGAGACGCAGATTTCGCATATCGGGTGATAGCGAGCGCAGAGCGCCACGATCCGGAGCGGCGGCGTCAGGCTCCCTCGCCGTTGAGCATCTCGGCGGTGAGGACGTTGCCCGCGACGCCCCAGCCGCCGTCGGGGACCTCGTCGACGAGGACGACGGTCGTGGGGCGGGCGCGTTCGCCGTATATCTCGGCGCAGAGGTCGGTGGTGCGCTCGACGATCTTCTTCTTGTCCTCGGCCGTGAGCGTGCCCGCGGGGACCTTGAAGTGGGCGAAGGGCATCAGATCATTCCTCCGTTGGCCCGCAGGATCTGGCCGTTCACCCAGTGCCCGGCGGGGCTGGAAAGGAAGGCGACGACCTCGGCGATGTCCTCCGGGGTGCCCAGCCGTTCCAGGGGCGGGGTCTTCGCGAGCCGGTCGATCTGTTCTTCGGTCTTGCCGGTGAGGAACAGGTCCGTGGCCGTCGGACCGGGGGCGACCGTGTTCACGGTGACGTCCCGCCCGCGCAGCTCACGCGCCATGATCAGGGTCATGGCCTCCACGGCGCCCTTGCTCGCCGCGTACGCGCCGTAGGTCGGGAACTGCGTGCCGACGACGGACGTCGAGAAGCCCACGAAGGAGCCCCCGGCCCGCAGGCGACGGGCCGCTTCCCTCGCGACGACGAAGGTGCCGCGGACGTTGGTGCGGTGCATGGCGTCCAGCGCCGCCAGGTCCAGGTCGGCGATGGTCGACAGGGTCATGCGGCCGGCCGAGTTCACCACCACGTCGACGCCGCCGTACTCCTGCTCCGCCCGGTCGAACAGCGCGGCGATCTCCTTCTCCTCCGCCACGTCGGCCTGTACGGCGACGGCGCGTCCGCCGGCCTCGGTGATCGCCGTCACCGTCTCGTCGGCGGACGAGGCGTCCCGGGCGTAGTTCACGACGACGGCCAGGCCGTCCTCGGCGAGCTTCTGCGACACGGCGCGGCCGATGCCGCGCGATCCGCCGGTGACGATCGCCACGCGGGTGGCCGCCGCCGTGTTCTGGTTCGTGTTCGTGGTCATGCGTCCACGATGCGCTCGGCCGGCATGCGCAGCCAGGGGATGCCATCCCATGGGTCAACGCCCCCGCCCGACGCACAATGGTCGGCATGAGCGCTGTGAAGTACGCCGAGCTGGGAGCGTTTCTGCGGTCGCGGCGCGAGCGCATCCGACCGGGCGACGTGGGACTCCCGGCCGGGCCGCGCCGCCGGGTGCCGGGGCTGCGCCGCGAGGAGGTAGCCCACCTCGCGGGGGCGTCCGTGGACTACTACAACGAGCTGGAGCGCGGCGCCGGGTCCCAGCCGTCCGAGCAGATGCTCGCCGCGCTGGCGCGTGCGCTGCGGCTGTCCGGCGACGAGCGGGACTACCTGTACCGGATCGCCGACCGGCCGGTGCCCGTGCAGGGCGGGGCCGCGTCGCACGTCCACCCCGGCATGCTGGACCTGCTGGGGCGGCTGGACTCGACCCCGGCGCAGGTGATCACCGACCTGCACGTCACCCTCGTACAGAATCCGCTGGCGGTGGCGCTGCTCGGGGACCAGTCCGGTTTCCGGGGGCCCAGGGCCAGCCTCGTCCACCGGTGGTTCACCGAACCCGACGCGCGGCGCCTGTACCCGGAGGACGACCATGAGGAGAAGTCCCGCTCCTTCGTCGCCGACCTGCGGGCCGCCGCCGGGCGCCGGGACGCGGACGACGCGGAGGTCGGTTCGATGATCCGCACGCTGCTCCGCGTCTCCCCCGAGTTCGCCGCGCTGTGGGCCGACCACGACGTGGCCTTCCGACGGCGGGAGGACCGCAAACGCCTCGTCCATCCCACGCTGGGCCTGATCGAGGTCAACTGCCTCCACCTCTTCAGCGAGGACGGCCGCCAGCGGCTCCTCTGGTTCACCCCGGCCGTCGGGACCGACAGCGCGGGGCTGCTGGAGCTGCTGGCGGTCGTGGGGACTCAGGAGGTCGTGGAGCCCACGGGCTGACCGGAAGCGCGGGTCGCCTCAGAGGAGCATCATTCCCGTGCCGCCCAGGGCGAGACCGGCCAGGAGGCAGCAGGTGCCCACCCGCAGGCAGCGGTACTTGGCGGCGAGGATGCGGCTGATGTCCATCAGCTGCACCGCCAGCCACGACACCCGGTCCTCGGCCGCGGCCGTGACCGCCCGGACCAGGCGGTCGAGGTCGTCCGACGGGCCGAGGGCGTCGGCGAAGAAGGTCATGCCGGGCCCCGTACGGGCCGTGCCGGTGCGCGGCAGGACGACCTTGACCAGCAGGGCCGTACCGGCCGCCCACAGCAGTCCCCCGGCGATCAGGAGAGCGAGCGCGCCCCCGGAGACCGGCGCGGAGGGCCCCCAGGCCCGGCTCAGCAGCAGTGCCGGGAGGGCGAAGGCGGCCCCCGACAGCAGCACCGCCGCCTTGCTGTCGGCCCGGGCGAGGTCCTCCCGCGCGTGGGCGAGCAGCCGTTCGGCCACGTAGAGGGCCGGCTCCCGCCCGGTCGCGGGCGGGACGGGGGACGGCGCCGGGTCAGGCATCGGGTCCGCCGCCCGAGCCGCCCTTGCCCGGGCGGGTGCGGCGCCGTCCCTGTCTGACGTAGTTGATCTTTCCGTCGACGGTCGCCGGCTGCGCCGGGGGCGCGGGCGGGTCCGCCGGTGCCGGTGCCCCGTACGGGGCCTCGGGTGGCGGAGGCGGTACGACCGCCGCCACCACGGTCGGCGGCGGCGCGGGCGGGAGGTCCGCCGTGGACGGAGACGGCGGCGCGGGCGGCGCCAACGGGAAGTCGACCGTCGGCGGCGCCGGCGGCTGAGGCGGCACCCCCGGAACCCCCGACACCCCCGGCGCGACGGGCACCCCCGGCGCGACGGGCACCCCCGGCGCGACCGGCGCGGCCGGGCTCCACGCCGAGGCGGCCGGCTGCTGCACCGTGGGGTGCCCCGCCCCGCCCGGGGGCGCGGGCAGCGCGGGCGAGGGCTGCTGCGCCGGCAGCTGGGCCGGGGGCTGCGGCAGCCCCTGCTCGAACAGCGCGCCGCCGGTGACCTTGGCGTATTCGAGGAGCTGCTGCACGACCGCTCGGTCGATCTGATGACTCTGCACCATGTCGTTCTCGATCAGCTGCGACAAGAACGCCAGTGCGCCCTCCCGGTTCTCCCGCGCCTGGCTCTGCAGCTCCCTCAGGATCTCCCCGGCCTGGGACGGGTCCTGAGCGAGCAGGGTGGCGTACTGCTCGGTCTCCCCCGCGGCGATGAGCCGGCGCGCCGCGGACAGGTTGGCCTCCACCCGGGCGGCGTCGGCCTGGTCCTGGGCCGACAGCTGGCCGGCGGTGTACCGCACGTCCACCAGGGCCGCCTGGTGGTCCCTGGCGGCCTGCCCCAGGTCGATCCGCACGTAGACCACGGTGCTCAGGCCGAGTTCGGTGCCGAAGTCGGCCCAGGCGCCGCCCGCCAGCTCGGCCTGGATCGCCTCGTCGGCCGCCTGGGCGGCCTCGAGTCCGTAGCGCCGGGTGAGGATCCGCAGCCGCGCCAGGAGCGGGGCGCGCAGCATCTTCTCGACGTCCCGTACCTGCTTCTCCGCCGTCAGGACGTAGTCCGCGACCTCCCAGTGGACGTCCACGGCGCACAGGAAGTCGCCCTGGTCGCCGCGGCTGGGCAGCAGCATTTCGAACGAGGCCTGGTACCGGCCGCGGGCGATCAGACAGACGGACCTGGGCTTCTTGCCGAGCATGGGCCGGTCGACGTGCTCCACGCGCTGTGCGGTGATGACGCTGTGTCCGCCGTTGCGGTAGAACACGACGGCGGCACGCTGCAGTTCGCGGTGCCTGTACGGGCCGTCCGGGTGGATCTCCTTCAGGAACGGACCGCGCAGGTCGTCCGGCAGTGGCGCCTCGGCCGCGCCGGGCTTGTCCGGCGTCCCCTGGGGGTTGTACTGACTCATCGTGCTCCTCCCACCTGGGCCGCCTGGACCGCCTGCAGCAGGCGGTGGGCATGCTCCGGTTCCAACGGTTCGTCGGGGTCCTGGGACAGTTCGCCGATCAGCCACACCAGGCGCTGCCGGTCGTCCTCCTCCAGGACCAGCCGTGGCAGGAAGCGCAGGACCTCGGTCTCCCACGCCTTATCGCGGCAGTTGCGCAGCCACCCGCCCAGGATGTCGAGCGCGGCCCGGTAGGAGCGGCTGGTGCGCAGCGCGGTCCACAGCAGTCCCGCGACGTCGGCGGCCAGGTCCGGACGGGTCGCGCAGATCGCCAGGGCGAGTGGCCACTGCTCGCGTCCACCGAGCTCCTCGGCCGGGTTCCAGACGCTCTCCACCGTCAGCTCGGCCAGGAGCAGCGTGGCGGCCAGGCCGAGGTTCTGGTGCTGCCGCCTGCCGTCGCCCAGCCAGGACCTGATCCTGGCCAGCGGCTCGCGGTCGGTGGTGAATCCCGCCAGGTGGGCCACGCCCTGTGCGGCGACGGTCCGCAGCCGGCCGTCGTCCCAGGTGCCGATCCCGCCGAGCGCGGTCAGCGCCTCACCCACGGTCCGGGCCGCCGTTCCCCAGCTGAGCGCGACCGCGGCGGTCCACCGGAGGTTGGCCTGGCCGCTCCTGCTCCACGTCTTGACCAGCGCGCGGAGCGCCTCCCGGGCCTGCGGGTCCTCCAGTACGACCTGCAGGGCGGTGGCGACGAACAGGCCGCGGCGGGCCTGGTCGGCCTTGGCCATCGGGATGAGCAGCTCCCCGAGGGTGTGCGCGCAGTCCAGCCGGCACAGCTCGCCCGCGGCCACCGCGGCCCTGACCCACACCTCCTCGCGCCCGTCCTGGCAGAGCGAGTCCAGCCAGCGCAGCACCGGGCCGCGCATGTTGTGGTGGTGCTCCCACAGATGGGCGAGGACGGCCGGCGCGAGGGCGGGGCCGCGAAACCGCACGGTGCGCACGGGGATGTGCTTCCCCGCGACCACCGGCTGGCTGCGGGTCTCCGTCGTGGCCCGGGCCGAGGTGAGGCGGGCCTGAAGACCGTCGCCGAGCACGGGCCGTCCGGGTACCCGCTCGGGGTCGACGGTGACCGCGAGTTCCCAGGCCAGCAGTTCCGCCGCCTCGGCGGCGATGTTGACCGAACTGCCGCCGAACACCGCGAGCGAGATGCGGAACGCCGCCTCCCGCAGCACCGGCAGCGTCTCGGTCCCGGCACCGCCCGCGAACCAGGCGCGCACCTGTTCGGCGGCGAAGCCGCGGCACTGAGCGAGCAGTTCCGCCTCGGCCAGGCCGCCGGTGACGCGCCGGGCGACGAGGCCGGCGAGCCGGGCGGCCTCCGCGGGCAACAGCATCTCCAGGCCCAGTGCCTCGCGCACCCGGCCGTCGTGCGCCAGGCGCCGGGCCGCTTCCCTGGCTCCGGTCGGCCCGCCGTCGAGTTCCGCCTCCAGGTGGCCGTCGAGTACGGCGTCCTCGGCGGCCGGCCGGTGCCTGCGCTCGTACCGTGCCCGGCCGCCTCCTGTGCCGCGGTCGCCCGGGTCGGGTACGGACAGCAGGACGGCGTAGGACTCGCGGTCGGCCAGCAGACGGCGGAGCCGGTCCAGGTGCAGCTCGGCGGGCAGGCGCCCGTCGGCCGGTTCCAGGGCGTAGCCGTGGCCCTTGGCGATACGGCTGTCGTCGTCGCCGGCGTCCAGCCCGGCGAGGTCGGATCCGGGGTCGAGGCGGGACACGTTGCCCCGGCCGAGGTCGTCGAGGAGTGACAGGGCGGTGTACATGCGTCCGCTGCCGGGCTGGCCGCAGAGCACGAGCAGGTGGTCCTCGCGCAACTGCCGTTTGAAGTCGTCGTAGTCCGGCGGGGCGATGAACCGCCGCCGTAGCCGCAGCAGTTCGTCCTCGGGCAGCGGCCCCGCGAGCAGCGCGCCCCGTACGGTCTCGCCGAAGCGGAAGTTGACCGAGTTGATGGTGCCGCCGACGTAGGTACTGCTGCCGCGCAGGAAGACCGACCGGGTCTCCCGGGCGAAGTGGGCGGCGCCCGGCCCCGCCGTGGCCCCGCCGCCCTTGGCCGACGGGTCGGCGTCGGAGTCGCCGCCCAGGATGTCGTCCTCGGCGTTCGCGGCCCGGTTGCCCGCGTCGTCGCGCTGCCCGTGTGCCGCCCTGCCGGACCGCGCCCGGCCGCCGTCTTCGCCTTCCGGGTCCCGCGAGCGTCCGTGCCCCTGATCCGCCTGGTTCCCCTGGTTCCCGTGATCCCCCTGGGCGGGCTGTGCGTCCGCGTCGCCGCCGCTCATGATTCCGCTCCGGGGTCGGTGACGCCGCGACGGTGGTCGATGGTGATGTCCCCGAAGTTCCCCTGGAAGGCCTGTGCCTGGTCCCTGACGGTGACCTCACCGAAATGGAAGCCGCTCGCCTCGTCCCGGTCCGTGCGCGTCGCGGAGTCCGGGCCGTCGCCGCGGTCCGGGTCGGATGCGGGTGCGCCGTTCCCGGCGGCCGGTGGTGGTGCGCCACGCCCCGGGACCGTGAACCAGGCGTACCGCTCGCCCTCCTTGAGCCGCACCACGTACCGGCGGTAGTGCTCCGGCTCGATCCACCGGCCACCGTGCCGTACGACGTCCTGGTAGAGCCGGTCGGTGACGGCCACCAGCAGCGGCGCGTCCGGCAGGCCGGAGAGCACCGCCTTGGCCTCCTCGCAGCTGCCGATCCGGCAGGCCAGGTCGACCGCGGTGCCGGAGAAGCCGTGCCGGTCGGGGGTGAACGGCCCGACGTCCAGCCCGGCCCGCAGCCGCAGCGGGCGGCTCAGCTCGCGGTTGATCCGGCGCAGGTTCTGGTGGAGGTACTCCGTCCACTCCCCCACGAGCGCCTCGGGTCGGCGCGGCTCCACCACGGCGAGAATGCCGTCGCCGCGGTCCTCCTGGGCCAGCCGGGCATCTCCGATACCGGCCTGGGCGAAGGCGTCCTCGGCCGCGCGGTAGATCCGTTTGCGCAGGGCCGGGCGGTCGGGGTCGGGGATCGAGCCCGACCCCTGCGTGTCCAGGCTGATGATGAATCCGTACTGTCCGTACTGAGCTTCGCCGTGCATGGTCCCCTGCCTCTCGCCCGGCCTCTACGGCGCCGGCCACGACCGTCTGCCGCAACTCTCCCGGCGCACCACGCGCCGCGCTGTAGCCGTTTACACACCCGGCCGTCGGCCGCGAGCGGGCTGCGCGCCGTTGTGCGCGGCGCGGGTGCCGGTGCCGTGCGCCGTGCCGGTCCCGCCGAGCAGCCGCAGCGGCTCCAGATCGGCGACGGCGATGACCTTCGGCCCGGTGTGCACGAGCCCCTGTTCACGCAGCAGTCGCAGCGCCTTGGCCACGGCCTCGCGGGTCGCGCCTATCGCGGCGGCGATCTCGTGCTGGGACAGGGGAAGCCGGATGACCACCGCGTCGCTCTCCCTGCGACCGGTACGGTCCGCCAGCTCCACCAGGCAGGCGGCCAGCCGTTCCAGGACGGTGGCCGAGGCGAGGAAGCTGCGCTGGTCGTCCGCACTGCGCAGGCGTTCGGTGAGCTGCGCCATCACCAGCGCGGACACGAAGGGACGGGCGGCCATGAAGTGCCGGAAGCGGTCACCGGGTACGGCGAGCGCCCGCACGCCGTCCAGCGCGGTCACCGTGGCGCTGCGCGGACGTCCGTCCAGCGCGGCCATCTCGCCGACCAGTTCGCCGCCTTGACGCAGGGCGAGTATGAGCCGCCCGCGCTCGGTCGCCCGCCACACCGTGCACCAGCCGGCCAGGATGACGAGCACGGACGTGCCGGACTCGCCCTCGCCGAGGAGCTGCTCCTGCGGCGCGTAATCACGCCGATGCCCGAGCCCCGACAGGGCCTGGCGATCGGCGTCGCTCAACTTCTCCAGGAACGCCCGGCGTTCTCCGAACAGCCCCATGTGGCCCCCCACCGGCTCCGCGCGACACACAGAGTATTCCCTGCGTCACTCGTTTTCAGCCGAATCAGGAGGCAGAACGTTTCAACTCGCCGAGGCGTACGTAACGAAGTCCCCCCAGGCCTCCGGCGTGAGCGCGAGACGGGGGCCGTCGGTGGTCTTGGAGTCACGGACGTGGACGGTGCCGGGGGTGAGGGCCAGCTCGACGCAGGAGTTGCCGTCGTTGCCGCTGCTGTAGCTGCTCTTGAACCAGACCAGTTCGGTCTCGCGGATCATGTTTCTCCCAGCAGTTGCTCGATGAAGGCCAGCGACTCCCGAGGCGAGAGCGCCTGAGCTCGGATCGTGCCATACCGCAGCTCAAGGATGCGCAGGTGTTTGGGGTCCGAGGTCGGCCGACCACCGAAGGCGCCGTCGGACCGACCAACCGCCGACCCGTCCTCGAACTTCAGCAACTCAATCGTGCCGTCCGTTCCGGAATGGGTATCGCAGTCCATCGGCATGACCTGGAGGACCACGTTGTGCAACCGTCCGACCTCCAGCAGCCGTTCGAGCTGCTGACGCCACACCATTGTTCCCCCGATGGGACGGCGCACCACACCCTCCTCCAGGACGAAGCTGAGCGCAGGGGCAGGCGAGCGCTCGAAGACTGTTCGCCTCGCGATCCGTGCAGCCACCATGCGATCCACATCGTCCGGCGAGTACGGCGGCTGGGCCGCTCCGATAACGGCTCGCGCGTGATCCGGCGTCTGCAACAGGCCGTTGACGCTGTTGCACTGGTACACGGCGATCTCAACCGCCTTCGCCTCCAACTTCCCCAGCTCCCGCACCTTCTTCGGGTACCGGACCTTCTTCACGTCCTCCCAGGCCGCCGACAGGAGCCCACCGGCCCCCAGCACCTCGTCGGCCCTGTCCAGATACTCCTGCCGGGGGATCCGCTTGCCGCCCTCGACCTTGTAGACGAGGTCCTCCCCGTACCCGACAGCCACTCCGAAGTCGCCGGCCCGCATGCCCGCCGCCTCGCGGCGGAGCTTCAACTGCCGTCCCACCGTGGTGATGACCGCGACGCCCCACTCGTCGTCGGGGTCGACCTCCCACCCCGACTCGTCCGTCTCGACCGTCATCCCGCACCCCTTCCCCGACAGCACCGACACCACTGGACAAGCACCGGACAGTCACTGTACGTACCCGCTGAGTCACTTCTCACGGTACGCACACACCACCACGCTGAGTGACGTGAACCAGAAATCCACCACCGAACTCACCGCGTCCGTCCGCAACTTCAGCGTGCAGCTCTCTCCCACACCACGCGGCGCCCGCCTCGCCCGTCTGCTCGCGACCGAGCAGCTGCGTTCCTGGGGCCTGCCCCTGGACCCGGCACGCCTCCTCGTCGCCGAGCTGGCCAACAACGCGAGCGCCCACGGACGCGTCCCGGGACGCGATTTCCGGCTCACCCTCTAC
This sequence comes from Streptomyces sp. MMCC 100, assembly GCF_041538145.2. Taxonomy (NCBI): domain Bacteria; kingdom Bacillati; phylum Actinomycetota; class Actinomycetes; order Kitasatosporales; family Streptomycetaceae; genus Streptomyces; species Streptomyces sp. MMCC 100. The sequence continues at coordinate 7,202,093 of NZ_JBGORK020000001.1, forward strand.
GTCGTCGGCGACACCCTCCGCATCGAGGTCACCGACACCAGGGACGAAGAACTCCCCCACCCCCGACAGCCCTCTCTTGAGGCGGAATCCGGCCGCGGCCTGCTGCTGGTGGAGGCGTTGGCGCTCCGCTGGGGGGTGACCGAGGGCCGCTTCCCGCGCAAGACCGTCTGGGCGGAACTGCGCTGTACGCCACCGGAACCCAGGTTCTGAGGTTCCGGTGCCGTCGGCGACCTACCAAGAGAAAGAACCCGGGGAGAAATGACCCCCACCAAGCCCCACCCCTCCCGCCCGAGGCGCGTCGTCACCCGGGCGGGTGAACATCACCGGCTCAGCTGGATTTCCGGGCCCCCAACTCCCCTGCTCTCAGCGCAAACAACCGAAAAGACATCGGCCCCCGCTGGGACTGCAATCCCGGTGCGAGGGCCTAACCACCAAGGAAGAAGAAGGCTTCCCGATGGATACCCAAAACCCTAGCGCGCCCGCGCGCCCCCAGTCAGCCCCCGCCGCCAATCCGTCCTGTACGCGTCGTCACGGCGGCGGCATCACTCATGACAACACCCGCCACACCACCCGCTTCGTGGTGATCGGCAACCACCTGGTCCAGCACAAGGAGCTGTCGCTCCTCGCGATCGGCCTCGGCTGCCACCTCCAGTCGCTGCCCACCGGCGCGGGCGCCGACATCAAGTCGCTCGCCGCCCGCTTTCCGGAGGGCCCGACCCGTATCGCCGCCGCCCTGCGGGAGCTGGAGGCCCACGGCTACCTGCGCCGCGAACGCCACCGCACCGAGACCGGCCGCATCGTCACCCGCACCGTCTCCTGCAACCAGCCGAACGCGAGCCGCCGCGAACCGGCCGACACGGGGTGCCCGCCCGCGAGGCGCACGCCCCCGCCGCCGCGCCGTACGGGGCACAAGGCGCTCCCCGCCGTCCCGCAGCCGGGCAGCAAGGCCCCCGCGCTCCTCCAGACGGCCCTCGACCTCCTCGCCGACCTGCGACGACGCGACTCCCGGCTGCTGCTCTCGGCGACCGACACGGCCCACCTGGTCCCAGGGGTCGCGGCCTGGCTGGAGCGGGACGTCGCCCCCGACGCCGTACGCCACGCCCTGACCGCCGGCCTCCCGGACGAACTCCTGCGCCGCCCGGCCGCCCTCCTGGCCCACCGGCTCGCCGACCGGCTGCCACCGCCGCCCCCGTTCCGCGCACCACCGGCCGCCGTACCGCCGCCGCGCCACCCGCTCCAGAACTGCGAGGGCTGCGACCGCGGCTTCCGGGCCCCGACCCCCGGCCTGTGCCGCGACTGCCGCACAGCCGCCCGCCCCTAACCGAAGCAAGGAACCCCATGGTCAGCCCGCCCCACGAGGCGATGCATCGCATCTTCCAGCACGACCCCGGATTGTTCAGTCGCGTCGCACACTTCCTCGGCGTCGACATTCCCAGGCCCATCGGGGCAACGGCGCTGCCGACCGACCTCACCGAGGCCAGCCCGGTCGAACGGCGCGTGGACACGCTCCTGCGCTTCGAGACCGCAGAACAGGGACCGTTCCTCCTCGCGGTCGAGGCCCAGGGAAAGAAGGACCCCAACAAACCCGCGAGCTGGGCGTACTACGTCTCATATCTGTGGACGAAGTACCGGCTGCCCGCAGCCCTCCTGGTCGTCTGCCAGGACCACGCCACGGCGAAGTGGGCGCAGCGGGCCGTGACCAGCGGACCGCCCGAGTTGCCCACCCTCACTCTGCGGCCCGTGGTCGCCGGCCCCCACAACATGCCGGTGATCACCGAGCCGGACGAGGCCCGTGCCGACCTGGTCCTGGCCAGTCTGGCGGCCATCACACACGCCGCGGAGCCGGTCGTCAATGCGATACTGAAGGCCCTGTCCACCGCGTTGCGGGACACGCCCGAAGACATTGCCGCCCCCATCGTCGAATTCACCGCACATGGGCTGGGCAACCGCCCGGCCAGGCACCTCTGGAGGAATCTGGTGGCTGTGGACCTCTCCTTCTACAAGTCGTACATCTCAGAAGAGATCCGCGATGAAGGTCGCGAACAGGGCCGCGAACAAGGCCGTGTCCAGCAGGGTGCCCAAGACGTCCTGCTGGTCCTCGAGCAGCGCGGCCTCAGCGTCTCCGACGACGTCCGTGCGCGCATCACGGCGTGCGACGACCCCGAGCTGCTCCGTCACTGGCTCGCACGGGCCGTCACCACGCCCACCGCCGAGTCCGTCTTCGAGGACGAGTAGTCCTCCCGGCTCACGCCACCGTAGAAACACAGAACGGATGCCCCGCCGGATCCAACAGCACCCGCCAGCGGTCCGGCGACGGCTGGAAGTCCGGCTTCGTCGCGCCCAGGGCGACTAGGTGGGCCTCCCCCGCGTCCAGGTCGTCGACGCCGACGTCGATGTGGGCCTGCTTCTCCTGGTCGGTGCCCGGCCAGGTGGGCGGGCGGTAGTCGGGGAGGCGGTGGAAGCCGAGGCCGGGGGCGCCGTCCTTGCCGCTGAGGAAGTAGAAGTCGTCGGTGTTGAAGGAGACGGTGAGGCCGAGTGCCTCGCCCCAGAAGCGGGCCATCGCGGCGGGGTCGGAGCAGTCGAAGGTGACGGCCGAGTAGCGGAAGGCCGGTGCTGCGGTGTTCTCCGTTGTCGTCATGGGAAAGACCGTAGGACGTGATCAGGACAGGTTCGGTCCTGGTCGGCGGTGGGTGCGTGACAGACTTCGGGACCGTGCTCAGTACTTCGGCCCGGCTGCTGCGGCTGGTCTCGCTGCTCGCCGTCCGTCCCGCCTGGACCTGCGGTGAGCTGGCCGGGCGGATGGAGGTCACGGAGCGGACCGTGCGGCGGGACGTCGCCCGGCTGCGGGAGCTGGGGTACGCCGTCGACTCCGATCCGGGGCCGTGGGGCGGGTACCGGCTGCGGCCGGGGACGCGGACGCCGCCGTTGATCCTGGACGACGAGGAGGCCCTCGCCGTGGCCGTCGGCCTGCGGGAGGCCGCGCTGAGCGGGGCGCTCGGCGGGGACCAGGCCGCGCTGTCGGCGTTGCTGAAGCTGCGGCAGGTGCTGCCCCGGCGGGTCGCGGAGCGGCTCGGGGACATGGACGACGCGTTCGTGCAGACGCCGAGGGCGGCCGGGGAACCGCAGGTCACGGCCGGGACGCTGCTGGAGCTGGCGGCCGCGTGCCGGCGGGGCGAGCGGGCGCGGATGGCGTACCGGGACTGGGAAGGGCGGGCCAGTGTGCGGGACGTCGATCCGTACCGGCTCGTGCACACCGGGCGGCGTTGGTACTTCGTGGCGCTCGACGTCGAGCGGGGTGAGTGGCGGACGTTCCGGGCCGACCGGGTCGAGCGGCTGCAGACGACCGGGCGGGCCGTCGAGTTCACCGAACCGCTGCCCGATCCGGCGCTACTCGTGTCCCGCGCGAGCGCGACCGGACCGTACGCGCTGCGGGCCACCGTCCGCCTGCCGGTGCCCATGGAGCAGGCGCTGCGGCTGATTCCCGCGACGGTCGGGCTGCACCGGGCCGACGGTCCGGACGCCACCGTCGTCGAGGTCGGCGGGTCGAGCGCGGAGGGGCTGGCCGGGTATCTGCTGGGGCTCGGCGCGCCGTTGCGCGTGCTGGCGCCGGGCTCCGTACGGGAGGCGCTGCTGCGCCGGACGCGGGAGCTGCTCGCCGCGAACGAGGAAGCAGGTACTTGAAGTTTCCTCCAGAGGTCCGTACCAACCTCTTGCCCCCGCCCTCACCGCGTCGCAAGCTCCCCTCATGGAGCTGGAGTTGCGGCATCTCAAGACGGTCCGGGCCATCGCCGACGCCGGGAGCCTCACCAGGGCGGCGACGGCTCTCGGGCTCGCCCAGCCCGCGCTGAGCGCACAGCTCAAGCGGATCGAACGGGCCCTGGGCGGCGCGCTGTTCGTCCGGGGACGGCACGGCGTGCGGGCCACCGCGCTGGGCGAACTGGTGCTGGAGCGGAGCCGGATCGTGCTCCCGGCAGTGACCGAGTTGCAGCAGGAGGCGGCCCGGTTCGCCCGCGCGCCGCGTACGGCGGAGCGGCTGCGGATCGGCGGCACCCACGGGCCCTTACTGGGCGCCCTCCTCGACCGGCTGGCCGGTGTGGCGCCCGACGCCCGGATGACGACCTGCACCTCCTGGTCCGAGCGTGAGCTGGCCGGCCAACTCGCGGAGGGACGGCTGGACTTCGCCCTGGCCGGTACCTGCGGCACCGCTTCGCCGCCCGCCGGAGAGGGGCTGGTGTGGCGGGAGGTCGCCGTGGACCCGGTGTTCGTCATGATGCCCGAGGGCCACCCGCTCGCCGACCGCGCCGAGGTGGACCTGACCGAGCTGGCGGACGAGGAGTGGGCCTGCGTACCCGGCGACGGCTGCTTCGGCGACTGCTTCACCGCGTCCTGCGCCCGCGCCGGGTTCACCCCACGCCGCATGTACGAGACGGACACCGCGTCGCTGGTGCACCTGGTGCAGGTGGGGCGGGCGGTCGGGCTGTGCCGGGCGACCTTTCCGACCACGCCCCAGATCGTGACCCGGCCGCTCACCGGCACCCCGCTGACCTGGCGGCACCTGCTGGGCTGGCACGCGGCGACACAGCGGCAGGACACCGCCGGCGCCGTGCTCTCCCAGGCGCGCATGGCGCACGCGAGCGTGGCGGCGAACAGCGACAGCTACACGGAGTGGATGTCGGCGCACCGGGTTCCCTGACGCCTCCCGCCCGGCGGCAGCGCACCCATAACGCCGGGGAGGGGGCCGACTGAGCTCTTATGACGGCCGGTCGTCCCTCCCTACGGTTTCGGCACCTCCCCACCGAGACCGAGGAGATCCCCCATGCACCACCGACACCGACACGGCAGAGCCATGGGTGCCGCCGTCGCCGCGACCGCCGCCCTGCTCGTGGCCGGGCTCAGCGGCTCCGCGAGCGCCGGGACGGCACCCGCCGACGCCGCCGCCCCCACCGCGGCCGAGACCCTGCGCACCGACGCCGCGCCGCCCGCTCTGCTCAAGGCCATGCAGCGGGACCTCGGCCTCGACCGTCAACAGGCCGAGCGCCGCCTCTCCAACGAGGCCGAGGCGGGGGCCACGGCGGCCCGGCTGCGCGCCTCGCTCGCCGGCGACTTCGCGGGGGCGTGGGTGGCCGGTGCCGAGTCCGGCACCCTGACCGTCGCGACGACCGACGCGGGCGACGTCTCCGCGATCGAGGCCCGGGGCGCCGAGGCGAAGGTCGTACGGCACTCGCTCGCCGACCTGGACGCGGCCAAGGCCCGCATGGACAAGGCGGCGGCCGGCCTGGACACCGCCGACGCGCCCGTCTGGTACGTCGACACGCGCACCAACACCGTCGTCGTCGAGGCGATACGCCCGGCCGCGGCGCGTTCGCTGCTGGCGGCGGCCGGTGTGGACCGTTCCCTCGCCCGCGTCGAGAGCCGCACCGAGCGGCCCCGCACCTTCTACGACCTGCGCGGCGGCGAGGCCTACTACATCAACAACAGCAGCCGCTGCTCGATCGGCTTCCCGATCACCAAGGGCACCCAGCAGGGCTTCGCCACCGCGGGCCACTGCGGCCGGGCCGGCTCCAGCACGACCGGCTCCAACCAGGTGGCCCAGGGCACCTTCCAGGGCTCCATCTTCCCCGGGCGCGACATGGCGTGGGTGGCCACCAACTCCAACTGGACGGCGACCCCGTACGTCAACGGCGCCGGCGGGCAGAACGTCCAGGTCACCGGGTCCACGGCGGCTCCGGTCGGCGCGTCCGTGTGCCGTTCCGGCTCGACGACCGGCTGGCACTGCGGCACCATCACGCAGCTGAACACCAGCGTCACCTACCAGGAAGGCACCATCTCCCCGGTCACCAAGACCACGGTGTGCGCCGAGCCCGGTGACTCCGGCGGCTCCTACATCTCCGGCAGCCAGGCGCAGGGCGTCACCTCGGGCGGCTCCGGCGACTGCCGGAGTGGCGGCGAGACCTTCTTCCAGCCGATCAACGCGCTGCTGCAGAACTACGGGCTCACGCTCAAGACGACCGGCGGCGGCGGTGACGACGGTGGCGGTGACGACGGCGGTGAGGAGCCCGGCGGCACCTGGGCGGCCGGCACCGTCTACCAGCCGGGCGACACCGTGACGTACGGCGGCGCCACCTACCGCTGCCTGCAGGGCCACCAGGCCCAGCCGGGCTGGGAGCCGTCGAACGTGCCCGCGCTGTGGCAGCGGGTGTGACGTGTCGGGTGACGGTTGTGACGGCGTGAAGCTCCACTGACCCCCACAGGGGACAACGGGGGACGGGTCCGGGCGTGCGTGAGGGAGAGCGCCCGGGCCCGGTCACGTCGTCGTACGGCTATGGTCCTCAGGTGCGGGTGACCGTGCCGCACTCCTTCCCCTCCGTGTCCCTCAACTCCCCGCTGCGGTCGTACGGATCGACGGAGGGCCCGGCCGCCTGCTTCCGGTCCTCGGGGAAGACGGGGTGCAGGTAGCCGTCGTACACCGCGCACGCGGTGTTGAACGTGTTGACCTTGTACTCCTGGATCGCGAGCCTGCCCGGCGTCGCGTACCAGCGGTCGGGGTCCAGCAGCAGCGTCGTGATCTCGCGGCGCACGATGGTGCGCTCGACGTGGTCGCCGCCGTCGGCCTTCACCAGCGGGTACACGAAGGTGTAGTCGGCGTGCACCTTGATCTCGCCCGGCTTCCCCCCGGCCAGCGACATGCGTCCGCGCACCTTGACCACGTCGCCCGCGAGCCGCACCTCGTCCGGGTCGAACCGGCTGAACAGCCCGACGGGGTCGTGTTCGCTCGACGGCTCGCGCAGCCCCTGCCGCTGGTCCGGCAGCAGGTCCTTCTGCGCCTCGGGGTCGAGCAGGCCCAGCGCCTCGTCGGGCTGTCCGCCCGCGATCACGTCCGGATCGAGGTTCGCGGCGACCAGGAACTCCTTGGTGCGCCGCAGGGCCAGCTCCGCGTCGGCCTTGCTCATCCCTGCCACCGCCTTGGCCTCCGGCAGCTCGATGGCGTCGGCGCCGTCGGCCCAGCGCAGGGCGGGCGAGCCGCGGAACGGATCGTCGCGCGTGGCTTGTTCCGACCCGCCGGTGTCCCCGGGGGCACCGCTCGGCCGCGCCGTCTCGGCGGGCAGCGACGCCGGCGACGCGGCGGCCTCCTCCTCCCCGCCGGGGAGGTGGTCCGTGACCAGGGAGGGCCGCAGAGCGATCACCGCGACCGCCGCCAGCACCACCACGCCGACGACCGCGCCCCACCGGCGCCGACGCTTCGGGGCGGGTTGCGGGCCACGCCAGGGCGTCGGCTCCTCCTGCTCGCGCAGCCGTGCGGCCACCATCCGCGCCCGCGCCGACGGCTCCTTGGGCGCGGGGGCCCCACCGCCTTCGGCGGCCTCCCGCAGGAACGACTCCAACTCCTCGTCGGAGAGGGAGGGGGCCGGTTCGTCGTCGGAACGGTCGGGAGGCGGGACGGAACTCACGGGCTCACTTTCCTGGTGACGCGGCGCGATGCGATCGAGGGCTTTCGGCGCTCCATCGTGCCGCCGCATGGAGATGAAGTGCCGTTCCGTGCGGGACTTGTGACCGAACCCGTACACCTTCTTTCACCCGCCGGGCGAAACGGGCGTCAGGCCCGCAGATACGTCAGCACCGCCAGCACCCTGCGGTGGGTCTCGGTCGCCGGGGGCAGGTCGAGCTTGGTGAGGATGCTGCCGATGTGCTTGCCCACGGCCGCCTCGGAGACGACGAGTTCGCGGGCGATGGCCGCGTTGGACCGGCCCTCCGCGATCAGGGCCAGCACCTCGCGCTCGCGCGGGCTCAGCCGCTCCAGCGGGTCACGGCGGCGGCGCAGCAACTGGCGTACGACCTCCGGGTCGACGACCGTGCCGCCGTCGGCCACCTCGGCCAGCGCGTCGACGAACTCCTCGACCTGGCCGACGCGGTCCTTGAGCAGGTAGCCGACGCCGGTGCCGTCGCCGGAGTCCAGCAGGTCGGCGGCGTAGGTCCGTTGCACGTACTGGCTGAGGACGAGGACGGGCAGCGTCGGCCTCTCCTCACGCAGGCGTACGGCCGCGTGCAGGCCCTCGTCCTGGAAGCCGGGCGGCATGCGCACATCGGTGACGACGATGTCCGGGGCGTGCTCCGTCACCGCGGCGACGAGCGCGTCCGCGTTGCCGACGGCCGCCACGACCTCGTGGCCGAAGCGGGCCAGCAGGCCGGTCAGGCCGTCCCGCAGCAGCACACTGTCCTCGGCCAGTACTACGCGAAGCGTTCGGTCCACGCGCAAGGAATCTCCACGCTCAGCAGGGTCGGTCCGCCCGGCGGGCTGGACAGGGAGAGTCTGCCATCCAGCACGGACACCCGGTCGGCGAGTCCGGTCAGCCCGCTGCCCGCCGCGGCGTCCGCCCCGCCCCGGCCGTCGTCGCGGATCCGGAGCACGAGCCGTCCGTCGCGGTGGCCGCCGGTCACCTCCGCGCGGTCGGCGCCGCTGTGCCTGCCGATGTTGGCGAGGGCCTCGCAGACCACGAAGTAGGCGGCGGCCTCCACCGCCCGGGGCAGCCGTCCAGGCAGTTCCAGGGTGACGTCGACGGGGACGGCGGAACGGTCGGCGGCGTCGGCGACGGCCGCGGGCAGGCCGTAGTCGGCGAGAACCTTGGGGTGGATGCCGTGGATCAGCTCGCGCAGTTCCTCCATCGCCTTGCCCGCCTCGCCGTGCGCCTTGGCGAGCTGGTCGGCGAGCGGTCCCGGCGGCGCGTCCAGGCGGGCCAGGCCGAGGGCCATGGTCAGGGCGACGAGGCGCTGCTGGGCGCCGTCGTGCAGGTCGCGTTCGATGCGGCGCCGCTCGGCCTCGAAGGCGTCCACCAACCGGGCCCGTGAGCGGGTGAGTTCGACGAGCCTGGCCTCCGCGCCGCCCTCGTGCGGGGCGGTCACGAGGACGCGGGTCAGCTCGGCCCGCGCGCCCGCCGCCAGGCCCAGCGCGTAGGCGCCGAGGACGAAAAGGAACAACCCGAACACGGCGACGCCGGACGCGGCCGGCCAGGTGATGACCGTCCACTGCTTGAGGACCTTCGCCTCCTCGCCGCCGCCTGCCGTGGCCATCAGGAGCGGGATGGTGGCGAGGTGAAGGGGCGCGGCCAGGGCGAAGGTCACGACCAGGGCGTCCAGCGGCCAGAGGACGAGGGCGAAGAGGAGGGCGTGGCCCAGCTCCCGCCAGGTCGCCCGTTCCCGCAGCCGGATGATCAGCCAGGGCCAGGGGCCGGTGGCGGCCGGCTGCCGCACCGGCCGGGCGGGGGCGGGGGCTCGGTCGATCAGGCGCAGCCGGTGCCGCTCCAGGCGGGCCACGGGGATGCCCACGAGGGCCGTGAGCACCAGGAGCGGCAGCCCCACCAGGACGACGGAGAGAACGCCCCCGACGGCGAGCGCGGCCACGATGCCCACCAGGGTCGCGGCTCCGGCCACCGCCCCGGTCACCAGGTAGGCGACGGCGCGCCAGGGCCACGGCGAGATCAGGTAGCCGCGGGCGGGCAGGGCCTGCCACACGGTGCGGGGGCGGGGGCGGGGACGCATGCGGATCACCGTAGAACCCGTGTGAGCGGCGCTGCCATCGGCCCAGTGGGCGTCTCGGGGGTATGGCCTGCCCTACCCCTCTTCTCACCCCTGCCGCACTGCGCCGGTGCCGTCCCGCGCGGTTTCGTGAAGGCACCGCGCCACCGACCGGGAAGTGGGAACAGATGACCAGCGACGACGCCATCCGAATGCGCTCCGTCAGCAGACGGTACGGCCTGGGCGACAACGCCGTCACGGCGCTCGACGAGGTCTCCCTCGCCTTTCCGCGCGGCACCTTCACCGCCGTCATGGGCCCCTCCGGCTCGGGCAAGTCGACCCTGCTGCAGTGCGCGGCCGGTCTCGACCGGCCCACGTCGGGGTCGGTCGTCCTCGGCGGCACGGAGCTGACGGGGCTGAGCGAGCGGCGGCTGACCCTGCTGCGTCGCGAACGCGTCGGCTTCGTCTTCCAGGCGTTCAACCTGCTGCCGTCGCTGACCGCCGCGCAGAACGTGGCACTCCCCCTGCGGCTCGCCGGACGCCGCCCCTCACGCTCCCGGGTGCGCGAGGCGCTGGCCCAGGTCGGGCTCGCCGACCGCGCCCGGCACCGACCCACGGAGCTGTCGGGCGGCCAGCAGCAACGCGTCGCCCTCGCCCGCGCCCTGATCACCCGCCCGGAGGTGCTGTTCGCCGACGAGCCGACGGGGGCGCTGGACTCACGCACCGGGCGCGAGGTGCTCACCCTGCTGCGCGGCATGGTCGACCGCGAGGGCCAGACGGTCGTCATGGTCACGCACGATCCGGTGGCCGCGTCCCGCGCCGACCGTGTGGTCTTCCTCGTGGACGGCCGACCGGACGGCGAGCTGACCGGGGCAGGAGCCGACGCCATCGCCACTCGGATGACTCGGCTGGAGGCAGCCCCGTGCTGATCGTCACCCTCCACACCCTGCGCACCCGATGGGTCACCTTCGCCGGGAGTTTCGTCGCCCTGTGTCTGGGTGTCGCACTGCTTGCGGTGACGGGACTGGCGCTCGCCTCCTCGTCGGCCGCACCGGACCGGGCACCGGAGCGGTTCGCCGCCGCGCCGGTCGTGGTCCGGGGCCAGGACACGCTGCGGGTGTCCACACCGGTCGGCGACCGTACGGAGAAGCTCGCCCGGCCGCGTGCCGTGCCCGCCGGGACGGTCTCCGAGCTGCGGCGGCTCGGCCGGATCGTCGAGGACCGGTCCTTTCCGGTGCGTGTTGCGAGCGGGCCCGGGGACTGGCCGGGTGACCTGGTGGGGCACCCGTGGTCCACCGCCGCGTTCGCACCGTACGAGATCGACGCGGGCCGCGCGCCGCACGCCGCCGGGGAGGTCGTCGTCAGCGGCGGCTGGGCCGCGCCCGGCGAACGGCTTCGCACGCGCCAGGGCGTCGTCGAGGTCGTCGGCACCGTGGCGGACCGCGGCTTCGAGAACGCCGTCTTCTACACCGACGCGCAGGCCGCCCGGCTCTCCCCAGCCAGCCTCCAGCTGGTGGTCGACGCGGACCCGGCGGCGGTGCGGGACGCGGTGCGCGGCAGCGCGGGGGTGCGGGTGCTGACCGGGGACGACCGCCGGTACGCCGACCCCGGTTCGGAGCAGGACAGCGAGGCGCTGACCGCGATGAACTCCCTGTTCGGCACGGCCGGTGGCGTCACCGCCTTTGTGTCGGTGTTCGTCGTGGCGTCCACCTTCGCCTTCGCGGTCGCGCAGCGGCGGCGGGAGTTCGGACTGCTGCGCACCGCCGGGGCCACCCCCGGGCAGGTCCGCCGGACGGTGCTGGCCGAGGGGCTGGCGGTGGGCGTCCTCGCGTCGGCGGCCGGTTGCGTGCTCGGGTCGTACGGCGCCCCCCACCTGGCGGCATGGGTGGTCGACGAGGGCCTGGCACCGGACTGGTTCACCATCGGCGACCATACGTGGCCGTACCACCTGGCTTTCTGGACCGGGCTGCTCGTCGCCCTCGGCGGCGTCGTCGCGGCATCCTGGCGGGCCGGCCGGACCGCCCTCACGCAGGCACTGCGCGAGGCGTCCGTGGAGCCCCGGGCCATGACCCGGGGCCGGTGGCTGTGCGGCGTGGCCCTGCTGCTGACCGCGCTGGTGACGCTCGCCGTCGCCCTCGCCGACGACCCCGGAGACCTCCTGCACCGCAAGACGTACGTGAGCCGGCCGATGCTGCTGATCAGTGCGGCGGCGCTGCTCGCCCCCGTCGTGGTGCGGCCCCTGACCCGGCTGCTGACCTGGCTGCCGGCCCGGCTCCCAGGGGCGGCGGGCATGCTGGTGCGGGAGAGCGCCGCTGCCGGGACACGCCGCACGGCTGCCGTGGCGGCACCGGTACTGGTGACGGTCGCCCTCGCGGGTTCCCTCCTCGGCGCCACCGCGACGCTGAACGAAGCCGGCGCGACCGAGGCGCGCGAGCGGACAGCCGCCGAATTCGTGGTCACGGCGACGGACGAGAGCGGCTTCGACGCGGCGGCGGTGAACCGGCTGCGCGCGGTACCGGGCGTGGCCACCGTCTCCCCGGCCTCCTCGACCGCCGTGTACGTCCTGGAAGAGGGTGTGGCCCTCGTCGGGTCCGACGCGCGTGCCGTCGCCGACCCCGCCGCGCTGGCGGCCACCACCCGGCTGCCGCTCGCGGCGGGGAAGGTGACCGACCTGGACGACGGCTCGGTCATCGTCAACGAGGAGTGGGAGCGGCACTCCGTCGGCGAGCGCGTACGGGTGTGGCTCGGTGACGGCACGGAGAAGACGCTGCGCATCGCCGCCGTGATGACCACCGGTACCGGCGACAACGGGGTCTACGTCACCTCCGCCAACGCGCCGGGCGCGCCGGTCGACCGGGTGGACGTCGCCGTCGCGGCCGGCGCGGACGCCAGTGCGGTGGCCGAGGCGCTGCGCGGGGCGGTGGGACCGGCCGGCGGCCAGGTGTCGGACCGGGACGCATGGCTGACGTCCACACGCCCCGGGACCAACACCACGACCCGGGCGGGCCTCTTCCTGGTTCTCGGCATCGCCCTGCTCTACAGCGGGATCTCCCTGGTCAACACCATGGTGATGGCCGCCTCCGACCGGGTGCGCGACCTGGCCGTACTGCGGCTGGCGGGCGCCACCGGATGGCAGGTACTACGGCTGATCGGCGCGGAGTCGCTGACGGTGGTCGTGGTCGGGGCGGTACTGGGGCTGGTCGTGGCCGTGCTCAACCTGGCCGGGATGTGGGCGGCGCTGCGCCTCCTGTCTGTGCCCAGTGCCCCCGTCCTGCCGTGGCCGGCCCTCGCCGGAGTCGTCGGCACCTGCGCGGTACTGACCGTGTTTGCGTCGGTACTGTCGGCGGCCATGGCACTGCGGTACCGCGCGGTGGCACTGGCGGGGGCACGGGACTGACCCCGCCAGGCAGGACGGCTCAGTCCCCTTCGGCTCCGAACACGTCCGCTGCCGAAGAGGCCGTGATGGCTCGTGAGAACCAAACCGCCAGAATGTCCAGATCCCCGCACCCGGCGATCCTCGCCCGCTCTTCCTCGGACACCACAACACCCCGCCGCTCCATCAACAGCAGAATGGCTTCGGCCAGCCCTTCAGCCCGGCCCTTGGCCTGCCCCTCGGCCCGGCCCTCTTCACGCCCCTCGGCCCTGAGATTCTGCGCAGTCTCCGACTGGAAGAAGGAAAGGTCGGCGGCCATGATTTGCCTCCAGAGTTCCGCGGCCGGCGTCTTGCCGAGGCCTTGTTCCGTGAGCTCGATGAAGATGCTGGCCGTGTTCCCGTCGTCGGCCGACAGGCCCTTCAGTGCCGACGCCAGCGCTTTCAGTATGGCATCGGCGTCCCGGTCCCGGCGGTGCAGCGCCGCGGACAGCACGGTCAGCGGGATGTCGCGCGCCGCCTCGTCGGGGCTGTCGATCACGGGCAGCTGGTCCGGCCCGAGAACCAGTGGCCGCACGGTGAGCGAGGGCCACTGCTGCGGGCCGATGTCGACCTCCCGGGCCGCCCAGGCAGCCGTCCGCCGGTCGGCGCAGACGACCAGCAAGACCGGTGGCAGTCGGTACTTGGCGTGCAGGTGCGACAAGTAGTACGCCCAGCTCGCGGGCTTGTCGCGATCCTGCTTGCCCTGTGACTCGACGGCGAGCAGGAAGCTGCCGTTGTCGCCGGTCTCCATGCGCAGCAGCGTGTCCACGCGCCGTTCAACCGGCCGGTTCTCGGTGAGGTCGGTGGTGAGCGGTACCGCGGAGACCGGTTCGGCGAAGGAGACGCCGAGCGCCTTGACGGCACGGGCGAAGAGCGCAGGGTCCTCCTGGAAGATCCGGTGCAGCGCCTCGTGGGATGAACTGACCATGCGGCGAACGTAGAAGAGCAGCGGACATTGCCAGGCATATATGCCGAGAGTGCACGCGATCGAGTGACGACTCCGGCACGCGCATGACGCCGGACCCCTCCAGCAACGCCGGAGGGGCCCGCACGACCGAAGTCGTGCGGGCCCCTCCTCAGGCATCAGCCCATGTCAGGTCAGGTGACCGACAAGCAAGCGGAGCTTACTTGTTGATCTTGGTGACCTGACCGGCGCCCACGGTCCGGCCACCCTCGCGGATGGCGAACTTCAGGCCCTCTTCCATGGCGACGGGCTGGATGAGCTCCACCTTCATCTCGGTGTTGTCACCCGGCATGACCATCTCGGTGCCCTCGGGGAGGGTCACGACGCCGGTCACGTCCGTCGTACGGAAGTAGAACTGCGGACGGTAGTTGTTGAAGAAGGGGGTGTGACGGCCACCCTCGTCCTTCGACAGGATGTAGGCCTGGGCCTCGAACTCGGTGTGCGGGGTGACCGAGCCCGGCTTGATGATGACCTGGCCGCGCTCGACGTCCTCGCGCTTGATGCCGCGGAGGAGCAGACCGACGTTCTCACCGGCCTGGCCCTCGTCGAGGAGCTTCCGGAACATCTCGATGCCGGTGACCGTGGTGGTGGTCTTCTCCTGCTTGATGCCGATGATGTCGACGGTCTCGTTGACCTTGAGGACACCACGCTCGATGCGGCCGGTGACGACCGTACCGCGACCGGTGATGGTGAAGACGTCCTCGATCGGCATCAGGAACGGCTTGTCGACGTCGCGCTCGGGCTCCGGGATGGCCTCGTCCACGGCCTTCATGAGCTCGAGGACCGAGTTGCCCCACTCCTTGTCGCCCTCGAGGGCCTTCAGAGCGGAGACCTTGACGACCGGAACGTCGTCGCCCGGGAACTCGTACTCGGAGAGGAGCTCACGCACCTCGAGCTCGACGAGCTCCAGGATCTCCTCGTCGTCCACCATGTCGGCCTTGTTCAGGGCGACGACGATGTACGGAACGCCGACCTGGCGGGCCAGGAGCACGTGCTCCTTGGTCTGCGGCATCGGGCCGTCGGTGGCCGCGACCACGAGGATGGCGCCGTCCATCTGCGCCGCACCCGTGATCATGTTCTTGATGTAGTCCGCGTGACCGGGGCAGTCGACGTGGGCGTAGTGACGCGCCTCGGTCTGGTACTCGACGTGCGCGATGGAGATGGTGATACCGCGCTGGCGCTCTTCGGGAGCCTTGTCGATCTGGTCGAAGGCCGAGGCCTCGTTCAGGTCCGGGTACGCGTCGTGCAGCACCTTGGTAATGGCGGCCGTGAGGGTCGTCTTACCGTGGTCGATGTGACCGATGGTGCCGATGTTGACGTGCGGCTTAGTCCGCTCGAACTTCGCCTTCGCCACTGGGGTCCTCCTGTGGAGTGGTTCTGTACGCCTTACTCATCGGCGCCAGGATGATCTTTGCTGGGAAACCCGGGCCCGGGGCATTCCGCCGGGTTGGCGGCGGAATGCCCCTTGCAGGCTCCGGGGTCAAGCCTAAAGCGTGTGAACGGGGTCCGTTAAACGGAGTAGCCCGTTACTCGCCCTTGGCCTTCGCGATGATCTCCTCGGCGACGTTCCGGGGAACCTCGGCGTAGGAGTCGAACTGCATCGAGTAGCTTGCGCGACCCGACGTCTTGCTGCGGAGGTCGCCGACGTAGCCGAACATCTCCGACAGGGGCACGAGGCCCTTGACGACGCGGGCGCCCGCACGCTCCTCCATGGCCTGGATCTGGCCACGGCGGGAGTTGATGTCGCCGATGACCTCACCCATGTAGTCCTCGGGCGTGGTGACCTCGACGGCCATCATCGGCTCGAGGAGCACGGGCGAAGCCTTGCGCGCGGCCTCCTTGAAGGCCTGCGAACCGGCGATCTTGAAGGCGAGCTCGGAGGAGTCGACCTCGTGGTAGCCACCGTCGATGAGCGTGACGCGGACGCCCGTCATCTCGTAGCCGGCCAGGATGCCGAACTGCATGGCCTCCTGCGCACCGGCGTCCACCGAAGGGATGTACTCCTTCGGGATGCGGCCACCGGTCACCTTGTTCACGAACTCGTACGAGGCGTCGCCGCCCTCGATCGGCTCGATCGCGATCTGCACCTTGGCGAACTGACCGGTACCACCGGTCTGCTTCTTGTGGGTGTAGTCCACGCGCTCGACGGTCTTGCGGATCGTCTCACGGTACGCGACCTGCGGCTTACCGACGTTGGCCTCGACCTTGAACTCGCGCTTCATCCGGTCGACCAGCACCTCGAGGTGAAGCTCGCCCATGCCGCCGATGACGGTCTGGCCGGTCTCCTCGTTGGTGTGGACCTGGAAGGACGGGTCCTCCTCGGCCAGGCGCTGGATGGCGACACCCAGCTTCTCCTGGTCGCCCTTGGACTTGGGCTCGATCGCGACCTCGATGACCGGCGCCGGGAAGTCCATGGACTCCAGGATCACCGGGTTCTTGTCGTCGGACAGCGTCTCACCGGTGGTGGTCTGCTTCAGGCCCATGACGGCGACGATGTCACCGGCGCCCACCGACTCGATCTCCTCACGCTTGTTGGCGTGCATGCGGTAGATCTTGCCGATGCGCTCCTTCTTGCCCTTGACGGAGTTCAGCACCGCGGTGCCGGACTGCAGGCGGCCCGAGTAGACCCGGACGAAGGTGAGCTTGCCGAGGTGCGGGTCGCTCATGATCTTGAAGGCGAGCGCGGCGAGCGGCTCCTCCTCCGACGGCTTGCGCGTGACGACGACCTCGGGGTCCTTGACGTCGTGGCCCTCGATGGCCTCGACGTCGAGCGGGGTCGGCAGGTAGCGCACGACCGCGTCGAGCAGGGGCTGGACGCCCTTGTTCTTGAACGCGGTACCGCAGAACACGGGGGTGACCGTGGTCTCGTCGGACTTGCCGGACGCGATGGTGATACGACGGATCGCGGCGTAGAGCTGCTCCTCGGTGGGCTCCTGGCCCTCCAGGAAGAGCTCCATGACCTCTTCGTCGTTCTCCGCGACGGCCTCGACCAGCTTGCCGCGCCACTCCTCGGCGGCCTCGGTGTGCGTGGCCGGGATGTCGACGGTCTCGTACATCTCGCCCTTGGCCGCGTCGGCGGACCACACGAGCGCCTTCATGCGGACCAGGTCCACGACGCCCTTGAAGTCGGCCTCGGCGCCGATCGGGAGCTGCATGACGAGCGGCTGGGCGCCCAGGCGGTCCGAGATCATCTCCACGCAGCGGTGGAACTCGGCGCCGGTACGGTCCAGCTTGTTGACGAAGCAGATGCGGGGCACGCCGTAACGGTCGGCCTGACGCCACACCGTCTCGGACTGCGGCTCGACGCCGGCGACACCGTCGAACACGGTCACGGCACCGTCGAGCACACGCAGGGAACGCTCCACCTCTACGGTGAAGTCGACGTGCCCCGGGGTGTCGATGATGTTGATCGTGTAGTCGTTGTCCTCGAGCGGCCAGTGACAGGTGGTCGCAGCAGACGTGATCGTGATGCCACGCTCCTGCTCCTGCTCCATCCAGTCCATCGTGGCGGCGCCGTCGTGGACCTCACCGATCTTGTACGAGACGCCGGTGTAGAACAGGATCCGCTCGGTGGTGGTCGTCTTGCCCGCGTCGATGTGGGCCATGATCCCGATGTTGCGGACCTTGGCCAGGTCAAGTGAAGTGGTAGCCATAAGGCTTCAGTCTTCTCTCGGTCTCGATGTGGGTAGCGACTACCAGCGGTAGTGCGCGAAGGCCTTGTTGGACTCGGCCATCTTGTGCGTGTCCTCGCGCTTCTTCACAGCGGCACCCAGGCCGTTGGAGGCGTCGAGGAGCTCGTTGAGCAGACGCTCGGTCATGGTCTTCTCGCGACGGGCGCGCGAGTAACCGACCAGCCAGCGCAGCGCGAGGGTGTTGGCGCGGCCGGGCTTGACCTCGATCGGCACCTGGTACGTCGCACCACCGACACGGCGGGACTTGACCTCGAGGGTCGGCTTGATGTTCTCGAGAGCGCGCTTGAGCGTGATGACCGGGTCGTTGCCGGTCTTCTCGCGCAGGCCCTCCATGGCGCCGTAGACGATGCGCTCGGCGGTGGAGCGCTTGCCGTTCAGCAGCACCTTGTTGATCAGGGAGGTCACCAGAGGAGAACCGTAGACCGGGTCGATGATGACCGGGCGCTTCGGGGCGGGGCCCTTACGAGGCATTCTTACTTCTCCTTCTTGGCGCCGTAGCGGCTGCGGGCCTGCTTGCGGTTCTTCACACCCTGGGTGTCAAGCGAACCGCGGATGATCTTGTAGCGAACACCCGGCAGGTCCTTCACACGGCCGCCGCGCACGAGCACGATGGAGTGCTCCTGCAGGTTGTGCCCCTCACCCGGAATGTAAGCGGTGACCTCGATCCCACTGGTCAGACGCACACGCGCGACCTTACGCAGGGCCGAGTTCGGCTTCTTCGGGGTGGTCGTGAACACACGCGTGCAGACGCCACGACGCTGAGGGGAACCCTCGAGTGCGGGCGTCTTGTTCTTCTCGACCTTGTCCTGCCGGCCCTTCCGGACCAGCTGCTGGATCGTAGGCACTACTTCTCCGGTTTCTGTGTGCCGAATGGTAAAGCTAACCTGGAACGTCACCGACCCACGCGGTCGGGTGTGTCGAAGCCGCGAGCTCCGCCCGCGAGGCGGTAGGAGACGCGAAATGCGGTGGCCGCATACGGCCCCGGTGCGGTTGTAGGCACGCACGAGGCCAGGGCACACCCCAGGCACAAGGTATGAGCGTACCTAGCGCATTCGCTGCGGTCAAAACAAATGGGCGACACCGGCGGCCCCGCCCGGTTCGGCGGGTTTCGTCCCGATCGTCGACGGGACCGCGCTCACAGCGCACCGCCGTCCGAGGCGCCGGCGCGGCCGTCGTCGTCCGGTCGACGGCGGTTCGTGCGCAGCCGGGGAATGGTGGGCGCGCGGGAGCCGGGGCTCTTGGGGACCAGTGCGGGCGGTGCGGCCGGCCGCCGGCCGCCTGTCGCGTTCGCCTGTGACGCCGGGGCACCGGACCCACCGGGCCCGCCGGGTCCGCCGGAGCAGCTCCGCTTCCGCGCCTTCCCGGCGTCGGCGTTCGCGCGTGCTCCGTCGCCGTTCGCGCGCGCCCCCTCGGCATCGCGGCCGACCGCTTCCGGTTCCTCCTGGCGCAGCGGGATCACGACCGCCTGGCCCGGTGCTCGCCGTACCAGCCGTAAGGCACGTCCGTTCGCGGCCCTCGCCTCGGCCAGCGCGGGCTCGTACCGGGCCGCGGCGTCCCGCCAGCCGCTGGCGTACGCCGCCGTCTCGCGGCGGTCCAGCTCCGCCCGGAGCAGGACGACCACCTCGTCGGGCGCACGCCGGTCGAGGTAGTGGCCGAGCATGGCGAGGAGCCCCGCGTAGTCGTCGGGGCCGGGGGCGCCCGCGAGGGGGGCCGGCGGGTCGTCGGCGGAGGGGGGTGGGGTGTCGCTGGCCGCGTCCTCATCGCGGACATCAACGCGCCCCTCCCGGCGGCCTTCTCCGACAACCCGGCCACCGACTGGGGCTCGGCGTGGACGGACCTCGGCTACACCTCCACCGACGGCGTGACCTTCTCCAAGAAGGACAAGCTGGACCCGGTCGAGACGTGGCAGTCGATCAGCCCGGCCCGGTTCGTCTACGCGGACCGGGACCTGACGCTGAAGTTCTCGATGCTGCAGTTCAACGAGGACACGCTGCCCTTCTTCCTGGGCGGCAAGTCGGCGGACTTCCGCCGGGACGCCACCTCCGGCGCCGTCCAGTTCGACGTGCCGGACGGCCCGACCTTCGACGAGCGCGCGCTCGGCCTGGAGTTCACCGACGGCTCGGCGGTCACCTACCGCTTCGTCATCCCGCGCGGCCAGGTGACGGCCACCGACGACATCAAGCTCGCCCGCAAGGCGGCCGCGCTGCTCGGTGTCACCTTCACCGCCCTGTCCCCGGGTGACGGCCAGGCCCTGGCGACCTTCGTCATGAAGGACGCCGCCTACGCGGTCCCGGCCTCCGCGCCGACCGCCTGATCCCCGCCGGGCGGGGGCCGGCCCACACGTCCGGCCCCCGCCCGGCAGGGCCTCCCGCACACCCACCACGGACGAAGAAGACACCCATGGCCTCATTCGACGTGAACGCCGCCCGCGCCCAGCGCATGGAGGCGGTCGGCCGCTCCTGGTCGTTCGCCCTGGACGGCGACGCCTTCGAACTGCCCACCGAGCTGAGCCGCGCCACCGCCAGGGCGCTGCGCGGCCTCGACGACAACGACGTCGACGGGCTGCTGAAACTGCTGCTGGGCGACGAGCAGTTCGCCCGCTTCGAGCGGCGCGACGTCACCATGCAGGACATCGCCGCGATCCTGGAGGCGTACGGCAAGGAGACCGGGCTCGGCCTGGGGGAAGGCTGAGCCTCGACGCGTTCGTGGAAGAACACGCCGAGGCTCTGGAAGCCGACTTGCTGCGGCACTTCGGTGTGGACCTGCTCGACTGGCACCGCGGCCGGCTCACCTCCCGCCGGCTCGCGGTGCTGGTCAAGCACATGCCACGCGACAGCGCCGTCAACCAGGAACTCCACGGCGACGGCGCCGAGTGGACGGTCACCGACTACCTCCTGGCCGCCGCAGTCGACCACCTGGCCGCCGCCAACTGGATCTTCGCCTCCGTCAACACGGACGAGGACTCCGAACCGCCCGAGCCACCGGCACCGGTGCCGCGGCCGGGGGACGAGGCGCCCGCTGCGGACGCTGCCGGGGAGGAGGCGGAAGGGCCGGTCGACGCCCCCAGCCGTGCGGAACTCATGCGCTTCTTCGCGTGAGCGTCAGACCAGCGCTACCCCGGCGCAGCAACCGAGCACAGCGCCCGCCAGGCTCAGCGCGAGAAGGGCGTTGCGCGCGCTCCTCCGCGGGGCCCGACGCGGCCACCGTGCCACCACGGTCGATCCGCACGCTCCACAGCAGCAGGGCGGTCCCCCACCTGCGGAACAACCAGTGTCCGTACAGCACGCCGGGCAGCAGGGCGCTCAGCAGGCCTACGACAGCCATGGCCACCCGGCTCTGGAACGTGTCGGCGATGAACACGGCAGACCACAGAAAGCGGGCCCCGAGGACCGCACCCATGACGACGGGCACCACAGCGGCCGGCATGGGCCCGCGCACGCCCTCCCGCCACAGGTGGGCGAGCCAGTACGAGCACCCCGGCTCCCGCTGCGAACAATCCCGCCACCGAGTATCCGGTGCCGGACGGACAGGGAACACCGATACGCGGACCGCAGTTCGAATGCCTCCCGGCCAATTTCCACATGGCCGTCAGGAAGCTGCCCACACCTGTACATATCGCCAGATTGAGAATCAGCACAAGTATTTCCGGACGCAAGCACAGCAGACGGAGCCGACATGTCCGCCCGGCCACCCGCGCCGGCGCGTCCTGGCCGTTTTGCCGCTCAGCCGAGGGCCATCACCAGGAGACCGATCTCGACCGCCGTGAGCGTGATCAGATCCATGCGTTTCCACAAGGGTTTGCGGGCGGAGAGGACGGTCTCGACCCGACCTGGAGCCTGCGGATCGTACAGGACCGCGACAAAGTCCCCCACCCGCGTCCCAGCAGGCACATCGCTCTCGTTCGCCGAACAAGTCATCCGGCTGCCGTCCCCGACGGGGAAGCTCAGAAGGAACGTGGGGCCGCCGCCCTGGGTGCGCCACTCACGGTCGTAGCAGCGCGCCTCCGCCTGGACGCCACGCTTCCGTACCAGAAGTCGCCGCCTGGATATCCAGATGATGGCGAAAAGTCCGAGAATCGACGGTATAAAAAGCATAGGTTCCTCGCTCATGCTCTCGCCTCCCACAACACGGACGTGGAACCGGAACCGCCCGAGTCATCGGCGGCGGCTCTCCGACCGAAGGACGTCGCCCCAGGCATGACGTGGTGGGAAGAGCCGGAGGCACTGGCTGCCCTCAACTGTGCGCAGTTCATGCGCTTCTTCGTGTGGACGTCAGACCAGCACCATACCGGCGCAACAACCGAGCACGGCGCCCGTCAGGCTCAGCGCGAGAAGGACGTTACGCGCGCGCTCCTCCGCGGGGCCTGACGCCGCCACGGTCCCACCACGGTCGATCCGCACGCTCCACAGCAACAGGGCGGTCCCCCACCTGCTGAACAACCAGCGCCCGTACAACACACCGGGCAGCAGCGCGCTTAGCACTCCCGCGACCGCCATGACCACCCTGCTCTGGGTGGAGTCGGCGATGGACACCGCAGACCACAGGAACCTCGCCGCGAGAACCGCGCCCAGGAAAACCGGCACCACCGCCGCCGGCATGGGGCCACGGACACCTTCCTGCCACAAGTGGGCGAGCAACGCGAGAACCCCGAAAAGCATCATCGCCGGCCCGCCACCGAGTATCCGGTGCCGGACGGGCAGGCGACACCGATGCGCGGACCGCAGTTCGAAGGCCTTCCGGCCAATTCCCACATAGCCATCAGGAAGCTGCCCGCACCGGTCCATACCAGCAGATTGAGAACAAGAACAACAATTCCGGACACCAGCACACTGTTCGGTACAGGTTCTTTGTCGCGCACTTTCCCCCACCCCATAAGTGGACGAACACTAGCAGCCGACATCTCGGCGGACAAGGACGGGCAGGAGTGACTGACTACACGGAACTGGCGAGCGCCGTGGGCGAACTCAAGAGCAAGGTTGCCGCGATGGAGATCGCGGCAACGCAGAGGAGTATTGCGGCAGCCACGGCCCTCAAGCCCACGGATCCCTCTCTGCAATACATCACCAAAGAACAGTTCGATGCCCGCTGGGCAGAGGCGAAGAGTTCCGACGACGCCCAGGCCGCCAAGGAGTGGATCGCTTCTCCGGCGGGAATCAAGGCGCTCGAATCTGCTGCAGCCAAGTGGGAGATGAACGGCGGCGCTGCCGCCGGAAACTTCGCCAACCTGGGCCTGAACGGCCTGGGCATGTCCTGGGACGTCGTCAAGCTGGAACTTCCCCCACTGCTCGATCTCTCCAAGAAACCCACCGAATGGCTTGGCCGGGTCTTTCCATGGATTCTCAACGAGAACGAGGACCAGGCACAGCTGGGAAAGGCCATGCAGGATATTCAACGCCTGCAGGACTCCGTCATCCGGTCTCACAACACCCTCCGCGGAAATATACGAAATTCGAACCTGCGAATCGGCACCCTGGAACGGCGGATGAAAGCCATCCGCACCACGACCAGGCAGACGCGGAGCGAGGTCGCCCAGCATTCGCGGCCTGGCTCCACCACCAGTGAGGCGGACCGCCTGCGGAGCCTGGAGCAGCACGTGCAGCGCCTGGCGCACGCTCTCGGGTAATCCGGTCCTCGACAGCAGATTGGATTGGCCATGTCTCTAGTCCGCTCACTCGGGAGCGCGTCCGGGTCGTTGCGCACCTTTTCCTCGCTTGTTTCCTCCACGGCCAGAGGCACCCAAGGACACGCGAAGAACGTCAAGGCCGGTGACAGCGGCCTCAAGAAACTCAAGACCTCCGCCCAGGGCTCCGCCCGCGAGCTGCAGAACATCCAGCGCGCCGCCGACAAGGCCGAGCGGTCGATGTCGAAGGCCGGCAAGACCGGGCAGAAGAGAGGTGGGCGGGTCGGGAAGTTCAAGTCCGGGGCCGACAAGGCGTCCAAGGGCATGAAGGGGCTCAACAAGTCGATGAAGGGCAACCTCGTCGGCCAGTTGCTGTCACTGCTCGCGCCGCTCGTCCAGAAGGTGGTCGAGATGGCCGCCCGCTCGAAGACCATGCAGAAGGTCCTCAAGGTCGCCTTCGCCGCGATCAAGAAGGTCATCAGCTCGGTCATGAAGGTCATCGGCCCGATCATGAAAAAGGGCGCCGCGCTGATCAAGAAGGTCTGGGACGGCATCAAGAAGGCGATCACCGTCGTCATCAAGGCCGTCGCCAAGGTCATCAAGACCTACTTCAACGCCTGGAAGAAGATCATCACGCCCGTCGTCAACTGGGTCCGCACCGTCATCCCGAAGGCCTTCAGCCGGGTCAAGGAGAAGCTGTCCAGCATCTGCGGCGGCCTGAAGGGCATCGCGAGCCGTGCCTTCGGCAAGATCAAGGGCGCGGTGAAGGGCCCGATCAACTCCGTGATCGGCCTCATCAACTCCGCCATCGGCGAGCTCAACCGCATCAAGGTCAAGATCCCCGGCTGGGTCCCGGGCGTCGGCGGCAAGTCCTTCGGCATCAGCCTGCCGCAGATCCCCCGGCTCGCCGCGGGCGGCATCGTCCAGCCCCGCAACGGCGGCGTGCACACCATCGTCGCCGAGGCCGGTGAGGCCGAGGCCGTGCTGCCGCTGTCCAAGCTGGACCGGCTGCTGCGTTGCCCCAGACCCGCCCCTCCGGCGGCCCGGCAGCACCGCGCCACCAGCCCTTCCCCGGTGCCGGCTTCTTCACCAGCCGCACCAGCTCGCCCGTCATCACCGCCATGGGGCGCCGGCTCGTCGCCGAGGGCTGCTCCGAGTACGCCGTCGTTCCCGGCCCCCGCTGGACCGACGCCGACCGCCGCTCCTACGCCGCCTGGCAGCGCAGGCTCGGCTTCCGGGGCGCCGACGCCGACGGCATTCCGGGCCGCACCTCATGGAACGCCCTCAAGGTCCCGTACACGAAGTGAGGAGCCAGCCATGTCCGACGCCGCAAGGCGTACCGCCCGCACCGTCCTGCAGACCGCCGTCGCCCTTGCCCTGCTTCTGCCCGCGCTTGTCGACGCGGCCGGAATCCCGGCGTCCCTGCCCTGGGTCGCCGGGGCCCTGGCCGTCGCGGGGGCGCTGACCCGGGCGATGGCCGTGCCCGGGGTGCAGGCCCTGCTCCCGGCGTGGCTGCGCACCGCGCCGCCCGGAGGCGAACCGTCGGGAGGCGCCCATGACGGAGACTGACCCGAACAACCCGGTCGCCGTCGCGCTGGAACTGGAGCGCCTGCGCGGCAGCCTGGAGGCCGGCTTCGCCCGCGCCGACGGCCAGCTCGCCCTCCTGGTGCAGCGCAGCGACCAGACCGACAAGCAGCTCGCCGACCACGAGGCCCGGCTCGACACGCTGGAACGCTCCCGCTGGCCCCTCGCGAGCATCACCGCGCTCGCCGCGACGGCCGGCGTCGCCGTCGCGCTGTGGGAGGTCCTGCACTGACCCACGCCGAAGGGCGGCCACCCCTACGGGGTGACCGCCCTTCGTTCAAACCGCCCGCTTACTGGTTGTACGGACCGTAGTCGTAGTCCTCCAGCGGAACGGCCTGGCCGGAGCCCGTGCCGAACGGCGAGTAGTCGATGTCGTCGTAGCCGACGGCCGAGTACATCGCGGCCTTGGCCTCCTCGGTCGGCTCCACCCGGATGTTGCGGTAGCGGGACAGGCCCGTACCGGCCGGGATGAGCTTACCGATGATGACGTTCTCCTTGAGGCCGATGAGGCTGTCGGACTTGGCGTTGATCGCCGCGTCCGTCAGGACTCGGGTCGTCTCCTGGAAGGAGGCGGCCGACAGCCAGGATTCCGTCGCCAGCGAGGCCTTGGTGATACCCATCAGCTGCGGACGACCGGAGGCCGGGTGACCGCCCTCCTGGACCACACGACGGTTCTCGGTCTCGAACTTCGTGCGCTCGACCAGCTCGCCGGGCAGCAGCTCGGCGTCGCCGGACTCGATGATCGTCACGCGGCGCAGCATCTGCCGGATGATGATCTCGATGTGCTTGTCGTGGATCGACACGCCCTGCGAGTTGTAGACCTTCTGGACCTCGCCGACCAGGTGGACCTGGACGGCACGCTGACCCAGGATGCGCAGCACGTCGTGCGGGTTGGTGGCACCCACGGTGAGCTTCTGGCCCACCTCGACGTGGTCGCCCTCGCCCACCAGCAGACGGGCACGCTTCGAGATCGGGAACGCCGTCTCGTCGCTGCCGTCGTCGGGGGTGACGACGATCTTCTTGGTCTTCTCGGTCTCCTCGATCCGGACGCGGCCGGAGGCCTCGGAGATCGGGGCGACACCCTTCGGGGTACGGGCCTCGAAGAGCTCGACGACACGCGGCAGACCCTGCGTGATGTCGTCACCGGCCACACCACCGGTGTGGAAGGTACGCATCGTCAGCTGGGTGCCGGGCTCACCGATGGACTGGGCGGCGATGATGCCGACCGCCTCACCGATGTCGACCAGCTTGCCGGTGGCCAGCGAGCGGCCGTAGCACATGGCGCAGGTGCCGACCTGGGACTCGCAGGTCAGGATCGAGCGGGTCTTGACCTCCTCGACGCCGTGGGCGACCAGGGCGTCGATGAGCACGTCACCGAGGTCGACGTTGGCCGGCGCGATGACCTTGCCGTCGATGACGACGTCCTCGGCGAGCATGCGGGCGTAGACGCTGGTCTCGACGTCCTCCGCCTTGCGCAGCACGCCGTCGGCGCCGCGCTCGGCGATCCGCAGCCGCAGACCGCGCTCGGTGCCGCAGTCCTCCTCGCGAATGATGACGTCCTGGGAGACGTCGACCAGACGACGCGTGAGGTAACCCGAGTCGGCGGTACGCAGAGCGGTGTCCGCCAGACCCTTACGGGCACCGTGCGTGGAGATGAAGTACTCCAGCACGGACAGGCCCTCACGGAAGGAGGCCTTGATGGGACGCGGGATCGTCTCGTTCTTCGCGTTCGACACCAGACCACGCATACCGGCGATCTGACGCATCTGCATCATGTTGCCTCGTGCACCCGAGTTCACCATCATGAAGATCGGGTTGGTCTTCGGGAAGTTGTCGTTCATCGCCTCGGCGACTTCGTTGGTCGCCTTGGTCCAGATCGCGATGAGCTCCTGCGTGCGCTCGTCCTTGGTGATCAGACCGCGCTCGTACTGCTTCTGGACCTTCTCGTCCTGCGCCTCGTAGCCCTTGACGATCTCCTTCTTCGCCTCGGGAACGACGACGTCGGAGATGGCCACGGTGACGCCGGAACGGGTCGCCCAGAAGAAGCCGGCCGCCTTCAGGTTGTCGAGCGTCGCCGCCACGATGACCTTGGGGTAGCGCTCGGCGAGGTCGTTGACGATCTCGGAGAGCTGCTTCTTGCCGACCTCGTAGTCGACGAACGGGTAGTCCTCGGGCAGCAGCTCGTTGAAGAGCGCGCGGCCCAGCGTGGTCTTCAGGGTGAAGGTGTCACCCTGCTGCCACTCCGGCTCACCCTCCTCGCGGGCCGGGGGCTCCCAGCCGCGGGGCGGGATGGTGCCCACCGGGAAGCGGATGTCGACCTTCGACTGGAGCGACAGGTCGCCCGCGTCGAACGCCATGATCGCCTCGGCGGCGGAACCGAAGGCACGGCCCTCACCCTTGAGGTCGCGGCCCTCGCCGTCGGTGGTGAGGAAGAACAGACCGAGGACCATGTCCTGGGTCGGCATCGTCACCGGACGGCCGTCGGCCGGCTTGAGGATGTTGTTCGAGGACAGCATCAGGATGCGGGCCTCGGCCTGCGCCTCCGCGGACAGCGGCAGGTGCACGGCCATCTGGTCACCGTCGAAGTCCGCGTTGAACGCGGTGCAGACGAGCGGGTGGATCTGGATGGCCTTGCCCTCGACCAGCTGCGGCTCGAAGGCCTGGATGCCGAGGCGGTGCAGGGTGGGCGCACGGTTCAGCAGAACCGGGTGCTCCGCGATGACCTCTTCCAGCACGTCGTACACGACCGTGCGGCCGCGCTCGACCATGCGCTTGGCGCTCTTGATGTTCTGCGCGTGGTTCAGGTCGACCAGGCGCTTCATCACGAACGGCTTGAAGAGCTCCAGCGCCATGGCCTTGGGCAGACCGCACTGGTGCAGCTTCAGCTGCGGGCCGACGACGATGACGGAACGCGCCGAGTAGTCGACTCGCTTGCCGAGCAGGTTCTGACGGAAACGACCCTGCTTGCCCTTGAGCATGTCGCTCAGGGACTTCAGCGGGCGGTTGCCGGGACCGGTCACCGGGCGACCACGACGACCGTTGTCGAAGAGGGCGTCCACGGCCTCCTGGAGCATGCGCTTCTCGTTGTTCACGATGATCTCGGGCGCGCCGAGGTCGAGAAGCCGCTTCAGGCGGTTGTTGCGGTTGATCACGCGGCGGTACAGGTCGTTCAGGTCGGAGGTCGCGAAGCGGCCACCGTCCAGCTGCACCATCGGACGCAGGTCCGGCGGGATGACCGGCACGCAGTCGAGCACCATGCCCTTGGGGCTGTTGCTGGTCTGCAGGAACGCGGAGACGACCTTGAGGCGCTTGAGCGCACGGGTCTTCTTCTGGCCCTTGCCGGTGCGGATGATCTCGCGGAGGCGCTCGGCCTCCTCGTCGAGGTCGAAGGACTCCAGGCGCTTCTGCAGCGCGGCGGCGCCCATCGAGCCGTCGAAGTAGGTGCCGAAGCGGTCGCGCAGCTCGCGGTAGAGCAGCTCGTCGCCCTCCAGGTCCTGGACCTTGAGGTTCTTGAACCGGTTCCACACCTCGTCGAGGCGGTCGATCTCGCGCTGCGCACGGTCGCGCAGCTGCTTCATCTCACGCTCGGCACCTTCGCGCACCTTGCGGCGCACGTCGGCCTTGGCGCCCTCGGCCTCCAGCTCGGCCAGGTCGGTCTCGAGCTTCTTGGCGCGGGCCTCCAGGTCGGAGTCGCGGCGCTGCTCGATCTGCTGACGCTCGACGGAGACGTGGGCCTCCAGCGAGGGCAGGTCGCGGGTGCGGCGCTCCTCGTCCACGAAGGTGATCATGTACGCGGCGAAGTAGATGACCTTCTCGAGGTCCTTCGGCGCCAGGTCCAGCAGGTAGCCCAGGCGCGACGGGACGCCCTTGAAGTACCAGATGTGGGTGACGGGAGCGGCCAGCTCGATGTGGCCCATCCGCTCACGGCGCACCTTGGCGCGAGTGACCTCGACGCCGCAGCGCTCACAGATGATGCCCTTGAAGCGGACGCGCTTGTACTTGCCGCAGTAGCACTCCCAGTCCCGGGTCGGACCGAAGATCTTCTCGCAGAAGAGTCCGTCCTTCTCGGGCTTGAGGGTGCGGTAGTTGATGGTCTCGGGCTTCTTGACCTCGCCGTGGCTCCACTGACGGATGTCGTCAGCGGTGGCCAGACCGATCCGGAGCTCGTCGAAGAAGTTGACGTCGAGCACTATGCGTCAATCCCTCTCAGGGTTGTAAGTCTGTGGTCTGAAACGGGGGTCGCGGGATCGGCGGGGCCTGTGGGTGACAGGCCCCGCCTGACTCCCGTCAGACCTCTTCGACGCTGCTCGGCTCGCGCCGGGACAGGTCGATGCCGAGCTCCTCCGCTGCGCGGAAGACGTCCTCGTCGGTGTCACGCATCTCGATGGACATGCCGTCCGAGGACAGCACCTCCACGTTGAGGCACAGGGACTGCATCTCCTTGATGAGCACCTTGAAGGACTCGGGGATGCCGGGCTCAGGGATGTTCTCGCCCTTGACGATGGCCTCGTAGACCTTCACGCGGCCGGTCACGTCGTCGGACTTGATGGTCAGCAGCTCCTGGAGGGCGTACGCGGCGCCGTAAGCCTCCAGCGCCCACACCTCCATCTCACCGAAGCGCTGGCCACCGAACTGGGCCTTACCACCCAGCGGCTGCTGGGTGATCATCGAGTACGGGCCGGTCGACCGGGCGTGCAGCTTGTCGTCGACCAGGTGGTGGAGCTTGAGGATGTACATGTAGCCGACCGAGATCGGCTCCGGGAACGGCTCACCGCTGCGGCCGTCGAACAGCCGCGCCTTGCCGGACGGGAGCACCATGCGCTCGCCGTCGCGGTTCGGGATGGTGTGCTGGAGCAGGCCGGCCAGCTCGTCCTCGCGCGCACCGTCGAAGACCGGGGTGGCGACGTTGGTGCCGGGCTCGACCTTGTCGGCGCCGATGACCTGGAGCCGCTGCGCCCACTCCTCCGCGAGGCCGGAGACGTCCCAGCCGCGGCTGGCGAGCCAGCCGAGGTGGATCTCCAGGACCTGTCCCGGGTTCATTCGGGACGGGACACCCAGCGGGTTCAGGATGATGTCGACGGGCGTGCCGTCCTCCAGGAACGGCATGTCCTCGATCGGGTTGATCTTGGAGATGACGCCCTTGTTGCCGTGGCGGCCGGCGAGCTTGTCACCGTCGGTGATCTTGCGCTTCTGCGCCACGTACACGCGCACCAGCTGGTTCACACCGGGGGGAAGCTCGTCGCCCTCCTCGCGGTCGAAGACGCGGACGCCGATGACCTTGCCGATCTCGCCGTGCGGGACCTTCAGCGAGGTGTCGCGGACCTCACGGGCCTTCTCACCGAAGATCGCACGGAGCAGGCGCTCCTCCGGCGTCAGCTCGGTCTCGCCCTTGGGCGTGACCTTGCCGACGAGGATGTCGCCGGCGACGACCTCGGCACCGATGCGGATGATGCCGCGCTCGTCGAGGTCGGCGAGGACCTCCTCGGAGACGTTCGGGATGTCCCGGGTGATCTCCTCGGGGCCGAGCTTGGTGTCACGGGCGTCGACCTCGTGCTCCTCGATGTGGATCGAGGAGAGGACGTCGTCCTGCACGAGGCGCTGCGACAGGATGATCGCGTCCTCGTAGTTGTGACCCTCCCACGGCATGAACGCGACCAGCAGGTTCTTGCCGAGCGCCATCTCGCCGTTCTCGGTGGCCGGACCGTCGGCGAGGACCTGGCCCTCGATGACCCGGTCGCCCTCGGCGACGATGACCTTCTGGTTGACCGAGGTGCCCTGGTTGGATCGGGAGAACTTGGCCAGGCGGTACGTGATGTACGTGCCGTCGTCGTTGGTCGTGGTGATGTAGTCCGCGGAGACCTCCTGGACCACACCCGCCTTCTCGGCCTTGACCACGTCACCGGCGTCGGCGGCGGAGCGGTACTCCATGCCGGTGCCGACCAGCGGCGACTCGCTCTTGATGAGCGGCACCGCCTGACGCATCATGTTCGCGCCCATCAGGGCACGGTTGGCGTCGTCGTGCTCGAGGAACGGGATCATCGCGGTCGCGACCGACACCATCTGGCGCGGCGAGACGTCCATGTAGTCGACGTCGTCACCGGGGACGTAGTCGACCTCGCCGCCACGACGGCGGACCAGGACACGGGCCTCGGCGAACCGCATGTCGTCGTTGAGCGTGGCGTTGGCCTGCGCGATGACGAAGCGGTCCTCCTCGTCGGCGGTCAGGTAGTCGACGTCGTCGGTGACCTGGCCCTCGACGACCTTGCGGTACGGCGTCTCGATGAAGCCGAAGGGGTTGATCCGGCCGTACGAGGCGAGCGAGCCGATCAGACCGATGTTCGGGCCTTCGGGCGTCTCGATCGGGCACATGCGGCCGTAGTGCGACGGGTGAACGTCACGGACCTCGAAGCCGGCCCGCTCACGGGAGAGACCACCCGGGCCGAGGGCGTTCAGACGACGCTTGTGCGTCAGCCCCGACAGCGGGTTGTTCTGGTCCATGAACTGGGACAGCTGGCTGGTGCCGAAGAACTCCTTGATGGAGGCGACGACCGGCCGGATGTTGATCAGGGTCTGCGGCGTGATCGCCTCGACGTCCTGGGTGGTCATGCGCTCGCGCACGACACGCTCCATACGGGCGAGACCCGTACGGACCTGGTTCTGGATCAGCTCGCCGACGTTGCGGATGCGGCGGTTGCCGAAGTGGTCGATGTCGTCGGTCTCGACGACGATCTCCCGGCCCGACTCGCCGACCGTCTCGGTCTCACCGGCGTGCAGCTTCACCAGGTACTTGATGGTGGCGATGACGTCGTCGGTGGTGAGGACGCCGGCGTCCAGGGGCTCCTCGGCGCCGAGCTTCTTGTTCACCTTGTAGCGGCCGACCTTGGCGAGGTCGTAGCGCTTCGGGTTGAAGTAGAGGTTCTCGAGCAGCGTCTGCGCGGCCTCACGCGTCGGGGGCTCGCCCGGACGCAGCTTGCGGTAGATGTCGAGCAGCGCGTCGTCCTGGCCCTGGGTGTGGTCCTTCTCCAGGGTGGCGCGCATGGACTCGTACTCGCCGAACTCCTCGAGGATCTGCTCGGTCGTCCAACCGAGGGCCTTGAGCAGGACGGTCACGGACTGCTTGCGCTTGCGGTCGATGCGCACACCGACCATGTCGCGCTTGTCGATCTCCATCTCCAGCCAGGCACCCCGGGACGGGATGATCTTGGCGGAGAAGATGTCCTTGTCGGACGTCTTGTCGATGGAGGAGTCGAAGTAGACACCCGGCGAACGGACCAGCTGCGACACCACGACACGCTCGGTGCCGTTGATGACGAAGGTGCCCTTGTTGGTCATGAGCGGGAAGTCGCCCATGAAGACCGTCTGGGACTTGATCTCGCCGGTCTCGTTGTTGGTGAACTCGGCGGTGACGAAGAGCGGGGCCGCGTACGTGAAGTCGCGGTCCTTGCACTCGTCGATGCTGTTCTTGGGGGGCTCGAAGCGGTGGTCGCGGAACGTCAGCGACATCGACCCGGAGAAGTCCTCGATCGGCGAGATCTCCTCGAAGATCTCTTCCAGACCGGACTTGGTGGGGACGTCCTGACCCGACTCCAGAGCCGACTCGACGCGAGCCTTCCACGCGTCGTTGCCGAGCAGCCAGTCAAAGCTCTCGGTTTGCAGCGCGAGAAGGTTCGGAACCTCGAGGGGCTCCTTGATCTTTGCAAAGGAGATGCGCAGCGGGGCGGTGCTGGCAGCGTTGTTCGTATTCGCGGTCGAGGCATTGCGCGAGGCGGCCAAGAGGGGGTCCTTCCGAGGGCTCGGACTCACTACGCGCGTACCGGCCCCTCTTCCGTGCACGGAGACAGGGGGTGCCTGATGTGGCTTAAGGGCCAGGTCAGGCATGCTCTGGTCGTCAGTGCTCGGGCGAGGGAGACCCCTGGTGACGGGCAGGGGGCAGCTAACAGGCAGCGCAAAGGGTCAGTGTAGCCACTTGGCACACTGATGTCCAGTGCGGTTCTCGGGGACCGTGTTCGCTCCTCGTTGTTCTCACCACCTGTGCGGCAAGGCCTCACCCTCAACGCACCCAGATACTGCCCTCTTCGCCGTCGATCCATGCCTCGGATTCGGATCCTTTGACGACGCCCTGAGAATTGCGCGCTGCGTGCGGTTCGTCAAGGCCCCCCTTGGCCCGAACCGGTTGCCTCCAGCGGCTCTCAGCGCCCTGGAGACGGCACGACGAAGATCACCCTACTCTTCACCGTCACACGTGCAAGGCAGCCGCCGCCGGACCCCGGATACGCCGAAGAGCGACCACCCGGATGGATGATCGCTCTTCGGTGCTACGGCGTTACAGACCCTGACGGATCCGTCGTGCCGGTGCGGTCCTACTTGACCTCGACGGAGGCGCCGGCGCCCTCGAGGGACTCCTTGGCCTTGTCCGCGGC
Organism: Streptomyces sp. MMCC 100; assembly: GCF_041538145.2. NCBI lineage: Bacteria > Bacillati > Actinomycetota > Actinomycetes > Kitasatosporales > Streptomycetaceae > Streptomyces > Streptomyces sp. MMCC 100. Next base: position 7,235,295 of record NZ_JBGORK020000001.1, read on the forward strand.
GTCCTTGGCGACCTTCTCGAGAACGGGCTTCGGGGCGCCGTCCACGAGGTCCTTGGCCTCCTTCAGACCCAGGGAGGTCAGCTCGCGCACGACCTTGATGACCTGGATCTTCTTGTCGCCGGCACCCGTGAGGATGACGTCGAACTCGTCCTGCTCGGCAGCGGCCTCGACCGGGGCGGCCGGGCCGACCGGGGCGGCGGCAACCGCGGCGGCGGCGGTGACGTCGAACTTCTCCTCGAAGGCCTTCACGAACTCGGAGAGCTCGATGAGGGTCATCTCCTCGAACTGGGCGAGCAGGTCGTCCTGGCTGAGCTTCGCCATGATGGCGGTCCTTCCACTAATTCGGCAGGTGCCGGATGTACGGGGTGTGGCGGGCGTACGTCGGGCCCGCTGCGACCCGTGCCGCGTCAGGCGGCCCGGATCAGAAAGCGAGCCGAGTTACTCGGCACCGCCCTGCTCGTCCTGCTTGGCACGGAGCGCGTCCACGGTGCGGACGAGCTTCGAGGGAAGCGCCTGGAAGAGCTGAGCAGCCTGGGACTGCTTGCCCTTGAAGGCACCCGCCAGCTTGGAGAGCAGAACCTCGCGGGACTCGAGGTCCGCAAGCTTCTTGATCTCGTCGGCGGACATCGCCTTGCCGTCAAGGACACCGCCCTTGATGACGAGATTCGGGTTGTCCTTGGCGAAGTCGCGCAGACCCTTCGCCGACTCCACCGGGTCACCGGTGACGAAGGCGACGGCCGTCGGACCAGCGAAGAGCTGGTCGTCGAGCGTGATCCCGGCCTCGTTGGCCGCAATCTTGGTCAGCGTGTTCTTCACCACGGCGTACTGGGCGTTCTCACCGAGCGACCGGCGCAGCGTCTTGAGCTGCGCCACGGTGAGACCGCGGTACTCGGTCAGCACGGCGGCGTTGGAGCTGCGGAACTTGTCCGTCAGCTCGGCAACCGCGGCAGCCTTTTCGGGCGTTGCCATAGAGCCTCGGCCTCCTTCCGGGTGATTCGGACCGCGCGGACCCGAAGGAGGACTGGGGAAAACGAAACGCCCCGGCGCAGGCGCACGGGGCGTGACTCGACCGGTCGCCACACGCACGGGGCGAGGACTTCCGGGAGCTCATCCACAGTCACCTGCGCGGGTCGTCCGCAGTTCAGCGGATCCTTCGGCCACCGTGTCCTCTTTCGAACACACGGCAACGACCAGCGGTCTTTGGCTTCTGTGGAAGAGTACGTGAACGGGGCGGCGGCAGGCAAATCCGTCCCCGCGGAGGCCTCAGCCCTGCTGGGCCTCCTTCATCATCTCGGCGAGGTCGGCGGTCTCCGCGGCCGGCGGGGCGGTGACCTTCACGGGCTCGTTGACGCCGAGGAAGGTGAAGGTCATGTCCAGCGGGCCCTTGTCCGCGTCGGCCTGCATGCGGAACTGCTTGGTCTGGTCGTCGCCGTCGACCCACATGTCCATGGTGAGCTTGTCGACGCCCATCTTCTCGTACTGCTCAAGGCTCTTCCGGCGCGTCTCCCGAGTGGCCTCGTCCTCGTCCCCGATAGACTTCTCCAGGTCGGCGAGGGTGACGGTGCCCTTGTAGTGGGTGGTCTTCACGCCGTCGACGGTCTCGGAGCCGACCTTCTCGACGTCCTTGGCGCCGGTGAGGAAGGTGGACTCGGTCGCCGGGTTCTTGTCGGCCTGGGAGGCGCCGCCCAGCTGGTTCAGCTGCTCGTCGGCGCCTGTTCCGGACAGGTCGAACTTGATCCAGCGCTTGCCGTCCGTCTCCTTGGCCACCTCGGGGCTGCCGCCGATGTACATGGCCTTGTCGACGAGCCGGATCTCCGCCGTGCCCTCGGCGCCCTGGTCGAGCGCCGTCATCTTCATGCTCATCACGAGCGTCGGCTTGATCTGCATCTGGGCCTCCGCCTCGACCCGGCCCTCCTCGGGGACCTTGCCGGTCAGGCGGTAGTGGAGGGAGTCGATCTCCTCCGAGTTCTTCGCCGCCTTGGCGACGGCGGCCGCAGGCGTCATCTCCGGGGACTCGGAAGCCTCGTCCTCCTTGGAACAGCCCACCGCCCCGGCGGCGAGCAGCAGCGCGGCCAGGCCGGCACCCACGGGCACGCGTACGGAAGTCTTCATCGATATCCCCCCACGGGATTCAGGGAGCACACGGAGCGCAAGCACACGGGAGCGCGTAGGGCACAGGAGACGCACCGCTGCTCCACAGCAGTTCTCCACAACAAGGACGCGAGCGTATCCGAATCGGTTCGAACGATCTTGTGATTTCTTCGCCGGGCCGGCCCTAACGCCCCTGCGACGCGAGCAGTTCCTTGAAGTCCGCCGTGTCCGCGGCCGGTGGCCGTCGGGCGGAGACCGTGACGCCGTAGTCGCTGTAATAGGCGGTCTGGGTCAGCTCCCCGGTCTTCGTGCGTCCCCGCTCGACCTTCTTGACCAGCAGGTCCCGGTCGTCGACCCAGATGTCGACGCTCTGGGCACTCTCCCCGCCCACCCTGCCGGACCAGTGGGTGGTGCGCCGGCCGCGCGTCGTCTCCTCGCCCACCTGGCGCACGTCCTCGGCCGTCAGCAGCAGCTTCACCGCCTGGTTGGGCGTGGTGTTGCGCATCTGGTCGGCGAACCCGGCGCCCGCGCCGCCGCCGAGTTCCTCCAGGTCCTCGTACACGTACTTGATCCAGTGCCTGCCGCCCACCCGGTCGGCGAACTCGTCGCCCATCTTGGCGTAGTAGGCGTCGGGCAGATACCGGGCCTCCATGGCGGTGGTGCCCAGGCGGCGCATGGTCTCGGCGGTCGTGCCGCCCGTGTAGGTGATCGTCAGGGTGCCGGTGAGACCGTCGTCGCGCCAGCCGAGGGCGCCCGCTGCCTCCAGGGACAGCTCCCGGCCCATCACGGTCGTGGACTCCACCCGCGCCGACCCCGCCCGCCCGGTGGCCCGCTCGACGGACCGCAGGGCGTCCGCCGAAGGGCCGGTGAGGGCCGGGGGTCGGGAGGACGGTGCGGCGGAGCCCGGTGGAGTGGAGGTGGGTGGCGGGGATGCGGACGGTTCACCGGAGGTACAGGCGGTGACACACGCCAGCGCGGCCGACACCGCGACCGAGACGACCGTACGGCGTGCCGTCGTGCCCGTCATCCGCCCACCCCTTGCGCCCCGTACGGCCCCTGCGCCCCATGCGCGGACCCGGTGCCCGCACGCTAGCCCAGGGCGCCGGAAAAAGGGACGGGCCCCGCACCTCGGAAGGTGCGGGGCCCGGAACCGGTGGGGCGAGCTGCTCGCTCAGACCGCGGCCGGGTCCTCCTCGACGAGGAGGTTGCGGGTGCGGTTGGAGTCGAGCGGAATGCCGGGGCCCATCGTGGTGCTGATGGCGGCCTTCTTGATGTAGCGGCCCTTGGCGGCGGACGGCTTCAGACGGAGGATCTCCTCCAGCGCCGCGCCGTAGTTCTCCACCAGCTGGGTGTCGTCGAACGACGCCTTGCCGATGATGAAGTGCAGGTTCGAGTGCTTGTCGACGCGGAACTCGATCTTGCCGCCCTTGATCTCGGTGACGGCCTTGGTCACGTCCGGGGTCACGGTGCCGGTCTTGGGGTTCGGCATGAGACCACGGGGACCGAGCACGCGGCCGAGGCGGCCGACCTTGCCCATGAGGTCCGGGGTGGCGACGACGGCGTCGAAGTCCAGACGGCCCTTCGACACCTCGTCGATCAGTTCGTCGGCGCCGACGATGTCGGCGCCCGCGGCACGCGCGGCCTCGGCACGGTCACCGGTCGCGAAGACCAGGACCCGGGCGGTCTTACCGGTGCCGTGCGGGAGGTTCACGGTGCCACGGACCATCTGGTCCGCCTTGCGCGGGTCGACACCCAGACGGAAGGCGACCTCGACGGTGCCGTCGAACTTGGACGTGGAGGTCTCCTTGGCGAGACGGACGGCCTCGAGCGGGGCGTAGAGCTTGTCCCGGTCGATCTTGGCGTCCGCAGCGCGGAGAGACTTGCTGCGCTTGCTCACTACTGCTCCTGTGGCTTCTTAGGAGTCGTGGTCCGGGCCGAGCAGGCCCCGCCACTTCTGCTGCTGGAAGGTGGGGTTCAGCCCTCGACCGTGACGCCCATGGAACGGGCGGTACCGGCGATGATCTTCTCCGCCTGGTCCAGGTCGTTGGCGTTGAGGTCGGGCATCTTGGTGGTGGCGATCTCACGGACCTGGTCACGCGTGATCTTCGCGACCTTGGTCTTGTGCGGCTCGCCGGAGCCCTTCTCCACGCCCGCGGCCTTGAGGATCATCTTGGCGGCCGGCGGCGTCTTGGTGATGAAGGTGAAGGAGCGGTCCTCGTAGACCGTGATCTCCACCGGGATGACCCAACCGCGCTGCGACTCGGTCGCGGCGTTGTAGGCCTTGCAGAACTCCATGATGTTGACGCCGTGCTGACCCAGCGCGGGGCCGACCGGCGGAGCCGGGTTCGCGGCACCGGCCTGGATCTGGAGCTTGATGAGCCCCGTGACCTTCTTCTTCTTGGGAGGCATAGCTCTCCGGGTCCTTTCGATTCGGGTCCTGCCCGCGTTCGGGAGCTACCCGGACACAGGCATACCGCACAACGATAACGGGTATAGATGCGCGGCCAAAAACCGAGCAGGTCAGGCAGGGCGCGAAGGCCCGCCTGACCTGCTCGGAAGCAGTACGTCCAGAAGGTCTCAGTTCTTCTGGATCTGGTCGAAGCTCAGCTCGACCGGGGTCTCGCGGCCGAAGATCTCGACGAGGCCCTTGACCTTCTTCGAGTCGGCGTTGATCTCGTTGATCGTGGCCTGCAGCGTCGCGAACGGGCCGTCGGTGACGGTGACCGAGTCGCCGACCTCGAAGTCCAGGACCTGAACCTCGACCTTGCGCTGCGGAGCCGGCTTGCCCTCGGCCTCGGCGGCCTCGCGGGCGGCCTTCTCCTCGGCCTCCGGGGCGAGCATCTTGACGATCTCGTCCAGCGTCAGCGGGTACGGGTCGTAGGCGTTGCCGACGAAGCCGGTGACGCCGGGGGTGTTGCGGACGACACCCCAGGACTCGTTGGTGAGGTCCATGCGGACCAGGACGTAACCGGGCAGCTTGTTCTGCCGGATCGTCTTGCGGTCGCCGTTCTTGATCTGGACGACCTCTTCCTGCGGCACCTCGGCCTGGAAGATGTAGTCCTCGACGTTGAGCGAGACGGCGCGCTGCTCGAGGTTGGTCTTCACGCGGTTCTCGTAACCGGCGTAGGTGTGGATGACGTACCACTCGCCGGGGAGGACGCGCAGCTCCTGACGGAGCTTCTCGATCGGGTCGACATCGGGCTCCTCGGCCTCGGCCTCGACTTCGGCCTCACCGGCGTCGGCGTCGGTGTCGGCGTCGGTGTCGGCCTCGGCTTCGCCGGCCGCCTCGGCGGTCTCGTCCGCCTCCGATTCCGCCTCGTCAACCTCCGCGACGACGGTGTCGTCGGCAGCCTCGGCCTCGGCGGAGGCCTCGGTGTCCTCGTTGTCGGCGCCCTCGACGGTGCCGAGCTCGTCCTCGACGGACTCGACCGGCTCGATGGCGTCGTTCACGTTCGGGTCAGACACTGTGGCTGCTTCTTCCTGGATACATAGGGGTGGAACACGCGAAAGGGGCGCCGGGTACCTCGGCGCCCTTCGCTCTCGACTCAGCCGAAGACGTACTTGGCGGCGTGAGAGAAGCCATAGTCAATCAGAGTCACCAGGCCGATCATGATGACCACGAAGATGATCACCACGGTGGTGTACGTGGTCAGCTGGTTGCGGCTGGGCCAGACGACCTTGCGCAGCTCCGCGACGATCTGGCGGTAGAAGAGCGCGAGCCGCTTCAGCGGGCCCTTCTTGCCTCGCTTGCCGCCCTTGCGGGACTTCTTCTTGGAGTCCGGCGCCTCGTCCTGGGCATCAGGCATGTCGATGGAGCCCACGGCGTCCGTCACTCGTCCTCACCTGATTCCGGGTCGTGGCCGTGCCGCGCCCGGTTGGAGCCGCACGGCGGTGCATTGCTGTACGTACATGCGCACACATCCTGGCGATGGTGTGTGTAGCAGGGCCGGAGGGACTTGAACCCCCAACCGCTGGTTTTGGAGACCAGTGCTCTACCAATTGAGCTACGACCCTTTGTTCGTCCCCCAACGTACCGCATCCGCCCGGATGCTTGGTGTGCACCGGGTGATCGCGGACCGCTGAAGGCCAACGAGGTGAGAGTGTACGTGCTCACGGGCCGGGCGTCGAACAGAAAGCGTGTCCGGACTGATGTTCAGCGCGTGGACCGGACTGGCGTTCAGGTCCTGGACCGGTCCGGTTCAGTCCGTGAAACCCCTGTGCCCGGGAGGTTTCCGGTCTGGAACGATGGGGTCATGAGCGCTGCAACCCCTCCCACCGAGCGCCGGGTCTCCGCCCGAGTCGGCGCGATCTCCGAGTCCGCGACCCTCGCCGTGGACGCCAAGGCCAAGGCCCTCAAGGCCGCAGGACGTCCCGTGATCGGCTTCGGCGCGGGTGAGCCCGACTTCCCGACGCCGGACTACATCGTCGAGGCCGCCGTCGAGGCGTGCAAGAACCCGAAGTTCCACCGCTACACGCCGGCCGGCGGGCTGCCCGAGCTGAAGGCCGCCATCGCCGCGAAGACGCTGCGCGACTCGGGCTACGAGGTCGACCCGTCGCAGATCCTCGTCACCAACGGCGGCAAGCAGGCCATCTACGAGGCGTTCGCCGCGATCCTCGACCCGGGCGACGAGGTCATCGTCCCGGCGCCGTACTGGACGACGTACCCGGAGTCGATCCGGCTGGCCGGCGGCGTCCCGGTCGATGTGGTCGCCGACGAGACGACCGGCTACCGGGTGACGGTGGAGCAGCTGGAGGCCGCGCGCACCGAGAAGACCAAGGTCGTCCTCTTCGTGTCGCCGTCGAACCCGACGGGGGCCGTGTACAGCGAGGCCGAGACCGAGGCGATCGGCAAGTGGGCCGTCGAGCACGGCCTGTGGGTGATGACCGACGAGATCTACGAGCACCTCGTCTACGGCGACACCGTCTCCGTGTCGCTGCCGGCGCTGCTGCCCGAGCTGCGCGACAAGTGCATCGTGGTCAACGGCGTGGCGAAGACGTACGCGATGACCGGCTGGCGGGTCGGGTGGGTCATCGGCCCGAAGGACGTCGTCAAGGCCGCGACGAACCTCCAGTCGCACGCCACGTCCAACGTGTCCAACGTGTCCCAGGCGGCGGCGCTGGCCGCGGTCTCCGGCGACCTGGACGCCGTGGCGAAGATGCGGGAGGCCTTCGACCGGCGCCGCCAGACCATCGTGCGGATGCTCAACGAGATCGACGGCGTGCTGTGCCCCGAGCCCAAGGGCGCGTTCTACGCCTACCCGTCGGTGAAGGCGCTGCTCGGCAAGGAGATCCGCGGCAAGCGTCCGCAGGACTCGGTCGAGCTGGCCGCGCTGATCCTGGAGGAGGCCGAGGTCGCGGTGGTGCCGGGTGAGGCGTTCGGCACTCCGGGGTACCTGCGGCTGTCGTACGCGCTCGGGGACGAGGACCTCGTCGAGGGCGTGAGCCGGATCCAGAAGCTGCTGGCGGAGGCGCGGGACTGACCGCCGCGCTCTCTGCAGGGCCGCACCTCGGACGTCGAGGTGCGGCCCTGTTTGTTTGTGCGAGCAAGACCACGTACGGGGAAAGTGCTGTCGGGCCGGGCGTGTCGTGCGGCAGGATCACCGAATGGAGCGTGTACGTGATGTCTCTGAACTGCCCAAGGCCCATCTCCACCTGCACTTCACCGGGTCGATGCGGCCCACCACCCTGCTGGAACTGGCCGACAAGCACGGCGTGCGGCTGCCCGAGACGCTGACCGAGGCGCTGAGCCGCGGGGAGTCGCCGAAGCTGCGGGCGACGGACGAGCGGGGCTGGTTCCGCTTCCAGCGGCTGTACGACGCGGCGCGGTCGTGTCTGCAGACGCCGGAGGACATTCAGCGGCTGGTGCGGGAGGCCGCGGAGGAAGATGTGCGGGACGGCTCGGGTTGGCTGGAGATCCAGGTCGATCCGACGTCCTACGCGCCGCGGCTGGGCGGGCTGATCCCGGCGCTGGAGATCATCCTGGACGCGGTGGAGACGACCGTGCGGGACACCGGGATCGGGATGCGGGTGCTGGTCGCCGCGAACCGGATGAAGCATCCGCTGGACGCGCGGACGCTGGCGCGGCTGGCGGTGCGGTACGCGGAGCGGGGCGTGGTCGGCTTCGGGCTGTCGAACGACGAACGGCGCGGCATGGCCCGGGACTTCGACCGGGCGTTCGCGATCGCGCGGGACGGGGGGCTGTTGAGCGCGCCGCACGGGGGCGAGCTGACCGGGCCGGCGTCGGTGCGGGACTGCCTGGACGACCTGGAGGCGGACCGGATCGGGCACGGCGTGCGGGCGGCGGAGGATCCCCGGCTGCTGAAGCGGCTGGCGGACCGGCAGGTGACGTGCGAGGTGTGCCCGGCGTCGAACGTCGCGCTGGGCGTGTACGAGAAGCCGGAGGACGTGCCGTTGCGGACGCTGTTCGAGGCCGGGGTGCCGATGGCGCTGGGCGCGGACGATCCGCTGCTGTTCGGAGCCCGGCTGGCCGCCCAGTACGAGATCGCGCGCGAGCACCACGGGTTCACGGACGCGGAGCTGGCGGAGCTGGCGCGCCAGTCGGTGCGGGGGTCGGCGGCGCCGGAGGAGATGAAGGCGAAGCTGCTCGCGGGAGTGGACGACTGGCTGGCGGCCTAGTGGGCGTCGATTGGCAGTGGGGGAGCGCGTGCCAGGCCCCGCGACCCCGGCAAGATCCAACGACGCCCCCCAGGGAGGGGCTGCGGACGGGGTACGGGTCAGCCGAGTCCCGCGAGCAGCGTCCGGGCCAGCCGGCGTGCGAACGCGTCGACCGGCGGGCGTACGCCGGTCGGTGTCGCCTCGTACGCGAACGCCCGCTGTGCGCAGGCCCCCAGCAGAAGTGACGCGGCCGCGAACGTGTCCGCGTCGGACCTGACCCGGCCCGCCGCCTGCTCGGCCCGCAGATAGGCGTCGAGGCCCTCGATCGGCAGGTGCGGCCCGGTGCCGAGTTCACGCATCGTGTCGTCGTGCCGGCGCTTGAGCTGGGTCTGCGCGTACAGCGAGGCGGCGATCGGGAAGCTCTGTTCGTAGAAGAGCGCGGCCTGGCGGGCGATCTCCGTGAGGTTGTCCTCGAGCGGGGCCCGTCCGGGCTCGGCCGCGAGACCCCGGAGCAAGGGGGTCAGCCGAGGCAGCCGTTCGGACAGGACCCGGATGAAGAGCTCCTCCTTGCTCGCGTAGTGCTTGTACAGCGCGGCCTCGGAGCAGCCCGCCACCCTGGCGATCTCCTTCGTGGTGGCACGGGCGAGCCCGACGGTCAGCATCAGCTCGTGGGCGGCGTCCAGGATGCGTTCCCTGGCCGGCTTGGCGGAGGGCATGGCTGCTCCAGTCGGGGGTTGACTCGGGGGTGAGTGCCTGCTCACTCTAGAGTGAGTGGGGGTGAGTGAGTACTCACCCACCAGTCCGTTCGGACGGTTATGGATGGGGTGTGCCATGAAACTCACCGTCTTCGGTGCCACCGGAGGAATCGGTCAGGAGATCGTCCGGCAGGCGCTCGGCGCGGGACATCGGGTGACCGCCGTCGTACGGGACCCGGCGCGGCTGTCCGTGACCGGCGAGGGCCTGGAGGTGTTCCGCGCGGAGCTGGGCGACCCGGCGGCGGTGCGTCCGGCGGTGGCCGGGCGGGACGCCGTGCTGTCCGGGCTCGGCGCCCGCAGCCGGAAGGACGCGGGGGTCGCCACCCGGCTGACCCGGACGGTGCTCGAGGCGATGCGGGCCGAGAACGTGGGCAGGTTGCTGGTCGTCAGTGCCGCCCCGGTGGGGCCCCAGCCGCGCGAGGACGGGCTCGTGGACCGCACCGTGCGCGGCATCGTCTCCGCCGTGCTGAAGGACGTGTACGTCGATCTGCGCGCCATGGAGGAGGAGGTGGCGCGCAGTGGCCTGGACTGGACGGTCGTGCGCCCGCCGCGGCTGCAGGACAAGCCGCTGACCGGCCGGTACCGGACGGTGATCGGCGGTTTCCCGCCCAAGGGCCGTTTCGCGGGCCGTGCCGACGTCGCCCACGCGATGCTCTCGATGACCGAGGACGCGGAGACCGTGAACCGGGGTGTGGGCGTCGCCTACTGAGGGCCGCCCGCCGAGCGTCGGCGGCTGAAGCCGAGCGTCGGCCACTGACGCCGGCCGTCAGAGGCTGACACCGACCGTCACCGGTTCGTTGACCAGCGTCACGCCGAAGGCGTCGTGGACTCCGGCGACGACCTCGCGGGCCAGCGCGAGCAGGTCCTCGGTGGTCGCCTCGCCGCGGTTGGTGAGGGCGAGGGTGTGCTTGGTGGAGATGCGGGCGGGGCCGGCGCCGTAGCCCTTGGTGAAGCCCGCCTTGTCGATCAGCCAGGCCGCGGAGGTCTTGACGTGCCCCTCACCGGCCGGGAAGGCGGGCGGCTCCGCGGTGTCGCCGAGGCGCTCGGCGACGCGGGAGCGGAACGCGGCGAACTCCTCGTCCGTGAGGATCGGGTTGGTGAAGAACGACCCGGCCGACCAGGTGTCGTGGTCCTCGGGGTCCAGCACCATGCCCTTCCCCGCGCGCAGCTTCAGCACCGTCTCCCGGGCGGTCGTCAGCGGCACCCGGTCGCCCGCCTCGACACCGAGGGCGCGGGCCGTCTCGGCGTAGCGCAGCGGCGCGGAGAGACCGCCGGCGTCCTCCAGCTCGAAGCGGACCCGCAGGACGACGTACCGCTCCGGCTCGGCCTTGAAGCGGCTGTGCCGGTAGGAGAAGGCGCAGTCGGCGTTGGAGAGGGCGACCGTCTCACGGCTTCTGCGGTCGTAGGCGGTGACCTCGGTGATCGTGGCGGACACCTCCTGGCCGTACGCGCCGACGTTCTGGATCGGTGTCGCGCCGACCGAGCCGGGGATGCCGGCCAGGCACTCGACGCCCGCCAGGCCCGCCTCGACGGTGCGGGCGACGGCGTCGGTCCAGATCTCGCCGGCCGCCAGCTCCAGCGTCGTGCCGTCGAGGCGGAAGCCGCGCGTGGCGATGTGCAGGGCGGTGCCGTCGAAGCCCTTGTCGCCGATGACCAGGTTGGATCCGCCGCCGATGAGCAGCAGCGGGGTCCCGGTGTCGTCGGCCTCGCGGACGGCGGCGATCACCTCGGCGTCGGTCGTGGCCGTGACCAGCCGGGTCGCTGGCCCGCCCAGGCGGAAGGTGGTCAGCGGGGCGAGGGGGGCGTCGTGGAGTTCCTGCACGCGCTCAAGACTACGAGACGCCACCGACAGCACCCACGGCACCGAGCAGTGGGGAACGCGGGAACGCCCCGACCGCGCGGCCGGGGCGATGCCGAGGTGTGCGCTTCGGGCGCGTCCTCACGTCAGGCGCCTGCGCACCTCCGCCCAGCTCACCGGGAGTTCGTCGCTCGACGCCGGCCAGGAGGCGAACTTCGAGTCCCGCATCTGCGCCGACAGCCCGCGGGAGGTCGGCGCGTGGGTGCCGGAGTGGGCGAAGGCCTTGAGGGCCTCGGGCGACTCCCACGCGGAGAGCGTCCAGAAGGTCCGCTTGAACGGTTCCGCCCTCAGGGAGGCGCCGTACGCCCCGGGCGCGCTCCCGACCTGCCGCCACACGCCCGGCGTGCGCGCCAGGAACTTCAGCGCTCCCCACAGGTTGCGGGTCTCGAAGCGGGAGGCGAAAACGTGGACCTCGGTGGCCCGGGGAGGCCGGTTCGGCACGGTCCAGGGAAGGGTGGGCATGTCGTACTCCTCTCGTGTCGTTGTGCTCGGGCTCAGGTGTCGCGCGGTCAGTGAGGGGTCGTCGGGCTCGTCGTGGCCAGGGTCGGTTCCGGTGCCGGGGCCGGCTCCGTCGCCGGTGCGGCCGAGGCGCCCCGTCCCCCGTCGCCGGTCCGGCGGCGCGCCGGGATCACCAGGGCCGCGAGACCGCCGAGGGCCACCACCGCGGCCCCCACGGCGACCGCGGGCCGCAGTCCGTCCACGAAGGTCTGCGCCGACTCGTAGCCGCCCTGCGCCGCGAAGATCGACGACATGACCGCGATACCGAGCGCGCCGCCCACCTCGCGCAGTGCGTTGTTGGCGCCGGAGGCGATGCCCTGCTCCTTCGCGGCGACGCTGGACATCACCAGCGCGGAGGCGGGCGCGAAGTAGAGGGCCATGCCGATTCCGCTGATGATCAGACCGGGCAGCTGGATCGCATAGGAGGCGTCGGCCGTGATCACGGAGGCCAGGTAGCCGAGCCCGGCCGCCTGGAGGGTGAGTCCGGCGGCGACGACCGGGCGGCCTCCGATGCGGTCCGAGAGGATGCCGGCGATGGGCGCGACCAGCATCGGCATGCCGGTCCAGGGCAGCATGCGCAGGCCCGCCTCGGTGGGCGAGTAGCCGAGCACGAGCTGCATGTACTGGCTGAGCAGGAAGATCGAGCCGAACATCCCCAGGAACATCAGCAGGCTCGCCGCGTTGACGCCGGAGAAGGCGCGGGAGCGGAACAGCCGCATGGGGAGCATGGGGTTCTTGGCACGGGTGCTGTAGAGGACGAAGCCGGCCAGCAGTGCGACCCCGGCGAAGAGGGCGGTCAGCACCACGGCGCCGGTCCAGCCGTCGACGGGTCCGCGGACCAGGCCGTAGACGATGCCGAAGAGTCCGCCGCTGGCGAGCAGGGTGCCGGGTATGTCGAGCGGGGCGCCGGCGCCGTGCGACTCGGCGAGGCGGAGGCGGGCGAGGGGCAGCAGGGCCAGGCCCAGCGGAACGTTCAGCCAGAAGATCCACTGCCACGAGATGTGCTCCGTGAGGCTGCCGCCGACCAGCGGCCCGGAAGCCACCGCGAGCCCGTTGACCGCGCCCCAGATCCCGTACGCCATCCCGCGGCGCTCGGCGGGTACCGCGGCGGTGAGCAGGGTCAGCGTCAGCGGCATCATGATCGCCGCGCCGACGCCCTGCACCGCGCGGGCCGCGATGAGCGAGTCGATGCCGGGTGCCATGGCCGCGGCGGCGGAGGCCCCGGTGAAGACGGTGAGGCCGACGAGGAAGAGCCTGCGACGGCCGAAGCGGTCGCCGAGTGCCGCGCCGAACATCAGGAGGACGGCGAAGGTGAGCGTGTAGGCGCTCACGGTCCATTCCAGGTCGTGCAGCGCGCCGCCCAGATCCTCCCGGATGGAGGGCAGGGCGGTGGTGACGACGAGGTTGTCCAGGGCCGCCATGAAGCCGGCGACGCTGGTGATGACGAGGGCCCAGACGGCTCCCCCGCGACGTGTGTGATGTGTGTTCCGACGTGCTCCGTGGTGTGACATCTCTCCCCCAGAGGGTGTGCACTTGCCGTGGCGTCTCTGATTAGTAATTGATGACTAACTTCTGCGGGTATGCGTGACGGCGAACGACCGCTCCCGGCACCCTTCACGCGCCCCCTACGCGCCTTCCCGGCCGGGCTTGGCCTGCCCGGATTCGTAGATACCGCCGTAGACGCGGTGCCCCGGCGGGAACCCCATGCCGACCAGGGTGTTGATCAGCATGCCGTAGGCCAGGAAGGTCGTCGTCTGCTCGATGTCCGCCCCCAGCGGCAGGTGCACGGCGTCCCAGATCTCGAGCCAGCCCTTGCGCACCATCTCGCCGAACTCGTGGTCCCCGGCCGCCTCGGCGGCGGCGACGGTGACGTACACCTGCAACTGCATCTGGAGCTTCTCGGGCTGGTCCGCGATCAGCTGCGAGTAGGCCTCGGCCATGGCGTGCAGGGCCTCTTCACCGTGGAGGCCCTCGGACGCCTTCTCGAAGACCTCCCGCGTGTCCCGCAGGCAGCGCTCCGCCACCGCGAGGAAGATCGCCTTCTTGCCCGGGAAGAGGCGGAAGAGGTACGGCTGGGAGACCCCCACACGCTTGGCGATGACCTCCGTGGACGTGCCGTGGTAGCCGCCCCGGGCGAACTCGCTCGTCGCCGCGCGAATGACGCTCTCACGCCGTTCCTCTGCGCTCATCCTGACCATGAAGTTAAGTTAGTACTCAATCACTAACTTGGTCAAGGGGCTTGCGTCCGGGGTGGTGCGGGAGGCGGCGAGTCAGCGCGGGCGCCGTTGCACCACGTCGGCGAGCACCGTGTTCACCAGCTTGCCGACGGTCGCCGCGGGCGGCGGGCCGGGATCGCGGTCCGCGAACAGGAGGTGCCCTCCTCCTACCAGGGAGAGGGTGAGCGAGTCGATGTCGGCGTCGGCCGAGATGCGCCCCCTCGCGCGCTCGTCGGCCAGGTAGGCGGAGACGGCGGCCGTGACCTGGGAGAGGATCGCGATGCCGCCTCCGGGCATGGCCTGCCGCAGCCGTACGCGCAGCTCGTCCCGGAAGGTGATGAGCGGGATGATCGCCACCGGAACCGGCCCGAACAGAGTGGTCAGCGCATCGGTGAGGTTGGCGGCCACGGTGCCGGTCCCCACGGCCTCGCGCAGCGCCAGTGCCTGAGTCTCGAGCTGCGCGGCCCGGTCGAGCACCAGCTCGGCGAGGAATGCGTCGAAGTCGGCGAAGTGCCGGTGCAGGACACCCTTGGCACAGCCCGCCTCGTCCGTGACGGCCCGGCTGGTCAGCCCGTTCGGGCCGTCCCGCAGGAGTACGCGTTCGGCGGCGTCGAACAGCTGCTGCCGCGCATCGCGAAGATGCACGCCGGTCGGCACTCGCGGAACCTCCCTCACGCCAGCCACTCCTGGCACTCTCGGCACTTGCCCACACATTGGCACGTGGGCGCTTGCCCACTAAAGTGAACGCATGCCCACTTTACCGTCGTCCGAGCCGCCGGAGCAGCCCGAGCCCATGCCACCGCAGTCGGAACCGCAGCCGCAGCCGGCCCCGCAGCCACCGTCGCAGCCACAGCCCATGCCACTGCACCAGGCCCGGCTCACGGCCGAGTCCTTCGGCACGGACGCGCAGCGCTACGACCGGGCCCGGCCGTCCTACCCCGACGACCTGGTCGCGCGGATCGTCGCCGGAAGCCCGGGACCCGACGTCCTCGACGTCGGCTGCGGCACGGGCATAGCGGCCCGTCAGTTCACAGCCGCCGGTTGCACCGTGCTCGGTGTCGAGCCGGACGCGCGGATGGCCGAGTTCGCGCGGGCCCGCGGCCTGCCGGTGGAGGTGGCGACCTTCGAGGCCTGGGAGCCTGCCGGCCGAGCCTTCGACGCGGTGATCGCCGGTCAGTCGTGGCACTGGGTGGATCCGGTCGCCGGCGCCGAGAAGGCGGCCCGGGTGCTGCGCCCGCACGGGCGCCTTGCCGTCTTCGGGCACGTCTTCGAGCCGCCGACCGAGGTGGCCGAGCCGTTCGCGGCCGCCTGCCGCCGGGCGGCGCCCGACTCGCCGTTCAGCGGTCAGCCGGCGCGTCGTCCGCTGGAGACGTACCAGGCGGGGTACGCGAAGATCGCCGACCGGATCCTCGAGACCGGGCGGTTCGAGGAGCCGGAGCAGTGGCGATTCGAATGGCAGCGGTCCTACACGCGCGAGGAGTGGCTGGAACTGCTCCCCACCACCGGCGGTCTCACCCGGCTGCGCCCCGATCAGCTGACCGCGATACTGGACGCGGTCGGCCACGCCATCGACGCCCTGGGCGGCCGCTTCACGATGCACTACACGACGCTGGCGGCCACGGCGGTGCGCACCGGCGCCGGCTGACGCGGACCCGCCCGCCCGCGCCGGCCGCATCGCGTGATGAGACCGGCACGAGGCAGGACCGGACGGACCCGTCAGCCCAGTCGGACGACCGCCCGGGACATGCCGAGGACCTTCTGGCCGGCGCTGGTGGCCGTGAGGTCGACGCGGACGGTGTTGCCGTCGAGCTTGGCGGCCACCTTGCCGCTGACCTCGATCACGGCACCCCGGTCGTCGTTCGGGACGACGACGGGCCTGGTGAAGCGGACGCCGTACTCCACGACCGAGCCCGGGTCACCGGTCCAGTCGGTGACCACGCGAATCGCCTCGGCCATGGTGAACATGCCGTGCGCGATGACGTCCGGCAGGCCCACCTCCTTGGCGAACTTCTCGTTCCAGTGGATCGGGTTGAAGTCGCCGGAGGCGCCCGCGTACCGGACGAGCGTGGCGCGGTCCACGGGGAAACTCTGCGCGGGCAGTTCGGTGCCGACCTCTACGTCGCCGTACGCGATCTTCGTCATGGGGTGCTCACGCCTCCTCGGCCGCGCGGGCCACGAGCTTGGTCCAGGCGGTCACGACGTGCTCGCCGGCCTCGTCGTGGACCTCGCCGCGGATGTCCAGGATGTCGTTGCCCGCCATCGACTTGATCGCCTCGATGGTCGAGGTGACGGTGAGCCGGTCACCGGCCCGCACCGGGCGGACGTAGGCGAACTTCTGGTCGCCGTGCACCACCCGGCTGTAGTCCAGCCCGAGCTGCGGGTCCTCGATGACCTGACCGGCCGCCTTGAACGTGATGGAAAACACGAAGGTCGGCGGAGCGATCACGTCCGGATGACCGAGCGCCTTCGCGGCCTCCGCATCGGTGTACGCCGGATTGGCGTCACCCACCGCCTCCGCGAACTCACGGATCTTCTCCCGGCCCACCTCATACGGCGCGGTCGGCGGATAACTCCGCCCCACGAACGACTGGTCGAGCGCCATGGGCTCGCTACCTCCTGCTGCTGCTCTTCGCTTCTGTGACAACGACCGACTGTGCCGACTGTGCCAACGACACGAGGCCGCCCCCAGGTTTCGGGGACGGCCTCGTGTACGAGCCTGATTTATCGCGTTTCGCGGTGCGCGGTGTGCGCGTTGCAACGCGGGCAGTGCTTCTTCATCTCCAGTCGGTCCGGGTTGTTACGCCGGTTCTTCTTGGTGATGTAGTTCCGCTCCTTGCACTCCACGCAGGCCAGCGTGATCTTCGGGCGGACGTCGGTGGCAGCCACGTGAGTGCTCCTTGACGAACGGATTGATGTTATTAACGCAGGAAAGAGTAGCCGATTGAAGGACCGACCCCGCAATCGGCTACTAAGAGTAGCGGTGACCGGACTTGAACCGGTGACACAGCGATTATGAGCCGCTTGCTCTACCGACTGAGCTACACCGCTGTGATGCGATCGGACCCCGCCTTGCGACGGGAACCTCTCACACCAGAGCCCCAAAACGGAATCGAACCGTTGACCTTCTCCTTACCATGGAGACGCTCTGCCGACTGAGCTATTGGGGCGAGCGATGAAGACATTACACGCTCGCCCGCCGTTCGCCCAAATCCGTTTCGCCGACCCTGCCCCGTCCCGCCCGGACCGCTGAGGGGCGGCCCCGACCGCACGGACGGCACCGGTACGACTATTGCGCTCCTCCGCGCCACGGGCTGACCACCGTCCTAGGCTCGACTCACTCTGCGTGATCTTGCGTCCCCCACTGCGCAGCCCCGAGCCCAGAGGAGCGCGATGCCCGACAGCCAGCCGCAGCCGCCCCACTCGCCCTTCCCCTCGGACTCCGCCGACCGCGGTTCGCTCCTGCTCGCCGGGGCCCGGCTCACCGACGGCCGGACCGTGGACGTACGGCTCCACGGCGGGCGTATCGAGGCGGTCGGCACGGCCGGCAGCCTGACCCCACGACGCGCGCCCGGCCCCGGCGTCCGGCTGGACACGGGCGGTCATCTGGACCTGGGCGGCTATCTGCTCCTGCCCGCCCCCGCCGATCCGCACGTCCACGCCGACACAGCGCTCACGGCGGATGTCCCGGGCCCCGTCTCCTACGACCCCGAGGACGTCCAGCGCCGGGCCACCGAGGCGGCCCTGCTCCAGCTGGGACACGGTGCCACCGCGCTCCGGGCACACGTGCGGGTGGGTGACGTCGCGGGCCTTGGCGCACTGACCGCCGTACTGCGGACCCGGCGCTCGCTGCGCGGGCTCGCCGAACTGACCGCGGTGGCGATGCCGCGGGTGCTCACCGGAGTGGCCGGTGCCGACGGCCTGGCGATACTGCGGGACGCGGTCAAGATGGGCGCGGACGTGGTGGGCGGGTGTCCGGACCTGGACCCCGATCCGACGGGGTACGTGGAGGCCGTCCTGGAGGTCGCCGCCGAGCACGGCTGCCCGGTCGACCTGCACACGGACGCCGCCGACCCGGCGCGGCTGGCCCGCCTGGCGGCCATGGCGGGCGGGCTGCGCCCCGGGGTGGCCATCGGTCCCTGCGACGGTCTGGGCCGGCTCCCCTCCGAGGCGGTCTCCCGGGCCGCGGACCAGCTCGCGGCGGCCGGAGTGACGGTGGTCTGCCTGCCGCAGGGCGCCTGCGGGGCGTCGGACCACCCCGGCGGCACGGCTCCGGTACGGCTGCTGCGGGCGGCCGGGGTGCGGGTCACCGCCGGGAGCGGTGCACTGCGGGACGTGTCCAACCCGGTCGGGCGGGGCGATCCCCTGGAGTCCGCTTACCTGCTGGCCTCGCACCACGGGCTGCGTCCCGAGGAGGCGTACGACGCGGTGAGCGCGGCGGCGCGGTCGGCCCTCGGTCTGCCCGAGGTACGGGTGGAGGCGGGCTTCCCGGCCGAACTCGTCGCCGTACGCGGGGACCGGCTGGCAGGCGCACTGTCGCTGGCGTACAGCCGGATCGTGGTGCACCGGGGGCGCGTGGTGGCGCGGACCAGCGCGGTACGGGAGTACGGCGACTCGACCGTCGCGTCCGACCTGGGGCTGCCCCGGCAGGGGCGTAGCGGGCGCGGACGACGTGACGGGCACGGCGGGTCTGACGGGCACGGCGGGCCTGACGGGCACGGCGGGCGTGGGGACATGGCCTGAGGGCCTGTGGGAGAGCCGGGGTGGTGGGCGGCGAGCCGGCGCGGCGCCGGGAGGCGAAGTCGTGGGGCGGGGGCGGTCGTCGGGGCGTACGGTCGAAGACATGCGCATTGTCATCGCTGGTGGTCATGGTCAGATCGCGCTGCGGCTGGAGCGGTTGCTCGCCGCGCGCGGTGACGAGGTGGCGGGCATCGTCCGCAAGGCCGAGCAGGCCGACGATCTGCGTGCGGCGGGCGCCGAACCGGTCGTGCTGGACCTGGAGTCGGCCTCGGTCGAAGAGGTGGCGGAGCGGCTGCGGGGCGCGGACGCGGCGGTCTTCGCGGCGGGGGCCGGCCCCGGCAGCGGGGCGGCCCGCAAGGACACGGTGGACAAGGCGGCGGCGGTCCTCTTCGCGGACGCGGCGGTCCGGGCGGGCGTACGCCGCTTCCTGATCGTGTCGTCCATGGCCGCCGACCCCGGGCACCAGGGGGACGAGATCTTCGACGTCTACCTGCGCGCCAAGGGCGAGGCCGACGCGTACGTCAGCTCCCTGGACGCCTTGGACTGGACGATCCTGCGCCCCGGCGCCCTGACGGACGACGCGGGCACGGGCCTCGTACGTCTGGAGGCGCACACCGGGCGCGGCCCCGTTCCGCGCGACGACGTCGCCGCCGTCCTCGCGGAACTGGTCGACACCCCGGCCACGAGCGGCCTGATCCTGGAGCTGATCAGCGGCTCGGCGCCGGTGTCGGTGGCGGTGAAGGCGGTGGCCGGGAACTGAGGGCGGCGCTGCGGCTCCGAGCACGGCGACTCGCGGCCGCGGGCGAACGGTTCGAACCAACGGCTAGAAGAGGGGCAGCTGTCCGGGGAACTCAGGGACGACGTACCCGTCCAAGGACGGCTGCGCCGCTCCGAGTTGCGCCGATCGGCGCGAACCAGGACAGGACACCAGCTCACCGCTCCCCCGTGCGCCGGGCGGGTCATGGCGCGCGTACCGCCCCGCGACTACGGCGATCTCGCGACGGCACTCGGGGCAGGTTCTGCGGCGGGAGGACGAGACCATGGCACCAGTCTGCCCGCCAGGCCCGGCCCCAGAGCCGTCCCACGGGCCGCCCTTCCGGATCGGCGCATGACGAAGGGCCCCGTGACCTGCTGTTCGGGCAGGTCACGGGGCCCTTTCGTTCCCGTGTGGCGGCGCCAGGATTCGAACCTGGGAAGGCTGAGCCGGCAGATTTACAGTCTGCTCCCTTTGGCCGCTCGGGCACACCGCCGGGGTTCGCTGCCCGTCGAACCGCTTTTGGGCGGTGCTCCGTGGCAACGACGTAAACAATACCTGATGTGGAGGGGTGCTTCGCCACCCGATTGATCGCCGCTCGGGCCGCGGCGGGTGGCTAGGCTTGTCCGGATGCGGCCGAGGACCCTGCCGGGCCCGGTGGCCGCTGATGAATGCCGGTACGGACCCGATACGCGGCCCGACACGCACCCAGATACAAGGAGCCACAGGACATGGCCGACTCCAGTTTCGACATCGTCTCGAAGGTCGAGCGGCAGGAGGTCGACAACGCCCTCAACCAGGCCGCCAAGGAGATCTCGCAGCGCTACGACTTCAAGGGCGTGGGGGCCTCGATCTCGTGGTCCGGGGAGAAGATCCTCATGGAGGCCAACTCCGAGGACCGGGTGAACGCAATCCTCGACGTCTTCCAGTCCAAGCTGATCAAGCGCGGTATCTCGCTCAAGGCTCTGGACGCGGGCGAGCCCCAGCTCTCCGGCAAGGAGTACAAGATCTTCGCGTCGATCGAGGAGGGCATCTCCCAGGACAACGCGAAGAAGGTGGCCAAGCTCATCCGCGACGAGGGACCCAAGGGCGTGAAGGCTCAGGTGCAGGGCGAGGAGCTGCGGGTCTCCTCGAAGAGCCGGGACGATCTGCAGACCGTGATCGCCCTGCTGAAGGGCCAGGACTTCGACTTCGCGCTGCAGTTCGTGAACTACCGGTGATGTGCTGAGCCGGCGACGCGGTGGCGGGTAGTCCTCCGTTGACGAGAAGGGGTGGGCACCCGACGGTGCCCACCCCTTCTCGTCCGGTCCGCGCGTGTTCAGTCGCGCGAGTTGCCGAACAGAAGCC
Organism: Streptomyces sp. MMCC 100; assembly: GCF_041538145.2. Classification (NCBI taxonomy): domain Bacteria; kingdom Bacillati; phylum Actinomycetota; class Actinomycetes; order Kitasatosporales; family Streptomycetaceae; genus Streptomyces; species Streptomyces sp. MMCC 100. The sequence goes on from NZ_JBGORK020000001.1 coordinate 7,256,166, forward strand.
GGTAGGCGACCAGGAGCACCAGCGAACCGCCGATCGCCGCGGCCCAGGTCGCGCCGTCGTAGAAGTCCTTGCTGATCGGGTGGTCCAGCCAGCGGGCCGATATCCAGCCGCCGATGAACGCGCCGGCGATGCCGATGAGGGTGGTGCCGATGAGCCCTCCGGGGTCGCGGCCCGGTAGCAGGAACTTGGCGATGGCTCCGGCCAACAGTCCGAGGATGATCCAGCTGATGACGGTCATGCCGTGACCCTGCCCTTCCTTGCTGTGCCCGCACTGTGCCAGTGCTGTGGGGCTCGTTCCTCCGCGGTGTTCATGTCCTCTTGGCGGACAGGACGTTCCGACCGCGCCCGGTGGTTGCGCTGATCAGTATGGTGCGGCCCATGACACCTGCGGATTCGGGGCTGCGTCGCACCCTTGGTCTGGGCGACGCCGTCGTCGTGGGGCTCGGTTCCATGATCGGCGCCGGGGTCTTCGCCGCCCTGGCACCGGCGGCGCGCGCCGCCGGCTCGGGACTGCTCCTCGCCCTCGCCGCGGCAGCCGTCGTCGCCTACTGCAATGCCATGTCCTCTGCCCGGCTGGCCGTCCGGTACCCGGCCTCGGGTGGCACGTACGTCTACGGACGTGAGCGGCTCGGGGAGTTCTGGGGGTTTCTCGCGGGCTGGTCGTTCATCGTCGGGAAGACGGCCTCCTGTGCCGCCATGGCGCTCACCGTGGGCGCGTACGTCTGGCCGGAGCAGGCGCACGTGGTGGCGGTCGCGGCCGTGGTGGTGCTGACCGCGGTGAACTACGGCGGGATCCAGAAATCCGCCTGGCTGACGCGGGTGATCGTGGCGGTGGTCCTTGCCGTCCTCGCTTCTGTGGTGGTGGTGTGTCTGGGGTCGGGGCGGGCCGACTCCGGACGGCTGGACATCGGCCTGTCGGGCGGCCCCGGCGGGCTACTGCAGGCGGCCGGCCTGCTGTTCTTCGCGTTCGCGGGGTACGCGCGCGTAGCGACCCTCGGTGAGGATGTGCGGGACCCGCGGCGGACCGTCGGGCGCGCGATCCCGCTGGCGCTGGGCCTCACGCTGGCCGTGTACGGGTGTGTCGCGGTGGCTGTCCTTTCCGTGCTGGGCCCGGCCGGTCTGGGGCAGGCGACGGCGCCCCTGGCCGACGCGGTACGGGTGGCCGGCCTGCCGGGGCTGGCACCGGTCGTGCGGGTGGGCGCCGCCGTGGCCGCGCTGGGTTCGCTGCTGGCGCTGATCCTGGGCGTTTCACGGACGACGCTGGCCATGGCCCGGGACCGTCATCTGCCCCAGGCACTGGCCGCGGTGCACCCGCGTTTTCAGGTGCCGCACCGGGCGGAGCTGGCCGTGGGCGCGGTGGTCGCGGTCTTGGCGGCGACGGTGGACGTACGTGGGGCGATCGGCTTCTCCTCCTTCGGTGTGCTGGCGTACTACGCCGTGGCCAACGCGTCGGCCTGGACGCTCGGCCCTTCGCGGGTGTCCCGGTTCGTACCGGCGCTGGGACTGATCGGGTGTGTGGTGCTCGCGTTCTCGCTACCGGTGGTGTCGGTCGTGGTGGGTGCGGGGGTGCTGGCGGTGGGTGTGGTGGCGTACGGGGTGCGGAGTCGGCAGGTGCCGCGGTAGGCATACGTCCCCGGGTGACGGGCCGCGCTCCGGCCTCACGCCCGGTGGGAGTGGCTCGGCCGGTTTGCTCAGGACGCCTGTACGGGCGCCGTGACCGTCGTACCGGGCCGTCTCCCGGTGCGTATGGGGAAGCCGGCCCACGGGGTGGGTTCCGGCCCGTCGTTGGCCTCCTCGTACCAGCCCGTGCCGTCGACCCAGGCGCGCAACCAGTCGGTGAGGCTCGGGGCGTCGACGTACCAGGCGTGGTCGGGGTCGCCGGCGTTGGGCTCGAAGAGGAGGACGGTGGCCTGCGGGGATCGGCAGTCGACGCACGCGTACATCGCGCAGCCCCAGTGGGATATCGGCAGGACGCCCTCGGCCCAGGGCCAGTCGGGGTCCTTCGCACCGCTCTCGCGGTTGGCGAGGTACTGGGTGACGGCGGCGGGCTCGCCCGAGGGCGGGCTGTCGAACAGAGGCAACAGCCCGTACGCCGGGCCGAATCCGCCGTCCCCTATGCGCAGGTACAGCTCGGCGAGCAGGGAGGGGAGAGGGAAGCCCAGGGCTGCTTCGGCACGGGCCGGCGTCGCCCCGTCCACGGGGGCGGGCAGCGAAGCCCAGCCCCACGGGCGAGTGTCGCGCGCTTTGGCGGCCACCCGGTCCAGCAACTGCTCGATCTCGGTCATGGATTCATGATGCAAGCCGCCACTGACATCGGGGCGGGCCTGTGGACAACGCGGAAGTTGTGGACAATGAAGGCGACGAGGGCCTTCACCAGCCGGTCCGCTGCGTCGTCCCCGCCGCGGTGAAGGGCTGGTCCGTCCGCACGATCTCGCGTCCCAGCGGAAGCAGTGAGACGGGGATCAGCTTGAAGTTGGCGATGCCGAGCGGGATGCCGATGATCGTGACGCACAGCGCGATGCCGGTGACGATGTGGCCGAGGGCCAGCCACCAGCCCGCGAGGACGAGCCACAGCACGTTACCGATACAGGAGGGTGCCCCGGCGTCGCGGCGCTCGACCGCCGTGTACCCGAAGGGCCACAGGGCGTAGACACCGATACGGAAGGCCGCGATGCCGAAGGGGATTCCGATGACCGTGATGCAGAGCAGCGCGCCCGCGAACAGGTAGCCGAGGAACAGCCAGAAGCCGCTGAGCACGAGCCAAATGACGTTGAGGATGGTCTTCACTGCTGACGACCTGCCATCTTTTCGAGTCGGGCGATTCGCTCCGCCATCGGCGGGTGGGTGGAGAACATCTTCGAGAGTCCCTGCCCCGGGCGGAAGGGGTTGGCGATCATCATGTGGCCGGCGGTCTCGAGCCGGGGCTCCGGGGGGAGCGGCAGCTGCTTGGTGCCGAGTTCCAGTTTGCGCAGGGCGCCGGCCAGGGCGAGCGGGTCGCCGGTCAGCTGGGCGCCGGACGCGTCGGCCTCGTACTCCCGGGAGCGGCTGATCGCCAGTTGGATGACGGTGGCGGCGAGCGGTCCGAGCAGCATGATGAGGAGCATGCCCAGCAGACCGGGTCCGTCGTCGTCGTTGGACCGGCCGACGGGGATCAGCCAGGCGAAGTTGACCAGAAACATGATCACGGAGGCGAGGGCACCGGCAACGGAGGAGATCAGGATGTCCCGGTTGTAGACATGGCTGAGTTCGTGGCCGATGACGCCCCGCAGTTCGCGCTCGTCGAGCAGGCGCATGATGCCCTCGGTGCAGCACACGGCCGCGTTGCGCGGGTTGCGGCCGGTCGCGAAGGCGTTCGGTGCCTCCGTCGGTGAGATGTACAGGCGGGGCATCGGCTGGCGGGCCTGGGTGGAGAGCTCGCGGACCATGCGGTACAGCGCCGGGGCCTCGAACTCGCTGACCGGTCGCGCCCGCATCGCGCGGAGTGCGAGTTTGTCGCTGTTCCAGTACGCGTAGGCGTTGGTGCCCAGGGCGACGAGGACGGCGACGACGAGCCCCGCTCGGCCGAAGAAGCTGCCGATGACGATGATGAGCGCGGACAGTCCCCCGAGGAGTACTGCGGTCCTGAGCCCGTTGTGCCGGCGGTGCACGGTACGCCCTCCAAGTGGTGCAGCAGGGGAACCCTTTGCTTGCTGGTCTCGCTCGCTGTGGTTGCTTCCTGGTCTCCGATGCCACCGGTGGCGTGGTGACACGTCCAGTGGACCCTTCCGTACTGGTCAACGCCAGGCGAGGGCCACCAGTTCCCCGGTGCCCGGCACGGCGCGTGTGGTCCGTACGGGTGACGGCTGCGGCGGGCGGCACGCGCGCGTGGAGGACGGGTGCCGCACGCGTGCGTGCCGTGGCGGCTGCGTTCAGAAGAGCCCGGTGTCGGCGAAGCGCAGGATCAGCTGGGGTGCTCCGGAGAGGGCGACGGCGAGGACCGCGGTCACGGTGATCGCGGCCGTGAGAGGGGCGGGGGCGCGGTGGCCGTCGGTCGCTTCCTTGGGTGCCCGGAACAGCAGTGCCGTCCATTGGAGGTAGTAGAAGAGCGCGATCACGACGTTGACGGCCATGACGACGGCCAGCCAGCCGAGTCCGGCGTCGACGGCCGCGGAGAACACCGTGACCTTGGCGAAGAGGCCGATGATGCCGGGCGGCAGCCCGGCGAGGCAGAGCAGGAAGAAGGCCAGGAGCAGGGCGGCGAGGGGGTTCGACGCGTACAGGCCGCGGTAGTCCGCCACGCGGTTCAGGGCCCTCGTGCGGCCCACGAGCGCGGCCACCGCGAAGGCACCGAGGTTCACCGCGGCGTACATGAGCGCGTAGGCGACGGTGGAGCCGATCGAACGTTCGGGATCGTCGGAGTACGCGGCGGCGGCGATCGGCACCAGGAGGTAGCCGGCCTGACCGACGGACGACCAGGCGAGCAGGCGTACCGCGCTGTACGCGCGCGTGGCCTGCTGCCGGAGGGCTCCGACGTTGCCGACGGTCATCGTGAGCGCGGCCAGTGCGGCGAGGGCGGGGCCCCAGACGTCGGCGTAGGACGGCAGGGCGACGACCGTGACGAGGATGAGGCCGCAGAAGCCGACCGCCTTGCCGATCACGGACAGATAGGCCGCGATCGGCAGGGGCGCGCCCACGTAGGTGTCGGGCACCCAGAAGTGGAACGGCACCGCGGCCGTCTTGAAGGCGAAGCCGACGAGGGTGAGGACGACGCCGGTCTGGGCGAGGGTCGTGAACTGCCCGTCGACGTGCTGGATGCGGTCGGCCACCTGGGTGAGGTAGAGGGTGCCGGTGGTGGCGTACACGAAGCTGATGCCCATGAGGCTGACCGCGGTCGCGGTGACCGAGGACAGGAAGAACTTCAGAGCCGCCTCGGAGGACCTGCGGTCGCCCTGCCGGAGGCCGACGAGGGCGAAGGCGGGCAGGGAGGCGACCTCCAGGGCGACGACGAGCGTCGCGAGGTCGCGGGAGGCGGGCAGGAGCGCGGCGCCGGCCGCGGAGGAGAGCAGCAGGAACCAGAACTCGCCCTCGGGCAGTCCCCGGTCGGCGTCCTTCACCGCGGTGACGGACAGGAGGGCGGTCAGCAGGGCGCCGCCGAGGACCAGGAACTGGATGGCGAGGGTGAAGGTGTCCGCGGTGTAGCTGCAGACGCCGGGCTCGCTGCTCAGGCAGAACGTCGAGCGGTCGTCGTTCACCAGGGGCAGCAGCATGAGGGCGGAGGCGGCGAGCCCGGCGACCGAGATCCAGCCGAGCAGAGCCTTGCGAGTGTCCTTGACGAACAGGTCGGTGACGAGCACGACGAGTCCGACGACCGCCGTGATGGTGGGCGGCGCGATGGCGAGCCAGTCGACGGACTGGACGAGGTTCTGGGCCAGTGACTGCGCCTGGGCCGCCTCGGCGAGGTGCTGGGCCGGGAAGCTCATCGGGTGCCTCCTGAGAGGAGCTGCTGCACGGCCGGGTCGGTCAGCCCGAGGAGGGTTCTGGGCCACAGTCCGGCGACGACGGTGAGGACGACGAGCGGTGCCCAGGCGGCGAACTCGTACGTGCGCACGTCGGCGAACCGCGGCTGCGGGACGTCCTGCGGTACGGCGCCCATACAGACGCGGCGGACCACGATCAGCATGTACGCGGCCGTCAGCAGGGTGCCGAAGGCGGCGATCGCCATGAAGGTGAGGAAGGCGGGGCGGCTGAGGTCGTCGTGCGGGTCGAAGGCGCCGAACAGGGCGAGCATCTCGCCCCAGAATCCGGCCAGGCCCGGCAGGCCCAGCGAGGCGACCGCGGCGAAGGCGAGCAGTCCGCCGAGGCGCGGCGCCTTGCCGTACAGGGCGTGGCCGGACTCCTCGGCGAGGGTGTCGAGGTCGGTGGTTCCGGTGCGGTCCTTGAGCGCGCCGACCACGAAGAAGAGCAGGCCGGTGATCAGGCCGTGGGCGATGTTGGCGAAGAGGGCGCCGTTCACGCCGGTCGGAGTCATCGTCGCGATGCCCAGCAGGACGAAACCCATATGGCCGACGGAGGAGTAGGCGATGAGGCGCTTGAGGTCGCCCTTCGCGCCTCTTCTGGCGAGGGCCAGGCAGGCCAGGGACCCGTAGATGATGCCGACGACGGCGAAGGCGGCGAGGTAGGGCGCGAAGGTGCGGAAGCCCTCCGGCGCCACCGGCAGCAGGATCCGGACGAACCCGTACGTACCCATCTTCAGCAGGACACCGGCCAGCAGGACAGAGCCCACGGTCGGCGCGGCGGTGTGGGCGTCGGGCAGCCAGCTGTGCAGCGGCCACATCGGGGTCTTCACCGCGAGTCCGATCCCGATCGCCAGAACGGCGGTGACCTGCACGGATGTGGTCAGCGACCGGCCGTTGTCAGTGGCGAGTGCCACCATGTCGAATGTGCCCGCCGTGATTCCGATCAGGAGCAGGCCGAGCAGCATGACGACGGAGCCGAGGAGCGTGAAGAGGATGAATTTCCAGGCGGCCCCGGTCCGTCCCTCGCCGCCCCAGCGGGCGATGAGGAAGTACATCGGGATGAGGACCATCTCGAAGGCCAGGAAGAACAGGACCAGATCGAGGACGGCGAAGGTCGCGAGGGTGCCGGACTCCAGGACGAGCAGCAGCGCGACGAATGCCTTCGGGCTCGGGCCCGACGCCCGCGGCGTCAGCCGCTCGTGTCGCGGCTTGAAGTACGAGTAGAGCGCGCAGAGGAAGAACAGCAGCGCGGTCAGGACCAGCAGGGGGAGGGAGATGCCGTCGATGCCGAGGTGGATGCGTACGTCGAGTGCGGGGATCCAGCTGATGTCCGTGCTGGCCTGCATCTTCGACGGATGGTCGTGGTCGAAGCCGAGCACGAGGACGATCGCGGCGACGAGGACCGCGCCGGTGACGGTGACACCGTGCCGGAGCACGGCCTGCTCGGGTGACTTCCCCTTCAGTCCGGGCGGGGCGGGCAGAAGGGCGGCGGCGGCACCGAGGAGCGGGCCGACGACGAGGAACGCGAGAAGGACCTGCATCACGGACTCGTTGATATCGATCACGCCTGCTCACGCTCCCGTGGCGACGAGGACGGCGGCGACCGCGAGGACGACGGTGCCGGCGAGCAGCGCGCTCACATAGGTCTGCACATTGCCGGTCTGGGCACGTCGTACGGCGGCCCCGAGCAAGCGGGGCAGCACGCCCGCCGCGCGTACGTAGGTGTCGACGACCTCACGGTCGAGGAACCGGACGAGGCTCGCTCCGGCCTGGACCGGGCGGACGAAGAGGATCGTGTACACCGCGTCCAGGTGGAAGCCGACGGCCGCGTGCCGGTGCACCGGGCCCAGCAGAAGTCGCCCCGGATCGGACGGGTCGGGCGCGGAGGCGAGGTCTCCGTAGGCGGGCCGGTGGCTGGCGATGGCCTCGGCCTCCACCAGGGCGGCGTCGCCCTCGGGGTGGGCCGCGACCGCGCCCAGCGGGGTGCGGGCCGCGAGGGCCATGGTGTGCCGCCAGGCCGCGTAGGTGACGATGCCGCCCACCAGGGCCACTCCCGTGCCGAGCACGGAGGTGGTGAGGGTCGGGGTGAGGTCGTGGCCGTCGAACCAGTCGGGCAGCAGACGGAAGGTGAGCCCGCCCAGTGCGAGTGAGGGGACGGCGAGCACCCAGAGCACGGCGTTCATGACCACCGGCTGCCTGCCGTGGTCGGGAGCCTCGGCGCCTCGTCCGCGGAAGGCCAGCAGCCACAGTCGGGTCGCGTAGGCGGCGGTGAGCAGGGCCGTGATCAGGCCGGCGACGAGGACGGTCCAGCCCGCGGCGCCTGGTGCGTGCTCGGTGTGGCCGGTGGCGACGTGCTCCGCGGCGCCGAGGACGGACTCCTTGGAGAAGAAGCCGCTGAAGGGCGGGATCGCGGCGAGCGCGAGCAGTGCCACGGTCATCGTCCAGTAGGCGTCCGGGACGCGGTCGCGCAGGCCCCGCATGCGGGACATGGCGGCCAGCGAGTTGGTGCCGGCGGCGTGGATGATCACGCCCGCGGCGAGGAACAGGAGCGCCTTGAAGGCGCCGTGGGACAGGAGGTGGAAGACGGCGGCACCCCGGTCGCCCGTGGCGAGGGCGCCGGTCATGTACCCGAGCTGTCCGATCGTCGAGTAGGCCAGGACGCGTTTGATGTCGTCCTGGGCGAGGGCGGCGAGTGCGGAGCCGAGCATCGTGACGGCGGCCATGACGGCGAGGACGACCATCGCGGCCCGCGAGGCCTCGAAGAGCGGAAGGAGCCGGGCGACGAAGTACACACCGGCGGCGACCATCGTCGCGGCGTGGATCAGCGCGGAGACGGGCGTCGGGCCCGCCATCGCGTCGGGGAGCCAGGTGTGCAGCGGGAACTGCGCCGACTTGCCCGCCACACCGGCCAGGAGCAGCAGGGCGATCAGCGTCGGGTGGTCGAGCGATCCGTTGGCCACCGCACCGAGGATCTTGGTGATGCGGAAGGAGCCGGCCTCGGTCGCCAGCGCCAGCAGGCCGATCAGGAAGGGGACGTCGCCGAGCTTGGTGACCAGGAAGGCCTTGAGGGAGGCCGCGCGCGCCTCCGGGGTCTCCCAGTAGTGGCCGACCAGGAAGTACGAGCAGATGCCCATGACTTCCCAGCCGACCAGCAGCACCATCAGGTCGCCGGAGTAGACGACGAGGAACATGGCGGAGGTGAACAGGGAGACGAGAGCGGCGTACGAGGCGTAGCGGGGGTCGTCGCGCAGATAGCCCGTGGAGTAGATCTGCACGCAGGTGGCGACGGTGCCGACCAGGACGGCGACGAGGGCGGCGAAGCCGTCGATGTGCAGGGCGAGTTCGACGGGGACCGAACCGGTGGGTGTCAGCTCCGTGACGGCGTCGACGGCCCGGTCACCGCCCTGCCGGGCCGCGACGAGGACGGCGAGGACGAGGGCCGCCGGCGTCGGCAGGACGGCGAGGGGACGGACGAACCCGGGCGCCGACCGGCCCAGCAGGAGACCGGCGGCTGCCCCGAGGAAGGGAAGGAGGGGGACGAGTACGGCGAGGGTGGTCGTGGTCACGCGGTGGCCTCAGCCTTCTCGGCGGCCGCCCCGGTCGCGGGGGTGTCGGTGTCGGGGCCGTCCGGCTCGTGGCCCTCGGCGGTGTCGCGGAGCCTGTCGATGTCCGAGGTGCCGCGGTTGCGGTGGACGGCGAGGACGATCGCCAGGCCGATGCCGATCTCGGCGGCGGCGATGGCGATCGTGAACAGTGTCAGGGCCTGGCCGGAGTGCAGGGTCTCTTCCGCGGCCCTGCTGAGCCAGACGTCGAAGGCGACGAGGTTGAGGTTGACGGCATTGAGCATCAGCTCGACCGACATCAGGACCAGGATCGCGTTGCGGCGGGCCAGGACGCCGTAGAGGCCCGTGCAGAAGAGGAGGGCGGACAGGACGGCGGGATAGGCGAGGTGCATCAGCGGACACCGTCCTTGTCCGGACCGTTGGGGGCGGGCGTGTCGGTCCGGGCGGTGGCGGTCCGGGGCGGTTCAGTACGGCGCGAGTCGGTCCACGTCGCGTCGGTCCGGGCAGCGTCGGTCGCGCGTTCCGCCTTGGCCTTGCGGGACAGCACGATGGCGCCGACCAGGGCGGCGAGAAGGAGGACGGAGAGGGCCTCGAAGGGGAGGACCCAGTTCTGGAAGAGGCTCGCTCCGGTGACGGCGGTGGAGCCGGCGGCCGGGCCGTCCAGGTCGATCCAGGTGGTGCGGAAGGCGTCGACGACGACCCACACCAGGGCCGCCGCGGAGGCCACGGCCACGGCGAGAGCGGCCCAGCGGTTGCCGGAGTCGGCGTCCGGGGACCGGCCGATGGGCGCTCTGGTGAGCATCAGTCCGAAAAGGATCAGGACGACGACGGCACCGACATAGATGAGGACCTGGACCCAGGCGATGAACTCGGCGGTGAGCAACAGGTATTCGACGGCCAGGCCGCCGAGGGCCACCACCAGCCAGAGCGCCGCGTGGACGAGCTGACGGGTGGTGACGGTGACGACGGCGGCTCCGAAGGTGACCAGGCCGACGAGGAGGAAGGCGATCTCGACACCGGTCGGGGACAGGAATCCCCGGGATGCGGCGGCGGTGGTCGTGGGGTGCGCGTACGCGGTGAGGTGGCCGACGGTCGCTGCGAGGGTCATGTCCGGTCCTCCTGCCCCGGCTGGTCCGTCTGCTGCTGCGCGGCGAGTTTGTCGGCGGCCTTGCGTGCGGCGGCGACTTCCTTGGGCTCCTCCGCGCCGGGGTCGAGGGCGGGCGGGGCCGGCACGGTCCACATCCACTCGCGCAGCTTGTCGCGCTCGTGGGTGAGGTCGCGGATGTCGGTCTCGGCGTACTCGAACTCCGGGGACCAGAACAGGGCGTCGAAAGGACAGACCTCGATGCAGATACCGCAGTACATGCACAGGGCGAAGTCGATGGCGAAACGGTCGAGGACGTTGCGGCTGCGGTCGCGTCCGCCGGGGGTGGCCGCCGGGACCGTCTCCTTGTGGGAGTCGATGTAGATGCACCAGTCGGGGCACTCGCGGGCGCACAGCATGCAGACCGTGCAGTTCTCCTCGAACAGGCCGATCACACCGCGGCTGCGGGGCGGCAGCTCCGGCTGGGCGTCCGGGTACTGCTCGGTGACGGTCTTCTTCGTCATCGTGCGCAGGGTGACGGCCAGGCCCTTGGCGAGGCCCGAGCCAGGGATGCGGGGCCTGGAGGGTGGGCGGGACGCGGCCATGGTTACTGGATCACCACCTTGACGATGCCGGTGAGGGCGATCTGGGCGAGGGAGAGGGGGACGAGGAGCGTCCACGACAGTCTCTGGAGCTGGTCCTCGCGCAGGCGCGGGTAGGTCACGCGCAGCCAGATCACGACGAAGGCGAGGACGGCCGCCTTCAGCAGGGTCCAGACCCAGCCGAGGCCGTCGGCGCCCCAGGGGCCGTGCCAGCCGCCAAGGAAGAGGACGGTGGTCAGACCGCACAGGACGACGATTCCGGCGTACTCGGCGAGGAGGAACAGGGCGAAGCGCAGGCCGGTGTACTCGGTGTAGGCGCCGAAGATGATCTCAGAATCGGCGACCGGCATGTCGAACGGGGGTCGCTGCAGTTCGGCCAGCCCGGCGACGAAGAAGACGACCGCGCCGACGATCTGCCAGGGCAGCCACCACCACTCGAAGGCGTCGAGGATGCCGACGAGCGAGACGGTGCCGGCCGCCATCGCCACGGAGGCGGCGGTGAGCAGCATCGGGAGTTCGTAGGCGAGGAGCTGGGCGGCGGTACGCAGGCCGCCGAGGAGGGAGAACTTGTTCGCGGAGGACCAGCCGGCCATGAGCGAGCCGAGGACGCCCACGCCCATGACGGCCAGGACGAAGAAGACGCCCGCGTCGACGACCTGACCGACCGCGCCCGCTCCGGGCCCGACGGGGATGGCCAGGAGAACGAGGAGGTAGGGCAGCAGGGCCACGGCCGGGGCGAGCTGGAAGATGCGGCGGTCCGCGTCGGCGGGGACCACGTCCTCCTTCTGCGCGAACTTCACGCCGTCCGCGACGAGCTGGGCCCAGCCGTGGAAGCCGCCCGCGTACATCGGGCCCAGGCGGCCCTGCATGTGTGCCATCACCTTGTGCTCGGTCTGGCCGACGATCAGGGGGAGGGCGAGGAAGACGACGAAGACGATCAGGAGGCGCAGGGTGACGTCGAGCGCGTCGTTCACTGCGGGCCTCCTGGAGAGTTCGGGGGGTTCTCGGGGACATCGGTGTCGCCGGCGGTGTCGGACGCCTCGGAAGCGCCCGGGTCCTCGGGGGTGCCCGGCTCCTCGGGCGTGCCCGGCCCGCTGGGAGCCTCTGACCCGCTGGGAGCCTCTGACCCGCCGGGAGCCTCTGACCCGCCGGGAGCCTCTGCCCCGTCGGGAGTGTCCGGTGACTCCTCGGAAGCTGTCGGCTCCTGGGCCTCGGAGGGCTCGCCGAACGCCGGACGGGCGTGATGCCACGGGGCGTCCGGGCTGCGCGGTGTCGAGGGCGCCGGCTTCGGGGCCGGATCCTCGGCAGGCGAGGAGGCGGTGCCGGTCCCGTCGCCGCCCCGGGGGGCGCTGCCGGAACCCGTGTCGTCCGGCTGCCCGGCGTCCGAGGCTTCCCGCTGGCCGGCCGAGCCCTGCGACGCACTCCGGGTACGCCGGGGGCGGCCGGTACCGGCGGCGTCCCGCTGCCCGGCAGCCGTGTCGGCGGTGGGCCCGTCCGTCGGGCCGGCTGCTCGCTGGGACGCGGATCCCTGGCCCGCACTGCGCGACCGCCGCGGCGCCGGTGCGGCCGTCGGCTCGTCGGCCGGGGAGGTCTGGCCGACCGAGCCCTCGGCGGCCGTACGGGAGCGGCGCGGCGCGGCCGGGGTCTCGGTACCGGGCGCCGACTGGCCGACGGAGCCCTCGGCGGCCGTACGGGCCCGCCGGGCCGGGCGTTCGCCTGCCGCGCGTACCGGGCGCTCCCCCGCCGCACGTCCCGCGCCTCGTGCCGGGCGGGCCGGAGCGGGAGGCAGCTGGCCCTTCAGCGGGCCCCACTCGTTGGGGTCGGGGACACCCGGCGGCAGCATCTGGCGGCGACGGGGACCGCCGTGGTCGGACTCGCCGGGCTCCTTGGCCCCGGGCCAGGCCTTGGCGACGCGTGCGGCGAGGACGAAGTCCTTGCGCAGCGGGTGGCCCTCGAAGCCCTCCGGCAGGAGCAGGTGGTCGAGGGCGGGGTGGTCCTCGAAGGCGACACCGAACATCTCGTGGGTCTCGCGTTCGTGCCAGGCCGCGCCCGCGTACACCCCCACGGCGGTGGGCAGGACCGGGGCCTCGTGCGGGACGGTCGTACGCAGCAGCAGCCGGCGTACCGGCCGCCCCAGTGCGGCGACATGTGCGGCGACGCGGAAACCGGTGCCCGGTTCGTCGACCGCGCTCAGCCAGTCGAAGTACGTGCAGCCCAGCCGGTCACGCGCCGTCTCCAGGGCGGAGATCCAGGACGTGGACGGCACGTCGACGGTCAGGAGGTCGTACGACTCCTCTGCCGTGGCGTCCGTACCGAAGAGTTCCTCGGCGTCGGCGGGCAGCCAGCCGACCGCGGTCATCGCCCCTCCTCCGCGTCGGACGACGGAGCAGGCGGTCGTACCGGGCCGCTCCGCAGCGCGGCCGTCGACGGCCGGGGCGAAGAGCCGTACCGCTCCCCCAGGGACTCCCGTGCGATCTTCTCCTGGAGCTTGAGGATCCCCTGGAGCAGCGCCTCGGGGCGCGGCGGGCAGCCGGGAACGTAGACGTCGACGGGGATGATCTGGTCGACGCCCTTGGTCACGGAGTAGGAGTCCCAGTAGGGGCCGCCGCAGTTGGAACAGGCACCGAAGGAGATGACGTACTTCGGCTCGGGCATCTGCTCGTACAGGCGCTTGACTGCCGGCGCCATCTTGTCGGTCACCGTGCCCGAGACGACCATCAGGTCGGCCTGGCGAGGACCGGGCGCGAACGGGATGACGCCGAGCCGGATGAAGTCGTGTCGGGCCATGGACGCGGCGATGAACTCGATCGCGCAGCAGGCGAGGCCGAAGTTGAAGACCCAGAGCGAGTAGCGGCGGCCCCAGTTCAGGACGACCTTCATCGGCTCCGGGGCGAGGCGCGCGAGCGTGCCCAGCCTCTTGGGCTCGGGCAGCGGCACGGGTGCGGGATCGGAGGGGTTCACGTCCACGACAGGACGCCCTTCTTGTATGCGTACAACAGGCCCACGGCGAGGAATCCGAGGAAGATGAACATCTCCACAAGGGTCGTGGCGCCATAACCAGGGTCGGCGAAGACCGTCGCCCAGGGGAAGAGGAAGATCGAGTCGACGGCGAAGATGACGTAGAGGAAGGCGTAGACGTAGTAGCGGACCTGGGTGTGTGCCCAGCCCTCCCCCACGGGGTCGACGCCGCACTCGTAGGTGAGCAGCTTCTCGGGCGTCGGGACCACGGGTCGCAGCAGACGCCCGGCACCGAAAGCCACGGCGACGAAGAGCACCCCCACGACGGCGAGCAGGCCGACGACCGAGTAGGACCGGAAGTAGTCAGCGGCGAGCCCGACGGTCGCATCGGTGTTGGTCACGGCGCCGGCGGTCGCGTCGCCGACGGTCGGTTCCGGCACGTGCGCCCCTCGCTCCCTGTCGTGGACGTCGTGAACGTCGTGAACGCTGACGTTCGACGATCTGTACGCACGGGAGTCTAGGGCCTGATAAAGAGACGGTAAGCAGCCCGTCGTACGTTGAGACGCGGGGTGGGGTTTTCCTCAGTGCGTCCCGGCGGTCCACCTCATGGCGCGGCGCCGCGCCGCACGGCACGCTGACGTGTATGACCGAACGCGTCTCGACATCGAGCCCCGCCTGGACCACCGGCGTGGCGGCCGGCGACCGCCTGCCGCCGGCCCGTTTCGCCTACGACCGGCACACCTGGAAGGAGATCGCCCACCTGCTGGCGAACTTCCCGGCGGCGCTGCTCGGATTCACCTACGTCGTGACGATGCTGTCCGTGGGCATCGGACTGACGGTCACGGTGATCGGGCTCCCGCTTCTGGCGGCCGGCCTGCTGGGCGCGCGGCAGTTGGGCAAGCTGGAGCGGGCGCGGGCCCGGGCGCTGCTCGGGGTGCGGGTGGACGAGCCGAGCCCGCTGCCGTTGAGGGGTGAGCGCGGCTTCTTCGCACAGTTGTGGATGTCCTTGAAGGACCCGGTGGGCTGGCGCACGGTTTTGTACGACTTCATCCGGTTTCCCTGGGGCGTTCTCACTTTCGTCGTGACGCTGACGTCGTTGTTCGTGCTGTGGCCGGTGCTGCCGTTCATCGCGCGGGGCCTGGCGAACGTCGACCGGGCGATGGTGCGCGGGCTGCTGTCGCCGTCCGACGAGCTGGAGCGGCGGATCGCCGAGCTGGAGTCGGACCGGGGGGTCGTGGTCGACACGGCCGCGGCCGACCTGCGGCGCATCGAGCGCGACCTGCACGACGGGGCACAGGCCCGCCTGGTCAACCTCGCCATGGGTCTCGGCCTGGCCAAGGAGAAGCTCCTGGAGGACCCCGACGCGGCGGCGGCCATGGTCGACGAGGCGCACGGCGAGGTGAAGCTGGCCCTGCAGGAGCTGCGGGACCTGGCCCGCGGCATCCACCCCGCCGTCCTGACCGACCGGGGCCTGGACGCGGCGCTCTCCTCGGTCGCCTCCCGCTGCACCGTGCCGGTCAAGGTGGCCGTCGACCTGACGGAGCGCCCCGCGGCCGCCATCGAGGGCATCGCCTACTTCACCGTCTCGGAGCTGCTCCAGAACGTCAGCAAACACAGCGGGGCGAGGTCGGCGTCCGTGGAGGTGTGGCGGTCGTCAGACCGACTGCTCATACAGGTGGAGGACGACGGCCACGGGGGCGCGCGCCTCGACGGCGGTACGGGGATGAGGGGCCTCGCCGACCGGCTGTCCGCCGTCGACGGACTCTTCGTCGTCGACTCTCCGGAAGGCGGTCCGACGACGGTCACGGCCGAGCTGCCGTGGCGCGACCGCACGGGGGCCGACGCGGCCGGCTCCGCACCCAGGAGGTAGGGAAAACCCCCCTTCGCAGACGCCGACGGGCTCCATTGGCCGTGGCGGTGCGGTCGAGGAGGGTGGAGTTACGACAGCACAGCCGTAGGGCGACGAGGAGAGGGACGGCACCGATGGCCACGGAATACGGACAGAGTTACGGACTCGGGGGCGGGTCCGGCTTCCCCGGGGACACGGGTGCGCGGCGCCACCGGCTGCCGGCGGGGCTGCGGGCACCGTTCGAGGCGCGCAGCTGGCGGGAGTTCGGCTATGTCCTGGTGGGTCTGCCGGTCGGCATCCTGCTCTTCACCTACGCCGTCACGATGGTGTCGCTGGGGGCGGGCCTGCTCGTGACGTTCCTGGGTGTGCCGGTGCTGGCGGCCGCGCTCGCCGGGTGCCGGGGCTTCGGGGCGATGGAGCGGGCGCGGGCCCGCGCCCTGCTGGGACTGCGGGTGTCCGACCCCGAACCGCTGCGGCTGAGGAAGCGGGGCGCGATGGGCTGGATGGGGGCCGTGCTCAAGAGCGGCGCTTCCTGGCGGAGCCTGCTGTACGCGCTGCTGCAGTTCCCGTGGTCGGTGTTCTCGTTCGTCGTCGCCTTGAACGTCTGGGCGTTCGGGTGGGCGATGCTGACGTACCCGCTGTGGTTCTGGGTGTTCCCCATGTACGCTGGCCAGGACGGGCTCCAGCTGTACGGCGACGAGACGCACCGGATCTACCTGGACAACCCCTTCGAGATCACCGTTACGGCGCTGATCGGGCTGCTGTTCACCCTGGCGACGCCGTGGCTGGTGCGGGCGCTGACGACGGTGGACCGGGTCATGGTCCACGGGCTGCTCGGGCCGTCGCGACTGGCGACGCGGGTCGTGGAGCTGGAGTCGGACCGGGGGGTCGTGGTCGACACGGCCGCGGCCGACCTGCGGCGCATCGAGCGCGACCTGCACGACGGGGCACAGGCCCGGCTGGTCAACCTCGCCATGGATCTGGGACTGGCCAAGGAGAAGCTGAAGGAGGACCCGCGGGCCGCGGCCGTCATGGTGGACGAGGCGCACGGCGAGGTGAAGACGGCACTCCAGGAACTGCGGGATCTGGCTCGGGGCATCCACCCCGCGGTCCTGACCGACCGCGGTCTGGACGCGGCGCTGTCGGCGGTCGCCTCGCGCTGCACCGTGCCGGTGCGGGTGGAGGTCGACCTGGCGGAGCGGCCGGCGTCGGCGATCGAGGGCATCGCCTACTTCACGGTCTCGGAGCTGCTCCAGAACATCAGCAAGCACGCGCGGGCCACGTCGGCCGCGGTGGAGGTGTGGCGGGTGGAGAACCGGCTGATGCTCCAGGTCGTGGACAACGGCGTGGGCGGCGCGAACGCGTCGGCCGGTTCCGGTCTGGCCGGTCTCGCGGAGCGGCTCGACGCGGTGGACGGGATTCTCGTGGTGGACTCGCCGGCCGGCGGGCCGACGCGGATCACGGCGGAGCTGCCGTGGCGGAACGAGCCGGTCACCGACTGATCCGCACTGCGCACTGCGCCCGCCCAGCGCTCGTCCCGGGCCGGGCGCAGGTACCGCCGACCGGTCCACCCGGCCCCCTCCCCCAGGCCACCGGGGCTGGGGCGGCGTGATCGGGAACCGGCCATCGAGCGGCCGAACCCGGACCGGCCCTCAGGACTTCCCGATCCCTTTTCCGTTGCCTGAAGGCGTCCGGCCTCGGATGCTGGAATGCTGGACCTGTCGCACGGACGGTTCGTGGACGCGGCGCGGGCCGCGCGGACCGTGAGGTGCACGGGCTGTGGGGGGCCGAAGATCGTGGAGGACAGGGTGCGGGTGGTCATCGCCGAGGATTCAGTGCTGCTCCGAGAGGGGCTGACCCGGTTGCTGACCGACCGCGGGCACGAGGTCGTGGCCGGTGTCGGCGACGGTGAGGCACTGATCAAGACCATCACCGAGCTGGACGCGCAGGGCGAGCTGCCGGACGTCGTGGTGGCGGACGTACGGATGCCGCCGACGCACACCGACGAAGGGGTGCGGGCCTCGGTGCGGCTGCGCAAGGCACATCCCGGTCTCGGCGTGCTGGTGCTGTCCCAGTACGTGGAGGAGCGGTACGCGACGGAGCTGCTGGCCGGTTCCAGTCGGGGCGTCGGCTATCTGCTCAAGGACCGGGTGGCCGAGGTGCGGGAGTTCGTGGACGCGGTGGTGCGCGTGGCGCAGGGCGGTACGGCGCTGGACCCGGAAGTGGTCGCGCAGCTGCTCGGGCGCAGCCGCAAGCAGGACGTGCTGGCGGGGCTGACCCCGCGGGAGCGGGAGGTGCTGGGGCTCATGGCCGAGGGCCGGACCAATTCGGCGATCGCCCGGCAGCTCGTCGTGAGCGACGGGGCCGTCGAGAAGCACGTCAGCAACATCTTCATGAAGCTCGGCCTGTCCCCCAGCGACGGTGATCACCGCAGGGTGCTCGCCGTCCTCACGTATCTCAATTCCTGACATCAGCGGCCCACGCCTCGGAAGCACCGGCCCGGCCCGGTGACGCGGACGCTCATCCGGACGAATGAGAAACCGGAGGGCGGCAGGGGTGCGTCCTCGTACGTGCCAGGGGCGGGAAGCCTTGGAATTGCAGGGCTGCGGGCCTTCTCGAAGTCGTGTCCAACATGCGAATGTCCACCGGAAGTCATGGCGTGCGGACGTAGGGTTGATCCTGGGACGGTCGGTGGAAGACCAGTCCCCGGACAGCCGTCCCGAGGGAGGTCCAGTAAGTGACCAGCCAGGTCAGCAGCCCAGCGGAGCAGACCGACGGAACCGACGAGACCGTCGTGGGAGCGCAGCGCAAACCGGCCGGGACGAAGGACGTCCGCCGGCTCGACCGGGTGATCATCCGGTTCGCGGGGGACTCGGGCGACGGGATGCAGCTCACCGGCGACCGCTTCACCTCGGAAACGGCGTCGTTCGGCAACGATCTGTCGACGCTGCCGAACTTCCCGGCCGAGATCCGGGCACCCGCCGGCACCCTGCCGGGCGTCTCGTCCTTCCAGCTGCACTTCGCCGACCACGACATCCTCACGCCGGGCGACGCGCCCAACGTGCTGGTGGCGATGAACCCGGCCGCGCTGAAGGCGAACGTCGGCGACCTGCCGCGCGGCGCGGAGATCATCGTCAACACGGACGAGTTCACCAAGCGGGCGATGCAGAAGGTCGGCTACGACACCTCTCCGCTGGAGGACGGTTCCCTCGACGGCTACCGCCTGCATCCGGTGCCGCTGACCACGCTGACCGTCGAGGCGCTGGGGGAGTTCGACCTCAGCCGCAAGGAGGCCGAGCGCTCCAAGAACATGTTCGCGCTCGGGCTGCTGAGCTGGATGTACCACCGGCCCACCGAGGGCACGGAGAAGTTCCTGAAGTCGAAGTTCGCGAAGAAGCCCGACATCGCCGCGGCCAACATCGCGGCCTACCGCGCGGGCTGGAACTTCGGTGAGACCACCGAGGACTTCGCGGTCTCCTACGAGGTGGCGCCGGCGGCGACTGCGTTCCCGCCCGGCACCTACCGCAACATCTCCGGCAACCTGTCCCTGGCCTACGGCCTGATCGCCGCGTCCCGGCAGGCGGACCTGCCGCTCTTCCTGGGTTCGTACCCGATCACCCCGGCGTCCGACATCCTGCACGAGCTGAGCCGGCACAAGAACTTCGGCGTGCGCACGTTCCAGGCCGAGGACGAGATCGCGGGGATCGGCGCGGCGCTCGGCGCGGCCTTCGGCGGCTCGCTGGCGGTGACCACCACCTCCGGCCCGGGTGTGGCGCTCAAGAGCGAGACGATCGGGCTCGCGGTGAGCCTGGAGCTGCCCCTGCTGGTGGTCGACATCCAGCGCGGCGGTCCCTCCACCGGTCTGCCGACCAAGACCGAGCAGGCCGACCTGCTGCAGGCGATGTACGGGCGCAACGGCGAGGCGCCGGTCCCGGTCGTCGCCCCGCGCACCCCGGCCGACTGCTTCGACGCCGCCCTGGAGGCCGCGCGGATCGCGCTGGCCTACCGGACGCCGGTCTTCCTCCTCTCCGACGGCTACCTCGCCAACGGATCCGAACCGTGGCGGATCCCCGAGCCGGACGAACTGCCGGACCTGGCGGTGCGGTTCGCACAGGGGCCCAACCACACCCTGGACGACGGCACCGAGGTGTTCTGGCCGTACAAGCGTGACCCGCACACCCTCGCCCGGCCCTGGGCGGTGCCGGGCACGCCCGGTCTCGAGCACCGGATCGGCGGCATCGAGAAGCAGGACGGCACCGGGAACATCTCCTACGACCCGGCCAACCACGACTTCATGGTCCGCACCCGGCAGGCCAAGGTCGACGGCATCGACGTCCCCGACCTGGAGGTCGACGACCCGGACGGCGCGAGCACGCTGGTGCTGGGCTGGGGCTCGACATACGGGCCGATCACCGCCGCCGTGCGCCGGCTGCGCACCGCCGGCGAGGAGATCGCCCAGGCCCACCTGCGTCACCTCAACCCCTTCCCGGCCAATCTCGGCGCGGTGTTGCAGCGGTACGACAAGGTGGTGGTCCCGGAGATGAACCTCGGTCAGCTCGCCACCCTGATCCGCGCGAAGTACCTGGTCGACGCCCAGTCGTACAACCAGGTCAACGGGATGCCGTTCAAGGCGGAACAGCTCGCCACGGTCCTGAAGGAGGCCATCGATGGCTGACACCAACGCACTGCTCCAGCTCGTCCCCAGGGCCGAGGGCAAGCAGTCCATGAAGGACTTCAAGTCCGATCAGGAAGTGCGCTGGTGCCCCGGCTGCGGCGACTACGCCATCCTCGCCGCCGTGCAGGGCTTCATGCCCCAGCTCGGGCTGGCGAAGGAGAACATCGTCTTCGTCTCCGGCATCGGCTGCTCCTCCCGCTTCCCGTACTACATGAACACCTACGGGATGCACTCCATCCACGGCCGGGCCCCCGCCATCGCCACCGGGCTCGCCGCCTCGCGCCGCGACCTGAGCGTGTGGGTCGTCACCGGCGACGGCGACGCGCTCTCCATCGGCGGCAACCACCTCGTCCACGCCCTGCGCCGCAACGTCAACCTCAAGATCCTGCTGTTCAACAACCGGATCTACGGCCTGACGAAGGGCCAGTACTCCCCGACCTCCGAGGTCGGCAAGATCACCAAGTCGACTCCGATGGGTTCGCTGGACGCGCCCTTCAACCCGGTCTCGCTGGCCCTCGGCGCGGAGGCGTCCTTCGTCGCCCGGACCGTCGACTCGGACCGCAAGCACCTCACCGAGGTCCTGCGGCAGGCCGCCGAGCACCCGGGGACGGCCCTGATCGAGATCTACCAGAACTGCAACATCTTCAACGACGGCGCCTTCGACGCCCTCAAGGACAAGGAGCAGGCCGAGGAGGCGGTGATCCGCCTGGAGCACGGGCAGCCGATCCGTTTCGGCGGTGGGGGCACCTCCCGCTCGAGCGAAGCCGAGAGTGGGGGAGGCGCCAAGGGTGTCGTACGGGATCCGCGGACCGGTGACCTGGAGGTCGTCGACGTCACCGCGGACAACGAGGCGGACATCCTGATCCACGACGCCCACGCCGCGTCCCCGACCACGGCCTTCGCGCTCTCCCGCCTCGCCGACCCGGACACCCTGCACCACACGCCGATCGGCGTGCTGCGCTCGGTCGAGCGGCCGGTCTACGACACGCTCATGTCCGAGCAGCTCGACACCGCCGTCGAGCAGAACGGCAAGGGCGACCTCGCCGCGCTGCTCGCCGGCAACGACACCTGGACGGTCGTCGGCTGACAGGACCGCCGTTCACAGCACGCCAGGGGCCCGGACGCATGCGCATGCCGTCCGGGCCCCTCCGGCTTACGTAAAGGTAAGTACCTTACTTCAAAGTGGGCACTTTCCATCAGTTAGCGCAGCTCCTAGGGTCGGTGACAACGCACCCCCACAAGGAGCACTGAAACCATGAGCATCGTCGTCACCGGAGCCACCGGACACCTCGGCCGCCACGTCGTGCGGCAACTGCTGGAGAAGGTGCCGGCCGACCAGGTCACCGCCGTCGTCCGGGACCGCGACAAGGGCGCCGACCTCGCCGCCCGCGGCGTACGGCTCGCGGTCGCCGACTACAGCTCCCCCGAGACCTTCGACGACCTGTTCGCGGCCGGCGACCGGGTTCTGCTGATCTCCGGAAACGAGTTCGACAAGGGCCGCGTGCGGCAGCACACGAGCGTGATCGACGCGGCGAAGAAGGCCGGCGTCGCCCTGCTCGCCTACACCAGCGCCCCCAGCAGCCTCGAGGCCGCGCTCGCCGACGACCACCGCGCCACCGAGGAGGTACTGGTCGGCTCGGGCGTGCCGTACGTGCTGCTGCGCAACGGCTGGTACCACGAGAACTACACCGAGCAGCTCGCCCCGGTCCTGGAGCACGGCGCCGTCGTCCAGGCGGCCGGCGAGGGCCGGGTCTCCTCCGCCTCCCGCGCCGACTACGCGGCCGCCGCCGTCGCCGTACTCACCGGCGAGGGTCACGAGAACACCGCGTACGAGCTGGGCGGCGACGAGGCCTGGAGCTTCGCCGAGTACGCGGCCGAGCTGAGCCGGCAGACGGGCAAGGAGATCGTCTACAACCCCGTTTCCGTCGAGGCGTACACCGGCATCCTGACCGGCGCCGGGGTGCCCGGGCCGCTCGCGGACATCCTCGCGGGCGCGGAAGCCGCCATCGCCAAGGGCGAGCTGGTCGTCTCCACCGGCGATCTGTCCCGGCTGACCGGCCGCCCGACGACGCCGCTCGCGGAGGCCGTCGCCGCCGCCCTCAAGGGCTGACCTCGCCCTCCCGCTTCCACTTCGCCTGTCATGACCGTATTCCGATACGGGCATGACAGGCGGCGGGGTACGACGCTACCTTCGTCCTGGCATGCCTCCCGTCCCCGGCATGCCGTGTGCGAGAAGGAGGTGCCCGTGGCCGGGTCGTCCAGGAGTGATCAGCGCATAGGCCTGCTGAACGGCGTCGCGGCGTACGGGATGTGGGGTCTCGTTCCCCTGTTCTGGCCGCTGCTCAAGCCCGCCGGGGCCGGTGAGATCCTCGCCCACCGGATGGTGTGGTCCCTCGTCTTCGTCGCCGTCGCCCTGCTCTTCGTACGGCGCTGGGCCTGGGCCGGCGAGCTGCTGCGGCAGCCGCGCCGGCTCGCCCTGGTGACGGTGGCCGCCGCGGTCATCAC
Source organism: Streptomyces sp. MMCC 100 (assembly GCF_041538145.2). Lineage (NCBI taxonomy): Bacteria > Bacillati > Actinomycetota > Actinomycetes > Kitasatosporales > Streptomycetaceae > Streptomyces > Streptomyces sp. MMCC 100. Next base: position 7,278,897 of record NZ_JBGORK020000001.1, read on the forward strand.
CGTCAACTGGGGCGTCTACATCTGGGCCGTGAACAGCGGCCATGTCGTCGAGGCCTCGCTCGGGTACTTCATCAACCCGCTGGTCACCATCGCGATGGGCGTGCTGCTGCTCAAGGAGCGGCTGCGGCCCGCGCAGTGGGCGGCGGTCGCCACCGGCTTCGCGGCGGTGCTCGTCCTCACCATCGGCTACGGCCAGCCGCCGTGGATCTCGCTCTGCCTCGCCTTCTCCTTCGCCACCTACGGCCTGGTGAAGAAGAAGGTCAACCTCGGTGGTGTCGAGTCGTTGGCCGCCGAGACGGCGATCCAGTTCCTGCCGGCGCTCGGCTTCCTGCTGTGGCTGGGCTCGCGGGGCGAGTCGACCTTCACCACGGAGGGTCTCGGGCACTCGGCCCTGCTCGCCGCGACCGGCGTCGTCACCGCGATCCCCCTGGTCTGCTTCGGCGCGTCGGCGATCCGCGTGCCGCTGTCCACGCTGGGGCTGCTGCAGTACCTGGCGCCGGTCTTCCAGTTCGTGCTCGGCGTCCTGTACTTCGGCGAGGCCATGCCGCCCGAGCGCTGGGCCGGTTTCGGGCTGGTCTGGCTGGCGCTGACGCTGCTCACCTGGGACGCGTTGCGCACGGCCCGCCGGTCCGCGCGGGCACTGCGGGAGCAGCTGGACCGGGCGGGCGCCGGTGCACCGCCGGTCAAGGGGGACGCCGCCGCGCGGGAGCAGGGGATCGTGGCCTCCGGGGCGCCGGCCCCCGCTTCCCCCGACACGACCGAGCAGCGCGACGCCAGGGCGACGAAGCCCTAGCTCCCCGCGGGGCACCGGGTCAGCGCTGCTCCGGTGCCCGTCGCGCGCGGTGCGCCCGGACCTTCTCCCGGTTGCCGCAGTGTTCCATCGCACACCAGCGGCGGCGGCCGGGGCGTGAGGTGTCGACGAACAACAGACGGCAGTCGTGGGCGCCGCACTCGCGGATGCGGTCCGCGTAGGGACCGGTGAACAGCTCGATCGCGTCGCGCGCCACCGTGGCCAGCAGGCGGGCGCCCGTGGCTCCCGGGGCCCAGCCGCGAGTGCCGTCCGGTTCGAGGCGGGTGACGAGCGGGGCCTCGGCCGCCGCGGCGTTGACGGCGTCCAGGTGACCGGGGTGGAGCGGCTGTCCGTGGGCACGGTCGGCGGTGAGGAGGAAGAGGGCGTCGCGCAGGGTCCTGGCCCGTGCCACGTCCGTCCGGTCCACGGTCAGGTCCAGCCCGTCCGGGAGCCGGCTGCGGTCGACCCAGTCCATCAGGTCGGCGGGCTCGTGCAGCACCTCCCAGCGCGCGAAGGCGCCGGGTCCTCCGGTCGTCAGCAGTTCGAGGCAGAGTGCGCCCGGGTCGAAGCGGTAGGGCTTGCCCTCGTGGGACACCAGTGTCAGTCCGGGAGGACGCTCCGGGGACGGCTTCGGAGGTTCCAACTGTTCCGCCTGTTCTGCCTGTTCTGCCTGTTCCGGCGATTCCACTACTCACTCCCTCGTGAAACCAGTATAAGTGGTTACATGACATCGACCTCAAGGCCTGCCCCCCTGCACTTCAAGATCGTCATCGACGCGGCCGCCCCGCACGCACAGGCGGACTTCTGGGCCGCGGCCCTCCACTACGAGGTGGAGGACAACAGCGCGCTCATCGAGAAACTGCTGGGTTTCGGGGCGGTACCGGAGGAGTTGACCGTCGAGTCCCGCGGCCGCCGCGCCTGGCGGGACCTGGCCGCCGTACGGCACCCCGACGACCCGTTCCAGGAGGGGAGCGGCACCGGGCTGGGGCGACGGCTGCTGTTCCAGCGCGTGCCGGAGGCCAAGACCGGCAAGAACCGGCTCCACCTCGACGTGCACTCGACGGACGGGCGGCGCGAGGCGGAGGTCGCCAGGCTCGAGGCGCTCGGGGCGAGCGTGCAGCGGCAGGTGAAGGAACCGGGCGGGGAGTGGGTGGTGATGACGGACCCCGAGGGGAACGAGTTCTGCGTCCACTAGAACCGGTCCTGCCCGAAGGATGGTTCCTGTCCGAAGGGCCGGCCGTTCGGAGGCGTGACCAGGGGGCTTCCGCTATGCGCGACGCCGTGGCCGAATAGCGGTCTTGACGGCGGGTCAGTCACACCCGCACCATCCAGGCACCCCATTCACTGCGGAGTCCCCTTCCCAGGGACCCCCTAGGAATCCGGAGCCCCCCACATGAAGCTCCTCCTTTCCGGGCGCGCGCTGACGGCCGCCGCCGTCGCCGTCGCCACTCTGGTGACCGGCGGTTCCGCCGCGGGTGCCGCGCCCGCACCCGCGCACCCGACGGCCGCCGCCGCGCCCGACATATCGATAGCCAACGTCAAGGCCCACCTGACGCAGTTGCAGTCGATCGCCACGGCGAACGGCGGCAACCGCGCCCACGGCCGCGCCGGCTACCAGGCCTCGCTCGACTACGTGAAGGCCAAGCTGGACGCGGCCGGGTTCACCACTCGCGTCCAGCAGTTCACCGCCTCGGGCCGCACCGGGTACAACCTGACAGCCGACTGGCCCGGCGGCGACGCGAATCAGGTTGTCATGATCGGGTCACATCTGGACAGCGTCACCTCCGGACCCGGCATCAACGACAACGGCTCCGGCTCCTCCGCCGTCCTGGAAACCGCACTCGCCGTCGCCCGGTCCGGCTACCAGCCCACCAAGCACCTGCGCTTCGCCTGGTGGGGCGCGGAGGAGCTGGGGCTCGTCGGCTCCCGCTATTACGTCAACAGCCTGGGCGCGGCCGAACGCGCGAAGATCAGCGGCTATCTGAACTTCGACATGATCGGCTCCCCCAACCCCGGCTACTTCGTCTACGACGACGATCCCACGATCGAGAAGACGTTCAAGGACTACTTCGCCGGTCTCGGCATCTCCACGGAGATCGAGACCGAGGGTGACGGCCGCTCCGACCACGCGCCCTTCAAGAACGCGGGCGTCCCCGTGGGCGGCCTCTTCAGCGGCGCCGACTACCGCAAGACGTCCGCGCAGGCGGCCGAGTGGGGCGGCACCGCGGGCCAGCCGTTCGACCGCTGCTACCACTCGTCCTGCGACACGACCGCCAACATCGACGACACCGCCCTGGACCGCAACAGCGACGCCATCGCGTACGCGGTCTGGGAACTGTCGCAGTAGGAACGGACGGCCCCGCGCGGGTACGTCCGGCCGGCGTCAGCCCGTCTGAACGCGGGCGCGTTCGGTGAGGCGGCCCATGCGGGTGCGGGCGGACTCCAGTTGCTCGGCGTCCTCGGCGGCCGGGCCGTCCTCGGCGGCGAGCTCGTCCCACAGGCCGACCAGGTCGTGCCCCAGCTCCAGGCCCCGTGCGGGATCGCGTACGGCACGCCAGGCGGTCGCCGCGCTCTGGACGTTGCCGTACGCGGCCTCGGCGTCGCCCGCACGCCGGTGTATCCGGGCCAGGTCAAGGGAGAGCCGGAAGGCGCGGTCCGGGTCGCCCGACAAGTAGGCGATGTACGCGGTGAGTTCACGGAGCCGGAGTACCTCGGGGTGCTCCGGCCCCAGCGTCTCCGAGGCATCCGTCACCGTTTCCTCGGCCAGCCGCGCCGCGGCGTCCGTACGTCCCTCCTTGACGGCCTCGTTGATACGGGCCGTCGGCTCCGCGAGCAGCGCGGGCGCGGTGGCGTCGCCCGGCGCGGTGAGCGGCGCGTCCCCGAGCACGGCCTCGGCCACGGCGTCGAACCCGCGGGCGGGGGTGGGCTTGGGGTCGGGGTCGGGGTCGGAGTAGGGATCGGGGCGGGGTCCGAGGTCCGGGACGGAGGGGGAGGCGGTTCCCGTCGGCTCGGGCGCGGGTGCGGGTGCGGCGGTCGGCTCCGGTGCGGCGGCCGGGCCGGGCATGGGCCGTGGCTCCGCGTCTTCCGAGGCACCGGTCGTGGCAGCACCGTCCATGCGGGGCGGCGGCCCGAAGACCCCCGTCGGCGGCGCCACCGTGCCGGGTGGCGTGCCCCTGTGCGCCCTGCCCTGCGAGGCCGTCCCCCCGGCCGGTTCCGGCAGGGCGCGAAGCGTGAACGTCGGCGCGGATTCGCCGCCGGACACCTCCCGCTGCGTCTCGGGCACCACCGGCAGCGGGAAGGTCGGCGCGCTGTCCCCGACCGGCGCCACCGAGCGCAGGACGTACGTGGGCCGGTCCGCGGGCCCGTCCGCGGGCCGGTCCTGCCGTACGGGTGCCTCCTCGGGCGCCGTCGGCACCGGGTCCGCGGCGAGGTGGCTGGAGCCGTCCGGATCGACCCGGAGGGGGACGGAGTAACCGATGCGCCGGTCGTGGATGGTGGCGAGGACGGGGTGGCCGGCGGCGAGGGCGAGGCGGTGGAGGCGGTTCAGGACGGCGTTCTGGATCTCCTCGCCCGGGGCCGCGACGACCAGTGAACCGTCGACCGAGGCGCCGCGTACGCCGGAGTCGCCCTCCGGCACGCGGACGTCGATCGGCGTCGCCGCGGGATCGGGCGAGCGCTCGGCGCGCTCGTGCTCCCGCTGCTTGTCGCGGCCGAGTCGAGACATCGTTCCCCCACTCATCGGCGGCTTCCGTCGGCGGTTTCCGTTCCCCTGCCGTCCAGAGCCTGTCATGCCTGTCATGCCTGTCATGCCTGTCGTGCACCTACTGTCGAGTCTCTCCGCTCGCTCGCGATTCTCACGTCACCGGGGTGTCACAGGCTCGTTCCAGGAGGTCACGCCCGTATCGGCGAGGTCGGCGCGGGTGGGGGCGAGACGGTTGCGGGACGTCCGCGGGGCCGAGAGTGACTGGGCACGCGAGCGGGCAGGCGGACGGGCATGCGACAGGGACCCGAGATATGGCTCCGCGGGCCGGTGGCCGTGCCGCAGGCGCCCGCGCCACAGCCACCCGCCCCGCAGACCCCCGCCCCGGAGGCTCCGGCGCCCGAGGCTCCGGTAGCAGAGGCTCCGGCACCAGAGGCACCCGCGCCGGAGCAGCCCGGCTCAGGCGCACGGCGCTTCTCCTGGGTCGGCACGCACGGCGGCGCGGGCGTCTCGACGCTCGCCGCGGTCTACGGCGGGCACGACTGCGGGCGCCGCTGGCCCGGCCCGGCGGACCCGGCGTCGGTGCTGCTGGTGGCCCGTACGCACGCGGCCGGACTGGCGGCCGTGGCCCGGGCCGTGGAGGACTTCCGGCGCGGACGAACCCCGGCGGGACTCGACCTCCACTCCGTCGTCCTGGTCGCGGACGCCCCCGGACGGCTTCCCCGGCCGCTCACCCAGCGCGTGAGACTGCTCGAATCCGCCGTGGACGTCCACCGCGTGCCCTGGGTCACCGGCTGGCGCCTGGGTGAGGCCGACGCCGGCCCGCCCCGGGGGACCGAATCGCTGGTCCGCCTCACCCGGCGGGTGCGCTGACCGCAGCCGTACCCCGCGGGCCGCGGCTATGCGGTGACGTCCTTCGTCGTGAACCGCGCCCAGGCCGCCGAGCCGAAGACCGCCGCGTAGAGGGCCTGGAGGCCCAGGTTCTTCACCAGGTCGTCCCAGTAGACCGGCTCGCGCATCACGTCGGCGAAGGAGAGCCAGTAGTGCGAGAAGAAGTACGGCTGGAGGGCGTCGAGCTGGGGGATCTGGTCGAGGATCTGGACGGTGATCAGCAGCCCGACCGTGGTCGCCATCGCCGCGATGCCGCTGCCCGTCAGGGTGGAGACGAACAGGCCGAGGGCCGCGACGCCGACGAGCGAGGCGGCCACCACCAGGGCGATCAGCAGCGCCCGCCCCAGGCCCTCGGTGTAGCTGATCCGGGTGCCGGAGATGGTGATCAGGTCGCCGACCGGGAACAGCAGCGCCCCGACCGCGAGCGCCGAGACCGCGACGACCAGGGTGGCCGCGAGGCAGAAGGCGATCACCATCGCGTACTTGGTGAGCAGCAGCCGGGAGCGGCCTGCCGGGGCGACCAACAGGTAGCGGAGCGTGCCCGCGCTCGACTCGCCCGCGATCGCGTCGCCCGCGACGACGCCGATGGCCATCGGCAGGAAGAACGGGAGGGTCGCCGCGAGCGCGGTGAAGACCAGGAACAGCCCGTTGTTGCTGACCTGCGAGATGAACGCCGGTCCCTCGCCGCCACCGCCGCCCGGCGAGGAGCCGTCGCTCGTCTCGATCTTCACGGCGATGCCGACCAGGACCGGCACGGCGGCGAGCACGGCCAGCAGGGCGAGGGTGCGCCAGCGCCGGAACGTGGTCAGCAGTTCGCTGCGGAGCAGCCCGAGTGACCACAGCGGACTCGCAACCCGCGCCGCATCCGGGTCCGGCACCGCGCCCGGCGCCGCGACGGCGGCCTCCCCCACCGGCTCTCCCCGCACTTCAGCCCGCGACATCGAAGCCCTCCCCCGTCAGCGCCACGAACGCGTCCTCCAGCGAGGCCCGTTCCACGACGAAGCCCCTGACCCGGACCCGGGCCGCGACCAGCGCCGCGTTCACCTCGGCGAGGTCGCGCTCCGGTGGTTCCGCCGTCACCCGGTCCCCGTCGACGACCACGTCCGACGCCCCCTGCTCCTTCAGGACCCGGGCGGCGTCGCCCGCGTCCGGCGTGGTCACCACCAGCCGGCCGCGCGCCCCGGCCACCAGGTCGGCGACCGCGCCCTGGGTGATCAGCCGCCCCTGTGCCATCACAGCGGCGTGGGTGCACACCTGCTCGATCTCGTCCAGCAGATGGGAGGAGAGGAAGACGGTGGTGCCGTCGGAGGCCAGTTCGCGCACGAGGGTGCGGATCTCGCGCATGCCCTGGGGGTCGAGCCCGTTGGTCGGCTCGTCCAGGACGAGCAGGCGGCGCGGCTGGAGCAGCGCCGCGGCGAGGCCCAGCCGCTGCTTCATGCCGAGCGAGTACGCCTTCGCCTTCTTGCCGCCCGCGGCCGCGAGTCCCACCCGGTCGAGCGCCGCGGCGACGCGCTCGCGCCGGGTGCGCGGATCGGCGGTCGGGTCGGCGGCGTCGTAGCGCAGCAGGTTGTCCCGCCCGGAGAGGAAGCCGTACAGGGCCGGGCCCTCGATGAGGGCGCCGACCCGGGGCAGTACGGTGCGGGACGCGCGCGGCATGGGCCGGCCGAGGACCCGGGCGCTGCCCGAGGTGGGTTCGATCAGCCCCATCAGCATGCGGATGGTGGTGGTCTTGCCGGAGCCGTTGGGGCCGAGGAAGCCGAAGACACTGCCCGCCGGGACGGTCAGGTCCAGACCGTCTACGGCGAGTTGTCCGCCGCGGTAGCGCTTGGTGAGCCCGCGGGTGGCGATGACGGCGTCATCCGCGCTCTCCTGGTCCGGGCGCTCCGGCTCCGTGGCGGACGGTTCGGCCATCGGCTCCCTCTTTTCGTCCTCTTCGCCGTACGGGTGGGGGGCTGCTCACGTCCGGCTGCGTACGTCCGGCTGTCTCCGTCCGGCTGCGTACGCCCGGCTGCGTACGTCCTACTTCGCGGCGTCGGCCGCCTTCACCAGCGCGTCCTTGGTGACCGCGCCGGCGTAGACCTTGCCGTCGTCCGTGATCAGGGCGTTGACGAGGCGGGTCTTGAAGACCGTGCCCGAGCCGAAGTCGCCCTTGACCTGGTCACCGAAGGAGCCGAGGAAGCCACCGAGGGCGCCGAGGTCACCGCCCGCGGATGCCGTGGGCAGGCCGCCCTGGGCGCCGGTGTCGAAGGTGGCGATCGAGTTCCAGCCCTCGCCGATGACCTCGAGCCCGTCCATCCCCCCGGCGAGGTCGCCCTCGGCCTTGCGCCCGTGCTCCGGGGCCTTGGCGGTCTCGTCGCCCTCGGTCACCTTCGCGCCCTTGGGCGGCGTGAAGTCGAACGTCGACGCGTCCGGCTTCGCGAAGCTGACCTTGGTGAAGCCCACGTCCACGACGGCGGCGCCGCCGCCGGCCGGGGTCAGCGTGAACTTCAGCGGCGTGCCGGTCTCGGCGTCCACGGCCACGGTGATCGCACCGACCGTGGAACCGTCCTGCTTGGGCTCGACGACCAGGCGGTACGCGTCCCTGCCGGCCACCTGCGCGGTGCCGCCGACGGTCACGGACGTGGTGTCGTCGACCGCCTTGAGCGCCTGGTCGGCGAAGTCCTTCGGGGTGGCCGGCACGTCCTTCTCCGGCTCCGGCCGCTCGGCGCTGCCCGAGGTGGTGGAGTGGTAGACCTCGTTGGACTTGCTGTCGTAGCCCCAGACGTCCTTGCCGTTGTGGATCAGGCTGTACTCGGCGGCGTTCTCCAGCAGGGACAGCTTCTGCCGGCCGGGACCGTCGGCCGCGACGCGCAGCGTATGGCTACCGGACACCAGCTCGGTGAGCTTGGCCGACGGGTCGGCGGCGGAGCCCTCGTCGTCCCCGCCGGAGCCCGGACCTCCGGACATTCCGGACATCAGGCCGCTCTCCAGTCCGCCGAGGTCCGGCAGGCCCAGGTCGGTGCTGATGCGCACCGTGCCGGACAGCTGCTCGACGTCCGACTTGGCGATCTTCTCGATGAGCTGCTCCGCGGTGACCTTCGGCAGGTCGGGGTCCCCGGAGTCGGCGAGCGCGGGGACGAGCCCGATCGTCGCGGCCGCCACTCCCATCACCGCGACCGGGACGACGTACCGCGCGGCCTTGCGCCGTCCGGCCCGCAGCTCCTCGCCCTCCCCGGCGGTCGTGTTGTCGTCGGAATCGATCGGTGCCATGTGTGCCCTACCTCCGTCGTCGGCGGCGGCTGTCTCGCGACCTCGCACTTGTTCACCCGTGAGCCGCCATTCTCACCCGAATCGGTGAGGATTGGTGTTTTTCCGTGGTGTCCATCTGACCAAATCACCGGAGCACAAGCGTCAGACCGCGGGCTCAACTCCGCCTACTCCTGCGGGATGACACGGAGGGGCGGCGGCTCCCCCTACCCGTAGGGTCCGGTGTACGGCGGACGGCGGACGGCGGACAGCACGTGACAGACGGGCGCCGGGGCGGTCACCCGGCCCGGTGCACCACCGCGTCGCACAGCTCCACCAGCGCCGCCTTCGCGTCGCACTCCCGCAGCGGGGCCAGCGCGGCCCGGGCCTCCTCGGCGTACCGGACGGTGTCCCGGCGCGCCTGCTCCAGCGCGGGGTGGGCGCGCAGCAGGCGCAGCGCCTCGGCGTGCCGCGCGTCGTCGCTCAGGTCGGAGCCGAGCAGCTCGCACAGGGCGATGTCCTCGGCGAGCCCCAGCCGGGCCGCCCGCTCGCGCAGCCGCAGTACCGGCAGGGTGGGGATGCCCTCGCGCAGGTCCGTGCCTGGCGTCTTGCCGGACTCGTCGGAGTCGGAGGCGATGTCCAGGACGTCGTCCGCGAGCTGGAAGGCGACGCCGAGCCGCTCGCCGTACTGGGTCAGCACGTCCACCACCGTCTCGTCGGCGCCGGACATCATCGCGCCGAACCGGCAGGAGACCGCCACCAGCGAGCCCGTCTTGCCGCCCAGCACGTCCAGGTAGTGGTCGACCGGGTCGCGGCCGTCCTGCGGTCCTGCCGTCTCCAGGATCTGACCGGTGACCAGCCGCTCGAACGCGAGGGCCTGGACGCGGACCGCCTCGGGTCCGAGGTCGGCGAGGATCTGCGAGGCGCGGGCGAACAGGAAGTCGCCGGTGAGGACCGCGACCGAGTTGCCCCAGCGGGTGTTCGCGCTGGGCACCCCGCGCCGCACGGCGGCCTCGTCCATCACGTCGTCGTGGTACAGCGTGGCGAGGTGGGTCAGCTCCACAACCACGGCCGAGGGCACGATGCCCGGGGCGTAGCGGTCGCCGAACTGGGCCGAGAGCATCACCAGCAGCGGCCGGAACCGTTTCCCGCCGGCCCGCACCAGGTGCTGGGCGGCCTCCGTGATGAACGGCACCTCGCTTTTGGTTGCCTCAAGCAACCCTTCCTCGACAGCAACCAATCCGGCCTGGACATCGGCTTCCAGAGCCTGGTCCCGCACGCTCAGCCCGAACGGCCCGACGACGGTCACGAGGGGTCTCCTGTCTGCTGGTGTCTACTGGCGATTACCTGGTTTGTCGATAGGTCGCTGCCACCACTCAAGTCAGCGTATCCGGTCACGTTTCGATCACCGCGAGCGCCCACCGTTACAGGCCGGTCGGTATCAGATCATGAACGGTATGTTTTTGATCAGGTGATATGAGCAGATTTTGACTGATATCGCCAGAGGGGACGAGCCGGACCCCAGGAGGGCGAGCGGGCCGGAAGCCGCCATTCAAGATCCCATCACTCCTCCCAACGGCCCGCACCGCGAGAACGTCACCCAATCGACACGCACACCCGGGCCGCGCTCGCGTCCGCGTCCACGCTCGTACCCACGCACGCGTCCACGCTCGTGCCCACGTCCGCGTCCACGCTCGTACCCACGCCGGCACCCGCACCCGCACCCGCACCCGCACCCGTCGGCATGCGTCCGTCCGGCAGGCACGACACGCCCCCCCTTTCCGCCCTGCCCACCACCCCGCTTCCCCCTCCTCCTCGCCCGACACCCGAAGCCGTCCTCAACCGTGGCCGGTTGACAACCGATTGAGGCTAATGCCCGTTTTGCCGCGCTTATTGGCGCCAGTGAGTTGGCTCACGCCGAACCGCCCGCAGGCAACCTCGCCGCAACCTGTGCCCTCCCTTTGCCCCGCAAGCCAGTTGGGGCTTGGCAACCGCAAAGGATCAAGAGCCTCAAACGCCTCAGAACAAGGTCAACAGGCACGTTGGGTGATTCCTGCACTTGTTCCGGACATGTGCTCTCGCATACGTTCCCGGCCTGTCGGGCGGACGCCGAATCCTGCCACCGCCCGGACGCACAGTCATCCGCCAACAAACTCGCCGGCAGGAGCGGGGGACCCAGGTAAGTCGCCGCACCGGTCACCACCGGAGCGGCTCGGGGTGAAGCCGTACCCGTCAGGGCGCGGCCGGGCACCTCCCCGCCCGAACCCGACAGCTCACCTCGCAGGCGTAAGGAGAGGGACACAGCATGTCTGCCAACGGTCAGAACCGTCACGCCTTCACCGGCCGCCTCGCCCGCAAGCTCGCCGTGGCCGGCACCGGTGCCGCGGTGCTCGCGCTGCCGCTCATCGGCGCCACCACCGCCTCCGCGGCCACCCCGGCCGCCGCCACTACCGCCACGACCGCCACCACGGCGGCGACGACGTACCCGGACAACCTCGACGGCTGGATCCGCGAGTCGCTCGACATCATGGCGCAGCACGGCATCCCCGGGACCTACGAGGGCATCCACCGCAACATCATGCGGGAGTCCTCCGGCAACCCGCTCGCCATCAACAACTGGGACATCAACGCCATCAACGGCACCCCGTCCAAGGGTCTGCTCCAGGTGATCGACCCGACCTTCCAGGCGTACCACGTGGAGGGCACCTCCTGGGACCCGTACGACCCGGTCGCCAACATCACCGCCGCCTGCAACTACGCGGCCGACCGCTACGGCTCGATGGACAACGTCTTCAGCGCGTACTGAGCCGTACCGCCGCGGTGACGCACCGAGAGGTACCGCAGTAGCGCACTAAGAGGTACCGAAGATCCGCTCGAGGACGACGGCCACGCCGTCGTCCTCGTTCGTCGTGGTGACCTCGTCGGCCACCGCCTTGAGTTCGGGGTGGGCGCCGGCCATGGCGACGCCGTGGGCCGCCCACTGGAACATGGGGATGTCGTTGGGCATGTCCCCGAAGGCGATCGTCCGTCGCCGCTGAAGGCCCAGGTGCTCGGCGGCCAGCGCCAGGCCGGTCGCCTTGGTGATGCCGCACGGCTGGAGCTCCACCGTGCCGGGGCCCGACATGGTGACCGTCGCCAGGGAACCGACCACCGCACGCGCCGTCGCCGCCAACTCGTCGTCGGTCAGCTCGGGATGGCGCAGCAGCACCTTGCTGATCGGCGTGCTCCACAGTTCCTCGCGCCGCTCGACGGGCACCGCGGGCAGGGTGGGGTGGGGCATCAGGTAGCCCGGCTCGATGAGCGTCAGGCCGTCGACGCCGTCCTGGTCGACGGCGGCGTACACCTGGCCCACCTCGGCCTCGATCTTGCCGAGCGCGGTCTCGGCCAGCTCCCGGTCCAGGGTGACCGACCACAGCATTCGGTGCGCACCGGCGTCGTACACCTGCGCGCCCTGCCCGCACACCGCGAGCCCCGTGCAGCCGAGGCGGTCGAGCAGGGAGCGCACCCGGGGGGCCGGCCGCCCCGTCACCACCAGGTGCCGCGCACCCGCCCCGGCGACCCGCGCCAGCGCGGCCAGCGACCGTTCGGAGACGGTGTCGTCGCCGCGGAGCAGCGTGCCGTCCAGGTCGGTGGCGACGAGTGAATACGCGGTGCGGTCCATGATCAGAGAATACGGACACCGCACCCGTCCGACTCACCCGCGACCGCTTCCGAACGAGGACGTAGCGAGTGCGTTCGAACCCGCACGCGGATGCACGTGGACGCCCGATCATGTCCAAAACCTGACACACCATCGGCTACAGCCGGTTCAAGACCTGCGCGCCGGTTGACGACAAAACGGCCCGCTGCTGCCTGCGCCAGGACCAGGACCTCGCCCCGAACCCCGGCCGTGACTCCGCCGAGATCGTGTCCGACCTGTGGCCAGCCCGCCGTATCCGATCGACGCGGAGCGCCACATCCACGTCCGATCGACGTGCAGCGCCATATCCACCGCCTGCCGGCCTGCCCGCGTGCCCTCCCTCGCCAGGCGGCGCCACCTCCCGCCGCACTGCCCAAGACCGGCATGTCACCCGTAACGTGTGGCCCGACCACATGTCACGCGGCACACACCGATCACGTGACACGCAGGTACACGCAGCACACAGCACACACGGCGCGCACGGCGCACATGGCGAGCACGAAAGCGAGGCAGCACCCGATGCCCCCCTTCGATGTCCCCGAGGGCGACCCCTTCGGCCCGTACAACCTTCCGTACGGCGTGTTCTCGATCCCCGGCTCGCGGGAACGGACGGTGGGCGTCCGGCTCGGCGACCACGTCCTCGACGCGGGCGCGGCGGCCCACGCGCTCGGCTCGCCGTACGCGTCCCTGCTCGCGCGGCCCACCCTCAACCCGCTGCTGGCCGCCGGGCGCACGGCCTGGTCGGACGTGCGACGCGCGCTGACGGCGTGGGTGACGGTCCCGTCCCACCGCGAGATCCTCGAGCCCCTCTTCCACCCGCTGTCGTCGGTGACCCTGCACCTGCCCTTCGAGGTCGCGGACTACGTCGACTTCTACGCCTCCGAGAACCACGCCCGCAACGTCGGCCAGATCTTCCGCCCCGACGCCGCCGACTCCCTCACCCCGAACTGGAAGCACCTTCCGATCGGCTACCACGGCCGCTCCGGCACCGTCGTCGTCTCCGGCACGGACGTCGTACGCCCGTCGGGGCAGCGCAAGGCCCCGACCGACGCCGCTCCCGTCTTCGGCCCGTCCGTCCGCCTCGACATCGAGGCCGAGGTCGGCTTCGTGGTGGGCGTGCCGTCCGAACTGGGCAGCCCGGTGGCGCTCGGCGACTTCCGCGAGCACGTCTTCGGGCTCTGCCTGCTCAACGACTGGTCCGCGCGGGACGTCCAGGCCTGGGAGTACGTCCCCCTCGGCCCGTTCCTCGGCAAGTCCTTCGCCACGTCGGTATCCGCGTGGATCACCCCGCTGGACGCCCTGGAGGAGGCACGGGTGGCGCCGCCCGAGCGCACGCACGACCTGCTGCCCTACCTGGACGACACGAACGACGACCAGGACGGCCCCGGCGGCTACGACCTGCGGATCTCCGTCGCCGTCAACGGCCACGTCGTCTCCGAGCCGCCGTTCTCCACCATGTACTGGACGGCCGCTCAGCAGTTGGCCCACATGACGGTCAACGGCGCCTCGCTGCGCACCGGCGACCTCTACGGCTCGGGCACGGTGAGCGGGCCCACCGAGCGGGAGCGCGGGTCGCTGCTGGAGCTGACCTGGAACGGCCGCGACCCGCTGGAACTCCCCGACGGCAAGCGGACGTTCCTGGAGGACGGGGACGTGGTGACCTTGTCGGCCTGGGCCCCGGGACCGGGCGGCGTCCGGGTGGGTCTGGGCGAGGTGACCGGTCGGGTGGCTGGACGGGGGGCCGGACGGGACGCCTGACGGTACGACTGACGGGGTGCGGGATCCGTAGGCCCAGGATCTGTACGTCGAAGATCCGTACGTTCAGGATCTGTAGTCCAAGATCCGTACGTCCAAGATCCGTACGTCCAGGACCCGTACGTCCAAGATCCGTGCGCCGAGGTTTCGAATCCGGTGCCCGCGACACCTGACTCACACCGCCCGGCGCCGTCATACTGGCGTCGGGCGGTGTTCGCCCCTGGCCCAGCACCACCGGCCCAGCACCACCCAACTCAGCACAGCACAGCCCCTGTACAGCCAGAGCCGCCCATCCTTCGACCAGGATCCGGAGCCAGTGGCATGACCGTCTGCCTGCTCCTGCTGTTCGTCGTCGCCGTGACCGCCGCGGTGCCGGTGCCTCGCGCGCTGACCCGTTCCGCGTGGCCCGAGCGGGATCCCGTGGTCGCGCTGTGGGTGTGGCAGTGCCTGGTCGCCACCGTACTGCTGTGCTGTCTGACCGCGCTCGTCCTCGGCACCGCCGCCGTCTTCGGCACCGTCCGCGCCCAGCTCTTCGCTCCGGCGCCGCCCGCGGTGACCGCGGCGTACAACCTCTCCGCCGGACCGGCCTGGGCGGCCGTCCTCACCCTCCTGCTGGCGGGCGGTGCCGCCTGGACGACCGCGATGCTCGCCCGCGAACTCGTCGAGGCCCGCCGCCGGCGCGCCCGCTCACGCGCCCACCTGCGTGAACGCGCCCCCGACCTGCCCGCCGGGCTCCCCGCCGCCCGCGGCCCCCTGCTGGTCCTGGAGGACGAGTACCCGGACGCCTGGTGGATGCCCGGCAACCCGCCCCAGCTGATCGTCACCACCGGTGCCCTGCACCGGCTCACCGACCATCAGCTGGACGCCGTCCTCACCCACGAGCGCGGCCACGCCCGGGCCCGCCACGACTGGCTGCTGCACTTGTCCACCGCCCTGGCCACCGGGTTCCCGAGCGTCCCGCTCTTCGCCCACTTCTGCGACCAGACCCACCGCCTGATCGAGCTCTCGGCCGACGACACCGCCTCCCGCCGCTGCGGCCATCTGACCACCGCGCTGGCCCTGATCGAGCTGAACCAGCACCGCGGCGTCCTCTCCTGCGCCTCCAGCCACCGCCTCCTCGGCGAGCGGGTCGACCGCCTCCTGGAACCGCAGCCCCGCATGCCTCGCCGCCACCGCGCCCTGACCACGGCGACGGCCGCCCTGGTCCCGCTGATCCCCCTCCTGATCACCTTCGCGCCGGGCCTGACGGCACTGGCGTAACCCCTGGGCTGCGGGCAGTCGTGGCGCCGGAGCGGCACGGGGAAGGGCGCAGCGGCACCCCCGTAGCGCCGGGCCGCCCCCACGAAGCCGGCACGAAGCGCCCAGTGGCAGATCTCCCCCGCCCTCGAGAGAAACCCCAGCTCACCCGGCAACCGGCGGAGACCGAGGTGGCGCAACATTCCAGCAACACCGCTAAGTCCACCGGATAGGTATGGTTCCAGCCATGCCGCCCACCGACCGCCTCCGAGACCACGCCGGCCAGGGCGCGACCACCGTCACCGCCCACCGCACGCGGCG
Organism: Streptomyces sp. MMCC 100; assembly: GCF_041538145.2. Taxonomy (NCBI): domain Bacteria; kingdom Bacillati; phylum Actinomycetota; class Actinomycetes; order Kitasatosporales; family Streptomycetaceae; genus Streptomyces; species Streptomyces sp. MMCC 100. Next base: position 7,294,494 of record NZ_JBGORK020000001.1, read on the forward strand.
ACGGCTGCGCGCCGACCGGGCCCGTCAACTGCGGGGTCGCGGTCGCCAAGGCTCTGGGGACGCTGCGGGCGGCGCCTCGCACCGGCGGTGCCCTCGACCGGCTCACGGAGGATCCCGACGTCCTGTCCCGCGGCGCCGCCCTCGCGGCCCTGGCGGACACGGGCTGCCCTGCCCCGCCGGCGGCCCGGGCGGTCACCGCGCTGTCCGACCCCGGCTGGCAGGTGCGGGCGGGTGCGGCCACCGCGCTGTCCGCCGCCGCCTCCGACAGCGCGGTCCCCGTCCTCGCCAAGGCCCTCGCCGACCGGAACGCCGACGTGCGCAAGGCGGCCGTCCTCGCCCCGACCCGGCACACGGCCACCACCGAGGACGCCCGGACGGCGCTCGCGACCGTCACGAGCGACACGGACGCCGACGTCAGGGCGTACGCGACACGGGCGTTGTGACGCCGCCGACGGACGCGGAGGCTTCCCCCCGGCGCGTGCCTATATCCAGTGGTCGGGCTCGGGCTCGGGCTCGGGCTCCGGCTCGTGCTCGGGCCAGTCGTCCGCGCCGGAGCGGGACGCGGAACCGGTGCCCGGACCGGCCGACGGAGCCGGCGCGGACGCCGGGGCGGCGGCCGGTCCCTCCAGCCCCGCCAGCACCTCGACCACACCCTCCCCGTACGTCGCCAGCTTCTTCTCACCGACCCCGCTGATGCCGCCGAGCTGCTCGACCGAGGTGGGCCAGACGGTGGCGATCTCCCGGAGGGTGGCGTCGTGGAAGATGACGTACGCCGGGACGCCCTGCTCGCGGGCCTGTTCCGCACGCCAGGCGCGCAGCGCCTCGAAGGCGGGGACCAGCTCCGCGGGCAGCTCGGCCGCGGCCGCCTTCGCCTTGCGCTCGCCGCGTCCGCCGCCCGCCGACCTGGCCGCGGCGGGCTTCTTGGGCTCCTTGCGCAGCGGCACCTCCCGCTCCCGCCGCAGCACCTCGCCGCTGCTCTCGGTCAGCACCAGCGTGCCGTACTCCCCCTCGACCGCGAGCAGTCCCTGGGCCAGCAGCTGCCGGGCGACGCCCCGCCACTCGCCCTCGGTCAGCTCCTCGCCGATGCCGAACACGGAGAGCTGGTCGTGGTCGAACTGGATCACCTTGGCGGTGCGCTTGCCGAGCAGGATGTCGATGATCTGCCCGGCGCCGAACTTCTGCCCGCGCTCCCGCTTCAGCCGCACCACCGTCGACAGCACCTTCTGTGCCGCCACCGTGCCGTCCCAGGTCTCGGGCGGGGTCAGGCAGGTGTCGCAGTTGCCGCAGCCGGCCCGGTCCGGGTCCTGTCCGAAGTAGGCGAGGAGCTGGCCGCGGCGGCACCGTGCGGTCTCGCACAGGGCGAGCATCGCGTCCAGGTGGGACTGGGCCCGGCGGCGGAACGCCTCGTCGCCCTCGCCGGACTGGATCAGCTTGCGCTGCTGTATGACGTCGTTGAGGCCGTACGCCATCCAGGCCGTGGAGGGCAGGCCGTCCCGCCCCGCGCGGCCGGTCTCCTGGTAGTAGCCCTCGACCGACTTGGGCAGGTCCAGGTGGGCGACGAACCGCACGTCCGGCTTGTCGATGCCCATGCCGAAGGCGATGGTCGCCACGACCACCAGCCCCTCCTCGCGCAGGAACCTCGACTGGTGCGCCGCGCGGGTGCCCGCGTCCAGGCCCGCGTGGTAGGGCACCGCCTCGATGCCGTTGCGCGAGAGGAACTCGGCGGTCTTCTCGACGGAGTTGCGCGAGAGGCAGTACACGATGCCCGCATCCCCGGGGTGCTCCTCCCGCAGGAAGCTCAGGAGCTGCTTCTTGGGGTCGGACTTCGGCACGATCCGGTACTGGATGTTGGGCCGGTCGAAGCTGGCCACGAAGTGCCGCGCCGCCGGCATGTTCAGCCGCTCGGTGATCTCGCGGTGGGTGGCGTCGGTGGCCGTGGCCGTGAGCGCGAGGCGGGGCACGTCCGGCCAGCGCTCACCGAGCAGCGACAGGGCGAGGTAGTCGGGCCGGAAGTCGTGGCCCCACTGGGAGACGCAGTGCGCCTCGTCGATGGCGAAGAGGGAGATCTTGCCGCGGGAGAGCAGGTCGAGGGTGCTGTCCAGGCGCAGCCGCTCGGGCGCCAGGTACAGCAGGTCCAGCTCACCGGCGAGGAACTCGGCCTCCACCACGCGCCGCTCGTCGAAGTCCTGCGTGGAGTTCATGAACCCGGCCCGCACGCCGAGCGCCCGCAGCGCGTCGACCTGGTCCTGCATCAGCGCGATCAGCGGCGAGACCACGATGCCCGTGCCGGGCCTGACCAGGGACGGGATCTGGTAGCACAGCGACTTTCCGCCGCCGGTCGGCATGAGCACGAGCGCATCACCGCCGGCGATCACGTGCTCGACGATCGTCTCCTGCTCGCCGCGGAAGGCGTCGTATCCGAAGACCCGGTGCAGGGTGGCCAGCGCCTCGCTGTCCCGGTCCCTCACCTGCGCCGTCTCTGTCATCTCGCCGATCACGCCCGTCCCGCCCATCGTCTGTTCCCCCGTACGCACTGCCGGGCCCGTCTGGTCTGTCTGGTCCGTCCTGCCCCGACCACTGCCTCAACGATAGGGGTCCGCGCCGACAGCCCCGGAGTTATCCACAGGCTGCCCGACGCGGCCCGCGTCGAGAACAAGACGATCGTTCACACGTTCGCGGGAGACCCGCCCGTTTCCGGCGGATAGTCTGATTGCACCCGCGAGACTCCGTCCCATGGGAGCACTGATGAGCGTCGCACCGAAGGCGTCCACACCCGACTGGCCGACCCCGCCGGAGGGCGGCTGGACCGCGGACGACCTGGACCGGCTTCCGAACCTGCCTCCGCATACGGAGCTGATCGACGGGAGCCTCGTCTTCGTGAGTCCGCAGACCATCTTCCACTCACGTGCTGTGAGCTTCTTCGAGTGGCAGCTCCACTCTCTCGCCCCGGCGGAGTTCGATGTGATCCGAGAGTTCACCATCGACATCGACCGGCAGAACCGGCCCGAGCCAGACGTGATCGTCGTGCGGGAAGACGTAGTCCAGGACCCGGGGCAGACGCGCTTCCCCGCCGAGGCCGTGACCCTGGCCGTCGAGGTAGTCTCCCCCGAATCGGTCTCCCGCGACCGCGAGACCAAGCCCTTGAAGTACGCCCGGGCCGGTATCGCCCACTACTGGCGGGTCGAGAACGAGAAGGGACTCGCCGTCGTCCACGCCTTCGAGCTGGAGCCCACCACCGGCGCCTACACCAGCGTCGGCATCTTCCGCGAGCGCATGAAGGTGAGCGCGCCCTTCCCGATGGACCTGGATCTGACCGCCATCAAACCGCGCCGCAGCGGCGAGTAGCCCCCTCCCCCGCGAACGGCTGTGGTCCGGCACCTCCTCGAAGAAGTGCCGGACCACAGCCGCGAAGCCGCGAGCGCCGCGTCAGCGCACGAACACCCCCGCCTGACCCGCCAGGTCCAGGAAGTACTGCGGTGCCACGCCGAGCACCACCGTGACCGCGACCCCGACACCGATCGCCGTCATCGTCAGCGGTGACGGCACCGCGACGGTCGGGCCCTCCGGGCTCGGCTCGCTGAAGAACATGAGCACGATCACGCGGATGTAGAAGAACGCCGCGATCGCCGACGAGATCACACCGATCACGACCAGCGGGGCCGCACCGCCCTCCGCCGCCGCCTTGAACACGGCGAACTTCCCCGAGAACCCGGAGGTCAGCGGGATACCGGCGAAGGCCAGCAGGAACACCGCGAACACCGCCGCCACCAGCGGCGACCTGCGGCCGAGCCCGGCCCACTTCGACAGGTGCGTCGCCTCGCCGCCCGCGTCGCGCACCAGCGTGACGACCGCGAAGGCGCCGATCGTGACGAAGGAGTACGCGGCCAGGTAGAAGAGGACGGACGAGATGCCCTCCGGAGTGGTCGCGATGACACCGGCGAGGATGAAGCCCGCGTGCGCGATCGACGAGTACGCCAGCAGCCGCTTGATGTCGGTCTGCGTGATCGCGACGATCGCGCCGGCCAGCATCGTGATGATCGCCACGCCCCACATCACCGGCCGCCAGTCCCAGCGCAGGCCGGGCAGGACGACGTAGAGGATGCGGAGCAGGGCGCCGAAGGCGGCCACCTTGGTCGCCGCCGCCATGAAGCCGGTCACCGGCGTCGGCGCGCCCTGGTACACGTCCGGCGTCCACATGTGGAACGGCACGGCGCCCACCTTGAACAGCAGGCCCATGACGATCAGCGCGGAGCCGACGAGCAGCAGCGCGTCGTTGCCCATGGTGTTCGCGAGCGCCGGGGTGACGTTCTGGACGGTGCCGTCCACGACCTGGGCGATCGTGCCGTACGACATGGAGCCCGCGTAGCCGTAGAGCAGGGCGATGCCGAACAGGGTGAAGGCGGAGGCGAAGGCGCCGAGCAGGAAGTACTTGACCGCCGCCTCCTGCGACATGAGCCGCTTGCGGCGGGCCAGCGCGCACAGCAGGTACAGCGGGAGAGAAAAGACCTCCAGGGCCACGAAGAGCGTCAGCAGGTCGTTGGCCGCCGGGAAGACCAGCATGCCGACGACGGCGAAGAGCAGGAGCGGGAACACCTCCGTGGTGGTGAAGCCCGCCTTGACCGCATTCTGCTCGCTCTTGCTGCCCGGTACGGCCGCCGCCTGCGCGGCGAAGGAGTCGACGCGGTTGCCGTGCAGCTCCGGGTCGAGACGCCGCTCGGCGAAGGTGAACAGGCCGACCAGGCTCGTCAGCAGGATGGTGCCCTGGAGAAAGAGGGCCGGTCCGTCGACGGCGACGGCACCCATCGCCGTGATGCCGGCCTTGGTCGTGCCGTACCCGCGCGCCGCGAGCGCGACGACCGCGGCGAACGCCGCGATCAGGGCGACGGCGGACACGAACATCTGGGCGTAGTAACGGGACCTGCGCGGGACGAAGGCCTCGACCAGGATTCCGATGATCGCCGCGCCGATGACGATGAGGACGGGCGACAGCTGCCCGTACTCGATCTTCGGCGCGTCGATCTTGGCGATCGGGTCGGCCGCCGTCGCCGCCGTTGTCCACAGGCTGTGGACGGCTGTTGCGCTCACTTGGCCGCCTCCACCTCAGGCTGGGGGTCCTTCTTGTGTACATCGGACATGGTCTGTTCCACGGCCGGGTTGACGATGTCCGTCACGGGCTTCGGGAACACGCCCAGGAAGATCAGCAGCGCCACCAGCGGCGCCACCACCACCAACTCGCGCACCCGCAGGTCGGGCATGCCGTTCACCTCGGCCTTCACCGGGCCCGTCATCGTCCGCTGGTAGAGGACGAGGGTGTAGAGCGCGGCGAGGACGATGCCGAAGGTGGCGATGATGCCGATCACCGGATAGCGGGTGAACGTGCCGACCAGGACCAGGAACTCGCTGACGAAGGGTGCCAGTCCCGGCAGCGACAGGGTCGCCAGACCGCCGATCAGGAAGGTGCCGGCCAGGATCGGGGCGACCTTCTGCACGCCGCCGAAGTCGGCGATGAGCCGCGAGCCGCGCCGCGAGATCAGGAATCCGGCGATCAGCATCAGCACCGCGGTCGAGATGCCGTGGTTGACCATGTACAGCGTGGCGCCGGACTGGCCCTGGCTGGTCATCGCGAAGATGCCCATGATGATGAAGCCGAAGTGCGAGATCGACGCGTAGGCGATCAGCCGCTTGATGTCGCGCTGGCCGACCGCGAGCAGCGCGCCGTAGATGATGCTGACGACCGCCAGGACCAGGATCACCGGCGTCGCCCACTTGCTCGCCTCCGGAAAGAGCTGGAGGCAGAAGCGGAGCATCGCGAAGGTGCCGACCTTGTCGACGACCGCCGTGATGAGCACGGCGACCGGCGCGGTCGACTCCCCCATGGCGTTGGGCAGCCAGGTGTGCAGCGGAAACAGCGGCGCCTTCACCGCGAAGGCGAAGAAGAAGCCGAGGAACAGCCAGCGTTCGGTGCTGGTCGCCATGTCCAGCGAGCCGTTGGCCCGGGCCTCGGCGATCTCCGTGAGCGAGAAGTTCCCGGCGACCACGTACAGGCCGATCACCGCGGCCAGCATGATCAGACCGCCGGCCAGGTTGTACAGGAGGAACTTCACGGCGGCGTACGACCGCTGCGTCGCCGCCGTCTTCTCGCCGTGCTCGTGGGCCCGGTCCCCGAAGCCGCCGATCAGGAAGTACAGCGGGATCAGCATGGCTTCGAAGAAGATGTAGAAGAGGAAGACGTCGGTGGCCTCGAAAGAGATGATCACCATCGCCTCGACGGCCAGGATCAGGGCGAAGAAGCCCTGCGTCGGCCGCCACCGGCTGCTGCCCGTCTCCAGCGGGTCGGCGTCGTGCCAGCCCGCCAGGATGATGAACGGGATCAGCAGCGCGGTCAGCGCGATCAGCGCCACCGCGATGCCGTCCACGCCCAGTTCGTACCGGACGCCGAAGTCCGCGATCCAGGAGTGGGACTCGGTGAGCTGGTAGCGGTCGCCGTCGGGGTCGAAGCGGACCAGGACCGTGACGGCCAGCGCGAGCGTGGCCAGCGAGACCAGCAGCGCCAGCCACTTGGCCGCGGTGCGTTTCGCGGCCGGCACGGCTGCCGTGGCGATCGCCCCGACGGCCGGGAGGGCCGCCGTGACTGTCAGCAGGGGAAAGGACATCGGTATCAGACCGCCCTCATCAGCAGGGTCGCGGCGACGAGGAGTGCCGCACCGCCGAACATCGAGACCGCGTACGAGCGCGCGAAGCCGTTCTGCAGCTTGCGCATCCGCCCGGACAGGCCGCCGACCGAGGCCGCCGTGCCGTTGACGACCCCGTCGACCAGGGTGTGGTCGACGTAGACCAGGGACCGCGTGAGGTGCTCGCCGCCGCGGACCAGGACGACGTGGTTGAAGTCGTCCTGGAGCAGGTCGCGCCGGGCGGCCCGGGTGAGCAGCGACCCGCGGGGGGCGACAGCCGGGACCGGACGGCGCCCGTACTGCGCCCAGGCGATGGCGACGCCGACGACCATGCAGGCCACCGTCGCCCCGGTGACCACGCCGGCGCTGATCGGCGCGTCGCCGTGGCTGTGCCCGGTGATGGGCTCCAGCCAGTGCAGGAAGCGGTCGCCGATGCTGAAGAAGGCACCGCCCGCGACCGATCCGACGGCCAGCACGATCATCGGGATCGTCATGAGCCCCGGCGACTCGTGCGGGTGCGGGGGCTCGTACTCGCCGCGCGTCTCGGCGGCGGGCTCCACGTCGGGCTTCGCGGGCGACGGCGTCGGGGCGTTGCGCCAGCGCTCCTCGCCGAAGAACGTCATCAGCATCACGCGCGTCATGTAGTACGCGGTGATGGCCGCGCCCAGCAGGGCGCAGGCGCCGAGGATCCAGCCCTCGGTGCCGCCCTTGGCGAACGCCGCCTCGATGATCTTGTCCTTGGAGAAGAAGCCGGACAGGCCCGGGAAGCCGATGATGGCGAGGTAGCCGAGACCGAAGGTGACGAAGGTGACCGGCATGTACTTGCGCAGCCCGCCGTAGCGGCGCATGTCGACCTCGTCGTTCATGCCGTGCATGACGGAACCGGCGCCTAGGAACAGCCCGGCCTTGAAGAAGCCGTGCGTCACCAGGTGCATGATCGCGAAGACGTAGCCGATGGGGCCGAGGCCCGCGGCGAGCACCATGTAGCCGATCTGCGACATGGTCGAGCCGGCCAGGGCCTTCTTGATGTCGTCCTTGGCGCAACCGACGATCGCACCGAAGAGCAGCGTGACCGCGCCGACGATGGTGACCACCAGTTGCGCGTCCGGCGCGCCGTTGAAGATGGCGCCGGAGCGGACGATCAGGTACACGCCCGCCGTCACCATGGTCGCGGCGTGGATGAGGGCGGAGACCGGGGTCGGGCCCTCCATCGCGTCGCCGAGCCAGGACTGCAGCGGCACCTGTGCGGACTTGCCGCAGGCGGCGAGCAGCAGCATCAGGGCGATCGCGGTGAGCTTGCCCTCGTCCGCCCCGGCCGCGAGCCCGGCCTCCCCGTGGCCGCCGAGCACCGGCCCGAAGGCGAAGGTGCCGAACCACAGGAACATCAGCATTATGCCGATGGACAGGCCCATGTCGCCGACGCGGTTGACCAGGAATGCCTTCTTCGCGGCGGTGGCGGCGCTGGGCTTGTGCTGCCAGAAGCCGATCAGCAGGTAGGAGGCGAGGCCGACGCCCTCCCAGCCGACGTACAGCAGCAGGTAGTTGTCGGCGAGGACGAGGATCAGCATCGCCGCGAGGAACAGGTTCAGGTAGCCGAAGAAGCGGCGGCGCCGCTCGTCGTGCTCCATGTACGCGACCGAGTACAGGTGGATGAGCGAGCCGACGCCGGTGATCAGCAGGACGAACGTCATCGACAGCTGGTCGAGCCGGAAAGCGACGTCGGCCTGGAATCCCTCCACCGGGATCCAGCTGAACAGGTGCTGCGTCAGGGTACGGTCCTCGGCACCGCTGCCGAGCAGGTCGGCGAAGAGGACGACGCCGATCACGAAGGACACGGCGGCCAGCAGCGTGCCGATCCAGTGACCGACACGGTCCAGCCGGCGTCCGCCGCACAGCAGGACCGCGGCTCCGAGCAGGGGCGCCGCCACGAGCAGCGCAATCAGATTCTCCACGATTCAGCGACCCCTCACAGCTTCATCAGGCTGGCGTCGTCGACCGAGGCCGAGTGGCGGGAACGGAACAGGGACACGATGATCGCGAGCCCGACCACGACCTCCGCGGCGGCGACGACCATCGTGAAGAAGGCGATGATCTGGCCGTCGAGATTGCCGTGCATCCGGGAGAAGGCGACGAACGCGAGGTTGCAGGCGTTGAGCATCAGCTCGATGCACATGAAGACCACGATCGCGTTGCGCCGGATCAGCACGCCGGTGGCGCCGATCGTGAACAACAGGGCCGCGAGGTAGAGGTAGTTGACGGGATTCACTTCGACGCCTCCTCGGACCTCTTGGAGTCGGACGGCCCGGAGTCGGGCCGACCGGATCCCGCCGGGCCGACCGCCTTGCGTTCCAGCCGTTCCTCGGCCCGCTGTTCCAGCGCCTTCAGGTCGTTCAGCGCCTCCATCGACACGTCACGGATCTGGCCCCGCTCGCGCAGCGTCTTGCTGACGGTCAGCTCGGAGGGGGTGCCGTCGGGCAGCAGACCCGCGATGTCGACCGCGTTGTGCCTGGCGTAGACACCGGGCGCGGGCAGCGGCGGCAGGTGCTTGCCGTCGCGGACGCGCTGCTCGGACAGCTCGCGCTGGGTCCGTGCGCGCTCGGTGCGCTCGCGGTGGGTGAGCACCATGGCGCCGACGGCGGCCGTGATGAGCAGGGCGCCGGTGATCTCGAAGGCGAAGACGTACTTGGTGAAGACGAGGGACGCGATGCCCTCCACGTTGCCGTTCGCATTGGCCTGGGCGAGGCCGGTGAACTCCGTGACGGAGGCGTTGCCGATGCCGGCGATCAGCAGGATGCCGAAGCCGAGCCCGGACAGCAGGGCCAGCCAGCGCTGGCCCTTGATGGTCTCCTTCAGCGAGTCCGCCGCGGTGACGCCGACGAGCATCACCACGAACAGGAACAGCATCATGATCGCGCCGGTGTAGACGACGATCTGCACGATGCCGAGGAAGTAGGCGCCGTTGGCGAGGTAGAACACCGCCAGGACGATCATGGTCCCGGCCAGGCACAGCGCGCTGTGCACGGCCTTCTTCATGAAGACGGTGCACAGGGCGCCGATCACCGCGACGGTGCCGAGGATCCAGAACTGGACGGCCTCTCCGGTGGAGGTGCCGGCGGAGAGAGTCGCCGCGGCGGCGAGCTGCGTGCTCATCGGCGGATCACCTCCTCCGACGCCGGTTCCGTCCCGCCGAAGGTCGAGTCGCCTTCCTGGACGACCTCCCCCTTGGAGTGGGCGACCTGCTGGACCGTGCCGGGCGCGGCCTCGGTCACCAGGCCGCGGTAGTAGTCCTGCTCGTCCGTGCCCGGGTAGATGGCGTGGGGCGAGTCGACCATGCCCTCCTCGAGGCCGGCGAGCAGTTGGTCCTTGGTGAAGATGAGGTTGGCGCGGCTGGAGTCGGCCAGTTCGAACTCGTTGGTCATCGTCAACGCGCGCGTGGGGCACGCCTCGATGCACAGGCCGCACAGGATGCAGCGGGCGTAGTTGATCTGGTAGACGCGGCCGTACCGCTCGCCCGGCGAGTAGCGCTCCTCGTCGGTGTTGTCCGCGCCCTCCACGTAGATGGCGTCGGCGGGACACGCCCAGGCGCACAGCTCGCAGCCGACGCACTTCTCCAGGCCGTCCGGATGGCGGTTGAGCTGGTGCCGTCCGTGGAAGCGCGGAGCAGTGGTCTTCTTCTGCTCCGGGTACTGCTCGGTCAGCCGCTTCTTGAACATGGCCTTGAAGGTCACGCCGAAGCCGGCCACGGGGTTCAGGAAACCGGGGTCGGTCCCCTTGTGCTCCATGTGTTCGTTGTGCTCCTTGTGTTCCTCAGCCATCGGACGCCTCCTTTCCATCCGTAGAACCGCCCACAGGTCCATCACTGTGAGTATCGGGCCCACCACTGACAATCAGCTCCCGCTCCCGGCGGGGACGGCGCCTCGGCACCGGCGGCACTGCCTGCCCGGGCATCGGCGGCACGGGGAATCCGCCGGCCATCGGGTCGAACGCGGCCTCGGCCTCGGCGGGCTGTTCGGCGGCCTTCGCGCCCTTGTCGCGGTACATGTCCACGAGGAAGGACAACAGCAGCAGGACCAGGACGCCGCCGCCGATGTAGAGGGCGATGTCGGAGAAGCCGTAGTTCTCGTTCCTGAGGGCCCGCACGGTCGCGACCAGCATCAGCCAGACCAGGGAGACCGGGATGAGGACCTTCCAGCCGAGCTTCATCAACTGGTCGTAGCGGACCCGGGGAAGGGTGCCGCGCAGCCAGATGAAGAAGAACAGCAGCAGCTGGACCTTGACCACGAACCAGAGCAGCGGCCACCAGCCGTGGTTGGCGCCCTCCCAGAAGGTGCTGATCGGCCAGGGGGCCCGCCAGCCGCCGAGGAACAGCGTGGTGGCAACCGCGGAGACCGTCACCATGTTCACGTACTCGGCGAGCATGAACATCGCGAACTTGATCGACGAGTACTCGGTGTTGAAGCCGCCCACCAGGTCGCCCTCGGACTCGGGCATGTCGAAGGGGGCGCGGTTGGTCTCGCCGACCATCGTGACGATGTAGAGGATGAAGGAGACCGGCAGCAGCACGATGTACCAGCGGTCGCTCTGCTGGGCGACGATCTCCGAGGTGGACATGGACCCGGAGTAGAGGAACACCGAGGCGAACGCGGCGCCCATCGCGATCTCGTAGGAGATCATCTGCGCGCAGGACCGCAGCCCGCCCAGCAGCGGGTAGGTCGATCCCGAGCTCCAGCCGGCGAGCACGATGCCGTAGATGCCGACCGAGGCGACCGCCAGGATGAACAGCATGGCGATCGGCAGGTCGGTCAGCTGCATGGCGGTGCGGTGGCCGAAGATCGAGACCTCGTTGCCGGCCGGACCGAAGGGGATCACGGCGATCGCCATGAAGGCAGGGATGGCCGCGACGACCGGCGCGAGGACGTACACCGCCTTGTCGGCGCGCTTGACGATGACGTCTTCCTTGAGCATCAGCTTGATGCCGTCGGCGAGCGACTGGAGCATGCCCCAGGGGCCGTGCCGGTTCGGGCCGATGCGCAACTGCATCCAGGCGACGACCTTGCGCTCCCACACGATGGAGAACAGCACGGTCACCATCAGGAAGGCGAAGCAGAAGACCGCCTTGATCACCACCAGCCACCAGGGGTCGGTGCCGAACATCGAGAGGTCTTCAGCGGCGAGGTACGGGCTCATGCCTCCACCTCCTTGGGGGCGGCGCCCGCGGGCGTCGCCGGACCGATGCGGACGAGGGTTCCGGGCAGTACTCCGGCGTCGGAGGCGACGCCGCTGCCGGCCGAGTTCAGCGGGAGCCAGACCACCCGGTCGGGCATCTCGGTGACCTGCAGCGGGAATTCGACGGCTCCGGCGGGTCCGGTCACGGCGAGGACGTCGCCGTCCTTGACGCCCGCCTCGGCGGCCGTGGCGGCCGACACGCGCGCGCGTGCGGCGTGCCGGGTGCCGGCGAGCGCCTCGTCGCCCTGCTGGAGCAGGCCCTGGTCGAGCAGCAGCCGGTGGCCGGCCAGTACGGCCTCTCCGGCGGCCGGCCGCGGCAGCGCGCTCGCGGTCTGCAGCGGCTCGCCGGCCCGCGGCCCGTCCCAGGAGCCGAGCCGGTCGATCTCCGCGCGCGTGGTGCGCAGATCGGGCAGGCCGAGGTGGACGTCCATGGCGTCGGCCAGCATCTGCAGGACGCGGGCGTCGGCGGGCGCGAGACGGCGGGTCATCTGGTCGGGCTTGAGCGCGGCCTCGAAGAAGCGCACCCTGCCCTCCCAGTTGAGGAAGGTGCCGGGCTTCTCGGCGACCGCGGCGACGGGCAGGACGACGTCGGCGCGTTCGGTGACCTCGCTGGGCCGCAGCTCCAGCGACACCACGAACCCTGCCTCGTCGAGTGCCGCACGCGCGCGCGTGGGGTCGGGCAGGTCGGCGACCTCGACGCCCGCCACGAGCAGCGCCTGGAGTTCGCCCCGGGCCGCGGCCTCGACGATCTCGCCGGTGTCGCGGCCGTAGCGGTGCGGAAGGTCGGCCAGGCCCCACAGCGCGGCGACCTCCTCACGCGCGCGGGGGTCGGTCGCCGGGCGTCCGCCGGGCAGCAGCGACGGCAGCGCGCCCGCCTCGATGGCGCCGCGCTCCCCGGCCCGGCGCGGGATCCACACCAGCCGGGCGCCGGTCGCCGCCGAGGTCCGTACGGCGGAGGTGAGGCCGCCGGCCACGGACGCCAGCCGTTCACCGACGACGATCACGGCGCCCTCGGCGCGAAGGGCCTCGGCCGCCTGGGCGCCGCCCTCTTCCAGCCCGACGCCGCTCGCGAGGGCGTCCAGCCACTCGGTCTCGGTGCCGGGAGCGGCGGGGAGCAGGGTGCCGCCCGCCTTCTCCAGGCCCCGCGTGGCGTGCGTGGCCAGCGAGAAGACCTTCTGCCCGTGCCTGCGCCAGGCCTTGCGCAGCCGCAGGAAGACGCCGGGCGCCTCCTCCTCGGCCTCGAAGCCGACCAGCAGGACGGCGGGCGCCTGCTCCAGCGACGTGTACGTGACGCCGGTGCCTCCCCCGGACTCCGTCCGGGAGGTGCCCCCAAGGTCACGGCCGCGTCCGGCGACGTGGGCGGCCAGGAAGTCGGCCTCCTCGGCGCTGTGCACGCGCGCGCGGAAGTCGATGTCGTTGGTGTCGAGCGCCACGCGCGCGAACTTGCTGTACGCGTAGGCGTCCTCGACGGTGAGCCGCCCGCCGGTCAGGACGCCGGTGCGGCCCCTGGAGGCGAGCAGCCCCTGCGCGGCGATCTGCAGCGCCTCCGGCCAGGAGGCCGGCTCCAGCTCGCCCTCGACGCCTCGCACCAGGGGCGTGGTGAGCCGGTCGCGCTGCTGGGCGTAGCGGAATCCGAAGCGCCCCTTGTCGCAGATCCACTCCTCGTTGACCTCGGGCTCGTTGGCCGCGAGGCGCCGCATGACCTTGCCGCGCCGGTGGTCGGTGCGGGTCGCGCAGCCGCCGGAGCAGTGCTCGCACACCGACGGCGAGGAGATCAGGTCGAAGGGCCGGGAGCGGAACCGGTACGCCGCCGAGGTCAGCGCGCCGACCGGGCAGATCTGGATGGTGTTGCCGGAGAAGTACGACTCGAAGGGGTCGCCCTCGCCGGTGCCGACCTGCTGGAGCGCGCCCCGCTCGATCAGCTCGATCATCGGGTCGCCCGCGACCTGGTTGGAGAAGCGGGTGCAGCGGGCGCACAGCACGCAGCGCTCGCGATCGAGCAGGACCTGCGTGGAGATCGGCACGGGCTTCTCGTAGGTCCGCTTCTTGCCCTCGAAGCGGGAGTCGGCCTGGCCGTGCGACATCGCCTGGTTCTGCAGGGGGCACTCGCCGCCCTTGTCGCAGACCGGGCAGTCCAGCGGGTGGTTGATGAGCAGCAGCTCCATCACACCGTGCTGGGCCTTCTCCGCGACCGGCGAGGTGAGCTGCGTCTTCACCACCATCCCGTCGGTGCAGGTGATGGTGCAGGACGCCATGGGCTTGCGCTGGCCCTCGACCTCGACGATGCACTGGCGGCAGGCGCCGGCCGGGTCGAGGAGGGGATGGTCGCAGAACCGGGGGATCTCGATGCCGAGCTGCTCGGCGGCCCGGATGACCAGGGTGCCCTTGGGCACGCTGATCTCGGCGCCGTCGATCGTCAGCGTGACGAGATCCTCCGGCGGGACCGCCGCTTCTCCCCCTCCCGAGGGAGCATTGGTGGTCACGGTCATGCCTTCACCTCCGTGCGGTCGGCCCAGGCCGTCGACTTGGCCGGGTCGAAGGGGCAGCCGCGGCCCGTGATGTGCTCCTCGTACTCCTCGCGGAAGTACTTGAGCGAGGAGAAGATCGGCGAGGCGGCACCGTCGCCGAGGGCGCAGAAGGACTTGCCGTTGATGTTGTCGGCGATGTCGTTCAGCTTGTCGAGGTCGGACATCTGTCCCTTGCCGGCCTCGATGTCGCGCAGCAACTGGACGAGCCAGTACGTGCCTTCGCGGCAGGGTGTGCACTTGCCGCAGGACTCGTGTGCGTAGAACTCGGTCCAGCGGGTGACGGCGCGCACGACGCAGGTCGTCTCGTCGAAGCACTGGAGCGCCTTGGTGCCGAGCATGGAACCGGCGGCGCCCACTCCTTCGTAGTCGAGGGGGACGTCGAGGTGCTCGTCGGTGAACATCGGCGTCGAGGAGCCGCCGGGCGTCCAGAACTTGAGGCGGTGGCCGGGCCGCATGCCGCCGCTCATGTCGAGGAGCTGGCGCAGCGTGATGCCGAGCGGGGCCTCGTACTGGCCGGGGCCCGCGACGTGGCCGCTGAGCGAGTAGAGCGTGAAGCCCGGGGACTTCTCGCTGCCCATCGACCTGAACCAGTCCTTGCCCTTGTTCAGGATCGCGGGAACCGACGCGATCGATTCGACGTTATTCACCACAGTCGGGCACGCGTAGAGGCCCGCGACGGCAGGAAAGGGGGGACGGAGCCGCGGTTGACCCCGGCGGCCTTCGAGCGAGTCGAGCAGTGCGGTCTCCTCACCGCAGATGTACGCGCCCGCGCCCGCGTGCACGGTGAGTGTGAGGTCGAGTCCGCTGCCCAGGATGTTCTCGCCGAGGAAGCCGGCCGCATAGGCCTCGCGCACGGCCTCGTGCAACCGCCGCAGCACTGGGACGACTTCACCACGCAGATAGATGAAGGCATGCGAAGACCTGATGGCGTAACACGCGATGACGATGCCCTCGATGAGGCTGTGCGGGTTCGCGAAGAGGAGCGGGATGTCCTTGCAGGTCCCCGGCTCCGATTCGTCGGCGTTGACAACTAGATAGTGAGGCTTGCCGTCCCCCTGAGGAATGAACTGCCACTTCATCCCCGTCGGGAACCCGGCACCGCCGCGTCCGCGCAGACCGGACTCCTTGACGTACGCGATCAGGTCGTCCGGCGCCATTGCCAGCGCCTTGCGGAGTCCCTCGTACCCCTCGTGCCTCCGGTAGACGTCGAGAGTCCACGACTCGTCCTCGTCCCAGAAGGCCGACAGCACGGGTGCGAGCAGCTTCTCCGGGCTGCTGCCCCTGATCTCGGCTGCCACGGTCATCACTCCCCCTCCTCGGCGGTAGGCCCTGCCGGGTGGGCCGGGTCGGATGCCGATGTGTCCTGCGGCGCGTCGTGCGAGCTGAGGTGTTCCGTCGGGGACGGGTCGTGCACGGCCCGGTCCTGCGACGCGTCGTGCGGTCCGCCGTCCCGCGGATGCACCACGCGCGCGGCGGGCGCCTCGCCCTTCGCCAGCTTCAGGCCGGCCAGGGAGGCGGGACCCGCGCTGCCGCCGGCCGCGACGGCGCCGTCCCGCTCGTCGGGGAAGCCCGCCAGGATCCGGGCGGTCTCCTTGAAGGTGCACAGCGGCGCACCGCGCGTGGGCGTCACCGGCCGTCCCGCGCGCAGGTCGTCGACGAGGGCCTTGACGCTCGCCGGGGTCTGGTTGTCGAAGAACTCCCAGTTGACCATCACGACCGGTGCGAAGTCGCAGGCCGCGTTGCACTCGATGTGCTCCAGGGTGACCTTGCCGTCCTCGGTGGTCTCGCCGTTGCCGACGCCGAGGTGGTCCTGGAGGGACTCGAAGATCGCGTCGCCGCCCATCACCGCGCACAGCGTGTTGGTGCACACGCCGACCTGGTAGTCGCCGCTCGGCCTGCGCCGGTACATGGTGTAGAAGGTGGCGACCGCGGTGACCTCGGCGGTGGTGAGGTCCAGCATGTCCGCGCAGAACTGCATCCCGGTGCGCGTGACGTGTCCCTCCTCCGACTGCACGAGGTGCAGCAACGGCAGGAGGGCGGACCGGGAGTCCGGGTAGCGGGCGATGACCTCGCGCGCGTCGGTCTCCAGCCGGGCCCGGACGTCGTCCGGGTAGGCGGGCGCGGGCAGTTCCGGCATGCCCAGGCTGACGCCCCGCTCCGAAGAAGAGGTGGTCACCGGTCGACGCCTCCCATCACGGGGTCGATGGACGCCACGGCGACGATGACGTCGGCGACCTGGCCGCCCTCGCACATCGCCGCCATGGCCTGCAGGTTGGTGAAGGACGGGTCGCGGAAGTGGACCCGGAAGGGGCGGGTGCCGCCGTCGGACACGACGTGCACCCCCAGCTCGCCCTTGGGCGACTCGACCGCCGTGTACGCCTGCCCCGGCGGCGCCCGGAAGCCCTCGGTGACCAGCTTGAAGTGGTGGATCAGGGCCTCCATGGAGGTGCCCATGATCTTCTTGATGTGGTCGAGGGAGTTGCCCAGTCCGTCCGGTCCCAGGGCGAGCTGGGCGGGCCAGGCGATCTTCTTGTCGGCGACCATGACCGGGCCGGGCTGGAGCCGGTCCAGGCACTGCTCGACGATCCGCAGGGACTGGCGCATCTCCTCCAGCCGGATCAGGAAGCGGCCGTAGGAGTCGCAGGTGTCGGCGGTCGGGACGTCGAAGTCGTACGTCTCGTAGCCGCAGTACGGCTGGGTCTTGCGCAGGTCGTGCGGGAGGCCGGTGGACCTGAGGACGGGGCCGGTGGCGCCGAGGGCCATGCAGCCGGCCAGGTCGAGGTAGCCGACGTCCTGCATGCGGGCCTTGAAGATGGGGTTCCCGGTGGCGAGCTTGTCGTACTCCGGGAGGTTCTTCTTCATCTTCTTCACGAACTCGCGGATCTGGTCCACCGCGCCCGGCGGCAGGTCCTGGGCGAGTCCGCCCGGGCGGATGTACGCGTGGTTCATCCTGAGGCCGGTGATCAGCTCGTAGATGTCGAGAATCAGTTCACGATCACGGAAGCCGTAGATCATGATCGTGGTGGCGCCCAGTTCCATGCCGCCGGTGGCGATGGCCACCAGGTGCGAGGAGAGCCGGTTCAGCTCCATCAGCAGGACCCGGATGATCGTGGCCCGGTCCGGGATCTGGTCCTCGATGCCGAGGAGCTTCTCGACGCCCAGGCAGTACGCCGCCTCGTTGAAGAACGGCGTCAGGTAGTCCATGCGCGTCACGAACGTGGTGCCCTGCGTCCAGTTCCGGTACTCGAGGTTCTTCTCGATGCCGGTGTGCAGGTAGCCGATGCCGCAGCGGGCCTCGGTGACCGTCTCGCCGTCGATCTCCAGGATGAGGCGGAGCACGCCGTGCGTGGACGGGTGCTGCGGGCCCATGTTGACGACGATGCGCTCGTCGTCGGCTCGGGCCGCGGACTGGACGACCTCGTCCCAGTCGCCGCCGGTGACCGTGTAGACGGTGCCTTCGGTCGTCTCCCTGGGGGAGGCGTGGGAAGTGCTCACGAGTACGACCTCCGCTGGTCCGGAGCCGGGATCTGGGCGCCCTTGTACTCGACGGGGATGCCGCCGAGGGGGTAGTCCTTGCGCTGCGGAAAGCCCTGCCAGTCGTCCGGCATCATGATCCGCGTCAGGGCCGGGTGATCGTCGAAGACGATGCCGAAGAAGTCGTACGTCTCGCGCTCGTGCCAGTCGTTCGTCGGGTAGACGGGGACCAGCGACGGGATGTGCGGGTCGCCGTCGGGCGCGCTGACTTCGAGGCGGATCAGCCGGTTGTGGGTGATCGAGCGCAGGTGGTAGACGGCGTGCAGCTCGCGGCCCTTGTCGTGCGGGTAGTGGACGCCGCTGACGCCGGTGCACAGCTCGAAACGCAGGGCCGGGTCGTCGCGCAGGGTGCGGGCGACACGGACCAGGTGCTCGCGCTCGATGTGGAAGGTCAGCTCGCCCCGGTCGACGACCGTCTTCTCGATGGCGTTGTCGGGCAGGAGCCCCTGCTCCTCCAGAGCGCCCTCGAGCTCGTCGGCGACCTCGTCGAACCAGCCGCCGTAGGGCCTGCTCGCCGGTCCGGGGAGCCGGACGGAGCGGACCAGGCCGCCGTAGCCGGAGGTGTCGCCGCCGTTGTTGGCGCCGAACATGCCGCGCTGGACGCGGATCTCCTCTCCGCCCTGGCCGCGCTGGCCGGGGAGGTTCTCCGCGGACAGGTCCTTCTCGGGGTTGACCTCGTTCGCGTCACCCGCGGTGTTGTTCGCGTCGCTCACCGCAGCAGCCCCTTCATCTCGATCGTGGGCAGGGCCTTGAGCGCCGCCTCCTCCGCCTCGCGGGCCGCTTCCTCGGCGTTCACACCGAGCTTGGAGCTCTGGATCTTCTGGTGGAGCTTGAGGATGGCGTCCAACAGCATCTCGGGCCGCGGCGGGCAGCCGGGGAGATAGATGTCGACGGGGACGACGTGGTCGACGCCCTGGACGATGGCGTAGTTGTTGAACATGCCGCCCGAGGAGGCGCAGACCCCCATGGAGATGACCCACTTCGGGTTCGGCATCTGGTCGTAGACCTGCCGCAGCACCGGCGCCATCTTCTGGCTCACCCGGCCGGCGACGATCATCAGGTCCGCCTGCCGCGGCGAGCCGCGGAAGACCTCCATGCCGAAGCGCGCCAGGTCGTAGCGGCCGGCGCCGGTGGTCATCATCTCGATGGCACAGCAGGCGAGGCCGAACGTGGCCGGAAAGACGGACGACTTGCGCACCCAGCCCGCGGCCTGCTCGACGGTGGTCAGCAGGAAGCCGCTCGGCAGTTTTTCTTCGAGTCCCATGTCAAAGGCCCCTCAGTCCCATTCCAGGCCGCCGCGCCGCCATACGTACGCGTACGCGACGAAGACGGTGAGCACGAAGAGCAGCATCTCCACGAGCCCGAAAATCCCCAGGGCGTCGAAGGTGACGGCCCAGGGGTAGAGGAAGACGATCTCGATATCGAAGATGATGAAGAGCATCGCCGTCAGGTAGTACTTGATGGGGAAGCGCCCGCCGCCGGCCGGCGTGGGGGTCGGCTCGATGCCGCACTCGTAGGCCTCGAGCTTCGCCCGGTTGTACCGCTTCGGACCGATCAGCGTGGCCATCACCACGGAGAAGATCGCAAAGCCTGCCCCGAGGGCTCCCAGTACGAGGATGGGCGCATACGCGTTCACCGCTCCTCGCTCCTCTCAGTCGGCACTGACTGCTGGCGGTTGCATCGGACTCACAGCCGCCCCAACAGCCCCACGAGCCCCGCCCGTCCCGACGAAGATCGCGAACATGTGAAGCAGGTCACAAGCCCAACTGCCTCGCATCCTATGCCCGACGCTCTGTGATCTGCGACACGGGGTATTGCACAAGCTTTGTGATCTCCACCACCTGACGAACGATCATGAAGTCGGATGAGCAGTGATCTTCACACAAGAAGCGTTCACCTGATCACCAGAGGTGACAATTTCGCTCGTCGTCGCTGGCCAGAGGAGTTGAGCGAGGAGCGTCTCAATATCAAGATGCTTCTCTTGCATGCAAATTGGCGCTGGACGCCTGCCCTTGATAGAGGAGGCGTTCACACATCAGAGGGAGGGCCGGGGGGCGATGTGGACACGTGCGCGCGTTCACGAGCGATTCGCGAGCGGCCGGAAGCGACCACCGGGCCGACCGTCGAGTCGACTGCCGGGTCGGCCGTCGAGTTGACCGTCGAGTCGACTGCCGGGTCGACCGTCGACTCGGCCGCCGGGTCGGCCGGGTCGGCCGGGTCGGCTCGCACGCGACGGACGCGCGCGTCGGGGTAACCGTTCCGTGACCTGTGCCACATTCATGAGAGGCGTCTGAGAACCGGGCTTGGCCAAGTGTCCCAACAAGTGGTAAGCGCGGGGCAATTCGGGCGTAACGATCAAACACCGTGATCACAGGCCGGTTACGGCCCGTCCGCAATGTCCGTTACGGCGTCAATAAAGAGCGACACGCCCGGGATTCGGCGGCCCGATTGAACAACTGTGGCGCAGCACACGTTTCTTGAAGGTATGGAGGAGCTACTGATACCGGTTGTCCCTATGTCCCACACCGCTCACATACGCAGCCACCGGAAGCCCCGCCGCAGCGCGTCGACAATCGCGATGCGGACCGGAGTTGCCGGTGGCGTCCTCAGCACCCTGGCAGTGGCCGGTGCGTCGGGGTCGGCCCACGCGGCCGAACCGGTGACGCAGACCCTCGAACTGCCCACCCTGACGGCCGACCTGGCCGCTCAGGTCGCCCAGTCCGCGGACGTCACGCAGCAGGCGGCCGCGAGCTACCAGCTGCAGGCCGAGCGTGACGCGGCGGCCGCCAAGGCCGCCAAGCAGGCCAAGGCGGACCTCGCCGAGGCCAAGAAGAAGGCCGCGGAAGCCAAGAAGAAGGCCGAGGAGGCCGCGCGCAAGGAGGCCGCCGAGCGCGCCTCGCGCAGCGCCGAGCGCGCCACTCTGAGCGCCTCCGCGGACGCCGGTTCCTCCACGGGCACGGACAGCAGCACCAGCACGTCCACGTCCACGGCCACCGGTTCGGCCGCCGCCGTCGTCTCCTTCGTGCAGGCCCAGGTCGGTAAGGCGTACGTCTCCGGCGCCACCGGCCCGTCCGCCTACGACTGCTCCGGTCTCGTGCAGGCCGCCTTCAAGCAGGTCGGCATCAGCCTGCCCCGCGTCTCCCAGGCGCAGTCGACGGCCGGCACCCAGGTCGGCCTGGACAACCTCCAGCCGGGCGACATCCTCTACTGGGGCGGCGCGGGCAGCGCGTACCACGTGGGCGTCTACGTCGGCGACGGCATGTTCGTCGGCGCGCAGAACTCCTCCACCGGTGTCGTCCAGAAGCCGCTGTCGTACGACCCGCCGAGCGGCGCGGTGCGGGTGCTGTAACCCGCTCCCCCACATCACGTACGACGCGGACACGTCCGCGCGGAGGGCCGCAGCCGCTCGGGGGCTGCGGCCCTCCGGGATCTCGCGGCTCTCCGGCGTCTCGCGGGCTCTCCGGGATCTCGCGGCTCTTTGGCGGCTCCTGGCATGCTCGGGCGCGGGCCGGTTCCCTCCGGCCCGTCCACGAGCCGAAGGAGAGAGCGTCATGCCGAGTGTGTTCGTACAGGGGCGGCCCACCGCCTCCTACCCCCCGTTCGCGCCCGAGGCCCGGCGTGGATCGGTGCGGCGCGTCACCGAGGTCGGCGAGGGGGTGCTGCACCGGCCGTGCCGGGACGTCACGGAGTTCGGCCCCGACCTCACCGCACTCATCGACGACATGTTCCGCACGATGTATGTCGCGGAGGGGGCCGGGCTGGCGGCCAATCAGGTCGGCGTCGACCTGCGCCTGTTCGTCTACGACTGCCCGGACGACGAAGGTGTCCGACATGTCGGGCACATCGTGAACCCGGTGCTGGAACCCCTCGACCCGGCCGCGCGGCGGCTGCTCGACGAGGGCGAGGGGTGCCTGTCGGTGCCGGGCGCCGTCATGGCCGTACCGCGCCCCGACCGTGCCGTCGTGCGGGGCCTGGACAAGGACGGCGCGCCACTCCTCGTCGAGGGGACCGGCTACTTCGCGCGCTGCCTGGCCCACGAGACCGACCACGTGAACGGACAGGTCTACCTGGACCGGCTCTCCGGCCGGGAACGGAAGGCGGCGCTGCGGCAGTCGGCGGACCGGCGCGAGGAGGTCTTCGCGCGCCGGGCCGCCAACGCCGCGGCCTTCGCCCGAGATCGGACTGCTGACGGCGCAACCGGCGCCTGATCAGGCCTTCGGTGCGACCTTGCTCAGTCCGTTGATGATGCGGTCCATCGCGTCGCCGCCCGTCGGGTCCGTCAGGTTGGCGAGCATCTTCAGGGTGAACTTCATCAGGACGGGGTGGGTGAGGCCGCGCTGGGTCGCGATCTGCATGACCTTCGGGTTGCCGATGAGCTTCACGAAGGCGCGGCCCAGCGTGTAGTAGCCGCCGTAGGTGTCCTTGAGGACGCGCGGGTAGCGCTGCAGGGCGACCTCGCGCTGGGCCGGCGTGGCCCGCGCGTGAGCCTGGACGACGACGTCGGCGGCGATCTGGCCGGACTCCATGGCGTAGGCGATGCCCTCGCCGTTGAAGGGGTTCACCAGGCCGCCGGCGTCGCCGACCAGAAGCAGGCCCTTGGTGTAGTGGGGCTGGCGGTTGAAGGCCATGGGCAGGGCGGCGCCGCGGATCGGGCCGGTCATGTTGTCCGGGGTGTAGCCCCAGTCCTCGGGCATGGACGCGCACCAGGCCTTGAGGATCTCGCGCCAGTCCAGCTCCTTGAAGGCGGCGGAGGTGTTGAGGACGCCGAGGCCGACGTTCGAGGTGCCGTCGCCCATACCGAAGATCCAGCCGTAGCCCGGCAGCAGGCGGTCCTGCGGGCCGCGCCGGTCCCAGAGTTCCAGCCAGGACTCCAGGTAGTCGTCGTCGTGGCGGGGCGAGGTGAAGTACGTGCGGACCGCGACGCCCATGGGACGGTCCTCGCGGCGGTGCAGGCCCATCGCCAGGGACAGCCGCGTGGAGTTGCCGTCGGCGGCCACGACCAGCGGCGCGTGGAAGGTGACCTCGCGCTTGTCCTCGCCCAGCTTGGCGTGCACGCCGGTGATGCGGCCGGTGCGGTCGTCGACGATCGGGGCGCCGACGTTGCAGCGCTCGTACAGCCGGGCGCCGGCCTTCTGGGCCTGCCGGGCGAGCTGCTCGTCGAAGTCGTCGCGCTTGCGGACGAGTCCGTAGTCGGGGAAGGAGGCCAGATCCGGCCAGTCCAGCTGGAGTCGGGAGCCGCCGCCGATGATGCGCAGGCCCTTGTTGCGCAGCCAGCCTGCTTCCTCGGAGATGTCGATGCCCATGGCGACGAGCTGTTTGACCGCGCGCGGGGTGAGGCCGTCACCGCAGACCTTCTCCCTGGGGAACGCGGTCTTCTCCAGGAGCAGGACGTCGAGTCCCGACCTGGCCAGGTGGTACGCGGTGGTGGAGCCGGCCGGCCCCGCGCCCACGACGATCACGTCGGCGGTGTTCTCGGAGAGCGGCTCAGTCTCGACGGTCACGGCGGGATCTCCCCAAGTTCGGAATCTGCGTGCCGACCGGCACTGGTCATGGGCAGTCTATTCAGCGTCACCGATCACCCGGCTGAAGGGCTGCCCAGTGAAGCGACCTCTCCCCGCTGTACGGTTGCGCGTCCCCACCGACGAGGACGCCGTCGCCTGGCACCGGATCTTCGACGACCCGGACGTCATGGAGTTCCACGGCGGGAGGTCCGCGGAGCTGTCCGTCTACGAGGAGCTGACCGTCCGCCAGCGCCGGCACGACGCGGAGCACGGCTTCTGTCTGTGGACCATGGTCGACGAGTCGGGCCAGGTCGTAGGGTTCACCGGCGCCCAGCCCTGGCCGGGGGACTGGGGTCCCAAGGGCGAGATCGAGATCGGCTGGCGGCTCGGGCGGGCGCACTGGGGCAAGGGGTATGTCACGGCGGCCGCCCGGCAGACGCTGGAGCGGGTGCGTGACGCGGGCGTGGCGGAGGTGGTCGCGATGGTCAACGCGCGCAACACCCGGTCCATCGCGGTCACCGAGCGGCTGGGCATGCGGCTCGCCGAGGTCTTCACGACCCCGGTCTCACAGCAGGAGGGCCACTGCTACCGGCTCCCCCTGCAGAGAGCGTGACGGAGAGTAGTCGACTGTCACAGTAAGCCACTTGACGCTTCCCGGCGGTGCCCCGCGGGGCTACTCTGCCCGGTACCGCTGGGGGGTGACGTCCGTGCGCCTGGTACCCGAGAAATCCGACGTACGCGTACCGCGCCTGGTCGGCCTGATGGCCGTGGACGCGCGGGAGACGGTCCGGGAGCGGGGCCTGTCCCTGCTCGCGCCGGACCGGCCGGACCTCCACCTCGCCCTCGTCGACCACGTCGTACGCCAGTACCCGCAGCCCGGCGCGCGGGTGCCGCGGGAGTCGATGGTGTACGTGTGGTTCGACTTCGGGGAGGGCGAGGGCGGCGGAGGCATCCGCGAGCCGCGGCTGCCGGGACCGCCGCACGGCGGGCTCCGGCGGGAGCTGGCCGAGCCCGTCGAGGACACGCCGCTGCCGCGCTGCGCGACCGTCAGCTCTCCTTGAACCCCCGGTGCAGCGTCACCACGCCGCCCGTCAGGTTGCGCCACGCCACCCTGGACCAGCCGGCCTTGCCCAGCCGCTCGGCGAGCGCCGCCTGGTCGGGCCAGGCACGGATGGACTCGGCGAGGTAGACGTACGCGTCGGGGTTGGACGACACCGCGCGGGCGACCGGCGGCAGGGCGCGCATCAGGTACTCGGTGTAGACGGTGCGGAACGGCGCCCAGGTCGGGTGCGAGAACTCGCAGATGACGACCCGGCCGCCGGGCCGCGTCACCCGGTACATCTCGCGCAGCGCGGCGTCCGTGTCCTGCACGTTGCGCAGCCCGAAGGAGATGGTCACGGCGTCGAAGACGTCGTCCTTGAACGGCAGCCGGGTCGCGTCGCCCGCGGTGAACGGCAGCCACGAGTGCCGCTCCTTGCCGACCTGGAGCATGCCCTGGGAGAAGTCGCAGGGGACGACGTACGCGCCGGTGCGGGCGAAGGGCAGGGAGGAGGTCGCCGTGCCGGCCGCCAGGTCCAGGACCTTCTGCGCCGGGCGGGCGTCGACGGCCTGGGCGACCGCCTTGCGCCACGCCCGGTCCTGGCCGAGCGAGAGCACGGCGTTCGTCAGGTCGTACCGTTCCGCGACGTGGTCGAACATCGAGGCGACTTCGTGCGGCTGCTTGTTCAGGGAAGCGCGGGTCACGGGCCCATTGTTGCAGCACCTCCCCCTGTCGCCGCGGACGGGCTCACGGCAGCAGGCGGGGCCTCTTCCGCGCGGCGACGTCCTCCACCCACCCGAACAGCAGCACGAACACCGCGATCAGGACCCAGCCCACCCCCAGCAGGAACCACTGGCTCTCCAGCGGCAGGTACGCCTCGAAGGCGGGCACGTCCCAGAACCGGTCGATCAGCGGCACGGCCAGGACGAGGGCCAGCTCGTGCCAGAGGTAGACCGTCACAGCGCGGGCGTTGAGCACGGTCACCAGCCGGTCCAGCCGCCGCAGCCGGGCCAGTCCCGCGAAGTCGACCCCGAGCCGCGCCTTGGAGTACATCAGCAGCGTCACGAACCCGGCCGACCAGAAGGCCTGCGCGAACGGGATGTCGTCGAGGTCGTAGGTGCCGTACTCGGCCCGGTGCGCGAAGGCGTACCAGGCGCCGAAGGCGAGGGCCGCGAGCGACAGGACGACGACGGCGACCGGCCTGAGGCGGGCGAGCACGCCGTCGCGGTGCGCGAAGCCGAGGATCCAGCAGAAGAGGTACGTCGCCAGGTCGAGCAGTCCGGTGCCGAAGCGGTTCTCCGGCGGCTGCCACAGGAACTGGAACACCGCGATCGGCGCGAGGGACAGCAGCAGCACCGTCCGGGGCGCGACCCGGAAGACCCGCAGCAGCAGCGGGGAGAGCAGGACGAACCACAGATACGTCCTGAGGTACCAGAGGATCTCCCACGCCTGCTCGCCCCACGCGCTGCCCGGCGGGTCGCCGAGCGGCACGACCCAGTAGACGATCTGCCGGCCCGGCATCCAGCCGCGCACCAGCATCGCGCCCACCACGAACAGGCCCCAGCACCAGAAAGGCGGCAGCAGGCGGCGCAGCCGGCTCCGGACCACCGCTGCCGCGGGCCGCTGGAGCGAGCGGGCCATCAGGGTGCCGGCCAGGCCGAACATGACCCCCATGGAGGGGAAGACCAGCCCGGCCCAGGGCCAGCCGAAGGCGTGGTACGCGACGACCCGGACAAGGGCGAGGGCGCGCAGGGTGTCGAAGTAGCGGTCCCGCCCCGGCGCCGCGCCCGGGGCGGGGCCACGCCGTTCCGCCCCCTCGCCGCGCGCCCCCTCGCCGCGCACCAGCCCCTCGCCGCGCACCGCACCCTTGCGGTGCGCGCCCATCAGCCGGCCCCCGTGGTCCCGGCCGGGGTCCCCACCTCGCCCGTCCGTTTCAGCTTCTGCCAGCGCAGCCGCCCGCCGGTCAGGGCGGTGACGCAGGAGTGGATGAGGACGAGGTACATCATCTGCCGGTACGCCAGCTGCTGGAGCGGCATCATCAGCAGGTACCGATACTGCTCCCGGTCGAGCCGGAAGGCGTACGCCGCGCACACCAGCTGCACGCCCAGCACCGCGAGCCAGGCGAGGAGCGCCGCGCGGAAGTCGACGAAGAGCATCGAGTAGACGGTGAACACGTCGATGAGCGGGGCGAAGACCGGCGTGACCACCTGGAAGAGCACGACCAGCGGCATCCCGACCCGCCCGAAGCGGCCCGAGGGCCCCTTGTCCGTCAGGGACCGGCGGTGCTTCCACAGCGCCTGCATCGTGCCGTAGGACCAGCGGTAGCGCTGCGACCAGAGCTGGCCGAGCGACCCGGGCGCCTCCGTCCAGGCGCGGGCGTGCTCCTCGTAGACCACCCGCCATCCCGCGCGGTGCAGGGCGATGGTGATGTCGGTGTCCTCGGCGAGGGTGTCGTCGCTCATGCCGCCGACCTGGAGGACCGCCTCGCGCCGGAAGGCGCCGATCGCGCCGGGGATGGTCGGCATGCAGCGCAGCAGGTCGTACATGCGCCGGTCGAGGTTGAAGCCCATGACGTACTCGATGTGCTGCCAGGCGCCGATGAGGGTGCGCCGGTTGCCGACCTTGGCGTTGCCCGCGACCGCGCCGACGGACGGGTCGGCGAAGGGCTGCACCAGGTGCCGGACGGTGTCGGGCTCGAAGACGGTGTCGCCGTCCATCATCACGACGATGTCGTACCGGGCGTGCCGGACGCCGTTGTTGAGGGCGGCGGGCTTGCCCGCGTTGGCCTGCCGCACGACGCGGACGCCCGGCAGCCCCAGGGACTCGGCGATCTCCGCCGTGCCGTCCGTCGAGCCGTCGTCCACGACGATGATCTCGATCGGGTGGGTGCTGCCCGCCAGTGAGCGCAGGGTCGCCTCGATGCACTCCTTCTCGTTGTACGCCGGGACGATCACGCTCACCGGCCCGGTGACGGGCGGGCCCCAGCTGAAGCGGCGTCTGTTGCGCTGTCTGTGGTGACGGCGGGCGAGGACCAGCATCATCGCGAACCGGCCCATGACGGCCACGCCCACGATCACGAGCCCGGCCGACAGCGCCGGGACCGTCCACTCGGCCACCGCGACGGCCGCGACGAGCGCCTTGCCCTCGTAGAGGGTGGCTCCGGTGGCCTTGTGGTGGGCGGCCTGGAGGCTGTCGCCGGAACCGGTCGCGTCCGGGGCCGCGGCGGGACCGCCCGTGGGCTGCTGTTCGGCCATGACACCGCTGACCGTGGTGAAGGTGTAGCCCTTCGCCTTCATCTTCTCGATGTACTTCGGCAGCGCCTCGATCGTCTGCGACCGCTCGCCCCCGGCGTCGTGGAAGAGGACGGACGCGCCCTCGTCGTCCTCCGGCGTCGCCCACTCGACGATCTTCGAGACGCCGGGCTGCTTCCAGTCGTCGCTGTCGGTGTCGATGAAGACGCTGGTGTAGCCGTCCTCGCCCAGGCTCTCGTAGACGGGCCAGCTGTAGTTGTCGATGGCGTCCGTCTGGGAGGAGTACGGCGCCCGGAACAGCGTGGTGGTGATGCCGGCGGCGCCCGCCAGGGCGAGCTGGGTCTGCTCGATCTCGCGGGTGACGCGGGCCTGGCTCTGGTAGGAGAGGTCGACGTGGGTGAAGGTGTGGACGCCCACCTCGTTGCCCTGCTCGACCAGGTCCCGCACGATGCCCGGGTGGCGCGAGACCATCGAGCCGACCAGGAAGAACGTGCCGGGAACGTCGTACTTCTCGAGGATCTCCAGCACCTGCGGCGTCCAGGTGGGGTCCGGACCGTCGTCGAAGGTCAGCACGATCGTCTTGTCGGGGACGGAGACGGTGGTGGCCTGTCCGCCGGGGAAGGAGAGGATCGGCCCGCCGTCGAGTACGTCGTCGGGGACGTCGCTCGCCGAGGCGCCGGAGCGGACGCGCTGGTCGCCGCCGACCTCCGCGCGCAGATAGCCGTCGAGGAGCATCACGCAGGTCAGCGCGAGCAGGAGCAGCAGGGCGAGGAGGACGCGGGGGCGTTGCAGTGCGGCGGCCCGGCCGGCGGCCCGTTCCATGCGGGAGGGGGCACGGCGGCGACCCCGTGCGGGCGGGGTGGGGGGTGCGGTGGGCGTGGTCATGAGGATGGAGGCGTCCGGTCAGTCGGTGAGGGCGGCGGTGGGAGCGGTGCTGGGGACCGCGCTGGGGGAAACGGAGGGCGCGGGGCTGGGCGGGGCACCCGTGGGAGCGCCGCCGCCTTGGGGGCGCGTACCGCCGCCGGGCCCCGGCCCGCCCTCCGGTCCGCCGCCACCACCACCGCCGACGCCGAAGGGCAGCAGCGAGGACGGGTTGACCGAGATGCCGACGCCCATGAAGGCCAGGCCCAGGACGGCCGTGTAGCCGACGCACACGGCCCCGAGCAGGAGCCCGAGCCGGCGCAGCAGCCGGGCCCGGCGCCCGGTGCTGTCGACGAACACGGGCCCCTCGGCGGACCGTTTGCCGCGTTTGCGACGGCGACCGCGCGCGGCGGCAGCGGGCGCGGCGCGGGATGCGGAGGCAGGCTCGGAGTGCATGTCCCGGACATTAGGGAGACTTACCTGTCGCAACCTGGGAGGTTCTTGAGAGATCCCGGTGAAAAGGGGCCCATCCTGTCCTTTTCCTGGGAGATGGCGCCCGAAGGCGCCCTTTCCTCAGCGAAGACCCAGGCCGGCATGCCATCTTCGCTCGTCCGAACACAGACGCCGACGAGATCGGGAGCGTACGCACATGAGGGCTTACCGGAAGGCGGCGGCCGGGTGCGCCCTGTTGCTCACCCTGGCCGCGGCGGGCTGCGCCGGAGGGGACGACGCCGCCGGCACCACCGACGCGGCCCCGGCGGCACCGTCCGAGTCGTCGTCGCCGGCCCAGTCGTCGTCGCCGGCCGAGTCGTCGTCGCCGGGGACCGCCTACGCCCCCTACGTCAGCGCCACCACCGCCTCCGCCACCGACGCGGCGGGCTCCCCGGCGACGTACAACCTGGCGTTCGTCATCTCCTCCGGCGACGACTGCGTCCCGCGCTGGAACGGCGTCCAGGACATCGACGACGCCTCCGTCGCCTCCCGCGTCGAGAAGCTCAAGTCGTCCGGCGCCACCGTCCGCGTCTCCTTCGGCGGCGCCTCCGGCACGGAGCTGGCGGCGGCCTGCGACAGCGCCTCGGCACTGGCCGAGGCGTACGGCGCGGCCCTGGACGCGGCCGGTGCGACGCAGGCGGACTTCGACATCGAGGGCGACGAGCTGGCCGACGCCGAGTCCCGCGCCCTGCGTTCGGAGGCGATCGCGCTGCTCCAGGAGCAACGGGAGGGCCTGGAGGTCTCCTTCACCCTCCCGGTGATGCCCTCCGGTCTGGACACCGACGGCCTGGCGCTGCTGGCGTCCGCCAACAACCATGGCGTACAGGTCTCCACCGTCAACCTCATGACCATGAACTACGGCGAGTCCTACACCGACGACATGGGCGACTACGCCCTCACCTCGGCGAAGGCCGCCCACACCCAGCTCAAGAACGTCTTCGGCACCTCCGACGCGGACGCCTGGCGGGGCATGGCGCTCACCTCGATGCTCGGCGTCAACGACGTCGCCGGGGAGACGTTCACGCTCGCGGACGCGGCCGAGGTCCGCGCCTTCGCCGAGGAGAAGGGCATCGCGTGGGTGTCGATGTGGGCGACGTTCCGGGACCGGCAGTGCGGGGACGACGCCTCCGCACAGGACGCGCTGACCGACTGCAGCGGGGTGGAGCAGGAGAGCGGCGCGTTCGCGAAGGCGTTCGCGGGATAGCGCGCTCAGCGACGCCGGTACACGATCCGGCCCGCGACGACGGTCGCCACGCACGTGGACGCGCCGTCCCGCACGAGCGCGGCCCGGTCGGGTACGTCGAACACCGCGAACCGCGCGGGTTTCCCGGGAGCGAGCCCGGGGAGCAGCACGAGCGGCACCGGTGAGAAGGACGCGGGCCCGGGCAGACCGGCCGGACGCCCCGCCAGGGCGAGCCCCGCTCCCCGCACCGCGTCCAGCGCCGCGCGCCCCCGCAGCTCACCCGCGACGGCAACCGTTCCGTGCGCCAGCATGCGCTGTACTCCGCGGCGCGCGCTGGCGCCCCGTGCGGACGGGTTGGCGGCGAGAAGTGCGAGCGCGCGCTCCCCGAAGACCGGCTCGGTACCGAGCCGGTCCGCTTCGCGCGGGTCGGGGTGGTAGGCCTGTTCCAGCAGTTCCGGACCGTACGGGTTGAGCAGTCCGGGCGTCAGGAGTCCGGGCCACCGGCGCACCCGCGCCCGCGGGTGGTCGGCGGCCAGTGCCTCGTACGGGCCGACGGCGGCGAGATGCGCGCCGTCGACCAGGACGGCCGCCTCGGGCGAGGCTTCACAGACGTGGATCGTCAGCACGGCGGCGTCAGTTGGAGGCGAGCAGCTTCAGCTCGGGGTGGGCCGTGCCGCCCTCGATCGCCGTGGAGGAGATGTGCGAGACGACCCGCTCGTCGACCGGGTCGTTCGCCGGGTCGTCGTGCACGACGAGGTGCTCGTACGTGGTGGCCCGCTGGGCGGGCACCCGCCCCGCCTTCCGGATGAGGTCGATGATCTCCATCCGGTTGGACCGGTGCTTGGCACCGGCGGAGGAGACGACGTTCT
This sequence comes from Streptomyces sp. MMCC 100, assembly GCF_041538145.2. Classification (NCBI taxonomy): domain Bacteria; kingdom Bacillati; phylum Actinomycetota; class Actinomycetes; order Kitasatosporales; family Streptomycetaceae; genus Streptomyces; species Streptomyces sp. MMCC 100. Next base: position 7,325,649 of record NZ_JBGORK020000001.1, read on the forward strand.
CCTCCAGCATGATCGAGCCGAGGTCGTCCGCGCCGTAGTGCAGGGAGAGCTGGCCGACCTCCTTGCCGGTGGTCAGCCAGGAGCCCTGGATGTGGGCGACGTTGTCCATGAACAGCCGGGCGATGGCGATCATCCGCAGGTACTCGAAGAGCGTGGCCTGCGTGCGGCCCTTCAGGTGGTTGTTCTCGGGCTGGTAGGTGTACGGGATGAAGGCGCGGAAGCCGCCGGTGCGGTCCTGCACGTCCCGGATCATGCGCAGGTGCTCGATGCGCTCGGCATTGGTCTCGCCGGTGCCCATCAGCATGGTGGACGTCGACTCGACGCCCAGCCCGTGCGCGATCTCCATGATCTCCAGCCAGCGCTCGCCGGACTCCTTCAGCGGCGCGATGGCCTTGCGCGGCCGCTCGGGCAGGAGTTCCGCACCGGCACCGGCGAAGGAGTCGAGCCCGGCGGCGTGGATACGGGTGATGGCCTCCTCGACCGAGACACCCGAGATCCGCGCCATGTGCTCGACCTCGCTCGCCCCCAGGCTGTGGATGACGAGCTCGGGGAACTCCTTCTTGATGGCGGCGAAGTGCTTCTCGTAGTACTCGACGCCGTAGTCCGGGTGGTGGCCGCCCTGGAACATGATCTGCGTGCCGCCCAGCTCGATCGTCTCCGCGCAGCGGCGCAGGATGTCGTCGAGGTCGCGGGTCCAGCCCTTGGCGGTGTCCTTGGGCGCGGCGTAGAAGGCGCAGAACCTGCACGCCGTGACGCACACGTTCGTGTAGTTGATGTTGCGCTCGATGATGTACGTGGCGATGTGCTCCGTACCGGCGTACTTGCGCCTGCGTACGGCGTCGGCGGCGGCGCCCAGCGCGTGCAGCGGGGCGTCGCGGTACAGGTCGAGCGCCTCTTCGGGGGTGATCCGCCCACCGGCGGCGGCGCGGTCGAGGATGGGCTGAAGGTCGGCCTTCTCGGTCACCGGCGTCCCTTTCGCAAGGTTCGTAAGGGTTGTGGACGGACCGCACCAGCGTACGCCAGGCCTCTCGCGCGCTCGTGGTCAGGCCGCGTACGCCCCGGCCAGGACGCCCAGGAAGGCGCCCGCGATGAGGAAAGGACCGAAGGGGATGGCGGTCTTGCGGTCCGCGCGCCGGGCGACGAGGAGGGCGCCGCCGTACAACGCCCCGAGCAGGAACCCGGCGAAGGTGCCCAGCATCAGCGTGGGCCAGCCGTACCAGCCGAGGGCGGCACCGGCTGTGAGGGCGAGCTTGACGTCGCCGAAGCCCATGCCGGCCGGGTTGATGAGGAACAGTACGAAGTAGCCGGCGCCGAGGGCGAGGGCGCCCAGCAGGGCGGTGGTCCACTCCCCCGCGTGCTCGGGCACGAGCGCGGTCAGGCCGAGCAGGGCGAGCGCGGCGCCGGCGAGCGGCAGGGTGAGCGGGTCGGGCAGCCGCCGTGCCTTCAGGTCGACGACGGCCAGCAGCACTCCGGCCGGCGCGAGCAGCAGCCAGACGGCGACCTCGGGCCGGGGCCCGGTGGCGGCGGCGAGGGCGGCGCAGACGAGGGCGGTGGCGACGGCCAGGGATGCGGCACGGAGGCCGTAGGAGGTGTGGCCGGCCGCGCACTGCCCGCACCTGGCCGGTCCGAGCCAGCCCCGGAGGGGGTGCTCCCGTGGGCACAGGTCCCGCCACGCCTCCCCGGAAGGCGCGGAGAACCGGTAGGCGGCACGCGGCAGCAACGCGCCCGTCGCCGCGCCCCAGAGCGCGGCGACGAGGACGACCACGAGATCGATGTCGATGGCGTGGTCGATGCCGATGTTGGTGCCGATGTTGATGCTCATCCGGCGGCGGCGACGCCCTCGCGCCAGGTCGGCAGCAACTCGTCGAGCAGCGCCTCGGTGCGCGGCGGCAGTCCGCGCGCCCCGCTGCGGTCGACAAGGTCGGCGGCGAGGGCGCGCAGCCGGTCGGGGTCGTCGGTGGTGTGCGTGGCGCGCAGCAGTTCGTGCCACAGGCGCTCGTCGGCGGGGGCGGTGCGCAGGGCCGCGTTGAGCGCCTCGATGGCCTTCTCCGCGCGGTTCTTCTCCAGGTGGAACTCGGAGAGCGCCAGCCCGGTGTCGGCGACGAGCAACGGGAGTTGGGCGTCGATGATCTCGTGCGTGAGCCAGCGGTAGCGGCCCTCGGGCCGGTCGGCGAGCAGCGGCCCGCGCACCAGCACCAGCGCGTCGGTGAGCAGCCGTCCGCGCACCTGACGGCTGTCCACGCCCCGGCCCTGCGTGGCCTCGTAGTAGAGGGAGCGCAGGACGTCGAGGTCGGAGACGACGGACTTGGCGAGGGTGAGCCGTCCGGTGGCGTCGGTGGCGAGCCGCGGCGTGCCGTCGGGGTCGGTGCCCAGCCAGGCCCGCAGCCGCTCCAGCAGCGCGTCGCGCACATCCGCCGTCACGCCGCGCGGCCACAGAGCGGAGGACAGCACACGCGGGTGGACTCCCTCGCGGTGCAGCAGGAGCAGCGCCAGCGCCTCGTGGAGCAGGGCGCTGCGCTCGCCGTCGGGCGCGTCCAGGCCCATGATCTCGTACGACCCGACGAGGCGGGCGTACACGGCGGGCCGCCCCTGTTCGCTGATGTCGACCAGGAACGGCGGGGTGTTGGCCCGCCCGGGCGCGCCCCCGGGACCGGAGCCCGGGTCGGAGTCCGGATCGGCGTCGGTGAACAGCTCGACGACGGCACGCTGCTGCGCGAGGGGCAGCAACTGGGCGTCCAGCTCGAGCCCGAGCAGCGGCGCGAGCAGCCGCCCCTCGCCGGTGATCTCCATCTCCCACGCCGCGCCGGGCAGGTCGGTGCCCCCGGTGCCGACGAGGTAGCCGATGCCGAGCCGGCCCGCGTCGGCGGCCAGCTCCGCGAGCTGCAGGGCCTCCTCGTCGGACGGCTGGGCGGCGAGCAGCACGAGGTGCGGTGCCCAACGCGTGTGCTGGGCGGGTCCGGTACGGCCGGTGAGCACCGAGTCGTGCCCGGCGGCACCGAGCGCGCCGCGCCGCTGCCGGGTCTCGGCCGACATGGTCTCGAAGAGGTCCTCGAACCCGTCGAGGTGACGGATCCGGTTCGGCGCGAGTGGAGTGAGATCGTCCCCGAACCCGACAAGGGTGATGGTCATACGGTCCGACCAACCGTTGGTGGCCAGCTCGGCGGCGACCGATGCGAACACGGCGGCCCGGTCGGCCTCGGCCCCGCTGAGGGAGACGATGCCGGGCACGGCCTCCAGGTTGAGCAGCAGCCGGGAATCGTCCATGGTGCCGAGGCTGACGAGCCCCGGGTAGGGCGCGGCGGTCTCCGCCTCCTCGTACCGCTCGGCGTCGGCGCGGGCCAGCATCCAGAAGGTCTGGTCCTGCCCCTGCTGCCAGGGCGCGGGCGGCTTCCCGGCGGGCTGGGCGAGCTGGAGGTGCAGGTCGCCGTTGCCGCTCATCCAGGCCGCGTAGACGACGGGCAGCGGGCGGGACTCCGCGGCGAGGGAGGCGGCCAGCCCGCGCAGCGACCGGTCGAGCAGGCGTACGCCCTCGGGGTCGGCGCCGACCAGCAGCGCGTCCTGCACGTCCTGGGCGTCCCCGGTCGGCGTGGGCGGCTCCATGCCGCGCCGTCCGCCGACCGCGCCGAGCGCCGACTGCCACAGCGCCTGCCGGCGCCGCCGCCCGAGGGCGCCGAGGAGACCGGCGGCGAGGAGGGGCGCGGCGAGGAGTGCCTCCGACAGCCCGAAGGAGTCCTCGGCCTGTCCGGCGGCGGGGGTGGCGTGCTCCTGCCCGGCACTGGGAGCCGGGGTCGCGGGCGTGGCCGGTGTGACGGGGTTCGCGGGCGTGGGCGCGGGCCGCTGCTCGGGCAGGGAGACCTGGACGTCGCCGCCGCCTTGGGCTCCCCCGCCGCCCTGCGCGTGATCGCCGGTCCGGGCGTAGTCGCTGATCTGCTGCTGCACCTGCTCGGAGACGTTGGGCGCCTCGTCGGGCATCTCGACCAGCTCGCCGCCGCGGGCGTCTCCGGGCATCTCCATGATCCAGCCGGGCCGGATGAGGGAGGCCTCCGACAGGCGGGACCCGTCCGGCTGCACCCGGTCCTTGTTGAGCTCGAAGATCTCCTTGTAGCGCCGCCCGTCACCGAGGTGCCGTTCGGCCACCTCCCAGAGGGAGTCGTGGTGACGGCCCTCGGGCGGCTGGATCCGGTAGTACTTCGTGTCACCGTGCGCCGCGGAGGCACCACCGTCGGCACGGGCGGCGGCCTGCCCGGCCTGACCCGCCTGCTCGGCAAGGGCGTTGGCTGTGGCGGCGGCCTGCTCCTGCTGCTGGCCGAAGAGTCCCGGCGTCTGCTGGGCCGCGGCGACGGACGGCTTCTGGTTCCCTTCCAGGCTCTGTCCGAGCTGCGACAGCCCCGGCGTGAGGCTCGCCGCGGTGGCACCGACGAGGAGGAGAGCGGCGACCAGCTGCCGGGCCAACAGCTGACTGGGCCCCGACCCCGGCACCCGCCCCGGCACGCCGACGCCGGACACCGCGGCCTTGACCTCGACGAGCACGCAGGCGGTGAACTGCGCCCAGGCGAGCCAGACGATGACGGTGAGGATGGACAGGAACGTGTGGACCGTGATCTCACGCTGGAGCCAGTCGAGGCTCGGCGCGCCCCCCGGGAGCGGCCACCCGACGGTCACGGCCAGCGCGAGGGGCACCCCGACGACCAGTCCCGCCAGCACGACGAAGGCGAGGAACGCCTTGACGAAGTCCCCGAACGACCGCCGCCGCACCCTTACCGGCTGAGGTGTCCGGTTCCTCGGAGCCGAGGGCGCCGAGGGAGCCGTCGAGCTTGAGGAGCTTGAGGTGCGGCGTCGCGGCATGGGCGGAGTCCTGGGTCGTGGTCGTGGGCGGAGGAGGCCACGAGGGCGTCCGGTATCAGGGGTGTGCTGAGCCTACCGAGATCTTATGGACTCCCACCGACGGCGGCGAAGGGGCGAGGGAGGCCCACATCACAACTTCCGCCCGCTTCACGCTGTTTGTCCGATTCTGCGAGCATTCCCTTCACACTCCGCACACAATCCCCGAAAACCGGTCAGAGGCCGTGCACGCACCGCTGGTAGCTTCGTTCCCTGTCGCACACGCCGTATCTCGGGGGGAACACCAGTGGCCCGCAGCGCCCTCACCACGACCGCCGCCACCTTCGCCGCGACGGCGGCCCTTCTCCTGACCGCGTGCGGCGGAGGCGACGACAGCACGTCGCCGGACGACATCAAGGGGGCGGGGACGGGGGCGAGCACTTCCTCACCGTCGGCTTCGGCATCGGGCGCGGCCGACGTGAAGCGTCCGGACGTGAGCCTGCCCGAGGATTTGAAGCTGGCCTTCGACTTCGAGAGGCCGTCGGACGCGGATGCCGCTGCCGCGCTGGGTGACGCCGCGAACTACATCAAAGCGCTGAATCACGGCATCACGGAGCAGGACGTCAAGGATCCTGCGTATGGCTTCTACTCGGCGGCCGGTGCCGCCCGGTACGCCGAGTCGCAGATCCAGGAGTACGTGGACGGCGGCTGGACCCTGACGGGCGAGGACCGGTACTACCAGGCGGAAACCAGCCCTGTGGGTGAGGGCGAGAAGGCGAAGTCCATCCTTGTCACGTTCTGCGAGGACCAGTCCAAGGCCTACGGCAAGGAGGTGAAGACCGGAAAGGTTCACCGCACCGAGGAGAGCCTGGCCAGTTATCAGAAGTTCAGCCTCCTCATGGCTCCTCAGGAGGACTCGCCGGTGTGGCGGGCTCAGCAGATTACCGTCGAGGGGAAGGCCACGGAATGCCGAGGCTGATCGCTGCCGGCCGCACGAAGTGGGCCGTGGCGCTTGCCGCCAGTTCCATGTTGTGGGCCGCGGGAGTGGCCCATGCCGACAAGCCGGTGGGCGGCACCACACCGACGCCGGGAGGCAGCGACAAACCACAGGGCGATGCGAACAACCGCACCCTGCTGGCCTCGGTCTCCCAGTCCAGGATTCAGGTCACCTACCCCGACGGCCGGACCGGCAGCGGATCCATGGAGGACCTGACCTCGGTCGACCCCAACTGGGAGCCGCCGGTCTGCTGGTACGAACCCGTATTCACCCCGGAGCAGCTCAAGTCCGCCGTCGCCGACCTGAAGAAGAACGGTGGCCTGGGGGCCGTGAACGCCCATGAGTTCTGGACCTCGGGCATCTTCGTGGATCACTACGAGGAGGGCGAGGAACAGGACAACTTCGACATCAACTCGTCGAAGAACACCATGGCGAAGGGCTACAAGGACTACAACCTGAGTAAGAACGGGATGTTCTGGCGCAGCGTGGTCCGCAAGGGGCACGAGCACGACACCAAGGCCTGGGACTGCGGCCGCGTCATGTTCTGGCAGGACGCCGGCACGATCCCGGACGACGAACACGCCCCCACTCCCGAAACGCTCGCCGCCTACGCGTACGACCAGATCGACGTACCGAAGACCGAGGTCGAGCTGAAGCCGGAAGCGAAGTCCACGGTGAACCTGCCGACCTGGGTCTGGCTGGACAAGGGCACCTTCAAGGAGGTCAAGGTCGGGGCCGAGCTGCCGGGCACCGGATTGTGGGCGGAGACAACCGCCAAGCCCGTCGCCCTCCACCTGGAACCCGGCACGGACGACGCCGAGACCTTCCCCGCCTCCGGCGACTGCGAGATCAACGCCGACGGCTCCATCGGTACGCCGTACACGAAGGGCAAGGCCGACCAGACCCCGCCCTGCGGCATCCGCTACCTGCGCGCGTCGAACGGCGAGCCATACCAGCTGAAGGCCTCGATCACCTGGGAGATCTCCTGGGAGGGCACCGGCGGAGCCCAGGGCGACCTGCCGGACGGCACCTTCGAGACCACGCAGGACATGGAAGTCCAGGAGATCCAGTCCATCAACCGCTGAAGAGATCCTCGGCCCGCTCGGCGGTCACCGCACGGCGGGCCCAGACCTCAAGTTGACCCAGGTCCGAACAGGCCAGCACCCGCTCACGCACGGCCTCGGAAACCGGAATGTCCCGCCACTCCAGAATCCGGAGGGTCATCCCGGCCCGATCCTCAAGCCGGCCCTCTTCACGGCCCTCTTCACGGCCCTCCACGCGGCCTTCCTCACGGACCTGCTCGGCCACCGGGTTGTTGAAGAAGTAGCGGATCTCCGACATCAGGTCCCTCCAGATCTCCTTGGCCCGGGAATCGGCCAGGCATGACTCGATGAGCTGTCCGAACACCGCGGCGCTGTCGCCGTCGACGGTCCGCAGAGCGAAAGCCAACGGTTCCAGTATGGCGGCGGCCCGTGCGCCCCGCCCGTGTGTCATGGCCGACAGAACGGCAAGCGGGACGTCCCTCTCCGCCTCCCGCTCACTCGCGATCACCGGCACGTTCTCCGGGCCGATCACCAACGGTCGCACCGTCAGCGATTCCCAACCGGGCAACCCGCGCCGGCTGGGCTGCGCAGCCCAGCGTGCCGTCGTGCTGTTCTGCGTGATCACGACGAGTACCGGCTCACAGCGGTACTTCTCGTACAGGTACGCGAGGTAGTACGGCCAGCTGCCCCGCTTCCTCTCGTCCTGCTTCCCCTGCGCCTCGACGACGAGGAGGTAGGCCCCTTCGTCCGTCTCCACCCGCATCAGCGTGTCCACGCGCCGTTCGACGGGCTCGATCTCCGTGACGTCGGCGTTCAGGACCGCGAAGGCACGCGGCTCCGGAAAGGGAACGCGCAGCACCTTCTGAAACGCCCGGGTCAGCAGCGCCGGGTCCTTCTGAAAGACCCGGTGCAGCGCTTCGTGCGACGAGCCGACCATCAGCTCTCCCTCCTGTACGACGTGATCAACGCCCTACGCCGCGACAAGGTCACGCCACACGTACTTCCCCCGGTTCCCGCCCCTGGCCAGCGGTTGCCACCCCCACCAGTCCGCGCACGCCCGCACGAGCGCGAGGCCCCGCCCCTCCTCCGCGTCCGTGAGCGCGTCCAGGTTCCCGGGCGGCTCCGGCGGTCCCGGGTCGGCGTCCCACGCCCCGACCCGCAGAACACCGCCGGCCCACCGCACGCGCAACGCGGCGGGCCCCTTGGTGTGCCGTACGGCGTTGGAGACCAGCTCGGTCGCGAGCAGCTCGGTGGTGTCCACGAGGCGGATGAGGCCGTGCATGGTGAGGATGAGACGAAGAGTGCGGCGACAGATGGTCACCGCACGCGGGTCGTTGGGGATGTAGAGGGTGTACTCCCAGGGGGCCGCAGGATCGACAGGCTCGTTCTCGGGCATGAGTGAACCCCGTTCGTCGGTCGGATGGTTGGCCGGTGGCTTCGCCGCTCACCAAGACATGATGAAAAGGTGCACTTCCGACACTCGTTGACATCACACAGTGCGCGTTACGTCACCGACGGTATTTCCTAGTTTTAGGAAACTGCAAGCACCTGCCGTATTCTGACCCCCGAACGAGCTACGCAGCGCGAGCAGTTGAGATCAGGAGGCGTTGGTTGCCGCCGAAGAGACACCTCACGGCCCGCAGGGTGCGGTTGGGGTCTGAGCTGCGCAAACTGCGCGAGTCAATGGGCATGAAGTCCAAGGAGGCCGCCGAACTGCTCGGCGCCGACTCGGTCCAGATGAGCCAGATCGAGTCTGGGGTCGCCGGAGTTAGCGCCAACCGCGTACGCCGTCTCGCGGCCCATTACGCCTGCACGGACGAAGGGCTGATCGAGGCACTGGTGTCCATGGCCACCGACCGCACGCGTGGCTGGTGGGAGGAGTACCGGGGTGTACTGCCTTCGGTGTTCCTGGACACCGCCGAGGTGGAACATCACGCGACAGCCCTGCGCGAGATCGTGATCACCCACGTCCCGGGACTTCTCCAGACCACTGACTACGCTCGTGCGGTGTACACGTACATGATGCCGGGACTGCCCGACAGCGAGCTGACGCCGCGAGTCGAACACCGTATGCGGCGGCGCTGCGTGATCGAGGGGGCCGACCCGACGCCGTACGAGACGATCATTCACGAGTTCGCGCTCAGGGTTCGTGTTGCCGACCGTGCCGTGGCTCAGGCTCAGCTTCGCCAGATCCTGGCGCAGAGCGAGGACGGTCACGCGACCGTCCGCGTGATCCCCGCCGACCAAGACGGCTTCGCCGGCGCCGAAGCTTCGATGATGCAGGCATGCGGCCCTGTGCCCCAGTTGGACACGGTGCTCCGGGACTCGCCCACAGGCACTGCGTTCATCGATGCGGAACCTCAACTGAACCAGCTTCGAACACTGTTCCGTAAGGTGGAGAAGGCGTCGCTGAGCCCGGCGGCGTCCCGTGATTTCATCCACCGTTTGACGAAGGAACTGTGAGGCGAGCAGTGACCGAGACGCTGCGCTGGCGGAAGTCGTCGTTCTCCGGCGGCGGCGACGGCAACACCTGCGTGGAGATCGCAGCCCTGTGCACGCGCGTGGCGATACGCGACTCGAAGGCACCCTCCCAGGGCACGCTCACCATCCCCGTCGGCTCTTTCGGCGCCCTCATACAGAGCCTCAAGAGGACCACTGTCTGACCGGTCGCACGGTCGGATGCGATAAATTCGGACGCGCGTTCAAAAGCGAGGGCATCGCACGTGCACGGGGGAGAACACGGTGACGCACAGGCCGGCGGACTGGCACGTACTCGACCTGGACAAGGACCCGACGCCGGGCGACCCTGACCGCATTCGCAAACTCGCCGGTACCCTGCACGACTTCGCCGACGACGTGTCCGACGTCCTCCGCGACCTCAAGGGCATCGCCAAGGAAGAGGAGATCCTCTCCTGGGCGGGCAAGACGGCGGAGGTGTTCGCCGAGGAGTTCGAGGACGCCCCGAAGAAGCTGCGCAAGCTGAAGAAGTCGTACAACCTGGCCGGCGACGCGCTGGCCACCTTCTGGCCCGATCTCCAGGATGCCCAGGAGAAGGCCGACAAGGCGCTGCGCGACGGCCGCAAGGCCCGTGAGGAGCTCACCACCGCGCAGACCGCACTGACCGGTGCCGAAGACTGGGTGCGCAGGGCAACCGAGAAGACCGACTCGTACGACCCTGCAAAGAACGGCGGCAAGGACGTCCCCAAGCCCGACGAGGCCGACGTCCGCCGCGCCACCCGTGACGCCCAGCACGCGAAGGCCCGGCAGGCGGCGGCCGAGCGGAACGTGGCGAGTGCCCAGAGTGCCCTCGACGCGGCCAAAAAGCTCGCCGGTCAGGCGAAGGGCCTGCGCGAGGAGGCCGCTCGCCGGACGGTGACCAAGCTCCGGGAAGCCTCCGACGCCGGCATCCCGAACCGGCACTGGTGGGAGGAGATCGGCGACTGGGTCTCCGACCACTGGGACGAGATCGTCACCATATGCAAGTGGGTCGTGACGATCGTCGGCATCATCGTGATGATCGTGGGCGGCCCGCTGGGCTGGCTGGTATTCGCCGCAGCCCTTGTGGTGATGGCCGACACGATAAGAAAGGTCATCAAGGGAGAAGCCGGCTGGGGAGATCTCCTATGGGCGGCGCTGGACTGCATACCCGCGACCAAGGGCTTCACCAGCCTCGCCAAGCTCGGCAAGCTGTGGAAGGCGGGCGGGCTGAGGGCGCTCGGTACAGGGATCATGGGCGGTATCGGCGGGGGCCTGAAGGGGCTTGCCGGCGGCATCCGATCCGGGTCGGCCAACATTGTCTCGGTCGTAAAGGGGCTCGCGTCCCGTGGTAAAAGGCCACTCTCCCTCAAGGTCACGCCCTTCAAGGATGGTCGCCCTGGCATGCTCGTTTTCGCTCCGGGAGATCGTCTCCTCAAAAGCATGAACCGGGTAAAAAACAATGGCACCTTCGACGTGGGGATGCATGGGTCTCCTACTTCGGTGGGCTACCAGGTGAAGGAGGGTGCCGCCCACCTGGCCGAGAACTGGCACAGCTTCAACCATCGCGAGATTGCGTCGCTGATGCGGGCGCATGGGTGGAACGGAGAACCTGTTAGACTCCTGTCCTGCCAAACCGGCATGAAAGCAGACGGTTTCGCACAGAACCTGGCAAACACTCTCGGCGTAAAAGTCGAGGCCCCTAATGACTTCCTTTGGGTTTGGCCTCACGGCAGGACGGCTGTAGCACCGTTCAACGATGCCGGGACTTATATGCACCCGACACTTCGCGGCGCGTTCGAAACCTTCTACCCGAATGGGGGAGCTTAGAGAAATGACTAGGGTTCCTGTACCTCACCGCATCGGCGAGCCTCAGATGGAGGCCGACTTCGCGCCAGGCACGCTCGATGAGCAACTGGCCGATCAGCTCTCCACCTTCCTTGAGGAGGCGGAGCCCGTACTTTTCTCGCCAGGAACTGTTCCCGACCCCTTCTCCGATTCATCGGATATGCACGTTCGCGTCGGGATCATGACTGATGGAACATGGGTCTGGCAGCTCGCCTGGGCAGATTACGTCAAGTATCACCGAGTAGCTCCGCCGCGCGATTTCCTCGATCACATTCGATCTCTCAGCTTCACTGCGCCGGAACTTACCATTGAGCGAACACTTGAGATTGCTGAAGCCGAAGGAATTCCGCTGCCCGAATAAGGGGAGACATGACATGCGCACCGGACCAGGTTGGGTGATATGAAGCATGATTGACGGACAGTCGGCAGGCGAGGAGCAACAGGACGCTCCATTCGGTATGTCAATCTCGGTTCCGGAGTCGTGGTGGGAGTTCGACATCCGTCCCGAAGGACGGGAGGCGACGATCCGAGCCCTGGTGGATGAACGTCTCGACGAGACACCGGAGTTGGCCCCCTACCGCATCGACCTGACCGCCATGCTCCGGAAGATGGCCAAGGACGCTCACGACTCCGGTGCACTCTACCTGGGCTGCATGGCCGAGAACTTCGACGGTGTTCCGCTCTCCGCGACCGTCACCGTGTCCGTCGTCGGTGCCAAGAACAAACAGGGGGTCACCCTGTCCACCGATCCCCGGGCCATCGCCGACAGCCTGCGGACGATCACCGCGCGCCGTGACGGCGACGCCTGGCGCAAGGTGACGACCGTCGACATCCCTGAAGTGGGCCCGGCTGCGCGGACGTACGGCGTGGAAGACATGCCCGTGGCGCCGGGCGACAGTCGTACCCTTCGTATGGTGCTGACGCAGACGTACATCCCCGTCCCGGGAACCACCGACCAGGTCGTCCTCGTCTCCGGAGCCAGCCCGGTGCTGGATCTCGCCGAGGCGTTCCACGACATCTTCGACGCTGTGACCGGCACGTTCCGTTTCGTCTGACTCGCAGAGAGGACTTCGGGCCATGGGCAAGAGCGACCTCGCACTGCCGTTGACCGAGCTGGAGGACTACGGACGCCGGCTGCGGTCGCTCAAGACGCGGCTGAACCACACGAAGAAGCTCTTCGAGTCCTACAAGGACGACATCGGTGACGGAAGCGTCAACGACGCCCTCGGCGACTTCGAGTCCAACTGGGAGGACGGCCGCGAGGACATCACCCAGCAGCTCGACGCACTCGCCAGCATGTCGGACGCCGTGGTCCGCGAGTTCAAGAAGCTTGACGACGAACTCACCAAGCAGGTCAACGACGCCGTGAAGACGGAGGACAAGCGGGGCAGCAAGGGCGGCAGCAACAAGTAGCGCTGTCGGGGTCCCGCCGGCCCAGTCGCGGGCGGCGCCCTCCGGCCCTCGTTGTCACAAGTGGAGCGTCCCCGCGATGGTGTCCACGATGCTCTCCAGTGGCTCGTCCAGGACCGGTTCCGTCCAGGAGACCAGGAGGGTGATGGCCGCGTCCGTCGTCGCGGGGCGGACGGCGTAGAAGAGGGTGTGGACGACCGGGCGGGGACCGAGGAGGCGTTTCTTCTCCTCGATGACGTTCTGGCGGATGCGGACCGCGTCGCCCAGGGAAAGGCGCACCTCGCGGACGTCGGGTTCGCCGAAGTCCCTCGCCGTCATGTGCTCGGTGAGGAGCGGGAGGGTGACCTCCGGGAACGTGGCGTCCGGGTGGATCGCGTCGAGTTCGAGCACGGCCGCCACCGTCTGGTGGCCGCTGAGGTACCAGCCGAAGGCGCCCAGGGGTTCGCGGGTACGGCTGTCGGCCGCGGCACGTTTGAGATCGCGGGCCAGGAGGCGGGCGTTGCCCTTCTCGCCATCGCGTGCGTACCGTTCGACCAGCTCCCCGGCCTGGTGCTTGGCCCAGTAGTCGAGGTCGATCGTCCCGGCGACGGGGAACGGAACCCAGTCCTCCGAGCACTCCAGGCCGAGGTTCGACAGGTCGTCGGCGGTCATGTCCGGGGTCACTCCGTCCAGGTCAGCGAGCCGGCGATCGCGTCGAAGAGGCCGGCCATCGCGTCGGCGATCGGCTCCAGGGGTGTGGAGAAGGTGAGCAGCAGGTACGCCGTCGTGCCGGGGACGGGGAGGTGGTACTCCACCGAGACGGAGGCATGGGCTGCTTGCGGGGCGTCCGGGCCGTTCTCGCCCGGCTGCCGGGTGAGTCTGCGGACCCGTACGGCCGTGCCCGCGGCCAGTTCCTCGACGGCGATCTCGGACACCGGTGCGCCTGCGTTCCCGTCCTCCGCCGCCTCCGCGTCCTCGGCGAGGACGCGTGCCAGGTCCTCCGGCGGGAGCGGTTCCGCGTGGCGCAGGGGCGCCAGGGTGACGAGGAGCGAGGCGGGGATGGTGAAGGGGCCGGCCTCCTGGAGGCTCAGGTACAGCTCGATCCCACCGCTGCGGTACGCCTTGGCGGCCCGGCGGCGCAGGTCGCCGCGCAGCTCCTCCTTGAGGTGCGGGGCGTTGTCGACGCCGCGGAACTGGCGCTCCACCAGTGCGTCCACGGAACCGTCCCGCTGGTCGGGGTCGAGCAGGATCCGGAACCAGCCCTCGGGCAGCAGCAGACGGTAGTCGGCAGGGGGCGTGGGACTTTCGGTGCGCGTCATACGGCAACTTTCCTGGGTGTCGTCCGCTCCGGGGCCGGCCGGTCGAGGCGGAAGCGGCTGCGCAGTTGGTGAACCGCGTACGGGGCGCCCTGGAGGGCGAGGCCGACTGCTCCCAGGAGTACGGCGGTGAGCGCGGCGTCCGGGTGCTCGTCGGTGATCTGCAGGCCCTGGATGACGGAGAAGACGGAGCCGATGGCCATGATCGCGGTGGAGGACACCCCGGCGATGGTGCCGGGGAAGCGCGACATGCGGCGGGCCTCCGTGCCTGATCCGGGGAGCATGCGCAGGCCCGCCACCGGACCCTTCGGCCAGATCGCCTTCCCGGTCAGGCGGCGTTCGGACACCGTCAGCCCCGCGGCCCTGCGCAGCCGGGCCCAGCCGTCGGCCCCCGTCCCACCCCCGAACCAGAGGTCCCAGGGCAGGACGGCCCGCACCTGCTTCCCAGGGCCCCGGAATTCCACGCCGAGCTCGGAGCCCGTGCGGTCGCGCACCAGGACGAGTGACGTCACCGCGTGCGCGCCGGTCAGCGGGAACCAGTACTCCTGCCCGCCCAGATCACGCAGGACCAGGTCTCGGTCCTGCACCCGCAGCTCGGTGTCCCGGCAGAACCGCACCGTGGCGCCGAGGCCCGGCGCGGGAGACGGGCCGACCCGCTCGCGCACGGCGGGGGTGCACCGGCGCAGGCGTACCCCCGTCCAGGCGCGCAGCAGCAGCCTCGCCACCGGTGCGACAGCCGCGGTGACCGCCAGCAGGAGGATGAGCCTGGGCGCACTCGTTCCGGAGAAGAGGACTGCCGTGAACGCCGCGAACCACGCGGCTCCGGCGAAGGCACGGACGCCCCAGTACCAGTACGGGAAGACGTTGCCCGGCCCCAGCACGGCTCCTCCGCGCCCCGAGGCCACCAGCGGGTCGTCTTTGTTCTGCACCACGTGCAGGGGGATCCCCGCCGCCTTGAGGAGGTGGGACACCCCCGTGCGGCTGAGGAGCTGTTCGCCCCGGACGGAGCGTTTGGGCAGGGCGGGCGACTCGGGCAGCCAGTCCTCGAGGTCGAAGCGGCCGACGAGCGCCCCGTCGCGGTCCTGGAGCTGTAGTTCGCCCCAGGACCCGGGCAGAGTCGGACCCACGCGCTCCCTGTCCTCGCCTGGGGCGTCGACGAACACGGCCCGCGCGATGCCGGTGTCGCCCACCGGGTGGCGGACGACGCGGCGGCGGGTGCGCAGGACCAGGGCGCCGTCCTCGCAGTAGAGCCGTGCGGAGTGGCAGCGTTCGAGGCCGGGACCACGCGAGGCGGCCGGCCTGAGGGCGGGCTCGGGGGCCGGGGTCATCCCGTCGCCCCGTCGTACAGGGACGTGACGGCCCCGTAGGCCCCCTCGGCGCCGGCGGCCACGCCGGTGGCCGTGGCACCCGCCCAGGCGTTGGTCTGGCCGGAGAAGTTGCTCATCGCGTTGCTGACCGCGGGCATCTGCGTCGCGGCGGGCGCGATGCCGTCGAGGTCGGCGGCGGCCCTCGCCAGATCCGGGTCGAGGGTGCCCGCCGATCGGGGCGCCGCCATCCCGCCGAGGCCCTCCCGCCAGCCCTGCTTGGAGAACGCGTTGCTGATGGACTTCACCCCGTCGACACTGTCCCGGTACATGGACACGGGGCTGAAGCCCTCCTTGATGTTGCTCCAGGTGGGCAGTTTCCCCTTGGGCATGTTGGCCATGGCCTTCGCCGCCTCCTTGCCCCGGACCGCGCCCTGGGCGCCCCGGTTGGCGAGGTTCCACGCCTTGTTGGTCTTCATGCCCGACGCGACGGCGTTCTTGTAGAGGTTGCTCCGGGCCAGCGCCTTGCTCCCCGCGGCCACTCCCTTGGCGCCCGCCATCGCCGCCCGCCCGAGCCCGAAGGTCGCCACACCGACGGCGTCCAGGAACACCGACTTCCAGCTGCCCTCGCCACCCAGGGCCAGCACCAGGTCGGTGGCGAGGGCGACGACGCTGGCGAGCAGGGCGACCGCGTTGGCGACGGCGGCGATGGCCTGCCCGATCACGGGGATCCAGCCCAGGGCGAGCGCCGCGACTCCCGCCCACAGGGCGATGCGTCCCGCCCACTTGGAAATCTGGGTGAGCCAGCCAGCGTTCTCGTGGACCCAGTTCTTGAACTTGTCCTTCCAGCCGTCCTTGAGACCGTCGTTCTCGATGACGTCGTGGATGGCGTCGGCGGCCCGGCGCGCGGCGGCGTCCCTGACTTCCTTGGCGGTGTGCAGCGCTTCCCTGGCCGCCGTCAGGGCCGACGACGCGTTCTCCTTCTGCTCCTTGTACTTCTTGGTGTCCGGGTCGTCCTTCGGGATGTCGTCGGGCTGCCCGTCCAACGACTTCTGGGCGGCACCGAGGTCTCCGTCGGCGGCTTCCGCGTCGCGCAGCGCCTTGTCGGCCATCTGCTGCGCCCGGTGCAGCTCCGAGGCGAATTCGGTGCTGCACACGCCGTCCACGACCCGGGTTCCGAGTGCGTCGGCCGCTTCGTCGTACCGCTTGAACGCCTTGCGGAGCTTGTCACCGGCGCCCTCGGCGGCCGACCGGAACTCGGTGGCGGCCTTGCCCTTCCAGTTCTCGACGGAGGCCAGCTCCTTGATCTCGCGGGCCTCCTTCTCGATGGCCTCGGCGGTCTTGCGCAGCTGCCGACCGAGCTTCGCGACCTCTTCCGGGTCGCCGGGCACCGGGTCGGAGCTCTCGTCGAGCACGGCCCATCGGTGGTTCGCAGGACGCGTCACTTCCCGTCCCCCTTGTTCGCGGGCTTCCCCTTCTCGTCCGCGCGTCTGAGCGCTTCGGCGAGTTCGTGGTCGATCTTGTCGTACGAGTCCGCCGCGGCCTTGGTGATCCCGTACAGCTTCTCCAACTCGTCCGTCAGCTGTCTGCGGTGGATCTTCCAGTTGCTGCCGAACTTGTCGAACGCGTCGAGGATCTTCTGCGACCCGATCTCGCCGACACCGTACCCGTCGGCGGGATTGGCCCGCTCGGCGAAGGTGCCGCGGATACGCTTCAGCGCGCGGGCGCTCTCCCGGATCCGGTCTATGTCCGCTTCCTGGTCCCCCATGGCCGCGTACTCCTTCTCCCTCTTGCCGCCTTGCTCGCGCTCACTCCCGAGCCCGTCTGCCGCTTCGACGACGAGCACAGCCCACCCGGATCGCGGCCACCGCCCGACGGTGGACCACCATATCGCCGCCGTGTGGCGGCGCCATGACGTCCGGGGAGTCGACTCACCGGCGTCCCGACGCACCCGGCGCGGGTTCTCCGGGTCCCCCCGCGTGCATGCGGCCGTGGCCCGAGGCATGCGGCCTAGCGGTTCACCGACTGGATCTCCTGCACCTTCACGTCCTGCGTCGCGCCGAACGTGCCGTCGGGGAGGTCGCCGCCTTCGCCCGTGGTGCTGGTCCACGAGATCTTCCAGGTGACGGTGGCGCGCAAGGGGTAGGAGCCGTCGGAGCCGGAGGAGCGGAGGTACGTGACGCCGCAGGGCGGGGTGTCGTTCGCCTTGCCCTCCGCGTACGGCTCTCCGATGCTGCCGTCGGCGTTGATCTCGCAGTCGCCCGAGGCGGGGTACGTCCGCGCTTCGCTGGTGCCGGGGTCGATGTGCAGGGAGACGGGTTCGGCGGTGGTGGTGGCGGAGAGGCCGGTGCCGGGGAGGCTCGCGGTGACCGAGATCTTCTTGAACGTCGTGCTGTCCAGCCAGATCCAGGTGGGCAGGTTCACCTTCGTGGCTTCGGCCGGCCGCATCTCGATCTCCGTGCCGGGGACCGGGAGTTCGTCGTAGGCGTACTCGGCGAGGATCTTCGGCGACACGGCGAGCGGCTCGTCGGGCACGTTCCCCTCGTCCACCCAGAACGGCTGCTTGTCGCAAGAGTTGGCCTCTGGATCGTCCTTGCGATTCGGGTTCTTCACCGCGGCCCAGAACATCCCCTCGCCCTGTTTGTCGAGGTTGTAGTTCTTGTACTTACCGTCCTTGTAGTACGCGTCCAGCGTGTCACCGACGAACTTCCCGACACCGCCCAGGAAGGGCACCCCGTCGATGCCCCGCCACAACTTCACCGTGGCTTCGATCTCCTTGGGCGAGAAGGCGGGCTCGTACCAGCATGCCGGTGGCGTCCAGTTGCTGTTCTGCGGCGTGAGCGTGCTGGTTCCGGTCGTCCGGGAACTGCCGTTCACGGTCGTCGTGACCTTGGTCTCGGCCGTGATGACGGGTCCCTTGGCGGAGCCCTTGCCGCTGCCCTCCGTGCCGCCGCCCGCGGTGCGTCCGCCACCGGCGTGCGCCGCTGTCGGTACGGCGCTCAGCACGAGGGCCAGAGCGGGGACGACAAACAGAGGCTTCGAGGCGACGATGCGCATCACATGCACCTCTCAGCCGCCTCGGTCGACGACACACTGGTGGTCTGCCACACGCCCTCGGCATTCTTCTCCAGCCGGGTGTTGTAGAAGACGTAGTCGTTGGGAGACGCCTTGACCGACCGGTCCACCTTGCCGGTCTTCCGGTCCTTCGGGTAGGTGTCGGTGCTGTCCATGCAGTACGTGACCGTCGCCGAACCGTCCTTCGCGAACGTGACCTCGCGCTCGTAGTAGCGCGTCTTGCCGGTGAAGCTGCGGTTGTTGTCGTAGAAGGACTTGATGTAGGTGGCGGCCGACATCAGAGCGTCGTCCTTGGAGTAGAACTCCAGCGCCGGGTGCTTCTCCGCGTCGACGACGATCGCCTCGTCGATCGAGTTGACGCGCCTCTCGTTGTCCGCCAGGACGGCGTCCTTCTTCGGGTCACCCGTCTCACCGCCCTCGAAGACGTTCACGATGTCCTTCGGCAGCTTGATCTCCGGACGGTCCACCCCGTCCTCCCCAGCGGACGCCGACGGCGACGGCGACGCGGACGCCGAAGCCCCCGTGTCCGCGCCCGCGATGTCGTCCTTCCCCGAGTCGTCGGAGTCCGAGCCGCCGCAGCCGGTGAGCAGCAGGGCCGCCACCGTCAGAGCGGCGGCAGCGGTGGCGGTCGTCGTGCGTGTGCGCATGTGAGTCGTACCTCCGTTGGTGGGGGGATGGATGGCGGTTGCGGGCGGGGCGGCGTGCGGGTCAGCCCACCTCGTTCTCCGCCACCGCCCGACCGTGGACCACCACGTCGCCGCCGTAGAACGCCCCCGTGAACACCGGGGAGTAGGTGAGCTGGACCTCGACCTGCACCCGTCCGGCGTCGGCCGTCACGCAGTGGGTCGCGGCGATGTCGCCGCCGGTCATGTTCATCTCGGCGGCGAAGGCCTTGACCCGGGCGTCGCAGTTCTCGTAGTTGATGGGGGCGGGGCCGCCCACGTCGTCGTAGAGGGCCTCGCGGTCGATGTCCTGGGCGGCGTAGCGGGCGGCCTGTTCGGCGATGTCCGCGGCGCGTTCGCGCTTGGAGATGGACATGCCGCCGTCGATGACGAAGGCCGAGAGGGCGAGGAAGACCAGGGCGAAGATGATGACCGCGCCGGCGCCGGAGCCTCGGTCGTCCAGGCGGGCACTGCGTTTCGCCAGCCAGTCGGGAACGCGGGAGCTGACGGGGGATCTCACGCCGTCCTCCGGTACGGGTCCAGCGGGGAGCTGAAGCTCGCCGAGAGGGTGGTGGGGATGTCGAGGCCGATCATCGCCAGGCCGCGTACCTCGCAGCTGACCTCGACGGTGAAGAGCGTGTCCGGCTCGAAACCCGCGCTCTTCTGGACGACGGAGACGGGGCCGGAGCAGACGTCCTCCAGGTCGGCCCGGGCCGCCTTCCTCGCCTCTGCCATCGCCGTGCCGTGGTCCTTCTGGATCGAGCCCGCGCGTGCCGCGTCCCGGGCCGCGCCGTCGAGGGCGCCGCGGCCTTCGACGAGCTGGCCGAAGCCCACCAGGACGAGGATGAAGAGGATCATCACCGGGGCGAGGATCACCACCTCGATGGTGGACAGGCCCCGGTCGTCGGTCCCGAGGTCGCCGGTCCCGAAATCTCCGGTCCCGGTCGTTCGCACGGGAGACCCGGTGTGGGAGCGGGAGGCGGTCATCTAGTTCTCCCCCTCCTGCACGAACCGCTCCACCGGACCCGACGACTGCGCGTGCACCGTCAGGTCCAGGCCCGGGAAGACCGTGGGGACCCGGGCGGTGATCTCCACGCCGACCGTGTCCTGTTCGGGCTGGAGGGTCTTCACGTCCGGTGCCAGGACCAGCTGGGGGCCCAGCTGGCGGATGTAGCTGTCGACCACGTCCCGCGCCTCGCCGCGCCAGCCGCCGGGCTGGTCGTGCGCCGTCGCACGGGCCTTGCGCGCGCCCGCCTGGGCCGCCGCCTGTGCCACGTGGTCGGCGAAGAAGTACAGACCGAACTGCACCGTCGCGAAGATCATGAAGAACAGGACCGGCGTGAGGAACACGAACTCGATCGCGGTCATGCCGGAATCGCCGCGGGTGGCCGCCGCTTCACGCGCGGTCTCCACCCTGCGGCGTACCCGTCCGAGCACGCTTGCCGGCATCCCCGTGTACCCCGTTACGTCCGATCGGCCTCAGCAGGTGCCGCTCGCGTCGGCGCCCTCGATGCAGTCGCCGACGCCTTCGGCGCCCTTCTTCATGGCCTTGGTGATGATCGCGGCCACCACGCCGACGAGCGCGACGACGACCGCCGAGATGATGACCCACTCGACGGCGGACGCGCCGCGATCGAGTTCGCCGGAGCGGGCGCGCTGCACGCGGCCCTGCAGGAAGGTGACCAGGAAATCCACGGCAGGGATGCCGGTGCGGAAGTTCCGTCCGTTCATGGTGATGTGTCCTCTCGAATCAGATTCTGGAAGCGGCTCGGAGCTGGAAGAGCTGAGTCACACCTGAAACACCCGCATCGCCGCCGGGTAGATCAGGAACACCAGGAACCCGGCACACAGCAGGAGCTGGGCCACGAGCATCGACTGGGACTTCTCACCCGCGCTGCCCTCGATCTCGGCGAGTTCGCGGTGGCGCATGGTCTCGGCGCGGGAGCCCAGGGACTCGCGGACCTTGGCGCCGTCGTCCGCCACCAGGGCGAGCGAGGTGGACAGGTCCTTGAGCTCCTCGACGCCCAGTTCCTCGCCGAGGTGGCCGAGGGCCTGCCACTGGCTGATGCCCGTGATGCGCGCGTCGGACAGGGCGCTGCGGATCCGGTTGGTGGCCCAGCCGTCCGACACCTCCGCCGCCGCCATCAGGGCCTCCGGCAGACCGCGGCCGCCGGCCAGGCTCATGGCGACCAGGTCCAGGTAGGCGCCGATCACGCGCCGCAGGTCACGGCGCTTGTCGGCGGCGTCCCGGCGTACCTCCAGGTCGGGGAGGAAGAAGAAGAGCGCCGCGCAGAGCAGGGCCAGCCAGACCGGGATGATCGGGCTGTCGCCGAAGCCCAGCTGCCAGACGATGGCGAACAGGAGCGGGCCGAAGAACAGGCCGCCCACGGCCAGCAGTACCTTCGTCGCCAGGAACTTCTCCCAGCTGCGGTCCAGCACCGCCAGGTCCGCGCGCAGCGAGCGCTGCTGCCAGCCCTGCTGCATGTACAGCTCGGCGACACGGGCCCCGACCTGGGCGCGCAGCGAGTCGAGACGGCCGGTGTCCTCGGCCTTGCGCGAGGACGACTCGTACGCCGCCCCGCGCGCCCGCATCGCGTCGATGCGGGCGACCTGCTGGATCGGGCTGCGTCTGCTCGGCATCAGGGCGCGGACCAGAACATAGATGCCCAGGCCGATGACGGCCCCGACCAGGACCGGCATTGTCAGGTTCATCGTCGTACCCCCTCGTCCCCAGACGCCGGCGACGGCTGCGCCGGTTGCGGCAGCCGCTGTACGGGCTGTCCCGACTGACCGGAGGGGCCCGGCTGACCCGGCGTGCGGGGGCGCACGAACTGGATGTCGGAGCCGTCGCGGACCAGGAAGCGATCCGGCGTCTCGATGGCCGACAGCTTGCGCATCCACCAGAAGCCCAGCGCGAACAGGCCGCACACGCAGGCCAGGACGAGCTGGCCGACGGGTGAGCTGTACGGCTCGACGAAGTCCCGGTTGAAGATGGACAGGCCGAGGACGAAGAGCACCGACACCGCCACGACGATCTGGACCGAGCGGCGGGTCGAGGCGCGCTGGGCCATCACGCGCTGACGCATGTCGACCTCCTCGCGCGCCGACTTGGCGAGCGCGCCGAGGACCTGGCGCAGACCGGGGCCGCGCAGCCGCGCGTTGAGGATCAGCGCCGCGACGATGATGTCGGCGGACGCGTCGTCGATCTCGTCGGCGAGATGCTGGAGCGCGTCGGGCAGCGGGGTGCGCGAGCGCAGCCGGTCGACGAGAGCGTCCAGGTGGGGGCGCAGGACCGGGGCGGCGGCGCGGGCCGAGGCGGGGATGGCCTGTTCCAGGCCGACCGCGCCCGCGATGGTGTCGCGCAGCGACTCCGTCCAGGAGGCGAGTGCCTCGACCCGCTTCATGGCGGCGCGTTCCTCGGCGGCGCCGCCGAAGAGGCGGTCCCAGAAGAAGACGAGGACACCGGCCGCGATGCCGAGCACCGCCCAGCGGGTCAGGAGCAGGACGACGAGACCGACGATGGCCGCGGCTGAGCCGCGGCGGCCCGCCCAGCGGATCAGCTCGTTGAGGCGTTCGCTGGCCTGGCGCTTCTCGTGCTCGGGCTTGGCGGGCAGTCCGCGTACGGCGACGAGGAAGAGGGCGAGGCCGCCGCCGACGGCGACGCCGCAGCCGAGCGCGTACATGACCGTGGTGGAGAACAGTCCGCCCATGGAGCCGAGCGAGTCCAGTGCCGCGAGCGTGTTCATGTCGTTCGTGTCGCTCATGTTCGTCTCACCCCCACGTTCCGTTGGGCCGGTAGCCGTAGGCGATGAGTTCCTCCAGGCAGGCGATGGGGGCGTGCGGCACGACCTGGCCGTCGGGCGTCTCGGCGAACACCTCGCTGGACAGCACGCGGCCGTCGACGCCGTTGACCTCGCGGACCGAGGTGACCATGCGCTGGAGGCGGCCGCCGCTCTGGAAGTCGTTGCGCCGCTGGACGAAGACGACGAAGTTGACCGCACCGGCCACCAGCATCTGGCTGGCCTCGATCGGCAGCCGCTCGGTCGCCTGGAGCGCGTACGTGGAGATGCGGTTGAAGACCTCGTGCGAGCTGTTGGCGTGGATCGTGGAGAGCGAGCCGTCGTTGCCCTGGGACATCGCGTTCAGCATGGTGACGATCTCGTCGCCGAGCACCTCGCCGACGATGACGCGGGAGGGGTTCATACGCAGGGAACGGCGGACCAGTTCCGCCATGCTGATGGCGCCCTGCCCCTCGGAGTTGGGCAGCCGCTCCTCGAACGCCACGACGTTGGGGTGGAGTTCGGGAAAGGTGTCGAGCCCGAGCTCCAGCGCCCGCTCGACCGTGATCAGCCGCTCGTGCGGCGGGATCTCGTTGGCGAGGGCGCGCAGCAGCGTCGTCTTGCCGGCGTTGGTGGCGCCCGCGATCATGATGTTCTTGCGGGCCCGGACCGCGCAGGCCAGGAAGTGGCCCAGCTCGGGGGTGAGGGTGCCGTTGCCGACCAGGTCGGAGATGAAGACCTTGCCCAGGCGGGCGCGACGGATGGAGAGCGCCGGGCGCCGGGCGACGTCCATGACCGCCGACAGTCGCGAACCGTCCGGCAGCCTGAGGTCCAGCTGCGGGTTGGCGGAGTCGAAGGGGCGGGAGGACAGGCCCGAGTAGGCGCCGAGGATCTGGATCAGCTCGATGAGTTCCTCGTCGGTCTCGGCGACCGGCTCGCCGCGCGTCTCGCGCCCGTCGGAGTAGCCGACGAAGACGTGGTCGCAGCCGTTGATGTCGATGTTCTCGACCTCGGGGTCGTCGAGGAGCGGCTGGAGCCGCCCCACGCCGAAGAGCGCGGCGTGCACGGCGGCCGCGTACGCCTCCTCGGTCTCCGCGTCCAGCGGCGTACGCCCGGCGTTGATCTCGGCGCGGGCGTACTCCTCGAGTATCTGCGCGATGACGGCGCGGGCGTAGTGCCGCTCGTCCTCGGTGGACATCGGCGTGACGCCGGCGACCTGGTCCTGACGGCGCTGCTCGGCGATGCGGTCACCGGCGTCCTGCCGGAACCGCTTGACCAAAGAGTGGTCGACAGCGGTCATCGGCCGGCCCCCGCGTGGCCGGACATGCCGGTGCCGGCGGGACCGGCGGCACCGGGACCGGCGGGACCGGCGGGCATGGACCAGGCGGCGCCGAACTGCTGGTACAGGTCCGAGGTGACCTTGCGGGCCGAGCGGATGAGCAGCGACTTCTCCAGCCGTCCGCGCCTGCGCCCGGCCAGCTGGTCGGCGCCGGCCGGGTCGTCGGCGATCGTGCCGACCACGCGAGCGCCCGTCTGGGCGTGCACCAGCATGTCGTTGACCTGGCCGGAGAGCTTGGCGGCGTTGTTGGTGTCGGCGACGAGGACGACGCCGATCAGCGGCATGCCGAGGCTCGCCGCGCCGCGGGCCCCGCCGTGCAGCTTGCCGGACAGCGCGGCGGCACGGTCCCGGACCCGGGCGATGGCCTCCGGCTCGGTGCGGGAGATCAGCAGCACGAGGGCGGCGTGCGGGAAGAGTTCCGTGGCCGGGGAGTCCCCGCTGACGCGGCCGCAGTCGGCGATGACGTCGGCGGGGGCGTTCGGGGAGTCGGCGAGGGAGGCGAAGGCCCGGCCGAGGGTGGGCCACAGGCCCGCGAGCCCGGCGGCCTGCTCGGAGATGCCGAGTCCGACGAGGACCTCGAGTCCGCCGCTGAGCGGCTGCACGTGGTCCCAGAGCTGGTCGGGCACGAGACCGCGGCGGGCGGTCGCGGCGATCGACAGCATGCCGGTGTTCGGGTTCAGCGGACCGCCGTGCGCGGCGGCGGACCGGTACACCAGGTCGCCGCCCGCCGGGTCGGTCTCGGCGAGCAGGACACGGCGCGGCCAGACCGCCGCGAGGGCGACGGCCGCGGTGGTGACGCCGGGGGAACCCTTGTCGGCGGCGAGGGCGATGAGGGCCATGGCTTCTTCGGTCGCCTTCTACTTGGCGGGAATGCGCACGAGGGCGACCTCGCCGGCGGACGAGGCCGACGCGAGAGCGGCCGCGTCGCCTTCGTCGACGAGGAGGGTGATGGACTTGCTGCCGGTGCTCACGGTGGCGTCGCTCTCCCCCTTGACGTTCTCCACCGAGGCGTTCGCGATCAGACCGTTGCCGGAGGAGGACGACGAGGAGTCCTTGTCGGACGAGTCCGAGCCGCTGGAGCCGCTCGTACCGACCCGGTATGCGGCGACCGTGTCACCGCCCTTGATGTCCGCGTAGTACTGGCCCTCCTTCAGAGCCAGGCCGACGGATGCCTTGCCCTCGGGGGTCTGCGCCTTGGCACCGAACATTTCACCGACGACGACGGTGCCGCCGTAGATCGTGGACTTAGCCTGGAGCTTCATCAGGCTCGCGCGCTGGTCCCACGGCACGAAGTGGGCGCCGGAGTCGTCGTTCACCATGACGGCCTTGATGTTGTCCTCGGTGATGGACTCACCGGACTTGATGTCCGCCGTCACCTGGATCGCCTCGACCCGGTCACCGACCTGCAGCACGAGCATCGTCGCGCCGAGCGCGCCCAGCAGGATCAGCAGCACCGCCAGTGCGGCCAGCGCCGGTTTGCGCTCGCGAGGAGGGCTGGGAAGCCGGTCACCGACCGACGGCTGAGCCGGAGCCGCGGAACGTCCCGCGCCCGCCCCCGTACGCTCCTGGATCTTCACGCAACCGCTCCCCGTACAACCAAGAAAATTGTCTGCCACGTACCAACTCGGGCGCCGATCGCCCAAGTAAGCAGAATCGTCTGCAATTTCGGACACTTCGCCCGTGCCCGCCCGACCGGTGACGTCCCGGGTCATCCCCTGACGCACCCGCCCGACCTGGGCGAATAACCAGCAGCAAGGCGAGTGTCAAGCCATCGCACCGTATCAGCCGCACATAAGCCCCTCAAGGCACGCCCACCCCCTGCCCGCTTGCCCCGCCCACCGTTACTCATCTGCAACTTCGCGCCTGCGGAGCCCCCTTGAGTACGCCCCCCAAGCAGCCCCTGCCACTGTGCTCGCGCGAATCACAGACGACCAGAGCTGGATGCCGTCCGCGTGCGGTTCATCACGGTGCACCCATGACCCCTGCACGATTCACTCACGAGGGCCCCGACCGCCCGTGCCATGATCTTCGCTCGGATCGGTGACGGGGCGCGTACGCAGAGGGAGCGGGGGGCACGGATGGGTCTACTTCCGGTGAGCGGGACGGCGTTGAGGTCAGACCCCCGGGTACGGGATGCCGCGCGGGACATCGGCGCCCGGTACGGCGTCGACTACACCGACGACGCGGCCGTGACCGCGCTGCTGACGGAACGACGCAAGGCCCTGGCGGCGGAACAACGCCGACCGGCGGCCTGGCTGGGCCTGCTGGCACTGATGGCGGGCCTGTTCCTGCCGTTCGGCATCGCGATGTCCCCGGCACTCGACGCCCACCTGTTCGCCGTACTGGGTGCCGCGGGCGGCCTGACCGCCGTCGGCGTGGCCCTGCTCGTCCACGCACGAACCCAATGGAATCGCGCCCTGCGCAACGGCCCCCTCGCTGGCTACCGCGAGGTCCTCGGCGTCGCCCGGGCCCACGGCATCCCGTTGGCGCACATACCGCCGTGGCTGGAGGGCCGGTCGGCGGGCGGAGGCGGGAAGGGCGCGGCTCCCATCCCGACGTACCCGCCGGTGGAACCAGCACCGGAAGCCCCCTCGGAATCGGCAACGGCAACGGCACCATCGCCCCCGACCGCCGCTTCCGTCTCCGTTCCGCCGAAGCCCTCGGCCGTTTCGTACTACGAGCACATGGCGGACGCGGGCGGCTGGCACGACGAGGCGGGCTGCCTCCTAATCCTCGCCGGCGCGGGCGGCGCGACCTGGGCCGTCACCGTGGGCACCGCGGCCGGATACGCGGCCCTCCTTCTCGTTCCCCTGGCCATCTGGGTCTGGCTGGCGGGCCACCGCCAGAGCCGCGAGAAGGAGGAGTTGCGCGAGGAGGCCCTGCGGTACGTCAAGGCACTGGAAACGGCACAGGCGGCGGGTGCACGTGTACCGGAACTCTCCCCGCAGTTGCGCGCCCTGCTCGACGGTCACAACTGACCCCCCACCCCACTCTATGAAGCGGAGTACCCGTGAACCGCCACACATCGGCAGCCCTCGCCGCCCTGTCCCTGCTGTCCGTCACCGCGCTCACTGCCTGTGGTGGCGGCTCGGACTCGGACTCGGCCACCGACGACCCGAAGGCGAGCGCGTCGGCGCCCGTGTCCGAGGCCCCCTCCCCCGCCGAGCGCCTGGCCGCGACGATCGTCACGAAGGCCGACACCGACGGCTTCGAGGTGGAGGAGCCGGACGCCGAGTACGCCTTCGCCAAGTCGACGGACGAGGTGACGGTCGACAAGCCCGTCTGCGCACCCCTCGCGTACGCCATGAACCAACTGCCCCTCGGCACTCCTGAGGCTGACCTCACCCGACTCACCTCGGGGCCGACGGACGCGCCGACGAAGCTGACAAAGGGCATCACCTTCACGTACGTCACCCTGGCGTCCTACGCCCCGGGGAAGGCGCGGTCCACCTTCGCCGACGCACGGAAGGCCGTGGACGCGTGCGGGGACGGCTTCACGGCCAAGGCGAACGGCAACGAGAGCCCGTACGACACCGTCACGGCGGAGAAGGTCACCCCGGCCGGTGACGAGTCGCTCGGCTTCACGTCCACGATGACCTTCCGAGGCGTCCAGCACCTCCTGCACGGCGAGTTCGTCCGCAGCGGTGACGTCCTTGCCACCTACTTCTCGGTCGACGGCATGGCGATCGCCAACGGCAGGCCGAGCGACGCGAGGCTCTCGCCAACGGTGGTGAAGGCGCAGAACGGGAAGCTGGTGGCCGGGGCGGGGTCGTGAGGGACCTGCGGTTGCGCGTCGCGGCGGGCACCGCCGCGGGCGTGATCGCCCTCGCCCCGACGGCGCTGCTCGCCTCCTCGGCGCGGTCCCAGCGCACGGCGCTCTTCGAGCACGGCACGACGCCGACGGTAGGTGAGCCATCCCACGACGGCCACGCAACCGACGTAGACGAGGAGCGCGGGGCCGGTACCGGGGATGTACGCACAACCCTCGCCGTACGACCGGCAGTTCCTGCCCCGCAACCCGCTGAGCAGGAAGAAGACCGGCGCGAGGGCAACCACGCGGCACGCGCCGCGCGCAACCCTGCGCAGGACCGCGCCGGACGCCTCCCCGGAACCGTTCACGGCAGGGCTCGCGAGCCTCTCCGACACGGCACCGCCCCACCCGAGAAGAGTGACCAGCCCAAGGACGCCCCCGAGGGCCCAGGACCCTCCGGGCAGCTCGTACAGCACGGCTGCGCTCTCGCGTGCGGCCCACCGCGACCCTCCGAACACGCCGACCAGCACCGCCGCTCCGACCACGACGAACAGCACGAATCCGACGCCGTCCCGCACCCGGAGCCGAGGGTCGCGATCCGTCGCCCCGGCCCTTGGCCGCTCACGCATCGCCGTACGCCCGATCCCACCTGCTCTGCCGCACACCGCCCCACGTGCCCATCACGACAGCCGCCCCGAAGAGCGTCGCCAGGAACGCTCCGTTGGAGCTGGTACGCCCGTCATCGGGACTCGCGACGCCTTCCGGGTCGTACCGCACGCGCAGCTCGTCGCCCTTCGACGTCGAGTCCAGGCAGCCGTCGCTCTCCGAGAGCGAGGGCGAAATGTCCTGTCCGTCGACGGTGCGCAGTTCGCAGTGGTTGGTACTGCTGTAGTCCGCACTGACGACCACCGCGTCCACCGTCACGCCCCGGTCCGCCAGGGCGGCTGCGCTCCCGGCCGCCGTGCCGAAAAATCCCCAGCGCCACTCCGGCGGTCAGCGGCACGATGAGCTGCCAGGCCACCTTCCGCTTCTTGCGCGGCACGCGGCGCAGCACGAGCACCGGGACCAGGAGCCACGCCAGGGGAAGAATCAGGACCGCGAACAGACCTGCCACGCCGCGCACCACGGACGGAAGCGGCACGACGGGGCCCAGCCAGGACAGGCCCAGCGAACCCCCGGCGCACAGCAGGCTGAACACCAGCCACCGCACCACGTCCGAACCGATCACCCTGTTCCGGGATATGACATCCGCCACGTGTCTCCTCGCCCCCACTAGCCCCTCGTGTGCCCAGGGCACCGTAGCGATTCCCGAGGCAGTTCACTCTGGCGAAACCGGGAAGCACGCGGATACCGTCAGTAGCCTCGACCGCACTTCTGTCTCACGGGGAGTCCACTGTGAAGCGCCGCTCTTTGCCCGTTGCTGCCGCGCTCGCCGCCTCAGCAGCCCTGCTGCTGACGGCCTGCGGGGGCGGGGACGACAAGTCCAGCGACAACGACAAGATCGCGGGAGCCGACCAGGGGACAGAAGCGCCGAAGGAGTCGGCGGAGCCCTCGGCGGCACCGGCGGGGGGCAAGCCGGACGGCGTCGACGTGTCTCTCCCCAAGGACATGAACCTGGTCTTCGACTGGGACAAGCCGAAGGACAAGAACGAAGCGGCCGCGATGGACGATGCCGCCAACTTCTTCCGCGCCATCTACCGAGGCGTCGACAAGCGTACGACCAAGGACGCCGCCGTGGCCGCATACGCCACCGACGGCGGGCTGAAGTACGCACAAACGCAGATCAAGGCATGGATTGACGGCGGCTGGACCGCCACGGGCACTCTGCGTCACTACAACGCCACCACTCGGTCAGCCGAAAACGGCACGTCTGTGGAGGTGGCGTTCTGCGCCGACTCGAGCAAGTTCTACGGCAAAGAGATCAAGACCAAGAAGGTCCTGACAACTGAGCCCAGCATCGAGGACTTCGACTACTACAAGATCATCATGGTCAAGTACCCGACGGCTGAGAGTCTGTGGCAGGCATCCAAGGTATTCGTCGAGACGAAGGCGGCAAAGTGCCAGTGAGGTCACCACGTCGCGCGACCGTCACCACCGCGATGCTGACGTTCGCCATCAGTGCTCTAGTTCTGACTGCTCCTGCCTACGCGGGGAAACCGGTCGGGTCCGACAAGGGCGCCGAGACGGAGCAGACAGGGGGCACCGACGACACCGGCATCCACTCCGCCGTACGCATCGAGTACTCCGGATCCGTCGCCCCGAACGGCGCCAGCGGGAACGTGACGTCCTCGGACGTGAACTGGTCTCCCCCGCCCTGCTGGTACGCCCCTTACCTCGGTGCCAAGGACTTCAAGAAGGAGATGTCCGCCAAGATCAAGAAAGCGGCGAGCGCCCCCGGCATGACCGGGACACCGGGGGCGGCGATAGGCCAGACGAAGGCCCACTACGAGGACGGATTCGGCTGGGAGGACCACCCCGGGTACGAGGACTACAACGTCGCCAAAGACGGCGAAGGCATGTTCTGGGCCGGCGTAGAGAATCCAAACGAACCCGACATCCTCAAGCGCAGCTCCTGCACCGAACTCCCCTTCTGGGTCGACAACGGCGAGGCCCCGCCGCCCCGGTACGAGCAGGCCATCACCCCGGAGATACTCGCCGCCCTCGCCTACCAGCACATGGAGCTTCCCGGTACAAAGGTCACCCTCGTCCCGGCCCAGACCACGAAGGTGAACCTGCCGACCTGGGCCTGGCTCGACAAGGCCGACTTCCACGAGGTCCACGCCACGGCGTCCATCAATGTCCCCGGCTTCGCCCTCACGGCCACCACCACTGCCAAGCCCGTGTCCCTCAAGCTGGAGCCGGGCACCCCGGACGCCGAGACCTACCCCGCCTCCGGCGAGTGCACGTTCGACGACGACGGCTCCATCGGCGAGCCCTACGCCAAGGGCAAGGCCGACCAGACCCCGCCCTGCGGCATCAAGTACCTCCGCTCCTCCGGAGACGGCACCTTCAACCTCCAGGCCACCATCACCTGGGACATCGCCTGGACGGGCACCGGCGGCGCGGGCGGCGACCTGCCCGACGGCACCTTCCAGAACGCACAGGCGGTCACGGTCCAGGAAATCCAGGCAGTCAACCGCTGATGAGATCCACAGGCCTCGCAAAGGTCGCGAAGACGCGACTCGGCCTTGACGCCGACTGTGCCGCCTGGTGCCGGATCAGCAAGATCCCGGAACCGCCCGCGGAGGCACGCAAGGCTGCGGGCGGAGCGCCGGTACGCCCTGCATTCATCCGGCCGCTCGGGATGCTGGGCGTCGCCCTGGTAGCCGTTCTCTGGCCCTTCGGGGCGCTCTTCGCGTTGCTCGCTTCGTTGGAGGACCTGGCCGAGTGGCTCCTGAGCTCCAAGGAGCGCGCCAGAGCCCGTGCCCGGGCACGGGACGACGAGGAGCGGAAGAAGGCCATCAAGGACCACGCCCTGGACCAGCTCTTCGACGGGAACTGGACGGCGACGGCCGGACAGTTCCTGCTGCGCTGGTACGGGCATTCGCCGCACCCCAAACGCCTGCTCGTACTGACACCGGACCGCATCGTGCTGGCTGCTCCTCCCAAGCGAGTGTCCGTCCGGCAGACCGAGCGCATGGTGGTCGTTGCCGAGATTCCCACGTCGGAAGCCCGGGTGGAGGACCCACTTCTCGGCATCCACCGAAGCGACCGGCTCCGCGTCGTGTTCTCCGACGGCTCGTGGCTGAACGTCATCACCGACGAAGAACGCAGCGAGATCCACAAGCATTTGATGCGACTGCCTCACCTTGGCAGCAGTAGCAGCCGCGCAGTAGACACCATCGACGGCGAAAGCGGTATCAATCAGCCATGAACGCCTGGCGGATGTCGACTCGTAGTTCCCAGCGGATCCGCAGTCGTCGGAAACCTTGCGGCCAAGTGAAGCTGCGTTCTACGACCAAGCGATAGTGCCGTGTCGGGTTCCGCGTCTGACGGTGGTGGAGGGGGCGATGCCGGGGCGACGCAAAGGGGAAGCAACCATGCGAGGACGGCGGGTCGCCGAGGGCGACTACCGCACCCGTGTCGTCCTGCAACGCGCGGACAAAGCCTTGCACGACGCCGTGGAGGAGGAACCCAGTGTTCAGGCCGGTGAGTAGCTACGGCATCACGGGAGCGGGCGCCGTCCTGGCCATGCTGGTGGTGACCGGATGCGGGTCATCCTCCGACGGCGGTGACGAAGGGGGCGGCGGCACGACGCCCGCGGCGCGGGACAAGGGCCCAGCATGTGTGGGCACCGCGACGGCCGACGGGGCGCACGTCCTCCGCGGGGGCGGCTTCAAGCTGCCCGGCGGCGGTGGCGTGCAGTACGCCGGGGCCGACGCGGACGGCACGACGCGGACGGCGACACTGCGCGACGGCGCGACGTACGCGCCGGGCCAGCGGCAGTGGAAGGTCGAGCCCGGAACGGCGGTCACCGTCGCCGGCCACGGCTACACCGTGCGGCAGATCTGCTCCTACCGCGTGGTCCTGGAACCGAAGGCCGCGAAGGACCGGACGGCGCTCGCCGCCGCACCGAAGTCGCTGGAACCCCAGCAGGGCGCCGCCGACGACGGCCTCTGCTTCACCAACAACCGCACCGTCGTGGCCGCCGCAGCCAAGGGCTTCCCGGCCAAGGGCGACACGCTCCCGCTGCCCGACAACGGTGGGGTGCAGCGCATCCCCAGGGGCCTGTCCATCACGGTCTCCTACATCGACACCGCCGCCAAGACCGTCGGCATCAACGCGAACTGCGCCGCGATCCCCGTCGTCGGCTACAAGGACGTGCGAGTCGGAGAGACGGTGGAGTTCGCGGGGTGCTGTTCGAGGTGTCGGAACTGACGGAAGAGGCCGTCCGGCTCACACGCACAAGCGCGTGAGCCGGGATCCAGGCGTTCGCCTCCCTGCTGATAGGACGAACTTCTCGCAGATCCTGCACCACAACGTGGAGACTCGCTGATGTTCGGAAACAAGCGCGAGGACGAGCGCCCCGTACCCATCGTTGCCTGGGCCGACGCCTGGGAGTTCGTCGTAAGCGACGAGGAGAGGCCCGCCACTGAGCGCCGCAGACGTGCAGTCCTGGGCCGGCGCGCCATCCGGGTCCCGCAAGGCGGCGGCCTCCAGCGCGTGAACGCCCCCTGCGCCTTCTTCCCCTGCGAGACTCTGCACAAGGACGGCCCTCATCGGCTGTACGAGGACCCGGAGGGAGAGCGGCTGCTCTGCTCCATCGACGCTGCTGACGGCAGGCGTCGGTACGGTGTGCGTGACCCGCAGGGCGCACTGGTGGGGAGCATCCACCGCGTCGCTCCCCTCAAGCACGCGCTGCGCCCGACCTGGCGGCTGGGGCAGCCGGGGCACCCGGAGATCGTGAGCAGCGCGGAGTGGGCGAAGAACGGTCCGTCGGAAATGCTGCAACGCGGTGTGGGAAAGCTGCTGCTCGGCGTTGTGCAGGCCATTTCCGACGCGGGTGCGGAGGGCGGCGACCAGCCCGAAAAGGCGCGCGTCACCGAGTGGAGGAAGGGCAGCGAGCTCGTCATGACGTCGGAGAACGACACCAGGTTCCTGATCCGGGCCGCTTGGCTGTATCGGCGCCTCGTCCTCTCCCATGCCGTGCTCCGCTGTAGTTGAGGAGGCGGGAGGAAACATGGGCATGGCCCTGAGTGCATTGCGCGGATCTGGGAGGCGTCCTAGGCGAGGGTGAACCTGCCGGCAAGCTGGGGCCGGGCACTCCCGACACCGAGACCTACCCGGCCTCCGGCGTGTGCACGTTCGCGACGACGGCTCCATCGGCGAGCCCTACGCCAAGGACAAGGCCGACCAAGCCCCGCCTAAATTCAGGCAGTCAATCGGTGATGAGCTCCACAGGCCTCTGGTGGCTGTATTCCGGCCTGTCACGGCGCTTCTGGCGAACCTTTGCTGATCGCGACACGGAGAGGACACGACCACACTGCCGAACACACCCTATGCCCCGATTCACCCACATTCCCGGAAAGTTCGCACTGGCGAAACCGATAACCCCACCACTAAAGTCAGATACCTTGGCCGAATCTTTGCATCACGGCACACGGCACAGTCAGATCGATCACGGGGGATGGAGACTGCATGGGCGAGCCGGACCTGACGGTCGACTTCGACTTCCTCAGAGACTGCGAGCGTAAGCTCGGCCAGCTCAAGAAGACCTTTGAGGACATCGAGAACCGCCGGGACGACATGAAGGAACACTGGGGCTCTGGTTCCGTCGCCGATGCCATGGAGGACTTCGTCGACAATTGGGATGACTACCGCACCAGGCTCATCGAGTCAATCGAGTCGGTCGGCGAGCTAGTGGCCGGCAGCAAGAAGGCGTTCCAGGATCTCGACGACGAACTGGCCAAGGCGAACAAGAAGAAGCAGAAGAAGTAACGCCATGACACCGACTTCCAAGCGCCGTCCGGTGGACTGGCAGCCACTGTGCGCTTCCGATCCCGTCCCCGGGGACCCAGAGGAGATCCGCGCCGAGGTCAAGCACATGATCTCGGTGGCCAAGAAACTCCGGGACCAGGCCAAGAACCTGAAGGCGATCAGCGACGACGAGACCCTGAAGGGCAAGTACGTAAAGACCCTGCGCGACGAGTCCTCCACGCTGGAGAAGCACATGCGGGAGGTGGCCGGACGGTACGAGCGGGTGCACGGCCACCTGACCAAGTGGTCGAACGAATTGGAGGACTTCCAGAGCGACGCCGACAAGCTCCTGCGCCAGGCCAAGGAGAAGCAGGAGGAGGTCGAGACCGACAAGGCAAAGAAGGCCGCTTCGGAGGACAAGGACGTCCCGCACGCGTCCCCCAGTGGCACCAGCCCTGCCGACGACCCCATCCAACCGTTCCGAATCACCCTGGACACCCTCACCGGCAACAGGGACACTCGCGCCAACCACTACGCCGGGAAGATCCGCGACGAGATCGACGACGTGATCGAGGATTCGTGGTGGGACGACGTAAAAGGCTGGGTCCATGACCATGCGGACGGGCTCAAGGCCTTCATCGATGCGCTCGGCTGGGTCGCGACGGTTG
The DNA here is from genome assembly GCF_041538145.2 of Streptomyces sp. MMCC 100. Classification (NCBI taxonomy): domain Bacteria; kingdom Bacillati; phylum Actinomycetota; class Actinomycetes; order Kitasatosporales; family Streptomycetaceae; genus Streptomyces; species Streptomyces sp. MMCC 100. The sequence continues at coordinate 7,360,533 of NZ_JBGORK020000001.1, forward strand.
CCGGCTTCCTGGCACTCGCCTTTCCTCTATTGAACTTCGTCGTCCTTGGCATCGCGGTACTCACGATCGGGCTCAGACTCCTGCTGGTGGCATCCGGCGACGCCTCCTGGACGGATGTCATCTTCGACGTCGTGGGTGGCCTGCTCGTCGTGGGCGGCCTCGGGGCTGCGGCGAAGCTCGCCACCGGCGCCAAGGCCACCGTAGGCGCTGCTCAGGCCGCCCGGACCGCCGGTCTGCGGCAAGGACTCAGGGGCGTCAAGAGTGTCCTGGACGAAACAGGACGGTTGATGACCAAATTGCCGCAAGGGGCAGGGCGGCAGGCCCTCGGAGCGGCCCGTAACGCGATGCGCAAGTCCATCTCTCAGAACGTCGGCCTGGTCACCAAAGGGCCTTTGAGGGTCAGTCCGTTGTCGACGCTGGTACACCTCGGCGACAAGGAGATGGCTGGCATGGCGAAGATGCTGCAGGCGAACAAGGCCGCCTTCCCAGCGGCCGCAGGGGCCGCGGCAGACAAGGCGTACAAGTCCTACCAGGCAGGCCTCGGTATCGCCTGGACCGGCATGGGGATGGACGTCGTGGACAAGGCACTGGGCAAGAGCGACCTTACAAGCTGGACCATGGAGGAGTTCGGAACCGGCGAGAAGCCGTACAACGCGGCGTACTCAGACTGGAAGGACAACACGCTGAAGCCCGCCCCCGACACTCACTGGTGAGGAACGAGCATGGACCTGAACTCGGCGCATCGCATTGCCGAGGCCGAAGCCGCACGCACCGGGCTCGGCACCGGACCTAACCGGCGACTCCGGCTGACGCTGTTCATCGGAATGCCACTGTTCCTGCCGGTATTGGGAATCATGATCCTGCTGCCGGAGCCACTGATGAACGACGTGCTCTACGTTTACGAGGCCGGGATCATCGGCTGCCTCCTGCACTACGTCTGGGTTTTCGTGAAGTACCCCCGGCACGCGGACCGGCCTCCTTACCTAACCCGGGACCTCGCCATGGGCGGCGGCTTCTTCCTGCCATCGCTCTTCTTCGGATTCTGGCTGGGCATGATCGCCGCCCCGGCGTGGGCGATTTTCGTAGGCGTTGCCTATGCCGTGGAAGTGACGCGGGGGCGCAATGACCACCGCTGAGCACCGTCGACCCCCGAACGGTTTCAACCTGGTGCCGCCACCCGGCTGGGATGTAATTCCGCTGCACACGGGCACCAAGGAAGCAATGGACCACATCGTCCGCAAGGCCGTCGCGCAACTGCCCGTGGGCTTCCCCAAGGACGACATTCCGAAGGCCCGACTGAAGCTCACTCAGGAGATGAAGAAGGTAGTGCGCCGGGCCAGGGCCAAGGGGGGAATGACCCTCTACCTCCCCACCGAACGCTTTCACGGCGTCGCACTGCCCGTTTCGATAGTGGCCTCCGAGCCGATCGAAGTTCCACGTGTTAGGCCTGCCAGCGGCCCGGACGCGGTCCTGGCCACGCTCGCCTCCGTGACTCCGGGTGCCGTGACGCGCACGCTCGATGACACCGCAGCCCTTCGCTCGGAGCGAGAGGTACCTGCCGACGTAGCCCAGGGCGTCGACGTCGCACACCGCCGGGTCGAGTACTTCGTTCCGGTCCCGGACAGCACCCCCGACCGGTACCTGGCCTTCTCCTTCAGCGCCCTGATCGCGCCCGGCTCGGATCCCGCCTTCTATGACATCCTCGTGGAGTTGTTCGATGCTGTGATGGGCACCTTCCGCTGGAGCTACGCCTGAAGGATTTCTCTGCCGGCCACGAAGAAAGAGACCACTCATGTCCGACGGCAGCCTGTGGAGCACCGATCTCGGCGCCCCACTCCACATCGACACGGATGCCAACCCAGACCTCTGGGGCTATCTTCATCTCCAGATCGACAAGAAGAACTTCAAGGAGTGGCTGGACCTGCACCTGACCGGCCTGGCCGCCATCCACGGCATCGCACTCACCCGCAGACTCCGCCGATTCCACAAGGACTTCTACGAGCAGACAATCGTCACGCTCCGGGACAAGCTCCAGGCCGATGAGGCGTTTATCTACCACCCCGTTCCGCTGACCTACATGCCGCTGGTCATGCACGCCACCCGCTTCCACTGCGAGGCGCATGACCTGTCATCCTGCGAGGGACACACCGCGTTCACTGTGCCGCACCCGGAGATCCCCGAGTGGCAGCAGCGAACCGGCAGCACTCCTTTCGCATCCCCACACCTGGGCACGGACGGGACGCGAGTCACCCGCTCTTACCCTGCGGACAGCAACATCATGATGACCTCGGTGACATACCACTGGCACACCCAGCCCGGCCTCCCAGACGTCGTACTGCGTGGGCACCACGACGATCCGGAAGTGATCGCCGCGGCAATGGAGGCACTGGACGACTTCGCGCGGACTCTCCGGCTTCCCGGGACGGACTGACCAACTGCCGGAGGCCGGCTCAACGGGTGAGACGGTCGCTACTGTCGCGAACCGGCCGACTTTAAGAGCGCAATCTCCGACGGAAACAACAAGCATGGGCCCGCTCAACAACAGACTGCTCAGTAGGGGCATCGGCCGGATCCACGAAGGAAACCGCCTGAAGGATGCCCCGGTCATGTCGACGCGCCGACGCTTTCCCCCAATGCTGCTGCCGCATTGGGGAACCTACTACAAGGTGGCAGTGGGGGGTGGCTGTGACCGTTGCCATCGCAGACGCCACCGATAAGAGACCTGGCGAAAGCCTTGCCCTCCCTCACAGACCGTTCGGTCAATGGCCCTGTCTCTCCTGCTGGAATTCAACACGCAGTATCTGACTGAACCCGAACCCGGAGTGAGGCCCGCAGGCCATTGACGCCGACGAGCCTGATTTCCTGTCCGTACCCTGCGCAAACTGCCCGCCGACCCCGAGCGGGGCGTCGACGTCCCCTCCTGGCAGGTGCAGTACACGGTGCCGATCCCGCACAGCGCCCCGGCCACGTGGCTGACGTTCTCCTTCAGCACGCTGATAGCCCCCGACATGGACACCGAATTCACCGAGACACCGGTCGAACTGTTCGACGCCGTGATGACCACCTTACGCCGGAGCCACACACCAGGAGGCGAACTGCACCTGAGCATGCTCGCGGAGCCCGTTCCCGGGACGGCGGAGGCCAGCGAGCGGGTGGAGACCACACCCTTCGACTCCCCGCAAGGCGCGTGCGGCCGCGAAAGCCGTCCGAGGGCGAGGTCTGAACTGGGTCTGCGGTGCGGGAAGCTTGACTCGTTCGCGGTGGTGAACCGGGCGACTGATCGATACGGTCGGTGAGCTTGCCCCCAAAGCCCGGAGGGACCCGACCGCCGTATGAGCGACCTGACACTCGACGACACCATCTTCCAGCACCTGAAGGAGACGTTCTCCACCATCAGCGACCGCATGGAAGCCACGCGCCGGACCTTGCGCGGCACCGACGCCTCGGCTGTCGGTGAACCCAAACTCATCGACGACGTCCAGGACTTCGCCGATGAGTGGGGCTACGGGATCAAGCAGCTGGGCAAGCACACGCAAGGCGCCGTAAAGATGATCAACCACATCGGCGACACGTTCAGCGACCTCGACCTGGAGTTGGCGGAGTCCCTCAAAGCCGCCAAGGCCAAGAAGGGGAAGTAGACGTGGCCGGTACGCGTCCAGCGTTCCCCAACATAGGCTGGGACCCTACCCCGGGGGATGTCGAGGACACCCGCGACCTCGCCAAGAAGCTCGGCGGTCTGGCCAGTGACCTGGGCACCGCGGTGAGAGAACTCGAGCGCATCGAATGCGGCGCCTGGAAGGGCAAGACCGCGATCGCGTTCACCGAGTACATCGGCGAGGACGTCACCCCGCTCATCCGCAAGAGCTTCGAGTCCTTCGACAAGGCTTCACGCGCGTTGCACCGTTGGTCCAACGAGCTGAAGGAGTTCCAGGACGAGGCGACCCGGCTGGAGAAGTCGGCCGGCGAGAAGCTCGACGCGAAGTCCGACGCCGAGGCCAAGGCCGACGGCAAGGGCAGCAAGGAGCTCGGTGAGGCGTCCAGCGCAGTCGACGGCGTCATCCAGAAGGTCCACGACCTGGAGGAACGCTTCAGGGAGGCGGCCCGCAGTATCGGAAAGGAGTTGGACAAGGCCGCCGACATCGCGCCCAACGAGCCCGGCTTCTGGGACAAACTCGGCAAGGGCATCGCCGACGCGTGGGACGCCACCGGCGACTGGCTGAAGGAACACGCGGACCTGATCAAGGCGATCGGCGACGTACTCAGCGACATCACAGCGGTACTGGGCATGCTGGCCATCGTGACCCTCCCGTTCCCACCCCTCTCGGCGATCTTCGGAACGGCCGCACTCATCGGCGCCGGGTTGTCACTGGCGACTCACGGAGTGGCGAAGGCAGCCGGTGCCGACGTGGGCTGGGCACAGATCGGTCTCGACGCCGTGGGGCTGCTGCCGGGCATCGGCATGCTCGGCAAGGGCGCGAAGGTCGTCGGGGCGGCCAAAGCGGCCTCTACTGCGAGCAGACTGGGTAAAGGATTCAAAGCCACCGAAATCGGCAGAGCACGCGTGGTGCTTTCCTTCGGAAAGGAATCCGCCAATATCACGGGAGGTCTGGGCAAGGCCGGGCTGGTGAAGATCGGCGGCTTCTCCGACGAGGTTTTCGAGGTCGCGCACTCGAGCAGTGGTCTGATGTCTCGCATGGGCGGCCTGTCCTACGCCGGCTACCACCCGGGGCAGTTGATCGGAACCAAGGGTGCGAACCTGATACCGGGCGTGAATCTGGAACCCTTCAGTGCTGCCGGGATAGCGCTGGACGCCGGCCTCAAGGTCGCTCCGAAGATCTATGGGCACGTGACCGACTGACGTTCCGGAGGAGCACATCACTGCCATGTCCGCCAAGGAGAAGGAACGACGGCCATGACCCTCTGGCTACCCCCGCAGGGAGAGACCTTCCTCGCTCGCGCCCCCGTCGTGTTCGCCTCCGGCGCGGCTATGCGCGTCAGGGGAAAGCGTTGGTTTCGCGACACGGAGCGCAACGACATCCAGGGACAGCTGCCCGGCTGGCCGAAAGGACCGACGTACACGGCGCGGTCGGCACCGAAGGCGGGTGCGCTGAACACGCTCAAGGGCACGGCGATCGCTGCGGTCACCCTGGCATGGGGAGCGCTGTCCTCCCAAGGCGGGAGTGTCGGCGGGCCGTCCGGGGGGACTGGTGCGGACTTCTCTCACGACCGCGCAGACGAGGTCGAGGACTTTCCGGTCATCTGGGCCGCTCCGGACGCCAAGGCCCGTACGCTGCCGTGGCAGTTGGATCCGGCACGGTCCTCTCCCGATCACTACCGCACGCACGCGGTCGTCACAGACCGTCGGTTGGTGATCGTCGGGTTTCCGTACGTCAAGGGAGACGACACCCTCATCGACGACGAACATCTGTGGGAGATTCCGCGGTCCGACATAAGAAGCGTGGAGTTGCGCGACTTCAAGGTCGGCAACGACGTCAAGATCACCTTCACGGACGATTCGTGGTGCCGGTTCAGTAGCGTGAAACGAGAGAGACTGACTCGTTATCTCATCGAGCCGCTCGACTTCATCCCGCTGGACCGACTGACACCCACTCAACGCGAGACTGCGGAACGGTTCGCGTCGGCACAGGCACCAGACGCCCAGGCGCCCCTCGTCAAGCAGAACACCTGTGGCTGCCTTCGCATCGAGGTACTCGCTCCCAGCACGGTTCACGCCTTTTTTGGACACTCCGGCCTGAATACAGTGATGGATGCGGACGGCACCGAACTCAGCCTGACGGAATACCATCCGGATGACTTTCTCACCTGACAAGGTTCTGGATTCCGTGTCTCACACTGGACAGGAACGGCACATTACTTCTCATGACGTCCGACATATCCATTCCGCACGCCATACCTCTCAGGAACGGCCTTCCGCCTCTCTGGTTCATCGTCCCTGAGGGGTTCTTCGCCCTTCCACTGGATGCCACCCCTGAGGGACGCGTGGAGAGCGCGTCGGCGCTGGTACGGGAATTGTATTCTCGCGGTGACGAACACCTGTGGGAGTCCGCTGCCCCGTACTATGCGGCCGTAGGGGAGCTGATGGCGTCCACAGGTCTTTCTTATGCCGCTATGGGTCTGTTCTCCACCGCCGAGCACGACGCGACCTCGGATGCGGACCAAGGGGTGCGGTACGAACCTGCCGAGGGCGTCGCTCACTGCGCCTTCACCGTGGGAATCATCCCGACCGACCAGTCCGAGGCGGACACCGACGTGGTCGCGCAGGGCATCCTCGCGGCGTTGTCCGGCGACCCGTACAACAACGCCATCTGGGTCGATCTCCCCTGCGGCCCGGCGGTCTCGTGCATCACCCTGCGCGAGTACCCCGTCAACGCGGCGGCCACGAGCGACTCCGAGGAGACGAAGCTCCTCACCGGCCAGATCCAGGTGCACGTCCCGTTTCCCACAGGCCCGTACACGGCGGTGTTCACCCTCAACACACCGTCCATGGACCACTGGACCGAGATCTACCGACTCATGTCAGCCGTTCTCCGGACACTCTCGTTCGACGACCCTCTCGGTGACCAGGACTGAGCTGAATCGCCGACGGGGACGCGGCCCCCGGGACCAGGTCCCGAGGGCCGCTCCAAGCGAGAACGTCCATGCCTACCGGCAAGGAGTCACTTGCTCCGCGCCTGCTTCGCCAGTTCCTCGTCGATCTGCTCGAACTTGTCGGCGGCCGTGGTGAGGTAGTCGCCCATGCCGTCGAGGCCGTCGAGGGTGTCCTTGGCGCCGCGGGTGAACTCGTCGAAGTTGTCGTCGAAGGCCTTGGAGGAGGACTTCGTGACGTAGCCCGACTCGACCAGGTTCGCGATGTACTTGCGGAGGCCGTCGAGCTTCTCCTGGAGCTTTTCCTTCTCCTTCACGACATGCTTGGCGGCATCCCGCATGTCCTGATATGTGATGTCAAGGTCTTTGGCCATGAAGCCGCTTCCTCTCACAACGCCGCAGGGCCAACCCCCGTGGCTCCTTCGTTTGCGGACCGAACCGGCGCACCGGTTACGCCGGTCGTATGTCACGACCGGTGTGATCGTCCGCTCTTGAGGCAGCAGCTTACGGGGGAGGCCACTGGTGTCACATCCCTGCATTGCCAACGGGAACGTCCGGTCACCTCCCTGTTGCCGGACCGCGACACCCAGCGGATATCGTCGCCTGGACTGTGAGTCGTGGTGTGGAAGCGGCCGCAGGGGCTCGCCTGGGGAGGACAAGCGTGCGACTGACCCTGACCGTCGTCGATCCGTACGGCGGTGGCACCGCCGACGTCGTGCTCGACGCCGATCCCGAGTCCACCGTCGGGGACATCGCCGAGGAGCTGGCCAAGCAGGTCGGGGTCGCGGGTGCGCAGGTCATTCCCATCGGGCATCAGAGCCACGGCGGGGGCGGCAGCGCGCCGCTCGTCTACGTCGACGGGTACGCCGTCGATCCGTCCGCCACGGTCATCGGGTCGCCGTTGCGCGAGGGCGCCGTCGTCAGTCTGCAGGATCCGTCCGGGTGTCTGCCCGGGGAGCCCACCGGACTCGTGGAGTTGCGGGTCGTGGGCGGCCCCGGGGCCGGGTTCGTGCACCGGCTCGGGGTCGGGAAGTACGACATCGGGAGCGGGCCGGCCGCGTACGTCCGCATCGAGGACCCCGAGGTCGACGCCCGCGCCCTCACCCTCTCCGTCGCCACCGACGGGACCTGCAAGGTCGCCGTGCACGGCGACAAGGAGGGCGTCACTCTCGACGGGGAGCCCGTCAAGGACCGGGACGGGGACGACTGGCCGCTCGGGGGGCAGATAGCGGTCGGGAACTCGCTCGTCGAGCTGGCCCGGTACGCGCCGCCCAACGCCGCGCTCAAGTGGTCCGAGGACGGGGTGGGACTGGATTACAACCGGCCGCCGCGGCTGCGTCCGGCCGAGCGGCAGACCAACTTCCGGCTGCCCTCGCCGCCCCGCGAGTACGAGGCCCGGCCGCTGCCCTGGCTGATGGCCTTGACGCCGCTCGTCGGTGCCGTGGTCGCCGTGGTGGTGTTCGGGCGCTGGTACTACCTGATCATGGCGGGGCTCAGCCCGATCCTTCTGTTCGCCAACTACTTCAACGACAAGAAGCACGGGCGCAAGTCCCATGCCAAGCAGGTCAAGGAGTACGAGGAGCAGAAGGCGCGGATCGAGAAGGACGCGCAGGACGCGCTGGTCGCCGAACGGGACGATCGGCGGCAGGCCATTCCCGACCCGGCGGTCGTCCTGTCCATCGGGACCGGGCCGCGCACCCGGCTCTGGGAGCGGCGGCGGACCGATCGGGACCATCTGCTGCTGCGGGTGGGGACCGGGCAGCTGCCGTCCGAGGTCGTGCTCGACGATCCCGAGCAGGACGACCACCGGCGCCAGGTCACCTGGAAGATCGAGGACGCTCCCGTGGCGCTGTCGCTGCGCCAACTCGGGGTCGTCGGCATCGCGGGGCCCGGGGACTCGGCGCGGTCGCTGGGACGGTGGGCCGTGGCACAGACCGCCGCGCTGCACAGCCCGATGGACGTGCAGTTCTACGTGCTGAGCGAGAACTCCGCGCAGAGTGAATGGGACTGGGTGCGCTGGCTGCCGCACTCCCGGCCCTCCGGGGGCCAGGACGTCAACGTCCTCATCGGCACCGACGCCGAGACCGTCGGCGCCCGCATCGGCGAGCTGACGCAGATCCTCGACGCCCGCAAGAAGGCCGCCGAGCAGAAGGGCAGCGGCGCGCAGGGGTCCAGTTTCGCCGATCCGGACATCGTGGTGGTGTGGGACGGGTCGCGGCGGCTGCGGTCGTTGCCGGGTGTCGTACGGCTGTTGCGGGAAGGGCCCGCCGTGTCGATGTTCGCCGTCTGCCTCGACGCCGAGGAGCGGTTCCTGCCGGGTGAGTGCCAGGCGTTCGTCGTCGCCGAGCCCAAGGCCGAGGAGAGCGGGCGGCGGCAGCGGGACGAGCAGGTGCAACCCTCGCAACAGGTCGCGGGCGGCTTCCCGTCCTTCCAGGCGTGGCACGCCAACGCCCCCGCCGAGCCCGAGCAGCGGGCCCGTACCGAGAAGCTGCGGCTGCGGGTCGAGGAGGCGGGGGTCGAGCGGATCACGGACGTACGGCCCGACTTCGTCACGCCCGCCTGGTGCCTGCGGCTGGCACGGTCGCTGTCCGCGCTGCGCGACATCAGCGGCGAGACCGAGGACTCCGCGCTCCCCGGCGCCAGCCGGCTGCTCGACGTGCTCCAGCTGGAGCCGCCGACGGCCGACGCGATCGGCGCGCGCTGGCGGATGGGCGGCCAGTCGACGATGGCCGTCATCGGCGAGTCGTACGACGGCCCGTTCGGCATCGACATGCGCAAGGACGGGCCGCACGGCCTCATCGCCGGTACCACCGGTTCCGGCAAGTCGGAGCTGCTGCAGACCATCGTGGCGGCCCTCGCCGTCGCGAACACACCCGAGAACATGACCTTCGTCCTCGTCGACTACAAGGGCGGGTCCGCGTTCAAGGACTGTGTGAAGCTGCCGCACACCGTCGGCATGGTGACCGACCTCGACGCGCATCTCGTCGAGCGGGCGCTGGAGTCGCTGGGCGCCGAGCTGAAGCGGCGCGAGCACATCCTCGCCGCCGCCGACGCCAAGGACATCGAGGACTACCAGGATCTGGTGAGGAGGGACCCCTCGCACGCTCCGGTGCCCCGACTGCTCATCGTCATCGACGAGTTCGCCTCCATGGTGCGTGACCTGCCCGACTTCGTGACCGGGCTCGTCAACATCGCCCAGCGAGGGCGTTCCCTCGGCATCCACCTGCTGCTCGCCACCCAGCGGCCCAGCGGTGTCGTCTCCCCCGAGATCCGCGCCAACACCAACCTCCGGATCGCGCTGCGCGTGACCGACGGCGGCGAGTCGTCCGACGTCATCGACTCGCCCGAGGCCGGGCACATCTCCAAGAACACCCCGGGCCGCGCCTACGTACGGCTGGGGCACTCCTCCCTCGTTCCCTTCCAGTCGGGGCGCGTCGGTGGCCGTCGGCCCGGCGCCGCCGACCCCGCGGCGCTCGCGCCCTGGGTCGGACCGCTGGGCTGGGAGGACCTGGGCCGGGCGGCGCTGACCAAGCCGAAGACCGAGTCCCGCGAGGACGACGAGATCACCGACCTCAAGGTGCTGGTCGACGCGGTGCGCGACGCCAACCGGTCGTTGGGCATCCCCGCCCAGCACAGCCCGTGGCTGCCGGCCCTGGACGAGAAGCTGCTGCTGGACGAGATCGAGGTCCCGGCGCTCGCCGGCGCCGCCCCGGGCAAGCTGCCGCCCGCCCCGTACGGCATCGAGGACCTGCCCTCCGACCAGGCCCGCCGCCCGGTCGTCGTCGACTTCGCGAGCTTCGGCCATCTGATGATCGGCGGTGCTCCGCGCAGCGGCCGTTCCCAGGTGCTGCGCACCATCGCGGGTTCGCTGGCCCGCACCCACTCCACCGCCGACGTCCATCTGTACGGCATCGACTGCGGCAACGGCGCCCTCAACGCGCTGACCCGGCTCCCGCACTGCGGCGCGGTCGTCAGCCGCAACCAGACCGAGCGCGTCGTACGGCTCGTCAACCGGCTCAAGGGCGAACTGTCGCGCCGTCAGGACCTGCTGGCCGACTCCGGGTTCGCGGACATCGGTGAGCAGCGGGCCTCGGTGGAGGAGGACGAGCGGCTGCCGCACATCGTCGTGCTCCTGGACCGCTGGGAGGGGTGGGTGCCTACCCTCGGCGAGGTCGACCACGGCTCGCTGACCGACGAGTTGCAGACGATGATGCGCGAGGGTGCCAGCGTCGGCATCCACCTGGTCCTGACCGGTGACCGCACGCTGCTCGTGGGCCGTATCGCGACGCTCACCGAGGACAAGTACGGCCTGCGTCTGGCCGACCGCAGCGACTTCGCCTCGCTCGGCATCCCGGCCCGCAAGGTGCCCGAGGAGATCCCGCCGGGCCGTGCCTTCCGCAACGAGGCCGGTACGGAGACGCAGTTCGCGCTGCTCTCCGAGGACACCACCGGCCAGGGCCAGGCGGCGGCGATCACGGCGATCGGCGAGGCCGCCACGGCGCGCGACGCCGACGTGCCGCGCGCCCGGCGTCCGTTCCGCGTCGACAGCCTGCCCAGCCGGATCTCCTTCCCCGAGGCCTGGGAGATGCGCGATCCGGAGGCGTCCCGCTCCAAGCTGTGGGCGCTGATCGGCATCGGCGGCGACGAGATCGTCGGCTTCGGCCCCGACCTCGCCGACGGCGTGCCGTCCTTCGTCATCGCGGGACCGGCCAAGTCCGGCCGCTCCACGGTGCTGATGAACGTCGCCCAGTCCCTCCTCGCCCAGGGCACCCGCCTGGTCGTCGCGGCGCCCCGCCAGTCGCCGGTGCGTCAACTGGACGGCGCGGAAGGCGTGCTGAAGGTCTTCACCGGGGACGACATCGACGAGGACGAGTTCGAGGAGCTGATCGAGGGGGCGAGCCTGGAGGAGCCCATCGCCGTCCTCGTCGACGACGGCGAGATCCTCGAGGACTGCGACGCCGAGAGCCAGATGAAGAAGATCGTCTCCCGGGGTGCCGAACGCGGCCTCGCCCTCGTCATCGCCGGTGACGAGGAGGACGTGTGCAGCGGCTTCTCCGGCTGGCAGGTCGACGCGAAGAAGGCCCGCCGCGGCATCCTGCTCTCCCCGCAGGAGTCCTCCAGCGGCGACCTCATCGGGCTGCGCATCTCGCGCCAGATGGTCGGCGGCCAGGTCACGCCGGGCAAGGGCATGCTGCACCTCGGCGACGGGGAGCTGCGCACAGTCGTGGTGCCGGGCTGAGCCGGTGGGAGGCGGGGGCGGCCCCTGGCCGCGTTCCTCGCCTCCTGCCGCCCCCGCTACCCCCGGGCTCCCCCGTTATGTTCTTCGCGGTCCTGCAAGAGGGCCGCTGGCCTCCGGGCCCGGCATGGCTGGTCCCCCCTGTCGGACCGATGACCTGGGGGGTGGTGCCACCGGGCCCGAGAGGCGCCGTTGGAGACACACAGGCCCTCCTCCGGCTCGCTCGACAACGGATCAACGTGCTGTTCGCGATGCTCCGCGACGGCACCTTCTACGAACCCAGAACCCCGCGCCTCGCTTGACGAAAGACATAGAGGCACCCCCCCCCGCTACCCGGTCTTCGACAGCCGCGCCTTCGGCCGTCCCGACTCCTCGCTCTTCGACGCGTAGTCGAGGTCGTCGCCGACCGGAGTGAAGGTGACCGTGGTGGGCGCGGGGTTGCAGCCGTCGTGGTTGCCCTCGGCGCCGACGGACCCGGCGACGATCTGCTTCTCCGTCACCTTCTTGAGGGTGATCACGTCCACGCAGACGCCGCCCAGCGCGTCGGTCTGGCGGAGCCTGCCCAGCTCCTGGCCTACCTTCACCTGCTTGATGGTGATCCGGAAGGTGCCCAGCGGCAGCTTGCCGTCCAGGGCGGCGGCCTGTCCCTCCCAGGTGCCGACGTAGCGCGCGGGCAGCCCGCCGGAGGTGGCGGCGGGCGGCTCGTGGGAGGTGTCGCCGCCGGCGTTGTTCGCGTCGTTGCCCGAGCCGGGCAGCAGGTCAAGGACGAACACCGACCCCACGGTCACCGCCGCCAGCGCTCCCGCCACCGCCAGTGCCACGGTGCAGCTGATCCGCCGGCCGCGTCCCTGGGCGGCCTGCGTCGAGGTCGCCGCGACAGAGAGGGCGAGCCTGCCGGGCGGGTGCCCCGTGCCCGGCCCGGCACCCGCGGCGCCGCCCGGCCCCGCACCCGCGGCGCCGCCCGGCTCGGCGTCCCTCGGGCCGGGGACGGCCGAGGAGGAGGACGGGGACGGGGCCGACGACGGGAGCGACGACGACGGCGCCGTGGGCGGCGGCATCACCGGCGGCGGACCGAAGGCACCGGCGGCCGAAGGCGCCGCCACGCCCTGCGGTCCCGGCGAAGCACCAGCATCCGCCCCGTGCTCCCCGCCCGCCGTGACCGACGGCCGGCTGAACCCCACCGGACCCGACGCCTCCCCCGCGAACGCCCCCGGCCCCGCCTCCGCCGCCTCCAGGTTCAGCAGCTGTACGGCGCTCCGGCTGACCCGCTCCACCAGCGCCCCCGGCAGCCAGCCGCCGGTCACCAGGCGGGCCGCGCCCTCGGGGGCCAGGCACCGGGCCACCTCCTCGGGGGCCGGGCGGGCGGCCGGGTCCTTGGCCAGGCAGGACGCGACCAGCTCGCGGAGCTCCCCGTCCAGGCCGTCGAGCCGCGGCTCCTCGTGGACGACCTTGTAGAGCAGCGCGGCCGACGAGTCCCCGGGGAAGGGCGGCTGCCCCGTCGTCGCGTACGCCAGCACGGCGCCCAGCGAGAAGACGTCGGCCGCCCCGGTCACACCCTTGCCGAGGATCTGCTCGGGGGACATGTAGCCGGGCGAGCCGATGGACACGCCCGTGGAGGTGAGGGAGGCCGTGCCCTCCGTGGCGCGCGCGATGCCGAAGTCGATCAGGAGGGGGCCGTCGAGGGTGAGGAGGACGTTGGACGGCTTCACGTCGCGGTGGACGAGGCCCAGCTCGTGCACGGCGGACAGCGCCTCGCCCAGGCCCGCGCCGAGCGCCCGTACCGAGTGGGCGGGCAGCGGGCCGCCGTCCGCGACGGCCGCGGTCAGGGACGGACCGGCCGCGTACGCCGTGGCGACCCACGGCACGCGCGCCTCGGGGTCCGCGTCCAGTACCGGTGCGGTCCAGGCGCCGCCGACCCGGCGTGCGGCGTCCACCTCGCGCCGGAACCGGGCCCGGAACTCCTCGTCCAGCGCGAAGTGCGGGTGCACGATCTTCACCGCGACCGTGCGGCCCCCGGCACTGCGGCCCAGGTAGACCCGGCCCATGCCGCCGGAGCCCAGCCGGCCGAGCAGCCGGTAAGGCCCCACGACAGTGGGTTCGTCGACATCGAGCGGCCGCATGGCGTCCACCCCTCCCCCGTACGCCGGTACCTCCCAGCAGGGTAGTGCGCCGCCCGTGCCGGCACCCCGGGCGTGTCAGGGCTGGAGCAGCTCCACCCTCACGTCCGCCGGGAAGCCCGTGGTGGGGCCGACGCGGCGGGCGAACTCGGTGACCGCTTCCAGCTGCGGACCTCCGAAGCGGAAGTCGAGCGTGGTGAAGTACTTCGCCAGGGTGTCCTCGTCGAAGGCCTCCCAGCGGGCGGCCTGCTCCGCGACCTTGTCCACCTCCTCCAGGGAGAGGTCGCGGGAGGCCAGGAAGGCCTCGTGCACCTTGCGGGCGATGACCGGCTCGCGCTCCACGTAGTCCCGTCGGGCCGCCCAGACCGCGAAGACGAACGGCAGGCCCGTCCACTCCTTCCACAGGGCGCCCAGGTCGTGCACGTCGAGGCCGTAGCGCGGGCCGTCGATCATGTTGGCGCGCAGGGCCGCGTCCCCGATGAGGACGGCCGCGTCGGCCTCCTGCATCATCAGGCTCAGGTCCGGCGGGCAGGTGTAGTAGTCCGGCTGGACGCCGAACCGTTCCGCCAGGAGGAGCTGGGCGAGGCGTACGGAGGTGCGCGAGGTCGACCCGAGGGCGACCCGGGCAGCGTCCAGGCGGTCCAGCGGGACCTGCGAGACGATCACGCACGACATCACCGGGCCGTCGCAGCCGACGGCGATGTCGGGGAGGGCGACGAGGTCGTCGGCGTTCTTGAGGAATTCGACCAGGGTGACGGGACCGATGTCGAGATCGCCGCGCACCAGCTGCTCGCTGAGCTTCTCCGGGGTGTCCTTCGTCAGCTCGAAGTCGAGGAGCGTGCCTGTTCTCGCGAGCCCCCAGTACAGGGGCAGGCAGTTCAGGAACTGGATGTGGCCGACGCGCGGCCGGGTGCGAGAATTGTCCACATCGCGAGGCTAGCCCTCCCCCGGCATCCGCCCGTCGCCGACCCCCGGCGCCGTCGGGCGTCAGCCGAACGGCTCAGGCGTTCAAACGTCCGGGTGAAGTGATCTTGGCCTCTGTTGCGCTCGGGTGCCTGCGTGCTAGGCTCACAGCAAGTTGCAGTTTGGTTTCCCTTGCAGTACAGAGCCTGCGGAGCATGTGACCGCGGGCTCTCGTCGTTCTCAGACGTATGCAGTTGTGCGGCATTCAAAGTCTTCACACTTGCTGGTTCTGGAGCAGGGCAACCCTTTGGGCCCAAGGAGGGCTTATGGCTACCGGAACCGTGAAGTGGTTCAACGCCGAAAAGGGCTTTGGTTTCATCGCCCAGGAAGGCGGCGGCCCCGACGTCTTCGTCCACTACTCCGCGATCAACGCGAGCGGCTTCCGCTCCCTCGAGGAGAACCAGCAGGTGTCCTTCGACGTCACGCAGGGCCCCAAGGGTCCGCAGGCGGAGAATGTCACTCCTGTCTGATTGACAGCAGTACCCAAGGAGCCCCGCGCCGTTTTTCGGTGACGGGGCTCCTGCCTTTATGAATGCTCCGTGAATTTTCCCGCCGGAGCCGAGCTGTCAGTGGCTGTCAACGGCTGTCAGTGGCTGTCAGTGGCCGCCAGTAGGGTCCGCTCATGACCATCGACCCCGCCTTCGTGGCCACCACCCGGGCCTTCTACGACGCCGTCGCCGAGGACTACCACGCCCGCTTCCGCACCGTGCTCGACGACGCCCCGCTGGACCGGGCGCTGATGGGCGCCTTCGCCGAGCTGGTGGGGCCGGAGGGCCAGGTGGCCGACCTCGGCTGCGGGCCCGGCCTGGTCACCGCGCACCTCGCCTCGCTGGGCCTGCGGGTCTTCGGCCTCGACCTGTCCGCCTCGATGCTCGCGATCGCGCGCCGCGAGAACCCCGGGCTGCGGTTCGAGCAGGGGTCCATGCTGGACCTGGACCTGCCCGACGGCGCCCTCGCGGGGGCCGTCTCCTGGTACTCGTCGATCCACACGCCGTGGGAGCGGCTGCCGGACCTCTTCGGGGAGGTCCGGCGCGTGCTGGCCCCGGGCGGGCACCTTCTGCTCGGCTTCCAGGTCGGCGACGAGCCCCGCCACCACGACCGGCCGTGGGGCCACCCGGTCGCCCTGGACTTCGAACGGCGGCGGCCCGAGCCGATGGCCGGGCTGCTGGAGCAGGCCGGGTTCACCGTGCTGTCCCGGACGGTGCGGATCACCGAGGAGACCACCGTGGCGCAGGTCCCGCAGGCCTGTCTCATCGCCCGCCGCTGAGCACGCAGTCGTTCAGGCAGTCGTTCAGGCAGCCGTTCACGCAGCCGTTCACGCAGCCGTTCACCGGCCGTCGTACAGCGCCTCCACGGCTCCCGCGAAGTCCCGCATGATCACCTCGCGCCGCAGTTTCATGGAGGGGGTCAGATGGCCCTCCCACTCGGTGAAGTCCCTGGGCAGGATCGCGAAGCGGCGGATGGACTCCGGGCGGGAGACCAGCTTGTTGGCCTCGTCGACCGCCCGCTGGAGCACCGCGTGGACCTCCTCGTCGTCCACCAGCAGCTCCGGCGGCACCGGGTGCTTGCCGTTCATGCGGCGCCAGTGGGTGAGGCCGTCGGCGTCGAGGGTGAACAGGGCGGAGACGTAGGGGCGGCGGTCGCCCAGCACGATGCACTGGGAGATCAGGGGGTGGGAGCGCAGCCAGTTCTCCAGCGGGGCCGGGGCGACGCTCTTGCCGCCCGCGGTGATCAGCAGCTCCTTCTTGCGGCCGGTGATCGTCAGATAGCCCTCGTCGTCCAGGCTGCCGATGTCGCCGGTGGCGAACCAGCCGTCGGGGGCGGCCGGGACCACGCCGCCCGCCTGGGGGTCCCAGTAGCCGTGCAGGACCTGCTCGCCGGCGACGAGGATCTCGCCGTCGGCGGCTATCCGGACGCGGGTGCCGGGCAGCGGCCAGCCGACCGTGCCCAGGCGCGGCTTGAGCGGGGGCGTGACGGTGGCCGCGGCGGTGGTCTCGGTGAGGCCGTAGCCCTCGAAGATCTCGATGCCGGCCCCGGCGTAGAAGGCGGCCAGGCGGCGGCCGAGCGGGGAGCCGCCGCAGATGGCGTACTTGACCCGGCCGCCCATGGCGCTCCGGATCTTCCGGTAGACGAGCGGGTCGTAGAAGGACCGGGCGGTCTTCAGGCCGCGGCCGGGGCCACCGCCCGTGCCCAGCTGGCGGGCCTCCTTGGCCTCGCCGTAGCGCACCGCCACCGAGACGGCGCGGTCGAAGGCCGAGGCCCGGCCGCCGGACTCCGCCTTGGCGCGGGCGCTGTTGAAGACCTTCTCCAGCATGTACGGGATGGTCAGCAGGCAGGTCGGGCGGAAGGCCGCCAGGTCGGGGAGCAGGTCCTCGGGCTTCAGGCTCGGCGCGTGGCCCAGGCGGACCCGGGCGCGGACGCAGGCCACGGCGACCATGCGGCCGAAGACGTGGGACATCGGGAGGAAGAGCAGGATCGAGGGTTCCTCGCCGGTCTCCGCCTTGAAGACGGGGTAGAGCAGCTCGATCGCGTTGTCGACCTCGGCGAAGAAGTTGCCGTGGGTCAGCACGCAGCCCTTGGGGCGGCCGGTCGTGCCCGAGGTGTAGATCAAGGTGGCGAGCGTGCTCGGGCCGAGCATGCCGCGGCGCACCTCCACCTCCGCGTCGGGCACCCGCGCGCCCAGCTCCGCGAGCCGCTCCACGTGCCCCTTCTCCATGACCCACAGGTGCTTGAGGTCGGGCATGCGGTCCAGCTCGGGGCCGAGGGCGGCGGCCTGCGCGGTGGTCTCGGTGACCAGGGTGACGGCGCCGGAGTCCTGGAGGATCCAGCGGGTCTGGAAGAGGGAGGAGGTCGGGTAGACGGGGACCGTGACCAGGCCGGCCGCCCACGCGGCGAAGTCCAGCAGCGTCCACTCGTACGTCGTCCGCGCCATGATCGCGATCCGGTCCCCCGGCGTCAGGCCCTCGGCGATCATGCCCTTGGCGACGGCCAGCACCTGCCCGGCGAACTCGGCCGCCGTCACGTCGGACCAGTCGCCCTCCGGTGAGCGGCGGCTGAGGACCACCTGGCCCGGTACCGCCGCCGCGTTGTCGAAGGGCAGGTCGGCGAGGGAGCCTCGGCGCACCGGGGGCGCGAACGGCGGTACGTACGCCTCCCGTACGGCCCCGTCCAGCATCCGCGTCTCTGGCGCCACCAGGGTGGGGCCGGGCGAGTCGGCGTAGGCGGCGGACGCGGCGAAGGAGGGAAGCGGGGTGGACACGGGCGGCTCCTGGGACGTGCAGCAAAGACACTGCTTCTGCTGTCGCTGCTCTGCTGCATGACGTACGTGCCTCGCGCGCCGAGGCGTTCATCGCCGGTTCCGCGGACAGGGGTTACCGGCGGTCAGTTCCGCGATCGTACGGCGCTCACGTGGGGAGTTGGTGCGCGTTCCGGGATCTTCCCGCGCCGGACGTGTGCAGTGTTGAGAGTTACCTGAGGGTAAGTCACGTTCGTTCCAGTACGGCCGTGACGCCCTGGCCGCCCGCCGCGCAGACGGAGATCAGGCCGCGTCCCGGTCCCTCCCGCTCGGCGAGCAGCGTGGCCAGCGTCGCCACGATCCGGGCGCCTGTCGCCGCGAAGGGGTGGCCGGTGGCGAGGGAGGAGCCTGCCACGTTCAGGCGGGCCCGGTCCACCGGGGCCAGGCCCCGCTTCTCCCAGGCGGCCAGCGTGGCCAGTACCTGGGACGCGAACGCCTCGTGGATCTCGACGAGGTCGAAGTCCCCGATCCCGAGCCCGGCCCGCTCCAGCATCCGCGGAACCGCGTAGGCCGGGGCCATCAGCAACCCGTCCTCGCCACCGGCCGCGTCCCCGCCGACGAAGTCCACGGCCGCCGTCTCGTACGCCGTGAGGTAGGCGAGGGGTTGGATGCCCCGGGCCTCGGCCCACTCCTCGCTCGCCAGCAGCACCGTCGCCGCGCCGTCCGTCAGGGGCGTGGAGTTGCCCGCCGTCATGGTGGGCCCGGGGGCGTCGAGCCCGAACACCGGCTTGAGCGCGGCCAGTTTCTCCGCCGTCGAGCCGGGGCGCAGGTTCTGGTCGCGGGCCAGGCCCCGGAAGGGGATCACCAGGTCCTGGAAGAGGCCGCGTTCGTACGCCGCCGCCAGTCGCTGGTGGCTCGCGGCGGCCAGCGCGTCCTGTTCCTCCCGGGTGATGCCCCACCGGCGTGCGGTGACCGCGGCGTGCTCGCCCATCGACAGACCGGTGCGCGGCTCGGCGTTGCGGGGGATGTCGGGGACCAGGTGCCCCGGGCGGACCTTGGCCAGGGCCTTCAGTCTGCCGCCGGTGGACTTCGCCCGGCGGGCCTCCAGCAGGATGCGGCGCAGCCGGTCGTTGACGCCGAGCGGCGCGTCGCTCGCGGTGTCGGCGCCGCCCGCGATCGCCGATTCGGTCTGGCCGAGGGCGATCTTGTTGGCGGCGGCGATCACGGCCTGGAGACCGGTCCCGCAGGCCTGCTGGATGTCGTAGGCGGGGGTGCGCGGGTCGAGTGCCGAGCCGAGGACGGTCTCGCGGGCGAGGTTGAAGTCGCGGCTGTGCTTGAGGACCGCGCCGGCCACGAACTCGCCGACCGCGCCCGGTTCCTGGAGGCCGTGCCGCTCGACCAGGCCGTCGAGGGCCGCCGTGAGCATCTCCTGGTTGGAGGCGGTGGCGTACGGCCCGTCGGAGCGGGCGAAGGGGACGCGCGCGCCGCCGAGGACCGCGACGCGGCGCGCGGGCTGCGCTGCCAGAGGGCTCCTCTCGACCTGCTCCTCACCCGTGCCATAGGCTTACCTCCGGTAACCTTACTCCAGAGTAAGCAGTTGTGGGCACGGTGAGCCAGGAGAGCACCACAGCCGACCTCTGGACCACGTCGCAGCCGCCTGGGAGACAGACATGGCCGACCGCTATCTCAGCTTCACCGGCACCGCACCCGGCCGTTTCCTCACCCGCCGACTGGGGCTGCCGCAGCCCGCGGAGCTCCGGCGGGACGCGCTCGACGGCGGCCTGCTCCACCTCACGGCCGGCAAGTCGGACCTCGACCTCGCGCCCGTCCTGGCCCGCACGGGCCTGCCGCGGGACGAGGACGGCCGGCCCGCCGCCGTCGTCCTCGACGCCACCGGCGTACGGGACGTCGACGCACTCGCCGAGGTGCACGCCGCGCTGCACCCCGTCGTACGGTCCGTCGCCGCGAGCGGCCGCGTGGTGGTGCTCGGCGCCCCGCTCGACCCGGCCGACCACCACCAGGCCGCCGTCCAGCAGGCGTTGGAGGGGTTCACGCGCTCGCTCGGCAAGGAGATCGGGCGGGGCAGAACGGTCAACCTCGTACGGCTCACCGACGCGGCGCCCGCCGAGTCCACCCTCCGCTTCCTCCTCTCCCCCGCCTCCGCCTACGTCAGCGGCCAGGTGATCGAGGTCGGTACGGCGGCCGCGGACGGAACCGGGGACGGGACCGGGACCGCGGACGCCGCCCCCGACGACTGGACGCTGCCGCTCGCCGGGCGCACCGCCCTGGTCACCGGCGCCGCGCGGGGCATCGGCGCGGCGGTCGCCGAGACGCTGGCCGGGCAGGGCGCCCAGGTCGTGGTCCTCGACGTACCGGAGGCCCAGGACGCGGCACGCCGGGCCGCCGAACGCCTCGGCGGCACCGCCCTCGCCCTCGACATCACGGCCGCCGACGCGGGCGAGCGCATCGCCGCCGCGCTGCCCGGCGGACTCGACATCCTGATCCACAACGCCGGCGTCACCCGCGACCGGCGCCTGGTCAACATGCCCGCCGAACGCTGGAGTTCCGTGCTCGACGTCAACCTCGCGAGCGTCCTGCGCACCACGGACGCGCTGCTCGCGGCGGGCGCGGTCAACCGGGGCGGCCGGATCGTGGCGACGGCCTCCATCGCCGGGCTCGCGGGCAACGCGGGCCAAACCAACTACGGCGCCAGCAAGGCGGGCATCGTCGGCCTGGTCCGCTCCCTCGCTCCCCGCGCCCTCGCCGAGCACGGGGTGACGGTGAACGCGGTGGCGCCGGGGTTCATCGAGACGAAGATGACGGCGGCGGTCCCGCTCTTCATCCGCGAGGCCGGCCGCCGCATGAACTCCCTCGCCCAGGGCGGCCTGCCCGTCGACGTCGCCGAGACGACCGCCTGGCTCGCCCACCCGGCCTCCGGCGCGGTCAACGGCCAGGTCGTACGGGTCTGCGGCCAGAGCCTGCTGGGGGCGTGATGACCACCTCGACGCCCGCCACCGCCACACTCACCAGCGTCCCCGCCCTCGCGCCGCTGCTCGCGCGCGGCGCGCTGCGCTCCCCCCTCAAGCGCCCCCGCCCGGACGCGGACTTCCCCCGCACCCGGCTGGTACTGCCCGGCCTGCGCGTGGACCTCGCGCGGCTCGCGGCGTACGAGCGGGTGTGCGGGTTCTCGACCGGCGCGGACGCGCTGCCGGTGACGTATCCACACGTACTGGGCTTCCCGATGGCCATGCGCCTGATGAGCGGCCGGGACTTCCCGCTGCCCCTGCTCGGGCTCGTCCACACCTCGATCGGCATCACCCGGCGGGCCGCCATGCCCGCGTCCGCAGCGTACGAACTCACCGTGTACGTCGAGGCACTGGCCCCGCACCGGCGCGGCACCGAGGCGTCGGTGGTCACGGAACTGCGCGCCGGCGCCGATGTCGTATGGGAGTCCCGCAGCACGTACCTGGCCCGGCACCGCACCACCGTGCGTCCCACCGCCGAGGAGGCTCCCTCGGGAAACCGGGAGCCCCTTCCCGCCCGCGCCGAGTGGCGCCTCGCCGGTGACACCGGGCGGCGCTACGGTGCCGCGTCCGGGGACCGCAACCCGATCCACCTGCACCCGCTCACCGCCCGCCTGTTCGGCTTCCCGCGGGCCATCGCGCACGGCATGTGGACCGTGGCCCGGTGTCTCGCCGAGCACGGGACACCGGACGCGACCGTGGTGCGGGCGGAGTTCCGGACACCGGTGCTGCTGCCGGGGACGGTGACGTACGGGGCCGGGGACGGTGAGGGCGGCGCGGGTGGCCGGTTCGAACTGCGCGGCACCCGTGGCGGGAGGCTGCACCTGTCCGGCGAGGTCGGGCCCTACCCGGCCTGAACCGGGACCGCCTGATCCACCGCCTCCGCCGGCTCCTGCCCGGACTCCTCCGGCGGGGACCACGGCCGCCCCGTCATCAGGTCGCCCAGGCCGGCCCAGGCGAAGTTCATCAGGGTCGCCGCCGCCTGCTTGGCGGTGACACCCTCGGTGGCGCCCGCCCAGTCGGCGAGCGACTCGGCGGCGCCGACCAGCGCCTCGGCCAGCCCGGCGACCTCGCCCTCGGGCAGGTGCGGGTCCCGGTGCGCGTCACGCGCCGCGGCGGCGATCAGCTGCGTCACGAACGCGACGATCTCCTCTCGCATCACCGCGACCTCGGCGGCGAACCGCTCGCCGTGCGTACGGGCGTGCAGGTGCAGCACCCGCCAGGCGTCCGGATGCCGCGCGGTGTGGGTGAAGAACGCCCGCAGCCCCGACCAGAGTTGTCCGTCGGCGGGCAGCCCCGGTCGCACGCCGGCCCGCACCGCCTCGGTGAGGGCGCGGGCCTCGCGGCTGATGCAGGCGCTGAAGAGGTCGTCCTTCGAGTTCAGGTACAGATACACCAGCGGCTTGGACACGCCCGCCAGTTCGGCGATCTCGTCCATCGACGCCGCCATGTACCCGCGCCTGCCGAAGACGCTCACGGCGGCGTCCAGCATCTGCTGCTCACGGACCGCACGCGGCATCCGCTTGGTCTTCCCTGCACCCATGCGAATCAGCGTACGGTCCGTGCGGTGGTGATCAGGACGTCAGCGCGACGCCGACGCCCCGATCACGACGGTCAGGCGGCGACCGGAACCGGCTCCGACGCCTGCTTGTCCCGCTCCGGCTCGTCGAGCGGCGAGGCGTGCGCCTCGTCGTACGCCTTGCGGTCGAGCAGCCCCTCGCGGGCCGAGACGATCACCGGTACGAGCGCTTGGCCGGCCACGTTGGTCGCCGTGCGCATCATGTCCAGGATCGGGTCGATGGCCAGGAGGAGGCCGACCCCCTCCATGGGCAGGCCCAGGGTGGAGAGGGTCAGGGTGAGCATGACCGTGGCGCCGGTGAGGCCGGCCGTGGCGGCGGATCCGACCACCGAGACGAAGGCGATCAGCAGGTAGTCGCCGATGCCGAGCTGGATGTCGAAGATCTGCGCGACGAAGATCGCGGCGATCGCCGGGTAGATCGCGGCGCAGCCGTCCATCTTGGTCGTCGCGCCGAACGGCACGGCGAAGGACGCGTACTCCTTGGGGACGCCGAGGCGCTCGGTGACCTTCTGGGTCAGCGGCATGGTGCCGACGGAGGAGCGGGAGACGAAGGCCAGCTGGATGGCGGGCCAGGCGCCCTTGAAGAACTGGAGCGGGCTGGCCTTGGCGACGGTGGCGAGCAGCGTCGGGTAGACCACGAACATCACGATGGCGCAGCCGACGTAGATGTCGGCAGTGAAGGTGGCGTACTTGCCGATGAGGTCCCAGCCGTAGGTGGCGATGGCCTTGCCGATGAGGCCGACGGTGCCGAGCGGGGCGAGGCGGATGACCCACCACAGGGCCTTCTGGAGGAGTTCGAGGACCGACTCGCTCAGGTTCAGGATCGGCTGGGCCTTCTCGCCGAGCTGGAGGGCGGCGATACCGGCGACGGCGGCCATGAAGACGATCTGCAGGACGTTCAGCTCGGTGAACGGCGTGATGACGTCGGTCGGCACGATGCCGGTCAGGAAGTCGATCCAGGACCCGGTGTGTTCGGGCTCGGCGCCGTCGGCCGCGGTGAGGCCGGTGCCGGCGCCGGGGTTGGTGACCAGGCCGATGACGAGGCCGATGGCCACCGCGATCAGCGACGTGATCATGAACCAGAGGAGGGTGCGGGACGCCAGGCGGGCCGCGTTGTTGACCTTCCGCAGGTTGGTGATCGAGACGAGGATCGCGAAGAAGACCAGCGGTGCGACGGCCAGCTTCAGCAGGCCGATGAAGGTGTCACCGACCTTCTCCAGGGTGGTGACCAGCCAGGATATGTCCTGGCTGCGGGCCAGCCAGCCCAGCAGGACACCGAGGACGAGACCGGCCAGTATCTGGGTCCAGAAGGGCACCTTGAGGTACTGCGGGAACTTCTTGGACTTCGCGGGCTTCGCCGCGGCAGACGCTGAAGACTCTGAGGACACGGACATGCTCCGTAGGGGGACGGGACGCGGGATGGGACGCGCTGAGCTGACGTGGGAACGACTGGATGAGGGGGGAACGTCAGGGGCGACAGTTCGCGGACGCGTTCCGGCAGAGGTCCACGTGCAGGCGCGCCACGAGCGCGAGGCGCTGCGGTGTGGTGGGCGCGGCTGCTTGCTTCATGCACACGACTTTAACACCTGTGCTTTGAGACACTCAAAGCCATACTTTGAGAGGCAGGAGCGGGCTCCTGCCCGTTAAACGCAAAGCGCCCCGGTTTCCGGTGAAATTCGGAAGCCGGGGCGTGCGTGCGCGTGACGGACGTTACGAGGTCTGCCCCTGGGCCCGTGCCGTGTCGTCGGCGGTGTCCTCCTGGCCGCGGTTGGCCTCCAGGTTGGCCTTCATGCGGGTGACGCGGCCCGCGACCTGCTCCGAGGCCCGGTCCCGCTCCTTGCGCAGCGCGACGTAGCTGATGGGGGCGGAGATCAGCAGGGAGAGCAGGAGGATCCACATGCCGTTGGAGTCGCCGAGGCCGCGCGGGAACACTCCGGCGTAGACGAGCCCCCAGACGACCACGAGGCAGCCTGCGAAGATCCCGAGGCGCATCAGCGTGTAGCGGAGCATCTCAATCCACTCTTCCGTTTCTGGCACAAAGAGGCACTGTCCAGTGAAACATGCCGGACTGCCGATCTTGCACGGGGGTCGCGCCCCGCCGGGCGGGGCCGCGGGGCCGGTGCGTCGTCAGCCCAGCGGCAGCAGCATGAAGACGTCGTCCCGGTCGTCGCCGGGAGCGACCCGGATGGCGCCGGGGACCCGCCCGACCTCCTTGTAGCCGCAGGACTCGTAGAACCGCTCCAGGCCGAGCCCGCCCCGGCAGGTGAGCCGTATCGCCTCGATGCCGTCACAGGTGCGGGCGGCGTCCGCGGCGGCGGTCATCAGGTCCCGGCCGTAGCCGCGGCCCTGGTGGCGCGGGTGGACCATGACCGTGTAGAGCCACAGCCAGTGCCTCATCAGCCGGTGTGTGTTGAGGGCGAGGAACGCGGTGGCGGCCACCCGCCCCTCCTCGTCGTGTCCGACGAGCAGGCGGGTGCGCCCTTCGGCCATGCCCACCATGTGCTTGACCAGCTCGGGGCGGATGTCCTCGCGTGTCACCGGCGGCACGAAGCCGACGGAGCCGCCGGCGTTGGAGACGTCGGTCCACAGGTCGAGGACGCCGTCACGGAGGTCGGGGGTGACGGCCGGATCGAAAGTGAAAGTAAGGGACACGGAGCCATAGTAGCTATTACGCGAGTGCCTCTGCGGCGACTTTCAGGTCCGAGACCAGTCCCCGGTAGGCCGCGTCCCGGTCGTCGGACCGCAGCACCGCCGACGGGTGCACGGTCGGCACGAGGCGCTCCGGGCGCCCGTGGATCTCCTCCTCCAGCACCGTGCCGCGCACCTGGGTGACCCGGAACGACGAGCCGAGCAGCGCCTTGCCGGCCGTGGCGCCCAGCACCACGATCAGCTCGGGCTCCACCCGGTCCAGCTCGGCGGCCAGCCAGGGGCCGCAGGCGGTCATTTCGCGCAGGGTGGGCGCCTTGTGGATACGGCGCTTGCGGGGTTCCGCCCGGGTGAACTTGAAGTGCTTGACGGCGTTGGTGACGTACGCGTCCGCCGGGTCGATGCCGGCTTCCGCCAGCGCCCGGTCGAGGAGGTGCCCGGCGGGACCGACGAAGGGCTTGCCCTGCCGGTCCTCCTGGTCGCCGGGCTGTTCACCGACGAGCATGACGCGGGCGGACGCCTTTCCGGCGCCGAAGACGGTCTGGGTGGCGTCCCTGTGCAGGGGGCAGCCGTGGCACTCGGCGGCGGCTTCGCGGAGGGCGGGGAGGCCGCCGCGGTGCGGGACGAAGGGCTCCGCGGTGTAGGCGTCCTCGGGTGCGCTGGTGGGGGTGCCTGACATGCGGGCCGGGTACCCGCCGCGGAGGTGCCGACCCATGCCGGGTGCGGCTGAGTGGGTGCTCACGCAGGG
Organism: Streptomyces sp. MMCC 100; assembly: GCF_041538145.2. Lineage (NCBI taxonomy): Bacteria > Bacillati > Actinomycetota > Actinomycetes > Kitasatosporales > Streptomycetaceae > Streptomyces > Streptomyces sp. MMCC 100. Next base: position 7,386,686 of record NZ_JBGORK020000001.1, read on the forward strand.
TTCCGCGCGCCCCTTTCAGGGGCGTGCAGTGCACGTACCTCGAGGGGCGCGGGGAACCGCGCGATCAGCAGCCACCGGCCGGCAGCCGAAGGACGACCGCGGAATCAGACCCGCATCGGCTGCGGCGCCTCCCGGCGCGCCGGGTCGGGACCCTCGTACTCCCGGAGGATCTCGTACCGCGTGTTCCGTTCGACCGGCCGGAACCCGGCGTCGCGGATGAGGTCCAGCAGGTCCTCGCGCGTCAGCTTGTTCGGCGTGCCGAAGTCGTCCGCGTCGTGCGTGATCTTGTACTCGACGACCGAGCCGTCCATGTCGTCCGCGCCGTGCTGGAGGGCGAGCTGGGCGGTCTGGACGCCGTGCATGACCCAGAAGACCTTGACGTGCGGGACGTTGTCGAAGAGCAGCCGCGACACCGCGAACGTCTTCAGCGCCTCCGCGCCGGTCGCCATCTGCGTCCGCGCCTGGAGGCGGTTGCGGATCTTGCCGTCCTTCATGTCCACGAAGTCGTGCTGGTAGCGCAGCGGGATGAAGACCTGGAAGCCGCCCGTCTCGTCCTGCAGCTCACGCAGGCGCAGCACGTGGTCCACGCGGTGGCGGGGCTCCTCGATGTGGCCGTAGAGCATGGTGCACGGGGTCTTCAGGCCCTTCTCGTGCGCCAGGCGGTGGATGCGGGACCAGTCCTCCCAGTGGGTGCGGTGGTCGACGATGTGCTGCCGCACCTCCCAGTCGAAGATCTCCGCGCCGCCGCCGGTGAGGGACTCCAGACCGGCGTCGATCAGCTCGTCCAGGATGTCGGAGGCGGACATCCCGGAGATGGTCTCGAAGTGGTGGATCTCGGTGGCCGTGAAGGCCTTGAGCGAGACGTCCGGCAGCGCGGCCTTCAGTTCGCGCAGCGAGCGCGGGTAGTAGCGCCACGGCAGGTTGGGGTGCAGGCCGTTGACGATGTGCAGCTCGGTGAGGTTCTCGCCCTCCATCGCCTTGGCGAGCTTGACCGCCTCCTCGATGCGCATCGTGTACGCGTCCTTCTCCCCCGGCTTGCGCTGGAAGGAGCAGTACGCGCAGGAGGCGGTGCACACGTTGGTCATGTTGAGGTGGCGGTTGACGTTGAAGTGGACGACGTCGCCGTTCTTCCGCGTCCGCACCTCGTGCGCGAGGCCGCCGAGCCAGGCGAGATCGTCCGACTCGTACAGCGCGATGCCGTCCTCGCGGGTCAGCCGCTCACCGGAGCGGACCTTCTGCTCCAGCTCGCGCTTGAGCCCGGCGTCCATGCGATACCTCTTTCTGAGACGAACTCGTCAACCGTACGCTCCGGCGCGGCGGCCGGTCCCGGTGCCTAGGGGGTGTCGTTTGGATCTTGCCGGGGTCGCGGGGCCTGGCACGCACATCTGCGGCGTTGTCGTCGGTTGCCAGGGCTCCGCCCTGTCGCCCTCCTCCGCCTTGCAGCTGCACGCACCAGACCCCGCTCGGGTCGGCCACAAGGCACCGTCTCCTGGAGCCGGCCTGATCCAAACGACACCCCCTAGACCTCTTCGGGCAGCTCCCCCACCCGGTTCTCCCACTTGGTGGAGAGAACGATGGTGGTACGGGTCCTGGACACGCCCTTGGTGCCCGACAGCCGCCGGATGATGCTCTCCAGGCCGTCCACGTCGGCGGCGCGCACCTTGAGCATGTAGGAGTCGTCGCCGGCGATGAACCAGCAGTCCTCGATCTCCCGCAGCTCCTTGAGGCGCTGGGCCACGTCCTCGTGGTCGGCGGCGTCGGAGAGCGAGACGCCGATCAGCGCGGTGACGCCGAGGCCGAGCGAGGCGGCGTCGACGGTGGCCCGGTAGCCGGTGATGACACCGGCCGCCTCCAGCCGGTTGATGCGGTCGGTGACGCTGGGTCCGGAGAGTCCGACCAGGCGCCCCAGCTCCGCGTAGGAGGCCCGGCCGTTCTCCCTCAGGGCCTGGATGAGCTGCCTGTCCACCGCGTCCATGCGATCGAAGCCTTCCACTGAAGAGTTCTGAAGATGTGGGTAACAAACGTGTGGGTCACGAACATGTGGGGGGAGGTGGTGCTCCGGCGCCGCTCAGCCGGTGGGGCGGGCCCCGCCGAGGTCGCCGCGCCAGCGACGGTAGAGGTCGTGCCCGACGCCCGCCGCGTCGAGGACGCGTCCGGCGACGAAGTCCACCAGGTCCTGGATGTGCGTCGCCCCCGCGTAGAAGGCCGGGGAGGCGGGCACGACGCTCGCGCCGGCGTCGTCCAGGGTCACCAGGTGCCGCAGCGTCCGGCCGTCCAGCGGGGTCTCCCGTACGGCCACGACGAGCCTGCGGCGCTCCTTGAGGGTCACGCTCGCGGTGCGCTGGAGCAGGTCCTTCGACAGCCCGAGCGCGACGCCGGCCACGCAGGCCGTGGACGCGGGCACGATCAGCATGCCCTTCGTCGGGTACGACCCCGAGGACGGCCCGGCCGCGAGGTCGCCCGCGCTCCAGTGCCGTACGCCGGAGACGTCCGCGTCGAACGCGTCCGGCTTTCCGTCGGCTCCGCGGGCCAGCCACTCTCGCAGGTCCTGCTGCCAGTGGGCGTCGCGGAAGGAGATGCCGGTCTCGTCGAGCAGGGTGAGCCGTGAGGCCCGGCTGACCACCAGGTCGACGCTCTCGCCGGCGGCGAGCAACGCACGCAGCACGGCGGCGGCGTACGGGGTGCCGGACGCCCCGGACACCCCCACGATCCAAGGCACGCGCTGCGAATCTCCTGGGTTCACATCTTGAGCCTACCGGTGGACGGGGCAGTCCTCAGGACCGGTCCGCCCGCCTTGGCCGGGCCGGGGCGGGCCCTCGGCGTCAGGGAGGCACCAGGGCGTCGGTTTGCCGTGTAACAACCGAGAGTGTTCATGCGATGAATGCCCCAAAGACGTACGGGGCACGGGGGGAGACAGCCTGCATGTCTGACGGCTGGGACGACGTGAGAGCGAATTGGGACACCGCCGTACGCGCGGCCGAGGCCGCGGAACGGGGCCGGTGGTCGCCCGGTGAGTTCCAGGCAGGCCGAGCGGGCCTCGGGCTCGTCCGACACACGATCGCCTTCACCGGCGAGCCCGGGGCCGGCAAGACGATGCTGTTCGAGGCGCTGTCGGAAGGCGGCGCCCGGCTGGGTGGTCGTGAGACGACCAAGAGCCTCACCGCCGAGTACGGACATCGCACTCTGCACCTCGGATCCTTACGAGCCAGGGTGTCCGCGCTGGTGGTACCCGGACAGGTGGCCCACGAACGCGACCGCGCCATGGACAAGATCCTCAGCGAGCACACATCGCCGAAAGGCATCATCCACGTGGTCTGCTGGGGGCACAACAAGGTCTGGAACCGGGCGAACCAGAGCGTGCTGGAGAGGGCGGCACGCAACAGCTCCGGCGGCCTCACCCTGCAGAGCGTCCGCGCGTGGCACTTGGAGAAGGAACTCGCAGACTTCGAGCAACTGTGCGACCGCATCAACGACACGCGCGCGGCCCGGCGGAGTCTGCGCTGGCTGATCGTGGCGGTCGCCAAGGCCGACTTGTTCTGGGAGCACATCGACGAGGCCCGCGACTACTACGTGCCCGGCTCGGACGCGACGGCACAGCCACCTGTCGGAGAGTCCGGATTCAGCACGGTGCTGCGAGACCTGGCCGATCAGACCGGTGTCCGGATCTCGGTGGTGCCGGTCAGCTCCCAACTTCTGCGGCACACCTTCAGCGAGTCCCTCCCCCGGCAGACCAGCCAGTTGGACAGCACCGGGGTGGGGGCGCTGATGGAGCACTTCTATCGGATGCTGAAGGAACTGTTGTGAGACGGGGAGCCCGGAACCAGCAGAACAAGGGCGCCCAGGACCCCGAGGCGATGCCGGACGGCCTCTTCAGGCGGTACACGGCTGATACGGGCCGGGATTTCGACCTACTGCTCACGCGGGCGGAGGAATTACTCGGTGTCGTGGTCCGGGACCGCCGGCACCTTCTGGTGCTCCGCAGTCTGCAGTTTGTGGTTGTGCTGGCTCCAGCGCTTCTCCTTGCCGCCCTCAGCGCGCCTCCCGCTGCGGCGATCGCTCTGGCACCAGCCTTGGCCGTCGCGGCGCTGGTCGAGAAGTACGCCGTTCGCCCTGCCTCCCGGAGACGCTCGCAACGGCAGACGGAGCTCACCGAACTAGTGGACGGACTGAGAGAGGTCTTCGTCCACCTTGCGACGAGCGAGCTGTGGCCGACGAGTCGGACCCGGCAGGCCCGTAGCCGCTTGGCCCGGTTCTCCGTCGAAGAGCGAGGAGGTCTTTGGTGAACCACCTGTTCCCCCTGGTACGTCGATTGCTGTTGTTCGCCAGCATCGCCGGCCTGGCCAGTCTGGTACTGCCGCAGATCGGTGTGGTGGCCACCCGAAACTCGGCGTACGAGTCCGCGCTCACCGACAACTGGGACGCGGCTGCCGCAGCAGCCGGGCTGACGATGTTCGGTGCCCTGGAAATCTGGTGGGCTTCCTGGCTGTGGCTGTCCGTGGCCGGCGGCATGGTGGACAACAACCTGGGCAAGGGCCTGGCAAGTGCGTTGACCGGTGGGGCACTGATCTGCGTGGCGGGCGTCGTACTCGTTACCTCGGTGTTTCCCTAACCGTCCGGCGCCCGCCACAGCAGTCTCGTCGCCGTTGTGCCGACGCGGCTCTACACCGTGAGCCCACGCACCAGCAGATCGATCAGCGCGCAAAGGAAGAGGCTGATACCGAGGAAGCCGTTGACCGAGAAGAACGCCCTGTTGAGGCGGGTCAGGTCGGTGGGGCGCACGATGGTGTGCTCGTAGAGGAACGCGCCCGCGACGATCACCAGACCGAGCCAGAAGAAGGCACCGGCGTCGGTGGCGACGGCGTACCAGACGAACAGGGCCGTGGTGACCGTGTGGCAGGCGCGGGCGCCCCAGATGGCGGCCGGGACGCCGAAGCGGGCCGGGACCGAGCGGACGCCGACCTCGCGGTCGGTCTCGACGTCCTGGCAGGCGTAGATCAGGTCGAAGCCGCCGATCCAGATGCCGACCGCGAGACCGAGGATCACGGCCTCCCAGGACCAGGAGCCGCTGATCGCCAGCCAGCCGCCGATCGGGCCCATGGCCTGGGCGAGGCCGAGGATGGCCTGCGGGAAGTTCGTGAACCGCTTGCCGTACGGGTAGACCACCATCGGCACGACGGCCACCGGGGCGAGGGCCAGGCAGAGGGGGTTGAGCAGGGCCGCCGCGCCGAGGAAGACGACCAGGGCGATCAGCGCGCCGGTCCAGGCGTGCTTGACCGACATGGCGCCGGTGACCAGTTCGCGGTGGGCGGTGCGGGGGTTGCGGGCGTCGATCTCGCGGTCGATGATCCGGTTGACCGCCATCGCGAAGGTGCGCAGGCCCACCATGGCGACGGTGACCAGGAGCAGCCGGCCCCAGTGGATGTTCTCGTCCCACATGTACATCGCGGTCAGCGCGGCGATGTAGGCGAAGGGCAGCGCGAACACCGAGTGTTCGATCATCACCAGGCGCAGGAACGCCTTGGTGCGCCCCGGCTGCTGCGGCAGGGCGGCGGAAGCCGACGTCACAGTCCGTACTCCTTCCAGCGGCGGTCGACCTTCGCCGCCGTATCCGGGTCGGACAGCACCATGTCCGGCCAGCCCCCGTCCCGGGTGTACCCCTCCTCGGGCAGCTTCCTCGTGGCGTCGATGCCCGCCTTGCCGCCCCAGAACTGCTGGTAGGAGGCGTGGTCGAGGTGATCGACCGGGCCTTCGACGACGGTGAGGTCCCGGGCGTAGTCGGTGTTGCCGAGCGCCCGCCAGGCGACCTCGTGCAGGTCGTGGACGTCGCAGTCGGCGTCGACGACCACGATCAGCTTGGTCAGGGACATCATGTGCGCGCCCCAGACGGCGTGCATCACCTTCTGGGCGTGCTTGGGGTACTTCTTGTCGATCGAGACGATCGCGCAGTTGTGGAAGCCGCCGGCCTCGGGGAGGTGGTAGTCCACGATGTCCGGGACGATGATCTTGAGGAGGGGGAGGAAGAAGCGCTCCGTGGCCCGTCCGAGGGGGCCGTCCTCCGTCGGGGGCCTGCCCACCACGATCGACTGGAGCAGCGGGCGCTTCCGCATCGTCACGCAGTCGATCTTCAGGGCGGGGAAGGGCTCCTGCGGGGTGTAGAAACCGGTGTGGTCGCCGAAGGGGCCCTCGGGGAGCATCTCCCCCGGCTCCAGCCAGCCCTCGATGACGACCTCGGCCTGCGCGGGCACCTGGAGCGGGACCGTCTTGCAGTCGACCATCTCGATCCGCTTGCCCTGCAGGAACCCCGCGAACAGGTACTCGTCGATGTCGCCGGGGAGCGGCGCGGTGGAGGCGTACGTCACGGCGGGCGGGCAGCCGAAGGCGATCGCGACGGGCAGGCGCTCACCGCGGCGGGCGGCGACCTGGTAGTGGTTGCGGCTGTCCTTGTGGATCTGCCAGTGCATGCCGATGGTGCGCTTGTCGTGGCGCTGGAGCCGGTACAGGCCCAGGTTCCGGATGCCCGTCTCCGGGTCCTTGGTGTGGGTCAGGCCCAGGTTGAAGAAGGAGCCGCCGTCGTCCGGCCAGGTGAAGAGGGCGGGGAGGCGGTCCAGGTCGACGTCGTCGCCGGTGAGGACGACCTCCTGGACGGGCGCGCTGCCCGGCTTCACCTTCTTCGGCGGTACGTGCGTCATCGCGCCGAGCTTCCCGAAGGCCTCGCGCACGCCGACGAAGCCCTGGGGCAGCTCGGGGCGGAGCAGCCCGCCGATCTTGTCCGAGATGTCGGAGTACGACTTGAGGCCGAGGGCCTTGAGCAGGCGGCGGTCGGTGCCGAAGACGTTCATCGCGAGGGGCATGTCGGAGCCCTTCACGTTCTCGAAGAGCAACGCCGGGCCGCCTGCCTTGTTCACCCGGTCGACGATCTCCCCGACCTCCAGGTACGGGTCCACCTCGGCCTTGATGCGCTTGAGGTCGCCCTCGCGCTCCAGCGCCCTGAGCAGGGAGCGAAGATCGTCGTAAGCCATGCCGTCCAGTATCCCCGAGCGGCTACCCTGGCCCTGTACCTGGGGGCCATGACGCGTCCCCACCCCTCGCTTGAGCTGGAGAAGCCCATGCTCCGGGTGCTGATGTTCCTCGTGCCACTGGCTCTGAGCGTCTACGCGTTCATCGACTGCATCAGCACGAAGGACGCCGACATCCGCCACATGCCCAAGCCGCTGTGGGCGATCCTCGTGCTGCTCTTCCCGCTGGTCGGCTCGATCTCCTGGATCATCGCCGGCAAGAAGCGGCAGCCCGCCGGCTCCTCGCCCTGGCAGGGCGGCGGCGGGCGGCGGCAGTGGGTGGCGCCGGACGACAACCCGGACTTCCTGAAGTCCCTCGACGACGACCGGGACGAGGACCCCAAGAGGGACTGAGGCTCCTCACGCGAGTGTCCTGATCCGGGCCGCCGTGAGCGCCCGGTCGAAGGCCCGTACGTCGCGGATGGCACCGGGGAAGAAGTCGCGGGGCTCCCCGGCGAAGGAGGCCCGGCCGATGATGAAGGCGCCGGTGGCGGGGGCGGGGGCGGTGTCCTCGACGACGGCCTCCTGGACGCCGTTGACGTACAGGCGCAGCTTGCGGGCGGGGCCGTCGCAGACGCCGGTCAGGTGGGTCCAGACGTGCGCGGCGGGTGCGGTACGGCCGACCGCGCGCAGACCGGGGCGTGCGAAGGCCCAGCCGTGGTCCTCGCTGGAGTACTGGAGGTAGAAGCCGCTGGCGTCGGCGCTGTCCTGGCTGACGGCGGTGGCGAAGACATCCGGCACGACGGAGAGGCGGACCCAGGCGGCGACGGTGAAGCTGCGGCCCGCGCCGGTCTCCAGCACCGGGCCGTCGGTCACGATCTGGCTGCCGGTGCCGTCGAAGAGGGCGCCTCCCCCGGCGTCCTGCCAGGCGACGCCGGTCGCGGTGCCGTCGTGGCCGCCCGCGGCGTCCCGCACGACATGACCGGCGGCCTCGTCGAGGTGCCAGAGCCCGACCGGTCCCGGGGGCGGCGGGGCCGCGGAGGAAGGTGAGGGCGACGGCTGGGGCGCGGAGCCGTCCGCCGTACCCGGTCCGGCCGGGCGGTTGAGCCAGAACCCGGTTCCGACACCGAGGGCGGCGAGCGCGCCCGCGCCGGAGAGCAGGAAGGCCCGTCGGCTGCGGCGGCCCTCGGTCCCAACCGAGGTCGGGCGTACCTCCGGCGGTGCGGGCGCCGGCGGGCGTGAGGGGTCGACCCTGGTCCGCGGATGGCCCTCGGGCGCGGCGGGCGGCGGGACGACCTGGGCGGGTACGGCCTGGGTGGGTACGGCCTGGGTGGGTACGGCGTCCGCGCGGGTCGGGCGGACGGCCGGCGTCCACTGCTGCGCGTGCGGCAGGGCCGTCGCGCTCTCGCCGCCCAGCGGTCCGATGCGGGCGAGGATCTCGCGCGGCGTGGGACGGCGGGCCGGGTCCTTGGCGAGGCAGTCGGCGATCAGCGAACGCAGGGCGGGGTCCGCGACGGCGTCCACGTCGGGGGCGTTGTGCACGACGCGGTAGAGCAGCGCGGGCGTCGGTCCGGCGCCGAAGGGGCCCGCGCCGGTCGCCGCGAAGGCCAGCACCGCGCCCAGGCAGAACACGTCGCTGGCCCAGGTGACCTCGTCCCCGTTGACCTGCTCCGGGGACATGAAGCCCGGGGAGCCCGCCATGTGCCCGGTGCCGGTGAGGGAGTCGGCGTCGACGCTGCGGACGATGCCGAAGTCGATGACGCGCGGCCCGTCCTCGGCGAGCAGCACGTTGGAGGGCTTGAGGTCGCGGTGGACGAGGTGCGCGGCGTGGATCGACACCAGCGCCTCGGCGAGCCCGGCGGCCAGCGTGAGCACCGCCTGCGGTTCGAACGGCCCGCGCTCGGCCACCGCCTGCTCCAGCGAAGGACCGGCGATGTAGCTGGTGACCAGCCAGGGCAGGGGCGCGTCCGGGTCGGCGTCGACGACCGGCGCGGTGAAGGCGCCGCTGACCATCCGGGCCGCCTGCACCTCGCGCCGGAAGCGGTCGCGGAACTCCGGTCGGCGCAGCAGCTCGGCGTGCACCACCTTGACCGCGACGAGCCGTCCTCCCGGGGACCGGCCGAGGAAGACCCGGCCCATGCCGCCCACGCCCAGCCGGCCCAGCAGCCGGTACTCCCCCACGGAGCGCGAGTCGTCCGGCTCCAGCGCTGACACAGATCCCTCCCGGCATGCGGTACTCGCCCCTGCGGGCGAATCCAGCATAGGGGGGTGATCAGCGGGCGACGTCGGCGAACTTCTCGACGGCGGCCGGGGTGACCGGCGTGAAGAAGTTGACCAGGTTGCCGTCGGGGTCGCGGAGGAGGAGCGCCCGGTTGCCCCAGGGCATGGTCGTGGGCTCCTTGACGAAGTCCGCGACCCATCCGGTCAGGTTGCGGTGCACGGCGTCCACGTCGTCCACCAGGAACTCGACGATCACGCTGCGGTTGTCGGCGGGGTGGGCGGAGCCGGGGGCGAAGAGCGGCACGGTGCGGGTGCTGCCGATCGCGAGGGCGCCCGAGGGGCTGCGCAGTTCCGCGAAGTCCTCGGTGGCCCAGGTCGCGCGCAGACCGGTGGCGCGCTCGTAGAAGCCGACGAGGCGGGCTACGTCGTCCGTGATGACGCGGATCGATACGAGATTCATGGGTTCACTCCAGTTCGGCCGGTGCTGTCCTCCACACGCTAGGAGCGATACCGGTCACTTTCCGGCCGGTATCGGCGGCAGACTTGGGGCATGTCCCGTCCCGTGTCCCGTGTGCTCACCCTGCTCGAACTGCTCCAGGCGGGCGGTGTGCGGACCGTGGCCGAACTCGCCGACCGGCTCGGCGTCGGTGAGCGCACGGTGCGCCGGTACGTCGACCACCTCGTCGACCTCGACGTCCCCGTGGAGTCGGTACGCGGCCGCTACGGCGGCTACCGGCTCGGCCCCGGCCACCGCATGCCACCGCTGATGCTGAGCGACGACGAGGCACTGGCCGTACTGCTGGGCCTGGTCGCCGGCCGGCGGACCGGGATCACGGCGGCGGCCGGCACGGCGGGCGAGACTGCGGCGGCGAAAGTCCGGCGGGTGCTGCCGGAACGGCTCCGCCGGCGTCTGGACGCGGTGCTCGACTCTCTCACCTTCACGACCGCACCGGCCGAGTCCGCCGCGCCTCAGGCCGCCGTCCTGCTCCCGATCGCCGACGCGGTGCGCCATCACCGGCCGGTGTCGGTCCGGTACACCGGCGGCAGCGGCCGGGGCGGCGAACGGACCCTGTACCCGTACGGGCTCGTCGCGCACGGGGGCCGGTGGTACGTGACGGGCAGGGATCTCTCGGTCGCCGCGGACCGTACGTTCCGCCTCGACCGCATCGCCGGCGCGAGGGTGCTGCCGGGCACCTTCGAACCGCCCCCCGGTCCCGGCCCGGCGGAGCGCGTGCTGACGTCGCTGGCCACCGCTCCCCACCGGTACGAGGTGACGGTACGGGTCCAGGGGACCGCCGAGGAGCTCCGCGCCCTGCTGCCGGGCAGCGTGGCGATCGTGACCGCGGATGCGGGCGGGGACGGCGGTCGTCCCGGGGCCGGAGGAGGCGCCTCCTCCAAAACCGGGGACGGCGGTCCTCCCGGGGCCGAGGGCGGCGTCTCGCCGGGGGCCGAAGGCGGCGCCGAGCCCTGGTGCCGTGTCGAGATCCGGGCCGAACGCCTCGACTGGCTGCCGGGCCTGTTCGCGTCGCTGGGCCGACCGTTCGTCGTCGAGCGACCGGACGAGCTGCGGGGACTCGTCGCGGACCTCGCGGGCCGGCTCATGGACGCGGCCCGGCACTCCCCGCCGCACGGCTGACGACGGGCCTCGAATCACAGCCGGGTCGGGGCGAGCCGGACGGTGACGGCGGCGGTGTGTGCGACGGCCCCGTCCCTAGGTACGCGTCCACCGCTGCGACGCCGTCCCGGGGGAACAGCTCTGTGCCCTGACGTGGCCGTCGTCGGCCCGGGCGAGGCACCCGTCGTTGAAGACGCTCTTCAGCACCCCGCCCGAGCCGGTGCGCCACAGCACTGCGGACGCGAAGCCCGTCGGGGCACAGCTCTCGGTCGTCACCACCTGACCGATGAAGGACGCGGTCAGGCACATGCCGGTGGAGTTGTTGACGACCTTCACGGTGCCGTCGGACGCACTCTTGAACGACCAGGAAGCCGACGCCGCCGAGCAGGACCCCGTGGCCGCCCACCCGGTGAAGTCCGGGATCAGGCACTTGCCGTTCCCGCCGTTCTTGAGAGCGAACGTGCCGGAGGGGGTACCGGTGTCATCGGAACCACCGCCGGACGGCGAGTCCCCCGACCCGGACGATCCGCCCGGCATGGACGATCCGCCGGAGTCGGACGCCCCTCCCGAGCTTCCGGAGTCACCCGACCCACCGGAGCCGCCTGCCCCGCCTGCCCCGCCGGAGCCGCTGTCCGAGCCCCCGTCACCGGCGGCCGGCGCGCCACCGCCCCGGCCGGCTCCCCCGCTCCCGTTCTCGCCCCCCGCGCCGTCCTTGCCGTCCTTGCCGTTCTTGCCGTTCTTCTCGCTCTCGTCGCCCTTGCCGTCCGACGGCGACGCGCTCGGGGACGGCCGCTTCTTCGCCGACTCCGAGGGCGGGGCCGTCGGGTCCAGCGGAGCCGAGACGGACGGGGACGGAGCGGTTTCCGCCTCCGCCTTGTCGTGGGAGGCGTACGGCAGGAGCTGGACGGCGAGGGTCACCCCCGTCGCCAGCACGATCGGGACGACACCGACGAAGACACGGGTACGGCGCCGGTCCCGGGGCCGCTTCGGATTCCCGCCCCCGCTGTCCGTGGAGTCGGGCTCGGGGCCGGGCTCGGGGACGGGAAGGTCCGCCGTCTCCGGCAACTTCGTGACGAACGCCGCCCGTTCGGCCAGCCGCTCGGTGACGGCCTCCGGCCACAGCGGCGGCTCGTACGGTCCGTGCACCTCGGCGAGGTCGAGCAGGTCGGCGGCGGTGGGCCTGCCCTCGTAGTCCTTGTCGAGGCAGCGGGCGACGACATCGGCGAGTTCGGCGTCCAGATCGCGCAGCGGCTGGAGGTCGGGCTCCTCGTGCACGATGCGGTACAGCACCGCGGGGCCGGACTCGTCACCGAAGGGCGGCCGTCCGGACGCCGCGTAGGCCAGCACCGAACCCAGCGCGAAGACGTCGACGACACCGGTGGACGTCCGCTTGCCAGAGGCCTGCTCCGGCGACATGTAGGCGGGCGTGCCCACCACCACGCCGCTCTTGGTCAGCTGGCTCTGGTCCGCGGCCCGCGCGACGCCGAAGTCGATGAGGGTGAGGCCGTCGAGCGTCAGCATCACGTTGGACGGCTTCAGGTCCCGGTGCACCATGTCCAGCGCGTGCACCGCCACCAGCCCCTTGGCGGCCTCCCGCAGCAGCAGCCACAGCGCACCGGCGGGCAGCGGACCGCCGTGGACCTCCAGCGCCTCGGTCAGGGTGAGGCCCGGGACGTAGGCGGTGGCGAACCACGGCGGCCGGGCGTCCCGGTCCCCCGCGAACAGCGGCGCGGTCGCCTCCCCGGGTAAGCGGGCGAGGTTGTCCAGCTCGTGTCCGAAGCGGCGCAGGAACTCCTTGTCCTCGCCGACGACGACCGAGGGCAGCACCTGCTTGACGGCCGCGTACCGGCCCTCGTGGACGCCGAGATAGACCCGGCCCATTCCGCCGGCGCCGAGGCGTCCGATCAGCGGGATCGGTCCGATCCACCGCGGGTCCTCGTCCTCCAGCGGCTCCGCTCCGCTGCCGTCCAGCTCCAACACGTCAGCCCTGTCTCCCCGTTGTCCCGACGACCGAGGACCCGCGGCCCGCCCGCTCCCCTCCGAAGTCCGGGCGGACACGCGCGTCCCGCAGGAGTCAGTCTGAGCCAGACGGGATAGAATTGGAAGGAACTTCTAGAAAATCATTCTAGAAGCAGGGAGCGAGAAGCACCCGGACGAAGACCGACGAGAGCGCGCCTGCCCATGAGTCCCAAACAACACCGCGGCGAGGTCACCTCCGACCTCCTCCTGGACGCCGCGCTCCGCCTGTACACGGAGTCGGGCGAGCAGGGCGTCACCGTCACCGCCGTCACCCGGACCAGCGGGGTCAGCCTCGGCAGCCTCTACCACCACTTCGGCAGCCTCGACGGCCTGCTCACGGCGCTCACCGAGCGCTGGACCGGGCGCCTGCTCGAGCAACTGGTCACCGCGCTGACCCGTACCGAAACGGCCCGCGAGGGAATCCGGGCCGTGGTCGAGGCCTATCTGGCCTTCGTCCGCGACCACCCCGGTGCCGCGCTCCTCGTCCACTCCCCGCGCGCCGACCGGCGCCTGCTGGCGCGGGGCCAGGAGGTGCGGGACGAGCAGGAGCCGGCCGTCTCGGCGATGTCCCTGTGGATCCAGCCCCGCATCGACGCCGGCGAAGTCGCCCCGCTCCCCATGCCGTTGCTGGAGACCCTGGTCCTGGGCCCGGTCGTCGCCGTCGCCCGGCGCCGGCTGTCCGGCGTCCGGGACCTCGACCTGGACGAGGCCGCACGGATCCTGCCGGAGCGGATCTGGCGGTCGATCAGCACGGACGGGGCCTAGGGGGTGTCGTTTGGATCAGGCCGGCTCCAGGAGACGGTGCCTTGTGGCCGACCCGAGCGGGGCCTGGTGCGTGCAGCTGCACGATGAAGGCCGAAGGGTGAAGGCCGCAGGGGGGAAGAGTGAAGGGTCGCCCGGACACAGGGCCGGATCGGCGTTCGAGAGGCCATCCGTTCCGTTGAACAGTGTCGACACACCCGGTGCATGGTCGCGGAGACGGCATTCCCTTGGTCGGGTCTGTACATCTGCGAACGGAGACCTCCTCGTGCGAATGACCGACATCCAGCGCTGCGAGATCCGGCCCGGGCGCCTCGTCGAGTGGACGCTCAGCCCCGGCACACTCGACATCGCGGCGGCGCTGCCCGAGGACACGCGACCGCCCGCGTACATCCAGGAGTCGCACATCCGGACGGCACGGTCGGTGCGCGAGGACGGCCTGTTCGTGCCGACCTGGCTCGGCGCGGCCTTCGACATCCCGGGCCCGGTCGACCTCGACGTGCTCCAGGAGGCGTTGCGCGCCTGGACCCTGCGGCACGAGACGCTGCGCAGCGGGTTCCGGTGGAGCGGCGAAAGCGGTGACACGATGCGGCGGTTCACGCTCGACGCGGACTCCGTGGCCCTGCACCGCGAGGACGTCGGCGACTTTCCCGACGCCACGGACCTCGCCCGTCACCTCCAGGACCGCTTCGACCGGGTCGCGGACGCGCTGCGCTGGCCCAACCTCATCTACACGGCGGTCGTGCGCGACGACGGCGTCAGCGTCTACATGGCCTTCGACCACAGCAACGTCGACGCCTACTCCATCTACCGCATCCCCGCCGAGGTCGGCGAGTTGTACGCCGCCGGCGTCGCCGGGCGGACCGTCCCCCGGCCCCGGGTCGGCTCCTACGTCGACTTCTGCGAGGCGGAGCGGGCGGACGCGGACCGGATCGACGGCGGCCACGACGTCGTCGCCCGCTGGCGGGAGTTCATCCGGCGCTGCGACGGGCGGCTGCCGTCCTTCCCCGTCGACCTCGGCGTCCGGCCAGGCGGCGCGCTGCCCGAACAGCGGCTGCTGCGCGAACCGTTGGTGGACGCGGCCGACGCCGCCGCCTTCGAGGCGTACTGCCGTCCCTACGGCGGCAGCCTCGTCGGCGTCCTGGCCGCGACCGCGCTGATCGTCCACGAGATCGGCGGCGAGCCCGTCTACCGCACCGTCGTGCCCTTCCACACCCGGTCGCGGTCCCAGTGGACGGAGTCGGTCGGCTGGTACGTGGGCGGCGCGCCGATCGAGGTCCCGGCGGACCGTGCCCACGACTTCCCCGGCGCCCTCGCCACCGTCCGCGCCGAACTCCAGGCCAACCGGCGGCTGTCCCGCATGCCGATCGACCGGGTGCTGCGCCTGCTCGGCACGGACTTCCGGCCGACCTCACCCGACCTGTACTCGATCGTGTCGTACGTCGACGCCCGCGGTGTCCCCGGCGCCGACAGCTGGCCGGACCGGACGGCGTACGCGCTGCTCCGGGTCTCCTACGGCGACCAGGTGTGCGCCTGGGTCACCCGGCTCCCCGAGGGCCTGTGGTTCGCGAGCCGTTACCCGGACACCGACGTCGCCCACAAGAACCTGCGGCTGTACGTCGAGCGGCTGCGGGACATCGTCACGGGCGTGGCCCGCGGGGACGTGCCCCGGTCGTCGCACGTGCCTCAGTCGTAGTAGTGGACGCGCACCATCTCGGGGTCGTCCTCCGTGCCGATGTAGAACTCGGCGCGGTTGTTGTCCCCGTCGACGTAGTCGCCGATGTCGCGGAAGACCCAGCAGCCGGCGCCCTTGACGGTGGCCACCCGCTTGGCGTTGTAGGGCTCGGCGTCCTGTTCGTACAGGTTGTACGACTCCTTGGTGGTGGCCGACGTGGTGATGCAGGCCCGGAAGTCGCCGCCGGCCGACTTCACGGTCTTCGTCCGGTACTCGCTCTGGTAGTAGGCGTCGCGGGTCCCCAGGTCGTCCCACGAGCCGCCGCCGGCCGGGGCGGCCGCGGCGGCCGGTGTGAAGGACAGTGCGAGCGCGGCCGCGGCGACCGCGACCGCGGCTCCCGTCGCCGAACGTCGTGCGGAGAGCGCGGAGAGCATCGTCTTCCCCCTGTCAATACGCCTTGCAGACTTGCTCTTTCAGGCTCTCAAAGGGGTTCGGCGGCTGTCACGGCGGGAAATGTGCGGGTTCAGAAACCTACCGACCGAAGGGCGCCCAGGCCGACGTCCGCGTAGGAGTGCTTGCCGGAGACGAAGATGTTGACGCCGTAGTAGTTGAACAGCCAGCAGGCGAAGGCGACGAGGGCCAGGTAGGCGGCCTTGCGGCCCTTCCAGCCGGCGGTGGCGCGGGCGTGCAGGTAGCAGGCGTAGGCGACCCAGGTGATGAAGGACCAGGTCTCCTTGGGGTCCCAGCCCCAGTAGCGGCCCCAGGCGTCGCCCGCCCAGATCGCGCCCGCGATGATCGTGAAGGTCCACAGCGGGAAGACGGCGGCGTTGACGCGGTAGGCGAACTTGTCGAGGGAGGCGGCGGCGGGCAGCCGGTCCAGGACGGAGCCGGCGAAGCGGCCGGGGGTGCCGCCGGAGGCCAGCTTGCTCTCGAAGTTGTCCTTGAAGAGGTACAGGATCGTGCCGACCGCGCCGACGTAGAAGACCGCGCCGCAGAAGATGGCGGTCGAGACGTGGATGTACAGCCAGTACGAGTGGAGGGCGGGCACCAGCTGGTCGCTCGCCGTGTAGAGGACCGTGACGGCGAGGCCGAGGTCGAGCAGGACGGTGATGGCCAGGGGCAGGCCGAGCCAGCGGATGTTCTTCTTCAGGGCGAGAAGCACGAGGTACACGCCGACGGCGACCGTCGTGAACGTGATGTTGAACTCGTACATGTTGCCCCACGGCGCCCGCTTCACCGACAGGGCGCGGGCGAGCACGCCGCCGGCCTCGAGGGCGAAGGCGAGGACGGTGAGGGAGATGGCGATCCGCCCGTAGAGGTCGCCCTTCTCGGTGCCGCCGTGCGCGCCCGGCCCGTCGGGCACGTCGCGGGTGCCGGAGGCGGCACGTACGACGACCGCGGGACGTTCGAGTACGGCGGTGCCGCCGGCCTTCTTCACGGTGACGGCCGGACCGGACGCGGCCTTGCCCGCGGCGCCGGCGGTGAGCGCGGCGGCGGTACGGCCGACCTTGCTGCGGCTGCCGAAGAGCCACTCGGCGATGTGCGCGAAGAAGGCCAGGGTGTAGACGGCCATCGCGGAGTAGATCAGCGTGTTGCTGACGTTCGCGAGATGCTCGTTGGTCGCGGCGGCCAGCTCGGTTGCGGCGGCGAGAGTCACTTCTCAGCACTCCTTCGGCGGGTGAATGTCCCGGCACCAAGCGGTCGGGCGGTGAAGTCTGCAGCAGGATGGCGTACGTGTTACCGGGCTGGTTTCAACCCGGCCGGCGCTGATCGTGGAAGACCTGGAGGGCCGCTGGCCAGCCGGGCGGCGAGAGCCGGGAATCTCCCTTGTTCCGCGGGGGAGAGGATTCAATTCTCAGCCCCTTCGGAAGACGCGGAATCGGAGGCGGGGCTGGACAAGCCGTCCGGCTCCGCCCCCGCGTCAGAGGCCTGGTCGTACAGGACGCCGGCGAGGTCGCCGAGCTCCTCGGGGACCTTCGCGGACTCGCTGCGGCCGAGGCCGGCCATCTCCACGACGGTGACGCCGTCGGCGCCGCGCACGGCCCGTACCCAGACGCGGCGGCGCTGGATGAACAGGGAGCCGGCCAGGCCGAAGACGGCGACGACGGCACCGCCGAGCGCCCAGCCGCTGCCGGGCTGCTGCGTGACCTGGAAGCCGGCCCACTCCTGGACGCCGTTGAAGGTGACCGAGCCGGCGCCGTTCGGGAGGGTCATGGTGTCGCCGACCTTGAGCTGCTGCTTGAACAGCTTGCCGTCGGAGCCCTTGAACTCCTCCAGGTTGCTCTTGTCGAGCTGGTAGATGCTCTGCGGGATGCCCGCGTCCACGCCGAGGTCGCCGTGGTAGGCGGAGAGCGCGAGCATCGGGTTGATCAGCGCCGGGAAGGTGGAGCGCATGCCGCTGCCCGCGCCGCCGTAGGTGGGCAGGAAGAACGCGTTGAAGCCGAGCTGTTCCTTCTCCCCCTTGGCGTTGCGGTAGCCGTCCATGACCTTGACGGCGCCGGAGGAGGTGACGTTGCCGTCCAGCGGCAGCAGGGCCACCGCCTGCTTGTCCATCACCACGTCGCCCTTGGCGTCCTTGACGGTGAGGATGGGGGCGTAGCCGTGGCTGACGAGGTACACCTTGGAGCCGTCGATGTTCAGCGGCTTGTTGACCTCGACGGTCTTCGACTTCTCGGCGCCCTCGGCACCCTCGCTGTAGGTGACCTCGGCCTCGTAGACGCGCGGGGTACCGCGGTTGGGGCCGGTCGCCTCGTAGGTGCCGTGGAAGTCCTTCAGGGTGAAGCCGAAGGGTGCCAGGTCGTGGTCCGGGTCGAAGAGGTTCCCGGACTTGAAGTCGTCGTACTGGGTCAGAGTATTGGAGAAGCCGTCGCCCTCCAGGATCAGCTTGTTGCCCTCGTACTTGAACAGCTGGCCCCAGGCGAAGGCGGTCAGCAGCACGATCAGCGCGATGTGGAAGGCGAGGTTGCCGACCTCCCGCAGGTAGCCCTTCTCGGCCGCGACGGCGTCACCGGCGGCGTCCACGCGGAAGCGGCGCTTCTTCAGCAGCTTCCGCGCGGCCTCGCGGACCTCCTCGGGCTCGGCGCCGGTGCGCCAGGTGGTGTAGGCGGGCAGCCGGTCCAGGCGCCGGGGGGCGCGGGGCGGGCGGCCGCGGAGCTGGCCGACGAACTGCCAGGTGCGCGGGACGATGCAGCCGATGAGGGAGACGAACAGCAGGATGTAGATCGCGGAGAACCACACCGAGCTGTAGACGTGGAAGAGCCCGAGCCTGTCGTAGACCGGCGCCAGGATGTCGTGGTTCTGGCGGAACTCCTCGACCTTCATGGCGTCGATGCCGTCCTGCGGGATCAGCGACCCCGGGATCGCGCCCAGCGACACCAGCAGGAGCAGGATCAGCGCGACGCGCATCGAGGTGAGCTGGCGCCAGAACCAGCGGGCCCAGCCGATCACGCCGAGCGAGGGGAGGTTCGGGGCCTCCTCCGTGGGGGCGGTGGACAACTGGGAGCCGGCGGCGCCGAGGTCCTGGTTGTCGCCGTCGGCCTTCGACTGCTGGCCGGGAGGGGTCCCGGGGGTGGTTTTCGAAGTGGTGCTCATCGGTCAGATCCCCACAGTGAAGCCGTTGGACCAGGTCTGCATGGACTGCACGATGCTGTCCCACACGCCGGTCAGGAGCAGGAGGCCGGTCGCGATCATCATGACGCCGCCGACGCGCATCACCCAGACATAGTGCCGCTTGACCCAGCCGAAGGCGCCGAGCGCCTTGCGGAAGGCGACCGCGGCGAGCACGAAGGGGACACCGAGGCCGATGCAGTAGGCGACGGTCAGTATCGCGCCGCGGCCGGCGGTGCCCTGGTCGGCGGAGAGCGCCAGCACGGAGGCGAGGGTCGGGCCGATGCAGGGCGTCCAGCCGATGCCGAACAGGGCGCCCAGTATCGGGGCACCGACCAGGCCGTTCACCGGCTTCTTGTGGAAGCGGAACTCGCGCTGGGTGAGCCAGGGCATCAGGCCCATGAAGAAGACACCCATGACGATCATGAACGCGCCCAGGATGTCGGTCAGTACACCCCGGCTCTCCTGGAGCGTCTGGCCGAAGTAGCCGAACAGCGCACCGCTGGAGACGAAGACGGCGGTGAAGCCGAGGACGAAGAGGGAGGCGCCGGCGACCATGCGCCCGCGCCGGGCCTCGCCGAGGTCGGTGCCGGTGACCCCGGTCACGTAGGAGAGGTAGCCGGGGACGAGGGGCAGGACGCAGGGGGAGAAGAAGGAGACGAGGCCGCCGAGGAGGGCAATGGGGAGGGCGACCAGCAGGGCGCCGTTGAGCACCGTGCCGTTGTAGCCCGCCTCCTCGGCGAGGGTGATCACCGCGGACACGTCACTTCTCCGACTTGCCGGAGTCGTCCGCGAGGTACGGAGCGAGCATCTTGCGCAGCCTCTCCTCGCTGAGCCCCTGGAGGGTGCGCGCGGCGACCTTCCCCTCCCGGTCGATGATGAGCGTGGAGGGGACGGCCTGGGGGTTGAGGGTGCCCTTCTCGAAGCGGAGCATCAGCTTGCCGGCCGGGTCGTACAGGCTCGGGTAGGTGAGCCCGTAGTCCTTCTCGAAGGCGCGGGCCGGGCCGGTGGAGGTGTCGCGGGTGTTGATGCCGACGAACTGGACGCCCTGGTCCTTGACGTCCTGGTACACCTTCTCGAAGTTCTTGGCCTCGGCGCGGCAGGGCGGGCACCAGGAGCCCCAGACGTTGAGGACGACGACCTTGCCCTTGTAGTCGGCGACGTCGACCTGCCCGCCGTCGACGGTCTCGCCGGACAGGTCGGGGGCGTCGGCGCGCTCGCCCTCCTTCGCGGTGGCGATGCCGTCCGAGCCGGTGATGAAGCCCGTCTGGCCGCCGCCGCCCGAGGTGCCGCCGGAGCTGCACGCGGACACGAGCAGCGCCGCGGCGGCTGCGCCGACGGCCAGGGCGGCCCGGCTACGGACGCGGACGCGGGCGTCGGCGGTGCGGTCGGCGATGCGGTTCGTGCGGATCGAGCGCAGGGGGGCGCGGCTGGCGGCACTCATGTGAAAAGTTTCGCATGTCCGTTCCGAGGATCTTGCGCACCCCCCTCGCGGGCTCGAACCCGCATTTCAGGGGCCGTTTCGGGCGCCGTCTCAGGCGGCGTTCGCGGGTGCTCCCGAGGTGGCCGTGGACGCGCCGGTGCCGGCCGGGGTCTCCTTGAGGAAGGCGTTCCAGCCGCCGGCCGGCCGCTGTCCCACCTCGACGGTGCGCAGCTTGGCGAGCACTTCCGGCTTCTGCACGTCCAGCCAGTCGGTGAACTGCCGGAAGGAGACGAGCCGGATGTCCTCGCCCTTCTCCTTCTCGCGCGCGATGTGCTTGAGGACGTTCTCGACGGCGTCCATGTAGATGCCGCCGTTCCACTCCTCGAAGTGGTTCCCGATGAAGAAGGGCGCCCGGTTCGTCTCGTACGCCCGCTTGAAGCCGGATATGTAAGCCTTCGTGGCCTGTTCGCGCCAGCCCGGGTAGTTGTGGGCGGGAGCCTTGGTCGAGTTGACCGACTGGTTGGCGAGGATGTTGTAGTCCATCGAGAGGACCTCGAAGGAGTGACCGGGGAACGGTATCTGCTGCAGCGGGAAGTCCCAGATCCCGTCCTTCTTCACCGGCCACACCTGGCGGCCGCCGGGCGAGGAGGCGTCGTAGCGCCAGCCCAGCTCGCGGGCGGTGGGCAGCAGGTTGTCCTGGCCGAGCAGACAGGGTGTGCGGCCGCCGACGAGTTCCTTGTCGTAGTCGAAGGGCAGGGAGGGCAGGTCGGTCCAGCCGCTGTTGGTCCGCCACTCCTTCACGAAGGACTTCGCCTGGTCGATCTCGCTGCGCCACTGCGCGGGCGTCCAGTTGCCGACGCTGCCGCCGCCCCCGCAGAAGTGGCCGTTGAAGTGCGTGCCGATCTCGTGCCCGTCCAGCCAGGCCCGGCGGACGTTCTTCAGCGTCGCCTTGATGTGCTCGTCGGTGAGGTAGCCGATGTCGGAGGCGCCGCGCGGGTTGTTCGGCGGGTCGTAGAGGCGCTTCTTCGTCTCGGGCAGCAGGTACAGGCCCGAGAGGAAGAAGGTCATGTGCGCGCCGTGCTCCTGGGCGAGGTCCAGGAAGCGCGGGAAGAGCCCGTTGCCGACCTCGCCGGCCCCGTCCCAGGAGAAGACGACGAACTGCGGCGGCGTCTGGCCGGGCTCCAGCGGCACGGGGGCGTCCGGCTGGTGCGGCTGCTTGCCGGTGTACGCCGTGGAGCCGTCGCCGATGGGCTTCGCCGGGGCCTTGCTGCTGCCGGAGGGCGACGGCTTGCCGCCGTCACCGGCCTGGTGGGAGCCGTCCGACGAGGAGTGGGAACCGGTGCCGCAGCCCGCGAGCCCGACCGCCGCCGCGGCCCCCGCGCCGAGTCCGAGTATCCCCCTGCGGGTGAGAGTGCGGTTGGTAGTGCGCATCGCAACCTCGTTCGTCGCGTCCTTGGGTGGTCACTAGGTGAGAGGACGCGACGAACGAGCGGGTTCCGGAAATTTGTGCGGGTTCGGTAACAGGCGTGACGGCCCGCCGGGCAGTACACCCGTCGTGTTCCGTACGGCCGTCGTCTTCCGTACGGCCGTCGTCTTCCGTACGGCCGTCGTAATCCATACGGCCGTCGTAATCCATACGGCCGTCGGATTCCTTACGCCGTCAGGCCCCGTACGCCTTCCCCTGCCCCTTCACGGGCTTGGCCCCCGCGAGGAGGTGGGCCGGGACGAGGTCGCGGGCGGGCTCGGTGTAGCCGACGGAGACGATCCGGTCGCCCCGGTACGTGAACGTCGTCAGGGACGCCAGCGTGCACTGCCGCTTGCGCGGGTCGTGCCACAGCCGCCGCCGCTCGACGTACGACCGCAGGATCCAGATCGGCAGCTGGTGGCTGACGACCACGGCCTCGTGCCCGCGGGCCCGGTCGCGGGCGGCGTCCAGCGCGCCCTTCATCCGCACGACCTGGTCGACGTACGGCTCGCCCCAGGACGGCTTGAACGGGTTGACCACGTGCTTCCAGTTGGCGGGCCGGCGCAGGGCGCCGTCGCCGATGCCGAAGGTCTTGCCCTGGAAGACGTTCTCGGCCTCGATGAGCCGCGCGTCGGTGTCGAGGTCGAGCCCGTGCGTCTTGGCGATCGGCGTCGCCGTCTCCTGCGCCCGCTCCAGCGGGGAGGCCACGACGTACGTCACGTCGCGGGGCGCGAGGTGCTCGGCGACCCGCTCGGCCATGCGCCGGCCCAGCTCGGAGAGGTGGTAGCCGGGCAGCCGCCCGTAGAGGACGCCGGTCGGGTTCTCGACCTCGCCGTGCCGCATCACGTGGACGACGGTCAGCTCGTCGTCGCGGTCCTGGTTGCCGTTGTCGCTCATGCCGTCGCCTCCGCGGCCGCGCGGGCCGCCGCCGGGAGGGCGTCGGCGATGCGCTGGACGGCCCGCTCGTCGTGGGCGGTGGACACGAACCAGGACTCGAAGGAGGACGGCGGCAGGTAGACGCCGTTCGAGAGGAGGGAGTGGAAGAAGGCGGTGAACCGGAAGGACTCCTGCGCCTTCGCGTCCTCGTAGTTGCGGACCGGCCGGTCGGTGAAGAACACGGAGAACATGTTGGAGGCGGACTGCACCGTGTGCGCGACGCCCTCCTTGGCGAGCGCCTCGGTCACAAGGCCCTGGATCCGCGCGGACACGGCGTCGACGGTCTCGTACGCCGCGTCGTCGAGGAGCCGCAGCTGGGCGAGCCCGGCGGCGGTGGCGACCGGGTTCCCGGAGAGGGTGCCGGCCTGGTAGACGGGGCCCGCCGGGGCGAGGTGCGCCATGACGTCGGCACGCCCGCCGAACGCGGCGGCGGGGAACCCGCCACCCATCACCTTCCCGAAGGTCATCAGGTCGGGTACGACCCCCTCCACCCCGTACCACCCGGCACGGCTGGTCCGGAACCCGGTCATGACCTCGTCGGACACGAACAGCGCGCCGTTCGCGGCGCAGGCGTCCTTGAGCCCCTGGTTGAACCCGGGCAGCGGCGGCACGACGCCCATGTTGCCGGGCGACGCCTCCGTGATCACGCAGGCGATCTCGCCGGGATGGGCGGCGAAGGCGGCGTGCACGGCCTCCAGGTCGTTGTACGGCAGCACGATCGTGTCGCTCGCCTGGGCGCCGGTGACGCCGGGGGTGTCGGGCAGCGCGAAGGTGGCGACGCCGGAACCCGCGGCGGCGAGCAGCGAGTCGACGTGACCGTGGTAACACCCGGCGAACTTGATCACCTTGGTGCGCTGCGTGAACCCGCGGGCGAGCCGGATCGCCGACATGGTGGCCTCGGTCCCGCTGGAGACGAGCCGGACCTCCTCCAGCGGCGCGACGCGCTCGACCATCGCCTCGGCGAGCGCGACCTCGCCCTCGGCCGGCGTGCCGAACGACGTCCCGCGCGCGACCGCCTCCTGCACGGCGGCGATCACCTCGGGGTGCCCGTGCCCGAGGATCATCGGCCCCCAGGAACAGACGAGGTCGACGTACTCGCGCCCGTCGGCGTCCGTCAGGTACGGCCCGGTGCCGGACACCATGAACCGGGGCGTGCCGCCGACGGCGCGGAAGGCGCGCACCGGGGAGTTCACGCCGCCGGGCGTGACGGCCGCCGCGCGGTCGAACAGAGCCTGCGAGGCCGGTGCTTCGTATGGATATGCCAGTTCGCTCATGACCTGCGACTTCTCCGACCTTCTCGACCTTCTCCGACGTATCGGACCCTGCGCGGCGTCAGGTTGCCCAGGGTGACTTCGACAAGGGTAGACAACCGCCCCGAATGCCGTGCCGTCTGCCAGACTGGAACCCATCCACGCAGCTCACCGGGGCGACGCGGACGGGGCTGCCGACCGTCCGGCGGGCATATGTTCCGCCGCACGTTTCGGCGAGCGGCCGTGGGGGAGGTCACTGACACGATGATCGGGTTGCGCGGCGGGGGCCACGCGTCCTAGAAAAGCAGTCGGGTGGAGATATGCATCGCGGTGGCGGACTGGGCGAGGGGACCGACGACCTGGGTCCTCGACGTGCCCGGCGGGGAAGGCACCGACGCGAGGCGGAGGAAGCGTCCGAAGCACGTCAGGCACACGGCACCCCGAGCGAGCCCGACCGGCTCGACCGGCGGGCCGACCGGCTGGGGGCGGGGAGCAGGAATGGTGGTCGGGTGGGGGTGACCTACAAGTACTTCGGCGCGCCCGACGGCGCGACCGCGGCCCGCGTCCCGATCTCGATGCGCCCCGAGGAACTGGGCGGCGACGAGCTCGGCATGAACGGCATGTTCACCAAGATCAAGCCGGAGACCATGGCCGCCATGGTCCTCACCGGCATCGAGGGCGTCCCGCTGCACAAGGTGCCCCCGCTGGAACTGGTCGTCCTGCACCCCGACTACGCGGTCGTGAAGCTCCCGATGACCGTCGTCGACCCCCTGCGCGGCATCGGCGAGGAGGCGGTCGGCGCGGCGGCCTTCATCTGGTCGACGGTCCCGGACCGGGGCGGCCCGCGGGACGCGTTCAACGTGTACCAGCTGCTGCACGAGTGGCAGGACTTCTCGCACCGGCTGCATGAGGCGGGGCATCAGCCGTACTGCCTGGTGTGGCCCTGAACTGGGGTTTCGTGAGGGGTGGGCGGGGTCTTCGGGCCTCGCCCTTTTGCGTGCCGGGGAGGGGTCGTCAGGCGGCCAGGGCACATTGAGGGCACATTGGTTTTGCCGGGGGTGGTGATGTGCCCTGGGGCTCTCCGGTTTCCAACGGCTCCGCGCTGGTGAAGGCGTCGTCTATCGCCTTGCGGGTCCGGCTCTCGCTGGACGGCAGCAGGTGCGTGTACGTCCGCAGCGTGAAGCCCGGGTCCGAGTGGCCGAGGTACTCGGAGAGCGCCTTGATGCTCTCCCCCGCGTCCAAGAGCACGGAGGCATACGCGTGACGGAGGGCGTGCATGCCGTCCTCAGGAGCCGCCTGGAGGTACCTCGCCCCGCGCTCGCGGGGAGGGATCACGCCGGCGGCGACCAGGGCTCGCTTCCAAGCGCCCATGTTGAAGACGCTGCGGTTGTACGCTCGGCCCTTCTCGTCGACGAAAAGCAACCGGAAGGTCTTGGGCTCGCCGTCGGGCTTCGCCCAGGGCAGCGTGACCGCCGTGGGCGGGAATCGCCTCATGTGGCCCTTGAGGGCAGTGGAAAGCTGAGCCGACAGCGGCACTGACCGGATCCGGTTGCCCTTGGGCAGAGCGAAAACCGGCTTCGTGCCGACGAGCCGCACCTGGCGGTTGACGTGGATCCAGCCGCCCTTGAAGTCGATGTCCTCGACGGCGCATCCGAAGACCTCCCCCTGGCGCAGGCCGCACCCGAAGGCGAGCTTGCCGCCTGCCTGGAAGCGCTCGGGCAGCCCGGCGATGACGGCACGCACACGCTCCAGGGACCAAGGGACGATCTTCTTCTTGGTCGCGGTCGGCAGCTTGACCGACTTCGACTTGCACGGGTTCTTCGGCAGCAGCCCGTCCTCCACGGCCATGCCCAGGATGCTGGAGAGGATGTCGAAGATGCCCTCGATCGTCGACACCTCGAAGCCGCCGTCCTGCAGCGCGCGAATCCAGCCCTGAATGACCGAAGGCTTGTTCAAGGACCGCAGTTCGCGCCGGCCGAGGTGGGCGACGATGTGGTTGCGGACGGTGGCCTCGTAGCGGAGGGCCGTGGTCGGGCCTACCGAGTTCGCGTCGAGCCACTTCTGGGCGTAGGCGCCGAGCGTCTGCTTCGTCTCGGCGGGAACAACGTAGCTGCCGCTCCGGATCTCGACGTCGACCTCGGCCGCCCGCCTGTCGGCGTCGGCCCTCGTGTGGAAGTTCTCCTTGCGCTGGTAGCCGTCCAGGTCGCGGTACCGGACCTGCCAGCGCTTCCCGACCCCGTGGTCCGAGGTCGGGACCATCCGCCGGGTGCGGCTCTTGTGCTCGGTGCACTGGGTCTCGTCCGGCTTGGGATGGGACTTGTGCCAACGGTCGTACACGTCAGCCAAGGAGGGCCTCCCGGGCTCCGCCGCAGGCGTCTGCGGCGGAGTGACGAGGATGGGCGAGCCGGGCCCCAGTAGGCAGCAGATCCGCCGGCGGGACACCGAGGGCTGCGGCTATCAGGACGAGATCGTCGATGTCGCAGCGCCGATGGGCGCGCTCCGTGCGACTGAGCGCGGTGTTGGTCATCGGGCGGCCCATCGCGGTGCAGCGGGCGGCCAGTTGATGCTGGGTGAGGCCGAGCGCCAGCCGCATGCGCTCGATGGCGCGGGCGGTATGCAGGCCGGCGGGGCCCATTTCAAGAGGTCTAGTTGCCATAACAGGTAGCTGTAACTTGCAGCCGAAGCCTTTGGCAAGAGTTGGTTCTTAAACCCTACAGAAGTCGCTTCCCACCGGATCCACAATCGCCCCGACTAATGCCTGCCATACGGTAGTGGAAAGGCTGCGTCGCCGACTCCGCTCGCCGGAAAGCGAGCGCACTATAGCTGACTTCATCCTTCGCCGATGGGGCACCACCTGCCCGTACGAACCACCCGCCACCCTGGCGCCGACTTTTTGGTCAACCGCCAATTCGCCCTTACGGTATTGCCTCCCGTGCTCACCAACGGGAACTTCTGGAGTCTTCTAGAACCAACTCTGGACTTCTCCGCCCAGGGTGTGGCTGTGTTGTCCACGCAGTTGTCCGAAACCGAAAAGGGAGCCCTATGCCGAGCCTTTCCCCCCGTCCCGCCCGCGCCACCGCCGACGCCTCCCGACGCGGCCCCCTGGCCACCCCGGCGGAAGTCGCCGAGTACCTCGGGGTGCCGGTCAAGACGCTCTACCAGTGGAAGTACCGGGGCATCGGCCCGAACGTGCACAAGGTCGGCCGCCACCTGCGCTACCGCTGGACCGAGGTGGACGCCTGGCTCAATGCCCAGGCCGCGTACGACCTGGCGGTCTGATAACCCCTCACGGGAAGCGAAGCGGCTCCCGGCGAGCCACCGCCGGGAGCCGCGCAGCCCCTTCCCTCATCGCCCCTTGCCAGAAAACGATCTGTCTTGGTGAGCCGGACCTTGCCCGTCCGGCTCACCGGGGAGGAACGCCTGTGGACGAATCTACGACCTCTCACACCCCCACCGCACCCGCCGTCACCCCGTCTTGGCCACCCGTGGCCATCCCCGGCCAGGGCCTGGCGTCCGATCCCTCATCCAGCGAGCGTGATCGGACCGACAGCTCCAACGAGGGCGCCGGCCTGCTGGACGAGCTGCGCGCAGCGATCGCCCGGTACGTGATCCTGTCCAGTGGCGAGGCCCTGACCGCCGTCACGCTGTGGGTGGCGGCCACGCACATCCAGCCCGCGCTGCAGCACGCTCCGCGCCTGGCGGTGGTCGGGCCGGCGAAGCGGTGCGGCAAGTCCCGCCTGCTGGACGTGATCACGGAGACGGCGCACGACCCGCTGATCACCGTGAACACCAGCCCGGCTGTCGTCTTCCGTGCCATCGGTGACGACCCGCCCACTCTGCTGGTGGACGAGGCCGACACCATCTTCGGCAGCATCAAGGCCGCCGAGAAGAACGAGGAGCTGCGCGGCCTGCTCAACGCCGGCCACCAGCGCAACCGGCCCGCCCTGCGGATCTCCGGCCCCGAGCACAAGACGCGGAAGTTCCCCACCTTCGCCATGGCCGCGCTCGCCGGCATCGGCGCCCTGCCGGACACGGTCATGGACCGGGCGGTGGTGATCCGCATGCAACGCCGCAAGGACGGCGAGCGCGTCGAGCAGTTCCGCTCCCGCCGCGACATCCCAGCCCTGCACGCCCTGCGGGACCGCCTGGCGGCCTGGATCCGTCCGCTCATGGACACCGCCGCGGACCTGGTACCGCGGATGCCGGTGCAGGACCGCGCGGCGGACACCTGGGAACCGCTCGTGATCGTCGCGGAGCTGGCCGGCGGTACCTGGCCCGAGGACGCGCGCGCTGCCTGTGTGGCCATGTGCGCCGCCGAGGCGGACAAGGACGACGAGTCCAACCTCAAGACCCGCCTGCTGCAGGACATCCGGCGCGCCTTCGCCCGCTGCGGCGACCCGGACATCATGCGCACCCGGGACCTGCTGGAGGAGCTTCTCAAGGACCAGGAGGCTCCGTGGGCCGAGTACGGCACCACCGGCCTCAGCCCACGCCATCTTGGGCTCCTTCTGAAGGACTTCGACATCAAGGCCGCCACCCTCCGCTTCGAGGGCGGCAGGCAGGCCAAGGGCTTCGCCCGGCTCCGCTTCACCGACGCCTGGGCGCGGTACTGCCCGGAGGAGTCCGCCTCCGAGAACGGTGACGAGAGCGCCCCGACAGGCCCGGACCCGCACCCGTAAAGACCCGTCGCACCCGTCGCATCGCAGGTCAACCCCGTGACGGGTGTCGTCGCTGCGACGAGTCATCTCGTACCACGACGATCACCCGTACCTGCTCTGACCAGCCGTGCGACGGGTGCGACGGGTCCGCCACCTCGCTGCCCACCAGCCCTCCCTGCTTGGAGCACCCGCTTGCCTGCACGCACCACCACGGCCCCCGTGCCGTTGATGACCGCCGCGATCCGCCTGGGAGTCGCTCTGGTCGGCACGATCGGCTTCGCCCTCTCGTACGACGCCCTGCGACAGATGGCAGTGGCGATCCACATCCGCGGGGTGCTGACGTACGCCTTCCCGCTCGTGATCGACGGGTTCATCGCCATCGGCGTCGCGGCCCTGCTCATCCTGCGCGCCGCCCCCTGGCGATCTCGCCTTTACGTCTGGGCCCTGGTTGGCGTCGCCACCATCACGAGCATCTGGGCGAACGCCCTGCACGCAGTCCGTCTCAACCAGGAGAGCGACGCCGCCGGGCTCCACCTGGACGACGTCACCGTCGGCGCCCTGTCGGCCATCGCCCCGCTCGCGCTCGCCGGAGCCGTCCACCTGGATCTCGTCATACGCCGCCACCCCACTGGACGGCACTCGACTGAACCGGTCAGTGCTCAGCGCCACGCTCACGTCGAGGACTTGCTGCGGCCCGCTCCGGACAGCGGCACGGCCGATGCCTCGAAGGGCGCGGCACAAGCACGGCATGAAGTTGTGGCGGAGGACATCGCGGACGTGGCGGACCCTCCGGCCGAAGTGGCGGAGGCGCGTCAGCCCCACAGCCCGATCAAGGGTCGTCAGCCCAGCGCTTCCACGGAAACGCTCCTGG
This sequence comes from Streptomyces sp. MMCC 100, assembly GCF_041538145.2. Lineage (NCBI taxonomy): Bacteria > Bacillati > Actinomycetota > Actinomycetes > Kitasatosporales > Streptomycetaceae > Streptomyces > Streptomyces sp. MMCC 100. Next base: position 7,416,178 of record NZ_JBGORK020000001.1, read on the forward strand.
CTCTCGGCCGCGCCGCGCCCCTGGGCCGCCAAGGACGTATCTCCCGCCGCCACGTCGAAGCGGCGATCCGAGCCCAGGGCCACCCTGTCGGCAAAGACCGCCTCACCGAGATCACCCGTCGCCTGCAGGCCGAACTCGACCGCACGCGTGAGCACGCCTCTTCATGAAGGTCCAGCCAACTTCCACCCACCTCAACCTCGAGAAGGGCCGACCGATGCGCGCATCGCGGAGTGAGCCGCTGTCCGGACAGCTGGAGATGACCACGGGCCTCACCCAGCCAGCAAGGTATGCCGTTGGACCGTCCAAGGGCCGGTCCAACGGGAGTTCCGCCCCGGGGGTGGCGGAGACTCTCGGGAGCCAGGGGGCACCCGAGGAGGGACAACGCGTCCAGGCCACGCCCGTCGTCCTGCCGCGTGCCGCCGAAGCCGCCGCCCTGCACCGCATCGCCCGTCGCCGCAAGCGCAAAGACACCCAGCGCAAGGAACGCGTCGATGTGCGCTACAGCGTCGAAGAGAAGAGCACCATCCTCGCCAAGGCCCGGTCCCTCAACATCGCCGGCGCCCACTACGTCGGCGCCGTCGTCATGGCCCACATCCACGGCGACCTCACCCTTCCGGGCCAGCGCACCCCGCTGGACGACTACATCGACGAGCTGACCGCCCTGCGCGAGCAGGTCGCCAAGATCGGCAACAACGCCAACCAGATCGCCCGGAAGCTCAACTCCGGCGGTCATCCACATCCCGGGGATACCTCCGTCCTCGCTCAGGCCGAACGCACCCTGGGCGCGGTTCGAGCGGCCATCAGCGAGATCGCCGTGGCTGCAAACCAGGCCGTCATCAACAAGGCCGCCCGGTGATCGCCAAGATCAGCAGCGGAAAGGACACGGCCGGCCTGATCCGCTACCTGTTCGACACTATGAAGGCCAAAGACCACACCGATCCCCACCTCGTCGCCTCCTGGGACGGCTTCGCCCCCGACCCCGGCCGCACAAATGACTTCACCGCCACAAAGCGGCTTCTCGTGGCTGACCTCGACCTCCGCGTCAAGCAAGCCCGCCGACTTGGCCGCGCACCCGAGCGGCACGTCTGGCACTGTTCCCTCCGCGCCGCCACAACCGACCGGCACCTCAGCGACGAGGAGTGGGCCGACATAGCCCGCCGCGTCGTGGCCGCCACCGGCATAGCGCCACAAGACGACCCGGACGGCTGCCGCTGGGTCGCCGTCCGTCACGCCCCCGACCACATCCACATCGCCGCAACCAAGGTCCGCGGCGACCTCCGCCCCGCCCGCCACTGGAACGACTACCTCACCGCGGACCGCGAACTCGCCACCATCGAGAAGGAGTACGGACTCCTTCAAGTCGTCCGGGGAGACCGCACCGCCGCCAGACGCTCCACTCGCGCCGAGCAGGAAAAGGCACACCGCCAAGGCCGGGACATGTCGGCTCGTGAACGCCTGCGCACCATCGTCCGCACTGCCGTGGCCGCCTCCACCAGCACCGAGGAGTTCATCCGCCTGCTCAGCCGCACCGAAGGTGTGTTGGTCGAAGCCGTGTACTTCCCTTCCGGCGACGTACGCGGCTACAAGGTCGCCAGCGAAGACAACCTCACCGCCGGCAAGGAACCCATCTGGTACTCCGGCTCCACACTCGCCCCGGACCTGTCCCTCCCCAGGATCCGAGCACGCCTGGAGGCCACCGACCCGGAGCCCGCCAACCAGCCGAGCAGGCGCTCTCCTCGCTCTCCCAACCCTTGGCACCAGGCCACTGCCGCTACCGAGCGCATCCCGCACCACCTCAGCGGTCACGACGATGGAGCCTCCCAGGCCCACCTCGCCGCCTTCGGTGAAGTCCTCGACGTCCTGCCCCTCCTCGCTCCCGCACCCATCCGCGCCCAGCTCCGTGAAGCCTCTTCCGCCTTCGAGCGCGCCACGCGCTCCCGTATTCAGGCCGAACACCACCACGCCCGTGCCCTGCGAAGCGCCACACGTGCGATGCTCCGCGAGCCCGCACCAAGCGACGGTACGGCGCTGGCGATGCTCCTCGATGCCGCGATCCTGGTCACCATCGCAGTCTCCCGCTGGCACCAGCTCCGCCACCACGACCAGCAGGTCGCCGCAGCCCAGCAGACCCTGCTCCACCTACAAGCCGCCTACGACCAGGCAGCAACCGCGCCCCTGACCGCCCTCATCCGGCGCCGACCGCCACAACCGACTGGGGACCGGCACATCCACCACATCCGTCGGGCCGTACCCGAGCACTCAGAGCACGTCCTCGCAGATCCCTCGGTTGCTGCCCTCACTGCCGCACTCGCCGAAGCGGAAGCATTCGGGCACGACCCTGAGCGACTCCTCAGACAGGCCACCGACCTACGTGCCCTGGATGACGCCCGCTCCCCCGCAAGGACGTTGACATGGCGAATTCAACGCTTGAGCGCACGGCCGACGCCCAACGCACGCGCCCGTGCAGTACAGGCCCACAGCGCAGCACGGCCCAATGGGACACCCGGCTCTCTGGCCCACGAGGCAACCACCGTCTCGCCCCCGCAGCCGCGAGCACATCGGCGCTGATCACGACCGCGCGGACAGCCTCGGGGCAAGCAGCTCCAGCACTTCCTCCCAGCGGTAGCGGTCGGCCCCGCCGCCCGCCTTCGGCCGGTGAGGCTCGTAGGAGCCGATCAGGACGCCCATCTCTCGCAGCAGGTCCAGACTCCGGCGGTACGCAGGATGGGCGGCTTGGGCGGAGTTCAGGTACGGCAGCACGGCAACCGGTACACCCATGGCGGGCGCCTCGCACAGGATGCCCAGCGCGAGATTGTCCGAGATCCCGGCGGCCCACTTGTTGACCGTGTTGAAGGTGGCCGGGGCGACCGCGATCGCATCCGCCGGCCGGCTCGGACGTGGCTCACCCGGTGACCGCCAGGCCGAGCGGATGGGGCGGCCGGTCTGGGCCTCGACCGCCTCCGCATCAAGGAAACCGGCTCCTTGCGGGGTGGCTACGACGCCGACGTCCCAGTGCCGTTCCTGTGCTGCCGTGATCAACCGGCCGACGTCGGCGGCGACCCCTGCTGCGCAGACCACGATCTGGAGGAACGGCTTGTCGTGCTGGTCACTCACGCGGGCACTCCCAGTTGGCGGCTGAAGTGGTGGAGCTCGGGCAGCGCCCGGCGACGGTCACGGGCTGCCATGTCGGCGACCAGTTCGCGTACGGCCGGGCGGCGGACGTCCTGTGCCGCGCAGCTCTCGGCGATGCGCAGGGCCTGGTAGCCGTCGGCGAGTCTGCCCTGCTGACTGTAGGCGCGGGCGGCCTCCACCCAGAGCGCGGCCCGTCGCTCGGGGACGGGGATGTGCCGCCGCATGAGGGGGCGAGCGGTTTGGAGGGCGATTCCGGCGTCGCCGAATGAGACAGCCGCGCTGATCTCGTGCAGGGCTACGTTGGTCGGGCTGAAGTTCGCCCAGGCGTCCGGCCTGTCGAATGCGACGTAGCGGGCCACCTCTTTGGCCTCGGTGAGGAAGTCGTGGGTGGTTTCGCGGTCGCCGTTTCTGCTGGCGGCGGTTGCTCCGCGGAGCAGCAGCAGGCCGACCGCTGCCAGGTATCGGGGCGAGCGTTGGTCGTAGGAGCCGCTGAGCTGGGCGACGGTGTGGCGCACCATGTTCACGGCTTGGGCTGTGTGCTTCTCCCGTACGAGCACGTGAGCGTGAACGCGGACGCTGGCGGCGAGGACGACAGGGTCCCCGGACCTTTCCGCCTCGGCCATGGCCCGGCCGGCCGCGAGCCAGGCGTTGCCCTGGTCGGCTCGCTTCAGCAACAGGCTCACCGACGTCTGGTAGGCGGTCGCGAGCAACCCGGACGCCTCCGCCGAACCGGAGGAACCGCCGGCGACCTGGCGCAGGTCGGCGATCAGGCCCGGCAGGGCCTGCTCCAGTTTCGCGTAGTCGCACGTGCAGAACAGCCGGCGCACGGTCCGCGCTCGCTCCCGCAGCTCGTCGATACCGGAGGAGTCACCGGTGGCGGCGGGGCTCGGTCCCGGCAGCAGGACCTGGATCAGGTCGTGGTGCGCCACGGTTGGCGTCGGCGTTGCCGCGAGCGCGGCGACGCTCGCGGCAAGGAAGGTGCGGCGGTGCATGTCCTCGGTTCCGGGATCGCTGGGGCTGGCGTCGGGGGCAGCGGCGAGGCCGAGGCGTTGCGGTGGGATGTCCAGTACCTTCGCGATCTCGCGCAGCACGCGCACGTCCTCCGTGCCCCTGCCGTTCTCCAGGCGGCTCACCTTCGACTGGTGGTAGCCCAGTGCGGTGGCAACGTCCTTCTGCGAGCGCCGCTGTAATGCGCGTGCCTGACGGATGACTTCGCCGATCCGTCCGGCTTCACTCTGTGCGTCGGCCATCTGTGCCACGGCCCCTTCTGCCGTCGCCGATCCTGCCTGCTCAACCGAGCGTAACCGAGCATCGATTGGCCGCGATGCAGCTCCTGCATAAGTGATGCTGCCCCGGCACACGGCATGGTCCCGCTTGCCTCCGGAGCGGTTGCCTGGAGCAGCCGCACCGACCCTGGAGGCAGCTTGTGAAAGCGCACCAGTTCGCACTCTCCGTATCCGCCACACCGACCGCGGTCACCGCCGCCCGGCACCGGGCCGTGGACGCGATAGAGGGCTGGGACACGGTGCTGGGCAACGAGGTGGTGCACACCGCCGAGCTCGTGATCAGTGAGTTCGTCACCAACGCGGTCCGGCATGCCGAAGCCGGCCCGGTTTCCCTGTCCGTCCGTCTCGACGGGCAGTCACTGCGGATCGAAGTCTGCGACGACTGCCCGGAGCTGCCCCGGCCGGGTCTCCCGGATCCGTGTAGCGAGAGCGGCCGAGGTCTGTTCCTCGTGGCCGCGCTCGCGGATCGATACGGCGTCGAGCCGACGGCGGTCGGGAAGTGCTGCTGGGCCGAGATCGCACTGCCCACCAATCCGGACCATCCGATCGTGTCCCCCCTTGTTGCACAGAGGAGTTGCTGATGACGACCACTCGCGTCCCCGGCGTGGCCGCCGAGGTGATCGCCGTTCGTCCGGGCCCACCGCTCACCGGCACTGTGACTGTCGACGGCTCCAAGAACGCGGCGCTCCCGCTGGTGGCCGCCGCGGCTGCCCTCGGCTGTCCGGTGAGGCTGAACAACATCCCTGCCAACACGGACGTGCAGACCATGCTCGCGCTGCTCCAAGAGTCGGGCTGGCACGTTGCGCAGCCAGTCGGGAAGCCGACCGCGGCGGTGATTCTGCCGACTAAAAACCAGCCCGTGCGCCCCCACCTGCCCCAGGCCGCGCGTATCCGGGCCTCGTACTACCTGGTGCCGGCCCTGCTCGCCCGGCACGGAGAGGCACGGCTGCCGTGGCCGGGAGGCTGCCGGATCGGCGCACGCGGGATGAATCTGCACTTCAAGGTGTACGAGGCGTTCGGCGACCGGAGTGTCTTGGATGATTCCGGATATCGCGTCGAGGCCGCCAGACGCCGCAAAGGCACCGTGTCCCTGATGCTGCCGTTCCGCTCGCGCGGGGCGACGGTGGCCGCCCTGCTCCGGGCCGTCAATACCGGCCGGCCTCTGCGGCTGGGCGAGCCCAATCTCTCGCCGGAAGTGCTGTATGTGCTGGAGGCCCTGCAGGCGGCGGGCTGGGAAACCCGGGCCAGCGAACGCCTGCTCACCCTCTCGCCGCCGCCCTCGGCACCGAGCGACGCCGCATGGATGGTACCGGGAGACAAGGTGGAGGCAGGGACACTCGCCTGCGCAGTTGCCGCCACCGGCGGAAGCGCGCGCATCCGAGGCGCGCGAGCTGACGACCTGGCCCCCCTCGTGGCCGCCCTGCACCGACTGGGAATCTCCGCCGTCAGCGAGGCGGACACTCTCACCGTGAACGCCCAGGACGGCCGCTTGGCCAGCCACCCCTTACGGGCCACCGCCTCGCTCAGCCCGGGCGGCTTGGACGCCGACTTCGAACCACCACTCATGGCACTGGCCCTCGGCCTGCCCGGTACCCACCTGTTCGCCGACGCCATCAACCCGGGTCGCCATGGCAATCTTGTGCCGCAGTTGGCCCGCCTCGGGGCGTTCATCGAGGAGATCTCCCCCACCGAGTGCCGCCTTACTGGTCCTCAACGGCTGACCGGGACGGGCGTGGAGGCCACCGACATCCGAACCGGATCCGCCCTCATGGTCGCCGGCCTCACCGCCCAGGGCGTCACCACCCTTGGCGGTCTTGACCAGCTCCGCCGCGGCCACGCCGACCTGCCCGGCAAGCTCCACACCCTGGGCGCCGACATCTGCGAGGTCACCCCATGACCACCGACGGGCGCAACCTGCGCCAGATCGTTGCCACAACGGACGTCCACTCCGCCTTCGACAACGCCGCGCCGTTCCTGACCCACCTCCACTCGCTGCGGCCGACTTCCCTCATCGTGGACTGCGGCGACTTCTTCGAAGGCAGCGGGTACTACCGCCTCGCCCGCGGCACGATCGAGCGGGGGATCCTGCTCAGGCTGTACGACGTGCTGGCCTCCGGCAACCACGGCTGGCCCCACTACTTCGAACCCGACCTTCACCGGCGCACTGTCTGCGCCAATGCCGTGGATGCCAACACCGGCGACGCTCTGTTCCGCCGCCTGTACATCGCCGACATCGATGGACGGCGCGTCGGCGTAACTGCTGTGATCGGCCGGCAAGCCTTCCACTCGATCCCGGCTGCCCAGCGAGCCGGCCAATGCGTCACCGATCCCCTGCAGTCCCTGCGCGAGGTCATTCTCGCCCACAACCACGAGGTGGACAGCTGGGTCCTGCTCAGCCATTCCGGCTTCGACGAGGACCGGAAACTCGCGGCAGCCTGTCCGTTCCTCGACGTGGTCTTCGCCGGGCACTGCCACAGCGATCAGTACGGACCGGTCCGAGTCAACGGCACCCTGCTCGCCAAGGGTCGGGAACTCGCCGACGGCTATGCGATCGCGACACCCGTAGGCACGGGATGGGGTGCTGGCACTACATCCTTCCCAAATCGGGCCCCGAGCCGCTTTCCCATGGAGCTTGCGGATCTGCGCTCCCTCATCGAAAACGTCAAGCACCAGCTGGCCGCCATCCTCGGCCCGATCAGTCCGGCGTACCGCCACCAGCCCCTCGACCGGCGCAGCCTGCTCATGGAGCTCACCGCCCGCCTGCGTACGGCACTCGGGGCAGACACGGTCATCCTCAACGAGACGGCACTACGTGCCGTCCCGCTCGGCGACACACTCACCCAGGGCGACCTGCTCTCCATCGAGCCGTTCGCCAACCAGCTGGTGCACGCCCACGTACCTGAGCCGGCACGCAGCGACCTCCGTGGCCTGCTGTCAGATCTGACCGCCCAGTCCGGTCCGCTCGTCACGGCCCCCTATCCCCTGCCGGACGCCATCACCACCGTGCTGACCACCGACTACCTCGCCGACACCTACCTCGGCGGACGCACACACGAGGCCGGCCTGCGCCTGGACCAGGCCGTCCAGCACGTCCTCACCGCTCCCGACACCGCGGAAGGAGACAGCGAATGATCCTCACCGGCCCGGAGATCACCGCTGCCGCTCACGACGGCCGCCTCCGCATCACCCCGTTCGCCGCCGACCAGGTCAACCCCAACAGCTACAACGTGCGTCTGGGCCCCACCCTGATCACCTACACGAGCACTGTCCTGGACCCACACCGGCCCAACCCCACAAACGCAACCAGCATCGGCTCGGACGGGCACATCCTCCAGCCAGGCGAGCTCTACCTCGGCCACACCCTCGAAGAGGTCGGCTCCGACACCTTCGTGCCACTGCTGTTCGGTCGTTCCTCCGTCGGACGCCTCGGCCTGTTCGTCGAGATCACCGCCCCCATCGGCGACATCGGCTTTCACGGCCAGTGGACGCTCATGCTCACCCCGATCCGACCGCTGCGCGTATACGAGGGCATGAAGATCGGGCAGGTCATGTTCTTCGTCTCCACCGGCGCCATCGACCTCTACCGCGGCAAGTACCAGGCCGCCGCAGGACCGCAGCCCTCCGCCTACTGGCGAGACCTCGCCCGACTCCGGGCGGTGGCATCGTGATCCTCACCGGCCCTGCCATCGCCGCCGCCGTCCAGGCCGACGAGATCACCATCGACCCGTACGAACCCAGCCGCCTCTCCCCCAACGCCTACGACTGGCGGCTCGGGGACACGATCCGCGTCTGCGACGGCGACCTCGACGCCGCGACCCCCACCGCCTTCACCGAGCAGCCCATCCCCGACACCGGCCTCGTACTGCGCCCTGACCTGCTCTACCTCGGCATCACGCTGGAGCGGACCGGTTCGGAGACGTACGCGCAGCTACTGAACGGCGACCGCACCACCGGGTCCCTGGGCATCTGGGTTCACGTCTCGGCTCCGCTCGGACACCAGGGCCATGCGATCCGCTGGACGCTGGAGATCCGCGCCACGCGACCGGTGCGCGTGTATCCGGGCATGACCTTCGGCAAGCTCGTCTTCCTCACTGCCTTCGGCGCCCCGGCCAGCTACCAGCATCAGCCCGCCAAGTACGCGTCCACGGAAGGCATCGACGTCTCGCGCCTCTACGAGGAGATCGACGGAGGCACGCGGTGAACGCTCGCTCGGCCACCGGCCCGATGGCTGCCACCTTCCTGGACCTCCCCATTGGAAGCCCCGGCGGCAGCGTCGAGCTCTTCATCGACCTCTACACCGGCCGACAACCCCTCATCCCGGCACGCGCCTTCATGCTCGCACCACCTGGTCACGCTCCCCGGCCACCCGCCGGGCTCAGCGTGCTCCCCGTAGCAGGCAAATGTCTGGAAGGAACGGCCTTCAGCCGCTACGTCGCCATCCTGCGCAGAGCGCTCACAGCCATACTCGATCCCACGCAGATCGGCGTCCTCCACTTGCAGCACCTCGCATTCGGCGCCACTCCTGCCCTCATCCGTGCTCTGCCCGCGCATCCTCGGATCGCCCTCGTCCACGGCACGGACCTGCTCTTCGCCGAGACCCACCGAGACCAGCTCCAAGTGCTGCGCGAAACAGCCAGGGCCGCCGACGCCATCGTGGTCCCGACCAACGCAATGGCCGACCGCCTCCTCAAGCTCGCCCCGCAGATTGAACGCCGCAAGATCACCCACGTCCCCTGGGGCATCCCCGACCACCTGCTCACCGCCCCACCCGCCCGGCCGGCACGCACCTCCAGCAGCCACCTGCGGCTCCTGTACGCAGGACGCCTGACCGCCGAAAAGGGTGGTGAGGCCCTGATCAAGAGTCTGGCCCCGGTGCCCGGTGTCGAGCTGAGCGTCGCCGCGCCCAGAGCCCAGTTCCACGCACTGGCCCCGCTGCTGCAACGAGCCGGCGTACGAGTCCGCTACCTCGGCTGGCTGCGCCGCCCACAGCTGTGGAAAGCCTTCACGGAACACGATGTGCTGGTCGTGCCCTCCACCACCCTGGAGGCCATGGGACTGGTCGCGCTGGAAGCCCAAGCGTGCGGGCTCCCCGTCCTTTACCAGCCTGTCCCCGGCCTCAGCGAGGCGCTCGCCGCTTCCGGTATGACCACCGACTTCACCCACTCCGCCGCACTCGCACGGGATCTCGACCGGCTCATGAAGACCCCCGGCTTGCTGTCCGCCCTGCGCCAGGCGGGCTATGCCAATGCGGCACGCTACCCCCTCTCGGCAACCGCACGATCCCTGACCGACCTCGGCCGACAGCTCACCTGAACCGACCGTCAGACGTCCCGACACGTCACTACCCGAACCGCTCTGCGAACGTCACTACGCTGACCGACGGGATACCCCGGCGAAGAGGGAGACCATGACGTACGACCATGACCGCATCGAAGCCCTACTCGACGAGGGGGTCCGCGACAAGGTGTACCCGGGCGCCGTGTGGGCCCTCGGCGATGCCACCGGCATCCTCGACCAGGGTGCCACCGGCGTCCTCGACCCCGACGAGCCGGACGTGCCGATGCGCGCCGAAACCGTCTTCGACGCCGCCAGCCTCACCAAAATCTTGGCCGTCTGGTCCTCCGTCGGCGCCCTGTGGGAGGACGGATCCCTCGACCTCGACCAACCGCTCGGCATTTCCTGGCCCGAGGTCGCCGGCCGCCCACTCGGCACCGTCACCACTCAACAGTTGCTGACGCACACTGCTGGTGTCCCACTACGGGCCCAACTGAAGAACCTTTATGGCACCAACCGAGAGGAGATCCGCCGAGGCGTCCTCCACGAGCAGCTCCACCGACCTCCAGGTGAAGCAGTCGAGTACACCGACCGGGCTGCCCTCATCCTGGGCTATCTCGCCGAACACCTCTCAGGCCAGCCCTTGGACCAACTGGCCACCACCCGCACCTGGCTTCCACTGGGCATGACCTCCACCCGCTTCGGCCCCTTGCCCGCCGATCTCACCGCGCGCTGCGCACCAACCGAACTCGACCAGGACACCGACACCCGCCTCAAGGGAGTCGCCCACGACTTCTCTGCCCGCCTCCTGGGCGGCGTCTGCGGCATCGCCGGCGTCTTCACTGTCCTCGACGATCTCGCCGCCTTCCTCCGCTACATGCTCGCCCCTGCCGCTTCCCAGTTCCGGTCTGGTTTTGGGAGCGAGTGGATCACCCACTCCCTGACGATCCAGACAGGCCAGCTCCAACCGGCTCGCGGCATGTTCTGGCACCCCGCTCCCGGCACGACCGCCGACGAGGACGCCTGGGTCCACTACGGCTTCACCGGCACAGGCATGTGGATTTCCCCCACCAAGTACCGCTGGGCGGTACTCCTGACCAACAAGCTCTACTACACAAGGGATCGTGGGCCATTGGCCGAAATTCGCAACACCTTCCGTGAACTCGTATTCACCTGACGTGCCAAAGCGGATCCCAGGCCACATCCGTCCACCCCCGGATCAGCCGCATCAACATCGCACACGCGACATCAGGGAGTATTTGCTCCGCGCTCTTCGCCCACGTTGGATCGAGCACCCGCGGTTCAAGTGCCTGCCGTTGTTCCCCCACCTGGACGGCGACGAGCGACAGAGGCCGGCGTTGGGCGTTGTACGGAGGCATTGGGATTGCGACCACGACCTCGTTCTGTGGGCGCACGCGGAGTGGGTGGTACAGGAGGCGCTACCACCGTCGCCGCGAGATCGTTCAACGTGGCATTCACCACCGGCCAGCACATGTCGAGCGTGTCGCGGTTCGGGCTGTGTCCGGTCCGTTTCTCCGCCAGGGGATGGACGAGATTCCTGTAGTGCCGGACAAGCTCCGAGGCGAGTTTGGCATCGTGCTCGATCCATTTGTTCTCGTACGCGAAGTCGACGAAGTCATTCAGCCCCATGTTCCGCAACGGCTTCGGCATGCGTACGCCTGCGGCGCGGACCTGCGCGGCATGCGCGAGCACCCCCTCCAGGAGACTGCCCAGCATGATGACCGCCGACGTATAGGCGCCGTGCTCGTAGCAGGTGCGTGCCTCGTCCAGCCGAAGTTGCACGGTAGCGGCGAGTTCCGGGTCGCTCACCACCTCCGTCACGGAGACCTTCAACTCCACACGCGGCAACTGCCGCCGTGCTTCGTCCTCGAAACCGGCTTCGCAGCGGACAAGGACCGGCTGGCCTTCTTCCTCGCCGATCCGGCGTCCGTCGAGCACAAGTATCTCGTTGAGCCGCTTCAGCGTGGCGTGGTACTCCTGCTGCTGGTTGTAGTACTCAAGGCGATTCGCCAGGCGAAGGACGGCTCGCTGGGCATCGTCCGTACCGTCCTCCTGTCGCTCCCTGAGGAGATCCAAGGTCCACTTGTGCCTCGGTGTGCCGTCGTAGTCCGGGACGTCGTCCCAGCCCGCACGCTGGAAGAAGGCGGCTATCTCGTACCCCTTCCGGTAAAGCAGTGGCGTCTCGTCCCCGCAGATCAGGTGGGCAATCTCCGTCAGCGTGCTGTCGTCGAAGATCTCGTTCACATCAGGCCCCTTCGAGAGAGACGGACGCATCCTCATCGAGCATGGCGTCGAGTTCATCGGTGGTGAGGTCGGCATCGTCCATCTCGATCGGGGCCCAAATGCTCCCCGAGTCGCCCTGGGCCTCCTCGGTGACTCCGGGCCGGATCCCCAGAGCGTCAAGGCGCTTCCACAACGGGGTCAGCGAATCCTCCGGAGATAGGGCGAACTCGCTGCTGCGTATGCGCCAGAACTGCCAGCCTGCCCGGCGCAGTTCCCGCTCCCGCTCGTAGTCGTCACGGATCTGGTCAGGGGTGGAGTGATACGGGCTGCCGTCACACTCCACGGCGAGGCGGCCCGTCTCTCCAACGACGACGAGATCGATGCGTTTGCCGCTGACTTTCCACTGAGGGACGACGTGGTAGCCACGTTTCTTGATCCTGCGGAAGACCCGTTGCTCGAAGAGCGAGTCGAACGGCTCGCACTGCTCATCGGGTGAAACGGCGGAAAGGCCGGGAGAGGTGCCCTGAAGTTCCGGCGGCGCCTGCATATAGGTGAGCAGGGAGTGGCGCAGGTCCCTACTGCGCAGCTGGTCCGGTGTGACGGAGGTGAACAGCCACATCTGGTCGCGGGCCCGGCTGGCAGCCACGTTGAACCGTCTTCCGTCACCCTGGCCGGTCAGGGCCCGGGTGTTGTCGGCGTCGACGACCAGCGAGAGCAGGATGACGTCCCTTTCGTCCCCCTGGAACTGTTCGGCCGTGCCGACACGTATGTTGTGCCGCTCCTGGATCGTGGAGTCGATCTGCCTGTCGATGAGACTCTCCAAGAGCCTTGTCTGGTGTCCGGAACGGAGCACGATGACCCCGAAACTTCGTTTCGCATATGCTTCGTCCTCCGCGAATTCCTGCAACTTGGCAACGATGCGTTCGGCCTCGGGCTTGTTGACCAGGGTCTCTCGACGTCCCTCACAGTGGCCTTCATGCACATGAACGACTTCGAGGGGCCGCAGTCGGTCCGCTCCGTACTGCCGCAGCGGCACGAGTTCGTTGTCGGGATAGAACTGGGCGGAGGACCACTTGATGATCTCCGGCATGCACCGGAAGTGCTCGGTGAGCCTGATCGTCTCGCTGAAGCGCGCAGACAGCAGGTCGTAGAGGTTGGACTTGGGGCTGAGTCCGTCCCGCTGCCAGTCGGTGAGATGGGGCAGGAGTGAGTCGAGGAGTTCGTTGAGCCGCTCGTGCTTGCCGCCTGTGTAAAACGGGACACACTGCTTGTCATCACCCACGACGATGATCCTCGGAGCGAGCCACAGCAGCATCAGACCGTCCAGACCGACCTGGCTCGCCTCATCCACAATGACGACGTCGAAGGCGTCCGGCTCGGGATCGATCATTTCGGCCACCTGTTTGATCGGCATGACCCATGCCGGGACCGCGGCACGCGCGTCACGCATCGCGGAACGGGCAGCCTTCAGGTGCCGCTTGCCGAGTGCCGTCATTCCCTTGCCTGCGTTCGCCGTGGCCGACGCGTAGGCACTCAGCGCCTGTTTCTGTCCGGCCGTCATCCGGTCCAGGCAGTGATACAGCGCTCGGTCGGCCGCTAGTTGAGTCACCGTCCTCCTCAAGTGCGTTTCGATTGCCTCCAATTCGCCTTCTAGCTTGGCTTCCCTGCCAGGTGTCAGCATCGTGTCCTGGAAGGTACGGGCTCGCCGCCATGCCCAGGCCCCATCCAGGTCTACAAGGCGGGTCTCCCACGCCGCCTCGGTCGGGGACTCGGCGAAGCGCCGTGCCAGTTCGGGGTGGTCCTCGGACAGGCGGTCCAGGAGTTTGCGGGCCTCCCGGCGATCAGCCTCACGGTGGAATGCCTCGGTCAGCGAATCGATCGCGGACGTGTACGCCTGCGGATCACGGTCGGTGACAGCCCGGTGTACCTCTGCCAGTTCGGCCACTCCGCGGGCATCGGGTCGCGGCAGCTGCTCGGAGATGGACCGCAGCCTCTCCTCCGCCTCACGGGCACGGAGCAGCCGTTCCGCACCGTTCGCCGACGTACGCACGTCGTCCCACTGTTGTGCCGTCCGCACCGTGGCCTTGATCCTGGCCTTAAGTAGGACTTCGTGCAGCGTACGCACGGATTGGGTGAACCCGTCCACCGCGCGGAGCGTCGGCACCCGGTCCAGCAACTCCGACAGAGCCACCTGCGTGGAGCCTTCGGCCTCGGGCGCGTCGACGCTCTTCCAGCGCTCGTTCAGCTGCCGAACGCACTGGCGTGCCGCCAGATGAGCCACCAACGCGGAGATCTCGTCCGGTGTGCTGGGCAGCCTCCCATCCACCCGGCAGTCCCGCAGAAGGACTTGGGCCTCCTTCTGGACCGGCTTCGGGGCGAACTTGCGCAGCTTGCCGCCTGCACGCAAGTACTGTTCGAGATCCTTCCCGGCGGCGATGAGACGTGATTCCTCGGCAAGCGCCACGTCGGGTACGTCGAGCACGGCGAAGAGCATGTGCTGAAGCACGCTTTGCACGTCCTCGGCACGAGCGGACGCCTGCCGCACTCCCTCCCACAGCTGCTGCCGCCGGCCTGCCATTCCGTCCTGCAAGGCGCGCGTGGTCCACTCCTCGGGCGGCCAGGCGGCAGGGTCACCCGGCAGTCCCTCGCTCTGCAGCGCGTGTTCCGCTGCGTCCAGCAGACCGACCAGTGTCGCGATCAGCTCATCCCCGCGGTCTGCGAGTTCGAGGGCAAGTGTGTCGGACGCCGACGCAGCACAGACACGTACAGCGGCGTCCAGGGCGTTGACCGCTTCTTCGAACAGCACGGGTGCGATGAAATCTGCGGGGTCCGGGCAGCGGGCGGCATGCTCGTCCAGTACTCCGGCCCCGTGCCGGGACACCAGACCCAGCAGGCGCTGGGCCTCGTCCTGGCTCAGCGAAGGTTCTCGCGGTGCCGAGGCGGGCAGTGCGGGCATCCAGCCGTACTTCGGTGCACCGGCAGCGACGGTCTCCACGATCTCCGCGAGCCGCCCCTTGTATCCGGGCGCCACCTCGAGGTGTTCGTACCACTCCGCCTCACGGATGGCGCGCAGTTCGTTACGGAGGCGTGCGCGGGTGTCCGACAGTTCCGAGCGCAGCGCCTCATGGCTCTTGATCCTTACGTCGAGACGCTCCGTCGACTGGGTGGCACTGAGCTGGGAGAGAGCGCGCACGGACTGTTCCAGGTCGTCGCTGCCGTCCTGGCGCCGGTCGCCCTGGAGGACGCACAGGTTGCGCAGCTCGGGCGGCAGTTGCTGCCGCAGGACCTTCAGCGCTTGGCCCTTTTCACTCGTCACGAGCACCCGCTTGCCGTCTGCCAGCAAGGCGCACACGAGGTTGGCGATGGTGTGCGTCTTTCCCGTGCCGGGCGGCCCCTGAACGACGACGCCAGTATCGGTCTGTAGGCGCCTCAGCACCTCCCGCTGGGCTTCGTTCGACAGCAGCGGAAACAGCGGGTCAGGGCCAAGGGCGGGCGGCACGTCACGGCTCCCCGCCGCCGTACCCCACACCCTGCGGTCCTCCGCTTCCAGCTGGTACAGCAGCTGAGCCAAGCCCAGCGGAGCGATGGCACCGGGCTGAGCGAGGCGGTTCGCGATGCCGTCGTAGAAGTTTACGAGGGCACCCTGGCCCCTCTGGCGGAGAATGATCGCCGGCGCGAACCCAAGTGTGGGCACCGGCAGCGCGAGGTCTGCGGATGGGCGGCCCCAGCCACGGTGGAACGCCACCGCGCGATCGGTGCCGAACGCCCTCTCTGACCAGTCGCCGAGCACGTCCTGGGAGTCACGGGATAGCGGATGGAATCCTTCCGTATCGACACGGTCCCGCAGCGGGCTCAGCAGACGGGTGCTGTAGCCCGCGTCCGCGTCGAGAAACTCGCTGTCCTCCATCCGCGCCGGGTCGCCGGGGGCGAGGGCGACGGTGATGGACATGTTCGTGGGATTCACGGTGAGTATCAGCGGCGCCGTCAAAATGTGCCGGGCGATGCGCGCCGACGGACGTGCGGCTCCGACGGTCAGCAATCCGGCGCTCAGTACCGCCTCGTATTCCTCGCCGTCCTGCTGAATCCTGGTCGCCATTCGGTACAGCTGCTGATGGAGTTCCCTATAAGGACGGTCGATGCGCTCTTTCTCCGACCACTTGCGCCACGCGTCGAGCCACCGTGTGTAGGCGCGCAGTACGTCGTGCGCTTCCTCCCGGCGAATCTCGGAAACTTCGAACAGGTCTCCGTTGTCGTCCTCTTGCCAACCCTGCCCCGGTCCCGATTCGGCCAGCGGTGGCACTTCGGGCGATGCGGTGGCGGCGGCTTCGGGATCGACCCATCCCACCAGCACCTCGGGCAGGACAGGAGCCGGGCGGGACGGGCGGTGCGCCACCTTAAGCAGCGTCCGGTCGCCATCCGGGTTCCGCCGGAGCCTGTCATCCGGAATGTCGGAAAGCCAGAGGACCTCCGGGTATTTCTGCCAGTCCCGCACCGGCTTGTATGACCCGCGAACGAATTCGCGCATGTATTCGATAAGTTGGCGCGTGCGGTGGACCGCCTCCGGATGGTTCGCACGGAGTGCAGAGTGAAGAGACACCTATCCCCCCAGATCATGGCTCAACGGAAAGCCTTCCAGGATGTGGGAGAGAAGCGCGGCCTTCAACAGGGACCGGCGAGTAATGATGTAAACCAGCCACATTCCGCGGAAATTGGCTGTAACCCAGCCAACCGTTCAGGGGCGAACCCACGTGCGGCGATCACGTGCCGCCGTGTACACCAACTCGACCTTGTCCGGTCCCCAGCCAGCCTTGAGGCGCTTGAACGTCGCGATGTCGCGCTCCTGAAGGACACGCACGTCGCGAAGCGACGGCACGACCTGCAGCTCTGCCACCGCAACGAAGGCAAGCACCGGCTGAACCTCGACGGGAAAGCCACACGCACGCGTCAGCGCGCTCGATGCCCGACGCGCCTCGGCTCGACTCTTCCGCACGTAGGGGTACGACTGGCCGCCTATCCGAACCGAGTCGTCGCCCACCCACACACGCGCACCGCGGTGGCACTTCGTGTTGACACAAAAGGCTCCGCCCGGACCGATCAGGACGTGGTCGATGTCGATATCGTCTGCCAGGGGTATGGAATGCAGTACTCGCCAGCCTCGCCACGCCAGCCTCTCCAACTCCACCCCCACCCGGCGCTCACCGGCCAGTCCGGTGCGCCAGCTGTCCACCTCCAGACGCCTACCGGACATCCTGGCCAACACCCACCGCCAGAAGCCGGGTGCCAGTTCGTCCACCTTCGTCTGCAGCGCGTCTCCTGGGCGGTTCCCCGCAAGGTCGTCTTCAGAGCGCAGTGCCTTGTGCACTACCGGCAAAGAAGAAGTAGCAAGGTAGGGAGCGAGGGCGTCGAGTACCGCGTCCCGCTGCTCCTCGACCAGAAGCTCCAGAGACCCCGTGCGGCGGTCGAGCCAGGCGACCTTCGTGCCGTCCGGCTGATTCACGTAGAGACGGTCATGTCCGTAACGCTTCCACACAGAGACCCGTAATCCGCTCACGCGTCCCCCGTTTCGCATCCCATCACAGACCAATGACCATGTGACCAGGGTCAGAAGCAGTGAGCAAGACGGCCTCATGTATGCGCCGGGCAGGCGTGCGCTTCCCAGCTGACTCTGCAGCCAGGACAGGGCACATCCAGGGCACATGAGCCCGGGAAACGGCGTTGACCCGTGAGAACTACCGAGAGGAGTTCCCGCAGATCAACGCACATATGACCAAGAAGCCCCAGGTCAGCACCGCACCCCTCCCACTCGCTGCACGAGTGGCAGGACTTCAGCCACCGGCTGCATGAGGCGGGGCATCAGCCGTACTGCCTGGTGTGGCCCTGAGCCGGGGTTTCTTGTGAGTCGGGCGGGACCTTCCGGTCCCGCCACCGTCACGTGTCGGCGGGCCGTCGGGCAGTCCGGGCGCAGCGGTGCCGGTCACGGTGTGGAACGGCTCGGGGGAGCCGGGCTCAGTTGCCGAGGGCTTGGCGAAGTGTGTCGCGGCAGTCGATGACGGCGTCGACGCCGACGATGCTCAGCGTGCGCATCACCGCCTCGCCGGGTGCGGCCAACCGCAGCCAGCCGCCGGCCTCGCTGACCGTACGGTGAGCGGCGATGAAGACGTTGATGCCGCTGGAGTCCATGAAGGTGACCTGACGCAGGTCGACCACGATCCGGGGGCGGGGAGTGTCGCAGGCGTCCAGGGCCTGACGGAGTGTGTCTCCGGTCTCGTGGTCGATCTCCCCGGCCAGTGACACCACATGGACGCCGTCGGTGGCCGTGGACACGACCGACAACCGCCCGGGCTGCGCGACACGTTCGACACCCGTCATCTCTCCCTCGGCCATGCCAGTGATCCTGGCACACCGAGGCCCTG
Source organism: Streptomyces sp. MMCC 100 (assembly GCF_041538145.2). Lineage (NCBI taxonomy): Bacteria > Bacillati > Actinomycetota > Actinomycetes > Kitasatosporales > Streptomycetaceae > Streptomyces > Streptomyces sp. MMCC 100. The sequence continues at coordinate 7,434,527 of NZ_JBGORK020000001.1, forward strand.
CCGAGGCACCGTCCGGCCCGGTGCGCGCCGTTTCCCGGTGTGGCGAAGCCGACAGGAGCGCACGGCATGAGCTGCGGGTACACGGGTAAGCGCCGGGCATTGTGAACGGGAACGGGGGCAGTCGTGACGGGACCACATGCGGTGGGGGAAGACGGCACGGCGTCGGACGGCCGGCCGATACACGCCACCGCGGCCCTGGCCGGGGACGGAGCGTGCATCGCCCAAGCCCGGCGTCTGGCCGTGGACTTCCTCACCCGGGCGCGGGCCGAGCACGGCCTCGCCGTGTCGCAACGGGCGAGCGACCTCACGCAGTTGGTGGTCAGTGAGCTGGTCACCAACGCGCGCAAGTACGCGCCGGGCCCGGTTCTGATGGATCTGCGGATCAGGGGCGGGGCGGTGGAGGTCTCGGTGTGGGACTCCGATCCGGTGCTGCCGGTGGCCCGGGCCGCGGACGCCGGCCGGGTGGGACAGCACGGCCTGGAGATCGTCACGGCCGTCGCCCGGAGTTTCCAGGCGCGGCGCGAGCCGGTCGGCAAACGCGTCACCGCCGGCATCGACCTCCTGGACACTCCCCGGAGCACAGCCGCCTGACGCCGTACCTCCTGCGGGAAGCACGGTCGGCCTTCTCCGTCAGGGAGCAGCGCGTGGGCGGGCGTGGTGGGCCAGGGCGGCGTGCAGTTCTCCGAGCAGTACGTCGGGCAGCGCCTCGCCGCGCGCGTGCACGAGGAGGTGCTCGGCCACGGCGGAGAGCCTGATGTTGGTGTGCTGGGAGATCTCCCGCAGGATCGTGAATCCGTCACGGGGGCTGATCTGGCCCAGGACGGTCAGGACGCCGATGGCCCGGTCGACGGTGGCGTGGGAGGCGAGTGCCTGCTTGAGCTGTCTGTTCTCCGCCCGTACTCGCTCCAGTTCCTTCACCAGCTCATCGGTCGTTGTCGGCACGGACTGGGGGCTGGGACGCGTGGACGAGGTCATGACCATCACCGGGTAGCAGCGGGCAGAGGCATCCTCACCCGCTTGCCCCGGTTCCCCGTCGGCATCCGTCCGACCGGAGCCCCGCTGTCCGGGCGGTGAGATCGGGCCGCGGCAAGCGTTATGAGAGGTGGCCGGGGGGAACCCACGCCCACATCCACCAGAACGCGGTCGTGCCCCGGCGCAGTGGTCGGGGGCGACCGACAGCCACCGGGAGTGAATGCGATGACGAAGGCGCGGGACATCATGACGGGCGGGGCCGAGTGCGTCGGTGCCGAGGAGACGGTGCTGGACGCGGCCCGCAAGATGAAGGACCTCGGCGTCGGCGCCCTGCCGATCTGCGGCACGGACAACAAGCTCAAGGGCGTACTGACCGACCGGGACGTCGTCGTGAAGGTCCTCGGCGCGGGCAAGGACCCCGCGACCTGTCCGGCCGGCGAGCTGGCCCAGGGCGAGGCCGTGACCATCGGCGCCGACGACGACGTGGAGGAGGTCCTGCGCACCATGACGGCACACAAGGTGCGCCGCCTGCCGGTGATCGACGGGCACGACCTGGTCGGCATGATCGCCCAGGCCGACGTCGCCCGCTCCCTGCCCGACCCCGAGGTCGGCGACCTGCTCCAGGCGCTGTCCACCGACTGAGCCGGACGCCCCCGGTCCTCACGGCCGCCAGTGCGAGGACGCAGCGGATTGGCGGCCCGGGGGTGGGGCACACGGGTCGGTGTATGTCCCATGTGAGCGATCGCGACGAGGGAGACCCCTGATGCTCTTGGCACACCCCGCCGTGCTGAAGAACCTGATCGAGCAGTACGAGGCGCTGCGCGACCTGCACGCCGAAAACGGCACCCGGGAAGTGTGCCAGCGCATGGAGGATGTCGCTTACACGCTGTGCGTGTCCACCGGCACCCGGGACATCGACGCCGCCCTCGTCGCCGCCCGCCACCGGCTTCCCGGTGCCCGGGTCGAAGACGACTCCCTGCTGAGCGCCTGAGCGCTCACCGCGTGGGTCCTCCAGCACCATGACCACGACCGCCCACCTGCCGACTTTCAGCAGTCTCGATCAGCTGACCCGGCTCATCACCCGCCGCCACGGCCTCTACGTGCGCTGGTCCCGCGGGCCGGAGAGCGACCTGCCGAGGACGAGCAGTACGGACGACCTGACCGGGATCAAGCTTCCGGGCCTGTCGGCCAGCCCGCTGGACCTCGAGGACTGGTGGGGCGAGCGCCCCGCGCGAGTCTGGGTCGCCCGCCGGCTGTACGACTACTGTCACCTGCCGCACGTGAAGGACGCCCGCACCCGGCCCTGGGTCCTGCACGGCTCCGAGACGGCCCGCGGACCGGACAACGAGCCCCTGGTGACGGAGATCGAACCCCTCGGCTGGATCGCCGACCAGGTCATCGAGGACGCCTGCCGCATCGTCACCGAGCAGCCAGGAGGCTGGGGGCCGCTCGACCGCGACAAGCCTTCTTGATCGTCGGGGGCCGTTCCGGTCTCCGCGGGCGTCGGGACGTCGAACGGGACGAAGGCCATGGAGCACAGCACGCACCACTCGGGTACCGCGCACCACCACTCCGCCCCCGCGGGCGGTCACGGGCGGCACGGCACCACCTGGGCGACCGCGATGCGGGCGACGCTGCACTGCCTCACCGGGTGCGCCGTCGGCGAGATCCTCGGCATGGTCGTCGGCACCGCACTGATGTGGGGCAACGCGCCGACCATGGTGCTGGCCATCGCCCTGGCCTTCGTCTTCGGCTACTCCTTCACGCTCTTCGCCGTGGTGCGCGCCGGGGTCTCCATGAAGACCGCGGTCAAGGTGGCGCTGGCCGCCGACACCGTCTCCATCGCCGTGATGGAGCTGGTCGACAACGGCATCGTCGCCCTCGTACCCGGCGCGATGGACGCGCATCTGTCGGACGGGCTGTTCTGGTACACCCTGCTCGGCGGCTTCGCCGTGGCGTTCGTGATCACCACGCCGGTCAACAAGTGGATGATCGGCCGCGGCAAGGGCCACGCCGTCGTCCACGCCTACCACTGACCGCCTGCGGCACGTTGCCCGCCGGTCTCAGCCCAGGCCGGCGAGCAGTTCGTGGCACGCCTGCTCGCAGCTTCGGCAGGCCTCGGCACAGACCCGGCAGTGCTCGTGCATGTCGGCGTGCCGGGCGCACTCGTCACCGCAGGCCCTGCAGACGGTCGCGCAGGCCTGCAGCACGGCCCGCGTGACGTTGGCGTCGTAGCCCGTGTGCCGGGACAGGACCGCGGCCGTGGCGTCGCAGACGTCGGCACAGTCCATGTTGGTGCGGATGCACTTGGTCAGATCGGCGACCGTGTCCTCCGACAGGCAGGCGTCGGCGCACGCGGTACACGCCTGGGCGCACCTGAGGCACTCCTCGATGCACCTGGCCATGGCGTCCCGGTCCACGCCGCCCAGGTCGGCCGGGTAGGTACGCAGTAGGTCGTTCACGGTGGTCGTCATGGTGGCTGGTCCCCTTCCACATGTTCCACATGTGTCTTACGTCGTCGGTGTCTGCCGGGTTTCACCGTGCGGCACACCACAAACCGGCGCCGGAGCCCTGTCGGTATGCTCCCCGCCGTGGCCGTCAGCCGACCGAGAGCAGCGAGAAGAGCACTGTGACCCCGTACGACTCCGAGTACGAGTACGAGAAGGACGGCGCGGCCATCTACCGCCAGTCCTTCGCGACCATCCGCGCGGAGGCCGACCTCTCCGGGCTGCCCGCGGACGTCGGCCGGGTCGCGGTCCGGATGATCCACGCCTGCGGGATGGTCGACCTCGTCCGCGACCTGTCCTGGACGCCGGGTGTCGTCTCCCGCGCCCGCGAGGCCCTGCGGGCCGGTGCGCCCGTCCTGTGCGACGTGCGGATGGTGGCCAGCGGGGTGACGCGCAAGCGGCTGCCCGCGGACAACGACGTCCTGTGCACCCTGTCCGACCCCGCCGTCCCCGAGCTGGCGGCCAGGCTCGGCACCACGCGCAGCGCCGCCGCGCTGGAACTGTGGCGCGACCGGCTGGAGGGGGCCGTCGTCGCCGTCGGCAACGCGCCCACGGCACTCTTCAGGCTCCTGGAGATGATCGACGAGGGGGCGCCCCGCCCGGCCGCGGTCATCGGCGTACCCGTCGGCTTCGTCGGTGCCGCCGAGTCCAAGGACGCGCTGACTGCCCACCCCTCGGGCCTGGAGCACCTCGTCGTACGGGGCCGTCGCGGGGGCAGTGCGATGGCCGCCGCCGCGATCAACGCGCTCGCCTGCGAGGAGGAGTGAGCGGCGGGACCGTGGGGCGTACGTGATCTAGCCAGTCGGCGTGTGCCTCGCGTGTGCCTCGCCGACCCACCGTGCCGCCTGTTCGGGTTCGGCCACGACCGGCACCCCCTCGGGCACCGGGGGCCTGCGCACCACGATCACGGGCAGCCCCGCCTCACGGGCGGCCGTCAGTTTCGGTGCGGTGGCCGCTCCCCCGCTGTCCTTGGTGACCAGGACGTCGATCCGGTGCCGGCGCAGCAGTTCGCGCTCCCCGGCGAGGGTGAAGGGGCCGCGGTCCAGCAGTACCTCCATGCGGGGCGGGCCGGGCTCCTCGGGCGCGTCGACGGACCGTACGAGGAACCACGGGTCGGCCAGACCGGCGAAGGCGGCCAGGCCCATGCGGCCGGTGGTCAGGAAGACCCGCCGGGCGGCGAGGGCGGGCAGCAGTGCGGCGGCTTCCGTCAGGGAACCGGCCTCGTGCCAGACGTCCCCTTCGACCCGCCGCCAGCCGGGGCGGCGCAGCGCGAGGAGGGGTACGCGGGCGGTGGCGGCGGCGTGTGCCGCGTTGCGGGTGATGGTGCCGGCGAAGGGGTGCGTGGCGTCGACGAGGAGGTCCACCGTGTGCTCGCGGAGCCAGGCGGCGAGTCCCTCGGCGCCGCCGAAGCCGCCGACGCGTATCTCGCCCGGCGGCGTTCTCGGCGCGGAGACGCGTCCCGCCAGGGAGGTCGTCACACGCAGCCCCGGCAGCGGACCCGCCGGTCCGACTCGCTCCTCTGCCCCTGCCGACCCCGCCGGTCCCGCCGACCCGTCCCGTCCTGCCGACCCCGCCGACCCGTCCCGTCCTGCCGACCCATTCCGTGCTGCCGACCCCGCCGACCCGTCCCGTCCTGCCGACCCGTCCCGTGCTGCCGACCCCGCCGACCCATTCCGTGCTGCCGACTCCTCCCGTCCGTCCGGTCCCGCCGCCCCTTCCGCCCCCTCCGGTCCCGCCGATACCGCCCGTCCCGCCACCCCCGTCGCCAGCAGTTCGGCCAGGCGGCGGGCCTCCGTGGTGCCGCCGAGGATCAGTACGTGCACGGGCGGGGCCCTCCCTTCATGCGGTTCCTGTGGCTCCGAGGTTCTTGCGGCTGCGTCGACTCAAGCACACCCGTCGGCCGAGTTGCCGGGCGGTGCCGATGCGAGAAGGTGAGAGGGAAGGCCGCGAAGGGAGCGTGTGGTGACCGGCGATCCCATCGGCGACACCGCGGTGCTCAACGCGCTGTTCGCCAACTCGCCCCAGGGGCTGTTCGTCTTCGACTCCGAGCGGAAGGTCGCCCGCTACAACCCCGCCGGCCGGGGAGTGCGGGGACTGTCCCCGCGCGACGTCGTCGGGCAGGGCATCGACGACTTCGCCCCCGGGTTCGCAGCGGGCGAGCTCCAGGGCCTGATCGACGAGGTCCTGGCGACCGGCGAGCCGTTGCGGGGCCGGCTGGTCCGGGGCAGGTCGTCGTTCGAGCCGCACCGCACCCTCGCCGTCGAGGTGTCCCTCTTCCCGCTGCACGACCTCGGCGACGGCGAACCCGGTCTTGTGGGCGTGGTCGAGGACGTGACCGAGCGGCAGGCCGCGGCGGACCGGCTCGCCGTACTCAGCGAGGTGCACGCGGCCGTCGGCTCCACACTGGACGTGCGGACCACGGCCGACGAGCTGGTGCGGGCCCTGGTGCCCGCCTTCGCCGACGCGGCCACCGTCGACCTGCTGGACGACGGTGCCGTCGCGGCCGAGCGCCCGGCCGGTCCCCCGCCGACGGAGGTTCCGCTGCGCCGGGTGTCCTTCGCCCCGCCGACCGCCGAGGTGAGCCGGCAGGAGGGCGACAGCCGCCCGCTGCCCTTCCCCACCCCTTACACGCAGGTCCTCAACGACATGCGGGCCCGTCTGGTCCGGGTCTCGTCCGACGACCCCTGGCTGTCCACCGACCCGGAGGGCTTCGCACCGCTGATCAGGGCGGGCGTGCACTCGATGATCGTCGCCCCGCTGATCGCCCGGGACACGGTGCTCGGGCTGCTGACCCTGTACCGGCACCGGACCGACCCCTTCGAGGAGGCCGATCTGGACGTGGCCCGGCAGGCGGCGTTCACCGCGTCCGTGCACATGGACAACGCGCACAGCTACCGGCGCGAGCACACCGTGGCGGCCGCCCTCCAGCGCAGGCTGCAGCCCGGCGCGATCCCCCGGCTCACGGCGGTGGAGACCGCCCACGTGTACCTGCCCGAGAGCGCCGGCGGCGACTGGTTCGACGTCGTCCCCCTCTCCGGTACGCGCGTCGCCCTCGTCGTCGGCGACGTGTCCGGGCACGGCATCGAGGCGGCGGCCACGATGGGCCAGCTCCGGCTGGCCGTGCGCACCCTCGCGCTGCAGGACCTGGAGACGGACGAGCTGCTGACCCACCTGGACGAGGTCGCCGCCCAGCTGACGGACGCCTCCGCGCCGGGTGCGAACGCGCCGGTGGCGACCTGCGCGGTCACCGTCTACAACCCCGTCTCCCGGCACTGCACCATGGTCCGCGCGGGACACCCCGCCCCCGTCGTCATCGACCCCGACGGCGCCCCCCGCGCAGTGGAGGTTCCGCAGGGGCCACCGCTCGGGACCGGCGGCGGGCACGTGTTCACCCCGGCCGTGCTCGAACTGGCGCCGGGCAGCCTCCTGGCCCTCCACACCGACGGCCTCACCCGGGGCGACGGCGACGCCCCGGGTGCCGCCAGGCGCCGCCTCGAACACATCCTCGCCTCCACGACGCGGCCGCTGCAGGAGCTGTGCGACACCGCCGTGTACCACATGGCGCCCTCCCGCCACGACGACGCCGTCCTCCTGCTCGCGCGCACCCGCGCCCTGCCCCCGGAGCACGTCGCGGACTGGACGCTGCCCGCCGACGCCTCCGTGGTGGGCACGGCACGCCGGCTCGTCGACCGTCAGCTCGCCGCCTGGGACCTCGACGAGGCGGCCTACACCACCGAACTCGTCGTCAGCGAACTCGTCACCAACGCCATCCGCTACGGCAAGGGTCCGGTGCGGCTGCGGCTCATCCGCGACCGGGGGCGGCTGCTGACCGAGGTCACGGACGCCAACAGCACCAGCCCCCACCTGCGCCGCGCGCGGGAGAGCGACGAGGGCGGCCGCGGACTGTTCATCGTCATGCGGCTCAGCACGCACTGGGGCGTCCGGCACAGCCGCCACGACAAGACCATCTGGTCCGAACAGCGGCTCGACGGAGGGCCGTCGGCGGACGCGGCCGACGCGGCGGACCTGATGAACGCCTTCGACCTGTCGGACTCGGCGGACGCGACGGAACCGTGACCGGCCTCCCGGCGCCTCACCGCCCCGTTCCGTCGGCGGCGTGCCGGGCGTGCGGGTTGGCCAGCAGGTGGCGGGGGTCGGCGGCGCGGGTGATGGCGGACTCCACGGCGGCGACGCGGTCGGCGAGGAGGCCCAGGGCGGCGACGGCACGGACGACGGGGTCGTCGTCGGGGCCGCCGAGGGTGCGGGCGCGGACGTGGGCGGCGCGCACCTCGGCCCAGCGGTCGGCCTCTTCCGCGGTGAGCGTGCCGCGCAGCTCGGCGAGCTTGAGAAGGTTGGCCTCGGCTCCGTGGGTGAGGGTCTGCGCCTCGGCGGTGTAGTGGTCGTCGAGGACGGCGGCGCGTTCGGCGTCGTTCATGACGGGTCGGATGCGCTGGGCGATCTTGTTCATGTTGCGGTAGGAGCCCTGGAGCCGGAACGCGGGCTCCGTACGGGTGTCGTCCGACTGGGCCGCGGAGGCGATGTAGGCGGCGTTGACGGCCAGCACCGTCTCCCGGGCGGCCACGAGGTGGCGCAGGACGGACAGGACGCGCTCCAGCTCGGCCGGCGGGTAGGCGTGGGCGAGGCGGTCGGCGCGTGCGGTGGGGTCGCCGGCGGCGAGGCGGACGAGCAGCTCCAGGTCGGCCCGGTCGCGGCCGGCGAGCGGGGCCAGGACCGGGTTCGCGGTGAGCGCGTTCTCCAGGAAGCTCAGCGCGAAGGCCTCCTCCTTGCCGGTCAGGACGTCGCCGAGGTTCCAGACGTCGGCGCGGTTGGCGAGCATGTCGGGGACCTGGAAGCGGACGCCGGACTCGGTGTACGGGTTGCCGGCCATGCAGACGGCGAAGCGCTTGCCGCGCAGGTCGTAGGTGCGGGGGCGGCCGTTCCGCACGCCGTCCACGCGCCGGGTGGCGTCGCACAGCGGGATGAACTTCTGGAGGAGTTCCGGGGAGGTGTGCTGGATGTCGTCCAGGTAGAGCAGCGTGTTGTTGGCGGACGCCAGCGCGAAGTTGATCTTCTCGATCTCCTGGCGTGCGGTGGCGTTCGGGGCGTCGGCCGGGTCGAGCGAGGTGACGGAGTGGCCGAGTGCGGGACCGCTGACCTTCACCAGCATCAGACCGAGGCGCTCGGCGACGTACTCGACCAGGGTCGTCTTGCCGTAGCCGGGCGGGGAGAGGAGCAGCAGCAGGCCGCCGGTGTCGGTGCGCTTGCCATCGCCGGTGGTGCCGAGCTGTTTGGCCAGGCTGTCCCCGACGAGCGGGAGGTAGACCTCGTCGACGAGCCGGTTGCGGACGAAGGCGGACATGACGCGCGGACGGTGGTCGTCCAGGCGCAGGCGCTCGCGTTCGGCGACCACCAGGGCCGTACGGCGCCGCTGGTAGGCGCGGAAGGCGGGGACGTCCTCGGCCGCGAAGCGGGTGGTGCGGGCGAGGAACTCGTCGAGGCGCAGCGGCAGCCGGCCTCCCGTGATGCGCGGGTGGGTGCCCAGCAGGCCCTCCGCGGTGGCCGTCGGCGGGGCGTCGCCGTCGTAGCGGGGCAGGTCCGGGCAGAGCTCGCCGGCGACCGCCTCGGCCAGGTCGCCGGGGGCGAGGTCGGTGCCGCCGGCGGCGGCGTACGACGAGATCCACGCCTCGGCGAGCTGCCCGCGGGCGGCCAGGTCGTCGAGCGCGGCCAGGTCCTCGTCGTAGGCCGGGGTGCCCACCGTGCGGCGGAACTTCTCCAGGAGCGTGCGCGTGCCCGCGCCGAGGACGAAGCCGTCGGGGGAGGTGGTCAGTTCGTGGAAGAGGTACGCGGCGGCGGCACGCGCGGTGTCCTCGCCCGAGCCCGTCGGCTCCACGGCGGGGGAGCCGAGCGTCCCGGTCGCGGGACCGGCGGTCCCGGCGTCCCCGGCAGCGCCTCCGGCCGACGCGCCCGCCGTCGAGCCCGCCGCCGCGGCCCCCGGTCCCGCCGTGCGCGCAAGGCCGGTGACGGCATCCGTACGGCCGGCCGTCCCCTCCCCCGGCCTCGGTCCCGGTCCCGGCCACGCGCCGATGGCCCCCGCCAGCTCCTCCTCCAGGTCCGCGATCGCGGTGGAGAGGCCGAAGGTGTCCCGGGCGCGGGCCAGCGACACCGCGCGGCGCGTCCAGTTCTGGCGGGCGTCGGGCGTGGTGCCGTGGGCCCAGAAGAGCTGGGCGGCGGCACGGGCGGCGGGCTCGTGGACGAGTGTTCCGGCCCGCTCGTACAGGGGCAGCAGCGCGGTCAGGACGGCCGTGGCGTCGTGGTCGTGCACACCCCGCTCGTAGCCCTCGTCGTACGCCTCCTGCGCGGCCTCGCGGACGAGGGCGGGCAGGTCGTCGGCCGCGGCGAGGGCGCCGGCGCCGTACTGCCGCAGCAGGCGGGCGGCGAGGTGCTCGGCGCGGTAGACGCCGGGGGACTCCGAGGGGAGGGTGCGGTCCCAGTAGGGGCGGGTGGCGGCGAAGGCCGGGTCGGTGACCGGCGAGCGGTAGTCGGTGCCGGTGAGGGCGAAGGCGAGTCCGTCGCCGTCGGGGACGAGGGTGAGGTCCAGGGGCTGGGTGTTGACGGCGAAGCGGTGGGCGCCCAGGCGCAGGGTGCGGCCGTCGTCGGCGTACAGGTCGGCGCGGTCGCGCAGGGCGCGGGAGGCTTCCTGGCGGGCCGTCTTGAGGCGCCCGTCCAGCTCCTCCGCGCGGACGGTGTCGCCGAGGGCGCGCAGTTCGTCGGCGGTGCGGCGGACCTTGGCCGGCATGGGGTCGGAGGCGAAGTACGTGCTGACCGCGTCGGCGTCGGCGAGGGTGGCGCACCGCCTGGTGATCGTCTCCAGGATCCGGGCGGCGGAGGCGGCGAGTTGTTCGGCGCGGCGGGCGCGGGTGTCGGAGAGGGCATGCTTGCGGGCGGCGAGCGCCTCGTAGATCTCGGTGCGCTTGTCGGCGAGTTCGGTCAGGAAGCCGTCGAACTCCGCGAAGCGGGACTCCAGGTCCTCCAGGCGGGCCAGCAGCCGCGCCAGTTGGTCGTCGCAGCGCTCGGGGGTGTCGGCGGCGGCGAGCGCGGCGGTGACCGCCTGGCCGAGCAGGGCCGTTTCGGCGGTGAACTCGGCGCGGCCCTCGTGGTCGAGGAGGGCGCGGCGGCGGGCGTCGAGGGTGGCGCGGGCGCGGTTGACGCCGCCCAGGACACCGGCGACGCGCTCCAGCAGGGCGGTGCGGACCGTGGCGTCGCCCATGTCGAGCTCGGCGACGACGTCGGTGACGGTGCGCAGCCCGTCGGCGAGTTCGTCGAGCCGGGCGGCGACGGGCGCCGCCTCGGCGACGGTGGCGATGGCCTCCGCGTCCGCGACGAGCCGTTCGACGTCCTCGCGCTGGGCGTCGAAGGCGTCCTCGCGGGCGAGGAAGGCCACGGCCCGCCGCCCGAGTTCGGCGAGGGACGCCTCGGTCTCCGCGGCGAGGGCGTCGATGCCGGGGACGTCGGCGTACCGCATCTCCTTGACGTTCAGCAGGTGCCCGTGGGCGTGGCGCAGCTCGGTCAGTCCTCGCACCCAGGCGGCGGCCTCCTTGGGCGCCTCGCCGCGCAGCCGCCGGACCACCGCCGCGATCCGCTCGGCGGCCTCGTCGCGGGCCTCGGCCGACCGCCGGGTCAGGTCCCGTACCGTCGCGAACTCGGCCAGGACCTGCTCGGCGGTCTCCCGCACCGCCGCCAGCGCGTCGGCCAGGTCGCCCAGTTCCTCCTCGCCCAGCCAGTGGTGGCCGTCGGCCGCGCGCACGCAGGACGCGGCGAGCGCCCGGTAGCCCTCGGCCGTGGTGATCCCCTCGCCGACGGCCCCGGCGACGGACAGACAGGCGGAGATGCCGCGTACGAGGTCGGCGTTGCCCACGCGGGCCAGCGGGCCGCTCCCGGTGGGGGCGGCCGCGGCGTACGTGTCGGAGACGTACGGCGAGTGCCACAGCTGCACCGGGTGCACCTGGGCCGGTTCGTCGCCGTCCGCGCGCAGCACGGCGAAGGTGCCGTCCCCGGACAGGGCCCAGCCCCGGCAGGGCAGCGGATTGGCGACCTCCTTGCGGATGGTGTTGTACGACAGCAGCAGGCGCCGGCTCTCACCGCGCGCGTGGAAGGCGTACAGCACGTCCTCGCCGTTCGGCGAGCGCACCTCCCGCTCGAACTCGAGCCCCGTCGCGTCGAGTTCGTACGTCTTGTGCGCGCCCGTGGCCAGGCAGTAGCCGCCGGGGAAGACGATGCCCTGGTCGTCGGGCAGGCGACGGCAGGCCGCGCCGATGCCGTCCAGGCGGACCACCGACTTGGTGAGGGTGTTGAACACCAGGTGGCGGTCGGTGTCCTCCTTGTAGGGCCGTACGCGCAGCAGGATCAGGGCGCCGACCCGGGCGTGCGCGATGTCCGCGTCGGCCAGGGACTGGAGGGGTTCGTCGACGGGCTCGGAGTAGATACCGTCGGCCGTCTCGGTGTCGTCCGCCGGCTTGACGGTGAGCGTGCCGCCCACCGCGCTGACGTAGAACTCGCCGCGCACGGACACGTGCGGGTGGCGGCCCAGGACGTGGTCCTCGCGGGTGGCCTCGGTCCACTCGAAGTCGTGGGCCGGGGGGAACACGTCGTCGCGTTCGCCCCGCGCGTCCAGGAAGGCGGCCCGACCGTCCTCGGTGAGCTCCCAGCGCAGGACGCGGATGTCGTCGGCCTTCTCGCCGGTGCGGAAGACGGCCAGCAGCCTGCCGTCGACGGGGCGCAGCCGCAGCAGCCGGGCCTGCCGGTAGTAGCGGTGCAGGTCGGCGAACTCCCGCACGAAGGACGGGTCGTCGAGCAGGCCGGGTACGGCCGACTCGGGCAGCGGGTTCAGGTCGCGGTCGTACAGGGTGAAGACGTCCGCCACGGCGGCCTGTTCGCGGTGGCCCGGGCGGCCGGTGGAGCCGAGGAGCAGGGCGTCGCCGACGGCGGCGATGTCGCAGGGCACGACCGGGTGCTCGGTGCGCAGCCGCTCGGTGGAGGCCAGTTCGAGCCGGGCCGACCCGAACTCCTCGATGCGGCGGGCGTTGAGGAGTTCGGCCCGGTGGGCGAGGTCGGCGGTCTGCGCGGCGAGGCGGTCGCGCAGCACCTCGTACGCGCCGGCGTCGGCGGTGTCGTACGCGCCCGCCGTCGCCGTGGCCGTCTCGGCCGTGGCGGACGTGGCAGACGTGGCCGACGTGGCCGACGTGCCGGACGTGTCGTACGTCGTGCCCGTGCCCGTCGTAGCCGTCTCCGGAGCGGTGGCCATGAGCGGTTGGTCCCTTCCAGGATGCGAGGGGTGCCGAAGCCGCCGACCCCCGTACGGCGGCCTCGGCACCCGGTCTGTGGTGGCCGGTCGTAGAGGCCGGTCAGACCCTGGCCGTGCCGTTCAGGGCGGTGAGCGGGGTGTCGGCGAGGCCCAGTTCACCGGCGCGGTCCAGGAGGCGCTGCACCTGCCCGGCGTCCGTGCCGCCCGACTTCATCAGCTTCATCAGCAGCGCGGACACCGTGAGGTTCTGCACGTCGGCCGTGGAGAACGAGCCCAGCACCCGGGTCAGGTCGTCGGTGAAGCTCGACGAGCCGTCCAGCCAGGGCCCGGCGAGGGCCTGCGCCGTCTCGGAGTGCTTGACGAACCCGTCGACGCCCTTGCCCAGCGCGATCGAGGACATGAGGCGGTCGAAGAAGACCGTGTCGCCGCCCACGATGTCGATGTCCGCGTTCTCCAGACCGGTGGCGAGCACCGTGGCCTGGGCCTCGGCGACCTGCCGCTGCACGTCCAGGCCGGCCAGCCGGATGTCCTTCTCCGCCTCCAGCCGCAGCCGGTACTCCTCGTGGCCGCGCGAGGCGTCGTCCAGGGCGGCCATCGCCGCGGCCTTCTCGGTGAGTCCGGCGGCCTCCGCCTTCAGCTTGCCGCCGATGGCCTCGGCCTCGGCGAGCGCCTTGGCCCGCGCGCCCTCGGCCTCGGCACGCATCCGGGCCTCGGTCGCCTCCGCCTCGGCACGGCCGGCCTTCTCGATGACCTCGGCCTCCTTGTCGCGGACCTGCACCGCCGCCAGTCCCTCCGCGGCCGCCTCGGCCTGGATTCCCTCGGCCATCCGCAGCTTGGCCTGCGCATCGAGGTCGGCGCTCTTCAACCGGGCCTCGGCCATGGTGAGTTCCTCGGCGGCACGGTGGGTGGCCGCCGCCTCCGCCGCCTCCGCGGCCTTGATGTCCTTGACCAGCCGCTCCTGCGCCTCGGCCTCGGCGGCGATGATGACGGCCTGCCGCTGCCGCTCGGCCTCCTCCACGGCGCGCAGCTTCTTGATGGACTCCTCCTGCTCGGCGACCGTACGGTCCACGGCGACACGCTCGCGGATGACCTCGGCGATGTCCCGCTTCTCCGCCTCGACCTCCTTCTCGGCGGCGATCCGCGTCAGCTCGGTCTCCCGCTCGCGGCCGATGACCTCGAGCATGCGGTCCTTCTCGATGCGCTCGTTCTCGACGGCGATCACCCGCTCGCGGTTCTTCGCGGCGACCGCGACCTCACGGGCCTGGTTCTCGCGCTGCACGCCGAGCTGTTCCTCGGTACGCAGGAACGCCCCCTGCGCGCGCAGCCGCTCCTCCTCCACCACCCGCGCCGTCTCGGCCTCCTCGCGGGCCCGCGTCGTGTCGATCTCGCGCTTCTGCTTGATCTCGGCGTCCGCCTGGCGGCGCTCCAGCTCCAGTACGGCCTCGCGCGCGTCGACGTTCTGCCGGGTGATCTCCTTCTCCTCGGTGCGCCGCGCCTCGTTGGTGCGCACGTGCTCCACGGCCGTCAGCTCGGTGATCTTCCGGATGCCCTGGGCGTCGAGGACGTTGGCCGGGTCCAGCTGGGTCAGCGGCGTCTGCTCCAGGTAGTCGATCGCCGCGTCCTCGAGGTGGTACCCGCTGAGGTCGACGCCGATGACCTCGATGATCCGGTACCGCAGCTCCTCGCGCTTGGTGTAGAGGTCGGTGAAGTCCATCTGCTTGCCGACGGTCTTCAGCGCCTCGGAGAACTTCGCGTGGAACAGCTCCTGCAGCGTGTTCCGGTCGCTGGCGCGGGCCGTGCCGACCGCCTGGGCGACCTTGACGACGTCCTCGACGGACTTGTTGACCTTGACGAAGAAGGAGATCCGGATGTCCGCGCGGATGTTGTCCCGGCAGATCAGCCCCTCCTTGCCGGCCCGCGTGATCTCGATCGTCTTCACCGAGATGTCCATCACCTCGGCCTTGTGCAGCACCGGCAGCACCACCTGACCCGTGAAGGTCACGTCCACCTTGCGCATCTTCGAGACGATCAGCGCCTTGCCCTGCTCGACCTTGCGGAAGAGCCGCGAGACGCCGAACAGCACGACAACGACCAGGAGCAGGCAGACGACGGCGAGGACACCGATGACTTCCATGGGACACGTCCTTACGGCATGAGACGGCTGAGGCGGCGGCCACCGGCGCGAAGTCCGTTGTTGCGCGGGCCTGTTGAGGCTCGGGCCGGTGGCGCCGGCCGTTGGTGTGGTGGCACGTTCGGGCGGGCGAAGGCGGGTTCGGGCCTTCGTCCGGGGCGAGGCGTGGGTTTCAGACGGCGTGGACGCCGCGGCCGGCGCGGCAGTCGTGCGCCGCGCCACCGGCGGGGCGGGGCCCTCGGCCGGGTTCGTCGGGTCGGAGCCGGTGGAGCGGGTGGAGCCGGTGGAGCGGGTGGAGCGGACGGACGTAGGGACTGTTCGTCGTCACCGTCGTCGTCATCGTCCGCCCCCTTCCGCAGTGCTCCCCGTGCACCCATGATGTGTGAGGGTGCCACCTGTGCGCATTGCCGGTTTCCGGAAGCGTTCACCGGTGCTTGAATGCCGGTGAGCCGCCGACGGCTTCGGCAGAACCCGGTCGGCGGCTCACGGTGCGGTGCGGCGGTCCGGCGCTCAGGATGCCGGGCTCGGGCCAGGAACGCTCAGCGCGGCGAGCCGCTCCTCGAAAGGCGTGACCTCCTCGAAGGAGTCCCGTCGGGGCAGCCGGCGGCCCGCCGACGGCCCCGACAGCCCCGCCATGAGCGCGGCCAGCTCGGTCGCGGCCCGCTCGATCCGGGCGTCGAGTCCCTCCGCGCCCCAGTCCTCGGAGGCGGCGTACACCCCGGTGGGGACGACGACCGCCTTCAGGTAGGCGAAGAGCGGGCGCAGCGCGTGCTCCAGCACCAGGGAGTGCCGGGCGGTGCCACCGGTCGCGGCGATCAGCACCGGCTTCCCGGTGAGGGCGTCGTCGTCGGTGACGCTCAGCGCGTCGAAGAACGACTTGAACAGCCCGCTGTACGACGCCGAGAACACCGGCGTGACGACGATCAGCCCGTCGGCCGCGGCGACCTCGGCGAACGCGTCCGTGAGCGCCGGCGCCGGGAACCCGTTGGTGAAGGTGTGCGCGATCTCCACGGCGAGGTCGCGCAGCTCGATCACCCGGACGTCGGCCGGGGCGGGCTCGGGTGCGGTGGCGGCCGGGGCGGCGACCGCGGCCAGCCGGTCGGCGAGCAGCCGGGTGGACGACGGCACGCTCAGCCCCGCGGAGACGACGACGAGCTTCATGCGCGCGCTCCTTCCTTCTCCTGCTTCTCCTGGTCGGCGGCCTTGGCGGCCAGCAGCGACGCGTGGGTCGGCGCGTCCGGCACGTCCGCCGGACGGTCCTTGGCGAACTCCTTGCGCAGCACCGGCACGACCTCCTCGCCGAGCAGGTCGAGCTGCTCGAGGACGGTCTTCAGCGGCAGCCCCGCGTGGTCCATCAGGAACAGCTGGCGCTGGTAGTCACCGGCGTAGTCGCGGAAGGCGAGGGTCTTCTCGATCACCTGCTGCGGCGAGCCGACGGTCAGCGGCGTCTGCGCGGTGAAGTCCTCCAGCGACGGTCCGTGACCGTAGACGGGCGCCACGTCGAAGTACGGCCGGAACTCGCGCACCGCGTCCTGGCTGTTCTTCCGCATGAACACCTGGCCGCCGAGGCCGACGATCGCCTGCTCGGGCGTGCCGTGCCCGTAGTGGGCGTAGCGGGCCCGGTACAGCTCGATCATGCGCTTGGTGTGGTCGGCGGGCCAGAAGATGTTGTTGTGGAAGAAGCCGTCGCCGTAGTACGCGGCCTGCTCGGCGATCTCCGGGGAGCGGATGGAGCCGTGCCACACGAAGGGCGCGACCCCGTCCAGCGGACGCGGGGTGGAGGTGAAGCCCTGGAGGGGGGTACGGAACTTGCCCTCCCAGTTCACGACGTCCTCGCGCCACAGGCGGTGCAGCAGGGCGTAGTTCTCGACGGCGAGGTTGATGCCCTCGCGGATGTCCTTGCCGAACCAGGGGTAGACCGGCCCGGTGTTGCCGCGCCCCATCATCAGGTCCACCCGGCCGTCGGCCAGGTGCTGGAGCATCGCGAAGTCCTCGGCGATCTTCACCGGGTCGTTCGTGGTGATCAGGGTGGTGGAGGTGGACAGCACCAGCCGCTCGGTACGGGCCGCGATGTAGCCGAGCATGGTCGTCGGTGACGAGGGCACGAAGGGCGGGTTGTGGTGCTCGCCGGTCGCGAAGACGTCGAGCCCGACCTCCTCGGCCTTGAGCGCGATGGCGACCATGGCCTTGATGCGCTCACGCTCGGTCGGCGTACGGCCCGTGGTCGGGTCGGGCGTGACGTCGCCGACGGTGAAGATGCCGAACTGCATGATCGCTCAACCTCCAGGTTGTTGACGGTTCAACTATACCCGTGGAACGGAGCGCCTCCGGCCGTTATTCCGCAGGTCCGCCGCCCGGCGCACACACGGGGTGTACTGGACGCGCGACCGGCCCGCACTGACCGCGTACCCGGCATGCGAGGCTGCCCGCATGCTCGTGCTCCGCTCCGCCGCCCTCTTCGTCGTCGCCGCCCTGTTCGAGATCGGCGGCGCCTGGCTGGTGTGGCAGGGGGTGCGCGAGCAGCGCGGCTGGCTGTGGGCGGCGGG
Organism: Streptomyces sp. MMCC 100; assembly: GCF_041538145.2. Classification (NCBI taxonomy): domain Bacteria; kingdom Bacillati; phylum Actinomycetota; class Actinomycetes; order Kitasatosporales; family Streptomycetaceae; genus Streptomyces; species Streptomyces sp. MMCC 100. The sequence goes on from NZ_JBGORK020000001.1 coordinate 7,451,984, forward strand.
CGGGGTCCTGGCCCTCGGCGCCTACGGCTTCGTCGCCACCTTCCAGCCCGACGCCCACTTCGGCCGCATCCTCGCCGCGTACGGCGGGATCTTCGTGGCCGGCTCGATCCTGTGGGGCGTGGTCGCCGACGGCTACCGCCCCGACCGCTGGGACATCGCCGGGGCGCTGGTCTGCCTCGCCGGGATGGCTCTGATCATGTGGGCGCCGCGCAACGGCGGCTGACTACCCTGGTCGGCGACCGTCCGCACCGCCCGCCGTACGCCACCAGGAGCAGCCCATGGCCACCGCAGCCGCCGCCCCGTCCGCCGCCTCCCGTATCGCCGTCGTCACCGGCGCGAGCAGCGGCATCGGCGCCGCCACGGCCCGGCAGCTCGCCGCGGCCGGGTACCGCGTGGTCCTCACCGCCCGCCGCAAGGACCGCATCGAGGCGCTGGCGGAGGAGATCGAGGCGGCCGGCCACAAGGCGACGGCCTACCCCCTGGACGTCACCGACCGGGAGGCGGTCGACGAGTTCGCGACCGCGTTCAGGACGGTCGGCGTCCTCGTCAACAACGCGGGCGGCGCGCTCGGCGCCGACCCGGTGGCCACCGGCGACCCGGACGACTGGCGCCGCATGTACGAGACGAACGTCATCGGCACCCTCAACCTCACCCAGGCCCTGCTCCCCAAGCTGGATGCGAGCGGCGACGGCACGGTCGTGGTCGTCTCCTCGACCGCGGGCCTGTCCACCTACGAGGGCGGCGCGGGCTACGTCGCCGCCAAGCACGGCGAGCACGTCCTCGCCGAGACCCTGCGCCTGGAGATCGTCGGCCGCCCGGTCCGCGTCATCGAGATCGCGCCCGGCATGGTCAAGACCGACGAGTTCGCCCTGACCCGCTTCGGCGGCGACCAGGACAAGGCGGCCAAGGTCTACCAGGGCGTCGCCGCCCCCCTCACCGCCGACGACGTCGCCGACACCATCACGTGGGCGGTCACCCGCCCCGCCCACGTCAACATCGACCTCCTGGTCGTCCGCCCCCGCGCCCAGGCGTCGAACACGAAGGTGCACCGGGAGGGCTGAGGCGGGGTGGGTAACTCACAGGGGTGAAGCGGGTCCGATTACCCGAACGGCTGTTGAACTGGCGATCTAGGCTCACGCCACAACATCCAACGTGACGGCCCTCGGCCGGGATGCCGGTCCCGACCGAGAACCTGACCAACACGGAAGGAGCTGCAACCTCCGCATGTGGCGCCTCCGCACGGGCCAAGTACCCATGCCTAACGGGCAGTGACCGGTGCGAGAGGCCCCCAATGTCACCCGAGGGCCTCTCGCATCATCCCTTCACGCACACGAACTGCTTCAACTTGGCCACGACCTCGACCAGGTCACGCTGCTGACCCATCACCTGGTCTATGTTCTTGTACGCCCCCGGGATCTCGTCCAGCACACCGGAATCCTTGCGGCACTCCACTCCTCTGGTCTGGGTCTCCAGGTCCCGAACCGTGAACCGCCGCTTCGCGGTATTCCGGCTCATGCGCCGCCCCGCCCCGTGCGACGCGGAGTTGAACGCTTTTTCGTTACCGAGCCCTTTCACGATGTACGAACTGGTCCCCATGGAGCCCGGGATGATCCCGTACTCATCAGAGCCCGCCCGAATGGCGCCTTTGCGGGTCACCAGGAGATCCACGCCGTCGTACCGCTCCTCCGCCACATAGTTGTGGTGACAGGAGATCTCCGGCTCGAAGACCGGCTTGGCCTTCTTGAACTCCTTGCGGACCACGTCCTTGAGGAGCGCCATCATGAGGGTGCGGTTGTGCTTCGCGTACTCCTGCGCCCAGAACAGGTCGTTGCGGTACGCCGCCATCTGCGGGGTGTCCGAGACGAACACGGCGAGGTCGCGGTCGACCAGGCCCTGGTTGTGCGAGAGCTTCTGGGCGATGCCGATGTGGTGCTCGGCCAGCTCCTTGCCCACGTTCCGGGATCCGGAGTGCAACGTGAGCCACACTGCACCCTCAGCATCGAACAGCAATTCGATATAGTGGTTTCCCCCGCCTAGTGTCCCCATCTGTCTCCCGGCCCGCTCCCGCCGGAACTTGACCGCCTCCGCCACCCCGTCGAACCGCCCCCAGAAGTCGTCCCACCCGGCCGTCGCCAGCCCGTGGAAGCAGCCCGGGTCGACCGGGCTGTCGTGCATGCCCCGCCCCACCGGGATCGCCTGCTCGATCTTCGAGCGCAGCCGCGACAGGTCGCCCGGGAGGTCGTTCGCCGTCAGGGAGGTCTTCACCGCCGACATGCCGCAGCCGATGTCGACGCCGACCGCCGCCGGACACACGGCGCCCTGCATCGCGATCACCGAGCCGACCGTGGCGCCCTTGCCGTAGTGCACGTCCGGCATGACCGCGAGGCCCTTGATCCACGGCAGGGTCGCGACGTTGCGCAGCTGCTGGAGCGCGCCCTCCTCGACCGTCGCCGGGTCGGTCCACATCCGGATCGGCACCTTCGCGCCCGGCATCTCCACGTACGACATATCGTCCTCATTCCCCCGGAAAACATACAGAAGTCTCGAAGCGCAAAACCGGCGCCAAGGGCAGCCAAAGGGACGACTGACCGGCGTTCACGGCGGCGCGTGCGATACACATTGTCTCCAGGGGACGCCCCCGCGCGGCAAGCGAATAACCAGCGGGGACACTGGAGTACCGACCACAGCCACACCGGCGAGAGGAGCCGCACCGTGCAGCGGAAGGCCTACGTACCCGGCGTCGCCGCCCTCCTTGCGGCGTTGCTGGCCGGCTGCACCGGCGGCTCGGACGGCGGCGCCACGGCGGACGACTCGAACCCCGGGCAGCCCGGTGTCGCGACGGAGGCGGCCGAGCCCGGCAAGTACCGCACCCTTCCGGAGCCGTGCGGCGCGGTCGGCCACAAGGCGCTCGACACCCTCCTGCCCGGCATCGAGGAGATCGCCGACGAGGAGCAGCGCGAGAAGGCGTACGCGGGCGAGCCGACGCTCGCGTACGACACGGACCGCAAGGTCGGCTGCCGCTGGAAGGTGGAGTCTGCGGAGGCCACCGACCATCTCTTCGTCGACTTCGAGCGGGTGGTGTCGTACGACAGCTCCGTGAGCGACGACAGCGAGGCCGAGCAGCTCTTCGCCAAGCAGGTGGAGGCCGCCGACCTGCCCGAACCGATCGTCTCGGAGTCCGGGTCCGCCGCCTCGGACTCCCCGTCCGGCAGCCCTTCCTCGTCCTCCGGGGAATCCGGGGAATCCGGCGAATCCGGGGAGCCGCCCACCGGTGCGGGCGGCACGCCCTCGTCGTCGGCCTCCGTCCCCTCGTCCTCCTCTTCGTCCTCGTCCTCGTCGAGCGCGTCCTCCGACGAGACGCCCGCCGACGTCCAGCCCCGGCTCCTCGACGACCTGGGCGACGAGGCGTTCGTGGACGACGCGCTCAGCAGCTCCGGCTCGACGGCGAAGCGGCGCACCGTGACTGTGGCGTTCCGCACGTCGAACGTCATGGTGACCATCGAGTACGCGGAGCAGTCGGCGACGCTCGGAGTCGTCCCGGACAGCGAGGAAATGCAGGACATGGCGCGGAAACTGGCTTCCCAGCTGGCGGATTCACTGGGCGGTTGAGTCCCGCCGGTGCTCCCGCGCGCCCGCGCGCGGTGCGCCGGAAGCGGGACCGCACGATTTCTTCACCGCGTACCGTGGCCCCTCGGACCCGTTCCGAACGCAGGAACCACGAGTGCCATGAGTGAAGGAACCATGCAGCTACGAGCCCAGCGTGACCAGCGAGACCCGCAAGCGAAGCGAGCGAAGCGACTCACCCGCGTCCTTGTCGGCGCGGCCGCCGTACCCGTGATGCTGGTGGCAGCCGGCTGCTCCTCGGACTCCGGCTCAGGAGACGGCAAGGACAAGGCCGCGGAGGAGTCCGCCGCGTCCAAGTCGGCGAGTCCGTCCCCGACGGTGCAGGCGGCGGCGTTCCGGAAGCTTCCGGAGCCGTGTTCGGTGGTGACGAAGAAGACGCTGGACGACCTGGTGCCGAAGGGCGACTCCGGCAAGGAGGGCTCGTCCGACGACACGGCGACGCGGGCCAGTTGCTCCTGGGACAGTCTCGACGACAACGGCGTGAAGGGCTCTCAGTTCCGCTGGCTGAGCGTGTCGATGCTGCGCTTCGAGTCGGACGTGACGCGCGGCGAGGGCGACAAGCTGGCGCGTGACTACTACCAGAAGCAGCTGAAGGACACGCAGACCGCTCAGGGCGCGAAGAGCGTCAAGACGGCCCCGGTGAGCGGCACGGGCGACGAGGCGTCGGTGGTGCGCTACGACCTGAAGAAGAAGGAAGGCACCTTCAAGCAGCAGACGGTCGTGGTGCGGGTCGAGAACGTCGTCCTCACCGTGGACTACAACGGCGCGGGCCTGGCGGGCGACAAGACCCCGGACGCGGACGACCTGGTGAAGGACGCGCAGAAGGCGGCCAAGGAGGCGGTGGCCGCGGTGACGAAGGCCAACGGCGCCGCCGGCGGCGGCAAGTCGAGCGGCACGCCGTCGGCCCCGAAGTCCCCCTCCGACGCGGCGTCCCAGTCGGCCTCGGCGTCCCCCTCGAAGTCGGGCTGACGGTCTCTTGGGCCCACCGGCCACCCGTTCCCCGTACACATGTGCCACTCTGTTGCGCGCAACAACAGGCACTGGGAGGGGAGTACGGGTGGCCGCGCCACTTCAGCTGACACGGACGCATCGCGTTCTCATCGGCATGGTCGTCTTCGGCGCCGTCATCATCGCCGGGATCGGCTTCGCGGGTTCCTACGCGGCGGTGCGGGAGCTGGCCCTGAAGAAGGGCTTCGGCAATTTCAGCTATGTCTTCCCGATCGGCATCGACGCGGGCATCTGCGTGCTGCTGGCGCTGGACCTGCTGCTGACCTGGATCCGCATCCCGTTCCCGCTGCTGCGGCAGACGGCGTGGCTGCTGACGGCGGCGACGATCGCGTTCAACGGCGCGGCGGCCTGGCCCGACCCGCTGGGCGTGGGCATGCACGGGGTGATCCCGATCCTGTTCGTGGTGTCGGTGGAGGCCGCCCGGCACGCGATCGGCCGGATCGCCGACATCACCGCCGACAAGCACATGGAGGGCGTCCGCCTCACCCGCTGGCTGCTCTCGCCGGTGCCGACGTTCCTGCTGTGGCGCCGCATGAAGCTGTGGGAGCTGCGCTCCTACGAGCAGGTGATCAAGCTGGAGCAGGAGCGGCTGGTCTACCAGGCCCGGCTGCGTTCCCGCTTCGGCCGCGCCTGGCGGCGCAAGGCCCCCGTCGAGTCCCTGATGCCGCTGCGACTGGCCCGCTACGGTGTCCCGCTGGCGCAGACCGCCCCCTCCGGGCTGGCGGCGGCGGGCATCGAACCGGCCCTGCTCCCGCCGGCCCCGCGGCCCCAGGAGCCGGCCCCCGAGGCGGCGCCCCCGGCCGGACAGCGTGCCGAGCTGGTCAAGGGCCCCGAGGCGGACGCGCCCCGGCCCGCGGACCGGCCGCCGAACGCCGCCGGGGAGGAGGGCGGCCCCGAGCAGAGCCCCTGGTTCAACACCCGCCAGGTCGCCTACCAGGGCGGTTACGACCCCACGTACGATCCGGCCGAGCAGTACGCCCAGTGGTACGAGGAGCAGCAGCAGGCCGACCAGTACCGGGACCAGTACGAGGAGGAGCCCCCGCTCCAGGAGCCCTCGCCGGAGGAGACCGGCAGCTTCCCGATACCGGTCGTCCCGGGCCGCACCCGTGAGCTGGGTGAGGGCGCCGGCACGGCCGAGCCGCCGCCGACGGAGGAGGACTACTACACGGTCTTCCGGAAGTCGATCGACGGCAGCTACCCCACGGTCGCCCAGTTCCGGGGCGACGTGGAGGCGACCTTCGGAGTGCCGCTGGCTCCGCGTGAGGCCGATCGCAAGGTGAAGGCGTTCACCGAGCGCCACATGCGTGAGCTCCAGGAAGAGCACATCGCCTAAGGGTGGTCAACGACGGAGGGGCGCCCGGCGAACACCGGGCGCCCCCTCCGCGTACCGCTTACTCCCTTTGCTCCCTTTACTCCCCGAGCAGGGTCCGCACCCGTTCCTGTCCCACCGCGAGCAGCAGCGTGGGCAGGCGCGGGCCGGTGTCGCGGCCGACGAGCAGGTGGTACAGCAGCGCGAAGAACGTCCGCTGGGCGGTCTTGATCTCCGGCGGCAGTTCCTTGGGCGTGGCGTCGGCGGGGAAGCCGGCCTGGACCTTGGGGACGCCGTAGACGTGGTGGGTGAGCCCGTCCAGGGACCAGTGGTCGGCCAGCCCGTCGAGCAGCAGCCGCAGCGACTGCCGGCTCGGCTCGTCGAGGGACTTGAGCAGCTCGGCGTCGGGCTCCTGGCGCACGATGGTGCGCTGGTCGGCGGGGACGTGGGTGTTGATCCACGCCTCGGCCTTGTCGTAGCGCGGCCGGGCCTCGTCCAGCGACGCGATCGGGTTCGCCGGGTCCAGCTCGCCGAGGATGCGCAGCGCCTGGTCCTCGTGGCCGGCGGTGATGTCGGCCACGGAGGCCAGCGTGCGGTACGGCAGCGGCCTGGGCGTGCGCGGCAGCTCGCCTGCGGCCGTGCGGACGGCGCGCGAGTGGGCGGCGGCGTCGGCGGGCAGGGCGCTGCCGTCGGCGACCTTGGCGTCGAGGCGGTCCCACTCGTCGTACAGCCGCTGGATCTCCTGGTCGAAGGCGATCTTGAAGGACTGGTTGGGGCGGCGGCGGGCGTACAGCCAGCGCAGCAGCTGCGGCTCCATGATCTGGAGCGCGTCGGCCGGGGTGGGCACCCCGCCCTTCGACGACGACATCTTCGCCATGCCGCTGATGCCGACGAACGCGTACATCGGCCCGATCGGCTGCTTGCCGTCGAAGATGCCGACGATCTGCCCGCCGACCTGGAACGACGACCCGGGCGACGAGTGGTCCACGCCGCTGGGTTCGAAGACGACGCCCTCGTAGGCCCAGCGCATGGGCCAGTCGACCTTCCAGACCAGCTTGCCGCGGTTGAACTCGCTCAGCCGCACGGTCTCGGAGAAGCCGCAGGCGGTGCAGGCGTACGTCAGCTCGGTCGAGTCGTCGTCGTACGCGGTGACCGTCGTCAGGTCCTTCTCGCAGTTGCCGCAGTACGGCTTGTACGGGAAGTACCCGGCGGAGCCGGAGCTGCCGTCGTCCTCGGCGGCGGCGCCGGAGCCCTCGGCGGCCTCCAGCTCGGCCTCGTCGACGGGCTTCTGCGACTTCTGCGGCTTCTTCGCGGGCGCCTTCTTCGTCCGGTACTGGTCGAGGATCGCGTCGATGTCCCGCCGGTGCTTCATGGCGTGCAGGATCTGCTCGCGGTAGACACCGGTGGTGTACTGCTCGGTCTGGCTGATGCCGTCGAACTCGACGCCCATCTCGGCGAGCGAGGCGACCATCGCGGCCTTGAAGTGCTCGGCCCAGTTCGGGTACGAGGAGCCCTTGGGGGCCGGGACCGACGTCAGCGGCTTGCCGATGTGCTCGGCCCACGACTCGTCGACGCCCGCGATGCCGGCCGGGACCTTGCGGTAGCGGTCGTAGTCGTCCCAGGAGATCAGGTGCCGGACCTCGTGCCCCCTGCGGCGCACCTCGTCGGCGACCAGGTGCGGGGTCATGACCTCGCGCAGGTTGCCGAGGTGGATGGGGCCGGAGGGGGAGAGTCCGGAGGCGACGACGACCGGTTTGCCCGGGGCACGACGCTCCGACTCGGCGATGACCTCGTCCGCGAAACGGGAGACCCAGTCGGTGGTCTCTGTGCTCTGAGCCACGATCGGCACGTCCTTCTTTCTGACTCGGGCAGCCGGTACGGTCGCACGGCTGACCGCTCCATTCTCCCAGCCCGGCCCGCATCCGCGAAAACCGCTTTTCACCGCGTGGGATACTCGGTTTCCGTAGTACTTCCAGGAACCCGAGCAGAACGGCGAACCACTCCATGGCCTCGGTCACGTCCCTCACCGACTCCGTCCGGCAGCAGCTCGCGTCCGCCCTCACGGCCACCCGGCCGGAGGCCGCCGGCGCCGACCCGCTGCTGCGACGAAGCGACCGGGCGGACTACCAGGCCAACGGCATCCTCGCCCTGGCCAAGAAGGCGAAGGCCAACCCGCGGGAGCTGGCGGCCGAGGTCGTCGCGCACATCACGACCGGCGACGAGCTGATCAAGGACGTCGAGGTCTCCGGGCCCGGCTTCCTCAACATCACCGTCGCCGACCGGGCGATCACCGCGAACCTCGCCGCGCGGCTCTCGGACGGCGAGCGCCTCGGCGTGCCGCTGAAGGAGGACGCGGGCGTCACGGTCGTCGACTACGCCCAGCCGAACGTGGCGAAGGAGATGCACGTCGGCCACCTGCGCTCCGCGGTCATCGGCGACGCCCTGCGCGGCATGCTCGACTTCACCGGCGAGCAGACGATCGGCCGGCACCACATCGGCGACTGGGGCACCCAGTTCGGCATGCTCATCCAGTACCTGTTCGAGCACCCCGGCGAGCTGGCCCCGGCCGAGGACGTCGACGGCGAGCAGGCCATGTCGAACCTGAACCGGGTGTACAAGGCGTCGCGCGCGGTCTTCGACGCGGACGACGAGTTCAAGGAGCGGGCCCGCAAGCGGGTCGTCGCCCTGCAGTCCGGCGACAAGGAGACACTCGAGCTGTGGCAGCAGTTCGTGGACGAGTCGAAGGTCTACTTCTACTCCGTCTTCGAGAAGCTCGACATGGAGATCCGCGACGACGAGATCGTCGGCGAGTCCGCGTACAACGAGGGCATGCCCGAGACCGCCCGCCTCCTGGAGGAGATGGGTGTCGCGGTGCGCTCCGAGGGCGCGCTGGTGGTGTTCTTCGAAGAGATCCGCGGCAAGGACGACCAGCCGGTCCCGCTGATCGTGCAGAAGGCCGACGGCGGCTTCGGCTACGCGGCCTCCGACCTGACCGCGATCCGCAACCGCGTCCAGGACCTGCACGCCACCACGCTGCTGTACGTCGTCGACGTGCGCCAGTCGCTCCACTTCAAGATGGTCTTCGAGACCGCCCGCCGGGCCGGCTGGCTCGGTGACGAGGTCACCGCGCACAACATGGGCTACGGCACGGTGCTCGGCGCCGACGGCAAGCCCTTCAAGACGCGCGCGGGCGAGACCGTACGCCTCGAGGACCTGCTGGACGAGGCGGTGCAGCGGGCGGCGGAGGTCGTGCGCGAGAAGGCGCGGGACCTCACCGAGGACGAGATCCAGGAGCGGGCCGCGCAGGTCGGCATCGGCGCCGTGAAGTACGCGGACCTGTCGACGTCGCCGAGCCGCGACTACAAGTTCGACCTGGACCAGATGGTCTCGCTCAACGGCGACACCAGCGTGTACCTCCAGTACGCCTACGCCCGGATCCAGTCCATCCTCCGCAAGGCCGGCGAGGTCCGCCCCGCCGCCCACCCGGAGCTGGCGCTGCACGAGGCGGAGCGCGCGCTGGGCCTGCACCTGGACGCGTTCGGGGACACGGTCTTCGAGTCGGCCGCGGAGTACGCCCCGCACAAGCTGGCCGCGTACCTGTACCAGCTGGCGTCGCTGTACACGACGTTCTACGACAAGTGCCCGGTGATCAAGCCGCAGCCGCCGCAGGACGTGGCGGAGAACCGCCTGTTCCTGTGCGACCTCACGGCCCGCACCCTGCACCGGGGCATGGCCCTGCTGGGCATCCGGACGCCCGAGCGCCTCTGAGTACGGCCCGGAGGTGAGGGCGGGGCCGCCCCCGCCCTCACCGCAGCAGCGTCAGGCCCTCGGGGGCGTCGATGCCGAACTCCTCCGCCAGCGCCCGGCGGGCCTCCGTCTCGTCGGACAGCTTCCGTTCGGTGACCGTGCCGTCGTCGGTACGCGTGACGGTGAGGCGGTCGCCGTCGAGGAGCAGGTGCGCGTCCGGGGTGAGCCGCTGGACGTAGGGGCGCCGGGAGAACGGGGAACGCGGGTTCGTGGCGATGTGCCAGTTGATCACCTCGTAGTCGGCCGGCTCGAACGGCTCCGGGGTGAAGGCGTACTGCGCCTGCCAGCCACCCGCGACGTGCGCCTCCAGCACCCACGTCTCCAGCGGCCCCCGGTGCGGTGCGTGCACCAGCCGGTGCCGGCGTCCGGCGTCGTGGAACTCGGTGTCCGCGGTCAGCGGCACCGGTTCCAGCAGCGAGCCGAGGGCGCCGAAGCCGACGTCGGCCAGATGGGGCTGCGGATCGCCGGGCAGCTCGGCGAGGAGGGCCATGTGCGTGCGCGGGCGGTCCTCGAAGCGGTCCGCGCCGACGACGACCCGCGCGGTCAGCCGGGTCACCCGGACGCCGAGCGCCTCCAGGGCCGCCGCGAACAGCGTGTTGTGCTCGTAGCAGTAGCCACCGCGCCGGCGGCCGTGGACCAGCTTGGCCATCAGGTCGCAGAGGTCGAGGGAGGGGGCACGGCCGCCCAGGGCGTCGAGGTTCTCGAAGGGGATGGTCCTCAGGTGGGCGAGCTGCACGCCGCGGAGCGTGGCCGTGTCGGGCCGCCGCCCGCCCTCCCACCCGATGCGCTCGAGGTAGGCGTCCAGGGAGAAGGGTGTCGTCGTCGTCCGTGCACTGTCGGCCATGGCATCACCGTACGTGCGGCGACGACACCCTTGCCCTCGGCAATTGGTCCTACGACGGGACCCCGCCGCGGGTCCTAAGCCGTCCGGTGCGCCGCCCCCCGCAGCCCCTCCCCCAGCCTCCGCAGCCCCTCCGCGATCTCGTCCGGGGTCTGCGTGACGAAGCAGAGCCGCAGCGTGGCGCGGTCGGGCTCGCCGGCGTAGAAGGGCGCGCCGGGGACGTACGCCACGTCGTGCCGGACGACGTCGGGGAGCAGAGCGGTGGTGTCGTAGGAGCCAGGCAGCCGCACCCACAGGAACATGCCGCCCTCGGGGCGGGTCCAGGCCGCCCCCGCCGGAAGGGCGTCCGCTAGTCCCGCGAGCATGGCGTCCCGGCGTGCCCGGTAGGCGGCGGCGACGCGGGCGACGTGGGCGTCCAGGTCCCGGTCGGCGAGGTAGCGGGCGGCGGCGAGCTGGTTGACGGTCGGGGTGTGCAGGTCGGCGGCCTGCTTGGCGACCGCGCAGGCCCGGCGCAGCTCGGCGGGCGCCCGCAGCCAGCCCAGGCGCAGGCCGGGCGCCATGACCTTGGAGAAGGAGCTCAGCAGCACGGTCCGGTCCCGGGCACCCTCGTAGGAGGCGATCCACGGCACCCGTTCGCCCTCGAAGCGCAGCTCGCCGTACGGGTCGTCCTCGACGATCCACAGCCCGCACCGCCCGGCGACCTCGGCCACGGCGGCGCGGCGGGCGGCGGGCATGGTGCGGCCGGTGGGGTTGGAGAAGGTGGGGACCGTGTAGAGCAGCTTGGGGCGCTCGCGCACCACCAGTTCCTCCAGTGCCCCGGGGTCGATCCCGTCCCCGTCCCCGGGCACGGCCACCACCCGGGCGCCCGCGAAGCCGAAGGCCTGGAGCGCGGCCAGGTAGCAGGGACGCTCGACGAGGACGGTGTCGCCGGGCTCGAGCAGGGCGGTGGCGAGGAGCGAAAGCGCCTGCTGCGAGCCGGTGGTGACGAGGATGTCGTCGGCGCCGGTGGCCAGCCCGCGCGCCGAGGTGCGGGCGGCGAGCGCGGCCCGCAGGGTGGGCTCGCCCTCGGTCGTGGAGTACTGCAGCGCCCGCGCGGGCGCCTCGGCGAGGACGTCCCGGTAGGCGGCGGCGATGCCGTCGGCGTCGAACAGTTCGGGGGCCGGCAGCCCGCCCGCGAAGTTGATCACCTCGGGGCGGGCCGTGACGGCGAGGATGTCCCGTACGGGCGAACCGCCGATCGACCGGGCCCGCGCGGCCGGCGGCGGCAGCGGAGCGGTCACGGCGGCGGTGGCGGCGGACGCGTTCTCAGTCACGGTCATGCGCGCAGCGTAAAGAAATACGTGCCGTCTACAAGGGACTTTCCGCGATCCGGACACCCGTGCGACTGACGGCCGGCGAAGGGTCCCCGGCCGCTGCCGGGGCGTCAGCCCTTGGCGCCCAGCCCGCCGTACACGTTGATGTCCGCGTCCGTGACGTCGTTGATGTCCTTGTACCGGACCTTCTCGATGTCGTCGAGCCCGGCGAGGTACGACTCCTCCGGCTGTTCCGGCACCGGCGCCGCGTGGTCCGGCCGCCAGTGGTGCACCGGCACGACCCCGGGGTCGGCGAGCTCCAGCCCGCTCTCCGTGAAGAACCGCTCGACGTCCTCGCGGGAACGCAGCACGAAGGTGAAGCCCCGCTCGGTGTACGTCCGCTGGACCGCGCGCACGTTCTCCGGGTTGAGATCATCGGTGAGGTGGCTGAGCACGAGCCGGCTGCCGGCGGGCAGCGCGTCGACCAGTTCGCGGACGATCGGGTACGCCTCCGCGTCCTCGACGAAGTGCAGGACGGCGACGAGGCAGAGCGCCACGGGCCGGTCGAAGTCGAGGGTCCGAGCGGCCTGTTCGAGAATCCGCGCCGGGCTCTTGAGGTCGGCGTCGATGTAGTCCGTACGCCCTTCGGGACCGCTGGTGAGCAGGGCGCGGGCGTGGGCGAGGACGACCGGGTCGTTGTCGACGTAGACGACCCGCGACCCGGGGGCGATGCGCTGGGCGATCTGGTGCACGTTCTCGGCGGTCGGCAGCCCGGTGCCGATGTCGAGGAACTGCCGGATGCCGTCCTCGCGGGCGAGCGCGGTCACCGCGCGCCGCAGGAAGTCGCGGTTGTGCCGTACGTCGAGGTAGCCGCGCGGGTTGGCGGCGAGCCCGGCGGCCGCCGCGCCGAGGTCGGCGGGGTAGTGGTCCTTGCCGCCGAGGAAGACGTCGTAGACCCGCGCCGGATGCGCCTTGCTGCTGTCGATCCTCCTCCGCAGCTCCGCTGGATCCTGGCTGAGCGCGTCACCGGACACGGGCGTCCCACCTTTCGAGTCTCACCTGACGAAGCGAACCGAAGTGATGGCCAACAACCTATCCGCCGGGCCGACTTGAAGCCGCCCCGACGCACGTGCCCGGGGCCGCCTCAGCCGCCCTCGACCAGCTCCCAGCCCTTACCACCGAGGGGATACGCGTAGTAGGAGTCGTTCCGGGAGGCACTGGTGCGGAACGGCTTGCCGTGGTCGTCGACGCGCAGGATGCCGTGCCGGCCGCCGCTGGACCACTCCAGCTCCAGGTACCAGCTGACGTCGTGCCCGCTGGTGTGCGCCGTGACGTGGAAGACCTCCGCGTCGGACTCGCTGACGCTGTACGGGAAGTCCCGCTGGCCCCCGATCGGCGTCGCCGTCGGGGTGCCCAGGTCGAGCGAGACGTCGAAGGACTTGGTGTCCACCTGGCCGCCGCAGCCGTTGCCCATCACGTACTGGTTCCAGTCCAGCGCCGGCCCGCTGCTCACCACCCGGACGTGCAGGTCCTCCAGGATCACGGTCTCGGGACCGGTGCCCTGCACGGTGAGGACGGCCTCCTGCCGGTTCGCGGAGACCGCCTTGAGGGGAACGGCCCAGCCGACGGCGCCCTGCAGCGGGGGAGGCTGCGGCACGTTCTTCGGGCTGCGGTCGACCAGGAAGGCGTGGTCGCAGGGCAGGTCCCAGTGGTACGGGTTGGTCGACACGGTGAACGGAGTTCCGGTGGCCGACGCCTGACGGCTCGGCGTGGCGGTGCCCGGACGCGACCGTGACGCGGAGGGGGAGCCGGACGGGGAGGCGGAGACGGACGGGGAGGACGACGCGGAGGCGCTCGCACTCGGGGACGCCGGTGCGGTGGCGCTCGCGGACAGCGACGCGGAGGTCTGCGCGACGGCCCCGGCGGGACCGCGGCGCCCGCCGGCGTCGTCCGGGGACGCCACGAGGTTCGCCACGAGCGCCACGGCGGCACTGACGGCGACGACGCCGGTCGCGGCGTAGAGCGCGGCGCGCGGGACGCGGCGGCGGGACGGGACGGGTGCGTCGAGGGCGCGCGGGGCGTCCGATGCGAGCGGGGCCTCCGGTGCGGGCGGTGCCTCCGAAGCCGGCGGGGCGGGGGGTGCCGCTGATGCCGACGTCGCCGACGGTGCCGGCGGGGCGCTGTCCGCGACCGGACCCTGTGCGCCCTCGGAGCCCCCCTCGGAACCCTCGGCGCCCCGGACATTCTCGCTGCCGCCCTCGGTCTCCTCCTTCTTCACGCCGCGCAGCGCGTCCGCACGGATCCAGCGGCGATGGAGTTCGAGCAGCTCCTCGGGCGTCGCCCGGCACGCGCGGGCGAGGCGTTCGACGGGCGCGAACTCGACCGGCACCACCTCCCCGCTGACGTACCGGTGCAGGGTCGAGCCGCTCATGTGCAGCCGCTTGCCGAGTGCCCCATAACTGAGTCCGGACCGCTCCTTCAGCTCCCGAAGCAGTCCCGCGAAGTCGTCCCCCGCCACCGTTCCTCCCTCTCCTCGCATCCCCGTACCGCATCCCAGAGGGACGTCGTTCCCGCAGGTCAGGGCGTTCCTGGCGTCCCATCGTCCCGCATGTTCCCCCATCGCTGGCGGCCGGGACGAACACGACCGCAAGCTGTGGTCATCAAAGCAGCCGCTCCCGGTGAACGGTCGAGCGGCTCGCCTCAACTCCCACGTATGAAGGAGAACTTCCATGTCCGCACGCCGCATCACCCGTACCCGCCTGTTCGCCGCCACCACGGTCGCGCTGGCCGCGCTCTCCCTGACGGCCTGCGAGGGCGACGAGCTCACGGGCTCCCCGGCGCCCGACTCCTCCGCCTCCGCGTCGCCGGACGGGAACAGCGCCCGGCCGGCGGGCGGCGCGAAGGGCGACACGGACTCGACGGGCTCGACGGGCTCCTCCGGCTCGAACGGATCGAACGGCTCGAACGGTTCCGCCGGAACAGGAAGCGACAAGGCATCGGACTCGGGCTCGGGCTCCGCTTCCGGCGCCGGAGCCGGAGCCGACAACAGCTCCGACGGCTCCGACTCGGACGTCCCCGGCAAGTGCTCCGCGTCCGACGTGCGGATCACCGCGGCGAACGCCCCCCGCCCGATCAACCACCTGCTGCTGACCGCCGTCAACACCGGCTCGAAGACGTGCGCGCTGCCGCAGTACCCGGCGGCGCGGTTCGGCGAGGCCCAGTCGGTGCCGCCGGTCGCGGAGTCCAGCAAGCCGCAGTCGCTGACGACGCTGGCCCCCGGCGAGTCGGGCTACGCGGGCGTGCGCCTGTCGTCCGGTGACGGCAGCGGCGAGAACGGCTACGAGACGACCACGCTCACCATCCCCTTCGAGGACGGCTCCATCGCCAGGGTCAAGCTGCCCTCCGGCGGCGTGTACGTCGACACCGCGCTGACCGTCACCTACTGGCAGACCAGCGTGTCGAACGCGCTCGAGTACTGAAGGGGCCGGCGCACCCGCATCCCTTGTGCGAAGGGCCGGCACAGGTCGCTCAGCGCAGCGTGCGAGCGACCTCGGTTGCCCAGTACGTCAGGATGTTGCGCGCGCCCGCCCGCTTGATCCCGGTGAGGCTCTCCAGGATGGCCCGGTCGCGGTCGATCCAGCCCTTCTCGGCGGCGGCCTCGATCATCGAGTACTCGCCGGAGATCTGGTAGGCGGCGACGGGCACGTCCACGGCCTCGGCGACCTTGGCGAGGATGTCGAGGTAGGGCCCGGCCGGCTTGACCATGACCATGTCGGCGCCCTCCTCCAGGTCCAGCGCCAGTTCCCGCATCGACTCGCGCACGTTGGCGGCGTCCTGCTGGTAGGTCTTCCGGTCGCCCTTGAGTGACGAGCCGACGGCCTCGCGGAAGGGCCCGTAGAAGGCGGAGGCGTACTTGGCGGTGTACGCGAGGATCGCGACGTCCTCCCGCCCGATCTGGTCGAGGGCATCACGGATGACCCCGATCTGCCCGTCCATCATCCCGCTGGGACCGACGACATGGGCGCCCGCGTCGGCCTGGACCTGCGCCATCTCGGCGTACCGCTCGAGGGTGGCGTCATTGTCGACCCGCCCCTGATCGTCGAGGACCCCGCAGTGCCCGTGATCGGTGAACTCGTCGAGACAGAGGTCGGACATGACGAGCAGCTCGTCCCCGACCTCGGCCCGCACGTCGCGCAGCGCGACCTGCAGAATCCCGTCCGGGTCGGTCCCGGTCGTCCCGGCGGCGTCCTTCTTCCCCTCCTCCGGCACCCCGAAGAGCATGATCCCGGAGATCCCGGCCTCGACCGCCTCCGCGGCCGCCTTCTTCAGCGTGTCCCGGGTGTGCTGCACGACACCGGGCATCGCCGCGATCGGCACCGGCTCGCTCACGCCCTCGCGGACGAAGGCGGGGAGGATGAAGTCGGCGGGGTGCAGCCGGGTCTCGGCGACCATCCGACGCATCACGGGGGTGGTCCTCAGCCGCCGGGGCCGGGTGCCGGGAAAGGATCCGTACGTCGTCATACCACCTACGCTACGCCCGCCCCACCCGTGCCTTTGCCGACGGGGAGTCGGCCCGGCCGAACGCTTGACCTCAACCAAACTTCACCTTCTACGTTCGACGCCATGGACTACTCGCACACCGACGCCGAACTGATCCGCCAGCCCATCGGCTACTGGAGCTGGGCGGCGTACAAGGCCGTCGTCACCCGCACCCGGGCGGCCCTCGCCGAACTCGGCACGACCCAGCCCCAGTGGTGGGTGCTGGCCCAGGTCGCCCGCGCCGACACCCCGAAGACCGGAGCAGAGATCTCCCACCTCCTGCGGAACTACCTGGACACGGGCCCCGAGGCGATGGAGTCGGAGATCGACGCGACGATCAAGGCGGGCTGGATCGTCCAGGACCCCGACGGCCGGCTCTCGCTGACCCCGGAGGGCAGGGCCTTCTTCGAGCAGGCCGCCGCCCTCCAGGACGATCTGTGGACGGAACGCCACGCCGGTGTCTCCGACGAGGAGTACCTGACCACCATGAAGGTGCTCCAGCGCTTCATCCACAACACGGGCGGCCGGGCCTGGCACCACTAGGCACCCTTGGACGCCGTCCGACCGGGGCATGCCCGATTCCTTCAAGACAACGGCGCGGGCGGCCCGCTACCGTCACCGGCATGAACAGCACCGGCACGGAGTCACTCCACCTCGGCATCCACATCGACCGCACGGTCACCGACGTCTACGCCTACGCCGCGAACCCGGCCAACCTGCCCGAGTGGGCCCACGGCCTCGGCGGATCCATCGAGAAGGTCGCGGACGAATGGGTCGCGGACTCCTCCCCCCTGGGCCGGGTCACGGTCGCCTTCGTCCCGCGCAACGACCTGGGCGTACTCGACCACTACGTCACGCTGCCCTCCGGGGAGACCGTCTACAACCCGGTCCGCGTCATCGCCGACGGCACGGCGAGCGAGGTGGTGTTCACCCTCCGCCGACAGCCGGAGACGACCGACGCCGACTTCGAGCGCGACGCCGAGACGGTCTGCGCCGACCTGGCCCGGCTCAAGGAACTGCTGGAGTCCTCCTGGTGATCTGGTCTTGAGTTCATGTATCGCCACGTGAGTCCCGGCCAAGCGGACACGGATCGTGCTGGCCTGCGCGGACGGGCTGAACAACACCGCGGTGGCCGCGCGGCTGGACACCGATCGCGGGACCGTGAGCCGGTGGCGGACCAGATTCCTGCACCGCCGTCTCGATGGCCTGTCCGATGAGCCGCGTCCCGGCGTGCCCCGCCCCATCACCGACGCCCAGGGGAAGAGGTGATGGCGCGCACGCTGGAAGCGGTGCCTGACGGCGCCACCCACTGGTCGAAGCGGGAGTTGGCCCGGCGGGTGGGGATCTCACCGACGAGTGTGCTGCGGATCTGGCGGGCCTTCGGGCTGCGGCCCTGGCGCAGGGAGACCTTCAAGATCTCTCCGGACCCGCTGCTGGTCGACAAGATCCGTGACGTGGTCGGACTGTATCTCGCCCCGCCGGCGAACGCGGCCGTCTTCGCGGTCGACGAGAAGCCGCAGATCCAGGCCGGCGGATCCGCACCTTCGAAGGGGCCATCGACCTTCCCCT
This sequence comes from Streptomyces sp. MMCC 100, assembly GCF_041538145.2. Lineage (NCBI taxonomy): Bacteria > Bacillati > Actinomycetota > Actinomycetes > Kitasatosporales > Streptomycetaceae > Streptomyces > Streptomyces sp. MMCC 100. The sequence goes on from NZ_JBGORK020000001.1 coordinate 7,469,973, forward strand.
CGTTGGCGCGGAATTCGTCGATGACGGACTGATGGAACGACGTGGGCATACGGTTCTGTGTCTCCGGGGCGGCAGGCCGGCAGGCCGCGACAGGGCGGCACACGCCGGACGATGCGAAGGATGAGGAATGCGGGACCGAGGGACGACGACGTGCGCAAGCGCTGCGTCGGCATCGCGGTCGGAATCCCGAGATCCCGGAATCGGGGCGCGGAGTATGAACGCATCGCGTACCCCTTGGACGAAGGGTGCTCGCCCGATCGCCGGCCGGCCCACTGCTCTTTGACCGGCGCCACGCGGCACCACGCGCATTACACGCACCGGCCCGCCACCTGTCGACGCAGGCCTCAGCCGGCGTCCCGCGCCCCCAGCGCCCCGGCCGCCAGCCCCAGTTCCGTCTCCGCGAGGGCACGGGCCATGCCCGTGAGCGGGCCGGCCCGGTACTCCTCGCTGGTGTTGATGTACGCGCTGGCCCCGTCGATGGCGACGAGGACGCGTACCGCCGCCGCCCACGGGTCACCGCAGCGGAAGTCCCCCGCCTCCACTCCGGCGGCGACGACCCGCTCGATACGCCGGCACCACAGCAGCTCCTGCTCCACCACGTGCTCACGCAGCACCGGACGGTAGCGGGAGAGGTGCCGCGCGTTCAGCCACAGTCGGCTGACGTTGTCGAAGTCGGCGCTCGAGATGAGGCCGAAGAAGCGCCGCAGTGTGCCCGGCGGGTCCTCCGCGGCCCCCTCCGCGGCCCCCTCCGCGACGCCCTCGGCGCTCGCCTCCGCGCCCGTCGGCCCGCCGGTCTCATCGGCCCCCGTGGGCCGCTCCGGGAGCAGTCCGTCCAGCTCCGCCATCGTGGCACTCGTGAAGGCCTCCGCCACGAGTTTGTCGGCCGCCGGGAAGTAGTGGCCGACCAGGCCGGACTGGACGCCCAGCTCCTCGGCGACCCGGCGCAGCGTGATGCACTCCAGCCCCTCCGTCAGCCCGATCCGCGCAGCGGTGGTGACGATCTCGTTGCGGCGCTCGACCGGCGTCTTGCGCACGCGTTTGCCCGGACCCCTTGACGTCATGGGAGGAATGCTATTGAGTGTGCGACCAATTAGGCAATTGGCCATGCGACCAATAAAGCCGCTCCGGCACGCACCACGGTCAGGAAACACACGTGAACGACACTCACACCGATGCCGGTGACCTCGCCGACTACGGCTATCAGCAAGAGCTGAAGCGCACGCTGTCCGCCTGGGCGGTGTTCGCGATCGGCTTCGCGACCATCTCGCCCGTGGTCGGCATCTACGCCGTCGTCCAGCTCGGCTTCGCCTTCGCGGGCCCCGCATGGATCTGGGCGGTCGTGGTGGCCTTCCTCGGCCAGCTCCTGGTGGCCACCGTCTACGCCGAACTGTCCTCCCAGTTCCCGATGACGGGCGGCGTCTACCAGTGGGTACGCCGACTGGGCGGCCCCCGGCTCGGCTGGCTGGTGGGCTGGCTCTACCTCGCCTCGGCCGTCGCCTCCCTGACCACCGTGGCCTACCTGGGCGCGAGCTGGCTGCACATGCTGGTCGCGGACGGCACTCCCTCGCCGCTGACCCACGTCCTGCTCGGCGTGGTCTTCGTCGCCGTGGCGCTCGGCATCAACCTGCTCGGCGTCAACCCGGTGAAGCACTTCCTCAACGCGGGCATCGTCGCCGAGGGCGTCGCCTCCATCGCCGTCAGCCTGATCCTCCTGCTCTTCGCACGGAACAACGGCTTCGGCATCCTCTTCGAGACCCTCGGCGCCGAGAAGGCCTCCGGCGGCTCGGTCCTGGCCGGGTTCCTGACCTGCCTCGCCGTGGCGGGCTGGGCCTTCCTCGGCTTCGACGCGACCACGCAGGTCGCCGAGGAGACCGAGCAGCCACGCCGCAGCGTGCCGCGGGCCCTGCTGCGCGCCTACCTGTTCGTCGCCTTCACCGTGCTGCTCACCGGCCTCGCGGTGACGCTGTCGCTCGGCAGTACCCGGGACGCCGTGGCCGGAGCGATCGCCGATCCCGTCTTCACCGCCGTGACCGACGGCCTGGGCGGCTGGAGCGAGAAGCCGTTCATCGTCGTCGTCCTGATCGCGTTCCTCGCGTGCGCCATCTCGATCCAGACGTACATCGGGCGCGCCGTCTTCGCCTTCGCCCGCGACCGGCAGCTGCCCTTCTCCTCGACCCTGGCCACCGTCGGCCCCCGCCAGATCCCGTACGTCTCGCTCATCGCGACGGCCGTCCTGGCGGTCCTGGGGCTCCTGCTGGGGCTGAACGGCAACGCGGCCGCGACCCTGATCTCGTTCGGCTCCGGCGGCTTCTACTTCATCTTCCTCACCGTCGCCCTCGTGGCGCTCGTCGCCCGGCTGAGCGGCCGGTGGAACCCGGCGGCCGGGCACGTGCGGCTGGGCCGGCTCGGCCTGGTCGTCAACGTGCTCGCCGTCCTCTGGCTGCTCTTCGAGGCGGTCAACATCGCCTGGCCGCGCGCCGAACTGGCCCCGGTCGGCGGCAGCTGGATCCAGACCTGGGCCGTGATCCTCGTCTTCTCCGCGCTCTTCGTCATCGGCGCCGTCTACGTCGCCGTCGCCAAGCCCCACACCCGGCTCCCGCACCACACCGGCCCCCGGCCGAACCCCGAAGAGGTGAACGCGTCCTGATGTCGTCGCAACTCTCCCCCGCAGTCGTCCACGAGCCCGGCACGGGCCTGCGCACCCGCGAGGTGGCACTCCGCCCAGCCGGACCGGGCGAGGTCGAGATCGACGTCCGCGCCGCCGGGGTGTGCCACTCGGACCTGCACATCGTGAGCGGCGACTGGCCCACCGACCGTCCCCTCGTCCTCGGCCACGAGGCGGCCGGCGTCGTCACCGGCACGGGCCCCGGGGTCACCGCCCTGCGCCCCGGCGACCACGTCGTCCTCTCCTGGTTCGCCCCGTGCCGGCGCTGCCGCAAGTGCGTGGCCGGGCAGGCGTGGCTGTGCACCGGCACCAAGGCCGTCGCCAACACCCTGCCCGACGGGAGCACCCCCTTCACCGATGCCCGGGGCGAGGAGGTCTGGCCCTACCTCGGGCTGGGCGCCTTCACCGGCCGGCTGGTCGTCCCGGAGACGGCGGCGGTGAAGGTGCCGACGGAGCTGCCGTTCAGCATCGGCGCGCTGCTCGGCTGCTCGATCACGACCGGCGTCGGCGCGGTCGTGAACACCGCCGGGGTCCGCCCCGGCGAGTCCGCGGTCGTCGTCGGCACGGGCGGCGTGGGCCTGAGCGTCGTGATGGGCCTGCGCCTGGTGGGCGCCGATCCCGTCGTCGCCGTGGACCTCTCCCCCGAACGCCTCGCCGTGGCCCGGCGCTTCGGCGCCACCCACACCCTGGACGGCGCCGGGACGGACGTGGCCGCCTGGTGCCAGGAACACCTCGGCGGCGTCGACTACGCCTTCGAGGCGATCGGCAGCCCGCGGGTCGTCGAAACCCTCCCCGCCATGCTCGCCTCGGGCGGAGCCGCCGTACTGGTCGGCATGGCCGCCACCGGCGCGACCGGCTCCTTCGACCTGTTCGACCTCGCCGACCAGGGCAAACGCATACTCGGCTGCAACTACGGCTCCAGCGTCGGGGAGATCGACATCCCGAAGCTCGCCCGCCTCTACCTGGCCGGCCGGCTCCCCCTGGACGACCTGATCGGCAGGGTCCGCCCCCTCACCGAGGCCGCCGAGGCCTTCGACGACCTCAGGGCGAACGCCGGCGTTCGCACCATTCTGGAGCCCTGACCCGCGACGCCGCCCGGCACCCGCCGCCCCCACCCCCATCGCCATCCCCCGGAGACCCGATGTACGCCGTAACCGACCCCACCACCGGCGAAGTCACCGCGACCTACCCGACCGCCTCCGACACCGACGTCGCCGCCGCCGTGGCCGCCGCCCACGAGGCCACCGCCTGGGGCCGCACGAGCACGGTGGCGGAACGCGCCGCGCTGCTGCGGCGCCTCGGCGACCTGCACACCGAGCACCGCGACCGGCTGGCCGCGAGCATCGTCCGCGAGATGGGCAAGCCCCTGGCGGAGGCCGAAAGCGAGGTGGGCTTCTGCGCCGACATCTACCACTACTACGCCGACCACGCCGCGGAGTTCCTCGCCGACGAGCCGCTCCCCGTCACCTCGGGCCCCGGCAGCGCCGTCGTCCGGCGCGCCCCCGTCGGCGTACTGCTCGGCATCATGCCGTGGAACTTCCCGGCCTACCAGGTCGCCCGCTTCGCCGCCCCCAACCTGGCCCTGGGCAACACCGTCGTGCTCAAGCACGCACCCCAGTGCCCCGCCACCGCCGCCCTGCTGGAGCGCCTCTTCGCCGAGGCGGGCTTCCCGGCCGGCGCCTACGTCAACGTGTACGCCACCAACGAGCAGATCGCGACGGTCATCGCCGATCCGCGCGTGCGGGGCGTCTCGCTCACCGGCTCCGAGCGTGCGGGAGCGGCGGTCGCCGAGATCGCCGGACGGCACCTGAAGAAGGTCGTCCTGGAACTCGGCGGCTCGGACCCCTTCCTCGTGCTCTCCACCGACGACCTGGACGCGGTCGTCGACGCGGCCGTCGCCGCCCGTCTCGACAACACGGGCCAGGCCTGCAACGCGGCCAAACGGTTCATCGTCGTCGAGGAGCTGTACGAGGCGTTCACCGAGCGGTTCACCGCCCGTCTCCTCGCGGGCGCGACGGGCGCGCCGCTGTCGTCCGTCGCCGCCGCCGAGCAGCTCGCCCGCCAGGTCGACGAGGCCGTCGCCCAGGGCGCCACCCTGCACAGCGAGGGCGAACGGCACGGGGCGTACTTCCCGGCCGGCGTCCTCACCGGCCTGACCCCCGAGCACGCCGCCGCCCGCCAGGAGCTGTTCGGCCCGGTGGCGACGGTCTTCCCGGCGGCCGACGAGGACGACGCGGTACGCATCGCCAACGACACCCCCTACGGCCTCGGCTCCTACGTCTTCACCACCGACCCCGCCCAGGCCGACCGCGTCGCCGACCGCATCGAGGCCGGCATGGTCTTCGTCAACGGCGTCGGCGCGGAGGGCGCGGAACTCCCCTTCGGCGGCGTCAAGCGCTCCGGCTTCGGCCGCGAACTGGGCCGCGCGGGAATCGAGGAGTTCGTCAACAAGAAGCTCATCCGCTCGGTGGGCTGACCGGCGCCCCGGCCGGCGGCCACGGCACGCCGGCCAGCAGGGGCAGCAGCACCTCCTCCTCGTAGTCGAGGTGTGCGTTCAACTCGACGGACATCGCCTCCAGTTCGCTCCGGAACCGCTCCGGCTCGGTGACGGCGACGCCCTCCAGCAGTGCGGCCAGCTCCCCCTGGACACGGGCGACCGCGCGGTGCTCGTCGGCGAGCCGGTCGAAGACGTCGCCCAGGTGGGGATGGTGACGGGCGACGCCGGGAAACAAGTGTCCGTCCTCGCTGTCGTGATGGAACTCCAGCGCCTGGCAGAACGCCAGGCACCGTTGCCGGATCTGCAACCCGAGCCCCGGCGCCGCACCGGGCGCCGCCCCCGCCGACGCGAAGTACGCCTCGGTCTCGGCCCGCACCTGCCTCAACTGCCCCCGCAGCCAGGTGTGCACCTCCAGCAGCTTGTCGGCGAGCGTCCGCACCTCACGGGGCCGCCCCTCCCACTCCTCGGGCTCGGCCCGCTCCAGCACCACCACCGGCAGCAACCGACCGGTACCGGCCTGGTAGTCGCCGTAACCGGGCGCCACCCGCACGACGTGCGCGAACAGTTCCTCGCGGCGGTCCCCCTCGGCGGGCACCGCGAGCGCCTCGAAGCTCGACGTGCCCACCTCCACCCGGACCACGGGATGGGCGAGCAGGTTGTGGTACCAGCCGGGGTGCCGCGGGCCACCGAGGTTGGACCCGACGACGAGCAGGGAGTCCCCGTGGCGGACGTATCCGAGCGGGGTGGTCCGCGAGGCGCCCGACCTGGCACCGGTGGTGGTCAGCAGAAGCAGGTCACCGCCTTCGAAGGGACCACCGACCTTCCCTTCATTGGCGCGGAACTCGTCGATGACGGACTGATGGAACGACGTGGGCATACGGTTCTGTGTCTCCAGGACGGCAGGCCACGGCAACGGCAACGACACGTGCCGCGGCGTGCGAAGAATGAAGGGCGAGCACGAGACCGACGCGCGGAAGCGCTGGGTCGGACAACTCGGAATCAGGGCGCGGAGTATGAACGCATCACTACCCCTTGCATGAAGGGCGCTCGCCCGATCGCCGGCCGGCCCACTGCTCTTTGACCGACGCCACGCGGCACCACGTTCATTACACGCAACGCCCAGCCAACCTGTCAACGCGCCCCGTACCGGCCTCCCCGACGGTTCTGTGGAGGCTGCACCGACCGGTGTCGGTGCGGACGGATACCGTGCCGGCATGACCGAGACGCCCGATGGAGACCGCCGTCTGGCCGACCGCGTCGGGGCACTCTGCCGCTGAGCAGCCGCGGCATCGGGACGGCCGTGGTCGGACTCAGAAGAGCCCTTCCCTTTCACACCAACCGGCGAAGCCCCCTGGCGGGAACGGGAGACGGTACTTACTCGCGAGCAGGTCGTCCGCCAGGGCGGACACCAGCGGAACCGTGAGCACCCCCGCGCGGATCGCATCGCAGAGCAGACCCAGTGTGCGGCGCACGGTGACCTGGCGTCCTCTCGCAGCCGCCACGGCGACGCGGTCGTCGACAACCGCTACGGCGTCCAGTCGGCTTCGAGCACGTCTTTCAGGTAACGGAATTGTGCGGCACCGGTGCGTGATTCCTCCGCGACCACATCGGGAATCAGCACCCTGTGGTCCTTCAGTACGACCTTGAGCACATTCAGCCACTGAGCTTGGGCGAAGTGACTCAACGGCCCGGTGTCGAGCACATAGCCGACCGGCTCATCGGTCACGAAGTCACTTCCCATATCTCTGTCTCCGACACGGGCGGCAGTTCGGGGAGGGAATCCCGGTCGAAGGTGCCCCGGAGCAATCCGAGGGCCCGGTCGTCTGTGATCACTTCATGGCGGTAGAGCTTCAGCACAGCCTGCTCATAAACGCGCGGCAGCGACACGGGCGCCAGCTCGTCGCGGACGACCAGGTTCTTCTCCACAATGTCCGCCTGCTTGGTGTGCACCCGCCGGATGTCGGCTGCGCGACCGCCGCCCACCAGACCGACCTCGACGAGTCTGCGGGCCAAGGTCGCCATGTCCGTCCCGTAGTGGCTGGCGGCGCGCACCGCGGCGTCTCTCCATGTCTCCTCCGGAGCCCTCAGCCACTCCGCCCACCTCTTGCGGAGATCCTCACCAGGCAGGAGCACAGCGCGTGCGAAGCGGTCCAGCCCGCCCTCGATGCCCTCGTTCTCGGGCGCGGTCACCCGCCAGTCCAAGGAGAACTGGTCGGCGACGAGGTAGTGCCCCAGCTCGTGGGCAGCGGCGAGACGGCGCCGACCGACCCGCCAGTGCCCGTTGACGAGTGCGACGCCGCCTCGCCGCAACAGGACTGTCCCGGCATCCGCGCCCTCACCGAGGTCCACCGCGAAGACCAAGAGCCCCAGCGAGGCCACCAGCCGAGAAAGATCGTGCGCCGGCTGCGCCGGTTCCAGCCCCAGGAACCGACGGGCCGAGATCGCCAGCGTTTCCGCCTCCTCTCCCGTGTTCGGGCAGGGGAGAGGCTCTGGCTGTCCTGTTACGAGTTCAGGGCAGCGAGAGGTGACGAACTCCGCGTCGCGAACCAACGAGTCGAGTTCTGTGTCGATGCTCTGAACGGCAACTTCCGGCTGGGCATTGCGATAGGAGGCGAGGGCCGGCGGAGCCTCCTCGACGAACCACTCCACACGCTGCCTCAGTTCACGAGCGATCGCCACCAGCTCCACCGCAGCCACTCGGCGACTTCCCGACTCGATCTTCGCCAGCGCCGTGCGGTCCATACCGATGGACGTCGCCAACTGAGCCTGGGTGACTCCCCGCTCTGCTCTGGCTTCAGCTACACGCGCACCGATCTCCATGTGTGCGGAATTAGCACAACACCTTCTCGGCATCACCTGCTGTACTCGGCCGGTCACGGACCGGACCCCGAATCGACCCGCATGTCTTCGAGGGGACACCGCCCCCGGAGGTCGGCCGTCAGGCCGCGCGGGCGGCTTCACCGAGCGTCCCGCCATCCGCACGGCAGTCCCGGCAGCGACCGGGATGCGAGGCGCGGAAGGCACGCTCGCACCCGTCGCAGGTCTGGAAGGGCTCCGGCCGACCGACCACACGCACCGATACCGGTGCCGCCGCCGGAGCCGCCGGAAGTGGCGGAGGCAGCAGCTCAACGAGCCGGTAGGAGAGAACGCCGGCCGCGCGGCGCATCTCCGTGGGCAGGTCCGAGGTCAGCACGCGATGGACGACGTCGGCCGTGGCACCCCTCTCGAACCATCGGATGACACTCGGGACCAAAGTGTTCACGTCTCGGGAGGAGAGGGTGAGACGTTCGTCGGTACGACGCAGCCCGGCAAGAAGATCGACGGCTCGGTCGTGGTGGCGACCACCTCTCGACACGGGCACCGGCGCAACAGCCATCTGGGCGACTTCCGGCGGCTGCGGTTCCACGACGGGCTCACTGCGCCGAGGCACCACAGCAGCCGCCTCCGCCACTTGGTCACCCTCCTTCGGCGAGGCTTCCTGCGCTCCCCCTGACGACCCTGGAGCCGACGCCCCGCTCTCCCGCACGACCGCCACGGCACGTCGGCGCACGACGGGCGCGACGGCCCGCTCCGGGGTGTGATGGGCGTATGTACGCGTGACCAGTCGCCCGGTCTCCGAGCGCTCGCGCACCCGCTCCAGATAGCCGTGTTCCTCCAACTCCCGCAAGCCGGAGGCGATCCGCTCCCGCCCCTCCGGGAAGCGCTCGGCGAGCGTCCGGATGTCGACGAGGGCCCTCTCCGGCAACGACAGGATGTGCGTGGCCAACCCGATCGCGGTCAGCGACAACTGGCGGTGCTGGGCGAGGTGGTTGCCGATGACGACGTACTGCCCCGACTGGTGCGTGCGTACGTGGATGACACCGGAGAGGGTGGTGGACCGGCGAACGCCCTGACTCGGAGGCACAGCGGCGTTAGTCTTCTTCTCAGCCATGGGGAAGCTCTTCTCTTCCTCGTTGGTCAGGCCCCTGCGTTGGGAGTGCTAGTCCCGGGTGGGGGCCGACTCATGTCGTCTGGGATATTCCGGAGGCATCAACTCGCCTCGCGGCAGAGCCTGCACGCCGGAGCACCTCTGACGCCACCCATTCGGCCGCTTTTCACCCGCTCGTGTGATCGAGGCCGGGTTTGGTTGGTTGGGTAGGTATTCACCCAGGGTTCTTTGGTCTTTTACCGCCCGCCGCCTCGACGGCCCACCCGCCGCGTCCCGCTTTGCCGGGCTCCACTGCCGAGGCCGCTGGCCGCTGCTACGGTCCCGTGGCACCCTTCTTCCTCAGCACCGAGATCCAGTTCCGCCCATACGGTCTTGGACGGCACCGGCCCGCACCGCACGCCCCAGCGGTCCGCCAGCTCCTCGACGAGGAGCAGCCCGTACCCCGACTCCGCGTCCGTGTCGGCGGTCCCGCGAGGGCTGACCGGCAGCCGGTCGCCTCGGGTGTCGGTCAGCTCGATACGGAGCGTGTGCGAAGGTACGACGGAGAGGGCGAGCCGGAAGCTCCGCCCGGGGACACGGCCGTGCAGGACGGCGTTCGTCGCGAGTTCGGCCACGATCAGCCGCGCCGGGTCCAACGGCAGCTCCCATGCGAGCAGCTTTTCGGTGGCGAGCAGCCGGGCCAGTCGTGCGCCACGGCGCGTGGCCGACAGAGGCACCGAGAAGGACCGCACCGGTACGCGGTGGGTGGAGATTCCCTGATTCATGTCACCCAGCGTGTTCACGCGTGCCTACGCTGTGAAGGCAGGTGGCCCGTGCGGTCGGTGACTGTCCGTGGCACGTCCGGTTCCGTCCGGGCTGCCCGGGGTGACCGGTCGCGACGGTCGGAGGTTGGTCCGGGGAAGGGCGCGCGCGGGAGGGCTGCGGCATGAGCGAGTGGGAAGCGGGGCTCGACGACGAAGAGGCCGGGGTGGTGATGCGCACAGTCGTACGGCAACTGAAGCTGTGGCGCGAGTCGGCCGGCCTCACCCAGGCGGAGTTCGGCACGGCCATCGGGTACGGGGAGGAACTGGTCTCCTCGGTGGAGCGGGGGCGGCGGATTCCTCGGCCGGAGTACTTGGACTCGGCGGATGAGGCGCTGGGGGCAGGCGGCAAGATCGCGGCGCTCAAGCAGGACGTGGCGGAGGTCCGGTATCCGAAGAAGGTACGGGATCTCAAGAGACTGGAGGGCGAAGCGGTTGAGCTGGGGGCATACAACAACTCGGTCGTTCACGGGTTGTTGCAGACGCAGGACTACGCGCGGGCAGTTTTCAGCGCACGTCGACCGCCCTTCACCGTGGACGAACTCGAACAGCGGCTGTCGGCCAGAGTGGCCCGACAGGAGATCGTCGCCGAAGGGGCGGCACGCCCCCTTTTCACCTTCGTCCAGTGCGAGTCGACGCTCCGTCGCCCCATGGGAGGCCGAGCGGTCATGCGCAAGCAGTTGGAGCGACTGCTGGAGGCCGCCAAGTACCGCAACGTCGACCTGCAGGTACTTCCGCTGGGACACGAGGAGAACCCCGGTCTCGCCGGGTCGTTCAGATTGCTCAGGCTGAAGGACGGCACGACGGTCGGCCACGTCGAAGTGCAGCACATCAGCCGGGTCATCGCGGACCCGAAGGAAGTACAGCTCCTCGAAATGCGTTATGGGAACATCCGGGCACAGGCTCTCAGCACACGAGAGTCAACGGCCCTCATCGAGACTGTGCTTGGAGAGACATGACCCTCAAGCCCTACTTCACTGCCGAGCCCTCGCTCGCGTGGATAAAGAGCAGCTACAGCACGGACGAGGGCCCCGACTGCGTCGAGGTGGCCACCCCGGACGAGAGTCACGTCCTCGTCCGCGACTCCAAGAACCCCACCGGCCCCCGCCTGTCCCTGACCCCCGCCACCTGGACGGCGTTCCTGGAGACGACAACGGGGCGCCCCTGAAACCAGGGACGCCCCGCACACAGCCTCAGGTCGAAGACCGCCGTCTCCGCGACCCCGGCCTCCGCTCGCTCGGCCGCGTCACCGGATCTCCCGCCTCCAGCGCCGCCGCCCGGCGGCGCAGGCCGAAGTCGGCCAGGGCCTCCGCCAGCTTGTGGACGGACGGCTCGGGGGCCATGACGTCGACACGCAGCCCGTGTTCCTCGGCGGTCTTGGCCGTCGCCGGGCCGATGCACGCGATCACCGTGACGTTGTGCGGCTTGCCCGCGATGCCGACCAGGTTGCGGACCGTGGACGACGAGGTGAAGAGCACCGCGTCGAAGCCGCCGCCCTTGATGGCCTCCCGGGTCGTGGCCGGGGGCGGCGAGGCGCGCACCGTGCGGTACGCGGTGACGTCGTCGACCTCCCAGCCCAGCTCGATCAGACCGGCGACCAGGGTCTCCGTGGCGATGTCGGCTCGGGGGAGGAAGACGCGGTCGATCGGGTCGAAGACCGGGTCGTAGGGCGGCCAGTCCTCCAAGAGGCCCGCCGCCGACTGCTCGCCGCTCGGGACCAGGTCCGGCTTCACGCCGAAGGCGATGAGCGCGTTGGCGGTCTGCTCGCCGACCGCCGCGACCTTGATGCCGGCGAAGGCCCGGGCGTCCAGGCCGTACTCCTCGAACTTCTCGCGGACCGCCTTCACCGCGTTGACCGACGTGAACGCGATCCACTCGTAACGGCCCGTCACCAGGCCCTTGACCGCCCGCTCCATCTGCTGCGGGGTGCGGGGCGGCTCCACCGCGATGGTCGGGACCTCGTGCGGTACCGCGCCGTAGGACCTCAGCTGGTCGGAGAGCGACGCCGCCTGCTCCTTCGTGCGCGGAACGAGGACCTTCCAGCCGAACAGCGGCTTGGACTCGAACCACGACAGCTGGTCGCGCCGGGCGGGGGCGCTGCGCTCGCCGACCACGGCTATCACCGGGCGGCCGCCGTCCGGGGACGGCAGCACCTTCGCCTGCTTCAGCGTCTGGGCGACCGTGCCGAGCGTCGCCGTCCAGGTGCGCTGCCGCGTCGTCGTACCGGCGATCGTCACCGTCAGCGGGGTGTCCGGCTTGCGGCCCGCCGACACCAGCTCGCCGGCCGCCGCGGCCACCGAGTCCAGCGTCGTCGACACGACCACCGTGCCGTCGGAGGCGCCCACCTCGGTCCAGCAGCGGTCCGACGCCGTACGGGCGTCCACGAACCGCACGTCCGCGCCCTCCGCGTCCCGCAGCGGCACACCGGCGTACGCGGGCACGCCGACGGCGTTCGCGATGCCGGGGACGACCTCGAAGGGCACCCCGGCCGCGGCGCACGCCAGCATCTCCTCGGCGGCGTACGCGTCGAGCCCGGGGTCACCGGTCACCGCACGCACGACCCGCCTGCCGCCCCGCGCGGCCTCCATGACAAGATGTGCGGCATCCCGCACAGCGGGGGCACCGAGGGTCGTTGACACACCGTCAACTACCGTCAGCTGGGGCGCGCCTGTGCCCGGATCCGACGGATCGGCATCCGTGTGCACTTCCGACACGCCCTGCCTCGCATGCGTGCGTACGACGTCGAGCACCTCGTGCTCGGCGACGAGGACGTCCGCGTGCGCCAGCGCCTCCACGGCGCGCAGAGTCAGCAGTCCCGGATCTCCGGGTCCGGCACCGAGGAAGGTGACGTGCCCGTGTTCCGGACCGGCGGGAAGGGTGGTGGGGCTCAATGTGCTCGCTCCCCCATCAGACCGGCCGCGCCCTGGGCGAGCATCTCGGTGGCGAGTTCGCGACCGAGTGCCAGCGCCGCCTCGTGCGTCTCGGGCACGGGACCGGTGGTGGACAGCTGCACCAGCGTCGAGCCGTCGGTCGTGCCGACGACGCCGCGCAGGCGCATTTCCTTGACAGTCTGCCCGTCGGCCAGAAGGTCGGCCAGCGCGCCCACCGGGGCGCTGCAGCCGGCCTCCAGGGCGGCGAGCAGTGACCGCTCGGCCGTTACGGCGGCCCGCGTGAACGGGTCGTCGAGCTCGGCGAGCGCGGCGATGAGGTCCGCGTTGTCCGCGGGGCACTCGATCGCCAGTGCCCCCTGGCCGGGGGCCGGCAGAACCGTGTCGACCGACAGGAAGTCGGTCACCTCGTCGATGCGTCCCACCCGGTTCAGTCCGGCGGCGGCCAGCACGACCGCGTCCAGTTCACCGCTGCGGACGTATCCGATGCGCGTGTCGACGTTGCCCCGGATCGGGACCGTCTCGATCTCCATGCCGTGGGTACGGGCGTACGCGTTCAGCTGCGCCATGCGGCGCGGCGCGCCCGTGCCGATGCGCGCCCCGCGCGGCAGGTCGGTCAGCTTGCGCGCGTCCCGGGCGACGACCACGTCCCGCGGGTCCTCGCGCACCGGCACGGCGGCCACGACCAGGCCCTCGTGCTGCGCGGTGGGGAGGTCCTTGAGCGAGTGAACCGCGAAGTCCACCTCTCCCCGCAGCAGTGCGTCGCGCAGCGCGGCGACGAACACGCCCGTGCCGCCGATCTGCGCCAGGTGCTCGCGCGACGTGTCGCCGTACGTGGTGATCTCGACCAGCTCAACGGGCCGACCGGTCACCTGGCTCACGGCGTCCGCCACCTGCCCGGACTGGGCCATGGCGAGCTTGCTCCGCCTGGTTCCCAGCCTCAGTGCCTTCTCAGTCATGCCGGCCCTCGGTTCTTCTCAGTGGTGCTGTTCTCGGCTCGGGAGACGGAGGCCACCGTCTCCTGGTCGAGGTCGAACAGGGTGCGCAGCGCGTCCGCGTACCCGGCGCCGCCGGGTTCGGCGGCGAGCTGCTTGACCCGCACCGTCGGCGCGTGCAGCAGCTTGTCGACCACACGCTTGACGGTCTGGGTGATCTCGGCGCGGTGCTTGTCGTCGAGCCCCGGCAGCCGCCCTTCGAGCCGGGCGATCTCGCCGGCCACGACGTCCGCGGCCATGCTGCGCAGCGCGACCACGGTGGGCGTGATGCGCGCGGCGCGCTGGGCGGCGCCGAAGGCCGCGACCTCGTCGGCGACGATCCGGCGGACCATGTCGACGTCGGCGGCCATCGGCGCGTCGGCCGAGGCGCCGGCGAGCGACTCGATGTCCACCAGGCGCACCCCGGCCAGCCGGTGCACGGCGGCGTCGACGTCGCGCGGCATGGCGAGGTCGAGGAGGAAGAGCACCGGCTCGGGGCGCGGCACCTCGGCGACCGGCTCCGGGCGGCGGCGCTCGGGGATGCGGCCGACGCGCGTCGCGGTCGCGGCGAGCGCGCCGATCAGCTCGGCGTCCGCCTCGGGTCCGGGCCGGCTCGTCTCGCGCGGCCGGTCCACCGCCGTACCGCCCGCGGCCCAGGCCCCGTGCTGCTCCAGCGTCGCCGCGTCCATGCCGGCCACGGCGGCCTCGCCCATGACGGAGAAGCCGGACGGGACGGAGGACAGGTCCAGCGGACAGTTCTCGTCACCGCCGGCTGCGGTACCGGTACCGGCACCCGGCAGTGGCGTTTCCGCACCCTGCCGCTCCTCCCGTACGCCGGCGGTGGCGGCCTCGGCGGGCGCGCCGGTGCGCCCCTGCACCGTCGTCGCCACGGCGTCCGCCGTGAGGACCAGCCCGGTCGCACCGGTGCAGGAGACGGCCACGTCGGCACGTGTCAGCTCGCCCGGCACCGCGTCCATCGGTACCGCGCGGGCCAGCACGTCCGTGTCGTCGCCCTCGGTCAGGATCTGCGCGAGGCGTTCGGCGCGCTCGAAGGTGCGGTTGGCGACCACGATCTCGGCGACCCCGGACCGCGCCAGCGTGGCGGCGGCCAGCGAGGACATCGAGCCTGCGCCGATGACCAGGGCCTTCTTGCCCCGGGCCCACTGCTGGACGTCGGCTCCGGCGGACAGCTGCTCCAGGCCGAAGGTGACCAGGGACTGTCCGGCGCGGTCGATGCCGGTCTCGGAGTGGGCGCGCTTGCCGACCCGCAGGGCCTGCTGGAACAGGTCGTTCAGGAGCCGTCCGGCGGTGTGCAGGTCCTGGGCGCGCGCCAGGGAGTCCTTTATCTGGCCGAGGATCTGCCCCTCGCCGACCACCATCGAGTCCAGCCCGCAGGCCACCGAGAACAGGTGGTGGACGGCCCGGTCCTCGTAGTGCACGTAGAGGTGGGGAGTGAGCTCCTCCAGGCCGACCCCGCTGTGCTGGGCCAGCAGCGTGGACAGCTCGGCGACACCGGCGTGGAACTTGTCCACGTCGGCGTACAGCTCGATGCGGTTGCAGGTGGCCAGGACCGCGGCCTCGGCGGCCGGTTCGGCGGCGACCGTGTCCTGGACCAGCTTGAGCTGCGCGTCCGCGTTCAGCGAGGCCCGCTCCAGCACGCTGACGGGGGCGCTGCGGTGGCTCAGCCCGACGACGAGGAGGCTCATGCCGGCATCACGGCGGGTACGTCCCCGTCGGGTCCCTGGTCGGTGGAGGGCTGCTGCTTGCGGGCGGCGACGGGTGGTACGACGCCGGCGTCACCCGCGGCCTCCTCGCCCGCTTTGCGCTGCTCGTGGAAGGCGAGGATCTGCAGCTCGATGGAGAGGTCGACCTTGCGCACGTCGACGCCCTCGGGGACGTTCAGGACGGTCGGCGCGAAGTTCAGGATGGAGGTGACACCGGCGGCCACGAGACGGTCGCAGACCTGCTGGGCGGCACCGGCGGGGGTCGCGATCACACCGATGGAGACACCGTCGTCCTGGATGATCTTCTCCAGCTCGTCGGTGTGCTGCACCGGGATGCCGGCGACGGGCTTTCCGGCCATCCCCGGATCGGCGTCGATGAGCGCGGCGACGCGGAAACCGCGGGAGGCGAACCCGCCGTAGTTGGCGAGCGCGGCGCCGAGGTTACCGATTCCTACGATCACAACCGGCCAGTCCTGGGTGAGGCCGAGTTCGCGGGAGATCTGGTAGACGAGATACTCGACGTCGTAGCCCACACCACGCGTCCCGTAGGAGCCGAGGTAGGAGAAGTCCTTGCGCAGCTTCGCGGAGTTGACCCCCGCGGCGGCCGCCAGCTCCTCGGAGGAGACCGTGGGCACCGAGCGCTCGGAGAGCGCGGTCAGCGCACGGAGGTACAGCGGAAGCCTGGCGACGGTGGCCTCGGGAATCCCTCGGCTGCGGGTCGCCGGTCGGTGTGCTCGGCCAGTTGCCACGGTGCTCCTGCGGGTAGAGCGGGGCTGTAGGCGGTCATACGTCCCTACATGACCGCCCCGTCGAATGCAGGCTATGTCTTTGTGAACGCGTGCACAAAGATGGTGTCCGATTTGCCCGGCCAACGTGACCGGGGTCACGCGCCCCCGGCGCACGGAACGGGAACCGGCGCATACACACCCTCGTCCCTCACTCATCGGGGGCAAAGCCGTACACGCTCCTCACGATCAACGCCCCCGAGACCTGGTTGCCATCGATCCTAAGCGACCATACGGACTACTTGTACTGATCGGTCAGTGCCTTGCGCAGCCGTTCCTCGTTCACACGCCAGAAGGTGTGCTGCCGTCCGTCGACCAGCACGACCGGAATCTGCTCCCAGTACTGGTCGTGGAGTTGGCGGTCCTCGGTGATGTCCTTCCCCTCCCAGGGGACACCGAGTTCGGCACAGACCTTCTCGACGACGAGCTGTGCGTCATCACACAGATGACAGCCGGGTTTGCGGATGAGGGTGACGAGATGGTTCTCGGAGTGCTCAGAGGGCTGGGGCCGCGCGGGCTTCCGGTGGAAGAGGGGACTCATGCCGGTCATTCTCGCGCGCGCGGGCGTCCCCTCGGCGGGAGGTCGTTCAACGGCACGGTCGCCCAGAGTTCACGGCCCGCAAACCTCTCGGCTCCGAAGCACCCGAACAAACTGGCTATGCTCACGGGCATGGCCGCTCTTCGATGGCTCACTCCCCGTAGGCGCTCCGCCACGGCGCGGAGCGTGTTGGCAGGCGAGGCCTCGGCGGAGGCGGCGCGCAAGTCCGCGGAGGCCGCCGAGACCGCAGAGATCCCGCAGGAGACCGCTCCCGACTCCGGTGTCGCGGAGCCCGAGTTCCCGGTGCACGGCGACGACAGGGCCGCCGCCTTCTTCGACCTCGACAACACCGTCATGCAGGGTGCCGCGATCTTCCACTTCGGCCGGGGCCTGTACAAGAGGAAGTTCTTCGAGACCCGCGACCTCGCCCGCTTCGCCTGGCAGCAGGCGTGGTTCCGGCTGGCCGGGTTCGAGGACCCGGAGCACATGCAGGACGCCCGCGACTCCGCGCTCTCGATCGTCAAGGGCCACCGCGTCTCCGAGCTGAGGTCGATCGGCGAGGAGATCTACGACGAGTACATGGCCGAGCGGATCTGGCCCGGCACCCGCGCCCTCGCCCAGGCCCACCTGGACGCGGGGCAGAAGGTCTGGCTGGTCACCGCGGCCCCGGTGGAGATCGCGCAGGTGATCGCCCGCCGTCTGGGCCTGACCGGTGCGCTCGGCACGGTGGCCGAGTCGATCGGCGGCGTCTACACGGGCAAGCTGGTCGGCGAACCGCTGCACGGCCCCGCGAAGGCCGAGGCGGTCCGGGCGCTGGCCGCGGCCGAGGCCCTGGACCTGTCCCGCTGCGCCGCCTACAGCGACTCCCACAACGACATCCCGATGCTGTCGCTGGTCGGACACCCGTACGCGATCAACCCCGACTCCAAGCTGCGCAAGCACGCCCGCGAGCTGGAGTGGCGACTGCGCGACTACCGCACCGGCCGCAAGGCGGCCAAGGTCGGCATCCCCGCGGCCGCGGGCGTCGGCGCGGTGGCGGGCGGCACCGCGGCTGCCATCGCGCTGCACCGCCGCCGCCGCTGAACCAGCCGGTGGGCCAATCGAAGTGACGTACCCCGGCAACGCCCGCTCCAGTCACCCCTCCTCGCCCAGTTCCTCACATCGAGCACAACACGCTCTGTAGTCACACGGATTCCGAACCGTTTCGGTCATTTACTGATCACTTTGCGGCAGCTGATCGAGCGTCAATCGGGCACGGAAGCGACGTAATCGATGATTTGAGCAACTGGGCGTAGCAGTGCCTGCACGAAGCGTTATTCTCCTCAGACGCATTCCGGTGCCCCACCTTCGCTACGACGGGTGAATGGTTCCGTACTGCACGTGATGGAAGCTCTGCCTCTGGGAGTCCCGTGTACCCACACGTCGGGGTTGACGCCTCGGGCCTGGCTACGCTGCGCGCAACGGTCAAATCAGCCCAAGACCTGTTGCGCGGCTTCGTCCCCACCGCGTATGCCGTCCCCGCCCTCGCCGCGGCCGCCGTGCCCGCCGGTCCGTGCTACGCACTGGCCGAAGGAAGCGCCGCCGTCGGCAGACGAGCGCGGTCGTCCTCGTCCGGGGCCGCCGCCACCACCCACCGCCGCCCCGCCGCGGACAGCGACAGCGCCCGCATGATGGAGCTGGTCGAGCGGGCCCAGGCCGGCGAGGCCGACGCCTTCGGCCGGCTCTACGACCAGTACAGCGACACCGTGTACCGCTACATCTACTACCGCGTCGGCGGCAAGGCCACCGCCGAGGACCTCACCAGCGAGACCTTTCTGCGGGCCCTCAGGCGCATCGGCACCTTCACCTGGCAGGGGCGCGACTTCGGCGCCTGGCTCGTGACCATCGCCCGCAACCTGGTCGCCGACCACTTCAAGTCCAGCCGCTTCCGCCTCGAGGTCACCACCGGCGAGATGCTCGACGCCAACGAGGTCGAGCGGTCCCCCGAGGACTCCGTCCTCGAATCGCTCTCCAACGCCGCCCTGCTGGAGGCCGTACGACGGCTCAACCCGCAGCAGCAGGAGTGCGTGACCCTGCGCTTCCTCCAGGGCCTCTCGGTCGCCGAGACCGCCCGCGTCATGGGCAAGAACGAGGGCGCCATCAAGACGCTGCAGTACCGGGCCGTCCGCACCCTTGCCCGGCTGCTCCCGGACGACGCCCGCTGAGGCGTTCACTTCTCGCATTCCCCAAGTCACCTTCGGTGAGAGTCTGTTGAGTCCGCGGTCCGATCATCCACCGTCCGTAACCCAAGTGCCGCGCCGCTCGTTGTGCGGGATGCAGGCTCCCTGTGGTCACTCCCTGGCCGACTCCGGTCACCCGATCGGATGGTTTCGATCAGGGCGTGCAACCCTCAGGACCCCCTGGGGAGTCGACCGTGATGACGAGAGGAGGTGCCGCCAGTGATCGCGAACGTATCGGCACACCGGCGGGCGAACGCCTTCGCCCAGGCTCTGGAGGAGCAGTCCGATCCCGGGGCGGCGGCCGAGCAGTCCGGAGGACCGGCAACCGCCGGGGCCACCGCGGAACCGACCGAGCAGGGTCGTCTGACGACCCTGGCCCGCGGTCTGGAGACGCTGCCCCGGCCCGAGCTGGATCCCGAGGTCAAGGTCGTCCAGCGGGCCCAGCTCGTGGCCGCCTTCGAGGCCATGCTGCAGGAGGGCACCGCGAGCGGCGGGGCGGCGGACACGTCGGTACCGGAGCAGCGCCGGGCGCGCGGCGCCCATCGCGCGGCCCCGCTGAGCAGGTTCCGGCCCCGCTCGCGGCTGGCCAAGGGCCTCACCGCCGGCGGACTGAGCGTGAGCGTGGCCGCGGGAGCCTTCGGCGGAGTCGCCGCCGCCAGTTCGGACGCCCTGCCCGGCGACTCGCTCTACGGCCTCAAGCGCGGCATAGAGGACTTCCGCCTCGGCCTCGCCGACGGCAACGACGAGCGGGGCCGCGCCTACCTGGACCTCGCCTCGACCCGGCTGAGCGAGGCGCGCCGGCTGATGGAGCGCGGCCGCAGCGGTCCCCTCGACCACGAGTCCCTCGGTGAGGTCCGGCGCGCCCTGTCCGGCATGCGGCACGACGCCTCCGAGGGGCACCGCCTGCTCAGCGCGGCCTATGCCCGCGACCCCGACTCGCTGGCCCCCATGCAGGCCCTCTCGGCCTTCTCCCAGTCCCACCGGGAGACCTGGGGAGCACTGCGCGAGCGGCTGCCCGTGCAGCTGGGGGACGTCAGTGAGCAGGTGTCGTCGGTGTTCGACGCCATAGACGACGACGTGGCCCCGCTGGAGTCCATGCTGCCGTCGTCGCCGGCCCAGGACGACGACGGCGGGGACGGCGGCCGGCCGGGCGGTTCCGGCTCGACGACCACCGACTCCCCCGGCTCCGGCAGCTCGTCGGCGCCCAGCACCGGCGACGACGGCACGTCCGAGCGCGGGCGTTCCCGGTCCGACCGTCCCAGTGAGTCCGCCGACTCCGGTCAGGAGAGCGACGGCCTGCTCGGCGGCGGCACCGGCGGCCTGTTCGACCCGCCGAAGGACGACAGCGACACCGCCTCCCCGCCCGCGGTCGGCGACACCCCGCCCGCGGAGCCGGACGTCACCCTCCCGCCCCTCCTCCCGGGCCTCCTGCCCGGCCTGGGCATCGAGGCGGAGGACGCGGACTGAGCCGACGTGCTTACGGCGGTGGGGTGCCCCATGCTTCACGGGGCACCCCCACTTCCGTACGGCGGCGTCCGTGCGTACGGCGGCGCCGCCGGAAGATCCCTCAGAAGAACACCGACCGCCGCTGCACCAGCAGCTTGTAGAGCGTGTGCTGGATCTGCTCCCTCACCTGGTCGGTCAGGTTGAACATCAGCACCGGATCCTCGGCCGCCTCCGGCGCGTAGCCGTCCGTCGGGATCGGCTCACCGAACTGGATCGTCCACTTCGTCGGCAAGGGCACCGCTCCCAACGGCCCCAGCCACGGGAAGGTCGGCGTGAGCGGGAAGTACGGGAACCCCAGCAGCCGCGCCAGGGTCTTGGAGTTGCCGATCATCGGGTAGATCTCCTCCGCCCCGACGATCGAGCAGGGAACGATCGGCGCCCCCTGCCGCAGGGCCGTGGACACGAAGCCGCCCCGCCCGAACCGCTGGAGCTTGTACCGCTCCGCGAACGGCTTGCCGATGCCCTTGAAGCCCTCCGGCATCACCCCGACCAGCTCGCCCTGAGCGAGCAGCCGTTCGGCGTCCTCCGCGCAGGCCAGCGTGTGCCCGAGCTTGCGCGCCAGCTCGTTGACCACCGGCAGCACGAACACCAGGTCCGCCGCCAGCAGCCGCAGGTGCCGGTCGGCCGGGTGGTGGTCGTGCACGGCGACCTGCATCATCAGCCCGTCCAGCGGCAGCGTCCCGGAGTGGTTGGCGACGATCAGCGCACCGCCCCGGTCCGGGATGTTCTCCACGCCCTTCACCTCGACCCGGAAGTACTTCTCGTACACCGGGCGCAGCAGGGACATCAGCACCTGGTCGGTCAGCTCGGCGTCGTAGCCGAAGTCGTCGACCTCGTAGTCCCCGGTGAGCCGGCGGCGCAGGAAGGACAGCCCGCCCGCGATACGCCGCTCCAGGCCGCCGTCCCCGTCGCCGTCGTCCCCCGCCGTCGGCTGCGCCGACGCCTGCGGCCCGGGAGCCGCGGGCGGCGTCACGGGGTCGTCCTCGCGCGCGGCGGCTCCCCGCAGGGGCAGCGGCTGCACCTCGCCCGCCGGCGCCGACTCCGCCTTTGCCTTGCGCCGGTTCCCCCGCGACCGGTCGTCGTCGAACGGAATGACCTTGGCGTCCGCCATCGTTGATGCGCTCCTCAGTTGGCGCTCTGCGTCGGGAGGTGGCCGCTGCCCCGCAGGGACAGCTCCGCGATCCGGTCGACAGCCCCCGCGAGGGCCTCGGGCGGCAGCAGCCCGGCACCCC
This sequence comes from Streptomyces sp. MMCC 100, assembly GCF_041538145.2. Lineage (NCBI taxonomy): Bacteria > Bacillati > Actinomycetota > Actinomycetes > Kitasatosporales > Streptomycetaceae > Streptomyces > Streptomyces sp. MMCC 100. The sequence continues at coordinate 7,491,729 of NZ_JBGORK020000001.1, forward strand.
GGCCGCGCGCGAAGTCCGCGAACGCCCCGGCCGTCGAGTACTTCGGCCTGAAGCCCAGCGTCTCCCGCATCTGCGTGGTGTCCACCACCCGGCCGTGGGTGAGCAGCCGGATCTGCTCGGGGGAGAAGTCCGTCATCCCCAGCGTACGCACGAGGGAACCCGCCCAGGTGACCGCGGGCAGCAGCAGCGGCACCGTGGGGCGGCCGAGCCGCCGCGAGCACTGGGAGAGCAGCAGCACACCGTCACCGGCGATGTTGAACGTCCCGCTGTTCAACGTGCCCCGCCGCGGCTCGTGCGAGCAGACCCGCAGCACCTCGATCACGTCGTCCTCGTGCACGAACTGCAGCCGCGGGTCGTAGCCGAACACCGTCGGCAGCACCGGCAGTCCGAGGTACGAGGCGAGCGGCGTGTCCGCGGCCGGACCGAGGATGTTGGCGAACCGCAGCACGGTCACCGACACGTCCGGCCGACGGCGCGCGAAGCCCCGTACATACCCCTCGACCTCGACCGCGTCCTTGGCGAAGCCGCCGCTGGGCAGGGACTTGGGCGCGGTGGTCTCCGTGCAGACGGCCGGATCGCGCGGCGCGGACCCGTAGACGTTCGTACTGGACTTCACCACCAGCCGCTGCACCGTCGGCGACTTCTGGCAGGCGCCGAGCAGCTGCATCGTGCCGATGACGTTGGTCTCCTTCACCGACGTGCGGCTGCCGCTGCCCAGCGGCGTCCCCGTCACGTCCAGGTGAACGACGGTGTCCGCCCGCGTCTCGGCGAGCACCCGGCCGATGGCCGACTGCCGGATGTCCGCCTGGACGAAGTCCGCACCGCCCAGATGGTGCTCCGGTGCCACGGCGTCCACACCGACGACCCGCTCCACGTCGGGATCACGCTGGATGCGCCGGACGAACCGGCCGCCCAGCGGCCGGGCCACTCCGGTCACGAGCACGACCTTGCCCAAGATCAGCGCCTTCCTTCCGCCTGCTCCAGCCCTGCTCCGGCCCCGCTGCGTACCCTGTCGCCTTCCCCGCCCGTGGGCCAACTTAGCCGGTCGGTGTTGCACCGTGATGACCGACGGACGCGGCGGATGACGAAAAAACAGCGGCCGGGAGAGCTGCCGGAAGTGCGGCCGGGCCGGCGACCACAAGACTGTGGCCCCCCACCGGATGCGGTGGGGGGCCACAGACCACGCTGACGGCGCAGCGTCGCTTACTTCTTGTTGCGACGCTGAACGCGCGTGCGCTTCAGCAGCTTGCGGTGCTTCTTCTTGGCCATCCGCTTGCGCCGCTTCTTGATAACAGAGCCCACGACTATCCTCGCTCACTTCTCATCACTCGGTTGGTGAGCGCCATGGGCCCACACGACCTACGAGGGGCCAGCCTACCGGTCCGAGCGCTGAGGTCGTAATCGAGGGCCGTCAGGCCGTTTCCACCCCCACGTAGCTCTCGCGGAGGTACTCGTGAACCGCTTGCTCCGGGACACGGAACGACCGTCCCACCCGGATCGCGGGCAGATGACCGCTGTGCACCAACCGGTACACGGTCATCTTGGACACGCGCATCACCGAGGCGACCTCCGCCACGGTAAGGAACTGAACCTCGTTCAGAGGCCTTTCGCCAGCTGCAGCCATGACACACCTGCACCTTCCGCACTCGACGGCCACCGGCTTCCCCTTCCGGTGACTCTTCGTCGCTGCGTGCTCACTCCCCAATGTAGGGGCGGGTGATGCGAGTGGGGAAGAGGTGCACCCATCACTTCCCTACCGTGACAGACACGCCCGATTGAGTACGTAGCGGGTAAGCGGTCGGTAGTACTCGGACCGCACAGCGTCATCAAGTGGAACGGCGACGGACACGAACCCCTCGGCCTGACCGACGAAGAGCGCGGGATCGTCCGTATCGGCCGGCCCGATGGCCTCGAACCCCAGCTGACCTGCCCCGCAGACCCACCCGTGATCCCCGATCACCAACTCGGGCAACGGTCCGCCGCCCTCGGCCGCGGCCGCCAGCGCCGTACGGACCGGCAGCGGCGAGTGCGTGTGCGCGCCGGGCTCACCACCGGCGCGCCCGGCGCCGGGCTCCCGCACCAACGCGACTCCGCGGACGTAGTCGAGGTTGTACGTGCGTAGACCGAACCGGGTCGTTATGTCGACAGAGCGACCCTGCGCCGGGGTGAGGACAGCACATCCCGCCGCCGACAGCGCCTCGGCCAAGGCGACGTAGAAACCGAGCAGTCGATGCGGATGCCCGGTGCCGAGCAGCACCGGACCACGCCGCTCGGCGACCGCCGCGAGCCGACCGGCGAAGGCGTCCAGGGCCGCGAGGGTCCGGTCCGGGTCGATCACGTCCTGGCCCGAGGTGTCCCGCGGATCGGCCGAAACGCCGCACCTCTCCGCCATCAGCCCGAGCAGGTCCCGCTGCCGCCACTCCCCTCCCGGGTCGATCCCGATCAGCACCCGGGGGTCCCGCGCGGCGAACAGCCGGTAACTCCGCAGACTCGCCTCCCGAGAGGTCGCCACCACCCCGGCCAGCCGAACATCAAGAAGATGAGCCCGAAGAGCTCCACGGGTCAGCACACGACCGATGCTGCCGGGTCTCCCCACACCCGAACCGGGAAACGGAAGAATCTACGCACGGTCGGCGTAACACCGCGCCCACCCAGCTGCGGGCAGTCGCCATGCTGCCCCCGCTGCGGGCAGTCGTGTCGCTGGGGCGGCACGGGTGGGCGCAGCGGCACCCGGCCGGCGCCGGCTCGCGTCCCCCACCCCGCGCCCACACCTACGCCGGGCAACCAGTAGACCGCCCCCTACGGCAAAAGCCCCCGCAACGGAAACACCGCCCGCCGAGCCGCCCGCACCGCCTGATCCAACCGATCCGCAGGGTCGTACCCCGCCTCCCACGAGGCCCACGACACCGGCCACCGCCCATCGGTCATCCGCATCGGTCCCAGCTGCCGCGTCCGCGCGAACACCTCCTGCCGCCACCCCTCCGGAATCACCGTCTCCGGCTCCACCGGCCGCCCCGCGGCGATCCCCACCAGATGCGCCCACGACCGCGGCACCACCTCCACCACGGCGTAGCCACCACCCCCCAGCGCCACCCACCGCCCGCCGGCGTACTCGTGCGCCAGTTCGTGGCACACCACCTGCACCGCCCGCTGCGCGTCCAGCGACACCGCCAGATGCGCCAGCGGATCCTCGAAGTGCGTGTCGGCGCCGTGCTGCGTCACCAGCACCTGCGGCCGGAACTCCGCGAGGACCTCCGGCACCACCGCATGGAACGCCCGCACCCACCCCGCGTCCCCGGTCCCCGCCGGCAACGCGACGTTCACCGCCGATCCCTCCGCACAGTCCGCCCCGGTCTCCTGCGGCCACCCGGTCTGCGGGAACAACGTCCGCGGATGCTCGTGCAGCGACACCGTCAGCACCCGCGGGTCCTCCCAGAACGCCGCCTGCACCCCGTCCCCGTGGTGCACGTCGACGTCCACGTACGCGACCCGCTCGGCCCCCAGCTCCAGCAGCCGCGCGATCGCCAGCGCCGCGTCGTTGTACACACAGAACCCGGACGCCGCGCCCGGCATCGCGTGGTGCAGCCCGCCCGCGAAGTTCACCGCGTGCAGCGCGTCCCCGCGCCACACCGCCTCCGCCGCCCCCACCGACTGCCCGGCGATCAGTGCGGACACCTCGTGCATCCCCGCGAAGGCCGGATCGTCGACCGTCCCGAGCCCGTACGACCCGTCGGCCGCGCCCGGGTCCGCCGACGCCGCCTTCACCGCGTCGATGTAGTCCTCCCGGTGGACGAGCCGCAGCGTCGACTCCCCGGCCGGCCGCGCCGCGACGACCTCCACCTCCCGGTCGAGCCCGAGGGCACCGACCAGGCTTCGCGTCAGGGCGAGCCGGACCGGATCCATCGGATGCTCCGGTCCGAAGTCATAGCCCGTTACTGCCTCGTCCCACATCAGCTGTGCGCGACCGCTCATGCCCGCCACCGTATCGGTCCGGCCGATCCCCGAACGACCTGGCGTACACGACCGTCACCAGCACCAACACCATCGGCACGAGCATCGCCCCGCGGTAGCTCCAGGCGTCTCCGAGCGCCCCCACCAACGGCGAACCGATCAGGAAGCCGACGTAGTTGAAGACGTTGAGCCGCGCCACCGCCGCGTCGGACGCCCCCGGACTGCCGTCCCGCTCCGCCGCCAGCCGCCCCGCCGCCGCGAACGTCTGCGGCACCAGCACGCACAGGCCGAGACCCAGCAGCGTGAACCCGAGCATCCCCACCCAGGCGCCCGGCGCCGACGCCACCACGGCGAACCCGCCCGCCGCGACGACGGCTCCACCCCGCACCACCGCCACGGCCCCGAACCGCCGCACCCCGAAGTCACCGAGGGCCCGCCCCACCAGCGTGGTCACCATGTAGACGTTGTACGGCACGGTGGCCAGCTGCTCCGAACTCCCCAGCACGTCCTGCAGGTACTTCGCGCTCCAGTTGGAGACGGTCGAGTCCCCGATGTACGCGAACGTCATCACCAGACACAGCGGCAACAGCATCTTGAAGCCGACGCCCGCACCGGCCCCGCCCGCGCCCTTGTCCGCGACCTCCGACGCGCCACCGCCGTCCCCGTCGACGTACCACCGGCTCCCCACCAGCGCGGCCGGCAACAGCACGACGACCACCGGCAGATACGACACCCACAGCGCCAGGTCCCAGTGCGCCCCCGCCCATGCCAGCGAGGCCCCCAGAATCCCGCCGAGGCTGTACGCCGCGTGGAACCCGAGCATGATGCTGCGCCCGTACGCCCGTTGCAGGCTCACCCCGAGCATGTTCATCGACGCGTCCAGCGCACCCACGGACAGCCCGAAGACGGCCAGCGCGACCGCCAGCACCGCCACCCGGTCCCCCGCTCCGACGCCGAGCAGCGCCAGGAGCACCACCGGCTGGGACCAGCGCAGCAGCCGGCTGGGCCGCACCCGACGCACCAGACGCTCGCTCACCACGCTCCCGACCCCGGCCAGGATCGGCACGGCGGCGAGGAAGACGGGCAGCAGCGCGTCGGAGACGCCGTACCGGTCCTGGATGGCCGGGATGCGCGTCACCAGCAGGGCGAAGGCGACCCCTTGGGCGAAGAAGCCGAACGCGAGCGAGGCCCTGCCGCGCCGCAGCACATCAGTCATGGCGGCGAGCGTAGGGCCCCGGCTTACCGGTGGGTAGATCCAGCCAAAGATGAATTCTTCTCAGCTTCCGCGGCGGTGGCAGCGGCGACGCTCTCGGGAGCACGGTCCGAGGCCACGGCGGCTGCGATCATGTGGGCCATGGGCCCCGCACCCAGCGCACCGCCGACCACGAACGCGAACACCATCGTGACGATCATGACGACCGTGCCGAGCCAGACCATCGTGTCGACCGGGAACGTGTAGACCCCCACGACCCGCAGCGCACACTCGGCGACGAAGGCGATCCCCCACACCGCGGAAAAACGCAGTTCCGCCCGCCGAAACGCCGGCGACTCCTTCCGCAGCCTCTCCCAGGCGGCCTCCCGGCCCAGGTCCCCCTTCACCAGCCACGGTTTGAGCGTCGCCGTCATCATGGGCCGCCCCAGCACCACCGACCCCAGCAGCGCGAACCCGACGAGACTCCCGACCGCGCTGTCCTTGACCAGCATCAGCCGAGCGTCCCCCGTACCGAAGCTGAGCAGCAGACCGACCAGGTTGGCCAGCAGGATGAGCAGGGGAAGCGCGTTCACCTCCCGCTGCCTCAGCACTCCCCACCCGGTCCGCAGCACGGGCACGACGCTGCTCCACCCGAGCGCCGCGACCGCACCCATCCCGAGCGCGCCCTTCAGCAGGTAGTACGACCCGACGGGTACTCCCACGTCCAGGAGCAGCGACACGAACGTACGGGACTTACGAGGCTTGGTCATGCACTCAGCTTCGCGGCCGGACAGGGTCCCGCAGTAGAAACGACCGTCCAGAACCGCGCATGACAATTGTCAGACGTCAGCCGGGCAACAGGTCGGCCAACTCCCCCATGTCCGCGAAGAGTCGGGTGGCTCCGGCGAGCTTCGCGGCCGGCGTCATCGCGGTGAACCCGTACACGTCCATCCCCGCGGCGACCGCTGCCTGTACGCCGAGCGGACTGTCCTCGATCACGGCACACCGCTCCGGTGCCACACCCATCCGCGCGGCCGCGTGGAGGAACAGATCCGGCGCGGGCTTCCCCCGCCCCACGTCCTGGGAACTGAAGATCCGCTCGTCGTCGAACCACCGGTCAAGCCCGGCCTTCCGATGCCCCACCCGAATCCGCTCGTGGCTCCCGGAGGACGCCACGCAGTACGCCACCCCGTCGGCGGCGAGCTTCTCCAGCACGCCGACGGCGCCCGGAACGGGCTCCAGCTCCCGCTCGAAGGCGGCGAACACCCGCCCGTGGAAGACATCGTCGAAGTCCTCGGGCAGTCGCCGCCCCGTCCGCTCCAGCACGAGATCGTGCACGCGGTGCATGGCGCCACCCATGTAGTCCCGCAGCGAGTCCTCGTAGGACGTCGGGTGCCCCAGCTCGGTGAGATAGCCGGCGAGCAGTCGGTTGGAGATCGGCTCACTGTCGACGAGAACACCGTCGTTGTCGAAGATAACCAGGTCGTAGCGCATACACAGACCCTAAACGCAGAAAACCCCGCACCGTTCCCGGTGCGGGGTTTTCTCGCAATAATTGTTCGGCGGCGTCCTACTCTCCCACAGGGTCCCCCCTGCAGTACCATCGGCGCTGTAAGGCTTAGCTTCCGNGCGGACTCCAGCAGCCGCTTGGTCAGCTGCTGGAGCAGCCCACCCTCGCCGGTCAGTTGCAGGCCCTCGGCCTGGGCCCGGCCCACCAGGTCATCGATCAGCTGGTCGTCAACGGCCTTGGGCGGCGAAGCCGCTGCCGCCTCGCCGGCCTCGTGCTCGGCCACGTTCTCACTGGTCATCGATGCATCCTCCATGATCGGGAGTTACACCGAACGATTTACAGTCCCCACCAGACCGAACGGGGAACAGCGGGGAACCACGGTGAAAGCCGCCGAGGCCGACAGGGCGGCGGACGGACCGGTCGCATAGGTCGGCGATCGAGTCAGCCGCGAATGATCGCAGCCTCCCAAGCTGAGGGCATAGAGAAGGCAGCTCTTGAGGGGTCCTACGGCCCGGTCGGCGCGACTTGCAGTGGTCGACGGCGTTGACAGCGCGGCTGAGACCGATGGGGTGCTGCGGCAAGGCATACGCGCACCTAGTCGGTCAGCCCACCTGCCCACTGGCTGACGGTCGCCGACTGAGGCACAGATGCCTGCGGAGTATCCGCCGTCAGACCGTCCGACCGCCTCCACAGCAGACCGGTGCTACTGGCACAGGCGCCAGCCCGTACCCACGGCTTGACAACTCAGCTACTAAATGAGTTAACTACCACCTTATGGACTTCACTGTGATTGCCCACGCGGTAGAGGTGGACCACGGCATCAAGCGCCTCTCGATGCGCTTCATCAAGAAGTACGCCGCACCGGAGAGAGATCGACTCAGTGCGGCGCTGCGCGAGCAGATCAGCAAGGAGCTTGACAGGCACGGCTTGACGACGCTTCCGAAGACTCTTCCTCCATCCGAGAATGACTTCGTGTTCGTCATCCAGAAGGACAGCCCGCTAGGGCAGGTCGTGTCTCTGGCTGCCGTAGTGGCAGGCATGGAGAAGCTCGGCATGACGTCGTTCCCGTCGGGCATGTTCGACAACATCCCTGGGACCTTGAAGGACCTCACTTAACATCCACGGCTGACATCGACGTTGACGAACGCCGACAGCCACCCACGGCCGTTGATAGCCGGTGAGTCCGTGCGGATCCACGGCGTAGCCGGGCAGTGATCGAACTCCTAAAGCGGGTGTCGCAGGTTCGAATCCTGCCGGCGGCACAGGAAAGGGCACCTACGAATTTTTGTAGGTGCCCTTCGGTGGTTCAGGCGGCGTGCGGGGTGAAGGTGACGTGTGAGTCGCCTTCATCGATGGTCAGGTTGAGAGTGCCGTCCAGGGCCTTGGCCAAGCGCCGCAGCAGTGGGGGCGTCGGCACGGTGTCGCCACCCTCTGTCCTGGCGACCCGGGCTGTGTCATCCCGTTCCGTTCTGCCAGTCCCGTCTGGGACAGGCAGAGCTCGATCCGACGGTCGTACACCGCTTGGCCGAGATCGCCGGCCAGCCGCGCGTCGACGTGCTCCTGGTCGTATGCCACCGCCTCACCCGCAGCTGCCGGGTCCGGCGCTTCCTCCATGCGCTGTGCTGTATCAGCTTTCCTTGCACCGCTCGTACGTGTGCTGGGCATGGCCGTGTTCGGCCTCGCAGACCTTCTGACCCTTGATACGCATGCTCGACTTTCGCCGATCAGCGCGTCTTCGTCTTGCGGAAGACCGTCAGCAGCACGATCTGTTGAACGCATAGCGCAAGCCGCCGCAACCTTGGGACTCAAGGAAGACTCCTGACGTGGGTGTCGCAGGTCGAATTCTCTCCCGGCGCTCTCAGTGGAACGCGCCGGGAGCGGGGCTCAGCGGTGGAAACCAACTGGTGCGGTCTGCCGGGGCGCCTTCGGACGGCACGGGCGCGGGCAGACGTAGACGGTCGGTGCGGCGCCCGATGGGGATTCCGGAATGATGGCGCGCGGCACACCCTGGATTGGCTCGCCGCAGCAGTCGCAGCGCCTCACCGTCGTGCTCCCCGGACGAGGCGGTACAGGACTCGGGCGGTCTCGCAGGCGGCGGGGTGGCCGGGCGTCGGCCGCTTCCGGCAGTCCTCGCAGCCGGGCGCGTGATCGAGGAGACCACGGTGGGCATGGCCAGCGACGCAGGCCGGGCAGGCACGCGGGTACCAGCACGTCCCGATTGTCGACGTGGACCAGGGCGCTGGACTCACCTGCTCACCGAAATCGATGGCGGTATCGGAAGTCAGACCGGCCCTGCACCAGACGCACCTGGCGCCCCGAACCTGGTCGTCGGTGAGCTTTGTCGGTTCGGGCAGAGCGAGCGCGCCGACAACCTCGGGCGGGACCACCAGGGCTGATAGCGGCTCTCCCGCTGCGGCGGGGGTACCGGTACGGTGCGGCATGTCGACTCCTCCACAGTCGGCCATGCCCGGGGCCGTTCGCGCGGCCGCCGGGCGCTGTCGTGCTGCGATCGTCATGCGGGTCGCTGGGACGTGGGAACATCCCTCATTCACCACTTCAGGACGTCCTTCGGGGGGTAAAACGTCCCTACACGACCGAGGGGGGAAACGATGGCGAACGAACGGTTACGTAAAGCCATGGCCGCCGGTGGCTGGACGCATGCCACCCTCGCGCAAAAGGTCGGTGTCGACCCCAAGTCGGTGGAGCGGTGGGTGAACAAAGACCGCACCCCCCGGCAGCGGACCGCGTTGATCGCCGCCGAAGCGCTTGGCGAGGATGTCCACGCGCTGTGGCCGGCGCTGCGCCAGCCGAGGACAGCGCGCACGATCAGCCCCGAGGTGGTAATGCTGTACCCACGGCGAGCAGATCTCCCGATATCGGCCTACGCCGAGCTGTTCGCGCAGGCCCGCGAGCAGCTCGAGATTCTGGTGTACGCAGGGGTGTTCCTGCATGAGGGCTACCCGCGGCTGAACGAACTCCTTGAGGAGCAGGCCGCCGCAGGCTGCGCGATCCGCATCGCGGTGGGCGACGACGACTGCGAGCAGGTGCGGGCACGCGGACGGGAGGAGCGGTTCGGGCACGGTATCGAGTCCCGCTGCCGTCTTGCGCTGATGCACTACCGGCCACTCCTCGGCGTGCCCGGAGTGGAGGTCCGCACGCACGCGACGGCCCTGTACAACTCGATCTACCGGGCCGACGACCAGATGCTGGTGAACGGGCACATGTTCGGCGTCAACGCCTACGGAGCCCCGGTCTGGCAGTTGAGGAGAGCGGAGGACGGCGGCATGTTCGACACCTACGCGGCCAGCTTCGACGCCGTGTGGGAGACGGCCCGAGCTGTGGAGGAATAAGTGTCCCGCCGCACCGAGTACTACGACGATCCCCAGGCTCCCGAGCCCAACTCACTTGTGGTGGCCGCCTCTGCGGTCGTCACCGACGACCAGGGCCGCATCCTCCTGCAGCGCCGCCGGGACAACGGCCTGTGGGCGCTTCCCGGCGGAGGGATGGAAATGACCGACAGCCTCCCCGGTACGGCCGTGCGGGAGGTGAAGGAGGAGACCGGGCTGGACGTCGAAGTCACCGGCCTGGTCGGCACTTACACCGATCCGCGGCACGTGATCGCCTACAGCGACGGGGAAGTCCGCCGCCAGTTCAACGTGTGCTTCCGCGCCCGCGCGATCGGTGGCGAACTGGCCATCTCCGACGAGTCCACGGAGCTGCGGTGGGTCGCACCGGCCGAGCTGGACGGTCTGCCGATGCACCACACTCAGCGGCTGCGGCTGAAACACGCCACCGAGGGCCGGGCTAAGCCCTATCTGGGGTGAGTCAGGGGTATGCCGACGGTGACGGTCAAGGGCCCAGGCCAGTGGGCCCGAGGCGCCCGACTTGCACCGCCTTTATGAGGGGGGTGGGTGCGGAGCCATTCGGTATCCCGGAATCCAGTGATCTGTAGACCCCTATCCGGCCCCCCTTGGCCGCCGTGTTCCGCAAAAGAACATCGAACCGGCGCATCTCTGGCACGGAAGCTAACACTCCGCACTGACAGAGCCGTTATTCGCGTGCCGTCCCGCACAACCCGGCGCGGTTCTGGCCCGTCCGCTGAGGCGCCAGCCGTCCGAGCTTCCCACAAGGTGCCTTACCGTTGCTTGCCATGCTTTCGCCTCGTGTAGAGGTGAAGCAAGCTGAGCGAGCGAAGACTTGATCACGTCGAGGAGCGCTGGGAGTTCCGTTTCGCGCCGGAACACCGAACGCTGCTCCGAGCAGGGCCGCCTGCGGGGAGCCGTAGTTGGCCGGATTGGCGGGACGACGACCCGATGGACTTGGCGCAGCGGTTGGCGTGGCAGACAGACGGAGTGCGGTTCGACGTGGAGCACAACGGTTTCTGGCATCCGGACTGGGAGCGGTGCGTCAGGGATCAGTTCCGCGCGCGGACCACGACGTCGAAGCCGAGGCCCCTCAGCAGCTTGACGGCGCAATCCTTGCCGCCGGAGAACTCGTCGCTTCCCAGAGGGTCCCGACCGGGCAGACAACCGTGCGCTGCTCCCACGATGGCCTTCGAGTCGTACACCTTGCCGTCGATCTCGAGCAGGTAGCTGCGCGACGGTCCGAATCCGTACCGGTGCAAGAACGCGTCCCGACCGAGTCGGTCGTACTCCGCGACGGCCTGCAGGACCGCAGCTCGGGTGATCTCGTACAGCGCCATGAGGTGACGGTAGCCGAACCGGTGCCCGGTCATTGCCTGCTGACCGCCCGCGACACCCCCGCCGTGACCGTCGTGGCCAGGATCCAGCCGGCCGCGATCAGGGTGTAGGAGAGCCACTGGCCGGGGCCTCGGGGGGCGAAGGCGGGTTCCTGGCCGAAGGTGATGATCGGGACGAGGAGGTCGAGGGTGTAGAAGACGGCGTTGAAGGGGGGTGCCTTGCCGGGCTCGAGGGGAGCGGGGGCGTGCAGAGCGAAGTACAGGGCTCCGCAGGCCAGTAGGGCCAGGAGCCACAGGCCGGCGCGGAGGGGGCGGTAGCCGTAGCCCACGGCGGCGTCCTGGATGTGGCCCCAGAGGCGGGTGTGCGCGGGGAGGCCGGCGCGGCGGTGGCGTTGTTTGGCCAGGAGGACCGTGCGGGCTTCGTCGTCGTGGCCGAGACGCCGGTAGGCCGCCGCCAGTTGCTCGTAGGGCTGGGGCAGGTAGCCGCCGGGTGAGCGGCGGATCCAGCGGACTCGTTCCGTGGCCGACAGGGGGGAGGCCAGCGTGTCGTACGTCGTGTCGGTCAGGCGGAGGTCGGCGGGCCAGGTGTCCGGGGCGTCGTGGAGCGTGCCGAGGTGGGCGTTGCGTGCGTCGACCACTCCGTCGATCGGGCGCCGGGTGCGCAGGTCCGTTTCCCGGGTCCGGATGGCGCGCAAGGACAGGGCGGTGCCGCCCGGGTGGGTCAGTTCGGCGTCGCGGAGGCTGAGTTCCGTGCCGACGTGTGTGCCGTCGAGTTTCACCGCGCCGTCGACCGTGAGTCCGACGCCCAGGTCGAAGTTGCGGGCGACCGTGACGTCCACCGCCTCCAGGGCGACGTCACCGGGATTGCTCAGCCGCGCCCCGCAGAAGCCGATGGCCGCCGCGACCGTGGCGCCGGAGAGGATGAGCCGGCCCTCGGCGCTGAAGCCGGGGTGGCAGGTGAAGTCCTCGGCGACCCGCACGTGGTAGGCGTCCAGGGCGTGGCGGCCGGGGGCACGGAGGGAGGCGCCCTCCAGGTCGAACTCGCCGTCTATGGCCGCGCCGGACAGCCGGAACGTCCCCTCCACGGCCAGGTTGGTGCACAGTGCGTCGCCGGCCACCTGGGCGTGAACCGCCGATATCGCCTCGCCGTCGGGGAAGGCGATCTTCGTGTCGCGCAGATCCAGGTCTCCGTTGATCTGGGTGCGGGTGAGGGCCAGGGGGCCCGTGAGGCGGCAGCGGGTGAGGACCAGTCTCGCGTCGATCTGTGCCGTGTCGGCCAGGAGTCCGGGCAGGGTGCAGCCCCCCATGGCCAGTTCCCGGGTCCGGGCGCCCTGCAGCAGCGGTGCCTCGTCGAAGCGGCAGTCGGTCAGGACGACCGGTGCCGTGATCTCCGTGAACCGGAGGTCCAGGAGGCCCGTGATCCGCGCGCCGGTCAGGCGGAGCGCGGGGCGGTCGCCCGGCGTGTGCTCGGCGTTGGCGCCCAGCAGCAGTGCCGCGATGACGTCGGACCGGATCACCGGGTCCGGTGCTGCCGGGTCGTCCGGGGCTTCGACGGGGCGGCCCTGCGGGTAGGCGTCCCACAACCGGCGTTCGTGGTCATTGAGTTCGTTGAGGCGCACGGACGACGATCTTCCTGGGGCTGCCGGGTGCCGGGCAAGCCCCGTTTCCCCCTTTCCATCCGCTGGCCTTCCGTCCGCTCGCCTTCCGTCCGCTCGCCTTCCGTCCGCTGGCCTTCCGTCCGCTCGCCTTCCGTCCGCTCGTCGTCTCCGTCAGGTTCTCGCCTCCGCGCCCACCGTCACGTGCTCGCCCGGGGCGCACCGCAGCAGGCGTGCGGCGTGGCCCCGGCGGTCGGCCTCCGCGAGGAAGTCGTCCAGCGGGGACCGAAAGACCGTGTAGTCGTTGTAGTGGACGGGCATGGCCCGGCGGGGGCGCAGGAGGTCGAGCAGGTCGGCGCCCTGCTGGGCGTCCATGGTGACCACGAGACCGCCGGGCAGGGTCGTGCCGCCCAGGTGCAGGACCGCCAGGTGGATGTCCGGGTGGCGTTCGGCGATCTCGCGCAGGCCCTCGTACATCAGGGTGTCGCCGGAGAGGTAGAGGACCAGCCGGGTCTCGCCCGAGCGGTCGCCGAACTCCAGCAGGCTGCCCATCACCGGCGGCAGCAGGAACCGGGCGGCTCCGGGCGCGTGGCGGCCGGGGAGCGAGGTGATACGGACGGTGGAGTCGCCGTGACGCAGCGTGTGGCTCTGCCAGGTGCGCAGGCCGGTGGCGCGGCGGAAGCCGTACAGGCCCTTCAGGAGGCGGGAGCCGTGCGGGGTGGTGACGAACGGCAGGCCCCGGTCCAGGCCTCGGCGGGCCACGCGGTCGAAGTGGTCGCCGTGGAGGTGGGAGAGGACCACGGCGTCCAGGTCCTCGTGCGGCAGTTCCGTCACGTCGAGGGCCGGCTCGGTGACCCGGCGCGAGACCAGTCCGTAGCCGAGGTGGGCCCGCTGTCCGCGGTGGAGGAAGTTGGGGTCCGTCAGGAGGGTGAGGTCTCCGTAGCGGATCAGCAGGGTGGCGTTGCCGATGAACTGGATGTCCGCGGCGCCCTCGGGCGGCTTCGCCGGGTTCGGCGGGTTGGGTGAGTGGTGCGGCACGGTCGGCTCCTTCCGTCGCTCGCGGCTCCCCCGGGTACTGCCACGAGTGCTCGAAGGGCCCGGGGTCACACCCCCGGCGGGCCGGGTTGCGCGTACCCCGTATCAGGCGTACCGCCGAGGGTGTCTCTGCGATCCCGGGCTGGTCACGGAGACCTTCCGGCACGGCGTGGAAGAGGTGCTGCGAGACGTCTCGGTACAGGTGCCCGCGGAGGGCTGAGAAGGAATCTCAGAAAAAATCTCCGCCCGGCCGTCCCGCCGTGTCGAGACCGCGCGTCCGGCTCCGTCCCAGGGGTGAAGGCGGCCACAATGGGCCGCACCAGCACCGAGGAGACGACGCATCATGGCCAAGTACCTGCTGCTCAAGCACTACCGAGGCGCTCCGGAACCGGTCAACAGCGCGCCGATGGACCAGTGGACGCCGGAAGAGATCTCGGCGCACATGCAGTACATGCAGGATTTCGCGGACCGGCTCGAGAAGACGGGTGAGTTCGTCGACGGACAGGCGCTCGCCCCCGAGGGGACGTGGGTGCGGTACGACGGTGAGGGGAAGCCGCCGGTCACCGACGGGCCGTTCGCCGAGACCAAGGACCTCATCGCCGGCTGGATGGTGATCGACGTCGACAGCTACGAGCGCGCCGTCGAGCTGGCCGGGGAGCTGTCCGCCGCCCCGGGCGCGGGCGGGAAGCCGATCCACGAGTGGCTGGAGCTGCGTCCGTTCCTGACCGCGCCCCCGACCGTCACGGAGTGACCACACCGATGGACGAGGCCCTGATCAGGAGCCTCACGCCCAGCGTGCTGACCGTCCTCGTCCGCCGCGGAGCCGACTTCGCGGCGGCCGAGGACGCGGTCCAGGACGCGCTGGTCGAGGCGGTCCGCGGGTGGCCGGACGACCCGCCGCGGGACCCGAAGGGGTGGCTGGTCACCGTGGCCTGGCGGCGGTTCCTCGACGCGACCCGCGCCGACACCGCCCGCCGGCGGCGTGAGGACCGGGTCGAGGAGGAGCCGGAGCCCGGACCTGCGCCGGACGTGGACGACACGCTCCAGCTCTACTTCCTGTGCGCGCATCCCTCGCTGACGCCGTCCTCGGCCGTCGCGCTCACCCTGCGCGCCGTCGGCGGGCTGACCACCCGGCAGATCGCCCGGGCCTACCTGGTGCCCGAGGCGACGATGGCGCAGCGGATCAGCCGGGCCAAGCGCACCGTGTCCGGCGTCCGCTTCGACCAGCCCGGCGATGTCGGCACCGTGCTGCGCGTCCTCTACCTGGTCTTCAACGAGGGGTACTCCGGTGACGTCGACCTCGCCGCCGAGGCCATCCGGCTCACCCGGCAGCTCGCGGCCTCCGTCGATCACCCCGAGGTGGCGGGGCTGCTCGCGCTGATGCTGCTCCACCACGCGCGGCGCGCGGCCCGGACCGCGCCCGACGGCAGCCTGGTGCCGCTCGCCGAGCAGGACCGCGGCCGGTGGGACACCGCGGCGATCGCCGAGGGGGTGCGGATCCTGCAGGCGGCGCTCGCCCGGGACCGGCTGGGCGAGTTCCAGGCCCAGGCCGCGATCGCCGCCCTGCACGCCGACGCGCCGACCGCCGGGGAGACCGACTGGGTGCAGATCGTGGAGTGGTACGACGAGCTCGCGCGTCTGACCGACAACCCCGTCGTGCGGCTCAACCGCGCGGTCGCCGTCGGGGAGGCCGACGGGCCGCGGGCCGGTCTGGCGGCGCTCGCGGGGCTGGACGACGCGCTGCCCCGTTACACCGCGGTGGCGGCGTACCTGCACGAGCGCGACGGCGACCCGGACACGGCGGCGCGGCTGTACGCCGAGGCGGCCCACAAGGCGCCCGACCTCGCCGAGCGCGACCATCTGACGCGTCAGGCAGCCCGCCTCAACTCCCGTCGCCGTGAGCGCCGGTGACCGGCCGGGCAGGGGCCGGTGAGCGCGGACCGGCCTCGTCCGGCCGGGCGTTCACGTCGTGCGCCCGGCCGCCCGGGGGGCGCAGCGCGCAGAAGTAGCCGATCGCCAGGGCGACGGCCATGCCGTAGAAGACCCACTGGTTGCCTCGGCGAAGTCGAGGCGGATGGCGGGCATCGCGTCCCGCACGGCGGTCTGCGTCGGGGCGTCGCCCGTCGGGGTGCGGGCGTCCGCGTTGCCGGTGATCGCCTCCGTGACGTCCCGGGCCGTGGAGCGCCGGGCGTCCGGCTTGCCCTCCGCGGCCGCGGAGGGCCTCCTCGACCCGGTCGGTCATGGAGTGCTTGCGTCAGCATGGTGCCGAAGACGGCCAGGCCGACGTCGGCGGCGTGGTTGCGGACGGTCTGCGTGATGCCGGTGACCTCGCCGCAGGAGGGGTTGATCGAGCGGTTGACGGCGTCCGTGCAGGCGGGGGCGAGGACGAAGCCGATGCCCGCGCAGGCGGGGGCGAGGACGAAGCCGATGCCCGCGCAGGCGAGGGCGAGGACGAAGCCGATGCCCGCGCAGGCGAGGGCGGCGTAGGGCCACTGGTCGTGCATGGACAGGTCGGCGAGTTTGTCCGTGCCCGCGCCGGTGGACGCGCATCCGGACTTGCGCGGTGCGCCCGCGCGCCCTCACACCGGGGTGCTCGGGCCGCCGCCGTCCTGTCCCTGGTAGCGCAGCAGCAGCATCGCCGCGTCGTCGTGGTGGGGGCCCGCCGCGTGCCGTACGAGGTCCTCGCGCAGGGCGTCCAGGGCGCGGTGGACGTCGGGGTCCTTCAGGAGGTGGGCGCGCTCGGCGAGCGGGTAGAAGCCGCCCCGCTCGTCCCGGGCCTCCGTGACGCCGTCGGTGTAGAGGAGCAGTTGGTCGCCGGGGCGGAAGGGCACCGGGAAGGGGTCCGGGCCGGGGCCGCCGTGCGCGGCCAGGCCCAGCGGGAGGGCGTACGCGGGTGGTTCCGGGAAGTCGGCGGTGCCGTCGGCGTGGACGAGCAGCGGCGCCGGGTGGCCGTAGTTCAGGAGGACGACCCGGTGGTCGTCGCCGATCTCGCCGAGGACGGCGGTGACGAACTTCTCGTCCTCCAGCTCCCGGGCGACGCTGCGCTCGAGCCGCTCCCCCAGTTTGACCAGGTCCTTCTCGTCGTACGCCGCCTCCCGGAAGGAGCCGAGGACCCGGGCCGCGGTCTCCACGGCCGCGAGGCCCTTGCCCTGGACGTCGCCGACGATCACCCGGACGCCGTGCGGCGAGGCCACCACCTCGTACAGGTCGCCGCCGATCCGGGCCTCGGCGACCGCCGACGTGTACGAGACGGCCGCGTGCAGCGGTCCCGCGGTCAGCGGTACCGGGCGCAGCAGGACCCGCTGGGCCGCCTCCGCGATCGAGCGCACGCTGGCCAGCTCGGCCTCGCGGCGCGAACGCATCACGGCCGCCGCGATGCCGACACCGGTCACGCCGGCCACCGACAGCATGGCGGTGTAGCCGCGGGGGCGGTCGAAGAGCCCGTTGTACATGCCGAGGCCGACGCAGAGCAGCAGCGCGGTCAGTCCGATCACCGCGGTGCGCCGCCAGCCGCCGACCAGTCCGCCGAACGCCGGTCCCAGCGCCACCAGCGGCAGCAGTCCCACCCCGGGGCCCATCGTGAGGTCCACGGTGGCGACCACGGCCATGGCGGCGAAGGGCATCCAGGCCAGCAGCACCGCGGAACCGGGCGACGGCTTCTTCACGGTCATGACTACTCCGGTGTCGCAGCGCTCAAGAGCCGCCCTCTCCCTGCCCTCAGGCGCCCTCCCCAAGTCCCTCAGCCTAGGCAAGGGTCCGGGCGCGCAGGAGTTCCCGGGCGGTCCTTGACCCAATCGAGGCCGAGTCGCACCCGCCGGACCCACCCGTCACACGGACCCGCCCGTCACGCGGACCGCACCGCCGCCCGCGTCGGCAGCAGCCCGCCGTCGGGCGCGTGCCGCCGGCTCGCCACCGTCAGCGTGAGCGTCACCGTGAGCGAGGCGAGCGCCATCACGGTCATGGCCGTCGCCGGTGAGGTGAACTGGGCCACCGTGCCGGCCAGGGTCGCGGCGACGCCCTGCATGGTGAGCATCCCGGAGGAGTGCAGTCCGAGCGCGTGCCCGGAGAGCTCGTCGGGGGTCAGGGCGACCAGGCGCTCCTGCTGCACCAGGGTCGCGCCGAAGCCCACCGAGGCCACGGCCACCAGTACGGCCGTCAGCGGCAGCGGCGGGCGCAGGAAGAGGACGAGGTACGGCGTGGCCAGCAGCACCAGCAGGGGGACGCCGAGGCGCGGGCGCAGCCGGGCCGGGAGCAGTCGGCCGACCGTCAGGTCCCCGGCCAGCATGCCCAGCGCGCCGCAGGCGAACAGCGTGCCCGCGGCCCGGGGTTCGTAGGAGACGTACAGGGACTCGCAGCCGACGACGAGACCGTTGGGGATCCACAGGGCCAGGTACACGTAGCGGCGCGGGCGGGCGGACCACAGCAGGGAGTTGGCGCGCCAGGTGGCTCGTACGGAGGGGCGGCCGGCGGTGCGGGGCGGGCGGCGGGTCAGCCGGAGGGCGAGGCCGGCGGCGGTGGCGTACAGACCGGCCGCGAGCAGCAGGCACAGGCGCGGTGACAGAAGGGCCACCAGGACGCCGCCGGCCGCGTAACCGGCGATCTGCATGACGCCGTTCATCATGTTGAAGAGCGAACGCCCCGTCAGGTAGCGCTCCTTGGTCAGGATCTCCGTCAGCAGGCCCCAGCGGACCCCGCCGCCGACGGAGGCGATCAGGCCCTTGACGAGGACGATGGCGAGCATCGTCCACACCGGCAGGCCGGGCAGCGCGAGAGCCGCGGTGATGACGGCGAAGGACAGTGAGAGACACGTCAGCGTCGCACGCGGTGGCAGCCGGTCGGCGCCGGAGAGGAAGAACGTGGCGCCCAGCATCTGGGCGAGCGCCGGGCCGAACATGCTGACCGCGGAGAGCAACGGCGAGTTCGTCGCCCGGAACACCAGCGTGCCGAGGGCAAGTCCGCTCACCGTCTGGGCGGCGAGGTTGGCGGCGGAGGAGAGGAAGAGCGGGCTGAACTCCGGGGTGCGGAAGAGGTCCGCGTAGCTTCTGCGGCTCGTGTCTGGCATGCGGGGAGTGTGGGGTGGGCGGGAGACCGGCCGTTAATGTTTCGCAGGGACGCGAAAGGTCGGGTGGAGGGCAGACCGCATGGGCTGGTGGGAGGTCAACGCCGACACGCTCGCCCGCAGCCGTTTCGTCGTCTCGCCGCTCGACGAGACCCTCGCCTGCCTGAAGCTGCTGCACGCCGGCGTGGCCGGGCATCCCGGTGAACGGGCGTGGCTCGACACCCACCGGCCCGCTCATCTGCGCCGGATGGCGGCCGATCCGGTGGCCGCGCTGCTCGTCGGCGCGGGTCTCGGCCGGGGGTGGAACGCGGACTTCCTCACCCCCACCCCGGCCGAGGGCCTCAGCTTCGAGGAGGGCGTCGCGCGGATCCGGGCCACCCGCCCCGACGAGGCCCGCGCCGACCTGGCCGTCTCCGTCGGAGGCCCGCTCCCGGCCGCTCTGGACCGCGACGACCTGCCCGAGCGGGCCGCCGCGCTCCTCGAGGACGTCTGGACGGAGGCGGTACGGCCGGACTGGGACCGGCGCCGGCGGGTCCTGGAGGCGGACGTCGTCGCGCGGACCGCGCAGGTGAGCCGGGGCGGCTGGGCGGCGGTCCTGGACGACCTGCGGCCCGGCACCCGCTGGCTGGGCGACAACCGGCTCCAGATCAACCTGAACCCGTACCCGCCCCGCGAGCTGTCCGGGGCCGAGCTGATCCTCGTACCGATCACTC
This sequence comes from Streptomyces sp. MMCC 100, assembly GCF_041538145.2. Lineage (NCBI taxonomy): Bacteria > Bacillati > Actinomycetota > Actinomycetes > Kitasatosporales > Streptomycetaceae > Streptomyces > Streptomyces sp. MMCC 100. Next base: position 7,511,483 of record NZ_JBGORK020000001.1, read on the forward strand.
CGCAGCGGCACGGCTGGGTGGCGTGGGAGGAGCCCGAGCGGTACGCGGTGGTCTACCCGTGCGCGGGCGCCCTCGCGGACGACGGCGCCCGGTGCGTGCCCGCGGCCCTCGGCGCGCTGCTCGGACCGGCCCGGGCGGCCGTGCTGACGCTCCTCGGCACCCCCATGAGCACCAGCCAGCTGGTCGGCGTGACCGGACAGGGCCTCGGCTCGGTCGGGCGGCACCTGCGGGTGCTCCTCGACGCGGGCCTGGTGGAGCGGCGGCGCGCGGGCCGGTCGGTGCTGTACTCGCGGACACCGGCCGGGGAGGTGCTCGTGGAGGCGGGCAGCGGGGACGGTGCCGAGGCGCCGGACTAGCATCCGGTGCATGACGACCTCACCGAACACGCGGAACGACGACAGTCTCCCCCTCGACGTCGAGATCGGCGCGCTCCAGGGCGGGACCGCAGACCTCTCCCAGTACGCGGGCCGGGTCGTGCTGGTGGTCAACGTGGCCTCCAAGTGCGGACTCACCCCGCAGTACTCCGGCCTGGAGCGGCTGCACGAGCGGTACGCGGAGCAGGGGTTCACCGTGCTGGGCGTGCCCTGCAACCAGTTCATGGGCCAGGAGCCGGGCAGCGCCGACGAGATCGCCGAGTTCTGCTCGGCGACGTACGGCGTCACCTTCCCGATGACCGAGAAGGTCGAGGTCAACGGGGAGGGCCGGCACCCGCTGTACGACCGGCTGACCGGTTTCCCGGACGACGAGGGGCACAGCGGGGACATCCGCTGGAACTTCGAGAAGTTCCTGATCGGCCGGGACGGCAAGGTCGCCGCCCGGTTCTCCCCGCAGACCGAGCCGGAGGCGGCCGAGGTCGTGGCGGCCGTCGAGGCGCGCCTGGCCGGTTGACCTTGCCCCTGGGTCAAGCCGGAGGGTCTGCGTCACCGGGCGGAAGAGCCGCCCGGTGACGGAGGACGACGGCGTGGACGACGGCATGGGTGACCGGGCGGGGGACGTGCGCGACGACGCGTTGCTGACCATCGGCGCGTTCGCCGCGCGGGCCCGGCTGTCGGCCAAGGCACTGCGGCTGTACGACCGGCTGGGCCTGCTGGCGCCCGCCCACGTGGACGAGGCCACCGGCTACCGGTACTACCGCGCCGGGCAGGCCGAACGCGCCCGGCTGGTGGCCCTGCTGCGCCGGCTGGACATGCCGCTCGCGCGGATCGCCGAGGTGGTCCACGCGGACGGCGACCGGTCCGCCGGTCTGCTCGACGCCTACTGGGCGGACGTGGAGGCCCGGGTGGCCGGGCAGCGCACGCTCGTCGAGTACCTCCGTGGACGGCTGACGGGAAGGGACTCCGAGGTGTACGGAAAGTTCGTGGTCGAGACGGTGGACGTGCCCGAGCAGGTGGTGATCAGCGAGAGCCGGCACGTGCTGGCGGACGAGCTGCCGACGTGGATCGGTGCCTCGCTGGGGCGTCTGGAGGAGGCGGCCCGGGACTGCGGGGGTGTGACGGCGGCGCCGTTCGTCGTCTACCACTCGGACGTGTCGACGGAGAGCGACGGCCCCGCCGAGTCCTGCGTGCCGGTCGCCGACGAGGCGGCGGCGCGGGCGTGGAGCGAGGAGCGGGGGCGGGCCTGGCAGACGCGGGTGCGGGTGGAGCCGGCCGGGCGGCTGGCCTACACCCGGATCACCAAGGCCCAGGTGGCGTATCCACAGATCCTGGCCGCCTTCGGGGCGGTGGAGGAGTGGATCGCCGCGCAGGGTCTGACGGTGACGGGGCCGTGTCGCGAGGTGTACTTCGCCGACTGGGAGGCGGCGGGCCCCGAGGACCCGGCGTGCGACGTGGCGTTCCCGGTGAGGTGACGTGAGGTGACGTGGCGGGGCCCTCTCGGCAAGGTCGGCGAACTGGTCGAGAGGGCTCCGTCGGCGGTACTGGCGGATGAAGCGTGGCGGCGTTACTCCTTGACCGAGGTCACGAAGGCGTTCCACGCGTCGGCGGGGAAGGCGAGGACCGGGCCGCCGGTCACCTTGGAGTCGCGGACGGCGAGCGCCTCCGTGAGCGGTGACCTGACCTCGACGCACGCGCCGTTTCCTCCGGAGTAGGAGGACTTGGTCCACGATTCCTGGGCGCCCTGAAGAATTGCCATGTCTGCTCCGATGGCGAGTCGCGAGTGTGGTTTACGCCAATGACGTGTGATCTTTGGCGTGATCGACGCTACTCGCTGGCCTCCCTGGACGGAGCAGCCATTCACCCGACCGGATGGCATATTCCAGGTGAGTCTTCCAGTACATCGTGGCAGGGGTGTACCATCCCGCCCTCGTCCGCCTTCGGGGCTTCAGCGGCTCAGCGCGCGTACTCCTTCGCCACGTCCTCGATGAGCTGCCGCGACTGCTCCACGTTCAGGGCCTGCGCCCGCAGATGCTCGTACATCACCGTGTACTTCTGCACGTCCGGCGCCTTCTCCAGGTACAGGTCGCTGGTCACGCCCTCGATGTACACCACGCTGGAGTCGGCCGCGTCGGCGAACTCCAGGATGGAGTACTGGCCGTTGATGCCGGGGTGCGCCCCGACGTCGAACGGCAGCACCTGCACGGTGATGTGCGGCAGCTGCGACATCTCGGCGACGTGCTCCAGCTGCTCCCGCATCACCTGCCTGCCGCCCACCACCCGGCGCAGGCTGGCCTCGTCGAGGACCACCCACAGCCGCAGCGGGTTGTGTTCGGCGGAGATGCGCTCCTGCCGCCGTATGCGGACCTGCACCCGTTTCTCGACGTCGGCGACCGAGGTCTCGGGCAACGCGCCCTGGATGAGCGCCTCGGCGTAGGGCCGGGTCTGCAACAGGCCGGTGATGATCTGGGGTTCGTAGGTGCGCAGCGACTCCGCGTCGGTCTCCAGGCCGATGTAGACGCTGTACGGGATGTCCCCGAAGGCGTGCCACCAGCCCTGCTGGCGCGAGTCCTTGGCCATCTGCATCAGCGAGTCGACGATCCGCTGGTCCTCGACCTCGTACACCCCGCACAGGTCGCGGACGTCCCGCTGGCTGATGCTGCGCCGCCCGTTCTCCAGACGGCTGATCTTCGACTGGGAGACCAGCAGCCGCTCGGCGACCTCCTCGGCCGTCATGCCCTTCTGCTCACGGAGCCGGCGCAGCTCCTGGCCCAGCCGACGCCGCCTTACGGTGGGATTGACACTCGACGCCACGGGACGTGCACCTCCGGCTGGGTGACTCGTACTTGCCACTTTGTGTATCTGCTGCTGAGCAGACTGCCACCAAGGTGCTTTCTACCGCTGGGAAACGGTCGATATGCGCCGCGTACACGCCAGTTCGGCACGCCACCCCCGTACGGTGCCGCGCGGGGCGGCGGAACCTTTCCGCGGTCCGGGCGTGCCGGACGTACGGTCGGTTCCGCCGCCCCGCGCGGACCTGCGGCTCCCGTGACCGGGCTTGGGGACTGACGGTGCGGCGTTGCGTTGCTGTGGTGCGGTCGTGCGGTCGTGCGATGCGCTCGTCGGGCTAGTGGGCCACCGCCCGCGCCATGGATCCGTGGCGCGGTTGCGCCGGAACACCGCGGGCGGGTTCCGGGGCGGGCCTCGCCCCCGGTCCCGGGGCCTGGCGGCCGACCGGGGCCGGACTGCGGCGTGGCTGTGCCGCAGCGCCGTTCTGGACGTCCATCACCGCGTGCGCCACCAGGCCGCCCATGGGGTCGTGCCTGATGAGGTCCCGCAGCCGGGACCGCGACGAGCGTCCTTCGTTGCCCGGGTAGAGGTGCTTGCCGAGCCCGACCGCGTGGGCCAGCGCGGCGAGCGCCGCGGTCCGCGGGTCCGGCGGGACGCCGGTGCGGATCGCCGAGTCCAGCCGGGCCTTGATCTCCCGGCTGATCGCCGTGTCCGTCGCCTGGTAGCGAGTCGTCGGCAGCACCCCGCACATCTGGCCCTCCACGGCATGCACCATGCCGCATCGCTCCAGATGCGAGAGGTAGGTCTGGCGCAGCCCCAGGCGGGGCCCGCCAATCCAGTTGACCGCCCGTACGGGAGCGCCACGCCTTCGCAGCAACTCCAACGCGCAGTCGAGTGTTGGATCTCCTGTCGGCCGTGGGGCCACCACGGCGATACGATCCCCGTCTGGGGCTATCCGTCCGGCCAGCGCCAGCTCCACCAGCTGTGCTCCGGCCAGACCGAGGTCGAGCGACTGCGGCTGTGCGGTGGTACCCGTGGTCGGGTCCAACGCCAGCAGCAGAAGCTCCTCCGGAAGTGTTCTGCGGCTCCTGCCCATCCATGCCTCCCCGCGTGGATGACAGACAGGGTGACCCCTCTCACATTGGTCTGTCGAGGGTGCGTGACCGCTTCGTAGTGGAACCGGTAGGTATGTCGTTCTCGTCTTCCGCGTGGGTTCCACCCGTACACAGGACACTGGTAAATGGTTTCGGTACGGGTTCGGTAGCGCGCACAGGACGTGCGGCGCATGGAGGAGGCATCGGTGGCGGGCGAGTCCCCCGACAGGTCGAAGCAGCGCGAGTCGTCGGAAGAACCGACGTCGGGGAGCGCGGGTCCGGTTCCCGAAGCCAGGACCGAGGCGAGCGAGACGCGTGATCCGCGGCTGGCGGTGGCACGGGAGGACGCGAAGCGCTCCGCGGGGTCCCGTGGCGGTGTCGACACGGCGACCCGGGTGCTGTCGGTCCGCGAGACGGCGCCGGAGGCGGAGGCCGCCGGCGAGGACGACGACGCCGGGGCGGCCGACGCGTCGTCGGACACGTCCGCCACTCCGGAGAAGTCCGAAGCCTCCGAGGGCGACGACGCCGTGCCCGCCGCCGGGAACGACGGCCGGCTGAGGGACGCCGTCGCTGCCTGGGTGGCCACCGCGGACGAGCGCGCCGCCGCCAACGCGCGGCTCGAGGACGCGCGGGACGCGGAGGAGTCTTCACGGGACGGCGACAAGGACGCCGACGTGCCCGAGGCCGCCGAGGACAGCGAGGCCGCCCCGCAGGACACCGAGAAGACCGAGGAGGCTGAGACGGCCGACGGTGCCGCCGCCGACGGCGCCTCCGACGCGGACGCGGCCTCGGGCTCGGACGCGGGCGCCGCATCGGACGGGGACGAGGAACCGGCCGTCGGTACCGACTCGGCCACGGGCCCCGCCCCCGACGCCGACTCGGACCCCGCCTCGGATTCGGGCTCCGCCTCGGACGCGGACGCAGCCTCGGGCTCCGACGCGGACGCAGACCCGGCCCCGGAACCGAAGTCGGACCTGAAGTCGGACCCGAAGCCGGATCCAGAACCGAAGTCGGACCCGAAGCGGGACCCGGAACCGAAGCCGGACTCGGACGCGGAGGCCGGGTCCGGGCACGACGGCGACGGCGGCGGCGCTGACAACGATGGCCGTGACGGCGACGACGACGGCGGTGCGCCGCCCGTCGATCAGCCCACGGCCGTGTTCAAGGCGCCGCGGCCGGCCGAGCCCGCCGTCGACCAGCCGACGACCATGCTGAAGCTGGGCGACGCCGTCTCCGCCGCCAAGAAGGCCGGCCAGGGCGGCGACGCCCCCGCACGGTCCGAGGGCGATGCCGAGCGGACCAGTAAGTTCGTGGCGCTGCGGAACCCGGACGATCCGGCGAACCGCAAGCCCCCGCAGTCCTCGCAGGCGGCGCAGGCGGCGCAGGCCTCACCGGCCGCCGGGACGCCCAAGGCGCCCTCCGCGGGGCCCAAGGCGCCGCAGGCGCCCCGTACCGGGGTCACCGCCGCCAGGCCGCACGTCGGGCCCGACCGGACCACCCAGCAGCCGCTGCCGCCCAAGCCTCCGCTGGACCTGCTGGCGGAGCTGACGAACACCCCGCCGCCCCCGGAGACCCCGCTGCGGACGACGGTGCGCCGGGTCAAGATCTGGACGCCGCTGGTCATCCTGCTGGTGATCATCCTCGGCGTCGTGCAGTCCATGCGCCCGCTGCCCGCGCCGACCCTCGACCTCACGGCGCAGGACAGCTTCTCGTTCGAGGGCGGCAAGCCGGAGATCCCGTGGCCGTCCAGCGGGCAGGCCGCGCTCGACGTGCAGGGCATCGGCTCCTTCGGCTCGTCCGGCGACCAGAAGCCGGTGCCGATCGCGAGCGTGGCCAAGGTCATGACCGCGTACGTCATCCTGCGCGACCACCCGCTGGGGAGCGGCGCCGAAGGTCCGAAGATCAAGATCGACCAGGCGGCGGAGGACCAGTCGGACGCGGGCGACGAGTCCACCGTCCACGTCTACGCCGGTGACTCGATCTCCCAGCGCGAGGCCCTCAAGGCCATCCTGATCGCGTCCGCGAACAACGTGGCGCGGCTGCTGGCCCGCTGGGACGCGGGGTCGGAGAAGGCGTTCGTGGAGAAGATGAACGCCGCCGCCGAGGACCTCGGCATGACCAACACGACGTACACCGACCCGTCGGGGCTGAACAACACGACGGTGAGCACGGCCGTGGACCAGGTGAAGCTGGCCAAGGCGGCGATGAAGGAGCCCGCGTTCCTCGAGGTCGCCAGGATGATGTCGTACGACGACTACAAGGGCACCAACCACCCCAACTGGAACCAGCTGGTCGGTCACAACGGCGTCGTCGGCATCAAGACCGGCACCACCACCTCCGCGCTCGGCAACCTCGTCTTCGCGGCGAAGAAGGAGGTCGGCGGCGAGACCCGGACCATCGTCGGGGCCGTGATCCGCCAGCCGGACGTCGGCGGGGGGATTCTCGCCGCCGCGCTGGGCTCCAGCGACAAGCTGATCCGGGCCGCACAGGACACCCTGAAGTCGTCGACGATCATCGAGAAGGGGAGCGTCGTCGGGTACGTCGACGACGGTCTCGGCGGCCGTACGCCGGTCGTCGCCACGAAGGACGTCAAGGCCGTCGGCTGGGGCGGGCTGACCGTGAAGCTGACCTTCGACGCGGACGAGGTGCCGCACACGGCGAAGGCCGGTACCAAGGTCGGCACCCTCACGGTCGGCGACGGCGGCACCAGCGGCGCCGTGAAGGTGCCGGTGGCCCTGGGAGACGACCTGGTCGAGCCCGGGTTCTCGGACAGGCTGACCCGCCTGGGCTGACGGCCGGCCCGCCCGGGCCGAAGCGACGCCCCTCGCCCCCGCGGCCACCCGGGCCGCGGGGGCGTTCGCGTCCTCGGAGGCGCCGGGAGGGTCCCGAAAGGGAGGAGGCAACTGTGCGGGGCCGCGTGCTAGCGTCACGAAACGGGGCAGTCGCCGGTCGTGGGAACGGGACACGGCCCGAAGAAGAAGACGGGACACGGGGAGTGCCTTCAGGTGGCCACTGCGGAGCCGACACGCGCCGACGACGCCGATCCGGGCCCGGGAGCCGGTCCGCGGCCTCGCGTACCCGAGCCCCGCAGGGACGACGGGGAGCGCGCGGAGAGCGCCAAGGACACCGGCGGGCGGGACGGACGCGGCCCGGCGGACGGCGACCATGAGACCCGGCCTTCCGGGGCCCGGCCTGCCCGTCCCGAACCCGTCGAGCCGAAAGCGCCGTCGGCCGTGAACACCGCCCTCCTGGCCCTGCGCGAGCGCATGCTGCGCCACCCCGTGCTGTCCGTGACCGCCCTGGCCGGGGTGCTCCACATAGTGTGGTTCTTCACGTTCGCGAACAGCGGCGGCGACCTCGCGGCGCAGGACGCGTGGGCCGAGTTCGTCGGCCGGCACCCGGACTCGGCGTACAACCTCGCCTGGTACGGCGGCATGCACCCGGTGTCGTACAGCGTGATCTCGCCGTACCTGATGTCGGTGCTCGGCGTGCGCACGACGATGATGATCGCGGGGACGGTGTCGGCCGGGCTGCTGACGATGATCCTGATCCGCAGCCGGGTGGTCCGCAATCCGCTGTGGGCGTCGCTGGCGGGCCTGTTCGCGCTGCTGGGCAACGCGGTGTCGGGGCGGGTGACGTTCGGGCTCGGCATGATGTTCGGGCTCGGCGCGGTCGCCGCCGTGTTCTGCTGGCCCCACCGCTGGCGGCACGAGCGCTGGGCCAAGGGGCTGTGCGCGGCGCCGCTGGCCGCCCTGTCGACGATGGCCTCGCCGGTCTCGGGGCTGTTCGTGGGCCTGGTGGCGGTGGCCCTGTTCCTGCAGAAGCGCCGCCCGGGTGCCTGGTCGCTGGGCCTGGCCCCGGCCGCGGTCGTCGCGCTGTCGGCCGTGCTGTTCCCCTTCTCCGGCACGCAGCCGATGTCCTTCGGCTCTGCGGTGCTGCCGGTCCTGTACGCGGGCCTGGTGTACTGGTTCGTGCCGCGCACCTGGACGACCGTGCGGATCACCTCGGCGGTCTACGGCCTGTCCGTGCTGCTGGTCTGGCTGATCAGCTCGCAGATCGGCTCCAACATCACGCGTCTGGCGATGCTCTTCGCCGGGGTGGCGCTGGTGGCGGCGCTGCCGTTCACGGTGCCGAAGTCGCGCAAGTGGTACGCGCTGGTGGTCTCGATCGTCGGCTTCGTAGGCTGGATCGGCTTCAAGTCGGCCGACGACGCCATCCACACCACGCCCGCCGCCTCCTGGGCGCGCGAGCTGGCGCCGCTCGTCAACGAGCTGCAGCAGGTCGGCGCGGAGCAGGGCCGGGTGGAGGCCGTGCCCGCCCGCTCCCACCGGGAGGCCTCGGCGCTCGCGCCGTACGTGAACCTGGCCCGCGGCTGGACCCGCCAGGCCGACATGGAGCGCAACCCGCTCTTCTACGACGACACGCTCAACTCGGCGAACTACCACGAATGGCTGAAGCGCTGGGCGGTGCACTACGTGGTGCTGCCCAAGGACGAACCGGACGGCGACGGCGGCAAGCGCGAGCGGGAGCTGCTGCAGCGGGGCCTGCCGTACCTGAAGCAGGTCTGGGGCGACGCCAACTGGCAGCTGTTCCAGGTGACCGACCCGACGCCGCTGGCGGAGCCCGACGCGGTCGTCCGGCGGGCCGAGCAGGACGAGTGGGTCATCGACGTGCAGCAGCCCGGCCGCATCCTGATCCGGATGCCGTACTCGCCGTGGCTGAGCCTCGTCGACGAGGAGGGCAACAAGCTGCAGCCGCCCCGGGAGACGGAGGCCTCCAAGAACGCCCCGGAGGGCACGCCGAAGACGTACGACAACGTCAACGGCTGTCTGACGGAGACCGAGGAGACCGCCGACGGCGACACGTGGACGACGCTCGTCGCCCCCGAGGCGGGTACGTACCGGCTGTCGGCGCCGTACGGGCTGAAGCGGGGCACGCCGTGCCCCGACGAGCTGAAGTAGCGGACCGGGCGGCCTCTTCGGGGGCCGCCCCGATTCGTTCATGTAGGTGAACGCAGGTCAGCAAGGCGAACCTTTTTACTCCTCCTTGACTCTCCCCTTCCTTGTCGTGCCCGCGTCGGCGCGCCCACGATGAGCGGGCACTTCGCGGCCTGCCACGCCCCTACCCCGCTCGAGCGAAGTGCCAACCAGCTGAGCGGAGTTCACAAGGCGGACCCCGGAAGGGGGCACATGAACGGTCTCGACTGGTCCGTGCTCATCGGCTACTTCGCCGTCATGGTGGCGATCGGCGTCTGGTCGCACAAACGCGTGGACGACGTCAGCGACTTCTTCACGGCCGGCGGCAAGATGCCCTGGTGGCTGTCCGGCATCTCGCACCACATGTCGGGCTACAGCGCGGTGATGTTCACCGGCTACGCCGGCATCGCCTACACCTACGGCGTCACGTCCTTCGTGACGTGGTCGTTCCCCATCGCGCTCGGCGTCGCCATCGGCTCCAAGCTGTTCGCGCCGCGCATCAACCGGCTGCGCTCGCGGCTGCACGTGGCCTCGCCGCTGGAGTACCTCAAGAACCGGTACAACCTGCCCACCCAGCAGGCGCTGGCCTGGTCCGGCATGCTGCTGAAGATCGTGGACGTGGCCGCGAAGTGGGCGGCCATCGCCACGCTCCTGTCCGTCTTCACCGGCATCACCCTCAACCAGGGCATCCTGATCACCGGCGTCATCACGGGCATCTACTGCACGATCGGCGGCCTGTGGGCGGACGCGCTGACCGAGCTGGGCCAGTTCGTCATCCAGCTGCTGGCCGGTGTCTCGATGTTCGTGGCCGTGGTCCTCAAGCTGGGCGACCACGGCGGCTTCTTCGGCGTCTGGGACGAGCCGGCCCTGCAGGGCCACGGAAAGCCGCTGGTCGGCCCGTACGGGACGGTGTTCCTGCTGGCCTTCCTCTTCATCAAGCTCTTCGAGTACAACGGCGGCATGCTCAACCAGGCCCAGCGCTACATGGCCACGCGCGACGCCCGCGAGGCGGCGCGGGGGGCCCGGCTGTCGGCGGCGCTGTGGCTGGTCTGGCCGGTGGTGCTGTTCTTCCCGATGTGGATGTCGCCGCTGCTGGTGGAGTCGCAGAAGGCGGACGGTTCCGACTCCTACGCCCTGATGACCGAGCAGCTGCTGCCGCACGGGTTGCTCGGCCTGGTCATCGTCGGCTTCTTCTCGCACACCATGGCCATGTGCTCCTCCGACGCGAACGCCATCGCAGCCGTGTTCACCCGTGACGTGGCGCCGGTGCTGTCGAAGCGGGCGCGGGGCTGGGGGCAGCGGTCGGGGTTGCTGGCGGCCCGGCTGACGACGGTGATCTTCCTCGGTCTGTCGATGGCGGTGGCGACGCAGGTCGACTCGCCGACGTTCAAGGACATCATCACCGTCGTGATCAAGTGGGTCGCCGGTCTGATGGGCCCGATCGCGATCCCGATGATGCTGGGTCTGCTGCGGCCCTTCCGCCGCTCGGGCCCGACGGCGGCGCTCAGCAGCTGGGGTCTGGGCCTGGTCGCGTTCTGGCTGGTCAACTACCCGATCAACTGGAACGTGGACGGCGGGGTGCCCCTGGAGTACCAGGTCTCCGTGCCGCTGGCGGTCTCACTGGTCCTCTACGTCCTGGTCGGATACCTGAAGCCGGAGGACACCCCGGAGCGGCTCGCGATCATCGAGCGCGTCAACACGGACGGGGACGGCGACGCCTCCGGCGCGGCGGCCGCGATCCCGGCGCCGGCGGGCGGGGCGGACGACGCGGTGGGTCGCGGCCGGGTGGGCGACCAGAGGATGTCGTCCTGAGAGGCACGTACGACCGGTGTCCGGCCGGTGGCCACGGTTGGTGGGCACCGGCCGGGCGGCTCAGCGCAGTTCCTGGATACGGATCTGGTTCCCCGCGGGGTCCCGGAAGGCGCAGTCCCGGATGCCGTACGGCTGCTCGGTCGGTTCCTGGACGATCTCGGCGTTACCGGCCCGCACCTTCTCGAAGGTGCCGTCGAGGTCCTCGGTGGCCAGGAGGATCCACCCGTACGTGCCCTTGGCCATCATCTCGGCGATGGTGCGGCGCTCGGCGTCGGTGATGCCGGGGTCCACGGCGGGCGGCGACAGGAGCAGCGAGACGTCCGGCTGGCCGGCCGGTCCGACCGTGATCCAGCGCATCTTGCCGTTCCCGACGTCCTTGCGGACCTCGAAGCCGAGGACGTCCCGGTAGAAGGCAAGGGACGCGTCCGGGTCGTCGTGCGGGAGCACGGTGGTGTGAATGCTGATGTCCATGGCGGCCACGCTAGCCGCGGCCCGCGGGGCGGCGCTTCTCGAAACGTGACGCTTTCCGTCGCGGGTCTTCGTACGGGCCTACGCTCGCGGATACCGCGTCAGCCACCCGGGGGACGAGCCCGCCGGGCCGTGGAGGGCCGGGCCCTGGGTCATCTCCATGGCGAAGTCGTCGGCCAGTTCCAGGAGGGTCGGGCGGCCCTCCAGTTCGGCGAGCCAGGCCGGGGGCAGGGCCGTCTCGCCGTGCAGGGCACCGAGCAGGCCGCCCGTCAGCGCGCCGGTCGCCGCCGAGGGGCCGTCGTGGTTGACCGCGAGGCGCAGCCCGTGCCGCACGTCCTCGCCGACCAGGGCGCAGTACACGGCGGCGGCGACCAGGCCCTCCGCGGTCCCCGCGCCGATCAGCTCGGTCACCCGCGCCGGGGTCGGCAGCCCCTGCCGTACCGCGCCCAGCGCGTGCTGCAGGGCGGTCGCCACGGGTTCGTGGCCCGGCCGGGGCACGAGCAGCGCCAGGGCCCGCTGCACGGAGGCGTCCAGGCTCTCGCCCCGCGCCAGCCCGTGCACGATCACGGCGTACGCGCCCGCCGCCAGGCAGCCGGTGGGGTGGCCGTGGGTCTGCGCCGCGCACTCCACGGCGAGCTGGGCGACCAACTGGGGCTCCCAGCCGACCAGGAGCCCGAACGGGGCCGAGCGGGCGGCGGCCTCGGGGCCGCGCTCGTCGGGGTTCTTGGGCGCCTCGGGCGTGCCCATCGTCTCGTCGCCGAGGCCGAGCAGCAGTGCGCGCGGGGCGTCCCGGCGGACGTACAGCCACTCCTCGTGGGCCAGCCAGCCGTCGTCCTTGCGCCGCAGGTCGGGCCCCCAGTCGCGCTGGGTGGCGGCCCAGCGCCGGTAGGCCCGGTGCAGGTCGGTCGGCGGATGCCAGGCGCCGGTGTCGCGTCGTACCTGGGCGCGGATCAGTCCGTCCACGGAGAACAGGGTGAGCTGGGTGAGGTGGGTGACGGCGCCGCGTCGGCCGTAGGCGGAGGCCAGGTCGGACAGCCCCTCCGCCCCGTGGGCCTCCCGGATCGCGTCGAGGGCGAGACCGTCGACGGGCGCGCCGAGGGCGTCCCCGACGGCCACGCCGAGCAGCGTCCCGCGCACCCGGCTGCGGAAGTCCTGCTGCTCCGCACGCCCCCAGACGGCACCGGTCGTCCCGCCCACGTGGACCTCCCCTCGGCACTGTGCGTACGTACGACGCCCAGCACTGTATGCGAACGAGGACGGTCGGTTCAGGGCCACAACGGGCGGGATCGGTGTGGAAACGCTCACGGCCGGGGGTGGTGGAAGGTACACCCCGATTCCGGCACCTGGCCCCATCGAGCGGACGGCCGGTTCGCGAAAGGCTCAAGGCGTTCCGAGAGCAGCCTTGTTGAGAGGAAATCCCGTGTCCGTTCGTCTCCCCGCCCCCGCCCCCGCCTCCGTCCCGTCCAAGCCGAGGAAGCAGCGCGGGCGCGTGCTGTCGGTGGTCGCCGCGCTCGCGGTCCTGGGCGGCGGCCTCGCCGTGACCGGTTCCCTGGCCTACGGCGCCCCGGACCACGCCGGTCACCGCGACGCCGTGCGCGAGGGTGCGAAGGACCTGGTGCGCGAGGACGGTTTTCCCGCCGCACTGGCCGCCGTGCAGGGACGTGACGGACGCGTCCGCGACTACACGGCGGGCGCCGGCGACCTGGAGACCGGCGCGTCCGTGCCGGTCAACGGCCAGGTCAGGGCGGGCAGCAACACCAAGGCCCTCACCGCGGCGGTGGTGCTCCAGCTGGTCGGCGAGGGCAAGGTGAAGCTGGACGAGCCGATCGAGACGTACCTGCCGGGCCTGGTGCACGGCGACGGAATCGACGGCAGCCGGATCACCGTGCGGAACCTGCTCCAGCACACCAGCGGCCTGCCCGACTACGTCCAGGCGCTGGGCCTGGACCCGTTCGAAGTCCGCGACACGTACTACAACCCGCGTGACCTGATCGACCTCGCCCTGAGCCAGAAGGCGGCGTTCGAGCCCGGCGCGAAGTGGCAGTACAGCAACACCAACTACGTCCTGGCGGGTCTGCTCGTCGAGAAGGTCACGGGCCGTCCCTTCGGCGAGGAGATCACCGACCGGATCATCGAGCCGCTCGGCCTGAAGGACACCTACTGGCCCGGCGTCGGCGAGCGCGGCATCCGGGGCGCCCACCCCAAGGGCTACGCCGCCGCCACTCCCGGCGCTCCGCTGGAGGACATCACGCGCCTCGACCCGTCCCAGGCCTGGGCCGCCGGACAGCTCGTCACCACCCCGCGCGACCTCAACCGCTTCTTCTCCGCCCTGCTCGGCGGCGAGGTGCTGGAGGCCGCCGAACTGAAGGAGATGAAGACCACGGTCCCGGTGACCGAGGGCGCCCCCGCGCCCGGCACCGGATACGGCCTGGGTCTCTTCCGCACCCCTCTGTCCTGCGGCGCCGAGCTGTGGGGCCACGGCGGCTCCATCCACGGCTACGAGTCCTACGGCGGCGCCACGCAGGACGGCCGCGCGGCCTCGGTGGCGGCGACGGCACTGTCCAGCTCGGTGGCCGCCGAGCCCGCCGACATGATGGCGGCACACCAGCACGTCTTCGACCTGGTGGACACGGCGGTCTGCGAGTGAACGTGGCGGCGCTCGTCCTGGTGACCAGGTGAGCCGAAAAGCGTGAGCACTTCGGTCGGATTTGTCATTGAGCCGCTCAGATGAGCGCGCGGAGGACACTTTCCTGCCAAGTGCTCACGCTTTTTACGCAGCCACCTGTGCCGAGAGGGGCCTCTCGCGGCAGTCACGGCACCGGCCCGGCCGCGAGGCACGGAAGGCCCGTTCGCAGCCGTCGCAGGTCTGGAGGGGGTCGGGGCGGCGCGAGGCGGGGGCAGGAGTGCGGGGCGCGGGCAGGGCCGGCGGAAGGTCCGAAGTGAGACGGCGTTCCAGGAAGGCCGCCGGGTGACGGATCGGCTCCTGGGGCAGCCCGGCCGTCAGCGTCCGTTCCACGGCGGTCGGGGGTACGCCGCGCTCCAGCCAGGCCATGACGGCCGGGGCGAGACGCCGGACATCGCGCTCGGTCAGGAGTAGGCGTGAGTCGTGCACCCGGAGACGGGCAAGCAGCTCCGTCGCCACCGGGTTCGCCGCCGGATCCGCCGCCGGGTTCGCCACCTGTTCCGTCACCGAGTCCGCTACAGGGGCCCCCGCCACCGAGACGGGGTCGACGCGGACAATCGGGGCAGCGACAGGGACCGGGGCGGGACCGGCAGCCAGGGCGGAGACCGGGGCGGTAGCAAGGGCGGAGACCGGGGCGGCAGCAAGGGCGGAGACCGGGGCGGCAGCCGGGGCGGCAGCCGGGCCGGGGACCGGGAAGGGCGGCTCGCCGGCGCCCGGCCGGGCGGGCCACGCCGCCATCGCGAAGGCGGCGCGGGGCTTGTTGCGGGAGACCGTCCGGGTCACGACTCGCCCCGATCGAAGACGCTCCTTGGTGCGCGCGAGGTAGCCGTGCTCTTCCAACTCCCGCAGGGCGGCGGCGATCCGGATCTCGCCCTCGGGGAACTTGCCCGCCAGCGACTTGATCCCGACCGGAGTCCCGGCGGGCAGCGACTGGATGTGGACGGCCAGTCCGATCGCCGTCAGGGACAGCTCGGGGTGCTGGAGGAGGTGGTTGCCGACCACGGTGAAGTGGTCGTGGTGGGGGTGGTTCTCGTGCTCGACACCACCGGGCTGACGGCCGGACACGGGGCGCCTGGGCGCGCTAGGCTTCTGCTCAGTCATCAGGAAGGGTCCACTTCCTCGGTGATCAGGCCCTCGCAGTGGGATTGCGTTCCCGGCGGGGGCCGAATCATGTCGGGGTCTGCTGCGACTGACGCTGCACCATGAACGCCGCGCCACGCCAGCCGAGTTGGCTATGTTCACTCCGGAGGGTGACGAGCGGGGACGGCAGGGGCGGGTTCGGTTCTTTCCCCGGTTCTTTGGTCTTTGGCGTCGCGCCCGACCGGGTCACGTCCGGCCACGACCCGGTGACAGTTCGGCCCAGACGGTCTTGGCGGGGGCCGGTCCCGTGTCGACGCCCCAACGGTCCGCGTACGCAGCCACGATGCGCAGTCCGCGTCCGCCCTCCTCCTCGTCGGCGACCGGGTCGGGGAGACGCGGGACCCGGTCGCCCCGGGCGTCCGTGACCTCGACACGGAGGGTGCCGCCGGGGAGCAGGCGCAGGGCCAGCCGGAAGTCCCGCCCCGGCACCCGGCCGTGCAGCACCGCGTTCGCCGCCAGCTCGGCGACCACCTGCACCGCCTCCCCCGACGGCACGCCCCAGTCGTCGAGTTGGCGTTCGGTGAGCAGGCGCGCAAGCCGGGCGCCCCTCCGCGTCGAGGACAACTGGACCGCGAAATGCGATGCGTTCGGGGTGCCGCGCAGGGCCATTTTCTCCATCACGTCACCCAGCGTGGCCGTCCGTCCCTACTCTGAACAGCAACGACCTCGGTACCGAGAGTGACTGTCCGGGTGCCTGCCGTGGTCGTACGGTTCGTACGCCAGGAGGGGAAGGCATGGAGGACGAGGAGACCGCGGCCGTGCTCAGGACGGTCGGGCGGCAGATCAAGATGTGGCGCGAGGCCGCCGGGATGCGGCAGGCGGAACTGGGCGCCGCCATCGGATACGGCGAGGAGATGGTGTCGTCGGTCGAGCGCGGGCGGCGCGTGCCCAAGCCGGACTTCCTGGACAAGGCCGACGAGGTGCTGGGCGCGGGCGGGAAGCTCTCGACCATGAAGGAGGACGTGGAGAAGGCCCGCTATCCGAAGAAGGTGCGGGACCTGGCCAAGCTGGAGGACGAGGCGGTCGACCTCGGCGCCTACGCGGGCCACCACATCCACGGGCTGTTGCAGACGCCCGAGTACGCCCGCGCGTTGTACGCGATGCGCCGTCCCGCGTTCACGGAGGAAGAGGTCGACCGGTACGTCTCCGCCCGCATGGCGCGGAAGACCGTCTTCGAGCGTGTTCCCCACGCCCAGCTCACCTTTGTCCAGGAAGAGGTGACGCTACGGCGCCCGCTCGGAGGCAGAATGGTGCTCCGACAACAGCTCGAACACCTGTTGGAGGTCGGGGCGTTGAGGCACGTCGAGATCCAGGTCATGCCGACGGACCGCGAGGACCACGCGGGGATGGCCGGGTCGCTGCAACTGCTGAAGCTGCGGGGTGGCAAGGCGTTCGGCCACTCGGAAGCTCAGCTGCACAACCGAGTCATCACTGATCCACAGGAGGTCCAGACCCTGGACTTGCGCTATGGGATCATCCGGGCGCAGGCACTCACGCCCCGCGAGTCACTGGCCTTCATCGAGAAAGTCATGGGAGAAGAGACATGACCCCCGCCCTGGAGTGGTTCAAGAGCAGCTACAGCAGCAACGACGGCCCTGAGTGCGTCGAGGTCGCCATAGCCCCCGTCGACACGACCGTCCACGTCCGTGACTCCAAGAACCCCGAGGCCGCCCGCCTCTCCTTCACCGACGCCTCCTGGACCTCGTTCCTGACGTTCACCGGCAGGCAGGCGTAACGGCTCAGCGGCGGAGCGACTCGCGCCAGGCGTTGGCCAGCGCGTCGAGGTCTCTGCGCCGCTCGTTCCTCAACTCGCGCGCCTCGTCGGTCCTGGGGTCCAGGAGGTGACCGAGAGGACCGGCACGCCTCCGGAAACCGACGCTCTCCCACAGCGCCGCGATCTTCTCACCGGCCCGCCGGAACGCGGCCTCTCCCATGGGGGCGTCCGGGGCGCCCGGGAACTCCGTGATGTGGGTGGCCGCGAGGACCGCGCTGCAGCCGTCGGCCAGGGTCCACACGGCCTCGGCCGCGAGGACCGGCCCGAGGCCGAAGCCCCGCCAGGCGGGGTCCAGCCGCATGTCGAAGAGGACCAGCAGGTCGCCGTCGCAGGTCGTCATGGCGTCCCGGAACTCCTGGCGGTAGCCGCCCCGGCCGAGGTCGTAGACGCCGAGGACCAGGTTGGACAGGTCGGTGTCGTACGCCTCCGCGTCGGAGAACGGAAACGGGCTGAACCTCTCGTCCATCCGCAGGCGGAAGAGCCTCATCGAGCCGATCTCGTGCTGGACGGTCTTCCCCGCCGACCACCTCGGCCGGTCCAGGAACCGGCTCGACCGGACGGACACGCGCCATTCGTCGAAGCCGTCTTCGTCGCCCTCCGAGCCGACGAAGTGCCACGTCCGGTACTCCAGGTTCAGCCGGCGCGGGTCGCCCGGCAGTTCCTCGGCGGAACGCTGCGAAGAGATCACGTTCCGGGACCCTACCTACTCGCCCGGCTCCCGGCTTGGGGATAGTGCTGCCATGACCAACATCCCCCGCAGCACCCTGTTACTCGCGTCCACCGTGCTCACCGCGGTCCTCGCCCTCTACATCGCCCTCGTGGCCCTCGGGAACATCACCGACTTCGACAACAACCAGCAGTACGTGCGTCACGTCCTCGCGATGGACACGACGTTCAAGGACGACGACCTGATGTGGCGGGCGATCACGAGCAAGGGTCTGCAGGACACCGCCTACGTGGCGATCATCGTCTGGGAGACCGCGGCCGCGCTCGTGCTGATCTGGGCGACCTGGCTCTGGATACGCCGGCAGCACGCTCCGGCGCGGCGCTTCACCACGTACGGCACGCTCATGCTGATGCTGCTCTTCGGCGCCGGCTTCCTCGCGATCGGCGGGGAGTGGTTCGCGATGTGGCAGTCGGAGGACTGGAACGGGCTGGACGCGGCGACGCGGGTGCTGCTGTTCAGCGGCGTCGTGCTGATCGTGGCGCACCTGCCGTCCGACGCGGCGGAACCTACCCGACCACAGTGACCGTCGTGCCGGACGTACCGAACTCCCAGAGCGCGTCGCCGTCCGACTTGGGCAGCCGTATGCCGCCGGTCTTGGCACCGGCGGCGGCCGGCGGGGGCGAGGAGCCGTCCACCGCGTTGGAGAAGGCGACCCAGACGCCGTCCTCCTGGGTGAAGTACATGATCTGCTCGATCCGCACCCCGTCGGAGCCCGTCGTCGGGTCCTGGCGGCGGGTGCCGACGCTGTACTTGCCCGGATCGGGGTCGACCGTGCCCGGCCACACCTTGAAGGACCGCCGGGCGGCGTCGCTGGCGTCGACCAGCCACACCCGGTCCTGGCCCGTCGAGTAGACGACGCGCCGCCCGGTGCCGGACCCCTCCGGTACCGGGGCCGGCGCGGTCTCCTTCGGCGTGGGGTGCGCCTCCGCCGACGCCGACGGGCGCGGTTTCGTCACCGCCGCGGTGGGGTGGGGTCCCTGGTCCGCCTGTACGGCCAGGACGGTCACCGCCGCGATCGCGCCCACGGTCAGACCGGAGACCCACGCCCATGAGGGAAGTCGGGCAGGCACGGGCACGCATCTCCTCAGCTACGAGAACCCCGACACACCGGGGGCCCGATCATCGTACTGCGCACCCGCCGCACTCCCGAAGCACGAGCCCGCCGAGGCCCGCGGCCCCTCAGTCCAGGACCGGCAGCAGCTCCGGCAGGTGCCCGTCCGAGTCCCGCGCCGCCCGCTGCCGCTCCTCGGGGACCGGGCCGTAGAGCGTGGTGCGCGGCTTCGCCGGGCGGCCCGCCGCGTCCGCGACCGCGATCAGGTCCTTGACCGACTTGTACGACCCGTAGGACGAGCCCGCCATGCGGGAGATCGTCTCCTCCATGAGGGTGCCGCCCAGGTCGTTGGCGCCGGAGCGGAGCATCTCCGCCGCACCCTCCGTGCCGAGTTTCACCCAGCTCGTCTGGATGTTGGGGATGTGCGGGTGCAGGAGGAGGCGGGCCATCGCCGTCACCGCGCGGTTGTCCCGGAGGGTGGGCCCGGGCCGGGCGATGCCCGCCAGGTACACCGGTGCGTTGGTGTGGATGAAGGGGAGCGTCACGAACTCCGTGAAGCCGCCCGTGCGCTGCTGGATCCCGGCGAGCGTGCGCAGGTGGCCCAGCCAGTGGCGGGGCTGGTCGACGTGGCCGTACATCATCGTGGACGAGGAGCGGAGGCCCAGCTCGTGGGCCGTCTCGATCACCTCGGTCCAGGTGGCCGCCGGCAGCTTGCCCTTGGTCAGGATCCAGCGCACCTCGTCGTCGAGGATCTCCGCCGCCGTGCCCGGGATCGAGTCCAGGCCCGCCTCCTTCGCGGCGCTCAGCCACTCCCTGATCGACATGCCGGTGCGGGTGGCGCCGTTGACGACCTCCATCGGCGAGAAGGCGTGCACGTGCATGCCGGGCACGCGCTCCTTCACCGCCCGCGCGATGTCGAAGTACGCCGTGCCGGGCAGGTCGGGATGGATGCCGCCCTGCATGCAGACCTCCACCGCGCCCACCTCCCAGGCCTGCTGGGCGCGGTCGGCGACCTGGTCCAGGGAGAGCGTGTAGGCGTCGGCGTCCGTGCGGCGCTGGGCGAAGGCGCAGAAACGGCAGCCGGTGTAGCAGACGTTGGTGAAGTTGATGTTGCGGGTGACGATGTACGTCACGTCGTCGCCGACCGCCGACCTGCGGACGTCGTCCGCGATGCCGCACAGGGCGTCCAGCGCCGGACCGTCGGCGTGCAGGAGGGCGAGGGCCTCGGCGTCCGTGAGCTGCGTCGGGTCGTCGGCCGCGGTGGCCAGCGCGGCACGTACGTCGGTGTCGATGCGCTCGGGGACCATGCCGGGGGCGGCGGCCTCACGCAGGGCGCCCCAGTCGCCGTACACCTCGTCGAAGTCGTCGCGGCGGTCCGACGTACGGCCCTCGGTGTCGATGGTGGCGTGCAGATCGGTGCGGCCGGTCGCGGTGAACGCCTCGTCCGGCTCCTGCCACGCGTGGCCCTCGACCACCGCGTCCGGGCGGGCGAGGCCGGTCTCCGGGTCGGCGAGCGCGGCCACGTGCGGGCGCAGCCGCGGGTCCAGCCAGGGCTCGCCCCGCTTGACGAACTCGGGGTAGACGCAGAGCCGTTCGCGCAGCTCGAAGCCGACCGACCGGGACTTGCCGGCGAGTTCGTCGATCTGCGGCCAGGGGCGCTCGGGGTTGACGTGGTCGATGGTGAGCGGGGAGACGCCGCCCCAGTCGTCGATGCCCGCGCCGATCAGCCGCTCGTACTCCGCGTCCACCAGGTTCGGCGGGGCCTGGAGGCAAGCGGACGGGCCCATGATGTGCCGGGCCACGGCCACCGTGGCGACCAGCTCGTCCAGCTCCGCGTCCGGCATGCCGCGCATCGCCGTGTCGGGCTTGGCGCGGAAGTTCTGGATGATCAGTTCCTGGATGCCGTGGTAGGCGCGGGAGACGCGGCGCAGCGCGAAGAGGGACTCGGCCCGCTCCTCGTACGTCTCGCCGATGCCGATGAGGATGCCGGAAGTGAAGGGGACGGAGGAGCGGCCGGCGTCCTCCAGGACGCGCAGCCGTACGGCGGGCTCCTTGTCCGGGGAGCCGTGGTGCGGGCCGCCGGGCTCGGACCACAGGCGGGTCGCGGTGGTCTCCAGCATCATGCCCATGGACGGCGCGACGGGCTTGAGCCGCTGGAAGTCCGTCCAGGTCATGACGCCGGGGTTGAGGTGCGGGAGGAGGCCCGTCTCCTCCAGGATGCGGATCGAGATCGCGCGGACGTAGGCGATGGTGTCGTCGTAGCCGTGCGCGTCGAGCCACTCCCTGGCCTCCGACCAGCGCTCCTCGGGCTTGTCGCCGAGGGTGATGAGGGCTTCCTTGCAGCCGAGGGCGGCGCCCCTGCGCGCGATGTCGAGCACCTCGTCCGGCGACATGAACATCCCGTGGCCCGCCCGGCGCAGCTTGCCGGGGACGGTGACGAAGGTGCAGTAGTGGCACTTGTCCCGGCACAGCCGGGTCAGCGGGACGAAGACGCTCTTCGAGTACGTGATGACGCCGGGCCGCCCGGCGGCCTCCAGGCCCGCGTCCCGGACCCGGGCGGCGGACGCGGTGAGGGCGTCGAGGTGCTCGCCGCGCGCCTGGAGCAGCACGGCGGCCTCGGACGCGTCGAGGGCGACGCCGTCCCGGGCGCGTTTGAGGGCGCGACGCATGGAGTTCTCGGTGGGGCCGGTGGGGTCGGCGGGCCCGGTTCCGGAGGTCGCGGAAGTCGTCATCCTTCGAGCATACGAGCGGCGTGATCAGCGCGTGGGTCCCGTCCCGCCGGGCGGCCGCCACGTCCCGGTGACCCACCGCGCGGTTTCCGGCCCTCAATGGTCCCTCAATCCGCCGAACCCCTTTCCTTGTCCGGGAGTTCACGGCTCAATACGAGGGTTGCACGCACCACCCTGCACCACCGATGTCATGCCACCCATGTCATGTCACTGACGACACACGGACGACACCTGGAGCAGCAGCATGTGCGAGGACGACCACGAGCACGACCACGCCGGGATCGGCAGACGCGCGGTGTTCGTGACGGGAGCCGCCGCCGCGCTTACGTTGGGAAGCGTGAGCTTCGCCTCGGCGGCACCCCGGGAACAGCGCAGGAGAACCGTGCGCGGCACCCTCCCGCCCGGCTCCCCGGACTTCGTGTACGTCCCGGTCGAAGTCCCCCGGGGAGTGCGCGAGATCCACGTCGCCTACACCTACGACCGCCCCACCGTCCCGGCCGGCACCCAGGGCAACGCGCTCGACATCGGCCTCTTCGACGAGCGCGGCACCGAGCTGGGCGGCCCGGGCTTCCGCGGCTGGTCCGGCGGGGCCCGCACGGAGTTCTTCGTCCGCGCGGACGACGCCACGCCGGGCTACGTCCCGGGGCCGGTGCGGGCGGGCACCTGGCACATCGCCCTCGGCCCGTACACGGTGGCGCCGCAGGGCCTGTCGTACGAGATCACCGTCACGCTGACCTACGGCGAGGAGGACCGGGCGCCCCGACCGGTGTACCCGCCCGAGCGTGCCAAGGAGCGGGGCCGCGCCTGGTACCGGGGCGACTGCCACCTGCACTCCGAGTACTCCGACGGCCGCTACACCCTCGCCGAGATCGCGGAGCTGGCGCGGGCGGCGGGCCTGGACTTCATCAACTCCTCCGAGCACAACACGCACTCCGCGCACGCGCACTGGGCCGGCCTCGCCGGGGACGACCTGCTGATCCTGCTCGGCGAGGAGGTGACGACCCGCAACGGCCACGTCGTCGCCCTCGGCACGGACCCCGGCACCTTCGTCGACTGGCGCTACCGGGCCCGGGACAACCGCTTCGGCCGCTTCGCCCGGCAGATCCGCCGCGCCGGCGGCCTGGTCGTCCCGGCCCACCCGCACGCCACCTGCATCGGCTGCAACTGGAAGTTCGGGTTCGGGGAGGCCGACGCGGTCGAGGTGTGGAACGGCGCCTACACGCCCGACGACGAGGTGGCGCTGGCCGACTGGGACGGCACGCTGGTCGCCGCCGTGCGCGAGGGGCGGGACGGCGACGGGGCGGGCGGCCGGGGCTGGCTCCCGGCGATGGGCAGCAGCGACTCCCACCGCTCCCCCGACGTGATCGGCCGCCCGCAGACCGTCGTCCTCGCCGACGACCTGACCCGCGAGGCGATCCAGGAGGGCATCCGCGCGGGCCGGTCGTACGTGGCCGAGTCCTCGAAGGTGTCCCTGTCCTTCACCGCGTCCGGCGGCCGGGGTGAGCACGCCGGCCTCGGCGAGCGGCTGCGCGTGGACCGCGACACCCCGGTCACCGTCCGCCTGGAGGTGACGGGCGCCCCTCGCTGCACGGTGCGGTTCGTCACGGACCAGGGCGTGCTGTTCACCGGCGGTCCCCTGCCGGTGTCCGGGGCGGGCACCGTGGAGTGGCGCACGACGGCCTCGTACGCGGCGTACGTGCGCGCGGAGGTGCGGCACGAGGCGGCGGCGGGCCCGCTGCCGGGGGCGCTCGCGGCGTTCACCAACCCGGTGTTCCTGGGGCGGTAGCCGAGGCGGGGGCCGTCCCGTCGTCGGCCAGGTCCGCGACGACCGCCGCGTGGTCGGAGGGCCAGACCCCGTCGACGGGGCCGGCCCCGGCCCGCCGTACCGCCAGGACCCGGCCGAGTCCGCCGGGGCCCGGCGGGCCCACGTGGACGTAGTCGATCCGTACGCTCGGCTCGCCGTCCGCGTGGGCCACGTACGGGTTCGCGGTGTCCCAGGTGCCGGACGGCGCGCCCGGGGCCGCGTGCTCCCAGACGTCGTGCAGCCCCCCGGCCCGCAGTAGGCGCACCTCCGGCGACTCGGGGCGGGCGTTGAAGTCCCCGGTGACGACGGGCGGGTGGGCGGTGCCGTGCCGGTGCCGGGCGACGAAGGCGGCGAGGGCGGCGGACTGCTCGCGGCGCACGGCACGGGCGTGGCCGCCCGAGGTCAGATGGACGGTGAAGAAGGGGACGTGGTGCCCGGGCGCGTCCAGCCGGGCGTACGCCGCCAGCCGCCCGTCGTCCAGTTCGGCGGGGGCGGGCAGCTTCAGCACCGCCCGCTCCACGACGGGCCAGCGGCTGAGCACCGCGGTGCCGGCGCCCACCGTGTCGTCCCCGATCCGCCGCTGCCACCGCTCGGGCGCGGGCGAGGGCGACCAGTCCCAGTGCAGGCCCAGGTCACGGGCCAGCCACTCGGCGAGGTTCTCCCCTCCGTCGACGGCCCACACCTCCTGGAGCCCGACCACGTGGGGCCGCAGCTCCCGCAGTACGGCGAGGATCGCGTTGCGCCGGTCGGCCCACGGGCCGAACCGCCACCACAGGTTCCACGTCACGACCCGCACGCCCGCACCGCCCGTCTCTCCGCCCCGTCCACACCTTCCCCGTGAGTTTTCCGGGGAACATGGAGGCACACGAGACGGAAGGGTGAACGAACGATGTCGTCCTACGCCCAGACCAAGTACCGGGCCGTCACGGCCTTCCAACGCCGGCTCAACGCGGTCGTGCGCCGACTGCCCGGCCAGACCCTGCTGGAGACCACCGGCCGCGTCTCCGGCCTCCCCCGCCGCACCCCGGTGGGCGGACGCCGCAGCGGCGACTCCTTCTGGCTGGTGTCGGAGTTCGGCGAACGGTCCCAGTACGTCCGCAACATCCGGGCCGATCCGCGCGTCCGCGTCCGGCTGCGAGGCCGCTGGTACACGGGCACGGCCCACCTCCTGCCCGACGACGACCCGCTCGCCCGCCTGCGCCGCCTCCCCCGCTGCAACAGCCTCGCGGTGCGGGCGATGGGTGTCGGGGCGGGGCTGCTCACGGTACGGGTGGAGCTGGAGGGGCAGGGGACAGGAAGCTGATGGAGAACCTGTGATCGGCGTCTCCCACGGCTGACGTGGTCGGCATGAACAAGGCAAACTGACGTGGTTGCTCAGGATGTCTAGGGGGACGGCATGGACGGTGTACCGCGGGTTCCGGAGCAGCGGCGTCCCGGATTCCCGGCGGAACCGGACGGGGCGGCCGCGCTCCGCTTCGGCGTGCTCGGACCGGTGCGCGCCTGGCGGGGCCAGGAGACACTGGCCACCGGCTCGCCCCAGCAGCGCGCGCTGCTGGCCGCCCTGTTGCTGCGCGAGGGCCGTACGGCCACCGCGGCCGAGCTGATCGACGCCCTGTGGGGCGAGGAGCCGCCGTCGCAGGCGTTGGCGGCGCTCCGGACGTACGCGTCCCGGCTGCGGAAGGTCCTGGACCCCGGGGTGCTGGCCAGCGAGTCGGGCGGGTACGCCGTGCGGGGCCTCGCCGAGGGGGCGTTGGACCTGGCGAGGGCCCAGGACCTGGCCGCCGAGGCCGAGAAGGCCAGAAGCTCCGGGGACCTGTGCCACGCCCGTGACCTGCTGCGCCGCGCGCTGGCCCTGTGGGACGGCGAGGTACTGGCCGGCGTACCGGGCCCGTACGCTCAGACGCAGCGCGTCCGCCTGGAGGAATGGCGCCTCCAACTCATCGAGACCCGCCTCGACATGGACCTCGACCAGGGCTGCCACGCCGAGGCCGTCTCGGAGTTGACGGCGCTCACGGCGGCCCACCCCCTGCGCGAACGCCTGCGGGAGCTGCTGATGCTGGCCCTGTACCGCAGCGGCCGCCAGGCGGAGGCCCTCGCCGTCTACGCGGACACGCGCCGCCTGCTCGCCGACGAGCTGGGCGTCGACCCGCGCCCCGGGCTCCAGGAACTGCAGCAGCGCATCCTCCAGGCCGACCCGCACCTGGCCGAGCCCTGCGCACCGGCCGCGGAGACGGCGCCGCCCCTGGTGCGCCCGGCGCAACTCCCGGCCACCGTATCCGACTTCACCGGCCGCGCCTCCTTCGTCCGCGAGCTGAGCGACGTACTGTCCTCGGCGTCCGGGGACGCGACGGCGGGCCGCGTGATGGCGGTCTCGGCGCTGGCCGGCATCGGCGGCGTCGGCAAGACGACCCTCGCGGTGCACGTCGCCCACCGGGCGCGGGCCGCCTTCCCGGACGGACAGCTGTACGTCGACCTCCAGGGCGCCGGCGCGCGACCCGCGGAGCCGGAGACGGTACTGGGCTCCTTCCTGCGCGCCCTGGGCACCGCCGACTCGGCCATCCCCGACTCCCTGGAGGAGCGGGCCGCCCTGTACCGCTCCGTCCTGGACGGCCGCCGTGTCCTCGTCCTCCTGGACAACGCCCGCGACGCCGCCCAGGTGCGGCCCCTGCTGCCCGGCACGGAGGGCTGCGCCGCGCTGGTGACGGCACGGGTGCGGATGGTGGACCTGGCCGGGGCGCACCTGGTCGACCTGGACGTGATGTCGCCCGAGGAGGCGCTGGCCCTCTTCACGAAGATCGTGGGCGAGGAGCGGGTCGCCTCGGAGCGGGAGGCGGCGCTCGACGTGGTGGGCGCGTGCGGTTTCCTGCCGTTGGCGATCCGCATCGCCGCGTCCCGGCTGGCGGCCCGCCGCACGTGGACCGTCTCGGTCCTGGCGGCGAAACTGGCGGACGAGCGGCGCCGGCTGGACGAGCTGCAGGCCGGTGACCTGGCGGTCGAGGCCACCTTCGAACTGGGCTACGGCCAGCTGGAACCGGCCCAGGCCCGCGCCTTCCGGCTGCTGGGCCTGGCCGACGGCCCGGACATCTCCCTCGCGGCGGCAGCGGCGGTCCTGGACCTCCCGGTGGAGGCCACGGAGGACCTCCTGGAGTCCCTGGTGGACACGTCGTTGCTCGAGTCGGCGGCGCCGGGCCGCTACCGCTTCCACGACCTGGTCCGCCTCTACGCGCGTGCGTGCGCGGAGCGGGACGAGCAGCCGCCGAGCGAGCGGGGGGCGGCGCTGTCGCGGCTGCTGGACTTCTACCTGGCCACGGCGGCGGGGGTGTACGCGATCGAGCGGCCCGGGGACCGGTTGGTGGACGCCCTGGAGCCGACGGAGTACCCGGGACTGACGTTCACCGAGGGATCGGCGGCACTGGACTGGCTGTACACCGAGGCGGCATCGCTGCTGGCCTGCGTGCGGCAGTCCGTGGGGACGGGCAGGCTGCGGCGGGCGGTGGACCTGCTGTGGGCGGCCAAGGACCTCACCGAGTCCGGGGCCGACTCCCACCAGTACGAGACAACCGCCAGGGGGATGTGCGAGGCCACGCGCACGGCCGGCGACACCCTGGCCGAGGGACGGGCACGGACGGTGCTCACCGACGTCCTGCTGGTGACCGGCCGCATCGCCCAGGCGGAGGAGGAGTCGCGGCTGGCCATGCGGCTCGCGCAGTCCGTCGACGACGGCGCCGCGGTGAGCTGGGTCGCCAACAGCCTGGGGCTCATCTGCCTGCACCAGGGGCGGCACACCGACAGCAAGCCGTTCTTCGAGCGGGCCATCGAGGGATTCCGTGCCCTGTGCAACCGTCCTCCCGAGGCGACGGCCCTGTGCAACCTCTCACGGGCCCACCTGGGAGCCGGCGACGTCGCACAGGCCGTCGACTTCGCGAGGCGGGGGCTGGACGCGCACGCCGAGTTCGGCAGGACCGTGCGTCTCGCCAACAGCCACTACGCGCTGGGCATCGCCCTCAACCGGGCCGACCGGCACACGGAGGCCCTCGGGCACTTCTCCGAGGCGCTGACGATTTTCACCGCGCACCGGCAGCGGCTGTGGGAGGGCACGACGAACTACCGCATCGCCGAGGTCCACCTCGCGGCTCAACGTCCCGCACAGGCGGCCCAGCACGCCGAACAGGCCCTCGCGCTCGGCTGCATCGGTGGTGACCGCATGCAGGGCAACGTCCTGACCCTGTTGGGCCGGGCCCTGTCCGGCCTGGAGCAGACGGACCGGGCCAAGGCCTGCTGGAGCAAGGCCCTGCGGCTGTACGAGCAGGAGGGCGCCGAAGAGGCGAGCGAGGCGAGGGCCCTGCTCAGGCCCGCTTCGGCTGCGTGAGTCGCCTGCGTACGACGGGCGTTCAGCATTCGTTTATCGCCCCCCGGCATGGTCGTACCCGTCGCACCGTCGCGTCGGGGGGCAGACGGTCTGACGGGGGCCCGACCAGTTATGGTGCGGCTCCAACGCCCGCCCGGCGGCCTACGGGGGAGCTACCGGGCGGGCGTTCGCCACATGTCGTTGCAGCGGAGGGACCAAGCCCATGAGCGAGAACCAGCAGGACACGGAAGCGACGGCCACGGGCGAGGCGGCCTCCGACGAGACCTTCACGACGCTCGAGAACCCCATGCCGACGCCGCCGAAGGACGGGGCCGTCACGACGATGGAGAACCCCATGCCCAGCGGACCGGCCAAGCCCGACGTCAGGACGATGGAGAACCCCATGCCGGCTCCGCCCGCCCTGGACCTGGACGGCGACGGCAAGTAGACCTTTTTCCCGCACGGGGATCGGCCGCGGCGGCGCGGAGGGGAGCCGCCGCGGCCGACGTGTGCGCGGAGGGGGTCAGGACACCGTTTCCCCCGCCGTCGGGCCCAGTTCGCAGTGGTCCGGGGTGCCGGAGCCGTCGAAGGGCACGCGGACCGCGCTCTCCCCGTCCGCGGGTACGGTGACCTCCTCGGTGCCTTCGGCGATCGTCGTGCCGTCCGCGTCCTTGAAGAGGACCGTGACGGAGTACGTGTACTCGACGGCGTTCGGGTTGGTGACCTCGACGGTGGACCACGGCTGGTCCTCCATGACGCAGGTGACCAGGTTCAGGACGGCGGCCTCCGCCTCGCCGGTTCCGCCGCTGCCGCCGCTGCCCGTGTCGTCGTCGTAGGTGTCGTCGTCGTAGTCGTGGTAGCCGCTGCCGCCGCTGCTGTACGTGTCGTCGTCGTCCTTGTAGGCGTCGCCGCCGCCCGACGTGGACGACGAACTGTCGTGGTCCTGGCTGGAGCTGCTGCAGCCGCCGCCCCCGTCGCCTCCGTGACCGTGGCCGTGGCGGCCGGTCGAGAAGCCGGTCAGGCTGAGGACCACCAGTGCCGAGATCGCCGTGAATTTGAGTGCTCGCCCCCGTGTTGTCATGACGATCACGCTAGTGTCCGGATGTCACGGACACGTCACCGGCCGGCCACGGCACCTCACGCCGTACGGGCTCGTGCCGTACGGCCTTCCTCACGCCGTAGGGGCTCGTGCCGCACGGCCTTCCTCACGCCGTAGGGGCTCGTGCCGCACGGCCTTCCTCACGCCGTAGGGGCTCGTGCCGTACGGCCTTCCTCACGCCGTACGGGCCGTCCCGGTGCCCTTCTCCGCGTCCAGCGCGTACACGCAGCGGTCCTTGCTGCACGCGTACACGATGCCGTCGCGGACGACCGGAGAGCCGGTGATCTCGCCGCCGGTGGCGAGCTTCCAGCGCAGGCGTCCGTCGTCGGCCTTCAGCGTGTAGAGCAGGTGGTCCGTCGAGCCGAAGTGGATGCGGCCCTCGGCGACCGCGGGCGCGCCCACGATGTCGCCGCCCGCCTGGAAGCGCCACTTGGGGGTGCCGGTGACCGCGTCCAGCGTGTAGAGGCCCTTGCCGCTGCCCACGTGGACGTGGCCGGCGGCGACCAGGACCGGGTCGGTCGAGGAGCGGGCCTCGGTCGCGATGCGCCAGCGGTCGCGGCCGTCGGTGGCGTCGAGGGCGTAGACGGTGCCGAGGTAGTCGGCGAGGTAGACGCCACCGCCGGTGACGGCCGGGCCCGGCACGAAGGTGGGCGGGGCCAGGAAGACCGCCGGGGCCTCGAAGTGCCAGCGGACGTGGCCCGAGGCGACCTCCAGGGCGAGGACCCGGGTGCCGGCCGCGACGTACACGTAGCCGTCGGGTGCCTGGGTGAGACGGACCGGGACGCCGCCGCAGGAGGCCGCGTCGCCGATCGGGTAGGACCATCTCTCGTCGCCGGTGCGGGCGTCCAGGGCGCGCAGGCGGGCGTCCTGCCAGACGTACGCCGTGCCGTCGTGGAGCGCGGCGCCGGCCTCGGGTGACTCGAAGTCGGTCTGGGCGCCGGTGATCTCCCAGAGCCTCTGTCCGGCCGAGGCCTCCCAGGCCTGCACGCCGCCGCCGCGGGTGGCGGTGAGGACCGTGCCGCGGTCGGCCTGCAGGGAGTACACCCAGGCGTCCGTCTGCACCCGCCAGAGGTCGGCGCCCCCGCGGGCGTCCAGGGCGAAGAGGGTGGGGCCGTCGGAGGCGTGGATACGGCCGTCCGCGACCGCCATCGACCAGGCGACGTCCCGGGTCTTGAACCGGCGCCGTCCGGTTCCCACGTCCAGGGCGTGCACCTCGAAGGAGGTGACGTAGACCAGCTCCTCGGCGACCCTCGGCGTGCCCCAGACGTCGTTGGACATGCGGAACCGCCAGGGCCGCCAGCCGGCCGGCGAGGCCTCCGGGGAGGGGGCCGACGCGGGCGACGGGGCCGGTACCGCGGGGTCGGCGCCGTTGACGCCGGGGCGCGGGCGGGACCAGGACGCGGCGAGGGCCGACTCCGGCGGGGGCGCGGCGACGGCGGCGGCGCGCATGTCGGCGACGCGCGGTCCGGGGCCGATGGGCACCGCGGCCCCGGGCAGCCGGACCGGCCCGCCGTCGGGGGCGCCGACGGGTGCGGGTACCGCCGGGCCGTGCGCGGGCGGCGCCGGTACGACGGGGTCGTGCGCGGGCGGGGGCGGCAGCGGGGGCACGTGGACCGGGGCGCGGGCGCCGGAGGGGCCCGGGCCGCGGCCGCCGGCCGTGGTGGCGGGCTTGACCGCGGGGCGGCCGCCCCGGCGGCCCTCGATCAGGCTCACGGCCCGTTCGGGCAGCCACGCCGACGCCGTACCGCTGTCGTCGGAGCCGGAGCCGAAGAGGTGCGGGGCGAGCTGGGCCTGGAGGTCGGCGGGGTTGGGGCGGCCGGTGGCCTCCATCTGCATGCAGGACTCGATGAGCGGGCGCAGCTCGTCGGGCAGGCCCTCCAGGTCGGGGCCCTCGCGCAGCAGCATGAAGACCGTCTCGACCGGGTTGGCGCCGTGGAAGGGCGGGTGCCCGGTGGCGGCGAAGACCAGCATGGAGCCGAGCGAGAACACGTCACTGGCGCCGGTGACGCTGCGGGAGTCCTTCGCCTGCTCCGGGGACATGTAGGCGGGGGTGCCGACGGCGACGTTCGTCATGGTCAGCCGGGTGTTCGAGACGCCGGACGCGATGCCGAAGTCGATCACGCGGGGGCCGTCCTCGACGACGAGGACGTTGGAGGGCTTCAGGTCGCGGTGGACCAGGCCCGCGCCGTGGATCGACTGGAGCGCCTCCGCGACGCCGGCCGCCAGCCACCGCACCGCCTGAGCGGGCATCGGCCCGCACTCGTTCACTATTTCCTCGAGGGAGGGTGCGGGCACGTAGGCGGTGGCCAGCCACGGCACCGCGGCGCGCGGGTCGGCGTCGACCACGGCCGCCGTGTAGAAGCCCGAGACCGCGCGGGCCGCCTCCACCTCGCGGGTGAAGCGGACGCGGAACAGCTGGTCCTCCGCCAGTTCCGTGCGCACCGTCTTGATCGCCACGCGCCGCCCGGACGCCGAGCGCGCGAGATAGACCAGCCCCATGCCGCCGGCACCGAGCCGGCCCAGCACCTCGAACGGCCCGATCCGCCGCGGATCGTGCTGCGTCAGCTGATCCACCACTTGCCTGCCACCTCCCCGTACGGGCCGCGCCACCCACATATGTACGCGACCGAAGTGCAGCGTCTCACCACCGCACCTCCGTGGCGCCACGCACCCCGATTCTTCCTGTCCGAGGCGCTGGTGGCGAACCTGGCGACAATCGGGGTGTCTTGCCTGATTCCGGGCAAAGGGTGGGGCTCGCGGCACCCGTCGCGCGCCCTCTCCCCGGTCCGTTCAGCGCTGCAGCAGCGCGAACGACGCCCCCTGCCCGTCCGAGACCACGGCCACCCGCCCGTACGACGTCTCGAAGGGCGGGACCCGCACCCGTCCGCCGAGCCGGGCCACCGTCGCGAGCCCGGCGGCCACGTCCTCGACCAGGAAGTGGACGAGGAAGTGCGGCGGCATCTCGGCGGCGAAGACGTCCGAGACCCGGGCGCGGCCGAAGTCGGGGGAGGCGTCCGGGCCGAAGAGCGCGTCGTGGAACAGGTCGCCGTAGAAGGCGTTGGCGGCCTCCGTGTCCCGGGTGTACAGCTCGGCCCAGGCGAAGGTGCCCGGCTCGTGCCGGCGCGCGAAGCCGGTACGGCGGCCCGGCTGCCAGAGCCCGAAGACCGCGCCGTCGGGGTCGGCGGCGAGGGCGGCGGTGCCCAGGTCGCCGACCGGGTGGGGCGGGGTGACGATCTGACCGCCGCCCGCCCGGATCCGCGCGGTCAGGGCGGCGGCGTCCGGGGTGTGGAAGTACACGGACCACACCGTGGGCATCCGGCCGTCCGTCTTGCGGACCAGCGCGGCGACCGGCTCGCCGTCCAGGCACGCCCGTACCGACTCCCCCGGCGCCCGGTAAGGGCTCTCCTCCGGCTCCCCCTCGTCCTGGAAGGTCCAGCCGAACAGCTCGCCGTAGAAACGCCTGCCCGCCTCCACGTCGGAGAGCTGTGCGTCCACCCAGCAGGGGACGCCCTCCCGGCGGACGGACGGACGGTCCGACGACTCCGACGACTCCGACGACCTCTTCTCGAATGCCCCGTTTTCGGCCATGCCGTCAAAGTAACCGCGTCGCCCGCACCGCGCAGACCAGGCACACCAGTCTCTCTCCACCCCCGCACCCCATTTGCAGTCGGCCGAATCGCGCTCGGATCACCCGTCGGTAAGCTGACGGCATGACAGGACAAGTGCGTACCGTCGACGGCCGCGTGGCCGGTCGACGTGGGCAGGCGACCAGGCAGAAACTGCTCGACTGCCTCAGCGAAATGCTCAGCTCCTCCCCCTATCGCGATGTCAAAGTCATCGATGTCGCCCGCAAGGCGGGCACGTCGCCCGCGACCTTCTACCAGTACTTTCCGGACGTCGAGGGCGCCGTCCTGGAGATCGCCGACCGTATGGCCGCCGAGAGTTCCTCGCTGGCCGAACTGACGGCGGGTCGCTCCTGGGTCGGCAAGGCCGGCTGGCAGACGGCACAGGAAGTCGTCGACGGATTCCTGGAGTTCTGGCGGAAGAACGACGCGATTCTGCGCGTTGTGGATCTCGGTGCGGCGGAGGGCGACAAGCGGTTCGCCAAAATCCGCATGAAGATCCTGAATTCGGTGAATTCCTCCCTCACGGATTCCGTCGCCGATCTTCAGGCAAAGGGCAAGGTCGACAAGGACGTGAACCCCGCGGCGATCGCCGGGTCACTCGTCGTCATGCTCGCGGCCGCCGCCTCGCACCAGAAGGGATTCTCCTCGTGGGGCGTGAAACAGGCGGAACTCAAGCCCCACCTCGCCCTGTTGACGTATCTCGGCATCACGGGAAAGAAGCCCACCAAGTAGTACGCCGCGCGGCAGCCTGTCATCTCCGCTCCGCCGCTCGCCGCCCACCGCACGTCCAGCCCCTTCGCCTCCCCGTCGGCCGCCCGCTCGAACTCGGCGACCGTGCCCCGGCCCTCCGGCCGCACCGGTACGACGTCCAGCGCCTCGCAGTTCAGCCCCACGACGCCCCCGGCCGGGGAACAGCCGTCCGTCCGGCCGACGTTGTGCTCGGCATCCGTAACCGCATCGCGTCCGCATCCGCATCCGTGTCCGCCGGAGGAGACCACCATGGCCCTGACCCGCGAAGAGCGTGAGACGTTCCTGGCCGAGCCGCACATCGCCGCGCTCGCGGTCGACGCGGGGGCGGGCCGCGCCCCGCTGACCGTGCCGATCTGGTACCAGTACGAGCCCGGCGGCGAGCTGTGGATCCTGACGGGCCTGGACAGCCGCAAGAACCGGCTGATCGGCAAGGCGGGCCGGTTCTCCCTGATGGTCGACCGGCTGGAGCCCACCATCCGCTACGTGTCGGTCGAGGGGCCGGTCGTCGAGACGGTCACCGCGACCGAGGAGCATCTGCGGGAGATCTCCGCGCGCTACCTCCCGGCCGAGAAGGTCGACGGTTACGTCGCCTTCGCCTCCGCGAACCACGGCGAGCAGGTCGTCGTCCGGATGCGCCCCGAACGCTGGGTCTCCTCCGACCTCGGCTCCGTGTGAGCCCCGGGCGCGCCCCCGCCCGCAGGACAATCGGGGTATGGAAACCGATCTTCACGAGCTGCTGAGGTCGCTACGGGTGTGGGACCCCGCGGTCACCGAACTGCCGCCC
The DNA here is from genome assembly GCF_041538145.2 of Streptomyces sp. MMCC 100. NCBI lineage: Bacteria > Bacillati > Actinomycetota > Actinomycetes > Kitasatosporales > Streptomycetaceae > Streptomyces > Streptomyces sp. MMCC 100. The sequence goes on from NZ_JBGORK020000001.1 coordinate 7,545,509, forward strand.
CTCGACCCGGCCGGCGCACCCGGCGACCCGCTGGAGCTGTTCACCCGGTGGTTCGCCGAGGCGGTAGCGGCCGGCGAGCGCGAGCCGCACACGGTGTCGCTGGCGACGGCGGACGCCGAGGGCCTGCCGGACGTGCGCGTCGTCATGCTGCACGGCGCCGACGAGGACGGCTGGGCCTTCGCCACCCACGCCGACAGCCGCAAGGGCCGCCACCTCGCCGCCCGCCCGCACGCCGCGCTCGCCTTCTACTGGCCGGTGCTGGGCCGCCAGGTACGGCTGCGCGGCCCGGTCGCCGTCGCACCGGCCGAGGAGGCGCTGGCCGACCTGCACGCGCGCTCGACCGGCGCACTGGCCGCCGCGCTCACCGGCCGGCAGAGCGCGGAGCTGGGCTCGACGGCCGAGCTGGCCCGCGCCTCCGAGGCGGCCTGGGAGCGGGCCGGCCGGGAGCCGGACGCCCCGGTCCCGTCCTGGACGCTGTACCGGCTGCGCCCCGACGAGGTGGAGTTCTTCCAGGGCGAGGCCCGCCGGCGCCACGTACGGCTGTCCTACCGGCGGGCGGCCGGCGGCGGCTGGGACCGGCGGCTGCTGTGGCCGTGAACCGCGCTCACCGCGCGCCGGGCGGCGTCGGCTCCTCGTCCGTCGCCAGCCGCGCGTGCAGGTGCACGTCCCGGAACGCGTCGTGCCGGCCGGCCTCGAACATCGCCTCGCGCAGGATCCCCTCGGCCCGGTAGCCGCTCCGCTCGGCGACCCGGCAGGAGGCGTCGTGCCCCACCGCGTGGCCCAGTTCCAGGCGGTGGAGGCCGAGTTCGGCGTAGGCCCAGCGCGAGGCGAGGAGCAGGGCCCGGGTGGCGACGCCCCGGCCCCGGGCCTCGGGAAGCACCCAGTAGCCGACCCGGCCCGTCTTCAGCTGCGTGCTGATCTCGCCGAGGCCGATGTGCCCGAGCGTCGTACCGCTCTCGTCGTCCGTGATCCGGAAGGACGCCGACCTGCCGTCCGCCGCGTCCCGCGCCCGTGCGCGCAGCGCCTCGCGGGCCCCGGCGAGGTCGGTCCACAGCTTGAGCGGTGTGTTCCAGCGCTGGAAGTCGGGGTCCAGGTGGCCGCGCAGCCACGTTCGGGCGTCCGCGTCCGAGGCGGCGTCCCAGGCGCACAGGCGCAGGCCGTGTCCGCGCGGTTCGGGGCGGGAGGAGAAGGGGTCGAGGGTGTACGTGCGTGTGTGGGCCATCCGGCCATTCAAGCCGACCCCGGTCCCAGTCGTGACCGATCCGCAACCGATTCCGGTCTTGACCGAGACCCATCAAGCGGGTGCGCGATTACGCTCGCCGCATGGCCGACTCCACAGCGTCCGCTGAACCGCAGCAGCCCGCCCACCCCGCGGGCCGCCCCGTGTACGTCATAGGCGCCGGTCCCGGCGGTCTCGCCGTCGCCCACGCGCTGCGCGCCCGCGGTCTGCGGGCCGTGGTCCTGGAACGGGCCGACCGGGTCGGCGACTCCTGGCGACGGCACTACGACCGGCTGCGGCTGCACACCACCCGCCGCCTCTCGGCGCTGCCCGGCCTGCCGATGCCGCGCCGCTTCGGGCGCTGGGTGGCCCGGGACGACGTGGTGCGGTACCTGGAGAAGTACGCCGAGTACCACCAGTTGGAGATCGTCACCGGTGTGGAGGTCTTCCGTGTCGAGCCCGCACCGGGCGGGGCCGGCTGGCTGCTGCACGCCTCCGGGGGCCGGGAGCTGACCGGCGCCGCGGTGGTGGTCGCCACGGGCTGCAACCACACCCCGCGGCTCCCTGACTGGCCCGGCCGGGACACGTACACCGGCGAGTTCCGGCATGCCGCCGAGTACCGCGCCCCGGCCCCGTACGCCGGCCGGGACGTCCTGGTGGTCGGGGTCGGCAACACGGGCGCCGAGATCGCCGTGGACCTGGTGGAGGGCGGGGCCGCCCGGGTCCGGCTCTCGGTGCGCACGGCTCCGCACATCGTCCGCCGCTCGACCGCGGGGTGGGCCGCCCAGTACAACGGCGTCCTGGTCCGGCGTCTGCCGGCCGCGCTCGCCGACCGGCTCGCCCGTCCGCTGGCCAGGATCAGCACGCCCGACCTGTCCTCCCACGGGCTGCCCCGCCCGGAAGCCGGTCTCCTCACCCGGGCCGCCGAGGGCGCGATCCCGGTGCAGGACGTCGGCCTGATCGACGCGGTCCGCGAGGGCCGGGTGGAGGTCGTGGCCGCCGTCGAGGCCTTCGAGGACGGCAAGGCGGTCCTCGCCGACGGCACCCGCATCGCCCCGGACGCCGTGATCGCGGCCACGGGGTACCGGCGGGGCCTGGAGGGGCTGGTCGGGCACCTCGGCGTCCTGGACGGCACCGGCAGGCCGGTCGTGCACGGGGGCCGCACGCCGGCCGACGCCCCCGGCCTGTACTTCACCGGTTTCACCAACCCCATCAGCGGCATGCTCCGCGAGCTGGCGATCGACGCCGGGCGGATCGCCGGGGCGGTCGCGAAGAGGGAGGTGGGGCGGGTGTCGCGGCTGCCGGGCTAGGACCGGCCCTGGGCGCGGGTGAGGATGCGCAGGTCACCGGCGTCCGGGTCGCCGAACCGCACGAACAGCTCGGGTTCCCGTTCGGTGCCGCCGATCGTCCAGTACGTCTCCTGGCCGCACTCGCCGTCGAGGCGCACCAGGACGCCGTCGCGGTGGATGTCCAGCAGCTCGCTGTCCCGTTCGAACGTCCACGTGCCGGTCCCGTCGCACAGGGAGAAGTCGCCCTCCTCGTCGACGTTGTGGGACGGTACGCGGGTCACCTCCGCCCGGCCGCCCCGGGCCAGCCGCAGCACGCCCCCGCCCTCGCCCTGCCACTCCCCGGCGAGCTGCCCGGCGGACAGCCGAGGGGGTTCGTACTCGTCGGCCAGGGAGGCCGCCGTCACTCCGCACACCACGAAGAGGACGAGGCTCGCGCCCGCCGAACGGAGCCAGACGCCCCATCCTCCCCACGTTCGTCCGCGCAGGCAGTGGAGGACCAGCACCGGCAGGACGCCGACCCCGGCACACCACGGGAGGGTGTCGCCGACCGGCCACCCCCACAGCACGCGTCCCAGCACCGACCAGCCGGCGCCGATCAGTACGGACCCGGCCAGGTGCCAGGCCCACTCGGGGCCGGGGGAGGTGCGGGGCCGCAGACGGGCCAGGGCCGCGGCGGGTGCGACCTGCACGGCCGCGTGGAAGAGGCCGATGAACGGCAGGATCAGCGGCACGCAGCAGATGCCCAGGTAGCCGCCGCCCCCGTAGCCGTAGTCGTCCCGGCCCGCCTCCATGGCGAACCACCACGCCAGCCACACCAGCGGTACCTGTCCCGCGCACAGCGCGACCGCCCGGTTCCAGTCGTCGTTCCGCCGGGTGGGCCGCTGACGCCCCCCGGCCTCCCCCGCCGTTCCCCGCCCCATGCGCGCAGCCTACGACTTGCTCATGACAGAACGGTCACCGGAGCCGGCCGCCGCCGGATCACCAGGGCCATCAGGGCCGCTGCCGCGCACAGGGCGCCGGAGGCGATCCACACCACGTCGTAGGAGCCGAAGTGGTCGCGGGCCACACCGCCGAGGAAGGCGACGAGCGCGGCGCCCACCTGGTGGGAGGCCAACACCCAGCCGAAGACGATCGCGCTGTCGTCGCCGTAGTGCTCGCGGCACAGGGCGAGGGTGGGCGGGACGGTGGCGACCCAGTCCAGGCCGTAGAAGACGATGAAGAAGACCATCGGCGGGTGGACGCTCGGCGCGAGCAGCATGGGGAGGAAGAGCAGGGAGACGCCGCGCAGGGCGTAGTAGACGGCGAGCAGGCGGCGCGGTTCGAAGCGGTCGGTGAACCAGCCGGAGGCGATCGTGCCGGCCACGTCGAACACGCCGATGACGGCGAGCAGCGAGGCGGCGGCGGTGATCGGCATGCCGTGGTCGTGGGCGGCGGGCACGAAGTGGGTCTGGATCAGGCCGTTGGTGGAGGCGCCGCAGATCGCGAAGGTGCCGGCCAGGAGCCAGAACGGGCCGGTGCGGACGGCGGAGAACAGGACCGTCAGGGCGCGGCGGGCGGCACCGGGCACGGGGGCGGGCTTGGGCACGAACTCCGCGGCACCGTACGGCTTCTGGCCGACGTCGGCCGGGTGGTCGCGCAGGAGGAGCCAGACGAAGGGGACGACGGCCAGGGCGGCGAGGGCGACGGTGACGGCCGCCGGGCGCCAGTCGTACGTCTCGACGATCCAGGACAGCAGCGGCAGGAAGATCAGCTGTCCGGAGGCGGAGGCGGCGGTGAGGACGCCGGTGACCAGGCCGCGCCGCTCGGTGAACCAGCGGTTGGTGACGGTGGCGGCGAAGGCCAGGGCCATCGAGCCGGAGCCGAGACCGACCAGCAGGCCCCAGCACAGGATGAGCTGCCAGGCGGAGTTCATCCACACGGTCAGGCCCGAGCCGAGCGCGATCACCATCAGGGCGACGGCGACCACCCGCCGGATGCCGAAGCGGTCCATCAGGGCGGCGGCGAAGGGGGCGGTCAGCCCGTAGAGGGCGAGGTTGACGGAGACGGCGGCGCCGATCGTGCCGCGCGACCAGCCGAACTCCTGGTGGAGCGGGTCGATGAGGATGCCGGGCAGGGAGCGGAAGGCGGCGGCCCCGATGATCGTCACGAAGGTGACGGCGGCGACCCACCAGGCGCGGTGCACGCGCCGACGGCGGGGGGCCGGCTCCCGCTGGTCCTCGGGTACTGCGGTGGCGTCGGTTGTCTGGGTCACGTCACTGAGTCTCCGCAGGAGACGACGCACGGACGAGTGGCCCGGAGGACATGGTTCGCTAGGATCGGGCCATGACCTCCGCCCCTGCCGACGCCCCCGGCATCTCCGACCGCCCGCACCGCGTCGTCGTCCTCGCCCTCGACGGCCTGCTCCCCTTCGAGCTGGGCATCGCGCCGCGCATCTTCGGTCTCGCCCGCGACGAGTCGGGGCGCCCGCTGTACGAGGTCGTCACCTGCTCGGTCCGGCCGCCGGGCCCGGTCGACACGGACGCGGACTTCGCGATCCTGGTCGAGAACGGTCCCGAGGCGCTGGCCACCGCCGACACGGTCGTCGTCCCCGCCTCCTACGAGCTGGGCCAGGTGTACGAGGAGGGCGTACTGACCGGGGAACTGGCCGCCGCGCTGGCCCTCGTGCGGCCCGGCACCCGGCTCGTCGCGATCTGCACGGGCGGGTTCGTGCTGGCCGCCGCCGGGTATCTCGACGGCCGCCCGGCGACCACGCACTGGGCCTCGGCCGAGCACTTCCAGCGGTTGTTCCCGAAGGTGCGGGTGGACGCCGACGTGCTGTTCGTCGACGACGGCGACGTGCTCACCTCGGCCGGGGTCGCGGCCGGGATCGACCTGTGCGTGCACATCGTGCGCCGGGACCACGGCACCGCCGTCGCCAACGAGGTGGCCCGCCGCACCGTCGTACCGCCGCACCGGGACGGCGGGCAGGCGCAGTACATCGAGCGGCCGGTGCCCGACCCGCAGCAGTCGTCCACGACGGGTGCCCGCGCCTGGGCGCTCGGCCGCCTGCACGAGCCGATCCAGTTGCGGGACATGGCCGCCCAGGAGTCGATGTCGGTACGCACCTTCACCCGCCGTTTCCGCGAGGAGGTCGGCGTCAGTCCGGGCCAGTGGCTCACCCGGCAGCGCGTCGAACGGGCCCGGCACCTGCTGGAGTCCACCGCCCTGTCGGTCGACCAGGTCGCCCGGGACGCGGGATTCGGCACGGCCCAGTCGATGCGGCAGCATATGCAGACCGCACTCGGGGTCACGCCGACCGGGTACCGGCGGACCTTCCGCGCGGAGTTGTCCACAGCCTGTGGAGAGTGAACCCTCGTCGGCCGGCGGCGCGGCGTTGTCCGCCCCGAGCACGGCATCGCGCGCCGCCACCCGACTCCGGCGCTCCCGCCCGGCTCCCGTCGCCCCCGAGGGAACCGCCGCCGACACGACCCACGCTCGTCGAGGGCTCCGTCACCGAGCCCTCGTCGTCCCCTCGCGGCGAATCGTGGCTACAAGCGTGAGGAAGCGGTCACGATCCGTCAACCGGCGAGTGCGGTTTCATCACTTGTGTACCGTTTCGCCGAGGACGCGCACAGAAGCACGCCCCGGCGCACGGCCGTCAGACCACTTCGTACGCGAATCCCTCGTACGCCACCGTGCCGCCGCCACTCCCGCAGACGGGCGCGGCCTCCTCGCCGCCGGCGCTCCGGTCCAGCTCGCACCAGATGCGCTTGCCGGTACCCTCCCGGCTCCAGCCCCAGCGGTCGGCGAGACCGTCCACGAGGGCGAGGCCCCGGCCGCCCGTCGCTTCGCCGCCCGCACAACGGGGCACCGGGGCGCGGTCGCTGGCGTCGTCCACTTCGAGGCGGACGGTGGCCTCCTCCGTCTCCTCGGTCACCGCCCCCGGCAGTACCAGCCGCAGGACCGCCGAACGCCCGGTGTGCACCACGGCGTTGGTGACGAGTTCGGAGACGAGCAGGACCAGCGTCTCGGCGAGTGGTTCATCGGCCCGTATCCCCGACCCGGCGAGGCGTGAACGCGCCCAACGCCGGGCACGCCCCACTTCCGAGGGGTCTGGACGGACCTCCAGCTGCACTTGAAGCACCTGCACCGCTCACACCATCCGAACCGGCGGACACAAAGGCTCGCGCCTCATGAGGGCCACGATCGTAGCCATTTCCAGCATGGCCAGAACAACGGCCGGGGCGGGGATCACCGAACGTGAATCCCTTGTGGAACAGCATGGTTGACGGACAGTCACGCCAACAAGCGCTTCGGGCATATTCCAGCGCGAAGGAGTACTCGTGCGCCATACTGTGCGACGCACGTTCCGGGGAGTCGAACAGGCGGTGGCCGGCGGCCGTTCCGCCCTGCGGGGCAAGGCGCACACCGTCGGTTCCGGAGCCGCCCCAGGGGCAACTCCGGCACGGCTGGCGCTCGGGACCACTCGCATCCCACACAAGGTACCGGAGCGTGGCACCGACTCCGGGCCGTAACGGGTCACACGGCGGACACAACCCGGTATCAACGCTCTGTGATGCCGTTCTGCCACGATCCGCAACATGCGCCACGCGAGCGGGCGCCGCAAGGCACTACTCGGGCACGGTGAAGTAGCGGGCGAAGGCCGGGACGATCTCCGTCTCCCCCACCTTGCCGTCGCCGTCCGTGTCGAGCGCGGCGGCGACCGGCCGGGCGACGTCCCCGGGCACGCCGAACGCGGTCAGCGCCCGCGCGGTGTCCGCGACGGTGGCCGTCCCGTCACCGTCGGTGTCGGCGACGTCCAGGGCGGCGTGCAGGAAGGGGCGGGCGATCTCGGCGAACCGGTCCGGCTCGTCCCGCAGCCGCTTGACCGCCGCGGTGACGAACTCCTCGCGGGTGATGCGCTGGTCGCCGTCCCGGTCGGCGATGCCCGCCAGGCCCTGCCAGAGCGCCTCCGCACCGCCGTACAGGGCCTGTCCCTTGTCGGAGCGGGCGGCGACGCCGAACTCGGCGAGCAGGGCCTTGGCCGCCCCGCTGAAGTCGGAACGGTCGATGTGGCCGTTGCCGTCCTGGTCGAAGGTGGTGAACCGCGCGGCGATCCTGCGCTCGTACTCGCTGTTGACCATGGTTCTCTCCGGCCGTCTCACGTCGGTGTTCGGGGTCGTCCCGCCCGGAGCGTACGTCGCCGGACGCCGGCGCGGACGGGACTTGCCGCGATGTGCAGTACCGCGCGCGCTGCCGTACCGCACCGCGCCCTGCCGTGCCGTTGCCGCCGTTGCCGCTGCCGCTGCCGCTGCCGCTGCGATCGGCCTACGCGGACAGGGGGCGCGGCTCGTCCCCGGTCGCCGAGGCGAGGTCGGGGTGGCAGTCGAAGAGCCGGCGCACGCCCAGCGCGCCGAGGACGCGGTTGACGTGGGAGCCGTCGACGGCTCCCTGGGCGGGCAGTATCAGGCGCAGCCTGCCCTGGCAGGAGCGGATGAGCCGCCGGGAGGCGATGAGGACGCCGACCCCGCTGGAGTCGCAGAACAGGACCTCGGAGAGGTCCAGGACGAGGCTGTGCCGCCCCTCCGCCACCTCGTCGTGCACGCGCTGCCGCAGCACCGGTGACGTCACCAGGTCCAGTTCGCCCGACACCTGGAGCACGGCCCACCGGCCCCGCTCGCCGCCGGTCACGTTGAACGTCACCACCATGCCCTTCATCCGTCGGAACGCCTGGATTCACCCGAAACGGAAGCCGTACTTACGCTTCTTGGCGGCGCGCCTGCCCACCGGCCGTTCCCCCAAACGCCGAGGCGGAAACGGAGACCGGTCGGAAGAGGCTTGTTTCAGACGCTTTCGATCCTGTTCGATCGATTTCGGTCGCACGATAGAGGGTAGTGGAGGCGCATATCACCTCCGGCCGGCCGGGGGCGCGCATTGGAGCAAAGGGGCGTGCGCTGTCGGACGTGCCGACTACATTCGGGGAGAGGGTGGCCGCAGGCCGGGTCCGACGAGGGGGTGGAGGGGCCGCATGGCGAAGAGGGACGTGCCACTGCGCTGGGACCGCAAGATGCAGCAGCGGCTCGCCCGCGGCGAGGCCGCCGCCCTGGGGGAGCTGTACGACCGGTTCGCCTCGCTGGTGCACGGCCTGGCGCACCGCGTGCTCGACGACGAGCGGGCCGCCGACCACATCACGCGCGACGTGTTCGCGCACGTCTGGGAGCATCCCGACACCTACGACCCCCGGCAGGGCCCGCTGCGCACCTGGGTCGCCACGCTCACCCACCGTTTCGCCGTCCAGCGGCTGCGTGCCACCGAGACGGCGGCGCTCGTCCGGGGCGGGCCCGGCACCGCGGAGGAGCTGGAGACCAAGGTGCGGCACGCCTCGGTCGCCGCCCGCGCCGACTACATCGTCCAGTCCATGCCGGCTCCCCTGCGCGCCGCCCTGGAGCTGGCCTACTTCCAGCGCCGGGACTACCGGCAGACCGCCGCCGACCTCGGCGTCACGGAGGACGAGGCCCGCCGCCGCCTCCGCCTGGGCCTCCAGCTCCTGTCCACGGCCCGTGACGCCGGCACCGCCCCGCCCCCACCCGGGGTGCCGCCCGGATACGGGGGTGCGGCATGAAGGCGTACGACGAGGACGACGGGAACGACGAGCACGACAGGAAGGGGGCAGACGGCGACGCGGGCACCGGCACCGGCACCGGCACCGGCACCGGCACCGGCACCGGGGCGCGTATACCGCTGCCCCGTGCCTCCGTCGAGGACGGCGGGCGGGCGCTGCCCGAGCCGGCGCCGCTCGCGCTGGAGCACCAGGTGCTGACGTCGCTGCTCGGGGCGTGGGCGCTGGCGGCCTGCTCGGCGCAGGAGGCGGCGGCCGTCGAGGAGCACCTCGGGGAGTGCGACGCCTGCGCCGACGAGGCGCTGCGCCTGCGCGAGGCGGTCACGCTGCTCCAGCGGCCGGAGAGCCTGGACCTGGATCCCGCCCTGCGCACCCGCGTCCTGGACGGCTGCCTGGAGCGGCGTCCGCCGCGCATCCCGGTGCCCGAGTGGGCCACCCCCTACGACGCCGAGACCGCCCGCCTCGACGCGCTGCTCCAGGACTTCGGGGACGCCGAGTGGCACGCGCCGGTCCGGCTGCGCTGGTTCGAGGACGACGGCGCCGCGAGCCGCCGTACCACCGTCGCCGGGGTCATCGCGCACCTGCTGACGGTCGACGGGACAGTCGCGGCCGCCCTGGGCCTCGACGACCCGCTGGGTGACATCGCGGCACCCGCCCAGGCGCCTGCCGCCCGCACGGAGGCGTACTGGCGGGCCTCGCACTACCCGCCCACCCGCGCGGTGCGGGCACCCTGGCGTGAGCAGACTCACGGCATCGTCCGGACGGCGGCGTTCACCGGCGACGCGGGCGGGATGCCGGTCTCGTACGGCGACTTCGAGCTGCCGCTGCGGGACGCGATGCTGGACCGGGCGTTCGAGTGCTGGGTGCACGCGGAGGACATCGCCGACGCGGTGGACTACCCGTACGAGCCGCCGTCCGCGCGCCACCTCAACGGCATGATCGACCTCGCGGCCCGGATGCTGCCCGGCGTCCTCGCGGCCCGCCGCCGGGCCGGTCTGGCCGCGCCCGGCGACCGTCCGCGCCTGGTCGCCGCGGGCGAGCCGGGACGCAGCCTGCGGCTGGAGATCGAGGGCTCGGGCGGCGGCGAGTGGCTCATCCCGCTGGACTCGCCCGGCGCCGTGGGCTCGCCCGATCACGAGGTGGCCCATGTCGCCCTGGACGGCGTGGAGTTCTGCCGGCTGGCGGCGGGCCATGTGCCTCCGGCGGAGGCGGCGGCCGGTCAGGTGGGCGACCGGGAGGCGATCCGGGACGTCCTGTTCGCTGCGGCGAGCTTGAGCCGGATGTAGGGGGCGGTCGCGGATTCGTCGGCGGCGGCGGGTGCTTCGTGGCTTGTCGCGCCCACGCGGCGGAGCCGCATATTCAATCCAGCCCCGCGCCCCTTGAGGGCGTTCACTGCACGCCCTCAAGGGGCGCGGGGAACTGCGCGAGCAACCACCGACCACCCGCAGCCGCCGACGAAACAGAACCCCCCGCCCCGCTAGGCGAAGACCACCGTCCGGCGACCGTTCAAGAGAATCCTCCGCTCCGCGTGCCACTTCACGGCCCGCGCCAGCGCCTGGCACTCCACGTCCCGTCCGATCGCCACCAGCTGGTCCGGGGTGACGTCGTGGCCGACCCGCTCGACCTCCTGCTCGATGATCGGCCCCTCGTCGAGGTCGGCCGTCACGTAGTGCGCCGTCGCGCCGATCAGCTTCACGCCCCGCGCGTGCGCCTGGTGGTACGGCTTCGCGCCCTTGAAGCTCGGCAGGAAGGAGTGGTGGATGTTGATGATACGCCCGCTGAGCGCCTTGCACAGGTCGTCCGAGAGGACCTGCATGTAGCGGGCCAGCACGACGAGTTCGACGTTCTCCTCGCGCACGATCTCCAGGATCCGGGCCTCGGCCTCCGGCTTGGTGTCCTTCGTCACGGGGATGTGGTGGAAGGGGATGTCATAGGACCCCACCAGCTCGGCGAAGTCGGTGTGGTTGGACACCACGGCCGCGATCTCCACGGGCAGCGCGCCGATCCGCGCGCGGAAGAGCAGGTCGTTCAGGCAGTGCCCGAACCTGCTCACCATGAGCACGATGCGCATCTTCGCGTCGGCCCGGTGGATCTGCCAGTCCATGTGGAAGGCGTCGCCGATCGCGGTGAAGCTGGCGCGCAGCTTGTCCACGGTCACCGGCTCGCCGGCCGAGAAGTGGACCCGCATGAAGAACAGGCCCGTGTCGTGGTCCCCGAACTGCTGGCTGTCCTCGATGTTGCAGCCGGTCATGAACAGGTAGCTCGAGACGGCGTGCACGATGCCCTGCTTGTCGGGGCAGGACAGGGTGAGGACGTACTGGTCGGCCGGGGCGTCGGCCGAGGGGACGGCGGCGGAGGACTGCGCGTTCATGCAGCACAGGGTCCCATATCCGGCCTCCCGGACCGCGTGCCGTCCCGTCAGGCGGACCGGGTGAGGATCTGCAGCACCTCGAGCGTGCGCGGCTCCGCCTCCGGGTCCTCGCCGTCGCTGGTGGCCAGCCGTACGTGCGCGTCGCGCGCGGCCCGCACCGCCTCCGGCCAGTCCGCGTGGTCCAGGTACGCGGTCACCGGCGCGTCCGGCCCGACCTGGTGCATGATCCGCAGGACCCGCAGCACGGCGGTGTCGACCAGCGCCGCCTCCTGCGAGTCGCGGAAGACCGTGCCCACGTACTTCTCGGCCGACCAGTGGTCCAGCCAGGTGTCCTCCACCAGGCGGTACACGGCGTCGGTGACGTCCCCGTAGCCGTCGACGCCGGCCAGCCAGACGTCCCGCTGGAAGGCGGGGGCGGAGAGCATGTGCAGCGCGGAGCGCACCTGACTGCGCCAGCGCCACCACGGCATGTCGTTGAGTGGCATGCCGCCCATGGTGGTGGAGCGACGGCCGCGACGGGAAGAGTTCTCCGAACCTTGCACGGTCATCGATCCTACGTTCCTCTTCCCCGCGTCCCGCCGGCCCCCGCAATTCACCTCCGCGTCACCGCGCGTTGACCGCGGGTCACTCCCGGGTTGGCCGTGTGACGGAATCGTGCGGGGACATGACCGGCAGGCGACCCATCCGCAGCACTCTCCCCGGCGGCCCCCGCGGCCGCTCCCGGGCCACCCGCACCGGCGCCCTGTCCGCGGGCGCGCTGGCGGCGTGCGCGTCACTCGCCGTCGGCTGCGGGGTCGTCCCCGGTGCCACGGGGGGCTCCGGGGGCGACGGCCCGATCACCGTCATGACCTGGGCGCCGCAGGACACCGGCGCGACCAACAAACCCGGCATGCCCGCGCTCGCCCAGGCCTACGCCCGCTGGATCAACGCCCAGGGCGGTCTCGGCGGCCGCAAGCTCAACGTCCTGACCTGCAACGACCACAACGACAGCGTGGCCGCCGCGAAGTGCGCCCGCCGTGCCGTCAAGGAGAACGCGGTCGCCGTGGTGGGCTCCTACAGCCAGCACGCCGACTCGTTCTTCCCCGTGCTGGAGGGCGCCCGCATCCCGTACATCGGCGGCTACGGCCTCACCAACACGGAGTTCACCAGCCCGCTGTCGTACCCGGTCAACGGCGGCCAGCCGGCGCTCCTCGCGGGGCTCGGCAGCGCGCTCGCCGACTCCTGCGGGCCGGTCACGCTGGTCCGCCCCGACACGATCGCGGGCGACCAGCTGCCCGCGCTGCTGGACTCGGGGCTGGTCTCGGGCGGGCACGAGCGGGCCCACGACCAGAAGGCGGCGGAGGACGCCACCTCGTACGACGACCAGTCCGAGCAGGCACTGGCGCGGGAGGACGCCGGCCGGGGGAAGCCGGGGTGCGTCGTGCCCGTCCTCGGGGACCGCACCGGCACCTTCATGGACTCCTTCCGGCGCGCCCGCGAGGGCCGCCCCGACGTACGGACCGCCACCGTGCTCGGCAGCGTCGACCAGACGACGGTCAACGCGAGCGGCGGGGCGACCGGGCCCTACGAGGGGGCGTACGTCACCGGCTGGTACCCGTCGGTGGGCGACCCGGCCTGGGACGGGCTGAAAAAGCTGATCAAGGAGCAGGCGTTCGGCGACAACGACGTCGACGCGGCGGACGCCGGGGTGCAGACGACCTGGATCGCGTACACGGTGTTCAAGGAGATCGTCGAGTCGCTCGGCGACGGGGAGGTGAGCGCCGACACCGTCAGGCGGGCCCTCGACGACGGTCTGGAGGTCGGCACGGGCGGACTCACGCCCGACCTCCGGTGGACCTTCGCCGACAAGCTGGCCTCGGTCGGCTTCCCCCGCCTGGTCAACGCCGAGGTCACCCTCCAGGTCGTACGGGAGGGCCGCCTGGCCTCGGCCCGCGAGGGCGCCGTGGACACCACCCGGACCCTGCAGGACGCGGACGTGGCCTGAGACCGGCGCGGGGCCCGTCCGGAGCGGACCGCCCGCTCACAGCTGGGTCGGCTGGCGCTCGGTCAGGCCGTACTTCTTGGCGATGGCGTTCCAGAGCTTCGCGGCCTTGGTCTTCTCCTGGCTGGCCGTGCCGCTCGCCCGGTTGGCCGCCGACGGCTGGGTGGCGGCCTTGCCCTTCTTGCAGCCCTTCTTGCCGGCCGTCCGGTCGGCCCAGGCCGCGTAGTGGTTGTCGGCCGACGCCGAGGCCTGCCACGCCTTGGTGAGCGCGGTGGTCAGCTCGGTGTGCTGGGGCAGCTTGTCCACGGAGAGCTTGCCGAGGCTGTCGACCAGCCCGCTGCGCTGCTTGGCGGCCTCGCGCAGGTCCTTGGCCGCCTGGGGCAGGTTGTCGCAGGTCTTCACGTCACCCACGGCGTTGATCACCGTGGTGCGGCCGGTGCCGCTCTCGGCGAGCAGCTTGTCCAGCTCGACGGCCTGCTGCCGGACCGGATCGACGGACGGCGAGGCCGAGGCGGACGCGGACTCGGAGGCGGGGGCCGTGGCGGACACCGTCTGGTTGCCGCCCTTGTCCTCGTCCTCCCCCCCGCCGGCCATCATCGCGCCGGCGCCGACCCCGACGACGGCGATGCCCACGCCGACGGCCGCGATGAGCGGCAGCCGCGAACCGGTACGCCCGCCCCGGCCGCCCCGGCCGCCGTCGCCACCGTCCCCGCGCCGCCTGCCGCCGCCACCGCCGCCGCCCGGGCCCTGCGGGGCGTACATGGGCTGGTCGCCGGGGTACTGCGACTGGGGCGCGTCGAAGCGGGGCATCTGCTGGGTGGCCGAGGCCGGGCCGTCGGCACCGCGGAAGAGGTTGTCGAACTCGGCGGGCGGCTGACGCCCCTCGTCGGTGCCGGGCCCGGCACCGAACGGGGCGCCGGCGGGGCCGCCGGGCACGGGCGCGATGTACTGCGTGGCCTCCGCGTCCGGGTGGGGCGCGGGTGCGGGCGGCGCGGGCTGGTGCCCGGCCGCGGGCTGCGCGGGGTACTGCGGGGCCTGGCCGAGGTACTGCGTCGACTCGGCGGCGTGCGGCTGTGCGGGTCTCTCCGGGGGCAGCGCGCCGGGGCCCGCGGGCGGTATGTGCGGTATGTACTGGGTGGCGCCCTCGTCGGCCGACGTTCCGACCGGCGGCATGTACTGCGTGGCACCCTCGTCGGCGGACGGCAGCGGCGCGGACGGCAGCGGCGCGACCGCCCCGCCGTACTGCTGCTGATGCTGCTGCTGGTGCGGGTACTGCTGGTGCGGGTGCTGCCCGTACGAGGGCTGCGCACCGTAGGACCGGTCGCCCGCCGGTGCCCCGTACGACGGGGACTGCGCGCCCTCCGGCGGCAGCGGTCCGGGGCCGGCCTGGGGCGGCAGGGCTCCGGGGGCCTGACCCGGGTCGCCCTGCGCGGGCGGCCAGGCGTGCGGCGGGCCGGCGGACGGCTGAGAGGTCTCGGGAGCGCCCCACGGCTGGGCGCCGGGCGGCGTGGGCCAGCCCTGGCCGGCGGACGGGCTCTGCTGCTGCTCGGGGCCCCAGGGCCGGTCCCAGGCCTGGCCGCCGGGCGGCGCCGCTGCGGGCGGGCCACCGGCCTGGGGGCCGACGGGCGCGCCGGCCAGACCGGGCAGCAGCGGCTCGCCACCGTCCGAGGGCAGCACGATGCCTTCGTGCGCTTGCCGCGCCGAGGGCTCCTCGCCCTGTCCACTCTGCGTCACCGGGACTCCTACGAATGGGGGACCTTCGGAATCGTCGGCTCACGCTACCGGGTCCCCCGAGCCCACTGCCACGCCGCCCGGGGCGTCAACTCCTTCCCTGGGACAGCAGTAACAAAACCGGGCCGCGGCACGCTGTTGATGTCCCTTTCCGCTCACCACGGCGCGGTTTCACGCCTGTTCACTCATCCGTGCCCCGTCCGTTCACGCGGCGGCCTGCAGGTCGAGCCGGGCACCGAACTCCCTGACCACCGCTTCTTCCCGGTACGGCTCGAGCCGGGCCTGGAAGTCGTCCAGGTACTCCGCGCCCCGGTTCGAGCGCAGCGTCTCCAGGAGTTCCACGGCCTTCGTCGCCGTGTTGCAGGCCTGTTCGATCTCCCGCTGCTGCACCTGCGCAGTGGCCAACAGCACATGGCCGATGGCCCGCCTGCGCGCGCGTGACTCGGGGTGCCCGTCCAGGGACTGCCGCGCGTAGCGCGCCGCCGCGTCCGCCTGTCCGAGGTCTCGGTGGCAGTGCGCCAACTCGTCGGCCAGATAGGCGTCGTCGAAGTGCGCGATCCACACCGGGTCGTCCCCGGAGGCCGGATCGGCCGACTCCATCGCGCCGACCGCCCGTCCGGCCGCCTCGTGGGCCGCCCGTACGTCGCCGAGGAGCGCGTGGCCCCGAGCCTCGGCCGCGTGGAACATCGACTCCGCGCGCGGCGTGACCCGTCCGCGTGCGCCCTCCTGCGCCGCCCGCGCCAACTGGGCGATCTCGCGCGGGTTTCCGAGCTGCGCGGCGAGATGGCTCATGGAGGCGGCCAGCACGTACCCGCCGTAGCCGCGGTCCCCGGCCGCCTGCGCGAGCCGCAGCGACTGGATGTAGTACCGCTGGGCGAGGCCCGGTTGGCCGGTGTCGACGGCCATGTATCCGGCCAGCTCCGTCAGGCGCGCGACCGTGGCGAACAACTCCCGTCCGACCGCCTCCCGGTAGGAGCCGGCCAGCAGTCCGGAGACGACGCTGTTCAGGTAGTGCACGAGGACGGGGCGCACGTGCCCGCTGCCGTACTGGTGGTCCAGGTCCACCAGGGCCTGCGTCATCGCGCGTACGGCCGCCACGTCGGACTGGCCCACCCGCGGCCCCGCCGAACGCGACACCTGCGGGTCGGGGGCGGAAATCAGCCAGTCCCGGCTGGGCTCGACCAGTGCGGAGGCGGCGACGGAGGAGCCGGACAGGAAGTCCCGGCGCCCCACGTCACTGCGCCACAGCTCGCAGACCTGCTCGATGGCCCCCAGTACCGTCGGCGAGAACTGGAGGCCGACGCCGGACGCGAGGTTCTTGCCGTTGGCCATGCCGATCTCGTCGATCGTGACCGTGCGGCCGAGCTTGCGTCCGAGCGCCTCGGCGATGATCGCCGGCGCCCGGCCCCGCGGTTGCTGTCCGCGCAGCCAGCGGGCCACGGAGGTCTTGTCGTACCGCAGGTCGAGACCGTGCTCGACCCCGCACACGTTGACCCGGCGGGCGAGGCCCGCGTTCGAGCAGCCCGCTTCCTGAATGAGCGCCTGCAGTCGTTCGTTCGGCTGCCGCGCGACGAGAGGCCTTGCGGCCATGGCGTAACCCCCATGCGGTCTCATGCGGTCTCGATGCTGTCCCGGCGGACCGTCGGAGGAACGGATCCGGCCGTGAAGATCAATGCCCCGTCGATGTGCCGACAATGCGAGACTTGCGAAGCTTGCGAGGATTGCGGTGACGAGGAGTGCGGTGAACGAGGAGCGCGGAGCAGTGCGGACTGCCGGGCGACGGCACACGTCGGCCCGTCGGCCCCAGACGTGGCTACCCAGCTCCCGCGGCGAATCCTCCTGCGCGCCCCCACGTATGCACCCATGCGCCCCGAATGCGGCATCGATGCACCTCCCCCGCGCGCGGAACCCCCGTAACCCCCGGTGAGCACGGGAGTTGAGGTTCACGTGGAAGAGACCATCCCCGGCACCGAAGCCGCCCAGATCCCGCAGCAGCGCGGCACATCGCTGCTGGAGACCGCCGTTCGCTACGCCGAGGAGCGTCACTGGGACGTGTTTCCCGGCACCTGGCTGGTGCCCGCCGACGGGGTGCAGCGCTGCTCCTGCGGCGACCCGGTGTGCGCCGCCCCGGGCGCGCACCCGGCGCGCGAGGACTGGGCGGCGCAGGCGACGGGCAGCGCGACCGTCGCCCGGCGGATGTGGCAGAAGCAGCAGACGGCCTCGATCCTGCTGCCCACGGGGCGGACGTTCGACGCGATCGACGTCCCCGAGACCGCCGGGTTCCTGGCGCTGGCCCGGATGCAGCGGATGGAGCTGACGCTGGGGCCGGTGACGCTGGCGCCGGACCGGCGGATGCGGTTCTTCGTTCTGCCGGGGGCCGGGGTGAAGGTGCCCGATCTGGTGCGGCGGTTGGGGTGGTCGCCCCGGGTTCTTGATCTGGGCGTGCTCGGGGAGGGGGCGTATGTGGCGGCGCCGCCGACGCGGTTCGGGACGTGGGGTGCGGTGCAGTGGGCCTGCCGGCCGACGGCTGCGAATCGGTGGTTGCCGGATGTGGAGGAGTTGATCTCGCCGTTGGCGTATGCGTGCGGGCGGGATCGTTAGGGGCGCCTGTTCGTCTGCCGGGTTGCTGTGTTCTGGCGGCTGCCGGCCGTACGTGGTTGATCGCGCAGTTCCCCGCGCCCCTTCGGGGCGCTTCCCCCCGTAGGGTGCGAAGTTGACGGAGGGAGATGTGGTGAGTAACAGCGCCGTGCGGGTGCGGGGGCTCTGGAAGCGGTTCGGGCAGCAGGTCGCCGTGGGCGGGATCGATCTGGAGTTGCCGGCGGGGAAGTTCATCGGGCTCGTCGGGCCCAACGGGGCCGGGAAGACCACCACGCTCTCCATGGTGACCGGGCTGCTGCGGCCGGATCAGGGGTCGGTCGAGGTCGTCGGGCACGACGTGTGGCGCGATCCGGCCGAGGTGAAGGCCAGGATCGGGGTGCTGCCCGAGGGGCTGCGGCTGTTCGAGCGGCTGTCGGGACGGGAACTGCTCGGCTACACGGGCCGGTTGCGCGGTCTGCCCGGCGACGAGGTCGACAAGCGGGCCACACAGCTGCTCGACGTGCTCGACCTCGCGGGGGCCCAGCACAAGCTGGTCGTCGACTACTCGACCGGCATGCGGAAGAAGATCGGCCTCGCCGCCGCGCTGCTGCACAACCCGGAGGTGCTGTTCCTGGACGAGCCGTTCGAGGGCGTCGACCCGGTCTCCGCGCAGACCATCCGGGGCGTCCTGGAGCGCTACACCGCCTCCGGCGCCACCGTCGTCTTCTCCTCCCACGTCATGGAACTGGTGGAGTCGCTGTGCGACTGGGTGGCCGTCATGGCCGCCGGCCGCATCCGCGCCACCGGGACCCTCGCCGAGGTGCGCGGCGAGGCGGCCTCGCTGCAGGAGGCGTTCCTCGAACTCGTCGGTGCGGGCGGCCGGGACGCCGGTTCCGACCTGGACTGGCTGGGCGGCGGGTCCCGATGAGCGCGCAGACCCGACCGGACGCCTCGGCTCCGTCGAGCGGATCGGTTCCGTCGAGCGGAACCGTCCCGTCCATCACTTCGGTCTTCGTGCGGCTGAAGCTGTCGCTCCTGCGCAACGGCCTGCGCCAGTCCGGCGGGCGGCGGGCCGCCTACATCGCCTCGGCCGTCGTCGTGCTGCTCTTCGCCGCGCTCCAGCTGATCGGCCTGATCGCACTGCGCGGGTACGCGCACGTGGACTCGCTGGTCGTGCTGCTCGCCGCGGTGCTCGCCCTGGGCTGGGCGGTGATGCCGCTGTTCTTCCCCGGCGGCGACGAGACGCTCGACCCGACCCGGCTGGTGATGCTGCCGCTGCGGCCCGGCCCCCTGGTGCGGGCCCTGCTCACGTCCTCGCTGGTGGGCATCGGGCCGCTGTTCACGCTGTGCATGTTCGCCGGTTCCGTGGTCGCGGTGGCGCACGGCGGGGCGGCGTACGCCGTCGGGGTCGTCGGCGCGGTCCTCGCGCTGCTGGTGTGCGTGACCCTGGCGCGGGCCGTCGCCGCCGCCAACGTACGGCTGCTGACCAGCCGCAAGGGGCGCGATCTCGCGGTGCTCAGCGGGCTGGTCGTCGCGATCGGCGCGCAGCTCGTCAACTTCGGCGCGCAGCGGCTGGGCTCGGCGGGGCTCGGGGAGCTCGACCCGGTGGCCGACGTGGTGCGCTGGGTGCCGCCCGCGTCGGCGGTCGGCGCGATGGACGCGGCGAGCGACGGGTCGTACGGCGTCGCGGTGGCCCAGCTGGCGCTGACCGCCGCGGCGCTGGTGCTGCTGCTGCGGGTGTGGGCCGGGCATCTGACGCGGCTGATGACGGCGCCCGACGGCTCCACGATCCAGAGCGACACCGGGGCGGTGCGCGAGCGCGGCTCGGCCGGAGGCGCCCGGTGGCTGCCGGCGGGCCGCACCGGCACCACCATGGAGCGCACCCTGCGCTATGTGTGGCGCGACCCGAAGACCAAGGCGGCGTGGGTGACCTCGCTGGCCATCGGCCTGATCGTGCCGGTGTTCAACGCCTGGCAGGGCACCGGCTCGGTCTACTTCGCCTGCTTCGCCGCCGGGATGCTCGGCATCCAGATGTACAACCAGTTCGGGCAGGACACGTCCGCGTTCTGGATGGTCGCGATGACGATCTCCTCGACCAGGGACGCCTACGTCGAACTGCGGGCCCGCGCGCTGGCGCTGCTGCTGATCACACTGCCGTACGCCACCCTCGTCACGGTCCTGACCACCGCGATGCTCGACGACTGGCGGACCCTGCCCGAGGCGCTCGGCCTGTCCTTCGCGCTGCTCGGCGCGATGCTGGCGACCGGCGCGTGGACCTCGGCGCGCTTCCCGTACTCCATCCCGCAGGAGGGGTACAAGAACGTCGCCCCCGGCCAGGTCGGGCTGGCCTGGGTCTCGATCTTCGGCGGCATGATCGGTGCGGCCCTGCTGTGCGCGCCCGTGATCGCGCTCACGATCTGGGTGAACGTGAGCGCGGGCGCCGGCGACCGGGGCTGGCTGCTGCTGCCGGTCGGCGCGGTGTACGGCGCGGCGCTGGCGCTGCTCGGCCTGCGGCTGGCCGCGCCGCGCACGGCGGACCGGCTGCCGGAGATCCTCACGGCGGTCAGCAAGGGGTGACGGGCCCTTCCGGGGCGGGCGGGGACGGGTGACGTGCCGTCTCCGCGGGCGTCGGCCTTTCGCGGCGGTCAGGCGTCCCTGAGGGTGTCCAGGAAGGGCTCGATGGCCGCCCGCCACGCCTCCGGCTGGTCGTAGTGGACGAGGTGGCCGGCGTCGGCGACCTCCGCGTACTGGCCGTTCGGCAGGACGCGGACCATCTCCTGGGCCTCGGCGCGGCCCAGCTCGCCGTCGAGGCCGCGCACGACCAGGGTGGGGCAGCGGACCTGAGCCAGCTCCTCCCAGTGGGCGTCGTAGACCCAGGTCTCGCGCGAGCGCAGCATCTGCTCGGGTTCGAAGACGGGGCGCCAGCCGTCCGGGGACTCGGCCATCACCTCGGCGTAGAACTCGCCGCGGGCCGGGTTCGGGCGCTCCACCCAGGGGTCGTCCTCGCCGAACCACTTGCGGACGTCGGCGAGCGTGGCGAAGGGGACCGGCCAGGCACGGAACCACTCGGTCCAGGTGTGCTGGGAGGCGGCGCCGAGGGCGGAGGCCCGCATGTCGCAGATGATCAGACCGCGGACCAGGTCGGGGCGTTTGGCGGCGAGCTGCCAGGCGGTCAGAGCGCCCATGGCGTGGCCGATGAGGACGGCCGGGCCGAGGCCGAGCTGCTCCAGGGCGGCCTCGACGTCCCCGACGTAGGCCTCGCGGGTGTAGGCGGCCCGCGGGGGCTTGTCGCTGCGGCCGTGGCCGCGCTGGTCGAGGGCGACGGCACGGTGGCGGGCGGAGAGCCAGCGGGCCGTGGGGGCCCAGTGCGAGGCGCGGCCCATCAGGCCGTGCAATAACAGCACGCCGGGCAGGTCACCGGACGCGGGGGCGGATGCGGGGCCGGACGTGTCGTGCGTCCGGTCGGTCTTGGGAGGGTCGCCGAACTCCCAGGCGGCGAGGCGTACGCCGCCCGCGCCGGTCACGTCGATGCGCCGCGCCATAGGTCCTGGCACCCCCAAGCTTCGCTCGGACCCGCCCGCCCTCGCGGGGCCGGCCGGTCCTGAACCGTGTCCTGCCTGCCGTGCAGAGTATCGAAGCTTATCGAATACCCATTCGAAAAGGCTGTCCCGATGAGCAACACCCCTCATTCGAGTGACACCACTCAGGGATTGATCGCCGCCGCCCAGGGGAGATCTTCAACGGGAGGCGGACCGCTCGGGGAAAACGGTCCGAGGGGATTGACCTTGAGAGCTCGGGGCTCCAGGTCAGCACAGGGGAGGACAGGCCCCGGCGCCGCACGGCGCCGGGGCCCTCTCCGTCTCTCCGGCACGCCCCTCCCCCTCTCCGGCCCGGGCGACATCGCTGTCGGCCACGGCCAAGAGCCCCACACGTCCTGTGCCTCACGCCACAGCCTCGCACGCGAAGCGTCCGGCCGCTGCGATTCGGCGCACTGGAGCCCCGAATCAACGGGGCCCGGTCAACGGGCCCTCTCGGGTCCGGTCAGCGCTTGGCGACGAACACGTGGGAGGCGGTGTCCGCCTCCAGCTCGGCGGCCTCACCGCCGCTGCCCACCAGCACGCCACCCGCCGACTCGGTCACGCTCACCACCGAGCCGGGCTGCACCCCGGCCCGGCGCAGCGTGTACATCAGCTGCGCGTCCGTCTGGATCGGCTCGCCGATACGGCGCACGACGACCGTCTTGCCCTCGAGACCCGGGTCGAGGTCGGCGAGGGACACCATGCCCTCGTCCAGGAAGGGATCGGCACCGTCCGTCTCGCCCAGCTCCTCCAGGCCCGGGATCGGGTTGCCGTACGGCGACTCGGTCGGGTGCCGCAGCAGCTCGAGGACGCGACGCTCGACGGCCTCGCTCATCACGTGCTCCCAGCGGCAGGCCTCGGCGTGCACCTGCTCCCACTCCAGGCCGATCACGTCGACGAGCAGGCACTCCGCGAGCCGGTGCTTGCGCATCACGCGCGTCGCCAGCCGCCTGCCCTCGTCGGTCAGCTCCAGATGCCGGTCCGCCGCCACGGACACCAGGCCGTCGCGCTCCATCCGCGCCACCGTCTGGCTGACCGTCGGACCGCTCTGGTCGAGCCGCTCGGCGATCCGGGCGCGCATCGGGATCACACCTTCCTCCTCCAGCTCGAGGATGGTGCGGAGATACATCTCCGTGGTGTCGATCAGTCCGGACATACGTGCCCCTTGATGAGATTGCCGGAGGCTACGGCCCACCGGCGCGTGCGCTGGCCCTGCAACCAATTCTGACGCATACCACCGACAACCGTGCCTCGCCGCGAAAAGCCGGACCCGACGGGGCCCGCTCACAGCCTCCCCCGCCCCGTCGACGCCGTATTGACACCGCGCTGGTCCAGACCGCACCGTGATCCGCGACGCAGCCACTCCGAAGGGGTCCCGCATGAGCGACCACAAGCCGGCCGGCCAGTTCCTCGACGCGGCGATCGACCTCCTGCGACGCGTCCGCGACGAGGAGGCGGCCGGCATCGAGGCGGCCGGCACGCTGCTCGCCGACACCGTGCAGAACGGCGGACGGCTCTTCGCCTTCGGCGCCGGTCACTCCTCCCTCGCCGCCCAGGACGCCGTGTACCGCGCCGGCGGGCTCGCCCTGATGAACCTGCTCGCCGTGCCCGGCGTCGTCGGCGTCGACGTGATGCCGGCCACGCTCGGCTCCGCCCTGGAACGCGTCGACGGCCTCGCGAGCGCCGTCCTCGACTCCTCCCCGCTGCGCGAAGGCGACGCCCTGGTGATCATCTCCCTCTCCGGGCGCAACGCCCTGCCCGTGGAGATGGCCATGAACGCCCGCGCCCTCGGCGTCCGGGTCATCGGCGTGACCTCGGTGGCCTACGCCTCCGAGACGACGTCGCGGCACGCCTCCGGCACGTTCCTCAAGGACCACTGCGACGTCGTACTGGACTCCAAGATCGCCGTCGGCGACGCGGAGCTCACCCTCGACACCGTCCCGGCGCCCTTCGCACCCGCCTCCACGGTCGTCACCAGCGCCCTCATGCAGGCCATGACGGCCACGGCGGCCGCCACCCTCGCCGACCGCGGCATCGAACCCCCACTGCTGCGCTCGGGCAACGTGGACGGCGGCCACGAATGGAACGGCCGGGTGCTGGAGCAGTACCGGGACCGCATCTTCTACCGCCGCTGAGCGAAGCCGGCGCCCCGCCCCGGCTACGGCCGCTCCAGCACGCCGGCCAGGTCCAGGGCGTTCGCGATCCGGACCGCCACGTCCTCGGCGTACATCGCGTCCGGCCGCTCGAAGGCGCTGCGTCCCGCGCCGCGCAGGAACGTGACGACGCCCAGCGTCCGGCCGCGGCTGCGCAGCACCGCGCACAGGCCGTGCACCGTGTCCTCCGGCCACTGGCGGGCCGTGGCCCACCGGCGCACCTGCTCGGCCGGGACCGCCCGCACACCGGCGCTGGCCCGCACCGAGCCCGCCCGCTCCACGCACTGCACGGCGGGGTGCCCCTCGCCGTAGCGCACCGGCATCCCGGACGTCCCGGACGGCACGCTGGGCCCCGGCGCGCCGGACGGGGTGGCCGCGACCCGCACCAGCCGCACCGGCTCGGCCGCGTCGGTGTCCACCGCCGCCCCGCCCACGACCCGGTCGATCAGGGCGTGGTCGGCGAACCCGGCCAGCGCGAAGTCCAGGTGGACGATCGCGGCCTCCGCCGGGTCCTCGCACTCGGCCGCGGCACGCGCCGCCCGGTGCAGCTGGTTGGCCCGGAAGCGCAGCAGCGCCGCCTCCTGCTCGCCCTGCTTCGACTCCGTGACGTCCTGGAACAGCCAGCCGACACCCAACGGCACCGGCTCCTCCGCGAGCGGCGAGGCCAGCCGCACGAACCCACTGCGCCAGCACCGGCGCCGCTCGCCCTCCGGCGTGCGCAGGCTCACCCACACCTCGGCGGGCGCGGGCGGCGCGCCCTCGGCCAGGACGTGCGTCAGCGCGTTCTCCAGCTCCTCGACGCCCTGGGCGAGCAGATCACCGAGCGGCCGCCCCAGCACGGACGTGCGCCCGGCCCCGAGCGCCCGGGCCGCGTGCGCGTTGACCACGGCGGGCCGCAGATCCGCGTCCACCAGGACGACACCCCAGCTCGCGTCCTCCAGCAGGGCCTCGCTCAGCGCGATGGACCGCTCCAGGTCGATCTGCGCGTGCACCTCGCTGAACGCGCAGTACACCCCCGCGGGCTTCCCGTCGGGGCCGCGGACCGCCGCGGACTGGGTGCGCACCAGCACCCGGCCGCCGTCCTTGGTCAGCAGCGCGAACTCGTGCACCTGGCGCCCCGGCGCCCGCATGGCGGACAGCAACCGGTCCTCCACCTCCCCGGCGTCCGCGCTGCGCACGGCCCACCCGGCGAAGCCCTGCCTTCCCACGGCCTCGGCCGCGCTCCAGCCCAGGATCCGCTCCGCCTCGCGGTTCCAGTGGGTCACGACCCCGTCCGCGTCGAAGGCGCACAGGGCCGCGTCCATGCCGTCGAGGAGCGCGGCCAACAGGTCCGCGCCGTCCCGCTCGGGCTGCTCCGGCTCGTCCGGCCCCAGCTCGTCGGTGGTCCCACTACGCCGGGAAGCACTCACCTGGACCCCCTGCAGGCTGCGTCCGCCGTACGGTACGTCGGTTCGCTCACTGGCCTTCATTCAACTCGAACGTGATGCAGCACACACCGGGTTCCCGCAAGTTCGCGGAAATCGTTGTACTGCGGAAACTCGGCATAAGCCCCCGTCATGACGGGGCACGGCGGGGTCATGCCGGGCGGGCGGCGGCGAGCCTGAGATCGACCCACTCGTCGCGCTCGCCGTCGAGCACGTACCGCTCCTTCTCCACGAACCCACGCGCCCCGGCGAACCGCAACCCGTCGGCGTTGGCCGCCAGCACCACGGTCTCCACCGCCGCGGCGTCCAGCTCGCGCGCGTGCGCCAGCCCCGCCTCGTAGAGCGCCGTGCCGATCCCGCGCCCCCGGTAGGCCGGCAGCACCCGTGCGATCACGGTCGCCACCCGCTCCTCGCCGCCGGGTGGCCGGACGGTGGAGCAGCCGACGAGCGTGTCCCCGAGGTAGGCGTTGGCCAGCCGGTTGCGCCCGGCGCGCTCGCGCGCCTCGTCGAGGGTCATGGCGGCCGGCGGCACGATCACGTTGTGCACGTGCCGCCACTCCTCCACCATGGCGTCCCCGTCCACCGGCTCGATCCGCAGCGCCGAGCCCGCGCCGGCCGCGACCGTGCCGCGCCGCGCGTACACCTCGACCTCGATGCGCATCCGCTCGTCCGCGAGCCCACACACCATCATCGTCGCGGCCGGCCGCACCTGTCCGAACGCCCGCCGCAGCACGGGCCAGCACGGCTCGAAGTCCTCCCGCGCGGGCAGCAGGTAGCGCACCCGCACCACGTCCGCGAAGGTGCATCCCGCCTCGGCCAGCGCGGCCCCGATGTTGTGCAGGCACTGCTCGGCCTGCTCCACCACGTCCTCGGAGATCGTCATCGACGCGTAGTCGAACCCGGTCGTCCCCGACACGTGCACCCAGTCCCCGTCGACGACGGCCCGGGCGTACCCGATCCGCTCCTCGAACGTCGACCCGCTGACTATCGCCCGCCTCACCGGCGGGGCCCCCTGTCGTTCCGTCATGGGCGAAACCGTAGGTGACCAGCGAAGACGCGTCCATGGGAGATCGACGACGAATCGATCCGGAAATTCGATTGATCGGCGGCCGACCGGTTCTTAGGGTGGGCCGTACACGAGAAGGGAGGTGATCCGGCGAATGTATGACATCCGGACGCGTGAGGTGGCTGCGGGCTAGCGGCCCGGCACCACACGGAGTGCGGCGCCGGACCAGCGCGTGACAGACGCGTGCAGCCGGCCCAATCCCAAGCAGTCACCCGACCCGCGAGTCGCCGGTACGTCCGGCCAGCTCCTCCACGGAGGAACCAGACTCGCGGGTCGCCTGCGTTCGGGGACCGGGGCGTCAGTCCGCGATGTCGGCGTAGCCCTCGATCTCGCGCGGGTCGCGGGTGCCCGGGCCCACGTAGCGGGCGGAGGGGCGGACCAGGCGGCCGGTGCGCTTCTGTTCCAGGATGTGGGCGGACCAGCCGGCGGTGCGGGCGCAGGTGAACATCGAGGTGAACATGGGGGCCGGGACCTCGGCGAAGTCCAGCATGATGGCGGCCCAGAACTCGACGTTGGTGGCCAGCACCCGGTCGGGGCGGCGGGCGTGGAGTTCGGCGAGGGCGGCCTTCTCCAGGGCCTCGGCGACCTCGTAGCGCGGGGCGCCCAGTTCGCGGGCGGTGCGGCGCAGGACGCGGGCGCGGGGGTCCTCGGCGCGGTAGACGCGGTGGCCGAAGCCCATGAGGCGTTCGCCCGCGTCGAGGGTCTTCTTGACGTAGGCCTCGGCGTCGCCGGTGCGCTCGATCTCCTCGATCATGTGCAGGACGCGTGAGGGGGCGCCGCCGTGCAGCGGGCCGGACATGGCGCCCACGGCTCCGGAGAGGGCGGCGGCGACGTCGGCGCCGGTGGAGGCGATGACGCGGGCGGTGAACGTGGAGGCGTTCATGCCGTGCTCGGCGGCGGAGGTCCAGTAGGCGTCGACGGCGGCGACGTGCTTGGGGTCGGGCTCGCCGCGCCAGCGGATCATGAAGCGTTCGACCACCGACTGGGCCTTGTCGATCTCGCGCTGCGGGACCATGGGCAGGCTCTGGCCGCGCGCCGACTGGGCGACGTAGGACAGGGCCATGACGGCGGCGCGGGCGAGGTCGTCGCGGGCCTGTGCGGCGTCGATGTCCAGGAGGGGTTTGAGGCCCCAGGCGGGGGCGAGCATGGCGAGGGCGGACTGGACGTCGACCCTGATGTCGCCGGAGTGCACGGGGATGGGGAAGGGCTCGGCGGGCGGCAGGCCGGGGTTGAAGGCCCCGTCGACGAGCAGGCCCCAGACGTTGCCGAAGGAGACGTGCCCGACCAGGTCCTCGATGTCGACGCCGCGGTAGCGCAGGGCGCCGCCCTCCTTGTCGGGTTCGGCGATCTCCGTCTCGAACGCGACGACTCCCTCTAGCCCGGGTACGAAGTCGGACATCAGGCGGCTCCTCGTGATCAGTGATGTGTGGCGACCTGGGCGGAGACGGTGCGGCGCCTCCATGGATCCACGGTCGTGTCCCCGACTCGCGGTCCCGGCGGTCACCCCTGTGATGCCCCGTACGGCCGTCGGTCATCCGGCCGGAGCGGGACCAAGAACCATATCCCCGGGTGCCACGTTTGGGGAGTGGGTGCGGCACTGGGTGCCACCCCGGTCGGGCGGTGGGGTGGATGCGGCAGGATGGGCGGCGTGACCGATCGCGAAGCCGATTCCGCCGTCCCCGCCGCCGACCCGGTGCCCTTCGATCTCGCCTCGATGCGCAAGCAGTACCGGGCCGAGGGGCTGTCCGAGACCGAGCTGGCGGCGACGCCCGTCGAGCAGTTCGCGCGCTGGTTCAAGCAGGCGGCGACGGACGGCGGGCTGTTCGAGCCGAACGCCATGGTGGTCTCCACGGCGGACGAGCAGGGGCGGCCCAGCTCCCGCACGGTGCTGCTGAAGCACTTCGACGAGCAGGGGTTCGTCTTCTACACCAACTACGACTCCCGCAAGGCGCGCGACCTGGACGCGAACCCGTACGTCTCGCTGCTGTTCCCCTGGCATCCGATGGCCCGGCAGGTCGTGGTCACGGGCGTCGCACGCCGCACCGGGCGGGACGAGACCGCCGCGTACTTCCGGACCCGGCCGCACGGCTCCCAGCTGGGCGCCTGGGCGAGCGTCCAGTCCTCGGTGGTGGCGGGCCGCGGTGCGCTGGACGCGGCGTACGCCGAGCTGGCGGCGCGCTATCCGGAGGGCGAGCAGGTGCCGGTGCCGCCGCACTGGGGCGGGTTCCGGGTGGTGCCGGAGGCGGTGGAGTTCTGGCAGGGCCGGGAGAACCGGCTGCACGACCGGCTGCGGTACGTGGCCGAGGGCGGCGGGAGCTGGCGGGTGGAGCGGCTGAGTCCGTGACGGGTTCCGGCGCCGCGTCTAGAACCTGCCCCGGACGTACGTGGTGCGGTGGCCGTCGAGGTGGGCGGCGACGCGGGCCCGGAAGGCGTCGGTGAGGTCGGGCCAGTTCCAGAACTCGAAGCCGAGGTGACCGAGAGCGAGCGGCGCCTCGTCCCACATCCAGTCCTGGACGGGGACCGGCGCGGCACAGGCCGGGCAGCCCACCGCCGCCGCGCCCGTGTCGTGCCAGGTCTGCATCGCGGTGCTGAAAGTCTGCCAGGCGGCCGCGTCGTCGAGGGCGACGGACGCCGCACACCGGGGGCACAGGGCCGCTCCCGGCAGGTCCGCGCCGCTGGTGAAGCCGGTGCGCCGGGTGTGGACGGCGAGGCCGTCCGAGGGTGGGAAGTCCCAGTCGTCGGTCACCGCCCGCTCCCAGTGCGAGCCGGGCGGTGCCCCAGGGGCTGTCCGGGGACGCAAGGGGTGCGCTCGCCGAGAACGACGCCCTCGGCCACGAGCCATTCCCGCACGCGCCGGGCGAGCGGCGCGGCGTCGCCGTCGTCCGCGTCGAGGTCGACGATCACCTGGAACCGGTCCCCCACGGCGTCAGTCCACCTCCCCCTCCAGCGCCGCGTCCAGCAGCCGTGCCCACTGCTCCACGACCCGTTCGCGCCGTGCCCCGTCGTCGGTGAGGAGGTTGGCCAGGCCCAGGCCGCGGGCCATGTCCAGGAGGCCCTGGACGGTTTCGCGGGCGCCGGGGCGGCTTTCGTCGGCGCCGAGGAGGTCGACGGCGATGCGGTGGCTCTCGCGGCCGACGCGGGCCTCCAGCTCGGTGACCCGGCCGCGCAGCTGTTCCTCGTTGGAGGCGGCCACCCACAGGTGCAGGGCGGCGCGGAAGAGCGGGCCGGTGTAGAGGTCGACGAGGGCGGCGACCACCGCGCGCCGGTCGTCGGCGGCGGCACCCTCGGGGAACAGGGCGCGCAGCGCGCCGGAGCGTTCCTCGGCGACGTACTCCACGGCCGCCGTGACGAGGTCCTCGCGGGTCGGGAAGTGGTGCTGGGCGGCGCCGCGGGAGACGCCGGCGTGTTCGGCGACGACGGAGACCGTGGACCCGGCCCAGCCGCGTTCGGCGAGGCAGGCCACGGCGGCTTCCAGGAGCCGTTGCCGGGTGGCCCGGCTGCGGTCCTGCTTGGGGACGCGCTCGGCGCGGTCCGCCGTGTGCGCGGCGCCGCTCACACCACCCATTCCGGATCCCGTCGTTCGAGGAAGGCCGTCATCCCCTCGCGGGCCTGCGGGGAGGCGAACAGCCGGGCCGAGAGCGCGGTCAGGTCGGCCGCGTCCCGGTCGAAGGCCTCCAGCACCCTAGCCGTGAGCAGCCGTTTCGTCTCGGCCAGGCCCTGCGGTGAGGCACGGCGCACACCGTCGAGGACGGGTTCGAGTACGGCGTCCACGTCGTCGCCGGCCGCCGTGACCAGGCCGATGCGGGCGGCCTCGGCGGCGTCGAAGCGCTCGCCGGTGAGGTAGTAGCGGGCGAGTGCGCGGGGGTCGGTGCGGGGCAGCAGGGTCAGGGAGATGACGGCGGGCGCCACGCCGATGCGGACCTCGGTGAAGGCGAAGGTCGACTCCGTGGACGCGGCCGCGATGTCGCAGGCGGCGACCAGGCCGAGACCGCCGGCGCGGACGTGTCCGGCGACGCGGGCGATCACCGGCTTCGGCACCTCGGCGATCTGCCGGAGCAGGCCGACCAGGGCGTCCGGGTCGGGCGGGTCGCGCAGGTCGGCGCCCGCGCTGAAGGTGTTGCCGGTGTGGGCGAGGACGACGGCGCGGACGCCCGGGTCCTCGCCCGCGTCGGTGAGGGCGTCGGCCAGGTCGCCGACGAGGGTGGCGGACAGGGCGTTGCGGTTGTGCGAGGAGTCGAGGGTGAGGGTTTCGACTCCCCGCGCGCGCGTGCGGCCGACGCGGGCGAGCGGGGTCACTGCTGCCCCCTCAGCTCGCGGCGGAGGATCTTGCCGGACGCGGCGCGGGGGACGGCGTCGACGAAGGTGACCCGGCGGACGCGTTTGTAGGGGGCGACGCGTTCGGCGACGTACATCATGATCTCGCCCTCCGCGAGGTCGGCTGCGGCCGGCTGGCGTACGACGAAGGCGTGCGGTACTTCGTTGCCGTCCTCGTTGTACTCGCCGATGACGGCCGCGTCGGCGATGCCGGGGTGGGCGAGCAGGAGGGCTTCCAGTTCGGCGGGGGCCACCTGGAAGCCCTTGTACTTGATCAGTTCCTTGACCCGGTCGACGACGAACAGCCAGCCCTCGGCGTCGACGTGTCCGACGTCGCCGGTGTGCAGCCAGCCGTCCTCGTCGATCATGGCGGCGGTGGCGCCGGGGCGGCCGAGGTAGCCCTTCATGATCTGGGGTCCGCGGATGAGGATCTCGCCGGACTCGTCGGCGGGGAGGTCCTTGCCGGGCTCGGTGAGGGAGACGATGCGCATCTCGGTGCCGGCGATGAGCTTGCCGACGGTGCCGGGCGGCGCGTCGGCCATGGCGTCCAGGGGGACGACGTGGGTGCCCGGGGACAGTTCCGTCATGCCGTAGGCCTGGCCGACGGGCGGCAGGCCGAGCCGCCGGGAGCAGGCGGCGGCCAGGCGGGCGTCCAGGGGTGCGGCGGCGCTGACGATGTACTTCAGCGAGGAGAGGTCGTAGTCGGCGACCAGGGGGTGCTTGGCGAGGGCCAGGACGATCGGCGGGGCGACGTAGAGGCTGGTGATGCGGTGGTTCTGGATGGCGGCGAGGAACTGCTCCAGGTCGAAGCGGGGCAGGACGACGACCGTGGCGCCGAGCCGCAGCGGGGCGTTCATCAGGGCGGTCAGGCCGTAGATGTGGAAGAACGGCAGCACGGCCAGGACGCGGTCGCCGGGCGCGGCCGGCATCGCCGGTTCGAGCTGGGCGAGGTTGGTGGCGATCTGCCGGTGGGTGAGCATGACGCCCTTGGGGGTGCCGGTGGTGCCCGAGGAGTACGGCAGGGCGGCCACGTCCCCGGCCGGGTCGATCGCGACGGACGGTTCGGGCGCGGTCGAGGCCAGCATGTCGACGAGTGAGCGGTGGCCGGGCGCGCTGTCGCAGACCAGGATCTCCTGGACGCCGCCCGCGAGTTCGGCGGCCCGGCGTGCGGTGTCCAGGAGCGGTGAGACGGTGACGATCCAGCGGGCCGCGCAGTCCTTCAGCTGCTTGGCGAACTCCTCCGCCGTCGCGAGCGGGTGCACCGTGGTGACGGAGGCACCCGCGCGGGTGGCGGCGTAGAAGGCCAGGGGGAAGGCGACGGTGTTGGGACTGTGCAGGGCGAGGACGTCGCCCTTGCGCACGCCGGTCTCGGCGAGGGCGGCGGCCACACGCCGGTGGAACCGGTCCACCTGCTCGTAGGTGAGGGTGGTGCCGTCGGTGCCGTCGATCAGCGCCGGGCTGCTTCCGAAGGCGGCGGCCCCGCCGAGCACGGCGTCGTGGATGGGCAGGTCGACGGGCGGGACGTCTGCGTACTCGCTGCGGAACACGGTTCCTCCAACGCCGCTCGGAAACGGCCTGGTACTGGCTGGGTACTGGTCTAGTACGACTTGGGCAGGCCCAGGGTCTGGTGGGAGACGTAGTTGAGGATCATCTCCCGGCTCACGGGAGCGATACGGGCCACGCGCGACGCCGTTATCAGCCGGGCGAGCCCGTACTCGCGGGTGAGGCCGTTGCCGCCGAGGGTGTGCACGGCCTGGTCGACGGCCTTCACACAGGCCTCCCCGGCCGCGTACTTGGCCATGTTGGCGGCCTCGCCCGCGCCCACGTCGTCGCCCGCGTCGTACAGATGGGCCGCCTTCTGCATCATCAGGCGGGCGAGCTCGAGGTCGATGTGCGCCTGTGCGAGGGGGTGGGCGATGGCCTGGTGGGCGCCGATGGGGGTCTTCCAGACGGTGCGCTCGCGGGCGTATGCGAGGGCGCGGGAGAGGGCGTAGCGGCCCATGCCGATCCCGAACGCCGCCGTCATCACGCGCTCGGGGTTGAGGCCCGCGAAGAGCTGGAGGAGCCCCGCGTCCTCGTCGCCGACCAGGGCGTCGGCGGGCAGCCGTACGTCGTCGAGGGTCAGCTCGAACTGCCGCTCCACGGCGTTGAGTTCCATGTCGATGGGGCGGCGCTCGAAGCCGGGGGCGTCGCGCGGGACGATGAACAGGCAGGGCTTGAGCTTGCCGGTGCGCGCGTCCTCGGTGCGGCCGACGATGAGGGTGGCGTCGGCGATGTCCACGCCGGAGACGAAGACCTTGCGGCCGGTGAGGATCCAGTCCCCGGTGGCCGCGTCGCGACGGGCCGTGGTGGTGATGCGGTGGCTGTTGGAACCGGCGTCGGGTTCGGTGATGCCGAAGGCCATGAGGCGGGTGCCGTCGGCGAGGGACGGGAGCCACTCGCGCTTCTGCTCCTCGGTGCCGAAGCGGGCGATGACGGTGCCGCAGATCGCCGGGGAGACGATCATCATGAGGAGGGGGTTGCCTGCGGCGCCGAGCTCCTCGAGGACGAGGGAGAGTTCGGTGATGCCGGCGCCTCCTCCGCCGTATGCCTCCGGCAGGTTGACGCCGATGTAGCCGAGCTTGGCCGCGTCCTGCCAGAGGCGTTTGTTGTCTTCGGCGTTGAGGGTGTGGGGGTGCGTTTTGGCGAAGGCCGAGACCGCTTCGCGGAGGGACTTGTGCTCTTCGGATTCGATGAGGGTGGTCACTGTGCTCCTTCGGGTGCGGGTTGTGTGTGGTTCCTCGCGCAGTTCCCCGCGCCCCTAACCGGCGTCTCCGTCGACCACGGCCAAGAGGGCGCCGACCTCCACTTGCCGTCCGGGAGCCACCGGGAGCGCCGTCAGTTTCCCCGTCACCGGGGCCGTGATGCGGTGTTCCATCTTCATGGCCTCCAGCCACAGCAGGGGCTGGCCCGCCTGCACTGCCGCCCCCTCCGTCAGGCCCTCCGCGACGCGGACGACGGTGCCCGGCATGGGGGCCAGGAGGGAACCGGGGGCGTGCTGGGTGGTGGGGTCGGGGAAGCGGGGGAGGGCGGTGAGTCGCGTGGTGTTGACGTGGAGATGGTCGCCGTAGCGGGCGATGTCGAAGCGGCGCTGAACACCGTCCGCTTCGAGGACGACCCGTTCGGCGTCGGCGTGGACGACGCGGACGCCGTCGGCGGTGAGGCCCGTGCGGGTGTGGTGGTAGCGGACCTCGTGTTCCTCGCCCGCCACCGCGTAGCGCTTGACCTGCGGTTGTGAGGGCAGGTTGCGCCAGCCGCCGAAGCGTCCCGCGCGGGTGCTCGCGTCGGCGAGGGCGGCTGCGAGCGGGGCGAGGGGGTCGGGGGCCGACTCGGTGAGGGCGGCCAGATGGCGGTCGTAGAAGCCCGTGTCCATGCGGCCGGAGGTGAACTCCTCGTGGCGCAGGGAGCGGACGAGCAGGTCGCGGTTGGTGGCCGGGCCGTGGATCGCGGCCCGTTCCAGGGCGCCGGCGAGGCGGCGGACGGCCTCCGCGCGCGTGGGTGCGTGGGCGACCGCCTTGGCGAGCATCGGGTCGTAGTGGACGCCGATCTCGTCGCCGTCGGTGTAGCCGGTGTCCAGCCGGATGCCGCCGGGCACGGTGAGGCGGTGCAGGCGGCCGGTCTGCGGGGCCCAGCCGTGGGCCGGGTCCTCGGCGTACAGGCGGGCCTCGACGGCGTGTCCACGCGCGCGCGGGGGATCGTTTTCGAGGGCGTGCCCCTCGGCGACCCGCAGTTGGAGGGCGACGAGGTCGATGCCGAAGACCGCTTCTGTGACGGGGTGTTCGACCTGGAGCCGGGTGTTCATCTCCAGGAAGTGCGCCTTGCCGTCGGCGACGAGGAACTCGACGGTTCCGGCGCCGACGTAGTCGACGGCGCGGGCGGCGCGTACGGCGAGGTCGTGGAGTTCGGCGGTGAGTTCGGGCGTCAGGTCGGGCGCCGGGGCCTCCTCGATCACCTTCTGGTGGCGGCGCTGGAGGGAGCAGTCGCGGGTGCCGAGCGCCCACACGGTGCCGTGGGTGTCGGCGAGGATCTGCACCTCGACGTGGCGGCCGTTCTCCAGGTAGGGCTCGACGAAGACCTCGCCGTCGCCGAAGGCGCTCGTGGCCTCCGCGCGGGCGGCGGTCAGTTCGGCGTCGAGGTCGGCGAGATCCCGTACGACGCGCATGCCGCGTCCGCCGCCGCCCGCCGCCGCCTTGACCAGCACCGGCAGGTCGGCCTCGGTGACGTCGGTGAGGGGCGCGATACCCATCAGTTCCTTGGCGCGGGTCTTGGACGCCATCGCCTCGATGGCTTCGGGCGGCGGTCCGATCCACACCAGACCCGCGTCCCGTACGGCGCGCGCGAAGTCGGCGTTCTCGGAGAGGAAGCCGTACCCGGGGTGGACGGCATCGGCTCCGGCGGCGACGGCGGCCTTCACGATCAGGTCGCCGCGCAGGTAGGTGTCGGTGGGGGCCGCGCCCGGCAGGCGTACGGCGGCGTCGGCCACGCGCGCGTGGAGGGCGTTCTCGTCGGCGTCCGAGTGCACGGCGACGGTGCGGATTCCCCACTCGCGGCAGGTGCGGAAGACGCGGCAGGCGATCTCGCCCCGGTTGGCGACGAGGACGGTGCCGATCACGGTGCTTTCCTCACTGCCCACAGTGCTTCCCTCGCTGCCCACGCTGTTTCCCTCGCTGGTCACGGTGATTGCCTCACATCCGGAAGACGCCGAAGCCGCCGCGCGCGCCCTCGTAGGGTGCGGTGTGGACGGCGGACAGGCACAGGCCGAGGACGGTGCGGGTGTCGCGGGGGTCGATGACGCCGTCGTCGTAGAGCCGCCCGGACAGGAACATGGGCAGCGACTCGGACTCGATCTGCTGCTCCACCATGGCGCGCAGGGCGGCGTCGCCCTCGTCGTCGTAGGGCTGTCCCTTCGCGGCGGCGGACTGCCGGGCGACGATGGACAGGACGCCGGCGAGCTGCTGCGGGCCCATGACGGCGGACTTGGCGCTGGGCCAGGCGAACAAGAAGCGGGGGTCGTAGGCACGGCCGCACATGCCGTAGTGCCCGGCGCCGTAGGAGGCGCCCAGGAGGACGGACAGGTGCGGGACGCGGGAGTTGGAGACCGCGTTGATCATCATGGCGCCGTGCTTGATGATGCCGCCCTGCTCGTACTCCTTGCCGACCATGTAGCCGGTGGTGTTGTGCAGGAAGAGGAGCGGGATGTCGCGCTGGTTGGCGAGCTGGATGAACTGGGCGGCCTTCTGCGACTCCTCGCTGAACAGCACGCCCCGGGCGTTGGCGAGGATGCCCACCGGGTAGCCGTGCAGGGCCGCCCAGCCGGTGGTCAGGCTGGTCCCGTACAGCGGTTTGAACTCGTCGAAGTCGGAGCCGTCGACGATCCGGGCGATCACCTCGCGCGGGTCGAAGGGGGTGCGCAGGTCGCCGGGGACGATGCCGAGGAGTTCCTCGGGGTCGTACTTGGGCGGCTCGGCCAGGGGCGGATCGGCGTACGCCTTGCGGTGGTTGAGGCGGGCGACGACGCGGCGGGCCTGGCGCAGGGCGTCCGGTTCGTCGACGGCGAAGTGGTCGGCGAGGCCGGAGGTGCGGGCGTGCATCTCGGCGCCGCCCAGCGACTCGTCGTCGCTCTCCTCGCCGGTGGCCATCTTCACCAGGGGCGGCCCGCCGAGGAACACCTTGGCGCGCTCCTTGACCATGATCACGTGGTCGGACATGCCGGGGATGTACGCGCCTCCGGCCGTGGAATTGCCGAAGACCACGGCGATGGTGGGGATTCCGGCCGCCGACAGCCGGGTGAGGTCCCGGAAGACCGCGCCGCCGGGGATGAAGATCTCCTTCTGGGAGGGCAGGTCGGCGCCGCCGGACTCGACGAGGCTGATGCAGGGCAGCCGGTTGGCGAGGGCGATGTCGTTGGCGCGCAGGGCCTTCTTCAGCGACCAGGGGTTGCTGGCACCGCCGCGCACGGTCGGGTCGTTGGCGGTGATCAGGCACTCGACGCCCTCGACGACACCGATGCCGGTGACGAGCGAGGCGCCGACCGTGTACTCGCTCCCCCAGGCCGCCAGGGGCGACAGCTCCAGGAAGGGCGTGTCGGGGTCGAGGAGCAGCTCGATGCGCTCGCGGGCGAGGAGCTTGCCGCGCTTTCGGTGCCGGGCGACGTACTTCTCGCCGCCGCCCGCTAGGGCCTTGGCGTGTTCGGCGTCCAGGTCGGCGAGTTTGGCGAGCATCGCCTCGCGGTGCGCGCGGTGGTCGGGGTCGGTGGGGTCCAGGGCCGACGACAGGACGGTCACAGCAGGGCCTCCGGGATGTCCAGGTGCCGGGCGCGCAGCCATTCGCCGAGCGCCTTGGCCTGCGGGTCGAAACGGGCCTGCGCGGCGACGCCCTCGCCGAGGATGCCCTCGACGACGAAGTTCAGGGCGCGCAGGTTGGGGAGCTGGTGCCGGGTGACGGGCAGGTCGCGGGCCTCCGGGATCAGTTCGCGGAACCGGTCGGCGGTCAGCTCGTGGGCGAGCCAGCGCCAGGCGTCGTCGGTCCGCGCCCACACGCCGACGTTGGCGTTGCCGCCCTTGTCGCCGCTGCGGGCACCGGCGACGAGGCCGAGGGGGGCACGGCGGAGGGGGCCGGGCGGGAGGGGCTGCGGCAGGGGTGGTTCCGGCACATGTGCCAGTACGGCGGTGTCCTGGGCCGGTGGTGGTGCCACAGTCACGCGCCGCCCGTCATGGTGGACGGCCACATGGTCGACGGCACCATGGGGGACGTACACATCCTCGAAAACCCCATAGGGCGCGCCCTTCCCGGGTGGCGCGAGCACATGGAACCCGGGGTAGCCGACGAGGGCCAGCTCGATCGCGGCGCCGCTCAACGCCCGCCCGACGACCTGCTGGTCGGTGTCCCGGACGACGAGCCGCAGCAGGGCGCTGGCCGTCTCCTCGGTGGGGGCGTCGGGCCGGTCGGTGCGGGCGAGGTCCCAGCGGACATCGGCGATCTTGCCGAGGGCGGGTTCCATCTGCGCCCGGACGAGATCGGCCTTGGCCTCGATGTCGAGGCCGGTGAGGACGAAGGCGACCTCGTTGCGGAAGCCGCCGAGCCGGTTGAGGCCGACCTTGAGGGTGGGCGGCGGTGCCTCGCCGCGCACGCCCTCGACGCGGACGCGGTCGTGGCCCTCCTGGCTGAGCCGTACGGTGTCCAGCCGGGCGGTGACGTCGGGCCCGGCGTACCGGGCGCCGCCCGTCTCGTACAGCAGCTGGGCCGTGACCGTGCCGACGTCGACGAAGCCGCCGGTGCCGTCGTGCTTGGTGATGACCGAGGTGCCGTCGGCGTGCAGTTCGGCGAGCGGGAAGCCGGGCCGCCGTACGTCGCCGTCCTGGAAGAAGGCGTAGTTGCCGCCGGTCGCCTGCGCCCCGCACTCCAGCAGGTGCCCGGCGACTACCGCGCCCGCGAGCCGGTCGTACTCCGTAGGCCCCCAGCCGAAGTGTGCGGCGGCGGGCCCGGTGACCAGCGCGGCGTCGGTGACGCGGCCCGTGACCACGACGTCCGCCCCGGCCCGCAGGCACGCGGCGATGCCGAAGCCGCCGAGGTAGGCGTGCGCGGCCAGCGCTCCCGGGTGGGCGGCGGTGAGGTCGTCGCCCTCGACGTGCGCGACCCGCACCGGGATGCCGAGTCGCTCGGCCAGTGCCCGTACGGCGTCGGCGAGTCCGGCCGGGTTGAGGCCGCCCGCGTTGGCGACGATCCGCACCCCCCGCTCGTGAGCCAGCCCGAGGCACTCCTCCAGCTGCCGCAGGAAGGTACGGGCGTATCCGGCGCCGGGGTCCTTCAGCCGGTCCCGGCCCAGGATGAGCATGGTCAGCTCGGCGAGGTAGTCGCCGGTGAGGATGTCCAACGGGCCGTCGGTGAGCATCTCCCGCATGGCGTCGAAGCGGTCACCGTAGAACCCGGAGGCGTTGCCGACGCGGAGCACGCTCACCGGGGCTCCCCCTTCGCCGGCCGCCCGGCTTCCGGCGGGCGTCCGGCTTCCGGCGGGCGTCCGGCTTCCGGCGGGCGTCCGGCTCCCGGCGGGCGTCCGGCTCCCGGCGGGCGTCCGGCTCCCGGCGAGCGTCCGGCTCCGGGCGGTCCGGCGAAGGCCTGGGCGATGTCCAGCCAGCGGTCGGCGTCCGGGCCCTGGGCGGTGAGCGCGAGGTCGGCGCGGTGGGCGCGCTGGGTGGCGAGGAGGCAGAAGTCGAGCGCGGGGCCGGTGACGCGCTGCGGGGCGTCCTCGGGGCCGTACGTCCACAGGTCGCCGCCGGGGCCGGTGAGTTCGACGCGGAACGGCTCGGCGGGCGGGGTGAGTCCGTGGACGGCGTAGGCGAAGTCCCGGGCGCGGACGCCGATGCGGGCGACGTGCCGCAGGCGGTCGGTGGGCGGGCGGGACACGCCGAGGGTCGCCGCGATGTCGAGGCCGTGGGCCCAGGTCTCCATCAGGCGGGCGGTGGCCATGGAGGCGGTGGCCATGGGCGGGCCGTACCAGGGGAAGCGCGCACCGGGGGTGGCGGCGCGCAGCGCCTCGTCGAGGGCGGCGCGGTCCTGCCGCCAGGCGGCCAGCAGCTCGGCCGGTGCCTGCTCGGCGCCCTCCTCGGCGCCGTCGTCGACGTACCGGTCGGGCGCGGCGAGGGCCTGCTCGACCAGTTCCTTGAACCCGTCCTCGTCGGTGACGGCGACCAGGGCGGCCCGGTCGGTCCAGTTCAGGTGCGCGATCTGGTGGGCGATCGTCCAGCCGGGCGCCGGGGTGGCCAGGCGCCAGTCCTCCGGGCTCAACTCGGCGACCAGGGCGTCGAGTTCCTCGCCCTCCTCGCGCAGGTCGTCGATCACGGGCGTCGGGTCGGACACGGTCGCTCCCCTCGGGCACGGCGGCGTGCGGCGCGGTGTGGTGAGGAGCATGGCAGGGAGGCCGGTAACAATCAAGCATGCTTGCATGATTTTACGCGGGCGGCCGCCCGCCATGCCGGGTCCTTGCCGCCCCGGGGACTCTCACCGCCCCGGGACCGTCACCGCATCCGCTCTCTCACTCCGCCGGCCAGACCGTCAGGTCCACGGCGAGGAAGCCGATGTCCGGCAGGGCGGTCGACTTCGTCTGGATGACCATCAGCGCGATGTCGCCGTTGCGGTGCTTGACGCAGATCTCGCTTCCTGCCGCCTTGTCGGCCAGCAGGAGCTTGTGGGAGGCCTCCGTGTCGGAGGTCAGCCGACGGCACGTCTCGTATGTGGCGCCGGGACCGAGGACGTTGTGGACCATGACACTGGTGTCACTCGTCAGCTCGCAGCCCGCGTTCTCGCAGCCGAAGCGGATGTCTCCCTTGCGGTCCTTGCTCTCCTCGCCGTTGTGCAGGATCAGCGAGTTGTCGTGGGTCAGCAACGGGGTGATGTAGACGTGGGGCTGCGGAGTAGTGGTCCCGGCCGTGCGACCGTCAGCCCCCGTGTCCGACGCGTCGGCGGACGAGGCGGCACCCGGCCCGGTCGACGACGCGGCGTCCCCTGCCGCCGCGGGCCCCTCCGCCACCGGACGGGGCGTACCGGACGCGGCCCCGGACCCGGCCCCGGACCCGGGCTCGGACGCGGAAGCGGACGCGACCGCGTCCCGGGCACGGTCGAGGCCGCGTCCCGCCGCGTCCAGGAGCGCCGACCCCGCCGCGATCACCAGACCGCACGCGACGACGGCGGCGGCCGATATCAGGACGGCGCGTCTCCTGCGGCGCTTCCGCTCCTCCGGCCCGGTCGGCCGCTGCGGCACGATCGGCCCGCCCGGTCCGACGGCGCCCGGCCAGGGCGCGGGGCCGCCCGGCCAGGGCGCCGGGACGGCCCCTTGTGGGACGGCCCCCTGCGGGGCGGTCCACGGCGCCGTGTGCACCGCGGTCGGGCCCGGGGCCGCGGCCGGAGCCGCGGCGGTCGCCGGTCCGGTGGCCGCGACCGGCGGCGGAACCGTCACCGGCGGCCCAGCGATCTCCCGCCACACGGAGGGACCGGTCTCCTCCCCGCCGTCCCGGCCCAGTTCCCGGCGGCACCACTCGACGATCTCCGCCGGGGTGGCCCGCTCCTCGGGATCGGCGGCCAGGCACCGGCCGAGCAGGCCGCGCAGGCGCTCGGGCAGCCCGGACAGGTCGGGCTCGGAGTGGACGATCCGGTACAGCACGGTGGCGGCCGGTCCGTCGCCGTACAGCGGCTTGCCCAGCGCGGCGAAAGCGGCCGTCTGCCCGAGCGAGAAGATGTCGGTGGCCGCCGTGACGTCGCCCCCGGAGGCCTGCTCCGGGGCCATGTACTGGGGCGTGCCGATGGTGGTGCCCGTGGCGGTGTGGGCGGTGGCGTCGGCGGCGAGCGAGATGCCGAAGTCGATGACGCGCGGGCCGTCGGCGGCCAGCAGTACGTTCGCCGGCTTGAGGTCCCGGTGCACGATCCCCGCGCCGTGGATGGCCTGCAGCGCCTCGGCGACCCCCGCCATCAGCCACAGCACCGCCGGCACCGGCAACGGCCCGCTCCGGGCGACGGCGCCCGAGAGGGAGGGCCCGGGCACGTACAGGGTGGCCAGCCAGGGCGGGGTGCCGTCCGGGTCGGCGTCGATCAGTTCGGCGGTGTAGGCGCCCTTCACCTTCCGGGCCGCCCCGATCTCCCGGCCGAATCGCCGCCGGAAGGTCGGGTCGTCGGCCAGCTCCGACCGTACGACCTTGATCGCCACGGGCCGGCCGCCCCGGGTGTGCGACAGATAGACCCGGCCCATGCCGCCCGCTCCGAGCCGGACCGCGAGGCGGTATCCGGCCACCGTGCGCGGATCGTCGTCCTGCAAGGGCTGGAAGACCTCGGCCGGGTGATTCATCGGTTCCCTCCCCATGATCCCGATGAGCTGACCAGGTCCGCAGCCTATGTGGTGCGGGTGACAGCCCCAAGCGCCGGGGCCGTCACCCGGCGTTCACGGCGCCTCGGGGAGCGACTTCGCCCGCCGTCGCCCCACCTGGGTCCGCACCGCGCCCATGCTCGCCGCGATGACCAGGGCGATGGCGGCGGACTGGGTGGCGGACAGGGCCTGGTCGAGGATGAGGAAACCGGCCGCCGCGGCGATGGCGGGCTCCAGGCTCATGAGGATGGCGAAGGTCGGCGCGGGCAGGCGGCGCAGCGCGAGGAGTTCGAGGGTGTAGGGCAGGACGGAGGAGAGCAGGGCGACCCCGGCGCCCAGCGCGAGCGTCACCGGGTCGATGAGCTTCGCCCCGGATTCGGCGATGCCCAGCGGCAGGAACAGCAGCGCCCCGACCGCCATCGCCAGGGCCAGCCCGTCGGCCTGCGGGAAGCGGCGCCCGGTGCGGGCGCTGAAGACGATGTACGCCGCCCACATCGCGCCCGCCGCCAGGGCGAAGGCGGCACCGGCCGGGTCGAGGCCGTCGAAGCCGCCGCCGCCCAGCAGGAAGACCCCGGCCAGGGCGAGCGCCGCCCAGAGCAGGTTGACCGCGCGGCGGGAGGCGAACACGGACAGGGCGAGCGGGCCGAGCACCTCCAGGGTGACGGCCGGGCCGAGCGGGATGCGGTCGACGGCCTGGTAGAAGAGGCCG
The DNA here is from genome assembly GCF_041538145.2 of Streptomyces sp. MMCC 100. Classification (NCBI taxonomy): domain Bacteria; kingdom Bacillati; phylum Actinomycetota; class Actinomycetes; order Kitasatosporales; family Streptomycetaceae; genus Streptomyces; species Streptomyces sp. MMCC 100. The sequence continues at coordinate 7,587,410 of NZ_JBGORK020000001.1, forward strand.
TTCATGCTCGCCATGGCGATGCCGAAGACGACGACCGTGCCCCAGTCGGCCCGGGAGTGGCCGCGCAGCCGGGGCCGGCAGACCAGGAGCATGACGACGGCGGCCACGGCCAGCCGCAGGGTCACCACGCCGAGCGCTCCGGCCCGCGGCATCAGGCTCACCGCCAGCGCGGCACCGAACTGCACGGAGAGGCCACCGGCGAGGACCAGACCGACCGGCCCGAGGGAACCCCACCGGCCGCCGTCCTGCGCGGCGTCGGGGCCGGCCACAGGTGCGGTCACAGGTGCGGCCGCGGGTACGTCCGCGGGTGCGGCGACGGCCGGGGACGGGGTGCCGGGGTTGGCGCTGGGGGTACTCACGGAGGCTCCGGGACGGTGTGCGGGTGGACGTCGTTCATCGCGCTGTACGGCACGGTCCAGAGTAGTGGACTCTGTCAGGCATGTAGCACTTTTACGCAACTGTCGGGGCCGGGACCTGCGGCTGTCAACGCACGTCCGTCAGGCGAGCCGGGACCGCCCGGCCCCGGCCGCACACCGAGCGGGTACCGTCCACCGGGTGAGACGACTCCTGACCCGCCTCTGGCGTCTGCTGCGCCCCGTCCAGAGCCGCGTGATGTGGCTGGTGAACGCCAAGTTCGTGGTCGGTGTGACCGGCGTCGTGCGCGACGACGAGGGTCGGGTCCTGATGCTGAAGCACCGGATGTGGGCGCCGGGCCGCCAGTGGGGTCTGCCGAGCGGCTTCGCGCACAAGGGCGAGGACTTCCGGCAGACCGTCGTCCGGGAGGTCAGGGAGGAGACCGGTCTCGACGTGGCGGCGGGCCGGCTGGTCATGCTGAACAGCGGCCTGCGCACCCGCCTGGAGGTGGCCTACGAGGCCCGTCTGCTGGGCGGTGAGCTGCGCCTGGACCCGTTCGAGATCCTGGAGGCCCGCTGGTGCCACCCGGACGACCTCCCCGAGGACGTCCAGCCGGTGTGCCGTCCGCTGGTGCGGGGCGAAACGGTGCCCTGAACACTGAACACCGGTTGCGGGAAGGGTGTCGAAAACAGGGACTCCCGATCGACGCAGGGGTGAGAGCAGCAGGACAGTCACCCCACCCCACGACCCCAGGAGCACCGTCATGACCGTCACCGCGGACCTGGCCGTCACCCTCGACGGCTACGTCGCCGGCCCGAACGTCACACTCGACAACCCGGGCGGCGACGGCGGCGAGCCGATCTTCGACTGGATCCACACCCTGGCGAGCTGGCGGGAGCGCCAGGGCATGACCGGCGGGGACGAGAACCGCGACTCGGAGCTGGTCCGGGAGTGGTTCGACGCCACCGGGGCCGTGGTCATGGGCCGGATGATGTACGACACGGGCGAGGAGTTCTGGGGCGACAACCCGCCCTTCCGCACCCCGGTCTTCGTCCTCACCCACCGCCCCCGCCCCACCCTGGTGAAGGAGGGCGGCACCAGCTTCACCTTCGTCACCGACGGCATCCACAGCGCCCTGGAGCAGGCCAGGGCGCCGGAACGTGGACATCGGGGGCGGCGCGGACACGATGCGGCAGTACCTCGCGGCGGGGCTCGTCGACGAACTCCAGCTCCACGTGGTGCCCACGCTCCTCGGCGACGGACTGCGCCTCTTCCAGGGGCTGGGGACGCGGCGGCGCGACCTGGAACAGGTCAGGGTCGTCGAGACCCCCCTGGCCACCCACCTGAAGTACCGCTTCGTGAAGTGACCGGTCACCCCATGCTCTTCGCTCCGTCCAGGGACTCCCGGATGATGTCGGCGTGGCCGGCGTGCTGAGCGGTCTCGGCGATGATGTGCATCAGCACCCGGCGCGCCGACCACTCGGTGTCGGCCTCGAACCACGGCGCCTTCGGCAGCGGCTGCGTGACCCCCAGGTCGGGGAGGGTGGCGACCAGCTCCTCGGTCCGGCGGGCCACCTCCGCGTAGTCGTCGAGCACACCGGCCAGCGTCTCGCCGGGCAGCATCTTGAACTCGTCGGCCCGCCGGGCCCAGTCGGCCTCGGTCATGGCCGTGAAGTCGCCCATGACGGAAGGGCCGTTCACGATGAAGCCGGTCCAGTTCCGCTCGGCCGCGGTCACGTGCTTGATCAGGCCGCCCAGACAGAGCTCGCTGGCGGTGGTCCGGAGACCGGCCTGCTCGTCGGTGAGGTCACGGGTGGTGAAGCGCAGGAAGTGCCGGTGCTTGGCCAGCATCTCCAGCAGGTCGGCACGCTCGCCGGTGAGGGGCTCGGTGGTGGTCATGGGGTTTCCGCCTTCCGGTGTTCCTGCTCCGTCGGTCGAGGACCACGTTATGCACCATGTAGGTCTGTCTATGTCCTAGATCGAGGCCAGCGGTCGCGGGGGCTTCCGGAGGCCGCACGACGCGGCGATGAGTTTCCCCCGCCGGGCCGGTCTTCCGTTCGTCAAGTGATCAGAAAGCGCGAAGGAGAACGAGCGACATGACCCAGTTGCTGCGAGTCCAGAACTTCACTGTGTCGAGTGACGGGTTCGGCGCCGGCGAGGGCCAGAGCCTCGAGAAGCCGTTCGGCCACGCCGATCCGGGGAAACTGCTCGCCTGGGCCTTCACCACCGACCACCCGCCCGTCGGCCGCTCCGGAGCAGGCAGCCGCGGGCTGGACGACTACTTCACGCGGGACTACGCCCGCAACATCGGCGCCGAGATCATGGGCCGCAACAAGTTCGGGCCGCAGCGCGGGCCCTGGCAGGACCACGAGTGGCAGGGGTGGTGGGGTGACGAGCCCCCGTTCCACACGCCGGTGTTCGTCATGACGCACCACAAGCGCCCGTCGTTCACGCTCTCCGACACCACGTTCCACTTCGTCGACGGCGACCCGGCCGCCGTGCTCGCCCAGGCGAAGGAGGCGGCGCAGGGCCGGGACGTCCGGCTCGGCGGTGGGGCCACGGTCATCCGGCAGTTCCTCGCGGCCGGCCTCGTCGACACCCTGCATGTGGCGGTCGCGCCGACGAAGCTCGGCTCCGGGGCCCGGTTGTGGGAGTCCCCCGACGAGCTGCTCGACCAGTTCCACCAGGACGTCGTGCCCAGCCCGAGCGGCGTGACGCACCACCTGTTCTGGCGGAAGTGAGGCCGGCGACCCGCCGAATACGGAACTTACGGAACTTACGGAACTTACGAGACCTACGGGACTAGTGGGCGATCTCCCCGCCGCCCATCAGCAGGTCCAGCCCCTCGGTGTCGTCGAAGGTGCCCTCGGTCAGCCGGGTGACGCCGGTCGTCGACGGTCCCTCGGCGGTGCCCCGCAGCAGGTACGCGACGCTCTCGACCGTGTCGCTGCCCGGCGCGGTCACCACGAGGTCGGCCCGTCCGTCGCCGTCCAGGTCGGTGAGGCCCACGGCGCCACCGAAGTCGGCGTCCCCGCCCGGCGCGGCGCCGAGGTCGCCCCCGTCGAACAACCGGGCACCCTCGCCGCTGAGCCCGTCCGGACCGCCCGCCAGGAACAGCACCTGCTCGGGCCCCGGCTCCCCGTACACGTCCCACCGGGGAGCCCCGGCCACCACGTCCGCGTACCCGTCGCCGTTGACGTCCCCGGTGTCCAGGCTGGTGAGGACGGCGTCCTCGTCCTGGGGTTCCGCGCCCGGCACGCCGGGAGTGTCCCGGTCGACGGTCGTCGTCCTGCGCGCCGTCGGCCCGTCCTCCGTCCCGTACACCACGGTCACCGAACTGCGGCTCGCGTCGCCGCCGCGGGGGCTGAGGACCAGGTCGTCGACGCCGTCGCCGTCCACGTCACCGATCGCCCCCTCGCCCGCGTCGGGGAGCCGGGTGCCCTCGGGCTGCGTGAAACCGTCCCGGCCGCCGCGCAGGTAGCTCACCGGCTGGGTCCGGTCGCGCCAGGGCACCTCGGGTCCGGTGTCGGCGTCGTGGATGCTCACCAGGTCGTCGATGCCGTCGCCGTCGAGGTCCCCGGCGACGAGGTCGTCGTAGTTCGCGCTCTCGACGTCCGGGGCGGGACGGTGCGGAGCGGGGACGCGGCCCGTCCCGGCGGGGGCGCCGTCCCGCCCGAAGGGCCCCTTGAGCAGCCCCTTGCCGGAGCCGAGCCCGAAGACCAGGTCGGGGTGCCCGTCCCCGTCGAAGTCACCGGCGGCGAGTTGCTCGTCCAGGATCGGGTCGTCGGCCCAGGCGACGTGGCTGCCGTCCGTCCCCGGCACCCGGACGCCGCGCGAGAGCCCGCCCTCGGACCCCCACATGATGATCACGCTCGGCTTCCAGTCGAAGACGGAGGCGGCGAGATCGGTGTACCCGTCCCCGTCGAAGTCGCGGGCCACGACATCAGTGCCGAAGAACGCCTCGTCCCGGTTGCCGCCCGGTATCCCGGGATCGTCCTGCGTCAGGTACTGACACCGAGCGATCCCCGTCCCGTCCCCCGCGCCGTACGCGACCTCGATGCTGCCCCCGCCGTACCCGCCCGGCACGTCTCCCATCGAGCCGAGGGCCAGGTCGGGATGCCCGTCCCCGTCGAAGTCGGCGGCGCCTTGTGGACCGGGCCGGTCGGATGCCGGCGACGCGGTGCCGTGGTCGCCGCCGGTCCCGCAGCCGTACGGCGCGGCGATGTCGCCCGGCCCGTCGTCGGCGACCACCATCCCCGCGGCGACCGCCGACGCGACGAGGACCGCACCGCCCCCGATCACCCACGTCCGCTTGTAGACCCGTCGCCGCGCCACTCCCGATGCTTGATCACCCGAACCGTCCATAAGAACGATCACGCGACGGCGGCGCCACGCGGTTCCGATCAGGCGCCAGAGGCGGGGTCGCCGTTTTCCGTCGCTTGCGGGCGAGGGGCAACGAAAGAGCCGAGGCCGACTTCGGCCCGGATCAGCCCTTCCCTTTTCAGGTGCGCCAGCGCCTTCTGAGCGGTCGACGCCGCAATAGCGAATTCGGCCGACAACTCGACCACCGACGGAACCCGGGCATCAACCGGATAAGTACCGTCCGCGATACGCGCCTCAATGGCAGCGGCGACCTGCCGCCAGACGGGCCGGGTGCGATCGAGCTCGGAAGTCATGCGGTGGACGCTAAAACTCTGCGGTAGACCGCGGCAAGCCCTGCTACCTGATCACCGACGACGGCGGCGGCCCCGTCTCACGGCTGGCCGACACCACCGAGTCCACCCAGCTCGGCATGGCAGCGGAGCTCCTCGCCCACGCCCACGCTCTCCTCCCCCGCACCCCGCACCCCGCACCCCGCACCCCGCACGGCGAACTCCGCTACCTCGCCGAGCGCCTCACCGAAGCCCTCGCGGACGCGTTACGCGTGGCCGAGAGCCGGGGACGGAGGCTGAACGGGCTCAACTGAGCGGGTCGAGGACACGTAGGCAGTTCTGTCAGCGCTTCTCAGAACCGCCCAACCCCTCCGCCAGCACCTCCGCCAGATGCCGCCCCCGCACCCCCGCCAGCTGCTCCAGCTGCGTCCGGCAGGAGAAGCCGTCCGCCAGGACCACCGCGCCGTCCGGCGCCTCGCGCACCGCGGGGAGCAACTGGTCCTCCGCGCACGCGGCCGACACCTCGTAGTGGCCGTCCTCGAAGCCGAAGTTGCCCGCGAGGCCGCAGCAGCCGCCGCTCAGCTCACCGGTCAGGCCCGCCGACTCGCGCAGGCGCCGGTCGGCCGCGTCGCCCAGGACCGCGTGCTGGTGGCAGTGGGTCTGGCCGACCGCCGGGAGGTTCACCTCCGGCGGGGTCCAGTCGGGGGCGTGGCGCTCCAGAACCTCGGCGAAGGTCAGCACACGCGCCGCGAGCCTGGCCGCGCGCGGGTCGTCGTGCAGCAGCTCGGGCAGGTCCGTGCGCAGGGTGGCGGCGCAGCTCGGCTCCAGGACGACGACCGGCGCGGACGTCTCCAGCACCGGGGCCATCAGGTCCAGGGTGCGGCGCATCACCGTCCGGGCCCGGTCGAGTTGGCCCGTCGAGACGTACGTCAGGCCGCAGCAGACCCGGCCGCCCCGGCGGGCCGTCAGCAGTGCCAGAGCCGACCTCGACGTACCGTCCCCGACGACCGCACGGCTCCGCAGCGTCGGCGGCAGTACCACTCGCAGCCCCGCCGCCTCCAGCACCCGTACGGCCGCCCGGCCCACGGAGGGTGAGAGGTGCTCCGTGAAGGTGTCGGGCCAGAGAACCACCAGGTCGCCGCCACCGGCCGGCCCCCGACGCCGCCCCCGCCACCACCTGCTGAACGTCTCCCCCGCCAGCCGCGGCACCTCCCGCTCCCCCGCGATCCCGCCCAGCCGCTTCGCCACCGCGGCCAACGGCCGTACGGACGCCAGTGCGTTGACGACCGGCGCCACCCGCGCCCGTGCCGCCCAGCGCAGCCACACCGGCAGCCAGCCCATCGCGTAGTGGGCGGCGGGGCGGCGGCGCCCCTCGTAGTGGTGGTGCAGGAACTCCGCCTTGTACGTGGCCATGTCGACCTCGACCGGGCAGTCGGAGCGGCAGCCCTTGCAGGACAGGCACAGGTCCAGGGCGTCCCGGACCTCCGTCGACCGCCAGCCGTCCGTCACCAGCTCCCCGGCGAGCATCTCGTGCAGCAGCCGGGCGCGCCCGCGCGTGGAGTGCTCCTCCTCCCCCGTCGCGCGGAAGGACGGACACATCACGCCCGATCCGGACACCGACGTCGTACGGCACTTGGCGACACCCACGCAGCGGCGCACCGCCGCCGAGAAGTCGCCGCCGTCGGACGGGTAGCCGAACTCCACGTCCACCGGCTCGCGCGGCAGCACGGAGAAGCGCAGGTTCGCGTCGAGCGGGGCCGGGCGGACCAGCATCCCCGGGTTGAGGAGGTCGTCCGGGTCCCACACCGCCTTCACGCGCTCGAAGAGGGCGACCGTCTCCGCGCCGTACATCCTCGGCAGCAGCTCGGCCCGCGCCTGCCCGTCCCCGTGCTCCCCGGACAGCGAACCCCCGTGCGCCACGACCACGTCCGCCAGCTCCTCCGAGAAGCGGCGGAACCGGGCCACCCCGGCGTCCGACAGCAGGTCGAAGTCGATGCGTACGTGGATGCAGCCGTCGCCGAAGTGCCCGTACGGCGTGCCGCGCAGGCCGTGGGCGGTCAGCAGCGCCCTGAAGTCCCGCAGGTAGCCACCCAGCCGGGCCGGTGGCACCGCGCAGTCCTCCCACCCCGGCCAGGCCTCCGAGCCGTCCGGCATCCTGGTCGCCGTACCGCTCGCGTCCTCCCGGATCCGCCACAGCGTCCGCTGCCCGGCCGGGTCGGTGACCACCAGCGCGTCCACGACGTCCGCCGCCCGTACGACCGCCTCCGCACGCGCGCGTGCCTCCGCCTCCGTGTCGCCGCCGGTCTCCACGAACAGCCAGGCGCCGCCCCGGGGCAGCCCCTCCGTGGAGGGCACCAGGTCCACCGCCATGCCCTCCACCGTCAGCGGGCCGAGCGGCAGCAGTCCGGCCGCCGCCTCCGCCGCGCCCGCCTCGTCGGCGTAGCCCAGCACGGCCAGCGCACGCGCGCGCGGTGACTCGACCAGCCGGACGACCGCCTCGGTCAGCACGCCCAGCGTGCCCTCCGAGCCGCAGAAGGAGCGGGCCACGTCCGCGCCCCTCTCCGGGAGCAGGGCGTCCAGCGCGTAGCCGGAGATGCGGCGGGGCAGGTCGGGGAAGCCGGTGCGCAGCCGCGCCAGGTCGCCGTCCACCAGCTCGCGCAGTCCGTCCGGCGCACCGGCCCACTCCTGCCCGAGCCGCAGCCGCCGTCCCCGCGCGGTGAGCACGGACAGCTCGCGCACGCTGTCCGCCGTCGTGCCCCAGGCCACCGAGTGGGAGCCGCAGGAGTTGTTGCCGATCATGCCGCCGAGCGTGCACCGGCTGTGGGTGGAGGGGTCGGGCCCGAAGCGCAGCCCGTGCGGCGCGGCGGCGTCCTGGAGGCGGTCGAGGACCAGCCCCGGCTGGACCACGGCCGTACGCGCCTCCGGATCAAGACCGACCAGCCGGTTCATGTGCCGGGTGAAGTCCAGCACCACGCCCGTACCCGTCGCCTGCCCGGCGATCGACGTACCGCCGCCCCGTGCCACGACCGGTACGCCGTGCTCCCGGCACACCTCCAGTACCGCCGCCACGTCGTCGGCGTCCCTCGGCGCCACGACCCCGAGCGGGACCCTCCGGTAGTTGGACGCGTCCATGGTGGTCAGGGCCCGGGACGCGACGTCGAACCCGACCTCGCCGCGGACGGCCCTGCGCAGTGCTGCCTCCAGATCGGTCATGCCCTCCAGCATGAGCGCTTGTGGCTTGGCACAGGTCCGCACGGCGGAGACCTCGTCTCATCGGACGGACATGTCTTCGCCCGGTTCGGCCGAGGGGATACCCTCCGGCTCGTGGCTGAGATCCAGATTCCTGCTGACATCAAGCCCGCGGACGGTCGATTCGGCGCGGGTCCCTCCAAGGTGCGGGTGGAGGCGCTGGACGCCCTGGCCGCCACCGGTACGTCCCTGCTCGGCACCTCCCACCGCCAGGCGCCCGTGAAGAACCTGGTCGGCAAGGTCCGTGAGGGCATCCGCGAGCTGTTCCGGCTCCCCGACGGCTACGAGGTGATCCTCGGCAACGGCGGCTCCACCGCGTTCTGGGACGTCGCGACGCACGGCCTGATCGAGAACAAGTCGCAGCACCTGAGCTTCGGCGAGTTCTCCTCCAAGTTCGCCAAGGCCGCGAAGCTCGCCCCCTGGCTGGCCGAGCCGACCGTCGTCTCCTCCGACCCGGGCACCCACCCCGAGGCGCGCGCCGAGGCCGGCGTGGACGTGTACGGCCTCACGCACAACGAGACCTCCACCGGTGTCGCCATGCCCATCAAGCGCGTGGCCGGTGCCGACGAGGGCGCCCTCGTGCTGGTCGACGCGACGTCCGGCGCCGGCGGCCTCCCGGTGGACATCGCCGAGACCGACGTCTACTACTTCGCCCCGCAGAAGTCCTTCGCCTCCGACGGCGGCCTGTGGATCGGCCTCTTCTCCCCGGCCGCGCTCGAGCGCGCCGAGCGCGTGCACGCCTCGGGCCGCCACGTCCCGGAGTTCTTCTCGCTGCCGACGGCGATCGACAACTCCCGCAAGAACCAGACGTACAACACCCCGGCGCTCGCGACGCTCTTCCTGCTGGGTGAGCAGCTGGACTGGATGAACGGCCAGGGCGGCCTGGACTTCACCACCGCCCGCACCAAGGACTCCTCGACCCGCCTCTACACCTGGGCGGAGGAGGCCAAGTACGCGACCCCCTTCGTCTCGGACCCGGCCAAGCGCTCGCAGGTCATCGGCACGATCGACTTCGCCGACGACATCGACGCCGCCGCCGTAGCCAAGGTGCTGCGCGCCAACGGCGTCGTCGACACCGAGCCGTACCGCAAGCTCGGCCGCAACCAGCTGCGCGTCGCGATGTTCCCGGCGATCGACCCGGCGGACGTCGAGGCGCTCACGAAGTGCGTCGACTACGTGATCGAGAAGCTGTAGCCGTCACCGGATCACCGGCACGACGACGCAGGGCGCCCGGCGAATGCCGCCGGGCGCCCTCCGCGCATCCGTACGCTCTACTCCTCGACGAACAACTCCTCGGCGTGCGCCACGCTCAGGGAGCGGTCGAGCCAGGTCCCCAGCACGTCGAGATCGGTGCAGTCGGTGACCCGCTCCCGGACGGAGTCGGAGATCTCGACACCCCGCACCTCGAGAATGTGCAGAATGTCTTCGGCCTTGCCCTCAGCCTTGCCCTCAGCCTTGCCCTCGGTCTGGCCTTTGGCGCGTCCTTCGAGCCAGGACTCCTCGACGATCGTGTTGCTGCCCGGAAAGTTCGGGGTGTAAGTGGCCATCAGATGCCTCCAGTAGTCACGACCCGGGCCCTCACCCAGACCGATTTCGACGATCTCCGCCCAGTCCACACGGTCCACGTCCCCGCCCGTCTCTCTGTTCCCCTTGGACCCGGACTTTTCAGCGTCGTTCGCCACTCCTGACGCCAGCGCGTCCAGTATCGCAGTCAGTCCCGGATCCACCCGGAAGATCCGGTGCAAGGCTTCATGCGGTGAACCGACCATGCGACGCGGGCTTGAAGCTGACACCGTGTGAGGACCTAGCGTTGGCACCGTGAACGACGACGGGGCGTGGTGGACGGTGGGTGAGCTGGCGCTGGCGTCCGGGGTGTCGGTGCGGGTCTTGCGGCACTGGGACGCGGTGGGGGTGGTGTCTCCCGCGCGAACGCCGAGCGGACACCGCCGTTACGGTCCCGCGCACGTCACCCGTCTCTACCGGGCGATGGCCCTGCGCCGGACCGGCCTGGGGCTTCGGCAGGTCGCCGCGTTGCTGGACCACGAGGATCCGGACCCGGCGGCGACCCTGCGCGCCCACCTCGACGACGTCGAGGAGGACCTCAGGCGGCGAAGCCAACTCCGCGAGCGGCTTGTGGCCGCGCTGGAGAGTTCGAAGCCGGACCAGTTGATGAAGGTGATCGAGACCATGACCATGTTCGAGCAGTACGTGCACGGCTACCGTTCCGAGGAGAGCACGCGTCTCGCGAACCAGGCGGACGCCCTGGCTGAGTTGCTGCACGGCGACTCTCGCTTCAAGCCCGGCGAACGGGTCCTGGAGGTGGGGTGCGGCGTGGGTGCCCAGACCACCACCCTGGCTTCGCAGAGCCCCAACACGGACTTCGTGTCGGCCGACATCGCCCCCGAGTCGCTGGAGACGGCCTCGCGTCGCGTCGCCGCGGCGGGTCTGGCGAATGTCGAGTTCGTCGAGAAGGACGTGTTCGCTCTTCCCGAGCGGGAAGGCGACTTCGCCGAGGCGTCCTTCGACCACGTCTTCGTGTGCTTCCTGCTCGAACACCTGCCCGCTCCGGTCGACGCGCTGCAACGGCTGCGTCGCCTCGTGCGGCCGGGCGGCACGATCACCGTCATCGAGGGGGACCACGGCTCGACCTATTTCCATCCGGACGACGAAGCCGCGCGTGCGGCCATCGCGTGCCAGGTGACGCTGCAGCGACACGCCGGCGGCGACGCCCTCATCGGCCGACGGCTCTTCCCCCTGCTGCGCGAGGCGGACTGGTCGGACATCGCCGTCACCCCTCGCACCGTCTATGTCGACGGCAGCCGACCGGACCTGGCCGACAGCTTCACCAGACGCACCTTCACCGCGATGATCTCGGGTGTTCGAGAGCCCGCTGTCGCGGCGGGGCTGATCGACCCGCGTACCTTCGATGCGGGCATCGCCGCCCTACGGCGCACGGCCGAACCCGACGGAGTGTTCTGCTACACCTTCTTCAAGGCGGTCGCGCATCGCTCGACCTGACCGCCACCCACAGGATCGCCGACACGGCGCCGGCTTTGATCATGAGCTGCCGGTGATCCACTCGGTCGTTGTCATGCCCTCAAGACTGCTCGGAACAAGCACGGGACACCTGGACCCAAGGGTGGAACCGGGGGATTTCCACCGGTCCCCCGGTCTCCGCCCCCGATCGCCTCCCCCGGCCCCACCCGCGGCCCGGACGCCCTGAGCGCTCCTACCGGCTCAGCCGCTGGAACCTCCGTACCGCCAGGGGCAGGAAGACGGCCGTCAGCACCACCGGCCACACGCCCGCCATCAGCAGCGCGTGCTGCTCCACCCACGAGTCGCCGCCGCCGACCGGTGTGCCGAACAGGTCGCGGGCGGCCGCCGCCGTGGAGGAAATGGGGTTCCACGCGGCCACCCAGCCCAGCCAGTCGGGCATGAGCTGTGGTGCGACGAAGATGCTGGAGATCATCGTCAGCGGGAAGGCCACCGCGAACAGGCCGCCCGCCGCCTCCGGGTTGGGGACCAGCAGGCCCAGCCACACGCCGATCCAGATCAGTGCGAACCGCAGCCACAGCAGCAGCCCGAAGGCCGCCAGGAAACCCCAGCCGCCGTCCGGGCGCCAGCCCATGGCCATCGCCGTCAGCATCATGATGGCCAACTCCGCGCAGGCCACGACCAGATCGGTCACCCCGCGCCCGGCCACCACCGCGGACGACGCCATCGGCATGGAGCGGAACCGGTCGATGACCCCCTTGGTGGAGTCGTACACGACGACGGTCGCAGTGTTGATGAAGCCGAACGCCATGGTCATCACGAACATGCCCGGCATCAGGAAGTCCTTGTAGTCCCCGCCGCCCGGCACCGTCATCGCGCTGCCGAAGACATAGCCGTAGAGGAGGACCGACAGGATCGGGAAGCCCAGCTGCCAGGCGATGTTGACGGGCTGGCGCTGGTAGTGGGTCAGGCCGCGGCGGACGATGTTGCCGCAGTCGGCGAGCAGCCAGTAGAGGCGGCCGCGCTCGGGCGGGGCCGTCGCCGGGCCGGTGGCGGGGTCGAGGTCGAGGGCGCTCATGCCGCCACCGCCTCCTCCCGCGCGCTCTCCGCACTCTCCGTGCCCGTGCGGTGGCCGGTCAGGCGCAGGAACACGTCGTCGAGGCTCGGCCTGCGCAGTCCGATGTCCTCCACGGCGACGCCCTCGTCCTGGAGGGTGCGCGCCACCTCGGTCAAGGCCGACACCCGGTCGGTGACGGGGGCGTGCACGCGCAGCGCCTCCTCGTCGGCCTCGGGTTCGCCCTCGCAGACCCGGGCGACCGTCTTCACCGCCCTGGGGATCTCGGCGCGGTCGGCGACCACGACCTCGATCCGGTCGCCGCCGACCAGGTTCTTCAGTCCGTCCGGGGTGTCGTCGGCGATGGCCCGGCCCCGGTCGACGACGGTGATGCGGGATGCCAGCTTGTCGGCCTCCTCCAGGTACTGCGTGGTCAGCAGGACCGTCGTACCGCTCGCCACCAGCGCGCGGACCGATTCCCAGACCTCGCCGCGGCTGCGCGGGTCCAGGCCCGTCGTCGGCTCGTCCAGGAACAGGACGGACGGGGCGAGGATCATCGACGCGGCGAGGTCGAGGCGCCGCCGCATACCGCCGCTGTACTTGCCCACGCCCCGGTCGGCGGCGTCGGTCAGGTCGAACTGCTCCAGCAGCTCGACCGCGCGGGCCCGCGCCCGCCTGCCGCCCAGGTGGAACAGGCGCCCGAACATCTCCAGGTTCTGCCGGCCGGTGAGCACCTCGTCCACGGCCGCGTACTGGCCGGTGAGGCCGATCCGCGCCCGCACCTCACGGGCCTGCCGGGCGATGTCGAGGCCCGCCACCTCGGCCCGTCCCCCGTCCAGCCGGATCAGCGTGGACAGGATGCGCACGGCCGTGGTCTTGCCCGCGCCGTTCGGCCCGAGCAGGCCGTGCACGGTGCCCTCGCGGACGGTCAGGTCGAAGCCGTCCAGGGCGCGTTTCTCGCCGTACCGCTTCTCCAGGCTCTCGGCCCGTACCGCGTACGTGTTGCTCATGGGTCCCAGCCCCCTTTCACTTCCCAACTGGGTACACCGTACCCGATTGCGCGTACACCGTACCCAGTTTTTCGGCGCGGATTTAAACTGACCCCATGGCAAGCGGTACGGAGACCAGCGGCAGCGGCGACATCGGCCGGACCCTCGAACTGTTGTGGGACACCGGCCGGCGCCCCAGCCGGGGTCCGAGGCCGGGCCTGACGCTGGAGCGGATCGTGGAGGTCGCCGTCGGGGTCGCGGACCGGGACGGCCTCGGCGCGGTCTCGATGCGCCGGATCGCCACCGAGCTGGGCACCGGCACGATGTCCCTGTACCGCTACGTCCCCGGCAAGGGCGAGCTGATCGACCTGATGCTGGACCGCGTACAGCGCCCGTCCGAGGATCCGGCCGACCTCGGCGACGGCGGCTGGCGCCCGGCGCTCGAGGCCCTCGGCCACGCCACACTCGCCCTCTACCGCCGCCACACCTGGCTGCTGGAGGTCAACCAGTCCCGTCCGATCCTCGGCCCCTCGGCCCTTGACGGCATGGAGAAGGTGCTCGCCCGGATCAGGCCGATGGGTCTGACCGACCCGGAACTGGTGTCGGTGATCGTCATGATCGACGGGTACGTCGTCGGGGCCGCCCGCACCCAGGTGTACGGGCAGGAGGCCGAACGCAGCTCCGGACTGACGGACGCCGAGTTCTGGCGGGCCCAGCAGCCGGTGCTGGAGAAGGCCATGACCAGCGGACGCTACCCCGTGCTGTCCTCCCTCTCCGAGGACGCCTTCGGCACGGGCTTCGACCACTTCGAGTTCGGGCTCCAGCGCATCCTGGACGGCCTGGAGGTGCTGGTGACCGCGCGCCGGGCGGCGGACGGCTCCGGGGACCGAGCGGGATCAGCGGCGCCGGGAGACCCGGCGTAGGCCGAGCAGGGCCGCGAGCGCGACGAGCAGCCCGACCGCGCCGACCTTGAGCGTGACCCCGCCCGGGCCGTCGGACCCGTCGGAGTCCCCGCCCGAAGAGTCGGAACCGCCGCCGGAACCACCGCCCTTGCCGGGCACGTCCTCGGCCTTCACCGGGCTGCTCGCGCCCTCCATGCCGAGCAGCAGCTTCTTGCCGTCGGTGGTGTAGGTGGCGGACTCCCCCTGCCCCAGGGGCACGCTGATCCGCCCCTTGCGCTGGATCTTCCCGCCGTTCCAGTCGTACCAGATGCCCCCGAGGTAGCCGCGCACGGCGAGTTGCCCACCGTCCGGGGAGAACGCGGCGTCGGTGGCCCACAGGTCCACCGGCACGGTGGGCTCGAAGACGTTGGTGCCGGAGGACGACAGCTTCGCCGGGCCCTCGTACAGGTGCCCGCCGTCCTCGTTCTTGTCGATGATGTAGACCCGCCCGGTCTTCGGGTGGACCACCATCGACTCCGCGTCGCGGGAACCGTCCGTGTACTTCACGACGTACTGCGTCGCCTTGACGGTCTGGTCCTTCAGCTCCTTCGGCTCGGGCAGCTCGTAGATCCACACGTACGGCCAGGACACGCCGTCGTTGTCGCCGATGTCGCCGACGAAGATCTTGTTGCCCGGCCCGACGGCGATCGCCTCGACGTCACGGGGCGTGCCGACGCCGGACAGCGCCACGCGGGCGACGGTCTCGCCGGTGGCGCCGTCCACGGCGTAGAGGTAGGGGCCGGTGTCCTGGTCGTTGTGCGTCCAGTAGATGCCGGGGTGCAGGTGGGAGGCGGCGAGGCCGCTGGACTCGGTGATGCGCGGGTCCTTGATCGTGAATCCGTCGCTCCCGGCGGGCCCGTCGTCCCCGTCCGCCGCGGAGGCGGGCACGGCGAAGGCGCCCACGAGAAGGGCCGAGGCGAGGAGGGCGAAGGGTCGGCGCATGCGCCAAGCCTGCCATCCCGCGCGGGCGTTCACGTCGGCGGTCACCCTGCGTGGTCGGGCTCACATCGCGTCGACCAGGCCGATCGTCCATGATGAGCGGATGCTCAGGTTCATGTTCGTCGGTGACTCCATGACGATCGGGAGCGCCGGCGAACACACGTGGCGCTACCGGCTGTGGCAGCACCTGCGCGACTCCTACGGCCGCCCCTTCACCTTCGTCGGCCCGCGCGAGACCCTCCACGACCAGGTGACGGACGCCCCCACCTCGTACGCCTACGCCGATCCCGACTTCCCCCGCGCCCATCTGGCGGGCTGGGGCGAGGGCTGGCACCACATGGCCCCGCTGATCGGGGAGACGGTACGGGCCTGCCGCGCGGACGTGCTCCTGGTCTCCCTGGGCCTGATCGACCTCGGCTTCTACACCAACGCCGAGCAGACCGCCGCCAACGTCCGCGTCTTCGTGGCGAACGCGCGCTCGGCGAACCCGCGCGTCCGCATCGCCGTGATGCCGGTCCTCCACAACATCCGGGTGGAGGCCGACGAGACCTTCGCCAAGCAGGTCGCCCACTTCAACGACCTCCTCGCGAAGACCGTCTCCGACCTCGACGACGAAGGCTCCCCGCTGCTGCTCGTCCCGCGGCCGCCCGCGTACGACTTCCACACGGACACCTACGACGGCACACACCCCGACGAGAGCGGCGAGCACCGGATCGCGGAGGCCTTCGCGACGGCGATGGACGAGGAGTGGGGGCTCGGCGGGCCCTACGCGCCTTACCCGTCCCCGTAGGCCGTCCGGATCTCCCGGACCAGGTGGTCGGCACAGGGCCGCGCGGACCTCGCGCCCACGCCGCCCCACCGCTCCTCCTCCTGCCCGAGGCAGACGGCGCTCGCGTGGGACATCCGGTCCCATTTCGGAAGGCGTGCCAAGGTGCTCTCGGATGTCCGCATCGACTTTCCGGGCCACCAGAACGGTTTCTGCCCGGACGTCGTCAAGATGCGCGACGGTGCGAAGGAGGACGACACGGGCCGCTGGCGCTACCAGGACGTCGAGTTCGTCGCCGAGGTCATCTCCCAGGGCACCGCCGCCAACGACTACGGCCCCAAGAAGCTGGCCTACGCCGCCGCCGAGGTCCCCCTCCATCTGATCGCCGACCCGTACCAGGGCCGCTGCCACATCTTCACGCACCCCAAGGACGGCGACTACACGACCGAGACCCGGGTCGCCTTCGGGGAGGACCTGGACCTCACCGACACCGTCCTCGGCCTCACCCTCAGGACCGACGTCTTCCCCCGCGACTGACCGCCCGCCCCGCTTGCCTGGAGCGCACTCCAAGTCGTTGGCTTGGGGACCATGAAGTACACGCAGCTCGGACGCACGGGACTCAAGGTCAGCCGGCTCGTCCTCGGCACCATGAACTTCGGTCCGCAGACCGACGAGGCCGACAGCCACACCATCATGGACGCGGCGCTGGACGCCGGCATCAACTTCTTCGACACCGCCAACGTGTACGGCTGGGGCGAGAACAAGGGCCGTACCGAGGAGATCATCGGCAACTGGTTCGCCCAGGGCGGCGACCGGCGCGACAAGACCGTCATCGCCACCAAGGTGTACGGCAACATGGGCGCCGACGGCGAGGCGTGGCCCAACCACGACAAGCTGTCCGCCGTGAACATCCGGCGTGCCGTCGACGCCAGCCTCAAGCGGCTGCGGACGGACCACATCGACCTGTACCAGTTCCACCACATCGACCGCGCCACCGGCTTCGACGAGATCTGGCAGGCCGTCGACACGCTGGTGCAGCAGGGCAAGGTCCTGTACGCCGGGTCCTCGAACTTCCCCGGGTACAAGATCGCGCAGGCCAACGAGACCGCCGCCCGGCGCGGCGGGACCATCGGGCTGGTCAGCGAGCAGTGCCTGTACAACCTGGCCGAGCGCCGGGCCGAGATGGAGGTGATCCCGGCCGCGCAGGAGTACGGCCTCGGTGTCATCCCGTGGTCGCCGCTGCACGGCGGGCTGCTCGGCGGGGTCATCAGGAAGGAGGTCCAGGGCGGGCGCCGGGCCTCGGGGCGCGCGGCCGACACCCTGGCCGATCCGGCGAAGCGGGCGCAGATCCAGGCGTACGAGGACCTGCTCGACAAGCACGGCGTGGAGCCGGGCGAGGCCGCGCTGGCCTGGCTGCTGACCCGGCCCGGCGTGACGGGCCCGATCGTGGGTCCGCGCACGGCCGAACAGCTCGCGTCGGCGCTGCGGGCCGTGGAGCTGGAGCTGTCGGAGGAGCTGCTGACCGGGCTCGACGAGGTCTTCCCGGGCCCTGGGCCCTCTCCGGAGGCCTTCGCCTGGTAGCCGTGGCAGCGGTGGGGTGAGCGGGGCGGCGGGCGCCCCCGGGCAGGTCAGCCGAGGGCCGCCGCCACCGCCACCACCACGAGCATCAGCACGAGCACACCGGCCATGATCCGGTTACGGGTCTTCGGGTCCACGCACCGAGCCTAACCGGAGGCGCCGAGCGGGCTGCGGGCGACCGCCTCGTAACGGGGCTGTTCGCCCGGTACGCCGGAGTCCGGCAGGGTGCTGCGGACCAGCGCCAGATCCGTCACGGTCCAGGTGGGGCCGGTGAAGCCGGCGAGTGCCTCGACGTAGGGGCGTACGTCGCACGCCTGTCTGCTGCGGGCCAGGGTCAGGTGGGGCTTGTAGCGCCGGTGCTCGCCCATCGGGACGCCCGCCCTGCGCCCCGCCGACTCCGCGCGGTCGGCCAGCAGCCGCAGCGTCGCGAGGCCGCCCTCCGCGCCCGCCCACAGCGCCCGCCCGCGCCCGAACTGGCCGCCGCCGCGCAGCGCCAGCTCGAAGGGCGCGGTGCGACGGGCGGCCCGCTCCAGGCGGGCCGACAGGTCGGGGACGAGGCCGTCGTCGACCTCGCCGTAGAAGGCGAGGGTGAGGTGCCAGCCCGGACGGCCGGTCCAGCGCAGCCCGTCCGCACCGGGCAGCCGGCGCAGCGCGGCCACCTCGGCGGCGAGCGCGGCGGTGACGTCCTCCGGGGGCAGTACGGCGGCGAACAGTCTCATGGGGCCACAGTCTGCCCGGCATGACCCGGCGCCGTAACAGTCGTTGTACCTCACGGTTGCAGTCATGCGGAGGGGCACGGGCGGACATGACCGACAGCGGCGACGAACTCACCCTCGACAAAATGTTCGACTGGCTGGAGGAACTGCCCGTCCCTGAGGGTTACAAGTCGGAGATTGTCGGCGGTCATGTCTTTCTGTGGCCGCAGCGGGACACTCGGACGTGGTGGCCCTCTCCAGGGGCCCAGGCACCGGGCGCGACGCAGAGTTCGTCGCCGAAGTCATCTGCAGGGAGACCGCCGGCAACGACTACGGCCCCAAGAAGGACGCCTACGCCACCGCCGAAGTCCCGGTGTACCTGATCGTCGACCCGTACACCGGCGAGTGGCACCTCCACACGCTCCCCAAGGACGGCAAGTACCACGCGTGCGTCAGCTTCGGCTTCGGCGAGGACATCGACCTGACCGGGACCGTCGTCGGGCTCACCCTCAAGACCGACGACTTTCCCCGCGACTGACCGGGCCGCGGCCCCGCCTACGCCACCGGTGCCAGCGCCTCCTGGCGCTCCCGCGGCACGAACCGGACCTGCGGGTGGCCGCGGTGCCAGCCGACCGACAGGCGCAGGTTGCCGACGCGGGCCAGGACCAGGCCGATGACGAGGGCGGCGGTGGCGGCCACCGCGCCGCCCGCGGCGAAGCCCACCCGGGCGCCGTAGGTGTCCGTGACCCAGCCGACGATCGGGGCGCCGACCGGGGAGCCGCCGAGGAAGACCATCATGTACAGGGCCATCACGCGGCCCCGCATGGCCGGGTCGGTGGACATCTGGATGCTGGTGTTGGCGGTGACGTTGACCGTCATGCTGAAGACGCCGATCGGAACCATCAGCAGCGCGAAGAGCCACAGCTCGGGCGCCGTCGACGCCACGATCTCCAGGGCGCCGAAGCCGAGGGCGGCCGCGATCAGGACGCGCAGCCGGGCGGTGCCGCGGCGGGCGGCGAGCAGGGCGCCGGCGAGGGAGCCGACGGCCATGAGGGTGTTGAAGAGGCTGTAGGCCCCGGCGCCCGCGTCGAAGACGTCGTCGGCGAAGGCGGACAGGAAGACCGGGAAGTTGAAGCCGAAGGTGCCGATGAAGCCGACCAGCACGATGGTCCAGATCAGTTCGGGGCGCCCGGCGACGTAGTGCAGGCCCTCCCGCAGCTGGCCCTTGCCGCGCGGGGCGCGCTGGACGGTGTGCAGTTCGCGGGCGCGCATCAGCAGCAGGCAGCTGAGCGGCGCGACGAAGGACAGGCCGTTGGCGAGGAACGCCCAGCCGGTGCCCACGCCGGTGATCATCAGACCGGCGACGGCGGGGCCGACGAGGCGGGCGGACTGGAAGTTGGCCGAGTTCAGGCTGACCGCGTTCTGCAGCTGGTCCCGTCCCACCAGCTCGGAGACGAAGGACTGCCGGGCCGGGTTGTCCATGACGGTGGCCAGGCCCATCGCGAAGGCGGCGACGTAGACGTGCCAGACCTGGACCTGGCCGCTCAGGGTGAGGACGGCGAGCACGAGCGCCGTCACGGCCATCGCGGACTGGGTGACCAGCAGCGTGGGCCGCTTGCGCAGGCGGTCGACGAGGACGCCGCCGTAGAGGCCGAAGAACAGCATCGGCAGGAACTGCAGGGCGGTGGTGATGCCGACGGCGGCCGAGGAGCCGGTGAGGCTGAGCACCAGCCAGTCCTGGGCGATGCGCTGCATCCAGGTGCCGATGTTGGAGACGACCTGGCCCATGAAGAACAGGCGGTAGTTCCTGACCCTCAGGGAGGCGAACATCGACGTCTTGCGAGGGGTCTCGGGGGTGCGGGTGGTCGGGTCGTCGCGGCCGTCAGGTGCGGGGGCGGAAGCTGCTCCGGATCCCGTACTCAAAAGGGTTCGCCTCCTCGCGAAAACTGCTTACCGGTGTGCGAGCTTCTCCAGCACGGGGGCGGCGGCGCGCAGTTTGGCCCACTCGTCCTCGTCGAGGCCCTCGACCAGCGTGGCCAGGAACGCGTTCCGCTTGCGGCGGCTCTCCTCGAGCATCACCACGGCCTGCTCGGTCTGCGTCACGACCTTCTGGCGCCGGTCCTCGGGGTGCGGCTCCAGCCGGACCAGGCCCTTGGCCTCAAGCAGCGCCACGATGCGGGTCATCGAGGGCGGCTGGACGTGTTCCTTGCGGGCCAGCTCGCCCGGGGTCGCGCTGCCGCAGTTCGACAGGGTGCCCAGCACCGACATCTCGGTCGGGCTGAGCGACTCGTCGACCCGCTGGTGCTTGAGCCGACGGGACAACCGCATCACGGCGGAGCGCAGGGAGTTCACGGCGGCGGCGTCGTCGCCATGCTTGAGGTCCGGCATGTTCCTTAGCGTAACTCATTAGTCTCGCGAAATACCACCGCTCAACCGCCCGTCTGCCCGTGACGCCCGCCACTGAAACCCGCAGTTCACCCGTACGAGTGAGTCGTTTCCGGAAATCGGCGCATCACCCGGCGGGCCGGGGCGACCCTCGTGCTCATGGGGACCAGCGTGCTCAGCCTGCGGATGGACGGGGAGCTACTCGACCGGCTCCGGGACCATGCGGCGAAAAGAGGAATGAGCGTCCAGGACTATGTCGTCCGGACGCTCATTCGGGATGACTTCGACGAGCGGTTCCAGTCCGCCGTGGAGGAGACGGAACGGTTCTACGGGGTCACGTGAGCCCGTGCCGCGCGGAGGTCCGTCACGTCAGACCCAGGGCCGGCATCAGGTAGTAGAAGGCGAAGACCGCCGACACCACATGCATCGCCACCGGCACCTCGCGGCCCCGTCCGACCGCCAGGCGCAGCACCGAGAAGGTGATGAAGCCCATGCCGATGCCGTTGGTGATCGAGTAGGTGAACGGCATCATCAGCATCGTCACGAAGGCCGGGACGGCGACCGTGAAGTCGGACCAGTCGATCTCCTTGACCGAACCGGCCAGGATCAGGAAGCCGACCGCGATCAGCGCGGGGGTGGCCGCCTGGGACGGGACCATGGTGGCGACCGGCGTGAGGAACAGCGCAAGGGCGAACAGCGCGCCGGTGACGACGTTGGCGAAGCCGGTGCGGGCGCCCTCGCCGACGCCGGCCGTGGACTCCACGAAGCAGGTGGTGGCGGAGGCGGAGCTGGCACCGCCCGCGGCGACCGCGACGCCGTCGACGAACAGGACCTTGTTGATGCCCGGCATCTGGCCCTCGCCGTCGGTCAGCTTCGCCTCGTCGCTGACGCCCATGATCGTGCCCATCGCGTCGAAGAAGCACGACAGCAGCACGGTGAAGACGAACAGCACGCCGGTCAGGACGCCGACCTTGTCGAACCCTCCCAACAGGCTGACCTCGCCGACCAGCCCGAAATCGGGCGTGGCGACGGGGTTGCCGGGCCACTCGGGAGTGGTCAGGCCCCAGGAGGGGATGTCGGTGACGGCGTTGATGATCATCGCGACGACCGTCATCACGACGATCGAGATGAGGATGGCGCCCGGGGTCTTGCGGACGATCAGCGCGAGGGTCAGCAGCACGCCGAGGACGAAGACCAGCACCGGCCAGCCGTGCAGGTGCCCGCCGGTGCCGAGCTGGATCGGGACCGTGGTCTGGGCGGCGTCCGGCATCCGGGTGATGAAGCCGGAGTCGACGAGCCCGATGATCATGATGAAGAGGCCGATACCGATCGCGATGGCCTTGCGCAGGCTGTAGGGCACGGCGTTCATCACGCGCTCCCGCAGGCCGGTGGCGACCAGCAGCATCACGATGAAACCGGCCAGCACCACCATGCCCATGGCATCCGGCCAGGACATCCGCGGGGCGAGCTGGAGGGCGACGACGGAGTTCACGCCGAGGCCCGCGGCCAGCGCGATCGGGACGTTGCCGATGACACCCATCAGGAGGGTGGTGAAGGCCGCCGTCAGGGCGGTCGCGGTGACCAGCTGACCGTTGTCGAGCTGGTGGCCGTACATGTCCTTCGCGCTGCCCAGGATGATCGGGTTCAGCACGATGATGTAGGCCATCGCGAAGAAGGTGGCGAAACCGCCGCGGATCTCACGGGGCAGGGTGCTGCCGCGCTCGGAGATCTTGAAGTAACGGTCGAGGCCGTTCTGCGGGGGCCGCCGGTCTTCCGGCGACTCGGGGGACGGGGGGACCTTGGCGGTGGCCGAGGTGGACATGCGTGACCTCATGCACCAACAGGTTCCCCCACGGCCTTGTCGGTGTTCCTATTGGTGTTTCGTACGAATGAAAACAGTCAGAGACAAACGGGTTCAGTATGAACGTATGAGCCGCAGATCGCTATCTCCGCGCGTAGACACCAGGTGGCGCCGCGCCGTCAACCCGTTCGCACGCTCCTCGTAAGCTGTACGCATGACGAAGTGGACACCCACGCACGAGGCGCCGGATCCTCTGGAGGGCCCCGTGGTTCCGACCGTCGTCGGCGGCACCATCCTCTGGTTCGTCCTCTTCCTGGTGCAGCTGCCCTTCTACGGCTGGTTCGACGACCACGGGCACGCCTGGTGGGTGTGGACCTGCCTGGCCGGTGCCGGCCTCGGCCTGATCGGCATCTGGTACGTCCGCGGGCGCGACGCCGCGATCAAGCGGGACGCCGCCGCGCAGGGCGCACAGGGCGCGCGGGTGGACCGGCCCACCGCCTAGTACCAGGGGTAGTACCAGGGCAGCACACCGCGCCGGTACGGCTCGTACCCAGGTCGGATCTTCTCCGCACTCGGTGGGTGAAGCCGTAAAACCGCACGTACCGTCGAATGCATGACGCATCTCGACGCGGACAGACGCGATCCCGCGCACCCCGCGCACGCCGTTGACACCCCTTCGCCCGCGACCGGACTCACGGCGGCCGCCGTCGCCGAGCGGATCGCGCGCGGCCACGTCAACGACGTGCCGGTGCGCAGCAGCCGCTCGCTGGCCGACATCGTCCGCGCCAACGTCTTCACCCGGTTCAACGCGATCATCGGCGTGCTCTGGGTGATCATGCTGATCGTGGCGCCGATCCAGGACAGCCTGTTCGGCTTCGTGATCCTCGCCAACACCGGAATCGGCATCGTCCAGGAGTGGCGGGCGAAGAAGACCCTCGACTCGCTGGCCCTGATCGGCGAGGTCCGGCCGACGGTGCGCCGGGACGGCAAGCCCGCCGAGGTCTCCACGTCCGAGATCGTGCTGGACGACGTCATCGAGATCGGCCCGGGTGACAAGGCCGTCGTCGACGGGGTGTGCGTCGAGGCGGACGGGCTGGAGATCGACGAGTCGCTGCTGACCGGTGAGGCCGACCCCGTGGTCAAGCAGCCCGGCGACCAGGTCATGTCGGGCAGCTTCGTGGTCGCGGGCGGCGGTGCCTTCCGGGCCACCAAGGTCGGCCGCGAGGCGTACGCCGCGCAGCTCGCCGAGGAGGCCTCCCGCTTCACGCTGGTCCAGTCCGAGCTGCGCTCCGGCATCTCCACGATCCTCAAGTACGTCACGTGGATGATGGTCCCGACCGCCATCGGCCTGATCCTCAGCCAGCTGCTCGCCAAGGACAACGAGCTGGACGACTCGGTCGCGCGCACGGTCGGCGGCATCGTGCCCATGGTCCCCGAGGGCCTGGTCCTGCTCACCTCCGTCGCCTTCGCGATCGGCGTCGTCCGGCTCGGCCGCAAGCAGTGCCTCGTGCAGGAGCTGCCCGCCATCGAGGGGCTGGCCCGCGTCGACACCGTCTGCCTGGACAAGACCGGCACCCTCACCGAGGGCGGCATGGACGTCACCGGCCTGCGGTTGCTCGGCGGCGCCGACGAGCGTCACGTCCGCACCGTGCTCGGCGCCCTCGGCGCGTCCGACCCGCGGCCCAACGCCTCCCTGCAGGCGATCATCGACACCTACCCCGTCGACGCGTCCGCCGGGGCGTGGCAGTGCACGGCGTCGCTGCCCTTCTCCTCCGCCCGCAAGTACAGCGGCGCCACGTTCGACGAGGGCGACGGCGCCTCCCGTACGTGGCTGCTGGGCGCGCCGGACGTGCTGCTGGCCGAGGACGACCCGGCGCTCGCCGAGACCGGGCGGCTCAACGAGCAGGGCCTGCGGGTGCTGCTGCTGGCTGGTGCCACCCGCGAACTGGACGACCCCGAGGTCGCCGAGGGGATCGAGCCCACCGCCCTGGTCGTCCTGGAGCAGCGGCTGCGCCCGGACGCCGCCGACACCCTGCGCTACTTCGCCGACCAGGACGTCCGCGCCAAGGTCATCTCCGGCGACAACGCGGTGTCGGTCGGCGCGGTGGCCGCGAAGCTGGGGCTGTCCGGGTCGACCGTCGACGCGCGCCGGCTGCCCGACGAGCGGGAGCAGATGGCGGGCGTGCTGGACGAGGGCACGGTGTTCGGGCGGGTCACCCCGCAGCAGAAGCGGGACATGGTGGGCGCCCTCCAGTCACGCGGCCACACGGTCGCGATGACCGGTGACGGCGTCAACGACGTCCTCGCGCTCAAGGACGCCGACATCGGCGTGGCGATGGGGTCCGGCTCGGAGGCGACCCGGGCGGTAGCGCAGATCGTGCTGCTCGACAACAGCTTCGCCACGCTGCCGTCGGTGGTGGCGGAGGGCCGCCGGGTCATCGGCAACATCACGCGCGTGGCGACCCTGTTCCTGGTCAAGACCGTGTACTCGGTGCTGCTTGCGATCCTGGTGGTCTGCTCGCAGGTCGAGTATCCGTTCCTGCCCCGCCACCTCACCCTGCTCTCGACGCTCACCATCGGCGTCCCCGCCTTCTTCCTGGCCCTCGCCCCGAACAAGGAACGGGCCAGGCCCCACTTCGTACGGCGCGTGATGCGGTACGCGATCCCGGGCGGGGTGGTGGCGGGCGCGGCGACCTTCGTGACGTACCTCGTCGCGCGGCAGCACTACTCCGGCCCGGGCGCGCTGGACGCGGAGACGAGCGCGGCGACGCTGACCCTGTTCCTGATCTCGATGTGGGTGCTCGCGATCATCGCCCGGCCGTACACCTGGTGGCGGGTCCTGCTGGTGACGGCGATGGGACTGGGCTTCCTGGTGGTGCTGGTGGTGCCGTGGCTGCAGGACTTCTTCGCGCTGAAGCTGGTGGGCGTGACCATGCCGTGGGCTGCCGTCGGCATCGCGGTGGCCGGGGCGGCCGTTCTGGAGTTCGTGTGGAGGTGGGTGGACCGCCGCCTCCCGGCGTGAGGTACGTCCAAAAAGCGTGAGCACATCGGCCACAAATGTCCTCGGCGCGCTCTTCTGAGCGCGCCGAGGACATTCGTACGGCAAGTGTTCACGTAATCGGCGAAGCCCCTAGTCGAACCAGCGGTCCCTCGCCAGCTCCTCCGTGCGCGACTCGTCCTCCAGCAGCGCCGCCACCTCGAAGCGCCGCGGCCACTGCCCCGCCGCCCAGGCGAGGCCGGCCGCCACGCCCTCCAGCGTCGCCGCGTGCAGCGCCCCGTCGTCCGCCAGGCGCCAGTCGATCTCGACCCCGTCGACGACCAGTTCCTCGTGCTCCACGTACGACGCCGGGGTCCGCGCCCCGAGCAGCACCCGCACCGGCTCCGGTACGTCGTGCTCGGCGCCCTCGGAGTCCACGCGGCCGGTGACGGACTCGCTCAGGCGCCGCACCTGGAACAGTTCCGCCAGTTCGGCGGCGCGGGCCGGGCGGACCGGCAGCAGCGGCACGCCGGACGTGAAGGGCAGCAGGTCGGGCGAGTCGACCACGACGGCGTCGGCGGCGTCCACCACCGCCACCCGCCCGTCGATCACGGCCCGCACCTCGTCCGGCAGGGTCACCTGCTCCGGGTCCAGCTCGGCCAGCGCGCCGTACAGGGCGTGCAGTTGGGCGGCCGTGACCGGTCGGTCGGGGTCGGCGAGGCGGTCCAGGAGTTCGGCCGCGCCGCCGGGCTCGTCGAGGAGCGCGGCGACCGAGGTGCGCACGCCGAGAGCCCGCAGTACCTGCTCGTCCTCGAAGCCGGTCGCGTCGGCCTCGTCGTACAGGCCCCGCAGCAGCGGGTCACTGCCCGCCGCGCGCAGGCCGGCCGGGCGGCGTCCGCCGAGCACGGGGTGCCCGCGCAGCCACCACGCGGTGTACGGCCGTACGACCTCGTGCGTGCCGTCGTGCAGCAGGACGCGCACCGGCTGGACCAGTGCGTCCCGCAGCGGTGGCCGGGACAGGAGGGCGAGGGCCCGCGGCCACTGGTCGTCGTCCACGAGGTCGAGGTCGCGTACGGCGACGATCTCGGTGGCGACCGGCGGGACGGGGCTGTCGGGGAAGCGGTCCATGACGTCCTCGCTCCACACGTCCACGGCGTCGAGGAGGCCCGCGTCGTCGGGCTCGGCGAAGTCCCCCTCGCGGGGCTCCAGTTCGTCGGGGTCCAGGACGACGTCGGTGGCGCGGACGAGGGCGAAGGTGACGAGGACACCGCAGGCGGCCAGCGGCTCGGGGCCCCACTTCTCGGCGAGTTCGGCGTCCACGGCGGCGAGTTCGTCCTCGCGCATGACCTGCGCGAACGGGCCGCCGGGGAAGACGAGTTCGCCCGCCGGGGAGAGTTCGCCGTCCTCGTCGGGCAGGGCCAGGGCGCCCAGCCAGGGCTCGTCGCCGGGGTCGAGTCCGGCGTCGCGGACCAGGCCGAGGACGGTGTCGGCCAGTTCCTCGGCGTCGAGGGTGTCCTCCTCCCAGTTGGTGCCGCCCTCGTCGTCCAGGGAGGCGGCGACGGCGGCCCGGACCTGCGGGGTGGTGAGCACGGCGCGCGGGGTGGCCGGGAGGGCGCCGAGCTTCTCCAGGAGCGGGTGCGCGGCGTCGGGGTGGGCGACCTTGAGGCCGAGGCGGGTGAGGACCTCCGGGTCGAGGGAGGCGGCCTCCGGGGAGGGCAGCAGCACCTGCCGGGGCCCGATGGTCGTGCGGCCGTCGGCGAGCGGCACCGGCAGCCCGGAGAGCCGGTCGGGGTCGACGCCGGCGAGGCTGTCGTAGAGGCTGCGCCACCAGGCGGGGGCCTTCTCCAGGCCCGCCAGCCGGTCGATCGCGTCGGTCAGCGGCACCCGGGCCACGCCCAGCGTGCGCAGCTCGGCGCGGCGTTCGAGACCGGCGGGCAGCAGGGTCGGCAGCACCTCGGCCAGGACCCGCACGGTGTCGGCTCCCGCGCCCTCCACCACCTCGGCGTCGCGGGGCCGCAGGGACTCCGGAAGGTCGTCCTCCGTGTCCCGGCCCCCGGAGGGGACGGCGGGCGGCAGGAAGGAGGTGCGGGGCAGCCGGCCGAGGACGGCCTGCCGCAGCGCGCCGTCCAGTTCGCCCCGGCCCAGCGCGCCCGGCACCAGGTCGATGAGGCCGGCGCCGACCGGCCGCCAGTCGGCGAGCAGCCCGGCGTAGGCGTCGGCGGCCCGTTCCGTCAGGAAGTCGGTCAGCGGTCCCGGCGCGGTGTGCCGGCGGGTGGCGTCCAGCGGGAAGGACGCGATGAGCAGGGCGGGTACGCCGAGGGGCTCGTCGCTGGGGGTCGGTGCGTGCACGACGGGGCTGGTGCGGGGGCGGACGGGGGCGCCGTCGGCGTCCACGGGCACCGCCCAGGTCACGGACCAGTGGGGGCGCAGCCGCTCCTCCACCGGCCGGTCGGCCAGGAGGTCGGGGGTGAGGGGGCCGTGCGCGGCGGAGGTGCGCCAGCGGGTGACGCCTTCCCGGGAGTCCTCCACGACGGTCAGGGCGTCCTCGACACGGCGGGAGAGGGTGCGTACGTCGTCCCCGGCCTCGATCACGACCTCCTCCAGGCCGGGCAGGGCGAGGAGCAGGGCGTCGTCCACGGCCTGCAGGAGCCGTTCGGCGAGGTCGGCGGCGGCCGTGTCGCGCAGCGGCAGGATGACGGCCGTGTCGTAGGGGGCGGGGGCGCTGCCCTCGGCGGGGAACGGCAGCCGCAGCAGCGGGACGTGCCCGTCGCGCCGGCGGATCTCGTCCCCGAGGCCGGGGCTGTGCCGGGCGGTGTCGGCGGCCAGGTCGCGGGCCTCGGCCAGGGACCAGCGCACCCCGCCGTGCCGGCCGACGACGGCGGGCTCGTCGGTGACGGCCAGGACGGCGGCGAAACCGACCCCGAACCGGCCGACCGAGCCGTCCCCCGCGTCCCGCTTGGCGGAGGCGCGCAGCGTGGACAGCGACTCGACGCCGGTCGCGTCCAGCGGGGCGCCGGTGTTGGCGGCGACGAGGACGCCGTCGCGCAGGGTCAGCCGGAGCCGGCCGGGCACGCCGGCCCGCGCGGCGGCGTCGGCGGCGTTCTGCGCGAGCTCGACGACCAGCCGGTCGCGGTAGCCGCCGAGAACGAGGTCCTCCTCCGCGTTGGCGTCCTCACGGAACCGGGCCGGGCTCGTCGCCCAGGCGTCCAGCACCCCGCGCCGCAGACGTGCCGTACCGAACGGATCGGCACCCTCGGCGGCAGGCCGTACGAACATGCTCACGGTGACTCTCCTCATCGACGGACCACGAAGGTACCGCGAGGACGGACCCGCACCGCCGCGGGCGGACCAGGCCCGTCAGAGCCTACGAGTGCCCCAGCTCCGCCGACGCCTGGTCCTCGGTCACCGGCACCGACCCCGAGTCGGCGGCGGGCCGCAGCGGGAACGGATCCACCCGCGTCTCGTCGATCACCGGCGGAGCCACCCGCGGCGGCTTCGGCATGACGGCCGCCTCGGAGTGCCCGCCGCAGCCGTAGGCCAGCGACACCACGTGGCCGTCGGCCGGGGAGAACTCGTTGGCGCACACCCCGAAGGCCTGCCCGAGCGAGCCGCCGATGCGGGCGAGGAAGCCGCAGCTGACGCAGGAGGCGGGCGCCGCCTGGGCCATCGCGGTCTTCGGACCGTAGCCCTCCTCCCAGCGGTCGGCGGCGACGTGCAGGCCGTACCGGGAGAGCACCCGGGTGCGGCGCAGGCCCAGCTCCTCGGCGACGGCCGAGATCGTGCCGCGGGCCGGGACGGTCGACAGCTCGGCGGGCGGCCCGGCGGTCACCTCGGCGTCCTCGGCCTCGACCAGGTCGGCCATCTCGTGGGAGACGGCGGAGTTCGGCGGCGGCTCGTCCTCGCCGGTCCAGCCCGGCTCCAGGCGCAGGTCCTCCGCGTCGGTCGGCAGCAGGTCGCCGGGGCCCATGTCGCCGGGGCGCAGCCGCTCGCTCCACGGCACCCACTCGGGGGCCAGCAGCGCGTCGGGCCCGGGCAGCAGCACCGCCTCGTCCACCGTGACGATCTTCGCGCGGGAGGCGCGGGCCACCGTCACGGCCCAGCGCCAGCCCCGGTACCCCATCTCCTTGCAGGCGAAGAAGTGCGTGACGACCCGGTCGCCCTCCGACACCATGCCCTCGTGCTCGCCGACGACGCCGGGTGCGGCGGCCTCCTCGGCTGCGGCGCGGGCGAGGTCGACGGCCTCGGCGCACAGACGGTCAGGGGTGCGGCTTCGCGTTGTCGCTGCGCTCACAGGTATCGCTTCTCTCCATACGCCGTCTCACGAGTGCGCCGCTGCCTGCGAGGGGCGGACGGAGCGGACCTGTGGACCGCGTCGACGTCCGCGCCCGATCGCGCTCGGGCGCACCTACGTCATCCATTCTGCGGGATCGCCGTAAGGCGCGCGGCCGAGAACGTTCGCCACGGCGCGCTACGCACGCTACCTGTTCATGCGCGCTGGGCCTACACCGACGGGAGTTTCGGCGGGGTACGACCCGGCGTTCCCGGGTGGTGCCGGCGTCGGTGTCACTCGACTCGATCACCGCCATACGTGCCGTATCGACGCTACAGCCGCCGCCGACGGGGCACTATGACGGGGTGGCAGCCGCACGGACGGAGTTCAAGCGCGGGAGCCGTGGGCGCGGCCCCGGCTCCCGGTTCCGTGCGGTCGGCCGGGCGCTGCGCCTGCCGGTGACCGGTACCGCGCGCGGCATCCGCCGGGCGACGCACGCGCACGGCGCGGGCGAATCGGGCCTCGGCAAGCTGATCGAGCTGCACGGGGTGAACGGTGCCGGTGACGTGATGATCACCGTCGCGCTCGCCTCCACCGTCTTCTTCTCCGTCCCCACCGACGAGGCACGCGGGCGCGTCGCGCTGTACCTGGCCATCACCATGGCGCCGTTCACGCTCCTCGCGCCGGTGATCGGCCCGCTCCTGGACCGGCTGCCGCACGGCCGCCGCGCGGCGATGGCGTGTGCGATGGGCGCCCGGGCGCTGCTCGCGCTGGTGCTGTCGGGCGCGGTCGTGACCGGCGGCATCGAGTTGTACCCGGCCGCGCTGGGCGTGCTGGTCGCCTCGAAGGCGTACGGGGTGGTCAGGAGCGCGGTGGTGCCGCGGCTGCTGCCGCCCCGGGTCTCCCTGGTGAAGGCGAACTCGCGGGTCACGCTGTGCGGGCTGCTGGCCACCGGCGTGGCCGCGCCGATCGGTGCGGGGCTCCAGCAGGTGGGGCCGCGGTGGCCGCTGTACGGCGCCTTCCTGATCTTCGTGGCGGGCACCGTGCTGTCGTTCACGCTGCCGCGGAAGGTGGACTCGGCGCGCGGCGAGGACCGGGCGCTGCTCGCCGCGGACGAGGGGCACCTGCCGGGGCCGCTGCGGAAGCGGGGCAAGCGTCCGGGGCTGCGCACGGTGGGGCCCGCGGTGACGCACGCGCTGGCCGCCAACGCGGCCATCCGCTGTCTGACCGGCTTCCTGATCTTCTTCCTGGCGTTCCTGCTGCGGGTGCACCCGATGACCGGCCAGAGCGCGGCGGTGTCGCTGGGGACAGTGGGCGTCGCGGCCGGTGCGGGCAACGCGCTGGGCACGGCGGTCGGGGCGTGGCTGCGGTCGCGGGCGCCGGAGATCATCATCGTGACGGTGGTCGTGATCGTGCTGGGCGCGGCGGTGGTGGCCGCGGTGTTCTTCAGCGCCTTCCTGGTGGCGTGCCTGGCGGCGGTCGCCGGGTTCGCGCAGGCGCTGGCCAAGCTGTCGCTGGACGCGCTGATCCAGCGGGACGTGCCGGAACAGGTGCGCACCTCGGCGTTCGCACGCTCGGAGACACTGCTCCAGGTCTCCTGGGTGCTCGGCGGCGCGGTCGGCATCGTGCTGCCGCTCAACGGCACGCTGGGCCTGACGGTGGCCGCCGCGATCATCGCCGCCGGGTGGCTGACGACCGTACGGGGGCTGCTCGACTCGGCCCGGCACGGGGGAAGGACTCGGCCGAGGGTGGCGTGACCACGCCACGCCGTACCCAGGTGGGGAGCGGGACCGAGGCGCCGTATAGCCTTCCGCCATGACCACGTTGCCCCGCGGCACCGCCGCTCTCGGACACCGCGTTGTGCGACGCCGCCGCGCCGTCGCCGCTGTCGGCGCCGTGTCCGCCGGACTGCTCCTGCTGTCGGCCTGTGACGAGCCGACCCCGATCTCGACGATCACGGTCGGCAGTGACTCGGTCAGCTCCGAGGCCACCTGCGGCGGAGAGGGCAAGAACCTTTCCACCGACGAGATCAACAAGTGCCTGAAGGACAAGGACGCGAAGTCCATCACCGTCGACCAGGACGAGACCGTGCGGTTCGGCGTCGACCCGGACATCGCCGACAAGCACTGGACGATCCTGATGAACGGTCAGCAGCTCGTCGAGGACAGCGACAAGACCTACCGCACCGTGCCGGGCAGCGTGTTCTTCAACGCGCAGTACGGCGCCCAGGGCAACTCGACGAACGTCGCCGTCGCGGCCAGGGACGGCAAGGACGACAGCCAGAACATCACCGCTGTGTGGGTCTTCGAGCTGAAGAAGGACTGACCGCCCACGTCCTCCGTGCACCTCCTCGTGGCCACCGCGGTCCCCGCCGAACGGGACGCGGTGGCTCGGGCGTTCCCGGCGCCGGGCACGGAGGTGTCCCGTCCCGGGGCCGTCCTGCACCGGCTGCCGGACGGCTGGGACCTGCTGGCCGCCGGGGTCGGTCCGGCCCTCGCCGCCGCCTCCACGGCCGCCGCCCTGACCGCGGCCGCCCTTGAGGGCGCGCCCTACGACCTGGTCGTCTCGGCCGGCATCGGCGGCGGCTTCGTCCCGGACGCGCCCGTCGGCTCGCTCGTCGTCGCCGACGCGATCACCGCCGCCGACCTGGGCGCCGAGACCGGCGACGGCTTCCTGCCGGTCACCGACCTCGGCTTCGGCACCGTCACCCACTTCCCGCCCGCCGATCTCGTCGCCGCCGTCGCCGGCGCGACCGGCGCCCGCCCCGGCACCGTCCTGACCGGGTCCACCGTCACCGGCACCGCGGAACGCGCCGCACTCCTGCGCGAGCGCCACCCGGGCGCGCTGGCCGAGGCGATGGAGGGCTTCGGCGTCGCCGAGGCCGCCGCCGCGCACGGCGTGCCGGTGCTGGAACTGCGCGCGGTCTCCAACCCGGTCGGCCCGCGCGACCGCGCCGCCTGGCGCATCGGCGAGGCGCTCGCGGCACTGACGGACGCCTTCGGGAAGCTCACCCCCGCCCTCACGAGTTGGAACCGACATGAGTGACACGACTGATCCGGCCGGCACGACCGCCGAGCCCCTGCGCACCGCGTACTCCCCCTGCCCGAACGACACCTTCGTCTTCGACGCCCTGGCCCACGGCCGTGTCCCGGGCGCCCCCGTCCTCGACGTGACGTTCGCGGACATCGACATCACCAACGGCATGGCCGAGCGCGGCGAGTTCGACGTGCTGAAGGTGTCCTACGCCGTGCTGCCGTACGTCCTCGGCGACTACGCCCTGCTGCCCTGCGGGGGCGCGCTGGGCCGGGGCTGCGGGCCGCTGGTGCTGACCCGGGAGGCGGACGCGGACCTGCGCGGACGCACGGTGGCGGTGCCGAGCGAGACGTCGACGGCCTACCTGCTCTTCCGTCTGTGGGCGGCGGACACGGTGCCCGGAGGGGTCGGGGAGATCGTGGTCATGCCCTTCCACGAGATCATGCCGGCCGTGCGGGACGGGAAGGTCGACGCGGGGCTGGTGATCCACGAGGCGCGCTTCACGTACCAGAACTACGGGCTGCACAAGCTCGCCGACATGGGCGAGCACTGGGAGCGGACCACCGGGCTGCCGATCCCGCTCGGCGCGATCATCGCCAGGCGGTCGCTGGGCGCACGGACGCTGAACCGGCTCGCCGACGCGGTGCGCGGCTCGGTCCGCGCGGCCTGGGACGACCCGGAGGCCTCCCGGCCGTACGTCATGGAGCACGCGCAGGAGATGGACCCGGCCGTCGCCGACCAGCACATCGGGCTGTACGTCAACGAGTTCACCGCCGACCTCGGCGAGGACGGCTACGCGGCGATCCGGGGCCTCTTGACCCGCGCGGCGGCCGAGGGACTCGTACCGGCCCTCGGCCCGGACGCGCTGGCGTTCCCGTAACGGGACGGCGGGTCAGACGTCGAGCTGGTCGGCGACCGCGCGGAGCAGCCCGGCGATCTTCTTGCCCGCCGTCTTCTCGGGGTAGCGGCCGCGCTCCAGCATCGGCGTGATGTTCTCCAGGAGGGTCGTCAGGTCCTGCACGATGGAGGCCAGCTCGTCCGGCTTCTTGCGCTGCGCGGCCGCGACCGAGGGGGCCGGGTCGAGGAGGGCGAGCGACAGGGCCTGGTCCCCGCGCTGTCCGGCGACGACACCGAACTCGACGCGCTGTCCCGGCTTCAGGCTCTCGACTCCGGCGGGGAGGACCGAGGAATGGACGAAGACGTCACCGCCGTCGTCGCGGGAGAGAAAGCCGAAGCCCTTCTCGCTGTTGAACCACTTGACCTTGCCGGTAGGCACGTCTGTCCTCGTCCTCGTACTCGTCGGGAAAACTGCTCGGAAATATGCTCGAAAACGGCTCTTGATAGCACTTGGGCGGGTCGTCCGGACCCGCCGGTACCAAGGCTAATGGTCTTCAGGCCGGTGACAAGACGTCCCCCGGTCGTTCCCCAGGCCTGGGAACTACCCTGGTCGGGTGCGTGAACAAACCCAAGCGAATTCCGCCGCGCCCGGTGACGGGCTGATCCGCGCCGGTGCGATCGTCTTCTTCGTCGGCGCCGTGGCCACTCTGGTCACGGTGGCCCCGTTGCTGCTGGGCACGACGCCCTTTCCCACCTACATGTTCGGGCTGAGCATGCTGATGGGAGTGGGCTTCCTGGTCGCCGGTGCCGGGGTGCTGCGGTCGATCGCGGCCGGGCGGCGTCAGGCGCGCGCCGCGTCGAGCCCCTCGGTGTCGCCCTCGCCGTCCCGGTAGGCCGCGAGCCACTCCGGGAACTCGGTGAGGTCGGCGAGGACCACGTCCGCACCGGCCGCGCGCAGCTCCGCGGCGTCGCACGGCCCGCCGGCGACGGCCACCGAGCGGGCATCTGCGGCGCGGGCTCCGCGTACGTCGCCGACGTGGTCGCCGACGTAGACGTCCGCGTCGTGCTCGCGCAGCGCGACGGCCTTCTGCTCGGCCCACAGGCCGCCGATCACGGCGTCCGGCTCGATGCCGAGGTGCGCCAGGTGCAGCTTCGCGTTCGGCTCGTACTTGGCGGTGACGACGAGCGCCCGCCCGCCGGCCTCGCGCACGGCGGCGACGGCCTCGCGGGCGCCGGGCAGCGCGAGCGTGGGCTCGATCGCGTACGCCGGGTAGATCTCCCGGTACAGGTCGGCGACGGCCGGGATCTCCTCGGCGGGGAACCAGTGGGCCAGCTCCTCGGCCAGCGGCGGCCCGAGCCGGGTGACGGTCAGGTCGGCGTCGACGTACGTCCCCGTGCGCGCGCTCAGCTCCAGGTAGCAGGCGCGGATGCCGGGCCGTGAGTCGATCAGCGTCATGTCGAGATCGAAACCGACGGTGGGCGCGGGGCGGGTCGTGGAGGACATGGCCCCCATTGTGCCGGGCCCCCGGCGGCCCCGGTCAGCCGCGGGGGCGGCGGGCTCGCCACAGGAGGTAGAGGGCCGTGGCCACGGCGGCGGTGCGCAGGACCCAGGGCCAGGTTTCGGCGATCGCGTCGTTCATGTGGCCCTCGGCGACCGGGGCGCCCCAGCGGCCCTCGGTACGTCCCCACAGCCAGACGACGCCCGCGGCGGCGACCGTGCCGGGCAGACCCAGGACGGCCCACTTCGACTGGGCCGGGGTCAGCCGGCGGGAGAGGTAGGCGATCAGCCAGCCGAGGCCCAGGGGGACGAGACTGCCGAGCACGGCGCCGGCGACCAGCAGGGCCGCGGCGAGCAGCAGGAGGGGGTTGTTCCAGCCGCCCTCGGGCCACAGGCGGGGCAGGCGGCGGCCCTCCCGCTTCCCGGCGGTCCGGGCTGCCGGCTCCTCGGCCTCCTCCACGGGGGTCCTCACCCCGGTGGCGTCCCGCTTCCCCGCCGCGTCCTCCACGCTCGGCGGCTTCCTGAGCAGCTCCGGGATCTCGACGCCGCCGACGAACCCGGGGACGCTGTCGCCGAGGCCCGTACCGGCGAAGGGGCCGTCGTCGACCCGCCACCAGTCCGGCTGCCCGTCGCCGACGTCCCCCAGTTCCCGCGCGCTCGCCAGGTGCGGAGGGGAGGCGGCCGGAGGCTTGGCGGGCGCTTCGGGTGCGGGGCGCCGCCGGCCTTTGCGCCGCTCGGTGTCCCGGGGCTCGGGGTCCCGCTGCTCGGGCACGGCGGTGGGCGCCGGCGCCGCCTGCTGCCGTACGCCGCTCGTACCGCCCGCCGCGGTGACGATGTCGTCGGGGTCGCCGAGCCGGTCCAGGATGCGGCGGACGGCGGCGGGGCTGTCCACGGTGGTCTTCGCACGGTGCCGGTCGATCTCGTTGCGCAGCTCCGACACCAGCCGCATACGGGTGGCCGACGGCAGCTGCCGCTGCTGGGCCACGTCGCCGACGCGGCTCAGATACTCGAAGACGACCTGGTCGCTCTCGATCCCCACGTTCCCCTCCGGGGCGGTGCGTTGTGGTACTCCGGCGTACCCCGTCGGACGAAGGTACCGAATCCTCCCCGTCCGGCCGACGGCACCGCACCGCCGCACGCGCACCCCCGCCGTCCGGCCCACCCGCTAACGTGGACCGGATGAGCACCGAGGAGAAGTCCGCGGCCCCCCGGTCCCTCGCGGAGGCGCTCCGCGTCAGGGACGACGTCTCGCTGGCCGCCCTCCTGCGCAGCCGTCCCGACCTCATCACCCCCGTGCCGACCGACCTCACCCAGCTCGCCACCCGCGCCGGCACCCGCGCCTCGGTCGTGCGGGCGCTGGAGCGGCTGGACCGGTTCGCGCTGCAGACGGCCGAGGCGCTGGCCGTGGCGCCGGACCCGGCGTCGTACGGCGAACTGCTCGCCCTGATGGGCGGCGACGAGCAGGATCCGGCCGTCGCGGCCGCGCTGCCCCGGACCGCCGCGCTGCTGCGCGAACAGGCGCTGGTGTGGGGCGCCGACGACCGGCTGCGGCTGGTGCGCACCGCCCGTGAGCTGCTCGCGCCCTCCCCGCAGCATCCGTCCCCGACGGGGCTCGGTCCCACCGTGCGGGAGGCGACAGCGGGCATGTCGCCGGGCCGGATCCAGGAGATCCTCGCCGCCGTCGGCCTGCCCTCGACCCACGACTCCGTCTCGGCCGTGTCCGCGCTCGGCACCCTGTTCGCCGACCGGCGGCGGATGGCCGCGCTCCTCGCCGGGCTGCCCGAGGAGTCCCGGGAGGTGCTGGCCCGCCTGGTGTGGGGGCCGCCGTACGGCCAGGTCACCCACGATCCCGCGCCGCACCTGCGGGCGCTCCTCGACCGGGGCCTGCTGCTGCCGACCGCGCCCGGCACGGTCGTGCTGCCCCGCGAGGTCGCCCTGCACCTGCGCGCGGGCCGGGCGCACCGGGCGCCCGAGCCGGTGCCGCCGCCGGTGGAGGCGGCCGCCACGCACCGTCCACAGGTTGTGGACGCCACCGCTGCCGGGCAGGCCCTGGCGGCGCTGGCGACGGTCGACGAGCTGCTGAAGGAGTGGGACGAGGGCGGCCCGACGGTGCTGCGGGCCGGTGGCCTGAGCGTGCGCGACCTGAAGCGGACCGCGGTCGCCCTGGACGTGCCCGAGCCGGTCGCCGCGTTCTGGGTCGAGCTGGCCTACGGGGCCGGACTGATCGCCTCCGACGGTGAGGCCGACGAGCGGTACGCGGCGACCCCGGCCTACGACGAGTGGCGCGAGCTGCCGCCCGCCGAGCGCTGGGCACGGCTCGCGGGGACGTGGCTGACGGCCACCCGGACGCCTGGCGTGGTCGGCGGGCGGGACGCGAAGGACCGCACGCTCTCGGCGCTGGGCCCGAACCTGGACCGTTCGGCGGCGCCCGAGGTGCGGCACCGGGTGCTGGCCCTGCTGGCGGGGCTGCCCGAGGGCGCCTCGGCCACCGAGGAGTCGCTGCTGGCCCGGCTGCGCTGGGAGCGCCCCCTGCGCGGCCCGCAGAGAGAGCAACGGGACACGGGGGAAGCGCGGGACGACGACCTGCGCAGCCGGATCGCACGGTGGACGCTGTCCGAGGCCGAGCTGCTGGGCGTCACCGGGCGCGGCGCGCTGGCGGCACCGGGGCGGGCCCTGATCGGTGCCCCCGAGGCGCCCCGCCCGGTGACGGCCGAGGAGCCCGAGGGTCCGGGCGACAAACTCCCCGTCCACCACCACCGCACGCCCCCGGTGACCGCTCCCCCGACCCCCGCCGAACGGGCCGCGGCCACCGCGACCGCCGCCCGGCTGCTGGCACCGCTCTTCCCGGAGCCGCTGGACCACGTCCTGCTCCAGGCCGACCTGACGGCGGTGGCGCCGGGGCCGCTGGAGCGCGAGCTGGCCGACGTGCTGGGGGTGCTCGCGGACGTGGAGTCCAAGGGCGGGGCGACCGTCTACCGGTTCACGCCGGGTTCGGTACGCCGTGCGCTGGACGCCGGGCGGAGCGCCGCCGACCTGCACGCGTTCCTCGCCCGGCACTCACGCACGCCGGTGCCGCAGCCCCTGACGTACCTGATCGACGACGTGGCCCGGCGGCACGGGCGGCTGCGGGTGGGCGCGGCATCGGCGTACGTGCGCTGCGACGACGACGCGACGTTGGACGAGATCCTCGCCGACAAGCGGGCCTCCGGCCTCGGCCTGCGCCGTCTGGCGCCCACCGTGCTGGCCGCGCAGGCCGACCCGGCGGCGCTGCTTGAAGGGCTGCGTGCGCTGGGGTTCGCGCCGGCCGCCGAGTCCGCCGCGGGCGACGTGCTGATCGCCCGCGCGGACTCCCACCGCACCCCGCCGCGGGCGGCGCCGGAGCCGGTCCCGGACGGCCCGCCGGCCCCCGACGACACGCTCCTGGCGGCGGCGATCCGTGCCGTGCGCGCCGGTGACCTGGCCTCCACGGCTCCGCGCAAGCCGGGCTCCGGGGGCGGCGAGGGCGGCGGTGAGGACGGCGCGCCGGGCGGCACGCTGCCCCGCACGGGCGCCGCCGAGACGCTGGCCACGATGCAGGCGGCGGTCCTGACCGGCGAGGCGCTGTGGATCGGTTACGTGAACGCCGAGGGCGCAGCCAGCCAGCGCGTGATCGCGCCGATCCGGGTCGAGGGCGGTTTCGTCACGGCGTACGACCACACGGCGGACGAGGTGCGCACCTACCCGCTGCACCGGATCACGGGCGTGGCCGAGCTCGCCGACGACGCGGGCTGAACCGGCCCGAACACGGAACCCCACGCACGACGCACTTTCGGGTGTACGCGGCGGTTCATGCACGCCACGCCGGGTGATTCGCACCTGCGAGGGAGCTTTTTTCATATTCCGCATCGGGTCGGGGGCGGTCGGGCAGCCACCGGGTGCCCCGCAGACCGACCGAAAGGAAGAACACGATGCGTACTGCCGTTCGCCGAGTCGCCACCGTCCTGACCTCCACCGCGGCGCTGCTCGCGGCGTTCGCCGCCGAGGCCGCCGCGGTCGGCATCGACCTCGGTGGAGGCGTCACCCTCTGACCCGCCTCCCGTCCCCCGTCCACAACCTCATGGCGGGCCGGGTCCAGGTCCCCCGGCCCGGCCCGCCGTCCTCTCCCTGAGATCCCTGACCTCCCCGGAAGGCCTCCCGTGCGCGACAGCTCCGAAGACCCCTCCCGTTCCGCCGCCCGGTCCGCCGTCGCCGTCTCCGTCGCCGCTCTGATCACCGCCGTGGCGCTGTTCGGCGCCCTCGCCCCCAAGGCCGCCGCGCTGGAGGGGCCGCTCGTGAACAACATCAACGTCGCTCTCCGGTAGGCACCGCCCCGCGATCAGGCACACTTGACGTTTGGCCGAGCCGTCGTCCGGCCGTACGCACGCGAAAGGGTGCCGCCCGTGAATGGTCCGCTGATCGTCCAGTCCGACAAGACCCTGCTCCTCGAAGTCGACCACGAGCAGGCCGGCGCATGCCGTCGGGCCATCGCGCCCTTCGCCGAACTGGAGCGGGCCCCGGAGCACATCCACACCTACCGGGTGACCCCGCTGGGCCTGTGGAACGCGCGGGCGGCGGGCCACGACGCCGAGCAGGTCGTGGACGCGCTCGTCGAGTACAGCCGCTACCCGGTGCCGCACGCGCTGCTCGTCGACATCGCCGAGACGATGGACCGCTACGGCCGCCTCACCCTCTCCAAGCACCCGACGCACGGGCTGGTCCTGACGACCACCGACCGGCCGGTGCTCGAGGAGGTGCTGAAGTCGAAGCGGATCGCGCCGCTGGTCGGGGCCCGCATCGACCCCGACACGGTGGCGGTGCACCCCTCCGAGCGCGGGCAGATCAAGCAGACGCTGCTGAAGCTGGGTTGGCCGGCCGAGGACCTCGCCGGGTACGTCGACGGCGAGGCGCACCCGATCGAGCTGGCCGAGGACGGCTGGGCGCTGCGCCCGTACCAGAAGCAGGCGGTGGAGAACTTCTGGCACGGCGGCAGCGGTGTCGTCGTCCTCCCCTGCGGCGCGGGCAAGACACTGGTCGGGGCCGGTGCGATGGCGCAGGCCAGGTCGACGACGCTGATCCTGGTCACCAACACCGTCTCCGCCCGGCAGTGGAAGCACGAGCTGGTCAAGCGCACGTCGCTGACCGAGGACGAGATCGGCGAGTACAGCGGTACGCGCAAGGAGATCCGGCCGGTCACCATCGCCACGTACCAGGTGCTGACGACCCGGCGGAAGGGCGTCTACCCGCACCTGGAGCTGTTCGACTCCCGGGACTGGGGGCTGATCGTCTACGACGAGGTGCATCTGCTGCCCGCGCCGGTCTTCAAGTTCACCGCCGACCTCCAGGCCAGGCGGCGGCTCGGCCTGACCGCGACCCTGGTGCGCGAGGACGGCCGCGAGTCGGACGTGTTCTCGCTGATCGGGCCGAAGCGGTTCGACGCGCCGTGGAAGGAGATCGAGGCGCAGGGCTACATCGCGCCCGCCGACTGCGTGGAGGTCCGGGTCAACCTGACCGACTCCGAGCGGCTCGCGTACGCCACCGCCGAGACCGAGGAGAAGTACCGCTTCTGCGCGACGACCGACACCAAGCGGAAGGTGACGGAGGCGATCGTGCGGCGGTTCGCCGGGCAGCAGATCCTCGTCATCGGCCAGTACATCGACCAGCTCGACGAGCTGGGCGAGCATCTGGGCGCGCCGGTCATCAAGGGCGAGACGTCCAACGCCCAGCGGGAGAAGCTCTTCGACTCCTTCCGGCAGGGCGAGATCAGCGTGCTGGTCGTGTCGAAGGTCGCGAACTTCTCGATCGACCTGCCGGAGGCGACGGTCGCCATCCAGGTGTCGGGCACGTTCGGGTCCCGGCAGGAGGAGGCCCAGCGGCTCGGCCGGGTGCTGCGGCCGAAGGCCGACGGTCACCAGGCGCACTTCTACTCGGTCGTCGCCCGCGACACCCTCGACCAGGACTTCGCCGCCCACCGCCAGCGCTTCCTGGCGGAACAGGGCTACGCCTACCGGATCATGGACGCCGACGAGGTCCTGGCGGAGGGAAGCTGAGAGGGGTGCCGAGACCGCCGGTCTCAGTGGCGGCGGACGCCGGCCTCCTCGCCGTACTCACCGAGGATGACCACGTCGAAGGCGGCGCCCGCGAACACCCTGACGGCGCGCAGGGTGTCACCGAGCCGGTGCCGGTGGCTGCCGGCCACGGGCGTGGCACCGGACGCGCGGCCCGGTGCCGGGGCGGGGGAGATGGTTGCTGCGCTCATGTCTCCATGGTGCGACCGCCCGCCCCCGACCGGCATCGGTCTGCGGACCCAACCTCCGCCCTCCTCCGCTACGACCATGGAGGGAGCGCGTCCCCCAGCGCGGATGACGTGATCCCCTAAGGGTCGGGGCCCGGGTCGCCCTGGGAGGGCGGGAAAACAGTTGGCCCGCGCCGCGCCCCCTCCCCTAGAATCTCCGCTCTTGCCCGCCTCCCCACGGAGTGCTGCCGTCCGGACGGAAACCGGTCGGTCCACCGCGCGCGTTCCGCGCCCACCGCACCGCAGGTCATCCGGAGGCACCCCCTTGTCCACGCCCGTCCACGACGACCCCCTCTCCAGGGAACGCTCCCACCTCGCCGCGTCCCGTTCCGCCCTGCGCGCCATGCGTGAGGACGTCGAGTCCCTGGACATCACCGACGTCACCGCGAACTGGGTCAACGCCGCGGTCCTGGAAAGCCAGATCGAGCAGCGCATCAAGGCGCTGGCCGACCTCAGCGAGACCCCGCTGTTCTTCGGCCGGCTCGACTACCTGCACGCTCCGGGCGCCGAGCAGGCCGAGGGCGGGGAGGGCGAGCGCTTCTACGTCGGACGCCGGCACGTGCACGACGCGGACGGCGACCCGATGGTCATCGACTGGCGGGCGCCGGTCTCCCAGCCGTTCTACCGGGCGTCGAAGAAGGACCCGCAGGACGTCTCGCTGCGCCGCCGCTTCGGCTACACCGGCGGCGACCTGACGGCGTACGAGGACGAGCACCTGCTCGACCCGGCCGAGGCCGCGACCACCAGCAGGCTGCTCCAGCAGGAGATCGAGCGGCCCCGCGTCGGACCGATGCGGGACATCGTGGCGACGATCCAGCCCGAGCAGGACGAGATCGTGCGCGCCGGGCTGGCCGGCTCGGTCTGTGTGCAGGGCGGCCCGGGCACCGGGAAGACCGCCGTCGGCCTGCACCGGGTCGCCTACCTCCTGTACGCGCACCGCGAGCGCCTCGCCCGCACCGGCACGCTGGTCATCGGCCCGAACCGGTCCTTCCTGCACTACATCGAGCAGGTTCTCCCGGCCCTCGGCGAGCTGACGGTCCGCCAGGCCACCGTGGACGACCTGGTGGCCCACGTCGAGGTGCGCGGCACGGACGAGGCGAGGACGGCGGTGATCAAGGGCGACGCCCGGATGGCCGAGGTGCTGCGCAGGGCCCTCTACTCCCACGTCGCCCCGCCCACCGAGGGCGTCGTCGTGGTGCGCGGCTCGCGCCGCTGGCGGGTGCCGGTGTACGAGCTGGAGGAGATCGTCCGTGAGCTGCTCGCCCGTGACATCCGCTACGGCGCGGCCCGCGAGGCGCTGCCGCAGCGGGTCGCGCACGCCGTGCTGGTGCAGATGGAGCGGGCGGGCGAGGCGCCGGACGACCGGGTGCAGAACGCGGTGGCCCGCAACGCGGCCGTGAAGGCGCTGGTGAAGTCGGTCTGGCCGCAGGTCGACCCGGCCAAGCTGGTCCTGCGTCTGCTCACCGACGCGGACTTCCTCGCCGAGCACGCCGAGGGTGTCCTCACGGAGGACGAGCAGAAGGCGGTGCTGTGGGTGAAACCCGCCCGCTCGGTGAAGTCCGCCAAGTGGTCGCCCGCCGACGCCGTGCTGATCGACGAGGCGACCGACCTGATCGAGCGCACCCACTCCCTCGGGCACGTGGTCCTCGACGAGGCGCAGGACCTGTCCCCGATGCAGTACCGCGCGGTGGGCCGGCGCTGCACCACCGGCTCGGCGACCGTCCTCGGCGACCTGGCGCAGGGCACCACGCCGTGGGCGACCCGGAGCTGGGCGGAGGCGCTGGGGCACCTGGGCAAGGGCGAGGCGGTGGTCGAGGAGCTGACGGCCGGTTTCCGCGTGCCGACGGACGTCATCGCGTACGCGTCCCGGCTGCTGCCGCACATCGCGCCGGGCCTGACGCCGGTGGCGTCGATCCGCGAGAACCCGGGCTTCTTCGACATCCGTACGGCCGCCGACGGGTCGGCCGACGTGGTGGCGGCGTGCCGTGAGCTGCTGGAGCGGGAGGGCTCGGTCGGGCTCATCGCCGCCGACGCGCGGGTGCCGGAGCTGGCGGCGGCCCTGGCGGCGGCCGGGATCGGCCACGTCGGCCCCGGCGAGGAGACCACCCACGCCACCCGCCTGACCCTGGTCCCGGCCTCGCTGGCCAAGGGCCTGGAGTACGACTACGTGGTCCTGGACGAGCCACAGGCCGTGGTCGACGGCGAGCCCGACGAACGGACGGGCCTGCGCCGCCTGTACGTGGCCCTGACCCGCGCGGTCTCGGGGCTCATCGTGACCCACGGCACGGGGTTGCCACCGCAGCTGGCGTGAGCTGCGGGCAGCCGCTCACCGCCGCGCCGCTGCGGGCAGTCGTGCCGCTGGGGCGGCACGGGTGGGCGCAGCGGCACCCCGCCAACGCGGGGGGCGAGTGACGCCCACCCCTCGCGAGCACCAGTGCGGGCGCACAGCCCTGGCCGAACGCTCAGTGACCGAGCACCCGCCGCCACT
The DNA here is from genome assembly GCF_041538145.2 of Streptomyces sp. MMCC 100. Taxonomy (NCBI): domain Bacteria; kingdom Bacillati; phylum Actinomycetota; class Actinomycetes; order Kitasatosporales; family Streptomycetaceae; genus Streptomyces; species Streptomyces sp. MMCC 100. The sequence continues at coordinate 7,631,220 of NZ_JBGORK020000001.1, forward strand.
CCGACACCGCGTCCGCCGACACCGGCCCGCCCCACCCGGCGGGCCGGGCCGCGCCGCCGATGTGGAAGCCGTCGATCCCCGCGTCCAGCAGCCCGGGCACGTGCTCCAGCCGCAGGCCACCGCCCACCAGCAGCTGCTGCTCGTACCCCGGCTCCCCTCGCCGCCGCGCCTCCGCGAGCAGCACGTTCAGGCCCTCGTCCACGCCACCGGCCGCCCCGGCCGTCAGATACGTGTCGAGGCCCGGGAAGTCCGCGAGCTGCTTGCGCAGCGCGTCCCGGTTCGCGGCGCGGTCGATCGCACGGTGGAACGTCCACCGGCACCCGTCCAGCACCTCGGCGATGCGCTCCACCGCCTTGAGGTCCACGTCGCCCTCGGCGTCCAGGAACCCCAGCACGAACTGCGTGGCCCCGGCCTCCCGCATCTCACCGGCGACGCGTGCCAGACGCTCGACGTCACCGGCGGCGAACCCGTCCGCGAGCCGCAGCATCACCCGTACGTCGATGTCGACGGCGGCACGGATCGCGGCGACGGTCGCGGCCGACGGGGTGAGTCCGTCGGCCGCAATGTCGGTGACCAGTTCGAGGCGATCCGCGCCTCCGGCCTGGGCGGCGACCGCGTCCTCGACGTCGAGGGCGATCACCTCCAGGACTGCACGCTTGCTCATGGGACCCCATTCGTCGGCCTGCTACAGGTCTAGTCCAATACCAGACTACGCCCCGATGGCAGACCAGGGTGCCCGCGTCGCCGCCTAGCCGCCGAAGATGTTCAGCTCCGCCGCCTCCACCCCGGCCAGCTCGTACCCCGTCGCACCGTTCGCGCCGTCCGTTCCGTCCAGGGGGCGGCCCGCGTAGAGCCGTACGAGGGTGGCGGCATCGCCGATGTAACGGCCCGGCGGCCGCTCGCCGCTCGCCTCGCCCAGCTTCAGCGGCTCGTCGAGGTCGTCGAGGTCGGCGTGGAGCGGCACGTGACCGCGCGCCCGGGTGACCGTGCCGAGCAGCGCGAGCGCCTCCGGCAGCCCGCGCCCCGCGTACGCCCCCGGCTCGCCGAAGGCCACCCGCACATCACCGGCGTGCACCCACTCGCCCAGTGCGACGGCGTCCAGCGCACCGCCCGCCCGGGCGATCACCGGTCCGGCCTCGGTCATGCCGCGTTCCAGTTCGTCGACGATGCGGGCGTTGCCCCAGTCGGCGCGTTCGGCGATGTCGCGGTCGTTGGACTCGGGCGAGAAGACGCCCTCCTCGAAGCGTTTCTCCACCACCCGGATCAGTGCGCTGGAGCAGTGCGCCAGCACGTCGCGCACGGTCCAGCCCGGACACGCGACCACCGGCAGCGCGAAGTCGGCGTCCGCGCGGGAGCGCAGCAGGGGCACCAGTTCGTCGCGTTCGAGGGTCAGCAGCCGGCCGGGCAGCTCGGGGTCGCGTACGTCGTGCAGGTCTGCGGGAGTCGTCATGGACTCCACGTTAGGGCCGGGCCCCTTGCGTGGTCAGCGTTCCAGCAGGTCCTCGAGTTCGGCGGCGAAGAGAAGGGCGGGGTCGAAGCCCATGCCGGTGAACTGACCGGCGAGTTCCAGGGACAGGACGCCGTGCAGCCGGGACCAGAAGGACAGGGCGCGGTGGAGCGCCGGGGAGGGTGCCGGGCTGTCGCCCGCCCACTGCCGGTGGTCTTCGAGGTGCACGTCGAACGCTCCGGCGGTGCCGTCCGACGAGGGCAGTGCGGCACAGGCGTCGACGATGACCGCCATGGTCTCGGCGGCGATCCCGGTGATGTCGCCCGGCGCGTGGTAACCGGGGACGGGAGTGCCGTGGATGAGGAAGTAGCGCTGCGGGTCGTCCAGGGCCCAGGCACGCAGGGCGTGCGCGAGGCCGGCCAGGTCGGCGCCGGACTCGGCGGCCGCCCGGAAGGCGTCGGCCTGGCTGCGGTAGGCGTCCCGGACGAGTTCCGTGATCAGCTCGTCGCGGCCGTCGAAGTACCGGTAGAGCGCGGGCCCGCTCATGCCCATCCGCTTGGCGATCGCGTTGAGGGAGAGCGCGGATGCCCCTGCCGTGGCGATCTGCTCCCACGCGTGTTCCTTGATCTCCGCGCGCACCTGGGTGCGGTACCGCTCGCGCGGGGTGCTCGTGCGCGGCTCCGGCATGGTCCTCCGCCACCTCTCGGCTCTCGCCCGGCTCGCCCGGCCGGGAATCCAGGGATCGCTGAACTCCTGGATCGCTGGATCGCTGAGTCGCTGAATCGCTGAATCGCTGAATCGCTGGAAAATCGGTTAGAAGCTATCACGATCATTATCTGGAAGAATGCGCCCATGGCCGACCCCGCCGCCCTCGACGCCCTGCGTTCGCGCTTCACCCACGCCGTGGCGGGAGCCACCGCTCCCGGCGCCGCCCTCGACCCCGCGCCGTACGCCGACAACCTGCTCGCCCGCTGGCGGGAGCCCCAGCGGCGCTACCACACCCTCGCGCACCTCACCGCGGTCCTGGACCACGTCGACGTCCTGGCGGAGCACGCCGACGACGTGGACGTCGTACGCCTCGCCGCCTGGTTCCACGACGCCGTCTACCAGCCCGACCGGTCCGAGAACGAGGAGCGCTCGGCCCGGCTCGCCGAGCGCGCGCTGCCCGAGGCCGGGGTTCCGGCGGAGAAGACCGCCGAGGTGGCCCGGCTGGTCCGGCTCACCGTCACCCACGACCCGGCCGGCGACGACCGCGACGGGCAGGTGCTGTGCGACGCGGACCTGGCCGTCCTCGCCTCGCCGCCGTCGGCGTACGCGGCGTACACGGCGGCCGTCCGCGAGGAGTACCACTTCGTCCCGAACGAGGCCTTCCGCGAGGGCCGGGCCGCGATCCTGCGCCAGCTCCTCGACCTGCCCACCCTGTTCCACACCCCGCACGGACGGCGGGAGTGGGAGGCGACCGCCCGCCACAACCTCACCGGCGAGCTGGAAATGCTGTCGCTCCCGGACACCCCGGACGTCTAGCCTGCCCGGCATGCGAAGCATGGGCGGGGAACAGGTGGAAGAGGCCGTCGCGGGCGCCGTCGCGCTGCTGCGGACGGCGACGGACCGGAACTGGGCCGAGACGCGGGCCGGACGGCTCGAATGGGACTGCCGGTACACGGCGGAGCACATCGCGAGCGACCTCATCGCCTACGCCGGTCAGCTGGCCGGACGCGCCACCGAGGCGTACGTCCCCTTCGAGCTCACCCTGGACGAGGGCACCGGCAACGAGGACGTGCTGCAGGTGATCGAGACGACCGGCGCGCTGCTCGCCGCCACCGTCCGCACCACCCCGCGCGAGGTCCGGGCCTTCCACCCGTACCCCTTCCGCAGCGTGAACCGCGAGGGCTTCGCCGCGATGGGGATCACCGAGGTGCTGCTGCACACCCACGACATCGCCGAGGGCCTCGGGCTGGTCTACGAACCGTCCGCCGAGCTGTGCGCGGACCTCCTCGCCCGGATCTTCCCGCACGTCCAGCCCGGCGCCGGCCCCTGGCGCACCCTGCTGTGGGCCACCGGACGCGGTGACCTGCCCGGACGCGCCCCGGTCACCGAGTGGCGCTGGCGCAACAACCTGGTGGTCCCGGCCGAACGGCTCACCCTCCAGGGCGTCTCGCCCGCCGCCGCCACCGACCTCGCCGCGGGCGGTGACGGCGGCTTCGCGTGGGTCGACGGCGGGCCCTTCCAGGGCACGCGGGACGCCGCCGGAATGCTGCTGAAGGCCTACGAGGCGGGTACGCACCGGCCGGAGTGGGGTGTCTTCGTGCTCGTACGGCGCGAGGACGGGCGCGCGGTCGGCGGCATGGGTTTCCACGGGGCGCCGGACGAGGACGGCCGGGTGGAGATCGGCTACGACCTCGCCGAGGCGGCCCGGGGCAACGGTTACGCGACCGAGGGGCTGCGCGCGCTGTCCGCGTGGGCGCTGGCCCGGGACGAGGTGACGTCCGTGTTCGCGACGACCGAGCCGGAGAACACCGCGTCGCAGGCCGTCATCGTGCGTGCCGGGTTCACCCGGGTCGCCGGGGAGTCCTCCGAGGGCGGCGAGGGCGCCGAGCAGTTCGCCTACGAGCTGCGCGGCTGAGCACCGGAGCCGGGACCGCCCTCGGCGCCGGAAGAACCCTTGCGGCGGCGCAGTCCCGCCCCGTGCAGCAGCCGCACGACCTCGCGGCTGCTGACCTCCAGCGCGCCGGCGGACACCGCGTCGGCGTACCGGTGGGCGGGCAGGTCGTAGTGGTCGCGCTCGAAGGCGCGGCGCGGCACGCCCAGGGTCGCGGCGAAGGCGTGCAGTTCGGCGTAGGAGGCGTCGCTGACCAGGTGCGACCAGAGGCGGCCGTGGCCCGGCCAGGTCGGCGGGTCGATGTAGAGGGTCATCGGAGGATCCTCATGAAGAGGCGCCGCCGGTGGCCGCGCCCAGTGAGCCGACCGCCGCGACCTTCACGCCGGCCTTGCCGCACACCCAGTGCGGGTCGGGACCCAGCTCGGGCTCGACGTCCAGCGCGTGCGGGTCGCCGGAACCGCACACCGGGCACAGGGGCCAGCGGCCGTACCGCTCCAGCAGGGCGTCCTGCACGTCCTGCGCGACCAGCCCCGCCACGAACTCCGCGCCCTCGGGCCACTGCTCGACCCACCAGCGCCGCTGCACCACGGACTCCTCGACCAGCGAGACGACGTCCGGTTCGGCGACCTCGCCCGCCACCAGGTCGGCGAGCACGAGGGCGCGCGCGGCGTGCAGCGCCTGCTCCAGGGGGCTGATGGGGTTCATGCACCCATTGTGCGCACTCTTGACCCGCAGACCGAAACGAAAATATCTTTCATGAGTGACCGATGAAGTGAAGGAAACTTTCGCAAGCGCTTCCGGGGGCCGCCGTGCCGCCGGTGGCGGGAGCGCTCCACCCGCGCCCGCCGCCCTCGCGGCCAAGGTTCGCACCCTGGCGCCGTCGATGACGCGGTCCATGCAGCGGGTCGCCGAGGCCGTCGCGGGCGACCCGGCCGGCTGCGCGGCCCTCACGGTCACCGGCCTGGCCGAGCTGACCGGCACCAGCGAGGCGACCGTCGTACGCACCGCCCGGCTGCTCGGCTACCCGGGCTACCGCGATCTGCGCCTCGCGCTCGCCGGACTCGCCGCACAGCAGCAGTCCGGCCGCGCGCCCGCCATCACCACCGACATCGCGGTCGACGACCCGATCGCCGACGTGGTCGCCAAGCTGGCCTACGACGAGCAGCAGACCCTCGCGGACACTGCCGCCGGTCTCGACACCGTCCAGCTCGGCGCGGCCGTCGCCGCCCTGGCCGCCGCCCGGCGCACCGACGTGTACGGCATCGGCGCCTCCAACCTGGTCGCCCAGGATCTCACCCAGAAGATGCTGCGCATAGGGCTCATAGCCCACGCCCCGGGCGACCCGCACCTCGCCGTCACCAACGCGGTGCAGCTGCACGCCGGGGACGTGGCCCTGGCGATCACGCACTCCGGCTCGACGGGGGACGTCATCGAACCGCTGCGGGTCGCCTTCGAGCGCGGCGCGACGACCATCGCCATCACCGGCCGCCCCGACAGCCCCGTCACCCAGTACGCCGACCACGTGCTGACCACGTCCACGGCCCGGGAGAGCGAGCTGCGGCCGGCGGCGATGTCGTCGCGGACCAGTCAGCTGCTGGTCGTGGACTGCCTGTTCGTGGGGGTGGCGCAGCGGACGTACGAGTCGGCGGCGCCGGCGTTGGCGGCGTCGTACGAGGCGTTGGCGCATCGGCACGGGGCGCTCCGCGCGGGCGCGGGGGACCGTAGGGCTTGATCATCGTGGGTGGCTGCGGGCCGGGTGCGGCTGGTCGCGCCCACGCGGCGGAGCCGCACATCGATACAGCCCCGCGCCCCCAGGCAAGTACAGACACCGCAAGTTGAAAAGGGCCGCATCTTCATGACCTCCACCCCCCATCACCCCGACCTCCGTTCCCAGTTGGAGACGCTGACCACCGAGGCGTTCCGGCCGGAGCTGGCCGAGATCGATCGGCTGCCCACCCTCGACATCGCGCGGCTGATGAACGGCGAGGACGCCACCGTGCCCGCCGCCGTCGCCGAGCGGCTGCCCGAGATCGCCGCCGCCATCGACGCCGTGGCCGCCCGCATGGCGCGCGGCGGGCGGCTGATCTACGCGGGCGCCGGTACGGCCGGCCGGCTCGGCGTGCTGGACGCCTCGGAGTGCCCGCCCACCTTCAACACCGCCCCCGGGCAGGTCGTCGGCCTGATCGCGGGCGGCCCGGACGCCATGGTCACCTCCATCGAGGGCGCCGAGGACTCTCCCGAGCTGGCCCGAGCCGACCTGGACGCCCTCGCCCTGACCGCCGACGACACGGTGGTCGGCGTCTCCGCCTCCGGCCGCACCCCGTACGCCGTCGGCGCCGTCGAGCACGCCCGCTCGCTCGGCGCCCTGACCGTCGGCCTCGCCTGCAACCGGGACAGCGCCCTGGCCGCCGCCGCCGAGCACGGCATCGAGGTGGTCTCCGGTCCGGAGCTGCTCACCGGCTCGACGCGGCTCAAAGCGGGCACGGCGCAGAAGCTGGTCCTGAACATGCTGTCGACGATCACGATGGTCCGGCTCGGCAAGACCTACGGGAACCTGATGGTCGACGTCCGCGCCTCCAACGAGAAGCTGCGCGCCCGCTCGCGCCGCATCGTCGCACTCGCCACCGGCGCCGCCGACGACGACATCGAGCGCGCGCTGACGGCGACCGACGGCGAGGTCAAGCACGCGATCCTGGTCCTGCTGGCCGACGTGGACGGCCCGACGGCCGCCCGCCTCCTGGAGCAGTCCGGCGGCCACCTGCGGGCGGCGCTGACGGCGGCGCACGACTGACCGCCTCACCACCTCCCGTCCGGCCGCACGCCCGGGGCCGTCGGCGCCGTGTGCGATTCTGAGGAACATGAACCACGCCCAGCTGACCGCCCTGGGCCGCGCCCTGCGTCTCCTCGGTGAGCACGGCGAGGCCCTGACGGCGGACACCCCGGAGGCCAAGCTCCACGAGGTCCGCGCGGACCTGAAGCGCGCTCTGGACCAGCTGGAGGAGAGCGTCACGACGACGGCCCCCAGCACCCGCTGCCCCGAGCACCCGAACGGCCCGGTCGACAAGGCCGCCCCCGACCTGTGCCTCCTGTGCGAAACCCGCCGGCGCACGGCCCGCCGCGCCGAGTACAACGGCGGCCCGGTGCCACCCCGGCACACCGAACCGGTCCAGTCCCGCTACGGTGTCCGGGGCGACCGGCCGCAGCCCCAGCAGCGCTGGCTGCCCGAGCTGTGGAACGGCCAGGCCTGGCAGCTGTGCGGCACCCCGCGCCGCGACCGCCGCGAGGCCGAGCTGTACATCGCGGCCCAGCTGCGCGGCCCGCGCGCCGCGATGGCGTACCGGCTCGTCCACGAGTTCACGGACTACGAGGTGCTGCGGGTGTGGGGCACGCCGGTACGGGTGGACATCGAGCCGATGGGCGGCCTCTGACCCGGCTTTCATCACTTCACACGTAGTACTCTGCCCGGAGTGCTACGAAGCCGAGCGCGCACCTGGAGCCTGGAGCCGGAACATGGTGAGACGGAACGACCAGCGCCGCGCCGCCCTCGTCGACGCCGCGATCGAGGTGCTGGCCGCGCAGGGCGCCCGGGGTCTGACCTTCCGGGCGGTGGACACGGAGGCCGCCGTGCCGGCCGGCACCGCGTCCAACTACTTCGCGAACCGCGACGACCTGCTCACGCAGGCGGGCGCCCGCGTCTACGAGCGCCTGCACCCCGACGAGGCCACCATCGCCCGCCAGCGCACGGCCGGCCGCGACCGGGACACCTACGTCCAGCTGATGCGTGAACTGGTCGACCGCATCGCCTCGTTCCGCACCGGCTACCTCGCTCTGCTGGAACTGCGCCTGGAGGCCACCCGGCGCCCCGAACTGCGCGCGGTGCTGACCGCACGCGTCCGCGAGGACGTCGCCGCCAACGTCGCCTACCACGAGGCGTCGGGCCTCCCCGGTGACGCCACGGCCGTCAAGCTGCTCATCCTCGCCCTGAACTGGCTGATCGTCGAACAGCTCACCCTGCCGGACGTGTTCACCGAGGAGGAGCGGGACCAGCTGGTGACGGCGGCGGTCGAACGCATCGTGGTGCCGGACGGGCCGGGCCGCGGCTGATCCCCCGCCTGGTCAGATCTGGTTCTCGCCGCCGTCGACGTAGAGCTTCTCCTGGACGGAGGACGTGTTCTCCCCGCCGAAGAGGTTGGCGATCCCGGGGGTGTCGACCGGCCCCGGGAAGATCGCGTTGACCCGGACGCCACGCCCCCTCCTCGGTGATCTCCTCCAGCGGCACGAGCGAGGCGGTCGCCGCGTCGGCGAAGACCACATCCAGGCCCACGCCTGGTCGGTCTTCGCCGACGGCATCAAGGCAGCCCCGGCTCCCACGTGACCGTGGGGGCCACTCGCTTCCTTGCCAGTGTCGTGCCTCCACGACCCGAGTAAAGGGCGCTGCGCGTCGGCTCCGCCGATGGCCCTGCGGGCCACCCTTGACTCGGCTCGCTCCAGCACGAGGGAGAAGCGAGCGAGCGGCCCGGAAAGGCGGGTGGCCGAGGCCCGCCGGTCCCTCAGGCCGGCCACCCAGTCCCCGGCACGAGGGAACGCGTCAGCACCTCGCACGCACGCCGGGCCGCCTCAGCGTCCGACGCCCGGTGGGTGATTCCGTCTCGGCACGAAAGCCCTCGGGCGGGGACCCCTCTCAAAAACCGAGGACAAAAACGCGATTTTGTCCTCGGCTTTTGGAAGGGGTCCCCCACCCACCGGGCGGCAGACGCCGAGCCCACCCGGCGTGCCGACGAGGCGCCGACGCGCCCCTCACGCCGGGTGACCGGGCAACCCGCCCAAGGGACCGGCCCACCCGGGACACCCACCCTCCCCCGGCCGCCCGCACGCTTCTCACCCGTGCTGGAGCGAGCCGGGTCAGGGACACCCACCCTCCCCCGGCCGCCCGCACGCTTCTCACCCGTGCTGGAGCGAGCCGGGTCAAGGGTGACCCGAAGGGTCATCGCCGAAGGCGACGCGCAGCGACAGCGGAGCGCCCTTGACGCGGCTCGCGGAAGCACGACACTGACCAAGAAGCGGGCGGCCCCACAGCCACTCCTCCAACACGCGCCGCCTCCGGCCCACGGCCCACGGCCCACGACTCAGACGCGGCGGCGTTTCAGGCCCAGGTGGGCGGTGGCCACGGCCAGGCCGGTCAAGCCGTACGCCAGCCACCAGCCTCCGGCCCGGTAGTCGTCCGTCGCCTCCTCGTCCTGCGCCTTCTTCTGCTGCTCGTACGTCCGCGTGCCCGCCGAGCGGCCGTCGGTGAAGTCGTACAGGTCGCACGTCTCCCCCGGCTTCATGGGGCCGGAGCGCTCCGCGTCGCCGTACTCCTCGATGATGCCGTCGCACTGCGGCGTGCCGTCGGCGGTCGCCGCCTCGGTGAGGAAGTACACGCCGACGACGACCGGTACGACGAACAGGCCCAGCAGGAGACCCCGGAAAGTCACGCCTGCGGACCCAGCAGCGGCAGGGGCGCGAACTCGTACCCCTCCCACAGGCGTCGGGAGGTCTCCTCCGGGTACGGCGCGACCGTCGGCTCGGCGTCCAGGACCTGGACCAGGCGCCGTTCCGTGTCGTACGCGGGCCAGCCCGGGTCGCCGGTGCGGGCGAACGCGGTCCAGGAGGAGCGGAAGCGGGCGGACAGGGCAAGTGCCTCCTCGGACGGCTCCGCGCCGGCGAACTGGAGGAGCGCCAGGCTCTCCTGGAAGGTGCCGAAGAGGAGGGGGATGTCCAGGGCGTGACAGGCGCCCAGGGCGCCGCCCTGCGCCGGGGCCGGCCAGGTGAGTTCGTAGACGTGGGCCCGGCCTCCGCCCGCGAGGTGGGCCTCGGCCAGGTGCAGGGTGGGCATGGCGAACACCCAGTCGGTCTGGACGCGTTCGTAGAGGTCGTTCGCGGAGGCGTCGGGGAACGCGGTGCGGTAGGCCGCCTCGCCGCCCGGCGCGTTGCGGCGCAAGGAGGCACTCGCGCGGGCCTCGTCGATTTGGCCCAGCTTGCCTGCCATCGCCGTGAACAGGCGGTTCTCGTCGCGGTTGTGACCGACGATCAGTGCGACGTCGCGGGCCGCGCCGGACGCGAGCGCCCGCCAGGGGGTGACCGGCAGCACTTCGCCGTCCACGACCGGGGCGTACGGGGTCATCGTGGACACCGCCTGGCCCCAACGGGCGGCGTGGCCGGGCATCTTCGCGGTGAGGGCCTGGCCGGCCTTGACGAGTTGGTCCGGAGCGACGCCCGAGAGGTCCGCGACGGTCGGGCGCAGGCCGATCTCGGCGGCGAAGGCGGCGCCGATGTCCCGGGCGAGTTCGTCGGAGAAGAACGTGCCCGGCACGCTCTGGGCGATGGCCCGCCGGAAGAGTCCGGCCGCGCGGGGTATGGCCAGCAGGGAGGCCACGGAACCGGCGCCCGCCGACTCGCCGAAGACGGTGACCTGGTCGGGGTCCCCGCCGAACGCGGCGATGTTGTCCTGCACCCAGGCCAGCGCCGCCACCTGGTCGAGCAGGCCCCGGTTGGCGGGGGCGCCCTCGATGTGGGCGAAACCCTCCATGCCGACGCGGTAGTTGAGGGTGACGACGACGAGGTCGCCGTCGGCGGCGATGCGGCGGGCGTCGTAGGCGGGGCTGCCGGAGTGGCCGAGTTTGTAGGCGCCGCCGTAGATCCAGACCATGACCGGTCGGTGGGCGGCCGGGTCGGGGGCGGGGGTCCAGACGTTGACCGTCAGCCAGTCGTCGCCCTCGGGGACGTCCGGGGGGCCGACGGTGCCCGCGACGCCGAGGTCCTGCGGGGGCGGCGGGCCGAAGGCGTACGCGTCGCGAACGCCGTCCCAGGGGCGGGGGCGGCGCGGCGCGGCGAACCGGGCCTCTCCCACCGGGGGTTGGGCGAACGGAATGCCGCGGAAGACGGTCAGGCCGTCCTCCGTCCGGCCGCGCACCGCGCCGCAGGCGGTGCGCACCACGGGTTCCACTGACTCGACGGGTCCAGGGATCGTCATCCTCCGGACCCTACGCCGTGGTGCGCACCGCGCTCAGATCAGGGTCTTCAGCGACGCCGCGTCGTACGGGGCGAGTTCGTCGAAGCGGCCGGCAAGCACCTTCTCGGCCCACCGCGGGTCCTGGAGCAGCGCGCGGCCGACGGCGACGAGGTCGAACTCGTCGCGTTCCATGCGGTCGAGGAGGTTGTCGATGCTGCGGACGGGGGCGCCCTCGCCCTGGAAGGCCTTGTTGAAGTCGCCGTCGAGGCCGACCGAGCCGACGGTGATGGCGGGCCTGCCGGTGAGCTTCTTGGTCCAGCCGGCGAGGTTCAGGTCCGAGTCCTCGAACTCGGGGAGCCAGTAGCGGCGGGTGGAGGCGTGGAAGGCGTCGACACCGGCCGACGCGAGCGGGGCGAGGACGGCCTCCAGCTCCTCGGGGGTCTCGGCGAGGCGGGCGTCGTAGGCCTCCTGCTTCCACTGGGAGTACCGGAAGATGACGGGGAAGTCGGCGGAGACCGTCTCCCGTACGGCGGCCACGATCTCGGCGGCGAACCTCGCCCGGGCCACGGGGTCGCCGCCGTAGGCGTCGGTGCGGCGGTTGGTGCCGGACCACAGGAACTGGTCGACGAGGTAGCCGTGGGCGCCGTGGATCTCCACGCCGTCGAAGCCGATGCGCTCGGCGGCCGCGGCGGCCTCGGCGAAGGCGCCGACGACGTCGTCCACGTCACGCTGGGTCATCGCGGTACCGGTGGGCTCGTCCTCGCCGATGCGCAGGCCGGACGGGCCGACGGCGGGGGCGTCCGCGTAGGGCGGCTGACCGGCCTTGCGCACCATGCCGATGTGCCACAGCTGCGGCACGATCGTGCCGCCCGCCGCGTGCACCGCCCCGGCGACCTTCGCCCATCCGGCGAGCTGCTCCTCGCCGTGGAAGCGCGGCACGCGGTCGCTCTGCCCGGCCGAGTCGTGGCCGACGTACGTGCCCTCGGTGACGATCAGTCCGACGCCGGCGGCGGCGCGGCGGGAGTAGTACGAGACCACGTTCTCGCCGGGGACGCCGCCCGGGGAGAACATCCGGGTCATCGGCGCCATCGCGATGCGGTTGGGCACGGTGAGGCCGTTGATCGTGGCGGGGCGGGCGAGGAGCTGGGCGGCGCGGGTGGCGGCCTCGGCGGGGGTGACGGTCACGTGGGATCTCCTAAGTAGGTACCGGGCGGTATGTGCGCGCGCATTTATCGCACTCCACGGTGAACCGTCCCGCCCGGCCGGGTCATTCCGTCCGCGGCCGCCGGCCAGCCGTGACCCGGACCACATCCGGCCGGAGGGCAGGCGGGAACGCCCGAGGGCGGCACCCCCTTCTCGGGGAGTGCCGCCCTCGGTCCGTACTGGACGGTCGATCAACCGGAACCGGTCGATCAGAAGTCCATGTCACCGCCCGGCATGCCGCCCGGGGCGCCCGCCGCAGCGGCCTTCTCCGGCTTGTCGGCGATGACGGCCTCGGTGGTGAGGAACAGCGCGGCGATGGAGGCGGCGTTCTGCAGGGCAGAGCGGGTCACCTTCGCCGGGTCGATGATGCCCTCGGCGATCATGTCGACGTACTCACCGGAGGCGGCGTTCAGGCCGTGGCCGACGGTCAGGTTGCGGACCTTCTCCACGACGACGCCGCCCTCGAGACCACCGTTGACGGCGATCTGCTTCAGCGGGGCCTCCAGGGCGAGCTTCACGGCGTTGGCGCCGGTCGCCTCGTCACCCGACAGCTCCAGCTTCTCGAAGACCTGGGAGGCCTGGAGCAGGGCCACGCCACCACCGGCGACGATGCCCTCCTCGACGGCCGCCTTCGCGTTGCGAACGGCGTCCTCGATGCGGTGCTTGCGCTCCTTGAGCTCGACCTCGGTGGCGGCACCGGCCTTGATGACGGCCACGCCGCCGGCCAGCTTCGCCAGGCGCTCCTGGAGCTTCTCGCGGTCGTAGTCCGAGTCGCTGTTCTCGATCTCGGCGCGGATCTGGTTGACCCGGCCCTGGACCTGGTCGGCCGAGCCGGCGCCGTCCACGATCGTGGTCTCGTCCTTGGTGATGACGACCTTGCGCGCGCTGCCCAGCAGGTCCAGCGTGGCGTTCTCGAGCTTGAGGCCGACCTCCTCGGAGATGACCTCGCCACCCGTGAGGATGGCGATGTCGCCGAGCATGGCCTTGCGGCGGTCGCCGAAGCCCGGGGCCTTGACGGCGACGGACTTGAAGGTGCCGCGGATCTTGTTGACGACCAGGGTCGACAGGGCCTCGCCCTCGACGTCCTCGGCGATGATCAGCAGCGGCTTGCCCGACTGCATGACCTTCTCCAGGAGCGGCAGCAGGTCCTTGACGTTGCCGATCTTGGAGTTGGCGATCAGGATGTACGGGTCGTCGAGCGACGCCTCCATACGCTCCATGTCGGTGGCGAAGTACGCCGAGATGTAGCCCTTGTCGAAGCGCATACCCTCGGTGAGCTCCAGCTCCAGACCGAAGGTCTGGGACTCCTCGACGGTGATGACGCCTTCCTTGCCGACCTTGTCCATGGCCTCGGCGATGAGCTCGCCGATCTGGGTGTCGGCGGCGGAGATGGAGGCCGTGGAGGCGATCTGCTCCTTGGTCTCGACGTCCTTCGCCTGCTCGAGCAGGGCGGCGGAGACGGCCTCGACGGCCTTCTCGATACCGCGCTTCAGGGCCATCGGGTTGGCGCCGGCCGCGACGTTGCGCAGGCCTTCCTTGACCAGGGCCTGGGCGAGAACGGTCGCGGTGGTCGTACCGTCACCGGCGACGTCGTCCGTCTTCTTGGCGACTTCCTTGACCAGCTCGGCGCCGATCTTCTCGTACGGGTCCTCGAGTTCGATCTCCTTGGCGATGGAGACACCATCGTTGGTGATCGTGGGGGCGCCCCACTTCTTCTCGAGGACGACGTTGCGGCCCTTGGGGCCGAGCGTCACCTTGACGGCGTCCGCGAGCTGGTTCATGCCGCGCTCGAGGCCGCGCCGCGCCTCCTCGTCGAACGCGATGATCTTGGCCATGTGAAGTGGTCCCTCCAGGACTGGGGGTGATTCCTTCGGACCGCGCCCGCGCCCGCGACGGACGGCTCGCCGGCCTTGTGGTTCCTTCCCCACCCGGCCTGCGGGCCTCACCGACCCGGTCCTTCGTTGTCACTCTCACCTTCAGAGTGCTAACGCAATGATTAGCACTCGCCCCCATCGAGTGCAAGCGCCTCTCGGGGATCGGGCCCCGCCGTCAGCCACCCGCGAACAAGGGGACGGCGCGTGTCCGGGCAGGCCGAAGGGCCCGTACCCCGGGAGGTACGGGCCCTTCGGATGAAGACCGGGTGCTGCGGTGGCCGCGCGTCTCAGGCGCTGAGGCGAACCATGTCGGCCTGCGGGCCCTTCTGACCCTGCGAGATCTCGAACTCGACCCGCTGGCCTTCTTCGAGGGTGCGGTAGCCGTCCATCTGAATCGCGCTGTAGTGGACGAAAACATCCGCACCACCGTCGACCGCGATGAAGCCGTACCCCTTCTCCGCGTTGAACCACTTGACGGTGCCCTGAGCCATGCCTAACTCCCCTATTACTGGCCCTTGCACAGATCCACACTTCGCGGACCCGGGTCAGACCTCACCCCCTCACGACTGGGGGCGTGCGCCGGAACGCGTCGACCGCGGCTGAATGTATCTGTCCAACTGCCGTCTGCAACAGGTCAATCGGACGAGAAATCTGGACGTACCCGGTCCGGAATGTGGCGAGAATTCGCCTGAATTCGGGTCAAGTCGGGTCATACAAAGGGAACAAAAGCCGCAGAATACGCTCGCACTTTGGCTGCTTCTTGTCGGGCGGGCGGCAGGAATTAACGGTTCCCGTTGTGCCGATCGGGAGCGCGTTCCCCAACTCTACCGCGCTCAATCACATGGAATTGCCCCCTCCGTTTCTCTTACGGAGAGGGCAATCGGCACTACGACGCGTATCAGCCGCCGGCGACCGCGGGGATGATCGAGACGCCCGCGCCGTCCGGCGTCGCCGTCTCCAGGCCCTGCTCGAAGCGGACGTCGTCGTCGTTGACGTAGACGTTGACGAAGCGGCGCAGCTTGCCCTGGTCGTCCAGGACGCGGGCGGCGATGCCGGTGTGGTTCTTCTCCAGGTCGGAGATGACCTCCCCGAGGTTGGCGCCGTCGGCGCTCACCTCGGCCTTGCCACCGGTGTAGGTGCGCAGGATGGTCGGGATACGAACGGTCACGCTCATGCGAGGCCAGCCTCTCGGAAGGAATCCAGGTTCGGGCGGATCGTGGCGGTGAGGCCGGTACCGGCCACCGCGTCGAGGGTCTTGAGGCCGTCGCCGGTGTTGAGGACGACGGTGGTGAGCGACGGGTCAAGCACGCCGTTCTCGATCAGCTTCTTCGTCACGCCGACCGTCACGCCGCCTGCCGTCTCGGCGAAGATGCCCTCCGTGCGGGCGAGCAGCTTGATCGCGTCCACGACCTGCTCGTCGGTCACGTCCTCCACGGCGCCGCCGGTGCGGCGGGCGATGTCGAGGACGTAGGGGCCGTCGGCGGGGTTGCCGATGGCCAGCGACTTGGCGATGGTGTTCGGCTTCTGCGGGCGGACCACGTCGTGACCGGCCTTGTACGCCGTGGAGACCGGCGAGCAGCCCTCGGCCTGCGCGCCGAAGATCTTGTACGGCTTGTCCTCGACCAGGCCGAGCTCGATCAGCTCCTTCAGCCCCTTGTCGATCTTCGTCAGCTGGGAGCCGGACGCGATCGGGACGACGATCTGGTCGGGCAGCCGCCAGCCGAGCTGCTCGCAGATCTCGTAGGCGAGGGTCTTGGAACCCTCGGCGTAGTAGGGGCGCAGGTTGACGTTGACGAAGCCCCAGCCCTCGCCGGCCGGGTCGCCGATCAGCTCGGAGCAGAAGCGGTTCACGTCGTCGTAGTTGCCCTCGATGCCGACCAGCTCACCGCCGTAGACGGCGGCCATGACGACCTTGCCCTGCTCCAGGTCGTGCGGGATGAACACGCAGGAGCGGAAGCCGGCCCGGGCGGCGGCGGCGCCGACGGCACCGGCGAGGTTGCCGGTGGAGGAGCAGGAGAGGGTGGTGAAGCCGAAGGCGCGGGCTGCCTCGATGGCCTGGGCGACGACGCGGTCCTTGAAGGAGTGCGTGGGGTTGCCGGAGTCGTCCTTGACGTAGAGCCCGCCGGTGACGCCGAGTTCACGGGCGAGGTTGTCGGCCTTGACGAGCTTGGTCCAGCCGGGGTTGATGTTCGGCTTGGTCGCGACGTCGGCCGGGACGGGCAGCAGGGGGGCGTAGCGCCAGATGTTCGCGGGGCCCGCTTCGATCCGCTTCCGCAGTTCCTCGGTGTCGTAGCCCGAGAAGTCGTAGGCGATCTCGAGGGGGCCGAAACACTCCTCGCAGGCGAAGACCGGTCCGAGCGGAACCTTGTGACCGCACTCGCGGCAGCTCAGGGCGGCGGCGGGGCCGAGGTCGACGGCGGAACCCGAGGGGTTCGCGGAGGTCGCGGCGTTCGAGGGGTTCGATGTGCTTTCGGCAGTCTGCACAGCCATGGAGGCGAGGCCCTTTCTCCTCATCTTCCTCACGACGCATCTCGCCGTGAGACGGATTTGGCACCTTCCCTAGCCGGGAGCCTCGCCACGTCACGTGTGACAAGAGCCGGCTGGAGGGTTGCCGGGGCTTCATCGGGCCGTATCCCTCTGCCCCTCTGGATGAGCGGTATGTGGTTGTTTTTCGGTTGTGCGCGCGGCGACCCCGGCATGCGGTGGTCCCACGCGTTGTTCAAGACTGTAACCGACGGCCAGGACGGTTGAGATAGTCGTCCGTACCGCGAGATGGATCACAAAGGAGCCACCGGACGTGCTGGAAGAAGTCGAGCGCTGGCTGAACGCACGCTCCTGGTCGGCCGGGGACCGGCCGGTCCAGCACCTGCTGTCCGCCAAGCACGCCACCGGGCAGTCGGTCAGCGTGGTACTCCCCGCCCTGGACGAGGAGGCGACGGTCGGCGACATCGTCACGGTGATCCGGCGGGAGCTGGTGCTCCGGGTTCCGCTGGTCGACGAGGTCGTGGTCGTGGACTCCGGGTCGAGCGACCGTACGGCGGAGGTGGCCGCGGCGGCCGGCGCGCGCGTCGTGCACCGCGACGCGATCCTCCCCCGCATCCCCGCCGTGCCGGGCAAGGGCGAGGTGCTGTGGCGTTCGCTGCTGGTCACCGGCGGGGACATCGTCTGCTTCGTCGACGCCGACCTGCGCGAGTTCTCCGCCGACTTCGTCTCCGGGATCGTGGGCCCGCTGCTCACCGACCCGGACGTGCACCTCGTCAAGGCCATGTACGACCGCCCGCTGGGCTCCGCTCCCGGTCAGGGCGGCCGGGTCACGGAGCTGATGGCCCGCCCGCTGCTCAACATGCACTGGCCGCAGCTGGCCGGTTTCGTCCAGCCGCTGGGCGGCGAGTACGCGGCCCGCCGCTCCCTGCTGGAACGGCTCCCCTTCCCGGTCGGCTACGGCGTCGAACTGGGCATGCTGGTCGACGCCCTGCACCTGGTGGGCCTGGACGCGCTGGCGCAGGTGGACGTCGGGGTCCGCGTCCACCGCCACCAGGACGGGCGGGCGCTGGGCCGGATGGCCGCCGCGATCTACCGCACCGCCCAGCTGCGGCTGGCCCGCGGCCACCTGGTCCGGCCGGCCCTCACCCAGTTCGAGCGGGGCGTCGACGGGTTCGAGCCGCGCACCTACGCCGTGGACACCGAGGAACGGCCCCCGATGACGGAGATCGCGGAGTACGCGGCCCGGAGGGTGGCCTAGGGGCGGCCCAGGGCAGCCCAGGGGTGTCAGCCGGGGACGCCGTCCGACCAGCGCCACCTGCCGCCGGAGTCCTGCTCGCAGGTCAGGTACTCGCCGCCGCGGCCGTGGGTGCTCAGGCCGTGGTGCTTGTCGGCGCAGAACTGGCCGTCGGCGTAGCAGTTGCCGGCCGGGCTCATCAGCTCGCAGCCGCCCGTGCCGCCACCCCCGGTGCCACCGCCGCCGGTGCCGCCGGTGCCGCCACCGCTGGTTCCGCCCGTGCCGCCGTCCCGCGTCTTCGACGGCGCGGGGGTCGGCTTCGGCGTGTGCAGCAGGCGCCCGGCGCAGTCGCGGCCGTCGCGCGGGACGGTGAACGTCACGGCGCCGGACCCGCCGCTCTGCTCGCAGACCTTCTCGCCGCTGCCCCATGAGGAGGCCTGCCGCCCGGTGCCCTGGAGGCGGACGGTGTAGCCGACGTGCGCCTTCTTGGCGGCGCTGACGGCCGCCCCGATGCTGCCGCCGGTGAGGTCCGGCAGGGTGACGGGGGTCGGAGTCGGGGTGGGCGTGGGCGTGGGCGTCGGGGTCTCGGTGCTGGGGGACGCCTCGGGGGTGGGGCTGCTGCTCGGCGTGGCCGTGTCGGTGGCGGAGGCGGTGGCCGTCGCGGGTGCCTCGTCCGCCTTCGTGCTCGCGTCACCGTCGCCGCAGCCGGCCAGGGCCAGCGCGGAGGCCGCGATCAGTGCCGCCGTGCCCGCGAGTCTGCTCGTGCGCCGGTTGCGTGTGCGTATGGGCATGAAGCGCCCACCCCCCAGAAAGTTGAAATGTGCACCGCACATCCTCGACCCGTTCACAGTTCCTGCACAAGACGCGTGACCGAATCGCCGCCGAGGTGACACCGGGGGACGTTTGAGGTTCGAGGGGCCGGGCTAGGTTGAGGCGTATGGCTTCAAGCTTCGGTGCTGCTCAGGTGCTGGTCGCCTCCAATCGGGGGCCGGTCTCGTACGAGGTGCGGGAGGACGGGTCGCTGCACGCCAAACGGGGCGGTGGCGGGCTGGTCTCGGGACTGTCGGCCATCGGGCCCGACGCGGACGCGCTGTGGGTGTGCTCGGCGCTCGGCGACGGCGACCGCGAGGCGGTGCGGCGCGGGGCCGGCGAGGACGGCGTACGGATGCTGGACGTACCGGCCGACGTGCACGCGGACGCGTACAACGGGATCGCCAACTCGGTGCTGTGGTTCGTGCACCACATGCTCTACCAGACGCCCCTGGAACCGGTCTTCGACGCGGAGTTCCGGCGGCAGTGGGCCTCCTACGAGGCGTACAACCGGGCCTTCGCCGAGGCGCTGGCCGAGGAGGCGGCCGAGGGCGCGGTCGCGATCGTGCAGGACTACCACCTGACGCTGGTGCCGGGGATGCTGCGCGAGCTGCGTCCGGACCTCAGGATCGGCCACTTCTCGCACACGCCGTGGGCCCCGGTCGACTACTTCCGGCTGCTGCCGGACGACATCGCCGAGCAGGTGCTGCGCGGGATGCTGGGCGCCGACCGGCTCGGGTTCCTCACCCGGCGCTGGGCCGACGCGTTCACCGCCTGCTGCGACGCCGTGGTGGGCGGGCTCGGCGGCACGGAGATCGGCGTGCACGGGCTCGGCGCCGACGGGGACTTCCTGCGGAAGCGGTCGCACGAGACCGACGTCGAGGAGCGGATGGCGGCGCTGCGGGAGGAGATCGGCACGGCGCCGGAGGGCGGCGCGCGCCGCACCGTCGTGCGGGTGGACCGGACCGAGCTGTCCAAGAACATCGTGCGCGGGCTGCTGGCGTACCGCGAGCTGCTGGCGGGGCGGCCCGAGTGGCGCGAGCGGGTCGTGCACGTCGCGTTCGCGTACCCCTCGCGGCAGGACCTCGCCGTGTACCGGGAGTACACGGCCGAGGTGGAGCGGGTCGCGAACGCGGTCAACGAGGAGTTCGGTACGCCGGGGTGGACGCCGGTCGTGCTGAATCTGAAGGACGACTTCGCGCGGTCGCTGGCGGCGTACCGGCTGGCGGACGTGGCGCTCGTCAACCCCGTCCGGGACGGGATGAACCTGGTCGCGAAGGAGGTGCCGGTCGTCTCCGACGCGGGGTGTGCGCTGGTGCTGTCGCGAGAGGCGGGGGCGTACGAGGAGCTGGGCGAGGACGCGGTCGTGGTGAACCCGTACGACGTGGTGGGGACGGCGGACGCGCTGCACGAGGCGCTCGGCCTGCCGGCGGGGGAACGGGCCGAGCGGTCGGAGCGGCTGGCGGCCGCCGGCACCGCGTTGCCCCCGGCGCGGTGGTTCCTGGAGCAGCTGGAGGCGCTGCGGGGCTGACGGGCGGGAGCGGTCGGGAGCTACTTGGCCTGGACCGGCGGGCAGGTGCCGGTCTCCTCGCCGATCGAGTTGATCTCCGCGTTCGGCCTCGGGTCACCGGCGTAGTTCACCTGGTCCGTGCACTTCACCCCGTCCTGCTTCGGGGTACCGGACGGCGTGCCGTCCGACTGGGGCTCGGGGCAGGTGCCGGTCTCCGCGCCGATCGAGTTGATCTCGGCGTTCGGCCGCGGGTCACCGGCGTAGTCCAGCCGGTCCGTGCACTTCTCCCCCTTCCCCTGGTCCGGCTTCGCCCCCTCCGGGGTGTCCGAGGAGGTGCCGGCGGTGGCGTTCCCGTCGTCGGTGCTCGCGTCGTCGGCGGTGGGGGACTGTGCCGTGCTCGTCGCGGTGGCGGCGGGGGTGGCGGGGGCGGCGGCGTCGTCGCCGGTGCCGCCGGTGCCGCTGTTGCCACAGGCGGTCAGGGCCAGGCCGAGGGCCACGGCGGCGAGGGCGAGCATCGGGGTCTTCCGAGCGGACATGACGGGTTCCTCCACGGTTCTGGGCCTCACTGAGCAGGCTTTACGGCGTGCAAGACCGTGGGGCGGCGGACCGGGTTCCCCGCCCGGGGCGTCAGGACACGCCTGTGACAGGCGGGGGAACCGTCCGTGACGTTGTCTCAGGCCAGCCGGCGCGCGAGGGCCGCCAGGAGGGCCACCACTCCGGCCGGGCCGGGCACCTCGACGTCCGCGCGCTTCCTCAGTTCCGTCACCTCGTCGCTGGCGCTGCAGACCAGGAGGCCGGGGGTGCCCTCGGTGCGGAGGGTGTCGACCGCCGCGTAGGCCGGGAGGTCGCCGAGGTCGTCGCCGGCGAAGAGGACGGAGGCGGCGTCCAGGGAGTGGACGTACGACCGCAGGGCCGCGCCCTTGTCCATGCCGGGCGGGCGCAGTTCCAGGACCATGCGGCCGGGTTCGACGATCAGGCCGTGGCGGGAGGCCAGGTCGGCGAGCGGGGCGCGCAGGGCTTCGAAGGCGGCCTGCGGGTCGGAGGCGCGGCGGGTGTGGACGGCGACCGCGTGGCCCTTGTCCTCCGTCCAGGTGCCCTGTGCCGCGGCCCCGGACCGTTCCAGCAGCCCCGGCAGCTCGGCGCGGACGGCGGCGACGCCGGGGTGCGGTGCGGGCGTGGCGAGGGTGTTGGTGGCGGCGTCCCAGCGTTCGGCGCCGTAGTGGCCGAGGACGACGAGGCGGTCGAGGCCGGGGACGTCCGCGAAGCCGCCGTGGTGGACGGCGACCTCGGCGGGGCGGCCGGTGATCACGGCGACCGAGGCGACCTTCGGGGCCAGGGCCGCGAGCGCCGGTACGGCCTCCGGGTGGGCGCGGGCCCGGTCGGGGTCGGGCACGATCGGGGCGAGCGTGCCGTCGAAGTCGAGCGCGATCACCGCGCGGCCGGGGTCGGCGAGGAGGGCGTCGAGCCCTTCGCGTCCGGCGGCCGTGGCGGGCGTCGGCAGGGGGTGTGGGGAGTCGTCTCGGGTGGAGTCCTGGTGGCTGCCCATACCGGGAACCTATCCCGCCGGGGCCGGGCCCACGCGTCGCCTGCGGGCCGTGCGCCACGACGGCCGGCTCCCGGTGTGCCCGCGTCACCGGGACCGTCGTCCCGCCGCGGCCCCGGACCGTTCCCGAGCCCCGACCCGGCCCGCACGGCGCTCCGCCCGACCGGCACACCACCCGGTGTTCCGCGCGGACCGGGCCTGTGCCTGCCCCGGCGCGGTGCCCCGGCCCGGCGCACGAACCGCCCAGCGCTCCGCGGGAACCGGTGCAGTGGCTCGTCCGGCGTGGTGACCCGGCCGGTGCGGGCGGTCTCAGCGTTCCGCGCGGCGTGACTCCCGTATCCGGCGCAGGCGGTTGACCGTCACCGGGTCGGTCGCCAGGGCGCGGGGGTCGTCGAGGAGGGCGTTGAGGAGCTGGTAGTAGCGGACGGGGGCCAGGCCCAGCTCCTCGCGGATGGCGCGTTCCTTGGCGCCGGGGCCGGAGAAGCCCCGGCGTTCCAGTGCGAGGATGCTCCGCTCCCGCTCGGCCAGCTCTCCCGGGTCCATGTACGGCACCGTAACGCCCGCCGCCGACAACGGCCGCTACTCCGCGCTGCCGGCCCGCATCGCCGTCGCCTGGATCTGGCCGAGGACCTCCTTGGGGCTGCCGCCGGAGGCGACCGCCTCGCCGATGTGCTTCTTGACGTCCGCGCTGACCGAGGCCCAGGAGGTCTTGCCGACCGGGTACAGCTCGGAGAGCAGCAGCTCGTCCAGGAACGGCTTGAGGTTCTTGTCCTCCGCAGCGGTGCTCATGGCCTGGGAGGCGGAGGTGGTCACCGGCAGCAGGTCGTACTCGCGGGAGAAGTCGAGGACGTTCTCCTCGCTGTAGACGAAGTCGAGGAAGTCGCCGACCTCGTTCTGGTGGCCGTTCTTCTTGAAGGCCGTCATCCAGTCGGAGACACCGAGGGTGTTCTTGCTCTCGCCGTCGATGCCGGGGGTGGTCACCATGCCGTACTTCACGCCCTTGTCGGACGCCATCTTCATCAGCGAGGGGTGGCCGTTGAGCATGGCCACCTCTCCGCCCGCGAAGGCGGCGAAGGCGTCGGCGCGGTCGAGCTTGCCGGGGGCGACGGGTCCGGTGAGGCCCTTGCCGACCAGTTCGTCCCGCAGCCAGGTGAAGGTGGTGACGTTCTGCGGGGAGTCGACGGAGTAGGTGCCGACGTCGTCGGTGTAGCCGCCCGAGCCGCTGAGCATCCACTGCATCGTCTCGGCCTGCGCCTCCTCGGCGCCCAGCGGCAGGGCGTACGGGTACTTCACGCCCTTCTCCTTGAGCGCCTCGGCGGCCTCGGCCAGGTCGTCCCAGGACTTGGGCGGGGTGACGCCGGCCTCGTTGAAGAGGGTCTTGTTGTAGAAGAGCACGCGGGTGGAGGCCGCGAAGGGCAGCCCGTACTGCACGCCGTTGACCTGGCCGGCGCCGGCCAGCTGGGAGACGAAGTCGGCCTGGACCGGGATGGAGAGCACGTCGTCGGCCCGGTAGAGCAGGTCCTTGTCCGCGTAGTCGGAGTAGGCGCCGATCTGCGCCATGTCGGGCGCCTTGCCCGCCTCGACCATCTCGCGGACCTTGCGGTCGACGTCGTTCCACGAGTAGACGGTGACGTCCACGTGCACGTCGGGGTTCTTGGCCTCGTAGGACTCGACCAGGTCGTCCCAGTACTTCTGGGAGCTGTTGTCCTTGCTGTCGCCGTAGTCGGCGGCGACGAGCTTCAGGGTCACCCCGTCGGAGTCGCCGGTCAGCCCGCAGCCCCCGAGGACCGCCGTCATGCCCAGTGCGGACACCACCGCGATCGTTCCTGTCCTACGCCGCTGCACCCTGTTCCCCAACCCTGCCGACGACTCGTCGTTCACTGCTCGTTGTTCACTGCTCGTTCGCGCGTTCGCTTACCGGATTAAGGTCTACACCACGTAAGTGGACTAGACCTCTCCCGGGTAGACGGGCCACACTGTCCCCGTGAGACATGTCATCGCCCTCGATGTGGGCGGCACCGGGATGAAGGCCGCCCTGGCGGGGCCTGGGGGCGAGCTGCTGCACCAGGCGCGCCGGGCCACCGGCCGCGAGCGGGGACCCGAGGCGGTCGTCGCGGGCATCCTCGACTTCGCCGCCGAACTGCGGGCCTACGGCGCGGACCGCTTCGGCGAGCCGGCCCGCGCCGCCGGCGTCGCCGTCCCCGGCATCGTCGACGCCGAGCAGGGCGTCGCCGTGTACGCGGCCAACCTCGGCTGGCGAGACGTGCCGCTGCGTGCGCTCCTCGGCGACCGGCTCGGCTCCGTTCCGGTCGCCCTCGGCCACGACGTGCGCACCGGCGGGCTCGCCGAGGGCCGGATCGGCGCCGGCAAGGGCGCCGACCGGTTCCTGTTCGTGCCGCTGGGCACCGGGATCGCGGGGGCCATCGGCATCGACGGCCGGGTCGAGGCGGGCGCCCACGGCTTCGCGGGCGAGATCGGCCACGTCGTCGTACGCCCCGGCGGCATCCCCTGTCCGTGCGGGCAGCGCGGCTGTCTGGAGCGGTTCGCGTCCGCGTCGGCGGTCAGCCAGGCGTGGGCCGAGGCCTGCGGCGACCCGGAGGCGGACGCCGCCGACTGCGCCAAGGCCGTCGAGTCGGGGGACGCCCGCGCGCTCGCCGTGTGGCGGGACGCCGTGGACGCGCTCGCCGACGGGCTGGTCACCGCGCTCACCCTGCTGGACCCGCGCGTCCTGATCATCGGTGGCGGCCTCGCCGAAGCGGGGGAAACCTTGTTCACACCGCTGCGGGACGCCGTCCGGCGGCGCGTCACCTTCCAGAAACTGCCGGAGATCGTCCCCGCCGCACTCGGGGACACCGCCGGCTGCCTGGGTGCCGGGCTGATGGCCTGGGACCTGCTCGACACCGCTCCCTCGGCTCTCCACACCGGTTCCACGACTTCTACGACCGCGACTCCCCCGGAGGTAACCACCTGATGGCCCCAAGCAAGGTTCTCGCCGGTGCCCGGGTGGTACTGCCCACCGGGACCGTGGACGACGGCCGCGTGATCGTCGACGGCACGCGGATCGCGGACACGGCTCCCCCGCAGGCCGAGACCGTCGACGTGTCGGGCCACTGGGTCGTCCCGGGCTTCGTCGACATCCACAACCACGGCGGCGGCGGGGCCTCGTTCACCGGCGGTACGCCCGAGGAGATCCTCAAGGGCGTCGAGACCCACCGCCGGCACGGCACGACCACGGTGGTCGCCTCCGCCGTCACCGGTGACCTGGACTTCCTCGCCCGGCGGGCCGGCCTGCTCGCCGAACTCGCCCAGCAGGGCGACATCGTTGGCATTCACTTCGAGGGGCCGTTCATCTCGCCGTGCCGCAAGGGCGCGCACGACGAGCAGCTGCTGCGCGACCCGGACCCGGCCGAGGTGCGCAAGCTGGTCGACGCGGCGCACGGCCACGCGAAGATGATGACGCTGGCGACGGAGCTGCCGGGCGGCCTGGACTCCGTACGGCTGCTGGTCGAGCACGGCGTGATCGCGGCCGTCGGGCACACCGACGCGACGTACGAGCAGACGGTGCAGGCCATCGACGCGGGCGCCACCGTCGCCACGCACCTCTTCAACGCGATGCCCCCGGTCGGCCACCGTGCCCCCGGTCCGATCACGGCGCTGCTGGAGGACGAGCGGATCACCGTCGAGCTGATCAACGACGGCACCCACCTGCACCCGGCCGCGCTGCAGCTGGCCTTCCACCACGCGGGTGCCGACCGGGTCGCCTTCATCACCGACGCGATGGACGCGGCCGGTTTCGGCGACGGCCGCTATCTGCTCGGCCCGCTGGAGGTCGAGGTCGCGGACGGCGTGGCCCGGCTGGTGGAGGGCGGCTCGATCGCGGGCTCCACGCTCACCCTGGACCGCGCCTTCAAGCGGGCGGTGACGGTGGACAGGCTGCCCGTCGGGGACGTCGTCTCGGCCATCTCCGCCAACCCGGCGCGGCTGCTGGGCCTGGACGACCGGATCGGCTCCCTGGAGCCCGGCAAGGACGCCGACCTGGTGATCCTGGACGACGCCTTCGACCTGGTGGGCGTGATGCGCCGGGGCGAATGGGTGGTCGATCCCCAACTGGGCTGATCCGTCCCCGAGTCCGCTCCGGGGCCGACCGGTGACGGCCGACCCGGGGGCTGGGCCGAACGCCGCCCGTTTGGCATGATCGTGTCGTGGAGCACGGCTCCGCGGGCACACCCAGCCGCAGACGATCGGGGGAGGTCGGCACGGTGATCCTCACCGTCACTCTCAACACCGCGCTCGACATCACCTACCGCGTCCAGGGCCTCAGGCCCCACGCCTCGCACCGGGTGACCGAGGTGACCGAGCGCCCCGGCGGCAAGGGGCTGAACGTGGCCCGCGTGCTGGCGGCCCTCGGGCACGAGGTGACGGTCACCGGCTTCGCGGGCGGCACCACCGGGGGCGTCGTGCGCGAGCAGCTGACCGGCGTGCGCGGGGTGACCGACGCGCTCCTGCCGGTCGCGGGGACGACGCGGCGCACCGTCGCCGTCGTCGACGAGCGCACCGGCGACACCACCCAGCTCAACGAGCCGGGCGCGGCCGTGGCGCCCGCCGAGTGGAACGCCTTCCAGGAGGTGTACGCGGACCTGCTGACCGGCGTGGCAGCGGTGGCCCTGTGCGGCAGCCTGCCGCCGGGCGTCCCGGTGGGCGCCTACGCCGGGCTGGTGCGTGCCGCGCGCGCCGCGGGCGTGCCGGTGCTGCTCGACACGAGCGGGGAACCGCTGCGGCGGGGGCTGGCCGCCCGTCCGGACCTGATCAAGCCGAACGCCGACGAGCTGGCCGAGCTGACCGGCTCGCACGAGCCGCAGCGGGCCGCGCAGGCCGCCCGGCGCCGCGGTGCCCGCTCGGTGGTCGCCTCGCTGGGCGCCGAGGGGCTGCTCGCGGTGACCCCGGAGGGCCGCTGGCGCGCCGCCCCGCCGGCCCACGTCCACGGCAACCCGACCGGCGCGGGCGACTCCGCGGTGGCGGGGCTGCTCTCCGGGCTGGTGGAGCACCTGCCCTGGCCGGAGAGACTGGCCCGCGCGGTCGCCCTGTCGGCGGCGACGGTGCTGGCGCCGGTGGCGGGCGAGTTCGACCGGGCGGCGTACGAGGAGCTGCTCGGACGCGGGGTCGCGGTGACGGCGGAGGCGGGCGCGGCCTAGTCCTTGACCTGGCCCTTCTTCAGGGAGAACTGGTCCAGCAGGACGTTGCACTTGTCGCCGTCGGCGCAGGAGAGCGCGATCGTGTTGGTGCCCTTGCTGAGGGTGGGCCAGGCGTACGTCTTGGTCCAGCCCTTGGCGAAGTCGCCGTCCTTGGCCTGGGCGAAGTTGCCCAGGTTCAGTTTGCTGCCGAACTCCTTGCCGTTGACCGTCAGGGTCATCGACTGGTCCTCGTCGGCCGTGCTGTAGGTGGTGAAGAGGGTGTAGAGGCCGTCCTCGGGGATGCCGTTCACGGTCCAGGTGACCGAGGCGCCCGGCTGGTTGAGGTTGGCCACGTAGACGCCGCCGTCCGACTGGGCGCCCTCCACGTCCGACGCGAGGGAGGCCGCGCCGCCCAGCCGCATCGACTTCGCCTCGATGGAGGGCAGCTCGACCTCTTCCTCCGCGCCCTCGCTCGCCGACGGGCTGGGCTCGGTGCTCTCGGACTGGGTGGGGGTCGGGTCGCCGCCCGCCTCGTTGCCGCCCTTGTCGTCGTCGGCGCCGCTGCTCGTCATGGCCACGGCGATGCCGATGACCACCGCGGCGACGACCGCCACCGCGCCGATCAGCAGACCCTTGGTGTTGGGGCCGCGGCGTCCGCCGCCCCCACCGTGCCCGGACGGCTGCTGCGGCCCGGCGGGACCGCCGCCACCGCCGGGGAAAGTCTCCGGCGCCGCGTAGTGCGCGTTCGGCTGTCCGTACGCCCCCTGCGGCTGGCCGTAGGCGCCCTGCTGGGGCGGGGCGGCCTGTCCGTAGGCGGCGGTCGGTGCTCCCTGGCCCTGCGGTGCCCCGTACTGCCGTGTGCCGACGGGACGCACCCGGTTGACGGAGTTCGGGTAGCCGTAGCCACCGGACGGCGGCTGGGCCCCGTTGGCCTGCCCGTCGGCGTAGAGGTAGCCGAAGGGGTCGTCGTCCTCGGGCGTGCTCGCGCCGTTGTTGCCGGGCGTCATCCCTAGGTCTCCTAACCAGATGCGGTGCGTGGTGCGGTACGGGTGTGTGAGAGAGCGAGCCTACCCGCTTCCGCTGACCCAAAAGGGTGACTCGGACCGCATCAACGCGCTGACCTGGTGATCATCCGGCCCGGCGATGCTGTTTGGGACGAGATCGTTTCTCGACGTACATCCGTTCGTCAGCCGACTTCAACACCTCGTCCGCCGTCATGCCGCAGTGCGCCCAGCCGATGCCGAAGCTGGCGCCCACGCGGACGGCCCGGCCCTCGGCCCGGATCGGCTGGATGATCTCGTTGCGCAGCCGTACGGCGAGGTCCTGGGCGTCGGCCCGGCCGAGCCCGTTGGCGAGGATCACGAACTCGTCGCCGCCGAGCCGGGCCACGGTGTCGCCGTCGCGGACCCCGCCGCTGAGCCGCCGGGCGACCTCGATGAGCACCGCGTCGCCCGCGTTGTGCCCGAACCGGTCGTTGATCGACTTGAAGCCGTCCAGGTCGCAGAAGAGGACCGCGAGCCCCTTGGTGCCGTCGTCGCGGCCGTCCGCGGGGGCCACGGCGTGCACGTGGTGGTCGAAGGCGCCGTACGGCTCGGCGGCGGCGGAGAAGTCGAAGGTGTGGCCGCCGGAGTCGAACACGGCGGAGTGTCCGTAGGCGGCGTCCATGGCGTCCGCCACGGCCGCGTGCGACGACTGCGGGCGCTGGCACAGCCGGGCGGCGAGCCGGGAGCGCAGCTCGGCGCTGTTCGGCAGGCCGGTGAGGGAGTCGTGGGAGGCGCGGTGGGCGAGCTGGAGCTCGCGGCGCTTGCGCTCCTCTATGTCCTCGACGTGGGTGAGCAGGAAGCGCGGCCCGTCGGCGGCGTCGGCGACGACGCTGTTGCGCAGCGAGACCCAGACGTAGGTGCCGTCGCGGCGGCCCAGGCGCAGCTCGGCCCGGCCGCCCTCGGCGGAGGTGCGCAGCAGGGTGCCGATGTCCTCGGGGTGCACGAGGTCGGAGAAGGCGTAGCGGCGCATCGAGGAGGCGCGGCGGCCCAGCAGGCGGCACAGCGCGTCGTTGGTGCGCAGGATGCGGCCGTGCTGGTCGCCGCCCATCTCGGCGATGGCCATGCCGGAGGGGGCGTACTCGAAGGCCTGCCGGAAGCTCTCCTCGCTGGCCCTGAGGGCCTGCTGGTCGCGTTCCAGGCGGACCAGGGCGCGCTGCATGTTGGAGCGGAGCCGGGCGTTGCTGATCGCGATGGCGGCCTGGAAGGCGTACATCTGCAAAGCCTCGCGGCCCCAGGCGCCGGGGCGGCGGCCGTTGCGCGGCCGGTCCACGGACAGGACGCCGATCAGCTCGCCGCTGCTGCCGCCGCCCTGGGGGCCCGGCGCGTACATCGGGGCGAAGAGCCGGTCCGAGGGGTGCCACTCGTCCTCGAAGCGGGGCGCGGGCCCGTCGGTGTACCACTGCGGGACGTCGTCGTCGTCGAGGACCCAGCCCTCGGTGTGGGGTATGAAGATCAGGTCGCCCCACTGCTCGCCCATGCTCAGGCGCCGGTCCCAGGACTCGCGGGAGCCCGAGCGGCCGGTGATGAGCGCCTCGGCGGCCTGGTTGCCGGCGAAGGCGGCGACGACGAGGTCGCCGTCGGGGCCGACCAGGTTGACGCACGCCAGCTCGTACCCGAGGGCCTGGACGACGCCGTCGGCGACGGCCTGCAGGGTGTCGGCCAGGCTGCGGGCCTTGTTCATGTCGGCCATGGCCTGGTGCAGCTGCCGCAGGGACGCAAGGCGGACATAGGGCTCCGAGTCGGTCTCCATGCTCGCCCTCCCCCCGAGACCTCGCAGTGAATCAAGGGTTCTCTTCGGCGCCTTTACTGATGGTGCCCTTGCAGGTTCCCCGCCACTGAATCACAGCGCGCTCCCCACTCGGTACACAGGGTCAACAATTACCGCTCCTTGTGACTCAAGTCACAGCGAAACCTGAACAATTGAGTGGGGTTTCTGCGTTTTCCCTGTGCGTTTACCGAACGCAAAGTTTGTAGGGATGCGCACGTCTCGTTCGTCCCTCTTCGGGGTCTTCTCCGGCGGTCTTCCCCGGCGGTCTCC
Organism: Streptomyces sp. MMCC 100; assembly: GCF_041538145.2. Lineage (NCBI taxonomy): Bacteria > Bacillati > Actinomycetota > Actinomycetes > Kitasatosporales > Streptomycetaceae > Streptomyces > Streptomyces sp. MMCC 100. The sequence goes on from NZ_JBGORK020000001.1 coordinate 7,661,167, forward strand.
TTCCATGGTCCTAGGCCCCGGTTCGGACCGGGGTCCGATGCCCGGCACCCGCCCCGGAGATTAGCGTGAGGGGGTGCCGAACACTCCGTCTCTCACGTCCCCCGGGTCTCCCGCGTCCCCCGCGACCCCGTTCCCGTCGCCCGCCTCCGGGCATTCTGAGGGGGTGAGCAACGAGGAGTTCCGTGCCGCCATGTCCCGGCTGGCCTCGGGCGTGGTCCTGGTGACCGCGCAGGAGCCGCCGCTGGACCCCGACGACCCACTGGCGCCCCGCGGCGAGGACGTCGGCATGACGGCCACCGCCTTCGTGTCGGTGTCCCTGGACCCACCACTGGTCCTGGTCAGTCTGCGCGAGGGCTCCCGCATGGACGACCTGCTCGACGAGCAGCCCCTGTGGGCGGTCTCCGTCCTCTCCGAGAGCCAGCGCCACATCGCGGGCCGCTTCGCGATGAAGGGCCGCGTCAGCGACCGCCTCCTGTTCGCGGACATCCCGTACGTGCGGGGCGAGGCGACCGGGGCACCCCTGGCGGGCGGCGCCCTGGCGACCCTGGAGTGCCGCACCGAGCAGCGGGTGCCGGCGGGCGACCACACCCTGGTGATCGGCCGGGTCCTGACCGCCGCGCTCCCGAGCGCGGACGGGGGGCCGCTGACGTACTTCCGGGGGCGGTACCGGCAGCTGGGCTGAGCGCGGAATCGGCTCGCTCGTTCCCCCACGGCCTGCCTAGGGTGCGCGCATGACGACCAGCGCCGGGCTCCGACTGGAGCCGATCACTTCCGCGAACCTCGACACCGCCGTCGGCGTCCGGGTGCGTCCCGACCAGGAGTTCGCGGTCGAGCCGGTGGTGAGGTCGCTCGCCGAGGCCTACGTCCACCACGGCGTCGCCTGGCCCCGGCTGATCGTCGACGGCGACCGTCCCGTCGGCTTCCTGATGGGCTTCTTCGACATCGACTGGTACGAGGACGGCAGCGTCCTGCGCTCCGGGCTGTGGCGGCTGAACATCGCGGCCGGTGAACAGGGCAGGGGCTACGGCCGGTTCGCCGTGGAGGCGGTGGCGGCGGAGATACGGCGCCGTGGCGGCGAGGAGTGCTACGTGACCTGGCACCCCGGTCCGGACGGCCCCGAGGGCTTCTACCTGGGCCTGGGCTTCCGGCCCGACGGGACGACCAGCGGGGGCCAGACGGTGGGCGTGCTGGACCTCGGCCGACCGGGTTTCAGTCCCAGTTCTTCGGGGAGCGCCCCCGCTTGGTCTCCGAGCGCTGCTTCTTCTCCCGCAGCCGGCGTTCGTTGATGCCGCGCGGGATGCGGGTCGGCCTGCGGGGCCTGGGCGGCGGCGCGGTGGCCTCGGCGAGGAGGGCGGCGAGGCGTACGGCGGCGGTCTCGCGGTTGCGCCACTGGGAGCGGTGCTCTGAGGCGCGGACGGTGACGACACCGTCGGACAGGCGCCCGGCCAGCCGCTCGAGCGCCCGCTGCTTCCACACCTCGGGCAGGGCCTCGGTCCGCGCCAGGTCGAAGCGGAGCTCCACCGCCGTGTCCGTGGTGTTGACGTGCTGTCCGCCGGGCCCCGAGGAACGCGAGAAACGCCAGACGAGCTCGGCCTCGGGCAGGGAGACGGAGCCGCGGATGACATGGGGACCGGACATGCCTTCCATGTTCCCGCCGCCGGGCGGCCCACGTCACCCGAATATCCCGATCCCGCTCTTGGCAAAGAAAGTAAAGAGACGTGGAACCTTGTGGACCCCTCTCGACGTTCATGGTGGTAGCTGTAGCTTTCTTGCCGTACGTAAACGAGGGAAGGGACTCCCAACAATGGCTGTAAGCCTGTCCAAGGGTGGCAACGTCTCGCTCACCAAGGAGGCTCCGGGCCTGACCGAAGTCACCGTGGGGCTCGGCTGGGACGTCCGCACCACCACCGGTACCGACTTCGACCTCGACGCCTCCGCGATCGCGGTCAACACGCAGGGCAAGGTCTACTCCGACGCCCACTTCGTGTTCTTCAACAACAAGCAGACGCCGGACAACACGATCGTCCACACCGGCGACAACCGCACCGGCGAGGGCGCCGGCGACGACGAGGCGATCAACGTCAACCTGGCCGGCCTGCCGGCCGACGTCGACAAGATCGTCTTCCCGGTCTCGATCTACGACGCCGAGAACCGCTCGCAGAACTTCGGCCAGGTCCGCAACGCCTACATCCGCATCCTCAACCAGGCCGGCGGCGCCGAGATCGCCCGCTACGACCTGTCCGAGGACGCGGCCACCGAGACCGCGATGGTCTTCGGCGAGCTGTACCGCAACGGCGCCGAGTGGAAGTTCCGCGCCGTCGGCCAGGGCTACGCCTCGGGCCTGGTGGGCATCGCCCAGGACTTCGGTGTGAACGTCTGACGTTCACCCACCCGTTCGTTCCGTACGAAGGCCCCCCGGATGTCCGGCCGGGGGGCCTTCGGCGTCCCGTCGGCAGGGCATCGGAGCAGAAAGCCCGGGGGTCGGTCCCGACAGCCGGTCCGAACGGGCGTTTCACGTGAAACCCCCCATAGGATCACGTCGTGCGCACCTCCACCCCCCGTCTGCTCGTGACCGCCGCCACCGCCCTCGCCCTCGCGGCGTGCAGTGGCGGCGGCGCGGTCGACGGCACCCCCGGCGGCTCGGGGGTGCGCGACCCGTACTTCCCCAAGGCGGGCAACGGCGGCTACGACGTCGGACACTACGACCTGACCCTGGAGTACGTCCCCGGTCCCGGCCCCGGGCGCCTCACCGGTACCGCGACGATCACCGCCCGCGCGACCGAGGAGCTGTCCGCCTTCGACCTGGACCTCAAGGGCCTGGACGTCGAGGAGGTCAAGGTCGAGGGCCGGGACGCCCGCTTCAACCGGGCCGGGCAGGAACTGACCGTGCGCCCGGCCGACGAGCTGAACGACGGGGAGACGTTCCGCGTGACCGTCCGGTACTCCGGCGAGCCGGAGACCATCACCGACCCCGACGACTCCGAGGAGGGCTGGCTGCCCACCGCCGACGGCGCGGTCGGGCTGGGTGAGCCGACGGGCTCGATGGCCTGGTTCCCCGGCAGCCACCACCCCTCCGACAAGGCGACGTACGACCTCGCGGTGACCGTGCCGGAGGGCCTCGGCGTGGTCTCCAACGGCGAGTTGCGGGACGAGCGGACCCGGGACGGCCGTACGACGTTCACCTGGCACACCGCCGAGCCGATGGCGAGCCATGTCGTCACGGTCGCCGTGGGCGAATGGGAGACCGACCGCTCGGCCACGGACGACGGTCTCTCCGTCTACACGGCGGTCGACCCGACGCAGGCCGACGCGAGCCGGAAGGTCCTGAAGCGGATCCCCGAGATCATGGACTGGGCGCAGGAGAACTTCGGCCCCTACCCCTTCACCTCCACCGGCGCGATCGTCGACCGCGACGAGGACGCCGGGTACGCCCTGGAGACCCAGAACCGGCCCTACTTCCCCGGCGCCCCCGACACCGTCCTGCTCGTCCACGAGCTCGCCCACCAGTGGTACGGGAACTCCGTCAGCCCGAAGACCTGGCGGGACATGTGGCTCAACGAGGGCTTCGCCACCTACGCGGAGTGGCTGTGGGAGGAGGACCACGGCGGCGACTCGGCCCAGGAGTCCTTCGAGGCGCTGTACGACGGGACGTACTACGACGACGAGGCCGCGAACGACTCGATCTGGGCGTTCCCGCCCGCGGACCCGCCCGACGCGGCGCACATCTCCGAGAGCCCCGTCTACCAGCGGGGTGCGATGGTCCTGCACAAGATCCGCGAGACGGTCGGCGACGACGCCTTCCGGGAGCTGCTGAGCGGCTGGGCCGCCGCCCACCGCCACGGCAACGCGGACACCGAGGACTTCACGGCGTACGTGGAGAAGTCTGCGCCGGGCGAGGACTTCTCGGAGATCTGGGCGGACTGGCTGCGCGGGGACGGCAGGCCGGAGAGCCCGTGAGGCTCACCCCTCGAAGGCGTCGAGCAGCAGGGCCAGGTCCGGCGGCCAGAGCGGCTCGGGCGCCTCGGCGAGTTCGGCCGGGGTCCACCAGCGCCAGGTGAGGATGCCGTCCGCGGCGTGGGCGGCGGCGAGGTGGGGGCCGGTGGGCTCGCGGCGAGGGCCCTGGGCGACGTAGATGTGCTCGTACTGGCGGACGGGGCCGACGCTCAGGTGCGTGAAGTCGTGTTCCCAGGTGCAGAGCAGGGGGCCCGGCTCCAGGTCGGTCCAGCCGGTCTCCTCGCGCACCTCGCGCAAGGCGCCCTCGCGGGGACTCTCGTCCGCCTCGAGGCCGCCGCCGGGCATCGCCCAGTGCACGCCGACCTCGACGTTGTCGTAGCGCAGGAGGAAGACCGCGCCCTCGGGGTCGAGCACGGCGACGCGGGCGGCGTGGCGCGGGACGCGCGGCTTCGCGCTCTCCAGTTCCCTGCGCAGCACCGTGCAGGGGCGGCCGGCGCCCAGGTCACGACGGTGGTCCAGGACCGTGTAGCCGAGGGCGGTCCAGAAGGCGAGCGCGTCGGTGTTGCCGTCGAGGACGGCGATCCGTACGGCGGTGCGGCCCGCGGCCCGGAAGCGGTCCTCGACGAGGGAGGCGAGCCGTCTGCCGTGGCCCTGCCGCGTCAGGCCCGCGTCCACCATCAGCAGGCCGATCCACGGGTCGGGGTCGGACGGGTCGGGGTGCCGGGCGAGCGTCACCGCGACCCCGGCCAGCCGGCCCGCGTCCCGGGCGAGCAGCACCTCGGCGCCCGGCCGCGCCAGTTCGCCGGCGAGCGCGGCCGCCACCTGCTCCGGGCGGATGTCCTCCGGGTCGGGGAAGTCGCCGCTGAGCGCGTGGAAGGCGCGGTGGGAGGCGTAGAGGGCGGTGAGCTCGGTGAGAACGGGGCCCGGGATGTCGTGGTCGGGGGTGAGGGCGAGCGGGGTGAGGATCACGGGGGCAAGGTACCCGCCGCTCGGCGGCGCGGCCCGCCCCGGCGCCCGGGTCGGTCCAGGTCGGACAGGTCGAGGACGAAGCGGTGGCGGACGTCGCCCCTGTCCAGACGGTCGAGGGCCTCGTTCACGCGGGCGGAGGGGAGGAGTTCGATGTCGGCGGTGATGCCGTGCTCGGCGCAGAAGGCCAGCATCTCGGCGGTGCCCTTCCGGCCGCCGCTGCCCGCGGAGCTGAGCTTCTTGCGGCCGATGAGCAGGTCGAGGGTGTCCAGCGTGACCGGTCCGATGTGCCCGAGGTGGCTGAGCGTGCCGTCCAGGGCGACGAGGCGCAGGTAGGCGCTCAGGTCGTGCGGTGCGGAGACGGTGTCGATGACGATGTCGAACCGGTCGCGGGCGGCGGCCGTCTGCTCGGGGTCCGTCGAGACAAGGAGTCCGCGGGCGCCCAGGCGGCGGGCGTCGTCGGCCTTGGCGGGCGACCGGCTGACGACCGTGGTGTCGGCGCCGAGCGCGACGGCGAACTTCACGGCGAGGTGGCCGAGACCGCCGAGACCGGCCACGGCGACGCGGGTGCCGGGTCCGGCACCGAGGGCGCGCAGGGGCTCCCAGACGGTGATCCCGGCGCACAGGAGCGGCGCCGCGGCCGCCGGGTCCAGGCCGGCGGGGAGGGCGTACGCGAACCGTTCGCCGAGCACGTACTCGCGGGAGTAGCCGCCGAGGGTGGTCGAACCGTCGACGCGGTCGGTGCCACCGTAGGTGAGGGTGGGGAAGGCGTGGCAGAAGTTCTCCTGGCCGATCCCGCACATGGCGCACGCGCCGCACGAGTCGACAATGTTGCCGACGGCGACCGGGTCGCCGGCCCGGAAGCGGGTGACCCCGGCCCCCGTCGCGGTCACCACGCCCGTGAACTCGTGTCCCGGGACCAGGGGCTCCGGATCCCCGTCGGCGGCGCGGGCCCGGACAGCGTGCAGGTCGGTGTGGCAGACGCCGCAGTAGTCGACCCGGACGGCCAGGTCGTCGGGGCGCAGGTCGCGCCGGTGCAGCGGGGCGCGCCGCAGCACCCGCGTGGTGGCGGCGCCGTCCGGGGCCTGCGCCTGCCAGCCCACAGTGGTCCTCATGGCTCTTCCCAGCTCCTCAGACAGACTGTTCGGTCTGTTTGAGCGTAGCGCGCCTGCCGCCCAAGGCAAACCAACTGTTCTGTTTGGCCGTGCGGTACCCTGCGGACATGCCCGACCGCCTGCCCGACCAGCCCCTGACCTCGCGCGGGGCCGCCACCCACCGGCGCATCCTGGACGTCGCCACCCGGGAGTTCGCCGAACACGGGATCGCCGGGGCGCGCGTCGAGCGGATCGTGGCCGCCGCACGCACCAACAAGGCGCAGCTCTACGCGTACTTCGGGAGCAAGGACGGGCTCTTCGACGCGATCTTCTTCGGCTCGCTGGACCGCATCGTGAACGTCGTGCCGATCGACGCCGACGACCTCGCGGACTGGGCCGTGCGCCTCTACGACGAGTATCTGCGCCGACCCGACCTCATCCGGCTGGCCACGTGGGCGCGGCTGGAGCGGCGGCCGGCGGGGCACCTGGTCGACGACGCCGACCGCCGCGACGACGCCAAGCTGCGCGCCATCGCCGAGGCGCAGGCGGCGGGCCGGGTGCGGCCGGGGGACCCGTTCGACGTGCTGGCCCTGGTCATCGCCATGTCCATGGCCTGGTCACCGGTCAGCAACGTCTACGCTGCGACCGCCGACGAGCCCGAGGACGTGCACGAACGCCGGCGCGCCGTGCTCCGCGACGCGGTCCGCCGCGCCACGTCGCCGCACTGACCGGGCTCGCGGCGGGGCTGCGGCGCGTGGCCCGTTCCGGGTCCGTGACACCATCACCTGCGTGCTCGACATCGGCTACGCCCTCTCCACCCGCTTCCCGGACCCGCCGCAGACGGACTACCGCCGCGCGGACGTCCACGCCCTGCGGCACGACCTGTTCTGCGGGGACGTGTATCTCGCCGACACCAAGGCGGACCGGGAGCTGTCCACAGCCTGGGGATGGGTGCCGGTGCTCGACTTCGCGTGGGCGCTGTGCGACATCGTGGAGCAGATCGACCGGGACCCGGCGGGTTCCCGGGCCGCCCGGCCGCAGCGGGCGGAGCTGGACTTCACCGAGTCCACCGACCGCCTGCTCTTCGAGCGCCGCTTCGGCTGGGTCGACATCGAGGCGGAGTGGCTCCCGGCGACGGAGCCCCCGCTGTCCTTCTCCCACACCGAACTGCGCCGGGAGGCCCGGGACTTCCTGCACGACCTGCTCGCCGACCTCTCCGACCTGCACGAGGACCTGGCGGACAACCCGGCGATCTGGTCCCTCCAGTCCCGCTTCCCGCGCGTGCCCTGAGCGTCCTGGCGGTTCGGCGCAGCGCGACCGGCAGCAGAGCCCTTGAATCGCATGCGGACGGAGTGTCGACCCTCTATACCTCAATGGCAGGGTCCCACGCCGTCGCGTTGAGCCCGCCGGCCAAGTGCTCGCTGCCTGTGGAGCCTTACGTGACAAGTGACCTGGCCTTCCGTCCCCTTACCGGTCCGGAGGAGATCCAGCTCTTCAATGCTCTGCCCGGCCCGTACAACGACCGTCTCGCCGAAGACCTCCGGAACGGACACTGCGGGGCGGACTGGATGTGGCTGGCCCCGCGAGACGGCCGACCGGTGGCACGGGTCGGCCGGTGGTCCCGCAGCGGCAGCAGGCCCGACGTCGTGTCGGGGTCCGCCCGGACGCCGAACCTGCTCGCCGAAGGGACCCGCCTGCTGACCGCTCAGGGCGCCGAACGCGTCACCGCGGACACCGATCTGGGGAACCGGCCGATGGCCCGGGCCTTCGAGCGTGCCGGGTACGACGACTTCGCCGGGCGCATCGACATGCGCTGGGACTGATCGGCCACCTCCTACCCCTCCGCCACCACCCGCACCCCGAGCTCCGCCGCCAGCACCGGTGCCAGGTCGAGGAGCTGGGCGGGGCTGATCACCGCCCCCGAGAGGCGGTCCACGCCGCGGGACAGTTCCAGTGGGGCGGCGCCGCGCAGGTCGACGTCGGTGAGGGTGGCCGCGCTGAGGTCCGCCTGCTTGAGCGCGCAGTCCACGAACTCGACCCGCTCCAGGCGGGCGCCCCCGAAGTCCGGCTCGACCAGGACGCAGCTCTCGAAGACGACGTCCTTGAGGCGGGCCCGGCGCAGGTTGAGGTAGTCGATCTTGCCGCCGCGGACCAGGACCCGTTCCAGTACGGCGCCGTGCAGCTGGGTGCCGCCGAGGCGGGCGTCGAGCAGCTCGACGTCGCGCAGGGCCGCCTCCGCGAGGTTCGTGCCCACGCCCCGGACGCCGGTCAGGACCGTGTCGAGCAGCCGGGCCCGGGGCAGCGACGCCTCGTCCAGTGCGCAGCCGGTCAGCGCGCAGTCCATGAAGCGGGCGCCCGCGCCGTCCTGGCCGGTGAGGTCCGTCTCCCGGAAGTCCAGCGCGTCGTAGTCCCCGTCCGGCTCCAGTCCCCCGTCGTCCTCGTACGGCTCCAGCGGCGGCAGCCGCAGCTCCGGGCGCCTCGCCCCGCGCACCGTCGTCGTACCACGCCCCGTCGTCGTACCGCGCCCGCCCGCCGTTCCCGCCGCTCTCCTCGCCATGGACCCATGCTGCACCCCACCACTGACAACCCCCTCCGACCTGCAAGAACATCCCCTCTCCCGGCCGCATGTCACATCCGGCACCCCCTCGACCGTCGTACAGGCATACACGCGCCGCGCCAGGCGACCCGACCGCGACCCCGACCCGAGGGAGAACCCGAGCCATGCATCGCATCACCGTCATCGGCGGCGGCTTCGCCGGACTGACCGCGGCCATCACCGCCGCCGAGGCGGGTGCCGAGGTCACCGTCCACGAGGCCCATCACACGCTCGGCGGGCGGGCCCGCACCGCCGACGGCCCCTACCGGACCAACGACGGCCCGCACGCCCTCTACAACGGCGGCCCGCACTGGGCCTGGCTGCGCCGGCGCGACCTGATCGGCCCGCTCGCGCCGATCCCGCCGCTGGAGGCGGCCCGGCTGCGGCTGCGCCACAAGGGAGCGCTGCGCCGCACCCCGCCGTTCGCCATGCTGAAACTGCTGCGCCGGGGCGTCGGGCCCGCGCCGGTCGACTCCGACTTCCTGACCTGGGCGACCGGGATCGCGGGCGAGGAGGGCGCCCGGGCCGCCGCCCACTACTGCGCCGTCGCCCTGTTCCACCACGATCCGGGGTCGCTGTCCGCCGCCTTCGTGCAGGAGCGGCTGCGCCGGGCCGCCAAGCTGCCGCCCGAGGCGCACTACCCTCGCGGCGGCTGGGGCGGGGTCGTGGACCGGATGGCCGCCCTGGCCTGGAACCTCGGCGTCCGGATGGAGACGGTCTCCCGCGTGGACACGCTGCCCACCGACACCCCCGTCATCCTCGCCACCTCCCTCGACGCGGCCCGCCGCCTGCTGGACGACCCCTCGCTGACCTGGCCGAGCGGCCGCACCACCCTGGTCGACCTGGCCGTACGGACCCGGCGCGGCGACGCCTTCGCCGTCTCCGACCTGGACGCGCCGGGGTGGATCGAACGGTTCACCGCCCAGGACCGCACGCTCGCTCCGGCGGGCGAGCAGCTGATCCAGGGGCAGATCCCCATCGCGCCCCACGAGTCGAAGGCCGACGGCACCGCACGGGCCGAGCAGCTGCTCGACCTCGGCCTGCCCGGCTGGCGCGAGCGGCTGACCTGGCGGCGCGAGGCGGTCGCGAACGGCCGTACCGGCGCCGTCGACCTGCCGGGCAGCACCTGGCGCGACCGGCCGGCCGTCGACCGGGGCGACGGCGTCTACCTCGCCGGTGACCAGGTCGCCTCGCCCGGTCTGCTCTCCGAGGTCTCCTTCAACAGCGCCCTGACGGCGGTCTCCCTCGCCCTCGGCCGCCGCGAGCTCGACCTCAAGCGTGCCTGAGGTCGTCGGGTGGGCCCGTACCGTCCCGCAGCGGCTGCGCCGGCGGCTCGCGCAACGGGTGCGATACGCCCCGAATCATGGTCTTCTGGCCAGATGAGTGGCTCCCGGACAGGTGGTCCCGCCGCACCCGCACAGGCCGACCCCCACCGCTGGTGGGGGCTGGTGGTGATCGCCCTGGCCCAGCTGATGGTCGTCCTCGACGCGACGATCGTGAACATCGCGCTGCCCTCGGCCCAGCGCGACCTGGACATGTCCGACGCCAACCGCCAGTGGGTGATCACCGCGTACACCCTCGCGTTCGGTGGTCTGCTGCTGCTCGGCGGGCGGGTCGCGGACCTGGTGGGGCGCAAACGCACCTTCGTCATCGGGCTGATCGGCTTCGCCGCCGCCTCCGCGATCGGCGGCGCCGCCACGACCTCGGCGATGCTCTTCGGCGCCCGCGCCCTCCAGGGCGTCTTCGCCGCCGTCCTCGCGCCGTCCGCGCTGTCCCTGCTGACGACGACCTTCACCGACCCGAGGGAACGTGGTAAGGCCTTCGGCATCTACGGCGCGCTGGCCGGCAGCGGTTCCGCGATCGGCTTCATCGTCGGCGGCGTGCTCACCGAGTATCTGAACTGGCGCTGGTGCCTGTACGTCAACATCCCCATCGCCGTCATCGCCGTCATCGGCGCGTTCGCGCTGCTGCACGACCGGCCCGGCCACGCCGACGCCCGTCTCGACGTGCCCGGCGTGGTCCTCGGCTGCGGCGGTCTCGTCGCCCTCGTCTACGGCTTCAGCGAGGCCCAGCCCCGGGGCTGGAGCGATCCGCTGGTGCTGGCCCTGTTCGCCCTGGCCGTGGTCCTGCTGGCCGCGTTCGTGTGGTGGCAGACCCGCGCGCCGACGCCGCTGCTGCCGCTGCACGTCATCCGGGAACGCAACCGCGCCGGCTGCTTCCTGACGATGATGCTGGCGGTCATCGGCATGTTCGGGCTGTTCCTGTTCATGACCTACTACCTCCAGGTCATCCTCGGCTACTCCCCCGTGCGGACCGGTCTGGCGTTCCTGCCGCTGACCGCCGCGATCGTCGTGGGCTCCACCCAGATCTCCGCCCGGCTGCTGCCGCACGTGGGCCCGCGCATGCTGATGGTGCCCGGCATGCTCCTCGCCTCGGGCGGCATGGTGATCCTCACCCGGATCACCGTGCACTCGGAGTACGTCTCCGAGATCCTCCCGGCGCTGCTCCTGATGGGCCTCGGCATGGGTCTGACCTTCATGCCGGTGTTCTCCACGGCCACCGCCGGGGTCGCCCCGAAGGACTCCGGCGTGACCTCCGCGACGGTCAACACCTCGCAGCAGGTGGGCGGCTCGATCGGTACGGCACTGCTCAACACCATCGCGACCAGCACCAGCGCGTCCTGGATCACCGCGCACCTGACGGACCCCGCTCAGCGGGAGCTGGTCGTGCGGGAGGGGATCGTGCACGGGTACACGGTCGCCATCTGGGTGGCGGCCGGGGTCATGTTGCTGGCGGGGGTGGTCGCGGGGGTGATGGTGACGGCGAAGGCGCCGAAGCACGGCCATCCGGCGGAACGACCGGCGCGGGAGCCGGTGGGCTGAGGCCGGGGGTGCGTGGCCCGGCGTGGCGGGGTGCCTCCCAGGCCGTTCAGGCACTGGTGGGGGAGGCACGACCGCACGCGGCGGCGGCGAGGGAGGCGCCTGTAGCGTCGGGTGGGTGATTGTCGTACCCGAAGGGCTCGCGGCCGCTCAGGCGAAGTACAACGGGGAGGCGGGGCGTGCCTTCGTCGAGGGGCTGCCCGCGTTGGCGGGCGGGTTTCTGGAGCGGTGGGAGCTGCGGCTCGACGGGCCGTCGATGCACGGGTGGGCGGCGCTGGTGCTGCCGGTCGTGCGCCGCGACGGCACCGAGGCCGTGCTGAAGCTCCAGATCCTCGACGCGGAGACCGAGGGCGAGCCCGTCGCGCTGCGGGTGTGGGGCGGGGACGGCGCGGTGCGGCTGCTCGACCACGACGCGGCCACCGGGACCATGCTCCTGGAGCGCCTGGACGCCGGCCGCATGCTCAGCCGTGTCGAGGACTCCCGCGAGGCCGTGCTGGTCATCGCCCGGCTGCTGGCCCACCTCACCGCGGCTCCCGCGCCGCCGGGCGTGCGCCGGCTCGGGGACATCGCGCGGGGCGTGCTCGAGCGGACGCCCGGGACGCTGGAGCGCATCGAGGACCCGGCGGACCGGCGGCTGGTCGCCGACTGCGCCGCCGCCGTGCGCGAGGTCGCCGACGAGCCGGGCGACCGGCTCCTGCACTGGGACCTGCACTACGAGAACGTCCTCGCCGCGGACCGGGCCCCCTGGCTCGCCATCGACCCCAAGCCGCTGGCCGGCGACCCCGGCTTCGACCTGCTGCCCGCCCTCCACAACCGCTACGACCCGGGCGAGACCCGGTGGCGTTTCGACGCCATGACCGACGTCCTCGGCCTCGACCGGGAGCGGGCCCGCGCCTGGTCCCTCGGCCGCGTACTGCAGAACTGCCTGTGGAACGTCGAGGACGGCGACCCGCCGGAGACCGGGCAGCTGGAGATCGGGCGGCTGCTGCGCGGTCTGTGAGGAGCGGCGCGGCCGACCCGGCTCCCGGTGGTCCTCAGCACCGGGTGTCGGGGTGCGGTTCCCGTTCCCGGCGTCCGCCGCGCGCCAGCGCGCCCGGCAGTTCCGTCCGACGCCGTATCCGCAGCTTGCGGTAGGTGCTGGTCAGGTGGGTCTCCACGGTGCGCCGGGCGAGGTGGAGGAGTTCGGCTATCTCGGTGTTGGTGCGGCCGTCGGCGGCCAGTTCGGCGATCCGCCGCTCGCTGCCGGTCAGTGCCCCGGCGCCGGTGCGGGACGCCACGGAGCCCCGGGCGCCGCCCTCGCGCAGGGCCTGCCCGGCCAGGGTGAGCCAGCGCAGGGCACCCTTGCGTTCGGCGAGTTCCGCCGCCTCGCGCAGCCGGGCCCGGGCGCGTCCTCGCTCGCCCGCGCCCAGGAGCTGGCGGCCCTGGGCGAGCAGCGCGGGGATCAGCTCCATGTCGGTGTCGGCGGGCGCGTCGCGCAGCGTCCGTACGGCTTCCTCGGCCAGCTCGAGACCGCGCCGCCCGCCGGTCGCGGTGCCCAGCACGCGCAGGGCGCGGCCCACGGTGCGCGGGGTGTTCCACACCCTGGCCAGCCGCAGTTCCTCCGTCGCCAGGGCCAGCGCCTCCGGGCCGCCGCCCAGCGCCAGCCGGCACTCGGCGATCGCGGTCCGCCACGGGGTCACGACCGGGCTGATCACCTCGCGGGCCGCCTGGCGCCGCCCGCACTCCAGGAAGTCGTGCAGGGCGCCCGCCGGGTCGCCGGTGGCGGCGCGCAGTACGCCCCGCGCGTACAAATAGCGGTTCAGCTCCCAGTTCTCCGGCACTTCGCGCAGGTCGAAGCGGTCGGCGTGGCGCAGGGCCTCGTCGGTGCGGCCGGTGTGGACCAGCGCCATCAGGGCGTGGGCGTCCCGGTTGGTGGGACCGGGGCCGGGTCCGGGGTCGGCGGCGAGGGCGAGCAGCCGGGCGTGGTCGCCGCGGGAGGCAACGATGTCGGCGCGGGTGTTGAGCAGCGCGTGCTGCATCGGGTGCAGCAGGGCGGGGTGCTGTCCGGCCAGACCGCGTTCCACGAGCCGTTCGGCCTCGTCGAGTTCGTCGGCCCACTGGGCGACCGCGGCGGCCGTGCCGAGCAGGAAGGGCTCGGCGAGCGGGTCGGTGGGCTGCGCCAGCAGCTTCCGTACCCGGGTCATCGCCTCGTCGGCGGAGATCAGCGCGGCCGTCGCCGCGTACCGCACCAGCAGGGCCTGACCGGCGGTGCCGACCAGTTCCGGGGAGTGCCGGCCGGTCTCGGACAGCCACCGGTACACCTCCTGCCGGGTCGCCAGATCCTCGTCGGACAGCAGCGCGGTGGCGGTCTGCACGGTGCGGGCGAGCCCCGGGTGCCCGGACAGGCGGCCCTCGGTGCGGCGCAGCACCTCCATCGCCGTACGGATCTCCCCGCGGCCGGCCAGGGCGGTGCCGAGGGCGACGGCCGTGCGCACCTGGTTGCGGGGCTCGGCCGGCAGGTGCTGGGCCTCGGCGAGCCGCGCGATGGCGGCCGGGGCGTCGGCCGACGCGTACTCCAGGGAGCCCAGTTCGGTCAGCAGCCGCTGCCGGAGGTCGTCGGTCAGCGGTTCGTCCAGCGCCCGGCGCAGATAGCCCACGGCGTCGGCGGGCCGCGCGTCGTGCACGGCGACGGTCACGGCGTCGCGCAGGACGCGCAGCGCCCAGGACCGGCCGACGGCCGGGGTGCGCAGCAGGTGCCGGGCGACCGCCTCGACCCGGTCGCCGCGGCGCAGCATCGCCTCCGCCGCCGCCCGGTGCACGGCCTCGCGGCGCGGCCGGGGCCAGCCGCTGAGCACGGCGTCGCGCAGCAGCGGGTGCGCGTAGCGGGGGCGGCCGCCCGCGTCGGGGCGCAGCAGACCGAGCCGGGTCATGGCGGCGAGCCACCCCTCGATCCGCACGGGATCGGCCCCGGCCGCCTCGGCGAGCACGTCGACCGGGTCCCCGGCCGGCCCCCGCGCCGCGGGCGGGGAGGGGGTACGCGAGAGCGTCGCCCGGTGCGGGGCGTGCGCGGGCGGATCGGTGCGGCCGTAGCCGGCGGCGCCGGGTGCGGGTTCCGGGCGGCCGTCGTAGGGGGCGTGGACCGGGGGCGGGTACGGGGACAGCGGGTACGGCGCCTCGGCGGTGGGCTCGGTGGGGTGCGGGTAAGGGCCGTGCTCCTGCGGTTCCGGGAGGAGGTCCGGTCCCCCGAACGCCGGGAGGGCCGTCCCGCCCGCGAACGGCGACGGCGGCGCCTGCGGGTCCCGGTCGCCGTCCCCCGCGTCCGCGCTCCACACGTCCCGGCAGCCCGGGGCGGTGTCACCGGACCGGCGCGTCCGCACCGCCGGTGTGTCGTGCGGGTGCCGGTGCACGGGCTCGAACAGCGGCCCCTGCGGGTGCGTGAGGGCATGCCGAAGCGCGCCCCGGCGCGGCGGCGGGCCGGCGGGCCAGGCCTGTTCCAGGGCCGCGAGGCAGCGGGCCACGTCGGCCGTCGCCGGGCCCGCGCTGTTCAGCCACCAGGAGACGGCGGCCGGGTAGGACCCGGGGTACAGCGCGGCGCAGCTCTCCGGCACGGGCGGGACGCCGTCGGGGTGCGGGGTGCCGCCGAGGTCGTCCAGCAGGGCGTGCAGGAGCAGCGGGCTGCCCGCGCCGGCCAGTACGACCTCCCGCGTCCACGGCGCGGACGCGTTCGGGAAGGCGTCGCGGACCAGCCCGGCCGCCGCCGCGTCGCTGAGCGGGGCGAGGGTGTGGGTGCGCACCAGGGACGGCGACAGCGCCTGGGTGAGTCCGGGGGGCCGCGGATCGATGTCGTACTGGCTGCGCTCGGTGGCGACCAGCAGTACCGGTAATCGGTCGACGTGCCGGGCCGCCTCCGTCAGCCAGCGGCGCGAGGCGTCGTCGGCGAGGTGGACGTCGTCGACGGCCACCAGTACTGGGCCGTCGGCC
Source organism: Streptomyces sp. MMCC 100 (assembly GCF_041538145.2). Taxonomy (NCBI): domain Bacteria; kingdom Bacillati; phylum Actinomycetota; class Actinomycetes; order Kitasatosporales; family Streptomycetaceae; genus Streptomyces; species Streptomyces sp. MMCC 100. The sequence goes on from NZ_JBGORK020000001.1 coordinate 7,676,616, forward strand.
GCGTACGAGCGCAGCAGCCGCCACAGCCGGGCCGCGCTGCCCCGGTCGTCGCCGCCGGGCGCCATGTCGGTGAACTCCGGCACCGGGCCGAGGAGATGGAGGACCATGGCGAAGGGCACCGAGGTGTCCTCGGGCGAGCAGCGCACGCTCAGCACCCGCAGGCCGCGGTCCTCGGCGTGCCGGGCGGCGGTCTCCAGTACGGCGGTGCGTCCGGTGCCGCTGGCGCCGCGCAGCAGGACGAGGCGGCCGGCGCCGGCCCGTGCGCGCTCGATCTCGGCGGCCAACAGCGCGTGGGCGTCGTCGCGTTCACGGAGCGGTCCGGTCATCGGTGCCTCCTGTGGTGGATGGTGCTCCCCCGGTGTGTGAGACGAACGACCGCGGTGAAGGGTGGTCCGAAGTGGCGTGGGTCACGGTCCCGCGCGGCCGTCCCCACGGGCCCCCGCGTCCTTGCGCGAGCCCTGTGACCTGCCCGGACACCTGCTCGCCGGCCACTTGTGGCGGCCGGCGCGCTGGTCTCGTGGTGTTCCTCGTGGTGGTCCACGATTGCGAAGTCCCAGCAGTCCCATAAGTGTGGAACACGCACATCCGCTACCGGCCTGTGCCGTATTGCGGGCTCGTGAACAGGGGGGAAACGGTTGCTCAACTCACCCCGGAACACCACCACATCCATCACGACCGCCACCTCGGCCCGCGGCTCCGGCGGAGCCGTCGGCGTCGTCGACCGGCGGGTCCCGGTGGCGGTGTCCGCTCCGGACCCGATCAGCCGCGAGGGCGCGGTCAGCCAGTTGCGCCGGCACCCGGAGATCGACCTGCGCGAGGAGTCGGGGCCCGGCACGGTGGCCCTGCTCATCGAGGACGCGCTCGACGACGCGGCGCTCACCCGGCTGCGCCGGATCGTGCGCAGCGAGGGCGCGCGCGCCGTGCTCGTGATCGGCGCGATCCGCGAGAGCGAACTGCTCGACGTCGTCGAGTGCGGTGTCGGCGCGATCGTCTGGCGGCACGAGGCCACCGCCCACCGGCTGGTGCAGGCCGTGCTGGCCGCCTCCCGCGGCGACGGCGACCTGCCCGCGGACCTGCTGGGCCGGCTCATCAGCCAGGTGGGCACCCTGCACCGGGGCGCGGCGGGCCGCCCCGGCGCCCCCTCGCTGGGCCTCGCACCCCGAGAGGTGGACGTCCTGCGGCTGGTCGCCGAGGGTCTCGACACCGGGGAGATCGCCGGCAAGTTGTCCTACTCCGAACGCACCGTCAAGAACGTCATGCACGGACTCACCACACGGCTCCATCTGCGCAATCGCGCCCACGCCGTGGCCTATGCCCTGCGGGAAGGCTACATCTGACCGAACGGGCAATCGCATGCGGACCCTTCGGTCCGCACGGGCAGGACGTCCTGCCCGACCGTCGTCCCCGTGGCGCGTGCGGGCGGGAAGGCCCGGGGGCACGATCGACGACGGATGCCGATGACGGATACCGATGACGGACATCCACGGCGGCATCGACGACGGGCATCGGTGACAGGCGGCAGCAGGCGAACCGTGCGGTCCACGTGCGGTCGGGGCAGGGCAAGGCGGGAGCGCGAGCGTGATCCACGAGGTGGACGAGGTCCTCAAGGCCCTCCTCAAGAGCGGGGCGTTGACGGACTCCGGCATCGACGTGGCCTTCGAGGCACCCACCCGTGACTGGGCGGCCCGGCGCAACGCCCCCGTGGTCAACACCTACTTGTACGACATCCGCGAGGACGTGAGCCGTCGGCAGCGCGGCCAGGTGGCGGTGCGCGACGAGGACGACATCGTCGTCAAGCGCCGCCAGCCGCCGCGCTGGTTCCGGCTGTCGTACCTGGTGACGGCCTGGACGAAGACCCCGCAGGACGAGCACCGGCTGCTGTCCGCCGTCCTGGCCACGCTGCTGCCCCGCGAGCTCCTGCCGCCCTCCGAACTCCCGGGCTCGCTCGGCGCGCTGGGCCTCTCCGTGCCGCTGACGGTGGCCGGCATCCAGACGGAGTCCCGTTCCCTCGCCGAGATCTGGTCCGCCCTGGGCGGCGAGCTGAAGCCGTCCCTCGACCTGGTGGTGACCGCACCCTTCCCGGCCTTCCCCGAGTACGACGCCGGGCCCCCGGTCACCGAGGGCGCGACGGTCCGGGTCGGCGGCATGGAGGGCGACCCGCCGGTGTCCGGGGGACGCTCGCACCGGCCGCACCAGGTGGCGGCCGCGCGCGCCGCCCGCAAGGGCACCCCGGACGGCCGTACGAAACGACAGTGACGCCAGTGACGACTGTGAACACCCCCGACACCGACCCACCGGCCGCCACCCCGAACACCCCGTCGGATCCGTCCACCCTGCCCACCCTGGGCACCCGGTCGGGCCCGTCCACCCCGTCCGCCCCGCCCGAACCGCCCGAACCGCCCGAACCGTCCGACCCGGCCGCCAAGGCCGACGACCCCGCGCAGGTGCTGCTCGCCCGGCTCGGCGTCCTGCGGGAACGGGTGACCGCGCTGGTCGAGCACCGCACCGCCGACGACCCCACGGCCGACGATCCGCTGCGCGGCCTGTACCTGCCCGACGAGGCCGTCCACCACCTGCTGCGCACCTGGCCCTCCGGCGCCGGTGCGGCCGGGGCGGCCGGGGAGCCGCCGGTCCGCGCCGGCGGCCCGGACGGCCCCGGGGACCGGCTGGCGCGGCTGGTGGGCCGGGCGCGGCTGACCGAACTGGACACCGCCGTCCTGCTCGTCGCCCTCGCCCCCGACGTCGACCGCACCTTCGAGCCGCTCTACGGCTACCTCAACAACGACGTGAGCCGCCGACGCGCCACCGTGGGCCTCGCCCTCGACCTGTGCGGGGTGCCCGCGCACGCGGCGGCGGCCCGCGCCCGGTTCCACGTCTCCGCGCCGCTGCGCGCCCTCGGCCTGCTGGAGGTGGAGGAGCCCGAGCGTCCCTTCCTCACCCGTTCGCTGCGGGCCCCGGACCGGCTGATCGGCCATCTGCTCGGCGACGACACCCCGGACGCCGCGCTCCTGGGCCTGCTGCTCCCGATGCCGGACCCGCTGCCCGCCGCGGGCGCCGACGCCGAGGCGTTCGTGGGCCGGCTGGCCGCCCTGCTGCACGAGGGCCCGCTCACCGCCTACCTGCGCGAACCGCGCGAGGGCGACGGCCTGGCCGCCCTCGCCTCCGCCCTGGACGCCGCGGGCATCGACGCGCTGCGCTGCACCGAGCCCGCGGACCACGTGCCCGAGCTGCTGCGCGAGGCCCGCCTGAGCGGCCGGGCGGTCGTGGTGGCGGGCCTGCCCGAGAAGCCCGGCCCGCTGGTGCGGGCGCTGACCGCGGTGAGGGACGTGACCGTACTGCTGACGGACCCCCGCCCGTACGACCCGCACTGGTCGCCGTCCGACCCGCTGGTCCTGGACGCACCGGGCCGCCGGGCCGGTGGCGCCGCCGCCTGGCGGGCCGCGCTGGGAGCCGACGCCGACGGGTTCGACCTGGCCACGGCCGTCGCCCCGTACCGGCTCGGCGGGGACCGCATCCGGCGGACCGCACACACCGCCCGCGCCCTCGCCGCCTTCGACGGCACCCCGGTCTCCGCCGACCACGTCCGGCTCGCCGCCCGCCGGCAGTCGGCCTCCGGCCTGGAGAGCCACGCCCGGCGCATCCGGCCCGCCGTGGACTGGCGGGACCTGGTCCTGCCCGACAAGCCCCTCGTCCAGCTGCGCGAACTCGCCCTGCGCGCCCGCCACCGCGACCGCGTCCTCGGCGACTGGCGGCTCAGCGCGGGCGGCGGACGGGGCCGGGGCGTCCTCGGCCTGTTCGCGGGCGAGTCCGGCACCGGAAAGACCCTGTCGGCCGAGGTGGTCGCCGCCGACCTGGGCCTCGACCTGTACGTGATCCAGCTGTCGTCGGTCGTGGACAAGTACGTCGGCGAGACCGAGAAGAACCTGGAACGGATCTTCACGGAGGCCGACCGCACCGACGCCGTGCTGCTCTTCGACGAGGCGGACGCCGTCTTCGGCAAGCGCTCCGAGGTCAAGGACGCACACGACCGGTACGCCAACATGGAGAGCGCCTACCTGCTCCAGCGGCTGGAGTCCTTCGACGGCATCGCCCTGCTCACCACCAACCTGCGGGCCAACATCGACGAGGCGTTCACCCGGCGCCTGGACCTGGTGGTCGACTTCCCCTTCCCGGACGTCGAGCAGCGCCTGGCGCTGTGGCGGCACGGCCTGTCGCGGGTTCCGTCCGCCGACGGCATCGACCCCGAGCCGCTGGCCCGGGAGTTCGAGCTGGCCGGCGGCTCGATCCGCAGCGCCGTGGTCACCGCCGCCTACCTCGCCGCCGGACGCGACGACACGGTGACGGCGGACGACCTCCTGGAGGGCGCCCGCCGTGAGTACCGCAAGGCCGGTCGGCTGGTCCCGGGGGAAGGCGGCTGGTGACCGCCGGGACCGCCTGAGCCGTCAGTCCTTCTTCGGGTGGATGATCTCCCACTCCTGGTCGTCGACGTTGCTGCAGTTGTCGAGCACCATCTTGGAGAAGAGGGCGCCGCCGTTCGCGCCCTCCACGCCGAGGCACTTCTGGTTGCTGGAGAAGTTGCGGATCCAGTAGGCCCCGCTCTCCTGCTTTTCGGCCCACCAGAGCTGGTTGTCGGCCGCGGTGGTGCTGTCGCAGGTGAACTCGGAGACGGGCGTCCCCACGGCAGCGGCACCGTGATAGGGCAGGTCCATGCAGAACTTGTCCTTGATGTTCCGGATCTGGAAGAGCGGCGCTCCGCCGGGGCCGCCCTTCTCGTACTTCACCTCGAGGTCCCAGATCTGGTTGTCCCCGTCGGTGTCGTCGCAGACGGCCTGCTGGACGGGTCCGTCGAGCTCGCCCTTCTCCCGCCCGGGGAGTTCGGCGCACATGTGGCTGGTGGTGTTCCGCAGCAGGATGTTCCGGGCGGGGACCACCGGCTTCACGGCCGGCTTGTCGGGCTTCTCGGTCTCCCCGCCGCCCTTGTCCTCGTCGCCCTTGTCAGCACCGGCGCCGTCGTCCTTCGACTCCTGCGTGGCGGGCTGCTGCACCTGCGGCTGATCGGCGGGCGCGGACTCGGCGGTACTGGGCAAGGTCTCCGGGGCGGCGCTGGGGCTCGGGGCGAGCGCGGCACCCGCCTGCTGGGTCTGTTCGGTGGCGCTGGTGCGGACCTGCGGCTTGTACGCGATCCAGATCATCACGAACGCGACGGCCAGCGCGACGAAGATCCCCAGGAACGTCGCCAGCCAGCGGGGCAGGAAACCGCGCTGCACGTAGGTGCCCTCGACCTCGGTCGGATCGACCCCGGAGCGCCGCACCGCCAGCTTGTACGGCCGCTCCTCCTTCGAACCGAACCAGATGACCTGCTTCGGCTTCAGCGTCGTCTCCACGAACGCCGCACGCCCCGGCTCGATCTGCACATTGCCCGGACGCAACTCGTACGACAGATGATCGCCCGTATCACTGCCCGCGACCGACGCCGTCACCTTCGTATTGCCGAGGTTGTCCACCGCCAGCCGCGGCCGCCCCCGGAACCGCCCCTTCACCGTCGGCGGCACCAACTCGGCCCGCACCTCGGTGAACGCCGTGATCGTGAGGTTCCCCTCCGGAACGGTCACCGCGTCAGGATGCTCCGTCGGCGTGATCCGCACCGCGTACGGATTCGGCCCCGCCACCGCATCGGAGGTACGCGGCGGAGCGAACGTCAGCTCCACGGTGCCGGTCGTGCCCGGATACAGGCGAAGCGTCTGCGGCTCCACCGTCGTCCAGGGAGCCACCTGCCCCACCGGCTCGAACCGGTACTCATCCACCACGTCACCGGTATTACGCACCCGCAGGCGCACACGTGTACTGCTGCCGGGGTCCACGGTCGCGGACGCGGGCTCCAGGGAAGTCCACAGGCTCACACGCCGACGCTACGCGCCGACTCTCCGCGGGTCAGCGGCAGTCGGGGCAGTACTCGCTGCCCCGAGGTGCCTGGTCGAGCGGCTGCCCGGACCTCGGGGTCAGTCCTTCTTCGGGTGGATGATCTGCCACTCGTGGTCGTCGACGTTGCTGCAGTCGGCGATGTTCAGCGGGGTCTCGGTGCCGCCGTTCTGGCCCTTCACGTTCAGGCACTTGTTGTTGCTGGCGAAGTTGCGGATCCAGTAGTCCCCGCTCTCCTGCTTTTCGGCCCACCAGAGCTGGTTGTCGGCCGTCGTGCCGTTGCAGTGGAACTCGGCGACCCCTGTGCCCACCGGACGGGCGCCGTACTCCCCCAGGTCCATGCAGAACTGGTCCGTGGCGTTCCGGATCTGGAAGAGCGGAGCCCCGCCGGGGCCGCCCTTCGGGTACTTCACCTCGAGGTGCCAGTACTCGTTGTCGCCCTCTTCGTGGCAGTTGGCCTGCTGGACGACTCCGTTGATCTGGCCCTTCTCCCGTCCGGGGATGTCGGCGCACATGTGGGTGGTGGCGTTGCGGAGCATGACGTTCCGGGCGGGGACCACCGGCTTCACGGCCGGCTTGTCGGGCTTCTCGGTGTCCCCGCCACCGCCTCCCTTGTCCCCGCCGCCACCGCCGCCACCGCCGTCGTTCCCGGTTTCCTCGGCGGCCGGCTGCTCGGGCTGTGCCGGGGGCGCGGACTCGGCGGCGCTGGGAAGCGTCTCCGGCGTGGCGCTGGGACTGGGGGCCAGTGCCACGCCCGCCTGCTGGGTCTGTTCGGTGGCACTGGTGCGGACCTGCGGCTTGTACGCGATCCAGATCATCACGAACGCGAGGGCCAGCGCGACGAAGATCCCCAGGAACGTCGCCAGCCAGCGGGGCAGGAACCCGCGCTGCACGTAGGTGCCCTCGACCTCGGTCGGATCGACCCCGGAGCGCCGCACCGCCAGCTTGTACGGCCGCTCCTCCTTCGAACCGAACCAGATGACCTGCTTCGGCTTCAGCGTCGTCTCCACGAACGCCGCACGCCCCGGCTCGATCTGCACATTGCCCGGACGCAACTCGTACGACAGATGATCGCCCGTATCACTGCCCGCGACCGACGCCGTCACCTTCGTATTGCCGAGGTTGTCCACCGCCAGCCGGGGCCGGCCCCGGAACCGCCCCTTCACCGTCGGCGGCACCAACTCGGCCCGCACCTCAGTGAACGCCGTGATCGTGAGGTTGCCCTCCGGAACGGTCACCGCGTCAGGATGCTCCGTCGGCGTGATCCGCACCGCGTACGGATTCGGACCCGCCACCGCATCGGAGGTACGCGGCGGAGCGAACGTCAGCTCCACGGTGCCGGTCGTGCCCGGATACAGGCGAAGCGTCTGCGGCTCCACCGTCGTCCAGGGAGCCACGTCCCCGACGGGTTCGAACCGGTACTCATCCACCACGTCACCGGTATTACGCACCCGCAGCCGTACGCGTGTACTGCTGCCGGGGTCCACAGTCGCGGACGCGGGCTCCAGGGAAGTCCAAAGGCTCATCGAATCCGTACCGTTCTACTCCGTGTCGTCCGTGTGGTCCGTGGCCGCTCCCTGGGCGGCGACGGACGGGGCGATGTCGGCCCCGGCCTTGAAGGCCGCTCCGTCGGTCACCGCAGCGACCTCGGAACCCTGGCCCGGATCCGTGACGGCGGGGCCGCCGGCACCGCTCCGGGCGCCCTTCTCCGGGATTCCCCTGCTGTTCTTGTCGAGGTGGCTGGCCTCGTGGGCGAGGATCTCCTCGTTGCCGATGGCGGACGGGCCGAGGTACACGTCCATGCCGATCGTCATGGCCTCGGCGCCCATGGCCGCCGTCGCACGCTGAGCGATCGGGTCGGCGTGCATGCGGGCGTGGGCGAGGTTCGGGTTCTGGTAGAACGCCGTCGCCTTGGTGAGGAAGGCCCCGGGGAGCGGCGAGCTGGGGGTGCTCTGCGCGGCGGCCAGGAGCTGGCTCTGCCCCTCCGGGCTCCTGTCGTCGATCCCGTCGTGCCCGCACCCGGCGCCGTGCTGGTGCGTGTCCTGGTTGATGAGACGCTGGACGGCGTTGTTGCCGGCGGAACCCTGCAGCGCCAGGACCGTCGCGGGGGTCATCGGCGCACCGCTCACTCCGGTGGTGGGCGCGGTCACGGCCCGGTGCGGAGCCCCACCACCCCGCACGGCCTTCTGCTCGGTGGCTTCCTCGTGCGCGCGCACCATGGCTCCCTTCGACACCGGACGTGTGGCCACCAGCCCTACCGGACGGCCCTCGCTCTCGACAGGTCCGCGAGGGCAACGCCGGGGGCAGCGCCGCGCTCAGCCCGAGGAGAGCTGGTTGGTGATCTCCTTCTCCCAAGCGCTCTGCTGCGCCGGGTCGTTGAGCGAGTCCGCCCACTGCTGCTCCGTCAGCCCGTGCTTGTCCGGGCTCGCCTTGAGCACCTTGAGGAGCGCACGCGCCGAGTCGCGGATGTCGTCGGGAACGTCCCTGCCCACGCGCACGTCCGGTCCGGCCGCGAGCGCGTAGAGCTCCTGCGCCATGTAGTGGCGTTCGCCCTGCTTGACGGACTTCGTCACCTTGAAGAACTCCGCGACCGCGTCGCCCCGCCCGACGCCCTCGGCGGCCGGTGTCCCGGACCGCGTCGCCTCGTTCTCGTCCTGGGCCAGCGTGGGCCGGGCCCACCGGTCCGGGTGCCGCGCCTCGACATAGCGGTTGGAGCCCGCCCGCGCTCCCTTGTAGAGCGCGTTGCCGAGCAGGAAGGCCGCGGCCACGCCGGCCACGGCGGGTGCGGCCGGACCGCTGACCGCCCCGGCGGCCGCCGCGATCGCCAGGCTGCCGGCGGCGGTACGCACGGAGTTGCCGCCCAGGTTGGTGATGCGCTTGGCCAGTTTGGTGTGCTGCTTGTGCCGGGCGTACTCCCGCAGGCGGACGAGTTCGGCCAGCAGTTGGCCGTGGAGGCGATCGACTTCCTGTGTGAAGGCGAGCACGTCCGGGCTGACGTCCGCGGCGGCCCCGGCCGCGTTCGACGGTCCTGCCGCCTGCGCCTGCTGGGCCTGCGCCTGGGCCAGCCCGGCCCGTGCCCGCCCCATCTGGTCGAGTACGTCCTGGAGCATCGCCTCGGCCCGCTCCACCCCGTCGGGGGCTTCCAGGTCCACGGCCTTGATGTCGCTCTTCTTGGTGAAGGTCTTCCAGACGACGGGGATCTCCCGGAGCACCGCGATCATGGAGAAGACGATGGTGGCGCCGCCGGACAGCTCCCCCAGCGCCGGCACCCCGGCCAGGTTCCCGGCGTTCTTCACCCCGGCGTTGACCGCGCTGCTGACATCGCCCGTGACCATGGCGGAGCCCGATGCCGCGCCGAGGGGCTTGCCCCTCTTGTCCTTCCGGGGCTTGTGGGAGGCCGGTCCCGTGTCGTCGCCGCTCTTGCGCGCGGTGTTCAGGGTGCGCAGGTCGTTGAGCACGCCCAGGGCATCGGTCACGGCGTTGATGCCGCTGCCGACCTGACCCATGATCGCGGTGTTCGCCAGCAGGCCGTCGTCGGACGTGGTGTTCGCGTGTGTCCGGAGGCCCGACTCCATCGGCATGTTGACGCGGGTGGCCATCGTGTCGGGCGTATCGAGGACCTTCTTGGCCTTGTCGGCCTTGGCGGAGGTACCGAGGGCGCGGTCGATCGCGTCGTTGGCCCGCCTGATCTTCGCCCGGGCGGCGGCCAGGCGCTGCCGCAGCCCCTTCCCGCGCCGCTCCTCCTCCGGCCGGCTCTCCGGACCCTCCTGCTCCGCGGCCTGCCTCGCCTCCTGCCGTCGGCGCCCCTCGGCGGCCGCATTCTCCGCGACCGGGGCCGCGTGCTCCCGGCCCTCGTCGATCACCCGCCGACGCTCTTCCGCCACCTCACCCCGACGACGCCCCCCGGCAGCAGCGTCCCCCGCCACCGGAGCCGCGTGCTCCCGGCCCTCCTCCACCACCCGCCGACGCTCTTCCGCCACCTCACCCCGACGACGACCCTCCGCAGCCGCATCCCCCGCCACCGGAGCCGCGTGCTCCCGGCCCTCGTCGATCACCCGCCGACGCTCTTCCGCCACCTCACCCCGACGACGACCCTCCGCAGCCGCATCCCCCGCCACCGGAGCCGCGTGCTCCACACCCTCCTCCACCACTCGCCGACGCTCCGCCGCCACCTCACCCCGACGACGACCCTCCGCAGCCGCATCCCCCGCCACCGGAGCCGCGTGCTCCCGGCCCTCGTCGATCACCCGCCGACGCTCTTCCGCCACCTCACCCCGACGGCGCCCCTCGGCAGCCGCGTCCCCCGCGACCCGGCGGCCCTGTTCCCGGTCGGGCTGTCGCGGCGGAGCCTCCGTGCCCAGCTGGGGAGGGGCGGAGCTCGATCTGCCGCGGCCCCCCGTCCGTCCCGCCGTCCCCGTGGGGACGTCCTCCTCCCGCTCTCCCGGCCAGGAACTGCGGCGCGCACCACTCGCCGCGCGCTGAATCGCTTCCGCGACCGCCCTGTTTCCCGCCCTGGCCTGCCAGTCGGCCAGCGGCGGCTGCGGCGACCGGGAGCGGCGCCGAGCCGGATCGGCGGCATCCGTGCGACGGGTCTGTGATGCGTGCAAGCGGTCCGACACGGACAACCCCTCCTGACGTCCCGTCACCGTCCCCGCCCGGCAGGGGCAGGGCAGCGCCCCGGTGCGGCGGGACGGCGCACCCCGGAACGGGGTGTGATCGCAAGATGACATCCTGGCGAACTGACACTCAACACACGATGTTGAAGCAGAAACGCCGGCCGTCCACCAGGGGTCCGCCGGGGAAAGGCGCCGGAAGGGCGGGGAGTCTGCCCCAACGGGCACGACCGGGGGCAGGGAACGTGCCCCCGTACCGGCACCGGGGGACGTTTCGGCGGCGGCAACGCGCGCGTGAGGCTGAGGGGCGTCCTGTCTCGTACCCCGAGGAGAGCAGAGCATGCCGTCCTACCTGTCGCCCGGCGTCTACGTCGAGGAGGTGGCCAGCGGCTCGCGCCCGATCGAGGGAGTGGGCACGTCGGTGGCGGCCTTCGTCGGTCTCGCCCCGACCGGCCCGCTGAACGAGCCCACCCTGGTGACCAACTGGACGCAGTATGTCGCGGCCTTCGGTGACTTCACCGGCGGGTACTACCTCGCACACTCCGTCTACGGGTTCTTCAACAACGGCGGCTCCGCCGCCTACGTCGTCCGGGTCGGCGGCTCCGCCGACGACGCCGTCGCGGGCGACACCGCGAACGGCACCACCGCCCCCGCCCCCGCCGCCGTCACCGGCAGCACCGCCAAGGCCGCGCTGCCCGCCGCCGAGCCCAAGCAGCTCGGCGCGTTCTCCGTGACGGCCACCGCCGCCGGCCAGAGCGGCCCGCTGACCGTCGAGGTCGCCGACCCCGAGGGCGAGGGCCCCGCCGAGCGGTTCAAGCTGATCGTCAAGGACGGCGACAAGCCGGTCGAGACCTTCGACGTGAGCGCCAAGAAGGGCAACCGCTCCTACGTCGTCACCCAGGTCAAGGAGCGCTCCAAGCTCATCACCGTGACCGAGGCCGCGCCGGCCGCGCAGCTGGTCCGCCCGGAGAACCAGACCCTGACGCTGCCCGCGCCGCCGGCCGCCGCCCCCGCCGTTCCGGCCGGGCAGGTCGAGACCGTGCAGGCCGGCCCGACCGAGTACATCGGCGACTCCGCGGACCGCACCGGCTTCGGCGGCCTGGAGGCGATCGACGAGATCTCCATGGTCGCGGTGCCCGACCTGATGGCCGCCTACCAGCGCGGCGCGATCGACCTGGAGGCCGTCAAGGCCGTCCAGCTCGGTCTCATAGCCCACTGCGAGCTGATGGGCGACCGCGTCGCCATCATCGACCCGCCGCCCAGCCAGAACGCCCGTCAGATCCGTGTCTGGCGCCAGGAGACGGCCGGGTACGACTCCAAGTACGCGGCCCTGTACTACCCCTGGATCAAGTCCTTCGACCCGGCCACCGGCCAGTCCCGCCTGGTCCCGCCGAGCGGCCACGTCGCCGGCATCTGGGCCCGCAACGACGCCGAGCGCGGCGTGCACAAGGCTCCCGCCAACGAGGTCGTCCGCGGCGCCGTGGACCTCGAGCTGCAGATCACCCGCGGCGAGCAGGACCTGCTCAACCCGATCGGCGTCAACTGCATCCGCTCCTTCCCCGGCCGCGGCATCCGCGTCTGGGGCGCCCGCACCCTCTCCTCCGACCCGGCGTGGCGCTACCTGAACATCCGCCGGTACTTCAACTACCTGGAGGAGTCGATCCTGATCGGCACCCAGTGGGTGGTGTTCGAGCCGAACGACCACAACCTCTGGGCCCGCATCCGCCGCAACATCTCCGCGTTCCTGGTCAACGAGTGGCGCAGCGGCGCCCTGTTCGGCCAGAGCCCGTCCGAGGCGTACTACGTCAAGTGCGACGAGGAGACCAACCCGCCGGAGTCGGTGGACCTCGGCCGGGTCGTGTGCGAGATCGGCATCGCGCCGGTCAAGCCCGCCGAGTTCGTCATCTTCCGGCTGGCCCAGTTCTCCAGCGGCAGCGGGGAGCTGGAGGAGTAGCGGGCGGCGCGCGCCGCCCCGTACGCCATCGTCAAAAGCCTCAGAAGGACTGAGAACACATGAGTCTGAACCCGGGTGACTCCCTTACTTCACACAATTTCGGTCTCCAGATCGACGGTGTGATGATCGAGTACCTCTCCGAGGTCAACGGCATCACCCTCGAGCAGGACGTCATCAAGTACCCGCAGAACAACGGCGCGACCGGCAAGACCGAGATCGCCGTGATGCCGGGTTCCGCGAAGGACGGGCAGTGCACCGTCGTGCGCGGTATGACCCAGTCGAACTCGTTCACGCAGTGGATCAACGACTCGCTCGAGGGCCGTATGTCCTCCGCCCGCAAGAACGCCTCGATCATCGTGATGGACTACGAGGACAACCCGGTCAAGCGGTACAACCTGCGCAACGCCTGGTGCAGCAAGATCGACATGAGCCCGGTGAAGGCCGGTGAGGCCGCCGCGCTGACCGAGACCGTCACCATCGTGTTCGAAGAACTGGTCATCGAGTAATGCGGCGTACGCCTGCCAAGGCACCTGCCGCGGCACCCCAGACCGCGGCGGCGGGAGCGGACTTCCCCCGTTCGGCTCCCGCCGCCGCGCCGGCGGAGGCACCGGCCGGTCCGCCGGCCGGCCCTCCCGCCGGGCCTCCCGTCGACGCGGCACCGCGGCAGGAGTTGCGGACCGAGTTCCCCTTCGAGCTGCCGCGCGGGTACGTCGACGACTCGGGCACGGTCCACAAGGACGGTGTGATGCGCCTGTCGACGGCCCGGGACGAGCTGATCCCGCTGCGCGACGTGCGGGTGCAGGAGAACCCGGCGTACCTGTCGGTGGTGCTGCTCGGCCGGGTCATCACCCGGCTGGGCACGCTGCCGATGGTGCACGACGGCATCGTGGAGAACATGTTCGCCTCCGACCTGGCGTTCCTCCAGGACTTCTACCGCCAGATCAACGCGGAGGGGCACACCCGCGCGGCCGTCGCCTGCCCGCACTGCTCGGAGGCCTTCGAGGTGGAACTCGGCGGGAGCCGCCTGGGGGAATCGTGACGTACGCGACCGACCGGCTGCACGAGGAGATCGCGTACGTCGCCTACCACTTCCACTGGAGCCTGGAGGCGATCCTGGACCTGGAACACCAGGACCGCCGCCGGTACACGGACCAGATCGCGTCCCTCGTGACGCGTGGCACGGCGGAGGGCTGATCGGTGGGATTCCTGGACCGGCTGCGGGGCCGTCGGGACGGCGTCGTCGACGGGGGCGGGGGCGGGACCGCGCTGTCCACGGGCCCGCTTCCCGACCCGGGCTCAGACCCGGCTTCGGGCTCGGGCCCGGCTTCGGGCTCGGGCCCGGCTTCGGGCTCGGGCCCGGCTTCGGGCTCAGGCCCGGCTTCGGGCTCAGGCCCGGCTTCGGGCGCCGGCGGGAGTACGGCGCCCACGACCGGACCTGGGAGCAGCCCCGCGACCGGACCGGCGCCCGTGGCCGTCGCCGCCTGGACGGGTCTGCCGCCGATCCAGCGGGCCACGGGGGCGGCACGTACGGGAGTGGCGGACGCCGGTTTCGGCGGCCGCCTTCCGACGTGGCAGAACCCGTCGTTCACGAGTGCGCCGTCCCCCGCGGTACTGAACCCGGCGGCCGGCGACAGCCTGCTGTCGGGTGCCTTCGGCACGCCGGCCCGCCGGCCGTCGTCCACGCCCTTGGCACCCCCGCCCGGCGCACCGCCGGTGCAGCGGATGCCGGTCGCGCCACTGCGCGCGATACCGGCGGAGGCCTCCGAGCCCGGTGCTCCCGGCTCCCCCGGCGCTCCCGCGGGTTCCATGGCGCCGACACGGACCTCCGCCTCGGGTGCGCCGCCGCGTACGCCCGGGGCGCGCAGGGGTGCGTCGGCGCCCGCACCGGCGCCGCAACCGGCGTCCAGGACCACGCCGCCGGTCCAGCGGGCGACGCGTTCCGCCGGGGCGGCGCCGGCATCGTCGTCCGGGGCGCCGGCGAGCACACCACCGGCCCGGTCCGCGCGCGGGGTCCGGGTGACGCCGGTACCGCCCGCCGCGTCCCACCCGCGGCAGGCTCTGACCAAGGCTCCGTCCGGGGCGTCGGCCGTGCAGCGCCGCGCCCTGCCCGCGAGCCGCCGGACCACCGGCTCCCCGCCGGAGTCCCGCGGAACGGCGCCCACGTCGACGGACGGCGACCGAGCGGATCCCGGCGCCCCGGTGCAGCGTGCCGTATCTCCGCAGCCCCCGGCTGCCACCGGATCGCCGGCCCCGGCCGCCCCCGCCGCACAGCGTGCGGAATCCACCGGCACCGGAACGGCGCCGGACGCGAACACCCGGGCACCGGGAGCCGATTCCGGCAGCCGGTCGGCCTCCGACACCCCGGTGCGAGGAGCCACGCCCCGGCCCGGCGGCGACACGGCGCCCGCACGCGACGGCGGTACGGCGTCCCGTACGCCGGTGCAGCGAGCCGCACGCGCGTCCACCAGCGGCGACAACCCGACGCCCACGCCCCCGGCCCGCCGCACCACCCCGGCACCGCCCGCACCCGACACCGCCCCCGCACGCGAAGGCGGCACGTCGAGGTCCGGTGCGCCGGTCCAGCGAGCGACGCGCGAGCCCAGCCCCGCCGCGACACCCGCACCCACGCATGACCACGGCACATCGTCATCCGGCACGCCGGTGCAGCGAGCCGCACGCGAGTCCACCAGCGGCGACAACCCGGCGACCACGCCCCCGGCCCGCCGCACCACCGCGGCACCGCGCGCCACCAACACCCCGGCACACGAAGGCGGTACGTCGTCGTCCGGTACGCCGGTCCAGCGGGCCGCGCGCGAGTCCGGCAGCGGCCACAGCCCGGCGACCACGCCCCCGGCCCGCCGCACCACCGCGGCACCGCGCGCCACCAACACCCCGGCACACGAAGGCGGTACGTCGTCGTCCGGTACGCCGGTCCAGCGGGCCGCACGCGAGTCCGGCAGCGGCCACAGCCCGGCGACCACGCCCCCGGCCCGCCGCTCCACCACATCACCGTCCGCGCCCGACACCACCCCGGCACGCGAGGGCGGTACGTCGTCGTCCGGTGCGCCGGTCCAGCGAGCCGCACGCGAGTCCGGCAGCGGCACGACAGCCGCGTCCGGCCCGGCCGCCCAACGGGCCGTCGCCCCGCCGTCCGGTACCGCGCCGACGGCCCGGACCGCCGCCGGACCCGACGCGGCACCCGCCGCTTCCGGTGAACGTCGGCCGGCCTCGCCGGGCACCACGTCATCGGGTCCGCCGGTCCAGCGGGCGGCGGCGCGTGGGCCCCGGGCGGGCCTCGGGCCCGCCATTTCGCGCTCCGGCAACGACAACGACACGGCGTCCCGTACCCCGGCCCCCGCCCCCACCCCCGCCCAGCGAACCGTGCCGCGGCCCGGCCCCGCTCCGGCCGACGCGACGGGCGAACTCCCCGTGCAGCGGGCGAAGTCCGGGCACGGTCCCGAATCCGGAGCGGCCCCGGCATCCACCACCCGCTCCCGCACCGCCCCGGTGCCCGCGTCGGCCCCCGACGGCGCGATGTCGCCCTCGGCGCCTTCGTCGTCGTCGACGCCCGCGTCGACGCCCGCGTCGATGCCCGCGGCAGGAGCCTCCCCGGCCGCCTCCCCGGTCCAGCGCGCCGAGTCCCCGGGCAACGCCCCCTCGACCGCCCCCTCAACGGCGGCACCCGGCGCAGCCGCGTCGGCCGGCACCCCGGCCCCGGGCAATCCGCCCGCGCCGGTTCAGCGGGCGGTCGCCCGCGTCACCCCGCCGGCGGCTCCCGGCGGCATGGCGCCCCCCTCCCGGTCGGCGAACCGCCCCTCGACGCCCCCCAGCACTCCCGCCACCTCCGGCGGTCCCGGCTCCCAGACCGGTGCGCAGCCCCCGGTCCAGCGCCGGGCGACTCCCCCCGCCCAGCCGACACAGGCACAGGCACAGGCACAGGCACAGGCGTCACCGTCTTCCGGTCCCGCACACCCTGCGTCGTCCCACCGCACCTCCGAGGCGGCCACCCCGGCCCGGCCCGCCACGAACCGGGCGGCCGACGCACCCGGCCCGCCCTCCACAGCCCCGGCACGCGCACCGCACCGCGACACGCCTGCGGCGCCCGCCGTCCAGCGATCGGCCGAGGTCCCCGTCACCCGGGCCGCGACACCCTCCGGCCCGAACCCCGCCGTACCGCTCTCCCCGCCGGAAGGCGGCCGAACGGGAACCGGCCGGGCGGAAACCGGCAGGGCGGGCAGCGCCCGGCCGGGGGCCAGTACGCCTCCGGTCGCCCCGGCCCACCCCGTGCAGCGCAGTGCCACGGCGCGCCGCCCGGGTCTCGGTGCCCCCACCTCCTCCGGACCGGCCGCCGCCGTACGCCCCTCTGCCCCGGCCCCGGCCCCGAAGACACCGCCCGCGCAACCCGCGCGCCGCTCGTCCGCGCTCGGTGCCCCCCTGCCCCCGGCCGACACCTCGTCGTCGGCTCCGCGCCTCCCTGCGGCGGCCCCCGGCCCCGCCCCCGCCGAGCCCCGTACGACTCCGCCCGTCCAGCGCGCCACCGCACCGGGCTCCCCGGCCGCGTCCACGACGAGCCCGGCGCCACCGCCCTCCGCGGCCACGCCCCCCTTCACGGCCACGCCTCCCTTCACGGCCGGGCCCTCCCCTCTCCCCGTGTCCCCCCCGATGCCCCGGCAGACCCCGATCGCGCCGACGGCCGCCCCCATGACGACCCTCACGCCACCGCCACCGCCACCGCCACCGCCTCCTCCCGTCCCGGGCGGCGGCCCCACGCCCCCCACCGTCCAGCGCGCCCCCGCGAAGGCGGTGCCCCTGCGTCGGCCCGCGCCCCCCGGCACCACCGCCGCCCGGGCTACGCTCCCGGTGGCCCCCCTCACGCCGCCCGCTGCGTCGGCGCCCCGCCCGGCCCTCCCGGTGGGCGCCGCAGCGCCCGCACCGACGGCCGGGGACTCCGCGCCCGCCGCCCCCGCCGTGACCGACGACGCCTCCGCGCTCCCGGTCCAGCGCGCGTCCGGCCGCAGCGGCCGGGCCGGTCGTACCACCAGTGCCCTGGCCGCGAGCGCCGCGGCCGCCGTGGCCGACACCCTCACGCGCGTCCGGGCCCCCTCGTCCCGGTCCGCGCCGTCCTCCCGGTCCGCGCAGCAGGGTCCGGGCGAGCCGCCACCGCCGTACCAGTCCTCCCCGCCCGGCAACCCGCCCCCGTACTCGGCGAGTTCCGGGCAGTCGTCCCCGGGGACGGGCAAAGCGCCGCCCGAGTACACGGCGGTCCCGGCCGGCGGGTTCGACCCACGTGATCTCACCGACTTCCAGCTCGACGAACTGGTGCACCGGATCATCGGCCGCGTCACCCGTCTCGTCCGCACCGAACTGCGCATGGACCGCGAACGGACCGGCAGACTGCGCGACCCCCGCTGACCGGACACACCGGACCGGCGGGGCCGACCGGACCAGCCGCACCCGCCCGCCACCGTTCACCCTCCACCGACAGAAAGGCCGACCCCGATGACCCGCCAGGACCCGGGCTCCTCCATCTGGTTCAGCCTCGCCATCGACGGCGAGAGCCTCGGCTACTTCAACGGGTGCGAGGGCCTGTCGACCCAGGTGGAGGTGGAACAGCGCCAGGAGGGCGGCAACAACGGCTTCGTGTGGCAACTGCCCTCCCGCGTCACCTTCTCCAACATCCGGCTGACCCGCCCGCTGACCCCGGACACGACGAAGGTCGCCAAGTGGATCTCGTCCGTGCAGACGGGCATCAAGCGGCCCACCGCGCAGATCTCCGCGCTGCGGGCGGACGGGTCGCTGGTCGCCCGCTGGGGACTGATCGACGTCCTGCCCGTCAGCTGGCAGGGCCCCAGCCTCGACCCCGGCAACCTGTCCGTGGCCACCGAGGTGCTGGAGATCGCCCACCACGGGTTCACGGACTGACGGCGCCGCAGAGCAGAGAGGAAGACCCATGGCCACCAGCAAGGGCGCCGGCAAGAGCCTCGTACGCGCCAACCTCGCCATCCACGAGCCGCCCACCGGCACGACCGTCACCCCCGGCGCGCTGATCCGGACGTTCGCCTTCGAGTTCAACCCGGCCCAGCTGGCCATCAGCCAGCGCACCCAGTGGAAGGCGACCCCGACGGCGGCTGTGCGGGAGGCCGCGAAGCCGCAGTTCATGGGAGCCGAGCCGCGGGAGATGACCCTGGAGATCTTCCTGGACTCCTCGATGAAGCCCGACGGCAACACCGTGATGAAGAAGGTCGATTCGCTGCTGCTCTGCTGCGAGGTGACCGCCAAGAGCCTGGCCGCCAAACAGCCGTCGCCGCCCTGGGTGGTCTTCGAGTGGGGTTCGTTCTCCACGGCACGCTTCACCGCGTACGTGTCGTCCATCGAGACGCAGTACACCCTCTTCGGCACCACGGGCGTTCCCATCCGCGCCACCTGCCAGGTGGCGCTGGTGGAGATCCCGGGCCCGACCCTGGGCCAGAACCCGACCTCCGGCGCCCTCACCGCCCAGCGCGTGCACCGCGTCGTCGCGGGAGACTCGCTCCAGTCCCTGGCCTGGAGCGAGTACGGCAACGCGAACGCGTGGCGCGTGATCGCCGAGGCCAACGGCATCGACGACCCGTCCCACCTGCCGACCGGCACCGAGCTCATGCTCCCCGCCGCCGAGGAGGTGCCTCACTGATGGTGCGGCCCGCGTTCTCCAGCATCGTCGAGGTCAAGATCGGTGGTGCGAAGCTGCCCGACGACATCGCCCCGATGCTCACCGACGGCTGGGTCGACCAGGGCGTGAACGTGCCGGCGGCGTTCCGGCTCACCTTCCGCGACCCCTACCACCTGGTCCTCGGCAAGCTGAACGTGCAGTTCGGCACCAAGGTCGTCATCACCCCGATCGCCGACGGACAGGGCATCGGCAAGCCCCTGCTGACCGGTGAGGTCACCGGCATGGAGGCCGACTACGACGGCACCGGCAGCTTCACCGTCGTCCGCGGATACGACTACGGGCACCGTCTGATGCGCCAGCGCCGGGTGGCCGCGTACCGCAACCAGAAGGCCTCCGACATCGCCCGCAAGCTCGTCGCCATGGACGGCGTGTCCATCGGCCGCATCCAGCCGACCAAGGGCACCTACGGGTTCATCAGCCAGTCCAACGTGACCGACTGGGACTTCCTCTCCCGGCTGGCCGACGAGAACAAGATGGTCATGTACCTGGACGCCAAGGGGAAGTTCCGGTTCGTCACGCCGAAACCGTCGGCCGGCGCGCCGTCCCCGAAGACGGACGGCGACAAGAGCACCTTCGTCCTCCAGGCCGGCCACGACATCCTGCGGCTGCGGGCCGCCGTCACCGCCGCCGACCAGATCGGCAAGGTCGAGTCGCGCGGCTGGAACGTCACCACCAAGAAGAAGATCACCGAGATCGCGCCGGCCACCACCGACCCCGGCATCAGCATCGGCTCGACACCCGGAACGGCGGCGGGGAAGTTCAAGCCCGGCAAACTCGTCGAGACCGCCAACCCCTACGACAAGCAGGACGAGGTCCAGCACGCCGCAGCCGCTCTCGCCGCCGACGTCACGTCATCCTTCGCCGAGTTGGAGGTCGCCGTGTACGGCCACCCCGACCTGCGGCCCGGCGTCCCCGTCGCCCTCTCCGACGTCGGCAAGCCCTTCGAGGGCAAGTACACCGTCACCTCGGTACGCCACCACTTCGGCGACGGCGTGCCCTACGAGTCGTGGATCACGGTCAGCGGCCGCCAGCGGCGCTCCCTGTACGGACTCGCCTCCGGCGGCAGCGGCGGCACCGACCCGGCGAGCGCCACCCGGCTGCCCAGCGTCGCCAACGCCATCGTCACCGACGTGCAGGACCCCCTCAAACAGGGCAGGGTCAAGCTGCAGTTCCCCTGGCTGGACGACACCTACGTCAGCGACTGGGCACGCAGTGTCCAGATGGGCGGCAAGGGCGGCGGCGGTGTCTTCCCCATGGACGTGGGCGACGAGGTGCTCGTCGCCTTCGACCGCGGCGCCCTCGACCATCCGTTCGTCATCGGCGGGCTGTACAACGGCCGGGACCTGCCGACCAAGGTGAAGGACGTGCCGCTGCACGACGGCCTCAAGAAGAAGGCCGCCCGGCACACCCTGTCCGACCGCCAGGGCAACCGCGTCGACCTGCTCAGCCAGCAGACCGGCGGGCGCAAGCAGGGCGTCCGCATCGCCAGCGGCAACGACAGGCTGACCATCAACCTCGACCGCACCAAGACCGAGATCACCGTCGACAGCAAGGGCTCGGTCAGCATCACGGGCAGCCGCTCGGTGTCGGTGGAGGCGGGCACGGACCTCACCCTCGAGGGCCGCCGGTCGGTGACGGTGAAGAGCGGCGGGCCGCTGCTCCTGCAGGGACGGGGCCTGGTCAACCTCAAGTCGACGGCCGGCACGGTCAACGTCGGCGCGATGGGGGCCCTGCTCATGAACGCGACCGGTGCCATGACGCTCACCGCCACGGGACTCGTGTCGGTCACCTCCGTGGCCAACGTGAACATCAAGGCCATCAAGGTCGACCTCATGGGCGCCGTCTTCGTCAACACCATCAAGTACCCCCTCCCGGCATGACCGGACAACCGCACCGAGGCACGGGGCGCAGAGACAGAAGAAGGCAGGTGGCTACCTGATGGCCGAACAGTTCGTCGGCTCCGGCTGGTCGTTCCCGTTGCGCATCGGACCCACCGGCGGGATCGCCCTCGTCAGCGGCGAGCAGGAGGTGGAGGAAGCCATGCGGCTCGTCCTCGCCACCGCCCCCGGCGAGCGGCCGATGCGCCCCGAGTTCGGCTGCGCCATCCACGACCTGGTCTTCGCCCCGGTCAACGAGCAGACCGCCGGCCGCATCCAGCACGAGGTGTACGTCAGCCTGGACCGCTGGGAGCCGCGCATCGAGGTCCACGACGTCGAGGTCACCACCGGCGGCGGCCAGAACGTCCTCTACATCGACGTGCGTTACTCCATCCGCGGCACCAACAACCCGCGCAGTCTCGTCTTCCCGTTCTACGTCATCCCCTCACACGACGAGCCCGACCTCCCCGACGGCCCGGCCGGCCTCCCGGGCTCTCCCGAAAGCGACCGCTGATGCCCCTGCCCTCCCCCAACCTCGACGACCGCCGCTTCCAGCAGTTCGTCGACGACGCCAAGCGCTACATCCAGCAGCGCGCTCCGGAGTGGACGGACCACAACGTCTCCGACCCCGGCATCACGCTCGTCGAAACGCTCGCCCACATGGCCGACCAGATCGTCTACCGCCTCAACCGGGTGCCGGAGAAGAACCACCTCGCCTTCCTCGACCTGGTCGGCATCACGCTCTTCCCGCCGTCCGCAGCCCGCACGGACGTCACCTTCTGGCTGTCCGCTCCGCAGGAGGACACGATCTGGGTGCCGGTCGGCACCGAGGTGGCCACCCTGCGCACCGAGCGGGACGAGGCCGTCGTGTTCGCCACCGAGCGCGACCTGTCCGTGGTGCCGTGCGAACTGAGCCGCCTGGTGGTGCAGCACAGCGGCAAGGCCGTCAACGACCGCACCACCGACCTCGCCGAAGGCAAGGACCTGATGTGCTTCGCCGAGGCCCCCGCTCCCGGCGACTGCATGCTCATCGGCCTCACCAACGCCGTCCCCCACTGCGCGCTCGCCCTCGAACTCGACAGCCGCGTCGACGGCGTCGGCGTCGACCCCCGCCAGCCGCCCCTGGTCTGGGAGGCCTGGACCGAGGACGGCTGGCAGCCCTGCGACGTCGACCGCGACGGCACCGGCGGCCTCAACCGCCCCGGCGACATCGTCCTCCACGTGCCCTGCGGCCACGTGCTGTCCCGCAACGGCGGCCACGAGGCCGGCTGGATCCGCTGCCGCGTCACCGAACCCCTGCCCGGCCAGCCCTTCTACACCGCCTCACCGACCATCCGCTCCGCCGAGGCCTACACCGTCGGCGGCACCACCGGCACCGTCCACGCCGAAACCGTGCACGACGAGGCCCTCGGCGAATCCACCGGCCTCCCCGGCCAGCGCCTGCGGCTCGAACACGCGCCCGTCGTCGCCGACGACCCGCCCGTCCTCCTCCAGACCGCCGACGACGACGGCTGGCAGGACTGGCAGGTCGTCCCCCACTTCGCCGGCTCCCGCCCCGACGACCACCACATCACCCTCGACGCCGCCACCGGCGAGATCGCCTTCGGCCCCGCCGTCCGCGAGGCCGACGGCACCCTGCGCCAGTACGGCGCCGTCGCCCCCAAGGGTGCCGTCATCCGCGCCCGCCGCTACCGCACCGGCGGCGGCAAGGCAGGCAACGTGGCCCGCGGCGCCGTACAGGTGCTGCGCACCTCCATCCCGTACGTCTCCGAGGTCGTCAACCGCGAGGCCGCCCGCGGCGGCGTCGACGGCGAGACCGTCGGGGAGGCGAAACTGAGGGCGCCGATCACCCTGCGCGCCCAGGAACGCGCCGTCACCCTGCGCGACTACGAGGAACTCGCCCGCCGCGCCGCCCCCGAGACCGCCCGCATCACCTGCCTGGAGGGCGAGGAGAACGAGTACGGGGCCCACGCCGTCCGCGTCCTCGTCGTCCCGCAGGCCGTCCCCGACCCCGGCGGACGCCTGCGCTTCGAACAACTCGTCCCCGGCGACGCCCTGCTCAGCCGCATCACCCGCCACCTCGACGAACGCCGCCTCATCGGCACCCGCCTGTCCGTCGGGCCGCCCTACTACCAGGGCGTCACCGTCGTCGCCACCGTCCACGCCTTCCGCGACGTCGACGCCGACCGCGTACGCCGCCAGACCCACGACGCCCTCTACCGCCACCTCGACCCGCTCACCGGCGGCGCCGACGGCAAGGGCTGGCCCTTCGGACGCCCCGTGCAGTCCGGCGAGGTGTTCGCCGTGCTCCAGCGCGTACCCGGCGTCGAACTCGTCGACGAGGTCGTCCTGCACCCCGCCGACCCCCTCACCGGCAAGCGCGGCGACCCCACCGACCGCATCGACCTCGAAGCACCCGCCCTGGTCTTCTCCTACGACCACCGGGTCCGCGTGATCGGCGACGGCGCGTGACGGCCGCCCCGACCTCCCGCCGGGGATCCGTCGACGGACTCGGCTCCTCGCTGCCCATCGGCTCGATGCTGCCCGCCGTCTTCGCCGACGACGACCTCGCCCTGCGCTTCGTCGGCGGACTCGACGACGTCCTCGCACCCATCCTCAGCGTCCTGGACTGCCTCGACACCTACTTCGACCCCGCCCTCACCCCGGCCGACTTCGCCCAGTGGCTCGGCACCTGGGTCGGCGCCGAGACCGACGGCACCGAACCCGAGGCCCGGCTGCGCGCCGCCGTCGCCGCCGCCGCCCGGCTGCACCGCGTACGCGGCACCCGGCAGGGGCTGTCCGAGGCCGTACGGCTGGCCTTCGGCGCCGAACCGGAGATCACCGAGAGCGGCGGCGCCGTATGGAACGCCCGCCCCCTCGGCCCGTTCCCCGGCCGGCCCCGCCCGTACCTGCACGTCGCCCTCCGGCTGCCCGACCCGAAACCGGCCGACACCCATCGCCTGGACGCCCTCGTCGCCGCCGCCCGCCCCGCCCACATGCCCTACACGGTCGAAGTGACCGCCTCCGAAAGGACCCCGGAGAGATGACCACGCAGAACTGCGCCGAGTGCGGAACCCGCGCGGAACCGGGCCAGTCCTTCTGCGACGCGTGCGGCGCCGTACTCAGCTGGGAACAGGCCGGCGCCGCCCGCACCGCCCAGCCCGCGGCCGCCACGTCCGACCAGAGCCCCGCCTTCGACGCCTTCGGCGGCGCGGGCGTACCCCCCGCCCGCACCGGCCGCCCGGCCACCGGGCCCGCCCCCGACGGCACCGGAGAACCGGCCGGCGCCATCGGGGACAACCCCACCCTGCCCCAGCCACGCCGCACGGCAGGCTCCACGGGCACCCCGGACACCGACGACACGGCCGGCCCGGGGAACACGGCAGGCTCAGCGGGTCAAGCAGGTCAGGCCGACCAAGCCGGTCGGACCGGCCAACCGGGCACCACCGCAGGTAACGACGCGCCCGCCGCCGACGATTCGGCCCCCACCGCCCCGGTGCCCTCCGCAGCCACCGCAGCCACCGCCGCCACCGCCCCGAACACGCTCAGCGACACCATGTCCGACCGGGCCCGCTCCCTCCTCGTCCCCGTCGCCGACCCCGAGGCCCCGACCCCCACGCAGCCCCCGGCCGTCGCCCCCGTCCTGCCCGGCCGCCCCGACGCGGACCGCCCGCAGGTCCGCGCGCCCGGCCACCAGCCGGACATCGCCAACGGCCCGCCCTGCCCCTGGTGCTCCACCCCCAACCGCCCCGACCGCCACTACTGCGCCCGCTGCGCCATGCCCCTGGCCGCGAGCGGCGACCAGGCCACCGTGCGCGCCCCCTGGTGGCGCCGGCTCTTCGGCGGACGGCGCCGGGAAGCCCCGTGGGCCGGCGACCGCCCCCGCCTGCGCCGCGTCTTCGACCGCATCGGCACCTGGATCACCATCGCCGTCGTGGGCTCCCTCGCCGTCCTCGGCTTCGTGTACGTCCCCGACGGCATCGACAACACCCGCGACCACTTCGCCAAACGCGCCCCCGTCTCCCCCGACGGCATCAAGGCATCGCACTCCTTCCCCGGCCACAAACCGGAACTCCTCATCGACAAGCTCAGCAACACCTGGTGGGGCCCCGGCATCTCGCAGTCCGGCCAGGGCGAATGGGTCGAGGCCAGCTTCACCGAGCCGACCCGCCTGCTCGACGTGATCATCACCCCCGGTGTCTCCTCCCGCGCCAACAAGCTCCAGGAGTCGGCCCTGCCGCACCGCATCAAGGCGACGATCACCATGAAGGACGGCTCGATCAAGACCCGCGACCTCACCCTCGACCAGGGCGCCGGCGGCCAGCGACGCCCGTTCCGCGTCGGCGAGGTCACCAAGGTCCGCTTCACCATCGAATCCGCCCACGCGGCGTCCGCCGACAAGCAGGTCGCCATCGCCGAGATCGAGTTCTTCGGCCCCTCCAGCGCAAACCGTTCCTCCTGACCCCGCCCGGGGCCCCGCCGCCGAACACCACCCGGAACCGGCGGGGCTCCGCGAGCACCGGGAACAGGTACGCCCTCCACCCGAACGGACGCCACACCATGCGCCTCCCGCCGGGCCGCCGGAGGCTGAGGCCATGCCCACAGCACGAGCGATATCCACCGCCGTCCTGCTGTCCACGGCCACCCTGCTCGCCTCGTCCCTGACGGCCTGCGCGCCCACGGACCAGGAGCGCGACCGGCAACGCGGCACCGACGGCACCACCACCGACGCACAGGCCCTGACCAGCCTCCGCAACCAGTCCCTGAACTGGAAGGCCTGCCCCGCCCCCTCCCCCGCCCAGGGCGGCGGCGAGGCCCCCGCAGCACTCCCCGACGGCACCCGGTGGCAATGCGCCACCCTGCGCACGCCGTTGGACTGGAAGAACCCCTCCGGCGAGTCCATCGACCTCGCACTGATCCGGGCCCGCACCAGCGGCGCCCCGGACGACCGGATCGGCTCCCTCCTCTTCAACTTCGGCGGCCCCGGCGGGTCCGGCGTCGCCACCCTCCCCGGCCTCGCCCCCGACTACGAAAAGCTCCGCACCCACTACGACCTCGTCAGCTTCGACCCGCGCGGCGTCGGCAACAGCAGCGCCGTCCGCTGCCTCGACGCCGGCCTCCCCGACGAGGAAGAGATCGACAACACCCCCGACGACGGCGGCGACGAAACCAACGCCCTCGTCGAGTTCAACCGCGAAACGGCAGCCGCCTGCAAGAAGAACTCCGGCGACGTCCTCCCCTACGTCGGCACCACCCAGGCCGCCCAGGACATGGACCTGATGCGTCAGGTCCTCGGCGACGACAAACTCCACTACTTCGGCATCTCCTACGGCACCGAACTCGGCGGCGTCTACGCCCACTTGTTCCCGGACCACGTCGGCCGCGCCGTACTCGACGGCGTCGTCGACCCCACCCACGACACGATGGAGGAAGCCCTCGCCCAGGCCGGCGGCTTCCAGCTCGCCTTCGAACACTTCGCCACCTGGTGCGCCCAGCAGGGCTGCACACTCGGCGACGACGCCGAGGACATCGTGGACCTCACCGTCGACCTCGAGGAAGCCCTCGACGACACCCCGCTCCCCACCCCCGACGGCGCCGAACTCGACGGCGACGGCCTCATCGACGCCATCAGCGGCGCCCTCTACCGCCAGGACTACTGGCCCGCCCTCCGCGTCGGCCTGGAAGCGGCCGTCGACGACGACGGCGACGTCCTGCACGACCTCGCCGAAGCCCTCGGCCAGCACGGCAGGGGCGGCGACCCGGACGACGACGCCACCGACGACCCGCCCGGCGAGGAAAGCAACGAGGACGACGCCTTCAGAGCCATCACCTGCGACGACTCCAGCAACCGCTACACCGTCGCCGACGTCACGTCCCGCCTCCCCGACTTCCTCGAAGCCTCCCCCCTCTTCGGCCCCGGCCTCGCCTGGAGCGCCCTCACCTGCGACGGCTGGCCGGTCCCCGGAGCCGCCCCGCACCCCGAGGTCAGCGCCCCCGGCGCACCCCCCGTCCTCCTCGTCGGCAACACCGGCGACCCCGCCACCCCGTACGAGGGTGCCGCCCGCATGGCGGAACGCCTCGGCAAGAAGGTGGGCGTCGAGCTGACCTACGAGGGCGAGGGCCACGGCGCCTACGACAGCGGCAACACCTGCGTGCAGAACGCGGTCAACGCATATCTGCTCAACGGCAACCTCCCGAACCCCGGCACGGTCTGCAAGGCGGAACCGCTTCCGGAGGGCAAGTAACCGGGCACCACGTCGAACGCCCCCGCGATCCGAGATCGCGGGGGCGTCGGCGTGCCGGGTGTGGAGCCCCCTGTCGGATTCGAACCGACGACCTTCGCTTTACAAGAGCGGCGCTCTGACCAGCTGAGCTAAGGAGGCACGCGCGCGGCGGGCGCGCGCAGGCTGGTCCACTGTACACAGAGCCGGTGAACGATGTGATTCGAAAATTTCGGCGAAATTCACAGACTCCGAGCTACTGACAGATCAGGTGAACGCCCGGTACCGTCCTGCTCAGCTTCACCCGTGTGGACTACACCACCACCTTCCTACAACGGATCGTCCGGCACGTTCCTGCCGGTAGAAGGGGGCCCATTCACCATGGCCACAGTTACGTTCGACAAGGCGACCCGTGTGTACCCGGGTTCCACCAAGCCCGCCGTCGACGGTCTCGACATCGACATCGCGGACGGCGAGTTCCTCGTCCTGGTCGGCCCGTCCGGTTGTGGCAAGTCCACCTCGCTCCGGATGCTCGCGGGGCTCGAGGACGTGAACGGCGGTGCCATCCGCATCGGTGACCGCGACGTGACGCACCTGCCGCCGAAGGACCGGGACATCGCCATGGTGTTCCAGAACTACGCGCTGTACCCGCACATGTCGGTCGCCGACAACATGGGCTTCGCGCTCAAGATCGCCGGCGTCAACAAGGCGGAGATCCGGCAGAAGGTCGAGGAGGCCGCGAAGATCCTCGACCTCACCGAGTACCTGGACCGCAAGCCGAAGGCGCTCTCCGGTGGTCAGCGCCAGCGTGTGGCGATGGGCCGCGCGATCGTGCGTGAGCCGCAGGTGTTCCTCATGGACGAGCCGCTGTCCAACCTGGACGCCAAGCTCCGTGTCTCCACGCGTACGCAGATCGCCTCGCTCCAGCGCCGTCTGGGCATCACCACCGTCTACGTCACCCACGACCAGGTCGAGGCCATGACGATGGGCGACCGCGTGGCGGTCCTCAAGGACGGTCTGCTCCAGCAGGTCGACACCCCGCGCAACATGTACGACAAGCCCGCGAACCTGTTCGTCGCCGGCTTCATCGGCTCCCCGGCCATGAACCTGGTCGAGGTCCCGATCACCGACGGCGGTGTGAAGTTCGGCAACAGCGTCGTCCCGGTCAACCGCGACGCCCTGAAGGCCGCCTCCGACAAGGGCGACCGCACGGTCACCGTGGGTGTCCGCCCGGAGCACTTCGACGTGGTGGAGCTGAACGGCGGCGCGGCCAAGACCCTGTCGAAGGACTCGGCGGACGCCCCGGCCGGTCTCGCGGTCTCGGTGAACGTCGTGGAGGAGACCGGCGCCGACGGCTACATCTACGGCACGGTCGAGGTCGGCGGCGAGGCCAAGGACCTGGTGGTCCGCGTCAGCAGCCGCGCGGTGCCGGAGAAGGGCACGACCGTCCACGTCGTGCCGCGTCCGGGCGAGACGCACGTGTTCTCGTCCTCCACGGGCGAGCGCCTCACCGACTGAGAGCCTTCGCGCGGGGAATTCCCCCGCGAAACCTCCCGCTGAGAAACCACGCGACCGGGTGATTCCGCCCGCGTTGACGAAAAGAGCCCCGCGGCCTGCTGCGGGGCTCTTTTCGTTGTCGACAAATACCCCGGCACAACGGACGTTTCGACCGGTGTTCGTCAATCCTCTATCCCGTTCACGCCCGCTCTTCATCCCCCGATAGGGCGACTAAATGTCGCCAAATCATTACTGGGCGCTACCCTCACTCGCGTGAAGCACTCCGTGAAGCACTCCACCACCCGACAGACGCGACGCGGCCGGGGCCCCGCCCGCCGGATCGGCCGCTCTCTCGCCTTCGTCCTGCCCGTCGTCCTGGTGCTCTCCGGGACTCTCGCGGTCACCCGCGTCAACTGGTCCGGGGATCCCTCGGACTCGGTACTCGCAGCGTCGGAGGCCTCCTCGTCCAAGGCCTCCTCCGCCCGCGCCGCCCGCGCCCCGCACGAGGTGCTGCGCGACCGGCTGCTGACCGAGCTGCAGGAGGAGGACCCGGGCGTCGCGCTCACCCACCTCCAGCAGGCGGTGAACGAGCGCCCGTCGCTGGCCGACCACTGCGCCACCATCGCCCGCGCCCTCGGCCGCGCCGCGGTGAAGGCGTACGGCCCGACGCGCGCCCAGTCGTACGCCCGCCCCGTCTGCGACACCGCCTTCGCGTCGGGCGTCCTGGCCGCGCACGGCTGAGCGCCCTGCGGGGGCGGGCGGGGCGCCGCGTACGGCTGAGCGCCCTGCGGGGGCGGGCGGGGCGCCGCGCACGGCCGAGCGCCTGCGGAGGCCCGTGGGGCGCCGCGTACAGTTCGGGCATGACCGATCCGAACGCCGCGTCCCGCCGCCCCGTTCAAGCCGTCGTCCTGGCCGGCGGACAGGGTTCCCGGCTGCGCCCCTACACCGACGACCGGCCCAAGCCGATGGTCGAGATCCCGGGCACCGGGACTCCGATCATCGGCCATCAGCTCGCCTGGCTCGCCGAGGAGGGCGTCACCGACGTCGTGGTCTCCTGCGGTCATCTGGCCGAGGTGCTGCAGAAGTGGCTGGCGAGCGCCGACCTGCCGCTCTCCGTCACGACCGTCGTGGAGACCGAGCCCCTCGGCCGCGGCGGCGGCCTCAAGTACGCCGCCGCCCACCTCCCCCACCCCGACCGGTCCTGGTACGCCACCAACGGCGACATCTGGACCCGTTTCTCGCTGCGCGACATGGCGGACTTCCACGCCGAGCGGGACGCCGTCGCGACCCTCGCCCTGGCCCGCCCGCGGCTGCCGTGGGGCGCCGTGCAGACGGACGGCTTCGGCCACATCACCGACTTCATCGAGGCGCCGCCGTCGACGTTCGAGATCAACGCGGGTGTCTACGTCTTCTCCCCGGAGTTCGCCGCCATGCTCCCGGAGCGCGGCGACCACGAGCGCACCACCTTCCCCCGGCTGGCCCGTGAGCACCGGCTCGCCGGTTTCCCGATCCCGCAGGGCTCCTACTGGCGCGCGATCGACACCGCGAAGGACCTGACGGAGGCGGCCAGGGAACTGGCGGCGCTGGGCGGCCGCTGAGGCGAGGTCTCCGCGGCGAACAGGCAGGCGTGGCAGGCGGCACCGTGCAGCCGGGAGTGCACGCGCGGGTCGTGTTCGGCGCACATCGGATCGGAGCTGCAGAGCCTGGCCTCCTCCAGCGCCTGGTCGATCGCCGGTCCCAGGCGCTCGCTGCGGCGCAGGGAGACGAGACCGCCCAGCGTGCCCTCGCTGTCCGGTGCCGCGGTGTACAGCAGGATTCCGGACATCGGGTCGGAGCCGGAACGGGCGTAGACGCGCTCTGATCGCGGACCACACCAAGTCGGCGCCGTACTGCTCCAGCTCGGGCCAGCAGGCCTGGGTGGGCAGCAGCATCTTGGCCGCGTCGGCGGGGACGGCGGCCAGGGGCGACAGCAGGTTCCAGTGCTCCCGGACCGCCTGTGCGAGAGGCTCCTCGGCGCGGGGGATGCTGAAGACCCGCAGCTGGGAGGCGAACCAGCTGTTGGTGGCGCCGAGCGCCATGGTGCGGGCGTGTTCCGCGCAGCCCTCCGGCGCGAACGAGCCGGCATGTCCAGCTCGGAGAAGAGTGCGCCGTCATCCTCCGGAGCGGGGCGGGGGTTGCGCCCAGCGGCCCGCGCCTTCGCCTTGGCTTTACGAGCGGCGGCCCTGCGCTTCTTTGCTTCGGGAATGTGCAGCCCTTGGGCCAGTTCTGCCTCGTAACGAGCGTGATTCAGCTCCAAGAGGCGGTCCAGAATTTCAGTCTGGGATCTCTCTTGGCCACGGCGAGCTTGCCGCCCTCGATGAGGCCGCCAGCCGCGATCACCTCCTCGTGGAGGCGGGCGCCGCCGCTGCCGCTGATGACGACCCGGCCGTGTGCCACGACGGCGGGACCGCGTAGGGCACCGTCCGGCACCACGCGCGCCGTGACGCGGGACAGCTTCCTGTCCTGGAGGGCCGGTCACCTCCGTCACCACCCACGGGCGGTTGCGTACGGTCACCAGCTGTCCGGGAGCGACGGGCGCGGCGCCGTCGGCCGGGCGAGTGAGGTCGGGGCTGCCGTCGGCCGCCGTTTCGTCAGTGTCCTCGGTTCCCGGCCGCACAGCCGCCCCACCCCTTGTCACGATGCCTCTTCACTCCTGTCCCGCCCGTACGCGGCTCGTAACGCCCTACGGAAGCCTAAGCGGCAGGGCCGGGAAGTTGTGGGCGCTCACCGATCGGTGAGCGCCGAGGCCCTGCACGGCCNTGGCTCACGCCGAGGCCGAGCACGAAACGGCCCGGGTGGGACACCTCCAGCTCGGCGAAGCTCGCCGCCGCCTCGGACGCACCGATCGGTGAGCGCCCACAACTTCCCGGCCCTGGTGCGGGAGTCAGCCCAGGAGACCGCCGACCAGACGTCCGCCGGGCTCTCCGGTGGACGACGAGCCGCCGCCGTCACCGCTCCCGGTGCCACCGGTGGAGCCGCCGGTGCCGCCGGTCGAGGTGCCGCCCGCGGTCGGTCCGGCCGTGGTGCTCGGTGCCTGGCCGGCCGGGGAGGACTGCCGCGGCGGGGCCTGGCCCGTGGTGCCCTGGGTCTGGCTCGGTGCGCCGCCGCCGGTGGCGGTGCCGCTGTCGCGGGTCGCTCCCGGGGTGGTCGCGGAGTCCTTCGAGGGGGTGGACGCGCCGCCGGTGGCGCCCTGGGTGGGGGAGGCGGAGGCCGCCGGGGACGAGGTCTTCGGCTTGCGGGTGCCGGGCTCCTGCGGGAGCGGCGAGCCGGGCAGTTCGTTGCGCGGGGCCTCGCCGGGCCCGGGGACGACCACGCGGTCGGCGTCCCGGACGGCACCGCCGAGGACGGAGCCGACGAGGAGGGTGACACCGGCGACGAGGAAGGTGATGACGGCGCCGCGGCGCAGGACGTAGCGGCGCAGGTCCCAGATGTCGGAACGGGGGCCGAGCCGACGCCAGGCGCTGCTCGCGAGCCTGCCGTCCACGGAGTAGACGGGCGCCCCGGCGATGATCAGCGGGGACCAGGCGGCGAGGTAGATGATGTCGGGCGCGTCGTAGACCGGGACGCTCTTCCAGCTGACGGTGACGAGGAGCGCGGCGGACAGGCCGGCGCCGATGACGGCGGCCACGCGCTGCCAGCAGCCGAGGACGGTCAGGACGCCCACCAGCACCTGGAGGAAGGCGATCACCAGCCCGGCGCCCACGGGGTGGGCGAGGGCGAACTGGCGCAGCGGCTCGGCGACGTCCCAGGGGTGCAGGGTGTTGAGCCACTTGACCATGGACCCGCGTTCGCCGCCGTCGAAGTAGACGGGGTCGCAGAGCTTGCCCATGCCGGCGTAGATGGAGATGAAGCCGAGGAAGACGCGCAGGGGCAGCAGGACGACGCCGAGGTTCATGCGGCGGCCGGGGAAGTAGGCGTGCCGTGCCGGGTCGTCGCCGCGGCGTCTGCTGCGGGGCTCGCCCCGCTCCGTGCCGTCGTAGCCGTCGGGGCCGTATCCGTCGTCGCGGTAGCCGTCGTCGCGGTAGCCGTCGGTTCCGGTCCCGAAGTCCTGCGTGCCGTAAGCGGATTCGTCGTAGGCGGGCTCGTCGTAGGCGCTGCCGACGGTGCGCATGGCGGGCAGCAGCCGGGTGCCGTCGGGGACGGGGCCGCGCTGGGCGCCGACGAGGGGGGTCTCGAGCGTCTGGGTGGCGGGGCCGTCGTCGTAGTCCAGGGGGCCGCCGTCGAGGTCGACCCGCGGGATGACCTGAGTGGCTCCGGCGTCGGCGGCCGGTTCGTCGGTGTGGTGACCGGCTCCCGCCCGCACCGCCTGGAGCAGCCGGTGCGCGCCGGTGTCGTCCGGATCGGACCGCCCGCTCCACACGACGGCACGGCGGCGGCCCGCGGCCGGGGCGGCGGGCATGCGGGCGGTGTTCTGGGTGGCGCTCAGGTGCCGCGCGATCCGCGGGGACTGGGTCCGCCGCGCGGAGGCACCGAACTGCACGCGGAAGCTCGCGTGGTTGACGATGACCTGGGCCGGATCGCTCGGCACCTTCACCATGCTCAGCGCGGGAGCGTCGTCGTATCCCGACGAGCGGTCCCCCGTGGGTGTGCGGGGTGTTCTGGTGTCCACACTCATCTAACCGAGTGATGTGTCGTTAGGACACTGCCTTGACCGCCCCGATCTGTCCGGACCGCGTCAAGCATGTCCGGACAGCCTCGAACACCCCGTTTGGGTTACGCCGCGAACATCCGTTCAGCCCGTTGCGCGAACATCCGTGCAGCCCGTTGTCAGCGCCGTCGCCGCGCCGCCTCGTACAGCACGATCCCGGCCGCCACACCGGCGTTGAGGGACTCGGCGCCACCCGGCATCGGGATCCGGACCCGGAAGTCGCACGTCTCGCCGACGAGTCGGGACAGGCCCTTGCCCTCGCTGCCGACGACGATGACCACGGGCCCGTCCAGGGCCTCCAGGTCGCCGAGTTCGGCCTCGCCGTCGGCGGCGAGGCCGACGACCGTGATGCCGGCCTTCTGGTACGACTCCAGCGCCCGGGTGAGGTTGGTGGCGCGGGCCACCGGCGTACGGGCGGCCGTACCGGCGGACGTCTTCCAGGCGCCCGCCGTCATACCGGCCGCGCGCCGCTCGGGCACGACGACGCCGTGGCCGCCGAAGGCGGAGACGGAGCGGACGACGGCGCCGAGGTTGCGCGGGTCGGTCACGCCGTCGAGGGCGACGATCAGCGGGTCCGCGCCCTCGTCGTGGGCGGCGGCGACCAGGTCCTCGGGGTGCGCGTACTCGTACGGCGGCACCTGGAGCACGAGCCCCTGGTGGTTCAGCCCGTTGGTCATCCGGTCCAGCTCGGGACGCGGCGCCTCCATCAGGTTGATCCCGCCGCGCTCGGCGGCGAGCTGGAGGGCCTCGCGCACCCGCTCGTCGTTGTCGATGAACTGCTGGACGTAGAGCGTGGAGGCGGGCACGCCCTCGCGCAGCGCCTCGTAGACCGGGTTGCGGCCGACGACCAGCTCGGACGTCGAGCGGCCGCCGCCGCGTCGCTGCTGCGGGCGTCCCGTGGTGGTGCGGCGCGCCTTGGCGTTGGCGGCGCGCTGCTTGGCGTGCCCCTTGCGCATCTCGGCGGGGGGCGTCGGCCCCTTGCCTTCCAGGCCCCGGCGTCGCTTGCCGCCGCTGCCGACCTGCGCGCCCTTCTTGCCGGACATGCGGCGGTTGTTCGCGGCCATGAGTTACCTGTCTCCGCTCTCTACGGGAGTGTGCGTGCTGCTTGCGTCTTATGCAGTGTGCCGCCCGGAGGGCCGGGCGGCACAATCGATCTACGAGTGCGGACTCGGGTCAGCGGGAGCCGAGGCTCCAGCGGGGCCCCTGCGGGCTGTCCTCGATGACCAGTCCGGACTGCCCGAGCCGGTCGCGGATGGCGTCGGCGGTGGCCCAGTCCTTCCGCGCCCGGGCGGCCTCGCGCTGATCGAGCACGAGCCGTACGAGGCTGTCGACGACGTGCCGCAGGTCCTCGCCCTGCTCCTGCTCCCCGGCCCACTGCGCGTCCAGCGGGTCCAGGCCGAGCACGCCGAGCATGGCCCGCACCTCGGCGAGGCGCGCCACGGCGGCCTCCTTGTCGTCGGCGGCCAGCGCGCTGTTGCCCTGCCGGACGGTGGTGTGCACGATCGCGAGCGCCTGCGGGACGCCGAGGTCGTCGTCCATCGCCTCGGCGAAAGCGGGCGGCACCTCGGCGGCGGGCTCGACGGCGTGGCCGGCCAGCTCGCTGACGCGCTGCACGAAGCCCTCGATGCGCGCGTACGCCGACTCGGCCTCGCGCAGGGACTCCTCGCTGTACTCGATGGTGGAGCGGTAGTGCGGGGTACCGAGGTAGTACCGCAGCACGACCGGCCGCCAGTGCTTGACCATCTCGCTCACGAGGACGCTGTTGCCGAGCGACTTGGACATCTTCTCGCCGCTCATGGTGACCCAGGCGTTGTGCACCCAGTAGCGGGCGAAGGCGTCGCCGAAGCCCTTGGCCTGGGCGATCTCGTTCTCGTGGTGCGGGAAGATCAGGTCGATCCCGCCCCCGTGGATGTCGAATTCCTCGCCCAGGTACTTGTGCGCCATGGCGGAGCACTCCAGGTGCCAGCCGGGCCGCCCCCGCCCCCACGGCGTCTCCCAGCTCGGCTCCCCGGGCTTGGCCGCCTTCCACATGGCGAAGTCGCGCGGGTCCCGCTTGCCGGTCTCGCCCTCCCCGGCGGGCTGGCGCAGCTCGTCGAGGTCCTGGTTGGACAGCGACAGGTAGCCCGGCAGGGACCGTACGTCGAAGTAGACGTTGCCCTCGGCCTCGTAGGCGTGCCCGCGCTCGATGAGGCCGCGCATCATCTCGACCATCTCGGTGATGTGGCCCGTGGCGCGCGGCTCGTACGTGGGCGGCAGGCAGCCGAGGGCGGAGTAGGCGTCGTTGAACGCCCGCTCGTTCTCGTACCCGATGGACCACCAGGGGCGGTTCTGCTCGGCCGCCTTCTTGATGATCTTGTCGTCGATGTCGGTGACGTTGCGGATGAACGTGACGTCGTAGCCGCGGTACGCGAACCAGCGGCGCATGATGTCGAAGTTCAGCCCCGACCGGACGTGCCCGATGTGCGGGGCGGCCTGCACGGTGGCACCGCACAGGTAGATCGAGACGCAGCCCGGCGTGAGGGGGGCGAAGTCACGGATCTGCCGGGCGCTGGTGTCGTACAGGCGAATAGTCACGTGTCCAGGGTAGTAGGCGCCGGGCAGTGCCCAGGGCACACGTCCCGCGTTGTTGCGGGACCGAGTCGCAACCCGGGAGGCGCCGAGGCACCGGCCACATGTCCGCCCGAGCCGGCCCGTCGACGCCGACCGCCCTCTCACCCACCCGAGCCGGAACGCCGAGGGGGTGACCTCCTGTCCCCGCGAGACGGGTGTTGGGGGGCACCCGCCGAGGTCCAGGGGCGGGGCCCCTGGACCTCGGGCGCGGGGCGGGGCCACGCGGGGCGCCCCCACCCCCGCCCTAAGACACCCGCGCGACCAACGCCGTGGCCACCGCCATCAGCCCTTCCCCCCGCCCGGGGAACCCCAGCCCGTCCGTCGTCGCCCCCGACACGGACACCGGCGCCCCCACCGCCGCGGACAGAACGGCCTCCGCCTCGTCCCGCCGCTTGCCGATCTTCGGCCGCGCCCCGACCACCTGCACCGCGACGTTCCCGATCCGGAACCCCGCCGCCCGCACGATCCGCGCCGCCTCCGTCAGGAGCGTCACCCCGGCCGCCCCGGACCACTCCGGCCGCCCGGTGCCGAAGTGCCGGCCCAGGTCGCCGAGCCCCGCCGCGGAGAACAGCGCGTTGCACGCCGCGTGGGCGACGACGTCCGCGTCGGAGTGCCCGGCGAGCCCGGTCCCCTCGCCCTCCCACTTCAGCCCGGCGCACCACAGCTCACGCCCTTCCTCGAAGGCGTGGATGTCCGTACCGATCCCGACCTGCGGCAACACGGGCAGCCCCGCCGCCCCGAAACCCTCAGAACCCATCGTTCAGCCTCCTGCGCGCCAGCACGGCCTCCGCGAGCACCAGGTCGAGCGGGCGCGTCACCTTGAACGCCTCCTCGTGCCCCGGCACCACCACCACCGCGAGCCCGAGCTGCTCGACCATGCTCGCGTCGTCGGTGACGTCGTCGGTCACCGTTCCGTGGGCGCGCACCAGCGTGGCGCGGTCGAAACCCTGCGGGGTCTGCACCGCGCGCAGCCGCGCCCGCTCCGGCGTCGCCACCACCGGCTCCGGCTCGCCCGGCGCCGCGGCGGGCTCGACCTGCTTGACGGTGTCGGCGAGCGGCACCGCCGGCACCACGGCGGGCGCGCCCTCCCGTACGGCGTCGATCACGGCGTCCACCGTGTCCACCGGTACCAGCGGCCGGGCCGCGTCGTGCACCAGGACGATGTCGTACTCGGGCGGCAACGCGTCCAGGCCGAGCCGTACGGACTCCTGCCGCGTCTCGCCCCCCGGCACCACGAGGAAGTCCGTCCTCTCGGGCAGCGCGTGCGCGTCGAGGAGGTTCTTGACCTCGGCCGCGCCGTCGGGCGGTGCGACGACCACGACGAGGGAGACCCCGCGGGAGGCGGCCATCGCC
This sequence comes from Streptomyces sp. MMCC 100, assembly GCF_041538145.2. Classification (NCBI taxonomy): domain Bacteria; kingdom Bacillati; phylum Actinomycetota; class Actinomycetes; order Kitasatosporales; family Streptomycetaceae; genus Streptomyces; species Streptomyces sp. MMCC 100. The sequence goes on from NZ_JBGORK020000001.1 coordinate 7,714,056, forward strand.
CGGACCGCGTGGATGAGCATGGGCGTGCCGCCCAGCGCGCGCAGGGCCTTGGGGGCGCCCGGGCCGAGCCGTACGCCCCGGCCCGCGGCCGGGATCACGGCGGCGGTCCTGGCACCCGTACGGTGCGCTGCGGGCGCCTCGGCGGGGGTTTCGGTGGGGGTTTCGGTGGGCGAGGGACGCGATTCGTCAGACATCGGTTCCTGTCAGGTTTGTGTGCTCGACCTACTTGGGTATGGCCTCACCGTGCCGGGCGCGATGCCTTGACCGGACCCTTCCGTGACCCTGGTCGAGCCAGCAGCCCGGGCCCGGCACGCCAGGATCCGGGGAAGCCTCCCGGGACGAGCGTACGAGGATCATCGGCATCCGGACGTCCGGATGCCGGAAACCGTGTCCGGGTACGAACATGCCGCAGCGCCCGGCGACAGCAAGGATGTCATCGGGCACCGCGGCATTTCAGTGCGCTGAACCGAGTGGCTGACGGTCTGCGCCTCGCCTCGGATCCAGTCGGATCAGCTCGGATCCAGTCGGATCAATCCAGTCGGATCAGGAGGCGAGCACCTCGTCGAGCAGGGCCTCCGCCTTGTCCTCGTTGGTGTTCTCCGCGAGAGCCAGCTCGCTCACCAGGATCTGGCGGGCCTTGGCGAGCATGCGCTTCTCACCTGCGGAGAGTCCGCGCTCGCGCTCGCGGCGCCACAGGTCGCGCACGACTTCCGCGACCTTGATGACGTCGCCGGAGGCGAGCTTCTCCAGATTTGCCTTGTAACGACGTGACCAGTTCGTGGGCTCCTCGGCGTACGGCGCGCGCAGCACCTCGAAGACCCGGTCCAGCCCGTCCTGACCGACCACATCACGCACGCCGACGAACTCCGCATTGTCCGCTGGCACACGTACCGTCAGGTCGCCCTGGGCGACCTTCAGCACCAAGTAGGTCTTGTCCACGCCTTTGATCTGGCGAGTTTCGATAGCCTCGATCAGCGCGGCCCCGTGATGGGGATAGACCACGGTGTCGCCAACCTTGAACGTCATGTGACAGGTACCCCTTCCGTGGCTATCCAGGGTAACACGGAAACGGCGTCTTCTGAATGGCGTTTTCGCAGGTCAGGGCATATCTCGGGGCTTGACAACAGCAACAGGAACGTGCTGCACCGGGCGAGCGGAAGAAAGTATTCGCAGGTCGGAGCGGCTCTTCAGGCCGGGCGAAACACGCACGTCACACACTCCGGAAGCCCTCGCCACACGCCCGAAGATACCGATATGTCCGGTTCCACGCGTGCGACTTCCGCTACTCCGTTCGGTGGCCGTGGCGGGGTTCCGGACGAATCCGGAATTGATCACGAGGTGCCCCACCCGGCCCACGGGTGATCAATTTCCCGGCCGCCCGCGCATTCCTTCACGGAAATTTCGCGTACCGATCCGCGACCGGTATGGCGGAGGGCTTCATAGCTGAATGTCGGACGAGTACGGGTCACAAAACGACGCGTGGAACGGCCCCGAACCGCGCCCGGACCGCGCCCGCGCCCTACCGCCTGCCGAGCGAAGCCGGGGGTCTTCGGGGAGGGTCGGGTGCGGCGGCCCGAGAACGGCTCGGTAGCCTGAGGCCGCTGACAGCCACTTAGGGCGGCTTTATCCGTTGCCGCCACCCGCTCGAGTCCAAGGAGTTGCCGCCGCCGTGAGCAGCAGCCTTCGACGCGGTGCCCTCGCCGCCGCCGCCATCGCGTTCTCGATCGCCTCGCTCGCCGCGTGCGGTGCCGGTCACAACGCCCAGACGCTGGAGATCAAGCCGGACCACGCTGCGACGACCGTCGGCGACATCGAGGTCCAGAACGCGGTCGTCATCACGCAGCCCGATCTGGAGTCGACCGGCCCGGCCGTGGTCGCCGTCACCCTGTTCAACAACGGCACGACGGACCAGACCCTCGAGTCCGTCAGCGTGTCCGGCACCGGCAAGTCCGCCGAGCTGAAGCCCGCCAAGGGCGAGAAGGGCGACCTGACCGTACCGGCCGGCGGTTCCCTGATCCTCGGCGGCAAGGACAACGCCGCCGCCGTCCTGCCCAGCAGCCGCGAGGCGATCCAGGACGGCAACGCGCAGAAGATCACCTTCGCCTTCAGCAAGACCGGCGAGGTGAGCCTGCGCGCGCTCGTCGTCCCCGCCGAGAGCTACTTCTCCAAGTGGGGCCCGAGCGACGTCCCGTCGGCCCCGGGCGCGTCGGCGCAGCCCTCCGGGGAAGCCTCCGCACAGACCTCGGGCGAGCCGTCCGACGGCGAGTCCTCCGGCACCCCGTCGGACGGCGCGACGGCCTCCAGTCACTGACCGGGCCGAACACAGCTAGGGCGGGAACCTTGGTTATCGGTTCCCGCCCTTGGCGATTCCGAGCCTACGGCTCGAACTTTTGGCTCGCCCCCGAGAGAGCTTCCTGCTTCATCGCGCCGCGCCCGGATTTCTCCGAGTCTTACCGGCGCTCCACAAGCGTTTAGCCTCTCCGCCTGCCCGACGGCGAGGAACACGCAGTGTAGCGGATTGACGACTTAGGGTTCAAACTTGTAGCCCAGCCCGCGCACCGTCACCAGGTACCGCGGCGCGCCCGGGTCGGGCTCGATCTTGGCGCGCAGCCGCTTGACGTGGACGTCGAGGGTCTTGGTGTCACCGACGTAGTCGGCGCCCCACACCCGGTCGATCAGCTGCATGCGGGTCAGCACGCGGCCGGCGTTGCGCAGCAGCATCTCCAGCAGGTCGAACTCCTTCAGCGGCAGGTCGACCTTGGTGCCGCCGACGGTCACCACGTGCCGGTCCACGTCCATCCGGACGGGACCGGCCTCCAGGGCGGCCGGGGCGACCTCCTCCGGCTCGCCGCGCCGCCGCAGTACGGCACGGATGCGGGCGACCAGCTCGCGGGAGGAGAAGGGCTTGGTGACGTAGTCGTCGGCCCCTATCTCCAGCCCGACGACCTTGTCGATCTCGCTGTCCTTGGCGGTCACCATGATCACGGGAACGTTCGAGCGGCCGCGCAGCTGGCGGCAGACCTCGGTGCCCGGCAGGCCGGGCAGCATCAGGTCGAGGAGCACGAGGTCGGCGCCGTTGCGCTCGAACTCGTCGAGTCCGTCGGGGCCGGTGGCCGCGATGGCGACCTCGAAGCCCTCCTTGCGGAGCATGTACGACAGGGCGTCGGAGAAGGACTCCTCGTCCTCGACGACGAGCACACGGGTCACGGAAGGACCTCCGGGGCGGGAAACGATTCGTACGTGGATGTATGGGGGGATGAAGACGCCCGCTCGGTCTCGTCGCTGAGCCCGTTGCGGTCGGACCGCTGCTGCGCGCGGTCGCGGGCGAGGCCCGCCTCCGGCAGTCGCAGGGTGAAGGTGGAGCCCTGGCCTTCGGCGCTCCACACCGTGACCTCCCCGCCGTGCGAGGCGACCACGTGCTTGACGATCGCGAGACCCAGACCGGTGCCTCCGGTGGCCCGGGAGCGGGCCGGGTCGACGCGGTAGAAGCGCTCGAAGACGCGCTCCTTGTCCTTCTCCGAGATGCCGATGCCCTGGTCGGTCACGGCGATCTCGATCAGGTCGCCGCCGGTGGCGGCGACGCGGCGGGCGGCTATGCCGACGCGGGTGCGGGCCGGCGAGTAGTTGACGGCGTTCTCGACGAGGTTGCCGAGGGCGGCGGCGAGCTGGCCGCGGTTGCCGCGTACGTGCAGATCCGCCGTTCCTCCGGCGGCCATGGTGATCTGCTTGGTGCCGGCCGCGTGCCGGCAGCGGTCGATGGCCTCGGCGACCAGCTCGTCCACCCGGACGGGCTCGGCGTCGTCGAGGGGGTCGTCGTTCTGGACCCGGGACAGGTCGATGAGCTCCTGCACGAGGTTGGTGAGCCGGGTCGCCTCGATCTGCATCCGCCCGGCGAACCGCTCCACGGCCTCCGGGTCGTCCGCGGCGTCCATCACGGCCTCGGAGAGCAGCGAGAGCGCCCCCACCGGTGTCTTCAGCTCGTGGCTCACGTTGGCGACGAAGTCGCGCCGTACGGCCTCGATGCGGCGGGCCTCGGTGAGGTCCTCGACCAGCAGCAGCACCAGCCGGGAACCGAGGGGCGCGACGCGTGCGGAGACGGCGAGGGCCTCCCCCCGCCCGTTGCCGCGTCGCGGCAGGTCCAGCTCGACCTGCCGTATCTCTCCGTCCCGCCGGGTGTCCCTGGCCATCTGCAGCATGGGCTCGACGGCGAGCTTGCCGCCCCGGACCAGGCCGAGGGCGTACGCCGCCGAGCTGGCCTTGACCACCGCGTCGGCCTCGTCCAGGACGACCGCGGAGGAGCGCAGTACGGAAAGGACGGTGTCGACGCCGGGCGGCAGCACGGGGTCCGTGTGGAGCGAGGTGCGTGTGGGGCGCTTCTGCTCACGCTCGCTCCAGCGGAACGCCAGCACGGCGATGACGCCGGTGAGTACTCCGGCGATCGCTGCCACTGCGGCGACCGCCGCGTTCACGTCCATGTCTCAAGGTTAGGCACGGCGAACCGTCCCGCCCCAGCCATCGGGGTGCGACCTCGAACACTCGTCGCCCAGAGTTCACCTTGGAGCCAGGGTCGGTTCATTTGGGGTGCCGGAAACGGACGCGTACAGGCCGGAACGTGTAAGCGTGGGGGCACGGCGAGGGGCGCGAGGCCGTCTTCGAGCCCCTTAAACGGACGTACGAGAGGGAATCCTGATGCGGGACGCGTACCACGAGGAACTTGATTCGATCGGTGACGGTCTGGTGGAGATGGCCCGGCTGGTCGGGTCGGCCATCGGACGCGCCACGACCGCGATCCTCGACTCCGACCTGAAGCTGGCGGAGGCCGTCATCGAGGCCGACCAGAAGGTCGACGACCTCCAGCACGAGCTGGAGGCCCGGGCGATAACCCTGCTGGCCCGGCAGCAGCCGGTGGCGACGGACCTGCGCATCGTCGTCACCTCGCTGCGGATGTCGGCCGACCTGGAGCGTTCGGGCGACCTGGCCCAGCACGTGGCCAAGCTGGCCCGGCTGCGCTACCCGGAGCGTGCGGTGCCGCACGACCTGCACGCGACCATCCTGGAGATGGGCCAGCTCGCGCAGCGCCTGATGGCGAAGGCGGCCGAGGTGATCATCACCAAGGACGTCGACCTGGCGCTCCAGCTGGAGCAGGACGACGACGCGATGGACCTCCTGCACCGCACCCTGTTCCAGCACCTGATGGACGACCGCTGGAAGCACGGCATCGAGACGGCGGTCGACGTCACGCTGCTGGGCCGCTACTACGAGCGCTACGCCGACCACGCGGTCGCGGTCGCCAAGCGGGTGGTCTACCTGGTCACCGGCGAGCACGCGGACGACCTCCAGGCGGACATCCAGCCGGCGACGCAGGTCAAGGGCGCCTGAGGGACTGGGTTCCGGGCGCGTCAACGGCGCACTGGGGCGAGCGCGCGCCCCAGTGCGCCGTTGATGCGACGGCCGTCCGGGGCGTGCAATGGATGCGGAGACCCAAAGACCCAGGTACCCAGAGATCCAGCGACCCCGGGCCCCAGGCACCCGCTTCCAGGAGGAACCATGGCCGATTCCCCCAGCACGAAGCCCGACCCCGCACAGGAACGCCCCACCGAGCAGTCCGTCGAGATCCGCAGCCTCCCGCTGATCGCCGCCTGCGGCTGCGGCTCGGGCTGCGGCTGCGGCTGCCAGTCGGGCAGCCCCTGCCAGTGCGGCTGACGCGGTAGCGGTACGGCGGCGGCCGGCACCCCGGCCGCCGTACGACTGCCATACGACTGCCGTGCGACTGCCGTGCGACTGCCCCTGACGGCCGTCCATGGGTGTCGCGTCGTACGACTTGAGTACGGGTACTCAGGCCCCGGGCCCGCTCCCGTCCGACCCTGGAAACTGGAAGCCGGACGAAGACGACGACCACGGGGAGCCCGATATCCGATGACGAAGACCACGATCACCCCCCGGATACGCACCCTGATCCGCCTGACCGTCGCCAACCGCGCCTCGGCGGCCTATCTGACCCTGGTCGGCGGCGCGATGGCGGTCGCCGCGGTGCAGCCCCTGTTCGGGACCGGCCCCGACGCGTCCCTCATCTGGGTCTGGCCGGCCCTGTTCACCTTCCCGGCCTTCGGTTTCGTGGCCTGGCTCGGCGAGGCGGGCTGGGGCGGCGACGCACCGGCGTGGTTCTTCATCGGCGGCATCGTGCTCTCGGCGCTGATCCAGTCGCTCGCCCTGAGCGCGGTGTGGCAGACCCTGCGCGGACGCCGGGGGAGCCGTAGGCACCTGACGGCGGCGAACTGACCCCACTGCGTCCACTGACTGCCTCCGAGGCCCCCTGGGCCTGGGCCGGGGCGTGCCCGGATGCGAGGGTGACCCCATGACTGACCCCATGACGCCGACAGGAGCCACGGTCGTGACGGCCGACGCGGTCGAGGACATCGCGGTGGACGGGCTGCGGTGGCTGACGGGGACGGCGCGGGAAACCCCCGACGGCGGCCTCGCCTGGCCGGCCGCGCCGTCGGACGACGCCGTCGAACCGATGCTCTACAACGGCACGGCCGGCAACGTCCCCGTACTCCTGGAGGCGTGGCGCCACTTCGGTGACGACGCGTACGCCGACACCGCCCTGCGCGCGGCCCGCTCCCTCGCCGGCTCGGTCGACGACATGGACGACGACTCGCTCTACTTCGGCCGCACCGGCCTGGCACTGGCCCTGCGCGCCGCCCACACCGAGCTGGGCGACAGCGCCTCGGGCGAGGCCGCGGACCGCGCCCTGCGACTCGTCCGGTCCCGCTTCGACGGCACCCGCTGGGGCGAACTCTTCGAGCTGATGGGCGGCAACGCGGGCATCGGTCTCGGCGCCCTCCTGGCCGGCGACCCGGACTTGGCCGTCCTGGCCGTGGAGCCGTACCTGCGCACGGCGGAGCAGACGGCGAACGGCGTCCACTGGCCGCACCGCCCAGGCACCGACTCCCGCCTGCACCACGTCTCGCACGGCACCCTCGGCATCGCCCTGGCCCTCGCCCGCGTCGGCGCCGCCACCGGCCGCGGCGACCTGCTCGACCTGGCGCTGTCCGCCGCGGCCGACGTCGTGGCCCGCGACACGGCGGGCCCCGAGGGCTTCCTGGCCCCGCACTCCACCCCGCAGTTCCGCCCCGACGTGATCGACCCCGTCAGCTACGGCTGGTGCCACGGCCCGGCCGGCGACGCCCAGCTCTTCCGCACCCTGCGCGACGTCACGTCCGACCCCGCCTGGACCACCCTGGCCGACCGCTGCTGGCACACGGTCACCCGCTCCGGCGTGCCCCGGCGGCTGCGACCCGGCTTCTGGGACAACAACGGCCGCTGCTGCGGCACCGCGGGCGTCCTGGCCCTGGCCTGCGACCGGATCGCCGAGCAGCGGGACCCGTACGACTTCGCCGACGTCCTGGTCGCGGACCTGGCCACCCGCGCGATCCGGGACGGCGAGGGCGCCCGCTGGTCGAACTTCGACTTCCGGTCCACGCCGGGCGACCTCGAACCGCGGATCGGCTGGGCGATGGGCACCGCGGGCATCGTCCGCGAGCTGCTCCGCTACGTACGCCTGGCCCGCGGGGGCGACCCCGGGTACGCGTTCACCTGGCCGGACCAGCCGCCGGTGTCAGCACCCGCCTGACCGAACCGGACCGGAGCGATCGGGCGCGGCAGGGACACCCCCTGCCACGGTGGATGCCGAAGGGAGGCCCCGTGATCTCGGCGCTGAACGACCTGGTCGACCTGGTCGAGGACCGCCTCGGCGAGGAACCGGACGTACCCGCGCTGGCCGCGACGCTCGGCACGACCGAGTACCACCTGCGCCGGATGTTCTCGTCGCTGGCCGGCATGCCGCTGTCGGAGTACGTCCGCCGGCGCCGCATGACGGTGGCCGCCGCCGACCTCGTGCGGGGCGGGGACGACCTGCTGGGCATCGCCGTCCGGTACGGATACGGCTCCACGGAGGCGTTCGGACGCGCGTTCCGGTCGGTCCACGGCGCCGCCCCGCGCGACGTCCGCCGTGACGGAGGCCCCCTTCGGACCCAGCCGCAGCTCAGGTTCCGCCTGAGAGTCGAAGGGAGCACTCCCATGGACACCCGTTTCACCGACCGCCCCGCGTCCCGCCTGATCGGGCACGCGACCCGCGTCCCCCTCATCTACGAGGGCGTCAACCCGCACATCCAGGAGCACATCGCCGCTCTGCCCCAGGAGGCGCACGTCCGGCTGAAGGCCCTCGGTGACACCGACCCGGCAGGCCTGCTCCAGGTCACCGACGATCTCGCCCCCGACAGCCCGGAGGGCAGCGAACTGACCTATCTGCACGGCGTAGCCGTCTCCGCCGGCACACCGGCACCCGACGACCTCGACGCCATCGAGGTGCCGGCCGGCACGTGGGCGGTCTTCCGCAGCTCGGGCCCCTTCCCGGAAGCCCTCCAGACCACCTGGGCGGCCACCGCGGCCGAGTGGTTCCCCTCCAACCCCTGGCGCCTGCGCCCGGGCCCCTCGATCGTCGCCGTCCTGGACCGCGCGGAGGACTTCACGACGGCGACGACGGAACTGTGGCTGCCGGTGGAACCGGCCTGAGGGCGGCGATTCCCGGGGCAGCCGGCTGCTAGCTTCCTGAACCATGACCGACAGCGTGTACGTGGGCAATGCGGGCGAGGACGCGGCACTGGACCGGGGCTGGCTGCTGGGGCACTTCAAGGACGCCTCCGACCCCCGGCACAGCGAGGACGTGGAGATCAAGTGGGGCGTCCACCCGAAGGGGGACGAGCGCGCCCACTGGGTCACCGGCGAGGAACGCACCGCCCTGCAGGTGCTCATCAGCGGCCGCTTCCGCGTCGAACTCCCCGGCCGCAGTGTCGTACTGGCCGAGCAGGGCGACTACGTCGTGTGGGGCAGGGGCGTCGACCACTCCTGGTACGCGGAGGAGGAGTCCGTGGTGCTGACGGTGCGGTGGCCGTCGCTGCCGGGGTACGCGGTCGACGCCCGGACCGGCCCCGGGGCACCGTCGGCGGGGAGCTGAGGTCTCGCCGACGCCGGGAGCACGACCCCGAGCCGTTGACGCTGTCAGACGTCCCGGATGATCACGCGGTCACCGCAGAGCCTGGTCCAGTCGTCGCGGTCGGAGGTGAGGACCAGGGCGGGGGACGGTGAGCGCAGGGCCATCGCGGCAACGAGGGCGTCGATCGCGTACTTGTGCCCGTGCAGTCCCCCGGCTTCCCCCAGCAGGTTCACGGCTTCGAGCGAGTCCTCCGGCGTCACGGCCTCCAGCCCGAGCCGGGAGAGGTACCACCTCAGACGCGGCAGGTCGGTCTTGCCGTGCACTGCCTCGACGACGGTCAGCGCCGAGACGCGGACCGGGAGCCCCGCTCTGCGGGCCGCCTCGATACGGGCGGTCATGGCGCGGTCGTTGCGCAGGAGCAGCGACAGCGCCTCCGAGTCGAGGACGACCGAGCGTGCGGTGCCGTCCTTCACGCGGCGTGCTTCCCGTCGCGCCCGGCGTCGCCGAAGAGTTCCCGGGACGCGGCCTCGATCTCCGCCTCGGTCAGCGAGCCGTGCTCCGCCTCCTGAGCCGCGACGATCTCCGCCAGACCGTCCATCTCCAACTGATGCCGGACGGCCTCGGTGATGTAGGAGGACAGCCCCCGCTTCCCGGTCCGCTCCCGCAGTACCGCCAGCAGGTCGGCCGGCAGGGAGACGGAGACGTTTTCAGTGCTTCCCGCACGCTGGGTGGCCATGGCAACCAATGTAATACAGCGCCTATTACAGGATCCACCGCACAGCCACCCCCCTTTCCGTACCGGAAAGCCGAGACTTTCCATGCCGGAAACAAACTGCTACTCTTTCCGGCATGGAAACAAACGGGGTACCCCTCACGCCGGAGCAGGCCCGCGCCGCCCTGGCCGACACCGACCGCGTCCGGGCATCGGCCACGGCACTGACGGCCACACCGTGGCCGACCTGGTTCTTCATCGCGCTGACGCTCTACGTCGCCGCGCTCCCGATCACCGTCGCAGGCATCCTGGCCGACGGAAGATGGCTGTTGCCGCGCCCCGCCTGGATGGGCACCATGCTGGCGATCACCGCGCTCTACGCGGCGCTCCTCGCCGTCGCGACAAAGTCGTGGCGCGACAAGACCGGTGTGGCGCTGCGGATGGACGTACTGCCGAAGCGGGCGACCGTACCGCTCATGGTCGGCCTGCCTCTGCTGCTGGTCGGGGGGCCGCTCGCCTTCCGCGCCACAGGACAACCGGCGTGGCTGATCGCGGCCTCCCTGATCGGCGCGGCCGTGTCCGTCGGCTTCCACCTCACCTTCGCGCGCCTGCACCGGAGGAACGCGTGAGCACCGAAGACGGCGACCCGATGGCGGGTTTCGACACCACCATCCACGCCCCGCACCGCCTACGCGTCTGCGCGCTGCTGGAGGGCGCGGGGGAAGCGGAGTTCGGCCTGGTCCAAAAACAACTCGACCTCTCCGCGTCCGCATTGAGCAAGCACGTCACCGTACTCATGGACGCCGGCTACGTCGAACAACGCAAGGCCGTCCGCGACACCCGCCAACGCGTGTGGCTCCGCCTGACCAAGCAGGGCCGCGCCGCGTACCAGGGCCACCTCGCGGCGCTGCGCGCGATCGTGGAACCGCCGGAGCCGGCACCCTGAGGTGACCGAGCCGGCCGTCACGCCTACATCGGGACCACCAGGTCGCGCCGGTACCAGAACCCCGTCTTCCCGCCGAGGTCGGCGGGACCGGCCGCCCCGACCGCGACGAACCCGGCCTTGGTCAGCACCTTCTGCGACGCCGGATTGGCATCGGCGGCGGCTGCCCGCAACGTCCGCAGCCCGTGCCGCACCACCGCCAGCCGGCACACCTCCCGTACGGTCCCGGTCGCCACACCGCGCCCGGAGACGCACTGCGCGACCCGGTACCCGAGGTTGGCGGAGCCCCCGGCGAGGTCGTACAGGTTGAACCGCCCCAGCACGCGACCGCCTTCGGCGACCAGCACGTAGAACACACAGACACCCGCCTCCTGCTCGGCCAGCAGGGCGCGGTACCGCTCTCCGAACCGCTCGAAGTACTCGTCGCCACGATCGGGAACGGAGGCGGCGAAGTACGCACGGTTCACCACCTCGAAGTCCAGAACCGCCTGGACATGACCGGTATCCAACTGCTCCAACTCGGGCACGGGTCGACCCTACTCAGGCGCCTCGCAGAGGTCACCCGAGTTCTTCGACCGACTCAGGGTGCGGCGGAGAAGGGGCAGCAGGCGGTCCCAGTGAAGCTGCAGTGCGGCGGCGTCGAAGGCGTCGGTGTCGGACATGGTGAAGCCGTGCACGGTGCCGGGATAGATCTCGGAGGTGTAGCCGACACCTGCCGCGTCCAGGGCCTGGTTGATCCCGCCCAGCGCCGCGGGCGTCAAGTCGCCCGCGGCGTGACCGAAGTGCACCTCGGCGGTGACCTGGGAGAGGCTGTCGGATCCGTCGGCTCCCACGGGGGCGTGGAACGCAGCGAGGGCCGCCACCTTGCCGGGGTGCGCCACGGCGGTGCGCGTCGCCAGGAGCCCGCCGATGCAGTAGCCGGTCACCGCGACCGGCCCGGCGCTGACCTCGGGCTGAGCGGTGAGGAACGTGAGGTAGGCGTCGGCGTCGCGCAGGACGCGTTCCGTGGTGTGCGCCTCGATCAAGGGCATCAGTTCGGCGACGACCGCGCCCCGGGCTTGCTCTCCGATGTACTCGGGAAGCCGGATCACCGGTGCCGGACCGTGCCGGTAGAAGAAGTTGGGGACGAGTACGTAGTACCCGTGTCCGGCCAGCTCGCGGGCCATCTCCCGCAGCACGCGCCGGATCCCGAACCCGTCCGCGTACATCAGCACCCCGGGGTGCCGCCCTTCACCACCCGGGAAGGCGGCGAAGGCGTCGGCCGGTCCGTCCGCGGTGGGGATCCGCAGCGTCTTGGTGAGCATGGGTTCTCCTGTCGTGGTTGATGTGTCGAGCCTGTGATCAACACGACGGAGGCGGAGCGCGCGCGTCAGCGCGGGACCCTCGATGCGGCAGCGGGCCCACACCGGCCCGTACGGCGCTCAGAAGAGCACCGGGTCACCAATCCGTGTGTGGCGCGAAGCCGTCCCGGTAGTCATGGCTGCACAACGTAGTGCACGGGACGAAGCCGGGGCCAGCCCAGAATGGCTGCTTCCCCGGCCTGTCTTCCCCGGCCTGTCCAGGGACGGCCCGGAGAATCGTCCGGGACCCAAGGTCGTCGGCCCCGGTGGGGCCTGTCGAGCACAGCGCGACCCCCATCTGCGCGCGCCGCCATACCCGACAGGATTACTCCACACCGAGTCGTTCAGCCACACCACTGAACGGTCATTATTCTCAAACCGCCACAAACGGCTTCAGCGGCAGCGGGGAGGCCCGGCCAGCGCCATCACATCCCCGGTCCGCCCCCAACGTGACGCGGAGGCTCTCACATGGCGAGGTACGACTACGCGTGCGGGCAGTGCGGCGTGTTCGAGGTCGTCCGTCCGATCGACGCCCCGGTCCCTGAGCCGACGTGCGTCACCTGCGGCGGAGCGGCGACGCGTGTGTACGCCCCGCCCGCCCTCACCTCGCCCCACTCCGCCCTGCGACGGGCGCGCGACGCCGCCGAGGCCAGCGCGCACGAGCCGACGGTGCTGCGCCGCACGCCCGCACCACCCCGTCGTCCCGCTCGCCCGCCGAATCACCTGCACGCACGCCTCCCGAAACCGTGACCGACAGGCAAGGAACGACAGATGCCCGAAGTGCTCTTCAGCGTCGACCAGTCCCGGTCGTTCTACGACCAGGCAGTCCCGCCGCACAACCGCTGGCACCCCGACATCCCGCCGGTGGCGACCGTCCGGCCCGGCGCCGAGTTCCGCCTCGAATGCCGGGAGTGGTTCGACGGGGCGGTTCACAACGACGACTCCGCCAACGACATCCGCGACCTCGATCTCTCGATGGTCCACCCGCTGAGCGGACCGATCGCCGTCGAGGGTGCGCAGCCCGGTGACCTGCTGGTGGTCGACATCCTCGACATCGGTCCCGTCCCGCAGGAGACCGGGCCGGTCGCCGGCCAGGGCTGGGGCTACACGGGCATCTTCGACAAGTCCAACGGCGGCGGCTTCCTCACCGAGCACTTCCCGGAGGCGTACAAGGCGGTCTGGGACTTCCACGGGCAGATCGCGACCTCCCGCCACCTGCCCGGCGTGCGCTTCACCGGCATCACGCACCCGGGCATCATCGGCACCGCCCCGTCGCACGACCTGCTCGGTCGGTGGAACGCCCGCGAGGCCGAGCTCATCGCGACCGATCCCGACCGAGTGCCCCCGCTCGCGTTGCCGCCGGAGCCGCAGAGGGCACTTCTCGGCACCCTGGAAGGCGACGCGTTCGAACGCGCCGCACAGGAGGCGGCACGCACCGCGCCGCCGCGCGAGAACGGCGGCAACCAGGACATCAAGAACCTCACCCGGGGCGCCCGGATCTTCCTGCCGGTGTATGTCGAGGGTGGCAAACTCTCCGCCGGTGACCTGCACTTCAGCCAGGGCGACGGCGAGATCACCTTCTGCGGCGCGATCGAGATGGGCGGCTACCTCGATCTCGGCGTCGACCTCATCAAGGGCGGCATGCAGACGTACGGGGTGACGACGAACCCCGTGTTCTTCCCCGGCAACGTCGAGCCGCGCTACAGCGAGTTCCTCACCTTCGTCGGCATTTCCGTCGACGAGGACGGCCGTCAGCGCTACCTCGACTCACACGTCGCCTACCGGCGGGCCTGCCTGAACGCGATCGAGTACCTGACCAAGTTCGGCTACTCACCCGAGCAGGCCTACCTGCTGCTGGGAGCCGCCCCGATCGAAGGCCGCTTCAGCGGCGTGGTCGACATCCCCAACTCCTGCGCCACGCTCTACCTGCCCACCGCCGTCTTCGACTTCGACATCCGCCCGTCCGCCGACGGCCCCCAACACGCCGACCGGGGAAGCTGCGCCCGCACGAGCTAGCGGGCCTAACAGTCACCCTGCCTTCGACGCCCTGGTGCGGAGCGTTCGGAACGGCCCCGAAGCAGCGAGAAGCCCCCTCCCGGCGGGAGAACCGCCGGCCAGGGGGCTTGTTCGCAGGCGCGCCTACTTCTTCTTGCCCTGGGTCTTGACGGCCTCGATCGCCGCCGCGGCCGCGTCCGGGTCCAGGTAAGTCCCGCCCGGGTTCAGCGGCTTGAACTCGGCGTCCAGCTCGTACGTCAGCGGGATACCCGTCGGGATGTTCAGGCCGGCGATGTCGGCGTCGGAGATGCCGTCGAGGTGCTTGACGAGGGCGCGGAGCGAGTTGCCGTGGGCGGCGACCAGGACCGTGCGGCCGGTCAGGAGGTCGGGGACGATGCTGTCGAACCAGTACGGCAGCATGCGGGCGACGACGTCCTTCAGGCACTCCGTCTGCGGGCGCAGCTCCGGCGGGAGCATCGCGTAGCGGGCGTCGTTGAACTGGGAGTACTCGGCGTCGCGGTCCAGCGGCGGCGGCGGGGTGTCGTAGGAACGGCGCCACAGCATGAACTGCTCCTCGCCGAACTCGGCGAGGGTCTGGGCCTTGTCCTTGCCCTGGAGGGCGCCGTAGTGGCGCTCGTTGAGGCGCCAGTGGCGGTTGACCGGGATCCAGTGGCGGTCGGCGGCCTCCAGCGCGAGCTGGGCCGTGCGGATCGCGCGCTTCTGGACGGACGTGTGGACCACGTCGGGCAGCAGGCCGGCGTCCTTGAGCAGCTCGCCGCCGCGCGTCGCCTCCTTCTCGCCCTTCGGGGTGAGGTTGACATCCACCCAGCCGGTGAACAGGTTCTTCTCGTTCCACTCGCTCTCGCCGTGGCGGAGGAGGATCAGCTTGTACGGTGCGTCGGCCATGCTCCCGAGCGTAATCCAACGCCCCTATCCCTCGCGCGTGCGCCCGGTGGGCGGACGGTTGACGGGAAGTGTTAATTGAATGGCTCCCAGAGGGTCGCATTTGTAAGTTGTGCTCACCGGATCAGCCGCTTACAGCCATCTCGGGGGACCCATGTCAGTCGCCGGACTCAGGCGTGCCGCACGCGAGACCGTCTCCGGGCTCCCCCGCGAGTTCTGGTGGCTGTGGACCAGCACCCTGGTCAACCGGCTCGGTGCCTTCGTCGCCACCTTCATGGCGCTGTACCTGACCATCGACCGCGGCTACTCCGCCTCGTACGCCGGTCTGGTCGCCGCCCTGCACGGGCTCGGCGGGGTGGTGTCCTCGCTGGGCGCCGGGGTGATGACCGACCGGATCGGGCGGCGGCCGACGCTGCTCGTCGCGCAGACCTCCACCGCTCTGTCCGTCGCGCTGCTCGGCTTCATGCGGGACCCGGTGGCCATCGCCGCCGTCGCCTTCCTGGTCGGCATGGCGAGCAACGCCTCCCGGCCGGCCGTGCAGGCGATGATGGCGGACATCGTGCGGCCCGAGGACCGGGTCCGGGCGTTCTCGCTCAACTACTGGGCCATCAACCTCGGCTTCGCGATCTCCTCCATGGCGGCCGGCTTCATCGCCGAGGTCAGCTATCTCGCCGGGTTCATGATCGAGGCCGGGATGACGCTCGTCTGCGCCGTCCTCGTCTTCGTGAAGCTGCCCGAGTCCCGGCCGCAGCGGACGGGGACCACCGACGTCGACGACAAGGACGCGGCCGTCTCCCTCTTGACCGTGCTGCGCGACGGGCGCTACATGGGCGTCGTCGGGCTGTCCTTCCTTGTCGCCCTGATCTTCCAGCAGGCCTACGTCGGGTTGCCCGTCGCCATGGGCGAGGCCGGGTTCACGCCCGCGGACTTCGGAGTCGCGATCGCCGTCAACGGCGTTCTGATCGTCGTCCTGCAGATTCCCGTCACGCGGTTCATCGAGCACCGCGATCCGCGGCTGCTGCTCGTCGCCTCCTCCCTGCTGGCCGGGTACGGCTTCGGGCTCACCGCCTTCGCCGGGTCGGTCGGGGTCTTCGCGCTCACCGTGTGCGTGTGGACGCTGGCCGAGATCGTCAACGCGCCGACCCAGACCGGGCTCGTCGTCCGCCTCTCCCCCGTGCACGGGCGCGGGCGCTACCAGGGGATGTACACCATGTCCTGGGCGGTCGCCGCCCTCGTCGCCCCGCTGATGTCCGGGTTCGTCATCGACCACTGGGGCGCCGAGTGGCTGTGGGGCCTCTGCACCGTCGTCGGTACGGTGGCGGCGGCCGGGTACTGGGGGCTCATGCGGGGGCTGCCGGACGACGAGACACCGGTGACCCGGGAAACGTCCGTCGCCCCCGCACCCCGGGTCGACACCGGCGCCGTCTGATCCCGCCGCTCGCTCACGGGTGCATCCGCGCCCCCTTGAGCACCTTGTCCACCGCGTTCTTCGGGCCGTACACCGCGAGGCCCACCAGGTCCAGGTCCGCCGTCGCGACGGACCGTACCGCCGCCCGGTTGTCGCGGTCGTTGCCCGTGGTGAAGAGGTCGGACGTGAACAGGGCGCGGGGCAGGGCGCGGGACAGCACGCGCGCGTGGGCTGTCGTCAGCGTCTCCTTCGTGCCCTCGAAGACCAGGACCGGCTGGCGGAACATCGGCAGGTAGCCGACGGCGTCCGCGTCCTCGTACGGCTCCCCGATCACCTCGGGGAACTGGTTGCCCAGGCCGCTGACCAGGAAGGCCGTGACGTTGAGGCGCTGCCAGGTCTCCAGGTCCTCGCGCAGCAGTACGACGATCTTGGTGTCGAAGCGGACGGGGGTCTCGGGGCCGGGAGTCTCCGGGGCTGCGTCGTGCGTGCTCATACGGTGAGACTGCCGACCCGCACCCCGCCCGGTCTTGTACGTTTTTTGCATGGCCGGCCGACGGAAGGACCAGCGGAACGTCTCCGCGTGGCGGCCCCGTGTCCCGGGCGTCGTCGAGGTCTTCCACGCCCACTACACCGAGTACGCCTACCCGATGCACGTCCACGACGCCTGGACGCTGCTCATCGTCGACGACGGCGCCGTACGGTACGACCTGGACCGGCACGAGCACGGCACCCCGCACGACACGGTGTCGCTGCTGCCGCCGCACGTGCCGCACAACGGCTCCCCCGCCACCCCGGACGGCTTCCGCAAGCGCGTCCTGTACCTGGACGCCTCCCGGCTGGGCGACGAGCTGATCGGGCCGGCCGTGGACGCCCCCGACCTGCGGGATCCGGTGCTGCGTCAGCGGGTCGGGCAGCTGCACGCCGCGCTCGCACTGCCCGGTGACGAGCTGGAGGCGGAGAGCCGGCTGACGCTGATCGGCGAGCGGCTCCGCACCCATCTGCGCCCCAGGGGCGACACGGACCCCGCCCGCCGGGATCCCGTGCTCGCCCGGCGGCTGCGGGAGCTGCTCGACGAGCGGGTCGTCGCGGGGATCGGTCTCGAGGAGGCGGCAGCCCTCGTCCCCGCGCATCCGGCGCATCTCGTACGGGCGTTCAGCGGGGCCTACGGCATCGCGCCGCACCAGTACCTGATGTCCCGCCGCGTCGACCGGGCCCGGCGGCTGCTGCTCGCCGGACAGTCACCGGCGGACGTGGCGGGCGCCACCGGTTTCTACGACCAGGCCCATCTGACCCGGCACTTCAAGCGGTTGGTGGGGGTCACGCCGGGGCGGTACCGGGCGAGCGGCGCCAGAACCTGAGGCCGATCAGTCGCCGGAGCGCTCGATCAGGTGCCGGAACGCCTCCAGGTTTCGGGTCGACTCGCCGCGCGAGGTCCGCCACTCGTACTCCTTGCGGATGGCGGAGGCGAAGCCCAGCTCCAGCAGGGTGTTGAAGGCGCCGTCGGCTGCCTCCAGGACCTGGCCGAGGAGGCGGTCGATCTCGTCGGGGGTGACGGCGGCCAGGGGGAGTTTCGCGGTGACGTAGACGTCGCCGAGGCGGTCGACGGCGTAACCGACGCCGTAGAGCTTGAGGTTGCGTTCCAGCAGCCAGCGGTGGACGGCCGGTTCGTTCTCGTCGGGGTGGCGGATGACGAAGGCGTTGAGGGAGAGGGAGTGCCGGCCGACGAGGAGGGAGACCGTCGTGGACAGCTTGCGGGTGCCGGGGAGCTTGACGACGAAGTTGCCGGGTTCGGGGCTCTCCCACTCCAGCTCGGCGTCCTTCAGTGCCCCCTCGACGACCTGTGCTGCCTTGTCCGGTGCCTCAGCCATGGTGCGAGCGTACGCGACGGCGGTGCGACTGGATCGCGGCCGTGTAGACGTCGGCCGTCGCGGCGGCGGCGCTGTCCCAGCCGAAGGACTGGGCGTGCCGGGCGGCGGCGTCGCCCATGCGGGGCGTCAGCTCGGGGTTGTCGGCGAAGTCGCGCAGCACGCGCGCGTACGCGGCGGGATCGTGGCCGTCGACGAGGCGGCCGGTGTGGCCGTCGCGCACGGCGACGGGGAGGCCGCCGACCGCGGCGGCGAGGACCGGGGTGCCGGCCGCCTGGGCCTCTATCGCGACCAGGCCGAAGGACTCGCTGTAGGACGGCATGACCAGGACGGACGCGGCCCGGAACCAGTCGGCGAGCTGTTCCTGTCCGACGGGCGGGCGGAAGCGTACGACGTCGGCGATGCCGAGCCGCGCGGCGAGTTTCTGCAGGCCCTCCGGCTTGGCGAGGCCGCTGCCGCTGGGGCCGCCGACGACGGGGACGACGATGCGGGAGCGCAGCTCGGGGCGTTCGTCGAGGAGTACGGCGACGGCGCGCAGCAGGATGTCCGGCGCCTTGAGGGGCTGTATGCGGCCGGCGAAGAGCGGGATCAGCGCGTCCTGGGGCAGGCCGAGGCGGGCGCGGGCGGCGGCGCGGGCGTTCCCGTGCTGTCCCGGGCCGGGTACGGAGCCCTTGGGGAAGGGGCGGAAGCGTTCGAGGTTCACGCCGGGGTGGACGACGGCCACCTTGCCGGGGTCGGCGCTGTAGTGGCGGACGAGTTCGTCGGCCTCCTCCGCCGTGTTGGCGATCAGGCGGTCGGAGGCGGCGACGATCTGGGTCTCGCCGATGACGCGGGCGGCGGGTTCGGGGGTGTCGCCGTCGGCCAGGTTGGCGTTCTTGACCTTGGCCATGGTGTGCATGGCGTGCACGAGGGGGGCGCCCCAGCGCTGTGCGGCGAGCCAGCCGACGTGGCCGGAGAGCCAGTAGTGGGAGTGCACGAGGTCGTAGTGGCCGGGTCGGTGGCCGGCCCAGGCCTGCATCACGCCGTGGGTGAAGGCGCAGAGCTGGGCGGGCAGCTCCTCCTTGGCCAGCCCCTCGTACGGGCCCGCGTCGACGTGCCGGACGAGGACGCCCGGGGCCAGCTCGACGGCGGGCGGGAGGGCGGCGGTGGTCGCCCGCGTGAAGATCTCGACCTCGATGTTGATCGCGGCGAGGCGCTGCGCGAGCTCCACGATGTAGACGTTCATGCCGCCGGCGTCGCCGGTGCCGGGCTGGTGGAGCGGTGAGGTGTGCACGGAGAGCATGGCGACGCGGCGGGGCCTGCGCAGCAGCCGGAGCCGCGGGGAGGCCGCCGGTGAGCGACGCCCGAGCCTGCTGACGTACTGGCTCACGAGCCGTTCCTCCTCGCTGCGGGCATGCCGGTCGGAGGACCTGCGGTGTCCTCCAAGGGGTGGGAACACCGGACGGGCGGTGCTCCATTCCGGTTTTCCGACCTTTGCCGAATCATTACCGCCTATCGCTCAACCGTTCGAGGGTCGGCGGGGTCACCCCCCGAGCCGGTGGCGGCGGGGTCCCTGCCCTGGAGTCCCGGGTACCACCAACCCGCGCGCGGATGCCTGACGACCGGCCGCCTACCCTCGTAGGCATGCCACCCCGCGCCACCGCCACCCGCCCCGTGGGCACGGTCACGCGCGGGACGACGAACCCCAACCGGCTGCGCCGCATGGACCGCTGGATCGCGGCCGTGCACGGCGCCGAACTGCGCCGCGCCGCCGATCCCGTCGCCGTCGACCTCGGCTACGGCGCGGCCCCCTGGACGGCCGTCGAACTGCTGCTCCGCCTGCGCACGGTCGCGCCGCACGCGCGCGTGGTGGGCGTCGAGATCGACCCGGCCCGGGTGGCGGCGGCCCAGCCGTACGCGCGCGCGGGGCTCGCTTTCCGGCACGGCGGCTTCGAGGTCCCCGTCCCCGAGCCGCCGCTGCTGATCCGCGCGGCGAACGTGCTGCGCCAGTACGACGAGGGAGAGGTCGCCGCCGTCTGGCAGCGGCTGTGCGCGCGGCTCGCGCCGGCGTCGGCGTCGGGGCGCTCGGGCGGCGGGCTTCTGGTCGAGGGCACCTGTGACGAGATCGGGCGCCGGCACGTGTGGGTGGCACTGGGACCCGAGGGGCCGCGCACGGTCACCTTCGCCACCCGGCTCGGCTCCCTGGACCAGCCCTCCGACCTGGCCGAACGGCTACCGAAGGCGCTCATCCACCGCAACGTCCCCGGCGAGCCCGTGCACGCCTTCCTGCGTGACTTCGACCGGGCCTGGGCCGCCGCCGCGCCCTACGCCTCCTACGGTGCCCGGCAGCGCTGGATGCGGGCCGTGCGGGACCTGACGGCCGACTGGCCGGTGACGGACGCACCGGTGCGGTGGCGGCAGGGCGAAGTGACGGTGCGGTGGGAGGCGTTGGCGCCCCGCGCGTGACCGGCCGTGCGGCACGGACGGGGGCGGCCGTGGGCCGGGAACGATCTCCGTGCGGCGTTCGTCACACACCGAGGGAAGCAACCGCAGGGAAGCAACCGAGGGGAAGCGGGAGGAAAGCACGGCCTCTGTCGCTTTTCACGCCGGCATGGCACGATCCCCCGAGCGGGCTATGTTACTGACGGTTAATCAGGTTGGGGGCGAGGTATGCGTACGGGGAAGCGTGGCTTGACGACCGCTGCCGTGGCCGTGGTCTGCGCGGTCACCGTGCTGGCGGCACCGGGCACGGCGTTCGCGGACCCGGGCCCTTCGTCGTCTCCGTCGCCGTCACCGTCATCGAGCGCCCCCAGCGCCTCTGCCGCCCCGGCCGCCACGCCCGGCAAGGGCAAGGACCTGGAAGCCGTACGCAAGAAGCTCGACAAGCTCTACCGCGCGGCGGCCTCGGCCACGGAGGAGTACAACGCCGCCGAGGAGAAGGCCGAGAAGCAGAACGCCGAGATCGTCGAGCTGGCCAAGAAGATCGTCAAGGGCCAGGAGAAGCTGGACGGGCTGAAGGACCGCGCGGGAGCCGCGGCCCGCGCCCAGTACCGCACCGGCGGCCTGCCCGACGGGGCCAAGCTGGTCCTGAGCGACGACCCCGAGGACTTCCTCGACGGCACCGGCCGGGTGCTCCAGGGCCAGCGCGCCACCAAGGGCCTGCTCGGCGAGCTGACCCGCGCCCAGGAGGACCTGAAGACCTACGCGGCGGACGCCTCCGCCCGCTTCAAGGAGCTGGAGGCGAACCGCAGGACCAAGGCCAAGGCCCAGAAGAAGATCGAGAAGCAGATCGCGGCGGCCGAGAAGCTGGAGTCCGAGCTGGAGAAGGAGGAGAAGGAGCGCCTCGCCCGGCTGGAGCGGGAGGCGCAGGCCAAGGCCCAGACCGCCTGGCTCGGCTCCGGCATCCTCAAGGACCTCGACACCGAGGCGACCGAGCGGGGCCGCAAGGCGGTCGAATACGCCACCGCCCAGATCGGGAAGCCGTACCAGTGGGGCGCCGAGGGCCCGAAGACCTACGACTGCTCCGGTCTGACCTCACAGGCCTGGGTGTCGGCCGGGCAGGCGATACCGCGCACCTCGCAGCAGCAGTGGAAGCAGCTGAAGCACGTCGCCGTCGAGGACATGCGCCCCGGTGACCTGATCATCTACTTCGACGACGCCAGCCACGTCGGCATGTACGTCGGCGACGGCTCCGTCGTGCACGCCCCGCGCCCGGGGCGCTCGATCACCGTCGCCGGCGCGGGCTCGATGCCGATCCTCGGCGTGGTCCGGCCGGACACGGCCCCGGAACAGGGCGTCCGCGCCCAAGGGGTGACGCGGGCCACGCGCCCCGCGCCGGGCGCGTGAGGCGGGCCACGTGACCCAGTCCACGCCCGGCGCCCCGCCCCGCGTGACGTTCGTCATCCCAGGCCACCGGCCGACGTGTCCAACTGCGGGGGGTAACGCGGCATATGACAGTGGCCGATGGCCGCCCGACGTGTTCTGGACCATTCCGCAGCGGCGCCGTCACCCGCTATGGTCCCCGTCGGTGGGTCGAGGTCCCTCGCCCCGCCATGCCCTCGGGGGGAGGGAAGGAAACCAAGACAATGCCCGTACCCGTACCGCGGCAGAGGGCGATCCCGGCCGTGGAGTGTGGTCAGGCGCCCGCCGCGTCCCCGGACAGCGGCCCTTCCACGGAACAGGCCCCGCCCGGGACGCACCCGGCCGAGAACCCCACCGCCCAGCGAGAGAACCCCACGGAGAAGCGCGAGAAGCCCACGGACACCAGCCCCGGAACCAGCACCGGCACCAGCACCAGCACCAGCACCACCGGCACGGCCCCCGGCACCGACCGGACGCAGAGCCGCCGGACCGAGAGCGCGGCCCCCACGAACCTGACGGTGCTGCTGATCGAGGACGACCCGGCCGGTTCGCCGATCGTGCCCGACCTGCTCGACCAGGCCGGCAAGCCGATCCGCGTCCGCACCGCACGCAACCTCACCGAGGCCGGGCGGCTGCTGACCGACGACGTCCACTGCATCCTGCTGGACCTCGCCCTGTCGGCCCCCGCCCCGGCCCGTACGAGCACCGACGGCGGTGGCAACGGCAAAGGTGACGCGGAGGGCGACGACGAGCTGGCCGTGCTCCGGCACGTC
Organism: Streptomyces sp. MMCC 100; assembly: GCF_041538145.2. Classification (NCBI taxonomy): domain Bacteria; kingdom Bacillati; phylum Actinomycetota; class Actinomycetes; order Kitasatosporales; family Streptomycetaceae; genus Streptomyces; species Streptomyces sp. MMCC 100. Next base: position 7,736,830 of record NZ_JBGORK020000001.1, read on the forward strand.
CTGGAGCTCGCGCCCCGGCACGCCGTGCTCGCGCTGACCTCCTCCAGCGACGCCGAGCGCGGCGCGGAGGCCGTGGCGGTCGGCGCGCAGGACTACCTGTTCCGCGACGAGCTGGACGGGCGCCTGCTGAGCCGGGCGATCCGCTACGCCGTCGAGCGCAAGCGGTCCGACTCGGCGGAACGGCGCCTGGCCGAGGGCCGGCTGCGGGCGCAGGAGAACCGCCGTCTGGAGCGCGGCCTGCTGCCGACCCCGCTGCTCGCCGGCTCCCCGCTGCGCTTCGCCGCCCGGTACCGTCCGGGCCGCTCGCGCGCGCTGCTCGGCGGCGACTTCTACGACGTCGTCCGCACCCCGGACGGCACCGTGCACGCCATGATCGGCGACGTCTGCGGGCACGGTCCGGACGAGGCGGCGCTCGGCGTGGAGCTGCGGATCGCCTGGCGGGCGCTGACCCTGGCCGGGCTCTGCGGCGACGAGCTGCTCGGCACGCTCCAGCAGGTGCTGGAGCACGAGCGCTCGGACGACGAGATCTTCGCGACCCTGTGCGCCGTGGACATATCCCCGGACGGCCGCCGCGCGGGCCTGTGCCTGGCCGGGCACCCGTCCCCGCTGATCGCCGCACCGGGCGTGCCCGCACGCCTGCTGCCGTACGACAACAACGGCCCGGCGCTGGGACTGCTGCCGGGCGCCCGCTGGCCGCGGACGCAGGTGGAGCTGGGCGCCGAGTGGAGCCTGATGCTCTACACCGACGGCCTGATCGAGGGCCACGTCGGCCAGGGCCGGGAGCGGCTCGGCCAGGACGGCATGGTGGAGATGGTCCGCCGCCAGCGCGCCGGGGGCCTGCGGGGCGAGGAGCTGCTGCGGGCGGCCGTCAACGAGGTGCGCGAACTCAACGGCGGCGAGCTGGCCGACGACGTGGCGGTGGTCCTGCTGGACCGGACGGCCTGAGCCGCCCGGTCACGAGTGCCCCCGCGCGGGGGTCCGTCAGCGTCCGCCGTTGTACGGGCCGTACGGGCCGTCGCTGCTGGAGCCGCGGCGGCTGCTGCGGCCGCCGCCGGACAGGCCGCGCAGGGCGGGCCGTACGTCGACCATGTACACGATCGTCGCGATGAGACCGATGATCGGCAGGAACGACAGGATATTGAAGATCAGGTTCACCACGAAGGCGAGCCCGAGGATGATCAGCCAGAAGGGCTTGGTCTTCTTGTCGGCCGCGCGGTAGGCGTCCTCACGGCGCGTGGCGGCGTCGATCAAAGCGAAGCCGCTGAAAAGGATCAGGGCGATGCTCAGCAGCCACATGAAGCCTGCGAACCCCTGCATCAGCACAACGTCCACCACCAGAATCGGATCGTCATTACGCGGTCACCGTACCCGCACAACGGGCCGGACACCCCAAGGGTGCCCGGCCCGCTCCCCACTCGTAGCGCCCCTCGCCCCTACTTGGCGGGCGGCGTCGTCTTCTTGGCGGTGGTGCTCTTCTTGGCCGGTGCCTTGCGCGGGGCGGGCGTCTTCTTCGCCGCGGCGGGCTTGTCGTCGCCGACCCGGACCGGCTCGGAGTCGGCCGTCGCGGGCTTGGCCGTAGCGGGCTTGGCCGTCGCGGGCTTGGCCGGCTCGACGGCCACCGCGAGGTCCTCCACGTCCTCGGCGAGGTCCTCGATGCCGTCGGCGGCCTGGCCGCGCCAGGTGCGCACCGCGTGCTCGCCGCGCTCGGCGACCTTCTCGTAGGTCTCCCGGGCCTTGATGGCGTACTCGGCGGCGACGCCGACGGAGCGCAGGGCGAGGTCCTGGGCGGTCTCGCCGAGCTTCTTGAAGTCGGCGTCGAGGGAGCCGAAGAGCTCGTTGGCCTTGGCCTGGAGGCTGCCCTGGGTCTCCTTGACGCGGGCCGTCGCCTTCTCCTGGACGGCCTTCGGGTCGGTGTTGCGTACGGCGTCGATCCGCGCCGGGGCCTCCGCGCGCAGCTGCTCCACCAGCACCGGCACCTTCTTGGCCTGCTGGAAGGCCAGGTCGGCGGTGCCCGCGGCGAAGTAGAGCGGGGTGGGGTCGCTGAAGGTCTTGCGCAGGTCGTCGGTGATGGCCATGGTGATGGTCCTCCGGAATTGCTTACGGATGAGGGTTTTGTACTGGTTCAGCCCCGTCGACAGCGGCATCTGCGTCGGTGCCGGCGTCCGCATCGGTCCCGAACCCGTTCTCCTTGCGGAAGGACTCGTAGACCTGGAGCAGTACCTGCTTCTGCCGCTCGTTCAGCGAGGGGTCGGCGAGGATGACCGCACGCGTCTCCACGTCGTCCCGGTCCCGCTCGGCGTCGAGGATCCCCGCACGGACGTACAGCGTCTCGGCGGAGATCCGCAGCGCCTTGGCGACCTGCTGGAGCACCTCCGCACTCGGCTTGCGCAGTCCGCGCTCGATCTGGCTCAGGTACGGGTTGGAAACGCCCGCGGCATCGGCGAGCTGCCGCAGGGACAGCTGCGCGTTGCGCCGCTGCTCGCGCAGGTACTCACCGAGGTTGCCGACGTTGAGCGATGCCATGCCTCCACCATGCAGCAGTCTGCTAACTATTGCAAGCAGCTTGCTTGCAACAGTGTGCCGCCGGGGCGGCCGATGAGTTTCCACCGCCCCGGGAGTCGTACCCGGGACGATGAGCCCGGTCGAAAGGTCTCCCGATGAACGCGCTGCGCGACACCCTGCACCGGTACGTCGACGACGGGAGCGTGCCGGGGGCCGTCGGACTCGTCGCCCGCGGAGACGACGTGGAGGTGGTGACCGTCGGCTCGGTGGACACCGAGGACACCGCGCCGATGGCGAGGGACACGATCTTCCGTATCGCGTCCATCACCAAACCCGTCGCGGCGGCCGCGGTCCTGATGCTGGTGGAGGAGGGACGGCTCGCCCTGGACGCTCCCGTCGAGGAGTGGCTGCCCGAGCTGGCGAAGCCGAACGTGGTGCGTACCCCCGGCGCCCCCGTCGACGACGTGGTCCCGGCGGCCCGCCCCATCACGGTCGAGGACCTGCTCAGTTCCCGCACCGGCTGGGGCTTCCCCGCCGACTTCTCCCTCCCGGCGGTGCAGTCCCTGTTCGCCGTGCAGCGGGACGGCCGCGCCCTGCAGGACTGGCCGGACCCGGACACGTGGCTGAGCCTGCTCGCCCGGGTGCCGATGCTGCACCAGCCCGGAGACGCCTGGCTGTACGGCACCTCCTCCGACCTCCAGGGCATCCTGGTCGCCCGGGCGTCGGGCCGCACGTTCCCCGACTTCCTCGCGGAGCGGATCTTCGAACCGCTGGGCATGAGGGACACGGCCTTCGAGGTCCCCGAGGCCAAGCGGCCCCGCTTCACGTCCTTCTACACCCCGGCCCCGGACGGCGCCCTCGAACCGGCCGACACCCCGCAGGGGGAATGGAGCCGGCTCCCGCGCTTCCACTCGGGCGGCGGGGGCCTCGTCTCCACGGCCGACGACTGGCTGGCCTTCGCCCGCATGCTGCTGAACGGCGGCGGGAGCGACGGCCACCGCCTCATCACCCGCGCCTCGGTCGACCGCATGACCACCAACCACCTCACGGCCGAGCAGCGCGCAGCCGTCCCCCTCTTCCTGGAGGGCCAGGGCTGGGGCTACGGCGGCCAGGTCGACGTCGCCCCGACCGACCCCTGGACCGTGCCCGGCCGCTACGGCTGGGTCGGCGGCACGGGTACGACGGCGCACATCGTCCCCGCCACGGGAACGGTCGCGATCCTGCTGACGCAGGTGGGGATGACGAGTCCCGCACCCACGCCGCTGATGCGGGACTTCTGGAGGAGCGTCGCCTAGGGAGTGCCGCCGAGCGGTGTCGCCTCAGAACGGCAGGGGCCGCGCGTGGACCACGTCCAGCCGGGACACCGCGCGGGTGAGTACCACGTACAGGCGGTGCAGGCCCCGTCCTCCCCGCCCCTCCGCCGCCGCGATCGCCGCCGGTTCGACGGCGACGACGTGGTCGTACTCCAGTCCCTTGACCACGCTCGCCGGTACGACGGCCACCCGGGCGCCCAGCGCCTCGGGTCCCGCCGCCGCGATGCCGGCCGCGTCGAGGGCCGCCCGCAGCCGGGGCACGTCCGGGTCGGCGGCGACGACGCCCACCGAGCCCTGCCGGGCGAGCGCGTGCCGTACGGCGTCCACGACCGTCTCCGGCACGGCGCCGGGCTCGGTCTCGCGCAGCGTCAGCTCACCGCCGCCGCGCAGCGAACGGGGCGGCGGCACGTCCACGCCGAGCCGTGCCAGGAGCCGGTTGGTGAGGCCCACGACCTCCTCCGGCACCCGGAATCCCGTGGTCAGCGGCACCACGTCCGCGTCCGGGCGGCCCAGGTGGGCGAGGAGGGTACGCCAGGACCGCGCGGCCCACGGCGTGGTCCCCTGGGCGAGGTCGCCGAGGACGGTGAGCGAACCGAAGGCGGACCGGCGGGCGATGGCCCGGCACTCCATCGGGGACAGGTCCTGGGCCTCGTCGACGACGATGTGGCCGTAGCCCTCGGGGTGTTCGAGGAGTCCGGCGACCTCGTCGAGCAGGACCAGGTCGGCGGCAGTCTGGTTACTTTTTTTACTCCGTCATGCGTCTTGGCAGTCCGGCCGCCAGCCCCGCGAATGCCCGCTCCGCCGCCGCCACCGCGTCCCCCCGCACGTCCTCCACCCGTTCCCCGCCGGCGATCCGCCGCCAGTTGTCCAGCGCGAGGACGCGCTGCACGGCGATGATCTGACCGGCGGCCAGCCTGGCCTCCAGGTCGCCGCCGAGCACCTCGGCGAGCGCGGCCTCGGACCGCTCCAGCTGGATGTGCATCCGCGCGACCAGGGCGGGGGTGCCGTAGAGCAGCCGGTGGAAGGCGAGTACGGCGGGGTGGTCGTTGAGCCCGGTCACCGGATCGCACCGCTCAAGACCTGCCAGGAAGTGCCGGCGCAGCGCGTCGAGCGGCGCCGGGCCCCGGGCCGCCACCCGGGCCGCCTCGTCCTCGTGGTCGGCGATGCGGTGCAGGACGAGGTCCTCCTTCGCCGGGAAGTACCGGAAGAGCGTCGGCTTGGAGACCTCGGCCGCGGCGGCCACCTCCGCGACGGACACCGCGTCGAAGCCCTTCTCCAGGAAGAGTTCGACGGCGGTGTCCGACAGCGTTTGGAACATCCGCTGCTTCTTGCGCTCGCGCAGACCGGGGGCGTTCATGGGCCGAGCCTATGGCCTGCCCGGCAGGGCTCCCTCGTCCTGTGGGTCCGTGCGGGACCAGCGCGCGAGGGCGGTGGCGATTTCGGTGGGGGCGGGGACGGAGTCGAGGCCGAGGGGGAGGGCCGCGGCGGTCAGGACGTCGTGCAGTCTGGCCGCCGCGATCGAGACGCGGGGGCCGGGCGACCGGCCGGCCCGGCCCAGTGAGACGGCCTCCCGGACGACGTCGGTGAAGACCGACTGGGCCCGCTTGTACCCGAGGAGCAGGTCCAGGTCCTGCCGCCAGCCGTACGTCCCGCCGGGGCGGGCGGCCTCGACCGCGTGCCGCCAGCCCTCCGCCACCTGGCGGCGCTGCCAGGCCGGGTAACGCATCAGGTGCAGGTGAGTGGCCAGCTCGTACAGCGGGTCGCCGACCATCGCCAGTTCCCAGTCGATGGTCCACAGCCGCCGGTCCGCGTCGACGATCAGGTTCTCGCGGTGCAGGTCGGCGTGGAGCAGGCAGAACGGGCGCTCCCGGAGTCCCGCGACATGCTTGCGCAGCCTCTTGAACGCGTCGTCGTCCAGGCCCAGACCGGCGAAGAGGGAGCCGAACCGCGGCAGGTTGTCCGCGTAGACGCGCTGCTCGGTGAAGCAGACGAGCCGTTCCATGAAGCCGTCGCTGTCGCCGTCCGCCGGCCGGTCCTCGGGACCGCACCGCCGCTCCACGGGGAGCGTCCGCGACGTCACGGCCGCCGTCTCCCCGAAGAGCCGCACGAGCTGTCGCACCAGGTCGCGGGGCACCGCGTGACCGGCGCCGTGCAGCCTGCCCAGGGTCTGGCCCTCGACGAAGCGCTGCAGGTGCAGCCCGTCGAGCTCGAACACCTCCGGTACCCGGGATATCCGGCCCTGCAGGGCGAGCAGCAGCCGCTCCTCCGACACGAAGCACCGGCGGTCGAACCACAGCAGGTTGGACCGCGGCTCCCGGCACTTCCAGCGCGCCGCTCCCGCCGCGCCGGGCAGCGGTACCACGTAGGTCTCGTGGTAGTACCCCGTCAATGGGCCCTCGACCCCACTCCGGTCGCCGCTGATCCCGACGGCCCGCAGGCGGACGGGGGACCCCTGGGACAGTGTCATTCTCTGTGCTCCGCTCAACCTGGAGGAGTCGGTGCGGTGACAGGGTGCGTCACCCTACTCCGAAGTTACGTGTCGTGATGACCCGTTCGCGCCCCGTGCGGGAGACTGCCGCGATGACCGACACAGACCTCGCCCGGGGAACCTTCGCGGACCCGGCCGTTCTGCTGCGCGCGTTCGGGTCCGCCCGCGCGGTGCTGTTCGACTTCGACGGTCCCGTCTGCGACCTGTTCGCGGGCGCGACCACTACGGACGTGGCGGAGCAGGTCAAACGGACGGCCCGGCGGTACTGGGGGCCGCTCGACCCCTCGGTCGAGAAGTGCGACGACTCCCACGGCGTCCTCGGCCCGCTCAGGGAAATGTACGAACGGTCCGTTCCCAGGCCCAGCAGCCTCCCGCTGGAACTCGCCGAGGCCGCCGTCACCGGCCTGGAGCGGCGGGCCGTGCGCACCGCGGTCCCCACTGCGCACCTGTACGCCCTCGTGGATCTGCTGCTCGGCCAGGGCAAGCGTCTGGCCGTCGTCAGCAACAACGCGGAGGGACCGATCCTGGAGTACCTCGAAGGTCGTGGACTCGGCTCGAAGTTCCACGGAGTCTTCGGCCGGTCGCCCCACGACGCACGGCTCATGAAGCCGCATCCGGACTGCGTGCACCGGGCCCTGCGCCACCTGGGCTTGCCCGCCTCGGACTGCCTGCTCGTCGGTGACCAGCTCACCGACCTGGGTGCCGCCCGGTCGGCCGGGACCGGTTTCCTCGGACTCACCGGGCACGCGGAACGCGCGCTGCGGATGGCGCAGGGCGGCGCGGACGCGGTGGTCTCCTCGTACCTCCCGGTCCTCCGGGCCGCCGACGAGTCGTCGGTCTGCGGGTAGCGGGTAGCGGGTAGCGGGTGGTGCCTACTGCCGCGTCGCGCGTTCCTCCCGTACCACCCGCAGTACCGCTTCGAGGGAGTGAACGAGTACTTCCTCGCCCGCGGACCGCAGTTGCTCCTCCTTTCGGCCGTTCCTCGCGTACCCGAGGAAGGGGACACCCGCCCGCCTGGCCGCGGCCGCGTCGGCGGGGGAGTCGCCGAGCATCAGGGCCTGCCCTGGGGCGGCGCTCATGGCGTCGAGGGCGCGGTTGAGGTGGTGCGGGTCGGGCTTGAGCAGGTGCGGGTCCCGGGTGCGGCCGTAGATGTGCGGGGCGAAGCAGTCCAGCAGGCCCCGGGTCGCCAGGTACCGGCTCACCACGCGGGGCGAGTTGTTGGTCGTGATCGCGAGACCGGTGCCGAGGGCGGTCCAGGTACGGATCAGGGGGTCGGCGTACGGGGTCGGCCATGCGGTGGGTACGGCGCGCAGTTCCTCGCGGGTCAGCCGTTCCTCGAACTCGGCGACGAGGTCGCTTCGGCGGTGCCTGCGGTTGACCGCGCCCAGCAGGACCATCGGGTCCGGGTGGCTCTGCTCCTCCTGGGGCAGCAGGTCCTTGAACCCCATCCCCTCCAGCCAGGCCACCAGTTCACCCGCCACCCGGTCGGCCGGGTGGCCCGCGAAAAGTCTGCAGACGGGGCCGTCGAAGTCCCACAGGACGAGGCGGGCGCCCAGGACCAGCTCCCGCACGCGCTCGGGCACCTCGGCACGCCCGCCCGGCTCGCTCACCGGTTCCGCCCGTTCCGTGTGGGACGTCACGGGCTGAGCTCCATGGGCCTGGAGACGGTCCCCCACAGGCCGTTGAACCACTTCTGCGACTCCTCGACGAAGACCCTGTCACCGCGGCTGATCTTCTTCTGGAAGGGGAACAGCAGCGAATGGGAGCCGAGCGCGTCGTACATCTGCAGCGTCCGGCCCTCGTACTCCTCCTCGCGCTGGTCCACCAGGTAGTAGCCGAAGAGCGCCTCCTCGCCGTTGAGCAGGTAGAGCTTCATCGGCGGGGTGAACGGCAGCGTGCGGAAGGCCACCCGTACGTCGACGTGCCGGCTGATCTTCCGCACGGCGAGCAGGTTGAGCTCAAGCACCCGGGCCTGGGCGTTACGCATCCCGAGCCAGCGTCGGTGGACCGGATCGTTCTCCTCGTCAGCGACCAGAACGGGAAAGGCCAGCTTGATGTCCGGCGCCGGGAGCAGCACCCGGAACTCGATCGACTCCGGCTCGACGGCGCCTTCATGGATCAGGCGGAGCGGCTCGCTGAGCGCGGACACCAACGTCTCCGAGGTGTGACACACGACGTCGACCCGCACCCGCGGCTCCGAGAACGCCACCGTCAGCCGGGGCCCCAAGGCCCACATCGTCTTCTGCGGCTCGTCGTCCCGGACGGGGGCGGGCTCGGCGATGCGGGGCGGGCTGCCCTTGCTGACGTTGGTGAGCAGCTTGTCGTCCTGGAGCGCGCGCAGCGCCTGGCGCACGGTGCCCCGCTCCACGCCGAACTCCTCGGCCAGCTCGGCCTGCGTCGGCAGGCGGTCGCCCGCCTTGAGGTCTCCCTCACGGATCCGCTCGCGCAGGACTTCGGCGATCTCCTGCGACGAGAGCCTTCTGCTGCCGTTCACGGACACGCTCTCCTGAGTCACGACCAAACGCTACAACTTTGACCTACCTACTGGGAGTTGTTTGAAACTTGTTTATAGGTAGCAGCCAAGTGGGAACAACGTAACTGAAGTTGGCAGCCAACATCAACCAGTTGGCGGAAGCCTATCTTCCTGAACCCGCTCATCCGCGAACTTCCGGCCGCCCGAACGTCTTGAAGGGGGGAGACCATGGCCGTCCTCGCCCTCGTCTCCGCGGTCTGCGTCATCACCTTCGAGCAGATCGTCCAGTGGCGCTACGGCGGCACCGGCATCGTCGGCCTGCTCCTGCTCGCCATAGGACTCAAAGCCAGGCGGCCCTCCGTCAGCTGCGCCGGCGCGGTGCTGCTTGCTCTCATGGTCGCGGATCCCGCGCTGTGACCTTGGCCGGTTCCCGTCGCATCGGGGCGAAGCCGGTGCAGGCCGTGCGGCCGTACGCCACAACTTCACGCCATCTTGCCGCAGTTCGCGAGCGGGTGGTTACAAGCTTCTTCCAAGTGGAGATAACCAGAGATAAGTTGGTAGCCAACTTGAGCAACGTGGTCAATCTTCGCAGGGGTTGGCCACCACGGTGACAGGGGGTCCACCATGCCGCTCATCGCCATCGTCGTCGCCGCTCTGGCCATCGGGTTCGAGCAGCTCGTGCAATGGAAGTACGGGCCGATGGGCATCATCGCGTTCGTCGCGCTGTCCATCGGCATCAAGGCGAAGAACACCATGATCGGCGGTGTGGGCGCGGTGATCCTCGTGATGCTGCTCGCCCAGTCCGGCTGAACCGACGTACCGCCGGCCGGGCCCCCTTCCGGAGGGGAGCCGGGAGCCCGGCCGGCGGTAAGCACCACGCACCACCGGCACAACAACCACAACCACAACTGAAGAGCACGTCGAAGAACACGCGCTACGGATGCGCACGTCCACCGTCACCGGCGGAAGGGAGTCACCTCAGAACATGTCCGGGCACCAAGGCCGCCTGGACGTACGCAGCAGGGCGTCGACCACACGGGCGGCGCCCGCTCGTTCTTCCCGCACCCGGCCGAGCGCGGCCAGCCGTACGGCCGAGGCGTCACCGAGCCAGAGCGCTGCCAAGTCGCCCACGTCGAGCGTGAGATGGGCGCTCTCGGTGGCCGGCGCGCAGGACGCCCCGTCCGGCCCCGCCTCCAGCCGCCACCGTCCGCCGGTCAGCCCTCCCCGGTCCACCACCTCGAGGACCACCGAGCCCTGCCCCTCGTACGTCCGCGCCTCGAGCGCCCCCGCGACGTCCAGGATCCGCACCCACAGCCAGTCGGCCTGCGTGGTGATGCGGGCCGCGCGCGGGTCCGGCAGGAGGTGCGGGAGCAGGTCGTCGGGGGAGCGCCAGCCGCTCTTCACCGTCTGGACCCAGTCGACCGAGCACAGGTAGTGCCACAACGCGCGCTCCGCGACCGGGGTCACGGCGATCAGCCAGTCGACGGTCGCCGTGTTCAGCGGCTGCTTGGCACCGCCCCAGTGGTCGTCGGTCCGGTACGAGGCCATGCCCTCGACCTCGCCGTCCGCCGAGCGGTACAGGGCGTAGTAGGGCTCGGTCCAGGGCGTGCCGTTCATGTTCACGACGCCGGTCCGGGACTGCCACCACAGCTCCGCCCGGCTGACCGCGCCCGGCTGGGCCCGGCGCAGCCGCTCGTGCAGCTCGGGGCCGAGCTTGCGCACGTCGTCGCCGTCCACGAGGTCGATCCGGCCGCCGTCCTCCGGGGCCGCCCAGCGCGGGTCGAGACCGGCGCGGGGCACGTCGACCGCCCACTCGGTCATGGTGGTGGCGGGGCCGAAGCCGTACCGGCCGTAGATCGGGTACTCCGCCGCGATCAGCGTCGCGACGACGTCCCCGCGCTCCTTGGCCGCGGCCAGGTCCTGCGCCATCATCCGGGTGAGCAGGCCGCGGCGGCGGTGGGTCGCGGTGACGGTGACGTTGGAGATCGCGTCGGCCCGGACCGGGACGCCCCCGACGGCGGTCAGCTCCTGGTCGAAGGAGCGGAAGGTCGCCACGCACCGGTCGCCGTCGAAGGCACCGAGCGACCGGCCGGGCACGAACTGCCGGCGCCGGGCCTCCAGCTGCTCGGCGGCCACGGCGGGCGGCTGCAGGAACCCTGTGTTCAGGGCCCGGTTCCAGTCGGGGAACTCGGCCTCGGTGATGGGACGTACGTCGATCTCGGTGCGGCGACTCATACGCTCACCGTAGGACGACGTGCCGACCCGCGTCGCGGGGATTATCCGGGGCGGGGCCCGGTTCCGGGGCCGCGGACGTCAGAAGGACGCCCGTATCTCCCCCACCTCACGGCCACCGCCCAGCAGGGGTGCGCGGCCGATGCGGTCGACGACCGGGCCTGCCACGCCCAGCAGCGTCAGAGCGCGGGACAGCACCGGGCCCAGGGCCCGGGTCGCGCCGTCCTCGATCTTGAAGGCGAGGGCGCGGCCGTCGGGCAGGGCCACCGCCTGGACGGCCTCGGCACCCATCTTGGAGAGCGTGCCGGGCACCTCCCGCATCAGCCAGGTGTCGGCGCGCCGGCTGCCGGCGACGTACTCGGGGTGGGCGCGCATCGCGTCGGCGACCCGGCGCTCGGCCGAGCCGGGCTCGGCGGCGACGAAGGACCGGAAGGCGCGGGCCAGGCCGACCAGGCTGATCGCCATCAGCGGCGCCCCGCACCCGTCCGTACCGACGGCGGCCACCGGCTCGCCCGCGGCGTCCTCCACAACCCTGTGGATGATCCGCTGGAGCGGGTGCTCCGGGTCGAGGTAGGTATCCAGCGGCCAGCCCCGCTGTGCGCAGACCGCCAGCATCGCGGTGTGCTTGCCGGAGCAGTTCATGGTGATGCGGTCGGGCACGGCGCCCGACGCCAGGTACGTCTCCCGCTCCTCGGCGTCCAGCGGCAGGTCGGGCGGGCACCGGAGCAGCGCCGGGTCCAGGCCGTACTCGTCCAGCATCTTGCGGACCAGGTCGCGGTGAAACGGTTCTCCGGAGTGGCTCGCGGCGGCCAGCGCCAGCCGCTCCCCCGCGAGGTCGAGACCGGCCCGCAGGACGCCGGCCGCCTGCATCGGCTTGTTGGAGGACCGCGGGAAGACCGGCGCCGTCACGTCCCCCAGGGCCAGCTCCACGGCCCCGTCGGCGCCCAGGATCACCAGGCTGCCCCGGTGCCGCCCCTCGACGAAGCCGGACCTGACGACCTCGGCGAGGACGGGCGGCACGACGGGCGAGAGGGCGGAGGTGGGCGCGGACCGGTGCGTCTGCGACGACTGGTCCGCGTGCGACGACTGGTCCGCGTGCGACGACTGGTTCACGTGCGACGGTTGCGACGGCTGGGGCGCGGGCATCGGCGGTGGCCTTCCGGAACGGGCGACCCCCCGCTGAGACGGCCCGGGATCACCGGACCCCGGAGGCGGCGCGGATGGCCGCCCCCGTGTCACACGAGCAGGTCGTCGACTTGTGCTTCCCCTTCACGGTACCGGCGTGCGATCTCCGCGCTGCAGCCGTCCGCGGTGCGCTGGAGCCGCTGCCGGTTCCGGGAGACCTGCTGCTCGTAGCGCACGAGCCGCCCCATCCCCGCGGTCAGCTCGACGTCGGTGCGGGCCGTCAGGTCGGACAGCTCCACCTCGCCGAGCATCTCCGCGGCCAGCCGCCGGCACTCCTCGCTGCGCGGAGTGGCCAGCGTCACATGGCGGGCGGAGGAGCGCTGCCGGGCCGGTGCGTCGGCGAGGATCTCCGACAGCCGCTCCACCACCGATCCGGTCGCCGCGGTGGTGACCACGGACGACGACGACGCCGGCCCGCGCCCCGCCAGCTCCGCGCGCAGGATGTCGATACGGCCCTGCAGCAGCCGCCGCACGTAGCTGAGGTCGGCCTCCTCGCGCTGGGCGTCCCGGCGCAGCGTGCGCAGCTCCGGCAGGCTCAGCGCGGTCAGGTCCCGCTCCGGAGGGTCGGCCGGCAGCTCCGGGCTGTCCGTGCGCTGCACGGGCGGCCGGAGCGCCTCCAGACCACCCGGACCACTCGGACCGCCCCGACCACTCGGACATGTCAACGCGGCAGTCCCGAACGACCGCCCCGTACTCGGTGTGCTCATGTGCCTCAACCGTCCCCTCGCCCGGCGTCTGGAGAGCATCGTGCCACCCCAAGTGGCCGCTATGTGACCGAGTGCCCCCGATCGGCCCCGATCGGCCCCAGATGGGGGGTTCGCAGCGAAAAGAAACCCCGTACGGCCCCGACCGTCCGCACCCTGGGGGCGCACGGCATCATGACGGGATGCGTGCAGTGGTGCAGAGGGTGGACGGCGCGAGCGTCGTCGTGGACGGCGAGACCGTGGGCGCGATCGACGGCGAGGGCCTGTGCGTCCTGGTCGGCGTCACCCACGACGACACCGAGGAGAAGGCGGCGCAGCTGGCCCGCAAGCTCTGGTCGGTGCGGATCCTGCACGACGAGAAGTCGTGCAGCGACATCGACGCCCCGCTGATGGTCATCAGCCAGTTCACTCTTTACGGCGACGCCCGCAAGGGCCGCCGCCCCACCTGGAACGCCGCCGCGCCCGGTGACGTCGCCGAACCGCTGGTCGACGAGGTCGTCGCCCGACTGCGCGCGCTGGGCGCGACGGTGGCGACGGGACGTTTCGGCGCGCAGATGCGGGTGTCGCTGACGAACGACGGCCCGTTCACGGTCCTCGTGGAGGTCTGAGGCGGGTCGTGCCCTACGGCTCGACGACCGTCTCCTGCGCTGCCGCCGTGTCCTCGGCCATCAGCCGGGCGTCCACCGGCACGTTCCGCTTCACCAGGGCGAGGGCGACCGGGCCCAGCTCGTGGTGGCGTACGGACGTGGTGACGAAGCCGATCTTCCGGCCGTCGGGCCCGTCGTCGGCGAGGCGGATCTCGGCCCCGTTCGGCGGCAGGTGGACCTCGCTGCCGTCCAGGTGCAGGAAGACCAGCCGGCGCGGCGGCTTGCCGAGGTTCTGCACCCGGGCGACGGTCTCCTGGCCGCGGTAGCAGCCCTTCTGCAGGTGCACGGCCGTACCGATCCAGCCCAGCTCGTGCGGGATGGTGCGGTGGTCGGTCTCGAAGCCGAGGCGCGGGCGGTGCTGCTCGACCCGCAGCGCCTCGTGGGCGAGGATCCCGGCCGCGGGCCCGGCCTCGGCGGCGAACGCCTCCAACTCCTCCCTCGGCAGGAAGAGATCACGGCCGTACGGCGTCTCGCGGACGGCGGCGGAGGCGGGGGCCTGGGCGATCGACCCGGCCGGCAGGTGCACGACCGCCGTGTCGGCGGTGCGGTCGGCGACCTCGACCCGGTAGAAGAACTTCATCGACTCCAGGTAGGCGATCAGCGCCTCCTGGCTGCCGGGCTCCACATGGGCCCAGACGGTCGTGCCGTCGTCGACGAGGTACAGGGCGTGCTCGATGTGGCCGTTCGCCGAGAGGATCAGCGCCTCGGTGGCCTGGCCGGCCGGCAGGTCGCTGACGTGCTGGGTGAGCAGCAGGTGCAGCCAGCTCAACCGGTCGTCGCCCGTGACGGTGACGACACCGCGGTGCGAGAGGTCGACGAAGCCGGTGCCGTCGGCGAGGGCACGCTGCTCGCGGAACAGGTCGCCGTAGTGGGCGGCGACGCCTTCGTCCACGCCCTCGGCGGGAACGGCGCCGGGCAGGGACAGCAGGGGGCTCTTCATACGCCCCAGCCTACGACTTGCTTACGACTCGGTAGTTGAACCCTTCAGGGAACAGCTCTCGCACCGGCCGAAGATCGCGAAGTGCTTCATGTCCGTGTCGAAGCCGAACTGCTCGCGCAGCTTGGCGGTGAAGTCGGCGGCCACCGACAGGTCGGCCTCGATCACGTTGGTGCAGTCCCGGCAGACCAGGTGGATGTGGTGGTGCCGGTCGGCCAGGTGGTAGGTGGGCGCACCGTGCCCGAGATGGGCGTGGCTGACCAGCCCCAGCTCCTCCAGCAGCTCCAGCGTGCGGTACACGGTGGAGATGTTGACCCCCGACGCGGTCTTGCGCACCTGGCCGAGGATGTCGTCGGGGGTCGCGTGCTCGAGGGTGTCCACGGCTTCGAGCACCAGCTGCCGCTGCGGGGTCAGCCGGTAGCCACGCTGCCTGAGGTCGCTCTTCCAGTCGGTGCTCACCACACCACGAGTCTAGGCCCGGCGGGCATCCTCATGATGTGACGCCCAAGAAGCGCCCCAGCCTCCCGCCGCGGTCGGTACCGTCGACACCAGCACAGGCCCTTGATCCGGAGGACTCTCCCGTGACCGCTCACCGCCCGGAGCCACTCACCGAGTCCCTCATCCCCATGCCCGCCCTCACTCCCGAGGCACTCCGTACTGCGGTCGAGAGGCTGACACCGAGCCGTGTGCCCGCGTTTGTTCAGGATCTCGTCGAGGCGACGACCAGCGCGCAGCAGACCCAGTCCCTCGCACCTCTGCGTACTTTCGTCCACACCTGGGGGGTGTTCGTGGCGATCCAGCGCCGACCGTCCCGCGCCACGCGCCTGCGGCACCTGGAAGAGGTGGTGAGCACCGGCTCTGAGGACCCGACGGACGCCATCGCCGAGATCCGGAAGATCCACGCCGAGGCGGAGGCGGAGGCGGGCCTGTGAGCGACTGGAAGTGGGAATACAACCCGAGCGAGGAGTACCTCACAGCAGGGCTGCCCGTAGGCGTCGTGGCCGAAGTGGGACGCATCGCCACAGAGATCGCCGCTCTCGGGGGTGATGCCGAGGTCGCGGGCAGTCGGCCGGAGGGGAAGCCCGGCGGGTTACGGAACTTCCCCATCTTCGGCGGACGCGGCTTCATCCAGTTCCTGGCGGCCCCCGGCACGAGCGTGTCTACATCTGCGCCATCGTCTGGTACGGGTGAAAGACGAACCGGCGACTACTTGAAGAAAGCGATCCCGTCGTCCGGCATGTCGTCCGGCAGGGCCTTGGCCCAGCGCTCGACGTCCTCCGGGGTGACGACCTTCTTCAGGTGCGCCGACATGTAGGGGCGCAGCTCGACCTCGGGGGTCTGCTTCTCGCCGACCCACATCAGGTCGCTCTTGACGTAGCCGTACAGCCGCTTGCCGCCGGTGTACGGCTGCGAGGCGGCTGTGCGGGCCACCGCGTCCGTCACCAGGTCGATCTGGGGCTTCTGGTCGGCCAGCTCGCCGTACCAGATCTCGATGACGCCGTCGTCGCGGGTCATCGTGACCTCGACCTTGCGGTTCGCGTCGATGCGCCAGAAGCCGTGCTCGGACTCCAGCGGACGGACCTTGTTGCCGTCGTTGTCCAGCACCCAGGTGTGGGACTGGTACTCCAGGAAGTCCCGGCCGTCGTGGGTGAAGGAGACCTCCTGGCCGAAGTTGCACTTCTCGGCACCGGGGAAGTCGTGCACGCCCGCGCCGGCCCAGTCACCCAGCAGGAAGACGAGGGGGACGAGGTCCTTGTGCAGGTCGGACGGGATCTCGATCATGAGCGGTACTTCCTGGCGTCGGTGATCAGCGCTGGCCCTGGTACAGCTTCTTCACGGTCAGACCGGCGAAGGCGAGGACGCCGACGCAGACCAGGACCAGCAGGGCTTCGAAGAAGATCTCCACGGGGTGCTCCTTGAGCGGGGGGCATAAACAGGGCCGGCCCCAGCTTACGCGGCCCGTCCCGGCTCTTCTCGCCGGACTCCGTCCAGGAAGGCGGCCCACGCGGGCGCGGCGAACAGGAGCGCGCCGCGAGCGGGGTCCTTGCTGTCCCGGACGGGCACGAGGGGGAGGCCGGGGGCGACCTCGACGCAGTCGCCGCCGTCCTGGTTGCCGTAGCTGCTCTTGCGCCAGGTGACCGTGCTCAGAAGAGAGGGATTCCAACCCAGGTGGGTTGAGGTTCACGGGCGCTCGGACGGCTGTTGGCCGTTGTCGCCCCTCCGGTACCGGCTGCGCGCCGGGGGCGGGGGCCCCGCCCTGTCCTACCGCGACATTGACTGCTGCGTTGGTGTCAGCGTTGCAGGTGGAGCCGCAGGATACGCACTCGAAGTCGGCTTGGCTCTTGCGTGACTTCTTCTCGATCCATCCGCAGGCGCTGCACCGCAGGGAGGTGTAGGGGGCGGGAACGTCCTCGACCCGGCCGGGAGCCTTGTGCCCGGTGCGCTGCCGCAGCAGGCCCCAGCCCTGGGCCAGGATGCCCCGGTTCGGCCCGGCCTTCTGCCGGACCTGCCTGCCCGGCTGCTCCAGAGTTCCTTTCGCGGAACGGGTCATGTTCTTGATGTTCAGTTTCTCGAAGCGCACCAGGCTGCAGGTGCGGGCGAGCATGGTGCTGGTCTTCTCGCACCAGTCCTTGCGCCGGTTGGCCTCCCTGGCCTTGAGCTGGGCGGCTTTCGCGTACTCGGTAGCCCTTTCCAGAGTGCCTTTGCCCGCCCTAGTGGCGCGTCGTTCGTGCTTGCGGATCCGGGCTCGTTCTCTGACGGTGAGCTGGGGGCAGTTCAGCTTCCGCCCGTCCGAGAGGGCGGCGGTGATGCTCACGCCCCGGTCGATGCCGATGACCTCACCCGTGCCCGGCACCTCCGGACCACCCGCCGAGGCCGGTGCAGAAGCGCAGAGCCCGGCACCGTCGGCAAAGAGGCTGGACGGTGCCACCGTCAGCGGCCTGCTGACCGTCCTGTGCGTCGCGACGCTGCTGGTGACGATCACCGTCGCCGTCTGACGCCGCTCCGGGCGGGCTACGCTTCCGGCATGGCGAAGAAGCTCGTGATCAAGGTGACGGCGGGGGCGGACGCGCCCGAGCGGTGTTCTCAGGCGTTCACGGTGGCGGCGGTGGCCGTGGCCAGTGGGGTCGACGTGTCGCTGTGGCTGACCGGCGAGTCCGCCTGGTTCGCGGTGCCGGGACGCGCGGCCGAGTTCGAGCTGCCGCACGCCGCGCCGCTGCCCGACCTGCTGGACTCGCTCCTGGCGGGCGGCCGGGTGACGCTGTGCACCCAGTGCGCGGCCCGGCGCGACCTCACCGAGAAGGACGTCATCGAGGGCGTACGGATCGCGGGCGCGCAGGTCTTCGTGCAGGAGGCGCTGGCCGACGACACGCAGGCGCTCGTCTACTGAGCCATGCGGGAGAGGCGCTCAGTGCGGGCGCTTCTTCCCGTCCAGCTCGTCCCACCACTCGTCGGACTGGGTGTCACCCGACGGGTCGTCCCACCAGCGGTCGTCCGGGCCCCGCCGGTTGGCGATCATCGCGGCCACCGGCGGGATGACCATGGCCACCACGCACAGGCCGACGGCCGCCGGGACGGACCAGATGCGCACGACTCCCCAGGCCAGGACGAAGAGGACGATGCAGGTCCCCATCATGGCGAAGTAGACGTGCCGCCGCCGCGCGTACATACCTCCAGCGTAGGCCCGACATCCCGGACATGCCGGAGGGGCCGCACCCCAGGCGTCCAACCCGGTGGGTGCGGCCCCTCGGCCGTTGCCCGCGCACCGTGCGCGCTGTCGCTCGGCGTCAGACGGCGATCGCGACCTCCGCCAGGCCGCCCTGCTGGGCGATGACCGTGCGGTCGGCGGTGCCGCCCGGGACGAGCGCGCGCAGGGTCCAGGTGCCCTCGGCCGCGTAGAACCGGAACTGGCCCGTCGCGGAGGTCGGGACCTCCGCCGTGAACTCGCCGGTGGCGTCCAGCAGACGGACGTAGCCCGTCACCGGCTCGCCGTCGCGGGTCACCTGGCCCTGGATGGTGGTCTCACCGGGCTTGATCGTCGAGGCGTCGGGGCCGCCGGCCTTCGCTCCGCACATGTCGTTACTCCTGAGGTGTTGGGAAAGGTCGCGGTGAGGTGCTGTACCCGGGTGGCTTACTTCGCGGCGCCGAGCTCGATCGGCACGCCGACGAGGGAGCCGTACTCGGTCCAGGAGCCGTCGTAGTTCTTGACGTTCTCCACGCCCAGCAGCTCGTGCAGCACGAACCAGGTCAGGGCCGAGCGCTCACCGATGCGGCAGTAGGCGATGGTGTCCTTCGCCAGGTCGACCTGCTCGTCGGTGTAGAGCTGCTTGAGCTCGTCGTCCGACTTGAAGGTGCCGTCGTCGTTGGCGTTCTTCGACCACGGGATGTTGCGGGCGGACGGGACGTGGCCCGGACGCTGCGACTGCTCCTGCGGGAGGTGGGCCGGGGCGAGCAGCTTGCCGGAGAACTCGTCGGGCGAACGGACGTCGACCAGGTTCTGCGCGCCGATCGCCTGGACCACGTCGTCGCGGAACGCGCGGATCGCGGTGTTCTGCGGCTTGGCCTTGTAGTCGGTGGCGGCGCGCAGGGGCACCTCGTCGCCGGCGACCAGCTCGCGGGCGTCCAGCTCCCACTTCTTGCGGCCGCCGTCGAGGAGCTTGACGTTGTCGTGGCCGTACAGCTTGAAGTACCAGTAGGCGTAGGACGCGAACCAGTTGTTGTTGCCGCCGTAGAGGACCACGGTGTGGTCGTTGGAGATGCCCTTCTCCGACAGGAGCTTCTCGAAGCCCTCCTGGTCGACGAAGTCGCGGCGGACCGGGTCCTGGAGGTCCTCGGTCCAGTCGATCCGGATCGCGTTCTTGATGTGGTTCTTGTCGTACGCGGACGTGTCCTCGTCCACCTCGACGATCGCGATGGTCGGGTCGTCCAGGTGGTCCTGCAGCCAGTCGGCGTCGACCAGGACGTCGCTGCGGCTCATGTTTTCTCCTCCGGGGCAGTTGCGGCGGGGCGTGCGGTGAGAGGGGGTGCGCGCTCGGGCCGGGCGGCGGCGTGGCGCGCGGGTGCCCAGGACAGGCCGGGCGGGCGAGGGATGAGGGGGACGTGGACGGCGACGTCGCCGTCCGCCTCAGAAGGTGCGACAGAGCATGGCGGCAACGCGGCACAGGTCCACTGCCCGCCGCTTCGTGAGGTCCGCCTGTCGCTTCATAGGACCCGATCGTAGGGATTGAGGGCGGTCCGTGTCACCGACGTGTCGCATGATGAGACAGGATCGTCCGACATGTGGGAATGACACACTCGCCGGGCGGTCACGGAAGGGCGGCCGGGCCGGGGCGGGCGTCTCCGCATCTGCGGTACGGACGGGACTGTCTCGCCTGTCGGACGCCACGACCCGCGTGCGGGGGCCGCCGACCCTCGTCCTACCCGGCCAGCTTGACGTTCGAACCCTTCACCGTGATCTCGACGCCGTCCTTCGCCGCCTCGACCTTGTCCAGCTCGATGCCGCCCGGCAGCTCGTCGATGGTCTGCTGGAAGTCGGTGATGGCCCGGATCCGGGACTCGGCGAGCTGCCTGCCGCCGATCTCCGGCAGGCCGTCGGCGACGACCTCGACGTCGTCGTCCTTGACCTTGACCGAGCTGAGCACCTCGATCGGCTCGGGCACCTCGACGCCGAGGACCGTGGCCTGCAGCGACACCTTGATCTTTCCGTTGCCGCCGTCGGAGAGGCCGACGACCTTGGCCGAGATGCCGGGCGCGATGTCCGTGGGCTCGGACTTGGCGGCCTTCATCAGCTCGTCGTAGCCGACCGTCGCGGTGCCGGTGGCGGTGGCGGCGGTGGCGGAGCTGTAGTCGCCGGAGAACTCGACGCCCTTCATGTGCGCCCGCAGCTCGGCGATACGGATCTTCTCGTCGCCGTTGCCGGTGGACGCCTCGTAGTCGTCGATGCCGACCTCCACGTCGTCCAGGGAACCGCCGGCGACCTGCGTGAGGAAGGGGAAGCCGTTGATGGAGACGTCCGGCGTCGAGGGCAGGTTCTCGGTGCTGCGCAGCTTGTCGGCAGCCTCGTCCTCGGCGAAGTTGACGGCGACACGGTCGGCGATCACGAAGAGGCCGCCCAGGATCACGACGACGATCAACAGTATTCGCAGTGCGCGCATGCGGTGTTTCCCCAACCTGGACGCTCGACGGCGGCGGACCCGACGACCGGCGGCCGTCCAGCGCGAGCGTAACGCGGGCCTCGGGCACCCCCCGGGTTTTGTCGAGGACCTGTGACAGGGGGTGCCGTGCCCGGCTGAAGGGGGTGCCGTGCCCGGCGCGGCTCAGGCCAGGGCCCGGCCCAGGACGTACACGGCCGGGGCCGCCGCCGCGAGGGGCAGGGCCACACCCGCCGTGAAGTGGACGAACCTGGAGGGGTAGTCGTAGGCCGCGACCCGCAGGCCGATCAGCGCGCAGACCGCCGCGCCCGCACCGAGCAGTGCCCCCGACGTCCCGAAGTCCGTCACCGAGCCGGCCGCGACCCCCGCCCCGGCCGCCGCGAGCAGCGCGACGACCACGGACGCCGGTGTCGGCAGCGGCAGCGCACGGGCCACGGCGGCCACCGCCACCGCGATTCCGCCGACCGCCACCGCGTCCGCGTCGGCGGCGAGGTACCCGCCCGCGACGACGGCCAGGGCCGCCGCGGCGATGGTCGCCATCAGGCCGTACATCCGCTCGTCGGGGTCGGCGTGCGAGCGGAGCTGGAGGACGAGGGAGAGCAGCACCCACACCCCGAGCGTGCCGAGGATCGCCGCCGGGGAGCGGTCCGACACCAGCAGCGCCGCGTCGGCGGCGAGCGCGCCCAGAAAGCCCAGCGCGATGCCCTGCCGGGCGGGCCACATGCCGTTCAGCCGGAACCAGCCCGCCGCGGTGACCGCCTGGAGGACGACGAGCGGGACGAGGAGGGCGTACGTGCCGAGCGCCGCCGCGCCGGACAGCAGCAGCCCGAGGAGCGCGGTGAGACCGGCCGGCTGCATGCCCGGGTCGATGATCGGCGAACGCCCCTCGGCCCGGGCCCGCTGCGCGTCGGTGATCCGCGTGTTCCCGGCGACGGTCGCCGGACCGTAGCCGGGCTCGCCGGAGGCGGAGGTGGCCGGGGCGGCAGCGGCGGCGGCAGGCTCCGACGGCGCGGGGGGCTCGTAGGGCTGCGGCTGGGGCTGAGGCTGAGGTGCGTACGTCTGCGGCTGGTACGCCTGCCCCTGTGCCGGATACGGCTGCGGCTGCGGCTGCGGGGTGTGCGACGGCAGGTACGCCGTCTCCTCGGCGGAGACCGGCGGCTGCACCTGCGTCTCCCAGGTCTGCCCCTGCCACTGCTGCGTGTACTGACCGGCGTTCGGGTCCGGCTGCTGCTCCCCGTACCCCTGCTGCTCCCCGTACCCCTGGTACGACTGGTACGGCTGCTGCCCGGGCCACGCCTGCGCGTCGTGTCCCTCGTACGGCTGCTGCCCGTACGGCTGATGCGGCTGGTCGGTCATCGCTCACCCTCCTGCGAACGGCGGGAGCACCTCGACCGTGCCGCCCTCGGCCAGCCGTACCGTCTCATGCCCGCGGGTGCCCACGGGGTCGCCGTCGACGAGGAACGAGCAGCGCAGCAGCACGCGGGTGAGTTCGCCGGGGTGCCGCTCCCGCACCGCGCCGAGCGCCTCCGCGAGCGTCGCCGCGTCGTAGGGCTCCTCGGCCACCCCCGCCGCGGCCTTCGCGGCGGCCCAGTAGCGCACCGTGACCTTTGCCATCTCGTTCCTTCGTCGTCGGCGATGAACAACGTCAGGCTAGCCCGCCGCCGCCACCGCCCAGTCGCCGATGCGGTGCAGCAGCGCCTCGTCCGAGGCGTTCTCGGCGTGGCCCATGCCGGGCTCCAGCCAGAGTTCGCCGTGGTCACCGGCCGCCTCGGCCAGCATCCGGGGATGATCGAGGGGAAAGTAGCCGTCCCGGTCGCCGTGCACGACCAGCAGCGGCGTCGGCGCGATC
The DNA here is from genome assembly GCF_041538145.2 of Streptomyces sp. MMCC 100. NCBI lineage: Bacteria > Bacillati > Actinomycetota > Actinomycetes > Kitasatosporales > Streptomycetaceae > Streptomyces > Streptomyces sp. MMCC 100. The sequence continues at coordinate 7,759,309 of NZ_JBGORK020000001.1, forward strand.
CGCCCGGCCGCCTCCACCGGCGACAGCGGCACCGGGTCCCAGTCCCGGTGGTGGATGCGGGTGCGCAGGCCGTAGCGGCCGACCAGGCGCCCGGCGGGGCGCATCACCAGCCAGTGCAGCCGGCGCATGGGTGCCGTGCCCCGGTAGTACCAACGGGCGGGGGAGCTGACCGACACGACGGCATCCGTGCCCGCCTCGTCGTCGGCGTACAGCGCGGCGTGCCGCAGGACCACCGAGCCGCCCATGGAGAAGCCGACGGTCACCACGCGCGTGTGCCCGAAGCCGCGCGCCCACGCGACCGCCGCCGCCAGGTCGAGCACCTCGCGGTCCCCGACGGTGGACCGCCCGCCGGAGGCCCCGTGGCCCCGGAAGGAGAACGTGACCACGCCACCGTGCCGCGCGAACGCCGCCGCGATCCGCCGTACGTGCGGCCGATCGGCGTCGCCGGTGAAGCCGTGCGCGACGACGAACACCAGGTCAGAGGGGGCGCGCCCGGCCGGTCCCGGCTCGTACACGGCGTCGACGCGGACGCCGTCGGCCGTACGGAGGAAGGTGCGCGCGGGCGTGCGGCGCGGCACTCCCCGGGGCGTCTCGGGATGCGGACGATTGTCTGGACGACGGGTGGAACGCGCCACATGACCCGCCGGTCGGTTGCTCATGTCGGCTATTCTGCTGGGCAGAGGACTCGGGCAACGTAGCCCCCGGGTCCTTTTGTGCTTTCGGGAGCGATGCCGGGCGGGCGCCCGGCGTTCACCTCCCGGACGCGCGGCGGGCCCCACGGGCACGGGGTCCGCATCTGCAGGAACCTGTACGAAGCAGTGCCGTAAACGTCCTCGCAGGGACCCAGGAGGAACCAGACGTTATGGGCGAGCGAACCGGACACGACCACAAACCGTCCCGGGCAGGTGGGGCGCGATGAGCTCTCTGCTGCTCCTGACCAACGCCCTCCAGCCGTCGACGGAGGTGCTCCCCGCTCTCGGCCTGCTGCTGCACAACGTACGTGTCGCCCCCGCCGAAGGGCCCGCCCTCGTCGACACCCCCGGCGCCGACGTCATCCTCGTCGACGGCCGCCGCGACCTTCCCCAGATCCGCAGCCTGTGCCAGTTGCTGCGCTCCACGGGCCTCAGCTGTCCGCTGGTCCTCATCGTCACCGAGGGCGGTCTGGCCGCCGTCACCGCCGACTGGGGCATCGACGACGTACTCCTCGACACCGCCGGCCCGGCGGAGGTCGAGGCGCGGCTGCGGCTGGCCACGGGCCGCCGGCAGATCGGCGGCGACGACTCCCCCATGGAGATCCGCAACGGCGACCTGTCGGTGGACGAGGCGACGTACTCCGCGAAGCTCAAGGGCCGGGTCCTGGACCTGACCTTCAAGGAGTTCGAGCTGCTGAAGTACCTCGCCCAGCACCCGGGCCGCGTGTTCACCCGCGCCCAGCTGCTCCAGGAGGTGTGGGGCTACGACTACTTCGGCGGCACCCGCACCGTCGACGTGCACGTACGGCGGCTGCGCGCCAAGCTCGGCCCCGAGCACGAGTCGCTGATCGGCACCGTCCGCAACGTCGGCTACCGCTTCGTGACGCCGGAGAAGCCCGAGAGGGGCGAGAAATCCGAGAAGGGCGAGAAGTCGGAGCACGCGAAGCCGGAGAGCGCCGAGGCCCCGGCCGACGCGCCGGCGGACCCGGCGAAGGCGGCGGGCGCAAGGTCATCCAAGGTGTGATACGCCCTGCCCGGAGCGGGTCCATCCGCGTAGACTCCGCGCGTGGCCAAGGTGACTCGGGATGATGTGGCGCGGCTGGCGGGGACTTCCACCGCCGTCGTCAGCTACGTCATCAACAACGGACCCCGGCCGGTCGCCCCGGCCACGCGCGAGCGTGTCCTCGCCGCGATCAAGGAGCTGGGGTACCGGCCGGACCGGGTCGCCCAGGCGATGGCGTCGCGGCGCACGGACCTCATAGGCCTGATCGTGCCGGACGCGCGCCAGCCGTTCTTCGCGGAGATGGCGCACGCGGTCGAGTGGGCCGCCTCCGAGCGCGGCAAGATGGTGCTCGTCGGCAACAGCGACTACGTCGGCGAGCGCGAGGTGCACTACCTGCGCGCCTTCCTCGGCATGCGCGTCTCCGGCCTGATCCTGGTCAGCCACGCCCTGAACGACAACGCCGCCGCCGAGATCGACGCCTGGGACGCCCGGGTGGTCCTGCTGCACGAGCGCCCCGAGGCCATCGACGACGTCGCCGTCGTCACCGACGACCTGGGCGGCGCCCAGCTCGCCGTGCGCCACCTGCTGGAGCACGGGTACGAGTACGTCGCCTGTATGGGCGGCACCGCCGAGACCCCGTCCGTGGGCGACCCGGTCTCCGACCACGTCGAGGGCTGGAGGCGCGCGATGAAGGAGGCCGGGCTCCCCACCGGGGGCCGGCTCTTCGAGGCGCCGTACAACCGCTACGACGCGTACCGCGTGGGGCTGGAACTGCTCTCCGGGCCGCAGCGCCCGCCCGCGATCTTCTGCTCCACCGACGACCAGGCGATCGGCCTGCTGCGCGCGGCCCGCGAGCTGCGCATCGACGTCCCCGGCGAGCTGGCGGTGGCCGGTTTCGACGACATCAAGGAGGCGGACCTCGCCGACCCGCCCCTGACGACGGTCGCCTCGGACCGGTCGGCGATGGCGCGGGCCGCGGTGGACCTGGTCCTCGACGACGGCCTGCGGGTGGCGGGTTCCCGGCGCGAGCGGCTGAAGGTGTTCCCGTCGCAGCTGGTGGTACGGCAGTCCTGCGGCTGCGCGTAAGACACCACTCTGCGGCCTTTATATCGGGCATACGAGGTTCTGCCGGGCTTCTCAGACAGCACTCAGATCGCTCTCATCCGAGCGCGGGAAGCTCATGAACATGACCGAGAGCCTCCGCCACAACGGCGAGTACGAGCACGCGAACCCGTACCAGGGAACCCACCAGCACGCCTCCTCTCCCGTCAACCCGGAGTGGCCGCCCCCGCCGGCGCAGCCGCCCGGGAACCCCCCGCAGCCCCTGCCCGCCATGCAGCCGGAGCAGCCCGAGCAGCCCGAGCAGCCGCACGGAAAGCGCCCGGCCCGGCGGCGCGGCCCCGCCGCCCTGCTCGTGGCCGTGGCGATCGTCGCGGCGGCCGTCGGCGGCGGCACGGCGTACGGCATTCAGGAGCTGACCGGCAGCGACACCGTCGCCGCCGGCTCCGCCGGCACCAACGTGGTGCCCTCCAGCCAGAAGGGCACGGTCTCCGGGGTCGCGAAGGCGGTCAGCCCGAGCATCGTCGAGATCAGCGCCACCTCGAACGCCGGCTCCTCCACCGGATCCGGCGTGATCATCACCGGTGACGGCGAGATCATCACCAACAACCACGTCGTGTCCGGCGCCTCGTCCGTCAAGGTGGCGACGAGCGACGGCAAGCAGTACACCGCCGAGGTCGTCGGCACCGACAGCAAGAAGGATCTCGCGCTGATCAAGCTGCAGAACGCCTCCGGCCTCAAGGCCGCGACCCTCGGCGACTCCGACGGCGTCGGCGTCGGTGACCAGGTCGTCGCCATCGGCTCCCCCGAGGGCCTGACCGGCACCGTGACCAGCGGCATCGTCTCCGCGCTCGACCGCGACGTGACCGTCTCGACGGACGAGGGCCAGCAGCAACAGCAGCAGCAGGGCGGTCAGTGGCCGTTCGAGTTCGGCGGCCGGCAGTTCAACGGCGACACCGGCTCGTCCACGACGACGTACAAGGCGATCCAGACCGATGCCTCCCTCAACCCGGGCAACTCCGGCGGCGCGCTGATCGACATGAACGGCAACATCATCGGCATCAACTCCGCGATGTACTCGTCGACCGAGTCCTCCGCGAGCGCGGGCAGCGTGGGCCTCGGCTTCTCCATCCCGGTCAACACGGTGAAGGCCGACCTGCCCGAGCTGCGGGCGGGTGCGAACAACTGACGGGGTACGAAGACGTGCGACGCTGAAAGCGTTCGTTGGCAGACCCGTATCCCTACCGCACCCGAGGACCCGAGCCCATGAGCCCCGCAGACGGCGACCGCGACCGTGAGACCCAGCGCATCCTGATCGTCGACGACGAGCCGGCGGTCCGCGAAGCCCTCCAGCGCAGCCTCGCCTTCGAGGGGTACGACACGGAGGTCGCGGTCGACGGCGCCGACGCGCTGGAGAAGGCGGCGGCGTACCGCCCCGACCTCGTCGTCCTGGACATCCAGATGCCCCGCATGGACGGCCTGACCGCCGCCCGCCGCATCCGCGGCGCGGGCGACCTGACCCCCATCCTGATGCTGACGGCCCGCGACACCGTCGGCGACCGGGTGACCGGCCTGGACGCCGGTGCCGACGACTACCTGGTCAAGCCCTTCGAGCTGGACGAACTCTTCGCCCGCATCCGCGCGCTGCTGCGCCGCAGCTCCTACGCGGCCGCCGTGCAGGCCACCGCCGAGGACGACGACACCCTCTCCTTCGCCGACCTGACCATGGACCTGGCGACGCGCGAGGTCACGCGGGCCGGGCGCCCGGTGGAGCTGACCCGTACGGAGTTCACCCTGCTGGAGATGTTCATGGCGCACCCGCGCCAGGTCCTCACCCGGGAGCAGATCCTGAAGGCCGTCTGGGGCTTCGACTTCGAGCCGTCGTCGAACTCCCTCGACGTGTACGTCATGTACCTGCGCCGCAAGACCGAGGCGGGCGGCGAGCCGCGCCTGGTCCACACCGTCCGCGGCGTCGGCTACGTCCTGCGGCAGGGCGGCGCGGAGTGAGAGGCCTCGCCCGCCGGGTCCGGGCCCTGCCCATCCGGGCGCGGCTGTCGCTGCTGGTGGCGGCGGCGGTGGCGTTCGCGGTGGCGGCGGCGGCCCTCGCCTGCTGGTTCGTGGTCAAGAGCGTGCTGGTCAGCTCGCTGGACGAGGCCCTCAAGGCGAACCGCATGGACAGGGCGCAGGTGAGCCAGTACGTGAACCTGCGCACCGGCCTCTGCGCCCACGACCCGCTCACGCACGAGCAGAACCCCTACGGCTCGTCCGTGCAACTGGTGGCCCGGAAGAACTCGAGCTGCCTCATCATCGGCACGGAGGAGGTACCGCTCACGGACGCCGACCGCGCCGTGGCCGAGGGGGCTTCCACCAATGCGCTGCACGACGCCACCGGTTCCGACGGCACCCAGTACCGGGTCTTCACCTACTCCGTGCCCGACCTCCCGGGTGTCGCCGTGTCCGCCGCGCGACCGCTGAGCGAGGTGAACAGTTCACTCAGCAACCTCGCGCTGGTGCTCGTCTTCGTCGCGGGCGCCGGTGTCGTGGGCGCGGGCGCCGCCGGCCTCTGGGTGGCCAGGACCGCCCTGCGCCCCGTCGACGAGCTGACGCGGGCCGTCGAACACGTCGCCCGCACCGAGGACCTCACCGTCCGCATCCCCGTCGCGGACGACGGCGACGACGAGATCGCCCGCCTGTCCCGGTCCTTCAACAGCATGACCTCGTCCCTGGCCAGCTCCCGCGACCTCCAGCAGCAGCTCATCGCCGACGCGGGCCACGAACTGCGCACCCCGCTCACCTCGCTGCGCACCAACATCGAGCTGCTCACCCGCAGCGAGGAGACCGGCCGCCCGATCCCGGAAGCCGACCGCAAGGCACTCCTCACCTCGGTGAAGGCGCAGATGACGGAACTGGCGGCGCTCATCGGCGACCTCCAGGAACTCTCCCGCCCCGACACCGGCCAGCACGAGGGCCGCACCCGCATCCTCGCCTGGCACGACGTCGTCGAGTCGGCCCTGCGCCGCGCCCGCCTGCGCGGCCCGGAGCTGACGATCGACGCGGACGTCCGCCCCTGGTACGTACGGGCGGAACCGGCGGCTCTGGAACGTGCGGTCGTCAACGTCCTCGACAACGCGGTGAAGTTCAGCCCGGAGGGCGGCTCCATCGACGTGCGCCTCGCCGACGGCGTCCTCAGCGTCCGTGACCACGGACCCGGCATCCCCGCCGACGAACTCCCCCACGTCTTCGACCGCTTCTGGCGTTCCCCGAGCGCCCGCGCCCTGCCCGGCTCGGGCCTGGGCCTGTCCATCGTGGCGCGGACGGTGCAGCAGGCGGGCGGCACGGTGAGCCTGACTCCGGCCGAGGGCGGCGGCACGACCGCGACCGTGCGGCTGCCGGGTGCGCCGACGCCACCGCCCGAGGTCGTGTAGGCGCCGCCCTTGGCGCAGGCGGCCGCCTACCGCCTACCGCCTACCGCCCCCACCGCCTGTCGCCTATCGCCTATCGCCTACTGCACGACCGTGATCCGGTCCGCCGCCGGGGGCGTGATCGGGTCGGTCGCCGAGGAGTTGGCCGTCAGGTACTGCTCGAAGGCCGCCAGGTCGTCCGCGCCGACGAGTTCGTTCGTGCCCTCGCCCAGGGTCGTGAAGCCGTCGCCGCCGCCCGCGAGGAAGCTGTTGGACGCGACGCGGTAGGTGGCGTTCTCGTCGATGGGCGAACCGTTCAGGCGGACGGAGTCCGTGACGACGCGGTCGGCGCCCGACCTGGTCAGGTCCAGGGTGTAGGTGAGGCCGGACGAGACCTGGAGAATCTTCGGGGCCGCCTCGTTCGGGCCGCTCACCTGCTCCTTGAGGACCTGGATCAGCTGCGCGCCCGTGTAGTCCTTGAGGTTCACCGTGTTGGCGAAGGGCTGGACCGTGAAGCCCTCGGCGTACGTGACGACGCCGTCGCCCTCGGCGCCGGAGGCCGTGTAGGTCAGCGGGGCCCGGATGCCGCCCGGGTTCATCAGGGCCAGGTCGGTCTCCGGGTCCTGCGCCTTGCCGTACGCGAACTGCGCGTCGGCGATCAGGTCGCCCAGCGGGGACTCCGTGCCGTCGCGGTTGATGTCGCCGGAGACGTAGCCGATGGGGCGGTTGCCGATCGGGGCGGCCAGCGTGCCCCACTTGTCGATCAGCCGGGTCATGTCGGGTGCCTTCGGGACGTCCCGCGTGACCACGTGGTTCGCGGACTTCACCGACGTCCGGGCGATGTCACCCGTGCGGCGGTCGTACGTCAGCGTGGTGTCCGTGTACAGGCGTCCGAAGGACGAGGCCGAGGTGACCATGCGCGGGTTGCCCGCCGGGTCGGGGACCGTGCAGACGTACGCGTTGTGGGTGTGGCCGGTGACCAGCGCGTCGACCTGCGGGGTGATGTTCTTGGCGATGTCGACGATCGGCCCGGAGATGCCGTCGCCCGCGCCCGGGGAGTCGCAGTCGTAGTTGTAGTCGGACGAGGCCGGGAAGCCGCCCTCGTGGATGAGCGCGACGATCGACTTCACGCCCTGGCGCTGCAGCTCCTTGGCGTACCTGTTGATCGTCTCGACCTCGTCCTTGAACTTCAGGCCCTTCACGCCCTCCGCCGAGACGATGTCCGGGGTGCCCTCCAGGGTCACGCCGATGAAGCCGACCTTGACGCCGTTCTGCTTCCACACCCAGTAGGGCTTCAGGATGGGCTTCTTCGTCTTCTCGTCGAGGACGTTGGCCGCGAGGTACGGGAAGTCGGCGCCCTTGAACTCCTTGTCCGTGTAGCAGCCCTCGGTGGGGTGACAGCCGCCGTTCTGGAGGCGGGCCAGTTCCCTGGCTCCCTCGTCGAACTCGTGGTTGCCGACGCTCGTCACGTCCAGGTCGAGCTTGTTCAGCGCCTCGACGGTCGGCTCGTCGTGGAAGAGACCGGAGAGGAGGGGGGAGGCGCCGACCATGTCGCCGCCCGCGGCGGTGATGGAGTAGCGGTTGCCCTTGCGGGCCTCGCGCAGGTGCGTGGCCAGGTACTCCACGCCGCCCGCGTCAATCGTCTTCGTCGTACCGTCCGGCTGGACCTCGGTGACGCGGCCGGACGAGCCGGCGGGCGGCTCCAGGTTGCCGTGCAGGTCGTTGAAGGAGAGGAGCTGGACGTCCTGGTAGCGGCCCTGGCCGTGGCCATGACCGTGGCCGCCGTGGCCGCGGCCGGTCCCGGACGCGCTCGCCGATGCCGGCAGCGCCGCCGCGGCGAGCGCCCCGGCGGTGGCGACGGTGGCGGCTGCGACGAGGAGACGGCTCGTACGGCGTCTGCGACGCGGCTGGTGCGACTGTGTTGTGGCTGGCATGCGCCCCCCTGTGGGTGTGCGTGGCGCGAGCCGCTGAGGAGACGGCTCGTCGGCGCAGCAGCCTAGAGTCAACGCGCGTAGCGCGACAGGGGCTTCCGGGTTACAGCCTGGTTTAACTTCACCCTCTCCTTCGCTCTCTTCTTCGTCCTCGTCCGCCGCCGCCGCTTTGCCGCGCCCGCCCCTTACCCTCGTACGCATGACCAGCGACGACACCGTGCGGCCCGGCCGCCCCCGCTCGATCGAGACCCTCGCCGAACTCGCGCCGGAGCAGACCGACGCCGTCCTCGCCCTGCTCACCGAGGCGGCCCGGAACGACGGGCAGCATGCCGTGTCCGAGCAGGGCCGGCTGCAGCTGCGCGGCCCCGCCCGGGAGGGCGTCGCGCATCTCCTGCTCACCGTCGACGGTGGTGAACTCGTGGGCTACGCCCAGCTGGAGGGCACCGACCTGGTCGAGCCGCCGGCCGCCGAACTGGTCGTCCACCCCTCGCACCGGGGCCAGGGGCACGGACGCGCCCTGGGCTCCGCCCTGCTCGCCGCCTCCGGCAAGCGGCTGCGGGTCTGGGCGCACGGCGGGCACTCCGCCGCCCGGCATCTCGCGCAGGTGCTCGGGCTCTCCCTCTTCCGCGAACTGCGGCAGATGCGACGCCCGTTGGCCGGCCTGGACCTGCCGGAGCCGGTGCTGCCGGAGGGCGTGAGCGTACGCACCTTCGTGCCGGGGCGGGACGACGCGGCCTGGCTCGCCGTGAACGCGGCCGCCTTCGCCCACCACCCCGAACAGGGCTCGCTCACCCAGCGGGACCTCGACGACCGCAAGGCCGAGGCGTGGTTCGACCCGGCGGGGTTCTTCCTCGCCGAGCGGGACGGCGAGCTGATCGGTTTCCACTGGACCAAGGTGCACGCCGAGGAGGGGCTCGGCGAGGTGTACGTCCTCGGTATCCGCCCCGACACCCAGGGCGGCGGCCTGGGCAAGGCCCTCACCACGATCGGCCTGCGGCACCTGGAGGGGCGGGGTCTGCCCACGGCGATGCTGTACGTCGACGCCGACAACAAGGCGGCGGTGTCCGTCTACGAGCGGCTCGGTTTCACCACCCACGAGACGGATCTGATGTACCGCACGGAGACGTGAGCCGCCGGGACCGTTCCGCAGGGCCGCCCGGTGATCCGTCCGTCACCGGGCGGCCCTGCGGCCCAACGGCTCCGGCCCGCACGCCGCCCCCGCCAGGGCCACCGCCACCGCCAGCACCGCCCACCGGTCGTGCCCGGCGGACCAGCGCGGGTCGCCCGCCTGGACGAACAGCGCCCAGCCCTCCGGTGCGAGCAGCGGCGCGAGGACGGCCGTGAGCAGCAGGGACGCGGCGACGTACGGCCCCGGACGCGCCTCGTCCGTCAGCCGTACGGCCAGGGCGGCGACGGCGAGGGCGAGGGCGCCCACGGTCAGCGCCTCCAGGGTGACCCCGCCGGCCGGGGGCCGGGACGCCGAGGGGGTCAGGAGCAGTACGGTCGTCCACCACAGCGCGGCGAGCGGCGCGACCAGGGCCACGCGCAGCGCCTGCCGGAGGAGCCTCGGGGTCGGCACGGGTGCGGTGAGGTGGCGGGCCGGGTCGTCCAGCAGGAAGGCCAGGCCCAGCGCGCCGATCAGGGCCGCGCCCCGCAGCAGCAACAGCGTCTGCCAGGGAGCCGGTTCGGCGCCGGTGGCGAGAGGGACGGCGGCGACCAGCAGGCCGAGGGTCCCGGCGGCGGCCAGGGCACGCCAGGGCAGCGTGCGCCACAGCGGGCCGGCCAGGTCCACCGTCAGCGCCCGCCGGGCCGCCGTCATTCCTCGCACGAGTCCGCCTTCCCCGGCCCGGGAACGCCGAGCAGTTCGGCGACGCGGGCCGTCGTGACACCCGGCGCGGTCAGTTCGGCCCAGTGCTCCTTCACGCGTGCGCCGGTCCCGGCGGGCGGGTTCTCCAGCAGGCGGCGTACGACGTCCGTCTGGCCCTCCGTCATGGACAGCGGGTCGGTGGGCGACAGGACGATCGCGGAGCCCGTCACGCTGTCGTCGAGGCGGACCCGGCGCAGCGCGTCCATCGGGTCGTCCTGCCAGCTCAGGGAGAGCCACATGACGGTGACCATCCGCCCGTCGCACAGCTCGCTGCCGGCCGCCTCCGTGCCCGCGACGAGGACCGCGGCGACGGCGCTGGAGAACTCGGGGACCCGGTTGCCGCCCCAGGCGCTCCCCACGGTCACCTGGTCCGCCTCGGTCAGCGCGGGGATCCCGGCGTCGGCCCCCGGCCCGTAGCGGGCGTCGATCCGCTGCCGTACGACCAGTGGCCTCTCGTGCGCGGAGCCGCCGGCCACGGCCTGGACGCGGTCCACGACCCCGGCCCAGGTGCCGGTGCGCGGCGCCCACTCGGGGAAGGCGCAGTACGTCGACCGGCCGTGCTCGGCGCAGGTCAGCTCGGGGTGCGTCGAGGCTCGTTCGCGGGCCCCGGTCAGCTCCGGCGACGGCGACGCGCCTCCGGCCTGGAGGATGCCGCCGGTCACCGTCGCCGCGAGGCTCAGGACGAGTCCCGCACGGACGGCCACGGTGCGCCCTCCGGCGACGGCCACCGCCAGGAAGGCGATGAGCAGGGCCGCGCCCGCCAGGTACAGGGTGTGCCAGGCGGCGGGGCGCCCCAGGAGGTCGGAGGGCAGGGTGTCGGGGCCGATCTCGGGGACGGCCGGTGCCAGCCAGGACAGCCCGCTCACCTCGCTCGGCCCGGTACCGAGGACGAACACGAACAGCAGCACGACCACCAGCAGCGGCGCGGCGAAGGCCGACATCGTCAGGCGGCCGAGCAGCACCCCGAGCGCCCCGAACGCCAGCACCGTCAGCGGCCCCACCGCCAGTTCGGCCGGCGAACCGTGCCCGATCGCGCCCGGCTTGAGCGCCTCCCAGCCGAACTGACCGGCCACGCACAGGGCGGTGAGCAGGACGGCCGGTACGACGGACAGCGCGTGGCCGGCCGTACGGCGCCAGGGCTGCAGCACCAGGACCGAGAAGTGGTGCTCGGTGCCGTGGCGCTCCGAGCGCACGACCGCGCGGGCGGCGCCCAGCAGGACGGCGAGGCCGACGAGCATCGGCATGGACTGGGTGGCGCGGTCGGCGTCCTGGAGGGCGGGGTTGCCGTCGAAGGACTCCCGCGTGCGCCAGACGATCCACGCGACGTACGCCACGAAGGCGATGAGGACGGGGACGCTCAGCAGCAGCCTGCGTGCCTCGAACCGGGCGAGGGCGAGCACGGCCCGCGCGCCCCGGTCGGAGAGCGGCGCTCGCACGGGCACGGACTCCTCCGTCAGCACGGCGCTCACGCGGCCGCCTCCTCGCCGGTCGAGCCGGTCTCGCCGGTCTCGCCGGTAGTACCTGTCGTACCTGTCGTACCTGTCGCACCTGCGTCGTCGAGGACGAGCAGGTAGCCGTCCTCCAGGGTGGGTTCGGCGGGCTCGGCGCCCGGGGGCGGGTCGCCCACGTTCCGGAAGGAGCCGGTTCCGGTGCGCCACCCGGCCTTCGCGCCGGGGTCCTTCTCCGTGCTGCTCCACACCCGCCCGGCGGCCCGCGCGGTCAGCTCGGCCGGGGTGCCGTCGAAGCGCACCGTCCCGGCCGCCATGACGATCACCCGGTGGCAGAGCATCGCCACGTCCTCGGTCTGGTGGGTGGACAGCAGCACGGTCCGCCCCTCCCCCGCCCCGGCGATCAGCTCCCGGAAGCGCATCCGCTGCTCGGGGTCGAGACCGACGGTCGGCTCGTCGAGCACCAGGAACCCCGGGTCACCCACCAGTGCTGCGGCCAGCGCGACCCGTTGCCGCATGCCGCCGGACAGCTTCTTGATCCGGCGCCCGCGCACGTCACCGAGGGCGACCTCCTCCAGTACGCGCCGCACCTCGCGGTGCCGTTCCCGGCGGTCCGCCAGCTCCTTGAGGATCGCCACGTAGTCGACGAACTCGAAGGCGGTGAAGTCCGCGTGGAAGCCGGGCGTCTGCGGCAGATAGCCCAGCCGCCGCCGCACCTCCTGCCGGCCGCGCGCGGTCCCGGGGTCGTGCCCGAGCACGGTGAACGCCCCCCGGTCGGCGGGCACGGCGGTGGCGAGCACGCGCAGCAGCGTGGTCTTCCCGGCGCCGTTGGGCCCGAGCAGCCCCGTGACACCCGGGGTCAGCCGCAGCGACACGTCGTCGAGGGCGCGGGTGCGCCCGTAGTGCAGGCTCAGCCCGGAGGCGGAAACGGTGGGGGTCATACGGCACTCCCGTACGTGAAGGGGACCAGGAAGGAAGGAAGAAGGGAGGGACAGGACGGCGCGGGGCTCACGCGACGCCGCGCGCCGAGACGTCGAACCGGTCGCGGAACAGGAACAGCAGCCCGGCGCCCAGCGCGGCCACGCACCCGGACACGCCCTGTCCGGCCGCGGTGAACGGCGCCAGCGGGCCGTCCGCGGACGCACGCGCCGCGTCGGCGGCCAGCAGCACGGCCACCCAGGCACCCGCGAGCACGGACGGCGCGGCCACCGGCCCCAGCCGGGGCGCCAGCACGAGCCCGGTCGAGGTGAGGGCGAGCCCGGGCAGCAGCCAGGCCAGGGCGGCCGGTCCGTACCCGGGCAGCGCGAGGCTGGCCAGGCCGCCCACCCCGAGCGCCACGACGAGCACGGCGACCGTACGGATCATCAGCAGCCGGAAGCCGTGCATCGGCGAGACGACGGCCATCTCGTACGTGGGGTCGAGCGCGGGCCCGTAGGCGAGCGCCACCGAGGCCAGCGGCAGCAGGGGGGCGAAGGCCAGGAACAGGGTGGGCCGGCCGGCCGCACCGGCCGCCAGGGCCGCCAGGAAGGTCGTGAGCAGTACGGCGGCGAGCGCGCCGAACCAGGACCGGCGCAGGACGGGGGTGGCCGCGAGCAGCCGCGCCGTGGCGTCGCCCGCGCCGCACCGCATGAGAAGCCTCTCGAACCGGCCCGGCCGGGGCGCGTCCAGCTCGGCGTCGAGCCGTTCCCAGCCCGCGTCCAGCGCGGCGGTGTCGCTCACCTCGGCGAGGACGCCCCGGCACGCGGCGCAGGCGGTCAGGTGGGCGTCGGCGGACCAGAGCGCGGGCGCCGCCAGCTCGCCCCGGGCGTAGGCCCGCAGGTCGTCCTCTTCCACGTGCCAGGCGTCCCGGGGACGGCTTTCGTCGATCGTCATGCCAGCGCCTCCCGCAGCTGCCGGCGGGCCCGCATCGCCCGCGTCTTGACCGTGCCCGGCGGGATGCCGAGCAGGACGGCCGCCTCACGGGTGGTCAGCCCGTCGACGACGGTGGCCTGGAGCACCGCGCGCAGCTCCGGCGAGAGCCGTACGAGCGCGCCCGCGAGGTCGCCGTGCTCGACCCCGGCCAGGACGCGCTCCTCCGCGGAGACCTCGTCCCGGTGCCGCAGCCGCGCCAGCGCCTGCCGGAGCCGCCCGCGCGCACCGTCGCCGCGCAGCACGTCGATCAGCCGCCGCGACCCGATCCGCCACAGCCACCCGGCCACGTCCCCCTCCTCCCGGTAGCGGGCGCTGCCGCGCCACACGGCGAGGAAGGTCTCCTGCACGACGTCGTCGACCACGGCGGGGTCGGCGCAGCGGCCGCGCATGCGGGCGGTCAGCCAGGGCGCGTACCGGCGGTACAGCTCCTCGAAGGCGCGCCGGTCGGCATCGGCCGCGACGGCGCGCAGCAGCTCCCCGTCGCTTCTCGTTTCGCTCACGTCTCCTCATCGCACGAGCCCGGCCGATCGGTTCACACGATCTCAGGGGACCGTGCGGGAGACCGTGCGGGGCCTCGCCCGGGGGCGCGGCGGCGGACCTTTCGGAGGCCCGCAGCTATCCCACACGTCATGTCCCCGTAACCATCGATTCAGACAGCCTTGCGAGGCTCACCGAATGAAGCCGACCGAGCCAGAGCCTTCCGGGCCTTCCGTGCCTTCCGACGCGCCTGACCGGCGCGCGGCGCGGAAGAATGGGTTCATGAGGCAGCCGAACACCCAGGCAGAGGTCCAGCACACGCAGCACACGCAGCCCTCCGTGGGCTCCATCGCGGCGCACCGCCCGGACACCGTGGCCGCCACGGTCTCCGGCCTGGAGCCGGACATCGACGCCGACCTCGACGCGTACGAGGAGTCGGAGGAGTCCCAGGACGGCGGTGCCCGGCTCCCGCAGGGCCGCTTCCTGGACCGCGAGCGCAGCTGGCTCGCGTTCAACGAACGCGTGCTCGAACTCGCCGAGGACCCGAGCACGCCCCTGCTGGAGCGGGCCAACTTCCTCGCGATCTTCGCCAGCAACCTGGACGAGTTCTTCATGGTCCGCGTCGCCGGCCTCAAGCGCCGCATCGCGACCGGCGTCGCCACCCGCTCCGCCTCCGGCCTCCAGCCCCGCGAGGTGCTGGACATGATCTGGGCCCGCTCGCGCGAGCTGATGGCCCGGCACGCCGCCTGCTTCCACGAGGACGTCGCCCCGGCGCTCGCCGAGGAGGGCATCCACCTGGTCCGCTGGAGCGAGCTGGCCGAGAAGGAGCAGGCCCGCCTGTTCACCCTCTTCCGGCACCGGATCTTCCCGGTCCTCACCCCCCTCGCGGTCGACCCGGCCCACCCCTTCCCGTACATCTCGGGCCTCTCCCTCAACCTCGCGGTCGTCGTCCGCAACCCCGTCACGGGCCACCGCCACTTCGCCCGCGTCAAGGTCCCGCCGCTGCTCTCCCGCTTCCTGGAGGCCTCCCCGGGCCGTTACGTCCCCATCGAGGACGTCATCGCCGCCCACCTGGAGGAGCTGTTCCCGGGCATGGAGGTCCTGGAGCACCACACCTTCCGCCTCACCCGCAACGAGGACCTCGAGGTGGAGGAGGACGACGCGGAGAACCTGCTCCAGGCCCTGGAGAAGGAGCTGATGCGGCGGCGCCTGGGCCCGCCCGTCCGCCTGGAGGTCGAGGAGTCGGTCGACCGCGAGGTCCTGGACCTCCTCGTGCGCGAACTCAAGATCGGCGAGGCGGAGGTCTATCCGCTCCCCGGCCCGCTGGACCTCACCGGTCTCTTCCGCATCCACAGCATCGACCGGCCCGAGCTGAAGTACCCGAAGTTCGTCGCCGGCACCCACCGCGACCTCGCGGAGGTGGAGTCCGCGTCCGCGCCGGACATCTTCGCCGCCCTGCGCACCAAGGACGTCCTGCTCCACCACCCGTACGACTCCTTCTCCACCTCCGTGCAGGCGTTCCTGGAGCAGGCCGCCGCCGACCCGGACGTCCTCGCGATCAAGCAGACGCTGTACCGGACGTCCGGGGACTCCCCGATAGTCGACGCGCTCATCGAGGCGGCCGAGTCCGGCAAGCAGGTCCTCGTCCTGGTGGAGATCAAGGCCCGCTTCGACGAGTCCGCCAACATCAAGTGGGCCCGCAAGCTGGAGGAGTCCGGCTGCCACGTCGTCTACGGCCTGGTGGGCCTGAAGACCCACTGCAAGCTCTCCCTGGTCGTACGGCAGGAGGGCGAGACGCTGCGCCGCTACAGCCACGTCGGCACCGGCAACTACCACCCGAAGACGGCCCGCCTCTACGAGGACCTGGGCCTGCTCACCTCGGACCCGCAGGTCGGCGCGGACCTCTCCGACCTGTTCAACCGCCTCTCCGGCTACTCCCGGCGCGAGACCTACCGCCGCCTGCTCGTCGCGCCCAAGTCGCTGCGCGACGGCCTGGTCTCCCGCATCCACAAGGAGATCCAGCACCACCGCGCCGGGCGCCCCGCCCACGTCCGCATCAAGGTCAACTCGATGGTCGACGAGGCCGTGGTCGACGCCTGCTACCGGGCGTCCCAGGCCGGTGTGCCGGTCGACGTGTGGGTGCGCGGCATCTGCGCGCTGCGCCCGGGGGTGCCGGGCCTGTCGGAGAACATCCGGGTCCGCTCCGTCCTCGGCCGCTTCCTCGAGCACTCCCGGGTCTTCGCCTTCGGCAACGGCGGTGAGCCCGAGGTGTGGCTCGGCAGCGCCGACATGATGCACCGCAACCTCGACCGCCGGATCGAGGCCCTGGTCCGGGTCACCGACCCGGCCCACCGGGCGGCCCTGAACCGGCTCCTCGAGAACGGCATGTCCGACGGCACCGCCTCCTGGCACCTCGGCCCGGACGGCGAGTGGACCCGGCACGCGACCGACGCGGACGGCCAGCCCCTGCGCAACGTCCAGGAGATGCTCATAGACGCCCGGAGGCGCCGGCGTGGCACAGCGACACCTTGACCCGACGGACCCCACGGCGACCGCCGGACCGCCGCGACGGGCACGACCGGCGGACGCGAACAGGGACACGGGTCCGGACAACCACACGGGCCCGAACGCCGACGCCGAAGCGGGCGCGGGCGCGGACACCAACGCCCTCGCGGACTACCTGCGCGCCCAGGCCACGGAGTTCCTGCGCGCGCTGCGCCGGCACCGCGAATCCGGGGCGGGCACGGGGACGACGAGTACGGGGACGGGTACGGGCACGGGGACCGGCGCGAGCGGCGCCTCGGGCCCCGGCCGGACGGCCCCTCCGGCGGACGACGTGGACGCGGTCCGCGCCCTGCGCCGCGCGGCCCGCCGCATCAGCGGCACCCTGCACACCTTCCAGCCGCTGCTGGACGCCGGCTGGGCGGAGGAGATGCGCCCCGAGCTGGCCTGGCTGTCCGGCACGCTGGCCATGGAGCACGCGTACGCGTCCCGCCTGGAACGGCTGCTCCAGGCCCTGCACCGGCTGTCCGGCTCGTCGGCGTTCCCGGCCCCGCGCCCGGTGGGCCGGGCCGCCGCCACCGTGCCGGCCGGGGTGCCCGCCCCCGTCCACCCGGCGTCACCGGACCGCGGCAACCTCACCGTGGGCGCGGCCAAGGCGGGCGCGCTGCTCGACCGGCAGCTGACCCTGGCCCGTACCCGGGCGCACTCCACCGCCCTCCAGGCGCTGGGCAGCAGCCGCTTCCACGCCGTGGCGGACAAGGTCGCCTTACTGGCCAGCGAGGTCCCGCTGCGCGTCACCGGCCGCCCGAGCCGCGCCGCCGCCCCCTCCGCCGGCCCCGAGGCCACGCCCTTCGACCTGCGCCCGCTGGCCGCCGCCGCGCAGGAGCGCCTCACCGACGCCGTGGCCGCCCTGCCCCTGGTCACCGCGGGCAGTCCGTACAACGCCGAGGCACTGGTCCACGGGCTCTCCCCGGACCCGGCACCGCACCCCCAGGACGCCCCCTGGCACCAGGTCCGCCTGCTGCTGCGCCTGCACCGCTACGCCCTCGAGGCGCTGGCCGGCGCGGACGCCGCGAGCGCCGGGGACGCGGTCGACGTACGCCTCATCGCGGCCGGTGAGGCCCTGGACCGCCACCGAGACGCGTCGGAGGCCGCCGCGGCCGCCGCCCAGGCCGCCCGTACCCCGCGCATCGCCCCGGCGACGGCGTACGCGCTCGGCGTGCTCCACGCCGACCAGCGGCATGAGGTGGAGGCGGCGAGGTACGCGTTCCAGCACAGCTGGCGCAAGGAGCCGATCAGGCTGCCGTAGGAACCGCCGCAGGACGACGGGAGGCGTGAGCGTGCCGTGAGCCCCGCAGACGACGACACCCCCGTCCGTGCGGCCGGCTGCGTCCTGTGGCGCCCCGCGCCGCCGGGCACCGCCTCCGGCCTGGAGCTGTGTCTCGTGCACCGCCCGAAGTACGACGACTGGTCGCATCCGAAGGGCAAGCTCGAGCCGGGCGAGGACCCGCTCGCGGGCGCCCTGCGCGAGGTGGCGGAGGAGACGGGGTACGCCGCCGAGCCGGGCACCGAGCTGCCCACCGTGCACTACCTCGCGAACGGCCGCCCCAAGGAGGTCCGCTACTGGACCGCGGCGGCCACCACCGGCGCCTTCGCCCCGTCCGACGAGGTCGACCGCATCCTGTGGCTGGCCCCGGAGCCGGCCCGCGCCCGCCTCACCCGGCCGCGGGACCGGGATCTCGTGGACGCGCTGCTGGACAAGCTCAGGTCTGCCTGACCGGGCAGGGAACGGGGACGGGCCCCTCCGGCGTCCGGAGGGGCCCGTCAGTCGGCGGCGTTCGTCAGCAGGGCGAGTTGCTCCACCGGTACTCCGGTCCATAATTGCCGCCCCAGTCGACGCAACTGGACGTGACCTTTACCGGGCCCGCGTAGTACTTGTAGGCACCCTCGTCCGCGCTCCGGCTGCCTCCCAGCCCCTGCACCCAGGCACCGATGCCGACCGAGTTGCCGACGGAACCGCCGGTCTTGAAGTTGACGACACATGCCTTGTTGCCGTCGCGCAGCAGGTAGACCCGCGTGTTGGGCCCCTCACCGATCGCGTGGGACGCGCGCACCGTGTAGCCGCTGCCGCAGACGCTTTGCGGCGTGGCCGCGTCGGCCTGCCCGCCAGCGCGATCGTGGCACCCAGCGCGAGGGCCGCACTGGTCGCACCCATGACAAACACCCTGTTCTTAGCCATCTCGTTGGCCTTTCGCCTCGGATCTGTCCGAACAGAAAGATCGAAGTCGCCGAACATGAACCCGGGCGGACCGGCGGACAGCGGAATCATGAGTGCCCCTCAAAGCCTCCGACAAAGCCTCCGGCCGGGGTCACGGACACCGGCACACCAGGCACCGCGCGACCTCAAGGCACCGGGACCCCGCCGTGTCCTCGACGTAAGCGTTCCGTGACCTCACCGCACCGACCACAGGGGTTCACCCCGCGTTCATTTACGCCCATCGGCGGCTTCACCTGTTCTGCCTAATTTCGGCCTTACCCGATACGGGACGCATCCAGAAGGCGCGTCTGTATCCACCGATCTTCATCGCAGTCCACGCACGCCGCCGAATTCAGGACGGCGGCTCCTGGAAGGAACTCCCTCAAGTGAAGCTTCAGCGCATGAACCGGCGGGCCCTCGCTCTCGGTGCTCTCGCCGTCTCCGGCGCCCTGGCCCTCACGGCGTGCGGCTCCGACGACACCGGCGGCGACAGCGGCAGCGACTCCAGCTCCGCCTCCGCCAACAGCAACATCAAGTGCGAGGACGCCAAGGGCCAGCTCCAGGCCTCGGGCTCCTCCGCCCAGAAGAACGCGATCGACGCCTGGGTCAAGCAGTACACCGCGGCGTGCAAGGACGTACAGATCAACTACCGCCCCGACGGTTCGGGCGCGGGCATCACCGCGTTCACCCAGGGCCAGACCGCCTTCGCCGGTTCGGACTCGGCGCTGAAGCCCGAGGAGATCGAGGCCTCCAAGAAGGTCTGCTCCGGCGGCCAGGGCATCGACCTGCCCATGGTCGGCGGCCCCATCGCCGTCGGCTACAACGTCCCGGGCGTCGACACGCTCGTCCTGGACGCCCCGACGCTCGCCAAGATCTTCGACAGCCAGATCACCAACTGGAACGACGAGGCGATCGCGAAGCTCAACCCCGACGCCAAGCTGCCCGACCTGAAGATCCAGGCCTTCCACCGCTCGGACGAGTCCGGCACCACGGACAACTTCACCAAGTACCTGAAGGCCGCGGCTCCGGACGACTGGAAGTACGAGCCGGCCAAGGCGTGGGCGGCCAAGGGCGGCCAGTCCGCTCCGCAGTCCTCCGGTGTGGCCCAGCAGGTGAAGCAGACCAGCGGCGCCATCTCCTACTTCGAGCTGTCCTACGCCAAGGACGGCATCAAGACGGTCGACGTCAAGACCGAGGCGGCCGAGCCGGTCAAGGCCACCGTCGACAACGCCACCGCCGCCATCGGCGCGGCCAAGGTCGTCGGCACCGGCAAGGACCTCGCGCTGGAGCTGGACTACACCCCGGACGCCGCCGGCGCCTACCCGCTCGTCCTGGTGACGTACGAGATCGCCTGCGACAAGGGCAACAAGGCGGACACCCTGCCCGCCACCAAGTCCTTCCTGAACTACATGGCCTCCGAGGACGGCCAGGGCCAGCTGGCGGACGCCGGCTACGCCCCGATGCCCACCGAGATCATCACCAAGGTCCGCGAGACCATCTCGAGCCTGAGCTGACCCGAGTGCGGTCCGGACCCCGCCCGGGGGCCGGACCGCACCGTCCGGTGCACCGCCGCCAGGAGCCCCCGACCCCCAAAGTGGCTCCGCCCGAGCCGTCGCGCACGACGACTCCGCAGACCGGAGAACCCGATGGACATAACCACTGATCCCCACAAGCCAGCACCAGCCCCCGAGCTCCCCAGGGCCCAGGACAAGCGCGCCGCGCGCGGCGTCACCCGCCCCGGCGACCGGATCTTCCTCGGGTTCTCCCGTGGGTCCGGCATTCTCGTGCTGGTCATCATGGCCGCCATCGCGGCCTTTCTCACCTACCGCGCCTCGATAGCCATCGGCAAGGACGAGGCCAACTTCTTCACCGCCTTCGAGTGGAACCCCACGGGCGTGAAGCCGGAGTTCGGCATCGCCGTCCTGGCCTTCGGCACCATCGTGTCGTCGATCATCGCCATGGCCATCGCCCTCCCGATCGCCGTCGGCATCGCCCTGTTCATCACCCACTACGCCCCACGCCGCCTCGGCGGCGTCATCGGGTACGTGATCGACCTGCTCGCCGCCGTGCCCTCGATCGTCTACGGCCTGTGGGGCGCCCTCGTGCTCGTGCCACACATGAACGGGCTGTACGGCTGGCTGGACGAGTACCTCGGCTGGACCGGCATCCTCGAGTGGAACGGCGGCGCGCCGCGTTCCCTGCTCACCGTCGGCATCCTGCTCGCGATCATGATCCTGCCGATCATCACCAACGTCAGCCGCGAGGTCTTCCGGCAGGTTCCGCAGATGCACGAGGAAGCGGCCCTGGCCCTCGGCGCCACGCGCTGGGAGGTCATCCGCATGTCGGTACTGCCCTTCGGCCGCTCCGGCGTCATCTCCGCCTCGATGCTCGGCCTCGGCCGCGCCCTCGGCGAGACGATGGCCGTCGCCATGGTGCTCTCCCCGACCTTCGACATCAGCGCCAGCCTGCTCGACCCGGGCGGCGGCACCTTCGCACAGAACATCGCCAGCAAGTTCAACGAGGCCACGCCCATGGGCCGGGACGCCCTCATCGCGTCCGGTCTGGTGCTCTTCGTCATCACCCTGCTGGTCAACGGCGCGGCCCGGATGATCATCGCCCGCCGCAAGGAGTACTCGGGGGCCAACGCATGAGCCACACACGCCTCGCCGACAACGCGGCCAAGCCCCAGCCCGGCTCGCTGCGCGGCGCGACCCTGCCCAAGTGGTTCCCCTGGGCGGTCGCCGCGGGTTCCGTCGCCCTGGGCCTCGGCATCAGCGCCGCGGCGGGCCTGCACAGCTCCATCCAGTGGGCTCTGATGGCCGCGGTCCTTTTCGTCCTCGGTTCCTACGCCATCTCGGCCAAGGTCGAGGGCGGGCGGCAGGCCAAGGACCGGGTGGCGACCAGCATGGTCTGGGTCGCCTTCCTCCTGGCCGTCATCCCGCTGGCCTCCCTCGTCTGGGAGACCGTCAAGCAGGGTGTGAAGGCCCTCGACGGCTTCTTCCTGACCCACTCCATGGGCGTCGTCTCCGACTCCGAGCCGGGCGGCGGCATCTACCACGCCCTCCTCGGCACCCTGGAGCAGGTCGGGATCGCGACCGCCATCTCCGTGCCGCTCGGCGTACTGACCGCGATCTACCTCGTCGAGTACGGACGCGGCAAGCTTGCCAAGGCCGTCACCTTCTTCGTCGACGTCATGACGGGCATCCCGTCGATCGTCGCGGGCCTGTTCATCCTCAGCCTGTGGATCGTGATCCTGGACATGGGCTACTCCGGCCTGGCCGGCGCCCTCGCGCTGTGCATCCTGATGATCCCGATCGTCGTCCGCTCCACCGAGGAGATGCTCAAGCTCGTACCGAACGAGCTGCGCGAGGCGTCCCTGGCGCTGGGTGTGCCCAAGTGGCGCACCATCCTCAAGGTGGTCGTGCCGACCTCCATCGGCGGCATCACCACCGGTGTGATGCTCGCGGTCGCCCGTATCACCGGCGAGACGGCCCCCGTGCTGCTGCTGGTCTGGGGTACGAACTTCATCAACTCGAACCCGTTCTCGGACCCGCAGGCGTCCCTGCCGATGTACATCTATCTGCAGTACGGCGCCGGCTTCGACGCCTCGCACGACCGTGCCTGGGCGGCGGCCCTGACGCTCATCGCGTTCATCATGATCCTCAACCTCGCGGCCCGCGGCATCGCCCGCTGGAAGGCCCCGAAGACCGGTCGCTGACGCGGCCAAGGCGACAACAGTCAGCGACCCGAAAGAAGCAGTGATTTCCATGGCCAAGCGCATAGATGTCAGCGGCCTCAACGCCTACTACGGCTCCTTCCTGGCCATCGAGGACATCTCGATGACCGTCGAGCCCCGCTCCGTGACGGCCTTCATCGGCCCCTCCGGCTGCGGCAAGTCCACCTTCCTGCGCACGCTCAACCGCATGCACGAGGTCACGCCGGGCGGCCGCGTCGACGGCAAGGTGATGCTGGACGACGAGAACCTCTACGGCGCGGGCATCGACCCGGTGGCCGTGCGCCGCGAGGTCGGCATGGTCTTCCAGCGCCCGAACCCGTTCCCGACGATGTCGGTCTACGACAACGTGGCGGCGGGCCTGCGCCTGAACGGCAAGTACAAGAAGTCGCAGCTGGACGACATCGTCGAGAAGTCCCTCAAGGGCGCCAACCTCTGGAACGAGGTCAAGGACCGCCTGAACAAGCCCGGCTCCGGCCTCTCCGGCGGCCAGCAGCAGCGCCTGTGCATCGCGCGGGCGATCGCGGTCGAGCCGAACGTCCTGCTCATGGACGAGCCCTGCTCCGCCCTGGACCCGATCTCCACCCTGGCGATCGAGGACCTGATCGGCGAGCTGAAGGAGCGCTTCACGATCGTCATCGTGACGCACAACATGCAGCAGGCGGCGCGCGTCTCGGACCGTACGGCGTTCTTCAACCTGGCGGCGGTCGGCCAGCCCGGCAAGCTGATCGAGATCGACGAGACGGAGCGCATCTTCTCCAACCCGTCGGTCCAGGCCACGGAGGACTACATCTCCGGCCGCTTCGGCTAGACCGGCCCCCACCGAACCCCTCGCGGTGCTGCATGGCGGTGCCACCGCGAGGAGCACAAGGGCCCGCCCCCGGAATCCGGGGGCGGGCCCATCGCCGTACGAGGGGCGCTGCTACAGGAACGCCAGGTTCACGATCCAGAACGACACCGCGGCCACCACCGCGGCGGCCGGCATCGTGATGAACCACCCCATGATGATGTTCTTCGCGACCCCCCACCGCACGGCGTTGACCCGCTTCGTCGCCCCCACACCCATGATCGCCGAGGTGATCACGTGCGTCGTGGAGATCGGCGCGTGGAACAGGAACGCCGACCCGAACATGATCGACGCCCCCGTGGTCTCCGCGGCGAACCCCTGCGGCGGGTCCAGCTCGATGATCTTCCGTCCCAGCGTCCGCATGATCCGCCAGCCACCCGCGTACGTCCCGAGCGACAGCATCAGCGCGCAGGCGAGCTTCACCCACACCGGGATCGGGTCGCCGTAGTCCTCGACGTCGGCGATGACCAGCGCCATCACCACGATGCCCATCGTCTTCTGCGCGTCCTGCAGACCGTGCCCCAGCGCCATGCCCGCCGCCGACACCGTCTGCGCGATGCGGAAGCCGCGCTTCGCCTTGTGCGGGTTGGACCGCCGGAAGATCCACATGATCGCGGTCATCACCAGGTAACCGGCGAGCAGACCGATCACCGGCGACACGAACATGGGGATGACGATCTTGTCGACGACCCCGTGCCAGTACACGGTCGTGCTCCCGGCCAGCGCCGCGCCCACCATGCCGCCGAACAAGGCGTGCGAGGACGAGGACGGCAGCCCGAAGTACCAGGTGATGAGGTTCCAGACGATGGCGCCCACGAGCGCCGCGAAGAGGATCCCCATCCCCTTCGAACCCTCGGGGGTCTGGATCACCCCCTCACTGACGGTCTTGGCGACCCCGGATCCCATGAACGCGCCGGCCAGGTTCATCACCGCGGCCATGGCGAGCGCCGCGCGGGGCGTCAGCGCGCGCGTCGACACGGAGGTGGCGATCGCGTTGGCCGAATCGTGGAAGCCGTTGGTGTACGTGAAGAAGAGCGCGACCCCGATGGTCACGACCAGAGCGAAGGTGTCCATGAACGGCTCAGGACTCCTTGACGGCGATGGTCTCCACCGTGTTCGCCACGTGCTCGAACGCGTCGGCCGCTTCCTCCAGCACGTCCACGATCTGCTTGAGCTTCAGCACCTCGATGGCCTCGTACTTGCCGTTGAAGAGGTGGGCGAGCAGCTTGCGGTGGATCTGGTCGGCCTGGTTCTCCAGGCGGTTGACCTCGATCCAGTACTCGGTGAGGTTGTCCATGGTCCGCAGGTTCGGCATGGCCTCGGCGGTCAGCTCGGCGGCCCGCGCCAGCACCTCGATCTGCTGCTCGACGCCCTTGGGCAGTTCCTCGACGTTGTAGAGGACGACCAGGTCGACGGCCTCCTCCATGAAGTCCATGATGTCGTCGAGGGACGAGGCGAGGTTGTAGATGTCCTCGCGGTCGAAGGGCGTGATGAACGAGGAGTTCAGCTGGTGGAAGATCGCGTGCGTGGCGTCGTCACCCGCGTGTTCGGCGGCCCGCATACGCTCTGCGATCTCGGCCCGGGCGGATGCGTCCGCCCCGAGCAGTTCCATCAGGAGCTTGGAGCCCGTGACGATGTTGTCCGCGGAGGCGGCGAACATGTCGTAGAAGCTCGTCTCCCTGGGGGTCAGACGAAAGCGCACGTGGGGTCCTCGGGGTGCATCGGTTTCGGTCAGGCTGATGCTAGGCGCATCATCCGGCCACTGCTAACGGGCCGTCCCCCAGTGTCGCCCATCGGGCACAGTGATGAGCAGGGGGGCGACGTCGGGCGCTCCGGCAAGGGCCCCATACCCCGGAAAGTTCGTTACCATATACCCACCAGGGGTATATGTCTGTTATCCCCGCCATCCACCGAATCCACGGATCCCCCAGGAGGACGCGATGACGACCACCGAGGCCGGCGCGGGTGCGCCCTCCCCCACCGCGGACCAGGCGGTCAACCAGGTCGAGACGGACGGCACGGACATCGTGACCGACCACGACCGCGGGGTGCACGGGTACCACAAGCAGAAGGACGAGCACCTCAAGCGCCTGCGCCGTATCGAGGGCCAGATCCGCGGCCTGCAGCGGATGGTCGACGAGGACGTCTACTGCATCGACATACTGACCCAGGTATCCGCCTCCACGAAGGCCCTGCAGTCCTTCGCGCTGCAGCTCCTCGAGGAGCACCTGCGTCACTGCGTCGCCGATGCGGCCCTCAAGGGCGGCACCGAGATCGACGCCAAGGTGGAAGAGGCGACGAAGGCCATCGGCCGTCTACTGCGTACGTGAGCGTTCCTCGGCCACGCGCAGCACCTCGTCGATGCTCTCCAGGCTGAGCCGCTCCCGGGCGGCCGACGCAGCGATGATCAGCTCGCCGCACAGCTCGATCTCGGCGAGGGCCACGTGGTCCTGAACCGCCGTACCGCCGACCGGAGCCACGCCCGTCACCTCGTCTCTGCCGTCACCGACTTCCTAGAGTAGGGAGCGGCCTACACACCGCGCATGGCACGGAAGGGCTAGTTCTTGCCGTCGACGGCCGTGTCGCCCGGCTCCGCGGCGATCTTGCCGGCGTAGATGTCCTGGTCCTCGGGCAGCCGTACGCGGACGGCGGCGCCGAAGTCGTACAGCAGCGTCGTCGAGGCGACGTCCACGGTGCCGGTGCCGTCCTCCCGCCCGTTGGAGAAGCTGAAGCGGTGCCGGACCTTGCGGATACGGCCCTCGTCGTCGAGGTAGGCGTCGAACGGCACCTCGGCGGTGGCGAACCCCTCGGCCGCCGCCGACAGCGCCTTCTTGTTGCCCTCCGAGGCACCGCGCGCCGCCCGCGCGAGATCGGCGGTCCCCCGATAGTGCCGCACCTCGGTCCCGGCCAGCTCGGTGCGCCCCACGAAGGTGGCCGTCCGCGTCCCGCGCAGCACCTCGGCGGCGGCGAACGGATCCGTCGCCCCGCCGGTCACCAGGTTCCCGTCGGACAGCGAGTCGGTCTCCACCCGCACCCACTTGTCGTCGGGGACGCCGGCCCCCCGGTTCTTCATGAACAAGGCCCCCGGGGCGAGCAGCTCGGTGATCGGCCGATGCTCGCTCGATCCCGCCGGGTCCTGGGGCAGCCGCACCTTCAGCTGCCCGAGCCGCTCCTCGAAGTCGTACACGCCCTCGCCCCGGATGGTCACCCGCGTCCCGCCGCTGGCCATCTGCATCGCGGTACGCGTCTTGGCGCTCCCGGCGGCCACCAGCCGGTCGGCGGCCCGGTGCAGCACGGCGACGGGGTCGCCCCCGCCGGCACCCTGGACGGAGGCCCCCTGCCCGGCACCGGAGCACCCGGCACCGGCCAGACAGACGCAGACCGCACCGCCGGCGAGGGCGAGACCGCCGCCCGTCCTCCAACTCCGCAGCTCCCGCTCCCGCCCGACCATCGCCACCTGCTATCCAAGCCGTCATGCCCGTTCCGGACCCCCTGCCGTCCCGCTTAACGAGGGGCAGGCGACCCCGGTAACGTTGTGGGCGTGGCGCAGCAGGACGGTCTCGAAGCCCCCGGGGACGCCCCGGAACACCTCACGACAACGGTCGAACAAGGCCCCTTCTGCCTGGCCCGCTGTACCTGCGGCTGGCGCGGCCCGGCCCGAAGAGCCAGAAGCCAGGCCCGCACAGACGCCGAGTCCCACACCCCCGCCTAGCTGCGGCAGTGGCGCGCCTCCCAGGCCGTTCAGGCACGGGGAGGCGCCCCGCAACGCCGGGCTGCCCACCCCACCCCCGGCCGGCACACCCACGCCGTACACCTGTACCCGCCGTACACCCGGCGCCGCGCCCCGGGGAACCCCGACCCCCCATACCCCCGTCTCCCTCCAAGACCCCCCACGGGACGCGGAGGCGACATGCACCGGCGCACATTCCTCAGCACCACCACGGCCGCAGCCCTCGCGGCAACCACAACCGCCTGCACGGGCAAGGACCGGGCCACCGGCACCGACCCCAAAGGCACCACGGCCAAAACCACGGCCACAACCACAACGACAACCACCACAGCGCACGCCGGTAAGAGCCCCGCCCCCACCCCCGCCACCTGGACCGCCCTGGCCACATCCCTGGACGGCCAACTGATCCGCCCCGGCGATCCCACCTGGAAAACGGCCCACCAGCTCTACAACACCCGCTTCGACACCCTCGAACCCAGCGCCGTCGCCTACGCCGCCCACCCCGACGACATCCGCACCGCCCTCTCCTACGCCCGCGCCCACCACATCCCCGTGGCGATCCGCAACGGCGGCCACTCCTACGCCGGCTGGTCCTCCGGCGACGGCCGCCTGATCATCGACGTCTCGAAGCTGAACCGTGTCCGCGCCTCCGCCGGCGAGGCGGTCGTCGGCGCCGGCGCCAAGCTGATCGACGTCTACCGCGCCCTGGCCGCGAAGGGCGTGACCGTCCCGGCCGGCTCCTGCCCCACCGTCGGCGTCTCGGGCCTCACCCTCGGCGGCGGCCACGGCGTCGTCTCCCGCGCCTACGGCCTGACCTGCGACAGCCTCACCCGGGCCACCCTGATCACGGCGGACGGCAAGGAGATCACCGCCGACGCGGCGGGCGACCACAAGGACCTCTTCTGGGCCCTGCGCGGCGCGGGCAACGGCAACTTCGGCGTCGTCACGGAGTTCCACTTCCGCACCCATCCCGCCCCCAGAGCCGTATCGGCGTACCTGACCTGGCCCTGGCGAAAGGCGGCCGCGGCCGTCCGCGCCTGGCAGGAGTGGGGTCCCGACCAGCCCGACGAGATCTGGTCCTCCCTCCACCTGGCCGCCGCCCCCGGCCACACCCCCACCCTGTCGGTCTCAGCCTTCTCCCTCGGCACCTACGGCGAACTCCAGAACGCCGTCGACCGCCTCGCCGACCGCATCGGCTCGTCCGCGAGCCACGTCTCCCTCAAGCGCCGTACGTACGAGGAGTCGATGGAGATGTACGCGGGCTGCTCGTCCTTCTCGACCGACGCCCGCTGCCACCTCCCGGGCTCCGCCCCCGGCCACTCGCCGCAGGGCTCGCTCGGCCGCGAGACGTACGCGGCCCGCTCGGACTTCTTCGACCGCTCGATCCCGTCGGCCGGCATCGAGGCCCTGCTCTCACGTCTCACCCGGGTGCACGGCGGCGCCGGCAGCATCGCGTTCACGGCGCTCGGCGGGGCGGTGAACCGCGTCTCCCCGACGGCCACCGCTTTCGTGCACCGGCGCTCCCGGATGCTGGCCCAGTACCTCGTCTCGTGGCGGCCGGGCACGAGCGGAACGGCGGCGCGGTCCTGGCTGGATTCGGCCCACGGCGCGATGCGCCCGTACGCCTCGGGTGCCGCCTACCAGAACTACACGGACCCGGCCCTGACGGACTGGCGGAAGGCCTACTACGCAGACGCGGCCCCGCGCCTGGCGCGTCTGAAGCACCAGTACGACCCGGACCGCGTCTTCACTTACCCGCAGGCACTGTGAGCGTCAGGCGGCGAGATCCCGCTCCCCCGACGTCTCGGCGCCACTCTCCTTGCGCGCCCCGGGAATCACGGCACCGCGCCCCGCGGCACCCGCCCGTCCTCGCGCGCTGACCAGCCACCCCACCCGGGGCGAACGCTCGACGGCCCGGGTCAGCGGCGTCAGCAGTGCCATGGCGACCGGCGACAGCAGCAGCGCGACCGCCGTGCCGAGGGCGAACCCGCCCACGACGTCCGTCGGGTAGTGCACGCCCATGTAGACGCGGGCGAAGCCGCCGAACAGCGCGAGCACGATGGCGGCGATCCCGAACTTCCGGTTGGCGACGAACAGTCCGACGGCCAGGGCCATGCAGAGCGTGGCGTGGTCGCTCACGAAGGAGAAGTCGTTCTTGCCCTCCACGAGCACGTCGAGCCCGTCATGGGACTTGAAGGGCCGGGGCCGCTCCACGAAGCCCCGTATCGGCACGTTGACCAGTACCGCGACCCCGGCCGCGAGCGGCGCCCACACCAGAGCCGCCACGCTCGGGGCCGCGTCCTCGCCGCCCCGCCGCCGCACACCCCACCAGCACCACAGCACCAGCAGCACGATCGCGAACAGCAGTCCGTACTCACCGACGAACTCCATGACCCGGTCGAACCAGTGCGGTGCGTCCTTGGCCAGGCCGTTGATGTCGTAGAGCAGCTCGACGTCGGGGTTCGACCCGGATTCGGCGAGTCCAGCCATGGTGCTGCGGCCCCTTCGTCATGTCCTGAGGCGCACCGAGCGCGCGCCTCTTCTGCCACCCCCGTGGTCAGCTACACGTCAACAGGAACGCACGGCCCCTGTTGATACGTTCCACACTCCACTGAATGATCACGCAGACGTTATCGAAGAGAGACACGTCGCCGCAGCTCAGGGCAGGGTTTCACGCTGGGTTCAAACCCTCCCATTCACGCCGTGGTGGGCAGCGCTTTCGCGCCATCCTCGGTCACCCGGGTGGCCCCGAAGTAGTCGGGGGTGTCGATCGGGTCGAACCGGATCACAGCACCCGGCCGAGGCGCGTCGATCATGTACCCGCCGCCCACATAGATCCCGACGTGCCGGATGGCCCGCGAGTTGGTGAGGTCGTCCGAGAAGAACACCAGGTCCCCGGGGAGCAGTTCCTCCCGCCGGGGATGCGCTCCCGCGTTGTACTGGTCGTTGGCGACCCGGGGCAGCTTGATCCCGACGCTCTCGTACGCCGCCTTGGTCAGCCCGGAGCAGTCGAACCGTCCCCCTTGGTCGGCCGTCCCGTTCCCACCCCACAGATACGGCGTCCCGAGCTTCTTCTGCGCGTAGGCGATGGCCCCGGCGGCCTGCTCGGACGGGTCGACTCGGCTGGTGGGCGCGGCGAAACTCGTCTCCAGGCTGCGGATGATCCTGACGTAGTTCTGGGTCTCACTGATCGCGGGCACCCCGCCGGCCTGTATCACCCGGTAGGCACCCGCGTTGTAGGCGGCGAGCATGTTGTCGGTGACGTCGCCGGGCACGTCCTTCACGTAGCCGGCGAGTTCGCAGTCGTACGACGCCGCCGACGGGATCGCGTCGTTCGGATCCCAGATGTCGCGGTCACCGTCCCCGTCGCCGTCGATGCCGTGGGCCGCCCAGGTTCCCGGGATGAACTGGGCGATGCCGCGCGCGTCGGCATGGCTGACCACGTCCGGGTCCCAGCCGCTCTCCTGGTAGAGCTGGGCGGCGAGCAGGGCGGGGTTGATGGCGGGGCACAGGTTGCCCCACCGGGCCACGAGGGCCTGGTACGCGGCGGGAACCGAGCCCTTGGCCAACGTCTTGGCCCCACCGCCCGCTGTGCCCGCGAGGTTCCCGGCGACGAGGTACACGCCGAGAACGAGCAGCATGACGAAGCTCAGGCCCGCCCCGACCGCCGCACCACCGACCACCCACACTTTGCGCACGGCTCAACCCTCCCCCACGACGTCGCTGTTCAAGACGATTCTCGACCAGAGTGGCGCTATTTCACCGTGAACCCGGCGCAGTCGACACTCGTGTAGTCGTCGGGGGTACGGATGTGGTGCCACTGCACGGTCCAGTCCCCCGGATCGTTGACCAACGGAATCGCGGGCGTCCTCCGGCCCTTGACCCACTCCTGGAAGTCGTCCGGGTAGGTGACGGACTTCCACTCCCCCGGTTCACCGCCCGCGTGCAGATCGATCGGCTTGCTGAGGTAGCCGATTCTGACGTTGTCGACCAGGATGCCCTGCACCGGCTTCCCGGTGCCCGGGTCGATGTCGTGGGGCGGCTTCACGCTGACGGTGACGTAGTACGGCTCGTCGGAGGGCTCGGGGGAACCGTCCCGGAAGCCGATCTCGACCTTCCGCCGTGGTGAGAGCAGGTCCGGGTCGTTGACCTCCGGATGGTCCGGATCGGCGAGCGACCGCGTGAACCGGGCCATCGGGTGCTCACCCGCGGGCAGTTGGCACGCACGGGTCTCGGAGTTCCACAGCGTGCGATCCAGTTTGTCCCCCGCGTAGGCAGGCGCCCCGTCCTGGGCCCCCTCGGACCCCGAGGCGGCCGGCGACGCACTCGCGTCCGCCCCCGCGGCGGAGCCTCCGTCCCCACCCCCGTCGCCGCCTCGCGCGGCGAGCACGAACGCGCCCGCCGCACCCACCACCACGGCCACGGACAAGCCCACCGCCCACGTCGCGACACGGCGACGACGCGCGGGCGGCGCCGGTTGCACGACCTGCGTGGGGGTGTAGCCGTAGCCGTACGGAGCACCGGCCGTCGGCAGGTCGTGCGGGCTGACGGAAGGACGCGGCGGGGCCGCCGCCGGTATCCGGGGCACCGACTCGGCCAACGGCGCGAGGCGCGCGTA
The DNA here is from genome assembly GCF_041538145.2 of Streptomyces sp. MMCC 100. NCBI lineage: Bacteria > Bacillati > Actinomycetota > Actinomycetes > Kitasatosporales > Streptomycetaceae > Streptomyces > Streptomyces sp. MMCC 100. Next base: position 7,790,785 of record NZ_JBGORK020000001.1, read on the forward strand.
GAAGGCGTCCTCGACCAGCGCCGTCCGCACCCCGCACCGCGCGATGACCTCGTCGAGCCGCGGCCGCGCCGCCGGGTCCTTGGCCACACACGCCTCGATGAGCGCCGCGAGGCCCGGGTCCACACCGGCGGCGTCGACCTGCTCGTGCACCGCGCGATAGCTCACTCCGGAAGGATCGCCCGATCCGAACGGAGGGCGCCCGGTGGCCGCGTAGGCGAGCGTCGCGCCCAGCGCGAACACGTCCGCGGCCGGCCCGACCTCGTTGCGCATCAGGACCTCGGGAGCGGTGTATCCCGGGGTGCCCGGCGCGAACCCGGCCTCGGTCAGCGCGGTCTGACCCGCTCCCCGGGCGATGCCGAAGTCGATGAGCTGCGGTCCCTGTGCGGCGAGAAGGACGTTCTGCGGCTTGAGGTCCCGATGCGTCACGCCACAGCCGTGGACCGCCGCGAGCCCCTCCGCCAGCGCGGCGGTCAGCCCCCGGCACGTCTCGACGGGCAGGGGACCGTGCTCTTCGACGGCCCTGCTCAGGGTCGGTCCCGAGACGTACTCGGTGGCAAGCCAGTACGGCGCCGTGTCCAACGAGGCGTCAATCAGGTTCGCCGTGTACGCGCTTCGCACGGCGCGGGCCGTCTCCACCTCCCTGCGGAACCGTGCCAGTGCCTCCGGATGCTCCGTGATCTCGTCGCGGATCACCTTGATGGCCACCAGCCGTCCCCCGGGCGAACGAGCCAGGTACACCTGCCCCATGCCGCCCGCCCCGAGCCGGGCGAGAAGCGTGTGCGCACCTATGTGCGCGGGGTCCCGTTCCTTGAGTGCGTCCACGGAACCGACGATGCCACAGAGATCCCCGGCAGACGATCAGACCGGTGCACAGTCGGCCCGTGGCCGGACGTCCTGGTCCCAAGGTCGCTTCCGAGATGGGTCCACGGACCGAGGCGAGGACCCGGCCGCCGAGGCGATCATGTGGGTCGTTCGCTCGAGCCGAGGAGGGGCCATGCACGTGGAGCAGGCGGAGCAGGCGGAGCATGAGCAGGTGGACTGGGCCGACATTCCGGCCGGGTTGCTGCGTCGGGGCACGCCGGTCGACGAGGTGCGGGCAGTGGCCCGCCGCTATGCGGACACCGGGGTGCCGCTGGAGTGGTACATGAAGGAGGCCCCGCGCGCGGAGATCCATGTCCCCGCGTTCCGGATCGCCCGCACCCCGGTCACGGTCGGCCAGTGGGCACGCTTCGCGGCGGCCACCGACCGGCCGGCTCCCCGGTCGCCGGCGGACCACCCGGTCATCGGCGTCTCCTGGCGGGCGGCGACGGACTACTGCCGGTGGATCGGGGAACGGCTCGGCGGCCTGAAGGTGCGGCTGCCCACGGAGGACGAGTGGGAGCGCGCCGCACGGGGCGACGACGGCCGGGAGTTCCCCTGGGGCGAGGAGTACCGCACCGGTCTGGCCAATCTGGTGGACCTCGGTGTCGGCACGACGACACCGGTCGGCTCGTTCCCCGACGGAGCCAGCCCCTTCGGGGTGCTGGACATGGCGGGCAACGCCGACGAATGGACCTCCACTCTCTACGCTCCCTACCCCGGCGCACCCGCGGAGGTGCCGAGCACCGAGGACTGGGCCTTCGACCGGCACATCAGCCGAGGCGGCGCGTTCCGCCACGACCGGGACCTCGCCCGGTGCGCCCGTCGGCACGGCGCCTACGAGGCGGATCTCGCCGCGATCGGCATGGGCTTCCGCCTGGCGGCACCGGCCGCGTAGCACCGGAGGGCCACGACGACGACGTTCGGCGGAGCTCAAAGATGCTGACACCGAATCAGGGCCTAACGACCGAACCTCACCACAGGTTTCGCTTACACATCGTTGCCAGCCATGCCCCGTCGTGATACACAGAGTGACGATACGACCACCAAAAGCCGTCTCGGTGCCGACTGACCAGCCGGCGCCGGACGGTGACAGGCTGTTCGCACGAAACCCGCCAAACAATGACGCCAAGGCGACATGCGACGGCGTCATCGTCGGCGACAATGAGGCTTGACCTCTGCATGTCCGCAGAGGGCGCGGAACTACCCAACAGGGGCGGTGACTTACATGCTCTTTGCGGCCGACGAGGGAGACATCAACACCATCATCGGGGGGATCGCCCCGGACTGGGGCCCCTTCGGCAGCCTGGGCAACGAGGCCAAGGTCATGATCGAGGTGGTGATGGCCGTCGCCATTCTGCTCTGCCTCGGCATCGCCATCTGGGGCGCCGCCAAGCAGCGCATCGGTGCCACGGCACTCCGGGACACCTTCAGCGCGGAGCAGGGCAAGGGCCTGATCATCGCCGGGCTGACGGGCGTGTTCATCATCGGCTCGCTCGGCACGCTCTTCACCATCGTGTACGGGATGGCCGTGTAGCCCGGCACCTGTCCGTTCCACCCCCTCCATCCCACCCGCCCGTCGTGCCAACCGGCTGAGGTTGCGTTTCCCTGATGTCGAGTCATAACACCGCGCCCGAGCGGGACCCAGCACGGCTACCGTCGTACGTACACGGCCGACCCGACGTCGAGGGGGCGTACGCGGCATGAGTCTCGGAGACGATCACCAGTCGTCCGGCGATTACGGCGGCACCGGCCGGACACGGCTCCGGCTCCCGGAGGAAGAGAGCGACCCCCGACGCGGCGGCCGCTCCTCCTCGCGGAGCCTGGTCACCGTGGTCGGCGTCGTCGTCCTGCTCATCGCGGCGATCGCCTTCGCGAACCGTGGAGGAGACGGTTCCGCATCCGCGGAGGGCGGCGAGGGCGACAAGCCGAAGACGTCGGCGACGGCACCCTCGGGGACGCGTCCGGTACAGGCGGGCTTCGCCCATGACGAGCAGGGGGCGCAGAGCGCGGCGGCGAACTATGCGGTGGCGTTGGGTTCTGACGGGATGTTCACCAAGTCGATGAGGGACACCATCCTGCAGTCCATCATCGTTCCCGACAGAGTGGCGGACTTCGAGACCACCCTGGACAAGGCATACAGCCCGGAGTTCAACAAGGCTGTCGGCCTGAACGAGGACGGTTCGACGCCGAAGGGCTACACCTTCGTGTCTCGCACGAGTCCGATCGGCACCAAGGTCACCGAGAGATCGGCCGACAGCACGACCGTCGAGGTCTGGTGCAGCGGCCTTCTCGGACTCGCGGGTCAGAACTCCACGGCCCCGGTCACGAGCAGCTGGTTCACCATCACCATGCAGCTTGCGTGGGTCAATGATGACTGGAAGATCGTGACGCACTCGCAGAAGGACGGCCCGGCGCCGATTCCTGGCGACGACAAGGCGTCCAGCGCGGACGAGATGGCCAAGGCCGTCAAGGAGTACGGAGGGTTCACGTATGCCCGCTAACCGCCGCGTGCTCGAACTGACCGGCGTCGTCGCGGCCGTGCAGACGGCGGCGTTCCTTTTTGCCACCCGTGCTCTGGCCGCTCCGACTCCGACGCCCACACCGAGCAACGACCCGTGCGACCTGATCCACGGCCCCGCCAAGGACTACTGCGAACGAGGCGAAGGCGGCGGTTCCGGTGGCGGTGGGGGAACCCCCGACACCCTCCCCTCCACCCTCGACCCCCTCTCCTCCCTCGCCAAGGGCTGTGCCGACGCCGCCGCCTGGACCGTCGAGACGCTCAGCAACGCCGTGAAGAACACCGCCGACGTCGACTTCACGAACGGCACGTTCCTCAAGCAGTACGGCATCGTCTTCGCAGCGTCGACGATCCTCACCCTGGTGCTCTGGCTGCTGGCGGTCGCCAAGCGTGCCGTGCGCGGCGTCCCCTTCACCACCGCGCTCTCCGAGGCCGTCGGGTTCCTCTGGCTCACCGTCCTGGCGTCGGCCTTCACGCCGTTGATCCTGTACACGGTCGTGTCGGCCACCGACGCCGTGACGGACGTCCTGGCCAAGGGCACCGGCGACCAGACGGACACGTTCTTCGGCACGTTCAGTCAGGCGCTGAAGCAGGGCAACGACATCGGCGGCGGCCCGATCATGCTGATCCTGGTGTCGTTCGTGTCGATCATCGCCGCCGGTGTCCTCTACCTCGAGCTGTACCTGCGCGCCGTCCTGCTCTACGTCGGCGCCCTGCTCGGCGTCGTCGTCTACGCCGGCCTGGTCGACAAGAACCTGTGGGGCCACGTCCGCCGCTGGGCGGGCATCATGATCGCCGTGATCATGGTGAAGCCCGTCATCGTCATCGTGCTGGGTCTCGCGGGCGCGCTGACCACGGAGGAGGGGCCCGACTCGGTCGCCGCCATCGTGTCCGGCCTCGCCATCATCCTGCTCGCGATCTTCGCCTCCGCGATGATCTACCGCTTCGTCCCCGGCTTCGGCGACGAGATCGCCAACGGCCGCAACAACCGCATCATGCAGGGCGCCGAGGGCAAGGCCGCCGCCGTGATCAGCTCCCCGGCGAACCTCGTCGCCCAGGGCATCAGAACCCACAGCAGCCGCCACAACGGCGACAGCGGCGGCGGACAGTCCTCGTCCTCCGCCGCCGCCCGCCCCTCGAACCCCGCCTCCGGCGGAGTCGCCGCGCACAGCTCGCGCCCCTCGAACGGCGGCGGCGGAAATGTCCCCTCCGCCGCACCCGCACCGCGCTCAGGCAGCCCGGTGAACACACCGCACGCCAGCAACACCCGCAACACTCGTAACAGCCAGAGCACAGGAGGTGACGGGCGTTGACGACCGAGTCCCACATGTCCCATACGGTCACGCCCCGCCGTACGTATCTGATCGGCCGCGCCCGGCCGAACGCGATCGTCGGCCGCAATCGCGAGACCGGTGAGATCGCGCTGATCGTCGCGGGCGCGTTCCTCGGCATGATGTGCGGGCTCCTCGTCCCCGTCCTGACCCTGCGCATCGTGCTGCTGTGCGGCTTCCCGTTGCTCGCGCTGGCGGCGGTGTACGTGCCGTACAACCACCGCACGTTCTACCGGTGGTTCGAGATCAACCGCAGCTACAAGCGGACGCTCCGCAGGGGCACCACCTACCGTTCCGGCGTCATCGAGGCCGGTACCCGGATCGACGGCCGGGAGGTCGAGGTCGGCCCGCCGCCCGGCATCGGCCGCATCTCCTGGCTGGCGGCGCCCTTCGGACCGGACGAGATCGCCGTCCTGCTGCACGCCGACCGCAAGACGGTGACGGCCGCGATCGAGATCGAGGGACCCGGCGTCGGCCTGCGCGACTCCGAGGACCAGGAAGCCCTCGTCGACCGCTTCGGCACCCTGCTCAAGCACGTGGCCAACGGCGACGGCTTCGTCACCCGCATCCAGATGCTCGCCCGCACCCTCCCGGCCGACCCCGACGCGCACGCCAAGGACGTCTCCCAGCGCGGCGACGACAAGGCACCGCCGTGGCTGCGGCAGTCGTACGACCAGCTCCAGTCGATGGTGTCCACCAGCAGCGAGCAGCACCGCGCCTATCTGATCGCCTGCATGCACTACAACCGCGAACTGGCCGCCGAGGCACACACCATGGCCCGCGCCGCCCGGCCGCACAGCGGACGCAAGCTGGACCGGGACGCCGGTCTCGCGGTCGTGATGGCGCGCGAGCTGACCGACATCTGCTCCCGCCTCCAGGAAGCCGACATCCGCGTCCGCCAGCCACTGGGCCAGGGCAGGCTCGCCTCCCTGATCCACGCCATGTACGACCCGGACCACCCGATCGACCACATCCAGGCGATGACCAAGCGCAACGCCTGGCCGGCCGAGCTGGACGCCATGGAGCCCACCTACCTCCAGGCCAAGACCCGCGAGTCCGCCACCCGCGCCCCCTGGTGCCACGCCACCGCCTGGATCAAGGAATGGCCGATGACCCCGGTCGGCGTGAACTTCCTGGCCCCGCTCCTCGTCCACACCCCGGACGTGATCCGCACCGTCGCCGTCACCATGGACCTCGAACCCACCGAGGTCGCCATCGAGCGCATGCTGACCGAGAAGACGAACGACGACGCCGAGGCCTCCCGCGCCGCCAAGATGAACCGCACCGTGGACCCCCGCGACATCGCCGCCCACGGCCGCCTCGACCAGCGCGGCGAGGACCTCGCCAGCGGCGCGGCCGGCGTCAACCTGGTCGGCTACATCACCGTCTCCTCCCGCACCCCCGAGGCGCTGGCCCGCGACAAGCGGACGATAAGGGCCTCGGCCGGAAAGTCGTACCTGAAACTGGAGTGGTGCGACCGTGAGCACCATCGCGCCTTCGTGAACACTCTTCCGTTCGCCACCGGCATCCGAAGGTAGGGGCTGAGCCTGATGCGGGACCCGCTGTCCGTCCTCACCGACGCCTTCACGTCCTTCCTCTTCGGGAAGGTGGAGACGACCCGCCTCCCCGTCCGCACGTCCACCGGCCAGGCCCAGGCCGTCTACCTGCCGACGGCCGCCCCCGGCCTCGGCGACTCCGGCGTGATCATCGGCCGCGAGGTCTACTCCGGCAAGGGCTACATCTACGACCCCTTCCAGCTCTACGGCCAGCAGCTCCCGGCCCCGCACTGGCTGGTGCTCGGCGAGTCCGGCAACGGCAAGTCGGCCCTGGAGAAGACCTACGTCCTGCGCCAGCTGCGCTTCCGCGACCGCCAGGTCGTCGTCCTGGACGCCCAGGGCGAGGACGGCGTCGGCGAGTGGAACCTCATCGCCGAGGAGCTGGGCATAACGCCCATCCGCCTCGACCCGATGGCCGCCCTGGACCACGGCATCCGCCTCAACCCCCTCGACCCGGCGATCACGACGACGGGCCAGCTGGCGCTGCTCCGGACGATCATCGAGGTCGCCATGGGCCACGGCCTCGACGAGCGCTCCGGCTTCGCGCTCAAGGTCGCGCACGCCTACGTCAACGAGACCATCGTCGAACGCCAGCCGGTCCTCACCGACATCGTCGAGCGGCTCCGCCACCCCGAGCCGGAGTCCGCCGAGGCGATGAACGTCGCCATAGACGACGTACGGGCCTGGGGCCTGGACGTCGCGCTCGTCCTGGACCGGCTCGTCGACGGCGACCTGCGCGGCATGTTCGACGGTCCGACGACGGTCGGCATCGACCTCGACGCACCCCTCATCGTCTTCGACCTGTCCCACATCGACCGCAACTCCATCGCGATGCCGATCCTCATGGCCATCGTGGGCGTCTGGCTGGAGCACACCTGGATCCGCCCCGACCGGAAAAAGCGCATCTTCCTGGTCGAGGAGGCCTGGCACATCATCAACAGCCCGTTCGTGGCGCAGCTGTTCCAGCGGCTGCTGAAGTTCGGGCGCCGGCTCGGCCTGTCCTTCGTGGCGGTGGTCCACCACCTGTCCGACGTCGTCGACGGGGCGGCCGCCAGAGAGGCCGCGGCCATCCTCAAGATGGCCTCCACCCGCACCATCTACGCCCAGAAGGCCGACGAGGCACGGGCCACCGGGCGCGTCCTCGGCCTGCCACGCTGGGCGGTGGAGATCATCCCCTCCCTCACCCCCGGCATCGCGGTGTGGGACGTCAACGGCAACGTCCAGGTGGTCAAACACCTGATCACCGAGACCGAACGCCCCCTGGTCTTCACCGACCGCGCGATGACCGAGTCCTCCTCCGACCTGACCGACGACGCCCTGCGCGCCGCGGAGCTGGAGGCGGAGGAACGGGCGGCGGCGTTCATGGAGCAGCACATCGGCGACTCGTCGGAATCGACGGTGGCGTAGGACACGGTGGAGTAGGACGAGGAGAGGCACCGGACGCATGAGACCGGACGACCGACGCGATCAGCGGCCGGCCCAGGGCGGCATCCCCGACGGCCTGCTGATCGGCATACTGGCCTTCCTCCTCGGCATGACCCTGCTGGTGTGGACGGCGACCGGCCTGTCCGCCCTGTTCGCCCACGGCTCCTGGCCCGACGGCGTCAGCTTCACCGGCACCCCGCAGGCCATGCGCCACCTGATCGCCGAACCCCACGACATCCCCGGCGCCTGGCCGGACGCCCCTCAGGCGGCGCTCTCCGGGTACGGGCTGTTCTGGGGGCTGTTCATCGGCCAGCTGATGGTGCTCGTGGTGCTGACGGTGTTCGTGATGGGCACGGTGGCCCGGTGGCGAGCGGTACGGCAACGGCGCCGCACGGAGCCGACACCGACACCGGTGCCGACACCGACACCGGCACCGGCACCGGCACCGGCACCGGCACCGGTCCAGGAGACGCCGGTCCTGGAGGTACCGCAGCACGAGGCCGAGGCCCCGCCGCAGCACGAGGTCCCCACTCCCAGGGCGCCGCAACAGGACCCGGCTCCGGCAACAGAGCCCCTGGCCGCTGTGCCCAACGGCAAACGCGTGGGCGGGTGGGAAACCAACCGCGCCGAAGGCGCGGTGCACTACGGCCCCAGGGACAGCCGCCACTCAACAGCCGTCCAAACCCTGCGGGACGCGGAGGGCGCCGCCCTGGTCATCACCTCCAGCCCCGCCCTCTGGTCGGAGACCAAGGACGCCCGCGCCAAACTCGGCCCCACCCACCTCTACGACCCGAACCACCTCTGCGACACCCCCGCCCGCTTCCACTGGTCCCCCACCGCGGGCTGCGAGGACAGGCAGACGGCCACCGCCAGAGCCGCCGCGCTCCTCGCACCGGTCCGCCCCACCGCCCGCCTCGACCAGGCGATCGGCGACACGGCCGAACTACTGCTGCGCAGCTACCTGCACGCCGCCGCCATCGACGGCCGCACCGTCCGCCACGTCCACCGCTGGTCCCAGGGCCTCCAGGTCCAGGACGCCGTCCGCATCCTGCGCACCCACCCCAAGGCCGCCCCCGGTTCCGCGGGCGAACTCGAAGGGTCCCTCACCGCACATCCCGAACGCCGGGACATGGCCCAGCAGCTGACCGCCCGGGCCCTGGCCGCCCTCTCCACGGTCAATATCCGCGAGGCCTGCACTCCCAACCGAAATGATGCCCTCGCCTTGGATTCCTTCGTCCACGAACAGGGAACCCTTTACGTGGTGGGTGAATCAATCGAGGATCCCCGCACGAGCCCGGGCGCGATGCCGCTGCTGACGGCGCTCGTCTCCAGCGTGGTCGAGCGCGGCCGGCGCATGGCCGAACGGTCATCCTCCGGTCGCCTCGACCCACCAATGACGCTCGTCCTCGACGACGTCGCCGCCGTGGCCCCGCTTCCCCAGCTCCCGGAGCTGCTGGCCACCGGCACGGACGTGGGCATGCCGACCCTGGCCCTGCTCCGCTCCCGCGAACAGGGCCGGGCCCGCTGGCCCCACGACGAACTCCCCGTCTGACGCGACACGGACCGGCGCGCGGCGTCCGCGCTAGCGCTCCAGCACGTACTCCAGCTCGTAGTCACCGGTCCCGCCCACCAGCGGCACCGTCCGCCCGCTCGGCGCGAACCCGGCCTTGCGGTAGGCCCCCTGCGCCCGCTCGTTGTCGGGATGCACGATGAGCCGCATCCGCTCCGCGCCGTTGGCCCAGGCCCAGTCGAGACCGGCGGCGAACAGCGCCTTGGTCAGCCCGCTCCCCCGCCACTCGGGCCGCACGAACACCCCGACGACATGCCCCTGACGCCGCTCCACCGGGAACCCGGCCCAGTCCGTCGACCCGGCCTCCTCCATCAGCACCGTCAGCGTGCCCAGCCACAGCCCGCCGGGCCCCTCGGCCACGATCTGCTGCGCCCCCGAAGCGCCCTCGGCGCCCCCGGCCGCCCGCTCCTGCCAGAAGGAGTCCGGACGCGCCGCGGCGTCCTCGTACGTATCCAGAAACGCGAGATCCGCGACCGGATCCCGCAGCGCACGCAGCCGCAGCTCCTTCACCGCGGGCCACTCGTCGGCGCGTATGGAGCGGATCACGTAGTCACCGGGGATCGAGGCACTCATGCCGGCCACCGTAATACCCGGGTACTACGCCCCTCACCTCATATACGGCCTCCGGAAGGACGCCCGACGGCCCCGGAACCCCCGACCATGGCCGGATGGACCACGTGGACCCCGCGCAGCCCCTCCCGGAAGACCGGGCGGCCGAGCCCCTCACCGAGTACGTCCAGCGCGTCAACCGCCGGGTCCGCGACTTCGACCGTCGCCGTCCCCTCCTCTGGGACCTGCTCCTCACCGGCTTCTGGGTACTGGCCGCACTGATCGACGCCTCCGGCGGCGGCTGGCGCAACGTCGCCCACGACCCCGACGTCCCCGTCGGCCTCGTCCTCGCGCTCAGCCTCGTCCTCTCCGTCCCGCTCCTGTGGCGCCGCAGCCACCCCGGGGCGGCCCTCCTCGCCACGTTGCCCGCGGCCCTGGTGAGCGCCTGGTCGGGCGCCGCCCTCCAAGCCGCCCTGCTCCAACTCCTCCTCGTCCACCACATCGCCCTGCGGCTGCCGCTGCGCAACCTCTGGTGGGCGGTGGCCCTGGTGACGGCCCCGGCCTGTGTCACGGTCGTCCGCTACGGGGACGACGCGGGCTCCTGGAACCAGCAGGTCGGCTCGCAACTCCTCTCCATCGGCGTGGCCGCCCTCATCGGCGTCACCGTCCGCGCCCGGCGCGACCACACCGAGGTCCTCGAGGACCGTGCCCGCCGCCTCGAAACCGAACGCGACCAACAGGTACGGCTCGCCGCCGCCGCCGAACGCGCGCGCATAGCCAGGGAGATGCACGACATCATCGGCCACAACCTCTCCGTCATCACCGGCCTCGCCGACGGCGGCCGGTACGCCGCCGCCAAGTCCCCCGACCGCGCCGCCCAGGCCCTCGACGCCATCGGCACCACCAGCCGGCAGGCCCTGGGCGAACTCCGCCGCCTCCTGGACGTCCTGCGCGACGACGCCCAGGACGACGACCGTACGGCTCCCGAACTGGCCCCGCAGCCGGCCCTCACCGACCTCGACCGCCTCCTCGACGGCGTCCGCCGGGCCGGCCTGCCTGTCCGTAAGACGGTCAGGGGCGAGCCCACCCTCCCCGAGGGCCGCCAGCTCACCCTCTACCGCGTCATCCAGGAAGCCCTCACCAACACCCTCAAGCACGCCGGCCCCGACGCCACCGCTGACATCGAGCTCTTCTACGGGGCGGGCGGCGCCGTCACCCTCACCGTGACCGACACGGGCCGGGCGACCCCGCTCCCGTCCCCCGCCCTCACCGGCGGCCGCGGCCTGCCCGGGATGCGCGAACGAACGTCCCTGTACGGGGGCACACTTGAGGCCGGCCCACGCCCGGCCCCCGAGCGGGGCTGGCGCGTCCATCTGCACCTACCGGAGGAATCCCCGCAGTGACCACCGTCCTCATAGCCGACGACCAGCCCCTTCAGCGCTTCGGCTTCCGGATGCTTCTGGAGAGCCAGGACGACATGACGGTCGTGGGGGAGGCGTCCGATGGCGCCGAAGCGACCCGGATGACGGCCGAACTCCACCCCGACGTCGTCCTCATGGACGTCCGCATGCCCGGCCTGGACGGCATCGAGGCGACCCGTCGTATCGTCACCGGCGGCGGCCCCTCCCGCGTCCTCATCCTCACGACCTTCGACCTCGACGAGTACGCCTACTCCGGCCTGCGCGCCGGCGCGTCCGGCTTCCTCGTCAAGGACGCCCAGCCGGAGGAGCTCCTCTCCGGCATCCGTGCGGTGGCCACGGGCGATGCGGTGGTGGCCCCGAGCCTGACCCGCCGCCTGCTCGACGCGTACGTCCACCATCTGCCGGCGGCCGCAGAGCCGGACGGTTCCCCTGACTCCCCCGATCCCCGCCTGTCCTCGCTCACCGAACGCGAGACCGAGATCCTGCGGGTCATGGGCCAGGGCTGGACCAACACGGAGATAGCGGAACGCTTCCACCTGGCGGAGTCGACGGTCAAAACCCACGTGGGCCGCATCCTGGCCAAGACAGGCTCGAGAGACCGCGTCCAGGCGGTCATCCTGGCCTACGAAACGAAACTGGTGGGACAGAAATGATGCCGTAAACGCAGAAAACCCCGCACCGTTCCCGGTGAGGGGTTTTCTCGCAATAATTGTTCGGCGGCGTCCTACTCTCCCACAGGGTCCCCCCTGCAGTACCATCGGCGCTGTAAGGCTTAGCTTCCGGGTTCGAAATGTAACCGGGCGTTTCCCCTACGCTATCCTCGCTGTGTGTTTCAAAGGAACCTCAACCCGATCGAACCGATCAGGTCGGGGTATCAACATATCTGGCGTTGACTTTTGGCACGCTGTTGAGTTCTCAAGGAACGGACGCTTCCTTTGTACTCACCCTCTCGGGCTTTCCTCCGGGCGCTTCCCTTCGGTCTTGCGTTTCCGACTCTATCAGATCTTTCCGATCCGATTTCCTCGGTGCTTTCCAGGTTCCCGCTTTCGCGTTTCCCTTTCCGGCGGTTCCGACTCTATCAGATCCTTTCGGGCTCTGATTCCCCGTCAGAGGGGGTTGCCTTCCCGGCTGTTGGGCCGTTCCGACGTCTCAAACCTTAGCGGACCCTCTCGGCGATTCCCAATCGGGGTCGATCGGGGCGACGAGTGCCCATCGGAATTGAATTCGGGCGCACCGAAGTCATTCCCGCTGGGGATCGTGCTGGTGGTTTGATTGCCGCTGCTGCGGCGGGAGGTGCTACCGCAGAACCGTTACGGTCCCGTGGCAACCCGAAGAACCTTACGGATCTCACAAGAGGCTGTCAAGCATGGCTGTCAAGATCTTTAATCGAGGTCGCTGAGCCGGCCACCGGCGTCCGGCTGCGCGTGCTCCACCCGGCGCAGGAGTCGGGTGAGCACCTCGCCGAGCGCGCTGCGGTCGTCGGCGGAGAGGTCCTGGAGCAGGTCCTCCTCGAAGACCGTGGCGAGGCGCATGGCCGCCAGCCACTTCTCGCGTCCCTCCGCGGTGATCGCCACGATCACGCGGACCCGGTTGGTCTCGTCGCGCTCCCGGGTGACCAGACCCTCCGTGACCATGCGGTCGATGCGGTGGGTCATCGCGGCCGGCGTCAGGCCGAGGCGCTTGGCGAGGTCTCCGGGGCCGAGACGGTAGGGGGCGCCGGAGAGCACGAGGGCCTTCAGCACCTCCCAGTCCGTGTTGCTGATGCCCAGCTCGGCGGTCTGCCGGCCGTACGCGACGTTCATACGGCGGTTGAGGCGGGAGAGCGCCGAGACGATCTTCTCGACCTGGGGGTCGAGGTCCTGGAACTCGCGCTGGTAGGCGGCGATCTGCTCTTCGAGTGTCGGCTCGCCGGCGCCGGAGGTGTCGCCCATGGCCGCAGTATGGCACGCGGCTCCTTTGCCTTGAAGTCCTTCGCTATGTACTCTTTACCTTCGAACTTTAGCTTCTAAGTCTTCAGCTCTAACGGCTGAAGCGATCGATCCCGAGAGGTCAAGAGAGGGTGAACGTGACCAGGGCAATGGGCGCGGCGATGCGCCGGATCCACGTGGGCAACGCACTCAGCGCGTTCGGACTCGGCTTCACAGTCCCCTACCTGTACGTCTATGTGGCGCAGGTACGGGGACTGGGTTCTGTCACGGCGGGTCTCGTGCTCGCCGTCTTCGCCGTGGCCGCGCTGATCGTGCTGCCGTTCGCCGGACGGGCCATCGTCCGGCGCGGCCCGCTGCCGGTACTTCTGGTCGCCCTGGTCACCGCCGCGATCGGCGCGCTGAGCCTGGGGCTGTCGGCCTCGGCGGGCACGGTGCTGCTGTCCGCCGCCGCGCTGGGCGCGGGGCAGGCCGTGATGCAGCCGGCGCTCGCCACGATGATCGTGGACTGCTCCACGACGGAGACCCGGTCACGGGCGTTCGCGATGCAGTTCTTCCTGCAGAACCTGGGGCTCGGCGTCGGCGGGCTCATCGGTGGCCACCTGGTCGACACCACGAGCGCGTCGTCCTTCACGCTGCTGTTCGCCATCGAGGCGGCGATGTTCCTGGTGCTGGTCGCCGTCATGGCGACGGTGCGGGCGCCGCGCGCGCCGCGGATCGAGGAGGCGCCGGGACAGACCGGCGGCGGGAGCTGGAAGCAGCTGCTCGGCAACCGGGCCATGGTGCAGCTGTGCGTACTGGGCTTCGTGCTGTTCTTCGCCTGCTACGGGCAGTTCGAGTCGGGGCTGAGCGCGTACGGCGTCGAGGCGGCCGGGATCTCCACGTCCGCGCTGGGGACCGCGCTGGCGGCGAACACGCTGATGATCGTGATCGCGCAGTTCGCGGTGCTGAAGTTCGTGGAGCGGCGCAAGCGCTCGCGCGTGATCGCATCCGTGGGGCTGATCTGGGCCGTCGCATGGGCCGTGGCCGGATACGCCGGGCTCGGGCACGGCAGCCAGGCGATGGCGACGGCCGCGTTCATCTCGACGTACGCGCTGTTCGGGCTGGGTGAGGCGATGCTGTCGCCGACGCTGGCGCCGCTGGTGGCGGACCTGGCGCCGACCGGGCTCGCCGGGCAGTACAACTCCGCCTTCGCCCTGGTGAAGCAGCTCGCCCTGGCGATCGGTCCCGCGGTGGGCGGGCCGCTCGGGGCCTCGCTGCACGGGCCGTACATCGTGGCGTTCCTGTTGTTCTCGCTGGGCATCACGGTGCTGGCGGTGCGGCTGGGGCGGCAGCTCACGGACGTACAGAACCAGCCGTCGCTCGCGCGGAGCCGGGTGGTCACGCAGGGCGGGGCGCCGGCCGACGCGGTGGTGGCCGCGGAGGCGTGAGCGGGTCCGGGAGCCTTGCGTTCTCACCGCCTCCGCCGTCGGCTCACGGCTTCTGCAGGACGAACTCGCACCAGACCGCCTTGCCGCCGCCCGGAGTGCGCCGGGACCCCCAGTTGGAGGCGATCGTCGCGACGATGGCGATGCCCCGGCCGGACTCGTCGCCGGGCTCCGCGCGGCGGCGCCTGGGCAGGTGGTCGTCGCCGTCGGTCACCTCGATGATCAGGCGGCGGTCGGTGCGGCGCAGGCGCAGCCGCATAGGCGGGGTGCCGTGCTGGAGGGAGTTGGCGACCAGTTCGCTGGCGGCCAGGACGCCGAGGTCGTGCAGGTCGGTGGGGAAGCGCCAGCTGGTGAGGACGCCGGAGGCGAAGGCACGCGCGCGTGGTGCCGCTTCCACGCCGCCGAGCAGTTCCAGGGCGGCGTTGCGGAACAGCTCGGCCTCGGTGCCCTTGCGGGCGGGGTGCTGGAGGACGAGGACGGCGACGTCGTCGTCGTGCTCCGGGGTGACGCCCGCCGAACGGATCAGGCGGTCGCAGACGACCTGGGGCGTGCCGGTGGCGCCGGACAGGGCGCGCTCCAGGGCGGCGATGCCCTCGTCGAGGTCCTCATCGCGGCGTTCCACCAGGCCGTCTGTGTAGAGGACGGCCGTGGAGCCGGGGGGCAGGGCGATCGAGCCGGAGGCGTGGATCCAGCCGCCGGTGCCGAGCGGCGGGCCGGTGGGTTCGTCGGCGCGCTGTACGGTGCCGTCCTCGTCGCGGACCAGGATGGGCAGGTGGCCGGCGGACGCGTAGACCAGCCGGCCCTCGTTCGGGTCGTGGATGGCGTAGACGCAGGTGGCGATCTGGTTGGCGTCGATCTCGGCGGCGAGGCCGTCGAGGAGCTGGAGCACCTCGTGCGGGGGCAGGTCGAGGCGGGCGTAGGCCCTGACCGCCGTACGGAGCTGGCCCATGACGGCTGCCGCGCGGACGCCTCTGCCCATGACGTCGCCGATGACGAGGGCGGTGCGGCCGCCGCCGAGGGTGATCACGTCGTACCAGTCGCCGCCGACCGCTGCCTCGGTGCCGCCGGGGTGGTAGGTGGCGGCGACGCGCAGGTCGTCGGGCTCCTCCAGTTCCTGCGGGAGGAGTGAGCGCTGGAGGGTGACGGCGGTCTCGCGCTGGCTGCGTTCGCTCGCGCGCAGGCGGCCCGCGGCTTCGGCGTGGTCGGTGACGTCGGTGGCGAAGACGAGGACGCCCCGGCCGTCACGACCGCCTCGTCCGTCCTCGCTCCCGGTCCCGGTGACCGGGGTGCAGGTGAAGGTGTAGGAACGGCCGTCGGGGGCCTTGCGTGACTTGAGGGTGCGGGGCCGGCCGCTGCGCTGGACCTGGTCCAGGAGCGGGAAGAGGCCGGGCTCGTCCAGCTCGGGGAGGGCCTCGCGGGCGCGGGCGCCGAGGTCACGCGTGCCGAAGGCGGCGACGTAGGCGTCGTTGACGTAGGCGAGGCGGTGCTCGGGGCCGTGGACGAGGGCGACGAGGGCCGGGACGCGGTCGAGGACGTCGCGTACGGGCAGGTCGTCGACGTCGGGGGTGGGTGGGGCCTCGTCGGTCAGCTGTTCGGCGCGGGCGGCGGGTACGGAGCCGTCTCCCCGTCGGTCGGAGGCGACCGACGTGTCGGTCCGCGTCGCGGCGCGGCGCTGTGTTCCGGGGAGTCGGGCGCTCCAGCGCGTGAAGTTCACGAATCCTTGCCTCGTGTAGTTGTCGGCGGCCGGGGACCGGGACGGGCCGGGGCGGCCCGGGCCCCGGGGGCGGCGCTGGGGCGAGCGGTGGCGCGCCCGCGGTGGTGGACCAGTCTGGCAGGGTGCCCGCCCGGCCGACATCCGTCAGACGCCCCAGTGGCCGGGGGAGTTCCTGAGTCCGGTCAGGACTACCCCTTCGAGTTGTGCGGTGGCTCCTGAGAAGGCTTTCCACCGGCCGCGAGTTCGAACTCCGCCCGCGGATGTTCGAGTGATCCGAGAGAGACGATCTCCCGTTTGAAGAGTCCGGCGATCACCCATTCGGCCAGCACGCGCGCCTTGCGGTTGACGGTGGGGACCCGGCTCAGGTGGTAGGCGCGGTGCATGAACCACGCCGGATAGCCCTTGAGCTTGCGCCCGTAGACGTGCGCGACGCCCTTGTGGAAGCCGAGGGAGGCGACGGAGCCGGCGTATTTGTGCGCGTAGGTGTCGAGGGGCTCGCCGCGCAGGGCGTGGGTGACGTTGTCGCCGAGGACCCCGGCCTGGCGGACGGCGTGCTGGGCGTTGGGGGCGCAGTTGCGGCCGGGTTCGGCGGCGGTGACGTCGGGGACGGCGGCGGCGTCCCCGGCCGCCCACGCGTGCGGGGCGCCGTCGACCGACAGGTGGGCGGTGCAGGTGAGCCGGCCTCGGTCGTCGAGGGGGAGGTCGGTGGCGGCGAGGACCGGGTGCGGTTTGACGCCGGCGGTCCAGACGACCGTCCGGGTGGGGAAGCGGGAGCCGTCGCTGAGGACGGCGACGCGGTCGGCGCAGGACTCGAGGCGGGTGTCCAGGCGTACGTCGATGTTGCGGCGGCGCAGTTCGGTGACCGTGTAGCGGCCCAGCTCCTCGCCGACCTCGGGCAGGACGCGGCCCGAGGCCTCGACGAGGATCCACTTCATGTCCTCGGGGGTGACGTTGTGGTAGTACCGCGCGGCGTAGCGGGCCATGTCCTCCAGCTCGCCGAGGGCCTCCACGCCCGCGTAGCCGCCGCCGACGAAGACGAAGGTGAGGGCGGCGTCGCGGATGGCGGGGTCGCGGGTGGAGGAGGCGATGTCCAGCTGTTCGAGGACGTGGTTGCGCAGGCCGATGGCCTCTTCGACGGTCTTGAAGCCGACTCCGTGGTCGGCGAGGCCGGGGACGGGCAGGGTGCGCGAGACGGAGCCGGGCGCGAGGACGAGTTCGTCGTACGTCACCCGCCGGGCGCCGGTCCTCTCCTCGTCGGTGGCGAGGGTGGTGAGGGTGGCGGTGCGTGTCGTGTGGTCGATGGACCGGACCTCGCCGATGACGACCTCGCACTGGCCGAGGACGCGGCGCAGGGGTACGACGACGTGCCGCGGGGAGATGGAACCGGCCGCCGCTTCGGGGAGAAACGGCTGGTACGTCATGTAGGGGTCGGGGGTGACGACCATGATCTCGGCCTCGCCCCGCCGCAGTTCGCCCTTCAGATTCCGTTGCAGCCGCAGGGCCGTGTACATCCCGACGTAGCCACCACCGACAACGAGAATGCGCGCACGTTCCTTCACCACCCCATGACGCACCCGGCGCTTGCGTTTGTCCACAGGCTCGTCAAATTGTGTGACCGGAGATCGCGGGGGCGCGCAGGCGGGCGAACCACCGCGGCGAGATGTGATCGCGCAGGTCAGCGGGGGTGGGAGTGGGGGTCGGGAGCGGCACATTCGGGGCGTATGCGATCGGTGCTCCGATCGGGGGGCGCTCCGTGCGGAACGTGCCCCTTCTGAATTGACCCTCGCTCAACTATGTTCTTTCCGACGGAGTGTGAGGGATGTGCTCATGGGGTCCGCGACGGGCGGGCCACTGAACCGGGCCCGTTCCCAGCACTCCGGCTTTCGATGGCGGGGAGAGTCTCCGGGGGGAGACGTCATTACCGGGGGATTGTCTATGCATGTTCAGGATTCTCATTGGCCGTCCGCGTCGGCTGTCGCGCCCGGCGGCGCGATGAGTACGGCGGCGGGCGGTGCTCGCGGCGACGCGGCACGGAGCGCGCCCTTGCGCGTGGACGCCCAGCGCAATCTGGAGCACGTGCTGCGCGCGGCGCGCGAGGTGTTCGGCGAGCTGGGGTACGGCGCGCCGATGGAGGACGTGGCACGGCGCGCGCGGGTCGGTGTCGGCACGGTGTACCGGCGCTTTCCGAGCAAGGACGTGCTGGTACGCCGGATAGCCGAGGAGGAGACGGCACGGCTGACCGACCAGGCACGCGCGGCGCTCGGGCAGGAGGACGAGCCGTGGTCGGCACTGTCCCGTTTCCTGCGGACGTCGGT
The DNA here is from genome assembly GCF_041538145.2 of Streptomyces sp. MMCC 100. Classification (NCBI taxonomy): domain Bacteria; kingdom Bacillati; phylum Actinomycetota; class Actinomycetes; order Kitasatosporales; family Streptomycetaceae; genus Streptomyces; species Streptomyces sp. MMCC 100. The sequence continues at coordinate 7,809,397 of NZ_JBGORK020000001.1, forward strand.
GGCCTCGGGCGCCGGCCGGCTGCTGCCGCCGCAGGTGTTGCGGGTCGGGGTGTCGGAGGACGGTGACGGCGGTGATGGCGCTGCCGGTGGTGCGGCGGCCGGTGATCCGCGGGTGCCGCAGCAGCGGATACAGCCGGGCACCGGCGAACTGCGGCTGGTGCCCGAGGAGACCGCCACGGCCGGAGCGCCGGCCGGCGGGGTGGGTTCCGTCGCTGACTCCGTCACTGACTCCGTGGCGGGCGACGAAGGCGCCGCGGCGCTGCTGGAGGTCGTGGGCCGGCTCGTGGAGCGGGCGCGGACGGCGGGTGAGCTGCGGCCGGACGTGTCGGTGTCGGACGTACTGCTGGTGATAGCCACGGCGGCGCCCTCGCTGCCGGACCCGGCCCAGCAGGCGGCGGCCTCGGCCCGGCTGCTGGACATCCTGCTGGAGGGGCTGCGGTCGCGGCCGGTGTGAGAGGGGCCGCCGAGAGACGGGCCGGTATGGGACTTCGGCACCGTCGGGTGGCCCGCTTTCTCCTTCCCCGAACGGCTGAGCGTCATTACCGCGGCACGGCAAGTCCCCACAGACGAGTGATGGTCGGCACAAGGGGGTCCTGAACAAAAGCCAATATGGCACGCTGACCCGGTGTTCGGACTGGCTGGGCAGGTTGGCGGGGGCTTTCCGCGATGAGCGTTGACGGGCGGGACGGGTCACTCGGTGACGGCGAGAACGGTCCCGGTGACGCCGGCTCCGGCGACATCCGGGCCGCTGACACCCCGGCCATGGACGCCCTGGTCGACGAGACCCGGGACGACGACGCGCCCCAGGTGCCGGGCCAGGGTGGGCCGGCCCCCGTCCGGCGGGACGGTCCCGCCGGGGACGGTGAGCGCGAGGCACCTGCCGGGGACGGGGGCCAGGTGGGGGTGGGGGCCGGGGTCCCGGCGCAGCGCGAGCGGCACGAGGACAGCGTTCTGCCGCCGCCCCGGGAGCTGGACGACGGTGGCATCCTGCCGCCGCCGCGCGAGCTTCCGGCGTCCGACGCGGAGTTGATCGAGCGCATGCGCTCGGGCGACGACACGGCCTACGAGGAGCTGTACCGGCGCCACGCGGACGCGGTACGCAGATACGCGCGCACCTGCTGCCGCGACGCCCACACCGCGGACGACCTCACCGCCGAGGTGTTCGCGCGCATGCTCCAGGCGGTGCGCGGCGGTTCGGGCCCCGAGCACGCCGTACGCGCCTACCTGCTCACCGCGGTCCGGCGCGTCGCCGCCGGCTGGACCAGGTCGGCCGGGCGGGAACAACTCGTCGAGGACTTCGCGGTGTTCGCCGCACAGGCCGCGCACACCGCGAAGGTGCCGGACGACGACACCCTGGAGCTGGGCGCCGACGTCCGCGCCATGCACGAGGCCGAGCAGTCGATGGCCATGCGGGCCTTCCGGTCGCTGCCGGAGCGGTGGCAGGCCGTGCTGTGGCACACCGAGGTCGAGGACGAGTCGCCGAGCGAGGTGGCCATGCTCTTCGGGCTGGACGCCAACGGCACCCGCGTCCTCGCCAGCCGCGCCCGTGAGGGGCTGAAGCAGGCCTACCTCCAGGCGCATGTCAGCGATGCCCTCGCCACCGACCAGGAGTGCGCCCGCTATGCCGACCAGCTCGGCACGTACGCGCGCGGCAGGCTGCGCATCCGGGCCGAGCGCGGCCTGCGCAAGCACCTGGAGGAGTGCGCCAGGTGCCGGCTGGCCGCGACCCAGATCGAGGAGGTCGCGAGCGGCATCCCCGCCGTGGTGCCCGTCGCGGTCATCGGCTGGTTCGGCGTCGCCGGGTACGCGAAGGCGGCGGGGCTCATCGCCGGGGGCGCGGGCGCCGGTGCGGCGGGAGCCGCGGGTGCGGCGGCCGCGGCGGGCGGCGGTACGTCCGGCGGAGCGGGCGCCGGGGGCGGTGCGGCGGCCTCCGAGGGGCTGGGCGCGCCGGTGAAGGCCGGTATCGCGGCCGGTGTGGTCGCGGTGGCCGCCGCGGCGGCGCTGGCCCTCGCCCTGATCGGCGACGACGCCCCGGCCAAGGAGCCGCCGAAGGCAGCCCCGCCCGCCTCCTCACCGGTGGCGCAGCCCGCCCCGGACACTCCCACGCCCTCGACGCGGCCGCCCCGTCCACCCGCACCGGTGGCAGCGCCCGAGCCGACCCCGACGCCCACCCCCATCCCCACCCCCACCCCGAAGCCGACCACGACTCCGAAGCGCACTCCCACGCCCACGCCCACCCCGAAGCCGACCCCGCCCCCCACTCCGACCCCTACCCCCACACCTCCCCCGCCGCCCCCGCCCGCCGTCTACCGGTGGAGCGAGCTGGCGTACGACGTGAGCGGTGACGGCACCGGGCCCGAGATGCGGCTGGCCGGGAGCAGCTGGGTGTGGCAGCGCTCGGCCCTGTCCATCGGCGGCGTGCGGTACGCGCACGGCGTCACCGTCAACGGACGTTCCTCGGTCACCATCGACCTCAACCGTGACTGCTCGTCCTACGACGCACTGGCCGGCGTCGACGACCTGACGATGAAGCTGGGCAAGGTCCACTTCTCGGTGTACGCCGACGGCGTCCGGCTGTGGAACTCGGGGATGGTCAAGGGCGGCGACCCGGCGGTACCCGTCCATGTGGACATCTCGGGGCGCGAGAGCCTGCGACTGGTGACCGAGCCGCACAGCCCCTTCGACTCGGTGGCGCTCGCGGACTGGGCCCAGTCCCGCTTCACCTGCGCGTAGGGGCCCGCGGGACCGGCTCCCCCACCGCCACCTCCAGCTCCCCGATGACGTCCTGCGACGTAAGGACGGCGCCCTCGGCCAGTTCGACGGCGTACCGCTCACCGCCGAGGGCACCACGGGCGGCGGCCTCGGCCCGTTCGGCGTGCGCGCGGTCGGGCATGGGGCGAGGACGGTCGCCCCGCCAGTGGCCGGCCGCGCCGAGCAGCCGCACCGCGCGGGCGTGGTCGCCGAGGTCGCTCAGCAGACCGGCCGCGCTGTCCACGAGGGTCGCGAGGACCAGGTCGGCGCACCGCTCCTCGACGGCCGCCCGGATGGTGCCCGCCAGCAGCGGCAAGGCCTTCCGCGGGCCCGACTCGCCCGCCGTGACGAGCGCGTCCACGAGCCCCAGCATCGCCAGGAACTGCGGCGGAGGCGTGCCGCGCAGGCACTCCTCGTGGGCCGCCTCCCACAGGACGCGCGCCCGTGCGAAGTCCTCCTCCACCACCGCGAGCCCGGCCCGCAGCATCAGGACGAAGGCCTTGGAGTCCACCACGCCGTACCGGTCCGCCGCGGCGCCGGCCTCGTCGAGTACGCCGAGTGCCGTGCCGTGATCCCCCTCGCGGTAGGCGATCTCGGCGAGCCGGGCGATGAGGAACGGCGCCTCCGCGAAGGCGCCCACCTCCTCGGCGAGCCGCAGGGCCTCCTCATACTCGGCCCTGGCCTCCTCGTAGCGGCCGCGCACCATGGCGGCCTCGCCGAAGGCGCTGCACACCTGGGCCTCCACCAGGCGGTCGCCGACGCGGCGGCTGAGCACGCGCATTTCCGCCAGGTCGTCGTCGATTCCGGCCGGGGTGCCCGAGAGGTCGACCACCGCGTGGGTGCGGAACATGAGGCTCGCGGCGATCTCCCACTCGCCCCCGTACGCACGGCAATTGGCGACGGAGGCGTCCATGGAACCCCGGACGTCGCCCGAGTCGCTGACGAAGAACTCGGTCAGCGGCCAGATGAGGCCGGGGACCCGAGCCGCTTCGGGGCCGCCCGCGGCGAAGTGGTCCCGCACCCGCCGGACGTACCGCCGCATGCGCTCGTCCAGCAGCCCCTCCCTCGGCGCGGTCTCGAAGGTGAGGAGGATGTGCATCATCCGCACCTGCATGCGCAGGGAGTGCAGCGGGTGGGGAGGGTCGTCCTCCCGGACGGCGAGGAGCGCGTCGACGGGATCGGCGGCGGACGTACGGCGGGCGAGGACGTCAGCCACCGGCGCCTGAGCGCCGGGCGCGTCGAGAGCGGCGCCGAGGCGCAGCACCCGGTCCAGCCATCTGACGCCTTCGTGGCGGTAGTTGCGCAGCCACCAGAACCAGCCCATGGCGAGTGCGAGGGCGGCGGCCTCCGGCTCGTCGCCCGCGGTGAGGGCGCGGTCGAGGGCCGCGCGTACGTTGTCGTGCTCGGTCTCCAGGCGGGTGATGTAGGGCAGTTGCCCGGCCGAGCGCAGCTGCGGGTCGGCCTCCTCGGCCAGGGCGCGCGCCCATGTGCGGTGGGCCCGCTCGGCGGCGGCGCGCAATCCGGGGACCTCGGCGGCGCGTTCGTCGGCGTACTCGTGGATGGTCTCCAGCATGCGGTAGCGCATGCCGGAGCCCTCGGTGCCGGGGTCGGCGACGACCAGGGACTTGTCGACGAGGGCCCCGACGAGCTCCGCCGCGGGCCCGGTGCCCACGGCCTCCGCGGCCGCCAGGTCCCAGCCGCCCGCGAAGACGGACAGCTCGCGCAGCATCGTGCGTTCCGCCTCGTCGAGGAGGTCCCAGGACCAGTCGACGACCGCGCGCAGCGTCTGCTGGCGGGGCAGGACGGTGCGGCTGCCGGAGGTCAGCAGGCGGAAGCGGTCGTCGAGCCGGTCGGCGATCTCCCGCGGGGTGAGCAGCCGCAGCCGGGCGGCCGCCAGCTCGATGGCGAGGGGCAGTCCGTCGAGGCGCCGGCAGATCTCGGCGACCGCCTCCGCGTCGCGCAACACGGCATCGGCGTCGGGACGCACGGCGCTCGCGCGCGCGGTGAAGAGGCGATGCGCCTGGTCGGGAGCGAGCGGCTCGACCGGGCGCACCGATTCACCGGGCACGCCCAGCGGTTCACGGCTGGTGGCGAGGATGGTCAGGCCCGGGCAGCGGGTCAGCAGGGTCTCGGCGAGCCGGGCCGCCGCACCGATGACGTGTTCGCAGTTGTCGAGGACCAGGAGTTGGCTGCGCGGAGCGCAGTACTCGACGAGCAGGGCGACGGGGTCGTCCTGGACGGCCGGCCGGTCGCCGGTCAACAGCACGGTCTCGCGCAGCCCGAGGGCGTTGACGACCGCGCCCGGCACCGCCTCCGGCCGGTCGAGCGGGGCGAGTTCGACCAGCCACGCCTGATCGAGCCCGGCGGCGGCCTCCTCGGCGAGGCGGGTCTTTCCGGATCCGCCCGGTCCGGTGAGGGTGACGAGGCGGGCCCCGTGGAGTTCGGAACGGATGGCGTCGAGCTCGAGCTCCCGCCCCACGAAGGCGGTGAGCCGAGGCCTGATGTTGCCCCTACGGCCGTCGGGAGCCCGCTCGGGTTCGGGAGCGGGCCGCCCCGCTCCCCGGCCGCCGAGCAGTTCGGCGTGCAGGGCGCGCAGGCGGGGGCCGGGTTCGGTGCCGAGGCCTTCGGCGAGGGTGCGGCGGACGCCCGCGTAGGCGGCCAGCGCGTCGGCGTCGCGGCCGGTGGCGCGCAGGGCGCTGATGAGGAGGGCGTGCAGCGGTTCGTCGTACGGGTGCGAGGTGGTCAGTTCGCGCAGCCGCGGTACGGCGTCGTGGGCGTCGCCGAGGCGCAGCCCGGCCTCGATGCGGGCGCGGGTCGCCTCCAGGTGCAGGGCCGCGGGGCCGGCGGCGTGGCCGGGCAGGTCGGCCAGGGCGGGGCCGCGCCAGAGGTCGAGTGCCTCGTCGAGGTGCCGGGCGGCGGTCGCGGCGTCGCCGTGTCCGAGGGCGGCGGTCCCTTGCCGTACGAGGCGCTCGAAGACGAACAGGTCCACGTCGTCGCGGGTCGCCGCGAGCCGGTAACCGCCGGGAGCCGAGACGACGGCTTCCTTGCCGACGGTACGGCGGAGGCGGCCGACGAGGGCTTGGAGGGCGGCGGGGGCGTCCTGCGGGGGATCGTCCCCCGCCCACACCTCGTCGATCAGGGTGGCGGGCGGGACGACGTCACCGGGACGCAGGGCGAGGGCGGTGAGCAGCGCGCGCAGGCGGGGGCCGCCGGGGCTTGCGACGGTGCCGTGGTCCTCCGTCTGGGTGACGCCCAGAATTCTGTACCGCACGGGGTCATTGTCGCCGCAGTGGGGTGACGCGGGCACCTGACGTTGTCCGGTGGCCCGGCGTGGGGCGGTCAGTGGTCCGGCGTTGCCCTGGCGCCCGGCGGGGGTACGGGCGCGGGGTCGGTCGCGCGGGCCGGTGCATGCCGGGTGCCCGGCGGGGGTGCGGGCGCGGGGCGGGTCGCGCGGGCCGGCGCTTGCCGGGTGCCGCTGCGCCCACCCTCCCCCACTCTCGGCTTCGCTCGAGCGGGGGGACCCCCATCGCCCCAGCGGCACGACTGCCCGCAGCGACGGCGGCCAGGCGGCTGCCCGCAGCTACGGCGGGGAGCCGCGTACGGCGGGACGGGGCAGCGACGGTGGGCGGCGGGGAGCCGCGTACGGCGAGAAGGGGACGTGTCGGGGGGTGTCCGCCCGCAGCGGTTGGCGCGTCAACGCCCCGCGCCTCTGTAACTGACCGATTCCGCGCCGTTCCGAGGACGGACACCCCCCGACGCGGCCCCGACCCACCCACAACGCACCGCGCTACGCGCACCCCACCGAACCCGCACAGGCCGCCGCAGGCACCCCGCACCCCCACCACCGCCGGAGGCAGAGGCACCGCTCCGCCCCACCGCCCTCAGACCCGCCGCACAACCGCCCCCGTCCCGCCCAGCGCCCCCCGCTGCGGCGCGATGCCCGCGGGTACCGCGCGTTGGCGGGCCGGGGTGCCGGTCCAGCAGGTGCCGCGGCGGGCGAGGAGGCGGCCGAGCCACAGCTCCAGCGAGACGAGGTCGGCCAGCCCGTCCAACGGCAACGGCTCGCCCGCGGCCGCCGCGCGCACCGCCTTGCGCACGACCCGCGCCTCCACGAGCCCCGCCTCCGCGAGCAGCGGCCTGTCGAAGAGTCCCAGCAGGGAGTCCGCGGCGACCCGCAGCCCCGTCCGCGAGGCGGAGGCCGCCAACGCCTGGGTGGGCGCCCCCCACCCGGGCGGCAGATCGCTCACCCCCGCCCCCTCCAGCACGGTCCGCAGGATCGCCGCCCGCGCCCCCGGCCGCACCCGCAGCGCCTCCGGCAGGGCACGGCAGGCGCGGACGACCTGGTTGTCGAGGAACGGCGTGTGCAACCGCTGGAAGCGGATCTCCGCGGCCTGCTCCAGCACCCGCACATCCGCCGCCTGCCGCGCCAGCGCCGCACGCGCCCGGAAGTCCCCCGGACGCTGCCCGGGGCCCACCCCCGACCGCTGCGAGGACGTCTGCAGGCGAACCGATACTTCAGCCAGCGCCTCTCCGGTCAGCCACCGCGCCGCCGGCCCCGGCCCGGCCCAGGTCAGCGCGGCCAAAGACGCGTCCATCGCCCCGTCCCCCGGCGTGTCGAACCGTCTGCGCAGCAACCGCTCGGCGAGCACCTCGAGGCCGCTCCGGTACGGGGTGCGCGCCAGCCGCCGCGCCGCCGCGTACACGCGCGCGGGGACCAGTACCGACCCGTCGGCCTTGGCGAGCGCGGCGACCGGCCGGACCAGGTGGCGCCGCTGGCGGTCCATGAGCAGGTCGGCCAGCCGCGCCGGATGGGCGTCGAGCACCTGCCGCGCCCCGTACCCGGTGAAGTGGTCCGCGCTGCCCGCGCCCAGCCGCGCCCGGTGCCGTGCCGCGGCGACCAGGAAGGAGCCCGGTTCGTCGGTCAGCGGCCCGTCCAGCGCGGCGTACGGCAGCATGTCCTCGCCGCCGGTGACCACCACGTGGTGCAGCCGCGGGTTGGCCGCCAGCGCGCCCGCCCGTGCCAGCTCGGGTTCCTGCCCGCCGACGGCGAGGTCGTTGAAGGTGACGGCCAGCAGCCGCTCCCCCGCCCCGGTGCCGTGTCCCAGCACAGTCCCCGGCATCCCCGGCAGCCCCGCCGCCAGCAGCGCCAGCGTGCCCGAGGCCGGCCCGCCCGACAGGTCGGCCCCGATCCCCGGCACCGGCATGCCACGCGCCGCACGCCGTTCCGCGGGCCCCATGCCCGGGACGGGCCCGGGGTCGATGCCGTCGCCGGGAACGTGCCGGGGCGCGGCGAGCCGGGTGCGCACCGCCTCCACCAGGGCGTCCCGCACGCCGTCCACCGCACGGTCGGGGTCGGCGGCGGGCGCCGCGACGGCGAGCGAGGCCACCGGCTCGTACCCGGCGATCTCGCGCGCCCCGGCGCGCAGGATCAGCGCGTGCCCCGGCGGAACGCGCTTCACGCCGTCGTACGGGGTGGAGTCGTCCAGCGCGGCCGGCACGTCGGGCGTGGCGAGCAGCGCGGCGAGGTGACCGAAGTCGAGGTTGGCCTCGACGAGGTCGGCCAGCGGCAGCGCGGCGGTCGCGTAGGCGGTGCCGCCCGCCCAGGGGGTGTGGAACACCGGCCGCGCGCCCGCGAGGTCGCCGCAGACGGTGATCCGCCGCCCCACCTGGACGACGGCCGTGTAGCTGCCGGGCCACGCCGTCAGATGCCGAAGTGCGCCCCCGCGCGCGGCGAACAGCGCGACCCGCAGCTGCTCGTCGCTCGCGCCGCAGATGCCGAGGACGGCGATCCGGGTCTGCGCATCGGCGGTGACGACGCGCACCTCGTCGGGGCGCCAGTCGCCGACCGCCCACAGGGGATCGGGGTCGCCCCACAACGGCTGGGCGCCCACGGGCTGCACGGTCTCGCCGTCGTAGCCGGTGGCCCCCGCGGAGCCCCCCGCTCCGGCGATCCCCGCTGCCCCCACGGCGGCGCTGCTCCACCCCACCAACCACCGCATCGACGCCTCCACAGGCTGGGGACAACCAGTGCACCGTACGAACTGGTTCCCCATGCTGCCATGAAGGGCGCGCCACAGAGCGTCGGCGGAGCCGCGTGTGCTCCCTGAGTGCGCCCTCGCGGAGACTCACGCGAGAACGCCGACTCGCTCCCGGCCGCCTCCCGGACACCGCACCGAAGACGCGAGAACGACACGACCACGCCACAACCACGACGTGAAGACGACGCGAATGCGCCCCCGAAACGCGCCCTTTGGCTCCCCAACGCGCCCTCAACTCCCGTGGTGAGGGCGGTAGTACTCCAAAATCACCAGCGGTGATTTTCAGCCAAATCGGCGTTACGCGGCCACACTCGAACACGCTCCGTACAAACTCTGCGCACCGCCCGGCGACACGCCGGCGGCGCGCAGCCCGGGGGACGGGACTCGCCCCCCGGACCGGTCCGCCGCCCGCGGGGATGTAGGCGGCGGAGTCCCCCAGCCCACTGGATCCAGTACAGCGGGCCGACCCACGCACCGCCCATGGAATCGCTCCCGCCGTGGCCGGAGAAGAGCGCACGGACGGGCGCACGGCCACACATCGGGAGCACGTGGCAACAGACCGTACATACACCGCACTTGAGTACGGACCACAATCCCGCCATCCGGAAGAATGCCTCTTAACGCATGGGATGCGGCGAACTACGCTGGGTTTACGAATGCCGCGTGGTTATGCCAGCGCGGCAGCCGTCTGTGTCGAGGGGTGGCGCATGTCCAGGGAGCAACGCGGGCCGAACGAAAAGCTCGGCGCCGTTCTCGCCCTCGCGGGAATCAGCAACGCAGGTCTCGCCCGGCGCGTCAACGACCTCGGCGCCCAACGCGGGTTGACGCTTCGCTACGACAAGACGTCGGTGGCGCGCTGGGTGTCGAAGGGCATGGTGCCGCAGGGTGCGGCGCCGCACCTCATCGCCGCCGCCATCGGCCAGAAGCTCGGCCGTCCGGTGCCGCTCCACGAGATCGGCCTGGCGGACGCGGACCCCGCCCCCGAAGTGGGCCTCGCCTTCCCGAGGGACGTCGGCCAGGCGGTCAGATCGGCCACCGAGCTGTACCGTCTCGACCTCGCCGGCCGCCGGGCCGGCGGCGGCATCTGGCAGTCGCTCGCCGGATCGTTCGCGGTGAGCGCATATGCAACGCCCGCCTCGCGATGGCTGATAACCCCGGCCGACAGCTCGGTGGCGCGCGAGGTGAGCCCGGCCGAGGGCTCCGGCGCACCGCTCAAAGTCGGCCACAGTGATGTGCAGAAGCTGCGCGAGGCCGCCGAGGACGCCCGCCGCTGGGACTCCAAGTACGGCGGCGGCGACTGGCGTTCGTCGATGGTCCCCGAGTGCTTACGCGTCGAGGCGGCACCGCTGCTCCTCGGCTCCTACTCCGACGAGGTCGGCCGCGCGCTGTTCGGCGCCTCGGCCGAACTGACCCGCCTGGCCGGCTGGATGGCCTTCGACACCGGCCAGCAGGAGGCCGCCCAGCGGTACTACATCCAGGCCCTGCGCCTGGCCCGCGCCGCGGCCGACGTGCCGCTCGGCGGCTACGTCCTCGCCTCCATGTCCCTCCAGGCGACCTACCGCGGCTTCGGCGACGAGGGCGTCGACCTCGCCCAGGCCGCCCTGGAGCGCAACCGGGGCCTGGCCACGGCTCGCACCATGAGCTTCTTCCGCCTGGTGGAGGCCCGCGCCCACGCGCGCGCGAACGACGCGGTGGCGGCCGGCGCCGCCCTGAAGGCCGCCGAGAGCTGGCTGGAGCGCGCCCGCCCCGGCGACAGCGACCCGTCGTGGCTGGGTTTCTACTCCTACGACCGGTTCGCCGCCGACGCGGCCGAGTGCTACCGCGACCTGAAGGCACCACGCCAGGTCCGCCGCTTCACCGAGCAGGCGCTGTCGAAACCGACGGAGGAGTTCGTACGCTCGCACGGCCTCAGACTCGTCGTCTCGGCGGTGGCCGAGCTGGAGTCGGGCAATCTGGACGCGGCCTGCGAGCAGGGCGTGCGGGCGGTCGAGGTGGCCGGCCGCATCTCCTCGGCCCGCACCACCGAGTACGTGAAGGACCTCCTGCACCGCCTGGAGCCGTACGGCGACGAGCCGCGCGTGGTGGAGCTGCGCGAGCGCGCCCGCCCCCTGCTGGTGACTCCCGCCTGACCGGACCACCGCACACTCCCTGGCGCCCCCTGACGGGTTTGAGGGCGTTGTCAGTGGCGCAGTGCAGTATCGAAGCCGGGAGACGGAGCGGGAGGTGGGCCGGGACATGGACCGGGAGGCGGCGCGGGTGCGGGCCGGGACCGTTCGGAGCATCGCGTACGACTGTGACGTGCTGGTGATCGGCGGCGGGATCGTCGGCCTGTCGACCGCGTACGCGATCACGCGCGCCGCACCGGGCACCCGCGTCACGGTCCTGGAGAAGGAGCCGGGCCCCGCCCGCCACCAGACGGGCCGCAACAGCGGCGTCATCCACAGCGGTGTCTACTACCGCCCGGGTTCGCTGAAGGCGCGCTACGCGGTCCGGGGTGCCGCCGAGATGGTGAAGTTCTGCGCCGAGTACGGCATCGCCCACGCCGTCACCGGCAAGCTGATCGTCGCCACCGACCGCGCCGAGCTGCCCCGCCTGCACGCCCTGGTGCAGCGCGGCCGGGAGAACGGCATACCGGTGCGCGAGCTGGGCGGCGGCCAGATCCAGGAGTACGAGCCCGAGGTGCGCGGCCTGGCCGCCATACACGTCGGCTCCACCGGCGTCTGCGACTACGGCGCCGTGGCCCGGCAGCTCGCCCGCGCGTCGGGAGCGGAGATCCGCTACGGCGCCGAGGTGCACCACGTCGACCGGCGCCCCGGTCTCGGGGTCGCCGTCCGCACCCGCGCCGGGGACGTGCTCCGCGCCCGGGTCATGGTCAACTGCGGCGGACTGCACTGCGACGAGATCGCCCGGCTGACCGGGGACGACCCCGGCATGCGGATCGTGCCCTTCCGGGGCGAGTACTACGAGCTGGCCCGGCCCGAGCTGGTGCGGGGACTGGTGTATCCGGTGCCGGACCCGGCGTTCCCGTTCCTCGGCGTGCATCTGACCCGTGGGATCGACGGGGGCGTGCACGTCGGACCGAACGCGGTACCGGCGCTGGCCCGCGAGGGGTACGGCTGGGGCGTGGTGCGCCCCCGCGAGCTGGGCGCCACCCTGGCCTGGCCGGGTTCGTGGCACATAGCCCGGCGGCACTGGCGATACGGGGCGGGCGAGCTGCGCCGGTCCCTGTCCAGGAGTGCCTTCACGGCGGCGGTCCGCAGACTGCTGCCGGCGGTGACGGAAGGCGACCTGGTCGCCGCGCCGGCCGGGGTGCGGGCACAGGCGGTGCTGGCGGACGGCACGCTGGTGGACGACTTCCTGATCAAGGAGGGTGCCCACGCGGTGCACGTCCTGAACGCGCCGTCGCCCGCGGCGACCGCGTCCCTGCCCATCGGCCGGGAGGTGGGGCGCAGGGCGCTGGCGATGCTGGAGGCGGGTTAGGCCCGCCACCGCGTGCGCGGACCGAAGACCACAGGGCCCAGGCCCACCACCGCGTGCGCGGACTAAAATCGACGCATTGTGTCTGACTCGCACCGCACCCCCGACGCCGCTCCCCCGCCCTCGGCCGGGGCCACCGCGGCCTCCGCGCCCTCCCTGCGCCACATCCGCGCCAAGGGCGAGCCCCGTTTCCCGGACGGGCCGAAGGCCGATCCCGCCGGGTCGCACTTCGAGCGGCGGATCCGCAGCTTCCAGCCCCGGCGGAGCCGGGTGACCGCCGGGCAGGCGGACGCGCTGCAGCGGCTGTGGTCCCTGTGGGGGCTGGACATCGACGGACAGCGGGTCGTCGACCTCGCCGAGCTGTTCGGCAACACCCGTCCCGTCGTCCTGGAGATCGGCTTCGGCATGGGCGAGGCCACCGCGCAGATGGCCGCCGCCGACCCGGACACGAACATCCTCGCCGTAGACGTCCACACCCCGGGCCAGGGCAACCTGCTCGGTCTCGCGGAGCGGAACGAGCTGTCCAACATCCGGGTGGGCAACGGCGACGCGATCATCCTACTGCGCGAGATGCTCGCCCCCGACTCCCTCGCCGGGCTGCGCGTCTACTTCCCCGACCCCTGGCCGAAGAAGCGGCACCACAAGCGCCGGCTGATCCAGCCGGAGTTCCTGACCCTGGCCGCGACCCGGCTCGCCCCGGGGGCCGTCGTGCACTGCGCCACCGACTGGGAGCCGTACGCCGAGCAGATGCTCGACGTGCTCACCGCGCACCCCGACTTCGAGAACACCGTGCCCGGCGGCGGATTCGCGCCGCGTCCCGGCCACCGGCCGCTGACCCGTTTCGAGGGCCAGGGACTGGACAAGGGACATGTGGTGAACGACCTGCTCTTCCGTCGCGTACAGCACAAGGAGCTGCCCCCCACCGGTTAGGGTCCATGCCGTGGCCACCTGTCCCCCGTATCAGCCCCCTCCGCACTGGTGGCAGCGCACCTGGGTGCGTTACGGCGCGCTGATCACCCTGCTCGCGCTCTCCGGCCTGGTGATCCTGGCCCTGGTCCGCGAACAGACCGGCACACAGGGCTTCCTCGTGGGACTCGGCCTCGCCGTACTGCCCGTGCCGCTGCTCATAGCGGCGTTCCGCTGGCTGGACCGGGTCGATCCCGGCCCCTGGCGGAACCTGCTCTTCTGCTTCGCCTGGGGTGCCTGCGCGGCGGCGCTGATAGCGATCGTCGCCAACAGCTTCGCGACGCGCTGGATAGCGACCGCGACCGCCGACCCGGCAAGCGCGGACACCCTGGGGGCGACGGTCATAGCCCCGGTCGTCGAGGAGTCCGCCAAGGCCGCCGCCGTCCTCCTGGTCTTCCTCTTCCGCAGACGGGACTTCACCGGCATCGTCGACGGCGTGGTCGTCGCCGGGGTCACCGCCACCGGCTTCGCCTTCACCGAGAACATCCTCTACCTGGGCACCGCCTTCGGCACCGATCAGCTGACCGGCGACAGCGGCATCGCATCCGTCACCGCGGCGACCTTCTTCGTCCGCGTCGTGATGTCGCCGTTCGCGCACCCGCTGTTCACCGTGCTCACCGGCATCGGCTTCGGCATCGCCGCGCTCTCCACGGGCCGGCACCGCCTGCGCCGGGCCCTGCTCCCCCTGGCCGGACTGCTGCTCGCGATGGGCATGCACGCCCTGTGGAACGGCTCGGCCGCGTTCGGCGAGTACGGCTTCTTCGCCGTGTACGCGGCGTTCATGGTGCCGTCGTTCGGCCTGCTGACCTGGCTGGTGATCTGGACCCGGCAGCGCGAACTGGGCACCGTACGGGCCGAGCTGCCCGCGTATGTCGTCGCCGGGTGGCTGACGCCCGCGGAGCCGTACGCGCTCGCCTCGATGCGGGCCCGCCGCGTCGCCCGGCAGTACGCCCGCCGGCACGCCGGGAAGGAAGGGGCGCGGGCGGTGGCGCGGTACGAGGCCTGCGCGACCTCGGTGGCGTTCCTGCGGCAGCGCGGGCGCCGGGGCAGGGCGGGCGCCGACTTCACCGTGCGGGAACGGCAGCTGCTGGACGCCCTGTGGCATCTGCGGGGCGTGGCCCGTCCGGCGCTGGAGTACGCGGCCCGGGCCACGGCGCCGCCGGCGCCCGTGCCACGGCCGGTACCGCCGTGGGCGTACGGGTACGGGGCGCAGGGCGCGTACGTCCAAGCGACGGCGCGCCCCCCGTACGGGCCGTACGGACCGAACCCGGCGCCCGGTTCGTACGCGCCGCCCACCCCGCAGGCCCCCTACGCGCCATACCCGCAGTACGCGCCGTACGCGCCGCCCGGCCCCTACCGGCCGTAAGGTCCGCGTCGCCCGGTCAGGCGGACGCCCGCGTGAGCCTCTCGGCCTCGTCCTCCGTCAGGTTCAGCTCGGCGACGCCCAGCAGCGCCGGCAGCTGCTCCACCGTGCGCGCGGAGGCGATCGGCGCCGCCACCGTCGGCCGGCCGGCCAGCCAGGCGAGGGCGACCGTGGCGACGGGAGCGTCGTGGGCCTCGGCGATCTCGTCCAGGGCGGCGAGCACCCGACGCCCGCGCTCGGTCTCCAGGTGCTTCGCCGCACCGCCCGCCCGCGGACTGTCAACGGCCGTTCCGGGCCGGTACTTGCCGGTGAGGAACCCGGCCGCGAGGGCGTAGTACGGGACGGCGGCGAGACCGGCCTGCTCGGCGAGGTCGCGCAGCTCGCCCTCGTAGGTGTCGCGGGAGACCAGGTTGTAGTGCGGCTGGAGGGCGACGTACCGGGCCAGGCCCTCGCGGTCGGAGAACTCCAGGGACGCCGCGAGCCGCTCGGCGGAGATGTTGGAGGCGGCGATGTGCCGCACCTTGCCCGCCTTCACGAGTTCGTCGAGCGCCCCGATGATCTCCTCGACCGGCACCTCGGGCTTGTCGAAGTGGGTGTAGTAGAGGTCGATGCGGTCGGTGCCCAGGCGGCGCAGCGAGGCGTCGGCCGCGGCCTTGATGTTCGCGGCGGACAGGCCCGGGTACTCGGGGTGCTGGCTGACCTTGGTGGCGAGGACGACGTCGTCACGGTTGCCGCGGGCCGCGAGCCACTGGCCGAGGACGGTCTCGGACTCGCCGCCGCTGTTGCCGTCGACCCAGGCGGAGTAGGAGTCGGCGGTGTCGACGAAGTTGCCGCCGGCCGCCGTGTAGGCGTCCAGGACGGCGAAGGACTGGTCCTGGTCGGCGGTCCAACCGAAGACGTTGCCGCCGAGGGCGAGAGGGAAGACCTCGAGGTCGGAGGAGCCGAGCTTGCGCAGAGAAGTCATGTAGAGCGTCAACGACCGCACCGGAGCGGGCCATTCCGGCCAACACGCAAAAACCCCGCAAACCGGCAGCCCTGACGTCGGGGGGTTGCCGTCAGGACCGCCGGGGTTCAGCGGGGCGAATCAGTGGGCCGGGCGGATCAGGGAGTGAGCCCCTTGCTCTGCAGCCAGGCCATCGGGTCGATGCCCGAGCCGTCCGCCGTGTGGACCTCGAGGTGGAGATGGGCGCCGGTGACGTTGCCGGTGGCGCCGACGCGGCCGATGACGTCACCGGTGGTGACCTTCTGACCGACGCTGACGTTGATGGACGACTGGTGCGCGTACCAGAGCTCGGTGCCGTCGTCGAGGGTGAGCACGGTCTTGTAGCCGTACGACCCGTCCCAGCCGGCCGACGTGATCGTGCCGCTGTGCACCGCCTTGAGCAGGGTGCCCGTGGGGGCGGCGAAGTCGAGGCCGGTGTGGTGGCCGGAGGCCCACAGCGAACCGGCCTGGTTGAAGGTCGAGGAGATCGTGTACGAGGAGGTCGGCAGCGTGTACTGCTTGGCCAGCTTCGCGAGCCGCTCGGCCTCGGCCTTCTTCGCGGCCTCCTCCTCCGCCTTCTTCTTGGCGGCGGCGGCCTTCTCCTGGGCCTCCTTCTCCGCCTTGGCGGCGGCTTCCGCGGCCTTCTTCTCCGCGGCGGCCTGGGCCTCGGCGGCGGCCTTGGTCTCGACCTGCGCCTGCTGCTGCTCGGCCTGCGCCATGATCCGGGCCCGCAGCGACTCACCGGCGTCGGTGGTGCCGGTGCCCTCCGCGGTGTCGGCGGCGACGGCCTGGGTGATGCCGCTGAGCGGGGCGGCGGAACCCTCGGGCTCCGACTCCGCGTCGCCGCCGGGCATGAGCGAACCCACGTTCGGCAGGTCCGGCATGGAGATGGACACCGGCGGCTTGCCGGTCTGCGCGCTGGCCATGCCGCCCGCGCCGACGGCGGCTATGACACCGACGCCGAGGACGGTGGAGCTGCGCGCGAGTCCGCCGCGCTGCTTGGCGACGCGGTGCCGGCCGCGCACGGGGCGGATGGACTCCGCGGTGGGGTTCCACTCCTCCCAGGGACCCTCTTCGGCGCGGTGGGCGTCGTAGCCGAAGGTGTCGGTGCCGTGCCCGGTGGGCACGAACGGGGCCTCGGGGGCAGGCCGGTTGGACGCCACGTGGGCGTGCTCCTTTCCTTCCTTCCGCCTACCGGGTTAGCTGACGGGTTCGGAGCAGGAAGGTCTCCTACGGGTGTGTGCCGACCGTGTTTCCACGGCGCCATACGCCCGATTCACCCCAATGTGGTGGTTCCCCGGTTCCCTTGCGGGATTCGGCGCGTGCGCACGGAGCCGCCTTCTGTGACGGCTGGGACGACCGCGCTGCGTTATCGAACGTTAATAGACGCGGGGCTCGGATTCCAAGCCGTTCCGCTTGATCATTAACGAAAACAGCCGGGACGTACGCCTCACGACCGGTGAAAACCGGGCGACTTGACCCGCCCTCAGTATTCCTCTTCGCGCCACTTTCTCCTGACGGTGTGTCAGTCGTTATGCGGAGGGGGGTCGCGCTGTCACGGCTCGTGACAATGATCATGGTCTCCGCGCCGGGGTCGCCGTACGGCGAGCAGCGCCATGTCGTCCGCCATGCCACCCCCGGAATGCCGGCGCACGTCCTCGGCGAGGGTGTCGAGCAGCGTCGCGGGATGCCGGAAGACGCGGCCCGCCAGCCGCGCCTGCGGATCGTAGAACTCGCCCTTGGTGTCCCGGGCTTCGGTCAGCCCGTCGGTGTAGAGCAGCAGTGTGGCCCCACCGGGGAACGCGGCCTCCTCCGCCCGGTCGGGCCAGACGCCCAGCTCGCCCATGCCGAGCGGCAGCGCCGACTCACGGGCGGGCAGCGCGCCCAGGGTGCCGTCGGCGTAGAGCAGCAGGGGCGGTGGGTGGCCTCGGTTGACGATGCGTACGGTTCCGTCGCCGTGCGGGAGTTCGGCGAGGACGGCGGTGGTGAAGCCCTCGAAGGCGTCCAGCCCCTCCCGTCGGGTGCCCTCGCGCGCCAGCGCCCGCTCCAGCCGCTGCGCCACCGCCTCCAGCGTCGCCTCCTGCTCGGCCGCCTCCCGGAAGGCGCCGATCACGACGGCGACGGCGGCGACCGCGCCCATGCCCTTGCCGCGCACGTCGCCGACGATGAGCCGGACGCCTCGGGCGCTGTCCTGCACCGCGTACAGGTCGCCGCCGATGAAGGCGTCGGCCTGCGCGGCCTCGTAGCAGACGGCGATCTCGAAGCCCGCGATGCGCTCGGCCGGTTCGGGCAGTACGGCACGCTGGGCGGCCTCGGCGATCTCGCGGACGGTGACGAGGCGCTCGTCGCTGCGGCGGACGAGGCCGTTCACGAGGACGGCGAGCACGGCGACCGTGGCGATGGTGATCAGCTCGGTGAGGGAGTCGACGTAGTGGAGGACGCCCTTGCCGATCTGCAGCCCGATGACGGCGGCCACCACGGCGACGCCGGTGAGCGCCGTGCCGCGCCGTGAGTAGAGCGGGGCGGCGACCAGGGGCGCGGCCGTGTAGAGGGGGCCGGCGGTGAAGTACCTCGGGGTGAAGATGTCGTACAGGATGGCGACGACGATCAGCAGCACGGGGAGCGCGTGCACGAAGGCGCGCCGGTACGCGGTCCGGCGACGCGGCGGCGGCCCGGCGGGGGGCTCTTCGTCTCCGAGGCCCGGGTCGGGCACGGGATCACCGGGGAGCCGGCCACCGGCCCTGGCGGCCGCTCCCTCGTCGTCCACGTCACCTGGCCGCACCACTCGTCTCCCGCCACCCCGTACGTCCGCGCGCCGCCTGCCGTCCAGGACTCCAGGTTTCCGGGTGCGGGGGCGGGCGGCGAGCGGTGAGGGGCCGACCGGATGAAACGGGGTTCGTGACGAGACGCACCGAGGGCCGGAACCCTTTCGGATTCCGGCCCTCGGCCTTCAGTAGCGGGGACAGGATTTGAACCTGCGACCTCTGGGTTATGAGCCCAGCGAGCTACCGAGCTGCTCCACCCCGCGTCGTTGTGTTCACCACTGTACGTCATCCCGGGGGCGGAATGCACATCGGTATCTCCCCCGGTGGTTCCCTACCCCTCCAGATGGCGGTTCGGCGCCTTCGCCCGCTCCTCGTACCCGGCCAGTACGACGACGGCGGCGCCCCCGGCGGCGAGCACCCCGCTCCCGTCCGCCCCCGGCACGAAGGTGTCCGGCTCCCGCCAGGCCGTGACGACGCGACGCACCCCGGCGTCGAGGATCAGCCGGGCGCAGGGTGCGGGCCGGGAGGCACGGCGGGCACAGGGCTCCAGGCTGCTGTAGACGGTGGCGCCCGCGAGCCGCGCGTCGGAGGGGTCGGTCTTCGCGAGCGCCGCCTCCTCGGCATGCACGACGGCGTCGCCCCCCTCCCGCGAATACCCCCGCGCCAGCTCGCTCCCGTCGGCGGCGACCACGACGGCCCCCACGCTGAACGCGGTGTCCGACGGCGGACACAGTTCGGCCAGCTCACAGGCGAGCGCCAGCCAGTGCCGGTCGGCGGCGGCGACCCGGTCGCCGGTCCCGGGGGCGGTGGGCCGGTACCGGTGGAGCACCACGTCCTCGATCCGCCGCGACTCCACCAGCCGCAGCCGCCCGCCCTGGTAGGCACCGGGCCCGAACAGCCGGGGCGCGGCCGGGTCCCCCACGAGCAGCGGCGCGAGGACGAGCTGCAGCTCGTCGGCGAGCTCCTGCTGGAGCAACTGGGTGTGGACGGTCCCGCCCCCTTCGACCATGAGCCGCCGCACCCCGCGCCGGTCATGCAGATGCTCCAGCACCGCACGCCAGTCGAGCACCGGCCCCAGGGACACGACATCGGCACCGATCCCGAGCGCGCGGGCCCGCCGCGCACCGTCGTCCGTGCTCAGCAGCACCTTCTCCCCACCCGTGTGCCAGAAACGCGCCGCCGGATCCAGCTCGCCGCTGCCGCTGACGGTGACCTTGAGCGGGTACTCCGCCTCCCCCGCCGCGACCCGGGCCGCCCGACGCTCGGCGGAGTTCACCAGCAACCGCGGATTGTCGGCCCGGATCGTCCCGGCCCCGACCAGGATCGCGTCGACCGACGCCCGTATCTCGTCGACCCGGTCGAAGTCGGCGGGGCTGGACAGCAGCAGCCGGTCGGGGCCGGTGTCGTCCAGGTAGCCGTCGAGGGAGACGGCGGCGGAGAGGAGGACGTGGGGGAGGGACATGCGGTGTACTCCGGGAAGGCGAGCGAGCGTCGGGTTCCGGCGGGGCAACACTAGGCGCCGGTGCTGCCGCTACGGCTCACCGTGGTCCGCGGGCTGTAAGCGTTGGCCGTGCCCCCGGGGGTCCAGCCACCTCGCCGGGGTCTCTACTTGCAACAACGTACTATGACGCCGGACCGGCCCATCCCGTCGGAGAACCATCTCGCGGACGGGGACGGAGTAGCAGGACTCACCGCCCGCCGGGCCGCACAATTTCCGCCCTCGCGGGCGCTGCGGTGACCGTCGCGACCACCGAGACGGGGCTGTACGGGCTCCCGGCCGCGCTCGGAGCGGCGGCGGTCTGCTTCCTGATCCGCATGCTCGGCCTCCGCTTCGGCCTCAACGCGCCGGAACCACCACCTCCGCCCCGTCGTCCAGCCGACCCTGGACACCGGCGTCAGCGCGCTGACGGTGGCCGCGCCGGCCTGGCTCGGCGACCGGGACGTGCAGGAACCCGCGGGAGCCTCGAACGCCTTGACTCTCCAGTGACTGGAGAGCGGAGAGTGGGCCTCATGAACGGCGCGACGCCCCTGCACTCGATCGGTGAACTGTCGGCCCGTACCGGAGTGCCCGTACGGACGATCCGGTTCTACTCGGACACCGGACTGCTGCCGCCCACGGACCGCACTCCGGCCGGCTACCGCCGTTACAGCGACGCGGCCCTCGGCCGGCTCCACCTCATCGGCGTCCTGCGGGAGCTGGACGTCGGTCTCACCACGGTCCGTCGCGTCCTGGACGGAGACCTCTCCGTCGCCGACGTCGCCGCCGCGCACGCCGACGCCACTGCCCTGCAGATCCGCGCGCTGCGACTGCGGCACAGCATGCTGCGGCTCGTCGCCCGGCGCGGTCCCAGTCCCGAGGAGACAGTTCTCATGCACCGGCTCGCCCGCCTCACCTCCGACGAACGCCGGCGCCTGGTGGCCGACTTCATCGCCGGCCTCGGCGCCGACACCCCGCGGGCCCGCGGTGCCGCCGCCGCTCTGCGCACCGCGCTGCCCGACCTCCCGGACGAACCGTCCGACGCCCAGCTCGCCGCGTGGGTGGAGCTGGCCGAACTCATGGCCGACGACGACTTCCGCGCGCGCATGGCGGACGGGGCGCTCCCGCCCGCCGACGAGGACCTGCTGCCGGGGGCGGCCCAGGAGGCGGTGGCGGAGCTGCTCCCGTTCGTCAGGGGGGCCGTCGCCGACGCGCGGGAGGCGGGCATCGACCCGAACGGTGCCGACGCCGACCCGGTGGTCGACGCCGTCGCATCGCGCTGCGCGGCCGTGCTCGGCCGTCCCGACGGCCCGGAGCTGCGGGAGTGGCTGGCCCGGCGGTTCGAGGCGGGGCACGATCCGCTCGTCGAGCGGTACTGGCGTCTGGTCTGGGCCGTCAACGACTGGCAGGTGGTTCCCGGCCACCTGCCCTTCCAGCCCTGGATGGTCCAGGCCCTGCGCCGGTCCGGCCGGGTCAGCCCCAGTCGCCGTTGAGCCACGCGACCAGGCGGGCGCGCTTCGTGTAGTAACAGAAGGTGTGTTCCGCGCCGGACGTGGTGTGCGTCCCTGACCCGTACCGCAGTTCGTACCCACGGTCGCCGGGACCGTACTCGCCGTCGCGGGAGCCGTCCATGTCATCGGCCCAGTCGAGGAGACCGGACCCGAGGCCGAGGTTCTCGAGGTACCGGCCAGGGTCGGCAGGTTCCACCGGCGCGGGGCGAGCATCGGACCCGGCGATCGGCCGGTCCTCCAGGCAGCCGTCGGACCGCACCGGCTGGCCCAGCCACCATCCGGCCAGGAACACGGCGTACAGCGTGGTGACGACTCCGAGGCGGCGCGGGGTTGTCCAGTCGGGCATCCCGCTCTACCTCCAGTCGCCGTCGGACCAGGCTCGGAGGCGAGGGCGTTCACCCGTGTCGCTGGTGCAGGTGGCGGCGTAGGAGGTGACCGTCAGGGTGTGGACGGTGCGGGTGTCCTCGAGCAGGCCGTCCTGCGGGACAACCGACGGTTTCCGGGTGGGGCCGGATACCGGAGAGGGAGTGGGTGTGGGTGTGGAGACCGGTACGTGCCCGTACTGTTCGGCGAGCCGGTCGAGGGCGGTCTGGTCGGGGCGGCACTCGGGGGTCACGGGCTGGCCCAGGTACCAGCCCGCGACGAACACGCCGTAGACCACGGCGGCGGCACCGAGGCGGCGCGGGCTGATCCGGCGAGCGGGACGGAGGTCAACCCCGCTTCTGTCAGAGGGAGTTGTGCTCATGCCGGGACTCTATCCGTGGCCGTCGGCCTGTCCGACGGGCCGGCTTCACCACAGCTGCCCGGGCCCGATGACCGTGAGCCCCACCTGCTCGGCGAGCCAGTGCGCATACGGCTCCCGCGCCTGGCGGCCGTCGACACCGACACTGCGGACATGGACGAGGACGGTGTGGTCGTCGGCGGGCTCGTCGAGCTCGCGGGTGCGGGTGTTGAGGAGCAGCGTCACTTCGGCGTGTTTGGACTCGCCGAAGAAGTCCAGCTCGGGCGCGTCCGGCCAGCACAGTCCGTTCCAGTTCACCTCACCGGCGTTCGAGCCCGTCGCCGCCGCGAAGGCGTCCTCGGCGCTGCCGACCGGCACGTCGTACAGCTCGCACTCCACGGGAAGTCGTCCTTCGTACGCGGCCGGGTCGGCGGGCAGGCCGGCCCCCTCGACGCCGACGATCAGCACGGGCAGGTCCTGCGGCGGCACCCCGTCGAACTCGCCGTACTTCTCCCACGACCGGAACCACCCCCCGGGCAGCTCCTTCGCCACCCGCCGCACCTCCGCGACGGAGTGCAGCTCGGTGCGCGCGGAGACCCGGGAGTCCGCGCGGCGGCCGAACTCGACGATGCGGCGCGCGGTGCTCAGGGCGAGCGCGCGGTCGGCGGTGCGGAAGACGGGATAGGCGACGTCGTTGGACATCCGGTGAATGTGCCACAGCCCGTCACCGCCCGTCATCGCACTTTCGGCAGACGTACGGGACCCCAGCCCGTTCCTGCGGTGGGCCGGGGTCCGACCGGTAGGCCCTGTGGGACTCGAACCCACAACCAATGGATTAAAAGTCCTGGCCAAGGCTTGCTGGGTGGTTCCGGGCCGTTCTTGGGTGTCCGGAGCCACCTGGTCAGGACTGATGTGACTCGTGACCCGGCCTTCCCCGTGATGACCTGTACGGTTCCGTCCGCTCACGCATCGCTCACGCAGAAGAGGTCGGCTGAGCAGCACGTTCAGCAGCGATGTCGGTGCGGCGCTACTGCTTCTCGCGGTTGCAGTCCAAGCACGCTCCGGGGTGGGAGCGGACTCGTGCCCGATCAGGTCGATGACTTGGACCAGTTGCACGTAGTTCGGGGGCCGCTCCTTCGCTTACAGGTCGAATAGTGCGTCGCCCGCGTCCGATGTTGCCTTCAGCGCCCTGGTTGCCTCTGTGGGAACGGGGAGGATTCCCGCTGCGGTCAGGTCCAACACCGTGATCAGTGGACCTGCGCACACATCATCGAAGAGATCGGCCTGTGTTGGCTCCTCTCGAACGAGCAGGCCGAGGACATTCAGCAACTCCAGCAGTTCCGTTGTCCATGAGGGAAGCCAGCGCGGAGCTACCTCGTGGTCCAGTTCGAGGCGTCGCTTGCCGGCGGGGTTCCTCCGACGGTAGCCGAACCACTTGTCGAGAACGTTCATCCCGGACACTTGGTACTCCCGGACCGCGCGTGGCACCGGACTGATCCGTCCACTGCCGACCCACAGATCCTGTGTCACGGGGTCGTACGCCAGCTTCTCCGGCATGGCTTCCGCATCGTCCGGGATCTCCTCGACGCATCGAGGGCGGTCGCGTGGTAGCAGCACCCTGCCGTACGGCCTCCCGGCCGTCTCGTCGACGTACCGCTCGCCGTAGGTGTGTAGCCACAGGACTCGCTGGCCAATGGCAACTGCCTGCTCCCACAAGCAAAGGTCAACAGTGAGGGGTATCCGCGCGCCAGGGACTTCGAGGTCCTCTTGGAATCGAGCCGTGTACTCCGGGTGGGACGCGATCGCGGCGATGTAGGCCAGCAGGTCTTCAGCGACGACCGGTATGCCGAGCCGCCCGGCGAGCAAGGGGAGCAGACCGGGCACGACGTTAGGCAACGTGCCCGCGGCGTTGCGGTAGAGGGGACGGGCGCAACCGCTGCGGTTGTTGAAATAGTCCATGTCGGTGATGAGGGCGCTGAAGACCAGTGCCGGACCGTTGACCACCGGGTGGGCGTTCTGCTCAACGGTGTAGATCTGGCGGTCGCTGCGAACACGCCAAAGGTCCGCTCTGCCTCGCTCCATCAATCGGCTGTCCGGCAAGACGTATTGCCGGTCGAACGAGCGGAACCCAATGCGCACCGTTTGGGGATTTGTCCTGTGCTCGGCGGCGAGCGGTATCCGCCCGTGAGACTCAACTCCTGGCAGGGGAGGGACATTGTCTGAAGGCGCTCGCTCACCAGAGCGTCCGAGCATCTCGGCGCGTCTCTCGGCATCCGCTGCGAGTAAGCGCTGCCACCGTTTGTGAAGTGTGTCCTCGTCCGGTGCGTAGACCCACATGCGCCCAGGCGTGACGCCACGAGACGACCACGGCATCAGTTCTCTCAGCTGCGGACAGGACTCCCACAGGTCGCTGCCGGGTGGCAGGAAGGCATCCGTCTCACCCGTGGCGCACTCGCGCCATTCGGGGTCGTCGAGCCTGAGTGTCGTCAGGCGTTCGATCTTCTCGGCTCTGCGCCCGCCGACCTTGAGGTGTCTTACCCTTGCGGTCTGCCGGTCCGTCCGTGGCCTGGGGCTGTCTCGCCATCGTACAAAGATCGCGATGCACAATTCCTGGGCGACCTCGGGGAAGATCCTGGTTGCGACATCCGCGCGGTGGCCCTCCGGGGACAGGTCGACGATCCAGCCTTCGTCGGCGGTTTCGCGTAGATAGCGCCGCATTCCGGCGAACGCCCGGCCCTTGAGCCATGCCTTCGGCGTGATCAGCGCGACCACACCGAATGGCACGTCGTCGTGTGCGTCGAAGACCTTCCAGGTGGCCCAGCGCCAAAAGTAGACGTAGAGGTTGGCGATCTTCGACTCGTACCTGCCGTTGCCAGGTTGCCGGAAGGCCCCCAGCGGGGCCGGGATGTCCGCCTCGGGCTCCCCTCGTTCCACCCACTTGCCGGCGCCCCGTTTCACGGCGTCGTGAGGCGGGTTGCCCATGACGACCATGACACGCTCGTCCCGCTTGACCTGGTTGGCCTGGCGACGGGATTCCGCGAGCGCCCGGTAGGTGTGGGGGATCCAGTTGAACTCGGCTGTCGGGCTGTCCAGGGCATCAGCCACCAACAGCCTGAGTCCCTGGGCGGGGGCCGCGGACCCGTACTGCTTGAGCATGGCGTGCATGCGTAGTTCCGCAACAGCGAATGGACCGACCTGCATCTCGAAACCGACCAGCCGACGCCCCACCATCTCTCGCAAACGTGGGCCCACCGCGCCTGGGCCCTCTGCCTCTGTGATGGTCGCGGCGGCCAGCTCCAGCGCCGAAAGGAGGAAGGTGCCGGTACCCATGGCTGGGTCGACAAGGACCACATCAGGAGAGGCGAAACCGGACGGGATACGGAAACCCTCCCGTTTCAGGACGTCCTCAACAAGCCGGGCCATGGCCGAGACGACGCCACGCGGTGTGTAGTACGAGCCTGTGCGTATCCGCAGGTCCGGGTCGTAGATCTGGAGGAAGTGTTCGTACAGCAGGAAGTAGGCGTCACCGGTGCCATCGTCCAGCACGTCCCATCTGACCGCGCCGATGACACGAAGCAATGTGTTCAGCGTGGTGGACAGGCCAGCGACAGAGTCGCCGGCCAAGACATCCAGGGCCTGCCCCATCAACGAGTGCTTCTTGCCGAGCTTCGTGGCGATCTCATGCACAGTCTCGCCTTCGAAAGTGATCTCCTCCACCCTGGCGAGCAGCAGCGCGAACACCACTGCCTGACCGTATTGCTCGACGAACTGGGCGTCGGTTGCTTCCGGAAACAGCAGGTGTCGCCAGTCCTTGGCGAGTGTCGTGAATGCCGGTGGACGTCGACGGCTCTTCTCCTGTGCGATCGCTTCTCCGACCTCTTCCGACAGAAGTTGGCAAAGCCCGGCGACTGCCCGGATGAGCTGACTCGTGGTGCGAGGTGTCTGCGGCTCCCAGGTCAGGAATGCGCGTAGCACCCGCGCGAGTGTCCCGTCGGCGGGGGTAAGCCGGGATCCAGAGGTGAGAACCGAGCCCTTCATGTGGGCCACATCACCGACCTGTTGGCCCTCTTGGTGGACGGAGAATTCGTTCCCGTCACAGAGCAGAACGTTGTTGAGCAGCCGTAGTTTTGCCCACTGTTCGGCGTTGCGGCCTGTGTAGACGGACGGGTCGGCCTGGGTGCCCGGCTTCTTGAGCTCGATGTAACCGACGAGGGCGCCTCCGACCTCAACGGCATAGTCCGGGCGAGCTCCCGTGTCGACAAGTGCGACTTCGCCAATGAGAGTGACTTCCAGACCTAGGCCACGACATATGGACCGAATCATGTTTTCCAGCGGTCCCCGAAGCTGGTCTTCCTGCCACCCACTGCCTCTCAGCTTTGGCGTGACCTCCGCCCCAAACGTCGACACGGCGGCCTGTACTGCCTGCTCGAAGCTGTCATCGATCCTGCGACGGGACCCCATACCGCCCCCATCCCCAAGGCGGGCAGTTCCGGCCGACGTCAAGTCAGTGCGGTCACCTGCCGCACCGTGCTCCCCGCCGGGGCCGGACTTTTCCGGCCCTCTCTGTTGCATGACCGTAGGAGGGGAACGCGAGGTGCCTGGAGGGTGCATGCGGGGGCGCACGGAAGCACCAATGTCATCGTCCTGCGACGGCTACACCAGCTCACCTTCCGGCTCGACCCGCAGACCATCACGCCGGGTGTGGAAGTCAGCCAGGTACGGCAGCGCCCACTCCCACTGCCGGGTAGCCCGTCCGTCGCGGAACGGCCTTCCCCCGCACAGACGCAGCTGCAGGTCGAAGACGCATGATCAGTGCTGCTTCCCGACTTGGCGGACCACTCGATCTACCGTGCAGTCTGTCGTCCACGTCTGCGTCCGAGCGTGGCACGGGGGACAGATTGCTGAAGTCGACGACAGCGACCGCGGCGGTCACCAGGGCGGGGCCCGGTCCGAGGACACGGCTGCCCGCCCGGCGGTCGCCTCCAGCGAATCAACCGTCGACGCATGGCCTCGCGCTATCGCCTCTGTCTTGGCCGTTGAAGAGTTCACGACGCCGACTCGGCCCGAGCGAGTCATCAAGAGCCCATGCGTTCCGCCACAAGTTGCCACGCGGTCGCCCTCCCCGTCACCGCAGCCTGGATCTGCAAGAACTGACAGGAGCCGGTATGCCAGCCAGCACCGCACAGGGTCCGACGCCGAGCCAGACGTGGCAGCGTCCACCGACACCCTGGCAGGACAAGCACCGTGTTGGCCGAGACCGACAAGCAGGTCGAGCGGGCCCTTCGCTATCCACTCACCGCCCGCTCGCGAGCACCGAAGAATAGGAGTACCTTTTGGTACCAGAGAGGGTGTGAGCATGAGGATCACAGAGGAAGCCCGCAGTCGGACAACCCGGACGACAGCACCGTTGAAAGTCGATGCAGCCATAGACGAGCTGATCGCGGACGGCGCCCATTTTCTGGGGATGACTAAGAAGGACCTGGTCGCCGAGGCCGTCCGAACCTACTTGGAGGTCCGCCGTGAGGAGGTTCGGGCCAGCATGTTGGAGAAGATGCGCAAGCTGGACGGATCCGTGGAATCCAGTGTCTCGCTGCTGACCGGACTGTCACCGGAGCGGATCAAGGAACTCGGCGGAGTCGGCGAGGACGACTGATCCGTGCGGCCCGCTCGACCTACCCTCCGCGCGCTCCGCGAGGACTTGAAACTACCGCTACCGTCAGCCCGGGAACCGCTCGACGAACTGGATCACCCGATCTTGGCCAAGGCCCGGGAAAACTTCGCCGACGACTGGGCCGGGCATGAGCGCATCCGCTCGATCGATGATGAGGTCCTCTTCAAAGTCAAGGTCCAACGCTGGCGCGGAGCGGTCTGGACCGACGAGGATCTGCCCTGGCTCATCGCTGCCGGGCAACGCGAGGACGGTTCACCGGACGACTTCTACTCAGCCCTGGAGACGACCGCGAGGGCCGCACGAGCCCACTACAACGCCAACAACCGCCAGCCCCTGAGCACCACGACGTACGTCGGGCGTCTCCTCCCTGACCAGAACGACCGTGATCGCTACCAACTCGAGGCCGGTGCCCGGCTCGTCCGCGATCTCGCTGCGGCTGTCCGGGAGCTGGCTCGTGGATCACTGCACGACGGGCATGAACACGCCGCCGACTTTCCCGCTTTCCGCCTCGGCATCCTCGTACGCGGCGACGACGGCCATGAGACCTATGCTGCGGTGCGCATCACCGGCTCCGTACCCGACGACCTCATCGCGGTCATCCTGCGCCATGTCCCCGGCTGCGACCCCACCGCCTGGTACCCCGAGTACGCCCTCCCCAGCCGGCCCCTTCTTCCCTCCGAGCAAGCCTGGTCGACCCTCATGGATCCAAAGGCCGCGGCTGAACTCCTGAACGAAGACTGATCCGGAGTCCTCACCCAAATGCGGGCTTGGGCCGATGACCGCCGAACAAGGAACTCGCTCATGCCGGATCATGACAACTCGTCCCGGCCAGTGACTGTCCCCACGTGCGACCATGGGCCCGTCACCGTCTGGGAGCCCGACTGGTGTACCGGAAGCGAAACAGAGCATCAGCCCGGCGGCTACCGCGTCGACGTCACGCACGCGAGCCCTGACTACGAATTCACAGTCTCAACGAGCCGTGGCACGCCGGTGGTTCTGCGTGCGTGCTCGAACAGCGCCCCTTCGCCGAGCGCCCACCCGGTCACGTCCCCTTCATGAACGTCGAGATGGATGGCGACTGGCATCCGCACAGTTCCGACGATTTGCGCCGCCTCTCGGAGTCCATCACGGCACACGCGGATCGGCTCCGGGAGCTTGCCGACCGCCTCGACGGTCTCACCAACGCCTTCGATGCCGCAAAGGGGACCGCGCCTGGGGCGGCGAACCCTGAGAAAGGACGCGTCAGCTGAACAAGCCACGCTGCCTGTTGGCACACCCGCTCACGCAGACGGACTCCACACGTGGCGTGGCCCCGGCCAGGAGGACTGGTCGGGGCCACGAAACCGCTGGTCAGAGCCACAGAATGGCCCTGTCCTCGGTAGGCCCTGTGGGACTCGAACCCACAACCAATGGATTAAAAGTCCACTGCTCTGCCAATTGAGCTAAGGGCCCAGGCGGTGTGTCGCGCGGTGTCGCGTGATGTTGCCACACCGAGCATAGCCCGCCGCGGCCGGGACGCCGATCGGGTATCGGGGTCACGGCCGCGTCGGCGGGCCGGGGAGCCGGGGGCTACGGGTCCACCGGCTCGGGGACGTTCGCGTGGGCGGCCGCGCGGGCTCGGGTGCGTTCGTGGTCGGGGTTGAGGAACCAGTGGCGGGCCGAGGCCAGCCACCACGTGGCGGCGAAGCCCAGGACGACCAGGACGGCGATCGGCGCGTAGTTGAAGGTCTCCCAGGTGACCGGGGACACCTGGGGCAGCATGAACAGGACCGTGATGACGCCGACCCACGTCACCGCCACCACGCCCACCACCTGCGACCAGCGGCCCAGGTGCCACGGCCCGCGTTCGAAGGCGGCGCCCTTGCGGACCCGCAGCAGGGTCGGGATGACGTAGGCGATGTAGAGGCCGATGACCGCGATCGACGTCACCGCGGCGTATGCCGTGACGTTGATCAGGTACGGGAGGCCCAGGACCAGCGCGGCCAGTGCCGCCAGCCAGACCGCCGCGACCGGTGTGCGGGTGCGCGGGTTCACCGAGTGCCAGATGTGGGACCAGGGCAGCGCGCCGTCCCGGGAGAAGGCGTAGATCATGCGGCTGTTGGCCGTCACCGACGCCATCCCGCAGAACAGCTGCGCCCCGATGACGACGAGGAGCAGGAGCTTGCCCGCCGTCGCGCCGAGGGCGTCGAGGAGGATCTGGGCGGGCGGCGCGCCGGTCGGGGACGTCAGGGCGCCGTCGTAGGACTGGATGGCGAAGGTGAAGCCGAGGAGGAGGACGAAACCGGCGATCCAGGAGGTCCAGATGGAGCGGACGATGCCTTTTGGGCCGGCCGTGGACGCGTCGTGGGTCTCCTCGGTCATGTGGGCGGAGGCGTCGTAGCCGGTGAAGGTGTACTGGGCCATCAGGAGACCGATGAGGACGACGTAGACGCCGCTCCCCCAGCCCGTGTTGTTCACGAACTCGCCGAAGACGAAGGACGCCGACTGGTGGTGGTCCGGCGCGAAGGTCAGCGCGCCCACGATCACCGCGACGCCGAGGACGTGCCACCACACGCTCACGCTGTTCAGCAGGCCGACGATGCGGACGCCGAAGGTGTTCAGCAGGCCGTGGAGGATCAGGATCGCGGCGAAGAGGAGGATCGTGCGGCCCGGTGTCACCTCGAAGTCGAACTGCAGGTTCAGGTAGGCGCCCAGGAAGGAGGCGGCGCCGAAGTCGATGCCGGCGGTGACCGCGACCTGGCCCAGTACGTTGAACCAGCCCGTGAACCAGGCCCAGGCCGCCGCCGTGCGCGGTGGTGCCAGGCGGTGCGCCCAGAAGTAGAGGCCCGCCGAGGTCGGGTACGCCGAGCAGATCTCGGCCATCGCCAGGCCGACGAAGAGCGTCATCAGGCCGACGGCGACCCAGCCCCACGTGATGACGGCGGGGCCGCCCGTGTTCATGCCGAAGAGGTAGAGGGTCAGGCAGCCCGACAGGACCGAGATGATCGTGAAGGAGACCGCGTAGTTGGAGAACGCCGACATGCGGCGGGCCAGAACCTGGGTGTAGCCGAGCTGGGCCAGCCGTTCCTCGTCCGACAGCCCACTCGCCTTGGCGTCATCTGTCATGCCCCCAGCAATTCCCTCGTGGCGGGCGTGACATGCGTCACTCCGTGGCCGGAAATCGGCCCGGGAGGCAGGTACAGCAGAGCGCCGTGGTCTCCACCCGGTAGGGCGGAGGCCACGGCGCTCGTCAGATCTTCAGGCTTCAGACCTTCAGGCCTTCTGACCTTCAGACGTCAGCCGTTGCGCTTCCAGCGCGGCTTGTCGTCGCGGCGGCCGAAGGAGGACGAACCACGGTGGTCGTCGCGGCGGCCGTACGGACGGTCGTGACCGCCGGCGCGGAAGCCGGGGCGGTCGCCCTGGCGGTCGCGGTTGAACGGGCGGTCGCTGCCACGGTGCCCGCCGCGGTCGCTCCGGTCGTCACGGCGCTCGAAGGAACGCCCGCCACGGTCGTCGCGACGCTCGAACGAACGGCCACCGCGGTCGTCACGACGGTCGTCACGACGGTCGAAGGAACGGCCGCCACGGTCACCGCGGTCGTTCCGGTCGTCCCGACGGAAGCCACCGCGGTCGTCACGACGCTCGAAGGAACGCCCGCCACGGTCGTCACGACGGTCGAAGGAACGCCCGCCACGGTCGTCACGACGGTCGTCACGACGCTCGAACGAACGGCCGCCACGGTCACCCCGGTCGTCACGACGCTCGAAGGAACGCCCACCGCGGTCACCGCGGTCACCGCGGTCGTCACGACGGTAGTCGCGGCGGTCGTACGAGCGCTCACGGTCGTTGCCGCCACGCTCCGTCTTCTCCACGTCCCGGGCGCCGGGCTGCTCGGGCAGCGAGACCTCGGCCTCGGACGCGGCGGCGGCCACCTCGGCCAGGACCGTCTCCGGGTCCTCGCCGCGCTCCCGCGCGACCCTGGCGACCAGGCGGTCCGCCTCCTCGCGCAGCTCGGTGGCGCGGCGCTGGGCCCGCTCCAGCTCCTTGCTGAGCTGGGTGACCTCACGCTCGGCCTGCTGCGCCGCGTTGCCCGCCGACTCGGCCTGGACCTCGGTCATCGACCGGGCGCCGGTGATCTCGGCGACCTCCGGGTCGAAGGCCGCGCCGCCCTGGATGATGTGGCGCGTGGCGTCGACGCCCGCGTCCTCCATCAGCCGGAAGATCTGGCGGCGCTGGTGCGGGAGGGAGAGCGAGACGACCGTGCCGGTACGGCCCGCGCGCGCCGTACGGCCGGCGCGGTGCAGGTAGTCCTTGTGGTCGCCGGCCGGGTCCACGTTCAGGACCAGGTCGATGCCGTCGACGTGGATGCCGCGGGCGGCGACGTCGGTGGCGACCAGGACGTTGACGTAGCCGTCCTTGAAGTCGGCCAGCGTGCGGGTGCGCGCGCCCTGGGTCATGCCGCCGTGCAGCGCGTCCGCCTTGGCGCCGGCGTCGCGCAGCTGCTCGGCGACGCGGTCGGCGCCCAGCTGGGTGCGGACGAAGATGATGGTGCGGCCCTTGCGGGAGGCGATGGCCGCGGTGACCGGCGCCTTGTCCTTGGGCTTCACGACCAGGATGTGGTGCGACATGGTCGTCACCGCGCCCTGGGCCGCGTCGACCTCGTGGAGGGCCGGGTCCTTCAGGTACCGGTCGACGAGGGTCTTGATCTCGTTCTCCATGGTGGCGGAGAAGAGCATCCGCTGGCCGCCCGCCGGGACCTGGTCGAGCAGCTCGGTGACCTCGGGCAGGAAGCCCAGGTCGGACATCTGGTCGGCCTCGTCGAGGACCGCGATCTCCACGTTCTCCAGGGAACAGGCGCCGCGGTTGATGATGTCGCGCAGACGGCCCGGGGTGGCGACCAGGACGTCGACGCCGCGCTCGAGGGCGTAGATCTGGTTGCCCATCGAGGTGCCGCCGCAGACGACCTTCATCTTCAGGCCGAGGACGTCGCCGTACGGCTGGAGCGCGTCGGCGACCTGCATGGCAAGCTCGCGGGTCGGGGTGAGGATGACGGCGCGGGGCTTGTGCTTCTCGGTGCGGCCGCCGGCCAGCGTGGCCAGGGTCGGCAGACCGAAGGAGAGGGTCTTGCCGGAGCCGGTGCGGCCCCGGCCGAGGATGTCCTTGCCGGCCAGGGCGTCCGGGATGGTCGCGGCCTGGATCGGGAAGGGGGTGGTCACGCCGTTCTGCGCGAGCTTGCGGACGACGCCCTCGGGCAGACCGAGGTCGGCGAACGTCGGCTCGGGAGCCTCGGGGGACTCCGGGGCCTCGGTGGTCGTGGAGGCGTCTACGGCCTCGACGGCCTCCGGCGCACCCTCTACGCCTTCGGCGTTCTCGGGCACGACGACGTGATCAGTACTGGTCATGGACATGCGAATGCGAAACCTTCCGGAGTCTCTCTCGGCACGCGCCCGTCAACTCCGTGAATCGCGATTCGCAATACGACCGCCTCGATGCGGTCCACCACGGCAAGGGGAGAGTACGCGCCACACGGCGCGCTCTGCGGTGGCGCCGGGCAAATGGGATCAAACGATCTACCACCATACGCACCCCCCACCCCCGAAGGCAAACCGGCAGCACATGCCCAGCTCAGCGGCCCGTCGTCGCCCGGCCCACCCCCGGCCGACACCGACACGGGCCCGCCGGGCCGTCCTGCGCCGGAGTCCCACCGCCCCGCCACGACCGTCCCTGCGCCAGGAGTCCCGCCCGCCCGGCCTACGCCGGTGCCCCGGCCGCCGGTGCCGGCTCCCGTTGCTCGAGCTGGGTCCCCGGCGGCTCGTGCGCCGACGAGGACGGCTCGGCCACCGTCGGCTCCGGCGTCGGGGAGGCGGGCGGCTCCTCGGGGGGCGTCGGTTCCGGCTCGGCCGGCCGGGTGGGCTCCGCCGGGGGCGTCCGGGTGGGCTCGGGGTCGTGGTTCCCGCCGTTCGGCGGCCGGGCCCCGGTCGGGCGTGCGGCCGGGGGCGCCGAGGCGGACGCGCCCTTCCCCTCGCCGCTCTCGCCGCCCTTCCCCTCGCCGTCGCCCTCCGCCTTGTCCTCGCCCTTGCCCTTGGCCTTCTTCCCCCGGCCGTCCTTCCCGTCGGCGGCCGCCGCGTCGTACCCGGCGTTCCCACCGGAGACCGCGGGGCCGCCCTCCGGCACCTCGCCGCCCCGCTCCCCGGCGGAGTGCGACGGCCTGACGCCCCCGCCGGGCTCGTCGTCGCCGACGCTCATGCAGCCGGCGGCAGCGGCGACGGCCATGGCCGTGGCGGCCAGACGGACGGGTACGTACAAGGGGCGCACGGGCGGCCACCTCCGGGGGTCAAGGAGTCGCCGTGCCCAACTCCCGTCACCCACAAGAGGACACGCGCCCGGCGAGGCGGACTTGACCCGGGCGCGTCACCCGTACCCGAGGACGGGCCCCGCCCGCATCCGAGCGCGCCTCACCCGTACCCGAGGGAGTGCAGCCGCGCGTCGTCGATCCCGAAGTGGTGGGCGATCTCGTGAACGACCGTCACCTCGGTCTCGGCCACCACGTCTTCACGCGTCTCGCAGTACCGCAGGGTCGGCCCCCGGTAAATGATGATCCGGTCCGGCAGCACGCCCGCGTACCACTCCCCGCGTTCCGTCAGCGGCGTCCCCTCGTACAGCCCGAGCAGCTCGGGATCGTCCGTCGGCGGTTCGTCCTCGACGAACACCGCGACGTTGTCCATCAGCCGCGTCAGCTCCGGCGGGATCCGGTCCAGGGCCTCGGCGACCAGTTCCTCGAACTCCTCGCGCGTCATCTCCAGCACAGGCCCATTGTCGGGTACGACCGTGGAGTACGACCCGCATATCCGCGACGGGCCCTGGGCATACGGGACCAATGGTCCGCGTCCCCGCCGCAGCCCTGCACGCCCTGGCCGAGGTGATGAACCCCATCCGCAATGCCCCGCGCGCCCTCACCCGCCGCTACCGCGACCGGCGCGATCGTCGCCACCACCGCGATCGCCGCCACCACCGCGATCGCCGCACGTCCGCGACCCCGGAACTCGCCGCCCGCCCCCGCCCCTGGGCCCGCGCCGCCGGCCTCGTCGCCGTCGTCCTGCTCGGCGCCTGGCTGGGGCTGCTGGTCGTCGGCAACGTCCGGGCCCCGGTCGGGCCCATGGACACGACGATGACCCTGCGTCCGTCGCTCGCCGGCGGCACGAAGATCAACGTCTCGCCGCTGGGCGCCCTCCAGCTCGACAGCCACGTCGCCCCGGTCCGCCTCGACGTCAACGTCGACCAGCTCGACCCCGCCCGCGCCCAGGCCCTCGTCGACCACCCCGAACGCCTCTCCGGCCTCCAGGACGAGGTCGCCCAGGACGTCGAACACGGCACCCTCGACCTCGCCGTCCGCTCCTGCGTCGCCGTCGTCACCGGGGCCACCGCCCTCGGCCTCGCCGTCTACCGCCGCCCCCGGCGCGCCCTCGCCGCGGGGGGACTCGCCCTCACCCTCCTGGTCGCCTCCGGGGGCACCGCGTACGCCACCTGGAACCCCGACTCCGTCCTGGAGCCCAAGTTCTCCGGTCTGCTCTCCTCCGCGCCCTCCCTCGTCGGCAACGCGCGCAGCATCGTGACCGAGTTCGACGTCTACCAGAAGGAACTGGCCCGCCTGGTGACCAACGTGACCAAGCTCTACGACGTCACCTCGACGCTCCCCGCGTACCAGCCCGACCCGACCACGATCCGCGTCCTGCACGTGTCGGACATCCACCTGAACCCGGCGAGCTGGAAGATCATCGCCTCGCTGGTGGAGCAGTACAAGGTGAACGTGATCGTCGACTCCGGCGACACGATGGATCACGGCACGGCCGCGGAGAACGGCTTCCTGGACCCCGTCGAGGACCTCGGCGCCCCCTACGTCTGGGTCCGGGGCAACCACGACTCCCGTGGCACCCAGGAGTACCTGAAGCACCTGAAGAACGTGCACGTCCTGGACGACGGCCACGCCCGGACCGTCGCGGGCCTGCGCTTCGCCGGGATGGGCGACCCGCAGTACACCCCCGACCGCTCCAAGGCGGACGGCGCCGATGCCTCCCAGGAGCTGGCCGGGGCCCGCCTCGCCTCCGCCCTGCGCGACCAGAGCGCGGCCGGCACCCCGGTGGACGTGGCCATCGCCCACGAGCCGTCGGCCGCCCGAGAGGTCGACGGCGACGTTCCGCTGGTGCTCGCCGGGCACGTCCACCACGAGGACATGGAGGTCATGAAGTACGGCACCCGGCTGCGCGTCGAGGGCTCCACGGGCGGCAGCGGCCTGCGCGCGGTCGAGGGCAAGTACCCCGACCCGATCCAGGCGTCGATCCTCTACTTCGACCGGGACTCCCGGCGCCTCCAGGCGTGGGACGAGATCGAGCTGGGCGGCCTGGGCCTGACGACGGCCGAGGTCAGCCGCCACCTGCCGAAGGAGAACCAGCCGGGCGCGACCCCGTCGCCCTCCCCCACCAGCCCGTCGCCCTCTGTTACCGGCTCTTCCCCTTCCGCCACCGGCCCCTCTCCGTCCACCCCGAGCAGCCCCGCCCCCGGCACTCCGTAAACCGTTTTGGCGATACCTCCCGCCATCCCATATGCTTCTCTCGTCCCCGACGCGCTGCGAAGCGCCCAGGCGGGCCGATAGCCCTCATCGTCTAGCGGCCTAGGACGCCGCCCTTTCAAGGCGGTAGCACGGGTTCGAATCCCGTTGGGGGCACGCACCACCCTGTGCAGTCTTCGCTTGTGCACAGATCTTGGTCCTGTGGAGCAGTTTGGAGTGCTCGCCACCCTGTCAAGGTGGAGGCCGCGGGTTCAAATCCCGTCAGGACCGCTTGCAGATCACTTCGGTGAACTGCGTGGCTGGGTAGCTCAGTTGGTACGAGCGATCGCCTGAAAAGCGATAGGTCGCCGGTTCGATCCCGGCCCCAGCCACTGCGTCGAATGCGCCCCGGACATGCCGTCCGGGGCGTTTTCGTTGTGCCGTAAATGT
Source organism: Streptomyces sp. MMCC 100 (assembly GCF_041538145.2). Lineage (NCBI taxonomy): Bacteria > Bacillati > Actinomycetota > Actinomycetes > Kitasatosporales > Streptomycetaceae > Streptomyces > Streptomyces sp. MMCC 100. The sequence continues at coordinate 7,846,093 of NZ_JBGORK020000001.1, forward strand.
CCCTTCCCGCCTGTAGAAGTGCGGCTCCTCAAGGGGGCTGGGCGTGCCGGAACGGTGCTGACGTGTCCGCACCGAGCTGCCGTGATTCCTGACCGCGCGCCCCCATCAGCTCCCGCACAGAACCAGTGCTGCGGACCCCGTTGCTCAATTCTGACCGGTTGGTCCCACGGCGGTCCCGGCCGCCACAGGGGCCAGTCGGCGCAACGTGGCCAGCAGACAGAGCTGGAGCCGGGAGAGCCCGCCGTGCTTCACCCGGAGGTTTGACACATGGAACTTAACGGTACGGGGCGTGATACCCAGGTGGGTGGCGATCTCCGCATTGGTCGGCCCACCCCGCAGCAGGTCGAGGACCTTCTCCTCGGACTCGGTGAGAGGGGGATCGAGGGCGAGCGCGCACAGGAGTAAGTCCGCGGCTGCCGCGGTACCACCCACCCCGTCCAGCAAACAGTCCCCAACCACCTGGTCAACAGAACGCATGAATCCCCCCCCCCGGGGTTCAATACCCGCACGGCTGGTCGGCGCCCGCGCAATCCTGACTTGACTGATAGTAACTCGTCTGGTCAGCCGTTGAGTTGAGCTGCGAGGCGGAGACGGTCTTGGGTCTGTTGCTTGAACAGGGCGAGGGTCTCGGCGTGCTCTTCCACCAGAGACTTCTCGTACGCGGTCTGCACGGCGTAGCGGATGCCGATGTAGTTGACCTTCGTCTTGCAGGCGACGTCCGCTTTGGCGATCGTGATGGCCTCGGGGCTGGAGAGCTTGCCCCCTTCCAGGCCCAGGTCCGACTGGACGTTGTCGGGACTGGAGGTGGTGAAGCCCGAATCAGCCATGCACTGCGACCACTTGGTCGTGACCTTCCTCACCCGGGAGTCCTCCAGCGCCCTGGACTCGGCCTCGCCGCCCAGATTGAAGACGTAGAGGATGTCGAGGGAACCCGGAGTCGGGGAGTACAGCTTCAGAGCCGACTCGCGACCGCAGCCGCCGACGGGCACTTCCTTGCCGTTGACCATGACGCCGGTGCCCGGCGCCTTCTCCGCCTCGGCCTGCGACATGGGTTGGTCGGTGGGGGCAGCTGCCTTGCCCTTTGCCTTCGCCTCAGCCTCGGCAACGGGGTCCACCCCGTTGAGCACCGTCTGGCCGGTTCTGCTGAGAGCGGTCTGCGACTGTCTCTTGACGGGTGCCGGGTCGGCTGACCGGCCAGGGCTCGCGTAGCCGAACTGGGCGGCGTCCTGCGCGTTGGCCAGCCCGAAGATCCGTGAGTTCGAGTCGTCCCCGCTGGGAGGTGTCGGGGCGGGGACGGCGTAATCGAAGCCGAAGCGCTTCATGCACTGCTCGATCAGGCGGTTCTGGGCCTTTTTCAGCTGCAACTGCTGATCGGGAGTGGCCTCGTATGCCTCGATGGGGAATTCCAGGCCTTCGGTGCTGCTCATTTTCTCGACGCTGCCGATGGCCGGCTCCTTTCCCGCTGCGTCGGCTGCGGTCTCCTTGCCTGCGCAGCCGCTGAGGGTCAGGGCGGCAACGCTCACCAGACAGGTGGCGGCCAGGAATCGGCCTGGGAGAGCCATGCGGGGATCCTCGCGGTCGTCGTGCGGGTAGCGTGGGGAACCGCTGTCCCACCTGATAACGGCAGGTGGGACAGCGGGCTGAGAGAGCTCGGGCGGGTGCCGCCCGGCGCGATCAGTAGTTTTCGCAGTTCGGGACCACCCAGCAGGCCGACTCGATGTTGTTCTTGAAGTTGGCGCTCGCGTTGCCGATGTAATAGGCCGGGATCGAGCCCTCGTACGTGCCTCCGGCGTTGGGGCCGGTGTGGACCCACCATTCGTCCGAACTGCGGTTCCAGTAGGAGGCCGTGTTGTTGCCGACGACCTGACCCTTGCCGTTGCACGAGGCGGAGGTCGGGTAGGCCTTGAAATAGTCGTTGTTGAAGTTGAGGTCCTTGTTGTAGAGGTCGAAGACGCAGCCGGCGTTGTTCGAGTTGTAGAAGAAGCCGATCTCCTGAGCGTCCAGATAGCCGTCGTAGGCGACCTGAGCTGCTGACGCTGTGCCGGCGGTGGCCAGACCGAAGCCGCCGAGGGCGGAGACGGCCAGCGCGACTGTGGCTACGCGGCGGGTGAGGTGGGTCAACGGGAACTCCCTTACTACAGAGGTGTTGTGCGTGCAGTTGTTCGATACATGCCGAGTCATTACAGATCGACAGCCAAGCGACGTCTACTGTCCCTGGGGCCAGTAGACGGCGGCTCTGGCCACGTGGTGGGGTCAGTCGCGGTTGGACGCGTCCTGCGGCGGACGATCCCGGGGAACGGCTGGGCGTGACGTGCCGCGGAGCGGCTACGCCGCCACCCCCCTCCCTTCAGCAAAACGGAGTTACTCATGCCCGCCGCCACCCGCGTCACGCAATCCCTGTGCGCAGCACTGCTCGCTGCCGCCGTCCTGGCCGGATGCGGCGGTGCCGAGGAGGACAACGCGGGCGGTGGGAGCGATTCCAGCACGGGGCCCGCGGCGAGTGCGGAGCCCTCGGCGGCGAGCGACGCGGAGCGTGACTACTACGGGTGCCTGGAGAAGAACGGGGCCAAGATCGAGACCACCCCCGACGGTGAACTCCGCGTGGTCAAGGCCGGCGGGGACGGGGCGGTGCTGACCAAGGCCGAGAGCAAGTGTGCGGCTCTCCTGCCGGCGCCGGACACCTCCGAGGACGACGGCGGACCGGCGAAGGCGGACCCGGCCTTCGTCGCGTGCATGAAGGCCGAGGGCTTCACCACGTACGACAGGGCCGAGAACAGCGACAACGACGCCCTCAAAGCGGCCCTGAAGAAGTGCAGCCCTGGCCCGGACGACGACGCCGTCGTTGGCGGCTGACCGACCCCGGCAGGACACGGTGAGGCAGGTCTGCAGGGTGCGACGAGGAAATGTGACGAAGTGACCGCACGACCGGATGCTGGGGACGAACCCGTTGTAAAGACGACGCAGGAGGTCGGGGAGACCACCGCCGCAGGCGGAGGTCCGGCCGGCGGGCTTGCGCGCAGGCGCCGCTGGATCGCCGCCGTCGCGGGTGGGGCGGTGCTGCTCGCGGGGGCCGGGGTGGTGGCCGCCACGCTGATCAAGTCGCCTTCGCAGGCGGCGGCGGAGGCGCGGCCGCCGGAGCGGTCGGTGCTGACGTCCACGGTGGAATACCGGGTGTTGACGTCGTCGGTGATCGTGCGCGGGCAGGTCGTCGCCGGGCAGAGTGTGGATGTGGCGCCGCAGGTGGCCGGCGGGGAGGACGGTGCCGCACCCGTCGTGACCAAGTTGCCGGTCAAGCAGGGCGATCGGCTGAAGGCCGGGCAGGTCCTGCTCGAGGTCTCGGGGCGGCCGGTGTTCGCCCTGCCCGGGCGGATACCCGTCTACCGCGATCTCAAGCCCGGCGCGGAAGGCGACGATGTGAAGCAGCTGCAGGAGGCGCTGCGGGCCCTGGGACACGGCACGGGCGGTGATACCGCCGGGACCTTCGGAGCAGGGACCAAGGCCGCCCTCAACGCCTTCTACGCCGCCATAGGTTACGACCCGCTGCCGGCTGTGGACGACGACGGGAAAGGGCTGAAGTCGGCCGAGCATGCGGTGACGGCGGCGGAGCGGGCGCTGGAGGAGGCCGAGGAGGCCGAGGAGGCCGAGGAGGCCGAGGAGGCCGAGGAGGCCGAGGAGGCCGAGGAGGCCGAGGAGGCCGAGGAGGCCAAGGAGGCCGAGGAGGCCGAGGAGGCCGAGGAGGCCAAGGAGCCCGAGGGCAAGGGGTCGGCGCATGCGGTGCAGTACGCGCAGGACGACCTGGATGAGGCGCGGGACGAGCTGGCTGCCGCGCAGGCCGCGTCGGGTCCTCGGCTGCCGGCCGGCGAAGTGGTCTTCCTGCAGGGCTTTCCCGCCCGGGTGGACGCGGTGCCGGGACACGTGGGTGCACCCGTGGACGGGACGATGCTGACGGTGTCCGGCGGGAAGCTCGCGGTACAGGCCTATCTGCAGGAGCACCAGAAGGGCCTGGTGCGCAAGGGGCAGCGGGTGCAGATCTACTCGGAGCTGACCGGCATCGAGGCACAGGCCAAGGTGGGTTCGCTGGCCGATTCGCTGACTGCGCCGGACAGCGGCAGCGGGGGTGGCGGCGCCGAGGGCGAGCCGGGCGGCGGGGCGGCGGCAGCGCCGGGACAGAGCGGTTATCTGCTGCGGGTCGATCCGGACAAGGCGTTGGATGCCCGGTTGGCCGGGCAGGATGTGCGGCTGACCATCGAAGCGGCCCGTACCGACGGCAAGGCGCTGGTCGTGCCGATCACCGCGCTCACCGCGGGCGCCGACGGCCGGACCACGGTCACGGTGCTCCAGCCGGACAACGAGCGGCGTCGGGTGGAGGTGCGCACGGGCACCGCGGGCGACGGCTTCGTCGCCGTGGAGCCGGTGCGGGCTGCCCGGCTGGCCAAGGGCGAGCAGGTCATCGTGGGTGTGAAGAAGGGGGCGGCGGGGCAGTGACGCCGGTCATCGAGTTCCGCCAGGTCGGCCTCACCTACCCGGGGCCGCCGCCCGTGCCTGCCCTCAGGCCATGTGAACTGCTCGTCGAGCCGGGGGATTTCGTCACCGTCGTCGGGCCTTCGGGGTCGGGCAAGTCCACCTTCCTCAACATAGCCGGGCTGCTGGACGCCCCCACCCATGGCACGTACCTCCTCGACGGCTACGACACCGGCGCGCTGTGTGACGCCGATCGAACCGCGCTGCGCGGTCGTCGCATCGGCTTCGTCTTCCAGGCCTTTCACCTGCTGCCGCACCGCTCGGCGTTGGAGAACGTCATCCTGGCCATGGTCTACAACGGCGTACCCCGCGCCGAGCGGGCCCCGCGCGCCCGCGACGCCCTGGTCCGCGTGGGCCTCGGCCACCGCATCGACTCGCTGCCCACCCGGCTCTCGGGCGGTGAGCGCCAACGCGTCGCCATCGCCCGGGCGCTGGCCGCCGGCCCCTCCCTGCTGCTGTGCGACGAGCCCACCGGCAACCTCGACACCGCCAACGCCGGGGCGGTCCTGGGGCTGCTGGACGAACTGCACGCCGATGGGATGACCATCTTGCTGATCACGCACGATCCGGAGGTGGCCGCCCGTGGTGCCCGCACCGTAGCCATCCGCGACGGTGTCCTGCGTGAGCAGCGGGTGGCCGTGTGAAGCTGCGCATCCGGCGACGCGCCGCCGTCGGCGTCATACCCTCCGCCTTCACCCCCCGCGACCTGCTCGCCGAGGCCACGGCCGGGATGCTGCAGCGGCCCGCCCGCTCCGCGCTGACCGCGCTCGGCACGGTGCTCGGCGTCGGCACGTTCGTGGCGATCCTCGGGCTGACCGCGACCACCTCGTCCCAGATCGACGCCCGGTTCAATGCGCTGACCGCCACCGAGGTGACGATCGAGGAGACGGTGGACGACCCCGACCAGCTCACCGGGCCCGCCTTCCCCGCGGACGCCGACGCCCGGATGCGCAAGGTGAACGGGGTCAAGGCCGCGGGAGTCTACTGGACCGTACGAGACGACCGGGCGGGCAGCGTCCGCTCCGCGCCCATCGGCGACAATGCCGGAGGCGAGCGGATCGATGTTGTCGCAGCCTCACCCGGCGTCCTGAAGGCCGCCGTGCCGACCCTGGCCGAGGGGCGGCTGTACGACGAGCGGATGGCCCAGGCCGGCCGGGTCGCCGTGATCGGCGCAGGAACCGCGAGCCGGCTGGGCATCACCACCCTGGAGACCCATCCCGCGCTGTTCATCGGCGAAGAGTCGTTCACCGTCGTCGGTATCGTCGACGATGTGGAGCGCAAGGCCGACCTGCTGCTTTCCGTCGTCGTCCCGCGCACCACCGCCGAGCAGATCTGGGGCGCCCCCGGCCCCACCGAGTCGGGCATGCTGATCGCCACCGACCTGGGTGCCGCCCAGCAGGTCGCCACCGAAGCGGCCACCGCGCTGCGCCCCGACCACCCCGAGTACTTCAAGGCTGTCCCGCCCCCGGACCCCAAGACCCTGCGCTCGACCGTGGGCTCCGACCTGAGTCAGCTCTTTTTGCTGCTGGCCGGGATCTGCCTGGTCATCGGCGCGGTCGGCATCGCCAACACCACCCTGGTCGCGGTGCTGGAGCGGACCGGCGAGATCGGGCTGCGCCGCGCCTTGGGCGCCCGCGCCCGGCACATCACCGCCCAGTTCCTGGCCGAGTCCGGAGCCCTCGGCGCCCTTGGCGGCCTGGTGGGCACCAGCCTGGGCACCGTGACGGTGGTCGCCGTCGCCCTGGCCCGGGACTGGACGCCGGTCGTGCACCCCGCGACCGTCGCCGCCGCCCCGCTGATCGGGCTGGTCACCGGCGTGCTGGCCGGCCTCTATCCGGCCTGGCGGGCCTCGCGCATCCAGCCGGTGGAGGCCCTTCGGCGCTGACCGGTGAAGACCTGCGGACCCCACCCGGAATGCCGACCGCGCCCCTGAAGGTTCTACCCGTCAGGGGCGCGGCTTCCTTTGTCCGGTTTTCCCGGCGTTTCCGCAGGCCAGGAAGGCAAAGATTTCGGGTTCGAATCCCGTTGGGGGGGGACGCAGTACATGTGCGACACTGTCGTACGAAGCTTGGTCCTGTGGAGCAGTTTGGAGTGCTCGCCACCCTGTCAAGGTGGAGGCCGCGGGTTCAAATCCCGTCAGGACCGCTGAGGTTTCACGTGAAACCTCTCGGCTGGGTAGCTCAGTTGGTACGAGCGATCGCCTGAAAAGCGATAGGTCGCCGGTTCGACCCCGGCCCCAGCCACAGCAAAGGCCCCGATCTCCGGATCGGGGTCTTGTTGTATGCGGACGAGCATGCTGGCCCGCACGCGCATCCGCGGAGGCGGCGGTGGTGGTGGCGGCGGCGGCAAAAGCGTTCGCCAGGATTTTCCCGGGGATGAGATCCTGGAACCCGTATGTCTACGCACCCTGCCCCCGCCCTCGGCACCCTCGCCCCCCGGCTGACCGAGCTGTCGCTGCGCGACGCGCACCGCCTCGGCCGCAGGCTCGAGGGCGCGCGGAAGATCCGTAAGCCGGAGGCCCGCGCCGCCGTTCTCGCCGAGATCGAGACGGAGGTGGCCAAGGCCGAGCAGCGCATCGGTGCACGCCGGGCGCGGATGCCGGCCGTCAGCTACCCCGAGCAGCTCCCGGTCAGCCAGAAGAAGGACGAGATCGCGGCGGCCATCCGTGATCACCAGGTCGTGATCGTCGCCGGTGAGACCGGGTCCGGGAAGACCACCCAGATCCCGAAGATCTGCGTCGAGCTGGGCCGCGGCGTCCGCGGCATGATCGGGCACACCCAGCCCCGCCGGATCGCCGCGCGCACCGTCGCCGAGCGGGTCGCGGACGAGCTGGACACCCCGCTCGGGGAGACCGTCGGCTGGAAGGTGCGGTTCACCGATCAGGTGAATCCGGAGTCCACCTTCATCAAGCTGATGACGGACGGCATCCTGCTCGCCGAGATCCAGACCGACCGCGAGCTGCGCGCCTACGACACGATCATTATCGACGAGGCCCACGAGCGGTCCCTCAACATCGACTTCCTGCTGGGCTACCTCGCCCAGCTGCTGCCGAAGCGCCCCGACCTCAAGGTCGTCATCACCTCCGCGACCATCGACCCCGAGCGCTTCTCCCGGCACTTCGGCGACGCGCCGATCATCGAGGTCAGCGGGCGGACGTATCCCGTGGAGGTGCGGTACCGGCCGCTGCTGGAGGAGGACGGCGACGACGCCGACCGGGACCAGATCACCGCGATCACCGATGCCGTCGAGGAGCTGATGGGCGAGGGGAAGGGCGACATCCTCGTCTTCCTCTCCGGTGAACGGGAGATCCGGGACACGGCGGACGCGCTGGAGAAGAAGAAGTACAGATTCACCGAAGTACTGCCGCTGTACGCGCGGCTGTCGCACGCCGAGCAGCACCGGGTGTTCCAGCAGCACACCGGGCGCCGGATCGTGCTCGCCACCAACGTCGCCGAGACCTCCCTGACCGTCCCCGGGATCAAGTACGTCATCGACCCCGGCTTCGCCCGCATCTCCCGCTACAGTCACCGCACCAAGGTCCAGCGGCTGCCGATCGAGCCGATCTCGCAGGCCAGCGCCAACCAGCGCAAGGGCCGCTGCGGACGGACCAGTGACGGCATCTGCATCCGGCTGTACTCCGAGGACGACTTCGACGCCCGCCCGGAGTTCACGGACGCGGAGATCCTCCGTACGAACCTCGCCTCCGTCATCCTGCAGATGACCGCGGCCGGCCTCGGTGACATCGAGAAGTTCCCCTTCATCGATCCCCCGGACCACCGCAACATCCGCGACGGTGTGCAGCTGCTCCAGGAGCTGGGCGCACTCGACCCGGCGCAGAAGGACGTACGCAAGCGGCTGACCGACACCGGCCGCAAGCTCGCCCAGCTGCCCGTCGACCCGCGGCTGGCCCGGATGGTGCTGGAGGCGGACAAGAACGGCTGTGTCCGCGAGGTCATGGTCATAGCGGCGGCGCTGTCCATCCAGGACCCTCGGGAGCGCCCGGCGGAGAAGCAGGCCCAGGCCGACCAGCAGCACGCCCGGTTCAAGGACGAGACCAGCGACTTCCTCGCGTTCCTGAACCTCTGGCGCTATGTGCGCGAGCAGCAGAAGGAGCGCGGCTCGTCGTCCTTCCGCCGGATGTGCAAGCAGGAGTACCTCAACTTCCTGCGCATCCGCGAGTGGCAGGACATCTACACGCAGCTGCGCACGGTCGCCAAGCAGATGGGCATCCAGCTCAACGACGAGGAGCACGCCGCACCCGACGACCGGGTGCACGTGTCGCTGCTGGCCGGCCTGCTCTCCCACGTCGGCATGAAGGACGTCAAGGAGGGGGCGAAGAACGAGTACCTGGGCGCGCGCAACGCCAAGTTCGCGATCTTCCCGGGCTCGGCGCTCTTCAAGAAGCCGCCGCGTTTCGTGATGTCGGCGGAGCTGGTGGAGACCTCCCGTCTCTGGGCCCGCGTCAACGCGAAGATCGAGCCCGAGTGGGTGGAGCCGCTCGCCGGGCACCTCCTCAAGCGCACCTACAGCGAACCGCACTGGGAGAAGGACCAGGCGGCCGTGATGGCGTACGAGAAGGTCACGCTGTACGGCGTACCGATCGTGGCGCAGCGCAAGGTGAACTACGGGCGGATCGATCCCGAGGTCAGCCGCGAGCTGTTCATCCGCAACGCCCTGGTGGAGGGCGACTGGCGCACGCACCACAAGTTCTTCGCCGACAACCGCAAGCTCCTGACAGAGGTCGAGGAGCTGGAGCACCGGGCCCGGCGCCGGGACATCCTGGTCGACGACGAGACGCTGTACGACTTCTACGACCAGCGGGTGCCCGAACACGTCGTCTCCGGCGCGCACTTCGACTCGTGGTGGAAGCACAAGCGGCACGAGCAGCCCGACTTCCTCGACTTCGAGCGCGAGATGCTCATCAACGAGAAGGCCGGGGCGGTCACCAAGGACGACTACCCGGACTCGTGGCGTCAGGGCCCGCTGAAGTTCCGGGTGACGTACCAGTTCGAGCCGGGCGCGGACGCCGACGGCGTCACCGTCCACGTGCCGCTCCAGGTGCTCAACCAGGTCACGGACGAGGGCTTCGACTGGCAGATCCCGGGCCTGCGCGAGCAGGTCGTCACCGAGTTGATCCGCTCCCTGCCCAAGCCGGTCCGCCGCAACTACGTACCCGCGCCGAACTACGCCCAGGCCTTCCTGGACTGTGCCGTTCCCCTTCAGGAGCCGCTGACGGTGACCATGGCGCGGGAGCTGAAGCGCATGGTGGGGGTGCCGTTCGACGCCGAGGACTTCGACTGGGCGAAGGTCCCCGACCACCTGAAGATCACTTTCAGGATCGTCGACGAGCGCCGCCGCAAGCTGGCCGAGGACAAGGACCTGGAGGCTCTGAAGCTCCGGCTGCGCCCGAAGGCGCGCAAGGCCCTCTCACAGGCCGCGGCGGCCACCGCGGAGCGCAGCGGCGGCGAGTCGCTGGAACGCTCCGGGCTGACGGACTGGACGATCGGCACGCTGACCCGGGTCTTCGAGACCCGCCGGGCCGGCCAGCCGGTGAAGGCGTACCCGGCGCTGGTGGACGACGGGCCGAAGGCGAACACCGTCTCCGTCCGCCTCTTCGACACCGAGGCCGAGCAGGCGCAGGCGATGTGGAAGGGCACGCGCCGGCTGATCCTGCGCAACATCCCGGTCAATCCCGCGAAGTTCGCTTCCGAAAAGCTGACCAACCAGCAGAAGCTGGGCCTGTCCGCGAATCCGCACGGTTCGATCCAGGCGCTGTTCGACGACTGCGCCATGGCGGCGGCGGACAAGCTGATCGCGGACTTCGGCGGCCCGGCGTGGGACGAGGAGTCGTACCGGAAGCTCTACGACAAGGTCCGCGCGGAGATCGTCGACACGACCGTCCGTACGGTGGGCCAGGTGCAGCAGGTGCTGGCGGCCTGGCAGGCGTGTGAGCGCCGCCTCAAGACCGTGCGCAGCCCCGCGCTGCTGGCGAACCTCCAGGACGTCCGGACGCAGCTGGACGCGCTGGTGAAGCCCGGCTTCGTCACCGAGGCGGGGATCAAGCGGCTGCCGGACCTGATGCGCTACCTGGTCGCGGCGGACCGCCGGCTGCAACAGATGCCGACCGGAGTCCAGCGGGACACCTCCCGCATGGAGAAGGTCCACGAGATGCGGGACGAGTACGCGTGGCTGCTCGAGCAGATGCCGCAGGGCCGGCCGGTGCCGCAGCAGGTCCTGGACGTCCGCTGGATGATCGAGGAGCTCCGCGTCAGCTATTTCGCGCACGCGCTGGGCACGGCGTACCCCGTCTCCGACAAGCGGATCGTGAAGGCGATCGACGCGCTCGCGCCCTGACAGGGCCGTGACGGAGCCCGTACGGAGGGTGAGTTCGACCGGCGGCCCACCCTCCTGTACAGTCTCTTCTCGCAGCGCAACGCAGAAGAAGCGCAGCGAAACCTGGTCCTGTGGAGCAGTTTGGAGTGCTCGCCACCCTGTCAAGGTGGAGGCCGCGGGTTCAAATCCCGTCAGGACCGCAGTCGAGAGGCCCGCACCGTTCGGTGCGGGCCTCTTCTCGTGCCTGCCGGCCTGTCTCGCCCCACGGCCCCCAGAAGCCCTCAGTGCCCCCCTCACGGCCTTGACGGCGTCACATTCGCTCGGTACTCCAAAGACAGGGCCCAACCCCTGTGTGGCCCTCTGGAGGTGGCGTATGGCGGCATCGGTCAGGCACGAGACGCGGGCCCTGCTCCGCGCGCATCTGTCGGCCGCGTCGTCGTTCGGTCACGTGACGCGCCACTGTCCGATCTGCCACCGGTTGTTGCGGCTGGCGCTGGACTCGTCGGCGCCACAGTCTCCGACAGGCCGTCAAGAGGGCGTCGAGGGTGGGAGCGCGTCCACGGCGTGAACCCCGTGGACCCCAACAGCCTTGCCACGCAGACGTTCTGGAGGCCACGCCTCCATTAGCGCACCGGCGGCGGACGCAACAACCACCGCGCCGTGTGACGGGTGTCACCGCATGAGTTTTGGAAACCGTGGCACTTACGGCTGTCCTACAACTGGTCAATTTAATATGTGCAATTGCACCGCCTTCCGCAGTGCCCGCACAGCCGATCCGACAGCCCTCCCCAGACTCCGACAAGCCCGCTCACAGAACGGTCCGCCGGCCCGCCACCTGACACAGGACCGGACACAGGACCGGACACGAGAGCGGACACGAGACCGGGGACTCGGCACCGGACGCGGGCGTGGGCACAAAAAAATCGCGCTGGACCCGGCGGAGTCCAGCGCGATCAACGACGCACCTCTGTTGGGGCAGGGACGGCGTCGCTCAGAGCTGTGGTTCCAGGCGCCTCGACAAGTTGGGGGACCTGCCGTTCTGCCCGGTTATTCAGTTGTTCAGGCCTCGCTGCGCTGCTGCGGAATGCCCGCGAGCAGTGCGCGGACCTCGGCTTCGCGGTAGCGGCGATGCCCGCCGAGCGTGCGGATCGACGTGAGCTTGCCGGCCTTCGCCCAGCGCGTGACCGTCTTCGGGTCGACGCGGAACATGGTGGCGACCTCAGCCGGGGTCAGCAGCGGCTCGGCATCAGGGGTGCGAGCGGTCATGAGCGGCCTCCTCGGGAGAACCGAACCTTCTCGGTTCATTCCTCTAAATTCTGCACCTTGACCCGCGTTGCCCGAAATGGCGGACGCGAGTCGAGTCGGTTATAGGACGAACGGCTTGTCCTCGGCACTACAACTACACCATCTGTCCAGCCGCGTCGGCCAAACCGATGGAATTGCCCTCCCAGGTGTTCATCAGCGACGGAAGCCGATGGACCATGCCATAGCGGACAGTCACGCCTCTGTGACGATCAGTCACAGGACGATCAGGGGTCACCAGACCTGTCATCAGACCCCCCAAAGCGTGCAATGCGGAGATTCCACCCACAGTGCACCACAGCAGGACGGAAGGATCCCTCCCCGGGCTCCTTGTCCTATTTTGGCATGAGGAGGGGGAAGCGGCGCAAGAGTGATGTACGTGCGGTCCGTCACGCTTGACGCATACGCCCGGATCGGGACCTACGTCCTTTGTCGGCAAGAGGTCAGCCCACACCGAACGCGTGTCGGAGCGGAAGACGAAACCCCACATCGGGCGGTACGTCAAACGTCAGTTCGCGGACCGCCGGTCCCGGACCGACCGCCAGCGCTCCACCAGCCGCCCGTATGCCGCCCCCGCGGTGGCCCCGTCGCCGTGGCGCAGCGCCTCGATCCCCTCGGCCACGTCCGCCGCGGAGTGGTCCGCCTCCAACTCGCCCGCCGGCAGGGCGTGCACCAGCCCGCCGTAGTCCAACTCGACCAGGGAACGCGGGTGGAACTCCTCCAGCCAGCGCCCCACGTCCACCAGTCCGTCGATGAGCGGTCCCTCGTCCACGGCCTCCCGCAGGGCCCGAAGCCCCCGGGCCACCCGCCGACGGGCCTGCACCATCGGCGTCCGGTAGCGCAGCACCGGCGCGGCCGCCCCCTCGCCGTCGCCGCCCTCGTCGTACTCCCGCTCCGCGTCGGAGACCAGCACGAACCAGTTGATCGGCACCTGCCAGGTCGCCGTGCGGATCCAGGGCCGGGCGTCCGGGTTGCGCTCCAGCCAGCGCTCGTAGTCCTGCGCGCTCTGGCGGCGCACGACCGGCGGGATCAGGGCGTCCAGGACCGGTTCCGGGAAGTCCTCGGCCAGCTCGCCCAGGGCCTGCCAGCCGCGCAGCCGGGTCCGCCAGGGGCAGACGCAGACCACACCGTCCACCTCCGTCACGAAGGCGTCCGCGCTCTCGTGCACCGGCACCGCCACGGGCGGGGTGGGCAGCAGGTCGGCCAGGGAACGGCGGAGCTCGTCCTGGTAGGAGGGCCGGTCGGGGCGGCGGGCGTAGCGGGTCCAGTGGGCGCGTTCCTCGTCGGGGAAGGCCGCCAGCGGCTCGTACACGCGCAGGTACGCCGCGTAGGGGACGATCACCGAGGACACCTTGGGCACGCCTGCTCCCTCCCCCGCGCACCGACGCGAAAACCTGCGGAAACCCGTGGAAACGGATCACAAACGCGCGGGAATCTCTGCAAATCGTCGCACGCCCGTACTCCGTGCGGAGGTGATCCTGAGCACTGTGCGGCGGGTGGGCACCGCCAGGCTCTAATCTCGTGCCACAGTCCCCGCCACCCGCACGGGGCCTGCCGCCCATCGCCGCAACTACACAGGAGTCACCACCGTGACCGACGTAACCGGCGCACCTGCTGATGTACTGCACACCCTGTTCCACTCGGATCAGGGGGGTCATGAGCAAGTCGTGCTCTGCCAGGACCGTGCCAGCGGTCTCAAGGCCGTCATCGCCATCCACTCCACCGACCTGGGCCCCGCGCTCGGCGGTACCCGCTTCTACCCGTACGCGAGCGAGGCGGAGGCCGTCGCCGACGCGCTGAACCTCGCGCGCGGGATGTCGTACAAGAACGCCATGGCCGGTCTCGACCACGGCGGCGGCAAGGCCGTGATCATCGGTGATCCGGAGCAGATCAAGAGCGAGGAACTGCTCCTCGCCTACGGCCGGTTCGTCGCCTCGCTCGGCGGCCGCTACGTCACCGCCTGCGACGTCGGCACGTACGTCGCCGACATGGACGTCGTGGCCCGCGAGTGCCGCTGGACCACCGGGCGCTCCCCCGAGAACGGCGGCGCGGGCGACTCCTCCGTCCTCACCTCCTTCGGCGTCTACCAGGGCATGCGGGCCGCCGCCCAGCACCTGTGGGGCGACCCGACGCTGCGCGACCGCACCGTCGGCATCGCGGGCGTCGGCAAGGTCGGCCACCACCTGGTCGAGCACCTGCTCGCGGAGGGCGCGCACGTGGTCGTGACCGACGTGCGCAAGGACGTCGTGCGGGCCCTCACCGAGCGGCACCCGTCGGTGGTCGCCGTCGCCGACACCGACGCGCTGATCCGGGTGGAGAACCTGGACATCTACGCGCCCTGCGCGCTCGGCGGCGCGCTGAACGACGACACCGTGCCGGTGCTGACCGCCAAGGTGGTGTGCGGCGCGGCCAACAACCAGCTCGCCCACCCGGGCGTCGAGAAGGACCTCGCCGACCGCGGGATCCTCTACGCCCCGGACTACGTGGTGAACGCCGGAGGTGTCATCCAGGTCGCCGACGAGCTGCACGGGTTCGACTTCGACCGGTGCAAGGCGAAGGCCTCGAAGATCTACGACACCACGCTGGCCATATTCGCACGTGCGAAGGAGGACGGTATTCCGCCGGCCGCCGCGGCCGACCGGATCGCCGAGCAGCGGATGGCGGAGGCCCGCACCCGGCGGTGATCCGACCGTCCTGGCGCGGTGGCCCGGCAGGGTCCTCGCAGGTTTGACGGGTACCCGTCGGGGGGCAGTTGGAGAGAACTCTCACTCATCCCGGCGGGTCGGCCGCCGAAAGGTGGTTAAAATCGCGGTTGACCAGCGAGGACGGGGCGCCTCGACGGTCCTGGGCAGGACCACGTGCTGCGGGCGACGTACCGTATGGGCGTGGGCTCAGGTACCGTGGAAGCCCTACGGACCGGTCTCTCCACGGAGAGCCCGTTCCGGACCATGAACGCGTGTCAAGACTCTGGGGCCGTCGAGCCCCGTCGTTGAGGGGGTCGAGCCATGGGGCGCGGCCGGGCCAAGGCCAAGCAGACGAAGGTCGCCCGCCAGCTGAAGTACAACAGCGGTGGGACTGATCTCTCCCGCCTGGCCGAGGAGCTGGGCGCATCGCCATCGAATGCACAACCGCCGAATGGCGAGCAATTCGAGGACGATGAGCAGGACGACGACGTGTACGCACGTTACGCCGACCTCTATGAGGACGACGACGAGGACGAGGACGGCCAGTCCCCGAGCCAACAGCGACGCGGCGCTTGACCTTGCACTGAACACCTTCCCGGTCGGTGACTTCTGTCACCGACCGGGTTCTGTGCTACCCGTGGCACCTGCGGCGCCTCAGGCGGCGTAGTCGCCCACGAGCTCGGCGCCCGTCGCGTGCTCGCCACGGTCGGTGATCTCGCCGGCCACCCAGGCGTCCACGCCGCGGTCGGCGAGGGCGGTCAGGGCCACGTCCGTCGATTCCTCGGGCACGATCGCGATCATGCCCACGCCCATGTTCAGGGTCTTCTCCAGCTCCAGGCGCTCGACCCGGCCGGTCCGGCCGACGAGGTCGAAGATCGCGCCCGGGGTCCAGGTGGACCGGTCGACCACGGCGTGCAGTCCGTCGGGGATCACGCGGGCCAGGTTGGCGGCGAGCCCGCCGCCGGTGACGTGGCTGAAGGCGTGGACCTCGGCGGTGCGCATGAGGGCCAGGCAGTCCAGGGAGTAGATCTTGGTCGGCTCCAGCAGCTCCTCGCCGAGGGTGCGGCCGAGCCCGTCCAGGTGGGCGTCGAGCGCCAGGCCGCCCTCGTTCAGCAGGACGTGGCGGACCAGCGAGTACCCGTTCGAGTGAAGCCCGGAGGACGCCATGGCGATCACCGCGTCACCCGTACGGATGCGATCCGGGCCGAGCAGCCGGTCGGCCTCCACGACGCCCGTACCGGCGCCGGCGACGTCGAAGTCGTCCGGACCCAGCAGGCCGGGGTGTTCGGCCGTCTCGCCGCCCACCAGGGAGCATCCCGCCAGCACACAGCCTTCGGCGATGCCCTTGACGATCGCGGCGACACGCTCGGGATGGACCTTGCCGACGCAGATGTAGTCGGTCATGAACAGCGGCTCGGCGCCGCACACCACGATGTCGTCCATGACCATCGCGACCAGGTCGTGGCCGATGGTGTCGTAGACGCCGAGCTGCCGGGCGATGTCGACCTTGGTGCCGACGCCGTCGGTGGCGGAGGCGAGCAGGGGGCGCTCGTAGTTCTTGAGGGCGGAGGCGTCGAAGAGACCGGCGAAGCCGCCGAGGCCGCCGAGGACCTCGGGGCGCCGCGTCTTCTTGACCCATTCCTTCATGAGCTCGACGGCGCGGTCGCCCGCCTCGATGTCGACGCCGGCGGCTGCGTAGCTGGCACCAGTTGTGTCAGGCATGACGATGAGAACCTTCGTGTCGTACGGCAGGGAGGCCAGGAAGCCGGGGGAACGGACGGCTACGGGCGACGGATGGCGTCGGCGGCGGCCGTACCGGCGGGCCCGGCGGCCAGCTCGGTCTCCAGGAGCTGCTTGCCGAGCAGCTCGGGGTCGGGGAGCTCCATCGGGTACTCGCCGTCGAAGCAGGCGCGGCACAGGTTCGGCTTGGCGATGGTGGTCGCCTCGATCATGCCGTCGATGGAGATGTACGCCAGGGAGTCGGCGCCCATCGAGGTGCCGATCTCCTCGACGCTCATGCCGTTGGCGATGAGCTCGGCGCGGGTGGCGAAGTCGATGCCGAAGAAGCAGGGCCACTTCACGGGCGGGGACGAGATCCGGATGTGGATCTCGGCGGCGCCGGCCTCACGGAGCATGCGGACCAGGGCCCGCTGGGTGTTGCCGCGGACGATGGAGTCGTCGACGACGACCAGCCGCTTGCCCTTGATGACTTCCTTCAGGGGGTTCAGCTTCAGGCGGATGCCGAGCTGGCGGATGGTCTGTGAAGGCTGGATGAAGGTCCGGCCGACGTAGGCGTTCTTCACCAGGCCGTTGCCGAAGGGGATGCCCGAAGCCTCGGCGTATCCGATCGCGGCGGGGGTGCCGGATTCCGGGGTCGCTATGACGAGGTCGGCCTCCGCGGGGGCCTCCTTCGCCAGCCTGCGACCCATCTCGACACGCGAGAGGTAGACGTTGCGGCCGGCGATGTCGGTGTCCGGGCGGGCCAGGTACACGTACTCGAAGACACAGCCCTTGGGCTTCGCTTCCGCGAATCGCGACGTTCGCAGGCCGTTCTCGTCGATGGCGACGAACTCGCCCGGCTCGATCTCCCGGACGAAGCTGGCGCCGCAGATGTCGAGGGCGGCGGACTCGGACGCGACCACCCAGCCGCGCTCCAGCCGGCCCAGCACCAGCGGGCGGATGCCCTGCGGGTCACGGGCGGCGTAGAGGGTGTGCTCGTCCATGAAGACGAGGGAGAAGGCGCCGCGCACCTGGGGCAGCACCTTGCCGGCCGCCTCCTCGACGGTCAGCGGCTTGCCGTCGTCGTCGACCTGGCCCGCGAGCAGCGCGGTGATCAGGTCCGTGTCGTTGGTCGCCGCGACCCGCGTGGAGCGGCCCTCCTGCTTGGGCAGGTCGGCGACCAGCTCGGCGAGCTGGGCGGTGTTGACGAGGTTGCCGTTGTGCCCGAGCGCGATGGAGCCCTGCGCGGTGGCACGGAACGTCGGCTGGGCGTTCTCCCACACGGAGGCACCGGTGGTCGAGTAGCGGGCGTGACCGACCGCGATGTGACCCTGGAGCGAACCGAGCGAGGTCTCGTCGAAGACCTGGGACACCAGGCCCATGTCCTTGAAGACGAGGATCTGGGAGCCGTTGCTGACCGCGATTCCCGCGGATTCCTGGCCCCGATGCTGGAGGGCGTACAGCCCGAAGTACGTGAGCTTTGCGACCTCTTCGCCCGGAGCCCAGACACCGAAGACGCCGCAAGCGTCCTGGGGGCCCTTCTCGCCGGGAAGCAGATCGTGATTGAGTCGACCGTCACCACGTGGCACGCCACCGAGTGTAGGCGAGGTCGACCACTGGTCCGAATTGGGGACAGGGGGTCAGCAGTGGATCACTGCTCGGCGACGGCCCGGACCGTGGTGCCGTCTTCGCTGGTCAGCGTGAGGGTCTTGTGATCGATCCGGTAGGTGACCTTGCCGTCGAAGAAGCCCAGCAGCCGCTTCTCGGCATCCATGAGTGAGCCTTCGCACATCATTCGGGTGGTGGACGGGACGCCGAGGGTGATACGCCCGTCGCTGACGGTGGCCCCGGCGTTGACGCGGTTGCACGGCAGGCGTCCGGAGACGGTCTTCGCGTCCCGGTCGAAGGTGAGGTGGGCGCGGCCCTTGTCGCCCTTCTGCCCCGGGGCGTCCACGGTCCACTGCGTGCCGTAGAGGGACGCGTCCTCGGACCTGCTGAGCCGGACGGTGTCGCCGTCGGCGGTGGTGAGGGTGAGCCGCTCGCCCTCGTTCTTCGAGGTGAGCGAGCCGGTGGTGAGAGCGCGGCCGAGGGACTTCTCGAAGTCGGCGGGGGTCTCGGCGCAGGCCTTCTCGGTGAACATGGCGTCGCTGAGCCGGACGCGTTCGCCGTCGCCCTCGACGTCGGCGCGGGCGCTGAAGCTGTTGCAGCCGGTGCTGCCCGCGGCCTCTCCGCCGTCGTCGATCCGTACGTGTGCCGCGTCCGGCGCCCGGTGGGTGGTGCCGTCGACGGTGACGCTGTCGATGCTCCACCGCACGCCGGTGATGCGCTGTCCGCCCGCGCCCACGGAACCGCTGCCGGAGTCGTCGGCCGCCTTCTCGCTGCCGCAGGCCGCGGCGAACGGGACGAGCGCGGCGACGGCCGCCACGGTCAGGGTCGCGCCGCGGTGCGGCTTCTGCCTGCTCTGCGGCTTCTGCCTGCTCTGCGTGTTCTGCCTGCTCTGCGTGTTCTGCCTGCTCTGCGTCTTCTGGCTGCTCTGCCTGTACATGCCGATTCGACGGAGGCGGGGAAGATCCGGTTCCCGTTCCGTTCCTCCGGCTTCCCCTCAGCTCAGCAGCGGCAGCAGCGCCGCGAGGTCGGCCCGCTCCCCGCTCGCGCTCACCTTCGCCCCGGCCAGGGCGTCCTTCCAGGCCAGCCGTCCGGTGGCCAGCCGGATCCAGGTCAGCGGGTCGGTCTCGACGACGTTCGGCGGGGTGCCCCGGGTGTGCCGGGGCCCCTCCACACACTGCACGACCGCGTACGGCGGGATCCGCACCTCCGTCGAGCCGCCGGGCGCCTTCACGGCGAGGGCGTCGGCCAGCAGCCGGGTCGCGGCGGCCAGCGCCTGCCGGTCGTACGGGACGTCGAGGCCGGGGACGGCGGCGTTCAGGTCGTCGGTGTGCACGACCAGCTCGACGGCGCGGGTGACGACGTAGTCGGCCAGCGGCAGGGCGCCCGCGCTGGTGGGGAGCAGCCTGCTGCCGGGGTGGGTGTCGAGTCGCTCGGTGAAGCGCCGCTCGACCTCGGTGAGGTGGGTGTCCAGGTCGGGGTGCTCGGCGGCGAGTCGGCGGGCGGTGCCGGCGATGGCGTCCGCGTCGGCGCCGATCGCGAACGGCCAGTCCAGCAGCCGCCCGTCCTGCCGCGCCGGCTCGGGCTCGTCCAGCAACCGGTCCACGGCCGTCAGCGCCATCCCGACGTGCGCGACCAGCTCCCGCACGGTCCAGTCCCCGAGCCGGGTGGGCAGGCCGAGCTGCTCGGGGGTGAGGGTGCGGACGGCCGCCCGTACGGTGCCGAACTGGCCGAGGACGGCGGCGCGGGTGCGGGTGGGGTCGTAGGCGCGGGGGCGTTTCCTGGTGGCGGGCGGCATGGCGGTGAGCCTAGCCAGTCCGTTCCCTAGGAGGTGCCCCAGTCGGCGCGGAACGTGGAGTGGCCGGGAAGGACGACGTCCGTGCAGTGGCGGCGGGTGGTCACGTCCTCCACGTAGGCGCGGAAGACGTCCTCCGTCCGGGAGGCCACCAGCCTGGCGTAGCCGAAGCCGCCGAGGGTCATGGTGTGGACCTGGGGGCGGCCGTCGCAGACGGAGGAGGCCCACCAGATCGGCTCCTCGGTGCTGCGGCCCGCCTTCCCGGGGGTCGCCGGTTCCGGGGACTCGTCGTCGTCGGTACCGGTGAGGCGGATGTTCTCGGCGAGTGGGCCGGAGTAGGTGTGGAGGGAGACGAACCACTGGCCCGGGACGTCCGGGCTGCTGAGCCGGCGATGCTCGTCACCCTCGGTGAGGTACACGCCGCGTGCGCGGCCGGCGCCGAGCACGAGGCCGCAGCGCTCGTCCCACACCCGGTCGTCCGTACGGCTCTCGACGACCTGGTCCGGGTACGGCGACCGGTCGGCGAGGCCGGTCTTCCCGTACCAGGCGCACGTGCCCCCGGCCCGATCGGCCGGGACGGGCCCCTCGGGCAGGGCGGGCACGGCGTCCGGGGCGTCCGGCAGGCGGTCGGCGCAGCCGAGCCGGTCCGCGAGGTTGTTGGCGGTGAGCACGGCCGTCTCGGCGAGGATGTCGCGGTCGTGGCCGCCGACCTGGCTGCCGCCGGGCGTCTTGAGCGCGGCCCGCGCCCACAGGGCCCGGACGGGCGTGTCCTTGGCCTTCCCTTCCTCGCACGGCAACTGCACGGTGACCGAGGAGGAGGTGACGCTGCCGGCGACGTCGCCGCCCAGGGGCTGCGGTGGGTAGGTCGGCCGGCCGAGCGCGTCGACCAGGTTCTCGTACGGAGTGTCGGCGATCCGGGGCCGGTCGGCCGGCAGGACGCCCATCTCGCCGGTGAAGAACCAACGGGCGCCGGTGCCGGACCCGTGCCGTGCACCCGCCTCCGTGCTGAAGATCTCGCAGTCGTGCGGGATCCCGGTGACCGGGTCGAAGCTGTCCTCGTCGAGAGCGCGGTGCGTGATGGTGCCGCCCGCTTCGGAGAGGGCCAGCACCCGGCCCGCCGGGACGAGCCCCCCGCAGGCCGCGTCGATCTGCCGGTGGCCGTTCCACACCGCCCAGATCTCCCGGCCGCTCCAGCCGATGGCCACCACTGCGGCCAGGCACAGCACGACGTTGACCGTCTTGCGCACGCCGTCCGGTATCCGCACCGCTCCCCCGTCCCCCGTCCCCCGGCGGCCCCGTCGCGCCGTGATCACCGACGAAGCTAACAGGTGCCTAGTCGCGGGAAGCGGGGGATGCGGGAGAGGGAGGCGAGGCGGGAGAGGCAGGGGCCGGTTCCGCTACGTCGAAGACCTCGCCGTTGCGCGGTACGCCGATGCCGCGCCAGGTGAACGGGACGCCCCGGGCGGTGTCCGGGTCGGGTCCGTCCATCAACTGGAAGTGGACGTGGGGCTCGGTGGAGTTGCCGGAGTTGCCGCACCGGGCGATCACCTGCCCGGCGCGGACGCGGTCGCCCTCGCGGACGGTGAAGGAACCCCGCCTGACGTGGGCGTACAGGGCGTGGACGCCGTCGCCGAGGTCGAGGACGAGGTGATTGCCGACGATGCGCCGGGCACCGGCCAGCTCACGCACCGAGCCCTCGACGACCATCAGGTACAGCAGCGCGGGCAGCGAGGTGCGGCTCAGGTGGTCGCGCTGGCCGTCGTCGGCCCGTACGACCGTGCCGTCGGCCACCGCGAGGAGCGGGGCGCCGAACGCCGGGAAGTCGCGGCCGCGCCGGGCGAGCGGCCACAGGGCGCGGAAGCCGGGGCGGGCGGCGGGCTCCGGTTCGGCGACGAGGTCGATGGCGAAGGTCTGTCCGTAGGCGTGGACGCCGTGGCTGGGGGTGCGGTCGGCCGGGCTGTTCAGCGCGGACCAGCGGCCGGTGACCGGCGGGGCGACCTCGACGGGCTCGCGGGCCTTGCCGGAAGCGTCCGGGGCGCCGCCGCCCCACCGGTTGACCACGGCGATCAGGACGTAGGCGAGGACCAGCGGCAGGAAGACACCCCACCACGGATACCCCGGGTCGAAGATCACGCCGACGGCCACCAGGGCCAGGAAGGCGAGTTGCAGCACCCTGAAGGTGATCATGGCGAGTTTGCGTACGGACATCGTTCCCCCTTGTTCGTGACGGTCCTGACGGTCCTGACGGTCCCGGTCAGTTCCGCGCGGTCGACAGCGCCACCAGCAGCGGCACGACCCGCCCCGGCGGCACCTCGTGGCGGCCCCGGCCGGTGGTGTGCAGCCAGCCGGCGCCGGTGAGCTGGCGCAGGTGGTGGTAGATCTGGCCGGTCGTGCCCATCCCTTCCAGCTCGGCCAGCTCGGCGGCGGTGCGCCGCCCGCCCAGCACCTCCCGCAGCAGCCGCAGTCGCACGGGGTGCCCGAGCGCGGCGAACCCCTCGGCGGACTCGGCCCAGTCGACGTCCATCAGTCCGTCGGTGAGCGTGCCGTGCTGCCAGGCGTACTGCTCGCCGGTCGGCAGGCGCACGGAGCCGGTGAACAGGACACCTCCGGTTGTCGCCCCCAGCTCGGTGAGCTGCTGCTTGAGCCCTTCCAGGGCCCAGAGGTCGCCCCCTTCGGGGCCGGGGGCGGGCCGGTCGGCAGCTTCCAGTGCGGCGAGCCGCCGTTCGAGATCGGCCACGCGTTGTTCCAGTTGCTTCACTCGTACGATATTACGTAGATACGTAATCACGTGCAACGGTCACTCGTACGTGTGTCTGGCGGCGGAAGGCGGCCCGGGAGGGCCGCAGTGCCGGAAACACTGGTCCGCGCCTGGAAGGAGGTGCAACATGACGGTTATGGCCGAGCACACGTCTCAGATGTCGGTGGACGAGTTCGAAACGATCGCTTCCGCCGCTCCCGAGACCGTCACGTTGGAGTTCATTGACGGACGGATCGGGACCAAAGCAGTGACCGACGGAGACCACACCACCATCTTGTCTTGGCTGACCCGGCGCTGTATGCAGAGCCGGCCCGAACTGGACCTGGCGCAGGGCCAAGGCCTGCGCGTCGACGCGTACCGGCGGAGCAGGGCGAAACCGGATGCCATCCTCGCGCCGGAGGCCCACTTCGCCGGAAACGGGGAGTGGGCCGACCCGGATGGCGCGCTCATGGTCGTCGAGGTGACCTCGTACGACTCGGACACGGACCGACGAGACCGTCACGAGAAGCCGGCCGCCTACGGCGAGGCGGGAATTCCTGTGTACCTCTTGATCGACCGGGATTCCTGCACAGTCACGGTGCACAGCTCCCCGGACCGGCAGGTCGGCGGCTACCGCGACGCCCGCGTCACGAAGTTCGGCGAGACGTTGGTGCTCCCCGACCCGGTCGGCATCGAGCTCGACACGGAGATCCTCAAGAACTACGTCCGCTGAAACGCAGAGGTCCCGCCCGGAACCGACCGGGCGGGACCTCTGCGTCGCAGGGGATCGAGGGACTACGCCAGCAGCCCCGGGATCGTCCCCTCGTGGGCCTCGCGCAGCTCGGTCAGGGGGAGGGTGAACTCGCCCTGGACCTCGACCGCGTCCCCGTCCACGACGCCGATGCGGGTGACGGGCAGGCCGCGGGCGCCGCACATGTCGTTGAAGCGGAGTTCCTCCGAGCGCGGGACGGCGACGACCGCGCGGCCCGCCGACTCCGAGAACAGGAAGGTGAAGGCGTCAAGACCGTCCGGTACGACCAGACGCGCGCCCTTGTCGCCCAGCAGCGCCGACTCGACGACCGCCTGGATCAGACCGCCGTCGGACAGGTCGTGCGCGGAGTCGATCATGCCGTCGCGGGAGGCGGAGATCAGGATCTCACCGAGCAGGCGCTCACGCTCCAGGTCGACCTTCGGGGGCAGGCCGCCGAGGTGGTCGTGGATCACCTGGGACCAGGCCGAGCCGCCGAACTCCTCACGCGTGTCGCCCAGCAGGTACAGCAGCTGGCCGTCCTCCTGGAAGGCGACCGGCGTGCGGCGGGCCACGTCGTCGATGACGCCGAGGACCGCGACCACCGGGGTCGGGTGGATGGCGGCCTCGCCGGTCTGGTTGTAGAGCGAGACGTTGCCGCCGGTCACCGGGGTGCCCAGCTGCTGACAGCCGTCGGCCAGGCCGCGCACGGCCTCCGCGAACTGCCACATGACCGCCGGGTCCTCCGGCGAACCGAAGTTCAGGCAGTCGGAGACCGCGAGGGGCTTCGCGCCGGTGGTGGCCACGTTGCGGTAGGCCTCCGCCAGGGCCAGCTGCGCGCCCGTGTACGGGTCGAGCTTGGCGTAGCGGCCGTTGCCGTCGGTCGCGATGGCGACGCCGAGGCCGGACTCCTCGTCCACGCGGATCATGCCCGAGTCCTCGGGCTGGGCGAGGACGGTGTTGCCCTGCACGAAGTGGTCGTACTGCTGGGTGATCCACTGCTTGGACGCCTGGTTGGGCGAGCCGACGAGCTTGAGGACCTGGTCCTTCAGCTCGTCGGACGTCCCCGGCCGGGGCAGCTTGCCCGCGTCGTCGGCCTGGAGGGCGTCCTGCCAGTCCGGGCGCGCGTAGGGGCGCTCGTACGTGGGGCCCTCGTGGGCGACCGTGCGCGGGTCGACGTCGACGATCTTGCCGCCGTGCCAGAAGATCTCCAGGCGGTCGCCGTCGGTGACCTCACCGATGACGGTGGCGATGACGTCCCACTTGTCGCAGATCTCGAGGAAGCGGTCGACCTTCTCCGGCTCGACGACCGCGCACATCCGCTCCTGCGACTCGCTCATGAGGATTTCCTCGGGCGAGAGGGTGGAGTCGCGAAGAGGTACGTCGTCCAAGGTCACGCGCATGCCGCCGGAGCCGTTCGACGCCAGCTCGCTCGTCGCGCAGGACAGGCCCGCGGCTCCCAGGTCCTGGATGCCGACGACCAGCTTCTCGGCGAACGCCTCCAGGGTGCACTCGATGAGGAGCTTCTCCTGGAAGGGGTCGCCGACCTGGACGGCGGGGCGCTTGGAAGGCTTGGCGTCGTCGAAGGTCTCGCTCGCCAGGATCGACGCGCCGCCGATGCCGTCGCCGCCGGTGCGGGCGCCGTACAGGATGACCTTGTTGCCCGCGCCCGACGCCTTCGCAAGGTGGATGTCCTCGTGCCGCATGACGCCGATGGCACCGGCGTTGACCAGCGGGTTGCCCTGGTAGCAGGCGTCGAAGACGACCTCGCCGCCGATGTTGGGCAGGCCCAGGCAGTTGCCGTAGCCGCCGATGCCCGCGACGACGCCGGGCAGCACGCGCTTGGTGTCGGGGTGGTCGGCGGCGCCGAAGCGCAGCGGGTCCACGACGGCGACGGGACGCGCGCCCATCGCGATGATGTCGCGGACGATGCCGCCGACGCCGGTGGCCGCGCCCTGGTAGGGCTCGACGTAGGACGGGTGGTTGTGCGACTCGACCTTGAAGGTGACCGCGTAGCCCTGGCCGACGTCGACGACACCGGCGTTCTCGCCGATGCCGACGAGCATCGCCTCGGACTCGGGGGCCTTCTCGCCGAACTGGCGCAGGTGCACCTTGCTGCTCTTGTACGAGCAGTGCTCGGACCACATGACGGAGTACATCGCCAGCTCCGCGCCGGTGGGGCGGCGGCCGAGGATCTCCACGACCCTCTCGTACTCGTCCTTCTTCAGGCCCAGCTCGGCCCAGGGCAGCTCGACGTCGGGGGTCGCGGTCGCGTGCTCGACCGTGTCCAGAGGCGTCCGGCTCATGCGTTGACCAGCTTCTTGAGGATCGAGGTGAAGAACGGCAGGCCGTCGGTACGGCCCGTACCGATCAGCGACTCGACGGCGTGCTCGGGGTGCGGCATGAGGCCGACGACGTTCCCGGCGGCGTTGGTGATGCCGGCGATGTCGTTGAGCGAGCCGTTCGGGTTGAAGTCCATGTACCGGAAGGCCACCCGCCCCTCGGCCTCCAGCTCGTCCAGCGTGCGCCGGTCGGCGACGTAGCGGCCGTCCATGTTCTTCAGCGGGATGTGGATCTCCTGGCCGGCGGTGTAGTCGCTGGTCCAGGCGGTGCCCGCGTTCTCCACCCGCAGCTTCTGGTCGCGGCAGACGAAGTGCAGGTGGTCGTTGCCCAGCATGCCGCCGGGCAGCAGGTGGGCCTCGGTGAGGATCTGGAAGCCGTTGCAGATGCCCAGCACCGGCAGGCCGGCCCTGGCCTGGTCGATGACGGTGTCCATCACCGGCGAGAAGCGGGCGATGGCGCCGGCGCGCAGATAATCGCCGTACGAGAAACCGCCGCACAGCACCACGGCGTCGACCTGCTTGAGGTCCTTGTCCTTGTGCCAGAGGGCGACGGGTTCCGCGCCGGCGACGCGGATCGCGCGCTGCGTGTCCCGGTCGTCGAGGCTGCCGGGGAAAGTGACGACGCCAATACGAGCGGTCACTTCGCCGCCCCCGCGACTACGTCTTCGGACTCGACCTTGACGGTGAAGTCCTCGATCACGGTGTTGGCGAGGAAGGATTCCGCAAGATCATGGATGCGGGCGAGGGCGGCGTCGTCGACCGGCCCGTCCACTTCCAGTTCGAATCGCTTTCCCTGACGGACGTCCGAGATCCCTTCGAAACCCAGTCGCGGCAGTGCGCGCTGCACCGCCTGGCCCTGGGGGTCGAGGATCTCCGGCTTGAGCATGACGTCGACTACGACGCGTGCCACTGGCACTCCCGGTGTGTGGTGCTGAGCAGGTTCCTTCAGACTACCCGTACAAAATTTCTACGCGCGTAGCCTTGGAGGAATCTACGTGAGCCCAGTCACGATTCGGCATCGGGAGGAGGCGGTCGCGAAAAGCTTCGGGAAAGATCCCGGATCCAACGCGGGCGCCTATTGCGCGACAGACACGCGGGAAGATTTAGTCGGTCTTCCCATTGCAATGCCGGGCACTGTACAAATGAAATGTCATTAGCCGATACTTTGCCCAATTACAGGCGAACAGTCGGCATCATCGCGGCGTCTTGGCACGTTGAGGCACGTCATCGCGGAGATGCCGCACGAAGGGACCGATATTCGTGGCGCAGCGTGTCGTAGTCACTCTCTTTGACGACATCGACGGCTCGGAAGCGGCGGAGACGATCGCCTTCGGAGTCGACGGCAGGATGTACGAGATCGACCTGAACGAAGCCAATGCCCGGAAACTGCGCAAGGCGCTCGAGCCCTACGTCTCGGCCGGCCGCAAGCGCTCCCGGTCCGGCAAGGCGTACCGGCAGACGGAGGTCGCCCCCGACCCGGCGGCGGTCCGCGCCTGGGCCCAGGCGAACAAGATGGACGTGCCCGCGCGGGGCCGGATCCCGAAGAAGGTGTACGAGGCGTTCGCCGAGGCGCAGTGAGCCGGCGTCCGGTGAGCCGGGCGTCCGGCGCGGGCGGCCGACGGCCGCTCAGCCGCCCCTCGCGGCAACCGACTTGCGCGGCACCCCGGGTGATCAGCTAAAGTCTGGAGCACGCCGAGGGGCGAGGCCGAAAGGTCCAGCTCACGGAACATGCGGGTGTAGTTCAGTAGTAGAACATCCCCCTTCCAGGGGGAAGGCGCAGTGTGCAATTCCTGTCACCCGCTCTGCACCGCCGTACCGATGACCCGATGGGATCAGGTAGGCTGGTGCTCGCACCGATCGGTGAAGGCCGGTCGGGAGCATATGCGGACGTAGCTCAGTTGGTAGAGCGCAACCTTGCCAAGGTTGAGGTCGCGAGTTCGAGCCTCGTCGTCCGCTCGGGAATCAGACCCCGGTCCTCCAGGATCGGGGTCTTTTCGTGCGCCCGGCCTTCGAGCCCTCCGCCGGCCCACCCCTGACATTTGTCATGCCGGGTGATGACGGGCCGCACTGTCGTCCCGCCCCGGGCGCCGGAATCCTTGAAGCATGCAAACCAACGAACACGAACACGTGATTGAGGTCACCGACCTTCGGCGTGTGTACGGGGGCGGGTTCGAGGCCGTGCGCGGGATCGACTTCTCCGTGCGCCGCGGCGAGGTCTTCGCACTGCTCGGCACCAACGGCGCCGGCAAGACGTCGACGGTCGAGCTGCTGGAAGGGCTGGCCGCGCCGGCCGGCGGACGGGTGCGCGTCCTCGGGCACGACCCGTACACCGAGCGGGCCGCCGTACGCCCCCGCACCGGGGTCATGCTCCAGGAGGGCGGCTTCCCCTCCGAGCTGACGGTCGCCGAGACGGCACGGATGTGGGCGGGGTGCGTGAGCGGCGCCCGGCCGCCGGCCGAGGTGCTGGCGCTGGTCGGTCTCGAGGCCAAGGCCGGCACCCGCGTGAAGCAGCTGTCCGGGGGCCAGCGGCGCCGCCTGGACCTGGCGCTCGCGCTGCTCGGCGATCCCGAGGTGCTCTTCCTCGACGAGCCCAGCACCGGCCTGGACGCCGAAGGCCGCCGGGACACCTGGGAGTTGGTGAGCGCCCTGCGCGACGGCGGTACGACGGTGCTGCTGACCACGCACTACCTGGAGGAGGCCGAGCACCTCGCCGACCGGCTCGCGATCATGCACGAGGGCCGGATCGCCGCCACCGGCACCCCGGCCGAGGTGACCGCCGCGCAGCCGTCCCGGATCTCCTTCGAACTGCCCGACGGCTACTTCGTGGGCGACCTGCCGCCGCTCGGCGAACTGGGCGTGAGCGACCACGAGGTCGACGGCCGCACGGTGAAGCTGCGCACCCGGGAGCTCCAGCGCGCGGCCACCGGCCTGCTGGTGTGGGCCGGACGGGCCGGTGTGGAGCTGCGCCGCCTGGACGTGCGCTCGGCGTCCCTGGAGGAGGCCTTCCTCAGCATCGCCAAGGAGGTGTCCGCCGGGGCGGCCGACACCAGGACGACGACGGAGAAGGAGTACGCGGCATGAGCGCCACCAACGCACCGGCCCGCGCGAAGGGCTCCGCCGGGACGTCGGCCACCACGCCGACGAGCCGCATGGCCGCCCTCGCCCGCGCCGAACTGACCCTGCTCGGGCGGAACAAGGGCACCGTCTTCGCAGCCCTGTTCGTGCCGTTGGTGCTGCCGTTCAGCGTGCGGGCGGGGGCGAAGGAGATGGACCTCGCCGAGGCCGGACTGACCACCGGAACCCTCGTCCTGCCCGCCGCGATCGGCTTCTCCCTGCTGTTCGCCGTCTACTCGGCCCTCGTCGGCGTCTTCGTCGTCCGCCGCGAGGAACTCGTCCTCAAGCGGCTGCGCACCGGTGAACTGCGGGACGTGGAGATCCTCGGCGGGTCCGCCCTGCCGGCCGTGCTCAGCGGGCTCGTGCAGTCCCTGCTGCTCGCGGTGGGCTGCGCGGTGCTCCTCGACCTGTCCGCGCCGTCGGCACCCCACCTGGCCGTCGTCGGCCTGCTGCTCGGCCTGGTGATGTGCGCCGCGCTCGCGGCGGGCACCGCGAGCTTCACCAGGACCGGTGAGAGCGCGCAGGTCACGCCGCTGCCGTTCATGTTCGTGTCCATGCTCGGCTCCGGCATGTTCGTCCCGCTGGAGCTGCTGCCCGACCGGCTGGCCTCCATCTGCGAGCTGCTGCCGCTGACCCCCGTCATCACCCTGGTGCGCGGCGGCTGGACCGGCGACCTCTCGGCGTACGACGCACTGGGCGCCGTGCTGACGGCGGTGGCCTGGACCGTGCTCGCGGTGTTTGCTGTACGGCGGTGGTTCCGCTGGGAGCCACGGCACTGACGTACAAGGCCGTACGAGGACGTACGGGGACGTACGGGGACGTACGAGGACGTACGAGGCGAGTGGGAGCGGCGGACGGATGCGCAGGCCGGGCGGATGGTGGCGGCTCAAGAGCACGCCGGAGAAGGTGGAGACGTACACGCGGTGGTCGTTCCACTTCTTCGGGGGCATCGAGGTGTTCGCGCTCGGGGTGAGCGCCTACGGCCGGACCGGCGTCGGACTCGCCTCCGCGCTGTGCCTGCTGGTCACCGTGCACGCCGCCGTCTGCATGCTGGTCTCGTCCCGGGCGCTGGACTGGACGCTCGGCCGGCGCCCGCAGCCCGTGCGGCTGATGTGGACGCTCGTCGCCGTCACCGCCGTGGTCGCGATCACCGCGGTCGTGATCGCGGACCGCGGACCGGCCGGCGAGGTGGAGACCGCGGCGGGCTCGGTCTACGGAGGCGTCATGTGCTTCGGCGCCGGTGTCATCACGCTCGGGGTGCGTGGCCGGCGGCGTATGGTCGCCGTCGTCGGGGCCTTCGCGCTGGGTGCGGGGCTCATGACGTTCCCGCTGGAGATGCCCGCCCTCGCGTCGGTCGTGCTGGCCGGCCTGGTGATGGTGACCGGCGGGTTCCTCGCCGTCACCTCGATCTTCTCCCTCTGGCTGCTCAACGCGGTCTACGCGCTCGACGACGCCAAGGAGACCCGGGCCAGGCTCGCCGTCGCCGAGGAGCGGCTGCGGTTCGGCCGGGACATGCACGACGTGATGGGCCGGAACCTGGCGGTGATCGCGCTCAAGAGCGAGCTGGCCGTCCAGCTGTCCCGGCGCGGGAGGCCCGAGGCGGTGGAGCAGATGATCGAGGTGCAGCGCATCGCCCAGGAGTCGCAGCGCGAGGTCCGGGACGTCGTGCGCGGCTACCGGGAGGCCGCCCTGGAGGTCGAACTGGCCGGCGCCCGGGGTGTGCTCTCGGCGGCGGGGATCGTCTCGGAGATCACCGGCGAGACGGCCGGTCTGCCCTCCGAGGTGCAGTCGGCGCTCGGCTGGGTGGTGCGGGAGGCGACCACGAACGTGCTGCGGCACGGGGATGCGGAGAAGGTCGCCGTGGTGGTGCGGATGTCGGAGGGGCGGGTTGTGCTGACGGTGGAGAACGACGGGGTGACGGAGGCGACGGGGGACGGCCCCTCGGCGGACTCGGGCGGCTCGGGGCTCGCGGGGCTGCGGGAGCGGCTCTCCGCGGTCGACGGCACGCTGGAGGCGGGGCCCGCCGGCAAGGGCGTGTTCCGGCTGACGGCCGAGGTGCCGTTGCCGGCCGCCGCGACCGGTGCGGCCGCGCTGGGGGTCGCCTCGTGACGACGACCGTGCGCGTCCTGCTCGCCGACGACGAGCACCTCATCCGCGGGGCGCTGGCGGCCCTGCTGTCCCTGGAGGACGACCTGATCGTGGTCGCCGAGGCGGCCACCGGCCCGGAGGCGCTGGCGATGGCGCGCGCGCACGCCCCGGACGTCGCCGTGCTGGACCTCCAGATGCCGGGCGCCGACGGTGTGAAGGTCGCCACATCGCTGCGGGCCGAGCTGCCCGGCTGCAAGGTGCTGATCGTGACCAGTCACGGGCGGCCCGGACACCTGAAGCGGGCGCTCGCGGCGGGCGTGCGCGGGTTCGTCCCCAAGACGGTCAGCGCCCAGCGGCTCGCCGAGCTGATCCGCACGGTGCACGCCGGAAACCGTTACGTCGACCCCGAGTTGGCCGCCGACGCGATCTCCGCCGGGGACTCGCCGCTGACCGCGCGCGAGGCCGAGGTACTGGAGCACGCCGCCGACGGGGCGCCCGTCTCGGAGATCGCCGAGCGCGCCGCGCTCGCCGAGGGGACCGTACGGAACTATCTGTCGTCGGCCGCGAGCAAGCTCGGAGCGGAGAACCGGCACGCGGCGGTGCGTCTCGCACGGGAGCGGGGTTGGGTATAGTGGCTCTCGCGCCACGGCGAAGTCCCCGGACTCCCGCCCACCGCGCAGTGCGAACGTAGCTCAGTTGGTAGAGCGCAACCTTGCCAAGGTTGAGGTCGCGAGTTCGAACCTCGTCGTTCGCTCCGTGTGAGAAGCCCCCGGCTCCGGCCGGGGGCTTCTTCGTGTCCGCGCCCGCCGCACGGCTGCGGCGGGCGGGGCGGCCGCTACGACCAGCTCTGGCCGGTCAGGAGCTCATAGGCCTCCACGTACTTGGCGCGGGTGGCGTCCACGACCTGCTGCGGCAGCGGGGGCGGGGGCTGCTCGCTCCCGCGGTCCCAGCCGGACTCGGCCGAGGTCAGCCAGTCCCGCACGAACTGCTTGTCGTACGACGGCTGCGCGCGGCCCGGCTGCCACTGGTCGGCCGGCCAGAAGCGGGAGGAGTCCGGGGTGAGGACCTCGTCGGCGAGGATCAGGTCGTCGTCGCTGAAGCCGAACTCGAACTTGGTGTCCGCGAGGACGATGCCGCGCTCACGGGCGATGTCCCGGGCACGGGAGTAGACGGCGAGGGTGGCCTGGCGCAGGCGGGCCGCGGTGTCCGGGCCGACCTGGCGGGCGACCTCCTCGTAGGAGACGTTCTCGTCGTGCTCGCCGACCTCGGCCTTGGTGGCCGGGGTGAAGATCGGGGCGGGCAGCTCCGAGCCGTCGACGAGGCCCTCGGGGAGGGCGAGGCCGCAGACGGTGCGGGTCTCGTCGTACTCCGCCAGGCCCGAGCCGGTGAGGTAGCCGCGGGCCACGCACTCCACGGGGACCATCCGCAGCGACCTGCAGACCAGGGCGCGGCCCTCCCAGTCGGCGGGGGCGCCGGGGGGCAGCTCCGTGCTCAGGACGTGGTTCGGGGCCAGGTCGGCGAGCTGCTCGAACCACCACAGGGAGAGCTGGGTGAGGACCCGGCCCTTGTCGGGGATCTCGGTCGGCAGCACCCAGTCGTAGGCGGAGATGCGGTCGCTGGCGACCATCACGAGGTCGCCCGCCTCATTCCGGTACAGCTCGCGCACCTTGCCGGTGTGCAGATGCACCAGACCCGGAACCTGGATCGGCTCGGGCTTTTCAACGAATCCGGACACGGTTCCTCCCCGTGGTTCTGTCCAATACCCCGATTCTCCCGTATGTCGGAGGCGCGGTGGACGGCGGGTCGGTCTCGGGCCCGGGTCTCAGTCCCGTTTGCAGATGCGGTCCAGGAGGTTGGCCGTGGCGCGCTGGACGCGCGGGTCGACGTGGCCGGGGCGGTCCAGGGCCGGGGACCAGGCGAACGTGCCGGACGCGAAGACCCAGGCGCCCGACGGGGCCCGGTACAGCGACGTCTCCTGGTGGCGCCGGACGCCGTCCACGTCGGCGTACGGGGAGTGGGCGAGCAGGACCCGCTCGTCGTGCTCGGGGAGGGCGGTGCGCGGGAAGTAGCGGTCGGCCTCGCCCGCCACCAGGTCCTCGATCTCGTCGCCCTCGTGCGCCCCGGTGGCCTCCCAGAGCCAGTGACCGGCGTTGCGGACGATCACCGGGTGCGGTTCGGGGACGCGGCCGGCGTACTGGATGCCGAGCAGCTGCTGCTCGGGGCGGTCGATCTCCCGCCACAGCGCGGGCCGGCCGGGCCCCTTGCGTTTGCGGCAGGTCAGCAGGCGGTCGGCGGCACCGGACGGGGAGGGGGCCAGCTCCACCTGCCAGTACATGGTGTTGGCGGAGAGGAAGACCAGGGACGTCCCCTGCTCGCGGGCCAGTTCCGTGGTGCGGCGCATGGCGCTGGACCAGTACTCGTCGTGGCCCGGGAAGACCAGGCCCCGGTAGCGGGTCGGGTCGACGCGGCCGGAGTGCAGGTCGCGGGCGTCGGCGTAGGCGAGGTCGTAGCCGTAGCGCTCGGCGAAGCGGATGAAGTCGTAGGCGTGGCCCACGTGGAGGGGAAGACCGGCACCGGCGTACGGGCGGTCGAAGGAGACGGTCGTCGCGGCGTCCGCCTCGCCGAGGAGCCGGCCCTCCTCGTCCCAGGCGTGGTAGAGGCTGGCGCCGGTGCGGCCGTCCTCCGGGTAGAGGTTGTACGCCTGCCAGGTGACGTCCGGCAGGAGGAGAAGCAGGTCGGCCGGGTGGCTGTCGCGGACCGTGAAGGGCACGTGGGAGCGGTAGCCGTCGGCGGTGGTGAGGACGGCCACGTACGCGCCGACGTTCCAGTACGTGGGGATCTGCAGCCGCCAGGACAGCCACCAGTGGTGGCAGGAGACCGTGCGGTCGGCGGTGAGCGGCGGGGGCTGGACGATGCCGGACAGGCGGGGGCTGGTGGTGATCTTGGCGGCGCCGTCACCGCCGTAGTGGCCGATCCGGTAGACGTCGACGCCGAACTCCTGCGGCGGGTCGACGGTGATGTGGAAGTCGATGGCCTCGCCGGGGGCGACGGCTCCCGTCGAGGTGAAGCCCTTGATCTGGCGGCGCACGTCGTCGGCGGCGCGGGGGCCGCCACCAGTGCCGGCACCGGTGCGGGTGCCGGTGCCGGTGCCGGAATACTCCTGGTCCGCGTACCAGGCGACCACCTGGCCGGTGTCGCCGAAGTACGTCTCGCCGCCGCGCAGCCAGGGGACGGGCCCCTGTCCGAAGGGGTCCGTCACGGCGTGCGCGAGTGCTCCGGACTCCCAGCGGCGGATCTGCTCGGGCCCCATGGGACAGTCCCCTCCCTAGTGCCCCCGCGGTCGTGCGTATGACGAACGCCTTTGCCATGTGCGCGATCGGTCCCAGCACATCACATTTCGCACGCGGGCTGTCACTGTTCGTCGCGAAGTGGCCGAAAGTGGAATAGGAGAGTCCGATTCCACCGAGCCCGGGGCGTGCGGGGCGCGGGCGGTGGCCGTGGAGTCGTAAGGCCCGGGGGCCGTGAGGCCGGGGGCTGTGAGGCCGGGGGCCGTGAGGTCGGAGGCCGCGGGGCCGGGGGCCGTGAGGTCGGAGGCCGCGGGGCCGGAGGCGGCCGTGAGGCCGTGAGGCCGGGGCGCCGTGAGGCCGGGGCGCCGTGAGGCCGGAGGCCGTGGAGCCGGAGGCCGTGAGGCCGTGGAGCCGGAGGCCGTGAGGCCGGGGCGCCGTGGAGCCGGAGACCGTGAGGCCGGAGACCGTCAGGCCGGGACGCCGTGGAGCCGGAGACCGTGAGGCCGGAGACCGTCAGGCCGGGACGCCGTGGAGCCGGAGACCGTGAGGCCGGAGACCGTCAGGCCGGGACGCCGTGGAGCCGGAGACCGTGAGGCCGGGGCGCCGTGGAGCCGGAGACCGTGGAGCCGGGGCGCCGTGGAGCCGGAGACCGTGGAGCCGGGGGCCGGGGGGCCGTCCAGGGGTCAGACCAGACGCACCGGCTTCTCCGGGCGTATCCCGAGGTCGGTCATCCAGGCGCGCAGCGGGCCCGGGTCGCCCGTCTCGACGAGGCTGAGCACGCTGGGCGCCAGGTCCGCGGTGCGGGCGCCGTCGAACAGCAGCGACGGTCCGTCGAGCCAGTCGAGGCCGGGGGCCGCGCCGGCGGTGTCCATCGCCGCGCAGCACACCATCGACGTGATGTGCGCGGTGAGGATCTCGCGCCCGGTGCGCGGGGGCTGCAGCGGAAGGAGCGGAAGCGCGCGGTCGTCCCAGAGCGCGGCGTCGGGACCGGCTCCGGCTCCCGGCCCGGCGCTTGGCCCCGGGGGCGAGGAGTGGGCCCCGGCTCCGGCGGGCCGAGCCTGCGCCTCCTCGCGGGCCAGCTGCGCACTGAGCCCGGCGGCCAGGGCGGCACCCCGGGCCGTGGTGCCGGCGAGGTCGTCCTCGTCGTCGGCGGGGGTGTCGGGGTCGCCGTATGTCGGGTGCCTGTCGTGGTCGCCGTACGTCGGATGCGGGGCGCCGTGGTCGCCGTACTGGGCAGGCGTGTCGGCGGTGTCCGGGGCGCCCGGCCAGGCGGCGGTGCCGTTTCCGGCCTCCGTGCCCGCGCC
Organism: Streptomyces sp. MMCC 100; assembly: GCF_041538145.2. NCBI lineage: Bacteria > Bacillati > Actinomycetota > Actinomycetes > Kitasatosporales > Streptomycetaceae > Streptomyces > Streptomyces sp. MMCC 100. Next base: position 7,881,672 of record NZ_JBGORK020000001.1, read on the forward strand.
GGCGTCGGCGGAAGGGGTGACGGTGATCGCCGTGTCCGGGATCGTGAGGTGGTCCAGGACGCGGGCCAGGGTCGGGCCGTCCGTGCCCGGCGCGGTGCCCCCGGCGGCGCGGCGGACGCCCAGGGTGTCGAGCACCCGGTGCAGGCGGGCCGCGTCCGTGCGCCAGGTCCGGTCGACGACCTCCTCGGGATACTCGTCCCACCCGACCGGCGACCAGTCCTGACCGGTCTCGGCCGGCCCTCCGTGAAAGAGGCGCGCGGCGAGGAGCGAGACCGCCTCGTCCATCGTCCCGGGCTCCTCCAGCAGGTCACAGGCAGGCCGCTCACCCAGGCGGGAGGCGAAGCCCTCGGCCAGGCGGTCGCGGCGGGACAGCTCCGTAAGGGCGGCGACGACGCCCACGTCCAGCCGGGAGGGCCAGCGACCCATCCGCCAGGCGGGCAGCGCCACCCGGGTCAGCAGCCGGTCCCAGCCCGCGTAGGCGAGCCCCACCTGCTCCTGCGCGACGATCCGCAGGCCGTAGTCCACAGCCTGTGCACGCTCGGCGGCCGCGGCCGCGACCCCGCGCTCCATCTCGGTCGCGTGACCCCGGCAACTGCGCAGCAGGAACCGGGACACCCAGCCGAGGCCCGCGCACGCCACGCGGGACAGCGGGTCGCGCCGGTCCGCCGAGGCCACCGCCACGGCGGCGTCCAGGCCCCGTATGAAGCGCCGGGCCGCGGCTATGTCTGGGTGCGCCGAGGGCCCCGTACCGGCGACGACCGGGGCGAGGACGGCACGCAGCTCGCCCACCCGCATCCACCACAGGAAGGGTGAGCCGATGACCAGGACGGGCGCCGCGGCGGCACTCCGGCGGCGGGCGGGCTCGCCCGGGCCGGACAGGTCGTCGTCATGCTTGTCCACGGGCGGCGGGCCGTGAAGGGGATGGGTGCGGTCCTCCAGCCAGCTGTCGCAGTCCGGGGTGAGCGCTATCGCCGAGGGGGCGGGGACGTCGAGCCGGTCGGCCAGGTCACGCACCAGGCGGTAGAGGTCGGGCGCCGACTCCTCGGCGACCGTGACCGTGGGGGTCATGGCGGGCCTGGAGCGGGCCACGACCAGGGCGACTCCGGCGGCGGCCAGCAGGACGACCAGCGCGAGGACGGACACGACCCAGCGAAGGACGTCCCAGCCTCCGCCCGTGAGACGCCCGGTGGATCCGCCGACGAGGAGGATCACGGCCGCGGCAGCGGGCAGCAGGGCCACGGCCAGCGCGCGGCTGCGGACCCGCAGCACCGCCAGCGCCCGGGTACGCGCGGCCAGTGCGCCCATCTCCACACCACCGATACCGGTCACGGCCGGACCTCACCCCCTCATCGCTGTCCTGTCTGTCCTGGACCGTCCTGCTGCACTGCTGCTCTTCCGCTCTTGCTCACTCCACCCACTGTGGCACCCGGCACTGACATCGCAATGCCGGTGGGCCAAGTGCCGGAACGCTTGCGCGGCACCATAGTTGGGGGCCTCGCGCCCGTCAGCCGTATGGCCCATCGGTCACCCGATGGAATGGCTTTGGGGAAAGGTGGAGACGGACAGCAAAGGTCAGGCCCCGGTTCCTGAGAGGGAGCCGGGGCCTGTCGGGTTCGGTGCGGAACGGGTGTTCCAAGCCGCCTGGGGTTACGCCCCCGCCGCCTTCGCCGCGATGTCGGTGCGGTGCTGCGAGCCGTCGAGGCCGATGCGGGCGACGGCCCGGTAGGCACGGTCGCGGGCCTCGGTGAGGTCGGCGCCGGTGGCCGTGACGGACAGGACGCGGCCGCCGGCGCTGACGACGGCGTCGCCCTCGGCGCGGGTGCCGGCGTGCAGGACGTAGGCGTGCGGGGCGTCCTGGGCGGCCACCTCGTCGAGGCCGGTGATCGGGTCGCCGGTGCGGGGGGTGCCGGGGTAGTTGTGGGAGGCGACGACCACGGTGACGGCCGCCTCGTCGCTCCAGCGCAGGGGCTCGAGGTCGGCGAGGTTGCCGGTGGCGGCGGCCATCAGCAGACCGGCGAGCGGGGTCTTCAGGCGGGCCAGCACGACCTGGGTCTCGGGGTCGCCGAAACGGGCGTTGAACTCGATCACGCGCACACCGCGCGAGGTGATCGCGAGACCGGCGTAGAGGAGCCCGGAGAACGGGGTGCCGCGCCGGCGCATCTCGTCGACGGTCGGCTGGAGCACGCTCTGCACGACCTCGTCGACCAGCTTCGGGTCGGCCCAGGGCAGCGGCGAGTAGGCGCCCATGCCGCCGGTGTTCGGGCCCTCGTCGCCGTCGAGGGCGCGCTTGAAGTCCTGGGCGGGCTGGAGCGGGCGTACGTTCTCGCCGTCGGTGACGGCGAAGAGGGAGACCTCGGGGCCGTCCAGGTACTCCTCGATGACGACGCGGTCGCAGGCGTTCGCGTGTGCGCGGGCCGCCTCGACGTCGTCGGTGACGACGACGCCCTTACCCGCGGCCAGTCCGTCGTCCTTGACGACGTAGGGCGCGCCGAAGGCCGCGAGGGCCGCGTCGACCTCGTCGGGGTTCACGCAGACGTAGGAGCGGGCCGTGGGCACGCCGGCGCCCGCCATCACGTCCTTGGCGAAGGCTTTGGAGCCCTCCAGCCGGGCGGCCCGGCCCGAGGGGCCGAAGACCGGGATGCCCGCCTCGCGCACGGCGTCGGCGACCCCGGCGACCAGTGGCGCCTCGGGTCCTACGACGACCAGCTCGGCGCCGAGCCGGGTGGCGAGCGCGGTGACGGCCGCGCCGTCGAGGGCGTCGACCTGGTGCAGTTCGGCGACCTCGGCGATACCGGCGTTGCCGGGTGCGCAGTGCAGCGCGGTGACGTCGGGGTCGAGGGACAGGGAACGGCACAGGGCGTGTTCGCGGGCGCCGCCGCCGATGACAAGGACCTTCACGGGGTGAAGCCTAATGGGAACGGGCCGGTGCGGTTTGTGCGGGCTTCCGAAGGGCCGGGGCGCGGACGCTTGTGGCTTCCTCCAGGAGCCCCCCGGCCCTCCTCATCCTGCACGTCCTGCTCATCCTGCACGTCCTGCTCGCTCTACTCGTTGGCGATCTCCTCGACCACCGTGGCGCCCAGTTCGCGTACCAGCAGCTCCTTGCCGGAAAGCGCGGACTCGTCGAGGTCGGGGTCGTCGTCCTCGGGAATGTCGTCCTCGGGGGAGACCGGGGGCGGCTCGGGTGCCGAGGGCCGAGGCGCGGGGGCGGGGGCCGGGGCAGGAGCGGACGCCGGGGCCGACGCGGGGGCCGCAGGTGGCGCGGCGGGCGCGGATGCGGGCGCCGACGGCCGCTGTGCGGGTGCGCCCCCGCCGAAACCGCCTCCGCCGCCGCCACCACCGAAGCCGCCGCCCCCGCCGCCGTAGCCGCCCGAGGGACCGGACGGACCGGCACCGGGCGGGGGCGCCGAGCCGCCGGAGGGGTCGACGACCGCGTCGATCTTCCACTGCACGTTGAACTGCTCGGCGAGGGCTTGCCGCAGCACGTCCTCGCTGCCGCTGCTCACGAAGTTGTCCCGGGCGCCGGCGTTGACGAAGCCGAGCTGGAGGGAGGTGCCGTCGAAGCCGGTGACCTGGGCGTTCTGGCTGAGCAGGATCCAGGTGAACCGGCGGCGGTTCTTGACCGCTTCCAGGATGTTGGGCCAGAGCGAACGGGGGTCGATCCCGGGAGCGCCCGGCGGCGGAGAGACGGGTGCGGGGGCGGCCGCCGCGGGAGCCGGGGCCGAGGCCGGAGCCTCAGCGGGGCCGGGACCGGGAGCGGCCGGTGTCCGGGACTGTCCGCCGCCCGCCGGGACCGCCGTGGGCCACCCGCCGGGGCGGCGCCCCCCACCCGCGGGAGCCGCGGTCGGCCAGGCACCGGGCGCGGGCGCTGAAGCCGAAGCCGAAGCGGAAGCGGGAGCGGGAGCCGAAGCGGGGTCGGCGGCAGGTGAAGCGGCAGGTGAAGGTGCAGCGGGAGCCGCAGGACCGGCGACGGCGGAAGAAGGCGCCGCCTGCGGATGCCCGCCCCCGGCAGGAGGGCCACCCGCGTCGGACGGGGAACCGGCACCGGCGCCCGCCTCGGAGGACGAACCGCTGCCCGGGCCGCCTCCCGGCGCACCGGCGCCCTCCCCCCGTACCGCCGCACGGGCCGCGGCGGGCGCCGCGCCCCCCGCACCGGCATGCGCCTCGGGCCCGGGCACGTACCCCATGGCGGGCGTGCCCGCACCGGCCGAGAACTGCACCCCGCGCTCGATCCGGTCCAGCCGTGCCATGACGGACCGCTCGTCGCCGTACGCGGCGGGCAGCAGCACGCGCGCGCAGATCAGCTCCAGCTGGAGGCGCGGCGAGTGGGCGCCGCGCATCTCGGTGAGCCCCTCGTTGACGATGTCGGCGGCCCGGCTCAGCTCGGCGGCGCCGAAGGACCGCGCCTGGGCCTGCATCCGCTCGACGACGTCGGCGGGTGCGTCGATGAGCCCCTTCTCCGCCGCGTCGGGCACGGCGGCGAGGATCACCAGGTCACGCAGGCGCTCAAGGAGGTCGGTCACGAAACGCCGCGGGTCGTTGCCCCCCTCGATCACCCCGTCCACGACCCCGAAGGCGGCGGAGCCGTCCCCCGAGACGAACGCCTCGACGACGGAGTCGAGCAGCGAACCGTCCGTGTAGCCGAGCAGCGCGGTGGTCATGTCGTACGTCACACCGTCGGCACCGGCGCCCGCGAGCAGCTGGTCCATGACGGACATGGAGTCACGCACGGACCCCGCGCCGGCCCGCACCACGAGCGGGAGCACACCCTCCTCGACCGCGATGCCCTCCCTGCCGCACACCTCGGCGAGGTAGTCGCGCAGGGTGCCGGGCGGCACGAGCCGGAAGGGGTAGTGGTGGGTCCGCGACCGGATGGTCCCGATGACCTTCTCGGGCTCGGTGGTCGCGAAGATGAACTTCAGATGCTCCGGAGGCTCCTCGACGACCTTCAGCAGGGCGTTGAAACCCTGCGGGGAGACCATGTGGGCCTCGTCGATGATGTAGATCTTGTACCGGCTGGACGCGGGCCCGAAGAAGGCCTTCTCCCGCAGGTCACGGGCGTCGTCCACACCACCGTGCGAGGCGGCGTCGATCTCGATGACGTCGATCGAACCCGGCCCGTTCCTGGCGAGGTCGCGGCAGGACTGGCACTCGCCGCACGGCGTCGGCGTCGGACCCTGCTCGCAGTTCAGACAGCGCGCCAGGATCCGGGCACTGGTCGTCTTGCCGCAGCCGCGCGGACCGCTGAACAGGTACGCGTGATTGACCCGGTTGTTCCGCAGCGCCTGCTGCAGCGGGTCGGTGACATGCCCCTGCCCGATGACCTCGGCGAAGGACTCCGGGCGGTAACGGCGGTAGAGCGCGAGAGACGACACGCATACGAGGTTATAGGCGCCCACCGACAACCGGACCGCCCGCAAATGAGACGCCCCCCACGCACCCGCCAGAGCCGACCTACCCTTGCTGCCTTCCGGCCCTGGGGGAGTTCAGTCAGATAGCGCCGCGTGAGGGGCTGGGCCACACGTTACCCGATGTGGGGCCCTGGGAACGAGTTCGCAAGCACTCCCCGGCGTCATGTAATGTTCTCGGCGGAGGATTCGCCTAGAGGCCTAGGGCGCACGCTTGGAAAGCGTGTTGGGGGCAACCCCTCACGAGTTCGAATCTCGTATCCTCCGCCAGTGCCTCACCGGGCACGATGTCGAAGGGCCCCACCGTTCGCGGTGGGGCCCTTCGACATGCGTGGTTGCAGTTTTGGTTGCAGTTGCATGATCGGACAGAGGGCGAATCTCGGCGAACTGCGGTTGGGCACCACCGCCAACGGCACGGCCGTTTGATCTTGGGTCGGCAGTTGCCCACGGTCCTGGATCCAGGCTGGGAACTGCGTGCTGTCAGTGCCACCTCCTACGCTCAGCTGTACTGCCGCCTAGTGCAAGGGAGCCGTTGTGGTCACTGACTTTGCTGAGCTGCACGAACCACTTGTGGAGTGGGTCTCTGACCACACGGCAGCCGATCCGATGGGGGACGTGTCGATCACCGAGTTCGGCGCCACACACGGCCTCGACAAGCAGCAGTCGTTCCGGCTCTTGCAGTACTGCAAGAGCCGCGGGCTCCTGGACGACCGCTACTCCACCTACGGCGATCCCGCAGCCAATCTCACACCACGTGGCATCCAATGGATGGAGGAGCGCAAGCGTCGGCGGGCCGATCCCGCGGCGCGGGTCGATGCCGCGCGTAGAGGGCTGCTGGTCTGGCTGTGGCAGCGCAGACATGAAGGCACCGCCATGCCGGCCGTCGCGGACGTGCGGCAGGCCCCCCAGTCGCTCTTCGAGGGTGAACGCCTCACTGCCCGAGAGATCGATCGCGCCGCCGGCTACCTCCACTCCCGGGGACTGATCAACGGCTACGTGCTTGCGAGTGGGGACGGTCCCGCGCAGGCGGAGATCACCGCTGAAGGAGAAAACTGCGTGGAGAACTACGGGGGAGACATCGGCGCCTACGAACGCCGCAACAGCGGCGGCAACACGACGTTCAACATTGGATCGAACACAGGCAACATCGCGGCGAACAGCCGCGACTTCACTCTGAACGCCACCACCAACAACGGCGTCAACCTGGCGGACGTCGTGATGCTGGCTCGTGCCCTACGCCAGGCTGCCCCCATTCTCGACCTGCCCGAGGATGACGCCGCTGAGTTCACCCAGTTGGCCAATCGCATGGAAGAGGAAGCCGGCAGCGACAACCCGGATCCGGGACGCCTCCAGCGGTGGGGTTCCTCCGTCGCGGCGATCCTGAACTCGCCTGTCGTGAGCGGCGCGCTCGGCAGCGTGCTTGCCGCTTACACGGGAGTCGTGCTTCCGGGACTGCCAGCCGGTAGTTGAGCCCCGAGGCAGTGCCTGTTGGACACCAGCCAACCGCTTCTGGGCGGCTCCACCGCGCCAGTCGAGATTGGACTCTCAACTGGCCGCCTCGGTCCCCGTCTGCGACGAAGTCACGTTGGCGGCAGAATCTTGCGGGTCGCTTCACCGATGGCCCGCGTGCGGCCACACGAAGTGGGCGTCAGCGCTCGATCCAGGACTGGGGTGACATCGAGAACGTTGGTAGCAGCAGAGGGGGAAGAGAGTCCGCCCGCACTAGCCAGAGCTGAGCGCGGGCTGTGCGAGGGCAGCGTGTCTGCAGAGCCTGAGCCGATGACCCCGCGTTCGGCGGAGTCGGTCACGGATCCATGCCTCCTACTTGGCATTGATCTCGGTGATCAGTGTTCGGCGCGTGGAACCATGCCCGTTTCGAGGTTAATCACACCCCTTTGCACATCTGTGAGCCTCATTGTCAGAGGCACCTGCGACTCTGGGGACCCTCAGTGCTTCGCAGCTATCACGGACATCGATGATTTGAATGGATAGTGTTGCGCCGAGCCCCATCGCTTAAAGGAGTGCCGCTACATGCCAGACTTGCTCGTCGCCGCGGCTATGTCAGAAGCCGTGGAGAGCGTCTCTCTGGCACGTCCTCTCGGCTCGCGTGGTTCCCGCAGCGAGGTGGTGGAAAGCGGTCCCGGCGAACTGACGGCCACTGCCACCGCTGTACTCACCGCCATCCCAGCGTGGTGGAGAGCTAAGGCGTCGGCGGCTGGCCTCGCCGATCAATGGTTGGACATCGCATACGCCGTTGAGGCCCAGTCCCCCGTGGACCTGCCGCTTGATCCGCCGCCACTGGGGGACTCATGGAGTTCACTCTCACCTGAGCAGGTGGGAGCCACCTATGTGGAGGCGCTCTCACCTGCTACGCGGTCGCGTCATGGACGCCACTACACGCCCCCTGAGCTCGCATCTCATCTATGGGAGCTAGCGCGGAAGAGCCTGGGAATGCCCCCGCGAAAGCAAGTGCTACCCGGGGTAGTGCGAGATCCGGCATGCGGAGCCGGCGCTCTGCTACTGCCCGCTCTGCGCGAGCATCTGCATGCCTCGTATGGGGCTGATCCTGCAGAAACGATCGCGGGTCTCCCGGACCTAGTCCAAGGCGTCGACACCGATCCGGCCGCCGTTTGGGTGGCCAACGTTGCGCTGGCTGCGGAGATGCTCCCCACGGTTGCTCGCATCCCGGACGAGCAGCGCAAGCCTCTACCGGCACTGGCTCACGTGGGCGATGGCCTCATCTCTCCAGAGAAGGCTGTCCGCGTTGTACTGATGAATCCGCCCTACGGGCGCGTGCGCCTGTCCTCCGTCGAGCGCAACCGCTACAAACACGTACTCTACGGACACGCGAATCTCTACGGTCTGTTCATGGCAACTGCCGTCGAGTCACTCGACGAGTATGGGGTCCTGGCCGCTCTGGTGCCGACGAGCTTCACCAGCGGACGCTACTTCGCGAACCTGCGGGCCCACCTGGGACAAGAGGCCGGGATGAGCGCGGTCACGTTCGTGGAGGATCGCAGCGGCGTATTCACCTCTGTGCTGCAGGAGACGTGCCTCGCCGTCTTCGAGCGACGCAGACGTCAGAAGACCCGAATCACCAGCCTGGGTAGCGCCGAAACCACCATCGCCTCCGTGAAGATGCAGAGGACAAGCGAGCCTTGGGTGCTAGCGCGTCGCTCCGACGATGCCCCCATCGCGGCGGCAGCTTCCGCGATGACAGCCACCCTCGCCTCGCTCGGATGGCGGGCTTCCACGGGACCACTTGTCTGGAACCGACGCAGCAAAGATCTATACCCCACGTGGGGCCCGACTCGGTCCCACGTCATCTGGGCCGCTGACATCGATGGCGGGATCTTGCATCGTGATCCGGCAAGAGACTCGATGCGCTACCTCGCGCTAACGGCTGACTCAGATCACAGGGTGATGGTGCTGGATGAGCCAGCTGTCCTAGTGCAGCGCACGACCGCGCCAGAACAGTCTCGGCGACTTATCGCTGCGCACCTCAGCCAGGGGGCGCTTGACGACCGCCATGGCCGCGTCACCGTCGAGAACCACGTCAACGTGTTGCGCCCCGTCGCCGCGGATCCTGTGCTCACTACAGAGGCAATGACACGTCTGCTCGCTACGAAGACGTTGGACCGCGTTATACGCAGCATTTCTGGATCCGTCGCGCTAAGCGCCTACGAACTGGAGTCCATTCCGTTGCCTGATCGAAACGTGGTGCGCACATGGAACGAATTGGAGGGCGCTGCGCTGGAAGCTGCCGTAGCCGCCGCTTACCGGCCCGAGGGAGTCTGACTTGAGAAATCCCATCAGCCCTGAGGAAGCCGAGCGGCGTCTTAATATCATCTTCCCGCGGGCCGCTTTTGACACTGTCTTCTCGTCTCCGTTGGCAGCAATGGCCATAACTGCCCTCATTCACATCGACGCAGTGTGCAACATCGATGACGACGTGGAATCCACACAATGGGCCCGCCCCACTACCGTGCTGTGGATGTCCGAGGCGGCCCTAGAACACAGCTCTGATGCTGAGCGCATAGCCTGGCGAGAAGCGGCCGCCAAGAACCACAAGCATGTGGTCGCGCTGCACGAGTCATGGGGTGTGCAGTTTCAGCCCTTGTACCGAGACAATTCGCGCGAGACACTCCGGGATGAGACCTTTCGCGAGTGGCGCGAGCACGGTGCGATGAGGCGACGCGTAGACCTCCCTACCTCCAGTAGCCGACCCTGCTGGTCGCTTCTGGACCACTTTGCGGACCTCTTCGATCCGAGCCTCTCCGACGAGGCCGTAGAGGAAGCAGCACAGCAGTGGAGGGACAAGCACCTCGATAAGGGTGCGCGCCTCAAAGCCAATCTGGCAATTAAGACAGAGACGCAAAAACATGCCGTCAGGGTGGAACTGCCGAACAGTGGTGGCGCAACACGAGACCTGACTGCAGGAATCTCATCGCTGATCATCAAGGGCGTCATTGAGACCTGGTCTCAGGCTCGCCTGATAACCCCGATCGTCCTCGCAATTTCCGAGCCAGGCGACAAAGTTCATTTCGGAGACGTTCAGCTCCTACAGACCCTCGGCATCAAGATCGACGCAAAGAACGTACTCCCCGATGTACTGATGGCCGATGCTGGATCAGACCCCGTACGCTTCTGGATCATTGAGGCTGTGGCGACAGATGGTGCAGTCACCACAGCACGCCGCAAAGCACTACTCAAGTGGGCCGATCAACAAGGCATCAAAGCAGATAGGTGTTCATTTCTGACGGCCTTCTGGTCGCGTAATGATGGGGCAGCCAGAAAGCGACTAAAGGACCTCGCGTCGGGAACCTGGGCATGGTTCGCTGACGAGCCGCACCATGAACTTGCCTGGTACCAGGTGGTCCCCAGCGCAGACGAGCCATAGCTCGCACCCGCGCCGCTCTCACACGTCGGCGGTTGCGTGGCCGGCCCGTATGACGGGTCCGGTCACGCCTGAAGTCACCGATCGCTAACATCGCCGTAATTGCCGGGATTCTTCGCGCGGTCCACAGCTTGTGCACAAGCCTCGGCGAACGCGGCGGTAACGGCCTTCTGGTCCGTGCCACGGACCTGAGCCTCGACCTCCTGGCCTGGACGGCGAGTGGTGTGCCAGCGCACCGGGAGGTCGGTGTAGATGTCGGTCTCGAATTCCCAGGCCGTGACGGACCATTGGTCATCACGGCCGATGTTGAGCCGCTCGCCGCCTGGCAGGAACACGGCTTGGGCGTGATGGACGATCCGACGGTCGGGCATGCGGTCGCGGATGGCCCGTATGCCGCCCAGGCCCTTGTCCTCCCACTTATCCCGATCCCATTCCTCGTGCTCTGCCGGATGGCCGGGATGGTCGGCGCCCCAGTGCGATGCCACGGCGTCAGCGTGCTCGCGGTGCAGGAACGGGATGCGGCGTTCGCCAAGGAGAGCCACATGCACCGTAGGCTCCGCCGGAACGGAGGTCTGGCTCGGGCCAGGCACTGGACCTCCATGCGCCGGTTCGAGCACGTGTGGCTTCGGACCCCACAGCAGGCCGCCAATCTTCGCGGCCGTCTGCTGGAGCACCTGGCCGGTGAGGTGCTGATAGCGCCGGCGCATCCGGGCGGACTTGCCGGGTTCCCATCCCATGATGCGGTCGACAACCCCTTCGGGGACGCCAAGGATCAGCAGCACGGTGGCGGCGGTGTGGCGGGCGTCGTGGAGGCGGCCGTCGCGTACACCGGCGGCCTCCAGCAGGTCTTTCCACCGGTGGTAGTCGGTGTTGGGGTTGAGCGGCTCGCCCGTCGGCGAGGTGAACACGTACCCCTTCTCCACCCACAGGTCGCGGGCCAGGGCCCGCTCGCGGTCCTGCTTCTCCTTGTGCTGTCGCAGGAGCCCCAGCAGCTCGTCCGGCACACCGATCGGGCGCTTGCCCGCGCGGGTCTTGGTGTCCTTCGTCTCGCGTCGCACGTTGATCTTCTGTGGGCAGTAGCCGGGCTTCCGCTCACATTTGTCGCCGCATCCGTGCTGGTAGCGTGGCCGCAGGCGGCCCCGGCGTACGAGGATCACACCCGCCTCGAAGTCAACGTCCCCCCACTGCAGGCCCAGGGCCTCGCCCTGGCGCAGGCCGAGCGCGAGCGCGATCACCCAGCGGGCGGTATTGCGCACTTTGGTGGCCTCGGCGAGAAGACGCTGGACCTCTTCGAGCGTGTACGGCTCGACCTCCTCTTCTTCGACCTTGGGTGGCTTGGCGACGGACGCCGGGTTGATAGTGAGGTGGCGACGGCGTACGGCCTCGTTGAGCGCCGTCTTGACCGTGCGATGCACCTGGTGGGCGGTGCCGGCGGCGCTACCGTCCGCTTGCATCTTCCGGTAAAGGCGCTCCAGGTGCTCCGGCTCCAGCTTCTCCAGACGGTGGGCGCCCAGCCCGGGGATGAGGTGGTGGTAGACCGCCACGCGGTAGCCGTCGATGGTGTTCTCACCGACGTTGGGTGCGGCGATGTTCTCCACCCAGTGGGTCAGCCAGGTCTCGACCGTCCAGGTCTGACCGGCCTTGCGGACGCCCGTGGAGTCGCGCTGCTTCTCCAGGTCGCGTACGGCCTTGGTGACCGCGGTGCGCGTCTTGCGGCCGACGTGACGACGATCCGGGCTGCCGTCATCCTTGACGCCGACGGTGACGTAGCCGTGCCAGCGGCCGTCCTTGCCGAGGAAGATGGTGGAGGCACCATTGGGCTGGCGGGACTTCGAGGACTTGGTCATTCCGCCCCCTTCAGGCCGCGGTCGTGTAGTCCGCCGAGTCGGGGCGCCTGGCTAGGAAGTCGTTCAGCGCCTCGGCGGGTATGCGGCGCAGCCGGCCGATCTTCACGGAGGAGATCTCGCCGGAGGATACGTACTCGTACAGCTTGGTGCGGCCGATGCCGATCCGCCGTGCGGCTTCGGCGACGGTGAGGCCGACGAGAGTGGCATCGCCGTGGGAGGCGTCGCGCTGGTTCATCAGAGCGCGCAGCTCAGTCTCGGCGACGCCGAGGAGCTGGGCGATCTGAGTGATGGGCAGGGCGTTTTCGGGCAAGGAGAAGTCCGTTTCCTGGCAGGTGATGGGGCGGCAACCCCGACCTGGCCGGTTGATCTCGGGATGTGTGCGGTGGGTTCCGTGCCTGGGGGTTTGCGGGCCCAGGTCAGGCGGCGGAGGCGCTACGCGTTGGGAGCGGAGTCCGCCTGCTCAGAGTCGGATTGCGTGCCGGGCGCGGGCCCGTAGATCTCCGCGTTCATCTTCATGACGCTTTCGGCGATGGCGTTGGAGACCATCACGTCCGCCTCTTCGCGGATGTCGGGGTGTTCAGCGATGTAGGCGTCGAAGTCGTCACGAGCGCGGGTGAACACGTGCTGGGCGCGCTGGGTCTCCTGGTGGGCGGCGACGACCTTGTCGATGAGTTCCATGGCGCGGCCCTTCGCAGCGAGCTGCGGAGGGCCGGCAAGGTTTCGGAGGTCGACGCCGAAGATCTCGGCGAAGCCGATCGCCTCATCGAGATTGATGCGTCGCTTGCGGTTCTCGATCCGCCAGACCGCGGACGGGTTCATTTCGAAGCCGGCCTCGTTCATGCGGTCGGACAGGGCGGTCGTGCTCCAGCCGCGCCGCTCGCGTTCGAGCTTGATCCGTACAGCGGCGTTCTCCTCGCCGCTGAGCAGGATCCCCTGGGGGGTCTCATCGTCCGCCATCACCCTCCTTCCTGTCGCAGGACACCCCTGCAATATGCAGGGAACCAAAACTGTACCACACGCTCTGCCTTTCGCAGGGGGTCAATGCGTTACGCATGGCTAGTGATCATCGACACTCTCTGCATCAGGCATAGATATATTGCATTTCGCAGATCATGTGGCATGCTGGTAGTCCTGCCCAGACACCGACCGGAGACCCGACGCGAAAAACCCCTCGGCGCGACACCGAGGGGTTCAAAGCGCAAACCTCTGCAACCGCCATCCCTAGCGATCAACCTGCCTGGCCGGGATTGCCGTCCCATATGGCCCCGCAGGAGAGGAGCTTCATGCCCCAGGGTACGCCCCTGACCCCGCAGCCGCCATCCCCCGCCGTCTCGGCCGACGCCGAGCCGTCGACGGACATGCTCCACGCACCATTCAACATCGACGCCGAGCATGCGGTCCTGGGCGCCTGTATGCACAGCGCCGACGTGATCGACACTGTCCGGCCCATACTCGGCGACGCCGCCTTCTACCGGCCCGCGCACGAGACCATCTGGCGTGCACTGCTTGCCCAGCACCGCGAGGACAAGCCGACCGACCCGATCGCCCTCACCGAACTCCTCCAACGGCAGGGTGATCTGCAGCGAGTCGGTGGCAACACCTACGTGTTCCAGCTCGCCGACCTGCACTACGGCACCGGCGGCGCAGAGCATCACGCGGAGATCATCCGCGAGAAGGCCAACCTGCGCCGGCTGCTCGCCTCCGCCATACGCACTGCCCAACGCGCCCAGGAGCCGGGCGCCGATCCCGAAGCGATACGCAGCGAGGTGGAGGCGGAGATGCGGGCCGAGCGTGAGCGGGCGCTGGCCTCGGGTCAGGGGCGCCTGAACCGCTTCGCCAGGGACGGGTGGTCCTTCGTCAAGGAGACCGGCGCGGACGCCGAGCCCCTGTGGGGCACGCGTGAGATGACGGTCTGGGCGCCTGGCGAGAGCCTGATGATCGTCGGCGCACCCGGGGTCGGCAAGACCACCCTGGCCCACCAGGTGATCTTCGCCCGCCTCGGCCTGTCGGAGACGGTTCTGGAGATGCCGGTCGCGCCCAGCAGGCGGGTGCTCTATCTGGCCATGGACCGGCCCAAGCAGATCGCCAAGGCCATGAACCGCCGCGTCTTCGACACCGACGAAGCGATCCTGCGCGAGCGACTCGTCGTCTGGGAGGGGCCACTGCCCGCCACCCTCGACAAGGAACCCGACCTCCTCGCCGACCTCGCCGCCGCGCACCAGGCCGACACGATCGTGATCGACAGCCTCAAGGACGCCGTCAGCACGATGGTCGACGACAGTCTCGCGGTCGCCTTCCACAACGCCCGCATGCGCGCCCTGCGAGGCGGCGTGGAGATCCTGGAGCTGCACCACCAGCGCAAGGCCACTGCCGACGCCCCGCGCGGCCAGCGCCCCAGTCTGGACCAGGTCTACGGCTCCACATGGATCACCGCCGGCGCAGGCAGCGTCCTCTTCGTCACCGGCCGGGCAGGCGACCCCGCGGTCACCCTGCACCACCTCAAGACCCCCACCGGTGAGGTCGGCCCGCTGGACGTCACCCACGACCACAAGCGCGGCACCACCACGGTCGACCCGACCAAGGATCCCGCCGTCCTGCTGCGCAACGCACCAGGCGGCATGACCGCCCGCGACCTGGCAGCCATCCTGATCGGAGGCGGCGACCCCGAGCGCGCCGACGTCGAGAAGGCACGACGCCACCTCGCCCGCCTCGTCGACAACGGCCTGGCCACCAGGGCCGACGGCGTCGCCGGAGGAGCCGGAGGCGGGCAGCAGACCCGCTACTACGCCTCCTCCCGCCACCTCACCGCCGTCGGCTGAACCCCCTGTCGGTCAGCGCGAAGCGATCACGCGACCGTACACGCGACCCTCACGCGAACACCCTGCCGTAAACCGCTCACGGCGCTCACGCTCACCGCAAAACCGCAGGTCAAACGATCACGCGAGCGCCCACGCCGTACACGCGCCCAAGCGATCACGCGCGGGGCCCCCTTTAGAAGGGGGCCCGCGTGAACGCCCCCACCGTGAACGCCCCTCACCCCGGCACCACAGCCTCACTTCCCCACCCTGGAGCCCGCCCCTTGCACTCCCCTGCCCCGAGCGCGCCGACAGCCATACGCGGCAGCCGCAACATCCGCTCCGGCATTGCTCTGCTCCCGCCCGCCACGGCCACCGTGCGCTCACACCCGCTGGGGGTCATCGCGTGAACCGCCTGGGACGCATCACCCTCGTCGTCGGACTGCTGGCCGTCGTCCTCATGGCCTTCCGGGTCTCGTGGAACGCGCTGTCCGACGTGGCCCGCGCCATCGGCGCCGACTCCACCGCCGCCTTCTTCTACCCGATCGTGGTCGACGGGCTGATGGCCCTCGCGCTGATCGCCACGCTCGTGCTGACCGGTACCGACCGGACGTTCGCGCTTCGGGTCCTGGCGACCTACACGATCGCCAGCCTCCTGCTGAATTACGTGCACGGTCTCATCCCCGCCCTGCACACCACGTCGATCCAGTGGGGCCGACTTGCCGACTGGGCCCCGGCGAACTGGGCTCTCGTGCTGCTGGCGACATCGCTGCCGGTCGGGTCGATCTACTTCGGGTCGGACCTCGTGGCGAAGGTGCTGCACCACAACCCCGAGTCGGCCGACTCCGCCGAAGCAGCCTGTGCCGAGTCGGGGAGTCAGCAAGCTGACAGGCAGGCCGCACGGTCGAGGTCTGACCAGGCCGCATCGGCCCCCGAGCAGCTGACCGAGTCGACCCCCGTGAAGAGCGCCGAGGCGCCCGTGACGAGGCCGACTGCTACCGACGAGTCGATCCCAGCTCCCCGACCGCCCCGGCCGGCCGCCGCGGCGGAGTCGACCGGAGCCGCCCCGCGTCGGGCGACCGGTCGGGTCCCCGCCACTGCCAAATCGACCGCCGACCGCACCCGCACCGACGCCGAAGTCCTCGACGAGGCCCGGCGCCTGACCGCCGACTGGAGCGACGACCGGCTGAGCGCCGAGCGTCTGCGCAGCGCACTACGGATCGGCCAGAAGCGCGCCCGCGCCCTGCGCGACCAGTTGCAGGCCGAGCGCACTGGCCAGGCCGAGCCTCTCGACGGACTCGAAGAAGCCACCTCGCAGCGGCAGAGGGAGCTCGACACAGCCCCTGCCGGCACCGGCTGACCCCCTCAAAACGCACCGATCGCCTCACCCCTCCGGCCCCCCTGCCCCGCGCAGAACAGCACGGGGCACGAGGCCGCGCACAGCGAGGCACCGGCACCAACACCCCAACGGAGAACTGATCCATGCACGACCCGCACCACGAAACCCCCACCGCCCAACAGGCGACAACCACCACCCCAGCCCCAAACGGCACAGCAAGTTGTCCCGGGAGCAATGCTCCCGGAGTTCCCGCCCCGGGGGTGGCGGGAGCGTCCCAGCGCCAGGGGGCGCCGGGTCTGCAGGCAGCGGCCGAGGGCGGACCGCAGCCTGGAGTGGGACGGCCGGCCGAGTCCCTCTCGCGCAAGCGTCAGCGCGCTCGTCAACCGAAGCCCCACAAGCGCCTGCACCAGCCCAGCTGCCGTATGAACGACGCGGAGTTCGCGCGCTTCACCAAGGCGGCCGACCAGTGCGCCATGAGCAACGCCGCCTTCCTCGCCTACGCCGTGGACAAGGCAGCCCGCGATCTGACCCGTACCGCCGCCGAAATCGCCACCGAACGCGAAGTCATAGACGAGATCTTCGCCGCCCGCCGGCATCTGGGCCGCATTCACGGTCTGTTCAACCAGGTCGCCAAGGCCCTCAACTCCGGCGCCGACGCACCTCACCTCGACGTCACCGCTCAGGCCGTCCTGAGCGCGGCCCGTCGCATGGAGGATGCCGCCGATGCCCTGCTCGCCCACCGGGACGGCGGTGCCCCGGCGTGATCCCCCGCATCCACAAGCGCGGCAGCGGGACGATCGGGCTGGTCCGCTACCTGTACGGCCCCGGCACCCACGAGGAGCACATCGACCCCCACCTGGTTGCCGCCTTCGACCCGCTCACCCCCGACCCCGGCCGCGACCCCAGCGCCACCTACAAGCAGTTGCAGCGCCTGCTCGACCAGCCAGTGAACGCCCTGCCCGTCGGCCGGCGCCCCAAGAAGCACGTGTGGCATCTGTCCGTACGCGCCAGCCCCGAAGACCCGATCCTGTCCGACGACGACTGGGCCGCCATCGCCCGTCGCATGGTCGCCGCCACCGGCATCGCCCCTGCTGGAGACGGCGCCGCCTGCCGGTGGGCGGCCGTCCGGCACGCCGACGACCACATCCACATCATCGCCACCCTGGTCCGCGACGACGGCCGACGGCCACGGCTGCACAACGAGGCCCGCCGCGCCCAGACCGAGGCCCGCGCCATCGAGGCCGACTACGGCCTGCGCCAGGTCACCCCGGGGGATGGCACCGCCGCCAAGCGCCCCACCAGCGCCGAACGCCACAAAGCCGACCGCCGGGGCAAGCAGCGCACCCCGCGGGAGGAGCTCCGCGAGGCGATCCGCCGCTCGGTGACCGGGGCGGCGAGCGAGGAGGAGTTCTTCGACCGCCTCGCCTCCGCCGGCCTGCTCATCCGGCGCCGCATCGCACCGTCGGGCGACACCATCGGCTACACCGTTGCCCTCCCCGGCGACCGCAATGCCAAGGGCGAGCCCGTCTTCTACTCCGGTTCCAAGCTCGCCCCGGACCTCTCCCTGCCCCGCATCCGCGAACGCTGGACCACCCCCTCGGAGGACGCCGCCCAGCAGCCGGCCCTGCCGCTAGTGACCGGGCCCGCGTCCGCACGCCGACGCGTCACCAGCGCCGCGTGGCAGGCACTGCTCGTCATCGACCAGGGCGACGACGGCATGGTCGCCGCGCAGATCGCCGCCACCGGGGAAGTCCTCGACGCCCTCGCCCAGACCTCCGCCGCCCACACCCGCCACGAACTACAGGATGCCGCCACCGCGTTCGAACGCGCCTCCCGCTCCCACGTCCGCGCCGCACACGGCCACGACCGCGCCCTTCGCCAAGCCGCTCGCGACCTCGTCCACAGTGGCTCGGCCCTCGGCCGCGGAGAGGACGGCGCCACGACGGCCATGGCGATCGACATGCTGATCTTCCTCGCCGTCGCCACCGCGAACTGGCACGCCAAGAAGCAGCATGCCCAGCAGGCCGAGGCCGCCCACCAGGCCGCCGACCACCTCCGCGCCGCCTACAAGGCCGCCGCCGACCACCCCATGGCGTTGCTTCGCCAGCGGGGAATCCGCCTGGCCCCAGCCTGGCAGCGCCGCCACACCACCGCCGTACGCAAAGCCCTGCCCGAACTGGCCGACCGCATCCTCGCTGAACCCGGCTGGCCCGCCCTCGCAGCCACCCTCAACGAAGCCCAGACCGCCGGCCACAATCCCACCACCCTGCTCACCCAGGCAGCCGCCCGACGGGAACTGGACACGGCGGAAGGCATGAGCGACGTGCTCGTGTGGCGGCTACGGCGAATGGCCGGCCTCCCCGCTGATCCCCAGAACACCCAAGGCCGACGAGCCAGCGGGAACCGCTCTGCCTCGTCACCGGAACGGACAGCGCAAATCGGGACCAGGCCCTCGAACAGCTCCCCTCGGCGACGCTGAACCGCAAGACCGCGCCGACGAAAGTAGCCGACGATCCCCGGTTAGCCCAACCGGGGATTCTCCAGACCATGGGTACATCGAGACCCACCACCGCCCCACCAAGGAGAACCCCTTTGCCCGCATCCACCCCTCGTCCCCACGTCATGGCCCTTCTCTTCGACTCGGACTTCAACCGACCCTCGGGTACCCGCACCTTCCGCCACCTCGACGGACGCCCCTTCACCGACGAGGAACAGGCCCTCGCCGATGACGCCACCCTCGAAGAACTCCAGGCCGCCGGCGTCCACGTTCACAACCCCGAGGCCGGAGCCGAAGCCCAGGTCGCCGCGTACCAAATGGCCGAGCTCCTGTTTAAGTACGCCGTCCCGCACCGTGAAGCCCTCATCCCCTTCATGACCCACGAGGACATGCTCGAATACGGCCGGTTGGAGACCCTCATCACGGAGGGAGCCCACCTCCTCGGCCCGCACAAGGACTGAGCACACAGGCACGGTTCCGTCAGGAACCGGCGGGCCGATGCTCGGGAGTGCTCCCGGCCACCAGCCGCACCCCTTCGTCCGGCCAGACGGCCGCGCTCAAGCCAGACCGTGAGACCACGTGTCCCAGCCCGCGCCACCGCCGACCGCCGTGAGCTGGTCCGCCGAGCTGTTCGCCGCCACCGACACCTCGGGCAGGGACGGCTACAACCTCAAAACGCTGACCCGGTTTCCGGGTGGCGGCGCGACCGGCCGTGGACGCATGTGACAAGCCCGGCCCGCCTCATTCGAGGTGGGCCGGGCTTGTCGCGTCGGCAAGGGAACAGCCCGTCGTCAGCTGGCTGGAGCCCGCAGCAGCCGTTCCTGAGTGCTTTCGGGCAGCACCCGGCGCAGGACAGGTGCCGTAGAGCTCAAGGAACCGGCGAACGCGGCGACGAGGTCCTGCGGCACGCTGGCGCCGAACGAAGCGGCCCACAGATAGCCTGCGCCAGGCATCGGCTCAGCCCATGCCTGCCATCCAGCCCGGACCGCCTCGTCAGGCTCGGCCACCAGGGAGAGCGGGTCGGTGTCCTGAATAAGGGGCGGCACCTCGCCGAGGTGGACGTGGGAGGCGAAGGTCGGGTCCACCGCGCCTGCACGGGGCGCGTCGATGTCGCGCAGCCAGCCGTGCGCCGTAACGGCGTCGAGGACCAGTTCGGGGCCGCCGAGTGAAACGGCGGGCTTGTCGCGGGCGTCGAGTGCGCAGAGGAAGTCGGCGAGGACCTCTCCAGGGACGTCGGGGGTGAAGTAGGCAGACCACTGGGCTAGCGGGCTGCTCGTGTCCGTACGAGCGGAGACCTGCCAGGCGATCGGCAGACTCCCCAGGTGAAACGGCTCATCCGGCAGGACCCATTGGGCCCAGCGGAGAGTGTCGGGGCTGATGTGCAGGACGATGCTGCGCAGAACCTGACGTTCCTCCGGCGCCTCGTCCGGTACCCGTCGCCCGCGGACGATCGCCAAGCTGTTCCAGCCCAGCTCGGTGAGTGTGTCGGTGACGGTGTCGTACAGGCGTCCGTCGTCACCGGCCAGGTGGCGAGGAGTGACCCAGTACAACGGATTTTGCGAGTCGGGGCGGTGGGAGTCACTGGAGTGGTGCGGGTGCAGGGGCGCCTCCGTGGGTTCGGGCGTGGGTGCTCTGGCAGGCGTTGTACGTTGACATGGCCTGCCACCGGGCACCAGTCCTTTGCGGGGCTTTCCTGTCTGCCCCGGGCGAACTGGAGAAACGCGGGCGCATCTACCCTCGTACGCGGGGGTGGATCATCCTCGCTCTGCCTGCTGCACAGGAGGGTCAGACGGCATGACGACGAGCGAGCACACCGCGTTCGACTTCGCGGCGGCACAGAGCATTCTGCTTCAGGCTTGCCGGCTGGTGGGGCTGCATCCCGACGAAGTCGAAATGCTGCGGCTCGGTGACCACGCGGTGTTCCGCATCGACGACGGACAGGTCGTCTCTCGCGTCGGCCGCCACGCGGATCGTCTACCGTCCGTGCGCCGAGAGGTCGCTGTTGCGCGATGGCTCGATGCTGAAGGCTACCCGTCGGCACGGCTCGTCACGGAGGCCGAACAGCCTGTCGTCGTCGACGGACATCCCGTGACCTTCTGGGAAGGGCTGGCCGACGGCGAGCAGTACGCCAGCACACATGAGATGGGCGAACTCCTGCGGCGGCTTCACGGACTGGAGGCGCCGCGCTTCTCCCTGCCCGACCTCCGTCCCTTCGACAAGGTCGAGCAACGTCTGGAGCGTGCTGTGATCCGCGCCGAGACCCGCGCGTATCTAGCCGGCCTGGCCGAGGAGCTGGCAGCCCAGTACGAGCAGCTGGAGTTCGCCCTTCCGCCGGGACATCTGCACGGTGACTTCAACGTCGGCAATGTCCTGCACGACGCCGAAGGGGACCCAAAGGTCATCGACCTGGACGGCTTCGCGACCGGCCCCCGTGAGTGGGACCTCATCCAGACGGCCATGTACTACGACAGCTTCGGCTGGCACACGGAAGCCGAGTACGCCGACTTCGCGGACGGCTACTGCTTCGACGTTAGGCAGTGGTCCGGGTACACCGTCCTCCGGAGCGTTCGCGAACTGCTGATGGTCACCTGGCTCGCGCAGAACGCCGGCACGAACCCGCGCGCCGCCGAAGAAGTGGAGAAGCGCGTCGAGACGCTGAGGTCAGGTGGCTCGCGACGGGCTTGGGCACCGTTTTAGACGAGTCCGGCTTGCAGCCAGAGGCGGAAGCCGCCGGCTTGTTCCGCGAAGTCACGGAACTCCGCGGCCCGCCTCATGCCGTCCGTGACACGGCTCTGGAACTCCCGCACGTACTGCAGGCAGCGTGCCGACTTCAGACCCTCACCAAGGTTCAGCGCGCTCAAGGCGATCTCGAAGCCGCGGCCGATCTCACCTTGGTTGATGTACGCCTCGGCCTGCACCATGGTCGCGAAGAAGTCGCTTCGGTTGTTCATGCCGTCGCCGAAAATGGAGCCTGCGCCCCGCTCCGTGGCTGCGACAGAGCGTCCCAGGTCGCGAAAGCAATGGCCGAACTCGGCCGCTAACTCCACCTCGTCGAAGTACGCGATGTACAGCGGGTCACTGTCGGCTGTCCTCTGGCACATCTTGCTTTCCGCCTCCGCCAAGGCCAGGTCACAGCCTCGCTCGTCCCCAAGACGGGCCAGCGCCCGCGCCTCCATTGCACGGAACTGGGCCGCCATCGTCGGCCCCAGGCTCGCGCCCGGACCCATGTACGCGGCTCGGGCGAGAGCCACGGCGTCCTGGTACCTCCCCACGAACGTGGCCTGATGGCTCATCGCGGACAGGACGCTTCCGCCCAGGAGCCTGTCACCAGCCGCCTGCGTCATGCGCAGGGCCTGTATGAAGTACCGCTGGGCGACGCCATGCAGGCCGCTGTCGTACGACATCCATCCCGCGAGCAGGAGTGCCTCGGCTACAGCCGAGTGCAGTTGCTTGCCTACGGCGTCGGAGTACTTCCCGTCGAGCATCGGCCGGACATCCGTGTGCAGGTACTGAATCAGCGCGCGCCGGGCATGGCCACCACCGAACCTTCCGTCGAGCATGCTGAACGCGTCCGCCGTCGAGCGCACCATTTCCACGTCCACGGCGCCGATCGCTCGGTTGCCCTCCCGCGTCAGCTCTCCGCCCGGCGAGGCGACGAGCCAGCGCAGGGCAGCGGTGTTCCACGCGGCCGAGTCCGGCTGTGTCCGGACCAACAGCTCAGCCTCGGCCAGATCAGCCCGCCACAGGTCAGCCACGGCCTTGGTCGTGGCCTCATGGTGGTCCGCGAAATCGAGCCCCAGATCGGGCTGTATGGCAGAGACCGCCGCGTCACCCATACCGATGTCGTCAATGGTGATACGGCGCCCCAGCTTGCGCCCGGTGGCGTCGGCAATGAGCTGCGGCATGTTCCCGCGCGGTATCGACCCCTTGAGCCATCGGGTGACGTAGGTGTGATCGCAGGTGATGTCTTCGCCCGAGCGAGCCGCTGCGGCGACGACCGCGCGTGCAAGCGACTTGTGCGAAAAGTCCCCTTCCTGCATGAGTGCGGCCAATCTGGCGTTCCGGTCTGCCATTGGGACCCCCAGAGAACGGCCTTAGTGCCAGCTTGACGCGCTGTCACCCTACGCAGGTCAGGGCCAGGGCGCAGGGGGTTCGCCCGTAGGAGTGCACGAGTGCACCCCCAAGTGCACGCTCCCGACGTCGCCCCTCCATGGCGACAGTTGGATCACCGCAGAGCAGGCCGGCTGTCCGAGTCGAACGACGCGGATTGATGGTGCGGCCTCATGAACGGTTTCCGGGAGTCTCGGCCGCGTTGCGCGCCCACAGCGGCCGACAACGCGGCAGCACCGCGATGTGGAATGAGAGGTCACCGTGCACAGCACGAGAGAGCAAGTGCCCGAAGAACCCGACTGGTCACAGCGACAGATCGGCTACTACCGAGCAAGGGCCGCCGAATACGACAAGGCCCACAACGAACGCACGCACATGCCCCGGCTCGTGAGAGCCCTCGACGAGTTGCCCGTCAGCGGTGACGTCCTGGAGGTGGCCTGCGGTACGGGGCAGTGGACCCAGCTGCTTGTCGACCGCGCACGCAGCCTGACCGCGCTGGACGCCGCCCCGGAGATGCTCCGTATCGCCCGGGACCGCATGCGGGGCACGACGACTCGCTTCATCGAGGCGGACATCTTCACCTGGGAACCGGACCGCCTGTACGACACAGTCTTCCTCGCCTTCTGGCTCAGCCACGTGCCGCCCGTGGAGATGGAAGCCTTCTGGAACCTGATGCGCTGGGCGCTGAGGCCGGGCGGCTGCATTGTCTTTCTCGACGACTCAACCGCGAAGGCGGAGATCGAAGAATTCGTCGCCGAGACGCGGGTCCCGACTGTGCGCCGCATGCTCGCTGACGGATCTCAGCATCTCGCGGTGAAGGTGCTGTATGACGCCCCCAGCCTCACCTCGCAACTGAATGACCTGGGCTGGGAGGCCCACGTCGAGCCGATCGATGCTTATCATTTCGCCGGCATCGCCCGCCCCCGGGGCAGCGAATGACCAGGATCAACGGCTATGCGGCTCGACCGAGCGTCCGCGCCGGCGAGGTGATCCAGCTGCATATCGCCACATCGGCCCCTCGGTTCCGCGTCGACTTCTATCGCTGGGGCACGACTCCTCAACACGCAGGGCACGCCGTGTGGCCGGGCCGCGCCACCGATCCCGGAACGTTCGACAGAGACTGGCAGTGGCCTGCCTACGACTTCGCTGTACCGCCTGACTGGATGTCCGGCGTCTACATCGCGGTGCTGAGCACGGAATCGAACTCCGGCACACCGACGATGGATTCTCGCGCGGCACGGATCCTGCTGGTCGTCACACCCGCCACCCCCTCGGACCGAAAGGTCCTCTACAAGATCCCGACCTTCACCTACCAGGCGTACAACACCGCAGGTGGCGGCAGTCTGTACAGCGCCTCCAAGGTGACATTGCGTCGCCCGGGAGGCGGGGTGGGAGGCCCGGTCAAGGGACTGCCCGACCCCTACAACTCCGTTTCTCCCCGGCAGACGTTCGCACACTGGGACGCCCCGTTCATCGCGTGGATGGGTGAGAACGGGATTGAAAGCGACTTCTGCACCGACCTGGACCTTCACGAAGGCCGGTACCTGGACGGCGGATACCGCCTTCTGGTCTCCGCCGGGCACGACGAGTACTGGAGTGCCGATGCGCGCCGGCACATCGCCGCCTTCCGGGACGCCGGCGGCAACATCGCCAACTTCGGCGCCAACACGTGTTGGTGGCGCGTCGATGTCGCCCCGGACGGCACCGGGCTGAGCTGCTCAAAGTTGCCTCCCGGATCCGCCCTCGGCACGGACCCGGACAGCTCGTACGGTTGCCCGGACCACTGGTGGGAGTCGGAGCCCGAGAACACCCTGCTCGGGGTGAGCTACCGCAACGGCGGTGGCCACTGGGACGGCCCGCGGGCACCACTCGGGTTCACCGTGACCGACGGGAACCACTGGATCTTCTCCGGCACCGGGTTGAGGACCGGCGACGTCCTCGGACGCGAGGCTGCCCTGATCGGCTACGAATGCGACGGGGCAGCGTACGAGCTCGACGCGACTGGCCGGCCCCGTCCAACAGGCCAGGACGGAACACCGAAAAACTTCCAGATCCTCGGCATCGCGCAGCTGCCCTCCGACTGGAACTTCGCGGCCCGGGAGACGATGGCCAGCCCCCGCGCGGCCACTCTCGGCCTCTACTCCGCAGCCGGCACCGTCTTCACCGCCGCGACCACCGACTGGGCTCGTCTGCTCGCCACCGACCCCCAGGTCGCCGCCATCACGCGCAACGTCATCACTCGGCTCTCCTGACGAAGGGATCAACATGTCTGGGTACACACGGCCGCTCAGCGTGGTCATCGGCGTCAACGGCATCGGCATGGGGCACTCCGTCAGGCAGAGCGTGATCGCCCAGTACCTCCGCGACCGCGGCCACGAAGTGCGGATCATCACCAACGGTTCGGCCCGCGTGGAGTACTTCCGGGACCTCGGCTTCCCCGCGTGGGACGGGTGGATGCCCACCCTGCTGGCCCGGGGTGACCGCATACACGCGAGCGACGCCGTACGCGCCAACTTCTGGCAGGCACCCGCCGGCGTCGGTAAGCACCTGCGGCTCCGCCGGATCATCCGGGACACCGGTATCCCGGACGTGTTCATCACCGACTACGAGCCCAACACTCCGCGACTCGCCTACCACTTCAATAGGCCGCTGATATCCGTCGACCAGCAGAGCAAGTACCGGCACCTCGACCTTCCCCCTGTTGGAAGGTACGCCCGTACCGCCGACGAGCAGCGGCTGCGCTACTTCGCACCCCACGTCGACCGGTCCTTCATCTGCTCCTACGTCCCGTTGGAAGGCGAGGACGGACAGGTGGAGTTCATCGCCCCTGTCGTCCCGGACTTGGTCCGCTGCGCACCGGTCACCACCGAGCCGCTCGCCACGGCCTACTTCTCGCGCTACTTCGACCACGGCCCCGAGGAGTCCGTCCGTAACCTCGCCGAGGTCTTCCGGAACCACGCACCAGACCGCGCCCTGCGTATCTACGCGCAGGCCGACGAGCTCGGGAACCTGCGCCAGTACACCGACGACAAGATCGAGGTCTGTACCTTCGACCGCGAGGCGTTCATCGCCGACATGGCACGGTCCGAGGCAGTCTTCTCCAACGCCGGCTTCAACCTCATCAGCGAAGCGTTCGTCCTCGGTAAACCGGTCTGTCTGGTTCCGCTGCCCACCTACGACCAGCACTGGTGCGCCAGGGTCGTCGATGAGGCGAAACTCGGCACCGCATTACCGCACATCAACCGGGGAGCGGTACTCGACTTCCTCGGCCGGAGCCGGGAACTTCGCAACAACGTCGTGCGCCATCGGGACCAGCACCTCGTGTCCGACCCCCGTGAGCGGATCGCCTCCTACCTGGAGAGCCTGCCCGCAGCCAGTCAGCGGACCCTCACACGATCCGCGCGGTAGACGGTCATGGCGACTCCTCCACTTGCCGCAGACGTGAACATCGGGGTATCCGTGGCCGCCGTAGTGGTCTGCTATCGCTTCGCGGTCTCTCCGACCGTACGAGCCCTCGCTCGCCGGCGCTCGCTCCTGCCGGCCGTGATCGTGGGCGTCACCCCCACGGTCCTGGCCGTCTTCCGGCCGTTGCCCGATCCAGGCCCAATGCGCTGGTTCGTCGTCTTCGTGATCGTGTTGCTCACCTGGCAGGGGGCGACCAGCGACTACGACGTCACGGAGCCCATCGAACCCCAGCGCCTCGACAAACGGCTGCTGCTCCTCTTAGCAGCCGTCTCATGCCTGTGGCCGACGGCCCTCCTACCGTGGCTGGCCGTGTACTGCGGCAGGCTGCGCGGCTGGAAGCACCACGCGATGATGCCCCTGCGTCTACTCAAGGCGTACCTCGCCTGGTTCTTCGTGGCGATGCTCCTCGGCGCCTCGTGTTCCGCAGCGGTACTTCCGCTGCTCCTCGGCTGTGTCTCGCTCTCCCACTACGTCAAACCGGCCTGGAGCAAGGCTCGCCTGGGGCCCTACCCGTGGTCGTGGGTCTGGCACAACCGCACCCACTACCTCATGGCCTCCGCATATTCCTGGGGCTGGGCGCGCTTCCTTCGTGCCGAGACCGTGTCTCACGTGCTGCGCCGTGCGCGCGGCCTCGATCGCCCCGTCAACTTCCTCGGGATGGCCGTTGAGGCCGCCGGCCTCGTCGCGTTCCTCGACCGCCGACTGCTGGTCGCCGCCCTGCTGGCAACCGCCCTTTTCAACGTCGTCGTGGCCCTCGCCTCCGGGATCCTCTTCTGGGAGAACATCGGCACAAACGTCGCCCTCGCGATCACGGTCACGCTGCTGCCCGGTACGGAGTACGCCTCGGCGTTCGGCTGGCCCGCCGCACTGATTGCGCTCGTCGTGCTCGTGCTCAGTGCCGCCGATCTGCTGTGGCAGCCGTGGCACCTGGGCTGGTGGGACTCCCCCTTCACAGCACGCGTCCATTGGCAGGTGGAGACCATCTCGGGGGCGAAGCTGGGTCTCTACAACGACTTCATGTGCCCGCACGAGCGCGAGTACGGCCGCGTCCTGGGCTACTTCCTCACTGACGAGCCAGTCCTCCACGGCCACCTCGGCATCGTCTGGGACCGAAAACTCCGCGACCTTCTGGTCCAGGCGGAAGGCGACCGGGATCAGTTGCACGCGCTCAAACAGACCTACGGCCATGCACAGACCGACGAGCGACAGGCGCGCGAGCACATCGCGTTTCTGACCAGGATGTTCACTCGTCTCAACGCCGGCGCCCGGAAGAGCCCCTTGCCCCGGTCGATGCGCCACCTCAAGGCCCCGGGCGGTCAGCTCTACAGGTGGGGCGACCTTCCTCCCTACCGCGGTCAGGAACCTGTCCGCCGGATCACGATCCGCTACGAGGAGCGCTGCTACCGCCCAGCTACCGGCGACTTCCTCCTGCTCACCAACCGCACCGTGCAGGAGATCGACCTCCTCGCACCCGGCACCGACCACGGGAGTACCTGATGCGCAAGGTTTTCATCGACTGCGGCACCAACCTCGGAGTCGTCCTGAACCGCTTCATCCGGGAGCTTCCCGACCACGACTTCTACGCATTCGAGCCCAACAAGGACCTGCTTCCTTCCATCCGTCGGCAAGTCGAGCAGGCTCCTCACCACCCGCGTGTGGCGATCTCCTCCAGCGCGGTATGGATCCACGACGGGACGATCGACCTCTTCCTCGGCCACCACGAGAGCTCGACCGTGTTGCCCGGCAAGGTCGTGCCGCCCATGTACGACCAGCAGATCGACTACAGCTCGCCCATCGCCGTGCCCGCGACCGACTTCAGCTCATGGCTGCGCCGGACCGTCACCACGGACGATCACGTCGTCGTGAAGATGGACATCGAGGGCGCCGAGTATCCCGTCCTCACCAAACTGCTCGCCGACGGGACGATCAACCTCATCTCCGTCCTCTACATCGAGTGGCACTACGACCGCTTCCCCGCCATGAGCCGGGCCGACCACGACCAGGTCGCCAACGCGGTATCCGCCTGTGTCGACGTCCGCGACTGGGACTGACCCGAAGAAGAGGACACCATCATGCGCTCGAAGCACATCTACCTGATCAAGCACGGTGAGACAGAAGAGAACCTGCGGGGCATCCACCAGGGTCAGGCTGTCGGCGGCAGGCTCAGCAAGCGCGGGAGCGATGACATTCGTAAGGTCGGCGACAGCCTCGCCGCAGCCGGCGTCACCGTAGACCGGATGCTCGTCAGCCCGATGTCGCGCTGCCGCGAGTCCGCCGCGCTGCTGACCGCCACGCTCACCCCCGCCGACGTGCGAGTGGACGAGCGCCTGGCCGCCAAGAACAGCGGCTACCTCGGAGGCCGCCCCAGGGAACTCGCAGCAGCCGAAGCCGCCCGCCAAGGCATCCCCATCCACCAGCTCCGCACGCCGGGCGGCGAGTCGTCCGAGGACGTCCAAAGCCGCTACGCGCAGCTCTGGGACGAAGTCTGCGCGGGGCCGCACCGTACGACCGTCCTCATCGGGCACGGTGGAGGAATCGCTTGCCTGCTGCTGCGGCTGACGGGCAACGGCTTCGACCGCTACCTCGATCACGTCCCCGGATCCGCAGGCGTCACATGGGTCGAGATCGACGACCAAGCCCCTTACGTCCGGCTGATGAACGTACCGGTCGCGGACCTGCCCGGCCGCCTCAGCCCCCGCACCGTCCGATGAGAGCGCGAGCGGTACGGGTGCGAGAGCTACGCTCAGGCGTCCTCGGCACCGCCGAAGCGCACGCGGTAGGACTCCAGGTCCTCGTCAGTGATCTTCGCGAACAGCACCGGCGGAACGGTGAACGCCGTCCCGGCCGGGACGGCGCCCAGGGTCGTGGCCTGCTCGGCGGTCACCCAGGTCGCGGTGTCACCCTCCAGCGCGAAGGCCCCGCGCATGGCAGCGGCGCTGGCCGGAATGAACGGCTCGGAGACAACCGCGTACAGGTGGATCAGATTCATCGCGGTGCGCAGGGTCAGCGCGGCACCGTCCGGGTCGGTCTTGATCTCCAGCCACGGAGCCTTCTCCTCCAGGTAGGAGTTACCCGCGGACCACAGGGCACGGAGAGCGGCAGCGGCCTTACGGAACTGGAGGGCCTCCATGTGCTCTTCGTATTCGGCGAGGAGTCGTGCGATCTCCTCGCCCAGTTTCGCCTCCGCCTCGCCGCCCGAGTGGCCCGCCGGAACCTCGTCGCCGAACCGCTTGCGGGAGAAGGACAGCACGCGGTTGACGAAGTTCCCCAGGGTGTCGGCCAAGTCCTTGTTGACCGTGGCGGTGAAGTGCTCCCAGGTAAACGACGAGTCGTCCGACTCCGGAGCGTTGGCGATCAGGAAGTAGCGCCAGTAGTCACCGGGGAGGGTCTCCAAGGCTGCGTCCGTGAAGACGCCACGCTTCTGAGACGTGGAGAACTTGCCGCCGTAGTACGTCAGCCAGTTGAAGCCCTTGACGAAGTCGACCTTCTTCCACGGCTCGCGCAGTCCCAGCTCGGTGGCCGGGAACATCACTGTGTGGAAGGGGACGTTGTCCTTCGCCATGAACTGGGTGTAGCGGACGGTGTCGTCGGCCTCGTACCACCACGACTTCCAGTCACGGATCTCACCGTCCACGGCGGCGTCCGCCCACTCCTTCGTCGCGCCGATGTACTCGATCGGGGCGTCGAACCAGACGTAGAAGACCTTGCCCTCGGCCGCGAGATCGGGCCAGGTGTCGGCCGGGACCGGAACACCCCAGTCGAGGTCGCGGGTGATCGCCCGGTCGTGCAGGCCCTCGGTCAGCCACTTGCGGGCGATGGACGAGGACAGCTGCGGCCACTCCTCACTGACGGCGTCGATCCACGCTTCGACCTCGTGCTGGAGCTTGGACTGCAACAGGAAAAGGTGCTTGGTCTCGCGGACCTCCAGGTCCGTGGAGCCGCTGATCGCCGAACGCGGGTTGATCAGGTCGGTGGGGTCGAGGACACGCGTGCAGTTCTCACACTGGTCGCCGCGAGCCTTGTCGTAGCCACAGTGGGGACAGGTGCCCTCGACGTATCGGTCCGGCAGGAATCGGCCGTCGACGGGCGAGTACACCTGACGGATGGCGCGCTCTTCGATGAAGCCGTTCTCGTTCAGCTTGCGTGCGAAGTGCTGGGTGATCTCGACGTTCTGCTGCGACGAACTGCGCCCGAAGTAGTCGAAGGCCAGCTCGAACCCGTCGTAGACGGCCTTCTGCGCGTCGTGGGCCTGAGCGCAGAACTCGGCGACAGAGAGCTCGGCTTCCTTGGCGGCCAGCTCGGCCGGCGTGCCGTGCTCGTCGGTGGCACAGATGTAGAGGACGTCGTGACCGCGCTGGCGGAGGTACCTGGAGTACACATCCGCGGGAAGCATCGACCCGACCATGTTGCCCAGGTGCTTGATCCCGTTGATGTAGGGAAGCGCGCTGGTGACCAGGTGTCGAGCCATCCTTGGATGCTCCATTTCGTACGTACGGCGCCGGTGACAGTGCCACGGCGGGCCCAGGTCGGGAAGCTGCAGCCGATTCGATCACTCGGATCGCTTCTTGGTGCCACGCACAGTGACGGTACGGGTCTGCAGGCCAACGCCATCGTATCGAACCAGCGGTTTGCCCTTCCTGCGGGTTTTGGGACCCGCCCGCCCCGAGGCGAGAAGGCACTCGGCCGTCCGAGACAGGCGGCCAAGCGAGTCTCGTACGGCCGAGGCGCCTCCCATCTTAGAGCCGCCGCGCAGCCGCAGATGCGCGCACACCGCCCTCGCCCCTGCCCTTCGCCGAAGCCAACGAGGTGGGATGCATGATCGAGAATCGCCAGTTCCAGCAGCTCCGCGTCGTCGTAGTCGGGCAGGGGTACGTCGGACTCCCGCTCGCCGTCAGAGCGGCCGAGGTCGGGCATCAGGTCGTCGGCTTCGACGTGGACGCGCAGCGCGTCAAGCGGCTCGTGCTCGGAGAGTCATATGTCGAGGACATCCCCCACGCGCGACTGGCACCGCTCCTGTCCACTGGCGCATACCGACCGACCCTCGACTCGTCCGACTGCACGGACTTCGACGTCGCGATCGTCACGGTCCCCACGCCACTCCGAGACGGGGTGCCAGACCTGTCCCACGTCGAGGACGCAGCGCGAATGCTCGGCCGCCACCTCAGGCGCGGGGCGACCGTCGTCCTGGAGTCCACCACGTACCCCGGCACGACCGAGGAGATCTTCGGCCCGCTGCTCGAACGCGCCTCCGGCCTGACCGCCGGCCACGACTTCCACATCGGCTACAGCCCTGAGCGCATAGACCCCGGCAACTCCACGTGGAAGCTGGAGAACACTCCCAAGGTCATCTCCGGTATCGACCCTGCCTCCAAGGAAGCTGTCCGCCGTTTCTACGGATCCCTCGTCGACACGGTCGTTCCCGTCGCCAGCTGCAAGGAAGCCGAACTGACCAAGCTGCTGGAGAACACCTTCCGGCACGTGAACATCGCGCTCGCCAACGAGCTGGCGATCTTCGCCCACGAACTGGACATCGACGTCTGGTCGGCGATCAACGCGGCCTCCACCAAGCCGTTCGGGTTCATGCGCTTCGCCCCGGGACCGGGTGTGGGAGGCCACTGCCTGCCCATAGATCCGTCGTATCTGTCCTGGCGCGTCCAGCACACCCTGGGGCGCAACTTCCGCTTCGTCGAGCTGGCGAACGACGTCAACAACCACATGCCCGACTACGTGGTCCGCCGCCTCGTCGAGGGCCTCAACGAGCGCAAGAAGTCCCTCAACGGTTCCCGGATTCTGCTGCTCGGCCTCGCCTACAAGGCCAACACCGGAGACGCCCGTGAGACCCCGGCAGCGCGCATCGCCGAACTGCTCACCGACATGGGCGCCGAGGTCCAAGCGGCCGACCCTCACGTCACCGACGACGCTCACCCACGTGCCGCCGGCCTGGAGAACCTACAGCGGGTCGAAGTAACCCCCGACGGCCTCGCGGCTGCCGACGCCGTCGTCCTGCTCGCCGAGCACGACGCCTTCGACTATCCCCTGATCAGCGCCCAGGCCCCGTACATCCTCGACTGCCGCCACCGGCTCGCCGGCGCACACGTCGAATCTCTCTGAAGGGAAGCCACGTGAAGATCGTGATTACCGGCGGTGCCGGGTTCATCGGCAGCAACCTGGCCCGGACCTTGAAAGAGCACCGCGAGATCAGCCAGATCCGGGTGATCGACAACCTCTCCACCGGCTACAAGGAGAACGTCGCGGGCCTCGACCTCGACTTCTTCGAAGGCGACGTCCAGGACCCGGCCCTCCTTGACCGGGCTTTCCACGGCGCGGACGCCGTCGTCCACCTGGCCGCCCTGCCCTCTGTACCGCGTTCCGTGAAGGACCCTCTGGCCAGCCACCATGCCAATGCGACCGGCACCCTCCAGGTCCTCGAAGCCGCCCGCCGAGCCGGTAACCTGCACGTGATCGCCGCCTCTTCGTCCTCCGTTTACGGGTCGAACGCTCACCTCCCGAAGCACGAAGACCTCTCGACCGCCCCGATGAGTCCGTACGCGGTCACCAAGCTCGCCACGGAGGCGTATCTCGGGGCATACCACCACAGCTTCGACCTGCCGGTCCTGCCCTTCCGCTTTTTCAACGTCTACGGGCCGGGGCAGCGGGCCGACCACCCCTACGCTGCGGTCATCCCGAAGTGGATCAGCGCCACGCTCGACGGACGGCCCCTGACCGTGCACGGGGACGGCACCCAGACGCGGGACTTCACCTACGTGGGCACGGTCTGCCGGATCCTCGCTGACTCCCTCCTGCGCCGAGTCGTCGTACCTCAGCCGATCAACCTGGCATTCGGGACCCGCACGCCCCTCCTGGACCTGATCCCAGAGATCGAGGCCGCCACCGGGTTTCGCGCTCTCTGGGAGCGCACCGCCCACCGCGTCGGTGACGTGCCCCACTCGCAGGCCGACGGCACGCGGCTGCGAGCACTCTTCTCTACGATCACGCCCACCCCACTACAGAAAGGGATACAGGCCACGGCCGATTGGCTCCGTGCTTGATCACGGCGTTGTCACGCCAGCTGATCACCACGCGAGACCTCGCCGCCAGTTGGGTCCTTGGCACCGACTCGGTGCCGGCGCTGATCAACAGCAACCGAGCTCTCGCTGGTGCACTTCTGGTTGCCACCGACAGCAGTGACCCCGACGCCCTCACCAGGCCCCAGCAATCCCAGTAGCTCCCCCTGTTGACAACGCGTCACCCCCAGCGCCGCTTGTCGCACAATCGGATGGGATTCCAGCTGAGTTCGCATCTCCCCCGACAAGACGTAGTTACTTCGCGTGACATAGCCCTTGATCGAAAGGCGGAGGCACGTAGTGACGTTTCATTCAAAGTTGCCACAGGAGAAGCGGGCTGAACTGGCAGATCTCGTGATCGCCGAGACCAAGACCGTGCTGGAGGTGAGCATCGAGTACGAGGTCTCACGCAAGACCGTGAACGGTTGGGTGCAGAGGCGCAAGCGACAGCTCGGGATTCCTGGATCTCCCAAAGGGGGAGACCGCACCCTCCCACCTGCCGCCCTGCGTCGCGTTGCCAAGGAGAAGCAGGGGAGGGTCGCGGCCGAACGGCGCGCGGAGTCCTACCGAAACGAGCTGGAGGACACCAAGTCCCAGCTTGAGCAGCTCGTGGAAACACTCCAGGGTATGCAGGTCACCTTGGAGTACTACATGGGACAGAGGCCAGCCGTCCGAGCCGCCGCCTAGTAATTCCTGACGAGCGCTTCCCACATGGCTACCCACCGTCACGACAGCAACCACATCGCAACCGAAATCGAGATCCTGTGCAAAGGCATGGGACTTCCCGTCGCGGACACGGACGACCGTACTCGGGCCGTCGGTGTGCTGATCTCGTCAGCCGGAACGAGGGCCGCGTCACTGGAGTGGTTCGTCTCCACCACCGCGCGCTCAGCCTCAGCCCGTGAACAGACCGAAGGACTCGCCGACGGACGAGCCGGCCTCCTGCACCGCAGTACACGCGCTTACGTGCATCACGCGCTCACCGGCGTCCTCCAGGAACTGGGGTACTCGGTAGCCCACACCACATCCGGCTTACGTATCGAGGGCCTGCCCGGCGCCTCAGCCGGAGCGGAGACCGCCAACACTCTCGCGGACTTCCTCCGTGTGGGCCTCGACAGTCTCGACGGAGCACGCGACCGCAAAAAGCCCAGCGAAGACGGCGAGGATGGCGACGACGGTCTGGCCGGCGTACCCGCCCGCGTGTAACCCCGTCGCCGTGAACGAGCGGGTCCGCACAACCTGAGTTCGCGCGGCGAGCGTCCGGCGAGTAACCGGCCTTGCGCCTCCAACTAGGCCGGATACTCGCCGGACGCTCGCTCCAGCGCGCTCGGTGCCGGGAGTCGCCCCGTCCGCTGCCGTTCACTTCGTTCAGGGGCAACACGCCGCCCCGACTGATCCTGGGCAACTCGCGCTGTGCCGGACAGCTTGAGGCACCCACGCCGGGTGCAACGCGGTGCGATGCACCCGGGAAACGCACCCTCAGGTGGCCAACACCGCATAATTCGACAAAAAGCCGTGCATACAGCGTGAACGAACGGCGAGGGCGAGGCTTCTATCTCCCCATGCTCTCCACGACGGACATCCTCCCGGGACTGGACCCGTGATCCCGGGTGCCCGTCAAAACGGATCAGGCCCAGAAGCGGACGGCAGGCGGGGCTTCCCGCTTGAGTCCGGTGAGATTGCGTCGTGACGCCAGGGGTGGGTTTCGGCCAGACACGCCAGTGTCCAGCCGATGACGGCCCGGATCATCCACTGGCTCGGCAAACCGCTGCTTATCATCGTCGTCAAGTGTCCAGAGGTACGGGGGAGTCGGTCATGGATCCAGAGTTGCTGGCGCAGACCGCGGGGATCACCGTCGTCGGGCTGATGGCCACCGATGCATGGCAGCGGACACGCGACGGTGTGGTGGCTCTGTGGCGTCGGGCACGCCCGGTGCAAGCCGACGAGATCGGCACAGCGCTGGAGGAGACGCGCGAGGAGATCCTCGCAGCCCGGCACGAGGGCGACTCCGAATGCGCCGAGGACCTGGAGCGTGACTGGCGCCGCAGGCTGAGGCGCCTTCTTGCCGCCGATCCCTCCATCGCTCAGGATCTTGAGGAGGTCCTGGCCGAGGCGCGTGCCTCCCTGCCCGAGGATGAACGTCCTTCCGTTCCCGCAGTGCAGATGCATGCTCACGCGTCCGGGAACGCGCGGGTCTACCAGGCCGGCCGGGACCAGCACATCGTCGAGCGATGACGGGGTACCCGGACGCCCGTGACGGGAGCCACGTCCTGCGGGCTGTCACGGACGGGCACAGCCGGGTGTACCAAGCCGCCGGCAACCAGATCATCGTGGAGTACGCCGTCCAGCAGTCCGAACCACCCATTCCAGGGAGCGGGTTGGGATGGGCGAGCCCCGAGTCGGTACGTACTCCCCTGGCTGCTCCGCTGAGTTCGCCGCTGCGGGACCGGCTCGATGTGCGACAGGCACTCCTCAAAGCGATCGTCGCCCCTGCGACCGCGGTAGACGGTCTGCACGTCGTCCATGGCATGGCGGGCAGCGGAAAAACCGCGTTGTCCCAGACGGTGTTCGACGAAGCCATCGCCGACCATGGAGTCGTGGGGCTGTGGGTCAACGCCTCCGACCGCTCGTCGTTCCGGTCCGGGATGCTGGCCGTGGCACACGACCGGGGTGCCTCGCAGCAAGAGGTCGACGCCGCGCGGGAGGGCCGCCGTCCGGACGCGGATTTCGTCTGGCACTACCTTCACAGCTCCCCCGAGCCCTGGCTGCTCGTCCTGGACAACGCGGACGATCCGTCCGTGTTCGGCCATGGCGCCTGGCTGCGATCGAGCAGCCGCGGCATCGTACTGATCACGACTCGGCTCCGGGACGCCGCCGTATGGCGCCGGGCCGCCAAGCATCGGCTCGACGTTCTCGACATCTCCTACGCTGTCGACGTGCTGCGGGATCTCCTGGTCAGCGCGGAGGACACCGCCAAGCTGGAACTGCTGGCGCGGCGGCTGGGCGGCCACCCGCTGGCACTGTCGCTCGCCGGCACCTACCTCGGCCGACAATTCCTGGAGCCGGTCTCAGTGGACGAATACCTGAAGCGCCTTGATGCCGACCCGTCGCTACTCGATCGCGGTGCGGAACCCGGGGAACAGGAACTGCGCCGACTGATCACCAGTACGTGGCAGATCTCCCTGGACACCCTGACCGAGCAGGGCATTCCCGAGGCGACGACGTTGCTCAGGCTGCTGTCGTACTTCGGTGCGGCACCCCTGCCTGTCGGGGTGCTCTCACCGACCGGCCTGGAGGGCACAGGGCTGCTTCACGCCCTCCCGCCGCTCACCGGCGAACGCGCCAACCTCGCACTCGAAGGGCTGGCAACACACACTCTGGTCTCGCTCATCAAGGCTGACGCCGGGACCGAGCGCGCCGCCGTGCCCAGCGTGCAGGCTCACCCGCTCCTCCTGGAGACGGTCGCGTCGCGCATTCCGGTCGACCAGCGTTCGCTGCTGCTGGAATCGGCCGCCGCTCTGTTGCGGCGGCTCCTGTCCACGGACTCGGGCCGATACGTCGATCCACACACCCTGCGGCTGTTCACGCCCCATGCCACCGCCCTGCTGAAGCACGCTGTCGCGCATCGCGCGGACGCGGCAATCGCGTCGGCCCTGGCCATTGTCCGCGGACTTCGCGATCAGTCGTATGTGCGCGGCGACTACGCCACGGCCCGAACTCTCGCAGACGACGCTGCCCACGTCTCCGACGGCCAGGGAACCCCAGAAGCCCTGACCGACCGCCACGAGCGCGGCCGGGTACTGACAGCCCTCGGCCACTTCGACGAGGCGGCGACGGTTCACCGAGCCACGCTCGAAGCACGCGAGGCCCTGCTCGGCCGCGAGCACCCGCAGACCCTGGACAGCGCGCACGCCCTCGGTATCGCTTTGTACGGCCTCGGCCGCTGGGCGGAGGACGAACGGTCCATGCGCCGCGCAGCAGACGGGCGTGCCCTCGCCTTGGGGGCCACGCATCCGGACACCATCGACAGCCGAGGCCGGCTGGCCGAAGCCATAGGCCAGCAGAAGCGCTGGGCCGAAGCCCGTCAGCTGGCGGCCGAGAACCTCGAAGTGAGCGAGCGGGCCCTCGGCGACGACCACCCTCACACCCTGCTGAGTCGTATCG
Organism: Streptomyces sp. MMCC 100; assembly: GCF_041538145.2. NCBI lineage: Bacteria > Bacillati > Actinomycetota > Actinomycetes > Kitasatosporales > Streptomycetaceae > Streptomyces > Streptomyces sp. MMCC 100. The sequence goes on from NZ_JBGORK020000001.1 coordinate 7,919,255, forward strand.
CCCTCGCCTGGGTGCTTGCCGGTACCGGGGAGTGGGAAGAGGCGGCAGTCCATACCCGAGCCACGCTGGCAGGCAGCGAGCGAGTGCTCGGGGCGGACCACCCACGCACGCTCGCCGCGCGACAGCGTCTGGCAGATGTCCTGTCCCACCTCGGTCAGTGGCCCAGGGCGCTGGAAGCGGCGCAGTCGGTGCGCGCTGTGCGTCAGCAGATTCTCGGGCCGGAGCATCCGCACACCCTTTCGATCGAGATCGTGCTGTCCCGGATCCTGCGCGGCATCGGGCGTGCCGACGAGGCGGGGGAGCTGTCCGCTCGTACTCTGGCCGCCTGTGTGAGCGTGCTCGGAGACGATCACCCCGATACGCTGGCCTGCCGTGCGGAGTGCGAGGCAGCAGGTGCAGCAGTCCAGACAAAATCGGTTGATTCCCGAGTAGTTGAGCAGGAGGACGAGGAGTCGTGACCGGGCCGATACGGGTTTGGCGCAAGAGCAGCTACAGCGGTGCTGACAACGGCTGCGTAGAGATACAGACCCCCCCCCCGCCGCAGAGAGCTCCGGTTCGCGACTCAAAGGTGCCCGAGGGTCCAGTGATCGACTTCATGGATCGCTCGTGGGTGTCCTTCGTCCAAGCCCTCCAGCAAGGAGAGTTCGCCGACCATGACCTGTAGCCACCCGATGAGCGCAGGCCGTTCGCAGCGGCCGGTCACGGCTCCGGGCAAGACGGCGCGGCGGTAGTCCATGGGCGAACCATCGAGACCGACGACACCGGATCCGTCGGACAGCGACATCGTCATCAGGGATCACGCCCGCTGGAACAGCGCCTCGCGGGACCAGTACATCGCGGAGATCGGGCAGTACGTCGTCCACCACGGTGCGAGGCCCGGGCCCGCCGCGCCCGACCGGTCAGGGCCGGACTCGGTGCGCGTGCCGCTCGCCGCGCGATCGCCCTCCCCCGTCCGGGACCGTCACGACATACGCCGCGACGTGCTGCACGCCATCGGTCATCCCAACGATGCGCCCGCGAAGTTCGTCTTCCACGGCACCGCAGGCAGCGGAAAGACCGTCCTCGCCAAGGAACTGTTCCACGAGGTCGCGGCACGGGGCGTGGTGGGACTGTGGGTGAACGCGGCCACCGAGGTCGCGTTCCGCGCCGGCATGCTGGCCGTCGCCCTCGACCGTGGCGCCGACCCTGGCCAGGTGGAGGCAGCTCGGGTCGGACAACGCCCCGCCGCCGATCTCGTCTGGCAGTGCCTCGATGCCTCCGCCGACCCCTGGCTGCTCGTCCTGGACAACGCCGACGACCCGAGCGTGTTCGGCGACGGCGGCTGGTTGCGCGGCTCTCGGCGCGGCACCGTGCTCGTCACCACGCGCCACGGCAGCGCGCCCCTGTGGCAGGACGCCGACCGCCGCCGCCTCGACGTACTGGGCCTGGACGACGCCGTATGCGTCCTGCGCGACCTCAACGTGAGCAACTATGACCAAGCGGCGCTGGAGAGGCTCGCGAACGGCCTCGGCTGCCATCCACTCGCGCTCACCCTCGCCGGCGCCTATCTCGGGCAGCGGCTACTCGATCCCGTCACCGTGGACGAGTTCCTTCAGCGCCTGCGCGACGATCCGAGCGGCACCCTGGACGAAGCCGCCGACCCGGACGAACGTGACCTGCGCCGGCTGATCAGCTCCACATGGCAGATCTCGCTGGACGCTCTAGCCGACCGGGGCGTCCCCGAGGCAACCACGCTGATGTGGCTACTGTCCTGCTACGCACCCGACCCCCTGCCCATCGGCCTGCTCCACGCCCAGCGGCTCCGGCTCACCACCCTCGCCCAGGCCGAGCCGCCGCTTCCCACACGGAAGGCGGACGCCGCCCTGCGGGGTCTGATGTCGCAGTCCATGGTGGCGGACCTCGATGTTCCCGGAGATGTCGGCGTGCCCGCCGTCCCCTCCCTCCAGGCCCACGCGCTCCTCCTGGACACCGTGGCCGCCCGCATCCCCCTCGACCAGCGAGAGGGCGTCCTGGCCTCCGCCGGCCAACTGTTGGACCACCTGCTGCACGACGGTGAAACCGAGGGCACATGCCTCGACGCCCAGACCCTGCGGCTGTTCACGCCGCACGCGCTGGCGTTGCTGGGCCGCACTGCCGCCGCCCACTCGGCCGCCGCGCCGAAGGCCCTCGGCCTTGTCCGCTACCTTCGCGACCAGAGCCGCGAACGCGGCGACTACACCTCGGCGCACCTCCTCGCGGAGTCCGCCGTACGCGTCCCCCCGTCCGTGTCCGCCGCCACGGAGGCCGAAGTGTTCGACGACCGATACGAACTCGCCTGTTCCTTGGCGGACTTGGGAAGTTACGCAGAAGCCGCCGAGATGCACCGCGAAGTCCTGCACACCCGCGAGACACAGCTCGGTCCCGACCACGTCCAGACGCTCGACAGCGCCCACGCGCTGGGCCTGGCCCTGTACGGGCTGGGCGAGTGGGCGGAGGACGAGCGGCACCTGCGCCGCGCCGTCGACGGCCGCAGGCGGGTCCTCGGGCCCGAGCACGCCGACACGATCATGAGTGCCGCCTGCCTGGCCGAAGCCATCGGTGAGCAGCAGCGCTGGGGCGAGGCCGAAGCTCTGGCCCGCACCAACCTCGCCACCAGCGAAGCAGCCCACGGCCCGACCAGCCCGTACACGCTCGCGGCACGCCACACACTGGCCTGGGCCCTGTACCGACTGGGCCGCCTCGATGAGGCCGAGGCCCTTACCTCCGCCACGCTCGCGGAGCGGGAGCACACCCTCGGTTCCGAGCATCCGCGCACTCTGGTCGTCCGAGATCTGCTCGCCGGCATCCTGTGTGCCCAGGAACGTTGGACGGAGGCGGAAGCCGCAGCGCGCTCGGTCCTCACCGCCCGTGAGGAGGTGCTCGGCACGGAGCACCCGCACACTCTGGCCATGCGCACGGGGCTGATCCGGATCCTCACCGGTGCCGGCGATCTGGCAGCGGCGCAACCCCTGGCCGTACTGAACCTCGAAGCGTGCATCCGTGTCCTCGGCAAGGAACATCCCGACGCAGTCGCCTGCCGACAGGCTCACCTTGACGCCTTCGGATCAAGCCTTCACGATGACGAAGTGCCCCAGACTGGACATGACAAGGACGTGCAGCGTTGATGGATACCGCGCCGACCCGCATATGGGTCAAGAGCAGCTACAGCGGGCACGACAACAACTGCATGGAATTCCTCACCCCCCCCCCGCTGGGCAAGGCCGTTGTCCGTGACTCGAAGGATCCGCAGGAACGGGTGATCGTCTTCCGCGCCACTTCGTGGGCCCTGTTTGTCCACGCCTATCGCGCGGGCAACCCGCCGACGGAGACGGCTAATTAGGGGGAAGATCACTTCCCGTACGCCCGCTTCCAACGTGCTTGGTGCCGGGAGTCGCCCTGCCCGCGGCCGTTCACCTCACTCAGGGACAGCAGCGAGGCCCCGTTGTTCCACAGCCCGAAATGGTCCCGGTGCACGGCGAGGATTCCGTGCTGCAGCGCGAACTTCTCGGAGGGACGGCTGAACCGCGTGGTCGTGACAAACACGGCCAGGTCGGCCCCGAAGTGCACCTTGGCGCCCAGCAGATCGCGCAGTTCGCGGCTCGCGATCGTGCTGGTCGGCGTATAGCGCTTGCACTGGATCACCACGCTCCGGCCGTCCGGGAGACGGCCGACGACATCGGCGCCGTTGTCGTTGGCGCCGCCCACGCGCCGGACGTCGGTGCATCCGTCCCGTCGGCACAGGCTCGCGACCGGATCCTCGAACTCGGTGCCGGTCATCGTGTCCACCTCGACAAGCGTCCGGTGGCCGGCCTTCACCGCCTCTTCCTGCCGCCAAAGACGGTCCCGCCCACGCACGAGCCGGTCCGTACGCCACAGCCACCATCCCGCCGCTGTGGCGCCGCCGAGGACCACAGCCCCCGTGACGTACGGCCACACGACCGACCAGAAGACGATGAGCAGGACCAATACCAGTCCACCGCCGACCGCCGCCGACTTCAGCCGCGTCGCTCGTCGTCTACGAGCAGCCGCACCCCGCCCACGCTTCGTCACCGTCGAAGTCCTCCTCCACAGGTCCGTGTACCGCAGTGTGAGCCGACCGAGGCAGCGCGAGAAGGGCGCGATTCGGCCGTGGCCGGATCGGATGGCCATGAGGGACATGCGCTTGATCACCGTGCGGAAAACAACCACCTCGGACGTCAACGACGGTTGCCTCCGCAGCTCTTTCCGGTGGTCACCGAACTGATCGACTTCGCCGACGTGGGATAGGCGGCAACACTCGCATCGTGGTCGACAAGACAGACGTGCCGGGTGAAACTGGCCCTCCTCCGCTGAATGTCCCCAGGCCAGGAGGAAGAACGGCCGACCGCACCGGCCGCATGCGGCTCCAGTTCTGGCGCTGGGTCCTCGCGCCTCGAACTACGTGGCGGGCCCGTCGACTGGCGGCCGAGTTCGGGCCAGGTATGGATACCCGCACCGCCTGGGTCATGGCACGGATTGCGCGGCATCCGGACGAGTTCCCCCATGCGATACGGCACCTGAACGGTGAGGAGACTGCCGACTGATCACGGCGCGAGCCGAGCAGGCTCCCGCAGGACGGCAGTGAGTTCGCTACCCCCAACCGCTCGGAGCCCCGGGCAGCGGCGGGGGCCCGGCCCACCGCTGGCGTGTACGTCAGCAGCTCCACGTGCGCCCGGCGCTCGGCAGTTCCCTCCACTGTCAGTGGGGGACGCTAACGTCGGAAGCGAAAGGCTGTCGCCCCCTGCTCAACAGTTAGACCCACGCACTGAGCTGCGGTGGCAGCATGGCACTGCTGTATTGGGGTAGCCGGTGACGTTTGACAAGAGGCAGATCCAGACGGCCGTGCAGGGAGGCCCCGACTCAGACGACCCGGTGATCTGCCCTACGGACGCAGACGAGTTGGAGGCGTTCCGTGCGGAGACATGCGGCATCACGTTTTGGTGTGGTCGCCTGCTGGGTGGATGCGGCGGTCAACTGAGTACCCGGAAGTACCCCGACCGCGTATCTCACTTTGCCCATCTGCCCGACCCCCAAGGGCTGCGACCCGAGTGCGGGCGGCGTTCCCACAGCAGTGGTGTAGGCAGCGCTGACCATCTATTCATCAAGAGCGCGACGCAATCCTGGTTTCGCCGCCGAGGCCATACACCGAGGTATCGATTCATCGATCACGACGATGCCCCGGTCGGCTCTGTGGTGGACATCGAAGTGGACGGTCGCAGACTCCGCGTTCACATGAACAGTGACGTACCACTCCAATGGGACGAACAGGCCGTTCACGAGCTGGTTCTGGGGCCTGGTGTTTCCAGCGCTGCTCTCTGGCAAATGAGTCGGCGGTACGTCAACCGTATTGCGTTCAGGACCGTCGACGGACGCCGGGTGATGCAGGTCGGCACAGAGACCCCGCATGGGGGTACCGAGTGGTTTGACCCCTCGGAGTGCGAAGTCACCTCTGATGGCTTGCTCATCACCCCTGCCGTCAAGCAGATCTTGAAGACTCGATCGGACATCCCCGAGCCCAGCACCGGTGCTATGGAGACCGAGACCAAGGCAGCGCCGGCTCCGCCGGATCGGCATGTACCGGACCAGATCGCCGACCTCATCCGCGGCATGAATGCCGCTGTGGCCGCTGGCCACGTCGCCATGGCACGCGAGCTTCGCAGGGATGCCGAACGCGACCTGAGCGGATGCGAGGGATATGCCCTCTATGCGCTCCGATCCACGTTGACCAAGACAGACGAGTGGCTCTCCGTGCATGACCGGAATCGCCGCGTCCTCTTCATCCGCCTCAAGGCAGCCCAGCAGAATGGCAACGCCCTCGCGGCACGTGACCTACTGAAAAAGGCGAAGAAGATCTTCGCACGAGATCTGGCCCCCAATGACACCGAGGCGGCAATCCTCACGGCAGCCGAACAGCTCATCGCCTCTAAGCTGCCCGAACCCACGCCTCAACACCGGGCGGTGCACAGAATCGCGATGGTTTCGAGCCCGCTACCGTTCCCCGTCCAGCAAGTAGTACCTGCCCGGCAGCAGGCGGTACCTACCCAGGCGAAAGCCGAAGACCAACAACATGCTCGCGAGGAACTCCAGGAACGCCGTCGCGCGAAAGCCCGCGCAAGGAGCGCTTTGGGCGCTCTGAGGGCTACCCCCACCCACCCGTTGCCTCCCGAGGAGGAGGAGCGGCTCATCGCCGAGCTGTCCACCGCCATGGAGAGTGCTGGCGCGCTGCTTTCAACGCGCGATCGCCGGGATGCAGAAAAATGGATCGAACGGTCATCTCCTCAGGAACGGAGAGCCACGGACATCAGCGTCTCTTCCGAACGAGAAGGGCAAGGCGCTACACAACCCCATCTTCCGTCGGATCTCCTAACACGTACCGCTGAAGCGGTCCGGGGAGCATTGACAAAGAAGGCCCGCGACCAAAAGACCACTTCTTGGGCGGAACTCCGGCAGCAGCTCGGCTCCGCACTGCCCCACATGGACATCGCGGACAGGGTGGAGGTGCTGGTACTGGTGGACAGGAAGACACCCGCTGATCAAGCTCCGCTGTCTTCGCTGGTTGCGCTGGCAGACCCGATCATGGCGTCACACTATCGGGAGATCCTGGCCGCCCTGGGGCTGGCGGCACCCTCCGATGATGACGATCTGCGAGACGTCCTCGAAGCGGACGTGGAACAGCTCTACAGGTACTGGCGTCACCGGTAATCCCCGCCGGAAGAGAACAGCCCTTCGCCAATTGCCGAGCCTCCGTCGGCACACGGCTGTCCTCGCCCTGCTGGACATGGAAGCGTCAGCGGCACCCTCTTTGTCCAGCCGAGAACGGCTGCTTCGTGGTTGCAGTTTTGGTTGCATTCACTCCCGTCCGGCGCCGTCCACCATCTGTCCAGCTCACCCCTCCGCTGCAGGTCAGAACACCCCCACACATCCCCGAACCCCCGTACGAACATTTGGAAAGCGTGTTGGGGGCAACCCCTCACGAGTTCGAATCTCGTATCCTCCGCCAGTGCCTCACCGGGCACGATGTCGAAGGGCCCCACCGTTCGCGGTGGGGCCCTTCGACGTGTCCACCCGGCTGCCGCCTCCGTCTCTCCTGTTGCTCCGTGGAGGGGTAGTCCCACGCGCCAAACCGGTGTAATCACCCGATTGATCATCCGAGCGGCCACTTTTACGGGTATGGAGCGGATTGGTCTGTTCCGTTCCAGCGAAGGAGAACCGGTGGCCGAACGGGTGGTTCATCGACGCGGTTATCGAAAGGGCCTCGGCGGTGAGATGTGCGCCGAGTTCCTGGGGACGTTCGTCCTGATTCTCTTCGGCGTCGGTTCGGTGGCCGTGGCGGTCGCCGGGCTGCCGGGCTCGGGCCGGCAGACCGCGGACTTCGGGCCCGCCAACTGGCTCATCATCGCGTGGGGATGGGGCCTCGCCGTCGTGTTCGGCGTCTACGTGGCCGGCGGCATCAGCGGGGCGCACCTGAACCCCGCGGTGACCCTCGGGTTCGCGGTGCGGCGGGACTTCCCGTGGCGGAAGGTCCTGCCCTACTGGCTCGCGCAGGTCGTGGGAGCCTTCGTCGCCGCCGCGCTCGTGTACGCCTGCTATCGGTGGGCGATCGACGCGGCCATCGCCAAGGCGGGTGAGACGCGCGAGACGTCGCTGAACACGTACTCGATCTTCGCCACGTTCCCCGCCGAGTACTTCGGAGACTCCTGGTGGGGTCCTCTGCTCGACCAGATCGTGGGCACCGGGATCCTGCTGTTGCTGATCTGCGCGCTGATCGACACCCGCAACACGGCTCCGATGTCGAATCTCCACCCGTTCATCATCGGGCTCGTCGTCGTCGCGATCGGCCTCGCCTTCGGCACCAACGCGGGGTACGCGATCAACCCGGCCCGCGACTTCGGCCCCCGTCTGTTCACCTTCTTCGAAGGCTGGGGCGACATCGCCCTGCCCGGCACCTTCCAGTGGTTCAGCGGCTACTGGTGGATCCCCATCGTCGGCCCGCTCATCGGCGGGGTCGTCGGGGTGCTCGTGTACGACCTGCTCGTCAGCCCGGTGCTCAAGGCCAGGCTGACCGAGCGCGAGGAGGGGCCCGCCACCGAGGAGCCCTAGGGAGCGTCAGCGGTCGGCGGCGTCCTCGCGGAGTTGCCCCGTCCCATCGTCCGGAGAACCATGAGAGATGGGTCACGGGGGAAGCCAAGGGCGGAGGAGGTCGCGACCATGAAAGCCGTCGTCTACAAGGGACCGTTCTCTGTCGCGGTCGAAGACGTGGAGAAGCCGGACATCCAGCATCCGAACGACGTGATCGTGCGTGTCACGTCGACCGCGATCTGCGGGTCGGACCTGCACATGTACGAGGGCCGTACCGCCGCGGAGCCCGGCATCGTCTTCGGTCACGAGAACATGGGGATCGTCGACCGCGTCGGGCAGGGCGTCACCGGGCTGAAGGAGGGCGACCGCGTGGTCATGCCCTTCAACGTCGCCTGCGGCTTCTGCACCAACTGCGCCGAGGGGTACACGGGTTACTGCACCACCGTGAACCCCGGCTTCGCGGGCGGCGCGTACGGCTATGTGTCGATGGGCCCCTGGCAGGGTGGCCAGGCCGAGTACCTGCGCGTCCCGTACGCCGACTTCAACTGCCTGAAGCTGCCCGAGGGCGACGCGCACGAGACCGACTTCATCCTGCTCGCCGACATCTTCCCCACCGGCTACCACGGTTGCGAACTCGCCGGTGTGCGTCCCGGCGAGAGCGTCGCGGTGTACGGGGCCGGGCCCGTCGGGCTCATGGCCGCCTACTCGGCACTGCTGCGCGGCGCCAAGAAGGTGTTCGTCGTCGACCGCGTCCCGGAGCGGCTGCGGAAGGCCGAGGAGATCGGCGCGGTGCCCGTCGACTTCTCCGCGGGCGACCCGGTCGAGCAGATCAAGGAGCAGACCGGGGGCGCCGGCACCGACAAGGGCGTGGACGCGGTCGGCTACCAGGCGACGGCGGGCAAAACCGGCGAGGAGGAACCGGCGACCGTGCTGAACTCGCTGGTCAACACGGTCAGGCCCACCGGGGCGCTGGGCGTTCCCGGGCTCTACGTCCCGGCCGACCCGGGTGGTCCGGACGAGCAGGCCAAGCAGGGCATGCTCCTCGTCGCGATCGGCAAGCTCTTCGAGAAGGGGCTGCGGATGGGGACGGGGCAGTGCAACGTCAAGCGCTACAACCGCTACCTGCGGGACATGATCATCGAGGGCCGGGCCACGCCCAGCTTCGTCGTCTCCCACGAGCTGCCGCTGGACCAGGCACCGTCCGGCTACGACAAGTTCGACAAGCGGATCGAGGGCTACACGAAGGTGGTCCTTCACCCGTAGCGGCGGAGGCGGAGGCGGAAGCGGAACCACAGCGCCGCGCACATCGCCAGGGGTACGGCGACAAGGGGCACCGTCCACCACGGGACGCCGGTCCACACCGCCGGCAGGCCCACCCCGAAGCTCACGCCGATCACGGTGAAGAGCAACCACCTGCCGTACGGTTCCCAGGTCAGGGGCTCGTGGTCCAAGGGCCTGACCAGGCGTACCGCGCCGAACACGAGGCACTGGGCCGCGAGGAGCCCGGCGAGCACGCCGACGGCGGCGTTCATCTGGAGCTCGTCACGGGGCGCCTCCAAGGTGTCCTGCCGTACCCCGCCCTGGCCGAGCACCATGATCTCGCCGCGCCAGGCGGTGGCCGTGACCCGGTCACCGGGCTCGAGCCGCTCCAGGAGGGGCCCCGAGCCGTTGAGGTGCACGGTCCCCCGCCAGGAGTCCTGGTACGTCAGGGTCGCGTCGTGAACGGATTCCTTACCGGCGGTCTTGTTCACCGTCTTCTCCACGGTGAGGTGCCAGGTGCTCAGGCAGTCCGTGTCCCCCCGGCTCAACGCGCCGGAGGAGCACGAGTCGGCCGCGCGGTAGTCCTGGTAGCGCTCGCCGTCGGACGGGAGCCACCAGGCGAACACGAGGCAGCAGGCCGCCGCCGAGGCCAGGGACAGCAGGATCAGCAGTACGCCCGTGAGCCGCGCCCGGCCCGGCGGCCGCCCGCCCGCACGTCCCTTGCCCTGCGGCCCGTCCGCGCGCCGCGCCGTGGCCCACGCCCGTGCTGCCGTCGTCGCCCGTGGTGTCGTCGTCCCCTGTGGTGTCGTCGCCCTCGACCTCATCGCCGTCCCCCCTCCTGCGGCAGCTTCCGTCAAGCGGAACCCGGAACGCAACGAGGCGGGACGGCAGTCGGACAGGGGCCGGGGCTTCCGTATCCCGGCAAACCCGGCCCCGTCCGAAGCGCCGCGCACCGCGGACGCCGGCACAGGCGTCTACCGCTCCACCCGTATCCGCCGGGTCTCGCTCACCTGGTCGATCTCCGACACCCGGACCGTCGCCTTCATCGTCCAGGTGCCCGGGAGAGGGAGGGTGACGGTGTTGGCGCTCCAGTACCCTCCCCGGTCGACCAGGTCCGCCTCGATGGGGCCGACGTGCCGGTCGGGGAGGGTGAAGGCGAGGCGGAGCTCGGGTACGGCGGCCAGGCTGCCGTCGGGGCCGAAGACGACGGCCTGCACCGCGTTGTCGCCGGTACGGCCCGGGTCCAGGGTGATCTGGACCGTGCCCCGGCCCGAGGCGCCGATCTCGAACGGGATCGTGGTGACGGACGCGGGCAGTACCCCGCCCGCCGGTACGGCCGCCCGCGCCGCCTCCTCCGCGGAGCGGCCGGGCGGGGTGGCGGTGAGCACGGTGGTGACCCCCAGCACGGCGGCGGCGACGACGGCCTCGACGAGGACGGAACGGCGCAGGCCGCGTCGGAGGGCGGACTCGGCCCCGGTGTCCCCGGTGCGGGTGCCGGTACCCGGATCGGTGCCGGTACCCGGATCGGTGCCGGTACCCGGATCGGTGCCGGCGCCCGGGCCCGTGTCGGCGCCCCGTGGGTGCGATGGCCGCGGTGCCTCCGGTGGTGGGCCGCCCGCCGGTTGCGGGACCCGCTCGTGCACGCGGTCGGGCTCGCGTACGGCGGCCGGCGCCGTGACCAGCGCCGCCGTCCACCTCCGGGACACCGCCGCCGCGGCCAGCAGGACGGCCACCAGGACCACCTTCGCGAGCAGCAGCCTGCCGTACGTCGAACCGGTGAGCGCCTGCCAGGAGCCGAGGCCGCGCCAGGACTGGTAGACGCCGGTGACGACCAGGACGGTCACGGCGGCGAAGGCGGTCCGGGAGAAGCGGGCGACCGTGTCCGCGTCCGGGGCGGGACGCGAGGCGCGCAGGGTGGTGAGCAGGGCCACGAGACCGCCGAGCCAGACCGCGGTGGCCAGCAGGTGCAGCACGGAGGACGTCATCGCGACCGGCACCTGTATGCCGGCCGAGGCGTGCTCGGCGGCGGCCCAGGTCAGGGCGAGGCCGACGGCCAGAACGGCGCCCACCGCGGCGGCGAGCGGGATGCGCCCCGCGCGCCCCTCGCGCCGGTCCGCGCGGGCCGTGGGGACCGCGCGGGACGTGCCGACTGTGGGGACCGCGTGGGCCGTGCGGGCGAGGTACAGCGCGACCGGCATCAGCAGCCCCAGCCTGGCCAGGAGCAGGACACCGGGGCGGGTCGTGAGGGTGTCGCCCAGCGCGGCCGGGTCGAGGGCCGCCGACGGGCCCGTACCCGCCTCGTACGGGGCGCGCAGCACCAGCAGTGCGACGGTGGCCGCCAGCAGGGTCCACCAGGCGGCCACCAGCGGCCGGCGCAGCGGGGCCGGATCCGGCGGGCGGCACAGGGCGACGAAGGCGGCGGTGCCGATGAGCAGGGCCGCGGCGAGGTAGGAGAGGTAGCGGGCGATCTTGTGGAGGGTCGCGGTCAGCGGATCCTCGGTGGGGCCGGTGTCCACGGGCGCGGCCGCCTGGGACGGCTTGCCGACCGAGAAGGTGAAGGCGCCCGAGACGGGGTGGCTGTCGGCGGACACCACCCGCCAGGCCACGGTGTACGTCCCCTCCCCCAGCTCGCCCGGCAGCGCGACCCGGGCCGTGTCGGAACGCCCGTCCGCGCGTCCGGCCTCCCCCGTGTGCACCCGGTGGCCGCCCGGGTCCAGGACGCGGAAGGAGTCGTCGCGCAGGCCGACGGACTCGCTGAAGGTCAGGGTGACGTGCGCGGGGGCCCGCCGGAGGACGGTTCCGTCCCCGGGGTCGGTGGAGCCGAGGGCGGCGTGGGCGGACGCCGGTCCCGTGCCGCCGAGGAGGAGCAGGACCAGCACGGCGCCCAGCAGCACCAGCCGCTGAACTCCCCGGGGGTCCCTCCGCCGGTTCCGGTCCCGCCGCCGGTCCGGGTTCCGGTTCCGGTCCCGCCGCCGGTCCGGGTTCCGGTTCCGGTTCCGTCGTCGCTCGCGGTTCCGTCCGCCCCCGCTCCCTCGCCCCCGGCCTCCAGCGCACGCACCGCCGCCACACCTCACGTCGCATCTCCGTCGTCGGGACCCACTGCCTCGCCGATACGTACGGACGCGGAGGCCGCCCCGCTCACCCGTGGACCAGGGGGCTCCTCACCACGACGGGCGTGCCGTCACCCCGCCGTCCACCACGAGGTCGTGGCCCGTCACCCAGGACGCCAGCCGCGAGGCGAGGAACACGCACGCGTCGCCCACGTCCTCCGGGCGCCCGAGCCGTCCCGTCGGCGCCGCCCGCCGCCACCGCCGTACGCCCTCCGGCCAGGTCTCGGCCAGGCCCTCGCGGTCGACGAGGCCGGGCGAGACGGAGTTGACCCTGACCCCCCAAGGGCCGTACTCCAGGGCCGCCGACCGGGCGTGCATCACGACCGCCGCCTTGGAGGCGCTGTAGTGCGCGTGGGCGGGAGCGGGGGCGCTCGCCTCGATGGAGGCGATGTGCGTGACCGTGCCGCCGCCGTCCTGGGCCCGCATGATCCGGGCCGCGGCCTGCGTGCACGCGAAGACGCCGGTGAGGTTGGTGTCCACCACCTCCCGCCACTCCGCCGCCGTCATGCCGGGCAGTTCCCGCAGTGGCTGCACGCCCGCGTTGTTGACCAGCGCGGTGAGCCGTCCGCCGCCCCAGTCGGCGGCCTCCTCGGCCAGGCGCCGGCAGGCGTCCTCGTCGGTGAGGTCGGCGCGCAGGACGGTGGCACGTCGACCGCGGTCCCGGATGCGCTGCGCCACGTCCCGCGCCGCCTCCACCGCCGTACGGCAGTGCACCGCCACCGCCGCGCCCTCCTCGGCGAAGCGCAGCGCGATCCCCCGGCCGATGCCGCCGCCCGCGCCGGTGACCAGGGCGACCTGGCCGTCGAGGAGATGTGTGGAGGGGGTCATGGGCGGCACAGTGCCACGATCCGCGCGGCCTCGGCCGGGTAGCGCGCCGTGAGGTCGGTGGCGTCGCCGTGCTCGTAGTCCCCGTAGGTGAAACCGGGCGCCATCGTGCAGCCGAAGAACGACCACGCGCCGCCCGCGGCCACCCGGCCGCCCATCCACGTACCGGCGGGGACCGTGAACTGCACGTGCTGCGCGCCCAGGACGTCCGGTCCCAGCACGGCCGTGCGCGCGCTGCCGTCCGGGGCGAGGAGCAGCAGTTCCAGCGGGTCGCCCAGGTAGAAGTGCCAGACCTCGTCGGCGGGCAGGCGGTGCAGGGCGGAGAAGTCGCCCGGGCGGGCGGTGAGCAGGGCGACGACGGCGGACCCGGCGGGGCGTCCGTCCGGGCGCTCGGGACCTGCCCAGGTGCGTCGGAACAGGCCGCCCTCGCGGGGGATGGGCTCCAGTGCGTAGTGCGCGATCAGGTCCTCGGCGGTCGGCGCGTCAGTCACCCCGCGAAGGCTACCTCCCGGCGCAGGAAAGCCAGTTGCGCCTTCTTCTCGGGCAGGTACACGTCCGGCAGGTCGACCTCGGGCAGGATGACCGCGGGGCCGACGGTGAAGCCCTGCCTGAGGAAGCGGGCGATCGCCTTCTCGTTGGCCACGTCCGGGTCGACCACGATCCGCGTCCGGTCCAGGCCCAGCAGCACGTACGCCATGAGGGCGCCCGACAGGGCGGCGGTCCAGCCGGGGCGCGCGCCGCCGGTTCCGGCGGGGGCGAGGAGCAGGTGGACGCCGATGTCGCCCGGCTCGGCGTCGTAGCACTCGCTCACCCGGTCGGCCGCGGGGTCGTAGGTCTGGAACAGGGCGACCGGCTCGCCGTCCATGGCGACCAGGTGGGCGTGGTGGGTGTCGAGGGTGTCCATGTGCGCGTAGATGTCGGTGACCTGTCGGCACGTCAGGCCGTTCATGCCCCAGAAGGCGGCCCGTTCCTCGCTCACCCAGCCGTGGACCACCGGGGCGTCCGCGACGGGGTCCAGGGGGAGGATGCGTACGGTGCCGAAGCCGTCGAGGTGCTGCTCGTGGACGGCGGCCCGGTCGGCGTACGGAGTCGTGTGCGCGGTCGCGTGCGCGGTCGCGTGCGGGGTCACGTGCGGGGTCACGTGCGGGTCAGTCATCGGTTTCCTTCGTGAGCCGGGCGAAGTCGGTGACCACCGGGGCGAGTTCCCCCTCGAGCCACAGGGGCTGCTGGTCGCGGTGGTGGGGTGAGCCCGGGACGCCCGACGCTCCGTGCGGTACCACCCAGCCGCTGTTCGCGCGGTCGGCCAGGTCCCAGACGTACCGGGCGGCCGGGCCGCGTGCGGCGCGGTCGGTGAGGCCGGGCACGGAGGAGGTGCACAGCACGCAGTCGTGGTGGCCGGAGAGGCCGGGCTCGTCCGTGAGGACGGTGGTGTCCGGCAGCGCCCGCCAGGGGGCCAGGCGGTGGGTGTCGCCCCAGGTGCCGGCCGGCGGGGACGCGGCGACCTCCTCCAGCGCGGCGCGGACGGTCTCGGCGCGGTCGATGCCGTACAGGTCCTCCGCGCGCAGCAGGTGTTCCAGGGCGTGGCCGACGCGCGGCAGGAGCGCGAGCCACGGCAGGAGCACCTCGGGGTACGCGGGCGGCACGGACGCCGGGGCGAGGGCCGGGTGCGCCGCCAGTCTTCGTACGACCGCTCCGCGCAGGGCCGCGTACGCCGCCGCGTCGGTGCTGTCGGCGTCCATGCGGCGGTCCCAGGCGAGGAGGCGGGCGCGGAGCGTGGTGGCCTCGGGGGTGAGGACGGCCCGGGCGGCTGGGGCCGCCGGGGTGGTCAGGGCGGCGAGGTGGTCCAGGAGTGGGCCGGCCGAAGCCAGGTGGGTGTCCGTGTGGATCGCGGGCATGTCCGACGCCGACCAGCGCTCCCTGCCCGCGAGCAGGGCGGCGATGCGGTCGGCGCGGTGCGGTGGGGCGAACTCGACGCCGAGGGGGGTGGACGGGCCGCGCTGGTTGGCCATCACGGCGACGCCGTCGGTGAGTCCGGCGCGGGGCGGGGTGTGCCAGCCGGTCCACTCGTGGCCGGGTTCCCAGGCCGGTACGGGGCGCAGGCGGTTCGCCTCCGGCCGTACCGGTACGCGGCCCGCGACCCGGTGCAGCAGACCGCCCTCCGTGTCGGCGGCCTGCACCACGTTGACCGGCTCGGCCCACGCGTCCAGGGCGCGGTCCACGTCGGCGACCGTGCGGGCCCGCAGCAGCGGCAGCAGGGCGCCGAAGCCGAGGTCGGCGGTGACGCGAGGCGGGTAGCGCAGACTGAGGGCGGCGGGGGTGCCGTCGTCCAGGCCCTCGGGGCCGCCGGCGATCACCGGGCCCCGGTCGGTCTCGATGACCTCGACCTCCACGGTCTCCTGCTCGCCCGGCTCCCCCGCGACGCGGATCGTCTCCGTGTGCCGGGTGGCGCGGTGCCAGGTGCCGTCCGGGCCCAGCGCCTCGACGCCTGCGCCGGTGCGGCGCAGACGCTCGCGGTACAGGTCCTGGTAGTCGGCCATGGCGTTGGTGATGGCCCAGGCGACCGTGCCGGCGTGGCCGAAGTGGGCGACACCGGGGACTCCGGGCACGGCGAGGCCGACGACGTCGAACTCCGGGCAGGACAGGTGGATCTGCTGGTAGACGCCGGGATCCTCGATGAAGCGGTGCGGGTCACCCGCGATGACCGCGTGCCCGGTGGTGGTCCGCTCGCCGCTCACCAGCCAGCCGTTGCTGCCCGCGGTGCCGGGGCCGTCGGCGGCGAACAGGGCGACGGCTTCCGGGCCGAGGTGCGCGGTGATGTGCTCGCGCCAGAGCTTGGCGGGGAAGCCGGCGAAGAGGATGTGCGTGGCGAGCCAGACGCCGAGCGGGGTCCACGGCTCCCAGCGGCCGGGGACGAGGCCGGTGCGGGCGAACTCGGGGGCGGGTTCGGCGTCCCTCGGCGCTTCGGCCAGCCCCTCGCTTCTCGGCGCTTCGGCCAGCCCCTCGCTTTTCGCCGCTTCGGCCGGCCCCTCGCTTCTCGGCGCTTCGGCCAGCCCCTCGCTTTTCGCCGCTTCGGCCGGCCCCTCGTTTCTCGGCGCTTCGGCCGGCCCCTCGTTTCTCGGCGCTTCGGCCAGCCCCTCGTTCACGCCGTCGACGTACGCCCGCACCCAGGCGGCCGTCTCCGGGTCCTTCTGCTCCAGGGCCGCGAAGCAGCGGCGTGCGGTGTCCGCGAGCCGGGCGCGGCGGGCGAGGCGGTCCCAGGACAGGGCCTCGGGTCCGAGGAAGGACGCGGAGGTGCCCTGTGCGCGGTGCCGCTCGACCTCCAGCTGCCAGGCGCGGTCACGGGCGGTCACCCGGCCCTGGGCGTGGGCGAGTTCGGCCGCGGAGTCCGCGCGCAGGTGCGGGATCCCCCAGGCGTCGCGGTATGTCTCGGCGCTCACCCCTGTGCCCCTACTTTCCTTTAGGTTAGGCTCACCTAAGTTTTTGGTCGTGGCCGAATAGTACGTGAAGGGTGAAGGAATCATGGGGCAGGGGCGGGGCTGGGAGGGCGCGGTCCTCAAGCTGATGCGCGCGAAGGACTTCGAGTTCACCGTGACGGACGTCGAGGACGTCACCCCGCACTACCGGCGGCTGCGCCTGAGCGACGGCGGCATGCTGACGGCGACCGGGGTCCACCCCACGATGTGGGTGCGGCTGTGGTTCGACAACGCGGGCCGGCCGCACCAGCGCGGGTACACACTGGTCGACCCGGATCCGGCGGCCGGCACCTTCGCCATGGAGTTCGCCCTGCACGAGGGGTGCGCGAGCGACTGGGCGCGGGCGGCGAAGCCGGGGGACACGATCGAGGCGACGGTCCAGGGCACCGGGTTCGAGGTGCCGCGGCCCCTTCCCTCCCGTGTCTTCGCGGTCGCGGACCCGGCGTCCCTGCCCGCGCTCAACTCCCTCCTCGACGCGCTGGGGCCGGTGCCGGCCACCGTCTGGTTCGAGGGCGGCACGGATGACGGCCTGCCCTTCCGCACCGTCGCCGAGCGGCACGAGGTCCGCGCGGTGCCGCGCCGGGACGCGGGGGCGCACCTGATGGCGCGGGTGAAGGAGGAACTGCCTGAGCTGCTGGGGTCCGCCGCCGAGCCGTTCGTCTGGATCGCCTGCGACACGGCGACGACGCGGGCGTTGGCCTCGTACGTCCGCAAGGAGCTGGGGGTGCCCAAGCAGCGGGTGAACGCGCTGGGGTACTGGCGCGCGACCTGAGCCCGTACGCGCGATCATCAGGACCATGGACGTCACACTTCACCTCGCCCAGGACCCCGAGGCCGACGAACTCCTCGGGCGCAGTCCGCTCGCCGCGCTGGTCGGCATGCTGCTCGACCAGCAGGTGCCGATGGAGTGGGCGTTCAAGGGCCCGTCGACCATTGCCCGGCGCATGGGGGCGGAGGACCTGGACGCGCACGACATCGCGGCCTACGACCCCGAGGCGTTCGCCGCGCTGCTCTCCGAGAAGCCGGCCGTGCACCGTTACCCCGGTTCGATGGCGGGGCGGGTGCAGCAGCTGTGCCGGTACCTCGTCGAGACGTACGACGGTGACGCCGAGGGCGTCTGGCGGGGCGTGTCCACCGGTAAGGAACTGCTGAAGCGGCTCCAGGAACTGCCTGGCTTCGGCAAGCAGAAGGCCCAGATCTTCCTCGCGCTGCTCGGCAAGCAGCTCGGCGTCCGTCCCGAGGGGTGGCGCGAGGCCGCGGGCGCGTACGGGGAGCCGGACTCCTTCCGGTCCGTCGCGGACATCAGGGGGCCGGAGTCCCTGACCAAGGTGCGGGCGCACAAGCAGGAGATGAAGGCGGCGGCCAAGGCGGCGAAGGCCTCCGGCAAGTAGGCGGCGGGCTGTGCGGGTGCCTCCGGCGGTGGGGCGGGGCGCCTCTGCTCCGGCGGTGGGGGGTGCGGTGCCTGCGGCGGCCTGTGCGGGTGCCTCTGGCGGTGGTGGGGGTGCGGGGGGCCTGCGGCGCCTGTGCGGGTTCGGTGGGGGTGCGCGTAGCGCGGTGCGTTGTCTGGGGGCGGGGCCGCGTCGGGGGGTGTCCGTCCTCGGAACGGCGCGGAATCGGTCGGCCACAGAAGCGGGCCGCGTTGACGCGCCAACCGCTGCGGGCGGACACCCCCCGACACGTCCCCTTCTCGCCGTACGCGGCTCCCCGCCGCCCACCGTCGCTGCCCCTTCTCGCCGTACGCGGCTCCCCGCCGCCCACCGTCGCTGCCCCGTCCCGCCGTACGCGGCTCCCCGCCGTAGCTGCGGGCAGCCGCCTGGCCGCCGTCGCTGCGGGCAGTCGTGCCGCTGGGCGGCACGGGTGGGCGGTGGGGGCACCTCCCGCTCGAGCTAAGCCGAGAGTGGGGGAGGCACCCCGTTACGCCGGGCCGCGCGACCCACCCCGCGCCGAGTGCGTACGTCAGCCCCGTGGACCTCTCCAGTGGCGGGGACGCCCGAGGCACTCCCAGCATGGGGCATGACCGAACCACCGAGCGGCTCCCCCGGCGGGACGCCGTACGACGACCGCGGGGTGCACACCCGGCACGGGACCCACGCCCCGGGCGCCGGACGGCAGGAGCACGAGCCCGAGCCGCCCTTCGAGGGGCCCCTGCACCAGCTGTCCCGTGCCGCCTGGCAGACCGTGCTGTTCACCGGTGTCGCCTCGCTCGTCCTGGGCCTGCTGGTCCTGGTCTGGCCCGGCGCCTCGCTGCTCGCGGCCGGCGTGCTCTTCGGCCTCTACCTCGTCATCAGCGGCGTTCTGCAACTGGCCGCCGCCTTCGGCACGCACCGGAGGACCTCGCTGCGGGTGCTGGCCTTCATCAGCGGCGCCGTGTCGATCCTGCTGGGTCTGTTCTGCTTCCGCGGCCCGCTGCAGTCGGTGCTGCTGCTCGCCCTGTGGATCGGCATCGGCTGGTTGTTCCGCGGCGTCACGCAGATCGTGGCCGCCGTGCACGACCCGGCGATGCCCGCGCGCGGCTGGCACATCTTCCTCGGCGTCGTCACCGTCGTGGCCGGCATCGTCCTGATCGACTCGCCGGTCGAGTCGGCCACCGTTCTCATGCTGGTCGGCGGCTGGTGGCTGGTCGTCGTCGGCGTCGTCGAGATCGTCACGTCCGTGCGGCTGCGCGGGCGGGCGGGACAGGTCCCCCGCAGGCTGTGAAGGGCGTCCGTGCGCCGGGCGAGCGGGTCTCGCCCCCGGTGCGATGGACGGCGTACGCCGGGCGGGACACGAGTGAGGTGAGACCGATCTCGCGGGGCCGTCGGTGATTGGTCCCGTTTACGGCGTCTTTTCCGGCGTCGCACTCCGGCGCCATGGCTGCGCCCGCAACGCCCGGGCCGGTAGGCTTTCCGTGTGATCTTCAAGCGCATCGGAAACGGCCGGCCGTACCCCGACCACGGCCGGGAAAGCACCCGGCAGTGGGCGGACGTCGCTCCGCGCCCGGTCCGCCTCGATCAGCTCGTGACGACCAAGGGCCAGCTCGACCTGGAAACGCTTCTGGCCGAGGACTCCACCTTCTACGGCGATCTCTTCGCGCACGTCGTGAAGTGGCAGGGCGATCTCTACCTGGAGGACGGACTGCACCGGGCGGTGCGGGCCGCGCTGCAGCAACGCCAGGTGCTGCACGCCCGCGTTCTCGAACTCGGCTGACCGGGTCCCGGCGGCCTGCCGGTGAGGCTCGCGCTTGACCCTTTCGGGTTGCATTGCCACCGAACCTCGGAACGTCGACTGATCATCTAATAGGCATCGCCGCTCCAGCGCATTACGCTGCGCCCATGAGCATGCTGACTCCTCCCGGCATGGGTGGCCAGTACAAGATCACGGGGGACAAGTACCCGCGGATGCGCCCGGCCCGGCGACGCGGCCGTGTCGCGTTCGCCGCCGTCGCCTGCGTCACCGTTCTCGGGGTGCTCGGCTGGGGCACGCTGCAGCTCATCGACGTCTTCACCGGCGGCGACAAGGCCTCGGCGGCCGGTGCCGCGGGCTGTGCCCCCACTGCGAAGGCGAGCGCCTCGCCCGCCGCCGTGGTGCTGCCGAAGCCCGGTCAGGTCACCGTCAACGTGCTCAACGCGACGACCCGCGGCGGACTGGCCCAGAAGACCGCCGAAGAGCTGAAGAAGCGCGGCTTCCGCGTGGGCGACGTGAGCAACGCGCCCAAGGAGTACGACAAGAAGGTCGACGGCACGGGTCTTCTGCTCGGACCGTCCGCCTCCCTCAAGAGTTCGCTCACCGTGCTCGGCACGCAGCTCCCCGGCGCCGAGCACCGCGCCGACGCGGCCCGCAAGGGCGCCGCCGTCGACCTGATCATCGGCAACGGCTTCAAGGGGCTGGCGAAGCGTGCGGACGCCGACACGGCGCTGGCCAAGCTGACCGCGCCGCGGTCGACGCCCGCCGCGGAGAAGAAGGGCTGCTGAGCAGCGCTCCGGGGTACTACTCGGCCGCTCCGTACATGCGGTCGCCCGCGTCGCCGAGGCCCGGCACGATGTAGCCCTGCTCGTTGAGACGCTCGTCGACCGAGGCCGTCACGACCGTCACCGGGGTGCCGGCCAGCTCGCGCTCCATGAGTTCGACGCCCTCGGGCGCGGCGAGCAGCACCACCGCCGTCACGTCGTCGGCGCCGCGCTTGATCAGCTCCCGGATCGACGCGACCAGGGTGCCACCGGTGGCCAGCATGGGGTCCAGAACGTACACCTGGCGGCCGGACAGGTCGTCCGGCATGCGCGTGGCGTACGTGGACGCCTGGAGCGTCTCCTCGTTGCGCACCATGCCGAGGAAGCCCACCTCGGCGGTCGGCAGCAGCCGGACCATGCCGTCGAGCATGCCGAGTCCGGCCCGCAGGATCGGCACCACCAGCGGGCGCGGGTGGGAGAGCTTGACGCCGGTGGTCTTCGAGACCGGCGTGTGGATGTCGACCTGTTCGGTGCGCACGTCGCGCGTGGCCTCGTAGGCGAGCAGGGTGACCAGCTCGTCGGCGAGGCGGCGGAAGGTCGCGGAATCGGTGCGCTGGTCGCGCAGCGTGGTGAGCTTGTGGGCGACCAGGGGGTGGTCGACGACGTGGAGACGCATGCCCACCACAGTAACCGGGCCCCGTGGGGGCGGCGTCCCCGCGGCGGGCAAGGCTCCGGCTGCGGCTCCACTCGTTCGCGGGCGTCAAACCGCCCGACCGGGGGAAGGTGGGAGGGACGGACGCTGGGTGGTGAGACTGTGCCTGACCGGGACTTCCACAACACGCCGTCTCCCGGCGCGGACCGGGGGACGGGTCGCGGGGCGAAGCCGAGTGCGGTGCCGGAGCGGCAGCCGGACGGCGCTGCGCCGCGGGATCCCGAGCCGGATCGTGAGGCCGAACGACGGCGGCGCCGGGCCCAGTTCCTGCGCGATCTGGCGGAGGCCCGCCAGCTGCGGGACCGCGTGCAGCCGCGCCGCGCCAAGACCGCCCGGCTGCGGCACGCGATGCGCATGCGCACCTTCCGCTGGTAGCCCTTCCCGGGCCCCGGCCGCTTGACCGCTCGGCCGCTCGGCCGCTCGGCCGCTCGGCCTCCGGACTTTCCCGGCTTCCCACCCTTCCGTCTCTCCGGCTTCCCGGCTCCTGCTCCCCCCGACCTCCCCGGCACCCGCTCCCGCTCCGCGGAGAACTTCCTGAGCCGGCCGGGGAAGATCGCGCGCCGCGCCGACGTTGGTGGTGACGGACGCACGCGGGGACCGCGAGAATCCGCGTACGATCCGCACGTGGCGGCGACGAGAGCGCTGCTGGGTGGCTGCCCGGGTACGCACCTTCCGGGACGCCGGTCAAAACAGCCGGACACAGGGCGCCGAAGACGTCCCCTGAGTGCCTTGTTTCTGCCACGATTCCGAGTGGGTGGGGCTCGGAGCACCGCTCCCCCGCCCGTAGCCTCCGCCGGGGGGATCCCCAACCGGCACCCCTAGGACCAGTGGGAGAGTCACGGTGTACTTCGCCGCACTGCTCGCGCGCACCGAAGACGGGTGGGAAGCGAGCGACACAGAGCTCGACGATGTGGAAACCCTGTCGGATCTCGCCGACCTGGCCCGGGAGGCGTCTCCCGACGAGGACACGGTGCTCGTGCTGATCGAGCAGGAGGACGCGTGGTTCGGGGTCGTCCGGGTGGACGGTGAGGAGGACCCCCGTATCTACGTCTCGGACGCCGCCGCGGCCGCCCGCAGCAGCTACGGCGAGATCCTGCTCACCGACGAGTTGCTCGGCCGGGAACCCGATGACGACGGCGACGACCTCGACGCCCTCGACCTCGACGGCACGGAGGACGGCGAGTCCGACGACGAGGACGGCGGCGGCGGGGGTGACGCGGCCGCCGGCTCGGGCGAGGCCGTGCCGCACGGGCCGGTCGGCGACGCCGAGGTCCTCGACGACCTCGGCGTGAGCGAGAAGGAGCTGCGCTCGATGTCCGGGGACGCGGTCGGCGAGATCGCCGAGGCCCTGGGCGCCTCCGACGTACTGGAGACCGTCCGCTGACCGCGCCGGCCGAGGAGGACCCCGAGGGGACACCGCCCGATCCGGTGCGCGACCGGTGGCGGGCCGCGATGCGGCTCGCGCTGGCCGAGGCCGGGCGGGCCGCAGAGGGCGGGGACGTGCCGGTCGGCGCCGTCGTACTGGCGCCGGACGGCCGCACCGTGCTGTCCACGGGGCACAACGAACGCGAGGCCACCGGGGATCCGACGGCCCACGCCGAGGTCCTCGCCGTCCGGCGGGCCGCCGCGGTTCTGAGGGATTCAGCGGCGCGAAGCGCCTCCGGCAAGGGTGGTGGCGGGAGACGGGTGGGCGAGTGGCGGCTGGCCGGCTGCACGCTCGTCGTCACCCTGGAGCCGTGCACGATGTGCGCGGGCGCGCTCGTGCAGTCCCGCGTGGACCGCGTGGTCTACGGCGCCCGCGACGACAAGGCGGGCGCGGCCGGATCCCTGTGGGACCTGGTGCGCGACCGGCGGCTCAACCACCGTCCCGAGGTGATCGAGGGCGTGCTCGCGGACGACTGTGCCCGGCTGCTCACGGACTTCTTCCGCGACCGCTGAGCCCCCGCCGGACGGCTGTCCGGCGGCCGCAATACCGATTTCAGAGCATGCCGCTCCGTGCTGTAAGGTCTCTCTCGGTAGCGTGTCCGAGCGGCCGAAGGAGCTCGCCTCGAAAGCGAGTGTGGCGCAAGTCACCGAGGGTTCAAATCCCTCCGCTACCGCTTTGCAAGGGCCCTGTCGAAAGACGGGGCCCTTCGTGCGATCATGAGCGACCGAAAGGCGTGGGTCGAAGGGACAGGGGAGGCCGCGGTGGCGGTGAACTCGAAGAAGATCGCCGTCTATGTGCTCGTGGTCTTCGTGCTGTATGTGATCATCACCGATCCGGCCAAGGCAGCCGACTACGTGCAGATAGGTTTCCAGGGCATATCCGACGCGGCGGGCGCCGTGGGCGACTTCATGACCTGGGCCGCCAACGGAGGAGAGTGATGATCCGCCACCTCGTGCTGTTCAAGCTGAACGACGGCGTCGAGCGCGACGACCCGCGCGTCGTGGAGGGCGTCGAGGCCTTCCGGGCGCTCGGTGGCCAGATCGAGGACCTCCGCTTCTGGGAGTGCGCCTGGAACATCAGCGACCGGCCCATCGCCTACGACTTCGCCATCAACTCGGCCGTGGACGACGCCGACGCGCTGAAGCGCTACCTCGAACACCCGGCGCACCAGGCGGGCGTCGCGCTGTGGCGGGAGTTCGCCACCTGGGTGATCGCCGACTACGAGTTCTAGTACGACCACGGGCCCGCAGGGCGCTCCTGCCCCGTGCCCCGGCCCCGCACCAGCCCGGTGCGGGGCCGTTCTGCGTTCACTCAACACGACGTTATGCGGTGCTTGCACACAGTGGACATGTCTTGTGATGCTATGACCGCTTTTGACGGATGAGTTGACGGAAGAGTTGACAGATCACGAGGTGGAGTTGACCGTGCCGGCCAGTACTGCGCCTCAAGCACCGCCCGCACCGCCCGCCCAGGCCCAGGAGGCACCCGCGCCGCAGCGCAGCCGGGGCGCCGACACCCGGGCCCTGACCCAGGTGCTCTTCGGAGAGCTGAAGGACCTCACCCCGGGCACGCCGGAGCACGACCGGGTGCGCGCGGCGCTCATCGAGGCCAACCTCCCGCTGGTGCGCTACGCCGCCGCACGGTTCCGCTCCCGCAACGAGCCGATGGAGGACGTCGTCCAGGTCGGCACCATCGGGCTCATCAACGCCATCGACCGCTTCGACCCGGAGCGGGGCGTGCAGTTCCCGACGTTCGCGATGCCCACGGTGGTCGGGGAGATCAAGCGGTACTTCCGCGACAACGTGCGCACGGTGCACGTGCCGCGCCGGCTGCACGAGCTGTGGGTGCAGGTCAACAGCGCCACCGAGGACCTGACGACCGCCTTCGGACGCTCCCCGACGACCGCAGAGATCGCCGAGCGGCTGCGCATCACCGAGGAGGAGGTGCTGTCCTGCATCGAGGCGGGGCGGTCGTACCACGCCACCTCGCTGGAGGCCGCCCAGGAGGGCGACGGGCTGCCCGGGCTGCTGGACCGGCTCGGCTACGAGGACCCGGCCCTCGACGGGGTCGAGCACCGCGATCTGGTGCGGCATCTGCTCGTCCAACTTCCCGAGCGGGAGCAGCGGATCCTGCTGCTGCGCTACTACAGCAACCTCACGCAGTCGCAGATCAGCGCGGAACTCGGCGTCTCCCAGATGCACGTCTCGCGGCTACTGGCGCGTAGTTTCCAGCGATTGAGGTCCGCGAACCGGATCGACGCGTAACCTCGAGAGGGACTCCGGTCGGAGTCGAAAGCGCGAGCGAGGGGTCACCGGCGAGAGCGAATCGCTCACCAGGGCCGTTGCGGACGGAATCGGGCTGAAAGCCCCATCAGACCCCTTGTTTCCAGGGGGTATTCGCATCTCGGATGTCGACATGTCACTACAGCGCGTTGCCGACATGTGACATTCTGCCGGAGACGCGTTTGCCGGGGCTTCGGCTCCGGTATTCAGGTGAGGGCTGCGTTCCCGGCGTGGGAGCGTGTGCCGCGACCGTCCCGCGACCCAAAGGGGGTGGCATGTCCGTAGAACAGGGCAGCTCGAAGGTGCTCGCGCTCGCGGAGAGCGAGACCGCGCCCGACTCGATCGAGGCGCTCGGCGCCGTCGAGCCCGTCGGCCCCATCGACTCCGTCGGCACCGTCGGCTCCGTCGACGGCACTCAGGCCGGCGAAGCCGTGCCGGACCTCGACGCCGTGCCGGCCCAGGCGCTTCCGGCCACGGAGGCCATCGACACCCGCACCCTGTCCCGCTCCCTGTTCCTGCGGCTCGCCGCCCTCGACGAGGACAGCCCCGAGCGTGCCTACGTCCGGGACACCCTGATCGAGCTCAATCTCCCGCTGGTGCGTTACGCCGCCGCGCGCTTCCGCTCCCGCAACGAGCCGATGGAGGACATCGTCCAGGTCGGCACCATCGGCCTGATCAAGGCGATCGACCGCTTCGACTGCGAACGGGGAGTCGAGTTCCCGACGTTCGCCATGCCGACCGTCGTCGGCGAGATCAAGCGGTTCTTCCGCGACACCTCGTGGTCGGTGCGCGTCCCGCGCCGCCTCCAGGAGTTGCGCCTGGCCCTGACGAAGGCCAGCGACGAACTGTCCCAGAAGCTGGACCGCTCCCCGACGGTCGGCGAGCTGGCCGCCGTCCTTGGCGTGTCCGAGGAGGACGTCGTCGACGGTCTGGCCGTGGGCAACGCGTACACCGCCTCCTCGCTGGACTCCCCGGCCCCGGAGGACGACGGCGGCGAGGGCTCCCTGGCGGACCGCCTGGGCTACGAGGACACGGCGCTGGAGGGCGTGGAGTACCGCGAGTCCCTCAAGCCGCTGCTGGCCAAGCTGCCGCCCCGGGAGCGGCGGATCATCATGCTGCGCTTCTTCGCCAACATGACCCAGTCGCAGATCGGCGAGGAGGTCGGCATCTCGCAGATGCACGTCTCCCGGCTGCTCACCCGGACCCTGTCGCAGCTGCGCGAGGGCCTCATCTCCGACTGAGCCCGCGACGCGCGACCGTCCGTACGACAGCGCGGCGGCCGCCGCGGCACCTCGGGGGTGCCGCGGCGGTCGCCTTCGTACGTCTCGGTTGTCCGGCGGTCCCGGTGCCCCCGGTACCGCTTCGAGGGGTCCTAGCCGAGCGCCAGCCAGGCCACGGCCGCGACGACGATCACGGCGGCCACGATGCCGACGATCAGGCCGACGCGGGGCCCGGACGAGGAGGCGGGGGCAGCCTGCCGGCTCTGCGGGGCGTCGTCGACGAACGCGCGGAACATCTGGGTGCTGCCTGCGGGGTCGTTATTGCCCTGGGGGCCCTGGGTGTTAGCCATGGGCCGAGACACTAGCGAATCCGCGGGTGCGGCCCAAGTGCGGGGCCGCCGAGTGCCCTTGCCCCCGCTCACCCCCTATCACCTGCGCGTTTACTTTCGCAATACTTGTCTTTGCCAACTTTTTATGCCGCACCGGCCTCTTTTGTTTGCCTGTAGCAACTAACGGAACTTATGGTTGCCCTAAGCAACGAATCGGGAGGTGCGCATGGCCGGGAAGGCGCAGTACGAGGAGCTGATCCGTCAGTTCAGCGCCTTCGGCGCCGTGAAGCGGGAGATGGGGCGGCTGCTGCCGTCCGACTGCCCCGGTGGGTCCGTCGCCGTACTGACACTGCTCGGCCGCCACGGGGACATGCGCATGAGCAAGCTCGCGGAGCTGCTCGCGGTGGACATGTCGGTGACCAGCCGCCACGTCGCCCACGGCGCCGAGCGGGGCTGGATCGAACGTTTCCCCGACCCCGCCGACAAGCGCTCGCGCATCCTGCGCCTGACGCCCGCGGGGCAGGACCAGCTCGACGACATCGCCGAGCGGACCACCCAGCTGCTCTCCCACCGCCTGAGCGACTGGTCCGACGACGAGGTCGGCCAGCTCTCCCGGCTCATGGCCCGACTCAGGGCCAGCTTCGACGACTGCCGGGCCCCCGCGGCCCGGCCTCCCGCACTGTCCGGGGACGAACAGTCCACCCGTACACCCGCGATCACCATTCAGTAAAGGAAGTCCATGGCAACGACCACACCAGCCGGTGTGCGGGCTCATGCCAAGCACGGGGGAGGCTCCTCCGGAGACGCTCCGATGACGCACCGGCAGATCATGGAGGCATTGTCCGGGCTGCTGCTCGGCATGTTCTGCGCGATTCTGTCCTCGACCATCGTCACCAACGCCCTGCCCGAGATCATCGGGGACCTCGGTGGCGGCCAGAGCGCCTACACCTGGGTCGTCACCGCCTCGCTGCTGACGATGACCGCGTCCACTCCCCTGTGGGGCAAGCTCGCGGACCTGTTCAGCAAGAAGGCACTGGTCCAGATAGCCCTGATCGTCTTCGTCATCGGCTCCGTCGTGGCCGGTCTGGCGCAGAACCCCGCGATGCTGATCACCGCGCGGGCCATCCAGGGCCTGGGCGCCGGCGGTCTGTCCGCCCTGGCGCAGATCATCATGGCCGCGATGATCGCCCCGCGTGAGCGCGGGCGCTACTCCGGCTACCTCGGCGCCACCTTCGCCGTCGCCACCGTCGGCGGCCCGCTGCTCGGCGGCGTGATCACCGACACCAGCTGGCTCGGCTGGCGCTGGTGCCTCTACGTCGGCGTGCCCTTCGCGATCCTCGCGCTGATCGTGCTGCAGAAGACGCTGCACCTGCCGGTGCTCAAGCGGAAGGTCAAGGTCGACTGGGCCGGCGCCTTCTTCGTCACCGCGGCCGTCTGCCTGCTGCTCGTCTGGGTCACCTTCGCCGACGACAAGTACTCCTGGATGTCCTGGCAGACCGGGGCCATGGTCGGCGGCGCGATCGTGCTGACGCTGCTCTTCCTCCTCGTCGAGTCGAAGGCCAGCGAGCCGATCATCCCGCTGCGTCTGTTCAAGAACCGCACCATCACCCTGGCCTCGCTGGCCTCGCTGTTCGTCGGTATCGCGATGTTCGCGGGCACCGTCTACTTCAGCCAGTACTTCCAGCTGGCCCGGGACAAGTCCCCGACCATGTCGGGCGTCATGACGATCCCGATGATCGGCGGCCTGTTCGTCTCGTCCACGGTCTCCGGCATCGTCATCACCAAGACCGGCAAGTGGAAGCGCTGGCTGCTGACCGGCGGTGTGCTGCTGACCGCGGGCCTGGGCCTGCTCAGCACCATGCGCTACGACACCCCGTACTGGCACATCGGCATCTTCATGGCGCTGATGGGCCTCGGCGTCGGCATGATGATGCAGAACCTGGTGCTCTGCACGCAGAACCAGGTGGACCCGGGCGACCTGGGCTCCGCGTCCTCCACGGTCACCTTCTTCCGGTCCCTCGGCGGCGCGGTGGGCGTCTCGGTGCTCGGCTCCATCATGTCGACCCGGATCAGCCACTACGCCACCGACACCATCGGGCAGCTCGAGCCGGCGGACCAGATGGCGGCCGGCAAGGCCATGGGCTCCGGGCAGATCCCCGACATGGACCTGCTCCCCGCCCCCATCCGCACCTGGCTGGAGAGCGCCTACGGGCACGGCATCGCCGACATCTTCCTGTACGTCGCGCCGATCGCCCTGCTCGGCTTCCTGGTGACCCTGTTCATCAAGGAGGTCCCGCTGCGCACCAGGGGCGCCCTCGCCCAGGCGGCGGAGTCCTCGGCCGAGTCCGCCCCGCCGGTCGCGGGAACCCCCGCGGAGGCCGTCCGCGGCGCCGACGAGCCGGTCCCGGCCGGTGCGATGGCGGCCGTGTCGGCCGCACCCTCCGGTGACCCGGCCACCTCGGTCGCCTCGGACACCTCGGCCGCCCCGGCAGCCACGCAACGGCTCGCCGCCGTCGCCACGACGACCGGCTCCGGTGAACCGCAGGCGCCCGTCTCCGGCGGCATCGCGGTCCGCGGCTTCGTCCGCGGCGCCGAGTCCGCCCCGGTCCCGCAGGCCGCCGTCACGCTGATCTCCCTGGCCGGCCGCCAGCTCGGCCGGTCCGTCGCCCAGGCCGACGGCTCCTACGCCGTCGACGCGCCGAGCGCCGGGTCGTACGTGCTGATCGCCTCCGCCGACGGATTCCAGCCGCAGGCCTCCACCATCGTCGTCAACGACGAACCGGTCGCCTACGACATCCTGCTCAGCGGCACCAGCGGGCTCACCGGCCTGGTGCGGGCCGTGGAGAGCGGGCAGCCGGTCAAGGACGCCATGGTGATCGTCACCGACGTGCGCGGCGATCTGCTGGCCAGCGCCGCCACCGGTGAGCAGGGCGAGTTCGCCTTCACCGAGCTGGTGCCGGGCACGGTGACCGTCGCGGTCAACGCCGCCGGCTACCGGCCCCGCGCCCTGCCCCTCGAGGTGGGCGGCACCGGTGTCACCCGCGTCGAGGTCGACCTCCAGGCCGGCGCCCAGGTCCAGGGCGTCGTGCGGGCACCGCACGGTCCGCTGGCCGACGCCCGGGTCACCCTGGTCGACGCGGCGGGCAACGTGGTCGGCACGGCCACCACCGGTACGGACGGGGCGTACGCCTTCACCGACCTGGACGCCGGTGAGTACACCGTCATCGCGACCGGCTACCCGCCGGTGGCCACCGCCCTGACGGTCGCCGGCCCCGGTGCCGACGGCCACGACATCGAGCTCGCCCACCCCGGCGAGTAGCAGAACCCCGGCCCGTGGTGGCGTGCGCGCTCTGAGCGGAGGTGCGCCCGCCCACCACGGGCCGGTTTCTTTACGACCACTTTCTGAGCCTTTGCAGGGAGAAAACGGGATGGGACTGACCGCGAGGATCCGAACGCGGGACGGATGGGCCGTGTCGCACGCGGTCGTCACGGTGACCGACATGACCGGCACGCAGGTGCTGCGCGCCGAGGCGGACACCGAGGGCACCGTGCGGGACACCACCGCGCTGACGCCGGGGGCGTACACCGTGATCGTCACCGCGGTCGGCTACGCGCCGGCCGCCTCCAGCGCGATCGTCACCGCGAGCGGCCGGGCCGAGGTAGGCACCGTGACGCTGGCCCGCCAGGGCGGCACCGAGCTGCCGCCGCCGGGGCCGTGGACGGTCGACCCGGCGCACTCCAGCGTGGCCGCCGTCGCCCAGCACCTCGGCATCTCCAGCGTGCGCGGCCGCTTCACCGACTTCGCCGCCACCGTCGAGATCGCGCCGGACGACGTCACCAAGTCCCGGGTGGAGGCGGTGATCAAGGCGGCCTCGATCGACACCGGCAACGGCATGCGCGACACCCACCTGCGCTCGGCCGACTTCCTGGACGCCGAGCGGTTCCCGGAGATCACCTACCGCTCCACCTCGGTGAGCGAGGCCGGCCCGGACCGCTGGACCGTCCGCGGCGAGCTGGGCCTGCACGGGGTCGTCCGCGAGGTCGACCTGGACCTGGCCTACCTCGGCACCGGCGCCGACCCCTGGGGCGGCACCCGGGCGGCCTTCCGCGCGACGACGGAACTGCACCGCGAGGACTTCGCCATGAACTACAACCAGGTCGTCCAGGCCGGCATCGCCGCCATCGGCACGACGCTCAGGGTCGAGCTGGACGTCCAGGCGGTCCAGGGGGAGTCACTTCCGGCCGTGTGAGGCACCGCCGGACGCCCGGGCCACCACCTGGGCGCACAGGTCCCGGAGCTTGACGTTCCGGTCCTGTGAGGCCCGGCGCAGCCGCTCCAGGGCCCGGTGGGCGTCGATGCGCTCCCGGGCCATGAGCATGCCGACCGCCTGGTCTATGACGCTGCGGGAGAGCAGGGCGGTGCGCACATCCGCCGCCGAGGCCTGCTGCCGCTCGACGCGCAGGGCCTCGTTCACCGCGTCCGCGGCCCGCTCCGCGAAGGCGCGGGCCGGATCCAGCCCCCGGGCCAGGGAGTCCGGCTCGACGCCGTAGAGATTGAGCGCGGCGCCCGTCTCGCCCTCGACGGCCAGCGGCAGCGCCAGCACGCAGCGCACGCCGGTGGCGAGCGCGTACTGGGTGTACGCGGGCCAGCGGGTCTCGGCGGCCAGGTCCGGGGAGTACTGCGCGCCGCCCGACTCGGCGGCGTCCACGCAGGGCCCCGAGCCGTTCTCGTACTGGCGCAGGTCCAGGCCGGCGGGCAGGCCGGCACTGCCCGCCAGCGTCATCAGCCGGTCGGCGCGGCGCACCGTGACCGAGCAGGCGTCGGCGCCGGGCACCTCCTGGACCGCCCGGTCGGTCAGGTCGCGCAGCAGGGTGTCCAGGCCCTGGCTGCGCGCGATGGCGTGATCAAGCGTCTCCGTGCTCGTGTCCGTGTCCGTGTCCCTGGTCCGCGAGGTCATGACCGTACGGATGTCCCGTCACCGCTCGGTCACGCCTCTGCCGCCCGCGGCGGAGTTGGCGTCGACGATGCGGCGGGCGAGGTCGCGCAGCTTCACGTTCTCGCGCTGGGAGGCCTTCACCAGGGACTCGAAGGCACCGGCCGCGTCGATGTCCAGACGCTCCATCAGGATGCCGGTGGCCTGGCCGATCAGGTCCCGGGTGCGCATCGCCTCGGTGAGCTGCTCGCGCACGGTCGCCGAGTCCAGGGCGAGGGAGACGTGCGCGGTGAACAGCCGCCCGATGCGGGTGGCGTCCTCGTCGAAGGCCTGCGGCTTGCGGGCGTACGCCGTCAGCACGGTCAGCCGGCGCCGGTCGGCACGCAGCCGCAGGGACAGCGCGGAGCGCAGGCCGAGCCCGGACAGGACGTTGCCGCCGCCGTCGGCCTCGCTGTCGTCCGTCCGCACCACGGGCGTGGTCCACAGGCGTTCCCAGTCCGGGTGCGGGGTGTGGCCGCCCTGCCGGGGCTCCGGCGCGAACCGCACGGTCTCGTCGGTCCAGGCCAGGGAGCGCAGCCGGCCGCCGCGCTGGATCTCCGAGATGCCCGCGTGTTCGGCGTCGGGCAGCAGGCGTACCGCCAGGGTGACGGCGGTGTTCATGGTGTCGTCGGGGGTGCCCGTCCCGTGCAGGTCGCGAGCCGCTTCGGTCAGGGCCTCGGCCAGCTCGAAACCCACCGGAAAACGCGGCAAATCAGTAAATTCGGACGCAGCCACCACGAACCTCTTCGGCAAGCGCGGCCTCACGGCCGTGCGCAGGAGAGCTCCGCAGCACATTCCCGACTGCGAGCACAGGACGAACAGCACTTTAGCTGCTTGGTTGCGTGCCGGTGACGCTCGGCCGACGGACCGGGCGGACGGACGGCCGGTAGCCTTCCACGCCGCCGCGCCGCGTGGTGGAATGGGACCGGGTCAGGAAGCGGCCCGGCCGGAAGCCCGACGGACGTCTGTCAGGTGAGTGCTGTGACCTTCCGCCCCCAGCCCTGCGAGCCGTGCGAGCCGTGTGAACCACCCGGCTGCGCCGTGCTCGCGATGCCCAGCGAGATCGACTTCTGCAACGCCTCGGGACTGCTGCCCCTGATCATGACTGCCGTGGAGCAGCGCTCCGGCGGCCTGCGCCTGCTCGTCCTGGACCTGTCCGCGACCCGTTTCATGGACTCCCAGGGCGTCCGCCTCCTCGCCGCCGTACGCCGCAGGCTGCCCGACCGCACCCTGTTGCGCGTGGTGGCCGTCCCGAAGAGCGTGGCGAGCCGCGTCCTGGAACTCTCCGGGCTGCGCCGCGACGTGCCGGTCCACGACAGCCTCGCGGAGGCGCTGCGCGCGGAGAGCGGCACGGCGGGCGGCGGGACGGCGGGCGGCGGGACGGCGGGCGGCGGGACGGCGGGTGGCGGGACGGCGGGTGGCGGGACGGCGGCCTAGGCTGGCGGCATGGCACCGAACATCGCGACGAACACCCGTGTCTCCCTGGACGAGTTGCTGGACTTCGTACGCCCCCGGCACCGGGCGATCCTGCTGACCCGGCGGGCCGACGGCAGCCCGCAGGGGTCGCCGCTGACCTGCGGGGTCGACGACGCCGGCCGGATCGTCGTCTCGACCTACCCCGAACGGGCCAAGACCCGCAACGCGCGCCGTGACCCGCGGGTCAGCCTCATCGTGCTCAGCGACGAGTGGAACGGCCCCTGGGTCCAGATCGACGGCACCGCTGAGGTCATCGACTCCCCGGACTCCGTGGAGCCGCTCGTGGAGTACTTCCGCAACATCTCCGGCGAGCACCCCGACTGGGACGAGTACCGGCAGGCCATGGTGGAGCAGGGCAAGTCCATCGTCCGGGTGACTCCGGAGAAGTGGGGGCCGGTGGCGACGGGCGGCTTCCCTGCGCGGCTGGCGGCGGACGACTGAGGCGGACGACTGAGGCGGCCGGCCGGGGCGTACGGCCGGGGCGGCCGGCCGACGGCGGGTCAGCCCCGTTCGACCATCGCGTCGATGCCCGCGACGAGCAGGTCGAGGGCGAACTCGAAGTCCCGGTCCAGCATCTCCACAACGGTGTCGCCGCCCCGGGCTGCCATGATGTCCTGGGCGTCCTCGATGACGCCCGCGGTGTCCGGCACCTCGGTCACCGCGCTCATCGAGTCCTGGAAGTACTCGTCCGGACTCAGCCCGGTGTCCGCCACCCGGGCCAGGAAGCGGCTCTCGATGGTGCCGTAGCCGTACACGAACTGGAAGACGGCGGAGATGGCGCCGGTCAGCCGGTGTGCGGGCAGCCCGCTGCGGCGCACGACGTTCTGCACCGACCGGGAGAACGCCAGCGAGTGCGGCCCGATGTTGAGGTAGGTGCCGACCAGCCGGGACGACCAGGGGTGGCGCACCAGCAGCGCCCGGTTCTCCCGGGCCAGGGCACGCAGCTCCTCGCGCCAGTCAGGGCCGGCGTCCGGGTCCGGGTGGCGCAGCTCGCCGAAGACGGCGTCCAGGGCGAGTTCGAGCAGTTGGTCCTTGGTGTCGACGTACCAGTACACGGACATCGCGGTGACGTTCAGCTCGGCGGCCAGGCGGCGCATGGAGAACCCGGCCAGGCCCTCGGCGTCCAGCAGCCGGACGGTGACCCGGGTGATCCTGTCCCGGTCGAGCCCGGACGGCTGCCCCCCACGGCGCCCACTGCGCCGCCCCTCGCCCGACAGCCACACACTGGCCCGGGGCCCCTGCCGCCCTGCCTTCGCCATGCGCACCTCTCCTCGATTCATCACACGCCGGTCGGCGAAGCGCCCCGTAAGGGGCGCGGGACCACATCATTGTGCGGCTCCGCCGCGCGGGCGCGAGCAACCACGAACAACCGGCAGCCGCGACGCAAGCAGGCCACCCGACCCCTCAGGCGCTCACAACCCCCGAGTCTGCCCGCTCCGCCCGCCGCAACAACACCGCCGCCACCACCCCGCCCAGCAGCACGGCCACCGCCCCCACCGACTGACTGCTCCCCACTCCGGAGGAGAACGCGTCGAGGACCCGCCCCCGCTCCCCTTGCCCCTGCGCCGAAGCCAGCGCCGCGGGGAGAGACGTCGCCGCGACGGGGGCCAGCGCCGCGAACCGCGAAGACAGCACCGCGCCCAGCACGGCCACGCCCAGTCCGTTGCCGAACTCCGCCAGCGTGCCGTTGACCCCCGCGCCGACCCCCGCCTTGGCCGGCGGGATCGCGCTCATCAGCGCGTGGGCCATGGCCGGGTTGCCGAGCGCGCACCCCACGCCGATCAGCAGCAGCCCCAGCAGGGTGCCGGCGTAGCCCTGCCCGGTCAGCGCGGCGATGGCCACCAGGCCCGCCGACATCAGCACCATGCTCAGCAGCACCGCCACCGGCGTGCCCAGCCTGGCCAGCCACTTCGCCGCCACGCCGGAGAAGTTCAGCAGCACCACCGTCAGGGCCAGCGGCGCGGTCCGCAGCCCGGCCTCCAGCGGGCCGTACCCGAGGACGAACTGCAGGTGCTGGGTGAGCAGGAACAGCGCACCGCCCATGCCGAAGGTGATCAGCACAAGACCGGCCACCGCGCCGGTGAACCGCTGGTCGCGGAAGAAGGTGAGGTCGAGCATCGGGTACGGGACGCGGCTCTCCCAGCAGGCGAAGAGCGCGAGCACCCCCACGGCGACGGCGGCCGTGGCCAGGACCCGCCCCGACGTCCAGCCGTGTTCAGGACCGGAGATGATCGCGTAGACCAGTGCGGCCATACCGACCGTGGAGAGTACGGCGCCGAGCAGGTCGGGGCGGTCGCCCTGCCGGTTCTTCGACTCCGGGACCAGGGTCACGACCGCGACCAGGCCGAGGGCCACCACCGGCAGGTTGATCAGGAAGATCGCGCCCCACCAGAAGTGGTCCAGCACGAAGCCGCCGATCAGCGGCCCGCAGGCGAAGCCGAGCGCGCTGACCGCGCTCCAGATGCCGATCGCCTTGGCGTGCTCGGCGGCCGCGAAGATCTGCATGACCACGGCGAGCGTGGTGGTCAGCAGCAGGGCGCCGCCGACGCCCATGCCGGCCCGCGCCGCGATCAACTGGCCGGTGGTGTCCGCGAGTCCGGCCGCCAGCGAGCCGATTCCGAACAGGGCGAGGCCGGTGGCCAGCAGCTTCTTGCGGCCGTACCGGTCGGCCGCGCTGCCCGCGGTGAGCAGCAGGCCGGACTGGACGAGCGAGTAGGCGTTGATCATCCACTGGATGTCCGACGTGGCCGCGCCCAGCTCGTCGGTGAGCGAGGGGATGGCCACGTTCAGCACGGTGTTGTCCAGGACCACCGTGAGCTGGGCGAGGCTGATGACACCGAGGATCAGCCAGCGCTGGGGGTGGCCCTGGACCGGGGGTGCGGTTTCCCGCTCCTTGGCGGATTCCTGGGGCGATGTCGTCATGTTGTACAGCGTATAGGGCCTCCCTATACGCTGTACAACGGTTTCTCGTCCGGGGCGGTCAGTCCGTCGGCGACGTGAGGTCGTAGAAGGTGGCCGAGCCGACCGTGACTTCCTTGAAGGTGGCCTCCACCCACGAGGTGATCTGCGACGCGGTGCCGGAGTCGCCGCCCATGCCGCCGCCCCCGCCGCCGCCGATGAAGTAGTGGATCCTGCCGTCCGCCACGTACTGCTTGAACTGTGCGAGGGTCGGCGACGGGTCCGTGCCGTTGAAGCCGCCGATCGCCATGACCGGGTCGCCGGTGCCGAGCTGGTAGCTCGCGGCGTTCTGCGAGCCGACCGCCGCGGCGACCCAGGTGTAGGCGTCGGCGCCGGTCTCCAGCAGCTTCTTCGCCTCGGAGCCGACTTCTGCGCCGTTGAGCAGGCCGCCCATGCCGCCGCCCGCGCCCGTCCGGCCGCCTTCGCCGGTCGGGCCGCCGGTCGGACCGTTTTGGTTGTTCTGGCCGTTCGGCGTCTGGCCGTTCTGGTTGTTTCCGCCGGTGCCCGGAGCGGTGCCGCCACCGGGGAAGCCGCCGCCGCCCCCGGGACCGCCCTGCCCCTGACCCTGGTTCTGCCCCTGACCCTGACCGGGCGCGTTCCCGCCGCCCGGGAAGCCGCCGCCCCCGGGGCCGCCGCCCCTCATGCTCGCGCCGGACGGACCGGCTGTGACGATGGAGCCGCTGTGCCCCTCCCGCACGGTGCTCAGCGTGTACGCGGTGGGCGCGGCCAGCGACGCCACGAGGCCGAGGCCCGCCGCCGCGAGGGCGGTCCGCCGCCCCAGTCGGCCGGCGAAGACGAGCCCGAGCGCGGCGACCAGCCCGCCGACCAGGACCGGCACCCTCAGCCAGGGCAGGTAGTCGGGTGTGCGGTTGAGCAGGACGTACCCCCAGGCCGCGCTGGCCGTGACGGCGGCGGCGAGCGCGAGCGACGCCCAGATCCGCTCGCGCCGCTCCCACAGCGTCGCCGCGCCCATGCCGACGACCGCCGCCAGGTACGGCGCGAGGGCCACGGTGTAGTACTGGTGGAAGATGCCGGCCATATAGCTGAAGACGGCCGTGGTCATCAGCAGCGAGCCGCCCCAGACCAGGAGGGACGCGCGCGCGGTGTCCGTACGGCCGGCGCGGCGTGTGGCCACCAGGCCCGCGACGAGCAGGATCAGCGCGGCCGGGAGCAGCCAGGAGATCTGGCCGCCGATCTCGGAGTTGAACATCCGGTCCCAGCCGGTCTCGCCCCACTGTCCGCCGCTTCCGCCGCCGGGGCCGCCGCCGCCGACGCTGCCGGTCTCCTCGCCGTTGAGGCGGCCGAGGCCGTTGTAGCCGAAGGTCAGCTCCAGGAAGCTGTTGTTCTGCGAGCCGCCGATGTACGGCCGGGACGACGCCGGCCACAGCTCCACGGCCGCGACCCACCAGCCGCCGGAGACGACGATCGCTGCGGTCGCCAGCGCGAGCTGCCCGAGACGCTTCTTCAGCCGCACCGGTGCGCAGACGCCGTACACGAGGGCCAGCGCGGGCAGGATCAGAAAGGCCTGGAGGGTCTTCGCCAGGAACGCGAAGCCGATCGCCACGCCCGCCCACACCAGCCACTTGGTCCGGCCGTCCTCCAGCGCCCGTACGACGAGGTAGCAGGCGACGGACATCAGCAGGGCGAGGAGCGCGTCCGGGTTGTTGAAGCGGAACATCAGCGCGGCGACGGGTGTGAGCGCGAGTACGGCGCCCGCGATCAGCCCGGCCGCAGGGCTGAACCGGCGGCGCACGCCCGCGTACACGACGGCGACCGTGCCCACCCCCATCAGCACCTCGGGGGCGAGGATCGACCAGGAGGAGAGGCCGAAGATCCGCACCGCCAGCGCCATCGGCCACAGTGCGGCCGGGGGCTTGTCGACGGTGATGGCGTTGCCGGCGTCGAGCGAGCCGAAGAAGAACGCCTTCCAGGACTGGCTGCCCGCCTGCACGGCCGCCGAGTAGAAGGAGTTGGCGTAGCCGGAGGCGCTCAGGTTGCAGAGGTAGAGGACGGCGGTGGCCAGCAGGAGGGCGAGGAAGGCGGGGCGTACCCAGCGCGGGTCCTCGGGGCGGCCGCGCCACAGCCGCCCGGACCGGGGCCTGCGCCGGGGCCCGCGGTGGGCGGGCGGCGCCTCGGACGGCGGCCCACCGTCCTCGTCGGCGGGGGTGTGCACGGGCGGGTCGTAGTGCGTCGTCATCGGGCGTCCCTCGGGTCGGTGTCGGCGGGGCGCACGGGCTGGAGCCGCACGGTGGCGTCGCTCCAGGTCCGGTACGGGTCCGGAAGGCGATGCTCCGGAAGGCGCGGCTCCGGGCGGTGCGGTTCCGGGCGGTGCGGTTCCGGCGCGGGGACCGTGGGCTGCGCGTCCGGGAACACCCAGGCGCGGAAGAGCAGGAAACGCAGCACGGTGGCCGCGAGGTTGGCGGCGATCAGTACCGCCAGCTCGGTGGAGTGGTCGGGGTCGGCCGTCGCGGCGCTCAGGGCGGCGAGCGAACCGCTGGTCAGCGCGAGGCCGATGCCGAAGACGACCAGTCCCTGCGCCTGGTGCCGCACGGCGCCGCCCCGGCCCCGCACCCCGAAGGTCAGCCGCCGGTTGGCGGCGGTGTTGGCGACCGCCGAGACCAGCAGGGCGAGCGCGTTGGCGAGCTGGGAGCCGGCGAAGTGGCGGAAGCCGCTGTAGAGGAGGAGGTAGAAGAGGGTGGACAGGGCGCCGACCAGGCAGAAGCCGACGAGTTGCCGGGCCAGCCCCTGCGGTACGTCGGTCAGGTCGCGGTCGCGCGGGTCGTCCCCGAAGGGACGGGCCAGCCGGTCCAGCGGCAGCGAACCGGTGGCCAGCGCCTTGCCGACCCGCCACACGCCCTTGAGGTCCTCGGTCGCCGTCCGCACGATGTGCACGGTGGAGTCCGGGTCGTCGACCCAGTCGACCGGCACCTCGTGGATCCGGCACCCGGCGCGCTCGGCGAGCACCAGCATCTCGGTGTCGAAGAACCAGCCGGTGTCCTCCACCAGCGGCAGCAGCACCTGGGCCACGTCCCGGCGGATCGCCTTGAAGCCGCACTGGGCGTCGGAGAAGCGGGCCTGGAGGGAGCCGCGCAGGATGAGGTTGTAGGTGCGGGAGACGAACTCCCGCTTGGCCCCGCGCACCACCCGCGAGCTGCGGGCGAGCCGGGAGCCGATCGCGAGGTCCGAGTGACCGGAGATCAGCGGGGCCACCAGTGGCAGCAGCGCGTTCAGGTCCGTGGAGAGGTCGACGTCCATGTAGGCGAGGACCGGGGCGTCCGAGGCCGACCAGACGGTCCCGAGAGCCCGGCCGCGCCCCTTCTGCTCCAGCCGGACGGACCTGACCGCCGCGAGGTCGGCCGCGAGGCGGGCCGCGACCTGCGGGGTGCCGTCCG
Organism: Streptomyces sp. MMCC 100; assembly: GCF_041538145.2. Taxonomy (NCBI): domain Bacteria; kingdom Bacillati; phylum Actinomycetota; class Actinomycetes; order Kitasatosporales; family Streptomycetaceae; genus Streptomyces; species Streptomyces sp. MMCC 100. The sequence goes on from NZ_JBGORK020000001.1 coordinate 7,958,732, forward strand.
TGGAGGCGTTGTCGGCGACGGTGATGCGGAAGGCGTAGGGGAACGTCCGGGTGAGGTGCTCGTGCAGTCTGCGGACGCACGGCCCGAGGTCCTTCTCCTCGTTGTAGACGGGGACCACTACGTCCAGGACAGGCGTACCGGCTCCTGCGGCCGGGAGGTGCTCCCGCGCCGGCAGGGAGCCGGGAGAAGAGTCGGTTCGCATGGAGCCGACTGTTCTCAACCCCCCTGTCGCACCCGTGTGGTGAGACTGTGCTGTGCCTGTGAGTGCACCGAGGCGTCCGGCCGGTCGTGAACCGCGGGCAGATACACGGTGAAGACCGTCCGCCCCGGCGCGCTGTCGACCGTCACGCCGCCGCCGTGCGCGGTCGTCACGGCCTGCACGATGGCGAGCCCGAGGCCCGTCGAGCCGGTCGCGCGGGAGCGCGCCAAGTCGCCGCGGGCGAACCGTTCGAAGACGTACGGCAGCAACTCGGCCGGGATGCCGGGCCCGTTGTCCTCGACGTCCACGCACAGCCACGCCCCGCCGCGTCGCACCCGCGCGGTGACGGTCGTACCCGGCGGGGTGTGGTTGCGGGCGTTGCCCAGCAGGTTGACCAGCACCTGCTGGAGCCGGGCGGGGTCCGCCGACACCAGGGCCGGTTCGTCGGGCAGGTCGAGCCGCCAGGTGTGGCCGAGGCCGGCCGCGCGGGCGTCGCTGACGGTGTCCACGACGAGCGGTACGAGGTCGGTCGGGCCGAACTCCAGCGGGCGTCCGGCGTCCAGGCGGGCGAGCAGCAGCAGGTCCTCGACCAGCAAGGTCATGCGGCCGGCCTCGGACTCGATACGGCCCAGCGCGTGCCGGGTGTCGGGGCCGACCTGTTCGCGTCCCCGGCGGGTGAGTTCGGCGTAGCCGCGGATGGAGGCGAGGGGGGTGCGCAGTTCGTGGCTGGCGTCGGCGACGAACTGCCGTACCCGCGTCTCGCTCTGCTGCCGCGCGTGCAGGGCCCCGTGGACGTGGTTGAGCATCCGGTTGAGCGCGGAGCCGACCCGGCCGACCTCGGTGTGCGGGTCGCACTCGGACTCCGGGACCCGTTCGTCGAGGTTCACCTCGCCCGCGTGCAGCGGGAGTTCGGAGACCCGGCCCGCGGTGGCGGCGACCCGGCGCAGGGGGCGGGTGGCGACGCCGACGATGACGGCCCCGGCGAGGGAGGCGGCGACGAGACCTGCGGCGGTGACGCTGGCCTCCACGAGGATCAGGGTGCTGATGGTGCCGTCCACGTCGGAGGTGGGGAAGCCGGCGTAGTAGCCGTCGTGGTACTCGACGCGGTAGTCGCCGAGGCCGGGAATCTCCACGGTGTGCGCGTCGCCGTCCCGGGGGACGGTGGCGAGCGCGGTGCGCTGGGCCTTGTCGAGGGAGACCGACGTCGTCCTGCTGGGGTCCGTGCTCTCGTCGTCCTTCTCGCCGTACTTGGCGTCGACGACGGCACCGTCCTGGGTCTCGGCGACGATCGTGTCGCGCGGCTGCGGGCCGCCGTGCGTGACGAACTCGTCGAGGTCCGTCCGCTGCGGGCTCCCGCCGCCGGGCCCCGGGTCACCCGGCGGCCCGAACCCGGACACCCGCAGCGCGACCTCGTGCACCTGCCCGTCCAGCTGCTCGTACAGGTGCGAGCGCAGCGCGACCGTCGTCACCGTGCCGATCACCGCGCACACCACCGCGATCAGCGCCACGGACGCGACGACGAGCCGCGTCCGCAGGGTCCGCGGCCGCGGTCGTCGCCGCCGGGTCATGCCGCGGGCTTGATCAGGTAACCGGCACCGCGCCGGGTGTGGATCATCGGCTCGCGCCCCGCGTCGATCTTCCGGCGCAGGTAGGAGATGTACAGCTCCACGACGTTGGCCTGCCCGCCGAAGTCGTACGACCACACGCGGTCCAGGATCTGCGCCTTGCTCAGCACCCGCCGCGGATTGCGCATCAGGAAGCGCAGCAGCTCGAACTCGGTGGCGGTGAGGTGGATGCCGTCGCCGCCCCGGGTGACCTCGTGGCTGTCCTCGTCGAGGGTGAGGTCGCCGACGACGAGTACGGAGTCGGAGCGCCGGTCGGCGGCGCCGGAGCGGCGGATCAGTCCGCGCAGCCGGGCGACGACCTCCTCCAGGCTGAACGGCTTGGTGACGTAGTCGTCCCCGCCCGCGGTCAGCCCGGCGATACGGTCCTCGACGGCGTCCTTGGCGGTCAGGAAGAGCACCGGCACGTCCGGCAGGTCGCGGCGCAGCCGCCCCAGCACGCTCAGGCCGTCCATGTCGGGCAGCATCATGTCCAGTACGACGGCGTCGGGCCGGAACTCGCGCGCGGCCTGGACGGCGCCGTGTCCGTCGCCCGCACTGCGGATCTGCCAGCCCTCGTAACGCAGGGCCATGGACAGCAGTTCGGTGATGGACAGCTCGTCGTCCACTACGAGCACCCGGACGGGGCTCCCGTCCGGCCTCAGCAGTTCGGTGCGCCCCTGGGGCGAGGTCGTGGTCATACCGGACACCCTGTCGGGGCGCTCTGAGAGGGTCCTTTCCCCAAGCTGTGATTTCTCTGAGAAACCCACAGGGGCCTCTCAGACGCCGCCCGGCAGCCCGAACAGCCGGGCCGCGTTGTCGTGGCACACCCCGCGCAGCCACTCGTCCCCCAGCTCCAGCCGCGCCAGGGCGTGCAGCTGGTGCAGGTAGGGATACGGGATGTTGGGGAAGTCGGTGCCGAGCAGGACGCGGTCGCCGAGGTCCGCCAGCCGGGGCAGCGCGCGGCGCGGGAAGGGCGCGAGCCGCTCGCTGAAGTCGGTGAACGCCATGGTCGTGTCCAGCCGCACCTCGCCGTACCGCTCGGCGAGGTCCAGGAAGTCCTCGTACTCGGGCATCCCGAGGTGCGCGACGACCAGCCGCAGCCGCGGGTGGCGCGCCAGGACGCGGGCGACCGGCTCGGGCCCGGTGTGCTTGCCGGGCGCCGGTCCCGACCCGCAGTGGACGACGACCGGGATCCCCGCCTCGGCGAGCACGCCCCACGCCGGGTCGAGCAGTTCGTCGGCCGGGTCGTAGGCCCCCACCTGCACGTGCGCCTTGAAGACCCGCGCCCCCGCCTCGACGGCCCGGCGGACGTACGCCTCGACGCCCGGTTCGGGGAAGAGGGTGGAGGTGTGCAGGCAGTCGGGGGTGCGGCGGGCGAAGTCCACCGCCCAGTCGTTGAGCCACTGGGCCATGCCCGGCTTGTGCGGGTAGAGCATGGCGGTGAAGGCCCGGACCCCGAACTCCCGCAGCAGCCCGGCGCGTTCGTCCTCCTCCTGCCGGTAGGTGATCGGCCACTCGACTCCGCCGGTCAGCGGCCCGAGGGCGTCGAAGTAGGCCCAGACCTTGCGCAGCACGCGCTCGGGCATGAAGTGCGTGTGCACGTCGATCAGCCCGGGCAGCCCGAGCTCCTCCCAGAACCGGCGGACCTGCCCGGCTTCGTGATCACTCATGCGGCCACGATCGCGCCCCTCGCTCCCCCGGACAAGGGGGTCGAGCGATCGAGGGGGGATGGAGGGCACAGCTCGGGAAACGGGGTCAGAACAGCCCGTCCTGTACTCCGGCCGCTCGTCTGAGCTCCCGCAGGGGTACGGCGCACGGCTCGCCCCCGGCGGCCACCAGCTCCCACCCCGTCATCAGCCGTGTGTCGAGGACGACGACTCCGCGCTCCGTCGCCAGGTGCAGATCCGGCCCGGCGGCCGCCACCAGCTCACCCCCGATCGCGCCGCCCGCCACCAGCTCGGCCACCTCCGCCACGGCGGCCGGCCCGCGCCCCGCTCCCTCGATCCCGAAGACGCCCGCGTGGTCGACCCCCCGGAACGGCTCCGGCGTCAGTGCCTGGGGCCACCCGCCGAGCGCCACCGCCCGCGCGTGCAACCCGGCGATCTCGGCCGCCCGCTCCGCCTCCGACTCGGGCAGGGCGGCCCGCACGGCGCGCTTGTGGGCGTACGGAATGCGGTCGGGCACGCCCAGCGCGGCCCGCAGCAGTTCCTCGGTCCGGCGCGCGGCCATCAGCGGCCCGCAGCCCAGCCAGCTGAAGCACACGGCCCCCTGCTCCAGCAGCCGGGCGGCTCCCCGTTCGTACGCGGTGATCCCCACCTTGACGAGGCCCGGTCCGAACCACGCCAGATAGACGCGGTACGGCCGCGGATCGTCCGCCATGGTGTCGGCTGCCACGGAGTGGGCCCGGTCGAGGCGCGCGCATTCCTCGCACCGCGCCCCCGTGCTCCGCCCCGGCACGCCGATCCGCACGGGACACGCGTGCCCCCGTGCCCCCACGCAGGTCCGCACACCCCCCTCGGCGACCCCGAAGGCCACCCGCTTCCCCCGGGCCAGCGCACTGCGCCGGCCCCCGACCCACGACAGCACGGGGCCGTCCGCCGCCCACCGCAGCCCCGCGCACTTCCATGCCTGTGCCATCTCCACCGACAGTAGAGGCCGCCACTGACAACGACCGGTGACAACGACCGGGCGGGCACTCACTCATGGTGAGCGCCCGCCCGGAAGTACCGTATGGCCATGGCAGAAAGTGAAGCGATGTGCCCCGAGCGCCTGGTCATGGAGCACATCACCAGCCGCTGGGGCACCCTGGCCCTGATCGCCCTGCTGGACCGCCCCCACCGCTTCAGCGAACTGCGCCGGGAGATCGGCCGGGTCAGCGAGAAGATGCTGGCCCAGACCCTGCGGACGCTGGAGCGCGACGGTCTGGTCCACCGGGACGCCAGGCCCGTGATCCCGCCCCGCGTGGACTACTCCCTCACCGGCCTCGGCCGCGAGGCCGCCGAACAGGTCCGGGACCTCGCGCGCTGGACGGAGCGGCGGCTGGCGGCGGTCGAGCGGGCCCGCGAGGCCTACGACGCGACGAGGTCCTGACCCGCCGCCGCCCGCACCGGCGTCACTGCTTGAGCACGGCCTCCATCACACGCTTGGCGATGGGCGCGCCGAGCCCGCCACCCGAGATGTCCTGGCGGGAGATGTCCATGTCGGTCGGGTCGATGAACACGGCCACGGCGACGGAGGACCCGTCGTCCTTCTTGCCGTAGGACACGAACCAGCCGTACGGCACCTCGTCGTTCACGTTGACACCGCGCTGGGCGGTACCGGTCTTGCCGCCGACCGTGATGCCGCCGATCTGGGCGCGGCGGGCGCTGCCCTCCTTGGCGGTGAACTCCATCATCTCCTGGACCTTCTGCGCGGTCTCGGCGGAGACGGCCTCGCTCATCGTCGCGGGCTCGGTCTTCTCCAGGGTGTCCAGGTCCGGGCCCTTGACCTCGTCGACGATGTAGGGCTGCATCACCTTGCCGTCGTTGGCGATGCCGGCGGTGACCATGGCCATCTGCATCGGCGTGCTGGTCAGGCTGCCCTGGCCCATGCCGGTGAGGGCGGTGCCCGGCGCGTCGAGGTCCTCGGGGTAGAGGCTCTTGGTGGCGAGCAGGTCGCCGAAGTCGTCGGAGTAGACGTCCTCGTTGAAGCCGAACTTCTCGGCCGTCTCGCGCAGCTTGTCCTGGCCCAGCTTGGAGGCGGCGTCGAGGAAGACGTTGTTGCAGGAGTACTGCATGGCGGTCTTCATCGAGGCCTTGTTGCAGACCGCGTCGCCGGCCTCGCTGCCGATCTTGTTGGTGGACTGCGGCAGCGGGTACGGGGAGACGGCGTCCGTGCGGGCGTCGACGTCGGTGACGATGCCGTGTTCCAGCGCGGCGGCAGCGGTGAGGATCTTGAAGGTGGAGCCCGGCGGGTAGGTCTCCCGCAGCGCCCGGTTGGCCAGCGGCTTGTTCTTCTTCTTGTCGAGCGCCACGAAGCGGTCGGACTCGTTGAAGGTGCTGCCCGCGAACGTCGACGGGTCGTAGGAGGGCGCCGAGACCAGCGCCAGCACCTTCCCCGTCCGCGGGTCGAGGGCGACCACGGCCCCCCGCGCGCCCTTCAGGTCGGTCAGCCCGTCCCAGGCGGCCTTCTGCGCCTTCGGGTCGATGGTGGTGACCACCGACCCGGGCCGCCGCCCCTCACCGCTGACCACGTCGGCGAACCGCTGGAAGGCCAGCCGGTCGTCCTTCCCGGTGAGGATGGAGTCGTAGGTCTTCTCCAGCAGCGTCATGCCCTGCGCCTGCGAGGCGTATCCGGTCACCGGCGCGTACATCGGTCCGTCGACGTAGGTGCGCTTGTACTTGAGGTCGGTGCTCTCGGTCTCCTTGGAGCCGGTGACGGCCCGGCCGCCGACGACGATGTCACCGCGCGGGGTGGCGAACTGCTCGATCTGCACCCGCCGGTTCTTGGTGTCGGAGGCCAGCTCCGGGGCCCGGACGTACTGCAGCCAGTTCGCGCGGATCAGCAGGCCGAGCACCAGCAGGCCGCAGAAGATCGCCACGGCCCTCAGCGGCTTGTTCACCGTCGGCCTCCGTCGGGGCTCGGCCGGTCGGCGGATATGAAGACGGTTCCTCTCAACATGCGCACACCCTAGACACAGTTGGGAAGGTTGATCAGCACCGATGTCACCCGCCAAAATCAAAGGCCCCGCCGGGTGAACCGGCGGGGCCTTTGAACGGTGTGCACTCGGCAGGATTCGAACCTGCAACCTTCTGATCCGTAGTCAGATGCTCTATCCGTTAAGCTACGAGTGCTTGTCTTTTTCAGTTTTACCGCCGCTCCCGGCCCTTCCGGCCCGCTCGCGGCGACAGGAAGAACATTACATGACTGCCGCCGTCATGTGAAATCCATTGGCCGCACCCCTTGCGACCTGCACAAACGCCCGTCTGAGGCTTGCCGACAACACCGAAGCCCCGGCCGTGCGGGCCGGGGCTTCGGTGATCGTGCGGAGGCGGAGGGATTTGAACCCTCGATGGGGTGTAAGCCCCAAACCGCATTAGCAGTGCGGCGCCATAGACCGGACTAGGCGACGCCTCCAGACAACATCACCATCTCGCGTGCGAGCGCGAGTGGCGCGTGCCGATGATGACACAGTTGAGCGCGCTGTCACCAATCGGCCCCTACGGTACTAGGCGGGCTGCCCGCAGGGCAAAGCCCTTACGGCGTGGTCGCCCGGACGTCGCGCGTCCGCACGGCGTACTCCGCGGCCGCACGCGCAACGTCGCGGCGGCCGGCGCGTTGGTCAGGTCATGTTCCAGGTCTCCCGCACCCCCGCCGCCCGCCTCCTCGGCGCCGCCGCCCTGTCCGCCGCCGCCCTCGCCTCCGTCTGCGCCGCGCACCCGGCCGCGGCCACTGCCGCCGGTCCCGGCGCCCTCGACGGCGACCGTCTGACGATCACCGTCCGCGACGCCGGCCCGGGCTTCGACGGCACGTACGAACTGTCCTGCCACCCCGCCGGCGGCGACCACCCCGACCCGGACGGCGCCTGCGCCGTCGTCGAGGGCGACACCCGGTGGGGCCGGGACACCTTCGCGCCGGTGCCCGAGGGCAGCGTCTGCACCATGCAGTACGGCGGCCCGGCCACCGCGCACGTCACCGGCGTCTGGGCCGGCCGCCCCGTCGACGCGACGTACGACCGCCGCGACGGCTGCGAGATCTCCCGCTGGGACCGCATGGTGCCGCTGCTGCCCGACCTCGGGGGCCCGGCCCGGCCATAGGGCGGAGAACGGCCGACGGGTATTGGTCATACGTTCTACGTCCCCTGATTAATCGCATCCGATGATGGCTACCGGCATGCCCCAGGGCGAAGCGAACACGTGTGCATGCGATCGCTGGTGGGGGTGGCGGTTGGGGGGGATCGTCGGGTGTGTGTGCGGCTGTCGTACATATGGTCCTTTGTGTGGCTCGGGACGGCACGGTGTCCCGGCCGTGGCCGTGAGGGGGCTGCAGGATGGCGCAGGTGGGGGCGGGTGGGAAGGTCGGGCGTGTCCGGTACACGTACCGGTTGCGGGTGTCGTCCGCGGCTCGCGCGTCTCTGGCGGCGGAGTGGGGCCGGTGTCGCTGGGTGTGGAACGAGTGCGTCGCGAAGTCGAGGGCGGTGCATCTGCACAACAGGGCGACCGGCGGGAAGGCCACGTGTGGCCCGGCGCAGCTGGACAGGATGCTGACCGAGGCGCGTTCCTGTACGCCGTGGTTGCGGGAGGGCTCGTCGGTTCCTCAGCAGCAGGTCATTCGTGATTTCGGCCGCTCCCGCGCCAAGGCGCACAAGGACATCGCCGAGCGCCTGCCCGTGGCGCGCCGGGCCGGGATGCCGACGTGGAAGACCAGCGTGAGGCGCCGGCGACTCTGAACTACACCCGGCGCGGGTTCCGGCTGAAGGACGGCCGGCTGCATCTGGCGGGCGGCATCGTCCTGAACGTGGTGTGGTCGCGGGAGCTGCCCGCCGAGCCGTCCTCGGTACGCGTGTACCAGGACAGCCTCGGGCAGTGGTACTGCTTGTTCGTCGTCTCCGCCCAGGTCCAGCCCCTGCCCCCGACGGGCCGTGTCCTCGGTGTCGGCTGGGGTGTGCGGGAGACGGCGACGACCACGTCCGACGCGCACGACCTGCCGCACCCCGAGTATGGCGGGAAGGCGAAGGAGAAACTCACCCGGTACGACCGGATGATGGCCCGCCGGCGGCCGAAGAAGGGAACCCCCGGATCGAGGGGTTACCGGACGGCTAAGAGACTGCGGGCGAAGGCGCACAAGAAGGTGGCCAGGCAGCGTGCGGACACCGGCCGCAAGTGGGCCAAGAAGGTCGTCCGCGACCACGATGCCGTCGCGGTGGAGGACTTCCGGCCGAAGTTCCTGGCCCGGACAAACATGGCCCGCAAGGCCGCGGACGCCGCCATCGGCGCCACCAAGACGGCTCTGATCGAGATGGGACGCAAGCACGGGCGGGACATCCGCCTGGTCCACCCCGCGTACACCACGATGGACTGCGCGCAGTGCGGAGCGAGAGCCAAGCACGCCCTGCCGCTGGGTGAACGCACCCACACCTGCACCGCCTGCGGAACCACAACCCCACGGGACAAGAACTCCGCACGCGTCATGCTCGTCCGGGCTGGTCTCAACCCGGCTGGCACCGACGGCACAAGACCTCCTGGGGCGCCGCTCCAGGAGGCAGCCTGAGCCAGGAATCCCCTCCCGTCACGGAGGGGAGGATTCAATTCCTCGTGCGACCTACGTCCCATCCCGCCCCGCCCGCCGGGCCCCAACCCTTAGACTCCCTCGCGTGACACGCTGCGGGCCGATTGGCAAGATGGCCCGAGCGGTCGGCAAGTGCGGTAACAGGAGGGAAGCGTCTCGTGAGCAGCAGGCCATCCCGAGGCGCTGCTCGCCTCGCAGCCATACTGGACGCGCTGCCGGACGCGTTGGTCCTGGTCAACGCCAACGGCACCGTGGTCAACGCGAACACCATCGCGCTGGAGGCGTTCGAGACGCCGGGCACCGCGCTGGTCGGGCGGGGACTGCTGGATCTGCTGCCGCAGTTCGACTCGCGGCTCATCCCCGGGTCCATGCGGCGCCCCGACCACATCGACCCGCGGGCGCGCACCAAGCCGACGCGGATGGTCGCCCGGCGCACCGACGGCTCCGAGTTCCCGGTCGAGGTCACCAGCGCCAACCTGGAGACCGGCCAGCAGGCCTACGACACCTACGGCTACACCGGCGACGAGCTGCTGATGCTCGTCGTCCGCGACCTCTCCGGCACCGTCGACACCGAGGCCGAGCTGGCCCGTTCGCAGCGGCAGACCGAGATGATCCTGCGGGCCGCCTCCGAGGGCGTCGTGGGCACCGACACCGACGGGCGGATCGTCCTCGTCAACCCGGCCGCCGCCCAGATCCTGGGCTACCGGGCCGGGGAACTCGGCGGCCGCGAGCTGCACACCCTCGTCCTGCACTCGCGCGCCGACGGCTCGCCCTTCCCGTACGACGAGTCCCCGCTCGCCGACACCCTGCGCTCCGGACGCAAGCACCGGGTGCGCGGGCAGGTGGTGTTCGCCAAGAGCGGGGACCAGCTGCCGGTCGACCTGACGACCGCGCCCGTGCGCGACGGCGACCAGCTCGTCGGCGCCGTGATGACCTTCACCGACCGGCGCCCCTACGACGCGCTGGTCAAGGAGCACGAGGAGGCGGAGCGGCGGCACGCCGAGGAACTGGAGCGGCTCGCCGAGGAGCACGCCTCCGAGCTGACCGCGCTGCGCCAGCGGCACGTCGCCGAGCTGGAGGAGCTGCGGGAGAAGCACGCGGAGGAGATCGCCGCGGACGCCGACCGTTACGCCGCCCTCGGTGAACGGGAGAAGGACCGCTACGAGGCGATCGCCGGCCGGCACGAGCAGCTGCTCACCCTCCTGGGCGACTCCCTGCGCGGCCCCCTCGACGAGCTGCGCCGGGAGCTGGCCGCGCTGGCGTCGGACGACGCCGGGCAACTGTGGCCCGAGGCCAACCAGGTGCTGCACCACCTGTCGGCCGGCTACTCGCGCATCACCACCCTCATCGACAACGTCCTCGGCTACCAGCGCCTCGACGTCGGCAACGAGCAGGTCGCCCGTACGAAGGTGATGCTCGACGCCGTCGTCGCCGCGGGTGTGGACGGGGCCGTGGAGCTGATCGGTCCCGGCCGGGTGCAGTTCGCCGTGCACGCGCCGCCGATCGAGGCCGAGGTCGACCCGCGCCTGCTGGCCACCGCGCTCGCCCATCTCGTCGCGGACGTCGCGGGCGTCGACGCCACCGGCAACTCGCCCGTGTCGGCGACGGGCGGCTACCTGGACAACACCGTCGTGGTGGCGGCGGCGCAGCGCGGTGAGGTCGTGCGCATCGAGGTGCGCGGGCCGTACGCCGGCGGGGACCCGGTGCACGAGCCCATCGTGCGCGGGATCGTGCGGGCGCACGGTGGCGTACTGCAGACGCACGAGGTACCGGGCATGAGCGGCAGCGCCTACGTGCTGGAGGTGCCGATCGGGGGCGGGGCCGGTGCCGTCGCGGCCCCGGGCACCGAGCCTGCCGAGGTGGCTCCTGTCGCGCCTGCCGCCCAGGCCGAGGGTGCCGGTGCCGCGGGCGCGGAGAACGCCGTGGCCGTTCGAGAGCCGGCTTCCGGGGGCGGGCGGCGGCGGGCGCGCCGGTCGTCCGTCGACGCGTTCCTGGAGAGCGAGGTCGCGGGGGCGCCGGGCGGGACCGGGGCCGAGGCGGAGAACGCCGCACCGACCGGGCGGCGCAGGCGGCGCGCGGCCCAGGCCGAGGACCAGAATCAGGGGCAGGTACAGGGGCAGGTACAGGGGCACGGACAGGCCGCCGCGTCGGCTCCGCTTCCCGTGCCCGCGCAGGCGGGGCCCGGCGAGGGAGCCGGAGCCGGTGGTACCGGGCGCCGGCGCGGGCGACCCGCGGAGGATCCGGGTGCCGGGGTCGCCGGAGCGCCGCCGGGGGCGCCCGCCGGGGTGTCCGAGGGTGCCGTCGTCATGGCCGGCGAGCACGGCGGCGGATCCGCGGCGTCCAACACCGGGCTGGGCGGGACCGTACCGCCGCAGGGTGTGCCCGCGCCCACCGGGCGACGGGCCGCGCAGGACGGCGGCGAGCAGCACGCGCTGCCCCCGGCCCTGCCCGTACAGGCCGGTGAGTCGGACCCGGCCGACGCGGACCGGCCGACGGGGCGCCGACGGCGCGCCCTTGCCTCCGCGAACGAGCGCGCCGCGGCGCAGGAGGCCGCTCCGCGCCAGGTGTTCGCCCTGCCGCCCGCCGACGCGGACCGGCCGTCCGAGGGGACGGCGGAGGCAGAGGCGCAGGCGCAGGCTCAGGCTCAGGCTCAGGCGCATGTACAGGGGCAGGGGCAGGCTGGTCCGATTCCGGTTCCGGCTCCGGTTCCTGTGCTGGTGCCCGGGCCCGCCGCTCCCGGTGACGCCCTGCCCGACGACGGCCGTCACGACGCCGTACCGCACGACCAGGCCGAGGACCACACGCCGCCGCAGCCGCACCCCGCCGAGGCGCCCACGGGACGCCGCCGCCGGGCCGGAACCGCCCGGCCGGCCGGAGAACCGGCACCGGTCCCGACGCAGAACGCCCCCGCGCAGAGCGTCCCGGTGCAAGGGGCACCGGCGCCGGTGCACGGAGCCCCCGTGCCCGCCCCGGCCGCCGCCCCCACCGGGGCACAGGTGTCCAGGCCCTCCGAAACCGGAGCCGGCACCGCGCACCCCGGCGCCGCGGCGCCCGCTGCCCCGGGCCGGCCGGCCCCCGCGCCGCAGCCGTGGCCCGCGGCCGGGGACACCGAGGGCCCCGGCAACCCCGTGCCGCCCGGCGCAGCCGCCGGACCCGCGGCCCCGGCACCCCCTGCCGCGCCTACCGCCCCCGCGGCCCCCCGGGGTGTACCCGCCACCACGCCGAGCCGGGGCACCCCGCTGCCGCCCGAGAACGCGCCCGCCCCGCGCGCGGCGCAGCCGCTGCCCGCCGAGGCGTCCGCGCCCGTCGACATGAACTCGACGCAGGGCCGGGCGATCAGCGTGCGCACCCTGGGCCAGGGCGTGCCGTTCAACCGGCAGGCGGTCCAGGTGCAGCAGCCGTCGGCCACGCCCGCCCCGCACCAGCCGGGCGGCGGTGGGCGACGCCGCAAGCTGGGCACGCCGCCCGATCCGGCCGCGGGCCGGTCGGAACAGCCGGCCCGCCCGCACCCGGCCGCGGAACAGCCGCCCGGCGCGCAGTCCCCCGCCACGCTGCCGCCCACCGCGCAGCCGAAGAAGCAGTCCCAGCCGCAGCCCCAGGAGCAGCCGTCCCTGGCCGGCGGTCAGGGACGCCTCGCGCCGGTCACCGAGGGCGCCGGACGGTCGTACGCCATAGGGGCGCCGGACCGGGACGCCGCCGAGGGGCCCGAGCCGCTGGACGGGCCCGGCGGGGCCGTCGAGGTGGCCGACCCGCCGCGTCCGCAGCCGATGGACGACGAGCTGCCGCCGGAGCCGCTGGACAACCCGCGCCGGCTGCTGGTGTGGCCCGCGCCGGACGTCTCCACGCAGCAGGCGCTCAGCGACCGCGGCTACCGGCCGGTGATCGTGCACTCGCGCGAGGAGGTGGACGCGCAGATCGCGGCGTTCCCGGCCGCGCTGTTCGTGGACCCGCTGACGGGGCCGATCACGCGTACGGCGCTCCAGTCGCTGCGGCAGGCGGCGGTGGCGGCCGAGGTGCCGGTGCTGGTCACGGCCGGGCTCGGACAGGCCTCGCGGGACGCCGCCTACGGCGCCGATCCGGCCGTCCTGCTGAAGGCGCTCGCGCCCCGGGACAGCGAGCAGCACCCACCGCGCGTGCTGCTGATCGAGGAGCACGCGGAGATCGCGCTGGCGCTGACCGCGACGCTGGAGCGGCGTGGGATGCAGGTGGCGCGGGCGGCGAGCGACGCCGACGCGGTGACGCTGGCGGGGCAGTTCCGGCCGAACCTGGTCGTGATGGACCTGATGCGGGTGCAGCGGCGTCAGGAGGGGTCCGCCGGGATCGTCGACTGGCTGCGCGCCAACGGACAGCTGAACCGGACCCCGCTGGTCGTATACACCGCCGCCGTCGACCAGGACGACCTGCCGCGGCTGGCCTCGGGCGAGACGGTGCTGTTCCTGGCGGAGCGTTCCACCAGTGGCGAGGTGCAGGCCCGGATCGTCGAGCTGCTCTCGCGGATCGGGACCAACTGAGGGCGCCCTCGGCAACACCGGCCGACGGCTCCCCCCGCGTCACCGCTCGACGATCCGGCGGGCGGCCTCCTTGATCGAGTCGCGCAGACGGTCGGCGTCGTCGCCGCCGCCGACCAGGATGCGTTTCATCTGCGGCACGACGACCGCCCAGTTGGCCATCGCGACCAGCAGGAACAGGAGGTCGGGCGCCGGGATGGCGTCGCTGATCACGCCGCGCTCCTGACCGTCCCGCACGGCGGCGACCTTGCGGGCGTAGTGGGCCTGGCGTTCGGCCTCGTGGGGCAGCTCGGCGGTGCCGTACTCCATGCCCTCCCAGAAGAGGAGGCGCAGGAGCTCGGGGTGGGCGGCGTGGTAGTCCAGCAGCCGGTCGATCCAGCCCTCGATGTCGTCCGGGTCGACGGGGACGGAGATCGCGAGGTCGAGCATCTTCTTCTCGAGGACGGACGCGAACAGCTCGCCCTTGTTGCCGTAGTAGGCGTAGATCAGCTGTTTGTTGGCCTTGGCCTCGGCCGCGATGCGGTCGATGCGCGCGCCGGCGATGCCGTGGCGGGCGAACTCCGCCACCGCCGCCTCGAAGATCCGGGCCTTGGTGGCCTCGGGGTCCCTTGCTGCCATGGGGCAAGGGTAGCGGGACGCGCCGAGTAACCAACTGTTTGGTTGACAGGAGTCGGGAATGCGGGCCAGACTCCCGGAGTTGATCCCAACCAACCAGTTAGTTGTTAGTGCGCCCAAGGGAGTCGCTCCGCCCATGCCGTCATCGTCGTCCGTCCCCTCGTCCACGCAGGCCGGAACCAGAACCGACCACGTACGACCGTCGTCCGGGCTCGTCCGGTCCGGGAACGGGCCGTCCGGCACCGCCGCCCGGCTCTTCCTTCCCCTGATCGCCCTGTGCACCGCCGTGACGGCCGCCAACATCTACCTCGCGGCGCCGCTGCTCCCCCTCATCGCCCACGACATGGGCTCCACCCCGTCGGCGGTCGCCTGGCTCGCCTCGGTCGCACAGCTCGGGTACGCGGCCGGCCTGCTCTTCTTCGCCCCGCTCGGGGACAGCGTGAACCGGCGCCGCCTGGTCGCCGTCCTCTCGCTGGTCGCCACGGCGGCCCTGCTCGCCGCCGCCGCGTCGGCCGGGACCGGCGCGCTCGCGGGCGCCGTTCTGGTCGCCTCGGCCGCGACCGTCGTACCGCAGCTGCTCGTCCCGCTGGTCGCCGAGCGCGCCCCGGCCGACCGCCGGGCCCGGCATGTCGCGGCCGTCATCGCGGGCCTGTTCACCGGAGTCGTCGCGGCCCGGGTGCTCGGCGGTCTCGCCGGGCAGGCCTTCGGCTGGCGCGCGGTGTTCGTGGGCGCCGCCGCCCTGACCGCCGTACTGGGGCTGGCGACCGCGTACATCCTGCCCGTGGAGCGGCGGCAGCGGCGGGGCCCGCTGTTCGCGGGGCTCGTCGCGATACCGGGCGTGGTGCGCCGCTCGCCCGACCTGTGGCGGGCGTGCGTGCGCCAGGCGGGGATGTACGGCGCCTGGAGCGCCCTGTGGACCTCGCTCGCCCTACTGCTCGCGGAGGACGAGGGGTACGGCATGACCACCGCCGCGGCCGGGCTGTTCGGGCTGTTCGGGCTGGCGGCGAGTGTCGTCGCGCCGCTCGCCGGGGGCCTGGTCGACCGGTTCGGCGCCGCCAAGGTCGTACGGTCCGCGTATGCGCTGGCCGCCCTGTCGGTGCCGCTGTTCTGGCTGGGCGGGCAGGCGATGGCGGCCCTGTGCGCGGCCGCCGTCCTGGTGCACGCCGCCCTGGTCGCCTCCCACGTCGCCAACCAGACCCTCGCACTGACCACCACCTCGGCCCCGGCCACCGCCAACACGGCCTACGTCGTCGCCGGCTTCGCGGGCGGCGCGCTCGCCTCGGCCCTCGCGGGGCCCGCGTTCGGCCACTGGGGCTGGGGCGGCGTGTGCGCGGTGGCGGGGGCCTGGCTGGTGCTGGGGTGGACGGCTACGGCCGTACGCCCTGCGCGGTGAGGGCGGAAGGAGCCGGGCGGCGGCCGTGAAGTCCCCGCCCGGCGTGACCGTGCCCGTGCCCCTGCTCGTTCCGGTCAGAGCCGGGTGACGTCGAGGCCGCCGTCGGCGTACTGCCTGCGCAGCACCTTCTTGTCGAACTTGCCGACGCTCGTCTTCGGCACGGTCTCGATGACCGTCCAGCGTTCCGGGAGCTGCCACTTGGCGATCTTGCCGTCCTCGGCGAGGAAGGTGCGCAGGGCGGCGAAGTCGGTGGTGGCGCCCTCCCTGAGGACGACGGTGGCCAGCGGGCGCTCGCCCCACTTGTCGTCCGGTACGGCGACCACGGCGGCCTCGGCGACGTCCGGGTGGGCCATCAACGCGTTCTCCAGCTCGACGGAGGAGATCCACTCGCCGCCGGACTTGATCACGTCCTTGGCCCGGTCGGTGAGGGTGAGGAAACCGTCCGGGGAGATGGTGCCGACGTCACCTGTCTTCAGCCAGCCGTCCTCGCTGAACTTGTCGTCGGGCCGCAGCGGCTCGGCACCGGGGCCGTTGTAGTAGGCGCCGGCGATCCAGTTGCCGCGCACCTCCAGCTCACCGGCGGACTCGCCGTCCCAAGGCAGGCGCTCGCCGCCGGGGCCGGTGAGGCGGGCCTCGACACCGGCCGGGAAACGGCCCTGGGTGAGGCGGTACGCGAACTCCTCCGGCGTCCCGGCCACGTGGGCCGGCGGGCGGGCGATGGTGCCGAGCGGCGAGGTCTCCGTCATGCCCCAGGCGTGGCAGACCCGCATGCCGAGCGCGTCGAACGCCTCCATCAGCGACGGGGGACAGGCGGAGCCGCCGATGGTGACCTGGGCGAGGGAGGAGACGTCGCGGGGCTTGGCCGTCAGCTCGGCGAGCAGGCCCTGCCAGATGGTGGGGACGGCGGCGGCGTGCGACGGCCGCTCGCCCTCGATCATCGCGGCGAGGGGCGCGGGCTGCAGGAAGCGGTCCGGCATCAGCATGTTGACGCCGGTCATGAAGGTGGCGTGCGGCAGCCCCCAGGCGTTGACGTGGAACTGCGGGACCACGACGAGCGTGGTGTCCTGGTCGGTCAGGCCCATCGACTGGGCCATGTTGACCTGCATGGAGTGCAGGTAGATGGAGCGGTGGCTGTAGACCACGCCCTTGGGGTCGCCGGTGGTGCCGGAGGTGTAGCACATGGCGGCCGCGGCCCGTTCGTCCAGCTCGGGCCAGTCGTAGGTCTCCGGCTTCCCGGCGAGCAGGTCCTCGTACTCGTGCACCTCGACCGACGCCCCGTCCAGCAGCGAGCGGTCGCCCGGCCCGGTGACGACGACGTGCTCGACCGTCTTCAGGTGCGGCAGCAGGGGGGCGAGCAGCGGCAGCAGCGAACCGTTGGCGATCACGACCCGGTCGGCGGCGTGGTTGACGATCCAGGCCAGCTGTTCGGGCGGGAGGCGGAGGTTGAGGGTGTGGAGGATCGCGCCCATGGAGGGGATCGCGAAGTAGGCCTCGACGTGCTCGGCGTTGTTCCACATGAGGGTCGCCACGCGTTCGTCGTCGCCGACGGCGAGGTCCTCGCGCAGGGCGTGCGCCAGCTGGGCGGCGCGGGCGCCGATCTCGGCGAAGGAGCGGCGGTGCGGCTCGTCCTCACCGGTCCAGGTGGTCACCTGCGAGCTGCCGTGGATGGTCGACCCGTGGGCCAGGATCCTCGATATCAGCAGCGGTACGTCCTGCATCGTGCTCAGCACGGTGTCCTCCCGGGGCGACATTGCCTACGCGGCGGTAAGGGTTGCGCTGATTCTGCGCACATACCGCGCGGTATGTCACTAGTCCCGGGTGATCGATCAGTGGGCGGATCCGAAGGCGCGACCCCACCGGGGGTTCACATACCGGCTCATGACCGGACAAACCCCAGCTCAGGGTCCTCGCGGAGCTTGCCGAGGGCCCGGGAGACCGCGGACTTCACGGTACCCACGGAAACTCCCAGCACTTCGGCCGTCCGGGCCTCGCTGAGGTCCTCGTAATACCTGAGGACGACCATCGCACGCTGCCGTGCGGGCAGCTTCATGATCGCCCGCCACATCGCGTCGTGCAGGGCCTGCCGCTCCGCCGGGTCGTCACCGCCGGGCACGGGCTCCGGCTCGGGCAGCTCGTCGCAGGCGAACTCGTCGACCTTGCGCTTGCGCCACTGCGAGGTCCGGGTGTTCAGCAGCGCCCGGCGCACATAGCCGTCCAGGGCGCGATGGTCCTCGATGCGCTCCCAGGCCACGTACGTCTTGGTGAGCGCGGTCTGCAGCAGGTCCTCCGCGTCGCTCGGGTTCGCGGTGAGCGACCGGGCGGTACGCAGCAGCACCGGCTGGCGGGCCTTCACGTACGACGAGAACGACGGGTACGGGAAGGTCTGCGTCCTTGCTGTGGCCGGGGCCGTGACCTTGGCCGTGGCCTTGGTCGTGACCTTGGCCGTGGCCTTGGTCGTGGCCTTGGTCGGCGCCGTGGCCGGCGCCATGGCGGTGGCGGCGCTCGAAGCGCTGGTGCAGACGGGTGCGGTCATGGCTCAACGCTATGAGCGAGGGGGCACCCGGCGGATCGGCCGCAGGTCCCGAAGCAGAGTCCCCCTCAGGTTGTAGGGGTGGTGGTGGCCCCACCTCCTGTAGGTGGAGCGGGGGAGGAGGGGTACTGCGGGTTCACCCCTGGGTGCTCTCCCCCCGGGGCGCGAAAACGCCCGGGCGACGGTACCGAAGTACCGCCGCCCGGACGCACTGCGACCCCATGAAGCACACCCGCACAAGGAACCGAGGAGCCGGCGCGGCAACGCACCCGCGCCGGCCCCTCAGCTCACCACCACAGCGGGGAGAAGCTGACGGCCACGTTCTCGTTGCCCTGATTGATCGCCGTGAACGCGGAGCCGTCGACCTGCGCGGTGTTGCTCTGGTTCGAGGCCCCCGAGCCGACCGCCTGCTGCTGCGTGGTGGACGAGTTGCCGTTGTTGTTCCCGCCGACACCGCTGCCGAGGATCCCGGCGTTGGCACTGGCGGCGGTCGCGCTCGATCCGTCGTCCGCGAAGGCGCCGTTGTCCGCCGTCGCCACCCCGCCGAGGAGAGCGGCGGCGAGCGGGAGGGCGGCGACGGCGGCGACGACACGGGCGGTACGGATGCTTGCCATGTTGTTCCTCCAGAACAAGTGCGCACCGGCTTCCAGCCGACAACGCGAGAAGTACGTGAACCAGGACTTGTGCCAAGGCAGTTGGCCGACCGCCTCGACGCTGTGCACGACGTCGCGTGATCAGAGTTGCCCACCGAACCCCGGCGAACCACCCCGGAAGCACCGATTCGCCCTCAAGCGTGAGGACAAGTCGATAAACCCCTTTGCTTCCCTTCCGCACCACCCCGGGGCAGTACGGACACCTCCACCTCAAGCCCCGCAAGAGGTGAAGCGTTCCGCCACTTTTTCTCCCCGACCCAGCCTTCCCGGCGCGTCGCACCCCTCACCCTTCCCTTTCTCGAACATACGTACGAACATAGACCCATGGCCACCACCGACCGGCAGGCCACGACGCTGGCCCTCGCACACGCCCTGTCAGCCGCGGAACGCGGACTGGCCGTCATCCCGCTGGCCCGGACGAAGCTCCCGGCACTGCGCTCCCCCCACCGCCACGCCCCGACCCCCGAGCCCTTCACCTGCCACGGCGAGTGCGGCCGCTTCGGCCACGGTGTCCACGACGCCTCGACCGACCCGGCCCGCATCCGCGCCCTGTTCGCCGCCGCCCCCTGGGCCACGGGCTACGGCATCGCCTGCGGCCTGCCGCCGCATCACCTGATCGGCATCGACCTGGACACGAGGCCCGACGAGTCGGAGCCCGACTCCTCGACCGCCCTGCGTGAACTGGCCCTGCGCCACCTGTTCACGATCCCGCCCACGGTCGTCGTCCTGACCCCCAGCGGAGGCCGCCACCTCTGGCTGACCGGCCCGCCCGACCACGTCGTCCCCAACTCTGCCGGCCGCCTCGCCCCCGGCATCGACGTCCGGGGCGCCGGCGGCTACCTGGTCGGCCCCGGCTCCCGCACCCGCCACGGCGCCTACAGGACCGCCCCCGGCACGTCCCACCTGGCCCCCGCACCCTGCCCGCCCGCGCTCCTCCGCCTGCTGCTCCCACCCCCCGTGCGGCGTGCCGGGGGCGGCGGGTCGGATGCGGGCGGGACGGTGGCGGGGGGCGTGGTGGCGGGCGGCCGGGGCCTCGTCCACTTCGTCCTCGCCGCGCACGAGGGCCAGCGCAACACCCGCCTCTTCTGGGCGGCCTGCCGCGCCTACGAGAACGGCATCGGCCCGGCCCTTCTGACCCCCTTGCTGGAAGCCGCCCGCACCACCGGTCTGACCGAACGCGAGGCCCGTGCGACGATCGCGTCGGCGGCCCGCATGACGGCCCGTCGCCCCTGACGGAAGCCACCCGACGCCCCCACCCGCCTCCGCTCGGCCCGGCCCCGCACCCGGGCGCCTGCCCCACCCGGCACGAACGGCCTGCCCCACCCGGCACGAACGGCCTGCCCCACCCGGCACGAACGGCCTGCCCCACTCGGCACGAAACGAAAGACCCCGATGCACGACCGCCCCAGAGTGCCGGCCCTGTCGCTGACCCGGATCGTCCTGTCCTGCGGCCGCAGCGTCGACCTGGCCGAACTCCGCCTCGCCCCGACCTACGGCGACATGCCGGAGGGCTATCCGTGCCGCCCCGTCAACGACCGGCGCATCCAGGCGCTCCTGCACACCGCCGCCCGGATGTCCCCTTCCACGCCGGTGCACCTGATCCCGCCACCGCGCGATCACCCGGACCAGTACGCGGGCGCCCACGGCCCCGTCGAGACCCTCCCGCGCGTGGCCTGCGTCGGCCGCTTCTCCTCCACGCCCCTGATCCCGTCCAGCGACCCGGTCACCCACCGCTCCGGCCTGACCGTCATCTGGTTCCAGCCAACGACCCGGCTCCCGGACAGGTACGACACGGACCCGGCCCTGCGCGACGTCGACTGGACGCCCCTGGCCCGGGACTACGAGCTGGGGTACCCGCTGTACGGGCCCTAGGACCCGGGCCGTACGCTGCCGCTCCCCTCAGCACCCACGTCACTGTCGTCCTTCCGCCACGGCCGGACCCCCAACTCGCCGGTGGTGCCGAGGTCGAGGTGCGGGGCGACCATCACGGGGGCGGAACCGGCCTCGGCCCGGACCCTGACGTAGGGCACGGTCACCGCCTCGCCGAACTCGGTGGTGTTGCGCCACGCCAGGCCCGACACGGCGGACTCACCGGGCCGCAGCGTCACCGGTCGCGGCGGCCCGTCGTCCCCGCCCGCCATCGGGATGCCGTCGGTACCGCGCAGGATCTCGATCCCGTCCACCGGCTGCCGCTCCGCGTCGAGCAACTGCAGTACCGGATAACCCTCCAGCGAATACGCCCGACTCCCGCAGTTCTCCAGATGGAGCCCCACGACACGCAGCCCCATCGCCGCGTCCCCCTCGTCGGCGGTCAGCCGCAGCCCGGACCGCGGACAGGAACCGGCGGGCGCCGGCGCCTCGTCGGAGGGCACCCGCTCCACGTCGAGGATCCGCACCCGCCCGGCCTCGGGACGGCCACCGGTCGAGTACCCGACGTGCTCAAGAGTGCGCCGCACGGTCTTCCCCGCCCCCACGGACGCCACCGTCTCCTCGACGTTCGACATCGCCCTGCCCTGATCGTCCATCAGGGAGAAGGTGACGGTGTACGTGAAGGGCTCGGCGTCCTGATTGGTCACGTCGTACGCGACCGCACACGAGCTCCCGCCGACGCTGCTCCCACCCTTCTCGACCACCCCGACGACCCGGACCCCGTCCCGCTCGGCACCGGCGGTGGAGCTGCCGTCGACGCCGGAAGAGCCGTCGGCAGACGCACCGCCCGCACACCGGTCCTCGACCCCACCGCCACCACCCGCCGCCGAGTCGGCGCTCTGGGTACCACAGGCCCCCAGCAGAAGACTGGCCACCAGAGCACCGGAAACCGCGACCGACGTGCGGAACGGGGAAATTCGCATCGCCCCACCCCACCAGCCCCACCCCACTCCCACCATGGCGGAAGCCACACCTCCGGTCACAGCCCTGTCACAGCCGGGACGACAACGGCCCCTGACCGTCACGCCTGGTCAGGGGCCGTCAATCGCTGCGGTGGGTGTGGGATTTGAACCCACGGTGGCTTGCGCCACGACGGTTTTCAAGACCTTTCGGGGATTCGGCGGGTGCGCTGCTCCCTCGCAGGTCAGACGGGTACGAGAACCCCAGCGGAGCCGCTGTCATCGCCGCCGTGCTCGCTGCGTGCCCCAGGCAACCGAGTGCCCTCGCACGTTCCCTGACAGCTCACCAGGGCGAACCGCAGATGTACCTCAAGTCTAGGTCGCACGGCCATGCTGCAGGGCATCTTCGATCCATGGAGCTACCGGAGATTGCCATCTGGGTTTCATCAGGCAGTGCTGTTTTCACGGCCACGAACGCGATCGTCTCGTATCGCACGTTCAAACGGGTGCGTCCCAAGGTAAAGGTTGCGCTCTGGCGCACGGGCATCGTGACGTATGAGGACGAGTCCAGGCGCGCTCAGTATCAGTTCATCCTGCGGTTTCTGAACAACGGCGCCACGCCCGTGTCGGTCGAGCGTATCGAACTGCACAGGTTCGAGTCGTGGCACCCGTGGGCGGGATCTCGGATACTGAAGGGCCAGCTGTTCCAGAAGGATGAGCGGCCTACGATCCCCGCTCTGGACGGCACGACGTACCCATTTTACATGCCTGTGGGCAGCAAGCCCGAGGCCAAGTACGTGCGCTTCCGGGTCCTGCTGTCCAACGGCCGTACGGCCATCGGTCCGCTACTGGGGGATGAACCTTGGATTCTCGACCCCCCCGAGCCTCCCCCAGGGACGGTGCCACATTGAGGGCTTCTGCCCCAGCCGGTCCCTGTCGGTCTCCACGCACTCCTTACGCAACCGGGATACGCAGTGCACAGCGCATAGCAGCGTCACGAAGTGATGCCCTTGGCGCTTTCTCGGCCAAGGGCATCACCGTGTGTTTACGTCCCGGAGCTACTCACATACCTCAGAAGAACCTTTCCCTTCGGGCCCTTCGAGCCATGCATCAGCAGCTTCCGCCACTTGGTCATCGCGGCCAGCGACGGGACGGGCATAGTGGCGGGTCGTAACGCTCGCGTTCGAGTGGCCGAGCCGATGAGCGGCGGTCATCACGCCGTACCGATCGGCGACCCACGTGCCGTGTGAGGCCCGGAGGTCGTGCGGGGTGACGTCCGTCAGACCGGCCGCCGTCACGGCGGGGTCGAAGTACGCCTTGCGCCACTGGTTGTAGCGAACCGGCTTGCCGGCGGGAGTGGTGAACAGGAGCGCGTCATCTCCGCCCGAGAGCGTCTCCAAGTGCCGGCCGAGCCGCTTGGCGAGGGACGGACCGACGCGGAGGAGCCGCTTCTGATGCGACTTCGGGGTATCGAAGACCAAGGTTCCATTCGCTTCGGCCAGGTTCTCGTCTACCAGGACGAAGCCGCCGGAGACATCGATGTCCACACGGCGAAGGGCGAACGCCTCCCCGACCCGCAGCCCCGCGTACGCGAGAAGCGCGATCAGCAGGTCATGCGGCTTGTCCGCGCTCCGGACGAGCCGCGAGGCTTCGAGCGGAGTCAGAATGTGCGGCTCCGTCTGCGGCATCCGAGGCAGTTTCACGCCCCGGCACGGTGTCTGCGGAATCATGTCGTTGTCGACGGCAGAACGCATGATCTGCGACAGCACCCGATACGCCTGCCGGATACGCGACGCGCTGAGCCCCTTGGTCCGCATCGCCCCCACCCACTCGGTGACCGTGATGGGCCGAAGGCTGGAGAGTTCACGATCACCAAGTGCCGGATTGATCAACGAGTTGATCAGAGACCGGTACGACGCCTGAGTCTTGTGCTTGAGCTGAGGCGACACGGCCGCGAGCCAGCGAGCCGCCCAGTCGCGAACGGTCGTCTGCCCCTCTGCCGGGTCGAGCCAGCGTCCCTCTTCGATCTCGATGCGCTTCCGCATGAGCCAGCGGTCCGCGTCCGTGGTCGTGGCGAACGTCCGGTCCGCAGGGCGCAGCACACCGTCAGGCCCCGGATAGCGAGCCTGGAACCGGCCGGACGGCAGCTTGCGGACACGGCCGAAGCCCCGGCGGGACTTGCGCTTGCCAGCCATCAGGCAGCCCTCCTGAGTCCCGTGGGCCGCAGGAGGATCGGTTCCACGGTGTTCGCGCTGACATACGCCTCTACGGCGGTTTCAGGGATACGGACGTGCCGACCGACCTTCACGAAGGTGATGCGGCGTTCCTCGACGAGGCGTCGAGGAAAGCGCACCCCCGTACCAAGGCGTTCGGCGACCTGGTCCACGGTGAGAAGCCGGTCCACAGTCACCACTCCCCCTCGTCTGCGGCCAGTCCGGCCAACGCGTCGTGGGCAGTCTCACGATTGGTCTGGAGCCCGCGCGCGATGGTGCCGGCGAGAACGGATTCACCCGGGCTGTGGCCGTGTCCGGCGTACTGCCAGTCGGTGAGGACGAGGACGGTGTCCGGCTCGCGGTCGTCCAGGGCGAGGGCGGCGGGTTCCTGTGCGGCGCGGTAGTCGGCGCGTGACTGGCGGAGGGCGCCGAGGGTGGTGGAGTAGCGGCGGGACTTGGAGGAAAAGTGGCCGCGGAAGCCGAGCATGTGCGCCCAGGCCCAGAGGCGCCGATCCGGGTAGAGGCGGTCCAGGTCGCGGCAGGCGGTGATGAGTCGGCGGGTGTGGTCCGGGACCTGGTGGCGGTCGAGTTCCGCGAGTTCGCCGATACGGCGGTCAAGCGTGCCGGTGTTCTCGGCGGCTTTGGTGGAGTACTTGGCGACGTAGGAGGCGACGGCCTGTTCGGTGATGTCGGAGCCGTCGCCGAAGGCCTTCACCGGGCGTACGTCGAGCTGTGTACCCCAGCGGAAGGACCGAGCCGGTTGGTCACCGGCGGCCGGGACGGAGACGGACGTGTAGGAGTGCGCCGCAGCGGCATGGATGGCGTCGGCGAGGAGGTCGACCATCGCCCAGGCAGGCGGGGGCGTTCCTGGTCCGTCCGGTCCGTCGAGCCGGATCACCGCATGGAAGTGCAGGGCACCGCGCTTCTGAAACTCGGCGACCTTGCCGTACGAGACACGAACGCGGTCGGCGAGTTCTCGGCGGGTGAGGCCGGCGCGGGCGGCGAGTTCGCGGCGCAGGCGGGTGGTGAAGCGCTGCCAGAGCTGTCCGGCATGGTTGTTGAACAGGACGGCGCCCGCGTAGTCGTACGAGGTGGGATCGAGGGCGGTGCCCAGTTCCGGGGCGTCCGGGGCGTGCTGGGTGCCGCAGCGGCAGGTGCCGTGGTCGGGCCGGTTGTGGACCGGGCCGAAGGAGGGAGCGGTCAGCGTGGCGAACACGCGCGGGTGATCCCGGACCGTGGCGGGGACATCTCGGCGGTCGTCTCCGGCCAGGCCCGCGCGGATGAGGTGGTAGGTGTCGCCCGCGTAGGTCCAGGCGCAGGACGGGCAGCGGGAGGCGCGGCGGTTGCCGCAGGCGAGGCGGAGGCGTCCGCCGGGCTCTACGGCGGTCGTGTAGTGGTGCAGGGTCTCACCGGTGGTCTTGTCTTTGTGGAGGGTCCAGCCGGTGAGGTGGATGGGGTCGGAGCAACCGCCGGTGCGGCGGATCTGGTCTTCCCATCGGGTGTAGTCGGGGGCCGAGGCGACGCGGAGGAGGTCGCCGAGGGTGGTCGGGTCGAGCAGCGGGGCATGCGCGGTAGGGGCGCGGTGCGCCATGCTGGGTTCTTCCTTCCGGTTGTCAGATCGGTTGGGGACGGCGCCCGGGCGGCGGATGCTTGGCGGTATCGAGGCCGCCCGGGGGCCGGTCAGCGGCGCTTGGCGTCGGCCTGGACGAGGGAGCGGATCACCAGGGCGCAGACAGCGACCGAGGCGCCGGTGATGGCGACGGCCAGGAGCATCGAGACGAGAACGGCGCCGACGACCAGGACGACGGCCGTTCCGCCGCCGACGAGAGTGAGGGCGGTGCCGGGGGTGAGCTGCACCGTGGGCCGGGACGGCGCCGGAGTGACCGGAGCAGGAGGCGAGCCCGGCGCACTCGGCACGACGGTGGTCGGCTCCACGTCCACGGGCGGCGTGAGGTGGCCGGCGGGCGTGGGGTTGGTCGGGATCTTGGGGCGGAGCATCGGTGTTCTCCCTTCGGGTAGTGCTACTTGACGAAGCCGTTGACGACGGGGGCCAGCACGCTGTCTGCGATGAGGAAGCCGCCGAGGAGCAGTACGGCGATGAGCCACCAGGGCGGGCGGATGAGCTTGACGCCGAGGTAACCGACGGCGAGGAGCGCGAGCCAGAGCGGAACGTCCATCGGGTGGCCTCCTAGCTGACGCGGCAGCGGTGGGTGCGGGCGGCGAGCTGTGCGGCGGACTGGCTGGAGTAGTCGGCGGACCAGCCGCAGCGGTCGTTGGTGCACACGGCGGCGTGCTTGGTCTGGCCCCGGCGGTCGCGGTGGGTGCCGATCTGCACGGGGCCGATCCGCATGACGGAGTGGAAGAAGTCGCGGGCGGGCATGTCAGCCGGTCTCCTCTCGGGTTTCGGTCGGGTCAGGTGAGTTGGGCGGCGATGGCGTCGGCGAGGCGAGGCGGGACGCCGAGGCGGGCGCGGAGGGTGTCGGTGTCGATCGGCGCGCCGGTGCGGGCGTGGTGGTCGTCGGCGACTTTGCGGGCGTGGTCGACGAGCGCGGCCGGGACCGGCACGGCTGTGGGCAGGGCAGGGGCTTCCTCGATCTGCGGGGCGACGGGGGGTTCAGGCGCCGGGCCCGGCTCAGCGGCGGCCGTCTCGGGCACGGGGTCCTGAGCCGGGACGGAGGGTGCCGGCGGAGCCGGGACGGGGTCCGCGGGCGAGTGGGCGAGGAGGGTGCCGCCCATGAAGGCCAGGGCGGGCCATGCCGCGACGAGGATGCGCAGCCAGGCCGGAACGTCGCCGAGGTCGAGGAGCCCGGCGGTAGCGACGTTGGCACCGAGCGATGCGACCAGGGCGATGAGGAACCAGCACCAGGCCAGTCGGGACGGCCCGTCGGCCCGCAGCCGTCGCCAGGCAGCGACCAGGAGCAGGTCGACCGAGACGGGGTAGGCCCAGGCTTTCCAGCCGGTCTGTCCGGCAGCGGCGGCGAGGTCGTGGAGGTGGGCGAAGGACAGCGCCCCGGCGATGACGGCCTGGACGAGTACGGCGTCGATACGGAGAGCGGGGCGGGCCATCACGGCTCCTTCCTGTGATCAGGCATGGCGGGGTAGGGACCCGGCGCGAAGGACGGTCGCGCCGACCGTGGGAGGGGGAGGGGTCAGGCGGTGGCGGTGGCTGTTTTGGACAGCGGCACGCGGGCCGAGGGCAGCGGAGCAACCGCGGGCCGGAAGGGCGCGAGGGCGGGCAGCTCGGGGGTGCGGTCGGCGTGCTTGTTGCAGACGTTGACGGCCTGGCGCAGAGTGGTGTGCGGGGCGCGGATGCGGTGCCAGCCGCCGGTGGAGTCCCCGGCGATGGCGATTCCGCGTGTCTCGGCTGGGATCTGGATGGAGGCGAGGACGGCGTCCGGGGCGATGTCGCCGAAGGCCATGTTCGCCGAGGTTTCGTCGTTGACGCGGTGGGCGGTGCGGCCGGTGAGCTGGGCGCGGAGCATGGTGATGCCTTTGCCGAGTTCGGAGCCGAAGCGCTGCCCGCAGATCTCCAGGTAGACGCCGGCCGCGCGGCCGAGCTGGGCGAGGCGGACCAGGGCGGTGATGATCCGGTCCCGGCGCTTCTCTTCCTCCTTGCTTGCGAAGAGCGCGAGTTCGGCGACCTCGTCGACCAGGACGACGACCGGCACCGGTCGCAGGTCCTCGGGCAGGTCCCAGATGTCGGCGGCGATCTCCGCATCCGGCACGGTGACGCTGATCCGCTGTTCGGCGCGGATGAGCTGATACACGTCCTGCATGTGGGACACCAGCGCCTCCAGCAGCTCCAGCGCGGTGTCCGGGTTGTCGGCGAGCGCGGAGAACCGGCGGGCCAGCGGGAACAGCTCGACCCCTTGCTTGCAGTCGATGCCGACCAGCGCAACGTGGTGCGGGGCGAGCCCGGCCACGAGGTTGCGCTGATAGACGGACTTGCCGGACTCCGTGGCCCCGAGGGTCAGACCATGCGGGACGGCACGGTAGTCGCGGTAGTGCACCGAGCCGTCCTCCCGCAGCGCGACCGGAACACGCATCGGCCGGGTGTCGGTCTTGGCCGGCATCTGCACCCGCTTGAGCACGTCGTAGCCGGTCATCCGGATCTCGACCACGCCGGAGCGCAGCTCACGGGAGGTGACGCCGTACATCCCGAAGGAGTGACGCAGCCGGTCCGAAGCGGCGGCCACGTCGAAGGCGTCCTGTCCAGGGCGGAGTTTGATCCGGAGGACCAGGCCAGTGTGGGTGGGCCGCAGCCGCAGTATGCGCGGCGCGCGGGACTCCGGCGCCGGGCGGTTGGCCATCCGGGCCAGCATGAGGCGCCAGCGCGAGGGCGGGACCGTCAGCCCGCAGGCCTCCATGACGGAGGCGTAGCGGACCAAGACGCGCACGACAGCGAAGGTGACCCCGAAGGTCATCCAGTACCAGGCGGGACGCCGCCACCGCAGGAGACCCGCAGCGGCGACGACCACCAGCAGTAAGACCGTCGGCCACGTCATGGCTCAGGCTGCCTTCGAGCCCGTGCCCGTGGTGGCCAGCGAGGTGACGGCGACCGCGCGGAAGGCGATGCCGTGCCGCTTCTGGCCGTTGAACTCGTTTTCCCACGGCCGGGCGACCAGCCCCGTGAGCGCGGCCGGGGTGCCCATGGTCAGGTCACCGGAGATGCCGGTCTCCGGGACGGTGACGGACAGGATCTCGACTTCGTCGTTGGCCGCGAACATCACGTCCACGGTCATCAGCTTCGCGCCGGTTTCGGCGTCGGTGGCGATCTCGCCGGTACGGCGGTCACGCACCTTGGGCTGCGGGGTCTTAGCAACCATCACGGTCGCGGCGGAGGTGTCGACAGGGATCTGACGCACAGCAGAACACTCCTCTACAGGTGCTGGGCTCCGACACTCATGTACATGAGTGCCACGAAGAAGAGTGCACCACTCCTGTACATGAGTCAACCCGCCGCGGCATCGAAGTCACGACGGGTTGCTCGAAGTTGAGCGGGCGTCAGTCGGCGGCAGGGATCCGATACTCGAAAACGAACTGGTCAGCAGCCATGAGCGTGTCGCAGACCTCCACCACGACTCCGGCCGTCGTACGGGCCTCACGGATCAGGTGAACCACCGGCGCACCCGGACTCAGTGCCAGCTCGGAGGCTTCCGCCTTGGAGGCCGGCCGCGCTTGCAGCGTCTCGACAAACTCGGCGAACTCGTGTCCGTGGTCTTCGAGTCGGGCGTAGATGCCACCGCCGCCGGGATTCTCGGCGAACAGCTCGGGGATGTCCTTGACGACGTCCCACGGGAGGTAGGAGGAGGCGGTCTCGACCGGGGTGCCGTTGCGGAAGTAGAGACGCCGCCGGGCGAGCACCTGAGTGCCGGCGGGAACGCCGAGCCGCTGAGCGGCATCCGCGGGAGCCTCCATGGGGCCGATGTAGAGCACGCTCACCTTGGCCGTAGCACCGGACTGAGCGGACTCCGCGAGGTACGCGGCCTTGCCGCTCTGACGGAGCGAGCGCCGGAAACGGTCGGAGGAACGGTGCCGCACCGGCGGCCGGTCCTTCACGATCGAGCCCTTGCCGTGCCGGGTCTCCACGAGCCCGCTCGCCCGCACCTCGACCATGGCCTTACGGATCGTGCCACCGGACACGCCGTAGCGCTCCACCAACTCCGATTCACTCGGCACCATGTCACCAGGCTTGAGAACCCCAGCCCGGATCTGCTGCACAATCTCGTCCGCGATCTGCACGTACCGAGGCCCGGACCTGCCCCCCTCTACCGCAGTTCCCATAGTCCTTCTCTGCCTCCTATGCTCCTGTACATGAGTCAACCACAGGAAGCAACGTCGACGCCCCTGCACTCCGTATCCGTCGCCGGAGTCGTCGTGCGCGAAGACGGCCGCCTCCTGGCCATCCGCCGAGCCGACAACGGCACCTGGGAACTGCCCGGCGGCGTGCTCGAACTCAACGAGACCCCGGAGGCCGGCGTAGCCCGCGAAGTCTGGGAAGAGACCGGCATCCACGTCGAGGTCGACGAACTCACCGGCGTCTACAAGAACACCACCCGAGGCATCGTCGCCCTGGTCTTCCGCTGCAAGCCCTCCGGCGGCACCGAACGCACCTCAAGCGAGTCCACAGCCGTCACCTGGCTCACACCCGACGAGGTCAGCGAACGCATGGCCGAGGTCTACGCGATCAGGCTCCTGGACGCCCTAGACGGGGCTGGCCCCCACGTACGAAGCCACGACGGCAAGCACCTCATCCCAGCGGGATAAGACTTTCCCTACTTCATCAAGGCGGCTCGCTCCGCTCCCCGCGCGCGGCCCAGCCCCCGGCCGGGCCTGCGCTCCTGTCTCCGCCCCGCTCCAGCCCGGCCGGCGTCCGTGCCGCGTGCACAGCAGTCAGCCGCCTGATGTCGGAGAAGGGGTACGTCGTGGCTGGGGCGGTCGGCTCCACGGCTTTAGCCACCTCCCCGGTCCGGGTCCCGCGTCGAGCAAGACCAGGGGGCCACTCGTGCACATTGCGGGCAGGCTCAAAGCCTGCCCGAGTTGCCAACCAGCGTACGGCCCCCTGATCATGCTCGACCCCAGACCGGGCAGGCCATCGGCCAAACCCGCTCCACCGACCTCGTATCAATCGCTCCGAACGCTAGCGGCTCGGCGACTCAGCGAAGATAATCACGGCATGAATGGGCGAGTCCTGGTCGCTACAGGAACCACAGTCACGGTCGTCGCTGCTTCTGCGTTGGGCTACTACTTCAGCCAGGTCGGCTTGGACAAGGCCGACAAGACGGCAAGTGTTGTGGGGCTTTTTATCGCGCTGGCAGGTCTAGCACTTTCGATTTACGGAATAGTGGAAGCTCGGAAGTCAAGCACGCCTCAACCAACTACTCAGAAAGTTACCAGTTCGAATATCTCTGGTAGTAACATTCAGATTGGCCAAACTGGCGGGTCGGTACGTATCAAGCGATCCAGTCAGCACTCCACGGCAAGTCAAATTCAGCCTCCCTTGACGCCCGAATCTGGTAGGGCCGCGACCGCGGGGCAGGAAGTAAGAGGTTCACAAATATCCGGTAACAATCTCCAACTCGGTGAATCCACAGGAGATGTGGAGATCGAAGAATCGTAATGGCGAAAGATCTAGACAGTGCACAACTGTGGGTTTCAGATTCCCACATCGGCGGCCACAACATTCAGATCGGGTGCGCCAGCGGTGACGTCAACGTAACTATCAAAACAGGTCCCGACGGCCTGCAAAGCACTTACCCTCGGTCTCATATTGCAGACCAACTGATCCGCGAATGCTCCAAGAGGCGAGAAATTCTGCGTAGGGCCCCTGGGGTCACCCAAGAACAGGCAAACCTAAGTACAGAGTTCGATTTCAATGATCCGGATGGCCTGATTTCACTCAGCTCAGGTAGGGTTGTGGCGCTAGTCGGCCCCATGGGTGCTGGAAAATCCGACGTGGCCAACCTATGGCTAGCAAACCGGTGTCGAGAGTTCGCCGAAGACGACGGGGAACCACTGCCTCTCTGGATCGCGGCGAGGAATATTTCCCATGACTTGGAGTCGTGGATAACAAGCAGGATTGATTCGTCTACTCTGGCAGGAGTGGGGGTTTCGCTGGTCGTTGACGGAATAGACGAGACCTCAAAAGGAGCCCAGCTTGTTGAAGAATGCCAGATCCTAGCCGCCCGATGGCCTAAGTCGCAAGTATTGATTACTGGGCGTCCAGGAATGTTTGCTGACCATGTGGAATGCGCCCACTTGGAAAGCTGGTCAGAAGATGCGGCTTTCGAGATGATTCGTAAGGTCGCCGGATCCCCGAACATTCACCCGTACAGTTATCCTCCTCAAATTGTGGAAGCTGTTCGGCGACCACTGTTCGCCATGCTGGTAGTTAGCATCCACAGCGCGCGCGAGAGTGTACCCAAAACCTCTGCTGGCCTCATTCAGCACTGTGCACTTCGATCCCTTGGGAGCAGCAGTGGTTCTTGGCGAGAGTTTTTTCCATTGCTACGCCGGATCGCCGCTTCTTCTGTTGCAAGCGACGGCAATGTAGCACTAGCTGAGGTCGGCGGAGAGGCGATACGTCATAGTTTGCAAGAAACTCGCCTAGTGGCATTTTCGGAAAACAAAGTTTCCTTCACTCTGAGCCTCTTTGAGCAGTGGTTCGCGGCGGAGGCATTGCTACAGGGAGAAGTAAACCTAGATCATATCCTTAGCGACCTAGCGTCCTTCGCAAAGTGGCGGTATGTACTTGCCCTCTGCATGCAAACGGGCAGTTCTGAGCATATCGATGACATCATGAATGCTCTCGCTAAATGGAATCCTGGTGCTGCCGCCTGGGTGGTACGCGAGGGTATCGAAAGGCCTTTCGGTAACGGAATCTCATCTTGCGAACTACCTGGATGGAAAGCTGTGGCCACGCGACTTCATCGCGCCACGGCAAGTTGGTGTAGAGGTGTAGGCGAGCTAGCCCCAGTGGTGACAGTGCTGGATTCCGGAAAGAATGCCAGTAATCATCTAAAGTTGCATTTGGCAGTAGAAGAGACCGGCACAAGATTCATCTACGCATGGGAGCAGGGAAACTCGGACTCGAAAGCTATTCACCACCTTTCCAACCCACAGGAAATGGCAGGTAGGGGTATAGGTGTTGGGTCTTCTCCTGCACCGGCCGGCGACGCCTGGGTATGGGGTTGGACCCACCACCAGTTGCAGCAGCACATAGAGCGAAATTTGCCCAACGCCCTACACCTGCATGCGCCGCTGGGTGGGGTCATTGAGACCGAGTACATATGGGCTGTCATTTATGCTCTGCTTCGAAGGGGTTCGTTTCTCCGTGCAGAACCTGTCGCAGTAGAGGAAATCAAAACTCTCGTACGGAAACTTCAGGAGAAGGCTCGGGAGCACGGTCCTTTAGACGACTACGCATATCAACATGGAGCCAGTAGGCGTATCACACGTTTGGATCTCATACTTGTCGGCGAATGGCTCGATCGACAGCACGGAGGTCAGCTAACGCCTCCATGGCCGTCAGCTGACGTTAATAGGCCGAGCTCAGGGTGGGTATGGAATTTCTACACGCCTGATCGGCTACTTGAGCTGACTCGCTTCGTTTATGCTCGTGCCCTCGACGCGTACACTGAAATAATGCGTACGCTATTTCGAAACTTCACTTACACCCTAAGCCACTTTTCCCTCCTGCCAGCAACTCTGAAAGGAAACTTGCATGTAGGCGAGGGTGATTCATTCACGGATGGTCCGGTACTTGACTATTGTTTGATCCCGTTCGCCGATACGGAATCGAGCCAGAGCCGTATCGATATTTCCATTGCCCAGTCTAGGGAAGTGCGGATACCGCAAGAGTATGAGAAGTATGAGCCCTATTTGCGGAGGTTTCACGTTGACAACCCAGAGAGGGCGCCGTTCTCTTTTCATGGCTGGACGCAGACAGCGCTGCACATATGGGAAAGTCGACCTGCAACGAATATCGCCTTCCGATGGATTTGGAGCGACCTTAGGTCGCTCGGTTTTGTGACTAGTACCCCCCGTGACTTGCGGTAGTTCGAACTCTCTTGGTCGCAGAACGGCACTTCCCTGACTGACTGTAACTGGCTGAGCTAAAACCTCCAATGCCGAGCTTCCGCTCAGGAATCACGGGAACGAACAGGTTCGTGCCATGCGCGTGCCAGATCGTGAGTGAACTACGGAGGGCGGCGAGGGCTGGTCACGGGCACTGCGAGGGCTCCAAAAACCGCCGCATGTCAACGCAGCAATTTCTGCCAGGCGACCAACTTTTCAAGCTAAGAGACCCCGTGCACGCACGGCCTTGCTGAAGGTAGCCAGTGACGCGCACGCCCGATCTCGTGTGGGCGAGTGCCGGTGCCGCGCTGGGCCAAATCTCACTCGCGACGAGTCGTCCGCTCTCGGAGCCGGAAGGGGCGCAACCCACGCCAGAGGCGTGCCATGAGTCAGACGTCTTCCAAAAGGGCGGCGTAGACCACAGCCGCACCAGATTGGGCGGGGAACAGCGGGTCTCCACGGTGAAACTCGCGGAGGCCGACGAAGCTGCACTAACGCCGTTACTCCAAGTCACCGCCTGGGCGCCCAAATGTCCGCAGCTCGCCAAGCTGAGGGCTCAGGCACAATTAGCACGTGCTGGCGTTGTGGCTTGCTCTGGTCGACGGCACTGGCAGCGTGGTGGGGACCGGTGGGGCGCACCGAGGCATACGCGCGCCTGGTCGGTGGGCGCACCCGCCGCCGTGGCTGACTGTCGTCGGCTAGGGTCCCTGCCACCACCGTGCCTGGGTCGAGCTCCGGCCGTCTCCTGACAGTTCGAGGCCGCTCAGCGTCGACCGAGTAACAGCAGAAGCCCACGGCATCCAACTGCTCAGAGCCGTGGGCCTCGTCAGGCCCGCCGTTCAGCGGAAAGGGTGATCGGTAGACGAGCTTCCGGGTGCTGATGGGAGTGTCAGGAATATCCGTGACTGACCCGATTTAGGACTGACGTTCGCTCACAGCCAGGAGGTGACCGCGACTGTTTGCTACGCGGAGCACGTCTCGCAGGGCCCCGGCCAGTTCGGTCACCATTCGGCGCAGATCGTCCGGGCCAGCATCCCGGTCGCCGAGTACTGCCGAAACCTGCTCCACGAGATCAGCCGCCATACCGAGCTGTACCGCCTCGATGTTGTCCGCCAGGCGGGACATGTAGCCGCCACTGTCATCGGTGCTCAGGTAGCAGGGCTTGCCATCCGGGC
This sequence comes from Streptomyces sp. MMCC 100, assembly GCF_041538145.2. Lineage (NCBI taxonomy): Bacteria > Bacillati > Actinomycetota > Actinomycetes > Kitasatosporales > Streptomycetaceae > Streptomyces > Streptomyces sp. MMCC 100. The sequence goes on from NZ_JBGORK020000001.1 coordinate 7,993,292, forward strand.
CCGACCACGGGAGGAGTCGCAGTTCGTTCTGCGGTGTCATCTGTGCGCCTGCCCTTCTTCGATCACGTGGTGGGTGCTGAAGACGGCGTCGACGCGGTCCCCAGGGAACACGAGCAGAGCCGCTTCAACGACTCGCCCGGTGTTGTCTGCCGCAACGCGAGTGATTGCCAGGACGGCCAAGGCTGCGCTGATCCGCAGGGTTGACGCCTCATCCGACGTTGGGAGTCGGGCGGACACCGTCTCGTGGACCTCGGCCGGCGGTGGGTCCGGCACAGCAAAACTGGCCTCCGCCCACGCCCTTGAGGACCTGTCGCCGAGCGTCTTGGTCGGTGTCAGGTCTCGCGGTACGTATACGCGGGCCAGGCTGTGTGGGGACTCTCCCTCGTAGCTGAGTCGGAGGATTTCGATCAGTGGGCTTCCGTCATCCACCTTCAGAAGCGCCGTGAGGTGCCCCCGCGCGGGCAGTGCCGTAGTGCGGACGGTCACGCGCAGGTCCACGTCTGCGGCAGTCCGAGGGTCTAGCGTGCCCCACCCACCGACGTACGTGATCTTGCGCAGCGGACGGCGGACGAAGTTGCCCTTGCCGTGGATCTTCTCGACCAGGCCCTCGCCCTGGAGCACGGCGAGGGCGCTTCGCAGTGTCGCCGTGCTGACCTTGTACCGGTCGGCCAGGGCGGACTCAGACGGGAGCCGGTCACCAGGCCCGATGCGGCCGGTCGTGATCCGGCGTCTCAGGTCGTCCGCGACGACGAGGCGACGAGACGTCATGGACTGTGTCACCGCCTTCTCGTCATCCGCACGGCGACGAGCCGGGTTCGCCCGTTTATGGTCAGCAGCTCTCCCGACTCGAACAGGAGTTGCTTCGCACCCTGGGGAAGCTGGAAGAGGTCGCTCACCCGGCATGCCCGACCACCGACTTGGATGATGTCGCCCCGCAGAACAGTGGCCGCCGTGATCTCGACGTTGGCAGCCAGCGCACCCCCGGGGGCCCAGTTGCTCACCGCTTCACCGTCGGTCGCGTGGAGTGATCCGGCGCGGGGTGGCAGGGGCAGACGCACGTCTCGTAGATCACCGGCAGGTCGACCGGCGCAGGAGATGGCGACGCTTCCGCACAGGCTGTGTGAGTGCCGACCCGGCATGCGGTCGACCGGTAGGCAGCAGCCGCGGTTTCCGAAACGTGGAGGCGTTGACGAGGAGGCATCAGCGAACACCTGCCAGGGTCGAGAACGCCTCAGCCGACAGTCGGGGCGCCACAACCACCGAGCGCTGACGTGCACGCTGCCGCTCCCAGGCCAGCACGTACGGGCGGACGAGCGCATTGTCCTCGCCCAGGAGCAGGTGAAGGCGGTCAGCGGTGTCCGGCATCGATTCCGGGACGGCCGGCGGTTCCACGGCAAGCGCGGGAGGCGTCGCCACGGCCGCCCGTGACGGCGTTAAGGCTCGGCGGTGCCTGCCCTTGGGGAAGTACCGCGCTCTGGCGAGCGAGACGGCACGGCGGATACGGTTGAGCACGCTGCTCAGCTCCTATCGCTGATGGCTCGGTCCCCCGACATCGCCCGTCGTGGGGACCGCTTTGCGTACGACCGCCCAAAGGGTGCGGCCGTTCAAGCTGGTGGCGTGAAGCCCGAATCGATCGGCCTCCGCCATCACTTCCAGGACCTCCCGCCACGACGAGGCGGAGAGCGAATCCGGTACCTCCGCCTCGACCGACGTGCATCGGTCGTGCTCCTCCACACGCGTGGTGAGCCCGACCGCCGATAACCGAGCGGCGATGGCCTCCGCGCTCACTCGCGAAGCGGGCACAGGGAAGCCTCCGTCACTCGGCGATCACTTGGAGTGAAGCTAGTTAACTAGATTAGAGCTAGTGGACTAGATTTTCCATATGCCTGAGCAGCCGCCCTATCTCCGCATCGCCGACGAGCTACGGCAGCGGATCGCGGAGCACGTGTGGGAACCGGGAGACCGCCTGCCCTCCCGCGCCCAGATCGGCCAGGAGTGCGGCGTCGGCGAGAACGTCGTCCGCAGGGCTCAAGAGCTGCTGATCTCCCAAGGCGTGCTGGAGGGCCGCGCCGGTTCGGGCACCTACGTCGCCGAGCCCCGGCAACGCGTGCGCGTGGTGCGGTCGTCGGCGCGCGAACAGCCCGAAGGGTCGCCGTTCCGGGCGGACATGAAGGCCGTTGGCAGGCAGGGCGACTGGGAGAGCAGGACCGACGCCAAGGTGCCGGCCCCGGCGGAGATCGCCGCCCGGCTCGGGATCGCCGAGGGCGAGCTGTGCGTCCGAACCGCGTACGAGTTCCTGGCCGACGGCAGGCCTGTGCAGCTGTCGACCAGTTGGGAGCCGTACGACCTTACCGCCGGCAGTCTCGTCGTCCTCCCCGAGGGAGGGCCGCACGCCGGGGCAGGCGTCGTGAATCGGATGGCCGCCATCGGCATCACCGTCAGCCATGCCGTAGAGCAGCCGGAGCCCAGGCAGGCGACCGCCGAGGAGGCGTCGCTACTCGGCATCCAGAAGGCCGCACTCGTCACGCACATCCGGCGGACGTACTACAGCGACCAGGGACGGCCAGTCGAGACGGCGGACATTGTGGTGCCCGCCGCGCACTGCGAGATCGTGTACGAGATTCCGATCAGCCGCGCGTAAGTGACCAGGCGGCAGGGCCCCTCAGGGCATGCCCCAGCCGTGCCCCTTCCGTGCCCGATCGGCCGGGAAGTCGCGGGGAACGGCAGTGTTCGGCGGGTAGCGCGCACGGTGACGGCCCCCGACCGTAAAGCCTGGTCAGGGGCCGTACCACTGCGGTGGGTGTGGGATTTGAACCCACGGTGACTTGCGCCACGACGGTTTTCAAGACCGTTCCCTTAGGCCGCTCGGGCAACCCACCCATGCTCCGGCCCGCCCTGGGCGGAGCGGGTACAGCCTACCGGCCTCGTCCGCCGAGCGGGGCTCACGGTTGACGGGGAGGGCAGGCTGCCTCCCAGGCCGCCTCGATCATCGGGAAGATCTCGTCCAGGGCGGCCTCCGGTTCGGGTGCCTCGCGGGACAGTGAGTAGGCGTCGATCACGAATCTCGCGATGGTGCGGGCGGCGGTTTCGGTCTTGGGCAGGGCGGGGTCGGCGGCGATGGCCGCGGCCAGGGCCTCCGCGTGGCGCAGGCGGACCGATTCGTCGTACTTCCGCAGGGCGGGGGACGCGTCGATCATGCGCCAGATCGGGGCGGCGCTGTCCGCGGTGCAGTGCTGGACCAGGGCCAGGATCTCGCGGCGCAGCGCGGGGATCAGCGGCTCGTGCGGTGCCCGGTCGGTGACCGCCTGTGTGAGGCGTTGCTCGAAGTCCTCGTCCTGCTCGAACACCAGGGCCTCTTTCGAGGCGAAGTGGGAGAAGAGCGTGGTCACGGCCACGTCGGCCTCGGCGGCCACGTCACGGATACCCACCGCGTCGTACCCGCGTTCCAGGAAGAGCCGCAGCGCGGTGTCGGCGATCTTCTGGCGGGTCGCGGCCTTCTTGCGCTCACGGCGGCCCGACTGCTGCACGGTCATGGCCCGCAGGCTAGCAGGTACGAAACAACAACTGTTATGAAACGCTATCCGTTAGTGCTACGTTCGGCGGCATGAAGAAAGTGAGCTTCGCCGAGTTCGGCGGTCCGGACGTTCTGCAACTCATTGACGCCGAGGAGCCCTGTCCGGGCCCCGGCCGGATACGCATCGCCGTGCGAGCGGCGGGCGTGAATCCCGTCGACTGGAGGGTCAGGGAGGGGCAGGTTCTCGGCGCCCATCCGGTCGAGTTGCCCTCGGGGGTCGGGCTCGACGCGGCCGGGATCGTGGACGAGGTCGGTGAGGGTGTCGCGGGGGTCGAGGTCGGTGACCGGGTGTTCGGGGAGGGCTCCAGCACCTACGCCGAGTTCGCCGTGCTCGGGGTCTGGGCCCGGATGCCCGAGGGGCTGACGTTCGAAGAGGCGGCCGGGTACCCCTCCGTCGTGGAGACCGCGCTGCGCGTCATCCGCGAGGTCGGTGTGCGGCCCGGGCAGACGCTCCTGGTCAGCGGTGCGTCGGGGGGAGTCGGGTCGGCGGTGCTGCAGATCGCCCGCGCCCGCGGCATCAACGTGATCGGTACGGCCGGTGCCGCCAACCAGCAGTACCTGCGCGGCCTTGGCGCCGTCGCCACGACGTACGGCGAGGGCTGGGTCGAGCGGGTGCGGCGGCTCGGCCGTGTCGACGCGGCTCTCGATCTGGCCGGCTCGGGTGTCATCCGCGAGCTCGTCGAGCTGGCCGGGGGACCGGAGAAGGTCGTCACCATCGCCGATCTCGGGGCGCCCGAGTTCGGCGTGCGGTTCTCCGGCGTGGCCGGAAGCATGCCGGCGGCGCTCGCCGAGACCGTCGACCTGATCGCGCGCGGCAGGCTCCACATCCCGGTCGAGAAGTCGTACTCACTCGCGGATGCAGCGGCGGCGCACGTCGACAGCCAGGCCGGTCACACGCGCGGGCGCCGGGTCGTCGTCATCTGAATCGGCTGAGTCGTGTGCGCCCTGTGCGCCCTGTGCGCCGTGTGCTTCGTGTGCTTCGTCTTCGTCGCTTTCAGAACGGCTCTCCCGTACAACGCACTTCGCCACCGGGGCGGGTCCCGGTGGCGAAGTGGGTGGGTCGTGCGGGGCGGAACGAGGGTCAGTCGTCGCCGAGCTTCGAGCCCAGGGTGACCTCGGTGGTGTGCTGCTTGCCGCCGCGCTCGTAGGTGACGGTGACCTCGTCGCCGGGCTTGTGGGTCCAGATCTCGCCGATCAGGGTCGGGCCGCTGTCGATCACCCGGTCGTCGAGCTTGGTGATGACGTCACCGGGCTTCAGGCCCGCGTCGTCGGCGGGGCCGCCCTTCTCGACCGGGTCGGAGCCGCCCACGCCCTGCTCGGTGAGCTTGGCGCCGTTCGTCGTCTCCTCCAGGGAGACGGAGGCACCGATCTTCGCGTACACCGGCTTGCCGCTCTTGATCAGCTGCTGGGCGACGAACTTGGCCTGGTTGACCGGGATCGCGAAGCCCAGGCCGATGGAGCCGGCCTGGCCGGTGCCGAAACCGCCGTTGCCGGTCGACTGGATCGCGGAGTTGATGCCGATGACGTTGCCCTGCGCGTCCAGCAGCGGGCCGCCGGAGTTGCCCGGGTTGATCGACGCGTCGGTCTGCAGGGCGCTCATGTACGACGCCTTGCTGTCGGCGCTGCCGTCGCTGGAGGCCACGGGGCGGTTCTTGGCGCTGATGATGCCCGTGGTCACCGTGTTGGACAGGCCGAAGGGGGCGCCGATGGCGATCGTCGAGTCGCCCACGGCGACCTTGTCGGAGTCGCCCAGGGGGAGGGGGTTGAGGTCCGAGGGGGCGTTCTCGAGCTTGATGACCGCGACGTCGTAGCCCTGGGCGTGACCGACCACCTCGGCGTCGTACTTCTTGCCGTTGGGGAAGGTCGCGCTGAGCTTGCCGCCGTCGACCGCCTCCGCCACCACGTGGTTGTTGGTGACGATGTGGCCTTCCTTGTCGAAGACGAACCCGGTGCCGGTGCCGCCCTCGCCGTTGCTCCCCTCGGCCTGGATGGTGACCGTGCTGGGCAGCGCCTTGGCGGCCACACCGGCGACGGTGCCCGCGTCGCGCTTGACGGAGCCGCCGGTGTCGGAGGCGGAGACCGTGGTGGAGCCGCTCTCGTCGTTGTTCTTGGCCAGGGTGTAGCCGAGACCGCCGCCCAGGCCGCCCGCGACCAGCGCGGCGATCAGGACGCCGGCGACCAGACCGCCTCGCCCGCGGCCCGGCTTCGGGGCGGGCTGCTGGTACGAGGCTCCCCAACCGCCCGCTCCGCCACCGGCCCCTTCACCTGGGCCGTCACCGGAGCCGTCGCCGAAGCCCTCGCCGCCGCCTGCGCCGTACGTCGGGGTCTGGGCCGGGGTGCCCGGCGGCGGGGGCGGGGGCCACGAGGCGTCGGGAGCGGTGGGTCCCTGGGGAACCTCGCCGCCCTGAGGGGCCGAGTGCCCCTGGGATGCCTGGGGTGCCGGGTGGTCCTGAGACACCGGGGCCGGGGCCTGGGCGGGGGGAGCCGCCGGGGCCTCGGGGGCGGACGCGAGGGCCTGGTGGGGGGCGTGCGGCGCGGGAGGCTGGGCGGAGGCAGCGGGAGTATCCACCGGCACGGGAGGTGCGGACGGGGCCGGGGGTACCGCGGTGCCCTCGTTCTCGGTGCTCACAGCTTCTCTCCTCGTTCCACGGCTGGTTGTCGCTCACCCTGGTCGCGCTCAGCCACACTCACGCGCTGCTCCACGGTCCGGCGCGATGCGGATGTGCCGGTGATTTTGTATGCCATCAGCTTTTCCCACGGGCCGTCAGAGCACCATAAGCGGTTGCTGTGGGTCCCCGATCGTCCTTTATATAGGTCATCCAAGACTAAACGGACGCGTTGCCGATTCCGCCGATGGCACGTCTACCCGCCCGCGGTGGCACCATGACGCGGTGACCCACGCACGACAGCACCGGATTCAGGTCGTCGCCCACCGTGGAGCCTCCGAGGAGGCCCCCGAGCACACCCTGGCCGCGTACCGGAAGGCGATCGAGGACGGGGCGGACGCCCTCGAGTGCGATGTCCGCCTGACCGCCGACGGCCATCTCGTCTGCGTCCACGACTGGCGCGTCAACCGTACGTCGAACGGTCGCGGCGCGGTGTCCGCGCTGGAGCTCGCCGATCTCGCCGCGCTGGACTTCGGCGCCCGCCGGACCCGGGAGTTCTGGCGCACGCGCGACGAGCAGCCCGACTGGGAGCACCGGCCCGAAGACCGGGAGGAGACCTCCGTGCTGACCCTGGAGCGGCTGCTCCAGCTGGTCGCCGACGCCGGACGGCGCGTGGAGCTGGCCATCGAGACCAAGCACCCCACCCGCTGGGCGGGGCAGGTGGAGGAGCGACTGCTGCTGCTCCTGAAGCGATTCGGACTCGACGCGCCGGCCTCGGCCGAGGAGTCCCCGGTGCGGGTGATGAGCTTCTCGGCCCGGTCGCTGCACCGGGTGCGGGCCGCGTCGCCGACGCTGCCGACGGTCTATCTGATGCAGTTCGTATCGCCCCGGCTGCGCGACGGGCGACTGCCCGCCGGTGTCCGGATCGCGGGCCCCTCGATCCGGATCGTGCGCAATCACCCCGCTTACATCGAGCGCCTGAAGGGAGCCGGTCACCAGGTGCACGTGTGGACGGTGAACGAGACCGCCGACGTGGATCTCTGCACCGGCTTGGGCGTCGACGCCATCATCACCAACCGGCCGCGCGCGGTCCTGGACCACCTGGGCCGCTGACCCGTCGCCCACCTGGGCCGCTGATCGTCGACCTTCCGGGCCGCCGGCTCGCCGACCGCCCGGTCCAGCCGACTGTCGACCGCCCGGCCGCTGATTCGTCCACGGCTCTTGACCCGGCGGCCAGACTGCCCCATTCTCCGGTCTCGGCCACACCGACCAAATCCAGCCATGTGATTACAGGGAGTGCTCCGGCGCGTTCAGTGCGTGTTCGGCCGTGTCGAATGCGTCACCGTGCGGGGATCGGCCGGTTTCCGGCTCTGGGCGATGGGGCATCCACACCGTGGCGTGGGGCGAAGGAGGTCTCGGGGGTGGCGTTGGTGGTGGCACAGGAGGTGCCCACGTCGTCGAGCATGGCCGTGCCCCATGGCCCTGCGGGCGTGGGGGAAGCAAGACACCGCATGCGTGATCAGTTGCGCAGAGGCGGCGTGGCGGAATCGGTCATCGACGACGCTGTACTGGTCCTTTCCGAACTGTTGAGCAATGCGTGCAAGCACGGCAGGCCGCTGGGCGACGCCCTGGCCGGCGACGGCGACGTCCGCGCCGCATGGCAGGTGGACGCGGGCGGCCGGCTGCTCGTGGAGGTCACGGACGGCGGCGGCCCGACCCGCCCGGCTCCGGCGACCCCCTCGGTCACCGCGCACGGCGGCCGCGGGCTGAACATCATCACGGCGCTCGCCGACGACTGGGGCGTACGGGACGACGCCCGCGGAGAGGTCACGGTCTGGGTCGTCGTCCACGACGACGTGCACGACCCGGACGCCGGGCACCGGCGTGACGACTTCGCCGCCCGGATCTCGGCACCGGCGGTCTCGGAGATCCCCGGCCTGGACTTCGCGGACGCCTTCGACGACCTGGGCTGACTTGCGCTGACCTGCGCTCCATGACGTGGACCGAGTCCTGTTCCCTGTTCCCAGGGGCTGGGCCGCCCCGGTCACGACTTGGGCCGACCCGTTCGACTGCCTGGCCCGACTCCGGTTCACGGTCGTCCGGCCCGACCCAGTTCCCGGTCCGGACCGGCCCGTTCGACTGCTTGGGCCGGCCCGGTTCACGGTCCGGCCCGATCCGTCCGCCGCCCTGGGCCGGCCCGTCGGGCGCGTGTAGGGGGCCGGCCGGGGCGAGTTGTCCACAGACGGTCCGTCGTCCACAGGGTCCCGTCGGCCGGGGCCGGAACGGCTAGGCTCGCGCCCGTACGAGTAGAGCCGTAACCGGGAGACACCCACAATGGCCAAGAAGCGACCCCAGACGAAGGCCAAGCGGCCGCAGCTCGACGATGCCGAGGTCCCGGTCGTCGGCGCTCGCGAGCCCTGCCCCTGCGGCAGCGGCCGCCGGTACAAGGCCTGCCACGGCCGGACCGCCGCGCAGGCCACGACCGCGCTGGTGCAGCGCCCGTTCGAGGGGCTGGCCGGCGAGTGCGACTGGGTGGCGCTGCGGGAGCTGGTGCCGGCGGCCACGGTCGAGCTGACCCTGCGGGACGGCCTGCCCGAGAGCGTCCCCTCCGTCACGCTGGCCACGGTGCTGCCGATGGCCTGGCCCGCGCTGCGCCGCGACGACGGCTCGGTCCTGCTCGGCCTGCAGAACGACACGGCGTCGGGCGACATCAGCCGCGACCTCGCCGACACCCTCGCGCGGGCGCTGACCGCCGAGCCGGGCACCCCGGTGCAGGGGCGCCGCGCACCGGCCGACGGCCCCCGGCTGCAGGACCTGCTCGCGCCCGAGGGCTCCTTCGAGCCGGAGGTGCACTCGGGCTTCGAGTTCTGGGTGCCGGACCCGGACAACGCCACGCCGGACGTCACCGCCTCCCTGGAGCGGGCCAACGCCGCGGCCATCCCGACCGTCCGGCTGCAGGGCGTCGACGCCGCCTACTGGTGCGAGACGCCGGACAAGAACCACCTGCGCTGGGTCATGCCGCACGAGGAGGAGCGGCTTCTGGACGCCCTTGCCCGGCTGCACGCCGCGGGCCGGTCGTCCCTCGGCGAGGGCACCCGTCTCGTCGGCTCCTTCCGCGCCCACGGACTCACCGTGCCGGTGTGGGACCTGCCGAGCGAGATCACCGCGCAGGACATCGAGAAGCCGGCCGCGGCGTTCGCCGAGCGGCTCGCCGAGGCGCTGGCCACGGACGCTCCGCTCACGCACGACGAGCGCCGGGCACGCGGCGGCCTGACCAACCGGCAGGTCACGCTCAGCTGACGCCCGGCCGCCGAGCACGCCCCCGGCCGACCGACCGGTCAGCCGGAGCGGCGGCCTCCGGGAGCGTGACTCCGGTCACAACTCCCCGTGGAGACAAGCCAGTCGGTGACCGGAAAACAAGAGATCGAATTTGCTAACCGCCGATCTCTTGTTACCGTTCCCGTAGCCCGGTTGCTGGTGCATCCCCCGTCGCCAGCAACCGGGTCTTTCCGTGCGCCGAGTCGCGCACTCACCGCAGTTGCCCGTCAACTCCCCGTTCCCACAGGTGAGTTGCCGTCGCCGTCTCCGCCGCTCCCGGCGCGCAGCAGCAGCGGCCCGTACCCGGCCCGGCGCGCGAATTCCGCGACCGCGGTGTACCCCGCCAGTCCTCCCCGGGTCGCGCCGGTGGTGTCAGGCGGCGTCTCGCAGGTGCCCGGCGCGTCATCGGCAGTCACCGCACAGCGCATCCGCACGCTGCGCCCGTCGGCCCCCATGAGGCTCAGGACGGACTCCAGCGGGCCGCCGGTGACATTGCGGTAGTAGGTCCGCGCCCAGGTCTCCCCGCCCCTGGCCAGGACACAGGTCTGCGCCTCGACGCCCGCGGGTGAGGCGAGTTCGGGACCGCAGCGCGCGGCCAGCGCAGGGCCGGGCGGCAGCGGTGAACGTGCGGGCGCGGCATCCGACGTAACGCGGTCGGCTCCCCTGGCTCCGGAGTCCGACTCGGCCCCGGCTCCGGAGTCCGATTCAGCCCCGGCCCGGGAGTCCGGTTCGGCCCCGGCCCCGGTTCCGGACCCGGACCTCGTCTCAGTCCCGGACCGGGCACCCGGCTCCGCCCCGGACGCGGACGCCTTGCCGTCACCGCCGCGCGCCAGGAGCGGCACGGTCACGGGCGGCTCCTCGCCCCCGTCGCCCGAGGGCCCCGCGGACGCCACGGCGAACGGCAGTACGACCGCGCACACCACGACGCCCGCGAGCCCGTACAGACGGAGCCGCCGACGGTCCGGCCCGCCACGGCGTGGCCCGGCGCGGCGCGGCCCGACGGCGCGGTGCTCCCCAGCATGAAGCGGCATGGGGCGGACGATAACGACCGGGGCGGGCGCGGACTCCGGCGCGCGCCGGACACCCCTACAACTCGGGCGCGCTCACACCCGTACGGGTGAGGGCGTCGACCACCGCGTCCACCACGGCCTCCACGTCCGGCGCCCAGGGCGCGGCGGAGCCGGGCAGCGGTGCCCGCTCCCAGCGGACGGCGCCGGCGCCGGTCTCGGACGGGGGCAGCGCGAGATAGCCGCCCTCGCCGTGGAAGCGCAGGGAGCCGGGGACGAAGTCCTTGGCGTAGAGCAGCTCGCCCAGCTGCTCCATGGAGTACGGCCTGACCAGCAGCGACCAGCGGGTGGGCGAGGCGACGACCGGGCCGATCCGCAGCCCGGCGCGGTCGAGCGCGGCGAGGGCGTGGGCGGCCGGCAGGGCGGGCAGGGAGACGGCGCACGGGGCGCTGCCCCCGGTGGCCAGGACGATCGGCGCGGTCGGCCGGTTGGTCCACCACCAGCGCACCATGCGGGCGTCGGTGGTCGCCGCGAGGAGACCGGGGTCGAAGGGGTGCGCGCCCGGCACCGTGCACTCGGGGTCGGGGCACGCGCAGCGTGACCGCGCCCGCGGGTCCGCCGCCGCACCCGGGAGTACGGGCCACTGCCATTGTGTCGCGTAGGTCAGGGCCGCGCCGATCAGCTCAGGCTGCCCGTCGTCGTGCTGGGACAGGAGCCTGCGTCGCCTTCCGAGGATCTCGCGCATGAGCGCTCGTTCCTTTCCGTTGCACGCCTGGCAACACCGTGGTTTCTTCACACCATGTGTCGATCGCTTCGCTGTGCGTTGCTGGTGGCGCATCACACCCCTGCCGAGGGACGCCCCCATGGGAATCCCTGGGAACGCCTCCGCCAAGGGCAAGGGAAACCCCTGTGGGTCGAGCACTGACTGCGTCCGTGACGGTCCGACCACTGCGTCTGTCAAAAGCATGGGCGTGGCGCGGGGGTGGCGAAGTCTGGCGTTTTGCCGTCGCGCGTATTTCTCTCCGCCTCCGCCACGGGAGGATGGGGCACGGTCGTCGGTGGATAGGACGCCCGGGTCCGTCGCCAGGTTCCAGGTGGCCCCCAACCACCCCTGGCCTTCTCCGAGTACGTACCCATCACGACCGCTGTGACGCTCCGTGAAGCACCCCCAGTCGACCGCAACAAGCCGTCCTCTGGGGCAGTTTCAAGCCAATTTTGCTTTTCCGCAAGGGGTCGGGAAGGAGGCCGCCCAGACCCCACGGACACCAGGAATCCCGGCAGGACAATGCTGGACATCCCCTTACGAGTGCGTGTACATGTGGAGACACTGCTAGCGGCGCAGAATGACATGGGGGTTTGCGATGCTTTTGAGCAGTAAGCGCCGGTCGAAAGGCCGGACGCCATGAACGCCCCGCACCCTGCGAAAGTGGCCGGAATCGATTCAACGGTTCCGTCCCCCGCACACACTGTCGCGTCCACCGCCACGAGCACTTCCTCGGCGACCGGGTCCCCCACGACGGACGCCGCGGCCGTCACGGACGCCTCGGCCGCCCCTTGTGCCCCCGGCGCCCTGCTCCAGGACCGGCTCGCCGGCTGGGTCTCGGACCTCACGACCCTGCACGAACTGACCGAACGCCTGGCCCGCACGGGCACCCTCGCCGACGGCCTCCAGGAACTGTTGCGCGCCGGAGCCGCTCTGGTCGGCGCCCGGCGCGGGCTCGTCGTACTGGAACCGGCCGACGGGCTCGGCCCCGACACCACCGTCGGCCTCGGACTGGCCCGCGCCGACCTCGGCCACATCGAGACCGTGCCCCGCACCTCCCTGTCCTACGGGCGGATTCTGGACGGACTGCCGGTCGACGAGGGCGGCATCGCCGAACCCGACCTGCTCGCCGAGAACACCCTCGACCCCCGCCACCGCGAGGTCGCCGCCCGCCTCGGCTACGCCGCGAGCTACGCCCTCCCCCTCTGCGCCGAGGGCACCGAGCGCCTCGGCGCCGCCGTATGGCTCTACGACGAGCCCGCCGAACCGGGTGAGCGGCAGCGCCACCTCGCCGGTCTGTACGTCCGGTACGCCGCGCAGCACCTGACCCGCCTCCTGGAGGTCGAGCGCACCCGCGCCTCCATGGCGACGATGGCCGACGAACTGCTGCCCTCCCGCCTCCCGCGGGTGCCCGGCGTGCAGCTCGCCGCCCGGCGCCGCACCGGCCCGCGCGGCGGGGGTGACTGGTACGACGCGCTGCCGCTGCCGGACGCCGCCCTCGGCCTCGCCGTCGGCTCCGTCACCGGGTCGGGACCCAGCGCGGTCGCCGCGACGGGGCGGCTGCGCGCCTCACTGCGGGCGTACGCCGTGATGGAGGGCGAGGATCCGGTCGCCGTCCTGTCCGACCTGGAGCTGCTGCTGCGGCTCACCGAGCCGGCCCGCTCGGCCACCGCGCTCTTCGGCTACTGCGAGCCCGCGCTGCGCCGGATCACCCTCGCCGGTGCCGGGCACAGCCCGCCCCTGCTGGTCGGGGAGCGGCGCACGGAGTTCGTCGAGACCTCCGTCTCCGCGCCGCTCGGCATGCTCGCCTGCTGGGAGGCGCCCAGCGTGGAGCTCCAGGCCGAGCCGGGAGAGACGGTTCTGCTCTACACCGACGGACTGCTGCACCGCACCGGTGACCCGGCCGACCGCGCCTTCGCCCGGCTGCACGCGGCGGCGGCCGGCGTACCCCGGGCCGCACGCCACGACCCGGACGCGGTCGTCGAGCACGTCCTGCGCACCGTGCTGCCCGGCGGCAGGGCGGAGGCGGACTCCGAGGAGGACGTCGTTCTGCTGGCGGTCAGGTTCGAATAACGGGCACCCGAACCGCACTGACGCCCCGCACGTCACACATAGCGGACGGTGACGGCTCCCTGTAACAGGCCCTTCGGCCCTTGGCCCCCTTCCGTACGACCGTACGATGGGGGTGGTCCAGTGCCGTATCGAGGAGGATAACCGTGGCGGAGGAGCTCACCCCGGAGAACCCGGACCCGGAGACCGAGTCCGAGGAGCCCATCAAGCAGCGCAAGAACGGCCTGTACCCGGGCGTGTCCGACGAGCTGGCCGAGAACATGAAGTCCGGCTGGGCCGACACGGAGCTGTACGACCTGGAGCCGATCCCCCAGGCCGCCGAGACCGCCGCCCGCCGCGCCGCGCTGTCCGCCCGCTTCCCCGGCGAACGCCTGGTGATCCCCGCGGGCAACCTCAAGACCCGCTCCAACGACACCGAGTACTCCTTCCGCGCCTCGGTCGAGTACGCGTACCTGACCGGCAACCAGACCGAGGACGGCGTCCTGGTCCTGGAGCCCGAGGGCGCCGGCCACACCGCGACCATCTACCTGCTGCCGCGCTCGGACCGGGAGAACGGCGAGTTCTGGCTGAACGGGCAGGGCGAGCTGTGGGTCGGCCGCCGCCACTCCCTCACCGAGGCCGGAAAGCTGTACGGCATCCCCGCCTCCGACGTCCGCGAACTGGCCGACAGCCTGCGCGAGGCCACCGGCCCGGTGCGCGTCGTGCGCGGTTACGACGCCGGCATCGAGGCGGCCCTGACCGACAAGGTCACCGCCGAGCGCGACGAGGAACTGCGCGTCTTCCTGTCCGAGGCCCGCCTGGTCAAGGACGAGTTCGAGATCGGCGAGCTGCAGAAGGCCGTCGACTCCACCGTGCGCGGCTTCGAGGACGTCGTGAAGGTCCTCGACAAGGCCGAGGCGACCAGCGAGCGCTACATCGAGGGCACCTTCTTCCTCCGCGCGCGCGTCGAGGGCAACGACGTCGGCTACGGCTCCATCTGCGCCGCCGGCTCGCACGCCTGCACCCTGCACTGGGTCCGCAACGACGGCCCGGTCCGCTCCGGCGACCTGCTGCTGCTCGACGCCGGCGTCGAGACGCACACGTACTACACCGCCGACGTCACGCGCACCCTGCCGATCAACGGCACGTACAGCGAGCTGCAGAAGAAGATCTACGACGCCGTGTACGACGCCCAGGAGGCAGGCATCGCGGCGGTGAAGCCGGGCGCCAAGTACCGCGACTTCCACGACGCCTCCCAGCGCGTGCTGGCCGAACGGCTCGTCGAGTGGGGTCTGGTCGAGGGCCCCGTCGAGCGCGTGCTGGAGCTCGGTCTGCAGCGCCGCTGGACGCTGCACGGCACCGGTCACATGCTCGGCATGGACGTCCACGACTGCGCCGCGGCGCGCGTGGAGTCGTACGTCGACGGCACGCTGGAGCCCGGCATGGTGCTCACCGTCGAGCCGGGCCTGTACTTCCAGACCGACGACCTGACCGTGCCCGAGGAGTACCGGGGCGTCGGCGTGCGCATCGAGGACGACATCCTCGTCACCGCCGACGGAAACCGGAACCTGTCCGCCGGTCTGCCGCGCCGGTCGGACGAGGTCGAGGAGTGGATGGCCGCGCTGAAGGGCTGACCCGCACCTGCCGTTCGACGGCCGGGCACCACGCGGGTGCCCGGCCGTCGGCGTGCTCGGGCCCTGCCGTCACACCGCCACCAGCGGGGCGTTCTCGCGCCACTTGAGGATCTTGTCGAAGCTCACGACGGCACCGGCACGCCCCGGCGTACCGCCGATGTGGACGTGGTCGGCGAGCTCCCGGATGAGACACAGGCCGCGACCGCTCTCCGCCTCCGGGAGCGCCGGACGGGCCACGCCCTGCGGACCGCCCGGAGCGGTGGCGGGGAAACCGGGGCCCGTGTCGGCGACCTCGATACGGCACCGTTCGCCGTCCAGGTAGGCCGTGACGCGGTATGCCTCACCGGGGCCGCCCGGCCCGTCGTCACCGCCGTGCTCGACGGCGTTGGCGCAGGCCTCGCTCAGCGCGACGGAGAGGTCGAAGGAGATGTCGGGGTCGACGCCCGCGGTCTCCATGGTGCCGATCAGCAGACGGCGGGCCAGGGGCACGCTCGCAGCCTCGCGCCGCAAATGGAGTGACCACCAGATGCTCATGCTCCAGCCTCCCGGCCGCGGCTCGACATACCGATACGTATTGCCCCTCACACCCGGGCGTAAGCGCGCTGCGCCCGTGACACCGCTCATCTGGCGGATGTGTCGCTGCCGCCGATCGGTGTATGCGGGGCGGCTCGTACCAGAGGGTGACGACCTTCCACCGTGTTCCTCGCCTTCCTCGCCTTCCTCCTCTTCCTCGCCTACGCCGTCTTCGTCGCCTTCCTCCTCATCCGGTCGTACGGCATCTTGTGGACCTGCCGTACGGAGCGTGGGCCGTGAGTGCGATGATGAGGCCGCCATGACTGCCCCCCACCCGCCAACGGCGCGCTCCGGGAACGACCTCCGGATCCTGCGGGCCGCGGTGTTCGCCGCGGTCTGCGTCGTGCTGGCCGCGGCGGGGCACACTCTCGCCTCCTGCGCCACCGTTCCGCCGTGGTCGCTGGGCGCGGGATTCCTCGGGGTGGTCCTGGTCGCCGTGCCTCTCGCCGGACGCCGGCGCTCGCTGGCCGGCATCGTGACGCTGCTCGCCCTCGGACAGACCGCGCTGCACGTCCTGTTCGGGCTGGGCCAGCACGGCACCACCGCCGCCACCACCCCGGTCACGGCGTCCGGCGGCGGGGCGGGCGCACTGTCCGACGCCTCACTCGTCCAGCAGGCCGCACGGCTGGTCTGCGGGACCACCGCGGCGGCGATCAGCCCGACCCAGGCCCAGCGCATCCTCACCGACGCGCGGCTCGCCCCCGACGTCCACACCGGCGCGGCGCACCACCCGGCCGACGCCCTGTCCACCGCCGGTACCTCCGCCGCACTGCTGCCGTCCCTGCCGATGCTGCTCGGGCACGTCCTCGCGGCCCTGGCCGCCGGCTGGCTGCTGCGGCGCGGGGACCTGGCACTGGCCCGGCTCGTCGAACTGTCGGCGCACTCGGCCCACTCCGTGGCCGAAGCGGCGTTCGTACGCGCCCTGCGCGCCGCGCTCTCCCTGGTGCGCGCCCTGCACGCCGGGCTGGCCGGTACCCCCGGTACGGGCCCACGTCTGCCGCGCCCCGCCCTGTGGGTGCCGCCACGGCCCCGTACCACCGCACTCCAGCACACGGTCATCAGGCGCGGCCCGCCGAGTGACGCGTTCGTCCTCGCCGCCTGACACGACGCGACCGCCGTCCCGCTTCGGGAGGGGCCGCCGTCGTGCGGCACGCGCGCGTGCGCGCATCCCTCCTGTCACTCGGCACCGGCCCAGAACCGGTGTCCACACGAAGCGGAGTACTCCGTCCATGAAGGCTTCCCGTATCGCCGCCGCCGGCGCCGTGTCCGGCATCGCCGTCCTCGCCCTGTCCGCCCCCGCCTTCGCGCACGTCAGCGTGCAGCCGGAGGGCGCGGCCGCCAAGGGCGGCTACGCGGTCGTCGACTTCAAGGTCCCCAACGAGCGCGACAACGCCTCCACCACCAAGCTGGAGGTCAACTTCCCCACCGACCACCCGCTGGCGTCCGTGATGCCGCAGCCGGTGCCGGGCTGGAAGGCCGAGGTCACCAAGTCCAAGCCGGCCGAGCCGCTGGAGTCGCACGGCGAGCAGATCACCGAGGTCGTCACCAAGGTGACCTGGACCGCCGACGGCAAGGGTGTCGAGCCCGGCTACTTCCAGAAGTTCCCGGTCTCCATCGGCGCGCTGCCCGAGGACGCCGACCAGCTGGTGTTCAAGGCGATCCAGACGTACTCCAACAAGGAGGTCGTGCGCTGGATCGAGGTGCCGCAGGAAGGCCAGGACGAGCCCGACACCCCGGCGCCCGTGCTCAAGCTGTCCGCGGCCGAGGACGACGCCCACGGTGCCGCGGGCTCCTCGGACGCGAAGGCCGACGACGCCGAGGCGGCCGCTCAGAACACCGCCGCCTCCTCGTCGGACTCCGGTTCCGGCGACGGCAGTGACACCACCGCCCGGGTCCTCGGCATCGTCGGCATCGTCGTCGGTGCGGCGGGCGTCGCGTACGGCGTGCTGGCCGGCCGTCGGCGCAACTCCGGCGCGGCGGCGTAACAGCGCTCCGTGCCGGTGCGTCGGCGTGACCTCGCCGGCGCATCCTCTCGTCCGGTGCGCGCCGGACACCCGCCCGTCGGTCCGTCCGACGGGCCCCGGCGCGCACCGGAGCACCTCACATCTGGGACATTTTTCTATGCGCAAGAAGACGTTCGCCATGGCCGCCCTGCTCGCCGCCGCCTGTCTGACCCTGTCCGCCTGCGGGAGCGGCGCCGACAGCGACAAGCCCGTGACCATGGTCTCCGAGGACAACAGCCAACAGGCCGCCACCGTCCTCGACAAGCCCTTCGAGAAGCCCGACCTGGTCCTCACCGACACCCAGGGCGAGAAGTACGACCTGCGCGAGCGCACCGCCGGCAAGCCCACCCTGATCTACTTCGGCTACACCCACTGCCCCGACGTCTGCCCGCTGACCATGAACAACATCGCCGTGGCCAAGAAGCAGCTCCCCCAGGCGGAGCAGGACAAGCTCCGCGTCGTGTTCGTCAGCACCGACCCCGAGCGCGACACCCCGGCGGCGCTCGGCAAGTGGCTGAAGGGCATCGACCCGCAGATCGTCGGCCTGACCGGCGACTTCGACACCATCCAGGCGGGCGCCCGCACCCTCGGCATTTCGATCGACCCACCGGCCAAGGACAAGGACGGCAAGATCGTCTCGACCCACGGCACCCAGGTCATCGCCTTCTCCCCGAAGTCCGACGCGGGCTACGTGCTCTACGGCGAGGACGCCACGGTCGACGACTACACCAAGGACCTCCCCAAGCTCATCAAGGGGGAGAACCCGTGATGCGGCCGGCAGGAGGACTCGTCCGCGGACCCGTGAGGGGCCGCCCCGCCCTCGCCGCCGTCGCGGTGATCGGCGCCCTGACCCTCGCCGGCTGCGGCGGCTCGGACTCCGACTCCGGCTCCGACTCCTCGGCATCCGGCGCCGAACTCTCCGTCGCCGCCGCCTACATACCGCAGCCCGTCTCCGACTCGATGGCGGCCGGGTTCCTCACGATCACCAACGAGGGCGACGCCGCGGACGAACTGACCTCCGTCACCAGCGAGGCCGGCGAGGTCACGGTGCACGAGACCGTCGACGGGACCATGAAGGAGGTCGACCGCCTCGAGGTCCCCGCCCACGGTCAACTCGTGTTCAAGAGCGGCGGAAACCATCTGATGTTCGAGAAGCTGAAGCAACAGCCGAAGCAGGGACAGTCGGTCGCCGTCGAACTGCACTTCGCCCACTCCGACCCCGTCACGGTCAAGCTGCCCGTGAAGGCGGCCACCTACCAGCCCACCACCGGACACTCCGGGCACACCGAAGACTCCGGACACTGAGGGAGGGACCACCTTGACGCAGACCATCGCCCCGCGCGTCCGGACCCTGGTGCTGCTGCTCCTGGCCGCGGCCTGCGCGCTGCTGGCCGGCGCCGGACCGGCCGCCGCGCACGCCGCGCTGACCGGAAGCAATCCCCAGCAGGGGGCGGTGGTCGACAAGGCTCCGGCCCAGGTGTCGCTCACCTTCTCCGAGTCGGTCTCCATGGACGACGACTCGCTGCGGGTCCTCGACCCCAAGGGCAAGCGCGTCGACGACGGCAAGCCGTCCGGCACCGGTGGCACGACGTACTCCGTGAAACTGCACGCCGGGCTGCCCGACGGCACCTACACGGTGACCTACCAGGTCGTCTCCGCCGACAGCCACCCGGTCGCCGGCGCCTACACCTTCTCCGTCGGCGCCCCCTCCGAGACCTCGGTCTCCGTCTCCGGGCAGGCGGCGGGCGGCGGGTTCGTCGGCGGGCTGTACGGCGTCGGGCGGTACGTCTCGTACGCCGCCTTCGCCGTCCTGGTGGGCGGCGCCGCCTTCCTACTCGCCTGCTGGCCGCGCGGCTCCGGGGTGCGCGTCGTGCAGCGGTTCGTCGTCTCCGGCTGGCTCGCACTGACCGCCGCCACCCTCCTGCTTCTCCTGCTGCGCGGCTCCTACACCGGCTCCGGGAAGGTCGCCGACGTCTTCGACCTGAGCCTGCTCGGCGAGGTGCTGCAGACCAAGGCCGGCGCCGCTCTGGTCTCCCGGCTGCTCCTGCTCGCGGCGGCCGCCCTGTTCATAGCCGTACTCTTCGGCGCGTACGACAAGAGGGAGGACGAGGAGAGGCGGGACCTCACCTTCGGACTCGCGGTCGGCGGCAGTGTCGTGGCGGCGGGTCTCGCGGCGACCTGGGCCATGTCCGAGCACGCCTCCGTCGGCCTCCAGGCCGGCCTCGCCATGCCGGTCGACGTCGTCCACCTGATCGCCGTGGCCACCTGGCTCGGCGGACTCACCGCGCTGCTCGTCGCCCTGTACCGCGGCCCGGCCGACACACCGGTCCCCGCCCTCGCCGTACGCCGGTTCTCGCGCGTCGCCTTCGGCAGCGTGATCGCGCTGGTGGCGACCGGCACGTACCAGTCCTGGCGTCAGCTCGGCTCCTGGACGGCCTTCACCGACACCCGGTACGGACAGCTGCTCCTCGTCAAGATCGGGCTCGTGGCGGTACTCGTCGGCGTCGCCTACTTCTCCCGGCGGTGGACGGCACAGCTGGCGGAGGCGGTGCCCGCCGTCGCCGGGGCCGCGCAGGGCGCGGAGAAGACGTCCGGGAAGGCTTCCGGGAAGGCGGCCTCGAAGACGGCCGGGAAGGGGTCCGGTAGCGCGTCCGCGGAGACGCCCGTTAGCGCGTCCGCGGAGACGCCCGGGAACGCGAAGGTCGCCGAGAAGGCGTCGTCCGGCGCGGGGAAGGGATCCGGCGGCTCCCAGCGCGCTGCCCAGCTCGCCCGGCAGCGCGCGGCCGTGGACGCCGCCCGGCAGAAACGGCAACGGGACGCCGACCCGCACCGCTTCGGACTGCGCCGCTCGGTGCTCGCCGAGGCGGGCGTCGCCGTTGTCCTGCTCGTGGTGACCACCGTCCTGACCCAGACCGAGCCGGGCCGCACCGAGGAGGAGACCAAGGCGGCCGGAGCGACCTCCGCCGCCACCGCCGCCCCCTCCACCGGCGCGGTGACACTGGACATGCCCTTCGACACCGGCGGCAAGAACGGCAAGGGCGTCGTACGGGTCGAACTGGACCCCGCCCGGGTCGGCGCCAACGACATGCACCTCTACGTCGAGCGCCCGGACGGGACCGCCTTCGACATCCCCGAAGTGAAGGTGGCCCTCACCCAGAAGGCCAAGGACATCGGGCCCCTGCCCGTCGCCCCCGACCACATCACCACCGGCCACTGGTCGGCGAGCGGAGTACAGATCCCGATGGCCGGAGACTGGGAAGTCGCCGTCACCGTACGGACCTCCGACATCGACCAGGTCACCCTCTCCAAGAACGCGCAGATCGGCTGAACCGCACCATGGCTGACCAGTCCGTCCCGCAGGCCCGCACCCCCGAGGCGACCCGTAAGGCGCCCGGCGGTCACGGACCGCTCGACTCCGACAACGCCGAGAAGACCACAGCCCCAGAGGGCATCTCGCGACGGCGACTGCTCGGCACCGCCGGCGCCACCGGGCTCGTCCTCGGCGGGGCCGGAGCCGCCGCGGGCTACGCCGCCGCCCCCTCCTCCGCTGCCGCAGCCCTCACCTCGCTCGGCAGCGAGCAGGCGATGTTTCACGGGAAACATCAGCCCGGCATCACCACCCCCATGCAGGCCCGCGGCCACCTCGTCGCCTTCGATCTGGCGGCGGGCGCCGGCCGCAAGGAGGCCGCCGCGCTGCTGCGTCGCTGGTCCGACACAGCCCGGCGGCTGATGGCGGGCGAGCCGGCCGCAACCCGTGACACGGACGTGGCCCGGGACGCCGGGCCCTCCTCGCTGACCGTCACCTTCGGCTTCGGACACAACTTCTTCGGCCGGACCGGCCTGGAGAAGCAGCGCCCGGTCGCACTCGACCCGCTCCCCGACTTCTCCTCCGACCACCTCGACAAGAACCGCAGCAACGGCGACCTGTGGGTGCAGATCGGCGCCGACGACGCCCTGGTGGCCTTCCACGCCCTGCGCGCGATCCAGAAGGACGCCGGATCCGCCGCCCGCGTCCGCTGGCAGATGAACGGCTTCAACCGTTCGCCGGGTGCCACCGCCCACCCCATGACCGCCCGCAACCTCATGGGCCAGGTCGACGGCACCCGCAACCCCAAGCCCGCCGACGCCGACTTCGACGAGCGGATCTTCGTCCCGGAGCAGCCCGGGCCCGGGAAGGGCGGGCCGGCCTGGATGGCCAACGGCTCCTACGTCGTCGTACGCCGCATCCGCATGCTCCTCGACGACTGGGAGAAGCTGTCACTCAAGGCTCAGGAGGACGTCATCGGGCGTCGCAAGTCCGACGGGGCGCCGCTGTCCGCAGGGAGCGACGCCACCGAGACGACGGAGATGGACCTGGAGAAGACGGACGGGTCCGGAAAACTCGTCGTTCCGATCAACGCCCACGCCCGGATCACCCGCCCCGACCAGAACGGCGGCGCGGCCATGATCCGCCGCCCCTTCTCGTACCACGACGGCTTCGACGCCGACGGCGTCCCGGACGCCGGCCTGCTCTTCATCTGCTGGCAGGCCGATCCGCTGCGGGGCTTCGTGCCCGTGCAGCGCAAGCTGGACCGGGGTGACGCGCTCTCGCAGTTCATCCGGCACGAGGCGAGCGGCCTGTTCGCGGTGCCCGGCGGGGCGACGGAGGGAGAGTACGTGGGTCAGCGGCTGCTGGAGGGGTGAATCCGGCGGCGCGTCACCCCGGCGAGGGGCTTGTGCGAGACGCGCGAGCCGGGTGCCCCCGGGGCCCATTAGGGTGAGGACATGCCAGCCAGTTACGCGTATCTCGGCCCTGAAGGCACCTTCACCGAAGTCGCCCTGCGCACCCTCCCGGAGACGGCGACCCGGGAACTGGTCCCGTACGTCTCCGTGCAGTCCGCGCTCGACGCGGTGCGCACCGGCGAGGCCGAGGCCGCGTTCGTGCCGATCGAGAACTCCGTCGAGGGCGGCATCACCACCACCCTGGACGAGCTGGTCGCCGGCCAGCCGCTGATGATCTACCGCGAGGTGCTGCTGTCCATCACCTTCGCGCTGCTGGTCCGCCCCGGCACCAAGCTGTCGGACATCAAGACCGTCACCGCCCACCCGGCGGCCCAGCCCCAGGTCCGCAACTGGCTCAAGGCGCACCTCCCGGACGTCGCCTGGGAATCGGCCGCCTCCAACGCGGACGGCGCCCGTCTGGTGCAGGAGGGGCGGTACGACGCCGCCTTCGCCGGGGAGTTCGCCGCGGAGCGCTACGGCCTCGAGGTGCTGGAGGCCGACATCCACGACGCGGAGAACGCCCAGACGCGCTTCGTGCTGGTGGGCCGCCCGGCCCGGCCCGCGGCACCGACCGGCGCGGACAAGACCTCCGTCGTGCTCTGGCAGCGCGACGACCACCCCGGCGGCCTGCGCGATCTGCTGGGCGAGTTCGCCACCCGGGGCATCAACCTGATGCTGCTGCAGTCCCGGCCCACCGGCGCCGGCATCGGCAACTACTGCTTCTGCATCGACGCCGAGGGGCACATCTCCGACCGGCGGGTGGCCGACGCGTTGATGGGCCTGAAGCGGACCTGCCTCCAGGTGCGCTACCTCGGGTCGTACCCGCGCGCGGAGGTCGAGCCGGCCGACGTGGACGCGCTGCGGCCCGGTACCTCGGACGAGGCATTCGTGGCGGCGGCGGACTGGGTGGCGCGCTGCCAGGACGGCCGGTTCTGATCACCGGGCCTATCTGCTGATTTTCGTTGTCCACAGAAGTTATCCACAGGTCTGCTTCTCGACCTGGGGACAAGTCGACAACGAAGTGGCATTCAGTCGACATATCCCCCTACAGGCCCCCACTTCGCTCACAGAAGTCCAGGTCACCCCTCGTCCACCTGTTCCTTGCCCCTCATTCTCCGGAGTGACACCGAGTGCCCCGTTTCCACTCGAAAGTGGGGGCTTGAAGGGTTTGGGCAGCCCACCGTCCGGAATTTGGAGTGATCACTTCCGTGAGTCCACAGATCTTTCGCACACCCTGTGGATAACTTTTCCCGACTGTGTATTCCTGTGGACAGTCCCGCCCCAAGTCCCCTCCTCCACAAGGGAATCCGGTCAACCTCCCGCCCGTACAGGGCCTCGTTTCAGGGACACCACAATGCTTCGTTGACCGGTCGAACGGGGCCCGGGTCCCGCGTCGGGCAATAGTGGGTCGAGACCCGACACCGCGCACCGGTAGCCTTGACCGCGTGATTGACCTTCGCCTGCTCCGTGAGGACCCCGACCGTGTGCGCGCGTCGCAGCGCGCCCGTGGAGAGGACGTCGCGCTCGTCGACTCCCTCCTGTCCGCCGACGAACGGCGCAGGTCGTCCGGCGTCCGCTTCGACGAGCTGCGCGCCGAGCAGAAGGGCCTCGGCAAGCTGATCGGCAAGGCCACCGGAGACGAGAAGGCCGAGCTGCTCAAGCGAGCCGAACAGCTCAAGACGGACGTCAGGGCCGCCGACGCCGAACGCGACGCGGCCGACGCCGAGACCCAGGAACTGCTCCAGCGGCTCGGCAACCTCGTCCACCCCGACGTGCCCGTCGGCGGCGAGGAGGACTTCGTCACGCTCGAGACGCACGGCACGCACCGCGACTTCGCCGCCGAGGGCTTCGAGCCCAAGGACCACCTGGAGCTGGGCCAGCTGCTCGGCGCCATCGACGTGGAGCGCGGCGCCAAGGTCTCCGGCTCACGCTTCTACTTCCTGACCGGCGTGGGCGCCCTCCTGGAGCTCGCCCTGGTCAACGCGGCAATCGCGCAGGCCACGGCGGCCGGCTTCACGCCGATGCTGACTCCGGCGCTGGTGCGCCCGCAGTCGATGGCCGGCACCGGCTTCCTCGGCCAGGCCGCCCAGGACGTCTACCACCTCGACAAGGACGACCTGTACCTGGTCGGCACGTCCGAGGTGCCGCTCGCCGCGTACCACATGGACGAGATCCTGGACGCCGACCGCCTGCCGCTGCGCTATGCCGGCTTCTCGCCCTGCTTCCGCCGCGAGGCGGGCTCGCACGGCAAGGACACCCGGGGCATCTTCCGCGTGCACCAGTTCGACAAGGTCGAGATGTTCTCCTACGTCCTCCCCGAGGACTCACAGGCCGAGCACCAGCGCCTGCTGGAGTGGGAGAAGCAGTGGCTGACGTCGCTGGAGCTGCCGTTCCGGGTGATCGACGTGGCCTCGGCCGACCTGGGCTCCTCGGCCGCGCGCAAGTACGACTGCGAGGCGTGGATCCCGACCCAGGGCAAGTACCGCGAGCTGACCTCGACCTCGGACTGCACCGAGTTCCAGTCCCGCCGGCTGTCGATCCGCGTCCGCGAGGGCAAGAAGGTGCGCCCGCTGGCCACGCTCAACGGCACGCTGTGCGCCGTTCCGCGCACGATCGTGGCGATCCTGGAGAACCACCAGCAGGCCGACGGTTCGGTCCGCGTGCCCGAGGTGCTGCGCCCGTACCTGGGCGGCCGGGAGGTCCTGGAGCCGGTGGCCAAGTGACTGACACCGGCACCGCCACGGTCCCCGGCACCGATCCGGCCGGGGGTTTCCCGTACCGGCTGATCGCGACCGACCTCGACGGCACGCTGCTGCGCGGGGACGACACGATCTCGCAGCGCACCCGTGACGCGCTCGCCGCGGCCACCGCGGCGGGCGCGGCCCACATCGTGGTCACCGGGCGGGCGGTGCCGTGGACCCGGCACATCCTGGACGACCTCGGCTACGACGGGCTGGCCGTCTGCGGTCAGGGTGCGCAGGTCTACCACGCCGGGGAGCACCGGCTGCTGACCTCCGTGACCCTGGACCGGCAGCTGGCCGGGGTGGCACTGGCCAAGATCGAGGCGGAGACCGGTCCGCTGTACCTGGCGGCGAGCCGGGACGGCCTGGACGGCGACGTGCTGGTCGGCCCGGGCTACGAGGTCGGGGGCGACCTTCCCGCGCTGCCCTTCACCGACGCCTCGGACCTGTGGTCGGCGCCGCTGAACAAGATCTACATCCAGCATCCGACCCTGTCGGACGACGAGCTGGCCGAGGTGGCCCGGCACGCCGCCGGCGGCTTCGTCACGGTGACCATGGCCGGCGCGGGCGTCGTCGAACTGCTCCCCCTCGGCCTGTCCAAGGCGACCGGCCTCTCGCTGGCGGCACGCCGGCTCGGTCTGAAGGCCGCGGACACCATCGCGTTCGGCGACATGCCCAACGACGTCCCGATGTTCGGCTGGGCGGCCCGGGGCGTGGCGATGGCCAACGCCCACGAGGAGCTGAAGGCGGTGGCCGACGAGGTGACGTCCTCCAACGACGAGGACGGCATCGCGGTGGTACTGGAGCGTCTGTCGGCCTGATGCCCACCCGGGGGCTCGGCTCCTCGTCGTAACCCTTCCGGTCGTAGCCCTTTCGGTCGTAGCCCTTTCGGTCGTAGCCCTTTCGCACGGTCCGGACGGCGTCGGCGTCCCCGTCGGTCGGCCCACGCGAGACGCCCCGCGTGCTCGAAGCGGCCTTCCGTTGCGCCGGCGCCGTCCGGCCTCGTGCATGCTCCACAGTGCCGCCACGGGGAGCCGGGCGCCACCGATTAAATGCGGACGTACGCCGCGTTACCGACGGCTCGCGGGCCACGGTGTGCCGTACGGACTGCGCGTCCGGGGCCGGGCGGCCCGGTCACTCCTCTCCGGCGAGTGTCAGCGACCGCAGCTTCTGGCCGGCGTACCAGGTGGCGAGCACGGTCACCCCGGCGAGCAGCACGGTCGCGGTGGGCAGGCCGACGTCGGACGTCACCAGGTTCCCGTCGGCGACCTTCTGGGCCACCGCCAGCGACCACTGCTGGACGCTCAGCGTGCGGGCGCCAGGCACCAGGGAGCCGAACAGGGCCTCCCAGACGAGGGCGTAGACGAGCCCGAAGACCACCGCGTGCCGGGACACCGTGCCCAGCAGCAGGAACAGTGCGGCGTAGGCGATGGAGGCGACCAGCGCGGCGATCGTGTAGGCGACGGCGACCTGCTGGCCGTTGCCGTTGAGGATCAGACCGGCGAGGAGGGTGGGCACGGCGGAGAAGACCATCGTCACGGCTATGGCGACGATGAGCTTCGTGAAGATGATCGTCGGCCGCTTGATCGGCTTGGACAGCAGGTACACCACCGAGCCGTCGTCGATCTCGGGGCCGATGGCGCCGGTGCCGGCGATGACGCCGATGATCGGCACCATGGTGGCGAGGGCGAATCCGCCCAGCACGTCCGCCGCGGTCTGGTCGTCGGCTCCGGCGAGCGCACGCACGGCGACGGCGATGACGAGCAGCAGCAGGGGGAGCGCGCCGAGGATGAGGGCCCGGCGGCGGCCGAGCAGGGCCCGGTAGGTGAGCCGGGCGACTGTGGGGTCGTACATTCTTCGGCCTCCTACGCCGCGACGAGATACGAGAAGACGGACTCGAGGGACTCGTCGGAGGGCGAGACCGTGAGGAGTCGGATGCCGTGGTCGCGGGCGACCTTCGGCAGCAGGGCCGTGAACCGGCCGAAGTCGACGGCCTGGATGCGCAGGGCGCCCTCGGCGAGGTCGACCTCGATGCCGGACGTCGACGGGTCGGCGATCAGTGCTGCCGCGAGGGCCCGGTCGTCGCTGGAACGCACCAGGTAGCGGTGCGGCCGGTCGGTCATCAGGCGGCGGATCTTGCGGAAGTCGCCGCTGGCCGCGTGGCGTCCGGCGACGATGACCTCGATGTGCCAGGCGAGCTGTTCGACCTCCTCGAGGATGTGCGAGGAGAACAGCACGGTGCGGCCCTCGTCGCCCATGCGCCGCAGCAGGTCCATCAGCTGCATGCGCTGGCGCGGGTCCATGCCGTTGAACGGCTCGTCGAGCAGGAGCAGCGACGGCTGGTGGACGAGGGCGGAGGCCATCTTCACGCGCTGGCGCATGCCCTTGGAGTAGGTGGCGATCTTCCGGTCCTGGGCGTAGGCCATCTCCACGGTGGCGAGGGCCTCGTCGGCCGCCTTGGCGCCCAGGCCGTGCAGCTCGGCGTTGGCGAGGACGAACTCGCGGCCGGTGAGGAAGTCGTACATCGCCTCCCGTTCGGGGACGATGCCGATGTGCTTGTAGATGTCCTCGTTGCGCCAGACCGGCTGCCCGTCGAGGGTGACGCTGCCGGTGGAGGGGGCGAGGAAGCCGCCCATCATGTTGATGAGGGTGGACTTCCCGGCGCCGTTGGGGCCGAGGAGGCCGGTGACGCCGGGGCCGATCGTCATGGTGATGTCGTTGACGGCGACCACGTTGCCGAACCAACGGGAGACGTGGTCGATGTTCAGCGTGGTCACAGTCCCACCTTCTTGTATCGGCGCATCAGCAGGCCGTAGGCGCCGGCGATCAGGCCCAGGGTGACGAGGACGTAGACGGCACCCTCACCGTTGCTCGGGCCGACCCCGCCGGGGGAGGCCGAGGTGGCGCCCAGGAAGGCGGACTGCACTCCGTCGATGAGCGTGATCGGCGAGAACAGGCCTATCCAGGCGACGGCTCCGGAGCTGCCCTGGACGTCCGCGATGGCCTGGAGCGTGGAGACCGCGCCGTAGGTGATGGTCAGGACGGCGATGACGGCCGCGATGCCGAAGCCGCGGCGCGGGGTGACCGAGGCCACGACCAGGCCGAGGCCGGCGAAGAGCAGGGAGAGCAGTGCCACGGAGACCAGCCCCTGGGCGAACCCCTCGGTCTGGTCCGCGAAGTCGAGTTTGGCGAGCAGCGCGCCCACGTACAGCACCAGCAGGGGGGCGGCGGTGAGGATGAAGAGGGCGGAGGCCAGCGACGCGTACTTGGCGCGGACGTAGTCGGCGGTCTCGATCGGCCGGGAGAAGTACAGCGGTACGGTCTTGAAGCGCAGGTCGCGCGAGACGGACTGCGGGGCCTGGGCCGCGACGTAGAGGCTGATGACGGCCTGCAGAACGATCGCGTAGCGCGTGTAGTCCAGGGGCAGGTCGTTGGCCTTGGTGGCGACTGCGACGGCGACCATGATGGCCGCCGGGAGGCACATCACCACGAACAGCAGCATCGGCAGCACCTTGGACTTGGCCGAGCGGCCGAGGCCGTAGGCGCCGCGCAGGGACTGCGAGTACAGCGAGCGGCGGGCGTAGGCGCGGCCGAGGCGGGGGCCGTCGTAGCTGCGGTAGCCGATGTTGTGGATGCGGGTCTGGTCACCCGACACCGTGGCTGTGGGCTGTTCAGCTGCCATGGCCGACCGCCTCCTTCCGTTCTGCGTCGCTGTCGGTGAAGACCTCCGAGATGTGGTGCCGGCGCTGCTCCATGCGGACCAGGCCGAGTCCGAGGTCGGCTATGACGTCCCGGACCAGGTCGTAGGTCTCCTCGCCCGCCGCTGTGAGCAGCAGGACGTGGCCGGCGCCGGGCAGGCCGCTGCCGTCCTGGACGGTCACTCCGCGTGCGTCGAGCGCGTCGCGCACCGCTCGGGTGCCGTCGGGGTGTTCGTCGGTGTCGGTGACCTCGATCGCGAGGGTCGTGGTGGTCTGCGTGAAGTCCGTGGTGGAGCTGGAGCGCAGCAGCTTGCCGCCGTCCACGACGACGACGTGGTCGCAGGTGCGTTCCAGTTCACCCAGCAGGTGGGAGGTGACCAGGACGGAGATGCCGAAGTCGGTGTGGATGCGGCGGATGAGGCCGAGCATCTCGTCGCGGCCGACCGGGTCGAGGCCGTTGGTCGGCTCGTCGAGGAAGACCAGCTGGGGGTCGTGGACGAGAGCCTGCGCGAGCTTCACGCGCTGCTTCATGCCCGTCGAGTAGCCGCCGATGGGGCGGTAGCGCTCCTCGTACAGGCCGACGTGGCGCAGGGTGTCGGCCGTGCGCTCGCGGGCGGCGGTGGGCGGCAGGCCGGACATGCGTGCCATGTGGACGACGAACTCGGTGGCCGAGACGTCGGGTGGCAGGCAGTCGTGTTCCGGCATGTAGCCGACCCGCTCGCGGATGTCGGCGCCCTTGGTGGCGACATCGAGTCCGAGCACTTCGGCCCGGCCCTCGGTGGCGGGAGACAGACCCAGAAGGATCTTGATCAGAGTGGACTTGCCGGCGCCGTTGGCACCGACGAGTCCGGTCACACCGGGTCCGACGTCCACGGAGAGCCGGTCGAGCGCGGTCACCCGGGGGAACCGCTTGCTCAGGCTTTCGGTCGCGATCACAGTCACATCCACGACAGTAGTGACGGGCGCCACTGCGGTCGTCAGACCGCAGAGCCGTCTTCGCGTCAGACTCGAGTAGTACGGGCCCGTAGGGGGTGCCGTACCTGAGAGCCACGGTGCGGCCTTCCGAGGCCGCACCGACCGCTCTATTGACGTTGGGTCTAACAACTGGGAGATTCGGCGGCGTCACGTTACGGACCAGTAGCACGGCCGGACCGGACCGGACCGGGCCGGACCGGACCGGACCGGGGCGGTGGAACGGCTGCTGTCCCCGCGCCTGTTCGGCTCCGGCACGCAGTCGCTCAAGGGGCCGGGGAGCGACGCGATGTGCGGCCACGCGGCGGGGTCGGCCCCCGACGTGGTCGCGTACCGCTTCGAGAAGAGCACCTGCGGGCTGGACGACGATCTGCCGCACGAGCGGCGCTGGGCGGAGGAGGAATGACGGTGCTGGACGGTGCGCGGGAGCGCTGGGTGCGCACGGGCGGGGTCGAGCTGTGCGTGGCGGAGCTGGGCGATCCGCGCCGGCCCACGGTCGTCCTGGTGCACGGCTATCCGGACAGCAAGGAGGTCTGGTCCGAGGTCGCCGCCCGCCTGGCCGGCCGCTTCCACGTGGTCCTCTACGACGTCCGCGGCCACGGCCGGTCCACCGCCCCGAGCCCGCTGCGGGGCGGGTTCACGCTGGAGAAGCTGACGGACGACTTCCTGGCCGTGGCCGACGCGGTCAGCCCGGACCGCCCGGTGCACCTGGTGGGCCACGACTGGGGCTCGGTGCAGTCCTGGGAGTTCGTCACGGTCAAACGCACCGAGGGCCGCATCGCCTCCTTCACCTCGATGTCCGGCCCCTCCCTGGACCACTTCGGGCACTGGATCAGCAAGCGCCTCAGGCGGCCCACCCCGCGCCGGGTCGGACAGCTCCTCGGCCAGGGCGCCAAGTCCTGGTACGTCTATCTGCTGCACACGCCGGTACTTCCCGAGCTGGCCTGGCGCGGCCCTCTCGGCAAGCGCTGGCCGGGCATCCTGGAGCGCGTCGAGAAGGTGCCCGGCGGCGACTACCCGACCGCGTCCCTGCCGTCGGACGCGGCACACGGGGCGTGGCTGTACCGGGACAACGTCAGGCCCCGGCTGCGCAGGCCACGCGCGGACGCCTACGCACACGCGCCCGTGCAGCTCATCACGCCCCTCGGCGACGCGTTCCTGTCGGAGCGGCTCTACGACGGGCTGGAGCTGTGGGCGCCGCGGCTCACCCGGCGCACGCTGCCCGCGAAGCACTGGGTTCCGCGCACCCGGCCGGACCGGCTGGCGGACTGGATCACGGAATTCGTCACCGCCACCGAGGACGGCCGCTCCGACACCATGGCGAACGGCAAGTACGCCGACCGCTTCGGCGGGCAGCTGGTCCTGGTCACCGGTGCGGGCAACGGCATCGGGCGGGCGACGGCGCTCGCGTTCGCCGAGGCCGGTGCGCGCGTGGTGGCCGTCGACCGGGACGCCGAGGCCGCCGCCCGGACCGCGGAGCTGTGCCGGCTGATCGGTGCGCCGGCCGCCTGGGCGGAGGCCGTGGACGTCTCCGACGCGCAGGCCATGGAGAAGCTGGCGGCCAGGGTCGCCGCCGAGCACGGCGTGGTGGACGTGCTCGTGAACAACGCCGGGATCGGCCTGTCGGGCTCCTTCTTCGACACCACGCCGGAGGACTGGAAGAAGGTCCTCGACGTCAACCTGTGGGGTGTGATCCACGGTTGTCGTCTGTTCGGCCGGCAGATGGCCGAGCGCGGGCAGGGCGGGCACATCGTCAACACCGCGTCGGCGGCGGCCTTCCAGCCCTCCAGGGCACTGCCCGCCTACGGCACCTCCAAAGCGGCCGTACTGATGCTGAGCGAGTGCCTGCGGGCCGAGCTGGCCGATCGGGGGATCGGTGTCACGGCGATCTGCCCCGGCCTGGTCAACACCAACATCACCTCCACGGCACACTTCGCGGGTGTGGACGCCGAGGAGGAGAAGCGGCGCCGACAGCGCACGGCCCGGCTGTACGGGATGCGCAACTACCCGCCGGAGAAGGTGGCCGACGCCGTCCTGGAGGCCGTCGTGCACAACAGGGCCGTGGTCCCGGTGACGCCGGAAGCGCGGGGTGCTCACCTCATGTCCCGCTTCGCGCCACGGGTGTTGAGGCACCTCGCCCGAGTGAAGCCACCTCTGTAGTTTCCACAGAGACCCCCAACACGCCTGTGGATAACCTGACTTGACTGTGGATCAAACCTCGGCGGAGAAATTCTTTCGCGTGACGCGCGTCTCACCAGGCAGGCTGGTGCCATGCAAGAGGAACACACGGACGACAGACACGAAGAGGCACACGACGACAGACGCAAGGTGCGGGTTTCCAAGTACCTGTCGAAGCACCTGCGCCACCAGCCGGAGAGCATCGGGCTCACGCTCGACGAGGGCGGCTGGGTCGAGATCGACACGCTGATCGCCGCGGCGGCCGCACACGGCTTCCGCTTCAGCCGCGAAGAGCTCGACCACGTGGTCGCCACCAACGACAAGCGGCGCTTCGCCGTCGAGGGCACCCGTATCCGCGCCAGCCAGGGCCACAGCATCGACGTGGATCTCGGCCTGCCCTCGGCGACTCCGCCGCCGTACCTCTACCACGGGACCGTGGCCCGGCATCTGGAGGCCATCCGCACCGAGGGCCTGCGGCCGATGAACCGGCACGACGTGCACCTCTCGCCGGACCGCGCGACCGCGACCCGGGTCGGGGCCCGCCGCGGCCGGCCCGTCGTGCTCTCGGTGGACGCCGCAGCCATGCACCGCGACGGACATGTCTTCCATGCCAGCGCGAACGGGGTCTGGCTGACGAAGACCGTGCCGTCCCGCTATCTGCGCTTTCCCGCTCCGCACTGACCCAGCATGATCGAAGGCATGGAGCACCTCCCCACCACCCAGTCCGCCGTCACCGCCCTCCGCGCCATCGCGGAGGAATTCGCGCTGGAGATCGAGGTCACCGACGACATCGGCGCCGACCGGACCTCCCGCCGCAGCGCCGCGGGCGTGGGGGTGACCACCGACGCCGACGGTTCCCTCCCGCACGAGGCGTTCGTCGAGTTCGGCGGCGTTCCCCGGGTGAGCGTCCGGCTCTTCCCCGATGACGATGCCCTGATCACCGTCGAGAACGTGGAGTGCCCCGACGTCCCACGTGACGAGGTGCCCGCGTTTCTGCGCTCCGTCTTCGGCGACCGCGCTTTCGTCAAGGGGCGCCGTTTCCCGCCCGGATACCACCTGATCGTGCCTCTGCCCGGCGACCGCACCCACCGGGAGTACGTGCCGATGATCTTCCTCAGTCCGTGGTTGAGCAGTCGCGTGCGGTGACGCCGGAGGCTGTTTCACGTGAAACAGCGAGCGGCCGCATAGGCTCGGCGGCATGAGCCTGCGCCTGAGCACCGTGATCCTTCCGTACCGCCGCTGGCACGAGGGCGGCCGTTCGGCCTGGACGCGGGCCGAGCAGCTCGGCTTCCACACCGCGTACACCTACGACCACCTCTCCTGGCGCAGCTTCAGGGACGGGCCGTGGTTCGGCGCCGTGCCCACCCTCACCGCCGCCGCGGCCGTGACCGAGCGGTTGCGTCTGGGCACCCTGGTCACCTCGCCGAACTTCCGGCACCCGGTGACGCTCGCCAAGGAGCTGATCTCCCTCGACGACATCTCCGGTGGCCGGATCACCCTCGGTATAGGAGCGGGCGGCACCGGCTTCGACGCCACGGCGCTGGGCCAGGAGCCGTGGACGCCGCGTGAGCGGGCGGACCGGTTCGGCGAGTTCCTGCCGTTGCTCGACCGGCTGCTGACCGAGGACGCCGTGTCGTACGAGGGCGACTTCTACTCGGCGCACGAGGCACGCAACATCCCGGGCTGCGTACAGCGGCCCCGGCTGCCCTTCGCGGTGGCCGCGACCGGTCCGCGGGGACTGGCGCTCGCCGCACGGCACGGGCAGGCGTGGGTGACCACCGGCGACCCGAAACTGTTCGAGAACGGCACCCCCGAGCAGTCGGACCGGGCCTTGCGGCAGCAGGGCGACCGGCTGGCCGACGCCTGCGCAGCGATCGGCCGCGAGGTGGGTGGGCTGGACCGGGTCCTGCTCACCGGCTTCACGCCGGAGCGCAACCGCCCGCTGGAGTCCGTGGACGCGTTCGTGGACTTCGCCGGGCGCCACCGGGACCTGGGCTTCACCGAGCTTGTCGTCCACTGGCCGATCGCCGACTCGGACTTCGCCGCGGACGAGAAGGTCTTCGAGCGGATCGCGATGGAGGCGCCGGCGCAGTTGAAGGGATGAAGCAGGGACATGGAGGGCCGCGCATGAGAGCCGTAGCTCACATGTGTGCGGACCCGCGCACGGGCGTGCACGCATATGCGTGACAATGACCGAGTGACCTCAGCGACCCGAAAGCCCGAGCCCCCGGCCGCCGCCACTCGCCCGCGGCTCATCGCCACCGACCTCGACGGCACCCTGCTGCGCGACGACAAGTCGGTGTCCCCGCGCACGGTCGCCGCGCTGGCCGCCGCGGAGAAGGCGGGCATCGAGGTCTTCTTCGTCACCGGCCGCCCCGCCCGCTGGATGGACGTCGTCAGTGCCCACGTCCACGGGCACGGCCTCGCCATCTGCGGCAACGGCGCCGCCGTGGTCGACCTCCACGGCGGCCCCGGCAAGCACAGGTTCGTGAAGGTCCGCGAGCTGCCGCAGGAGAACGCGCTGGACGCCGTACGGCTGCTGCGGGAGGCGGCGCCCGGCACGGTGTACGCGGTCGAACAGACGTACGGCTTCCACCAGGAGCCGGCCTATCCGAAGCTGCACATGGAGGACCCCGACGACCTCCTGCCCGCCGAGGAGATCCTGGCGCCGGGCGGTCGCGCCGCCGCCGAACCCGTCCTCAAGATCCTTGCCTTCCACCCGGAGCTGGACCCCGACGGCTTCCTCACGCTGGCCCGCCTCGCCATCGGCGACCGCGCCAATGTCACTCGGTCCAGCCCCAGCGCCCTGCTGGAGATCAGCGGCCCGGACGTCTCCAAGGCCAGCACGCTCGCCCTGTCCTGCGCCGAGCGGGGCATCTCGCACGAGGAGGTCGTCGCCTTCGGCGACATGCCGAACGACGTCGAGATGCTCACCTGGGCGGGACGGTCGTACGCGATGGGCAACGCGCACCCGGACGTGGTCGCCGCCGCCTCGGGGCGGACGGTCGCCAACAACGACGACGGCGTGGCAGTCGTGATCGAGCGGATGCTTGCGGACCTGCCCTGACGTCCCGCCCCGCATCCGGTGCCGTCACAGCAGCGGCACCCCGCGCTGTGAGAGCCACGGCACCGGGTCCAGCGCCGAGCCCATCTCCGGGGTGACCCGTACCTCGAAGTGCAGGTGGGGTCCGGTGGAGTTGCCCGTGGTGCCGGACTGACCGATCCACTGCCCGGCGTCGACCCGGTCGCCCTGGTCGACGGCGACGGCGGCGAGATGGGCGTACTGCGTGCAGTAGCCGCCCGCGTGCTGGATGACGACCTGGATGCCGAAGGCCCCGCCGCAGGACACCTTGAGGACCCGGCCCGCGCCGACCGAGCGCACCGGTGTCCCGACCGGCACCGCGAAGTCCTGGCCGGTGTGCCGGTTCGCCCACCTCGCCCCGCCGCTGCCGAAGGACGCCGACAGCTCGTAGGTCTCGACCGGCGCCACCCAGGACGGGCCGGCGGACATGTCCGGCTGGTCGAGGCGGACCGCGCCGGGGCACGAGCCGGCCGCGACGGAGGAGTCCGCCCGGCCCTCCAGCCGTGACCGCGCCGCCTCCAGCTTGCTCTCGATCTTCTTCTTCAGCTCCGCCAGGTCGGCGTTGCGCTTCTCCAACGCCTGCCAGGCCGACTGTGCCTTGGCCTCGTCGGCGACGAGCCGGGCCTCGGCCCGCAGGTTCTTGCCGATGGTCCTGTCGACGGCCAGATTCGCGCGGGCGACCGCCCGCTGACCGCGCATCAGCCCGTCGGGATCGTCGGCGAGCAGCATCCGCGCGGTGAGCGGAAGCCCACCGCCACTGCGGTACTGAGCACGGGCGATGCGGCCCAGGTCCTCGCGCATGGCGTCGATCTTCTGCCGCTGCCCGTCGAGCAGCCGCTCGTACTCCAGGGCCTTCGCCCGTTGCGCCTCGGCCGCTCGCCGCCCGTCCTCGTACTGGCGGGTGGCCGTCGCCGCGTCCTCGTACAGGCGCGCCACCTGGGGGCCGAGTGCGGTACCGGATCCGCCGTCCCCGTCCCTGCCGTCGGTGGGGCGGGCCGCGAGCACCGCGAGTGCGCACAGCAGCACCGGAACGAGCAGCGGACGTCGGCGGGATGAGCGCATGTCAGCGATCGTGGACCGGCGCGGGGCCCGGGGTCTCGTTCGGGTCGTACGAGTGGGGGAACCGTTGCTGCACACGGCTCAGTGCGGCTGCTGCACACGGGGCAACACGGCGGCGACGGCGCTCAGTACGGCGCTTCCCACAGCACTGTCGTGCCGGCGCCGTCCACCCCGATGCCCGGCCCGAGCCGGCTGGCGCCGCCCACGGTCTCGGCACGGCGCTCCAGGTTGTGCAGGCCGCTGCGCCGGCCGCCCTGCGGAATGCCGACCCCGTCGTCCGCGACGGTCAGTCGGACGCCCGGCCGGCCGTCCCGCAGGGTGGCCGTCGCGTCCACGACCACCTCGATCCGGCCTGCGTGGGCGTGCCGGAAGGCGTTGGACAGGGTTTCGCGCAGCGCGGCGATGAGGTTCTTGCCGGTCAGGTCGCCGACGGCGGTGTCGACCGGGCCGACGAAACGGTGGGTGGGCGTGAAACCCAACGGTACGGCGGCCATGGTGATCTCGCGCAGTACACGGGTGCGCAGCCCTGCGGGCGCCTCGGCAGGCTGCTGGAGCGCGAAGATCGCCGAGCGGATCTCCTGGATGGTGACGTCTAGTTCGTCGACGGCCCCGCCGACCCCGTCACGCACTTCCGGCACGGCAGACCTGCGCTGGGCGCTCTCCAGCATCATCCCCGTCGCGAACAGCCGCTGGATGACGAGGTCGTGCAGGTCCCGGGCGATGCGGTCCCGGTCCTCGTACACGGCGAGCCGTTCCCGGTCGCGCTGGGCCTCGGCCATGGTGAGCGCCAGCGCCGCCTGCGAGGCGAACCGGTCGCCGAGCGCACGCTCCGTCCGTGTGAACGGGCGGTCCCCGCGGGCTCGGGGCATGACGAGGCTCCCGAGGACCTTCCCGTCCCTGCACAGCGGCAACAGCATGACCGGCCCGTAGGAGCGCGCCGGTCCGTCGGCCAGGCGGGGGTCGGTGGCGGCGTCGTCCACGAACACGGGCCGTCCGGCGAGCAGTTCCGCCACCATGCCGTTCTCCGGCGGGATGACCGCGCCGAGGGCGTTCGTGGGGCGCGGCGCGTCGACGGCCACGATCTCCAGGCCGCCCCCGTCGGCCGGCAGCAGCACGATCCCGGCGGCCGCCCCGGAGAGGCGGCGAGCCTGCTCGGCGACGGTCTGCAGGGCGTCGTCGGTGTCACCGCCGGCCAGCAGGGCGGTGGTGACGGCGACCGATCCGTCGATCCAGCGCTCCCGCTGCTGAGCGGCCTCGTGCAGTCGCGCGTTGCCGATGGCGATTCCCGCCTCCGTGGCCAGGACCCGGACCATGGCGAGGTCGTAGTCGTTGAAGGGCTCGCCCGCGTGCTTGTCGGTCAGGTAGAGGTTGCCGAAGATCTCGCCCTGCACCCGGATGGGGACTCCCAGGAAGCTGCGCATCGGCGGGTGGTGCTCGGGAAAACCGCATGAGCGCGGGTCCTCGGCCAGGTCGGTCAGCCGGACCGGTCCGGGATCGCTGATGAGCGCGCCGAGCAGACCCTTGCGGCCGTCGGGAAGGTGGCCGATGCGCCGGGCGGTCGCCTCGTCGAAACCGTGGTGCACGAAGTCGGCGAGTCCGTCGCCGTCCTCGTCGACGACGCCGATGGCCGCGTACCGGGCGTGTGCCAGGTCGGCGGCCGTCTCGCAGATCCGGTGCAGTGTGGTGTGCAGCTCCAGTCCGCTGCCGACGGACCGCATCGCGTCCAGCAGTTTCGGCACCCGTGCCAGTAGTTCGGCCGAGGCCTCCGCACGGGACGGCAGGGAGCCGGGAGGCGGTGCTGGGTGCATGCCCCGAGCCTAATGAGACCCTTTTGTTCAGGAAAGTCGGATTCAAGGATTTTTCCGAAGCCGTGGCCGGGTCGGCCGTTCACCGCGCCCCCACCAGCAGCTCCGTCGCCGCCTCCCGCCCGGCCATCTCCCGCAGCGGCCCCGGCACGGCCGCCAGCTCGGCGTACGTGCCCCGCTGCACGACCCGGCCCCGGTCCAGGACGATCACCTCGTCCACCGCCCGCAGCCCCGCCAGCCGGTGCGTGATCAGCAGGGTCGTACGGCCCTCGGTGGCGGCCAGCAGATCGGCGGTGAGCGCGTCGGCGGTCGGCAGGTCGAGGTGCTCGGCCGGCTCGTCGAGCACCAGGACGGGGAAGTCTGCGAGCAGCGCCCGGGCCAGGGCCAGCCGCTGGCGCTGACCGCCGGACAGCCGGGCCCCGTGCTCACCGACCAGCGTGTCCAGGCCGTCGGGCAGGCTGTCGGCCCACTCCAGCAGCCGGGCCCGCGCCAGCGCGTCGCGCAGCTCGCCCTCGGTGGCGTCCTTCCTGGCCAGGAGCAGGTTCTCGCGGACCGAGCTGTCGAAGAGGTGCGCGTCCTGGGCGCACAGCCCGACGAGCCGCCGTACGTCGTCGCCGGCCAGGGCGTAGGCGTCGACACCGGCCAGCGTGTAGGAGCCCGCGTCCGAGTCGAGGAAGCGCAGCAGAACCTGGGCCAGGGTCGTCTTGCCGGACCCGGACGGTCCGACCACGGCGATGCGGCGTCCCTTTGCCAGGGTCAGGTCGAGCCCTGCCAGCGCGTCCCTGTCCTGCCCGGCGTGACGCGCGGACAGCCCCTTGAGCACCACCGGGAACGGCGAGGTGGGCGCCTGCCGGGGCGCCTCCGGCTCCCGCACCGGCTCCGGGGCGTCGAGCACCTCGTACACGCGCTCGGCGCTCCTGAGCACGCGCTGGCGGTACCGCACGGCGAGCGGCAGCCCGAGTACGGCCTCGAAGGCGGCCAGCGGGGTGAGGACGACGACGGCCACGGCCACGCCGGCGAGCCGGCCGTCGGCGACCGCCTGGACCCCGACGAGGGCGGCGCCCGCGACGGTCAGGCCGGAGACGAGCGCCGTGAGCCCGTCGCCCAGCGCGGTGGCGGTGGCGGCACGTGAGGCGATCCGGGTGAGGGTGCCGTCGGCCCGCCGCGCCTCGGCGGCCCGACCGGGCAGCGCACCGGCGACGGTCAGCTCGGCGGTGCCGGTGAGCAGGTCAGTCACCCGGGTGGCGAGCACGCCCCTGGCGGGGGCGAGCCTGCGCTCGGCGCGCCGTGCCACGGCCGCGGTGACCATCGGAACACCGATACCGGCCGTGAGCAGGCCGACCGCGAGCACGGCGCCCGCCTCCGGCAGCAGCCAGGCCGTGAATCCCACCGACGCGGCGGAGACGATCAGCGCGCTGCCGGCGGGCAGCAGCCAGCGCAGCCAGTAGTCCTGCAGGGCGTCGACGTCGGCGACGAGCCGGGACAGCAGGTCGCCCCGGCGGCTGCGACGCAGCCCCGCGGGGGCCAGCCGCTCCAGCCTCCGGTACACGGCGACCCGTGTGTCGGCCAGCATCCGCAGCACGGCGTCGTGCGACACGAGCCGCTCCGCGTAGCGGAACACGGCCCGCCCGATGCCGAAGGCGCGCGTCGCCGTCACGGCCACCATCAGATACAGCACCGGCGGCTGCTCGGAGGCCCGGGAGATGAGGTACCCGGAGGTCGCCATCAGGCCGACGGCGCTGCCGAGGGCCAGGCTGCTGAGCAGCAGCGCGAGGCCCAGCCGCCCGCTCCGGGCCCCGGACATGGCGCGGACCCGTGACAACACGCCTCCCCGCGCCTCCGGAGCAAGCTCGGCCGTGGGCTCGTCGACGGAAACCGGAGCGGGAGTGCGCGGGCTCTCCTCCGCGGCCGCCGGCAGTCCGCGGGTGTCGTCCGACGCCGCGACGGCGGCCGGCGCGTCCAGCCGCACCACCCGGTCGGCCACCTCCAGCAGCGCCGGACGGTGCACCACCAGCAGGACCGTCCGCCCTCGCGCCAGCCTGCGCACGGCGTCCACGACCTCGGCCTCGGTGGCCCCGTCCAGGGCCGCCGTCGGCTCGTCGAGCAGCAGCACCGGCCGGTCCGCGAGAAACGCCCTGGCCAGCGCGAGCCGCTGCCGCTGTCCGGCGGACAGACCGGTTCCGTCTTCCCCGAGGACCGTCTCCGTGCCCTCGGGCAGCGCGTCCACGAACGCCAGGGCGCCCGCGTCCCGCAGCGCCCGCCGTACGGCGGTGTCGTCGGCGTCGGGCCGGGCCAGTCGTACGTTCTCCGCGATGGTGCCGGCGTACAGGTGCGGGTGCTGCGGCACCCAGGCGACGTGCGCGTGCCACTCGGCCACATCGAGGGAGGTGAGGTCGGCTCCCCCGACCCGGACCCGTCCACCGGTCGGGGGCACGAAGCCGAGGAGGGCGTTCAGGAGCGTCGACTTGCCTGCGCCGCTCGGGCCGACGAGCGCCACCGTCTCTCCGGGGTCGACGGTGAAGTTCACGTCCGTGACGGCGTCCGCGGCGCGTCCCGGGTAGCGGACCGTCACGTCCTCGAACGCCAGCGCGCCGTCCGTCGGAACCCGGCCGGTCCCCGATGCCGGTACGGGATGCTCCAGCACCGAGAAGATGTCCTCGGCGGCGGCGAGGCCCTCGGCCGCCGCGTGGTACTGCGCCCCCACCTGCCGCAACGGCAGATAGGCCTCGGGTGCCAGTACCAGCACGACCAGGCCGTCGTACAGGGTCATGTCACCGTGGACGAGGCGCATGCCGATGGTGACGGCGACGAGTGCCACGGACAGCGTGGCGAGCAGTTCCAGCGCGAAGGACGACAGGAAGGCGATCCGCAGGGTCCGCATGGTCGCCTGGCGGTACTCGCCGGTGATGCGTTTGATCGACTCGGCCTGTGCCTTGGCCCGGCCGAAGACCTTCAGTGTCGGCAGTCCCGCGACCACGTCCAGGAAGTGTCCGGACAACCGCGACAGCAACCGCCACTGGTGGTCCATCCGGGACTGGGTGGCCCAGCCGATCAGCATCATGAAGACCGGGATGAGGGGCAGGGTGCCGACGATGATGGCCGCCGAGACCCAGTCCTCGGTGACGATGCGGGCCAGTACCGCCACGGGCACGACCACCGCGAGGCCGAGCTGCGGCAGGTAGCGCGAGAAGTAGTCGTCGAGGGCGTCGACGCCCCGGGTGGCGAGGGAGACCAGGGATCCGGTCCGCTGGCCGCTCAGCCAGCCGGGGCCGAGCGCGGTGGCCCGCTCCAGCAGTCGGCCCCGCAGCTCCGACTTCACCGCCGCGCTCGCCCGGTGCGCGGCCAGCTCGGTGAGCCAGCCGACGAGCGCCCGGCCGCAGGCGACGGCCACCAACAGCAGCAGCGGGGTACGGAGTCCGGCGGCCGCCGTGCCGTGCTGGAAGGCGCCGACCACCACCTCGGCGATGAGCATCGCCTGCGCGACGAGCAGTCCGGCCCCGACGGCGCCCAGGGCCACGACCGCCGCCAGGAAGAACCGGGTGGCGCGGGCGTACCGCAGAAGACGTGGATCGATGGGTTTCACGTGAAACAGGCCTCCCTGCCCTGCGGTGGGCGTTTCACGTGAAACGCCCACCGCTGGACTCAGTGCGCGACGTCAGCGAGGTGCTGGGTACCGATGCGCTTACGGAACACCCAGTACGTCCAGCCCTGGTAGAGCAGGACGACCGGCGTGGCGATCACGGCCAGCCAGGTCATGATCTTCAGCGTGTAGGCGCTGGACGAGGCATTGGTGACGGTGAGGCTCCAGTCCGCGTTCAGCGTGGACGGCATGACGTTGGGGAAGAGCGTCAGGAAGAGCATCGCCACGGCGGCCACGATGGTGACGCCGGACAGGGTGAACGACCAGCCCTCACGCCCGGCCTGGTTCGCCATCAGCGCGGCGATCAGGGCGGCGACGGCCACCACGAGGGCGACCAGGCTCTTGGCGTCCCCACTGTCGGCCTGGGTCCAGAGCAGGAAGGCCAGGGCCAGCACGGCCGTGACCAGACCGACGCGCAGCGCCAGGGTGCGCGCCCGCTCACGGATCTCACCGACGGTCTTGAGGGCGGTGAACACCGTCCCGTGGAAGGTGAACAGCATCAGCGTCACCAGGCCGCCGAGGAGGGCGTACGGGTTGAGCAGGTCCCAGACGGAACCGACGTACTCCAGGTTTCGGTCGATCTCCACACCGTGGACGATGTTGCCGAAGGCCACGCCCCACAGGAACGCGGGGATCAGCGAGGTCCAGAAGATCGCCGTCTCCCAGTTGCGCTGCCAGTTCTCCTCGGGCCGCTTCACGCGGTACTCGAAGGCGACACCCCGAACGATCAGGCAGACCAGAATGACCAGCAGGGGAAGGTAGAACCCGGAGAAGAGCGTGGCGTACCACTCGGGGAAGGCGGCGAAGGTGGCGCCGCCGGCCGTGAGCAGCCACACCTCGTTGCCGTCCCACACGGGGCCGATGGTGTTGATCAGCACCCGCTTCTCGGCCCGGTTCCGGGCGAGCAGCCTGGTGAGTACACCGACCCCGAAGTCG
Organism: Streptomyces sp. MMCC 100; assembly: GCF_041538145.2. NCBI lineage: Bacteria > Bacillati > Actinomycetota > Actinomycetes > Kitasatosporales > Streptomycetaceae > Streptomyces > Streptomyces sp. MMCC 100. The sequence goes on from NZ_JBGORK020000001.1 coordinate 8,035,691, forward strand.
AAGCCCTCCAGGAAGAAGTAGCCGGTCCACAGGACGGCGATCAGAACGAACCAGACGTCGTGCAGTTCCATGACTGTGCAGCTCCCTCGGCCTAGTACGAGAAGGCCATCGGCTTGTCGGCGTCACGGAGATCGCCGCCGATCTTCGTGGGCGGGTTGGTGTCGGCCTCGGTCAGCTCGGGCGGGCCCGCCTTCACGTACTTCGCGAGGAGCTTGACCTCGATGACGGCCAGGACGGCGTACAGCAGGGTGAAGACGGACATCGAGATGATGACCTCGGCGGTGGAGACACCGGGGGAGACCGCGTCGCGGGTCTGCATCACGCCGTAGACCACCCAGGGCTGCCGGCCCATCTCCGTGAAGATCCAGCCCCAGGAGTTGGCGATCAGCGGGAACGCCATCGTCCACAGCGCCAGCAGCCAGTACATCCGGGTGAGCCTCGTCCCCAGCGGCTTCTTCAGCAGCACCAGGTGCGGGACCTCGTCCTCGCCGGTGCGCAGGGCCGGTGGCAGGAGGAACCTCTTCCGCGTCAGCCACAGGCCCAGCAGGCCGAGGGAGAAGGACGCCATGCCGAAGCCGATCATCCAGCGGAAGCCCCAGTAGGCGACAGGGACGATGGGCTTGTAGTCACCGGGGCCGAACTGCTCCTGGAGGGCCTTGTTGGTGTCGTTGATGCCGGGCACGTAGGACTCGAAGTCGCTGTGCGCGAGGAAGGACAGCAGGCCGGGGATCTCCAGGGCGACCTTGTTGTGCCCCTTGTCGACGTCCCCGTAGGCGAACACCGAGAACGGTGCCGGCTCCTCGCCGTCCCACAGGGCCTCGGCGGCGGCCATCTTCATCGGCTGCTGCTCGTACATGACCTTGCCGAGGGTGTCGCCGCTGACCGCGGTGAGCAGGCCGCCGACCGCCAGGGTGACCAGGCCGAGCCGGAGCGAGGTCCGCATCACCGGGATGTGCTTCTTGCGCATCAGGTGGAACGCGGCGATGCCGACCATGAAGGCGCCGCCCGTGAGGAAGGCCGCCGAGAAGCTGTGGAAGACCTGGTTGAGGGTGGTGTTCTGGGTGAGGACCTGCCAGAAGTCGGTGAGTTCGGCGCGGCCCTTCTCCTCGTTGATCCGGTAGCCGACGGGGTGCTGCATCCAGGAGTTGGCCGCGAGGATGAAGTACGCCGACAGCAGGGTGCCGATCGAGACCATCCAGATGCAGGCCAGGTGGATCTTCTTGGGCAGCTTGTCCCAGCCGAAGATCCACAGGCCGATGAAGGTGGACTCGAAGAAGAAGGCGATCAGCGCCTCGAAGGCGAGCGGAGCGCCGAAGACGTCGCCGACGAAGCGGGAGTAGTCGGACCAGTTCATGCCGAACTGGAACTCCTGCACGATGCCGGTGACGACACCCATCGCGATGTTGATCAGGAAGAGCTTGCCCCAGAACTTGGTCGCCCTGAGGTACTTCTCCTTCTCCGTGCGGACCCAGGCGGTCTGCAGTCCGGCCGTCAGGGCGGCCAGCGAGATCGTCAGCGGGACGAACAGGAAGTGGTAGACGGTCGTGATGCCGAACTGCCATCGCGCCAGCGTCTCCGGCGCCAGAGCCATGTCCACGTCGTCACTCTCCTCACATCGCCACACAGCCGTGGTCAGCGGCAGTTTGAGCGTGTTTGTCACACCCAACGCGGGCGCAATCGGGACACGCTTGTGAACGCGTTCACATTCACAAGCAATTATGACCTACTGCTTTTCGACACCGGAAGGGGGGTCCCCTGTGACGTCAACCCCTTCGTCGTAAATTCCACGAACCGTTGAAAGCGAAGCGGTGGGGGCGGCCCCACGACATGCCGAAACGACGACTCGCGGGACGGCAGGCTGCCGTCCCGCGAGTCGTCGTTCCCGGGTCGTGGGGGCTACAGCTCCTTGCGGAACTCCTCCGACACCTTCAGGAAGATGTCGTTCGCCTCGCTCTCGCCGACCGTCACGCGCACGCCCTCGCCCGCGAAGGGCCGGATGACCACACCGGCCTGCTCGCAGGCGTCGGCGAAGGCGAGCGTGCGCTCCCCCAGCCGCAGCCAGACGAAGTTGGCCTGGCTCTCCGGCACGGTCCAGCCCTGCGCGCGCAGCGCGTCGGCCACGCGGGTGCGCTCGCACACCAGCGAGCCGACCCGGCCGATCAGCTCGTCCTCCGCACGCAGCGAGGCGATCGCCGCCTCCTGCGCGATCTGACTGACCCCGAAGGGCACCGCCGTCTTGCGCAGCGCCGCCGCCACCGGCTCGTGGGCGATCGCGAACCCGACCCGCAGGCCGGCCAGGCCGTAGGCCTTGGAGAAGGTGCGCAGGACGCAGACGTTGGGCCGCTCACGGTAGAACTCGACGCCGTCCGGGACCTCGGCGTCGCGGATGAACTCGCGGTAGGCCTCGTCCAGGACCACCAGCACGTCGCTCGGCACCCGGTCCAGGAACCGCTCCAGCTCGGCCCGCCGCACCACCGTGCCCGTCGGGTTGTTGGGGTTGCAGACGAAGATCAGCCGGGTCCGGTCGGTGATCGCGTCCGCCATCGCGTCGAGGTCGTGCACCTCGCCCGGCGTCAGCGGCACCTGCACGGACGTCGCCCCGCTGACCTGCGTGATGATCGGGTACGCCTCGAAGGAGCGCCAGGCGTAGATCACCTCGTCGCCGGGGCCCGAGGTCGCCTGGATCAGCTGCTGGGCCACACCGACCGACCCGGTGCCGGTGGCCAGGTGAGAAAGGGGCACGCCGAAGCGGTCCGACAGCTCTGCCATCAGCGACGTGCAGGCCATGTCCGGGTACCGGTTGAAGGAGGCGGCGGCGGCCGTCACCGTCTCCATCACTCCCGGCAGGGGCGGATAGGGGTTCTCGTTGGAGGACAGCTTGTAGGCCACCGGGCCGTCGGCCGCGGCGGGCTTGCCCGGCTTGTAGGTGGGAATCCCCTCCAGCTCGGCGCGCAGCTTGGGGCTCTTCTCGCTCACCGCAGTCCTCCTCGTGACCACCACCGGCATCGAATACTCCTCACCTTATGAGGATTCGCCGCCGCTGCGTATAGGTGGGACCGGACCTCGTCCAGGTGTGACCAGGCCTCGTCCGTCACAGTGGCATCAAGGGCATCAGCACACGAAGGCGCACGTTTCGGGGGGCGCGCCGGACATATATCTACGCGCCGGTGGCTCGCGCCGTGGCGCGCATCCCTCGTGCAGGTGAGTTGAGACCTCTTCGCAACATCCAACCCTTGGCAGGCCTTCACTGGTCAACACGTCAGGTAACGGGGTGGGCGGGCCCAACTGGCTTGCTTTCCAAGGGTGTTAGCTGTAGATGATCATGCAGAAACGTGACTGTCAACGCGTGCATATGCGTCCGCCCTACCCCACCCCATGAGCCCTACTATCGGCTCGCCATGACAGCAGCAGGGAAGCACCAGGTGAGCCGCGCGGAAACCTCACGTCGAGGCAGCCGGCCGGGCCGGGCGGGTATCAGGGACGTGGCCGCCGCCGCCGGAGTATCCATCACTACCGTCTCCGATGCCCTCAACGGCAAGGGCCGACTCCCGGATGCCACCCGGCGCCATGTGCGCGAGGTCGCCGACCGACTGGGCTACCGGCCCTCGGCCGCCGCCCGCACGCTCCGCACCGGCAAGTCCGGACTGATCGGCCTGACCGTGACGACGTACGGGGATGAACCTTTCACCTTCACCGAGTTCGCGTACTTCGCCGAGATGGCGCGCGCCGCCACCTCCGCCGCGCTCGCCCGCGGCTACGCCCTCGTCATCCTCCCGGCGACCTCCCGTCACGACGTGTGGTCCAACGTCGCGCTCGACGGCACGGTCGTCATCGACCCCTCGGACCACGACCCGGTCGTCAGCGAACTGGTCCGCCAGGGCCTCCCCGTCGTCTCCGACGGCCGCCCGGCCGGCTCCCTGCCGGTCACCGCCTGGGTCGACAACGACCACGAGGCGGCCGTACTCGGCATCCTCGACCACCTCGCCGACGCCGGCGCCCGCAGGATCGGCCTGCTCACCGGCACCACGACCGACACGTACACCCATTTGTCGACCACCGCCTACCTGCGCTGGTGCGAGCGCGTCGGCCAGGACCCCGTCTACGAGGCCTACCCCGCGCACGATCCGTGCGCCGGCGCGGTCGCCGCCGACCGGCTCCTCGCCCGCCCCGACCGGCCCGACGCCGTGTACGGCCTGTTCGACCCGAACGGCACCGATCTGCTCGCCGCCGCCCGCCGCTACGGTCTGCGCGTCCCCGAGGACCTGCTGCTGGTCTGCTGCAGCGAGTCCACCGTGTACGCCAGCACCGAGCCGCCCATCACGACCCTGTCGCTGAAACCCCGCCGCATCGGCACCGCCGTGATCCAGGTCCTCATCGACGCGATCGAGGGGTTGCACTCCGACCAGCCGGTCGAGCAGGTGATACCGACCGAACTGATCGTGCGTACCTCGTCGCAGCGGCGCCCGCCGCGAACGACGGTCAGCCCGCCGCGCTCGCCGGAGGGCGAGTAGGGCGGCCCGGGTGCGCGGAACACGGAGCCCGGGCACCGGCCATGTGGGACCCGAGTACCCGCTGCGTGGAACCCGGACAGGGGCCCTGTCGCGCCGGACACGGGGTGCGAGACGGGCCGCGGCCGTGCGCACGGCCCGACCGAGGCACCCCGGGAGCGGCGCCGGACCTCGCGGCGGCGCGTCCCGGTCGGAACGGCATGCGCGGAAGGCCGACACTGACGAAGGACGCGGGCGAACGACGCGGAAGCGCGGCGGCACAGGACGGCGGAACAGGACGGCGAAACAGGGCGGCGAACGCCACACCCGGCACATCCGGAGCACGGCCGGGCCCCGGTTACGGACGGGCGAAGCCAGGCCCAATCGGGGCGAAAGCCGCGGTGAACCGGAGTCCTGTCCTGATTCACCACCCCTGGGTCATCACACAGCGCGATCCGCATTCCTATGATGGGCCCACACACCGCGGGCCGCTGCGACCAGGCAGTCCGAAGCGGTGCAGATGCGGCGCGATGGTGGAGGGGTCGATGACTCAGGGGGCCGGTCAGGGACCCGAGGTGGAGCGGACGGCGACGGTGCGCGACTTCCGGGTGCCCGCGTACGTCCACGATGCCGCTCCGTACGCTGCCCCCGGCATGCACACGGGCGAGTCGGCACCACCAGCCGAGGAGGGGCTCGAGGAGACCCTGCCCGAGGGCTACACGCCCACTCAGCGCGATCTGCCCGTCATCCGCCGGGGCGACACGGTCCAGGTCACGGTCGACCCCGAGCCGGTCGCGGTGCGGCAGCAGGCCACCGGCCAGGGCCCCCTGTTCGTCGTCGGCGACGTGCACGGCTACCTCGACGAGCTGCTGGCCGCCCTGCGGGAGAAGGGCCTCGTCGACGACGCCGGCCAGTGGTGCGCGGGCACCTCCCGGCTGTGGTTCCTCGGCGACTTCACCGACCGCGGTCCGGACGGCATCGGCGTCATCGACCTGGTGATGCGGCTGTCCGCGGAGGCCGCCGCGGCCGGCGGCTACTGCAAGGCGCTGATGGGCAACCACGAACTGCTGCTGCTCGGCGCCAAGCGGTTCGGCGACACCCCCGTCAACTCCGGCGCGGGCACCGCCACCTTCCAGGCCGCCTGGCTGCTGAACGGCGGCCAGAAGACCGACATGGACCGGCTGCAGGACCACCACCTGCAGTGGATGGCCCGCCTCGACGCCATGGAAGAGGTCGACGACCACCTCCTGGTCCACTCGGACGCCACCACCTACCTCGACTACGGCCGCTCCATCGAAGAGGTCAACGACACCGTCCGCGAGACGCTCACGCGCAACGACGCGGAGGAGGTGTGGGACCTGTTCCGCAAGTTCACCAAACGCTTCTCCTTCCGCGACGAGGGCGGCGCCGACGCCGTGCGCTCACTGCTGGATACGTACGGCGGCACCCGGATCGTTCACGGCCACAGCCCCATCCCCTATCTACTGGGCGAAGTCGGTTCCGAGGACGGCGAGGACGACACCCGCACCGTCGTCGAGGGCCCGCACGTCTACGCGGACGGCCTGGCCATCGCGATGGACGGCGGCGTGACCATGGCCGGAAAGCTGCTGGTCCAGCAACTTCCGCTGGACGCCTGACCGTTCACCGGGCGGACTGTTCGGGGGCGCCGTCCGTACGGACCGGCACCCAATTTCTGGAAACCCCCTGTCACCCTCCACCGTCACCGCTCTACCATCGGCTTATCCGTAGCAGGCTCCCCTCCGTTTCTGCCCGACGGCTCGTTGGCATGCGAGCCCCAAGCCCTACGGAGCATCGGGGGATGCACATGAACAGCGTTCCGCAGTACCTGTCGAACGAGGACCGCCAAGAGTACGAGCGGATCCTCGACGAGGCGCTGCGCTCCGCACCACACCGCCCGGAACTGGCCGCTGTCGGTCAGCGGCTCAACTCCGAACAACTGCGCACCATGGCACTCAACGCCTCCGCCCTCATCACGGCGGCGGCCACGACCGAGTACCAGCACTACGTGAAGGTCCGCGAGGAACTGCGCCACCCCTCGGCCCCGTCGACCACCACTCGCGGACCCGGCTCCCAGGAGCAGGGCACGGGCGCGGGGGGCCTCGCCGCCACCATGGGCGAGATGGCCGAGGCGACCGGTGCGGGGGCCGTCGCCGTCGTCGCCGTTCTGGCGCCGGTCCTGGCCGGCACCGCCGCGGCGATCTTCCTGCTGGTCGGCTACATCCTGAAGATGCTCGACCCGGGGCAGACCTTCGCGCAGACCATGCTCACCACGGGGTGGGTGTTCGGCGCCGTCACCGCGGTGGCGATCCTCGTCGCCGCGGTGGGACTGCTGCTCACCGCGCTGCGCAACCGCCCCTCCGCCGAGTCCGCCTTCTACACCGCGCGCGACGAGGAAGTGTCCCGGGCCAGGGATGCCTGGCACGAGGCCCTGCTGGAACGCGGCATCCTGCCCTTCCTGCGGGAGGCGCTCAGCGACCCGGGCGCGGCGGCGCTGCACCGCACGGGACCGGCGGCACCGAGCAGCAGCCGCATGCCGCACCTCGGCTACGGCCGTCCCGGGTTCACCAGTCCGGACGGCGGCTCCGACGCGGGTTCGCGCCCGAGCTACTCGAGCCCGGACTACAGCAGCCCGGACTTCGGTGGCCCGGAACACCGGCCCGAGTAGCCACCGGCACGGGCGGGCAACGACTCAGAGGATGCCCGCCCGGCCGGCGGCAGTGATCCAGGACGGGAACTCGGACAGCAGACGGTCGTACAGCTCCGGGTCCGGTACGGTGCCGATGTCGTCGACGGCGAAGAAGCCGACGTTGTCGACGCGACGGCCCGGCAGGGTGTCGAAACGCTCCAGCACCCCGTAGTTGGAGCGCCCGAGCCCGACGAACTGCCAGAAGACGGGTTCCTCCACGGCCTCCCGCAGTTCCCGCTCGATCTCGGCGTTGCGGTAGACACCGCCGTCGGAGAAGAACAGCACCAGGGTCGGAACAGGTGCCGGGTTGTCCCGGACGAAGGCGCGGACCTCGGCGATCACCTTCTGTTCCTCGTTCTGGATACCGACCGCCCGCATGTCGACCTGCTCGGTGCGCAGGCCCTTTTTCCTGCCCCGCCGGAACAGGCTGATCTCCCCCACGCGTACGTGCAGCCTCAGCCAGTCGGGCAGCTCGCCCAGGCGCAGGTCGGGCAGGCGCGCCGGGTTCGAGGCGAAGGTCCACGCCTGCATCTCGCCGTCGTCGTCCAACTGCGCGGCCACGGCGGCCATCCGCTCCACGACGTCGGCGACGGTGCCCTTGGAGTAGAGGAAGGACATGGACCCGGAGGCGTCCAGTACGAGGACGACGCGCGCGGTGACCCCGGCCGCCCCGCGCTTGCTCAGGCTCACCGCGACCTGCTCCTTGCGCAGGGACAGCCGCTTGCGCATGTCCACGGGGAGGCGTTCCTCGCCCTTGGTGAGACGGGGGCCGGTGGCGGCCGCCGCCGCACTCGGCGGTACGGGCGGCGCAGAGGGGACCGGCGGTGGTACGGGTGCCGCGGGTGGTGTGGGCGTTGGGGGAGCCGTTGCCGTCGGCGGGCCGGGGGCCGGGGCGGGAGCCGCCGCCGGGGGAGCGTCGTCCACGGTGATACCGAAGTCCGTGGCCAGCCCCGCGAGTCCGGCGGCGTACCCCTGTCCTACCGCGCGGAACTTCCACTTCCCCTGGCGCCGGTACAACTCGCCGCCGACCAGTGCGGTCTCCGGCCCGGCCGTGATGTCGAACCGGGCCAGCTCGGTGTCCGTCCTGGTGTCCAGCATCCGCAGCGACAGCCCCGGAACCCGGCCGAACGTCCCGCCGTCCGCCGAGGCGCACAGGACGATGCGCTCGACAGCCGTCTCCACCGAACGCAGATCCACCTCCACGGCATCGCGCGTGACGCCCGCGTCCGCGCCGGGACCGCCCCGCTTGCCCAGGTGCCGCACAGCGCCGGACGTGTGACGGGGCTGGTTGTAGAAGACGAAGTCACCGTCGTCCCGCACCCGTCCGGCCGAGGTGAGCAGCAACGCGGAGGCGTCGACCTCGGGGACGCCCGGCCCGGCGGACCACACGAGTTCGGCGCGCACCGCGGGGGAGTCGACGGCGACGTTGGCACCCTTGCTCAGAGAGGTGGCTGTCATGCCTCCAGTCTGCCGAGCAGGCACCCTCGACGGGGAGAGGGCCGACCCTGCGGCCTGTCCCCCTCCCCGCGCCAGTGCGCTCAGTCCGTGATCGGCAGGTACACGCGGTTGCCCGCCGCCGCGAACTCCTTCGACTTCTGCGCCATGCCCTCCTCGATCTCGACCTTGCTGCCCCCGTGCTCCCGGCGAATGTCCTGAGAGATCTTCATGGAGCAGAACTTGGGTCCGCACATGGAGCAGAAGTGGGCCGTCTTGGCGGGCTCGGCCGGCAGTGTCTCGTCGTGGAACTCCCGCGCCGTGTCCGGGTCGAGAGCCAGGTTGAACTGGTCCTCCCACCGGAACTCGAACCGGGCGTCCGACAGCGCGTCGTCCCACTCCTGTGCACCTGGGTGACCCTTGGCGAGGTCGGCGGCATGGGCGGCGATCTTGTAGGTGATGACGCCGGTCTTGACGTCGTCACGGTTGGGCAGGCCCAGATGTTCCTTGGGCGTGACGTAGCAGAGCATGGCCGTGCCCCACCAGGCGATCATCGCGGCACCGATGCCGGAGGTGATGTGGTCGTACGCCGGCGCGACGTCCGTCGTCAGCGGGCCGAGCGTATAGAACGGAGCTTCATCGCAGATCTCCTGCTGAAGGTCGATGTTCTCCTTGATCTTGTGCATCGGGACATGTCCCGGGCCCTCGATCATGGTCTGTACGTTGCAACGCTTGGCGATCCGGTTGAGTTCCCCGAGGGTGCGCAACTCGGCGAACTGCGCCTCGTCGTTGGCGTCCGCGATCGATCCCGGACGCAGGCCGTCGCCGAGGGAGTACGTGACGTCGTAGGCGGCGAGGATCTCGCAGAGCTCCTCGAAGTTCTCGTAGAGGAACGACTCCTTGTGGTGCGCCAGGCACCACGCGGCCATGATCGAGCCACCGCGCGAGACGATGCCGGTCTTGCGGTTCGCGGTCAGCGGTACGTACGGCAGGCGCACGCCCGCGTGGACCGTCATGTAGTCCACGCCCTGCTCGGCCTGTTCGATCACGGTGTCCTTGTAGATCTCCCAGGTCAGCTCCTCGGCCCGGCCGTCGACCTTCTCCAGGGCCTGGTAGAGCGGCACGGTTCCGATGGGAACGGGGGAGTTGCGCAGGACCCACTCACGCGTGGTGTGGATGTTGCGGCCGGTGGAAAGGTCCATGACCGTGTCGGCGCCCCACCGGGTAGCCCAGGTCATCTTGTCGACCTCCTCCTCGATGGAGGACGTCACCGCCGAGTTGCCGATGTTGGCGTTGACCTTCACCAGGAACCGCTTGCCGATGATCATCGGCTCGATCTCGGGGTGGTTCACGTTGGCGGGCAGTACGGCACGTCCCGCGGCGATCTCCTCGCGGACCACTTCCGGTGAGACGTTCTCCCGGACGGCCACGTACTCCATCTCCGGGGTGGTCTCGCCCCGTCGTGCGTACGCGAGCTGCGTCACCGCGGTGCCGTTCCGGCCCCGGCGCGGCTGACGCGGGCGGCCGGGGAAGACGGCGTCGAGGTTGCGCAGTCCGCCGCGTGGCGAGGTGTGCTTGATCCCGTCGTCCTCGGGACGGACGGGACGGCCCGCGTACTCCTCGGTGTCGCCGCGGGCGATGATCCAGTTCTCCCGCAGCGGCGCCAGCCCCCTGCGGACATCGGTGTCGACGAGTGGGTCGGTGTACGGGCCCGAGGTGTCGTACAACGTGACGGACTGCCCGTTGGTGAGGTGCACCTGACGGACCGGCACCCGCAGATCGGGGCGCGAGCCCTCGACGTACGCCTTGTGCCAGCCGATGGACTTCCCGGCCTCCGTGGTCTCCGCGGCGCCCTCCTGGGCGGAGTTCTGCGTGGGGTTCGGTGCGGAGTTCTGCGCGGAGGCAGACGTGCGTGCGTCCTTGATGGTCATGAGACCTACTCCCTACGCCGGCATTACCCGGTAACAGGTTCGGCGGTCGACGCAGCGGCTTCCATCTGACGGTGCTTCGTGGGATACGTCACTCGACTTCGGTGACGTTTCCCGTGAAACATCGCTGGGACGGAGGTCAGCGCCCTCTCAGCCCGGTGCTCCGAGCTCCCGCGTGTACAAAGGTGCCTCCACGCTAGCGCCCATTCGGGCGCGGTGAACAGAGGGCCCCCCTCGTTCTTGCGATGATCGGGCGGTGACCACACCGCAGCATCCCCCCTTCCCGCCGCGCGGGCCCCGCCGCGGACCGAACACCGAAGAGGGCGACGGTCGATCAACCGGCCATGTCCCCGTCGTCGCTCACGGCGCGAGCGACGGCAGACCCGAGGCTGATCACGGGCATGCTGCGGGCCACGGCACCGGTGCGGGTGACGGGCACGGTGCGAGCGGCGGCGGGCACGGGTCAGGCCACGGGCACGGGGCGGAGGGTGGTGGACATGGCGCGGGCGGCGGGCACGGGCACTCGCACGCACACGGTCATGGGCCCGCGGCGCCCGTCTCCCGGCACCTGCGGAAGGTCATCGCCGCGATCCTGATTCCCTTCGCCGCGGCCGTGGTGGTCGGGCTCGCGCTGCTGTGGCCGGGCGGTGCGCCGCCCCACGAGCGCACCGGCGTCGGCTTCGACCGGCAGACACAGCAGGCCACCGTCACCAAGGTGGTCGAGCTGAGCTGTCAGTCCGTCAACGCCTCGGGCGGCACCCCGACCGGCGACACGTCCACCGCCGAGGGTTCCTCCGTGGTGCAGCAGGCAAAGGGCGAGTGCAAGCGGGCGACCATCCGCGTCGATACCGGCGACGACAAGGGCCGTACGTTCGACGAGATCGTGCAGCCGGACCAGTCACGGCAGTTGCACGAGGGCCAGGAGGTCGTGGTCGCCTACGAGCCCTCCGCGCCCAAGGACCTGCAGTACTCGGTGACCGACATCAACCGCCGGCTCCCCCTGGCCCTGCTCGCCGGGATCTTCGCCCTCGCCGTCGTGGTCGTCGGACGACTGCGTGGCCTCATGGCGCTGGTCTCGCTGGCCATCAGCTTCCTGCTGCTGAACTTCTTCATCCTGCCGGCGATCCTGGAGGGCTCGAACCCTCTGGTCGTGGCGGTGATCGGGTCCAGCGCCATCATGCTGATCGCCTTGTACCTGTGCCATGGGCTGTCGGCCCGAACCTCCGTGGCGGTGCTCGGCACCTTGATCTCGTTGTTGCTGATCGGCGTGCTCGGGTCGCTGTTCATCGGCTGGGCCGCGCTCACCGGCAACACGGACGACAACACGGGCCTCATCCACGGCCTGTACCCGTCGATCGACATGAGCGGTCTGCTGCTCGCCGGGGTCATCATCGGTTCGCTCGGTGTCCTCGACGACGTGACGGTCACCCAGACGTCGGCGGTCTGGGAACTGCACGAAGCCAACCCGACGATGGGCTGGCGCGGTCTGTACCGCGCGGGCATCCGCATCGGCCGCGACCACATCGCCTCGGTCGTGAACACGCTGGTCCTCGCCTACGCGGGCGCCGCGCTGCCCCTGCTGCTGCTGTTCTCGATCGCGCAGAGCGGGGTGGGAACGGTCGCCAACAGCGAGCTGGTCGCGGAGGAGATCGTGCGTACGTTGGTCGGCTCGATCGGCCTGGTGGCCTCGGTGCCGGTCACCACGGCCCTCGCCGCCCTGGTCGTGTCGGCGGACCGGCCGGCCCAGGCCGCGGGGGCGGCAACAGCTGTGGGGGCACCCGCACGTGGCGGGCGGGGCCGTCGCCGTAAGCGCTGACACGCCCGGCGAAGCGTTACGCCACCGCTGCGGGCCTGCCGTAACGGTTCAGCCCGCGCTCTGTTCCTCCGCCAGGATGCGGTCCAGGGCTTCGTCGAGATGGCTGTCGAAGTCGGCGAGCGCGCCCTCCTGGCCGAGCGGCACCAGCTTGTCGGTACGGTCGAGGAAGGCCACGAGGGGCGCGGCCGAGGAGCGGAAGAGCGCCTGGTCGCTGCCGACCTGAAGGCGGATCAGCACCTCGGCCAACGGCTCGGGGTCGACCGGTGCGATGCGCACGTCACCGTCGCCGCACGGCCGGCCCACTCCGTCGACCAGCAACTCCCGGCCGAAGGCCCAGGTCACCGGCGCGTCTCCGGGCAGATGAAAGGTCAGGCGTACGGCATAGGGATCCCGGGTCTCGTAGCGCAGCTCCACCGGGATGCGGAAAGAGAGCTCCTCGGACACGAGAAAGCTCATCATGACCTCTGCCTGTACGGACTCGCCCATTCGCCTACCCCGTCATTCGCCGTCGACTGTCCGGGAATCAAACCTCTAACACTGATGGCATCTTGCTCAACGTACACACCAGATCACAAGGAGTGAGTTTTCAGATACTGATAGAGAGCGCGAGCGACCCCAGACGCCGCCCCACCTCGTTCTGCAACCGCTGCGCCGCGGGCACCAACCGGTCCGCCTGATGGAGGGGCAGTGAGATGGCCATCGTCGCGGCCGTGGTGCCGACAGTGATCGGAATTGCCGCGCACACCGTCCCGAGCGCGTACTCCTGGCGCTCGGTCACCGGCGTCATCCGGCGCATGCGTTCCAGTCGTTTCAGCAGGCTGTGACTGTCACGCACCGTGTACGGCGTGACCGGCTGCACCGGGTAGCGGTCCAGGTGATCACGGCGGGCGTCCTCGTCCAGCTGTGACAGCAGGCACTGCCCGATGGCGTGCGCGTGCCCCGTCTCGCGGAAATCCGCCCACTCCTCGACCGCCGGGTTGCCCGGGGTGTCGGAGACGCACATGACCTCGATCTCGCCGTCCCGGTACATCGCGTAGTACACGGGGACGCCGATCGCGTCACGCCAGCGCGCCATGGTGTCGACCACCGTGGTGCGACGTTTCTGCTCGGCCCCGCTGCTGCTCAGCCGCTCGGCGGCCTCGCCGAGGAAGAACAGTCCCTTCTCCCGTCGCAGATAACCCTCGTGCACCAGGGTGCGCAGCAGGTGGTACGCCGTGGGCAGCGCCAGCCCCGTCTCGCGGGCCAGTTGTTTGGCCGGGGCGCCGTACTCGTGCTCGGCGACGCACTCGAGCAGGCGCATCGCCCGCTGCACGGAGCCGATCAGAGTCGCGGAGGGCGGGTCTGGGGAGGATCGCGCGGGGGATGTCCGAGGCGTCGAGCAGGGCTGCACGGGGAGGGCGTGCAGCTGAGCGAATGCGGTGTCAGCCGTGGCCAAGGGTCACTCCCGGAACGCGAAGAGGCAGCCCGTGCGAAGAACACGGGTGGGGGTGTACGCCGTTCGCGAGGTCGCCCCCGCGTGGAGTTCCGGACTCTAACCGCCGGTCACCGCTCACCGACGGCCCGTCCGGGAAACTTCCCCCGCCCGAGGGAACCGGTGGTTCCTGTTACCGCCACCGGTGCCCCACCTCGCTCACCAGTCGCTGCGCGACGACGAGCTCGACATGAACTTGCGTACGACGTAGATCAGTCCGCCGACGAGCGCGACGAAGACCAGCAGCTTGAACAGCAGTCCGATCACGAACCCGACCACGCTGGCGATCAGCCCGCCGAACACGACCAGGGCGATGACCGGCACCGCGATCCACTTCACCCACCACGGCAGTCCCGTGAAGATCTCTCGCATCGCCCTTGCCCTTACCTTTCGGGGAGTCCTGGGAATCCTCTGATGTCCTGCACCCGATGCTAGAGCCGCGAGCGCCACGGCAGGGGCCCCGCATCCTTTGTCTCCCCCTGACCGATCCCCTAGGGAACCCCGGGGCCGGTCTCAGCTCTCCGGCGGAGAGAACACCACCAGAACCCGCAGGTCCTCGCTGATGTGGTGGAACTTGTGGGCGACCCCGGCCGGCACGTAGACCACGCTGCCGCGGGCGACCTGGGTGGTCTCCATGCCCACGGTGATCGCGGCCCGCCCGCTCACCACGAAGTACACCTCGTCCTGTGCGTGCGGTTTCTGCGGGTCGGTCGTCCCCGCATCGAGGGCGTACAGGCCGACCGACATGTTCCGCTCGCGCAGGAACTGCAGGTAGGCACCGTCGTTGGCGGCGCGCTCCGCCTCCAGTTCGTCCAGCCGGAATGCCTTCATCGCCTCGTCCGTCCCTGCCTCACCGTTCGTTTCCGATCGCGTCTGCCACGATCAGACACATGAAGAATTTCCTAGTCAAGACGATCGCCAACGCCGGCGCCCTCGCCGTCGCCGTGTGGCTGCTCGACAAGATCACCCTGACCGGGGGCAGCACCGGGGAGAAGGCCGCCACCCTGATCGTGGTCGCCCTGGTGTTCGGCCTGGTCAACATGGTGGTGAAGCCCATCGTGCAGGTGCTGACCTTCCCGCTGTTCATCCTGACCCTCGGCCTGTTCACGCTGGTGGTCAACGCGCTGATGCTGTTGCTCACGTCGTGGGTGGCCGACAAGCTCGACGTGAGCTTCCACGTCGAGGGGTTCTGGACCGCCGTCCTGGGCGGCCTGATCATCTCGATCGTCTCCTGGGCACTCAACGCGTTCCTGCCCGACGGGGACTGATTCCGATGACCTACCGCCTCTGTTTCGTGTGCACGGGAAACATCTGCCGCTCCCCGATGGCCGAAGCCGTCTTCCACGCGCGCGTGGCGGACGCCGGACTCGACGACCTGATCGAGGCCGACAGCGCCGGCACCGGCGGCTGGCACGAGGGCGAGGACGCCGACCCGCGCACCGTGGCCGTCCTGGCGGAGAACGGCTACGGCCTCGACCACACGGCCCGCCAGTTCCAGCAGTCCTGGTTCTCCCGTCTCGACCTGGTCGTCGCCCTCGACGCCGGGCACCTGAGAGCCCTGCGGCGCCTCGCCCCCACGGAGCGGGACGCGGCCAAGGTCCGCCTGCTGCGGTCGTACGACCCCGCCGCCGACGGCGGTGACCTGGACGTCCGGGACCCCTACTACGGGGGCCGGGACGGTTTCGAGGAATGCCTTGAGATGGTGGAAGCGGCGAGCACCGGACTGCTCGCCGCGGTACGCGAACAAGTGGAAGGACGGGCGGCATGAGCAATTCCGCTGCGAACGGCAGTACCGGTACGGGTTCGGAGACGTCCCCTTCCCGTCCCGGTGACGGCACCCGCGCGGTGCGGGCCGGGCTGCCCGAACCCGTCAAGCACGAGCCCACCCTGCCCGGCCCGGTGTTCGCCGCCCACTTCCACCTGCCGGGCGACCCGACCGGTCCGTACACCTACGGCCGCGACGAGAACCCCACCTGGACCCACCTCGAGCGCGCCATCGGCGAGCTGGAGGCGCCTGGGCAAGCCGACGTGGAGACACTCGTCTTCGCCTCCGGCATGGCCGCGATCTCCTCGGTGCTCTTCTCTCAGCTGCGCGCCGGGGACACGGCCGTCCTGCCCGACGACGGCTACCAGGCGCTGCCACTGGCCCGCGCGCAGCTGGAGGCGTACGGCATCGAGGTGCGCACCGCGCCGACCGGCCAGGACGCCCAGCTCGACGTCCTGGACGGGGCGAAGCTGCTGTGGATCGAGACGCCGTCGAACCCCGGGCTCGACGTGTGCGACGTACGGCGGCTCGTCGAGGCGGCACACGCGCGCGGTGCCCTGGTCGCCGTCGACAACACCCTCGCCACACCGCTCGGGCAACGCCCCCTGGAGCTGGGCGCCGACTTCTCGGTGGCCAGCGGCACCAAGCAGCTCACCGGCCACGGAGACGTCCTGCTGGGCTACGTGGCCGGCCGCGACACCGGGGCGATGACCGCCGTACGGCGCTGGCGCAAGATCGTCGGTGCGATCCCCGGCCCCATGGAGGCCTGGCTGGCGCACCGCTCGATCGCCACCCTCCAGCTGCGCGTGGACCGGCAGGACGCCACCGCGCTCAAGGTGGCCGAGGCACTCCGGAACCGGCCTGAGATCACCGGCCTGCGGTACCCCGGGCTGGCCGACGACCCGTCCCACAAGGTCGCCTCGCAGCAGATGCTGCGCTACGGCTGCGTCGTCTCCTTCACGCTGCCCTCACGCGCGCGTGCCGATCGTTTCCTCGACGCGCTGCGCCTCGTCGAGGGCGCGACGAGCTTCGGCGGGGTGCGGTCCACCGCTGAGCGGCGCGGGCGCTGGGGCGGCGACGCGGTGCCGGAGGGCTTCATCCGGCTCTCGGTCGGCGCGGAGGACCCCGACGACCTGGTGGCGGATCTGCTGCGCGCGCTGGACGAAACGGCGGACTGACGCCGTCGCGCCGCCCTTCGTACCCTCCCCGGCCTGACCGGCCGGGTACGACGGACGGTCCGAGCCTCCCCCCTCGTGGCTCGGACCGTCCTCCGGTTCCACGCGCGAAGAACCGCGCGAACCAGGCTAGTTGACTGGGTGTCAGTGTCCAATCACAGTAGCGACAGCGACCTATCGACATATTTATAGTTGGGCACGGCCGGGGGCTGGAGAAGAACAGAAGAGGGGACGGGTTTTCCGTGGATCTGGCCTTGCTCCGCACCTTTGTCACCGTGCACCGGGCCGGTTCGTTCACCCGCGCGGCTGCCCTGCTCGGCCTCTCGCAGCCCGCCGTCACCTCGCAGATCCGAACGCTGGAGCGTCAGCTCGGCCGCCCGCTGTTCCTTCGGCAGGCCCGCGGAGTGACCCCGACGACCATCGGCGACGAACTCGCCCACAAGGCAGCACCGCATCTCGACGCCCTGGTGGAGATCGCCGAGACCGGACTGGGGGACGACTCCTCCCTGCGGACCCTGCATCTGGCCGGGCCGCCCGAGTTCACCGCCGAACGGGCGCTGCCCGCGCTCACCGAACTCACTCGCGAGGACGGCCGGACCTTCGCCCTGCGCGCCTCGTTCGGGAACGCCGAGCAGACCTTGGAGGGCTTGGCCGCCGGGCATCACGATCTGGCCATCGGCACGGCCCGCCCCCGCGGCTCGTTGCTCACGGCGACTCCGCTCTGCGACGAGGTGCACGTCCTGGTCGCCACGCCGCACTGGGCGAAGCGTGCCGGTGCCGAAAAGCTCCACGACACCGACGCACCCGCTCTGGAACACGTGCCCGTGGTCGATGTGCACGAGTCGCTGCCCTTCGTCGCCCGCTACTGGGCATCCGTCTTCGACGCCCGTCCGGCCGCCCCGGCCACCGTCGTCGCCCCCGACCTGCGTGCGGTCCTCGCCTGCACGATCGCGGGGGCGGGTCTCGCCGTACTGCCCCGCTACCTGTGCGCGGAGGCGCTGGAGCGCGGTGACGTCGTCGCCCTGCGCGATCCGCCGGTGCCGCCGTTGCGGACGTACTTCCTGGTAGCGCGCACCGGCACGCTGGCGATGCCGCACATCGCCCGGGCCCACGAGGGATTGCTGCGCGCGGCCGCCGCCTGGAACTGAGCCGACGGACTGACGAACCGGGCGTGCGTCACGATGTTTCACGTGGAACCAGCCGGGCCACATTTCTCCCATGACCGTCCGACCCGTGGTCAAGCGCACCGCCCGCGCCGTCCTGCTGGACGGCGACCACCTGATCCTGATCAAGCGGACCAAGCCCGGTGTCGACCCCTACTGGGTCACTCCCGGCGGCGGGGTCGAGCCGGACGACACCACCGTCGTGGACGCCCTGCACCGCGAGGTGTACGAGGAACTCGGCGCCAAGATCAGCGACGTCGTGCCCTGTTTCGTGGACACCGTGGAGCACATCGGCGAGGACGGTGGCGCGACCGGTGTGAAGGTGCAGCACTTCTTCGTCTGCCACCTGGAATCCATGGATCCGTCCCTGCGGCACGGCCCCGAGATCGACGAGCCCGCCGGTGAGTACGAGATCGTCAGGGTGCCGTTCACCCGGGTCGGGATCGCCTCGGTCCACCTCGTACCGCTGTCGCTGCGGCACTACCTGGACGGCAACATCGAGGGTGTGCGCGCCATGCACGCCCCCGACCTCGGTTGAACGACGTGGCCGAAAGCCCCCGTGTTCCGCCGGAAAGAGGTGGACGCGGGCGGCCGCTGTCGGACAGCCTGACCTGCGTGCCGACTCCATTCCTCGCCTCTGCACCGATCCGCCGTCTGACGCTCCGCGATCTCACCGCCTGCGCCGACCTGTCCGAGGACCGGGGGTGGCCGCGCGAGGAGCACAAGTGGGGGTTCCTCCTCACGGCCGGAAAGGGATACGGCATCGACGACCCCGGCGGCGGCCTCGTCGCCGCCTGTACCGTCACCGAGTACGGCCCCCAGGAGCGCCCCGCGCTCGCCGCCATCGGAATGGTGCTGGTCGCCGAGCGGCATGCCCGCCAGGGCGTCGGGCGCCGGCTGATGCGCCACGTCGTCTCCGCCCTGGGCACCGTTCCGCTCACTCTGCACGCGACGCCGTACGGCCGGCCGCTCTACGAGGAACTCGGTTTCAAGGTGACGGGCGGGGCGGAGATGGTGCGCGGCCGTTTCGTCCCGGGCGGGCCGGAACCGAAGACGGTCACTCGCGCGGCCACCGCCGAGGATCTCACCGCGATCCTCCGGCTCGACGAGGAGGTCTTCGGCGCCGACCGCACCCACATCGTCACGCGACTGCCCGCCTTCGCCGACCAGCTGCGCGTCGCCGAGGACGACGGCCGGATCACCGGGTACGCCGCGGCCTGGCCGAACATGGACACCCACGTCGTGGGCCCGCTGATCGCCCGTGACACCGGGACGGCCAAGGCGCTGATCGGCTCCCTCGCCGCCCGCACCGACCGGCCGCTGCGCACGGACATCGACGTACGGCACGAGGAGCTGCTGATGTGGGTGAAGGAGCGCGGCCTGTCCACGGTTGTCCCCAACGCGGTCATGACCTACGGGATCACCGAGCTGCCCGGGGACTGGAACCGGCGGTTCGCGCCGCTGACGGTGGCGGCGGGCTGACTTCGGCGGTACGCCCCTGCGGCACGGCGACGCCGGTTCCCGGGCTGCCCGGGAACCGGCGTCGGACGGACCGGCCGCTCGAGCACCGCTGCCGTCAGGCGAGGCTCCGCACGGCGGCCGAGGCGAAGCCGTGATCCTGCTCGGGAGCGCCGCCGCCCACCCCGATCGCTCCGACCAGCCGGCCCTCGCGGTGCACGGGCACGCCGCCCGCGATGAACAGCAGCGGCCGGTCCAGCGCCGTGGGCAGGGTGTGGAAGAGGCCTCCGGGCTGCACCGCGTCGACGAGATCAGCGGTCGGAGCGTTCAGCTGGAGCGCCGTGTAGGCCTTGCGGGTGCTGGTCTCTCCGGAGATCAGCACGGAGCGGTCGTCGCGCCGAAAGGCGAGCAGGTGGCCCCCGGCGTCGAGGACCGTGACGCTGACGGTGACGCCGGCCGCCTCGGCGGCGTGGCGGGCAGCGGTGACGAGGGCTTCGGCGTCCTGGATCGTCAGCGGGGTGACAGCAGTGGTGCTCATGGGTCCTTCTCCTTGGTCGTGCTGAGCGGTGCGGTGCCTCGGTGGTCGATGAGGCATCAGTGGCCCACGGGGCGCGTGGGCGGCCCTGGCCCCGCACCCCGGGCAGGGGCGGGGTGGGTCGTTCAGTGGTGGACGGCGGCGGCTTGCTGCTCGGCGGGCACGGAACCCGCGACGACCGGCCCGGGAGCGCTCGTGCGCCGTTCCAGGGCGGCCGAGAGGGCGGCGAGCATCAGAGCGGCGGCGGCGAGCACGGCGCCGACCCAGTTGGGAGCGGTGTATCCGAGGCCGGCCGCGATGACGACGCCGCCGAGCCACGCGGAGAGCGCGTTGCCGAGGTTGAACGCGCCGATGTTCACCGCGGAGGCCAGCGTCGGAGCACCGGGTGCGTGGTCCAGGACGCGCTTCTGCAGTGGAGGGACGGTGGCGAATCCCAGGGCGCCGATCAGAACGACGGTCACGGCGGACGCGATCTTGTCGTGCGCGGTGAGGGTGAAGAGGGCGAGTACGACCGACAGCGCGCCCAGGGAGATGTACAGCAGGGGCATCAGGGCGCGGTCGGCGAACCTGCCGCCGACGAGGTTGCCGCCGACCATGCCGAGGCCGAAGAGGACCAGCAGCCAGGTGACCGAGCCGTCGGCGAAGCCCGCGACGTGGGTCATCATCGGCGCGATGTAGGTGATGGCCGCGAAGACCCCGCCGAAGCCGAGAACGGTCATGGCCATAGCCAGCAGGACCTGCACGTTCTTGAACGCGGCCATTTCGTGGCGCAGCCGCAGGCCCTCGGCCCTGGGCACGTCGGGGACCAGCTTGGCGACTCCGGCCAGGCCGACGACTCCGAGCGCGGCGACGACGGCGAAGGTGACGCGCCAGCCGACGGTCTGCCCGATCAGCGTGCCCAGCGGAACGCCGACGACATTGGCGACGGTCAGCCCGGTGAACATCATCGCGATGGCACCGGCCTTCTTGTGCGGAGCGACCAGGCCGGCCGCGACGACCGACCCGATGCCGAAGAAGGCGCCGTGGGCGAGCGAGGCGACCACGCGGCCGATCAGCATGACGGAGAAGACGGGGGCGAGGGCAGAAAGCAGGTTGCCGATGATGAACAGGCCCATCAGCAGCATCAGCATCCGCTTGCGCGGAACCCTGGTGCCGAGCACCGTCATCAGCGGGGCGCCGAACATCACGCCGAGCGCGTATCCGGTCACCAGGTATCCGGCGGTGGGGATGGAGACCCCGTAGTCGCTCGCGACCTCGGGCAGCAGGCCCATGATCACGAATTCGGTCGTTCCGATCCCGAAGGCCCCGATCGCAAGGGCCAGAAGCGCGAGAGGCATGAAGGGGTACACCTTCCGAAATCATTGCGGGAGCGCTTTTCGCTCGCTCACAATAATTGCATACGCGGGCTATAGGCAAGCGCAGGCAATTGCGGCGCTGGTCTACCCTGGTCTCAGCCGCTCCTGGACGGAGGAACCACATGACAGCGACGGACCCCGCGCTCACCGCCCTCTCCCAGGGCTGGTGCGCCCTCTCCCTGCTGCACGGGAGGATCGAGGCCCACATCGAGCGCGCTCTGCAGGCCGGGCACGATCTGAGCGTCCGCGAATACTCACTGCTCGACGTGCTCAGCCGGCAGCACGACGGCGACGGGGGGCATCTGCAGATGAAGCAGGTCGCCGACGCCGTCGTCCTCAGTCAGAGCGCGACCACCCGGCTGGTCACCCGGCTCGAGGACCGGGGCCTGCTCGAGCGCTACCTGTGCCCCACCGACCGACGCGGCATCTACACCAACGTCACCGCGACGGGCTTGCAGCTGCTGAACGAGGCGCGGCCCACTAATGACGCCGCCCTGCGCGAGGCCCTCGACGAGGCGGCCACGAACCCCGACCTTGCCCCGCTGGTCCATGCGGTGGAGACCCTGAAGGCACCTGTGCCCGCCTAGGTCCGGTTCTAGAGTGCGGTCATGGGAGATCTCGAAATACGCCCCACCACCCCCGAGGACATCCCGGCGGTCGTCGCGATGCTCGCCGACGACCCGCTGGGCGCACAGCGCGAATCACCGGACGATCTGGGCCCGTACATGTCCGCGTTCGAACGGCTCAGGACCGATCCGAACCAGCATCTGGTCGTGGCCGTCCGCGACGATCGTGTCGTCGGCACGCTCCAGCTGACGATCATCCCCGGTCTGTCCCGGCGTGGCGCCACCCGTTCGATCATCGAAGGCGTCCGCATCCACGGTGACGAGCGCGGCAGCGGGCTGGGCACCCAGCTCATCGAGTGGGCGATCGACGAGTCCCGGCGGCAGGGATGCCACCTGGTGCAGCTCACGTCCGACAAGACCCGTACCGACGCCCACCGCTTCTACGAGCGTCTGGGCTTCTCGGCCTCGCACACGGGGTTCAAGCTCCAGCTCTGAGGTACGGCTCCAGTTGCACACCCTCAACGGTGCGCGGCCGTGTTTCACGTGAAACAGGGCCGCGTCAGGCCGGACGGCCGTTAGCCGATCCCCCGCCACCCCTCCGGGTCCACACCGCCGGGCACAGCGGCGCCCTCTTCGTACGGCTGGCGCGTGAAGACGAAGGATCCGAGGTCCAGATGGCTCACGGTTCCGTCCGGGCGCCTCACCACTCGTAGCAACTCCCCTGCGTAGTAACCCTCCAGACCGGTCCATGTGCCGTCACCGTTCGCCCGGAAACGTGAGCGGCGGCCCTGGCCCGCCAGCGGCTCCAGCGAGACCCCTCCGTCGGGCGTCAGCCGCAGGGCGAAGGCGTGGGTTCCCCAGTACCACTGCCCCGCCAGCTCCAGTACGGAGGAGTCGACATCCCGCAAGGGGCGCCACGGTTCGGGGATCCGGGGCTCCGCCTCGGCGACGATGCGCACGAGATCGGCTCCGATCCCGGCGAGCAGTGGACCGGAAGTGCAGTTGGTCAGGACCACCGCGGCCACGTCGTCCTCCACCCCGATGGTGAGGTTGGCCAGGAAGCCCGGCAAGGACCCGGAGTGCCCCACGAGCAACCGCCCGTCCCGGTGCTGGAGCTGCAGCCCCAGTCCGTACGCCGCACCGTCCACCACATCCGCTGCCTCGGCCGGAGCGGCGGGTGCCCGCATCTCCCGCACGGTCTCCGCCCCGAGCACCTTGTCGTCTCCCTGCGTCAGAAAGACGGCGAACCGTGCCAGGTCCCCGGTGGTGGACCAGAGCTGGCCGGCCGGGGCCATCAGCCCGAGATCCTCGACGGGTTCGGCCAGCATCACATCGGCCCACGGATGCACCGCCCAGCCACCGGCATGCGGGGCACTGGGACGTGTGGCCGTACGCTCCAGCCCCAGCGGGTCCAGCACCTCCTGCTGCAGCACCTCCTCCCACGGAGCACCGCGCAGCTTCTCGACCAGCGCGCCGAGCAAGGTGTAACCGGGGTTGGAGTAGTGGTGGCGACGGCCCACCGGGTGCAGGAGCGGCTGCTCGCCCAGCACATCGGCGAGCTGGGGTCGCAGCGATCCCGGCGTCCGCTCCCACCAGGGTGCGGGTGACTCGGCGGCCAGTCCGCCCGAGTGCGCGAGCAACTCGGCGATCGTGGCCTCTCCCGCCCCGGTGCCCGGCAGATGCTTCTCCAGGGGATCCCCGAGGTCGAGCACGCCCTCGTCGCGCAGCCGCAGAACGAGGACGGCGGTGAACGTCTTGGTGATCGAGCCGATCCGGTACTGCACGGTCTCGTCCGGTCCGTGCCCGTCGACCGAGGTCCGTGCACCGTGCCACACGGTCCGCCCGCCCCGGACCACCGCCGCGACGAGCGACGGCGTACGCCCCTCGGCCTGGGCCACGGCGATGCGGTGCGTCAGCGCCCGGCAGGTGGTGGGGAGCAGCTCTTCCTGAGGTGTCGTCATGCACCCAGTCCACCGGCCAGGCCACCTCACGTCGAGCCGATTTCCCCGCGGCACCGTCCCCGGTTCGGAGGGAGAGGACCCACCTGGTCGGCTCTCAGGTCTGTGCCATGTCCACGAAGCGCGAATAGTGGCCCTGGAAGGCAACCGTGATCGTTGCCGTCGGGCCGTTACGGTGCTTGGCCACGATCAGGTCCGCCTCGCCCGCGCGCGGCGACTCCTTCTCGTAGGCGTCCTCGCGGTGCAGCAGGATGACCATGTCGGCGTCCTGCTCGATCGAACCAGACTCACGCAGGTCGGAGACCATGGGCTTCTTGTCGGTGCGCTGCTCGGGACCACGGTTCAACTGGGAGAGCGCGATGACCGGAATCTCCAGCTCCTTCGCCAGGAGCTTGAGGTTACGAGACATGTCGGAGACCTCCTGCTGCCGGCTCTCGGCGCGCTTGGAGCCACCGGACTGCATCAGCTGGAGGTAGTCGATGACGACCAGCTTGAGGTCGTTGCGCTGTTTGAGACGACGGCACTTGGCGCGGATCTCCATCATCGACAGGTTCGGGGAGTCGTCGATGTAGAGCGGGGCGGCCGACACGTCGGGCATCCGGCGCGCCAGCCGGGTCCAGTCGTCGTCCGTCATCGTGCCCGACCGCATGTGGTGCAGCGCGACACGGGCCTCGGCGGACAGCAGACGCATCGCGATCTCGTTGCGCCCCATTTCGAGCGAGAAGATGACGCTCGGCAGGTTGTTCTTGATCGAGGCGGCCCGCGCGAAGTCCAGCGCGAGGGTCGACTTGCCCATCGCGGGACGTGCGGCGATGACGATCATCTGACCGGGGTGCAGGCCATTGGTCAGCGAGTCGAAGTCCGTGAAACCTGTCGGCACACCGGTCATCTCGCCGCTGCGCGACCCGATCGCCTCGATCTCGTCGAGCGCGCCTTCCATGATGTCGCCGAGCGGCAGGTAGTCCTCGCTGGTGCGCTGCTCGGTGACGGCGTAAATCTCGGCCTGGGCGCGGTTGACGATCTCGTCGACGTCGTCGTCGGCCGCGTATCCCATCTGTGTGATCCGGGTGCCGGCCTCCACCAGGCGGCGCAGGACTGCCCGCTCGTGCACGATCTCCGCGTAGTACGCGGCGTTCGCGGCCGTCGGCACGGTCTGGACGAGGGTGTGCAGATACGAGGCGCCGCCGACCTTGTTGATCTCACCGCGCTTGGTGAGTTCGGCGGCGATCGTGATCGGGTCGGCCGGCTCGCCCTTGGCGTAGACGTCGAGGATGGCCTGGTAGACCGTCTCGTGGGCCGGCTTGTAGAAGTCGTGACCCTTGAGGATCTCGACGACGTCGGCGATGGCGTCCTTGGACAGGAGCATCCCGCCTAGAACGGACTGCTCGGCATCCAGGTCCTGCGGCGGCACCCGCTCGAACGACGGGCCGCCCCCGTCCCAGGCGCCGTTGTCCGAGCCGCGCTCGTGCTGCTCGTCGCGGCTGCGGCCCCCCTCACCGCGGCGGCGGGAAGCAGGCAGACGATCACTGGGGCCGCTGTCGGCCCACGGGTCGTCCAAGGGCTCGGAAATGCTCACCGAGCCACCTCCTCCCGTCCGCCGAGCGGACCTCGCCGTGCCTCTCATTTCTACGGCACGGCACTGACAAATAAGACGCCCAACTCCGGTTCTGGCGCGTCGGTTTTATGACGGTTCACAGCCGACGGACGGAGCGGGCGCCGGATAACCGTAGGCCCGCGGGCACCGTCAGCCAATCTGGTTATCCACAGGGCATGTGGACGACTGGCCAGATGCTGTGGAGAACTCCGCCAAACCTGTGCACGACCCGGTGGACAGCCCTGTGAACAAGCCCGCACCCCAACCCAAGGAACCGCCCTGAGCTGCACAATTACCGTCCACTGCCTGTGCAGAAGAAAAACTTGCCCGGTCGGACCAAGATCACTTCAACCCGTACCCAGAAGCACACGGGGCGAGACCGACCGTAAGGGGCGCGAAAGCTTTGCATCTCTTACCTGTGGACGATTAGATTAGTGCTCATGACACAGGCCCCCGCGCGCACCCGGACCGCCCGGCGCCGGCACGACCGAGAGATCGTCGCGCTGGCCGTACCGGCCTTCGGCGCGCTCGTCGCCGAGCCCCTTTTCGTCATGGCCGACAGTGCCATCGTCGGCCATCTGGGAACCGCTCAGCTCGCCGGACTCGGCATCGCCTCGGCCCTGCTCACCACGGCCGTCAGCGTCTTCGTCTTCCTCGCTTACGCCACCACGGCGGCCGTTTCCCGTCGTGTCGGCGCGGGCGACCTGCAAGCGGCGATCCGCCAGGGCATGGACGGCATCTGGCTGGCACTGCTGCTCGGCGCCGCCGTCATAGCGGTCGTTCTGCCCACGGCCCCCTCCCTCGTGGAACTCTTCGGCGCATCCGAGACCGCAGCCCCCTATGCCACCACCTATCTGCGGATCTCCTCGCTCGGCATCCCCGCCATGCTCGTCGTGCTGGCCTCGACCGGTGTTCTCAGGGGACTGCAGAACACCCGGACCCCGCTCTACGTGGCCGTGGCCGGCTTCATCGCCAACGCCGTTCTCAACGTCGTGCTCGTCTACGGCGCCGGACTCGGCATCGCGGGCTCCGCCTGGGGCACCGTCATCGCCCAGTTCAGCATGGCCGCGGTCTATCTGTGGGTGGTCGTTCGCGGGGCCCGACGACATGGTGCCTCCCTGCGACCCGACCTGGCCGGCATCAGGGCCTCCGCCCAGGCCGGGATGCCACTGCTCGTGCGCACGCTCTCCCTGCGGGCGATTCTCATGATCGCGACGGCCGTGGCGGCCCGTCTCGGCGACGCCGACATTGCCGCGCATCAGATCATCCTGTCTCTGTGGAGCCTGCTCGCCTTCGCCCTCGACGCCATCGCCATCGCAGGGCAGGCCATCATTGGACGGTACCTGGGAGCGGGGGACGCCCAGGGCGCACGCGAAGCCTGCCGCAGGATGGTCGAGTGGGGCGTCACGGTCGGGGTCGTGCTGGGCCTGCTCGTGGTGCTGTCGCGCCCAGCGTTCCTGCCGCTGTTCACCGGCGACTCCATGGTCAAGGACGCCGCGCTGCCCGCACTGGTGATCGTGGCCGTCGCGCAGCCGGTCTGCGGAGTGGTCTACGTCCTGGACGGTGTCCTCATGGGTGCGGGCGACGGTCCCTACCTTGCCTGGGCCATGTTGCTGACCCTGGCAGTCTTCACTCCAGCGGCGCTGCTCGTCCCCACGCTCGGCGGTGGGCTCACCGCCCTGTGGGCGGCCATGACGCTGATGATGGCGATGCGTCTGGTGACGCTGTGGCTGCGTACACGATCGGGGCGCTGGATCGTCACGGGCGCCAAGCGCTGACCGTTTCACGTGAAACACGGCGTTCCACGTGAAGCAGGGCTGACACCGCCGTCACGAAGAGGGGCCGCATCCCCTGACGGGAGATGCGGCCCCTCTCATCGCTTCAGCGAGAGCAATGCTCAGGCAGCGACGACCTCGATGCTGACCTTGGCGTCAACCTCGGGGTGCAGACGCACGGACGTCTCGTGGGCGCCCAGGGTCTTGATGGGAGAGCCCAGCTCGATGCGGCGCTTGTCGACCTCGGGGCCACCGGCAGCCTTGATCGCCGAAGCGACGTCGGCCGGGGTGACAGAGCCGAAGAGACGACCGGCGTCGCCGGAGCGGACGGCCAGACGGACCTTCACGCCCTCGAGCTGGGCCTTCACCTGGTTGGCCTGCTCGATGGTCTGGATCTCGTGGATCTTGCGAGCACGACGGATCTGCTCGACGTCCTTCTCGCCACCCTTGGTCCAGCGGATCGCGAACTTCCGCGGGATCAGGTAGTTGCGAGCGTAACCGTCCTTGACGTCGACGACGTCGCCCGCGGCACCGAGGCCGGTGACCTCGTGGGTGAGGATGATCTTCATGATTCGGTCACCCTTCCCTTATCGCGCGGTGGAGGTGTAGGGCAGCAGCGCCATCTCACGGCTGTTCTTCACGGCCGTGGCGACGTCACGCTGGTGCTGGGTGCAGTTGCCGGTCACTCGGCGGGCACGGATCTTGCCGCGGTCGGAAATGAACTTCCGCAGCATGTTCGTGTCCTTGTAGTCCACGTACGTGACCTTGTCCTTGCAGAATGCGCAGACCTTCTTCTTCGGCTTGCGCACAGGCGGCTTAGCCATGATGTTTCTCCTGTGTGATCAAGAAGTGTGGGTAGAGCCCGCCCGCCTAGAAGGGGGGCTCGTCCGAGTAGCCGCCACCGCCGCCGGAGCCACCGCCCCAGCCGCCGCCCTGGCCGCCACCGCCCTGCTGGCCACCGGCGGGAGCGCCGGTCGCCCAGGGGTCGTCGGCGGGAGCGCCGCCGCCCTGCTGGCCGCCACCGGGGCCGCCGCCCCAGCCGCCGCCACCCTGGCCACCGCCACCACCACCGCCGTAGCCACCCTGGCCACCGCGGCCCGAGGTCTTGGTGACCTTGGCCGTGGCATTGCGGAGGCTGGCGCCGACCTCGTCGACGTCCAGCTCGTAGACCGTGCGCTTGACGCCCTCACGGTCCTCGTAGGACCGCTGCTTCAGCCGGCCCTGCACGATGACGCGCATGCCTCGCTGGAGCGACTCGGCGACGTTCTCCGCCGCCTGGCGCCAGACCGAGCAGGTGAGGAAGAGGCTCTCGCCGTCCTTCCACTCGTTCGTCTGGCGGTCGAAGGTGCGGGGAGTCGACGCGACGCGGAACTTCGCGACGGCCGCACCGGACGGGGTGAAGCGCAGCTCGGGGTCGTCGACAAGATTGCCGACGACCGTGATGACGGTCTCGCCTGCCATGGGGAACCTCTCGGCGGGTTTGCTGCTCTGGCTGCTTGGTTGCTGCTACTCGAATCCCGGGATCAGCTGAGCGGGAGGGCTCAGTGCATCTCGGGACGGAGGACCTTGGTCCGGAGGACCGACTCGTTCAGGTTCATCTGGCGGTCGAGCTCCTTGACGACCGCAGGCTCGGCCTGCAGGTCGATGACCGAGTAGATGCCCTCGGGCTTCTTCTTGATCTCGTACGAGAGACGACGACGGCCCCAGGTGTCGACCTTCTCGACCTTTCCGCCGCCGTCACGGACGACAGAGAGGAAGTTCTCGATCAGCGGGGAGACAGAGCGCTCCTCGAGATCGGGGTCGAGGATGACCATCACCTCGTAGTGACGCATGTGGAACCCACCTCCTTTGGACTCAGCGGCCACGGTCGTTCCGTGGCAGGAGGGTTGCGATGCGTTCGCACCGGCATCAACGAGTAAACCAGGACCCACTGACAATCGGGCCTCCTCCGAGGAGGTGGCCCGGTCGTGGCCGGCAACAGACACCGGTGCGGAAGGTACAGCGTACCCGGCTGTCGCCTTGCGGTTGAAATCAGGCTCCGAGGGGACACAATCGGTAGTCAGGGATGTGAGGGCGAAAACACACTGCCTTCGGCAGGAGGTTCTCCATGGCACAGATCATGCGACCCGCCAAGCCACGGACCGGCTTGCTGGCCACCGACGGCAAACCGCACCCCCTCCAGGACGCGCTGCTGGCGGTGACCTTGGTTCTCGGCGTCCTCGCCCTCGCCACCGCGAGCTTCCGAGGGCTGCACGTCCTGACCTCCTGGGCGGGGCTGCTCGGTGTCCTGACCGGCGGCTACGGCCAGTACGTCTCCGAGACGACACGGGAGCGCTTCGGCCTGGTGCTGGGGCTCGGCGCCTCCGCACTCGGTCTGTTCTTCGGCATCTACCACGGCGGGCTCTTCGGCTGAGCCCGGGCCGTCGGCCGCCACCGCCGGACCACCCCTTCCAGCCGTACGCCGAACGGGGCGCTCACAGGGCGCAGTAGGCTTCGCGCGAGAGCCGGAGCCCCTGTACCCATGGGGACACACCAGCCCGAGGAGCGCCCCGAATGAGCCTGACCCTGAGGACCATCAGTCGCGAGCAGCATCTGGCCTACATCCAGAGCCTGCCGGCGGCGAGTCACATGCAGGTCCCGGCATGGGCGGACGTCAAGGCGGAATGGCGCTCGGAGAACCTCGGCTGGTTCGACGACCGGACCGGTGAACTGGTCGGTGTGGGTCTCGTCCTCTACCGGCAGCTGCCCAAGATCAAGCGTTACCTCGCCTACCTCCCCGAGGGCCCGGTCATCAACTGGTACGCGCCGAACCTCCAGGAGTGGATGGAGCCGATGCTGGCGCACCTCAAGCAGCAGGGCGCCTTCTCCGTGAAGATGGGCCCGCCGGTGATCATCCGGCGCTGGGACGCGACGTCCATCAAGAAGGGCATCCAGGACCCCGACGTCAAGCGCCTGCGGGACATAGAGGCAGACCATATCGAGCCGCGCGCCTTCGAGGTGGCCGACAAGCTGCGTCGCATGGGCTGGCAGCAGGGCGAGGACGGCGGCGCCGGCTTCGGCGACGTACAGCCGCGCTACATCTTCCAGGTGCCGCTGGCCAACCGCTCCCTGGAAGAGGTCCACAAGAACTTCAACCAGCTGTGGCGCCGCAACATCAAGAAGGCCGAGAAAGCCGGTGTCGAGGTCGTCCAGGGCGGCTACCACGACCTCGAGGAGTGGCAGCGTCTGTACGAGATCACGGCCGTGCGCGACCACTTCCGGCCGCGCCCGCTGTCGTACTTCCAGCGCATGTGGGCGGCCCTCAACAACGAGGACCCCAATCGCATGCGGCTGTACTTCGCCCGGCACAACGGGGTGAACCTGTCGGCGGCGACCATGCTGGTCGTCGGCGGGCACGTCTGGTACTCCTACGGCGCCTCCGACAACATCGGCCGCGAGGTCCGGCCGTCGAACGCCATGCAGTGGGCCATGCTCCGCGACTCCTACGCGCTGGGCGCCACCGTCTACGACCTGCGCGGCATCTCCGACTCCCTGGACGAGAGCGACCACCTCTTCGGCCTGATCCAGTTCAAGGTGGGTACGGGCGGTCAGGCGGCCGAGTACCTCGGCGAGTGGGACTTCCCGCTGAACAAGCTGCTCCACAAGGCGCTCGACATCTACATGTCGCGCCGCTGACCGCACAGACCACCCCCGATCCGCACCTCTGACAACCACGAGAAAGGTTCCAGGTCCGGCCATGGCGCTCACGCTCTACGTCGACACCGCGCGCTGGCGGGCGCACCACAAGCACGTGCAGGAGCAGTTCCCCGGGCTGGTCCCGGTCTGCAAGGGCAACGGCTACGGATTCGGTCACGAGCGGCTGGCGGAGGAGGCCACGCGGCTGGGCTCGGACGTGCTGGCCGTCGGCACCACCTACGAGGCCGCCCGGATCAAGGACTTCTTCGGCGGTGACCTGCTGGTCCTGACGCCGTACCGGCGCGGTGAGGAGCCCGTGCCACTGCCCGACCGGGTCGTGCGTTCGGTGTCGTCCATCGACGGCGTGTACGGCCTGGTGGGCGCGCGGGTGGTCATCGAGGTGATGTCCTCGATGAAGCGGCACGGCATCAGCGAGCAGGACCTGCCGCAGCTGCACGCCGCCATAGAGAACGTCCGGCTGGAGGGCTTCGCCATCCATCTGCCGCTGGACCGTACCGACGGCTCGGACGCCGTCGAGGAGGTCATCGGCTGGATGGACCGGCTGCGCGCGGCCCGGCTGCCGCTGCACACCATGTTCGTCAGTCACCTCAAGGCCGACGAGCTGGCCCGGCTCCAGCAGCAGTTCCCTCAGACCCGCTT
Organism: Streptomyces sp. MMCC 100; assembly: GCF_041538145.2. Taxonomy (NCBI): domain Bacteria; kingdom Bacillati; phylum Actinomycetota; class Actinomycetes; order Kitasatosporales; family Streptomycetaceae; genus Streptomyces; species Streptomyces sp. MMCC 100. Next base: position 8,067,213 of record NZ_JBGORK020000001.1, read on the forward strand.
CCGCGCCCGGATCGGCACCCGGCTGTGGCTGGGGGACCACGAGGCCACCGAGTACCGCGGCGCGGTTCTGGACGTCACACGCGTCGCCAAGGGCGAGCGTTTCGGCTACCGGCAGCAGAAGGCCGCCTCCGACGGCTTCCTGGTGGTCGTGGCGGGCGGTACGTCGCACGGAGTGGGTCTGGAGGCGCCGAAGGCGCTGCACGGCGTCATGCCGCGCGCCAAGGGTGTCGCCCGGGCCGGCCTCGCCACAGTCAACCGGAACCTCTCACCGTTCGTCTGGAGCGGCAAGCAGCGCTGGTTCGCGGAGCCGCCGCACATGCAGGTGTCGATCCTGTTCGTTCCCTCGGAGGCGGCGGAGCCCAAGGTGGGTGACGAGCTGGTCGCCCATCTGCGGCACACCACCACGCAGTTCGACCGCATCCTCGATCGCTAACACGAGCGGGCCGTACCGGCGCGCAGGCCGTACACGACGTCTTGGTGGCCCCCCGTGATCGTCGTGTACGGCCTTTTGTGTGTTCGCTCAGAGCGAACGATCCGGCTGTCCGCTCTTGCCCCAGTGCACGTGTGGCCCCTCGAAGTGGGCCGCGGGCTGCTCGGTACGAGCCGCGGGGCCCAGAACGAAGACGTCCTCCGCGCCGTCCAGCACACCGCCCGACGGGTCGTCGTCGCCCGTCCGCCGGACCGGGTCCCGGTCCGGCATCAGGATGTCGCGCACGACCATGGCGCAGAAGAACAGCGTTCCCAGCAGGTGCAGGCCGATGGCCCAGTGGTAGCCGTCCGTCGGCAGGCCCTTGTGCGAGTCACCGCTGGTCGTGTACGCGAGGTACATCCAGATGCCGAGGAAATACGCCACCTCGCACGCCTGCCAGATCAGGAAGTCCCGCCATTTCGGCCGCGCCAGTACGGCCAGCGGCACCAGCCAGAGCACGTACTGCGGTGAGTAGACCTTGTTGGTGAGAATGAACGCCGCGACGATCAAGAAAGCGAGCTGGGCGAACCGCGGACGCCGGGGGCTGGTCAGCGTGAGCGCCGCGACGGCGCCGCAGCACAGCAGCATCAGGAGCGTGGCGAGGGTGTTGACGGTCTCGGTGCTGAGCGGGTCGTCGGAGTTCTGGGCCAGGATCAGCCAGAAGGACCCGAAGTCCACTCCCCGTTCCTGGCTGAACGTGTAGAACTTCGACCAGCCGTCGAAGGCGTAGAGCATCACCGGCAGGTTCACCACGAGCCAGGCGACGACCGCGCCTCCCAGTGCTGTTCCGAACGCACGCCATTTGCCCGCACGCCAGCACAGGACAAGGAGTGGGCCGAGAATCAGGAAGGGATAGAGCTTGGCGGCCGTGGCCAGGCCCAGCAGAACGCCGAAGGCCAGCGGACGCTCCCGGGACCACATGAAGAGGGCGGCGGCGGTCAGGGCGACCGCCAGCAGGTCCCAGTTGACGGTGGCGGTCAGCGCGAAGGCGGGGGCCAGGGCAACCAGCAGGCCGTCCCAGGGGCGCCGGGTATGGGTGCGGGTCACGCAGACGGCGATGACGGCCGCACAGACCATGAGCATCCCGGCGTTGACCACCCAGTACCACTGCTCCTGGTCCTGGATGGTGCCGCTGCCCGGCGTGAGCCAGGACGCGGCCTCCATGAACAGACCGGTGAGCACGGGGTACTCCAGGTACTCCATGTCGCCGGGGAGCTTGTCGAAGTAGGGCACGAGCCCGTCGACGAACCCACGCCCCTGGTAGAGGTGCGGGATGTCCGAGTAGCACGCGTGGGTGTACTGGGAGCTGGCTCCGAAGAACCAGGCACCGTTGTAGCAGGGGGCTTTCTGGACCAGTCCGAGGGCGAACATACCGATCGCCACGAGCGCGATCACCCGCACAGGGGTCCACCAGGACGTGCCGAGCAGGGCACGTCGGCCCATCGGGCCGCCGATCAGCTCGCTACCGGCCGCGGCGACCGTGTCCTCCCTGGTCGGCCGCACCGGGTCCGGTTCGTGCACGCTGGCTCGCGTCGATTCTGCACTGGGCATGGGGCACATCCTGCCGTACGCACCCGGGAACACGTCGGGGCCGCCGCACCCTCGTGGATGCGACGGCCCCTGTTTCACGTGAAACTTGTGGGTGTTTCACGTGAAACACCCATGCTTGCGGCTCTGCGGCTAACCGTTCGCGCCCCAGATGGTGTTTCCGCGACTGTTTCCGCTGTCGTCGCCTTCTTCGCCCGTCTCACTGGACGTTGGAGAAGGCGATTCGCTGCCCTCCGAGCCGCCGGGGCCGTTGCCCCCGTTGCCGTTGCCGGCGTTGCCTCCGTCGTCGCAGTCCAACTCGAACACACCGCACGTATTGGTCGGCGCGGGAGGTGAGGGGCTGGTCTGCGTGTTACTGGGCGACGGAGTCGGCGACGGGCTGGCCTCCTCGGTCTCGGACGCGGAGGGAGACGGGGAGGGCGTCGGGGTCGGCGACGGGGTGTCGTTGATGACCTCGCCGATGGGCTCCGGCTTCGGGAACTTCTCCACCTCCATGCCCTTCATCGCGTCCGACATGTAGTCCTGCCAGATCGTGGACGGGAAGGAGGCACCGTGGATCTTCTTCTCGCCACCCGTCCCGTACATCTCCAGGAACGTGCGGTTCTTGATGGTCTCGTCGTCCGGGTAGCGGTACATGCTGATCGCGGTCGACATCTGCGGGGTGTAGCCCACGAACCAAGCGGACTTGTTGCCGTCCGTCGTACCGGTCTTGCCGGCCACCTCGCGGCCGGGCAGTTGGGCGTTGGTGCCCGTTCCCTTCTCGACGACGGTCTTCAGAACGTCCGTGACGTTGTCCGCGACCTTCGCGGTGAAGGCCTGCTTCTCCTCGACCTTGTGCGTGTAGATCGGGCCGTCCTTGTTCGTCACCTTCGTGACGGAGTACGGCTCGCGCTGCTTTCCGCTGTCCGCGAAGGTGGCGTACGCGCCCGCCATGCGGATGGCGCTCGGGTCCGAGACACCGATGGAGAAGGACGGATAACCGGAGCCCGCCAGGCTGTCCTCCAGGAGCCCCGCGTCGACGGCGGCCTCCTTCACCTTGTCCAGGCCGACGTCCATGCCGAGCTGCACGAAGGCGGAGTTCACCGACTCACGCATCGCCTCACGGAGATCGATCTTGTAGTCCGGCGGGTCACCGACGTCGTCCTGACCGTCATTCTCCTGACGCCACTGCTTGCCCTCCTCGTTCTCCCAGATCGACCCGTCGTAATTATTGATCTTGAGGTTGTTCTTGCCGCTGTAGAGACTTTTCGGAGAGACGACGGTGCGCTCGTCCTGGGCCTGTACTTCACCGAGGTCCGGGTCGCGCACACCCCACTTCATCGCCGCCGCGAGCACGAACGGCTTGAACGTCGAACCGACCTGGGCGCCGGTCACGTCGGCGTTGTTGGTGAAGTGCTTGGTGGCGTCCTCGCCCCCGTAGATGGCCTTGATGGCCCCGGTCTGGGTGTCGACGGACGCCCCTCCGAACTGGACGTGGGTGTCCGTCTCGGGCCGCTTCTTGGGGTCGATCTTCTCCTTGTAGACCTTCTTGACCGCCTTCTCGAGCTCGTTGACCTTCTTCTTGTCGAAGGTCGTGTAGATCGAGTAGCCGCCCTTCTCCAACTGCTGCTCCGTCACCGCGCCGCTCTTGAGCACGGAGGCCTGGGCAAGCCTGACGAGGTAGCCGATCTGGCCGCCGAGCTTCGCGTTCGACTGCGGGTTCTGCGTGGTGGGGAGGTCGGTATACTTGGCCCGTTCCGTCTGGCTCAGATGCCCGTACTCCACCATCTTGTCGAGGGTGTCCTGCATCTGGGAGTGGGCCCGCTTCTTGTTGGCCGCCGGCGTGGCTCCCACCGGGTCGACCGACACGGAGCCCGCCGGGTCGTAGTAGGTGGCGCCCTTGAGCATCGCCGACAGGAAGGCGCACTGTCCCGGGTTGAGGTCGACGGCGTCGACATTGAAGTACGCCCGTGCGGCCGCCTGGATGCCGTAGGCGCCGCGGCCGTAGTAGGCGGAGTTCAGGTAGCCCTCGAGGATGTCGTCCTTCGAGACGTCCGTACCGACCTTGATCGAGACGAAGATTTCCTTGACCTTGCGGGAGATCGTCTGCGACTGGTCGTTCAGCATCGCGTTCTTCACGTACTGCTGGGTGATGGTGGAACCACCCTGCGTCTCACCGCCCTTGGCCATGTTGAACACGGCGCGGGCGATGCCCTTGGGGTCGATGCCGCTGTCGGAGTAGAACGTCTTGTTCTCCTGGGAGATGACGGCATTGCGCATCTCCTTGGGGATCTGCGAGAGATTGACGCTCTGACGGTTGCGGTCACCGCCCGTGGCCACCATCTGGGTGTTGTCGGCCCAGTAGTAGACGTTGTTCTGCGCCGTGGCGGAATCGTCGACGATGGGGATGCTCACCATGGCGTACGCCAGGCCCGCGGCGCCGACCAGGCAGCCGAAGAACGCGATGCACAGCCCGGAGACGAGCCTCCAGGAAGGCACCCAGCGCTGCCACCCGTCCCTGTTGTGGCGCGGATAGTCGATCATCCGCTTCTTGCCGGGCGCCGCGGCACGTCCGCGCCCGGACCCGGCCGAGCCGCCGGGCGCCCCTCGCCGGCTGCCGCGGCCCGGCTCGGCCGCTCTGCGACGGCCACCCCCGTTCCGCTGTGCCGCGCGCCGGGCTTCGGCGCGACTCCCGTACGCCCGCTCCTCGTTCTCCGGATCGTACGAGCCGGACGGAGACCCTGTGGCGCCTCGCGGTGCCGCGCGGCGGCCGGAGGACGAGCCGGACTGGCCGCGTCGGGCCGCGGCACGTCCGCCTCCCTGCGGCTGCGGCGGTTTGCGACGGTGCTCGCTCATCGAACGACTACTCCTCGGGCAGGCGCACCTTTGCGCGCCTGGTAAAGGCGGCTGGTTTCCGGTCCCCCCGAAGTACGGATGCGGCCCCCTCCGCATTCACCCGTACTGCACCGGGGACAGGGACGCCCCCAGACGTCACTCGGTTCCCGGTGGTTCGCATGGCGCACACACTACGCACCGTCAAAACCCCCGGGGCCCGAAGTTCACCTCAAATCAGGCAACTTGCTCGCGATGAAACCCTGATGTGATCCCGTTCACCAGTTCTCCCCTTGTCGCACGCGGAAGCTCGTTCTATCGTGCTGATGTATCGAGTCGATACATCAGCGCGGCATAAGGGCGAGAGGAGGCGACGATGAGCCGGAGATCCGGCATCCTCGAGTTCGCCGTACTCGGCCTGCTCCGCGAGTCCCCGATGCACGGCTATGAGCTGCGCAAACGGCTCAACACGTCACTGGGTGTGTTCCGGGCGTTCAGCTACGGGACGCTCTACCCCTGCCTCAAGACGCTGGTCACCAACGGCTGGTTGATCGAGGAACCGGGGAACGTCGGCGAGGCCGCCGCTTCCCTCACGGGACGCCGCGCCAAGATCGTCTACCGGTTGACGGCCGACGGTAAGGAGCATTTCGAGCAGCTCCTCTCCCAGACGGGCCCGGACGCGTACGAGGACGAGACCTTCGCCGCTCGCTTCGCGTTCTTCGGGCAGACGTCGCGAGACGTACGCATGCGCGTGCTCGAGGGACGGCGCAGCCGGCTGGAGGAGCGCCTGGAGAAGATGCGGGCCTCCCTGGCCCGCACCCGGGAGCGACTCGACGACTACACGCTTGAGCTGCAGCGCCACGGAATGGAGTCCGTGGAGCGCGAAGTGCGCTGGCTGAACGAGCTCATCGAGAGCGAGCGGGCGGGGCGGGACCTCAGGGGTTCCGCCGCCGAGGGGACCGCTCAACAGGACACGACATCTGGAGCGACGGGCGGCCTGCCCCGGCCGGGGGACGAACCCCGGCCGGATACGCCCGGCGACACCGCCACGTGAGCGCCCAGTCAGGGCCTCACTCGTACACACAGGGAGCAACCGGAATGGGTTCGGTTCGCGTAGCCATCGTCGGTGTGGGCAACTGCGCCGCATCGCTGGTGCAGGGCGTCGAGTACTACAAGGACGCCGACCCGGCGGCCAAGGTCCCCGGCCTGATGCACGTCCAGTTCGGCGACTACCACGTCAGTGACATCGAGTTCGTCGCCGCCTTCGACGTGGACGCCAAGAAGGTCGGCCTGGACCTCGCGGACGCCATCGGCGCCTCCGAGAACAACACCATCAAGATCTGCGACGTGCCGAACAGCGGCGTCCAGGTCCAGCGCGGCCACACGCACGACGGTCTCGGCAAGTACTACCGCCAGACCATCGAGGAGTCCGCCGAGGCCCCGGTCGACGTCGTCCAGATCCTCAAGGACAAGCAGGTCGACGTCCTCGTCTGCTACCTGCCCGTCGGTTCCGAGGACGCGGCGAAGTACTACGCCCAGTGCGCCATCGACGCCAAGGTCGCTTTCGTCAACGCCCTCCCGGTCTTCATCGCCGGCACCAAGGAGTGGGCGGACAAGTTCACCGAGGCAGGCGTCCCGATCGTCGGCGACGACATCAAGTCGCAGGTCGGCGCCACCATCACGCACCGCGTCATGGCGAAGCTGTTCGAGGACCGGGGCGTCGTCCTGGACCGCACGATGCAGCTGAACGTCGGCGGCAACATGGACTTCAAGAACATGCTCGAGCGCGAGCGCCTGGAGTCCAAGAAGATCTCCAAGACGCAGGCCGTCACGTCCCAGATCCCCGACCGCGACCTGGGCGCGGACAACGTCCACATCGGCCCGTCCGACTACGTCGCCTGGCTGGACGACCGCAAGTGGGCCTACGTCCGCCTCGAGGGCCGCGCCTTCGGCGACGTCCCGCTGAACCTGGAGTACAAGCTCGAGGTCTGGGACTCCCCGAACTCGGCCGGTGTCATCATCGACGCCCTGCGCGCCGCGAAGATCGCCAAGGACCGCGGCATCGGCGGCCCGATCCTGTCGGCGTCGAGCTACTTCATGAAGTCCCCGCCGGTCCAGTACTTCGACGACGAGGCCCGCGCCAACGTCGAGAAGTTCATCGCGGGCGAGGTCGAGCGCTGAAAAGCCGCTGACCCCGGTCTGCCGAGGGTCCCCGGGTCGCATGACCCGGGGACCTTTCCCGTATGTGAGGCTGTGCCCCATGGCCGTCGTCCGTGACCTGCGCATCCTGCTGCGCCTGAAGGGGTTTCGGCACCTGCTCGCCGTTCGCCTGCTCTCCCAGGGCGCCGACGGCGTCTACCAGGTCGCGCTCGCCACTTACGTCGTCTTCTCCCCGGAGAAGCAGACCTCGGCCGCCGCAATCGCCTCCGCGATGGCGGTCCTGCTGCTCCCGTACTCCCTGGTGGGTCCCTTCGCCGGTGTCCTTCTGGACCGCTGGCGCCGCCGCCAGGTCTTCCTGTACGGCAATCTGCTGCGCGCCGTTCTGGCCTCGGTGACGGCGGTGCTGATGATCGCCTCCGTCCCCGACTGGCTCTTCTACGTCTCGGCTCTCTGCGTCACTGCCGTCAACCGCTTCGTTCTCGCGGGCCTGTCCGCCGCGCTGCCCCGGGTGGTCGACTCCGAGCGTCTGGTGATCGCCAACTCGCTCTCCCCGACGGCCGGCACCCTGGCCGCCACGGCGGGCGGCGGCCTCGCGTTCGTCGTGCGCCTCGTGGTCTCGGACTCCGACGCCGCCGTGGTGCTGCTCGGAGCGGGTCTCTACCTGTGCGGCGCGCTGGCGTCGCTGCGGATCGCCGTGGAGCTGCTGGGCCCGGACCCGGCACGCGTGCCGCCGAGGTTGACCTCGGCGCTCACCGGCACCGCCCGAGACCTGGTGGCGGGCGTACGTCACCTCGCCGCGCCGGCCCGCCGGGAGGCTGCCTGGGCGCTGGCGGGCATGACGCTGATGCGGTTCTGCTACGGCGCCCTGCTGGTCATGCTGCTGATGCTGTGCCGGTACGCCCTGACCTCGGACACGGACGAGGGACTCGCCCTGCTGGGGCTGGCGCTCGGGGTCTCCGGGGCGGGTTTCTTCGCGGCCGCGGTGGTCACCCCCTGGGCGGCGGGACGGCTTGGCCCCGGCCGCTGGATGGCCGTCTGCGCTGCGGTCGCCACCGTGCTGGTGCCGGCGCTGGGCCTGCCGTTCGCCACGGCGTCACTGCTCGCTGCCGCATTCGTGCTGGGCCTGACGACACAGGGGGCGAAGATCGCGACCGACACGGTCGTGCAGTTCTCGGTCGACGACACCTTCCGCGGCCGGATCTTCTCCGTCTACGACGTGCTGTTCAACGTGGCCTTCGTCGGTGCGGCCGGGGTGGCCGCACTCATGCTGCCGCCGGACGGCAGATCGGTGCCGCTGGTCGTGACGGTCTCCGTGGTCTACGGAGTGGTTGCGGCAGCTATGGCCCGGTTTGAGAGCCGGTAAGTGTCACATCAGTGACACAGAGCCCTACCGGACTACAGAGTTGTCAGTGGGACCCGGTAGCTTACGTGCGTCTTATCTCGCGGCATGTCCGCGACACGCATCTATTTCCAGGGGGACCCCCAGTGACCACCCAGCCGCCGCCTCAGGGCAACCCGTTCGCGCAGAACCAGCCGCAGGCTCCGCAGCAGCCTCAGGGGCAGAACCCCTTCGCCCAGGGGCAGCCGGGCTTCCCGCAGCAGGCCGGCCAGCCCGGCCAGCCCGGTTTCCCGCAGCAGGGTGTGCCGTACGCCCCGGTGCCGCCGCAGCCGGCCCGTCGCAAGCTGAGCTTCAAGACGATCAAGAACATCGTCATCGCGGTGGTCGTCGTGGGTGTCGCGGTCGGCGGCTACATCGCCAGTCGGGACGACGCCGACCAGGCCGGCGTGGGTGACTGCCTGAAGTCCGCGTCGTCGTCCTCGGACCGCATGGAGGTCGTGGACTGCTCCTCCTCGGAGGCCGAGGGCAAGGTCCTGTCGAAGGTAAAGGGCCACTTCACGTCGGTGACCGCCGAGACGGAGTGCCGGAAGGTGGACGGAGCCACCGGCTTCTACGCCGAGACCGGCGACGGTGAAGAGTTCCTGCTCTGCCTCGGCGAGGCCTGAGGGTCTTCTCCGCTTCTGCTTCACGGGCATGTTTCACGTGAAACATGAACTGAGCGGGCGGCACGTTTCACGTGAAACGTGCCGCCCGTTTCTCATGCGTTCTCCGGGTGCTGCGCCCACCACTCCTTCAGAGCCGCCACCGCCGCGTCGTACTCCATCGGGCCGTTCTCCAGACGGAGCTCCAGCAGATGCTTGTACGCCTGCCCGACAGCCGGTCCGGGCCGGATGCCGAGGATCTCCATGATCTGGTTGCCGTCCAGGTCCGGGCGGATAGCGTCCAGCTCCTCCTGCTCCTGAAGCTGCGCGATCCGTTCCTCCAGACCGTCGTACGCGCGGGAGAGCGCCGACGCCTTGCGCTTGTTGCGCGTCGTGCAGTCCGACCGCGTCAGCTTGTGGAGACGGTCGAGCAGCGGTCCGGCGTCCCGGACATAACGGCGGACCGCGGAGTCCGTCCACTCACCCGTGCCGTAGCCGTGGAAGCGCAGATGCAGCTCGACCAGGCGTGAGACGTCCTTCACCAGCTCGTTGGAGTACTTGAGCGCGATCATGCGCTTCTTCGTCATCTTGGCCCCGACCACCTCGTGGTGGTGGAACGAGACCCTGCCGTCCTTCTCGAAGCGGCGGGTGCGCGGCTTGCCGATGTCGTGGAGCAGGGCAGCCAGGCGGAGGGTCAGGTCGGGCCCCTCGCTCTCCAGGGCCATCGCCTGCTCCAGGACGATGAGTGTGTGGTCGTAGACGTCCTTGTGCCGGTGGTGCTCGTCCCGCTCCAGCCGCAGGGCCGGCAGCTCGGGCAGGACCCGCTCGGCGAGGCCCGTCTCCACCAGCAGGGTCAGCCCCTTGCGCGGGTGAGAGGCGAGGATGAGCTTGTTCAGCTCGTCACGGACCCGCTCGGCAGAGACGATGTCGATGCGCTCGGCCATGTCCTGCATGGCCTTGACGACCTCCGGCGCCACCTCGAAGTCGAGCTGCGCGGCGAAGCGCGCGGCCCGCATCATCCGGAGCGGGTCGTCCGAGAAGGAGTCCTCGGGGGTACCGGGCGTACGCAGCACGCCGGCCGCGAGGTCGTCGAGTCCACCGTGCGGGTCGATGAACACCTTCTCCGGAAGCGCGACGGCCATCGCGTTCACCGTGAAGTCACGCCGGACGAGGTCCTCCTCGACGGAGTCGCCGTAGGACACCTCGGGCTTGCGCGAGGTGCGGTCGTACGCCTCCGACCGGTAGGTGGTCACTTCGATCTGCCAGCCGTCCTTCTGCCCCCCGACCGTGCCGAAGGCGATCCCGACCTCCCAGACCGCGTCCGCCCAGGGACGCATGATCTTCAGTACGTCCTGAGGACGGGCATCGGTCGTGAAGTCCAGGTCGTTGCCGAGCCGCCCGAGCAAGGCGTCCCGCACCGAGCCGCCGACCAGGGCGAGCGAGAACCCGGCCTCCTGGAAACGGCGGGCTAGATCGTCGGCGACAGGGGCGGTCCGCAGCGGCTCATTCACCGCGGGGTGCTGCTCCTGACTCAGGACAGTGGGATTGACTTCGTTGGCGTTCGGCACAACAGAACAGGGTACGTGGCCCGGGGGAGACAGGCGCCCCCATTGATCGCGCACCGAATCCCCCACTTCCGCACGGCTCCCTTTATAGGCGCACATACAGGGAACCCCGGCCCGACAGCGGATCTTGTGGCGTACTCCGCGGCACTTCCCCTCGGCGCACATCGTTACCATGCGTGGACGCACATTCCGACGACCACTGATCACGACGAGGGACGGGCGAGCGCGTGGCCGAGGCGGCAGACTTCCAGGGGACCAGTGCCTCACCTGCCCGCCGGTGGCTCCGGCGCACCACGGCACTGATCGCCGGGGCGCCGCTGCTGGCCGGCTTGGTCCAGCTGCCTGCCGCCGGCACGGCACAGGCCCAGGAAGCAACCGCCGCCCTGGCCGACTCCGACTCGGGATCGGTGGCGGTCGCCGTCGATTCGCTCACCCCCTCCGCACCCACGGACGGGGACACGGTGACCGTGTCGGGCACCGTGACCAACAAGGGCAAGCAGACCGTCACCGACGCCCATGTGGGCCTGCGCGTGGGCCCGGAGATCGACACCCGCTCGTCCGTCGACGCGATCGCCAAGGACAGCGACGATCTTCAAGGCTCCATCTCTCCGGAGATCGACAACAAGTACACCGAGAAGTTCTCCAAGCTCACACCCGGCGTCGCCGAGCACTTCAACATTTCCGTCCCGGTCGACGATCTGAACCTCGGCGACGACGGCGTCTACGAATTCGCCGTCTCGCTGTCCGGTGAGACCTCCGCACAGCCGTGGCAGCAGATTCTCGGGATCCAGCGGACCTTCCTGCCGTGGCAGCCCGACGAGGCCGGCACCAAGACCAAGACCACGGCGCTGTGGCCGCTCATCTCGACGACGCACATGGCCGCCGAGACGGGGCCGAACGAGGAGCAGACACCGGTCTTCCTCAACGACGACCTGGCGAAGGAGATCTCCCCCGGCGGCCGCCTGAACCAGATGGTGACCTTGGGCAAGGACCTCGACGTCACCTGGGTGGTCGATCCGGACCTGCTGGCCTCCGTCGACGCGATGACGGGCAGCTACCGCGTCCGTGACGGGGACAGGACCACCGCCGGCACCCATCAGACGATCGCCAAGCAGTGGCTGGCCGACCTGCAGGACGCGGTCGCCGACAAGGAGGTCGTCGCCCTCCCCTTCGCCGACCCCGACCTGGCGTCCCTGGCCCACAACGGCACGGACGTCACCGGCTCCCTGAGCCAGCTCAAGGACGCGACGGACGTCGTCGACAACACCGTCGAGCCGATCCTCCATGTGAAGCCGAACACCGACTTCGCCTGGCCCGTGGACGGCGCCGTCGACCGGTCGATCATCAAGGTCGCCACCTCCGCGGGCGCCGACAAGGTGATCGCACGCAGCGACAGCCTCCAGGAGACCAACGGCCTGCCCTACACGCCCTCCGCCGCCCGTCCCATCGGCGGCGGCACCACGGCCGTCGTGGCGGACTCCCGGCTGTCCACGGCCTTCGAAGCCGACCTGACGGCGGCGTCCGCTTCCACCATCGCCGTGCAGCACTTCCTCGCCCAGAGCCTCGGCCTGGGCCTCCAGACCGACAAGCAGCGCAGCGTCGTCATCGCCCCCCAGCGCACGCCCTCCGGCAGCCAGGCCCGAGCGATGGCCGAGGCCCTGCGGGCCCTCCAGAGCGGCACCTGGTCCCAGTCCCAGAAGCTGGCGGCGGCCTCCGCGGCCAAGCCGGACCCGGACGCCACCACCAAGGTCCCGGGAACCTCCTCCTACCCGTCTGCGCTGCGCAAGAAGGAGCTGCCCCGGTCGGCCTTCGTGGAGAGCGCGCGGACGCAGGACTCCCTGGCCAGCTTCCAGGTCGTGCTCTCGGACCCGGCCCGGGTGGTGACCCCCTTCGGACGCGCCCTGAACCGGGAGATGTCCGTGTCGTGGCGCGGCCGGGCCGCCGAGGCGGAGTCGTTCCGCGCCGGAGTGAAGTCGTACCTCGACGGTCTGTCCGGGCGGGTCAGACTGATCGACAAGTCGGAGACGAAGCTCTCCGGCCGCAGCGCCACGATCCCGGTGACGGTGCAGAACAACCTGGTGCAGGACGTCGGCCCCCTGGTTCTGCGGCTCACCTCGACGAACCCCACGCGTCTCGAGATCGACGGCGCCCGCTACGAGGAGCAGCCGATCTCGGTCTCCGGCGGCCACAGCCAGTCGGTGAAGTTCACCACGTCGGCCAACGCCAACGGTCGGGCGACGGTGATCGCCCAGCTGTACACGACGGACGGGCGGCCGTACGGCGAGCCCGTCACCTTCGACGTGAAGGTCACCGAGATCACGGCCACCGTGATGCTCGTCATCGGCGGCGGCGTCCTGCTGCTCGTCCTCGCCGGCTTCCGGATGTACACGCAGCGCAAGCGCGCCGCGGCCCGTGCCGCCGAGAAGGCCGACAAGGAGACCGAGTCCGGGGAGTCGGAGACGCCGGAGTACTCCGAGGACGCCCCGGAGAACCCGGAAGACCCCGAAGCACGTCACACACAGGAGTCCGAGGCACCGGCCCGGGCAGGCGACCCGGAGCAGCCGAGTGACCCGACACCGGACACCGCAGCGGAAAGCGCCGACCCGTCCGGCACGGGTGAGAGAGTGGACCGTTGAGGATGTCGTGGCCGGTCGGCCCGGGACGATGAGGTGGGGTAACCATGAACGCGCCGTACGACGGTGACCGCGGTCGGGCCGCGGACGGCTCGGGTCACCCCCAGGGGCCGCCGCCGGACCCCGGTCATACGCCGCCGCAGCCGCCCGCGGACATGTACCTCCAGGACGCCTACGACCAGGATCCCTACCGGGCGCAGGACCTCTCCGCCCAGGACCCGGTCTCCGAGGCGCTCTACGACCGCGCCGCGCACCCCCCTCCGCCCCCGGGCACGTACCCGCCGCAGCAACCGCTGTACTCCCAGCCCGCCCAGTCGCCCCACGCCCCCGACCCCCGCCTCTGGGCCCAGACCCCGGCCCCCGAACCGGAGGGCCCGACGCAGTACCTGCCGTACGGCGACGACCCTCGGACCACCCAGTTCGTCGGCGTGGACGACCTGGTCGGCCAGGCCGGTGACCAGCGTCACGAGCCGGACGCCTTCGCGCACCTGTTCCGCGACCAGCAGCAGGGCGGCGGCCATCCCTCGTACGACGACCAGGCGGCCGTACCCGCCCCGGCCCCGGTACCAGGTCCGTACGGCGGGGCGGCGGAGCCGGGACAGTACGGCACGACACCCGCTCCAGGACAGTACGGAGGGCACCAGGGGCCCGACCCGTACGGGAACGCTCCGGCGCACGGCCAGTACGGCGGCCCCGCCCCGACGCCCGGGCAGCACGCGGCGCCCGCGCCCGGCCAGTACGCGGTGGCGCCCACGCCGGAGGCGGCCGAGGCACCCCTCCAGGAGCCCGAGCCCGCCCCTGCGGCACCGCCGGCCGCCGCTCCCAAGAAGGGCGGGCGCGCAGGGGGCCTGCTGAAGTCGAGCGCCGTGATGGCGGCGGGCACGATGGTGTCGCGGCTGACCGGGTTCATCCGGTCGGCGCTGATCGTCTCGGCACTGGGTGTCGGCCTGCTCGGCGACACCTTCCAGGTCGCCTACCAGCTGCCCACGATGATCTATATCCTCACCGTTGGTGGCGGACTCAACTCGGTCTTCGTACCGCAGCTCGTGCGCGCCATGAAGGACGACGAGGACGGTGGCGAGGCGTACGCCAACCGCCTGCTGACCCTTGTCATGGTGGCGCTGGGCGCGCTGACGGTGATCACGGTCGTGGCCGCGCCTTTGCTGATCCAGCTCCTGTCCAACCCGGTGGCCAGTGACCCGGCCGCGAACGAGGTCGGCATCACCTTCGTCCGCTTCTTCCTGCCGTCCATCTTCTTCATGGGTCTGCACGTGGTGATGGGGCAGGTCCTCAACGCCCGTGGCAGGTTCGGCGCGATGATGTGGACCCCGGTCCTGAACAACATCGTCATCATCGTGACCCTGGGAATGTTCATCTGGGTCTACGGCACTGCTGAGAGCTCGGGAATGAAGGTCACGAGCATCCCGCCGGAAGGCGAGCGTCTGCTCGGCATCGGTGTACTGCTGGGCCTCATCGTGCAGTCCCTGGCCATGATCCCCTACCTGCGGGAGACGGGCTTCCGTCTTCGGCTCCGTTTCGACTGGAAGGGTCACGGACTCGGCAAGGCCATCACCCTCGCCAAGTGGACGGTCCTGTTCGTGCTCGCCAACCAGGCGGGTGCCATGATCGTCATCCAGCTCTCCACCGCGGCGGGCAAGGCATCACCCGTCGACGGCACAGGCTTCGCCGCCTACGCCAACGCACAGCTGATCTGGGGGCTGCCGCAGGCCATCATCACTGTCTCCCTCATGGCCGCCCTGCTGCCCCGCATCTCCCGCTCGGCCTCCGAGGAGGACGGGGGAGCGGTCCGTGACGACATCTCCCAGGGCCTGCGCACCACTGCAGTGGCCATCGTCCCCGTGTCCTTCGGTTTCGTCGCGCTCGGCATCCCGATGTGCACGCTCATGTTCGGCTCCTCGGGCACCAGCGAAGCCACCAACATGGGCTACATGCTGATGGCCTTCGGTCTCGGTCTCATCCCGTACTCCGTGCAGTACGTCGTCCTGCGCGCCTTCTACGCCTACGAGGACACCCGGACGCCGTTCTACAACACCGTCATCGTGGCCGCGGTCAACGCCGCCGCCGCGGGACTGTGTTACCTCCTGCTGCCCTCGCGCTGGGCCGTCGTCGGCATGGCCGCCTCCTACGGCCTGGCCTACGTGATCGGCGTGGGCGTCGCCTGGCGCAGGCTGCGCAAGCGGCTCGGCGGTGACCTGGACGGCGCCCGGGTGCTGCGCACGTACGCCCGGCTGTGCATCGCGTCCGTACCGGCCGCTCTGATCGGTGGTGCCGCCTGCTACGCGGTCAGCCACGCGCTCGGCCAGGGCGTCGTGGGCTCGTTCGCCGCGCTGCTGGCCGGCGGACTGCTCCTGTTCGGCGTCTTCTTCGTCGCCGCCCGCCGCATGCGCATCGAGGAAGTCAACTCTCTGGTCGGCATGGTGCGCGGACGCCTGGGACGCTGAGACGCGGGGTAGGCGCACAACCATCGCCCGCCGCTGTGTGTCGTGCATAGCGGCGGACTGTGGGCACAATTGGGTTCGGCGTCGGACGCGCGGATCGGGAGTCGGCCGACGCGCACGGAATGGGGAGGCAGGAACGACGGTGGCGGAACGGAGCACAGCTGCCGTCGACGTGGCAGACAACAGCGGCGATGAGCCGCTGACCGCACAGGCGGACCAGTCCACGGCCGACGGGGTGGCCAACAACCGGGAGCGGGACACGGACAGCGACGAGGCACAGGGGAACTCCACGAGCGAGGAATCCGGCAAAGCCTCGCCTCCCGAACTGCACAGCGGGCACAAGCTCGCCAGACGCTACCGCCTCGAGGAGTGCGTCACCCGTCTGGACGGCTTCAGCAGTTGGCGGGCCGTCGACGAGAAGCTGCGCCGCGCCGTCGGAGTCCATCTCCTCCCGGCGGACCACGCGCGAGCCCGCTCCGTGCTGGCCGCGGCACGCTCCTCCGCCCTGCTCGGCGACCCCCGCTTCGTCCAGGTACTGGACGCCGTCGAGGACAACGACCTCGTCTACGTCGTGCACGAGTGGCTCCCCGATGCCACCGAGCTGACCGCGCTCCTCGCCTCCGGACCGCTGGAGGTCTACGACGCCTACCAGATGGTCAGTCAGATCTCCTCGGCCATGGCGGCAGCCCACCGCGAGGGCCTCGCGCACCTGCGCCTGAGCCCCAACGCGGTGCTGCGTACGTCGACGGGCCAGTGGCGGATCCGCGGACTCGCCGTCAACGCCGCGCTGCGCGGCATCAGTTCCGACACTCCGCAGCGCACCGACACCGAGGCCATCGGCGCCCTCCTGTACGCCACACTCACCCAGCGTTGGCCGTACGAGAGCGACGCCCATGGTCTGGCGGGACTGCCCAAGGACATCGGACTGATCCCGCCGGACCAGGTGCGGGCCGGCGTCCACCGCGGCCTGTCCGAACTGGCGATGCGGGCGCTCGCCAACGACGGCGCCACCGCCTCCCGCCACGAGTCGCCGTGCACCACGCCGGAGGAACTGGTGAAGGCGATCGGCGAGATGCCGCGCATCCGCCCGCCGGAGCCGGCGTACACCGCCCCGCCCCAGTACCAGCGCACGGCCTACCAGCAGGGCGCGTACGGCCGTCCGGCACCGCACCCGGGTGCCACCCCGCCCGTGCCGACGCCGCCGCCCCCGCTGCAGAGCCGTACCGGCAAGGCCCTGAAGTGGAGCGTCTCGGCCCTGCTGATCGCCGCGCTCGGCCTCGGCAGCTGGCAGCTCGCGGACGCCCTCATGGAGCGGGGCGGCAAGGCCGACGACCAGAACCAGACCCAGACGACGGACAGCAACGACAAGAACAACGAGCAGACCAAGCCGGCCAAGCCGATCAGCGTCCAGGAAGCCCAGGAGTACGTCGCCAGCGGCGGGGCCCAGGCACCGCAGGACGTGGCCAACACCTACGACGGCGACGCCTCCACCTTCTGGCGCACGAAGAAGTACGACGACGGTCCGAAGCTCGCGCCGTACAAGCCCGGAGTCGGCATCGTCTACGACCTCGGTTCACCGCAGGACGTCTCGACGGCGTCGATAGGACTCCGGTACACCGGTGACCACACGACGGTGCACCTCTACGCCGCCGATTCCCTGTCGCCCTCGACGGGCGTCGACGGCATGCAGGAGATCGCGTCCGCCACCACGACCGGTACCTCGCTCACGGCCAAGGCGTCGAAGCCCGTCAAGACGCGGTACGTCCTGCTGTGGATGACCGACGTGCCGAATGCTCCGTCCGACGGCTACAGCGGCGCCGGCTACAAGCAGGCGATCACCGACGTGACGTTCACGGGCTGAGGCCCTTCCGAGGAAAGGGGGAGGAGGCCGATGGCAGATGACACCGCTCACGACGGCATCAGCGATCAGGACCTCCTCGCCCGCCACGTCCAGGGCGACCCTGACGCCTTCGGTGAGCTCGTACGCCGTCACCGCGACCGTCTCTGGGCGGTGGCCCTGCGGACGCTGGGAGATCGCGAGGAGGCCGCTGACGCCGTCCAGGACGCGCTCGTATCCGCCTACCGGGCCGCCCACACCTTCCGCGGCCAAGCCGCCGTCACGACCTGGCTGCACCGGATCACAGTGAATGCCTGCCTGGACCGTGCCCGCAAGGCCGCGTCACGGAAGACCGCGCCCGTCGACGACACCGAGCGCCTGGATCAGCTCCTGGAGCCCCACGAGTCGGCCTCGGCGCCCGCCGAGCGCAACGATCTGCACCGCCAGCTGCTGGAGGCCCTGGACACCCTGCCGGCCGACCAGCGGGCCGCTCTCGTCCTGGTGGACATGCAGGGCTACCCCGTCGCGGAGGCCGCCCGTGTCCTCGACGTACCGACCGGAACGATCAAGAGCCGGTGCGCCCGGGGCAGAGCCAGGCTACTGCCGCTGCTCACCCACCTCCGGCCTGACGGCAGCAAGGAGAAGACGAAACCGGGCGCGGAGCGGAACCGGACGCAGGGGGCATCCGTCCCACCCGCAGCGGGGCCGCAGCGTGCGGGTCCGCCGAAGGCAGGGCCGAGCGATTCAGCCGCAGTGAAGGGCGGAGGTGGACGAGCGTGACGTCGTCGACGACAGACATGACCGGACACCCGGACGTCGCGGAGATCTCCGACCTCGCCGAAGGCATCCTCCCGACCGCACGGACCACCGACGTACGACAGCACCTGGAGAGCTGCGCGCTCTGTGCGGACGTCTACGCGTCGCTGGAGGAGATCCAGGGTCTGCTCGGCACCCTGCCGACCCCGCCCCCCATGCCGGACGACGTGGCCGCCCGTATCGACGCCGCCCTGGCAGCCGAGCCGCTACCAGGCGCAGCCACCCCGGAACCCCGGCCCACGGAAGCCTCGTCCGGCAACGACGACGCCTATGTTTCACGTGAAACGTCGGCACCGGCCGACCGGCCCGCCGGGCACGCCCGACACTCCTCCACCGGCCCCGGCCGCAACGACCGTCGCCGAGGCAGGCGACGAAGGATCGCTGCACTCGGCGCCGTGGCCGCCGCTGCCGCCATCGGGCTCGGCTCGGTCATCGTGTCCTCCCTGACCGGCGGGAGCCCGTCCGACGACACTGCCCACGAGCAGCAGACCGCACTCGCGGACACCTTCTCCGAGGGACACCTCAAGGACAAGGTCACCGGCCTCGTCGCCGACGGGAGCGCCCAGAACGAGCCCCGCACACCGCGCAGCTTCGGCATGGAGTCCGAGAACGGTGGCGACGCCGAGAATCACGTCTTCAAACAGCCGACCGTCCCCGAGTGCATTCAGAAGGGCATCGGCCGCGACGACGCGGCGATCGCCACGGAGCAGGGCGTCTACAAGGGCAAGGAAGCACTGCTGGTGGTACTGCCCGATGCCGCCAACGACACCCGGGTCACCGCCTACATCGTCGAGTCGGCGTGTGTGGACCAGCCCGCGATCGGCAAGGCCAAGATCCTCCTGAAGCACTCCTACGCGCGTTCGTAGGGGTTGGGTCTTTCCCTTGCCGGGGCGGTCCAGCACTGTCGCCGTGTGCCCGGGCACAGCGGGAATGCGCGCCCCGTAGGATCCGTTAGGTGGGGTGAGAGTTCCGAGTGCAGCTCCACCCGGCCTGAAGACGCAGTCCAGAGACGAGGAATGAAGCCGTGAGCGACGTCCGAAACGTGATCATCATCGGCTCCGGGCCCGCCGGCTACACGGCGGCGCTCTACACCGCGCGAGCGTCCCTGAAGCCGCTGGTGTTCGAGGGTGCCGTCACCGCGGGCGGAGCGCTGATGAACACCACCGAGGTGGAGAACTTCCCCGGCTTCCAGGACGGCATCATGGGCCCCGAGCTCATGGACAACATGCGCGCCCAGGCGGAGCGCTTCGGTGCCGAGCTGATCCCGGACGATGTCGTGGCCGTCGACCTCAGCGGTGAGATCAAGACCGTCACCGACACCGCGGGAACGGTCCACCAGGCCAAGGCCGTCATCGTCACCACCGGCTCCCAGCACCGCAAGCTCGGCCTGCCGAACGAAGACGCCCTGTCCGGCCGCGGCGTCTCCTGGTGCGCGACCTGTGACGGCTTCTTCTTCAAGGACCAGGACATCGCCGTGATCGGCGGCGGTGACACCGCGATGGAGGAGGCCACGTTCCTCTCCCGCTTCGCGAAGTCCGTGACGATCGTCCACCGTCGCGACACTCTGCGCGCCTCCAAGGCGATGCAGGAGCGTGCCTTTGCCGACCCCAAGATCACGTTCGTCTGGGACAGCGAGGTCGCCGAGGTCCAGGGTGAACAGAAGCTCGCGGGCCTGAAGCTGCGCAACGTCAAGACTGGCGAACTCTCCGATCTGCCGGTGACCGGCCTGTTCATCGCGATCGGCCACGACCCGCGCACGGAGCTCTTCAAGGGCCAGCTCGACCTGGACCCGGAGGGCTACCTGAAGGTCGACGCGCCCTCGACCCGCACCAACCTGACGGGTGTCTTCGGAGCCGGTGACGTGGTCGACCACACCTACCGCCAGGCGATCACCGCCGCGGGCACCGGTTGCTCCGCCGCACTCGACGCCGAGCGCTTCCTCGCCGCCCTCAGCGACGAGGACAAGGCGGAGCCCGAGAAGACCGCCGTCTGACCACCCACCCCACTGCACCAACCAGTTAAGGAGCCCGCCGTGGCCGGCACCCTGAAGCATGTAACCGACGACTCCTTCGAGCAGGACGTCCTCAAGAACGACAAGCCCGTCCTGGTGGACTTCTGGGCCGCCTGGTGCGGTCCCTGCCGTCAGATCGCGCCGTCCCTCGAGGCGATCGCCGCCGAGTACGGCGACAAGATCGAGATCGTCAAGCTGAACATCGACGAGAACCCGGGTACGGCTGCCAAGTACGGCGTCATGTCCATCCCGACCCTGAACGTCTACCAGGGTGGCGAGGTCGCCAAGACCATCGTCGGTGCGAAGCCGAAGGCCGCGATCGTCCGCGACCTCGAGGACTTCATCGCCGACTGACGACCGACTGACGTTTCACGTGAAACACGAATGGGCCGACCCGACCGGGTCGGCCCATTCGGTTTACAGCGGGTCCCCGGTGCCGCCACTACAGCGGACGCAGCGCCGGTTCCTTCTGCACGGCACCGAGCAGGCGGTCCAGTGCCATCTCCACATCTTCCTTCCAGGACAGCGTGGAGCGCAGATCCAGCCGCAGCCTCGGATGCCGGGGGTGCGGTCGGACCGTCTTGAAGCCCACCGCCAGGAGATGCTCCGCCGGCAGCACGCAGGCGGGCTCCTTCCAGCGGGCATCCCCGAACGCCTCGATGGCCTTGAAACCACGGCGCAGGAGATCCTTGGCGACCGTCTGGACCATCACCCGGCCCAGTCCCTGCCCCTGGTACCCCGGCATCACGAACGCGGTCATCAGCTGAACCGCGTCGGAGGAGACCGGACTGGTGGGGAAAGCCGCCGAGCGCGGTACATACGCGGGCGGCGCGTAGAGAACGAAGCCCACCGGCACGTCATCGACGTAGACCACCCGGCCGCAGGACCCCCAGTCCAGCAGTACGGCGGAGATCCAGGACTCCTTCTCCAGGGTCGGCGTGCCGGCCTTTACCGCGGCCTCGCCGCTGACGGGGTCCAGTTCCCAGAAGACGCACGAGCGACAGCGCTGGGGAAAGTCCTGAAGGTTGTCCAGCGTGAGCGGTACGAGCCGGCGCCCCATGAAGGCCGTTCCTCCCTTCCTTCCCCTGCCGCGTCACGGGCGGCTGTCAGAGCGCTCCGTTCCCTGAGCAGGCTGCTGATGAACCCGCCGACCGCGCCCAGCCCCAAGCCCGCGCTCACCAGTTCGGTACGGCTCATCGTCCGCATGGCCCCTGCCTTCCTCTCAGAGGTACTGCCAGGTGACAACGCCATCCCGCTCGCATCGTATCCACGATGTGATGGCCCCGACACCGGCGCAATGCAAAGGGCGGGCCGTGTTCCGGTATGCACCGGACACGGCCCGCCCTTGACCGCCCTTGCGGCAGCCGCAGCGCCCTGGGCGCCCCGACTACCGAAGCATCAGGACTCGGCGTCCTCTTCCTCGTTCTCCAGGAGGCCCTTCTGCAGTACGGGGCCTTCACCAGGAGCGAGACTGCCGAGGATCCGCTCAAGGTCGTCCATGGAGGCGAACTCCACGGTGATCTTGCCCTTCTTCTGCCCCAAGTCGACCTTCACCCGGGTCTCGAAGCGGTCCGAGAGTCGCGTCGCCAGGTCCGACAGCGCCGGGGAAACCAGAGAGCCGGCCCGGGGGCCCTTGGCTCGCTGCGGCTTCTGCGGCCGTGAACCCATCAGGGTCACAATCTCCTCGACCGACCGCACCGAGAGCCCTTCGGCCACGATGCGATGGGCCAGCCGGTCCTGCTCCTCCGGGTCGTCGACGGACAGCAACGCTCGCGCGTGCCCCGCGGAGAGCACACCTGCGGCGACCCGGTTCTGCACCTTCGGGGAGAGCTTGAGCAGCCGCAACGTGTTGGACACCTGCGGACGTGAACGACCGATGCGGTCCGCCAGCTGGTCGTGCGTGCAGTTGAAGTCCTTCAGCAGCTGGTCGTAAGCGAAGGCCTCCTCCAGCGGGTTCAGCTGAGCGCGGTGCAGGTTCTCCAGGAGTGCGTCCAGGAGGAGCTTCTCGTCCTCCGTCGCCCGCACGATCGCCGGGATGGCGTCCAGTTCCAGCTCTCGGCAGGCCCGGAAACGGCGCTCGCCCATGATGAGCTCATAGCGCCCGGGCTCCGTCGGCCGCACGACGACCGGCTGAAGAAGGCCGACCTCCCGGATGGAGGTGACGAGCTCGGCCAGTGCGTCGTCGTCGAAGTCCTTGCGCGGCTGCTTCGGATTCGGCGTGATGGCGTCGAGAGGAACCTCGGCGAAGTGCGCCCCCATGGGCGGACGAAGGCCTTCAGCACCATGGGGTGCCGTCGGCTCTTCCGTTTCACGTGAAACATGCGCCAGCGTGGCCACCTTCGCCGCGGCCACTCCGCGTTCGTTCGGCAGCAGAGGCCGCGTCCCCGGGGACGCGGAAGCCGGGCTTCCCAACGCCGCCGAGGCAACCGACTTCTCGGTCGGGGCGTTGGGGATCAGTGCGCCCAGACCACGGCCCAGCCCCCTCCGTCGCTCACTCACTGGATCCCCTCCACCATGTTCGGATCATTCTGAGCGCCGACATGGGCGTGGGTCGCGTCATAGTTGACGCCCACGCCCTTCAGCGCGATCTCACGGGCCGCCTCCAGGTAGGAGAGGGCTCCACTTGATCCAGGATCGTAGGTCAGTACCGTCTGCCCGTAGCTCGGGGCCTCGGAGATCCGGACCGAGCGGGGAATGCTCGTCCGCAGCACCTCCTCGCCGAAGTGGCTGCGCACCTCGTCCGCGACCTGGGACGCAAGCCGCGTCCGACCGTCGTACATGGTGAGGAGGATCGTCGACACATGCAGCGTGGGGTTGAGGTGTCCCCGTACCAGGTCGACGTTGCGCAGCAGCTGTCCCAGTCCTTCCAGCGCGTAGTACTCGCACTGGATCGGGATCAGTACCTCCTGGCCCGCGACGAGCGCGTTGACCGTGAGCAGGCCGAGGGAGGGCGGGCAGTCGATGAGGATGTAGTCCAGCGGCTGCTCGTACGCGGTGATCGCCCGCTGGAGCCGGCTCTCGCGTGCGACCAGAGAGACCAGTTCGATCTCCGCACCGGCGAGATCGATGGTGGCGGGCGCGCAGAACAGGCCTTCGACATCAGGGACCGGCTGGACCACTTCCGAGAGCGGTCGGCTCTCGACCAGCACGTCGTAGATGGAGGGCACATCGGCGTGATGGTCGATACCCAGAGCGGTGGAGGCGTTGCCCTGTGGGTCGAGGTCGACGACCAGGACTCTCGCACCGTGCAAGGCGAGTGATGCGGCAAGGTTGACGGTCGTCGTCGTCTTGCCCACACCGCCCTTCTGGTTCGCTACGACCATGACCCGGGTCTGCTCGGGTCGCGGCAGCCCCTCGCCGGCGCGGCCCAGAGCCTCCACCGCCAGTTGGGCAGCACGACCGATCGGAGTGTCGTCCATCGGAGGCGGTGTTTCACGTGAAACATCCGCCCCCATCGACTCGGTACGGGGACCGGGGACCGGATCGGTCATCGGTCCCGCGATATTGGCGTCGGACCGCAAGGATTCACTCTCCTCGACTTCAGGCTCGCAATGAACAGAGCCTCCCATGCCTTCGGGGTCATGAACCAGTGAGGCCTGGTCTTCTGTGGAGAAATCCACCTCTGTGGACAACTCCGTGCCCTCTCTGAGCGACCCGAGAGGCTTTCGGTCGCGTGGATCGGCCGCGGCGCGGCCGCGACTGATGATGCCGTGCAGCAGTGAGCGACGTTTCACGTGAAACACGATGCAGCGCAGCCGAAGCCGAACTGCCGCGACACTCCGGCACACGTAGGCAGGGCAGCTTGTGTGGAGTACGGCGGACCGTCAGAGCAAGCTCAGAGCGCCACCCGAGCGAGCAAACACCGCCCGCCACCGGCCCCCAGCCACCCGACGCAACCAGCAGAGAGGCTATCCGCGACGCCGGCGCGTCCGTCCGGTCCGGGCGGCCTTGGCACGCTTGGCCGCGAAACGCACCCCACCGGGGCTCTCGCCCACCTCGACCCGTACCACGGTGGACATGGGTTCCACGACGCCCTCGCCGACGTGAAGGATGGACGTCTCCTCCGCTCCGAGTTTGCTCAGCGCCGCGGTCGCCGCCCTCAGCTCCTCCTCAGCTGTGTCGCCCTTGAGGGCGAGCATCTCGCCGTACGGGCGCAGCAGCGGGATGCCCCAAGTGGCGAGCCGGTCCAGCGGAGCGACGGCACGGGCCGTCACCACATGCACCGGCGTCATCTTGCCCATGACCTCCTCGGCCCGGCCCCGCACCACGGTGACGTGGTCCAGGCCCAGCAGCTCCACGACCTCGGTGAGGAAGTTCGTGCGGCGCAGCAGCGGCTCAAGAAGAGTGATCTTCAGGTCCTCGCGCACCAGCGCCAACGGGATCCCGGGCAGGCCGGCACCCGAGCCGACGTCGCACACCGTCACTCCCTCGGGTACGACCTCCGAGAGCACCGCGCAGTTCAGCAGGTGCCGCTCCCAGAGCCGGGGCACTTCACGCGGGCCGATCAGGCCGCGCTTCACCCCCGCCTCGGCGAGCAGTTCCGCGTAGCGGACCGCGTCCGCGTAGCGATCACCGAACACGTCACGTGCCTGCTCGGGTACAGGGGGGAGCTCCGCTGCCTCCGACACGGGGGACCGTCCTTCCGTACGGCACGGGCGCACGGGGCGCCGGTACCAGAACCACCAGAACTATCAGGCTGACAAAATTCGGCCCCGCCTGCGCAACAGACGGGGCCGGAGAACGAGAGGGAACCGATCAGGCGGGGAGCACGACGACGAAGCGCTCCGGCTCCTCGCCCTCGGATTCACTGCGCAGTCCCGCGGCCTTGACCGCGTCATGCACGACCTTGCGCTCGAAGGGCGTCATCGGCGCAAGCCGCACGGACTCGCCGCTGCTCTTGACCTCGGCCGCGGTCTTGGCGCCCAGCTCGGACAGCTCGGCGCGCTTGCCCGCCCGGTAACCCGCGATGTCGAGCATGAGCCGGCTGCGGTCACCGGTCTCCCGGTGAACGGCCAGGCGCGTCAGCTCCTGCAGAGCCTCCAGCACCTCACCGTCCCGGCCGACCAGCTTCTGCAGGTCCCGGCTCTTGCTGTCGCTGATGATCGAGACAGAGGCACGGTCGGCCTCGACGTCCATGTCGATGTCGCCGTCGAGGTCGGCGATGTCGAGCAGACCCTCCAGGTAGTCCGCGGCGATCTCGCCCTCCTGCTCGAGGCGAGTCAGGGTGTCTGCACCCTCGGCAGCGGCGGAGGTGGTGCCTTCCGTCACGGGATGGACTCCTTCTTACTTCTTCGACGGGGACTTGGGCCGCTGCGGGCCCTTGCGCTGTCCGGACTGGGCCTTGCTGCGGCCACCGCCACCGGACTTCTGAGCCGGCTTCTTGGCACCGGCGGCAGACTTGGCATCCTGCTTGCCGGCCGGCTCGGCGTCCGGCTTGGCGTCCTGCGGCTCGTCCGACTTGGTCAGCGACGTCTTCGGCTCGGCCTCACCGGCGGGCTTGGCCTGGCGCTGGGACTTGCTCTGCCGCTTCGGCTGCTGGCGCTTGGGCTGGCCCGTGGTCGTCACGGTCGAGCCGTCCGCGCTCTGGGCGGCGACAGCGGCGTCGTTCTTCACCACACTGCCGTCGGCCTGAGCCGCCATGCCCGCCTTGTTCAGACCGTTGATGAACTTGCGCTCGGCCTCGTTGCGGTCCCGGCCCTTGGCGACGATGGCCTTCACGATGGCCTTCTCGCCCCGGCCGCGGATCTTGCCGTGCTCGGTGACGCTCTTGTGCAGCCGCTCCAGGTAGGCGGCCTGCGCCTTGGAGCCCGGCGTCGGGTTGTTGCGGATGACGTACATCTGCTGGCCCATGGTCCACACGTTGGTGGTCAGCCAGTAGACGAGGACACCGACGGGGAAGTTCACACCGAAGACGGCGAACATGACGGGGAAGACGTACATCAGCATCTTCTGCTGCTGCATGAACGGCGTCTTCACCGTGGTGTCGACGTTCTTCGTCATCAGCTGGCGCTGGGTGAAGAACTGCGAGGCCGACATCAGCACGATCATGATCGCGGTGACGACGCGGACGTCGGTCAGGGAGGCGCTGAGGGCGGCGACGTCGCTCTCGCTGCTGAAGAACTTGGAGGCCAGCGGGGCCCCGAAGATGTGCGCCTTCTGTGCGCTCTCCAGCAGGTCCTGGTTGACGGCGCCGATGGTGTCACCGGACGCGATGCCGTTGAGCACGTGGTAGAGGGCGAAGAAGAACGGGGACTGCGCCAGGATGGGAAGGCACGAGGAGAGCGGGTTGGTGCCCGTCTCCTTGTACAGCTTCATCATCTCTTCGGACTGACGCTGTTTGTCGTTCTTGTAGCGCTCCTGGATCTTCTTCATCTCCGGCTGGAGCGTCTGCATCCCGCGCGTCGCCTTGATCTGCTTCACGAAGAGCGGGATCAGGCAGATACGGATGAGGATCACCAGGGACACGATGGACAGGCCCCAGGCCCATCCGGTGTCAGGTCCGAAGATCGCCCCGTACACCGTGTGGAACTGGACGATGACCCAGGAGACGGGCCAGGTGATAAAGCTGAAGAGGCTGGCAATCGTGTCCACTAATCATGCTCCTTGGGCATGGGGCGAGGTCTCTGCGGCCGGGCTCGAAGGATCGGACGAGCTCGGGTGAGCAGGCCTTCCTTCGGTGGCCGGTTCGGCGGCGGAGGTCCCGCCCTTGCGTGCCCGCCAGGCGGCACGCAGCATTTCGTGCCACCGCGGGCGCTTGCGCGGCGGAACATGGTCCACGCCGCCCGGCGACCACGGATTGCACCGCAGGATGCGCCAGGCGGTGAGCGCCGTGCCCTTGACGGCTCCGTGCCGGTCGATGGCCGTGTAGCCGTAGTGGGAACACGACGGGTAGTACTTGCACACCGGCCCCAGCAGCGGACTGATCGTCCACTGGTAGAGCTTGATCAGAGCCAGCAGCGGGTACTTCATCGCGCGCCCCCTCCCAGTAGCCGCCCCAGGGCGGCGTCCAGGTCTCGGGCCAGCTGTGCATGGTCGGCGTCACCCGCACCGGGCAGCGCTCGTACGACTACCAGGCTACCGGGGGGCAACAGGTCGATCCGGTCGCGCATCAGGTGACGAAGCCTGCGCTTCACCTTGTTGCGCACGACCGCACCACCCACGGCTTTGCTCACGACGAAACCCGCACGTGTCGGGGGAGCGCTCTCCCCAGGCGCGTGCGGGTCCGTGGCACCGCTTCGAAGGTGGACGACGAGAGCCGGACGGCCGGCCCGGCGGCCTCGTCGTACCGCGGTCGCGAAGTCCTCGCGCCGCCTCAGCCGGTTCTCGGTGGGCAGCACGATGTCATGACCTGACCGGGATCAGGCGGACAGACGGGCGCGACCCTTGCTGCGGCGGGTCGCGAGAATCGCGCGGCCGGCACGGGTACGCATACGCAGCCGGAAGCCGTGGGTCTTCGCGCGGCGACGGTTGTTCGGCTGGAAGGTGCGCTTGCTCACTCGGGGGCTCCAGAAAGAATCGGGGTTGGCGGGGTGCCGTCCTGGCTGTCACCGTGCGCCCACGAGTAGCTCGCGTTACGCCCGAGTGCACCGCTTTTCGATCACCTTGGACGTGACCTGTGCCCATCGGAGGCAGGCGGCAGCAGCCATCGACAACTCGACCTGGTTACGGTACGTGCGACTGCGCCATTCGGTCAAACCAGCGGTGACCGGGAGACACTTGTCCACAGGCTGGGGACAACAACTTGAACCCTACCCGTCGCGCTGACTACCGTGACTGGACTCCGATTCGTTCCCTTATCCCTGCCCCACCCGAGTTTCATCCCGACCCGTCCCCGAATCACACCTTCGAGGGACTCGTGAGAGAGCGTGCCCTGTGGCTGACGTACCTGCCGATCTTGCCGCAGTGTGGCCACGCGTACTGGAGCAACTCCTCGGAGAAGGCCGCGGGCAGGGCGTCGAGTCGAAGGACGAGCACTGGATCCGCCGCTGCCAGCCGCTCGCGCTGGTCGCCGACACCGCCCTGCTCGCCGTACCGAACGAATTTGCGAAGGGCGTACTGGAGGGCCGCCTCGCCCCGATCGTCAGCGAGACCCTGAGCCGCGAATGCGGCCGCCCGATCCGCATCGCGATCACCGTCGACGACACCGCCGGCGAACCCGCCGGCCCCGCGCCGCAGGCACCCCAGGCACCGCCCGCCCGCCCCCAGCCCCGCTACGAGGAGCCCGAGCTCCCCGCCCCCGGCCAGGGCGGCCGCGAGGACTACCGCGACGAGTACGAGGGCTACGGCCGCAACCGCGCCGACCAGCTCCCCACCGCCCGGCCCGCCTACCCGCAGGAGTACCAGCGCCCCGAGCCCGGCTCCTGGCCGCGGCCCGCGCAGCAGGACGACTACGGCTGGCAGCAGCAGCGCCTCGGATTCCCGGAACGGGACCCCTACGCGTCCCCGTCCCAGGAGCCGTACGGCCAGGAGCCGCCGCCACCGCCGTACTCCCACGAATCCCACACCCCGTACCAGCAGGACTACCGGCAGCAGCCCCCGGAACGCCCGTCGTACGACTCTCCGCGCGGTGAGTACGAGCAGTCCCGAAGCGACTACGACAAGCCCCGCGGCGACTACGACAGCCCGCGCGGCGACTACGACCAGCAGCGAAAGGACTACGAGCAGCAGCGCGGCGAGTACGACCAGCGCGGCCCCCGCCGGGACCGTCCTGAGCCCCCGGCCGGATCCGGACACGTCCACCGCGGCGGCCCCGTCGGCCCCGGACCCGCCACCGGGGCGCCCGGACCGCTGGCCGCACAGCCCGCGCCGGCGACCGGACCGGGCGAGCCGACCGCGCGCCTGAACCCGAAGTACCTCTTCGACACCTTCGTCATCGGCGCCTCCAACCGCTTCGCCCACGCGGCAGCCGTCGCCGTCGCCGAGGCACCCGCGAAGGCCTACAACCCCCTCTTCATCTACGGGGAGTCGGGGCTCGGCAAGACCCACCTCCTGCACGCCATCGGGCACTACGCGCGCAGCCTCTACCCCGGCACGCGCGTGCGCTACGTGAGCTCGGAGGAGTTCACCAACGAGTTCATCAACTCCATCCGCGACGGCAAGGGCGACAGCTTCCGCAAGCGCTACCGCGAGATGGACATCCTGCTCGTCGACGACATCCAGTTCCTCGCGGACAAGGAGTCGACGCAGGAGGAGTTCTTCCACACCTTCAACACCCTCCACAACGCCAACAAGCAGATCGTGCTCTCCAGCGACCGGCCTCCCAAGCAGTTGGTGACGCTGGAGGACCGGCTCCGCAACCGCTTCGAGTGGGGGCTGATCACCGACGTCCAGCCGCCGGAGCTGGAGACGCGCATCGCGATCCTGCGCAAGAAGGCGGTGCAGGAGCAGCTCAACGCCCCGCCCGAGGTGCTGGAGTTCATCGCCTCGCGGATCTCGCGCAACATCCGCGAGCTGGAGGGCGCGCTGATCCGGGTGACGGCGTTCGCGTCGCTCAACCGGCAGCCGGTGGACCTGGGTCTCACCGAGATCGTCCTCAAGGACCTGATCCCCGGCGGCGAGGACTCGGCCCCCGAGATCACGTCCACGGCCATCATGGGCGCGACCGCGGACTACTTCGGCCTCACGGTCGAGGACCTGTGCGGCACCTCGCGCGGGCGGGCGCTCGTGACCGCCCGGCAGATCGCGATGTACCTGTGCCGCGAGCTGACGGACCTCTCACTGCCGAAGATCGGCGCGCTGTTCGGCGGCCGGGACCACACCACGGTGATGCACGCCGACCGCAAGATCCGCAATCTCATGGCCGAGCGGCGCTCGATCTACAACCAGGTGACCGAGCTGACCAACCGCATCAAGAACGGCTGACGGCCGCCGGCACCGGCCGAACGGGCGCCCCTGGACTCCTCGGGGGCGCCTTTTGCGTGCCCGCGAGGGGCCCTCCCGCGGTCCCGCCGGTCCCGCCGACCCTCCTCCCGCCCCACCGCGGTCGCACTGCCGTCCTGCCCACTGTTCGAATACTTGCCGGGTTACGGCCGTCCTCCACAGATTCGGCCAGTTTTTTCCGTCCACACCTTGGGGACTGGGAAGTTGTCCCGATCCTGTCCACAGGCCAGGCTGGTGAGGGATCATCAAGGCAGGTCAGCCCCCTGTGGATTCGTGGACGAACGATCTCCACAGGCTGTGGACGAAGAAATGATCCACAGGCTGTGCATTCAGTTGTCCACGGGCAACCCACAGGCTGGAGTGGGTTGTCCCCAGCGATCCCCAGCTTCTCCACACGCCTGTCCACTGTTCGGCAACGTGACGCGCCCCGTCACCGCGTCGAGTGAAAGGCGTCACACCAGGCTGCCTGGTTGGGCTGTGGGAAACGTGGGTAAAGCTGGGGACGGCTCTGGGGAGAAGTCGCCTCTCCCTGTGCACGGTGTGTGCAGAACTTTCCGTTCTCCACAGATGCGCCCGGTTGTCCACCGGCTCCGCCCACAGGACCCGTGGACAAAATTCATGCTCTGACCTGGGCAAACAAGGTTATCCACCGTATCCACAGGCCCTACTACTACTGACGACTAGAGAGAGAGCGGAATTCGTTTCGAAGCGGGTCCTGTGCACAACTCGCCCTCTCGAGCCCGACCGCCCCTCGTCACGACTTGACCCCGAACGGCACCTACTGTCAGTGGGGTGCGTCAGACTGGTCCCCGGTGTTCTGCCCCTCACAGCGGCGGACGACACCGGTCAGACGACGAAGGCGAAGCAGGGCGAGCAGCGCCGGCAACAGCAGGAGGCGGCAACAGTGAAGATCCGGGTGGAACGCGACGTACTCGCGGAGGCAGTGGCCTGGGCGGCTCGCAGCCTCCCGGCCCGTCCGCCGGCGCCGGTCCTCGCGGGCCTGCTGCTGAAGGCCGAGGAGGGACAGCTGAGCCTGTCCGGCTTCGACTACGAGGTCTCGGCGCGGGTGTCCGTGGAGGCGGAGATCGAGGAGGAGGGCACGGTCCTCGTTTCCGGCCGCCTGCTCGCCGACATCTCCCGCGCCCTCCCCAACCGGCCGGTGGAGATTTCCACAGACGGTGTACGGGCGACGGTGGTCTGCGGCTCCTCGCGGTTCACCCTCCACACCCTGCCGGTGGAGGAGTACCCGGCGCTGCCGCAGATGCCGGAGGCGACGGGCACGGTCCCCGGCGAGGTCTTCGCCTCGGCCGTGCAGCAGGTGGCCATCGCCGCGGGCCGCGACGACACGCTGCCCGTGCTCACCGGTGTGCGCATCGAGATCGAGGGCGACTCGGTGACGCTGGCCTCCACCGACCGCTACCGCTTCGCGGTCCGCGAGTTCCTGTGGAAGCCGGAGAACCCGGAGATCTCCGCGGTCGCCCTGGTGCCCGCCAAGACGCTCCAGGACACCGCCAAGGCGCTGACCAGCGGTGACCAGGTGATCCTGGCGCTGTCCGGCTCGGGCGCGGGCGAGGGCCTGATCGGTTTCGAGGGGGCGGGCCGCCGGACGACGACGCGGCTGCTGGAGGGTGACCTCCCGAAGTACAAGACGCTGTTCCCGACGGAGTTCAACAGCGTCGCCGTGATCGAGACCGCCCCCTTCGTGGAGGCCGTCAAGCGTGTGGCCCTGGTCGCCGAGCGCAACACCCCGGTGCGGCTCAGCTTCGAGCAGGGCGTGCTCATCCTGGAGGCCGGCTCCAGCGACGACGCACAGGCTGTGGAAAGGGTCGACGCCCAGCTGGAGGGCGACGACATCTCGATCGCCTTCAACCCGACCTTCCTGCTGGACGGTCTGAGCGCCATCGACTCCCCGGTCGCCCAGCTCTCCTTCACGACGTCCACGAAGCCGGCGCTGCTCAGCGGCAAGCCCGCGGTGGACGCGGAGGCGGACGAGGCCTACAAGTACCTGATCATGCCGGTGCGGCTGAGCGGCTGAGCAGGGCCGTCGCACTGTCGGTCGCTGTCCACAGGGTGGGGACGAACCCGCAGGTGGGGGCATACGTCTGAGCGCGTATGCCCACAGCTGTGCACGGGCGTCCGGGTTTAGGCTCGACGCGGGTACGAAAGTGCCGCGGCACGCATCCGGCGGGTACGGAGGTGCCGCCTTGCCACCTCGCACACCTAAGGAACGCAACTGATGGAGCTCGGTCTCGTCGGCCTCGGCAAGATGGGCGGCAACATGCGCGAGCGGATCCGCCGCGCGGGCCACACCGTCGTCGGATACGACCGCAATCCGGACCTCGCCGACGTCCCCAGCCTGGAAGAGCTTGTGGGCAAGCTCAGCGCACCGCGCGTGGTGTGGGTGATGGTCCCGGCCGGCGAGGCCACCCAGGCCACCGTCGACCGGCTCGGCGAGCTGCTGGAGCCCGGCGACGTCGTCGTGGACGGCGGTAACTCCCGCTGGACGGACGACGAGAAGCACGCCGAGGAGCTGGCGGCCAAGGGCATAGGCTTCGTCGACTGCGGCGTCTCCGGCGGCGTGTGGGGCCTGGAGAACGGCTACGCGCTGATGTACGGCGGCGACGCGGAGAACGTCGCCAAGGTGCAGCCGGTCTTCGACGCCCTCAAGCCGGAGGGCGACTTCGGCGCCGTGCACGCCGGCAAGGTGGGCGCGGGCCACTTCGCGAAGATGGTTCACAACGGCATCGAGTACGCGATGATGCAGGCCTACGCTGAGGGCTGGGAGCTGCTGGAGAAGGTCGACTCCGTGGAGAACGTCCGCGAGGTCTTCCGGTCCTGGCAGGAGGGCACGGTGATCCGCTCCTGGCTGCTCGACCTGGCCGTCAACGCGCTCGACGACGACGAGCACCTGGACGGGCTCCGGGGTTATGCACAGGACTCCGGTGAGGGACGCTGGACTGTGGAGGCGGCGATCGACAACGCGGTGCCGCTGCCCGCGATCACGGCGTCGCTCTTCGCGCGGTTCGCGTCCCGGCAGGACGACTCGCCGCAGATGAAGATGATCGCCGCGCTGCGCAATCAGTTCGGCGGCCACGCGGTCGAGAAGAAGTAGGCAGCACCCGAGGGCCACGCGCCCGAGGGACGAACACCCGGGAGGTCGGCGCACGACCATGCACGTCACGCATCTGTCGCTGGCCGACTTCCGTTCGTACGCCCGGGTCGAGGTGCCCCTGGACCCGGGCGTCACCGCTTTCGTCGGCCCGAACGGGCAGGGCAAGACGAACCTGGTCGAGGCGGTCGGCTATCTCGCCACCCTCGGCAGCCACCGGGTCTCCTCCGACGCCCCCCTGGTGCGCATGGGCGCCGAGCGGGCCGTGATCCGCGCCCAGGTCCGGCAGGGCGAGCGGCAGCAGCTGATCGAGCTGGAGCTGAACCCGGGCAAGGCCAATCGTGCCCGTATCAACAGGTCCTCGCAGGTCAGACCGCGTGATGTGCTCGGCATCGTGCGCACCGTGCTGTTCGCGCCGGAGGACCTCGCGCTGGTGAAGGGCGACCCCGGTGAGCGGCGCCGTTTCCTGGACGAGCTGATCACCGCCCGTTCGCCGCGGATGGCCGGGGTGCGCTCCGACTACGACCGGGTCCTCAAGCAGCGCAACACCCTGCTGAAGTCGGCCGCGCTCGCCCGCCGACACGGTGGGCGCACGATGGACCTGTCCACGCTCGACGTCTGGGACCAGCATCTCGCGCGCGCGGGCGCCGAGCTGCTCGCCCAGCGGCTGGACCTGATCGCGGCCGTGCAGCCGCTGGCCGACAAGGCGTACGAGCAGCTGGCCCCGGGCGGCGGCCCCCTCGCCCTGGAGTACAAGCCGTCGGCGCCCGGCGAGGCGCACACGCGTGAGGATCTGTACGAGCAGCTGATGGCCGCGCTGGCCGAGGCGCGCAAGCAGGAGATCGAGCGCGGCGTCACCCTGGTCGGTCCGCACCGGGACGATCTGCTGCTCAAGCTCGGCTCGCTGCCCGCCAAGGGCTACGCCTCCCACGGCGAGTCGTGGTCGTACGCGCTGGCGCTCAGGCTGGCGTCGTTCGACCTGCTGCGGGCCGAGGGCAACGAGCCGGTGCTGGTGCTGGACGACGTCTTCGCCGAGCTGGACGCGCGGCGCCGGGAGCGGCTGGCGGAGCTGGTGGCGCCCGGTGAGCAGGTGCTGGTGACGGCCGCGGTCGACGACGACGTACCGCATGTGCTGGCGGGGGCGCGGTTCAAGGTGGCGGAGGGCACGGTGGAGCGCGTATGAGCGCCGACGAGCCGGCCCCCGCAGACCCTCCCGGCGGCCACAAGAAGGACCACAGGAAGGACCCCGGGAAGAGCGGCGGCCCGGAGCCGTCCGGCGTCGACCTCGCGCGCGTGGCGCTCAGAGCGGCGCGGGAGGCGGCACGCGCGCGTGGGGACGCGGCTCAGCAGAAGAAGCAGGCGCGTCGTGGCGGTCTGCGCTCCGGGGCGCGGGCCGACGGGCGTGATCCCATGGCGCTGGGTTCGGCGATCAACCGGCTGATCACCGAGCGGGGCTGGGAGACGCCGGCGGCGGTGGGCGGGGTGATGGGCCGCTGGCCGCAGATCGTCGGTGAGGACGTGGCGAAGCACTGTGTGCCGGAGCGGTACGACGAGGACGAGCGGGTGCTGGTGGTGCGCTGCGACTCGACGGCCTGGGCGACGAACCTGCGGCTGCTCGCGCCGACGCTGGTGGCCCGTCTCAACGAGGACCTGGGGCACGGGTCGGTACGGATGATCAAGGTGCTGGGGCCCGGCGGTGCGGGCGGCCCGGGTCGGCGTTACGGGCCGTTGCGAGCCCCCGGCAGCCAGGGCCCGGGTGACACCTACGGGTGACTTGGGGGCGGTCTGGCACCCCGTCAGCGATGCGTGATGTACCTCACAAAAATTGGCGCCGACGGTCGGTGTGAACCGCCGGCGCGTGCCGTGTCGTGCCGCCGTGCGCGGTGGCGAATGGGCATCTGACTCCCAAGTAGCAAAGGGTTGACGCCTCGAAGCGCTGAGTGCCGTTGTGAGCCTCTTGAGGACCCCATCCGCATATCGGGAGTCGGACAAGGCTCGTTCAGGGCGGCACATGCGGACTCAGGTACCGGCAAACCCCCATCAGTGTCAGTGGTACCGGTAGAATGGGAGAGAATCCCGCCCCGAACGTGGGGACCGTCCGGGACTAGCTGAGCAACGCTGATCAAGGCTTACCAACGCAACATGCCGCAGCCGCTCCGGCAACCTGCCGACGAGCCCGGCTCGTGCTGTGCCAGAAAGGGCGCTTCGTGGCCGATTCCGGCAACCCCAACGAGAACAACCCGTCCACCGACACCGGCGTGAACGACGCGGTGAGCACCTCGCACGACGAGGTTCCCGCCTCGTACGACGCCAGTGCCATCACCGTCCTCGAGGGTCTGGACGCGGTCCGCAAGCGACCCGGTATGTACATCGGCTCGACCGGTGAACGCGGTCTGCACCACCTGGTGCAGGAGGTCGTGGACAACTCCGTCGACGAGGCGCTGGCCGGTCACGCGGACACGATCGACGTCACGATCCTCCCCGACGGCGGTGTCCGCGTCGTCGACAACGGCCGTGGCATCCCGGTGGGCATCGTCCCCTCCGAGGGGAAGCCCGCCGTCGAGGTCGTGCTGACCGTGCTGCACGCGGGCGGCAAGTTCGGCGGCGGCGGCTACGCGGTCTCCGGTGGTCTGCACGGCGTGGGTGTCTCCGTCGTCAACGCCCTCTCCACGCGGGTGGCGGTGGAGGTCAAGACCGACGGCTACCGCTGGACGCAGGAGTACAAGCTGGGCGTGCCCACGGCGGCGCTGGCCCGGCACGAGGCCACCGAGGAGACCGGCACGACGGTCACCTTCTGGGCCGACGGTGACATCTTCGAGACCACCGACTACTCCTTCGAGACGCTCTCCCGACGCTTCCAGGAGATGGCCTTCCTCAACAAGGGCCTGAAGATCAACCTCACCGACGAGCGCGAGTCGGCGAAGGCCACCGCCGGCGCGGACGAGGCGGGCGAGGACGAGAAGCACGAGGTCAAGAGCGTCTCGTACCACTACGAGGGCGGCATCGTCGACTTCGTGACGTACCTCAACTCCCGCAAGGGAGAGCTGGTGCACCCGACCGTGATCGACCTCGAGGCCGAGGACAAGGACAAGAGCCTGTCCCTAGAGGTCGCGATGCAGTGGAACGGCGGCTACACGGAGGGCGTGTACTCGTTCGCCAACATCATCCACACGCACGAGGGCGGCACCCACGAGGAGGGCTTCCGCGCGGCGCTCACCTCGCTGATCAACAAGTACGCGCGCGACAAGAAGCTGCTGCGCGAGAAGGACGACAACCTCACGGGTGACGACATCCGCGAGGGTCTGACCGCGATCATCTCGGTCAAGCTGGCGGAGCCGCAGTTCGAGGGCCAGACCAAGACCAAGCTGGGCAACACCGAGGTGAAGACCTTCGTCCAGAAGGTCGTCTACGAGCACCTGACGGACTGGCTCGACCGCAACCCCAACGAGGCCGCGGACATCATCCGCAAGGGCATCCAGGCGGCCCACGCGCGCGTGGCGGCCCGCAAGGCCCGCGACCTGACGCGCCGTAAGGGCCTGCTGGAGTCGGCCTCGCTGCCGGGCAAGCTGTCCGACTGCCAGTCGAACGACCCGACCAAGTGCGAGATCTTCATCGTCGAGGGCGACTCCGCCGGCGGCTCGGCCAAGTCCGGCCGGAACCCGCAGTACCAGGCGATCCTCCCGATCCGCGGCAAGATCCTCAACGTCGAGAAGGCGCGCATCGACCGGATCCTGCAGAACCAGGAGATCCAGGCGATGATCTCCGCGTTCGGCACGGGTGTGCACGAGGACTTCGACATCGAGAAGCTCCGCTATCACAAGATCATCTTGATGGCGGACGCCGACGTCGACGGCCAGCACATCAACACCCTGCTGCTGACCTTCCTGTTCCGCTTCATGCGGCCGCTGGTCGAGTCCGGGCACGTGTACCTGTCCCGCCCGCCGCTGTACAAGATCAAGTGGGGCCGGGACGACTTCGAGTACGCGTACTCCGACCGTGAGCGCGACGCGCTGATCGAGATGGGCCGCCAGGCGGGCAAGCGCATCCGTGAGGACTCCGTGCAGCGCTTCAAGGGCCTCGGCGAGATGAACGCCGAGGAGCTGCGCATCACGACCATGGACCAGGAGCACCGTGTGCTCGGCCAGGTCACGCTCGACGACGCCGCGCAGGCCGACGACCTGTTCTCGGTGCTGATGGGCGAGGACGTCGAGGCCCGGCGCGCGTTCATCCAGCGCAACGCCAAGGACGTCCGCTTCCTCGACATCTGAGTCGGTCTCAGCTGACCGCACCAGGAAGGACCTTCACCAGCAATGACCGACGAGAACACTCCTGTGACCACGCCCGAGGGTGACGCCCTGGCGATGCGTGTCGAGCCCGTCGGGCTCGAGACGGAGATGCAGCGCTCGTACCTCGACTACGCGATGTCCGTCATCGTCTCGCGTGCGCTGCCCGACGTCCGCGACGGCCTCAAGCCCGTGCACCGGCGCGTGCTGTACGCCATGTACGACGGCGGCTACCGCCCCGAGCGCGGCTTCTACAAGTGCGCCCGCGTCGTCGGCGACGTCATGGGCAACTACCACCCCCACGGCGACTCCTCCATCTACGACGCCCTGGTCCGCCTCGCGCAGCCCTGGTCGATGCGGATGCCGCTCGTCGACTCCAACGGCAACTTCGGCTCGCCGGGCAACGACCCGGCGGCGGCCATGCGGTACACCGAGTGCAAGATGGCGCCGCTGTCGATGGAGATGGTCCGCGACATCGACGAGGAGACCGTCGACTTCACGGACAACTACGACGGCCGCTCCCAGGAGCCGACCGTCCTGCCGGCCCGTTTCCCGAACCTGCTGATCAACGGTTCGGCGGGCATCGCGGTCGGCATGGCGACCAACATCCCGCCGCACAACCTGCGCGAGGTCGCGGCCGGCGCGCAGTGGTACCTGGAGAACTACGAGGCCTCGCACGAGGAGCTGCTCGACGCGCTCATCGAGCGCATCAAGGGCCCCGACTTCCCGACCGGCGCCCTGGTGGTGGGCCGCAAGGGCATCGAGGAGGCCTACCGCACCGGCCGCGGCTCGATCACGATGCGTGCGGTCGTCGAGGTCGAGGAGATCCAGAACCGCCAGTGCCTGGTGGTCACGGAGCTGCCCTACCAGGTCAACCCGGACAACCTCGCGCAGAAGATCGCCGACCTGGTGAAGGACGGCAAGATCGGCGGCATCGCCGACGTCCGCGACGAGACGAGCTCCCGCACCGGCCAGCGCCTGGTCATCGTGCTGAAGCGGGACGCGGTCGCCAAGGTCGTCCTGAACAACCTGTACAAGCACACCGACCTGCAGACCAACTTCGGTGCCAACATGCTGGCCCTGGTCGACGGCGTGCCGCGCACCCTGTCCCTGGACGCGTTCATCCGCCACTGGGTGAACCACCAGATCGAGGTCATCGTCCGCCGTACGCGCTTCAGGCTGCGCAAGGCGGAGGAGCGGGCGCACATCCTGCGCGGCCTGCTCAAGGCCCTGGACGCCATCGACGAGGTCATCGCGCTCATCCGGCGCAGTGACACCGTCGAGATCGCGCGCGGGGGCCTGATGGACCTCCTGGAGATCGACGAGATCCAGGCCAACGCGATCCTCGAGATGCAGCTGCGCCGCCTGGCGGCCCTGGAGCGGCAGAAGATCGTCCGCGAGCACGACGAGCTCCAGGCGAAGATCAGCGAGTACAACGAGATCCTCGCCTCCCCCGTCCGTCAGCGCGGGATCGTCAGCGAGGAGCTGACCGCCCTCGTCGAGAAGTACGGCGACGACCGCAAGACGAAGCTGATCCCGTACGAGGGCGACATGTCCATCGAGGACCTGATCGCCGAGGAGGACATCGTCGTCACGGTCACGCGTGGCGGTTACATCAAGCGCACCAAGACCGACGACTACCGCGCCCAGAAGCGCGGCGGCAAGGGCGTGCGCGGCGCGAAGCTCAAGGAAGACGACATCGTCAACCACTTCTTCGTGTCGACCACGCACCACTGGCTGCTGTTCTTCACCAACAAGGGCCGTGTCTACCGCGCGAAGGCCTACGAGCTGCCGGACGCCGGCCGGGACGCGCGCGGCCAGCACGTGGCGAACCTGCTGGCCTTCCAGCCGGACGAGACGATCGCCCAGATCCGCGCGATCCGCGACTACGAGGCGGTTCCGTACCTGGTCCT
Source organism: Streptomyces sp. MMCC 100 (assembly GCF_041538145.2). Taxonomy (NCBI): domain Bacteria; kingdom Bacillati; phylum Actinomycetota; class Actinomycetes; order Kitasatosporales; family Streptomycetaceae; genus Streptomyces; species Streptomyces sp. MMCC 100. Next base: position 8,106,686 of record NZ_JBGORK020000001.1, read on the forward strand.
GGCCACCAAGGCCGGCCTGGTGAAGAAGACGCCGCTGAAGGACTACGACTCGCCGCGTTCGGGTGGTGTCATCGCCATCAACCTGCGGGAGCAGGCGGACGGCAGTGACGACGAACTGATCGGTGCCGAACTCGTCTCGGCCGAGGACGATCTGCTGCTGATCAGCAAGAAGGCGCAGTCGATCAGGTTCACCGCGTCGGACGACACGCTGCGTCCGATGGGGCGTGCCACCTCGGGCGTCAAGGGCATGAGTTTCCGCGAAGGGGACGAGCTGCTCTCGATGAATGTTGTTCGAGCCGGTACGTTCGTGTTCACTGCCACCGACGGCGGTTACGCGAAGCGGACCTCCGTCGACGAGTACCGCGTCCAGGGTCGCGGCGGCCTCGGCATCAAGGCCGCCAAGATCGTCGAGGACCGCGGGTCGCTCGTGGGCGCGCTGGTGGTCGAGGAGAGCGACGAGATCCTCGCCATCACACTCTCGGGCGGTGTGATTCGTACGCGAGTCAACGGGGTCAGGGAGACCGGCCGTGACACCATGGGCGTTCAACTGATCAATCTGGGCAAGCGCGATGCCGTCGTCGGCATCGCACGCAACGCCGAGGCGGGACGCGAGGCGGAGGAGGTCGACGGCGATGTGGCCGCCGACGAGACCGCCGAGGGTGCCGCGACCACCGGCACGGACGAGGGTGAGGCGCCCTCGGCCGAGTAGCACGAGGAGAGAGTCATCGTGAGCGGAGCCACGGGCGCCGGATCGGCCGGTACCCCCACGGGTACGGAAACGGGCGGCGGCGGCCGTGGCTCAGCCGCGCGTGCGACGGATTCGCACACGACTCAACTGCGCAAGATCGACGACGGAGCGACCGACTCGCACTCGGGGAGCTCGTCCTCAACGCATGGATCCCAGGGGGGAACTGTGACGGACACCCGAGGCCAGCGGGCTCAGCAGGCGGCCTCGCCGCTGCCGGGAGAGCGGCAGCCCCAGCAGCCCGGCGGGCCCTATCACCCGCCGCAGGCCTACCAGACCCAGGGCGGCAATCAGACCCACGGCGGCAACGCGTCCGCCGTGCGCCGCCCGCGCACCGGCGCCCGCACCACGCCCCGCGTTCGCAAGGCACGCCTGCGGGTGTCGAAGGCGGACCCGTGGTCGGTGATGAAGGTCAGCTTCCTGCTCTCCATCGCGCTCGGCATCTGCACCATCGTCGCCTCCGCCGTGCTGTGGATGGTCATGGACGCCATGGGCGTCTTCTCCACGGTCGGCGGCACGATCTCCGAGGCCACCGGCTCCAACGAGTCCAACGGCTTCGACCTGCAGTCCTTCCTGTCGCTGCCCAACGTGCTGATGTTCACGACGATCATCGCGGTCATCGACGTCGTCCTCGCGACGGCCCTGGCGACCCTCGGCGCGTTCATCTACAACCTGTCCGCCGGCTTCGTCGGCGGCGTGGAGCTGACGCTCGCCGAGGACGAGTGATCCGCGAGTCGTCCGCGCTCTCCGGCCGCGCGACAACCGATTTTGGGACTGCCCGCCTCGTGCGCTAATCTTCAGGAGTCAGCGCGCGGGACATACACCGCAGAGCGCGGCGGGGCTATAGCTCAGTTGGTTAGAGCGCATCCCTGATAAGGATGAGGCCACAGGTTCAAATCCTGTTAGCCCCACCAGCATGAAGACCCCCAGCCGGTATCGGCTGGGGGTCTTCGTCATCTACGGGCTGCCGCCGGCCGGCGTCGGCCGCTACGATCACGGCCACGGGCGGGACGTAGCGCAGTGGTCGACGCGAGCGGTCTCCAGAACCGCGAGGACGCCGGTTCGAATCCGGTCGTCCCGCCCCCTCAAGTGTTCACTGCGCGGGCAGCGGCCGCGACGGGCAGCAAAAGACCCGACCGCTGGCGACGGGGGATGCGCCAGCGGTCGGGCTGTGGCCAAGGCTAACAAGGCCGGATGGCCGGTGGGTGCCGACTGGTCGGTCGGGTGGTGGATATGTGACAGGGGTCACTCATTCGCTGGGATTGATCAGTGGTCGCACGGTGGCTCGTAGTCCAGGCGCGGCAGGTACTCGTGCCACTTCTCCTCGGTCATCACACCCCGCGTGGCGGAGCAGATGCGGTCGATGGCGTCGTCCACGCCCAGGCTCCACAGCCGGACGGTGTCCGTGCCGCTGGAGACCCCGAGCATATGGCGTACGGGGCTGAAGGACAGGAAGTTGCCGGTCTTGGCGTTGGGGCTCATCGCCTGGCCGATGGGGGTGGCCTCGGCGGGGTCGGAGACGCTCCAGAGCCGGACCGTGTTGTCGTTGGCGCCGCTGGCCAGGGTGGCGCCGTCCTGGCTGAACGTCAGCGACACCACCGAGTCGGTGTGTCCGGCGAGCGTGGCCTCGGCTCCGGACGCCTCGCCCGGTTCGGTGACGTCCCAGAGCCGGACCGTGCCGTCGTCGCTGCCGCTGGCCAGGGTGTGGCCGTCGGGACTGTAGGCGAGCACGTTGACGGGCCCGAGGTGCCCGGTACGGGGCGCCTCGAGACGGGTGGCGTGCGCGGGGTCGGTGACGTCCCAGAGGCGTACGGCGTCGTCCGCGCCGCCGCTCGCGAGGGTGTGGCCGTCCGGGCTGAACGCGAGGGTGTTGACGTATCCCGAGTGGCCGGAGAGCGGCTTGCCCAGCCGGCGGGGGCGGGATGGGTCGTCGGTGTTCCACAACTGGACGGTGCGGTCGTCGTGGGCCGTGGCCAGGGTGCGGCCGTCGGGGCTGAAAGCCAGGGTGTCGGGGCCCGCGTAGCGGGTGCGCAGCGCCACGGGCGGTCCGTGGGCCTTGGGTCGGGCCGGGTCCGTGACGTCCCACAGCTGCAGCGCGCGGCCGCCGGCGAGCACCGCGAGCGTGTCGCCGTCCGGGGAGAACGCCAGCGACCGTATGTCGCCCTCCCCCGGTCTGAAGGGGGCGCTCAGCGACACGGGCCGGGCGGGGTCCGTCACGTTCCACAGCCGGACCCTGCCGTCGCGGGCCGCCGTGGCCAGTACGTGCCCGTCCGGACGGAAGGCTCCGATACGGCCGATCATGTCCGACGTCGGCAGCGACCACAGGCGGACCTTGCTGTCGCCGCTGCCGGTGGCGAGGGTGTGGCCGTCGGGGCTGAAGCCGAGGGCGTACATCTCGCCGCTGCCCCCGGCCAGCGGCACGCCGACCTGTGAGGGATAGGCCGGGTCGCTGACGTTCCACAGGCTCGCCGTACTGTCCGCGCTGCTCGCGGCGAGCATGGCGCCGTCGGGGCTGAAGGCCACCGCCCAGATGGGGCCGCTGTGTCCGGTGAGCGGTGCGCCGGCGGGCTTGGCGCGGGCGGGTTCGGTGACGTCCCAGAGCCGGACGGTGTCGTCCGCGCTGCCGCTGGCGAGGGTGCGGCCGTCGGGGCTGAAGGCCACGGAGTGCACCAGGCCGCTGTGACCGTTGAGCGGTTCTCCGGCGGGCTCGGCGCGGGCGGGATCGGTGACGTCCCAGAGCCGGACCTTGTCGTCGTCGCCGCCGGCCGCGAGCGTGTGTCCGTCGGGGCTGAAGGCCACCGAGCGCACCGCCGCGGTGGGGCCGGTCAGGGTGCCGAGCGCCTTGGGGTCGCGAGGGTCGGCCACGTTCCACAGGCGTACGGCGTGGTCGTCGTGGGCGGAGGCCAGGGTGTGGCCGTCCGGGCTGAAGGCGAGCAGGTAGACGGTGCCGCCGTGGCCGGCCTGGGGGGCGCCGAGCGGGCGCGGACGGCTGGGGTCCCGCACGTCCCACAGCCGGAGCGTGCCGTCGTCCGAGGCGCTGGCCAGGGTGCGGCCGTCGGGGCTGAAGACCGCGGTGCTCACCCAGCTGGTGTGCCCGGTGAGGGGCTTGCCGAGCTGCTTGGGCCGGGCGGGGTCCGAGACGTCCCAGAGCCGGACGGTGCGGTCGTAGCTGGCCGTCGCCAGGATCCGTCCGTCGGGGCTGAAGGAGGTGAGGTAGACGGCGCCCGTGTGCCCGAGGAGCGGGGTGGCCAGGGGCGCGTTCACGATCGAGATCAGCCGGTTCCTGACGTCCTCGTCGTCCGGCCGCAGGCGGTGTGCCGCCAGGTCGAGCTGGGCCGACAGCGACGGGTCCGTGTCCTGGACCCGGTCCGCCTCGGCGACCACCTGCTCGAACACGGCGTCGTTGCGCTGCTGCCAGGCGAGCACCGCCGAGCCGACGGCCACCAGGGCCAGGACGACCACCGCCGCCACCGCGGCACGACTGATCATGACGGTGCGCCTGCGCAGCCTGACCGCGGCGGCCAGGAACTCCACCGCGCTGCGGGTCAGCAAGGTGTCGCCGGCCGACTTCGCCCAGCCGCTGGCCTGCGCCAGTCGGGAGCCCCGGTAGAGCAGTGCGGAGTCGCGGTCCGACTCCTCCCAGGCCAGGCCGTCCTCCTCCAGCCGCTGGCGCAGCAGGTTCCCGGCGCGGTCCTCGTCGATCCAGTCGCGCAGCCGGGGCCAGGCGTGCAGCAGTGCCTCGTGGGTGATCTCCACGGTGTCCGCGTCGAGGGTCACCAGCCGGGCCTGCACCAGCGCTTCGAGGGACTCCTCGGTCTTGCCGGGGTCCCCCGACTCCTCGGCCAGCCGGCGTCGCGTACTGCGCCTGCGGGTGGCCTGGGTGTCCTCGCTCAGCCGGACCAGCCTGAGCAGCAGCAGGCGCGCGGCCGTGCGGGCCGCCGGGTCCAGACCGGACCAGGCCCGCTCGGCGGTCGCGGCCACCGCGCCCTGGATGCCGCCGGCCGCGCGGTATCCGGCCAGGGTCAGCCGGCCCGCCTTGCGCCGCTGCCAGGTGGCGAGCAGGGCGTGGGAGAGGAGCGGCAGTACGCCCGCGTCGTGCGCTCCGTCGGTGCTCACCTCGCGGATGATCAGCTCGGCGAGTCCCGGTTCGAGCTCCATACCGACGGCCCTGGCGGGGGCGGTCACCGCCTCGCGCAGTTCCGCGGTGGTCAGCGGCCCGAGCACCATGTGCCGGTGCTGGAGCGCGTCGGCCAGCTCGGGGTACCGCAGGCACTGGTCGTAGAAGTCGGCGCGTACGCCCAGGGTCACCAGCACCGGTGGCGGGCCCCCGTCGGCGCCGGGTACGCAGGCGGCCTGGAGCAGCCGGATGAACAGGCGCCGGTCCGTCTCGTCGGCGCAGAGCGTGAAGAGCTCCTCGAACTGGTCCACGATGACGACCGGACGGGCAGTGGGTGGGGTGGCCGGGGCTGCTTGGGCGTTTTGGGCGTTTCCGATGTGCTGGCCGTGCTGGTCGGGCTGGCCGTGCTGGTCGGGCTGGCCGTGCTGGTCGGGCTGGTCGGGCTGGCCGTCCGGGCTTGTCGAGCCGGTGTGCGTTGCTTGGCCCCTATGGCCTTCGCGACCGCCCCAGTGCCCGTCCGGGCCGTCCGGGCCGTCGGAGCCGCCCGGACCGCCCGGTCCGTCGGAGCCTTCCGGATCGCCCGGATCGCCCGGATTGCCCGAGTCGGCCGGTCCGTCTCGGTCGTCGGCGGACGCCGCCCACGCCGCGAAGGCCGCCCTGGCCGCGTCGTCGGTCCGCGGGCCGCCCGTGTCCCGGGTCTCGACGGCGCCCCGGTCCGCGGCCGCCGTCCTGCGCGCCACCGCTTCCCTCACGGCGCCGACGACCGGCGCGAGCTGCGGTATCAGCCGGGTCAGTTCCCCGAGCGGGTCGGCCCCCGGTACGAGCTGGAGCACCTGCCTGGGCGGACCGTCACCGGCGCTCGGCGCGCCGGCACGCAGGGCGGGCACCAGGCCGGCGTTCAGCAGGGAGGACTTCCCCGCCCCCGAGGCGCCCACGAGCATGACCAGGCCGCCCGTGTCCCGCGTCGCGTGGAGCTGGGCGACGAGGGCCTGCGTGCTCCGTTCCCGCCCGAAGAACCAGCCGGCGTCCTGCCGGCGGTAGGCGGCCAGTCCCCGGTAGGGGCAGACCCCACCGGGGCCCGCGGCCGGCGCCTCGGCAGCGGGCTGATCCTCGGCCGCGGGCGGCGCCGGGCGTTCGCCGGTCGGGTCGGCCAGCGCCCGCTCCCACAGGCGCTGCCACTGGACCAGGTCGTACAGACCGGCGGAGACCGGTACGGGCCGCGCGCGCCGAGCCTGCGGTACGAGTACGTGCAGGACGGCCGCGAGGGCGGGGAACTGGGCGGGCACGTTCTTGGCCCGCCGCCAGTCGCTGATCCGCTGGGCGGAGACCCGTACGGGCCGCCCTCGTTCGTCGACCCGCTGGAGCCGGACGACGGCCTCGGACACGCGTTTGAGGGGAGGATTGCCGGCCTCCCTGTACAGCAGTGCGAGGCGTTCTGCGAAGGCCGTGCGTGCCCCTGAGTCGAAACTCAAGGTCTCCACTCCTTACTTCTTACTTCCCCCGCACCTGGACGTCCGGACCGGAAAACTCACTCTATACGGCTGACCTGCGGCTACAGCGGTTTCCTGGTTCCGGGACCTCCCCGGCGGCGACCACGGATGGCAGGATCGCGTCGCAGTGGCGAGGCGGCCCCGCGGCACCCGGACAGGTCAGCGGCTCGGTACTCGGAGAGCCACCCCATGAGGCCGCATGTTCTCGGTCAGCTTTCGGTGGCTTGTCCCTCCCTGACCCGTCCCAGTCCCGCTACCGCACGAGAAAACGGCGCCGGCATGGTTTGGCACCGGTCCCCACGAGGGGAGGGACCGGAGCCAAACCATGCCGACGCGCACGTGTGAACGGGCAGCGGCAGCCGCCGTGAGTCAGTCCCCGGCGGCCGACCGGCGGTCGGGACGGCGGGCGGGCGGGACCAGCAGATCGCGCTCCGGGTGCTTCTCACCGGTGACGCCGCCCCGGATGCCGAGATCGGCCCTGGCGTCCTCGTGGAAGGCGTTGATGGCACGGAACGCGGCCCGGTGCCGCTCGCGCCACTCCTCCAGGGTGCCGTCGACACGGCCGGTCGCCTGCCAGTCGATCTCGGCGAGCACCGCGTTCAGCTCGTGCCCGGATTCGATGGCGTCGTCCCCGCCGAGCAGCATGACCCGCTCGAAGGCCGACCCCCAGCGGCGGCTCGCCTCCGCCAGGTCGTCGCGGAGGTCCTCCTCGCTCCGGTGGCTGTCGCGCAGTCCCTCCCGCGTCTCGTACAGCGGCACGGAGGCGGCGATCCGCATCTTGGCGGCGTCGACGTACTCCCCGTAGGTGTCGACCTTCTTGTCGTCCCACCGGGTCAGCAGCTGGTTGCGGTTCCTGCTCCGCTCCATCAGGTAATTCGTGACGTGTGTGGTCAGCGCGCCGAGCAGTACGGCCGCGATCGTCACGAGTTGCTCGCCGGTCCCCATACCGTCCCCCAGTCACCACGCCGCACGCCGCACGCCGCACTCCGTGGAAATGCCGGATGATCTTATGAGAGTCGGGGGGACCCGGCCAACAGGCTTGCGGGCAGGGCGGATTCAGCGCGCCGATCGGTGGGAAGGCACGTCGTGAAGGCTCCGACACCGACCGCCGCTGGAGTGCGCATGAGGATCTCCCTCGACCCCGAGCAGTGTTACGGCTCCGGCGACTGCGTCCACCGGGCCCCGTCCGTGTTCACCAAGGTGGACGGCCTCGGTGCCGTCATACCCGGCCGGGAACACGACGTCGACGCCCCGCGGGTGCGGGAGGCGGCCGAGGGATGCCCGTCCGCCGCGATCACCATCACCCGCACGGACACGGAAGAGGCCCGAGGCTGAGCGGCCGAAGCGGACCGAGCGGCTGCGGCGGACCGAGCGTTGCCCTCACGGAGGCCCTGGTCGGCCTCGCCGTCCGGTACGTGCGGCGCGGCCCCGGCACCTTCGGGAAGGCGGCCCTCGCCGAGCGCTGGCTCAACCCGCACCTGCGCGAACACCCTCGCCGGGCCGTAGTCGAAGCGCGCTCCGGTGGCCGGTTCGCCGTGGACACACAGGACCTCATCCAGCGGTACCTGTACCTGTTCGGCGCCTGGGAACCGCACATGACGGGATGGCTGCAGCGCCGGCTGAGGCCCGGGGACGGCTTCGTCGACGTCGGGGCCAACATCGGCGTCTTCAGCGTCCTGGCGGCCCGGCTCGTCGGTGACCGAGGCCGGGTCGTCGCGATCGAGGCGTCCCCCGACCTCCACCGCCGCCTGGCGCGGCACGCCCGGCTCAACGGCCTCGGCAACATCCGCACGCTCAACGCCGCGGTCTCGGACCGCACCAGGACGCTGACCTTCACGCTCGCCAGCTCACGGAACACGGGCGCGAACAGCATCGTCCCGTACGACGGCCCGGTGGAGTCCAGCTTCGAGACGCAGGCCCGGCCGCTGCCGGAACTCCTCGACCAGGCGGAGGTCGCGACCGCCCGGGTGATCAAGATCGATGTAGAGGGCGCGGAGGGGAGCGTCGTGCGCGGTCTCGCCCCGATGCTGGGCGCGCTGCGGCCCGACGCGGAGATCACGGTCGAGGTGGCACCCGAGCGCATGGCCCGGCTCGGGGACCGCGTCGACGACCTGCTGGGGGTGATGCGTGACGCCGGGTTCCACGTCTACCGGCTGGCCAACGACTACGCGCCCGGGAGCTATCCCCCGGCGCTGGTCGGTGAGCCCCGGGCGCCGGTCCGCTGGCGCGGGCCGGTGACCGAGGAGAGCGACCTGATCTTCTCGCGGGTCGACGCCGAGCGGCTGCCCTGAACGGCCGGCACCTGGCTGCCTGTGTCCCTGCCTGCCGCTTGTCCTGCTGCCTGTGTCCCTGCCCGGCGCCTGTCCTGCTGCCTGTTCTCGCGCTTGCCGCCTGTCCTACTGCCTGCTGCCCTCCGGCAGCTGCCACCCGAAGGACGCCAGAGCCCGCGCCCTGGCCTCCACCACCGCCATCCGGGCATCGCGTTCGGCGGGTTCCACATGGGAGGCCTGGCCGGTCTCCTGGCCCTCCCACTTGCGGTAGAGAAGGCCCACCTCCTCCGAGAACCACCCCCGGCTCACGCAGTTGAGCGCCAGCAGCAGGCCGGTGTCCTCGGACGCGGGCAGGGCCATCCAGCCGCCGAGGGCGAGCAGCAGGTCCCGCCGGACCAGGAGGGTCGCCGGATGGACCTGGGCGCGGAAGCCGTTCGCCTTCCAGAAGGCGAGCACCTCGCCGCGCTCGACCGGACCGTGCGACGGGTCGCCGGGGAAGCCGGCCGTCGAACCGTCCGGCAGGAGGTCCAGGACCCGCGAGGTCGCCCACCCGATCGACGGGTCGGCCTCCAGGGCGGCGAGGTCGCGCGCCAGGGCGCCCGGGGTCAGCCGGTCGTCGGCGTCCAGGACCTTCACGTACGCGCCGTCCGCGTGAGCCAGGGCCATGGTGCGTGTCACCCCGGGTCCGCCCTGCCGGCCGTGGCGCCCCTGGTGGAAGAGGACCCGTGGATCGTCGGGCACGTACGGCCGGACGTCCTGCGTGCGGCCGTCCTCCTGGATCACCCAGCGCCACTCCCAGCCGTCGGGGAGCTCCTGGGCACACAACGAGGCGTAGGCCTCGGGCAGGTAGGGGGCGGAGGGGCCGTGGACGGCCGTGACGACGATGACGCGCCGGTTCACGGCGGCACTCACCACCTTTCCAGACGGGTCGTGAAGAGCAGTTCGGTGCGGTCGCCGGGCAGTGTGACGTCCGAGACGTCCACCACCCGGCCCTCGGTGTCGTACGAGGTCTTGCGGAGAAGGATCACCGACGTGCCCGGCGGCAGGTCCAGCGCCGCGGCCTCCTCCGGTGTCGGCGGGCGTGCGGTGAAACGCTCCTCCACCCGGTCCAGTTCGATGCCCACGGTGTGGAGCTGGTGCTGGGTGCCGCCCGGCCAGGGCTCGTTGGCCTCGTCCAGGAGGTCGGGGTTGGCCGCGATCATGTCGCGGACGAGGTAGGAGGTCACGAGGTTGAAGGGGGCGGGCTCGGCCGAGTACCGCGTCCGGTAGGTGCGTTGGAGGAGCACGGTGCCCTCGGGAACGCCGAAGGCATCGGCCAGTTCCCCGGACGCCTCCCGCTCGCGGTACTCCGCGTGGAAGACGAGGTCGTCGGCGCGCAGGCCGGTGTCGCGTTCCGTGGCGCCGGTCTCGGCCCGCGTGGCGAGCGGCCGGCGGGCCCGGTCCTTCTCCCACTGGTGCCGGCGGTTGTCCCGCACCGCCGGAGTGCGGGGGCGCCGGACGAAGGTGCCGAGGCCGTGCCGCCTGTCGATCAGGCCCTCGTCGCTCAGCAGCCGGAGCGCGTTCTGCACGGTGGGCACGCTGCGCCGGTAGTGGTGGGCGAGGTCGGCCTCCGAGGGCAGCCGGTCGCCGGGCTCGCGCTCACCCGCACGGATCGAGCGGCGGAGATCGTCAGCAATCACTTCGTAGGCCTTGGGCACGGTGGCAGGCTACAACTCCTCAAGAGGTCTTGAGGAGTCGGGGCGGGTTCGGCGCGGGATGCGGGGAACCGGCCCGGAACCGCTTGTTCTCGCGTACACACGGCGGCGGCCCGGCTGCTCTGTCGAGCGGCCGGGCCGTTTCTCGCGTGTGGTGCCTGTACGCAGATCGCCGTTGCGTCGGGGTCGGGGGCGGCGCGGTCCGCTCAGCGCTGGAGCGGGATGGTGTGCTGGGCCAGGGTCTCGGCGGTGGCGGTGGTGGTGGCGGTGTCGCACGGAAGGCCGGTGATCGTGGCGGTGGTGGCCGTTGCCGCGGATGCGCCGGTGAGCGGGTGGTGGCGGCAACTGGGTGCCGCGCCGTGCGCCTCGGCGCGGATGCGCTGCTTCATCGTGGGGGGCAGGGACCCGGTTCGGGACCAGGGCCGGGGTGCCGCGGCCGCGGGTGCCGCCTCGGGGGAGGCGCTCTCCGTGTTGCTGTGCGTTCCGGTCTGCGGTACGGCCGCGGCGGCCGTCGTCGTGATGAGTCCGAGCGCCGTGCACAGCGCGAGGAAGGCGGTGACGATGCTGGTCCACAGCGTCAGGACCTTGTTCCGGGCCATGGCCCCTCACTTTCGGGTTGGGCGATTTGCGTACTTTCCTCATGATGTGTATGAGGGTCGCGAAGTGGTGGACCTACGCCCGTGGCGCGTCGATGTTCAGATGAACACCACCCGAATAGCCGCAAGAGGGCGGAAAGGGTGCGCAGACGGGAGGGAGGTGGGCAAAAGTCACCACACGTGAGGGTGTGATCACCCTCCGATCAGAACGGTTTCGTCCGCTTCTAAAGGGTTCCGGCGACGGGCAGTTGACCACCGACGCAGGTCACCGATCGGTATCGGCCGGTGTGTATAGTCGGGCGCCAGAAGTCCCCTACGTCAAGGAAAGACGAGGTCGCGCGGTGAAGAAGCTTCTCCTGGTCGCACTGGCCGCCATCGGCGGGCTCCTCGTGTACCGCCAGATCCAGGCGGATCGCGCCGAGCAGGATCTGTGGACGGAGGCGACTGACTCCGTGCCCACGGGTTCGTGAGTACGACCGACATCCGGTCCTGAGCAGACCCCGGCCGTCGAACGGTCGGGGTTTTGTGTTGCCCTGAGGGGGCACGGTCCGCTCGGGGTGGGCGGCGACAGAGCGACTGAACGACTGAGCGACTGAACGACTGAGCCGGTGAACGCGAGGGGTGGCGGGTCATGGGACGGTGGTGTACGGCTCGGCGGCGCGCCGGAACGGGGCGTGCACGGCCGACAGTGCCCACGCTGCCGACGGTGTTCGCGCGGACGGCCGTAGTGCTCGCCGTACTGGCCACGACCGCCGCCCTGCCCGGCGCCACGGTCCTCGCGGCCGGCTCGGCCGGACCGGACGCCGGGTACGGCTTCGCCGACGACGCCGTGCGGATCGCGGGCGCGAGTGCCACCGCGGACGCCGAAACGCTGGCGGCCGGCTCCACCTACCGCAGCTCCCTGCCGAGGAACGGCACCCTCTACTACCGCCTCGAACTCGACGCGGCCTCCGACGCCTACGTCTCCGTGACCGCCGTACCCGGCGCCGACGGAGACGTCACCGCCGTCGACGGCATCCGGGTCTCCGTGCAGGACGCCGACGGCGGCTCCTGCTCCGTGCACAGCGCGACTTTCGGCGCCGCCCACAGCCCCCGTCCGGTCACCGCCTGGGGCATGCGCGAGATCGACCCCGGCGCCAACCGGTGCCAGGACCCCGGCACCTACTACGTCAGCGTCCAGCGGACCAGGCCCCAGGACTCCCCGCCGGACGACTGGGACCTGGAACTCACCGCCGCCACCGAACCCCGCCCGCGACAGACCGGCGCGACGAGGGCCCCGGAGACCTGGGACTCCGCCTCGCCCGAACCCCTGGCCGGTGAGCCGGAACTCCGGCCGGGCGGCAGCGGATTCGGCCACGCCACCCTCGTCGGGCAGGGGGTTTGGCGCGACGACATCCGGCCCGGGGAGACCCTCTACTACAAGGTGCCGGTCGACTGGGGCCGCCAGGTGTACGCCACCGCCGAACTCGCCGGCTCCGCGGACGCCTCCGGCTATGCCACCGGTGCCCTGCGACTCGCCCTGCACAACCCCGTGCGCGGCGAGGTCGACGACGCCGCCAAGGGCTACACCGGCCGCCGCACCACCGTCGGCCTCGCCCCCCTGCCGCCCGTGGCGTACCCCAACCGGTACGCCACCGCGGGACAGACCGGCGCGCTGCGGTTCGCCGGCGACTACTACGTCGTCGTCCACCTCGCGGCGCAGGTGGCCGAGGACTTCGGCCAGGGCCCGTTCGGACTGACACTGCGCCTGCGACTCGGGGGAGCGGCACAGAGCGGCCCCGAGTACGCGGGGGAGTCCCGGCCGAAGGGCCTCTTCGAGGTCTCCGCACAGGACCGGATCGCCGCACCCGGGAGTGGGAACGGGAGCGCAGCCGCCGGCGACGACGTGGCCATGAAGGCGGTCGCCGTCGGCGGAATCGGAACCGGCAGCCTGCTGCTCCTCGGCCTGGCCGTGTGGACGGCGGCTGCCCGGCGCAGGACCTGAGCCGGACCCTGGCGCGCCGGACTCAGATGCGGGTCAGCGCCCAGAAACCCACGGCATAGCAGGCCAGCGCGAGCAACAGCAGCGGCAACGCCACCTTCGCCGGGGGACCGGGACGGCGCCGCCGCCGTGTCCCACGGTGCTGGGCGGGCGGCGCGGACCGCGGGTTCCGGGCGGTGTACGGGGCGGTGGGAACGTCGGCACGCTGCGGCGGGGACGGCGCGAGGGCCTGGGCGGGCAGCGGTGGGACGTGCGGCGCCCGGGACTGCGTCCGGCCCGGCGGCCGGTGCTCCGGGCCTCCCGTGAACGCCGGGCTCTGCACGGGAGGTTGCGCCGCAGCACCCGCCGGGGCCGCGGCCGAGGTGACGGTCGGCTGCGGAGGCGGCAGGTGGAAACTCCCGGTCTCCGACATGGCACCCGCGCCCGGCCGCTCGGCCCCGGGAGCCGCCGTCGGCGGGGTTCCGTCCGGGGCGGGGTGGGCGCCGGGGGGCGGAGGTGGCGCGGTGGAGGCGGAGGTCGTCCAGTTCTGGGCGTGCGGTGTGCCGGTCGGGGACGACGTGTGTCCGGTGGGGGAGGCCGGCGCACCGGTCCGCGCGGCCGACCTGCCGTCGACGGCGGGCGACGTGCCGGCAGACGTCGGCGCCGTGCCTGCCGTGCCTGCCGTGCCTGCCGTGCCTGCCGGGGGTGCGCCGGGTGCGGCCGGGGCCCAGCCGTGTGCGGGCGGCCTACCGGCTGGGGGCGGCGGCGTACCGGTCGGCGCGGACACAGGCGTCGACCCCGTTCCCGCTGTCTCCGGCGGGGGCGTGCCCCGGGCGGCGGGTGTCCAGTCCGAGGCAGGGGGCGGGCCGGTCGGTGTCGGCGGTGCCGGCGGTGTCGGTGTCGGCGGCGGTGCCGGCGTCCGGTCCGGGGCCGCAGACGCGCCGGACGGGGGCGTGGATGTCCACGAGGGAGAGGGAGGGGCGGCCTGCTGGGCAGCCGGGGCCGGGTCCGCCGGCCGACGGGGGTCCGTCGCCATGTCGTCCAGGCCGGAAGCCCTCTTGAGCGGACCCTCGGGCCCGAACCCCGCAGGCAGCGGACCCACTTGGTCGAATATCTCGATCAGCTCGTCGTCGGGCCCGGGCTCCGGCAGCAGCTCCACCGCCGCGGCCAGCGCCTTGCGCGCCCCCGTCGCGGTACGGAACCTCGCCGACGGATCCGGCTGCACCAGTGTCGCCACGACCTGCCACAGCGGCTCGGGCATCCCCCGCGGCGCGGGCGGCGTACCGTGCTCGGCGAAGTGCTGCACGAGCGCCTTGGCGTCCGGCTTCGCCCCCTCCAGCAGGTACAGGGCGACCAGACCCACCGCGAACAGGTCCGCCGGGAAGTCCGGCTCCGCGCCCATCATCTGCTCCGGCGCGAGATAACCCGGCGTCCCCACCACGAGGTTGGTCTCCGTCAGCCGGGGCTCACCCAGCCGCATCGCGATGCCGAAGTCGGACAGCCTGAGGCGCGGGCGGCCCGTCCCCGTCGCCTCGAGGAGCAGGTTGGCGGGCTTGATGTCGCGGTGCACCACGCCCTCCCCGTGCACCGCCGCCAGGCCCGACAGGAGCTGGTCGAGCAGCGCGCACACGAAGTCCGGCGGCAGCGGCCCGTAGTCCCCGACCAGATGGACCAGCGAACCGCCCGTGACCAGGTCCATGGTGAACAGGACCTGGTCGTCGTCGGCGGCCCAGCTCGCGGGCGCGAGCACATGAGGGTGATCGATCCGCAGCGCCTGCTCACGGACGAACCGCAGCAGCGAGTGCGCGTCCCGCTGCTGAAGCACCTTCGCGGCCACATAACGCCTGCGCCGGTGGTCCCAGGCACGCCAGACGGCGCCCACTCCGCCCCGGCCGATCGGGTCGACCAGCTCGTACCGGCCCGCGAAGACCTCACCCATGGCTGTGCGCCGCTCCTCCCCTGGGACCTGTCGCGCCACTCCCGCGTGCCCGACCGCCGACCCCCTCGGCGAGCGGGCCCGGGATCAGTTCTGGTGGGACTGGTAGTGCGCGACCGCGTCCGAGGTGCGGCCCGCGCCGTACACCCGCAGGAACTCCGCCAGCTCCGGATGCGAGGAGGAGAGAGCGTCCGCCGCGTCGATGATGTCCCCGGCGGCCGCCACCGAGCGCAGCAGCGACTGGATCTCACGGACCACCCGCTTGACCGTGGGCGCACCCGAACTGCTCGTGGTCGTCGTGGTGTTGCTGAGCACCGAGCCCCCCTGCGACTTCTTGATCTCGTCCATGCGCTCCGTCGCCTCGGCCGCGCTCACACTGCCGTCGGCGACCTGACCCGCCAGGTCCTGCAGCAGCTGCACCCGCTGCACCACCGCGGGATTGCCGATCTTCGCCCGCTGGCCGCTCATCAGCTGCGACAGCATCGGCGCGGACAGCCCCAGCACCCCCGCGAGACGAGCCTGGTTGAGACCGAGATCGTCGATAAGCCTGCGGAAGAGCGCCCCCAGCGGCTCCCCGTACCAGTTCCGCTGCAGTTCCCGCGCTCTTGCGGTGGCTTCCTGCTGTGCGGCGTCCATTGCGTCTCCCCATCGCTTCCCCAAAAACCGCAGTTCGCTCCAGCGAACCACGCCGAGCATCTTACGGAGCGTGGTCGTTCCCCGGGAGCCCCAATCATTTGTGAGATACGGGGGGCGACCCGGTACTCTTGTCCGCGGTGACCGACGGTCTGCGACACCAGGACCGACGACGCCTCCCGAGGGGCCTTAGCTCAGTTGGTAGAGCGCTGTCTTTGCATGGCAGATGTCAGGGGTTCGACTCCCCTAGGCTCCACCGTAAAGAGCGCCTCCGACCTGCGGAAACGTAGATCGGAGGCGCTCTGTTCTCTTCAGAGACCGCCAGGCGGGACCACAGTGATCCCGCCGCACCGCCCCGGGGCGGGCGGAGACGTTGCTCACCGTCGTCGCCCTCACACCGCGCCCGACACCGCACGCGCCGCCCGGGTGATCAACAACGACCGGAGGAAAAAGGCCAGTTGAACGCCTGGAACAACGCTCCGACGCCCGCGCCACCACCGGAGCGGGCCCACGGACGGGACCCTCTTGTCGCCCGGGCGGGGCTGTCTGCTCTTGATATCGTCACCCCACAGGGCATCAGCGCCACACCCCCGCGGGGCGGTGCCACGTGGCTCATCGCCGTCGGAGCCGTCCGGTCACTACCGACGAGGTGGAAGGGGTAGACCATGCGGGCGAAGGTACGAGCCGCTCTCGACGCGCTCTACATGAAGCGGCTGGTCAGGGAGTTGGAAGGACGCCCACGCCCCCAGCACATCGGCATCATGCTCGACGGCAACCGCCGGTGGGCCAAGATGTCGGGCATCGACGACCCCCGAGAGGGCTATCGGGCCGGCGGCGCCAAGGTGCTGGACTTCCTGCGCTGGTGCGACTCCGCGCAGATCGAGCACGTCACCCTGTTCATGCTCTCCGACGACAACCTCCACCGGCCCGAAGAGCAGCTGAACCCGCTCATCGACATCATCGCCGAGGTCGTCGAGCAGCTGGCCGCGCCGGGCAACCCCTGGCCCGTCGAAGCCGTCGGCGCCCTGGACCTGCTGCCCGCCGAGTCCGCGAGCCGCCTCAAGACCGCCACCGCAGCCACCCAGGACCGCAAGGGCGGCACCAAGGTCGACGTGGCCGTGGGCTACGGAGGCAGGCGCGAGATCGTCGACGCCGTGCGCTCCGCCCTGACCGAGCACAGCTCCCAGGGCGGCGACATCGACGAGTTCATCGAGACCTTCACCATGGAGCACATCTCCAAGCACCTGTACTCCAAGACACGGTCCGAGTCCGACCTCATCATCCGGACCTCCGGCGAACAGCGGCTCTCCGGATTCCTGCTCTGGCAGTCCGCCTACGCAGAGGTCCACTTCTGCGAAACCTACTGGCCGGACTTCCGCGAGATCGACTTCCTGCGCGCCCTGCGCTCTTACTCCCTGCGGGAACGACGCTACGGCCGCTGAACGCCGTTTCACGTGAAACATCGCCGCGGGGCGGGAGACTCAGGGTCTCCCGCCCCGCGGCGGTAAGAAAGCGGACGGCGCCAGTACTGCGAGCGGGGATCAGCGGGGCTCGTCGCCCTCAGCCGCCTCGTCCTGGGCCTGCTTGGCCTGCACCTCCGGATCGAGGACCGCCTCGCCGGTACCGTCCACCGACGTCAGCCGGCCGGACTCGGGGACCTCAGTCGCCTCCGGCGGCTCCACCAGCCAGTCCGGGTTGGCCTGCTTGTCCCACCACTTCCACGCGGCGAAGGCACCGCCCGCGACGACACCCACCACCGCGAGAACCTTGGCGACACGACCGGCCCTGGCCCGACGCTGGTGCTTGCGCGTCAGCCTCTGGATCTCCTTCGCCGTCACCTGACCACGCAGCGCGGCCAGCGCGGCGGCACCCCTCGCCGTGGCCTCGTCCCGCACGGGACCGGCCGCGGCCACCGCCTGTTCGATCCTCGGACGCGAGTAGTCGGCCGCCTGCCGAGCGGCCAGCCGGGTACGGATCGCTGCCTCCTGCGCGGCCGCGTCCATCTTCGGCGGCACATGCGTACGGGCCTGTTCCAGCCGCGGCGCGACATGCGTGCCGTACTGATGACGCGCCTGGCACGTGGCCTGAGACACCTTGGGCGCCAGCCGTACGCGCGCCTCCTGTGCATAGTGAGCGGCCCTGTCCTTGGCCGTGTCGGCGTAGGGCGCCACCACTTCCGCGGCGTGCAGCACGCTGTCCTTCGCCGAACCGGTCGCGGCGCGCACGCTGTCGATGCGGGTCACGGGTTCCTCCTCCTCGGTGGCGTACGGTAATTCGACTTTCCACCCTTTTACGGATCATGCCTGGGGACGCACCACCAGGCATGTGAGGGCGGGCATCCGGGTCACGGACGATGCCGCCGGGACCTCTGGGACAAGTGGTGATGAAGTTGCGAACAAGAGCTGATCAGCGTCAATAACCGATGAATACCGGGCAACACGAGCCTGTCCACGACCATGCCACGGATCGGCGCCCCACGCTCGTGACCCAGCGGTAAGAGCGCCGCACGCGCCCCCGACCGTGCGAGGATCGGTGCGCACCACAGGACGACGGAAGGCACACCGTGGCCGAGCAGCTCTACGCCACCCTGAAGACCAACCAAGGTGACATCGAGGTCCGGCTGCTGCCGAACCACGCACCCAGGACGGTCAAGAACTTCGTCGAGCTGGCCCGCGGCGAGCGGGAATGGACCCACCCCGCCACCGGAGAGAAGTCCAAGGCCCGGCTCTACGACGGCACCGTCTTCCACCGGGTGCTCAGCGGCTTCATGATCCAGGGCGGCGACCCGCTGGGCAACGGCACCGGCGACCCCGGCTACCAGTTCCCGGACGAGTTCCACCCCGACCTCGCCTTCGACAAGCCCTATCTGATGGCCATGGCCAACGCCGGCCCCGGCACCAACGGCTCGCAGTTCTTCATCACCGTCTCCCCGACCACCTGGCTCAACCGCAAACACACGATCTTCGGCGAAGTGACCGACGCGGCCAGCCAGAAGGTCGTCGACACCATCGCCGCCGCCCGGACCAACCCACGCACCGAGCGCCCCCTCAACGACATCGTCATCGAGTCGGTCGTCATCGAGACCCGCAACGCCTGAGGCCCCCGCACACCGGGCAGGAACCAAACGCCCCGCCCATCCGTAAAGAAGGGCGGGGCGGTGCATCTGCACACACCGCCCGCAGGACGACCGAGGGGATGTCATGGACCACGCGGCCGCCGGCCCACCGGACGCCGGACCACCGGGAGCCCAGAGCCTGCCCGGCTGCTACCGCCACCCCGACCGCGAGACCGGCATCCGCTGCACCCGCTGCGAACGCCCCATCTGCACGGACTGCATGGTCAACGCCTCCGTCGGCTTCCACTGCCCGGACTGCGCCGCAGGCCGCACCGGCGGCAGCGGACCGGCCCCGGCCGCCTCCCGCCCCCGCACCCTCGCGGGCGGCACGGTCGCCGCCGACCCCCACCTCCTCACCAAGATCCTGATCGGGATCAACGTGGCGGTGTTCATCGCCGTCCAGGCACTCCCGTCGTCCTTCCTCAGCGACATGGTGCTCATCGGACGCTGGCCCCCGGCCCCCTTCGTCCCCACCGAAGGCGTCGCGGAGGGCGAGTGGTACCGCCTGGTGACCACGATGTTCACCCACGAGGAGATCTGGCACATCGGCTTCAACATGATCAGCCTCTGGTTCCTCGGCGCCCCCCTGGAAGCAGCCCTCGGCAGAGCCCGCTACCTCGCGCTCTACCTCGTCTCCGGCCTCGCCGGCAGCGCCCTCACCTACCTTCTGGCCGCACCCACCACGGCCACCCTCGGTGCCTCCGGTGCGGTCTTCGGGCTCTTCGGCGCCACCGCCGCGCTGGTGCGCCGGCTCAACGCGGACATGCGGCCGGTCGTCATCCTGCTGGTGATCAACCTGATCTTCACCTTCACCTGGGCCAACATCGCCTGGCAGGCCCACATCGGCGGCCTCGTCGCCGGCGGCGTCATCGGCTACGCCATGCTCCACGCCCCGCGCGAGCGGCGCACGCTCGTCCAGTACGGCACCTGCGCGCTGGTCCTTGTGGCCGTCGTCGGACTGACCCTGTTGAGGACGGTTCAGCTCACCTGAGCGCCCGTTGTCCACAGTAGGTGGCGGATCTTGTGCACAGCGTGCGGGAACGTATGTGCCCCCTGTCGCTGACCCGTGTTACCGCAGGTCAGGCAGGGGGCGAACACGTTTTCGGTACCTGGGCCCAGCCGGTACTTCCGTCACACCGGCGTCAACGTCCGGCGGGTTATCCACAGATCGTCTTTCTTTTCCCCAGCGTGTGGACAGCGCCTGTGGATAACTCCGCGAATACCCCTGGGCAGAGCTACCGGGGAGTCGCCGCCGGGGCTACTTCCACTGCGTGGAGACGCCGAACCCCGCGGCGATGAAACCGAAGCCCACCACGATGTTCCAGTTGCCCAGGGAGTCGATCGGGAGGGAACCGTCGGTGACATAGAAGACGACGATCCAGGCCAGGCCGATGACGAACATGGCCAGCATGACGGGCGCCACCCAGCCGCGGCTGGTCAGCTTGATGCTGGTTGCCTGCTTCGAGGGCGGCGGCGTGTAATCGGCCTTCTTGCGGATACGTGACTTCGGCACGAGGGTCTCTCCTGTCGATGCGCTGCGTGGCCGCGCAGGGAACGGGGGTCGGTCTCGGGATGCGGCGTACATGGGACAAGGGGACTCTGAGCGCTCCCCCGGGCGTCCGTTAGCGTAGTCCTTCCGTGGCGCCGAAGGAGATAAGGGTACGTTGAGCAATTCTGCCGACTCCCCCGGAACGGGATCCAGCCCTGTCCGACGGCGCCGTTTCCGGCCCGTGCGGGTCCTCACGGCGGCCGTCTTCGCGCTCGCGGGACTTATTTTCTTCACCAGCTTCAATACCGCGAAGGGCACCAATATCCGTACGGACGCCTCTTTGCTCAAGTTGTCCGATCTCATCCATGAGCGCAGCCGGGGGAACGGCGATCTGGAGGAGTCGAACGGGGCCCTGCGCGAGGAGGTCGAATCGCTCGCCGAGCGCGACGACGGCCGTACGAAGTCGGAGGACGACAAGCTCGCGGAGCTGGAGGAGAAGGCGGGTACGCAGAAAATGAAGGGCGAGGCGATCACCGTCACGCTCGACGACGCCCCGCCGGACGCCACCGCGAAGCTCCCCGGCTACCCGGAGCCGCAGCCCGACTACCTGGTGATCCACCAGCAGGACCTGCAGGCCGTGGTGAACGCGCTGTGGCAGGGCGGCGCGCAGGGCATCAAGGTCATGGACCAGCGGCTGATCTCCACCAGTGCGGTGCGCTGCGTGGGAAACACCCTGATCCTGCAGGGCCGCGTCTACTCACCGCCGTACAAGATCCAGGCGGTCGGCGACCCGGAGCGGCTGAAGGACGCGCTGGCGAAGGCGCCCGCGATTCAGAACTACATGGTGTACGTCAACGTGTACGGGCTCGGCTGGAAGGTCGAGGACGACGGGCGGGTGACGCTGCCGGGCTACTCGGGCACGGCGGACCTGCAGTATGCCCAGCCTGTGGATTAGGGCCGTTCCGCGGGCCCGCGCGCCGCTAGTCTGGTGCGGTACGGCGTGAGTCTGGCGTCGTGGTGCGACGGAAGGGACGGCATGTACGGCTGGATCTGGCGGCATCTGCCGGGGAACGCGTGGGTGAAGGCGCTGCTCTCGCTCATGCTGGCGATGATCGTGGTCTACGTCCTGTTCCAGTACGTCTTCCCGTGGGCCGAACCGCTGCTGCCCTTCAACGATGTGACGGTGGACAACCAGTGAGCGCGCGCATCCTCGTCGTCGACAACTACGACAGCTTCGTCTTCAACCTGGTCCAGTACCTCTACCAGCTCGGCGCCGAGTGCGAGGTGCTGCGCAACGACGAGGTGTCGACGGCCCACGCTCAGGACGGCTTCGACGGGGTGCTGCTGTCGCCGGGGCCGGGCACGCCGGAGCAGGCCGGGGTGTGCGTCGAGATGGTGCGGCACTGCGCGGCGAGTGGGGTGCCGGTCTTCGGCGTGTGCCTGGGCATGCAGTCGATGCAGGTGGCGTACGGCGGTGTGGTGGACCGGGCGCCGGAGTTGCTGCACGGCAAGACTTCGCCGGTGGAGCACACGAACAAGGGCGTCTTCGCGGGGCTGCCCTCGCCGTTCACGGCGACGCGGTATCACTCGCTGGCGGCGGAGCCGGCGACGGTGCCGGCGGAGCTGGAGGTGACGGCCCGTACGCCCGACGGGATCGTGATGGGCCTGCGCCACCGGGAACTGCTCGTCGAGGGCGTGCAGTTTCACCCGGAGTCGGTGCTCACCGAGCACGGGCACCGGATGCTGGCCAACTGGCTGGTGGAGTGCGGCGACCGGGACGCGGTGGCGAGGTCGGCGGGGCTCGCCCCGGTGGTGGGCAGGGCCACGGCGTGACCGCGCTGCGCCCCGAGCGCGACTCCGGCACGGCCGGTGACCAGGGATCCTCGTACGGGCAGCCGTACGGGGATTCCGGTGCGTTCGGGGACGGTTGGTACGAGGAGTTCGCCTCCGGGGAGGAGTACCGGCTGCCCCCCGTCGACGACGAGACGGTGGCCCTGCGGATCCCGGAGCCGCCGGTGCCCCGGACGGCCACCGGGACGGGATCCGCCGGGGACGGTCCCGTGGGCGGTGGTCGCGCGGCCCGCAGGAAGGCCGCGAAACGGCGTCACGGGCGCCGTGGGGCGCCCAGGGGCCAGTCTCCGGAGGAGGAGGCCGAGGAGACCCCGAAGGCGCCTCTGTCGCGCGTGGAGGCCCGTCGGCAGGCCCGGGCGCGCAAGCCCGGCGCCGCGGTGATCGCCAGTCGGGCGATCGGTGAGATCTTCATCACGACCGGTGTGCTCATGCTGCTGTTCGTCACCTACCAGCTGTGGTGGACGAACGTGCGGGCGCACGCGCAGGCGAACCAGGCAGCGAGCAACCTCCAGGACGACTGGGCGAACGGCAAGCGCGCTCCGGGATCGTTCGAACCGGGTCAGGGGTTCGCGCTGCTGCACATTCCGAAGCTGGACGTGGTGGTGCCGATCGCGGAGGGCATCAGCAGCAAGAAGGTGCTGGACCGGGGCATGGTCGGGCACTACGCGGAGGACGGGCTGAAGACGGCGATGCCGGACGCCAGGACGGGGAACTTCGGGCTGGCGGGGCACCGCAACACGCACGGAGAGCCGTTCCGGTACATCAACAAGCTGGAGCCGGGCGATCCGATCGTCGTGGAGACGCAGGACAAGTACTTCGTGTACAAGATGGCCTCGATCCTGCCGGTGACGTCGCCGAGCAACGTCAGCGTGCTGGACCCGGTCCCGAAGCAGTCGGGCTTCAAGGAACCCGGCCGCTACATCACCCTCACCACCTGCACGCCGGAGTTCACCAGCAAGTACCGCATGATCGTCTGGGGCAAGATGGTCGAGGAACGGCCGCGCAGCAAGGGCAAGCCGGATGCGCTCGTCAGTTAAGGGCGGATGACCAGTGGCATCGACCACCGACACGGAGCAGCAGGAGCACGCCGAGGCCCGCGGTCGCGGGCGGCGTCGTCCCGGACGGATCGTCGCGCAGGCGGTCAGCGTCTTCGGCGAACTGCTCATCACCGCGGGCCTGGTGATGGGCCTGTTCGTCGTCTACTCGCTGTGGTGGACCAACGTGGTCGCCGACCGTGCGGCGGACAAGCAGGCCGAGAAGGTCCGTGACGACTGGGCCCAGGACCGGGTGGGCGGGGGCGGCTCGGACGGCCCCGGGGCGCTGGACACCAAGGCGGGCATCGGGTTCCTGCACGTCCCGGCGATGGGCGAGGGCGACGTCCTGGTGGAGAAGGGCACGTCGATGAAGGTCCTCAACGACGGCGTGGCCGGCTACTACACCGACCCGGTCAAGGCGACGCTGCCCACCTCGGACAAGAAGGGCAACTTCGCGCTCGCCGCGCACCGCGACGGGCACGGCGCGAAGTTCCACAACATCGACAAGATCGAGAAGGGTGACCCGATCGTCTTCGAGACGAAGGACACCTGGTACGTGTACAAGACGTACGCAGTCCTTCCCGAGACCTCGAAGTTCAACGTCGACGTCCTGGACGCGGTCCCCGGCGAGTCCGGCAAGAAGAAGGCCGGCCACTACATCACCCTGACGACCTGCACCCCGGTCTACACGAGCCGGTACCGGTACGTGGTGTGGGGCGAGCTGGTCCGCACGGAGAAGGTGGACGGGGAGCGGACGCCGCCGAAGGAGCTGCGCTGAGGGGACTGGGGTCCTTTGGGGACCTCGGTCCCCTAACATGACGAAGGCCCGAAGCCGCAACTTCCTCTTGCGGCTTCGGGCCTCTTGCCGTGGTGCCTAACGGAGCGCCTTGAGGCGCACCCCGGCGCTCCAGGCCTCCAGCTCGTCGCGGTTCACGGTGATGACGCCGCTGAGCTTGGCGATCGCCTCCGACTCGTGGCTGAAGTTGCAGGTGGCGACGAACAGGGCGATGTCCACGGGGGCGATGGCACGCGCCGCCCCGGCGAACTTCTGCATGTCGGCGCTGGGTACGGTCCAGCGGCCGGCCCGGTTCTTGCACTGGACGGCCACGGTACGTCCGTCGGCGGTGCGTCCGGTGATGTCGATACCCCGGTCGGTGCGGGCCTTCCGTACGACGACGTCGACGCATCCGTCGCGCCGCAGCAGCTCGGCGACGTGATGCTCGAAGGCCTGCCATGTCATGGCCTTGATCGTCGCCCTGACGTCGTCGTCGGGGGTGTCTCCTTCCAGGGCGCCGAGGCGTTTGTGGTGCCAGCAGAGTTTGCGCTCGACGTTTTCGATGTCCTGGCGGAGTTCGATCAGCTCATGGCGGTGTTCGCCGGAGGTGGCGATCAGGGCGTTGAACATCGGTACGACGGTCTTGCCGAGGATGTGGGTGATGCGGGCGTCGAGGGTGGCGGTGTCTGTGGGGGCTGGGATTTCCACAGGCTGTGTGCGGGCCAGGTACTCCATGTCCATGAGGTAGACACGTACCTGACGTGCGACTTCGCTGTCACGGAGCAGCATGGCGACGTTGAGGACGGTCCGGCGAGGGAAGAGGGCGAGAGACCTGGTCTGGGACCGGATCCCACTGAGTTGCTTGAAGTCACTCAGTTGCGAACCCGTCAGCACGTGGTAGCCGCTTGCTTCCATCTCTGTGCGGTGATCATGGACGAGTGCGCGGATCGCTTCCACGGTGACGCCGAAGTACGTCGCCACCATCGCCGTGGTCACATGCAGGCCGTCCGGAAGCAGGGACAGTGCCTTGACGCGGTCGAGTACGTCCGTGCGCTCGAGCACGCTGCTGCGCAGGGCAGGTGATTCCAGTAGGGCGGTCTCGCAGATCACGGTGGTCCTCCCGGGTCGGGTCGTGCGGTCACTCAGAGTCAACGAGTCATGACATACGAAGACACGATCGATGCATGCCGACATGTACGACGGAGCCCCGGTCCCTCCGCTGAGCTGAGGGGCCGGGGCTCCGGTCGGTCGGGCGGGCGGGCGGGTCAGTCGCGGCCGGGGAGGCCGCCGATGATGCCGCCGTTGTTGTTACCGCCGTTGTTGTTGCCGCCCACCGTGGTGAGGGTGATCGGCGTGGCGGCCGGGTCGTCGACCTCGGTGCCGGGCTGCGGGTCGATGGCCATGACCACCGCGTTGTCGTCACCGGGGGCGCCCTGCGCGACCTGCACGTTGGTGAAGCCGCTCTGCTGCAGGATCTGACGGGCCTCCGCGAGGGTCTTGGTGCGCACCTCCGGCACCTTCGTCTTCGCCACGGCCTTGCCGACGACGATCGTGACCTGCGAGCCCGGGTCGACCTGCTGTCCACCCTGCGGTGTGGTGGAGATCACCTTGCCGACCTGATTGGGGTCGTTGGTGGGCTGGTCCGTGCAGGTGGCTTGGAGGTCGTCGTTCTCCATCCGGGACTTGGCCTCGTCGCAGGACTGGCCGACGACGTCCGGCACCGTGGCCTTCTCCTCGGCCTTGGCGACCTCCAGGGTCACCGTGGAGCCCTTCTCCAGTTCCTTGCCCGGGTCGGGGTTCTGGCTGAGGATCGTGCCCTCGTCCTGGGAGGACTCGGTCTGCTTGGTCTCGACCACGAAGCCCTTGTTCTCGAGCTGCTTCCTGGCCTCGTCGATGTTCTTGTCGATGACGTTCGGGACGGCGACCTTGGGCGCGCCGGTCGAGACCACCAGGTTGACGGTGGACTTCTTCTCGACGTCGGTGCCCTGCTTGACGTCCTGGTCGCAGATGTTGCCCTTGGGCTGGTCCTCGCACTCCTGCT
The DNA here is from genome assembly GCF_041538145.2 of Streptomyces sp. MMCC 100. Lineage (NCBI taxonomy): Bacteria > Bacillati > Actinomycetota > Actinomycetes > Kitasatosporales > Streptomycetaceae > Streptomyces > Streptomyces sp. MMCC 100. The sequence continues at coordinate 8,132,432 of NZ_JBGORK020000001.1, forward strand.
GCTTGAACGTCAGCTCGAGGTCGATGTTGTCGGCCTGTTGCTGGGCGTCGCTCTTGCTCAGCCCGATGAACGCCGGGACCGTGACCTTGCTGTCGCCCGGCCCTCCGCCCCCGCTGAAGGCGTACTTGCCGATCAGGATGGCGCCGACCAGGACGAGGATGCCGGCCAGGACCAGGAGGATCGTGGAGGTGTTCTTCTTGCGGGGCTGCTGGCGGCGCCGGTCGGGGCGGTCGTCGTAGCCGTAGCCGCCGTCGTCCGGGTTCATGGGCGGCAGCATGGTCGTGGCGCCGCCGCCCGAGTCGGAGCGCAGGGCGGTGGTGGGCTGGTCGTCGGGGTAGGCGCCGTAGCCGCCGGCGGCCATGGCGCCCATGGCGGCGGTGGCCCCGACGGGCTGGCCGTCGAGGCAGGCCTCGATGTCGGCGCGCATCTCGTCGGCCGACTGGTAGCGGTAGTCAGGGTCCTTGACCAGGGCCTTCAGCACGATCGCGTCCATTTCGGGCGTGATCTCGGGGTCGAAGACGCTCGGCGCCTGCGGTTCCTCGCGGACGTGCTGGTAGGCGACGGCGACCGGGGAGTCGCCGACGAAGGGCGGGCGGACGGTGAGCAGCTCGTAGAGCAGGCAGCCCGTGGAGTACAGGTCGGAGCGGGCGTCGACCTGCTCGCCCTTGGCCTGCTCCGGGGAGAGGTACTGGGCGGTGCCGATCACGGCGGCGGTCTGGGTCATCGTCATGCCGGAGTCGCCCATGGCGCGGGCGATGCCGAAGTCCATGACCTTGACCTGGCCGTTGCGGGTGAGCATGACGTTGGCCGGTTTGATGTCGCGGTGGACGATGCCGGCCCGGTGCGAGTACTCGAGGGCCTGGAGGATGCCGATGGTCATCTCCAGCGTCCGCTCCGGCAGCAGTTTGCGGCCGGAGTGGAGCAGCTCACGGAGCGTGGAGCCGTCGACGTACTCCATGACGATGTACGGGATCGACACGTTGTCGATGTAGTCCTCGCCCGTGTCGTAGACCGCCACGATCGCGGGGTGGTTGAGCGAGGCGGCCGACTGGGCCTCCCGGCGGAAGCGGGCCTGGAAGGACGGGTCGCGCGCGAGGTCGGCGCGGAGCGTCTTCACTGCCACGGTGCGGCCGAGCCGGGTGTCGTGCGCGAGGTAGACCTCCGCCATGCCACCACGGCCGAGCACCTGGCCCAGCTCGTACCGGCCGCCGAGGCGACGCGGCTCTTCCATGGTTACTACCAGCCCTCTCCGTCGGTCCCGACCGGCATGCTTGTACGGTCGGAGGCTGCCGTCCGGCCTACCGTACCCGGCTCGCTCCGGGCCCCTTGGCCGAGCCGGGCAGCCGATACAGGACCGGTATCGCAACGTGCGCCGATGTGAAGGGGACGTGACCGGAGTCACGTCCCGTTCATGGCGCGGTCACTTCTTGCTGTCGATGACGGCCTCCATGACGTTCTTCGCGATCGGTGCCGCGAGGCCGCCGCCGGAGATGTCGTCGCGGACGGCGTTCTCGTCCTCGATCACCACGGCCACGGCGACGGGCGAGCTGCCGTCGTCACCCTTGGCGTACGAGATGAACCAGGCGTAGGGGTTCTCGCTGTTGTCGACACCGTGCTGTGCGGTACCGGTCTTGCCGCCCACCTTGACGCCGTCGATCTTGGCGTTGGTTCCCGTGCCGTCCTCGACGACGGTCTCCATCATGGACTGGAGGATCTGGGCGTTGTCCGCGGACAGCGGCTTGCTCATCTCCTCGGGGTCGGTCTTCTCGATGGTGTCGAGGTTGGGTGCCTGGAGTGCGTCGACCATGTACGGCTTCATCAGGGTGCCGTTGTTGGCGATGGCCGAGGTGACCATGGCCATCTGCAGCGGGGTCGCCGCGGTGTTGTACTGGCCGATGGAGGAGAGCGCGACCTGCGAGTCGTTCATGCCGTCGGAGAAGACGGAGGCGCTGGAGCGGACCGGGACGAACTGCTCCTCGGTGAAGCCGAACTTCTTGGCGGTCTCCAGCATCTTGTCGTTGCCGAGGTCGTAGCCGAGCTTGCCGAAGACGGTGTTGCAGGAGACGCGCAGGGCCTCTCGGAGGGTGGCGTTCTCGCAGGGGATGTCGCCCTCGTTCTTCAGCTCGGTGGTGGTGCCGGGCATCGTCCAGGGCAGCGGGGAGTCGGTCTTCTCGTCGGCCGAGTCGTACGTGCCGTGCTCCAGGGCCGCCGCCGCGGTGACCACCTTGAAGGTGGAGCCGGGCGGGTAGACCTCGCGCAGGGCGCGGTTGAGCATCGGGTCGTCGGGGTTGTTCTTCTTCTGGAGCTTGTTCCAGGCCTCGCCGGCCGCGTCGTTGCTGCCCGCGATGGAGGTGGGGTCGTACGAGGGGTACGAGGCCATGGAGAGGATCTTGCCGGTGGACGGCTCGATCGCGACGACGGCTCCCTTGGCGCCCTGCTTCTTCAGGCCGTCGTAGGCGGCCTTCTGGGCGGCGGCGTTGAGGGTGGTGACGACGTTTCCGCCTTCGCGCTTCTTGCCCGTGACCATGTCGAGGGTGTTGCGGAAGAAGAGCCGGTCGTCGTTGCCGGTGAGGATGCCGTCGTCGATGGACTCGAGCTGGGTGGCGCCGAAGGCCTGGGAGACGTAGCCGGTGACGGGCGCCCACATGGCGCCGTCCTTGTAGGTGCGCTTGTACTTGAAGTCGCCCTCGGTGGTGGTGTGTCCGGTGATGGCCTTGCCGTCGACGATGATGTCGCCGCGGGGGCTGGCGTACCGCTCGATAGCGACCCGGCGGTTGTGCTCGTCCTCCTTGAGCTCGTCGGCCTGGACGTACTGGAGCCAGTTGTCCCGGATGAGGAGGGTGAGGACGAGGAGGCCGCAGAAGATCGCGATTCGGCGCAGTGGCTTGTTCACGGTCGGACCACCTGGGTCATCTCGGCGTCGGGGCTGGCGGGCGCGGCGGGTGCCGGTCTGCGCGCGGTGTCGCTGATGCGCAGCAGGATGCCGATCAGCGCCCAGTTGGCGATGACGGAGGAACCGCCGTAGGCCAGGAAGGGCATGGTCATACCGGTGAGCGGGATGAGGCCCATGACTCCGCCGGCGACGACGAAGACCTGGAGGGCGAAGGCGCCGGAGAGGCCGATGGCGAGGAGCTTGCCGAAGGGGTCGCGGGCGGCGAGGGCGGTGCGCACGCCGCGTTCCACGATCAGGGCGTAGAGCAGCAGCAGGGCCATCAGGCCGGCCAGGCCCAGTTCCTCGCCGAAGGTGGCGAGGATGAAGTCGGAGTTGGCGGCGAAGCGGATCAGCTCGGAGTGGCCCTGGCCCCAGCCGGTGCCGAGGGTGCCGCCGGAGCCGAAGGCCCACAGGGCCTGCATGGCCTGCTCGGAGTGGCCGACCTGGTTGGCGCGGGAGAGCGCGAACTCCCGCATCGGGTCGAGCCAGGCGTCGACGCGCTGCTGGATGTGGGGTTCGAAGCTGGCCACGCCGACGGCGCCGACCGCGGACATCAGCATGCCGAAGACGATCCAGCTGGTCCGCTCGGTGGCGACGTACAGCATGATCACGAACATGCCGAAGAACAGCAGCGAGGTGCCGAGGTCGGTCTCGAAGACGAGGATCAGGATCGAGACGATCCAGACGACCAGGATGGGGCCGAGGTCGCGGCCGCGCGGCAGGTAGAGGCCCATGAAGCGGCGGCTGGCGAGGGCGAGGGCGTCGCGCTTCACCATCAGGTAGCCGGCGAAGAAGATCGCGAGGACGATCTTGGCGAACTCGCCGGGCTGGATGGAGAAGGAGCCGACCTGGATCCAGATCTTGGCGCCGTAGATGTTCTTGCCGAGGCCCGGTACGAGCGGGAGCAGCAGCAGGAACAGGGCGCCGAGCATGGAGATGTAGGTGTAGCGCTGCAGGACGCGGTGGTCCTTGAGGAAGACGAGGACGGCGACGAACAGGGCGATGCCCATCGCGGTGTAGATCAGCTGGCGTGGTGCGGCGGTGCCGGCCTGGTCGATGCTCTGGAGCAGTTCGGACTGGTCCAGGCGCCAGATGGCGACGAGTCCGAGTCCGTTGAGCAGGGTGGCCAGCGGCAGCAGCAGCGGGTCCGCGTACGGGGCGAACTTGCGCACGACGAGGTGGCCGACGCCGGCCAGCAGGCCGAGGCCGAAGCCGTAGCTCAGCAGGCCGGCGGGCACCTCGTCGTTGATGGCCAGACCCACGTTGGCGTAGGCGAAGACCGGGATGAGGACGGCGAACACGAGCAGAGCCAGCTCGGTGTTGCGCCGGCTCGGGGCGCCGATGGCGCCGATCGTGGACGTGTGGTGCGTCGACGGGTTGGTAGTACTGCTCATCGTGTGACGGGGCCTCTCACGGCTTGCCTACTGCTGCTTACCGCACAGCGAGACGACCTTCTGCTCTTCCTCCGAGAGGGTCGGGCCTGAGCCTGGAGTGGGTGCGGTCGTGGACGGGGACTCGGACGATTCGGGTGCCTCGGGGGATCCCGAAGGGTTCGGGCTCGGTGAGGCCTTGGACGTGAAGGAGGCGGGAGAGGTTCCCGTGGTGCCTCCGGCCTCGCCCTCGCCCGTCTTCGCGTTCTTCTCGGTCTGAGCCGCGCGGCGGTCGGCCTGCTTCTTGCAGGCGGAGGCCTGGACCGCCAGTTCCTCGATCTTGGCCCGGGCGTCGTTGAGGTCGCTCTCGGGGATGGTGGCCTCGACCAGTTTCTGCTGGTAGGGCGGCAGGTACTTGAGTTCGATCTCGGGGTGGTCCTTCTGGACCTTGGAGAGGGAGACCCAGGCCAGGTCCTGGCTGATGCCCCGGTACAGCGCGAGGTGGTCGTTGTTGGTGCCGACGTAGTACTGGGTCTGGGTCCAGCGCCAGCCGCCGTAGGTGCCGCCGCCGATGACGGCGAGGGCGAGGGCGGTGTAGAGGGACCGCTTGAGCCACTTGCGGTTCTTGCGGGGTTTGACGAAGTCGTCGGGGCCGTAGTCGTCGAAGCCGCCGGTGGGGATGAAGCCGGTGGTGTCGCCGCTGCCGGGCGGGCCGAACTCGCCGCCTCCGCCGCGCGGGCGGCCGAGGCCGGCGGCGCGGCCGGCCGGGGTCTGCATGATGCCGTTGTCGCCCGTCTGGGCCTGGTTCTCGGCGACGGCGCCGACGACCACGGGGGTGTCGGAGAGCTGCGCGGCGAGGGTGTCGCCGGTGTCGAGGTCGAGGACGTCGGCGACGATGACGGTGATGTTGTCGGGGCCGCCACCGCGCAGGGCGAGCTGGATCAGCTCCTGGACGGTCTCCTGCGGGCCCTGGTAGCTGGCGAGGGCGTCCTCCATCGTCTGGTGGGAGACGACGCCGGAGAGTCCGTCGGAGCAGATGAGGTAGCGGTCGCCGGCCCTGACCTCGCGGATGGACAGGTCGGGTTCGACGTGGTCGCCGCTGCCGAGGGCGCGCATCAGCAGGGAGCGCTGCGGGTGGGTGTCCGCCTCCTCCTCGGTGATGCGTCCTTCGTCGACGAGGCGCTGCACCCAGGTGTGGTCCTGGGTGATCTGGGTGAGGACGCCGTCGCGCAGCAGGTAGGCGCGGGAGTCGCCGACGTGGACCATTCCCAGGCGCTGGCCGGTCCACAGCAGGGCGGTCAGGGTGGTGCCCATGCCCTCCAGGGCGGGGTCCTCCTCGACCATCTGCCGCAGCTGGTCGTTGGCGCGCTGTACGGCGGCGCCGAGGGAGGTGAGGACGTCGGAGCCGGGTACGTCGTCGTCGAGGGCGACGATGGTGGAGATCACCTCGGAGGAGGCGACCTCACCGGCGGCCTGGCCGCCCATGCCGTCGGCGATGGCGAGCAGGCGGGGGCCGGCGTAGCCGGAGTCCTCGTTGCCCTCGCGGATCATGCCCTTGTGGGAACCGGCGGCGAAGCGCAGTGACAGACTCATGCGCACCTCGCCCGTCGGCTCCGACTGCAGCCGGTCGTGTCGAGCCACACTGCCCACCCTCCGGTCGGGAGCGCGCCGGGGCCCGGGGTGCCGGCCGCCGCTGCGTGCTCGCTCCGCTCGCGCTCATTCATTGGTGTAGCACTACTTCCGCAGCTCGATGACGGTCTTGCCGATGCGGATCGGCGCCCCGGGGCCAATCGGTGTCGGGGTCGTCAGCCGGGCCCGGTCCAGGTAGGTGCCGTTGGTGGAGCCCAGGTCCTCGACGATCCACTGGCCGTTCTGGTCCGGGTAGATCCTGGCATGGCGGCTGGAGGCGTAGTCGTCGTCCAGCACGATCGTCGAGTCGTGTGCCCGGCCGAGCGTGATGGTCTGGCCCTGGAGGGCGACGGTGGTGCCGGTGAGGGTGCCCTCCGTCACGACCAGCTTGGTGGGCGCGCCCCGGCGGCCGCGGCTGCCGCCGGACTGCTGGCGCTGCGGTGGAGGCGCCTGGCCCTGGCGCGTGGCGGTCTGCTGCGGTCGGGCGGCGTCGCGCCGCGCGCCGCGCTGGGTGACCCGCGTACCGAAGAGGTCGCTGCGGATGACCTGCACGGCCACGATCACGAACAGCCACAGTACGGCGAGAAAACCCAGCCGCATGACCGTGAGGGTCAGCTCTGACATTGCCCCCGGATCACCCTTCGGCTTGCCTGTAGATAACGGTGGTGCTGCCCACGACGATCCGCGAGCCGTCGCGGAGCGTAGCGCGGGTGGTGTGCTGCCCGTCCACCACGATGCCGTTGGTGGACCCGAGATCCTGGATCGTCGAGGGCGTTCCGGTCCGGATCTCGCAGTGCCGGCGGGAGACGCCGGGGTCGTCGATCCGCACGTCGGCCTCGGTGCTGCGGCCCAGCACGAGCGTCGCGCGGGAGATCTGATGGCGGGTGCCGTTGATCTCGATCCAGTGGCGGGTGCGTCCGCCTGGGGCGGGCGTGGGAGGGGGCTGCTGGCCGCCGGCGGGCTGCGGGTAGCCGTAGCCGCCTGGGCGGCCGGGCGGCGGCGCGGCCGGCATGGGCGGGGCGCCCGCGGGGGCGGCCGGCGGGTAGCCGTACCCGCCGCCCGGTCCGCCGGGCCGTGCGGGGGGTGCCGGGGGCGCGGCGGGGGCCGGGCCGCCCTGGTGGCTGCTGGAGGAGGCGAGGGTACGGCTGCGCACCCGGTACAGGCCGGTGTCGAGGTCGTCCGCCTTCTCCAGGTGGACCTTGATCGGTCCCATGAAGGTGTAGCGCTGCTGCTTGGCGTAGTCGCGGACCATGCCGGCCAGCTCGTCGCCGAGCTGTCCGGAGTAGGGGCTGAGGCGTTCGAAGTCGGGCGTGCTCAGTTCCACGATGAAGTCGTTGGGTACCACGGTGCGGTCGCGGTTCCAGATGGTCGCGTTGTTGTCGCATTCACGCTGAAGCGCTCCCGCGATCTCCACGGGCTGCACCTCGGACTTGAACACCTTCGCGAAGGTGCCGTTGACCAGGCCTTCGAGTCGCTGCTCGAACTTCTTCAGGACTCCCATGGGGCACCTCCTCCGTCGCTGCCGTCCTGTCCGCTTCCACTGTCCTGCGTAGTGCTGTGTTGCGTACCGCTGCTCCGCGCAGTGCGGTGCGTGCGCGCACTGCCCACCTGGTACTGCTTACTGATCGTATCCACGCGCCGGTCGATCGGCTGGTTCCCCCTGTCGGCCCGGTCGACGGGTGTCGACGCCTCTCGGAGTTCCCGCCGGGGCTCCTCTTCGAACTCCCGCGGTTCCCTCGGGATGTGCTCCCTCAGGTACTCATGCCCAGGATCGTAGAGGCGGCCGCAGACCAGTGTCCCGCACCTGACCGCGGTCCCCTACCGGCTCCTGGGGAGACGGGCCGGACCGGTACGAGGTTGATACGTGAACGGCCAAGGACCGGGACGAGTGCCCGAAGGAGGGCGGGCGCCCCGGTCCGCCCGGGGAAAGGGATGTGAATCGACCCCTTCCAGCGTGCTAATGTTCTCGTGTCGGAAGGCGCCGGACCGCAAGGAAAAGCCCGGAAGACACACCCAATGCGCGGGTGGCGGAATAGGCAGACGCGCTGGATTCAGGTTCCAGTGCCCGCAAGGGCGTGGGGGTTCAACTCCCCCCTCGCGCACCAGCCGGAAGCCCCCCAGGTCTCGGACCTGGGGGGCTTCCGCGTGTCCGGGCACGGTACCCCGGGACGCGTGCGCTGTGAGGAAGGTCTCAGGACTCCGACTGCCACAGGGCCGGTACGTTCGGCGGCTCCCAGCCGGTCATCGAGGTGTGCGCCTGGAGGCAGCGGTAGGAGTGTCCGCCGTACGTCACCCGGTCGCCGGCGGTGTAGGCGTGGCCGCTCGTCCAGGTGCCGCCCGGCGGGTCGGTGGGCGGGTCGGTGGGCGGATCCGTGGGGCCGGTGTCGCCGTCCACGTTCAGGACGAAGTCGAAGGTGCCCTCCTTGCCGTTGCCTGCGCCGCGGACGTTCATCAGCAGGGCCGGGTCGAAGATCATGTCCGTGCTGTTGCGGGGCTCGCCGGGGAAGTAGAGCTGGGTGGTCAGCACGGGCTCGCCGGGGGCCTGCACCTTGACGTGGATGTGCCGGGTCCGGCCGGGATAGAGGCCGGGGACGACCGTCTGCAGGGCGAAGGCGCCGGTGGCGTCGCTGAACTGGTGGCCGCGGAAGGTGTACCCGGCCATGTCGTAGTCGCCGTTGTCGTCGGCCTGCCAGAAGTCGAGGAGCACGCCGGACAGCGGGACGCAGTTGCGGCCGAAGACGTAGCCGCTGACGGTCAGCGGGGTTCCCGGGGTGCCGGGCGTGACCAGGCTGGTGCGCAGCGGGGAGTTCGGTTTGAAGTACGGGCCCTCGATCTGGTCGGGGGTCGGGTCGTCGCCGTCGTCGCAGTACGGGGTCGGCGTCAGCCGCTGCCCGTCGGAGGAGCGGGCGGCGTCCCGGGCCAGCGCGATACCGCCGGTGGCGAGCAGCGGGACGGTGGCGCCGGCGGCGACGGCCGCCCTGAGCAGCGTCTTGCGGCTGATGCCGCGGTCGCCGCCGGAGCCCGGGCCGGGTCCGGGCCTGGGGCCGGGCTCGGGCCCGTCGGGGGTGGTGGGGGTGTGGGAGGTCATGGCGGTTCCTCGGTCTCCTCGGTGAGTGGTCCCTGGGGAAGCTGAACGGGACGTGCGACATCCGGGACGTCGGGGACAGGGAGCGCGCCCGCCGGCGCGGGGCAGGCTGCTGTGATTGCTTCGACGGGCGCGCTCCGTGGTGATCGCTGGCCACCGTAGGCGCGTCGCGGGGGGTGGGGGCACCTCCTGTTTCGCCCCCTGCCCGGCGTTATGCGGGCGGCGGGCAGGGGCCCGTGTACGGGCGGTGCGGGCGGGGGTACGGTCGTGGCGCGCCGGCGCCGGGGCAGGGAGCGGCCCGGCGCGCACGGGCACGGGTGCGGGTCACGGGTACGCCGCACGGGCCCGGCGCGGCACGACTCAGCGCGGTACGACGCACAGGTACGACGAGTACGGGGAGGCGGCCGGGATGACCGGGGCGACGGCGGGGACGGGCACGGAGGCGGCGACCGTGGAGGCGGCGGGGACGGGCACGGAGGCGGCGTCCGTGGAGGCGGCGGACGGAGTGGTGCCGGCGGCGCGTGCGGGCGGGGACGCGGAACGGACGGGCGGGGCGGTGCGGAGCGGGCGGATGCCGGTCGTCCCGGGGTTCGCGCGGTGGCCCGCGGCCGGCTCGCCGAAGGCGGAGGGCAAGGCGCTGCGCACGCGCGTCCCGCGGTCCGCGCACGCCGCGTTCGACCCGGACGCCGCCCGGCCGGACGCGGTGAGCGCGGTCGAGGAGTCCAACCGCGGCCGGATACCGGGGCTCGCTCCGATCCGCGCCGGGCGGATGGCGGCCACGCCGTTCGCCTTCCTGCGCGGGTCGGCGGGCCTGATGGCGCACGACCTGGCGCGCACGCCGGTGACCGGGATCGGCGCCCAGATCTGCGGGGACGCGCACGCCGCCAACTTCGGCCTCTACGGCGACGCCCGCGGCCGTCTGGTCATCGACCTGAACGACTTCGACGAAACGGTCCACGGCCCCTGGGAGTGGGACCTCAAGCGGCTCGCCGCCTCGCTCGTCCTCGCGGGCCGGGAGGCCGGCGCCGACGAGGACACCTGCCGCGAGGCCGCCCACGACGCGGCGGGCGCCTACCGGCGCACCATGCGGCTGCTGGCGAAGCTCCCCGCGCTGGACGCCTGGAACGCCATCGCCGACGAGGAACTGGTCTCCCACACCGACGCCCACGACCTGCTCGGCACGCTTGAGCGGGTGTCCGAGAAGGCGCGGGCCAACACCAGCGGGCGCTTCGCCGCGAAGTCGACCGAGTCCACCGAGAACGGCGGCCGGCGCTTCGTGGACGCGGCACCGGTGCTGCGCCGGGTGACGGACGCCGAGGCGGCGACGGTCGCGGGCGCCTTGGAGGCGTACCTGGGCACGCTCTCCGAGGACCGGCTGCCGCTGCTGGCCCGGTACGCGGTGCACGACGTGGCCTTCCGGGTCGTCGGCACCGGCAGCGTGGGCACGCGGTCGTACGTCGTACTGCTCCTGGACCACCGGGGCGAGCCGCTCGTGCTCCAGGTCAAGGAGGCCCGGCCCTCCGCGCTGCTGCCCCACCTGGCGGCCGCCGGGTTCGACGCCCCCGAGACCGCGCACGAGGGCCGCCGGGTGGTCCTGGGGCAGAAGCGGATGCAGGTGGTCAGCGACATCCTGCTGGGCTGGACCTCGGTCGACGGACGGCCCTTCCAGGTACGGCAGTTCCGCAACCGCAAGGGCAGCGTCGACCCCGCGGCGCTGGCCGCCGACCAACTGGACGACTACGGCCGCATGACCGGGGCCCTGCTGGCCCGGGCCCACGCGCACAGCGCCGACCCGCGGGTGATCGCGGGCTACTGCGGCAAGAACGGCGAGCTGGACCAGGCCGTGGCCGCTTTCGCCGTCGCCTACGCCGACCGCACCGAGGCGGACCACGCGGAGCTGGTGGCCGCGGTGCGCACGGGGCGGGTCGCGGCGGAGCTGGGGGTGTGAGCGGGGTCTGCGGGACGATCGGGGCGGGCGGGGTGTGCGGGGGCGTGCGGGCGGCCCCGGCCCCGCGTCTGCGGCACGGTCCGCCGGACACCCCCTAGGCTGGTCGGGTGACGACGCCGGAAGCTGAGCCCGAGCAGGAGGGTGCGCCGCGTCCCGAGGAACGGCTGGAACAGGCCGTACGGGCCGCCGAGCAGGCACTCATCGAGTACGAGATCGCGCTGGAGACCTTCCGCGTGGAGGTCGAGAACTTCTCGCGGCTGCACGAGCAGCGGCTCGGCCCGGTGTACGCCCGGCTCGAGGAGCTGGAGGCGCAGATCCTCGAGGCGACGGCGGCCCGCACGGGCGACGACGAGGACCGGCGCCGGGCCGACGAGGCGCGGGCCCGGCTGATGCCGATCCCCGGGGTCGAGGAGCTGCTGAACGGCTGGATGGACGGGGACGGGCTGTTCCCGGAGGCGACCGCGATGCTCACCGACCAGGCGGTCCGGCCCCCGCAGCGGGTCCGGCCGAGCGAGGAGGCCCGCAAGCTCTACCGCGAGCTGGCCCGCAAGGCCCACCCCGACCTGGCGCAGGAGGAGGCCGAACGGGTCCGGCGCGAGGAGTTCATCACCCGCGTCAACGCCGCCTACGCCCGCGGTGACGAGACGGAACTGCGCGAGCTGGCCGAGGAGTGGGCCGCCGGGCCGGTGCCCGAGCGGCGCCCGAGCCGCGGCGAGGAACTCTACGTCCGGCTCGAATGGCTCGACCGGCGCAAGGAGATGCTCACCCTGCTCGCCAAGGAGCTGGAGGAGAGCGCGATCGGCGCCATGCTCAGGCTGGCCCCGGACGACCCCGACCGGCTGCTGGACGAGATCGCCGAGCAGCTGGCGGCCCAGGTGCGGGAGCGCGAGGCGGAGCTGGCGGGGATGCTCGCGCAGGACTGAGCCGGCCGGCGGCTCCGGTAGCGTCTGGGGCATGAGTTTCGGAGCTGGTGTGCCCACGGTCGGGATCGACGACCTCGAGGACGGCGACTTCCTGCTGGACGTCCGCGAGGACGACGAGTGGCAGGCGGGTCATGCCGCCGGGGCGCTGCACATTCCCCTCAGCGAGTTCGTGGCCCGGTACGGTGAGCTGACCGAGGCCGCGCCGCAGGACGGCCGGGTGCACGTGCTCTGCCGCGTGGGGGGTCGCTCGGCGCAGGTCACCATGTACCTGGTCCAGCAGGGCGTCGACGCGGTGAACGTCGACGGCGGCATGCAGGAGTGGGCCGCGGCCGGGCGCCCCGTGGTCGACGACAAGGGTGAGCCCGGGCACGTTCTCTAGGCCGTCCCCGAACGGCTCCGGGCCGTCCCGCCGGATGTGGCGACGGCCACGGTGCGGCCGGTCCGCCGGGGGCTGTGCGGGCGGCCGGTCCTGAGTACCGTTCCCGTTCGAACGTCGCCGAGCAGCCGCACAGGTGGCGCTGGGCGTCCCGTGACGGGACGGGCGGATGGACGGATCGGGACCGAACGGGGCGGAATGGACGCGTACGACAAGGACTCGGACGCCCGGCAGGGGCAGGGGCAGGGGCAGGGGCAGGGGCAGGACGGGCCGGACGGGCCGGACGGCGAAGCGGACGCGGAGGAAACCGGCGGGCCGGCCGGGACTGCCGGGACCGCCGCGGCTCCGGGGGAGGCGGCGGGGGCCGCCGAAGAGGCCGGGACGTCCGAGGGCGTCGTGGCCGCCGCCTCCGGGGAAGCCGGCGCGTCCGAGGGCGTCGTGGCCGCCGCCTCCGGGGAAGCCGGTGCCGTGCGGCCCGCGGAGACCCCCGAGCCCCGTACCGGCGTCGCCGCGCTCTCCCCGCGCTACCAGGTCGGTGCCGTGGTCGCCCTCGCGGTGGTCGCGGTCGCCGTCTGCGCCCACATGGGCCTGGTGTTCCTGCACGTGGCCCCGTCCAACACGCTCACCAAGAAGCACGGCGCGGCGGTGGACGAGTGGGTCTTCCCGGAGTTCGAGCAGAACTGGAAGCTCTTCGCGCCCAACCCGCTCCAGCAGAACGTCTCCGTCCAGGTCCGTGCCGAGGTCGGTACGGCGGACGGCGGGATACGGACGACCGGCTGGCACGACCTGTCCGCCGAGGACGGCCGGGCCATCGACGGCAATCCGCTGCCGAGCCACACCCAGCAGAACGAACTGCGCCGGGCCTGGGACTTCTTCGTCGCGACCCACGACTCCGAGGACCGCCCGGTGGGCCTGAGGGGCGCCCTCTCCGAGACGTATCTGCGGCGCATCGCGCTGCTGCGCCTGGACCGCGACGACGCCGCCGGACCGGGTGGTGTCGTCGAGCGCGTCCAGTACCGTTCCCTGACCACGAACGTGGAGCCGCCCTCGTGGAGCGGTGAGAAGGTCTCCGACCGGCCGACCGTCCGTGAGCTGCCCTGGTGGTCGGTGTCCGCGGAGACCGGAGACGCCAGGGCCGAGAAGGCCGGAACGGCCGGGAAGGAAGGGGGCGCCGCGTGAACGGCATCGTCCTCTCGGTCTCCCGCTCCATCGCCCGCGTCACGGGCGCGGCGCTCGGCCCGTACCAGACCGCTGTGATCCGCATCGGTTTCAGCGCCACCTGGCTGCTCTTCCTGCTGCGCGAACTGCCCCACCGGAACGAGCTGTACGGCCCGGACGGGCCCTGGAGCCACGACCTCGCCGAGCAGTTGATCGCGGACAACGGCGCCTTCACGGCGCTGATGTGGTCGGACGGGCGGGCCTGGTTCGAGATCGTCTACGCGCTGGCCGTTCTGAGCAGCGCGCTGCTCCTGCTGGGCTGGCGCACCCGCACCATGTCCGTGCTGTTCATGGTCGGCGTGCTCTCGCTGCAGAACCGCAGCGTGTTCATGGGGGACGGCGGCGACAACGTCGTGCACCTGATGAGCATCTACCTGGTCCTCACCCGGTGCGGCCAGGTGTGGTCGCTGGACGCGCGCCGCGCCCGGCGTGCGGCGGCCGCACGCGCGCGCGGAGAGCGTGTCGTGGACCGGGTCGGGCCGGTGCTGTGGTGCGCCTCGGGGTTCCTGCTGCTGGCGGTGACGTCGGCGGGTGTTCTCGTCGGCGACTGGTTCGTCCCGGTGCTGCTGTGGGCGGTGTGGGTCTCGCTCGGCCTGTGGTGGCTCGTGGGGCGGGGCGCGGAGGGCGGTCAGCCGCGGATCCTGCTGGACGTGGTCACCAACATCGTGCACAACGGCGCGCTGGTGGTGATCATGGCCGAGGCGTGTCTGATCTACGCGACGGCCGGCTGGTACAAGATCCAGGGTTCGCGCTGGCAGGACGGCACGGCCGTCTACTACCCGCTGCGCCTGGACTACTTCTCGCCGTGGCCCGCGCTGTCCGACGCGCTGGCCGCCAACGGCACGGTGATCATGCTCATCACGTACGGCACGGTCGCCGTGCAGGTCGCCTTCCCGTTCACGCTGTTCAACCGGCGGATCAAGAACGTGCTCCTCGCCGTGATGATGACCGAGCACGCGGTGATCGCCGTGACGCTCGGGCTGCCGTTCTTCTCGCTGGCGATGATCGCCGCCGACGCGGTCTTCCTGCCGACCTCGTTCCTGCGCCGGCTGGGCGGCTGGACGGCACGCGCGAGTGGCCGGCTGTCGGGCCGGGGGCCCTCGGTGGTACTCGCGGGGGCGGCGGACCGGCACGGGGGCGGTCGTACGGCGACGGTGCCCGGGCCCCGCACCCGTGGGGGCGAGGAGGCGGACGGAGCCGGAGCGGGCGCGATGGACGGGAAGGACCCCGACCCCACGCACGTAGGCTTCCGCACATGACCGACCCCGTCGCCCCCGGCCCGCCGGCCGCCTGGCACCTGAACGCCGGCCGGTGCGTGCTGCTGGACGGCTTCCACGCCCTCAAGCACGCGCTGCGCTTCGGCGCCGAGGTGCCGGTGGCGGTCACGAGCGACCGCGCGGGCGTCCTGGCCCTGGCCGACGAGCTGGCGCCGGACGTGCGCGAGGCGCTGGCGGGGCTGCTGACCGAGGTGTCGCGGGAGGCGTACGCGTCGCTCGTCGCGCGGCCCCACCCCACGGCGGTGGCCGCCCTGGCCGTACGGCCCTCGCGGGCGGCCGGGCTCGAGGCGCTGGCGCGCACACCCCGCCGCGCCCCCGTCGTGGTCCTCGACCAGCCGCGCAACCTCGGCAACGCGGGGGCGGTGATCCGGCTGGCCGCCGGTTTCGGGGCGACCGGTGTGGTCACCACCGGCACGCTCGACCCCTGGCACCCCACGGTGGTGCGCGGCGGGGCGGGGCTGCACTTCGCGACCGTCGTGGAGCGGCTGGAGGTCGCCGGGCTGCCGCCGGGGCCGGTGTTCGCGCTGGACCCGGAGGGCGAGGACATCCGGGGGCTGAAGCTGCCGGACGACGCGCTGCTCGCGTTCGGCTCCGAGCGCAGCGGGCTCTCGCGGGAGCTGCGCGCGCGGGCCGACCACCTGGTGGCGCTGCCGATGCGCCCCCAGGTCTCCAGCTACAACCTCGCGACCAGTGTGGCCATGACGCTGTACCACTGGAGTGCCGGCGGGGGCACACCGCACGTGCTGCCTTAGGGCCCTGTCTCAGGCCGGGCGGCGGACCTCCACCACCCGGAAGCGGTTCGCGACGAACGCGCCGTCGCACAGGGCCGCGTTGGCCGCCGGGTTGCCGCCCGAGCCGTGGAAGTCGGAGAAGGCGGCCGTCTGGTTGACGTACACCCCGCCGGTGAGATTCAGCGAGAGCTGGGCGGCCTCGTCCAGGCAGACCTCCTGCACGGCCTCCTCGACCTCGGGGTCGGTGGTGTAGGCGCCCACCGTCATCGCGCCCTTCTCGCGGACGCTGCGGCGCAGCAGCTCCAGGGCGTGGTCGGCGGAGTCGACGGCGACCGTGAAGGAGACCGGACCGAAGCACTCGCTGGTCCAGGCGGCCTCGTCCTCGGGCTTGGCGCCGTCCAGCTTGACGATCACCGGGGTGCGCACGACCGCGTCCGGGAACTCCGGGTTGGTCACTTCGCGGGAGGCGAGGGCGACCTCGCCGAGGCCGGCGGCGGCCTCCAGGCGGGCTTTGACGTCCGGGTTGACGATCGCGCCGAGCAGCGCGTTCGCGCGGGCGTCGTCGCCGAGGAGGCCGTCGACGGCGCGGGCCAGGTCGGCGGTGACCTCGTCGTAGGTCTTGGCGCCCTGGTCGGTGCGGATGCCGTCGCGGGGGATCAGCAGGTTCTGCGGGGTGGTGCACATCTGGCCGCTGTAGAGGGAGAGCGAGAAGGCCAGGTTGGCGAGCATGCCCTGGTAGTCGTCGGTCGACTCCACGATCACCGTGTTGACGCCGGCCTTCTCCGTGTACACCTGCGCCTGGCGGGCGTTGGCCTCCAGCCAGTCGCCGAAGGCGGTGGAGCCGGTGTAGTCGACGATCCGGATCTCGGGGCGGGTCGCGAGGGTCTTGGCGATGCCCTCGCCGGGGCGCTCGGCGGCCAGCGCGACCAGGTTCGGGTCGAAGCCGGCCTCGGTGAGGACGTCGCGGGCGACCTGGACGGTGAGGGCGAGCGGCAGCACCGCGCGGGGGTGCGGCTTGACCAGGACCGCGTTGCCGGTGGCGAGGGAGGCGAACAGGCCCGGATAGCCGTTCCACGTCGGGAAGGTGTTGCAGCCGATGACCAGGCCGATGCCGCGCGGGACCGGCGTGAACCGCTTGGTGAGCGCGAGCGGGTCGCGCTTGCCCTGGGGCTTGGTCCACTCCGCCGTCTCGGGTGTGCGGGACTGCTCCACGTACGCGTAGGCCACGGCCTCCATGCCGCGGTCCTGGGCGTGCGGGCCGCCCGCCTGGAAGGCCATCATGAAGGCCTGTCCTGAGGTGTGCATGACCGCCTGGGCGAACTCCATCGTCCGGTCGGCGATCCGCCCGATGATCTCCAGGCAGACCATCGCGCGCAGCTCCGCGCCCGCGTCCCGCCACGCCCTTTGGCCGGCCTTCATGGCGGGCAGCAGCACGTCGAGGTCCGCGTGCGGATACTCCACGCCCAGCTCGACGCCGTACGGGGAGACCTCGCCGCCCACCCAGCCGTCGGTGCCCGGCTGGCCGAGGTCGAGGCGGGTGCCGTGCAAAGCGTCGAAGGCGGCCTTGCCCGCGGCCGTGTCCAGGCTGCCGTTCTCCCCGTAGGCCTTGGGGTGCTCGGGGTGGGGGGACCAGTACGCGCGCGTGCGGATCGTCTCCAGCGCCAGGTCCAGGGTCGGCCGGTGCTGGGCGATCAGCTGGTGTGCGGTGAGTTCGGCGGCCATGCGGGACCAACTCCTCGTTTCTCACGGACTCGCCGACTTCCCGTCGACGCTCTGTCGACTGTCTGTCGAGTCCGTGGACCTGGGGGAAACCTGGGCAGAAACAGGCGGACACGGCTAGAGTAACCGAACGATCGGTCGGTACAAGGGGGACCGCCGCATCTGTGGAAAACCCCGTGCGGGAGGATCGCGCACATGACAGCACTCGACCTCAGCAGCCCCGTGGCCGTCGTCGGCACCGGCACCATGGGCCAGGGCATCGCCCAGGTGGCGCTGGTCGCGGGCCATCCCGTACGGCTGTACGACGCCGCCCCGGGGCTGGCCCGGGAGGCGGCAGACGTGATCGGGGCCCGGCTCGACCGGCTCGTCGAGAAGGACCGCCTCACCGGCGCCGAACGGGACGCCGCCCGCGCCCGGCTCACGTCCGCCGATACCCTCGCCGAACTCGCCGACTGCGCGCTCGTCGTCGAGGCGGTCGTGGAGCGTCTTGACGTCAAGCAGGAGCTGTTCCGCGCGCTGGAGGACGTCGTCGGCGACGACTGCCTGCTCGCCACCAACACCTCCTCCCTGTCCGTCACCGCGGTCGGCGGCGCACTGCGCGTCCCCGGCCGCTTCGTGGGCCTGCACTTCTTCAACCCCGCGCCGCTGCTCCCGCTGGTGGAGGTGGTCTCCGGGTTCGCCACCGACCCCGCGTCGGCCACGCGCGCGTACGAGACGGCCCGCGCCTGGGGCAAGACCCCGGTGGCCTGCGCCGACACCCCCGGCTTCGTCGTCAACCGCGTCGCCCGGCCCTTCTACGCCGAGGCCCTCGCCGTCCACGAGGCACGGGGCGCGGACCCGGCCACCATCGACGCCGTGCTGCGCGAGTCGGGCGGCTTCAGGATGGGCGCCTTCGAGCTGACCGACCTCATCGGCCAGGACGTCAACGAGTCCGTCACGCACTCCGTGTGGCAGTCGTTCTTCCAGGACGTGCGCTTCACCCCGTCCCTGGCCCAGCGCCGCCTGGTCGAGTCCGGCCGGCTCGGCCGCAAGAGTGGGCAGGGCTGGTACGACTACCGCGACGGCGCCGAGCGCCCCGGGCCGCACACCGCCGAACCGGCCGGGGCGCCCGCGTACGTCGTCGTCGAGGGGGACCTGGGACCGGCGGCCGAGCTGGTCGCGCTGATCCGCGAGGCAGGCGTCGAGGTGCGTCCGGAGGACGGGTACGGCGCGGGACGGCTCGTCCTGCCCGGCGGCGGCACGCTGTGCCTCGCCGACGGTGAGCTGCCCGTGTCGAAGGACCTCGTCCACTTCGACCTCGCCCTCGACTACCGCGCGGCCACCCGGGTCGCCCTGTCCGCGTCCCGAGGCGTCCGTCCGGGCCTCCTGTCCGAGGCCACCGGCCTGTTCCAGGCGCTCGGCAAGAAGGTCAGCGTCATCGGCGACGTCCCTGGCATGATCGTGGCCCGGACGGTGGCCCGGATCATCGACCTGGCGTTCGACGCCGTGGCCAAGGGCGTGGCCGCCCCGGAGGACGTCGACACGGCGATGCGGCTGGGTGTGAACTATCCCCTCGGCCCCTTCGCATGGAGCCGTCGGCTCGGTGACACCTGGGCCCGCGACCTGCTGTCCCACGTCCACGAGTGGGAACCGTCCGGGCGCTGCGCGCCGTCCCTCGCGCTCCACCGCCACGCCGACGCCGCCGAGGCCCGGGAGGACACCGACTCATGACCACCGCCAAGCGCGACACGTACACGCCCGAGACGCTGCTGTCCGTGGCCGTGCAGGTCTTCATCGAGCGCGGCTACGACGGCACCTCCATGGAGCACCTGTCCAAGGCGGCGGGGATCTCCAAGTCGTCGATATATCACCACGTCACGGGCAAGGAGGAGTTGCTGCGCCGGGCCGTGAGCCGGGCCCTGGACGAGCTCTTCGGGATCCTCGACGAGGAGCACGCGCGCGTGGGGACGGCCGCCGAGCGCCTCGAGTACGTCGTGCGGCGCATGGTCGAGGTGCTCATGGCCGAGCTGCCCTATGTGACGCTGCTGCTGCGGGTGCGCGGCAACACCGGCACCGAGCGGTGGGCGCTGGAGCGGCGGCGCGAGTTCGACCACCGGGTCGCCGCCCTGCTGAAGGACGCGGCGGCCGAGGGGGACGTGCGCGCCGACGTGGAGGTGCGGCTCGCGACCCGCCTCGTCTTCGGCATGATCAACTCGATCGTCGAGTGGTACCGCCCCGACGGTCCCGACGGCCGGGGTGGCGCGAGTGGCGTGAGTGGTGCGAGCGGCGCGGGCGAGCGCGAGGTGGTCGAGGCGGTGGCGCGGCTGGTGTTCGGCGGGCTGCGCAAGGCGTCCTGAGCGGCCTGGGACGGGTGGGGCCGGCCGGCCCCATCGCCGGTCAGCTCTGCGGTTCGAGGTCCTCGGTCTCGAAGACCAGCAGGGTGCGCGTGCTGAGCACCTCCGGGATGGCCTGGAGGCGGCTGAGCACCAGCTCGCGCAGGGCCCGGTTGTCCGGGGTGTGCACCAGCAGCAGTACGTCGAAGTCGCCGCCCACCAGAGCGATGTGCGAGGCCCCGGGCAGCTGCCGCAGCTGGGCGCGGACCGTCCGCCAGGAGTTCTGGACGATCTTCAGGGTGATGTAGGCCGAGGTGCCGTGCCCGGCGCGCTCGTGGTCGACGCGGGCGCCGAAGCCGCGGATGACACCGTCCTCGACGAGCCGGTTGATGCGGGCGTAGGCGTTCGCGCGCGAGACGTGCACCCGCTCCGCGACCGACCGTATGGAGGCGCGGCCGTCCGCCTGGAGCATGCGCAGGATGTCCTGATCGATGGCGTCCAGCGGGCGCGGGGGCGGCGGGGCGCCGGCCTCGTCCGTGCCGCCGCCCTCCCCAGGGCGATCGGCCATTTGTTCAGATGCCACGTGCCCCCGCCTTCCCCTCATGGACGTACTGCGTCCATCTCAGGCTGTGGAGAACCGTTTGTCCACAGCCTGGGGCCGCCTGTAGCCAAAATGTGCCGGCGACCGAACAATCGGTAGGTGAGGCCCGTCACACCCGTGGCGAGCCCGGAGCCGTCTCCCACGAGGAGGTGCCGTCATGACGGTCATGGAGCAGCGGGGCGCGTACCGGCCCACACCGCCGCCCGCCTGGCAGCCCCGTACCGACCCCGCGCCACTGCTGCCGGACGCGGAGCCGTACCGCGTTCTCGGCACGAAGGCCGCGGACCGCGCCGACACCGAGCTGCTGCGCACGCTGTACGCCCGGCTGGTGCGCGGCCGCCGCTACAACGCGCAGGCCACGGCGCTGACCAAGCAGGGCCGGCTGGCCGTCTACCCCTCCAGCACCGGCCAGGAGGCGTGCGAGATCGCCGCCGCGCTGGTCCTCGAGGAGCGGGACTGGCTCTTTCCCAGCTACCGCGACACCCTCGCGGTCGTCTCGCGCGGCGTCGACCCCGTCGAGGCCCTCACCCTGCTGCGCGGCGACTGGCACACCGGCTACGACCCCTACGAGCACCGGGTCGCCCCGCTGTCCACACCGCTGGCCACCCAGCTGCCGCACGCCGTGGGTCTCGCCCACGCCGCCCGCCTCAAGGGCGACGACGTGGTCGCGCTGGCCATGGTCGGCGATGGCGGCACCAGCGAGGGCGACTTCCACGAGGCGCTGAACTTCGCCGCCGTCTGGCAGGCCCCGGTCGTCTTCCTCGTGCAGAACAACGGCTTCGCGATCTCCGTCCCGCTCGACAAGCAGACCGCCGCCCCGTCGCTGGCCCACAAGGCCGTCGGCTACGGGATGCCCGGCCGCCTGGTCGACGGCAACGACGCCGCCGCGGTGTACGAGGTCCTGTCCGACGCCGTACGGCACGCGCGCGCGGGTGGCGGCCCCACGCTGGTGGAGGCGGTGACGTACCGCGTCGACGCGCACACCAACGCCGACGACGCCACGCGCTACCGCGGCGACGCCGAGGTGGAGACCTGGCGCCGGCACGACCCGGTCGCGCTGCTGGAGCGGGAGCTGACCGAGCGCGGCCTGCTCGACGAGGACGGCATCCGTGCCGCCCGCGAGGACGCCGAGAGCATGGCCGCCGACCTGCGCGCCCGGATGAACCAGGACCCCGAGCTGAACCCGCTGGACCTGTTCGACCACGTCTACGCCGAGCCCACACCGCAACTGCGCGAGCAGCGGGCACAACTGCGCGCTGAGCTGGAGGCGGAGGCGGAGGCCGAGGCCGAGGCCGAGAGCGGAGCGCAGGAAGCCGGAACACCGGAAGGGGGACGTCGATGACCACCGTCGCCGTCAAGCCGGCCACCATGGCGCAGGCCCTCACGCGCGCGCTGCGCGACGCCATGGCCGCCGACCCGGGCGTGCACGTCCTCGGCGAGGACGTGGGCACCCTCGGCGGCGTCTTCCGGGTCACCGACGGGCTCGCCGCGGAGTTCGGCGAGGACCGCTGCACGGACACCCCGCTCGCCGAGGCCGGCATCCTCGGCACGGCCGTCGGCATGGCGATGTACGGGCTGCGCCCGGTCGTCGAGATGCAGTTCGACGCCTTCGCCTACCCGGCGTTCGAGCAGGTCGTCAGCCATGTCACCAAGATGCGCAACCGCACGCGCGGGAAGATGCCCCTGCCGCTGACCATCCGCATCCCCTACGGCGGCGGCATCGGCGGCGTCGAGCACCACAGCGACTCGTCCGAGGCGTACTACATGGCGACTCCGGGGCTCCATGTCGTCACGCCCGCGACGGTCGCCGACGCCTACGGGCTGCTGCGCGCGTCCATCGCCTCCGACGACCCGGTGGTCTTCCTCGAACCCAAGCGGCTGTACTGGTCGAAGGACACCTGGAACCCCGAGGAGCCGACGCCCGTTGAGCCGATGGGCCGCGCGGTGGTGCGGCGCTCCGGCCGGAGCGCCACGCTCATCACGTACGGGCCGTCGCTGGCCGTCTGCATGGAGGCGGCCGAGGCGGCCCGGGCCGAGGGCTGGGACCTCGAAGTCGTCGATCTGCGCTCCCTGGTGCCGTTCGACGACGAGACGGTGTGCGCTTCGGTGCGGCGGACGGGACGGGCGGTCGTCGTCCACGAGTCGGGTTCCTTCGGGGGCCCGGGCGGGGAGATCGCGGCCCGGGTCACGGAGCGCTGCTTCCACCACCTG
Organism: Streptomyces sp. MMCC 100; assembly: GCF_041538145.2. NCBI lineage: Bacteria > Bacillati > Actinomycetota > Actinomycetes > Kitasatosporales > Streptomycetaceae > Streptomyces > Streptomyces sp. MMCC 100. The sequence continues at coordinate 8,154,764 of NZ_JBGORK020000001.1, forward strand.
GAGGCGCCGGTGCTGCGTGTGGCCGGGTTCGACATCCCGTATCCTCCGCCGATGCTGGAGCGTCACCACCTGCCCGGTGTGGACCGGATTCTGGACGCCGTGGGGCGCCTGCAGTGGGAGGCCGAAAGCTGATGGCACACGCTTCTGACGGGCACATTCTGGAGTTCAAGCTGCCCGACCTGGGTGAGGGGCTCACCGAGGCGGAGATCGTGCGCTGGCTGGTCGAGGTCGGCGACGTGGTCGCCGTGGACCAGCCGGTCGTCGAGGTCGAGACGGCCAAGGCGATGGTCGAGGTGCCCTGCCCCTACGGCGGCGTGGTCACCGCCCGCTTCGGTGAGGAGGGCACCGAGCTGCCCGTCGGGGCGCCGCTGGTGACCGTGGCGGTGGGTGGAGGTGAGGCCGCCGCCGACGTCCCGGCACGGGAATCCGGTACCGGCGCCGCACAGACGCCGGCCGCCGAGCCGTCCGCCGCGGAGAGGAAGGCGGAGGGCTCCGGCAACGTCCTGGTCGGCTACGGCACCTCCGAGGCGCCCGCGCGGCGGCGCAGGGTGCGGCCCGGCCGACCGGCGGCCACCGGACCGTCCGGGCGGGCGAACGGCCGGGTTCGTACGGTGGAGCCGGTGGGCGGCCAGGTTCGCACGGCCGAGCCGGTGGACGGCCCGGTCCCGGTCATCTCCCCGCTGGTGCGCAGGCTGGCCCGGCAGCACGACCTGGACCTGCGCGAGCTGACCGGTTCAGGACCGGACGGGCTGATCCTGCGGGCGGACGTGGAGTACGCGCTGCGGGCCGCCGCCGCGCAGGGCGGCCGCACGGTGGATCAGGAGGCCGGGACGAGCGAGGTGCCGACCGCCGCGTCCGTCGCCTCCTCCCCTCCCGTCGCTTCCTCCCCTCCTGTCACCTCCTCCGCCTCGCCCGCCGAGGGCACCCGCATCCCCCTCAAGGGCGTGCGCGCAGCCGTCGCCGACAAGCTCTCCCGCAGTCGGCGGGAGATCCCGGACGCGACCTGCTGGGTGGACGCCGACGCGACCGAGCTGATGCGTGCGCGTGCCGCGATGAACGCTTCCGGCGGGCCGAAGATCTCCCTGGTCGCCCTGCTGGCCCGGATCTGCACGGCCGCCCTGGCCCGTTTCCCGGAGCTGAACTCGACGGTCGACACGGAGGCCCGGGAGATCGTCCGGCTCGACGGGGTCCACCTCGGCTTCGCCGCCCAGACGGACCGCGGTCTCGTCGTGCCGGTCGTCCGGGACGCGCAAGCGCGGGACGCCGAGTCGCTCACCGCGGAGTTCGCCCGGCTGACCGAGGCGGCCCGCGCGGGCAGGCTGACGCCGGGCGAACTGACCGGCGGCACCTTCACGCTGAACAACTACGGCGTCTTCGGCGTCGACGGCTCCACGCCGATCATCAACCACCCCGAGGCGGCCATGCTCGGCGTCGGCCGCATCGTCCCCAAGCCGTGGGTGCACGAGGGCGAGTTGGCGGTGCGTCAGGTCGTGCAGCTGTCGCTCACCTTCGACCACCGGGTGTGCGACGGCGGTACGGCGGGCGGATTCCTGCGGTACGTGGCGGACTGCGTGGAACAGCCGGTGGTGCTCCTGCGGACCCTGTGACAGGGGTGATGACGCCCCCTGGGTGACGGTGTGTCCGCGCACACTCCGATCGCGCGGGCTCCCCTGCGTTCCCTGTGATCGCGCAGGGCCCCATACTCGGGGGATGACCGCGTACGAGCCCGTCGGCGACCCAGGCGCCGGCAGCGACCCCGCGCCGGGTTCCGATGCCGGGCCGGGCCAGGACCCCGCGCCGGGTTCAGGCCCCGCCGGGTACGACGCCGTCGTGCTCGCCGGCGGGGCCGCGCGGCGGCTCGGGGGCGCGGACAAACCCGGGCTGCGGGTGGGCGGCCGCGCGCTCCTCGACCGGGTGCTCGCCGCCTGCGCCGGGGCCCGCACCACCGTCGTCGTCGCCGAACCCCGGTCCACCGCGCGTCCCGTGACCTGGGCGCGCGAGGACCCGCCCGGCGGTGGACCGCTCGCCGCCCTCGCCGCCGGAGTGCGGCACACCACGGCGGAGCACGTCGTGGTGCTCTCCGCCGACCTGCCGTTCCTCGCCGGGCCGACCGTCGGGCGGCTGCTGTCGGCGCTCGCCGCGGGTGACGCCGACGGGGTGCTGCTCACCGACGCCGACGGCCGCGACCAGCCCCTCGTCGCCGCTTACCGCGCGTCCGCGCTGCGCCGCGAACTGGCGGCGCTCGCACGGAACCGGGCCGACCGGGGTGAACGGGTAGACCAGGCCGACCGGAATGAACTCGCACGGAACCGGGCCGACCGGCGTGAACGGGTAGACCGCGCCGACCAGCGTGAACGGGTAGACCGCGCCGACCGGCGTGAGCGGGAAGACCGGACCGACCGGAGCCGGCGGACGGACCGCGCAGACCAGGCAGGCGGGGCTGCCCGGGCAGACGGGGGACACCTGACCGGGCTGCCGCTGCGCCGCCTGACCGGCGCTCTGCGCCTCACTCGCCTCCCGGACGCCGTCGCCTCCTTCGACTGCGACACCTGGGACGACATCGCCACCGCAAGGGCACGCATCAGGGAGCATGGTCACGTGTTGGATGAATGGATTTCCGCAGCCAAGGACGAGTTGGGCATCGACCTGGACGTCGACACCAAGGTCCTGCTCGATCTCGCGCGCGACGCCGCGCACGGGGTGGCCAGGCCGGCGGCCCCGCTGACCACCTTCCTCGTCGGTTACGCGGCCGGGCGGGCCCAGGGAGGCCCCGAGGCCGTCGCCGAGACCGCCCGCAGGGCCGCCGCCCTCGCACTGCGCTGGGCGGAGGAGGCCGCCGGCACCGGCCCCGCCGCCGCGAAGGGGAAGCCCGACGTGGCCCCGGACGCCACCCCCGACACCCGCCCGGACGCGTGATGACCTCCCCCGGCACGCGAGCCGACGAGGAAGCGGACGATCTCGGCGTCGAGGAGGCACTCGCCCTCGTGCAGGAGAACCCCGGCCCCGCCCACCGCGGCCACGCCGGACAGGACGCGCACACCCCGCAGCACGGCCGAGCGGGCTCCCACCACCGCGCGACCCCCTGGCCCGAGGCCCGGACGACCGCCGAGCGTGCCGCCCGCGCCGCCGCCCGTGCCGTCCGCCGCACCCCGGTCTCCGTGCCCCTCGACGCGGCCCTCGGCCTCACCCTGGCCGCACCCCTGGCCGCCCTCACCGACCTGCCGTCCTTCGACACCTCCGCGATGGACGGCTGGGCCGTCGCGGGGCCGGGCCCCTGGGCGGTGCGCGACGAGGGCGTCCTGGCCGGACACGCGGAACCCGCGCCCCTCACCGACGGCGAGGCCGTCCGCATCGCCACCGGCGCACGGATCCCCCCGGACACCACCGCCGTCCTGCGCACCGAGCACGGCCGCACCGACGAACGCGGCCGCCTGCACCCCACCCGTGAGGTCGTCCACGGCCAGGACATCCGCCCGCGCGGTCAGGAGTGCCGCAGCGGCGACCAGCTGCTGCCCGTCGGCACCCTCGCCACCCCCGCGGTACTGGGCCTGGCGGCGGCCGCCGGATACGACACGCTCACCGCGGTCCCCCGCCCCCGCGTCGACGTCCTCGTCCTCGGCGACGAACTGCTCACCGAGGGCCTCCCGCACGACGGCCTCATCCGGGACGCGCTCGGCCCGATGCTGCCGCCCTGGCTGCGCGCGCTGGGCGCCGAGGTCCGCACCGTCCGCCGGATCGGCGACGACGCCAAGGCCCTGCGCCGCGCCGTCACGACCTCCGACGCCGACCTGATCGTCACGACCGGCGGCACCGCCGCGGGACCCGTCGACCACGTCCATCCGACCCTGCGCCGGATCGGCGCCGAACTCCTCGTGGACGGCGTCAAGGTGCGCCCCGGCCACCCCATGCTGCTGGCCCGCCTCAAGGACGACCAGCACCTCGTCGGGCTGCCCGGCAATCCCCTCGCCGCCGTCTCCGGACTGCTCACCCTCGCCGAGCCGCTGCTGCGCACCCTCGCCGCCCGCCCGGCGCCCGAGCCGTACACGCTGCCGCTGCGGGACGCCGTGCACGGGCACCCGTACGACACCCGGCTCGTGCCCGTCGTACTGCGCGGCGAGGGCGCCGTGTCGCTGCACTACAACGGTCCGGCGATGCTGCGCGGTATCGCGGCCGCCGACGCGCTGGCCGTCGTACCCCCGGGCGGTGCGCGGTCCGGGCAGGAGGCCGAGCTGCTCGACCTGCCCTGGGCGACCGGCGGAATCGGGGTGTGTTTCACGTGAAACTTCCGGGCCAGGACGCGATCGCCCGCCAGGCGGACGAACACCTCGTGACCCACCGGGTGAAACTCCCCAGAAAACTGGTGGAGCACCCGTTCCGTCAGGTCGCCAAGCGGTTGTCCATCGCCCTGGTGGTCCTGGTGGTGACGGCCGTCGTCGTGTACGTCGACCACGACGGCTACACCGACAACTCCGACGGTTCCGTCGACCTCCTCGACTCCTTCTACTACGCCACCGTCACCCTCTCCACCACCGGCTACGGTGACATCACGCCCGTCAGCGACGCCGCCCGGCTGACCAACATCTTCGTCATCACGCCCCTGCGCGTGCTCTTCCTGATCATCCTGGTCGGCACCACGCTGGAAGCCCTCACCGAGCGCACTCGGGAGGAGTGGCGCCTGAACCGCTGGAGGTCCGCCTTGCGCGATCACACCGTCGTCGTCGGCTTCGGAACCAAGGGGCGGTCGGCGATCCAGACCGTCTGCGCGACCGGGCTGCGCAAGGACCAGGTGGTCGTGGTCGACCCCAGCGGCAAGGCCATCGAGGCCGCGACGGCCCACGGCTACGCGGGCGTGGTCGGTGACGCGACCCGCAGCGACGTGCTCAACCGGGCCGAGGCGTTCCGGGCCAAGCAGATCATCATCGCCACGCAGCGCGACGACACGGCCGTGCTGGTCACGCTGACGGCCCGGCAACTCAACCGCGGCGCGAAGATCGTGGTCGCGGTCCGCGAGGAGGAGAACGCGCCGCTGCTCAAGCAGTCCGGCGCCGACGCCGTGATCACCAGCGCCAGCGCCGCCGGCCGACTGCTCGGACTCTCCGTGCTCAGCCCCGCCGCCGGCATGGTCATGGAGGACCTCATCAGCCAGGGCAGCGGACTCGACCTCATCGAACGGCCCGTCATAAAGGCCGAGGTGGGCAGGAACCCGCGGGAGATGGACGACCTGGTGGTGAGCGTGCTGCGCGGGCACCGGGTCCTGGGCTACGACGATCCGGCCGTCGGCGGGCTGGAGCTGACGGACCGCCTGATCACGATCGTACGGGCGACACCGGCCACCCATGTGGCACCCGACGCCCGCCCGCTGCCCCGCGACTGAGCCGCTCCTCTCGGCCCGGTCGCGGGCCCGCTCCCCGGGGCGCGCTACTTGCGGTTGTGGAGCCGCGTCGTGACCGGGCCGAAGACCCGCAGGAACAGGCCGCCCAGCCCAGCGTCCAGGCGATCTGGACGCCGGGCCAGTCGCCCGTCATCAGGCCGCGCGGGCCCGTGCCGGGGCCCCGACCGGGGCACAGGAGTAGCGTCGGCCCCATGCATGCGATCACGATTCCCGAACCCGGAGGCCCCGAGGCGCTGGTGTGGGCCGAGGTCCCCGACCCGCAGCCCGGCGAGGGCGAGGTCCTGGTCGAGGTGACGGCCAGCGCCGTCAACCGGGCCGACATCATGCAGCGCCAGGGCTTCTACGACCCCCCGCCCGGCGCCTCCGCCTACCCCGGCCTGGAGTGCTCCGGACGGATCGCCGCGCTCGGTTTGGGGGTGTCCGGCTGGGCCGTCGGCGACGAGGTGTGCGCGCTGCTCGCGGGCGGCGGCTACGCCGAGAAGGTCGTCGTCCCGGCCGGTCAGCTGCTGCCGGTGCCGCAGGGCGTCGACCTGAAGCGGGCGGCGGCGCTGCCCGAGGTGGTCTGCACGGTCTGGTCGAACGTCTTCATGGTCTCCCACCTGCGCCCCGGCGAGACGCTGCTCGTGCACGGCGGCTCCAGCGGCATCGGCACCATGGCGATCCAGCTCGCCAAGGCCGTCGGCGCGAAGGTCGCGGTGACGGCGGGGACGAAGGAGAAGCTGGAGCGCTGCGCCGAGCTGGGCGCGGACGTCCTGATCAACTACCGGGAGCAGGACTTCGTCGCCGAGGTGAAGGACGCGACGGGCGGTGCGGGCGCCGACGTCATCCTCGACAACATGGGCGCGAAGTACCTCGACCGCAACGTCCAGGCCCTCGCCGTGAACGGCCGGCTCGCGATCATCGGCATGCAGGGCGGCCGGAAGGGCGAGCTGAACATCGGCACGCTCCTCGCCAAGCGCGGCGCCGTCAGCGCGACCTCGCTGCGGGCCCGTCCCCTGGAGGAGAAGGCGGCCATCGTGGCGGCCGTACGGGAACACGTCTGGCCGCTGTTCGACGGGGGCCACGTCCGCCCGGTCGTCGACCGCGAGATGCCGATGAGCGAGGCCGCGGAGGGCCATCGGGTGGTGGAGGAGAGCGGACACATCGGCAAGGTGCTGCTGGTCACCTCGTAGACGACGCGTGGACGGCTCGCAAACGGCACGAACGGCGGCACGCACGGTCGGTGCGCGGCGGGCCCCTACGCCCGGCGCAGGCGCAGCCCCACGAGGCCCAGGGCCAGGCCGAGCCCGATGAGGACCAGCCCGCTGCCCAGCGGGAGGACCCGCAGTACGGGCTCGGCGGCCCCCTGGGCCCGCATGCCGGCCTGCGACCCCGTCCGGGACGGGGAGACCGAGGGCGCCCGGGCTGCCTCGGTCTGTCCGGGCGGGACGGCGGCGGCGGTGGCGGTGGCCGGGTCCTCGGGGACACCGTCGCCGCCGTCGCCGTCCTGGCGCCGACCGGCGTTCTCGTCCGTGCCGTCGTGTTCCGGCTCACGCTCCTCGGCGCGACCGGGCCGCTGCCTTCCCTCGCCCGGCAGGCTCCCGGCCCGGGAGGGCTCGGGGTCGGCCGTGGTGCGGGACGCCGACGGTGTGGGGGAAGAGGGGGAGGGCTTGGCGGAACCGCGCCCCGCACTGTCCGAGGGGCCGGGGTCCGCGGCGGGCCGGGAGGCGGACCCGGCGTCCGGGCGCTCCGGGCGGTCGGGGCCGGCGGGGCGCCGGGGACGTTCGTGACCGCCCCGCCCGTCGTGGGTGGCGGAGCCGTCCGGGACGGTGGCCGCCTCCGGCGCCGGATCGTGGCCCGCCGCGGAGGACGCCGGGGACGGTGCCACCACCGCCGCGAACCCGGCGCCGGCGGCAGAGGCGGCGTGGGCCGGCTCCGCGCCGTACGGCGACACCAGCGCGCCGACCCCCAGGGCGCCCGCCAAACCCGTCGCCCGCAGTGTGCGCAGCCATGGAGTCACGTCCGTGACCCCCTCCCGGTGAGACCAGTCGTGGAAAGCGTCGTAGAAGTCGTGGAAAACGACGCAACAAGCCTCACACCGGTCGGCGATACCGGCATTCCGGACGCCGCCGAACGCGTGGGGGCCGGTTTCCCCGGGGCAGCACCCGTTCGCGGACCACGCGTGGGAGACAATGGCGGCATGGAAATGCCGAGGAACGACAGGTCGCCGGAGAACCCCCAGATCCTGGTCGTCGGCCAGGACGGAATGGCGCTCAGCGGCGGCGGGGACGACGACTCCCGCGAGATCCCGGTGACCGAGCAGGTGGAGCAGCCTGCCAAGGTCATGCGGATCGGCAGCATGATCAAGCAGCTGCTCGAAGAGGTGCGGGTCGCGCCGCTGGACGAGGCGAGCCGGGTCCGGCTCAAGGAGATCCACGCCAGCTCGGTGAAGGAGCTGGAGGACGGTCTGGCGCCGGAGCTGGTGGAGGAGCTGGAGCGGCTCTCCCTGCCCTTCACGGACGACGGCACCCCGACCGACGCCGAACTGCGGATCGCCCAGGCACAGCTGGTCGGCTGGCTGGAGGGTCTCTTCCACGGCATCCAGACCACGCTGTTCGCCCAGCAGATGGCCGCGCGGGCCCAGCTGGAGCAGATGCGCCGCGCGCTTCCGCCCGGCGTCGCCCCGGAGGGCGAGGAGCCCCCGCATCCGGGCGGCCGCTCCGGCGGTCCCTACCTGTAGACCTGTAGACCTGTAGACCTGTAGACCTGGAGACCTTGTAGAACTCGCGTCCACCGACATCGCGAAGGGCCCGGCAGCACTCGCTGCCGGGCCCTTCGTCGTCAGCCGCGCGTCACGCCGTCACGGGCTCACTCGGTGGCCGGGTTGCCCGACGAGACCTTGAGCTGGATCTTCGGCATGTCCTCCGGGTCGACGTCCGTGCCGGCGACGGGGAACTGGTCCCGGACCGATCCCTCGCCGTACGTGTTCTCGTCGACCTCGACGACCTTCATCTCCCAGCCCGCGGCGTTGAAGCATTCCTTGACCGAGCCGATGTACTTGAACGTGAAGTCCGGCACCTTGATCTTGTCCGGGTCGTTGTACGACTCCTCCGGCTCGGTGCACTTGTCCGTCTCGATCGTCTTCGTCTTGTCCGGCCCGCGGTAGCCCGCCGCCTTCGACGGCGAAGCGGACACGCTCGCGGAGCCGCCACCGCCGGCCTCCGGGTCCTCGTCCCCGCCGCCGTTCATCAGCAGCGCGGCGATCAGTCCGCCGACGGCCACGAGGGCGACCACGACCGAGCCGATGATCACCGGCTTGTTGTTCTTGCCCCCGCCCGGGGAACCGGGGCCTTGCGGCGACGGCGTCAGGTTGTACGGCGGAGGCGTGGCCGGCTGCTGGGCGTACGGCGACGGGGCCGGCGTCTGGTACCCGGCCTGCTGCGGATAGCCGTACGCGGGCGAGTGCGCCGCCGGGGCCGGGGTGCCGTACGGGTTCGGACCGGGGGCCGGCGTCGGCTGGTACGGCGTCTGGACGGGGCCCGCGGGCGCCGGGGTGCCCTGGCCGACCGGCGGGAAGACCGCGGAGCCGACACCCGCGCCGCTCGACGTCCGGGCGCCGGGCACGATGCTCGGCGGGGCCGCCTGGAAGGAGGCCGCCACGCGCAGGCACTCGTCGCGCATGGACTCGGCGCTGGGGAAGCGTTCGTTGGGGTTCTTCTTCAGCGCGCGGGCCACCAGCGCGTCCACCGCCGGGGGCAGGGCGCGGTTGACGGTGGACGGGGCGACCGGCTCCTCCTGCACGTGCGCGTACGCGATCGCCAACGGCGAGTCGGCGTCGAACGGCAGGCGTCCGGTGACCAGCTGGAACAGCATGATGCCGACCGAGTACAGGTCGGAGCGGGCGTCGACGCCGCGGCCGAGGGCCTGTTCCGGCGAAAGGTACTGCGGGGTGCCGACGACCATGCCGGTCTGCGTCATCGAGGTCACGCCGGACTGCATGGCGCGGGCGATGCCGAAGTCCATCACCTTGACCACGCCGCGCTTGGTCATCATCACGTTGCCCGGCTTGATGTCCCGGTGGACCAGGCCCATCTCGTGGCTGATCTCCAGCGCGGCCAGCACGTCCGCGGTGATCTTCAGCGCCTTGTCGGCGGGCATCGCGCCCTGCTGCCGCACGTCCTCGTCGAGCACGGAGCCCAGCGGCCGGCCCTCGACGTACTCCATGACGATGTACGGCGTGGTCATGCCGTCCAGATCGTCCTCACCGGTGTCGAAGACCGAGACGATGTTGGTGTGCGTGAGCTTGGCCACGGCCTGGGCCTCGCGGCGGAAGCGTTCGCGGAAGGCCTGTTCGCGGCCCAGCTCGGTGTGCAGCGTCTTGATCGCGACCTGGCGGTCGAGGACCGAGTCGTACGCCAGGTGCACGGAGGCCATGCCGCCCTCGCCGAGCAAGTCGCGCAGCTGGTAACGGCCACCGGCGAGCGCCCGCCCCGCATACCGTCCCTGTCCGGCGTCCTGGCTCATGTCTCTGCGTCCCCCATAGGCGGCGGGCGCCGGTGGCAGCGGCACGCGCGCTCGTGATCGAAAGTGCTATTCCCGGCCAAGTCTGCCCCAGGGCACTGACACGTCAAGCGCGGTGCCCGTTCCGTGACCGTACGCGAAAGAAGCGTCGCGGAAGCGTTACAGCCGGCGTACTTCCGGTCCACGGAATTTGCACGAGAGTACGGAACCAGGGTTTCATGACCGGTCCGTCTCATGTCCGGTCCCGGCGCTCATCCCGGACCGGAGGCCCCCGCGAAGGCTGTAGCGTGGCCGACGGAGACCGTAACAACACCGCGCGTACCGCGGGCAGAAACGACGGCGAGGACTGATGGCACAGCAGCAGCGCGCCCAGGGCCCGTCCGAACCCGAGGCATCTGGCGGCGGTATGTCTGACGCGCCGGAGAACTGGGGCAACGGCGGCCTGGTCGGCGACGGCCGGTACCGGCTGACCCGCAGGCTCGGGCGGGGCGGCATGGCCGAGGTGTTCGCCGCCGAGGACGTCCGCCTGGGGCGCACGGTGGCGGTCAAGCTGCTGCGCGCGGACCTCGCCGAGGACCCGGTCTCCAAGGCGCGCTTCACGCGCGAGGCACAGTCGGTGGCGGGCCTCAACCACCATGCCATCGTGGCCGTGTACGACTCGGGCGAGGACGTCGTCGGCGGCCAGTCCGTGCCGTACATCGTGATGGAGATCGTCGAGGGGCGCACCATCCGCGACCTCCTCCTCAACGCCGAGGCGCCCGGCCCCGAGCAGGCGCTGATCATCGTCTCCGGTGTCCTGGAGGCCCTCGCCTACTCCCACCAGCACGGCATCGTGCACCGCGACATCAAGCCCGCCAACGTCATCATCACCAACGCGGGCGCGGTGAAGGTGATGGACTTCGGCATCGCGCGCGCCCTGCACGGCGCCCAGTCGACGATGACGCAGACCGGCATGGTCATGGGCACCCCGCAGTACCTCTCCCCCGAGCAGGCCCTCGGCAAGGCCGTCGACCACCGCTCCGACCTGTACGCCACCGGCTGCCTGCTCTACGAACTCCTCGCGCTGCGCCCGCCGTTCACCGGGGAGACCCCGCTGTCGGTGGTCTACCAGCACGTGCAGGACATTCCGACGCCCCCGTCCGAGGTCTCCGACGCCACCCCGCCGGAGCTGGACGGCCTGGTGATGCGCTCGCTGGCCAAGGAGCCCGACGACCGTTTCCAGACCGCCGAGGAGATGCGCGGCCTGGTCCAGTACGGCCTGCAGATGCTGTACGAGCAGGGCGGCCACACCGGCACCTGGAACACCGGCCCGGTCGCCGCGCACGACGGCCGGCACACCCCCGCGGCCGGCCTGGCGGGCACGACGGTGCTGCCGCACCCCGACCAGCACGGTGCGTCGGGCACCCAGCAGATCCCCCAGCCGATCCTGCCGGGCGGGTACGGCGGGGGCGACGACGGCGGCTTCGAGGGCCATGGCAACAAGGGCAGCGGCCGCGGCAAGCTGTGGATACTGGCCGTCTTCGCGGTGATCGCCATTGCGGCCGGCGTCGCGCTGGCCCTGAACAACGGCGGCGGCGACAAGGGCGGCACCGAGACGGACAAGAGCCCGTCGGCGACCACCTCCCAGAGCACCGGCGAGGAGACGCCCAGTTCGTCGCCCAGCGACGAGCAGACCCAGGAGACCACCGACCCGGGCACCGAGCAGGGCTCGGGCGGGGGCGGCAGCGGCGACGGGAACTGGGAGCAGCCGGACACGCCGTCGTGGACGCCGTCGCAGACGGAGACGGACGATTCGACCGGCGGTGGTGAGACGCCTGGTGGCGACGCGTCGCCCGGTGACGGTGAGACGCCTGGTGGCGGTGAGAGCCCTGGTGGTGGTGACACGCCTGGTGGCAATGAGACCCCCGGCGGTGGCGAGACCCCACCGGACGGCGGCGGCACCGAGGGCGGCTCCGGAAACACGGGCGGCGCCACCGACCCGGCGGGCGAGTGACCGCAACCCCCACGACACCCCACGCGCGCGTGCGGCCCCGGAACGGGCTCCACGCGCGCGTTGCGTTCGCCTACGCGGGCCCCGTGGCCCCGTCCGTGAAGTGCACCGTGCCGAACTGCGGGTCCACGCGCAGGTAGGCGGGCTCGAACGGGTCGCCGTCCACCCGGCCCGGCGCGGGACCGAACCGATCCAGCTCGGCGGCGCTCGGCTCGTGGGTCTCGCACCGGCCCACGACCTGCACGGTCCACAGGCTCTCGCCGGGCCGTGCGGAGGTCAGGTTGTCCGCTCCGTACGCGACGACGCTCCCGGCGCACACCTGGTGATACCCCCAGCTCCTGGGCATGCGCAGCAGGACCCGGCCGTCGGCCACGATGTGGCGCGCGAGGGCGAGGACGGGCAGCGCGCGCATGGTGGTGGCCGCCCGGCCGTAGGGGGTACGGCCGAGCAGGCCGACGGCGAGCTGTGCGTCGGAGGGCATGGACTCACTGTGCGGGAGCGGCAGGCGCGGGAACAGAGTCGCCCGCCCCGGCAGGAGGGGACGTAAGTCCCGAGTAAGTCCGGAGCAGGCCCTTGTGCCCGGGCCCGTCAGCGGTTCTCGGCCTCCAGCCGGGCCACGAAGGCGGCCGCCTGCGAGCGCCGCTGCATGCCGAGCTTGCCCAGCAGGCTCGACACGTAGTTCTTGATCGTTTTTTCCGCCAGGTGCAGCCGCTCGCCGATCGCGCGGTTGGTCAGGCCCTCGCCGATCAGCTCCAGGATGCGGCGCTCCTGGTCGGTGAGGCTGGACAGCCGGTCGTCGGGCTTCGTCCCGCCGCCGCGCAGCCGCTCCAGCACCCGCGCGGTGGCCGCCGGGTCGAGCAGCGACTTCCCGGCGGCCACCTCCCGTACGGCACCGAGCAGCTCGGCGCCGCGGATGTCCTTGAGGACGTAGCCGGAGGCGCCCGCCATGATCGCGTCGAAGAGGGCCTCGTCGTCGGCGAAGGAGGTCAGCATCAGGCAGCGGACGGACTCGTCCCGCGAGCGGATGTCGCGGCAGACCTCCACGCCGCTGCCGTCCGGCAGCCGCACGTCCAGCACCGCGACGTCCGGGCGGGTGGCCGCGACCCGGGCCTGTGCCTCGGCGGCCGTACCGGCCTCCCCCACCACCTCGATGTCGGCCTCTCCGGCGAGCAGATCGTGCACCCCGCGGCGGACCACCTCGTGGTCGTCGAGGAGGAATACCCGGATTTTTCCGTCTTCGCGCACGCGGTCAGTGTCACACACCGACTCTTCCCGTGCCCGGGGTGGCCGGGATAACGTGCCGTTGTTCCGGCCCCCTGCAAGGCTGTGACCAGTAAAACTTCCGCCCTACGCCGATTTACTTGGAGATCCGAGTAAAAACGCAGGTCAGGAGGGGTTTCACAGAAATGTGGAGCACTGGGTAACGTGCTGTTCGCAGGGCGCTCGCCGGGGCACCTGTCACGCCTGTTCCCGATCGGGCCGCACCCACCCTTGTGCGTCCGCCGGGCCGCAGGTGAGCCGCACTGGCTTCCGGCGAACCCGGGGGCCGGACCGACGGAGGAGCACACGTGACCGAGAGCACTGCCGCGCGCAAGCCGCGACGCAGCGCCGGAAGCAAGGCGGCCGGCACCACCGGCACCAAGGCGGCCGGGACCACCGGCAGCAAGGCCGGCACCGGCAGCAAGCGCACCACCAGTACCACCCGCACCGCTGCCAAGAAGGGCTCCGAGACGGAGCTGGTGCAGCTGCTGACGCCCGAGGGCGAGCGCGTCGAGGACGCCGCCTACGCCGAGTACGCCTCGTACGTCGCCGACATCACCCCGGACGAGCTGCGCGGCCTGTACCGCGACATGGTGCTCACCCGGCGCTTCGACGCCGAGGCCACCGCCCTGCAGCGCCAGGGCGAGCTGGGCCTGTGGGCCTCCCTCCTTGGCCAGGAGGCCGCCCAGATCGGCTCCGGCCGGGCCACCCGCGAGGACGACTACGTCTTCCCGACCTACCGCGAGCACGGCGTCGCCTGGTGCCGCGGGGTGGACCCGACCAACCTGCTCGGCATGTTCCGCGGTGTGAACAACGGCGGCTGGGACCCCAACAGCAACAACTTCCACCTGTACACGATCGTCATCGGCTCGCAGGCGCTGCACGCCACGGGCTACGCGATGGGCGTGGCCAAGGACGGCGCGGACTCGGGCGTGATCGCGTACTTCGGCGACGGCGCCTCCAGCCAGGGCGACGTCAGCGAGGCGTTCAACTTCGCCGCCGTCTACAACGCCCCCGTGGTGTTCTTCTGCCAGAACAACCAGTGGGCGATCTCCGAGTCCAACGAGAAGCAGACCCGGGTGCCGCTCTACCAGCGCGCCCAGGGCTTCGGCTTCCCCGGCGTCCGCGTCGACGGCAACGACGTCCTGGCCTCCCTCGCGGTCACCCGCTGGGCCCTGGACCGCGCCCGGCGCGGCGAGGGTCCGGCCCTGATCGAGGCGTACACGTACCGCATGGGCGCCCACACCACCTCGGACGACCCCTCCCGCTACCGGCACGACGACGAGCGGGCCGCCTGGGAGGCGAAGGACCCGATCCTGCGCCTTCGCCGCTTCCTGGAGTCCGCAAACCACGCGGACGAGGGATTCTTCGCGGAACTGGAGGCCGAGAGCGAGACGTTGGGCAAACGAGTGCGCGAAGTGGTCCGTGCCATGCCGGACCCGGACCGGTTCGCCATCTTCGAGAACGTGTACGCGGACGGGCACGCGCTCGTGGACGAGGAGCGGGCCCAGTTCGCCGCCTACCAGGCATCGTTCGCAGACGCAGAGGGGGTCTGACATGGCAGCGGAAAAGATGGCGCTGGCGAAGGCGATCAACGAGTCGCTGCGCCGCGCGCTGGAGTCGGACCCCAAGGTCCTGATCATGGGCGAGGACGTCGGCAAGCTCGGGGGTGTCTTCCGGGTCACCGACGGCCTGCACAAGGACTTCGGCGAGGACCGGGTCATCGACACCCCGCTGGCCGAGTCCGGCATCGTCGGCACCGCCATCGGCCTGGCCCTGCGCGGCTACCGCCCGGTGGTGGAGATCCAGTTCGACGGCTTCGTCTTCCCGGCCTACGACCAGATCGTCACCCAGCTGGCGAAGATGCACGCCCGCTCGCTCGGCAAGGTCAAGATGCCGGTCGTCATCCGCATCCCCTACGGCGGCGGCATCGGCGCGGTCGAGCACCACTCCGAGTCCCCCGAGGCCCTCTTCGCCCACGTGGCGGGCCTGAAGGTGGTCAGCCCCTCCAACGCGGCCGACGCGTACTGGATGATGCAGCAGGCCATCCAGAGCGACGACCCGGTGATCTACTTCGAGCCCAAGCGCCGGTACTGGGACAAGGCCGAGGTCGACGTGGAGGCCATCCCCGGCCCGCTGCACACCGCGCGGGTGGTGCGCGAGGGCACCGACCTCACGCTGGCCGCGTACGGCCCGATGGTGAAGCTCTGCCAGGAGGTCGCCGACGCGGCGGCCGAGGAGGGCCGCTCCCTGGAGGTCGTCGACCTGCGCTCGATCTCGCCGGTCGACTTCGACACCGTCCAGGCGTCGGTGGAGAAGACCCGCCGCCTGATCGTGGTCCACGAGGCGCCGGTGTTCCTGGGCTCGGGCGCGGAGATCGCCGCCCGGATCACGGAGCGCTGCTTCTACCACCTGGAGGCCCCGGTGCTGAGGGTCGGCGGCTACCACGCCCCGTACCCGCCGGCCCGCCTGGAGGAGGAGTACCTGCCCGACCTGGACCGGGTGCTGGATGCCGTCGACCGCTCGCTGGCGTACTGAGGAGAGGAGCGTGACGACGATGACGGACAGCTCCGTGCGTGAGTTCAAGATGCCCGACGTGGGCGAGGGGCTCACCGAGGCAGAGATCCTCAAGTGGTACGTCAAGGCCGGTGACACGGTCACCGACGGCCAGGTGGTGTGCGAGGTCGAGACGGCCAAGGCCGCCGTCGAACTGCCCATCCCCTACGACGGCGTGGTCCGCGAGCTGCACTTCCCCGAGGGCACCACGGTCGACGTCGGTACGTCGATCATCGCGGTGGCCGTCGGCGATGGTGCGGCGGCCGCCGCTGAGCCGGTTCAGGAGGCCGTGGCGGACACGCCGGCCACCGCCGAGGCGGAGGAGCCCAAGCCCGAGGGCCGCCAGCCGGTCCTGGTCGGGTACGGGGTCTCCACCTCCTCGACCAGGCGCCGCCCCCGCAAGGGCGCTCAGGCCCCGGCCGCCGCGCAGGAGGCGTCGGCGGCGATCCAGGCCGAGATGAACGGCCACGGGCCCGCGGCACCCGCGGCACCGGCCGCTCCGGTCGGCGGTGAGCGTCCGCTGGCCAAGCCGCCGGTCCGCAAGCTGGCCAAGGACCTCGGCGTCGACCTGGCGACCGTGGTCCCCTCCGGCCCGGACGGCATCATCACGCGCGAGGACGTGCACGCGGCGGTGTCGGCGCAGCCCGCGACGCCGGAGTCGCAGGCGGCCCCCGCGGCCGTCGCGCCCACCCCGTCCCCGACGGCGGCGCCGACGTCGTACGACACGGCGCGGGAGACCCGTGTGCCGGTCAAGGGCGTGCGCAAGGCGACGGCGGCGGCGATGGTCGGCTCGGCCTTCACGGCGCCGCATGTCACCGAGTTCGTGACGGTCGACGTGACGCGCACGATGAAGCTGGTCGAGGAGCTGAAGCAGGACAAGGAGTTCACGGGCCTGCGGGTGAACCCGCTCCTGCTGATCGCCAAGGCCCTGCTGGTCGCGATCAAGCGGAACCCGGACATCAACGCGTCCTGGGACGAGGCCGCCCAGGAGATCGTGGTCAAGCACTACGTCAACCTGGGCATCGCCGCCGCCACCCCCCGGGGCCTGATCGTCCCGAACATCAAGGACGCCCACGCCCAGACGCTGCCGCAGCTGGCGGGCTCCCTGGGTGAGCTGGTCTCGACGGCCCGGGAGGGCAAGACCTCCCCGGCCGCCATGCAGGGCGGCACGGTGACCATCACCAACGTCGGCGTCTTCGGCGTCGACACCGGTACGCCGATCCTCAACCCGGGCGAGTCCGCGATCCTCGCGGTCGGTGCGATCAAGCTCCAGCCGTGGGTCCACAAGGGCAAGGTGAAGCCGCGTCAGGTGACCACCCTCGCGCTGAGCTTCGACCACCGCCTGGTCGACGGCGAACTCGGCTCCAAGGTCCTCGCCGACGTGGCGGCGGTCCTGGAGCAGCCGAAGCGGTTGATCAGCTGGGCATGAGAGCCACGAACCGAGTAGGTTCATGACGGGAGGGGCGCCGCAAGTTCGAGTTGCGACGCCCCTTCCGTCGTGTCGTACCGGGATCAGACCTGGTGCAGCACGTACACCGGAGCCCCGTCCCCGGCCCCGCCCCGCGAGCGGATGCAGGCGTGGGTGCGCAGCAGCCGGAGACACTCGTTGACCCGCCGCACGGAAAGCCCCGTACGGGCGGCGATCGACTCCAGCGGCTCCCTCAGCTCACCCTTCTCGACGAGCACGGGCGCGATGACCTGGGCGACCGTCCACACGTCCTCCGTCACGGACAACCGCTGCCGCCAGTCGGCCAGCACGGACTCCGTGGTCGGTGCCGGGGTGAAGTGACCGCGGGGCGGCCCCTGGTGGAGAACCAGGGTGTCGAACCGGTCCGCGATGCGCTCCAAGGCGCGAACCATGGCCTGTTGCACGGCCAGGGTGGCCTGTTGGGTGGCGAGAGTGGCCTGCTGCGTGGACAGCATTTCCCTTTGCAGGGCGATGGACGCACGTTGTCCCTCGGCCAACTCCTCGTCCAGTCGGAGGTTGTGCGCCTCCAGCCGGACGATGGCTTCGGCGACCTGGTCCGGCATGGCGTAGGCGATGGGGGCGCCGGGTTCGACGGGCTGCACCTCTGCCTCGTCCAGAGAGTACGTACCCTCGCGCTGCACGGTCTCGATGACTTCGGCGACCCACTGCTTGAAGGGGGCACAGGCCGGTTTGGTGCAGGCGTTGACGAGCAGGATGAGACCTTGGAGATCGATGAGTTGCAGGTCTCGTCGCCAACTCCTACCTGCAGGAACGCTGAGACTGTGACTTCCAGTCACAGTCTCGAGATTGTCTCGATGTTCCTCCGGGACGTGATCGAGAAGCGCCTTTCGGGTCGTGGTGTATCCCAACTCCTTGCACACGTCCGCCGCCGGAAACCAGTGGCTTCCGTCCGGCATGGTCAGCCGGCGTACCCGGGCCCCGGTGGCCGCGTACACGAAGTCGCTGACGTCGATCGCCTCGTGCCGCGCGCCGGAGTTCTGTCGTTTGCTGGGTTCGTTCATGTGAACCACCTCCGCCGCGGAACGTAGGGCGAAGCCAAGGGCATATGCCAGCCAGATCGATGATGTTCACGACTGCGAGCGAAGGTGATCGAAAGTCCTGCGGCGGCCGACGAGTGTGTGTATGACGGCCCCGAGGCCGCTGTACTCAGCCCCGGGGTCGGTCCGTGCGCAGTGCGTTGAGCAGGGCCGCGCCGCGTTCGGCGTCGTCGACGCTCACCGCGAAGTCGGTTCGGCGGCCCCGGGGCCGTATGACCAGGCATTCGCCGGCGCGGAGCATCACCGTGGTGCCGAGGCCGCTGAGCCGGTAGCCCCAGCCGCCGACCTGGGCGGGCCGGCGGACCTCCATCCGAGCCGTGTCGATGTCACCGGGCGCCCAGCGGCGTCCGGGCCAGCCGAGCGGGCCGAAGGAGACCTCCAGGCCGCGCTCGGAGACGCGGGCCTGGACCGAGGAGAACACCGCGCAGGCGAGGGACGCGACGGCGCAGCCGGCGAACAGTGACCACAGGCCGCGCGGGGCGGCCAGGCCGCCGACCAGGGCGACGAGCGCACCGGCCGCCACCAGGCCGGTCCCGGCCGCCAGCAGCTGGAGCCAGGGGTTGGCGGTGCGGGAGAACCAGACCAGCCGCCGGCCCTTCGGGATGTCCAGCGCGGGGGCGCCCTCGTCGGGCGTCGTCTCGTCGTCCGGGGTGCCGCGCCGCCGGGTGACGAGCAGCCATCCGGCCACCCCCGCGAGTACGGCCGCGACGAGGATCGCGACGACCCAGGCGGTGGGCTGACGGGCCTCGTGCCAGTCCGCGCGGTCCAGGTTGGAGCGGATGACCGCGGCCTGCGCGCCGGTGAGGACGATGCCCATGGGGAGCAGGGTCACGGTGGTCCACGGACGGGCCGCCGGGCCCGCCCGCATCAGCGGGACGGTGACCGCGGCCGCCGTGCCCAGCCAGATCAGTGCGGGAACGAGGGACGCCGCCCACAGGGGCATCGAGCCGTCGGGGGCTTCGCCGTTCAGGCCCCAGTGGGTCGCCAGCCGGTCGGGGAGCCGGTCCCGCGCCAGCAGCGGCATCCCGGCGAGCACGGCCGTGACCCCGGCCGTCCAGACCGCCGCCGTCGTACGCCGCGCCGCTGTCGTGTCCCTCATGGCATCCCCCTGATCATGTCGATGAGATCGGTCCTGCTGTAGCCCAGCCGAGCCGCCTCGGTGAGCAGTTCCCTGACCCTGATCTGCAGCTCGGAGTGCGGTCGGGCGCCCTCGGCCACCGTCACCCCCCGGCCCCGGCGGAACTCCAGCAGGCCCTCGTCCCGCAGGCCGCGCAGTGCGCGCAGCACGGTGTTGACGTTGACGTCCAGGGCCTCGGAGAGGTCGCGGGCCGAGGGCAGGCGGTCCCCCGGCGCACATTCGCCCTCGGCGATGGCGCGCCGGACGGCGCCGGCCACCTGTTCGTGCAGGGGGCGGGTGTCGGTCTTGTCCAGACTCAGCAGCATGGTGCTAATGAAACTATCACCATGTGTTTCATCGGTACAGGGGGATCGGTACGGCGAGAAGGGCCCGTCGCGTCGGCGACGGGCCCTTCTCGGTGGTGGGGTGCGCGGGTACTGAGGCGGCAGGCCTACTTCGTGAAGGCGTAGTTCATGAGCTTCGTGGCGTCCTTGGCGCGCTGCGCCGACGACGAGGACGCCAGTACCGTGCCGATGACGGTCTTGCCCTTCCGGGTCGCGGCGAAGACCAGGCAGTACTTGGCCTCCGGGCCCGAACCGGTCTTCACGCCGATCGCGCCGCTGTAACTGCCGAGCAGCGTGTTGGTGTTGGTCCAGGGCGCCATCGTGCGGGTGCCGCCCTTCTTGGTCCTCGTCTTCGCCGTGTACTTCTTGGTCTTGACGATGGTGCGGAAGGTGGAGTTCTTCATCGCGCTGCTCGCGAGTTTCGTGAGGTCGCGCGGCGTGGAGTAGTTCTTGCCGTTGCCGATGCCGTCGAACGAGTCGAAGTGCGTGTTCTTCAGGCCGAGGCTCTTGGCGGTCGCGTTCATCTTGCCGATGAACGACTTCACGCGCGCCGCCCGCGTCTTGCCCGAGCCGAACTTGTCGGCCAGCGCGTACGCGGCGTCGCAGCCGGACGGCAGCATCAGCCCGTACAGCAGCTGGCGGACCGTCACCTGGTCGCCGACGATCAGGCGGGCGGAGGAGGCGTTCTTCGACACGATGTAGTCGCTGTACGCCATCTGGATCGTGACCTTGGCGTCCAGGTTCAGCTTCGGCTGGGAGAGCACGACCTTGGCGGTCATGATCTTGGTCGTGGAGCCGGTGGAGCGCTTGGTGTCGGCGGCCTTGGTGTAGAGCGACTTGCCGGTCGCGTTGTTCATCACGAAGCCGCCCTTGGCGGCGATCGAGGGCACGGCGGCGGCCCGCACGGGTGCCGCGAGGGCGCGCTCGGGAGCGGCGGCCTGTGCGGGTGCGGTGGCGAGGGCACCGGTGGCGAGGACGGCGCCGCCGGTCAGGGCGACGGCGAGGGCCCTGCGCAGACGGTTGCCCGGAATGGTGTTCATTGAGTTGGTTACCCCGATTACGGTGAAGCCTCTTGGAACGCGGCCGAGTTGTGGTCGGTGGAGCTGTGGCCGCGTCAGTGCGACACCCGAAGGGGGTGAATGGTTGTGCGGCGGGGCGGGGGAGGCGCCGGTTTCCCCCTGGCGGGTGAGCGGGGTGGGGCGGCGTCCGGATGCTGGAACGGATCCCTCTTGTGTCCCTGTTGTATCTATCCTGTCGGCATGACCACGGCAGTGAAGCAACCCCCCGCGGCGGACCGCGTCTACACCCACGTCAAGCAGGCCGTCCTCGAGCGGCGCTACGAGGGCGGGACGCTGCTCACCGAGGGGGAGCTGGCCGAGGCCGTCGGCGTCTCCCGCACACCGGTGCGCGAGGCGCTGCTGCGGCTGGAGGTCGAGGGGCTGATCCGGCTCTACCCCAAGAAGGGCGCCCTGGTCCTGCCCGTCTCCGCGCAGGAGATCGCGGACGTGGTGGAGACCCGGCTGCTGGTCGAGGAGCACGCGGCCAGGAAGGCCGTACCCGCACCGCCCGGGCTGGTCGAACGGCTGGAGGAGCTGCTCGCCCGGCAGAAGGAGCAGGCGGCCGCCGGTGACTTCGCCGCCGCCTCCGTCACCGACCGCTGCTTCCACGCCGAGATCGTCCGCAGCGGCGGCAACGAGATCCTCTCCCGCCTCTACGACCAGCTCCGTGACCGCCAGCTGCGCATGGGCGTCGCCGTCATGCACTCCCACCCCGACCGGATCGCCCACACCCTCGCCGAGCACGAGGAGATCCTCGACGCACTGCGCGCCGGGGACGCGGAGGCGGCCGTCGGCGTGGTGGGCCGGCACGTGGGCTGGTTCTCGCATCTGGCCCGGGGGGAGGTCCGATGAGTTCGGCCACCTCGGCCGGCCGCGCGCTGCCCGGTGATCCGCCGGGCGGTCGGCGGGCGATCGCCGTGTGGAGCATCGGCGTGTCCGTCTACTTCGTCGCCGTCATCTTCCGTACGTCCCTGGGGGTCGCCGGCCTCGACGCCGCCGACCGCTTCCACGTCAACGCCTCCGCGCTGTCCACCTTCTCCATCCTCCAGCTGCTGGTCTACGCCGGCATGCAGATACCCGTCGGCCTGCTGGTCGACCGGCTCGGCACGAAGAAGGTGCTGGGGATCGGCGTCGTTCTCTTCACGGCAGGACAGCTGGGCTTCGCCTTCTCCCCCTCGTACGGCATGGCGCTGGCCTCGCGGGCGCTGCTGGGCTGCGGGGACGCGATGACGTTCATCAGCGTGCTGCGGCTGGGCACCCGCTGGTTCCCGGCCCGCCGGGGACCGATGGTCGCCCAGCTGGCCGGTCTGGTCGGCATGGCGGGGAACCTCGTCTCCACCCTCGTGCTGGCCCGGCTGCTGCACGGCATCGGCTGGACGGCGGCGTTCGCGGGCAGCGCGCTGGCGGGTGCCGTCGTCTTCGTCCTGCTGCTGCTCTTCCTCAAGGACCACCCCGATGGGCACGAGCCGGAGCCGCTGCCGCACCAGGGGGCCGCGTACGTGCGACGGCAGATCGCCATGTCCTGGCGTGAGCCGGGGACGCGGCTGGGGCTGTGGGTGCACTTCACCACCCAGTTCCCGGCGATGGTGTTCCTGCTGCTGTGGGGGATGCCGTTCCTGGTCGAGGCGCAGGGGCTGTCCCGGGCCACGGCCGGCACGCTGCTCACCCTCGTCGTGCTGTCCAACATGGCGGTCGGCCTGGTCTACGGCCAGATCATCGCCCGGCACCACGCGGCGCGGCTGCCGCTGGCGCTGGGCACGGTGGGCGTGACGGCCACCCTGTGGGCGGCGACGCTGGCCTACCCGGCCGAGCACGCGCCGATGTGGCTGCTCGTGGTGCTGTGCACCGTGCTGGGGGCGTGCGGGCCGGCGTCGATGATCGGCTTCGACTTCGCGCGGCCGGCCAATCCGCCGGAGCGGCAGGGGACGGCGTCCGGGATCACGAACATGGGGGGCTTCGTGGCGTCGATGACGACCTTGTTCGCGGTGGGGGTGCTGCTGGACGCGACGGGGGACGACTACGGGGTGGCGTTCTCGTCCGTGTTCGTGTTGCAGGCGCTCGGGGTCACGCAGATTCTGCGGTTGCGGAAGCGGGCCGCGCTGCGGGAGCGGGAGCGGTTGGTGGCGAGCCGGGTGGAGACGGTGCACGTGCCTGTGTAGGCGCCCGGCGAAGACGCGGGCCGGGCTGGGGGCTGCTGCCCCCAGACCCCCGCTTCGGCCTGAACGGCATCGTCCTCAATCGCCGGACGGGCCGGAGATGCTCACCGGCATCACTGCGTCACCGTGAAGTTCCGCAGGATTGCCGCCGTCAGGTCCGGGTCGCCCTCCGTCTTGATGCGGTCCGCCGCCGCCTCCGGGGTCACGCGGCCGCAGGCCAGGCGGAAGTACGTCTCCCAGTCGAGGGTGAGGGTGGCGGCGGGGCCGAGGGCCGGGGACGATTCGAGGGTGCCGCGGCCCTGGATGTCGACGCGGATGGTGCGCAGGAACTCGACCGGGCCGTGCACGTCGAAGACGACGGCCGAGCTGCGCGGCGCGTCCGCCCGCTCGGCGACGACGTCGGGCAGTTCGCCGAGCAGCACGTCACGCGCGACGTGCGCGCCGGGGGAGTCGAGGTTGCCGGGGCGGCCGAGGGCCGTGCGCAGGTCCTGCTCGTGCGCCCACACGTCGAAGGCGTGCCGGCGCATCGCCTCCTCGAGGGTCAGCTCGGTGCCGAGCGGGCCGCGCACCTTCGTGCCGGGGTCCCGCGACTCGTTGCGCAGCTGGCGGTTGCGCCGGATGATCATGTACTCCAGCTCGGACGTCATCTCCGGCGCCGTGTGGTGGCGGCGGACGTCGACCTGCATCTCCATGTAGCGCTGGTGGTCGTTGGTGACGTGGTAGAGGTCGCGCGGGAGGGTGTGGATGGGTCGCGGGTCGCCGAGCATCTCGGAGTCCAGGCCCATCACGTGCGAGACGATGTCGCGCACCGACCAGCCCGGGCAGGGGGTCCGGCGGTTCCACTCTGCCTCCACAAGCGGCTGGACCAGCTCGGATATCGCCTCGATGGAGTGAGTCCAGGCGTCGGCGTAGGGCTGGAGGGTGGGATGCAGACTCACGGAACGGGACCCCTCGGCGGTCGGTACACGGGCGGTTGGTGGCGGCGGTGCCAGTGGGCGGTGGCGGCAGTCGGCGGGTGTCTTGGGAGGCTAAGTTACGCTGCTGTGCGGTACCCCGGCAGTGCTTTCGTGTGACGATCGTAGGCCCGTGTGGACGGCTCGAATGCCAGGACGGTGGTAGTGTGCGCGCCTCTTTGCTCCAAATCGCTGTGAACGAGGACGAAACGGTCGAAGGGCGTCGCCTGCGGGCGGCGGCTCTGGTGAGGGAGCAGGCGGGCGCCGATCTCGTCGTGCTGCCGGAGCTGTGGACCACGGGCGCGTTCGCCTTCGAGGAGTTCGACGCGGCGGCCGAGCCGCTGCGCGGACCGACGCACGAGGTGATGGCGAAGGCGGCGAGCGACGCGGGCGTGTGGCTGCACGCGGGGTCGGTCCCCGAGCGCGGCCCGGACGGACGGCTCTACAACACCTCTCTCGTCTTCTCCCCCGCCGGCGAGCTGGCCGCCTCCTACCGCAAGATCCACCGCTTCGGCTTCGACAAGGGCGAGGCCGTGCTGATGGGCGCGGGGCGCGAGCCGGTGACGGTCCGGCTGGCGGACACCACCACCCTCGGCGTGGCGACCTGCTACGACCTCCGTTTCCCCGAACTCTTCCGCTCCCTCGTCGACGCCGGTGCCGAGATCCTCGTCGTCCCGGCGGGCTGGCCGGAGCGCCGCCGGTCCCACTGGACGCTCCTGGCCCAGGCGCGGGCCGTGGAGAACCAGGCGTTCGTCCTCGCCTGCGGAACGGCCGGGACGCACGCCGGGGTTCCGCAGGCCGGTCACTCGATCGTGGTGGATCCCTGGGGCGAGGTGCTCGCGGAGGCCGGCGCGGACGAGGAGGTCCTCACGGTGGACCTCGATCCGGCGAAGGTGGCGCGGACCCGGGAGCAGTTCCCGGCCCTGAAGGACCGGGTGCTGGGTCTGGAGCCACCACGGCGGTAGCGGCGGTGCGGGCGCGGTGGCAGGGCGCGGTGCGGGCGCGGTGGCTCGGACGGCGCCCACTTCGCGTCGGCGTTCGTGCTCCCGGCCGCCGGGCTGCCGCGCCGGACGGCCGAGGAGCGGGCCCGCTCGACCTTCGAGGACACTCCCGCGGTACTGCGCGAACTGCTCCGGACCGGCTGGACGGGTGTGCTGGGCCTGCGCCCGGGACGCGGTCCTCGGCGCGGCACGTGAGGGGACGGCGCACCGTGGAGTCGGGGCCGCGCCGATGCGCCACCTGGTCGTGCCGCTGCTCCCGGGACGCGCCGTCCGCCGGGCGGTCCGAGGAGCCGTCGGCCCCTCAGTCGTCCTCCCGCTCCTTCTCCGCCAGATGGATCACGCACACGGTCAGGGCGATCAGCAGCGCCGGGTCCGCGTCGTCCCGTACGACGTCCACGCCGTAGGTGTCCCGGAGGGTCAGCCACCGCCGGGAGACGACCGCCAGGAGTTCGCCGTCGTACTCGACGGCGAACTCCCGGTCGAGGATCTTGCCGCTGACGTCCAGTTCGGTGCCGTCGGCCAGGGTGACGCGGTAGTGGTTGCGCAGCAGGGAGAGACGTTTCCGCTTGAGGCGTGCCAGGGGCTCGCCGCCCCGCTCGATCACCATCGTGTCGCGCAGGGCGAACATCTTCTGGTGGATGTCGATGAGCACGCGCCCCTGGGCGTCCTTCAGCTCCCAGGTGTCCCGCAGCCGCATCGCCTTGCCGTCGACGAGGAAGACCTTGTTGCCGTGGTCGTCCTCGATCCAGTAGTCGTCACCGATACCGAGGAGCCGGTCGTACACGAGGAATCTCATGTTCTGACCGCTTCCCCGCCGGCCGCCGCGGAACGCGGCCGGTAGGCCGACAGGCTGAGTGCCGTGCCCGGCCGGCTCAGGCGCCGTAGCCGTTGTGGTAGCCGTCCTGCGTGTGGTGGTGGTGGGGCTGTTCCTCGACGACCGGGGTCGACGGCGGCATCACGACCCGGCGGCGCCGGGCGATGCTGCTGAACGTCGCGATGCCGATCAGGCCGACGACCATGAAGATCACACCGACCAGGTCGAGGTTGACGCCCTGCATGTCCCAGTCGGTCGCGAACGTGAGGATGGCTCCCACGGCGATGAGGATGATGCACCCGCCGAGGCCCATGAGTGTTGCCTCCCTGTCAGATCCGGTCGGTTCCGGCTTTCCGGCCGATCCGGTTCCGTGCGGGTACCCCGCGTGTCAACCCCCATGCCGTGGGCGGTCGTTCTGCCTGCGGGTCACGGCTGGAGGAACGCCACCAGCGCGTTGGCCAGCAGGTGCGGGTCGTCGGCGCCGCACAACTCCCGGGCGCTGTGCATCGACAGGATGGCCACGCCGATGTCGACGGTGCTGATGCCGTGCCGGGCCGCGGTGATGGGGCCGATGGTCGTGCCGCACGGCATGGAGTTGTTGGAGACGAAGGTCTGGAAGGGGATGCCCGCCTTCTCGCAGGCGGCGGCGAACACCGCGCGGCCCGAACCGTCGGTGGCGTAGCGGTTGTTGACGTTGACCTTGAGGATCGGGCCGCCGTTGACGCGCGGGTGGTGCGTCGGGTCGTGCCGTTCGGCGTAGTTGGGGTGGACGGCGTGGCCCGTGTCGGAGGACAGGCAGACGGTGCCGGCGAAGGCGCGTGCGCGGTCCTCGTAGGAGCCGCCGCGGGCGAAGACCGAGCGCTCCAGCACGCTGCCGAGCAGCGGTCCGTCGGCGCCCGTGTCCGACTGGGAGCCGGTCTCCTCGTGGTCGAAGGCGGCCAGGACGGGGATGTACGGCAGGTCGGCGCCGGAGGCCGCGACCGCGGCCAGGGCGGCCGTACCGGCGTGCACGGACAGGAGGTTGTCCATCCGCGGGCCCGCCAGCAGCTCCCTGCCGCGGCCCAGGTACGCCGGGGGCTCCACGGGGTACGTCATCAGGTCCCAGCCGGTGACCTCGCTGCGGGGAACGCCGGTCTCCTCCTCCAGGAAGGCGATCAGGTCGCCGTCGCGCACGGTGTCGCCCAGGCCCCAGACGGGCTGGAGGTGGCGCTGCTTGTCGAGCTTGAGGCCGTCCGTGGAGACGTTGCGATCCATGTGGATGGCGAGTTGCGGGACGCGCAGCAGCGGGCGGTCGATGTCGACCAGGCGCGTCGAGCCGTCGCGCAGCGAGAGGCGGCCGGCCAGGCCCAGGTCGCGGTCCAGCCAGGAGTTCATCAGCGGGCCGCCGTAGATCTCAACGGCGACCTGGCGCCAGCCGTGCCCCCCGGTGTCCGGGCGGGGCTTGACGCGCAGGTTGGGGGAGTCGGTGTGGGCGCCGACGATGCGGAAGGGGGTGTGGGCGGCGGCGCCCTCCGGGACGTACCAGGCGACGATGGCGCCGCCGCGCAGGACGTACTTGCCGCCGCCGGTCCCCTCCCAGGCGTCGGTCTCCGCGACCTGGCGGAAGCCGGCCTTCTCCAGCCGCTCGGCGGCGCTCGCCACGGCGTGGTACGGAGTCGGGCTCGCCGACAGGAAGGTCATCAGGTCGTCGGTGTGGCCGCGGTCGAAGCGGGAGGGTGCGCTCATGGGGTTCACCTTAACGACGTACGAGGGCCCGCTTCCCGTCCGGCGGGAGCGGGCCCTCGGGGGGAGGGACGGCCGGTCCTAGAAGGCCGCCTCGTCCAGCTCCATCAGGTCCAGCTCGACGCCCTGGGCGACCTTGCGGGCCAGGGTGAGGCCGGGCAGGACGTTGGCCGCGAAGAACTTCGCCGCGGCGATCTTGCCGGTGTAGAAGGCCTTGTCCTTCGCGGAGGCCGTCGGCAGCTTCTCGGCGGCGACGGCGGCGCCCTTGAGGAGCAGGTAGCCGACGATCACGTCGCCGGAGGCCTGGAGCAGGCGGGTGGTGTTGAGGCCCACCTTGTAGATGTTCTTGACGTCCTGCTCGGTGGCCGCGAGGTCGGTGAGCATCAGACCGACGATGGCCTCCAGCTCGACGGCGGCCTTGGCCAGGTGCTCGCGGGCGCCGGACAGCTCCTCGCCGCCGGTGGCGAGCGCCAGGAACTTCTTGATGTCCTCGGCGAGCGAGTTCAGCGCGGCACCCTGGTTGCGGACGATCTTCCGGAAGAAGAAGTCCTGGCCCTGGATCGCCGTCGTGCCCTCGTACAGGGTGTCGATCTTGGCGTCGCGGATGTACTGCTCGATCGGGTACTCCTGCAGGAAGCCGGAGCCGCCGAAGGTCTGCAGGGACTGGGCGAGCTGCTCGTAGGCCTTCTCGGAGCCGTAGCCCTTGACGATCGGCAGGAGCAGGTCGTTGAGGGCGTGCTCGGTCGAGGCGTCCTCGCCGTTCGCCTCCTTGACCTGGATCTCGTCCTGGACGGAGGCGGTGTACATCACCAGCGCGCGCATGCCCTCGGCGTACGCCTTCTGCGTCATCAGCGAGCGGCGGACGTCCGGGTGGTGCGTGATGGTGACCTTGGGGGCCGACTTGTCCATGAAGTTGGCCAGGTCCGGGCCCTGGACGCGCTCCTTGGCGTACTCCAGGGCGTTGAGGTAGCCGGTGGAGAGGGTGGAGATCGCCTTCGTGCCGACCATCATGCGGGCGAACTCGATGATGCGGAACATCTGGCGGATGCCGTCGTGCTTGTCGCCGATCAGCCAGCCCTTGGCGGGGTGGCGGTCGCCGAAGGTCATCTCGCAGGTGTTGGAGGCCTTCAGGCCCATCTTGTGCTCGACGTTGGTGGCGTAGACGCCGTTGCGCTCGCCCAGCTCGCCGGTCTCGAAGTCGAACTCGTACTTCGGGACGAGGAAGAGGGACAGGCCCTTCGTGCCGGGTCCTGCGCCCTCGGGGCGGGCGAGGACGTAGTGGAGGATGTTCTCCGACATGTCGTGCTCGCCGGACGTGATGAAGCGCTTCACGCCCTCGATGTGCCAGGAGCCGTCCTCCTGCTGCACGGCCTTGGTGCGGCCGGCGCCCACGTCCGAACCGGCGTCCGGCTCGGTGAGCACCATGGTGGAGCCCCACTGCTTCTCGACGGCGATCGAGGCGATGTGCTTCTGGACCTCGTTGCCCTCCTCGAAGAGGATGCCGGCGAACGCCGGGCCGGAGGAGTACAACCACACGGCCGGGTTGGCGCCCAGGATCAGCTCCGCGTACGCCCAGATCAGGGAGCGCGGCGAGGTGGTGCCGCCGATCTCCTCGGGCAGGCCGAGGCGCCAGTACTCGGAGTCCATGAAGGCCTGGTAGCTCTTCTTGAAGGACGCGGGGACCGGCGCGGTGTTGGTCTCGGGGTCGAAGACCGGCGGGTTGCGGTCGGCGTCGGCGAAGGACTCGGCCAGCTCGTTCTCGGAGAGGCGGGTCAGCTCCTCCAGGACGCTCTTGGCGGTGTCCGTGTCCATCTCCGCGAACGGGCCCGTGCCGTACACCTTGTCACGGCCGAGCACCTCGAAGAGGTTGAACTCGATGTCCCGGAGATTCGGCTTGTAGTGCCCCATGGCGACGGCTCCGTTGAGAGATCGGCGAGGCACTCGCTCCTCGCATCCGTACACGTACCAACTAGTAGCTACGATGATGCTACCCGTCGGTAATAAGAAGCAACCCCGAGCCGCCCATCTGTGACTCGTTACTCGTTACTCTGTGCTGCATGTACGGCTACGACCAGACCGCGGGCCAACAGCAGCAGCAGTACACCCCGCCCCCGCAGCAGCCGATGGGCGGCGGGTACGGGCAGCAGCCGCCGCTGTACCCCGAGCCGTCCCCGCCCTCGCTCGCGGACGCGGTGCGCGCCTTCACCACCGGCCAGATGTCCGCCGAGGACTTCCAGCAGATCTTCGCGACCTCGAAGGTCTACTGCCCGCGCGGCGACAACCCCGGCTTCCTCGCGCTGCACAACACCCAGCAGCCGGTGATCCCGATGTTCACCGGCCTGAAGGAGCTGCGCCGGTACGCGGGCAAGGAGTCGAAGTACTTCGTGATCACCGGCGCGGAGGTGATCGACCTGCTGCCGACCGGCTACGGCTTCGTCCTGGACATGGAGGGCGAGCACCGGATGGTGTTCGACGCGAAGGCTGTCGAACAAATGGTCGATTTCGCCATGCGTCGCATGTATGGCTAGACGCCATTGCTTCGCAGACGGCCAGGTGCCGCCGAGTGGACGCTCGTGAGCCCGGAGGGAATGCCCTCCGGGCTTTCGTGGTTCGAGGTGACAAGAAGTTCAACGCTCAACTAAAGTGGGCGCACACCGCCCGAGGAGGTCGACATGCCTGCCGTGACCGTCGAGAACCCGTTGACGCTGCCCCGCGTATCCGCGCCCGCCGACGCCGTCGCACGTCCCGTGCTCACCGTCACGACCGCGCCCAGCGGTTTCGAGGGCGAGGGCTTCCCGGTGCGCCGCGCGTTCGCCGGGATCAACTACCGCCATCTCGACCCGTTCATCATGATGGACCAGATGGGTGAGGTGGAGTACGCGCCCGGCGAGCCCAAGGGCACCCCCTGGCACCCGCACCGCGGCTTCGAGACGGTCACCTACATCGTCGACGGGATCTTCGACCACCACGACTCCAACGGCGGCGGCGGCACCATCACCAACGGCGACACCCAGTGGATGACGGCGGGCTCCGGGCTGCTGCACATCGAGGCGCCGCCGGAGCAGCTGGTGATGTCCGGCGGGCTGTTCCACGGGCTCCAGCTGTGGGTGAACCTGCCGGCCAAGGACAAGATGATGGCCCCCAGGTACCAGGACATCCGCAGCGGCAGCGTCCAGCTGCTCACCTCCCCGGACGGCGGCGCGCTGCTGCGCGTCATCGCCGGCGAGCTGGACGGGCACGAGGGCCCCGGCATCACGCACACGCCGATCACGATGGTCCACGCGACGCTGGCGCCGGGCGCCGAGGTCACCCTGCCCTGGCGGGAGGACTTCAACGGCCTCGCGTACGTCATGGCCGGGCGCGGGTCCGTGGGCGCCGAGCGGCGTCCGGTCCACCTCGGGCAGACCGCCGTCTTCGGCGCCGGGGGCTCGCTGACCGTCCGCGCGGACGAGAAGCAGGACTCGCACACCCCGGACCTGGAGGTCGTGCTGCTCGGCGGGCGGCCGATCCGGGAGCCGATGGCCCACTACGGCCCGTTCGTGATGAACACCAAGGACGAGCTGATGCAGGCCTTCGAGGACTTCCAGAAGGGGCGCCTCGGGACCGTCCCGGCGGTGCACGGGATGTCCGACGAGGGCCCCGGCGCCTGACCGTGCGTCACCCGGGCGGGCCGTCCGCGCAGGACAGCCCGCCCGGCGCGTGATCGGGTGGGGACGTGCAGCTGCTCCCCGGCCCGGTGCGCCGGTTCGCCGCCTGGTGCGCCGTCATCCTGCTCGCCAGTGGCGTCGTCTACGTCGCGATCCGGCTCTGCGTCGAGTTCCGCACCGCGGTGACTCCGGCGCTGCTCGCGCTGCTCGGCACCGCCCTGCTCAGACCGCTGCACCGGCGGCTGGTGAAGGCCCATGTGCAGCGGTCGCTGGCCGCCGGGCTGACCTGCGTCGCCGTGCTGGCCGTGGTCGGCGGGGCCGTGTACATCGTGGTCTCCGCGCTCATCGAGACCGGTGACCAGATCATCGCCTCGCTCCGGGACGCGGCGAAGGGCGTCGCCGACCACTTCGGTGCGGCCGGGACCTCGCTGGACGACGTCGCCTCCAACGCACGCGAACTCCTCGGCAAGTTCGGCGGTACGGCCGCCTCGGGCGTGGTCAGCGGGATCAGCGTCGCCGGCGAGATGCTGGCCATGGCCGTACTCGCCCTGCTGCTCGTGTTCTTCTTCCTGCGCGACTCCGACCGGGCCGTCGGCACGGTGCGCGCCCTGGCCCCGCCCGGCGGCGCCGACATGGTCGAGGCCATGGCACGGCGGGCGTTCGGGGCCGTCGAGGGATTCATGCGGGGCACCACCCTGATCGCCCTCATCGACGCGGTCTGCATCACCGTCGGGCTGCTCGTCCTGCGCGTGCCCGGCGCGATCGGCCTCGGGGCGCTGGTCTTCGTCGGCGCCTACATCCCCTACCTCGGCGCGTTCATCTCCGGTGCCGTCGCCGTGCTGGTGGCGCTGGCCGACCGGGGATTCGTCATCGCGCTGTGGGCCCTCGGCGTGGTGCTGGCCGTGCAGGTGCTGGAGGGACACGTGCTCCAGCCGATGATCCAGAGCCGTACCGTCCAGATGCATCCGGCCGTCGTACTGCTGGCGCTCACCGCGGGCGCTTCGGTGGCGGGCATCCTGGGGATGCTCCTCGCCGTGCCCCTGACCGCCGCGGCGTTCGGGGTCGTGCACGAGCTTCAGGGGCGTTACGAGGCCCCGGCCGCCGCGGGGCCGGAGGCGTCGTCCCCGCCCTCGGACTCGTAGAGCTCGTACCAGATGCTCTTGCCCTCGCCGCGCGGGGCGACGCCCCAGGAGTCCGCGAGCAGCTCGACCAGCATCAGCCCGCGTCCGGAGGACGCCATCTCCCCCGGCCTGCGCTTGTGCGGCAGGTCGTCTCCGTTGTCGGTGACCTCCACCCGGATCCGCCGCTCGCCCGGTTCCCCGGCGACCTCGGCGACGAGCAGGGCGTCGGTGTCGGTGTGGACCAGGACGTTCGTCAGCATCTCGGAGAGCAGCAGCACGGCCGCGTCCCGCTGCTCCTCGCCCGGCCAGTCGTGCAGCAGGTCGCGCAGGTGCTGCCGGGCGGTGGCGATCCGCGCCGGCTCGGCCTGGGCGACCGTCAGCATCGTGCGCCGCACCGGCGCCCGCGTCGCGGTGGATTCGCCGCAGCCGCAGCCCTCGCCCTGCCGGCACAGCAGCAACAGCGCGATGTCGTCCTCCCGGCGGTCGGACAGCGGGCCGACGGTGTGGTGCGAGGAGGGTCCGTGCACGGCCTGGACCAGCGCGTCGGCCAGCTCCTCCAGGCCGTCGGCGTGCTCCTCCAGGATCACGCGCAGGCGGTGCCAGCCGCTCTGCAGATCGTGGCCGCCGGTCTCGACCAGGCCGTCCGTGCACAGCATCAGGGTGTCCCCGGGTTCCAGGGCGAGCCGCGTCGTCGGGTAGTCGGAGTCCGGGTCGATGCCCAGCGGCAGTCCGCCTGCCGTGGCGAGGATCAGCGCCGTGCCGTCCGCCATGCGTACGACCGGGTCCAGATGTCCCGCACGGGCGCTCTCCACGGTGCCGGTGGCGGGGTCGACCTCGGCGTAGTAGCAGGTCGCGAAGCGCAGGTCGCCGGGGTCGTCCTCGGACGCGGCGAGGCCGTGGAAGAAGTGGGAGGCGCGAGCGAGCACCGCGTCGGGGCGGTGGCCCTCGGAGGCGTAGGCGCGCAGGGCGATGCGCAGCTGGCCCATCAGCCCGGCCGCCCGCACGTCGTGGCCCTGGACGTCGCCGATCACCAGCGCGAAGCGGCCCCCGGGCAGCGGGATCATGTCGTACCAGTCGCCGCCGACCTGGAGGCCGCCACCGGTGGGGACATAGCGGGCGGCGATGTCCATGCCGGGGATCTCCGGGCCGAGCATGGGCAGCATGGAGCGCTGCAGCCCCTCGGCCAGCTCCCGCTGGTTCTCGGCGGCGCCCGCCCGGGACAGGGCCTGGGCCAGCATCCGCGCCACGGTGGTCAGCACGGAGCGCTCGTCGGGCGTGAAGGCGACCGGGTAGGTGAAGGCCGCCATCCAGGCGCCCATGGTGCGGCCCGCCACCGTCAGGGGCAGGAAAGCCCAGGAACGGCGGCCGAAGGGCTCGGCGAGGGGCCAGGTGAGGGGGTAGCGGGACCGGTACTGCCCGGGGGAGGAGAGGTAGACGGCCCGACCGGTGCGCACCACCTCGGCAGCCGGATAGTCCGTCTCCAGCGGCATGTCGACGAACGGGTTCATGTCGTTCTCCGGCTGACCGTGGTGGCCGATGACGGTCAGCCGGTCCCCCGAGACCCCGAACACCGCGAGGCCGTCCGGGGAGAACCCCGGCATCGACAGTCCGGCCGCGACCCGCAGCACCTCCTCGGTGGACCGCGCCTCGGCCAGCGCCCGGCCCGCGTCCAGCAGGAAGGCCTCCCGCGAGCGGCGCCACTCGCCGGTGACCGCGCTGCGCCCGGCGGGGGTGCCCGGCCTCGGCTCGGCCACCTCCTGGAGGGTGCCGGTCAGCACGTACGCCTTGCGCACGGGATCGAAGGAGGGCTTGGAGCGGCTGCGGACGACCCGGACGACATGGCCGCGCTCGTCCATGATCCGGATCCGGACCTCGGCGAGAGTGCCCTCGGCGACGGCGAGCTGGACCACCCCGGTGATCTCGTTCCAGTCCACCGGATGCAGCCGGGCCCGCACCTGTGCCTCGGTGAGGGTCGCCGGTTCGGCGGGCAGGCCGAGCAGGCGGGCGGCCTCTCCGTCCACCGCGACCTCTCCCGTGGCGGTGTCCCAGTGCCACAGTCCGGTCGCGAGGGCGGCAAGGACGTCCCCCACCTCGGGCAGGGGCTCACCAGTACGCATTGCCCCACTTTAAGAAGAGGTGATCGGACGCTGCCACCGCTCGCCGCGGCGCCCGGCCCGCCCCGGGGCGAGTCAATGGGGAGGAAGGCAGGCATGGCTGCCCGGTACGCTGGGGTTGTTTCACGTGAAACGCGAAACACCATCCCCGATCCGCGAAGGCTGGATGAACGACGATGCATCGGTACAGGTCCCACACCTGCGGCGAGCTCCGCTCCTCTGACGTCGGCACCGACGTCCGACTGAGTGGCTGGCTGCACAATCGGCGCGACCTGGGCGGCATCCTCTTCATCGATCTGCGCGATCACTACGGCATCACGCAGCTCGTCGCCCGTCCGGGCACCGAGGCCTACGAGGCGCTGGACAAGCTGACCAAGGAATCGACCGTTCGGGTCGACGGCCGGGTCGTCTCACGCGGCGCCGACAACATCAACCCCGACCTGCCCACCGGCGAGGTCGAGGTCGAGGTGGGCGAGGTGGAGCTGCTGGGCGCCGCCCAGCCGCTGCCCTTCACCATCAACACCGAGGACGGGGTCAACGAGGAGCGGCGGCTGGAGTACCGCTTCCTGGACCTGCGCCGCGAGCGCATGCACCGCAACATCATGCTGCGCACGTCGGTCATCTCCTCGATCCGCAGCAAGATGGTCGCCCTCGGCTTCAACGAGATGGCGACGCCCATCCTCACCGCCACCTCCCCCGAGGGTGCCCGCGACTTCGTGGTTCCCTCCCGCCTGCACGCGGGCCGCTTCTACGCCCTCCCCCAGGCGCCGCAGCAGTTCAAGCAGCTGCTGATGATCTCGGGCTTCGACCGGTACTTCCAGATCGCGCCCTGCTTCCGCGACGAGGACGCCCGCGCCGACCGCTCGCCGGGCGAGTTCTACCAGCTCGACGTCGAGATGAGCTTCGTCGAGCAGGAGGACGTCTTCCGCCCGATCGAGCAGCTCATGACGGAGCTGTTCGAGGAGTTCGGCAACGGCCGCCACGTGACCTCGCCGTTCCCGCGGATCCCGTTCCGCGAGGCGATGCTGAAGTACGGCTCCGACAAGCCCGACCTGCGCGCCCAGCTGGAGCTCGTCGACATCACCGACGTCTTCGAGGGCTCGGAGTTCAAGGCCTTCGCCGGCCAGCACGTGCGCGCGCTGCCCGTCCCGGACGTCTCGGGCCAGCCCCGCAAGTTCTTCGACCAGCTCGGCGACTACGCGGTCTCGCAGGGCGCCAAGGGCCTGGCCTGGGTCCGCGTCGGCGAGGACGGCAAGCTGTCCGGCCCGATCGCGAAGTTCCTCACCGAGGCCAACGTCGCGGAGCTGACCAAGCGGCTCTCCCTGGCCCCCGGCCACGCGGTGTTCTTCGGAGCGGGCGAGTTCGACGAGGTCTCGAAGATCATGGGCGCGGTGCGGGTCGAGGCCGCCAAGCGTGCCGGGCACTTCGAGGAGAACGTCTTCCGGTTCTGCTGGATCGTCGACTTCCCGATGTACGAGAAGGACGAGGAGACGGGGAAGATCGACTTCTCCCACAACCCCTTCTCGATGCCGCAGGGCGGCATGGACGCCCTGGAGAACCAGGACCCGCTGGACATCCTGGCCTGGCAGTACGACATCGTCTGCAACGGCGTCGAGCTGTCCTCCGGCGCGATCCGGAACCACGAGCCGGAGATCATGCTCAAGGCCTTCGAGATCGCGGGCTACGACGCGGAGACCGTCGAGCGCGAGTTCGCCGGCATGCTGCGCGCGTTCCGCTTCGGCGCCCCGCCGCACGGCGGCATCGCCCCCGGCGTCGACCGCATCGTCATGCTGCTGGCCGACGAGCCCAACATCCGCGAGACGATCGCCTTCCCGCTCAACGGCA
The DNA here is from genome assembly GCF_041538145.2 of Streptomyces sp. MMCC 100. Classification (NCBI taxonomy): domain Bacteria; kingdom Bacillati; phylum Actinomycetota; class Actinomycetes; order Kitasatosporales; family Streptomycetaceae; genus Streptomyces; species Streptomyces sp. MMCC 100. The sequence goes on from NZ_JBGORK020000001.1 coordinate 8,190,880, forward strand.
ACGCCCAGGACCTGATGATGGGCGCCCCGACCGAGCTGGACGAGACCCGGCTGAGGGAACTGCACCTGACGGTGCGCAAGCCGCAGCCGAAGTAACCTGCGGCGGCAGTGCCGCAGCGAAGGGCCCGGAACCGTAGAGAGGTTCCGGGCCCTTCGCCGTCGTCACACCTGACCCTCGCTCCGGTAGAGCGGCAGGTTCTGGGTCGAGATGGTCCAGTCGGCAATGGTGACGTCCTCGCCGTAGACGAAGTCCTTGCGGGTGGCGTAGCGGGGGCCGTCCGGGGTGGCGTGGATGTCCGTGAAAACGGCGCCGGTGCCTGTGCGGGGGTCGAAGACCGCGTAGACGGGGATGCCGAGCAGGGGGTAGTCGCGCATTTTGCCCACCCAGTCGTTGCCCGGGTTGGAGCGGGAGACGACCTCGACGGCAGCGATGAGCGACCGGGGGTCGAACGACCCCTCGATGTCCATGTCGTCCTCGGCGATCACCATCAGATCGGGCCGCCGCATGACGCCTTCGGGCTCGTCCTCCACGTCCGGCTCACCGGTGTGCGCCACGATCTCTTCCGGCATCACCTTTTCCAGGCGCTTCCGGAGCCGCAGTGTGGTCAGCTCGTGCCGACCGCTGGGCGACATCATGTCGTGGACGATCCCTTCCTTGGTGATCTCGAACTTGCCGGGCAGTGTGTCGTCCGAGGACTGAACAAAGTCGCGCATGGCCCGGTAGGGGTGGGAGGCGCCCTGCTGCGCGTTGTCGGGTGCGATGGTCATGGCGCTCGCTCCTCGTCGTGTGTGCCCACGGGCTCGGGCAAGGATCGTCGAGTTCATGCTAGGCGTCCTCCGGGTGATCGGTTCGGCAGTCGCGGCAGCGACCAGGAGTCGGGGCGCGGAAGGCGCGGTCGCAGCCGTCGCAGGTCTGGAGGGGGTGCCGGGGCTCGGGGGCGGTCGACGGGGCCGGTGGCCGGAAGGGCGGCGGGGGCGGCAGCTGGGCGGTCAGGCGGTGGGCGAGGAAGGCGGCGGGCCGGATCAAGGGCTCGTCGGGCAGGTTGTCCGTCAGGGCGTGACGTACGGCGGTGGGGGCGACCTCGCGCTCCAGCCAGGCGGCGACGCCCGGGACGAGGTGTTCGGCGTCGGTGGCGGAGAGAAGGAGACGGGGGTCGCGGCGGCGCAGGCCGGTGAGGACGTCGACGGCTGCCTGGAGGAGGGCGGGGGCGGGGTACGACGGCTGGGGTACGGCGGGGAGGCGCTTGCGTGGCGGCGGCTTCTCCTGGGTCGCGCGCCGGGCGGCGGGGCGGGACGCCGTCTCCCGTGCACCGCGGCTGCTGTGTCCGGGCCTGTTGCGGGAGACCGTGCGGGTGACGATCCGGCCGGTGGACGTGCGCGTACACGTGCGTTGCAGGTAGCCGTGCTTCTCGAGCTCGCGCAGCCCGGCGGCGATGCGGGTGGGGCCCTCGGGGAAGCGGGCGGCGAGGGTCTTGATGTCGACGGAGGTGCCCTGGCGCACGGACTGGATGTAGCAGGCGAGTCCGATGGCGAGCAGCGACAGGTCCTTGTGCTGGACGAGGTGGTTGCCGACCACCGTGAAGCTCTCGGTGTGGCGGACGTTGTCGTGGACGACGCCCGCGAGCGGCGGCTCGTGAGGGTGGTCTTCGTCCGGGGTTCGGGACGTGGCGGGTACGGGCGCGTTAGGGTGCTGTGCATCCATCGGGGAAGGTCTCGCTTCCTTGGCGGTTAGGCCCTCGCATTGGGAAGCCACTCCCGGCGGGGGCCGTCGCATGTCTGGTGGTGGTCGTGTCGCCGCTGAGCGTAGGGCACGCAACCCGCCCCGAATCCAGCCAAGTTGGCATATTCACTCGCGGGAGTGACTGCGCTCGACGGGAGGGAGGGGTGGGGCTTGGTGGGGTGCTTTTCTCTCCGGTGAGTGGTTCATAGGGGGCGCAGGTACGACCGGAACCCGCCCCGTCGGGTCGCGGTGGTTGTCCGGTGGTGTCCGGTCTGTCCGGGTGGTGCGTGTGGGTAGGGCGTGGCTGGTACGACGCGGTACGACGGAGGGGTGCGCATGTCGGTGGATGGTGAGGTTCGGCAGCTCAGGACCGAGGCTGACGAGCCGGGGTGGGAGGTGGACCCGGACGACGAGTGGGGCGTGGCGGTGGTCGCTACCGTGGGGCGGCAGTTGAAGCTGCGCCGGGAGGCCGTGGGGTTGCGGGCCGGTGAGTTCGGCGAGGCCGTGGGGTACGGCGAGGATCTCGTCTACAAGATCGAGGGCGGGAAGCGGATTCCCCGGCCGGAGTATCTCGACCGGGCGGATGAGGTGTTGGGAGCGGGTGGCCTGCTCGCCGCGATGAAGGAGGATGTGGCGAAGGTCCGGTATCCGAAGAAGATTCGGGACCTGGCGCAGATGGAGGCGCGAGCGGTCGAGATCGGGGTGTATGTGTGCCACAGCATCAGTGGGCTGTTGCAGACCCCTGACCATGCCAGGGCAGCTTTCGAGTCACGGCAACCTCCGTACTCGGCAGAGGAAGTCGAGAGGATGGTCGCCGCTCGCATGGCCAGGCAGTCGATCTTCGATCGGGACCCTGCCCCTGCAATCAGCTTCGTCCTGGAAGAGGCGCCGCTCCGGCGGCCTCTCGGAGGCACAATGGTGTGGCGACAGCAGCTCGAACGTCTGTTGGAGGTGGGGCGGATGCGTAATGTCGCCCTTCAGGTGATGCCGACGCACCGCGAGACCCACCCGGGCCTGGACGGCAAGATCGAGTTGCTGAAGTTCGAGGACGGAACGGCCGTGGGACGCTCTGATGGTGCGTTCAACGGGCGGCCGATCTCCGACCCCAGGCACCTCCGCATCCTTGAGCTGCGCTATGGCACCATCCGGGCGCAGGCCCTCCCGCCGGGGGAGTCGCTGGCCTTCATCGAGCAACTGCTGGGAGAAACATGATCCGCAAGGCCTCCGCCGGGGATGCCTCCGAACTGGCGTGGTTCAAGAGCAGCTACAGCGACGGCAACGAAGGCGACTCCTGCGTCGAGGTGGCCACCACCCCCGGCACCGTCCACGTCCGCGACTCCAAGTACCGCGACGCCGGCCCGCGCCTCGCGTTGGCGCCGGAGGCGTGGGCAGGCTTCGTGGCGTACGCGTCCGGGAGCTGACGACCGGCCGCAGTCCTACCGCGCCACGAACTGGGTGAGGATCGCCTGGACCTCGTAGATGTCGACGCCCTTGGTGAAGGTCTTCTGGATGGGGGCCTGGGAACCGGACAGCCAGATCTTCAGTTCGGCGTCGAGGTCGAAGTGGCCGGCCGTCTCGACCGCGAAGTGCGTGATGCTGCGGTACGGGACCGAGTGGTACTCGGTCTTCTTGCCGGTGATGCCCTGCTTGTCGACCAGGATCAGCCGCCGGTCGGTGAACAGGATGGTGTCGCGGATCAGCAGGTAGGCCGCGTGGACCTGCTCGCCGTGGCCGAGCAGACGCGCGTACTCCTGCTGCGCCTGGGCCGGGTCGATGCTGTGCGCGTTGCCGAAGAGTGCCATGGATGTCCCCCCACGTGAGCCGGTTGTCTGTTCGATCTTCGCAAAGCGAGGGGCCCGGGAGAAGCTCCTGCCTCTCCCGGGCCCCGTGCTGTAGCGAGCGCGTTACGCGGTCGGCTTCTCCTCGAGACGGGGGAAGAGCACCGCGCCCTTGGTGACCGTGGCGCCGGCGGGCAGCCGGCCCCAGTCCGCCGAGTGCTGGACCTGCTGGTCCGCGAGGGCGCCCAGGGACGCCTCGGCACCCAGGGAGTCCCAGAGCTTCTGAGAGGTGTCCGGCATGATCGGGTTGAGGAGGACCGCCACCGCGCGCAGGGACTCCGCGGCCGTGTAGAGGATCGTCGCCAGGCGGGCCTTGCCCTCCGGCGAATCGTCCTTCGCGACCTTCCAGGGCTCCTGCTCGGTGATGTAGCCGTTGACCTGCTTCACGAAGTCGAAGACGGCCAGGATGCCGCCCTGGAAGTCCAGCTCCTCGCCGATCTTCCGGTCCGCCTCCGCGACCGCCTTGGTCAGACCGTCGTGGATGGCCTGCTCCGCGTCGCCGTCGGCCGCCGAGGCCGGCAGCGCGCCGCCGAAGTACTTGCCGACCATGGCCGCGACGCGGGAGGCGAGGTTGCCGTAGTCGTTGGCCAGCTCGCTGGTGTAGCGGGCGGAGAAGTCCTCCCAGGAGAACGAGCCGTCCTGGCCGAACGCGATCGCGCGCAGGAAGTACCAGCGGTACGCGTCCACGCCGAAGTGCGTGGTCAGGTCCTGCGGCTTGATGCCGGTCAGGTTGGACTTCGACATCTTCTCGCCGCCGACCATCAGCCAGCCGTTGGCTGCGATCTTTCCGGGCAGGGGCAGGCCCTGCGCCATCAGCATGGCCGGCCAGATGATCGCGTGGAAGCGGAGGATGTCCTTGCCGACCAGGTGCACGTCGGCCGGGAACGTCGACTCGAACCTTGCCGGGTCCTCGTTGTAACCGACGGCCGTGGCGTAGTTGAGCAGGGCGTCGACCCACACGTAGATGACGTGCTTGTCGTCCCACGGGACCGGCACGCCCCAGTCGAAGGTCGAGCGGGAGATCGAGAGGTCCTGCAGGCCCTGGCGGACGAAGTTCACGACCTCGTTGCGCGCGGACTCGGGCTGGATGAAGCCCGGGTTGGCCTCGTAGTGGGCGAGCAGCTTCTCGCTGTACTCGCTCAGCTTGAAGAAGTAGTTCTCCTCGCTGAGGATCTCCACCGGCTTCTTGTGGATCGGGCACAGCTTCTGGCCCGCGTACTCGCCCTCGCCGTCGAGCAGCTCGCCGGGGAGCTTGTACTCCTCGCAGCCCACGCAGTACGGGCCCTCGTAGCCGCCCTTGTAGATCTCGTCCTTGTCGTACAGGTCCTGCACGAACTCCTGGACGCGGTCGGTGTGCCGCTTCTGCGTGGTGCGGATGAAGTCGTCGTTCGCGATGTCGAGGTGCTCCCACAGGGGCTTCCAGGCCTCGGTGACGAGCTTGTCGGCCCAGGCCTGCGGGGTGACCCCGTTCGCCTCGGCCGTACGCATGATCTTCTGACCGTGCTCGTCCGTGCCGGTGAGGTACCACACCTTCTCGCCGCGCTGGCGGTGCCAGCGGGTGAGCACGTCGCCTGCGACGGTCGTATAGGCGTGGCCCAGGTGAGGAGCGTCGTTGACGTAGTAGATGGGGGTCGAGACGTAGTACGCCTTCGCCCCCTGCTTCTCGTTTCCAGTGGCCGCCATGGTCGAAATCCTACTGGGCCCGTGGAGATCGACTCACACGCGTTTCGGGGGGTGGACCGGGGGTTCCCCCTCGTCCACCCCCCGAAAGGGCTGATCGTGCGGCTGCTGTGCCCGGCTATGGGCGCCAGGTGGCCAGTACGCCCTCGTAGAGCTCCTTGTCGGTGAGCTCCTTGGGGGTCTCGCCGGCGAGGAAGTGGGACGCGTTGCCCGTCTTGAGCTTGCGGAGGTAGTCGAAGGCCTTGTTCTCCGGGTCACCGAAGGCGACGAAGGAGAAGTGGACGTTCGGGTGGTTCGCCGCCGCGTCGGTGAGGGACTGGGTGGCGGGGGTCTTGGCGTCGGGGGCGCCGTCGGTCTGGAAGACCACCAGGGCGGGGGTGCCGGGGGGCGCGTGCTCGGTGTGGTGGGCGAGGACGGCCTCGACGGCTGCGTGGTAGCTGGTGCGGCCCATGCGGCCGAGCGCTGCGTGCAGCTCGTCGATCTTGTTCTCGTGGTCGGTGAGGGTCAGCTCGCCGGTGCCGTCCACTTCCGTGGAGAAGAACGTGACGTGGACCGTGGCCTCGGGGTCGAGGTGTGCCGCGAGGGCGAGGGTCTGCTCGGCGAGGGCCTGGGCGGAGCCGTCCTTGTAGTACGGGCGCATGGAGGCGGAGCGGTCGAGGACCAGGTGGACCTTGGCGCGGGTGCCGGTGAGGTCGTGCTTCTTGAGGGCGGTGCCGGCGGCCTTGTAGGCGGTGGTGAGGCCGGGGGCGCGGGAGCGGAGGCGCGCCGCGGGGGTTGCGGGTTTTGACGCCTCGGCTTCGCCTTCGGCGTCCGTGTTCCCACCCGCACCACCCGTGCTGCCTTCGTTCTCGGGTGCGGGTGGCCCCTGTGGGGTGTCCTCGCCGTTGGCGGCTGCGGGTTCCGGGGCGTCCGGGGTGTCCGACGGCTCGGTCGGCTCGGGATTCTGCTCAGCCTCCGGCTCGCGCTCGGGCTCGGGTTCTACCTTGGCCTCCGGCGCTGGCACGGGCTCGGGCTTTGGCTCTGCCTTGGCCTCCGGCTCCGGCTCGGCCTCCGGCTCCGGCTCGGCCTCCGGCTCCGCCTCCGGCTTCAGCTCGGCCTCCGGCTCCGGCTCGGCCTCCGGCTCCGCCTCCGGCTTCAGCTCGGCCTCCGGCTCGGGCGTCGGCTTCGGCTCGGGCGTCGGCTTCGGCTCGGGGGCCGCCTCCGCCTCCGAGGACGGAGCGGTCTCCGGGGCCGGGGTGGGCTCGGTGGCCGTTGGTTCTGTCGGGTCCGTCGGCTTCGGGACCGTGATGTTGGCGAAGGCGGCCTTGACGAGGTCGTGCTCGTCGGGGGCGGGTTCCGAGCGGGGCTCGGGGATCTGGGAGGACTCCGGCTCGGCCGGGGCGGTCTCGGCCGGCTCCGGGGGTGCGGTGGGCTGGGACGGGAGCTTCGGCTCCGGCGCGGTGACCGGCGGTGCCGTCTCCTGCGTCGCACCCTCCGCCTGGGCGGCCCGTTCTTTGCGTGACCGGCCGAACGCGTTCCGCAGGAGAGTGAGAATGCCCATATGCGCAACCCTTCGGGTGAGTTGATGCCGTCAATCCCTGGCCAGGACGGACACGTAAGGTTAGCGGTCCCGGCTTGTGATCTTGTGCAGGGTCTGACATGCGGGCGGCGACGCGTCAAGGCCGGATCGAGACGTCGCCGTAATTCCCCCAAGGATTCCGCGGGTTCACCCGTCGTTCACCGCGACGCCCGGCTCCCGCACGTATGTGCGCCTACGGTCGCGCTGACACCAGGGCATACAGGGATTCTCAAGGGGAGAACACAGTGCGCAAGCTCCTGCCGTTGATCGGAACGCCGTCCGGTTCGCACCCCGGCGGCCGGTCCGCGATGACCTGCCGTTTCCGGTGCGGTGACGCCTGCTTCCACGAGGTGCCGAACACCAGCTCCAACGAGTACGTCGGTGACGTCATCGCCGGAGCGCTCAGCCGCCGTTCCATGATGCGTGCCGCCGCCGTCGTGACCGTCGCCGCGGCGGGCGCCGGGGCCGTGGGCGTGGCGGGGGCGCCGTCGGCGCAGGCCGCGCCCGCGGCCGGAAAGGGGCACGGGAAGCCGTCCGGGGCGCAGGGTGCGCGCGGGCTGCGGTTCACGCCCGTCGCGCCCAACACCGACGACGCCGTGACCGTCCCGGAGGGGTACCGGCAGGACGTCTTCATCCGTTGGGGTGAACCCATTCTCCGTGGGGCGCCCGCCTTCGACCCGGAGAAGCAGAGCGCCAAGGCGCAGGCCGGGCAGTTCGGGTACAACAACGACTTCCTCGCGCTGCTGCCGCTGCGGGGCGAGCACGACCGCCAGCTCCTCGTCGCCAACCACGAGTACACCGACGAGGTGCTCATGTTCCGCGGCTACGACCCCGAGAACCCGACCCGCGAGCAGGTCGAGATCGCCTGGGCCGCGCACGGGCTGTCGGTCGTCGCCGTGGAGGAGGAGAGGAGGAGCGGGCGGCTGACGCCTGTGTCGCGGCATCGGCTGAACCGGCGGGTCACCGCCACCACCGAGTTCCGGCTGACCGGGCCCGCCGCCGGGTCCGACCTGGTGAAGACCTCCGCCGACCGCACCGGCCGCAAGGTGCTCGGCACCCTCAACAACTGCTCCGGCGGCACCACCCCGTGGGGCACGACGCTGCACGGCGAGGAGAACTTCAACCAGTACTTCGCCAACAGCAGCCGGGACACCGACAAGCGGTACGGGATCGGGACCGGGGCCACCGAGCGGAAGTGGGAGCGGTTCGACAAGCGGTTCGACGTGGCCCGGGAGCCGAACGAGGTGCACCGCTTCGGCTACGTCGTCGAACTGGACCCGTACGACCCCGACTCCACGCCCCGCAAGCACACGCTGCTCGGCCGCTTCAAGCACGAGGCCGCGACCGTGCGGCTGACGGACGACGGGCGTCCGGTCGTCTACACCGGCGACGACGAGCGGTTCGACTACTTCTACAAGTTCGTCGGCAGCAAGCGGATGCGGCACGGGAACTCCCGTTGGGCGCGCGAGCACAACCTCTCGCTGCTCGACGAGGGCACCCTGTACGTCGCCGAGCTCAGCGGCGACTCCCCGGCGATCGAGATCGACGGGACGGGCACGCTGCCGCGCGACGGCGAGTTCGACGGGAGTGGCCGGTGGATCCCGCTGGTCACCGCCACCGAGGACGGTGCCGTCTCGCACGTCGACGGGATGAGCGCCGAAGAGGTGTGCGTCTTCACGCGGCTGGCCGGGGACAAGGTCGGCGCGACCAAGATGGACCGGCCCGAGGACATCGAGCCGTCGCCGACGACCGGCAAGGTGTACGTCGCCCTCACCAACAACACCAACCGCGGCGTCGGCGCCAACGCCGAGGCGGACGAGGCCAATCCGCGCAACGCCAACAAGCACGGCCACGTCCTGGAGCTGACCGAGCGCCGGAACCGGGCGGACGCCACCACCTTCGCTTGGTCGCTGTTCCTCGTCGCCGGTGACCCGGAGGACCCGGCGACCTACTTCGCGGGCTTCCCCAAGGACCGGGTCAGCCCGATCTCCTGCCCGGACAACGTCGCCTTCGACGACCACGGCAACCTGTGGATCTCGACCGACGGCAGCGCGCTCGGCAGCCACGACGGGCTCTTCGGCGTCGCGACCAAGGGCGACCGGCGCGGTGAGCTGAAGCAGTTCCTGACCGTGCCGACCGGTGCGGAGACCTGCGGTCCGCTCGTCCAGGACCGGCGGGTGCTGGTCGCGGTGCAGCACCCGGGGGAGGTCGACGGCGCCTCCGTGGAGAAGCCGGCCAGCACCTGGCCCGACGGGCCGGGGAAGATCGTGCGCCCGGCGGTCGTGGCGGTGTGGCGCGCGGACGGCCGCGACATCGGCGTCTGAGCCGGCCCGGACGGACAAGGGGGCAGCCGTCCGCCGCGCGCAGGCCGGGCGGAGGCTGCCCCCGGGCGCTCTACGCCTGCGCGTGGAACTCCCGTACGACCTCGATGCGGCCCACGATGTGGCGGTTGAACTCCGCCAGCTCCTCCGCCGGGACCCACAGCTCCAGGATCGTCTCGCCGCCGGCCCGGCGCACCGGGTAGCGCTCCAGGAAGTCCGCGTCGACCTGGAAGCGCGTGACGTAGCCCGAGCCGGAGGCGGGCACGTTCCAGTCGCGGGCGATGCGGACGGCGTAGTCCTCCTTGAGGACCGGGTGGAAGATCGGCTGCTCGGGCAGGCGCGGGGGCCAGGCCGGCCGGCCGGAGGCCTCGACGAGCGCCGGCTCCTCGGGGACCGTGGGGCGCCACAGAGTCGTCGTCCTGGTCTTCGGTCCGGTCCCGGTCTCGGTCATGGTCGACGACGTCAGCCGTCCGGGGACGGGCCCCGCCAAGCGGTTTCAGAGGCCGGTGCGCGTCGGCCGGGGCGGGGTCGGCTCGGTGACGGGCTTCGCCGGGGACCGGCGGCGCAGCAGGCGCCCGTACCGGCCCGTGAGCCAGGAGGCCAGGGCGACCGTGAGGCCGAGGCCGACCAGGAGCCAGGAGGCGGTGCGCAGGGTTTCGGTGAGGGCGTCGTAGACGGCGCCCGCGGCGGGGCCGTCCACCGGGCCGGGGAGTTCGGCGACGGTGAGCCGGCGGCCGACCACGACGGCGAGGGCGAGCAGCGCCCCGCCGAGGGCCGTGCCGATCCCGGCGGCCGTGACGGCACGGCGGCGGCAGGCGGCGACGGCGATGCCGGTGACCGCGAAGACGACGGCCGCCAGCGGCAGCCAGAAGGCGGCGACGTCGAGCACGTGGTAGCCCTTCCTGAGCCGGTCCGCCTCGTGGGCCGTGAGCACGGTGACCGCGGTGTGCCGGACCGGGATGCGCCGGGCGAAGGGCACGTGGTCCTCGGCGAGCCGGTCCCGCACGCGTTCGGTGACGGGGGCCAGGTCGACGGTGACCGCGCGTCCGGCCGTCCCGTCGTCCCGCAGGGCACGCAGTACGGCGGCGTGGACGGTGCGGTTGGCCGCGTCCCAGCCGTCGCGGAAGGCCTCGGTCCGGGTGAACGACCGGGCCGCGTCCCGCACGAAGAGCCGCACGGTGCCGTTCACGGGCCCGGCCGTGACCTCGTCGACGATTCCGGCGAATCCGGCGCCCAGGGTGTCGGCGGCCGCGTCCCGTACGTCCGGGTCGTCGGCGAGCGGCGCCATGGCCGCGACGTACCGGCCGGTGTCGGCCGGCCCGTGCATCGCCCAGCCCGCCAGCGTCGCGCACGGTGCGAGCAGGCAGGCGAGGACGATCAGGACGGCCGACAGGACGCCCCTGAGGCGTGGGAACACCCTCCCAGGGAAACCCTCGCCCTGCCCCGGGGCGACCGGTGTGACTGCATATGGCCGCCCGGGACGCGCCGGTCAGGTGGTGCGGTCCGCCCGGGTCTCCTGTGGGGGTGCGTCACGGCGGGTGTAGTAGTGGTAGACGAGCGCGGCCGTCACCGCCCCCGCGAGCAGCAGGGACGCGAGGATGCACGTGAACATGGCGACGCCGCTGCCCGAGTACAGGAACCCCAGCGCGCTGCCCGCGAACGCCCCCCACAGCGCCGCGTGACCCTCGCGCGGCAGTCGTCGGGCCACCGCGCGGACCACGAAGTAGAGGACGGCGAACGCGAGCACCGACATGAAGCCGATCAGCAGGTTCCAGCCGGTGATGGGGCCGCCGTGGCGGCGGACGGACGCGACCCAGTAGCCGTAGACCAGGGCGGTCACGACGGGCATCGCCCACTTCGTCAGCAGGTGGGTCCTCTTGCCGAAGACGTCGGGCGTCGTGCGCCTCGGCGTGCCCGGGCCCGCGCCGGTGCGGGCGCCGGTGGGTGTTGCGGGTGTGGGTACCGCCTGAGCCATGAGAGCACTCCTCTGCCTCGCCCCGTCTGCCCTGCCCCCGTCTACCAGGGCACACCTGGGCGCGTCGGCCGGCAAGTCGGGATGCGGGCCGTCCGGGGCCGTGTTTCGCTGGGCCCGTGAGGGGTCGTGTCCGCAGGCCGGTGCGCGCCCGGTGGCGGCCGCTCGGCCGGCTCGTGCACGCCGCCGGTCAGGGGGACGCCGTGTCCCGGCACGAGCTTCTCAGTGTGCGCGGCCGCAGTGTCGCCTGGGTGTTCCCGCTGCTCCTGCTCATCGGCATCGCCGCGGGCGACATCACCACCGGCGCCTTCGAGATCATCTCCTGGACGGTGCTGGTGCCGGGCGTCGCCGCCGCGATCTGCGGGGTGTGGGGAACGGCCGCCTTCGCCGTGCTCGCGCTCGGCATCTACGTCATGGCCGACACCGTCTGGCAGCACCGCGACGAGACGGGGCTGCCCGGTCTGGTCCTCGTCGTCCTCGGCGGTGCCATCGCCGTGGCGGCCGCCGGGTTCCGGGTCGGCGGCGAGCGGCGCATGCTGCACATGCGGGACATCGCCGACACCACCCGCCGTACCGTGCTGCGCCCGCTCCCGGTGGGTTTCGGCGGCCTCGACCACGCCGCCGTCTACCTCTCCGCGGACAGCGAGGCCCGCGTCGGCGGCGACTTCTACGACATCCAGCCCGGACCGCACGGCACCCGGGTCCTCGTCGGTGACGTGCAGGGCAAGGGGCTGGGCGCCGTGGAGACGGCCGCCGCGCTGCTCGGCACCTTCCGCGAGGCCGGCTACCACGAGCCGGACCTGGCGACGGTCGCCGAGCGCCTGGAGACACGCATGGTGCGCCACCGTGCGCACACCGCGGGCCTCGGCCGGTCCGACGGCGACCGGTTCGCCACCGCCGTGCTGATCGGCTTCTCGCCCGGCCTGCCGGACGCCGTGGACGCCGTCGTCTTCGGCCACGAGCCTCCGCTGGCGGTCGGGCCCGGTGGCGTGCGTACCCTGCCGGCCGCGGGCGGGCTGCCGCTGGGCATGGCCGAGCTCCTGCCGGGCCGGCCGGGTGCGGCACGTCCGGTGCACCGGCTGCCTCTCGCCGCGGACGAGACGCTGCTGCTGGTCACCGACGGGGTGACCGAGGCCCGCGACCCCGCCGGGGTCTTCTACCGGCCGACCGACGACATCGCCCGCGCCGTCGCCGCCGACGGGCGGAACGCCGCACCCGCGCGGCTGGTGTCCCTCGTACGGGACGGCACGCTGCGCCACTGCCGGGGGCGGGTGGCCGACGACACCACCGTCTTCGCGGTACGGCGGACACCGGACCGGGAGGAGTCGGCCGACGGGTGAGTGCCCCGCTTTGCAGCCGCAGCGGTTACGGTGCTGCCGTACGTGATCGACGGTGGTCGACAGGGATCGACAGGGATCGACAGGGGGAGGGGACATGCCCGGAACCGTGCTGCTGCTCGCGGCGTCGCCCGTGGGCCGGGGGTGCCTGGTGGACGCCGCCTCCGTGCTCCCCGTGCTCGCGGCCGTGCCGCCCGCCGTGCTCTCCGGCACGGACACGGCGAACGTCGTGGAACTCGCCGACCCGTTGGAGCCGCAGGCGGTCCTGACCCGGCTGCGGGCCGCGGCGGCGGCCCCCGGACCGCTCACGGTCTACGTCGCCGGGCAGCTCCAGCTGGACCGGCGCCAGCGCCTGCCGCATCTGGCGCTGGCCCGTACGACCCCGGCGAACGTCCGCTACACCGCCCTGCCCTGGCACTGGATCCGTGAGGAGCTGCGGCTGCGGCCGAGCGGGGCGACGACGCTGCTGCTCGATCTGCACGCCGACCACGAGACCTGGCAGTGGCTGCGGACCAGCCCGCTGGACTCCGGGCGCAACAACGCCGTTTACGGTCGCGTCGCGCCGCCGCCCGCACGGCGGACGGTGGCCGTCCCGTCGTACATGCGGGGCGTCGCGACGATCCTGCGCAGCGGGCACCGGCCGCCGCCGGACGAGCTGCACCAGCAGGCGCTGGCCCGGGCCGCGGCCGACGGCACGGGCAGTGGCGCGGCGACCGGTGCGGACCTGGTGCTGACGGCGCCGGGGCCGGTGGCGGGCGACCCGCACGCCGTCATCGCCGCCGCCGTGCGCTCCGGGCGGCACGGGGACGCCGACGCGCTCGCCGCCCGGCACGAGCGGGCCGCGGCCCACGCGCACGGGCCCGCCTCCGAGGACGCGCTGCACTGGACGGAGGTCCGGGCCGACCTGGCGATGTTCGCGGGGGACCCGGTGCGCAGCTGCCGGGCCTGGCTGACGGTGGCCGAGGCCCGGCTCGGCGCCGGGCAGCCCCCGCAGGCGCCCGCCGTGGAGGCGGCCGTCGACCGGGCCCACCACCAGTGGGGGCGGATCCGCGACGCCGGACGCGCCCGCGAACTGGGACCACCCCTCGCGGCGTTGCGCGGCCGCGTGCCGGGCCGCCGCGAGGGCGCCCTGGACCACGTCCAACGCGAACTGAGCCGACTCCAGACCCAGGGGTGAGCGCAGCACCCGGCGCGGCAGTCGGCACCTGGGCACCGGGCCACCTGGGCACCGGGGCGGGCAGGTTCGGGCCGCCGAGACGGTGTGGCGCCGGGGCCGACGGGAGGCCGGGCCGACGGGCCGACGGGCAGCGGGGTGGCGGCCTGCTGGGGTGCTGCCGGTTGGACGGGCCCCGGGGCGTGGGCTCGGTGGTTGTCGGGACGGGGTCGTCCTAGCGGGTCACGGCGGCCAGGTCGTCCGGGGCGCGCTCGGTGTCGGATGCCGGTGCCGGTGCCGGTGCCGGTGCCGGTGCCGGGGGCGAGGAGCGGGGTACCGGGTCCACGGGGCCCGCGTTCGCGGCCAACAGCAGGCAGGCCACGGCGGCGACGGCGGCGGCGAGGGCTCTGGCGTAACGTTCGGCGGTGCGGGTGCGTACGGGCACGGTGTCCTCTGCGGGATCAGGGATTGTGTCAAGCGCGGTTAAGCGCGCTTAATACGCCGTTTAACCTAGAGCCGTCCGAGCCGAACGGCAAGAGCCACATGGGGAGTTGGCAGTGGGGGACCGTGACGACCGAAACGCCGTCGGACGCCGGGTGCAGCGACTGCGCGCCGAACGCGGGATGACCCAGCGCCAGCTGGCGGAGCCGGCCTACACACCCGCCTACATCTCCACCCTGGAGGCCGGCCGCGTCCGCCCCTCCGAGGAGGCGCTGCGGCACCTCGCCGAGCGGCTCGGCGTCGGCTACGAGGAGCTGGCCACCGGACGCCCCGCCCGCCTCGCCACCGACCTGCGCCTCAGGCTCACCGAGGCGCAGCGCGCCCTCGCCACCGAAGGCGCCGAACAGGCGGCCGGCCAGTACACCGAGCTGCTCGCCGAGGCAGAGGCGTACGAGCTGGCCGAGGAGCAGGCCGCGGCACTGCTCGGACTCGGGGAGTGCGCCGTGGAGACCGGCGAACTGGCCGCCGGACGGCAGTACTTCGAGCGCGCCGAGCAGTGCCTCGCCGACGCCGACGCCCCGCTGCCCGCCCGCGTCCCCGCCGTACGCGGTCGCGCTCTCTCCCACTACCTCGCGGGTGAACTGCGGTACGCCGTCTACCTGCTGGAATCCACCCTCGACGAGCTGAACCGCGGCGGCCTGCACGACCCCGACGCGCTGCTGCTGCTCTACGCCAGCGCCATCGGCCCGTACATGGACATGGGCGCCCACGCCCGCGCCGCCCAGGCCGCCGAACTCGCCCTCTCCCTCGCGCCCAGCGCCGGCGACCCCGCGCTGGTGGCCCGCATGCACCGCTCCGTCGCCCGCACCCTGCTCGCCGAGGGCCGCCTCGCCGAGGCCGACGCCTCGCTGGCCAAGGCGGCCGAGCTGTACCGCACGCTGCAACTCCGTACCGAACTGGCCAACTGCCACTGGATGCGCGGCTACGTCTGCGCCCAGAACGGCGAACTCCCGCGCGCCGAGGAGGAGATGCGCGAGGCCCTCGGCATGCTGTCGGCCACCCGCGCCGCCCTCTACAGCAGCCAGGTCGCCGTCGAGCTGGCCGACGTACTGCACCGGCGGGGCAAGTCCGAGGAGGCCGCCGAGCTGCTGCGCGGCGTCCTTGACGACCTCTCCTCGGAACGCGGCGCCGTGCACTCCGCGGGCGCGCACCGGCTGCTCGGCATCATCGCCGAGGACGCCCGGGACACCGAGGCCGCCGAGGAGCACTACGTCCGTGCGCTGAGCCTGCTGGAGCGGGCCGGCGCGGCCGGTGACCTCGCCGACCTGTGCCGGCTCCTCGGCGACCTGCTGCGCCGCACCGGCCGCGTCGAGGCGGCCCTGGACGCCTACCGCACCGGCCTCGGCCACCGCACCGCGCCGGGCACGACCACCCTGGGGCCGGCGCCCGCACAGCCGCCGTTGTAGCCCGCGCGGTGCCGTTCCCGCCGTGCCGTCACACCTGGGCCCGGCCCTGCCGCCGGGCCTCCGTCAGCCGCTCGGTCCCCACCTCGACGCAGGTCCGGGTGGCGTCGTCGGCCGGTTCGCCGAGGGTGCCGTTGGTGAGGCTGAACGCGTCGTCGCCGACGCGGACGGCGACGAGGTCCACGGTGAGGACCTCGCCCTCGGAGTCGGCCCGGGTGGACCCGGTGCCTTCTGCCGCGCCGCTCACCGTCACCCGCAGACCCTCGCGGGCGTCCCCCGCCTCCGGCGGCGTCAGGGCGGTGACCCGGATCTCCCGGTTGGTGCCGTCGGTGGCGGCCCGGGCCTCGAAGCGCCCGCACGTGTCCGGCAGCGTCCCCAGCCACGCCAGTGTCGTGTCGATGTCGGCGGCGCGGTAGGAGGTGATCCGGTAGTGCAGCTGGGCCCCGCCGTCCGCGTCGTCCAGGGCGGCCGCGGCCCGGGGTGCGGTGGCGGCGCTCCCGCCGAAGAGGTCCTCGGTGTAGAGGACGTCGAGCAGCCGTCGGCAGTCGGCCCGCCCGGTCCGTTCCGCGGTGGCCTTGAGCATCTCGTCCCGCCAGGTCGCGGCACCCCGCGTCGGCCCCCACGCCTCCCCCAGGTCGGCCGCCGTGACCAGGGCCGCCCGCGCCTGCCCCCGGGTGAGCACCGGCGGCAGGGCGGGTGACGGAAGCGTGGCCGGGGACTGCGCGGTCGGCGGTGCCGTGCCGGCCGGCCGGTCCGCCGCCCGCTCACCGGCGTCGCAGGCGGTCGCCGTCAGTGCCAGCGCCAGCGAGAGCGCGGCGCCGAGCAGCGGACGGGCGGCGGGGGTGAGCGACGGGCGGGCGGCGGGGGCGAGTGACGGGCGGGCGGCGGGGGCGTGCTGCATCGGTGCCTCCTGGAGGGCCGGTGCGACCGGCGCCGTTCAGGATCGGTCACCCCTCCACGGCACCACCGTCCCCGCCCCGCCACCAGCGTGCGCGGCCGTCCGGGTGAGAGCGCCGGGCAGGGGCGCGGGCGGACCGGTTACAGCCCCAGCCACGCCGTCGTGTCCGGGCCCAGCCGGCCGTCCTCCAGCGGCGCGCTGCTCAGCAGGACCTCTCCGGCCGGCAGGTCGACCGGCCGGACGGAGAGGTTGGTGACGCAGCGCCAGCCGTCCGAGCGGTCGAACCGCAGCACCCCCGCCGGGACGTCGTCCGACCAGGTCAGCGCCTCGCCGTCGAGCAGCTTGCGGCGCAGGCGCAGGGCGGTGCGGTACAGCTCCAGCGTCGAGCCCGCCACCCCGTCCTGGGCCTGGACGGCGTACGACGCGAAGTCCGGCGGCTGGGGCAGCCACGCCGCGCCCGCGCCGAAGCCGTACGACGGCCCGTCCGTCGTCCACGGCAGCGGTACCCGGCAGCCGTCGCGGCCCTTGCGGACGTGCCCGGTCTGCTCCCAGATCGGGTCCTGGAGGACCTCCGTGGGCAGGTCGGCCACCTCGGGCAGTCCCAGCTCCTCGCCCTGGTAGAGGTACGCCGAGCCGGGCAGCGCCAGCATCAGCAGCGTCGCCGCGCGGGCCCGGCGCAACCCGGCCGCCGCGTCGACGGCGGGCGCGTGGCCGCCGGACAGCAGCCAGGCGTCGGTGTCCGTGCCCGGCGGCAGCACGAGGCGGGTGGCGTGGCGGACGACGTCGTGGTTGGACAGCACCCAGGTCGCCGAGGCGCCGGCGGCACGCGCGTCGGCCAGCGAGCCGGTGATGACCTCGCGCAGCTCGGCCGCGTCCCAGCCGGTCTGGAGGTACTCGAAGTTGAAGGCCTGGCCGAGTTCGTCCGGGCGGGCGTACAGCACGCGCCGGGCGCCCGGGACCCAGGCCTCGGCGACCGCCGTGCGGGGCGGGGTGTAGGAGTCGAGGATCTTGCGCCAGTCGCGGTAGACCTCGTGGACGTCGTCGCGGTCGTAGAAGGGGTGGGTGCCCGGCGCGAACTCCGTCAGGGCCGCCTCGCCGCTCAGTTCGGGGGCGCCGAGGTCGCGCAGCGGCTCGGTCAGGTCCTTGACCAGCGCGTGCGCGACGTCGACGCGGAAGCCGTCGACGCCCCGGTCGCACCAGAACCTCAGCGTGGTGCGGAAGTCGGCGCGGACCTGCTCGTTCTCCCAGTTCAGGTCGGGCTGCTGGGGTGCGAAGAGGTGCAGGTACCACTGTCCGTCGGGCACCCGCTTCCAGGCGCTGCCGCCGAACACGGACTGCCAGTCGGTGGGCGGCAGTTCGCCGTGCGTGCCGCGGCCGTC
Source organism: Streptomyces sp. MMCC 100 (assembly GCF_041538145.2). Lineage (NCBI taxonomy): Bacteria > Bacillati > Actinomycetota > Actinomycetes > Kitasatosporales > Streptomycetaceae > Streptomyces > Streptomyces sp. MMCC 100. The sequence goes on from NZ_JBGORK020000001.1 coordinate 8,208,639, forward strand.
GCGGAAGACGTACCGGTCGCGGGCGGCCGACCCGGGACCGGCGTCCAGGGCCTCGCGGAACCACGCGTGGCGGTGCGAGGTGTGGTTGGGGACCAGGTCGACGATCACCTTCAGGCCCAGCCGGTGGGCCTCGGCGGCCATCGCGTCGAAGTCGTCCAGCGTGCCCAGGCGCGGGTCGACGCCGCGGTAGTCGTCGACGTCGTAGCCGCCGTCGGCGAGTTCGGAGGGGTAGAAGGGGCTCAGCCACAGGGCGTCGACGCCGAGGGCGGCCAGGTGGGTCAGGCGCTGGGTGACGCCGCGCAGGTCTCCGAGCCCGTCGCCGTCGGCGTCGGCGAAGCTGCGGGGGTAGACCTGGTAGATGACGGCCTGCCGCCACCAGTTGGGGTCCTTGGACGACAGGTCGGGTGTGCCGGCGGTGCTGCGTACGGTCACGCGGCCTCCTTCGCGGGTGCGTGCGGGCGGACACGAACGGATCCGCCGGGCCCGGATCCGTTCATGCCGGGTCCGTTCGTGCCGGGTCCGTTCGTGTCGGGTCCGTTCGTCTCGGATCCGTGGGTCGTATCGGGTGGGATTTTGTCGGGGCCGGATCTGTTAGGTCTGTCCAGATCACCCGAAAAGCGAACCCGTGCGCCCGCGACGCGCCGGTGGCTACGCCTCCGTGCGCTCGACCGCCCCGAGGTACAGCTCCACGTAACGGGCCACGTCCACGTCCAACGCCACGTCGACCAGCGGCTGTTCGCGCATGCCGTCGTGCAGCTCGGACTCCCCGACGCGCAGGCGGCGGTCGACGAGCGTCTGGCCGCGCGCGGGACCGGGGGCGAGGGACACCTCGACGGGCAGCCGCCGCGTGGTCAGGCCCTCCGGGTCGATCACCGCGCAGACCGCGCCCGCGTCGCCGAGCCCGCCGCCGGGGTCCGTGGCGTCGGTGGCCGGGCCGCGGTGGGCGAGCAGCTCCCCGGCGAGCCGGGTGCCGGGCTCGGCGCTCGCGCGCAGCCGGCGTACGTCCGCACCGGGCACGATCACCCGCTCGAACACGTCCAGCCCGTACATCGTGATCGGCACCCCGGCCGTGAGCAGGATCGCGGCGGCCTCCGGATCGTGCCACACGTTGAACTCGGCGACCGGCGTCGCGTTCCCGGTGGCCACCGCGCCGCCCATGAACACGATCCGCTCGATGTTGCCGGTGACCTCCGGATGGGTGCGCAGCAGCAGCGCGATGTTGGTCAGCGGTGCGGTGGGGATCAGCGTGACCGGACGCGGGGAGGCGAGGATCTCCCGGCGCAGCAGCGTCACCGCGTCCACGTCGGCGGGGGCGCGGGTGGGGGCGGGCAGCCCGAGGTCGCCCATGCCGTCGGCCCCGTGCACGTGCCGCGCGGTGCGCACGCCCTCGATCAGCGGCCGCTCGGCGCCCCGGGCGACGGGGACGTCCGGCGCGCCTGCCCGCTCCAGCACGGTCAGCGTGTTCCGTACGACCCCCGCCACGTCCGTGTTCCCGGCCACGCAGGTGACCGCGCGCAGGTCGAGGCGCGGGTGGCGGACCGCCAGCAGCAGGGCCAGGGCGTCGTCGATGCCGGTGTCGCAGTCGATGATCACCGGGATGGGCTGCTGCTGGTCGGAGGGGGTCGTCACGGCGGGGGCTCCTTACGATGCGTGCGGGCGCCGGTGACCCTACGCGGGCTCGGTGCGACACCCACGGCTCGGGGCCGCGCGGGCCGGCTTCGGCGGGCGGCACGATGCGGCTGCGCTGCCCGGCCGGGCTGGCACGATGCGGCTTCGCTTCCCGGCCCGGGGGCAGGATGCGGCTTCCCTTCCCGGCCCCAGAGGCCGTGCGGCGCGCCTTCTGCGCGGGTGGGCGGGTGCGCACGGCGTGGGGGACGGGCGCGGAGGCGAGCGGGGTTGCCCCGTCGGTGCACGATGTCAGTGGACGATCACCAGCTCGTGCGAGGTGGTGTTGAGCCGCCGGCCACCTTCCTCCGTGCAGGTCACGACGTCCTCGATGCGGACGCCGAAGCGGTCCGGGAGGTGGATGCCGGGCTCGATGGAGAAGCACATGCCGGGTTCGAGCGGCTGCTCCTCGCCCTCCACCAGATAGGGCGGCTCGTGGGTGGTGACACCGACACCGTGGCCGGTGCGGTGCGCGCCGTGCCCGGCGTGGCCGGCCTCCTCGAGCACCGCGCGGGCCGCCCGGTCGACCTCCTGGCACGACACCCCGGGCCGCACCGCCTCGAAGGCCGCCCGCTGCGCGGCACGTACGGTCTCGTGGACCCGGCGCTCCTCGTCCGTCGGCGCCCCGACGTGGACGGTGCGGGCGGTGTCGAAGCCGTAGCCGTCCCGCACGCCGCCGAAGTCCAGGACGACCATGTCACCGTCCCCGATGACCCGGTCACCGGGCCGGTGGTGCGGGTCGGCCCCGTGGGGTCCGGCGCCGACCACCGTGAAGTCGACCCGGTTGTGGCCGTGCTCGCGCAGCAGCCCGGCCAGGTCGGCGGCCAGCTCGCGTTCACTGCGCCCGCCGAAGCGCAGCCCGAGGACCTCCTCGTACGCGGCGTCCGCCGCCGCTGCCGCGGCCGCCAGCCGGGCCACCTCGTGCTCGTCCTTGACCGCGCGCCGCATGGGCAGGACGACGGACAGCGGCTGGTAGGTGGCGAGCGGCAGGGACTTCTGGAGGCAGAGCAGGTGCAGTGCCCAGGTCGCGTCGGAGACGGCGTAGCGGCCGTGCGGACGCAGCAGCCCGGCCGCGGCGGCGTAGGCGTCCTGGCCCTCCCACCAGTCGGAGACGCGTACCGCGCCCGCGCCGGGTGCCGCCTCGGCGGTCGGGCGGTCGATCGCCGGTACCAGCAGCCGGGGCTGGGAGTTGGCGGTGAGGACGAGGAGGGTGAGGCGTTCGGTGGTGGCGGTGGGCCGGTAGCCGCACAGCCACACCAGGTCGGGGCCGGGGGTGACCAGTACGCCGGCGAGCCCGAGGGCGGCGGCCTCATAGGCGGTGCGGTCCATGCGGGCCGCGTAGACCTCGTCCGTGAAGGCGGCGGGGGCGCCGGCGCCCGGCACGGGAGTCTCACCGGTCGCGCCGGTCACGTGTGCCTCACCCGCCTCGCGCGGGTCGTTCACGGCCGACGGTGACGCACGGCGTGTGCGGGCCTTCCGGGACCGGCCATGTCGTCGCCTCCAGGGACCTGGTGGGGCATCTCCCGCGCGGGCAAACGCGGGTCTCCTCCAGTGAAGGCCGGAGGGCACCGTCACGCCCTCCGGTGTACCGCCGGACGGGTGACTCAGACGTGCCCCGGCCCACCGCTGCCGAAGGCGCCGCTCGACCCCGGCGACCAGCGGCGGCGGTGCTGGTCGTCGCCCCGGCGGCTGCCCGAGTGGTGCAGCTGGTAGGGCATGAGCCGTGGGCTCCCGTCCTCGTTCAGCGGGATCTCGTCCGGTTCGCGCATCTCCCGCTCCTCGCGGACGGCACCGGTGTCCGGGAGGTGCGGCTGTTCGTCGGCACGGGGGCGGTCGGGCTCCCGGTCCATGACCCGCATGCCCGTCCGTACGGCCCAGATCAACGCGCCGGCGATCACCAGCCCGATGATGAAGACCACCGTCACTCTCAGCCCGCCCGTGGGCGCGGCCAGCAGTACATACGTTGCCGTACTCATGTTCTGATTATGTACCCCCAAATGAGATAAAGCGCCTAATATGTCCGCGCTGTCTCCTCATCCCCTCGCGTACGTCCTGGGGTATGTCCCCGTGCGTGTCTTCGTTTGTGTCCCCGTGCGTGTCCCCGTGCGTGTCTTCGTGCGTGTCCTCGCGAGGGTCCTCGTGATTGGGACGGGCCGGTGGCTGGTACCCGGGCGGCACGGGGCGGTGTCGGCCTCGAGCCTCCGTCCCTGCCGCGTCACCGGTGGAAGGAGCACCCCATGACCGCGCCGCTGACGGCTGACGCCCATGAGTACGGTCTGGTCGGGGACGGCGTCGCCGACGACCGGCCGGCCCTGCAGAAGCTGGTGGACGCGCTGGGCGACGCCACCGCCGCGGACGGCCGCCCGCGCACCGTGCGCGTGCCCGCCGGGCGGTACGTGATCCGGGACCGGCCGGTGCTCTGGCGCAGCGGGGTCTCGCTGGTCGGCGCCGGACGGGGCGCCACGTGCTTCGCCCTCGCCAACCCGGGCGCCCCCACGCAGCCGGTGCCCCTGGCCTGGTTCACCACCGCGCAGCACGGCGCGGGATGGGACCGCCACATCGCCGACGTCACCTTCGCCCACTTCGAGATCGACGGACTGGCGGTGGAGACCGAGGAGTACGAGGTCCTGGCCAAGGGGCTGGGCCTGCAGTACGTGCTGCGCGGACGCTTCACCGACCTGTACATCCACGACACCGCCGCCACCGGCTTCGGGTGCGACTTCCTCCAGGACACCGTGGTGGAGGGGGTGCTGGCCGAGCGGTGCGGGCGGCAGGACCCCGGCGAGAAGATGGGCGGCGCGGGCATCGGGATCGGGGTCGGCGGGTGGGGGCCGGTCGAACGGCTGGCGGTGACGGACTGCACGGCGCGCGGCAACGGCACCAACGGCATCTTCCTCGAACTCCAGCAGGAGGAATGGGTCCCGCCCCGCGGCATCCGCATCACCGCCTGCCACACCGAGGACAACCGCTACGGCATCTCCGACTGGGGCGCCGACGGCCTGCTCGTCACCGGGTGCGCCATGCTCGGCAACCACGTCGCCGGGTTCGACGTGTCGGCACAGGGCACGACGAACGTCGGCGGCCGCGGCGGCATCGTCACCGGGTGCGTGATCGACGGCAACGCCGGGGACGGGATCGCGCTCGGCAACACCCCCGGGCCGTACGGCTTCCACGGCAACCGCGTCAGCAACAACGGGCGGTACGGCTACTGGGAGCACAACCTGTCCGGCGGCGACCAGGAGCCCGCCACGGACATCGTCCTGGAGTCCAACGACATCCACGACAACGCGCTGGACGGCATCCGCGTCGACGCCCCGCTGCACGAGCCCGCGATCTTCGGCAACCGGGTCCGCGGCAACGGCCGCCGGGCCGCGCCTCAGACGCGAGGGGGCGGCGAGGGCGTCCACTGCGGGCCGCTGTCCCTGACCGACGAGCGGGCCGACTGGCTCCCGGGCGGCCACCGGGGCAAGGAGCTGACCGTCGGCGGCCGGGGCGCCGGAACGCCGGGGGAGGCGACCGCCGACGGCTCCGCCGGCAGCGGCGGCGACGGCTCGGACCGCGGCGCTGCCGGCGGCTCCGGCGGCAGCGGCGGCGACGGCTCCGGCGGCAGCGCTGCGGACGACTCCGCCGAGGCGGCCGCCGAGGTCACCGCCGTGGTCGTCGACAACACCGCCACCGAGCTGACCCTCGCCCCCGTGCGCCCGGGCGCCGACACCGCCTGGCCCGACGGCACCCCGGGCCCCGGCACCTCCTACCGCCTCCCGGACTGCCCGGCCCCGCGCGCCGGTCTCACCGCGGCCGCCGCCGTGACCCACCCGTACGTGCACGGCAACCGGATCCGGGACGACGGGCGCCCCCGCACCCAGATCCACGCCATGTGGATCGCGCCCGAGGCCACCTGGACGGGCGGCCGGGTCTCCGGCAACGACTTCAGCGGCAACGCCTCGGCGTCGACCCGCTTCGACTCGGCGCCGAGCGGCGGGCGCTGGCGCGACAACGCGGGCTGACGTGGGCCGATCCGGGCTGACGCGGGCCGACCGGGCGGCGGCGGGCTGGACGCGGCCCATCCGGGCTGACGCCGGTCGGCTCCGTCGGACTCGGCGTCAGGGTGCCCGCAGGGCGTCCACCGCGATCCGGGCCGCGGTGCCGATCACCGCGTCCGCGGCCGGGAGCACCGCCGCGGTGTGGGCGGGCGGTGCACGCGCCGCCGTGTGAAGACGGCCACGGCTTGACTTGCTCCTCGGGCTGTAGCCCGAGGATTCTGGCCTTCTCGACCTGGTGCTGTGCCGCTACGCGGCACGGGGTTCGGTCGGGAGTCCGTGGCTTCCTGTTTCTTCGCGCTGTGCCGGGACTGCTCCCGGTCTTATCGACGCTCCGCAGGCTGATACCGCCAGTCCGGCGGCCTGTTGGATGTTGATCGCGGCGTTGTGGTCCCGGTCGTGGACGGTGCCGCAGGTGGTGCAGGTCCATTCCCGGATGTTGAGGGGTTTGGGCCCGTCCTTGACGCCGCAGGTGGAGCAGGTCTGGGAGGTCGGGTCGAATCGGCCGATCGTGACCAGTGTGCGGCCGTACCGCTCCGCTTTGTACTTCAGCATGCCGACGAAGGAGGACCATCCGGCGTCGTGCACGGACTTGGCCAGCCGTGTGCGGGCCAGTCCCGCCACTGACAGGTCTTCCACGGCGATTCCTTGGTTCTCGAAGATCGGCTTCGTGGAGAGCTGGTGGTGGAACTCGCGGCGCGCGTCGGCGACCTTGGCGTGGGCGCGGGCGACCTTCAGGCGGGCCTTGTCACGGTTCTTCGATCCCTTCTGTTTGCGGGACAGCTCCCGCTGGGCCTTCTTCAGCTTCTTCTCCGCGCGCCGCAGGAAACGCGGGGAGTCGATCTTCGTACCGTCGGATAGGACGGCAAAGTGGGTGAGGCCGAGGTCGATGCCGACGGTGCGGTCGGTTGCGGGCATCCGTGCCCGATCGGCGGCAGGATCGGTGTCGACGACGAAGGACGCGAAGTACCTGCCTGTCGCGTCCTTGACCACAGTGACGGACGACGGAGTGGCGGGCAGGATGCGGGACCACTTCACCTTCACCGCACCGATCTTCGGCAGGCACAGCCGACCTCCGTCGGTGATGCTCCAGCGCGCATTGGCGGTGAACCGCACCGACTGCCGCGCATCCTTCCGCGACTTGAAACGGGGCGCACGCACCTTCGGTCCCTTGCGGGTGCCCTTGAGGGAGGCGAAGAAGGTGCGGTACGCGGTCTCGGCGTCGCGAAGGGACTGCTGGAGCACCACCGCGGACACCTCCCCCAGCCAGGACCGCTCGGCTGTCCGCTTCGCGTCGGTGATCAGCTTCCGCGACAGCACAGCCACCGTCGGGAACGGCCGACCCACCCTGCGAGCCTCCTCACGAGCACGGACCGCGTCGTTGAACACGACCCGGGCACACCCGAACGCCCTCGCCAACGCGACCCGCTGACCGGCATCCGGGTACACCCGAAACGCGTACCGAAGCTGCATGCGAAGACCGTACGAACAAGCCACCCCAGCCGTAACCCGGAACATCCGTTCCCTGTCTCACCCCACCGATGGCAGCCTTGACTTGCCCGGCTTCGCCGGAACCCCGCTGTGGGGCTCCGCGCCGCAGTCCCGAGATTCGCTTCACCACCGGGCTGAAGCCCGATGCAGTGTGAAGGAACCTCGGTAGCAGCCGCCGTCGGGGTATTCGACGACGCCGATCTCGTTGCGCGTGCACGTCTTCGAAGGGGAAGCCCGAGGCCAAGCGCCGGCCAGACCCGGAGGTCCACGATGCGGCGCATCGCGGCGCCGTACCCGGGCGGGCAGGCCTCGTCCCGCCAGAGGGCGCCGAGCGGGCGGGTCATGTCGCGGTTGGTGCGGGCCGGTTTCAGGGCACGCGATCGGGTGATGAGGTGTGGGTCGGTCAGCGCCCCGGCGCCGGCTGGCCCGGGCGGCGGCACGCGAAGTGTGACTCTTCTGCAACAGCCACAAAGCACTCCAGGTGCCGTACCAAGTCCACGACCAGTAGTCATATCGGTGATTGCTCGATCCGACATCCATATCGGTCTTGGACAAGGGCTCGGCGGGATTGCTCTGCTCGGGCCATGCGCTCCTTCCGTGGCCCCGTGTTTCGTGATCTCGCCATCCGTGACCTCGTGCTCCATGCGCGCCGGTGGCCCGGCGTGCTCGCCCTCGCCCTCGTCCTGCCCCTTGCCGGCTGTGCCACCGACTCCGACTCCGGCTCCGAGTCCCGCGCCAACCGCCCGGACACGACGCCGTCGGCGAGCGTCCCGTCAGGCACCGGCACCGGTACGGCCACCCCGGCACCCGGAATCCGCGAACAGCTCCGGGTGGACGGTGACGTCCGCCAGTACCTCCTGCACCGGCCCGCCTCCGCCTCCGCCGCCGACGGCTCGAGGCCCCTCGTCGTCGCCTTCCATGGCCGTGGTGCCGACGCCGCCGAGCTGCGCGCGAAGACCCGGCTGGAGAAGGCCGCGACCGCGCGCGGCATGCTCGTCGCCTTCCCCGAGGGCCTCGGCCACGGCTGGGGCGCGGGCACCCGGGCGACGAAGCAGCGCCCGGATCCCGACCTGGACGTGCGGTTCACCGAGGCGCTGATCGAGCACCTGGTCCGCACCGAGCGGGCCGACCCCGAGCGGGTCTACGTCGCCGGGTTCTCCAACGGCGGCTCGATGGCCCTGCGCATGGCCGCCGAGCGCCCCGACCTGCTGGCGGGCGCCGCCTCGGTCTCCGGCCAGCTGCCCACCGGCGACGCCGCGGCGGAGCCCACCGGGCCCGTCCCCGTCATGGTCGTCTACGGCGCCGACGACCCCGTACGGCCCCTCGCGGGTCTGCCCTCCCCGCCGCCGGACCCCCGGGAGCCGATCCTGCCGACCCGGTCGGCCCGGGACACCGCGGCGGCGTTCGCGGCGGCCGGGGGCGCGGGCGAGCCGGTCACGCGGGAGGAGAAGGGCTACGACCGGACGGTGTGGCGGCTCGGGAACGACGCCCCGGACGACGACGACCGGCCCCACGGCACCGTGCGGCTCCTCGTCGTCCACGACGCGGGCCACACCTGGCCGGGTTCGACCGTGCCCCCGCCCGAGGGGTTCGGCCCCGTCAGCAAGGCCCTGAACGCCACCGACACGATCCTCGACTTCTTCGCCCGCCCCGGCAGCTGACCGACGACTCGCCCCGTCGGCGCCCCGACGACTCGCCCCACCCAGCCGACCCGACAAGGACTTCCCATGCCCGACTCCCCCTACCTCACCTCTCCCCGCCCCCGCAGGCCCCGCAACGGTGTGCGGGCCGTCGCCGCCGTGGGTGTCGTGCTCGCGATCGCCGTGGGCGGCTCGTACGCCGCCGGGTTCGGCCCTTTCGCGCGCGGCGACGACGGACCCGACCCCGCCGCGATGAAACAGGCACGCGCCTTCCTCGCCGACTGGGCCGCCGGGCGCCTGCCGAGCGCGGCCGGCCGCACCACCGAGCCCGGCAAGGCGCAGGAGGTGCTGCAGAGCTTCACCGCGGGGCTCGACATCGAGAAGCCGAAGCTGACGGCGGCGGACGGGGCGAAGGAGGAAGAGGACGGCACCCTCGGCGTTCCGTTCACCGCCAGGATGCCGGTCACCGGCCTCGGCACCTGGACGTACCGGTCGCGGCTGCCGTTGCGCGAGCAGGACGACGGCAGCTGGAAGGTGGACTGGCGGCTGTCCCTGGTGCACCCGCGGCTGAGCGACACGGAGAAGTTCCGCCTGGAACGCGAGGAGACCGCCCCGCCGAAGGTCACGGACCGCGAAGGTGTCTCGCTCGTGGACGGCGCGTACCCGTCCCTGGCCCCGCTCCTGGGCCGGCTCGCCGGCGACGCGGGCGGCGGCGGTCCGCGCGGTGCGGTCGAGCTGGTCGACCGGGCCAGCGGCGAGACCGTGCGCACCGAGGCGTCCTTCGGCAAGAAGCCCGACCCGGCGACGGCGGACCGGCCCGTGCGCACCACCCTGGACGCCACCTGGCAGTCCGCCGCGGAGAAGGCCCTCGGGGAGGCCGACGGCAAGAACGCCTCCCTCGTCGCCCTGCGCGTCGACAACGGCGAGGTCCTCGCCCTCGCCAACTCGCCCTCCTCAGGCTTCAACCGGGCCGCCTCCGGCACCTACGCGCCCGGCTCCACCTGGAAGATCGTCACCAGCAGCGCCCTGCTGCTCAAGGGCGCGGTCGCGCCCGACGACGTCGTGGACTGCCCCAAGTACCTGACAGTGGGCAAGGAGTTCCACAACGTGGAGACGTCCGAACACCCCGGCGCCACCTTCCGCAAGGACTTCACCGAGTCCTGCAACACCGCCTTCATCGGCCTGCGCGGCAAGCTCGACGACGGGGAGCTGGGCAAGGTCGCGCGCACCTACTTCGGGGTCGGCCAGGAGTGGCACGTCGGCATCCCGACGTACGACGGCTCGGTGCCGGCGCCCAAGGACGAGACGGAGAAGGCCGCGTCGATGATCGGGCAGGGCCGCGTCCAGGCCAACCCCCTGATCATGGCCTCGGTGACGGCCACCGCGGTGTCGGGCGAGTTCCACCAGCCGTCCGTCACCGCGGGCAACGAGAACGAGACCCGCACCGAACCGCTCCCCGACGCGGTCGTCACCCAGCTGCGCGAGCTGACGCGGGCCACCGTCACCGACGGCACCGCACGCGTCCTGGCCGACCTGCCCGGTGAGGTCGGCGCCAAGACCGGCACCGCCGAGGTCTCCGACGACCAGGACAACAACGGCTGGCTCGTCGCCCACCGCGGCAACGTCGCCGTCGCCGTCGTGGTCGAGGAGGGCGTCACCGGTGGCGGCTCGGCGGGCCCGATCGTGCACAGCCTGCTGTCGGCGGTGCCGGAGGACCCGTCCTGACCCAGCCGGGCAGGCGGATCAGGCCCGGGTCGTGCCCCGGGTGCCGGTGCCGGGGTCCTCGCGCTCGACCGTCTCCCCCTGGATGACACGCGGTGTCCCCGGCTCGTCCGCGTCCCTCGCCGCGCGGGCCTCGGCCTTGAGGATGCGGGCCGACTTGCCCGCCGAGCGGGTCAGCTCGGGGAGCTTCTTCACGGCCAGGACGACCGCGACGACGATGAGAATGATCGCGAGTTCGCTGAGTCCGAACACGGTGCTCCCCTGGTGGACGTACGGTGCGGGCCCGCGGCACGGGCCCGCACACGGAATCTACGGCAAGGCCGGCGGGCCCGGCGTCGCGGCCCGGGGCCTCAGAGATCGAACTCGTGCGGCGGCAGGTCGAGGGCGTAGCAGGCCTCGCGGACCACGGCCCGCTCGTCCTTGTCGAAGTCGCCGTCGGCGCCGCCGATCACGATGCCGATCTGCACCACGGCGCGTGCCTCGGCGGGCTTCTTCTTCGCCTTGGCGATCTCCTGGAGGATGCCGACCTTGCCGAAGGCGAAGTCGGCGGTCAGCTTGTTCAGGTTGTCCTCGAACCGGCGGCGCAGGTCGTCGGCGGGAAAGTTCTGCAGCACCTCGTTGGTCGAGATCAGCTGGGCGACCCGCTGCCGCTCCGAGGGGTCGACGGTGCCGTCGGCCGCGGCGACCAGCGCGCACATCGCCATGCTCGCGTCGCGGAAGGCACCGCTCTTGAGGTCGTTCTTCTTCGCCACGAGCTGCGTCTGCATCTGCGACGCGGACTCCTTGAAGCGGTCCCACAGGGCCATGAGAACTCCGTACTCCGTACCGGTCGGAAGGGAAAGGGGTGATCCTGACCCTCTACAGCACTGTAGAAGTTATCAGTCTTCCTCGTCCTCGGAGTCGCCCTCGAAGAAGTCCCCCACCTCGTCGACGACTTCGGCCGCCACCATTCCCCCGGCGATCCCCGCCGCGCCCGCGACGAGGGCGGCACCGACCCCGGGCCCGCCGCCCGAACGCCCCGACCCGTGGCCGGCGTACCCGGACTCGTGGCCGGCGTACCCGGACTCGTGGCCGGCGTACCCGGACTCGTGGCCGTACACCGCGTGGGAGCCGTACGACGCACGGTGCTCGACCAGCTCCTGGATCCAGCCGTCGACGAGGGTGTTCCAGTCCTGCGGCCCGGACGGGCCCTCGTGCGGGACGGTGAAGCGGCTGAGCGCGTCGTGGCCGTCGGAGAACGGGCCGCCGCGCTTGTCCGCCTCCAGCACCACTTCGAGCGCGCCGGGTACGGCCAGGAAGGTCAGCTCGATCTCGTTGACCTGGTGGGCGTAGCGCGGCGGCGGGGTCAGCTCGATCTCCTGGTAGAAGGGCAGCTGCTGCCCGGTGCCGCCGATGCGGCCGTACTCCAGGTCGGCGGAGCGGAAGCCGAAGCCGAGCTGTCCGAGGGCCTCCAGGACGGCCTCCTGGGCCGGGAGCGGTGCCACGGTCAGCGGGTCCAGGTCGCCCTTGTCCCGGGCGCCGGCGACCGCCAGCTCGGTGCGCACGCCGAGCACGATGCCCAGCGGCTGCCCGTGCAGCTCGGTGGCCGGGGTCTCCCAGGGCAGCGTCACCGCGAACGGGATGCTCGTCTCCTCGCCCGCCGCGAGCCGGAAGGCGCCGCCGACGGTGTGCCGGTCGAAGACGACGATCCCCTCGCCGTCACCTTCTTCGGCGGTCTCCCCGTGTTCGGTCTCCACGCGGGCCACCAGCTCCAGCGCGACGTGCTCGACGTCGTGGTCGGCGGTGCCGCCGACCAGGTGGACCCGGCCCGACAGCGTGCCTCCCGGCCGGGCGGCGCCCGGGTCGAGGACCGTGTCCACCGTGGGCCCGCCCACGCCGAGGGAACCGAGCAGCCGCTTGAACACCATCGAGGCGTTCACTCCTTCACGTTCGTGCGGGGAACATCCGTGCGGGAACTCCATGTGAGAAACACCCGTGGGGAACAAACCGGAACCGTCCGGCCGTTCTCTACAGGCGAGTAGAAGCATAGGGGGCTCAGGGCTCCCGATCTCTTTGCTCGTCCTTTACCATGAGGGAGAACCCTCGGGCGCCCGGCCGGCACCGGCGCCCACCGACCCCGTTAAGGAGTCCCGTTCCGTAATGGAGCCCCCTAGTACCGGCCGTGCCACGGCCTGCCCGCCAGTTCCCCCGTCTGTGCGTGAGGGAAGCGGGGTGGCACGGTGACCGAGGTCCTGCTGCTCCTGCTGGCCCTCCTGCTCACCCTCACCTGCGCACTCTTCGTCGCGGCCGAGTTCTCCCTCACCACCGTCGAGCGCGGTGACCTGGAGCGGGCCGCCGAGTCCGGTGAGCGCGGCGCCGACGGCGCCCTGAAGGCCGTACGCTCCCTGACCCTCCAGCTGTCCGGCGCCCAGCTGGGCATCACCGTGACCTCGCTGGTCATCGGCATGCTGGCCGAGCCGTCGATCGCGGTGCTGCTGCGCGGCCCGCTGACGGCGATCGGCCTGGGCGGCGCGGCGTCGACGGTGGCGACCGTGCTCGGCGTGATCGTTTCCACCGTCGTCCTGATGGTCGTCGGCGAGCTGGTCCCCAAGAACTGGGCGATCTCCCGCCCGCTGGCCGTCGCGAAGGTCGTCGCGGATCCGCAGCGCGGCTTCACCACCGCCTTCGGCCCCTTCATCCGGCACCTGAACAACACGGCGAACCGCTTCGTGCGCCGCTTCGGCCTGGAACCGGCCGAGGAGCTGGCGTCCGCCCGCAGCGCCGAGGAGCTGGTCGCCCTCGCCCAGCACTCGGCCGCCGAGGGCGCCCTGGAGGCGGACTCGGCCGAGCTGTTCGTGCGCACCCTGCACCTGAGCGAGCTGACCGCGGAGAACGTCATGACCCCGCGTGTGGACGTCAAGGCCCTGGAGGCCCACGCCACCGCCGCCGACGCCGCGAACCTCTCGCACGCCACCGGCCTGTCCCGCTTCCCGGTCTACCGGGACAGCCTGGACGAGGTCGTCGGCACGGTCCACATCCGCGACGTGCTGGCCCTGGAGCCGGACAGGCGCCGGGCCACCCCCGTCACCGAGCTGGCCACCGCGCCCCTCCTGGTGCCGGACAGCCTGCCCGCCGACCGCCTCCTGGAGCGCATGCGCGCCGGCCGCACCATGGCCGTCGTCATCGACGAGTACGGCGGTACGGCGGGTGTGGCGACCGTCGAGGACATCGTGGAGGAGGTCGTCGGCGAGGTGCGCGACGAGCACGACCCGGTCGAGATACCGGACCTGCTGCCCGCCCCCGCCGACGCGGACGGCCGCGCGGCCTGGGAGGCCGACGGCTCGCTGCGCCTGGACCACCTGGAGCGCATCGGCCTGACCGCGCCGGAGGGTCCGTACGAGACCCTGGCCGGCCTGGTCGCCACCCACCTGACGCGCATCCCCGCCAAGGGCGACGTGGTCGCGCTGGACGGCTGGCGCATCGACGTCCTCGACGTCGACCACCACCGCGCCGACCGCCTCCGCGTCACGGCCCCCGCGGCGGACGGCGACTCGCCGGCGCACGAGCGGTCGGCGCGCGAGCGGTCGGCGCGCGAGCGGTCGGCGCACGAAGAGCGGGAGCTGGCCCGATGACCGTCGTACAGCTCTTCATCGGCGCGCTGACGCTGCTGACCAACGCGTTCTTCGTGGGCGCCGAGTTCGCCATGATCTCGGTGCGCCGCAGCCAGATCGAGCCGCGCGCGAAGACGGGCGACAAGCGCGCCCGGATGACCCTGTGGGGCCTGCAGCACATCTCCCAGATGATGGCCACGGCCCAGCTCGGCATCACCGTCTCCTCCCTGGTGCTCGGCGCGGTCGCGGAGCCGGCCATCGCACACCTGATGGAGCCGGTGTTCGAGGCGGTCCGGATGCCGCACGCCCTGGTCCACCCGGTCGCCTTCGCGATCGCCCTGGCCCTGGCGACGTATCTCCACATGCTGATCGGCGAGATGATCCCGAAGAACATCGCGCTGGCCGCCCCGGCGACCACCGCGCTGCTCCTCGGCCCGCCGCTGGTCGCCCTCACCCGCGCCCTGAAGCCGGTCGTGTTCGGCATCAACGCCTTCGCCAACACGCTCCTCAAGCTGCTGCGGGTGGAGCCGAAGGACGAGGTCGAGGCCGTCTTCACCGACGACCAGCTGGCCCGCATGGTGGTCGACGCCAGCGAGGCCGGACTGCTCACCCCGGCCGACGGCGAGCGCCTGCGCGACGCGCTGGAACTGGGCACCCGCCCGGTCGGCGAGATCCTGGTCCCGGCCCAGAGGATGCGCACGGTCCCCCACACGGTCACCCCGTCCGAGCTGGAACGCATGGCCGCCGACGCGGGCTACTCCCGCTTCCCGGTCACCGGCCCCGGCGGCACCGTCCTCGGCTACCTGCACATCAAGGACACCCTGGGCCTGACCGACCGCGAGAGCCCCTTCCCGCGCACGGCCCTGCACCGCGTCACCCGCGTCCGCATCGACACCCCCTTGGACGACACCCTCACCGCCCTGCGCACCGAGGACAGCCACCTGGCCGCCGTCACCGGCGAGACGGGCGCGGTCCTGGGCTTCGTGACGATGGAGGACGTCCTGACGGAACTGGTGGGCCCGACGACGCCGGTGGCGCCGTAACACGACGCGACGCGGCCGGCGCACCTCCGGCCGGCCGCGCGCCGGTGATGACCGAGTGATGGTGAGGGGCCCCGGCGGCACGGTCGGCCGGGGCACCGCACGCAAGCCGGTGGTTCATCCTGGTCCCGCTTCGGCGTCTCTTCACGGTGCGAGTGGAGACGGAGGACGACGGCACGGTCGAGGCGGACGCCATGGCCGCCGTCACCGGTGGCATCCACACCCCGGACGAGTACGCCCTCTCCCGCACCCTTCTCGCCCGCCTCGCCGACGGCACCACCACCGTCGGGGAACTGCTCGGCCGGCGCCGGGACGAGCCCGCGGACGTCGCCCCCACCAAGGACCAGCGCGTGGCGCTCCTGCGGGAGTGGACGGCGGCCTCCGTCTGACCGGTTGCCGCGCTCCGGCGGTGCCGGGTCGGCTCCACCCACCGATCCCCACCCCGGGGCCCGACCCCCTACCGGGGTATCACCCCGGCTTGGTTCTCCAGGGTGACGGCGTGGCTTCGCCGGGCACCTAGTCTGGTGCCCATGACCTCAGTGGAGGAGGAGCGCCCGCGCGCGCTGCTCGCGGGGGCTTCGCGGCGGTGGGTGCGGATGCTGCCGTGGGCCGTGGCGTTCGTGCTGTGTGTCGCACTGCTGCCCACCACCATCGTGGTCCTCACCGCCGACTACGGCCTGAACGACGGCCTCGCGAGCGCGCTGGCCGTCGCGCAGGCGGCACCGCTGCTGCTCGCCGTCGTACGCCCGCTGCACGCCTGGTACGTGGTCTTCGTCGCGGACGTGGCCGGGGCGCTCGTCCTGCTCACCGTCGACTTCCAGGAGCGGCTCCTGTGGCCCTTCCCGCCGATGGAGCTCGTCGGGTACGTCGCCCTCTGCCTCGCGCTCGGCCTGCGCGAGCGGCGCCGGACGCTGGTGCTGGTGTGGCTGGCGTCGGCGGGCGCCAACGTCGGCCTGGGATTCGTCGCGCCCCACGACACCGGCGCCAAGGGCCTGCTGTTCACCATCCTCGGGGGCATCGCGCTCCTGCTGGGCGGGGCGCTGCGCGAGCGGTACGAGGTGCAGCGCAGGCTGGTCGAGCAGGAGACGATCAGCGAGGCGGAGCGGAGCAGGCGGACGCTGCTGGAGGAACGCGCCCGCATCGCGCGCGAGCTGCACGACGTGGTGGCGCACCACATGTCCGTCATCACGGTCCAGGCGGACACCGCGGAGTACCGCCTCACGACGCTGCCGCCGGACGTGCGGCAGGAGTTCACGTCCATCGCGTCGACCGCCCGGGAGTCGCTCGGCGAGATGCGGCGGCTCCTCGGCGTACTGCGCAACGAGGAGGCGCAGGGCGAGCTCGTGCCCCAGCCTGGCCTCGGGCAGATCGGGCAGCTGGTGGAGGCGACGGCGAGGACGGGTGGGCCGGTGGACTTCACCCCCTGCGACGTCGAGGCGCCCGAGGCGGTGGGGCTCTCGGCGTACCGGATCGTCCAGGAGGCCCTCGCGAACGTCGTACGGCACGCGCCGGGTGCCCGGACGCACGTGTCGCTGTCGGTGTCGGAGCCCGTGGACGACGAGGGCGGTGCACGGCTCACCGTCCTGGTCGTCAACGACCCGCCGCCCGAGCCCCCCGCCGGGCCGCTCGAAGTGGGCGGCACCGGGCACGGCCTCGTCGGCATGCGCGAGCGGGTGCGGCTCGTCGGCGGCGCCCTCGACGTGGGGCCGCTGCCGGACGGAGGCTTCCGGGTCGCCGCACAACTTCCCCTGAGCGAAAAGGACTTCATGTGACGACGCGCGTCATCATCGTCGACGACCAGGCCATGGTGCGGGCCGGCTTCGCCGCGCTGCTGGCCGCCCAGAGCGACATCGACGTGGTGGGCGAGGCCCCCGACGGCGCGCAGGGCGTCGAGCTGAGCCGGCGTACTCATCCGGACGTCGTGCTGATGGACGTGCGGATGCCCGAGATGGACGGTCTGGAGGCCGCGCGCCGGCTGCTCGCGCCGCCACCCGGGGGCGGGGGCACCTCCCACGCCCTTCAGGCAGTGGGGGAGCACCGGCCGCGGGTCCTGATGCTCACCACGTTCGACGTCGACGACTACGTCTACGAGGCGCTGCGGGCGGGCGCGAGCGGTTTCCTGCTGAAGGACGCGCCGCCCGCCGACCTCATCGCCGCGGTACGGGTCGTGGCCTCGGGCGACGCGCTGCTCGCCCCCTCCGTGACGCGCCGCCTCATCGCGGACTTCGCCAAGCAGCGCCCCGTGGCACGGGGCAAGCCCGCGCTGCGGCTCAAGGGCCTGACGGAACGCGAGACCGAGGTCCTCACCCTCGTGGCCCGCGGCCGGTCCAACTCGGAGATCGCCCAGGCCCTGGTGCTGGCCGAGCAGACCGTGAAGACGCACGTGAGCCGCGTCCTCACCAAGCTCGACCTGCGCGACCGCGCCCAGGCGGTGGTCTTCGCGTACGAGTCGGGGCTCGTGGCCCCGGGGGAGTAGCCCGGTCCCCCGGCCGCTCCCCGCCTGCCCCCTCCCCTACGGGGGTATCAGTCGCGCATTGGCTCCCGGGTATGACGCCCGGCGCCCAGTCGGCCCCGCACTCTTCACCCCGTCACGAGACGCACGACGTACGGATGAGGGAGACGGGACCATGAGGCTACGCAGGGGCAAGAGGCAGAAGGCCGGCAACCGGCCGGGGACGGACGACCGGCCGGGGACGGACAACCGCGCCGAGGCTCCGGCCGCCACGCCCGGCCTCGCCGTCGAGCTGCGCGGAGTGCGGCGGCAGTACGGCCGCGGTGCCGGCGCCGTGCACGCGCTGGCGGGCGTCGACCTCGCCCTCCCCCGCGGCACCTTCACCGCCGTCATGGGACCGTCCGGGTCGGGCAAGTCCACCTTCCTGCAGTGCGCCGCCGGGCTCGACCGGCCGTCGGCGGGATCGGTCCGGCTCGGCGGTACGGAGATCACCGGCATGAGCGAGAACGAGCTCACCGAGCTGCGCCGCAGCCGCCTCGGCTTCGTCTTCCAGGCGTTCAACCTGCTGCCCTCGCTGACCGTGGAGCAGAACGTCCTGCTGCCCATGCGCCTGGCCGGGCAGCGCCAGGACCGCGGCCGGGCGGCCGAGGTGCTCGCGCAGGTCGGGCTCGCCGAGAAGGCGCGGCGCCGGCCCGGCGAGCTGTCCGGCGGCCAGCAGCAGCGGGTGGCCGTCGCCCGCGCCCTGGTCACCGCCCCCGACGTGATCTTCGCGGACGAGCCCACCGGCGCCCTCGACACCGGTACCGCCGCCGAGGTCCTCGGGCTGCTCCGGCACGCGGTGGACACCCTCGGCGCCACCGTCGTCATGGTCACCCACGACCCGGCCGCGGCCGCCTGGGCCGACCGCGTGCTGTTCCTCGCCGAGGGCGCCTTCGCCGACCGTCTCGAACGGGGTTCGGCGGAGCAGATCGCGGCGCGGATGACCGCGCTGACCGGTCGTGCGCGGACGATGGCCGGTGCCGGTGCCGGTGCCGGTGCCGGGACCGGGACCGGGGCGGGGGTGGCGGCATGAGCTTCAAGCCCAACGGTCTCGCTCGCGCGGCCGTGCGTTTCAAGCCCGCCTCGTTCGTGGGCACGTTCGTCGCGCTGATGATGTCGGCGCTGATCGTCGCCGCCTGCGGTGTCCTGCTGGAGACCGGTATCCGCGCCTCGGTGCCGGCGGAGCGGTACGCGAACGCGCCGGTCGTCGCGGCGGCCGACCAGTCCGCGCGGGTCGTCGCCGACACCGTCGACGGTCCCGAGGAGACCGCGTTCCCGCTGCCGGACACCGCCCGCGTGGATGTGGGACTGGTGGCGGAGGCCGCCGAGGCGCCGGGTGCGGCCGCCGCCGTACCGGACTTCACCTTCCCGGTGCACGGCGGCGCCGCCCCGTCGGACGCGCTCACCGGGCACGGCTGGGGTTCGCACGCCTTCACCGGCACCGAGCTGTCCCAGGGCGCCGCGCCGGGGGGCTTGCTCGGGGGCCGGGTCAGCCCGTTCGCAGGCCGTCCGTCGGAGGTGTTCGCAGGGCGTGGCGGGTGGGGAGTTCGGTCGTGAGGTACGACGTCAGCGCCACCGTCGCCGCCACCGCCGGGAGGAGCCAGGCGGGGCCGGCCGGCCAGGGGCGGCCGAGGAAGCCCTGGCCGAGGAGGGCCAGGGGGACGGCGGACAGCAGGAGGCCGCAGAGCAGGGACGCGGCGGCGATCACCGCGGCCTCGCGGCGCATCATCGCGCGGATCTGCCGCGGGGTCGTACCGACCAGACGCAGCGCGGCGATCTCGGTCCGGCGCTGCGCGGTGGCGGCGACCAGCTTGTTGGCGATGCTCAGCAGCAGGTAGCCGAGGAGCACCACGACCACCACCAGGTTGATCCACACCTCGGGCGGCGTGTCCGCGCCGCCTGCGTCCGGAGCGGTGCTCGCGAGGGTGAGGCCGGGACGGCCGGCGGCCAGGGTGGCGAGCTCCCGCCCTGCCTCCTCCGTGCCGTCGGTGCGGACCAGGACCCGCTGGTCGAGGTCGGTCGTGGTGTGTCCGGCGGCCAGTTCGCGGGAGAGGACGACCGGGCCGAAGCCCAGCCCCCGGTCGTACACGGCGACGACCCGGGCGTCGACGCGCGCCCCGTCGCCGAGCACCAGGCGCACCCGCTTCCCGAGCCCGGCGTCGCGCGTGCGGGCGGCCTCGCCGCTCACGGCGACCGTCGCCCCGGTCAGCCGGTCCAGGCCGCCCTCCGTCACACCGAGGTCGAGGACGTTCCCCGCGTCCGGCGCGAGGATCGTCGCCGAGGCCGACTCGGCCACGGGGTCGCCGAGCTCCTCGTACTCCCACACCACCGTCGTCGTCCCGGCCGGTGCCGCCGCCCGTACGCCGGGCACGTCCCGTACGGCGGACAGAGTGCCGCCGGGCAGCCCGCCCAGGGCCGGTGCCGTCAGCGCGTACTGGGCGAGCGTGCCGGTGCGGGTGTCGTCGGAGGTGGCGGCCAGCACCGTGGTCTGGGTGAGGGTGTAGGTCAGGACGAAGACGATGCCCATGGCCAGCGGGCTGACCACACCCGCCAGGCGCAGGGCGTAGGCCCGTACGTTGGACAGCGCGAGCCACGTCGGGGCCGCCACCCCGGGCCGCAGCCGCCGTACGACGGCCTCGCCCGCGCTCCTGACCAGCGCCGGGCCGGACAGCGCCAGGCCGATCGCGGCGAGGATGCCCGCGATGGACGTGACCGAGGCCCCGAGGACCGTCCGGGACAGCAGCGGCACCACCGAGAGCGCGCACGCGCCGAGGATCAGCAACAGACCGGCCCGGGTCCGCACCCGCGACGGTGTGCGCGGCTCGCTGCGGGACTCGGCGACCGCCTCGGTGGCCGGCATGCGGGAGGTGCTCCAGGCCGCGCACCGGGCCGAGAGCCGTACGGCCGCCACCACCAGGAGCAGTGTGGCGATCGCGGGCAAGGGGCTGACGGTGAGGGGGAGTTCGGCCGGGAGCACGTCGCGGTCGGCCAGCAGTTCCCGGAAGCGGCCCGCCAGCAGGTAGCCGGCGGCCACGCCCGGTACCAGGGCGACCGCGGCGACGACCGTCGACTGCGCGGCGGCCAGGCGGCGGATCTGTTTCGGCGTCGCGCCGACGGCCCGCATCAGCGCCAGGTCGCGGCGCTGCCCGGCGATGGTCACGCCCAGCGCGCCCGCGACGACGAACCCGGTGATCAGCAGCACGATCCCGCCGAGCGAACCGGCGAGCAGGATCAGCAGCGAGCGCGCCGACCCCACGCCGGGCGCCACCGCCTCGCCCCGGTCCGCACCGGTGGTCACCTCGAGGCCCGTGCCTTCCACCGCCTCGCGGACGGCGGCGGCGACCCGCTGCTCGGCACCGTCGTCGGCCCGCAGGCCGATCAGGTCCACGCTCCCGGCACGCGGGCCCTCGCCTCCCGCCGCGCGTGCGGCCAGCCCGGCGGCCGTACCGTCCGCGAAGTAGACACCCGCGCCCGGGGCGTCGACCAGGCCGGAGACCCGGTAGGCCGCCGAGGGGCGCCCGTTGGCCACGACCTCGACCCGCTCGCCGACGGCCAGACCCGTACCCGCGTCCACGGCGACCTCGTGCGCGCCGGACGGCGCCCGCCCCTCCACCCGCGGGTGTGCCAGCAGTTCGGTCGAGGACCAGCCGTGTCCCGCGGTCTTCGGGTCCTCCGCGACGGGGGTGATCCCTCCGCGGGCGTCGACCAGCGCGGCCGGGAAGCCGATGTCGCCGACGGCCGCGCTGACGCCGGGCAGGGCGCCCAGCCGGCCGACGAGCCGGGCCGGGACCGTCGCGCGTTCGGGCAGCGCGAGGGGCAGGTCCCCGCTCGGGTGGAACTCCTGGTCGGCGGCGACGACGACGTCCGCGCCGCCGAGCCGTCCGGGCGGCAGCTGCGAACGCAGCCCGGACTCGGCGAGTACGCCGGTGGTGGTGATCAGGGCCGCGCCGCCCAGCACCGCGCACGCCACGGCGAGCAGTGCGGTGATCCGGTGCGCGGCCACCCGCAGGGCGAGGTGCAGCATGTCTACCGCTCCCCCAACGCGACGAGGCGCTCGGCCAGTTGCGGCGCGGTCGGCCGTTCCAGGGCCTCGACCACCCGGCCGTCGGCCATCACCAGGGCCCGGTGGGCGCGGGCCGCGGCGGCCGGGTCGTGGGTGACCATGACCACCGTCTGGCCGAGGTCGTCGACGAGTGCGCGCAGCAGGTCGAGGACCTGGTGGGCGCTGCGCAGGTCCAGCGCGCCGGTGGGCTCGTCCGCGAAGACGACGGCGGGCTTCGCCGCCAGCGCCCGTACGACGGCGGCCCGTTGCTGCTGGCCGCCGGACAGTTCGGCGGGGCGGTGCGACAGCCGGTCGGCCAGCCCGACCCGCTCGGTCAGCGTGCGCAGCCAGTCCCGGTCCGGGCGCCGCCCGGCCAGGCGCAGCGGCAGCGTGATGTTGTCCTCGACGCTGAGCGAGGGGATCAGGTTGTACGCCTGGAACACGAAACCGACGCGCTCGCGGCGCAGTTCGGTGCGGCGGGTCTCGTTCAGGCCGGAGATCTCCTGCCCGTCGACGCGGACACTGCCCGACGTGGGGGAGTCCAGCCCGGCGGCGCAGTGCATCAGGGTGCTCTTGCCGGAGCCCGAGGGCCCCATCACCGCGAGGAACGTGCCGTGCTCCACGGTCAGCGACACGTCGTCGAGGGCCCGGACGCCACCCGGGTAGGCCCGGGCGACGCGGTCCAGCGCGATGGCGGGTGCCCTGCGCGCGGTGACGGCCGTGAGGGCGGCGGTGCTCATCGCCGCCCCCGCAGACCGCGTACGACGAGGGCACCGGCGGCGAGCACGGTGACCACGCCGCTGGCCAGGTGGAGCGGGGCGGCGGCACCGGCGAAGGAGAGGGCCATGTTGGCGACCGCGCTGAGCACCACGACGGCCCACAGCAGCGTACGCAGGACGTCCCCGCGGGAGACGGCGTCCGGGCCGCCGCCGGGAGCGGGGGCGGTGGGGGCGGCCTGGGGTGTCCCCAGGTGGTACGGGTCCTGGTGGTCCTGGTGCGTCATGGCTGCGGCCTCCGTCGGCGTCGCTCTCGGTCGTCCTCGACGCTATGGAGCAAGACCCCCGGCGGCCGATCCCGCGGGCCGCCCGGTCCGAGGTACAGCAGGCTGTACTTTCCGGCTCCGCACCCGCCGCCGGCCCGTCCGGCGGCATAGGGTCGGGCACGCCGAGCACGCCCGAGTGGGGCGTACGGCCCGGAGGGAGGCAGGCGGATGACGGTCCGGGCCACGTCCGTGCGGGAGACCGCCGTACGGACCCTGCGCGCCGCCGGTGCGGCGACGGGGCAGCTCGTCGGCGGGCTCGGGACGGCGTTCCTGGGGCTGGGCGTGCTGCTGCTGTCGGCCGTGGCCGCCGTGACCGCACCGGCCGGGGTGGGGCTGCTGCTCGCGCCGCTCGTGCTGCGCGCCCTGCACGCGCTGGCCCGCCGGGAACGCGCACGCCTCGCCCGCCGGGGCGTCGACATCGTGCCGCCCGACCCGCCGCCCGCCCGGCTGCGGTCCGGGCCGGCCGACCCCACCACCCGGCGGGAACTGGGCTGGCTGGTGCGGCACAGCACCCTGGGGTTGCTGCTGGGCCTGCTCGGTCTCCTGTTGCCGCTCTGCGCCGTCCGGGACACCAGTTTCCCGCTGTGGTGGTGGCTCGTGCCCGAGGAGGCGACGACCACGTCCGTCGGCATCGGCACCGCGCACACCTGGCTGGACGCGGTCGCGGCGATGCTGCTGGGTGTGGGCTGGACCGCGATCCTCCTGGGCCTGGGCCCGGGCATGGCGCGGCTCCAGGCAGCCCCGGCCCGGCGGCTGCTCGCGGCGGGCCCGGACACGGACCTGTCGTTGCGGGTGGCGGAACTGACCGCGACCCGGGCCGCCGCACTGGACGCGCACGCCACGGAGCTGCGCCGGATCGAACGCTCCCTGCACGACGGCGCACAGAACCGGCTCGTGTCGGTCACGGTGCTGCTGGGTGCCGCGCGGCGGATGGCGGCGCGGGACCCGGCCGGTGCGGACGAGTTGCTGGAGCGGGCCCAGTCGGCGGCCGAGCAGGCGCTGGCGGAGCTGCGTGCGGTGGCGCGGGGCATCCTGCCGCCGGTCCTGGCCGACCGCGGGCTGGCCGGCGCGTTGTCGGGCCTCGCGGCGGACTGCGGGGTGCCGTGCCGCGTCGAGGCGGACGTGCCGGAGCGGTGTGCGGCCTCGGTCGAGGCGACGGCGTACTTCGTGGTCGCCGAGGCGCTCACCAACATCGCCAAGCACAGCGGTGCCGGACGGGCCTCGGTCACGGCACGGGCCAGGGGCGGCCGGCTGCGGCTGCTGGTCGAGGACGACGGCAGGGGCGGCGCCGACGAGGACGGCGGTTCGGGCCTGACCGGCATCCGCCGCCGCGTGGCGGCGCTGGACGGCACCCTCCGCCTGATCAGCCCGCCCGGCGGCCCGACCACCCTGGAGGCGGACCTGCCCTGCGGGGGCTGACCGGCCGGCTGTTCACGCTGTCCGCGCACTCACCAGCCCGTCGCCAGGAGATGGTTGAGGAGGAGGGCCAGCACCGCCTGCGCCGTCAGCCAACCGCGCGGACGGCTGAGGAACGCGCAGGCCGGAAGGAGCCACAGCGCGAAGGGCAGCCAGATGCGTTCGGTCTCCGCCTTGCTCATGCCGGACAGGTCGGCGACCAGCAGGGCGAGCAGCCCGGCGGCCACGAGGAACGCCAGACGGACGTCCTCCACCCGGACGTCCTCCACCCGGACGTCCTCCACCCGGACGTCCTGCGCCCGCACGTCCTGCGCCCGCACGTCCTGCGCCCGCACGTCCTGCGCCCGCACGTCCTGCGCCCTCCCGCTCCCGGCGCGCCCGCTCCCGGCGCGCCGCCGGACCAGCACGACCCCGGCCCGGCGCAGGCCGGCCGCCGTCGCCAGGCCCGTGATGAGCACCGTGCAGGCGAGGTTGGCCCATACCCAGTAGCCGTAGGGGCGGACACCGGCCGCGCCCTCGTAGTAGCGGGTGACCAGCAGGCGGTACGCCTCCCACCAGTCGAATCCCGTCACCGTGAACGCCACCGGCACCACTGCCGCCCCCACCAGCAGCGGCACGAACAGCACCGGCCGCTCCCGCACCCCGTGCCGGCCGAGCAGCAGCACCGCCGCCGCGACCACCGCGAACAGCGTCAGGCCGTACGAGAGGTAGCAGGCCAGCCCGAACAGCAGCCCCGAGCCCGCCGCCCACCACAGCGAGCGCCCGGTGACCGCGAGGGCCAGCAGCGCCACCGCCCACGCGGCGACCGCCGCGAAGTAGCCGTCGGCGGACGTGCCCGTCCACACCGCGGCCGGTGCCAGGACCAGGAAGGGTGCCGCCCGCCGGGCGAGCCGCTCGCCCGCCAGCGCCCGCACCGCCACCAGCACCGCCACGCCCGCCGTCGCGCCCACGGTGATGGTGAACGCCCCGGCCCAGCCCCCGCCGCCGAGCCCGATCCGGTCGAGCAGCACGTAGGTGAGCGTGGACGCCGGGGGATGACCGGCGACGTGGGCGGGCCAGTTGTCGCGGGAGTGCAGGAGGATGTGCCCGGTGAAGTCCCGCAGCGTCGCGGGAACGTCGTGCCAGCGGTCGACGACCGACAGGTACTCCTGACGGGTGGTGAGCCGGCCGGCGACGCCCCGCCGCCAGCCGTCGATCAGGGCCAGCGACCAGATCCAGGCCAGGGCCGCGCCCCAGGCCGCGGGCAGCAGCGCCCGCCACCGCAGCCGGGCGGCGACGGCCGGGCCGTACGCCACGGTGGCCACCGCCACCAGGACGGCCGCCGGGGTGCCGGGGCCCAGGTGCGGGTCCCAGCGGCCCAGCAGGGGCGGCCAGCCGACGATCAGGTCGTCGTAGGTGTACCGGTACCGGCCGACCAGGACGGCGGCCGTCACGAGCAGCACGGCGGCCGCTACGGCGTACAGGTCGCGGGGGACGGGGTGCGGGCGGTTCTCGGTCACCTCGGCACCGTAGGCCGGGAGATCACGCGGCGGGTGGTGCGCACGGCGGACGTCAGCGTTTCGTCATGGGTCGCGGACCGTTCCGGCGGCCGGCCCGGGCCTACGGTCGGGTCATGCGCGACCTCGCCCCACGGCTTCCCTCCTCCCCGGGTTTCTGGCGCAGCCCGCTGCGCGGGCCCTGGTTCACGTCGGTGCTCGGCCTCGTCCTGCTCGTCGGCATCACCGTGCTGTTCGTGACCGGGCTGCTGTCGTACGCCGCCTACAACCCGGATCTGGCGCCGGTCAACGACAAGACCCCGGACAAGGGGATCCTCGGTTTCTACCTCTTCGCGTGGCCGACCGACCCGCCCTGGCTGTACCGCCTCACGCAGGGCGTCCACGTCACCCTCGGGCTGGTTCTGATCCCGGTGCTGCTGGCCAAGCTGTGGTCGGTGGTGCCGAGGCTGTTCACGCTGCCGCCGGCCCGCTCGCTCGCCCACGCGCTGGAGCGGCTCTCGCTGCTGCTGCTGGTCGGGGGCGCGCTGTTCGAGTTCGTCACCGGCGTGCTCAACATCCAGCTGGACTACCTCTTCCCCGGCTCCTTCTACCCGCTGCACTTCTACGGCGCGTGGGTCTTCTTCGCCGCGTTCGTCGCGCACGCCGCGCTGAAGGCGCCCGCCGCGCTGCGCAACGTACGGCGCATGCGCGCGGGGACCGTACGGGAGCCGGACGACGGCCTGCGGTCGCCGCGGCCCGACGCGCCGACCGTGTCGCGGCGCGGGGCGCTGTGGACGGTCGGCGGGGGCTCGCTGCTCCTGTTCGCGACCAGCGCCGGGCGTTCCTTCGACGGGCCGGCCCGGGCCACGGCCCTGCTCGCGCCGCACGGCGGGGCCGAACCGGGCGGTGGCCCGGGCGGCTTCCAGGTCAACAAGACCGCCGCCTACGCCGGCATCGACGTGGCCGAGACACGCGAGGACGCGTGGCGGCTCGTGGTCGTGGGCCGCACCGGAACGGTCCGCCTCGGCCGTGCCGACCTGCTCCGGCTGCCGCTGCACAGCGCCGCGCTGCCCATCGCCTGCGTCGAGGGCTGGTCGACCTCCGATCAGTGGTGGCGCGGGGTGCGGCTGCGGGACCTCGCCGCGCTCGTGGGCTTCGAGGGCGACCCGCCGGACGTCCTCGTCGAGTCCCTCCAGCGGCGCGGCGCCTTCCGCCGCGGGGCCCTGCGCGCCAACCAGGTGGCCGACCCGCGCTCCCTGCTCGCCCTGTACGTCAATGGGGAGGCGCTGAGCCCGGACCACGGCCGTCCGGCGCGGATCATCGTGCCCGCCGCGCCCGGCGTGCTGAACACCAAGTGGGTGGCCCGGATGACGTTCGGAGACCTGGGATGAACCGCGTACGCAAGCTGCGGCTGTCGCCTCGGCCCGTGATGGGCAGCCCGTTCCAGATCCTGCTGCTCGTCTGCTCGTTCGCGCCGGCGGGGTACGCGGGGGTGCGGCTGCTCGCCGGTGACTGGTTCGGCGTGGTGCTGTGGTTCGTGGGGGCGGCGCTGGTGCACGACTTCGTGCTGCTGCCGCTGTACGCGGTGGCCGACCGGGTCGTCGTACGCGGGCTGGGGGCGGTGCGCCACCGCGGGTGGGCCCTGTACGTCCGTGTCCCGGCCGCTTTCTCCGGGCTGCTTCTGCTGGTGTGGTTCCCGCTGATCGGCGGGCGGGTGGACGCGAGTTACCGGTCGGTGGCCGCGCTGTCGCCGGAGGGCTTCCTCACCCGCTGGCTGCTGATCACGGCGGTGCTGTTCGGCGGCTCGGCGCTGCTGCTCGCCTGGCGGCTGCTGCGCAGCGCGACGAAACGGCGCTCCCCCGACGTCCACTGACCGGCGCTCCGCCAGCCGGTGGCGCCCGCGCGGCGCAGCAGGGCGCGGGTGCCGATCCGTGCCCAGGGGAAGGGGCTGCCGGCCGCGTGGCCCTCGGTGACGTCGACGACCTGTACGTGGGCGCGTTCGTCGACCTCGACCGGGGCCGTCTCGGCGATCAGGAGGCCGCCGGGGGCGAGCAGGGCGGCGACGCGGGTGAGCAGGGCGTGGGGGTCGCCGCCGATGCCGACGTTGCCGTCCATGAGGAGCACGGTGTCCCAGCGCCCCTCGCCGGGCAGCGGCTCGAAGACGGAGCGCCGCAGCGACTGGCCCCCGAGCCCCACGGTGCGGGTCACGGCGGCCTCGCTGACGTCGATGCCGAGGACGGTCCGCCCACGGGAGACGAGTTCCGCCACCAGCCGTCCCGGTCCGCAGCCCACGTCGAGCACGGCGCCCTCGCACCGGTCGAGCACCTCCAGGTCGACCGCGTCGGCCCGCGCGCACCAGCGCTCCACGTCCAGCGGCAGGAGCCATCCGTCGGTGCGGCGCAGGAACAGCGGCCCGCGTCCCGAGCGCAGGGCGGCGGCGTAGGGGTCGGAGGCCTCCCAGGCACGGGCGGCGGCGGACGGCAGGCCGGGGGCGAGACGCGCGGCCCCCTTCACCGGCTCGCCCGCCGGTCCGCGGCCGGTGCGCAGGCCGCCAGCCGGGCGGCGAACCGGCCCTGCGGGGCCAGGGCGGCCACGGCGCGGGCGTCGGCGGCGGTGTCGACGTCACGCAGCGGCGGCAGGTCCCGCACCCGCAGTCCCGCCGTCAGGAGCCGCTCGCGCTGCACGGCCCCGGTCACCGGCGTCGACATGGGCACGCCCCGCAGCAGGGCGGGTTCGGGCCGGGCCAGGCCCAGGGCCCAGAAGCCGCCGTCCTCGGCCGGGCCGAAGTACGCGTCGCAGTCGCGGAAGTCCACGTCGAGCAGGTCGGGCGTGACCTGCGGGGTGTCCATGCCGATCAGCAGGGCCGGACCCGCGCACCCGCCGAACGCGTCCGCGAGCCGGGCGTCGAGGCCGCCCGCGCACTGCGGGACGACGTCGAAGCCGGGCGGCAGCCAGGGCCCTGGTGCACCGTCGAGCACCAGGACCCGGCGCCGCGCGGGCGTCGCGGCCACGGCGCTCAGGGTGTCGGCGAGGGCCGCCTCGGCCAGCGCGGCCGCCTCGACGGGGGTGAAGGGCGGGGTGAGCCGGGTCTTGACCCGGCCGGGGCGCGGCTCCTTGGCGATGACGAGGAGGGTGGTCGTGGCGGTCACCGGGTGCCGCTCCTCTCACTGTTCCCTGCGCGGACGGCCGGTGGCTCGGCCAGGACGCGGCGCATGTCCCGTACCGCGTGCCAGGTGCCGCGCCAGGTCCCCGTCACCTTCGAGGCACCGGTGCGGGGCAGGTACGGGACGTCGTGCTCGGTGACCCGCCAGCCCGCGTCGGCGGCCCGCACCACCATCTGCAGCGGGTAGCCGCTGCGCCGGTCGGTGAGGCCGAGGGAGAGCAGCCGCTCGCGGCGGGCGGCGCGCAGCGGGCCGAGGTCGTGCAGCCGCAGGCCGGTGCGGCGGCGCAGCATCCGGGCGAGGGCGAGGTTGCCCGCGCGGGCGTGCACCGGCCACGCGCCCCTGGCCTGCGGTCGTCGGCGGCCGAGCACCAGGTCGGAGGTGCCTGCGCGGATCTCGCGCACGAAGGGCGTCAGCAGGCCCGGGTCGAGGGAGGCGTCGCAGTCGCAGAAGCAGACGACGTCGGCGGTCGCGGCTCTCAGCCCGGCGTGGCAGGCGGCGCCGAAACCGCGGCGCGGCTCGGTCACGACCGTGGCGCCGAGCGAGCGGGCGAGGTCCGCCGAGCCGTCGGTGGAGCCGTTGTCGACGACGAGCGCACGCCAGCCGGCCGGGACGCGGGACAGGACCCAGGGGAGGGCCGCGGCCTCGTTCAGGCAGGGGAGTACGACGTCGACGTCCGGAGCGGGCGAGGTGGTCACGGCCTTCACCCTACGAACCGGAACCGGACGAATCGGGCTTTCACTCCTTACGAAACACGGACGTCGCGGGCCCGGACGCGCTGCGGAAGGACGCCGGCGACAGGGCGGTGCGAGGGTGGGGGCATGCACCAGCAGCCCTACGAGCCCGCCCCGGCGGACGTGTCCCCGGGCGGGACCCCGGGCGGATCCCCCGCACCGTCCCCCGGCGGGCCCCCGGCCGAGCCCGCGGCCGAACCTGCGGCCGAGGTCACGACCGAGCCTGCGGCCGAACCTGCGGCCGAGGTCACGACCGAGCCCACGGCTGAATCCGTGGCTGAGCGGGCGGCCGAGCCCACGACCGAGCCCGTGGCCGAGGTGGCGGCCGGGCCGGTGGCTGAGCTTCCAGCCGGTCCGGCGGCCAGTGCCGCGACCGAGCTTCCAGCCGGTCCGGCGGCCGAGCCCACGACCGAGCTTCCAGCCGGTCCGGCGGCCAGTCCCACGACCGAGCCTCCAGCCGGACCGGCGGTCGAGCCCACGTCGGCCCCCGCCCGGATCCTCGTCGTCGACGACGACCCCACCGTCGCGGAGGTCGTGGCCGGGTACCTCGACCGCGCCGGTTACCGCGTCGACCGGGCCGGCGACGGTCCGGCCGCGCTCGCCCGGGCGGCCGTGCACCGTCCCGACCTGGTGGTGCTCGACCTCATGCTGCCCGGCATGGACGGCCTGGAGGTGTGCCGGCGGCTGCGCGGACAGGGGCCCGTGCCGGTCATCATGCTGACCGCCCGGGGCGACGAGGACGACCGGGTTCTCGGCCTGGAGGTCGGTGCCGACGACTACGTGACCAAGCCGTTCAGCCCGCGGGAGCTGGTGCTGCGGGTGGAGTCCGTCCTGCGCCGCACCCGGCCGGCCCCGGCGCCGCGCCCGCCGTCCGCCGCCGGTCTCACCGTCGACCCGGCCGCCCGCAGGGCCACCAAGGACGGCACCGAACTGGCGTTGACCCTCCGTGAGTTCGATCTCCTGGCCTTCTTCCTGCGGCACCCGGGGCGGGCGTTCTCCCGGGAGGAACTGATGCGCGAGGTGTGGGGCTGGGACTTCGGCGACCTGTCCACGGTGACCGTCCACGTCCGGCGGCTGCGCGGCAAGGTCGAGGACGATCCGGCCCGGCCCCGGCTGATCCAGACGGTGTGGGGCGTGGGCTACCGCTTCGACCCCGCCGGCCGGGAGGCGGACTGACCGTGCACGACACCCTCCTCATCGCCCTGTACGCCTTCGCCGGCGCCGCCGCCACCGGACTGGCCGGCGCGTCCGTGCTGCGGCTGATCCGGCGTCGCTCGCTGACGGCGTCGCTCGCCGTGGTGGCGGCGGTCGCCGTCCTCGCGATGCTCGCGGGCACGCTGGCCGTCGCGTGGGCGATGTTCCTGTCCCCGCACGACCTGTCCGTCGTCACGACCGTCGTGGCGATGGCGGCCGTCGTCTCCCTGGCCACCGCGCTGCTGCTGGGCCGCTGGGTGGTCGCCCGCAGCCGCGAACTGGCCGCCGCTGCACGGTCGTTCGGCGACGACGGCGGCTACGCGGCCCCCACCACCCCGGCGACCGCCGAACTGGACGCGCTCAGCCGCGAGTTGGCGGCCACCAGCGCCCGGCTCGCTCAGTCCCGGGAGCGGGAACGCGCCCTGGAGACCTCCCGGCGCGAGCTGGTCGCCTGGATCTCGCACGACCTGCGTACCCCGCTGGCCGGTCTGCGGGCCATGTCCGAGGCGCTGGAGGACGGCGTCGCCGCCGACCCCGACCGCTACCTGCGGCAGATCCGCGCCGAGGTGGAACGCCTCAACGACATGGTCGGCGACCTCTTCGAACTCTCCCGCATCCACGCCGGCACGCTCGCCCTCACCCCGGCCCGCATCTCGCTCTACGACCTGGTCGGCGACGCCCTCGCGGGCGCGGACCCGCTCGCGCGCGAGCAGGGCGTACGGCTGGTCGGCGACGCCGTGGCGGCCGTGCCGGTCGAGGTGGACGGCAAGGAGATGAGCCGGGTCCTGGGCAACCTGCTGGTCAACGCGATCCGCCGCACCCCCGCCGACGGCACGGTCGCGGTCGCCGCCGAGCGGTCCGCCGACGGCGTGGTGGTCTCCGTGACGGACGGCTGCGGCGGCATCCCCGAGGAGGACCTGCCGCGGGTCTTCGACACCGGCTGGCGCGGCACCCACGCCCGTACGCCTCCGGCCGGAGCGGGCCTCGGCCTCGCCATCGTCCGGGGCATCGTCGAGGCCCACCGCGGCCGGGCCTCGGTCCGCAACATCCCCGGCGGCTGCCGCTTCGAGGTGACCCTGCCGCTGGCGGACGCCTGACCGGGGACGGTGGGTGCGCCGGGCGCCGCGTGTCTGCTGCCCCGGCACGCCCCCCGGTGAGGCGACGGCAGAATGCCCTCTTGACGTGCTGAAGGCGGACGGCCCCGACCACCCCGACCTGCGGGATGTCGACGAGAAGGTGCATCGCTTCGTCACCCTGGCGCGCGAGGTGCACCGTGCGGCCGAAGCGGTCGCCGGACGGGAGTCCCCGGCGGGTCACTCCCCCCGCAGACCCGCCCGGGCGAACTCCCGCATGCCCTCCGCGAACCCCACCCGTGGCCGCCAGCCCAGTTCGGTCCGCAGGCGTGCGGAGTCGGCGGTGATGTGGCGGACGTCGCCGAGACGGTACTCGCCGGTGACGACGGGCTCGGGTCCGCCGTGGGCGGCGGCCAGGGCGGTGGCCATCTCGCCCACCGTGTGGGGCTCACCGCTGCCGGTGTTGTAGGCGCTGAGGCCGCCCTCCGGCGGCCGGGCGGCCTCCAGCGCGGCGACGTTCGCCGCGGCCACGTCCCGCACGTGCACGAAGTCCCGGCGCTGGCGGCCGTCCTCGAAGACGCGCGGGGCCTCGCCGCGGGCCAGCGCGGAACGGAAGAAGGAGGCGACCCCGGCGTACGGGGTGTCGCGGGGCATCCGGGGGCCGTACACGTTGTGGTAGCGCAACGACACCGCCGTCGCGCCGGTCGTCCGGGCCCAGGCGGCGGCCAGGTGCTCCTGGGCCAGCTTGGTCGTGGCGTACACGTTGCGCGGGTCGGCCGGGGCGTCCTCGCCGACCAGCCCCGGGGAGAGATCCGCGCCGCACCGCGGGCACACGGGCTCGAACCGGCCCGCGTCCAGGTCGGTGACGGCGCGCGGCCCCGGCCGCATCACCCCGTGCCGGGGGCACGCGTACCGCCCCTCCCCGTACACGACCATCGACCCGGCCAGCACCAGCCGCCGGACGCCAGCCCCGGCCATCGCGGCGAGCAGGACGGCGGTGCCGAGGTCGTTGCGGGAGACGTACTCCGCCGCGTCGGCGAAGCCGTTGCCGAGGCCGACCATCGCCGCCTGGTGGCACACGGCGTCCACGCCGGCCAGCGCCCGCGCGACCGCCACCGGGTCGCGCACGTCGGCGCCGGGGTCCTCGCGGACGTCGTAGCCGACGGGCTCGTGCCCGTGCTCCCGCAGGGACTCCACGACGTGGGACCCGATGAAACCGGCACTGCCGGTGACCAGTACGCGCATGCGCCACACGCTAGGCCCGCGAGGGCGCCGGACCGGGCGCCCCGACCGGCACGTCACGGGTTCGTAAGAGGCGTGGCGGTCGCGGCCCCAGGCGGCTTTGCCGTTCCTTTACAACCCGCTCGGCCCCCGCCTCGTCTCTCCGTCCGATCCGTCCCGCACCCACGCGGTGCGCCGACGCGCCGACGACGAGAGAGAGCGACCCGATGCGCCGAACCATCCTCAGTGCCGTGGCC
The DNA here is from genome assembly GCF_041538145.2 of Streptomyces sp. MMCC 100. Taxonomy (NCBI): domain Bacteria; kingdom Bacillati; phylum Actinomycetota; class Actinomycetes; order Kitasatosporales; family Streptomycetaceae; genus Streptomyces; species Streptomyces sp. MMCC 100. Next base: position 8,241,933 of record NZ_JBGORK020000001.1, read on the forward strand.
CTGGCCTGCACCGCCGTACTGGCGGGCACCGCGCCCGCATTCGCCGACGACCCGACCCCGGTCCCCTCCGCCCCCGCCGAGAGCGCCCCGAGCCCCGGCGCCGAACCGACCGAGGCGACCCCCGTGCCGTCCGTCAGCGTCCCGGCGGAGGAGCCGACCCAGGCACCGGCCCCCGCGCCCGCCGACGGCCAGGTCTCCGTCGTACCCGAGGGTGCGGCCGATACTGGGGTGGCGGGTCCCGCGGACACGTCGGGGACCGACCAGGGGCTCGTCGGCGCCGGTGCCGGCGGGGTGCTCCTCGCGGGCGGCGCGGTCCTCTTCGTCGTACGCCGTCGACGGGCGGCGGCGACCGGCGCATGACCCCGCGCCCCGGTCGCGTCCTCGCCATCGCCGCGCTGGCCGCGCTGCTCGTCGGCTGCGGCGGCGGCCAAGGGGGCGGCGACGCCGCCCCCTCGGCGACCGCGACGAGCACGGCGCCGCACGCGCAGGCACCGGCCAAGTCGGTACGGCCCCTGGCGCGTTCGGTCCCGGTGGGGCTGCGCATCCCCGCCATCGGGGTCGACACCCCGGTGATGGGCCTGGGGCTGGCATCGGACGGCACGGTGGAGGTCCCGCCTGTCACGGACGACGACCGCGCCGGCTGGTACCGGCACTCGCCGACCCCGGGCCAGGCGGGGCCGTCGGTCCTCCTGGGGCACGTCACGGTGGGCAGGTACGGCGACGGGGTCTTCCGGCACCTCGCGCGGCTGCACCGCGGCGACCGGATCGAGGCCCGCCTGGAGAACGGCACGGCGGCACAGTTCACGGTCACGGCCGTACGGACGGTGGCCAAGGCCGACTTCCCGACGGACGACGTCTACGGGGACGTGGCGGGACCGGAGTTGCGGCTCATCACCTGCGGCGGCCCGCGCGACGGTGAGGAGTACCGGGACAACGTGATCGTCTTCGCCGAACTGAGCGCCACCAAGGGCGCGTAGCGCCCCGCGCCCCACGCCCTGCGCACCGCATACCCTCACGACCATGGAGAGCGTTGAAACGGTCCCGTGACAGGGCGGCGTCCGAGTTGTTCGCCGCCCTGTATCCGCGCCTCGCCGGCTGGTGCCGTCGGCTCGTCGACGACGACGAGACGGCCCACGAGATCGCCTCGGAGGCGTTCACCCGGCTCTGGGCCCGCTGGACGTCCGTGGAGGAGCCCCGCGGTTTCCTCTACGTCACCGCCGCCAACCTCGTCCGGGACCACTGGCGCAAGCTGGAGCGCGAGCGCCGGGCGGTGCGCCGGGTCACCGCGGAGGTCGCCGTACGTCCGCACCCCGAACAGGCCGACCCGTCGGTGCGGCTGCTCGTACAGTCCCTGCCGGAGCGGCTGCGCGTGCCGATCCTGCTGCACTACTACGCCGACATGCCGATCCGGGAGGTGTCCGTGCTGACCGGGCGCAAGGAAGGAACCGTCAAGGCCGATCTGCACGCGGCCCGCGAACTGCTCCGCGTCCACCTGAGGAGAAGCCTTGACCACACGCCTTGAGGACGGCCAGGACGACCGGGACGACCGGGACGACCGGGACGACCGGGACGAGCCGGGGTTCGTGCGGGACGACGACGATCCGCTGCTGGTCGTCCTGCGTCCGGACGCCGGCTTCCTCGGCCCGCCCCCGGGCCGCTACGAGGCGATCCGGCGGGCGGCGTCCCGGCGGCGCCTGCTGCGTGCCGCCGCCGGGGCCGCCGCGACCGCTGCCGCCGCCGCCCTGATCGCGCTGCCGCTGCACATGTCATCCCCCGCCACGCCCACGCGACCGGCGCCGCCCATGGCCCCGGCCCTCGTCGATCCCACCCCGCAGGCCACGCCGAGCTTGGAGGCGCCGAGCGACTCCACGCGGGCGCCGGGCCCCGGCCCCGCACTGCCGACCGAGGAATCGGGCCCGTCCGCCGCCACGCCGTCGCCGTCCCAGCCGTCGGCCGAGCCGAGCGACCCGCCCGTGCGGCAGGCACCGTCGAGCGTGCCCGGCACAGCTGCTATCGAACGCTTGTCCAGCGCTCCACCCTTCAGGGCGGAGGTATAGGGCTTCCTTGCCGTGGCGGCCCGGAGGGGCGCGGATTCATGACAGGATCGCCTTGTCTGACAACGGAGTCGTCGGACCTACCGCCGGACAGGCGGGACGTCAAGCCTGTGGAGACCATGTAAGACCACCCCTCACGGGGCGGCAGAGGTCGATGAAGCAGGAACCCGCGGTGGCACCGTGTAGCGGTGCGGACCGGAATCGCCTGCGTTGACGCAGACGAGGATGTCAAAACAGGGCGATGATCTATCACTCGGTGGCGTTGCTCGGTCGCCTCCCACCGGCTCACCGTGAGGTGCCGGTAGGAGGCGGCCGCACCCGTCCCACCCCCCGGCATGGCCGCGGGCACCCCGTTCCCCCACGTGTTCGGCCCCCTCGACCGCGAGGCCGTCCAGCGTGCTGGAGGTTCGCTGGGACGACGGGGGCCGGGCCACGGGCCTGCTCTGACCTCAGACGTCCTGGCGCGTGGCGGTGGCGCCGCCGAGCAGCGCTGACGCCGTCTCGACCGGAGTGGCCGCGGGCGCCGACGGCGTGGGTTCGGCGCCCGGGGCGGGGTGGCAGGTGAAGCCGAGGCGGGCCATCGCCCGGGTCACCTCGCCGCCGGAGAAGTCGCGGCGGTCCTGCCGGGTGATGACCTCACCCACCTGCTTGACGGGGTAGCGGCGACGGCCGATCGTCACGGACTCACCCGTGACGGGCTCGGGCGTGACGCCCTTCATCGAGTCCAGCACCCCACCCTTGGTGAGGTCGAACGGGTACCGGGCGATGACACAGCGCATGATGCCTCCACAAGGGGGTTGGGGCGGGTGGGGTCCGTTCCCGGGGGGTGTCGCAGGGGTGTCCTAGGCCGCCGAACCGGTCGCGCCGGTCGAGCCGCCGGCGGACTGGCGGCGCGGTCGGCGGCGCGGTGCCTCACCGGCGGGCCGGCCCTGGGCGGCGCGCCCCTGGCCGGTGCGGGGCTGTGCGGCGCCGGTGCGGCTCGACGCGCCGGTACCCTGCCCGCCGCCGCGTCCCGAGGAACGGCCGCGGCGGCCGCGGGACGCGGAGCCCGCGCCGGAGGCGGCACGACGGGGGCGCTCCACCACCGGTACGGCGATGACGACGGGGACTCCGGAGGGGGCCTGCGCACCGGTGATGCGGGCCAGCTCCGCCTCGCCCGAGCGGATCGGGGTGACCTGCGGGGTGATACCGGCCAAGGACATCAGCCGGGTCATCTCGCGCCGCTGGTCCGGCGTCACCAGGGTGACGACGCTGCCGGACTCGCCGGCGCGGGCGGTACGGCCGCCCCGGTGCAGGTAGTCCTTGTGGTCGCCGGGCGGGTCCACGTTGACGACCAGGTCGAGGTTGTCGACGTGGATGCCGCGGGCCGCGACGTTGGTCGCCACCAGCGCCGTCACCTGCCCGTCCTTGAACTGGGCGAGGGTCCGGGTGCGCTGCGGCTGGGACTTGCCGCCGTGCAGCCCGGCGGCGCGCACGCCGCTCTTCAGCAGCTGCTTCACCAGCCGGTCCACCCGGTGCTTGGTGTCCAGGAACATGATGACCCGGCCGTCGCGCGCGGCGATCTCGACGGTCGCGCGCTGCTTGTCCTCGTCCTGCACGTGCAGCACGTGGTGCTCCATCGTGGTGACGGCACCGGCCGACGGGTCGACGGAGTGCACCACCGGGTCCGTCAGGTAGCGGCGGACCAGCCGGTCGACGTTGCGGTCCAGGGTGGCCGAGAACAGCATCCGCTGTCCGTCCGGCCGCACCTGGTCGAGCAGGGCGGTGACCTGCGGCATGAAGCCCATGTCGGTCATCTGGTCGGCCTCGTCCAGGACCGTGATGGTGACGTCGCCGAGGGCGCAGTCGCCGCGGTCGATGAGGTCCTTGAGCCGTCCGGGCGTGGCGACGACGACCTCCGCGCCGGAGCGCAGCGCACCGGCCTGCCGGCCGATGGACATGCCGCCGACCACGGTGGCCGACCTGAGGCCCGCGGCGCGGGCGTACGGGCTGAGCGCGTCGGTGACCTGCTGGGCCAGCTCACGGGTGGGGACGAGGACCAGGGCGAGCGGACGCCGCGGCTCGGCGCGCTTGCCGGCCGTGCGGGCCAGCAGGGCGAGACCGAAGGCGAGCGTCTTGCCCGAACCGGTGCGGCCGCGGCCGAGCACGTCCCGTCCGGCCAGGGAGTTCGGCAGGGTCGCCGCCTGGATCGGGAACGGCACGGTCACGCCCTGGTCGCCGAGCGCGGCCAGCATGCGAGCCGGCAGGTCGAGTTCCGCGAAGGTCTCGACGGCGGGCAGCGCCGGGGTGACCGTCTTCGGCAGTGCGAACTCGCCTCCCTGAGGGGCGGCGGCCGGACGTCGGCCGGTGTTCTGGGAGCGGCCGGCCGACCGGGAGCGGCGGGGGCCTTCGCCGGAGCGTCGGCGGTCGTTGGTGCGTGTGCGGTTCATGGGGAACCTTCCTCGATACGGCACGTATCAAGGGAGACCCGCAGCGGAAGAGCGGCGCAGGGAATCGCAAGAACGAGCCGGCCCGGTCGATTTCGGCGCGGCAGGCCGAGCGGACCAGGAGAATTGGTGAATGCGGGAAACGCGGTGAAAGCGAATGTGCGGGGTCGAATCCGTGACCCCCGCGGGGCGCCGTGCGCCCGGAAACGCGGCGAGCTGGGGCCCGCACCCCAAGGTGCGGGCCCCAGCTGCGGAGTGTGCGAGAGCGTCAGGCCGGGGTGATGTTCTCGGCCGTCGGGCCCTTCTGGCCCTGCGCGATGTCGAAGGTCACCTTCTGACCCTCGAGCAGCTCGCGGAAGCCCTGCGCGTTGATGTTCGAGTAGTGGGCGAAGACGTCGGGGCCGCCGCCGTCCTGCTCGATGAAGCCGAAGCCCTTTTCGGCGTTGAACCACTTCACGGTGCCGGAAGCCATGTTTTTCTCCTTCGGTACGGTGCTCGGAGTCCACCCTGTGTGCACTCCGGTCGCCGCAATGATCACCCCGTCGGAAAAACCTTCAGGCAACCACAACTGCAACTTCCCTCGACAGTAGCACGCCGTGATCGGCCGGGTGCCGACGAAAATCCCGGCCGGGCCGGCCGTCCGGGAATATTCCCCGGAGGACGGCCGATTTCTCCCGTCGGCACGGCCGATGTCGCCGGTACGGGGGGCGGAAACCCCCGTACCGAGACAAAGGACACGTCGGCGCGGGGTCGCGAGTCCGGCCCGGGCCGCTGAAGGGATCGGCCCGGAACGGTTCGGTGTTCGCCTGCGTCGTCACCTTCCAGGGCACGGCGGCCGTGTCCCGGAGAGGGGCGGCGCAGTGGGTACGGACGGGTTCGCCAAGTGGACACGGCGGTTCGAGGACGAGCGCGAGCGCAGACGGGCGCAGGGCGACCCGGACTGGGCGCGGGGCGCCGTGCTGCACCGGGCGGTGTGGGCGGGCATCCAGCGCTTCCAGGTCGGCGAGGACGGTGACGGCGCGAACCTCGTCGCCAAGGCCGAGGAGGCGGGCGACGCCGACTACGCGCGGGCGGTGCGGCTCTTCGTCGCCGAGGAGCAGAACCACGCCCGGCTCCTCGCCCGGCTGCTGGCCGCGGGCGGCAGGCCGACGCTGAGCGGCCACTGGAGCGACACCGTGTTCGTACGGCTGCGGCGGCTGCTGGGCCTGCGTACGGAACTGCTGGTGCTGATGATCGCCGAGGTCGTGGCGCTGCGTTACTACCGGGCCCTGCGGGACGGCACCGACGACGCGCTGACCTCGGAGGTGGCCGGCCGGATCCTGGCCGACGAACGGCGCCACGTCCCCTTCCACTGCGAACGGCTGCACGACTCGCTGGCCGAGCTCCCCGCCGTGACGCGCCGCCCCGTGATGGCCCTGTGGCGGCTGCTCCTCCTCGCGGCCACCCTCGTCGTCGCCGCCGACCACGGCGCGGGGCTGCGCCGGCTCGGTGTCGGCCGGCGCCGTTTCACGGCCGACGTCATGGCCTCGTCCGCCGAGGTGACCGGCGCGGTACTTGCCCCGCGGCCGGACGCGTGGACCGGCGTCGGCGGGGAGTGAGCGCCGGACGCCGGGCGGAACGACACCGGTGACCTCCCGGGGAGCGCGCTGTCGTCCTCCAGCGGATCTTCGCGCGAGGCGACACAACGGTTGAGGGGGGTCCCATCCCGTGCTCCGGCTCCGGCTCTGCCTCGGCCACGGCCGCTTGGCGCCCCGCACCCGGATCGGCGGCGGCTGGAACACCTACGACCACCTGGTGGGCACCGGCGACACCGACCACGACGGCCGGCCCGACCTGTACGCGGCCGGCCGGGACACCTACCTGTACAGGAGCACGGGGGCCTGGGCGGACGCCGTTCGCAGGACGGCCGGTACCGCAGGAGGGGCTGGACTACTTGCTGACGGCGAAGCGCATCAGGGCGTGCTCGTCGCCCTGCTTGATCTTGCCCGTCTCGTTGACGACCTCCAGCTTCCAGGCGCCGCCGACCCGCACGGCCTTGGCCACGGCGCAGCCGTTGTCCTGGCTGAGCAGGCTGGGCCAGATGTCCGCGACCTGCTCCGAGCTGCCCCCGGTCGCGTCGTAGACCTTGAAGCTGATGTTGCGCGCCTTCTGGAAGGAGCTGCCCTTCTTGTACGCGGCGGCGACGAACACGATCGACGTGATGACGCTCGGGAGCCGTGCGAACTCGACGGTCACCGTCTCGTCGTCACCGTCCCCGTGGCCGGTCTGGTTGTCGCCGCTGTGGAGCAGCGAACCGTTGCCCATGGGGTCGAGCGAGTCGAGTCCGGCGAGACGTACCGGGTCCCCGCCCTGCAGGGCGACGGCGATCAGGTCGAGGTCGGTGCCGGTCTTGCGCCGCAGCTTGCCGAGCACTCCGCCACTGCTGCCGGCGGTGGGGTCCCAGGAGACGCCGATGGACAGGTGCGTCACTCCGTCCAGGTCCGCGGGGCCGCCTTCCTTGGTGAGCGTGATCATGTGTGGTCATCCTCCGTGGTCGTGCCTGTGCCGCAGAGTCTGCCTGGCGCGGGAACATTCCGGCAGGGCGGGGCAGCCGGTCAGTTTTCGAGAAGCACCGGGGACCCGCCCGCTCATACCGTCGAGGACATGAACTCCATCGACTCCGTCACCCTTGAAGTGGCCGATCCCGAGGCCGCCGCCCGGTTCTACTCCGACGCCTTCGGCCTCGACGAGTCGCGGGTGCGGGTCCGCGCCTGCGACACCCCGACGACCGGGTTCCGCGGCTTCACGCTGTCCCTCGTGGTGGCCCAGCCCGGCAACGTCGACGCGCTGTTCACCGCCGCCGTCGACGCGGGCGCCACCGTCCTCAAGCCCGCCGCGAAGTCGCTGTGGGGCTACGGCGGAGTCGTGCGGGCGCCGGACGGCACGGTCTGGCAGATCGCGACCTCGGCGAAGAGGGACACCGGCCCGGTCACCCGCGACGTGGACGAGATCGTGCTGCTCCTGGGCGTCGAGGACGTCAAGGCCACCAAGCGGTTCTACGTCGAGCAGGGCCTCGCCGTGGGCAAGAGCTTCGGCGGGAAGTACGTCGAGTTCGCCACCAGCCCGGGCACCGTCAAGCTCTCCCTCTACAAGCGCCGTGCCCTCGCCAAGGTCGCGGGCGTGCCCGTCGAGGGCACCGGCTCCCACCGTCTCGTCGTCTCCGGCGGCACCCGCCCGTTCGACGACCCGGACGGCTTCTCCTGGCAGCCGGAACTCAGTCAGTGATCCGTTCGTCTTCCTGTGCATGTCATCACGGGAAACTCCGCGAATACCCCGGGGGCGGACGCGGGCGAGACTCTGGGCCGTGGCGGGTGTGGCGACCCTCGCGTTCCTCATCGCGCTGGAGATCGCCGCGCGCCGCTACGGCCTGCCGGGGCCGATGACCAACCAGGCCGAGGAGCTGGTGTTCGCCCCCGCGTCGGGGCCCCTGCTCTACGCCGGTCTGGCGCTCACGATGGTGGTCCTGACCTGGCGGGAACGGTTCGTCGCGGCGGCCGTCGCGGTCGGCATCGACCTCGCCGTCGTGCTGGTGCGGTGGGCGGCGGACGCCACCGCGTCCGGCAGCCACTCCTTCGGCAACGGCGCGCTGTGGGCGGTCCTGGGCTGCGGGGTCGTCGCCGTGACGCGGCGCACCGGCCCGGAACGGATCCTCCTGCTGAAGGGTGTCGGGCTCGGCCTCCTGCTGGTGGCCGGCCGCAAGACGGGCGACGCCTGGCTGCTGATCACGTCGAAGACCCGCCCGGCGGTGCTCGACCCGTACGTGGCGACCGCCGACCACGCGCTGGGGAACCCGTCGTGGCTGGTGGGACGGGCCGTGCGGGCCACGGGAGCGGTCGGTGGGCACGTACTGGACTGGGTCTACGTCCAGCTCGCGGTGGCCGCGGTCGTGGTCGCGCTGTACCAGCTGCGCAAGGTGGCGGCCGAGCGCCGGTTCCCGCGCCACCACCTGGTCCGCACCTTCCTGCTGATAGGACTGCTCGGACCGGGCATCTACATGGTCTTCCCGGTCGTCGGGCCGGTCTTCGCCTACGGCACCGGGGCCTTCGGCACCGGCGGCGCGGAGTGGGCGATCGCCGACCTGTGGCCGCACACGCCACCGCCGATCGGCGTGCCGCACCCGTTCACGTACGACGGGGTCACCCCCCGCAACTGCATGCCCAGCCTGCACACCGCGTGGGCCACCGTGATCTTCATCCACTCCCGGAAGGGACCGCGCGTCCTGCGCTGGGCGGGGACGTTCTGGCTGGTCGCCACGCTCACCGCCACGCTGGGATTCGGCTACCACTACGCCATCGACCTCGTCGCCGGCGTGGTGTTCGCGATCACGGTCGAGGCGGGGCTGCGTGCCCTGGACCGCGGCTGGGACCGGTCAGGAAGCCTGCTGGTCGCCCACGGGGCGGTGGTGTTCACCGCGATCCTGGCGTCGACGCGCTGCCTGTCGCTGGAGATGGCCCGGCATCCGTGGATCTTCGGGCCGCTCCTGCTGCTGTCGATGGCCTCGGTGATCCACGGCTACGTACGGACCACGAAGGAGTGGGAACCGGCGATCGCGGTCCCACCGCCACATCCCGAACCGCGGCTCGAGGCGGCCTGAGGCGGGCCTGGGACGCGGGGCGGTCCTGAAGAGTCCCCGGGCGCCCGGGCGGTCCCGGAACGGCCCGATCCGCACGCATGCTGAATTGCGAAAGTCGGCAAGTCATTGGATGCTGTGGGCCCGGGTCCGCAGGCAGCCGCGGACCGGGTTCTCATGTGGAGACGCGATGAGCACCCTGCTTCAGCCCCTGCCCCACCGGCACGTGCTCACCCTGCCCGCGGCGCCCCCGGCGGTCCGGGTGGCCCGGGAAACCGCCGAGCAGGCCCTCGTCGAGTGGGGTGTGAACCCCGGGCATCCCACCGTGGCGCCCGCCCTGCTGATCCTCAGCGAACTGGTCACCAACAGCGTCCGCCACGCGGCACCGCCGACCGAGCAGGTGACCGTCACCTACGCGGCCGGTGCCGACTGCCTGGCCTTCGCCGTGCACGACCGGCACCCCCACCAGCCGCGTCTGCACGATGCGGACACCGTGGGCCGCCGGACCGGGGGCCTGGCGACCGTCATGGAGCTCACCGGCACCCTGGGCGGCACCGCGGTGGTCCGCGGCGACCGCGACGGCCGGGGCAAGAGCATCTGGGTCACCCTTCCCCTGTGACGTGCGGACCGGCCGGGTTCAGGAGGAGCCGTAGCCGGTCAGGGGCGGGGTGCGCAGGGCGATGACGGCCTTGTCGTCGTGGCCGTTGCCGGGCCGGTGGGCGACCAGGGCACGGCACAGCTCGTCGGGCGGCAGTCCGACGAGCCGGGAGGCGGTGACGGCCAGCGCGTCCAGGCCCCGGTCCAGCGGCTGGCCGGGCACCTCCACGAGGCCGTCGGTGAACAGGACGACGGTGCTGTCCACCGGCAGGGGCCTGCAGTGGTCGGGGCGCGGCAGTTCGGGCGCCACCCCGAGGGGGAGTCCGGGCTCCACGTCCAGGTAGTGGACCCGGCCGTCGGGCAGCAGCACGAGCGGCGGCGGGTGCCCCGCGCTGGACCACCGCAGCTGCCAGGTGCCGTCGGCGGGCTCCAGCCGGGCGAGCAATGCCGTGGCGATGGGCGCCTCGTCCAGGGCCGCGTTCATGATCCGGTCGAGCCGGGTGAGGGACTTGCTGGGCGGGACGCTCAGGTCGTAGTACAGGGCGCGCAGCATGTTGCGGATCTGGGACATGTCGGCCGCGGCCCGCAGGTCGTGCCCCACGACGTCACCGATCACCGCCGCGCAGGCCCCGCCGGGCAGCAGCATGGCGTCGTACCAGTCGCCGCCCACGGCGGCGGGCGCGCTCGCCGGGCGGTAGGCCGCGCCGGCGGTGAAGGGCCGCAGGTCGGGCAGGCGGGGCAGCAGCAGTCGCTGGAACTGCTCGCTGCTGTGCTGGACCTGCTGGTAGAGGCGGGCGTTCTCGATCGCCACGCCCGCCGTGCCGGCCAGCGCGCGGATCACGCCCTCGTCGTGCCGGTCGAAGGGCTGCCCGTCCTTGCGTTCGGAGAGGTAGAGGTTGCCGTAGATCCGGCCGCGCACGCTGATCGCCACCCCGAGCAGGCTGCGCATCGGCGGATGTCCGGGCGGGAAGCCCGCCGACTCCGGGTGGCGCGAGATGTCCTTGACCCGCAGCGGCTCGGGGTGGTGGATCAGGTGGCCCAGCAGGCCCCTGCCCCGCGGCAGCTCCACCCCCGCCAGGTCGGCCAGCTCCTGCGCGGTGAGCCCCAGCGGGATGAACTCCTCCAGGAGCCTGCCCTCCTGGTCGAGGACGCCCATGGCCCCGTAGCGCGCGCCCACCAGGTCCATGGCGGTGCGCACGATGCGGCGCAGCACCGCGGGCAGCTCCAGCTCGCCGGTGATGTTCACCACCGCCTGGAGCAGCTCCTGCAGGGTCCGCTGGGCGCGGGCCAGGGCGTACAGCTGCTCGCCGATCCGGTTGAGGTCGGAGCTGAGCGGCAGGTCGAGAAGCGAGGCGTACGGCTCGTCGGGGCCGTTGCCGGGACTGTCGTCGGAGCCCTCACCGGCGCCCTCGTCGACCGAGGGCTCCTCGCCCGGTGCGCGCTGCCATTCCTCCGCCATCGCGCCTGCCTCGTCTCCCGCCGTGCGGATCGCCTTCCGCCCACCCTGGCCCGGCGGTCGGGAGCGTGCCGTCCGTCCACAGCCGGTCGGAGTAACACCGCACCGTCGTGGCGGGACCGGGCGCTTTGCGGCGGAGTCGAGTGACGGATTCGCCCGACGGATTCGGCCTGACGGGTGGCTCGGGCGAGGATGGGCGGCATGCTGATGAGGATGGGGCGGGCGCGACGCGTCCAGGGCCGGGCGACCGGGCGGCGCCGCCGCGGTGGGAGGAAGGCGATGGCACGATGAGCACGCCGCTGTACCAGTTGAAGGCCGAGTTCTTCAAGACACTCGGCCATCCGGCGCGCATCCGCGTCCTGGAACTGCTGAGCGAGCGGGAGCACGCGGTGGCGGAGATGCTGCCCGAGGTGGGGATCGAGCCGGCTCATCTGTCCCAGCAGCTCGCGGTGTTGCGCCGGGCGAACCTGGTGGTGTCCCGCAAGGAGGGGTCGACCGTGTACTACTCCCTGACCAGCCCGCAGGTCGCCGAGCTGCTCAGGGTCGCGCGCGGCATCCTCTCCGGCGTGCTCGCCGGACAGGCCGAACTGCTCGCGGACCTCCGGGCCGGACAGCCCGAGCCGGGTGACCCGCGGGCGTAGCGCCGCGGCGCCCGGTCACTTGTGGGCGTGTTCGCCCACGTAGAAGAGCAGCCAGATGAAACCGGCGAACAGGTGCGTGCCGAAGATGTAGAAGCCCGCCCGCAGGGCGACACCCCGCTCGAACCGGCGCTCGGAGTCGTCGCGCCCGCTCATCGGGCGGGCTCCGCGGTCCGCAGCTCTTCCAGCAGCCGCCGCTGGCCCGTGAGCAGCTCGGAGAGGATCCGCCGGGCGGTGGCCAGCAGCTCGGCGACCTCCCCGCCCGCCAGCTCGTACACGACGGTGGAGCCGGTACGGGTGGCGGTGACGATGCCGGAACGGCGGAGCACCGCGAGCTGCTGGGAGAGGTTCGAGGGCTCGATCTCGATCTCCGCGAGCAGCTCGCGGACCGGCCTCGGCCCGTCCTGCAGCAGTTCCAGCACCCGGATGCGTACGGGGTGACCCAGCATCCGGAAGAAGTCGGCCTTCGCCTCGTACAGCGGAACCGGCATCCCGATCGCCTCTCGTCGGCCCGTGGAGGATGTATGAATCAAGGCAACTGCTGAATTGAAGAAGTCTGCAACTCTTTGCCACTGTACCGCCTGCCCGCCGTTGCGCGACCGGGCCAGTACCTTGCACTCATGCCTGACCTGAGCCCTTCCTCCCCTGCCGAGGCCTACGCGGCGCTGCTGCAGGGCAACGCCCGCTTCGTGAGCGGTGACCGTCTGCACCCCAACCAGGACGCCGACCGGCGCTCGGAGCTGGCCCCGCGGCAGCATCCGTTCGCGGTGCTCTTCGGCTGCTCCGACTCGCGGCTCGCGGCCGAGATCATCTTCGATCGGGGGCTGGGCGACCTGTTCGTGGTGCGGACGGCCGGCCATGTGGCGGGCGCGGAGGTACTGGGCAGCGTCGAGTACGGCGTCGACGTGCTGGGCGCACCGCTCGTGGTGGTACTCGGCCACGACTCCTGCGGCGCGGTCACCGCGGCCGCCGAGACCGAGCGCGGCGGCACGGCACCGGCCGGTTACCTCGGGGACGTGGTGGAACGGGTGATCCCGAGCGTGCTCGCGGCACGTGCCCTGGGCCGCACGGAGATCGACGAGTTCGTGGACGAACACATCCGCAGGAGCGTGGACGGGCTGGTGGGGCGCTCGGCGCTGCTGGCGAACGAGGTGGCCGCCGGCCGGTGCGCGGTCGTCGGCCTGTCCTACCGGCTGGCCGAGGGAACGGTGAAGCGCGTGGCGGCCCACGGGCTCCCGGAGTAGCCGCCTGACACTGCGCGGCCTGCTCCTCGGCACCGGGATCGGCCACAACGGCTGGCTCGCCCTCGCCTGGTGCGTGGCTCTCTGCGCACTCGGCTACTTCTGGTCGAAGTCGGTCTTCAACCGCGGCTCGAAGTAGGGCGATCACCTCCGCGGGCGGCCCCGGGGAAGCGCTCGTCGACGAGCTCACCACCCCGCGCGCCCTCGGCTTCATCGGCGAACCACGGGTCAACGTCCTCGAGGACGTGAAGGGACAGGCGGCCGGATGCTGAGGCGTGGCGCAGGCGGGGCCCGACGCGCGACCCGACGCGCGGCCCGACGCGGGGCCCGACGCGTGACTACAATCCGGAGCCATGGCCCTGACCGTGAGCGACGTGGAGCGGTTCGAGGCCTCTAGGCCCCGTCTGGAGGCCATCGCCTACCGCCTCCTCGGCTCCGCGAGCGAGGCCGAGGACGCCGTGCAGGAGACCTTCCTGCGCTGGCAGGCGGCCGACGTGGAGCGCGTCGAGGTCCCCGAGGCCTGGCTGACGAAGGTCCTCACCAACCTGTGCCTCAACCAGCTCACTTCGGCCCGCGCACGGCGTGAGACCTACGTGGGCCAGTGGCTGCCCGAGCCGCTGTTCGCCGGCGACCCGATGCTCGGCCCGGCGGAGACGGCCGAGCAGCGCGAGTCGGTCTCCTTCGCGGTCCTCGCGCTGCTGGAGCGGCTCTCACCGGGCGAGCGGGCGGTGTACGTCCTGCGCGAGGCGTTCCAGTACACGCACCGGGAGATCGCCGCGATCCTCGACATCACCGAGGACGCCAGCCAGCAGACCCTGCACCGCGCCAGGAAGCACGTCGCGCAGGGCAGGGCCCGTACGGAGATCGACGAGGGCGCGGCCCGGCGGGTCGTCGACGAGTTCCTCGCGGCGGCCACCAGCGGCCGGACCGAACCGCTGGTCCGTCTGCTGACCCAGGACGCGGTGGCGATCGGCGACGGAGGCGGAAAGGTCCCGGCCCGCGCGAAGGCGTTCGAGGGCGCCCGCGCCGTGGCGACGTTCATGCGGGGCCTGTTCAAGCCCGGGAAGGCCAAGCGCGACCTGGCCGGCGGCACCGCGGAGATCTACGCCGCCGTCGCCAACGGCGACCCCGCCGTGGTGGCCGTCGTGAACGGCCGGGTCATCGGGATCATGTGCCTGGAGGTCACCCCCGAGGGGATCGCAGGCTTCCGCAACCAGGTCAACCCCGACAAGCTCGAACGCGCCACGCGGCGGTGGGCGGACGCCGACCACGGAGAACCCCTGTTCAACGCGTTCTGACGCCTTGCGACGCCTTCTGGCCACCACGTGACGTACGTCACTCCCCGCTGCAGTCAGGAATCGGCGGGCTGCCCGGTTCAAGGGGCGAGTCCCGCTGGAGAGCCTCAGCGGCCGGAGACAAGGGAGCACGTCATGCAGCACCCCACGCAGCACCGCATCGTCGTCCTGGGCGCCGGATACGCCGGAGCCGTCGCCGCCGGGCGGCTCGCCAGGCGACTGCGCCGCGCGGACGCGGCCATCACCCTCGTCAACGCCGAGCCCCACTTCGTCGAACGCGTCCGGATGCACCAGCTCGCGGTCGGCCAGGACCTCGCGCCCCGGCCCCTCGACGAGATGTTCGCGGGCACCGGGGTCGACCTGCGGATCGCGACGGTCACCGGTGTCGACGTCGACCGCAGGACCGTCGCCGTCACCGGCCCGGGCGGCCCCGCGGAACTGGCGTACGACACCCTCGTCTACGCCCTCGGCAGCGCCTGGAACCCCCAGGACGTGCCCGGTGCCGTGGAGCACGCGCACGAGATCGCCGGCCGTCCGGGAGCGCTCCGGCTGCGCGCCCGCCTGGCCGCTCTGGAGACCGGCCGGCCCGTGATGGTGGTCGGCGGCGGGCTCACCGGCCTGGAGGCCGCGACCGAGATCGCCGAGACCCGCCCGGACCTCGACGTGACGCTCACGGCCAGTGGCGGACTCGGCGACTGGCTCTCCCCCAAGGGCCGCCGCCACCTGCGGAAGGTCTTCGGCACCCTGGGCATCACGGTGCACGAGAACGCCGCCGTCACCACGGTCGCCGCCGACCACGTCGTCACCGCCGACGGCACGGCCGTCCCGGCCGACGTCACGGTGTGGACCACCGGCTTCGCCGTCCACCCCATGGCGAAGGCCACCACGCTGGACGTCACCGGGACGGGGCGGATCGTGGTCGACGGGACCATGCGCTCGGTGTCCCACCCGGACGTGTACGCCGTCGGCGACGCGGCCCTGGCGGCGGGCCCCGGCGACAAGCCCCTGCGGATGTCGTGCGCCTCGGGCGTCCCCA
The DNA here is from genome assembly GCF_041538145.2 of Streptomyces sp. MMCC 100. Taxonomy (NCBI): domain Bacteria; kingdom Bacillati; phylum Actinomycetota; class Actinomycetes; order Kitasatosporales; family Streptomycetaceae; genus Streptomyces; species Streptomyces sp. MMCC 100. Next base: position 8,257,285 of record NZ_JBGORK020000001.1, read on the forward strand.
GCGCCTGGCAGGCCGCCGATGCCATCGCGGCCCGCCTGACCGGCCGAAAGCTCCCTGAGGTGACGCCGCGTTACTTCAACCAGTGCATTTCCCTGGGCCGCAGGCAGGGCCTGATCCAGTACGTCACCGCCGACGACCGTGCGGTGCGCGCGGCCCTGACCGGACGGCTCGCCGCCGTCTACAAGGAACTCGTCTGCAGGTCGGCGGCCTGGGGTGTCGCCAACCCGACCCTCGGCGTCCCGACCCGCCGCCGTCCGGTCGCCGCCAGGATCCCGGAGCCGGCCCCGACGGTCTGAGCGGCCGCCGCGCTCAGCGCACCGGGAACCCGAAGTCGTACCCCTGCTCCTCGAGCCAGGGAAGGACGCGCCGCAGCGCCTCGACGGTCTGGGTGCGATCGCCTCCGGCGTCGTGGAAGAGGATCGTCGGCCCGTTGGGCAGCTCCCGCTGGACGGTGGCGACGATGGCGTCCGTGCCCGGCCGCTCGAAGTCCTTGGTGTCCACGTTCCAGCCCAGCGGGCGCATGCCCCGGGAGGCGGCGAGCTTGCGGCTGTAGGGGGTGAAGGCCCCGCCGGGTGCCCGGTAGTACATCGGCCGTACGCCCCCGGACGCCTCGGTGATCATGCGCTCGGCGTCGAGGATCTCCTTGGACTGGTAGGCCTCGGACTTCTTGTCCATGGCGGTGTCGTGCGACACCGAGTGGTCGCACAGCCGGTGCCCGGCCGCGACGACGTCCTTCACGAGGTCCGGGTGCGCCTCGGCCTGGAGGCCCGTCATGCAGAAGGTCGCCTTCACCCCGTACTCGTCGAGCAGGTCCAGCACTTGGGGCGTCCACGCGGGGTCGGGGCCGTCGTCGATGGTGATGTTGACGCCGCGCGGTCCCGCGTCCGAGGCGTGCGCGATGCTGATGTCGACCGGCTCGGTGCCGTTGCCCGGCGTGGCCGACGCGGACGCCTTCGGCGTCGCACCGCCGCCGACGGAGTCTGCCTGCGCGGTCCACATCGAGGCGCCGACGGCGAGCACCGTCACACCGAGCGCCGCCCCGACCACCTTGCCGTACCAGCCCCGTCCACCACCGTGCCGTGCCATGTCCGCCGCCCCGCCTTCGCGTAGTCACTCACCGCCGGTCCCCGATCACGTCGGGGACCACAAGACAGGACGGGAGGAAGTGGCCAGAGGATGCGTCCGTTACGGATCACGGACAATCCCGGGGGAGTTCGCGGACAACCCGACGCACCGTCAGGCGCCGCCCCGGGGCAGGGCAGGACAGGGCAGGGCGGGGCCGGTGCCGCTGCCGGTCCGTCACATCGGCTGCCACACCGTCCGTTTCCCGTCCGGGCGTACGCGGCCGAAGACGACGTCCGCGAAGTGGATGCCGAAGCCGAGGGTGTCCGGGCGCAGCAGTTCGGTGATCAAACGGCGGCGGTGGCGCTCGGACCGGGCGGGATCGGCGTCGGAGACCGCGGACCACTGGGGGTGCCGTATCTGGAGGGGGGAGAGCAGGGCGTCCCCGAAGGCGAGCAGGCGCGTGCCGTGAGAGGCGATGACGAAGCCGGTGTGGCCCGCGGTGTGGCCGGGCAGGGCCGGCGCGTGGACACCGGGGAAGACCTCGTCGCCGGCGAGCACCAGCCGGCTGCGGGGTTCGAGGGCCGCCACCGCGGGGTCGCGGTGGTCCCACTCGGCCTTCGGGATCACGAAGGTGGCCCGGGTGAACAGGGGCGGCTCGACACGGGCCCAGCCGGTGTGGTCGGTGTGGAGGTGGGTGAAGGCCACCGTCTCGATGTCCCCCGGCGACCGCCCGAGCAGGGCCAGGTTGCCGGGCAGCGAACCGCCGTGCACGGCGCCCCGGTAGGGGTGGGCGGGGTCCTCCGGCACCGCGTGCGGGCCGAAACGGGCGTCGATCAGCAGGCCCCGGGTGCCGAGCTCGACGAGCAGGCCGCCGGTGTTGGCGACCAGCCGGCAGGTGTCGTTGAGGTAGGTGCCGTAGCTGCTCCACTGGCGGTCGACGGCCGAGGGCAGCGCGCCGGTCGGTTTCAGCAGCATCGCCCCGTCGGGCACGTAGCTGACCTTCAGCTCACCCACGCGCAGGGTGCGCAGGGCGGAGGGCCTGCGCAGTCGGCTGTCGTTCATGGACGGTTTCCTCGCAGGCGAAGGCGCGGGGCGCGGCTCGGACACGGGCGGCGCGGCCGTCCGCCGAGTGGCGGCGGACGGCCGCGCCGGGTGCGCGGACGGTGCCGGCGGACGGTGCCGTGGGCCGGACACGGGACGGCCTACGCCGTGGTCCGCTTGCGCAGTACGGTGCCGACGAGCAGGGCACCGGCGAGGGCGACGACACCGGCCGTGACCATGCCCGCGTGCAGTCCGCCCAGGACGTCGGCGCGGGACGGCGTGGCGCCGAGGGAGAGGGCGCCCGTGCGGGCGGCGGCGATCGCGCTCAGCCCGGAGACACCGATCGCGGCCACGTACTGCGGCAGCTGGGACAGGCCGCCGACGACGCCCTGGTCCTCCTCGGTGACGCCCGAGGTCATCACGGTGATGAAGGACACGACGCTGAAGACGTGTCCGAGCCCCATGACGGAGGAGGTGACGAGCGCCACGGGGGAGCGCCTGCTGTCCGGCATCGGCATCTCCTCCCCCCGCCCGGCAGCCACCGCCTCACCGGCCGCCGGGCACCCGACCTGCGGATCGCGGGCGGGCAGCGGCTGCACGAGGTGCTGCGCGAGGGCCGTTTCGTCCTCGTCACCCGGGGCCGGCCGGTGCCGGAGACGCGGTGGCTGCGCGTCGTGACCCCCGCGGGGCCCCTGCGCACCACCCTCCTGATCCGCCCGGACGACCACATCGCCTGGGCCACCGACACCCAGAACACCGCCCGACTTTCAGACGCGCGGTCCGAGAAACAGGCCACCGCTTGCGTCGATGACCTGCCCGGTGATCCAGCGCGCCGCGTCGGAGGCGAGGAACGCGACTACGTCGGCGACGTCGTCGGGTCTGCCCAGCCGGTCGAGTGCCGTCGTGCCGGCGATGAGTTCCGCCAGGCCCGGTGCTTCGAAGAACGATCCGTTGGTCGCGGTCCGAGTGGCGCCGGGAGCAACCGCGTTCACCGTGATTCCCCGTACTCCGAGCTCGTTGGCCAAGGTCATGCTCATCGTCTCGACCGCTCCCTTCGTCATGGCGAAGGAGGTCTGGGAGTGGCCATCCGGGTCGCCGCGGAGGAGATCGTGATGATGCGGCCACCGTCGGGCAGCAAGGGCAGTGCTCGCTGGATGATGAAGTACGGCGCTCGCACGTTCACCGCGAAGAGGTGGTCGAACTCCTTGCGCGTCGTGGTCCCGAGAGGGCCGGCGGGCGCGGCTGCCGCATTGTTGACGAGGATGTCCAGCGGCCGCCCGGCCCGTGCGGCCTCGACTCCCGCGAAGAGTGTGTCGACGTCGTCCTCCACGCCCAGTTCCGCTCGGACGGTGATCGCGGTTCCACCGGCACGCTCGATCTCGTCGGCCGTCGCTGCCGCACCGTCCTCGTCCGCGCCGAAGTGCACGATGACCGCGGCCCCCTTCGCAGCCAACCGGACCGCGATCGCTCGTCCTATGCCGCGCGACGCGCCGGTCACCAGCGCCGTCCTGCCAGTCAGGTCGTTCACATCGTTCATGCCCCACCCCTCACTCTCGTGAGTCACTACCAATCTGGTAGTGACTATCACTAAGGTAGGGTCTACCACATGGTGGGTCAGCACTCAACACTGCGAGCACAACGGCGAGCGGAGACGCAGCGCCTGATTCAGGCGCTCGCGGTACGGCTGTTCAGCGAGCGCGGATACGACGCCACGACCGTGACCGACATCGCCGAAGCCGCAGGCGTGTCGCCCATGACCGTGTACCGGCACTTCCCCACGAAGGAAGACCTGGTGCTCGTCGACCAGAACGGCCCGCTCGTCGCCGAGCGGATCGCCGCCACGTCCGCCGCGCAGCCTCTGGTCCGCCGTATCAGCAGTGCGCTCGTCGACGCGGCCGCGACGTTGACCGGCGGCGGCCGCCCGGACGACCCGACGGCGGGCGACCGGTTCCTGCTCGCCCGCCTCCGGCTCATGATCTCGACACCTGCCCTGCGAGCCAGGCACCTGGACAACCACTACGCCCTTCAGCAGGCGATCGTCGAAGCCCTGGGGGACGATGTCACCGATCCCGACGCGGCGTTCCGCGCCCGAGCGGCGGCCGGCGCCTGTCTGGCCGCCATGCACACGGCATTGGTGCGCTGGGCCGAGGACGACGGACGGACCGAGCTTCCCGGTCTGATCGCGCAGGCACTCACCGCCACCTTCGGCGCTGACGCCGTCGACATCGGCTCGGCCGGGTGAGGAGAACCTACGACGTCACGGCGAGGGAAGGCGGGTCGTGACGGCACGGCCCTCGGATCGGCCATCACGCGGTGCCGGGGCGGCGAAGCCGTCGTACGAGCCGAGAACTCGCGCCCTCAGCTCGGGAAGCGACGGCGCTTGGGCGGGCGCTACGGCTTTGACCAGCGCTGAGGTTGCGGATGCGTATACGCGGCGGCCTCCGGCCGTCATTGGACGTCGACTCCGTAGGCCCGGGCGAGGCCGTCGAGGCCGTCCGCCCACCCCTGGCCGAGGGCCCGTAGTTTCCATGCGGGTCGGCCGTCGACGGTGTGCTGATACAGCTCGGCGACGACCATGGCCCGGATGTCCGGGTCTGCGGAGGGCTGGAAAGCCCATGCGGACCCGTTCACGCAGTCCATGTGCAAGGCGGCGTGGGTGAGAGCGCCGCAGTTCAGGCCCGAGTCGACGTCCATGTTGATGGCAATGGCGACGCGGCGCACTCGCTCGGGCAGGGCAGCCAGGTGGACGGTGGCGCGTTCGACGGAGTGCGGGCCCTCCCGGTGCTTGCCCAGAAGCCGTGCAGCACCGTCGGCAGCGAAGGGCTGGTTGTAGAACACGAAGTCCTCGTCGCCCGCCACCCGGCCGTTGTCACCGGTCAGGAAGAGGGTGAGGTCCGCGTCCGCGCCGGCGAAGCTGAAGGCGACGCGCAGCCCCTGCCAGGCTTCCTCGGGCAGGACAAGGGTCTGGCCGGGGATGAGCGAGGCAGCGGGCGCCGGCGGTGTGGGAGGTGCCGAAGGCGGTCCTGCCGACGTCTCTTGCTTCCATTCGGCGAACGGCTTGATCCGGTAGGGATCGGTGAGTGGGGCGCGGTCGTCGGGCGGGGTGTGGGAGCCGAGGGTGACGTCGATATCAGCGAGCGACGGTTCGCCGGCGCCGGGTTCGTCCTGCGCGTGGTCGAGCAGGTCCTGGAGGCCGGGCACGCGGCTGGTTTCCAGCGGCTTGACCGCGCTGGACAGGTTGCCCGATGCGGTGGTGGTGACGGAGCAGGCGACGTCCTGCCCGATGTCCTGGAAGCGCAGGGCGTCTTCGGGTTCCCGCCAGGGCGTGGACTCGATCGCCTGGCGCGTCCAGCGGCCATAGGCCACGAAGCCGAGGCGCTGGGTGTCGGGCAGGCGGGTCAGTACGGCGAGGTCGATGGCCGTGATGCCGGGTGCGGTGGCGAAGCCCTCCTTCAGCGTGGCGACGATGTTCGAGCCCATGGACGTCAGCCACCACAGGACGCGGTCCCGTTTGGTGAGGTTCTTCAGCGTCGGGCGTCCGCTGGACGTGAGCCCAGGCGTCTGACCGGGCATGGAGTCGAGGTCCTGTTGTCGCACGACGACGGACAGGACCGAGCCGTCCACGCCTACGGCACAGCCGGCGGCCGGGTTGTCCGAGAAGGCGGTGTTCACCGCTTCGCAGACGGTGTCCTCGTCATTGGCGAGCAGGGCTTGCCACCAGTGTCCGGCCTCGTCCGTCAACCGATGGCGGATCTCTCGCAGTCGTGCTGTCTCGGCGGCCAGGTAGGCGGGCGCGTCCCGTTCCGCCCGTTGCTTGGCCGCAGACCTCTCCGCGCGGGCCAGCCGCCCCAAGCCCTGAAGGTGGAACGTCCGGGCTTCGGCGAGCGCCCAGGGCAGGCTCAGTCGGGGAACGTCCGGGATGACGGGTGGATGCGCCGCGGGGAAGGACTCCAGGTGAACGCTGGTCATCTGCCGCCTCAGCTCGCGCAACTGAGCGATGGCGGCATCGCGCTCCGCCTCCTGCTGAGCCCGCTCCGCCTGACGACGCGCCCGGTCCAGTTGCGCGACTGACGGGGCGACCGTACGAGATCGTGTCGTACGCCGCGTACTGGTGCGCCGTCGATTGCCGCCGAGGGAACTCGACGCGTAGAAGGGGCCGAGCCCGGTCGACATCCTGGCGCCGCCACTGCCCACGCTGAGCCTCGCGGCACGTGGCCCGATCGAGGTGCGCACTCCACGAGTGGAGACCCGCACACTCATCCCAGGCACACCGACACGGAATCCGAACCCCATGACATACCCCTCTCCCCAGGAACATTCTGGCACCCGGACGGAGCCTGCGAGGTCGGCTCGGCCAACCTGGACGAGCTGATCGCGGACTTCGACAAGGAGCACGGCCCGGCCGATCCCGCGGCCGTGGCGGCCAAGCGTGCCCGGCTGGCCGGCGGCGATTCGCAGGCTGGGGCGGCCGCGTGAGCGGTGCCCTGGTCCTGGACAGCGAGGGCCTGGCGAAGGCCGTACAGCGTGATCGGGAAATCCACGAGTGGCTGACGGCGGCTCGCGACGCGGACCTGCCAGTGATCACGTCAGCTGCTGTGCTGGTCGAGGTGATCCGCCCGAAGATCAACGACGCCGCGCTGAAGTGGACCCTGTCCCGGCTGGCCGTCGAGCCGGTGACCCGGGCTGTCGCGCAATCCGCTGCCGCCTTGCTGCGCACAGCGGGGCGGCACGGCCACAAGTACGCCATCGACGCCATGTTGTGCGCGACCGCCCTGCAGCGTCCCGGCCGGGTGACGATCCTGACCTCCGGTGTGGAAGACATCGGGCTGCTCACTGCCGGGCATCCACGCGTGAGCGCGGAGAAGGTCTGAGCCGAGGGGCGGTGCGCGCCGGCCAGTCCTCCGAGAAGGCGGCGCTGGTCTACCAGCACTCCGACGAGGACCGGCGCAACGGGAGGTAGCCGCCGGGCTGGACGACCTCGTACGAGTCGAACGTGCGAAGCGGGTGCGGTTGTGGTGCGGTACCCGCCCACCGGTCTGGACAACAAAAAACCCCCGGGTCACTGACCTGGGGGTTCTGCATGGAGCGGGTGACGAGAATCGAACTCGCGCTCTCAGCTTGGGAAGCTGATGTTCTACCATTAAACTACACCCGCGTAAGACGCCGGCCACGGCCGGTGTCTGGACGCTCGCTCACTCTACCCCATGCCCGGCCCCCGGTGTTCGCGCCGTGGGGCCGGTGGTCGTTCCGGGGGGTGTTGATGCGGCTGCGGGGGGCAGGGGTTGGGGCGTACGGTGGGGGCCTTGGAGAGGGTGTGCGCGAGGGCGGAGTGCCGCCTGGAGAGTCGTCTCTTTCATCCCGTACTGTGGCTTTTGTCGTCAGGGTAGTAAGCCAGACGCGGCTCTTGGGGAAGGGACTTGAAGGACTTGATGGAGCGCACCGTCGTCCGCTGTGCCGATGGGCACGTGTTCACCGCCACCTCGTTCCCGATGCAGCAGGCCGAGCGACTCGGCCCCGGTCGGCTCGTCCGATGTCCGCGGTGTGCGCGGCTGCGGAGTGCTGTGCCCGTGGGTGCGGAGAAGCGGTAGCGGGGAAGCGGTAGCACAGAACGCAGAGCTGGTTCGGGCGCGCGGCGCGGCGGCGGTTGTCGTTGCTCCGCGCGCCTTGCGTATCCTCGGTGCGTGCTTCTCTCAGACAAGGACATCCGGGCCGAGATCGACTCCGGTCGGGTGCGGATCGATCCGTTCGACGACTCCATGGTGCAGCCGTCGAGCATCGACGTGCGCCTCGACCGCTACTTCCGGGTGTTCGAGAATCACCGGTACCCGCACATCGACCCCTCCGTCGAGCAGGTGGATCTGACCCGGCTCGTGGAGCCGGAGGGCGACGAGCCGTTCATCCTGCATCCCGGCGAGTTCGTGCTCGCCAGTACGTACGAGGTCATCAGCCTCCCCGACGACCTCGCCTCGCGGCTCGAAGGGAAGAGTTCGCTCGGGCGGCTCGGGCTCGTCACGCACTCCACCGCCGGGTTCATCGACCCGGGCTTCTCCGGGCACGTGACGCTGGAGCTGAGCAATCTCGCGACCCTGCCCATCAAGCTGTGGCCGGGGATGAAGATCGGGCAGCTGTGCATGTTCCGGCTCACCTCGCCGGCCGAGCACCCGTACGGGAGCGAGCGCTACGGGTCCCGTTACCAGGGCCAGCGGGGGCCGACCGCCTCCCGGTCCTACCTCAATTTCCATCGGACCCAGGTATGAGCGGCAAGAACGCAGGCGGGACGCGCGCATGAGTGATGTTCGGGAAAATCTGACCTACGAGCAGTTCGGCGTCGCCGTGCGCGAGCTGGCGCAGGCCGTCGCCGACGACGGGTACGAGCCGGACATAGTGCTCTCCATCGCCCGCGGTGGCGTCTTCGTCGCCGGTGGGCTGGCGTACGCGCTCGACTGCAAGAACATCCACCTCGTGAACGTCGAGTTCTACACCGGGGTCGGGACCACCCTCGACATGCCCGTCATGCTCGCGCCCGTCCCGAACGTCATCGACTTCTCCGACAAGAAGGTCCTCATCACCGACGACGTCGCCGACACCGGCAAGACGCTCAAGCTGGTGCGGGACTTCTGCCTCGACACGGTCGCCGAGGTCCGCAGCGCGGTGATCTATGAGAAGTCGCACTCCCTCGTCCAGTGCGAGTACGTGTGGAAGCGGACCGATGAGTGGATCAACTTCCCGTGGAGTGTCTTGCCTCCCGTCGTGCGGCGGGAGGGGCAGGTGCTCGACGCCTGACCGGCGAGGCGGCGGCAACGAGGAGGGCCCCCGGCGTGTGCGTCACGCCGGGGGCCCTCCTCGTTGCCGTACACGGACGGCTAGAACGTGCCCAGCTTCACGATCGACAGCAGGGCGATCAGCTGGATCGCGGACGCGCCGAGCGCCTTCGGCCAGGGGAGGTCGTGGGAGCGGCCGACCATCAGGGTCAGCAGGGCGCCGGCCGCGACCCAGGTGGCCCAGCCGAGGATCTGGACGAAGGGCGCGTCGCCGCCGGCGAACATCGCGACGACCAGGCGCGGGGCGTCCGTGAGGGACATGATCAGCATGGAGAGGCCGACCGTGGGCTGCCAGGCGCCGTCGCCGCCGAGCTGGCGGGCCAGGGTGTGGGTGACCACGCCCAGGACGAAGGCGCTGAGTACCAGCGCGACCGCCGTGGTCAGGACGATCGGGATCGCGTTGGAGAGGGTGGCGTTGATCGCCTCCTCGCGGGCGCCGTCGAAGCCGAAGACCGCCAGCAGGCCGTAGAGGAACGTCACGATGAGTGCCGGGGCCCACATCGCGTAGTCCCGCATCTGGAGGAAGGTCTGGTTGGGCGCGAGGACGACGCCCTTCAGGAGGTCCTTCCAGTGCAGGCGGGGGCCGACCGGGCCGGGCGCGGGGGCGGAACCGGCGCGGTAGGTGTCGCCCTGGTTGTAGGGGTCGTCGACCGTGAACGCCTGGGTGTGGCCCGGGTTGTTGGCCGCGTACGGGTCGTACGGGGCCTGCTGGGGGTGTCCGCCGGGTCCCTGCCCGTAGCCGCCGTCGCCGAAGTACTCCGGCTCGCCGTGGCCGCCGCCGTGACCGCCGCCGTGTGCCTGCGGCCACGGGGATCCGCCGGGGGCCGGGCCCCGGCCCGGGCCGGGGGCGCCGCCTCCGTACGGCGGCTGCGGGTACGGCTGCTGAGGCGTCGCCGGACCGCCGTACGACGGTCCTTGGGGCGCCTGCTGTCCGTACGGAGGGCGTTGCGGTCGCGCGTTTGGAGCGCCGTTGTCCCGGCCGCGTCCGATCCTGAATCCAGCCACGCCTTCGAACGTACCTGGTCCCGGAGAGTGACGTGCGGGGCCCGGCCGTTCGGGGGGTCCTTTGCGGCCGAGCTGTGACATCCCTTACGGGGGACCCCCGAGGCCTCCCCGGGGTCTGACCGGCGCGAACCGCGCGTGCGCCCGCCGGTCCCCTACGGGGTGAGGAACTGCGACGTCGAGAACGTGACCGCGGCCCGTGCCGTCACCAGATCCTTCGGCGCGCCCCGGTGGACCTCGACGGTGTCCTTCGTGTCGCCCTGGTACGTCCGCAGCACCAGGTCCGCCAGGCCGTCGCCGTCGAAGTCGCCGGCCGCCAGCACCCGTGTCGTGCCCGCCGACGAGGGCCGCACCGTGACCGTGCCCCGCGTCGTGGGGCCCGTCTTGCGGCCGGGGTACACACGTACTCCGGAGCCGCTGGAGACCAGCTCGCTCAGGCCGTCGCCGTCGAGGTCGGCGGCGTCGAGCATCGAGCCGGGGGTGTCGAGGGTGCCGCGTGCGGCGGTGGGCAGGTCGTAGCGCATCGCGGTGCCGTCCAGGGTGCCCACGGCCGCGTCCAGCGCCTTGCCGTTGCCGAAGGCGCCGAGGGCGACGTCGATGCCGGTGGGGAGGGTGACCCCGGTGCGGTTCGGGCCGTCCGGGCCGCCGAGGACGACGGCCGCCTTGCCGGGGCCCGCCGAGGTGCGGACGACCAGGTCGTCGTACCCGTCGCGGTTCACGTCGGCGGCGGGGCCGGTCGGTGTCTCGCCGGGGGAGGGGACGGGCGCGCCGGCCCGGTGCGGGGCGCCCTTGCGGGTGAAGGGGCCGCGCAGATAGCTGAGGCGGCCGGCCGAGGCGTGGACGACCAGGTCCTGGGCGCCGTCGCCGTCGAAGTCGCCGCACACCGGACGCTCGGGCCAGTCGTTGCCGTACCGGGCCCGGTCGGGGACGGTCAGCGGGACCGCGCGGCCGGCCGGTCCGGACGGGGAGCCGAAGAGGAGCTGGAGGGGGACCGGGGGGCGGCCCTGGCCGTCGTAGGGCGGGTCGGTGGTGACCACCAGGTCGGTGAAGCCGTCGCCGTCGAGGTCGCAGCTCGCCTCCGCCTCGAAGACGGCCGGCAACTGGCCGTCCACCGGCGCCGCGTACTTCTTGGGAGTGAGCAACTGCCGTGCTTCCGGCACGAGTCCGCGGGGCGAGCCGTAGACGATGCCGATGCCGGCGTCGTCCGCGTGGCTCTCCGCCGTGACCAGGTCGTCGAGGACCAGGTCGCGGTGGCCGTCGCCGTTGAAGTCGTCGGGGACCTCGCTGCCCTCGCCGCGCGGGACGGGGAGCGGCGCGGGGGCCTGGGCGGCGCGTACGGGGGTGGGTGCGGCGGCCTCCTTGGCCGCGGGTGCCGGGCCGTGGCCGCAGGCGGCGAGCAGGAGCAGGCAGCCGGCGGCGGCTGTGCCGGTCAGGGTGCTTCTTCGCAGGCGCCGCACCGTTCACCTCGTCCGTATCGACCCGTACCACCATTACCGACAACGACCGGGTAATGATGCACGTGTTCGACATACGGCGACACCCCCGGGTCCGGAAGGGACGCGGGGGTGTCGGTCGAGCGGGGGGCGGCGGTTACTTCACCGGCTCCGGCGTCGGCTCGCTCTCCGGCTCCGGCTCGCCGGTCGGGTCGGCCGGGGTCTTGACGGAGTCGAGCAGGAGCTGGGCGACGTCGACGACCTGGATGGACTCCTTGGCCTGTCCGTCGTTCTTCTTGCCGTTGACGGAGTCGGTGAGCATCACCAGGCAGAACGGGCAGGCCGTGGAGACGATGTCCGGGTTGACGGACAGGGCCTCGTCGACGCGCTCGTTGTTGATGCGCTTGCCGATCCGCTCC
>NZ_JBGORK020000002.1:0-328 GCF_041538145.2 Streptomyces sp. MMCC 100
AGGTGCGGCTGGATCACCTCCTTTCTAAGGAGCACTTCTTACCGGGTCCTTCGGGACACGGTCAGAGGCCAGTACATCAGCGAATGTCTGATGCTGGTTGCTCATGGGTGGAACGTTGACTACTCGGTCCTGACTCGGGCCGGTGGCTGCCAGTACTGCTCTTCGGAGCGTGGAACGCACGATCACCGGACGGGGCTGGGCCGGGCACGCTGTTGGGTGTCTGAGGGCACGGCCGTGAGGCTGGGTCTTCGGTTGCCGGCCCCAGTGCACTCGGGAGTTTCTTCCGGGGTGATGGGTGGTTGGTCGTTGTTTGAGAACTGCACAGTGG
>NZ_JBGORK020000003.1:0-2000 GCF_041538145.2 Streptomyces sp. MMCC 100
CTGGCGACGCCGAGGGTGCGCCGGGTGCGGGTCTCGTCGACCTCCCACTGCCAGCCGGAACGCCGTGACTCGATCACCCGGTCGGCGATCATGTCCATCGCCGTGTCCAGGTCCAGCCGCTCCCACTGGGTGCCGTGCGGACGGCGGTAGAGCACGTGGTGCTCGCGGGCGCCGCCGGTGGTGAGCTGCAGGCTGGCCGCGCCCTTGGGGCACAGCCGGCCGCGCGAGATCGGCGAGTCGGGGTCGCCCTCGATCTGGGTGACGCGCTCGCCCTCGACGTAGACGTTCTGGCCGCAGCCCACCGCGCAGTACGGGCAGATCGACTTCACAACCCGGTCGGCGGAGGCGACGCGCGGGGTGAGACGCGCGCTGGTCCCGCTCTTGGCGGCGGCACCACGGCCCAGCGGGTCGGTCCCCTTCAGCTGGCGGTACACCGGCCAGGAGTCGATCCAGGTACGTACGCCCATCACCCCTGCCCTTCCCGTCGCGGCGGCCGTCGTGCGGGTGCCCCGCCCGGCCCCGGTCAATCACCCGCGGCCGTCTCGTTCCCGTCCACCGCGTTCCCGTGCACGGCGTCCCGTGCACGGCGGTCCCGTACACCGCATTGTGGCCCGGCCGGACACGGACGGCATCCGCGGTGCGCCGGCCTCCGCGAGCACCTGGGACAGGCCGACTCAGGACGCCGGGGGAGTGCTGCCGGGCTCCCCGGCGTGCGCCCGGGCCTCCAGCCGTTCCCGCTGGGGCAGAACCGTGTACTTGGGGTCCTCCGCCGAGGCGACTCCGGCGTGGAAGACGCCGAACCGCAGGGCGGCGGAGCCGGTGAGGAGGGCCGCACCCGCGATCGCGGCGACCGCCCGGTTGCGTCCGCCGAGGCCGGCCCCGAGCGCCGCGCCCACGCACGTGAGCGTCTCGGCCGCACGGAGCAGCGTGCCGGCCTTGCCGTTCTCGAAGGGCTCCGCGGTCAGCCCCATGCGCCGCTTCATCACGTGGAACGAGCCGAGTTCGAGAACGGCGCCCAGCGCGGCCAGGCGCCGCGCGGGGGCCGTCTGACCGACCGGTGCGCAGACCAGGGCCAGCCCGGCGGCAGCGGTGGCCCCGGACCCGGCGAAGACGTACGGCAACTCGCGGTGCCCCTCGTGCCAGGACGGCACGGCGGTGTCGGAGATCAGTACGGCGGTGTAGGTGGCGACCGCGGGGCCCAGCACGGCGGCGGACGCGGTGGCGGCGGTGCCCACCAGGCGGTACCTGCCGGCGACGTCGGCGGCGGCAGCGGCGATCGTGAGCGGTGCGTAACCGGCCAGCAGCCATGAGCCCACGCTCATCGGGGAGGTGGGCTTGAAGACGCGGAGCATGTGGAGGAAGCGGGCGGGGCGGCCCAGGTCGTGCACCAGGGCGGCCAGTGAGAGGGAGACGGCGCCCGCCGCCCCGAGTTTGGCCGTCCGGGCGAGCGCGGGCCGGGCGGTGGCGTGTGCGCCGGCGGCCAGCAGCGAGGAGGCGCCCGCGAGTCCACCGAGGTACAGGTAGCCCGCGATGTCCAGGGGCTTCCACGTCGGCTTGTTCAGGACCGGCTTGCCGTAGTACGAGGAGAACTCGGCGTCGGGCACCATCGCCCGCTCGCCCCGGCCCCTGCGCCGCCGGCGCCGCCCGGCGTGGGCTCCGGTGAGGGCGTCGCGGCCGGGACGGGCGCCCTCCACGCCGCTCCTGGTGACGTCGGACCCGGAACCGGGACTGGGACCGGAACTGGGACCGGAACTGGGACCGGAACGGGAATCGGTCATCGCGGCCTCCTGGCGAAACTGACGACGGCGAGCGCGGCGAGCGAGGCGGCGGCCGCGGCGGCGTGCCGCCACATGGCGGGCAGGTCGCGGGTGGCGACGACCGGGTCGGGAGGCAGGCCGTACACCTCCGGTTCGTCCAGCAGCAGGAAGAAGGCGCCGTCGCCGCCGACACCGTCGCCCGGGTCCTCGCCGTAGAGGCGGGCGTCCGAGACCCCGGCGGAG
>NZ_JBGORK020000004.1:0-1490 GCF_041538145.2 Streptomyces sp. MMCC 100
GGGGGGTGCCTCTATGTCTTTCGTCAAGCGAGGCGCGGGGTTCTGGGTTCGTAGAAGGTGCCGTCGCGGAGCATCGCGAACAGCACGTTGATCCGTTGTCGAGCGAGCCGGAGGAGGGCCTGTGTGTGGGTCTTTCCTCGGGCCCGGCACTTGTCGTAGTAGGTGCGGGAGGCGGGATCGTGCAGGGCGGCGAACGCGGACAGGAACATCGCGCGTTTGAGCTGCCGGTTGCCGCCGCGTGGGGTGTGTTCGCCGTGGATCGAGGTCCCGGACGACTTCGTGGTCGGGGCGAGGCCGGCGTAGGAGGCGAGGTGGGCGGCGGTGGGGAAGCTGGTGCCGTCGCCGACGGTGACCAGCAGGGTTGCGGCGGTCCTGACGCCGACGCCGGGCAGCGACGTCAGGACCTTCGAAAGAGGGTGATCCTCCAGCAGGGCTGTGATCTGGGCTTCTGCCGCCCGTCGCTGTTCGTGGACGGCGCCGAGCGAGCGGGCCAGCGAGGGGATCACGATGTCGAGGGTGCCGGTGCCCGGAACGACGACGGTCTGCTCGTCGAGGGCCTCGAAGAGGTCGGCGATCAGCCGGTTCGCCATCCGGGGCGCCTTGGGCCGGATCACCTCGACGAGCTTGCGGCGGCCGGCTTTTCGCAGGCTGGCGGGGGATCCGTAGCGCTCCAGCAGCCAGGTGACGGCCGGGTGGTCGAGCCGGGGGCCGAGGACGCGTTCCAGGCTGGGGTGGAACTGGGTGAGCAGGCCGCGGATGCGGTTGCTGGTGCGGGTGGCCTCGGCCGCGAGGTCCTGGTCGAAGCCGACGAGGACCGTGAGCTCGGCGGTGATCTCGTCGGTCAGCTCCAGCGAGCGCAGGGTGTGCGGCATGGTGCGGGCCGCGTCGGCGATGACCGCGGCGTCCTTGGCGTCGGTCTTCGCTTCGCCGGGGTAGAGGTCGGCGATCCGCCGCATCGCGAGTCCGGGCAGGTAGGCGACCTTGCAGCCCGCGTCGCGGGCGACCGTGAGGGGCAGGGCGCCGATGGATGCGGGCTGGTCCACGATCACCAGGACGGTGCCGAACTTGGTCTTCAGCCTGGTGAAGACGTCCCGCAGCTTCGGTTCGGTGTTCGGGAGTTGCTTGTCGAAGACCTTCTTGCCGGCCGGGGTGAGGCCGTGCCCGTGGTGGGTGCTCTTGCCGACGTCCAGGCCGAGGAAGACGCCTATCTCGTCGCTGTCGTTCAAGCCGTCCTCCCGAACGGATGTCGTGCGTGCTGGCCTGGGCGTTGGCGTCGTGCGCGCATCCACGTTATGCAGACCTGCCGCCCGCGAAGGGCCGGGCGTTGCGCTCGGCCGGGCGGTAGTCGGACCTCTCATCAGCGTCTCCAACGGCGCCTCTCGGGCCCGGTGGCACCACCCCCCAGGTCATCGGTCCGACAGGGGGGACCAGCCATGCCGGGCCCGGAGGCCAGCGGCCCTCTTGCAGGACCGCGAAGAACATAACGGGGG
>NZ_JBGORK020000005.1:0-10298 GCF_041538145.2 Streptomyces sp. MMCC 100
CTCCGCCGGGGTCTCGGACGCCCGCCTCTACGGCGAGGACCCGGGCGACGGTGTCGGCGGCGACGGCGCCTTCTTCCTGCTGCTGGACGAACCGGAGGTGTACGGCCTGCCTCCCGACCCGGTCGTCACCACCCGCGACCTGCCAGCCATGTGGCGGCACGCCGCCGCGGCCGCCGCCTCGCTCGCCGCGCTCGCCGTCGTCAGTTTCGCCAGGAGGCCGCGATGAGCGAGTCCGACGTCACCCGTGACGGTGTGGAGGGGGCACGCCCCGGACGCGACGCCCTGACGGGGAGCCAGGCGGGGCGACGACGACGCCGCAGCCGGGGTGAGCGGGCGATGGTGCCCGACGCCGAGTTCTCCTCGTACTACGGCAAGCCGATCCTGAACAAGCCGACGTGGAAGGCTCTGGACATCGCGGGTTATCTGTACCTGGGAGGTCTGGCCGGCGGGTCGTCGCTGCTGGCTGCGGGGGCCCACGTGACCGGTCGTCCCGCGCTGGCCCGGGTGGCGAAGTTCGGGGCGGCGGGCGGCATCTCGCTGTCGCTGGCCGCCTTGGTGCACGACCTCGGCCGCCCCTGCCGGTTCCTCAACATGCTCCGCGTGTTCAAGCCCACCTCTCCCATGAGTGTGGGGTCGTGGCTGCTGGCGGGTTACGCGCCGCTCACGATGGCCGCTGTGGCCGCCGACGTCACCGGCCGCTACCGCCTGGTGGGGGCCGCCGCCACCGCGTCCGCGGCCGTGCTGGGCCCGGCCGTCGCCACGTACACGGCGGTGCTGATCTCCGACACGGCCGTGCCGTCCTGGCACGAGGGGTACCGGGAGATGCCGTTCGTCTTCGCCGGCTCGGGGGCCACTGCCGCAGCCGGTCTCGTCCTGACCGGCGCACCGGTGCGTGAAGCGGGTCCCGCGCGCCGGGCGGCCGTTCTCGGGGCCGTACTGGAGCTCGGCTCGTTCCAGGTGATGAAGCGGCGCATGGGCCTGGCGGCGGAGCCGTTCGAGCAGGGCGGCGCGCACCGGTTGCTGCGCGCCGCCGAGGTGCTCACGGCCGGGGGCGCCGCACTGGCCGCCCTGGGGGCCGGGCGCAGCCGGCCAGTCTCCGTCGTGGCGGGTGCGGCCCTGCTCGCCGGTTCCGCCGCGCTCCGCTTCGGCGTCTTCCACGCCGGGGTGGCGTCGGCCGAGGATCCCAAGTACACGGTGCTGCCACAGCGAGAGCGACGGGAGGCCCGGGCGCGGGCGACGCTCCCCTGCAGCCCTCCCCCGGCCTGAGTCAGCCCCGCGCCGCGCCGAGTTGTCGCGCCAGGTCGTCGACCCCGGCCGCCTGCCGGTCCGGAGGCCGCAACGCCGAGGGGTAGGGCACCGGTGTACGTCGCAGCCACGCCGTGCGCAGGCCGGCCCGTGCGGCACCGTCGACGTCCCAGGGATGCACCGCGACCAGCATCGCGGCGCGGGCCGGGACCTCGGCGACGCGCAGGGCGTGGGCGTACGCGGTCGGCGCCGGTTTCCAGCGGCCGTCGGCGCCCTGGACGTCGAGGTGTGTCGCGAAGCAGTCCGCCAGCCCCGCGCGTTCCAGGACCGCGCTGCTCGTCCGCGCCGATCCGTTGGTCAGCGTGATCAGGCGGTGTCCGGCCGCGTGCAGGGCCCGCACCCCCTCGCCGACGTCCGGGTGCACGGGGAGTTCGGGTAGAGCGTCGAGCACGTGGTCCGCCGCCGCCCCAGGGTCCGGATCGCCGGGCCGTTCCAGGGCGAGGTGAGCGAGCAGGCCGTCCCGGGCCACGGAAGCGAAGTCGGCCCGCCCGCCCGCCAGGGTCAGGGCGATGCCGTCGCGCAGGACACCGCTGAACCAGAGCGGCAGCATCTCGCCGGGCAGACCGGCGTCCGCCAGGCGGCCGGCGAGCGCGGACATGTCGGTGAGGGTCTCGTTGACGTCGAAGATCAGGACCTCGGGCAGACCGTCCTCAGGCACGCGGATCACCGCCCGTCATCGGCAGGGCCCAGCCGTCCGCGGACGCGGCCAGCCGCTCCTCGCGGGTGACCCACGTCCAGGTCAGTACGGCAGCCGTGATGCTCAACGGCAGCATCGCGACGATCATGGCGATGCCCTCGGCCGAGTGCCCGGCGGCGATGGTCCCGAGCGCGGGCAGGTCGAGCAGCGGCGCCGCCAGGAAGAGGTACAGGCACCGGCCCGGGGCGCTGAGGCGGTGCCGGGTGCGGGTCACGACGGGCACCCAGAACAGCACCGCGCCCGCGAGCAGGACCGGTTCCGTCAGGAGCGGCCCGGCCTGGGGCACGAAACCCACGAGGCCGCCGAGGATCGCCCAGGCGTGCAGCAACACCAGCAACGGCGCGGCCACGCCCGGCGGCAGGCTCACCCGTTCCCACAGCGGTGACCGGCGGGTGAGCCACATGAGGCCCGGCACGACAGCGGCCAGGGCGAAGCCGGACCAGGCCATCGCGACGACGGACGACAGCTGTGTGGTGTGCGTCGAGTGGTCCATCGTCGTTCACTCCTCCCGGGCCGTTGTGCCCCGCACGGCGAGGGCCAACGCCAGGAGCAGCAGGGGAACGGCGAGGGCCAGCAGCCACAGCCCGTACACGAAGGCCAGCCCGATCAGTACGCAGCCGAGCGCGGCGGGCAGCGCGGCGCCGCCGCCCCGGTCCGGCAGCCGGTAGCGGACGTGTTGCTCGGGTCCGGCACGGGAGGAGAGAAGGACGAGCAGGGCGACCAGTTCCAGCCCGGCCACGGACGCGCCCCACAGCCAGTACGTCAGCGAGCTCTCGCCGTACACCGCCAGCACCGCCAGCAGCACGGCGTTGAGCCCGCCCCAGCCGGCCACGATCACGAAAGCCGGATGGCGTTTCACGGCCGGCTCCCGTCGCCGGCGGCCTCCTTCTGCCGGCGCTGACGCAGGTCCAGCAGGGGAGCGAAACTCGTGATCGGCGGGACCGGGTGCTCCGGGTCGAAGTTGTACCGGGGCGGCGGCGAGGTGGTGGCCCACTCCAGCGTGTAGGCACCCCAGGGGTCGTCCGGAGCCTGTTCGGCGCGGCCGTGGCCCCGTTGCCGCAGGGTCCACAGGACGTTCACGATGAAGACCATCACGGCCGCGGCGAGGAAGGCCGCGCCGATGCTGGAGAGCAGGTTGAACAGGCTGAAGCCGTCAAAGGCGGCGTAGGTCCACACGCGGCGCGGCATCCCCTCGTAGCCGAGGGCGAACATGGGCAGGAAGGTGAGGTTGGTGCCGATGACGAGCAGCCAGAAGTGCAGCCGTCCACCGCGGTCGCTCAGCATGACGCCGGTGACCTTCGGGAACCAGAAGTAGATGGCGGCGAACAGGCCGAACGCGCTCCCGGCGAACAGCACGTAGTGCAGGTGAGCCACGACGAAGTAGCTGTCGGTGACGTGGTAGTCGATGACCGGGGTGCCGACCATGATGCCGGTGAGTCCGCCGATGAGGAACTGCGGGATGAAGGCGAGGGCGAAGAGCATCGGCGGCCGGAAGCGCAGCCGTCCGCCGACGATGGTGCCCAGCATGCCGAAGTACTCGGCCCCGGCGGGCACCAGCAACAGGATCGAGGTCAGCGAGTAGTAGTCGTTGGCGGCTTGGCCGGTGGTGAACATGTGGTGGCCCCACACGCTCATGGACAGTGCGGCGAAGACGAGCAGGGACAGCACGGTGCCCCGATAGCCGAAGAAGCGGCGCCCGGAGAAGACGGCCAGCACCTCGGCCACGGCGGCCAGGTACGGGAAGAACATCACGTACACGACGGGGTGGCCGTAGAACCAGAACAGGTGCTGGTAGCCGATGTTCCAGGCGTTGGACTCGAACAGACCCGGGTTCGCGCGGCCTGCGGCCAGCACGACGAGCGCGGCCAGCAGAGCGGGGAACGCGCCGATCACCATCAGACTGGTGACGATCATCGACCAGGAAAACACCGGGAGACGCAGCATCGTCATCCCGTGCGTCCGCTTGCGCAGCACCGTCCACAGCACGGCCCAGCCCATGACGATGCTCCCGGTGGTCGCGAGGAACACCCCGACGATCCAGAGGTCCGAGCCGACCCCGGGCGAGTGGACGCTGTCCGCCATCGGCGGGTAGGAGAACCAGCCGTCGGCGTGCGCGCCGTTCGGCATCGCGAAACCCGCCAGCATGACGATCGCGCCGAACGCGTAGAGCCAGTAACCCAGCAGGGTGAGCTTCGGCATGGCGATGCCGGGCGCGCCGATCTGCAACGGCACCAGGTACACGCCCATCCCGATGGCGAACGGGGTGAGCACCATGTAGATCATGCCGGAGCCGTGGATGGTGAACAGCTGGTTGTAGGTATCCACGCCCACCAGGTCCTGCTCGGGCCGGGCCAGTTGGGCGCGCATGATCAGGGCCAGGATGCCGACGAGGACGAACAGCACCAGTGACGTTCCGATGGTGAGCAGTCCGATCCGCTGGTGGTCGGTGCTGGTCACCCATCCCAGCCAGCCGCCCGGCGCGACCGGCCTGCCTACTGCCGTCCCCTCGGTGGACGGTGGTGCGGAGGTCACGCCGCCACTCCCTGGCCGCCGCCGCTGTGCAGCCAGCTGTCGTACTCCTCGGGCGACACCGCCTTGATCCAGAAGTGCATCGCGTAGTGCCGGTGCCCGCAGAACTCGGCGCACTTGCCCATCCAGCGGCCTTCCTTGTCCAAGGTGAGGGTGAAGGTGTTCGTGTGGTGGGGGAAGGCGTCCATCTTGTACCGCAGGTCCGGCACCCACAGGGAGTGGATGACGTCCTTCGCCGTCAGGTTCAGCTGGACGGGACGTCCGGTCGGCACCACCAGGGTCGGCAGGTCGTCGCCCCGGCAGGTACCCGACACGCTGCGCCGCTCGGAGGCCTGGGGGTAGTCGAACGTCCAGCACCACTGGAACCCGGTCACGTCGACGCGTACCGGGGGGCGGTCGGCCGACTGGTGCTCACGGTGGTTCTGCCAGGCCGTCCAGGCCACCAAGAACACGGCGAAGGCACCCAGCACGGCGACGTAGTACGTCTCCAGACGCGGACGCTCCGAGCGCTGCGAGGGGTGCACCGGCCGCCCGGCACGCCGTCTGAGCAACGCATAGCCGAACACCGCCAGCACGGCGAGGAACACCACACCCGCGATGATCGACTCCAGCGTGAACACCTGGCCGAAGACGTGACGCTGCCTCACCGTGTCACCATCCGATCACTCCAGTCTCGGGTCAGGACCGGGGCCACGCGGACATTACGGGCAGGCCGGACGGTCCGCGAGCGGACACACCGCAGGGCGAAGTTCCCCCGGGGTGCCGCCTTCACACCCCCGCAGTGGTCGAGGCGGACACGGCGCGAGGCGCGACACGTCCTGGCTCGCATTACAAGGGAACCCACGGCATCCGTCGGCGGAGCGGCGCCCGGCACGGTCAGGAGGAGTCAGGATGTGGAGACGCAGGAAGCGCCCGCGGCACCCCGAGGTCTCACCCGTCACGCTGTGCGACCTGTGCGCCATGGTGGTCCCGGTCGACGAGGCCGTGCGGGCCTACGTGCCCGACTCGTCCGCCGTACACCGCCACCGCCACTGGTTCGACGGCCTGCGCCTCCTCACCGCCTGCGGTGAGCCCCACCTCGAGCGCCTGCGCAAGGAGTACCGGCGCCGGCCATTCGTGCAGGAGGAACTGTGGGCGGCGAAGATCGGGCAGGTCCTCACCGACGGTGCGCCGACGCTCACCCTCGTGCAGCTCGCCTGCCGCACCGGGCTGCACGAGTCGGAGATCCGTCGTGCCGTCGCCTGGCACAACTGGCGCCGGCGGGAAGCAGGGGAGGAGCAGCGGGAGCCATGAGCCGAACGCCCGCGGCTTCGGCGCCCTCTCGCCGGCCGGGACGGCGAGGTTCACCGTTCCGGGTGCCCTTTCGCGTGTCCGTGGCGCGCGCCGAGCGGTCGGTGGTGGCGCGGCTGCTTGAGTGGAGGACGACAAGGCACGGTCGGTGAGTCGCGTCCGGAGGAGACACCATGCCGCAGATCGCCGAAGCGCCACCGGCGGGTCTCGTTCCCGAACAGTGGGACGCCGTAGTGCGTGATGTCGTCCAGCCACTCGCCGAGGAGGTCGACCGCACCGGCTCCTTCCCGCGGCTCGGTGTCCGGGCCCTTGCTGAGGCCGGGGTGCTGGGTCTGCTCAGCTCCCCTGCACACGGCGGAGGGGGCGGGGACCTGCGGCAGGCCGCCGCGGTCGTCGGCCGACTGGCGGGGATCTGCGGCTCCACGGCCATGGTGGTGTTGATGCACTACGCGGCCGTGACCGTCATCGAGGCCCACGGTGACGACGAGGTGCGGCGCGCCATCGCGACGGGGCGCCATCTGAGCACGCTCGCGTTCTCCGAGCACGGCTCGCGCAGCCACTTCTGGACTCCCGTCGGCACCGCCGTCCCCGACGGCGCGGAGAGCGTGCGGCTGGATGCCCGCAAGTCGTGGGTCACCTCGGCCGGCGAGGCCGACAGCTACGTGTGGTCGAGCAGGCCCCTGGAGGCAGCGGCGGGCGAGATGAGCCTGTGGTTGTTGCCGGCCGGCAGCCCGGGCCTGGACGTCTGCGGCCACTACGACGGGTTCGGGCTGCGCGGCAACGCGTCCAACCCGGTCACCGCGGACGGCGTACGGGTGCCGCGCACGGCCGCGCTCGGTTCCGACGGCGAGGGTTTGGCCATCGCCCTCGGTCTGGCGCTGCCCTGCTTCCTGACGCTCAGCGCCGCGTTCTCCCTGGGGGTGGCGGACACACTGCTCGAACTGACCGCACGGCACCTGCGTGAGACCCGTCTGGAGCACTTGGGTGAATCCCTGGCACACCAGCCGGTGGCCCGACGGGAGTACGCGGCGTTGCGGATGCGCGCCGACGCCGCCCGTGCTCTCCTCGACGACGCCGTGGCCGCCATGGAGGCCGAACGCTCCGACGCGACGTTGCGGGTGCTCCAGGTCAAGGCGCTCGCCGCGGAGACGGCGGCCGACACGGCGGACGGCGCGATGCGACTGTGTGGCGGTTCGGCCTTTCGCCGGGAGCTGGGGGTGGAACGACGGTTCCGTGACGCGCTCGCCGCACGGGTGATGGCCCCGACCACCGAGGCGCTGTACGACTTCTGCGGCCGTGCCGGGCTCGGTCTGCCGCTGTTCGAGGAGGCGAAGTGACCGGCATCGTGCTGGGGGCCGTCGCGTACGACCCGAAAGTGGTGACCATCTGGTCCGGCTTCCGCGGCTGGCTGGTCGAACGGGGAGTGGACTTTGACTTCGTGCTCTACAGCCACTACGAGCGACAGGTCGAGGACCTCGTCGGCGGCCGGATCGACATGGCCTGGCACTCGCCGATGGCGTGGCTGCGCACCCGTAGGCTCGCCGCGACAGCGGGCGTACAGGTCGAGCCGCTCGTCATGCGCGACACCGACCAGGACCTGACATCGGTCGTCGTGGTGCGGGCGGGCGGGCCGGTGCGCTCCGTCGCCGACCTCAAGGGCGAGACGGTGGCCGTCGGAGCGATGGACTCCCCGCAGGCGACGCTGCTCCCACTGCACCACCTGCGCGGGCACGGGCTGGAGGCGGGCGTCGACTTCGACGTCAGACGGCACGACGTCGGAGTCGGCCTGCACGGCGACCACATCGGCGGAGAGCGAGAGGCCGTACGGGCACTGATGGCAGGCGAAGTGGCGGCCGCCTGCGTCATCGACTCCAACCACCTCCTCTTCGGCGAGGAGGGCGTCCTGCCACCGGGCTCCACCCGCTTGCTGAGCCGGACCTCGCCCTACGACCACTGCGTCCTGGCGTCCGGTCCCTCGCTCGACACGGCCTCGGCCGACCGTTTGAGGAAGTCGCTGCTGTCCATGTCCTACGCCGACCCGGAGGTACGCCACCTGCTCGACCTGGAGGGGCTGACCCGGTGGCTGCCGGGACGCGAGAGCGGTTACCGGCAGTTGGCCGCCGCCGTGGACGACACGGGCTTCTACGACGCCGAGGGCCGGATCACTGCCGTCGGATACCGGCCGTGACCTCGCCCAGTGACCCGTCGACGGTCGACCTGGGCGACCTCGGTCTGGACGCGGGTGCCCGGCTGCTGCTGCGCAGGGCCCTGGACCGGGTGCCCGCAGGTGCGGAGGTGGCGGTTGCCGGCAGCGACCCGGCACTCGTGATCCACCTGGACGCATGGTGTCGCCGGGAGGGACACACCGTCCGCCCCGCGGATCCCGGCGACGCCCCGGTCCGGGCACGCATCCGCCGCAGCGGCACCGCGTCGATGCGCTGGGCGAACGCCGAACGCGCCGGTGACCCTCGGCCCGGCCGGGCGGCCGGATGGGCGGAGCCGCATTGGGGGCTGGCCGCGCGGGGCGCGCTGGTCGAGGCCGGTGGCCCGGAGATGTTCTTCCCCGTCGCGGACCGGGACGTGGCCTGGAGCGACCTGGCGCCGCGGCTGTACCGCCAGGCCGCCGCCGCCCAGTGGGATCCGTGGACCGCGGTTCCCTGGGACACCCCCTTCGCCCTTCCCGACGAGATCGAGGCCGCCGTCGTGCAGGTGATGACGTATCTCGTCGAGAACGAGCAGGCCGCCCTGGTTGTACCCGCCCGGCTGCTCGTGCAGGTGCATCCCCACTTCCGGGAGGTGCTGCAGTTGCTCGCGGTGCAGGCCGCCGACGAGGCACGGCACGTGGAGGTCTTCACCCGGCGGGCTCTCCTCAGGGGTGAGGTCATGGGCACCTCTTCGGTGGGTGGACGGGCTTCCCTGACGACCCTGTTCGCCGAAGCGGACTTCTCCCTCGCCGCCTTCTTGCTGTCGGTGCTCGGGGAGGGCAGCTTCCTCAGCCTGCTGTCGTTCCTGGAACGGCACGCTCCGGATCCGGTGACCCGCCGGATCAGTCACTTGGTGCGGCAGGACGAGGCCCGGCACGTCGCCTTCGGGGTGGGCCACCTGGAGCACCGCGCGAAGGCCGATTCCCAGTTGCGCGGCCGGCTGAGGGCAGCTGTGGAACGCCGCCACGACGCGCTCGCCGGTACCGCCGGGCTGAACCAGGACGTGTTCGACTCGTTGATTCTGCTGGCTGCCGGATCGTGGGCCCCCGAGGCGATCGCGCGCGGCTGGCAGGCGGTGCAGCGGTTGCAGGCGGATATGGACGAGGGCAGACGTCACCGGCTGTCACGCCTGGGCTTCTCTGACGACGAGGCCGCCGAGCTGTCTCTCCTCCACACCCGCAACTTCATGTGACGACGAGGCCGCGAACGGCCCCGCCGCGGTTCGGTCGGCGGTTCGGCCCGTGGCACGGCGGGTACTCCGCCGTGAACGGAACGCGCAGAGAGCCGAAGGAGGCCGGGCTCATGCCGACCCAGAGTCAGGTGCGTCGCCTACTGGCGCGGGGACTCGACTACGAGCAGGCCGGGAACCGCCTCGGTATCCCGGCGGGTCAGGCATTTCTCATCGCAACCGGACTGCCCGCGGACGGCGGCGACACACTCACCACCGAGGAGCAGTACCGCCCCGGCATGACGCAGGCATCGAGTCAGCACCTGGTGAACCCGGCGGCGGTCAATCCGACCGGGAAGCCGGCTGTGCGCGCCTGGCTGAGGAACCGCGCCGGCGGCGACGCCCAGATGCAGCGGGCCGCGCGGTCGCGCGGCACCTGAGCCGCCCAGGTGGCCCCGTGTCGTCCGAAGATGCCGACCGCGCGCGGTGGAGGCAGGGATCTTTGACGGGACGCGGTAGCGCCTCGGGCGTCGCGGCGCTGCAACGACGGCCGCTGTTCTCCGTACCGCTCCGGTTGAATACCGCGGACCGGGGAACCTGCAGCAGCGTCGAGCGCACCGACGGGAAAGGCGGACGTGATGGGTGTACGCACCTGGATCGACTCCTGGCCGGTGTACCGCCAGCTGAAGGGGACCGACCCGCTGGGCCGCGGTGCCGCCGCCAAGAGCGGGACCAGCGCGCGTCTCACCCCGCGCGTCGCCTCCGCCGAGCGGGTCGTGAAGTCGATCTGCCCGTACTGCGCGGTGGGCTGCGGCCAGAACGTCTACGTCGAGGGCGAGCGCGTCACCCAGATCGAGGGCGACCCCGACTCGCCCATCTCACGCGGCCGGCTGTGCCCCAAGGGCGCGGCCAGCCTGCAGCTCACCACCGGCGGCGCCCGCGAGCACCACGTGCTGTACCGCCGTCCGCACGGCACCGAGTGGGAGCGGCTGGACCTGGACACGGCGATGGACATGATCGCCGACCGGGTGATCGAGTCACGGCGTTCCGGCTGGCAGTGGGAGGTCGACGAGACCCGCACCCGGCGCACCCTCGGCGTCGCCAG
>NZ_JBGORK020000006.1:0-447 GCF_041538145.2 Streptomyces sp. MMCC 100
TGTCGGTGATGGTGGAGATGGTCTGGCGGGAGACCTCGGCGCCATAGACCTCGGCCAGGTGGGCCTGGACCTCGCCGGTGGTCAGGCCCTTCGCGGCCAGCGAGATGACCATCTCGTCGACGCCTGTCAGGCGCTTCTGCCGCTTCTTGACGATCTTCGGTTCGAAGGAGCCGTCGCGGTCGCGGGGCACGGTGGTCTCCACCGGCCCGACGTCGGTCAGGACCGTCTTGGAGCGTTTGCCGTTGCGGGAGTTGCCGCCGTTCTTGCCTGCCGGATCGTGTTTGTCATAGCCGAGATGGTCGGTGATCTCGCCTTCCAGCGCGGACTCCAGCAGCCGCTTGGTCAGCTGCTGGAGCAGCCCACCCTCGCCGGTCAGTTGCAGGCCCTCGGCCTGGGCCCGGCCCACCAGGTCATCGATCAGCTGGTCGTCAACGGCCTTGGGCGGCG
>NZ_JBGORK020000007.1:0-1143 GCF_041538145.2 Streptomyces sp. MMCC 100
TTGGTTCGTGGGATGGGTTCGTTTTTCAAGGAGTGTGAGCATCCGCGGTCGCGGTGGTCGAAGTGCCCGCACGCGTACAAGGTGCGGTATCGGTCGGCGGCCGGGAAGCAGGTGAAGGAGTCCGGGTTTGCGACCCAGGACAAGGCGATCGCGCGTTTGACGGAGGTCTACAACGCGAGGAAGTCCGCGCCGCGGGGGCAGGCGAAGGCGGACCGGGTCGCGAAGTACGGGGCGATGCGGTTTAAGGAGTACGCCGCCGAGTGGAAGGCCGGACAGCGGGATCTGGGGCCGGCCTCGAGTGTGCACCTGGAGTCGCTGTTGAACATCCACCTGCTGCCCTTGCTGGGGAGCCGGCGGATGAACACGTTCGACCACAAGGTCGTCGAGGGTTTCCTCCAGGTCCTGGAACGCAACGGCATCGGCCTGGCCGCGCAGGCCAACTGCTTCGACAAGCTGAAGGCGATCCTGCTGGACGCCAACCGGCTGGGCCTGTTCGACGACAACCCGGTCGCCGGGATCAAGCCGCCGCAGTACGACCCCAGGCGGGTGGTGATCCCCTCACCCGAACAGCTGGGTCAGATACGCACCGCCGGCGACGACAGCTTCCTCCTGGTCGCCGACCTGATGAGCGGCTGCGGCATGCGCAACGGCGAAGCGTTCGCGGTCAACGTCAACAACATCGTCGCCGACGACGTCTACCGCATCACCGAGCAGGTCAACCGGACCACCTGCCAGTACGAGCGGCTCAAGCACCGCAAAGTGGGCGAGTACCGGGACGTGCCCCTGCCCGCACGGGTGCGCCAGAGCATCGAGTGGTACGCCGACAAACACGGCACCGTCGACGGCTACCTGCTGCGTCATCCCGGCGACCCGGCCCGCACGTTCCCGCACTACCACATTGCCAACCAGTGGCAGCGGATCAAGAAGGCCGGCGAAACCGAGATCCCCGACGGGATGGTCGTCTACGGCCTGCGGCACTTCTTCGCCTCCAACTGCCTCACCCACGGCATCCCCATCACCGACGTCGCCGAGTGGATGGGCCACAAGACCATCGAGATCACCTTCAAGATCTACCGCCACCTCATGCCCGGCTCCATCAGCAAAGCCGCCAAGATCCTCAACCACAACCTCACCGCATAACAG
>NZ_JBGORK020000008.1:0-438 GCF_041538145.2 Streptomyces sp. MMCC 100
CTCGCTGGCCGCGAAGGGCCTGACCACCGGCGAGGTCCAGGCCCACCTGGCCGAGGTCTATGGCGCCGAGGTCTCCCGCCAGACCATCTCCACCATCACCGACAAGGTGCTCGAGGGCATGGCCGAGTGGCAGAGCAGGCCCCTCGACACCGTCTATCCGGTGGTCTTCATCGACGCCATTCACGTGAAGATCCGCGATGGTGCGGTGGCCAACCGGCCCATCTATGTGGTAAGGCTCGGAGGGGGGTTTGTTGGTGTACCGGCTGCTCGCTGGCCTGGGGTGTTGTGGGTTCGTTGAGAAGCCGGGTGGACGGTTAGGTCGGGGTGGGCGGGGGTTGAGCTGGGGTTATGCGTTCTGTGTGGGGCGTGGCGGGGTGAGGTGTCGGTAGTTCTGGCATGTAATGGCTCGTTTGGTGTTTTTGCTGGTCAGGGCTGTTT
>NZ_JBGORK020000009.1:0-846 GCF_041538145.2 Streptomyces sp. MMCC 100
CCTAGAGGTTGTCCCGTAACCAATGGTGCGGCTGGTGCGTTGGTCGGGCATGGGTGGGGTGATCTCAGCAGATGATCCGAAGTGGATCGAGCCGTTTGCGGGTCTGACCGAGGTGCAGTTCGGGAGGCTGGTGGCACTGGTGCGGCGCCGAGGTGGCGACGTTCAGCGTGGCCGGCCGTGGCGGCTGTCGCTCGAGGACCGGGTGTTGCTGGTGGCGACGTACTGGCGCACGAACCTCACATTGCGGCAGGTGGCACCGTTGTTCGGAGTCTCGAAGTCCGCGGCCGACCGCATCTTGGACCATCTCGCACCGCTGCTGGCCATCTCGCCCGCACGCCGGCCGCGCAAGGACACCGTCTACATTGTCGACGGCACCCTGGTGCCCACGCGCGACCGCAATGTCGCCGCGTCCAGCAAGAACTACCGGTACTCGACCAACCTGCAGGTCGTCATCGACGCCAACAGCCGCTTGGTCGTCGCCATCGGTCTCCCGTTGCCCGGCAGCCGCAACGACTGCCGGGCGTTCACGGAGTCCGGCATCGATCGGGCCTGCCGCGGCGCCCCAACCATCGCCGACGGCGGCTACCAGGGCACTGGTCTCCTCATTCCGCACCGAAGACGACGAGGGCAGAGCCACCTCAGCCCATCGCAGGAGGCAGAGAACGCTGTCCATCGCCGGGCACGAGCGCGGGTGGAACATGCCCTTTCGCGGTTGAAGAACTGGAAGATCCTGCGGGACTGCCGGCTCAAGGGCGACGGAGTTCACCAGGCCATGCTCGGCATCGCCCGACTGCACAACCTGGCCCTCACTGGATAACTCGAACCCCATACGGGACAACCTCTAGG
>NZ_JBGORK020000010.1:0-263 GCF_041538145.2 Streptomyces sp. MMCC 100
CGTAGGCGTGCCGGCGGGGGGTGGGGAGGTGCCGGCGGGGGTGGGCGGGTCCGCCTGCCTGGTGGGGGTGCGTGCGGCTCCGTTCTCGTCCGCGGCCTGCGAGGGGTGTGGCGGGACCGGTCACCGTTGCCCGGGTCCGGCCCGTCGGCTGCTGTCGCTGACCCGGGCGTAGGCGTGCCGGCGGGGGGTGGGGAGGTGCCGGCGGGGGTGGGCGGGTCCGCCTGCCTGGTGGGGGTGCGTGCGGCTCCGTTCTCGTCCGCGGC
>NZ_JBGORK020000011.1:0-2076 GCF_041538145.2 Streptomyces sp. MMCC 100
CCTTTGCCCGGGCGGAGACGGCCGGTGGGGACGGAGCCTTCGCACCGGCGGACGCGGACGACTCGCCGGAGTCGCTCCCGACGATCGCGTAGGTGGCGCCGCCGATCAGGACCACGGCCGACGCCACAGCCCATGTCATGCGGCGTCGTCTGGCCCTGCGGCGACGTCGTTGCTCCCGGCGGGAGCGGCCGCGTCGCCGAGCCGGTGGGGTCTCATGCACGGGTGAGATGGTAATCGAATCAGAGTTCGAGATCTTCAGGTGTCTCGGCGGTGCACCCTCTCCTGGTCGACGACCGTCCCGAGGCCGGTCAGGGCGCCCACCGGGTCGAGGCCGTCGGGGGTGCCGCGCGGCCACCGGTCCTCGCAGCCGGGCTCCGACTCGTAGTCGTACCACAATCCCGCCCGGCCGACAGGGAGTTGGAGACGGCCCCCAGGTGGGTGAGGCGGTTGCGCCAGGGACGGAAGGCGGGAGCAGTCGGCGGTGAGCAGCAGCGGGCGGGCGTGGTCGAAGCGGCCGGCCGACGGGCCCCCAGGGGCTATGACCGCGGTGTGCTGTCCGAGCGCCACGTGGCGAGACGAGGGCGCTCGGGCAGTTCGGCGCGGCCGGTGGCCCACAACAGGGTGAGCCAGGGATCCGCGCCGCCCGGAGCGTCTGGAAACAGACGGGCGAGCACCCGCGAGCAGAGAGAAGAGGGCGGAGTCCAGACAAGCCCGAAGCCTTCCGCCACATCGTGCATGTGCACCAGCGTCTCCTGCAGCCCCAGCGCCGCGAAGCCTTCGGGGTCCGACACCCCGGCGGCGTGGTGGGCGCGGACCTGGTGCGGCGTCGTACGCACCATGGCGACCAGCAACGCGCCGCATGATTCCAGCACCTGCACCAGGCCGGCCGGACCCGCATCACGCTCCGCGTAGACGAACACCATGGGTCCGTCCGGCCTCTTCTGCCTCAACGCGAAAGGCACATGGGTGTCCAGCGGCGGGCTCTGCGGCCCCAGCTGCACGGCGTAGTACAACAGGTCGTTGGCAAGGTGCTCGACGGTCTCCCAGCAGTCCCACTCCAGCGAACCGGCCCTGCGGCCCCACCCCTCCGGGGGCGCGTCCCGAAGGATGCCCACGGCGAGCCGCACGGCAAGGTCGACGTCGTCCGCGGTGACGGGAGACAAGACTGATCCGGTTTCGACTGATCCAGACATAACAGCACCGTATCGCGAGGGAAGAGCGCAATCACATCCATGAGGTACGGCTTCAACTGGTGGCCGCGGGAGTGCTGGAGCGGCGTGAGGAACCGGACGAGCAGTTCCTGCGGTCGGGGCGATGACGCCAGGCCGCCGCTGGTAGAGATCTAGTGCCGCCAGGCGCAGGTGCGCTCGACGATCCAGCGCACTTTGCCCAGGCAGGAGTCGTGAGCGACACCGCGCCGGGCGATCAACGGTTGGCGCCGCGCTTCCACGGCCCAGGCGGCTTCCGTTTGGGTCAGCCGCTCGTCGGTCCGGGTGTGTCGTCGACTGACGTCAGTGGGCGCGGCGTTACTCCCGGACAGAGGTGAACCCCCGCCTGCTGCGCGTCGGCATGCCGAAGAGCAAGAGGGCGATCGACGCCTTCCAGACCGCCACGGCGCTGGCCTGCTTCCTGCGCATCCCCGACCTCGCCGCGCGCCTTGCGAAGGAGGAGCGCGGCGGAGACCGGCGGCTTCCCGCGTAGCGAGTCCCTGTCGCCGCGTGGATTGTCGCCATGACTCTTCCGCGGCGAGGCCCCTGTCGGGAACCTCTCCCCACGGACCGCACGGTCGAGGAGGAGGGCGGAGCAGACCGCCGCCTCAGGCCGAGGTTCCGCCCCGCCCGTACTGCCTCCGCAGTACCCGAGTGTGTCCGCAGCTGCAGAAAGACGCGACGCTCCCGCTCCCGCTCCCGCTCCCGAACGATGGAGCCACGACTGCGGACCCGCCCGCCCGGGGGGGTGCCTCTATGTCTTTCGTCAAGCGAGGCGCGGGGTTCTGGGTTCGTAGAAGGTGCCGTCGCGGAGCATCGCGAACAGCACGTTGATCCGTTGTCGAGCGAGCCGGAGGAGGGCCTGTGT
>NZ_JBGORK020000012.1:0-255 GCF_041538145.2 Streptomyces sp. MMCC 100
CACCGACGTCGCCGAGTGGATGGGCCACAAGACCATCGAGATCACCTTCAAGATCTACCGCCACCTCATGCCCGGCTCCATCAGCAAAGCCGCCAAGATCCTCAACCACAACCTCACCGCATAACAGACCTAGAGGTTGTCCCGTATGGGGTTCGAGTTATCCAGTGAGGGCCAGGTTGTGCAGTCGGGCGATGCCGAGCATGGCCTGGTGAACTCCGTCGCCCTTGAGCCGGCAGTCCCGCAGGATCTTCCAGT
>NZ_JBGORK020000013.1:0-777 GCF_041538145.2 Streptomyces sp. MMCC 100
GACGACCGGGTCGGGAGGCAGGCCGTACACCTCCGGTTCGTCCAGCAGCAGGAAGAAGGCGCCGTCGCCGCCGACACCGTCGCCCGGGTCCTCGCCGTAGAGGCGGGCGTCCGAGACCCCGGCGGAGTGCAGCCGGGCGACCCGGGCTTCGGCCCGCTCGCGCAGCTCGTCCAGCGGGCCGAACTGGATGGAGTCGGTGGGGCAGGCCTTGGCGCAGGCGGGTTCCATGCCGACGCCGAGCCGGTCGTAGCACAGGGTGCACTTCCACACCCGTCCGTCGTCGGGGCGCTGGTCGATGACGCCGTACGGGCAGGCGGGCACGCAGTAGCCGCAGCCGTTGCAGATGTCCTCCTGGACCACGACCGTGCCGAACTCGGTGCGGAAAAGCGATCCGGTGGGGCACACGTCCAGGCAGGCGGCGTGGGTGCAGTGCTTGCACACGTCGGAGGACATCAGCCAGCGCAGTTCCGTGCGGCCCTCCGGCGCCACGGGGGAGATCTCACCGGCCGGCGCTCCAGCGGGCGGCTGCGCGCCGGGGGGCGCTGGGGCGGTGGCGCCCGGGTCGGGCGAGGACGGGGAGCTGCCCAGGCCGCGGGCGGCGGCGAAGACATCGACGTCGTCGTGGGAGACGCCGGGCTCTTGCCCGCCCAGCGGCTTGCGCTGCTCGATGAAGGCCACGTGCCGCCAGGTGTCCGCGCCGAGCCCCTGGGTGTTGTCGTAGGACATGCCGGTCAGCTCCAGGCCGTCCTCGGGGATCGCGTTCCACTCCTTGCACGC
>NZ_JBGORK020000014.1:0-541 GCF_041538145.2 Streptomyces sp. MMCC 100
AGTGGGAGCGGCTGGACCTGGACACGGCGATGGACATGATCGCCGACCGGGTGATCGAGTCACGGCGTTCCGGCTGGCAGTGGGAGGTCGACGAGACCCGCACCCGGCGCACCCTCGGCGTCGCCAGCCTGGGCGGTGCGACGCTGGACAACGAGGAGAACTACCTGATCAAGAAGCTGTTCACCGCCCTGGGCGCGGTGCAGATCGAGAATCAGGCGCGTATTTGACACTCCTCCACCGTTCCCAGTCTGGGAACCTCGTTCGGCCGCGGCGGCGCGACCACCTTCCAGCAGGACCTGCAGCACTCCGACTGCATCGTCATCCAGGGCTCGAACATGGCCGAGTGCCATCCGGTCGGGTTCCAGTGGGTGATGGAGGCCAAGGCCCGCGGCGCGAAGGTGATCCACGTCGACCCGCGTTTCACCCGCACCAGCGCCCTGGCCGACGTCCACGTGCCGCTGCGCGCCGGATCGGACATCGCCTTCCTCGGCGGGATCATCAACCACGTCCTGCGGACCGAGGGCTACTTCCGTGACTACGT
>NZ_JBGORK020000015.1:0-12878 GCF_041538145.2 Streptomyces sp. MMCC 100
CCGGTCAGTTGCAGGCCCTCGGCCTGGGCCCGGCCCACCAGGTCATCGATCAGCTGGTCGTCAACGGCCTTGGGCGGCGAAGCCGCTGCCGCCTCGCCGGCCTCGTGCTCGGCCACGTTCTCACTGGCCATCGATGCATCCTCCATGATCGGGAGTTACACCGAACGATTTACAGCCCCGCCAGCCTCTCAGTCGGGTAGCCGGGGCACGTTGCCGTGACTCCGGCCACCCGAATAGGGATCGTTTTGGGTTCGGTCCTCAATGCTGAGTCCTCGCACGATTGCGCCGGACAGGCACTGGCGGAAGGTGCGCATCGGTGGCGCTTTGTGCTTGAGGTAGTCGGCCGCGTGGTACATGCCCGGCTCGATGAGTAGTTCGGCCTGTGTCCCTGCGGCGGTGAGGCGCTGTGCGTAGTCAAGGCTTTCCTCGTAGAAGAGGTCGAGGTCGCCTACGCCGATCCATGCGGGTGGGAGTCCGGTGAGGTTGGTGCGTCGTCCGGGTGCGGCATAGGGGGGCAGGTCCCGGAGCGCGTGGTCGGGTCCAAGGTACGAGGCCCATGCGAAGGCGTTGGAGCGTCGGGTCCACACCAGGTGTCCGCGGTGGGAAGGCGGCCGGGTCGTGGTCCGGTCGTCGAGCATCGGATAGAGGAGCAGTTGGAACGCGACCGGCATGCCTTCGTCTACGGCCCGTTGGACGATTCCGGCGGCGAGTCCGCCGCCGGCGCTGCCGCCGCCGACGGCGATCCGGTCGGGGTCGATGCCGAGCTGGTCGGCGGAGCGGTGCAGCCAGTGCAGTGCGGCGTAGCAGTCGTTGTGCGCGGCCGGGAAGGGGTGCTCGGGTGCGAGTCGGTATCGGGCGCTGACTACGAGGACGTCATTGTCGCGGGCGAGGCGGCTGCACAGGGCGTGGTCGTACTCGGGGGTGCCGGAGATGGTTCCGCCGCCGTGGATCCACAGCAGTGCGCCGCCGCCGGGTTTCTTGGGGCGGTACAGGTAGACGTCCTGGCCGTGCTCGATGTCGTGCTGTGTCACCGTGACGCCGTCGGCGATCGGGGGGACGTATCGCTGGCCGATGGTGCGGGTGAGCCACAGCGTCACCGGGTCGCAGGTGGTGATCGGGAACCACAGGGCGGGGCTGCGGAGCTCTGGGGCGACGGCTTTGATCGTTCGCGCCCGACGCGAACCGATCACGGCCGCCGCTCCTGCTGCGATCAGGCCCATCCTGCGGAGCGTGCTGTGCTGTGTCATGCCCGTTCCTTGGGGTGAGTGCCGGGGGTCAGCGCCGTGAGATCCAGCCGGCTTCGGAAGCCTGGGCGATGGCGTCGGGGATGGTGTTGCCGGGGAACCCGATCCGGTCGACCAGCGGACGCACAAGGCCCGGGATGCGGGCGGCGATCGCATTCATCCGGGTGGGGACGATGAGAGCCGAGCGCCGCTCGATTCCCGCGACGATGGAGTTGACGACCGTCCGGAGGGGGATCATCTTCCACAGCCCGCTCTTGTTTCCTTGCCAGAGCGTGTTGCCGGCGGGGTCGGAGTGGACGTCGTCCATCATCGGTGTCTT
Organism: Streptomyces sp. MMCC 100; assembly: GCF_041538145.2. Classification (NCBI taxonomy): domain Bacteria; kingdom Bacillati; phylum Actinomycetota; class Actinomycetes; order Kitasatosporales; family Streptomycetaceae; genus Streptomyces; species Streptomyces sp. MMCC 100. Next base: position 1,564 of record NZ_JBGORK020000015.1, read on the forward strand.
GAAGAAGGTGGGGTGGACGCTGCCCACCCTGACGCCGTAGTGCCGCACTTCGAGGCGGGTGGCGTCGCACAGTGCCCAGACGCCGGCCTTGCTGGCGACGTAGGGGCCGTTGAGCGGCGAGTGCACGAAGGCGGCCATCGAGGAGACCGCGAGCATGTAGCCCTTGGTCTCCTTCACGTGCGGCAGCGCGGCGCGGAAGGTGCGCCAGACGCCGTTGAGGTTGATGTCGATGATCCGTTCCCAGGCAGCGGGGTCGATGCGCTCCAGCGGGGCCATGGACCCCACGCCGGCGCCGGCGATCGTCACGTCGATGCGGCCGAAGTGCTCGGCAGCCGCATCGGCGGCACTCTGGACGCTAGCGAGGTCACGGACATCGACGGCCCAGCCCCGAGCGATCGTTGTGGGCCCGAGGTCGGCTGCCTGTCGTTGGGCCAGGTCACCGTCGAGGTCGAGCAGCGCGAGGTTGGCGCCCCGGTCGTGCAGCGCGCGAGCAAGCGCAGTCCCGAGCCCACCGGTGGAGCCGGTGAGCAAAACGGTGCGTCCGGCGAGGTCGTAGCGAGGCATGAGGGTTCTCCTGGGCGTGAGGGAACTGCGGATGGCGGCCTGGGTCCTGAGAGGTCGGCCGGTGGCGGTGTTCAGGCGACTGTCACGTGGCGGGCGAGGAAGTCGAGCTGGTCGGTGACGTTGCGTTCGAACCAGTCGCCGACGTACATGTCGAAGTGGCCCGCGTCGTAAAGCTTGAGCTCCGCCCGCGGTGCCTGCGTGGCATGTTTCTGTGTCGCCTTGGCGGGCGCGACGGTGTCGCGTTCGCAGATCGCGAAGAAGATCGGGCACGCGACGTCCTTGGCTCGGCGGCCCGGGAAGTCGCGGGGGATCTGCAAGGCGATCCGGGCGGCGACGTCCTTGGGGTACGACGCGTTCTCGGGCATCAGGGCAGCAACGCCGGCGACCGCGTCCGGGGCCGTCATCAGCGCGGCCGATCCCGGCGCGCCGGCGGTCGGGACCATCACCGGTGCGCGCCCGAGGCGGGCGCCCACGAGATCGCGGATCGCCAGTGCGGTGACCTTGACCGAGGTGGCGGGTGACATCGCGAACCCGGAGGCCAGGCCGTCGGTGAAAGGGCACTGGCAGATCGCGGCAGCGATCCGGGGGTCCTGCGCGGCGGTGACGATCGCATGCCCGCCGCCGAAGGACGTCCCCCAGACCACGACGCGATCGGGGTCCACGCCGGGCAAGGTGCGGGCGTACGCGACGGCGGCGCGCCAGTCCTCGCGCTGGCTCTTGATGTCGAGCAGCTGGCGGGGCGAGCCGCTGCTGGCGCCGAAGTAGCGGTAGTCGAAGACCAGGCATGCGTACCCCGCGGCCGCGAAACGCTCGGCGAACGCGTCCAGGCGCTCCTCCTTCACCCCGCCCAGGCCGTGCGCCATCACGACGACCGGGTGCTTCTCGGCAGGCCGGCCGCGTCCGTCCCCGGCCACTGCGGCCGGTGTGTACAACCATGCCGCGCAGCACTCACCCCGGCACGGGAAGGTCACGTCGGTTCGTTCCATGCCCCCACGCTAATGGAAGCACTTCCAATTATGGAAGAGGTTCCATTATTGGGTATGGATACACTGCCGTCATGTCCGACCCTCACGAGACGACCGAGCTGACACCGGCGCCCACTGCGCCGTCCGCGAAGCCGACGCGCACTCAGCGCCGCGCCGCCGCCACCCGCGAATCGGTCGTCAACGCCGCCCGCGAGATCGTCGCCACCGAGGGCCCCACGGCGCTGACCCTGGAAACCGTCGCAGAGCGCGCCGACGTCGCGATCCAGACCATCTACAACCGCGTCGGCGGACGCTCCGCACTCCTGACGGCGGTCGCCGAGCAGGCAATGGAGGAGAACCGCGCCTACATGGACGCCGCCTACTGCGCCGGGGGGACTGCGGAACAACGGCTGCTCGGTGCCGCCGCCGCCTACGCCCGATTCGCGCACGAACGCCCGCACGAGTTCCGGATCCTCGTCGAACCGGCCGACGAGCCGGAGGCGGTGGCGCGGATCGCCGAGCTGACCCGCGAGCAGAACGCCAAGCTCGCCTGCGTGATCCGCGACGCGATCTCCGCCCGCACTGCCCGTCCCGACCTTGATCCCGACGACCTCGCCACGGTGTTCTGGGCCACCCTGAACGGCCTGCTCGCTCTCTCCTGGCGCCCCGGAGCGCTACGCGTGGACGGGAAGAACCTCGAACGGCTCCTCACCACCTACACCGCGACCGTCGCCGACGGCCTGCGCAGTCGGCCCTAGGTCGTGTCCGCAAAGTCAGGGCAGCCAGATGCGTAGGCAGGCGATGGTGACCAGGGCTTCGTAGTGGCGGGCGCGTTTGTCGTAGCGGGTGGCCAGGGCTTTGTTGTGCTTGAGCTTGTTGAAGCAGCGCTCGACGACGTTGCGGCGTCGGTAGGCGGCCCGGTCGAGCCGGCAGATGCTCTCTCCCCGGCGGATGCGGCCGTTGATCTGGTCGATCCGCTCGGGGATGGCCGCCTTGATGCCGCGTCTGCGCAGGTAGGAGCGGATCTTCGTGGACGAGTAGCCCTTGTCGGCGACGACCCGCTCGGGCCGGGTCCTGGGCCGGCCGGGCCCGCACCGCTCGATGCGGATGCGGGCCAGGACCTGTTCGAACTGGGTGCAGTCGTTGACGTTTCCGGCGGTGATCGTGAAGGCGAGCGGCCGGCCCTGCCCGTCGCAGGCAAGGTGGATCTTTGTCGTCAGCCCGCCGCGGGACCGGCCGATCGCCTCGCCCGGCCGGAGCCCCCTTTTCGGGCCCCGGCCGCGTGCTGGTGGGCTCGCACGGCCGTGGAGTCGACACACACGACGGTCCAGTCGACCCCACCGACGGCGTCACAGTGCTGCTGGACGTGGGCCAGGAGCCGGTCCCAGGTCCCGTCGGCCGACCAGCGGCGGAAGCGCTCGTAGACCGTCTTCCACGGCCCGTACCGCTCGGGAAGATCCCGCCAGGCCGCACCCGTGGACAGCTTCCACAGGATCCCGTTGACCACCTGACGGCGATCGCGCACCGGACGGCCCATCCGCGGCGGAGCCAGGAACGGCTCGATCACCGCCCACGACTCATCGGCCAGCTCATGACGACGCACCACGAACAACCCAACGAGCCCACCACTTTGCGGACACGACCTAGGCCCCTGCTCCAATCAAGCGATGCATCGACTCATTGGTCTTGCGATGTCTACCTGCGGCGATGGCCAGCCCTGATGCATAGAAGGCCCCCTTCACCGAGTCCGTGGAGTGTTCCCGCTCCGTCCTGCTGGACGAGTGTCCCGGCAACGCCGAGAGCTGGTTCCTCGCCCGCTGCTTCGAGCTTCTGCTCACCGAGGGAGTGCGCGGCGTCGTCTCGTTCGCCGACCCGGTCCCGCGGCGTACCGCCTCCGGGCGTCTGGTCATGCCCGGCCACGTCGGGACGATCTATGCGGCGACGAACGCCCTGTACACCGGCCGTGCGACCGCCCGCACGGTGAAGCTCCTGCCGGACGGCACCGTCTTCCACGACCGGACGGCGCAGAAGACCCGCCGCCAGGAGCAAAGCTACGAGTACGCCACGGCTCAGCTCATCGCGCTCGGTGCACCGCGGCCCCGGCCCGGATGCAACCGGGCGCTTGGGTCGAACTGCCCGTTCACTCCGGACAGTTGCACGGTGGCCCGCCAGTTGAGCAGGGAGCAGACACCGGCAGACGGTGCACCCGAAGGAGCAGAACCCGCGCACTCAGCCGCGGAAATCCCCTACACCACACAGCGGGACGCCATCTCCCGACCGGGCGTCTCCTGCACGCCTTGCACAAGAACGGGTACCGCGGAGCCCTGCGTCCTGGAGGTTTTTCCCAAGGGGTGCACGATTCTCTTTACGACACCGACCTGGAGGAGCTCCTGCGCGTCAACCGCGCGGCGTTGCAGCGGGTGTGGCGCGCTGACCACTGAAGATCCTGCCGGGTGGATGGCCGCCCATCTGTCACCGCAACCGCACCGTCGGCTTCCTGGCCGTGCCCGGCGCTCCTCAATGGTCCCGCTGAGCCGGGCGAACCATGGCGGCCGGGTCCACGACGCGGTCGAATTCCTCGGAGCTGATGGAGCCCGAGTCCAGAGCCGCCTGGCGCAGGGTGGAGCCCTCCTCGCCGGCTTTGTGCGCGATGGCCGAGGCCTTGTCGTAGCCGATGACCGGCGAGAGGGCGGTGACGAGCATGAGGGACCGTTCGACGTAGGAGTCGATCTGTTCTCGGTGAAGTTCGGTGCCCTGGATGCAGTACTGGCGCAGGTGGCTGCAGGCGTCAGTGAGGATGGTGGCCGCGTGCAGGAAGTTGCTGATGACCAAGGGCCGCATGGCGTTGAGTTCGAAGTTTCCCTGGGAGCCGGCGAAGGCAGTAGCTGCATCCTGGGACAGCACTTGGAGGCAGACCATGACCATGGCCTCGCATTGGGTGGGGTTGACCTTGCCCGGCATGATCGAGGAGCCGGGCTCGTTTGCGGGCAGGACGAGTTCGCCCAGCCCGCAGCGCGGCCCCGAGGCCAGCCACCGGATGTCGTTGGCGATCTTCATCAGGGGCACGGCCAGGGCCCGGAGTCCGGCCGATGCACCGACCATGGCGTCCAGACCGCCCTGGGCGGCGAACTTGTTCTGTGTTGTGCGGAAAGGATGGCCGGTCGCCGAGGCGATCTCAGTGGCGACCTGTTCACCGAAGCCTGGCGGAGCGTTGAGGCCGGTACCCACCGCGGTGCCGCCCGCCGCAAGTTCGTACAGACCCTCGGCGGACGCGGCGACCCGCCCTTGGGCTTGGGCCAGCTGGTGAGCGTATCCGGACCATTCCTGCCCAACCGTGAGCGGGACCGCGTCCTCCAGGTGAGTGCGGCCGATCTTCACTACATCGCGCCACTGCTCCGCCTTGGCCTCGACGGCCTCCTGCAAGGCCTGGACACTGGGCAGCAGCTGCTCGTGGACCGCCTTGATCCCCGCGATGTGCATGGCGGTGGGGAACGTGTCGTTGGAGGACTGCCCCAGGTTGACGTGGTCGTTGGGATGGATCGGGGACTTGCTGCCCAGCTCGCCGCCCACCAGCTGGATGGCCCGGTTACTGATCACCTCATTGGTGTTCATGTTGGACTGCGTCCCGGAGCCTGTCTGCCACACGTACAGCGGAAAGTTGTCGTCGAGCACGCCCGCGATGACCTCGTCGGCGACCTTCGCGATCAGCTCGGCCTTCCAGGCCGGCAGTCGCCCGGCGCGCCCGTTGACGATCGCGGCTGCCTTCTTGACGTGGCCATAGGCGTGATAGACGGCCTTGGGCATCCGGTCGTCGCCGATCGAAAAGTGGATCAAAGACCGCTGCGTCTGCGCACCCCAGTACCGGTCCGCGGGAACGTCGACGGCGCCCATAGAGTCGGTCTCCCGCCGGGTGCCCCTGGCGTTGAGGCCGACAGGAACGTCGTGGATCTGGGGAGCCTTCTCGTCCCTGGCTGCCCCTTGCTCGGTCATGCCATCATCCCGTCGCCGTAGACGGGCACCCACATGGCCTGGCGGACCGCCTGGTCCAGGTCGGCCGGTGTGCGGGTGGCGACCCCGTCCCTGGCCGCGGCGCGGGCCACGGCGGCCGCGGTGACCGCCGAGGACTCACGCAGTCGCTCCACCGGAGGCAGCAGAGAAGCCCCCGGTGAGGAGACATCGACCTGGTCCGCCACCGCCCGGGCGGCCGCGAGCAGCATCCCGTCGGTCACCCTCGTCGCCCCCGAGACGATCGTGCCAAGGCCCAGTCCGGGGTAGAGGAGCGCATTGTTGGCCTGCGCGATCTGGTGGGTCACCCCGCCGTACTCGACCGGCGGGACGGGGATACCGACGGCGACCAGTGCCTTGCCCTTCGACCAGGTGATGATGTCTTGTGGCATGGCCTCGATGCGCGAGGTCGGGTTGGACAGCGGGAGAACGAGCGGGCGCTCGGTGCCCGCGGCCATGGCCTCGACGACTTCGCGGGTGAACGCATTGTTGACGGTGGAGGTCCCGAGCAGCATGGTCGGTTCGACCTGACGTACGGTCTCCAGCAGAGAGTGCCTCCCGCCCTCGTCCGTCCAATGGGCGACCTCCCCGGGGTCGCGCGCGTAGGGCTGCTGGAAGTCACGCAGGCCCGAGGTGTCCTGGGTGAGCAGGCCTGGCTTGTCGATCAGCCACACCTGCCTCGTGGCCTGTTCACGGCTGGCCCCGTCACGGACCATGGCGTCGCGGAGCTGGTCGGCGATGCCCACCCCGGCGGTGCCGGCGCCGAAGACCACGAGCTTCTGCTCGCGCATCGGCACCCCGCTGACCTTGACTGCCGACAAGGCTGCGGCCAGGGTGATCGCTCCGGTGCCCTGCATGTCGTCGTTGAAGATCCGGTAGCGCTCGCCGTAGGTCTCCAGGATCCGCCGCGCGTTGCTGGGACCGAAGTCCTCGAAGTGCAGCAGAGCATGCGGGAACATCTCCGAGACCGTCCGGAGGTACTTCTCGACGAACGCGTCGTAGTCGGCGCGGACCCGGGGATGCCGGTTGCCCAGGTACAACGGGTCCTTCAGCAGGGCTTCACGGTCGGTGCCCACATCCAGCGAGATCGGGACGACGCGGGCCGGGTCGACGCCCGCCGCCGCGGTGTACACCGCCAGCTTGCCGACCGAGATCTGGATACCACCCACTCCCCAGTCGCCAATGCCCAGGATCTCCTCGGCATCGGTGCACACAATCAGGTCCACGTCCCGGGGCCCAAGCTGAAGAGTGGCGAAAGACCGCTCGATGTCGTCCGGCCGGTCGATGGACAGGAAAACCCCGCGCTGGCGGCGGTATTCGTGCGAGTACCGCTCGATCGCCTGGCCCACCGTCGGGTCGTACACCACCGGCAACAGTTCCACCAAGTGGTCCGTGAGCAGCTTGTAGTAGAGGATCTCGTTGCGGTCGTGCAACTGCTCCAGGTACACGTTCTTCGCGAGGTCACTCTCCTGGGCCTGCAACTGCTGATAGGCACGCTGGGCCTGCTGCTCCAGTGTCAGCACCGCGGAAGGCAGCCGCCCGGTCAGGCCCAAGGCATCCCGCTCGGCGTGCGAGAACGCCACACCGCGGTTACGGAGCGGGTCCACGAGGGCGCTGGGGACAGCAGCAGTCCGCAGAGTGCGCTCGGCCATGACGTTCTCCCATGTACGCGCGACGACGGCATCGTCCGAGGAGCCGTTTGAGCCGTTCCAGAAAGACGCCCCGAGCCACCATCCACGTTAAGTGAGAGCGTCTCCGGCTGCCTGTCGGTTTGGACCGGACGTGGGCTCCAAGACCGCCCCGCATTCGCCGATGCCGGGACCTGGCTTCGCACGGCATCGCGGACGCCGGAAGGCGGCTCCGGCGGCCACCAGGGCATGGCGGCCGAGCGTTCTACGGCGCTTCACGCAGGTGAGGAGCCGGTCCGCCCTTCCGGCCGCGGACGATGAGCCCGTCCGGCGCCCTCATCACGCTCGGTCCCCGGTTGTGGGTGGTCATGCAGCTCTTGATCCGGTCACCGCAGTAGACGTAGCGGACGATCGGGCTGAAAGGACGTCATGCTCGTGCGGCTGGGCACCGGGAGCCGGACCGCAAGCCTCGTGCCGGTGACGGTCCACCAGGCCGAACACCGCGCTGCGGGGGGCGTGCCCAGCGGCGCGCGCGGCGTGGAGTCGCCTGGCGGTCCTTGCCGCCATGCTTGATATCGAAGTCGACGGCCCACCGCAGATTCCTGATCTGGTCGAGAGCCGGTGTCTGGGGCCGGCTGCACGAGGAGATCCTGCACCGCCTGGACGATGCCGACCTGCTCGGCCTGTGAACCGCTCCGGGATCAGTGGAGGCTCTATGGGTTGACTCCAGCCGCCGGTGGGGGCTGGATTTGAGCGTAGTGGTTGGCCTCGTGATCGTGGGGCGGGATGTCTCCGACCGCGGTGTGGAGGCGCTGGTTGTTGAATCAGTCGACCCGTTCCGCGGTGGCGAGTTCGACGTCGGTGAGACCGTGCCAGGGCTTGCGGTGTTTGATCAACTCTGTCTTGTAGAGGCCGATCTGGGATTCCATGAGCACGTTGTCCAAAGCGTCGCCGACGGTGCCGATCGATGCGTCGATGCCGGCCTCGAGAAGGTGCGCGGTGAACGCGAAAGACGTGTACTGACTGCGATGTCCGAATGATGAACCAGTCCCGGCCCAGCGGGAATTCCGGCGCGATCGCGGCGCCACAAGGCCATGTCGAGGGCGTCGAGGACGAGCTTGGCCCGCTTGCCGGCGGCACCGGACCAGCCCACGATCGCCCGGGAGAACACGTCCACGACGAACGCGACGTAGACGATCCCGGACCAGGTGGCGACGTAGGTGAAGTCAGCCACCCACCGCCGTGCGGACGTGACGCGATGAAGTCGCGCCCGAGCAGATCCCCAGCCCTCTCGTGGCCGTCGTCCCGGATGGTGGTGCGGATCTTCTTCCCGCGTCGGGCGCCCTCCAGACCGAGGTCGCGCATCAGCCGGGCGACGGTGCCCCAAGCCACCGGTATGCCTTCACGGTGCAGCTGCCGCCAGACCTTTCGGACCCCCTAGACACTGAAGTTGTCCGTGTGGACGCGGCTGATCTGCGTCTTCAGCTCCGCGTCGCGGACCGCCCCGTAGCTGGGCATGCGGCTTTTCGCCGCGTAGTAGGTGCTCGTCGCGACCTTCAGTCCGTGACTGGTCAGGACTCGGCAGATCGGCTCGACTCCGAAGACCTGGCGGTGTGCGTCGATGAAGGCTACGAGCGCTTCGACGGCCGGTCGAGCTCGGCCGCGAAGAAAGCCGAGGCCGCCTTGAGGATCTCGTTCGCCCGTCACAGTTCGGCGTTCTCCGCCTTCAGCCGCTTGATCTCCGCGGCCTCCTCGGACGTGACTCCGGGCCACTGGCCAGCATCCACTTCGACCTTGCGGACCCAGGTCCGCACCGTCTCAGCCGCACCGATCCCCAGCTTGGCCGCGACCACCTTCATCGCAGCCCACTCGGTCGGGTAGTTCGGGCGGATCTCCACAACCATGCGTACCGCACGCTCACGAAGCTCAGCAGGATAGGGGGACGGACGTGCCACGACTCGATCCTCTCAGGGAATCGAGCCTCCATCAGACCCGGAGCGGTTCACATCAGAGGCATGAGACCGAAAAGTACAGCAAGTAGCCCAACGAGCCCCCATAGGCACCCTGCCAGTCTCACGAGTGATGCACCGTCACGCCTACCCATTGTGGACGGCGAAGCGGTTCTGGCCAATCGCTCCCCCATTCCTCGGAAATTTACAGAAACACCAACTCCGAAGAGGAGGACCACTGTGCCGCCACCGGCAAGGTGATCGGCAAGCTGTCCGCGCAGCACCGGGCCGTGTACTTCCGCGACTTCCTCGACGAGATCGACCGCCAGACCGATCCCGGCCTCGCGATCCACGTGATCTGCGACAACCTCTCCGCCCACAAGGCGCCGGTGGTCCACAAGTGGCTACTGGCCCATCCCCGGTTCGAGCTGCACTTCACCCCGACCGTCCTGGATCAACCAGGTCGAGCGGTGGTTCGCCGAACTACAGCGGCGCTGCCTCGAACGCGGCGTGTTCTGCTCACTCGACGAGCTCGAGACCGCCCTCGAGGACTGGATCAAGATCCGGAACGAGCAGGCCGGCCCTTCAAGTGGACCAAGACCGCAGACCAGATCATCGATCGCATCTGCCGCTACTGCGACAGGATCTCAGGACCGGGACACTAGAAGCTGGCGCCAGGTTCACGATCCGGTCTTCATAAGTCGCCGCCAGCAGATCAGGCTGCTGCCCAACGAGAGGAAGGCATCGTGGAGTTCGAGGCGCCGTTCCCTTCGGACGGCGAGGCGTTTGAACTGGTGGAGCAGGGCGAAGGTCTGCTCGACGACGTAGCGGAGCTTGCCCAGACCCTTGATGTTCGGGGCACCCTTGCGGGAGATCACCGGCATGATCCGGCGTTTGTGCAGTTCACGACGGACGGCCCGGGAGTCGTACGCCTTGTCTCCGAGCATGGCGTCGGGGCGTCGGCGGGGATGGCCCGGACGCCCGGCCACCGGCGGAATGCCGTCGACCAGGGTGAGGGTCTGGGTGATGTCGTTGACGTTCGCCGCGGTGGTGATGGTCTTGAGCGGGGGTGCCGTTTCCGTCGCAGCTCAGGTGGTGTTTGCTGCCCGTCTTGCGCCGGTCGACCGGCGACGGGCCGGCCGCGGCTCTCCCCCTTTTTCGCGCGGACGTGGGAGCCGTCGACACACGCGCGGGACCAGTCGAGCTCGCCGGCCGCGTTCAGCTTTGCGAGCAGGATGCGGTGCAACTGATCGAAGATTCCCGACTGTTGCCAGCGGTCCAGGCGTCGACAGCAGGTCTGTCCGGAGCCGAACCCCAGCTCCAGGGGCAGGAGTTGCCAGGCGATGTCCTGGTGCAGGACGTACAGGATGCCCTGCAGGCACAACCGGTCGTCCACCGGCTTCGGCCCTGGAGACCGCTCGGGCCAGGGCGGCAGCAACGGTTCGATCACTGCCCACAAGTCGTCGTCCACGATCCACGGCCGAGTCGTCTCAGCCCCCGAACGATCAGATCGTCACAACAGACACGCCCGACCAGGACACTTCAGCAAGATCCTGTTACGAGCTCATAGTGCGCGGAGACCTCCTTGTCCCAGCCCCAGCCCCAGCCCCGGAGCTGGTCGAGCGAGTCTGCGTTACTGGTCAGTCCAGTGACGTCGGCTGAGAGTCCCGCTCCAACCCCGGAGATCGCCGGAGACCCACTCACGCCGAGATCCCAGCCCCATCGGCGTTCAGACCGACCATAACGCAGCCCCCCAGACTTCCCATGAGGCCCGCTCCTCCTGAAAGGCTGACGCAAACACCCCAAGTGTTGGGCTCGGTTCCCACGCCGATGGGTCGTGCCCCTTGGTGTGGCGTAAGCGATCACTCGTCAGTGGCGGGCAGCAGGAGTTCTTGTCCGGATAGAGGCTGCCCATGCTCTCCTCTCGTTGGAGAGGCAGTGGCGGGGGAAGGCGATCCATTCGTCATGCATCTCGAACTTTGATTCGATTGCCATCGCACCCGTGCATGAGAACCCACCAGCTCGGCGACACGGCCGCTCCCGCCGGGAGCAACGACGACGCCGCATGACATGGACCGTGGCGTCGGCCGTGGTCCTGATCGGCGGCGCCACCTACGCGATCGTCGGGAGCGACTCCGGCGAGTCGTCCGCGTCCGCCGGTGCGAAGGCTCCGTCCCCACCGGCCGTCTCCGCCCGGGCAAAGG
>NZ_JBGORK020000016.1:0-3432 GCF_041538145.2 Streptomyces sp. MMCC 100
CACCGACGTCGCCGAGTGGATGGGCCACAAGACCATCGAGATCACCTTCAAGATCTACCGCCACCTCATGCCCGGCTCCATCAGCAAAGCCGCCAAGATCCTCAACCACAACCTCACCGCATAACAGCCTGTGGAAAGGTTTCTGAGAGGCAGGCATGGTCCACTCCATGGGCCGCCAAGGGCCCGCCCTGACACTGGTACGAAGACCACGCCTGCCACGCTTGCAGCACGAGCAAGCTGGACCGTCGGTGCGCCCTGGACTTGGTGTGACTTCGCCCGCCGGCTCGAACTGCCCCTCTGCACGGGCAACAGAGCCAGTGTGCGGCGGAGGTGATCAGGCCTTGCCGCCTCGCCACCCTTCAGGCAGGAGGAACTCTTTGAGATCCGCTTCGATCGAGATCTCACTGACCCTGACACCAGGAATGTGCAACCCCTTCAGCGGCTGGTCGTCCGGGTGATGGAACACGCTCCGGTGAGCGTTCAGCACGAGCTGCTGATTGAACGTATGCGCGATCTCCCCGCTTGGTGAAAACTGGCGGTCCGCCCCTCGGCAGTTCTGGATCACAAGTCCCGCGCGGCGGTCCAGGGGAACCAGGAACATCTGGGCTGTCGCAAGGCCAACGCCGTCGTCCTCGCCACCAGCTCTTGGGACTAGGGCCACGGGGCAGTCAGCCGTAAGCAGTGCTTCACTCTCGAAGCGGCAGATCCACCAAGCACTATTGAAGAAGTGCCCGGCCACCTTGGGGACCAATTCCTTGATGAGCTTCAGGTGCCTGTTCGAGTGCTGCTTGACCTTGTAGGAGTTGAAGTCCGTGAGCTTCTCCCATTGCCCATCGACTTCCTCCTCCGTCGGGGGCCGCCCCAGACGTTCTGCAAGAATCCGCCGTATTCGCGGCTTGCCATTGACCGCCACACTCAGCTTGAGCACGAAGTCCGCCACCTCGTCACCACCCTGCCGGATGGCCGGGACCCTTACATACTGAAGCGCAACCCATGCCGAGAGGGCTGCACGGTGCTCACCCGGCAATGGCCAGAGTCGGTCGTCAACGGCTGCTCGGATCGCATGGATGCCGCCGTTCTCGATCACTCCGAACGCATCCTCCGCTGCGTCCGACCAGTGCCCGTCAGCAGTCTCCATGAGGTAGAAATCCCTGACCACCGTCGACCGTTTAATGGGTTCAGACTTGCAGACGCCATCCTCCAACCGAAGACGGGACACCTGCATGAACTGACCGGCGAAACGCTCCAGGTAGGACCTCGGCACAGTGTGGTTGTTCCGTTTGAGACCCTTCTTAGTACTTCCCACGATCAGCCCCTGCCCCTACGCCACGGAGCGGCCGGGTCCGCCAGCGTGTCAAGGATTAGCTCGCACCACGTCACGGCCGCGTTCACCGTCAGCCGGGCATGACGGACCCCGAGTCCTGACGGGGCACTAGCCATTCCGTGTCCGCTTCCGAAGCCCTGGTTGCGCAACTCGGCAACGCCCACGGCGATGTTCACCGAGCCGGAGAGGATCTTCTTCACAGCTTTGCTGCCGTCGGGCCCGTCGGGAGCAGAGCCGGCATCGAGCTTCAGCGCCTTCTGCACCGTGTTGACGAGAGCCGGCAGCGCAGCGTTCTTGTCGATAGCGACACCCAGCTCACGCAAAGCCGTCTTGGCCGTCGCCTCGATGAGCTGCTTGGCTGCCCCGATGGCACCGTGAGGGTCGGTCGTCAAGTCCCGGCGGATGCGCTCCAACTCGACGAAGATGCCCGAAGGGTCATTCAGCGTACTCAGGTCCCGGGCCAGAACAGGCGGCGCGCTCCACGTGATCTTGCCGCTTCCGTCAAGTACGAGTCCATCCCGTTCCAGCCGGACCCGGATGTCCTCGCGCCACGCATCGGGCGTTGACGAAGACTCGTGCCTCCACTGATACGTCTCCTCGTCGTACTTGCGGAGGAAGTCCTCGAACACGAGAAGCGCGCGACGCACGTGGTCCGGGTCGGACCAGTCCACGCCCTCGGCGTAGAGCATGAACTCAGTCCGCCGCTGGCCGGGGTCCTGGTACTTCAGCTCCTCCGGGGGGATCGGGGCGAAGCCCTGGTTCTCCCACAGCTCGGACACGATACGGACGGTCAGAGACGTGGCGAGTGAGCGGACGGCGTTTCGAGACGCTGGACTCACCAGCTCGCGCCGGGCAGTTGCGGTCATGGTCTGAAGGTACGAGTAACCCCTGGCAACGTCATGGCCTTTCCTGGAGTGCTCAGAGCCTGGCCCGACATCTCGGAGCCTGCTCTTGAGGGATCGCCTCAGGTCCTCACAGATCTCTGTGATCACGCTCTGGACTGTCTGGGGGCCTTGGTCCAGGACGAACAGCTTCCGCCCGAGGGAGTAGGCCTGACCCGTGCCCGGCGGGTCGAGACGCTCTACTCGGAGCACATGGAAGATCTGGCGTTGGCATACGAGGAAGGGCATCACTGACGAACGCCGTAAGGACCTGCCGGAATCAGCTTAATCAAGGCCCCCTTTCCGGCAGGATGATCGCCGTGCAGACGGAGACGTTGGTAGGACTGATCAGTGGCCTGGGCGGTGCCCTCATAGGTGGCGCCGCGTCGTTCGGCGGTGTATGGCTCACACTGTCGCACCAGAAGACTCTGGCACGGGAAGCCCGTCTGTTGGAGATCGGTCAGGCCGCGGCGGAAAAGGCACTGAACGAGCTGATCGCCCTGGGTGCGTTTCTGGAGACCGTCGGGGGCAATGACGTCGTTACAGCGCATACAGACGAAAGACTGCCGTATCTGGACACCGTGTTCGGGCACCTGAAGGACACCGACTTGGCCGTCACCCGTATTCCAAACCGGGACGTTCGTGAGCGGGTAACGCTTCATCTCCAGCTCGCGAACCGCTACCGGGCTGCCGGAGTCCGGCACCATTTCGCGATCCGCTGGTTTGGCGAACTGAGAAAGGACATGGTCGACGCCCTAGCGGCATACATCCGCCATGACGCCCTCCCGCCCGTCTCCGAACAGACTGTGGAGAAGCAGACCAGGGTGGCCCGGCACGAGGAGCGTCAGCGGCGGCGATTTGAGCACATGCACGATCCCGTCAACGTCGACCCGCGAGAAGAAGACGCCGCGTCCTCGCCGTCATGATGACGACCAACAGCACGTCGCGCACGTTCACGGCCCTCTTGCCGGAACTCGGGAGCGATTCGAGGACTGCCCGCTGTCATGCGGGGAGATCCGATATCCGAACCCGAACGGCTCCTGCACAGGTAGTCGCACAGAATCTCTGGATCGCGAGCCCACCATGACTCCCATGCTTTTCCTAGAGGTTGTCCCGTAACCAATGGTGCGGCTGGTGCGTTGGTCGGGCATGGGTGGGGTGATCTCAGCAGATGATCCGAAGTGGATCGAGCCGTTTGCGGGTCTGACCGAGGTGCAGTTCGGGAGG